>CAVSEV010000016.1:0-428785 GCA_963727015.1 uncultured Actinomycetota bacterium | reverse complement strand
CGCGGCCGCCGTATTCGACAGGGAGGATGTGGATAAGTGCTTCCGGCCCTGCCTCCCCGGTTTTGGGGTAGTACGGGCGTAGGGTCGGGAACCTGGGTCCCGGCCTGACCTCCTATTCGGCTGACGCCGTCTTTGGGCTGTCTTGCGATCGATTTGTCGGCCGGGATCGCAGACTTTCAGGCACCCACCGGCGTGCCGGTCTGATCTGCCTGGCCTGGGAAGAGGCCGGGGTTCACAGGATCCGACGGCCAGCGGGTGCGTGCCACCTCTTCAACCAGTGAAAAGAGATGGCAATGCCCATCGTAGAGACGCGCGCAATTACCGGCGGCGTAGACACTCATGCCGATACCCACGTCGCCGCCGCCCTGGATCCGGTCGGCGGGCTGCTCGGCGTCCGGGAGTTCCCCGTCACTGCGGCCGGGTATGCCGGGCTGCTGGGCTGGCTGGGCGGATTCGGGACGGTGTGCCTGGTCGGGATCGAGGGCACCGGCAGCTACGGCGCCGGCCTGGCCCGCCACATGTCAGCGGCTGGCGTCCGGGTCGTCGAGGCCGACCGCTCCGACCGGCAGGACCGCCGCCGCCAGGGCAAATCCGACCCCCTCGACGCGGTCAGCGCCGCCCGGGCCGCCCAGTCTGGCAGGGCCCGCGGCGCGCCGAAAGGACGCGACGGCGCGGTCGAGGCGATCCGGGCGCTGATGGTCGCCAAACGCAGCGCCCGCTCCGAGCGGACCCAGGCGATCAACCAGGCCCGCGCCCTGATCGTGACCGGCCCCGACGACCTGCACGCCCGGTTCACCCGGCACGCCACCGCTGACCTGGTCGCCGAGCTTGCGGCCCTGCGGCCCCGGCCCGGCGCTGTCGTCGGCTACCACACCCGGATCGCGCTGCGCGAGCTGGGCCGCCGCGCCGTGTTCCCCGGCAGCCAGATCCTCTGCCTCGATGCGCTCATCGTGCCCCTGGTCACCGGGCACGCCCCGGGCCTGATCGCCCTATACGGGGTCGGCTCCGACACCGCCGCGCTGCTCCTGGTTGCCGCCGGGGACCACCCCGAGCGGCTGCGCTCCGAGGCCGCCTGGGCGCACCTGTGCGCCGCCGCCCCGATCCCCGCCTCCTCCGGAAAGACCGTCCGGCGCCGCCTCAACCCCGCCGGCGACCGGCAGGCCAACCACGCCCTGTGGCGCATCGTCATCACCCGGATGAGCTCCCACCCGCCGACCCGCGCCTATGTCGAACGGCGCACCGCCGAAGGACTGTCCAAGAAAGAGATCATGCGCTGCCTCAAACGGTACGTCGCCCGCGAGGTCTACCCCCACCTCCGCCACGTCGCTGACTGACAGCCACTGACTCCGGGGGCGGCCTGACCCCCGATTCGGCTGCCGCATCCATGCTGGCCTTCTAACGATTTGTCGGCCGCCCCCGGTCCAACTTGACCCGCTGCCCGCGTGACCTAATAAGAGCCTGCCCCCTCCAACCGGAGTGGCCCCTCCCTGTCTTGTCCGCACCCAGCAGCAGCCAGACCACCATTCCCTGAGCCTTCAGAAATTGAAGGACTAAACATCATCCGAGCCATTGACAGACATAGGAGCATCGATCCGGTCGGCCGGCGGCTTGTCGAGGCCTGTGCCAGGGCAGGGGAGGAGGCACGTCTGCTGCCGGATGTGCCAATGAAGATGAAGCTCGCCGACCAGAACGCCGCGTTGCTGCCGCTCACCCCGACCGGTACGGCGGGCGCGCTGCTGGTGCGGGCGCCGCTGATCACGGCCGCGTTGCGCGGGTACTTCGAGATGCTGTGGGAGAAGGCAACCCCCGTCAGCGCCGGGCGCGCCGCGACGGCCCCGGGGCGGCTGCCTGCGGCGCAGCAGACGGTGCTGGCGCTGATGGCCGAAGGCTTGCATGACGACGCGATCGCCCGCCGCGCCCGCCTCAGTACCACCACCGTCCGCCGCCACATCGCAGCCATCATGAAACGCCTTGACGTCACCACCAGATTCGCCGCGGGCGCTGCAGCACTAATGAGCGCGCCGAGCTCAGCGGGCGCTATGTCGGTGACCGCTGGCAGGCTGTGCAGCACGATCCGGTCGATCCGCACGTCGCTGCGGTTCAGCGACAGCTTTGTGACCGCTTCGTCGATCTCGTCGCGCAGCGCCGCCGATCCGGGGCGCAGCCAGTCCAGCCCGCACTGAACGGTCATGACGGCGGTGACGGCCGGATCGGCCATCGCGCCGAGGCCCTCCCGCCATGCCGCGGGGCTGGTTCCTGTCATGCGGCGCCTGCCCGGTGGGTGCCGACGAGCTGGAGCACCCGGAGCCGGCCGATGACCACGTCGGCGGGGTTCTGGACGCCGCATGGCTCAGGTTCCGGATCGGGCAGGGCCCGTGTTGCCAGCCTCGCCGTGGCGTCCAGCACCGGCTGCGGCAGCCCGGCCAGGAAGGCGCGCAGCTGCTGGTCGGGCTCACCGGCGGCCAGCGGCGCCAGCCGGCTCGCGATCGCCAGCACACAGGCGGACGGCCGCTGGTGCGGCTCGACGGCTGGCATGGGCACGCTCCAGCCGATCGGCGCGGCGGTCGCTTGCGATGGCCGGCCACAGGTCCCCAGGCTGGCCCGCGTGGCCGACGGTGCTGGCGAGGGCGGTCATTGCCTGCCGCGCGGTGGTGAAGTACCGGTGCGAGGCGAAGGTCGGCAGATAGGCGCCGAGCAGCTGGTGGTCGGGGGTGAACTCGGGCCGGATCAGCTCCGGCGGATGGGCCAGCCGGACATCGCGCAGCGTCGCGATCGCACCGACGGAGATCAGTGTCCAGATCCGGTCGAACTGGCCTGCGGTGCCGAACGCCTGCCGGGCCGCACCCGCCACCGGGTTTGCGGCCGGGCCCGAGGTGAACAGCGCGTCCCGGAGCCCGGTCAGCACGGAATCGCCGTCCCAGTAGTTGCCCAGGAACTTCGTCCCGGTCAAGATCTCATGGACCGGGTAGAGCCCGGCGGCCTGGTGGGAGCCGTGGAACTCGGTGAAGCCGCTGATCCAGACCAGCACGCTGACAGCGCCGGACAGCGGCGTCCCCAGATCCGCGGTGCCCGCGGCGTAGGGCGGGTCCGGGTCGGCCACGCGGAGGATGTGATGGCGGACCCGGACGCAGAGGGCGACCAGCTCCCGCGCCGCGCCGGCGGTGGTGACCTCCCGCGCCGACAAGGTCAGCGACGTGCTCGCCAGCCACGAAGGTGTGGCGCACCACCACGCCTGAAGCGGCGATCGCCGCTCGTCAGACGGGCTGCGTGAAGGCGCTGCGGCGAATCCTCGGCGATCGCGTCGACACTCCCGCCTTCGCCCGCGCCGCCGAACTCTTGATTGAGGCGGCGACCAGCGCCCCGTTCGCGGGCCGACCCATGTACGCCGCGCTGCGCGCGATCCCGATCCCCGACGACGTGGTGGCCCGCTTCTTTCATGCAGGCTCCTTGCTGCGCGAGCACCGTGGCGACGGCCACATCGCGGCCCTGATGATCGAGGGTGTCGGCGGCCTTGAGGCTCACGTCCTCTTCGCCCCTCGACATGGGCATGCCGGCGGAGAAGTTCGGACGCATCCACCACCTCCCGGCAGCGCAGCTCGCCGCCGTGATCGACGGGATGCGCGATCGCGGCCTGATCGGGGATGACGGTTGGCTGAGCGAACCAGGTCGCGCCGTCAAACAGCGGGTCGAGGCGCTCACCGACGACCTCGCGGCGAGGCCCTACGAGAGCCTCGAGCCGGACGAGCTCGATGAGCTCATGGCCACCCTCGAGCCGCTCGCCACGCTGCTACTCGCTGCCCAGGACTAGGACGAAGGCTCTGGTGGTTCAGTTCGGCTGAACCGCGCCCGGCCAGATCGTGGTTCGCTTGGCTGACGCTCTGACGAGCCAGCGTCTCGAATGACTTTCAGAGCGACGCGGTGAACGGTCCGCTGATCACGATGTTTGGGCTCGATCGCCCTTGGTGGGTAGCGCACCTCCAGCTCTCGCGAGCGAGAGTTCACATCGACGTGTCGAGCAGAACCGTCACGATTGAGCGGTCGGGCCGATCATAAGAACGCACGCGAACGAACCGGATAGAGGTCCCGGGAATGAGGCTGCGCAGCAAGCGCGGAGATCCGGAACCGCCGATATGCGCATTTGTGGTGATCGATTAGAAGGTCGGTCGATGCATACCGAAAGATTGTTCTGTCGCTGCCTTGCCGCCGACTGCATCAAGCCCCGATCGCTGCGGACTGTTTGCGATCTTGTGCGTACGCATGCCCGTTAGCGCAGGTCCAGTCGGATCACCACGCGCGGGAACCCTCCGCCTTGCCGAGCTCAAGCAGTTCCGGGCCGTGGCCACTCGCTGCGACAAGCAAGTGGCCACGGCCCGACTTACCAGGCACCGTTGATTTTTCATCGATCCGGATCTGGCTCCGCGACCCGCCACGAGCTACGAGAGTAGGCCAATAATCCTACCTACGACCTGCTCGATCTTATCGATCGTCTGCTTATTTTGATTGTACCAATTGATTACCTCGTTCGCTGTTCCGAGAGGGTCGATATCGGCGCTGTATCCGTCGTGCCAAGTATGACCGGCCGACAGGAAGTGCCAGTTCTGGGCCAGCAAAACGTTCGTTCCGGTGTCGTTGAAGTTGTAACTGCCCTCGATGGGTACCGTGCCGGCCGTGGAGAACACCCACAATGTACCTATGCTATCCCGGAGGGTGAGGACGAGGTTGATATCCTGAGCGACGCCGCCGGTAAAGATGTTCGACGGAGACCATCCGCCCGAGAAGGAGTAGGCGCCGGACTCGTAGACCGTAAGGGTTGCGGTACCGTTGAGGCCGCTGATATTGGGAAAGGAATTGACGGTAATGCTATCGTCTGGCCAGACGTTGGCGTCGACTTGCTGGCGGGTCGGCGGCACGTGTCCCCACGGTCCCGTCTCGTACCACAATTTGCTGTCGATTCCTTCGACGTACGCCTCGTTGCTGGAGAGCGCGTAGAAGTTCAAGACGTTCCCGTCGACCTGCTGGCGGGTTGGCGGCACGTGCCCAAACGGTCCCGTCTCGTGCCACAGGTTGCCGTCAGTGCCGAGCACGTATGCCTCGGTGGGGCTGAGCGCCTGGAAGGCCGCGACGTTCCCGTCGACTTGCTGGCGGGTTGGCGGCACGTGCCCAAACGGTCCCGTCTCGTGCCACAGGTTGCCGTCAGTGCCGAGCACGTATGCCTCGGTGGGGCTGAGCGCCTGGAAGGCCGCGACGTTCCCGTCGACTTGCTGGCGGGTTGGCGGCACGTGCCCAAACGGTCCCGTCTCGTGCCACAGGTTGCCGTCAGTGCCGAGCACGTATGCCTCGGTGGGGCTGAGCGCCTGGAAGGCCGCGACGTTCCCGTCGACTTGCTGGCGCGGCGGCGGCACCTGGCCCCACGGACCCGTCTCGTGCCACAGGTTGCCGTTGGTGCCGAGCACGAACGCCTCGGTCGAGCTAAGCGCCTGGAAAGCCGCGACGTTCCCGTCGACTTGCTGGCGCGGCGGCGGCACCTGGCCCCACGGACCCCCCTCGTGCCACAGGTTGCCGTTGGTGCCGAGCACGAACGCCTCGGTCGAGCTAAGCGCCTGGAAAGCCGCGACGTTCCCGTCGACCTGATTACGCGGCGGCGGCACCTGGCCCCACGGACCCCCCTCGTGCCACAGGTTGCCGTCCGTGCTGAGCACGAACGCCTCGGCAGAGGTAAGCGGCTGGAAGCCGCGGCCCTGGTAGCCCTTCGTGAACTTCGATCCGTACATTGTGATCCTCCGTTGCTTCCCTCGATCTGACGGGCCGGCCTGCCGTCTCCTGTCCGCTCGGACCTGGATGCTGCTATCACCCAACGATCCGTCGCGCGGAGCCGCGCGCTCTTCCGTGAACCCCGCAATGTTGCGTGCCTTGTCTGCTGTGAGGCGGTGACTTATCGTGCGGGGTATGCTGCTGGGCCGCGATGGGGAGCAGCAGCAGCTCGAACTGCTGCTCCGGCGGGCACAGGATGGTAACAGCGGGGTGCTGGTGCTGCGGGGAGAGCCGGGCATTGGGAAGACTGCGCTGGTTGACTACGCTGCGTCACGCGCTGGGTCGATGCAGGTCCTGCGGGCTACCGGGATCGAAGCGGAGACGGAGCTGGCCTTCGCCGGCCTGTACTCACTGCTGCACCTGGTGGCTGACAACCTGACGTCGCTGCCCCAGCGGCAGGCATCGGCGCTGCGGGCTGCGCTCGGCCTCGGGCACGACGGGGGCGTTCCCGGCCGCCTGGCGGTTGCGGCGGGAACCCACAGCCTGCTGACCGCGGCCGCAGAGAGCGGTGCGCTGCTGGTCTTGGTGGATGATCTGCACTGGCTGGACCCGCCGAGCCAGGAGGCGCTGCTGTTCGCGCTCCGCCGCCTCGACCGCGATGCGATTGCGTGCGTGATGACGGTGCGTGCGGGCATGCCAGCACCGGCCGGCCTGCCGTACCGTGAGCTGGACGGCCTCGGACGTGAAGCAGCGGCGCAACTGGTGGGGGCCATCGCCGGGATCAGGCCAGGCGCCCGCGGTGGCCAGGCGGCTGCACGATGAGACTGGCGGTAACCCGCTTGCGCTGGTGGAGCTGTCAGCCGAGCTCACAGCGAAACAGCTAGGCGGCGGGGAGATGCTCACGGTGCCGCTGGAGCCAGGGGCGGCGATCCGGCACCGGTTCGCCCACCGTATTGACCGGCTTGACCCCGCGGTCAGGACTGTGCTTGTTGTCGTGGCCGCGGCGGGACGGTGCCCAGCCGAGGAGGTGGCTGCTGCAGCAGGGCGCCTCGACGGCGGTAACCCTGAGGCTCTCGGCGAGGCCGAGGGTGCCGGACTTGTTCGCCTCACCAGCAACGGAGCCGAATTCTCCCATCCGCTGCTTCGGTCGGTGGCGTATCACGCGGCTCCTCCAGCGCAGCGCCGGGCCGCGCACCGAGCGCTGGCGGACGTGCTGGCCGGACGCGACGTCGAGCGCGCGGCGTGGCATCTGGCGGCGGCCGCGACGGGCCCCGATGAGGAGGTCGCCACCGCGCTGGATGCCGCCGCTGGCCTGGCGGCGGCCAAGGGCGCCCCGCTCGCGGCCGCTGCCGCGTGGCAGCGCGCGGCGGAACTGTCCGATGCGGCAGAGCGCAGGGTCGCGCGGCTGACGGAGGCCGCAGAAGCCGCGCTCAAGGGCGGCGATCTTGACTGGGTCAGGTGCCTGACCGACACTATGCCCGCCACCGAGCTAACCCTTTGCCGGGTGAGGCTGCTCGCGGTCGGGGGGCGCCTGAATCTGATCACGGGCAAGATGGCGATCGCGCAACGTTTCCTGCAGGAGGCAGCGGATCTTGCCGCGGAGGCCGATCCGCGGCTCGCTGTCGACTTGCTGGCCGGGTCGGTCACGGCGGCTGTCGAAGGCGGCCTGTTCGAGGAGGCGAGCCAGGTCGCGAAGCGGATGGCAGACCTGGCCGAGCAGTCAGATCCGACCGCCCAGTTCCTGGCCGATGTGGCTTATGGCGGTCTGGCGTGGCGGCGCGGCGACCCCGAATACGGCATGCGCCTAATCTACCGGGCCGCGTCCAGGCTGGAGGCGGACCCACACTTGTCCTCGAGGGCCGACCGCCAGCTCGATGTAGCGGCCGCCTGGTGCAGTACCGGATATCTCGACCGGGCCCGGCCATTCGCCGACAGGGCGGTGGAGCTAGCGCGCAGCGAAGGTGCCGTTGGCCGCCTTCCGGACGCGCTCCAGTGGGCCGCCGGGCTGGGTAAGGAGACGGGCCAGTGGGCGCAGGCTCTGGCGTACGGCAGTCAGGCACTCGATCTCGCGCTAGCGACCGGCCAGACATTTCTGGCCTGCAACGCGCTTGTCATCATCGCCGAGATCGAGGCGGCACAGGGCCGTGACGAAGATTGCCTTCAGCATGCGCGGGACGCCGACCGGCTGGCCGGCGAAGCCGGCCTCCAGTTGCTGCAGGTCCGCGCCCGGCTTAGCCCAGCGCTACTCGCATTCGGCCGCGGCCGGCTGGAGAAGGCGATCAATCGCTACGAGGGGGTGCGGCGGCTGGCGGTGAGCAGGGGAATCGCCCATCCGTATTACTCGCCCATTCCCGACCTGATCGAATCGCACGCCCGGGCCGGCGACCTCGACCAGGCTCGCTCGCTGCTTCCCGGCTACCTGGCCCAGGTGCCCGGCGACGCCAACCCGCCACCAGCCGCACGCGCTGCTCGATGCAGAGGGATCACCGCTGCCGCTGACTTTGACCAGCACTTCCAGGAGGCGATCAGCCTGCATGAACGCGCTGACATCGTCTTTCAGCACGCACGCACGCACCTGGCGTACGGGGAGCGGCTGCGCCGGGCCCAGCGGCGCCGCGACGCGCGCGTTCAGCTCCGGGCCGCGGCCGAGATCTTCGACCGGCTCGACGCCCGGCCCTGGGCCGAACGCGCCCGCGCCGAGCTTCGCGCCAGCGGCGAGACCATGACGGCCGCCGGGCATGGCGGCGAGCAGCTCACCCCCCAGGAACTACAGATTGCCGTGCTCGTGTCGCAGGGACGGACCAACGCCGAGGTCGGCCGCGCGGTGTTCCTGAGCACCCGCACCGTCGAGTTCCACCTGTCCCGGGCCTACCGCAAGCTGGGCGTGGCCTCCCGGACCGAGCTCACCTGCCGGCTTGCGTCGGCGGGATCGGTTCCGGCCTGACGCTCCGGCGGCGGGTACCTCGTCTGGAGGTGCCCGCCGCCGGAACTTTTCGGGGATTGATCAGCCAGTTAGTACAGCGTCACGTCGCTCCGCTGGTGGGCTCCAGCTTGCCGTAGCCACGCGCTTCCTTGATGGCACCAGTTCCGCCGTCCACCACCATCGTGACCGGCGCATCCTTGGCTGAGCCGTTGATGTATCTGCTGGTTATTTGCCCGGGAGGTGGGCGCGCTGGCGCGCGGTTACCTGCCGGTCTCGCTGTCCCGGGTGGCCACCTCACGGATTTGGGCCAGTTCGGCGCCGTAGGCGTCGGCTTCCCGTTCGGCTCGCGCCCGCAGGTCGGCGCGTAGTTCGTCGCGTTCGCATGCGGCTTCAGCGCGGAACTGCCCCAGCATCCGTTCGGCGTCGGCGCGGACCCGCTCAGTTTCGCCGCGGGCTGCTGTTTCGGCTGCTTGGGCGCGGGCGGCTGCCTGGTGTGCCTGCTGGGCCTTCTCTTCTGTGTCGGCGGCGAGCTGGCGGGCCTGGTCGCCGTTGGCCTCGGCGGCGCTGACCCGCCGGTAGGCCTCGGCGCGTGTCTGCTCGAGCGAGGTGTCCCGGTCGGCCTCGGCGGCGGCGATCTGCGCGGCAGCATCCCGGCGAGCCGCCGCGGCAGACCACTCCTGTTCTGCGCCGACTCCGGGTAACCCGCCTGGGATCAGGCTGGCGGGCTGCATGGCCTTGCGAGCACGGTGAGCGGCGTGCAGCTTGCGAGCGTGCGACTGGTAGCCCGC
The DNA here is from genome assembly GCA_963727015.1 of uncultured Actinomycetota bacterium. Lineage (GTDB taxonomy): Bacteria > Actinomycetota > Actinomycetes > Streptosporangiales > Streptosporangiaceae > DATFVJ01. Next base: position 419,323 of record CAVSEV010000016.1, on the reverse strand, counting down.
GACGTAGAGCAGGGCGATGCATAGGTCGACCGGCTGACGATCACATACCAGCCACGACTTCACGAGCACGGGCAACCGCGATATGTACGGCTCGCTCGAGGACACGCACCATGCGCCGGCCGAGCCTCACACCGAACGCCGCGAACCGTGGCAGCGCGGCACGGAATACCCATATTGGGTGATCGTGTGCCTTCGATCTCGCCCGCCCGGGCCCTCGTGCTCGGAATGCTCAGCCGGCGGCAGATGTACGGGCATCAGGTCCTGCGGGAAGCCGGACCTTGAGAGAGGACCGATTAGGCATAGAGCTCGCCGGGCTCCCTGTACGGGGTGCTCAGCCGCCTGGGCGACGTAGGGCTCATCCCGGCGATCTGCACCGAGCAGGAGGGCGTTCGCGGGCCCGCTCAACGGGTCGCGGGTGGGCGCCCGCCCGGTGGAAGTCCGCTTTCTTACCGGCGACACGGCCATCGTGGTCAGCGAGGACGGGATCATCTTCCCTGGGCAGGATGCTGTCGCGAGCGAGCGACTGGTGCGCGCGACCTGGGTGCTGGTCAGGCGCGACGGCGGCTGGCGCATCGCCTCCTACCACAACAGCCCCGCCAGCTAAGGCGCAGTCTTCCGGGTACGGGGCGCCTCCCTTCCGGGGGAGCCGCCCCGTACCCGGATCCAAACGGGTTCCAGGGCCGTGGCAGCGGTTGTCGCAGTCGTGATCGCCCAGGTAAAACGGTACGGCATGGTGGGCTGAACGGAAGGAGCCTTGACGATGACCCTGTATGTGGCCTTGTGCTACTACGACCGGGACCACCACTGGGACTCGGTGCCGGATATGGAGTTCACCCCCGAGTACACGGAGTTTGCCCGGCGGGCTACCGAGGCCGGGGTCATGCGCGGCGGTGAAGCCCTGCACCCGGTGACCATGTCGACCACCATCACCGTCTCGGGCGGCAAGGGCGGCGACGTCCTGGTGGTCGACGGTCCTTACGCTGAGGCGAAGGAGGTCTTGGCCGGGTACTTCCTGCTGGAGGCGGCCGACCTGGACGAGGCCATCGCGTGGGCGGCGCAGATCCCGGCTGCCTGGCGGGGGAAGATCGAGCTGCGCCCGGTAGCGCCGGCCCACGCCTAGGCACCCTGGTATGGACGCCACCGGCACTCTGGTCGAGGTGCTGAAGGGCGAAGGTCCCAGGGTGCTGGCGACGCTGGCCAGGACCATCGGCGACCTGGCCGTCGCCGAGGACGCGCTCTCCGAGGCCACGATCACCGCCCTGGATGCCTGGCCCAGAACGGGGATCCCTGACAACCCGCGGGCCTGGCTGGCGGTGGTCGCCCGCCGCAAGGCGCTTGACCTGCTGCGACGCGAGTCAGCCCGGGCGGCCAAGGAGGCCGCCGCGTTCCGGTGGGGAACCGGGGCCGCACCGGACCAGATCGAGGAGGCGATCGAGGCGATGGAGCCAGAGACGTCTCTGCGCGACGACATGCTGCGCCTGATCTTCATCTGCTGCCACCCGGCGCTTAGCCGTGAGGCCCAGGTGGCCCTCTCGCTGCGCACGCTGGCCCGCCTCGAGGTGCCGGCCATCGCCCGCGCCTTCCTGGTGCCTGAGGCCACCATGGCCAAGCGCCTGGTACGGCCCGCGCCAAGATCGCCACGGCCCGCATCCCCTACGCGATCCCCGCCGACACCGAGCTTCCCGGCCGGCTGGCCGCGGTGCTGGCCGTGGTGTACCTGATCGCCACCGAGGCCCACGCCCCGACCGGCGGGCACGGGGTGGCCCGGGTCGATCTCGAGGCCGAGGCGATCCGGCTGGCTCGCTTGCTGGCCAGCCTGATGCCCGACGAGCCCGAGGCGCTCTCCCTGCTTGCCCTGTTGCTGCTGACCTCGGCCCGCACCCCCGCCCGCACCGACGCCGACGGTAACCCGGTGACCCTGGCCGACCAGGACCGCACCCGCTGGAACCGAGCCGCGATCGCCGAGGGTTCGGCGTGGCTGTCCGAGGCGGTGGCCCGGTCCGGCGGGGTCGCCGGGCCCTATCAGATCCAGGCTCACCTCGCCGCGGCCCACTCGACCGCTCTCAGCTGGCAGGAGACGGACTGGGACCGGATCGTCGGCCTCTACGACTTGCTCGGGTCGATCACGGCCAGCCCGGTGGTGGCGCTCAACCGGGCGGTCGCGGTTACCGAGCGCGACGGCCCCGAGGCGGGGCTGGCTGCCCTGAAGACCATCGCCGGCCTGGAGTACTCCCATCTGTGGCACGGTGCCCTGGCGGACAACCTGTGCCGGCTCGGCCGCACGAGGGACGCGGCCGGAGAACTTCACACCGCGGTGACCCTGGCGCCCAGCGAGGTCGAACAGCGCCTCCTGCAGGGCCGTCTGCGCAAGGTGCGGTCCGAGCGCGGCTGACCGCGTTCTGGTTTTCTCGCTTTCCTTGCCTGGCTTTCTCCCGGATATGTCCTGCGCCCGCTTCACCGTTCGTCCTTTCCCTGCAAGAGCGGTCCCAGATCTCGCGGATCGCCCAGGGAAGGAGAAGCAGATGACTGACAGCAGCACCAAGCAGGCCGGGGCGCCGGGCGTCAGATCCGGTACCCAGCTGAGTTCACAAGGAGGCACCACCATGACCGACGAAACCATCAGCGCAACCACGATCATTAACGCCCCAGCCGAGGCGATCTTCGCCGTACTCGCCGACCCCGCCAAGCACGCCGCGATCGACGGCACCGGGTGGGTCCGCGAGCCCCTTGACGGCCAGCCGCTGACCGCGGCGGGCCAGGTGTTCCGGATGGCCATGTACAACGACAACGTCCCGGGCGGGCACTACCGGATGGCCAACCGGGTGCAGGTGTTCGACCCGCCACGCGCCATCTCCTGGGAGCCAGGCATGGACACCGGCGATGGCAACCCGCAGGTCGTCGGCCACATCTGGCGTTACGATCTGGCCCCTGCCGGACCATCCGGAACCAAGTCCCGGCTACGTGGCCTTTGCGGTGGTCGGGGACACCATCAACACAGCATCCCGCCTGCAGGCACAGGCGCCCCTCGGCGGCGTTCTCATCGGCGCCGGAACCTACCGCCGGCTTCCCCCGCACGCCGAGGTCGAGGCACGGCCCGGGCTGCGGGTGAAGGGCAAGCAGGCCCCCGTCGATGCCTACGTCCTGCGCTCGGTGCCCGATAAGCGCCGAGACGACGGCCGGTACCCGGCGGTGTTCCAGCGCCATCCGGCAACCCGCCGCCGATCGCCCGAACCGGAAGGAACCCCTTGACGACCGACCTTGCTGCCGCCGGCACCGCAGCGCCCGGTTTCCGCCTGGCGCCGGAGTTGACCATCGGTTCGAACTGGCTCAGCGCGAGCGGCCGCGCCGTCGACGACGACCTGCTGCGGTGGCCACCCGACCTGTTCGCGCTCACCGACGTGGCACTGGATCGGCCGGAGGCCTATCGTTCGCCGTCTCGCCTCCTGCCGGCCGGAATGGCCTCCAACCCGCACGCCACCATGAAACGAGGCCGCGGCCGCCCGGCGCTGGTGCGACTGGGCGCAGGAGCCACTGGAAGAGCCGTCGGACCTCGTCGTCCGGGAGTGGCAGGTCGTGCGGGCCGCGGTAGCGACCCTCTCGCCGAACTGGCGTCGGGCCGGGCGTGGCGGCTCTGCCAGGCGCTGTTGACCCTCCATGCCATCTCCGATAGCCCACAGAGCGGCCAGAACTGGCCGTTTTGTGCTGCTCGTCCACGGCGAGCTCGCCATCGAGCGAGAGCACAAAAGCGGCGATCTGTGCTGAACGCATGGCCTAAGTATATGGCGAGTGGTCACCCTCCGTGATCGACCTAATCCCGGCTTGATGGTTGTGGCTGGGCAGGATCCGGATGGCCACGAGCATGTGGTCCGGGTCGCGCGGGAGCGGCAGGTGTTACCGGCGCCTGTTTTACGCGAAAGCAGGGCGGGTCCTGCGTGATCCCGGCCGTGGCGTGGCGGACGGGCTGTATGGCTTGCATTGAGCGATCGGGGTCATCGCTGCGCCGCAGCCGGGAATAGCAGCAAGACGATTCCGCCCTTAACCAGATACGCTAAGTAGCCGCGATGAGGTACGTCTATGCCACCGCGCGTTTGCTGCTGGGGGGTTCGGCTACGAGCAAGCGCGGACCGCGGCCTTGTCACGGCCGGGTACGGCGTCGCGGACGCTCGCTGTTCCGACGCGTCTGCACATCCGCGCCTGACGATGATCGCAGTGCGTGGCCGGTGCGCCGGCGGCAGCCGCGGGTAGCCGTTCTGCCGCGTCTGCGAACTCAGCATCGCTCGCATCCTGGGCGCGCAGAACAGAGTTCTGTGCTCTGGCTCTGACGGTGGTTCGCCGGGGACCGCTGGCATGTGTCGTTTCCAGCGGATAGCGTCTGGACTGGCGCCGTTGCCAGGCGGGCCTGCTCGGACAGCGGCACGGCCTGGTTCATGTCGCCGGTGGCCTTGGCGGCTGCCCGGTGGCCAGGGCCGCGCCGGCCGCGCTGTGACAACGTGCACGCATGTCCGAATGGATCCAGCCATGATCAGCGGCGCCCTGCCCGGCCTTGCGGACCGGCCGGATCTGATCGCTCAGGCTTCTGCAGCTGACGCGACGGAGTCGCTGGCTGGCCGGGGCAGGCTGCGCACCTACCTGGGGATTGCCCCTGGGGTCGGGAAGACCTACGCGATGCTGCGGGACGGACGCGCCCGCCGACGCACGGGCGTCGACGCGGTCGTGGCTTACCGCGAGCGGCACGGGCGGGCGGCGACCGCTGCCCAGCTCGCCGATCTCGAAGTGCTCCCTACCCGCACGGTCCCCTACCGGGGCGCCAGCTTTGCGGAGCTGGACGTCACCGCAGTCCTAGACCGTCGCCCGGAGCTGGCCCTGGTGGACGAGCTCGCCCACGCGAACCTCCCCGGTGAGCGGCACGCGAAACGCTGGCACGACGTCGGCGAGCTGCTCGCCAACGGCATCGACGTCTATACCACCCTCAACGTCGCCAACATCGAATCGCTAGGCGCGGTGGTCTCCCGGATCACCGGCGTGCACCCGGCCGAACCGGTGCCGGATGCGTTCCTGCGGGCTGGCGAGATCAAACTCGTCGACCTGGCGCCTGCGGCGCTTCGTCGCCGGCTGAGCCAGGGCCTGGTTGTCCCCGAGGAGCGGGTGGATGCGGCATTGTCGAGCTATTTCCGCTTCGCGAATCTTGCTTGGGCTGCGGGAGCTCGCGCAGCTGTGGCTGGATGACACTGTTGCCGATCCGGTCGCGGCGTTCCTGGCCGCCCGCGGTGTCAGCGGGCCAGTGCAAGCTTCGGTCATCGTGGTCGGCCTGCAGGGGTCGCCCGCCGACGAATGGCTCATCCGGTACGCCGCCTGTCTGGCCGGGCTGTCCGATGCCAGGCTACAGGGGGTGCACGTCCGGGACATCGACAACCTCGGCCGGCCAGCGGGAGCGCGGCTGGAGCAGGACCGCCGGCTACTCGGCGAGCTGGGCGGGAATTTGGTCGAGGTCAGGGCCGGCGACACCGCTTCGGGACTGATCCGGGCCGCACGCCAGGCTGGCGCCTGCCAGCTGGTGATCGGGTCGCGCCGCCGCTCGCGCTGGTCGCGTCTGCTGAACGGGTCCACGGTGGCGGACCAGGTGCTGCGCGCGGCTGGCGACCTGCCCGTCCAGGTCGTGAACGTCGGGCGGCCGGACACCACCAGCGACCAGTGGCGCCCCACAGGACACGACGCCAGGCAACACCGCCCAGCCAGGCTTCGGTCCTGACACAAGTGAAAAGTAGCCGATGAGTGGAGGCGAGGAGCTGTCACTTCATGACGGTCAGCGGCGGTGCCGCAGGCTGCACCTATGCCTGGCTGCAGGCGTTCGCCGCGTGCCGCCAGAAGTCCCGCATCAGAGCGGGCGGGGTCCGGCCATTTCCAGCTGGCTGAGCAGGATGGTGACCGCGCCGGTGGACGCAGTGATGTGGGTTGCGGTTCCGGTGCCGCCGACCCAGCCGTAGCGTCCCGGGCGAGGCATCGCTGTACAACACCCGCTCTATTCGCGGATGAGCCCGTTGGTGTTCTCGTTGGTGCCGCCTCCCACGGGGAATGGGCGTGAGCGAAGTAGACCGGCAGAGAGGGTGAGGGCGGCTGACCCGCTCCACCAGGGTACCCGCGGACTTGCCGTCCTTGCCGATGACCAGGTCGCCTTCCCAGCGGCCGGGCACCTGGCGGCCCGCCACCTCGGCGGGCCTGTCCTCGATGGAGCGCATGCCGGTGATCTTCGCGCCCGGGGCCTTCTTGCGCCCCCGCGGCTTGCGCTGATCCCGGCCGGTGCGCAGGTCGACCGGTCGTCGAGCCTGCACGACATTATGGATCGCGAGGCAGAGTAAAGGGGATGGCACGTCGCTTTGGGCGTTCGGCTTCGGGACGAAGAGGCCAGGTTTGTGATTGCTGACCGCCAAGGTTGACCACAACAGGGACCGACACAGGCCGATCCTGACGGACGAGCTATGACTGCAAGCCCAGGTGAACGACGGTGACCGACAGCCTGGACGTATTTTGCAAACCAGACGCTAAGCCTTGCTCCTACGAGTTCACACTGCCGCTGGCATCATGCCCGGAGGACGCGGTTGCCCCACATACTGGTGGGGTTCACCCGGATGAAGTGTGCAGGCACCCCCTCGATCCACGGCTCCAGCCCGGCGCCGATGATCGGCGCGCGCTCGGCCTCGGTATCCAGATGATGCGCCGCTCCCCGCACCAGGACGATCCACCCCTCGCGCGCCTCCAGATCGAGCTGGTCGGCCTCCACTGCGACCTGGTACTCGGCGTGCGCAATACCAGTACGCAGGTCTTCGTCAAAGAGGGCGGGGTCCCACGTGCCCAAGACAATCGACTCGCCATCGATCCTGTACACGGTCGGCAGCGCCGTGGGTCCATACCGGCCGTTGTAGACCAGACGCCCCAGACCGCCGTTGGCGAGCAGCTGCATGCATTCGGCCTCACTCAAGGGCTCCAGCACACGCCGGGCACTCATTCCGGGGTCGGACGAAGCAGAACCGCTGGGAGAACTGAGATCGGCTTCATCATCTGGCATAGCTCCAAACCCTAGTCGCCCTGCCCGCCGATGACACGCGGGCTCGGCGCGTCGGTCCCGGCTAGCCGAGACACGACTGCACCTCGCCCGGCCACCATGTACCGCCCCCTGACCGGTGTCGCGCCCTGGGCACAGGGTGTACACGCCGGACCAACCGCGTGGGCCGACCGATGCGCGGTCCTCCGGCTGCCAAGATGTCACGGTCGAGTCGGCTCTCTTTCGGCAGTCGCCGGGACTACCTGTCGGCGGTCACCCGACGGCGGGCCATGACGGTCAGCTTGTCACGCAAGGTGACCGGGATCCGGAGGACAGGGCTCAAGTAACCGCCGATCTGCTCGGTTTCATTTGACCGCAGTAGTCGGCGGTAGCTGCACAGATGAATTGATCGGACCTCTGTTGGTCTGCTGGCGGTCGTCTGGCGCTGGCCCTCACAGGGGTGGGCGCTCATCTGTTGCCCGGAGTGCCATGGATCTCAATTGTGACGTCGAGGGTCTGAGGATCAACGCTGAGCCTGAACCCCTGCTGTTCCCGATCCCGCTGGGGCGACGAGGGACGGTGGCGCCCCCGCGGCCCGGGTAGGACAGCGCGACGCCAGTCAGATCGCAGACGGCGTGCGGGACGGTCACCGGCACCCGGCGGACCGTGACATGGGATCCGGGACGTCCGCACGCTGGCCGAATTCCGGCGGGACAGCTGTCAGGTCCCGGCGTACCGTTCCGCCGTGACCATGACCGCTCAGCACATACGCCTGAGTTTCAAGCCGACGGCAGGCAGCGGCGTAACGATCCTCATCCCATCCCATCTGGCGGCGGACCACCTCGTTGCTTAGTGTGCCGCCCCCTGGCGGGAGGCAGTCCAGCAGCGCCTGCCCATCAGCGTCCGGGATTTCCCTGACGTCTCCCATGCACCGGAGTGTATTCAGCAGCCCCAGGCCGAGACAGTTGGGACTCTCATCGACGATGCGCGCACTGCCGCCCTTCCGGTACGGCCGATAAGATCGCGATCGGTGGCACCGTGGTCGTCCAGATCGGCATCATCTGTGCAGGCGCAGCGCCAAATTGCTGATCATCTAGTCTCGCAAATAGTCGGCGCTCGGGAGCGGTGGCTGGCTGAAGAGCCCTGTCTTGTGGGACCCAGGGTGGTGACCTGGCGTTACTGCGGTGGCCCACTTACGGTGGGGTTCTCGTTGTTCCGCTGGGGCCCGGCTGGCTCAGCATCGGGGTCTCAGCCTGAGTCCCCGGAGGTGCCTCATGGCCACCACGATCCCGTCCGCCGCTCTCGTTCCGCTTGCGCCGGTGTTCACCAACACCGAGCGCCTGGCATTAGCGGGGTGCCTGGCCGGGTACAGCGGCCTGACCCGGCAGGCCTACGAGCTGGACATGCGCCAGTTCGCCAGCTGGTGCCAGCAGCATCAGCTCCATCTGTTCGGCGCCCGCCGGGCTGATATCGAGTTCTTCGCCCGCGGCCTGGAAGCCCGCGGCCGGGCCCGGGCCACCATCACCCGCCGCCTGTGCACCATCGCCGGGTTCTACCGCTACGCCGTCGAAGAAGAACTCCTCGATCACTCACCCGCCGCGCACGTTCGCCGGCCCCGGCTAGATTATGAGTCGCACGCCACTGGCCTGGATCGCAACGAACTCGGCGCGCTCCTGGTCGCCGCCGGTCTTGGCCCACCGGCGGAGCATGCGCTGATCTCGCTGCTCGCGCTGAACGGGCTGCGGGTCTCCGAGGCCACCGGCGCAGACTTCGAAGCGCTCGGGATCGAGCGCGGCCACCGCACCCTCGTGATCACCCGCAAAGGCGGCAAGGTGGTCACCATCCCGCTCGCCCCGCGCACCGCCCGGGCCTTAGACCTGGCCATCGGCGAGCGCACAGGCGGGCCGATCTTCCTGACCGCTGATGGGCGCCGGCTGGACCGGCACGGCGCCGGGCGGATCGTCCCGCGGGTGGCCCGCCGGGCGGGGATCACCAAGCCCGTCGGGCCGCACACGCTGCGGCATGCGTCACCGCCGCGCTGGATGCTGGGGTCCCGCTGCGGGATGTCACAGGAAGCCGCATCGCACGCTGATCCGCAGACCACGATGAGGTATGACCGTGCCCGGGCCTCGCTGGACCGCCACGCCACCTACATCGTCGCCGCCTACGTCGCCGGGGCCGCCCGGTAGGCCGCTCAGAACTGGTACCGGTCCGTCTGGCCGGACTTCGGCCAGACGGACCGCCACCGGAAACACCGAGCGTGACGCCAGAAGCTGAACGCGAACCGCCGATCTGCGTGGCCTGTGGCATTATCGCCGCTGGCCGTTGAGGTGTGCAGATCTGGTCAGTCTGGCGCTGGGGGCAGTCCCCGGTTTGGGGTCCGGGTTCAGGCGTGGTCGTTTTTGTTCCACAGCTGGTGAGTAAGGCCGCTAGGCGAGGTGACCGACTCGACGGTGAAGCGGTCTTCGAGGCCGCTTGATCCCTCCCAGAGGGATACGCCGCGCCCGAGGGTAATCGGCACGATCACCAGGTGCATGAAGTCGACCAGGTCGGCCTGGAGGAACTGACGCACCGTCGAGGGTCCTCCCCCGATGCGGACGTCACGACCACCAGCAGCCTGCTGGGCTAGGCGGAGCACCTCCTCCGGTGGCCCGTCCACGAACCGGAAGCTGGTCCCGTTGGGGAAGTCAATCGTGGGATGCGGGTGGTGGCTCATGACGAACACCGGTGTCTGGAATGGCGGCTCGTCGCCCCACCAGCCCCGCCACCCGTCGTCGGGCCAATCACCAACCTGGGGACCGAACTTGCGCCGTCCCATGATCTCGGCGCCGATGCCCTGGCTCCACATGCTGGTCAGAGCGCGGTCCAGCGTGACGGGGGCATCCGCCTTATCGACGCCATGGATTACCCGGCCATCGAACCACGTGAACAGCCGCTCGGCGCCGCCGATCGGAGCGTCGAACGTCACATGCTCGCCGGCGGCGTAGCCGTCGAGGGAGACGTTCATGTTGTGGACCCGGGTGCGGGGCATCACGACTCCTTCTGCGATCGGATGAAGCGTTCACAACATAGACCGGCGGGATGGCCGGGACCTATCGCTGAACGCTGACATCGCGTTGCGGTGGCCCAACCCCCGCATCCGCACCACATGCGACCCGGCATGGCGAGCCGGAGTAGTGACGGCGCTGCTCACGGCAAGCCCCCGCGCGTCGATACCGAGCAAGAACAGTCTTCGCGCTACCCCCCAGGTCGGTCCACCGCGCACCACCTTGCCTGCTCAGGGTGTGGTAACTCTGTTCCTGAAAACGAATGATCCACTACAGGCTGGCTGCCAAGGACAACGCGTCATTTGGTTAGTGAGGCGACGTCAGTAAGACTGTTCTGCGCGAACCAACCGCAACAGACCGGTCACTGTGAGGCAGCGCAGATTCGGCAGGGAGGTTCGCTTCCCGGGCGCTCAGGACACCTCGCTCGCCTTCACCGTATATAGCAGCCGACGGCTGCCGGAGGAGAGTCGCTGCGGGCTGTTGACGGAGCCACGGCGCGGAGTCGAGGCTGCTGTTACCGGCACCACACGGTGGCGCGCAGGCCGTCGAATGTAGGGTCAGTCACTGTTGATGTCGCAGAACCTCGCTCGTGACACTGTGCCTGGCCGCGTACGTCCGGCTGGCGCTGGCCGAGGGTAACCCGGAGCGGGCGGCGTTGCTGAAAGGCGCCGCCGATGGCCTGCGCCAGCGGGTCGGCCTGCCGGCCTACCCGTACCTGCGGCGGCTGGAAACCGACATGGTGACCCAGGTCCGCCACAGGCTGGGCGCGGCCCAGTTCGACCAGGCATTCACCGCCGGCTCCCAGCTCACCCAGCGCGACGCGATAGCCATTGTCCGGGACCAGCGCGGCACCAGCACCCACACGTCCTGAGCCGCTACGCGTAATAAGGCGGTCAGCTGCTTCGGCGTGTGAGCGACCTGATCGCCGATTCGGGGCGCTCGGGAAGGGTGTCGGCAGGAGGGCGACCGCATGCAGATCAGAACGTTATGCCAATGGTGCGCCCCATCCCGATCCCGGCACCTATCGGGCAAAGTTCTCGGGCAAGTACGCGCATCGGAGCATCTCGGGCAGCGTCTGGCACAACCTGCCGCAAGAGGGCTCCGCAGGCTTTCGCCCAAGCCGTCGCCGAGTAGACGGCTACTAAGCCAAACATCTCTAATTCTGGGGGTTACAGGAAGGGTGTGAGGTCGAGGCCGGTGCTGGCGAGGAAGCCGCCGGGCGGGATCGGGTGAGGGTGACGCGCGGGCCTCAGGCGAATTCCGCGCGGTGCTCGTGAAGGAACTCGGCCACCGGGCGCGGGGGGCGGCCGGTGACCTGCTGGAAGGCGCTGGTCGTGTAGTCGTTCTCGCCGGCGAGGATCGCCCACTCGCGCGTGATGAGCAGCTCAGCGGTCCCCGCCGGTACCCCGGCGCCGGTGAGGCGCTCGAGGAACTGCCGCTCGGCCGCGACCCGGAAGGTGACGGGCTCGCCGAGTTCTGCCGAAAGCAGCTCGAGCGCCTCCGGCCACGAGATGGGGACCGGTCCTGTCAGGTCGTGGTGCGCGCCCCATAGCGGGGGTCGGTGAGCACGCGCAGCCCGGCCTCGGCCGCGTCGCGATGGTCGATCAGGGCCATGCGGCCGCTGCCGGCGAGGCCGGTCCAGGTGCGCGAGGCGCGCACCTCGCGCGCCGCGGCGAGCAGCGACGCGGAGAAGATCGCGGGGCGGATCGTCGAGTACGGCACTGCGGTCGAGGAGGCGAACTGGTCGATGCTGTAGTGGGCTCGCTGGTTGATCCCAAGTGAGTCCGCCGAGGTGTTGAGCACCGATAGGCGTGTGACCTGCTCGATCGAGGAGATCCCGGCGGCGGCGTTGATCGCGATCCGCTGCAGGACACCCTCGATCCCGATTGATCCCATCGCGATGAACACCGTGCGGATCCCGTCAAGTGCCTCGGTGAGGTCGCGCGGGTCGTCCAGGCGCGTGGGACGGATGTGCAGCCCGTCGGGTTCGCCGAAGGCGCGGCGGGCTTTGCCGGGGTCGCGGACGAGCGCGGCGACCGCATCGCCGCGCGCGAGTGCGCCGCGGACGATCTCGCTGCCGATGCGGCCGGTGGCACCGATCACTGCTGTGGTCATCGTGTCTGCACCGGTAAGGTCCGATCAGTTCGAGGATGCGGGGGTGCCCAGATCGGCTTGGGTGATGAGCTGGGCCAGGAAATCACCCATCGCCCGCGGGGACAGGAGCCCGCGGTAGGCGGTCACCCCGAACTCGGCCCGGTCGATCCGCGTGGTCGCGCTGGCGGTGAACGACCCAGGCGATACGGTCGGCTGCTCGATCGACAGGCTGACCGGCCGGGTGATCGACCGCGGCGGCATGTGCCTTGACCTGCGTCGCGCCGGCGGCTGGCCGTTCGCCTGATCGCCGGTGCCGCGGCCTGCCGAGGCGCGGCAATTAATGTCGATATACGACGTATCTTGGTGATGACGATGGGGCTTTCCAGCGGCGGCGTGGAGGATCACTGGAAGCGTTGAGCGTGCAGGTCGACGGTGACTGAGCGGCCCGCGGTGGCCGCATCGGAGGCTGCCGTGCCCGAGCGGGATGTCCTGCTGGCCACCAAGCTGCACGTGCCCAGGCCGCGGCCGGACTTCGTCCCGCGCCTGCGGCTGGCGGACCGGCTCGACGAGGGACTGCGACGGGGGCTGGTGCTGGTGTGCGCCCCGGCCGGGTACGGCAAGACGGTGCTGCTGGCCGACTGGGCCCGGCGCGCCCAGCGTCCGGTGGGATGGCTGTCGCTGGACGCAGGCGACAACGACCCAGCGCGGTTCTGGCGCCACACGGTCGTCGCGCTGGATGGGCCGTGCCCCGGTATCGGCCAGCGGATGGGCCCGCTGCTTGGCCCTCCCGCGCCGCCGTCGTTCGAGGGACTGGTAACGGCCTTGGTCAACGAGCTGGCCGCCCAGCCCAGCACGGACGACGTACTGCTGGTGCTCGACGACTACCACCTGATTGACTCCCAGCCGGTACACGCGTCACTGGGCTTCCTGATCGAGCACCGGCCACCAAGGCTGCACCTGGTGCTGGCCAGCCGCGCCGACCCGCCGCTGGCGCTGGCGCGGCTGCGGGTTCGCGATGAGCTGGCCGAGCTGCGCGCGGCCGAGCTCCGGTTCACCGCCGGCGAGGCAGCGGCCATGCTGCAGCAAGTAGCGGCCGTGGCACTGCCCGACGGGGCTATGACGGCGCTGGCGGCGCGCACCGAAGGATGGGCGGCCGGGCTGCAGTTGGCCGCGTTGTCGCTGCGAGGCCAGCCCGATGTCGCGGGGTTCGTGGCAGACTTCACCGGCAGCCACCGCTACGTCCTTGACTTTCTGGCCGAGGAGGTACTGGAGCAGCAGAGCGAGCAGGTGCGGGCGTTTCTGCTGGAGACCTCGGTGCTGGAGCGGCTCAGCGGCTCCCTATGCGATGCGGTCACCGGCCGTCCGGGCAGCCAGGCGCTGCTAGAGCAGGTGGAGCGGGCTGGCCTTTTCCTGGTGCCCCTTGATGAGGTCCGCTGCTGGTGGCGTTACCACCATCTGTTCGCCGACCTGCTGCATGCCCGGTTGCGGGAGGAACAGCCTGGCCGGGTGGGGCAACTGCACCGCAACGCCGCGGCCTGGTGCGAGGAGCATGGCCTGGCCGATGACGCGATCCGGCAGGCGGTGGCCGGAGGCGAGGCGACCTGGGCTGCCTGGCTCGTCGAGCAGCATTTCGACGAGGTCTTCTTCCTGCGCGGCGAAGCGGCGACGGTCCACCGGTGGCTGTCGGCGCTTCCCGATGAGCTGGTCCGCTCCCGCCCGCGGCTGCCGCTGGCACAGGCGCTGATGGCAGGAATCAGCGGTCAGGTGGAGGCGGTGGCGCCGTTGCTCGACGCGGCCGAGCGCGCCTCCCTCGGCACGGCCGAGGAGCCGTTTGAGCCTACGGCCGGCCGGGCCGCCAGCATGCTGGTCAACGTTCCTGCGCTGATCGCGCTCCATCGCACCCAGCTCGCTGAGCTTCGCGGTGACGCCGAGGCCGCGGCCGCGCTCGCCTCGGCTGCCCTGGCCGAGAGCAGCGAGGAAGAGTGGCTGCTGACGTCCAGCGCCCGGGGGCATCTGGCCATGGCCGAGTGGCTCCGCGGCCGCCTTAGGGAGGCCGAGGGCCGGTTCGAGTCAATCGTCGCCGGGCGGCGGGCAGCCGGCCAGCTAACGATGACGGCGTACGGCTGCTATCAGCTTGGCCAGATCCAGCGTGCCCAGGGCCGCCTGGACGCCGCGGTGCGGACCTACCGGCAGGCGCTGGAAGCCACCGCGGTGCCAGGCCAGCCGCCGCTGCCGGCCGCGGGTCCCGCCTATACCGGACTGGCCGAGGTGGCCTACCAGCAGAACGAGCTCGATGCGGCGCTCCAGCATGTCAGTGAGGGCATCGCGCTATGCCGCCGGTTCGTCTACACTGCGGCGCTGGCGACCGGCCTGGTGACACTGGCGTGGATCCGGCAGGCCACCGGTGATCCGGTTGGGGCCTGGGCGGCGATGAGCGAGGCCGGGAAGGCTGCGCCAGACTTGGCCGGGCTGCTCAACCCGGTCCCGGCGCAGTGGGCGCGGCTGCTGCTGGCTCAGGGCGCCCTGGCCGGAGCTGCCCGCTGGGTAAAGGACCGTGGCCTCAGAGCGGACGACGAGCCGGACTACCCCCGCGAGCCGGGGCACCTGGTGCTGGCCCGGGTACTGCTGGCACAGGAGCGGCCCGGCCAGGCACTGGCACTGCTGGACCGGCTGCACGCAGCGGCAGTCACTCACGACCGGGCCGGCAGCCTCATCGAGATCCAAGCGCTTCGGGCACTGGCACTGGCGGTCAGCGGCGAGGAGACGGCTGCGGTGGACGCTCTGGCCGGGGCGCTCACGCTGGCCTGCCCGCGAGGTTATGTCCGGGTCTTCGCCGACGAGGGGCCGCCGATGGCCGCGCTGGTCGGCCGGCTGATCGCGGCCCAGCGGGCCGGGCAGGCCGCCGCCGGGGTCCCGCTCGGTTGCCTGGCCCGGCTCCAGCGCGCGTTTGACCCAGAGCACACCCCGCCGGAGCCAGGACAAGGCGCCGCAGCGGTGCCGGGCATCGTTGAGCAGTTGACCGCCCGCGAGCTGGAGGTGCTGGGGATGCTGGCGGCGGGCCGGTCGAACCAGGCCATCGCCGGACAGCTCGTGGTCACTCTCGACACCGTCAAAAAGCATGTCAGCCATGTCCTGGACAAGCTCGGCGCGGCCAACCGCACCGAGGCGGTCGCCCGGGCCAGGGAGCTAGGGCTTATCCATTAGCCGAGGCCAGATACAGGCAGGTTCCGCGTTCCTCCGGCCGGGTCTGTCACGCCTCGCCGGCACCTTCGTGCTGCAGCCCGACGCCGAGGATTCCACCCGCCATGTCCACTTTCGGGTGACGCCCGCCGCGGCACCGCCTCATAACGTCGGGGTGTCCGGCTACCCGGGAAGGAGCACACGATGCGGATCTTCGTCGTGGGGGCGGCGGGTGCTATCGGCGCCCGGCTCGCTACCCAGCTCATCGATCACGGTCACCAGGTGATCGGGACCCATAGGTCACCCAGGAACGCCGGGCCGGTACGGGGGCTCAGTCCCGGGCCGGCAGCGCTCGGCCAGCCGGCGCGCGTGCGGCCCCGCATCGCGGGGAGTTGCTGATGCCGGTCGGATACTTGTGGACGGTCGCGGCCGTGTCCTGGGGCGTGGCGTGCGCGCTCACCCGGTGGCCCAGGCTCGGCTCGTTCTCCGCAATCCCCGCGCTGGTGGTCAGCGAGCTGCCGTTCCTCGTGGGGTATTTTCTGGTCGCGTCGACGGTGCTCGCGCTCGCCGACGGCGACCTCGGCTCCCCGGCCGGCGCCGCCGCCGCCGTTGTCGCGCTGCTCGCCCTGGCCGGCCTCGTGGTCATCGTGTGCCGCGCGCTGCGCGCGCACGCGGCGTTGCGCAACACCGGCAGGCCGGGGCGGCCGTGGGGCCGGATCCTGCGCGCCCCGTTCTTCCCTGGCCGGCTCGACGTGGTCCGGGTGCGCGGCCTGGCCTACGGCGCCGGGCCGGACCGCGCGCTGGACGTCTACCACCGCCGTGACCGGCCGGCCGGCGCGCCGGTCCTGCTGCACTTCCATGGCGGCGGTTTCTATTCCGGCAACAAGGCCCGCGAAGCGCGGCCGCTGATCCGGCACCTGGCCAGCCGGCGCGGTTTCGTCTGCGTGAGCGCGGACTACCGGCTGCAGCCGCACGTAACGCTGGCCGACCAGGTAGCCGACGTGCGCGACGCGATCGCCTGGGTACGGGCTCATGCCGCGGAGTTCGGCGCCGGGCCCGGCGCGCTGTTCCTCGCCGGCAGCTCGGCCGGGGCGAACCTGGCGATCCGGGCGGTGTGCGACGGCGAGACCGGCATCGCGGGCCTGATCTGCCGCTACGGCTACTACGGCGGCCTCGCGCCGCGCGGTGACCTGCCGCCCATGCTCATCGTGCACGGCGACAAAGACCCGCTATCAGCGGCGGACGTACGGGCCTTCGCGGAGCGGGCCCGCGCGGTGTCGGGCCGCCCGGTCAGCTACGCCGAGCTGCCCGGCGCGCACCACGACTTCGACCTGTACGAGTCCATCCGGTCGGCCGCGGTCAGCCAGGCAGTGGAGCAGTTCGCCGCGAGGGTCAGCGCGTTCTCCGACGCAAATCATCAGGACCGGCAGCCCGACCAAGACTCATGACCGCTGCTGGCCGACGCGATCAGCCGAGAAAGCCGCCCGTGCCCGCGTGAACCACGCGGGCCCGTCGAGCCAGGACCCAGAACACGAGAACCGTCCTGGGATGACCTGCCCGCGGGCCGCGCGGCCTTGGCACCAAGGAGCTAAGGAGAGACAGGCATGTCCACGACACGACCCGCTTCGGCATCGAAGCCCGCAAAACCGGCAGAACGTACGGAGGTTCCCATGTCCCTGCCAGCATCAGCAGCCGGCCGGGCACCCGGGCGGTCCCGGGCGCAGCGCGGGAATGTACTGATTTCCGGCGCGGGGCCGGCCGGCCTGACGCTTGCGTATTGGCTGTCCAGGCACGGCTTCTCCCCGACCGTGGTCGAACGGGCACCCGCACCGCGCGACGGGGGTCAGGCGGTCGACATCCGCGGCGCGGCGATCGACGTCGCGAGGCGAGCGGGGATCCTGGGCGCGCTGCGGCAGGCGCGCACGCGCACTCGCGGGATGACGTACGTCGGCGCCACCGGAAAGCATCTGGCCAGCATGAACGCGGCCTTCGGCGTCGTCGACGTCGCCGACGTGGAGATCGTGCGCGGTGACCTGGTCGGCATCTTGTATGAGGCCGCCCGGAGCGGCGCCGAGTACATCTTCGGCGATTCGGTCACGGGGATGGCCGGGGTGCCCGGAGCCGTCGAGGTCACCTTCGAGCGGGCGCAACCGCGCACGTTCGATCTCGTGATCGGCGCCGACGGGTTGCACTCCACGCTGCGAGCGCTCGCCTTCGGGCCGGAACCGTCCTTCGTCCGGCACCTGGGCATGTACCTATCGGTCTTCACTGTCCGCAACGACATGAGACTCGATCACTGGCAGCTGATTCACGTCTCCCCTGGCAACTCGGTAACGGTCACCAGCGCCAGGGACAACACCGAGGCGAGGGCCATCTTCTTCTTCGCCTCCCCGCCCCTCGATTACGACTACGGCGACATCGGCCAACAGCAGGAGCTGCTCGAAGCCGCGTTCGCCGAGCCCGTCTGGGAGATCCCACGGCTGCTCGCGGCCATGCGCGACGCCCCCGACTTCTACTTCGATTCCGTCAGCCAGATCCGCATGGACAACTGGTCGGCTGACCGGGTGGCACTGGTCGGCGACGCCGGCTACTGCCCTTCGCCGCTGTCGGGCCAGGGCACCAGCCTCGCGCTGGTCGGGGCTTATGTGCTGGCCGGCGCACTGCAGGCCGCCGACGGCGACCACGGCGCCGCCTTCGCCGCTTACCAGCGCCGGATGCAGGACTTCGTGGCTCGTAACCAGCAGATCGCGATCGGGAACACCAAGCGGTTCATCCCCCAGACCCGTCGGCAAATCTGGCTGCAGAACCAGGCCATCAGGACACTGCCCTACCTCCCCGGCAAGAAGCTCGTCCTCAACCTGGCCACCAAGGGCGTCCGGGAGGCAGCCAAGGCCATCGCGCTGGAAGAGAGCCCGGGCTGATCAGCGGGCCGGTCGCGGCAGCAGTCGTGATCGCTCGCCGCTTCGCGAAGCAAGCCGCCGGCCGGCAACGGGGAACCGGCATCCTCCGATGCCGCACGAGGAAGGAGCCAAACGCGCGGGATGATCACTTGGGCGTCCGGAGTCAGCTAAGGATGGTTCGGGATGGCGGTGTCAGCTGCGGTCGACTTGCCCGCGCCGTTGGGCCCGAGAAGAGAGCTGCCGGTCCACCACGCCCAGGGCCGGAACTTCCGGCCAGGCGCCGCAGAACGCGGCGCAGACAGCCCGTTCCGGGCACCACGTAGTTCCGTCGTGAACCGGAGCCGACGGCGGCTTCGGCACCGTTCCCGGGCTGGTGTCGCTGGCTGGCGCTCTGGACTGCCGCTCGTGTCGCCCCCGGCGTGCCACCACCGGTCTCGCCCGCGCCGGCCATCACGCCTCCCAGCCTCAGTGCCGAATTCCCAATATCCCATCACGGGCGGATCCGTTTACCAGGGCCAAGGTCACCCCGTCTCCCCGGCCGTCAACCGTGTGTTTCGGGCGTCCCTTACACCCGGCAACGGCACTCGCCGAGCGGCGATACCAGCAGCGGCAATCCGCCTATCGGCAGCATGCAGATGGATAATTCCTGCGCGGGCCTGGGATCTCTAGCGGCCCGCAGATTCAATCTGGTGATGCCCTCGGCCGTGCGCTTCTCCAAGGGCCCGTATCTCGCGCTCTTCGCAGAAGAGTTAGGTCTTTCGCGACGGCGATCTCAGAGGAGGGGGTGGCAGATACAGTCAGGTGCTATGTCCAGCGTGCGCCTCCCGGGAGCCGGTCTGCGCTCAGTTTGCACCGGTGGAAGCTCGGGACCGTACAGCACGTTTGAATCCCCGTAGCTCCACACAAACCTCCAGGTCAGGCCCGGCTGTAGACCCGTCGGGTTGACTTTCAAGATCACCTAACCGCCTAATTCTGGGCACGGTCGTTGGCACTGGACCGCACGGATTGGCTCGATGACGGCCCGGGGTGGCGGGAGAGCGGTGCGTGTTGAACATGCCGGTGCACGCGCGGGGACGGTGGCCGTTCCGGTGGGGCTCCGCGGATGTCAGACTGGATGACGGCGGGAGGTGAGATCATGAGCGTCGCGCTCGTAGAACACACTGGGCCTTGGACAGCCGATGATGTGGAGGCGCTGCCCGATTCCGGTGATCATGCTCGCTTCGAGGTCTACGAAGGTGGGGTTCTTGTCGTGAGCCCGGCGCCGGGGGTGGGCCATCAGCGGGCGTCCTACCGGCTGCACCGCGCTCTCGCCCAGGCGGCCATCACCGCCGGTGCCGATGCTGAGGTGCTCGAAGCGGTTAACGTAGCCCTGCCGGGCGGGAAACTCCTGGTTCCCGACGTCGTGGTCGTGGCCGCCGAAGCGGTCGGTGAGACGGCCACGAGGCTTCCCTGTGAGGCCGTTCTGGCCGTGGTTGAGGTTGTCTCCCCGTCCACGATGTCGATAGACCGGGCGGTCAAGCCGCCCATGTACGCGGAAGCGGGAATCCCCGTCTACTGGCGGGTAGAGCTGCAAGGCACCCCGAAGATCGTCGCTTGCTCGCTGAACCGCGGCCGGTATGTCACCCGTACCACTCTTGTTGCAGGAACTCCGGGCCGCATTACCAGGCCCTTCGCGGTCGAACTGGACCCAGCTGACCTCACCCGCCGCACCGCCTGAATCGGGGCGGCCACGACCGAGCCGCCCCTCCTGGTGATCTGGTGCCCGGCCACCCCCAGGCCAATCACGCCGCAGCGAGGCGACAGCCGGAAGCGGCTACGGCATTACATTCAGTGATAAAGGTGGTCAGGGAGAACGCACGCCGAGCCGCCTAATTGAGCATCGCTGGTGGCGCCGCGACCGGCTCGCCGTTCTCGCTGATGGTCACCGGACGGTGGCTTTGCCGCGCCTCAGCGACGAGCTCACCCAGGTGCGACTGAGCCGCAGTTAGCGGATAGGCCATGTATGGACGGTAACACCGTGCAGTAACCCTTGCGGGCAGGAACACGCATGCCCGTACCAGCGTGTCTCGCCGCACTGATCAACATTGATGACCTCGCGGACCTTCAGGATCGGGCGGCGCTGGCGGCGCACCTGGCGGACAAGGCCGCCGGGCGAGAGGGGAAAAGCCTCGATGAACTGGATGCCGCGCTCGACCAGATCAACCAGACGATGGACAGCCAAGTGAACAGCCAACACCCATCAACCGGCAGGCGCCCACGGGTACGCCGGTGCACTAGGTCAGCAGGTAGAGACGCCCCTGGCAGGCAGGTTGCCTGACTTGCATGGCATTGCAATAGGCCTTAGCTTCCCCGGCTGGTAGGCATTCCTGGCCCGCGCACTGCGCCACCACGCCCGCGCCGCTACTGCCTCGAAGCTGCCGAACTCCTCATCGCCCACCGGGCCTGGCTGCACCGGGCCGACTTCACCAGCCGGTTCGTCACCCTTAGCCGCGGGCTCGTCGACGGGCAGCAGATCGCCGACCGGCGTTAGCGTCCGCGGGCGTGGTCACTAGGGCACCATGGGCTCCGTCGGTCACGTAAGTGCCGATGAAGGGACTCGGCGGGAGCCGGGGTGACAGCGTGGTGCTTACCCGAGAGTGCTGCCCGCCGCGGTCATTTCTCGCTCATTCCCATCCTTGATGCCCCAGCCACCTCCCCATCCCTTCACTGAGCCGCCGACATCGTCCTGCCCCGATTTCAAGGTCCAATCTCGCCTTCTGCTCGACAAAACCCCAGGTAAAGTCGCCATTTCTTGATCGTAAACGGGCTCCTTCGGCAACTCCTGACGTGGGTCGCCGTCACTAGCTGCTTCTGGTCTTGTACCCGGGGTTGCCAGTTCAGTCCCAGTTTCCCGTTCCGTTCGCGTGGCCATAGCCTTTCTATTGAAAGACTTAAGGGTCGCCGTCACTAGCTGCTTCTAGTCTTGCACTCGGGGTTGCCAGTTCAGTCCCAGTTTCCCGTTCCGTTCACGTGGCCATAACCTTTCTATTGAAAGACTTGACGGGTTCGCCGCCCGGTTGCCCGGCCGGGGCAGTGATCCTGGGGAGGGAACGTGTGATGTCCGAACTGCCTATGGTCGGTGACGAGTTCGCGGGCTTCCGGTTGCGTGCCGTTCTTGGCCGCGGCGGGATGAGTGTCGTCTATCAGGCTGAGAACCCACGTCTGGGTAGCGTTATCGCGCTGAAGGTGCTGGCTCCCGAGCTTGCGACAGACGATGCTTTCCGGGCCCGGTTCCTCGAGGAATCGCGTATCGTCGCCTCGCTGAATCACCCGAATGTAATCCCTATCTATGACGTGGGATCCAGCGGGGCCCTGCTGTATATCGCGATGCGGTATGTCTCGGGGACTGACCTGCGGCAGATGATCAAGAAGCGGGGCCGGATTCTTCCGGCCACCGCCTTGTCCCTGGTCGGCCAGGCCGCGCGGGCACTGGATGCGGCGCACAGCAGGGGGCTGGTGCACCGGGATGTGAAGCCGGGGAACCTGCTGATCGAGCGGGGCATAGACGATGAGCCCGATCACGTCTACCTGGCTGATTTCGGGATCACCAAGCATGCGATGTCCCGCAGCGGGCTGACCTCGACGGGACAGTTCCGCGGCACGGTCGACTACGTCGCTCCCGAGCAGATCCTGGGCATGTCAGTGCTGGGCCCGGCCGACCAGTACTCCCTGGGCTGCGTGATGTATGAGTGCCTGACCGGCCGGGTTCCGTTCGAGAAGGACCTGGACGCCGCGATCATCTGGGCCCATGTCGAGGAGAACCCCACGTTGCCTACGGACCTGCGTCCTGAGTTGCCGACGGCGGTGAATGACGTGTTCTCCCGGGTCCTGGCCAAGCAGTCCGGCGACCGTTACGGAAGCTGCCGCGAGTTCATCGAAGCCATGCGCGTTGCCCTCGGCGGCCTCGCAACCGAACCGCTGACGCTCGGGTCCACCGGCAGCCGGACGGCCGGGCCGCACGCTGGGGGGATTCCCGGGAGCTTTACGCACGAGCCGCTGCCTGAGCCTCCTGCCGACACAGGTGCCGCCGAGCCGCCTGCCGTGCGGGCAGACCAGAGCGACAGCATGACCTCCCACGGCCGAAAGGCCGGTGGAGCGCCGCCGGGCGAGGCCGGCGAGCCTGACGGCCGTCAGCCAGCCGCGGCACGGCCCGGGCCGCGGCGCAGGTTCCTGCGCCCGAGCTGGATAGCCGCCCTGACGGCGCTGATCCTGATCGCCGCGGGGGTGGGCATCTGGGCCCTCGCGCGCGGCGGGTCCGCCTCCCATGCGCCCACTACAGCCAAGCCGCCGATGTCTGCCCAGCCCAAGGCGCCGACCAGCGCGCTCATGAGCGCGATCATCCTAGCGAACGAGAGCGGCGGCGCCAAAGGCTTGCTGCCGCCCTCAAGCTGCAAGCAGCAGAGCGCGACGGTGGTGATCTGTACGGCTCCGGCACCCGGTATCAGCGGAGCCACCTTCCGGACTTATCCCTCACTCGAGGCTTTGTACGCTGCCTACACTGCTCAGGCCCACTCGCTCAACTCCGGCAATTTCCAGGAGAACTTCCAGGACTGCGAACCCGAAGAGACCTACGGTGAGGTTGGCTGGAATCACCAGTTCGAGCACCCCAAAAACTACTCGATCGCGCAGATGAGCGCGGGAAGGGTGACGGATGCCCAGGCCGCAGGCCGAGTGTTCTGCAATTACACTAACGGCCGGGAAAACCTCCTATGGACCCAGGACGACGGTCATCTCCTCGCCTATGTGGCCGGCCCGGTGCATGAGGACGTGTGGAACTGGTGGTACGGAGTCCATCACAATATCGGCTTCAGTGGGCCACGCACGCATATGTAACGACCGGACTCATGGCAGGTGGTACGCAACGCGCTGGCCATTGCGAATCGCCGCGTCCAGCACGATCAGGTGATCGGCGGCCTGGCCTGTGCGGGGACCTCGGTCACCGAGCCGAGGTGGCCAACGACCCTGGAGCACGCGCTGGACTCGCTGGAGCATGAGGAGGATCTCCCTGGAGCATGACGAGGGACAAGGTAAGTAGGGACCGTGACGGAGATGATTACCCTCCGAGAGCCGATCGTGACCAGCCACGCTCAGTTCCTGATCGACATGGCCGCGCGCGCCCCGTCGGTGCACAATAGCCAGCCATGGCGATTCCGGATCGGCCCGTCCACGATCGAGGTTCACTGCGACAAGCAGCGTAAGCTGCGCACCGATATCCTGGGCCGGGCCGGGACATGCTGATTAGCTGCGGTGCCGCCGTGTTCGGGCTGCGGCTGGGAGTGCGGTCGCTCGGCTATCTGCCAGTTGTCCAGCTGCTGCCTGACCCGACGCGGCCACACCTGGTGGCCCGGGTGGGAATAGGCGCTTCGGCGCCAGTGACGGGCGAGGAAAACCGGATGCTCGAGGCGGTGCCTTACCGACACACTCACCGTGGCCCATTCGAGCGTGGCCCGGCTGCCGGACGGGCTGCTTCGCGGGCTGCGGGATGACGCTCTGGCAGAGGGAGCCACGCTGGCGCTGGTCAAGGAGCACGCTGCTTATCTGCGGCTGGCTGGCATCGTCGCTGCGGCGGCCGACCATCTGTATCTGGACCCACGCACGCGGGAGGAGACGCGGCGGTGGACCAGGGACGCAGACAGCCTGGCTCGTGACGGCGTATCGGCACAGACCTTTGCGGCCACGCGGCCGGTCACCCCGGTCGGCTGACGCAGCGTGACTTCGACCTGGGCCGGGGGCTGGCGCGGCTGCCGGCGGGCGGGGAGTCGCCGCGCCGCGCTACCGCGGTGCTGCTGACGCCCGGCGAAAACTGGGTCGAATGGCTGCGCGCCGGGCAGGCTCTGCACCGACTGCTGCTGCACGCGGCGAGCAAACGGGTGTTCGCGAGCCTCTACTCCCAGCCGCTGGAGCTTCCCGCGACTCGGGCCCTGATCCGGGACCGGCTGGCGCTCCCCGGGAACCCGCAGATGCTACTGCAGCTCGGCTGCGCCAACATCGCAGAGCCCACAGCTCGCCGCCCGGCCGATGAGCTGATCGACGCATAAGCTGGTGAACGCCTGCAGTGTTGGGCGTTCGCTCGCCGAGGATCAGCACGTGATCCTCTGGGGTTCCAAAACGGGCATAGGTTGCTGACGTGCGGGTTCGCCCGCGGTAGTAGTGCCCGAAGCCTGTCGTGTGCGACATGACCGGTGCCGCCGATACCCCCGGCAGGCCGACGTCGCCCCGGTCGCGCTCTTGCGCCGCGCAAGACCTAGGCGGACCATAGCAGCGTGTCGCCGGCGCGCGTGGGCGGCGGCATAGACGTAAGGACGCGTCGAGAAATAACGCGTCGGTTGTGGATCTAGATTGAACTTCTGTGGTCTGGGCGACAGAGAGATGCAGCTAGTGCCGATGATTACAAACACGGGCACGTGCAATCGGCACAGGATTGCCGTCGTCCGCCAACCTCCGCGTTAATCATCTGCAGGCCCTAAGGAGGCTTCTCCGGTGATCAAGTATGTTTACGAGATCGACTATCCGCAGGGAGAAAAGCGCAAGTACCTGGAGTGGGTCCGCACTATCGCGGACGCCCTTGAGGCGCCTGCAGAGCTGAAGCGGCTGGCGTCATACGACAACGCCTTCTCCGCCTCACCCCATCGGATCGTCGAGTTCACGTTCGATTCGCTCGAAGCGGCCGGGCGGTACTTCGACAGAAAGGAGATGGTCAAGATATTCCAAAGCGAGCTTCCAGCCCACAGCGCGAACATCTCTATCAAGATCTATTCGCTCCGTGGCGATTACAGCAAGGACACTGTGATTGGGTAGGCCGCCCCAGTAGGGTCAGTCCTGAGTTCCAGCCCCTTCTGGTCAGCATTGACGATCTTGTGAGCCTTGAGCGATCCGTCCTGTAAACTCCCGCGTCAGCCGGGCAACCTTGTCTGATGCGGAGGCCACGATACGCAGCCTCAGATCGCCAGGGGAGCTTTAGCTCCTCGAAGGCGCGGAGTACGTTGCTCTCGCGTAGCGCAACGTGCTCGGTGGTCTCAAGCCATTTCAGTAGCTCAAAGTACGTTTCTATGCATCGTTCGCCGATACGTTCGAGATGGGCGAGCCGATCAGCAACCGGTCGAAGAGTTCCTGGCGCAGGCCCACGGCACGCCCGGTAGCGGATCGGACCGCCAGCTCACAAAGCGATGGCGGACCGGTCCCACGCCCGCCTGAACTCGCGATCTTCGCGCTGGCGGGCAGCGACCTCATTCAGCGTCGCAGTTCACTGATTGTCGTCGGTCCTGCACGTCCTCCAGGCGTTCCTCCGCTGCCGCGACCGGCAGGCGCCGTCCGCCCTGCCGGCAGGAGCATCGCAGGATCGGCTGGCGGGCCGAGCTCACGGCTATGGTGCTGGCGAAGCTGCGGGCGGCCGATTCGAGTCCCGGTGTCCTGGATGTGATCGGCGGCGCCGAGTCCTACCTGTTCGGCAGGTAGGGCAGCGCCCGGCTCAGCAAGGCGAGCACCGCGCGGTCCGCCGGCCGGTACTCGACCCGCTTCACCTGGCGGCGTAGCACCGCGAGCTGATGTTGCAGCACGAGGATCGCCAGTTCCTTGGCCGCATCGCGGCGGGCTCGCCAGGTGAGTAGAGCCATCAGGCGGCACGCGAGCAGATACAAGAAGGACAGCATCATCAGAACATGATCCCGAACGCCCAGAGATGATCGATGCGAGGTCCGATCGCATTTCTGCACCCCACGGGGCGCTGGCGTCGCAACTGTGCTGCTCACAGCCATAGATGGGATTCTTGGCGCACACAGGGTGACGCGGCGGCCGGGCGTCAGGTGTGCGGGTCGCCGTGCCGTGAACAGCTGGCGCGCCAGCCCATCGGGTTGACCTGTACGACCATGCGCCTGGCGCATTGCGGGCAGTAGCGCGGCGGTTCCAGCTCGGCTCGCTGCTGGCACGAATCGTGGACGGGCGCGTCAGCCGATTCGCCGCATATCTCGCAGTAGAGGCGCGTACTCATGGGATCACGCAGGCTAGAGGGTCGCCGATAGTGCCTTGATCGGCATCCTCAGCTCGTCCAGTAGCGCGATGTCCGCCTCTGCGGGACGGCCCAGGGTCGTCAGGTAGTTGCCGACAATGATCGCGTTGATCCCGCCGAGCATGCCCTGCCGGGCGCCGAGATCGCCGAGGGTGATCTCGCGCCCGCCGGCGAACCGCAAGATCGTGCGCGGCATCGCCAGCCGGAATGCGGCTATCGTGCGCAGGGCGTCCTTGCCGTCGAGTACCGGAAGGTCTCCGAACGGGGTGCCGGGCCGGGGGTTGAGAAAGTTCATGGGCACCTCGTCGGGCTGAGTTCGGCAAGTTGCGCGGCGAATTCGGCGCGCTGCTCGATGCTCTCGCCCATGCCGATGATCCCCCCGCAGCAGACCTCCATCCCGGCGGCTGCGACCATCCGCAGGGTGTCCCGGCGTTCTTCCCAGGTGTGCGTGGTCACGACCTGGTCGAAGTGGGACCGCGCCGTCTCGAGGTTGTGGTTGTAACGGTGCACGCCGATCGCGGTCAGCTCGTCGACCTGCGCCTGCGTGAGCATGCCCAGCGAGCAGGCGACGTTGATGTCGACCTCGGCCCTGATCGCCTTGACTCCGTCGGCGACCTGCTTCATCAGGCGTTCGTCCGGGCCTCGCACGGCGGCGACGATGCAGAACTCGGTGGCGCCGGTCTCGGCGGTCTGCTTAGCGGCCTCGACCAGGCTCGGAATGTCCAGCCAGGCCGAGCGGACTGGAGAGGCGGACTGCCCGGACTGCGAACAGAAGTGGCAGTCTTCGGGGCAGCCGCCGGTCTTCAGGCTGATGATCCCCTCGACCTCGACCTCTGGGCCGCACCAGCGCAACCGCACCCCGTGTGCGAGCGCCAGCAATTCCTCGAGGTACTCGCCGGGCATCCGCAGTACCTTGAGAATGTCGGCCTGTGGCAGGGGCGTCCCGTTGCCCAGCACCTGCTCGTGAGCGCGAGCGAGCACTGGGGGGACGTGGGCAGTGACCGCGGTCTGGGCATGCCTGACTCTCCTGGACGGGCGGCGGGGCCGCGTTGCGGACGAACACTCATGCATCGAAGTCGCCGCCAAAGCGCGGCGTGAGCGATTGCGTGGCGACTGCGGCGAACTGCACGACCGAGCCGCCCGGATTGGTCGGGGACGGCACCTGCGCGTTCGGCGCAGGCGTAGCGCGGCAGGTCGACGAGGTTGCATCGGGCCGCGAGATCGGGGTCGGCTGGCCAGTCGCCCACGACCACGGCGGCTAGCGGCAGCCCGGTGGAGCTCAGCACCTGTGCGGTCAGTGCCGCGAGGTTCAGCGCGCCCAGCCCAGCCGAGGCGACGAGAACCACCTCGACCGGCATGGTCGGGCCTAGCGCGCGGACGAGATCGACCAGCGTCTCGCCCGCCGCGTTGAACGCGACGAGCGGACCGCCGGCACCCTCGATGAGCACCAGGTTGCGGGCGGCGAGGGAACCGATCCGCTCGGCGAGCCCCGGGACGCGAGGTGCGCGGACTCCGACGCGGCGGGCAGCCGTGCCGGGAGCAAGCGGTCCGCGGAAGCGGGCGTACTCGTGCAGGTCGCTGGCTCCGGTCAGACGCGCGACGTCATCGAGGTCACCCGGCTCGCCCGGGGTCACCCCGGTCTGGACGGGCTTGACGACCGCGACCGTCCGGCCGGCGACCATCGCGCACGCGGCCAGCGCCGCCATCACCACGGTCTTGCCGACGCTGTTGCTGGTGTCGGTCACCGCGACGACACGCATGCGAGAACCCGGGTCAGCGCCGCGCGGTACCGGTCGATGTCCTGGTCGGTCAGCGTCGCTCCGGCAGTGACCCGAAGCCGGGCGGTCCCGGCCGGCACGGCGGGCGGACGGAAGCAGTCGACATCTACGCCCAGGCCGCGAGGCGCACGCGCACAATCGCCCAGCGCCATCGATGCCGCCCCGGCAACCAGCCCGGCCAGCCCGGCGGTGAAGATGGGGCCGCGGGCAGACGTGGCCCCCGCCACCCCGATGACGATACCGGCGACCGACACGATTCCGTCGTTAGCCCCCAGCACCCCAGCTCGCAGCCAGTTCAAGCTTCCCGCGGTGCCGTCGGAATGCGGCTCGGCGGGATGAGTCGGCCGCCCCTCGGCGGCCGCCTGGACCTGAGCATCGGAGGGCATCATGTCATCACCATCCATCACCTCCACTAAACCAGCCCACCCCAAGGCCACGCGCTGGTGGCGCAGCAGCAGGATCTCCGCGTCCTTCCAGGATTCCTCCCGCCGGAACAGCCATGACCACGCGACCAGGCGCGTTGCCAGCAGGAAGACGAACCGCAGACACATGACCCGTGATCATCGCACGTGGCGTTCCGGATCCACGCCCGAGCTGGTCAACAGCCACGGATGAAGTATTCGGCACGGACAGGTCCGCAACGCCCGATACACGCGGCTCCGGCGGAAACCGTGAGCGTCAAGGCTCTCGCCGTGATCTGCGAGCATCACGCCTGTCCAAGCACCGCGGGCGAACGCGATCTGCGAGCGCTGGATCGTCAGCGCACGGCGCGAGTGCACCGACCGCATCCTAATCACCGATCGTCAACAGGGGCCGACTACATGTGATGGCTGGGTGAAGCGCTCTAGCATCGCGGTGTTCTACGTTGTCCGGGGTCAGCGCAGGGACCACTAGTGATGTCTATGTTTGCATTCGCAGGTCGCCCGCGTAGGTTGGCGCGTTCACTCGCAGCTAGATCCGGAACGTCCCCCAGCGAGGCTTGACGATCAAGAGGCCCTCCTCGGCGAGGACAGCCAGCGCGCGCGCCACCGTAGACCCTGCGCAGTCGTATGCCCCTGCGAGGTCAGCAACGGGCGTGATCTGTTCCCCGTGCTCCCACTCGCCTGACTCGATACGGCGCCGTAGGTCAGTCAGTACGACGTCAGACGGGAACTCTAGTGATCGCTCCGCCATGCTCCCAACGGTCTCAAACCTGTGTGACGTATGCAACTCTGTTTGACGTATTTGATCTGTCCGCTCTGTTTGACTTGCCCGGCCTGTTCAGTAAGTTGGAGGTCACGAGGCTGTGCATCCCGCTAGGGGGAGTGACAAAGATGATCAAGCGGCCGGACTGCTTCGTTAACGAGGACGACTGCCGCGGCCCGTGCTTCGACGGGCCTTTGTGGACGCGTTGGCCAGACGGCACGCTCCGCAGGCCGGACGGTGTGTCATGAGCATATTCGAGCGCTGGCAGTGGATTAGCTGGAAAGAATGCGCCGAAAGAGCCGAAAGAGGTGAGCGGAAATATTCGGCTACAAGCAGCGCCGCTGGCTAGAAGAGCAGGCAAAGACAAGCGACGCGTGGGCTCGTGTCCTGCGCGAAGTGGAAAAGGCCGAGAGCAAGCGAGCCTTTGACCACACCGCAGAACCGTATGAGGCGCACTGCCCGGTATGCGGGTATGCGCTACGCCTTCACGACGACGGGCATCCGGAAGAACTACCCGAAGGTTTCATCGAGGTGAATTACGCCGGGGGTGAGTTGGAGCACGTATGCGTGCGAGGAGCCGGCAGCGGCGACCAGAAGGCGGTGGCGGCCCGGGCACGCGCCACCGCGGCGTTGACCGCCGCGGCGTCACGCACGGGGGTAGGTGCCGACGACCTCGCCGGTCGCCGGGTCGAGCGAGTCGAAGGTGACCCGGCCTGGGCGCTCGGTGATCAATGAGTCGGGAGGGTGTGCTGGTCACGATGCCGGCTCCTGGGCGGGCGCGGGCACCTTCCGCGGTGACTATGCGTTAGACGTCCGGTACAATATTGTATATGGCTCCGGCTCATCTGAGTCGGGCGAGCGGCAAATCAACATCTTCTTCCCGGAGCTCGTTTCTCCTTTCCGCGTCGGCCGGTGAATGACACGGTGCTGCCGCGGCCGCACCCGGTATCCGCATTCAACGTCATCAGCAGATGGTTTCGTTCGAAGGCTCGTTTCTCATGGCCAACACACTGGCGTTCCTCGGCCGTGACGTGGCGGTCGACCTCGGTACCGCGAACACCCTGGTGTACGTGCGCCGCCGGGGGATCGCGCTGAACGAACCGTCGGTAGTGGCCCTCAACACGAACACCGGCAAGATCGTTGCGGTCGGCGTCCAGGCGAAACAGATGATCGGCCGGACGCCGGGGAACATCGTGGCGGTCAGGCCGCTGAAGGACGGCGTCATCGCCGACTTCGATGTCACTCAGCGGATGCTGCGCTACTTCATCCACCAGGTCCACCGCCGCCGGTACCTGGCCAAGCCGCGGCTGGTGGTTGCGGTGCCCAGTGGGATCACCGGCGTGGAGCAAAGCGCGGTGAGGGAAGCCGGGCACCAGGCCGGTGCGCGCCGCGTGTACATCATCGAAGAGCCGATGGCGGCCGCGATCGGCGCCGGGCTGCCGGTGTACGAGCCGACCGGCAACATGGTGGTGGACGTGGGCGGCGGGACCACCGAGGTAGCGGTGATCTCGCTCGGCGGCATCGTGACCTCCCAATCCATCCGGGTCGGCGGCGACGAAATGGACCAGGCGATCATCGCCTTCACCAAGAAGGAGTACTCCGTCATGGTGGGCGAACGGACCGCCGAACAGATCAAGATCGCGATCGGATCGGCCTACCCGTTGCCAGATGAACCGCACGCCGAGATCCGCGGCCGCGACCTGGTGAGCGGCCTGCCGAAGACCATCGTGATTTCTGCCGGGGAAGTTCGGCACGCGATCGCCGAACCGGTCAGCACCGTCGTGGACACGGTCAAGGCCACGCTCGACACGTGCCCGGCCGAGCTGGCCGGCGACGTCATGGACCGCGGTGTCGCGCTCACCGGCGGTGGTGCGCTGTTGCGCGGCCTCGATGAGCGGCTGCGCGAAGAGACAGGGATGCCGGTCCATCTGGCCGACAATCCGCTGGAGTCGGTCGTGCTCGGCGCGGGCAAATGCGTTGAGGACTTCGACGCTCTCCAGCAGGTGCTGGTACCGCAGACGCGCCGGTAACGGTTGCGGGAGGGTCCTGCGCTCCACAGCGCCAGCGTCGTTAACGCTGAGGGCGCCGAGACTGTGGCCGCTGTCATCGCGAGTGAGTCAATACCTGCACGGTCGGCGTTGGGAAGATCGGGGTCACGACCGCGGAGAGAGCGCTGCGGGTGCGGACGGGCGAGCGCGAGCGCGACGCGGTGTGAGCGGGCCGCAGGGGAGCCGATGTCGCGACGCGGAGCGATTGCGGCGCTGCCATGCCGTGGCGCATGCGCGGCCGCCGTTTGGATTATTGATACAGAACGGCTGCCGCGTTGTGTCTCCCGCGCAATTGGCCCTCGGCAGCGGGCCTAACGGGATTACTGTGCGCGATTGCCAACGGGGCGATGCGGGTGCCGTTCTTCCTGGCTGGGCGGGTCCTTGGCCCCTGTCACCAGTCCCGGGGCGGCGATGCGATGAAATCGGATTCGTATGGTCTCCGGGAGGAGGCGTGACATGCGTTTCGGCTTTCTTTTCACCGTCGCGATCGTGCCGTGGTGAGTTCAGCGGCCATCAACGGCGGTGAGCGGTCCGGGCCGGTCTAATGCGCCGTGATGGGGATGCCGTGTGGTGTCGCTCCTGGCATCGGACGTTGGGCCCCGGTTGCTTCTAACCGGCCGGCGCGCGGTCGTGGCGTGACTGAGAAACGCTGTCGGCGTGGCCTGTGGATGCGGAGGACGCGAGGCTGCTCGAGGCACCGTTGGTGATCTCATCGCGGAATCCGACCGCCTGCGGCTGGGGTCGATGTTCCGGCGGGGGACGGAGGCTGCAGCCCGCCGCCAGGCCAGCCGGTGGGCGTCGGCAACGCGCGGGCTGAGGCCGTCCGGTCCGAGGTGGCGTGGGTGTTCCTGGGTGGTGCGGTCATTCGTCCAGCGCTCGAAGTTTCATCCGTCACATAGTCTTCCGGGCCATTCCTCGTCGCGCTGGCCGCTTTGTGATCACCGCACCTGCCCGGGCCGTACCTCAGCCAGTAGCTGTTGGTACATGACCGCCGCCGCGTACCAGCATCGTCCTCGTCGGCCTCGCGGGGGACTCCGGGCACGGCCAGGGCCCGAGCCCGTGCCGGTGCGCGACACGGCGCAGGAACCCGAGCCGCTCGCGTATGCTGCGGCCCCGTAGTCGTCGCCGGCCAGCCGGGCCTCGATCAGCTTGCGCGCCGCCTCATCGATGCCAGCGCGCAACTCGTCCGCGAACACTCCCATGGCGCCTCTTCTGTCCCGCCTGAACCGGGCCCGCGCCGCCCCGCCTGATCACGACGGTCTAACGAAGTGCCATCTCCGCAATTAACAAATCTCGCAAGCGCTAAGTGCTGGGGTGGGCGGTGCTGGCCGCAACGGCGCGCAGCCCAGGAGCGCCGGGAGCCCGATTGCCGGCCCGGCAGAGGCCTGGCGGGGCTCCTTTCCCGGGGCGCGCCGCGGCGGGGTCAGCCGGCGGCAGCCTGGACCGCGGCGGCCGGCCCGAGGAGCAGGACGAGATCGCCGGGGCCCAGGGTCATCTCGTGCGCGGGCAAGGCAACAGCGCCCACGCCGCGCTGGGTGACCGCGAGGATCCTGACCTCGGGATGGGCGGCGCGGATCTGCCCGATCGTCGTGCCGTCCAGCCGGGCGGCCGGGCGGACCTCGATCTCCTCCAGCCGCCACCCGGGGGCGACGCGGACCATGTCGAGGAAGTTGACGATCGCCGGGTGCACGGCCAGCACGCCCATCCGGCTGCCGCTTACGTCGTAAGGCGAGACCACGTGGTCGGCCCCGGCACGGCGCAGGGTGCCCGCCGATTCGGGATCGGAGGCCCTCGCGACGATGGTCAGCTGCGGGTTCATCGCACGGGCGGTGAGCGTGATGTAGACGTTGATCGCGTCGGAGTCGACCGCGCACAGCAGCCCGCTGGCCTGCTCCACGCCGGCGCGCCGCAGCACGGACTCCTGGGTGGGATCGCCGGTCAGATGGGGGACCTGGTGGTCCTCCAGCAGGGCGGCTAGTTCCGGCTTGGGCTCGACGACGAGGCAGGACACGCCGTCCGCGCGGAGCTGGGCCACCGCGGCCCGGCCGACCCGGCCGTAGGCGCAGACGATGTAATGGCCGCGCATCCGGCCCAGTGAGGTATCCATCCGCTTCCTCCGCAGCCAGCTCGCCAGCTCGCCGCCCGCGACCAGCTGGGTGAAGGCGCTGATGGCGGCGGCCAGGGCGACCACGCCGAGCGCCAGCAGCGAGATCGTGAACAGCTTGCCCGCCGCGTCCAGCGGGCGCACCTCGCCATATCCCACGGTGGTGAGCGTGATGACGGTCATGTAGAAAGCGTCGAGCGGCCCCCAGCCCTCAACCACCTGGTACCCGGCCGTCCCGTAGGCCACCGCCACTGCCACCAGCACCAGGGGAAGCCGCAACCTGGCGAACACGCCCGCCCGCCTCACCCGACAGCGCCTCCCCACGGCCCGGTGCAACCCGCATGACCCGGGACACCAGGACCATAACCCCGGCGGGGCGCCGCCGGCTCGGGCCATCCGTCGGCCTGTCGGCATGCCGCCATCACCCGTCCGCCCGCCAGATAACCGCCGCTCCGCCGCGCCGCCGCGCCGTCGGGGTGGCCTGGGCCGTGGCGCTAGGGCCAGGTGACCAGGCGACAGTGCCAACGAAGAACAGTGCTAGGAGTGACCAGCCGGTGCATCCGCAGCCTTCCCGGCAGGATGCGGTTCAGCGCGGCTGGGACCGCGCGATCAGCCCAGTCCATCCGGGACCGCGGATTGGTGCGGCGTTGCACGGCGGCCTCGTGCCCCAGCACGAACAGCTCGGCGTTCTTGGACGCCGTCGAACTACCGAGCAGGAACAGCCAGCCACGGAGCCGGATGAAGATCAGGTAGAGCAGACGGATGGACACGGTGATCATCATTCCCCATGACCATGACTAATCTATCGCCTCAGGTCACAGGCACAGGCAGACTTCTGGCACCCCGCAGGGCCGCACACTCGCCGGAATCCTCATGATGTACACCGTTTCGCGCGGCACCGCGTCCCACCAATAAGAAGGCCCGCCCGGCGCGTTCCCGTCCCGGGCGGGTCGTTCTATGTTGTGCCCGGGCGCCGCATGCGTAGGTTCGGCAACCGCGCAAGCGTCGCTCGAACACATGAGCCAAACCCGGCCATCATTCGCCCCGGCCGACTGATCGCCGCCAGCCAAGCTCTGCTTGGCTGCTGGCTCTTTCAGCAGGACGTGGCGGAGTCGGCACGTGGCGAGTGTCAGCAGCACGGCCGCGTACGCGGCGAGGACGCCGAGTTGCGGCAGGATGCCGGTGATGGAGGCGCCGTGGCCGACGAGGTTGGCGAAGGCGTCGTTCCCCCAGGCCTGGGGGGTGATGTGGGCGACGCGTTCATCGTCGGTGAGAGGACTTCGAGCGGCACCATGCAGCCGCCGAGCGCGGCGAGCCCTAGGCCTCGGAGCAGCGAGATTCCCGCTGCCTGCTGCTCGTTGCGGAACAGCGTCCCCAGGAGGATCCCGGCGCCCGCCAGGAACATCCTTGCTGCCCGGCCCGACGGTTTCGTCGAAGCGGGGATCATGGAGCGCGCTTCTCCTCCGAAGGCTCGGCCTACCAGGAGTACCGCTTGACGGGCAAGGGACGAGATCTCGCCCCCGTGATCATCGCGTTGACCGACTGGGGGGATCGCTGGGCGGCGCCAAATGGACGGCCGATCATCTATCGCCACGTCGACTGCGGTGGCGACGTCGAGCAGCAGCTCGTATGCAGCGAATGCCGCACGGTCATCGACCAGGACCAGGTCGGTGTTGAGCTCGGGCCTGGAATGTCCGGTGCTGCGTGATGCAATGATGCCGATGGAGTCCGGCTATCTGCCGGTAACAACCACCGGCCCGTATTCAGTTTCCTTCACTCCAAATCGGCGGCTACGTGTGCGCGCCGACGGTGACGGTCGGCTGCGATTCAGCCGAGAGTACCGAGGTAATTTCCGCCGGTCCGCCGGCGCCGGCAGGATCGCTCGTTTCTGCTTGTGACTGCGGCCGGGCTCGCGGCGGGTATGCGGCGATCAGGAGTTTCATCAGTCTCGGGAACTGCGTAGTGAAGCGGCCCTCGCCCCAGCCGAGGCCGGGCTCGTTGGCTATTGCCTGGCTGAGCACTCCGACGATCAGCGTGGAGACAAGATCGATGGCCTCGTCGGAGTCTGCCTCCGGGCCGAGCTGCCCGGCCGCGACGGCGTCGGCCATCGATGCACGTTGCAGGGCGACCATCTCCGCGCTGGGGGCGAACGCCTCGGCTGAGGGCTCGAAGTTCGGGACGGGCCGCCAGAACATCAGCTGTGCCGTCGCACGGTGGGCCAGCAGCCAGCGCCCGCTGGCTTCGAGGCCGGCGATCAGTGCGGTCAGCCCGGGCGCCGCGGCGGACAAGGCGTTTCTCATGATGGCAAGGTGCTCGGCCTGGCCCCTGCGGAAGAGCTCGTCGTAGACCGCCATCAGCGAGGGGAAGTACTTGTACAGCGACGGTGGCTGGACCCCGAGGCGGCGGGCGATCTCGGCCAGGCTGAGGCCGTTGACGCCCTCCTCGGTCATGATCTCGGTGGCGATGTCGAGGATCTCCGCGATGGTTTCCTGGCGGCGACGGGCCCGCCGGTCTGGTCGCTGGCCAGCGTTCCCTGCAGCTCCACGCGGCTGGGCGGCTGCCCCTTCGATTGTCATGTTGCTTATCATAGCAGGTTCATTGATTGACAGCTATAGCTAATAGCAATAGCCTGTGTTAAGCACCACGAAGAGAGGGGAAAGCGATGCTCGCCAGCAACGGACGGTGGTGGCTCACCCAGGACAGCCGCCAGACTGTCATCGGCGCCAGCCCTGACCGGATCTACGACCTGGTCTCCGATCTGCCCCGGATGGGGGAGTGGAGCCCGGAGTGCGAGCGAGTCGAGTGGACTGGCGGCACGACCGTCGCGGCAGAGGGTGACAGGTTCGTCGGCCACAACAGGGGCGGCCCGTTCGGCATGATGCGCTGGTCGCGGCGTGGCCGCGTCCTGGCGGCTGACCCCGGCCGGGAGTTTGCCTTCGTCACCGAGGAGGGCGGCCGCGAGTCCACTGTGTGGCGGTACCGCTTCGAGACCGTCGAGGGTGGCACCCGCGTCACTGAGTCATACGAGGTCCGGTGGATCCCGGCCTGGGCCCGGTTGCTCGACATTCCGACCAACCGGCACCGCGAGTTGCACGAGGCCATGGGCCACACGCTCGGGCGGCTCAAGACTGCCGCCGAGGCACTTGCGGGCTCGCCAGCCCAGCCATGATGATGCCCGGCCAGCCTGCGTTCCGCCCGGGGCGGTTTTGCCGGTCGCGTTATTCCATTAGCTTCGGTGGGGTACCTCATCGACGCCACCGGTCCTGAACGGCTCGCGCGGTTCTGGGGCGGGCTGCTGGACGTGGGCGTGGAGACCACGATCGGACATGGCCAGTTCGTGGTGCTGTCAGCAACCAAGGAAGTGTCACGGGCGGTGACACCACCCCACAGTGAGGTGGTTGCGCAGCCACATGCCGAACAACTGGCTCCTGGTCCAGCGCTGTGAGGCTAGCTCAGGTCGTGCGAGACAATTATCGGCACCCCAGAGGATCCGTGCATGCCTCTACGGGCTGACCGCGACTCTCGGGTTTGGTTGCCAGCATGACGAAGGAGTAGGACCATTCGGCGTAATCGGCGGTAGGGTAGGCGAAAAGGCGGGCGAGGTCCTTAAGCCGGTTCGGGGATTTCAGCGCTCGCTCTTTCCCTAGTGCCGCCCGTAGCCGTCCGGATTCGAGGAGCGATAGTTCCCTTCTCATTAGATAATTGCAGAGGCCCTGCCCGAGCACATGTGACACCGACAGGCCGCATCCTTCGATCAGCGTGACAATTTCTCGGCGTCCAAAGAGCACCCGATGTGCCTGATTGGTCGGCAGCCCAGCGGTCGTTCGGGATTCCCAGACCCGGTTGGGAACGCTAACCAGGAGCTTTCCCGCAGGACGGAGGCGGTCCACTAGTCCGGCGAGAGCGGTTCGCGGATCCCGCAGGTGCTCAAGTACCTCGAACACGACGATTCCGTCGAAGTCGACGCCGCCGCGTGCTCCCTGCTCGAGATCGGCCACGATGCCGCGCACGTCGAGGCCCGCACAACGGTCGGTGTATTGGCCCACCAGTTGCGCATCCAGGTCGAGTGCGGTGACGTCGAGGCCTCCATCGGCCATTAGACCGCAGCCGTATCCGGTGCCGGCGCCCGCGTCGAGTACCCGCGTCATGCCCGTTTCTCGAAAGTAGTCGAGAGCGAAGAGGTAGCGACCCAGGTGCTCCAGCCTCACCCAAAGGTAAGGGTCAGACGAATCGAACGGATCGACCGCACCCCAGTCCTTGGGGTTACCCCCGGAAAGGTCAGGATTCTCCGTCACAGGGTTTCTCCGCAGATCGAGGTATATTTGGCCTTCAACGAGTGCCTGCCGGAACGCAATATCAGGTCCCGCGCGGACGTCAGATACTTGTCTGCCCCCCGTCCGCCTGTCCTGCGAGAGCATTCTGCCCTAATCAAGAGGCACTCGGCTGCCAACGCCACCCAACCGCCGGTCTCAGCGAGGGCGCAGGCGCGAACCACGTACTTTTCTGCCTCGCCTGGATTCTCGAATCTGAGCGCCGAGCGCGCCTTGGCGACGAAGGTCTCCACTTCCAGCCACTCGTAGCCGATTCGCCGGGCGATGTCGAGCGCTGCCGCGAAATGAGCATTGGCTTCCGGTTCAATGGACCGGCGGCTGGCGAGGTCTCCCAATCCGCGGCGTAGGTGTCCCTCATAGTCGGCAAAACGCCACCGTGGGTCCGTCGCATGCTGAAGCGCCGCCTCGTAATCGGCCTGGGCTTCGTCGAGCCGGCCATACGAACAGCGTAGGTCCGCCCGGGTTCGCAAGAACAGGCAGGTGTAGCCCGGATCCTCGCGCTCCAGGCCCGCCGCTTGCCGAAGAGCTGCGGCCAGGAGGTTCTCGGCGTCCTGGAAGGAACCGAGCGCTGAAGCTAGCTGCCCCTTCCGCCCAGTCAGCTTGTATGGTGGGAAGCCGGGCACGTCGTTGAAGAGACGTTCAGCCCTCTTGAGGGTCTCATCAGCCTTATGAAAGATCCCGACCTCCATCTGTGCCTCCGACAGATCGAGCAGCAGTTCCAGCGACCGTTCCGAGTCGGTACGCAGGCACGCCACGCCTTCGTCGTATGCATCGAAAGCCTGACCCGGCTGACCGAGCTTGACCAACAGTATCCCCGCCTCGCCGAGAAGCCGACCCTTGGTGGTCTGGGCTGACTGGGCGCGGAACGCTGGCGAACTGATCAGCCGGTCGACGAGGTCAAGAGCCGATTGGTAGCTTCCCCACCAGAGCAGTCTGCGGTGCACCCGTTCGTCACACCAGGCAGAAAAAGCCATGTCGACGTCATCAATGGCGAGGGCGTGCCAGAACACGTCGAGCAGTGGCCTGATCTCGTCAATCGCCAACGGATCTGCTGGCACCGGCTGCGCCTGAGCCTGAGCAAGCAACTGGCGATGCAGGCACCGCCGCTCATCGGCATTAAGGCGATCGTAGCAGAAGGCCTTGATCAGAGGATGTGAATCGAACCGGATTAGGACACCGTCCTGGTTGGGTGTCACCAAGGCGGATGAGCTCAACTGCCTGAGCGCATTGGCGGCGACCGAATCGGGCTTTCGACCGGTGCCGCGGTTAGCGGACTGGGAGGTCGTGAGGTCGTGGAGCTCATACATCTCCAGGCCGCGGGGGCTGGCAGAGATCCAATTGAGAATAGTGCGTTCAGTGATTCCGAGATGTTCGTAGTAGTAGGTGAGCAACCGGTTGAGGCGGTCGGCGCGAGTGGTCTCAGCCGGGAACGTAAGAGGGGCGTCGACCTGACGGATGTCACCGGCGAAACCTCGGTAGCGAACATAGTCGAGATAGACGGCAAGAGCTAGGGCGTGGCAGCCGTATGCTGTGGCGGCCTGCCTGAGAGACCTCTCCGGACCGCCGATTCCACCTGACTTTAGATAGTCGACCGCAGCGTCGAGTTGCAAGTCTGGAAGTTCTTCTTCGAAGTATCCTTCCGTCTCGGCGAACTCATCCAGGCGCACGCGGCTGGTGAGGGCTATCGTGGTCCGCGTGTGGGAGGACAGCACATAGCTGAAAAAACTTGCCATCTCTCGACGGCTTATCCTGCCGATCGCAGGGGATCCGGGACCCGCGTGGACTATTCTCTCGAATCCGTCAAGAACGATTAGTGCCGACCGGTTCTCAATTGCCTCTTGAAGCAGTGAGGCCCGCTCAAAGGTACTCTCGTAGGCAGCGGGGTCGAATCCCGGCGCCAGGTACCTGCAGGCCTCGAGAAAAAATCGCTCGACATCCTCATCCCGGTAAAATGAGAACCAGATCAACGAGTCGAACTTCTCAGACCTTTCCGTAAGGTAGTCGGCAATCTTGCGCATCACGGAAGTCTTGCCGGTTCCGCCGATGGCCACGATGTTCACGAGGTGCACGTCTTCTCCTTCAAGAAGACCTGCAATGCGCTGGATCTCCGCACCGCGGTCAGCCCAGTTCTTTGGAAGCGCGACTCCGTGGATGTATCGAGGGGCCAGTCGGGTGACTCGGGCTTTCCCGGCCACGGTCGGCACGGACTTCTCGATGATCATGGGTGCGAGTTGGTCAGCTGATACGTCCGCAGCCGACGGGCGCTCCTGCATCACGTAGCCGGGAGTGTTCGTGTGATCCGGGAGCCAGATCCATCCGGTCGTTGTGGTCTCCTTGGCGGTGACCGGGACGGGTCGATACGCGTCAGCGTAAGCCGTGCTGTGCCTCACGACCTCCTCGAAGAACCATGACGATGTAATCACCGCCAGCACGCCAGACGACTCCGCCAACGCATCCTTTAAGGGGGCGGAGTTCAGGAGCCGGAACGCCAAGTTGATCGACGCTGCAGTGGCTCCGTGCTTGTCATAGTTGACCTCACCGGCGTTTAGCGCCATCCGTAGCCGAATCCGCTCCTCGCCCGGATGCGCGCTGTTGTGTGCGCGCAGGGCACCGACCAGCGCGGACGGTAGCGATTCCACGAAAAGGCTCTTAGGTACTTCGGCGGGAATCAGAACGAACACACCGTCGCCCCGGTCCTCGTGATCGCAGTCGACCCACGGGATTCCCGTGTGACGGAATGCTTCCCGCATCGCACGGTAGAGGCCGTCACGGACCGCAAGCTGGTTCCGGTTGGTGCGACGTCGATCCCCGAACCCCTCAACGTCGACGACGACTATGGTCCGGTGAACGGCCAGGCTTTGATCCTCTATCTGCCCTCCCCTCGGAGAAAACAAGCCAGAAGCGAAGCTCTCGCTGAGGTGAAATTAAGCCTCGACCTCGCCGTAATGCATCAGGTGTCCCTATTCTGCGACAGCGAGCATTCTGAGACAACGAGGCCATCGATCTCGGGGAGTCGACCCCGGCGAGTTGGTTCGAGCTGCACACCCGGCACCACGCGCTTTCGCTACCGTCGGTGAACGTGGAGGATCTTAAGACTCGGCGGGCGGTGAGACCTCCCTGCCGACTCTGAGCTGGTTCAGCGCTGTCGGGTTACGAGGGAGGTAACGCCCCGATCGTGCGGATCTGGCGCTAGTGCTCGCGCCCAGCTTTCAGGGGGGGTTCTGCAGAAGGTGGTGGGTGCTGGTGCGCCGTGTCTGATCGGTGTTTTCCCACGCATGGTCAGGGCGCCGCGGCATGTTCGTCAGCGCACGTCGCGGCGCAGGGTCCGGATCAGGCCGAGTGCCAGGGGCAGGGCGATCCAGAGGAGTGTGGAGGCCACGATCTGGCCGCCGTGGCCGGCCCATTGCCCGTAGAGGACCCATCCGTAGGTTTGGCCGGTGTTCACCCAGCGCCCGGCCGCTTGCAGGGCCGGGATCATGAGCAGGTTAAAGACGCCGCCGAGTGCGAAGTAGGTGACGATGGCGACGGCGGTGTTGTGCAGTAGGGCGCCGAACGCGATGCCGATGGTTCCCGTGAGTAGGACGAAAGCGGTGAAGCCTGCTAGCTGCGGCCAGTTCCAGCTGGTGGTGATGTCTTGGCCTGCGGCGCGGGCGGCCAGCACGGCCGCCTGGGCGGCCAGGAATGCGAAGCCCGCGCCGGCCAGGCTGACGGCCTGCCCGGTGAGGATCTTGGCGGTCAGGACACGGCCGCGGCGGGGTTCCTGGGTGAAGGTGGTCATCGCTGTGCGCTGGCTCCATTCGGCGGTCATAGCGAGCATGAGCACGATGGGCAGCAGCCGGGTCAGGCCGAGTCCGGCCCAGGCGAGGTAGGAGGTGCGGGACTGGGTCACGTCGTGGGGGAAAAGGAGTGGGATCTGCAGGGCGCCGATGGTGATGACGGCGGTGGCGGCCAGGAGCCACCGGGCGGCTAGGGTGCCGGTGGTCTTCTGCCATTCGGCCCGCAGCAGCCGGGTGAACGGGATCGGGGGGAGCTGGGCTGTGCCCGTCTGCTGGGTGTGCATGGTGGTGGTCATTGGGTCACCTCCGGGTCTTTGCCCCGGCGCCGGTGTCCGCAGCGGGGCTGGTCAGGGTGAGGAAGAGGTCTTCCAGGCCGGCGTGATCTGCTGGCCGGAGCTCGAGCAGGGAAAGCCCGGCCGCGACGGCGAGCGCGGCGATCTGGGCGGCGTCGGCGCCGGTGCTGGTATTGATGCGCAGCGCGCCGTCGGCGGCTGGGGTGAACGGCACGGTGTGCTGCGTGAGGAGGCGCCGCAGCGCCGCCTGGTCGGCGGCCCGCGCGATCAGGCCGCTCGTGGCCAGCAGGTCGGCGAGGGCGCCGGCCGCGACGATGCGGCCGGCGTTGATGACCACCAGGTGGTCGGCGGTGGCCTGCACCTCGGCCAGCAGGTGGCTGGACAGCAGCACGGTGCCGCCCCGGTCGGCGAAGTCGCGCAGCAGGCCGCGGATCCAGACGATGCCTTCTGGGTCGAGGCCGCCCCCGGGCTCGTCGAGGATCAGCACCTGGGGGTCCCCGATGAGGGCCTGCGCCAGTCCGAGCCGCTGGCGCATCCCGAGCGAGTAGGTCCCCACCCGCCGGCCGGCCGCGCCGGTCATGCCGACGGCCGCCAGCACCTCGTCAACGCGGCGGGCCGGCATCCCTGTCATGGTCGCGGCGATACGCAGCGTGGCGCGGCCGGTGCGCCCGGCGTGCAGCGCGGAGGCGTCAAGCAAGGTGCCGGCAACTCGCGCCGGGTTGGGCAGTTCGGCGAACCGATGCCCGGCAACGGTGGTACGGCCCGCGTCGGGCCGGGTCAGGCCGGTGATCGCGCGCAGGGTGGTGGATTTGCCGGCGCCGTTGGGCCCGAGGAAGCCTGTGACAGTTCCCGGCTCGCAGGTGAATGTCACATCGTCCACGGCAACGACTGGTCCGTAGCGCTTGCTGAGTCTGGTAGCTGAGATCATGCTCCAAGGCTGCCTCTGGCGGGCTGGCCAGCGCGTCGGCCGCGCGGCTAAGGTGCCCGGCCCAGTCGGCGCCCAGCTGGTGGGGCCGGCGCAGGCTTTCGTCGATGCCATCCGGGCCGGACCCGCTACTTTCGTCGATGCAGCCAGGGGCGATCGGCGGTACCGGAATCCGGGGATGTGTCCGTAGCCTCGAAGTATGGCCGATTGTGGATCACGTGCCGGGCGGGATCTGGCCGCGGATGTGGCCTGGGTGGCGCTGGCCGCGGTAGGCGGCGTCCTGCTCTACCTGATCATCAAGCCTGTCGTGCATGGCCCGCGCGTGGTCGCAGAGTGGCCTGAACTGGCGTTCGCCATCGATGCCGGGATCGGGGCGGCCTCATCCGCGGCGCTGTGGTTCCGGCGCCGGTGGCCGACCGCGATCGCCGTGACGCTGCTCATCCCCTCCGCGGTATCGCTGTGCGCTGGGGTAGCCGCGCTGCTGGCGTTGCTCAACGTCAGCATCCGCCGCCGGACGGGGGTCGCGCTGGCCATCGGGGGGCTGTACCTGATCGCGTTCACCGGCTCGTACCTGCTGTGGTATCGGCAGTACCCGTTCTGGCTGGCGTCGCTGTGGGCGCTGACCGAATTCTCTGCCGTGGTGGCCTGGGGGATGTACATCCGGGCCCGCCGTCAGCTCCTCGCCTCGCTGCGCGAACGGGTCGCCCACGCCGAGGCGACGCAGAAACTGCTTGCGGAGCAGGCCCGCCAGGCCGAGCGGACCCGTATCGCCCAGGAGATGCACGACGTGCTCGGCCACCGGGTGTCGCTGATGGCCCTGCATGCCGGGGCACTGGAGATCCGGCCGGACCTGCCGCCCGCCGAGGTGCGCGAAACCGCCGGCCTGATCCGCTCAACCGCCCGGCAGGCCCTGGAAGAGCTGCGGGGCGTCATCGGCGTGCTCCGCGACGGCGACGCAGAGGAGGCGCCGCGCGCGCCACAGCCGTCCCTGCGCGACATCACGCGGCTGGTGCAGGAGTCCCGCCAGGCCGGCATGAATGTCGCGCTGGACATGCAGGTCGAGGCTCCGGAGACGGCGCCGGGAACGCTCGGCCGTGATACCTACCGGATCGTCCGGGAAGCCCTGACCAACGTGAGCAAACACGCCCGCGGTGCCGCAGTCGCCGTGTCGGTCGCCGGCCGCCCCGGCCAGGGACTGCGGATCAGCGTCCGCA
Organism: uncultured Actinomycetota bacterium; assembly: GCA_963727015.1. Taxonomy (GTDB): domain Bacteria; phylum Actinomycetota; class Actinomycetes; order Streptosporangiales; family Streptosporangiaceae; genus DATFVJ01. Next base: position 375,365 of record CAVSEV010000016.1, on the reverse strand, counting down.
ACCAGCTACCCGACGGGCCTGTCGGCGAGCCACCCCTGCCCGGAACCGGCGCGGGACTGGCCGGCCTGGCCGAACGGGTCTCCGCCGCCGGCGGCACCATCGCCCACGGTCTGAACCCGGACGGTGACTTCGTGCTGAACGCGGCGCTGCGATGGCCCGCATGACCGCCATCGCGAGCCAGCATGACCCCACCGGCGGTGGGCCCTTGCAGGTGCTGCTCGTCGACGACGACCCACTCGTCCGCGCCGGGCTGCGGACCATCCTGTCATCCGCAGCCGACCTGGAGGTCATCGGCGAGGCCGCCGACGGCGCCGCCGCCATCATCGCTGCCAGCGCCCACCGCGTGGACGTGGTGTTGATGGACGTGCGCATGCCCGGCGTCGATGGGATCACCGCAACCAAGCGGATCGCCGTGCTGCCCCACGCGCCGAAAGTCATTGTGCTGACCACATTCCAGCTCGACGAGTACGTGTTCGGCGCGCTCCGGGCCGGGGCAAGCGGGTTCCTGCTGAAGGACACCCCTCCGGCTGACATCGTCGGCGCGGTGCGGGTCGTCGCCGCCGGTGAAGCCATGCTGTCCCCATCGGTCACCCGCACGCTGATCGACCACTACAGCGCCGACACAGCCGCGGCCCGCCGGACTGCCGCGCAGGACTCGCTCAAGGCGCTCACCGACCGGGAACGCGAAGTCGCCGCCGAGGTGGGGCGCGGCCGGTCTAACGCCGACATCGCCGCGCACCTCTACATGAGCGAGGCAACCGTCAAGGCCCACGTGTCCCACCTCCTGACCAAGCTGAACGCGGCCAACCGCGTACAAGTGGCAATCATGATGCGCGACGCCGGCCTTGCCTGAGCCTCCAGCACGGATCAAACCGGCGGCGGCCCTTGCGACAGCACGTCCGGCCCGGCGGCACCATCGGAGGTGTGCTGCCCGTGACCTTCTGCTGCGAGCAGAAGGTCGCTGTGCTCAGTCTGGACAGCGAGATCTGGTTGGAGCCCAAGGGCCCGTATGTGCCAGCGTTTCTGCAGATCGCGGCCTACCCCTGCCGACCCCGGAGCCCAGGCCGCCAATCGCCGTCGTCCGCTTGCACGCGAACGACTCCAGGCAGCGATGGATCATCAGTTTCTTGTCCAACCGCTCCTGCCTCGGCGTCCCTGCGTTCACGCGCGTGAGGGCAGGCCCTGCTGCAGACGTCCAGGGAGCGGTTTCAAGTCATCGACTGTGACTACGACCTCGGGCGGCCACCGGACCGCCGCGACGGCTCGGCCGGCTGTTGCGTGCACGATCGTCGCCGCCCGCGGAGGTCGGCAGGCGCAGGCAGCGGGCACCCCAACGCCATGGCGTCAACGTCGCGGCATGCCAGCTGGACGGGCGGCGATGATCTTGTGCCATCGGAGATGTGCCGCCGGCCTTTCCGCAGGCAGGATGCAGCCAGACGACCGTCAGCCGGGTTCACGCGTGCCAATGAGCTCGCGGCGACGCCGCGCACCTGAGTCTTGGTCGTGGTGAAGGGGGCTTCCTTACTGGAGGCGCTGCAGCGGCTTCGGCTGGGCGCTCAGCCGTCGAGCGTGACCACGGAAGCAGGGCCGGAAGCACAATCCACATCCTCCCTGCCGAATCGGGCGCGGTGGTCTGGCTGACTGACAGGCGGGGCGCGGGCGGCCAGATCGCCCAGCTATGTGCTTTCACGGGCGCGGCGGGCTGCCGGCGCCTGGAGTTGTCATCCCCGGCGGGACGGGTTGAGGGCGCGGGTTCCTTAAGAAGCCGCGCCCGTCGGGTCCGGACCGCTCGATCTTGCCCTGCCCCGCTGCTTGCCGGAGAAGGTATGCCCGGCCCCGGACGCCGCGGGCCAGCCGGAACCGTGCGGCCTGGGTCAGGCGGGAGCGAGTTCGGGCTCCAGCAGTTTTTCGGCGAGCGGCCTGCAGGCGTGTTCGTACTTGTCGAGTGTTTCGGGCTGGTCGCCGTGTTCGATGGTGTCGGCCATGACCTGGGCTAGCACTGTCCCGTCGTGGATGGCCAGGTTGAGGCCCATCCCGGTCGCTGGGGTGAACACGTGTACGGCGTCCCCGGCCAGGACGGACCGGCCTGCCCGGTAGTGATCAGCAATGGCGGCGGTCATCGTGAATGAGCGGATGCCGACGATCTTGACGGGTAGATCCGGGACCCCGGCGGCAGATCGGATGAGGGCCGTGCAGCGTTCCTCGTCAAGGTCTTCGAGGCGCTCGCCTCGTCCGGGATGCCAGGGTATGCCGCGGATCCAGCGGTCAGCGGCGTCTGTGGGCACGATTACGCCGCCGGTGGACGGGTCACCGATGCCGTAGACCATGCAGGGCCGGTCGCCGGTGTAGTCGCGCACCGGCGAGCAGAACAAGATGCTGATCCAGTCGCCGAATGTGCGCGCCCTGGAGGTGGCGATCCCGGCCGCCTGGCGCACCGCGCTGTGCGCGCCGTCGGCGCCGATGACATACCGTGCCCGGATCGTGGTGGACGGGCCTGGCGAAGCGGCGACGGTGGCGAGAATTGCCCCGTCAGCTGGACGCAGGCCGGTGAGTTCGGCGCCGTACCGCAGCTGGGCTCCAGCGGCGACAGCGCACCTGGCGAGGATGGCTTCGAGGTAATCCTGCGCGCACGCCCATACGTGATCGGGGAAGGGCACGCGCTGTATCTCCGGCCCGGTGAGGCAGGAACGGATCGACATCGCGTGCTCGCAGCCGAAGCCGAGGCGCCGCACGTCCGGCTCGGCGCCCCAGCGGCTGATCAGCTGCATGGTCTCCGCGGTCAGCGCAGTTGCCCGCGGATGGCTCCCGGAGACCGGTCGGCGCTCGAGGATCAGCGGTGCCAGTCCCCGGCCCGCCAGTTCCAGCGCCGCTGCGAGCCCGGCGGGGCCCGCACCGACCACCAGGACCTGGGCTTGTTCTTCTTCCTGACCGCTCACGGGAGTCCCTCCAGGGATGGTAGATTATGAAGGTATCCTGATTATCAGGATACCTTCATTGGGGAGTCAAGCCGTGCCAGGTCTCGGTCCAGGTCCCGATCCGTCGACGCCGACCCTGCTGCGGACGGCGTACAACGTCCTGTCCGTCGCTATCTACCGCGCCGTCGCGCAGACAGGCGCTACCGACATGCGCCCGGCTCACGGCAACGCGATGGAGATGCTCGCCATCCAGGACGGCCTCCGCCTCACCGACATCGCCGCCCGCGCGGGCATGGCCCCCCAGTCGATGGGTGAACTCGTCGACGACCTGGTTTCCAAGGGGTACCTGGAGCGCCACGAGGACCCCGCAGACCGCCGGGCCAAGCGCATCTACCTCACCGGGAAAGGCCACGCCGCAGCTGCAGCCAGCAAAGTGGCGGTGCGCGAAGTCGAACAGAAAATATCGGAGATCCTCGGCACGCCGCAGTATCAGCAGATGCGCCGCAACCTCGCAGCTATCGCCGAACTGGATCTCCCGATGACCACCGACTGAGCCCCTCGCCAGAGCAGCGGCCGATGCCATCAAGACCAAGCGACACGCACTCAACCCGGCAAAGGTCAACTCGACGCTGCCAGGCCACCTCCCCGATCCCGCTATAGACCCATAACGATCTTTCGGGATAGCACCGATAACTGGCCAGACCGACTTGCTCGGCGCGCATAGCGGCACTGCGCGCTTCGCAAATGTCGAGGCAAGATCACTGACCGTGACGGAACTATGGGGAGACCAAGCGCAGGATCGCCGATTAGACGCTGCTGTCCGATCTTCTCATCATCGCCACGCACTGGGGTCACTTTGGCTAGCTGTTAGCTGGTCGGTAGGTATGGCACACCAGCTCCCGACCCCATAGTTTCCGATCTGCTCCCGGGCGATGATTTCGGCCCGTGCCAACCGTCTGCCTGATAAATCACGCCGGTGCCGGCGGCCTGACTGGGAGAGGGAGAGAGTCGATGGGCATGGTGGTTGCAGGGATCACCATCTCGGTGGATGGCTTCATCACCGGGCCTGGGGATGGCCCTGGCTGCGGGCTCGGGGTCGGTGGCGAGCGGCTGCACTACTGGGTGTTCGGCGGGCCCTGGACCTATGACTCGCCGGGGCGCGGGGAGCCGGCCGGCGAGGACAAGGCCTGGCTGGAGGAGACAATGGGTGCCAACGGTGCGGTGATCGCGGGCCGCGGCACCTACGAGGCGGCCAGGCACTGGGGCGGCAAGAACCCCTGGGGCATCCCGTTGTTCGTGGTCACCCACCGCCCCGCAGAGCAGCCGCCGGGCGACGACTTCATCTTCGTCGAGAGCCTCGCCGGGGCGATCGATCGGGCCAAGGCTGCAGCCGGCGGCAAGCAGGTGCATGTGATGGGCGGCGCTGACATCATCCGCCAGGCCCTGGCGGCGGGGCTGGTCGACGAGCTCACGATCATCATCGCCCCGGTGATCTTCGGCGCCGGCAAGCGGCTCTTCGAGGGGTTCGGCGAATCCCCGGAACTCGAGCACCTCGGAGTGCGCCAGTCGCCGTTCGCGACGTTCATCGACTACCGCGTGAAGAAGTGAAGGGCGGGCAGTCCTGATGGCCAAGCTGATCTACTCGGCGATCGCCTCGGCGGACGGCTACGTCGAAGACGCCGCAGGCCGCTTCGACTGGGCGGCACCAGACGAAGAACTGCTTTGCTTCGTCAACGACCTCGAGCGGCCGGTCCGCACCTACCTTTACGGGCGCCGGATGTACGAGACGATGCTCTACTGGGAGACCGCCCACACGGTGCCCGGCCAGCCGCCTTCCGTCCGGGAGTTCACCAGCATCTGGCAGGCAGTCGACAAGATCGTGTTCTCAAAGACACTCGAATCAGTGTCGAGCGCCAGAACACGGATCGAACCGACCTTCGATCCCGGCATGGTCCGGCACCTGAAGTCGGCCGCAGAGCACGACCTGACTGTAGCGGGCGCCGACCTGGCCGGGCAGGCCATCACGGCCGGGCTGGTCGATGAGCTGCAGCTGTTCCTGGTTCCCATCGTCGTCGGAGGCGGCAAACGAGCGCTCCCGGGCGGTGTCCGCACGGATCTCGAACTACTGGACACGCAGCGGTTCGCAAGCGGTGCTGTCTACCTCAGGTACCGTCCCAAGTCAGCGTGATCACTTCCAGGGTGTCGCAGGCCGATCGCTGCGCCCGGATTGGCCAGCCGCGGGCCAACCTGGCGCCTCGCAGACCCAGCTCCTACGCGCAGTCAAGCGGGGCGAAGATCGCCTATCAGGTCACCGGCGCAGGTCTCCCGGACTTGGTCATGGTGCCTGGCCTGGTCTCGCATTTGGACATCCAATGGCAGCAGACCGGGTACCGCCGTTTCGTTCGGGCGCTGGAGCGAGGCGGCCGTGTGATCCGGTTGGACAAGCGTGGTACCGGCTTGTCGGATCCGGCCGGAGTGATCTGATGCCGGTACAGACCCTGCTTTCGGCTCGAACTCATCGGCAGTAGCCTATGAGTTCCCGTCGGCGGTCCGCGGCGAGCGAAGCGCAGCGCCATCCGCGAAGACCCCAGCGCACATCTGCCGCGATGAGGTCGCGGTCGCGGCAGGCGAACGCAACATGCTCAAGGCCGGTGCGGTGCTCGTCGAATTCGTCACCTGTATACAAGCCGAGCAGCTGCCCTCCGCCGAGTGCGAACACGGTGTGGTGAAAGCCCCCGATCTGCTCGTCCTCGTCCAAGACCGGCTCGTTTTTGGCGGCGGTGACGGCGGGCCGCATTGACTGCGAGCCCGTTCGAACCGCGCGCGTGCACTTGGTCACGCGTGCCTCGGGTGTGAGTTGTGCGAGCACGGCACCACGGTGGCAGTCCACCAGGTCGCCGCGCTCAGCCAGCTCTGCAGGCCCGGGCCGGGCCAGCCCGCGTGGGCCGTCCTGATGGCCAGAATGCGGCGCAAACCCTCAGCGTCTGCTTTGCTGCCATCCTGGATCCACGCGAACCCGTCGCGCACGCGGCATAAATCGCCGGAGAGCCCGGCGCATTAAAGGTGCACACCGGGTGTGGGCACATAGACGACCAGGGAGCAGCCAGGTCCGTGCCGGTCGTCCACTCGGTGACCGGGTACTCGACCTGGAGCCGGGCTATCTGCCCTCCGCGACGACCCCGATGCCGTCGATGTTGTCCGTGCGGAGGTGCCTGATGGCCTGGTATTCCGGCGACTCGTACCAGGCCTCGGCCGCAGCCTTGGTGGCAAACCTCAGCACGACGGTGACCTGCCCGGCTGATCCTTCAAGCAGCTCGGAATCCCGGTCGGCGACGATGTTTTCGGCCCCGTGGGCCTTCAGGGTGGGTCCGACCGCCGCAAGGTACTCCTTGTACTCGGCCTGGTTCGCGATCGTGTAGTTCGCAACGAAGTACCCAGCCATGACGCCTCCGGTCCGGACACTCGCGGGTGAGCCAATGCCCTAGGTTGGCACGCTACTGCGCTATGCGCGAGAGCAGACACGCGGGTGGCTGGGCGCCCGCGGCCTGGGAAGTGATCTTCCGCAATGACGGATTGCGGCTCAGGCGCGTGGGGGGTTCTCCGGCGTGATCAGTTCCGCGAGCGCGTTCAGCGCGGATATCCGGCTATGACGGGTGTGGATCCAGCCTCTCTCGCCCACGCAGGCCGCGGACGTCGGTGACGCCGACGCGCCCGCGCCTCCCGGACCCCAGCGCGCTGGCCGCAGAACGTAACCAACCGCCGGTGACTGTCCGCGCGTGTAACCGCCATTCGTTGGACTGGAACAGCCCCTTCAGCCCGGTGCACCTTTGATCGCGGACGGGCCAGCGGATAGCCAAGTGGACAGCCATCAGCGACAGCCTGGCAGGTACTCACGGGCACGTCGGTGCACGGTATGTGCAGGTAGGCGCCGGTGATGCCCCAGGGTGGCGGGCCGCCAGACTTGCCTGACATGCAAGAGGCCAGGGGTTGGAGTCCCCTTAGCTCCACGTTTCCGCACGTCAGAGGTATATCCTGATTTCTTGTAAGTGATCTTTGAGCGCTTGCAGCTCAAGCGCAAGTGGTCAGCTGGCCCTGAGCCGGGCTTGGAATTTGTTCAGGTCAGGGCGTACGGCGAGGCCGGGCACACGACCGTGTCGCTGCCCCTTTCTTTCGGGCAGCCAACTGGCGGCCGTTCGTTGATTCGAGCGATTCCAGTCCACGCGATGGCGACCTCCTCGACGGAGCGGTGCTTTCGCTACCGTCGGTGAACTTGGAGGATCTTCAGACTCGGCGGGCGGCGAGAAAGATCGCTGACTTGGGGCGTGTGCGCTGAAACTTCCGCGCCGTGGTCGGCGGGCCCGATTGGGCTCGCAAGCTAGCGACGACGGCGTCGATGTCGTCGGCTGCGAATGCGACATGGCGGATGCCCGGGGTGTTCACCGGCGCGTGCCGGTCGCCGCCCCGGCCCGGCGGGCGTGAGGCTTCGTCAGCTCGGCGGGAACGCGCCGCCCATTGGTCTGAAGAGACCAGCGATGAGTTGCCCGGCTCAATCGGGTCATGGCTGGGTACGCGAGCCTATCGAGGCCGCTCAGTGAGACGGCTGTTCCTGCGTAGCCCGGCGGCCCGCGCGCGGGCGGCCTGGCGGATCAGGTGGTCGCGCTCGGCGACGTCCGTGGCCCGGCGGGCGGCATCCGCGTAGGCCGTGGCGGCGGCAGGGAGGTCGCCGCCCAGCTCGTGCAGGTGGCCGCGGACGGCGTGCCAGCGGTGCCGCTCGCCGAGCACCTCGCGCAGCCGGTCGGTCTCGCGCAGCCCGGCGGCGGCGCCGAGGACATGGCCGACCGCGACCGCGCGCCCGAGCACCGCGGCGGGGTCCTGGCGCACCGGGTCGCCGGTGAGGGTGACGAGGTCGTCGTACCAGGCGAGGATCTGCGGCCAGTCGGTCTGCTCGGCGCTTGCCGCGTCGTCGTGCAGGGCGGCGATGGCGGCCTCGGCCTGGTAGCGGCCGGGCCGCCGTTCCTCCGTCTGCATGGCCAGCGCCGACTGCAGGACGCGCACGCCCTCGGCGATCTCGCGGGTGTCCCACCGGCCGCGGTCCTGCCGGTCGAGCGTGACGATCCGGCCCTCGGGGTCGAGTCTCGCCGGGAGGCGGGCGTGGTTGAGGAGCATCAGCGCGAGCAGCCCGCGCGCCTCCGGTTCCTCGGTGGCGAGGGTGAGCTGGCGGGCGAGCCGGATCGCCTCGCCGGCCAGGTCGACCCGGCCCGCGTGGCCGGCCGTGTAGACGAGGTAGAGCACGCGCAGCACGACGGCGAGGTCGCCGGGCTGGTCCAGGCGGCGCCCCTGCAGGGCGCGCTTGGCGCGGCTGATCCGCTGCGCCATCGTCGCCTCCGGCACGTAAAAGGCGTCGGCGATCTCCCGGGTGGTGAGGCCGCCGACCGCGCGCAGGGTCAGCGCCACCTGGGAGGCGGGCGCGAGCGCCGGGTGGCAGCAGCAGAAGAGCAGGAAGAGGGCGTCGTCGCCCTCCTCGGTGGCGGCGGGCCGCAGCTCGGTGTACGTCGCATCCTCGCGGCGGTGACGGGCGGCCTCGCTGCGGCGGGCGTCGACGAGCCGCCGGGTCGCGACCGTGGTCAGCCACGCGCGCGGGTCGCGCGGCGGGTGCTCGGGCCACACCCGCAGCGCCTCCAGCAGCGCCTCCTGGAGCGCGTCCTCGGCGGCATCGAAGTCCTCGCCCCGCCGGACCAGGCCCGCGAGCACCCGCGGGACGAGGGCGCGCAGCGCGCCCTCGTCCCGCCGTCGCGTCGGCTCGCCGGTCACGCCGGGTCAGTCGTCCGAGGACGCCTCGGACATGACCTCCCGGACGTCGATCCACTCGTACAGCGGCTCCCCGCCCGGGCCGGGCTCGGAGGAGACGTAGGCCGCGAGCTCGACCGCGCGCTCGTGCGACTCGACGTCGATCATGTACCAGCCCGCCACGAGATCGCTGGTCTCGGGCAGCGGGCCATCGGTGGTGACGGGCGCGGCGTCCGGGCCGCCGTAGCGCACCCAGGTGCGTGCCGGCGTGAGCGCCTGCGCGTCAACGTACTCGCCGTTTTCCTCGAGCAGCTCGCTGACGTGCTTGAGGAAGGCCATGTGCGCCTCCACGTCTTCGGGGGCCCACTGGTCCATCGGGGGCACGGGACAGTGCGACTCCGGGCCGCCGCGGTAGTGCTTGAGGAGCAGGTACTTCGGCATGGTGGTCTCCTGGTGTCGTGGGCCGCGCCTGTCATGGCCTGTTCACCTCGTGAGCGGAGCCGGTCAGAGCTTCTCGACATGAAATCACTCACCTAGCTCCGAGGCCGTCGCGTAGGGGGAACCTGGCGAGGAAGACCGGTGATCCAGCGCGGAAGGGTCTGCTGGGCCGATCTCGGCGAGATCCGCGGCACCAAGCCTTCGAAACGGCGACCGGTCCTGGTGATCCAGTCCGATCCCTTCAATACCAGCCGACTCGCGACCACCGTGGCCGCGGTGATCACCGCTAACACCGGCCTCGCGGCCATACCGGGCAATGTCTTCCTCCCGGCAGCCGCTTCCGGTCTGCCACGTGACTCCTTGGTCAACATCACAGCCCTGGTGACCCTCGACAAATCCGACCTCGACGCCGAGGCCGGGCACTTGCCGCCTTCCCTCATGGAGGACGTTGACCGCGGACTCCGCCACACACTTGGGCTGTAGCCAAGCACCCTTCCCAGCGCCACAAGCGCGCGGTCTGCGGCATGAGCGAGCGCGGTGTCCTGGACGGTCGCTCAGGCACGCTCAGGATGGATTTCGGACTTTCTCGGCCCTGATACCGGTATCACCATCGGCGCTTTCGAGGAGCATCATGGCGGGCTCCCTGGCGATGCCCGGTCACGCACGGGACCTGGGCGGCCAGATCGTCCAGGCCCCGCAGTATGCGGGTTCAGCGCAGCAGCGCGGTCCACTTGGGCATGAGGTCGAGGAGTTCGACGGCGGGTAGCTCGATGCCGAGCTTCGCGCAGTCCCTCACCACATCTGATGCGCGCTCGGCCCCGTAGTCCGGGAAGTACTCCAGCAGCGTCTCGGAGTTGCCGTGGCGGCAGTTGCAGAGGCCGAGCAGGATGCCCGCCGCAAGTTCGACGGCTGCGGATCCCGTGCCGAGGTCGGCCCCGCGCTGAAGGTCATCGAGGAAGGGTTGCAGGGCGTCGTCCAGGATCTCATCGGCGGCCTCGGCCGGATGGACGTAGTCTCGGCCCCGCCGATAGCCGGCCCGGGTGTTCAGCTCCTCGATGTCCAGGCCCTTCAGGGCGCCTCGACATCGTCGGCGACAGCCGACCGGCCGGCGTCGGTCATGACCTGGACGGCGTAGGCTTCGGCCGGTTCACGCAGCTCCGGCCGGGCAGCGAGCAGCTCGTCGAGGACGGTGGCTTTCTCGGCCGCGGACAGGGCGTCCAGCGCTGACCTTTTGTCGCTCACCTGTGCTCCCTCTGGGCCGTCGGCTCCTGAATGTCGTCGGGCTGGCGCCCGAGCGCGGACAGGCAGGACGCGCGCAACGGACGAAGCTGCTCGAGGCCGGATTCCGGGTCACCGGGGCGCAGCGCCAGTTCCAGCCCGGCGGTCAGCCAGTCCAGGGCCTCGGCGTAGCCGCCCATGTCGCTGTACTCGATGCCGGCTTGGACATAGATCCAGATGTCGTCGGGGTAGCCGGAGCGGGCATGCTGCCACAGCGACCTGGCCTGTGGCTCGTGCCTCCTGTTGCGACGCCACCAACACTGCTAGTGCCCGGCCCAGCTGGCTTCCCCGTAGCACGGTGCGCCTTGCACATGCCGTTGCCGCTTGTGCAACTGGTCAAGCCAGCCAGGCTGGGCAGCCGTTAGGCGCATGGTGATTCCCTACGCAGAGTGAGCGCGGTCGTGAGCGGCTTGAGTCCTCACGGCACGCAGATCGCCGAACTTGTGCGGGCATGAAGCCGGTTTGCCGGCTAGCCGCAGCCGCCCAGATCGGGACATCGGGTGGCTCGGGGAGCCAGTGAATGCGGCAGCTCTCACCCACCGGGCGGCGATCGCCATTTCCTCCGGCGGCACGCTCGCGACAGCTGTGAGCACGGGGAGCACAGCACGTCGCGGCGTCCACACTCATTGCTTAGGTCCGGTTCTGTGCGAGTCCCCGGGGGAGTGCCTTACCGCCATTTGTGCGTAGCCTGGCATCGGGCCAGGATTGGATGGCTAATGTGCGCGATCTTGCGAGTGGACCGGGTTCACGGGCCAGGACGCCGCGGGGGGAACTGGTCGTGCCGCAGCCCGCGTGCTCTGCGCACCGCAGGCAGTGCTTCACCTCGCGGAGAGGATGCTGATGAGCGCTTCGGCTGCTCGACTGGTCGAACAGGTGGTGGACAACGCCCGCTATCCCCTGCCGGATCCGACCGGCGCCGGCTGGCGGGACGTCGTCTCTCGCGTCCAGCAGGACCTGCAGACCGTCGGCTGTAGCGTGCTGCCCGACTTCGTGCGGCCCGCCCTGCGCGAGGTGCTGCAGCGGGAGGGCGAGGAGATCGCTCCTCGGGCGTACTACGACGTCGAGACGGTCAACGCGTACAACACCGACGCGGACCCGTCTTTGCCGGACGGTCATCCGGCCCGTATCACCATAGAGCGCGGCAACGCGTTCGTTGCGCGCGACTGCATCCCCGACGAGTTCATCATCCACCGGCTCTACACCAGCCCGCTGTTCCAGCACTTCGTCGCCAGCTGCTTCGCGTTGCCCCGGGTCCACGAGCTGGCGGACCCCCTGTCCGGGCTGTGCCTCAACGTCATTGCTCCGGGACGGGCGCATCCGTGGCACTTCGATACGAACGAGTTCACGGTAAGCGTGGTCACCCAGGAGCCCGAGGCTGGTGGCGTGTTCGAATACTGCCCGAACATCAGGTCGGCGAGAGCGGAGAACTTCGACGATGTCCGCGCCGTGCTGGCCGGACGCGGTGAGCACCTGATTCGCCGCCTCGCGTTGCGTCCGGGCTATCTCCAGCTGTTCACGGGCCGCTACTCCCTGCACCGCGTGACCCCCGTGGACGGGACGGCGCGTCATTCGGCGATCTTCGCCTATAGCGAGCGTCCAGGCGTGATCGGCACCGTCGCGCGGACGCGGCAGCTCTTCGGCCGCGTCGCGGCCGAACACCTGGCCGCCGAGGGCCGCGCGGTGCGGGTCGACGAGCTGATGGACTAGGGCGCCGCCCTGCCTGTTTCCCGTTCTGGACATCGAGATCAAGGAGGATCGTGCGCAGCAGCCAGGAACTGTCTCGCCTCACCTTCGGCAACGAGGATCGTTTGCCACGCGTGCCGCTGCCCACCTTGGAGGAAAGCTGCGACAGGTTCCTCGAGTGGTGCGGGCCGTTGTTGACCGCCGACGAACGGGCGGCGACCGAGGCCGCCGTGGCGTCGTTCCTGCGCCCCGGCGGTCCCGCTCGGCAGCTCCACGCCGCGCTCGAGCAGTACGACGCCGCCCACGGGGTGCACAGCTGGCTCGACACGTTCTGGCCGTACCGGTACCTGGGCCGCCGCGACCGCATCGCGCTCAACGCGAATTTCTTCTTCCTCTTCGAGGACTCCGGCCAGGGACAGGTGGAGCGGGCGGCGGGGCTCGTCGCCGCAGCCGTCGGCTACAAGCTCCTGATCGACGAGCAGCTCATCCCGCCGGCCGTCCAGCGAGGACGGCCCCTGTCTATGGAGCAGAACAAGTTCGTGTTCTCGGCCACCCGGATCCCGGGACCGGTGCAGGACAGCGTCCGCACGCCCTACAGCGAGGACTGGCCGGGCCCGTCCCGGGAGCGCCACATCGTGGTGTTCGTCCGCGGCAACATGTTCCGCCTGGACGTGATCGGCCCGAACGGCCGTCCGCACACCCTGGACGAGATCGCGGCCGGGCTGCACGCGGTCATGGAGGCCGGTGCGGTCCGGGCCGCACCGGGCACGGCGGTCGGGCACCTCACCACGAAGGCGAGGGCGGAGTGGGCGGCGAGCCGGCAGGCGCTGCTCGACTGCGATCCCGGTAACGCGGAGAAGCTCGACGTGGTGGAGACCGCGCTGTTCTGCCTGTGCCTCGAGGACGCAACCCCCGAGGGCCCCAGGGAGGCGTCCGATCTGCTGCTGCACGGCGACAGCGGCAACCGGTGGTTCGACAAGGCCCTGTCGCTGATCGTCTTCAGGGACGGGACAGCGGGCCTCAACGGCGAGCACTGCAAGCTGGACGGCACCACCATGGTGAGCTTCATCGACGCGGCCCTGGGCTCCTCGGCGGAGGAGCACTCGCGCCGGTCGGGGGCCGAGTCGCAGGGGACCCCGGCCTGCGCACTCCTCGATTTCGTCCTTGACGCCGGCCTGCGGGCCGATGTGCGGGCCGCCGCAGCCGCGTTCGCCGCATACGCTGCCGACACCGCGTCCTGCATCCTGTCGATCGAGGGCTTCAGCAGCGAACGGGCTAAGCAGCTGCGGATGTCGCCGGACGCGTTCGCGCAGATGGCCTTCCAGCTCGCCCACCAGCGCGCCAAGGGCCATGTGGGTGCCACGTACGAGTCGATCGCCACCCGGCACTACCGGCACGGGCGCACGGAGGCGATGCGCGTCGTCACGCCTGAGGTGGTGCGGTTCGTGACCGCGATGGACGACGCGCACGCGGACGAGCGGACCCGCAGGGCGGCGTTCCGGGCCGCCGCCGACAAGCACGTGGAACGCGCGCGGGAGTGCCAGCTGGGGCACGCGCCCGAGCAGCACCTGTGGGAGCTGCAGCTGATCCAGAAGCGCCGCGGCGCGGAACTGGGCGTGACCGAGCCGCCCGCCCTGTACGACACGCCGGGCTGGCTGACGATGCGGGACGACTACCTGAGCACCAGCGCCGTACCGTCCACCCACATCCAGTACTTTGGTTTCGGGTCGACCAGCCAGAAGTGCATCGGCGTCGGCTACGCGTTGCTCCCCGATCGCTTCGACCTCTACCTGAGCACGCCGCGGGCGGTGAGCGAGCAGATGTCCGTGTTCGCCGGGAAGCTCACGGAGGCGGTCCGCGAGCTGGAGGATCTGCTCGCCGCCGAAGGCGGTGGATGATCGAAGCTCAGGGGCTCGAAGGGGTGCCGATGCTCGATGACGGGGCGTTAACCGGTGATCGGAAGGCGGACTTCACCCGGATCTACAACCAGCCGGATCCGAGGGCGTACTTCCGCACCCTGAACGACCTGGAGTACCAGATCCCACAGCAGGCGCTGCCCATCTTCGAGGCCGTGCTCGCCGCCGCGGTGCGGGAGGGGCGCCCTCGGACGGTCCTCGACGTCTGCTGCTCCTATGGGATCAACGCCGCGTTGCTGCGCTGCGAGGTCGATCTGGGCGAGATCGGCGCCCGTTGCGCCGACCCCGAACGGGCCGCGCTCCCACCCGACGAGCTGATCGAGGCCGACGCGGAGTTCTACGCCCACCGGCTGCGCCGCCCCGACCTCGCGGTGCTCGGCCTGGACGTCTCGGCGCCCGCGATCGACTACGCCGTCCGAGCGGGCCTGCTGGCCCAGGGCTGGGCCGAGGACCTGGAGACGTCCGATCCGTCCCCGGCGCTGGCCGCCGGCGTCCGTGACGTCGGCGTGATCATCTGCACCGGAGGCGTGGGGTACGTCGGGCCCCGGACCTTCGACCGGCTCCTGCGTGCCATCGACGGTCCGCATGCCCTCTGGCTGGCGATCTTCGTGTTGCGCGTCTTCGCCTACGACGAGATCGCCGCCACGTTCGCCCGGTATGGCCTGGTCACCGAGCGGATGCCGGGACTGACGTTCCGGCAGCGGCGCTTCGCCGACCCCGAGGAGTTCGAGGCGGCGAACCACGACGTCGTCCTGCGCGGCCTGGACCCGACCGGGAAGGAGGCGGAGGGCTGGTACCACGCCGACTGTTTCCTCACCCGCCCGGCGGCCGCAGCTGCCGAGACACCGGTCGTCGAACTACTTGCCGGAGTTCTGCCCGAAGGCGGTCGATGAGCGGCGCGCGGCTCATCGACCGCGGTGGCGTCCAGCAGAGTGGATCCGGCAGGCCCTGGTGACATCGCGCATGCGAAATGGCTGCCGGCCGGAGCCATCTGGACGTCACAGTGATACGTCACGCGGTGACCGGGATACTGGCCCGCGGGCCACCCAAGCGGCGGGAGGGAGAGCGGAGTGATTCTGCTCGTTTGACTTGACCGCAGTTGCTTGCCAGTGCTGACCGCGGTCTTTGCTCGGGGATTTTGATGTTCGTCAGGTGTGACCGCACCGTGGGGCTGGCGGGAGGGCCGGGGCTTGTCAGGTCCCGGCGGTGCCGGAATCACCTGACCTGGTGGGCGCGTAAAGCGGGATGGACTTGGCGCTGACTGGCTGGACAAGGTGCGGGGCTGACGTGGCATCCTGCCGTGGTGGAACGCTGGATCGATCTTGATCAGGTGGCAGGGCTGATCTCCCGCCATACGCTGGCATGGGAGCAAGCCGGCCTTGTCGTCGGTGCTCTGACCTGGCGGGACGTGGGAGTGCCGTGGCCTTATCCGGTCAAGACTGATCGCGCCGAGGTGGCCGATGCCGATTCGGTCGGCGTCGCGGTGCGCAAGCAGGAGCAGGAGGGCCGTCTAGTGATCTTCCGCGGTGGCTGGGCTGATCTGGAGTACTGGTCCAGTGAGCGTTCTGACGACCCGGTCTTCGACGCGCCTGGTGCCGATGACCATCTGGGCTCTCCCAGACGTCGAGCGTCTGCTTGACCCGTTCGCGGGCTTGTTCGGCTAGCTCGCTGGCGGCGTGACGACCTTCCGTGTCGCTGCGGGCAGCGTTGTCACGTGTCACGCATCTCGTCATTTCATGTAGTGAAGCCGGTGTTCGCGAGTTCTGACCGCATCCTGTTGGTTTCGGTGACAGAAGGAGTGCATGTCGTGAGCAAGGGCGGGGCTCATGCCGGTTTCGAAGGTTGACCTGTATGCGGCGATCCGCCGTGATGCCCGGGCGGGGATGTCGGCGCGGGCGATCGAGCGCAAGTACCGGGTCGGCCGGCGGACGGTCGTCAAGGCCGTGGCGTCGGCGTGGCCCGAGCCGCGGAAGAAGCCGCCGCCGCGCCGGTCCAAGCTGGACCCGTTCAAGCCGGCGATCGATGAGATGCTGCGCGCGGACCTGGACGCCGCGCAAGGGCCAGGCCGGATGTCCGTCCCGCGGTCGTCAGACCGGTGCGATGAGTTCCCGGGTGCTGATTCGTCTCAGTTCATGACTCGGAAGGAGCGGGAGATGCGGACCAAGGTCAACGGTGTCGAGTTGTGCGTGGAGACCTTCGGGAACCCGGCGGATCCGCCGGTGCTGCTGGTTGGCGTCACCATGCTGAGCTGGCCGGACGAGCTGTGCGCGGCGCTGGCCGGGCGGTATGTGGTGCGCTACGACCTGCGCGACGCCGGCCAGTCGACGTTCGTCGACCCGGACACGCCCACCTACGACCTGCGCGACCTGGTGACCGACGCGTCCGAGCTGCTGGTGGCGCTGGATCTGGGGCGTACGCACGTGGTCGGGATGGGCGTCGGCGGTTTCATCGCGCAACTGCTCACGCTCGACCATCCCGGCCAAGTCGCGTCGCTGACGCTGGTCTCCACCCGTCCGGTCGCGCCCGGTCCGGCCGATCCCGACCTGCCCGGCCACGCGCCGGAGCTGATGGAGCAGCTGTTCGGGCGTCCGGAGCCGGACTGGGCCGATCGGAACAGCGTGGTCGACTACATGACCAGTTCCGCGCGGCTGAAGTCCGGATCGGGAGGATTCAATGAGCAGGACGTACGGGCGGCTGCCGGGTCGGTCTTCGACCGAGCGGGACGCACGGCGAAGGCGCAGCGTGCGAGCCACCTCGGCACCATGTTCGCGGCCATCGATTGCCGGCCGCGGTGGCGCCAGCGGCTCGGCGAGATCACCGCGCCGACCCTGGTGATCCACGGGGACGAAGATCCGTTCTTCCCGCACCGGAACGGGGTCGTGCTGGCCGCGGAGATCCCGGGCGCCACGCTGCTCACACTGCCCGGCATCGGCCAGGGCGTGCCGCGCGTGACGTGGCCAGCCGTCGTGGACGCCCTGCTGCGCCACACCTCCTGACCGCCGCTCTGGCCCAAGGGTGGCGCATGGGGCATTGGGCGCCGCCTACATCGCAGTCGTCTCACTGAATCTGGCCTGTCCGGCGACGATCGGGCCGCCTTCGGTGAGACGCCTGCCGGGTTGCGTGAGACAGGACACCTGACGCTCCGGACTGTGGTCATCTGCCGGTGGGGCCCGCGGAGCAGGATCAGCGCGAGCCGGGACAGCTCATTCGGCGGCGGCACGTGCGGGCCTGTCGACGAGGCTCCGCAGGAACCGTTCAGCCGTGGTTACGCGGTGCAGGGACAGTGCACGAGGGGTGACTCCTCTCCTTTATGCACACACCGTTGCCCATCGCCGCGGCGAGCGACACCGCGCCGTCGGCGTCCCGTTTCCCCGATCGTCGAGACGCTCCCACCACTGTCTGTTACTGTCCCGTGACTGTCAGGCGGCACCGTCCCCCGTGAGCCCTCGCCGGGCCCCATCGCGGACGGTGCCGCGAAGTTTCGGGGCTAGGACCAACATGAGTAAACGCATCCTCGTGAACGCCGCCGCGGCCGTGGCCATTGTGCCCGTCGCGGCTTTCTCATTTGTGAATGCTCCCGCCACAGGCGCACGCCAGCACCTGGCGGTAACGACGACGGCAGTAGTGCGGGCCGTGACGGCCCAGGAGGCCGGTGCGCCTCTGCAGATCACCCGGCCGGGCCTGCTTGTCGCCGAGCCCGAGCTCGAGGCGGCCGAGGTCCCCGATATGCGGATGCAGCACGCTGCCGCGGCCGGGATCCTGTTGGCTCGGTGGCAGCACCTCCGGGACGAGATCGCGGCGGCACGCGCACGCGCACGCGCACGCGCACGCGCACGCGCACGCGCTCGGGCACTTGCCGAGGCGGCCGAGGACGCCGCCAAGGCGCGGCAGGCGGTGGCGGCCCGGTATCACGCCCGGGTGCTCGCCCCCGCGGTCCGGGCCGCCCCCGCGGTCCGGGCCGCCCCCGCCGCCAGCGGGTCATGGCAGTCGATCACTGCATCCCTCGCTGGTGGCAGCGCCGGGTGCCTGGACGGCATTATCGAACGTGAATCCGGGGGGCGCGTGGACGCCTCGAATGCGGGCTCGGGCGCCTACGGTATCCCGCAGGCCCTGCCCGGCTCGAAGATGGCCAGTGCCGGCGCGGACTGGGCAACCAACCCGGTCACGCAGATCCGCTGGATGATCGGCTACACCGACGCCACGTATGGAAGCCCGTGCGCGGCCTGGGCGCACGAGCAGGCCGCAGGCACTTACTAAGTCCGGCAGCGCCGGATCAAGTTGGAGTCCGCGTAGGCACCCGCCGCCGCCCGCGAGCGGTAGAGGAAGGCGACGACGTCGTCGGGGTGGACCTCGGCGCGCGACGCAAGATCGGCTGAAAGCTACTTGCCAACCGTTACCAGCTTCCAGCGCTGAGGAGCGCATCTAGCGCACCCATCTTGGACACCGCCCAGGGTAACCTTCCGCATTTCAGACCGGGCAATCACCCTGGCCACGGGAAATGGCCCAGCCTGGAAGGCGCCTGGCGGGTGCGCACGCTTGCCAGTAATTGTCGTCGTTGTCGTCACGGTTGTCGTCGATTCCGCGCACGCGTCTGCCTGGCGACCAGCCTGCCCAGACCGCGGAGCAGCCCACGGCCCCGACTGCCGGAGGCGGGTGCGGTCGTCGCTGGATTATGAGCCGTACGACGCGCGTCTTCCTGGGTTCGCGAAAAGACCGGGTAGCGGCTTGGGATTGACGCGGAGCCAGCCAAGATCATGCCCCAGCGAGGAGGACGCCGATTTGCGGGCCGGGGAGGCGGTGAGGCGTGGTTCGAGCCGGTTGTTGTGGCCTGATCTCCACGGTGAGCTGGTGGACGGCCCGGAACCGGGGATGTTGACGCGGCCCGCAGGGCAGCGGATCGCGTCCATGCCCAATCCTTGCTGCCCGCGCCGGCGAGTTCGGGGGCTGATCAACGAGTGCACCCGCATATTTGCGGACAATGCGGAAGCGCATCGCTGATATACCGCCTTTGCTACCTCAGAATTGGATCCATTGTGGATCTATGCCCGGTCCTTTTCCGTTTATTTTGCCGAATTGGTGGCTCAGGGACCGGATATGCGGCGTAGAGTCAACAACAGAAAGTCCGTTTGTTTGCTGTTGGGTCGAGACCCCGCCTGACTGCTTGATCAGCAGGGGTATGCCCATGTTTAATGTGGTTTTAGGCACGCGTGAATTCAACGGCCACTGGGTCGTGGCCGTGCGCGGTGAGCTTGATCTGGGCGATAGGTCGAGCGTCGCCGCGCATCTGTCAGCGGCGCTGGCGGCGTCTGGCCTGCGGCTCATCGTGGACTTGGCGGGCCCGGAGTACATCGACTCCAGCGACCTCGGGGTGCTGGCGCGTGCCTTGACGTGTGCCCGGGGAAGCGGTGATCACCGCAAATGCCGCCGAACATGCACCCGATGCGGGTCGGCCCCCCAACTCCGGCCGCTGTCCCGCCGCGCTGGCGTGCTTAAGACTCCGCCTGCCCGCGCAATCGTGCGGGTTCCCTGCCGGGACCCGCACGACGAGAAGGGGCGTACGACCGGCTCAGGTGACATTGGCGTACGTGCCTACCGTGTCCGGCCATAACGGAGCAGCCGGGCCGGCGGCCCGCCCCAAACGGCGCGCCTTCCCCGGACGCGCAGACCAGATCGCCAAAGCGCGCGACTTCACCCGGCGCGTCCTTGCCTCATGCCCGGTCCTCGACGAAGCAGTGCTCCTGCTCAGTGAACTTGCCACCAACGCCCTGGAACACACGGCAACCGGCAGCGGCGGCCACTTCGACGTCCTCATCTACCGCTACGAAACCTTACTGATCATCGCCGTCAGGGACGAGGGCTCGTACAAGGTCCCTGCTACCCGTTCACTCGACGAGCTGGCAGAAGACGGACGGGGGCTCGGCCTAGTCGAGCTGATCGCTGACCGATGGGGCTACTGCGGTGACGAGCGCGGTCGCACCGTCTGGTTCGAACTGCGCGGGAAGAGTTCCCGCGAGGGAGGGAACAGGTGAGTGCCTCAGACCGGCGTGTGCGGGACGCGTTCGTGGAGATGGCGGACACGCTTGTAGCCGGATTCGACGTTATCGACTTTCTTGAGACGCTGGCGCGACGAGCAGTCGACCTTCTGGGCGTCACCGCCTGCGGGCTGCTGCTTGTCGACCACCACGGAACCCTCAACCTGGTCGCCGCCTCCACCGAGCGGGTCCGGTTGCTCGAGCTGTTCCAGCTGCAGAATTCCGAGGGTCCCTTCCTGGAGTGCTTCGACCGCGGCCAACCGGTGCAATGTCCCGACCTCGCCCAGGCTGGCACCCGGTGGCCGCGATTCGCCCGGGCCGCCCGCGACGGCGGGTTCAGGGCAGTGCACGCCCTGCCGATGCGGCTGCGCGTAGAGACAATCGGGGCGATGAACCTGTTCAGCGCCGACGCCGGGGCGCTGGATCCGGAGGCGGTTGAGGTCGGTCAGGCGCTCGCCGACGTGGCCACCATCGGCATCTTGCATGAACGCGCGGTCCGGCGGCGCGAGGTGGTCAGCGAGCAGCTCCAGGTTGCTCTCAAGAGCCGGGTGCTGATCGAGCAAGCCAAGGGCGCGCTGGCTGTACGCCTGCAGATCCCAGTGGACGAGGCCTTCGCTGAGCTGCGCAAGTACGCCCGCGACAAGAATCAGCAGCTTCGCGACGTTGCCGAGGCTGTGGTCGTGCGTGGCCTCGACATCAGTGCGGCTACCCGGGTGGCGCGCAGACCCCGCTCCGCCGGATGAGCGGGGCACGAACAACGGCAAGCGCCGGACCCGTGCCCGGTTGCTGTGTGGTGCTTGCAACTCCGAGTTATGCGGTAGATTGACCGTGATCCGAGCCTGAAGTCCGTGCAGGTCAACTGGGTTCTGCGGGGCCGGAGACACGTTCGTGCCGCTGCCTGCTCCTCCGCGAGCCAAACCGACAGCCAATCGGTGATCCGAGCGGCTCGTATCCGCGACGGCGGCTACGTGCCTGGCGTCGGCTTGCGCGGCCAGCCGAACACGGGATCCGAGCGACCGCCGGGCGCGTGGACACCCGGGCCGGCTCCCGCCGTTCCCCTTTGCGCGGGGCGCCAGGCAACGTCATCAGGCACAGCACTCAGGAGATCGAATGAAATACGACAACGTCGCAATCCCCGCAGGGTTCGCCTGGAGCTCGCCGTTTGCCAAATGGCAAGGCTCATTGGCCGAAATTCCTAGCATCGACCTGGCCGCCGACGTGACTGCCCGGGCACTTGCGCAGCGCGGATTTGACGCGTCAGCAGTCGAAGAGATCGTCCTAGGCTGGACGATTCCCCAGGCCGACATTTTCTACGGCGCGCCCCTCCTGGCCGCGCGACTTGGCGCGGCCGGTGTCAGCGGTCCCATGATCAGCCAAGCATGCGCGACATCGGTGGCCTGCCTGAGTGCGGCGGCGGGACGGGTCAGCGCGGGTGGCGGAACGACGCTCGTGGTTGCCACAGACCGAACCAGCAACGGTCCCCAAATGCTGTATCCCCAGCCGAGCGCGCAAGGCGGTGCGCCGCTGTCGACGCATTGGGTCCTCGACAGCTTCGCTCGGGACCCCTGGGCCTCGACCTCGATGCTCGAAGCGGGGGACATGGTTGCAGCACAAGCATCCGTGTCTCGAAGCCAACTGGACGAGCTCGCGGCCATGCGGTCGGAGCAATACCAGAAGTCGCTCGCCGATGACCGAGCGTTCCAGCGCCGCTACATGGTCGATGTTCAGATACCGCGGCGGCGGCTGGAGCCGATCGTCGTTGATGCTGACGAGGGAGTGCGGCCCATCGTGCTGGAGGAGATCGCCGCCATGAGACCTGCCGGCCGCGATGGGCTGCACACCTTCGCCACTCAGACACATCCTGCGGACGGCTGCGCCGGGGCGATCGTCACCACCACGGAGAAGGCGCGGCAGATGAGCGGCGGCGGCGGAGTTGCGACGATCCTGTCCACGGGCTTCTCCCGAGTGGCGAAGACGCATATGCCGGAAGCACCCGTGCCCGCTGCGAGGGCTGCGCTCGACCATGCCGGACTGACGTTCGACCAGCTCGACGCCGTCACCACCCACAACCCGTTCGCCGTGAACGACGTTTACTTTTCCAGCGAGACCGGCTACCCGCTCGACCAGATGAATGCCTACGGATGCAGCCTCATCTTCGGGCACCCGCAGGGGCCGACCGGCCTGCGCTCGATCACCGAACTTATCGAAGAACTCAGGCAACGAGGAGGCGGCGTCGGGCTGTTCGCCGGCTGCGCAGCCGGCGACACCGGCGCCGCGCTGGCGGTGAGGGTCGACGACTGATCCCGCGAATGTGACTAACGCACGCCGCGCTCGTTCAACCCATCCATTAGGCCGTGGCGTCGGCGCCACCTGGCGTGCAGCTTTGCGAACAGGCTGGCGGCCTGCTCGCCACCCACCTGGCCGGGAGCATGTCACGGGGGGTCGTACCTGCTTCACGCGGCCTGCTCGACGGCCTGATGGTGCTGGCCCGGCGTGAGGTGTCCAAGGATGCCGAACTTCTGGTGCTCCGGCACGAGAACGCGGTGCTGCGCCGCCAGGTCGGCCGGGTCCCGCGGTCAGCCGGCCGACCGGCCGTGGCTCGCGGCACGGTCCCGGCTGATCCCGCGGGCGCCGCTGGGGCGCGTGGTGTTCGCGGTGACCCCGGCGGTGCTGCTCGCCTGGCACCGGCGACTAGTGATACGCAGATGGGACTACAACAGCCCGCGGCGGATAACCGGTCACAGCAGCGCCATGTCAACGATGTGACTGGTCACGCGGTTCGCCACCGGGCCGACATGGAGGTGACCGGCGCCGGTTAACCCAACCCTCCGGGGAACCGGTGCAACCGCATCGCCATCTGGGCTCAGCCGCCTTGGACGAACGTGATCGCACCGTAGACGATGAAGATCGTTACCAGTGCAAGAATGACTGCAAGTACCAAGCGCCAGAAGACCAGCGCTGCCACCACGAGGATGACGATCAAGGCGCGCAGCGAATCAGCATTCTGACCTGATGCGCTCACGATAGACATGTGCAAGTGACTCACCTCCTCGCCAGCGGCGCGTAAGTTGCCACGAACCGCTGCTGCGTCCCCACCGTGGCTCATCCGACGCGGCTCTCTCTTTTTGGCGCGCCTCGGGTCTGCCTGCCCGTGACGGCCTCGATGTGGACTCACTAGCAGTATTCCCCGACTTCCAGACAGGTCAAACGTATTCCAGTCATTACGTTCCATCTCCAGTCACTCGACTGCACGTTGAGAGCATTACAGCAGAGGGGGATGGCAACTCGCATTGATCAGTAGTTCTTGACAGATCCCCGATGTGTCGCTGGTAGAGTGCTCAGACGTGCCGGAAAGTGAGAACGGTCCGCCCGCCCCGCACCAGCCTGAACGGGACGCGGCTCGCGAGGCACGCCAGCAATGGGCGCAAGAGGTGACTCACGCGCTGGACGAGCGCAGGATGAGCATCCATGCCGCCGCGAAGGCCATCGGGATCTCACCGGGTCGCCTGCAAGCTTGGCTGAGTCAGGACGTCGAACCCTCCCCACGAGTCATGGGGGACCTGGCTCGCGTGATCGGTCGAGGTCACTTGCACCTTCTCCAGCTGCTCGATTGGTTGCCCCGGCAACTTGGCGACGTTCCGCTACGGTTGGAGGCCAGCGAGAAGCTGCACGAGGCCGTGGCGGAGGCCAGTCGCTGGTTGCACAGCGCGGAAGGTGCGGTTGGCGAGGAGGACGGGACTGCCGTCGCCAGAGCCCTGCTCAAATTGAGCAATGATTGGGAAGTTCGGCTCCGCAACGTGACTAAAGGACTCAGGTACAGAGTTCGCCATTCAACACAACTTGGATTGTCGACCGCGCCACATGGCCAGAGCGAACGGTCAGCCGACGCCCAGGTGAACACAGCAATGGATCGCCAGGAGATTGTCGACTTGGTGTACGACGCAATCGAGCGCACCTGGTCGCGGTGGCTCACGCAGGATGAAGTCGGCGCCACCGGCTCCGAATTCGCCCGCCCAGATTTGGTGCTGGCGTCGCCTGTCCTGTGTGCCGCCAGGTCACGAGGGCTTCGGCCGAACCTGCGCGTACCTCCCAGCATCGCAGTGTTCGGAATTCCGCTGTTCGGGAGTCAAGAAGTCGCCGCTCTAGTGGCTGACATGCTGGACTGGGCATATTTTGACCTTGTGTGCGCTGTACGTGAGATGCAGGGACCTGATATCGAGGCGTCTATCCCAAGCACGAACCGTGCCCAGATACGGATGGCTCGTCGGCTCCTGCAAGGCCCCGACGCTGTCGGAAAGCTGACCGTGTGGTCGTGCGATGAGGCGACCCCCATTCTGCAGACAATCCGAGAAATCCGCGAAGATCTACCGCTGGTTGTTCTTTTGCTGGCCCCTGACAGTACGTTGGAGTACGCGATTAGACGGCTCAACGTCGATGGAAGACAAGCCGCAGACGACCTTGAGACTGCCCAGAATGTTGCTCGTCGAACTCTTGCCAGTCGCAGGGATGCAGGAACCTACCTGATACTCGATCTCCCCGAGGTGGACCGGGGATCAGATCCGGCTAATAGTGCTGACGATCTATTCGATGCCTATGTCGAGCTCGCCTTTCGGGTTGCCGACTGGCTGCACGATCAGCACGGCGCACCAAGACTCTCCGAGGCTTCTGGCATACTGAGCGAGCTCAAGCGACGTAGCGGAAGGGAGGATGACTCTTCCAGACCTTAAGCTGGCGCCTCCAAATCTCGCTCCTCCAGATCGCGGACTGAGGGTGCCGACGCTCGGAGCTCCTCCTGTAATGCGCCGGTCGTGTTACTGGACCAGTCCCATAAACCTGGTCGATAAGCAATTCGGTAAGACACATGTGCATCTGATTCAGTCTCGGACTAAGAGCATAAAGAGCAATCTTATCCAATGTGACTCGGTGATGGGAGTTCGGGCGTAATGCGCGATTCGAGCTTTTACGATGAAATTTACTTCGACGGGCAAGGTAAGAGCAATTACAGCGGATATACATTCGAATCTTCGCCGTTTGCGCGCCATGCGGAGTGCATCGCACGCGTCATGCAAGCCTTCGATTTGTCAGGTCCTGTGCTAGATGTCGGTTGCGCCAAAGGCTACCTCGTTTACGTCCTCCGACAACGAGGAATCGAAGCCTTCGGGGTGGATTGCTCAAAGTATGCACTTGCGAGCGCGAGCCCCGATGTTCAACGCTATCTATGGCCTGCATCGGCAGTACAATTGCCATTTGCCCGCCAAACATTCTCTCTAGCCGTCACCTATGATGTGTTGGAGCACCTGGACGAGCCAAATGCAAAATCTGCCTTGCGGGAGTGCGCACGGGTGTCACAACGGCAGCTTCACCAGGTGAATACGGGGCGGCTGCCAGAGTGGGGTTACGAGCACGACGATAGTCATGCTCTCAAGCTCTCGCTGCGCCAGTGGCGGAAGATGGTCGCAGATCTTGGCCTCGACCGGACAGCCGTATGCGAGCCGAACCGAAGACTGCCGTTGGTTAGATCAGCTCCTATGTGATGGCATACCGGATATGGTTCGCCATCGGCCGAGGTGACACATCGAAGCGGCGGGTACGGATTGGCGGGCGCCTCGGTCCTTTGGGGTCACCTAGTTGCCGAACAGGAGCGATGATGTCTCTTCGGGGGCCTCCGGGCCCGATCGCAGCGCGATGCTTTCGGCCTGTTACGGTCATCCAGTAGCGGCGGTCAGCGCCGTTTCCGGAGGCCGACTGAGACCGGTTGGACGACCTATGACCTCAGCTGAGCGCGGCGAGACGTCGACGAGCACGTGGGAGCGGCACGGTGGCATCTCGATCACGGCGCCGCACGCGGTGGCCGTTGGCGGCGATCGACTCGCTCTCTTCGCCATTGGCACCGATCACGACGTGCACGTGCAGTGGCGAAACAGGGCCAGATGGAGCGAGTGGGAGCCGCTCGGTGGACCAATGATCACCGCTCCCTTCGCCATTTCGAGAGGACCGGAGCGCCTGGATGTGTTCTGTGTAAGCCCTGAGCACTCCATCTGTCACCTATCGTGGGACGGCACGCGGTGGACTGACTGGACGCCCGTCGGCGGTGAGGCAGGAGGCGCCGTCGCAACGGCTCCCCACGCCGTGGCTTGGGGACCGGACCGTCTTGACTTGTTTGTACTCGGCACTGATCTCGCTATCTATCACAAGTGGCTTTCAGGGGAATCTTGGAGCGACTGGAATCGTCTCGGGCTAATGATGAGCAGCCCCCCGTACGCAGTGGCGCGCCGTCGAGGGGTGCTTGAGGTGGTCGCGATCGGGACGGACGGATTACTTTATCACAAGATCTGGCGTGACGGGCGCTGGCAGCCATCATGGCATTCTCTGTGTGGAAGTACGGCCACCTCGATACCTTGCGCGGTCGTCCGGCAGTCCGGTCAGGTGGATGTTCTTTTCCTCGGAGAAGAGAGAGCGGTCTACCATCAGAGCTCCGACCGACAGAATGCCGAGCCGGATTCCCTCGAGGGCACAGCTACGCTGGCCCCCCGTGCCGTCTGCTGGCCGGACGATCGACTTGATGTGTTCGTTGTCGGGGAAGATAGCGCTGTCTGGAATCGGACGAAATATCACAATGAATGGGGTCCGTGGACGTCATTGGGTGGTCAGGCCTTTTCCACAGTCAGCACAGTATTACAGAACGAAGGCGAACTGGAACTCTTCATTTTGGGACGCGACAGCAAGATCTGGCATCGGATTTTGACTCGGTGATTGAATCTGATCCGGCGCTCCTCTTAGAGAGCTCCCGGCGCAGGTTACCTATGACTCTCTCGCAGATGGCGTTCGCTTGGGGAGCCTGTGATGAGCTGGGGAGAATCCTGATGCTTCCGCCGTGAATACGGCGTCGAACGAGGCGGTGAAGTTCGAGCTGCGAACGCGGTTCAGGAACTTGATGTCCGCGAACCGCTCGTCGAGGGTGAGGGTGAGGGTGAGGTTGCGGGCCTGCTGCACGGTCCCGCTCGCCGGCGGGGTCCCGCGCCCAGTGCTCGTGTCGTACTTCTTCGTGGCCAGTTTGCGGTGCCAGGCCAGCAGCTTTGCGGTGCCAGGCCAGCAGCGTGGCGGGCGTCATGGGGAAGATATCGGTCCAGCGCCTGCGGGGGAGGAGCCGTGCCTGGCGCGGCGAACCATACCCCCGGTCGGCGCGCCGGCGCAGCACTGCGACAGTGCCTGATCCCGTCATCCTCGCGCAGCAAGATACTTAACTCCATAACCCTCTGCACTACAACGAAGACAAAGTCAGCGGCGGTAACATCATTATCGGCACCCACAGGGTGCGACCGGCAGCAGCACCTATACCACTACGATCCTTGCTGCAGCGGACCTATCCGGCGGGCAAGACGGGCCGGGGCTGCAGGCGAACGACGGGCGAGCGCAGCTGTGAGTTCAACGCCCTATTGAACGGGCAGCAAGCGTCCGTTACGGTGCGGGTGGGGTCACATGAACCCACCCAGGGAAAGGGAACACCGCATGCGCAAAGTCATCATCATGATCGTATCCGCGGCACTAGGCATTTTAGGTCTCGTGACCGGGGCCGGGACAGCCCTTGCCGCGGGCGGCGGGACCGTCATCACGGTGGCGAACACCCCGTTCGGCAAGGCAATCGTGGTCGGCAGCGGGACGTATAAGGGCTACTCTCTTTATGATATCACGTCCGATCACCCGCCATCGTACGGCTGCACCACTACGCCGGTGTCGCTGCCGGGTCTCCCGCCAGGGTTCACCTGCACGGGTCCGAGCAGCGACAAGAATGCCGAGTGGCCGGCCATTACCACGAATGGCGCCCCTGTCGCCGGGCCAGGGATTAAGGCCTCACTTCTCGGGTCAGTGTCGCGGAAGGGCGTCGGCCGCCAGGTCACCTACGCCGGGCACCCGCTGTACCTCTTTGACCAGCAGCCGGGCGCGGTCACTGGCGAGGGATGGGACGAGCCCAGTCTCCCGCCGTGGCACGGGGTATGGTTCCTGGTTAAGCCAAACGGCAACCAGCTCCCGTGGACGAGCAACCTGACCACAGTCAAGCTCCACGGTCACCGGTACCTGGCGACCTCCATGCAGACGGGTGTCGGCTGGATCAACTTCCCGGTTTACAAGCGCGCCAGCGCGTGCCCGCCAGGACAGTGCGCCAGGGTGTGGCCGTATGTCCTCACGGCAGGTCACCCAGGGACGTCAAATGGCGCGCATGCGTGGGCCGTGGGCACCCGCTCGACCGGCCTCGGCAGGCAGGTGACCTACAAGGGCCACTCGTTGTACCTATTCTCCAATGAGAAGCTGAACCCCACGACGCTCACGGCGGCAGGCAATGGGAATGGGGTGGGAGGCTTTTCGCTCGTCAGCCCATGATTCATAGGGGGCCAGCGTCGCCGCAAGTGTCAAAGGCGCTGGCCCCTTCTCAACCCGCTCACGTAGCGGACAGCAGAACCGCGAAAGCCACGTCTACAACATCCTGAACAGACTCGGTCTTCAACACCCGCGTACGGGTAGCAACCTGGGTTACCGAGCGGAGCCCAGCCCTCGAGGCGTGCGCGGCCCTCGGCCTTGCGGCTACTTGCATGCCGCATCGAAGCGGCACCGGATCTCTTGTTGAGGTGCCGCCGACCTTCTGCACCAACCTCACCCGGCTGCCATGCCTGGCAGGCGCTACGCGGACTTGGTGGCTCCGGCGCGGCGGCCCGCGGAACCTGCCGGGCCCCGCGTGGCACGGGTCTGGCCGACCAGCGTAAGCCCGGCGAGTAGGATCACGATGCCTTCGGCGATCAACGCCGCTACGCCCAGCGGTTCCAGCCAGTTCCCGACATCGGCTGGGTCGCCGGGCATCCCGGCACCGCGGGTGAGGCAGTAACCGGCCGCAGTGAGCAGGCAGAGCAGGCCGCCGAACCGCCACGAAAGTAGCGTCGGCCTGAGCAGCAGCCACAGTCCCGCGATAGGCGCCACCACCGCGAGCAGGCAGAACCCCGCCGTGAGCCAAACCGCGCCGCTGAGCTGGTGTTGGATCTCCAGGGCATGGATGGTGCCCACCGCGATGAGGCCGACCGACCCGACGGCGCGTATTGCCGGGTCGGTAGCCAGGTGGGCCGTGTGCTGCGCGGTGGCCTGCAGTGGCCTGCTGTCACTAGGCAGGCCGGTGGCGATCGCGTCCGAATAATCCGGCATTCCTTATCGACCTTTCCGTTCCTGTAAGGCGCATAAAGGAAGCCCGTACGAAGTTTGCGCACGGGCCTTCCCGTCCGCCGATTAGTAGAACCTGCACCAGCGGTGATGCCTGGACCAGTGGTAGTGACACCGCTGGTAAGAGGGTCCGTGTGACGTCGTGGCCATCGCCGGAGCGATGCCCGCCACGCTAATCCCCGCCACCAGCGCGGTAGTGGTAACAAGCTTCCTGATAAAAATGGCAGATGATTCCCTTCTCTGGCGGGGCTCGCTAACCGGTACAGCATGGGGACAACCCGATGCCGCTGTTATGCGCCGGCGAGCCCGGCTCCGGGTGGGAGTGTGTCATCTAGACTGCGTGACCGGGTGTTAAGACCTAGTGCAGATATTCTTCAGGTCGGGTTAAGATTGCCGAGTTATTGGATCCTGAGGGTTCGGGGACAAAAGACTTGGTCCTTTTGTCTGTTACGGCGGTTCGGTCAACCGGTTCCATGTAATTCCATCCTCCCGTCGAGCCAGCGCGCGCTGCCTTACCTGATTTGCGCACTCTCATCGCATTTGCCACGAAAGCCTTGCTGACCGCCATCGTGACGGTAAGTGCACGCCACGTGATCAGGAAGACGAGTGCGGCGGGGCGCGGTGAGAAGGCCGGACGTGCAGGGTGTCGTGGCCTGGCTGACGCCGCTGGAGATGGTGAGGACTTCGCGGTAGGCGCGGAGGCCTCGTTGCCGGCGGTCTTGCGGCTATGGCCGCGGGAGTACACCGGGCCCAGATCTCCGGGTGTGCCACGAACGCAGAGAGGAGCTTGATCATGTAGGCGAGGTTCCTTGATGCGGTGCTGTGCGAGAGATGAAGGTGCATGGCCCTTCGGAGCCGCTCTGCGGGGGGAGGCTCCAAGCCACCGCGTGCTACGTGTGCGCCGCGACGAAGCTAACCGACCCATAACGCCCCGCTGCCGCCGGCCGACGGCGTATTCCCGACCTGCGGGTGGTGGGTCACCCCCCAGATCGGGGATGCAGAACGTCCCGCTGGCCAGGTCGTGGCTTCTGCCGATGATTGCCGTAAGTAGGCTGGCGGCATGCGCGTATTGATCGCGGGTGGGCACGGGAAGATCGCGCTCCTCTTGGAGCGCCTCCTCGCCGAGCGCGGCGACCAGGCCGTGGGGCTGGTCAGGAACCCGGCCCATGTCGCCGATGTGCAGAAGGCCGGCGCCGAAGCCGTCGTCTGCGATCTGGAGGCCGCCTCGGCCGATGACGTCGCGGTTCTGCTGGCCGGGGCCGATGCGGTGGTATTTGCGGCCGGTGCCGGTGCGGGCAGCGGCGCCCCTCGCAAGGACTCCGTCGACCGCGCCGCCGCCGTGCTGATGGCCGACGCCGCCGAGCGGGCCGGGGTCCGCAGGTTCGTCCAGGTCTCCTCGATGGGAGCCGGCCAGCCGCCGCCGCCCGGCAGCGATGAGGTCTGGGCTGCCTACATCACGGCGAAGACCGCCGCCGAGGACGATCTGCGCTCTCGGGACCTGGACTGGACAATCCTGCGCCCGGGCCGCCTCACCGACACACCTCCCACCGGCAAGATCCGGCTCGCGGCCCCGCCGGTCCCCGGTGGCACGGTCCCGCGCGCCGACGTGGCCGCGGTCATCGCTGCCCTGCTCGACGATCCGCGTACCCAGCACCAGACCCTTGAGCTGGTCGGCGGAGACAGCCCCGTCGCCGCAGCCGTGCGCCGCATTTCTTAATCAACGGCGCCGGGACCGCGCTGCCCACATCGCCCGACGGACCTCGCGCGATGCGACGCTGTGGTCCTCGCTAACGCTGGGGTGGTACGAGCTCCCTTCGAGCATGCCGGGAGCGCCCGGCGGCCGGGCACCGCTTAGCGTGAGCGGCCGGAGGAGAGTTGAGTGAGTTGGTCGTTCAGGGACCGGCGTTCGGCGTCGGTCTGGGCGAGTTCGAGTGCGCGTCGGTATGCGTGGCGCGCCTCGTCGTCTCGCCCGGCGCGACGAAGCAGTTCGGCGCGGGCTGAGTGGAAGTAGCGGTAGTGGTCGAGTTCGAGGCCGTCGAGTATCGCCAGGCCAGCCTCGGGACCGTCGAGTTCGGCCACAGCGATGGCCCGGTTGGAGTTCGACGACGGGGGAACCGGTCTGGATGGAGTGAGTGTTGTAGAGCGCTGCGATCTGCCGCCAGTCGCGTGGCTGTTGCAGGTGCAGATCGGCGATGGCGGCCTGCACGGCATAGGGGCCGGTTTCGCCGCGCATGATCGCCTGCTGGAGCAGTTCGCGGCCTTCGCTGATCTGCTGGTCGTCCCACAGCGCGCGGTCCTGGTCGTCGAGCAGGACGATCTCACCGTCGCGGATCCGGGCGTCTCGTCGGGCGTCGTGGAGCAGCATGAGGGCGAGCAGCGCGAGGACTTCGCCCTCGTCGGGCATGAGTTCGGACAGGGCGCGGCCGAGTTGGATCGCTTCGGTGGCGAGGTCGACGCGGCCGCCTCCCCAGCCGTGGTTGAACACGAGGTAGACCACTGCGAGGACCGCCGCTCGCCGGTCCGGGAGCTGATGGTCGGGTGGTACGGCGAATGGGATCCGTGCGTCGCGGATCTTGTGTTTCGCCCGTGTCAGCCGTTTGCTCATCGTCTCGGTCGGGACGAGGAACGCGAGCGCGATCTCCTCGGTCGACAGGCCGCCGAGGGTGCGGAGGGTCAGCGCCGCCTGTGCCTCGAGCGCGAGTGCGGGGTGGCAGCAGGTGAAGATCAGTTCCAGCCGCTCGTCCGGGAAGGTGGCTGACTCGTACACGGTTGCCTCCGATTCCACAGTGAACTCGCGCGCGAGCAGCTTCGTCTTCTCGGCTAGCACGCGTTGCCGGCGAATGTGGTCGATCGCCCGGTTCCGTGCAGTCCAGATCAGCCAGCCGACGGGATTGTCCGGCTCCCCGTCGCGTGGCCAGCGTTCGGCAGCGATCGCGAACGCCTCTTGAGCGGCATCCTCGGCAAGCTCGATGTCGCCGAGGATCCCCACGAGGGTGGCCAGCACCCGGGCCCAGTGCTCGCGGAAGACCCCCTCAAGCGCCATGGAACAACGCTTCAAGGATGGGCCGCACCTCGATCGCACCGCTGGACCGGGTGCTAGTTCCTGCGCGATAGTGAGCGCAGCGTCGAGGTTGTCGGCCTCCACCACAATGACGCCGGCTAGGAATTCCTTGGTCTCGATGAACGGCCCGTCGGTGAGCAGTGTCCGCCCCTCGCCGTTTCGCACGGTCGTGGCCGACCCGTCCGCGTGCAGACGAGCCCAGCCGGTCACATAGGGCCTGGCGAGCACGTCTGCGATCGCGCCCTCCACCGGGCCGGCGTGGGTCCGCTGGCTGCCGTATGCAAGCAATGCGTACTGCATAACCTCTCCAGTCGCTGATGGATACCGGTTCGAGTATCTGACGGATGGCACCGGCTCCGGCGGACAACACCGGCCGGAGAAATCCTCGGCGGAAGAAATGTTGCCCGCGGCTGTCTGCGCCGGGCAGGGCTGTTCGTCATTACGGCAGATCCGCCCACAGCGTTGAAGGCGTGCATGGGGCATGCCGGTTCTCGAAAGGACGATCGACATGGCGAAGTTCATCTACCTCTACCGTGGCCCGGCGACTGCGATGTCCGACCGCACGCCGGAGCAGGCCGCCGAGCGTGAGGCCGCGTTTGGCGCCTGGATGGAGAAGGTTGGCGCGGCGCTCGTCGACGTCGGCAGCCCGTTCGGGACGAGCGCGTCCGTTCGCGATGACGGCACTGAAGGAACAGCCGGCGACCTGATCGGCTACACGATCGTCGAGGCCGGCGATCTCGCTGCGGCGAAGGCGCTCACCGACGGCCTCCCGTTCCTGTCCAACAGTGATGGGAAGTGCGCGGTGGAGATCTTCGAGCTGCTGCCGATGTAGCAGGAACGGCCCGCCGCACCTACGACGGAGGTGCGGCGGACCGCCGATCCTCGCCGCCACACGGCCTCCGGCACCTGGCCCTGTAAGTGGGCAGCAGTCCGCCGTGTACCGCACCATCGGGCGGGCCGGCCAGCGTTACCGTGGTTGTGTGGGTGACGACCGGTCAGTGCTGGTCAACTTCGTCTACTGTCCCCCGATCGGCCATGCCATCGAGGCGCTGCACTACTGCCATGGCTACCACCACGCCGACCCCGGTCTGCGCATCGGCCTGGTGCTGAGCGCCGATACCCCAACCGAGCTGGCGGCGCTGTGTCCTTATGTGCGCGATCTGTACCCAGTGCAGGTCGACGTGTTCGATCCCGGCCACGATGCGGCGGGCGTGCTCGATGCCGTACCCGCCGGCTGGGACTGGGTTGTCGATGACCATCGCGGCCATCAGACCCGCCAGCGGATGGCCTTTCCCGGCTTGGCCCGCTACTACGACCATGCGCGAGCTCGTTTCACCGCCGCAGGCAGCATCATTGGTACCGCGGGCGCTGCGCCGCCGCGCTACTCGCCCGGCGCGGATTTCCGGCTGCCGCTGCCCGGCTGCGCGCGTGCCGAGGCCGAACGGCTGCTTGGTGACGCGCGGGCCGGCTCGCCTGAGCAGCCCTGGCCCCGAATCGCCGTGCTGCCCGCGGGCAGCGGTCCGCGCGGCAACTACCCATCTGTCCGGTCGTGGCGGCTGGTGCTTTCCGCCCTGGCGGGCCGGTGGCCTGAGGCCCGGTTCTGCCTGATGGGCAAGTACCGGCGGGACGGCCGTACCACTACCAGCTTCGGGCGGGCCGAACTCGACGAGCTGCGCGACTTGGTGCCCGCAACTGTTGAGGCGGTGGACCTGCCGGTGATCGACCAGCTCGCCACCGTGGCGGCATGTGACGTGCTGGTCTCCCCGCACTCGGGGTTCGGTATGGCCGCGCTGGCCGTTGGCACGCCCTGGTTGAGCATCGCCGGCAATCGCTGGCCGGAGTACTACTTCAATGGCGTCCCCTTCTACTCGGTGCTTCCGGACCTGCGAAGGTTCCCCGCCTTCGGCGCTTTTGGCCCTGATCCCGAGCCCGTCGACGACGATGGGCCAAGGGCACCGAGCATGTGCTACGAGCGAATTCACGGCGACCTGGCCGAGATCGTGGCCGCAGTGGCGCGGCTGGTCGAGCATCGCTGGCCTTTCGAGGCTGCCATGGCTGACCACGTTGCTCGCATGTTGGCGCTACGCTTGGGCCGGGAGGATCTGCTCTGGTCCGTCGACTCGGTACACAAGCGCTACCTGCCTGGAAAGGCATAACCAAAGCCGTAACCGAGGCCGGGGTGGCTTGCGCCGGGGCCGGTACGCGAGAGCTACGCTACCGGCCGCGCGGATGAGGTCCACGACCTCTGTGAGCCGCTCGCCGGGACGTCCGACCCTCGTCCGGGGGCGTCGGGATGAAGTTGCCGCGTTCGAGGATGGTCTGCAGCGCGTCCCCGATCAGCGGATCGGATCTCCCCAAAGCTTCCAATAGGCCAGCGCGCGGGTTCGTAGCCCGAAGGTGGAGGCGTCAGCTCGGACTCTTGCGTCCCACGAGATGAAAGACGCGACTGAGCTGGCGATAAGGATCGCGTCGGCTGGCTTCGAGTTCGACCGCGGCAGTCGCCGCCACCTGCTTCGCATCACTGGGGTCCAATTCGACTCCACTGAATTCGAGCCAGTCCACAAACAGCCATACCCCGTACCAGCGCACTGGCTCCACGCCCCCGCTGCGCATGAGCTCGCTGACTGCTTCCACCGTGTCGGCCCGCCCCGGCACGCCCAGCACCCCGATCCCGCTCCTGGCGTCAAACGCAGCCAGAGCGTCGTCCCACCGTCGTTCCAAAGCCGGTTGCACCGCCGTCGCCTTAGCGTTGCCCGTCATGATCGAGACGATGCCACCAGCAGCAGCGCACTGGCTCAGCTGCTCGACCAGCGGCTCGGGCTGCTCGAGGTACCCGAGCACGCCGTGGCACAACACAGCGGCGAAGCGTCGGCCATTCACTGCCACCTCGGCGTTCTCCCCGTCGGCCTGCAAGAGCGTCACCTGTCGCTGGGCCTCAGCGGGCAGCCGCTCGAGTCGCTCTCGAGCTTTTTCCAGCATCGCCGGCGACGAGTCGAGCAACGTCACGTTGTAGCCGGCAAGGGCCAGTGGAAACGATTGATTGCCCGCGCCGCCGCCGACGTCGAGCACGGAAGATGGAGGCGGCGGCAGATGCCCCAGTAGCTGCTGATGCATCACGTAGGTACGCACGTACCCCTTCACTGAGGCATATGCCTCATCGACAAATTTGTCAGCCAAGCAGGGGCTGGCCCAGGTGTCATCGCTCACCACGCCAAGGTATCAGTTTGTAGTTAGTAACTGGTAATCTGGTCACCGTGGCTGTGCGCATGAGCGGACTTGAACGGCGATCCCAGGTGCTGGGGATCGCCGCGGGTGAGTTCGCGAATCATGGACTGCACGGGGCCTCAACTGAGGCGATCGCCCGAAGCGCCGAGATCACCCAGGCCTACATCTTCCGGATGTTCGGGACCAAGAAGGCCCTGTTCCTAGAGGTGATGGTGGGGGCGTTCGATCGCATGACCGAGGGCATGCGCGTCGCGGCGGGATACGAGACCGGGCTCGATGCGCTCTCTCGCATGGGTGCGCAGTACAACGAGGTAATGGCCGACCGCACCTCGCTGCTGTTGCAGCTCCAGGGCTTCGCCGCCTGCGGCGACCCCGAGGTTCGTGATGCGGTGCGCGACGGCTTCGGGCGGATGTGGCAGATGGTCGCGGACACCACCGGGCTCGACCTGGTGACGATCAAGGCGTTCCTGGCCTTCGGGATGCTGCTCAGCAACGGGACTGCCCTTCAGGCCGCCGAGTTGGACGAGCCGTGGGCACAAGGGGTACGCACCCGTATCCGTCCTGGTCTGTTCGAGCACATCACGGCCAACACCAACCGATGAAATCCACCGCCTCGGCCGCTCCCTCTCGCCGCCTGGGACACAAACGGACCTCGATTTGATCCGACGACCGACGCTCACCCGTTGCCGCAGGTCAGCAGCCACTTTTCCGACCTCGCGGGCAAGCGCCCATCCATGGCCCGATTTACGCGTTAGCTGCGACCATCCCGGTCACGGTCGATGTCACCCTCGCTCTGGACTGACCTTCGTCGGACATGGGTTCGAGTCCCGAGGGTGGTCCCTCGCTCCAACAATACGAACCGCTTCCCCATCATCGACGGCCCCGACCTTCGACCTTGGATAAACCCTCGTTTGCCATGACCCCAGTCGAGGTACGCCTGCCAGGACGCGGGTCAACCACGTGCCCAGCAGGCACGCGCCTACCTATCCGCCTTGAGCCAGGAGAGTAGCCGTGGGACCGTTCTACCTTCCGGCGCCGCGATCCGGGGTCGGTGCTGACGGTCGGATGGACTTCCTATGTCCATCAGCCGAGTCGTTCCACAAAGTATTCGATGGCCTCGCGCAGCTTGCGTTGCAGCGACTCTTCGACCTCGGGCCAGCGCTCACTCGGTACGTCGTTGTAGGCCAAGCTGACTGAGTCGGTTGGGGATAGATCCAAGATAGATTCGGGTTCAACGATGGTTGACATCTCGTCAGACTCTGGATGAACTCGCTCGGCGTAGACCGTCACCGCAAGCACGCCGGTATCTCCGTGACCGACCTTCTGGACGGCCGCGAGGAAGCGGAGTCGTTCGCCGAGCGCCTCTAGCTGAAGCCTCGTCCACCAAGTGCCGCCGCCGAGGTTGGTATAGAAGTCGATAGCGCGCGCTGTCTGGATGATCTGTCTGCGCCACCATCTTGCTCTCTCATCGGATGGTGCTGCGTAACCGACCGCAGCCCAGGCAGTTGGGTCGATCGCGCGCAAGGACTCCTGTAGTTCCCCGCGTTGCTCGTCGAGGTAATTGGTGATCCGAGCGGCGATCTCATCTGCGACACGCTTTACGCCTTCTGCCTTTTCCTGCGATGTCGCATCGTAGATTTGTCGCAGCCTACCCGCATATGCACGAACGACACTGGCAGCGTCGAGCTGTCCCGTCCTCGCGACCGGATGCGTCAATGTCGACTGTAGTGCAGCGATCTCCAGTCGAGCGAAGAGCCGAATCAGATCACTCAAATCATCATCATTCGCGGCATCTAGGGCGCCTATATAAGTCTCGCGCTGACGACGGTTCAACAACTAGCGGCGCATACCGGTCGCGGAGCAGTTCGAGTAGGGTGATTGCGCGTGCGACACGACCGTTACCGTCCTCGAATGGATGGATCTGAATAAAGCGATGGTGCAACCAAGCGCTGCGCACAAGCGGATGCACATCTGTTTTGTCCTCGTAGAACTGTATCAGTCGTTCCATTTCGGACTGCACATGCACAGGTGGGCAGTACTCCAGTAGCGATCCATCCGGTCCTATCACGTGGTTCTCGTGATTCTTCCACTGGCCATGTCGTAGCGGAGCTGGAAAGATCCTCCCGAACTGGTCGCGGGCTTCATAGGTGACCTGGCGCCGGGTGATGATCGTATGCAATTCACGGATCACCTGCACGCTGAGGCTGCTCCCCTGATGCGCAAGCTCCGCCAGGTATTCCAACGCTTCGTACTGTGAGCGGATGACGAGCAATGTGTCTTCGTGGATGCCGCCCGCACGGTTGGCAACCTCGCTGGTCAGGCCTTCGGCCACGAGAGCTTCTGTCGTACCCCAGTCGAGTTCGTAGAGTCGTTCGATTATTCCCGTCTCGACGGCGTGACGACGGAGACGTCGATTGCGCGCCTCAATCAACTCTTCTGGCGAGTAGTACTGGAGAGCGTCCTCCCAAACGGACCGCAGCGAGTCTACGGTCTTGAGGATGGGTTCCAGCGTGCCGTTGACCTGTGGCAGCGGGGTAATAGGGCGCCACCGCACACGCGGACCACCAGCCATACCGGGAGCGTACCGGTCGGCAGGCGCTTTGTTATGCAACAGGCACGCGGCGCTGCCTGCATCTACGTCGTCATCACGCGTCAAGTGCCCGGCCAATATGGCACCCGAACCCTATGTCGCCGCTTACTTCGACACTGCGCACCACGTTCGCCGAGGGCCGCCGCCGTGTGCTTGCCGACGATGGAACCTGCTGGCTCAACATCGGCGACTCCTGCGGTCGCGCGATGCTTGGGCGGCTTGCCCGGGTCAGCGCCCGCCGCATGAAGCACGGCGTAACGAAATTGTGAGACGGCTGGCTCCCCGGACAGCAGTCAGAGCCTCGTCACACACCTGAGAACAAAGCTCCGACCTGCGGTTTCACCGTCGGGACGGCGGGATTTGAACCTGCGACCTCTGGGTTATGAGCAAGCCGCGTGCCATCCCAGCAAGTCTCGGCTGTCACCAGATATCGCATGTGACCTCAGCCGAAGCCACGGTGGAGTCTCCCTCAGTACCTGGCTCGCGCCCCGTCATGGCCAGTTGCCCGTGATCGAGTCGAGGATGATGGAAGCGTACTGCGTCGGCGTCTCCTCCCAGGCGAAGTGCCCGGCATCGACGATCTCGACGCGGCTGGTGGGCAGCCGCTGGTGGAGAAACTCCGCGTTGGCGAGCGGGACTACGCGGTCGTGGCGGCCGTTGATGATCGTGACCGGCGTCGTGATCTTCGGCAGCAGCTCGGCAAGCACGGGCAGCTCCTCGGGGTATCTGCGGGCATAGCGCATCGACTCGGCGAAGCGGCTGCCGTCGTAGCAGGCCAGGTAGTCCGCGCGGATGTCGTCGGGTATCCCGCCTGCGATGGTGTCCAGCGTCGCACCGACGATCACGCGCGGGTCCATCCTGCGGTACTTGTCGAGGTCGGGGTCGAGCACCCATGACGCTAGTGGCTCACCGAGCTGGATCGGAACCGCAGTTCCGCCACTGCCTACGATCGCGCTGGCGATCCGCTCCGGGTGTGCGGCCGCCGCGAACAGGGCGGCCGAAGTTCCGACGTCCGGCGCGACGAGGTGCGCCGTGCCCAGATCGGCTTCGGCGATGAGCTGGGCCAGGAACGTGCCCATCGCTCGCGGAGACAGCAGGTCCTCCCCGCGTTGGGATGCGCCGAAGCCCGGCAGGTCAACGGCGAAGAGGCGGGCGTGCTCGGAAAGCGAGGCCCACATCGGCGCGAACGCGTACACACTCTCCGGCCAGGGACTGGTAAGCACGACCGTCGGCTCCAGCGAGCCGCCGCTGTCGGCGTACCGGATCCGGACTCCGTCGACAGTCCGGAAGCGGACTTGTGGGGTCATTGTCGTCGGCATGTGGGCCACCCTACAGAGCGCCAATGGCAATCGCGGCGTTGCAAGAGCCGCGCGGGCGTGTTTACGGGCGCCCGGGTATCACCTGCGGGGTGAGCTGTTCGATGTCATAGCGGGCGCGCAGCCCGGCGATCGCTGCGTCAAGCGGGCCTGTCGTGCTGGCGACCAGCTCAGCAAGCTCCTTCTGGTAGTGCTCGTGGCCGGAGGGGGAAACCAGGAAGATCATGCGAGCTGGGCTGGGGCCCGGGTTGGCGAAGGCGTGCGGGCAGCCGCGCGGGACATACATCATGCTCCCTGGCCCGCCACGGGCCACCGTGGCCCCAGTGTGCGACTCCCAGCTCTGCCAGTTGCCCGGGGCCCGGACCCGCGGTTCGAAGGCGAGCAGGTCGAGCTGACCCTCCAGAACATAGAACAGCTCTTCGGCGTTACGGTGCAGGTGGGCGCCGACGTCGAATCCCGGCCCGATATCGACGACCTCAAACATCGACCAGGACTGCGTCTGCTTGTCGCCCACCTTGAGCGTCATGGCAGGTGAAACCCGTTGGCCCTCGCCCGGGCCCCGCACGAAACCATCTGTCATGAACCGGATAATCCCACCGCACCAGCCTGCGTCAAGCCGCAGCGACCCTCCGGGTTATCTTCAGTTCTGTTCTGGGTAGGCCCGATGCCCTGGCCCGCAGTGAGCTCATGGCGACAAGGCGTGCCACGCACATCGGCAATGAAACATTGCTCACGGGGGTTGGCGGGCTGGCGCGGAGGGGTCGTCGATTCCGGGATGTTCTGCAAGAAGAGGTTGGGCCGCACGATCACATGCGGGAGCCCTGAGTCCTCGAGATAGCGGTCACAAGCGGTGTGCGCGCTGATGAACTCTGCCGGGGAGTCCCGCGGGCTTGGCGGCGAGACGGTGGGAGGGGGCGACGGCCAGCGCCGCCGCGCCGCGGATCCCAGTTCTTACCGGCGAGCGGGGCGGACTCGCCGGTTTGTTCCTGCGTCGCTTGGCGGAAGAGTTAACGCCTCGCCCTAGGGCTTGCCGTCCCGGAAGAAGGCCAGTTCCCCGTGCCCTCGGCCAGCCCATGCACGTTCACGGTCACGCTCGTGGCGACCTCGGGGGCCGTCCCTGTCCGCGGGGCGATGTCGAAGAAGTCCTTGCGCCGGGATCACTCACGTGTGACCCGGGGATCCGGCTCGTCGGCCCTGGCCGGGCGTGAGATAGATCGCCTGGCGCAGCATGTGAATGGCAAAGGTCGCGGCCGCCAGCATCGTCGCGGACCGGGCGGCCGCATCGGAGGTCGCAACCTGCGCCGTTGCGCTCACCTTGCTGGCCGCCTCGTTGCCTGAGCCGCTATGGCGCGGGTCCGGCTTGAGCAGCCAAGGACCCGTGCCGAGCGAGATCGCGGCACCGGCCGACAGAAGCTCGGCAATCATGAGGTAGCGCGGTAGCACCTGCAAGCGGCCCAGGGTGCCCGAGGCGATCATCGCAGTGTCCCGGGCGGCTAGCACGGACAGCCCGCCGACCAGGGCGACGCTTCCTGGCCGGCCCCATTGCCGCGGGGCGATAACGGCGGCAATGACCCCACCGCCCGCACCGGCGAGCAGCGCGTATCCGCCGATACGAGCCCAATCCATGGCCAGCACCGCCCAATTTTGCCGCAACTGAATCCGCAGCACCTGTCGCGGCACGATGATACGACCTGCCACAAGGTGTCACCGCGGGTTTGCGCTCTCGTTGCCGGATGGACGCCTGAATTGGATACGCAGTAACACGGTAAGTGTTCGCTTGATCAATCGCCCACGGGAGGCGACATGCACATCAGGCAAATCCGCCGGATCATCGCCGTTGGGGTGAGCGCTGCGGCCTTAGTGGCTGGTAGTGCGCTCGCTTCGGCTTCGGCGGCGACCAGCCGCCAAGGTGGCGGGACGGCCAGTGCCGGGAGGCAGAGCCAGATAACCCACGTGCTGCTGATCTCGGTCGACGGGCTCCATCAGCAGGATCTCGCATGGTACGTCAAGAACTACCCCCATTCTGCGCTGGCGGCGCTGGCTCTGCGCGCCGTCGATTACAGCGACGCGCAGACGCCGGTCCCGTCAGACTCTTTCCCTGGGATGGTGGGCCAGGTGACGGGCGGCGACCCCCGCGTCACCGGTATCTATTACGACGACACCTGGAACCACGGCGTCTTCCCCGCGGGCACGAAGAACTGCTCGGGACCTGTCCCCGGTGGTGAGGCCGCCTATACCGAGGCGGCAGACGTCAACCAGAACGCGCTCGATGCGGGCCAAGGGCTGAGCGGGCTGCCGGGCAGCATTCTGCAGATGACAGGAAACCCGCTGGACGTGATCAACCCGGCGAACCTGCCCGTCAACCCGGCGACATGCAAGCCGATCTACCCGAACCAGTACCTGAAGGTGAACACGATCTTCGAGATCGCCGAGCAGCACGGCCTGCGCACGGCGTGGTCGGACAAGCACCCGGTCTACCA
The DNA here is from genome assembly GCA_963727015.1 of uncultured Actinomycetota bacterium. GTDB lineage: Bacteria > Actinomycetota > Actinomycetes > Streptosporangiales > Streptosporangiaceae > DATFVJ01. The sequence continues at coordinate 333,440 of CAVSEV010000016.1, read as the reverse complement.
GGCCCTGTCCGGACCGTCAGGTACCGGCGTCCAGGACTACTTCACCCCCGAGATCAACAGCCAGGCGCTTGGGTATCCAGCGGGTAAGGACTGGACCAGCGACAATGCCGCGACGATGCAGTACGACTCGTACAAGGTGCAGGCCATCCTGAACGAGATCGACGGCTTCAACCACAGCAGGACGAACCACGTCGGAGTGCCCGCCATTTTCGGCATGAATTTCCAGACGGTCTCGACTGCCCAGAAACTGCCCACCTCCGACGGCCTGACCGGGGGGTACCTGCCGGGCGGCACCGTGCCGGGGCCGCTGCTGGTCCGCGCGCTCAACTACATCAACAAGCAGATTGGCGTGATGATCAGTGCGATCAAGGCGCAGGGCCTGGCCAAGAGCACGGCGATCATCATCTCGGCCAAGCACGGGCAGTCCCCCACCAACCCGGCCGACCTGGCGCGCGTTCCGGACGGGCCGATCATCAGCAACATCAACGCGGCATGGACTGCCGCGCACCACGGCGCAGGAAACCTGGTCGTCTTCTCAACCGACGACGACGGCATGCTGCTGTGGCTGAGCGACCGCTCACAGGCCGCCGCCGGCTTCGTGAAGAACTATCTGCTCACGCATGCCGCGGCCGGAAACAACATCAACGGGAGCCCGGTGGCGGTCCCCGCGTCAGGGCTCACGAAGGTCTACGCGGGCAAAGAATCCGCGGACTACTTTGGCGTCCCGAACAATGATCCCCGTCACCCCGATGTCTTCGGCATCGTCCAGCACGGCGTCGTCTACACCGGCGGCAAGGCCAAGATCGCGGAGCACGGCGGCGCCGGCCAGCAGGATCGCAACGTACCCATCCTGGTGGCGCTCCCCGGGTCTGGCGGCGGGCGCACCGTCGCCGCTGCCGTCGAGACAACCCAGATCGCTCCAACGATCCTGAGCCTGCTGGGCCTCAACCCGCACAGCCTGCAGGCTGTGCAGATCGAACACACAAAGCTGCTCCCAGCGCTGTAACGAAACGCCGCGAACTCAGATCGGCGTGCTGAGATCAGCTGCGCTGCACGGGCCCGGCGATGACGCCGGGCCCTTCGCCAGCGTTCAAGCCAGGCGACGGGCGTGAGCGGGCCGGCGCGGCCGGCATCGCCGGAATCGGCCCGTTTGCAAGGGAAGAGGCGGCGGAGGCCGGATGCGTGCGCCGCGGTTCACCTGCTCGTTGCACGACAGTCCACGAACCGTCAGCTCCGCTCGGCACCACTGGCCGTCGTCAGTGCACTCCTCGCCCAGGGAAGAGGCCCAATATGCTCGCAAACGCGCGACACGCCGCGAAGGCTCTCACGGCAGCGGCCGTCATACTGATCAGCGTGCTCGCCGCCAGTACCACCGCGGCCAGCGCCGCGCCTGCCAGGGCGGCGCATCCCCTCCCGGACCTCGCCGCCCGGCAAGTCCTGTTCGGCATGCGGCTGCGCCACACCTTCCTCCCGGCGGGTTCAGCTACGCCGCGGACTGATCCGCTGACCCAGCCCGATGACATCACCGTGCTGGATGGGCGCCTTTTCACCGGTTTCCAGAACGGAGTCGGCGCGCAAGGCGAGGCAAGCACCGACGGCAACCTCTACAGCACCGTCGTCGAGTTCACCTTCAGCGGCAGGCGAATCCGCCAGTGGGACGTCAAGGGAAAGGTTGACGGCCTCGGGGCTCAGCCCCAGCGCGACCGGGTCATCGCCACGGTCAACGAGGACGCCAACTCCAGCGTCTACATCATCACCCCCGGCACCCCTGCCCCGTCCCGAATCCAGCATTACCGGTACAACGTGCCGCTCGCGCACAACGGCGGTACCGACTCGGTCTCCACTTACGAAGGCCACGTTTTCATCAGCGCGTCGGCGCCCGGCACCACCGGACCCGCCGCCCCACAGCCCACCTATCCGGCCGTGTACTCAGTGATCTTCGACCCGGCCAGCCACTTCGCCACCGTCAATCCCGTGTTCTTCGACGAGGCTACGGCCCGGGTGGCCAACGCCGGCAGCGCGGATCATGGAAAGCTCGTGCGCCTGGCACTGACCGACCCGGACTCCAACGAGGTCGTGCCGAACTCGGCTCAGCGGTTCGCCGGTGCCTTCATGCTCACCAGCCAGGCCGACCAGGAGCAGGTCTTCCTCCGCCAGACCGGGCGCGCACGACTGGAGCTTTCCGTCTTGAGCTTGTCCCAGGCGGTCGATGACACGGCGTGGGCGACACGGCGATCGGGGCTCCTCTATGCGACAGACAGCACCGCCGACACGGTCGATGTGGTCACCGGCCGCTTCGCCGTGGGCTCGGCGGAAGTGGCCGTCACGCCATGTGATGCCGGCAACGCGCCATCGGCCTGCCCGGCCCCGCCCGCCTGCCCGGCGAACTACCTCGGCTCGCTGAACCCGTGGACCGGCCAGATCGCACCGGTGCCGTTGCGCGGCCCAGTGCTCGCGCCGAAGGGTCTAGTTTTCGTGCCCCGCAGATAGTGCCGCAGCGGGCAAGAGGGAAGTCTTCGCACCGGGCCTCGCGACCGAGGAGTGCGTGGCGTCAGCACCGCCATCTGACGGCGCGCACCCCCTCGATCTCGGGTCCGGCACCGTCTGGCGCCACCACGAGTTCTACCGGCCACCCCTGCACGCATGAGCTGAACGGCCTTGACCAGCTTGCCCTTTATGTTGAATTCGGTTTGGCGGGCGCGCTCTTGCTCGTGCTTTTGTTTGTGCCATCTTCACCAGGCCGTCACCTCCTCCCAGTAAAATGGTCGCCATGACGACAGCAAGAGACAACAGGGCATGACGGCGACAAAAGATGATAAAGAAAGTGACCACCAGCACGCGTGGGTGCCCTATACCGGCGGCCGGCCCGGCTACCGGTGGATCTGCATGAGTTGCGCCGAAATCACGCCGGCCCGGCAGGCGGAGGACTGCACCAGCGCCTGCCCGTGCGGCGACTGCATATGGTCGGTACGGTGACCCCGCTCCGCACGCCGGTTCCGCGAGGGAACCGGGTGGGTTGCGGGGGCCATAATCCCGCGATGGCCTCGATCGAGATGCTCGCGGGGGGATGTCCACGCGAAACGCGGCCTGTCTGAATCAGCCGATCCAGACAGGGGGGCACACCGCGAACGCTCACGGGCTCCCCGGGAGCCAGCACCAACGGGGGGACCAGCAAGTCGGCGTGGACCGGGTCATCGCACTATTGCGCTACCACGTTCGGCCGCCAGCCTGTCGTGCGCGCACCCGCTTGCTCTGATTCGCTTTCAGGACACAGCGACCGGAGCTACGAGGAGGCCGTCCGTGCTGGCCGCGCGGCGTCAAGGTGCCGATCGACGTCGTGGGTCATCTCATCGAACGTCTTGCGCTCGGGCGACACCCAACCGCACGAGCACCCGGCGATGAAGCTCTCGCGGCTCGGCAGGCGGTACCACCTGTGCGCCGGATCATCCTGGTGTTTCTTGCCCACCAGCGCACGGGCGAAGTCCAGTTCCTCGGGCTCTTCCCAGTAGCCGCGTGCCATGCTGTTCATTTGATCTTGATGGGTAGCCATTGCTCTCGCCTCCTAACACCTATGTTACCGGTCAGTAGGAACGTCACGGGGCCGATGCGACAACAGCTACAGAACAACACGACAGCAGCTACAGAACACTGACGTCCGAATCGGATCTTCCAGAGGTCTGGCCTGGCCGGGCGCACGCCGGGCGCAGCACGCACGGCATCGGCGAAGACCGGACGCATCCGAACGGTATGGCCGCATGTGTCAGGCCAGCAACATTCCATACTCACGGGCAAATCACCGGTGAGTGGTTGTCAGACAATGGCCGCGTAAAAACACAATCGCGTTGGGCTGAGCCGCGTTCCTCGCCGTGGCCGGGCTGATCATCGGAGTGAAACACGCCACCGCGCTGCTCGTGGCCGCGTCGGCTCTTGCCAGGTTGCCTTTGCCGGGGAGGACGACGGCTGCACACGCCAAGCCGGGCCGCCCGGGTCACAGACCGGCGGGTCACCGATGGTTGGCGGTGGCGGCCCCCGGCCGCCGTCCGGTTCGGCGGACCATCCGCGCGACGACTCGAGGACGAGCTGGTCGCTGCGCCGCCCTGCCGGGGCCTCGCCGCACCTCCGTTCGCGTGCAACAGCAACATCGAACGTTCACGGCGGCCCGTCCCCGCCGCCACCTCTGCCTCGCGACCAGTTCAGCCTCCGTCCTATTCGCTTGTCGGAGTTACACCCGAAGCCTGGCGGGCGGGGTTGAATCGCGAGAGATGCCGACGGCAACGGGCGCCGAACATCTCGGTGCGGTCGGCTGACCGCAGGCCGTTAGGCGCTGCCACTTGGCGAGCTGAGGCCTGGCCAGGTCGGCCCCGCGCGGGAGACGCACGCCCGGCAAGGACTTCGCCGCCGTGCTGCTGATCGCGGCGCAGCGCCCGTTGCCACCATGGTCGCCGGATACGAGGCGTGGCAGGCGGCCGGTCGGCAAGGGGAGCGGGGCATCCAGATCCTCGTGCCAGGGCCCCGGCTCACCAATAGGCCCCGGGGTGATCTTGGCGGCGCGCATCCGCTGGTCAGCCCGTGCATGGTGGTCGGCGACGCGGACCCCTGCATTGCCTCGGCTGATGGAACGGCCGCGGCTCGAAAAAGGACGACGGGGTCTCGCCGTGCCGGCGCTCGTGCGCCAACACCACCGCCGCCGTTCCGCGAGATCACCAGAATCACGCGGACACGACGAAGGTCCCCCACTCCGTTGTGATCTTCCAGCGGATCTCCCGGGCATTGTTCACCTGACTGTAAACATGGCGTCTACGGCCGGCGCGGCAAACCGGGTAGCGTCTTAAGTGCGCGGACATGCCGGGTGAGCTTGAGCATCCACGGTCGGATAAAGAGATGACGTACAAAATCAAGTGCACCAATGCAACGGCCCCGAAGTACAAGAAGGTGGCGTACGAGGAGCCCTTTCCAAGCATGAACTGTTCCCAGACGCGGAGGGATGGTTTTCGGCCGCGGCGCCCTCGAGCCCCGCTGGCCCCTCGCCAGTTTCGGCGGGCATACGCCCTGAACGCTCCTGAGCCTTGAGCCAGTCATGATAGGGAAAACAACCTTGTCGGCGGACGCGTGATCGCCACACCGGCTCTCTCAGAGGTCTGCCCGTGCCCCTGCCAGTGCAGCACTTTGTCTGCTAGCTGCTCCCCGGGCGACCGCTCGCTGGAGCCCGGGCTGACTGCCCTCACAGGGTTCTGGTGACGACGGCTGACCCAGCGAGGGCAAGGGCCGAACCCCTGGAAGAATTGCGCCGAGAACTCAAAGAGGCACAAGACACATTGCATACCATCCGGGCGGGCGGCATCGACGCCCGCCGCATCGGCAGCGGCCCGGAGCTGTTCACGCTCAGCGGCGCCGGACCGCCGTACCGGCTGCTGGTCGAGGGCATGGCTGACGGAGCACTCACCTACTTCAGGGCGGTGGCGGCCGACTTTGACGGCACCATGGCTGAGCGCCAGGTCGCGCCCGACACGCTGGCCGCGCTCGCCGAGGCACGCGCCAGGGGAATCCGGATGATCTTGGTCACGGGGCGGATCATGAGCGAGCTGCGCGCCATGTTCCCCGAGGTCGAGGACCACGTCGACGCGGTCGTCGCCGAGAATGGCGCCGTGGTGGTCACCCCGGCAGGCGTCCGCCAGATGGCCGCCCCCATCGGCCACGCGGTGAGCGTGGCCCTGACCGCCCGCGGCGTCGCCCACCGCAGCGGGCAGGTACTGGTCGCGGGCGCCGCCGCCGACGAGCCTGCCGCGCTTGAGGTGATCCGCGAGCTCGGCCTGGACTGCCAGCTCGTCCGCAACCGGGGCGAGCTGATGATCCTGCCCGCGGGGGTGACCAAGGGCAGCGGACTGCGCGAGGCGCTCGGCGATCTGGGCCTGTCGCACCACAACACCGTCGGCGTCGGCGACGCCGAGAACGACCATAGCGTGCTGGAGGTCTGTGAGATCGGGGTGGCCGTCGCCAACGCGGTCGGCGCGATCCGCGCGCACGCCGATGTGGTGCTGGCCTTGCCGGACGGCCAGGGGGTGGCCGAGCTGCTCCGGGGCCCGCTGCTCGCCGGGCGTGCTCACATCCATCCCCGCCGGTGGCAGGTCACGCTCGGCATTGACGACCGCGGCGAGGCGGTGACCCTGCCCGCCTCGCAGCTGAACGTCGCCGTCTGTGGCGGCACCGGCGAAGGCAAGTCGTACCTGGCCGGGCTGATCTGCGAACAGCTGGTCACCCTCGGCTACTCCGTGGTCGTCGTCGACCCCGAAGGTGACCATCTCGGGCTCGGCGAGCTGCGCGGCGTGTTCGTCACCGGAGGCCACGAGGGCCGTCTCGCTGACCCCGCCGAGGTGGTGCGCCTCCTCCGGCACGGCCACGACAGTGTTGTCGTCGACCTGTCCCACCTCGACGCCGCCGGCCACGCCGCCTACGAGTCGGGCCTGGCCGCCGAAGTCGAAGCCCACCGGGTCGCAACTGGCCTGCCGCAGTGGGTGGTCGTCGACGAAGCGCACCAGACCGTCGGTCGTGCCGCGACCGCGCGCCGCCTGCTCGACCCAGCGGCCAAGGGTTACCTGCTCGTCACCTGGCGGCCCGAGGAGCTGTCGGCCGATGCCCTCGCCGCCCTCGACGCCGTGATCGCCGTCGGCTCGCCCCAGCCCGACAGCCCCCTGGTCGACCTGGCCGCGGCGGTCGCCGATATGCCCCGCGCCGAGATCGCCCGGCTCCTCGAAGGGCCAGGCCGCGCCGTGCTGGCCCGGCGACAGCACCCCCGCCAGGGGGCACCCCCTCCGCCCTCGTGGGTGTTGGGGAAGATCATGAGGGGAAGCGCGGTGGCGTTCAACGTCGGCCCCCGGGTCACTCCCCATCTGCGCCACGAGCACAAGTACGACCAGTCCGGCGCCGGGCCCGCCAGCTGGTTCCACTTCCGGACAGAACCTGACACCCCCACCGGGGCGATCGCTGCCAGCCTCGCCGAACTGGAAGCCGAGCTCGGCCGCTGCGACCAGGGCGTACTGCGCCACCACTGCCCGCGCCACGACTTCTCCAGCTGGACAGCCGCTGTCTTCCGCGACAAGGTGCTCGCCGCCGACCTCAGCGCCGCCGAGGCCGTCCTCCTGGCCCAAAGCCCCGCCGCGGTCGTCGAACAGGCACGCCTGGCGCTCATCGCCGCACTCCAAGGCCGCCACCCCCGCTGAACCCATGAAGTCTTGGCGATCACCCGGCGGACGTGCTCCCGGGCCGCGGCGTCTCGTAAGGGTCCCTGCCGGACCTGGACATTGCCCGCGTGGCCGGAACTATGTACTAGTGAGTAGTAAACGGCCATGGCAGGCCGCCAGAAGCGACGGTTACAGATCGCCCGCTTCCATGAAAGCAGCCGCTTCGTATCTCGCGACGGCAGGGCGATGCTGTTCTGGTGCTGCGCGCAGTGGCTTGCGCATGACGAACTGGTCGAGGGCGGAGTAGACGGGTGATCCGGCCGCCGCGCCGTAGTGAGTTACCGTGATCGACGTGGTGCCGCCGCGCTCTTGCGGGATGAAGTCGAACGAGGCGAACCCGTACGCGGTGTGCAGGTCCCGATGCGCGGACCAGGGCGCAGGCTCCGTCGTTGTGATGCTCGGGTGCTGGCTTCGCGGGCTGCCCGGGCCGACTCCGGTAATCAGGACGCCGTCATGCGGCAGATCGAAGCGGCTCGGCGGGGTGGGCGTGGAGTTCCCGCCGCCACCGATGATCATGTGAACGGTGCCGTGCGTGGTGTCGATCTCCTGCGGGTTGCTGCCCTGGGGCGCCGGGGTGAGCAGCCCGCCGCCGGAAAGAACTCCGCGGACCGGGAAGGTGCGCTCGAAATGGTGCTCGTGGCCAGCGACGACCAGATCGACGCCGTAGGCGTCGAACAATGGCAGCCATTGCCGCCTGATGCCGAGGTCCGCGCCGTTGAAATGGGCTGACGACATTGCCACCTGGTGCATGCAAACGACAACCCAGTCGACATCAGGTGACCGGCGCGCTTCCGCGAGTTCATGCTCCAGCCAGGCACGCTGCTGGCCGTTGCTGTATCCGGCGATGTAGGGATTGAGCCCGGTCGCGTGGTAGCGGGGTACGTGGTCCCGGCGGTATGCGCTGAACCCGCCGTCCTGCATGCACACGTCGTCATTGTTGACGGAGATCACGCGAATTGGCCCTACCGTGAATGCATACCAGTTGCCGCGGAAATCCGCCGAGCCGTTGCCGGGGAGCTCGAACCTGGTCTGGTAGGAAAGATGTCCGTGCGGCCCGTTGCCCACCTCGTTCTCGTGATTGCCGGCAGCAGGCATCCACGGCCGGTGCCTCGCCGAACGCATGTTGTTCGCGAAGAACGCGGTCCAGGTCGCGACCGGCACGTCGCTCACGTTCGCGTAGCACAGGTCGCCGTTCAGCAGATGGAACAGTGGATCGAGCGCGTCCACCGCGTCGACGATGTAGCTGGCGTTCGCGCTCGCCGGGCCGAGGCCCAGGCCGGGCGCGGGGATCGACTGATCGCCGAAGCTGGTGAAGCGGAAGCCCGCCGATCGGCCGCGCGGCCCGGTGCGGAAGGTCCCTGGCACTGGCCTCGCCCCCTCGTGGAGCACTTCATAAGCGAAGGCGGTACCGGGCTCGAGGCGGTCAATCCGCGCGTGATAGGTCCAGACCGTCTCGCCAGTCATCGCATCGGTGTAGACGCGCTCCTCCGCCGGTATCACGGTACCGAAGGAACGGTCCGCTGGGCCCAGGCGCAGCCGGGGCCGCCAGACCGCTGCCGCGGCCGCCCAGGACACCGCGACCTGCGCTGAGGCGTCCGCACCGAACTGGACATGCACCTGCTCGGCGGGCGGCGCGCCCGCAGCGCCGGCCCGGCGGACCAGCGGCGGCCCATGGCGAGGCCCGTACAGCCGCCGCGCCGTCACGGCGCCGCCACCACCGATCAGGGCCTTCCGGCGGGACACGTCCGATCCGTGGCTCATTTCCATCCCCGGGTCATCGCGCGAATGGCCTAACCGTTGCCAGCGCCATCATCAAACGACCGGCTGCCCCCAGGGTTCATCGAGGGTTAATGCAACAGGTCGGGATCGTGAAGCTTGGCGATCCTGGCACACGCGCGAGTTGGTGCGGTGGGCCGGTGACACATCCGCGGCAGCTCTTAAGGATCTTGAATACCGAACGGCTGCCGCGGCCCGCCACTGCTCCGGGGTTCACTGTGCCACGTGGCCGGCCGTGGACCGCTGCGGCGCCGCACAGATGCGCTCGCGGGCCGCGCGGCACGGCCCCCTGGGCGACGCACGCCGGTCCCGATCATGAATATGGCTGAGCTGGCCCGGTCGCTGGTCACGGCGGGGAGCGGCGGCAGCCTACAGGTGGTTGAATCCGGTCGGCTTTTCCTTTGACATGGGCACGGTGACCGGGTGCTTGCCGAAGTGGGCGATGGCGGCCCAGCTTGACATCCTGAGGTTCGCGACCGCGCGCAACATCGCCCTCTACACCGGGTCCCAGCTCGGCCAGGCCTGGCAGGTACTCACTCCGCTGCTCAACGCAGGCGTCCGTCGCACTTGTCCGGGGCGCAGCCGCGGTGGTCACCGATTCTGGCGGGGTCCAGGAGGAGACAACGATGTTGCGCGTGCCGTGCCTGACAGTGCGGCCCAATACGGAGCGCCCGATCACCGTCACACATGGCAGCAACCGGCTCGTCGCCCGTGCTGAACTTGCCGCGGCTGCGCTCAAGACCTGCGCAGAACGATGTGCATGATTATGGAGTATCCCGTTCCACCTGGGCGGAATAGCCCATCGGGACGGCCCGGACGAGGCACAGCCTGGCGCGGTGACCATCGGCCGGTCGGCGCAGGGCGATCGCCGGGCCGGTGGGCGCAGGGGCGCTTCACACGTTGGTGGCCGACAGCACCGTCCAGGCCGGGCAAACAATGGCAGCGAGCGCCCGATATGGCGACAACAGCCTCATCTACCCTGTCGGCCACCGGTAGGACCGGCGACAGCGGAAGTTTCACGTGGCGATGCGCCGCGTTCACTCCGCGGTGGTTGTTTCTGGCCCGCCGGTGTACCAGGGTCAGCTACCAGCGGACCAGTGCGTCACGGCCGCACCGCCGGGTCCCCCCGGCGCCGACGTGGTAGCGCCGATCGTCTGCCTTTCGGGAGCCACGCGTGACATGCACCGGCTTGACGCCGACCTGGAGCTGCGGGCGGCCGGGCCTGGACCTGATCGATGCGTACTGGCGGGCGGCGCAATACCTGCCGGTGGGGCAGATCTACCTGCCGGGCAATCCGTTGCTGCGACAGCTGCTGCGACCCGGGCATGTCACCCCGCGCCTGCTCATGTCCTGGGGCACGACGCCGGGGCTGAACCAGCTGCACGCGCACATGAACCGGGTCATCAACGAGCGTGACCTGACCGCTCGGGATGCGACTGGGCCAGGTCACGGGGGCCCTGGGCCAGTTGCATCCGGCGCGTACCTGCAGGGTACCCACGGTCAGGCCTGCTCCTCGATCTGCCCGGACGAGGACACCGCTGCGGCCCGGCCGGGCACGCCGGCGCTGCCCATCCCGGACTGCGGGCGGCAGGGGCGCAGATGAGGGCCGCGGCACCGGCCGGGGCGCTGGTCATCTTCGGCATCAGCGGCGACCTGGCGCGCAAGATGACCTTCCGCCCGCTCTACCACCTAGGGCGGGCGCCGCCGGCGCAGCCCTACCAGCGCGGCTCGTGGGGCCCGGACAAAGCCGCCGACCTGGTCCGCGGCCACGAACCGTGGCTCCCGCCGTGGCTGCCAGGTCCCGCCCCGGATCACCCGTAAAGGAGGTCTGGCGCATGGCCGACCCGGACGTCTTTCGTGCGTGACAAGCAGGCCGCGATCTTCCGCGCGATGCCGGGTGAGCATCTCGTGTATGGGCTGCTCGACTACATTGTGGACGGGCACTTCGATACCGTGCAGAGCCTCGGCGACGCCATCGAGGCGCTCGAGGATCACCTGTTCTCTCCCATCCCGCTAGACCGGAAGGTGCAGCGGCGCAGCTTCGAACTGCGCAAAGAGCCTGGTGCTGCTGCGCCGGGTGGTCCTGCGCATGCGACCACGTGCTGCGTGCCACAGAATGGACCGAGAGCCTGCGGGACCTGGTCACGACGATTCTGGAGACGAACCTGACCATCCAGGGCAACCGGTTGAACGTCATTACCAAGAAGGTGACGAGCTGGGCAGCGATCATCGCGGTCCCACCCTCATCACCGGCTTCTATGGCATGAACGTGCCCTACCCCGGCTTCAGCAAGCCAGTAGGGCTCGCCACCTCGATCGCGATCATGATCACCGCCGCGCTCGTCCTCTACATCACCTTCAAGCGGAAGGACTGGCTGTAGAAAGCCGCGACGCTGCATATTCTGGGCCGACCGCGGAATCCGCTTCCCTGGCGTCTGCGGCGCATGCAGAATCGTGCCATAGACGCATTCCTGCGTCCAGAAATGGTTTCTAATTAGTAATTTTTGAAAAGCCCGCAAAGGGTGGATCCGCTCTAATCCCGCATTCGTCCTGCTGCTACGCCAAGGGCAGCCGTGATAGGTGGGCCTCGGCGATCGGCGTGGGGGATAGCTGCCCGGGCCCCAATTCTCGCAGGTCCGCGGGAGCGCCAACGATCAATGGGTCTGGATGCCCGACGGCATTGTGATCTTTACGGTCGTAATCGATAGCGGCGAGCACGCTGCGCATGGCCTCCAGGCGGGCACGTTTCTTGTCGTTGCTCCTAATCACGGTCCAAGGCGCTTCGGGCGTGTGGGTACGCTCAAACATCGTAACCTTGGCGGCGGTGTAGGCATCCCACTTGTCCAGCAGCGCGATATCGGTGGGGCTGAGCTTCCACTGCCGCACCGGGTCGATCTGGCGGATGGCGAACCGGGTGTGCTGCTCGCCAGGGGTAACGGAGAACCAGAATTTCGTCAGAGAGATGCCCTCGTCCACCAGCAGCCGCTCGAACCCAGGCACCTGCCGTAGGAAGGTCTCGTGCTCCTCTTCGGTGCAGAAGCCCATGACCTTCTCGACCCCGGCGCGGTTATACCACGAGCGGTCAAAAAAGACGATCTCCCCCGCCGTCGGCAGATGCGCCACGTAACGCTGGAAATACCATTGCCACCGCTCACGCTCGGTAGGAACAGCGAGCGCGACGACCCGTGCGGTGCGGGGATTCAGATGCTCCATAAAGCGCTTGATGGTACTGCCCTTGCCCGCGGCGTCCCGGCCCTCAAAGACCACAACAAAACGGCGGCCCGAATCCTGGACCCAGTATTGCAGCTTGAGCAGTTCGACCTGGAGGACCCGTTTCGCATGATCATATTCCGCGCGGCTCAGCCGCTCGGCATAGGGATAATCTTCCCGCCAGGTGTCCACCATGCTCCCGTCAGCGTTACGGAGCACCGGGTCATCCTCGTCCGAATCATCCACCCACACGCCCTGCGGCACCACGCTTCGGCCGGCCGCATCGCCCGTGCCAGTGCTGCCCGCATCAGCATGCCGTCCGCCAGTCATATCGGTCCCGCCCACCACCCGTTCGGTCCCGCCCACCACCCGTTCGGTCCCGCCCACCACCCGTTCGGTCCCGCCCACCACCCGTTCGGTCCCGCCCACCACCCGTTCGTGCTACGCCCCTACCCGCAGTATCCATGGCCAGCTCCGTCGCTCAATGCCCCTGCGGCAAGATTCACCAGGAGTTCACCGCCGTCGCGCTTTGCTCTGGCGGCTCGCTGCCGCGTGCGTCCTTCGCGAGTGGCGTGTTCGGCTCGGTGGGGCCCAAGGCGGGGGAGCACCCGGTCGCACATGACCATTAGCCGCGGGAGGATTCTGAAGGTGGGAAGCAATGACTGGCAGTGCCGAAACCAGCTCGAAGCCCCCGGCTACAGAGTCATTCTCGAGCCCGCCGCCTGACCAGCCCAACGGCAGCGGGAGCGCCGCGGGATGCGCTCCGCTGTGCTGGCGGCGGGGCCAGGCACATCGGGTCAAGATTCCCAGTCCTCCGCTGTGCGTGTCCAGGCATCTGCCAAGCTGCCCTCCTCGCTGCCTCGCAGCGGCACCTCCGCGGTCTGTACCACGATCCGGAACAACCCGGGGCGCAGCGCGGCGAGCGTCAGCGCAGCCGGTCGGCCAGTGGCCGGATCATCGAACCGGACTGTTAGCATCTCCGCGGGCTGCCCGGCTGGCAACCGCAGGCTCCTGGCTATCGCCGGCGGCGGCTGCTGCATCTCCACGTGCAGTGCGGCCGGCGTGCCCATCGCCGCCAAATCGCTCCAACGTGTCCCGGGCAGCTTCGGGCACGACGTCAGCGGAAGCAGGCTCTGTGCAGCGGCGGGCGCCGTTGCGGCGGCACTGGAACGAGCGGGCGGCACACTTGAGCCAGCGGCCGGGGCCCTGGAATCAGCGAGCGGGGCCGTGGCGCTGGTTGCTTCGCCGGTCTCCCCGGCAGGCGGGACGCCAGCAGGCTCGCTGGCCGCGTCCGCCGGAGCCGGGTCGTCGGCTGCGTCAGCGCTCGGCGGTTCGGTACCCGGGAACGCGCCCGCCATCTCCGGCGGCAGGTAGGTAACGGCGTAGGCAGCGGGCTCACCGCCCACTGCCCAAACCGCGCGCACGACACACACCGGCTCGGCCGGGTCGAGATGCAGCGCCCAGCCGATGTCCTCGGGCACCCGGCGCCAGGAAGTCCGACGGCTCCGGCAGGTCAGCTCTCCGGCCATCGGGTCGATTCGCGAGCGCAGGCCCGGCACGCCCTCCAACGGGATCAGATACTCGACAGGGCTGACCCGGTGCACCTGCCCGTCGGGCAGCCGGCGGATCAGGTGGCGGCCGACGAGCTCGGAGATCGCAGCGTCGATCTGCGCGGTAGTGACGCTGTACCGCCGGGCGAGGACAGTGTGCCGCGGCAGGCGCCAGCCGGGCTCGTGATGCATCACCGCCATGGCCAGGCGATCGGCTAGGACTTGAGCGGCGGCACGGGCTCGGAACTGGTCGTCGCCTGCTGGCTCCCCGGCGGATCCGGCAGCCGATCCTCCCGCCTCCTCACGGCCCGGCGGAATTGGCTCGCCATCGCCGGCGGCGGGACTGCCGCGTGCAGCCCTAGCGGTGCGCCAAGACAAAGCCCGCCCCGCATCGGCGGGCGGTGTTTCGTCGGCTTCCGGCATCAAGTTCAGTAACTCCGCGTTGACGTTAAGTCACTCGGTGGTGCCCCACATCTAAGTACACCGAGCCGGCGCGGTCTCGCCCGTGGAAATCGCTATCGCGAGCATCATGGCTTCGCGCTGGGCACCTGAGTGCGTTTCCTTGGCTACGTTGATGTAGGGAACCACAATCACTGACGTTACCAGGCGGCGGGCAGCAGGCCGAAGCCCCGTACAGGGCAGTACGGGGCCGCCGGCATCTGGATCTAGGCACGATTCAAAGTATCAGGCATGCCAGCGGGTAATTAGCGAGAGCGTTCTCCAGGGCGCCGCTGATGTCGGCGGTGTCGAAAGAGCATCGCATGTTTGCCTTCTGTTCTCACATTTTTCACCGTCTGTATGCCATTCCTTAACTCGTCGATACGGGCCGCGCGCCACACTCGTCTCGAGTGGCACGGTTTGAATGCTGGCTGGCGTAGGCTGTGCCGTGTTTGTTACAGCGGAGGAATGGGAGGGTATTTGACGTGAAAGGTCAACGCAGCCGGCGGGTCACGACGGCGGGGCTCGCCGTCGTCGCGCCGGCTTTGTTCCTCGCCGCCTGCGGCTCCTCGTCGAGCAGCAGCCCGTCGTCGAGCAGCTCGTCGGGCGGCAGCAGCTCTGCCCAGCTCTCGGGCACAGTCAACGGGAGCGGATCGTCGTTCCAGCTTACCTTCCAGCAGCAGGCGATCTCGGACTTCAAGTCGGTCCAGCCCGGCATGACCGTCAACTACGGCGGCGGTGGCTCGGGCAAGGGGCGGACGGACCTGGCATCGGGGGTCGTCAACTACGCGGGCTCGGACTCGCCGATCCCGGCCGCCGAGCAGGCGAACTTCAAGGGCAAGGCGGTGCTCTACTTCCCCGACGTGATCGGCCCGATCACGGTCTCGTACAACCTGCCGGGCGTCAAGAACCTGAAGCTGTCGGCGCCGGTCATCGCGAACATCTTCCAGGGCAAGATCACGACGTGGAACAACTCGGCGATCGCGGCGGATAACCCCGGCGTCAGCCTGCCCAGCACCCCGGTCGTCGTTGCCCGCCGCTCGGACTCCTCAGGCACCACTCAGAACTTCTCCCAGTTTCTGGTCAAGGGGGCACCGGGCGTGTGGACGCTCGGCACCAGCTCGACCATCAACTGGCCCGCCACCAGCCGGGGCGGCAACGGCAACGGCGGGGTGGCGTCGATCGTCAAGAGCACCAGCGGGGCGATCGGCTACGTGGACTACGCCGACGCCAAGGCCTCCGGGCTGACCTTCGCTTCTGTCAAGAACTCGGCCGGCGACTACGTCGCGCCGTCAGTATCGTCGGCCACCGCCGCCGCCAGCCAGGCCACCGTCGCGCCCAATCTGACGTTCAGCGCGATCTGGGCGGCAGGCGCCAGCTCGTACCCGATCACCTATCAGTCATGGGTTCTGGTCTACCAGGCACAGCCGAACACGAACGACACGAAGATGCTCCAGGCGTACACCGGCTACCTGCTCGGCGCCGGCCAGAAACTGCTCCCCCAGCTGGGCTACGCGCCGCTGCCCTCCAACATCCAACAGATGGCCCAGGCGCAGCTCAGCAAGATCGGCTCGGCAGCGGCCCCGTCGGTCTCGCCGTCGTGAGCACTGTGACGCTGGCGGACCAGATCGGCTCGCCCCCGTGAGCACTATCACGCAGGAGGATCAGGCCGTCCCCGCCAGCGCCCTGTCAGAGCGGCGGCCGCTCGGCGACCGCGGCTTCCAGGTTCTCGCGCTGGCGGCCGGCCTCCTGGTGCTGGTGATCCTGGTCCTGATCGCCGTCTCGACCACCCAGCAGGCCTCCTCGTGGTTCTCGACGGAGGGCCTGACGGGGGTCTTCTCAACGACCTGGAACCCCTCGGCCGGGAAGTTCGGTGCGCTGGCCTTCATCTACGGCACGGCCATCACGGCGGCGATCGCGATCGTGATAGCCGTCCCGGCCAGCGTGGGCGTCGCCCTGCTCCTGACCGAGGTCGTGCCACAGCGGTGGGCGCGGCCTATAGTGTACGTGATCGACCTCCTGGCAGTGGTCCCGTCCGTGGTCTGGGGCCTCTGGGGGATACTTGTATTCGCGCCCTGGATCGCCGGCATCTACAGCTCGATAGGCTCGGCCGTCAACGGCGTCCCGGTGCTCGGCGCCCTGTTCGGGCCGCCCACGAGCGGGGCCTCGTTCTTTACCGCCGGCATCATCCTGGCCTTCATGATTACGCCGATCGTGACCTCACTGTCGCGCGAGGTCATCGCGACGGTGCCGGCGATCGACAGGGAGGGCGCCTACGCGCTGGGCGCCACCCGCCTGGAGATGATCCGCGGTGCCGTCTGGCCGCACAGCCAGGGCGGCATCGTCGGGGCGGTATTGCTCGGGCTGGGCCGGGCGATGGGTGAGACGATCGCGGCAGCGCTGGTGATCGGCTCGTCGGCCACGATCACGTCGCACCTGTTCGCCCCCGGCGACTCCATGCCCGCGGTCATCGCGAACGAGTTCGGCGAGGCCTCCGGCGTGTTCCGCGCCGCGCTGATGGGGCTCGGCGTGCTGCTGTTCATCATGACGATCATCGTCAACATCATCGCCCGGGGGATCGTGCAGCGCTCCATCCGACGCCAGAGGGGTGCCTGATGGTCTCTGCCACCGAGCAGTCAAAGCTTGACCTGCGAGAGCCGCCGTCCTGGCGGCGCACCAAGAACCGCATCGCGACCGCGCTGATGGTGCTCGCGCTGGTGCTCGTGATGATCCCGCTGGGGCTCGTCCTGTACACGGTGATCGCCCGCGGCGCTTCGGTCATCAGCCGGTCTTTCCTGACCAGCCCGATCCCGGTGCAGGTAGCACCCGCGAACGTGGGCGGAATCGGGCCCGCGATAGTCGGCACGATCGAGATCACAGGCCTCGCCACGCTCATGGCCGTGCCACTCGGCGTGCTGGGCGCGATCTACCTCAACGAGTACGGCGGCAATAACCCGCTGGCGCGGGTCATAGGGTTCATGGCCGACGTGATGACGGGCGTGCCCTCGATCGTGATGGGCTTGTTCATCTTCTCGATCTGGGTGCTGCACTTCGGCTTCTCGGGCTTTGCCGGCGCTCTCGCCCTGGGCTGCCTGATGCTGCCGATCGTGATCCGCTCCAGCGATGAGATGCTGAAGCTGGTGCCGGACCCGCTGCGCGAAGCGAGTTACGCCCTGGGTGCCACCAGGGCCCGCGTGACGCTGACCGTGGTGTTGCCGACGGCGATCGGCGGGATCGTCAGCGGCGCTCTGCTCGCCGTCGCCCGGGCCGCGGGTGAGACGGCGCCGCTGCTCTTCACCATCCTGACGGTGACCACAGTGAACCGGAACGTGTTCAGCGGTGCCAACACGGCGCTGCCCTCGCAGATCTTCGCGAACGCGACGTCGCCGTATGTCGGTGCGCAGGCCCGCGCCTGGGGCGCGGCGCTCACGCTCATCGTAATTGCCTTTATTCTGATGTTTGTCGCCCGCTTCGTCACCGCACGATTCACCAAGCAGGGGCGCTAGGAAGGTCATGGACCAGCAGCCTGAGCAGAACGTTGTCGCCGATCGCCGGCGGACCGAGCTGGCGGCCCAGCAGCAGGAGGTGCAGCGGCAGGAGGTGCAGCCGGCCCAGGGCGCGCCTGTCTTCGAGGCGAAGAACGTCTCGATCTGGTATAGCGCCTTCCGGGCCGTCACGGACGTCTCGCTGTCCGTGCACGAGCACGAGATCACGGCCTTCATCGGCCCGTCCGGGTGCGGCAAGACGACGGTGCTGCGGACGCTGAACCGCATGAACGATCTCGTGGTGGGCGCTCGCGTCGACGGTGTTGTGCACTACCGCGGGGCGTCGCTGTACGGAAAGGACGTGTCCGCGACGGCCGTGCGCCGGCGCATCGGCATGGTCTTCCAGAAGCCGAACCCGTTTCCGAAGTCGATCTACGACAACGTCGCCTATGGGCCGCGGATCAACGGCGTGCGCAACCACGGCAACCTGGACGAGATCGTCGAGCGCTCGCTGCGCCAGGCCGCGCTATGGGACGAGGTGAAGGACCGCCTGAAGGCGTCGGCCCTGGGCCTGTCCGGCGGGCAGGCGCAGCGGCTGTGCATCGCCCGCACGCTCGCCGTCGAGCCGGACGTCGTCCTCATGGACGAGCCCTGCTCGGCGCTCGACCCGATCGCGACGGCCGCCATCGAGGACCTGATGCGGGACATCAAGTCGCGGTACACGATCGTCATCGTCACGCACAACATGCAGCAGGCCACGCGCGTCAGCGACCGCACCGCGTTTTTCTCCGTGCTCCGCGACGACAAGAGCGATACCCGCACGGGCGTGCTCGTCGAGTACGGCCGGACCGAGCAGATCTTCCAGGACCCGACCGACAGCCGCACCAGGGCCTACGTCACCGGCCGGATGGGCTGAGCCGAGCGACGGTCCAGGCGGCCAGGTCAGGATGAATCGGAACGGATCGGGAATCTGAGGAGCGGAGATGCCCGGAATCGTTGTCGGGGTTGACGGCTCGGACAATTCTCGCCGCGCCCTTCGCTGGGCGATGCGCGAGGCCGTGCAGCACCACGTCCCGCTGGCAGTCATGACAGTTCACCCGGAGCCAGTTCGCCCGGCCACCAGGATTTACTGGGGTGTGCACGACTACCCCGAGAGTAGCCATGACCCGGAACTCGCGCGGAAGGCGGTCCAGGACTTCGCGGACAAGGTCGCGAGCGAAATCGGCGAGACGGTTCCTGAGGTCACCGTAAGCGTGGCCACGGGGGATGTGGCGGAAGAACTCGTCAAGGCCTCGCGTGACGCCGACATGCTCGTCGTGGGGTCCCGCGGCGGCGGCGGGTTCGCCAGGCTCCTGATGGGCTCGGTGAGCAGCCAGGTCACGCACCACGCGGCCTGCCCCGTCGTGGTTATCCCCGCGACTTGCTAGACCTGACCATCAAGGCCCGGCTACGCCGGACCCTAACCCGCCAGCAGTTCCCACGGAACTTGGCACCTGCGAGACGCGGTCAAGAGCGGCAATCTGTCCTGCGACGTTCCACGGTCAGAGCTACTGCGGGGGTTGGGATCCTGCAAGGTAGATGACCCGGCGGGCGATGTTGACGGCGTGGTCGCCAAGACGCTCGTAGAAACGCGCCACCAGCGTCATCTCCATCGTCACCGGTATGGCCATTCGTCCTGAGGCGAGTTCGGCTATCAAGCTGGCGTGCAGCTCGTCCATCTCGTCATCACGTTCGCCTAGCGCAACCGCTGCGGAACGGTCGCGCTCGTACCAGGAGTCCGCTGCCTGGCGCCACATGTCGGATGCGATGCTCCCCATTCGCTCGACGAGCCCTCGGCTGCGCGGCGAGAGGTCCTCGCTGAGGATGTGGTTGGCCCGATGGGCGATATCTATGACGAGGTCGTGGGAGCGCTCCAGCTCGGGCACGATCCGCAGCACGGAGAGCAAGAAACGCAGGTCCGAAGCGACAGGCGCCTGCAGCGCGATCTCCCGGTTGACCAGTTCCTCGATCTCCGGGTAGAGGGCGTCAATGACCTTCTCGCGTTCGGCCAGCACCCGGATCACCTCGTTGTTGGCACTCAGGAGGGCTTCGGTCGCCCCAGGCAGGTCCTCAGCGACCATGGCGAACAGCTCGATGACCTTAACTTCGATGGCTTCCAACTCACGCTGAAATTCCTGTCGATGCTCGCCCATGGTCAAATCCTACGGTGCGCCGTCCAAGTGCCTCAAGGCACCAAGCCTACAAAGACGTTTGAGGCGTTCCAGGGCCCACCAGAAAATGAACCGTATAAGAAAATAGAGGAATGGACTGTGATCATCCCTGGAGCCGTTCGGCGCGTTCAAACCCGTTGGCTGAGGAGACAGCCTCGTGGTGACCGCACAAGAGGAGCACTTCCCGCTTACCACGCGGGAAGGCGGCTGGCACCGGTTCATCGGGGACGAGCCGGCCGAACCCGCCGGAACTGACGCCGATCCGTGCCCGCTGCAGCCGGGCGGCTGGCCTGCGATCAGGCGCGCCTGGACTATCACGCCCGGCTGATCGTGGTGGCCACGCCCTCAGTCCGGCAGGTGCACGCTACCGGCCGGCGCGCGGTGGACCAACCGGTGGAAGGCCGCCCTCAACGCCTTCGACATCACCTTCGACGGCCGCCTGAGCGCGAGACGGAAGTAACAACAGAGAAAGAAGTTGCACCGTTATCTTGACAGACCCCATGGCCGAGCTGCGCGGGCCTGTTATGCGTGGCGAGTCAGGCATGGTTACGTTGCGTAACGATGCGAGCGAGGTGTACGCGCCGGGTGCCGTGCTCGATGAAGAACTAATACGTACAAGCGGCGCAGGAACACGGTGTCGACGTGGAAGAAGTCCGCCGCCAGGATCGTCGTGGCCTGTCCGGCCAGGAACGCCCGCCAGGTCTCCCGGGCCCGCCGACGAGCAGGGTCGACGGCGGCGTCCTTGAGGATCTGCGCCGTTCGATCTCATCGTCGAGGTCGAAGAAGGGCCAGCCCCGCCGGTCAGCGAGGATCCTGCCGATCGTCGTGGTGCCCACACAGCTCACACCGACCAGGCTGACCCGCAACTCGGACTCCTCAGAACCTCCGCCTGACGACCTTGAGGGCGTGCGGGTGCGGTGTCGGCGACATGGGGATGGGGGAACGGTAGATGGCCAGGGTAGCGGGTGGCGACGCCGGGAGCTCGCTGTGGACGCTCGCGCGGGCGGCCGCCCCGGCAGATCCAAGCCGGAGCCTGGCAGCGCGGCATGACTCCGTACTTGCCGATGCGGATTGCCGTCGCGCCCGTCCGGCGCGGACGAAACGGCTACGCTCGTGGCCGATGACGAGCCGGGCCGAGGAGGAATGAGTAGTGCACCTGAATGGCAGGTGGCGGATCATGGAGATGGACCTGTGGGACCAGGAGGCCATCGACTTGGTGGTGCCCGGCTTCATCGAGTTCGGCGACGACGGGGCCGGCGAGTTCGGTTTCATTGCCGTCCGGGGGTGGATGGACTGCCGCCCGGGCGAGCGCGGCGGACGTGCCAGCGTGGAGTTCAGCTGGCAGGGTGATGACGAGGGTGATGAGGTCAGCGGGCGGGGCTGGGCGGTGCTGGCCGATGACGGCTCGCTTCAGGGGCATCTGTACTTCCACCTCGGCGACGACTCCGGCTTCCGCGCCGTGCGCGTCGGGCAGACGACCAGCAGAAAACCATCCTGAACCACTTCATCCCGGCGGGACCTGACCGCGGGCAAGGATGATGCACGCGGTCACCAGCACCGCCTGCACCCTGGCCGACGCCGATATGGCACACGAGATGGAAGCCCAGGCACTGCCCGCCCTCGACCTCGCCGCCCACGCGTAACCGGCTGCCGCTAGGAGGGCCGGGCCGGGTTCGGCTGGGCAGACCCCGGCGCCCCGTGGCCGCTCAGGAGGCGTCATCAGCCGATAACGCGGAACAAGCTGAGAACACCAACGGCGGGGATGGCAGCGGAGCAGTGCTCATGGACGCCGGCATGGCTCACGAGCGACTCTTCACGGCATGGCTGGCCGGCTGCCACCATCATGCTGCCGCCGCAGCCTGGCCGCCGCAGCGCAAGCGGCGCGAGGGCGCCGTGTTCTCCGGCGTCTGGGTTTACTTCGGCTTCGCCGCATTCTCCGGCGGCATGGTCAGCTTCGATCCCCGAACGAGCAGGCCACAGCCTGTGCGGAGCCACATCGTGACCACCTGGTTTAACGAATTCATCCAGATGCGGTTCCGGACCATCGCCGCGTTGCCCGTCCACTTCGCCGAGAGCGAGGATCGGGACGATCGCGCCCCGGATCAGGTTCGAGACCACGATCGACTTCACCGAGCACAATAGGTTCGTGGTCACGGCAGCACCGTACTCAGCCGGGTGCGGCGTCGAGGCCGTTCAATCCGGTGTGGAAGGAGGCGGCCCGCATGGGTGAAGGTACAGCTGGCCGCGGTGCCGAGAGCCGCACGGCCGCTGCTGGCCGGGCCGGTGATGGCGGCGGTAATTTCCTGCTTTCTGAGCCGGGCCGCTCCCCGGTTCTGGACGCGGCTCAGCTTGACCTGCTGCGCAGGTACGGTACCGAGCGCGGCGTGGCCGCCGGCGACGTGCTGTTCGCCGACGGGGACGAGACCTATGACCTGATCGTGATGCTGGATGGCACCGCCGAGATCATCCAGGGCTACGGCCAGCCCAGTGCGACGCTCATCGCCGGTTACGGCCGGTCCCAGTTCCTGGGCGAGATCGGCATGATGACAGGGCAGCGCGCCTACCTGACTGCCGTGGCCACGTCTGCCGGGCGGGTCCTGGCGGTTCCGGTCGCGCAGCTGCGCGCCCTCATGGCCCACGAACCCGGCCTCGGCGACCTGATCCTGCGCACGTTCTTGCTCCGGCACTCGATCCTGATGCGCCGGGGCGCGGGCCTGAGGCTGATCGGATCACGGTTCGATCCTGATACCCGGCGGCTGCTGGAGATACTGGCGCGCAACAGGCTGGTGTCGACGTGGCTGGACCTTGAAGCCTCGCCCCAGGCGGAGGCGATGCTGCGTGGCCTGGATGTGCCCGTCGCGGACTTGCCGGTCGTCGTCATCCCCGGCGGGCCGCTGCTGAGGAACCCGGCCGGGCGCACCCTGCTCGACGCGCTGGGCATGTCGGGCGCGGAAGATCCCTATCCCGCCGGAGCGTGTGACCTGCTGGTCGTGGGCGGGGGGCCGGCTGGCCTGGCCGCTTCGATCTACGGCGCATCCGAAGGGCTGGTCACGACCCTGGCCGAGGAGACCGCGCTGGGAGGTCAGGCGGGAACCTCGTCGCGGATAGAGAACATCCTGGGCTTTCCCGCGGGCTTGTCCGGCGAGGAACTGGCGGCACGCTCGGCGTTGCAGGCGCAGAAGTTCGGCGTCCGCATCAAGCTGGCCGCCAGGGCCGTGTCACTGTCGTCGGGCAGCGGCCTGCACCAGGTCAGCTTCGACGACGGCGAGACCGTGCAGGCCAAGTCTGTCATTATCGCCACCGGAGCCCACTACAACCGGCTGCCGCTGGACCGGCTCGAAGAGCTCGAGGGCGTCGGGGTGTATTACGCGGCCACCCAGGCGGAAGCCCAGGCCTGCGGCACCGGGCCGGTTGCGATCGTAGGTGGCGGCAACTCCGCTGGGCAGGCCGCGCTCTTCCTCAGCCGCAGCTGCGCGCAGGTACACATGATCATCCGCGGTGACTCGCTAGCAGCCTCAATGTCGCGGTACTTGATCGACCGGATCGAGCAGAACCCCTGCATCATCGTCTCACCCGGCACTCAGGTTACCGCGCTGATCGGTACCGGCCAGCTCGAGGGCGTGCGGATCTGCCGCACCGGACAGCCGGGCCAGTCAGAACTGCCCATCCGCGGGCTGTTCGTCTTCATCGGTGCCAAGCCCAGAACCGGATGGCTGGCAGGCCAGCTCGCCGACGACAGCCACGGATTCCTGCTCACCGGCACCGATATTCCCACGGTCAGGCTCGACGACGAAGGCACCAGCCCGCTGTTCCTGGAGACCAGCAGGCCGGGGATCCTCGCCGTCGGAGATGTCCGCAGCGGGTCAGTCAAGCGCGCCGCGGCTGCCATCGGCGAAGGGTCGATGGCGGTACGGCTGGTCTTCGACCGCCTCCGGTCCGCTGGGACCGCAGACGCGATCGAGCTCGGCGCGCCGGGCGGAACTAGATGAAGTCCGCGTCCGGAATGAACTCCGCCAGCGCGCTTCTGACGTGACTGCGACGCGACACGGACAAGACACCGGAAAATGGCCACTTCCGCGCTCCGTTCAGCCCGGCGTGAGATGCACAGGCGATAAGCGCGGAATCAGCGGTTCGGTAGTGGACGCGGTTGGCCGCACAGATCTGGACGCGGTTAGCCGCAGAGATCAGGGGTGCGCATGGCCGCCACGCGCGCTTCGGATCGACCGCTCATGCCTGAAAGGAGCGCGTTGAGAGCGGACATACTTGTGCGCTGACCGGCATATTCACTATGGGTCTTGAGGCAGACTGGGTGCCGCGAAGTTGAGCGACCCAGCGTCGTATTGGAAGCTTAGAGGCACGCCGAACGCCGAATATTTGCTCACGTGAGTTCAGCGGGTTTCCAGGCTCCGAGCGCGCAGATCGTCTAGATAGGTGCATCTCCGATCAAGTCCATGGGGTCTAGCTCAATAGCACGCAAGACTCAGGCCGCCGGACAGTTGGCGCCGCGGCGCTGGGCGTTCTGGCTGCCCTGGTGGACGAGCATGTCCGGATCGCCCACCGGTGCCCAGGCGCGGCGAAGCGATCAGGCCCCACCGGTCAATGACCGCGCCTCCGCGGGGCCGACTATGAGATCGTGAAGGTCGCCGCCCACCTCGAGCCGACCCGACTGTTCGATCCCGCCGACCTTCACCGGCTCGAAGCCGGCCGTTCGGATCAACCGCTCGACTTCCTCGCCAGCACGGTCGTCGTCGGTCGCGTAGAAGAGGACCGCCGGTTCCAGTGACCGGTTGCTGGAGGACTCGAGGAGATCGGCCGGCAGGGTTCCAAACGCCATGGCCAGGCGCGCGCCCGCCGGCAACCACCCGGCTACAACCTCGCCAGAGGATTGCCCTTTCGGCAGGAGACGTGAGACCTTACCTTGCTTATCGATGCCGAGCGGGTTGCTCGGGACGACCACGAGCTTGTCATCTAGCGTGTCGGCGATCCCGTCTATGACGTCCTTCAGCACGGTAAACCGCAGCGCGAGGACGACGGCATCGGCGCCCTGCAATGCGTCGCGGTTGTCCGTGGCGACGACCGCAGTTCGACCGATCTCGGCTGCCAGCGTTCGTGCTGACTCATTGTCGGCGCTCGAGAGCCGCAGGGTCTCGCCGCCTGAGGCGAGCTGGCTGGCGATGACCGATCCGATCGCTCCGGTGCCGATGACCGCGGTGGTCATGACCGGGACCTCCTCAACGTCACAGTGCTAACAACGGCGGGCTGGGGCATCGCCCGGCCCGAGCGGTCTCGCAGCGGCTCGCTGAGAGGGGGGACGGCGGGGAGGTGCGGGCTGCCGGAAATGGATCTCAGTGTCCGGGGGACTGGCCGCCGTCGATGTGAAGGATCTCGCCGGTGATCTCGGCATTCACTCGGACTCCCCACCGGACGTACTCGACGGCCAGTGAGCGGGTGACCAGTCCCCCTCTGGGTCCGTGGTTTGACCCACTTCGATCAGATGACCGTCGGGATCGCGGATGTAGCAACGGATCTCGTACTGGTGCTGTTTCGGCGGCGTCAGGAAATTAGCACCCCTGGCGCTCCATTCGGCGTATACGGCGTGGATGTCTTTGACCCGGATATTGAGGAAGCTGCTGACCCGGTCGGGATCACGTGGCGTCTCCAGGGTGACCGCAGGCTTGTCGTCGGTCGGGCCTCCGCCGACATTGATGATGATCCAGCTGTTGGCTAGTGCGACATAGGTCAGCCCTCCGGGGCCAGAGTAGGCCACCTTGCCGCCGAGTACTTCGGTGTAGAAGCGCCGAGAGCGCTCGACATCGTCTGAGACGATGAAGTGGGCCAGCACAATTTCCTCTGGGGGCGGTGGGAACTCGGCCATCTGGCACCTCCACTGGTTGGTCTCACACCCCGCTTACGACGTGTCTGCAGCGTGCAGGGGCTGTCCCGCCGCTGCATGCCAGGGAGTCTAACGCTGTCCAAGCCTCGATCCACCGCGTGAGGACACGCACGGCTGAGAAGCGCAGGCGGCCATCATCGGCAATCGTGCGACCGGCCCTCGAACCGCCTGAGGACGGCATGGCGCTTGCGGCTTCCTCGCGGGGCGGGAGTGTGGGCATGACCGACGACGGGCACGCCTACCGGCAGGCACACAGGTGCGTCCTGGTACAGCCAGGTCCTCGGGGCAAACCGACACGAGCGCCGCCCGGGCTGCATCCGCGGCGGCAGAGGAGAGGCGGGCATCCCGTGCGTTCCGACATCGTCCCCGGCGGCACCTTCCCCGATTATGCGCTGCCCGACCATACCGGCACCGTCCGCGCGCTGAGCGAGCTTCAGGGCCGCGATCCGCTGATCCTCACCCTGGCCCGTGGCAACTACTGCCCAAAAGAACACCGGCAGCACCTGGAACTGGCCGAGCACTACCCGGAGATCGCCGTGGCCTATACGCAGATCGCCACGATCGCCACCGACGACCATCACACGCTGCAAGAGTTCCGCGCCTCGGTCGGCGCCCAGTGGCCTTTCCTGTCTGATCCCGGCCGGACCGTCCAGCAGGACCTCGACATTCAGGAGTACACCGACCCCGAGCACAACCCCATGATCCCCCACACCTTGGTGCTCAAGCCGGGGCTGGTCATTCACAATGTCTATAACGGCTACTGGTTCTGGGGCCGCCCGTCGTTCTACGACCTATGGCGCGACCTGCGCGCGGCAACTGCCGAGATCCGCCCGGACTGGGACCTGAGCACCGCGGGACTGCGCGAGGCCTGGGACGCCGGCGACTACTCGAAGTTTCACGGATGGGACCGGCGTTCCCCGCAGTCGGCGCCCACGTCTTATGAGTCAGAGGCCCACGTCTGATGAGTCATAAGACAGGGCTGCTGCCCCGCTGGACCGGGTGACTCGCCGGGCCATGGGCTTCGACGACTCCTTGCCGGGCCCCTCTCCTTGCGGCGCCTGTGGTTGCGGGTACCGCGGGACTGATCCTGGCTCGTGTCGCCAGCTATGCCCGCGGGTACACCGTGGCCCATGAGCACTGCTGTGTGTGAGCTGCTGGGGATTGAGCAACCGATCGTTCAGGCACCAATGTCCGATATAACGGGGCTGGCGGCGGCGGTGTCGAATGCCGGCGCGCTCGGCATGGTGACGCTGACCTGGTCCGCTGACACCGGAGCCGTCGTCCGGGAGACCGCGGCGCTGACCACGCGGCCGTTTGGCGGCAACTTCGTTCTCACCTCAGATCATCATCGTGACCTTGACCAGGCCCTTGAGGCTGGCCTGAAGATCGTCTCGTTTATGTGGGGGGATCCCAGCAGCTACATCGAGGCTGTGCACGCCGCGGGGGGAACCGTTCTGCACACGGTCGGCAGCGCTGAGGAGGCACGACAGGCAGTCTTGTCCGGCGCGGACGTGATCGTCGCACAAGGCTGGGAGGCCGGCGGGCACGTCTGGGGCAAGGTCGCCACACTGCCGCTGGTGCCCGCTGTCGTGGACGCCGTAGCGCCGGTACCGGTCATCGCGGCTGGCGGGATCGGCGACGCCCGCGGAGTCGCCGCTGTGCTCGCCCTGGGCGCCCAGGCCGCGTGGCTGGGCACGCGGTTCCTGCTGGCCGAGGAAATGCCGATCCACGAGGACTACCGGCGCCGGCTGATAGCTGCGGCCGAGACCGATCCGCAGTGGTACCCGAACCTGTACGACGTCGGGTGGCCCGACTCTCCCCACCGCGCCCTCCGCAACTCAACCGCCAGGGCGTGGGATGCGGCGGGACGCCCCCCGGACAGTCAGCGCCCGGGAGCAGGCGACGTGATCGCGCACTTCGCCTCCGGCGAGGGAATCGTTCGTTACGAGCCAGCGCCGCCGATGGTCGGGACGACCGGCGACATCGAGGCGCTGTCGATGTGGGCCGGACAAAGCGTTGCCCTTGCGAGGCAGCCACAGTCAGCGGCGGAAATCGTGACCGAGCTCACCTCCCGCCTGTGATCTGGGGCGGAGGCGCTCGGATCGCTGCCGCGTGGGGCCGTGAAACGCTGCGGGCTTGCCGGCCTGGCGAACCATGCGCGGGAATTGCGATGCCGTGGTTTCCGGACTTTGTCACTGGCGCGAACCTGCCCCGTAGGCAGAGCCGCGACCCGGGTCAGGCTGTTCCAGCCCGGCGGTACCTCACCTCGCTGAGCGAAGGTGACACCCGTCCTCTGGAAGGCGCGCGTGGCCTAGCTTGAAAAAGCCGGACCCGACGCAATCCGGCCGTGGCCCGCTCAGCGACGGAGGATCGCCATGGCGTACCTCGTCACGATGACAACTCATGTTCCGGACGGGACGCCGGAGCAGGCGGTCGACGACGTCCGCGCCCGCGACGCCGCACATTCGCGTGACCTGGCCACGGAGGGTCAGCTGCTGCGGTTGTGGCGCCCGCCGCTGCAGCCAGGCGAATTGCGCAGTTTCGGGCACTTCCGGGTCAGGGACGCGCTCTCGGCTTGTACCGGGCCTGGGACAGCGCGGAGATGGAAGCCATCGTGAAAGCGTTCCCGCTCGACCCGTGGATGACGACGGAAATCACGCCGCTCACGCCGCACCCGAGCGATCCCGCGACCATGCGCACCTGAGAACGGAGAAAGCCATGACCGAAACGGAGCACAAGGTAGCAATCATCACGGGCGGCTCGCAGGGAATCGGCGCCGGGCTCGTCGACGGATACCGGCAGCGGCACTGGGCGGTCGTGGCGAATTCTCTCAGCATCAAGCCGTCGAAGGACCCGGACATCCTCACGGTCCAGGGCGACATCTCCGAGCAGGCCACCGCCGACCAGATCATTAGCCGGGCAATTGATCGCTTCGGCCGCGTCGACACCCTGGTCAACAACGCAGGCGTCTTCGTCTCCAAGCCCTTCACCGACTACACCGCCGAGGACTACGCGCTGGTCACCGGCGTCAACCTCGCCGGATTCTTCTGGCTGACCCAGCGCGCCATCGGCCAGATGCTGAAGCAGCACGGCGGCCATGTCGTCAACGTCAGCGCCAGCATCGCGGCCCACGCAGACTCCGTGGAGCCGACCGCGCTGACCGCGCTGACCAAGGGCGGCCTCGCCGCGGTCACTAAATCGCTGGCCGTCGAGTACGCTTCCCGCGGCATCCGCGTCAATGCCGTCGCGCCAGGCATCACCCAGACCCCGCTGCTGCCGCCCGAGTCCTACACGCCCGAGGCGCTCGCGGGGAAATTGCCCCCGCTCGGGCGCGTGGGCCAGGTCAGTGACATCGTGGACGGCATTCTGTACCTGGAGTCAGCACCGTACGTCACCGGAGAGATCCTGTACATCGACGGCGGCCGGACCGCGTAATCGCCGCTCGGGTGCGGTGAACTGAGTGAGCTGCCGCGCGCTGGAGCGGTGACCTGCTGTTATGCATCGCGGCGGTTAGCGTACCCGGGCTCGCAGGAATTTCCCGATCTGCCCGGTGGCCTCGGCTGCCTCGGGGGCGCCGAGCAGGAGCGCGCGTCGGCATCTCGTTTTGCACGGGCTGCCCGCCACATTGGTGGAGGTTGCTTAGCTAGCAGAGTCCGGGAAGAGGCCTCGCTGACGGGTTAGTCCGAAGTTACGTCGCCTGAAGGGTCAGTAGCTGAGCTGGGGAAACACCCTAAGGACTGGGTTCTTAGTGGCCACAGAAACCCTCTATCCCGTCAGCCTGCTACCAGGTAGCATCAGCCGCAGTTTCCGCTGGTCGGGCCGTGTAGACACCAAGGCTCGCCCACGTTGGCTAGAGCGCCCAGGTCAGCGGTCATGTTGACACGGGGCACCCACGTAACTTCGGGTTAGTCGGGGCCGCGTCTTCACGAGGAGATCAGGTTCTGGCCGCCGTCGATGTCATAGGTTCCGCCGGTCCGCGAGGTTGGCGATCGGGACGGGCAGCGTGGCGGTGGCCGCGGCCGCAAGCGACAGGCCAGGTCCGCGTTCCCCGCTGGTGCCGGCCATGAACGGCAGCGTGCCACCCGCCCGTACTTTGCCGACGGCCTCTGCGCGACGGCGACAGCCAGCCATAGGTGCAGGTCGAAGCCGTGGTGTGCCCGCTCGCGGTCAAGGTCGGCGAGGGGCAGGTAGTACGGGCCGGGACCGGTGACCAGCACGTGATCGATGGGTGTCGGCAGCTGCTGGAAGAAGGTCTCCAGCTGGCCGGAGTCGGTGGCGTCGAAAGCCGCGGTGCGCTCCGCGCCGAGTTCCGCGGCCGCCTTTTGCGCCGGCCGGGATTCCGGCCGGCGATGATGACGTCGGCGGCCTCAGTGCGGGCGCCGGGCGGTCTCCAGCCCGATGCCCGAGCTGCCGCCGATCACCACGACCGTTTGCCTGGCCCGCTCTGCTTCTCGCTGGCCGGAAACAGGAGTGGTCGCGCTGGTCATGGTTCACTCCGCTGGATTTTCATCGGGACAGGCTCGCGGTCTGAGCGGCCATCGGCCGGGCCGCCGGCGGCATGCCCGCTATCTGCATGCGGAGCGCCATCAGTGCCGCGTTGTAGATCCCGGAGAAGCTGGGGAAGGGCTGGATCGTGTCGCTCAGCACCTCGATCGGAACGTGCGCGCGGATGGCAAGCGTCGCCTGCTGCAGCCACTCGCCGGCTTCAGGCCCGACGGCGTAAGCGCCGGCGAGTCGCTGGCCGTCGCTGAGCAGCGTCAGGAAGCCGGGGGATTTGGCGTAGGCGTGCGTATAGGTGGCGGTCTTCGGCTCTTCTGACAGCGGGACGGTGGCGGTGTATTTCGCTTCGACCGCGCCCACCGCCGCTGCCTGCGGATCGGTGTAGGTGACACGGGGAACGGCTTCGTAGTTCGCCAGGCGCGGGTCGCCGGCGATGTTCGCTGCGACGACGTCGCCCTCATACTCGCCGACATGGGTGAGCGGCCAGATGCCGTTGACGTCCCCGATGGCCCAGAGCCGCTCGCCCGCGCGCAGATGCTCGTCAACCGGGATGCCGCGGTGGGGGTCGGCCGTTACGCCGACGGTATCCAGGCCGATCCCGGCAACGCGCGGGCGCCGACCGGTTGCGACGAGCAGCCGGTCGCCCCGTAGCTCAGGACCGTCATCGAAACCCAGGACATACTCGTCACCTTCCCGCCGCGCCGCGGTGGCGCGCTTCCCGAGTATCAGCTCGATCCCGTCCCGGCGCAGGGCCTCACCGAGCGCGTGACCCAGCGGCGCGGCCTCGCGCGGCAGCACCCGCTCGGCACCCTCGATGATCACCGCCTCGCCGCCCAGGCGCCGCACGACCTGCGCAAGCTCAACCCCGGCCGCCCCGCCGCCCAGCACGAGCAGGCGTCGCGGGACAGCCTTCATGCTGGTCGCCTCGCGGGTACCCCAGACGCCCTCAAGGTCACGCAATCCAGGTACCGGCGGCACGATCGGTTCTGCGCCCGTCGCCACGACAACGTGCTCCGCGGTGTGCCGGACGCCGTCGACTTCCACCACGCCAGTGCCAGCCAGCTTGCCCGCGCCCCGTAGCAGGTCAATGCCACGGCTGTGCAGCCAGTGCTGCTGGCCGGCGTCGGAATAGTTCGACACCATGAAGTCCCGCCAGGCCAGCGCGGCCTGGACGTCAACCTGAGCGCTGGCGGCGGCCTCGCGTGCGCCGTGCACCGCCTCGCCGGGGCGCAGCAGCGACTTTGACGGAATGCAGGCCCAGTAGGAGCATTCACCGCCGACGAGCTCGCGCTCAACGACAGCGACGCGCAGTCCGCGCGCAGCCAGCGCCGCGGCGCAATGCTCCCCGGGCGCCCCTCCGCCGAACACGATCACGTCATAATCGGTCATCTCGGCAGCTCCGTCCCGGCCTGCTCGGCCACCATGTACGCGGCGTACCAGTCGCGCCAGCCCCGATCTGCCGCGCCGATGCGGTTCTCCTGCTCACCGTGCGCGGCCTCCGCGCGACGCATCGCGCCCGCCAGCTCCGCCGCTGATGCCAGTGCCGTCTGAGCAGCGTCGACCCGGCCGAGCAGCCGTGTCGTGACCTCGTGCAGCCAGCCGTTGCCGTCTTGGCCGCTGAACGTGGCGAAGGATCTATAGCTGGCACCATCGGGATCGGGGCCGCTCACGCGGCCGCTCGTCCCGTCGGGCTGGAACTGAGCGCCCGGCGTACCAGCGTGGAACACCTCGCTCACGTCTGCACCGCGCCCGGCCAGCTCGGCGGCGCCGCAGCGACGTCGGAGACGACCAGATACAGGCCCTGAGCCGGCCCGGGTGCGGCAGAGGTCATGTTCGTGCCGAACTGAATCGAGCTGCCCGAGCCGGGCCGCGTGAACTGGACGACCCGAAAGCCGTTATCGAAGGGAAGTCGGCGTCGAGCCGTGCCCATCGTGGACCTTCCTCTGTTCCTGCGATTGGCTACAGGCCTTTGGGGCCGAGCCAGGCCAGGGGGTCTGGTGCCGCGATCATCTTCCTCATGCCCCACAAGCCAGAGCTTCAGTCACACACCTCTGAAGTTTCGTGCTTATGCCACGGCGGCGTCCCAGGCCGCGAGCACGGCGTGGATTTGCTCGTCAGTGGGCTGAGCTGGGCGGCGTGCGGAAAATCGGGCGGCGATCAGGGTCCGGCGCAGCTTGGTGAGCATGTCCTCGAAGGCGGGCTCGGTCTTGGTGCGGTACCACGGCTGCGCGGCCCTGCGGTCGTCGATGCCGGCCGGGTCGTGGCCTGACCGGGCGTACCAGATGATGATCAGGGTGTGCACCAGCATCCCGAACGGGACAGTGCGCTCGACGGCGAGCCTGACCCGGTTGCGGGCCTCGCCGGCGCCCAGGACGTTGCGGGCGTCGGCGAACGCCTGCCCGGTGGCCCACCGGGCGGCGTAGCGGGCGACCAGCGCGGCGGGGTCGGCGGTGAGGTCGGTGGTGACCAGGGCCAGGTCATATCCGCTGGTGGTGGGCTCGTCGCGGGCCAGGATCAGGCGCACGGCGCGGGTGTGCCATGACCCGTACCACAGGCAGGTGACGGCGGTGACGTGCTTGATGTGCTCGCGGCCGTAGGCGGTGACGGTGACGGTGTCCCAGGCCGCTTCGGCCGCGATGTCATCGGCCGTGCCCAGCCGGGCACCCTTGGTCCTGGGGCGGCCGCGGCGGCCGGTGCGCGGTGGTGCCAGGTCATACAGGACGGCGTTGCGGGGGATCCGGCAGGTCCAGGTCACGTTCTCCGGCAGGGCCCGCAGGGCCGGGCCGTGGCAGGCGGCATCGGCCACGACATGGATCACCTGGCCGGGGAAGGCCAGGGCGAGCAGGCTGACCAGCGCGGCGGCCGTCTCCACCTTGCCCGGCCCGGCGCCCTTGCCGGGCAGGTGCAGCCGCGCCAGCACCGGCAGGCACACCTCACGGCTGCAGAACGGCAGCCGGGCCAAGATCGCGGCGGTGACGAAGCAGTTGCCGTAGCTGAGCTTGCTCATCGCCGGGGAGCTGCCGTCATGCTGCCAGCCGGCCCCGTGCACCCGGCGCCCGCAGCGGCGGAACACCGAGTCATCGACGGCCACGCGCAGATCCGCGCCCGGCTCGGTCACCAGCAGGACCGCCAGCTGCGCGACCGCCAGGCCGAGCTGATCGAGTTCCCAGCGGGCCCGGGCGAAGAAGTAGTGCGCCCGGTCATGCGGCCACGCATGCTGCAGGCAGCCGCCCAGCAGCATGCCTGCCACGGTGCGGCGGCGCACCCGGCCCGCCATCCCGGCGACCAGGCCGCAGAACGTGGCAAAACCCGGCGCGGTGAAACACGGCCGCAGCTCACTCAGCAGGCACAGCAGCGAAGCGGGTAAATTCAGGCCCGGAAGCATCGGCGGGTTCCCTCGGCACGAGGCGGACGTAAGCACCGCCGATGCTTCCGCGTTCAGCCCGCAAGATCACGTAACCAGAGCCTCACCGCACCGCGTGTCGCGACATCTGCCAATCCGTCCCCTCCCGCGACCGCCAACCCCCAGCCACCATCAAAAGTGCGAAACTTCAGACACCTGAAAGACCTTTTAATTCGCAGCGTCCACTGGATGTCCGATCTGGTCCAAGGTCAGCCCTGTTCCGGCGAGGCAGCCTTCGATGAGGCCGGGCTGGTACTAGATCTTCTTCAGGCCGTGCGGGATGACATGGACCAGGTGGCCGAAGCTGGCGACAGCAAGGTTGGCCAGCACGCCAGATCGACCTAATCGGCGCCCATCACCTGACGGAGACCGGACCCCGTCGACCGCGCAGAACGCAGGCGGATATCGCGTGTCGCGCGACCGCAAAGCTCTCACCGTCGGGTAACGAAGCGCCCTGTCTGGCAAGAGCAAGACAGGTGCCCGGTGAGTCCCGGCCATTCCCGCCCGGCCCTCGCCGACGCCCAGCGGCACTACGACATTCATCCCGCACTACTTGCGCAGTGATCTGAAGCTGGCGCGCATCTCTTCTGAGGAGAGTTGCGGCTGTCCCAGGCCCGCCTGCCGGTGACAGCAGCCGCTGTCGGCTTCGCGGGAAGGAGCTGGTCTGCTAGCCGGTGATGAGGTGGCGGCCCGCCGTGGCCCCGCCCCCAGACATGGCGGCAACGATGGAGCATTGCTGCCGTTGCCGTTTGCCGTTGCCGTTGCCGTTGCCGTTGCGGGCGGAGGCTGGCAGGGGCGGGGCGGGCGGGGCTGATGGGGCAGACGGGACGGCAGCGGCGTGTCCCGGGCACTGGGCGGGGCGCGGGTTCGGGCGCGGGCGGGATGGAGACCGGCGGCGGGGGAGCCGGGGACACGGCACCGGATTTACGCGGTTACCTGACCGGTCCAGCTGGTGGCTCGGGTGGGGTATAGCACCGCCTCTGCCGCCGCCCGCGGTCCGGATCGCCGCGCGGCAGCGGAAGGAGATCGAATGCTCGCTCGTGTAACGTCGGCTGCAAACTCCATCGTGAAGCGGGTGTGAGACCCTAACCAGTGGAGGTGCCAGATGGCCGAGCTCCCACTGCCCCCAGAGGGAATTGTGCTGACCCACTTCATCGTCTCGGACGATGTCGAGCGCTCTCGGCGCTTCTACACCGAAGTACTCGGCGGCAGGGTGGCCTTCCCCGGAGACCCGGTCAATGTCGCACTAGCCAACAGCTGGATCGTCATCAATCGCGGCGGAGGCCCGACCGACGACAAGCCTGCGGTCATCCTGGAGACGCCACGCGATCCCGACCGGGTCAGCAGCTTCCTTAATATCCGGGTTAAAGACATCGACACCGTGTACGCCGAATGGAGCGCCCGGGGTGCTCAATTCCTGACACCGCCGAAACAGCACCAGTACGAGAAGCGTTGCTACATCCGCGATCCCGACGGTCATCTGATCGAAGTAGGGCAAACCACGGACCCAGAGGGTGACTGGTCGCCCGCTCACTGGCCATCGAGTACGCCCGCCGAGGAGTCCGAGTGAATGCCGAGATCACCGGCGAATCCCTCACATCGACGGCAGCCAGTCCCCCGGACACGAGCCTCGATCCACCACGTGACGCCGAGGAGTTCGGATCGGCGGGTAGCGCGCCCAGGTGACCATCGGCGACCCATCGCAGCTTGCCGAACCCGACTGCACCGTGACATGCGACGTCTTGGCCCTGCAACCTGGCCAATAAGAACCGCTGATCAGCCATCTACCTATGAAGCCGTGCCACATACGTGCCACACCCGGCGCGCCAGCGCGGTCAGCAGCGGCAACTCGCAGCCACTCTGCCGCGACAGCCAGCATCAACAACGCCGCTGATCAGCCGTTCGGTACGTTCCCGATCTTCCAAGCCCTTGATATCCCTGCGCGGACCGGACGGGACGCAATCCGGCCGCGGCCCGCTCAGCGACGGAGGATCGCCATGGAGTACCTCGTCACGATGACAACTCATGTTCCGGACGGGACGCCGGAGCAGGCGGTCGACGATGTCCGCGCCCGCGAGCCCGCACATTCGCGTGACCTGGCCGCGGAGGGTCAGCTGCTGCGGTTGTGGCGCCCGCCGCTGCAGCCCGGCGAATGGCGCAGTCTCGGTCTGTTTGCCGCCGGCAACGCCGGCCAGCTTCTGCAGACCCTGGCTTCGATGCCGCTGAAGATCTGGCGAACCGACCAGATGACCGGCAAATCGCCAAGGCTGAACTGAGGCCGTGCTATCGAGACCGGCGACGCTCTGCTGCCAGCGCGCAAACGCCGGGGCGGCAATAATGCCAATTGCCCTACGCCCTGCATCGAGTTCTGCCGCCCACTCGCTCAGCCGGACTGAGGCATCCGACACGGCAGCGATGTCGAGCACCAGCGGACGCACGGCGGCTGCCATGTGCTCGTGCAGAGCTACCATTGGCCCAATGCCATGGACTTCGGCGTTTTCGCCTGGCTGAGCCAGTGGCGTGAATTGCGGGGGTGCGGCTGCCTGTGGTGACGGTGCGTGATGTCGATACCGGTGGGCTACCCCGTCCACACGGGCTGTCCGTGACTGCTGCGGGATGCGACGGCTGTGGTCGCGATGGCCGGTGAGCCGGGGCCGCGGTGTACCGGTTGGAGGTGAAGTGGCGTTGCCTGGCGTGGCGTGACGGGTGATACGTGAGGGGCTCCTGTAGAAGTCGTGGTATCTGACGCCAAACTTCGCACAGGAGCCCCACGTGAAGTTCTACCGCGCTGCGCCGGCGAACACCATGCCTGCAGGTCTGGGCGCTGACGACCTCGGCCTGAGCGGCGGGGATGCGGCTGGGCTGCCCGGTGCTACGGCGATCATCGCGATGCGCCTGGCGGATCTAGTGCCGCCTTGCGGCCGGCCCATGGCCGAGGCGGGCCGGACGGCGCTGGTGGTGGCCGGTACCCCCAAGATCCGTACCGGGGATCAGCTGGTGTTCGTGAAGGTGGTAGCGGTCGCGCCGGCGGTGGTCCGCCGCGGCGGCCGGGTCCAGGCGGGCGGGCATCCCGCCGGCCATGCCCGGCTGGGGGCCGCCGAGCGGCAGCTCGATGACCTGCTGGGTCCCGGCGTGATCGACGAGGTCGCCGCGCAAGCGACGCTGACCGGGAAAGTGAAAGGGCAGGCCAGGCGGGCGATGACGGCCGCGTTAACGATCCGCGCGAGCGTCCTGATGGCGCTGACGCCCGACGCCGGCTACGACGAGATAATGTCCGCGCTGCTGGGGGATCTGGTGCTGGTGCCCTGGCAGCGCCCGTATCAGGTCCCGACCGCCAAGGTGCTGTCCACCTGGCGGACCGCGCTTGGCCCCGCGCCACTGGCCGGGCTGCAGGCACGGCTGCTGGCCGCAGCCGACGCCGAGCACCGAGACCACGGCTACCAGGCCGCATGCGCCGGGGACAGCGGCCATGAACTGCAGCTGTGCTCGATCGACGGATCGGTCACGCGCGTCCCCGACACCCCCGCCAACCGGGAAGCGTTCGGCTCGACCGGCACCGCCGATGACTCAGCGCCCTACCCGCAGGTCCGTGACCTGCTGGCCAGCAACGCCTCCACCCGCGCCGTCCTGGCGGTCGTCTCCGGCCCCTCCGGCGGGCCCAAAGCCGAGGGCGAGCAGGCGCTGCTGGACACGATGCTTGCCAGCTGCCCCCAGATTTTCACCCCTGACCGCCTGTTCCTGCTCGACCGTAACTTCCCCGGCGCCGACCGGGTGGCCCGGCTGCTCGCGACCGGCACCCACACGCTGATCCGCGTCAAAAGCGACCTCACGCTGCCCCGCATCGGCGGGTTCCTGCCTGATGGCAGCTACTACAGCTACCTGACCGGCGGAGGCGGACGCTGGTGCCTGAAAGTCCGCGTCGTCGAATACCAGGTGGACGTAGACGGCCAGGACACCGGCGAGATGTTCTGCCTCATCACCGACCTGCTGGACTGCACACGCCACCCGGCCGGCCAGCTCGCCGCCGCCTACGCCTGGCGCTGGACCGGGTCAGAGACCGCCCTGAAAGAAGCAAAGTCCGCCATCACCGGCGCCGGGCCCTCCGCCGGCCCGATCTTCCGCTCCGCCAGCCCCGCCCTGATCGCCGCCGAGCACGCCGCCTGGATCTGCGGCACCGAACTCGTCCGAGCCCTGGCCCGCACAGCCGCCCGCCACGCCGCCCCCGCCGGCAAAGGGCGCCGCGCCGGGCAGCAGGTCCATCCCCGCGAAATCTCGTTCACCGCAGCCCGCCGCGCGGCCCTGGCCAGCATCCGCTCCGGCGCCGCCACCGCGAGCCTGCCCGCCCCGATGACCGCGACCTTCCACCGCGACACCCTGCGTAGCCTGGGCAAACGCCGCATCGTCATCGACCGCCACCGGCACCGCGATCGCAAAACCAAAACCCGCCAGGCCTTCCCGGGCGCCGGACGCGCCATCACCACCCGCACCGCGATCGCACACATCAGCGTCTGCAGGCCGGCCGCGGCCTGACCGCCGCCGCCCGCCGTCACTGTCACCATCCCTGGGCCCCTGCCGAAACCCGCCGGACATGCAACCGGTCGCGCGCCCGGAGCGACGCCCGGGCCGTACCCATGCCCATCACGCTCCGCAACCACAATCCCAGACGCTCACGCCTCACCCAGAACGCCGTCACAAACACCAATCGCGCTGAAGTCCATGGCATTGACCATTGGCCCGAGGATCTCGCGAATGTGATCCTGCGCGATAAGAGCGCTCCGCCACGTGCTGAGTGCGGAATCGCCAACGACAAGCTGCGACATTCAGAACGTCTGGGCGAGCTCAGCAGATCTCAAAATTGACGGCGTGATCCCGTCCAGAATCTTCAACTGAGGGAACGCCGCCGCGCCGATAGAATTAACGATATTAAGATTCCTCATCAGCTCCGAAACAACTGGCTGCATCGTGAAGCCTGTGAATTGGCGGTGCAAGTCCACAATAGGCCACTGGTATAGGTCGAGTGTCCGGCGGATCATCTCAAGATTTCCGGCGATCGGCGCCTCCTCGCTTTCCAGTACAGACCTAGAATATGCCTTGCCTCTGACGTCTGACACGCCGTCGGACATCGAGGCTTCACGCTTTGGCCTCATGTCGGCAGACGGCACAATTAACTACTCGTTGACTCTGACCGCCCGCACGGCTCTGACGTCCGCCGGGCAGGGTCATCGGCAAAGTCGGAGCGTTAGGCATCACCTCCTTTCAGGATCGCCGTGGGTAAGACGCCGAGGAGAGCCAGGACACTGTCGAGGCGGCGGGCCAGGTGTTCCATGCCTTGCGGGACGCTGAGGCATCCGGCCATGCGCAGCAGGCTGATCACGATGTTGCGGGCGGTGGCCAGGAACTGGGGCGAGGACCCGGTGCGGACCTGGGAGCGGTCCTCGTCGAACGTTTTGTCCCGCACGTAGTGCTCGCGGTTTTCAACTTCCCAGTGGCCGCGGTTGCCGGCCAGCAGGTCGGCCGGGTTGGCCTGCCATCCGGTCAGACTGGTGATCCCGTGCACGGTCTCGGGGTGGCGCAGCGGGTTGCCGGCCAGGTCGAACGTGAGGCGGTGGATCCGGAAGGCCTGGTACACGCCGGGGAATTCCAGCCCGGCTACGCGCGGGCTGGCCCAGATGAAGCGGATCTCCTCGCGGCCGTGGCCGCGGTCAAAGGTGACGTGGTGAGGGGGGGGAAAGCCGGGTCCCAGATCTCCGGAAGATGGGCATTTGAGCTGCGGTAACTGTCTGTATTTGTTTGCATAATATGTTAAATCGTGGTAGCCTGATCGCATGTCCGCCGCCGCTGCCATCCTGGAGGGCATGCCCGACCCGCGTGACCTGCACCGGCTCGATACCGGCGGGGAGACGGTGATCTTCGCAGGGTCCGCGGAGCTGTTCCGGTTCGCTGCGGACGACACGGCGATGCGGCACGTGGCGGCGGCGGTGCTGCGGCAGCTGAAGTTCCCCGGCAAGGATGTCGCCGTGGTGCCCGGGCTGAGCGCGGCGTACGTGGCGACGCTGCACCAGCGGGCGCTGCGGGAGGGGACGGCGGCGCTGGTCCGCCCGGCGGGACGACCCCGCGAGACCGGTGAGGCGGCGTGGGAGCGGGCGCGGGAGTGGCGGGCCGCCGGGGTGCGGGACGCGGAGATCGCGCGGCGGCTCGGGGTGAACCAGTCCACGGTGCTGCGGCGGCTGGGCCGGGTGCACGTGCAGGACCTGCTGCCGCAGGCGGAGCCGGAACCGCAGGCCGAGCCGGAACCGGAGGACGCGGAGGCGGCGGTGCCGGAGCCGGGCAGCCGGCCCGGGCCCGCGGGCCCGGTGCCGCCGGGGCCGGTGCCCCCGGCGGGTGACGGGCAGCGGCCCGCGGAGCCGGTGACGGTGCGGTCCCGGTACGCGGGGGCGATGCTGCTGCACGCGTTCGCGTCGCGGGCCGGGGCCGGGGAGATCTTCCGGGCCGCGGCCGGGCAGGACGCGGCACCGCAGGACGTGGCGCTGCTGGCGGCGGTCAGTGCCTGCTTCGCGCTCGGCGCGGAGACCACCGAGCAGTTCAAGCACCTGGCGGCGGCCGAGGCCGGGCCGCTGGCCGGGCTGTCCTGGCTCCCGGGGCTGCGTACGCTGCGGCCCCGGCTGGCGGCGGTCGCCGACCGCGCCGACCCGGTGGAGCTGCAGCGGATGTTCGCCCAGGCGATGCTAGACGCGGACCCGGTGGCCTCAGGCGTGTACTACGTCGACGACCACTTCGTCCCGTACACCGCAGCGAAACCGGTCGGCAAGGGCTGGAACAACAAGCGGGGCCGGGCCGAGAGAGGCCGGGCCGACACCCACGTCACCGCGCACGACGGCCGGGCGGTGTGCTTCGTCACCGGCGAGCCGTCCGGCCTGACCGCCACGCTGCCGAAGGCGCTGGCCGAGCTGAAGAAGACCCTGACCGACGGCGCGAAGATCATGCTCGGCTTCGACCGCGGCGGCGCCTACCCGCAGGTTTTCACCCACTGCCGCAAGCAGGACGTGCACTGGGTCACCTACCGGCGGGCACCGCTGGCCGTCCCCGCGATGCTCCCGGTCATCACCATCGCCACCATCGGCGGACGACAGCGGACCATCGCCTGGGCTGAGGAGAAAGTGCAGCTCAAGGACTACGGCGAGGCCCGGCAGCTCACCTTGTTCGAGCACGGCCGGGTCGTGCTGCAGATCCTCACCTCCGACTTCGATGCCTGCCCGGCGGACATCCTGGCCTGGCTGAAGTCCCGGTGGCGGGAAGAGAACTTCCTCAAGTACGCCAGCGTGAACTACGGGATCGACAAGATCTGCGACTACGCCGCCGCCATCGAGGTGAATACCAAGATCACCGCCAACCCGGCCCGCAAAACCGCGAACACCCGGGTCCGCCGCGCGGAAAACGAGCTCGCCGCCGCCGAGCGTGCCCTCGCCGCGCTGCTCGGCGACCCGGACACCACCGCCACCGCCAAGAACGCCGCGATCCCCGCCGCCGAGCGCGCGATCAGCGCCGCGCGCCGGAACCTGCGGGAAGCGGCCGCCGCACGGGACGGCATCCCCGCGAAGCTGCCCGCCGACCAGATCGACCCCGACGCCCGCACCGCCGTGCTGCGCACCGGGCGACGCGGCCTGCAGATGGTGCTGCGGCTGCTCGCGCACAACGCCGAGCACTGGCTCGCGACCCACCTCAACGCCTATCTGCGCGACGACGACGAATACCGCGCCGCGACCAGGGCAACCATCATTCGCGGCCTCGCCGGAACCATCACCTTCACCCCAGCCGCGATCACCGTCACCCTCCAGGCCCCTGCCGAACCCCGCCTCGCACGGGCCCTCGCCCTGCTCACCGACGAGATCAACGCCCAGCCACCGGCCATCCCCGGCGACAGCCGACCAATCACCTACCGCATCCACCCGCAACCGCGGATTTAATACGCAGGCCTGCTGCCCCTTCCGGAGATCTGGGTCCTCAGGCCCGGCGGGGAACAGCGCTGCGATGTCTTGTTCCAGTGATGGCATGTTGCTCTTGACGGTGAGGATGTAGTCGCCGCCACGGTCGAAGATCTGCTGGATGTTTTCCCGGTGGACGTGCAGCGCGTCCGCGGTGAAGACAAGCCCGGACAAGTCAGCAGCCGGTGCGGCGCTTGCGCTGCCGGCACCGGCGCGAGCGGCGGCAATGGCGTCGATCAGCGGCAGCACCTGGGTGACCTCGGTGGTGTCCTCGGGGACTTTCCGCTGGCCGATGATCACGCCCTCGCCGTGCACCAGCGCGGAGAACAGCTTCACCTTCATATCCCGCAGCTCTTCCCACGCGCCCTTGAGCACCTTGCCGTCCAGCGCGACCATGGTGAGCGAGGCCGCGTCGCCGGCAGCCAGCCGCCCCGCGGCGACCTGGGCCAGCAGCCAGCCGCCGGCCACCGCGTCGGCCTCATCGGCGTCGATCATCTGCACGTGCCGGCGGATCGTGGCCTCGTTCGGGGGGATGTAGCAGCGCTTGACGGGGTGCCAGCGGGCGCCGAGGCGGGCGAGCGCGTCTTGGGGCAGGTCGGCGACGAAGTCGCCGATCGAGCGGAACGACCGCCCGCAGTTGGCCAGCCCGGCCGCGGCGACCATGGTCAGCGTCGCGGCGATCTGGTGGCGGATGCCGCGTTTCCTGCGCGGGTCGCTGACCTTCGCCAGCGCCTCCAGCAGGCTGGCGCGCTCCCCGGTAAACGGCAGCGCGTTCAGGTCGATCACAGGGCGGTTCTCCTTCCTGGCCAGCAGCGGGTGATCGAACGGCGCGGACAAGATGGCGGCGGCGCGGCGGTGCAGCGGGCGCAGCCACACCCGCTTGGGGTTGCCGTGATGGTGGTAGCGGCCGGCGCTGCGGCCATAGCCGAGCGTGTCGCCGACCGGGACGAAGCTCGAAGCTGCGTAGCAGGCGCCGGTGTGTCTCGCGGGGTCGGTGAACGTCTCCACCGCCACCACCCGGTGCCCGTACACGGCCAGGTAGTCGCCGGGCAGCCGGCGCAGCGCCCGCGCCAGCACCGCCGAGGCCAGGTTCGGGGCCCGGCCTCCCGGTAGCACGCAAAACCGCTGGTTGTTCGCGATGTGGATCAGGCGCGCGTACTGCTGCTCGCGGGTCCAGCCGATGAACGCATCGCGCGCCGCGCAGCTCAGCGCGGCCGACCCGAACCCGAGCACCGCGACCCAGCGGCCGTCCATCTCGGCGACATAGCGCAGCACCTGGCCGGTCAGCCGGTGACCCAGCCAGTGATGCACATCCAGCAGGTCGTTGAACCGGCCGGTCTCCCCGAACGCGACCGGCCGGACCGTGACGCTGGTG
This sequence comes from uncultured Actinomycetota bacterium, assembly GCA_963727015.1. Classification (GTDB taxonomy): domain Bacteria; phylum Actinomycetota; class Actinomycetes; order Streptosporangiales; family Streptosporangiaceae; genus DATFVJ01. The sequence goes on along the minus strand of CAVSEV010000016.1, from coordinate 290,381 downwards.
ACACTGGCCCCGGGCACGGGGCAAGTTCTACCAGGATCGGCGGCAAAAAGCCAGTACCGCTGACCGGTGCCAGGTCACGACCATGATCAGCTAACTTTGCCGCAGCCCTGGTCCGCCGGGAGGCAGACCGGCGATTTTTGCCGCACCATCGGCTACGGCACGCAGAACGCCCCGATCTGGGCGGCGCCCGCCGACTAGTACCGAGGAACCCTCGAAGTACCGAACGGCGGGTATCGCACGCCCGTGACCGGGCCGCAGCCACGTTCCGCCGCGAGGCTGACTGTCTCTGTCCATCCACCGTGTCAGGCCGCGCGGCGCAGTCGTCCCCGCGTTTTCACCGGTGGAGTCGGCGCCACCACCGCATTCAAAGGGGGCCGTCGCAAGTGCCACCGGAGGCCGCCCGGGAACCGGAGGCAAAGGGCACATCAGCCCCTTGACCGGCACTGGTTTGGGGATGATCGGTGACATAAGGCCCTGGCGGGCCACCGGCCCGGCCGCAACACTGCAACTTGCGGAGCTGCCGGGCCGCTGGCAGAGCGTGGGCGCGGATGCCGGTGGGTTGGGTTTCCTGTTGGCCGTGTCGGCGGGGTGCGGAGGTGCGCCCTTCACCAAAGAGGTGATGCCATGAAAGTCCTGGTCGGTTACGCCACCCGGCACGGCGCCACGGCCGGGATCGCCGAACGGGTCGCGGCCGCCCTGACCGCGGCGGGCATGTCAGCCGAGGCCCGGCCCGTCGAGGACGTCAAGGACGTCGGGCCCTACGACGCGGTCGTCCTGGGCGGTGCGGCCTACATGTTCCACTGGCTCAAGCCGGCCGTGACGTTCGCCCGGCGGCATCGCAAGGAACTCGCGGCGCGGCCGGTGTGGCTGTTCAGCAGTGGCCCGCTCGGCACCGACCTGGTGGACAAGGACGGCAAGAACGTCCTTGAGACCACCCGGCCGAAGGAGTTCGACGAGCTCACCAAACTGCTGCACCCACGGGGTGAGCAGGTCTTCTTCGGCGCCTACGACCCGGACGCGCCGCCCGTTGGTCTGGGCGAGCGGTTCGTGCAGCACATGCCTTCCGCGCGGGCCGCCCTGCCGGCCGGCGACTTCCGCGACTGGCCGGCCATTGATGCCTGGGCAGCGCAGATCGCCGCGGAGCTGCGGGCCGGCCATCCGGGCGGACAGTGACATGACCCGCCAGCGCCGGCGTCGCCGCCGGCATAGCCGGGGGCTGCGGAATCGGGCGATCGATTTGCCGCTACCTCACAGGGCACGGAACCACGGTGGTTATCACCGACCGCGACCTCGATGAGGCCCATAAGATCGAGGCGGATATCGGTCAGCACAGGGCTACTCGCGGGCACTTTCGGTGATGCTGAAGGGCGCACCCTACCCGGCATTACAGAGCGCGGCCGGCGGCCGCGCCGATTATTCAGATCTGCGCCAGGCGCGGGTTATGCCGTCACGCGTCGCTCGGCATGCAATTAGGCGGTTCGCGCGCGTCGTCGTCGCGTTTGGCCGCGGGTCGTCCGCCTGGCCGGATCCCCGGCCAGGCGCTACGCACCAGCTGGTCGGGGTTCTAGCGGGCGGCTCCGGCGACGTAAGCAGCGACGATATAAGTGGCGTGCCGGTCCAGGCTGGCGCGGGCACGGTCGTAGCGCATGGTGGTCCGCGGGTCGGCATGCGAGGCGGCTTCCTGTACATCGCGGAGCGGCACGTCGGCGTCTAGCGCAGCGGTAATAAGGGCGTGACGCAGCGTGTGGGGTTCGACGCGCTTGCCGATCCCGGCCCGCCGGGCGATCCGGCGGACGATCCGCCCGGCGCCGTGCCGGTCGAGCCGGCGCCCGTCGGTGGCCAGGAAGATCGGCCCTTCGGTGCGCTCGCCAATGGCCAAGTCGATCACCCGCGCGGTGCGCGGGGCGAGGGGGATAGTGACGACCTTGCCGCCCTTGCGGATTACCAATAAGGTGCGGTGCCCCCGCTCGATGCCCAGAGCCTGGATATCCGCGCCGGTGGCCTCCGACACCCGCAGCCCGTTGAGCGCCAGCAGGGAGATCAGGGCGTCGTCTGCGGCTAGGCAGAGCCCGGCGGCGACCAGGAGAGCGCCGAGCTCGTTGCGGTCCAGCCCGGTGGGGTGCGATTCGTAGTCCAGGCGGGGCCGGCGGACGTGCGCGGCGGGTGAGTGGTCGAGGAGTTCTTCCTCGACGGCGTACTTACAGAATCCGGCTTCGGTGCACAGCCGACGGGTGATGGTGGCTCTGGCGCGGCCGCGTGCTTCCAGGTCGCGGGCGAAGCACTCGATGTCGGCGCGGCGGGCGGCGAACAGGCGCATCTGATGCTGCTGGCACCAGGACGCGTACTGGCGCAGGTCCAGCTCGTAAGCCTGGCGGGTCAGGCCGCTGTACCCGGCCAGGAACCCGGCTAAGGCCAGCCGCTCGGTGTTGGTGAACGCCGGCGTGACCGGGACGAGTGCAGCGGATGGGATCGTGGTGGTCATGGGTACCTCCGGGGCTCGGGCTGAGACCCCAGAGCTGGGCCAGCCGAGGCCCCAGTACGACGACGAGAACCCAAAGGTAGATCGGTGATAGCCGTTACACCAGGTAATGGCGTCAGCAAGCGTTAGGGGCCCGGCACTCGCTCCCGAGCGCCGAATCCGGCGTCGATCGAGGCTCAGATTCGGGTGTGGAGGTCGAGGCGCGGATCGGCAGTTATGTTCGGTCGAGCCAATGCCGCATCGACCCGTCGAACGGCCAGTCACCGGTTGAGTAGGTGACGCCTAGCTTACGAGTGTCGGCTAGCGCAGCGGGCGGAAGGCGGCGCGCAACTCTTCCGAGAAGAGCGCCGGTTCCTCCCAAGCGGCGAAGTGACCGCCCTTGTCCACCTCGTTGAAGTAGATGACGTTGGGGTACGCCTTCTCGACCCAGCTGCGCGGGGTCCGCCAGATCTCCCCGGGAAACGTCGTGAAGCCGACCGGAATCGAGACCGGCGTGGGAGCCTGGCCGGCCGCACGAGCATCTTTTTGTCCTTCTTCCCAGTACGAGCGCGCAGCCGACGCCCCGGTGCCTGTCAGCCAATACAGGGTGATGTTGTCGACGATGTGTTCCCGGGTGAGATTGCCCGAAGGCTGTCCGTCGACAAAACCGCGGGCGATCTTCTGGTAGCTGTCCGTATCGTGATCGATCATCCACGCCGCCAGCGCGATGGGTGAATCCAGGAGGGCGTAGCCAATCGTCTCCGGGCGCGTCGCCTGCTCCACGAAGTACCCAGCGCCGGTCGCATGGAATTCAGCGAGCGCGTCGAGGGCGGCACGTTCTTCTGCCGAGGGCGGCGACTCGCTTAGGGCCTCGGCATCGCCCAGCGCCGGCGTGAGAAGGTTGGTATGAATGCCGATCAGCCCGTCGAGTGCCAGGCGGCCCATCGCGTCGGTGACCTGGGAGCCCACGTCGCCCCCCTGCGCGACGTACCGGTTATAACCCAGGCGCCGCATCAGCTCCGCCCACGCCTGTCCGATACGGATGGGGCCCCAGCCGAGCTCGGTCGGCTCGTCGGAGAACCCGTAGCCGGGGATCGACGGCAGCACGAGGTGGAACGCGTCCTCAGCGCGGCCGCCGTGCGCGGTCGGGTCGGTGAGTGGACCGATAGTCTCGAGCAGCTCGACGACCGAGCCCGGCCAGCCGTGCGTCATGATCAACGGCAACGCGTTCTTGTGTGCGGACTCGACGTGGATGAAGTGGATGTCCAGCCCGTCGATCTCGGTCTTAAACTGCGGTAGCCCGTTCAATCGCGCCTCGCACCGGCGCCAGTCGTACTCGGTCGTCCAGTAGCGCGCGAGGTTCCGTATCGCCGCCAATTGCACACCTGCGACCGATCGGTGACGAGTTCCCTGGTCGGCCAGCGCGCCGCATTGATGCGGCGGCGCAGCTCGTCGATCTCGCCCTGAGGTACTTCGATTCGGAACGGCCGGACCGCGCTCTCCGCGCTCGCAGTCGTGGTGTCGCTCATGTTCGTGTCCTCCCGTTCGCGTCCGCTAGGCGTGTTGTCGATCGTCAACTGTCGCGACCTCGAAGCGAAGATCCCTCGATGAGCATAGAACCGAAGACTCCATCAAGCGAGAGGCGGCGCACGACTCACGCGCGCCGTTGGCGATCGGCAAATGACTCCCGACGAAGCTTTCGCTCGGACACCGGGCCCCGCGAGCTCCGATCATCACGGCCAAGACGTAGCGAGCGCTCAGCTCAGTACGATTGCCCGATTCTGTCGTCACCATTGGCAGCATCGCCAAGCGCCAGTCAGCGCGCAATTAGGCGGGTCGGCGCGCGGTTATCAAGAGCTTTCTTCGCGTCGTGGCTGCGTAGCAGTCTTCGGTTACGGCCCGGCGGACAGTTGGGCGGGCTGTATGTTTATGCATCGCCGCGCTTGGGGTGAATGTTCGCTCTTGCCGCAGGAGGCAGGTTCCACAGCCAGGGCACAACCCGCAGCGCCCGGCGCGCGCAGCGGCGCAGTTCCCGGACGGCGTTCATGGGGCGGGCCAGGTCCACCGCGGCGACGCCGGCGAACCGGCCAGGGTAGCGACCGCAGATCGCGGCAACCTCGTCGTTGCTGATGAGCGGCCCGCGCGGCCCCCACCAGGCGCACAGCATCCCCGTTTGCACGCCCGCCGCGTCCATCGCAGCCACGGTCGCCTCGACGGGGACCTCGCCGCCGCCGAGCTGGCCGCCCGACCAGCGGCGCAGCGAGTCGAACATCGGTTCCTGCAGGAACGCCGCTGACGGGTGCTGCATCCACGCGTCGACGATCCTCATTCAACCCCTCCGTGCGGCCCTTTCACGAAGCACCGGCAGAACGACGGCCAAGGCCCCGCGCCTCAGCACGCCTGACCCCGCTTACGCGAATACCCCATCACCACCACCTTGATCGCTTGACCGTCATTTGACCGTGGACATGGCGTCGCCACCGGTATTCGACGGGATTAGCTGGCCTCGATCGTATGGCCTCTATCTGCGATTATACCGAAAATGGGCGTGTCGCCAGAAACTGGAATGAACAATCCCGTCGCTTGGCATGAACGAGGCCAGGTGTTCGAGTCCGCTGATACGAGACTGGGTCCCAGCTGGGCGTGTTGTTGCGGGCCCTAGCCGGTGGGGGTCGGTCCGGTCCGGGGCCTGGTGGGCGGCGGGTTAGGCGGCGGGGGTGAGGGTGACGGTGTGGCCGAGGGCGTGGAGCTTGGCGATCAGGCGCTGGGTTTCTTTTTCGGGGTCGAGGCGGTGGGTGTAGTAGTCGGGGCCGAGGTCGGTGTAGGTCTTGCCGGTGGTCAGGACGTGCCAGACGATGACGATCAGGGTGTGAGCGACGGCGACGATGGCTTTCTTTTTCGCGGCGGGGCTGCGGTAGCCGCCGAAGCGCAGCACCAGCCGGTGGTAGCGGGCTTGGAGCCGCCCGTCGGCCTTGACCGCGGCCCAGGCGGCCTCGACCAGCAGGGGCTTGAGGTGCTGGCTGCCTTTGCGGGGTCTGCCGTGCTCTGCGTTTGCCGGCGGATTCGCGGTTGCCCGGGCACAGCCCGGCCCACGACGCCAGGTGCGCGTCGGTGGTGAAGAACTCACCGATGTTCACCCCGATCTCGGAGATGATCGCCGCGGCCGCCACCGGGCCGATCCCCGGGATCGTCACCAGCAGGTCGCGGCGCTCCTTGAAAGGGATCATCATCTTTTCCACCTGCCCGTCCAGCCGGGCGATCATGTCATCCAGGTGGTCGATGTGCTCCAGGTGCAGCTTGCACATCAGCGCGTGATGGGAACCGAACCGGCCCTCCAGCGCCATGGAAAGATCGGGGATCTTCTTGCGCATCACCCCGCGGGCGAACTCGGCGAGCACCCGGGGGTCACGTTCGCCGGCGATGAGGCCCTCAATCATCGCCCGCCCGGACATGGTGCCGATCGACGAAGCCACCGAATCGATCTTGATCCCGGCGTCCTGCAGCACCCCGCCGAGGCGCTGGAACTCCGAGGTGCGCTGTTGCACGAGCTTCTTGCGGTACCTGGCCACATCCCGCACCGCCTTGACCTTCTCGTCCGGGATGAAGCTGCCGCGCAGCAGCCCGCACTCGGCCAGCTCGGCCAGCCACACCGCGTCCACCGCATCGGTCTTGCGCCCTGGCACATTCTTGACATGCGCGGCATTGCACACCAGCACCTGCTCGAACACGGCGGGCTCGAGCAGCGCGTGATACACCGGCATCGTGTAGATCCCGGTGGCCTCCATCGCCACGTGCGTGACCTCAAGCGAGACCAGCCAGCGCGTCATCTCGCGCAGCACCCCGTAAAACGCCGGGAACTTGCGCACCGTCGTCGCCCGCCCACCCGGCCCCGGCCCCGGCGCACGCACCGCCACCGTGACCTGATCTTTGTGCACATCGATCGCAGCGCACCGCTGATAGACAATCTGCACGCCCGGACCCCTTCCCCTCACAGCAACCATGACGACCGCCAACATGTGTGCTGCCCGCGAAGTCCCGCACAAGATCTAAGACACTGATACGCGCGCTCGCAGCGGCAACCGGGAAACACCCGAAGGGAAGGACTTCAGCGCCAATCTTAACGACGGCCTCAAACGGGCCAAGCAGTACCGGCGTCGGCGGGCAACACACACACCCCAGTCTCATCCACCGCGAACGGCCCGTCAGGGCCATGAAATCTTAACGGCTTCTTCACGATCCCGCGCTTCGACGGCTACCGTGCCGTCCTCATCCGGCAGCCGCAAGCGGCCAGGGCGGCGCTGTGCGAGGCGATCACCGACGGCTGGCTGGCGTGCGCGCCGCCCTGGCTCGCCCCGGATTTTCCTCGCCGGCTAGCCAGCCCGCCGTCGTGTCACCCGATCGGGCGTCATGACAGTGTCGCCCTCGATCGGGAATGCTGACTGTGCGCCAGCCCGCGATCTGATGACGCTGCGGCGCCCGGCCATATAGCCCGGCGTCGGCCTGCGGCCGATTCGCCTGGGGGGCAGCTCCCGGGGGGGACTTGGGTGTCCCGGGCCATTCACCGGCCCGGGGCACCCGGGCTGGGGCGGTCGGCCGCGGCGCGGGCGAATGACTTGTACGGCATGATCTCGCCCGGCTTGATCACGCCGTCCTCGATCGCGCGGGCGAGCAGCGCGTCCTTGCTCGGCGCGGTCCGCCCGGTGGCCGCGTACTTGGCGCGCGCGCGGCTGATGTACTGCCGGACCGTGTTCTCGCTGATCGACATGCGCCGCCCGACCGATGCTTTCGACATGCCCTGGAACCACAGCAGCAGCGCCTGCCGCTCCTGCTCCGACAGCGCCGGCCGGGCCGGGCGCTGGTCGGCGAGCATCGCCCTGGCCTGCGACCGGGTCACGTACGGCCGGTCGGCGGCAGCCGCCAGCACGGCCTCGACCAGATGGTCGCGGCCCTCCTCCTTGGACACGTAGGCGTGCGCGCCGTTGTCCAGCGTCTCCATCACGATCGCCGGATCGCTGTGCCCGGAGAAGGCCACCACCCGGTATCCGGCTGCCACCAGCCCGGGGATCTGCGTGGTGACCAGCTCGCCGGACAGCTCCAGGTCCAGGATGACCACATCGGCCGGCGGCCGCGGCACGGCGCGGAGCCCGGTCAGGTCGCGCGCCGTCTGCACCAGCCGCACCCGCTGGCCGGGATCGGACCGGATCCAGGACGCCACCCCCTCGGTGACGACCGGATGGTCTTCGATGATCGCCACCGTCACCGGCTGTTCCATCGCGCCTCCGCCCAGAGCATGCCGCCGTCTTGCTGCTGTTCGATGGCGACCCCCTCGCCGGCTGCGGGCAGCCGGACGACCGCGCCGGTATCGGCGACGAAGCTGACGGCGATTCCGGCGGCCACCGCCGCCAGGGTGATCCGCGCCTGGCTGCGCGCGGCGGTCAGGATCGCGATGGCAGCGTCGGTGATCACCCGCCGGGCCGGGCCGGGCACCTGCGGCAGCGGCCCGGCCGTCTCGATCTCGACGGCAACCCCGCGCCGCTCGGCCACGTCGGCACTCGCGTGCAGTTCGTGCACCAGCGATCCGGGTACCTCATCGCCCTCGGCCAGCAGCCGGCGCAGCCGGGCCGCCTGGACCGCGCACCTGATGCGCACCTGCGCGTCGCCCGGGTCAGCCGTCCCCGCCGCCAGCTCGGCGACCAGCGGGACGGCGCTTTCCTGCAGCGCCAGCCAGCGGGCGTGCCGGGCGGCCCGGATGATCTCCGCGGTGGCGGCCCGCTCGCGCGCGGCGTGCTCACTCCGCGCCGCCGCGGCGGCCTGGCCGGCGGCGGCATCCAGCGCCCTGACCCCGGCGGCGACGGCCACCTGGGCGCCGGTCGACCAGGCCAGCACGGCGAGGAACCCGGCCAGGTCGGTGCGGTGCAGCCCGTCCCACACCTGCACGCCCAGGATGGCCAGGGCCTCGGCGGCGAGGAACCACGCAAGCTCGGCGAACCGGCGGCGGAGCAGCACGAGCACGCCCGTCCAGCCGGCGCTCCCCCACGCCCAGTTGACCGCCAGCATCTGGCCGGCCGGGCTGGCCGCCGCCGCTGCCGTGCTGGCGGCCAGCGCGATCACGGCCACCGCCCAGGCAGGGCGCCAGCCGGGCGCTCCGCGCAGCACCAGGACCGACCCGGCGGTGATCGCCAGCGCCATGACCAGCCACATGGCGCCCTGGAAGGCGAACGAGCCGTAGGCTGACCGGTTATGCAGCAGCTGCCCGCCCGCTCCGGCGAGATGCCAGCCCGCGACCAGGAAGACCACAGCGATGGTGAAGGCCCGCTGATAGCGGCCGGACATCATCGCCGTCGGCTGCACGGCGGTCATGCTGGCCAGCTCACGGTGACGGTCGTGCCCGCGCCGGGACGGCTGCCGATCGCGGCCCGGCCGCCGGCCGCCAGCATCCGCCCGGTGATCGACTCGCGGATGCCCCGGCGGGATGGCGGGGTGGCGGCCGGGTCGAACCCGCGGCCGCAGTCAGTGATCTTGACGACCGCCCAGCCCGCACCGCCGGTGACGGTCACTTCCGCCTGGCCGGTTCCGGCGTGCCGCTCGACGTTGCGCAGCGCCTCGCCGACGCAGGCGACGAGCTGATCCGCGACCGGAGACGGCAGCGTGACCGGGACGAGCTTCAGCCCCACGGCCAGGTCATCGGTGCTGGCCGCAGCCCGCTCCAGCTTCGGTCTCAGGTCAGTCAGCGGCGCCAACCCTCCCGGCACGGCCGGGGCGCCCGCGAGCGCTTGCAGCACGCGCAGGTCCCGGGCCGCCTGCGCGGTCAGCGCCGGGGACGGTTCGGCAAAGGCGCCGGCCGCGACCATGGTCAGGGTCGACAGGACGGTGTCGTGGAGTTGGCGGTGCTGCTCTCGCTCGTCAGCGCGCCGCGCCTCCTCGGCCCGGATCTGCCGCTCGGTCTCCAGGCCGGCGGCGACGATCGCGTCCGCTTGCCGGGCGCCGCCGCGGATCACCGCCACCAGCCCGGCGGCGACGATCGTCTCCACCACCAGCAGCCAGGCATCGGCCGGGTGGCCGGCGCCGAGCCCGTAGGCGATGACCACGATCGCGGCCCCGGGCAGCCCGAGCCACGGCCGCAGCGCGATCTGCAGGATGTACACCGACGTGCAGGCCAGCGGGAGCATCCAGGTCGTGCTGTCCTTGATCAGCACGGCCGGGACCAGGTGCTGCTGCGCCAGCGCCAGCGCCGAGATAACCGCGGCGTCGGCCAGTACCACGGTCGGCGTCAACCCGGACCGCCGGACCCGCCAGGTGAAGAAGGCTGACCACAAGCACAGCGCAGTCAGCGGCGCGCCCAGCCACCAGCCGGAGACCTGCTTCGTTGCGGCCAGCACGGCTACCGCGGTGAACAAGACCGCGCCGCCGAGGCGCAGGGCGATCGCATACCAGCCGGCCAGCCGGTGCAGGGCCTGGTCGGATGGCCCTGCTAACCGCGGGCGGCGTGCCCGCCTGCGGCGGCCCGCGGGGGGCTGGATCTGCCCCCCGACGGAATCAGCTGCCGGTTCCACCGGACCAGTATGCGGCAGGACCACGGCACCGGGAACGGTGACGTTTCAACATCTGGGCCGGGCTGAACGACCTGCGGTTCTTCTTCCTGTTGAGCGGCAGTCGTTCCAGTCAGCCTTAGCCAATGCCGATCAGGCGCGCCGATCGCCAACGTCGAGTCTGCACATCCGCTAACCACTTTGGCCAACACGCTTCACAGGTCGGCCAGTAGAGAACGTTGCAATGGAGCCGTTGGCCCCCCAGCAGGGCGGGGCGGGCAAAGAGATGCACGTTGGGTCTTTATCGCTGATCACGCCCTCGCTGGACGTAGGCGCCAGATCGGCGGTTCGCGAGTGGCTTGCGGCTACGCTCAGTGACTAGGCCGGGCGGCGCTCAAACTGGCACGCCAGATCGTCCCGTTCGGGAGGCCCTCAGGGCCGCGCGGCGCCGTTGGGCCAAAGTGCGTGGTTGGGCCAAAGTGCGTGAGTTCGCGCTGCGGTCCGATGGGCGTGAAGTTACGCTCCTGGACGACCGGGGGTGGACGACGTCTGCGGCGCTGGGCGGGATCTCGCTCACCCACGTTGTGCGAAACGTCTACAGCGTGGTCTTGCCCGACGATGCCGAGGAGACGGGCGAAGAGCATGAATGGCAACGCTTCGAGCAACGTTTGCGCGAAGCCGGGTGTCGAGCTTTCAGAGGATTTCATCGCCAGGCTGGTTGCGCCAGCGGTCGTGGCGTCGAAGATCGTCACCCGGCTCGTCGTCGGCGACGTCGAGCATGGCCGCACCTACAGCTATCGGGAGCTTTGACGGCCGCCGTCGATCCGCGATGGTCAAGCGGGTAACTAAGCCCTTTAGGCGACTAAATGGATACCGCGTTGAGCGAGAAGGCAAGGACCGACATGGCGAGTTCATCTCCGCTTGCCGTCAGCAAGCGCTCGGGCTCTTATCGGCGGGCCACCTTCGACAACCCGCCCCTGAACCTCTGCCCGGAGCGGCCTCACAAGCCCGCAGCGTACCGCGACCGGTCCTGCCTGCCCGGGCATTACTACCCAGGCGGCTACCGGTCCGGGAGTTCGGTTGGGCTATGAGTCTGAAGTCAGTTTAGCTGATCGGATAGATCAAACTGGCATCTGCGAGGGTTTCCTGCGATAATCGTCCTGTGAACCTGGCTAACGCTGTACGCGATGCCTCTGCACTGCTTGCGTTCCGGGCGGAGAACGTTCGATCGTTTCGGGACGAGTTCGAGTTGTCGCTGGTCTCGACAAGGCTGGCAGAGGAGGATGTCGCCCGCCTCGTGACCTGGCGTGAGGGCGGTCGACCCATCGGGGTGCTACCTGTGGCGGGGGTGTTCGGCGCCAATGCGTCGGGCAAGTCCAACGTCGTGAAGGCGATGGACGATATGCGTGCGCATGTCCTGCACTCCTTCCGTAGAGGGAGCCCGACAGGTGGGATTCCTCGGCGTCCGTTCCTGCTCGATCTAGCGGCGAGGCGGGAGCCATCGCGATTCGAGGTCGACCTCGTTCTCGAAGGCGTGCGCCACCAGTACGGGTTCGTCCTCGATGATGAACGGGTCCTGGAAGAGTGGGCCTACCGCTATCCGCATGGTAAAGCCGTGCGGCTGTTTCATCGTCGCGGGAGTGATGTCGAGCTTGGCTCCGCGGAACGCGTCAAAGGCCGAGCGATCATCGAGTTGCTGCGCCCAAACGCCCTGTTCCTCTCGACAGCCGCCTCCGCCAACCATCCTGTCTTGCTCCCGATTTATGCCTGGTTCACTCGCAACCTTCGGCTCGCCGAAGCGAGCAGCCGGGAGTTCCGGCAAGCATTGACGACCCAGTTGCTCGATGATGATGCGCGTCGTGGGCAGGTGCTCGCACTCCTGAGGGCCGCGGATCTGGGCATCGCTGGGGCGAAGAAGTACCAGATCGATCCGGTCATGAAGGAGCGTTTGCAGCGCGCCGTACGCATCCTCGCTGGGCAAGAAGGCGAGCCCGCTGGGACGGACGAAGGGCCGGCTTTCGACGAACTCGGGGTGCGCCTCACTCATCGCGGCGCAGCCGGGGAGATCGAGCTCGATGCGCAGGACGAGTCGCTTGGCACTCTCGTCTGGTTCGGCCTCGTCGGACCAGTCATCGAGGCGCTTGCCGACGGCGCGGTCTTGCTGGCCGACGAACTCGACGCTAGCCTCCACCCCGCCTTGGTTGCGGAGCTGATCCGCCTTTTCCAGGACCCGAAGTCCAATCCGCGGCGAGCCCAGCTCCTGTTCAACTCCCACGACGCCACCATCCTCGGCGATTCGACCGGCCCTCGCCTTGTGGGCCGCGACCAGATCTGGTTCACCGAAAAGCGCGCGGATGGCAGCACGCGTCTGTATCCCCTTTCCGACCTCGACCCGCGCAAGGAGGAAGCGATTGGCCGTCGCTACCTTGCAGGTCGCTACGGGGCCACACCAATCCTGTCGCGCCAGGAGTTCGACGTCTCCGCTGAGCTCATTACATCCGGCGATCGAAGTTGAGCCGCGGCCAGGCGAGCGGGCCACCGAAAAGGCGCCCTTCGAAGGCTGCAGTGCTGCTCGACCTGCTTGTGTTCGTCGAGGGCCTTCGTACCGAGGAGCTGTACCTCACATACTGGCGTCGTCAGTACCGAGACCGAGTGCGGGTCGAGATCGACCCCCATTCGAGGAGGCCCGTTGCAACTCGTCGAGAGAGCAGCTGAGACGAAGCGAGCAGAAGCTCGAGACGCGAGGAAGAGACGCGGGCGCGCCCACGACCAGATCTGGTGCGTGTTCGACCGTGACGAGCATCCCAACTTCGCCAAGGCCATCGCCCTAGCAGACAGGCACGGGATCAACGTGGCCAGCTCGAACCCGTGCCTTGAGCTCTGGTTCATCCTTCATTTCGAGGACCAGACCGCGTATTTGGAGCGCCAGGCAGCGCAACGCGGCGCTGAAGGGCTCCTCGGCTGCTCCAAGGTTTTGTCCGAGTCAGCTCTGAGCGCGCTCGCCGATGGCTACGACGAAGCGCGGAGACGGGCGGTAAAGCTCGACGAAAAGCACGCGGGAGACGGTTCGCCACCGGGCACTAATCCGAGCAGTGGTGTGTGGCGTCTCATCGACCTGATCCACAACGCCTGACGCCCGCTAACTGTCGGGATGGCCCGTGGCGCCGCTCACCGAGCCTGACCGACGATCCTATCGCCGCAGCGCCCTCGCGACGCTGACGCCTTCGCCCGGCGGGAGCCGCCACGGCCGGCGCCGATGCCCACCGGCGCCGTGCTGGCTTCCACCGGGCTACAGTGCCGACTCGCCAGCCGCCAGGCGGCTGGTCCACAGCCTCGCCACTAACCTGCGCGGGCCGGCGCAGCCCGGCTCACCCTCGCCCGCCGCCCAGTCGCGATAGATCTCTCAGTTCGCTCCGGTCGGCCGGCGTCCGTTGTCCGTGTGCCACTGTTCCAGTGCCTCGTATGCGCCAGCCATGTCCGAATACTCGCCGTGGTGCGCCGTCGCGGCCATGTCGCCCGGCGGCGTGGACACGCGCCGAACTTCGCCGCGGTCTGCGAAATCAGTGAACACCTCGACGCAAATGACACGCAAGCGCTGAGGGCCGCCAGGGCAAGTTTGTGCAGGAGCTACCAGGAGAAGTAGCTCGCGTACCCGCGTTGCAGTTCTGGGCGCTACGGGTCTCGGTCGCCTTGCCTGCCTGGACGCCCTCAGGCCATGCTTAATCAACGAACGGGAGACCGGAGCGGTGGTTGAGATCTATGCCTATGAGAACCGGCCCCATAGACGGGTCACGATCCACCTCGCTGAATGTCAAGAGTGCCGCCACGGTCAGGGTAAGCGCGGCACCGGGCCGACACAGAACGGCTCATGGAGCGGGGCCTACGCCTCGATTGATGAAGCAGTCGCTGCCGTCAGTTCCGTGCAGCCACAAGTGCGCAGGTGCAAGCTCTGCCTCGGCGGAAGATGAGATGTGCATCTCGCTGCGCAGCTCGGACGGTTCGAGGAGGGCAGTAACTCGTTGGGGAAACTCCAGGTAAGGCGCCGCCGCCAACTCGGACTGAACTGACCCATCGCCGTCTCGGCCAGCGTGCTCTGCGGCACGAGCGGATGTTCGGAGCGACGCGCCCCGTGCCGGGGGCCGCTACAGAGCCTCAGCCGGAATCTGAGTCGTCAGGCAGAACGGATGACCCGCAGGGTCGAAAAGCACTCGCCGGCGGTCGGGGGCTGGCTGCTCCGCCGCGAGCGTCGCACCCAGCCGTTCAGACTCGGCGACCGCCGTCTCCAGGTCGCTTACCGCAAGATCCAGATGGATCTGCTTGGGTACGTCCGGCTCCGGCCAGGTCGGTGGCTTGTAGGCCGGCACCTCGATAGCGCTGAGCGCAACCCAATCACTACGCACGACCGCGGTGGCAACACTGGTGTAAACGATCTCCCCGCCGAGCATCGCAGCCCAGAACTCAGCCAGCGGCCTGGCGTCAGCACAGTCCAGTGATACGACTCCGCTTCGGGCGACTGCCATGAGAGGAACTTAAACCAGGGCGCCCTTAACGCGCCATCGGCATACGAGCATGAGCGTGCGAGATGATGCCATGCCTGTTCAGGGGCCGAAGCTGTGGTCTGCGCAGCGTGCCTGGAATCAGCGCGCGTACCGCACCAACCCGTGCGGGATTCTGCCGGGAGCGGTGCGGCAGGAGACGCCGGGGTGATCTGGCCTGTGCGCACACGATCAAGCCGCATGGCTGCGGCGACGGTTATCAGCACCCCGAGCCACAGGATGACATCCCGGGACTCGCGACCGCGTGTAATGACCGCAGTGGAATCACGTCACCGAGCGGCTGCAGCCGGGTGGCCGACGTGGCGCGGACGTGCTTGTACATTTGGCCTCGTTCGAGCGTGGAGTTCGCTAATGCGCCCGGCGTGCCTGCTTGCCAGGAAGCCGCTGTGGAGACCGGCATGCCATTGTTGGCGACAACAACTGTTGCATTGAGTGCCCACCCGAGACCGATCATGGCCAGGCCGATCCGCAGGCCGCGATTAGGTTGGACGGCACCGCTTCGCGACAGCCATAAAGCGGCAGCTGCGTAGCTCAGCCCGAGTAGGACGCGGTGGCCAGCGCCCGCCGGATCAACGCGGAGGACTGGCACATATTGGCTGAGCTGTAGCGCGAGGGCAAGCCACAAGAGCCACATGGATCTCATCCGCAGTTGCGTGATCCCGGCCAGCCGACCGCCACTTATCCGGCCCAGGATTACCGCGAACCCAAGCCCAGCGACGTACACTTCCGGCATCTGCTGATCCCATTCCCGGCGATGCATTCGGCTGACCATCTGCCAACGGGCAGTGTAAGCGCTAGTTTCAGCGGCCCGTGGATCAGTATTCCAGGACCATTCGGGACCCGGATCGGGCGCAGGCTCTGAGCCAGCGGGGCATCCGCCGACGCGGAAGACAGCCAAAATGACGGACACCTGCGAACTCACACCACGCAAGGCGCGCCGGAACCGTATCACCGCAGGCAGCCGCGCAAATTAGAAGATCGCGACGTGAGCCAGTTCCAGGTGGCCCGTCCCGGCCGTGTCCGCGACGTTCATGTGAACACTTTGTTACAGCTGAGTTGCGCGCCGAGGCGACCTGATTACTACGAGATCGAAACGGCGGAGTAACTTGCTTGGCCAAGATGTTCTGGAGGCTGGTGGTCGTGATCCTGCCACCTCGGTGCGCAGGGCGGGCAGTAGTGATGAGCACCGAAAGGCTCCGCATGACTATCCGTGTCGATGTACCAGAAAGCAGGCGCAGCAGTCCTGCGCCCAGCCGGCGCAGTCGATGGATCGACGATTGGCAACCCGACGACCCGTCCTTCTGGGTCTCCACTGGAGCCGTGATCGCCCGGCGCAATCTGGTCTTCTCAGTTTTTACCGAACACATCGGGTTCTCAGTGTGGAGTCTATGGTCGGTTTTGGTTCTTTTCCTTGGGCCCGAGTACCATATCGACCCAGCCGGAAAATTCGTCCTGACCGCCATTCCGGCTCTCGTCGGGTCGGCGTTGCGGCTCCCGTACACCCTGGCCGTGACTAAGTTCGGCGGCCGCAACTGGACCGTCATCAGTGCCCTCGTCCTGCTGGTCCCCACCGTTGCGACCGCCATTGTACTCCAGCCAGGCGTCTCCTATACGACGCTCGTGGTGATCGCCGCCGTCGCCGGAATCGGGGGCGGGAACTTTGCTTCGTCGATGGCGAACATCAACGCGTTCTATCCGCAGCAGCGCAAGGGTTGGGCACTCGGGATCAACGCGGGCGGCGGGAATCTCGGGGTCGCCGTGGTGCAACTGGCCGGGCTGCTCGTGCTGGCCACCTTCGGCAAGGACCATCCGCGCATTGTCGCGGGCATCTACATTCCGCTGATCGTCCTCGCGGCTGCTGGTGCGGCCCTGGGCATGGACAACCTGTCGCCCGCAAGGAACGCCGGGCACGCCATCCGGGACGCCTGCCGCGACATGCACACGTGGATAGTCTCCGTGCTTTACATCGGGACCTTCGGATCGTTCATTGGCTTCTGCTTCGCCTTTGGCCAGGTGCTGCAAGTGCAGTTCAAGGCCGACTTCGCTACCCCAGTCAACGTGGCCTGCCTGACGTTCCTCGGCCCTTTGCTGGGCTCGTTGAGCCGGCCGGCCGGTGGCTGGCTGGCCGACCGCCTCGGCGGTGCCCGGGTCACCGTCTGCGACTTCGCCGCCATGGCGGCCGCGACCGCGGTCGTCCTTGTCGCGTCCGTGCACAGGTCGCTCGGTCTGTTCTTGGCTGGATTCATCGCGCTGTTCGTTTTCAGCGGCATCGGAAACGGCTCGACGTACAAGATGATCCCGGCCATATTCAGGGCCAAGGCCAGAATAGCCGTGGACGCCGCGGCGGATACGGTTTCCGATCACCATGCTCGCCGACTTACAGGTGCCCTGATCGGTATTGCGGGAGCGGTCGGCGCGCTCGGGGGCGTGCTCGTGAATGTCGCCTTCCGGCAGTCGTTCCTGGCCTATCAGACCGGGAATGCGGCCTACCTCGCCTTCCTTGTCTTCTACACGCTGTGCTCGGCAGTAACCTGGGCTGTTTATCTGCGGCCGTCGCCGCGACGGCTGGCCGGTGTCTGAGATCGCAACGGGCGTGTTGGAACCTGGCTAGACCACATCGCTGGATAGAAGAAGCCGGATGGCGAACCTGCTACCAGGAGGCGACATTGCGGGATAAATGGGGTGTGCACTGCGGTGCCCTGACGCGTCGGCTGGCTGCCGGAGGCGACGTGCGAGCAGACCGCGTGAGCATGAACCGCGAACGCGTAATGCGCTCGAAACAATCTAGTATCACGCTTCGCCCATGACGCTCCTGGGCATCCGCGTTGGGATCACCGCCAGCCGCAAGGGGCATGAGCTCGCCGCCGCCTTTGAACGGCAGGGGGCGCTCGTGGCGTGGGGACCCACCCTGGCAACCGTGCCGCCCGAACGCGATCCACTGCTGGTGGGGGAGACCACCGACATCCTCTGCGCCACCCCTGCCTGGGTCGTCGTATCCACGGCCACCGGCTTGGAGGCATGGCTGAACGCGGCCGACCGGCTGGGCCGGTGCCATGAGGTGATCTCGATACTGCGTCATGCCCAGGTGGTGGCCCGGGGTGCGAAGGGGCTGGGCGCGCTGCGTGCACTCGAAATCGAGCCGGTGTTCGTGTCACCGCAAGAAACGATGGATGACGTCTGCTCCTGGCTGAGCGAGCGAATGAGCCCCGGCGATGTGCTTGCCGTCCAGGTTCACGGCGGTGAGGTCGTCGGCACCCTCGACCGGCTGCGTCGGGGCGGCGTACAGGTGCTGACGGTGGCACCGTACCGGTGGGTGCTGCCCGCGGACCGTGGGCCAGCAGAGGATCTCGTCGGCCAGCTCACCGACGGGTCGGTAGACGTGCTTGCCTGCACGAGTGCCCCGTGCGTGCGCAACCTGTTTCTGGTTGCTTCCGGCCTCGGGGCCGATGAAGCGCTCACCCGCAGCCTGCGCCAGCGGGTCTGCATCGCCGCCGTCGGCCCGGTCACTGCGCGGGCCTTCGAGGAATGCGGTGTCGGTGTCAACGTGATGCCGGACCGGCCCCGCACGGGGGACCTCGTCCGCGCAGTGCGCCAGTGGGCGACGCGCTGGGTCGCCGTCCCGGACGAAGCAGAGGCGACCGGGCCGCTCGAGCTTGTTCCCGGCGCGCACGCCGTCCGCATCGGAGCGCAGGTCGTCGTTCTCGGCAAGCGGGAATTCGCCGTGCTTGCGGCGATGGTGCGCCGGCCAGGTGTGGTGATCCGGCCAGGGCGGCTGGCCGTCGAGGCCTGGGGACACCGCGCGCCAGATGATGCGGGTGCGGTCAAGCATCAGGTGGCCCGCATTCGCCGCAAACTCGGCCGCTACGGCCCTTGCGTGGCGACCGTCCGCAACGTCGGGTACCGGTACGCGCCGCTGGCCGATGAGATGCCTGCGCCGCGCGGAGTAACCGGGTGAGGGGCACGGGGAGCCGGGCGACCGAACACGTGACGGCGACACACTGCCCGTACTGCTCACTGCAGTGCGGCATGAACCTGGTGACAGGAACCGGCGGCGTCGAGGTCCGCGGCAGGGATTTCCCCACCAACCGCGGCGGCCTGTGCCGCAAAGGCTGGACCTCGGCGCGCCTGCTGAACGGCGACCGGCTGACCGAGCCGCTCATCCGCCGAGAGCCCGGGGGGCTGCTTGAACCCGCCACGTTCGACGAGGCCCTCGCGGCCGCCGCCAGGTTCATCCGCACAGCGCGACGAAAATTCGGGCGTGACGCGGTGGGCGTCTTCGGTGGCGGCGGCCTCACGAACGAGAAGTGCTACGCACTCGGGAAGTTCGCCCGCGTCGCGTTGCGGACCAAGGCAATTGATTACAACGGGCGGTTCTGCATGAGTTCTGCGGCCGCTGCGGCGCAGCGTGCGTTCGGCGTGGACCGTGGATTGCCCTTTCCGCTCGCCGATCTCGCGCAGGCCAGCCTGATCGTCCTTGTCGGCAGCAACCTCGCGGAAACCATGCCGCCCGCGATGCAGTGGCTCTCGCACCAGCGGGAAAACGGGGGTGCGCTGATCGTAATCGACCCACGCCGAACCAGGACCGCGGAAGCGGCCGACCTTTATCTGCAGCCGCTGCCTGGAACGGACCTCGTGCTCGCCACCGGCCTGCTGCACCTGCTCATCGCCGGTGGCGGGGTGGACGAGCAGTACGTCGAGACCCGCACGACCGGGTTTGACGACCTACGCGGGATCGCTGCCGCATGGTGGCCAGGGAGAGTCGAGCGTGCGACCGGCGTGCCCGCAGGCGTGCTGCAGCGGGCCGCGCGGATGCTTCTTGACGCGCCGACCGCGATGATCCTGACCGCGCGGGGCGCCGAGCAGCACGCCCATGGCACCGACACCGCGCTCGCCTGGATCAACCTCGCGCTCGCCCGCGGCCTGCCCGGCCGCCGGCATAGCGGGTACGGCACCCTCACCGGGCAGGGCAACGGCCAGGGCGGGCGCGAACACGGCCAGAAGGCCGACCAGCTGCCGGGCTACCGCAAGCTGGCGAATCCGGCCGACCGCGCCCACATCGCCCATGTCTGGGGCATTGATCCGGACGATCTGCCCGGACCGGGGCCTTCCGCCTACGAACTGCTCGATGCACTCGGGCGCGACGTGCGGGTGCTGCTGGTCGCCGGATCCAACCCGGTGGTCAGCGCGCCCAACGCCGCCCACGTCGAGGACCGGCTGCGCGGCGCTGGATGCGCTGATCGTCTGCGACGTGGTGCGGTCGGAGACCGCCGCGCTGGCCGACGTGGTGTTCCCGGTAACACAGTGGGCCGAGGAGAGCGGCACCATGACCAACCTGGAGGGACGTGTGCTGCTTCGCCGCCAGGCGGTGGCGCCGCCGCCCCAGGTGCGCAGCGACCTGGAGGTGCTCGCCGCGCTCGCGCGGCGACTCGGTGTCAGCCGCGGCTTCCCCACCGAGCCGCGCGAGGTCTTCACGGAGCTACGGGCGGCCAGCGCCGGCGGGCTGGCCGACTACGCGGGAATCACCTGGGAGCGGATCGAGGCCGAGGATGGGGTCTTCTGGCCGTGCCCGCATACCGGCCATCCGGGCACACCGAGAATGTTCACTGACTCCTTCGCTACGCCGGACGGACGGGCCCGCTTCCACCCGGCCGAGCCAGCCGTAACCACAGAAGAACCCGACGAGGACTATCCGCTGTGGCTCGTCACCGGCCGCTTGGTCGCCCACTACCAAAGTGGCGCGCAGACGCGCCGCATCGCCGAGCTGGCATCCTCGCCAGGGCCGTTCGTGGAAGTGCACCCGGTGGTCGCGTCCGCACTCGAGCTGGCCGACGGCGACCTGGCGCGGCTGGCCTCGCGCCGCGGCAGCGCACAGCTGACCGTCCGCGTGGTTGACACAATCCGGCCCGACACCATCTTCGCGCCATTTCACTGGGGCGGTGCCATGCGCGCCAATACGCTCACCGACCCCACACTCGACCCGGTGTCGCGGATGCCTGCCTTCAAGGCGTGCGCCGTCCGGCTCAGCAAGCTGGAGGCCGGGTGAGACGGCAGGTAGTGGTGGCCGGGCATGGTCTGGCCGGGACCCGCTTTGTGGAGAAGCTGTGCGGCGAGACCGGTGCCGCGGAAAAGTACGAGGTCACCGTGCTCGGTAACGAGACTCGGGGCGGCTACAACCGAGTGCTGCTTACGGAGGTGCTAGCCGGCTCACGCGCGGAAGGCGATGTGTTCTTGCATACGCCGCGCTGGTATGCCGACCGGGGGGTGACCGTACGTGACGGGGTGCGGGTCGTCGCGATCGACAGGAACCGCTCGGCGGTTTTCTGCGACGACGGCACCCTCATCGGCTATGACCATCTGGTTCTCGCCACGGGTAGCTCGCCCGTGCTGCCCCCGATTCGTGGATTGCGGCGTGGTGACCAGTTGCTGCCTGGCTGCTTTGCCTTCCGCACGCTGGCCGACTGCGCCGCCCTCGTTGCCGCGGCGGGACAGGCGAAACGCGCCGTCGTGGTGGGCGGCGGCGTGCTGGGCCTGGAGGCCGCGCGAGGACTGGCCGAGCGAGGCCTTCGCGTCGAAGTGGTGCACCGGCCGGAATTCCTGATGAACAACCAGCTCGACGCGGAAGCAGCGACCGTGCTGCGCCGGGTGCTGCAGGACATGGGTACCGCCTGCTACGTGGCGACGGGCGCGAGCGCGGTCGACGGCGACGGCCGGGTCGCCGGGGTACGCCTGTCCGACCGGTTCGTCCTCGACTGCGAACTGCTCGTATTCTCCTGCGGCACCCGGCCTAACGTCCAGCTTGCGGCCGCGGCGGGCCTGGCGACCTGCCGCGGGGTCGTCGTCGACGACGCGCTGCGCAGCATCACCGATCCACGGATCCTGGCCATTGGGGACTGCGCGGAACACCGCGGTCAGGTATACGGGCTGGCGCTCCCTGCGCTTGAACAGGCGGCCGTGGCAGCGGCGGCCGTCGCCCACGGCGGACCGCCAGTGCCCTCCTATTCCGGCTCACGGCCAGTGATACGGCTCAAGGCGGACGGCATCGACCTGGCGGCGATGGGTGACAGCTGTGATGATCCGCACGACACCGGTGACGACGCCGCCGAGGTGGTGAAATTCGTCGATCCTGTGCGCGGCACCTACAAGAAGCTCGTCATCCGCGACGGCCGGCTGGCCGGCGCGGTCATGTTCGGTGATGTCGGCACCGTGGGCACGGTCACAGTCGCCTACGACAGGCAGACGGCCCTGCCGCCGGACCGGCTCCATCTGCTCTTCGGCGGATCGGGCGAACGGCCGCGAGGCGGCGACCCCGCAGCGCTGCCCGACGATGCCCTGGTGTGCCTGTGTAACAGTGTTCCGGCCGCCGACATCCGCGCCTGTGTGGCGCGCGGCGCACGCAGCGTCGCAGATGTCGCCGGCCGGACCAGGGCGACCACCAGTTGCGGCACCTGCCGCGGCACGGTCGCCGCCCTGCTCGCGGCCGGCTGCGCAGCGGAGCCGGAAACCATGCGCTATGCAAAGGCCGGGTAAACGCCGCGTCGCATCCCCGGGCGACGCAGAAGCTACGCAGGCGAAACGGAACGGAAACCGCTAACTCAAAGTCCGCAAGCAACCTGGATGTGGAGGTGAGGCCCGGTGCAGAGGCTACTGATCGTCGGTGGCGGAATGGTGGCTCACCGCCTCGTCGAAGAACTCGCCCGGCGGGATGCGGGCAGCCGGTTCCAGATCACCTTGCTCACTGAGGAAAGCCATCCCCCCTACAACCGTGTGGAGCTGTCCCGTTATCTCGACGGCTGCTCGGTGGCCGATCTTGCCCTCGGGCCTACTGGCTGCTACGCCGACCTCGGCGTGACGTTGCGGACCGGCATGGCAGTGACCGCGATCGACCGCGCCGCACGCAGCGTGATCACCGCCGCGGGTGAGACCTTCGGCTACGACCTGCTTGTGCTTGCCACCGGGTCACGGCCGTTCGTGCCCCCGGTGCCCGGCGCCGACGTCACCGGGTGCTTTGTCTACCGGACCATCGACGACCTCAGTGCCATCCGCACATTCGTGGCCGCACTGCAGCCAACGGCGGCCGCAGGACATGCGGCCGGGGGCCACGCCGCGTGCGGCACGGTCTCCGCCCAGGTCGGCGCCGCCGCCTGGAACGGCGGCGCCGCAGCCTGGAACGGCGGCATCGCTCACGCGAACCGCAGGTGCGGTGCGGTCATCGGCGGTGGGCTGCTCGGGCTCGAGGCCGCGGGCGCCCTCCGCAACCTCGGGGTGGACATCCACATCGTGGAGATGGCGCCCAGGCTGATGTCCGTCCAGGTGGACGAAGAAGGAGGGCGCACGCTGCTCGGTCACATCACCCGCCGGGGCCTGACCGTGCATTGCGGTGCCAGGACCGAAGCGATCAAGACCTCTGGCGGTCGCGTGGCCCGGCTGGAGCTCGCCGGCTGCCGCGGGTTCGACGTGGACGTGGTCGTCTTTTCTGCAGGTATCCGGCCGCGCGATGAGCTCGCAGTCTGCGGGCTGCCCGTCGGGCCGCGCGGTGGATTCATGGTTGACGCCACCTGCCGCACCGCGGATCCGGCGATCTGGGCGATCGGCGAATGCGCCGCCGTGGAGGGCGCCACCTACGGGCTGGTCGCTCCTGGCTACGCCATGGCCGAGGTGGTGGCGCAGCGGCTGCTCGGCGGCGACGCCGTGTTCACCACGCCGGACCTGGCCACCAAGCTGAAGCTGCTCGATGTCGATGTGGCCAGCTTCGGCGACGCCCACGCGGCAAGCGGTGAGGCACTCGAGGTCCGGATGGACGACCCCGTCGCGGGGACCTACGCCAAGCTCGTGGTCGCGCCGGACGGCCGCCGGCTGCTCGGCGGCGTCCTGGTCGGCGACGCGACCGCATATTCGCTGCTGGCTCCGCTCCTGGGCGGGCGGCTCCCGCAGCCGCCCGGTGAGCTGCTTGCGGGCGTTCGTGGCGGGGGCGACCGCGCGGGCCTGAGCGTGACCGACCTGCCGGACGAGGCGCTGATCTGCACCTGCAACTCGGTGACCAAGGGCACGATCTGCCGCGCGGTCGCCGATGGATGCCAAACGGTAACCGGCCTGAAGGAGCAGACCCGGGCCGGCACGGGCTGTGGCAGCTGCGTGCCGTCGCTTGACAAGCTACGCCGGGCCGCGCTTTCTGGCCGCGGCGTGCCGGTGAGCAACGCACTATGCGAGCATTTCCCCTTCACAAGGCAGGAGCTATACGACCTGGTCCGCGTGCGGGGCCACACCTCGTTCGGCGAGCTGCTCGCGGCTTACGGGACGGGCCGTGGCTGCGAGATCTGCCGCCCCGTCGTGGCCTCTATCCTCGCGTCGTGCGAGGGTGGGTACGTCCTTGGCGGGGAACAGGCGTCGCTCCAGGACACCAATGACCACATGCTCGCCAACATGCAGCGTGACGGCACGTACTCGGTGGTACCGCGGGTACCCGGCGGTGAGATCACACCGGCCAAGCTCGCCGTCCTGGCGCAGGTAGCCCGCGACTTCGGGCTATATGTCAAGCTCACCGGCGCGCAGCGGATCGACCTGCTCGGCGCCCGGGTGGAACAGCTCCCGTCGATCTGGCGGCGCCTGGTCGACGCCGGGTTCGAGAGCGGCCACGCCTACGGCAAGGCGTTCCGAACCATGAAGTCGTGCGTGGGTACCACCTGGTGCCGCTATGGCGTCCAGGACTCCGTCGGTCTCGCGATACGGCTGGAAATGCGCTACCGCGGATTGCGGGCGCCGCACAAGATCAAGGGGGCCGTGTCCGGCTGTGCGCGGGAGTGCGCTGAGGCACAGGGGAAGGACGTCGGTGTCATCGCCACCGAGCGGGGCTGGAACCTGTACGTCGGCGGCAACGGCGGGGCCAGGCCGCAACACGCCAAGCTGTTCGCTCAGGACCTCGACACCGAGACCCTCATCCAGTACATCGACCGGTTTCTGCTCTTCTACGTGATGACCGCCGACCGGCTCGAGCGGACCGCGACCTGGCTGAACCGGCTGGAGGGCGGTCTGGCACACCTGCGGCGGGTGATCGTGGACGACTCGCTTGGCATGTGCGCCGAGTGGGACGCCCATATGCGCCGGCTCGCCGGGAGTTACGAGTGCGAGTGGCGACGGACGCTGACGGATCCGGACGCGCTGCGGCACTTCGTGTCTTTCGTCAACGCGCCAGGCCAGCCCGACCCGGACATCGTCTTCGTGACCGAACGCGACCAGCCGCGCCCGGCGACCGCCGGAGAACGCAAGGTCCTGGTCGCCCTTACCGCACCGGGGTGAGCCTCGCGCTCGTGCAGCTCATCCCAGTCCGGCGATCCGCTCAGCCAAGGAGGTACTCCACGTGACCTGGATTCCGGTATGCCGTTTCGCCGATCTCGTCCCGGACCGTGGCGTCGCAGCCCTCGCCGAAGGCGTGCCCGTGGCGGTTTTCCGGCTCACCGGCGACGAGATTCACGCGATCGCCGCCCGCGACCCGTTCTGTGGTGCGAACGTGCTGAGCCGCGGGCTGGTCGGCTCGGCCGGCGATGTCCGCTACGTCGCCTCACCCATGTACAAGCAGCGCTTCGACCTGGTGACAGGAACATGCCTGGACGACCTTGCGGTCCGGGTACCGGTCTTCCCCGTACGCGTGGCGAACGGCATCGTGCAGGTGGCCATCCGCAGCCACAACCGCCGCGGCTCAGCCCGGGGCCGGCCGGTGCTCGCCGGTCAGGCCAGGTGATGGTGGTCAGGTAACGGGACACATTCGGTTCACCTGCTCGTCCGGGCGTCCGCGCTGTCCCCATCGGCCGAGGCGGTCCTCTTGCGTGCGGAGGGTGAGCCGCGCTCTTTGTCTCGACGCGCTGGGTGGGCGGCAGGGGTCAGCGTCACCACGCTCGAGCAGCGTCACCACGCGAGCCGTTCGGGATCAATAGCCATAACGGCTGCCGGTGATGACGCGAACACGCCCCAGCACCGGTCAGGGTTCGCCGCGCGAGTGCGCGCGTGACTACCGCAGTCGCAGCCGGACGGCGTGGATGGCGTTGCCGCCGTAGCCGAGACGGTTCCAGTCCGGCTGCTCCGGTTGGGTGCGGCCGGCCAGGTCGGTGGCGCGTGCCCGGATCGTGGCCGGGCCAGGCTCACTGAGGTGCGTCAGCAACTCCCACCACTGCCAGCGGTGGGGTTGGCGGTCACCAATGAGCCGGGCCTGCTGCCATGGGCCGGCGCCGATGCGGATATCGACACATGCGATCGGTGCGGCCCCCGACCACGCCACACCGCGGATGACCAGATCGCCGGCGGCGACCTCCTCGGCACCGGTCGGCTCGGTGATGATTGACCGGACCTGTTGCAGCCGGACCGGTTCGCGCACCGTCGTGCCGTCGCGATCCCATTCGTAGACGTATTGGCTGGTCTGGAAGTAGCCCTCGAACGGCGAACCGGTCACCTCGATGTCGGTGAGCCACTTGACCGACGCAACCGCGTACCAGCCCGGGACGATCAGCCGCAGCGGGTAGCCGTGTTCGATGGGCAGCGGCTCACCGTTCATTGCGTAGGCGAGCAGCGCCCCCGAATGACGCGCGTCGCCGATCGGCAGGCTGCGCTCGAAGCGAACGGGCTCCGATGATCCTCCGGGCGAGCCGGGCGAGCCAGCGTCGGCGCCCCGGAAGATGACCTCGCAGGCGCCGGGCGCCGGGCCGGCGCGGTCAAGCACGTCGGCAAGTGGCACACCCGCCCACTCGGCCGTGCTCACCGCGCCGAGGTGCCAGTCCTCACCTTCGGCCGGTGGCTGGAACATGGAACGTCCGTTGCCGGCGCACTCCAGCGTGACGACCAGGGTATGGGAGCGCATGTTCTGCAGGTCACGCAGGCTGAGCCGCAGCGGGTGCTCGACGAGCCCGCCGATGACCAGGCGCCAGGTAGTGGCGTCGAGGGCGGGGGTGTCGAAGTGATTGCGGACGTAGAAGCGGGCGTTGGGCATCACCACGCCGCCGATGAGCGCGGGGATCGACGTTTCGCAGTTGAGCGGATCGGCGCGGTGCACGACAAGGCCCGCGTCGCGCGCGGTAACGACCGGCAAACCCGCGGCCGCCCAGGCGCACATGCCTCCGGCCAGATTCACCGCGTCGAACCCCGATGCCCGCAGCGACTCGGTGACCGCCGCCGAGCGGCCACCGGAGCGGCAGATCACCACGATCCGGCGGTCGCGGGGCAGTTCGGCTTGGCGCTTGCGCACCTTGCCCATCGGTACCAGCACGGCATCAGGGGCGTGTTCGGCCTGCCACTCGCTGGGTTCGCGCACATCGACAAGCAGGGCGCCCGCATCGACAAGCGCCTTGCCGGCCCGGGCGCCGGTCTGTGCCGCCGGGCCGGCCTCCTTGGCTGTGCCGGGGGTCGTGATCGGCAACCCGGCGCCTTCCCAAGCCGCGTAGCCCCCCAGCACGTCGGACACGTCGGCGAAACCGGCGCCAGCAAGGACGCTCGCCGCGACCTGCGAGCGGTACCCGCTCGCGCAGTACACGACGACGGGCGCGCCCGCATCCAGCGCGGTGAGCGAGTCCGCGAGCACCGTCAGCGGAATCTCGCGGGCGCCGGGCAGGGTGCCAGCGGCGGTCTCGCCAGGGCTGCGCACGTCGACGAGCTGCAGACCGGAATCGAGCCCGCGCCACTCGGCGAGCTGCTCGATCGTGAGCCGCGAGCTCGTCTCGACCAGTTCGGGCCGGCCGGCGAGCACCGCGGCAGGGTCGCTGAGCTGCCCGGCCACCCGGTCGTAGCCGACACGCGCTAGCCGGATCTTCGCCTCGAGCGCCACCGCGGGATCGCCGACCAGCACGACATCGCGTTCGGGGGACAGCACCTCGCCAGACCACTCCGCGAACCGGCCTTGCAGCCCAACGTTCACGGCGCCACGAAGATGCCCCGCCGCGAAGTCGGCCGGCTCGCGCGCGTCGAGCACAACCGCTCCCGCGTCCCGGTGCGCCAGCACCTCGCCGATGTCGAGCAACCGCGGCGCGTCTTCGTCGAGCAGCGGACGGCGTTCGCGATTTCGCCGCGCGTCGAACTCGAAGTAACGCGGACAGACGGGCTGCCCTTCGGTGACCGCGGCGGCAAATTCGTCCTCCCCCATGGGCTGCAGCGCGTAGTTCACGAGCCGTTGCTCGCCGAGCGTCGAGCTCGTCTCGGCCGACAGCTGCTTGCCGCAGGACGAACCCGCGCCATGAGCCGGGAAGACCCGCGTCGCGTCGGGCAACCGCAGCAGCTTATCTCGCAGCGACCGGTAAAGCTGCCGGGCCAGCGCGTCGGCGGACAGGTCCGCGCCGGCCGACGCCAGAAGGTCGGGGCGGCCGACGTCGCCGACGAACAGGGTGTCGCCGGTGAGCACCCCGTAGGGCACATCGTCGTCCGGGTGCTCGTACACCACGATGCAGACCGACTCCGGGGTGTGGCCCGGCGTGGCAAGGACCTCGAGCCTGACCTCGCCCAGCGACAGCCGCTGGCCGTCGCGCACGGCATCGATCGGGAACTCGACGTCGGCGCCCTCGCCGTAGGAGATAACGGCACCTGCCGCGGCCGCGAGCTCAAGGTGACCGCTGAGAAAGTCGGCGTGCACATGCGTCTCGATAACCCGCTCGATGGCCAGCCCCCGGGCCGCCGCCTCATCCAGGTACACGCCGATGTCCCGGCGAGGGTCGACGACGACGGCCCGCCCGGTCATCTCGTCGCCGACCAGGTACGAGGCATGCGACAGGCATGCAAGGTAGTGCTGCGAGAAAGATCATCGTCCGACCACCCCAGAGGTGTGCAACGGCCAGGAAAGGTGTGCACCGGCCAGGTCATCGCGGTCCATATCGTCCCCGCAGACTCACGCTGCCCGCAGCGCCTAGCGCCCGCGCCATCAGCGCGGGAGAGTTTCCGTCAAAATCAATTGATATAGTAGGATAATTTCCTGGTTCAGAGCCAACGCGGCAGATCGCCCCGGCTGGCTCGGGCGCGGCCTGCCTAACGTGATCCTCACGCCGCATGTCGTCGGCTCGACCGGGCGACTGCCCTTCCGCCTCCCTCGGCCGGCGGCTGATGGGTGCAGACAAGGGGCGGGGCTGGAGGCCGCTGCGCGCCAGCTGGCGGCGGCGCCGGGTCCGGACGGCCCGCAGTACCTCACGAGTGTCAATGACGGCAACCTCCCGGAATGCCATCCGCGCACATCCAGGCCTGCTGACCTGGAGGCATCTCCCATGCACGGAGTATTCCTATATTACCGACCTTATTGATTGACAATGCCGCTAAACGGAGGTCTTCGAGCTGATCATCACCACGATCACCCACGATCACGCCGACCGGGTCCGCTCCTACGAGCTGCTGGCGCAGGAGTGGCAGCGCCGATGAACTCGGCATGGGTTACCGCGTCGTCCCGTGACCATGTTGCCGATTGCGCCGGAGGTCGCCGATCTGCTGCAGGAACTGCGGGTCGCGCAGACCGGCGTGCAGATCCTGTTCGCGTTTCTGCTCAGCCTGGCGTTCACCAACCGATTCGCCACGCTGGGCGCCACGGAACGCGACATCTACATCGCCACCCTGGCCGCCTCCGCCTTGACCGGCGCCTTGCTGGTCGCACCGGTCATGGTGCACCGCCTGCTGTTCCAGCGCGGGTTCAAACGCGAGCTGGTCCGGATCGGGCACCGGTTCGCAGTCGCCGGGCTGTGCGGGTTGCTCGCCGCGGTCGTGGGCGGGCTACTGCTGGTGCTCGAGGTGTTCTTCGGTGGCTCCACTGCCGTAGTCACTGGTGCGGCGCTCGCCGCGCTCTTCGCGTCGTTGTGGGTCGGACCCGCGCTGTGGGTAGGACACCGCCACCCCCGGGCGGATCTTCCCGGACAGCCGCCGACGGTGGCCACGGCGGCTCCGATTGCCACGAGCGGCAATCCTCCGGCGGCGCCCCGGCTGCGCGGAATGTGGATATGCGATCAGAGCGGGCGACTCACCCTGTGCTGGCAACTGATCGACCCGGCCGGCGGAACTCCCTCAGAGCGCCCGGACATCCATCTCGCCGCGTAGTGGACCTCCGTTCGTGGGGTGACATACAGGGCCGGGGGAAATGCCGTGGCCGAGTCCGGGTCAAGGAACTTGATCGCAGCGCTGGACGAGGCGTCGCTGAGCGGGTTCCATCTACGCGCGGTCCTGGTGTCGGGGATGGGGTTTTTCACCGACGCGTACGACCTGTTCGTGATCGGGATCGTCTCCACCCTCATCTCGGCGCAGTGGCACCTGAGTTCGGGCAGGCTCGCGCTGCTCAACAGCACGATGCTGGCGGCGGCCTTCGTCGGGGCGCTGGTGTTCGGGCGCTTCGCCGACGTGGCCGGGCGCAAGATCCAATCGGCCCAGTCACAGGCCGAAGCCGACAGCATGGCCCGGCTGGCCGCCGAAGCCCTGGCCCTGCGCCCACTGCGGCTCGCCCAGGAATGCAAGCAACTCCGCCACATCGGCCCACGCCCCGATCTAGGACGGCTGTAGGACGGTGCCGCGCCCGCGGCAGCCGGTTGGGACTCTGCCAGCCCGGGGGGCGACCCTAGGGAACCGCCGCCTGCGCCGTGACGCGCCCTGCGGCAGCCGTTAAGAAAAATGATCCCGAACGGCTCACGCGGAGTGACCCAGTACTGCGGCGTGAATCGCGCGTTAGCGGCCGGCGAGCGCCTCGAACGTGACCCCGGTCAGCTCTTCCGACACCGTCCACAGCCGGGCCGCTGAGGCCTGGTCGTGCGCGGCGGCGGAGAATGCCACCTGTTTGGGATGGTGGCCGCGCATCTCACCCCGGCCGTCAGGCCCGAAATACTGGCCGCCCCGCACTCCTGGCGCGGTGGCCGCGTAAAGCGTCGGCAGCGCGCCGTCGCGGGCCGGCTGGGCGAGCAACCGGGTCGCCACGCCCATCGCGCGGGCGGCCAGGTTGGCCCCGCCTGACCGGGGGCCGGTGACCTGCAAGTTGGTGGCGGCGAACCCGGGATGGGCGCCCACCGGCACGACACTCAGGCCCGCGGCGCGCACCCGCCGGTCAAGCTCGAGGACGAACATGGCATTGGCCAGCTTGGACTGGTCGTATGCCCGCCACGGGCCGTAGCGGCGCGTGCCCTGAAGATCGTCAAAGTCGATGCCATTGGCCTGCTTGTGCCGGTTGCTGCTGACGGTGACCACGCGGCTGCCCGGAGCCTGCAGCAACGCTGGCAGGA
This sequence comes from uncultured Actinomycetota bacterium, assembly GCA_963727015.1. Taxonomy (GTDB): domain Bacteria; phylum Actinomycetota; class Actinomycetes; order Streptosporangiales; family Streptosporangiaceae; genus DATFVJ01. Next base: position 259,630 of record CAVSEV010000016.1, on the reverse strand, counting down.
GCCGCCCGGTCAGGGCGAAGTGGCCCAGGTGGTTGGTGCCGAACTGCCGCTCGAAGCCCTGCGCGGTGGTCTCCCTTTTCGGAACGGCCATCACGCCGGCGTTGTTCACCAGCAGATCCAGGCCATGGCCGCGGGCGGCGAAGGCTGTGGCGAAACGCTCCACCGAGCCGAGGTCGGCCAGGTCGAGCGGGACCAGCTCGGCGCGGCTTGCCGGGGCCTCGGCGCGCAGCCGCTCCAGCGCTGCGGCGCCCCGGCCGGGATCACGGGCGGCGAGCAGCACATGGGCGCCCGTGCGGGCCAGCTGCACCGCGGTCTGGTACCCCAGCCCGGCGTTGGCGCCCGTCACGATCGCGGTCCTGCCCGACTGATCGGGAATGTCTTCGGTGGTCCAGGCAGCCATCGGCGCTCTCCTGACGTTCACGCTGGGCACTGCCAGCAACCTATCGGGAGGCGCCGGATGCGGCGCCTTCGCCGGCATCACGATCGCTTGCCCAGCCCGAAACGCGCCGTCTCCCTCGCGTCAAGCTACGAGCGGGCGCCATCAAGGCTTGCTCACTACCTTCGGCGGTGAGTTCTTCTTGCCGGAGCTGAGCCGCCGCGTGCCGTGTTCCGGAGAACGTGTTGCTACCATGGTATGAACTACTGCGGTAAGATAGTTGCGTGAAAGTCGACAAGCTGAGTGTCTCATTCGATCCAGAACTCGGTGACGCCGTCAGATCTGCCGCTGCCCAGGCGGGCAAGCCGTTGTCATCGTGGCTGGCCGAGGCAGCTGCGAGCAAGCTGCGGGCCGAGGCGCTGGCTGAGTTCCTGGCCGGCTGGGAGGCTGAGCATGGCGTGCTCACCCCCGAGGAGATTGCCCGGGCTGAGCGGGAGCTCGGCGTGCCTGCGAGCGATACAGCCGGGTGAGCGCGCTGGTCCTGGACGCGGGGGCCCTGGTGGCCGTCGACCGCGACGACCGGGCGACGATCGCCCGGCTGCGAGTGGCCGAGAAAGACGGGCTGGAACTGCGCAGCAACGCCATGGTGGTCGCCCAGGTCTGGCGCGACCGCCTGGGCTGCCAGGCCAATCTGGCCCGGCTGCTACGCGCGGTTGACGTCCGTCCGGTCCGGCACGAGGACGGCCGGGCCGCTGGCGTCCTGCTGGCCGCAGCAGGCACCGCTGACGCGATCGACGCCACTGTGGTGCTCCTGGCGGCGCCCGGCGACCGGATCCTGACAAGTGATTCTGATGACCTGGGGCGGCTCGCCGCGGCCACTGCCCACCGGCCCGCGATCATCCCCTGCTGACGACCGCGGCAGGCCGCGGATCCCGGCTGGGCTCGAATCCACGATCGGGGCAGTGACCTGCTCCAGCTTGCCCACGAGCGCCGCCCGCGCCAGCCGGTGCACGACCTCCATCCGCGGCGCGGCTGCGCGGCCGCCGCCACGCGCCGCGTGACCGTGGCTGGTTCAATCGGTCCTGGCCGGTGCCTTGATGAGGTTGATGGTGATCACCGGGTCCGCCCCTGCGCCCAGTCCATCACTAAACGGATTAGGGGAGGTGCGCGCCGCGGCCGCCTCGCTGGCTGCGGCCTCCTGCCGCACGGCACGTTCGATGTCCTTTATTTTGGAATCGTCCCAGGCTTCTATTCCGCCATGCCCGGCAGGAATCCGGATGGTCAGCCGGCTGTAGGCCACCTGTCCCTGCACCACCTGGTTCAGTGCATGCCAAACGCTGATCTGCGGGCCCTCGGGCGTTAGCTGTAGCTCTTCGCTAAGAGTCCGGTCCAGCGATCGGAGCACGTCCAGGAGTGCGCCTGGCCGGTCCTGTGAACGGATCTGAACCCGGAGCAGCGACTCCGGCCCGGCGCTGCCCAGCTCCACCTTGCTCTGCCACTCGTCTACCAGCACTTGAAGGTGCGCCCTCGCGCAGGCTCCGTCAGGCTTGGGGAGGCTTTCACCGGCAGCCTGTCCTCCCGGCTGGTGTCCCAGCATCAAGATGATTGACTTTCCGTGCAGGATTGCAAAGGTCACCGCGGCCAGGCAGAGCCCACCCTGCTTTGTCTGATCAGTCAGCCAGTTGAGCACATCATTTTCGATGTTGCTGCGCGCGTCAGCGCATAGCGCCAGCACACGCCAGTCTCGAGCGTGGTCGCTCTCGCTCTCGCTGTCGTCGCTGCCCGCCTCGCCCACGACATCTATGTCGCAGGCCAGCAGGGGATGTGCCGTTGCGGCTGGTGTCGCGGACCCGCTGGCCGTGATGGCGCGAGGTCCCCGCTCTGGAACGACCTGAACTCGCACATCCCAATGGGGATTATCCTCAGCCTGTCTTCTGATCGTGTCCAGCAACGGGGCCAGGTAGCGGATGTCCGCGTCACGCAGGCCAATCCGTACGCGTGCCCAGTGCCGGTCGCCGTCGGCGACCGGCGGTGATGGCACCGGGAGCTGGACCTCGGTACTGATCAGGTGATGTGCTGCGGCTGCGGCCAGCGTAGCGCTTCCCGTGCGGCGTCGGCCTTGGCGGCTGCCAGATCGGCCAGGCACTGCCGCAGTGGTACTAGCCTGCCGTCGGTATCTGTGCCGGGCAACTGCGTCATGAGCGCGCGCAAATGGTGGAATGGGCCCGGCCAGCGCACTTCAATCGTTAGGCGTGCCGGAGGTGTAGGGGGTCCGGGGACGTCGAGGGAGACGCCGTCGGGCAGGTTGACCTGCACTTGCCGGTCGGCGTCGGCCGACGGCAGGAGCAGGTCGATCAACATCCGCGCACGCGGCCGGCCCAGTGTCAGCGCTGTGTTCGGGCGCAGACGCCGGGTCGGTGCCCGCACAGTCAGCACGGTGGGGGTGCGGTCTCGGTCGACCGCCACGACCACCACAACTGCCTCGGTGAACGCTTCGAGCACCTGCACCGCACGCATTGTCAGTACGGGCGAGAATGGGTCGCGACCCGGCTCGTCCGCCGGCCGCGCCTGCTCATGGCCCTGCTGGGGCGGGGGATCGTAGGCAAGTGGCCCGAATTCGCCCAACGGGTCCGATTGATCCAAATGGGCGGCGGGAGGGTGAAGCTCGTACTGGTGGATGTAGCAGTCAAGCAGTGTGCTAAGTGCCTCCTTGGCGTCTCTAATCCGTCCGGATGCGGGCGGGTCGGTCAATACGGCGCTTGTGGCTGGGTCTGCAGGTGTGCCGGGGTCGGGCCTGCCATGCCGCGCGGTGCTGGAGTGCCCAGAGGCAGAGGACTCGGCTGGGCCGCTGCGCAGTAGGCGGTAGATCGCGGCGGACAACACCAATCGTTGGTCCCGGTCCGCCGCTGGGCGCTCCCTTTCTGGCCCGGGCCATCGGACCGCCGCCATGTTGACGATGATTTCGGCCATAGCCGCCGCGATCCGATGCCGGACTTCGGCATTGGGCAGCATGGACAGCAATTCTCCAGCGGCCCCGGTCACCGTGAGCGTAGCGAACGGATCGGGCTCACCGGTCTGCCGCGGCGGCTTCGTGAACAGGCGGAAGACTCTGTCGAACAGGCCCGGGATCCATCTCGGCGCCGGTCCGTGGGCTTTACGGCTGCCGCGTCCTGAGTGTTGCCGTTCGGCTTGCGCGCCGCGCTTGGGAGCGGGCAGCACCAGCAGCGGCAGCCACAGCTGGTTGGCGCCATTGCGGAACGCCTCATGGGTGATCTGCTCCAGGTCGATGTCGAGCTTGATGCTGGTGTCCACGGCGTCGGACCGAGAGATATTGACCGTCTCAGACGTGGCGCTGGCCCATTCGTTGTTAGCAATGAGAAAGAGCAGTTCGCGGCCGAATCTGGAGTTGCCGTCGTAATGAGAGTCTTGCCAGTGGAATTCTTCTGTAGTGATCTGTTTGACATTTTGTCGCAGCCGAAGCGCCGCCGCCAGAATGTCATCTGGCGCCGGTAAAGCGGCGCCGCGAGCGGATGTCTGCGTGTTTTGCGAGTCGGGGGGCCGGTCCCCGAGCTGGGTGGCCATATGGTCTTTGCCGGGTTCGTGCCTCAGGACTCCTGACATAGCGGGATCGTTTATGCAACGTCTGGCTTGATCTCGTAGCGGAGTGCGAGGCTGGTTCCGGGGTAGCGGGCGCCGGCGGCGTTGAGCTTGCCGCAGAGGGTGGCGATGGCGCGGGTGCGGCGGGGCGCGGATAGCGGGTCGAGCCGGACGGTCAGCGTTCGGTCGCCGGGGATGATGTCGCCGCTGGTGGTGAAGGCTTCGCGGATGATGGCGCAGGCTTCGTCGGCGGTCAGGGCGCGGGCGAGGGTGATCTCGCTGTTGTAGGCGGCCATCCGGATGGCGTGGGTGAGGAGCTTGGTCTCGGTGTCGAGCCGCACCATATCCGGGTTGTGCTCGGTGAGCGGGATCTTGGCGGGGATGGCCTTTGCCTGGTCCTGCGCGGCCTGGAGCTTGCGGCGGGCGGCATCGACGGGTTTGCCCAGCCTGGCGAGGTCGGAGTTGGTGATGACGGCGGTGGCGCCGGGGGCGGGGCTGCGGAGCTTGTCCAGCGTGCGCTGCCGGGTGGCCTCGGCGGCGGCGAGCGCTTTGCGGGCCGCTTTCACCTGTGTGGCTGCGGTTTTCTTCGCCGGGTTCGGGACCATCCGCTGGCCGTCGGGAGTGACGGCATAGCTGTCAAGGGCATCCAGCGCGAAGTGCCACCGGGCGTACCGGAAGTAGTTCTCTTCCCGCCACCGGTTCCCCATCCGGTAGACGACGGCCGCGGCGGGCAGCTCGCCGGGGCTGCGGGTGGTGAGGACGTGCACCTGCTTGCCCTTGTCGCGGCGGGTGACCTGCCGCAGGTCCAGGACGCGTCCCTTGCGCTCCCCGCTGGTGACCGTGATCTGGACGTCGGTGCCGGCGAGGTCGTATGCGCGGGCGCGGCCGTCGTCCCCGGTGAGCATGACAGCGGTGAATTTCTCGTCCTCGATGGCGGGGATCTCCTTGCCGGCCCCGGCTTTGCGGTAGGTGAGAAGGTGAAACCCGGCGTCGATGATGCAGGCGAACAGGTCGCCGGACCAGCCGCCCCGGTCAAAGCACAGCACCGGCTGGCTGCCGGGGCCGCAGATCGCGCGCAGCTGCGGCAGGAGCTGTTTGATCTGGGCGGCCAGCGACGATGACGGCTCGGCCATCACGACCAGCAGCGGGTCCCCGGACGCGCCGGTGACCCAGGTCTCCTCGGTGGCCGGGCCGGGCAGTTTCATCCGGGCGATGTGCATCTTCTGCACCTCGCGGGTGCCGAAGTACGCCCGGGTATGCCCGTCGATGTAGAGGAACCCGAGCTCGTCCGGCCTGCTGTCCGCGTGGTACCGGGCGACCGCCAGCTGCAGGGCCGCCGCTTTCCCGGCGGCGGCGAGCTCGCCGAGCTTGCGGCGGATCGTCTTGACCTCCGGCGCCCGGTCCAGCCCGGGCACCCGGCCCAGCGCCGCGGGCGGGACCCGGGTGGCGCCCTCCGCGCGCGGCTCGCGCAGCAGCGCCAGGAACACCAGCAGCACCAGGACCGTCTCCAGCCCGTAAAACCCGTTCCTCAGCCGGCCGTAGACCGCGCGGGCGGACTGCAGCAGCCCGGTGCCGTCCAGGGCGGGCAGCGCGAGCAGCAGCCCGGCCAGCGGGTACCGCCCGCCCGGCGTGAACACCGGCTCCGCGCCCTCCCCGATCAGCCCGAACCGGGCCAGCACCCGCTCCGCCTCCCGCGGCACCGGATCCGGCAGCACCGGCAGCACTTCTTCTTCTTCTTCTTCTTCTTCTTCTTCTTCTTCTTCTGCCGCCGCGCCGCCGATGTGGTCCCGCGGCTCCTCTGGCTGCTCACCGCCGCCGTTGCGGGCCGGGATGTCCCCGGCGAGCCGGGCGATCGCCTCCCGGCGCTCCGCGACCAGGCCCAGCGCGCACCGCACGCTGAACTCCGACACCCCGCACACGGCGGCGATCTTCGCCATCGGCAGCCCGTCCGCGCGCAGCTGGCGGATCCGGGTGACCAGCTCCGCGGTCAGCCGGGACGGCCCCTTCGGCCCGCGCCCCTCCGGGACCAGGCCATCCAGCCCGTCACGCTGGTACGCCGCCGCCCACCGCGACACCGTCGAAGCAGCGGTCCCGAGCGCGTCCGCCACCTGCCGCACCGACGCTGCCCTCAGCCCGGTGGCCAGCTGCACCGCCGCCAGCCGCCGCAGCACCTCATCCCCGGCGTCCCAGGCGAACGTCATCATCCCGTGCACCCACGCCTGCCCGCTGCCGTCCTCGCCGAGCACGAACCCGACCCCCGGGGCCGCCTCGACTGCGCCCTCCGGAAGCCACGGCAGCGGCGCCTGCGCCAGCCGCGCTGCCATCGCACCTCCCGGAGAATCGGCCAAACGTGTTGCATCAATTTTAGCGGAAAGGCGGCCGGGAGGCGGTCTGAAACAGCAAGAAAATCAGGCAAACTCGCAGATCACAATCGGTGTAACGATACGTCAGCGGATGGCAATGTCAGGAGTCCTGTGCCTACGCGTCTCGTCCACCGTCTCTCCTACCTCTTAGCGCCTGTACCACCTAGCGCAAGGGGGGTCCAAGCAGGCAGACGCATTCGGGTGGTTTGACCGTGGCGGCCCGGTAAATCTCCGCTGGAGGGGGACGTTTTAGTGCTCGTGTTGGAGGGCCGATCACGTGTTTCAGATTGGTAACTGGCTACTCGGGCAGTTCTGGTTCCTGGCTCGACGATCCCGTGTGGTTCGTGGCCGCCGCGGCGACCGCGTCGAACTGCGCGGCGACCAACTCGGCCGCGCCGGGGTAGGTCCGCCGCCGGCAGCGGCGCCCCGGTCACCATCGGGCGCACCGGCGGGCCGGCCGGCACCAGCGGCACGCCGGCACCGGCCAGCCGTTCCGCGAAGTCCGGCGGCGCGCACACCCGCGCCTCCGCGCCGAGTGCCCGCAACCGTTATCAAGCGGTCATGAGTCTTGGTCGGGCTGCCGGTCCTGATGATTTGCGTCGGAGAACGCGCTGACCCTCGCGGCGAACTGCTCCACTGCCTGGCTGACCGCGGCCGACCGGATGGACTCGTACAGGTCGAAGTCGTGGTGCGCGCCGGGCAGCTCGGCGTAGCTGACCGGGCGGCCCGACACCGCGCGGGCCCGCTCCGCGAAGGCCCGTACGTCCGCCGCTGATAGCGGGTCTTTGTCGCCGTGCACGATGAGCATGGGCGGCAGGTCACCGCGCGGCGCGAGGCCGCCGTAGTAGCCGTAGCGGCAGATCAGGCCCGCGATGCCGGCCTCGCCGTCGCACACCGCCCGGATCGCCAGGTTCGCCCCGGCCGAGCTGCCGGCGAGGAACAGCGCGCCGGGCCCGGCGCCGAACTCCGCGGCATGAGCCCGTACCCAGGCGATCGCGTCGCGCACGTCGGCTACCTGGTCGGCCAGCGTTACGTGCGGCTGCAGCCGGTAGCCCGCGCTCACGCAGACGAAACCGCGCCGGCTGGCCAGGTGCCGGATCAGCGGCCGCGCTTCGCGGGCCTTGTTGCCGGAATAGAAACCGCCGCCATGGAAGTGCAGCAGGACCGGCGCGCCGGCAGGCCGGTCACGGCGGTGGTAGACGTCCAGCGCGCGGTCCGGCCCGGCGCCGTAGGCCAGGCCGCGCACCCGGACCACGTCGAGCCGGCCCGGGAAGAACGGGGCGCGCAGGATCCGGCCCCACGGCCGCCCCGGCCTGCCGGTGTTGCGCAACGCCGCGTGCGCGCGCAGCGCGCGGCACACCACGACCACGAGGCCGGCCAGGGCGAGCAGCGCGACAACGGCGGCGGCGGCGCCGGCCGGGGAGCCGAGGTCGCCGTCGGCGAGCGCGAGCACCGTCGACGCGACCAGAAAATACCCCACGAGGAACGGCAGCTCGCTGACCACCAGCGCGGGGATTGCGGAGAACGAGCCGAGCCTGGGCCACCGGGTGAGCGCGCACGCCACGCCCCAGGACACGGCCGCGACCGTCCACAAGTATCCGACCGGCATCAGCAACTCCCCGCGATGCGGGGCCGCACGCGCGCCGGCTGGCCGAGCGCTGCCGGCCCGGGACTGAGCCCCCGTACCGGCCCGGCGTTCCCGGGTGACCTATGGCTCCCGATCACCTGGTGACCGTGATCGATGAGCTGGGTAGCGAGCCGGGCGCCGATAGCACCCGCCGCCCCCACGACGAAGATCCGCATCGTGTGCTCCTTCCCGGGTAGCCGGACACCCCGACGTTATGAGGCGGTGCCGCGGCGGGCGTCACCCGAAAGTGGACATGGCGGGTGGAATCCTCGGCGTCGGGCTGCGGCACGAAGGTGCCGGCGACGCGGGGGAGGGGCCCGCGTTAAGGGATCAGGCCCAGCTGGCGCGCCCGGTCGGCGGCCTGGGTGCGGTTGGCCGCACCGAGCTTGTCCAGCACATGGCTGACGTGCTTTTTGACGGTGTCGACAGTGACCACCAACTCAGTGGCGATGGCCTGGTTCGACCGGCCCGCGGCCAGCATCCCCAGCACTTCCAGCTCGCGAGCAGTGAGCGGCTCAACGATGCCTGGTACTGCGGCAGTTCTTTGCCCTGGGTCCGGTGCGGACTGCGTTGTGCCGAACGCGCGCTGGAGCCGGGCCAGGCAGCCCAGCGGGACTTCCGCGGCCCGGCCGGCCCGGCAGCCCGCGATCAGCTTGCCAGCCAGGGCGGCCATCGGCGGCCCCTCGTCGGCGAAGACCCGCACATAGCCTTGCGGGCAGCCTGAGGTGAGCGCCCCGGCCAAGGCGGCCACCGCGGCTGCGTCCTGGCCACTGGCCGCCAGCGCCAGCGCTCGCAGGGCACCGATCTCGATGACGCTGCCGGTCCGGTCCTGGGCGGCCGCCGCGGCGTGCAGCCGGTCCAGCAGCGCAAGCGCCGGGCCGAAGTGGTCCTGGGCGAGCAGAACCCGGGCCAGCACCAGATATTCCGCCTCCCGGGCGTAGCCGGGCTGGTCGTCCGGGCTGAGGCCGCTCTCCTGCGTCCACCGGGCGGCGGCGGCCACGCCGCCCTGGGCCAGCTGCAGCCGCGCCCGCTGCGCGGGAACCGGGTTGAGCAGGCCAGCCGGGCCTGGCGCGGCCTGCCGGGCCTCGCTCATCGCCTCCCGGGCCCCGGCAGGATCACCCGTTGCCTGCCGGATCCACGCCAACATCACCAGGCCGGCAGCCAGCGGCGGGGTGAAGGCGAACCGCCGGCACAGCTCGACCCCCTTGGTGACGTGCTGGAGCGCGGTGCCGAGCTCGTTCCGCTGGTAAGCCACCTCGGCCAGACCCACATACGCCGGGCCTGCGGTCGGCGCAGGCAGCCGACCGGGCACCGCGGTGGTCTCCAATGCCTGCCGGCAGGTCCGGACCACCGCGTCCAGGCGGCCCTGGGCACGCTGTATCTGGGCGAGCTCATACCCGTGCCACGCAGCCACCGCGAACAGGCCGGCCGCCTGCCACCCGGCCAGGCTAGACGCGGATCCGCGCTCGGCCTCCGCGAGCCGGCCGCGGAGCCGCTCGGCCACGGCCAGGTTCCACCGGGCGAAGTCGAGCAGCCGCTCGCCCTCGCCGCTCTCGGCCAGGGCCCGCGAGGCGAACGCGGCCGTGGCCTCGGCGTCACCCCGGAGTGCGGCGAGATAGCTACGATGCAGCGGGATCAGCGCGGGGACGTTCACCAGCAGGCTGCCGGCCCGGCCAGCACTAGGCTCAAAGGGCTCAGCGGCCGCCGTTGCAGACGCTCGCTCGGCCGCGTCGACCAGTTCTTCTACCGCCTCCACGCGGCTGCTGCGCCCGGTTGCCAGGAAAGCCTGCGCCAGCAACAACCGGGGGCGGGAGCGGACCAGGTCGGCGGGAAGCGCCGAAAGCCACCGCTGGATCGTCGCCGCTTCGCCGCGCAGGTAGTAGACCTCGTCGAAGTTCTGCTCGATCAGCCGGGCGGCCCTGGTCATCTCCCCGGCGGTCGCCGCGTGGTGTATGGCGTCATCGGGCAGCCCGTGCTCCTGGTACCAGGCAGCAGCGTAGCCGTGCAGCTGCGCAACCCGGCCGGGCTGCTTGCCGTGCAGGCGGGCGCGCAGCAGGTCGGCGAACAGGTGGTGGTAGCGCCACCAGCCGCGTACCTCATCCAGCGGCACCAGGAACAGTCCGTCCCGCTCCACCTGCTCCAGCAGCGCCTGGCTGCCGGTGCGCCCGGTGACCGCATCACACAACTCGCCGCTGAGCCGCTCCAGCACCGAGGTCTCCAGCAAGAACGCACGAACCTACTCGCCCTGCCGCTCCAGCACCTCCTCGGCCAGGTAATCCAGCACGTAACGGTGGCTGCCGGTGAACGCCGCCACGAACCCGGCCACATCTGCCTGCCCCCGCAGCGACAGGGCGGCCAGCTGCAGCCCGGCCGCCCACCCCTCGGTCCGCGCCGCCAGCGCCGCCACGTCTGCATCGGGCAGGGCCACGCTTGGGCCGGCCGCCACCTGCTGCAACAGCGCTGCCGCCTCGTCCTCGGTGAACCGCAGGTCGGCGGCACGCAGCTCGGCCAGCTGGCCGCGGGCCCGCAGCCGCGCCAGCGCCAGCGGCGGGTCAGCGCGGCTGGACAGCGCCACCTGCAGACCGGCAGGCCGGTGCTCAAGCAGGAACCTCAGTGACGCGTGCACCGGCTGGGAGCCAATCAGGTGGTAGTCGTCGAGCACCAGCAGCACATCGTCCGCGTTGGGCTGGGCGGCCAGCTCGTTAATCAGGGCGGTCACCAGCGGCTCGAACGACGGCGGAGCCGGAGGGCCGAGCAGCGGGCCCACCCGCCCGCCGGTCCCCGGCCGCGCCCGGTCCAGCGCGGCCACCGCGTGACGCCAGAACCGCGCCGGATCGTTGTCGCCAAAGTCCAGCGACAGCCAGGCCACCGGCCGCGGGCCGCGCCGGGACCAGTCGGCCAGCAGGACCGTCTTGCCGTATCCGGCCGGTGCGCACACCAGCACCAGCCCCCGGCCCAGCCCTTCATCGAGCCGTTCCGCCAGCCGTGCGCGCGGCACGAAGTCTTGCTGCAGCCCGGGCACATGCAGTTTGGTGGCCAGCAAGACATCCCGCTCAAGCGCGGCCAGCGTCGATGCGGCCATCGCGGGCGGCTCAGCCATCGGGAACCTGCACGCTCTGCGCCTCCAGCGAACGTCCGTGCCGCGGCCAGCAGAACCCCTGCTAGTAACCGGCTGGCCACCGCGATCGCCCGCGCTGTCACCGAGCCGGCCCACCGCATCTCGCGGCCCTCAGCCCTGTCCCACCTTCCCCGGCATGTTCCGCATCCCACCTTCCCCGGCATGTTCCGCGTAACCCCCGAGCATGCCCGCCGGACAGCACTTCCGTGCCGCATTGCTGCCGCGGAAGACTCCACCCCCAAGAGGAAGAACGCCACCGGCGGCGCCCGGGGCCGCCCGCCGGCGGCACGGGAAAATGTCCGGCCCAACGGGCCTGGGGGCCGGGCATGAGCGACGCGCAGTCGCCGGCGCGCTACGAAATCCGCCTCGACGGAGTCCTCGACCAGCGCTGGACGGCCTGGTTCGAGGGCCTCCAGGTCACCACCGAGGGCGGCCAGACGGTTATCTGCGGGCCGCTGCCCGATCAGCGAGCGCTGCACGGAGTGCTGATCAAGGTACGCGACCTCGGACTGTGCCTGATCTCGGTGCGCAGGCTGGACCCAGATTACCGCCGGCCTGCGGCGGGTCGTTCTTGTCGTCTTTGCATTGCTCGATATCGGAGACGAGGTCATGCAGCGGCTTTGTGCCGGCCCCAACGACAAGACCGGTGACCAGCAGGTCGGCCCAAAACGGCGGCTGCCCGGAGCTGTTGCCACGGACGGCCTGCAAGAGTGTGATATTCAGCTCGGCGCACAGGACGAAGGCAAGACCCGTCGCCACACCCCACGTGACGACCGCCGTGAGGCGCCTGCTCATTTCAACCGCGCTCTGGAAATCCGCGGCGGTCTTATTCCCGCCATACGCTGGCGGACCGCCGAGGTCCCCGAGCTTCTTGTCTCTTTCCGCCTTAAGCTTCGTCGTGTCCGGTCCGAGCTTCCGGCTGAACGGCTCAAGGACACGCTCGATAGCAAGTGCCAGAATGAACAGGCCAGTCAAGGCGCCCCATTGGCCGTCGATGCGGTAGGTGCTCGGGTTACTCCATGCAACCTCCAGGCCATAAAGAAGGCCGCCGCCGGAATTCCCAGCCCGAGGACCGTATACCACAACGACCGGTGTCTCCCAAGCTTCGTGCCCATGCCTTCTTCGGCGGCCACCTCAACCGTCCGTGCGCCAGCGCGGCTGACGGTCCTGAGAGCCATTACGGTCCTCCGTCCCTCGTACCTGATATTGAAGAGCGACAAGGCCGCATCCTTGATACGGCTGGAACGCCACCAGCGCGGGTCGCCCGGGACGGCGGGCGCCGCGCCCTGGATCGTCGTATGCAAACATTCGCTTCAGGATGGGTTCCTACGTCCACGTCGGCCGATCAGGAGAAAGCGCATGGTGGATGACCTCGTCGAGCTGCACGGCCGCTGCGGGCGCCGGTTTGCGGCGCTGGTCGCGGGCGTGGGCCCGGAACAGTGGCATGACGACACTCCCTGCTCGGAGTGGGATGTGCGGACGCTGGTCCATCACCTGCTATACGAGCAGCGCTGGGTGCCCCCGGTGTTCGCAGGCCTGACGATCGCGCAGGTCGGTGACCGGTTCGATGGAGACCTCATGGGCGACGACGCTTCGACGTGGCCGGGGTTGTTGGCCTCCTCGTTGGAGGAGGCACACGCGGTGGTGGCGGAACCGGACGCCCTCGAGCGGACCGTGCATCTGTCCTTCGGCGACGCCCCGGGGCAGGAGTACGCCATACAGCTGACCGCCGACCTCGCCATACACGGCTGGGACCTCGGCCGGGCGACCGGGCAGGACGACGCGCTCGACCCCGGCGCCGTCGCGCTGCTGCTTCCCTGGACGGAAGCGAACGCCGACTTGGTGGCGGGGTCGGGCATGTTCGGCTCACGAATCGACGCCGGCCCCGACGCCCCGGACGACGTCCGATTGCTGGGCCTGCTCGGCCGCAGTGCCTGAACGCGAGCGATGAGCGAACCGGCGTCGACGGCGCCGCGGAACCGCCGGGAGGGGGCGGGGAACTGCTCCCACCGCAGGCTGGGGCGTCTACTGGCTCGGAGTGCGCAGCTTGAACTGGGCGCCCGTGGGGTCCGTCACGACGGCGAGGCGGCCGTAAGGGGTGTCCTCGGCGTCCATGACGACCGAACCGGTCGCAGCGATGAGCACCGCCGGCATGACCGACTAGATCTTAAGGGCGGCGTCCCGGGCCGCGACGGCGGTGGCGTCTGGTGGTCGACCGGCAACCTGGCGGCTGATCAATAAATTAACGGCCTTCGTACCTTGCCCGACCCGGACCATCTCGCAGGAAGGACGCAACTGCGTTCCTCAGGTCCTCGGTAGCGAACAGCCGGGAAGACACTTCAGGCACGATCGCGTCGGCGGCGTGCGTTCCCTGCTCGACCTGCGTACGCACGATCTGCTTGGTGGCTGCGTGGGCTTGCGTGGGGCCGTTGGAAAGGCGCAGCGCGAAGGCGTGAGCCGCTGCGGCGAAGCTCTGGTCGGGCCACACCCGGTTGACCACGTTCCACCGCTCTAGGGTTGCCGCGTCGAACAGCCCACCGGTGTAGATGAGCTGCTTAGCTCGCGCAGCCCCGGCACGCTCCGTTAGGCGCTGGGGACCGCCCATTGACGGGGTCAGTCCGACAACCACCTCGACCAGGCCGAACTTGGCCGATTGAGCTGCGAGAAGCAAGTCGCACGCGAGGCTGAGCTCGAACGCGGCTGTTAGACACAGCGCGTGACTGGCGAACATCGTCGGGCACGGCAGCTCCTCAATGCGCCAGATGATCTCGAGCAAGCGTTGCCACAGCTGCTCGGCAGCGTCCGGGGTGAGCCCCTGGAACATATTGACGTCAACGCCGCCTGAGACTACGCGTCCTTCAGCGCGGATGAGCAGCCCGCGTGGAGGATTCGCAGCCAGCTCTCGCGTCTCCGCATCGAGGGAGTCGATCACGATCGGGTCGAAGAGGTTGAGTTCGCCATGATCCAGAGTGAGGATCGCCAAGGGTCCATCGTCGCTGCGGTGAAAGCTCATAGATGGAGCTTCGCAGATAGGCGTCGTCTCGCTCCTGTCGTGTGCCGCTCGCTCTGTTCCTCCCGATCAGCGATGACTTGCCAGCGGGCAGGCGACACCACGCCGGTTCATCGGGCACTCAATCGGCGCGCAATCGACCCACAAGGGTGCACCGGCAGGCTCAGAGCAGCAGCACACGCCCGACACCGAAGGAGTGCACATTGCTAGCTCAAGCTCAACACGGTGCTGACGCCGCCGATGGCGTCCTCGGCACCTTGAACCTTCCCGCGAGCCCGTCCCTTACCGTGCGGACTGTAACGGAGGCCGACGTCGAGGGGCTCGACGCGCTGTTCCGGGGTCTTTCCGATGAGGACCGGCACCACCGCTTCTTCAATCTGTGCCATCCGGCTCGTAAGTTCCTTGAGCAGATGACCCGGGCTGCGGATGAGGGCGGGTATCGCCTGGTCGCGGTCGTTTCCGGCCCCGAGGATGCGCTGGTTGCCGAGGCGGGCTACGCCATCCTGCCGGACGGCGACGGTGAATTCGCCCTCACTATTGCCCCTGGCTGGCGAGGGCGGGGGCTAGGACGCTACCTGCTCGACGCCATTGCCGCCGCCGCGGCGGCACGAGGCGTGCCTAACCTGCAAGCCGACATCCTGTTAGACAACGCCCGGATGCTTACCTTGCTCCGCCACCGCCGCTACATAACGCTCCACCGTGATGAGTTCTCAGACGTGCGGATCGCAATCGATGCCGCTCAACCCGCTCGCCGACGGCAACGAGGTAACTCCGAACGCCTGGGGCCAGTTGCTGGGGGCACTCTTGCGCCCTGCCACGTGTGACAACTTCTCTGCGGCTCTGGCCTGTGGGTAGGCGATGTCGCAGCCGGCGTGGACATGACTGAACGCAGCGCCGGTTGCGCGGGTACTGTGGGCGCGGTGGTGCTAGGGACTTACCGGGAGCTTTTCGCGGCGATCGCCGGCTCGGCGGGTGCGCTGACGGGATTGCTGTTTGTCGCCATATCTGTTGCGCCGCGCCGGGACCCGGTTTCCGGGCCGCCTGTCATTCAGCAGGTCCGGGCTGCCGCCGCCCTGCTGGCGTTTACTAATGCGCTGGCGGTTTCGCTCTACGGCCTCGTGCCCGATATCAATGTCCGGGTATCCGGCTGCCGTGCTGGGTGTCAGCGGGATCCTATTCACCGCCGCGGGAGTGCGATCCATCCTGACCAGCCCGTCGACGCTGCACCAGGAGCGGTGGCGGCAGCTCGGGCTGCTTGCCCTGCTCCTGCTGATCTTCGGCACCGAGCTTGTTAGCGGCATTGCTGTCATCACGGGCCCTCGCCGCAGTGACCCGTGCAAATGATCGGCTATGCCCTGGTTACGTCGCTGCTCGTGGGAATCGCGCGGGCGTGGGAACTCGTCGGTAATAGGGACACGGGGATTATTGCCTCGGTTGCAGTGCTTACCGGCCACGCGCCCGCTCCGTCAGGTCCGGGCGCCCATTTCTATACTCTACGTGGCGCTTGGCGGAGCTGAGGCCCGGCCCGCAGGCGGTTCAGATTGTGACCACTGGGCCGTCGCTGCCCGTTGGAGACGTGACACGCCCGCTCAGATGCGGGCATAGGTGAAGGACTCCCGGTAGTAGAGGAAGTGTCACCCGCTTCTCCGACCGGGAGCCTCCCATGTCATCCTGCCCTGACACGCCGCCTGCTGTCATCCCCGCCGCCGGGGAGGAGGCCGCGCTGGGGCTGCTGGGCCGGGCCGGGATGGTGGCGGTCCGGGTGGCGGACCTGGCGTCCCCGGCACGGCGGGGCCCGGGCAAGGACGGCCGGACGGCGCTGACCGCGGCCGGGGCGGGACAGATCCGCGGCGGTGACCTGGTGGTGTTCTGCAAGCCGGTGGCCATCGCCCGCGCGGTGGCCCGCCGCGACGGGCGGGTGCAGGCGGCCGGGCACCCCGCCGATCACGTCCGCCTGGGGGTGGCCGAGGAGCGACTGGACGCGCTGTGCGGCACGCCGGACACGATCGGCGCCCTGGCGGCGTCGGTGACGCTGGAAGGCAAGGTGAAGGGGAAGGCGCGGCGGGCGATGACGGCCGCGCTCGCGATCCGGCTCACCCTCCTGATGACCTTGATGCCCGGGGCGGATTACGCAGAAATGCTGGCCGCGCTGCTCGGGGACCTGGCCGCCGTGCCGTGGCACAAGCCGTACCGGGTCGCGACCGCGACGGTCGCCTGCACCTGGCGGGAGGCGCTCGGCCCGGGCCCGGTGGAACAGCTGCGGGACATGCTGCTGGCCGGCATCGACGCCGGGCACCGCGAGCATGACCACCGGGCCGTCACCGTCGGGGACCTGGACACCGGCTCGATCGACGGGTCGCTGACCCGGGTGCCCGACAGCGACGCGAACCGGCAAGCGTACGGGTCGGCCAGCACCACCGATGACTCCTCCCCCTACCCGCAGCTACGCGAGCTGCGGCTCAGCCACGCATCCACCCGCGCGACCCTGGCGGTGGTGACCGGGCCGTCCGGCGCCGCCGCCGCGGCAGCCGCGACAAGGGCGAGGCCGAGCAGGTCCTGCTGGACAAGGCCCTGCGCGATTACCCGCATGTGTTCACCCCCGGCCGGATCTGGATCATGGACAGGAACTTCCCCGGCGCCCCCCGGATCCAGCGGATGCTCGCCACCGGCACGCACGTGCTGATCCGCGTCAAGGACGGCATCACCCTGCGGCGGACCGGGGGCTTCGCGCCCGACGGCTCCTACCTGGCCAGCATCACCGGCGGCGGCGTCACCCTCACCGTCCGCGTCATCGAGTACACCGTCAGCGTCGCCGGGCAGGATGCCCCGGAGCTGTTCTGCCTGATCACCGACCTGCACGACCACGACACCTACCCGGCGGATGTGCTGGCCGGCGCTTACCACTGGCGGTGGATAGGGTCAGAAACCTGCCTGAAGGAAGCAAAGTCCGCGATCAGCGGCGCCGGGCCCTCCACCGGGCCGATGCTCCGGTCCCAGTCTCCCGCCCTGATCGCCCAGGAGCACGCCGCCTGGGTGATCTCCGTCGAGCTGGCCCGCGCGGCGGCCCGCGCCGCCGCCGCGGTCGCGCTCCCGGCGCGGAAGGGCAAGCGGGCCGGCCAGACCGTCCACCCGCGCGAGATCTCGTTCACCGCGGCCCGCCGCGCCGTCATCACCTCCGCCCGGACCGGCGCGGCCACCGCCAGCCTGCCCGCCAAGCTGACCGGCGCGAACTGCGCCGCGATCCTGGCCCGCCTGGCCCGCCGCCGCGTCGACGTAGACCGCGGCCGGCACCGCGAACGCAAGACCAAGGCCCGGCTGGGCTTCCCGGCCGGCGGGCCGCGCCTGCCCACCACCGCCGCGGCCGCCCGGATCAGCGTCTGCGCCGCCGCCTGACCGCGGCCACTTCCCGGTCCCGATCCCTCTCGCACCCCAAGACCCGCCGGTCGCGGAACCGGCCGTCGCCCGGAACGACATCCGGGCCGCCGTAATGCCCTCACTCTCCGTAAACAACCCACGGCCAGCCAGCCCAGTCAACACCGCCAGCATCCGAACGCCTCAGAAGCCTCATCTACATGGCATTGGGTCCGGCGGCGTTGTTGCTCCCGAGGCCGTCGGCACCGCTGAAGCTGGCGACCCCCCTGGACACGAACCTGGTGCTCATCAGGCGGGCGAACGTGGCGAGTGAGCTTGGAAAGGTCTTGCAGGACGAGGACCACAGTTGCGCCGGGGTGCACCGCCAGGATCAACCGGAGGAGCCGGTCGAACATAGGGCGGCGCTCGGGTGCGATGCGGTCGATGTAGCCCTGCACTGGACCCAGGTGGCGACCGTGCTCCCAGGTGAACGCCCTCGCCTGCGGCGCAGTCGCCGCGCGCGGCCGCGAGGCCCTCCCGTTGGGCCAGCAGCGCCAGCGCCGCCCAGGCGCCTGCCGGTGGCTGCGCGACGGGCCAGGCTCTTTTTTCTTCGCTGGCTTCCACGCCTAATTCATCCACCGCCCGAATTCAGATGATCGCGTAGCGGGGCAATGGCCCAGTGGACGTGATCTTGAGGATGGCAGGGGACGTGGTTTTCCCGCCGCTCACCTTTCTGCGGCTTGTCCACGGTTCCGATCGGGGATCTTGGATGGCAGCTTGCCGGGTGGCCGCTGGGGCCGTGGGAATGCGTGACTGTGTCTGGGCTGGTCAGGCCGCGTGGGCGGGCGGGCCGCAGGCGGCCTCGAAGAGGCTCATCCAGTCCTGCTCGCGGTGCCATCCTTCGGGCAGGTGCAAGGTGATGTGCCCGCGGCCGTGGCGGGCGGTCCGGGCGGCGACGTCGATGAGGTCGCGGCGCAACGTGGCGCCCCTGGCCCTGGCGTAGGCGAGGCTGGCCAGCGATCCGGCGGCGCGCAGCACGTTGTGCGCGATGGCGGCGCAGGCGAGCCAGGCCGCGTTCGCGGGAAACGAGCCCGATGGCAGGTGCGCCATGGGCCCGTCGGTCCAGTCCGCGAACACCTGTTCCACCTGGGCGTGGTCGCGGTGGTGTTCTTCGGCCTGGATGGTCGCGAAAGGGGAGTCGGTGAACACGGCGTGGTAGCGCCAGACGGGAAACATCTCGCCCTGGCCCTGGGCGGCCGTGCGGTTGAGGTCTTTGACCCGGCGGACGATCAGCCGGGCGGTGATGGCCTGCCCCTTCTTGGAGGTGAAGGCGATGTAGTTCGCCTCCGCCACCTCGGCGTCCGACACCCAGGCCGCGCAGTTGGTCATCCCAGATCGCCCGCGGGTAGCGGATCGCCGTCCAGGCGGTCTCCGGGATGGCGGCGATCGCCGCCTTGACCTTCGGGTCCATCCGCACCGTGACCGAGAAGAACGCCCCGGCCCGGCGGACCGCGCCGGTGAACGCCGCGGAGTAGAACGCCGAGTCGGCCCGCACCACCAGCGTCCCGGCGCATCCGGTGGCGCGGGCGGTGCTGACCGATTCGGCGGCGAAGGACGCGGCGCCCCGGGCCGAGCCCGCGTTGCCGCCGCGCAGCCTGGTGGCGGCGATCACCGGCGCCGCCAGCGGCGTGCTGATCGTGGCGGCCAGCGCGTTCAGCCCCCGCACCAGCAGGCTCTTGCCCCCGATCTTGGTATGGCCGAACGCCGCGCCCTGCTTCTTGCGGCCGTAGACACGTTTTTGCATCGAGTCGATGTCGATGAACGCCACCACGTCCTTGCCGGGCAGCAGCGGCGTGCGGCGGGCCAGGTCCGCCAGCAGCTCCCGGCTCACCTTCTCCGCCTGCCGGGCGTTCCCCCAGGAGAACGAGCGCAGGAACGACCCCAGCGTGGACGGTGCCCGGATCCCGCCGAACAGCGCCGGCATCGCGCCGTGCCGCAGCAGGTCCATGTCGTCGATGCTGTCCGCCCCGGCGACCATCCCGGCGACCAGGCACGGCACCTTCAGGTGCGCGTTCACCCCGCACCGGTCAGCGATGGCCACATGCTCATCGGCCAGCGCGGCCAGGCCGGCCCGGTGCGCCAGGGCCATCACCGGGATCAGGCCCGCCCGCGACACGAGATTCGGGTCATCAAACGATGCGCGAATCTTCGCCAGCCCATGCAACAATCGCACTTGCGAGGTGTCCTCTCCATCTGGGGAATGGAAGCGTTAGCAACTCCCATCGTCCCAGTTCAGAGGGCACCTTTCGCGTCGGCGCGCCCGGCAGAACCCCTATTTACGCGGTGGATCGAGGCTAATAGCTGGGCCGCCATTAGGTAGCCCTCAGGATCAGGTTTGCCATTTGTGACATCCTCTGCCGCCACGAGAACAGCAGGGACCGGAAGACCGGCGGCGTTTAGTCGAGCTAGTGCTACCTCGCGGTCATTGGATGTCACGATGGCCCATCGGTCTGCGGGAAGCTCGGCAATCAGTCTCTTGGCGCCGGGAAGCATGACGACAGTTGCGGGCGAGCGGCGACGCTGGCGCCGTGGGCGGTGGCGATGGCCTCGACGATCGATAACCCCAGACCGGCCGAGGAGCCCGTCGCAGGTATCCCCGGGGGCTTGTGTGGCGGTCGTAGATGATGTGCCCCTCGCCTCCGCGTTTATGCCGGCGCGTACAGTCCTGCTGAAGGAGGTTCCCCGGACCCGTATCGAGGTGCCATGACCACGACCCGGCGCATGCTGGCACTATTGCGCCCTGCCGCCCGCATCCTTACCGGATCCACCTATGCCCTGCTCGGCTTCGACGCCCTGCGAGCGCCAGGCGCGCGCGTCGATCAGGCCGCCGCGGCGCTGGCCGGGGTCCGCAAGATTGTTCCGCTTCCCGCCGACGACGAGCTGGTGGTGCGGGGGAACGCCGCCGTGCAGGTGCTGGGCGGCACGCTCCTGGCGCTGGGGCGGGCCCCGCGCCTGTCCGCCCTGGCCCTGGCCGGCTCGCTGATTCCCACCACCCTGGCAGGGCACGCGTACTGGACGATCGAGGACCCGGCCGCCCGCAAGCTGCAGCGGATCCAGTTCCACAAGAACATGGCCATGATCGGCGGGCTGCTGTTCGCCGTGCTCGACCAGCCGCAGGCCCATCCGTAGCAGCGCGACACCAGCAGCCCCGCAATAACGTTGTTTACGCGGCGGTCGCCGTGCTCGGGGTCCCGCCCGCTCTGGGGGGAGAATATCGGGCAGGTTAGCCGGTGCCACTGCCATACGCCCGTCCCTTCACCTGTCAGTGGGCTTAGCGTTTGACGTGCGGGAGGAGGCGGGATGGTGAACGGGGGGTGTCGGAAGGTGAGGCTGCTGGGGCTGGATGGCGATGCCGACCCGCTTCCCGCGTACGCGCGCCTTCGACGTGAGGAGCCAGTTTGCCGCCTCAAGCTGCGAGACGGACTGCATTGCTGGCTGATCTCAGGGTACGACGGTGCCCGCGCGGCACTGGCCGACCCGCGGCTGAGCAGGGACCCTCGGGCCGTGGTACCGCAATGGCGCGAAACCGACCGTGGCCGACCGCTGGAGGATCGCGGTGAGTTGGGAGCACCTGCTGACCAGAGAGCCGCCGGACCACACCCGGCTGCGCCGGCTGGTCTCCGGCCGCTTCACCGCTAAGCAGATGGAGCGGGTGCGCGGGCGTGTGCAGCAGGTCGCCGATTCGCTCATCGACGGCATCCAGTCACGCGGCCACGCGGAACTCATTACCGACTTCGCCTACCCGCTCGCGATCACTGTCATCTGCGAATTGCTCGGCATACCCCCCGGAGACCGGATTCATTTCCGGCAGTGGACGTCCAACGCGGTGACATCGGCTGGTGGCCGGACCAGCGGCTGCCCGGCGGCCCCGGTACCCAGCCCCGGCAGCTATTTGCGCGCGCTTGTCGCCGAACGGCGCGATCGCAGCGGCGATGATCTGATTAGCCTGCTGATCTCTGGCGCCGGGGAGGGCAAGGTCAGCGAGACCGAGCTGCTGTCTATGATCTTCCTGCTCCTGCTGATGCTGCTGCTGCTGCTCCGCGGGTCACGAGGGCACCACCGCGCTGATCGGCAACGGCATTGTGTCTCTTCTCGCCCACCCAGGCCAGCACGCGGTGCTGCGCCACCGCCCAGAGCTGTTGGACGCGGCTGTCGCGGAGATCATCCGCTATGACGGGCCGATGGAACTCGCGGCGTGGCGCTTTGCCGCCGAACCAGTAACAATCGGCGATACAACCATCGCAGCCGGGGAACCTGTCCTGATCGCCCTCGCCTCCGCGCACCGCGACCCCGCCAGATTCACACGGCCTGACCGATTCGACATCACTCGCTCAGACAACCCGCATCTCGGCTTCGGTCACGGCACTCACTACTGCCTAGTACGCAGCCGCACTTCGTAACCTGGCGGTACGTCTGGGATGCCTGCAGGAGGCTGATGCTCCTGTTTCGGGCGGGTTAGGGCGTGTCGGTCAGCAGCTGAGGGCGGCCGCCCCGTGATCATCGCCTTGTGACAGAATACGATCTTGAGGCGGCCGCTGCCGCCATGGTAGGCGCTGAGCTGGCCGAGGAGAAGCTGGGTGAGCTGATGGCGCGGCTGGCGCCGTGCTTCACCCGCCGTGAGCCCCGGCTGCAGGCCGGCAGGTACGTGCGGGCGCTGATGAGCGGCCTGCCGCGGAAGAACGGCTGGACGATCGCGGCGGAAGCCGGTGACCGCACCCCGGATAAGACGCAGCGGCTGCTCAGCCATGCGTCCTGGGACACCTTGGCGGCGATGCGCGAGATCGGAGGCTTCGTGACCGCGTACCTGGATGAGGCGGCCGGGCCGGGAACGCTGCGGGTATTCGCCGTGGACGAGACCGGCCAGCAGAAGAAAGGCATCCGCACGGCCGGCGTCAAGCGCCAGCATATGGGCTGCGCCGATGGCGTGGCCAACGGCATCAACACGGTGCATGTCTCTTATGCCACCCCGGCCGGGCACGCGCTGATCGGGGCCCGGGAGTGGATCCCTGAAGAGCAGATCGCCGACCCGCGATGCCGCCAGGCGATGGGCCTGCCGCAGGACCTGGTGTTCAAGACCAAGCCGCAGCTGGCCACCGAGATCCTGGCTGAGTGCCTGGCCGGCGGCACCGCCATCCCCTGGGCCGCCGCCGATGAGGTCTATGGGAACAACCCCGGGCTGCGCGGTTTCTGCGAACGCGAGCGTATCGGCTACGTGCTGCGGGTGCCCTCGAACTTCTACCTCACCCTTGGCGGCGGCATCCGGCTCACCGCGGCCCAGGCCGTGTCCGGCGCGCTGGGCAAGACCACCGGGTGGTGGCAGACGCGCTCCGCCGGGAAGGGAACCAAGGGACAGCGGCTGTACCGGTGGGCCTGGATCGCCACCGCCTCCCCTGGCCACACCCTCCTGGTCCGCAAGCACCTGATCACCGGCGAACAAGCGCCGCGCTCGCCCGGATAGAAGCCGGCATCGCCCTCCAAACCCTGATACAGCGCCTGCCCGGCCTTGCCCTGGCCAAGCCCGCCGCACAGCTTCACCGCCAGCCCAGTTTCATTCTCCGTGGCCTCCGCGAACTCCCCGTCACCTTCACGGCACCCATATGCGCAAGGCTTCCGCATTAACGGCTGAAAATTCCCACGAAACGGCAGCAGTGGCAGGAATAAATACCATCATACCGCTGAAGATCACGACGTTTTGGATGTGCCGATCCCTCATTCAGCAGGAATGGGGAGCAGGCCGAATGCGACCATGTCGCGTGACGAGATCGAGGGTGCATGCCGCCAGGACATGATCCTGGGTCAATAAATCCAGGGCAATGGCCTCAAATGGCGGGAGCTTATCGACTCAGTGTGCGCCGGGCGAGCAACGCTTTCCGCTGGCCGGTGTGCACTCGCCTGGACATGGCCAGTGCTGCTGTGCAGCGGCGATGCCGACGCTGCGGCACCGAGACCGCCCAACACGAGAGCCAGAATCATAATCCTGCGTGTGCAGGCGCTAACCGTCTCTGTCGAGGGTTCACTGATGGCGCTGCCCACCGATCCGCTAGCCCGCATGATGACGTACCTTGACCACCTATGAGTCTTCATCAGGAAGATCCCCTCATCGGTAACTGGAAAGCAGAGTGCCTAAGAAGGAGAAATTACACCAGAAGCCATCTCGGCGTATGACATTCGGATCGATCCGGGCGACATCTTGCCAGGCGTGCACGGTGTTGTCAGTGGCGCGCAGGGAGCCGCGCCGCTCGGGCCGCACGGACCACTGCCGTCCCTTTCGGTGGGTAGCACGGCAAGCATTGGCCTATCGCGGTGATTGCGGCCGCGACGGCTGACGGCGATGACCTGGCCGGGCAGGCGGGTGGCTGTGCCCCGCCAGACGGATACGAGCGTGCTGCGCTGGGTCGCGGCACACGACTTCTCCCGGCGATGCGCGGGCTGACCGCCCGCGCCACGTTGGCCGAGCGCTGCCATTATCAGGTGCGCGCCGCCATTATCAGGTGCGCGTATCAGGTGCGCGTATCAGGTGCGCGCTCCGGCTGATGCCCGCGAGCCACTGGTCACCCGGGTAAGTACCTGACAGAGGGGACGTGGTGGACGGCATTCGCGCCTCGCGTGGCCAGCGGCAAGCCGCAGCCGCGCGCCATCGCGTTGAGGTAGCCGGCAAGTTTCGGCACAGCGCGCCGATCATCGCCGCCGCCAGCCAATGCCGCGAGGAGCCCGCCTCTTCTACCGGGAGCTTCCCCAGATCCCTTTAACAACGGGACATCTCACTAGTCGCGTCATGCCACGCCAGCCTGTACCGCACCGGCTCTCACTCAGCATTACCGGCCATCGCAAGGCCCCAACCATTATGCAAATGCGCTATTCTACGGGCATTGCAGGCCTGCGAGCGCAATCGTGAAACCTGCAGTGCAAATTTCATTGCATCCGCTGCAAACCGAAGGAGCGTGATCATTTCTTCATTCCAGCTGATCCTCAGGGGATTCGAGTGACAACTGCCAAAACGGGTATTAGTGCGGCCGATGTTTCCGTACACCTCCTTCGAGTACCAGCTGCGTGCTTGTCCACAGGCGGTAGGAAATGCGAGGCGATCATGGAATTCCGGGCGCTCGGGCCGATTGAACTCTGGTCGGCCGGGCAGCAACGTGATCTTGGTTCAGCCAGGGCGCGGTGTGTCCTGGCCGTCCTCCTGTTGACGCCGCGCACGATAGTGCCGGTGGAGGTACTCATTGACAGGCTGTGGGATACCCGTCCGCCGCCGAAGGCACGAGAGAGTCTCTCCGTCTACATCACCCGGCTTCGAGCGTCACTCCGGCATGCGCTGGGCGATCGCGTACGGCTGGTGGCGCGGGCGAGAGGCTATGTGCTCGACGTCGATCCTGAGGCGGTCGACTTGCATCAGTTCCGCCGATTGCGCCGGCAAGCGAACGCGCTGACCGCAAGCGGCGACTACGATCACGCTTCCTGGATGCTGCGCGAGGCGGACGGGCTCTGGCGCGGCCAGGCGCTGGCAGGGATCCCCGGCGACTGGGTGGCGCGGATGCGTGACAGCCTCGAAGAGGAGCGTCGGGCGGCGATCCTGGAGCGCGTCGAGTGCGAAATGGAGCTTGGCCGGCATGCCGACCTGGTAGGGGAGCTGCACCATCTGCTGGCTCAGTACCCGCTGGATGAGACGTTCATCGCCCACCAGATGACGGCTCTTTACTGGAACGGCAGGCCAGGCGACGCACTTAACCTCTACCGGGAAACCCGCAGCCGCCTTATCGCTGAGCAGGGCACAGAACCCGGGCCAATGCTGTCCGAACTCCATCAGCTCATCCTGCGCCGCGATCCCCAGCTTGCCGTGAGGCTCGCCGGCCAGCATCTAGGCCAGGTGTCACGGTCAGCAGGCCGGGTGTCACGGCCAGACACCCTTCCGCCCGAGACGGTGGAATTCGTGGGCCGCAGCGAGGAACTCGGCCTGCTCACTGGGGAGCACGGCGACACCCCCGCGATCAGCGTCATCGAGGGCATGCCCGGTGTGGGAAAGACCGCGCTTGCGGTCCATGCTGCCCGGGTTGTCTCCGGCCAGTACCCGGATGGGGTGTTCTACCTCAGCCTTCGTACCCATAACCCGGGGAGCCCCTCGCTCGACCCAGCCGAGGCACTGCACCGCCTGCTCCGGATGCTGACCGTGCCGTCCAACCAGATACCTGACGCTATCGGTGAGCGCGCCGCGCTGTGGCGGGCACAGCTGAGCCGCCGCCGTACCGTCGTGATTCTCGACGACGCTGCCAGGCACGACCAGATCCGCCCGCTCCTGCCAGTGGCGGGCCGGTGCCTGATCTTGATCACCACCCGGCGCAGGCTCCCTGACCTTCAGGGCGCCCGCACGCTGACCCTCGACGTACTGTCCACCGATGACGCGATCACGCTGTTCCGGCGGATCGCGGGGCAAGACAGGGTCCAGGACGATGACAAGGTCGCCACAGCCGTTGGACTATGCGGGCGCTTGCCGCTCGCGATCCAGCTCACCGCCGGCGGGCTCGCGCAAGGCTACCCACCGAGGCTCGACGACCTGATCGAGCAATTATCGCAGTCTCCCGTGCGGCTTGGCGGCTCAGGCGCAGCAAGCCCGGAGGTGATGTCTGCCTTCGACCTGTCCTACCGTGCGCTTGAACCGGACCACCAGCGGATCTTCCGACGGCTGGGCGTGAGCCCTTGCGCATCTGTCAGCCTGCAGACGGCCGCAGCCCTGGGCGGCTGCACTCTCGCCGAAGCAGAAAAAGCTTTAGCCACTCTGTTCGATCATCACCTGCTGGCAGCAGCCCCAGACGGCCGGTTCCGTTTCCACGACCTCATCCGCGGATACGCGGCCTTGCGCGCGGCGCGTGATGATCCCGAGCCCGAGCAGCGACAGGCCGTCGCCAGGCTCCTTGACTACTATCTGCACACAGCCGATAAGGCGGACCGGGTACTTCATCCGTTCCGACGCCGGATGCCCGTATCGGTCACCCATGTACCAGCCGCGGGCCCGGCATTGGGCACGCAGGAAGACGCTGCAGGCTGGCTGGAATTGGAATGGCGCAACATCCTGCAGGCCGCGCAGCACGCGGGCAGGCACGAATGGAAGCGGAAGTGCGCCGATCTCACTCATGTGCTGGGCGACTTTGTGGAGACTGGGGCGTACTGGCATGAAGCAATCACGGCCCACACCCTCGCCCTGCAGGCCTGCCGTGACCTCGCTGATCCGGCCAGGATTGCGCAGGCGTCGCTGGAGCTAAGCGCCGTGAGCCAGCAGACCGGCCGCCCAGAGGCGACGCTTCCCCTCGCTGAGGACGCCGCGGCGATTTACCGGTCGCTGGCCGACCGGCGAGGCGAGGCCGAAGCCCTCGACCAGATAGGCCTGGCCCACCAGCGTACGGCCCGTTCCCGTGAGGCCCTCGCCTACTTCCACGAAGCCAGGATTCTGTACGACGGCGCCGCGGACCAGCGTGGCGTGGCCAACACATTGAGTCATTCCGGGATCGCCTGCTGGCACCTTGGGCGCTATCCCGACGCAATGGGCCACCTCCGTCAAGCGCTTTCGCTCTACCGTGACGTCGGCGACAGACGTGGCGAGGCGAAAACCCTCAACAATTTAGGAAGGATGCAACGGTATTGCGGTTATCACAGAGACGCGCTCGAAGCCTACCAGAAGTCACTGGAAATATTCAGCGAGATAGGCGGAGTGCAAAGCCAAGCGATTCTGTACCATAACATTGGGGGTGTGCACCATTACAAAGGCAGCCACGAGGAAGCTCTCGCTGCTTGCCGGCGGGCACTCGCCATATACCGTGACATCGGAGATCTTCCGGATGAAGCCGACGTGCTCAATGACATTGGCGCAATTTATCAAAGCGCAGAGTGCTATGATATGGCGTTGATTCACCACCAGAAGGCGAAATTGATCGCTGAGGAGATTGGGAATTTGTCCCAGCAGGTGATCGCACTTCGCAGCATAGCCGACGTGCGTCGCGGATCTGGCCAGCACGGCGAGGCATTTGATCATTACCGCACCGCTCTCACGCTGGCCAGGGAGATCGGTGACCCCTACGAGGAGGCCAAAATCCTCGAAGGAATCGCAGAGTCGACGCTCAACACGCAGCGCCCCTATGCCGCGCGGATCGTGTTTAGGCAGGCCCTGGACATCTTCGAACGGCTCGGCGTGCCAGAGGCGGAGTCGGCCCGGATACGTATAGAGACCATGAACCCCGCCTCCGACCGGCGCATCTCCTAGCCGGGGCGTACAGCCGCTGGCCGTGCGCGATAGCGGAGGGAACTGGATCTGAGGGCCGGCCCCATCATGTTTTCGACGGCCTCGGCATCGGCGGCCAAGGTCCCGGGGCTACCCGGCCGGCTAGGCAGGGCCGGAGGACGGAGAAACCCGAGCGCGCTGGTGCCGCTGGTCCACGACAGGTCCGGACACGACGAGGCCACCGCGCTGGAAGCTGCCCGCGCCGGGGCCGGATGAGCTGGAAGCTGCCCGCGCCGGGGCGCGGATGAGCTGGAAGCTGCCCGCGCCGGGGCGCGGATGAGCTGGAAGCTGCCCGCGCCGGGGCGCGGATGAGCTGGAAGCTGCCCGCGCCGGGGCGCGGATGATATGTCCGGTATGCCTGCCGGAGCACTGAGCGTATTGCCGCGACGGACCCCGAGTTCGGTACGCTCGTGCAGGAGTTCTGTTCCGCGTGTGCGGAACCGGATGCCGGGCGGGCAGGACGGCAGCGCTGTCGGCGTCGGTCCGGGAACCTGAATGTAGACGTCCTGCCCCGGTCTTAAGTGGTTCTAAGCGGACCAGAGTGTGTCAGGGCCGGTCCTGGCCATCCGCCCGGGAGCCCGGCTGGCCGTGTCCTGGGCGCACCAGGCTTGCGCGTGTGACCTGGAGTGCAAGGCAGGCATCAACGCGAATGCAATACGGGCGTCCGGCCTGGTAGCGCATGCTTGTGCCGCAGTTCCCGGCAGCGGAAGTCACCGGCTTCCAGCTGCCGAAGGGCGGACTACCCAGGGAGGGCTACGTGGGTCTGAACCAGGGCCGGATCCTTCCGGATTCTCGCCGGCGTATTCCTGATCGCGGCCGGCCGCGCGGCCGCGCCCACGGCCAGGAATCAGGCGGGGAATCCTTCATGGCCCCGTATTTGCGGGCCTGCCCGGTGGCGGCGGACGAAACTGAGACCGGTCTGGCCGCCGACCTGGGCGTGCTTCCTGTCAGGCGGTCCCTGGCGGCCGATGACTCGTTCGCCCTTGACAGCCTGCTAGTCAGCGCCGAGCGGTTCATCACGCTGTTCCACAGCGAGAATCGCGCGGGGCCGCCCGGCAGGCGGCTACGGCAGGTCCGCCGCGAGATCGAGACGGTGGGCACCTACCGGCACACTCCGGCTGAGCTGGCATTCGGCGCGCGTGTCGCCTGGCGGAACAGCTCGCGGTGTATCGGGCGACTGTATTGGCGCAGCCTGCGGGTGCGCGACCGCCGCGAGGTCACCGCGGCATCGGACATCGCCGCCGAGTCGGTCGTGCACCTGCGTGAGGCAACGAACAACAGCCGGATCCGGCCGGTGATCACCGTGTTCGCGCCGGACGCGCCGGACCGGCCAGGTCCGCGGATCCTCAATTCGCAGGTAGTCGGGTATGCGGGTTACAAGACCGCCGACGGCGCCGTCATCGGTGACCCGCCGAACGCGGACATCACCCGCCTTGCCCGCGACCTCGGCTGGCAAGGCGGCCACCCGGCCGGCCGGTTCGACATACTCCCCCTGCTCGTGCAGGAGGCCGGCGGGCCGGTCACGCTGCATGAGCTACCCGCCGACGCAGTACTCGAAGTAATCATCAGGCATCCGGAGTTACGCTGGTTCGCCGACCTCGGGCTGCGGTGGTATGCCGTCCCGGTGATCAGCGACATGTACCTGGAGGTCGGCGGCATCTGTTACCCCGCCGCGCCATTCAACGGCTGGTACATGTGCACGGAGATCGGATCGCGCGACCTCGGCGACCCTGGCCGCTACGACCAGCTGCCGGTGATCGCCAGGCACATGGGCCTGTCCACGGCCAGCGACCGGACCTTGTGGAAAGACAAGGCAATGACCGAGCTCAACCTCGCGGTCCTGCATTCGTTCAGCACCGCCGGCGTAACGATCACTGATCATCACACCGAGTCGGTTCGCTTTCTCCAGCACATGGAACGGGAAGAGCGGCAGGGCCGGGTGTGCCCGGCGGACTGGACCTGGATCGTGCCGCCTGCCGCGTCTTCCGCGACCCCGGTCTTCCACCGCTACTACCAGGATTTCGACCAGGCACCGAACTTCTACCGCCACCCAGCGCCTGGATAGCCCGACGAGATGCTCCGCGCCGTCTTTCAAGAAAGTCGATGTGCGCCGCCGTCAGTGGCCGATGCTCCGGCGATCGGTGTGCCACTGTGCTGCTTCCTGGAGTGAGGCTGCTTCCTGGAGTGAGGCTGCTTCCTTGTGCTCCCACTCCTCGATACCGCGCAGGACACCCTCGGTGTAAGCCCGCAGGTGTGCCCGGTAGACGTCGCTGTAGGTACGCAGATACGCCAGTTCGGCCTGCGCGGACCGACGCTCGTGGTCGGTCTGCGGCGGCGCCGCGACGTCCAGCGCGGAAACTGCCGCCTCGCGGGCTCTGGCATGAGCGTCTTCGACGAGGGTTTCCGCGTGCTGCTGGGCCTCTCGCATGATGTCATCGCGGCGCAGCCTGGCCTCCTCGGTTACCCGGCTGCTGTAAGCCTGGGCGTCGGCCACGTAGCGATCGGCGGTAACTTGCGCGGTTGACAGTATCCGCACCGCGTGTATGTGCGAGTCTTCCTGACCGTACAGCACCGCGTGCGGATCACCGTCGGCGTTGTCGGCGTTAATCCGCCGGCGCAGCCGCTGAACTTCCTGCCACAAAGACGCCCGCTCGTTCACCAGACGCACGAACTCGGCGTGCACCTCGCTCAGGAACTCGTGGACAGGCTCCTCCTCGTAGCCTCGCCGCCCCAGCCGCGACACAGGGAACGTCACGGTCTCCAGCTCATCCGGAGTCAGCCTGCTCTGCTCGTCGAACCGTACTGTTGTCAAGGCTCGCTCCACCCGAAATCCTCGATATGTATCTGCTCCTGCGCCATGCCCGCTGAAGCCAGCCGAGCGACAGTTTCCCGGACCATCTCGGTCGGGCCGGCCAGGTAGGCATCGTGCCCTGACCAATCGCCGTGCCGGGCCACCACATCCGGGAGGCTGCCGGTCTCGCCGGCGAACTTAGAATCGGCTGACACGGCTGGCGTTATGGTCAGCCACGAGTGCTGGGCGGCCATCTTCTCCAGGCTGTCCAGGTCATACAGTCCGTCCGCAGTCCGCGCGCCGAAGAACAGGTGCACCCTTGGCGGCTGCGGTAGGGCCGCCAACTGATCGAGGATGGCTTTCAGCGGAGCCAGTCCGGTACTTCCCGCCACTAGCAAGAGGTCCCGGCCGGAGACGGGTTGACTCAGCGTGAGGGCCCCGACGGGAGGTCCCAGCCTGAGTTCGGTGTCAGCGATCGTGCTGCTGGTAAGCGCCATGCTCACTGCGCCGCCGTCGATCAGGCGGATATGGAACTCCAGGAGCCCGTCGCGACGCGGCGCGTTCGCCATGGAGTAGTAGCGCCACAGCTTCGGGCGGCTCGGGGACTCGACCGCCACGGACTGCCCCGGCAGGTAGTCCATTCGCGGCTCCGGCCGGACGAACAGCACGGAGACATCGAACCTCCTCCGCTCGTAGGCCACGACCGTGCCCCGCCACCAGGGCGGCCGCAGTCGTTGTTCGTCCTCGCGCGCCGCCGCGGTCATGACCGAGCCGATGAGTTCGTAGGCCGCCTTCCAATCGGCGGCCAGCTCCGGTGTCCAGTCCGGCCCGGAAAAATGTTCTAAGGTCGCTAACAGACTGGCGCGCATGGCGTCATAGTGCTCGGCGACAGCGCCGAACTTCCGATGATCACGGCCCAATCCCTGGAGGAACGCAGTCAGATCATCCACATTGTCTACCTGGGAAACGATCTTGACTAGCGCATCGACGAGGTGGTCGCGCTGCGCCGCCATCGAGACTGGGAATAGCTCCCGCACCTCAGGATGCTTGATGAACAGGTCGGAGTAGAAGAACAGCGGGAACTCGTCACCATGCGTCGCGACATGGGCGAAGCTTTCCCGCAGCCGGACAGCGTCCAACAGTCCCGCCTTTCTCCGCCGCCGCCACCAGTTGATTGATCTTGGCACGCTGACCTCGCCCTAAGAGATCCGATCAAACTGTTGACGCTGGATCATGCCTGTCATTTGCACGACAGATATTGCTGCAAGTTTCAGGCGGAGACATCGGTCAGGTGACTGATTTTTGAAGCCACGAGTACGACCAGGACCACAACCAGGACCAGGACCAGGACCAGGACCAGGACCAGGACCAGGACCAGGACCAACGAGCCTGCGCTGGCGGCCTTGACGGCGCCTGCGGGGTGCGGGGGGCCGCGCGAGGCCCGGATGCAGGCCGGACTGGTCACGAGGTCGGCCTTCTTGCATCCCGAAAGCCGTGCGGCAAACGACGCGATCCAGTGCCAGATCGTCCTGCAACGACAGGCAGGCAGGCGGTATGTCAACGGCGCGGGGATGATGTGCCCCACATGCGCTACGGAAGGGGATGAATGTGAGACGCAGGATCTGGCTCTGGCCCACTTGGCGTGGAGCAAAGCCGGCGGTGACGGCGGGCCGGTCCCTTGCAAGTCCCTTGCACATGCCGAGAGCCAAGCCGCGACCCTCGCGGAACGCGTCGGACCCGCCTGGTCAGCGGTCAATGAGGACGAACTAAGCGGCCCCCGTCCGCCTAACTTCAGTGCGCCGCAGCGTGGTGGGGCGAAGGCCCCTCAGTGCTTGGAGGGGCCTTCGCCGACGTTCTGATCGACGGTTAGCCTGAGCAGGACGCCAAGGAGCTTTGCCCGTTTCGGTCAGATCTTACCGAAGCTATCGAATTCTCCTTTTCGCACTCCTCCGAGAAATGCATGCCATTCGTCCGATGTGAATCGGAGAACCGGACCTTCGGAGTCTTTACTGTGGCGGACGCCGATCTTGCTATCGGGCAGGCTTGCCACCTCGACGCAGTTGCTGTTGGAGAAACTCAGGGAGCTCTTAATCCAGTTCGGATCTGAACCCGGCCTGCCCGAGTCGCTCCTGAGCGTGAGTCTTCCCATGTCCTTACCTCACCGAATGTCGTGGGATTCTTGCTTGAAGGTGTAACTACATAGAGTACTCTGTGAACTACTAAAAGTGACCGAACCTAACAGGAGGACACCGTTGGCCCCTTGGGTCTGCTGGCCACTAGAGGAGACTACTGAGAAAGATGAGAAAGAGGAGACTGTTGAGAAGAAACTGGGCAAGAACGGGGCCGCCGCATGACGCGTCCGGCCACACGCCCGCGTGGTGACCGGTAATGTGGCGCTGACCTGCCGGTACTGGAGGATCAGCGGACAGGTCTGCTTCACCTGCGACCGGCGTCGCCGGGCCGACGGCCCGGCACGGCGCGGGACCGCTCAAGGACGGCCGGGCACTGCCTGCACGAGACGGCCGCCGAGGCCGCCGGGAAGATCATCTACGGCCAGCCCGCCGAACGGCAGGACTTCTATGACTTACATCGGCCCTGCGGCACCCTCGGCGGCAAGGCACCGTACGAGCGGCTACGCGAAAAGCACCACCGCGACGACCCCGAGTAAAACGATCTACGTCAGTTGCACATCAGCGTGCCTGCTTGGCACCTGACCAATGCGAGTCAACTGTCTCGAGTATCAGCGCTCTGGACGACGCTGGGTCTAGCGACGCACCGGCAAGCATCTGAAATGCGATCCTATGCAGGTAGGTCTCTCTCTCGCCTTCCAGTGAGAAGTCATTTCTCAAATGCTCAGTGCTGACCACATCTTGCAGCATCGCGTCCTTGTCTGGCCCAAAGCGGAATATAACAAATGACTCCCCGAAGACCGTGTGCTGCGCGCCAAGGGGGAGGATCTGCAATGTTACGTTTGGCCGGTCGCCTTCACGCACGAGCCGCTGAAGTTGTTCATACATCACCAACTCATCGCCAATCCGACGCGTCAAGACCGACTCATCCAGAACGACTGCCAGCTGAAGCTCTCGGTCGCGATCCAGCGCCTGCTGGCGTTTCATCCGGACCTTGACCAACCGTTCGATCATGCCCGGCGCAATGGGCTCGATCTGGCTGTAACTTCTAATTATGTGCCTAGCGTACGCTTCGGTCTGTAAAAGACCAGTTACGACATCAACATGCCATATAGCGATCGAACTTGCCTCATGCTCGAGGCCAATGAACTGCTGATAGTCGGGGGAAAGTATATCTGCGAATTCTTCCCACCATCCCTTCTGAGTCGCATCGTCGGCGAGCGCGAGAAGGAGCGCGCGGCGGGATCCGGTAATCTCGTAGTAGTCGAGCAGCCGCTTGACTTCCCGTGGCTGCAAGCCGGTCCTGGCCCGCTCGTATCTGCTGATCTTGGAAGGCGACCACTTCAACGCAGCCGCGACGGCATCACCGCTCTTGCCCTTACTTTCCCTGATCTCGCGCAGCTCCGCGGCAAGTCGGCGGCGCCGGACCGTGGGGCTTCCAGGCACAGTCATCCGGTGACCCTCCTCTCCGGTGCCCCGCGAACGGGACGGGTGTGACAGTCAGTAGATTACATAGAAGCAACAATGAGACTTTTATCGGACCTCACACTGGGATACAGCGCAACCAAAACACTGGGATACAGTGCAACCAAACCTTGTGGCTGGGCGACGCGGCGGAGGGCACGAGGAGGTAACGATGAGTCCAGCGGTAAGGACCGCCTACCTCCGATTCCAGCGGACATAGATCGACAATGGTCTCGATCGTCACGTGATTCTCATTGGCTTCAGGGTCCGTGGCTGTTTCGCGCACGCAGCGAAGATCCCGTGGGTTAACGGGTTTCCTTGCTGGCCGGGAGGGCTGCCCGGTTGTGATGGTGCGGCGGCCGTCGGCTCGGGAAACCGGGCATGTCCCGGTCGGTGGATGCCTCGCTGCGGGCGGTTAACCCGGCCACATCACCGGGCGGGTCAGCATACGGGGCGGGTCAGCATACGGGGCGGGTCAGCATACGGGGCGGGTCAGCATACGGGGCGGGTCAGCAAA
The DNA here is from genome assembly GCA_963727015.1 of uncultured Actinomycetota bacterium. Taxonomy (GTDB): domain Bacteria; phylum Actinomycetota; class Actinomycetes; order Streptosporangiales; family Streptosporangiaceae; genus DATFVJ01. The sequence continues at coordinate 224,957 of CAVSEV010000016.1, read as the reverse complement.
CCGGGCGGGTCAGCAAACCGGGCGGGTCAGCAAACCGGGCGGGTCAGCAAACCGGGCGGGTCAGCAAACCGGGCGGGTCAGCAAACCGGGCGGGTCAGCAAACCGGACAGGTCAACAAACCGATGGGCTCGAAGGGGTCGCCCGTCGCCCCGCATGCGCCCTGCGGGCGCCATGACCGGCTGGGTTGCACGGTGAACTCAACCGCGCCGCTGTCGCAGGTCAGTGACGCGTTCATAGCGGCGATCGGCTGTTATGCGCGGGAGCATCAGATCCAGGTGATGCACTTCGCGAGGGGCAGCCAAGGACCATGTGATGCATCAGTTCCCGGCCCGTCACCATGGCAGTGAACGGGTGCTGGTCATCGGCCGCACGCTTATCGCCGAGCGGCTCAGAGCCCGAGATCGCGGCACGGCCTCTAGGGCGTGTCCCGTAGATCTTGGTGGATGCGGGCGGTGCTCCAGGCGGCGATCCGGCAAGGCGGAGGAGCCGATAGGGAGCCGATAGTGGAACTATCGGCGACGACGACAACGCCGCCGGTCGTCGCCTGGGGTCGTGGACGGCACTGTCGCGCCGCCAAAGATCTACGGGACATGCCTTAGTGCGTGAGGCGAATTTGGGGAGCTACACCGACCGCCTGCTGGCCAAGTCCCGAGCCAGCGACCTTACCTTGGCGGCAGGTTATGCCTACCGCCAAGGAACTGGCCGCGGTCGCTGATAACCGTACGACCGATCCAGTGTGAGATTGAATGGATCTGCGCCACCGTTACTCGCATGCCATGTTGGTTCACCCATGATAGAGAATGTCGGGGCTAATGCGAGCGGCAACTGCGTGCGAGTGGACACTGGGCGTGTGCTGGGCCGTCGCGGCCATTGCCGAGCCGGACAGGACCGATCCGGCCACGCCGAGCGCAAGGATAGCGGGAATGATGATAGCTCGCCCAATGCGCATGATTCCTCCTGGCGATTCCCGAGGCCAGCAGCCCGTTGCATGGCCCTGCAAGCCTGGACGGCGGGGTCAATGTCTTGCGAGGTTATTTCCCCCACCTTCTATTTATTATGCACCAAGGTAACCATTATCTTAGGCTTTGTCCAATAATGAAACTGACGGAACAATTGCCGCGCTGCTTCTTGCCGCAATAGTCACGTGTCCATGCGGAGGAACGTTAGTGTGTCCGTGCGATGCAAATTGCTGAGCAACCTGCATCGCGCGCCGCGGGAAAGCTGGCAACGCCATTGCTACCAGAAGGTTGGGTTTAGCTGGTAACTTATATCCCAACAACACCGCTTGTTACCCAAATGTTCTAGTAGTAAAGTTCGCCGGGTGCCCACCGTGACCCCGGCCGGTGCGCTAATCGGCCGCGACGGCGAGATAGCGACGCTGGTCACGCTGATGAGGGCGCTGGCTGGGGGGCAGGGCAGCTCGGTGCTGATCGAGGGCGAGCCGGGAATCGGCAAGTCCGCGCTGGTGCGGGCGGCGCTGGCAGAGGCGGCGGATGTGGGCTGTCAGGTGTTCTGGGGCGCCGGCGACGAGCTGGGGCAGGCGCTGCCACTGCTGCCGTTGCTCGAGGGGTTACGGGTACGCGAGCCCTCCGCGAATCCTCGGCGAAACACGATCGTCCGGCTCTTGCGCGGCGAGGTCACCGCCGACCGCGGCACGGACGTGTCCGCGGCGCTGGCGGAGCAGCTGCTGGCGCTCATCGCCGAACAGTGCGCCGTGCAGCCGACCATCCTGGTCATCGACGATCTGCAGTGGGCAGATCAGGCCAGCATCACACTGTGGGGGCGGCTGGCAAGGTCGGTACCGCAGGTGCCGCTGCTGCTGTTCGGGATGATGCGCCCGGTGCCGCAGCGGGACGACTTACAGGTGCTGCGGCGGGCGGCAGGCGATGCCGCACGGCTCCAGCTCACCGGGCTCCCCGAGGCGGCGGTAGCCGAGCTGGTGGCGGCGCAGGTGGGCGGTAAGCCGGACGGCAAACTGCTGCGCCTCGCCGACGGCGCGGCGGGCAACCCGCTCTACGTCACCGAGCTGGTCGCTGCGCTGGCCCGCAGCTCTAGCGTGACCATCACCGACGCGGGAGCCGCCGAGCTGACGAGCGGTCCCGCACCGAACTCCCTGTCGGCGGCCATAGCGGACCGCCTTGGCTTTGTTTCCGGGCCGGTGCGTGAGGTGCTGCGGGCGGCGGCCTTGCTTGGCGTGGATTTTGCGGTGCCGGACCTGGCGACCGTGCTGGGTCGCGCAGTGCCGGACCTGATCCCGGCCGTTGACCAGGCGCGAGCGGCCGGTGTGCTGGCCGAGTCCGGTGATGGTCTGGGGTTCCGGCATCCGCTGATCCGTGCGGCGCTGTATGACGAGATGCCGGCGCCGGTGCGTGCCGCCTGGCACCGTGATGCGGGGCGTGCCCTCGCGGAGGCCGGTGCGCCGGCGGACCGGGTGGCGCGGCAGCTGCTGTGGGCAGTTGGCGGACCTGGCGGCACGACCGAGCCGATGGATGAGTGGATACTGAGCTGGCTGGCCGGCACCGCAGAGCTGCTGGTCGGCCGGGCGCCCCGGGTCGCGGCCGAACTCCTCGCCCAGGCGGTCGCCGGCTCCCGGCCGGCTCGGCCCAGCATGACTGCCTGGTGGGCCGGCTCGCTGATGCTCTCTACCGGGTCGGCGATGTGGCCGAGGCCGAGCAGGTAGCGAACCGCGCACTAGCGCATGCCGTCGAGCCGGATCTCCTCGTTGACCTGCACTGGACACTCACGCAGTGCCGTATGCGGGCCGACCCGTCCGCGGACTCCCTGGCCACGCTGGACCGGGCGCTGGCTTCCCCCGGGATCTCGGCCCGGCACCGCGCGCGGCTGCTCGTGCTCGCTGCCCGGACGCACAGCAACCTCGGCGAGGTAGAGAAGGCCGGCCAAGCCGCCACCACGGCGCTGGCGGTGGCGTCGGAGGCGGGCGACAACTGGGCGATCGGCTGGGCGTTGCACGTGCTGACCATCGTCACCGTCGTGCAGGGGCAGATGACCGACGCGCTGCCGCTGTTCGACCGGGCGCTGACCGTGACCCAGGCCGATCCGGCCCTGACCGACCTGCGGCTGCTGCTGCAGATCAACATGGCCGCCACCCTGGGCTGCCTCGACCGGTACGAGGAGGCCCTCGGAGCGGCCCGGCAGGCACGGCAGCTCGCGGACCAGGCCGGCACGGTGATCCGGCTGTATCAGGCGCACAGCGCCCTGGGCAAGCTGCTCTTCGACACCGGGCGATGGGACGACGCGATGGCTGAGGTGGAGGTGCTGCACGAAGACCTGAAGGAACCCGCCGCGGCGTGCAGCGATCTCGGCATCGCCGCCGTGATCTGCTTCCATCGCGGCGAGATCACCGCGGCGCGCCGCCACCTCGCTGCCGCCGTCCCGCATGCCAGGCGGATCGGAAACCGGCTCATCGGCCCGCTGGCACTGGCGCGCAGCCTGGACTGCGAGCATGCCAGCGCGCTACCGGAGGCGCTGGCCGTGCTCACCGCCGGGTTCGCCGACCATACAGAAGAACTCGAGGAGAGCGAGGACCTGTTCGCCGACGCCGTCCGCCTCGCCACCAGCACGGGCGACCTGGGCACCGCGAACGCCCTGGCGGGCCACGCCGCGGCCCTCGCCGCTGAGTCGCAGATCCCGCACCGGCAGGCGAACGCGCTCTATTGCCGCGGCCTGCTGGACCATGATGCCACCCGGCTGCTGGCGGCCGCGGAGCGTTATGACGACGCCAGCCGGCCACTACTGAGCGCGAAGGCGCTGGAGGCGGCCGCCGGAGACTTCGTCGGCACCGGCGACCGCGGCCAGGCACGGGCCACATTCACCCGTGCCGTGGAGATCTACACCTCGCTTGGCGCTGCCACCGACGTCGCACGGCTGCAGGCCAGGTTCCGCGCTCATGGCATCCGCCGCGGCCCACGCGTGAAACACCGGCGGGCGCGGAGCGGCTGGGACAGCCTCACGCCGACCGAGACCAAGATCGCCGCACTCGTGGAGGAGGGATTGTCCAACCCAGAGATCGCCGCCAGGCTGTTGCTGTCGCGAAAAACCGTCGCGACCCACGTCTCGCACATCCTGAAGAAGCTCGACGTCCATTCGCGTATAGACATCGCCCGCGAGGCAGCCTTGCGCACCATCGCATTGAGGTGATCGCGGCGCGGGAATGGATTGGCGTGCGGGATGTGTCCGGTGGATCCGCTGGGGCCGCGATTTACCGGACACAACCGAGATCGCCCTGCGGGCTGCGGCCGTGGCCCTTGTCAAGATCGGCCGGGAACGCGAGCGTGAAGTACACGGCCTTGCCCGCGGAGGTCCGGTAAAAACCCCAATTAGCCGACAGGCTGGCGACCAGCATCAGGCCCCGTCCGGCCTCCGCGTCGGCTGGGGCATCCATCGGCACCGGCACGGAGCACGACGTGTCGTGGACATCAACGCGCAACTGGCCGCAGGAGCAGGTGATGGCAAGCATGACATTCTCGCCCGCCTCGTGCCTTATGGCATTGGTCACCAGCTCGCTGGTGAGCAAGACGGCGGTGGCCAGGTCGACGGGGACATCCCAGGCGTAGATGACTGCCCTGACCTGGCTGCGGGCTTCGGCCGCAGCGGCCGGTCCTGCGGTTAGCGAGATGAGGCGCGCGCGTTGCACGGTCGGGCGGATCGGCGTCATCGTGTCCATCTGGTTTCCTTGCCAGGCCGGTTGAGCTGGTCCGGGAGCGCGCAAGTCACTCTGCGCGGCCAGTCCGTGGGAGATCCGATCAAACAGTTGCCGCTTGTTTAATGGCGTTGCACGACAAATGCTGCTGCAAGTTGCATGCCGAGACATCGGTCAGGTGATGGAACTTTGAAACCACAACCATGACCAATGAGCCTGCGCGGCCTGACGGTGGCTGTCGGTGCTGTGGGACTCCAGAACTCGGCCACCAGTATTGAACCTGGGCTGCTATGTGTTGCGGGTGGCGCCTAGCCCGGCGCTGATGTCATCTGCTTGGGTGGTCAGGCGGGGCCGGACGGGCGGGCGGGGCCCACGCGAGCGGGTCGAGGGTGCCGTCGACGGCGGCTTCGGCGACATCGGTGAGGCGGAGGTTGCCGTTGCGCGCGTGGCGCCGCAACCGGGCGAAGGCCTCGGCCAGATCGACGCCGGCGCGCTCCGAGATCACGCCCTTGGCCTGCTCAATTACCACCCGGCTGGTCAGGGCGCCCGATAGCTGCTCGTTCAGGCGCTGGGCCTCGGCGGTGGCGCGATGCTGCACGATGCTGAGAGTGGCAAGATCCGCGAAGGCCCGGGCGACGATGACATCCGCCTCGCCCATCGGGGTCCGCGTGACGCTGAACAGGTTCAAGGCACCAAGGGTCATCTCCCGCCACCGCAGCGGCAGTGCGAATGCCGACCGGAAACCCACCCGGATGGCAGCCTTGGAGAACGACGGCCAGCGGCCTGACCCGGCCGCCAGGTCCTCGTGTCCGACCCGCTCGCCGGAGCGGAAGGCGTCCAGGCACGGGCCCTCCTGCGCCTGGAGCTCGAACAGCTCCAGCAGGCGCATCGCCTCACTGGAGGAAGCCACCAGCCCCAAGCTGCCTTCCGGCGAGGCCAGCATCACGCCGGCGGCAGAGACGCCGAGCACGTTGACGCACCGGTCCGCGAGCCCGGTCAGCAGGTCGACGATGTCGTAGTCGTCGACAAGGGTGCCGGCCATCTCGACCAGCGAACGGACCACGGCGGCTTCTCGGCTCATCTCCAACACGCCCTCCCGAGCCCGGCGGCCCACACGGCCGACGGACGCCGGATCGGAGCCCCGGGCCGTGGCACCCATCCTAATAGCGGCCAGCGGCCCTGTCCCGGCCCAATAGCCCCTTTCCCCGGCCGGGCGGGCCCGGCGGGCAGGGTTCATCCCAGCCGGAGCCTGCGGGCCACGACATCCTCGGCCACATTGGCGAGCAGCCGATCGGTGCTGAAGGCGTGCGCCCGCAGCCGGATGATTGCTTCGGTGACGCTGACCCCCAGCTGGACCGCGACCATGCCAGCCGCGTTGTGCACCACGAAGTGGAAGTCAGCGCCGGCCTCCAGCGCCGCAGCCACCCCGTCCGCGGGCGCGCCGGCCTGGGCCTCCAGCACCCAGCGGGCAGCCAGGTCAGCCACCACCAGCGCGTCAGCGTGCTGGTCGTCGCTCAGCCGGCCAGACCAGTCCCGGTACAGGTTCAGCGCCCCAAGGCGCACCGCGCCCACCCGCAGCGGGAACCCGAACACCGCCCGCACACCCGCCGCCAGCGCCGGCGGGGTAAAGGCGAACCACCGGCCGGTCACCGGATCCGCCAGGTCAGGCTCGGCCACGACGCGGTCATGGTTGTAAGCGTCTACGCACGGCCCCTCGCCGAGGGTGTACTGCAGCTCCTCGATCAAGTGGCTCACCTCGTTCGTTGTGCACAAGGACCCGCTTGGTATGTCCCCCGACATGAGCATCACCCCCGCGCCGCTCACCCCGACGATCCCCGGGCACACCCCGCACAGCCAGGCTGACGACCACGCGTCCCCGCCCCCGGCGGACAACTCAGCCAAGATCCGATGAAGCCGATCGCCTGCCATCAGCGACACCAGCCCCGGCACGAGCCTGGCCTGCCACCCACGCCACCATGGCAACCGTCCACCTGCTGCCTCCTCCGCTCGAGAAAGGAAAGCGCCAGCGGGGACTAGACCCAACGCCCTTCCAGACCCGGACACCGCCGAGCCCTCGTTACCGACGCTACGCCATCGAAGGCGCTAACAGGGCCCCGGACCAGGGCAATGCACAATCCAGATATGAACCGGCCCGGCGGCGGCTAGTCAGCAGCATGGCCGGCCAGCTTCTCGCGGGCGCCGGTTGACGCTGGGCTCGGTCAGCAAGCCTTCCTCCGGGCAGAATCCGGGCAAAGGCACTGAAAACGCCCTGGCCCGCCGGGGCAGTGCGGGTGCCCCGAACGGCAGCCGCGGTCATCCCCCTGAACGGCTGCCGCGTCCTGGCGCGCCGCTGCCCGTGACGGTGTGCAGGCGCCGCGCGGCCCCGCCCCGCAAGCGCCTGCCAGGACGGGCGGTTCACCCGTGCAGGGTGACGCTCGCTTCAGCCCGCCAGGCGACAGTGTCCTCATATCGAACGGTTCCGGACAGGTGACGCGATGCGGCAGCGATGGTCTGAGTACGGCACCGGGCACGCGCGTGACCGGGCGCGCGGGCTGCGGGCGGCTGGATCCGCAGCAGCCGCAGCAGCCGCAGGGGCGCTGGCGCTGGTATGCGCGGGGTGTACGAGCGGCGGATCCACCGCCGCGACACCGGCAGCGACGCCCACGGTGACCGCGGTCGCGACGCCGACGGGCAGCGTCGTTGGCCTCCAGCAGGCATATGTCGATGCGATCCACCGCGTGCTGCCGTCGGTTGTGGAGATCACGACCTCATCGGGTCTTGGCTCGGGCGTCGTCTACGATGGCGCCGGTGACATTGTCACGAACGCGCACGTGGTGGGCAGTGCCACGGCATTCAAGGTCCTCCTCACCGGTTCGGTGACGCCGTTGACCGCCAAGCTCGTGGGCAGTTATCTGCCGGACGACCTGGCCGTGATCAAGGTCACCGGAGCGGCGCGGCTGACTCCCGCTCATTTTGCCGATTCCTCGAAGCTGCAGGTCGGCGACATTGTGCTCGCGATGGGCAATCCACTGGGCCTGGCCAGCAGCGTGACGGACGGGATCATCTCTGCCGTCGGGCGGACCGTGTCCGAGCCGCAGGAGAGCGGGTCGCCGGGGGCGACACTGCCCGATGCGATCCAGACCTCGGCGGCCATCAATCCGGGCAACAGCGGCGGCGCGCTCGTCAACCTATCCGACCAGGTGGTCGGCATCCCCACGCTGGCGGCCACCGACCAGCAGCTGGGCGGTGCCGCACCAGGGATTGGCTTCGCTATCCCGGCCAACATCGTCACAGATATCGCTGGCCAGCTCGTCAAGACGGGGCATGTCACGAACTCGCGCCGCGCGGCCCTCGGCGTGAGCGTGCAGACGATCACAGGCCCGGACGGCCAGCCCGCGGGTGCGGGCATCGCCACGGTAACTCCGGGCGGCGCAGCGGCGAAGGCAGGCCTCGCCACCGGCGATGTCATCACCGCGGTCAACGGTACGGCTACTCCAGACACCGAGACCCTTGCGGCGGTCCTCGCCAGCCTGCGCCCAGGCCAGCAGGTGCCAGTCACCCTGACCAAGGCCAATGGCGGCACCGCAACGGTTCAGGTGATCTTGGGGCAGCTGCCCGGCTCGTGACCGCGGGCGCTGGTCACGCCGCGCCGCAACCGATCACGCGCGAGCCAGCTGAGGATGTGCCTGATAGCCGGGCAATTTCCGGACTTCCTGCCGATATCTGTCGCGGAAACCGGTGACCGAGGTCCCTCGGCCGCCGGGCTGAACGGCCCTGCCACCGGCTGTCCGCCCGGCGAGACAGTGGGCCTTGCTCAGACATGATGCCGCAGCGGGGAGCCTCGCTCCTGCGAAACCCTTCGAGGCGGCCCACGCCGTGAGCGATCTCTGGTCCGCTGCTGCGGCAGCAAGAACGCCGTCAGCCGCCCTGGCGTGCTGGCTCGCAGTGCCCCAATGCAGATGAGCGCCGTTGGCTGAGGCAACACAAGGGAGGCTGGCTCATGACAACCACCGAAAACGTGCAGCGCTACGCCGACGCCATCATGGCCATGATCAAGGAGGATCAGGACAGCGGCCAGGTTCCCCGCGACGTTTCTTCCTGGGACGAACTCGATGCCAGCGTGGACACGAACGATTACTACCGGCAGGCACGGATGCCATCGGGCATCCGCGAAGCGAGTGACCTGCGCAACGCTGTCAACGATGAAGTCGAACGGCGGCTTACCGCAGCACAAGGTGGCGCGTGGCGCGTTACCTGGACCCGCCCTGACGGATACGCGGTGGACATCGGCCGAACGGTTGGGTACGGCACACGGGCCGAAGCGGAAGCGGTCGGCGACGAGTACCTCACCGAGCATGGCGGGGCGTATCACGTGCATGGCGGCTGATCTGATTGGCTGCTGCGCGCCGGTCGCGCCAAGCCGCGGCCCGTTGTGCCCGTCGGCTTCCCGGTAAAGGATGTCGGTATGACGGATGAGCATTCTGAAACCGAGGTGTTCCGGTCAGCGCGGGATTTACTGCTGCGCCACCGCACCGACTACTTGGCCGCGCACCGCGAATTCAGCTGGCCGCGGCTGGACGAGTTCAACTGGGCGCTCGACTGGTTCGACGTCATCGCACGCGAGCACCCGGACCGGCTGGCGCTGTGGATCGTGACCGAGGACCGGCCGGACACGAAGATGTCGTATGCGGACCTGAGCGCGCGGTCGGATCAGGTGGCGACGTGGCTGCGTGGCCTCGGCGTCGGCCGCGGCGATCACGTGCTGCTCATGCTCGGCAACCAGGCACCGCTGTGGGAAGTGATCCTCGCCGCGATGAAGCTCGGCGCGGTGATCATCCCGGCGGCGACGCTGCTTCAGCCGGCGGATATCGCCGACCGGATCTCGCGTGGCGCGGTCCGGCATGTGATCACGGAGTCCGGCGAGACCGGGAAGTTCGCCGGGCTCGGCGGCGGCTGGATTCCCATTTCAGTCGGGCCGGCGGTGGCGGGATGGCATTCATATGAGGATTCACGCGCCGCCCCTGCTGGTTTCGGGCCCGACGGGGTGACCCGCGGGTCCGATCCGCTGCTGCTGTACTTCACGTCGGGCACGACCGCCACGCCGAAGCTGGTCGAGCACAGCCACGTCTCCTACCCGGCCGGGCACCTTTCCACCATGTACTGGCTGGGCCTGCAGCCGGGTGACGTGCACCTGAACATCTCCTCGCCCGGCTGGGCAAAGCACGCCTGGAGCAATGTCTACGCGCCATGGATCGCCGGGGCCACCGCGCTGGTCGGCGACTACCGGCGATTCTCCGCGGCGCCTCTTCTCGATGCGATGCAGCGTTGCGGGGTGACGACGTTCTGCGCGCCGCCGACGGTCTGGCGGATCCTGATCCAGTCAGATCTCGGCGCTGCCCCGCGGTCGCTGCGGGAGTGCGTGTCCGCGGGCGAGCCGTTGAACCCCGAGGTCATCGAGCAGGTCCGGAAGGTGTGGGGTATCACGGTCCGGGACGGTTACGGGCAGACGGAGACCACCGCGCAGATCGGGAACTCCCCCGGCCAGCCGGTCAGGCCCGGGTCGATGGGCCGGCCACTCCCCGGCTACGAGGTCGCGCTCGTCGACCCCTTGACAGGTGCGCACGCCGACGACGGCGAGATCTGCCTGGACCTGTCGCGGCGGCCACTGGGCCTCATGACCTGCTACCGCGGCGACCCGGCGCTGACCGCAGCTGCCATGCGCGATGGTTTCTACCACACGGGAGACGTCGCGAGCAGGGACGCCGATGGCTACATCACCTATGTCGGCCGCACCGACGACGTCTTCAAGGCCTCCGACTACCTGATCTCGCCGTTCGAGCTTGAAAACGTGCTGATCGAGCACGAGGCCGTGGCCGAGGCCGCGGTCGTCCCCTCACCGGACGCGATCCGGCTGGCCGTGCCCAAGGCGTACGTGATGCTCGCCGCCGGCTGGCAGCCCTCGGCCGACACCGCTGCCGCCATCCTGACGTACGCGCGAGGCCGGCTGGCTCCCTACAAGCGGGTGCGGCGGATCGAGTTCGCCGAGCTGCCCAAGACCATCTCAGGGAAGATCCGGCGGGTGGACCTGCGCGGCGAGGAAGAATCCCGCCATGGCGGCGGGCAGGAGACCGCGCCGGGCCGCCGCCCGCGCGAATTCTGGGAGGACGACTTCCCCGGCCTAAAGGGTTAGCCTCCGCTCCTGGGCGGTCAACCGCAGGCCGGGACCAGCAATTCGCGCCGGTACCCAACGATAGCCCGCTGTGAATCTTCACCCGCTCTGCACACATTCACCAGCGCGCTTGCATATGACGGCGTTGTCCTGCTTCCCATGCGGGGCGGGGACGAAGAACCTCCACGCTGGCCGGGAATGCCCGGCCAGCGCGCGCCCGCAGCGGCAAACAGCGGTCAGCCTGCCACCGAACGTGGCCTGCCTGGCCCATGGGAGGCCCGTCCTGTGGAGCCTGCTCCGGTGGTGGCGGCTGCCCGCGGCAGACGCGCTGGCCGCGGCCCAGTGCATATACGCGAGAGGGCGTGAAACCCGATGCGCGCTGACCCTTCGTTCGCCACCCTGGTGACCCGCGCGAGAGATGGCGATAAGCAGGCGTGGGACGAACTCGTCGAGCGGTACGCCCCGCTGGTCTGGTCAATCTGCCGCCGGTACCGGCTGAGCCGGCCCGATGCCGACGGCGTCGGCCAGAGCGTCTGGCTGCAGTTGGTGGGCCAGCTTGGCGCGCTGCCGGATCCGGCCGCACTTCCCGGCTGGCTCGCCACCACCACCCAGCGGGAATGCCGCCGGCTCTTACCCGCGGCGGGCAGACAGGCTCCCGGACAGGTGCCGGACTCCGGCAGCATCCCGGATCTGCAAGCCGGGGTGGCGGAGAGCGAGCTGGCGAAGGCGGAGCGCCACGCCGCGCTGCGTGCGGCGTTCACCCAGCTGCCCCCACACTGCCAGCGGCTGATCGCCATGCTCATCGAAGACCCGCCGGTGACCTACGCCGAGATCAGCGCCAAGCTGGGCATCCCAGCTGGGAGCATCGGGTCCCACCGCGCCCGCTGCCTAGTAGCGATGCGCCGCTGCCCGCCAATCGCCTCCCTGATCAACGCCGAACCCCGAGCGCGGGACGTGACCTGACTCGCCAGCCACTGCCGCGGGGATAACGCCGCTCCAGCGCGGCAACCTGGTGTTCTTCCGGCGTAAGTTATGGCTGAACCGTGCTCCCAGCGCCCGGGGGCAGGTGGCTGGTGAACCAGTCACGGGCCAGTTCGGCGGCGGCGGGGAGGGTGCCGGGTTCCTCGAACAGGTGGGTGGCGCCGGGTATCACGGCGAGGTGGTTCTCGCAGCGCAGCTCGGCCTGGGCCCGGCGGTTCAGGTCAAGCACCACGTCATCGCGGCCGCCGACGATGAGCAGCGTGGGTGCCCGCACCGAGCCGAGGCGGGGACTGGCGAGGTCGGGGCGTCCGCCGCGGGACACCACGGCCGCGACGCCGGCGCCGGGTTCGGCCGCGGCCCACAGCGCGGCGGCGGCGCCGGTGCTGGCGCCGAAGTAGCCGACGGGCAGGCCCGCGGCACTGGGCTGGGTGGCCAGCCATCGGGTGACGTCGGTGAGCCGCCCGGCGAGCAGGCCAATGTCGAACACGTTGGCCCGGTCGAGTTCCTCCTCCGGGGTGAGCAGGTCGAACAGGAGTGTGCCCAGGCCCGCCTGGGTTAAGACGGCGGCGACGTAGCGGTTGCGCGGGCTGTGCCGGCTGCTGCCGCTGCCGTGGGCGAAAACCACGATCCCGGTCGCCTGGCCGGGCACGGTCAGATGACCGGCCAGGCCGGCCGCCCCCGTGCTGACCTCCACCTCTTCATCGCGGGCGAGGGGGCCGCCCGCGGCCGCCGCGCTGGCGTCTGCCGCGGAGCCAGGTGTGGCCGCGCGTTGCAGGCAGGCGGCCACCTCGTCGTCGGTTGTCTGAGAGAAGTCGGCGTAGAACTGCCCGATAGCCAGGAACGGTGCCGGGGTCTCCAGGCAGAGCAGCTCGTCGGCGCTGATCCCGATCCGCGTCTCCCACCGCGGCGGCGCGACGGGCACGGCGAGTATCACCCGGGCCGCTCCCTGCGCCCGGGCGATCTGGCAGGCGGCCTGGGCGGTCGACCCGGTGGCGACGCCGTCATCGACCACCACCGCAATCCGGCCGTTAAGCGGCTGCCGCGGCCGGCCGCCGCGGAAGCGCCGGGCGCGGCGTTCGAGCTCGGCGCGTTCTCGTGCCTCGACCGCGGCCAGCTCGTCCTTGGAGACCCCGGCGAGGCGGACGACCTCGCGGTTAATTACCCGCACCCCGTCCTCGCCGATGGCGCCCATGCCCAGTTCGGGCTGGAACGGCACCCCAAGCTTGCGGACGACGATGACGTCGAGCGGCGCGCCGAGGGCGCGGGCCACCTCGAAAGCGACCGGCACGCCGCCCCGCGGCAGGCCAAGGACCACCACACGCTTATCTCGCAGGTCCCGCAGCCGGGTGGCCAGGCGCCGTCCCGCATCGGCCCGATCAGCGAAAATCATGGCCACCTCCGCTCCAGACCCACCCTTCCCCCCGCCGTGCCAGCGTCACCAGGGCCCATCGTCACCTTCGGCAAATGCCCGCGCCCGTGCCCGGAGATCCGGTACCTGGCGAGGTTGATCTCCAGTGGCCGGCCGTGAGCTTGCGCGGGTGCGAGCTGGCCGGGGGGCGGCACCACGGGAGCATTGTCATCCGCCTGCGATGTTCGTCAGGCTCTCTCGCACAACCTGCGTCAGCGGATCCCCTGGTGGCAGGACCCGCTCACAGCGTGCGACGGTATCGCGGAGCAGCGTCATCGCGTCGCTCAGCCTGCCCACCTTGTAGTAGGCGTTCGCCAGGCTTGCACGGTACGCCAGGGTATCCGGATGATCAGCGCCCAGAACGCGCTCGTAATCCGCGCGGGTCTGCTCGTAGAGCTGCAGCGCGGAGCCCATCCGGCCGGCCGCGTGATAGGCGGAGCCGAGGCTACCGCGGGCCGCGATCGTCTCCAGATGGGCGCGGCCAAGGACGCGCTCCCGGTCGGCCAGAACCCGCTTGTAGTGGGAAAGAGCCTTCTTGATCTGGCCATCGGCCAGGTAGGTGCCGGCCAGCTTCTGGCGGGTGGTCATGGCATCGGGATGCCGAGGTTCCTGAATGCGCTCGCGGTCGGCTAGCGTGCGCTGGTACAACCGGATCGCGTCAGCGAACTGCCCCGCGGCACGGTACGCGGCAGCGAGATCCTCCCGCGCGCCGGCCGTATCGAGATGGTCAGGACCGCGTGCGCGCTCGTAATCGCCGACAGCCTGGTCCAGGACGGTGACCGCGTCTGCGAGCTGGTTCGTGGCGACCAAAGCATGGCCGAGATTGTGCCGGGCCGCAATGGTGCCGGGATGATCCGCCCCGAGCTCGCCAAACCGGGCGGTCAGGACCCACCGAAACAATGAAACCGCCTCGGCCGCGCGCCCGGCAGTCAGGTACGCGCCGGCCAGCCGCTCGCCGGCCACCAGGGTATCCGGGTGGCCCGGCCCAAGGACCCGGTCACTGACTGCCGCCAGGTCCCTCCAGTAGGCGGCGGCAGGGACGGTCAGACGAGCGGTGTCGAGGCTCCGGCCGGCCCGGAACAGCAGCGGGTGACAGCCACCCGCCCACAGCAGGTCTCCGGCGGCCGCTTGAAGGCTTGCCGCACACGACCGCAAGTCCTCAGTGAGCCACGCCTGCTGCTCATCTTCTGGCCACACCTCCAGCAGCGCATCCGCTGCCGCTGTCGCCGCCCGTTCGAGCATTCCCTTGGGCGTCTCAGCTCGGACCGCCGCCTGTACAGCCCGGCTCATCCGGACCGTCGCCTGGCTGCCCGTCAGATCGATGGCCAGCAAACCTGACCGCCGCAAAAGGAGCAGCAGCCCCCAGGCACGTTCCCGGGCCGCCTGGACCGTGCCGCCGTCTCCCGGCAGGCATTCGCACGCGGCCGACGTGGTGAAGAGCGCACCGGGCATCCCATTGCCGTCAAGCAGCGCGGCAAGCGCCAGCAACAATGGAGCTCCGCCGTCCGGCGACAGCCGGTTAGCCTGCTCGAAGCAGAACGCCCAGGTGACCTTGGCGGCCGGCGGCTTGCCGCCGTTCGCCGCCGCCAGCTGCTCTCTCCGGCGGCAGAAGTAACCCCGGTAGTCATGGCAAGACAGCTTCGAACTTGCGATCACCGCGGTGGCCTGGGCGAGCGCCAACGGCTCGTGGCCAAGGTCCTCGACGAGGTCTATCGCTCCGAGGCGCTGGTCCGGGTCCGCGGTGAGGCGGCCCGTTACGTAGCTCAGGGCCTCGCGGGTGCTGAAGACCCCGACCGGGAGAACCATCGCCCGGTGCTCGCTGGAGAGAGTCGCGGAATTGGCGGTCGTGATCAGGACCCTGCCCGTCGGTCCCTCCGGCCAGAGTCCGCGCAGATCCGCCGCGTCGGACAGATCGTCGAGCACGACGAGCCACGGCAGGCTCGTCTCCCCGAGCCAGCTAACGAAGCGGACGGCGACCGACTCGGCGTCACCCGCCGGTTCGGTTCCCATCGCCGCCACGGCCGCCTCCACGTAGCCGGACAGCACCGACGCTCGGCTTGTGGCAGCTACCCAGACCAGCAAGTCCACCCGGCCGGACTGCCACAACGAGTGCGCGGAATGAATGGCTAGCTGAGTCTTGCCGGATGACCCCAGCCAGACCGGCGACCTCTCCGCGGCAACGCTGCCAGGCGCCAGCACCACCGCGGCACCAGGAACGAGCGCTGCCTCAAGATGAGGCGCCGTCTCCGGCCTGGCAGTGAAACAATCGGCAAGCTGGGGCACCACGCCCGACACCACTCGCCCGTCCCGCGAACCCACCGGCCCGCGGGCCGACACCCGGCTGGTCATGGCGCGCTACCCGGGACCAGGATCCATCAGCACCGCCGCTGCTGATGGAGGTGCGTACCACGCCCATCGAAACTGCTGGGCTGCCGGACACAACAGCGCTGCCGGACACAACAGCGCTGCTGGACACAGCGCTGCCGGACACCACAGCGCTGCCGGACACCACAGCGCTGCCGGACACCACAGCGCTGCCGGACACCGCAGCATTCTGGGCCGCGAGCTAAGCTTTCTGAAGAGATCATCTCGTGTATATCACCGTCCATAATGATGTTGTCAGGCTCATCGCGTCAGCTCTATCGGCCATTGGGAACACCCGCATGCCCAGCGATCAGCCAAATCTACTTGCCCGAAATTTACGGCACAATGTCGACCGGTGCCTGGCCAATCCGCGTGTCCACCGTGATGTCGCTTACGTACGACGAGAGTAGTCCCTGTGAGGGCAGAGCCCGCCGCGTCAATCCGCCAGATGACAGCCAGACTGGCTCCCAGCCCGGCCAACGCGACCGTCGCTACGCCCCTCTCACCGTCGGGGACCTCGAACAAGGCCACGTGCACCGCGCTTATCGCCGGACCAGCGAGTCTTACGCCCTTTTCCAGCAGTCGGAGCGGATACCTGGCCAGGGCCAGGCGACTTCGGGGAGCCGGTGATCCGCCTGTGGGACGACTCCGGAAACGGAGTCATACGGCGCGAGGCCGAATGTCTTGCGCAGCGCGTCAGCAAACTCCCGGCAGCTGGTGTAACGATCGCCCGGGGCCTTGGCCAGTGCCCTCGCCAGGAAGCCGTCGACCGCAGGCGGAAGGTCGGGCCGACGGGACGTCAGCGGCGGCGGAGTCTCCGACATGTGCGCCCAGATCACCGCCGTGGCGTGTTCGCGCGGGAACGGCGGCGCACCGCTGAGCAGTTCGAACGCCGCGCACGCCAGCGAGTATTCGTCAGCCCGCCCGTCCACCGGCTTGCCCTGGATCTGCTCCGGCGCTGAGTAGCCGGGGGTCCCGATGAACTGCCCCGCCCCGGTCAGCCCTACCGAGGACAGCGCCCCCTTGCTCAGCCCGAAATCTGACAGGTACACGTGATCGGGCCGACCCGTCCGCGCATCCACCAAGATGTTCGCCGGCTTCACGTCACGGTGCACCAAGCCTGCGGCGTGCGCGGCGTCAAGCGCCGATGCCACCGGCGAGATGATCGATGCCGTGCGCCCCGGAGATAGCGGCCCCACCCGGCGCAGCAGGGTCCGCACATCCCCGCCGGCCACGTAGCGCATCGCGATGAACAGCACCCCATCCGCCTCGCCAGCCTCATGCACCGGGATGATGTGCGGGTCATCGACCGCTGCCGCCGCCCGCGACTCCCGGATGAACCGGTGCCGGAACGCCCCATCCGCCGCCAGCGTCGACGCCAAGATCTTCAGCGCCACGAGCCGGTGCAGCCGCTCATCCCGCGCACGGAACACCACCGCCATCCCGCCCGAGCCGATCTGCTGCTCCAGCCGGTACCCGGCGACCCGCGAGCCCGCCGCGAAGCCGGCTAGCAAGCTGCGAGCCTCCCGGCGAAACTCCCCGCTCACGATGCCTCCCGCCGTCACGAGACGTCCAGCGCCCCGTCTTCCGTCCGGCGCTGCTGTGAGGCGGAGCGGCAGCGGGACGTTAAGACTGCTTGCAGACGGCCGAGCAAGATTGTGATCTGGCTGGATGGGGCCGAACCGTGTTCACGTTCCTGGCGCATTGCCTGATCATCACGCCTTCTCGCGAGTTTTCCTCCGTTCACGGGCTCGGTGGCCCACGCATGGCTGCACACCGAGCATTGCCATTATTCATCGCGGGGCGGCGGGCTGCTGCCGTTCCACTCGATGTCCGGGCAACCGGCCCTGCACTTCGGGCAAGATCTCGGGCGTTCATAGACGAGCAGTCCGCGGCTTCGAGGCGCCTGCCGGTGGCTGAGCGGCGGACCGGGCTGTTGTCCTGATAGGTGAATCGGCGGATTCTCATCCGGCAGTGAGCCGGCGCTACAGTCTGCGGGGGGATCCTGGGGGGTCGTCCCCCGGGGCAATACAGCCTGATAGGTGAATCGGCGGATTCTCATCCAGCGTAGCGCTCGCTAGCCTCGTTTACGGTGCCGGTGTAGGTGACGTCGGCGATTTTCACGGCGTTCATGAACGCGTCCCAGGTGTCGTTGGCGGCATCCTCGGTCTGCTGGATGGTAGCCGTCTGCGTCAGGGCTGCGTCTTCGATGACCTGCCATGCTTTGACTAACGCCGAGCTTGCCTCGGCTGCGGCCCGGACGCGTGCCTTCATGGCGCGGGAAAGCGCCAGCAGGTAGTCGTCGCGCGTGAACTTGGCTGTGCTGGTCTCGGTCACTGCTAGCTCCTTGCTGGTTGTCGCGGCTTGTCGCGGCCTCTTTGGCCGATGTCTCCTGGTGGCCGGTGGACACCCGTGGCTATCGGTTATGCGGCGGTTCCGGGGGGTGTTGGTGCGGTGCGGTGCGGTGGCTCCGCGCGGTCACACGGGAGGTTCTCCGGCTCCGCTGGAGGCTTGTTTGACGCGCTTTCGCGGGTTCCGGTGCACAGGCGGCGGAATGACTCATGCTGTCACAGGGCTTCCGGATCGCCAGCGCGTTCAGCCACACATAGGAGGGCATGGCTGATGCCACCGGCCGGGTTAAGTCCGCCGGTGATTATCGCATGCACACACGACGGCAAATGGCCCAGCGGAATTCAGGCAGCCACCCACTGTACCTCCGGAAACCTGCACGAATTGCGGTCCCGGCCGCGGCCAATAGTTTGGCGGCGGCGCCCTGGCGGGCGTAGATCCCGGCGGATGCGGGCGGTGATCCAGACGGCGACCTTGCCCTTGGGAGCGGGTCAGGTGACGGGACCAAGCAGGCGGCGTGGCCCCAGCCGTGAACGCCGGCATCCACCACCCGCAGCCGACGGCGGTCCAGCAGCCCTCTGGCGCGCCGGGAAGTTTTCCGCCTTTTGACATCTGCTGCCGGAATTGACCGCTATGCTCTCGCAGGTGGCAAACCTGGGAGCCAGGTCAGCCGACGGGGTTACCGGCCGCTGTAGGCGCGGCGCTGCGGAACGCGGGGGAGAGCATGGGCCCGATCACGATCACGAGCCCGACCGAGCCTGATGGGCCTCTGCACGCTTCGGGAATGGCAGCGCGGCTGCCCTTCGGCTGCGAGCCGCTGAGTGGCGGGGACCGGGCCGCATGAGGCGCTTGGCGCATGTGGATTCCTTCCGGCGTTGGCGGCGGCCTTTCCGGTGGCGCGCAGTATCTAAGCACGCGAGATCTAAGCACGCGAGCCAGCACGTTAGGAGAGCAGATGACGGTTGATTCCGCGGCGACGGTCGCAGGAACCGCGCCGGCCCCCGGGGCCCGGCTCGAGCCGAATGCGATCGGGGTAGCGCAAGACACCGTTATCGGCATGGCTACGTCTGCGCCGGCGGCGTCGGTGGGGCTGACGCTGGCCGCGCTCGCCGGGGCGACCGCCTATGCCAGCGCGCCGGTCATCATCCTCACGGCGCTTCCAATGATCATCATTGCCAACTCCTACCGCCGGCTGAACCTGTGGAACGCCAACTGCGGCGCTTCCTTCGAGTGGGTCGGCCGCACGATCAGCCCGTACCTCGGTTTCCTGACCGGATGGCTGATGATAATGGGTGGCATCGTCGGGACGGTCAGCACCACCGTCGTGCTCGGACCATCGGTACTCGCCGTCTTCGGCTCCACCTCCACGGCCATCTTGCCGAATTTGGTCATCGACACAACCGTCGTCGTCATCATGCTCATCATCGCGGTCGTCGGCATCCGTATCACCGCCCGCACCCAGGTGGGCCTGGGGCTGGTCGAGTATGTGATCCTGATCGGCTTCGCGGTCGCGGGCCTGGTGGCGGTGCTCAGTCATCATCACGGCACCTTCCCGCTTACCAGGAGCTGGCTAAGCGTCGGTGGAATCGGCGGGCGCGGCAGCCTCTCGGCCGGGTTCCTTGTCGCGATATTTGCGTATACCGGCTGGGACGGCACCATTTACGTCAACGAGGAGGTGAAGCACCGGCGCACCAACCCGGGCAAGGCCGCTATGCTGGCGGTCGCGTTCCTGGCCATCATCTACACGTTGTCGCAGCTGGGCCTGCAGGGAGTGGTGTCACCGGCCAAGCTTCAGGCCAACTCGACCTCCGCTCTCGTATACATCGGCCAGGCGCTCGGCGGCAGCGGCTGGGCCAAGGTGATGGCGCTCGGCCTCGCGCTGTCGGTGATCGCCACCACCGGCACCGGCATCGTGCTCGGCGCGCGGGTCATCTACGGGATGGCGAGCCACCGGGTGCTGCCGCCAGCGCTCAGCAACGTGAGTCCCCGGTTTGCCACCCCGGTCGCCGCAAGCCTCGCGGTAGGGCTTACCCTCCTCGGGCTTACCTGGGTCTACCTGCTCTCCACGTCGCTTGCGACCGCCTTCAACGACGTGATCGCCATCACTAGCTTGCTGTATGCCGCCTTCTACGTCCTCACCGCGCTCGCCGCCATCGCCTACTACCGGCGCCGCATCTTCAGCAGCGCCTTGGACGCGCTGATCCTCGGCGTGCTTCCGCTGGCTGCCGCCGCATTCCTCAGCTGGATCCTGGTAAGGTCCCTGATGCTCGCGCCCGCGGCGCAGACCTGGTCGATGGTCGGCATCATCTGTGTCGGCGTGGTCCTGATGCTCGCCGCGCGTTTCCTGCTAAAGTCGCCGTTTTTCCAGATCCGGCGGGAGAGCGAAGGCCGGGTACGCTGATCCGGAAATCACCGCTGTGACGAACGTGCTCCCGGCGGCCAGCGCTACCCGGCGTGATGCCCGTTACGACATCCTGTTCGAGCCCGTGCAGCTCGGGCCCGTTCGCGCCAAGAACCGGTTCTTCCAGGTACCGCACTGCAACGGCATGGGCTACCGGGATCCCACCGCACAAGCGGCAATGCGTAACGTAAAGGCCGAGGGCGGCTGGGCCGTTGTCTGCACCGAGCAGGTGGAGATCCATCCAAGTTCGGACATTACCCCGTATATCGAGCTGCGCCTCTGGGACGACGGCGACATGCCCGCGCTGGCCCGGATCGCGGATGCCATCCACGCCGGGGGCGCCCTCGCGGGGATCGAGCTTGCGCACAACGGGATGAACGCGCCGAACCTGTCGAGCCGGGAACCCCCCATGGGGCCGGCTCACCTGCCCGTCGTGACATGGTCAAACGACCCGGTTCAGGCCCGCATGATGTCGGTGTCCGACATAGCTGACCTGAGGCGCTGGCATCGCTTGGCCGTCCGCCGGGCCCTGGCTGCCGGCTACGACCTCGTCTACGTATACAGCGGTCACAACCTGAGTATCCTGCACCACTTCCTGTCCCGCCGGTACAACCAGCGCACCGACTCCTACGGCGGCTCGGTCGCGGGCAGGGCACGGCTGCTGGCCGAGATCCTGGCGGACACCCGCGAGGAATGCGCGGGCCGGGCGGCGGTCGCGTGCCGCCTGACTGTCGACGAGGCCGTCGGCGATTGTGGCATCACGCCCGGCGAGGCGGCGGAGGTCATTTCGTTGCTCGATCATCTCCCCGATGTCTGGGACTTCGTGCTCGGCAGCTGGGAGCTTGACTCGGCGACATCGCGGTTCGCGGCCGAGGGCGAACGTGAGCCCCTGATGGCAGATTTCAAACGCCTCTCAGCGAAGCCGGTGGTGGGCGTGGGCCGGTTCACCTCGCCGGACACAATGGTGCACCAGATACGTGCCGGGATCCTGGACATGATCGGTGCCGCCCGGCCGTCGATTGCGGACCCGTTCCTGCCGGCCAAGATCGAGGCGGGCCGCCTCGGCGACATCCGCGAATGCATCGGCTGCAACATCTGCGTCTCGGGCGACATGACGATGTCGCCGATTCGATGCACACAGAACCCGGCAATGGGCGAGGAATGGCGCCGAGGATGGCACCCGGAACGGATCAGGCCGCGAGAATCCGATGCTAGCGTCCTGGTCGTGGGGGCCGGACCGGCTGGCCTGGAGGCGGCCCGCGCACTCGGCCAGCGCGGCTACCGAGTGATGCTTACCGAGGCCACCCGCGAGCTGGGCGGGCGGGTCCACCGCGAAGCCAGCCTCCCCGGCCTGGCAGCCTGGCGCAGGGTCGTTGACTACCGCCTCGGGCAGCTGCGGCAGTACCGCAATGTGGAGATTGGCCTGGAGAGCAAGATCACGTCAGCTGAAGCCCTCGGCTACGGCTTCACGGACATCCTCGTGGCTACCGGCGCACGCTGGCGGATCGACGGCGTCGGAAGGTGGCATACCAGTGCGATTCCGGTCACGGATGATGCCACCGTTTTGACGCCTGACGAGATGCTGACAGGCGACCATCCGCTCAGCCGGCCCGGCACGGCGCGGCAGCGGATACTGGTGTTTGATGATGATCACTACTATCTCGGCGGGGTACTGGCTGAGCAGATTGCGAGACTCGGGCACGAGGTGCGCCTCGTTACCCCTGCCCCACTGGTGTCCTCCTGGACCGCCCACACCCTGGAGATCGGGGACATCCAGCGGCGGGTGCGGGAGGCGGGAATTGTCGTGGACACCAGCCGGGTGCTCGTCGGGATCGGCGCGGGCGAAGCGCGGACGGCCTGCGCGTTCACCGGCTCAGAAATCAGCGTGGCCGCCGACGCTGTGCTGCTGGTAACTGCCCGGATGCCCCGCGATGCCCTTTTCCTGGCGCTGGAGGAGAGGCAAAGCGAGTGGTCAGCGCGCGGGGTCAGATCTGTGACCTGCGTTGGAGACGCCTGGGCTCCTACGACGATCGCCGGCGCGGTGTGGTCGGGTCGGCGCTACGCAGAGGAACTCGACGCACCGGGTCCGCCGTCGCGTGATAAGGGCTACCGGCGCGAATACACGGCGCTGGAGGGCAGGCGTGACAGCAATCTTCATCATCCATGACGTCGCCCTGGAGGTTCTCGAGGACGACCCGTACCCGACCTACAAATGGATGCGCAGCCACCACCCCATTGCCTACGTGCCGGAAACCGGACGCGTCTTGATCACCACCTGGGACCTGTGCGATGAGGCCGGGAAGAACAACGACGTTTTCGGGCCGACCAGGGACGTCTTCCACGCCGTCTACGGCAACCCGAATGTGATGAGTCTCACCGGTGCCGAGCACCTCGCCCATCGCGGCCCACTGAACGCCCGTTTCCGTCCCCGTGCGGTAAGCGGATACCGCGACAGGCTGCTCCGCCCCACCGCCGCCAAATACATTGACGAGATTCGCGACCGCGGGGAGGCGGACGCGAACGCCGATATCCTGGAGCGGATCAGCATGCGCGCCATTGGTGATGTGCTCGGATTCACCGACGTTGACGACGACACCCTTGTCCGCTGGTTCCATGGCTATGCCGCCTATCTCGTCGATTTCGGCAGGAGCAGCGAAGTCGCCGAGCACGGCAAGTCCATCAAGGCCGAGGTCGCCGCCTACCTGGGGACACGGCTCGAGCGGCTGGCCGCGGATCCCGACGGCAGCACGCTGTCCCACATGCTCCATGACGGCATGCCCCAGGGGACGACCCGCAGCCTTGACGAGATCATCGGCGACACTGGCGTCATGATCGTCGGCGGGTTCCAGGAACCCGCCCACGCTGCTGCGAACACGCTGCATGGGCTGTTCACTCGCCCAGACCAGGCGGCGCGGCTCGCGGCGGACCCGCGGGCCTGGTCTGCTGCGGCCGTGGATGAGGGCCTGCGATGGTTGGCTCCGTTCGGCATGACCGAGAAACTCACGGCCGCCGATGTCTCCCTCGGCGGTGTGCACTTCCCCGCCGGGACCGAGGTCGCCCTGGTCCTCGGCTCGGCTAACCGCGACGAGGCTCGCTACGGCGAGCCTGATCTATTCGACCTGGACCGGCCGAGGCGCAGCCATGCCGCCTTTGGTTACGGGCTGCATTTCTGCCTCGGCCATTTCGTCGCCCGCCAGCTGGAACAGGTCATGATCGAGGAGATGTTCAGCCCGCTGCCTAACCTGCGACCGGATCCCCGCAAGGATACGGTCGTGCATGGCTGGGCCGTTCGCGCTGCCAAGCGGCTGCCCGTCATCTGGGACGCCTGACCGCGCCGCTCACAGGCAGCGCGGATCACTCTTGTGGCGATTCCACGGCGGCGGGTGCGACTGGAGATATGGCACTCTGCTGCCGGGTACGCCGGCCGAGGAAGTAGAAAAGAACCCCGATGAGCACCATCACCACGAGCGGAATGATCTGTGACAGCTCGTATTGCAGGCGCTGCCCCGCGAACCCGGTCGGCAGCGAGGAATCGGGCGATGCCGTGCCGATGCCGGGGTAGATCACCGCAACGGTGGTGAAGGCCGCCCAGGCGGTAGTCAGGATCCCGACGACCCATAGCCCGGCCGTCCCGCCAGGTATCCGGTACGGACGGGGGACGTCGGGATACTTATACCGCAGCTTGATCACTGCCGGGAAAATCAGCACATAGGTGATCGTCACCATGGAGATGACGAGCGCCAAGGTAGCGCTGAAATATTTCGCCGTGTTGCCGCTCGTCAGCTGTAGCGCTAGGACGAGAACAACGGTCGACACCACGCCCGAGAGCAGGTTAACAGCGATCGGCGTGCCGAGACGCTTCGAGAAGTGCCCGAGCCATCTCGGCGCTGCTCCGTCGAACCCCGCGACCGCCTGCGTGCGGTCAGATCCGATTAGCCACACAACGCCGGAAGAAAGCAGGCCGAAGATCACGCCAATGGCACCGATGTCCGCGAGCACCTTGCCAGCGCCGGTGAGGACGACGCCCGAGCTAGCCTGGTGCCCACCATAGACGACGAAGACCGTTTTCATCGCGTCGACAAAGCCGCTGACGCTGGAGAGCTTAGAGGCAGGAAGCACCACTAAGATCGCAAGGATGGGCAGGCCGTAGAACAGCACGGTGCCAATCCCGGAGCGCAGCACGGCGAAGGGCACATCCTTGCGCGGATTCCTCAATTCCTCAGATGCGCTGCTTGGCAGCTCAAAGCCCTCCAGGTCGAAAATCAGGATGGGCGCCGCCGCCAGGAAGACGGCCCAGGTGGGCGTGAACGCCCCGGCGCCGAAACCGTGCACGCCGTGCTGAATCGCGTAGATCACGACCGTGAGCGTGAAGAAGGCCATCAGCACCACACGGACCACCGCGCCCACGGTGGCCACCCACTTGCCGAATTTCAGGGCCATGATGACCGACGCGATGCCGGCCCAGACGAAGATGAGGCCAAAGACGTACTGCCAGCCCAGCGACAGATTGACGAAGAACGTGCTGAACGTGGCCATAGCCGTGATTGACAGCGTGCCCGCCAGCCAGATGGGATTGTCCACCCAGTACATGACGGCAACCACTGCGGCTGGGAGCCGGCCAAACGCGAGCTTGGTCCAGACGTATGGGCCACCTTCCTCGGGGAAGGCGCTGCCAAGTTCCGCTGTGAGCAGGCCATAAGGGAGCAGAAAGAAGACCAGCATGACGACGAGCCAAGTGAATGACTGAGCACCGTAACTCGACACCGCGCCGAGCGTGTCCAGAACGATGATCGCGGCGAGCATGAGGAACGCGGTGTCCATGCGCCCCACACTCCGGCGGAACTTCCTCCGTTCCTCGCTGGCCGCCGCCGTATGCACGGCGTGAACCGATGGGGTCAGGTCCGTTGCGTCCTGCGCCATCGGGATCCTCCGTCTCATCGACGTACTTATCGGTGCTTCGTCGCCCATTCCGGGCATACTGTGCGACTGTAGCGGATCTTGCCTGGACGTCAAGGCAAAGTACCTGCTGAAGATAGTGACAATCCGCATATCACTGCCGCCCCTGCTTCTTCTTGCGTAGTTCTGGTCCCAATCCGGGCAGGATGCAAGTATTGGTAGTTTTGGCTCGGCCTGAGTCGCGTGGTGAAAGGATCAGCGCGTTGCGCTCACGACCACGCGCGCGGGTGGCGCCGCCGACCGTGGGAAGCAGCCCTGACATGCCGGGGCGTGCCGAAAGGGTGTCATCTGCCTGCGATGTTCGTCAGGCTCTCTTGCACGGCCCGCGTCAGCGGATCCCCTGCTGGCAGGGCCCGCTCACAGCGCGCGACGGTATCTCGCAGCAGCGTCATCGCGTCGCTCAGCCGGCCCACTTTGTAATAGGCGTTCGCCAGATTGGCACGGCGGGCCAGGGTATCCGGGTGATCGGCGCCAAGAACCCGCTCGTAACCCGCGCAAGTCTGCTCGTAGAGCTGCACCGCGGCGGCCATCCGGCCCGCGGCGTGGTAGGCGGCACCGAGGTTGCCACGGGCCGCGATCGTGTCCATATGGTCAGCGCCGAGGACGCGCTCCCTGTGGGCGAGGACCCGCTTGTAGTGGCGAAACGCATCCTTGAACCTGCTGTCAGCCAAGTAGGCGTCGGCCAGCTTCTGGCGGGTGGTCATGGTGTCGGGATGCTGGGGCCCCTGCATGCGCTCGCGGTCGGCTAGCGTTCGCTGGTACAGGCGGATCGCGTTAGGGAACTGCCCCGCGGCGTGGTACGCGGCCGCGAGCTCGTCTCGCCCATTTAGCGTGTCGATGTGGTCAGGCCCGCGGACGCGCTCGTAATCCACGTTGGCCCGCTCAAGGAGAGTAAGGCCCTCGCGGAGCTGGTTCGCGGCCACCAAAGCATGGCCGAGACTGCGGCGGGCAGCGATCGTAGCGGGATGATCCGGCCCGAGGACACGGACTCGGTCGGACACAATCCACTGAAACCACTGACAGGCCTCCGCCGCCCGGCCGGCCGCCAGATACGCGTCGGCCAGTTGCTGGCTGACCATGAGAGTGTCAGGGTGGCTCGGCCCGAGGACCCGTTGGCTCACCCCGGCGAGCTCCCTCCAGTACGCCACGGCCGGGCCGGTCAGACGCGCGCTCTCCAGGCTCCGCCCAGCACGCAGCAGCACCGGATGACAGCCATCTGCACATAGCTCGTCTCCAGCAGCCTGCCGGAGGCTGGCCCCGGACCTGCGCAGGTCCCCGGCAAGCCACGCCTGCAGGTCATCCTCAGGCCACACTTCCAGCAGCGCGTCCGCTGCCGCTCTCGCCGCCCGATCGAACATCCCCCGGGGCATTGCCGTCCGGACCGCCGCCTGAATGACCGGCTTCATACCGACCGTCGCCCGCGTGGCCACCGGATCGATCGTCAGCAAAGCCACCCGCTCCAAAGTCAGCAACGCGCTGCGGGCACGCTCCCGATCCGCGAGGTCGCCGAGGCGGTCACCCGCAAGGTATCCACGAGCAGCCGACGTGGTGAAGACCGCACTTGGAATCCCATGGCCGTCAAGAAGCGCGGCAAGTGCCAGCGAGGACGTGGCGTCGCCGCCCGGTAGCAGCTGGTCGGCCAGCTCGACAGAAATCCTCCAGGTGACCTCGGCGGCGGCAGGCTGCTCGCCGCCTGCCGCCGTCAGCTGCTCCCGCTTGCGCAGGAAATAGTTCCGATAATCCTGGCAAGACAATCTTGAACCGGCAATCACCACGCTGGCCTGGGAGAGCGCCAGCGGATGGCAGCCAAGGTCCTCGACAAGGTTTATCGCGCCGAGGCGCTGATCAGGGTCCGCGGTGAGACGGCCCCTGAGGTAACTCAGGGATTCGCGAACACTGAAAACACCTACCGGGAGGGTCTGCGCCAGGTACTCGCCGGAGAGGTTCGCGGAGTTCGCGGTCGTCATCAGGACCCTGCCGGCAGGCCCCCGTGGCCAGAGCTTCTCCAGATCCGCCGCGTCGCAGAGATCATCGAGTACCACGAGCCATGGTCGGCTGGTCTCGCCGAGCCAGCTAAGGAAGCGCGCAGCGACCGACTCGGCATCAGCCGCAGGGTCGGCTCCCATCGCCGCGGCAGCCGCTTCCACATAGCCCGATAGCACCGCCGCCCGGCTCGTGGCAACGACCCAGATCAGTAAGTCCACTTCCCGGGCCTGCCACAACGACTCCGCATATGCCACGGCAAGCTGAGTCTTTCCACACGAAGCAAGCCAGTCGCGCGCACGGCCGGCAGCAGCCTGAGCAGGCACGAGCGCCGCGGTGGTGCCAGGACGCAACGCCGTCCTAAGGTCAGGCGCAGGCGCCGACCTGGCAATAAAGCCATCGGCAAGCGCAGGCACCGTGCCCAGCCGGACTGGTCTACCCACCTGCCCGTCCAGCGGGCCCACCGGCCCTCCGGCCGGCACTCTGCTCTCCACGGCGCTACCTGGGGCCGGCATCCAGCTGCGAAACCGCCGCCGGGGCGGACCACGCGGGTCGATATGGATGCACAGCCGGACGCTGCGACCATTCCAAACAGCATGTGGAGCTGTCTGACGCGATCATCTAGCTATCACCTTCCGTACTTGTGATTGTTGTCACGCTCATCGCGTCAGCCCGATGGACCATCGGAGCACCAGGGATGATCAGTCAGATCTACTTGCCCGGCATTGACGGGATATCGTCGGCCGGTGACCAGCCGGCCTGCATAGCCCGGCACGAGTATGCCGGCGACGAGCGGCGAGGTTACTTCGGGCGCCAGAAAGGCCCGCAGCGTCGTTAAGGCCCACGGTGCCGATAAGGCCCACGGTGTCCCAACCGGCCGCCTGACCAGCGTGAACGCTGGCCAGTGCGTCCTCGGTGCGCGCCCACCCTGCCTGGCGGGCCGGACGGGTGAGCCTCGTCATGCCCGCCCCCGGAATCCGCCCGCGCTCACGTTCGGCACCTGCCGTCGGCCCCCCTCATCGTATCGGCCCGGTCAGCGCGTAGCGGGCGCACGTACCGGGCCCCTTCGGACCCGGTACCAAGCCGGGCAAGCCGCAGAAGCCTTCTAGAGCGCGACTTAACCTCACAAAATCGGACGTTCGGGAAGACGGTCTCAGCCTGACAAGATACCTTGGTGCCCCTAGCTGCCCGGCTATCGTCGCAAGACCGACTTTCGTGCCACGCGAGTACCAGCACGCGCTGGCCCGTTACGCCGTGGGTTCACCGTGTCGTGCACCTTCGGGGGGGAGAGCATGTTGCCAGGAAGGGCTGCCATCTGGGTTCCGCCGCTGGGCTGGCTCCGTACGCCGGTGAGACCGTGCGGCGAGACTGTGCGGCTCGATCGGGACGGGACCGAGCCGCACCAGCGTCAGGCCCCGCGCCGCATCGTGCGCATGGCCCCAGCCATCGACCGGATGTGAGTGCATGCTGATCGAAGTCTTCCTCGGGCTCCTCGTCGTGCTGGTCCCCATCCTCGTTGTGATCGATGTCTCCAGAACGCAGGGCGAGCGCCCGCGCGACCAAGCCGTGGCGAACACTAGTGCCAGCGCTGAAGCGGCCGGGCGGATAACGGCCGATAGCGCGGTAACTGCTGCCCAGCCGGCCCGCAGCGTGCCTGATGGGGTCGATCCGCCGGCCGGTGGCCACAGCGGTGCGGGCGCAGCCCCGGCTGCGACCCCGGCTGGGGGCCGTATGATCTCCCGCCTTGCGCTGACGAACTTAGGTGTGCGCTCGCGTCTCTTTCTGCTCGTCAGTATCCCGACCGCCACCGCCGTCGCGCTCGGCGCACTCCGCGTCGCTTCCTCAGTGCGAGACGACCGGGCAACCACGTCGGTGTTCGTCGATAGCGCCGTGGTGCTCATCATCCTCGCGGTGGCTTTGTTTTTCACGGCAATCGTCGGCAGGTCCATGCTTCAGCAGCTGCGCAAGCTCCGGGCCGGAGCCCTCGAGGTTGCCGACGTGCAGCTGCCAGCGGAAGTGCGCCGCATCAGCGAGACCGGCGGCGAGGGCGTATCGCTGGACGTGGAACCCGTCGATGTCCATTCCCCCGACGAGATTGGCGAGGTCGCGCGCGCCTTTGACCAGGTGCACAGGGAGGCGCTGCGGCTGGCTGCCAATGAGGCGGCGCTCCGAGGGAACGTCAACGCGATGTTCGTGAACCTGTCCCGCCGCAGCCAGTCGCTGGTGGAACGGCTGATCCGCCAGATTGATGATCTTGAGCAGGGCGAGCAGGACGCGGAACGACTTGCGAACCTGTTCCAGATGGACCACCTGGCCACCCGGATGCGCCGCAACTCGGAGAACCTTCTGGTGCTCGCGGGCCACGACTTGTCCAGGAGGGGAAATCAGCCGGTGGCCCTGGTGGATGTGCTCAGGGCGGCGGTATCCGAGATCGAAGAGTACGAGCGCGTCAGGCTGAAAGTTGATCCGGGTATTGCGGTACGCGCGGCGGCCGTCAATGACGTGGTTCATTTGCTCGCCGAGCTTGCCGAAAACGCGACCTCCTTGTCTCCTCCAGATACGCCAGTCACCATTGTCGGGCGTCTGGTGGCCAGTGGCGGAGTCCTGCTCGACATCGCTGACCACGGCGTCGGCATGGCTGCGGAAGAGATGGCAAACGCGAACTGGCAGTTGGAGAACCCGCCCATGGTGGACGTTGCCGTCTCCCGCCGCATGGGCCTGTTCGTAGTAGGCAGGCTCGCCGCACGGCATGGCATCAGGGTCCAGCTGCGTCCTGCGGCGTCCGGCGGCCTCACCGCCCTGGTCTTGCTGCCTAGCCAAGTGATCACTCACGAGAATCCGGCGGCGTGGCCGGGCTTGGGCGGCTTCGACACAGCCAGGCCCGGGGCTGGATTGGCTGAGCAGGGCTTCGCGGCGCCCGGCCACGCCGACCGGGCCATCGCGGCGCAGGAAGTGAGCGCTCCGAGGACCCCGGAGGTCGCACCAGCGCGGGTGGACGCACACGAGCTGCCACTTGGACCGGGCCGTGTGGCCGGGGCGGCGGGCATGTGGCCTGGAGCGGCGTGGACAGCGACGGGCCCGATTCCCGCGTTCCAGGCGGGTCCGGAGCGGGCGGCCGGGGCGGGGGAGCCTTCCGCTGCCGGAGCGCTGCCAGCCGCCGCCAGTGCCGCCAGTGCCGCCAGTGCCGGCAGGGCCGAGACAGAACCCCGCAGGCGTCCCGAAACGCCGTTGGGCGTTCCGGCGACCCATAGCTGGGGAACGGGCTCGGCCAACGGCGGGGTGATCGTCCCGTCCGCGGAGAGTCTCGCAGATGGGAACCGGCTGCCCATATTCGAGGCAGTGGAGTCAGATTGGTTCCGGCGAGGGCACAGTGCGCACGGCGGGTCCGGCAGTGCGGACTACGTCGCCCGCACCTGGTCTTCGCCCGCGGATGAGGGCTGGCGTGCCGCCGAAACAGTGCCCACACCGTACTCCGGCGGCCTGACGCCTGCTGGTCTGCCCAGGCGCGTACCGCGGGCGAATCTTGTCCCTGGCACGGCCCCAAGCACGGCTCCGGCGCCAGCCAGGTCGGCCGCTGCGACAAGAGAGCGGTTTGCAGGCTTCCAACGTGGCGTCAGGGAAGGCCGTGCCGCTTTGAGCAGAGGGGCAGACCCCGACGGAGAGGACGAGACTTCCTGATGTCGGGTGGCATGTGACCTCCGGCATTGGCCGCACAAAGGTCACCAATGCCACGAAACGCAATTGCGCCGGCCGACCTGCGGACGCCTGCGCCGTGAACATCGCAGGTGCGCCGATCGGCCGGCCTGAAAGGAAGGAGCGCTCGTGAGTTCCATAGTGCGCCCCGCGCAGGACCTGAACTGGCTCATCACGAACTTCGTTGAGCGGGTGCCTTCGGTCGCGCACGCAATCGTTGTCTCGTCGGATGGGCTCCCTATGGGGTTCTCGCGAGGATTTCCTGCGGATCGTGTCGACCAGCTTGCCGCTGTCACGTCGGGGCTGACCAGCCTCACCCGCGGCGCTGCGCGGGTTTTCGAGGGCGGCGAAGTGAGGCAGACAGTAGTCGAAATGCAGCGGGGCCTGATGATCGTGATGGCGATCAGTGACGGGTCAAGCCTTGCCGTTCTTGCGGCTGCCGACTGCGACCTGGGCCTCGTTGCCTACAAGATGGCGCTACTCGTCGAACGAGTGGGCAGCGCGCTAACCCCCGAGGTGCGCAATGGCCTGCCGTCCCACTGACGCGAGGATGGCACGGTGACGGGAGATACAGGTGTCGACTCCGGGCGGCGATGACTGGCTGCCACCCGACGTCATGCGCCCGTCCCGGCCGTCCCGGCCGTCCCGGCTGGGCGGTGTGGACCAGGCGGCAGACAGCCCCTGGGCGCCCCCCGGTCCCCGTCCGCATGATGCCGATGCCAGGCAGCACCGGATGGCGAACGACTACGGGAGCGACCTGGTCCGGCCGTACGCGGTGACCGGCGGACGGACCGAACCCAGATATCAGCTGCAGATCGAGGCAATGGTCGCCGCCTCACACTACGACGCGCGGGACTCCTCGGTGCTCAGCCCGGAATGTCAGGCCATCCTCCGCTTCTGCCGCGACTGGCGTAGCGTCGCCGAGATCTCCGCGGTGCTTCGGCTGCCGTTGGGAGTTGCCCGGGTCCTGGTCGCAGACATGGCGGTCGAAGAGCTGGTCAGGGTTCACCAGACCGACCATGTGGAAGGACGCCCGGACCTCAATCTGCTCGAAAGGGTGCTAAGTGGATTACGCAAACTCTAGGGATTTTTCGAGACCGGCCTCGCGGACAGGCGATGGTGCTGCCCTGGGCTCTCCCGCCGGGTCTGCGATGACATCCGTGAAGATTGTGGCCGCGGGCGGCTTCGGGGTAGGTAAGACCACCTTCGTCGGCTCGGTGTCGGAGATCACGCCTCTCACGACAGAGGCGGTCATGACCGTCGCCAGCACAGACGTCGACGATCTTTCACAGGTGCCGGACAAGACGACAACCACGGTCGCAATGGATTTCGGCCGGTTCACCCTCGACGCGGGCCTGATCCTCTATCTTTTCGGCACGCCTGGCCAGCAGCGGTTCTGGTTCATGTGGGACGACCTCATCCACGGGGCGATCGGCGCTGTGGTACTTGTCGACACCAGGCGGCTGTCCGATTCGTTTCCCGCGGTCGACTATTTCGAAGCGGCCGGCCTCCCGTTCATTGTGGGCATCAACGGCTTCCACGGCGAGTTCCCGCACACCGTCGACGACGTCCAGGAAGCGCTATCGATCGGATCGAACGTGCCGATAGTCCAGTGCGACGCGCGCAGCAGGGAATCCACCAAGACCACGTTGATCACGCTGGTTGAACACGCCATGGCCTTGCAGATGAGCCATCGATAGCGGACGGCGACGGCGCAGAAAGCGACAGGGCCGATTGCTCCCGCGGTGACGGTGGCACCGGCGGCGACGACGGTGATGGCACAAACGGTGACGGCGCAGACGGTGACGGCGCAGACGGCGGCGCAGACGGTGACCGCGCAGACGATGATGGCGCAGACGGTGATGGCGCAGACGGTGATGGCGCAGACGGTGAGGCGCGACGGTGACGGCGCAGACGGTGACGCCGCAGACGGCGACGGCAGCATCGAGGGTGGCGGCAGCGACGGTGAAGGTGACGGCGGCATCGGGGGTGACGGCCGTAGCTGCGACGATGGTCGCAGCGGGCTGGACGGTACCATCTGGACCTGCTGCGGCGACGGCACCGGGATCACCGTCGCCGGTGCCTGCGGCGCCAGCCGGGTCCGGTAGATGACGTGCGGCGGCGGGCGGCTGATGATGACTTGCTGTTTCAGCTCCTGCACCACCGGCTGCTGGTAGTAGAGCCGGTAGGCGCTGAGCCCAAGGACCGACATCATGATGATCAGCCCGGCAGCCACCAGCCGGCCAGGGTGTGCCGCGAATTCAGCCTGCGCGAAATGCCAGTAACTACTCTTGCTGGCCGGTCCACCCGCGCTCCCCGATAATCTTTGCCCGCAACTAGGACAAGTGACCCGTCGCTTCCCGGCCAACTGTCATACCCCGCTGGTCATGGTGCGTGGTCGACGAGGGGAGAGGGCATCTGCCGGGTGGCCGCTCTACCGGGGCCACTTATGCTCGCGCCGCCAGCCCCTGAGCCCCGCGCCAGATAACCGGCGGTGCCCATTGACGCGCGCCTTGGTGATCTTTGCATGTCCCCCGGCCACATGGTTGTCCGGATCCGCCAGATGCACGCCGTGCCGCCACGGCGGCACTTTCTAGCAATCAGCGTAATCCGAGTCCTCGTCCATGGCGAGGGTGCGTTCCTGGGTGGCGCTTAGGGTGATGGCCGCTTCATCAACGCGAAGAACTTGCCGTGGCAGGTGCCTCCGGCAGCGGGTACTACGCGGGACGGCTGTACAAGGGATTAGGGCTTTCGCGCGACCCCGCAAAACGCGTCCACCTCGGCGGGCGGCCCGAACCGGGTGTCTTCTGGCCGCCAGCGGGAGACTGAGACCACGCCAGGTTCGATCAGTTCGAGGCCGTCGAGGAAACCCTCGATGCGCTTGGGGGTACGCGGGTGGTAGGGGATTCCCCCGGCCTCGGCGTAGCGCCGATAGGCGCGGGCCCGGGCCGACGCCTCACCCGCGTCGCCGGTGCCCTCGCCCTCCAGGACGTTGGTGCCGTCGGCGATCACCAGGTAGCTGCCCGGCGGCAGCACGTCCACCAGGCGGGCGACGATCTCCTCCGGGCCGTCCTGGTCGGGGATGTGGCCCAGGATGCCCAGCATGATCAGCGCGATCGGCTCGGCGAAGTCCAGCGTGCGGGCAGCCTTGGTGAGGATGGTGTCCGGGTCGTGCAGGTCAGCGTCGATATAGTCGCACGCACCCTGTGGGCTGCTGGTCAGGAGCGCCCGGGCGTGGGCCAGCACCAGGGGATCGTTGTCGACATAGACGATCCGTGCTTGCGGCGCCACCCGCTGGGCGACCTCATGGGTGTTGTTCACGGTGGGCAGCCCGGTGCCGATGTCGAGAAACTGGACAATCCCGGCCTCCCCGGCCAGGTAACGGACCACCCGGCCGAGGAAAGCCCTGGCGTGCCGCGCGACGTCGGCCTGGCCTGGGAAGATGGCCAGGAACTCGTCGCCGACCTCGCGGTCGACGGGGTAGTTGTCCTTGCCGCCCAGCCAGTAGTTCCAGATCCGTGCCGAGTGCGGCCGGCTGGTGTCGATCTTGCCCGGCTGCCGCTGGCCGGACGCTAAGGATTCGTCTGTCACTTGGGGGGAACCTCTCCAGCGTTTCCTGCGTATATGCCCGCCACCTTAACGTAAGCGCGGTTGCACCTGGTGGCGCCGTGGCAACTCCCCGCGCGTACGCACCGGGGATCTACGCCCTAGGTCTGTCTTAGCAGGGCGCGGAGCATGTCTTTGCTGGTGGTGCCGGTTGCGGCCTGGACGCACAATTGATCCATGACGGTCACGTAGTCGATGACGTCGTCGGGCTCGTCGAGGTAGAGCGCGCTGTTGAGCTGTTCGAGGTAGACCAGATCGGGCAGGTCAGGTTCGGGGAACCGCAAGATGGTGAACGGTCCGCCGGCTGCGGCGTGCGGGCCGACGTCGAACGGGACGATCTGCAGGGTGACATTGGGCAATTCGGTGAGCTGCAGCAGGTGTTCCAGCTGGGCGCGCATCACCTCCGGGCCATCCGGGGCCCTGCGCAGGGCGGCCTCGTCCAGCACGGCCCACAGGTCGGGGGCTCCGGGCTGGCTGAGCAGCTGCTGGCGCTTCATCCGGACGCTGACGCGGCGGTCGATCTCCTCGGTGGGTGCGTGCGCGTTGGCGATGAGGATGACGGCGCGGGCGTAGTCCTCGGTCTGCATCAGGCCGTGGACGAACTGCACCTCATAGGTACGGATGATCGACGCGGCCTTTTCCAGCCCGATGTAGAGCTCAAACCATTTGGGCAGGATGTCGCTGTACTGCTGCCACCAGCCTGGTGCGCCGGCCTGGCGGGCCAGTGCCAGCAGCTCTTCACGTTCGGCCTCGTCGGTGACTCCGTACAAGGTGAGCAGATCGGCCACATCGCGTTGCCTGGCGCCGCTGCGCCCCCGCTCCAAACGGCTGATCTTGGAGTGGGTCGCCCGGATCGCTTCGGCGGCCTGCCCGGTAGTGAGGTTGCTGGCTTCGCGCAGCCGGCGCAGCTGGGCGCCCAGCGCGATCCGCAACGCCGTCGGCCCGCAGCGCGCGCCGACCAGCGCCCCGTCGGCCGGCGCGCGGGCAGGCGTGCTATTCCGTGCCCGATCGGAGATCATCGACGCTCCTGGGGGTGACAGCCGGCCCCTAGTCGGCTCACCCAAGTGTCCCATTGCCGGATCCGCGTTGCATAGCCGGTCATCTTGGCTGCCGCGCGCACGCCCGGATACGGTTCCGTCGCCGTTGCCAGGACTGTAGCCGGGGTCGTCCGGCCCGCCGCTGCGGCCAGTCCGCCGCCTGATGGCGCGGTCTTGTCCATCCAGCGGTCTTGTTCATCCAGCGGTCTTGTTCATCCAAAGGACGCGGCGCCGTCGGATCCGTCTGGCCGTGCGGCGGGCGGCGTCAGCGGGCCAGGTCGTCGAACTGGCCGGCCTTGACTCCCTGGATGAACGCGGTGATCTCGGCCGGGGTGTAGATCAGCGCAGGACCGCCGCGATAGCGCGAATTACGGATCGCGATGTCACCGGCAGGCAGTACGGCGACCTCCACACAGCTGCCGTTCGGGTTGCTGTAGTCGCTCTTGCGCCAGCTGACCCCAGCAAGCCCAGCGGCAGGCATGCCGTTGTAGGCCTGAACAATCGACCTTCCCACCATGATTCCTCTCCAATGCGCTCAGTCGCGCACTTGACCGCACAGCCGTCGGCCACGAGCCGGCCGGCAGGCGGACCACGTCCAGCGGTGAGCGATGCGCCGCGCGGCGGCCCACCGGGCGGGCGCGGCAGCTACAGCGCGGCACCCGTGCTGGTGCAGGCTGCCGTTGCCAGCACGATACCCCTGTGCATGTGCATTTGTTCTGATCAATCGGATGTTCTTGCGATTGATCTCGCAACTGTGCTTGCGCCTGCACGATCGGGCGCACCAAGATAGTCCTGCGGGCATCACTCAGTGACCGTGCGGGGACCCCCCAATGCCGGGACTCCCCCCCGCCCGAACCCCCGCGGCGGCCACCGGGCGACGTGGCCGTCAATTGGCATCCACAGCACCAGCCCCCACCGGCGCCATGATCACGCGCACCCCGCAGGCACGCCCGCAGCACCCAGGAACATCCCACGTCCGCCCGAGTTGATCTGACCGCGGAAGGCCGGCATGCGGAATCTCAGCGACACCGACCGGCAAGCACTACGGCTCGCCGGCCACCTGCGACAAGCAATGGCGCAATGGCTCAGCTGCCGCGGCGCCGGCCAATCTTGCGCGATCTCACCCTTCGTCGATTCAGCCGGGCAACCAGCCGTACTCATCAAGATCAACGCCCACACGGCCTGCGCCATGATCGACAGCCTCAACGAACTGTACGCCCGCTCCCGCGAGCAACCACGCCCCGCCGGAACCCCCTGGTCACGTCCCCCAGGAGATACGGCACCGTCGTGATCACGCCGTTGCACCGCCAGTTCGGCGGCTCCTGCACTACCTGGGACGGGCGGGACCGGGTGTTGCTGAGAACAGGGCCCAGACGGTCTTTCCCGTGTCGGCGGGTGTGGTGTAGCCCCATTGGTCGCTGAGCGCGCCGATGACCTGGATGCCTCGGCCGGTCTCGGCGAGGTACCCGGGCTGGTTGAGCACCGGGACCATGCCCGCCGGGTCGGCGACCGCGCACAGCACGCACGGCCCGGGCTGCAGCAGGCCGAGCCGGATCGGCTGGCGGGGCCGGGTGCCGCCGGAGGCTGGCACCGCGTGCCGCAGCGCGTTGGTCAGCAGCTCGGACACGACGGTCGCGATATCGTCGCAACGTTCTGCGGCCCCCCATCGTCGCACGGTGGCGACGGTGAACTCGCGGGCTGTGCGGACCGATCGGGCGTCGGCGCCGGGCGTGCGGGTGGCGATCCGCGGGAAGCAGGTCCAGCCCGGGGGGGCGGGATCTGGCGCCAGCGGCCAGTTCCCGCTCGCCACGGCGGCCATCTCCACGGCCGGCGCCAGCCAGCGCCAGCCCACGCCGCTCGCCGCGCTGGCCGCCAGGGGTAATGGGTGTGCTGTCATCGCCATCCGAACAATTCCGCCGCAACAGGGAGAAACATGCCTTATAGCCCATATTGCCGCATGCGCGGGCCATTGCACATGCTTCTGCATAATTCATATGCACGTGCATCGGAACTGCTAATCCGCATCGTGCAAGTGATCATTGCGGCGCCAAGGCCGCGTAGCGGTGCTCTCGCCGGGCAGCATCGGCGAGAACAGTGGACCGCCCCGCTGCGTCATGCGACCATGCTGGCAGGTGACGGGAGAACGGGCGAAGGTAAGTATCGAGGGTAACTGAGGGTAACTATGGAGACCGCCTTCACTCAGCTGGTGGGTTGCCGTCATCCGTTGCAGCAGGCGGCGATGGGCGGTGTGGCGGTGCCCTAGCTGGCCGGGGCGGTTGCCGGGGCCGGGGCTCTCGGGATGCTCTGTGAGTTCGGCATCGAGGCGGCGGCCGATCGGATGACGCGAGCGCTTCACCTCGCAGGGGGCGGCGCCGTCGGGATGGGCTTTTTCGGCCATCCGGCCGTCAACGAGGTCCGGGCACGATGACAGCACGTCCGGTGAGCTCACCGGCGAGCATTTTCCGGTAGGCGCCGGTGGCATCTTCGAGGGCGAATGTGGTGACCTTGGGCTGGAGCAGGCCGCGGGCACCGAGGTCGAGCACCTCGATTAGCTCGGGTCGGCTGCCCCAGTAGGTTGTCTGGACCGACACTTCGTAGGGCACCGAGAAGAAGGACACCGGCAGGGTGCCGCCAGCGATGCCGACGATGGTGAGGTCCCCGAGAGTGCGGGCCGCGGCGGCGCCGAGCGCCAGGGTCGCGTCGGCGCCGACGAAGTCGAGCACGACATCTGCGCCGCGGCCGCCGGTCGCCTGCCGGATCTGGCCGGCGGCCGCGTCGCCGGAGGCGAAGGTGAGGTCGGCGCCAAGATCGCGGGCAAGGGCCAGCGCGTCGGGGCGGGTGTCCACGGCGATGACCCGGGCGGCGGTGGTGGCCTTGAGGATCTGCACGCCGAGGTGGCCGAGCCCGCCGACGCCGATGACCGCGGCGGTGGCCCCGGGCGGCAGCTTCGCCCATGAGCGGCGCACTGCGTGATAGGGGGTGAGGCCAGCGTCGGTGAGCGGCGCCGCCGCGACCGGGTCCAGGCCCTCGGGCAGCGGCACCAGATGGCGGGCATCAGGTACGAGCATGAATTCGGCCATACCGCCGTCGAGGCCGAGCCCGCCACCGCCCCCGGGCACCGGCGCGGCGGCCAGGTTCTCGCAGTAGGTCTCGGCCCCGAGGCGGCACCGCTCGCAGGTGCCGCAGCCCCATGGCCCGTAGACCGCCACCGGCTGGCCGACCTCGAGGCCGGCCACGCCGCTGCCGAGCGAATGGACCCAGCCGGCGGTCTCGTGACCGAGCGTAAACGGCGGCCCCCAGCCCAGCTGGCCGGCCTCGAACTCTCGCATCAGGTGCAGGTCGGAGTGGCAAGCACCGGCGCCGCCCACGCGGATGACCACCTGTCCCGGGCCCGGCGACGGATCTGCGACATCGGCCAGTACCGGATCAGACTTCCACTCCATCAGGCGCAGCGCTCGCATAACGTCCCTCCTCTGTGGCACGGACCGGGCCGGACGAAGGCTCGCCGCGACCTGCCCGCGTTCCCCGGCGTTCCCCGTGATATCGACACGTCACACCATCCGGGCGGGCACCGCGACCCTGGACCGCCCCGGCTGGATGGTGGCCCTGTCCGGCTTCCCGAGAAGGGCCGGCCGGGCCGGTGGCGTGTCACTGGTGGGCCGGCGTGAGGTTTGCCCCGTCAGGAGCCAGCCGCAGCACGTCGGCGATCCGAACGGCGAGTTCGAGGTGGAACCGGTCGTCCGGATCATGCAGGTCCATGGCAAGTAGCTGTTCGATGCGCCGCAGCCGGTACCGCAGCGAGTTGACGTGCAGATGCAGGGCATCGGCGGTGCGCTGCAGGTGCCGGTCGTGCGCGAGGTAGACACGCAAGGTCCGGATGTGCTCGCTGCCGCGTTGCTCGTCGGAACTCAGTAGCGGGGCGAGCGCCGGCAGGACGCAGGCCCGCAGTCCCTCGGGGTCGAGTGACCGCGCCAGCATCCCGTAGACGCCAAGCTCCTCGCGGGCCAGAACGGTGCCCCCGGCCGGCCGCCCCGGGCCAGCTCAAGGGCCAGTGCGGCGTCCTGGTAGGAGCCCGCGTAGTCGTCCAGGCTCAGGCACGGCGCGCCGAGGCCCGCCGACAGCTGCATCCCTTTGAGCATGGCCGTTGCGTCGGCCAGCGCCGCACGCAGCCCATGTAGCTGCACCCCTCGATCGGGACACGTCTGCGGGAGAAGGATAACGGCCGCCGCGGCGGTGAGGATGACGATGGACCGCGGGAAGTGCCGCCCGACGGCGTCTTCGACAAGCTCAAGCGCCCGCCTGGTGAGCACCGGCGGGCGGCCTAACAGTGCTTTGGGGCCCACGTGGATGCCCACGCAGCACACGGCCCGCGGCGACTCCAGGTCCAGGCCCAAAAAAGAGGCGCGGGCCGCAAGCTCACGCCGGTCGGTCGCGGGCCGCAGCAAGTCGATCAGGAACTGACGGTGCAGCCGCTGTTCCGTCTCGTAGCGTTCCCAGCGGCGCGACAGATGCAGGGCGAGGATGCCGCTGGCGGCTCCGAGCAGCTGAGCGCCGGATTCGTCCAGGTCCCGGTCGCGGTGCGCGATGAGCGCGCCCAGGGACGCGTCCGCTGTGGCCAGCAGGTGCTCGGCGATCACGGACATGCCCGCCCCGCCGGCACACGCCACCACCCGCCCCAGTGGATCGCGCAGTTCGAGCCCGATATTCAGCTCACCTGACAGCAGCGCTAGGGCCTGCTGCACATCGGCGCCGGTGAGCAGGAGGGCCGCCAGTTCCTGCAGGAGCAGCAGCTTGCGCCGGGGGCTGCCGGCGGCAAGCACTCGGGCCTCGGACTGGCGGAGCAGGGCTGCGCGGTGCCGGGTGCGCTCCACCGCGACCGCCGCCATGCGGGCAAACAGGGCGAGGAGGTCCACGTCGTCGCTGGTAATGCGGCCGGGCCGGTGATCCCCGACGTAAAGCACGCCGAGCACGCCGCCGGCCGGAGCGCAGACCGGCACTACCGCACCGGAGCGCAGTTCCTCCTGGTCGATGATCAGCTTGACACGGCCGGCCTGCCCGCCGTCGCTGCGGTGATCGCGGATCAGTGCCGGCCGGCCACTCGCGGCGACCGCGCCGGCGACGCCCTGCCCTGCTTCGAGGGGCCAACGGGCGGGCATCTCGGGGCTTCGCAACCCACTCTGGGCGGCCATCCGCATGTTGTCGCCGTCGATCGTCGCGAACCAGCTCGCGGGAGCGTTCAGCAGCTGCCGGGCCCCGTCGACGAAGTGCTGGAGGACCTCGGGGACGTCGCTGGCGTCTGTCACGAGTTGCTCGCAGGCGCGCAGGACGGCACACCGGCCAGCCGTCGTGAGCGCCATGGCGCCTCCACAGCTACGTGTCCCCCTCGTCCGCAACCTACAACGTCAGTGGCCCGGTGTGGAGGTTGCAGACGTTGCCGATGTCCGCCAGGGCGGCGGATTGTCGAGACATAAGTCGCCGGAGAGGAGCGTACGCCGATGAATTCGCCGGAAGCCAGCACCTCCGCCGGGTCCGCCCGCATTCTCGCTGTCGATGCGGGCGGGACTATGACTGACACGTTCGTCGTAGACGATCGTGGGGCGTTCACCATCGGCAAGGCTCAGACGACCTCGCATGACGAGAGCATTGGGATCGTCGCGTCGCTGCGGGACGCCGCGGGCTATTGGAACCGGCGGGCCGAAGACATCGGCCCGGATCTGCGGGCGGCGGTCTACTCGGGGACGGCCATGCTCAACCGGCTGCTGGAGCGCAGCAGCAGTGAGCGCATCGGCGTCATCGTCACCGCCGGCATGGAGGACTACCTGCAGCTTGAACGGGCCGTGCAGACTTACGCCGGCTACCACTATGCGGACCGCCTGCACGCGGTCACCCATGTGCACAACGAGCCGCTCGTGCCCCGGCGCCGGATCCGCGGCGTGCGCGGCCGGATCAGCTTCTTCGGCGAGGAGGTCATCCCGCTGTACGAGCAGGAGGCGGAACAGGCCGCGCGGGAGCTGCTCGACCTCGGCATCACCTCGATGTGCATCTCGCTGCTGTATTCCTACCGGGATCCCCGGCACGAGAACAAGATCGCCGACATCGCCCGGAGAGAGATCGAAAACCGCGGTCTGGACATCCCGGTGTTCACCTCTTCGACGCACTCGCCCGTCCGCGGGGACCTCGCCCGTCTGAACACCCTGCTAGTGGAGCTGTACGCAGCGCGGCCGAGCCGGCGACAACTGCTCGGGATCCGTACCCGGCTGGAGTCCGAGGTCGGTTCCCATGCGCCAGTGCGGGTGCTGACCTCGTACGGCGGGACGATCTCCCCGGAGCACCAGTCGCTCGTCTCGACGATCGTCTCCGGTCCCATCGGCGGACTGATCGGGGGCGACCGGGTCACCGCCGAGCTGTACGGCGGCATGAACGTCGTGTGCACGGATGTCGGGGGCACGTCCTTCGACGTCGGCCTGATCTCCGAACGGGTCGTGGCCACCCGGACCGAGCCGATGGTCGCCCGGATGCTGTTGGCGCTCCCGCACGTGGCGATGGACTCCATCGGGGCCGGTACCGGGACCCGCATCCGAGTCGATCAGGCAGTGCAGCGGGTGGTGCTCGGCCCGGACTCGGCCGGCAGCCGCATCGGCGTCTGCTGGGAGCCCGGCGGCGAGACCGTGCCGAGCCTCACCGACTGCGATGTGGTGCTCGGGTACGTCAACCCGGAGTACTTCCTCGGCGGCGCGCTCGAGCTCGACGTCGACCGTTCACGGCAGGCGCTGCGGGAGCAAGTCGCGGCGCCATTGGGAAGCACCGACGTCGAGGCCACCGCGCTCGGCGTGGTGCGCCTCCTCGAGACGCAGATGCGCGATCACCTGACCGGGATGATCCTCGGCATGGGCTACGCCCCGGAGAACTACCAGCTGTTGTCCTACGGCGGCGGCGGCCCGCTGCACGTCGCTGGCTACACCGACGGGATGGGGTTCCAGTCCGTGAAGGTGCCGTCGTGGGCAGCCGCGTTCTCGGCGTTCGGCGGCGCCTGCGCCGACTACAGCTATCGCTACGACCGGTCGGTAGATCTGCTTGTGCCGCCGGACGGCGACCACAGCGGTCTCATGAAGATGCTCACGCAGACGTGGGAGGCGTTGCACGAGCAGATCACCGCCGACGCCCAGCGCGAAGGTATCGATCCGGCGCAGCTCACCTTCACGCCGAGCGTCCGGATGCAGTACTTCGGCATGCTAGACGATCTCGAGGTGAAGGCCGACCGGCTCACCGGCGACCCGAACGCGGACCTGCGGCACCTGATGGACGACTTCGACGACCTGTTCTCCAAGGTCTTCGCGCGAGCTGCCCGAAGCCCCGAGTCGGGCTACTTCATCACAAAGGCGATCGGCGTCGGGACGTACAGGACCGAGAAGCCGGTCATCCCGGAGTTCCCCGAGTCCGGTCCCAAGCCGTCCAGCTCAGCGGAGAAGGGTGTCCGGCGCATATACGAGCCTGGCTGGGCCGACGCGAGGCTCTACGAGATGGACGAGGTGGTCTCGGGCAACGTGGTCGAGGGACCGGCGATCATCGAGAGCCCCGCCACGACGTTCTACGTCCCCACCGGCAGGTCCGCCAGGCTCGACCGTTACCGCGTGTTCGAGCTACACCGCGGCTGACAGGAGGAGCAGCATGGCCGACAGCCCATCCGCCGCCACCAGCCCGAGCCTCGCGACGCGGTTGGCCGGCTCCGAGCGGCGCCACGCCGAAACGGGCCGTTACAAGGGCATCGAGCATCTGACCTTGAAGGAGGAGGACCACTTCCGCTTTGAGCGGGTGTGGGCCGAGCTGCGCGGTGCCCTCGTCAGCGCCCGTGAGACCGCGCTGCACATCTCGGCGTCGCCGATTGTGCGGAATATCGGTGAGCTGTGCTTCGCCCTCTACACGCCTGAGGGCGACTCGGTCGTGGTCTCTACCGGCATTATCACGCACGTCCACACGATGTCCGAGGGCATCAAATTCATGATCCGCCAGGGCTACGAGGACACACCCGGCATCGCCGAGGGCGACATTTACTGCAACAACGACCCGACCCTGGGCAACGTTCATACCACCGACGTGCACACCATTATCCCGGTGTTCCACCAAGGGGAGCTGATCGCCTGGGTCGGCGGCACGGCCCACCAGGTCGACATCGGCGCCGGGACGCCCGGCCACGACCCCGTCGCGTCCGCCAACCGGTACGAGGACGGCTTCTACGTCACCTGCGAGAAGGTGGGGTCGAACCACGTGCTGCACAAGGACTGGCTCATCAAGGCTGCCCGCAGCGTGCGCACACCGATGTACTGGGCGCTGGACGAGAAATGCCGGATCGCCGGCTGTTACATCGTCGCCGAGGCGCTGCAGCGCCTGATCGACCAGGAGGGTCTCGACTACGTACGGCCATTCATGGACGAGGCGGTGGAGGAGGGCCGGCAGATCTTCCTCGCCCGTATCCGGGAGCGTCTTGTGCCGGGGGAGTACCAGACCGCCTCGTTCATCGACATGCCAATGGCTGACAAGGCGTGGCACCCGGAGTCGCGTGTCGACCTGCTCATGCACGCACCGCTCCGGCTGACTATCGGACGCGGTGGTGAATTCCATATGTCGATGGACGGGGCGAGCGGGACGGTGAACGCTCCCTTCAACGCGTCTGAGGGCTCCATGCAGGGGGCGCTGTGGGTGCTTATCACGCAGACACTTATCTATGACGGCAAAGTGAATGACGGCGCCTACCTCGCCGCCAACCACTACT
This sequence comes from uncultured Actinomycetota bacterium, assembly GCA_963727015.1. Taxonomy (GTDB): domain Bacteria; phylum Actinomycetota; class Actinomycetes; order Streptosporangiales; family Streptosporangiaceae; genus DATFVJ01. The sequence continues at coordinate 180,580 of CAVSEV010000016.1, read as the reverse complement.
TTCCCCCCGGCAGCTGGTGCAACGCGCAGGACCCGGCACTGGCCTACGGCACCCCGTGGGCATTTCTCATCCCGTCTTTCACCGGGCTGTTCCGCTGCCTGTCCCGCGGCTACTTCAGCCGTGGCTACCTTGAGGAGATCGTCACCGGCTACGGGTTCACCGGCGACCCGCTACAGGGTGGCGGGTTGCTCGCCGACGGCACGACGTACTTTCCGGTGTCGAATTTCGAGTTGTGCTCCGTCGGGCTGGGCGCGCGCGGCACGATGGACGGTCTCGATGCCGCGTACGCCATGTGGAACCCCGAGGCGGACATGGGTGACGCCGAGGTCTGGGAAACGATCGAGTCGGGCCTGCTCTACCTTTCCCGCCGGTTCAAGCCGGACACCGCCGGCTACGGCAAGTACCGCGGCGGTTCCGGGTGGGAGGCCCTGCGCTACGTGCACGGGGTTGCGGGCGTGCAGTTGTACTCCTTCCGTGAGGGACGTGCCTTCCATGGGGGGGCCGGTATTTTTGGTGGTTACCCCAACTCCGCCGACTACAAGGTCTGGGCCCGCAACACCAACATGCCGCAGCTGGCCGCAGCCCAGCAGCCCTACCCGCTCGGCGAGTATTCGCCGTCAGCCTCCGAGATCGAGGCGCTCGTACAGGGCGACATCACCCGCGTCAACGAGGGGCTCATGTTCCCGCAGGTCTTCGGCAACGGCGACCTGTTCCTGTCCCTGTTCTCCGGCGGCCCGGGCTACGGCGACCCGCTCGAGCGCGATCCGGCCGCGATCACCCACGACGTCGAGCGGCACGTCTACCTGCCCGAGACCGCCCGCCGCGCATTCGGCGTGGTCGTGGACGGCGACGGCCAGGGACCGGTGGTGGACGAGAATGCGACCGCCGCCGAGCGCGACCGGCTGCGGCAACGGCGCGCCGCCCGGGCCGTCCCATATGACGACTTTTACCAGCGGGAACGCGCCCGGCTGCTCGACGGGGCCTTGATCGCACCGGTGAAGCTGATGTACCGGCAGTCGATGGCGTCCCAGGACTGGGCCCGCGAGTTCCGCAGTTTCTGGGACCTGCCCGACACCTTCGACATATGACCTGCCCGACACCTTCGACATATGACCTGCCCGACACCTTCGACACATGACCTGCCCGACACCTTCGACACATGAGGAGCCGACGATGCCGTCTCTCGATGGGAAGGGCCTGGCCGACCTGCTCGACGGCAAGCTGCCGTGGCAACAGCTCAAGGGCGTGATGTCGGCCACGAAAGACCCGTCGCGGTTCGACCTCTACCTGCAGATACTGCAGGAGCGCGCCGCCTTCGACGACAAGATCCTGCTTCCGCTCGCCGAGCACCTGTTCGTCGTCGCGCACGACGGGCGGCGCGTCGTCAAATGTGACTGTGGCTACGTGTTCGGCCCAGCCGACCGCAACTGGAAGCGCGAGACCCGGATTCTCGTGCGCGACTCAGAGGAGCTCCTGGAAGAGATCTACGATCCGTACCACCGCTGCGACCCCGAGTGGATGGAGCTGCGGGAGTACTTCTGCCCAGGCTGCTGGTCGCTGCTGGAGGTCGAGGCAGTCCCGCCCGGGTACCCGGTCATGTTCGACTTCAAGCCGGACATCGACGCGTTCTACGAGAGCTTCCTCGGACGCCCGGCACCGGACCGCACGACCTGACCGGCCAAGGACGCGTGATCGGCGCGCTTGCGCTCGACGGGATAACTGGCTCGCGGTCAGCCGGTGGGTTTCTCCCAGATCGAGACATGCTGCCGGCTGTCGCTGGTGAAGGGTTCCCGTGTCCACCCGTCCCACCGCTCGCGCAGCCGCAGTCCAGCAAGCTGGGCCATCAGGTCGAGCTCGGCCGGCCAAACGTACCGGAAGGGGATGGAGGTGTACTCACCATGGCCACCGGCGACCTCGACGTAGTTCGAACTCATCGCCTGCGTGGCGGTGTCGTAGACGTCGAACGCCCACCGCGTCGGGCTCACGTGGAACGGCACGACGTTCTGCCCGGCCGGGAGCCGTCGCAGATCAGGGACCGCGACCTCGATGACGAAGCAGCCGCCGGGTTCAAGGTGAACCGCGACGTTGCGGAAGCAGGCCACCTGCGCCGCCTGCGTCGTCAGATTCATGATCGTATTGAAGACCAGGTACGCGACGGAGAACCTCCCATCCACCCTCGTCGTGGCGAAGTCGCCGATCGTCACCCCGATCTCTCCGCCGCCCGGTTTGGCGCGCAGCCGGGCAACCATCGCCCGCGACAAGTCGATGCCGCAGACCGGGACCCCGCGGCGCGCGAGCGGTAGTGCGATGCGCCCCGTCCCGATGCCCAGCTCCAGGGCCCGGCCGCCGCGAGCGAGCCCCGCCAGAACGCCAGCCACCACGTCCACGACGCCCTGCTCGAACATGTCCGCCGACAACTCGTCGTACCTCGCCGCGACACGTTCTCCGAAGTAACCGTCCTCATCGTCCATCGCCGGACCGTACCGCGGAAGACCTCCGCAGTGCCCGCAAATTTCGCGCCCTCCGCGGCCCGCGATCGCGCAAACGGGCTGGCTGAGGCTACCGACGACGCGGCGACGTCCGGACCGCGCGCGCCCTACCGAGGGCCCCCGCTTGGAGACATGGTTCAGGACCCGAGGTGGGTCTCGTGAACGCCAAAGCTTGCTGGCCGGTAATCGGTGTGCCGTATCCATAGTGGGCGGACGCGGACGAGCGCCCTGTTGAGGTTCTGGGCGCGCTCCAGACGATCAGGGTATTGCTCAACGTAGGTGCGTAGGCACCGGTCACGCTCCTCACCCGTCAGGATGTCGGCGCCCCCCTCGCATTGAACGCTCACTTCCTCATCCCAGCCGATAACCAGGGCGATCTGTGGGGACGCCTGGATATTGCGGTATTTCCGCGATCGAACGGAGGTGTCGAACACGATCTCCCCAGCGTCGGTTGCGGCAACGTCGACGAGGGCGGCTTCGGGCGCACCATCCGGCCCGCAGGTTGCGACCACGGCGAGCGCGCGGGCGCGAACGAAGTTCACCAGCTCTGCGAGGTCCATCGATCTGCCTCCCGGGTGACTGCCAGACTCAGCAGGAGGTTACGCCCGGACCTGGCATTAGCACCACGCCCGGCCTTGCCCGGGCCTTGCCCCGGCGGCGACTAAGCGGAGCACTTACAACTGGCGGGTGCCGCCCGTGCCAGATTCCGCCGGTCATGGCAGGTGGCGATCTTCTTAGCTTAGGTGGCGATCTTCTTAGCTTAATTGTCAGGTCAGGGGTTAAAGTTGCGGTGGGTCCTTGGTATGGACGGGGGTGGAGTGTTGAGTTCGCAAGCGGGCAGCACCCAAGGGCGGCGCATAGGCGAACGGCCCTTTCCGGACCGGCCGGCTGGCGCTGACACGCTTCCCCAGATCGACCACTTCCTGGTTTTGATGATGGAGAACCACTCCTACGACAACTATCTCGGCATGCTGGGCCGGGTGCGGGGGAGGAACCGCGAGGAGACGGCTTTACGATCGGCCCCGATGGCCAGCCGGCGGCGGCAAATCCCGCCCCTGGCGGCGGTACGCAGCATGCCTTTCGGATGCCGACCACGTGCCAGCTGTCCGGTAAGCCGTCCCAGGAGTGGGGGCAGTGCCATATCCAGTTCGATGGCGGCCGGAACGACGGGTTCGTAAAGTCGGCGAGCGGTCCGGTCGCTATGGGCTATTGGACCGGCGAGGACCTGCCGTGGGCCTACTCGCTGGCCGCCACCTTCCCCCTGGCTGACCGCTGGTTCGCCCGGGTGTTCGGCCAGACACAGCCGAACCGCCGCTACCTCTTAGCTGCGACCTCGGTCGGCATGGTTGATGACATCTTGCCCGAGGACCTCCTGCCCGCTCCGAAAGGGACGATCTTCGACCGGCTGGACGCCCACCGCATTGCGTGGCGGAACTACTACTCAAGCTTCCCCCCGACCAGCTACCTTTTCCTCGGCGATGCGATCCGCGACCATTCGAGCGTGGTCCCGATAGCGCAGTTCTTCGCCGACGCGAAGTCGGGGAACCTTCCTGGCTTTGCGATCATTGACCCCGACTTTGGCAGCAACTCCGAGGAGAACCCGCAAAACATCGTGCACGGCGAGGTCTTCGCCGCATCGGTCGTTCAGGCCGTCCTGCGATCGCCGGCGTGGCCGCGCACGCTGCTGGTGTGGACCTTCGATGAGGGCGGCGGCTACTACGACCACGTGCCGCCACCTGCGGCTGTCGCGCCGGACGCCATCCCGCCGCTGCCACCGGCTGCCCGCTACGACGGGTTCGCCCGGTATGGATTTCGGGTGCCGGCGGTCGTGATTTCCCCATGGAGCCGGGCGGATCACGTGACCAGCGTGGTGCACGACCACACGTCGATCCTGGCGATGGTCGAGCGCAAATGGAACCTGCCGGCGCTGACGAACCGCGACGCGGCCGCTGCCGATCTGGCCGACTTTCTTGACTTGAGCCAGCCAGCATTCGCCGAACCACCCCCGCTGGCCCCGCCGCTCGCCGGTCCTGCGCAACTCGCTTGTGAAAAGAGCGGTCCCGGGCAAATACCGCCCCCGGGGTCGGCGACACCCGGCTAGCGGCCAAGTGGCGCAAGGTGCCGGTACCAGCCCTGCGAGCTCAGGATCGGCTCGGGTCGTGAGTTCCGTGCTTACCGGGTTCTCGCGGTCAGGTCGTGGTCGCCGACCGCATGGCGGTTCCGGGCTTCGCTGACGGTGCCGGCCGAACCGGGGCAACGCGCACGAGAACGTTGTAGGTGACGAGCGCGATGGCCAGGTGCATCGCCATGAGGACCGCGACTGCCTTCGGCGGCGCGCCTCTCACCAGCAGCCACAGGTCGGGAAGATAGAGCATCAAGGTTACGAGGATGGCGAGCCGGAAAAACAGCCACCTCGGCGACGAGGTGATGCGCGTCACGATGGGCCAGGCCACGCACGCGATGATGACGCCGATGACAGTCAGTTTGGCATAATCGGAGAATCCGAAATGAGCGTAGCCTTTAGTCGCGGGAAAAATGGCCGTGCCGATGGCCACGAGCAGGGCGTCCGCAAGGAGCGACCCGCCGATTGACAACACCGTGGCCACAGCGAGCCGAGGTACCGAGGGCTGGCGGTGGACCGGGGTGAAATCGATCCGGGCAAGTCCCAGGACGCGGTTGGCCAAGCTGGACTGAAGCATTTCTTTCCTTTCGCGGTCCGGAAGAGCCCGTGTCAGTCAACGACTGGGCCGCCGACGCCCAAGAGCGCCGTGTCGCTCAACGCGGTGTCATCGGCACGTGCTGTGCGACCACGCCGGATTACTCGGGTGCGCATCCGCTACGAAGTCCACGGGTAGTTGGACGCCTCACCTCAGGGCGAGGTTGACTGATCCCGCGGGGTGCTGCTCGTGCGGCCATTATATCTTGCAGACATTTTCTCACACCACGCGCGCGCAAACGCGCATCGCCACACAGAACCACAGATCAACCGACGGAAGACAACCGAACGGCGCGCCCTATGTCAGGAGGCCTGCTGTCCGGTCCGCCTGATGCTTCACTTCAAGCCCCATTGCGGGAATTGAGCCGTACTGGATCATGACGGCAAGCATTTCATAATCGTGCCGAGCTCAATATGACATTAGGCGCAAGCGGACGGGCCATCCGGCCCTAACTGACCACTGTAGACAGGAGTGACGTAAGGCATAGGAAAGGGGGCTTCACATGATCGCATAGGAAGGAACTGATCATGATAACCAAGCCAGGCGCAAAACTCTCACGCCGTAGCCTCGTGGGCAAACAGATCCGCAACCTGCAACAACTCGGAGCACGCGAGTTCTCCGGACGTAGCCTCGTGGGCAAGCAGACCCACAACCTCCAGCCCTGCGAGCGCGAGCTCGCCGCCGCCGTCAACCTGGCCACCTGGGAGGAGCGCATGTCCGCCCGGGGCAGGCTGCGAACAGCCGGGCAGTTCCCACCGGACAGGCTCGGCGACAGGATTGATCCTTACAACGAGATGATCAGGGCACATCGGGGCCGTATCGCTCACGCCCTCGACAGCCGCTGCAAGTGTGCCTGCGGTGTCGAGGAGCACGACGACGAGGAGCGCCGAATGCGCGCGGGCAACTACGTTTGGGTATGCCGCAGATGCGGCCGGTACCTCCGTGACTATTGAGAGGATGGTGCCTGAGAGGAACGCGGGTAGCCGGCGGATAGCCGGCGGATAGCCAGCCGACGGGGCCTCAACTTGGGGGAGTGCGGTTTTTCTCAGCTTCGATGGCATGGTCGATGTCAGCGGCGCCGAGCCTGATCATATCGCCGCGCTCGTTGACGGCCTCCATGATCTTGGACCGCCGCCTGTGGGGTTCCGCCGGATCTTGTGGCGTGTAGCTCTTGTCACTGAAGACCACGAACTCTTCTTCGCTGACGCGGGCCACCATGATCGCGAGTTTGCCTTCGGGTAGTTCTTGCCAGTAGCCGGGGGTCCACTCCCGCTCTTGCGCGAGGTTGATCAGGTACCTCATTGATCTTGTCCTTTTCCAGGGGGGAAGGCTCGCTAGGCCGGTGTGGGGACTGCCTGGCCGGGCCTCATGTTCAGTTAGGGCGGGCCTGCTGTACGCCCCCTATTCTCGGCGGCTTTCATGGCTGCGGCCAGGCCACGGACGTCATCGGCGGAGACCCGGCATGGAGGGGCAGGTCGCGGGTGACCAGAGACCCCATCACTTCGGCTGGAAGTACTGGAAGTAATGCAGGAACACACCGTCTCAGCGATCTGGGGCCAGGAAGAACCCGCTCGTGTTGATTGACGGCCACCAAACGTGAACTTTTCAGCACCTCCTGCAGTCACTGCTCACCTGAACCTGGTGCTACTACCGTGATCGGTACCGCGGTCCCATAGTCACGGGCGATCTCCAGCAGCCTGTTCATCACCCATGCCAGCCCGGCCACGTCTGCCGCGTCGACCTCCCGATACCAGTACGAGCGTCCTGTTTGGCCCCGTTTCAACGACGCCACGCTCTTGATTGCTGCCTTTCGCCGTTGAAACACGTCCCATGATCTTTCCCAGCCCGGTGAGATCCAGAACTCGAACACCCCTTGACACATGATCGCTTTCCTCGTCACGGCGGCAGATCCTACGTCCACCAGATCCCGTTCCGCCTGATCCACCATGTCATTGAACTGCGTGCAAGGCGCTAAACGCCCTGCCACGATCCCAGAATCTCCCGCGGACTGCGATTTCCCCAATGACCTGACCCCTGACACCGCGCCCGCGGCGGCACCAAGAAGAGCTGCCCGCGGCAGCGTCAAAGCCCGGCCGGACACCGGCTCGAGGCCTCCGGTGATCGGTTGAGGTATCGGGCGAGGCTTGCTGTCATTTGCCAGGACAGTGCCGCACAAGGCGGCGCCCTCCCGGCCGAGTATCAGGTGCCGTGCGGATCGGGCGGCTAGGCACTCTGGAAAGAGCCTGTTACCGTGGCCCTGCTGTCTCAATGTGCCAGGCAGACCCTTGGGGGGATGACAATGAGCAGCGTACTGGTGGCCGATCGCGGACCCTGATTCTGGCGGCGATGATCTTCGCCGTCTCGATGACTTTCATCGACCAGACAATTGTGTCCATCGCCGTGCCCCAGATACAACTGGAGCTCGGCCTGACCAGCACCGGCGTGCAGTGGGTGGTCAACGCCTACCTGCTGTCGCTGGCTGCGTTCTTCGCCTTCGGCGGCCGGCTAGCCGATACGCTCGGCCACCGGAAGATGGTGACGCTCGGCGTTATCGTGTTCGCTGGCGCCTCGGCGATGTGCGGGCTGACCCCCACGGGAAGCCTCGCTGAAGCGTGGATCGTGACGTTCCGTGCCGTCCAGGGCGCCGGCGGGGCGATCATGTTCCCGGCGGCGCTGGCCATCGTGGTGCAGACCTTCGCGCTGCGCGAACGGGGGAGGGCCCTGGCCCTGTTCTTCGGCATCGCCGGCGGCTTGACCGCGATCGGCCCGGTCCTGGGCGGCTATCTCACGCAGTGGACCTGGCGGGCGATCTTCTGGGTGAACATCCCGTCGCGCTCATCGCCCTGGCGCTGATCGTCATCTCGAAGCCGGTCACCGAGCACAAGGCGGCCCGGATGGACTACCGGGGCGTGGTCCTGATCGCCGCCGGGGTGGGCCTTAGCGTGTTTGGTTTCCAGCAATCGTCCCTCTGGGGCTGGCACAATCCGGCCATTGCGGCATGCATCGTCGCGGGACTGGCACTCCTTGTCGTGTTCTACTTCGCCGAGATGCACACGGCGTCACCCCTCATGCAGGTGAGCATCTTCCGCATCCGGCCGTTCCTGGTCGAGAACATCGTGCTTGGCGTGACCAACTTGGTCTTCATCCCGGTGTTCTTCTTCGCAAGCGAATACGCCCAGATCTCGCTGGGGAAGTCGTCCTCACAGGCCGGCATCATCCTGTTGTTCTTCTTCATCGGCTTCGTCATCGCCGCGCAGATCGGCGGGCGGATGCTGGACCGCGCTGGCGCCAAGCGCCCGGTCGTCCTCGGCTGCGTGCTGGGTGCCGTCGGGTTCGGGCTATGGGCAGGTAAGGTTACTGGGCTCAACTTCAGCGCGCAGCAGTGGTTCATCATCCTGGCCGGGGCCGGCATGGGATTCATGCTGGGGCCGGCCAGCACGGACGCCGTTAACCGGGCCAGCCCGGCTCTCCTACGGCGAGGCAACTGGCATCACGCAAACGGTCCGGAACTACGCAGCCAGCCTGGGCCTGGCGATCCTCGGCACCATCCTGGTCACGGAGATGCGCAACCGGGTCACGACGTCGCTGACCTCCCTCGGCACGCCCAGCGCACGGGCGAGCGCCGAGGTGGCAAACCTCTTTCAGCCCCGTGCCGGGACCGGGAGCATCGCGTCGATTCCGCACTTCTTCAGGCTCGACTTCGCGTATGCCACGCGGACGGTGCTGTATGTGATGGCAGGGATCATGGCGGTGGCGGCCATCGTGGCCCTGGCAGGCCTGCGCGGAGGGGTACAGCAGGAAGCGGTGGCGGTGGCCGCCGCGACGGACCAGGAAATCAGTCGCTCACCCGACGTGGCGGGCACTGACTGACCCGGTGTCCGGATCCGAGGGCTCGGGGCCACGACGGCGATAAGGGCAGACCGTTCCCGTGGCAGCGGGCGGCGGGCAGCGGGCGGTGGGCAGCGTCGCACCGCGGCGTCAGCGGCGGGCCTGCGTTCGCGTCGGCGATGATAGAAGGCTGCCACGATAGCGACATGGACGTATTGAGCAGCCGGATTCTGCTGCGCCCTGCCGATCCCGATCGAAGCCGCCGCTTCTACCGGGATGTGCTGGGCCTGGCGGTCTACCGGGAGTTCGGCTCTCCGGCCGATCCCGGCGTGGTGTACTTTCTGGGCCCAGGCCTGCTGGAGGTGTCCGGGCACGATGCTGGGCCACCGGGACACTCGGTGATGATATGGCTTCAGGTGCGGGACGTTCACGCTGAGTATGAACGGCTGGCTGCGGTCGGCGTCCGCGTTCTGCGAGAGCCAGCGGCCGAGCCCTGGGGACTGACCGAGATGTGGATCGAGGACCCCGACGGCGTCCGGATCGTTCTCGTCGAGGTTCCCGCCGATCACCCGCTCCGCCGCGACACGCGATTCTCGCTACCGCCAACGTGAGCCATGCCACGGCCAACCACGCGCGGCACAAGCGGGCCGGCCGGCACCGCAAGGGAGGACCATGCGCGACATGCGGCCGAGCCGGCTGGTTGCCCGCCCTGCGCCGCTTGGCGCCGAACGGCGCGCCTGTCAGCCGTAGTGCCTCAGGTGCGGCCACAGTGTGCGCCAGCTGGCCACCGGGCCGGTGCAGATGCCGATCTGCACGTCGGTCCAGTCGTTCTGCACGTGGTAGGGAGCGTAGTAGGTGGTCAGGGGGTGGCAGCTGGCGAAGTACGGCCGCAGCTGTGCGAGCCCGTCGACCACGAGCACGCTGCGGTCGGAGGCCCGCCCGGGTCCCCACTTCCAGTAGGCGTTGTGGCCGGACAGCACGGGCGGCAGGTTATGCGCAGAGCCAAGGATGTCAAGCGCGCCGGCCTCTGCGTAGTATCCGGTGAAGATCGAGGTGGGCGGCTGGCCGGCCCGCACCAGGGCCGCCTCCTGCGCCGCGACCGCGCGGGTGAGCTGCGGCCAGCCGATGTTGTCGCCGATGTCGGAGCTGTGCTGAGAAGAAGCCGGTAAGTCGTGCACGTCACCGGCCGGCAGTAGGGGCAGGAGAGCCGGCAGGGTCAAGGCCATGCCCACGAGGGGCGCGGCGACCACCACCCTCGCCGCACCCGCGGCCGGCGGGCGCGAGCGATCCACCGCTCGGCCGCCAGGGCACCCGCCGCAAGCACCGCCGGCGCCATTCCGTCGGTGTAGTAGGCCTTGCCCGGCACCCAGGCCAGCACGTAGACGACGATGAGCGTGGCGGTGACGGCGATGAACCGTAGCTCAGGGGCCCGCCAGAGCCTGATGAAGCCCGCGATGAGCAGTGGCACCACCAGCAGTCCGAGGTAAAGGAGCTGGGCCGGCAGTCCGCCTGCGTAATCGGCCGGGGTGCTGTTTTCGTGGTGCAGAGCGGAAGCCATGGCAAGCTGCGGCCACCCGTGCGTGGCCTGCCAGATGATGTTTGGCGCCCAGATAACCGCGGCTATGCCAGCGCCGAGCCATGGCCATCTCGTGCGCAGCACGGAGCGGTGCTCCGAGACGAGGATGCCGGCAGCGAGGCCGACCAGAAGCAGCACCAGCAGGTTGTTGTTCTCGAGCCCGGCACCGGCCGCGGCGCCGGCGCCCAGCCACCAGCGCGGCCGTTGCCGCAGCAGTGCCGTGGTGACGCAGAGCAGGACGGCCGTCCAGGCGAGCAGGTCCGGCGGCGTGGTATTGCCGATGTGCACGGCGCCGATGACGACGGGAGTGCACGCCGTCGTGAGGGCGGCGAGCACCCGGCCGAACCGGCCGGCACCGAACAGCGCCGCCAGCCTGGCCGCCGCGGCCACGACCGCCCCACCGGCCAGCGCCGGGATGATCCGGATCGCCGTCGGGCTGACGCCGAGTATGCCGGTGATCCGGGTGAGCAGCGGGGTGAGCGGCGGCTGGTCGACGTAGCCGAACGCGAGATGGTGCCCCGCCGCGATGAAGTACAGCTCGTCCTGCTGGAAACCGTACCGGCTGCTCACCGCGAGCTCGACCGCTACGAACACGGCGGCGATCACCCACGCGAGCACCGGCACGCGATCCGGAGGAGCAACCGGTGCCTCCCGGGCCGGGGTGACTACCGGGGCGGCACCCTCAGTCGCGGGGACGGCGGAGCCGTCTGGCTTATCCATGGCGAAACCTCCACGGCGTGTCCTGCCCGGCGGGGCCTGCCGGCTTACGCCAAGGGTGAGCACCACCGCACTTACCACGCAGCCACCCTACGATCCATAACGGCTGCCGCGTGAAGACACGCCTCTCCAGCGCCCTCGGCGCACAGCAGCGTGACCTATGCGGCGAGGCCAGCTGACGTACGACGGCGCGTACCCGGCCGGCCGATCATATGACGGGTGCCCGGGCGTCAGCGCGGGCAGGACGCGACCTGGATATCTCAATCGATAATACTTCCCGCCCATTTTCCCGATTATGCAGGTCGCCGCGGTCGAACTTCACCGCACGACTATCGGCGATGGGCCAGTTGTGCGGCTCATATCGCTGCGGTGCGCCACGAAGTTGCCAACCTCATTCGTAAGCATTCAGCCCTGTGCTTATAGGTGAGGTCCGCTGACGCAGTGTGACCGCTGTTGGGCTGGTGGTGCCGTCAGGCCGGTCCGGGGATCGGAGGCATCCAGGGACGGCCGAGGAGTGCTTCACGCAGGGCGGTCAGCACGTCGGCTCCGTGCTTGGCGGCAGTGGAGATGTAGCCGCGGATCGCGTACCGGTGGCGGGTGGTTTCCCCGGAGCGGAGTCGTCCTGAGATTTTCTGCTGGGTTTTGGCCGGCCGCAGGTCCCGTTCGGCGTCGTTGGAGGTAGGCGGGATCCGCAGGTCATAGACGAACCGCAGGACATCGTCGTGACGGTCGCGGAGGTCTTCCAGCAGCGCCCGGTGCTTGAGCTGCCTGCGGCCCTGGCGGCGCGGCAGTTCGGATAGGCCGGCGAGCACGCCGTGCCGGAAGTCGTGGATGAGCGGTCCGGCGATCTCGGCGGGCACGGCGTTCAGGCCCTGGTCGCGGGCCAGGTTCGCCTGGTGGATCAGCTCGCGCAGCGCGTCACGCATCTGGCCAGGCCAGATGGCCTCCGGGTAAGTTTCGGCGGCGTCCTCGCAGTCGCGGATCAAGTGCTGGCAGCAAAGCTGGTGGATCAGCCCGGGGAACTCCGCGGCATCGTAGTTCTGGTAGCGGTCATGCACCACCACCGTGCCGGCCATGTCGGGCAGCACGAACGCGCGGAAGGTCTCCAGGGTCCGGTCGCCGAGGAGGTAATAGGTAAGCAGCCGGGTGCAGGCGACCAGCAGGTAACGCTTGCGGGACTTCGGGCCGGGGCCTACCCGGATCGGCGTCTCATCGGCGCACACCACATGGGCCAGGATGATCAGCGCCCGGATCGCCTTGTTCGCATCGGCGACCGCATCGGCGGCCCGCGCGAGCATGCCGTGCACGAACCCGGCGGAGGGCTTCGCGCCGGTCAAGGATTCGATCAGCTCCGCGCAGCGGTGCACCGGGATCGCGTGGGCGACCATCAAGAACACGCACCACGCCCGGAGATTCGGGCCGTAGGACACCTTCGACGCGCTGACACCCTCCGGCCGGGCCGCCCGGTGGACCTTCCCGCACCCGCACGCCACCTCGTGCAGGTCATGCTGGATCACCTTCGCCGAGGCCAGCGGGATTTCTGCCTGCTGATGCGAGGCCGCCACACCCAGATCCCGCCCGGCTGCCAGCGGCGCGCCGCATTCGCATGCCCCATCCGGGAAATGAGGGATGGTGTCATCAGGGTTCTCGCTCCAGGCCAGGTGCGAGCCCGCCGCCCCCGGCTGCTTACCCGGGCTGCGCCCGACGCCCTTCTTGCGCCTGTCCTTGCCCTCTTCTGGCGGCCGGCGGCCCGGCTGATCATCCATCGACGGCGGGAGGGATGAGTTCCCGCTGTTGCGAGACAGCAGATGCTCCAGCCGCGCCAGCTTCGCCGCCAGCTGCTCGTTGACCTCGATCAGATCCGCAACCTGCGTGGCCAGCGCCGTGATCTGCCCATCCTGGGCGGTGAGCTGGTCAGCCTGCTCGCCGGCGAGCATGACCAGCTCGTCACGCGACATCTCCTCCGGAGCAGGCACCCGAAGATCAAACTACACGCGCGACCACCAACCCGGTACGACACGCCCAGTACCACCAGATTGGTCACGGCACGAACACCTGACCTGGTCTGCGGAGTCGATGCCGGGGCACCGCAGAGCGGGACCGCCGCCCATCACCCGGTCACGGCGGCCAGGGCCGCTTCGCTGATACGCCAGCTTTCGTATCCGCGCTGTTCGCCGGCGAGGATTTCCAGCAGCCCTGCCCGCTTCAGGCGCTGGGCCGCCTTCTCAATCACATCCCGCGGCAGCGATGTCTTCTTCTCCAGACCAAACGGCGTGATGTACGAGGTTCCCGACACCGGGTGCCCCAATTCGTCCAGCAGACGCGCCTTCGACGTCGCCGTGACGATCGCGCCGAACACAAGCAGCGCCTCCGGCTCTGCCAACGCGCCGATCATCACGCGGGCATCCCTGATGACCATGCACGCCACAATAGCCATGACCGACATCAGCCAACCGCCAGCGTGGCATCAGCTTCAGATCCCCGAGACCTCGGGCCAGCAGCTCCACAAAACAGCTGAATGTTTACCCTCATTCTTCCTATTCGCGGCGGCAGCCACAATCGGGCCAGGCGCAACAGGACCGCGGTCGGGTCACGGCCTCAGGTTCTTCGCGGGCGTCAGGGTTGGCTGAGTTCGCAAGGCTCACAGAAACCACAGCAGACCCTGAATTTCCCCGCGTCATTTCACGGCACGCCGAGTAAGTTCCACAACAATCTCTCATGCAAGCTCAATTAGAAGTTGCGGCAAACAACCGTGTCGTGCGGCGGCCCCGCCCGGGGGGCCGCTGGTCCCGGACCGTCCGCAATTTACCGGTCACGAGGGGTGGACATGTGCCCGGTATTTCGATAGGAAAGAGGAGTTGGTGCTGGCCAGCCCGACGTCCGGAAATCGCCAATTAAACGGCAGGTAAGGTGACGTAGTAATGGCACTACCCATCCGTCGCGGAAGCAGGTTCCCGGTGTCCCTGTTCGAGCCAACGGCGCTGTGGGACCCAGCCAGCGAGTTCGATTATCTGCGTGATCGCATAGGGCGGCTGTACGACCAGTTCACCCAGCAAGGACCTGACCGGTCGCCCTGGCAGCCAGACATCGAGGTCGACGAGACCGAGGAGTACTACCTCGTCAAGGCAGAACTCCCCGGGATCACCCGGGAGAACGTCGAACTGCAGGTCGACGAGCACAGCCTGAGCATCGCCGGCTCGGTCCCCGAAGAGCATAACGAGCAAACCATGCACCGGCGGTCTGGGCGGTTCTTCTACCGCACGGTCGTGCCCAGGGATATCGATACCGAAAAGGTCCAGGCCAACATGAGGGAGGGGATACTGACGATCCGCCTCCCGAAGACTAAGCAGGCGACCCGCAGGGTGCAGATCCACGCTTAAGGCGTCCAGCGTGCAGATCCACGCTTAAGACGTCAGGGTCAAACGGCTGAGGACCGGGCTGATCACCCGGCCCTCAGCCCGGCCTTGCGGGAGTAAGTGTCATGCCCGTCGCCTGGCAAGGCCGGCCTTGCCAGGCGACAATGGCATTGACGGGCGCTCGGACCAGGTCAAGCTCTTATGAGCTCTTATGAGGTCATGCCCAGCCAGTCAGGCTGGGCGTGCACTTTGACGAGCTGGATAACAATACCGAACGCCCTGCTATGCACTGGCTAATTGTATAAAGCCACGGCAATATCCGCGTCATTGGAGCCACGGGGATCAGGGACACCTTCAGGCGCCTCGTACGGGCGTCAGGATTGCCGCGGCTTTGGCGATCTTCTGCTCGGGCAGCGCCCTCGCCCGATATGTCGCCGGCCGTGGGGGTCAGCCCTGACAGCCAGCTATCTGGCTCGCCAACGCAAGCCCTGACCAGGATGGCTGCAACACCATGGGGCGACGCCGCGGCATCAGCCGTGAGCGCGGTCATCCGTGCCAGCGCAGCGCTCGCACGGCGGCTAGTATGCGGCGGTGACCGAGTTCTTGAGCTGCCGGCCCAATCTGGAAGTGGGCGAACTGGCGCCCGCCGCCGCGTTCTTGCATGACGTGCTCGGGTTCGAGATCGAAGTCGACGAGCCAGAGATGGGCCTGATGCTGCTGCGCCGCGATGCGGTGGGGCTCGCGCTGGTCCGGTCGGCGAGCCCTGGCATCAACGCCACGACCGCCGCCTATATCGGTGTCACCGGCGTGGATGACCTGCATGCGCGGTGCGCGGCATGCGGCGCCCCGGTTGTTGCGGGCCTGACCGACCAGCCGTGGGGCCTGCGCGACTTTGTGGTGGAGATGCCCGGCGGTCACCGGCTGGCACTCGGCGAGCGGATCACCCAGCCCGGCTAGAGCCGGCACCGGGAAGGCAGAGCGTTGGCCGCCCTTAGGAACAATTAGGCGGATCGTGCGCTTCCGGTGGCCCGGCTGTGACCGCCTGTAGCTATCTGCTCAAACGGCCCGCTCGGTGGGCTCGTGCTGACCACATCGGCTCGGCCGCCACCTCGGGCACGGCACGCCGGTTCCGCTTGCGGGACAGCCCATCCGCGCCGCAACGGTCGTCAGGCACGCGGTGACTCTACTGACCGGTCCGGGGAGAAGTTCGGCACTGCCCGTCGGAGTGCCGGCCGCCCGGACGACGATGAGGGCGTGACGCACCCGCAGGTGCGGCCCGACCCGGCGTTCGGGCTGCTGAAGCTGTACGACGATGCGCTGCCGCACGTCTACGGCTACCTGCTGGCCCGCTGCGGCGACACCGGCCTGGCCGAGGACCTTACGGCCGAGTCGTTCCTGGCCGCCGTGCACGCGGTCCGCAAGCCGGGTGCGCCCGATCCGTCGATCCCGTGGCTGATCGGGGTTGCCCGGCACAAGCTCGCCGACCACTGGCGGCGGGTCGGGCGGGAGCAGCGCGGGTTGCGCCTGCTGGACGGCGAGCCGGCGCGCGTCGACGACCCATGGGAGACGGTCGTAGACCGGATCCGTGCCCGCGAGGTGCTCGACCTGCTCGGCGCGCACCACCGGGCCGCGCTCACGCTGCGCTACCTCGACGGGCTGCCGGTGCCCGAGGTGGCCCGGCACCTGGACCGCAGCCTGCACGCCACCGAGGCACTGCTGGTGCGGGCCCGCGCCGCGTTCCGCCGGATCTACGAGGGACAGGTGGGCTCGCGATGACGGATCCATTCGAGGCTCTGCGCGAGCCTGTCACGCCTGTCGATCCCGACCGCGAGTTCGCCGGGCGGCTGCGGATGCGGCTGACCCGGGAGGTCTTCGCACTCCCAGGAGGAACCATGTCCCAGCAGACCGTCGCGACCCGGGTCGAGCGCGAGCCCGCCTGGCCTCCGACGCTGACCCCCTACATCGTCGTGTCCGACGCCCGGCGCGCCATGGACTGGTACGTCGAGGTGTTCGGCGCGCAGCGCCGCGGCGAGCTCCACGTCAACGCGGACGGCACGATCGGCCACGCCGAGGTCGGCATCGGCGACGCGGTGCTGATGTTCGCCGAAGCTTCCGGCCTCTGGCCCGACGTGCCCGTGCGCGCGCCCGACGCCCCCGCGACGTTCAGCCACACCCTCCACCTGGAGGTCGACGACGTCGACGCGAGTACCGAGCGGGCCCGGCGCAGCGGCGCCTCGGTGGAACGGGAGCCGGCCGACCAGCCCTACGGTCGCGGCTCGGTGATCGTCGACCCGTTCGGGCACCGCTGGATGCTGCTCAGGCGGCCGGCCCGGGCCACCGGGCTGCGCCAGGGGGACGTCGCGAATGTGACGATGGTGGCGCGGGACGCGCACCGGGCCAAGGAGTTCTACCAGGCCGTGCTGCGGGTGCCGTTCTCCTCCGGTCACCCCGGCACGTGGCGCACCGGCGAGATCAGGCCGCCGCTGGGCATCTGGTCGTCGGACGGCGCGGAGCCCGAGGTGCAGCTGTCCTACCGCGTCGACGACATCGGGGCCGCGGTCGAGCGGGTCCGGGCGGCCGGCGGCCACGCGGACGAGCCCGAGCGCAAGCCGTACGGGCTGATCGCCGAGTGCGTCGACGACCAGGGCGCGACGTTCCGCCTCTGGCAGTAACAAGCGCTGGAGACATCCAGAGCATCGAGCACGAAGGCAGCCAGCAGACGCGCGGAACGGTCCGCGCGCGACATCCATGGCACGGCGGACCACCGCGCGCAGATCGGCGGCTCCGGCGCGTCGCAGTGCGAATGGCCTGAGCCGACGGCCGCTTGACGCAATCGAACGATTGCCATACTGTGGCAATCGTTCGGTTGCTACTTGCTGGAGGGCGTCATGGCTTTCCTGATCGCATCGAGCGGACTGTGGAGGTCGCTCACCCGCCCGGCAAGGTGTGGGGGCGCGCTCACCATGGCCGAGGGGCTGGCCGTCTGGTTCGGCAACGAGGCGACGATCGACCGGCGTCCGGGCGGGCCGCACGGATGCGGTGGGCGGCGGATTCACGGTGGAGATGCGGGTCGAACGGGTGGGGCCTGACATCGAGGCGGTCGCCGAGCGGGTATTCGCCGCCCTGGCCGACCCGACCCGGCGCGCCATCCTGCCGCGCTGGCGTCGGGGGACCTGGCCAAGGCCACCGACTTGGCTGATCATCTGCCGATCACCCGGCACGCGATCGCCAACCACCTGGCCCTGCTGGCCGCGGCCGGGCTGGTGCAGGCCGAGCCGGGGGAGCGGGGTGCTTAAGGACCACCCGGTCGGCCTGCTTGCGAGGCCGCCACAACCCATCCCATGAACCCGGAAACACCGTGGCTGATCATGGAGGCGATGATGAAGGTTGAGCCGCAGAACGCGGCGTTGCCGGCAGCCGGCGACACCGACGGCCCTGCGCTGCCTGCGGTCGTGACGCGCGCCATGCCAGCTGCGACGGCAGCCGCGCTGACGGGGACGCTTGGGCTGGCCGCCGCGTGCTGGGTCATTGCGGTCTGGCAGATGAACGGGATGGACATGGGGACCGCGACCCAGCTCGGCTCGTTCGGGGCCTTTATCGCCGTATGGGTGGCGATGATGGCGGCGATGATGCTGCCGGGCGCGGCCCCGGCCGTGCTCAGGCGCGCTCACGCCGGGGGCGTGCGCGCGGTGCCGCTGTTCGCCGGCTCATACCTTGCCGTGTGGGCACTGGCAGGCGTGGCGGTGTTTGCGGCGTATCGGCCGCACGGGACGTTGGCCGCAGGCACGGTGGTGATCGCCGCGGCTGTCTACGAGGTCGCGCCGGCCAAGCGGCACTTCCGCCGGCGCTGCCGCGAGGCCACCGGTTCTGGATTCAAGTTCGGGCTCTACTGCGCCGGGTCGAGCATCGGGCTGATGGCGATGCTGGTGGCGCTGGGCGTCATGAGCATCACCTGGATGGCGGTGATCGCCGTGCTCGTCCTCGCCCAGAAGCTCCTGCCCGCCAAGACCGCCATCGACCTGCCGCTCGCGCTAGCCATCGCCGGGCTTGGAGTCCTGATCGTCATCACACCCTCCCTGGTTCCTGGGCTCAGCCCGCCGATGTGAGCTGTCACCGGTGACCGGGCCAGGCCACGCTGTTGTGACAACAAGAAAAGACAAGAAGGGAAGGTAAACCAATGACCAGTCACAAGACCGGGACACGTGAAGAATGGCTGGCCGCCCGGCTGGAGCTACTGCAGGCCGAGAAGGAGCTGACGCGGCGCACCGACGACGTGGCGCGGCAGCGCCAGGAGCTGCCCTGGGTCCGGATCGGCAAGGATTACCGGTTCGACACCGACGAGGGGCCGGCGTCGCTCGCCGACCTGTTCCGGGGGCGCTCGCAGCTTCTCGTCTACCACTTCATGTTCGGGCCCGACTACACCGCCGGGTGCCCGTCCTGCTCGGCGATCGCCGACGGGTTCAGCGGCTCGGTCGTCCACCTCGCCAACCACGACGTCACGCTGACCGCGGTGTCGCGGGCTCCGCTGGCGAAGATCCAGGCGTACAAGCGGCGGATGGGCTGGCGCTTCCCCTTCGCGTCGTCCTACGGCAGCGACTTCAACTACGACTTCCAGGCGGGGCACACCAAGGAGGCATGGGACGCCGGGGCCGTCGAATACAACTTCCGCGTGACGGACCTGCGGCCGCCCGTCGGCGAGGAGGGTTCCAGGAACGCCTGGACCGAGGCGATCGTCGGCACGGACTGGGAGACCTACCGGCGCGAAGGACCCGGGATGAGCGCGTTCGCGCTCGAGGACGGCGTCGTGTATCACGCCTACTCGGCGTACGAGCGCGGGCTCGACGCGGTGTGGGGCATGTACCAGTGGCTCGACCGCGCCCCGCTCGGCCGCAACGAGACCAGCATGTGGTGGCGCCGCCACGACGAGTACGACGCGCCATAACGCGCGCCAGAATTGATCACGGCCGGTGTTCGGGCTGCGTGCCTGGTCGTTCGCGTGCGGAACGGCGGCTATTCGTCCCCCCTGAAGACCACGTAGCGTGAGCTACCGGTAAGCCAAGTTGCCGGCCGCGACGTAATCTGGCGATCCCCTCGCGGCCGGTCACAGCTGTCAGCCCGTGGCGTACCTCTCCAGTCCAGCGGACTGGAGTTCCTCTGGCGCCATCGCGACCCGGTAATGCACAGAGGCGTCGAAGTTGAGCATCAACGGCTCGGTCACGTGCGGAACCTGGCTGGCGCTATCCACCTCGACGATCATCACCGCGCCGCGTCCCACGCCGTTGTCGGTGAAGTAGATGACCTCAGGCTTGACAGCACCGAGCACCTCACCGATCTTCTCCCCGGCGGTGCCCTTGCGGACATAGGTGCTGAACGGCTCCAGCGGGAAATCGACTTCGACGATGAACTTCATGACGTCCCCCCCACGGGTCATCGAGCTAGTGGGGGAATAATCCTGCTGCTGACACCCAGTGTCAACACCGCCATCCATGATCATCAGAGGCGCTGCCAGACGGACCTTGTTGCCGGCCGGGTGACCGCTTACCGGGCTGCTCCGGCCGAGGCCGGCGGTCAGGTCCCCGCGCCCGGCACAGCGGCGCCGTGCGCATAGATCGCCCGGATGCGGTGCAGCGCGTCCGGGTTGGCGATCGGGTCGCCGTCGACGGCGATGATATCGGCGTCGAACCCGGGTGCGATGCGGCCCTTGCGGTGCCCCATTCCGCACACCCCGGCTGCGACGGAGGTGATCGTGCGCAAAGCTTCGGCCTGGCCGAATCCCAGCTGGCGGAGCATGGCCGGTGCGTGCCGGATCACGTCGTGCGGCTTGACGGGCGCGATGCCCGCATCGGTGCCAGCGACCATCGCTGCCCCGGCCTGATACAGCTGCCGTGTGTTGGCGAGGATGCCGGGAATGCGGGTGGCCAATGGGGGTGGCGGCGCCAGGCCGGGTGCTGGCACCATGCCGACCGTGGCCCCGACGATGATCCGCTGGTCGGCGATCAGCTGGATCAGGTGACCGGGCGCGTCCACGCTGTCTTCGGTCCAGAACGTCACGTGTTCCAGCCGGTCCACGCCGGCGGCTACCGCGTCCGCGATCGCGGTGACGGCGTGGGCGTGCGCGGTCACCTCCAGCCCGAGCCGGTGTGCTTCATGGACGGCCGCGCGCAGCACCTCGGGCGGGAACTGGGCGAGGTCCTGGCGGGAGCCCGGTGTCACGGTCCCGCCGCTGGCCATGATCTTGATGACGTCCACGCCCCGTGCGGCATGCTCGCGCGCTGCGGCCCGGACGCCGTCGATGGTTGGCGCTGCGGCGCCGCCAAGGTAATGGCAGTGCCCGCCAGGAGTGGTGACCGGTGGCCCGGCGGCGACGATGGTTGGCAGGTCGGTCCTGCCGCGCAGCCCGAGTGACAGGTAGCCGCGGTCACCGAGGTCGCGGACGGTGGTGACGCCGCCGCGCAGCGCGGCCCGCCCGGCGCGTGCCATCGCCTCTGCGACCTCGCTGTCGTGGCGCCGGGCCAGGTTGCCGACGGGGTCAGCGCTGGCGTCGAAGGCCAGATGGACATGGGTGTCGACCAGCCCGGGCAGCAGGGTCGCACCGGCGAGATCGATCACGGCCGCGCCCTCGGGGGTCTTGCCGCCGGAGCCGACGCCGAGGATCGTGGTGCCCTCGATCACCACCACCGGATCGGGGCTCAGCGCGGAACGGAGGCCATCGAACAGCCACGCGGCCCGCAGTGCCGTCAGCCGGCCCCGCTCGCTCACGATCGCGGTAGTCATGCCGGCACCCTCGGGTGACGTGCCGGCCCCGGCTTCAGTGTGGGTTGTCATCTCAGCGTCCTTTCCCGCTGGCCGCCCGGGCGGCGGTGGGCAGGTGATACCAGTTACGTGGTGGATTTCGATGCGGTCCGGCCCGGGCAGCAGCGCGGGGTACTTGCCAGGTAGCAGCTCGGTGCTCATCACTGCCCGGCGCCGCGGCCGGCCCTTGCTGGACTACCGGGCATCTGATCCGACTGTCGGCCAGGGTGGGAGCCTCGCGCATGCGTGCTAGCACGCGGGTCGCCACCTGACTTGGGCCACGGCCGCCTGGACGGTGCTTCACCCAGCGCGGGAGGATCGCCGCGTGGCTGATGCGGCGCCCGGCCCGGGCAGGCTGGCGGGGCGCGACCAGGAGCTGGCTGCGCTGCGGCAGTGGCTGGCTGAGGCACTGGCTGGCCACGGGCGGCTCGTCGTGCTGACCGGTCCGCCGGGGATCGGCAAGACCCGGCTAGCAGAGCAGCTGGCTGACGGCGCGCGCCGCAGCGGGCAGCGGGTTCTGTGGGGGCGTGCCGTGGAGGAGCAGGGCGCGCCGCCGTTGTGGCCATGGAGGCGAATCCTGAGCGCTGTCGGCGGCGTTGACGAAAGCGCCGGGCTGGCCGGCAGCGGGGCAGCCGACGGCGCCCGCTCTGACGATCTGGCCGCGGCCAGGTTCCGCGCGGCAGCCGCGGCGGCCGACGCTCTGACCGCGGCGGCGGGTGCCGCCGACCTGCTCGTTGTGCTGGAGGATATGCAGTGGGCCGATCATGCGTCGCTGTTCCTGCTCCGCGAGCTCGCGGCCGAGCTGCCCGGGTCGCGTCTGCTCGTGCTGGTTACCTGCCGGGACACCGCCGCTGATCCGTGGCGGGCCTCGCTGGGAGACCTGGCCAGGCTGCCCGGCTTGCAAGTGCTTCGGCTGGCGCCGCTGAACGAGGCTGCGGTGGCCGATATCCTGCACGCAGCCGGGATTGCCATGGACCCCGAGCTGGCGCGGGCCGTGCACGCCCGCTCGGAAGGCAACCCACTATATGTGGCCACGCTGGCCCGGGTGCTGGCCACACGGCCGGGCATCGCACCTGACGCCGATGCGGTGACCCAGATCGCGGGCGGCAGCGCTTGAGATCAGCCGACTGGTCTCGTCGCTGCTGCGCGACGTTGATGACAGCGGCTGCGGCTTGCTGGCGGCCGCCAGCGTGCTCGGGACGGACTTCGGTGCCACCCTGGCAGCCGAGATCTGCGAGACCAGCCAAGACGTGACCCGCGTGCTGTCGGCCGTTGAAGCCGCCGGGCTCGTCACCCGGCGGCCGGACCGCCCGGGCAGCTGGCGGTTCACGCACGCCCTGATCCGTGACGGCATCTACGCCAGCCTCAGCGAGGACCAGCGGGTTGCCTTGCACGCCCGCGCCGCGGTGAAGCTGGAGGCACTGGCCCGCGAAGCCCCGGAACGGGGTGCTGAGGTCGCGGCGCACCTGCTCAGGGCGGCACCGGGCCGGATCGCGCTCCGGCGGGCGGCCGATTGGTCAGTTGCTGCCGCTACGGCGGCGACGGCCGCGCTTGCTTTCGAGGACGCCGCCCGGTACCTGGCCACCGCGCTTGCCCGCGGCGGAAGGCGCAGGCGTCAGCGATACGGACCGCGCGGAGCTGCTCATCGATCTGGCCACCGCGGAGTACCGGGCAGGTCAGCTCGCCGTGGACCAGCCTCGGTCATTGAACGTGATCCGGTCTCAGACCCGTGTGCAGCCGCGCTGGTCAGCCCGGCCGGGACCTGGGCGCGGCCGCGACGGTTATTTGATCGACGGAGATAGGCCGTCACTATTACCGTGACGGTCATGACCGAAGCGTGGACCGCTCCGCCGGTGGAGCGCGCCGAGCCTGGGCTCATCCTGAGTGAGCGCCAGGCACTTGAGGCTTGGCTGGACTTCCATCGCGACACGCTGCTGCACAAGTGCGCCGGCCTGACCGCCGGCCAGCTGAAGGAGCGCCCGGTTCCGCCGTCCCGGCTATCTCTGCTTGGCTTGGTGCGGCACATGACCGAGGTGGAGCGCTGGTGGTTCCGCATGCATGCGGCAAAAACCGACCTGCCCTTCCCCTACGACCCGGACCAAACCGGCCAGGACTTCGAGGCGCTTGACGACGCGGACGCGGCCGCCAACATCGGGGCATTCAAACAGGAAATACAGCACGCACGCGCCGCCGTGTCCGGAAAGCAGCTTGATGACGTGGTGCCCAGCCGCGGTGACCATCCGGAGCGCGTCCGTGACATCCGCTGGATCTACCTGCACATGATCGAGGAGTACGCGCGCCACAACGGCCACGCCGACCTCATCCGGGAGCGGATCGACGGCATGACCGGCGACTGACGCCCGGATGTGCGTCCTTGGCGCAGGCGCGTTACTTCCGGAGCTGGCGACGTGGCCCTTCGCCGGGTGCCCTCGCCCTGGTTGCCTGGTCTGCGGCCCATTCCTCGCGCGCAGAGTCGTGCCCGAAATGCAAGGTTCGCGCTGAAATAAGTGTGACCTAGCAGACAGGCAAACCTTTCGCTCGGATCAGGCGAGCGTGTCACAAGAGCGTAGCGTCTTAGGCAGGTAGCCCCTACAGAGGACGGCACCGTGACCCGACGCGAACGCAACATCATCATCAGCACCCTGGCGCACGCCAACTCTGGGCCGGTGCCGCTGACGGATGACCAACTCTGGAACCTGGCAGGCAACATGGCGCATGCCCTGGCCGCGACCGGGATCGACGAGGAGAAGTTCTTCGAGGCATGCACTCACGACCTGGCTGCCTAAGCCCCCGCTAATCCCAGCTCCTGCTGAAGGAACGAGGCGCGATGGCGAACCGCGGCAGAGCTGTGCACAGATTCAGTCACGTCGCCTTGCTCTCTTTGCCCGAACTTGCGTGATAGTAGATAGCTGACTGCTTTCGCCACCGGTGACTGGGCCCTGGGTGCGGTCGGCGCTGTCGGCGTGCAGGTCGTTTGTCGTGTAGCCCGCAAGCGCCGGCCATGCGTGGCACCGGCTGGTGAGGAGGAGGACCGATGGGGCGGGTGGAGGTCGGCGGGGTCGGTATCGAGTACGAGGTCGTGGGGGAAGGGCGTCCGGTGTTGCTGCTGCACGGCTTTCCCGACTCTGGTCGGCTGTGGCGGCATCAGGTACCGGCGCTGGCCGGGGCCGGGTTCCAGCTCGTCGTCCCTGACTTGCGCGGTTATGGGCGCTCCGACAAGCCCGAGCCCGTCGATGCCTACTCGCTTCCGTTACTGGCCGGGGATGTCCTGGCGGTTCTTGCCGAGCTTGAGATCGGCAAGGCCCACGTCGTAGGCCACGACTGGGGCGCCGCCTTGGCCTGGGTGCTCGCCTCTCTCGCGCCCGACCAGGTCGACCACCTGGTCGCTTTGTCGGTCGGCAACCCGGTCACCTTCTTGCGCACACTGGAGCAGCGCCAAAGGTCGTGGTACATGCTGCTGTTCCAGTTCCCAGGTATCGCCGAACGCTGGCTGACCGAGGACAACTGGGCCAACTTCCGAAGCTGGGGACGCCACCCCGACGCGGACCAGGTGATCGCCGAGCTGGAAGCAAACGGCTCGCTCACGCCGGGCCTCAACTGGTACCGGGCCAACGTCTCGCCCGAGTCCTGGGTGGGGCCACCGTTGCAGCTCCCACCGGTCCAGGCACCGACCATGGGACTGTGGAGCACGGGGGATTTCGCCCTCACCGCAGTGCAGATGACGGACTCTGCGAGCAACGTGGCGGGCCCGTGGCGCTACGAGCAGCTTGATGGCCCCGGTCACTGGATGCAACTGGAGGCCCCAGATCAGGTCAACGCACTGCTCCTCGACTTCCTGCCCCGCTAACCCCGCCCGGAGCTGAGGGCGTTCTCGGTGACGGTGGCCTGGCTGGGGGAGGACCTTCGCCTCTGACGGCTGCCTCGTCGGGGTGGGCAAATGGCAGTGACAGCTGGTTTCCGCGCGCGTCTGGAGGCAGTGGCCATGACGGCATCGTGCGAGCCCGGATCGGTATGCTCCGCGTCCACGCAGGGTGCCGCGGCTGGGGAGATCGATGGGGTCGCCGCCCGGTGCGATCGGGGAGTTCGTGATCACGGCTGCACCGCGATGGAGTCATGGCCGCCACCCGCGGCACACGGAACCTGGATTTCGAGATCGCGAGAAGCGCCGCAGTGCAGGAGCGGCAGGAGCCAGACATGAGGACATTCGATTCGGAAGTCGCTGAGAAGCCAGCCAGGAGCTCGTTTGAGTCAGAAATCGGCGAGACCGCAAGATGGTTTGCCAGTCCTCGATTCGATGGCATCAGGCGTTTGTATTCCGCGCGTCAGGTGGTCGAGCAACGGGGCACCATTCCCACCGACTACACCGTGGCGAGAATGGCGGCCGAGCAGTTCTACGACAGGCTCCGGCGGCTCTTCGCCGAGCGCAAGCAGATCACAACCTTCGGTCCCTATTCACCCGGTCAGGCGGTGGCCCTGAAGCGGATGGGCATCGAGGGCATCTACCTGGGCGGCTGGGCCACGTCGGCCAAGGGATCCATCACAGAGGACCCAGGACCCGACCTGGCCAGTTATCCGCTCTCCCAGGTGCCCGACGAGGCCGCGCCGATCGTGCGCGCCCTGCTCACGGCGGACCGGAACCAGCGCTTCGCCCGCTCGCGCATGAGCGATGCGCAGCGCGCTGCCTCCCCCGAGATCGACTATCGGCCATTCATCATCGCCGACGCCGACACCGGACACGGCGGCGACGCGCACGTACGGAATCTGCTCCGCCGTTTCGTCGAGGTCGGGGTCCCGGGCTACCACATCGAGGACCAGAAGCCCGGCGCCAAGAAGTGCGGGCACCAGGGAGGGAAGGTGCTCGTCGGCGCGGACGAGCAGATCAAGCGGCTGAGCGCCGCCCGCTTCCAACTCGACGTCATGAAGGTGCCTGGTGTCATCGTGGCCCGAACCGACGCCGAAGCGGCCACGTTCCTGGAAGGGCGCGGGGATGAGCGCGATCATCCGTTCATCCTGGGCGCCACCAACAATGAGCTGCCGACCTACAAGGTCGGCTACCTCGCCATCTTGAGGAAGCTCCGCGAGCTGGGCGTCGACGACGCGCGCGGTCATCTGCTGTTCAAGATCTCCGCCGCGGAGTACGACGAGGCCAGCGCCTGGCTCGCGCGGATGGGCGTGATGCGCGTGCTCGAAGAGAGCACGAAGGCGTTCCAGCAGAACGGGTCGTCGGGCGAGGCGCTGCTGGAGAGGGTCGAGACGCGGTACCTGGAGGCGTGGCAGTCGGAGGCCAACCTGAAGAGCTATCCCCAGGCGGTCGCGGACGTGATCGAGTTCCGCGCCAACGAGGGTGAGCGCTTCGATATGAGCGCTGACGAGTGGCTGGCCTTCGCAAACCGAACCTCGTTCCACGCCGCCCGGGCCACGGCCAGATCGATGGGCATCGACATCATCTGGGATTGCGAGGTATCCAAGACTGCCGAGGGCTACTACCAGATACAGGGCGGAATCGAATACGCGATCGCCAGGTCGCTGGCCGTCGCCTCGTTCGCTGACCTGCTGTGGATGGAGACCAAGACCGCGAACCTGACGGACGCCCGCCGCTTCGCCGAGGCGATCCACGCCGAGTTCCCCGCCAAGATGCTCGCGTACAACCTGTCACCATCGTTCAACTGGGATACGACCGGGATGAGTGACGAGGAAATGAGGCGATTCCCGGCGGAGCTCGGCAAGCTGGGGTTCGTCTTCAACTTCATTACCTACGGCGGACATCAGATCGACGGCCTGGCGGCGGAGGAGTTCGCCACCGCGCTCAAGCAGGACGGCATGCTCTCCCTGGCCCGGCTGCAGCGAAAGTTCCGCCTGGTGGAATCGCCTTACCGGACGCCCCAGACGCTCGTGGGCGGGCCGCGGCTGGATGCGGCGCTCATGGCTTCTTCGGGCGGCACGGCGGCCACCAAAGCGATGGGCAAGGGCTCGACGCAGCACCAGCACCTGGTCCAGACGGAGGTGCCGAACAAGCTGCTCGAGGAATGGCTCGCGATGTGGGCGAAGCACCACCAGGTCCAGGGCTCGCTGCGGGTCGGGCTGCGGCCGCACACGGCGGGCTCGGAGTTGCTGGACCTCACCCTGTCCAAGACAAGCGGGGAAAAGGTCGCCAACATCGTCTTCGACGTGATCGTGGATCGCCGGGGCCGCAACATTCTCTCGGTTCGCGACCAGAAGACCTTCGACCTCGCCCTGCGGAAGAAGCGCCTGATGACGCTGACCCACCTGTTCCTGGTCCACCGCTACAAGATCTCGTCGGTTCACTACGTCAGCCCGACCGACGACAATCGTTACCAGGCCCAGAAGATGAGCGCGCACGGCCTCTTCAGCGACGTCCACGACGAGGTTGGCGACGTCATCGTCGCGGATGTGAGCGCGGAGGGCGTCAGGGCCCTGCTCGCCCCGGACCGGGACCGCTTGAACGCCTTGATCCAGGGGAAGTATCCGTATGAGACGGTCGACGCTGCCGCGCAAATCCCGCAGGGGACTGGTCGGGAGGAGAGGGTTTGAACATCCGACCACCAGCCGCTAAGGACGCTGGTGCTGGGTCCTAAGTAGGAGCGTGCGCTACGGCAGGCTGCCAGGGCAGCCTGCCGTAGTCAACCTGATTCGCGTCGCTAGTCTTGGGCTTATCAAGGGCGCGCCGAGCGTGTGCCATTGCGGCTTGTGCACGTCGCGCTCGGGCCGGAGGCCGTTGCCTGATAGGCCGGTGATGCGAGATGATCGCCTCCCCGGCAGCTCTGCTGGACTGTCGCCGGTGTGGCGGAGCTTCAGGCCCGGCACGGCCCTGACGCCGGGCCGGGGGTGCCCAGGTGGCCTTGTCGTGGTGAGGGCTGCGGGTCGTCGGCGTCCGGTGGAGGCCGGACCGTCAAGGGGAGGGCGGCCGTGGACATTGATGGGCTGATCGTCCGCATGTTGTCATCGCCTGGCTCGCTGGTGCGCGCGGGCACGGCTGGCCGGCCGAATCGGCTGCGATCCTTCGACCCGGCCCGCGTCGCGGATCTGGAGTGTGCCGCCTGGCAGGCCTATTACCAGCGGCGATGGCTCAGGTTCCTGGCCGCGGCCGTTGGCATGGTGCGTGCCGGGTTCGGGATGAACTGGCCGCGAACGGTGCGCGCGGCTTGGTATGTGCTGCGGGCCAACCAGCTATGGGCACCGGTTCCCGTGAATGATCCGGAGCGCGCCCGGCAATGCATGCGGCGGTTCTACGCGCTGATCAGGGCCACCTACGGGGAGCCGCGCGACCCAGCGGAAGCAGCGCGGCTGGAAGTCGAGTGGTGGCGGGTGCACCGGGCGGCTCAGCAATTGGCGCCCGCCGCCCGCGACGAACTGGCTGACGCGCTGGCGCGCCTGTATGCCTTCGTGTTCGAGGTACCGGAATGCGATGTCCGCCCGGCGGCGGTCCACCGTGCCCGCGCGATGGAGGTCTCTGACGAGTGGGTCGCCCAGGGCAGCCGCACGGACAGCCCGCTGCTCGCCCTGGAGCGGGCCGCGCTGGTCCGGTCGTACGCGGCGCTGCTCGCCGCCGTCCACCGCTGACCTGGTTGACCGCGGACTCGCCCAGCATGCGTCACAAAGCGCGCTGGCGCGCCAGCCGCATTACCTGGCGTCGCTGGCGCAGACCCTAATTCCCGGTGGGCATGGCGACTCACCAGCCGAGGCGCTGGAAATCCGCCCGCGCTCCGCCCGCGCTCCGGCCACGACGACCACAGCAGGCCGCAGGAGCTGTACAGGCCGGACGCCAGCGGCCCTCGGACCGATGAGCGGATTGCCGTAAGCCTATGCGCCGCCGGGCTTGCGGAGCATCTTCTCGATCTCGGCAACGTCCAGTTCTTCAGTGCGGATCATCTGGCGTGAGAGCTCTTCGAGCGACACATTGGCCCCTTCGGTCAGTGCGAGGAGTTTGCGGTACAGATCGACCGCACGCCGCTCCTGCTCAAGCATCTCCTGGAGCATGCCATCGATCGAAGCGGGATGCGTGCCCGTGAGCTTGCCGATGCCCAATGAAACATTTCCGCCAAGTGCCGTCACTTCTTCGCCTGCTTGGGTGGCGTGGGCGAGCGACTCCAGTGCCTGCTGGCGCATCCAGTTCATGATGGGAATCCGCGCATGACCGAAGATCATGAGTGAGTACTGGGTATAGCGCACAACTCCCGCCAGTTCGAGCTCAACGATCTCGTTCAGTACCTTCAGTGTCTCCTCGCGGTCGTACTCCACGGCGGTCCTCTCCCTCCGGCGTTTTCGCCTCAATCACCCACGATGGCTGCACGAGGCGGAACCCGGCATTGATGGTTTGCTGGCTTTGCGGCTGTGAGTTTGGCCCCATGCTTGCCGGCCGGGCCGGGGGGCGTGTCAGGTCGCCGGGTTGGGCGACGTCGTGCGGCAGCCCAGCGCGTCGACACGGACAAGACACTAGCAAGGCGGCTGCCGGTACCTGAGCTAGCCGGGGCGACGGCGAAGGCTCAGGACGGCCGGTGTTCGGGAAGGCGGGCTAGCTTCTTCGGTTCAGGTGACCTTGGCGGTCTGCGTAACGCTCGCGGGGTCCCCGGGCCCGTCGGCTGGCTTCGGGTTAGGGCCGATGGGCTCCTCGGCGACCGCTTCCCTGAGTGCCTGGGCGAGATGGTGGACCTGCCGCCCGCAGAAATGCTCGATCTGCTGGCGGCACGACACGCCCATCACTACCACCTTGGCCTGCGGCCGTTCGCGCAGTGCCGGAGCCACTCCCTGCTCGACCGCTGCCCTGGACGCCTCATAGTGCTCCTTCTCGTAGCCGAACGAGCCGGCCATCCCGCAGCAGCCAGCGTTGATCAGCTCGGCGTCGTAGCCAGCCAGCCGCAGCAGCCGGACGCTGGCCAGCGGCTTGGCCAGCGCCTTCTGGTGACAGTGACCATGGAAAAGCACGCTCTGGCGCTGCGCGGGCGGCTCACGGAAGTTCAGCTCGAGTTGGCCGTCGTCGGCCAGCCGCTCCAGGAACTCGTCAATCAGCAGGCAGCGGCTCGCGACCACCTCGGCCATCTGCCTCGTCTCGCTGTCGCCAGCCAGGTCCGGGTACTCGTGCCGCAGCGTCAGCAGGCAGGACGGCTCGCAGCCGACGATCGCCGCGGCCGACGCTGACTGCTCGTAGAGGCGCGGGATGTTGACCTGGGCGTGCCGCGCGGCCTGTGGCCGACGGCCCTTGGAGATCAGCACCCGGCCGCAGCAGACGCTGTTGGTCAGCTCCACCTGGTAGCCCGCCAGCTCGAGCAGTTCAGTGGTGGCCACCCCGGTCTCCGGGAAGTTGAAGTCCATGAAGGTGTCGTGGAAGAGCAGCACCTTGCCCCGGTGCCCGTCCCTGAGCGGGACGTGATGGCGGAACCATTCCTGAAATGTCGGCCTGGCGAACGGCGGCAGCGACCGCGCGTGGTGCACACCGAGCACCCGCTCGAGTGCCGCGCCCGCCCCCGGCGCGCAGGACGCCCAGTTGCTGCATGGGGCGAGGTGGCTGCCCAGCCGGGCCGTCCGGTGATTATTGGCGAGTACGGCAGTGCGGAGGCGGTGCCGCCGGTGATGATCGCCGACGTGGTCGGTCTCGGCGATCGAGCGCAGCGCCTGGTAAATCTTGGTCGGGTCGACTCCCTTCGGGCAGTTGGCCGCGCAGGTCAGGCAGGCGGCGCAGTCCCAGGGGGTGTCGAGGCCGATGGCGGCCTCGACCTGGCCAAGCTGGATCCGGCGCAGAACCCCCTGCGGGTCGAACCCGAACGGGCAGCCCGCAGTGCACTTGCCACACTGGTAGCAGGCGAACACATTCTGGCCGCTGAGCTCGGCGACTCGTTGCACGAGCTCGGGGGAGCCGGGTGACACGTTGGTGGTCATGGCCGCACTTTCCCTGCGTGTTGGAAACCAAGGTCGAAGGCTCTCACATTGAGTTCCTGCGACCCCTTGGGGACCGAGGCCGCCACCGCCTCGCGCATCGCGCCGACGTCCAGCAGGCCGGTGGCCCCGGTCAGGAAGCCGAGCATGACAATGTTGGCGGCGATACGCCGTCCCAGGCCTTCGGCCAGGCGGGTAGCCGGAGCTTTCCGGACCTGGCGGCCGCGCTCGGCCGCGTCGTCTGGAGTAACCAGGTCCTCGTCGACGATCAGCAGCGCGCTCTCCGGACGCCCCATACCGTACTTCACGTAGGCCGCCTGCGACATCGCCACAACCACGTCGGGGTTCAGCACCCGTGGGTAGGCGATCTCGGCGTCGGAGATCACCAGCTCGGTCTGGCACGCGCCCCCCCGGGACTCGGGCCCATAGCTCTGGGACATGACCGCGTTGCGGCCCGAATGGACGGTGGCCGCGCGGCCGAGGATGTAGCCGGCCAGGATGATTCCCTGCCCACCGAAGCCCCCGAACCGGACCCCAACCGTGCGATCCGGCGTTTCGGCTGCGTCATCCGCCGGTTTCGGCTGGACCGGCCGTGCCGGCTTTTTCGCGACGCCGTCCGTCACTGCCACGCCGTCCGTCACTGCCACGCCGTCCGTCACTGCCACGCCGTCCGTCACTGCCACGCCGTCCATCACTGACACGCCGTCCGTCACTGCCACGCTGTCCATCACTTCAGCTCCTCACCGACGCGGCCTGGGCCATGGTGGCGAGCTGTTCCCGCAGCTGATAGCTGAAGGTCGGCCGCTGCTCGTCCACGAACTTGCCGACGGTCACGTTGCCGCCGAGCGGGATGGCAAGCTGTTCAAGACGGGCGAAGTTGTCCACCACGATGTTCTCTTTGTAGTAGCGGAGCTCGTCAATCGCTTCCCCGAGCCGGTTCCGCCGCCCGTAGTAGACCGGGCACGGCGAGATGATTTCGACGAACGCGAACCCGCTGTGGGCCATCGCCTCCACCATCGAACGGCGTAGCCGGCCCAGGTCGAGGACCGTCCAGCGGGCGACGTAGGTCGCGCCGGCGGCGGCGGCAAGCAGGGGCAGGTTGAAGGGAGTTTCGACGTTCCCGTAAGGGCTCGTCGAGGCCTTCGCCCCGGTCTGCGTCGTCGGCCCCGCCTGTCCGCCCGTCATCCCGTAGGTGAAGTTGTTGACGCAGAAAACGGTGAGGTCGACGTTGCGGCGGGCGGCATGGATCAGGTGGTTGCCGCCGATCGCGGACAGATCGCCATCGCCACTGAAGACGACCACCTTGAGCTCGGGATTGCCGAGCTGGAGGCCGACCGCGAAGGGGATGGCGCGGCCGTGGGTGGTGTGGAAGGTGTCACAGTCGACGTAGCCGGCCACTCGCCCTGTGCAGCCGATGCCGGAGACCACCGCCAGCCGGTCGGTGTCGACCTTCGATTCCTTGAGCGCCTCCAAGAAGCTGGTGACCGACGTCCCGATGCCACAGCCGGGACACCAGATATGCGGCAACCGCTCGGAGCGCAACGCCCACTCCGCCGGGTGGTCGAGGGTTTCTTCGAGCATCTCCGGAGTCCAGTGGTCGTCGGCCTCAAGCTCTTCCTCGAAGTCCCGTTGCATCCTCATCTCAAACCTCCGGTGGGAGCAGTTGCAGCTCGGCGACGGTGATCACGGGACCATCACGGCAGACGTAGAACGGGCCGACGTTGCAGCGGCCGCAGTGACCGAGGCCGCACTTCATCCGGTTCTCCAGGGTGGTGACGATCTGCTCCGGCTGGAACCCGAGCCGGTCCAGGCTCTGGAGCATGAAGTGCAGCATCACGGGCGGGCCACAGACGATCACCACCCGGTTGCCTGGCTGCGGGCCAAGTTTCTCGAAGACCTGCGGGATCAGGCCGACCTCGCCGTCCCACCCGGGGGTCTCGCCGCCCGGGTCTACGGTGCGCACCACCTTGACCCCGCTGATGGAAGCCCACTCCGTCATCTCCTCGGTGTAGACGAGGTCGCCCACGCCGCGGGCGCCGTTCAGGATCACGACCTCGCCATAGTCGTCGCGGTTGTCAAGGGCGTAACGCAGCGGGGCGTGGAGGGCGGCCATGCCCATTCCGCCCCCGACGAAGATCAGGTCCTTGCTCCGCCACTCCTCGACCGGGAAGCTGTTGCCGTACGGACCGCGGAACCCGATCACCTGCCCGACCGAGAGCCGTCGCAGGCCCGTGGTGACCTTGCCCACCTCACGGAAGGTGCACTCGATGTGGTCACCGCGGGTGGGCGGGTTGGCGATCGTGAAGGCGCTCTCGCCCAGCCCGAACACCGAGAACAGCCCGAACTGCCCGGCCCGCCAGAGCAGGGGGGCCGGACACAGCTGTTCGAGCCGGAGCGTCCGGACATCGGATGTTTCGTCCCGCTGCGAGGAGATCCTCAGGAGCTGGGGAAGGTAGCCGGATGCACTCATGTCGACGCCTCCGCGGCAGTGGTCTCGACGGCGCTACGGATGTCCATCCCGACCGGGCAGAGCGCAACGCAACGGCCGCAGCCGACACACATCAGGCGGCCCTCGCGCTCAAGCGGGAAATATGCGAACTTGTGCAGTACTCGCTGCCGGAAACGGCTGGGCTGGTCGGGGCGTGGGTTGTGGCCCGAGGCGTGCCGGGTGAAACCGGCCAGCGTGCAGGTGTCCCACGACCGGCAACGGGTGCCGCAGTAGGCGTTGGCCTTGTCAGTGATGTCGAAACAGCTGCAGCTTGGGCAGACGTAGGCGCAGATGCCGCAGCCCAGGCAACGCTCGGCGAGCGTGCTCCAAATGGGGAGCCCAAACGCGTCCATCAGCCGCCCAGGCAGATCACCCGGGAGCGGGCTGCGGCCTATTTCCGTTGCCACCCGTTCCGCCTGCGCGCGCGCGTGGGCCCAGTCCTCTTCGGTGGCCGCTTGCCAGCCTGAGTCGAGTCCTCCGAGCAGCTCACGGCCCTTGGGCGTCAGCGCACGCAGCAGGTAGCCGGCTGGCGCGGGCAGCGGCAGCAGCTGGGCGTCGCTACCGTCGGTGCCGTCCGGCGCACCGCCGACGGCGGTGCAGAAGCACTCCGGGCGGGCTACGGCGCAGGCCAGCGAGACGACCGCGGTCCGCCGCCGGCGGTCGGCGTAGAGCTGGTCGCCATCCCCGCCGCCCAGGAAGACGTCGTCCAGGCGTACCAGGCCTGCCGCGTCGCACGGCTGCACCCCGAAAAGCACCTGCTCGACCTCAGCCGGGCGCGGCGGCGCCAGCCGTACGCTGCTGCTGTCGTCGAAGGTGTAGGACATCAGCGTCTCGGTGCGCGGGAACAGGAACTCCTTCGGCGACCACCTCGCGTGACCGGTGTCCTCCAGCCTGACCTCGTCCACCGACCTCACCTGGCGGAAGAGCAGGAGCCCTCCGTCCCCGGCGGGCGCGATCACCCGCCGGCCGGCCGTGAGCAGCCTCTCCAGCCACTCTTTCACTTCTGCGGCGCTGAGCCGCCAGCCTGAGGCCATCATTGGAAGCCGTCCGGGTCGTCGGGATGGAAGGTGGTGAGGGGAGCGGCCAGCCCGGGATCGGAGCCGGCCTGGTAGCCGAAGCTGTCGGCGATCTCGCCCGCCACCGCCCGGTTCAGGAGATCCAGCCGGATATCGGCGGGGCAGGCCCGGGCGCACTCGTCGCAATCGATGCAGCGGCCGGCGAGATGCATCGCCCGGGTCACGTTCCAGGCCAAGTTCCCTGCACCGTCGATGGCGGTCGGGATCCACTGCGGGCTGTGTTTCTCGGCGATGCACGTCTGGCAGTAGCACAGTGGGCATACGGCACGGCAGGCGTAGCAGCGGATGCAGCGGTCGAACTCCCGCTGCCAGAACTCCCAGCGCTCGGCGGCCGGGCGGGCTTCGAGCACCGCGAGCTGGGCGCTGCGGGGATCGGGGCCGGTGGCGCGCTCTCCCTGGGGCGGCACCGAGCCCTCCACGGCACCGCTCGCGGTGAGCGTCCAGTCCGCGAGGGGGCTGACCGGTTCGGCGCAGTTGTGGCAGCGGGCCGCCAGGCGCTCTTCGTGCCAGATCCCAGCGCACTCGACGCCGAGCAGGACGGCATCCTCGCGCCGCACCTGGTTTTCCCGCAGCAGGCCCGCAACTGCCTGCGCGTCGCAGGTCTTGACGACGACCGCCACGCGGCCACCCGCCTGCTTCACCTTCTCGGGCAGATAGACCGCCAGATTGCCCGCGCAGCGCTCATTCCAGGCGAGCAAGCCCGCTTCCTGCCCGCTGCGGACGAAGGCGGGCACCATCTGGCCGGGCAGCGAGCCAGGAGTATGGCCAATGACGAGTTTCACCTGCTCGGAGTCGAGCAGCTTCGCCGCGAGTTCACGGAGATGACGGGTGATCGCCTCCGGCTCCGCGGCCGCTGGCTTGGGCCGCGGATCTGGGCCGGGCTCGGGCAGTTCGACGGGCGGCTGCCAGGCCTCCATCGCCGGCCGCGCCCACTTGCCAAGCGGGCCCGCCTCGCGAACCTTGGCAGTGACCTCATCGACCAGATGCGACCACTTCACCGCCTCCGAGGCCGAGACCCAGGCGTAGTGCAGGCGGCGCTGGTCGAGACCGACGAAATCAAGCAGCGACTTGAAGACCGTCAGCCGGCGCCGCGCGTAGAGGTTGCCCTGCACGTAGTGGCAGTCGCCCGGATGGCAGCCGGAGACAAGGACCGCGTCCGCCGCCCTGCTCGAATGCCTGCAGGATCAGCAGCGGGTCTATGCGGCCCGAGCAGAGCAGGCGGACGACGCGGACATTAGGGGCGTAGGTGCGGCGCGCGGTGCCTGCCATGTCGGCACCCGTGTAGGTGCACCAGTTACAGACCAGGGCGACAATCTTCGGCTGCCACTCGCCGTCGGCGCAGCGGGTCTCGGGCACCGTCTGGGCCCCGGCGGTGGCACTCATGGCGCACTCACCAGCACCGGCACGCGTGCGCCAAGAGCGCCAAGCTGAGCGAAGGTCTGCTCGTCGTCGAACCCGAGGACGTCGATGCTGCGCACGCGGCAGGTACTTGTGCAGATCCCGCAACCCTCGCACATGGCCGGGTTGACCTCCGCCACTGTCCGCAGCAGGTTCCCCTGACGGTCGTGGATCTCATGCCGGCCGATCGCGCCGTAGGGGCAGACCCGCTCGCAGTCGAAGCAGCCGGTGCACGTGGCGGGGTCGACACGCGCCACCGTCGGCTCGCGGTCAAGTTGCGGCTTGGACAAGATCTCAAGCACCTTGGCCGCCGACGCCGAGGCCTGGGCCACGGTGTCAGGGATATCCTTGGGCGCCTGGGCGTTACCCGCGAGGAAGACGCCTGCGGTGAGCGTCTCCACCGGCCGCAGCTTGGGGTGGAGCTCCTGGAAGAATCCGTTGGCGTCGGTCGGTGCCCGCAGCGTCCGGCCCAGTTCCTGGTCCGCGCCCGGCACGATCGCCGTGGCCAGCACCACCAGGTCGGCGTCGATCACGACCCGCTGCCCGGACAGGGTGTCGGCGCCGTAGACCTTGAGCACGTCGCCGTCCCGCACCACCCTGCTTACCCGGCCCCGGATGTAGAGGACGTGGTCTTCTTCCATCACCCGGGTCACGAACTCCTCGTAACCCTTCCCGGCGGCGCGGATGTCCATGTAGAAGACGTACGCCTGCCCGTCCTCGACCTTGTGCTTGTAAAGCAGGGCGTGCTTGGCCGTGTACATGCAGCACACCTCGCGAGCAGTAGGGAACCCCGCCCACGGGATCCCGCGAGCCGACGCATTGGATGAAGACGACTTTCTTCGGCACCTTGCCGTCGGAGGGACGGTGGATCTCGCCCAGGGTCGGGCCGGAGGCGGACAGGATGCGCTCGAACTCGAGGCCATCGACCACATCTGGGTAGCGGCCGAGCCCGAGGTCGGCGGCCGGCTCGGGCCGCATCAGCTGGTAACCAGTGGCGACCACGATCGCCCCCACCTCGCGCTCGATGAACTCCGGCTTCATGTCGAAGTCGATCGCCTGCGGGCCGCAGGCGCGCAGGCAGCGCTCGCAGGACAGCACGCGGTAGCCGCCGCTCTTGGACTCCAGTTCCGAGTTGACGCAGTGCTCGGCGTCCAGTGTGTACACCGCGGGAACCGCCTGCGGGAAGGGAATGTAGATCGCCTTGCGCCAGGACAGTCCCATGTCGAACTCGTTCGGCAGCACGGCGGGGCAAGCCTGCGCGCAGTCGTCGCAGCCGGTGCACAGGTCTTCGATCACGAACCGCGGCTTCTTCTGGATGCGCACCTTGAAGTTGCCGACGTAGCCGCTGACCTGCTCGACCTCCGAGTAGGTCAGCACCTCCACGTTGGGGTGCCGTGCCACCTCCACCATCAGCGGCGTAAGGATGCACTGCGAGCAGTCCAGGGTCGGGAATGTCTCCGAGAGCCGGGACATGTTGCCACCCAGCGATGGCTCCTTCTCGACTAGCGTCACCTGCTGGCCTGCGTTGGCGATGTCGAGGGCGGCCCGGATCCCTGCCACGCCGCCGCCGATGACCAGGGCGCGCCGGGTGACGGGGACTTCGATCGGGAAGAGGTCCTGGTCGCGCTTTGCCTTCTCGACCATCGTGGTGACGATGTCACACGCCTTTGCCGTCGCCTCCGTGCGGTCCTCGTGGACCCATGAGCACTGCTCGCGGACGTTGGCTATCTCGCAGCGGAACGGATTGAGGCCGGCCAGCGCCGAGGCCCCGCGGAACGTCGGCTCGTGCAGGTGGGGCGAGCAGGCTGCCACCACCACCCCGCTTAGGCCGCGCTCCGTGATGGCGTCCTGGAGCTTGCGCTGGCCAGGTGCCGAGCACATGTATGGATAATCCTCGGCATGGACGACGCCGGGCAGCCGGGCGGCATGCTCGCGGACCCGCTCGATATCGACTCGGCGCGCGATGTTCTCGCCGCAGTGGCAGAGGAA
Source organism: uncultured Actinomycetota bacterium (assembly GCA_963727015.1). Taxonomy (GTDB): domain Bacteria; phylum Actinomycetota; class Actinomycetes; order Streptosporangiales; family Streptosporangiaceae; genus DATFVJ01. The sequence goes on along the minus strand of CAVSEV010000016.1, from coordinate 142,263 downwards.
GACTCCCAATTGCGCCATGACTACCGCGCTCCCACCTGTGTGGCCCGGCTCGGCGAGCGGCCCTCCGCGGTGCGGATGATCGCCTCCAGGATCTGCTCGGGCTCGTGAATGTCTCCGCCGGCGTGCGGGATGGTGGCCACGGCGCACGCGTCGAGCGCGCAGCGCTCCACCTCTCGCGACATCTGGCCGAGGTTGATCTCGGGCACCACGAAGCCGCGGATCGCCGCCGAGAGCTCCCGTACCCGCTCCTCGGGGAACGGCCAAGCTGTGCGGAGCCGGAACATGCCCACCTTGAGCCCGCGCTCGCGTGCCAGTGCGACGGCATGGGCCGCGATCCGCGCCGAGATGCCATAGCAGAGCACCACCACCTCGGCGCCTTCCACCCACCGCTCCTCCACGTCGTAGATCTCGAACCGGTGGCGGCGGATCTTCTCGTTGAGTCGCGTCACCAGCACCTGCTGGGTAGGGACGGTGGCGTCGGGATAGCCGCGCTCGGTGTGCGTGAGGCTCTCCATGAACACGTGGTAGCCCTCGCCCGCCAGCGCCATCGGCGGGATCAGGTCGTCATCGGGCGCGAAGGTCCGGTACTCGGCGGCAGGCCCGCTCGGACGCTTGCGGCTCCAGATTTCGATTTGGTCTTCTGGCGGGATGACCAGCTTCTCGGTCACGTGGCCGACCTCGGCGTCCGCCATCACCAGCACCGGCGTCCGGTACCGCTCGGCCAGGTTGAAGGCCCGGATGGTGAGGTCGAAGCACTCCTGTACGGACCAGGGAACGACCGCGATGATCTCGTAGTGCCCGTGCGACCCCCACCTGGCCTGCTGCATGTCACTCTGTGCGACCAAGGTCGGAAGCCCTGTCGACGGACCGCCCCGCTGCACGTTGCAGACGACGCAGGGCGTCTCGGTCATGATTCCCAGGCCCAGGTTCTCCATCATCAGCGAGAAGCCGGGGCCGGAAGTGGCGGTCATGGGCTTCTGGCCGGTCCAGGACGCGCCCAGGATCACCGCCATAGAGGCGATCTCGTCCTCCATCTGGACGTAGGTGCCGCCGATCTGGGGCAGCCGGAGGGCCATCCGTTCGGCGACCTCGGTCGAGGGAGTGATCGGGTAGCCGCCGAAGAAGCGGCAGCCGGCCGCGATAGCTCCCTCGGCGATCGCGTTGTCGCCGAGCATGAAGTGCGTCCCGCTGAGCGTGGCGGTCACGGCCGCACCTCCGCCCTCACGTCCTGTTGCACCACTGTCACGGTTACGCTTCCGCTCGCCGCCTCCGGAGTGGCGGCCTCGCGGAGGATCGCGAAGATGGCGAAGTCCGGGCAGATTTTGTAGCAGCCCTGGCAGCAGACACACTCGTCGGCCACCACCACTGGATGGTGGTAGCCAGCGCTGTTGAAGCTCTCCGAGAGTTCAAGCACGTGGGTCGGGCAGCATTCAATGCAGAGCTGGCAGCCTTTACAGCGCTGGAGTTCGATATGGACGTCGCCCCGGACCGGCGAAGGCGCCACCAAGATCGGAGTGCGTCGCCTTAACTTGAGGGCCTTCGCGATGCCCCTGGAGTCGTACGTCACAGTTGCCTCCTGGGCGGGATTGCCGCTTTGGGCGAAGCGTCGCAGGCCGTGCTGGGATAGTTACAGAGCCATAGGTCGCCGCCCGGGCGGACCTACGGCCTCGTTATTGTCACCACTGGGAACGAGATGACACGGCCGCTGCGCCACCCTCGCACCTGGAGAGTCACAGCACACTTTGGCCTCCCTGGAGCGACGAACAGCCGAGCGCGCGGAATCGGCCGCCCGCAGGAAGCCAGCACTGCCTGAAAAGCCAGCACTGCCTGAAAAGCCAGCACTGCCTGAAAAGCCAGCACTGCCTGAAGAGCACGCCTAGCAGCGGCCTAAAAGGCAGCACTGCCTAAAAGGCAGCACTGCCTAAAAGGCAGCACTGCCTAAAGGCCAGCAGTACCTGATCTAAGGCTCACGCGTGGCGGCCGGTCCGACGTGGCGCAGTTCTGGACCCGCATAGATCTGGCGGGGCCGTGCGATCCGCTGCTCCGGGTCGAGGATCCCTTCCTCCCACTGGGCCAGCCAGCCGGGCGTGCGGCCGATTGCGAATAGTACCGGGAACATCTCGACGGGGAAGCCCATCGCCTGGTAAATGATGCCCGAGTAGAAGTCGACATTCGGGTAGAGCCGGTGGCTGACGAAGTACTCATCCGCCAGCGCGATCTTCTCGAGCTCGAGCGCGATATCGAGCAGGCGGTTCCGGCCAGTGGCCTTGAACACCTGGTCGGCGATGTCCTTGATGATGGTGGCGCGCGGGTCGAAGTTCTTGTACACGCGGTGGCCGAATCCCATCAGCCTGAGCTCGCCGCTCTTCACCCGCTCGATGTAGGCGGGAATGTTGTCGACAGAACCGATCTCGGTGAGCATCTTCAGTACCTGCTCGTTGGCACCGCCGTGCAGTGGGCCGTACAGCGCCGCGGCCGCCGCGGCGGCCGACGAGTAGGGGTCGGAGTGCGCGCTGCCGACCGTCCGCATGGTGGTGGTCGAGCAGTTCTGCTCGTGATCAGCGTGCAGGATGAACAGCGTGTCCACGGCGCGCTCGAGCGCCGGATCCGGGTGATAGCTCCGCTCCGTGGTCTTCCACATCATGCTGAGGAAGTTGCCCGCGTACGACAGTTCATTGTCCGGGTAGGCGTAGGGCAGGCCGACCGCATGCCGGTGGGCGAACGCCGCCATTGTGGGCATCTTCGCGATCAGCCGCACGATCTGCTTGCGGCGCCTTTCCTCGTCGAAGATCGCTTTCGCTTCCGGGTAGAACGTGGACAGTCCGGCCACGGTACTCACCAGCATGCCCATGGGGTGTGCATCATGGTGGAAACCGTCGATGAACTGCTTGACGTTCTCGTGCACGAACGTGTGGTGGGTGATCTCCTCGGCCCATGCCTGCGCGTCGGTCGCGCTCGGCAGTTCGCCGTGCAGCAGCAGGTACGCGACTTGTAAGAACGAGCAGTGCTCGGCGAGTTCCTCGATCGGATAACCGCGATAACGCAAGATCCCCTTCTCACCGTCGATGAAGGTGACGGCGCTGCGGCAGTTGGCGGTGTTCACGAACGCCGGATCGTAGGACAGCAGCCCGTAGTCGTCGTCATTGACCTTGATCTGATGCAGGTCGGTGGCGCGAATGGCACCATCGCTGATCGGAACCTCGTAGCTCCGGCCGGTCCTGGAGTCGGTGATCTGAAGCATGCCCTTGCTTGATTCTGTCATCGTGGCTCAGCTCTCTTCCTCGGTCGGCGCCTTAAGGGCTGCTCGGCTGTTGGACGGCTGCTGAGCATGCCGCAAGGTTGGACCTAATCAAGTGCACCGGTGCGTCCGCGTATGTCCGCGTATATTCGCCACCGTACGTGGCCGGGCACCACACAACCAGTGCATCCGGTGCCCGTCAGGCCGGCACTTGCCGGAAGGGGACTATAGTCCCCAGGGCCCGCTCGATCTCGGCGGAAACGATCCGGCCCGCCCTTAACGGCTGCCGCGTGCCGCGCCGGCTGGGGACTGCGGACAGGTCACTGCGCCGGCCAGTTCGGGTTGACACGGCCGGGCCGGCTTCGTCGTCTCGGCGCCGCAGCTGCATTACGACGCGGGCCACGACGATGTCGGTGCGGGTCCGCAGCGCCGTGGTGAGGACGACGTCGAGGTGGTTGTGCAGGAGGCGGTAGCGCAGCCGGTCGGGGCGCACGACGGGGACAAGTACAAGGATCTGCTCGTGACGGTGCTGGCGGAGCTCGTCGATGAACGCCACGACGGGGCCAGCGATCGAGGCGTATTGGGTGTCCAGTATCCGCAGGGGTACCCCGGGATTCCAGCGGGCCCACTGGCGGCTCAGTTTGCGGGTGTCCCCGGTGCTCTGGTCAGGGTCGGCCGCCACTACGGTCACGGCGATCACCTGCCGGCTGATCGAGAGCGCTTCCGAGATGGCGTGCTGGGTCAGCAGGGATACCTCGGTTACCGGCACGACGACGATGACGGGCCTGCCCTGCGGCAGGCCCGGGATCGTGCCGAGGCCGAGGGCGTGCCCGGCCCGCAGGTAGTAGCGATGGATCCGGCTGAAAAGAACGATGAGTGCGGCTACCGCCAGCACGACCACCCAGGCTCCCTCGGTGAGCTTGGTGACCAGGAAGACCAATGTGGCGATGGCGGTGGCGGCGGCGCCGATGCCGTTGCTGGCAGCGCGCTGCTGCCAGCCACGCGGCCGGCTGCGCCACCAGTACACGACCATTCCGGCCTGGGCGAGGGTGAAACCGGTGAACACCCCGATGGCGAACAGCGGGATCAGCCTGAGCGTGTTGCCGGTCACGGCGATAAGCAGGGCGGCGGACATGATGGCCAGCGTCCAGATGCCGGCGGCGAACACTTGCCGGTCGTCGCGCAGGGCGAACCGGTGCGGCAGGTAGTTGTCCCTGGCGAGCAGGCTGGCCAGCAGCGGCATGGCGCCGAATGATGTGTTGGCGGCCAGCGTGAGGACCAGCGTGATGGTCAGCGACATCACGTAGTAGGCCCAGTGCCGTCCGATGGCGGTGGCCATGATCTGGCTCAGCACTGTCTGGCCGGAGCGGGGCCCGATCTGCCAGCGGTCGGCGAGCACGGCCAGGCCCAGCAGCATCGCGCCCAGGATCCCCCCGAGGATGAGTTCGGTCTGCTTCGCCCGGGCAACGCGGGGCTGCTTGAACAGCGGTACCCCGTTAGCGATCGCTTCCACCCCGGTCAGCGCGCTGCACCCGGCCGAAATGCCTTCAGCAGCAGCACGTTTTACCGTCTCCAGCGCGTGCGCAGGCAGCAGCGAGCGGCCGGGCTCGGGGGTGTGCAGCGCCAGCGGGTGGATCAGGCCGATGGCGATGATGACCAGCAGCCCGACGATGAACAGCATCGTGGGCAGCAGGAACGCGCGGGCGGCATCAGCCAGGCCGCGCAGGTTGAGCAGCGTGATGCGGGCGGCCTGAGACCACGGCGAGGATGCCCAGGCAGATCGGCACCGTCTCCGCGTGCAGGCGGGGAAAGGCCGAGGTCAGCGTCGCTACCCCGGCGGCGATCGAGACCGCGACGGTCAGCGTGTAGTCGACCACCAGCGCGGCGCCGGCGAGCAGGCTGCCCCGCCGCCCGAGGTTGGCCCGCGATACCGCATACGCCCCCCCACCGCCCGGGTAAGCGTCAATCACCTGGCGGTAGGAGAACACCAAGATGGCCAGCAGCGCCACGATCGCGATCGTGATAGGCAAGACCAGGTGCAGCGCCCCGGCCCCGGCTACCGCCAGGACAACAATGATCGCTTCCGGCCCGTAAGCGACCGACGTGAGGGCATCCAGCGACAGCGCGGACAGTCCCTCGCCGCGGGTGATCTGCTCCCTGGACACATCCCGCGCCCGCAGCGGGGACCCGACCAGAAACCGCCACACCGCCTGCCCGGCCGGCCGCATGCCTGCCACCCTACGGCACCGCCGCCTCAGGCCTGCAGGTCACACCGCCATGCGACCCCCGGTTGGTTGGACGCACAGGGATGAGTGTTTACCTTTGGACTCGTGGTACCTATTGACGGCGTTGTCCTCTTCTGGGGTCTGATGTGGTCGGCCTCTCCGCCGGGCGGTGGCGGCGCGCACCGCGCGCCGCCACCGCCCGGCGGACTGGCGACATCCCTCGGCCAGGAGGCCCTCTTGTCCCCCGCACACCCCTCCCATACACACCCCTCCCATACACACCCCTCCCACTGATCAGTTCGCTGTGATCCCGCCGGTCTCGGCACCGGCCGGCTTACAACGGCACGAGATGCGACAGGAACGGTGAGACAGCCGTGTTCGTGGTCATGGTTGCGACGGAATGTGCGCCGGTGGCGCAGGCGGGCGGGCTGGGAGAAGTCGTCTTCGGGCTGAGCCGGGAGCTGGAGCTGCGGGGCCACGCCGTCGAGATAATCATGCCGAAATACGATTGCATGCGCTACGACCAGATCTCCGGGCTCTCGATCACCCATCATGACCTGCGGGTGCCTTGGTACACCGGGGTCGTGCCCTGCACGGTATGGTTCGGGTTCGTTCACGGCAGGCGGTGCTTCTTCATCGAACCGCACTCACCGGACCATTTCTTCAACCGGGGCCACCTGTACGGTTCAGCCGACGATGTGACCAGATTCGCCTTCTTGTCGAAAGCGGCGCTGGAGTTCATGTGGAAGACCAACAAACGGCCCGATGTGATCCACTGTCACGACTGGCAGACTGCGATCCTGCCGGTGCTGCTCTACGAGATCTACCAGCACATTGGCATGCCCAATCAGCGTGTTTGCTATACCATCCACAATTTCGCGCACCAGGGTATCTGCGGTGAGTACATCCTGTGGGCGACGGGTCTCAATCGCCCAGCGCACTTCTTCGATTACGATCGGCTCCGCGACAACTTCAACCACAGCGCAATCAACCTGATGAAGGGCGGCATCGTTTACTCGAACTTCGTCACCACGGTTTCACCGCAACATGCATGGGAGGCTACCTACGCCGATCAGGGGATGGGACTGGGACACACGCTCGAGGTCCACCGGGAGAAGTTCGGTGGTGTCCTCAACGGCATCGACTACAATGTCTGGAACCCGGAGATAGATATCCTGATCCCGTCGAATTACACGGTCGGCACGATAGCGCGAAAGTATGCGAACAAAGATGCTCTGCGTGACCGGTTGCTGTTGCGGGATGGGTACAAGCCCATCATCGCCTGCGTCGGCCGCATCGATCGCCAGAAAGGCGTCAATCTCATCTGTCACGCCATATTTTACGCCTTGTCCCAGGGTGCGCAATTCGTCTTGCTGGGTTCTTGTCCCGACCCGGCCGTCAATGCTCAATTCTGGCAGCTGAAGCATCACCTGAATGACAACCCTGACTGTCACCTGGAAATTGGGTTCGACGAGGGCCTGGCCCATCTGATCTATGCCGGTGCCGACATGCTGGTGATGCCCAGCCTGTTCGAGCCGTGCGGCCTGAGCCAGATGATCGCCCTCAAGTACGGCACCGTCCCCATCGTGCGGGCCGTCGGCGGCCTGGTGGACACGGTATTCGATCGCGATTACTCCGCACGTAACCCTGACGACCGGAACGGTTACGTGTTCCACGAGCTCGACAACACGGCGCTGGAGTCCGCAATGCTGCGGGCCATCGGGCTTTGGTTCTCTTACCCGGGCGACTTCCGCCAGCTTATGATGAACGGAATGCGGCAGGATCACTCCTGGACCGGGCCCGCTCAGCACTACCTGAACATCTATGATCATATTCGCCAGGAATAGGCCCGCGCACATGTCAGGCAAAGGAGCCGGAGCCGAGACGAGCTGCCACCGCTACGCGGCGAGGGCAGCTGGCCGGCTACACCGCCGAACTGGCCTGGCACCATCGACATCGTGACTCATGACCTGTAACCGCCAAGGAGCCCCCGATGGCCGACGTGGCCTTCGCCCTGGTCCTCAACTTGCATCAGCCCGCCTCCAACCTTGAGGACCTGCTCGAGCGGCACGAGTGGGAGGCCAGCGAGATCCTCTGGGCCATGGACCGTATCCCCCGATCGCTGTGGGCCTACGAGGATGTCGGCCGGGTGCACCTGGCGCTTTCTGGCACCCTGCTCGAGACCCTCGCCAGTCCCCCCTTCCAGCGCCGGGTCGATGGCATCGTCGACTGCGGATCGCTGCTGTGGTACCTGCAGAACACCAGGATCATCCACATCCTGGGCACCGCCTACTACCATCCCGTCCTCCCCCTCACCCCCCAAGCCGACTGGGACGAGCAGCTCGAGCGCTGGCATGGGATTGGTCAGCACCTTTTTGCGCGAACCAGCTTTCCCGGGTTCTGGCCTCCGGAGCTGGGCTTTTGCATGGAGCTCATCCCGACCCTCAAACGCCAGGGCTACCGCTACGTGCTCGTCGACAGCGAACACGTCGAAGCGGTCACTCCCATGGGCTCGGAGGAACTCCGCTACCGCCCGCACGTCGCACGGTTCGGGGGCGAGGAAATCATCGTCGTGGTGCGGGACCGGGAGCTCTCCAACGCCCAGGAGGCAGGGATGGAGCCTGGCTGGTTCATTCACGAGGTGTCCCAACGGACCAGCCGCTGCCAGTTCGCGCCCCTCGTGACCACCTGCACCAATGGGGCGAACGGCGGCTGGTTCCGCAACACCTCGCCGGGAGCCGGCTTCTGGCACTTTTACGAGAACCTGCTGCGGCGGGCACGGGATGACCGAAGCGAGGGCATCCGCCCCTGCTTCATCGATGACTACCTCGACCGCTATGGCGCCCGCGGCGAGGTGACCGTGCGCCCGGGCGGGTGGAACACCGGCCCGCACGACGGCGCCGGCTTTACCCAATGGATCGGCTCGCCTGCCCAGCAGGAGGCCCTGACCCGCCTCGACGAGATCAGCCAGGCAATCCACGCCGCCCGCCGCAACGCCACCGGCATCTCGGTGCGCGACCCCGACATGTACCGGCTGCTCGAGCAAGCCTACTGGCGGGTCCTCCGGGCCGAGACCAGCTGCAACTTCTCCTGGGGCGAAGCCTGGCTGCACCGCTGCCACGACGACCTCGACTGGGCCACCCACTTCCTGGACCAAGCAGGATCGCATCTGACCTGATCTCACCGGCGTCTTGGCCGTCCAGTCTAAGATCGTTAGGGACAAGACCCTGATGGTTTATCCGGCCGCCGGCCTGCTGGCCCTCATCACGGCCTGACCACGAAGTTGCTGGCGGCGCGAGCGTCGCCCAGGAAAGGAATCATCGACAAGAACGCTGGGCGCCGCCCCATCGTGTTCGGCCCGGCCCCGGCATCTCGATCGCTCTCCTTTTGCTATTTATCTCGCCGATATTGCCGCTGAGATAGGAGCCATATTTAATCAGAATACAATTTCCCGGCACTAGTTGCCTGCTCTGTTATGATTCCTCTATGGATGAACACGCAGGGCCGACGGGGCAGGGTCATCGGCAAAGTCGCGGGGTAGTGATCGCGCGATCTGATGACCACCTCCTTTCTTGATCGCTGGGGCTTAGACGCCGATAAGTGCGAGGACGGTGTCCAGCCGCCGGGACAGCAGCTCGATGCCTCGCGCGATGTTCGCGCAGCCGATGAGGCGGAGCAGGCTGATCGCGATGTTGCGGGCCGTGGCCATGAACTGGGGCGAAGCGCCGGTTCGGACCTGGGAGCGATCTTCGTCGAAGGTCCGGTCCCGGACGTAATGTTCGCGGTTTTCGATTTCCCAGTGGCCGCGGTTGCCGGCCAGCACGTCGGCGGGGTTGGCCTGCCAGGCGGTCAGGCTGGTGATCCCGTAGACGGTTTCGGGTTTGCGGATCGGGTTCTCGCTCAGGCCGAAGGTCTCCCGGTGGATGCGGAACGCCTGGTAGACGTAGGGGAAGTCGATGCCCGCGACGTTGCTGGTGCACCAGATGGAGCGCAGTTCGATGCGGCCGTGGCCGCGGTCATAGGTGGTGTGGTGAGGGGGGGAAATCCCCGCGCTCGGCGGGGTCGGCGGGGAACAGGGCGGCCAGGTCGCGTCTGAGCGTGGGCTGGTTGTCCTTGACGGTGAGCAGGTAGTCGCCGCCCCGCTCGACGATCTTGTGCCAGGTTGTCGCGGTGCACGTGCAGCGCGTCGGCGGTGAACACCAGGCCGGACAGGTCACCGTCGGGCCGCGCGGCGGCGATGTCATCGACCAGCGGCAACACCTGGGTCACCTCGGTGGTTTCCTCGGGGACCTTGCGCTGGCCGACGACGACGCCTTCGCCGTGCACCAGCGCGGAGAACAGCCGGACCTTGACATCCGGCAGTTCCTCCCAGGCGCCCTTGAGCACCTTCCCGTCCAGCGCGATCATGATGCGTGCCGGCCTGCTCGGCGGTGAGCCGGCCGGCGCGGACCAGGCTCCAGCAGCCACGCGCCGACCAGCCGGTCCGCGTGATCGGCGTCGATCATCTTGACGTGCCGGCGGATCGTCGCCTCGTCCGGGGCGACGTAGCGGCGTTGCACCGGGTGCCAGCGGGCGCCCAGCCGCCCCAGCGCGTCCTGCGGCAGGTCGCCGACGAAGTCGCCGACGGAGCGGAAGCTGCGCGCGCACCCGGACAGCCCCGCCGCGACGACCATCGCGAGCGTCACCGAGATCTTGTGCCGGACCCCGCGCCGGGCCCGCGGGTCGACCAGCTTCTCCAGCAGCTCCGGCAGGCCGCCAGAGCCCGGACAGCGGCAGCGTGTTCAGGTCGACCACACTCGCCTCCTGGCGGGTCAGCAGGGGATGGTCGAACGGCGCGGACAAGATCGCGGCCGCGTTGCGGTGCAGCGGGTACAGCCAGACCCGCTTGAGGTTGCCGTGATGGTGGTAGGTGCCGGCGCTGCGGCCGTAGCCGAGGGTGGAGCCGACCGGGCGGAAGTTCGCAGCCGCGTAGCACGCGCCGGTGTGCCGCGCGGGGTCGGTGAACGTCTCCACCACCAGCACCCGGTGCCCGTACACCGCGAGGTAGTCATCGCTGAGGCGGCGCAGCACCCGCGCCAGCACCGCGGAGGCCAGGTTCAGCCGCCGGCCCGCAGGCAGCACGCACAGCCGCTGGTTGTTGGCGACATGGATCAGCCGCGCGTACTGCTGCTCCCGGCTCCAGCCCAGGAACTTGTCCCGGGCCGCGCAGCTCAGCGCCGCGGATCCGAACCCGGCCAGCGCGACCCACTGCCCGTCCAGCTCGGCGACATAGCGCAGCACCTGCCCGGTCAGCCGATGCCCGAGCCAATGATGGGCATCCAGGCACGCGTTGAACCGGCCGGCCTCCTCAAGACGAGATCGGCCGCACCGTCACATCCGCGACATGATCACGCACCCGCCAGTACCTATCACATCCCGCCGCCGGAACACCAGTCCTGCAGGTCGGCGCCAGCACAGCAGCATGATCATCTACTTTGCCGCACGCCCGCAGTCTCACGCGAATCGGAGAGCAGCTAGCGCAAGAGTTGCCGGGAATCCAGCAGGAGAACAATCCGGCGGAAGCCCGCCGCTGGCGAGCTCGTGGCAACATAACGGGCCGCGAGGTGGCAAAGGCCTTCGGCCGGGCGATGTACTCGATCTACGTTGACCGCCGCAGTGGTGCCGGCGAGAGAGCCAGGAAACCGCTTGATATTCGTTTGGTCGACAGGTTTGTGGCGAAGCGCCTGGCGAATTCCACGGAAGCTGCACCGGTTCACCCTGATGAAGAAGCCGAGGTACTGGCCGAGTTTGACGCCGTTTACCAGGAGGCGTGGAGATGGCATGGAACGGGCCGCTATCAACATCGGGGTGGCCGGACCGTAGACATATTGCGGGAAATTGCTCGCGAGGGAGGACTACGTCCGCACGAGGATGTCATGGACCCGATCGTCGGCGAAATGGATTCGGTCTCGACCGCGGCTTCTCGCATGTATGCCCGGCCCTACGCCGATATGCACCAAGATCGCATTGAACCAATGTCATACCGCTACGGAAAGGCAAGTTACTGGGCTCAGTTCTTTGTATCGCCGATTGCCCTGGAGGGGCTGATCGAGCTAAAAGCCTGGCACAAGGGTCCGGCACGTGACCGCGCCAGAAAGGTCGGTAGCGAGGGATTAAGCAGGTGGCGTAATAAAGTCAACGAGTCGCCATGGCAGAAGAACATTTTTCCCATCTTCGACCAGGGCTCGGATATTGCGGGTAACTATCCTATTCTTATCGGCATCAAAGAGGGCTCATTTAATGAAGTTCAAATATCCAAGACCCTATCGCGGTTTGAAAGCCGATCGGAACATCTGGTCCCTATTGAAGCGTTTAGTCACCTGGAGGTGCCGCTGAATAAAGTGGCAGAAACCCGGGCCAGGCTAGCATCAGGAGGCTATTCTAGCATTTTCGTGCTTTCAATTGAGCTGGGAGAGTACTTTTGCTCCAAGCAGTCTTTCTCTGACCTGATATCAGGTGATCGACTCACTTTGCCGGGAGGGCAGCCGCCTTCTTTATGTGATGTGAGGTGGCTTACTGGCGGCGGAGCGGGTGCGCTGGTGGAACCAGCGGGAGCGGGCCTGGTGCCGGCGGGACCACCAGTCCCGGTACAGGTGGTGCCCGATGGTGCTGGCCGCCGCGGTGCCGGCTGGCCTGGCCCGCCGCGGTATGACGATCTGGCGCTGCTGGCCGTGACCTCGCTGGGGTTCGCGCTGGGCGCCGGTTCGGCGGAGGGAACCGGGCACCTGATCGCTTCGGAGGCCGGGCCGCTGGCCGGGATCGGCAGGCTGCCGCACCTGCGGACGCTGCGGCCCCGGCTGGCCGCCATCGCCGGCGGATGCGACCCGCTGGGCCTGCAGCGGCGGCTGGCCGTGGCGATGCTGGCCGCGGACGCCCCCGGCCTGCAGGTGTACTACGTCGATGACCATTTCGTGCCCTATGAGGGCGCCAAGCCGGTGCCCAAGGGCTGGAACACCAAGCGCCGCCACGCCCAGAAAGGCCGCGCGGACACGGTAGTGACGGACTACCACGGCCGGGCGGTGTGCTTCGCCTCCGGCGACCCGTCCGGGCTGGCCGCCACCATGGCCAGCGTGCTCGGCCAGCTCCGCGAGGTCACCGGCCCGGGCAAGAAGATCATGCTCGGGTTCGGCCGCGGCGGGTCCTACCCGCGGTGTTCCGCGCCGTCCGGCAGCACGACGCGGACTGGATCACCTGGCGGCGCGGCCCGCTCACGGTCCCGGCCACCGCCCCCCGCCGCCACTGGGCCGCCCGCGGCGACGGCAGACCCGCCGAAGTCCTGGAACTGGCCGATGAGACCGTGGCCATCAAGGACTACGGCCAGGCCCGGCAGATCACCCTGTTCGAAGACGGCGCCCCCGTCCTGCAGTCCACACCAACACCTTGACTCCGAGCCCTCGCCCAGCCGAGCGTGCTTCGCCGCCCTGCTCGCCAGCCCGGCACTGCCCGCCGCGGCCAAGAACGCCAAAATCCCCGCCGCCCAGCAGAAAATCACCGAAGCAAACAACGCCGCCGCCGCCGCGAAGGCCGCCCTCGGCCAGATCCCCGCAAAGCTGCCGGCGAACCAGGTCACCCCCGGCGCGCAGAAAGCGGTCCTGCGGACCCGCCACCGCGCCCTGCAGATGGTGCTGCGGCTGCTGGCCGCCAACGCCGAAGACTGGCTCGCGCACAGGCTCAACGCCTACCTGCGCGACAACGACGAATACCGGGCCATCACCCGCAACCTGCTCCACCTCGGCGGCACCATCACCTACACCCCCGCAACAGTCACCGTCACCCTCGACACCCCAGCCGCGCCCCGCATCACCCGGGCCTCCGCCTGCTCATCGACGAACTCAACACCACCCCGCCCCGGATCCCCGGCGACCCGCGGCCCATCACCTATCAGTTCCGCTCAACTGACCAACAGCCCCGACCCGTCACCGGAGCTAGCCTAAGTGCCACACCTATTCGCTGGCTTCCGGCTGTACCTGCTGATCGGCATTCACTACGGACGACACAGCTAGCGGGGATGATTGCCTTCGGCCATTGTAACGTCCGGGCGGAGCCGCCTTTTCCACCGCCCTCCCAGACTTGGTCAAGGAACCTGCTGATTTCTCCGGTGAGCCCGGCCTGGCCACACCCAGAGTTCGGCAAACGTGCGGGTCCGGATCAGCCTGGCATTGGGCAGTTGCCTCGTCAGGCGTTCCGCGTCAGCGAATGAGTGGATCAGGTCGATTCCGTGCCCCAATACCAGCGCCGGGGCGGTGATGGCACGCCGCTGGTCACTCGTAGGCGCGATCGGTCCGATCAGGACGCCATGCAGCACCGCGGCCGTTTCGTCGGGGTCTGACGCGACCGCGCTGACGAACGAGTCGAGCGCACCGATGCCGGATGGGGGCACACGCCGTGCGACCCGGGAGAGCAATCGCACCACGCGGTGGCCGTAGTGGGCCAAGATCAGGACCGGCATGAACGCGCCTACCGCCGCGGGCACGGCCGACTCGAGTACCGGCATTTCCAGAACCAGGCCGCGTACCCGGCCGGGTGCTGCCACCGCGGTCAGCAGGCTCACATTCGTACCGAGCGAGACACCCCCGAGCACCACCTGATCCAGGCCGAGCTCATCAAGCAGGCACAGGACCTGTTCGGCGTACAGGTCCATCCGCAGGGCGCCAGCGTGGCGCGGCCGGTCGCTGCGGCCATGGCCCAGCAGATCGAGCAGCACCACCCGATTGCCCTCGGCGGCCAGCCTGCGGGCCAAGTGACGGCTGAGGTTGGCATCGAGCAGCAAGCCATGCAGCCACACGAGCACTCTGTCGCCCGACCCGTGAACCTCGTACGCTAGTCGATACTTACCGTAGGCAAGCGTGTGCCTAGTGCCATGAGGCCCTGACTCTATATCTTGTTCATCTATCGCGCCCACATAGGTATCTTTGCGCGCACACGCGCGGTAACTAGAGTCGATGGGCCCTTCGATGACCCGCAGTTGGCCGTTGATCGCATTTGTGATCTCTGTCGGCCGGCACCGCGCCTCATGCTGGTAGATCAGGGCCGCGCACAAGAGCCCGGCCTCCGGCTCTGGCTGACTCGGTCAGGCCATCGGCCGTTCGTCAGCGCGGATGCCAGATCCGGGGCGCCGGACACCGCCCGGCCGGCGGCCGCTGGCGCGTGCGCCGTTACTGCCGAGGTACAGGACCTTGGTCGCTACCATTCCCGCGGTCTCGGCCTAATTGCGAAGATAGCCTCCGGGGGAGGTGGGCGCCATGACCGACACTGCGTCCGGTACCAGGCTAGATGAGCGGTTGGCGCGCCGGGTCGTGGACGGCCCGATCGGGGCCGGGCAGGCGGCGCGGATTGAGGCAGCCGAAGCGGCACGCGCCGCAGGGCCGCGGTCCCAGGTGACGGCTCCCGCCGCAATTGGTGAGACGGGGGCCTGCGGTCGTCCGCTCCCATATCACGCAGGCGCGTAAGCAGCGTGATACGGAGGCACCCATAAGACGTCCACTCCGGTTCGGCCGAGAGGAGAGTGAGCTCAAATGAGCACAACTTCCGGGCAGGAGCGGATCGTCGTCGGCATCGACGGGTCGCCAACGGCGAACGAGGCGTTGGCCTGGGCGATCGATGAGGCACGCCTTCGCGGACGCGGGCTGCGTGGCCATTCACGTTTTCCCCGCCTTAATCTCGATCGTTGGAACGAGGGCCCGCGAGTACCTACCCAGATCGAGAAGGAAGAGGCCGCCATATTCGCGCGGGCGCTGGCGGCAACGGCCCCGATGGATGATCTTGACGTCGAGCGCATTTTGGTGGGCGGGAACCCCGCCGAGGTGCTGGTCGATGCCAGCCGCGGCGCGAAGCTGCTGGTCCTCGGGGCACACAGTCGCGGTCGTTTCCGCGGGATGCTGCTGGGTTCGGCCGCCACCCACTGCGTGCAGCAAGCGCACTGCGCGGTAGTTGTGGTCCGCCTCGACGACTGAGCGCACGCGAGCCGCACGGTCACCCGGGACCTGCCTGGACCGCGCGCCCAGACGGCGGCCGGGTCTGCTGCTGGTCTTCTGGCGGGTAGCTTGTCCTGTCACGCACGTCGATGACGCCTTCGGCGTGGCGGATCGCGTCGATCAGGTCAGGGGCGATGGCGCGGCGCTCCACCTGGCCGGTGATCGTGACGATGCCGGATTTCACGGTCACATCGAATGCGAGCGGGTTGAGCGCGAACTCCCCAGCAATGATTTTCTTGATCACATCGTCGCGGATCTGCTCGTCTGGCCGGTCGAAGACGCTCAGCACGTCCACCCGGCTCACGATCCCGGCCAGGCGGCCGTCGTCGTCGATGACGGGCAGCCGCTTCACCCGGCGCGCGCACATCAGCCTGGCCGCGTCGGCCACGCTCGCGCCTGGGCCGATGGCGATCGCGGGTGTGCTCATCAGCCCGGCCGCGGTGACAGCAGCCGCCTTCGCCCGTTCCCCGCGGCGCCCGGTCGCCAGCACCGACCTGCCCGGTCCCGTGAAAGGCTCCGGCCCGACCTCCTTGAACAGCAGATCTGCCTCGGAGACCACGCCGACAACATGATCGGCCGTGTCCAGCACCGGCAAAGCGCTCACCCGGCGCCGCCGCATCGCGGTCACGATGCTCTTGTAACCCGCCGTCTCCCGGACCGCTACAACATTCCTGGTCATCACGTCCTTGACGTTGCTTTTCATGACGGCCGCCCCGCGGTGCTCAGGGTGTCTGGCCGATGCTCAACTATTTCAATCGCCCCTCACTTTTAGGCTGCGCGGCCGCCATGCGGGGGAATAGAGCCTTTCGTCACACCACCTGCCAGCGAGGACGATCAACCAACACGACCCCCCGCGACCGCCTCGCGCGGTGGCCCGTCCAAAGCCCTGGCGCCGATGCGGCAGCCGTTCGGTATCAATGTCCTCAACGGCTCCGCGGATGCGCCACAGCCTCAGCACCTCCGTTGAGTCACCGGGAGGAGCACGTGCCGCCTGGGAGGGCTTGGCCGTTCGCTGGCGGGACGGGGGCCCTCGCGCCAGGCGTGGGCACCGTGCAGTTCGGTCCGGTCCTCCACCCGGGCAGCTTGCTGCGAATCACTGCAGCACCAGCTGATCGAAGCTACGAGCGTGCGGTCCCTGCTTGCCGCACCTCGCCGAGGTGGCGATCGACGTCACGGATCATCTCGTCGGACGTGTCGCGCTCGGGCGACACCCAACCGCACGGGCACCCCGCGGTGAAGCTCTCCAGGCTCAGCAGGCGATACCAGCTGTGCGCCGGGTCATCCTGCTCCTCCTTGCTGACGACCCCGCGAACGTCTGCCGCTTCCTCGGGTTTGTCCCCGCCCTCCACCAGTAGCCGGGACGGCCCGGCGGGCCGGTCGGCGCCGCTGCCGCTGTCGATGACGAGGGCGTCGAATCCGCCGGCCCGGATAGTGCGAAACGTGTCACGCGCCTCGTCGAGCTCGAGGCGCAATTCCTCCACGTCGTCCCCGGGCAGTGCCGCCACCGCGCCAGCCTGCTGGGCCTGGCGCAGCAGCAGGGCAAGGGCGGACGCGGCCTGCAGGGTCAGCGATTCCGCCCACCGGATGTCTTTGCTGCTGAAGCTGTCGCGGGCGTGGCTGTAGAGGTTGACCGCGCCGATCGTGGCGTCGTTGACGGTCAGCGGCAGGGAAACGGAGCTGCGCACCCCGGCCGTCAGCGCGTGGATGCGGTACTGACTCCACCGGTCATCTGTGGCCAGGTCGGGGACCTCGACCCGCTCGCCGGTGCGCAGCGCCTGCATCCCCGGACCCTGCCCGCGGCCATACTGGACCTCACCCAGCAGCATCGCGAACTCATCGCTGCTGGCCACAGTGGCGACCTGATTGTCGCGGCGGATCGTCACCCCGCACGAGGTCCTCGGCACCACCGCCGCGGACAGCGCGGCGAGCTGTTGCAGGAAGCCGACGACATCCGGCCAGTCGGGCAGGTTCTGCAACTCGCTGGACGCCGCCGTCACGTTTAACGCGTCCAGACCCGTCGCAGGATCCTGGCCTTCGGGTTCGCGGGTCACGGTGCCGGTCCAAACTCGACACCGACCTCCGGGACCTGTTCGTCATACGCCAAAGGTGGCGTCACCGGGCGGCGGCACATGAAGAACCTCCTATGCGGCCAACGATACCCGAGGGCTCGCACCACCTGGGCCTGGCCATGAAACCGTCCAGCGACATGGCCGGCTGCGCACCCAGGGAGGCCTCTCGCTGCTCCGGCGCCAATGGGCCGCAAATGGGTCACTGCGCGGCGCGCCGGGACCCGGCCGGGACCCGTGATCCGGTCCGGTTTGCTGCTTGCGGGAGAGGCACCCGAGGCCCAGGTTGAACCTGCCGTCCACTGCGACGTTTTGCGTCCCGCAACCAAACTTGCAGAACGTTGGGTCCAGTGCTTCCGTAGGAGGTTCTACGTGGTACGCGGCTGCTAGCGGACCCGGGAGGAATCGATGAGCAGAGCACGAAGGATCGCCGAGATTCCGGCCGGGAGCTGGACCAAGTGGTTTGTTGTCGGCTTATGGGTGGTCGTGCTCGCTGTCGCCTTGCCGCTGTCAGCAAAGCTCATGGGTGCGGAGAAGAATGACGCGAGTGCCTGGCTGCCCGCGAACGCAGAGTCGACCAGGGTCCTTGACCTGCAGGCGCAGTTCCAGTCGCCCAACATCTTCCCCGCTGTCGTGGTCTACCAGCGAGCCTCGGGTCTCACCGCCGCGGACCGGGCCAAGGCAGCCGCGGACGTCAATAGCTTCATCGCGCTGCCCGGAGTCGTCCCGGGCCAGGTGATAGGCCCGATCCAAGCGGCCGACGGCAAGGTCATCCAGACCATCCTCCAGGTCAATCTGGGCAAGCAAGGCTGGAACGGCGCGGAGAAGGGCGCCGACTCGATCCGCGCGATCACGGCGTCGAACGCGAACGGCCTGACCTCCTACCTCACCGGCGCGCTTGGGAGCGCGGCCGACAACAGCAAGATCTTCAAGGGCATCGACAGCACGCTGTTGTACTCGGCCCTGGCGGTCGTCATCGTGATCTTGCTGATCACCTACCGGAGCCCGGTGCTGTGGCTACTGCCGGTGATCTCGTCTGGGGTGGCGCTGATAACCGCCGAGGCGGTGATCTACCTTCTCGCGGCGCACGCGGGCCTCACGGTCAACGCGCAAAGCGCGGGCATCCTGTACGTGCTGGTCTTTGGCGCTAGTACGGACTATGCGCTGCTGATTGTCGCGCGCTACCGCGAGGAACTGCGCCGCCACGATCGCCGCCACCCGGCGATGGCCGAGGCGCTGCGGCGTGCGGGACCGGCGATCATCGCGAGCGCGTCTACCGTCATAATCGCCCTGCTGACGCTGCTCGCCGCGGACCTGCAGTCGACGAAGAGCCTGGGGCCGGTGCTTGCGATCGGCGTTGCGGTCGGCGCGTTCGCCATGCTCACCTTGCTGCCTGCCCTGCTGGTGATCTGCCCCGAGGTGTCTTCTGGCCGTACCGGCCGAGCTACGGCACGGCCGAGCCGACCGCCCGGGGGTTGTGGGCGCGGGTCGGCTGGAGCATCGCGCCCCGGCCGCGCAGGGTGTGGATCACGACCGCCGTGGTTTTGGGCGTCCATGGCCTTGGGCCTGAAGGCCCATGGCCTGACCAATGCCCAGTCCTTCCGCGGCCATCCCGATTCGGTGATCGGCGAAACCGTGCTCGCCCGGCATTTCCCCGCCGGGGCGGGCGAGCCCGTCATCGTCATCGGCAAGGCAACCGCGGCGGCCCCGCTGCGGTCCGCTTTCGCCGCCACCCCGGGAATCTCCGGCGTCACGTTACCGGAGGCCCGGGCAGGCTACGGCTACCTCGAGGGAACGCTGATCTCACAGCCGGACAGCCAGGCCGCATACGCCACCATCGACCGGGTACGGTCGGCCGTGCACGCGCTACCGGATGCCGGCGCCCTCGTCGGCGGCGCTACGGCGATCAGCCTGGACGAAGCGCGCGCATCCGCGCACGATCGCAATGTCATCATCCCGCTCATTCTGGTCGTGGTGTTCATCATCCTCGGTGTGCTGTTGCGGTCGGTTGTGGCGCCCTTGATCCTGACCGCCACGGTGGTGCTGTCGTTCGCCGCCGCCCTCGGTGTCAGCGCCGTGTTCTTCGACCACGTTTTCGGGTTCGGCGGTGCGGACACCTCGTTCCCGCTGTTTGTGTTCGTGTTCCTGGTAGCGCTCGGCATTGACTACAACATCTTCCTGATGACCCGGGTGCGGGAGGAGGCGAACAGGCGCGACGCCCGGCGCGGCGCGATCGTCGGGCTCGCCGCGACCGGCGGGGTTATCACCTCGGCCGGCTTCGTGCTCGCCGGCACGTTCGCCGTCCTGGCCACGATCCCGTCGACGTTCCTCACCGAGCTGGGTTTCGCGGTCGCGTTCGGCATATTGCTCGACACGATCATCGTGCGGGCCGTGCTCGTTACCGCGCTGAACCTGGACGTCGGCCGGTGGATGTGGTGGCCGAGCAGGCTGGCACACAAACCGGACCCGGCACCGGCCGAACTCAGCCAGGAGCGCGCCGCTGCCATGACCGCGGGCTGACCAGATCCGCCGCGAGCCGCCAGGCGCCGTTGGGAAACGAGCGTTTTCCTGACCCGTGAATCAGCGGATTCTCATCCAGCAATGAGCGGGCCGCTACCGTCTGCCGGGGGATCCCGGGGGGTCGTCCCCCGGGGCAATACAGTCTTAACGGCTCCGCGGGGTGTCGCGCAGCGCACGCGGAAACCTCCGGAAGCTGGGGAGCGAAGGCCAATATACCAAGATTTCGTCCTAGGAATTGACATATGCTAAATGTACGGAACTAGGATGAATTTCCGGTGAGCCCGGCAACAAGGTCTGGCCCCTTACCGGCGTGATAGTCTTTCGTTGCCGCGACCGCTCGCGTTAGTGCGGAGTGTCACGAGAAAGCGAAAATCACGAAGGACGAAGTTCACGAGAAGTCGGAGTTTCACGAGAAGACGGAGTTTCACGAGAAGACGGAGTTTCACGAGAAGACGGAGTTTCACGAGAAAGCGGCGCGCAACGGGACGTTCTGCTCATATAACCCGAGCGTCGGCCGGGCGTGCGGGCCTCCGGCAGCTGTGGCGGCGGAGTCGGCCCTGATCAAGGGAGCCGCATCCGGTTTCTCTATCTAGCTCCGCTCCTGGCGGAGCGAAGAAAGCCGAGGCAGCAGTGGCAACCGTGCTGATTTTCCACGAGGTCAATGATGTCGACCATTGGCTTGGCTCACCGCGACGGGAAGAGGTCTTCGGACCTATGGGCATCACGGTGCGTACGTTCGTCGACCCAGAGAAGACCAACCGGGTCGGGTTGATCGTGGAAGTTCCCGACATGGCTGCCTTCCGGCGGGTGATGGAGTCCGAGGTGGCGGCCGACGCAATGAGATTTGACGGGGTCCGGCCCGAAACGGTTGTGATGCTCGTCGAGCCGCAACCCGACGACTCCTAACCGGCGCGTCCGAAGGCCAACTTCGGCGAAGCATTTAGGCTCGAATTGACGGGGGACAATGATGGCATACGGGGTTGTGCATTTCTTTGCAGGCGGCACCAGAGACCAGTACGAGGCATCGGTTGCCGCGGTGCATCCGGGCGACGGACGGTTGCCCGACGGTCAGATCTTCCACGCAGCTGGCTCCTCGCCAGGGGGATGGACGATCATGGCCGTCCACGAGTCGAAGGAGAGCTGGGAGCGGTTCCGCGACGGCATCCTCATGCCACGGATGCAGCAAGGTATCGAGGGCGGGTTCGCGGCACCGCCCCAGGAAACAGCCGTCGACCTATACGAAGTCCTGCCGTAGCCACCCGTCGTTTCGCGGGCGAGCAGCGCATTGGACTTCGGGCATCATCGATTCCGGTCGAGAAGGGCGATCGACAGTTCCGGGCTCTCGACGTGTGCGTTGTGGCCGAGGCCTGCGAGCGTGACCGTTGGGGCGCCCAGCCCGGCAAGCTGCTCATCTGTGTTCATTGGGTCGCGCTCGCCGCGGGCAAGGGTCACCTGGGCCTGGCACCGCGCGAGCAATCGCGCCATGTCGGGCGCTTCGACCGCGAACGCACCCGGATCCATGGCCACCCGCCATCGCCCGTCCTGCTCACGCAGCCCGGCGTCCACGGCTGGGTCATCGGCGGGCAGCAGGCCGGCCAGGCCTGACAGGCGCAGGTAGCGGGCGGCAGCTTCGTCGCGCGAGGCGAACCAGGCCGGTGACCGGTGGGCCGCGGCCTGCGCCCGGTCCAGCTCCTCATCGGTCCAGACGACCTTGAT
This sequence comes from uncultured Actinomycetota bacterium, assembly GCA_963727015.1. Taxonomy (GTDB): domain Bacteria; phylum Actinomycetota; class Actinomycetes; order Streptosporangiales; family Streptosporangiaceae; genus DATFVJ01. The sequence goes on along the minus strand of CAVSEV010000016.1, from coordinate 120,485 downwards.
CCCCAGGCCGATGACCGCCTGCACCGATACGGCGAACCTGCCGCTGGCCATGGCCAGGCCGACGACGCCGCCCAGCGAATGTCCCAGCACCACGGTGCGGGCCTTGGGCTCGACGATACCCGCGACCGCGGCGGCGAGGTTGTCGAAGGTGTACCCAGAGAGGGGCCGCGAGCCACCATGACCCGGCAGATCCGGTGCTAACCAGCGCCCCGGCCACCGCCGGGCGAGCAACGGCCACCACCCATCCCAAACGTCGCAGGTCGCGCCGAGGCCGTGCAGCAGCACCAGCAGGGGCCCCCCGCTGCCGCCCTTGTGAACCCGCAAGCCTTCTTCCATACCTGGCAGTCTGCCACCGCGCACCTTCGGGCCGGGCAACCGGCGCAGCGCGCCGAGCCTGCTCGCGTACGGCGGCGCCCGCCAGTACAACCTGACTGGCGGGCGCCGCCCGGCGTGCCGCTGCCGTCACGGGCGCGCCTCGAGCACGAGGTTGAAACGGTGTCCGCGCGGCGCGGCGGAAGCGCGTAAAGCCGCCCGCCCCGACGACCTCGCCAATCCTCGCCTGGCCGGCCTGCGCCGAGCGCAAGCCCTGCGTTCCAGGTGCCGTCGGGCTTGAGGGTCCCGCGCACGTGCCGCGCGGCCGCGACCGGGTCGCCCATGTCATGCAGGCAGTCGGACGTCCTCGTTCCTACGATCGTGGGACAGATGTAGCAGCGACTCTCGGCGTCTGTGGATGCCGAGCTTGTCGCGGTGGCCCAGGAAGCCGCGGCGCAGGGACAGGCGGAGAGCATGAGCGCCTGGGTCAACGAGGCGCTTCGGTTGAAGCCGATCACGACCGCCGGCTTCGGGCGCTGGATGAGTTCCTGGCTGCCTACGAGGCCGAGCACGGCGAGATCACCGACGAGGAGATGCGGGAAGCTGCCCGGCGCGCCCGCGGCCGGGCGGTCGTCGTGCGAGGCGAACCGGAAGAGCAGCGCCGCGGCGCGGCGCGCAGCGGCCGGGGAGCTGCCTGATGCTGATTCTGGACGCCGGGGCGTTCCTGGCAGCTGAGCGGGGGGATCGTGAGGTGGTGGCGCTGGTAAAGCGGGGGCGGCTGGCCGGGCAGCCGCCGGTCACCAGCGGGGGAGTGGTCGCTCAGGTCTGGCGCGGCGGCCGCAGCGGGCAGGCGCAGGTCGCCCGGCTTCTCGCCGGAACCGACATCGCGCCGGTCGATGACAACCTGGGCCGTCGCGCCGGGATGCTGCTGGCCCGCAGCGGCCACGCTGATGCCATCGACGCTACCGTGGTGTGCCTGGCCGCAAATGGTGACGATATTCTTACCTCCGACCCGGGCGACCTGCATGCACTCGCCCAAGCCGCCGAGATCCACGTCGACCTGTAGATAAACCCCGTCTAGGCTCAGGGGATACTGGCGTAACTGGTATCAATCAGGTCACACGCGGCGTGTCGCCCGGGAACGCAAGGGGACTCCTGTTACCGGAGAGGTGTCTATGCCCTCCAGCGCAGGAGTCCTGGATGCCTGTCTACCCTCTTGCGGCGCAGAACGCCAGTATCCCTTCCGGGGGGTGCTGGTGCCATGACCGTGTCCGCTGCTATCCCTCGGATCTGACCGACGCGCAGTGGCAGGTACTCCAGCCCCAGGCCAGGCAGGTGATGGCCGAGCTGGTGCAGGCCGCCTGCCGACCTATGGACCATGACTTACGGGCGATGCTCGACGCAGTCTTCTACGTCGTCAAGAACGGGGTCGAGCGGCGGGCGCTGCCGGCCGACTTCCCGCCCTGGCCGGCGGTATATGCGTTCTTCGACCGGTGGAACGCCCGGGGCCTGCCCGAGGGCCTGGTGCACCAGCTGCGCGGCCTGCTGCGCGCCCGCCAGGGCCGGGCCGCTGATCCGACGGCCGCGATTGTCCATTCGCCGCTCGTCAAGGTACCGCCGACACATCGGCAAGCCACTCGCGGGTTCCATGGCGGGAAGAAGATCAACGGGAGAGGCCATCACGTCGCTGTCGACGCAGAGGGCTGGCTCCTGTCGATCGTGGTCACCGGGGCCCAGGTCAGCGACCGGGCCGGCGCCAAGCTGCTGGTCATCAGCCTGCTGAACATCTTCACCACGCTGCGGATCATGTGGGCCGACAGCGGCTACGACGGCCAGCCGCTCGCCAGCTCGGATCCGGCAGGTCGCCGGCATCACCGTGCAGATCATCAAGCGCAGTGACCTGCCCGGCTTCCAGGTGGTCAGCCGAAGGTGGGTGGTGGAGCGGACCTTCGGCTGGCTGCTGCGCTACCGGCGCCTGGTCCGCGACTACGAACGCAGAACCGAACACCACGAGGCGATGGTGTACTGGGCTACCGTCATGATCATGACTCGCCGTCTGGCCCGCTACCACACCGGGCGCCACAGACGGACCGTTGGGGCACCAGCAAACGATCCCCGGCCGGAGAGACACAAGCAGCGGCCTGATGTCCTTTATCAACAGACTCTCAGGTCTGGCGCGGCGGCCGCGACCTGCGCCTGCCGGCCGGCTGACCGCGAATTTCAGGCGCGTCGCCGGGGCTTGCCAGACGCTCAGGGGATGGGACGCTTGCCGTTGCCGTGTCCGGCCGGGATGGGCCAGGCTTCGCAGCGCGTCCACATCCGGCTGGACGACCTTTTCCCAGGTCGCATCGTCGATGTCCCACAGATAGGCAAATAGCCGCTGTTCGATGGCATCTGCGAGCGCGTTCGGTGACGTCTCGAACTCGATCACCGCCGTGTCCTCGGCCAGCACCAGCAGCCCGGCGCTGGCCGCGGCCCGGGTCACGGCCGCATGGGTCATCTGGCCGGGACGCAGCGCCTGGTTGAGCCGCCGGAAAATCGGGTCGATGTCATCCGGACGAGGCAACGCGAGACCGGATATGCACACGGCACGGCCGCCGGGGCGCAGCACTCGCCGTGCCTCGCCGAGCGCCGCCGCGAGATCGCCGACGTGGTGGAGCACCCACAGATACACCACGGCGTCCACCGAGGCATCGGCCAGCGGCAGCGCCACAGCGTCGGCGACTGCCACCCGCCCAGGCAGCCGCGTCCCGGCCCGGCGCAGCATCTGCGCCGACAAGTCGAACGCGGCAACCCGCATTCCGGCCGCGCACAGCAGTTCGGTCACCACGCCCGTGCCAGCACCCACATCACAAACCGTGCTGGCTGGGGCGAGCCACGGCAGGACCGCGGCGGCGAGCTGCCGGGCTCGTGCCAGGCCGCCGCGCACCTGCTCATACTGCGCGGCAATCCGGTCATAGGACACCGACCCAGCCGCCGTCCGGGGGGATCAGATAGAGAGAAAGAGGAAGGGGGGAGGGTTCTTTGGGGGAAACGGCCGAGGCTCCCGGGTCAGGGAGAATGGCCCATGATCTTTAGGCTCATGGCTCCTTGTCCGGGCGGGTTCTCAGCCATTGGCGGGTTCCGAAGAACTGGCAAGCGTACGCGGCCACCTTCGAGCCGTGCTCGAGAGCTGCCGTGAACGCGGCCGAATCGATGTTGCGGGCTGCTGAGATTGCGTAAGCGAATGCGCCGTGAAAGATGTCACCAGCGCCGAGCGTATCGACCACCGTCACTGCGGGGACTGGGATCTCAGACCGCCGACCTGGTTGCGCCCAAACGATCGGGTCGGAGCCGTTGGTGATCGCGGCCCAGGTGACTCCGTTATCGAGCAGATAGTCGAGCGTCTCGTCGGTGGTTGACGTGCTTGGAGGGTGAAAATCGGCAGAGCACACGGCCATATCGACATACGGAAGCAGTTCGCGCGTCCTATCCTTCCAGCTGCCCCCGTCCAGGACGCACAGCCGTCCGTGGGCGCGCGCCGCGCTGGCTGCCGCGAGCGCGAGCTCGGGATGGTGTGCGTCGATCAGCGCGATGCGGGACTCTCGCACCAGCCCATCGACTTCGGCGGGCGGGGTCAGCGCGCGCCCAGTGGCGTTGAGTGAGACAACGGCGCGCTCGCCGGTGCGCGTACTGACCATGATGGACGAGACGGGAGGGGGAGCGGTGTCGCCGCCAGCGACGTCGAGCAACGTCACGCCAGCCTGTTGCAGGTCAGCACGTATCCCTTCCGCGAGTGGGTGCGCGCCCACGCCAGTAAGCAGTGTCGCGTGCCCGCCGAGGTGCGCGAAAGCGACGGCAGCATTGGTCACGGGCCCGCCTGCGGCGACGGTCTGGCGAAGCGCGGTTATTTTCTCGTTGGCCGCGGGCACGTGCGTGACCGACTGGATGATGTCGAGAGTGCACAGGCCGACGAACAGTGCGCGCAACTCCTCGCGCGACGATATATCGATCAACAGCTCTTCTAAAATGGCCATGCTGCGAGAGATGTGATGAGGGGGGGCTGGGGCGTGTGCCGCGGGAAGGCGGGCAGTCGGCCCGGGTCCCGTATTCGCGGGTCTCATCCCCCACCGTCTCGCCGGCATCCAGCACCACCGCATTGATCACCCAGCCACCCTACGATCCATAACGGCTGCCGCGTGAAGAACGCGGGCGACGCCTGCCTGGGCGACCCGATGCGCACGGCCGGGCGACCGGGGATGATGGGGTCGGTGACTGTGCCAGCCCACCGGGAGCTGCGCCCCTTGCACCGGCCAGTGGGCAGAACTGGCTGGCATCCGGAGGCGCTCGGAGACGCTGGAGGTGATCGGTTGACCGCGCTCGCGGAGGCCGGGTGGTCGTATGCCCTGCTGGCCGACGGCACCACCATCACCATCCGGCCCGCGGGTCCCGGGGACTACGGGCCTGTCAGGCAGTTGCATGAGGCGATGTCGCCGGGCAACCTCTACTTCCGCTTCTTCAGCATGAGCCGGGCGGCCGCCGAGCGCGAGGCCCGTCGCGTGTGCCGCGAGGCCGGCCCGGACCATGGGGCGCTGCTTGGCTTGCTGGGCGATGAGCTGGTCGGAGTCGCCAGCTACGAGGCCGCCGCTGGCCCGCGGGCCGCGGAGATCGCCTTGGCGGTCGCCGACGGCATGCATGGGCGCGGCATCGCCACGTTGCTGCTTGAGCACCTGGTCTCCCTGGCGCGTGCCCGCGGTGTGCAGGTTTTCACCGCTCAGGCGCTGGCGGCGAACACCGCCGCGCTGCGCTTGGTCGGCGACGCGGGGCTGGCTGTGCAGCGCAGGTTTGACAAGGGCGTGGTTGAGCTTTCCATGCTGATCCCGCAAAGCACGGCCCTCAGCGAGGCCAGCGTGTATCTGGACGCGGTGGCTGGCCGGGAGAAACACGCAGATGTGGCCAGCCTGGAATCCCTGCTGGCTCCCCGGTCGGTTGCGGTAGTCGGCGCGGGCCGCCGCCCGGGGTCGATCGGCCGGATGATCCTGCTCAACATCCGCGACGCCGGTTTCTCCGGCGCCTTGTACGCGGTTAACCCGCACGCCAGCGACATCGAGGGCATCCCGTGCGTCCCGTCGGTCGCCGCGCTGCCCGAGGCCCCTGACCTCGTGGTGGTGGCTGTGCCAGCGGCGGGCGTCCTGGACGTGGCGCAGGAGTGCGGGATGCGCGGAGCCGGATCGCTGGTGGTGATCACCTCGGGCCTGACGGCAGCGCAAGAATCCAGCTTGCTCGAGGCCAGCCGGCGGGGGGGCATGCGCCTGGTAGGCCCGAACTGCTTCGGCGTCGCGGTGCCGGGGATCGGGCTGGACGCCACCTTCGCCGTGCACCACCCTCCGGCCGGCAAGACCGGCCTCGTCGTCCAATCCGGAGGGGTCGGCGTGGCGCTGCTGGAGCACTTCTCCCGGCTGGGAATCGGGATCTCCTCGTTCGCTTCGGTCGGCGACAAGCTGGATGTCTCGAGCAATGACATGCTGATGTGGTGGGAGGCGGACAACACCACCGAGCTTGCCGTGCTCTACCTGGAATCCTTCGGCAACCCGCGCAAGTTCGCCCGGACCGCGCGCCGGGTCAGTGCCAAGATCCCCGTCCTCACCGTCCACGCCGGGCGGTCGGCACCGGGCCAGCGTGCCGCCGCCTCGCACACGGCAGCGGCAGCCGCGCCGCTCATCGCCCGGCAGGCGCTGTTCGATCAGGCGGGGATTATCGCGACCACGAGCTTCGGCGAACTGCTCGACGCGGCCGCGCTGATCGCATCCCAGCCGGTTCCGGCCGGAAGCCGTGTCTCCATCGTGTCCAACGCCGGCGGCGCGGGCGTGCTGGCCTCCGACGCATGCGTAGAAGCCGGCCTGGCCGTTGCCGCGCCGGGCCCGCAAGACCCGCAGCCGCCTGCGGGATGTGCTGCCCGCCGGCTCCGCCCTCGGCGGCCCGGTGGACACCACCGCGGCGGTCAGCGCGGAGGCATTCGGCGAGGCCCTGCGCATCGCCGCCAGCGAGGACGGCGTGGACGCCGTGATCGCACTGGTGATCACGACTGGCGCGGCCGACCTGATTCCGGTGCTCACCGCCGCGGCGCTGCCGGTCCCAGTCGCGGCGGTCGTGCTGGACCAGCCCGAGGCGGTCCGGCTGCTGCATGGCGGCGACGCCGGCCCGCCCGTGCCTGCGTACGCCTACCCCGAAGCGGCCGCCCGAGCGCTGAGCCGGGCCATCCGCTACGGCTCATGGCGATCCCGGCCAGCCGGCACAGTGCCGGAGATCGAGAACCTCCGGGTGGCGGACGCGCGCTCGATCGTCGGTTCCTTCCTCGCGCGGATGCCGGGCGGCGGCTGGCTGTCCGCTGGCGAGGCCGACGACCTGCTGCGCTGCTACGGCATCCCGATGGTGGAGTTCCGCCGGGTGGATGACGCCGACGCGGCAGTCGATGCAGCGGCGGACCTGGGCGGTCATGTGGTGCTCAAGGCTGATGTGCCCGGCCTGCTCCACAAGACCGACGCGGGCGCGGTCGAACTGGATCTGCGCGGGGCCGATGAGGTGCGCCAGGCGATGCGCCGTCTGCAGGACAAGTTCGCTGGACGGCTGTCCGGAGTGCTCGTCGAGCCCATGATCACGGGCGGTATCGAGACCATCGTCGGCGTCGTCCAGGAACCGGTGTTCGGCCCCGTTGTGGTTTTCGGGCTTGGCGGGGTCGCCACCGACGTGCTCGGTGACCATGTGGCCCGCCTCGCGCCCCTCACCGGCGCCGACGCCGACGACCTGATCCGGTCGATCCGCGCGGCACCGTTGCTGCTCGGCCACCGGCGGCCAGCCCGCGGCGGACATCGAAGCGCTGCGCGGCACCCTGCTCCGGGTGTCGCGGCTCGCCGACGACCTGCCGCAGGTCGCCGAGCTCGACCTCAACCCCGTGATCGCGCGCCCGGACGGTGTCATCGCCGTGGACGCGCGCATCCGCATCACCAGCCACCACCTGGCCGACCCGTTCCTGCGCCAGCTTCCCCTCGCGCCGCACGACACGACGTAGACCCGACCAGGCCGCAGGAGGACTATGCGCGGAGCCCGGAACGGCGGCCCGATGCGGCGCCGCCCGGCCGTCCCGGGCCGCCGGACCAGGGCACATCCGGAGGAATAGTTGCCACTGCCATTTAGTTAAAAGTTCAACTAGGTGGCACCGGCCAGCAGCCGCGCCGGGCACGAGCGGAGCTGGAGTGGCTTTGCAGTTCGGGATCTTCACCGTGGGCGATGTGACGAACGACCCCACGACTTGCCGGACGCCAACCGAGCATGAGCGGATCAAGTCGATGGTCGCGATCGGCCGCAAGGCCGAGGATGTCGGCCTGGACGTGTCGCTAGCGGCGAGCACCACAACCCGCCGTGAAGATCGCCGAGGACTTCGCGATGCTCAGCATCTGGCGGATGGCCGGGTGGATCTGTACCGGAGGCTGATCATGAACGCTGACGGAAATGCGCCCGGCGGCGTCGACGAGGTCGTCTTCAACTTTGGAGGCCGTCTTCTTGGCCCGCTCGGTGATGGCCATCCGCATTTGCCGCCCGGTCATTGACATCGCCAGATAGCAGGCTCGGACCGCTTCGGCCAGCTGCGGGTAGGGGACGTGGTCCACGAGAAGCGCCGGCCGATAGCCAGGCTCGCCGTCACTGCGCTCCTCCTCGTCAGAGCCAGCGTGACAACGGAAACGGTTTTCATTATCATCGGTATCTTGGGAAGGTCGCCGAAAACGGTGATCGGTCCCATTTCCGCGGGCGAACTCTGCCGCTACGGCAAGCGCGCTGCGCGGTGGTGGTGATGGTGATGTGAGAGGCCCCCGGATGAGACTCATATCGCAGCTGCGCCGCCTGGCCGCGGCGGGCGGTCGCGGCAGCTGTGCTGGCGCTGGCCGCCGGGTGCTCGACGACGGTCTCCGGCACGGCTGGCGCCGGTGGCGGCGCGGGAAAGAAGATCGTGGTGGTGGCGGCCGAGAACTTCTGGGGAGCATCGCCAGCCAGCTCGGCGGCAGCCACGTGACCGAGACCACCATCATCACCAACCCCAACACCGACCCGCACGCCTACGAGCCGACCGCGGCCGACGCGCGGACCATCGCCTCGGCGCAGTTCGTGATCGTCAACGGCATCGGCTACGACCCGTGGGCGCCGAAGCTGCTCGCGGCGAACCCGGTCCAGGGCCGCCGGACCCTGACAGTCGGCGACCTGCTCGGGCTGAAGGCGGCGACAACCCGCACCAGTGGTACTCCGCCGACCACGTGCACCAGGTCATCGCGCAGATCACCGCGGACTACAAGCAGCTCGACCCGGCCGACGCCGCCTACTTCGCAGCCAGCAGAACACCTTCGAGACCAAGACGCTGGCCAGGTACAACCAGCTGATCGCACAGATCAAGGCGAAGTACGCGGGCACCCCGGTCGGCGCTTCCGAATCGATCGTCTCCCCGCTGGCCGGCACGCTCGGCCTGAGGATGCTTACCCCGTACTCGTTCCTGAGGGCGATCAGCGAGGGCACCGAGCCGACCGCACAGGACAAGGCCACCATCGACGCGCAGATCAAGGAACAACAGATCAAGGTCTACATCTACAACAGCCAGAACGCCACCCCGGACGTCGCTGCCCAGGTGAAGGAGGCCGAGGCGGCGGGTATCCCGGTCATGACGGTGACCGAGACCCTGGCCCCCGCGAACGCTACCTTCCAGGACTGGCAGGTCAGCGAATTGCAGGGGATCGAGAACGCGCTGCACCAGGCGACCGGCAAGTGAGGGGGACCGCCGTGAATCCCGTGGCCCGGGCCGAGCGGGCCGTGCTCGCGCCAGCATCGCCACCCGCCGATCGCAGCATGTGCTCGATTGCGCGGTGCCGCCGTGCGGGTCGGCGGTGCCACGCTGTGGAGCGGCGTGGACCTGACGGTCGGGGCGGGCGAGTTCGTCGCCGTGCTTGGCCCGAACGGGGTGGGCAAGTCGACGCTCGCGCAAGTCCTGCTCGGCCTGCTGCCGGTCGCGGCCGGCGAGGTCCGCGTGCTCGGCCAGCCCCTGGGCGGGCCCGGCACCGGATCGGCTACCTGCCGCAGCGGCGCAGCTTCGACCCGTCGCTGCGGATCCGCGGCGTCGACATGGTGCGGCTCGGCCTGGACGGCGACCGGTGGGGCGTCCCGCTGCCGTCGGGTCCCGCGCGCCGCGACGCCACCGGCGGGTCGCGCGAAGTGATCGATCTGGTCGGCGCGGGCGGCTACGCGGACCGGCCTATCGGCGAGTGCTCCGGCGGCGAGCAGCAGCGGCTGCTCATCGCCCAGGCGCTGGTGCGCCGACCGCAGCTGCTGCTGCTCGACGAGCCGCTCGACAGCCTCGACCTGCCGAACCAGGCGGCGGTCGCCGCGCTGATCAGCCGGATCTGCCGAGCCGAGGGCGTCACCGTCGTGATGGTCGCCCACGACGTGAACCCGATCCTGGCCCACCTGGACCGCGTCGTCTACATGGCCGCGGGCGGCGCGGCGCCGGCACGCCGGCCGAGGTGATCACCAGCGAGACCCTGACCCGGCTGTACCAGACGCCGGTCGAGGTGCTGCGCACCTCCGACGGCCGGCTCGTCGTGGTCGGCCAGCCGGAGGCCCCGCCGATGCACGCCGGCCGCCACGCCGACCGGCGGTGCGTCATGACCGCCGGCTTCTCCTGGAATCTGCTCGCCGACATCCGGGACCTGTGGTCCTTCCCCTTCATGGTCAACGCCTTCCGCGCGGGAACGGTTGTCGCGGTCGTCGCCGGGCTGATCGGCTGGTTCATGGTCCTGCGCCGCCAGACTTTCGCCGGGCACACGCTCTCGGTGGTGGCTTCCCCGGCGCGGCCGGCGCGACCTTGCTCGGGGTCAGCGCGGGCTACGGCTACTTCGCGTTCTGCATCGCCGCCGCGGTGGTCATCGCGCATAGCGACCCGGGGCAGAGATCCACGGGCGGCCTGGCCACGAGTCGGCGATGACCGGCACGGTGCAGGCCTTCGCGCTCGCCTGCGGGCTGCTGTTCGTCAGTCTCTACCGGGATTCCTCAACGGCATCACCGCCCTGCTTTTCGGCAGCTTCCTCGGCATCACCGACGGCCAGGTGTGACGCTCGCAGCCGTCGGCGCTCGCCGTGCTGGCGGTGCTCGCGGTGATCGGCCGGCCGCTGCTGTTCGCCTCCGTGGACCCCGATGTCGCCGCGGCACGGGGTGTCCCTGTCCGCGCGCTGTCGATCGCGTTCCTGGTCTTGCTCGGCGCGGCAGTCGCCGAAGCGGCGCAGATCACCGGCGCGCTGCTGGTATTCGCCCTGCTCGTGATGCCCGCCGCCACCGCGCAGCGGCTCATCTCCGCCCGCGGCCGGTCTGGTCCTCACGGTGGTGATCGGCTGGGTGGTGACCTGGGCCGGGCTCATCGCCGCCTACTACTCGCCCTATCCGATCGGTTTCTACGTCACCGCTTCGCGTTCGCGCGCCTACGTCGCCGCGCACGTCGCCGGGCGGCGCCACGGCAGCGCGCCAGCCGCCGGTGCCCTGGCGGGGGTGCCGCATGAGCATCTTCGCTCACCCGTTCATGCACAACGCGTTCCTTGCCGGGACGGCTATCGCGGCGGCGTGCGGGCTCGCCGGCTTCTTCCTCGTGCTGCGCGCCCAGGTGTTCACCGGCGACGCGCTCAGCCACGTCGCGTTCACCGGCGCGCGGCCGCGCTCGCTGCGGGCATCGACCCGCGGCTCGGCTGTTCGGGGCGACCATCGGCGTCGCGGTCGGCGATCGGCGTGCTCGGGCCGCGGGGCCGCGCCGACGACGTCGTGATCGGCAACGTCTTCGCCTGGATCCTCGGCCTCGGCGTCTTCTTCCTCACCCTCTACACGACCTCACGCAGCAGCGGCCAACGGGACGGCGGGAACCAACGTGCTGTTCGGGTCGATCTTCGGGCTGTCCGCGGCGCAGGCCATGACCGCCGCCGCCGATCGGCGCCGGCATCGTCCTCGCCTCTTGTGCATCGCGCGGCCGCTGCTGTTCGCCAGCATCGACGAGGCCGTCGCCGCCGCCCGGGGCTTACCGGTCCGCTCGCTCGGCGTCGGCTTCCTCGCGCTCGTCGGCGCGACCGCCGCCGAAGCCACCCAGGCGGTCGGCGCGCTGCTGCTGCTCGGCCTGCTCGCCGCACCGGCTGGCACCGCGCTCCTGCTCACCGACCGGCCCTACCGCGGCCTGGCCATCTCCGCCGGGCTCGCCGTTGCCGACATGTGGGCCGGGCTGGCCCTGGCCTACGCCGTCCCGCCATGCCGCCGAGCTTCGCGATCATCGCCGTCGCCACCGCCGCGTACCTCGCCGCCTACGCAGGCTCCCGGCTGCACCGCCGGAATGCGGGAACGCGGCGGCAGGCCGCCCCGGCGGCGCTGTGACCGCGGCCGCCACCGGCAAGCCAGCGGCAGGCGCTAAGGCCAGCAAAGCCCAGGTGCGCAGAGCGGACGGCCCGGCCCTGGCAGGCAAACCCGGCAGCGCCCCGTAACGAGGGGCCGCCGATATTGATTCATAACGGCTTTCGCGGGGTGCCAGGCTGCCTGGCAGACCGGCGCACCTCGGGATATCCGGGATTTGCGCACTCTGCCGCCCCCCGCGCGACACACTCTCGTGCGGGGCACCTGTGCAGGTGTTAAGCCCCGGCCGCTGACAGCAGGCATGGCAGGAGCTTCTGAAGCAGCCGTTTGTTGACGCGAACGTATCTCCGTGGGGATGGCCAACCCATGGAACGCCGGCTTACACTCGCACAAAAGGTGGTGCCATGGATGCTATTGGCGGCCGTTTCATCGATCTGATCCTCGGCCTCGGGGAGATCACCGAAGCCAGCACCGCGGAGGCCGGGGCAAGTGGCTGACAACCCGCTTGAGGGCGGCACCTCGGCGGCGGCGGTGCGAAACCTCATACATACCGGCGCGGTGACCGTTACGCCGGAGACCACGATGGCGCGCGCTGCTGCCGCCATGGTCGGGGCAAGGGCAGGCTCGGCAGTCGTCATCCAGGCGTCGTTCCTGGCCGGGATCTTGACCAAGTGGGACGTCCTGCGGGCGACCGCCTCCGGTGAGGACCCCTCAAGATCGCCGGTCTCTGAGTGGATGACCCCGCACCCGCAATCGGTGCGCCCTGACACCCCGGCCGAAGATGCCACCCGGATTATGCTCCAGCACGGTTTCCACCATCTGCCAGTGCTGGAAGGCAAGGAGGTGCGCGGCGTGATCCGGCTCCGCGACCTGCTCGCGGCCGGGATCCGCCGTCCTGCTGCACCCGCCGCCGCCCCGGCGCAGGCGGCTGACGGGATGCCTGCCGACGCCGCCGAGTGACCGGCTGACCCTGCCCGGCCTGCAACGATTTGCGGTAGCCGGCCAGGTCCGCAGCCGTTGGCTCTTGTGTGTCATCGATTTCGAACCTGAGCCGGTCCACGACGTCCACCACCCCGTCGACCGCGCGCGCCATATGGACCGCAAGCGGGATCACGCTCTTCTTCTCGACTTGGCCATCCAGCGTCAGGATGCCGTCGGCGACGGTTACCTCCACCAGGGCCGGGTTGACCCCGGGGCAGCTCGGCAGTACCTCGCCGATGATCTCGGCCCGCATCCCGTCGGCTGACCTCAGGTAGACGCGCAGCAGATCATGGGTGGTGACGATGCCTGCCAGCCGGCCGCCGGCGCTGACCACCACCAGCTGCTTGATCCGGTGACGGTCCATCAGCCGGACGGCCGACACGATGGTGGCGTCTGGCGGCACGGTGACGGCAGGTGAGGTCATCAGGTCCCGCGCCGTCGCGGCCAGGGGCTTCTTGGAACTCTTCCTTGCGGAGCAGGTCAACATTGGAGACCACACCAGCCACGCGGCCCTCGGGATCGAGCACGGGCAGCGCACTGACATGGTGTATGGCCATGAGGTCGGCCAGCGCCTTGAACCGCGTGTCTAACGTGACCGTGACCACCTCGGTGGTCATGAACTCCCGGACCTTAAGATGCGCCATTCGGATTCCTTCGAGTGATGCGTTGCTGGTGTCCTTGACGGAGATGGCCCGCAGCGATCGGCGATGCCAGGATCGCAACATGCTCACGACCGCGCCACCGCGGTGACATTGCAGCGCAGCCCATGCCATTCACGAGGCCGGTATCTTGCGGGCCTGGCCGTAGCCACGTAGCAACTGTGCTCGGACCCGAGTGTTGTGCGCGCTCACCCCCTGGGCTCATCCGGCGGTAGACGCTATATCCCGTGATCACCCAACCGGCATTCACAAGCCAGCGCCGCCCAGGCTCACCTGGCACACGCTCCTACCACGGGTAAATGGCTCGGCCCGCGGCGCGAGTGTTCCTCTGCGTCTGCTCACCAATATGTTCCTTCACAAAATCATCAAAACATTTCCGGAATATGTCGGGGTGGTGAATTGACTGCGGCGGAGGCCCCAACAGGGCGACGGAACTCACGCACGGATGGATCAAGATTCCCATGCCGGATATCAGCCAGGGAGGCCTCCTGAGTCTGGGCGGTAGCGGCACCGGGCAGGCACGGCGGAGGATGAGCCTATAGGGGAGCTATCGGCGACGACGACAACGACCCCGGTCGTCCATCTGGGCGCCGATCCGCGCCGCCAAAGATCCACGGGCTACGCCCTAGAGCCGGGCATATTCCTGGAGCGGACTGTGTACCCGCAGTGCTCAAGCGCAAGCGCGCACATCTCGCTCTCGTCTGCCAGCAGGCACGCGATCCTGTGCACCCCAGCGGCCACGTTGCGACCACGGTTCCGGGTCCGCTGCGGCGGTACCTTTCGCACCACCGCTACCTCGGCCCCCTTCACAGACCGTCACCAGCCGCCTGCACGGACAGGCGCCAGTGCGCTGACCATGAACTTCACCGGGGCGCAACGCGCCGGGTTTGCCGCGGCGGGCGGTGCCGGCCGGGCTCGGCTCGGTGCCGCCCAGGCTCGGCTCGCCGACGTTCCGCCCCCGGACTGCCGGTGCGGCGGCGCTGGTGCCTGGCCGCACGGACCGGTGGTGACGTGAGCGGCGATATGAGGGCCCGGCGGCCACCGGCTCGCTTGGCCGTTCCGGCCTGCGGCGCTTGGGCAGAGCCCGGTGTGGCCGGCGTGCCTGACGGTGTCGGCGAGAGCGTGGGCGTCGGGGCCGAGGATGACGTCGATGGTGGCAATGTCGGGGGTGGTGTTGGTGTGGGTGCCGGCGCCTCGGTCTGGCAGGTCGTGCGGGCCTGCCTGGGGGCGGCGGCAGGCGTGGCTGCGGCGCTGGCCTGGCCAGTTAGCGGAGCGCACGTCCAGTGGGAAGCGGCGTCGGTTGGATAGGTCTGGGGCGGTGCCTTGGCCGAGGAAGGCCGCGGCGACCGTGACGGCGAGGGCGTGGGGGGGGGATAGCAGGGCTCGGTCCGGGTGTGCCAGGCCCCAGGGTGATCGACTGGATGGTTTTCGCCGGCGGCTTCGGGTTTGTGTGCTGCAACAGCGAGCTGATCTGTGCCGGCGACCGCTATGGCGCAGCGCGGGGCTGCCGAGGATCGCCGCCGCAGCGACGAGTGCGGCTCCGGCGGCCGCGAGTGCGGGCCGCAGCCAGCCGCCACCCGCCCGCGGCCGCTGCCACAGCCGGACTTCAGCGCCACGACGATCGAAGTGACAGTTGGCAGCCCGGATTTGACAACTGGCACCAGGCCCAGATTTGAGGGCTGCGATCACGGGCCGCAGGCTTGGGCGGGCTTGCCCTGACGTCCGCGGTGACGGATCGCAGCCAGCCCAGGAGCAGGCCGAGGCCCCTCCAGGGATGGCTCGTGGGCGATCCTGCTGCGGATCCGCTCCAGGCCGTCCCCGGACGGCACGACGCTGTCCGCCGCCGCGTGCAACGCGCGGCGCCGTGCGCTCGCCGTACTCGGCTTCCGGTTCCGTCATGACTCCTGCTCCAGCACGCTGCGGAGCGCGGCCATGCCACGCGCCGTGTGCCTTTTCACCGCTTCCTTGCTGAGCCCCATGACGCTGGCGATCTGCGCCTCCGGCAGGTCCGCGTAGCAGCGCACTCCCGCTGGCGGGCCGACGGTCGGTGTCACGCAGCAGCCGCCAGGCTCCGTACATCGCCACGAACGCGTCCTGCGCGACCTCCTCCGCGGCAAGCGTTTCGGACTCGTCAGTGTGACGCGTGGCTTCGCCACGGGGTTTACGAATGGACACGACTGCTTGCTTCGTATAGGTCGGACTAATATGTGGCTAATGGATGCCCGAGGTGCGCGATTGGCGCGACCGGGTCTGGCGCGCCAATCGGGCAGCTGCGGGAATCACGCTGCCCGCACGCTCTCCGAGGGTGCGCCATTCGCCTGGTTGCAGGGGAGGACGCCAAGGGCGACGCAGGTGTCCGTGCGCGGCGAGGTCGCGCGAGCGCGCGGCCTCGCGGGTGCGGATGTCTTCGACAGTTCCTTCTGGAGTGCTATCCGGAACGTGGGCGGTCATAGTGACGAGATACTCCACCGTTAGCGCCTCCTAGGCAGGCGGCGGTGCTCTGCATGTCTCTGACTGACGGGGCTTGTGCGAACCGGTGCGCTGCCGCTCACCGCTTCCCAAGGACCGCAACTGCGCTCATTCTGACGTAAGTGGCCTCTGTAAAAGCCACCGGGCTTAATGGTGGCATCCGCGGTTCATCCTCAAGCAGTATCGGCGGTCACGCGGCGCCAGGCGCGGCGCCAGGCGCCAAGTGCGGGCCTCGATATCGTCCGCGGTAATGCCGACATCTGTGAGCATCCGGATTCGGTCGCCGATCAGTGTGACGAGCACCCCCTTGGCGGCTAGCCGGGTCTTCCGCACATGCGCAGAGATCAACTTTTTGATCCTGCGCTCGCCCCGCTGACCGGCTCTGCGGTTCTGGCGGACCTGCGGCTCCGGGCCGCCAAAGTCACCGGATGCGGCGTGCCGCCGGGTGCCCTCAAGATCAGCTGGGCATACTGGCCGGTAACCGGTAGGACTGTGCTCGTGGCCTCCTGGATCCGCGAGCTGATGGTGCGGCCGGTGCTGCCCGGCGAGATTCCCCGGTTCCACGAGCTGCTGGCCGCTCATCACTGGCTCGGGCCGCGCCTGTTCGGCTCGGTGGTCCGCCACGTCGCCGTCCTGGACGGCGACTGGGTCGCGCTACTGGGGTACGGGTCGGCGGTGCTGCGGTGCACCGCCCGCGACCAGGTGATCGGCTGGTCGGACGCCGGCCGGGTTGACCGGCTGCCGATGCTGGCCGGCAATCAGCGGTTCTGCATGCTGCCGGGCCCGCGGCGCCCGCACCTGGCCTCGGCGGTGCTGGCCCGCTCGCTGGCCCGGCTGCCCGGGGACTACCTGGAATTCCGTAACCAGATCGTGCTGGCGGCCGAGACGTTCACCGACCCGGCCCGCCACAGCGGGGCGTGCTACGCGGCGGCGGGGTTCACCTGCGCCGGGTCAACGGCCGGGTATACCCGGTGCGCGGGCGGGCGCGGCTACGCCTTCCACGGGCAGGTCAAGGCGTGCTGGCTGCGCGAGGTGGCGCCCGGCGGCCTGGCCGCGCTGGGCGCGGCAGGCCCGTCGGCGCTGTTCACCTGGCCCCCGCCCGCGGATGCGTGGCTGGACCTCAGCCGCGGCCAGGCCGCCTCGCTGCGCGCCTTCCTGGACGGCGCGCTGGCCGATCCCCGCCATGCCCGGGGAATCCGCCACGACCACGCGGCGACGGCGGCGATCGCCGCAGCAGCGCTGCTGGCCGGGCACCACTCCCCGGCGGCGGTCGCCGGCTATGCCGGCAGGCTCGGCCAGGACGTGCTGCGGCTGTTCGGTGCCCGCTGGTCAGGCCGGCACGGCGGCTACATCCCGCCGTCGGAGACCAGCTTCCGCCGGTTCCTGCGCGCCCTGCCCGACGGCGCGCTGGCCGGCGCGGCCGGCGGCTGGCTGGCCGCCCAGGCCGCCGCCGGCGCGCTCGATGCCCGGCAGGCCCGGCGCCTCGCCGCCCGCCTGACCGCCCCGGCCGGCGGCACGGCCCGGGCGGCATGATGACGCCGCCCCGCGGATCCGCCTCGCCGCCACCGCTGGTCTACGCCGATGAGGCCGGGCGGCAGAAGATGCTCGGCTCCCTGCCGGTGATCGCGGCGTTCTGCCGGCGGCTCGGCATCGCCGCCATCATCGACGATCTGGTGCCGATCCGCGACGTGGCCACCGTCACCGCCGGGCAGGCGGTGGAGGCGATGATCTGCAACCGGCTCACCTCCCCGGCCCCGCTGGTCCACCTGGAGGACTGGGCCCGCGCCTGGGCGGCGGAGGAGATCCTCGGCATCGCCCCCGCCAGCCTCAACGACGACAAGCTCGGCCGCACCCTGGACGCGATCGCCCCGCACCTGGAGCAGATCACCTCCGCCGTCGCCGCCGCCGCCATCACCACCTTCGATATTGATATCTCCCGGCTGCACTGGGACATGACCAGCTTCTCCCTGCACGGCGCCTACGACGACACCGATGAGGACTACCCGGAGCCCCGCTACGGCCACCCCAAGGACCGCCGCCCGGACCTGCTGCAGATCCAGGCCGGGATCGCGGCCGCCGGCGACGGCGGGATCCCCGTCTACCACCGCGCCTACGACGGCGGCGCCGCCGAGGTATCCCAGGTCAGCGGGGCGATGACCGCCCTGAAGAAGATCGCGGGTGCGAAGACGTTCCTGCTGATCGGCGACTCCAAGCTGATCAGCTACGACAACGTGGCCGCGGTCACCGGCCAGGAGTGCACGTTCCTGGCCCCGGCCTCCAAGACCTACGTCAAGGCCGCCGAGCTGGCCGCCTGCGACCTGGCGCAGGCCACGCCGATCACCTACATCGCACAGCGGGACGAGCACAAGAGCCCTGAGCGGCGCGGCCGCTGGCACGTCCTAGAAGACGCCCGGCCCTTTGAGATCCGCAACCCCAAGCGCAAGACCGGCCCGCCGGCAACCTCGCCCCGCAGACCAAAGTCGACGGCCTGTACAACCGGCAGCCCGCCCCGGCCCCCGCAGGCTCCATCCTCACCGCCCTGGCCGGCCTGCAGCTGATCCCGGCCACCGCGACCAGCCCAGCGCAGATCACCAGGCCCAGCCCGCTCCAGGCCCGCCTGCTGGACCTGCTGGGCGTGGACCCGATCCCGCCCGCCATGACACCGGACCTGGTCCACCGGAGTTGATCTATGACCACGTGCGAATTACCTGGCTAGTACTACAGCCGCAGGCTGTGATGGCGCCCGGCGTGGCGGCGTGACATGAGGCGGCCACCGCAGGATCTTCGCGGGTATGTGGAACCTCGAAGATGCGGTGGCCGTGGAGCCCACGTTAGACGAGGCGGTGTGGGCCGAGTCGTTTAATGAGATGTTCGCGCTGGTGGCGGGTGAGTTCGCGCAGGCTCAGTCGCGGTGGCGGGCGCGGTCGTACCTGCTGGGCTTGCTGTCGCAGGCCGAGCGCAAGAACGGGTGGACAATCGCGGAGTTCGCTGGTGACCGGTCCCCGGATGGGATGCAGCGGCTGCTGAATTTTTACGCGTGGGACGCTGATGCGGTCCGGGACGCGGTTACCCGTTACGTGGTGGCGCGGGCCGGTGACGCGGGCGGGGTGGTGGTCGCCGATGAGAGCGGGTTCCTCAAGAAGGGCCGCCGGTCGGCCGGCGTGCAGCGGCAGTACACCGGCACCGCGGGCCGGATCGAAAACTGCCAGGTGGGGGTGTTTCTCGCCTATGCCGTGCCGGGGCGGTGGTTCCGGGCGCTGATCGACCGGGAGCTGTACCTGCCGGAGTCGTGGACCGAGGACCGGCCGCGTTGCCGGGAAGCCGGGATCGGCGACGACGTTGAGTTCGCGACGAAACCGGAGCTGGCGCGGAAGATGATCGAGCGGGC
This sequence comes from uncultured Actinomycetota bacterium, assembly GCA_963727015.1. Taxonomy (GTDB): domain Bacteria; phylum Actinomycetota; class Actinomycetes; order Streptosporangiales; family Streptosporangiaceae; genus DATFVJ01. The sequence continues at coordinate 101,279 of CAVSEV010000016.1, read as the reverse complement.
TGTCCGGGCGGCGGTGCCGTTCTCGTGGTTCGCTGCCGATGAGGTCTACGGCCAGAACCCGGCGCTGCGGTCCTGGCTGGAAGGCGAGCAGATCAGCTATGTGATGGCGGTCCCGTGCAGCCAGCAGGTGACCACCGCCGCGGGGAACAAGCGCGCCGATGCGCTGGCCGCGCTCGTGCCCGCCCCGGCCTGGCAGACGCTCAGCTGCGGGGATGGCGCCAAGGGGCCGCGGCGCTATGACTGGGCGCTGATCGCCACCGCCAGCAAAGATCACCAGCTGCTGGTGCGCCGCTCCCTGACGCCGGGCGAGAAGGGCGGGCTTGAGCTGGCGTACTTCCTGTGTTACGCGCCGCGCGGCGCCACCCTGGCCGAGCTGGTGGCCGTGGCCGGGGCCCGCTGGGCGGTGGAGGAGTGTTTCCAGGCCGCCAAGAACGAGACCGGCCTGGATCACTACCAGGTCCGGCTGTATCACGCCTGGTACCGGCACGTCACGCTGTCGATGCTCGCGCACGCGTTCCTCGCCGTCACCGCCGCCGCGTGCCGCCCCCCGCCGCCCGGCCAGCAGGAGCCGGGCGGGCCCGCAGCCGGTGGCCCCGCCACAGAGGGGGCCCGCCCGCCAGCACACACAGTGACACCATGCCGCCACGCTGTGCCGGCTACGTCATCCTGCACGATGGCACCGGCCCGCTGATCCCGCTGACCGTCAACGAGATCCGCCGCCTGTCCGCCATCTGGAACCAACCCGCCCGCCGCCCCGGCCACCGCGAGCATTGGTCACGCTGGCGCCGATGTCACCAGGCCCGCGCCCAGCTCAGCCATTACCGGCGACGCGGACAACCCGTGAATCACAGGCTGCGGCTGTAGTACTAGCCGGATCGGTCCGGGCCAGCGCGGCGAGCGCGGCGAAGCAGGCGGGGTCGCGGGAGCGGGCCATCTCGGCGGCGAGGTTTTTCGGGATTGCCGGAGTCAGCAGCCACGGCAGGCTGGGCCGGATGACATCGGGTCAGCGTCCCGGCGCGACAGACCGAGCAGCTCTGATGCGCGCGCCCCGGTAGACACCCAGAACGCCACCAGCGCCCGGTCGCGGTGCGAGCCCAGCGTGGCGAACAGCTCGTTGAACTTCTCTTCCGGGATGTGGTGCGGCGCGCGCCGGGCAAGCCGGGGCCGGTACCGCCCGGACCGCTCGCCGCGGTAGGGCTCCATGGGGTAGTGGTGCGCAGGCGGCGCCTTGCCGGTCACCGGGTTGGGTACCCCGGCCCGGGCCGCGGCGGCACCGGCCCTGGCCGCATCGCCTGGACCGCCCGCGCGGCCGGGCTTGACGGCGATCTGGATCCACCAGCTGAAGTCCGCCCGCTCCAGCCACCCGGCTTGCGGGACGACCAAGGCCGCCAGATCCCGCCGTTCGTCTTGTCCGGCCATGAGCAGCGACCGTAGCTGCGCGCATCAGAATCCGCCTTTGAACTGGCCAAACCCTCGTCCCAGTTCAGATAACAGGTAGGTCAGGCCGAACATATTGATGTCGGCCTGCAGCAGGCCGCGGTTGGGTATCGGCCCGCTGATGGCGTCTAATTCGAGCTGCTCACTGGTCACGTTGAGCTTGAGGAAACGGTCCTGCCCGGACGTGTGGTTGGGACGCAGAGGGCCCAGCGGGTTCGCCACCTCTGGGAACGGAAACTGAACCGGGTTTTCGAGTGGCGGCAAAGGCTGGAAAGAAAATCTGCTGCCAGTTCCATGGTGCTCCTAAACGGCTCGTACAGACGTCTGGGCTGACCGGGGTTCAGGGCGCTAATGGGGTACGCGCAACTTGGCGGTGAGCAGGTCGAGGACTTGGGTCAGTGCGGCGTGGGTGGGTTCGCCGGGTTCATCGATCAGATCTGTGGTGAGCACGGAATGGTGGCGTGGCAGCGGCCCGTCGGGGTGGCCGTCGTCCTGATTCAGCGTGACAGCGATGAAGCCGTCGCCCAGGCGTTGCCGAAGGAAGGCGAACCGCTCCGCGGGGACGAGGGGGTCGCCCTCAAAGCGCAGCCCCAGCACGCGCAGGCCGGTGCCGGCGCAGCGTCGTGCCACGACGGCAAGGTCCGCATCGCTGCAGTCGATGTTGCACTTGCGAGCGGCGCGGATCGGCAGGGGAAGGGAGGGCTGGGACAGGACGGGCGCCACCACGACGGGGTCTGCTGCCATCGCGAGCGCGAAGCCGCCGGTGAAGCACATGCCCACGACACCGACTCCCGGGCCCCCGCACCGCTGATGCTCCTGCACGGCGAGTCCGCGGAGCCAGTGCGTGACCGGCGAGGAGCGCCCGGCCGCCAGCACGGTGAACTCCCGGCTGATGCAGGCACCTACCAGCGTGCGCAGCCCCGCCAGCCGGTTGGGCAGCCCGCCGGCCAGCGGATCCCGGCCGGCGGTGCCGAACAGATCTGGAAGCACCGCCGTGCATCCCACGGCGACGATCCGGTCGGCGAAGCCCAGAACCTGTGGGCTGATGCCCGGCATCTCGGTGATGACGATCACTGCCGGTCCGGTGCCTTTGCGCAGCAGCCGGTGCGTGACCCCGTCTTGGGTAAAGGTCGTGGCCGCAAAGGAGGACAGCACGCCGGCCGGGGCTCGCGTTCTGGATTCTGCCGTCATGGCATTCCTGTCAGGTTGATGCCGTTGTCACTCGGTCATCGTCACCCGGCCGCTGAAGCCGTGTCGCCAGGGCCGGCCCCTGGTTCCGGCCCTAGGTTGGTGCCTGGCCGCCGGGCAATGCGTGGAGTGCGCCCTCGATGAGAACTGCCGCGGCCGCCCCGGCTGCCTCCATCGCCTGGGTGCTCCGCGCGGCACGGCACAGGACAAACGCTCCTTCCAGCAACGAGATCACCGATAGTGCCAGGCTGTCGGCGATCGGCCGGGATAGCCCTGCCCGGGCGAACCGGATTGCCGCTGCGTTCAGCCAGCTGTCGAACACCTCGGCGGTGGCCACCCGCAGCGGCTCGTTCGTGCTCGCGACTTCCAGCGCCACGGTGGCGATGGGGCAGGCGTCGGCGTAGCCGGTGGCACGAAGGGTCTCTGCCGCACCGGCGAAGCAGTCTTTGAACGCGGTAATGGGGTCGTCTGAGGCGTCCAGGACCCCTTCGACGAGGCGCTGATACGCCTCACCGGACGTGCGGATGGCCTCGGCCGCCAGTTCGTCTTTGCCACCGGGAAAGAAGTGGTAGAGGGACGAAAATGGCACGCCGGCCTCGTTCAGGATCTGCTTGATCCCGGTGCCGATCAAGCCTTGCCGTTGCAGCAGCGTGGCCGCGACGTTCACAAGCCGCTCCCGCGTCCCCGACGCCATGCAGCCTCCTCTGCCTTGACAGCTCGTTTGCCCTTGACAGCTCGTTCATCGTACAGGAAATTGTATGGATAGATCTATCTACTCTGGAGTGCCATGGAGACGATCGCACTGTCGATGGGGCCAGTCGAGTACGAAGACACCCGCGGCGACGGGCCAGCGGTCGTGCTCCTGCACGGCCTGCTCATGGACGGGACGGTCTACGACGAAGTCATCGACGCGCTCAAGGCCGACTTCCGCTGCATCACCCCGGCACTGCCCCTGGGCGCCCACCGCATGCCGATGCACCCCGATGCCGACCTGTCCCTGCGCGGAATTGGCAAGCTGGTCGCCGAGTTCCTGGAACGGCTGGATCTGCACGGAGTCACCTTGTGCTTCAACGACTGGAGCGGCGCCCAGACGATGATCGCCGACGGCCTGGTCGAGCGGGTCGGGCGCCTCGTCCTGGTCTCCTGCGAGGCGTTCGAGAACTACCCTCCGGGGATCCCCGGCAGGTTGGCCGTGCTATCGGCGCGAATACCCGGCGGCCTCCGGCTGACGCGGCGCATGCTGCTCACACGCTCGCTGCGACGGCAGCCCCTGGCGTTCGGGTGGATGGCCAAACGCGAGATCCCCCAGGAGCGCTTCGAACGCTGGCTGGAGCCGTTGAAAGACCCCCGGATCAGGCGCGACCTGCGCAAATACGCCGGCGACGCCCGCAACGGCAGGCGCGCCATGGCTTCCGCGACTGCCACGCTCGGCAGCTACCCACGTCCGGTGCTCGTCCTGTGGGCAGCGGATGATCGTCTCATGCCGGCCGAGCACGGACCACGACTCGCAGCCGCCTTCCCCAATAGCGAGCTTCATGAGATCCCCGACAGCTACACGCTCGTCCCGGTCGACCAACCCGAGCTCCTTGCCGAACACCTACGTAGGTTCACGGCCGCCAGCTGGTCTCGACCTACCGCCCGAGCCCAATGAGCGGCTCGTTGAGGCGCCGGCATGGTGGCGAGCCAGCACCTCACGGTGCTCAAGAACGCGGGCCTGCAGGCTCAGCAGCCGAGATCCGCAAGCCCGATGAGCAGTGGCGCAAGGAGCTAACTCCCCAGCAGTACAGCGTCCTGCGCAAGGGCCACACCGAGCGGCCATTCACCGGCGAGTACGTCCATAAGCACGACGACGGCATCTTCCGCTGCGCCGGCTGCGGAAGTGAGCTGTTCCGGTCGGACGCGAAGTTCGATTCGGGCACGGGCTGGCCGAGTTTCTACGAGCCGGCCGTCGCCGAGGCGGTCGAACTGCGGCCGGACAACAGCCTGTTCATGCGCCGGACGGAGGTCGTCTGCCGCCGCTGCGGCGGCCACCTCGGCCATGTCTTCGGCGACGGGCAGGCCCCGACGGGCGACCGCTACTGCATCAACTCCTGCTCGCTGGCCTTCGAGCCCGCGACGGCGAACCAGGATCGGGACGACGGCCAGCCCGCCTGACCCTGGCACGTCATGAGCCTGTTCGGCCGGTCTGATGACCACCAGTGGTCGCAGCAGCATCTGTCGCACTACATCGAGGGAGACCTTGGCCGCCGCGCCCGACGCCGTCTGAGCCGTCATGCTCATCACTGTGCTGGCTGCGGGTCCTCGCGATGCGGGCCCTGGTGCATATGATCCAGGGACTCGACGGCATGGAGGGCATCCGCGCGCCGGCGGGGACCGCCTGTTTGCGCTACTGCTGCGGCTGCTCGGCGATCGCAGCGAGGCCGAGGATGTAGCCCAGGAGGTCATGCTGCGCGCCTGGCAGGGCATCGCCCGCTTCCAGGGCCGTTCCAGTTTCTTCACCTGGCTCTACCGGATCGCGGTCAACGAAGCCAACCGCTCGCTGGACAAGAGGTCCGGCAGGCCGGCCAGCGTCTCGATCGATGCCGACGCACTGCGGCTGCCCGCTTCCCCTTACGATGAGCCCTCCCGGCAGGCCGAGGACAGCGCGCACTGCGCTCGTTCAGGCCCTGACCAGCCTGCCGCAGAGCGCCTTCAAGAGCCGCCTGCACCAGGCGCGCCTGAGGGTCCGGGCCGCGATCGGCGATCGGGCATTGATCACCGCTGGTGGATGATCTGGTCGCCGTCGTGCCCGCCGCGCGAAGGTGCCTGGCTGGCCGACATTACGGCGCCGCGCGTCGCCTCCGGGTAGCGGGCCGGCCGCAGCGTGGTCCACGATCGGATCGGGGGTGCGATGTGGGCGCAAGCACGCCAGCGCGGGTGCCGGTGGATCGGGCCAGCCCGGCCGACCTGATGCAGTTCGCCACGGACGTCGGGCCCGCGCCGATGCACGTCGGCGCCGTGCTGGTCCTTGGCTCCGCGGCGGACTTCAGCGTGCGGGATGCACGGCGGCTGCTGGGCGAGCGGATCCGCGCCGTGCCTCGGCTCCGGCAGCGGCTGCGCCGGGCTCCCCCCGGCTGCGGCCGGCCGTTCTGGGCCGACGACCCGGCGTTCGACCTCCGCCGCCACGTCCGGCAGCTGCGCTGCCCGGCACCCGGCGACGAGGGGGCGCTGCTCGACGTGGCCGCGACCGTGATCGGCGAGCCCTTGCCGCGGTCCCGGCCGCTGTGGTCCGCCACGTTCGTCACCGGCCTCGCCGATGGCAGCACCGGCCTGGTCATCGTCATGAACCATGTGCTGGCCGACGGTATCGGCGGGCTGGCGGTACTGGCCACGCTGGTGGATGCGACTCCGGGCCTGCCGCCCGCTGACCTGGCGGCGGTGCCCTTCCCGGCACCCCCTCCCAAGGTGCGGGCACTTGCCGCCGATGCCTGGGCGGGCCGGGCGCGCCGCCTCACCCACCCGGCCGGCGGCCTGCGCACGATCCGGCAGGGCTTCGCCGAATTGGGCGGCACCCGCCTGCCCCGCCCGCTGCCGCCGACGACGCTGAACCGGCCGACCGGGCCGCGGCGGCGGCTCGATGTGGTCGCCGCCGATCTGGCCGCGATCCGCGACCTGGGCCACGCCCACGGCGGCACCGTTAATGATGTGATCCTGGCCGCCGTCGGCGGAGCCCTCCGGGCTTTGCTTGCAAGCAGGGGCGAGAAGCTCGACCTGGTGACGGCATCGGTGCCGGTGTCCGCGCGCCAGGCAGCCAGCAGCGGGCAGCTCGGCAACCAGGTCGGGGTAATGCCGGTGGCCGTCCCTACCGGCGGTGATCTGGCCACCAGGGTAACCAAGATCGCGGCTATCACCCGCGAGCACAAGACAGCGGCCCGCGGCACGTCAGCGGCGGTACTGGGACTGCCTTTCCGGCTGCTGGCCCCGACCGGACTGCTCCGCGGGTTCATCAACCGGCAACGGCTGATCCACACCTTCGTCACCAACCTGCGTGGCCCGGCCGAGCCGCTCTCGTTCGCCGGTGCCCCGGTACGGGCGCTGATCCCCATCCCGAATACGACCGGCAATGTAACCGTCACCTTCGGTGCGCTGTCCTATGCCGGGACGCTGCGGATCACCGTGCTGTCCGATCCCAGCCGGTTGCCCGATGTGGCCGTGCTGACGGCTGCCCTGCGCCGGGAACTCGGCGGCGCGGCCCGCTGACCGGCGAGTAGATCAGTTCGTGGTCGCGCCATAGGCCGGCGAGCAGGCCAGCATCAGGATCGGGGCATCGGTGACCTGCGCCGGGTGTCGTCATCGAGCAGGTAGACATAGGGACATTCACGTGGGGAAGCTGCCATGCACGCCCGGCAAGGCCGCTCGGGATCAAGGACACAGGCGTCCTCTTGCTCGGCTGCGAGTAGCGGCGCGCCCGACCGGACCTCCATGAACCTCATTCGCCCACGGGCCAGGGCGCCAGGCCAGGGGCGAAGGTCCGCAGTCTGTCCCCACGCCGCCGCCCGCCGATATGCGGCTACGGTTCACACCTATGAGGGTATTTGTCACCGGCGGGACCGGCGCGATTGGCGGCCATGTGGTCCCGGTCCTGGTCGGCCAGGGACACACGGTCACCGCGCTCGCCCGCACACCAGAGAAGGCCGCTGTGCTGACCAGGCAAGGGGCGCAGGCCGTGACGGTGTCCATCTTCGACCGGCCGGCGCTTGCGGCAGCGTTAGCCGGGCACGACGCGATAACCAACTTGGCCTCTGCCCTCCCATCGACGGCGCAGTTCATGCGCGCGCGGGCATGGCGGGACAACGACCGTGTTCGCACCGAGGGCTCAGCCGCCGTCGCAGGCGCCGCGCTCGACGCCGGTGTTGGCCTGATGGTCCAGGAGTCAGTCAGCATGCTCTACTGCGACCGCGGCGCGAGCTGGATCGACGAGGATATGCCGATCGACTCCTACCCCATCGCCCGCGCCAACATCGCCGCGGAGACGAACGCGAACGGGTTCACCGAGGCCGGTGGGACGGGGATCGTGTTGCGCTTCGGCTGGTTCTATGGTCCTGGCGCCGCCCACAGCGAGCAGATGCTCGCCCAGGCCCGCCACCACATCGGCCTCGTCCTGGGCCCGCCGGACAGCTACGTCTCCTCGATCCACGTGGCGGACGCGGCCGCGGCTGTCGCTGCGGCACTGCATGCTCCCGCAGGGACGTTCAACGTGGTCGATAACGAGCCACTGACCAAGCGCCAGTACGCCGCCGCGCTCGCCGATGCCGCCGGCCAGGCCATGTGGCTGCGTGGTCCGGGCAGGGCCGCTTTGCTTTTCGGCGACCGCCTCACGTCGCTCACCCGCTCGCTGCGCGTCAGCAACGCACGGTTCCGGAACGCGACTGGATGGGCACCGCTTTACCCCAGCGCCCGCGAGGGCTGGATCGCGACCGTAACGGCTTTAAGCAAGGCCAGCCGCCGCGGCGGGTAAGGCACACCAAGGATGGCCCCACAATTTCATCGTCGGCCGGCGACGCCGAACTCGCAGAAATCTGGGTGCGGTAAGTAACGCATCGACTCGGGAGCAGTGGTCCGATCGCCGCTTGCCCATGTCGTACTTCGGCAGCCAGTTTGGGGTGCCAGGCCAGGAGCGTCGCGGGTGCAGCGGGGAAGACTTCGGTACACCGAATGCACGGTATGAGCGGTATAAGCGATACCAGCGCGGCGAACCAGATCCGGTCGGTCCGCCCGCTTGCTCCTACCGCACCCGTTGGCGGCCGTTTCCGGCTTGAATCGCGACTCCTCATGTGACCGTTGCGGCACAGTGCGCATCACAAAATGACTACACAGAGTACGCGTATTTGGTCGATTCTGTCATATTGTGATATACGTAACATCCGGCTGGGCGCGGCCCGCTCCGGGCGGCAAACACGCAGGTGGGGCCGAATCCGGGCAGGTGATTATTAATCGGTACGACTTAGGTCACAGCGCTTATTCTGGTTTTTAGGTATCTTTTGGGCTGAATTTTGGCATAGTGGCGATTTCCAGCACCCAGCGTGCGCGAGGTTGCCAAAGTGGCCCGTCGCCCTGACCCGCGACAAGTGCGCACGCCGATGCCTGAGCCACCACTTCCGCTGGTGGCGGGCATGTGCCCATGGGTGGAAGCCGAGCACAATACGTGCACGACCGAAGGGTCATGTTGTCCAGTAAGAGGACATCTAATCGCAAGTTCTCCACACGCACCGCCGCAGTAGCAGGCGGGGCCATCGCCGTGGCCGCCATCGCCTCAGGCACAGCGGCCAGCGCGAGCACGATGGCCAACGCACCCGGGCGGGCTACGACCGCCACCGCCGCGAGCCACGGCGTCGGCGGGCTCGCATCGGCCGAGCCCCTCGCGACAGTTCACAACGACCACGCGAGCTTCTCGAAGACACAGGGAAGGCCCGCCGCCTACACGGTCAAGCCGGGCGACTCGCTATCGGCCATCACGGGCCGGCTGTTCGGTCACGCTGGCCTCTGGCCGAGGTTCTACGCCACCAACGTCAAGGTCGTCGGCGCTTACCCAGACCACATCACTCCAGGTGAGCGGCTCACGGTGAAGCTCGCGCCGCACGGCGAGATGGGCAAGGTGATCCCGGCGCCGGCGCCTGCGGCTCCTGTGGCCATCCAGTCGATTCCGGTCCAGCAGGCTCCGGCGGCGACTCAGCCGGTCACCACCGCGCCAGTAAACGCGCCGGCGGCAGTGCCCCAGGCTCCGGCAGCGCCCCAGGCTCCGGCGGCGTCTCAGGGCGGCGCTGCACCGGGCGGTTCGTTCGGCTCGTGCGTGCGGGCCCGTGAGTCTGGTGGCAACTACCAGGTGACGAATTCGGGTGGCTACTACGGCGCGTACCAGTTCAGCGCCAGCACATGGGCAGCATACGGCGGCAACCCTGCCGACTTCGGGAACGCCAGCCCGGCCCAGCAAGACCAGGTGTTCTCCAACGCCATCGCCCAGGGCGGTGCGTCCAACTGGGCACCGTACGACGGCTGCTAGGCAGCTTAGAGACGGCGTGGGCTGCCGCTCATGCCCCCATAGGGGGGTAGCAAGATCACACCAAGCAGAGTGTGGACGGCAACGGCAGCCCACGCCGGCAACCAGGCAAGCTGGCGGCAATGGCAGCCGGTGATGGCGATGTGCTCGCCGGGTTCGGAGCAGGTCAGGAGTGGGCTTGCTGGTAGTGCCCGGCCAGCACGTCGTCACCGAAGTCGCTGCGGGGGCGGCGCAGCACGGTGTGGGCATGGTTGCCATCGTCGGTCGTGTTGTCGTACTCGATGAGCAGGTCGTTGCCTTGCACCCGGTAGTAGTGCCGTGTGCCTGGCGTGGTTGGGCCCTCCCACGCGAAGGACAGCTCGCCGGTGGCGATCCGGGCGGCCTCGCGGGCGGCCAGCTCGGCGGGAAGCCGGTCGAGGTAGAGCGCGACGAGCTGGCTCAGCACGGCCTGTGGCGCAGGGCCGAGCCGGGCGGAGCCAACGCCGCGCGGCTCGATGCCGTCCCCGGCGTGGGGTCTGGTGCCCGTGCGGATGTCGCCCGGAGCATCCTGTGACACTACGGCAGTGGCCCGTTCAGCTGGGCCTAGGGCCTTCAGCAGCGCCCGCGCCAGGTCTTCCTCCGGGGCGAGCGGCCGGGACACCGGCTTGCCGGTGTAGCTGACGCATGCCGGGTCGGCGCCAAAAAAGATCGGGGCGGGGGAAATCTCATCGCCTATCAGGGTCATCGTCACCGACAGGTGGTGGCCTTCGAATCGCCATGACCACGGCTCGTCGCCGGCCGGGTCACCGAAGACAGCCACCCAGTAGTCGCCACTGTGCCGGCCGCGCTGCCACTGCTCACGCCGGTCGAGCACCTCTTCCAGGGCGATGATCGTCATCGCCTGCGCATAGGCGTGGTCACTCAGCGCGGTAGCCAGCAGACGGTGGGCGGCCTTGCGGGCTGCGGAGCTCATCTCCGCGATGCACGCACCGGGGCGGGGCCGCGGGCGGTATTCCAGCCACCGCCGCGCGGCATCGTCTGTGAATGCGCGTGCCGCGAGCGCATGCTGCCCGCCCTCAAGGGCCTTCAGAAGTACGGTCGCGGCCGATCGCATCTGGCCGGGCAGGGAATCGGAAGCCATGCTCTCGGTATATCAAGGCGCTAGCGCGCCGTCGCGGCGGCCGAGGCGTGCGTGCGGTCAGCATTTCGGTGCGGCTGACTTCAGTGATGGCTGCGCCGGATGCGGCCTGGCGCCGGCTCGCTGTCCGGTCAGCGATGCCGGTGACCTCTGCCTGACGGGTGAATACCTTCTTCGATAGGCGGCTGCCGCGTGCAGACACGCCTCTGCTGCGCCGTGCCCGGGCCTAAGCGTTTGGCTTGCCACGCCAGAACCCGAAGTAGACCGCGCTACCGATCACGAACGCCTCATAGTCCTCATAGTCCTCATAGTCCTCATAGTCCTCATAGTCCTCATAGTCCTCATAGCCCAGGTCGTCGATCTCGCCGATCGGCCGGACATCCACGCGCGCCCCCTGCTGCCTGAGGGTTTCCGCGACGGACTGGCGGCAATGCCGGCAGGGTTGTCGATCTCGCGGGGGCTCTTGCGTTATCGGGGACGCGCATATGGGGTGACGCGGTAGGTCCAGCCGGATGGCGCCGTCCAGATCAGGATTCCCGGTTCTGGTTGCGCAAGTTCCCACCCGTTCGCCTGTTTCACTTTGTGATGGAACCGGCAGAGCGGGGCGATATTGCACCAGCACGTCCGGCCGCCCTTGTGATACGGCACGGTGTGGTCTTTGTCACAACGTGCCGCTGGCCACCTGCAACCTGGGAACGCACACGTGCGATCGCGGATTTCGATCAGATGGCGCAGCGAGGACGTGGGCTGATACCCCGGGCTTTCGCGCTCATGTGAACAAGCGCCAAGCGTCAACGGATTCACCTTGATCATGAGCTGCCAGCCGCCGGGACTGGCTGGATCACCGAGGCTCAGGCGTTGCCCGGGGTCAGGGCGTGCGCCCGGGCCTTCGAGGCGTGCGCTCGCGCCTGCGCCTGGGCTTCGGTCTGGGGCTGCTAGGCCTGGGTCTGGGTCTGCTGCGCCTGGGCCGGGGCCTGGGTCTGCTGGGTCTGCTGGGCCTGGGCTGGGGCCTGGGTCTGCTGGGTCTGCTGGGCCTGGGTCTGGGCCGCGGGGCATTCGCACTCGCCGGCGGGTGGCGCAGCCGTGCCCGATCGCCCACCCGTCCTCGTTGGTGACAGTGACGCACCATTTCGTGGCGCCGCTGTTCGCGGCGGCGGCTGCGATCTGGCGAGCGGTGATGGCAGTGACGGGCCCGAATCCGTCCAGGTAGCCGGGAGTGCCGGTAAGGCCGAGCCACGTGGTCAGCGGCACGGTCAGGTTTACCGATCCGGTCAGTCCCGGCCGGTCCGGCGCGGTGAACGGACGGACATGGGCGCCGCCGTTGCCCGCGGGCACCCGCCGCAGCCCGGCAGGCAGATCCTGCGGACGCGTGACCGCGCCCGGAAGGCCAGGTCCGGGTGAGAGGCCGGCGCTATGGAGCCGGCCGGACCCGCAACCGCCGGCCGCGCACGCATCCAGCGGGTCCAGGCATGCCTCACCGCCGTCGCCCGGACCGGCGGGCGCACCTGGACCGGCCGGCGTACCTGGGCCGGCCGGCGCACCTGGACCGGCCGGCGCACCTGGACCGGCGGCCGCACCTGGACCGGCGGGCGCACCTGGACCGGCGGGCGCACCTGGACCGGCGGGCGTACCTGGACCGGCGGGCGTACCCGGACCGGCGGGCGTACCTGGACCGGCGGGCGTAACCTGGCCGGCGGGCGTACCTGGACCGGCGGGCGTAACCGGGCTGGCGGGCGTACCTGGGCCGGTGGGCGTAACTGGACCGGTGGGCGCAGCATCGCGCCGTGAGTCAGGTCCTGCTGCGGGTTCCCGCGCAGGTTCTGCGTTCGGCTTTGCACCTGGCTGTGCGTCGGGCCGTGCGTCGGGCCCTGCTCGGGCTGTGCGTCGGGGCTGTGCTTCGGGCGGTGCGTGCGGCGCTGGATCGTGGGCTTGGGCCGCGGCGGGGCGGCCGAGCAGCAAGCCCAGGAACACCTGGGCGCGCAGCAGATCCATGCCGCCCTGTGCACCGTCGGCCTGCAACGCCTTGGCGATAGCGGTGATCCGGTTCCAGGCAGCCGCGGCGTCGGCGGTGGGCAGGTTCCGCCCGGCCAGGGTGGCGCTGACGCCGTCCGGCTCTGGTTGCTGTTCCACCCGCGCCCGCCGTTCGGCCTGGGCGCGCCGTTTTTCCGCGGCGGCGGGGTCGGCGGCGAGCGCGGCGCTGGTCACCGCCGCCCGCAGCTGCCCGGTGGTCTGGGCGGGGGCAGCCGGAAGCACCCGCTGCTCAACGGCGCGCGCCAGTTCGCTGGTCAGCCCGGTCACGCCATTGACGATCGCCAGTGCCTTCGGCACGTCGATCTGCCCGGCGGCCAGCGCGGCCCGGGTGGCTGGCAGTTCCTGGAGTGCAAGCGCGCGATCGACCAGGCTCTCCGCTGCCGTCCGGGTCAGGGTGAGCGCGGCCGCTACTTCGGCGGCCGCGTACCGGCCGGCCTCCATCGTCCAGCAGCCTTCGGCCCGTGCCTCGCCGATGCGCCGGCCCGCAAGCTCCGCGACCGCCGCGTGCTCCATCGCCGCCGCCCACGACCCCAGCCGGCGCCAGCCGCGAACCACCCCGGTCAGGGCGTCATCACCCAGCAGGCCCAGCGTTCCGGCTGTCCCGTCAGCAGCCGCGCCATCCCCGCCGGCGCCGGTGACATCGCGGCGGCCAGCACCGGATGCGGCCGCGTCTTCGCGCCGATACGCGTCACCGGCGCCGCTGCCTGGAATGCCCGGGCCGGCGCATACCGGGTCCTGCAGGAAGACGGCAAGCTCCGGGCCCGGGCGCAGCGTTTCCAGCAGGCCGCCCTGCTGGAAACCCATCCGGCCCGGCGCGCCGGCCAGCCCGCCGGGCAGTGCACCGCTCCCGCACAGCCAGATTCCCTGCTCCGCAAGCCCACCGGCCATCAGTGCCGTACCGCTGACCGCCAAGGGCTCGCCGGTCGAGGTCACCACGCCAGGTGAGCTCGCCGCCGGAAAAGTCGTCGGCAATGAGCTCACCTCCCGCGAGCCGGCTGGCCAAAACAAGTACATAGAACAGTTTATCGAAGGATCACAGTTTCGTACATGTGTTCGCATGAAATCGGATGGAATCCTCGGTCCTGATAGTCGCGGCCGGCTAGCAGGCTTGGCAGATCCGGCACCGCCGCACCGCGCCATTAAAGATCTGCTACCGGGTTGGACGGACCGTGGCACAGGGGCCGAATAGGGGACGTGTGGATGCCTGGATCGCCCACATGGCCTGCCTTCGGCGCGCCGGGTACGGGCACCGCCTTTCCCGGCGGAGCCGTCAGCAGCGCGGGCTGAAGCCGCGCAGCATCTCGCTGATGCGGACCTCCGCCTCCGCAGGGCCGGCGCCCAGAGTGTCGAGGATCTTCGCGGCCCGGTTGCCTGGATTGCGGTACAGGCCGAGCAGGAGGTGCTCCGTGCCGACGTAGTTGTGCGCCCGATCGAGTGCCTCGGCGAGGGCATCACGCAGGGCGGCGGCAGCCTCCGGCGAGAACGGCAGCCCCGGCGGCGCGGCGGTGCCAGCCGGGCCGGCCGTGGCCTGCGGGCGCTTGGTCCCCTGCGACGGGCTGGCGCCGTGCACGGCAGCCTCGACCGCGGCGCGGCTGACCTTCATCGCCGACAGCGCTTCGGCGGCGAGACCGTCAGGCTCGTCGAACAGGCCGAGCAGGAGGTGCTCAGAGCCGACACTCCCGGCTCCGAGCGAACGCGCGGCGTGGGATGCCGCGGACAAGGTGTTGCGTGCGCGAGCGGTGCAGCGCTCCAGGGTGAGGGGCGATCCGGAGGAGATGATCCGGCCGGCCAGGGCCCCAGAGAAGCGCTTGTGCACAGCTTGCTTGCTGACGCCGAGCGCGTTGCTGATCTCCGACCAGGACCGCCCGGCGCGGCGACAGCGATCTACGAAGTGCCCGAGTAGCTCGAAGCGGCTCATCAAGGCGCGTTCCTGTTCCCGTGCTGGTAGCTGCTCGCCGGACCACAGCTGGTGCAACTCCTCGAAGCGGTCACAGCGCTCCTCAGCTTTGTCCTGCCGGCGCGCGCATCCGTGCTTATTCAGGGACTCCGCAGCGTCACCATGAGACGTGCGGCCACATCCAAGTGCATTATGTGGCTAGTGCATTATGTGGCTTACGACGGTGGAAGGCGGAAGTCACCGTCCGGGGCCGGCGTCGCGGCGGCGGTGCTGAAGCCGGCGGCTGCCGGCATTTGCTCGAGGGCGACGGCCCGCAAACCGTGTTCGATGATCGGCGGGGGGACGGTGGACCTCAACGGGCGCGTCGCCCTGGTCACCGGGGCGGGCAGGGGGATCGGGGCGGCGATAGCCAGGGCGTTGGCGGCGGCCGGGGCCGCTGTCGCAGTCGCCGATCTGGACAATGCTGCGGCCGCGTACGTGGCGGACGGCATCACGGACGGCGCCGCGGACGGCGCCGCGGTCGGCGCCGCGGTCGCCGTACCCATTGATGTGGCGGATACCGTCGCTGTCGCGGCGGCGGTAGCGCGGGTGTCCAGGGAGCTCGGGCCACCGGACATCGTGGTGAACAACGCCGGGATCGACCGCATCCAGCGTTTCACCGACAGCGACGAGGAGACCTGGCAGCGACTGATCGCGGTCAATCTGGTCGGGCCGATCGCGGTGTGCCACGCCACCGTCGGCGGGATGCTCGACCGGGGCTGGGGAAGGGTCATCAACATCAGCTCGGACGCCGGGAAGGTGGGCTCAAGCGGTGAGGTCGTGTACTCGGCGACGAAGGGCGGCGTAATCGCCTTCAGCAAGGCCCTGGCACGGGAGATCGCCTCGGCCGGCGTCACCGTCAATTGCGTGTGCCCGGGGCCGACCGACACGGCGCTGCTCGATCAGGTCGCCGAATTCGACCAGCGGCTGTATGACTCGCTCGCGCGGGCGATCCCGCTGCGGCGCGTCGGCCGTCCCGAGGACATCGCGCCACTCGTGGTCTTCCTGGCCGGCAACGAGGCCGGCTACATCACCGGGCAGGCGCTGTCGGTCAGCGGCGGCCTGACCATGTGCTGACTACAAGCTGACCGGAGTGCTCGCCGACGGCACCGGTTCCTTAGGCCTGGCCGCTGAGGTGGACGGATGGGGTCGCGCGAAACCTTAGCTTGCCCTCGGTGGTGTCCGTCGTCACGCGTGCGCAGCCTGCTCGGCAGGCTCGGCGGTGGCCCGGGTGCCCTGTTGTGGGTCCCTATCAGGCGTGAAGGCCGCGAACGAGCTCAGTCCGGTGTCGATGAGCCGGGCTGCGCGGTGGACCTTGGCGGTCACTGCCTGGTGGACCTGTGCGGGTGTGCGGCTGCCGTCCAGGTATTTCCGCAGGCCTTGGGACTGGATGTGCCAGAGGCCGAGCAGTGCGGTGGCCGCGATCTGCGGCTCCGGGTCGTCCGCGCTCATCCCGGCCCGCTCGGCCAGGATCGCGGCGGCCACGGCGACGAACTGGTTCATCATGTCGCTCTGGTGGGCCCGCAATGAGGGTGTGGCCCGTATCAGCGTGCCGAAGCGCTGGATCATGGCGCTGGCCTGGACCGGGTCGTCCTGGGTGGCCAGCCAGGACGTCATGGCGCCCAGTTCACCGTCCAGGATCCGCAGCGCCGCCTCGACCGGCGGGACCCCGGGCTCGGCCAGGCCGGTCCGCAGCGCGGCCATCGTGGCGTCCAAGCGGTCCAGGACCAGCGACTCCTTGGTGGGGAAGTAGTTGAAGACCGTCTTCTCCGACACCCCGGACGCCTCGGCGACCTCCGACACGCGCACGGCGTCAAAGCCCCGCTCCATGAACATCTGTGTCGCCGTGTCGGACAACTGCTGGCGCATCAGGCGCTTCTTGCGCTTCCGCAGCCCTTCGGCCTCCGGCGCCCCCGTCCCCGGGGTGGTCAGCGCCGTCCAGTCCACCGTGCGCCTGCTCATCCACTCAGCATAGTCTAGTCCCCGCATAAATTCTGTTACGGTAATTTTCTAGCAGCTATAATAAACTGGTCCGCTATCCACAGCCCGAGGAGTCCCTATGAGCGACTTCCGCATCGTGCGTGACTACGCATCCCCCCACCAAGGTCTGGCGTGCCGTGACCGACCCGGTGCTCATCCCGCTGTGGACCTTCGACGGGCCAAGGGGCGCGACCCGAGGGTTTCTCGGCCACAGTCGGCACGCGGTTCCGGTTCGTCGCGAAGCCGCGGCCAGGCTGGCGCGGGATCGTCGACTGCGAGGTCCTCGAGGCACGCGAACCATCCCTGCTCCGCTACTCGTGGGCCGGCGACGAGAACGGCGACGCGACGTTTGTCACCTACCGGCTCGAACCGCACGCGGGCGGCACGCGCTTCACGTACGACCACACGGGCTTCACCGGCATAGGCGGGTTCCTCCTCGCGAAGCTAGTCCTCGGCCCCGTCCGCAGGAAGATGCTCCGCGTGGGCCTCACGGCCGTGCTCAGCGACGTCGACGACGACGGCGCGCTTCGTCCTGCCAGCGCCGGCCAGCCGGGCTGACCGGGAATCGGCACGGTGTAACCGACGTTGTTGTAGCTATACCCCCTTGGGTATCTGGCACAATAATGATCCCTAACGGCTGCGCAACGTCAACCGGCCGCCAAACTGCGGGCGGTCCTGGGGATCGAGGAGGCACACGATGACCATTCAGGCGTCCGGGGCCGACCGCCGATTCGAGCACCAAAGCTTCCTGACGACATGCGGGCGGCAAGTGCGGGCCGGGCGGCTTGTCCTTGGTGACAGGCATCGGCCGGTGCAGCGCGTCAGCCTGGAGATCGGGCAGAGGCCTGGTGGCAGCGACGGCACCTGGGCCGCGCTGACCGTGACGGAGGCGCGCCGGCTCGCCGCGGTACTGCTCGCGCAGGCCGCGGCCGCCGAGCACGACGAGGGGTCAGGCCCAGCCGAAGCGGGGCGGATCGCGGTGGCGCACGCTGGCGGCGAGTCGTACGTGATCACCACGCGTGGCCATACGGTTCTGGTCGATCAGCCCGCCGATGCGGGTGGCCGGGATGCGGCGGTGACCCCGACGGAACTGCTCGTCGGCGCGCTCGCCTCGTGTGTCGCGTTCTACTCCGGCCGCTACCTGGCCCGGCATGGGCTGGACCGAGACGGGCTGGTGGTGGTGGCCGAGTTCACGATGGCCACCGACCGTCCCGCGCGGGTCGGTGCCATCCGGCTGCGCATCGTGGCGCCTGGTGTCCCGGTCAAGCGCCAGCCCGGGCTGCTGGCCGTGGCGTCGCACTGCACCGTGCACAACACCCTGCGGCAGGAGCCGGATATCACCATCGCGCTCGCCTGACCCGCCGCAGCGCGGGGAAGGCACCTTGGGAGATATACCCCCTGGGGTAACATGAGGTGGATGGCGCAAGGGGAGGACTCCTGATGAAGGTCGACGAGGAGGCGATGGGCGCGGTGCTCAACCGGCTGCGCCGGGCTCAGGGGCAGCTGGCCGGGGTGATCGCAATGATCGAATCCGGGCGTGACTGCACCGACATCGTGACCCAGCTCGCTGCCGTGTCGAAGGCGCTGGACCGGGCCGGCTTCAAGATCGTGGCAAGCGGGATGCGGCAGTGCCTCAACGACGGCGACAACCCGCCCATGAGCGAGGAACAGCTAGAAAAGCTGTTTCTCGCGCTCGCCTGACCCGGGGCAGCGCCCTCCCTAGCCCCGCCCCAGCCCGCTCCCGCAGCACCTGCCCGTCGGCCGCGGACAGCTCAGCGGGATCCTGGTCCTTGCCCGGCCATCACATGGGAAGGTTGCCCCGGGCCCTGAGCGCGGCCAGGTCGTGGCGGATCTGGGCGCCCGGCAGCCCTGCGGTGGTGAGGACCTGCAATGTTCGTTCCACCATCGCTGCTGGGCCGGCGAGGTAGGCGGCTGGCATGTCATCGAGCGGGGCCTGCCTGGCAATGACCTCGTGCAGCCGGCCGCGGCCCGGGCCGCCACCAAACCGTTGCTCCACGACGGTGATGATGTCCAGCCATGGGTGACACTTCTGGAAGAACCACAGGTCGCCCATGTCGTACAGGTCGCCCGCGCTGCGGACCCCAACATAGAGCTGGACTGGGCGGCGGTCACCGGGTGATGCGCCACGGATGGTCTCCTCAACGATCGCCTTTATCGGGGCGAGGCCAGTGCCTCCGGCCGCGCACAGCATCGGCTGCGCGGACGGTGGGGGGGCGGTCATGGTGCCGGCGGCGGGACCGAGAATGAGCCCGTCACCGGGTTTGGTGTACTGCACGAGGGCCGTGCTGACCCATCCGCCGGTCACGGCCCGGATATGCAGCTGAATCCGCCCGTCCTCGCTTGGCGCGTTAGCCACCGAGTAGGGGCGCCAGACGCGGAGCCAGCGGGCCGTCTGGACGCTTAAGTGCTGCCCGGCCTGGTAGGGGACAGGGCTCTCCGGCTGGACAGTGACGACGGCCAGGTCACGGCCGCGGCGGTCGTGCTGTACGACTTCGGCACGCCACCGGGCCGGGGTATGAGCGGTGGCCTCGTCAGCCGCTTTGATCATCACCTCAGCGGCGTGCTGGTAAGTGGCGAGCCAGGCGTCCGCGGCGGCGGGCGTCCAGGCGTCGCCGGCGAATTTGGCGAACGTGGCAAGGAGGGCTTGCCCGACTGGGGTGTAGTGCTCAGCTTCCACTCCGTACTTGCGGTGGTCCCGGCCCAGTTGGGCGAGGTACTCGTCCAGGGCGCCTTGGTTGCTGAGGGACTCGGTGATCCGCACCAGTGCCCGCATGAGCCGGTCTCGCTGGTAATCCATCGAGGCTGGGAACAGGCCGCGGAGGTGGGGGTTGGCGGCGAACAGCCGACCGTAGAAGTAGGCGACTCCCTTCTCGCCTGTCTCGCCGAGGCGGGCGAAAGCGGTCATCAATGCTTGCCGGTCAAGGTCCCCCAAAGAGATCAATCTACTACTAAATGTAGTCGTAATCTCGCTTTCTGTTATCATCGCCATGTGCAGAGGAGTACACCGTCACCATGTGAACACAATCGGTACTCAGCGAAAAGTAAGAGTGTTGTAACCCCAGCGGCTCAGTACCCGCCGCCTCTGATCGGCCATCAGCTACTGAAGCCTGGTAGCCCGCTTTATCCCGAGTTCGTGATGGCCCAGCTCGAGTTCGGCGCCGCCCTGGACCCGCTCCCGTTCACCCCGGCCCGCAACCTCCTCGTGGTGCTGCTGACCGAGACAAGGCTGCGCGGCCGCGGCCCGAGCGGCCTCACGTTTCAGCCGGCGCCGCCGGTGCCTCCGCTGGGTCCCTCACCCTGCTCGGCGGTACTGCCCGAGATGGTACGGCTGCCACCGGACGCACGGGTGATCTCGATCCGGCGAGGCTGGGTCTTGGGTGACACGGGGATGGTCAGGTGCAAGACACCGTCGGCGTAGCCGGCGGTGAGTTTCTCCGAGTCCACGCCCTCGCCCAGGGACAGCTGCCGGGTGAACGACCCCTGGGGCCGCTCGGCGACGATGAGCTGCTCGCTCTCGCCGTAGTTCGGCGTCCGTTCGGCCCGGATCGTCAACGTGCCATGCTCGACGGTCACCTCAACGCTGTCGGGGTCGACGCCGGGCAGGTCGGCCTCGACGTGGTAGCTCCCGTCCTCGGCGCGGTAGACGTCCATGGGCATGCCGAGCGGGGCACGCGTCCCGCTCGCGGCCATGGCCATAAGGCGCTCAAAAGGGTCGCGGAAGGGCTCAAACCTGATCACTGCCATCGCTGCCTCCTCATCGCGTGATGTCCGTACGGGGAACCATGCGGGGCCTCGGCCGGCATAGTCCTCTCACCGGACAGGGTAGGTCCAGGACGAAAAGCCAACGCGCGCTCAGCAGGCAAGGTTGGACGTTCAGATCCGTCCGTGCCGGCCCTGCCTGTTCTCGAGGAGTCGCTGGCCCAGAGCCGATGACGTTCGCCCCTACCCGCCGCCATCCAAGGAGAACATTATTCATCCGTGAATGTCTTGCGTCATATGCAAGAGGAGGAGTACCCGGTGGCCGAAATCCAGCAAAAGCAGGCTGACCATTGGATGGCACTTGAGTCTCCCGGCTCCGGCGCCTCCTGGGGATGCCGGATCGAGAGCGTCGGCGTGAAGCTGCCCGCGCGCACCCTGACGACCAAGGAACTG
This sequence comes from uncultured Actinomycetota bacterium, assembly GCA_963727015.1. Lineage (GTDB taxonomy): Bacteria > Actinomycetota > Actinomycetes > Streptosporangiales > Streptosporangiaceae > DATFVJ01. The sequence goes on along the minus strand of CAVSEV010000016.1, from coordinate 80,381 downwards.
ATGAGCCGGACCAAGCACCGCACGCACATCCAGCTGGAGCGGCTTGTCGGTATCCACGAACGTCACGTCGTCGGGCCCGGCGAGAACTCCTACACCCTGGCTGTCGGGGCTGCCCGCGACTGCCTGTCTCATTCGCAGCATGAGGCGCAAGACATCGATATGGTGATCAGCAGCAGCATCACCCGGTCCAGGAGCGGGTCCTCGCAGTCGTTCGAGCCAGCGCTCAGCCTGTATATCAAGCAGGCGATCGGCGCCTCGCGGGCAGTGAATTTCGATATCTCGAACGCGTGCGCAGGCATGCTGACCGGGGTGTTCCTCCTGCAGGATCTCGTCGCGCGAGGTGAGATCAAGTGCGGGATGGTGGTTTCCGGAGAATACATCTCACACCTGAGCTGGAACGCTGCGAAGCAGATCCGCTCTGTCCTTAGCAAGCAGCTCGCGTCGCTCACGGTGGGTGACGCGGGTGCCGCTGTCATCGTGGAACGGGCGCCCGAGGGCGCTCCTGGCATCGACATCATCGGCTTCACGACCCTTGCCGAGCACAGCCGCCTGTGCCTCGCCTTCCCCAGCACCGTGGGCCCGGGCGCTCAGATGTACACCCAGGCAAGGAAAATTCACAATGTATCGATCGAGGACATGGCGCCGCTGGTTGCCGAGGTGATCGGCGAAGCCGGCATCGATCTGGCCGACATCGATTATCTGATTCCCCATCAGACTTCGGCCAGGGCCATCCGCAAAGGCACGGAAGAGTTCGCCCGTCGCCTCGGCGCCAAACCGAAGCACGTGGTTGTCAACCTCGAAGAGTACGGCAACACGTCGTCGACGACGTTGTTCGTGGCCCTGCACAAATACCTGCAGGAGGGGCGGATGCAGAAGGGAGACCGGGTGATGCTGCTTGCACTCGCATCCGGTATCGAGATCGGCATCGCTTTGTTCACTATCGGCGATCAGGTGGACCGCTATGGCCGCGAGCGCTCCCATAAGCCGGCACAACCGTGGCGACAGCAAGTGAGCATGACGAAGCGAGAGTGAGTAGCGGCAGCGAACCTGCTGCCAGCGCTGCGGCCGGGAGCGACAGGGAACCGATCGCGGCTCGCCTGACCAGCGAACAGGTCTGGTGCGCTCTCGCCGGGGCCTCGTTCGCGGTTGTGAGCTATGTCACGCCGACTGGGGAGCCCCGGTCCAGCGGAGTGGTGTACGCGACCGCCGGACGGCGGCTGTATGTGGCCGTCGCCTCCGATAGCTGGAAGGCCAGGCACATCGCGGCCAGCGGACGGGTGGCGAACCGGCTCGTTCAAGAGATGACCTTCCTCAACGGCGTGGTGCTCGAACCCGAGCAGCAGCTGGCCCTCATCGAGCCAGTACGGCGGTATCGACGCCCTGGGCGGCGATCACACGGCACCGCATTTCGCGGCGGCGTGGGCCCACGCCGGCAACACCCCGTTCCAGTGGGCAAGCAGATGTCCAGCCACCTGGGCGGCACACGGAACGCGATGGTCGTCGCGTGGCCGGGCCGGATCAAGGCCGGCCGCGAGGTGCGCACGCAATTCACCCACTGCATCGACATCGGCCCGACTGTCCTGGATGCCGTAGGGCTGCCCGAGCCCAGGGTTGTCGACGGGATCGGCGGGTGCTCGTGGCCAACGCCGACTTCATCGGCGGGTTCGGGCTGTGGATCGACAGTAACGGGAAGCTGAACCACACCTACTCGTTCCTCGGTGTGGACACCTACAAGCAGACCTCGACCGAGAAGATCCCCGCCGGTGAGGTGACGGTGAAAATGCTGTTCGAGCCGTCGGCCACGGAGCCGCCGGCTGAAGGCCGCAGAAAGCCGCCGGCTGAAGGCCGCAGAAATGGGGCGCTCACCCAGACCCGCCGGTTCGCTGGGCACCGCCAGCAGGGCCAGCGCCTGCTGGCGGTTCTGCGTCTCAGGGCTGCCCTGCGCACCTGCTGCGGCCGGGATGCCCGGCTACGCCATCAGCTAGCTGGGCAGCTCCTTGAAAGAGCTGAGCGGACGTAACGTTCCAGCCGCACTGGTGGGGGTGATGAAACTACCCGGCGCTGCGCAGCCGCCGGGTGAACGCGCGTGCTGCGGCGGCAGGATCGTCGGCTTCGGTGATGGCACGGACCACGACTATCCGGGTGGCCCCCGCGGCGAGGACGTCGTCGAGCCGGCCGAGGGTGATGCCGCCGATCGCGAACCAGGGACGGGCTGGTCGCCGGCGTGCGACATGGGCCAGCAACCCAAGGCCGGTCGCCGGGCGCCCAGGCTTGGTCGGTGTCACCCACACCGGCCCCGTACAGAAGTAGTCGACCCCGGGTTCGCTCGCCGCCGCGTCGGCCTGGGCGGGACCATGACTACTGCGGCCAATCAACGGGTGCGGGCCCAGGACGCGCCGCGCAACCGCCACCGGTAGATCGTCCTGACCCAGGTGGAGCACATCGGCGCCCGCCGCCAGGGCGACATCTGCGCGATCGTTTACCGCCAGCAGCCGGCCGTGCCGCCGGCATGCGTCGGCGAATACCTCGAGCAGCTCGAGTTCCTCGCGCGCTTCGAGTCCTTTCTCCCGTAGCTGCACGATGTCCACCCCGGCGCGGAGAACACCGTCGAGGAAATGCAGCAGGTCACCGGTCGGCCGTCGGGCGTCGGTGCAGAGGTAGAGCCGCGCGTCCGCCAACCGCGCTCGCGCGCCGGCTGATGGTGCCCCGGCCGGCTGAGCGGGCGCCGCCTCGTGCGGCTGCCGCGCGGTCGCCGGTGTCGAGTGATCTGTCATCGCGCCATCCAACCACCTCCCGCGCCGGAAACCGCATGGGCTAAGGTGAGTTGTCGGCACATACCGACCACGGGAGCCCCGTGCAGGGGCTGAGAGGGAGGCGGATCGCCTCCGACCGTCGTACCTGATCCGGGTAATACCGGCGAAGGGAGCGCTCTTGGCCGTTACCGCCGACGTCGTCGTCGCAGGTGGCGGTGTCATCGGCACCGCGATCGCTTGGCGTGCCGCATCCGCTGGGCTCGATGTCGTCGTCGTGGACCCCGAGTGTGGTGACGCTGCGTCTCTGGTGGCCGCCGGGATGCTCGCGCCGGTGTCGGAGAGCTTGTTCGGCGAGGACGCGCTGCTTCGGCTCAACCTGCTGGCCGCCCAGCGGTTTCCCTCATTCACGGCGGAACTTGAGGAGGCGACCGGCCATAATGTCGGCTTGCGCCGCGAAGGCACGCTTGCTGTGGCGTACGACCCCGGTGACCATGCGGCACTGATGCGGCTGACCGCCTTCCGCCGGTCGGCTGGGCTCGACGCGGAAGAGCTGGACAGCCAGGCGTGCCGCAGGCTCGAGCCGTTCCTCGCACCGGATGTGCGCGGTGGCGTCCTGTTCGCGGGCGACTGGTCCGTCGACAACCGGCGTTATGCCGCCGGGCTGCGCAAGGCGATGCGGGCTGCGGGGGCGCGGACAGTGCGTGACCGCGTCGTGCGGGTGCGCGCCCGCGGCGGGCGGGCCTGCGGCGTGCGGCTCGCTGACGGCAGTGCGCTCGGTGCGGTTGACTGTGCCACCGTCGTCGTCGCCGCCGGATGCTGGTCGGGCGGGGTTGCGGGGCTGCCGGAGGCGATGCGCGGCGCGGTCCGGCCCGTCAAGGGGCAGTTGCTGCGCCTGCGCATCCCCGCAGGGATGCCGCCCGTCATCAGCCACACGGTGCGGGCAATGGTGCGCGGGGCAGACGTCTACGTCGTGCCGCGGGCCGACGGCGAGATGATCGTGGGCGCCACATGCGAAGAGCGCGGGTCCGACCGGACGGTGACCGCGGGAGCCGTTCACGACCTGCTCCATGACGCCATGAGCGTGCTCCCCGTGACGAGCGAACTGATCCTTGCTGAGGCTTGCGCCGGCCTGCGGCCAGGGACCGTCGACAATGGGCCGGTCGTGGGCACCACCGGCCTCGACGGGCTGCTGGTGGCGACCGGGCATTACCGCAACGGCATCCTGCTCTCGCCAGTAACCGCGGACGCCGCCGTCGCATACCTCACCGGGCAGCGGCCAGCGCAGGAATGGGAGCCGTTCACGCCGCAACGATTGACCGCCCGGGCGAGGGCATAGTGACCGTCCAGGTGACCGTCAACGGGCAGCCGCGCGAGGTACCGGCCGGCACGACGGTCGGGCATTTGGTCGGCACGGTCACCGAACTCGCGACCGGTGTCGCGGCCGCCGTCAACGGCGAGGTCGTGCCGCGCCGTTGCTGGGCCGGCACGCTGGTTCTTAACGGCGACCAGGTTGAGGTCGTCACGGCTGTGCAGGGAGGATGACGTGACCGACGCAGAGCTGCTGAACGGGTCAGCGGCCGGACCGGTCCCGGCGGCCGCGGATGGCTGGGCCGGGCGGGCTGGGGAACCATGGGTGCTCGCCGGCCGTACCCTGACTTCCCGGCTCATCGTCGGGACCGGGGGCGTGCAGAGCCTGGACGTACTGAGGCGCGTTCTCGACGCCTCCGCCACCGCTGTCACTACCGTCGCCATGCGGCGGGTAGCGCCCGCGGGGGCGGGCTCGCTGCTCGGCACACTGCGGCAGGCGGGTGTTCACGTCCTGCCCAACACCGCAGGCTGCCGCACCGCGAGCGAGGCGCTGTTCACGGCCCGGCTCGGGCGCGAGGCGCTCGGCACCGACTGGGTGAAGCTGGAGGTGGTGGCCGACGACCACACCTTGCTGCCCGACCCGGTGGAGCTGCTCGAGGCGGCCCGGTTGCTCGTCGGTGACGGGTTCGTCGTGCTCCCTTACACCAACGACGACCCGGTCCTTGCCGGGCAGCTCGAGCGGGCAGGCTGCGCGGCGGTCATGCCGCTCGGTGCCCCGATCGGGTCCGGCCTCGGCGTGCGCAACCCGCACAACATCGCGATGATCGTGGAGCAGGCGAGCGTCCCCGTTATCCTCGACGCCGGGATCGGGACGGCCAGCGACGCGGCGTTTGCCATGGAGCTGGGATGTGACGCCGTCCTGGTCGCGTCGGCCATCACCCGCGCTGCCGATCCCGAGCATATGGCCCACGCGATGCGGCTGGCGGTAGCCGCCGGACATGCCGCCCGGGCCGCCGGGCGCATTCCGCGCCGATGGCACGCCTACGCGTCGAGTCCCCTTGCCGGGCTGCCGGAGGGCCCAGCATGATCGTGCCGCGTGTCCTGACCATCGGGTCATCTGACTCGGGCGGCGGCGCCGGCATCCAGGCCGACCTCAAGGCGTTCGCCCGCTGCGGCGCTCACGGCATGTCGGCGATCGTCGCGTTAACCGCGCAGAACACCCTGGGTGTCACCGCCATCCATGAGGTGCCACCGGCGTTCGTGCGGGCGCAGATCGACGCGGTGCTCGACGACATAGGGGCCGACGCCGCCAAGACCGGCATGCTCTTCTCCGCGCCGCTGATAGAGGCCGTCGCCGAGGCGCTGGCACCGCGGCGCCTGCCGCTGGTCGTCGATCCGGTCATGGTAGCGAGCTCAGGGAGCCGGCTCCTGCGCGAGGACGCTGTCGAAACCTTGGTTGCGCGGCTCTTCCCGCTGGCCACTGTGGTGACGCCCAACCTCCTCGAGGCTCAGGCGCTCACGCTGATGGTGACCGAAGATCGCGCAGCGCTCGCCGAGCGCCTGGCCACGATGGGTGCCCCCGCGGTCCTGGTCACCGGAGGACACGGTGCCGAGCCGGTCGACCACCTCTTCGACGGGTGCCATCACGTGGCCATTCCAGTCGCCCGCCACCCCGTCGCCGCGACGCACGGGGCCGGCTGCACGCACTCGGCGGCGCTGGCCGCCGGGCTCGCAGCAGGGCTGCCGCTGGTCGAGGCGGCCCGGCAGGCCGCCGGCGTCGCAGGCGATGCGGTGGCTCACGGGCTCGCCGCGCTCGGCGGCGGCGACGGCCCGGTTCACGCCCTGTACCAGGGAGTAACGCTATGAGCGACAGCTTCACCGGCGAGTTGTGGCAAGGCATTGCCGAGGTCTACAGCGCCATCCTGGCCCACCCGTTTCTCAGCGGGCTGACCGACGGCAGCCTGCCGCATGACGCGTTCGCGTTCTATGTCGTGCAGGATGCCCTTTACTTACGGCGATATGCGGAGGCGCTCGCAGCCGTGGCCAGCCGAGCACCAGACACCGCGGGAACGGAGATGTTTGCTCGCCACGCGGCAGGCGTGGTCGCAGTGGAGCAGACGCTCCACGGGTCGCTCCTGGCTGACCTCGGCATCGACCCCGCGACGATCGGCGCCGCGGAAGCGGCCCCCACCACCCTCGCTTACACCAGCTACCTCCTTGCCACCATCAGGGGCGGGTCATACGCGGAGGGGGTCGGCGCGGTGCTGCCGTGCTACTGGATCTACTGGGAGGTCGGCAAGGAGTTGCTGCGCCGCGGCTCACCCGATCCTCGTTACCAGCGATGGATCGACATGTACGGGGGCGAGGAGTTCGGCGATATCGTCCGGGGGGTGCTGGCCGTCACCGACGGGCTGGGCCCGGGCCTTGCACCGCCAGAACGCGCCCGAATGCACCGGCACTTCCGCACGTCAAGCCGTTACGAATGGATGTTCTGGGACATGGGCTACCGGAAGGAGGGCTGGCCACTGTGACGCTCGCTTCGCCGGGGTGACGGGCGCATTCGGCTGGGAGCATGACCAGCGTCACCTCGGACAGGCCCGCAACGGCGGGCCTCACCCGGATGGGACCTGCACAGTGATCAGTTCGCCGCCGCCGAGGTGCAGGTACCCGCGGCCGGGTTGCATGTGGCCGCCGGTCAGGTCGCGTGGCAGCAGCACGCCGACTAGGTCCCCCTCAGTGAAGTCCTGCGGCGACAGCAGCAGCCCGCGCCTCGCCTTCTTCGCCTCAAGCAGCCAGGTGCCAAAGCCGGCGAACAGGGCGTCGGGGCTGCCGGCGCACACCACCGCCCGCTGCCGGTCAGCACCGAAGGTCATCATCTCGGACAACTCCTCGCCCGCCTCGCAGTCCCTTGTCATTTCCGCGTCGTCGATCAGCACCACGCCGGGCCCCCTAAACCCTTCAACCGCGGTTCTCAGATCGGCCGGTGAGATGGCTGCGGATTCGAACAAGGCCACCACGCCCGGCTCACCGGCGAGTTCCCGCAACGGTGACGGCCGCGGCGTCACCAGCACCGCCCGGGCGCCTGCGGCGAGGAAAGAGCGGGCCATCGACACCAGCGCCGTGCTGCGCCCCGAGCGCATCGGCCCGGCGATCGTAAACGCCGCCACCCCGGCGGCCAGGTCGGGGCCGATGCCGGTCAACTCGTCGCCGCCGACCCCCACCAGGCCGAACAGCGGCCGGCCGTCCATCGCGGGATCCCGCATCTCCCACGCCGTGGTGAAGCCGATCCGGCCTGGCAGGACGTCCACCCGGAACGGGCGGCGCGCACGGGCCAGCCCGGCGGCCCGCCGGGCTGCCTGCTCGCCGATCGCGGCCAGCGCCGCGGCCTGCCCCTGACCGGATACGTCCGGGGCCAGCAGCGCCACCTGGGTCTCGATGCCGGTCTCGTTCCGCAGCGAGCGGCCGGGCGGCATCCGATCGGGTACCTTGCGGGTGCTGACCCCGATCGAGGCGAAGTCCGCCTTGCCGGTGAGCCGGAAGCCGATCTTGTCCTCGGTGGCCGCGGAGATGCGGCCGCCGAGCAGCTTGTGGTCGCCAGTGATGATCAGGTGGATACCGGCGCTCGCGCCCTCCGCGAGCATCGCCTGGATCCTGTCATGGAGTTCCCCGTTATGCAGCTCGCCGAGCGAGGCGGTGAAGCCCTCCCACCGGTCGATCAGCACTAGCAGGTGCGGCAGCCTTTCGCCGGCCGGGACAGCGGCCCGCTGCTCGGTGATGCTGGCGTAACCGCCGGCCGACAGCAGTTCATGGCGAAGGGCCATCTCCTGGCTGAGCCGCCTGATCAGCCGGGTCGCGCGCTCGGCCTGGGTCCGGGTGACAACGGCGCCGCAGTGCGGTAACGCGGACAGCGCAAGCAGCGCGCCGTTGCCGCAGTCGATCCCGTAGATGTGCAGGTCGGCGCAGCTGACCCGGCTGGCGGCCGAGCCCGCGATCGTGCGCAGGTACTGCGACCGGCCGCTGCGCGGGGCGCCGCCGGCCAGGTTGTGCCCGAACGACGACAAGTCGATGACCGCGACTCGGCGCGCCTGCTGTCCGGGCAGGTCGTCGACGGCGTACGGGATGAGCGGCAGCACCTGGCCATCCCGGCCGGCCGCAGCGGTCCGGGCGGCCGGTGCCCCGGCGTCGCCGGTACTCGCGTCCTCGGTCGCCGGCAGGTCGGCCAGCAGGATCGACTTCGGCAGCGGTGGCAGCCACGGGCGGTGCTGCGGCGGCAGCCCCAGCTTCTGGTTGGCTGCCCGGACGGCCTCAACCAGGACCTTCAGGTCGGTGATTTCCTCTTCCGCCGCCTTAGGCGGCTGCGGTGGCTCAACCGTCCGACGGCCGAGCTGGTCCCACTCCAGCCTCGCCAGCCACGGCGGCCGGCGCGCGGGCCCGGTCGTTCCCGGCCGCCTGCCGCCCACCCGGCCCGTCTGGAACGGCACCAGCGAGGCGTGACCGAGCCGCACGTACCCGCGCCCCGGCGTGGTCTTCGAAATCCGCGCTGCGTCTGGCGTGCCGATCACGTCGGTGCTTTCCTCGGTATCGGTGACCCGCAGCGCGATCCGCAGGTTCGTGTTCGCCCGGATGTCCGCGGTGACCACGCCCGACGGCCGCTGGGTGGCCAGGATCAGGTGGAGTCCGAGCGACCGGCCGCGCTGGGCGATGTTCACCAGGCCAGTGATGAAGTCGGGCAGTTCCCGCACCATGGAGGCGAACTCGTCGATCACCAGCAGCAGCCGCGGCATCGCCGGCAGCCGCGCGCCGCTGCTGCGGGCAGAGGTGTAATCCTCGATGTCCTTGGCCCCGGCCGCTGCCAGCAGGTGCTCCCGGCGGGTCAGCTCGGCGCCCAGCGATTCCAGCGAACGCTCCACCAGGTGCGTATCCAGATCGGTGACCATGCCGACCGTGTGTGGCAGGCGGACGCAGTCCTTGAACGCGCTACCGCCCTTGTAGTCGACCAGGACAAAGTTCATCGCGTCCGGCCGGTTAGCCACCGCCAGCGAGGCCACGATCGTCTGCAGCAGCTCGGACTTACCCGACCCGGTGGTACCCGCTATCAGCCCGTGCGGGCCGTCGCTCGTGATGTCGATGCCGAACGGGCCGTCGTACGACTCGCCCACAATGGCGAGCGTTGCCTGCGCGCCAGGCAGCCAGCGAGCCAGCAGCGCCTCCGGGTCCGGCGGATCGAGCTGCAGCACGTCCAGGAGCCGGCTCGACTCCGGCAGGCCCAGGCTGTCTTCGGTGTCGCTGGCGTCGCGGACCGGCGAGATGCTTCGGGCGAGCCGGGCGCACAACCCGGGCGGCGCGTGGTCCGGGCAAGCGCCGTGGATCGTCGGCTCGCTCATCTGCTGGACCCGCAGCCCACCCGGTTCGGTGACCGCCACCGCCTGGCACTCGGCGGGCAGGAACCGCTCCTCGCTGTCCAGGCAGATCGCATACACCCCGGCTCCTGGTCCATCGCGCAGCAGCTGGATGACGCCGGGCATCGAGCGCAGCCGCCGCGCCCCGTCCAGGACCACGATCGTGTCCGCCTGCGCGCACGAGACATCGCCGGGCGAGTTCTGGGCAGCCTTCTGCCGCTCAGCCACGATCTGGCGAAGCTCACCGATCCGGGTCGCCACCGTCTCAGCGTCGTTGCCGATCAGCGCGTTGGCGTTCTGGCCCAGCGCGGGGACGGCATGCGGCAGCCACCGGACCCAATCCCAGCACGCCTCGCCGGTGGAGTCGGTAAGAATGCAAAGCTGCAGGTCGTTCGGGCTGTGCAGGGCCGCGGCCTGGGCAACGAGCCAGCGGCCGATCGCCCGCGGTGCCTCGCGCGGCCCGGCGATACCGAGCACGCCGCGGTGACGAAGCGGGACGGTCACCGGCGCGTCCAGAATCCGCCAGTAAACCTGGCGGGTGTGTTCATCTTCGGCCGGATCCTCCAGCATCACCGCGGACGGCAGGTCCGCGGTGCCGATCCGCAGCAGCAGATAGTCCGGGTCGGCGCGGCGCCGCTCCCAGAGCCGGCGCCGCGGGCCGGAGGCGATCGACAGCACGGTCGCAGGGTCCGGGCAGCCGGTGCGCCGCTGGACCCGCTCAGCCGCCAGCGCCTCGCTCGCGTCGCGCTCGATCCGCGCCTTGTGGTTCTGGTAGGCGGCGACCTGCTGCGCGTACGACTTGCGGCCGTGCCGCTTGTCGCTGACGTACTGGCCGATCATCATCGCCGGACTGAGCGCGACGACCATCAGCACGTACGGTGACTTCATCGTGAGCCACATGCCGACGCCCAGCACCGCCGGCAGCACCGCCATCAGGATCGGCAGCGGGCGGCGGTCCGGCTTGCCGGGCGGCGCGGGCAGCCGGAACTGGGTTTGCCGCTGCGGCGGCAGCAGCCGTGGCGGCCGGTTGAAGTCCGCACCGGTTCCGTCGCCGGATCGTTGCAGCGCAGCATCCGGCGGCTCGTAGCGGACCAGGTCGAGCAGGCTGGACCCCACCGCGAGCTGCGACCCAGGCACCCAGGTAACAGGCCCGCTGACCGGCCGGCGGTCGAGAAGGGCAGCGGTATGGTCCAACGGGCAGAGGGTTACCTCGCCATCGGCGCCCACGCTCAGCCGCAGGGCGCACTCGGGCAGCCTTGGGTCGGCAACGGAGATCCGCGCCAGCGGCCCGCTCCCGATGTCGGCCTGGCCAACATTCAGCCCATGCACCATACCGGCCGCGGGCCCGCTCATCACCCGGACTTCGAAGATCCCGCCCGGCTCGGCCGGCGGGCAGCCGGACGGGTCACCCAAGCTGACCACGCAGCCCTGCCGGATCGGCGAGTCGACGAGGGCCAGCCGCGGGTTAACCGGGCACCCGTCCACGAACAGCGCAGTGGCCGCTGCCGTCCCCGCACCCGGCGCGTACGCAGGCGAGCCCGCGTCCCCCCCAGCGACCCGCGCGAGCCCGGCGGCAATCTCGCCGGCCTCGGTCCCTCCGTCAGCCTCGATGATGACGTTGACGCGGCGCCTCAATACGGGCCATACGACAGTCAGCGCTAGCCGCATGCCGTCCTCCCGCTACCCGCGTCGGCGAGCCCCGCGGCTGCGCGGCCGTCATGATTGCCCGGCGGCCGGTGGCCGGTACGCGCGCCGCATTGCGGCCGGTACCGGCCCCGCCGGGAACCCATGGCGTGACTGTGGGCTGACATGACCGACCTTTGTGTCTCAGCGGATGGGCCGAACCGCGCACAGCATAGAATGGCTGCTACGTTTGCCACTGCCGCAATTCCCTTCCGCTCCGTCCAGCAGCCCGCACCCCGCGGTGCAGCCCGCATGACGGCGCAAAGGTGGTTGACCCAGGTAATGTGGTTGACCCAGGTAATACGGGGACGATGAGCAAAGCGGTTCACACCCGGCGCGGCGCTTTTCCCAGCTTCCTTCCGCCGCACGCCAGCCACCGCGGCAGCCAGATCGCCGCCCGTGGCCGCTGAGGTTGGCGGATCGCCGCCGAAATTGGCAGGGCTGGGCCAGCTACCGCCCCGTCCTTTGCTCGAGCCCTAGGCATATGGTACCGATTGGTTGAATCGTGCGATACAACGCGCAAGCAATTGGCCACGTCCTGGCACTGGCGGGGAGTAGCCACCACGAGGAGCGCCACCGCCACTACGGTCCTGTTCTGCCTCCAGGCCGCGGCTACAACATGGCAGCCGCAAACGCCGCGGCGGGGCAGCAGCCGGTGCCGTTTTTTTGCTGCCTACACTGGGATACATGTCCAAAGCTGGCCACTCCGGTCAGGATGGTCGTGGCGCCCGGGGGCGACATGGTGCGCCCGGGCAGCTTGTCTGGCCACCGCCCGGGGCGCCCGGAGGGCCATCAGCTCCCGGACCGGCCCGGCCGTCCAGCCCGGCGCAGGCCCGGCCGGGCCCAGCCGGATTTCCGCCCCCAGGCGCGGACCAATGGCCTGCCTCGGGCCATGGCCGGGAGGCGAACCCGCTGGGCCTGGAGTTCCCCTACGTCCCGGCCCCTGCGCGGGACCCGGGCCAGCCTGCACCGCCCGGCCGACGCCGGCTGTGGCGGCCAGCAGTTCGCGTAACCGCGGCGATCGCCGTCGTCACGGCCCTGGCAGGGCTCGGATACGTCACGTTCTTACATTTCGGCCGCGCCGTCCGGCTCGCGCCGTCAGCGCATGTGACGTCGCATCCTGCACGGCCAGGGACGTCGGCGGGCTCGGCGCCCGGCACCGCCGCGTCAGGGGTGGCGCAGTTCCCCGCGCTCGCCGGGGTAGGCTGCGCCCCCAGCCAGGGGACAAGCGCCGTCACCGGCACGCAGGGCCAAGGCGGAGACGGCTGGATCGGCGTCAACGGCGGCTTGGCCGCCTGCGGCGGGCAAGCGATCGCGACGCGGAAGACCGGGACCGTCGGTCTCGTGCAGGACGCCTTCACCTGGACGTTTCATGTCGGTCACCCGGCCACCTGCACGGCGCAGATCTTCATCGCCGACACCAACCCCTCATCCGGGTTGGCCCAGTACGAGGTCTATGCCGATTCACTCGCCCCCGCCGCGCGCATCGGCGAGTTCGACATAAATCAGCGCGCCGCGAAGGGACAATGGATCCGGGAGGGCGGCTGGCAGGTGCAGTTCGCACTGTCTGTCCAGCTCACTGACGCACCGGCCCATCCAGGCGACGTCTATCACGTGACCGCATCGGCCGTTAAGGCGAACTGCTCATAACGGCCGCGCCTGAACCAATGAGCCGCGCCTGAACCAATGAGCTGCGCCTGAACCAATGAGCTGCGCCTGAACCAATGAGCTGCGCCTGAACCAATGAGCTGCGCCTGAACCAATGAGCTGCGCCTGAACCAATGAGTCGCGCCTGAACCAGTGAGCCGCGTCTGAACCAGTGAGCCGCGTCTGAACCAATGAGCCGCGACCTGTGTCCTGGTTCGACGTCCAATCCGCGCTCGTTTCATCCCACCCACGATGGCCAGTCACTTTGGGCTCGGTTAGGCACGAACCGGGCCGGTCAGCGCCACCGGGCCGGTCTGGGCGGGATTGCCGTTCGAGTTCTCCCTGGTGATCTTCATGATCGAGAACTTTCTGGGGTCGGCCCAGGTCCACATGCTCACCTGCGCCGACCCGTCGGGCTTCACTTCAAATGTGCCGGCGCTGATCCGGTCCAGATGGCTCCGGCTATCGTCGCGGCCGGCATACCAGCACTCATAGAAGCCGTTGTCCTTGAGGTCCTTCAGGCCGCGGACCGACAGCTGGACCGACCACCCGTTTGGCATCTCCCGGGCGGTGGCCTGCCCGCCGGCCGAGCCGCCGAGCCCACCAGCGGCTTGCGGGACGGGGGCCAGCCGGATGCGGACGTTCGCGCCCGGTTGTGGCCGGAACTGAACGCCGACGAGAACAGCGAGCACGATAACGGCGGCCGCGGCGGAGGTCAGCCAGCCGGCCCGCCGCCGCTGCCGGCGGGTGGCGGCCGCCCGTTGCACAGCCCCGAGGGTGCGGGCCTGCAGGCCGGCCGGCAGCTCGGCTTCCGGCGCGGCGGTGTCCAGCAGCCGGCGAACCGGTCCGAGCCGTTGCAGCTCAGCGGCGCAGCCGGCGCATTCGCGCAGATGGCCAGGGAACTCGGCCGACTCATACGGGCCGAGCGCGCCGAGGGCCCACCCCGCTACTTCCGCGTGCACGCCTGGGGTGGCGGGATCCTCAGACATCGAAGCCTCGCTCGGCCAGCGCGGCGCGTAACGCTCGTAACCCGTGGAACATGCGCGTTTTCACCGTGCCCAGCGGGATGGCCAGCCGGTCGGCGATCTCCGATTGGGTGAGCCCCTCCTCATGCGCAAGCGTGATGACCTCCTGATGTGCCGGGCTGAGCGACGCTAGCGCCTCGCGCACCGCGATCCGCTGCGTGATTCGCTCTTCGATGTCGTCATCGCTGACCGGCTCGGTGCCCTCGGGCAGCTTCCCCAGCGGCCGGTTCGCTGACCGCCGCCGCACATCGACCGCGACGCTGCGCGCGATCACGAATAGGTAGGTACCCACGCCGCCGCGGGCGGAATCGAACCGGCCCGCCGTCCGCCATAGCCGGACGAAGCACTCCTGCACCACTTCCTCGGCCAGGTAGGAATCTCCGAGCACCTGAAGCCCGAACGCGTACAGCCGGCGTGCGTACCGGCTGTACAGCTCGGCCAGCGGCGCGCCCACATCACCTGCGGCCACCAAGGCGACGAGGCCGGCCTCTTCGAGGGCCAGACGCTCGTGCTCGCCGGTTCTGGGCACCTGACGGAGTTGCATCAGCACGGATAGGGTACTGGCTCGGCGCCCGGTTCAACAGTCCTGGAGCTGTGGCGCGGCGCGCCGCCATTTGCGCGCGCGTCCAACCGTCGGCCAACACCAGTCATCAGTTCCCCCAATGCAGCCGCGCGGCGGCAAAACGACATAGCGACCGGCAAAGCGAGAGTATAAGCAACGGAGGTCATCGACCAACCGCGTACCGCACGAAATGACGACAGGGGAAGACGACAGGGGAAGACTACAGGGGAAAGGGGAGTTTGCGTATGCCGCTGGCTGGTGAGCGCGAACTCGGAGGCTGGCTATGACGAGCCCTGCGACCTACCGGCAACCGCGCCGGCGCGGCAGCTGCTGCAGCGGCCACCATGTTGGCACATTCCGCCCCCGGCAGCGCTGCTCGCCCGCTCGACGCTGGCGAGGGTGCGGGCCCGCAGGTCCGCCGACGGCAGCGCGGCCGGCATGGCCGTTTTGAGTAGCCGGGTCACGCGCTCTAGTTCTGTCACAGCCGCCTGGCATTGGGCGCAGGACTCCAAATGCCCCTTGAAGCGCTCGACGTCATGAGGATCCAGCGCGCCAAGCACCCACCCTGCGGCCTCTCGATGGCTCACGCCTGGGAATGTCTCACTATCCGTCATCGAACCGCTACCCGATCAGCCCGGTCCGCAGCGCCCGCTCCGTTGACGTCACCATCCAGAGCAGTAACCCGGCTGGCCAAGTTGGCGGCTTGTGACTGGATCCGGCACTTCTGCTCCGCCAGCCTCAGCACCTTCCGATGCGCTCGACTCAGGGAGTCCAGCGCCACCGCACGCACCATAGCTCTCCAAGATCCGTTACAACAGGGACACGGCCACGGTAACGGTAGTGAGAGCCGGTGTCGGCCAGGTGCGTGAGTTTGTCCGCTGATGTTCTGCCCGGAGCTGATGTTCTGCCCGGAGCTCCCAGGGCGGCCGCGATCACTCCAGGCCGTGAGCCGGTGCCGGCTGGCCGCCCCTGAGCTCCTGCAAGAAAATCCTAAACGGTCTTGAACCGTTTGCCGGATAGCGGCCGTAATTCCATCGACTCAACCGCAACAGAAGGTCCTCACCCTCCCTTGCTGGGCAATGAGGGCCCGCTCAAGCTGACCGTTTCCTAAACCAGGCTGCGTAAACCAGGCTGCGTAAACCAGCTGCGGGGCGAACGGTAAACGACACTCAATGCCTGGCATCGCCATGTCCCACCGGGCAAGACGCAAAGAGAGAAATCGGCCATGCAAAAAAGAACCCGATGGACTATCTCTGCCTTCTCGGCAGCCGGCCTGCTTCTCACAGGAACTGCAGCGGCAGCCAGCCTTGGTGTTGGTTCCGCACCCGCACGCGCGACCTTGGCTGCCGATGCGGAATTTCCAGTAGCTGTCAACCTCGACAACTGCCCTACGCTTACGGAGGGATATCACGGCGGCTGTGTCAGCCAGCTGCAAACCGAACTGAACAACGATGACAACGCCAACTTACCGGTCGACGATACTTTCGGGCCCCTGACCAAGCAGGCGGTCATCAACTTCCAGCAGGAACATGGAGTTGTCCCCGCATTGGGCACCGTGGGTCCGCAGACCAAGGCGGCACTCGATAACGTACGCTCGGCGGCGCCGGCCGCAACGCCCGGCGGCCTCAGCCAGATCCCCCCGGGCGACGCCACCGTCGCGGGGTACGAAGCGTATGCGCAGTCCTTGCTCGCGGCATACGGATGGGCCGATCAATGGGCATCGTTCGACGCTCTCGTGATGTCGGAGTCCGGCTGGAACCCAACCATAAAGAACCCGTCATCGGGTGCCCTCGGGATAGCTCAGGCGCTCGGACATGGGACAGCGGACACGGCAGGATCCCTCGGTAATGAGTACGGCGGCTTCGGCATCCCGGATTCTATCTGCCGGGCGGCTAATAGTGGTGACGGCCGGGCACAGATTGAATGGATGCTTAACTACATCGCCCGGAACGGAAATTTCAGTGATCCGAACAGCGCATGGGCCTATCATCAGGCGAACAACAGTTACTGAGGAGCGCGCTGCCTATCCGCGCCTGGCGCCTGGCACCGCCTGGCACCGGTGTCAAGCCCGGACCATGCGTGGCAGCCACCTGACGACCTCGCCCGCTGGATGCCAGGACATCGCCGGCGTGGCCGCCAGGCGGCAAGGAAGGCGGGGCCGGATGCGGCACCGAGGTCCCATGCGGGCGGGCCGTCCGGCCCCTAACGGCAAAGCGGCATGTGCGCCAGCCTGGAACGGTGCAGAAGAGGAAAGGGGGAACCACAGAATGGGCGTGATCAACAACGCGGCCGGCGGCCCGGCCCGGGGCTCGCCTGGCGGCGCCAGCGCGCAGCAGCGCACCACACCCGCGTATCAGCGTCAGCCATACCATCGTTCGAACCACCACCATGACCGGCGCGTCGTCGTCGGCGTCGACGACTCACCGAATTCGGCCTCAGCGTTTCAGTGGGCAGCCGCCCAGGCGCGGCAGCGCAACGCCATGCTTGATGTCGTCTACGTCCTACCGGAGGACGCTGACGCTAGGGCCGCGACCATGGCCAAAGTGATGCTCGGAGAGTTCACCCGGCGGCAATGCCCCTACGGGGTGGGCGCTCCGGTGCGCCTGCGCGTCGAGCACGGTGACCCGCGGGTGGTGCTGCCCCTGGTCGGCGCCGGCGCGGAGCTGCTCATCATCGGCAGGCCGCAACTGTCCCAGCGCGCACCGGCCGCCGGCAGCGGCCCGCGCTTCCCGTCCGGCGCGGCCCCGCATGATATCCCGCGACTACGAATGCGCATCGGGCTGCACTGGCCGTATTTCCTCCGCTCCCGCTGATCGCGCGTCAGCTCGCTGACCCTCGAACAGCATTTTCGGGGGTCAGCGCGGTCGCGGGTCCAGGGTGTCGTCGGCGAGCGGGTCAGCGCGCCGACCGGTGCGCCAGACCGCGGCGGTCCCGATGCCGTCATGTCCCTGGCCGGGGGGAGTCCCGGCAGCCTGGCTCAGCAGGTGTAGCTTGTCCGTGGCTGCAGCGAGCTGGTCGAGCATGGCGGCCACCAGGCCGCTGGCCCAGCCAAGCAGGCTCGAATACTCGATCCGCAACTCGGCGGTGCTGGGCACCGCTTCTGCGTGGCGGACGAGTTCGTGCAGCTCGTCGGCCAGGGCAGGGGAAACTGACCGTTCAAGTTCGGCGCTGACAGTCTCGAGCAGCCGCTGAACGCGGGTCCGGTCCTGTGGCGGGATGGTCGTGAGATCAAGCTCGTCCCATGCCGCCTCGAGCAGTCCGAACATCCGCAGGACGCGGTCGGGTGCCTCCACACGGTAGGTATCCCTCGCCCGGGCTGCGTCAAGCACGATGACGACCCGGCGGCGGCCGGTTGCCTGCTGCCCGGCGGTGACCATCTCAATCGCCCCCTCACCTTGAGGTTGTGCGCCCGCAGGGCGGGCGGGTAGGGCCGTTCGTCACCGGTACCGGCGGGCCGAGACAGGCTCCGTGGCGCGAAAGCGACCGGGACTCCGCCCCGCAGCAGGCCGTGGCGCATATGCGGTCGCCGTTGCGGAGATTAATACTGAACGGCTGCCGCATTGTGTTTCCGCGCAATTGGCTCTCGGCAGGCCCGATGGGATTACTTACGGGGGTGGATCCCCGCCGAGCGGCAACGTCGTCGCAGCGGGAAGCCTTATCGCCTGTGGAGCCGCCGGACGGAGCTCGGCCGAGATATAAGGAGATACAATTGAAATGGCGGGAGGGGTGTGACCAGCAGACGCGGAGAAGCGGAGTGAGCCCGCGCACCGCGCAATGGCGATCCGCACGATGCGGAGCCCTTCCCGTCTCTCCTGCCCGCAAGGGCATCTCGGGCACGCAAGGGCATCTCGGGCACACATCGGCATCTCGGGCACACATCGGCATCTCGGGCACGCAAAGGTTGTGGCTTCAAGCACGGACGTTGGTCCTGTGCCTGGAAGGACCACATCATTCACCGCGCGGTCCGGCTCCGCACCGGAAAAAATCACTGACCGGGCCGCCATCTGATGTACCGCCCAGCCCGCGCGCACCCCAGCGGCAAAGGAGCGCTGGTCCCGGGCGGGTCCTTGGCCCCGTCCGGGGCGGGAACTATGTCCCTATCGAGGGGATCGCCTGCGGGTGACGCTGTTGTTATGAAGGTGAGGTTCCCGCACCGCAGCGCCGTGGTTTCCGGCAGGCCGGCGGGCGATCCGGCTGGCAAGGCCGCCCCGCTTACGTTTGCTGACCGTGCCTGCTGCTGTCCGGCCAGGCCGGTGGTCACGGTGGTGATGCCGCCGTCCGCCGCCCGTCCGCACCCGGTTGACCTGCTGCTGTGTGGCCACCATTACCGTGCCTGCGCGGCCGCGCTGGCAGCGGTCGGCGCGACCGTATACGACGAGACGGGTGCGCCGGCCGGACCCGGCGGCGGCGGGCGCGGGCTTGCGCACCCTCTGCCAGCCGGGGCCGGGCCGCCGCCGCGGCGATGAGCCGCCGAACTGCCCGCATGTCTCAGGCCCGTTGACCTGATTCCCGGCGGGCAGGCCGCAAGGTAATGATCTTGTGGCGGGAAAGGAGGAGTCATGCGAGCAAATGCCGGCGATGAACTGGTCGTCAGGGGACACCACGTTGGCGATGACGACCGCACCGCAGTGATCATCGAGGTGCATGGTGCGGACGGCGCGCCGCCGTATCTGGTCCGCTGGAGCGACGGCCACCAGAGCGTGTTCTTCCCCGCCTCCGACACGGTGGTAGAGCACCATCCCACCGCGAGCGCAGGCTAGCCGTAGGCCGGCGCGGGCGCGCGTACCCCGACCGGCGCCGCTGGTTGCGGTCACCCACGTTGTGTGCGCGCCCGGGCCGGCCGTGACCGCGCGGACCAAGAAACATGCCCTAAGGCCGTTACGACCTGAGGAGGCGGAAGGGCAATGAACCGTCGTGAAGCCCACCTGGACGGGATACTGCGCCATCTCGGCGCCGCCTACTACGAGTCGCTGCACGGCCGGGCCTCCGCGTCTGATGTGTCGCGCGCGCTCAACACCGTCGAAGAGCATGTCGGCGAGCAGGCAGCAACGCATCAGTCCGGGACCAGCGCGGGGGCCGGCGGCGAGCCGCACCGCGGGCGGTGGCACCGGACCGTCCGCGATGTCATGACTACATCGGTGGCGGCCGTTGACCGGATAACGACAGCCAAGGAGATCGCCACCTTGATCGCGCAGCACAAGGTCAGCGCGGTGCCCGTGCTCACCATGGGCCGCCACGTCGCCGGAGTCGTGTCGGAGGCGGACCTGCTGCGCATCGAGGACCAGCGCGAGCGCCACGCCCGGGCCGCCGGCCATCGGGCGGTCCCGCGCTGGCGGTCCCGCCGCAAGCCGTGGGGCGTCACGGCGGAGCAGCTGATGACCTCACCCGCGATCACGATCCGCCCGGAGGCGACGATCCACGCTGCCGCGCGAGTGATGAACCAGCATCACCTCAAGCAGCTGCCGGTCGTCGATCCAGCCGGCGTGCTGATCGGCATCGTCAGCCGCCGCGACCTGCTCAGCGTGTTCCTGCGCCCCGACGAGCAGATCGCCGACGACGTGCGCGCGGTGCTCACCGGCATCCTGTTCACCGATCCGGCCAGCGTCAATGTCATGGTCAACAACGGCATCGTGGTCCTGACCGGGCAGCCCGGCGAACTGGGCCAGCCGGATCTGATCCCGGTGGCGGTGACGCTGACCCGGGACATCGACGGCGTGGTGGACGTGGTGGACAGGCTCACCGCTCCCCAGGCCGGCTGAGCAGCGGCCGGCCTGGGGAGCGGCCGGTTCCGGACGGTCACCGCGGACCTAGCTGGACCGTGCGCCCACACGGCGACCGGGTCTTCTGCCGGTCTTCTGGCGGGTGCTTGTCCTGTCACGCACTTCGTCAGCGCGGCGGGCCGGCCTGGCGCTCGATCTCGCGCTCGATCTCGCGCTCGATCTCGCTCTCCGAAATCGCCTTGTGCCCGTAGCCCATCCTTCGTTAGCCCATCGGGGTTTGCCGGGCCAGCCCAGGGGACCGTGTCCAAGCGGAAGACCGAACCTGACTGCGTTTGTTACTCACTGTAATTGGACAGGTACTAATAGTTTTTGGGAGTGAGTTCGCGATCTGCAACCTCTGCTCTGAGCGCGGCCAACATCGGGGGGATCGATGCGAAGAATGGCCGATCAATCGCCTGCGATGCGCGGGAGTCACGGTAGGCCCGGCCCGTGCTCACCGTCTCCGGCCCCGGCGTCGCGCTAGGCGTTGCGGCCGCCAGGGTCTCCAGTCACACCCACCGAGCATCCGCTACTGAGAGATTTCAGAACCACTCCGGGCGCCGGGCGGGTCGGCGGGTCGCGCTGCGCGTCGGTGTGGCCGCTGCGTCGGGTGCCCTGGCCGGGGCCGTGGCGCTGGCCAGGCTGGCCGACGCCAGCCCCTCGGCTGCCTGCGCGGAGACCGCGCCGGGCTTCTCCTGCGTCATGCAGGACCGGATCGGTGCGGTCGAGCGGTACCTCGATGACGCGCCCGGCTCGATCGGCATCCTGCTGGAAGACCGAACCACCGGCGCCGTCTGGGGTAACGCCAACGCGGCAGTGGATTACCCGGCGGCGTCGACGATGAAGCTGGCGATGATGACCGATATTCTGCTGCGCGCCAACGCCGGCAACATCGATCTCACCAGCACCGACCGTGACGAGATGTTCAACGCCCTGTACACCAGCAACGACGACGACGCCACGGCGCTGTGGGACAAGTACGAGGACGGCAGCTTCCTGGACCGCATCCGCGCGTTCGGCATGGCCAGCGCGTTCTTCACGTCCCCGGTGCCGAAGTGGGGCTTTATGTACTGCTCGGCCGAGGACCTTGACAACCTGATGAACTACGTCCTAGCCGGCACCCCCGCCAGCATCCGGGATTACCTGGTGTACCGCCTGCGGCACGTCAGTGCGCTGGACCAGCAGTGGGGCGTCTGGGGCGCCGGCCCGGAGAACCATCCGGGCAACAAGGACGGCTGGGAGCAGGACGGCAACATCTGGATCACCAACACCGTCGGGTTCGCCGGCCCAGGCCAGCGCTACGTCCTGGCAATTATGTACAACCTGGAGGGGTATGGCGGCCACGGCGACGCCGGGTTCGACTACGGCACCAACGAGCTGACCCAGATCGCCTCCCTGTTGTTCCAGGGCCGCCCCACGGCCCGGCCCACCCCCTTGCCCTCCGCCGTGCCCTGATCCGGCCGAACCCATGCCCGCATCCACATGCCAGCCTTGATCGTGGTCACGACGGCGCATCTACCTGATCAGCAAGTAGAAGACGTAGATCGCTGCGGCGAGCATGATGACCACGGTGATGGCTGGAAGTAGCCATGCAGGCAGTTTGTTCAGTCGGCGCTCCGTCATGGCTGCCACCTGATTTCTTGCTTTGCGAGTGGCTCGGAGGGGGAGTCGGTAGCACCTCTTAGTAATATTTTATGCGCGGAGCGTCCGGACGAACCTGCAACTGTCCCACCCTCTTGTCCGCTCAGCTGGAGTGTCCAGCTTGTCCGCTCAGCTGGAGTGTCCCGCAGATCTTTGGCACCGACTTGCCGAGGGCACCGGGAGGCCGTCGAGCGCCCTCGCCAGCTCGCGGGCACGGCATGTGGCAGGCGATGCAGCTCAAGCGCGCCGATGAGCGACAAGGGGTCGGATCCGCCATCTTCGCGGCGGCCCGAATCGCCGTCAGGCGGAACCAACGGCGACACGCGCAACGTCGAACATGATGTGCATGGCACGCCTCGTCCTAGTCCACGTCGTCGGTACGGCGGGCGCCGGCACGTGCCCTTGCCCCCGGCACAAATGGCCGCGCCGGACCAGGACGCCGGACACGGGCGATGACTGAGGCGATGACTGACAGGATAGCCAGGACAACCCATAGGTAACGCATAGTGTCGCCATCCCACATGAACAACGAACCCTCGGCAGACGACCGCAGGAATGGAGTCAGCCGAGTCGGCATCAGTAGGCCGCGATCAGCCGCAACAGGCCTCGCGACCGGCGTGTGCATATTGGGTGTGGTGATGGCCACGACCGCGGGCACCGTCAAGAAGCCAAGCGCCATCGGAAAACCAAGCCCATCCCGTCCGGCCGCCGTGGCAACGGCATCTCCGAAGGCCACGATTCCGCCGAGCGCAACTCCCGCGCCGATTGATCCGCCGACGTCGAAGTCGGCGTCGGCCTCGCCGTCCAAGTCGGCGTCGGCCTCGCCGTCCAAATCAACCTCGGCCTCACCGTCCAAGTCGGCGGCGGCTTCGGCGTCGGCTTCGGCCTCACCCTCACCGTCGGCGTCACCCTCACCGTCCAAGTCGCCGTCGGCCTCACCCTCGCCGTCTAAGTCGGCGTCGCCGCCCAAATCGGCCTCGGCCTCACCGTCCAAGTCGGCGTCGGCTTCGGCCTCACCCTCGCCGTCTAAGTCGGCCTCGCCGTCCAAGCCGGCCTCAGCTTCGAACGCGCCCTCGGGGTCAGCACCAGCATCCTCATCGTCGAAGAAGGCGACCTCGGGGCCCGCGCCGAGGTCGGCATCGAGCAAGGCTGCTTCGGCACCCGCTTCAAGCGCGCCAGGATCGCATGAGGCGGGCCTGCGACCCGGGTCTCTGCCGCTAGTGACTGGCCAGTCTCTGCCGCTAGTCACTGGGCCGCTAGTCACTGGGCCGCTAGTCACTGGCCAGTCGGTCACGTCAGCCACCGGAGGCAACGTCGGCTCGCTGTTCCCGTTAATCGCGGCGGACGCGCCCAATCCATCCGTCGGCTTGCTGTTCCCGACAGTCCCGGCGGACGCACCCAACCCATCCGTCGGCTCGCTCCTCCCGTCGATCCCAGCGGACACCCCCAGCCCATCCGCACAGCCAGCGGCGCACTCTGCGGCGCCTGTGCCGGTCGCTGACATTGGTCCGCTCGACAGCGGGCTGATGGGCACCAAGCTGATCGCGCTCGCGGTGCTGTGCGCAGCGATTGGCGTCGTTATCGCCAGGTTCACATTGCGCACACCGCGACCCTCGGCTGCCGCCAGAAATGCCGCGGCCGGCGGCGCGGACGCTACGAACCCCGCAGCCGGCGAGACAACCAGCCAAGATAGAGGACCGGGCAAGGGCGAAAAGAGCCATGAATGACTATCCATTGCTCATAAGGGTGTCCACGTAAATCTGGATATACGACGGTCAGCCACTGGACGCCCCCCACCAGAACCGGGCGTGCTCCTTTCGCACCCATGTACCCAGCCGCCACCGGAGCCCCGCCGGAGCCCCCTGGCGTGCAATTTGGCGCGATCGCGCCAACCACGACGGCGGCTGATCACGATGCTGGCATAGCGGGCAGCCGGGATGGACATATACCACCTCGCAAGTGAATCGTTGCCCGGGCCGGCGAAAATCCGCGCATCGTTTTGCTGGCCGAATTTGATGTCGCGGCTGGCGGGCTCCTGATCGCGGTCCGGTTCTTCCGGTGGAAGCCGGCGGGGGAGAAGTGACGAAGCACGTGCCCGCGGGCGACAGGCTGCGGCAGCCGTTCGGGATCAAAAGCCAGCCACCAGCAGATACCTAACGGCTCCGGGGTGGCACGCCATCCGCCAATCGCGACATCTGCCCGGTCGGCTCCCCGTGGCTCCGCACTGGCGGCCGCTATTCGCTGCGCGGGATTGGGGCCGGCTATGGACCGTCATCAGCTCTCGTCTTCTGGTCACAGCCGGATACTGCGGCGCGCCGCGTCGAGGATCAGTTGCGCGTCGATGCCCGCCCGCGTCTCGGCGATCCCGAACGTGGGCCACTCGCAGACGCACTCCAGCGGCCCGCTTGGCGGCAGTGGCCACGCCCACCACCGGGAGAAATGAGAGCGCGGGCCGCCGCCGGCCAGGAACGGCCACAGGATCGGCCCCGTCGGCTCGCAGTCGTGGTCTGGTCTGCGGCCGCCGTGGCGGCCGATGACCTTGCTGCCATCGGACAGCTGCAGCCCGAAGCGGAAGGACCGCCGGGCCGCGGCCAGCTCCCACGGCGGATCGGGCCAATCGTGGGCCGGGCTGGCCTGCCACGCCATGGGGCGGCACCTAACTCCCAGGTAGGCCTGGACCTACCCCGGAGGTGGCGCGGCTCCGCCGGATGAGTCGCTGCGGGCCCGGCGGGCCGCGCTGGTGGCCCTGTTCCGAAAGCGGCTTGGAACATACGGTATAGACATGCACGACCGCGAGATTGTGGCCGCGATCGTGGCAGGTGACGTGACCGGCCTTTCTGCCGCCTTCGACCAGTACGCGCAGGGGCTGTATGCCTACTGCAGGTCCCAGCTCACCGACCCGGCCGACGTGACCGACGCCGTGCAGGACACCTTCGTCATCGCCTCGTCCAAGGTCTCGGGGCTGCGCGAACCCGGCCGCCTGCGGGCGTGGCTGTTTGCCGTGGCCCGCAACGAGTGCCATGGTCGGCTGCCCGCCGACCTCTTCTGGGCGCCGGACGATGACGTGGCCGAGATGACAGATGACGTAGGGGATGTCGGCGCTGACGATGCGCGGGCGGGCCCTCGCGCCGTCGTGCGCGCCGCGCTTGCCCGGCTGAACGCCGCGGAACGTGAGATCATCGAACTGAACCTTCGCCATGGTCTCGACGGCGCCGACCTCGCGGATGCGCTCGGCGTGCCGCGCAGGCAGGCACAAGCGCTGGTCTCGCGCGCCCGCTCCAGGCTCGAAACGTCGCTGGTCATACTGCTGGTAGCCAGCTCCGGGCCTGAGCACTGCCCGGAGCTGGCGGCCATCGTGGATGGCCGGGCCGGCAAGCTGACCGCCCCGCTGCGCAGGCGGGTCAAGCGGCACGTCGAGCGGTGCGGGGTATGCGACCGCGAGCGCCGCGAGTTCCGCCCCGCGATGCTGGGGAGCCTGCTCCCGATGGCCATCCTTCCGGCCGGCCCGCGGCAGCGGATTTTCCGTCTCGTCACCGATGCTTCACCGGCCGCGGCTGCCTACCGCGCCCGGGTAGCGCATGGGGCGGAGCCGTTCGGTGCTGGAGGGTTCCCCGTCCAGCTGATGACGCCATCAGCGCCTCGCTTGCAGCGCAGCAACGGGATGACTGCGGTCGCCGCCGTCGCGGCCCTGGCCCTGCTTGGCGGCGGCACTTTCTATGTCGATTACGCCGTCGGCAGTGGCGGGACGCCGCCCTCCGCCGCGGCGGTACGCACGCCGGCGCCTCGGCCGACGGGACCCGGCCGTTCGGCCAAAGTCGCTGCCACCCCGACAGCACCGGATTCCCGGCACGCATCCACTCCTCCCACGACGCCGCCGCCCGCGAGCCCGCTGCCCGCGGCCCCGCCCCCGGCGCCGCCGCCAGCGAGTCCGCTGCCCGCGCCGCCGCCACCCGCGGCCCCGCCGACGACGCCGTCCACGACCGCGCCCGCGACGACCCCGCCGCCCACGACCCCGCCGCCCACGACCGCGCCCGCGACGACCCCGCCAACCACGGCGCCGCCCACGACGGTGCCGCCCACGACGGTGCCGCCGCCCACGACGGTGCCGCCGCCCACGACGGTGCCGCCGCCCACGACGGTGCCGCCGCCCACGACGGTGCCGCCGCCCACGACGGTGCCGCCCACGCCGCTGCCCCCAACGACGGTGCCGCCCACGACGGTGCCGCCCACGAGCCCGCTGCCCCCGACTGCCGGGTAGGGAGCGTCCTCATTGCCCTGACCGCTGCTCGACGCGTTCCTGTAGGTATCACGCGTCTGGTGTACCGCCGGCCGGCCGGTCACCCGCCTGGCGGCGGCCTGTCAGCCGCTCCTCAAGGTCGGCCCAGGTCCTGCTCCACTCGGTCAGTGGGTCGAGGATCCGCTCGAGCACCGCGAGCTGGTGGTCGAATACTGTCAGGTCGGTTTTCAACGTCTGGATGCTGCGTCGCTGCTCGGCGACGTTGTTGGCAAGCGCGTTCAGCTGCGCCGCGGAAAGGGCCCCGGGCGTCAGCAGGTTCCGCAGGCTCGACAGCGACAGCACCGGGGGCAGAGAGGGGAGGGAGTCGCCGATTCTGGTCAGGCCCTCCAGCCGCTCGGTGACTCCGCGGAGCTGACCGGCGAGCTCCTGCACCAATCGGGACATTGCACCGGATTTGTCCTCCTCCTTGTCGTCCTCGCCGGATCCCTCGCCGGATTCCTTGCCGGATTCCTTGCCGGATTCCTCGTTGGACATCGAGCCCCTCCCTTCTGCCAGGAAAGATGCTGACGCGGGGTATAAGTCAGCATGGATCCATCCACTGTGGGCGCGCTACCCGGAGCGAGAGAACGATGCCGTCGTTCAGGACGATGCTGCCGGTTTCGCCACTTCGCGCAGATCCGTAGAGCACTGTTTTCTGGCATGCCTTGCCGCGATCTCCGGCACGGACCAGAGCCGGGCCGGTTGACGAGTGGCCTCCAGCGACACCTGCGGACCGCTGCCCGGCCCGCGTGGACGAAAGGCGTCCAGGTTGCCGCTTGCCCGGTTGCCCAGTGGACGCGGGCAGCGCTGTCCGCGTCGCCGGGCTTACCCTGGAGGCATGGCCGACTATGTGCCGCCGCTCCGGGACATAAGGTTCGTCCTGGAAGAACTCGTCGACCTTCGTGGCTTGTCCAAGCTCGAGGCCTACCATCATGCTGATCCCGCAACCGTCTTCGGGGTGATCGAGGAGAGCGGCCGGTTCATGGCCGACGTTGTGGGTCCGCTGAACCGGGTCGGCGATACCTCCGGCTGCACCCTTACCGGCGATGGCAAAGTCGCAACCCCGCCCGGGTTCAGCGAGGCGTACCGGCTGTACGTCGACGCCGGGTGGGGCGCGGTGCCCTTTCCGCCCGAGTTTGGCGGCGGCGGGTTCCCGCGGCTGGTCACGGTCGCCATGATGGAGATGCTGGCCTCCGCCAACATGGCGTTCTCCCTGTGCCCGCTGCTGACCCAGGGCGCGATTGACATGCTGACCCATCACGGCAGCCCGGAGCAGCAGGCCACCTTCCTGGCGAAGATGGTGAGCGGCGAGTGGACCGGCACGATGAACCTGACCGAGCCCGAAGCCGGCTCCGACCTCGGCGCGTTGCGCACTAAGGCGGTGGCGGCGGGCGATGGCACCTGGCGTGTCACCGGTCAGAAGATCTTCATCACCTTCGGTGAGCACGACCTGGCTGACAACATCATCCATCTGGTCCTGGCGAGGGTTCCTGGCGCACCCCCGGGCACGAAGGGCATCTCGTGCTTCATCGTTCCTAAGTACCTGGTCAATGCGGACGGGTCGCTGGGCGCGCGCAACGACCTGCGTTGCGTGTCGATCGAGCACAAACTCGGGATTCACGGTAGCCCGACGTGCGTCATGTCGTTCGGAGATGCCGGCGGGGCGGTCGGCTATCTGATCGGCGAGGCCAACGACGGCATGCGCTTCATGTTCACTATGATGAACAATGCCCGGCTATCGGTCGGCGTCCAGGGCCTCGCTCTTGCCGAGCGTTCCTACCAGGACGCGCTGCACTACGCTCAGCAGCGCCGGCAGGGGCGGGCCGTCGGTGCCCCGCCGGGCGAGTTGTCGCCCATCGCCGGGCATCCTGATGTGCGGCGCATGCTGCTGACCATGAAGGCATACATCGAGGCCATGCGCGCGCTGCTGTACACGAACGCGGTGGCGATTGACCTGGCCCGGCATCACGACGACCCGGCGGAGCGCGAGGCCCGGCGAGAGCTGGCCGACCTGCTGACGCCCGTCTCCAACGCGTGGTGCACCGACCTCGGTTTCGAGCTGACCTCGGTTGGATTGCAGGTTCACGGCGGTATGGGCTACGTCGAGGAAACCGGCGTGGCCCAGTATCTGCGTGACAGCCGGATCGCCCCGATCTATGAGGGCACCAATGGCATCCAGGCCATCGACCTGGTCATCCGCAAGGTGCCGATGCGTGGCGGCGGAGTGGTAAGAGACCTCCTGGACCAGATGGATGCTCTCAACGTAGATCTGGCGGCTGCCGGATCGGAGCTGGCCGGCGTGCGGCTGGCGCTCGCCAGCGGAGTGCACGTGCTGCGGCAAGCGACCGACTGGATCATGTCGAGCGGCCTGGCCGAGCCCAACGACGCCCTGGCCGGGGCGACGCCGTATATCCGGTTGTCTGGCCTGGTCATCGGTGGCTGGTTGCTGGCCAGATCAGCGCTTGCCGCGTCCCGGCTGCAGCCAAACGCGAGCGGCTCTGACGCCGCCTTTCTCCGAGAGAAAATCGGTACCGCCCGTTTCTACGCCGGGCAGTTGCTCCCCCAAGCCCCTGCCCTGCTCCCCGCGGTCACCGCTGGCGCCGGGCCGCTCTTCGAGGTCGATCTCACCGGGGCCACGCTGCGGTAGCCGCCGCGGGGCGCGTCCTTGCCGGGCTGGCCCGCACCCTGCCGATGCTCGGGTTAGGCTGCGCTGCTGCGCAGGGCAGGTGCAGTTACGCGTAACATGGCCTGGTGCCTGATACCCGGAACTGTGATCGGTGCGGCGCTGTGTTCGCGCCGCGCCGCGAGCACGCCCGGTTCTGCTCTGCTCGCTGCCGTGTCGCATGGAACCGCGAGAACGCAAGCAATCGGACGGCCGAGGTGAGCGCGCTCGACTGGTCCATCACCGCGATGCGTGACGCGACCGGACGGCTTCTCAGGGTCAGGGTACGGGACCGCCCGCGTGCGTTTGCGGTAATCAGTGAGGCGGTGTGGTGGGTCACAATCGTCGACGGCACGCTGCTGCGCTATGACCCGGAGGCGTACGACGGTGCATTGGGAGGCCAGGTTCTGGCAGAGCGCCGGCTGATCGAGGGAACCTTCGCAGGGTTGCGCTTCGTGCGCAACCGGATGGGTCACTACGTCGATCATGTTGACTTCATCCACCCGGAGGCAAGCCGTTCCGGCCATGGCGATGGCCGCATCACGACCTGGACGTGGAAGTCAGTGCCGGAGCCGGCGCTCGCGTCGCTGCCGCCCCGCGGGCAGGCGTGGGAGATGACGCGGTACCGGGCGTACGAGGCTCATCTAGCGGGCCACACCGTCGGGGAGGTCTTCGGGCGGGCTGCCGCGTTCCTCAAGCTTGTTGCCGCGAGGGCAACCCTAGTCTCGGATAACAGCGTGCATGCCGCGCGTTGAGGGCCGCTGTTCAATCCGGCGGCGGTTCGCCGCGCTGCGCAATGTTGCGGGCGATCGTGGTCGAGTATCCAACGCCGGCTATGACGGGCGCCGAAGCTGCCGGTGCTCGGCGGCAGGGAGGGTGGCTGATAATGGCTGTTGGGTCAATCGTCCGGCTCGCCGACGAAATTGCCGCGGCGGAACTGCGGAACGACCCGTTCGGTGCCTCCTACATGGGCGTCAGCGGTTACGACGACGCGGTACCCGACCTGTCGCCGGACGCGCGGCAGGCATGGCGAGACCGCCTCGTCAGCGTCCTGATTCGCAGCGAGCACCTGGAGGCCGACGACGCCGGCAGCCGGCTGCTGCTGGCCGTGGCGCGGGACAACGTCATGCGCGCACTCGCCCTGGTCGACTCGCGCGTGCAGGAGTTCAGCGTGACCACGGTCCCGTTCGCCGGGCCGTCCAAGATGCTGTTAGCGGCAGCGCGCGCCCCGGTCACTGACGCGGCCAGCGCCACGGCATACCTCAGCCGCTGCCGGGCGATCCCGGCCTATCTCGACCAGGGCGCACGGCAGCTGGCCGACGCCGTGGGCAGCGGCCTGCTGCCCGTCGCGCCCCTGGTTAACGGTCTCATTACCCAATTGCGCGACCACCTGGCTCATCCGGGAAGCGACCCGATGCTCGCCCACCGGCCGCCGGAGGGCTGGGACGGCGCGGCGACGTGGCGCGATGAGCTCGATCGGGTCATCCGAGCCGAGATCCGCCCAGCGATCGCGCGCTACATCGACCTGCTCGTCGAACTGCTTCCCAAGTCGCGGCCGCCGCAGCGGGCGGGTTTGCTCCACGTGCCTGGCGGCACGGCGGCGTATGCCTGCTGTATTCGCATCGGCACCACGCTCGCGCTCGATGCTGACGAGATCCACCGCCTCGGGCTGACTGCGCTCGCGGAATCCGAGGAACGCATCGCGGAGACCGGCGCCCGCGTGCTCGGCACACGCACCGCCGGAGAGGTCATGGCCCGTTTGCGCGACGACGCTTCTCTCACGGCCTCAGCAGGCAGCGACGCGATGGCGCTAGCCGCTGCCGCTATCGCCCGCGCCGAGGAAAGAGCTGCGGACCTGTTCCACCCGCCGCTGCCACCTGCGTGCGCGACCGAGCCGATGCCGGCGCATATGGCCGAGTCGGGTGCGCCGCCCATGTATTCACCGCCCGCCCGCGACGGCTCGCGCTCCGGCGCATATCTGTTCAACCGCGTTCATCCTGGGCCAACGGGCAGCTGGGCGCTGGAGTCCGCAGCTTTTCACGAGGGGGTTCCTGGCCACCACGCCCAGTTCGCCCGGCTGCAGCTCGCGCGTGACCTGCCGCTGTTGCTGACCGCGTTCGGCGTCGTGGCTCACAGCGAGGGTTGGGGCCTTTACGCCGAGCGCCTCGCCGACGAGTTCGGCCTCTACTCCGACGGTGTCCAGCAGCTTGGCATGCTCGGCTGTGCGGCCTGGCGCGCTGTCCGCCTCGTCGTCGACAGCGGCCTGCACGCTCGTGGCTGGAGCCGCGCCAAGGCACTGGAGTTCGCGCTGGCGCATACCCCAATGCCCGAGCCCTTCATGAGCGCAGAGATAGACCGCTATATCGCCATGCCTGGCCAGGCGCTTGGCTACCTCATCGGCCAGCGCGAAATCATGCGGCTGCGCGACGACGCCCGGGCGCGGCTCGGGGCGGCCTACGACATCCGCGACTTCCACTCCGCCGTCCTGGACCACGGCGCCCTGCCGCTCCCGGTGCTGTCGCAGGTCGTGGAGGCATGGGTGGCATCTGGCGCATGACCGGAAGCGGGTCACCGCGATGCACCGCTCCGGCAAGGATGCGGGCGGAACACTAGCAGGCGGAACACTAGCGGGCGCGGTTGCGTGCCGCGCATTCGTGGTAGGTGCCGGCAGCGCGGACGGGTAGAGTCTTGCTGGTGGACGGCATCCATGACCTGGGTGGCATGCAGGGTTTCGGGCCGGTGGTTCATTCGCCGGCAGAACCGGCCTTTCACGAGCGGTGGCAGGCGGTGGCCCGGGCACTGGTGGCCGTTGTCACCGGTGCGGTCGAGGCCAGCGGGGGCGAGTTCCGGCACTCGATCGAGCGGATGGAGCCGGGCCACTACCTGACGTCCAGCTATTACGAGCATTGGCTTACCGCGGCCGCCACCCTGGCCGTCGAGCATCGGCTGGTGACCCACTCAGACCTTGAGGCGCGCGCCGGCGGGCGGTTCCCGCTGAGCGGACCGGTGCTCGCCCCGCCTGTCGTCGTCGCCGGTCCCGACGTCGGCGAGCCCCGCTTCGGGGTCGGCGACGGCGTCCGGGTGCGTGAGTGGCATCCGCCCGGCCACACCCGCTGCCCGGGATACGTCCGGGGCAAGGCCGGGACGGTCGTGCGGGTGGACGGCGCCCAGTCGGTGCCTGATATCGAGGCCCATGGCACCGCCCGCCGCTACGAGCCGACATATTCGGTCCGCTTCGACGCCGCCGACCTGTGGCGGGACGGTCAGCGCGGCGTGTCGGTGCACGTCGACCTGTGGGACAGCTACCTGGAGCGATCATGAGCGCGGATGGCCATTACCGGGCTGCCATGTCACCGGTCGAGCAGCGGGTCGCTGCCCTTGAGGTGTTGCTGACCGAGCGCGGGCTGGTGCCCGAGGGCTTCGTCGAAGAGATCACCCGCCGCTACGAGTCGGAGATAGGCCCGCTGAACGGGGCGAAGGTCGTGGCCCGGGCCTGGGCCGACCCGCGGTACAAGGAGCGCCTGCTGGCTGAGGGCACCGCCGCCATCGCCGAGCTTGGCTTCGGCGGGCCGGAGGGCCACCGCATGGTGGTCATGGAGAACACTCCCGCCGTCCACAATGTCATCGTGTGCACGCTGTGCTCTTGCTATCCATGGCCGACACTGGGGCTGCCGCCGGCATGGTACAAGGACCCTCCCTACCGGGCCCGGATGGTCCGGGAGCCCCGGACGTTGCTGGCCGAGATGGGCTGCCAGCTGCCCGACGATGTCGAGATCCGGGTGTGGGACTCCTCCGCCGAGGTTCGCTATCTCGTCCTGCCCCAGCGCCCACCGGGGACCGAGGACATGACTGAAGCGGAGCTGGCCGGGCTGGTTACCCGGGACTCGATGATCGGCGTTGCTCGCCTGTGAGCCGGCAGCTGGGCTTGCAGGAGCTGGGCCTGCAGGAGATGGGCCTGCGGGAGATGGGCATGCGGGAGATGGGCTTGCCCCGCCGAAACGGCGAACTGGCCTTCGACGCGCCCTGGCAGAGCAGGGTGTTCGGGCTCGCAGCCGCGGTCATCGAGCACGCGTTCGGCGGCGACAGAGAACCGTTCCGCCAGCAGCTCATCAAGGCCATCGCGGCCGAGCCCGGCCGCCCTTACTGGGAGAGCTGGACCGCCGCGCTCGAGGCGCTGGTGGAGACCCTGCCTGAACCACCCACGTCATGACGGAACGTGAGTGTGCGCCACGGTGCGCGTCCCGGATCCGCCGTACCGCGGGCACCGCGTCGGCGATGATCTTGCCATTAGTTCGCGGTGTCGTCGACCGGCCGTGTGGCGTTGATCTGGTCCCGGTCAGTGCCCCATTGAGGCCGGAAGGCACGGAGCCGGTCAGCGCGGAAGCAGGGATTGCCAGATGCGTTCGGGCAGGAGGCGAGATGCCTCGGTGATGTCGATACCAGGTGTGCCGGCGAGCCAGCGGCGGGCGGTCTCGGCCACGGGTCCGATCACGAGCATTTCGGTCAGTGGCGCGGGGAGGTCGACGACGTGCCCGGCCCGGACGTGCGGGCCCAGCCACGCCAGGATGGCGTCGATCTGCGGGGCCTTGGCCGCAGCGATCGCGGCCGCGTGCGCTGGCAGGAAGCTCGCGTAGGCGGAGGCGTGGATGAAGTGAGCCGCGGCGCGGTGTTCCTCGGTGAAGCGAAGGTAGGCAACGACCAGGGCGCCGATGCCGTCGCGGGCGGCCGGAGCGCCGTCCAGCGCGGCGATGAGCGTGTCGAGCAACTCGGTCATGCAGCGGCTGTAGAGCGCGGCGGCGAGGCCATCGAAGTCGCCGAAGTGGTGGTAGACACTGCCATTGCTGACGCCGCTCTCGGCGATGACCGCGGTCAGCGTGAAGCCGTCGGGGCCGTGGCTGGCGTAGACCTTGAGCGCGGCCGTCAGCAGCCGGTCGATGGTCTGCTCGCTGCGCTGCTGCTTAGGCGACACTGGGCATGTCCGCCAGTCCAGTCAGCTCGGCCGCCTGCGCCCATACCCGCCCGGCCAGTACCCGGTCGGTGGCAATGGGCTTGAGGGCCGCCGAGTTCGCTGCCAGCGGGTTTTGCACCATCGGCTCCTCGAGAACGAGCAGGGCCTTGCCGGATCGCCGCCTGGAGCACCACCCGCGTCCACCGAGATCTACCGGACACCAAGCAGGCAGCCACGGGCGGCGCGACCGATCCGGTCAGCCGGCGTATAGGGAGTCGATGATGTCAGCGTATTTGGCGTGGATGACCCGGCGCTTGAGTTTCAGCGTCGGGGTGAGCTCCTCGCTCTCGGGGGCCCACTCGCCCGGCAGCAGGTCCCAGCGTTTGATCTGCTGAACGCGGGCGAGATGGTTGTTCGCAGCGGCGACTGCCTCGGCCGCGGCCTCGACCACCGCGGGGTGGGCGGCCAGTTCGGCCAGTGATCCCGCCTCGATGCCGCGCGCCCTCGCCCAGCCCGGCGCGACCTCGCCGTCGAGGGCAAGCAGTGCCACCACGTAGGGCCGGCGGTCGCCGAAGGCGAGGGCCTGCCCGATCAGCGGATGCCGCACGAGCAGGCCTTCGACCGCCGCGGGGGAGATGTTCTCACCCCCTGCGGTGATGATGACTTCCTTCTTACGGTCGACCACCCTGAGGAACCCATCTGGGTCCAGTGCGCCGATGTCGCCGGTGTGCAGCCAGCCATCGGCGCCGAGCAGCCCGGCCGACGCCTCCGGCGGCCCGAGATAGCCGGGGGTGTTCAGGGGGCCGCGGATCAGGATCTCTCCGTCTTCGGCGATCTTGACTTCCATGCCCCCCAACGGCCGGCCGACCGTGCCCAGCCGGAACGCGTCCTGCGTGTTCGCGGTGACCGCCCCGGTCGTCTCGGTCATCCCGTACACATCGAGGATCGTGATGCCGAGACCGGCGAAGAACCTGCCGACCTCCGCGGGCAGCGGCGCGGCCGCGCTCAGTGTCGCGACCGCCTTGCCCAGGCCCATCAGCGACCGGATCAGCCCGAGCACCTCGGCGTCGGCGCGTTCGAAGGCTTCGGCCACGTCAGGTGTTACCTGACTGCCGAACTGGCGTCCTTCCACGCACGCCAGGCCCGCGTCCATGGCCCGCGCCACCGCGGCCCTCTTCGTCTCGTCTTGTTCTGCCGCCATCAGGGCGAGGATTCCGGCCTGCATCTTCTGCCAGACCCGCGGCACACCGAAAAACGAGGTCGGCTGCACCTCCTGCAGCGTGCCGAGAAGATTCTTCTGATCCGGGCAGAAGTAAATGTGCGCGGCCACATGGATCGGCACGTAGATCGTCAGCACCCGTTCCGCGATGTGCGCGAGCGGCAGGTAGGAGATCGACCGGAGTTCCTCCGGTATGGCTCCGGCCACGTCCAGGCTGCCCGTCTCGAACAGCACGCCGTGGTGGGTGTTCACCACGCCCTTGGGGTTACCCGTGGTTCCGGACGTGTACAGCAATGTCACCGGGTCGTCGGGCCTTATCGCGGCCACCCGCGCGGCGACGGCATCCGGGTCCGCGGCGTACCGCTCGGCCCCGAGCCTTTCGAACTCCCCCCAGGTCATGTAGGGCTCGCCAGAAGGGCATACTGCCTCGTCAAGAACGATGATCCTGTGCAGCCTGGGCAGCTGCTCCAGCACGGGCTGCCACTTGCCTAGCTGGTCCGCGCCGTCGAGCACAGCCACCCGGGCCGAGCAGTTCGCCGCCACGTACGCCACCTGCTCGGGCGCGAAAGTGGCATAGAGAGTCACCGGTACCGCGCCCGCGTGCAGGGCGCCAAGGTCGGCGAGCACGTGTTCGACCCGATTGGGCAACATCAGCGCGACCCTGTCACCGGGCCTGCAGCCAACCGCGACGAACCCCGCGGCAAGCTCGAGCGCGCGCTGGCGTGTCTGAGACCACGTCAGGGTCTTCCATTCCCCGCCCGCACGGTCGGAGAAGGCTGGCTGATCCCCGCGCTCGTCGGCCGTCTGCCGCAGGTCGTCGCAGAGCGTCCTGCCCTGAATCGATTGCTCGATCTGCGCGCGCTCTTCGATGGTCTGGGCTGTCATCGTGCGCCTCCTCGGCGGAGATCCGGTAATCGGGGGCCGGTGCCGGCCTGGGTACACCGCGTACCCGATCCCCGGGGACCGCGACCGTTGGCGCCGTGGCCGGCGAGTTCGCTTCCGAGGGGTATATGCGGGAAGCATAGCCCACTCTAGAGATATTCTCTAGCAAGGCTCAACGGCAGCCCAGGTCAGTGCCAAGGTCCCACAGGGGTGTCACTGCTGTAACTCCCGCCGCACCGCGCGGGGGGTGGCTGCTCTTGCGCGGCTGCGCTCGACGGGGGCTGAGAACAGATAGCTGGTCGCCAGGCTGCGGTAAGGCCGCCAGCGTTCGGCGATGGCGAGCACCTCATCGGGGGCGGGGAGGTGGTCGAGCTGGTAGGCGGCTTGAACGGCCTTGCGGAGGGCGAGGTCGCCAGGCAGGACGACGTCCTCACGCTCCAGCGCGATGATGAGGGTTCCCTGGACGGTCCAGGGTCCTATCCCCGGGATCGTGGTGAGCTGAGCCATGACCTCCTCGTCCGGGAGGCTGCTCAAGACGTCCAGGCTCAGCCGCCCATCGGATAGCCGTCCGGCGAGGTCGCGCAGCGTGGTGATCTTCCGTCCGGATAGCCCAGCCCGGCGGAGTTCGCCGGGATCTACCCGCAGCATCTCCGCAGGGGAGGGGAGGTGGCCGTCGAAGATCGCCTCGATGCGGGCGAGTGTCCGCCTGGTGGCTTGAACGGATAGCTGCTGGCCGGTGACCTGGAAAACGAGCGCGCCGTAAAGGTCCATCGGCGGGAGTTCAGCCATCCATGCGCGCGGGTCGAAACCGGGCCGGTCATCGATGAGCCGGGCCAGCACAGGGTCGGCTCGGTGGAGGTGAGCGCGTGCCTGCCGCAGCCGGTCACCCTGGCCGCGGCGGTCCCTATTCACCGAGTCACCCCGGATTCACCAAGTCCGGATTCATCGAGTCACTCCCGATGCACCGAGTCACTCCGGCTCCCTGGGCGGGCTCTCATCTGGCCAGTCGTCGTAGCAAGGGCCGCACAGCGTCTTCACCTTGCCGATATGCGCACCCGACCCGCAGTTGAAACAGCAATCATGCACGGCGCTTCCGTAGGCGCGTCCTCGTGGCGCAGATCGTCGAGGATGGTCATGTCGGGTCAGCCGAGCAGCTCCCGGCCGGGATAGCTGATTGCGCCCGCTGACGTGCCACAGTTGGCGGTGTGCCGTCCACGCTACGTTGCCGTTACCCGGCCGGCGTTGGATGACGGCACGCTTGACCCCTGCCACATCGTGCCGTCCGTGTTCGGCGAGCGCCTCGTCTCAGCAGTGGCTAGCTGGCTGGCTCTGGTAATTCATGGACGAGGCCGCGATCGTCCCTCACCCACCTCACCGGACGCCAATACCCGTGTCCGACCGCCAGGTGCGGCGGATAGTGTCCCTCCGCCAGCTCGCAGTGCAATAGGGAGTAAACCCAGACATCCGCACACCTCGGGCGATTCGCGGCGTCTGGCCGCGGCTCGGACCCAAGCGGCGGTCGAGGCGCGGTGGCCTGCTCGGCGGCCAGTTGCAGCGCCTCTTCGCAGGACTCAGCCTCCACGACCTCGTTGTAGAACCGCCCGGTGGTCTCTCTGACCACGACGTTGAACGCTTGCTGCGGCTTGGGACCGGGCGACGGTCGAGGCGCGGTGGCCTGCTCGGCGGCCATTTGCAGGGCCTGTTCGCAGGACTCGGCCTCAACGACCTCGTTATACAATCGCCCGGTGTACGTGTGCTCTCTTACCGTGACGTTGAAAAGTGCCATAGAACATCCACTCTATTGGTCGCTGGGCCCGGGAAATTGTCGCGGCCCCTTGGAACAGCCGGTTCGCGCAAGACGCAAGCCTCGCGGTACCGGTCTCAGCCGGCAGTATTGAGCCCTGCGGCCGCGGCCGCTGCTACGGTCACCGTCAGTGTCCGCGCCCTGCCGTTCATCTTCCTCACTCACTTCTGCGCCTGGGGCAGCCATCACTGACTTCGATAGCCTGAGACTGTTCTATATCTAGACAGTAAGAGCCATCGATCCGCACGGCGCCGGCGGCCTTGAGCCCTGCGGGGCGGTGGCACACCAGCGCGGCCTTTGTGAATATTGATCCCTAACGGCTGCCGCAAGGTGGCACGGCCGGCCTGCAGCGTCGCCCGCGTGCGCGGTTCACGGCAGACCACTGAACCACCCGACGGCCTTGCGCCTCACACCAGGAGCCGATCCCTTGTCCCTCGAACCGGACGCCGAGACAACGGCGCAGCTCAGCGCGACCGCCCTGCGTGCGGGCGATAAGAGCTCCCAGGCATTGGGCATGATCATTGACGGAATAGCCCCGGGACGCGCCACCAGCCGGCTGCGCGTCACTGACACCATGGTCAACGGCCATGGGTTCGCACACGGCGGGTATCTGTTCCTTCTTGCCGATACGGCCTTCGCCTACGCCTGCAACACCTACGGGACCGCCACCGTGGCGCAGGCCGCACAGGTGACGTTCGTTCGCCCGGCCGAGGTCGGTGAAGAGCTGGTCGCTGAGGCCGTCGAGCGTTCCCGCTATGGGCGTAACGGCATATATGACGTGACCGTACGCAATGCGGATGGCGAAGTGATCGCTGAGTTCCGCGGGCAGAGTCACCAACTGCCCAGCCAGCCCGTCCCGCGGTCATCACCGGACCACGATTGACCTGATCCGCGCCTGCCCGATCCGGAACCTCTTGCGACCGGGTATTCGCTGCGAAGGCAGGGCCTCACCGCCGTGAAAGACCGCGATATCGCCCTTCCGTCACGCTGAGACGGGAGTTCGCGGGCCAGCCGGGGATGCAGGTGTCACACGAGACGATTTCAAGTGGCGGGCCTGGGGCGAGATCTGCGCCCACACTCATGCGGCGCGGGAGGCGAAACGCCGGACGACGAGCCGAGCATGGCTAGCCCCAAGACCTCAGCCGGCGAATGCCTCGCCGGCCACGCGGCGTGCCCAGCGCATCCGGGGGGCAGCGATCTCCGGGTGATCGCCGAACTCCTGCGCTACCCGTGCGGCGCAGCCCCGGCCGCCGAATTCGCGAATGGCCGCGGCGACGGCGTCCTGTACTTGCCTGGCACTGGGTTCATCGGACTGCTGCAGCGCCGACACGAACAAGGCATCGGTTCGAACGGCGCTTGTTTGGAGGTGGTGCATCGTGGGCCTCCTCGCCCAGTTGATACCTCGACTACACCACAGGGGTACGACACTATTCGGGACCATCCGAGACCGCCGGCCGGACAGTGCCGAGGTCGTCTGCGGTTGCATGTCGATGGGTCAGACTCCGCGGCCCGGAGGAACTCATCGGTCGCGATGAACCGGGTCCTGCAGGCACCGCTCGTGGTGCGCAGTTGCGAGTGCCAGGAACGCCGGCTCGCCGCCCGCGAACTCGAAGATCGATGGTCGCGACACGGGACGTACTCTGCCAGATGATCGCCAAGCGCCGCGAGCGCCCCTGCGGATGCGAGCACCGAGGCTGGGGCCAGCCACGCCTCACGGTCGGCACGTGTCGGTGAGCCGGGTCAGCGGGTCGCTGGCCGCAGTGCTTACAGTGCGTTATGTGCGTAATCTGAGTGTAACGGGGCAAACGAGGGGAACAATGAAGCTTGGCGGATCATTGGCACCCCAGCAGCTGACATGGAGGAGTCATGACACACGCGGTGGACAAGCACGTCGATACCGGTGACCGTGACCGGCGGATCGATGAGCTGGAGAACCACGCTGTGGCCGGGGACGACTCCGCCGAGCTGCGCTTGCTGCGCGAGGCGCGCGAGCGGGAGGAAGAGTTCCGGGCCTGGCAGGCGTCGCACTGCGGCGCGGCCCGCGTCGGGTGGGACGGCCAGAAGAGGTAATGCCAATCTCGGCGCGCTGGCGAGTAAGGAAACAGAACGACGGCGGTGCGGAGCGAACCCATGCCTGTGGCAGGTGTCACCAAATTCGAGCGTGCGCAGGCGGCGGCAACCAGCACCGGCAGGACAGCAGTACGGTTGCGAGTGTGGCGACTATCGACGACGTGGCCCTGATGGCTCTGGAGCTGCCGGAGGTTACCGAGGGTGAAAGTCGCGGCAACCGGACGTGGTACGTCGCCCGTAAGGCATTCGCGTGGGAACGGCCGTTCAGTAAGGCGGATCTAAAACGGTTCGGCGACGAGAAGCCGCCAGCTGGGCCCATCCTGGCTGTTCGCGTCGACGATCTCGGCGAGAAGGAGGCCGTGCTCGCCGCGCATCCGGGAACTTTCTTCACGATTCCGCACTTCGACGGATATTCTGCCGTTCTGATTAAGTTGCGGAAAGTCCCCGAGAAGGCGCTGCGAGACGCGATTAATGACGGCTGGCTGGCATGCGCGCCGCCGAGCCTCGCCGGCCAGTACCTCAAACGCTAGGCGTTATTTCCGCACCCATGGTCGCGCGCTTACGTCGGCTGCGGTTCCGGCGCGTCCAGGAACGGGGTGACCAGGTCATCTCGCGGGACGGCGACCAGCACGGCACGCCGCGCCCACGCTAGCCACCGGTCGCGAGCCGCAGCAGCCGGCTGCTGGAGCCGTTGAAGATGTCCTGGCCGCCGGGGAACGTGCTGGCGCCGGCGTTCTGCGAGAAGGTATAGAAGTCCCAGCCGGCTGGCAGTGCGCCGGGGAGGCCGGTGTAGCCCGCGACCCACAGCGGATCCTCGCTCGCGAATGCGCGCTCGCCGCCGGTGCACGCAGCCCACCAGCGGCTGGTGGTGTAGATGACCGGCCAGCGTGAGGTGAGGGCGTGGTAGGTGCGGTCGAAGCTGGCGATCCACGACACCATCGCGCTCCGGCCGAGCCGGTAGCACTCGGCACCGTATGGGTTCCCTTCGATGTCCAGGGCCCCGGGCAGTGTCCGGCCGTCATCGCTCCAGCCGCCGCCGTTGGCGACGAAGTACCTAGCCTGCGCCGCGCCGCTGGAATGGTTGGGCAACGCGAAATGGTAGGCACCGCGGATCAGCCCGGCCTCGTATGACCCGTCGTACTGGGACGCGAAGTCGGGATTGACGTACCCGGTGCCCTCGGTTGCCTTGACGTAGGCGAACTGCGCCCCGTCGGACCTGACCGCGCTCCAGTCGATGCTGGGCTGGTGATCGCTGACATCCAGGCCCAGCACCGCGGGTGCCGCGGCCACGGGACTGATGCCCAGCGGGCCGGTGACCACGACGGCCATGAGGCCGCAGCTCGCGGCCAGCACCACTCCTCCTCGCGCATGCAGGGCGGCTGCCCGGCATGACATGAACACCCATCGGATCAACGGTCCCCCGGTACCCGATCGCGCCACGCTGACTTGCCCCCGCGTGGGACGTTCGTCTTGAGAGTCCTGGCCCGGGCCAGCGGGCGGACGATCTATCAGTACGGTGACGCATGCGATTCAGTACCCACGAGCAGGAGATCCGTAATCAGCGCGCGGTGCATTCTTTATCAACGTGCGGTGCATTCTTTGCTGCCGCCCCAAAAATGCGCCTGCGTCTTCGGCGGCTTGCGCCCGCGGAGCCAGGCTCCACCGGCACGCTGTTCCTCTGGCGGAGCCAAGCGCGCACTCGGCCGGCGCCTTCAGGCACTGACCAAGCGCCACGACTCAGCATGCGAAAGCCGCCTGCCGCGCTGGCTTGGCGTCAAAACGAAACCGGCGCCCGGATATCAGCCAACGGCCCGGGCAGGGATCCGCGGCGGTAGCCTGACCTGACTCACTGCCCGGGCGTCAGGTCGCGGTAGCGGGCTTCGAGCAGGCAGTAAAGGCCGTAGCAGGCGAGGCCGGACGCGAGCAAACCCAGCAACCAGGAGCCGTAGGGGGAGCTGGCCACCGAACGGAAGACCGCGTCCAGCCCCTTCGTCTGCTGCGCGCTGGACAGCACTGCGGCCTTGAGGATGAAGACACCGACCAGCACGAAGACGACGGAGCGTGCGACGCAACCGAACCCGCCAAGAGCCCTCGTGAGCAGGGCCAGCGTCCGGGACATGTGCTCTGCGGTGAATCGCTCTCGGAAGTCGAGCCGAACCGACCGGCGGCCCATCTCCACGCCGGCCGCCACGAAAAGGACCCCGGCAACGACCAGGAGCAGGCGGCCCCCGCCCGTTCGCAGCAAGTCCGCGGTCACGTCCGTGTCCTGTCGGTGCTCCGACCCCGCAGTCTCCTTCGGCCGGGTTTCTACCAGCAGCCTTGCCGAGCTAAGGCAGAACGCCAAGTACAGCAAGAACCCCCATGACGACACCGCACGCTGGCGCCACCTGCCGAACGTGCTTGTCGCGTGCGCGGGTCGAAACACGGCCTCAATCAGCTCGGTGAGCGCGTACGCGCCAAGTCCAGCGACGAGCAAGATCAGCGGGACACGTCCCCACGCAGGAGCGATGGCCGCCTGCACGGCCCCGGCGCTGCTCGCGGGCGCTCCCGCGCGCCCATGCGTGGCGAGTGCGAGACGCAGGGCGAGGTAGCCGACGAGGAGGTAGACCGTGCCCCGGCAGGCCAGGCCGAGCCGGGACACCGCGCGCAACCACACACCGGACGCGCCCCGCGCCATTGCCACTTCAGCCGCAGCCAGTCCAGCAGCGTCTGATGACGTCCCTGTTGTCCTGCGTGGCCCATGGGTGTTCTTCAACTGACGCCTCGCATCAGCTAACAGTATGCCGACCGGTGGATCACGATCGCCTCCCGCATTGCCCGCGGATCAGGACCGGCCAGGTCGATGGGCGGGGCAGACGTGCCGCCGGCCGCAGGAGACAAGAACTGATCCAGAACGGCTGCGCCACCGGGTGCGGTCACCCCATCGGCCGCAGTCACGTGGTAGCCATTGCTGCTCGTGGCGATGCACGCCAATGAGAGCGAACGTGCAGCTCTCGCCTGCGCGAACCCCGGCAGTATCGCTGATCATGGAATCGACGACGTCACCGAGCACTATGCCAAGATCATCGATGGGCTGCCGGTCAAGCCGATCCTCGTCGGCCACTCCTTCGGCGGCGATGATCGCCGAGAAGCTACTCGGTGAGGACTACGGTGCAGCGGCGACCGGCAATCGACGCGACGCAGATCAAGGGCGTGCTGCCGCTGCCCCTGTCCGCGCTGCGCTCCACCCTGCCCGTGTTCAAGGATCCGGCGAACAAGCACCGCGCGGTTTCCCTCACCGCCGGGCAGTTCCACTACACCTTCGGCCCGCCTGCCCCGGCGCGGCTCGGCGGAGCCGGCATCTATGCGGTCCAGCTGGCGGTGGCTGCTTTCGCCGTGCTCAGAGGTAGGGCCCGCCGCCCTCGCCATCCCTGGCCACCCACTCGACGGCCAGCACGTCCGCCGGGTCCAAAACGTCCCACCCGTCGTCGCGCGAGGTCTCAACGAGCCCGTCGGAGCGCAGCCGCACATTGAGCAGCGGGTGCTTCTCATCATTGAGGGTCCACCGCACGCTCAGCCCCCGGAACACGAGGCTGACCCGCCCTTGCTTGCCGACCACCGGCTCCAGCAGTTCAACGATCACCGTGCCGTCCACCGCGCCACTTTACGTGCCCGGGTCCGCGGCCCGGCTGCCGCTACCCCAGGGCCAGGGCCCTTCAATGATCGCCCGCCTGGACGACCGGGCGGAAACCGGCGTGTCGCGGCTGGCATCCGGCACGAAACAACCAAAATACGCGACACTATTGCCGCCCAGGACACGACGGGGAACCGCCGCTACGGCCAGAAGAACCTCGCAACGACCCCTGACGCTTAACGGATCCATTATGACTCCGCACTCCCTACCATCGTCGGCCGTTCACGAAGCGCAGGAAAGCCGGTCGGCGGAGCGCTCGCAGGCACAGCGCGCGGGCCGGGAACCCCC
This sequence comes from uncultured Actinomycetota bacterium, assembly GCA_963727015.1. Taxonomy (GTDB): domain Bacteria; phylum Actinomycetota; class Actinomycetes; order Streptosporangiales; family Streptosporangiaceae; genus DATFVJ01. Next base: position 36,782 of record CAVSEV010000016.1, on the reverse strand, counting down.
GGTTCGCGATCTACCAGCCGCTCCCCCCGGCGCATCCAGCAAAGAGGACACTCCGGTGTACTGGCAGACCCTTCAGGTCATGGTTTCAGCTCCTTGGCGGCGCGACGGATAATGGCACCAGCCTCAGCAGACCTGGCGAACAAGGTGCCTGCTGACGCAAGGCGGCAGACGGGACAGGACAGGCGGCGGCATGCGGCGTAGTGTTCTGGTGAGAGCCGGTGAGTTAGCCGCTGGGTCCGGACCCCGCCTTGCTGCTGGAGTAGGAAGGCGCCCGCATGCTGAGCGTGAAGGTGAGTACCCGCGACTGCGACGGCCGTGTTGTCGTCGCGTTGCGTGGGGAGCTTGACGTGGTGGACGCGGCGAGTGTCGCGGCTGGCCTCGCGATGGTCGCGGCCCGCGAGGGCGAGATTATCGTCGACCTGGCTGGCCTGGACTTCATTGACTGCAGCGGCGTGACAGCGCTGGTGCGTGCGCGGAAGCAGGCCCGCGACGCTGGTGGTGATCTGCTGCTGGCCGCAGCGCAGCAGCAGGTGCTGCGGGTTCTCACCCTCACTCGCCTGATCGATGTCTTCTCCGTCCATGCGGGGGTGGACGAGGCGGCCGGCAGCGCCGGCCGCTCCCGGCAGGTGGCTGCGCCAGTGGCCGGGCGTCCCGTCCCCGTCACCGTGACATGATCTTGGCCGGCGCCGGTGGCCAGCCGCAAAGCCGGAGTGTGGCCGCGCCGTAGACCGGCCGAGTTGCTGTTTACGCCCGCTCATCTGCGTCACCTGTCCCGGAACGTGCGGGGCGGGCGCCCTGGGCAAGCGCAGCAGGCGGATGCGCCGCCCACCGCATAGCTGTCACCCGGCCGCGCGTGCCGCACTGCGGGCGTCCCCGCCAAGACCGGTGACGACCCGTATCGCCATCGAGCCGAGCATGCGCTGCATGCCGGGGCCCACGTGGTGGGCAGCGATCGCCTTCACCTGATTGTCCCGCAGGAACCGCGCCACGCGGGCGTGATGGGCACCCTCGGTTCCCTGGTCGTGCAGCGTTCCCCAGGCGACGGTGAACTCCTGCCATTCGTGGATCTCGCCGTCGGCCACATCGGCGACCGCGACGCGGTCGGCTCGTCCCCAGCGCGGGTCGACCTGGCCATCGGCGGTGACCGGCACGCACACCCTCATGTCGAAAGCCTCCTCGCCGGAGCCGGGACCTGCTGGGGCACCTATCGGCGCTGCCGCCTATCCAGTGCGCAGCCTGCGCTGGGAACCAGGCGCCCAGCAAGCCCACCGGCCCGAAGCCCATACCCGGACGCCCGCTTCTGCCTGAAATGAGCGCGCTACCAGCCTATGTTCTAATGCGACAGGCCGCAGCGGGCACAGCGCGGGTTGCGGTCGATGGGGCGGGACCAGGCTGGTCGTCGTCACGCCGTGGAGGTGCGTCATCCCGGCCAAGCCCGGCGGCCGCGCACCGAAGCGGTGGTCGCCGCGCTGGCTGTGGGGGAACTGCTGCGTTATGACTCACCTGTGCAGCTTGCCGGCCGCAGCGCCCCGGCCAGCCTCGATGTCGCCGGACTGACCACGTCGGAAGGCGCCGCTCGGGGCCGCCAACCGGGACCCGCAGGTTTTCAGCGAGCGCGGTGCGGTCCCACGCGCAGCCGTCGGCCGCGCTGCTCGCCGCCCATGCGGCCGATCCGGCGCTGGCGTCCACGCGACTCGACTTCACCGCAACCCTGCGCGAAGTACTCGAGGTGCTGATCGCCGGGCTCCTGGCGCGTTCATCCCGCTAGTGGCCTGTCAGGTGGACCACGCACCAAAGAAGACTCCGCTGACAGAACTAGATCGCGTCGTTTGCCGGGAAGAGCGGGGCCGAAATCGCCGGCGGTCTGCCGGGCGCGCCCGTCTTCGTAACCGCGCGGGGCTCTCAAGATCACTCGAGCGAGGCTCGAGCGACGTGCGCGGCAGTCAGATCCGGCTCAAACTCGCTGGCCGCCTGGTCGGCTCGGATGCCTGCTTATTGCCTGGGTGCCGGGTAACCTCGGCGGCGAGCTGGGCGCGGGAGCTGAAGTTCAGTTTGACGAAGACATGGGCGATGTGGGTCTGGACCGTCCGGCGCGATACGTAAAGCCGCTCGCCGATCTGCGGGTTGGACAGTCCCTCGGCGACCAGGTGGGCGACGGTGCGCTCGGCCGGGGTGAGACTGCTCCAGCCGGTCTGCGGCCGGCCGCGCGGGCCGCGGCGGCCGCGCCGGATGCCCGCCTCGCGCAGCACCGCCTCGGCACGGCCCAGATCGCGGGCGGCGCCGAGCCGCTCATAGATCTCAAGGGCACGTTCGAGCAGGGGCCGGGCGCGATCCGCGTGCCCGTGCCTGGCGAACGCTGCGGCCGCGTCCTCGGAGGCGAGAGCCAGCTCCAGCGGCCGCGGGCTGCGGGCGTAGGCGCCCGCAGCGGCGAGCAGGATCCCGGGATCGTCCTCGGTGAGCCCGCGGCAGCGCAGCGCGGCGCCGGTGAGCGACGCAACCTTTTTCCTGGCCGCCATTTCGGCGACGGCCGCTGCCACGTCCCGCGCGCGCTGCCGCTGCCCGCGGGCGAGCGCCAGGCGGACAAGATCGGCACCGAACACCGGGTATTCCAGCGCGAGCCCGCAGCTCACGCATCGGTCCCAGCATTCGGCCAGGGTGGCGAGCGCATCAGCGGACTCGCCGTCGGCCTCGAGCACCAGGGCTCGCACCCAGGCCGCCCATTGCGTCCGGTAGCGTGGCCCGGTGCTGGCAAGCTCGCCGGCCGCGGTGGCGGCGGCCAGCCGCGCGCCGCTGAGGTCGTTGCGATGGAGCGCGATTAAAGACAGCACACTGTGGGCGTACACGCGGCTGTAGGTCTCGCCGATATCATCGGCCAGCTCGAGTCTCGCCTCGAGCTGGGCAACGGCATCACCCCACTGCCCTGTGATGAAGCGCTCGAAGCCGAGGAATGCCTGGTAGCTCGCAAGAGGCCAGCGGACGCCGAGTTCCTCGCTGATCCGCTTGCCCGCCTCGAGGGTGGATCTGGCGTCCTGCGGCCTGTCGAGCTCGATGAGGAGGTGTCCTCGGGCGGCATGGACCGGGTAGCGGTGTCCCAGCCTGCCCGGGCTGTGGTCCGCCAGGCGCACCGCATCGTCGATGATCTGCAGCGCGTCGCCGAAATGACCGCGGGATTGCGATACCACCGCGAGGGTGGTCATAGAGACGCTGGTGGCCAGGTGATCCCCGGCTGCGGCCGCCCCGGACCTGGCCCGCTCGGCCACCGCGGCGGCGCCGCTGAGGTCTTCCAGCGAATAGCGGGCGAAGCTGGCCCACGCTCGTGCGCTGGCCCGCTCCGCGTCAGTGAGAACCGGCCATTCGGCCGCCCGTTCCAGTTCGCGCAGGCCATCACGCGCCCGCCCGGCCGCCAGCAGGGCGCGCCCGAGACACATCCGGACCGTTCCCTCCACAGATCGCTCATGGTCGCGGTCCAGCAGCGCACGGCAAGCCGCCTGGGCGTCGACGATGCGGCCTGCCAGCATCAGGCTGTCAGCCCGCTCGGCGAGCAGCTGGTCCCGGTTCGGGTCGCGGGCGTCCATCAGCCCGACGGCCCGCTCCAGCAGATCCGCGGCGCCGACGGGCGATCTCGGCGCCGCCTCCCGGGCGGCCCTGGTCAGCCACCCGATCGCGTCGGAATCGCCCCGGGCAGCTCCGCGGGCGAGGTGCTCGGCTACCCGCAAGGAAGGCGCACCCGATCGAGCTAGCCGCTGGCCAGCCTCGTGGTGCAGGTCGCGGCGCACGCTGAGCGGCAGATCCTCGTAGATGCTCTCGCGGATCAGGTCGTGGCGGAACCGCAGAACCGTCGCGTCGTCTTCCAGCACCCGCGCCCTGATCGCCTCAGTCAGATCCAGGGACAGTTCAATGGCCGGGCGGGCAGTTACCGTCGCCAGGTCGGTGAGCGAGAAGCTCGACCCGAGGATCGAGGCGGCGCGCAGGGCGCGCAGGGTCTCGTCGGGCAGGAAGCTCAGACGGCGCAAGATTGTCAGCCGGAGCGTTGGCGGCAAGGTCACCTCTGCCACCTCGGCCCGCCCGCCCGAGGTCTCGATCGCCCCCTCCAGCGCCAGCGCCATGAGCAGCTCGTTCACGAACAGGGGATTCCCGCCTGCCCCGGCCATCTCGGCCAGCAGTCCCGGCCCCGGCTCAGCGGCGATCGTCTCGGCCACCATACCGGTGACCGCCTGCCCGGCGAGGGGATCCAGGGTCAGGTGCCGGGCCCCAGCGCCGTCCAGCGCGCTGATCAGCCGTTCCAGTTCCGGGAGACGCGGGGACGGCCGATAGCACCCGATCAGCGCCACCGGCAGATTGGCGAGGCGGCGGCTCAGCACGCCCAGCGTCAGCAGGCTTGACGGATCAGCCCACTGCAGGTCATCCGCGCCGATCACCAGCGGCCCGGCCAGCGTGAGCTCTTCCGCCAGGTCCACGAACGCATCCACCACGCGGAACTGCAAGCCGGGGTCGCTGGTCACCGTGATCGGGCCGCAGTCTCCGGCGCCCCCCGTCACCAGCAGCCGCCCGATGGCCGCCCGCCGCGGATCCGCCGAGGAACGGGCGCACCGGAACGCGCCGGCGACCAGGCCGAACGGCCGGGCCTGCTCCAGCGCCTCAGCCCTGCCCCGCGCCACCTGCACGCCCCGGCCGCGCGCCTCCGCCAGCGCCTCATCCAGGAGCCGCGTCTTGCCAATCCCGGCCTCACCCTCGATCAGCACAACCGCAGGCCGGCCCGACGCCACGCGGTCAAGGGCCTCAGCAAGCACCTGGACCTCCGCCGCGCGCCCGCGGATACCACGGACCGGCGTCGCCGTGCCCATGACCGGTCGGAAAAGCCCGGAGTCTGAGTCATCGAACCTAGATCTGCTCCGGTTCGACTCCTCGGCGCCAAAAGCCATGACCCATCCTCCTGTCGTCTGGCCGCTGTTGTTCAGGCCTGCCGGGTCCCGTGCTGCGCGGCGGCCCTCGGGGTAGAACTGGCACGCACGTTGAGTGTGGTGGGCAAAACGACGGTCGCGCGCGGCTTGTCAGGCGAGCCGCGGCGGGTCGTCAGCAGATGGCCTGCAGTCTTGCCCATTTCGTATGTCGGCTGAGCTACCGTCGTCAGCGACGGGCGGACGAGATCGGCCCACGGGATCTCGTCGAAGCCCACTATGCCGACCTCGCGCGGTACCCCGATTCCGGATTGGATCAGGCACTCCAGCGCGCCGACGGTCATCAGGTTGTTGGCCACGAACACCGCGTCAGGGGCCGCGTCCGCGAGCAGGGACGCCATCGCCTCGTAGCCGCCGCGCTCACGGAAGTTGGTATGCCGGACGAGTGAGGGCCGCACCTCTTGGCCACGGCGGCGCAGCGCGCGCTGGTAGCCGGCGAGCCGTTCGCTGGCCGTCATCGCCTGCTGTGGGCCGGTGATGCACGCGACACGGCGGTACCCCATGTCAATCAGATGTTCCGCGGCTTCCTCGGCAGCCCGCTCGTTGTCCACCAGAACCGTGTCTACTGAGACACCGCTCATGCGCCGGTCGACGGCAACCACCGGGATTCCCAGATCAAGCAACGGGGTCACGTCGGTCTCCCGCGTGGACGCGGGAGAGATGACCACGCCGGCCATCCGCTCGGCAGCCGCGGCCGCGATGTAGCGGGCCTCCTTGCCCACGCTTTCATCGCTGTTGCACAGCACGACGGAGTAGCCAGTGCCTTGCGCGACGTCCTCGACGCCCCTGACCATCGAGGTGAAGAACGGGTTGCCGATATCCGCGACAATCACGGCCCACAGCGACGACTCGCTGCGGCGCAGATTGCGGGCGACGCTGTTGGGCTGATAGGCGAGGGCCTCGACCGCGGCGCGGACCCGGCGAGCCAGATCCGGGTGGACCTTGCCGTTGCCGTTGAGCACGCGCGACACGGTCGCGGCCGAGACCTGTGCAAGCCGCGCCACTTCCTGGATGGTCGCCATCGCCTCCGCCGCCCGCTGCTGTTCACCAACCGCCGCCGCCAAACGATGCCATGATCCGCCGGCCACGCTCAGGATCCGGTGCAGGCGAGTTCCAAGCCCGCTGACATGCAGTGATTGGGGGCGTACTCCTGTGAAATCGATTTCAGCGTACGTCCGTGTAATCGATTTCACAAGCCCCATGTCGCCGGGCCGCCCGAGAATCCGCGTGGCTGGCCGTCACCGCGGTGACGGCGGTGACGGCGGTGACGGCGGTGACGGCGGTGACGGCGGTCACGGGGTCACAGCGGGTCACGATGCGTCACGGCGGCCACGGGTCACGATGGTCACAGCGGCCACGGGTCACGGTGGTCACGATGGTCACAGCGTCAAGTCACGGTGGTCACAGCGGCCACGGGTCACGGTGGTCACAATCATCACAATAGTCACAGCGGTCACGGATGATCGCCACGGTCGGCGCTTACTCGTGTCGTCGATCTTCGATCCCTAGTGGTCTGTAAGACCCGATTGCCCTGGCGATGTGTTCCACCCGAACCCTCAGCCCGGCTGCTGCCGGTCCGCAGCGCCTGGGCGGTTGATTACCGCGGTCAGCGGGGCCAGTCGAAGAAATCGATTTCATTCTCGAATACCGTCACGTCGATGGGTACTAGGGCAATGGGGAGAGTGCTCGGGCAACCGGGAGAGGTGTCGATATGACGGACAAAGCTGACGTCCTTATGCAGCCCCCAAGCGGTGATCTTGGGCTACGGACTAACGTGCTCGGCGGCCTTCAGGTGCTGGGTCAGTCCGTCGCCGGTATAGGCCCCACTATCGGCGCAGTTTCCCTGATCGCACTGGTCTTCGCGGACGCTGGTCACGGGGCCTGGCTGACCGTGGTGACCGCCAGCGTCGGCGTCCTGGCGGTTAGCGTGTGCATAGCACACGTGGCCGGATCGCATTTCTCGTCAGGCGCGCTGTACAACCTCGTGCCAAAGGGGCTAGGAACTGCAGTTGGCTTCGTAACGGGATGGATCACGTTGCTGACGATGGTATGTTCAGGACCCTTCCTGTTTATCGGCTTCGCTCAGTATCTCATGCAGTTTCTTGCCGCTACCGGCATCGCTCATATTACCTCCTCGGCCGACCAGTTTAGTCTTGAAGTCGCCTGCCTGATAGTCGTCACCGCAACCGCGTTGCTGGATATCCGGGTAAGCACGAGGCTCTTCCTGATAATCGAGGGGACCTCCATGGCAGCCATTTTCGTGCTGCTTGCCATTGTTCTCGCTAAGGTTCCCAGCACCATAGATTCCAAGCAGTTCACACTGCCCGGAGCGACCGGACACGGGATTGTCCTGGGGATTGTCTTCATGATCCTGGCGTTTGGGGGATTCGAGGGATCGACGGTGCTGGGCCTCGAGGCAAAGAATCCGAGGCGCGCCCTCCGGCTAGCAGTTATCGGAAGTGTCGTCGCCGTTGCTGTATTCTTCCTCCTCAATGCGTATGTACAAGTTCTCGGATTCGAGAGCATGCCGACGAACCTCGCTAGCCAGTCATCACCGCTATCGACGCTGGCTAACCATAATCATGTCTCCTGGCTGGGAGACGTCATACTGCTCGGCGTTACTATCAGTTTCCTCGCGGCTGCGAACGCGACCTTAAACTATGGACCGCGGGTCCTCTTCACGATGGCGCACGATGGCCTGCTACCGGTTCGCGCTACGAATACGAACCGCCGCGGGGCTCCATACCGGGCAATTTTGGCCTACGCCATTGTCTGGCTGGCCGTGCTGACTTATGTGCTGGTGTCCGGGGTGGCCCAGGGCACGGCCTTCGGGAACCTGGGCAGCCTTGCCGGATACTGCGAAACGCTGATCCTCATGCTCGCTTCGCTGGCGGCCCCGGTGTGGGCATACCGCCGGGGTGCCGGGAGCCTCTTTATCGTCGCGGCGGGAGTGGTGGGCACAGGTGTGATGGCGCTGGTGTTCTATTACTCGCTCGTACCGCTACCGACGGGCAGTACCAGGATGTTTGCGTACCTGTTCGTTGGCGCAGTCGCCGTGTTGTTCGTCGTCGGCATCGGTGCGCGTCTGCTCCGTCCGCAGTATCTTCAGCGAGTTGGGGCAACGGAGGTGACTCCGGATCGCGATCACCGCGACGGAGCGGCCGATTTGGGCGGTGCGGGACACTCGAAGACCTGAGCACAAGCTGCCCGAGCCTGGGTGCGCGGCGATGTGCGGGTGGGCCAGGCCCGCGTGCGCCGTCGAAGCTCATGCCGCAGCTCGTGAAGCGGCCGACCCCGCGGCGGCGGCCGGTGACTCCGCTTCAGTCCCGTTCAGCCTGCGGTCAGGTCGGCGGCTTATGCCCCTCACTGCCCGCCGGATGCCGATGCGGGCGGGTGCTGCGCAGGGAACGAGTCGAAGAGGCCAAGCCGGTGCGCCGTAGCGGCGGCCTCGCCGCGGCTCGCCACGCCGAGCTTGCCGAGAATGTTGGACACGTGCACGCTCGCCGTCTTCGGGATGAACAGTTCGCTGGCGATCTCGCGGTTGCTCCGCCCAGCCTCGACTAGCCGCAGCACTCAAACCCGCGTGCCGTCAGTCCAGGCCGCTACATAGCCGTCGGAGTCCGTCAGCAGCGCATTGGCGGCTACCGCGGGCCGCAGCGCGGGCTAGCCCGGCATCGTCACGCCCGTGACCGCGGTCAGCAGCGCATGGCCGACCCGCTCCCCGCCCGCGCTGGCGATCCGGACCACCTCCCGGCCGAGTGGCGTCGGCGTCGCCGCCGCCTGGCCGATGCTGTTCAGGCGCGGTGGCTGCGGTTCCCTGCCTGCTGACCTGCTGACCGCCGCAGCCCGTGGCCAATTGAGCGCGGCTGGGGTCAGCCCGCCGCCGCGGCGAAGGCACGAAGGTAACCGCGTTCCTGGCCGGCGGCTGTCGGGTGATAGGACGCGTTCAGCGGGAACCACAGAGAGTGCACCCAGCTGCTGGAGTCGCAGATCTCGTGCCCGGAGAAGTAGCGGCGCACGTCGCTGAATGTGTCGCCGCGGCGCGCAGCCGCGGCTGCTACCGCGCTGTCGAGCCGGTCGATGCCGTGGTCAACTGATGTGCGCTTGACGGTGCTCAGGCCGATGCAGGTGCGCGACTTTGAGAGATCGTAAAGATCCGGATAGCCCAGTACAACGATCCGTGCCGACGGCGCATGTGCGTGGATGGCCTGCAAGGTGGTGTTGAGCCTGGCCGGAAGCTGGTCGGCGATGAATGATTCGGCGCGCGATATCGCGCCGAGGCACGCGCTGTCCGTTTCGAGCAGGCACGTGCGCATGACGGCGGCGAAGTCGGCGTCATTGCCGCCGATCGTGAGGCTGACCAGCGTGGTGCCTGCCCGCAGGGCCGGTACCTGGCGGGTTCGCACGCTCAACGTGGTGGCGTTCGCGCAGGCGACGGACCTGAACGAGGCGGCCGCATTGCGGGCGGCCCACAGATTCGGGTATGCGTCGGCGCTGCGTTCACAGTTCCCGCTCGAGCCCTCGTACTTTCCGGCGCCGAGGCCGGAGGAGTAGGAGTCGCCGAGGGCCACATAACGAGCGCCCCGTGCCGCCGCACTGACGGGACCGGTGCGGGCGCCGGCGGCAATCGCGGGGACGGTGATCACGGCGATGAGGATGCCGCGGCAAAGCGCGCGGGTATTGCGCATCCGGCCACTCCTGGTCGGGTGAAAGTCGGCAGTTGTCTGATTACGTATCATGTATAGACTGTCACGTAAAGTAGTACGCCCTTGAGTCGAACGATCGTCATGGCGGCTTGGCCAGCCCACGCCCCGCTGGCGCAACTCAGGCCACTCCAAGCTCACTCAGGTCCCGCGCGCCGAAGCATGATCCGTGTCCGTGTTAAGTTTCCGGCAAATCGCGCGGGCAGATTAACACGCAAACGGATCATGGCATCATCATGGCCGCGGCAGCGCGGCAGCGCGGCAGCGCGGCAGCGCGGCAGCGCGGCAGCCCGCGGCAGCCCGGCACCCGGCACCCGGCAGCCCGGCACGCCCGGCACCCCGGCACCCCGGCACCCCGGCACCGGCACCCCGCACCCCGGCACCCCGGCACCCCGGCACCCCGGCACGCGCCGGCAGCGCGACACCGCGAACCGCTTTGGCGGAGTGCGGCACACCCGATCTGGCCAGAGCCGCCCTCGACGAGCCTGAGACCGCTAACCTGCGGGCTGCACACCAGACCATGACGATAGCTGCGACGAAGGAGCGAGGATGGACGAGGCTGAGGTGTTCGTGCTTGCCGACCACGCCCTGAACAGCGTGGTGGCCAAGATCACCGACGACCAGTGGGACATCCCCATGCCCCCCGACTTCGCTAGGCGCGGCCGCGACCATGTGCCCACGCTGCGGGAGATCATCAACTACCACGCATACGACGACGCCTGGGTGCCCGACATGCTCTCCGGGCGCACCATGGATGCGGTCGGCAAGGGCGCGTTCACCGGTGATCTGCTGGGGGCGGATCCGAAGGCGAGCTTCGCGGCCCTCGTGGACAAGGCGTGCGCTGCGGCGCTGGCCCTTGACGACCTGGACAGGACGGTGCATTGCTCGTTCGGTGATTTCAGTGCCCGGGAGTACTTCTGGCAGATCAACATGTTCCGGGGGCTGCGTGCCCGCGATATCGCCCGGGTCATCGGGGTGGCTCCCGGGTTGCCAGCTGAACTGGTCCAGGGCATCTGGGACGAGATCAGCCCGCATGCAGAGGAGTGGCGCGCCATCGGCGTCTTCCCGGCAGCAGTACCGGTCCTTCCTGACGCCCCGCTGCTGGACCGTCTGCTCGGCCTAACCGGACGTGACCCATACGCGCCAGCCGCCATTAGCGAAGGACACTAGGGCGTGTGCCGTGGAAGCTGAGTGGTAACTCTAATCCGCGATCAGGGGCGCTGCTGATTGTAAATGAGCCGGAGAAGTTGACCGTTCGAGCGTTGCTTTGACCTCGATGGTGGAGTTACCGGCCCGCACGCCACAGGGCGCGCGGCCAGCGGCCCGGGAGCCAGATACCGGCCGTACCGGCCGTACCGGCCGTACCGGCCGTACCGGCCGGCGAACGTTGACAAACCTCCCCCCGCCAGCTGGTGAAGGCCCGCCAGGACGACCTGCCCCGGGAGGCGGCACGCTGCCGCCTGGCCGCGACGCCTGGCCGCTGCCGCATAGCCGCCGCCGCGCGGTGCGGGCGGCCAGGGGTGACGGTGCGGGCCGTGACGGTGGGGCCGCCGCCGTGCGGCGCGGGCGGCCGGCAGTGACACGGCTGTGACGGTGCGGCCACACCGTCACAGCCGCCGCGCCGCCGCGCATCGGTCGCGGCTGCCGCGAGCCTGGGCAGGTGCGAGGCAGGCCCGCGGAGACCTGACGCGGCTGGGCGCTATTCGCCATGATCGGCTTGGTCGCGGCGCCCTCCGCAGCTGCTGATCAAGACCGGCAATAAGCCAGCGGCCAGCAACGGGCACGGGGCAGTCGCCCGCTCCGCGCAGACGTCATCGGCGGACAACGTGGCCGCCACCCGGAGCCCCGGCCGGGGAGTAACCGGTGGTGGGCCAGCCCTGGATGAGCTTTCCAACTTGTACCGGACCGCTCCGTTCGGCGACAAGCCACCGGAAGCGCTCGCGACGGTGTTCGGCAACAGCCATGGTTCATGTGCTTCATCTACGCTGACGACGTCCTCGTCGGTGCCGGACGAGTGCTGGCCGACGGCCTCGACTGTGCCTACATCGCCGACGTGGCCGTACACCCGCACCACCAGGGACGCGGGTTCGGCAAGGCGATTATCCGGCATCTCGTGACACTCTCGGGCGAGCACAAGAAGATCATCCTGTCCGCCAACCCGGGCACCGGAGCCTTCTACCGCAAGCTCGGCTTCCGCCGCATGAACACGGCGATGGCCATCTGGCGCGATCCCGCATCCGCCATCGAATCCGGCGTGCGGAGTGCGAGGCCTTGACCACCATTGAAGCCTCAGCGGCACCGAAGGATCCAATTCAGGCGCCGCTGCTTGCCGCGCCCCATGGGTCGTGGTCGGCCTGGGCCGACGTCTGGGCCGCGAGCAGTGAAGCCTTGAGCTGCATGTACTCCTCCGTGGACAGCATCCCGTTCGCATGGAGCTGTGCGAGCCGGTCGAGCCGGTCTGCGAACTGAGCCGCGCCGGGCTCTGTGACTTCTGCCGCCTTAACAAGTTCACGGGCGGCGCCGCGAATCTCGAACGCGAGCACGCAGTAGATGACGCCGGTTACCACTGCCCACAGGCCGATGATCGTGATCAGCAGCGTAAGTGTGGCCTCGGGCCTGCGCATCGCCCAGATCCCGAGCAGCAGCTCGATCACGCCAACCGAGACCGTGAAACCCCAGTGCGGCAGCTCACGGCGGCGGGCGACGGAAGTGACGATGTGGAAGCTGCCGGACACGGCAAGCCATGCGCCGACGAAGAAGGCCAGGACGAGCAGGGACGGGCCGGGCCAGGCAACGAGGACGACACCGGCGATGACTCCGGCGATCCCGGCGACGATTTGCTCGCCCGACGTTCTACCCGCGTACGCGGGACTGAAGGCGAGCGCGATCCCGCGGATGATGAAGACCAGGCCCGTGATGATGACCAGGGCATGCACGGTCCAGTCGGTGGCCAGGATCGCGAGCCCGAGCCCGATCGAGACGATGCCCGTGAGAAGCGGTATCCACCAAAGGTGCCGGAGCTGGTCTCCAAGTTCGCGCAGCGGCGAGTGTGAGCCCTCGCCGGGGCTGGTGCTCTCGCTCATCGGATCACCCCTATTACAGCGTTTTGCGGCACTGGCGGTTAGCAGCCGCCCATATCCATGATTCCCCGCAAGCCGGGCCTGCTCCCACCTCCCTCGGGTGATGCCGGCGGGCAAGGTCAGGACGTGCTCGCTGCCACGCCAGGTACCAGCTGGTTTGGCCCATTACGGCTGCCGCGTGCTGCGCCGCCCCTTGCCCGGCGTCCCCATCCGGGCGTCCCCATCCGGGAGTCCGCTGCGGCGCGGTGCAGCAGCAAACCGGCGGGTAATCGCGCAAATGGCGGGGAGCGCCCCGCGAACGCGTCCCGTCACGACGGCGGTTCGGTGTAGTGGCGCTCCTCGTAGACTTCGGTCGCTGCGCGCCCGCGGCGCCGCGTGGCGAGGACCACGATCGAGATGATCAGGCCGGCCACGCCGGCGATCATCAAGATTACGCCGACGATTTGCAAATCGACGTGCGCGGGTTTCCAGGTGACGCCAAACCGGAGAATTGCGCCAATGATGATGAGGGCCATGCTGCCACCGATTGTCACGGTCCTGCTACCTCCCATGGGCGAGCCGCCGCCCGGATACGGCGCGGGGATGAGCGCCGGCCTGCCCGTTGTCGGATGGCTCCTGGCTGAGTCCTGGACACGTATTACATTTCCGCCAAAATCCGGGCTTGCGCCTCGCCCGTCGGGGGTGAACGCGGCTCGCGCATCGCTGCTCAGCCTCGGCGCCGCCGCCGACCAGGGCGACGCCCGTTCCTGGCCGCGGCGGTCCAGGGTGGCGGCGTGGCCGCGGCAGGCCGGGCCGGCCCGCTTCTGCCGGCCATGCAATGAGCCGTCGCGCAGGTGCGGTGTCCCCGATGGCCGATGCGGCGAGCGATCGCTGTCAGCGCAGCCTTCGGGGCATCAACGCGCCGATGAGCCAGAAGATCGGAAGGAACAAGCCCACGATGAACATGACCCAGTGGCCCTTCCGTATCGAAATGATGCCGAGAGTGACGAGCAGCACGAAGTAGATGATGCCGCCACTAGTGATCCATACCATTGCGACCCTCCCCCTTTGTGAGCCTTGTCTGCCGCCACCCTATGTGTTCCGCGCGCTAGATGTTCCGCGCGTTAGCGCGCGTCGTACCTGCTTGCGCTCTAGGCCCAGCCCCAGCTCACGGCCCCGGCTCACGCAAGTGGCGGCCAGTTCCAGCCGTGCCACGCACGAGCCTGCCGCGGCCCTGCCGCTCGGGCTGGGCTCAGTCAGCCTCGACCGCGGATCCGCACCGCGGGCAGTGAAAAGGCCGTCGCTTGGCGATGGACCGCAGACGGCGAAGAGGGCGAAGGGGAATCCCATCTGTTCCGTCGGCCGCGCATCGTCCCGCCTGGGTTTGGAGTCCTTTGGCCATAATTGTCTTCCTGTGATCGCATTGCCTGGCTTGCCAGGTTAGCGCCCCGGACGGTAGCCAGCTGAACCTGCGGGAGAGCGACACCCTTTGCTCGAAACTTTCGGTTATCGCTGCGACACGGGGAGTAGCCTGTTACCTTCTGAATTCTGCGAGGAGATGTGACTTCCTCCCGATCCGCGAGGGACAGCAATCATGAGCCTGAGACGCCGATCCGTGCTCCTGAGGGTTGCCCTGCTCGTCTTAGTCCCGCTGGTCTTTTTGGTCGGCTTATTCACCTACACGGTCACCACATCAGTGAACGGTGCCCTCACGTTGATCCGTTCCAAGGTGATGATGGACGACCTCGGGCGGCCCGTGGCGAGCCTGCAGCAGGCACTCACTCACGAGCGCGCTCAGACGAACGTCTATTACGCCCGGCCGACGGCTGCCGCGCTCGCTGCGTTGCAACGTCAGCAGACGGTCACAGACCACGCAGTCGCGTCCGTCGCAGCGGCGACGGCCTCCTCGTCTGTCAGGCAGAATGCCTCGGTGGGCGGAAAGAAGGCCATCGCGGCCCTCAGTAAAGGCCTAGCGGGCCTTTCCGGGCTCCGGGCCAGCATCACGGGCATTTCGATCAGCGTTCAACAGGCATTCGCTGCCTACAGCGGCATGATCGGTGCCAGCTACCAGGTCTTAGAGCAGGCGATCATCCAAGGGGGCAACTCCACGCAGGTTCTTCCCGGGATCGCGGTCATTGAACTGGCGATATCCAACGAGTACCTCCAGCAGGAGAGTGCGCTGCTGGACGGTAACTTTGCTGCTCATGCATTCCCCGCCAGCGCTCACCAGGCTTTCGTGCGCCTGGTCGGAGCGCACCGCTTGCTGTACGCCCAGAGTTATTCGTACCTCGACCAGGCAGACCGCAGCGGCCTGAACCATGACGTCAGCCCGCAAACGGCGCGGACCCTTGCCACGCTGGAGGACAGGCTTGTCGCGAGTGACGCGCCAAAGAAAGCGCCCCCGGTGCGTCCCGCGACGTGGAATAGAACAGTCGCCACGCTCAGCGCACAGATCCAGCAAGCGGTGGGACAGGCGGAAGCGCGGCTGGCATCGGGAGCCAGGTCGCAGGCCAATGCCAAGCTCCACAAGCTCTACCTGGCCGGCGGCCTGGGCCTGGCCGCGGTCATTGCGTCCCTGGTCTTGTCCGTGTGGATCGCTGTCAACCTGGCCCGGCAGCTGCGCGGCCTGCGCGACTCAGCCCTGGAAATGGCAAGTGTGCGCCTCCCCGGCGTGGTGCGGCGCCTTCGCGCGGGCGAGGACGTGGACGTCGCCGCGCAGGTGCCGCAGCTGGAGGCCACCGCAGACGAGATCGGCCAGGTCAAGGCAGCATTCAACACCGCACAGCGGACCGCGGTGCAGGCGGCCGTGGACGAGGCGAGAGTGCGCCGCGGCATAAATGACGTCTTCAGGAACCTGGCGAGGCGGAGCCAGTCGCTACTGGAACGTCAGATGGCGCTGCTCGACGCCCTCGAGCGGCGGGCGGCGGAGCCGGACGATCTAGAAGGACTGTTCCGAATTGATCACCTCACCACACGCATGCGCCGCAACGCCGAAAGCCTGATCGTCTTGGCGGGTGACTCACCCAAGCGGGCATTCCACGACCCGGTGCCCTTCGTGGATGTGCTGCGCGCAGCCGCGGCCGAGGTCGAGGATTACACGCGCGTCAAGGTAATCTCCCGGACACCGGCAGCACTGGCAGGCCCCGCAGTGGCGGATGTGATCCACATGCTCGCCGAGTTCGTGGAGAACGCCACGATCTTTTCCCCGTCCAACACTGAGGTCCGCATAACCGGGGATCTCGTGGCGAACGGTTTCGCGGTCGACATCGAGGACCGCGGGCAGGGCATGCGGGACGAGGAGATCGCCGCCGCCAATACCAGCCTGGCGGACCCGCCGCTGTTCGACCTGTCGGGTTCGGGCCAGCTCGGCCTCTTCGTTGCGGCGCAGCTTGCCCGGCGACACAGCATCCGGGTGACGCTTCGTCACTCCGCTTACGGCGGTGTGATGGCCATCGTCCTGATCCCGCGAGATCTGGTGGTCCCCGCCGCCGATGCCATTGGCCACAACGGCGTTGGCGGCCGTGTGCCGGGTGGCCGCATCACAAAGGCGGTCCGCAAAGCTGTTACGGCGCAACCTGCCACGGCGCAACCTGTCACGGCGCAACCTGTCACGGGGGCGCAACCCGCAACGGCCCCACGGGACCCGTCCGCCGCGGCCTTTCCGGATTTCCCGCGTTCCCACTCCCTTCCCGAGACCGGCCCACCGGACTCGGTCAACGGAAACGGCGCGGCCGAACCAGCAGGTTTCGCGGTGGCAACGGCCCCAAGTGCTCCTGATCCCGTCGACTCACCACTTGGGCGGACCGAGAATGGCCTGCCACAGCGGGTCCGCCAGGCGAGCCTGGCTCCGCAACTGCGGGGGACGACGGCTTCGCCATCGCCCGCCGGCGAAGCGGCAACCTCCCGTTCGCCCGAGACGGCACGCAGCTTGATGTCGGCCTTCCGGCAAGGCTGGCAGCGCGGCCTGTCCGATGCCGACGTCGGACAGGACGATGGCACAGACCCGCAGCACGGGGAGAGTCAATGAACATGGACTTCGCCAGCCAGCCGCCACAACGGACCACGCGCACCGACAGTCACCTCGACCGGCTCCTGGACGACCTGGTAGCACGCGCGGCGCACGTCCAGAAGGCAGCCGTTCTGTCCCGGGATGGCTTTGCGCTGGGCACCTCCGCAGCACTCAGCCGCGAGGACGCAGAACACCTCTCGGCCCTTGCGGCCGGACTCCAGAGCCTGGCCAACGGCGGCGCACTTCACTTCGGCGCGGGCAGGGTCCGCCAGACGGTCATCGAGATGGACCGGGGCTTCCTGTTCGTCACGGCCGCCGGAGCGGGCAGCTGCCTCGCTGTCCTCGCCGCTCAGGAAGCGGACGTCGGCCTCCTTGGCTACGAAATGGCCCTGATCGTAAAGCGGCTGGGACGGCACATGGCGGTCAACAGCCCGCCGGTGCCCGGCGAAGCGATGTGAAAGGGCCGTGGCTCCAACTGATGATCGGCGGCCTGACCCGGGACCCGGCCCCGTGGTACGCCCCTACGCGCTCGTCCGCGGCCGGACGAGGCCGACCGGCGAGGTACTCGACGTCATCTCGATGGTTTACTCGCCGCGCACGTCCGTGCCTGATCCCGCCGACCTTGAACCAGAGCATCTGGCGGTACTCCAGCAGTGCGGGGGCCCCACATCCGTGGCGGATCTGGCATCCACGCTTGACCTGCCGCTCGGCGTGATCCGCATTCTGCTCGGGGACCTCCGCGACCGCGGCCTCCTCAGAATTCACCGGCCCCAACCCGAGCTGCTCACCGACGTCCGGCTTCTCAGAGAGGTGGCCGATGGCCTACGACGACTTTGATGCTCCCGGCCGTGTTGCCCACGACGAGGGTGCCGCACCGGTTGCAGTCAAGATCTTAGTCGCGGGCGGCTTCGGCGTTGGCAAGACGACGCTGGTGAGCTCGCTCACGGAGATACAGCCACTACGCACAGAGGAGAATCTCAGCCGTCCCGGGGCGGATATCGACGTGATCACCGGTGTCGAAGGCAAGCAGACCACCACCGTCGCCATGGACTTCGGGCGGATCACCATACACGCCGGACTCGTGATCTACCTCTTTGGGATGCCGGGGCAGGAACGCTTCTGGTTCATGTGGGACGACCTTTCGCACGGGACCCTCGGGGCCGTCGTCCTGGCTGACACCAGGCGCCTCGCCGACTGCTTTCCGCCCATCGACTACTTCGAGCACCGCAACACCCCGTTCATCGTCGCGCTTAACTGCTTCGACGGGGCGCGCCGGCACGAGGTCGCCGAGATCCGGCGGGCACTTGGCATCGACGCACATGTGCCGATTGTCACGTGTGACGCCCGCGAGCGGGCGTCGTGCCGGAACGCGCTGGTCGCCTTGACCGACCACGCGATCGCCCTGCTGGGTATCGGCTTCCGGGCGCCGAGTTCATCAGGCTCGCGTGCCTGAACGCTAGGAGGGCATCTGATCCACAGTGATCCGGGTCTGTTCCTGCACCAGGATTTCTCTGTGTTCAAGGTCCCACACTTTCGGTCTATGACCTGCTAAAGATCGCCGTCATGACCTCCCGGCGTTCCTACCGCACCGACCTGTCCGACGCCCGCTGGGCGCTGATCGAGCCGGTCCTGGCCGCCTGGCGGGCGGCGCGGGCCGAAACCGGCCTGGGCCTCAGCGAGCCGGTGCATGACCTGCGCGAGATCGTGAACGCGATCTTGTATGTGAACCGGACCGGGATTGCCTGGGAATACCTGCCGCACGATTTACCACCGGGCAAGACGGTCTACGACTACTACGCCATGTGGGTGAAAGACGGCACCACGGAGTCGATCCACGACACGCTGCGCCGCCAGGTGCGCACCGCCGCAGGCCGCCGCGAGGAGCCCACTGCCGCGATCATGGATGCGCAGTCGGTCCGGGCCTCCGGCAACGTGCCGGAGTCCTCCCAGGGCACCGATGCGGGCAAGAAGATCAAGGGCCGGAAACGGCATATTGCCACCGATACGCTCGGCCTGCTCCTGGTCGTGCTGGTCACCGCGGCCAGCGTGCAGGACACCACCGGCGGCCGCGACGTGATCGATGCGCTGGCTGCCCGTCACCCGGGCGTGGTCAAGGCCTGGGCCGGCAGCGGCTACCAGCGCAGCGTCATCGAGCTCGGCGCGGCGCGCGGTATCGACGTGCAGGTCGTCCGTAAAGATCCCGGCCAGAAAGGGTTCACCCCGTTACCGAAGCGGTGGGCGGTTGAGCGCACTTTCGGCTGGTGGATGCTGCATCGGCGGTTGGCCCGAGATTACGAGACGCTCCTAGAACGCTCCGAAACGATGATCTCATGGGCCATGATCGACAACATGAGCCGGCGGCTCACTGGCGAATCAACCCAAAGCTGGCGTGACGACCCCGCTAAAACGGGCGAACCATCCGTGACATAGATCAGATGCCCTCTAAGAGGGCATCTGGTCCGCAGTGATGCCGGTCTGTCCCAGTGGCTGGAAAGATCTGCGTCCCAGATCCTGCAGTTTGGCGGTATGGCGTGCTAAAGATCGCCGTCATGACCCCTCGCCGTGCCTACCGCACCGACCTGTCCGACGTCCGCTGGGCCTTAGTCGAGCCGGTCCTGGCCGCGTGGCGGGCAGCCCGGGCTGAAGCCGGCCTGGTCTCAGCGAACCCGTCCATGACCTGCGCGAGATCGTCAACGCGATCTTTACGTGAACCGCACCGGGATCGCCTGGGAATACCTGCCGCACGACTTCCCGCCGTACAAGACGGTCTATGACTATTACGCCAAATGGGAGGCAGATGGCACGACGGAGGCGATCCACGACATGCTGCGGCGCAAGGTCCGCCAGCAGGCCGGGCGCGCGGAGACACCGAGTGCGGCAATCATGGACGCGCAGCCGGTCCGGGCCTCCGGGAACGTGCCGGAGTCCTCGCAGGGCATCGACGCCGGGAAGAAGATCAAGGGCAGGAAAAGGCACATCGCCACCGATACGATCGGGCTGCTCCTGGTCGTGCTGGTCACCGCGGCAAGCGTGCAGGACACCACCGGCGGCCGGGACGTGGTCAGCGAGCTGGCCGCCCGTCACCCGACAGTAGCCAAGGCCTGGGTGGACAGCGGTTACC
The DNA here is from genome assembly GCA_963727015.1 of uncultured Actinomycetota bacterium. Lineage (GTDB taxonomy): Bacteria > Actinomycetota > Actinomycetes > Streptosporangiales > Streptosporangiaceae > DATFVJ01. The sequence goes on along the minus strand of CAVSEV010000016.1, from coordinate 16,932 downwards.
AGCGCAGCGTCATCGAACAGGGCGCCGCGCACGGTATCGACGTGCAGGTCGTCCGTAAAGATCCCGGCCAAAGGGTTCACCCCGTTACCGAAGCGGTGGGCGGTTCAGCGCACTTTCGGCTGGTGGATGCTGCATCGGCGGTTGGCCCGAGATTACGAGACGCTCCTAAACGCTCCGAAACGATGATCTACTGGGCCATGATCGGCAACATTAGCCGCGGCTCACTGGCGAATCAACCCAAAGCTGGCGTGACGACCCAGCTAAAACGGGCGAACCATCCGTGACATAGATCAGATGCCCTCTAAGAGCGCCAAGGAAGCCCTGGGCCCGGCCCGAGTGCTTGCTCGGCGTGTTGCTTGCCCAGCTGGGTCAAGGCGCTGTGGAACGCCGGGTCAAAGAAGAGGAAGCCGAGGATTCCCCGTGGCTGTCAGCGGAGGAGCCACCGATCAAGGTGCCGAGGAGCCCGGTGTCCGAGAACTGTTTCAACGGGCCGCGATAGCCTTGCTTGAAGATCTCGTTTGCCGTGGCGCTGAGGATGCCGGTCCTGGGCGGCCCGAGGAAGAGATTCTTAACCTGGCGGTACGGTTGGCCGGTATCGCGGTGCGCCGCGGCGGGGCGCCCGCCTCCTCCGCCCCGCCACGAAGCTGTTGGCCTGCCGAGTGCGCGAACGTCGTCGGCCATCCGGTCCAGCGGCAACGCGCGCAGCACGACGCCCGCCGCGTCGAAGACATCAGGCTCGGTAGGCCGGCAGGCAGGGCCTGCGGGAGGTCAGGGTCGGGTGTGGTGGCAACGATGATGACCCGGTCTGCCCCCAAGGCGAGCGCCGGGTTGATGGGTGCATTTTGCCTGACACCTCCGTCGACGAACCACCCGTCAACCGCGGGAGGCTGGCCGATGTGGATCGGAAGGAACGCCATCGGGATGGCGGCAGACGCCACGACGTGCGGGGCGGCCAGGCTCACCGGCACATAGTCGATGCCACGAACGTCATCCGCAGGTGGATGCGCTAAGCCTTTTCCCTGCAGGAAGACGATGTGCGGCCGCTGCTAGGTGAAGTGGTCACGATGCCCGCGCCGTGAGCCCAGCCCTTACCGCATCCAGATTGTCGCGCAGCTGGTCCCAATTGACCTTCTTCTCGAGCGTGCGCTGCAGTACCGCCGTGTCAAGCAGGCTATTGAGCTGGCCGCGGCCCAGCAGCTCCGCAGCGTAAGCGGCAACATTCCGGATGGCCGTTCGCGTTAGTCCTCCAACCGGCCGGTGAAACGCCCGGACAGCGAGCCGAGGCGCCATCATGCCCGTGATCTCGGCGAGCACGGATGCCCACCCGGCCAGAAACCCAGCCGAGGTGCCCAGTCCACGCGCGTTCTGCCTGCAGGGCCTGCCCGCCGGCGGAGATGCCGCGCGAGCTGGCCGATGGTGACGGCCACCAGCACACAAGCGATGAACGGTTCGTGCCGCCGCCGCGGGACAGACGTGACCGTCGAGGCGACGATTCCGGACGGATCAGCCTGCCACGGTGGGACCGCCTGGGTCCGCGTCGTGCCGAAGTGTCCGGCGCCTGGTGCGCTCGCCGGGATACCGCGCCCCGTCCCCAGCGGGAGCTAGCCCGGCTCGCCGTCGGTGTTTACTACGCAAAGCGGCGTCAGTTGCGCGGTGGCCGGCCGCCTTCGGTTGCAACCGCCGCGTCCGCTGCCGGAAAAACCTGATCCTCTCTCGAGAATCGGACTCGCGGCCTGGAGTACCGCGCGCATCATGATCCGGGGCCGGTTTCTGGCGAGGCGCGACTCACCTGCTGGGCACACTCTGCATGTCGGCGAAGCGTGGGGCGCCGTCTTCGCATGTGACCCGGGCGCCGTTCGCCGTGAAGCTGATGGCGTGATACCAGCCGGAAAGCATGAGCAGGTCCAGCAGCTGCTCCTCTGACACCGGCCATCCGCGCCAAAGGTCATCTCGATGTCGCAGGAGTCGTGCAGGGCGTCGGCCACTTCGATGAGCAGCTGGTCTCGTTCGTCATGCCAGCATGGATCCGACGCGGCGCCGTGAGTAAGTGAGGCGATCTGCTGGTCGGAGAGGCCGACCCGCCCGGCGAAGAACGCCACGTGACTCCCCACTCGTACTCGCACCGGCATCTGGCGCACGTGCGTCGATGATGATCTCGCGGTCGCGCATCGGCAGCGATAGCCGCTTGCGAGCTATAGCTGCCCAGCCGCCCATGGCGGAGCCACGGAAGGTTCCGCACAGGTGCGACAGCAGGTGGCGGACGCCGGCGGCATCATGCGTCGAGGGTTCAGCGACCTCGGGCGGGTACGGCGGGCAGCGGGTCGATCCGCCACCATGGGTCCTCCGGTTTCTGATTCCGGAACGTCCTGCCCCTATCGTTTCTGATCGAAACGCAACGGCGGCGCGAGTCCAACCCGGCCCGTAACCCGGCCGGGTGCCTGGCCTGATCCGCGCGTAGATCAGAATCTGGTCCGGACCCCGTCCGCCACTTCCTCCGGGCTAAGATCGATCAATGCCTCTCCGTAGAGGCGCTCGAAATAGGTGGCATCGCTGCGATACGCGGGCTCCGGATTCGACCGGCTGAGCACCTTGAGCACAACCTGGTGCCCGTGCTCGTGCGCCTGCGGCCCGCCGCCGATCAGGCCAAAGTTGAACGAGGTCAGGTTCCAGGCCCTGAAGGCGGCCAGCACTTGGGAGAGCCCCTGTCCCAGCGCCCGGCTGTCCTCCTCGGTCAGCTCGGTCACATCAGCTGCCCCGCCCACCACCGCCCACACCTCATGGAACCCGCTCGGCGCAAAGGGGGTCAGCCAGGCGACCCGGCCGATGTGTCCCACCCATCGAGGACCGCCGGCCTCCTGCTCGACCAGGGTCCCCCAGTAGGATCCATGCCTTTGTGTCCATGCTCTCGACTGCTCTACCAGCAGGCGCTGGCCGGTCAGGCCGTAAGCGTCGTGAGCGGACTGAAGGTGGGGATGGACCAGCGAGGCGCCCGAGGGCGGAAGGTAGTTGCCGTTGATCGAACTCCACCGGGCCGTCGAGTCCAGGCGCCGCACCGCCCGAGCATGCCGGACCATGGCGGCAATGGCGTCCCCGACGATCGCGGGCGTCAGGTCATCCAGGTCGAGGAAATGCCGCTCGGGGTCATAGATACCGACCGCGCTGTGGGTCGCGTACGCCATGATGTTGGGCACCACCACTGCCTTGCCGAGGCGGATGCGGCCTTCGGTCGTTAGCTCAGCGGGAAACGGGAACGTAGCCGCCTCGAGGTGCTCAATGTCGAATGGGCAGAAGGCTGGCTTCGCCGTCAGTTCAGTCAGGTCCGGCCGGCCCGGCGGCTGAAGCTTCACCCCCGTGAGGATCCGGGCGCTCGCCCCCGTCAGAGGGTCCCGCCGCCAACGCAGCCGCACTCGGGTCCAAGTCCCGCCAGCGGCAAGATCAGGAACTCTCGCGTCAAGGTCTCGTTCTTCGAATTCGATCGTAACCACGCGAAGAGCCTACGGGCGATCCGCGGGAAATGCTGTGGCCTGAGGGGGGAGCGCCGCGGCACCGGCAGCGTGCGCTCCAGGCCGCGCCCTACGTGTGAGGCTGGAAATACTGAGCGAGAATGCCGCTGCGATAGGGGGCCGTGCCAATCGCGAGGCTGCCCGAGAACGGGTAGTTGTAGGCGATGAGTACGACGAGTGAGAAGCCGATCACAAGGGCGATCGCGCCGGCCCCGGCGGCGTGGAAAAAAACGCTTCGCGATCCGACAAGGATGGTGTAACCGAGGATGATTACCGAGCCGAACAGGATTAGGCCGACGATCGGGGCGGACAGGCCGCCGGCCGCGTCAGCGAGCCGGTTCCGGCGGGCGGAAAGGACGTCGTTGAGGCGTCCCACGGCGTCCTGGTAGAACGCCGAGGCTGCGGCGGTCGTTGGTTTTACCGCTTGCATGGCCCGGTAGAGGTTGTCGACCGCGGCCGCCGCGCGGGCACTGCTGCCGCCGTCGCGCAGTTGCGGCCATTCGTCATAGACGACAGCGCGAACGTACGCCCCGCATGCCGCGCTGACGGCGGCCTCGTCGGCAGGCGAGAACGCGCAGCTGTCGCGGACGATCTGTGCGATGCCGGCCGCTTCCTGCCGCGCATTGGCCCCGGCGTCGCCGTAGGCCTGGAATGTGAGCACGACGACGAAGGCCAGCAGCAGGCCGAACAGGGTGGACACGACACCGAGTAGCTGGGAAGAGACCTCGGCGTCGAAACCGTCCTTGGTCGCAGGGACGATTCGCCGGACGAGCCGGACGCCGAGCAAGGTAAGGCCGACGACCAAGACCACGATGATCGCGACCAACGCGCCTATCGGCACGGCGTTGACCACTGAAAGGAACATCGCGGCACATCCTCCCCGGCTCCAGCGTCCCAGCCATCGGGTCCAGATGGCCTAGAACTCCTCGGCACGCCCTAGGCCGCGCGGGGCCGTCACAAGCCGTCGTCCGCAACGATGCGGCCAGGCCCCGTGGCCCGCGAGGACCCAGTAGTCACCCGCGACCGGCAGCGGAGCACCGCGCTCCAGGGATGGACCTGCTCCGGATCGCCGGGAGGTCACTACGCGTCGAAATCATACCCCTTGCACCTGCACCCAGCCATGCGGCTGCCATTCCCAGTCGTATTTCCCGCCCCCTGCCAAGCCTTCTGACACACGGCTGGAAATCAGCAGTTGTGCGAAGAACATGAGGCGCGTTTGGCTGCTATACACGGGGTCCTGCAGCGTCACGGTGACGGAGCAGTGACGCCACCTCAGGTCAATGACGCCGGAGCAATGCACGGTCGGGGCGGGCGGCGGGCCGAGCCCGGAATTGCCTTCGAGCCATAGGGTGCCAGTGCCACTGGCAGAGGCAGCGGACCAGGTGTCCCAGTGCAGGTCCCTTAGCACCCTAGACGGCGGGTACGACGGCGCATCCATTTCGATGTTAAGGGACGATGGCTGCTGGTACGCAGATATCGGGCCACCTGCCTGCTGCAGCATCAGCACGTACGGCAGGCCGCCGCACGGGGTGGCGGCTGCCGCTGCGGTGCCGATGGTCAGGACAATCGCCGTGAAGGCTGCCAGCCCCAGGGCAACAATCCTTCTCAGTTCTCTCGTCCCGCCATGGCACGGTTTACCCATTTCTCGTCTGCTCCTTCTTCTCGCACCTGCCAGCTATCCTAGCTCGCCGTTCCCGCCGTCCGCGAATGTGGCGCTTCTCGATAAACCTGAATTTTTCCAGGTCTCCATTACTGATGTACTGTGGCCCCTGTTGGGCCGAATTGGCGCGGCGAGAATAGATAAGGCAACATCGGCGACAGCGATCGACTCCCAGGCCACTAGCGATCCTTGGTCGCTAGCGACCAAGGATCGCTAGCCCCGGGGAGGACTGCCCTGATGGGCGGGCAGCCACTCGAGCCATGCCGCGCCGGGATGCGCGAGCGCGAGCAGCGCCCTTTCGCGGCGCCCCGCCCGGTAGGCGAGGCGCCCGACGACGCCGAAGATGCCGTCGCGGCGATTGCGGTCGGCAAGTCCCGATGGCGCCGGGAGGCCGACGACGCTGTGCGTTGCGTTCGTCCCCATGGGCACGAGCGGGTCGACCGAGATCCAGTCCAGGTCCCGCTCCGCGCCTGCGGCGTCGACCACCGCGCGGAAGCGCCTCAACTGGCCGGGTGAAAAGAAGACGGCGGCGTAGGTGTCGACAAGACACACCAGCGCGCCCGCGTCGCAGGCCCGGAGGATCCCGGGAAGCACATCGCAGGCGTCGCCGCGGACTGTCCGGGCCGGATGGCAGGATGCGATCTCGGCGGCCCGCTGGAATCGGGTGACAGCGCCGATCTCCTGCGGGACACATGCCGTGAGCCACCCGCGGACGGCGGGTTCACAGAGGTCGAGCGGCTCGGTGTCGATACCAACCCGGTCCACGATCGCCGGGATCGCGGGCGGGAGGGCGGGTGGCTGCTCGCCGCGGAATTCAACCTCGATACTGAGCTGGGAACCAGGGTCGCCTACAGATATGCGGCGGCCACCACGGCCGCGGTAGACGTAGCGGTAACGGTCCAGATGCAGCCCCAGTCCCGCGCCGGTGCCAACGTCGACGAGGACGACCTCGCGCCCGTCAGCCACCAGAGGTGTCAAAGCCGCTATCACGTCGGCGCAGCGGCCCACCTCGTTCATCTGGTAACGGTGCCGCGAGCACAGCTCAAGCAACTGGTCCCGGTGGTCGAGGCAGAACTGCCGGTACTCGGCCGGGAACCGCACACCTACCGGGGGCTGCGGTTCGCCCACCCTCGGGAACCAGCTAGCCAGCGGCTCCGGCCTCAGCCCCAGGACGAGGAACGTTGCCGCCGCGCCGAATAGCAATGGCGGGAGCTTGTCCGAAGGGATGGTCGCAGCGATACGCAACAACTCCTCGTCGTCCCGTAGCGTCTCGAATTGAGCGGCAGTCAGCCGCCACGACGGCGGAGCATCGGCCGCCGACCAGGCGGCAGCAACCACGCCGGCCTGGTCCGCGACGACGCGAGGATCGGTGGCAAAGGCCACGATGCGAAGCCTAGCCCGAGCCTGCGTGCGGCCACCGCCGTGGGTAGGACAAGATGTCCTTATGCTTGACCACCTTTCAATCCAGTGCGCCGACGTGGCGGCGAGCGCCGCGTTCTACGACGCCACGCTCGCCACGCTCGGTGGCGGCCGTGTGATGGACTTCGGCGAGGTCATCGGCTTCGGCGTCGCAGGTAAGCCAGCCTTCTGGATCGGCCCGCGGGCAACCGGCGAGGGGTTTCGTGAGGCGCATATCGCGTTCGCGGCGCCCGGCAGAGCGGCCGTACATGCCTTCTTCGACGCAGCGGCAGCTACCGGCGCCGAAGTGCTGCACGAACCCCGCGCCTGGCCCGAATACCATCCGCACTACTACGCTGCCTTCGTGCGTGATCCTGACGGCAACAACGTCGAAGCCGTTTGCCACGCCCCTGAGTAGGTAGCGTCGTCATGACGGCGGCGAAGCTTCGCGCGCTGGCCGCCGCGATCGCGGTGATCGTGGCCGGCGGCTGCTCATCGGTGCCAGCGGCAAGCCATCGGCACCTTGCCGGTGGCGGACTGCCCGGTTACTGGACCCGCTCCAGAATGCTTGGCGCCGGGCCGTTGCGGGGGCTCGGGTACCGGCCGGGAAAATCGGCGAACGCGCACCCGGCCCTGCTGGCCCTGCGCGTCGGGGCGCTATTCGTTCATGACGTCAGCGGTGACCATTACTGCACGGCGAGCGTGGTTGCGAGCCCCGGACGCGACCTGCTGATCACCGCCGCGCACTGCATCAACAGCGGGAAGGGCGGCGGTTACCGCCAGGACATCGTGTTCATCCCCGGCTACCGGGACGGCCAGGCGCCGTCTGGCATTTGGACGCCTGCGCGGCTGGTGGTGGCGCCGCAGTGGATAAGTTCGTCCGATCCGGACATTGACGTCGGCTTCGTCGTGCTCAACCTGCACGACGGAAACAACATCGAGGATGTGCTGGGCGCCAACCAGCTCGGCATCGACTCCGGATACCGGCACCTGGTGCGGGTCACTGGTTACCCGGCGAGCGCCGACGCCCCGGTCACCTGCAGCAATTGGACCTCCCGGCAGAGCGCCGCCCAGCTGCGGTTCGACTGCGGCGGGTTTACCGGCGGCACCAGCGGCAGCCCCTGGGTAACGCGTTTCGACCCGCAGACGCGGGCTGGCACCATCGTCGGGGTGCTCGGCGGCTACCAGGAGGGCGGCAGCACCCCGGCCATCTCCTACAGCTCCTACCTGGGTGCTGCGGTTGAGCGGCTCTACCAGCAGGCCGTCGCAGACGAGGCTGCTTCGGCCGGCGAGGGCGCGGCTAGGGCACTGCCGTGGTGGCGGCGAGGAACATGACGACGGGCCGGTATGGCTGCATGACCGGGCGGATCGCCGCGGCGGCGCGGGAGGCGATGTCGGTTGCGCGGCGGGGGCCGACGCGATCGAGCCAGCCGGCGAAGATCGGATGGCCGAGGCGGTACCTGACGAGCTGCCCGGGCTCGGTGACGCCCACGTCGACCGGCCGTTCCTCGACCACGATATTGGCGAGCCCGGCCGCGCGGGCTGCGGCGCCCATCGCGCTCGCGGTGCCGAGGACAGGGGTGGCAGTTGCCTTGAGCTCGGCATACCAGTCTGGAACCCGCCACCCCGCGTCCTGGGCAACCGCGTCGACCCGGTCACGTGCCTGGCTTCGGCTGGCATTGCTGAACACCGCCGCGAGCACCGCACCTCCGGGGCGGGTAACACGGACCAGTTCAGCGAGGCCAGCCGCAGGTGCCTTGAGGTGGTTCAGCACGAACGCGGCGACGGCGTCATCGACTCGGCCGGCCGGGATGGGCAGCGCACGGATGTCGGCGACGGCGCACGGTGGCCTGGCGTGAGCATTCCAGGCCAGCATGTCGAATGACAGGTCCATGGCGACGGTACGGGCACCTGCCGTTACCAGCGCCGAGCTCGCCGCTCCGGTGCCCGCGCCGGCGTCGAGCACCGCGCGCCCGGCGAGCGGGTGGGGGCTCGTCGCGACGAGCTCGGCGGCGATGGGGCCATAGACCAGGCTGGCGCCGTGCGCCCATCGCCGGCTGGCGCCGGCGTAGCGGTCGGCGGTCACCCGGCCGTCCTCGGGATACCGATGCCCTGGCGAGCTGCGGCGGCTGCGACCCGGCTCTCCCACCAGGACAGTTCGCCGTCGTCGCCGAGTGCCTTTTCCCAGCCGAAGGTGGCCATGATGGCGATCAGGCACAGGTCGAGCTGGGCATCCCACCAGCTGCCCGTGGCGAGTCCGCGAGCCTCAAGCGCGGTACGGAACCGGTCGATGGCCGCCTCCTTGGCCTCGGGCAGCCGGGCCCGGTTGAGGGCCAGGTACCAGCACAGCTCCCAGCAGGCCGGGCCGGAGCCGGGGTATGCCCAGTCGAGCAGTATGGTGCGCCCGTCTGGGTGGGTGCCGAGATTGCCCATTTTCCAGTCGCCGTGCAGGAACGTCCGCGGCGTGGCGGAAAGCGGTCCGGTGATAAGCCCGGGCCTTTGATGAAGGAGGCTGGCGAGGCCCGACAGCACCGGTGAGCGGCCGGGCAGGGATCGCCATCCCGCCTCGGCGGCCGCGATCGGCGGGGGGACCTCGGCGGCGAGCAGCTCAGCGGCGATGTTGTCCGGCGCGAAGAACCGTATCCGCTGCTCCATCGTGGTCAGGCCAGCGTCGTCGTGCCAGTCCCAGAAGGCGCAAGCAAGATCGGCCATGTGCTCGATGAAACCGCGGTGCTGGCTGGCCGGCACGACGGCGTCGCCCTCGGGGATGAGGAAGGCGCCGGCGTCGCGCATGACCATCGTCAGCTCGGCGTCGTCGCCTGCGCCGCTGACCTGCATGGCCACCACCGTGTGGTCGATGCTGGCGGGCGTCCGGGCCATGATCCCGGACTGCCATACCAGGTAGGGGCGGTGGACGTGATCGCCGGTGACCCGCATGATCCAGTCCGATGCCGGGCTGAGCCGTTTGACGAAATACGGTTCCCCGTCGATCACGACCCGCTCGTAAAGCGCCCCGGACCTGGCATCACCGGGCCGCAGCCCGGCCCGGGTGGACGCCCGCGCCAGCAGCTCGTCCACCGATTCGATGGCCGCCATGTGATCCCCTTAGCTCACTTCCCTGGCTGCTTCGCGTAACTGCCGGCGCCGAACCAGTCAACGGTCACCACGGGCTCGTCGCCGACGACCCAGGCGTCGTGGCCGCTGGGCAGCGCGGTGATGTCTCCTGGGCCGGCGGTGAACTCCGTGCCGTCGTCCATCCGGATCGCCAGCCGGCCGCTGAGGTGGTACTGGAAGTGCGGCGCCTGGCAGCTCGCCGTGCCGGCGATCGGCTGCACGTCGTTCGACCAGCGCCACCCCGGCTCGAAGACGAGCCGGCCGACCTCACCGCCGCCGACCCGGAGGATCTCGGCGTGCCCGTGGGGGAACTCACGGGTCTCATCCGGTGTCTGGAAGCTGCGGTGCTCGGTCGTGTCCATCATGCCCTCCCCCTCACGGCCGCCACGGCCGCGTTGCGATACTCTTACCTACCGATAGGTCAGATCCTGACCTATCGGTAGGTAAGCAGTCAAGTGGAATCGACGGAAGGGGCACACCAGCGGTGGCTGCACGTGAGCATGGCAACTCGGGCACCGCCGAGCGGATCCTCGATGCAGCCGAGCGGCTGGTTCAGGACCGCGGTTTCAACGGCTTCAGCTACGCCGACGTCGCCGCCGAATTGCAGATCACAAAGCCAGCGCTGCACTACCACTTCGCCAGCAAGGCCGACCTCGGGGAGGCGCTCATCGCCCGCTATGCGGCGCGTTTCACCGAGGCGCTGGCCGCCGTCGATGCCGGCGTCACGGACGCGCCCGCCAAGCTCGACGACTACGTCAGGCTGTACCTCCAGGTGCTGCGCCATAAGCGGATGTGCCTGTGCGGCATGCTGGCCGCCGAGTACCAGACCCTCCCCGCGCCGATGCAAGACGCCGTGATCCGGTTCTTCGACCACAACGAGACCTGGCTGCAGCGCGTCCTTGAACAGGGCCAGCAAGACGGCAGCCTGCAGTTCACCGGATCCGCACGCGACACCGCGCGGATGATTGTCGGCGGCCTCGAAGGGGCGATGCTCGTCGCCAGGCCCTACGGCGACATCGCCCGCTTCCAGGCCGCCGCGGCGAACCTGCTATCGGGCCTCACCCGCGACACGGCCGGGCCCGCGCGGCAGCCCAGGCCCGGGATGATATTGGTTGCCGCGGAGGCGCTGCGAGCGGCTACTTCCAGGCGAATACCGGTTGCTCAAAGTGCGACACCCTGATCGTGCGGCCGTGCAGGGCTACCTGGCAGAACTGATAGACGATCGCCGCGGTCGGCGCGTGCAGATATCTGCCAAGGAGGGGCAACCGGATGACCGGTGACTCAGATTCCGGTATGCGCAGCAGCCTGGGGGCGACGTCGAGATCGGCCAGCGGGATCACGTGTATCTGCGCGACCTCGGATGCCGGCCCTCTCAACGCAGGGCTGACAGCGCCGCCCCAGACCACCACCGGAGTTATCCGGTAACCAGACCGGCTGACATAGTCATCGAGCACGCCGAGGACATCGTCTGCCGCGACCCCTACGCCAGTTTCCTCGCGCAGTTCCCTTCTGGCGGCGTCTTCGGCCGACTCGCCTGCATCGCGACCTCCTCCAGGCAGTGCCCACTGGCCAGCGTGGGAACGCAAGTTCCGCGCCCTTCTGGTGATCAGCAGGGAGAGCACATCCTGCTGGAGCACAATGCAGACAGCGACCGATGCGGCCTTCAGGCCCGCTCGAGCCAGCCCGATGCGCCTGAAGCTGGCGAGATTTGCCGCAATAGCCGGCCTGTCCCGCGCAGGAGATCGGGCTGCCATCGCGGGCCATCCTTCCCGTTGACTGACCTGACCTTCGTGTCGACTGACCTGACCTTCGTGTCGACTGACCTGACCTTGTCAACCAGACAACGCTGAGGAGAGCTGTCTGGGTCCCGCCAGGACAAGGAATAATCGCAGAAACGGGGTCGCCGCCGGCGGCGGTGCCGGTGGCCACCACCGCATCGGTCCTGCAGGAGGCCAACGATGGACGAACACTTCGTCTGGATGACGACGCGCCGTATCGAGCCTGGCACCTTGGCTGACTTCGAGCGGGCGTGGCGGCCGGACACGCATCCGGAGGGCATGCTGCGCGCCTACGCGTACTGGTCGCAGGACGAGCAGCAAATCATCGGGGTCTCGTTCTGGATCTCAAAGGAGTCGTGCGAAGCGTGGCGGGCCTCCGAATCGGAGGTGCGCCGCCGTGCGGCGATGGCTCCGCACATCCTTGATGAGCAGGAAGCGTTCTACCGGGGCCGCGAGCTAGTCGTGCCAGCTCGCTAACCGCACGCCGCCAGCGCCCTCGGGCCGCCTCCATCCAGCTTCCGCCACGGCGAAACCTCCGCCAACGCCCTGGCAGCCTGGCCGCCCTACCTTTCGCCGCACGACCGGCCGTAGGCTCGCGCCATGCGCGCGATCACCTGGATCAAGGAACGTGGGGCTGAGTTCGCTGAGGTAAGCCTGGGCGATGCGTATCTGCGGGCGGCCGGCGTGGCGGTCGGCGCCGACCCGCTGCCCTACCGCCTGGACTACGAGCTGGATTGCGCGGACGGTTTCGTCACCCGCAGGCTGCTCGTCCGGGCTCAGGGTGCGACCTGGAGCCGCCGCCTGCTGCTGTCGCGGGACCCGCGGGGTTTGTGGGGCATCGAAGCAAGTGCCCAGGGCGAGGTGGACCTGCCGGAGCCGGGCGGCGATCCAGCGGCGTTTGCCGCCGCCCTCGACTGCGATCTCGGTGCATGCCCAGTCACGAACACAATGCCGGTCCTGCGGCATGGCCTGCTGCGGGGCGGCGAGCCGCGCGACTTCGCGGTCGCCTGGGTCAGCGTGCCCGACCTGGCGGTTCACCCGTCAGAGCAGCGGTACACCTTCGTGGGCCCGGCCGCGATGGCCGCGGGCCAGGAGCCAGGGACCGCGGTGATCCGCTTTCAAAGCGGAACCTTCTCCGCGGATGTTGTCTTCGATGACGATGGCCTGGTTGTCGACTACCCGGGTATCGGCGGCGGGCCTGACTGCGGGCGCCATGTCAAGCCACGCACCCCGTCCGAGCTGACCTCAGCCACCGCCCCTGCGGCGAAACGAACGCCGGATACGGGCCGGACCGTGCGCGCCGTGGATCTTCCCGGCATCCTTGCCAGCGTGCCCGGCGTTGGCGTCCGCCTCCTTGCCGCGCTTGCGCTCCAGCGCTTCACGGAACTTCCGTTGCACCTCATCCTCGGGACGTTCCGGTTCTGACTCGTCTGCGGCCATACTGACCCCCAGCCCCTCAGGCGGATAAGCTCACAGCCTCGCTGGCCGCGACCGCAGGCGCCGATCAGGCCGCGGACATCGAGGTGGTCCAGCTGGAACGCGCTGGCCATTATGAGGTTAGCCCGCCCAACCCACAGATACCCAGAGACTGCTCGAGCGAGGGAACCGCGATGAGCCTGCCGATTGGCGACTACGCCCTCCTGTCGGACTGCCGTTCGGCGGCGCTGGTCAGCCGGGCCGGTTCGGTGGACTGGCTGTGCTTCCCGCGCTTCGACGGCCCGGCCGTGTTCGCCCGTATCCTCGACGAGGATGGTGGCCACTTTTGATCCGGCCTGCGGGCGAGTTCCAGGTCAGCCGCGCCTACGCGGGCCAGACCATGGCGGTGCGGACCACGTTCACGACAACCGCGGGCACAGTGGTGCTGACCGACGCCATGGCGGTCGGCCGCGGTGACCGCGGCCACGACCTGGGCGGCGGCTCGCCAGGCGTACTTGTACGCCGCCTGGCTTGTACTGACGGGGCGATGGACCTCAAGGTCAGCTACGCGCCGCGGCCTGAGTACGGCCTGGTCCACCCGATCCTGGACGCAGTACCCGGCGGGCTGATCGCCAGGGGAGGCGCCGACCGGCTGCTGCTCTCCGCGCCAGCCGGCCTCCAGGTCGACGGCGCCACCGCGACCGCCCGCCTGCGCCTTACCGCTGGCCAGCAGGCCGGCTTCGCGCTGCACCATGGGCAGTTGCGGGCGCCGCCCCTGGCCACCTGGGATCAGCGCGAAATCACCGCCCGCCTGGAGGACACGCTGGCGGGCTGGCGCTCCTGGTCGGCCATCCACCAGGCTTACGAGGGCCCCTGGCGCGATCTCGTTCACCATTCGGGCCGGGTCCTGCAGGCCCTCACGTTCCAGCCGACCGGCGCCATCGTCGCGGCGCCCACCACCTCGCTGCCCGAGACGGTCGGCGGCGAGCGCAACTGGGACTACCGCTACACGTGGGTGCGCGACGCGAGCCTGACCATGGAGGCTCTCTGGGTAGCGGCCTGCCCCGACGAGGCCAGCAAGTTCTTCGCGTTCCTGGCCGACGCCGCCGCGTCCCAGCTCCAGCGCGGGGTGGATCTGCAGATCATGTTCGGCGTCGGCGGCGAACGTGACCTTTCCGAGCGGGAGCTGCCGCACCTGGCGGGCTGGCGAGCCAGCCGCCCGGTCCGGGTCGGTAACGGCGCCTGGAGCCAGCGTCAGCTCGACGTGTACGGCGAACTGCTCGGCGCCGCCCACCGGCTGGTCGAGCAGCTGGGTGAGCTCGATCCGATCACCCGCCGCTTCCTTACCGCCGCGGCTGATGCCGCGGCCAGCCGATGGCGGGAAAAGGATCAGGGCATCTGGGAGATCCGTGGCGAGCCGCGCGACTTCCTGTACTCCAAGCTGATGTGCTGGGTGGCGCTCGACCGCGCGATCGCCATGGCCGCCGCGCTCGACGCCCGCGACAGTGTGCCGGGGTGGGCCACCGCTCGCGACGAGATCCGCGCAGCAATCCTGGAGCACGGATGGAGCGAGCGGACCGGCGCCTTCACCCAGGCCTTTGGCAGCGACGAGCTTGACGCGTCCAATCTGATGCTGGCGATCACGGGCTTCCTGCCCGGCGAGGACCCGCGCATGAAGGCGACCATCGACGCGACGGCAGCCCGGCTGACCGACGGGCGCGGGCTGGTGTATCGCTATCTGGCTCACGACGGCCTGGCGGGCAGCGAGGGCACCTTCCTGCTGTGCACCTTCTGGCTGGCCCAGGCGCAGGCGCTCGCCGGTGAGCTGGACCAAGCCAAGGCGACCTTCGAGCGGGCGGTTGCGGCGATCAACGACGTCGGCCTGCTGGCCGAGGAGGTCGACGTGGCCACCGGCGAGGTGATCGGCAACTTCCCGCAGGCGTTCAGTCACATCGGGCTGATCAACGCCGCGTCGGCCATCACCCAGGCCGAGGGTGGCCCGCGAGCCGGGCAGCAGGGCGCCGTGGATGACAGTTGCCGTTGACCTCGCGGCCGACGAATGATGGGAAGCTGAACGACGAGGCGCGGGACTACTGGATGGGCGGGCCGACCGGCACATGCACCCCCTGCGGTGGCTCGGTCAGCGCGATCGCGACTTCGCGGCGCTGCGCCGCGCGGGACGAACGGCGATCGTCATGCCGGCATGTTCGCCGTGGGCGACAAGGTCATCGGCAATGCCTCCGTTGCAACGTTCGCGGCGTTCGGTTCGTTCGCGATGCTGCTGCTTGTTGACTTCACCGGCCCGATGCGTCAGCGCCTGCAGGCGCAGGCGGCGCTCGCCGTCGTGGGTGGCGTATTCGTCTGCGCCGGCACGCTGGCGTCGCAGACCGTGTGGCTCGCGGCCGCGGCGATGGCGGTGGTCGCCTTTGGGGTGATCTTCGCCGGGGTGGTCAGCTCGGTGCTGGCCGGGGCGACAACGTCGCTGCTGCTGGCGTTCATCTTGCCGGTGTCCCTCGCCGGGCCGGTGTCATCGGTGCCGGATCGGCTGGCTGGCTGGGGCATGGCCGCCGGCGCCGCGTTGGCCGCGGTGGCGCTCCTATGGCCCGCACCGGCGCGCGATCCGCTGCGCAGCGCAACCGTCACGGCCTGCAGGGCGCTGGCCGCGCGGCTGCGTGCGGAGGTTACGTACCAGCTCGACGATGAGGACAGGCCATTTGCGCTCGATCACGAGCGCGCGGTCATGCAGGCGAAGGACGCGGTCAGCGCGCTCCGCCGTGCTTTTTTGCCACGCCTTACCGTCCGACCGGCTTGAGCACAGCCGCCAGGGCAGTCGTGCGCCTGGTGGACGAGCTGGGCTGGCTGAGCACCCTCGTCGTCCGGTGTAGCCACCGCGCGGACGGCGCGGTTGCCGACCGCGCGGCGTGTGCGGTCAGGCTGGCCGCGGCCGCCGTGCTCGAACGCGGCGCAGATCTGCTCGATGTGACGGGCGGTAACAGTGACGGCCTGCATGCGGCAGTGGCCGAGCTGACCGGCGCGTCGAGGAGGGCAGAACGCAGCGCGATCGCGGACCTGCCGGTCCGGCGGGCGACGCCCGGGCCCAGCCCCATCACGGCCCCCGAGGATCCTGCCAGCGAGTTGATCACCTCCGTGGATCCGAGCTTTCGCGCGCAGGAGCTGAGCTTTGCGGTCTCGCTCATTGCGGGCAACGCCGACCGTACCGCGGCCGCCGAGCGACGTAGCTGGCGGGAGCGGCTGCTGGGCCGCCAGCCCGAGGGCCTGCCAGGGACTCTGTCCGCGGCCCACGAACGCGCGGCAGCTCACATCGAGTGGCACTCGGTCTGGTTGCACAACAGCGTGCGGGGCGCCGCCGGGCTGGGCCTGGCGGTTCTCATAGCGAGAGTGACGGGGGTGCAGCATTCGTTCTGGGTGGTCCTCGGCACGCTGTCTGTGCTGCGCTCGAATGCCTTGAATACCGGGCAGAACGTGGTTCGTGGCCTGTTGGGCACGGTAGCCGAATTCATCATCGGCGCGGCCCTGCTCGCGGTGATCGGTACAAACGCGACGTTGCTGTGGTTCGTCCTGGGCCCGGCGATCCTTCTCGCCGGAGTCGCTCCCGCCGCCATTTCATTTGCGGCGGGCCAGGCGGCGTTCACGTTGACGCTCGTGATCCTGTTCAACATGATCGAGCGGGCGGGATGGCGGATCGGCCTGCTGCGGGTAGAGGACGTCGCCCTCGGGTGTGCGGTGAGCCTGGTCGTCGGGGTGCTTTTCTGGCCGCGTGGCGCGGGTGCGGCGCTCCGCCAGGCATTGTCCGAGGCGTACACCGACACCGCGGGCTATCTTGCCAGCGCGGTGAATTTCCGCATGCTGCGTTGCGACGGCGGCGCGCCCGCACCAGCCGCGCCTGACCGGGACGCTGTTCGCGCGGCCGCGGCGGCGCGCCGGTTGGACGACACGTTCCGCAGTTACCTGGCCGAACGCGGCGCCAAGCCGCTCCCGCTTGCCGAGGTAACCGGATTGGTCACCGGCGTCGCGGGGCTTCGTCTGGCCGCCGACGCGGTGC
>CAVSEV010000015.1:0-467351 GCA_963727015.1 uncultured Actinomycetota bacterium | reverse complement strand
GCTCCTGGTCCGGGGCGGGACGCTTCAGGTACAGCAGCATGGGCTTG
Source organism: uncultured Actinomycetota bacterium (assembly GCA_963727015.1). Lineage (GTDB taxonomy): Bacteria > Actinomycetota > Actinomycetes > Streptosporangiales > Streptosporangiaceae > DATFVJ01. The sequence goes on along the minus strand of CAVSEV010000015.1, from coordinate 467,304 downwards.
CCGGCGGCCAGCCGGTAGTCGTCTCCCCAGGCCCGAGACGTCCATCCCTGGGGCGACCCCAGCCATAGCGCTGCCCGTAGATGCCCACGAACACCTGGCTCTACTGGAGGTAAGCCCGGTACATGCTGCGGGGCGGGTGGGGACGGGCGCCGGACTCATACCACACCGGAGCCAGGTGCAGCCGCCGGATGTCGCTCCGGGCAGCCGTCCGTTCCCCCGGCCATCTCCTCCAGGGTCGAGGAGATGAAGACCCGGACCCGCTGGTCGGGCCTCAGGATCACACCTGCCCGGTCCGCAGGCGATTCCCTGCCCGGCGAAGCGGTCACACCTGCCCCTTGCGACCCCCCATGTCCCAGTCCTACTCGCCGTCGAACTCGGCAACGGAACGAGGTGATAATGTCTGACCGATGCCCGCGATAGGCCAGCTCCCGGGGTCTTGTGGCTCTTCCCCGCTACCCCGAAGATGACCACGGTCCTGATTACGCAGTGCCTTCAGCGCGATTTCGTCGACCCCATAGGTCCGCACGATCCCCTGCCCAACCTGCTGCACGTCGGCTACAGCGAAGCGGCTCGTCTCCTCGGGCCCGAGCCTTCGGCGGGACCGCTGGCGCAGCTGATCGACTGGGCCCGCAGCCTGGCCCCGGACGCCATCGACCTCATCCACATCCGCGACTGGCACGATGCCGATGATCCCGCCCAGCGCGAGCACCTGGAGCGATTCGGCGCCCATTGCATCAAAGGCTCCAGCGGGGCGCGATTCGTCCTGGGCATGGATGAGCGGGCCATAACGGCCGCCAACGAGCGGATCGTCGATTCGCTGACGCTGAACGACCTCGAGGGCACGGATCTGGCCCGGCAGCTCGTGCGGATCCGTCACGCCCACGGCGATGAGCCGCTGCGCGTGGGCGTCGTCGGGGTGTGGACAGAGGCCAAGGTGAGCTTCCTGCTCTATGACCTGAAGACCAGGCTTCGCATCGATGAGCTGGCGACCTGCAGCGCCCTGACCGCAAGCGCCTCGCGCGCCCAGCACTTCAACGCCTTGGCGCAACTCGAGAAGATTCTCGGCGTGCGCTGCTTCGACTCCCCGGCTGAGTTCGTCGACTGGCTGCGTCCCGGGGCAGAGCTGGCCCTTCCCCATCATCTGCTTGGCTTCGAGCCCCGGATCGGGGGCGCCGACGTTGGGGCGGCCCTCGGCCCCAGGGACCGCGCCATCGTCGCCCACCTGTTCCGAGACAGCACGCTGGTGGACCTGGAGCCGATTTCGGGGGGCTACTCAGGGGCCCTGGTGTGGCGGGCGACGAGTCAGGACGCGTTGGGCCACGCCCAGGCGCCGGCCGTGATCAAGCTAGGCCCGAACCGCACCATCGCCCAGGAGCGGGTCGCCTTCGAGCAAGTCGAGGCCGTGCTCGGCAACAACGCCCCCCGTGTCCGCGGCTTCGTCGACCTGGGCGACCGGGCCGGCCTCAAATACGCATACGCCGCCATGGGCCAGGGCCAGGTCCGGACGCTGCAGGCGATGTTCGCCGCCGGGGCGGCAACGCGTCGCGTTATTTCCGTGGTGCGGAGCGCATTCGAAGAAGTCCTCGGCCCGCTATACGCGGCGGCCCGCTACGAACGCATGCCGCTTTTCGAGCACTATCAGTTCTCTCCCGGGCTTGGACCGGCGGTCCGGAACAGTGTCGCCGCTGTCACCGCTGACCCCGGCCAGAAGGTGCTCGACTTCCCCGGAGGGATGTCGCTGCCCAACGTCTGTGAGTTCTACGAGGACTTCCTGGCCCACCAACCGCTGCCAGCGCACGACTACCACTACGTGGCCTACGTGCACGGCGACCTCAACGCTGCCAACATCTTGGTCGACGCCCACCACAACGTCTGGGTCATCGACTTCTTCCACGCCGGACCGGGGCACGTGCTGAAGGACTTGGCCAAGTTTGAGAACGACCTGCTCTACCTGCTCACGCCCATCGAGGACGGCTCCCAGCTCCTGGAGGCCCTCGCCATCACCCGCGCCCTCCGCTCGGTCGCCGACCTCCAGGCCGAACTCCCCGACCCCCCTGACCAGGTGCGCTCTCCGCATTTCGTCCGAGCGTGGGAGGTGCTCCAGGTACTGCGCCGGATCGGCGGCCAGGCGTGCCGTGAGGACCGTCACCCCCTGCAGCTCCAGGTGGCGCTCTTGCGTTACGCGGTCCACACGCTCAGCTTCCCTGAGGCGTCCCCGCTGCAGAAGCAGTCGGCGCTGGCAGCGGCGTGCTCGCTCGCCGATCAGATCACCCGCACGGTCGAAGCCGACCTGGCCCTGCGGGTGGATTGGATTGAATCGGATCTCATCGGGGCGGGCCGGCTCGGTGTCACCCTGTGCCCCGGGCGGCGGGATCGGGGCCGCGACCTGGGCACGGATCTGACCCGACTCCGGTCCGAGGGCGCCACCCGGCTCCTGTGCCTGCTGACCGACTCCGAGCTCACCTGGGCGGGCGTACCCGAGCTCGGCCCCCGGGCTCAGGCCGCCGGCCTCACCTACCGTCGTCTCCCCATCCCCGACCAGGGCACACCCGACGTCGCCGACGCCATCGAGCTCGTCCAGTGGTGCCGCGAGGCGACGGAACGAGGCGAGGCAGTGGTAGTGACCTGTATGGGCGGGCTCGGCCGGAGCGGAACCGTCGCGGCATGCTACCTGGTCGCCGCCGGGACGTCTCCAGACGCGGCCATCGCTGCCGTCCGAGCGGCGCGCGGTCCCTGCGCGCTCGAGACCATCGCCCAAGAGGACTTCGTGGTGACGTTCGCCTCTGCCACGTCCGGGACGCGCTTTTGAAGCTGTCCCCGCCTTGGCGGGCTCGGGCCCACCCGAGCGGGATCGGCATCACACTGGCTCGACGTGCACTGCCGCGGACTGACCGGATCTGTTGCCGGCCGCTGCGCCTGCCTAGGCTGTGGAGTAATGGCCGAGACGGATCTGATCCGCACGCCCGACCAGCGGTTGCGGGTCTTTGTGAGTTCTACGCTGCAGGAACTGGCCGCTGAGCGGCAGGCAGTGCGGGACGCGGTGACCCGTCTGCGGCTGGTGCCGGTGATGTTCGAGCTGGGCGCCCGGCCGCATCCGCCGCGCCAGGTATACCGCTCCTACCTGGCGCAGAGCCAGGTGTTCGTGGGCGTGTACTGGCAGAGCTACGGCTGGGTCGCGCCGGGGGAGCAGGTTTCCGGGCTGGAGGATGAGTACCTGCTGTCAGCGGGCCTGCCCAGGCTCATCTATGTGAAGTCGCCGGCGCCGGAGCGTGAGTCGCGGCTGGCGGACATGCTGACCCGGATCAGGGATGACGGTGACGTGTCCTACCAGCACTTCTCCGCTGCCGCCGAGCTGCAGCGCCTGGTCGAGAACGACCTGGCCGTGCTGCTGAGCGAGCGGTTCGAGAGGGCGCCGGCGAGCGACGGCGCCGCGGACGGGGCGTCGCTGGCAGGGGCGGTGCCGGTGCCGGCGACGCCGCTTGTGGGCCGCGACGATGACGCCGCGGCGGTGAGCGACCTGGTGCGTGCCGAGGGCGTGCGCCTGGTCACCCTCACCGGGCCGGGCGGAGTCGGGAAGAGCAGGCTCGCGGTGGAGGTCGCGCAGCGGGTGGGTCCGGGTTTTGAGGACGGGGTGCGGTTCGTTGAGCTCGGCTCGGTCCGGGCGGCCGAGCTGGTCACGGCGGCGATCGCCGCCGCGCTGGGGTTGAACACCTCGGGCGGCGCGCTGATCACCGACCTGAAGTCGTACCTGCGCGCCCGGCGGCTGGTGCTGCTGCTGGACAACTTCGAGCAGGTGATGGGGGCGGCTCCGCTGGTGGCTGAGCTGCTGGGCGCCGCTCCGGGCGTGGTGGCGCTGGTGACCAGCCGGATGGTGTTGCGGCTCAGCGGTGAGCACGAGTTCCCGGTGCCGACGCTCCCGGTGCCCCCGATCGGGGCCGGCGGGGACGCCGCGGAGGTGCAGCGATGCGCGTCGGTGCGCCTGTTCGTGCAGCGGGCGCAAGCCGCGTCCGCCGGTTTCGAGCTGACCAGCGGGAACGCCGGGGCGGTCGGCGAGATCTGCCGGCGGCTGGACGGGCTGCCGCTGGCCATCGAGCTGGCCGCCGCCAGGGTCAGGCTGCTGCCACCGCAGGCCCTGCTGGCCCGGCTCGACGACAGGATGGGGCTGCTGACGGGCGGAGCGCGCGACCTGCCCGAACGGCAGCAGACACTGCGAAACACCCTGGACTGGAGCTTCGGCCTGCTGTCGGCCGGCGAGCAGGCGCTGTTCGCCCGCCTAGGAGTGTTTGCAGGAACCTTCGACCTGCCCGCCGCGGAGGCCGTCTGCGCCGCCGCCGCTGACCCGGCGGACCCGGGCCGGGCCGGGCACGTCATGGACACGCTGGGCTCGCTGGTGGACAGCAGCCTGGTGCGGCCGCAGACCCGCAACGGCGAGCCGCGCTTCGGGCTGCTGCAGACCATCCGGGAGTACGCGCTGGAGCGCCTGCGCGACGGCGCTGACTGGCGGGAGGCGCACGACCGGCACGCGGCCTACTTCCGGGCGCTCGCCGAGCCGTCTCCAGCCGAGCTGCAGGGTTCCGCCCAGCTGGCGTGGCTGGACCGGCTCGAGACCGAGCACGGCAACCTCGGCGCCGCGATGTCCTGGCTGGCGGAACAGGACCAGCTCGAGCCGACGATACAGCTGTCCTGGGCGACATGGAGGTTCTGGTGGCTGCGCGGCCACGTCGAGGAACTCGTCTCCTACGTGGACATCCTGGCCAAGAGCGAGCACCTGCCGCCGCGGCAGCGTGCCCTGGCGCTGAGCGGCACCGGCTTCGGCCTCTTCGCGTCCGGGGACCAGGCCACAGCGCAGCCGCTCCTGGAGCAGAGCCTGCCGCTGTACCGCCAGGCTGGGGACATGCTGGGCGCAGCCACGACGGCAGCCATGCTGGGTCACCTCCTGGCATTGCAGCACCAGTACGCGCGGGCCAGCGAGCTGCTCGAACAGACGCTCACCCCGCTGCAGGAGGCCGGCAACGACCGGCTCGCCGGACCCGAGCGTGCACAGCACCTGCTGGACGTGGCGCTCGTGTGCAATTTCCTCGGCCAGATCCGGCTCAGCCAGGCAGATCACGACCGCGCAGCGCAGCTGTTCACCGAGGCCCTGAACGCGGCCCGCAGCGCGCAGGACCGGTTCACCATCCTCGTCTCGCTCTACGACCTGGCGCTCAGCAGCCAGGCACAGGGCGATCTGACCGGCGCGGCGGAACGCCTGCAGGAAGGGGTGTCGCAGTCGGCCGAGGCCAGGGACGAACCAAGCGTCGCCTACTACCTGGAGGCGCTCGCCGCGGTCGCCATCCGGCAGGACAACCTGGAGCGCGCCGTGCATCTCCTCGCCGCCGCAGGCGCGCTCCTGCAAGCCAAGGGCAGCGGCTGGCTGCACGCGCTCGTGCCCCGCGCCGCCCACGACGATGGTCTCCTGGCCGCGCTGCGCTCCCGCATGGGAGATGCGGCATTCGAGCAGGCCTGGACACGGGGCCAGTCCCTGGGAGGCAGCCGCGCCGTTGAGTACGCGCTAGCGGAAGCATCACCTGAACCCACCCGCCCGGCCGGCCCGCCGAGAGCCGGCGATACCGGAGCCATCAGCTAGGCGCCCAAACCCGCCGCCCAGCGCGCGTCCCGCGGCTACCAGGCGGGGACAGCCACCAGCAGACCGATAAGCCCAGTGGACCTGGGCCGCTCCGAATCGCTGATCTGGACTCGCCCAGCGCATTGAAGGCCAAAGCGAAGGGAGCCTCACATATTCGGCAGGGCCGTCTGGCTGCCCGCGCACACCGCCTGGTTCCTCAACTCCATCCAGAAAGACCGGCTGTATGCCGTCCATCACCTGATCGCGCTGCGCGGGCGCGCCGCGGCGAGGCCGCCGGGCTGCGCTGGCGCGACGTCGACCTCGACGGCGCAACCGCCGTGATCTGCCAGCAGCTGCAGCAATACGACGGGCACCTGTCCCTCTGCCCGCCCAAGACAGCCAGCAGCCAGCGCGTGATCGCCCTTGACCGCACCGCCGTCATGGTGCTGCGGCGCCACCACGCCGCCCAGCAGGCCGAACGCACCGCGATGGGAGACGCCTACCGCGACAGCGGATACGTGTTCACCGGCCTCAACGGTGACCCGATGGCGCCCGACCGGCTGACCCGCCACTTCAGGCAGCTGTCTGACGAAGCCGGGCTCCCGCCCGTCCGGCTGCACGACCTGCGCCACGGCGCCGCCACCCAGTTTGGCCGCAGGCGCGGAACTCAAAACCATCCAAGACCAGCTCGGCCATTCCTGCGAGAATGAGAATGCCAGGAAGGTGGTGACCATCTCGTCTGAGCACACTGAGCCGGCGCCCAGCCCGCCCGCTGCCGATGAGGTTCCGGTCGAGGAACTGGCTCGCCGCCAGGGCATCAAGCCGGTGGAGTCGGTGGACGACATGGCCCGGCCGGGTCTCTTCGACTCCGATGAGGAGTGGGAGGAATTCCTCGCTGATCTGTACGCCTCCCGGCGTTCTGGCATGGTGTGAGCTTCGTCGTTCTCGATACCGACGTGGCGTCGGCCAGCCTGCGCGGCCGTCTGCCTGACCAGCTCCGGGCGCGGCTGACCGGGCAGACGTGGTGTATCTCGTTCGTGACGGTGGGCGAGCTGACCAAGTGGAAATCCGGGCCAGGCGCGGGCGTTGCTCGATGCGGTCCGCGCCCAGCAGCCGAGCGGGCCTCGGCTGGTGGCCTTCTTCGGGCTGATGTACTACGCCGGTCTCCGGCCAGAAGAAGCGGTCAGTCTCAGCATCGACTGCGTGAGCCTGCCTCCCCCGGCACAGGAGCACGGCTGGGGTGAACTGCATCTCCGCAATGCGACACCGGACACCGGCCGCGAGTGGACTGATGACGGCAGCCCGCGGGAGTGGCGGCAGCTCAAGCACCGCGCCGATGGTGACAGCCGGATCGTTCCCGTCCATCCCGAGCTTGTCCTGCTGCTGCGCGACCACCTGGCGCAGTTCGGCACCTCCCCTGACGGCCGCCTATTCAGCGGTGTCCGCGGCGGCGAGCTGGCCACCGTGACCTACCGGCGCGCCTGGATCAGGGCCCGCCAGAATGCCCTGACCGCGGCCGAGCAAGCCTCACCACTGGCCCGGTGGCCTTACGACCTACGGCACACCTGCCTGTCCACCTGGCTGAACGGCGGCGTCTACCCCACCCAGGTCGCAGAGTGGGCCGGACACAGCGTCGATGTTCTGCTGCGCATCTACGCCAAGTGCGTCGTCGGCCAGGACGAGCTGGCCAAGCGCCGCATCAGCAAAGCGCTGCGCCAGGCTTGATCCCATCGCCGCCTGCGCCAGCAAGTCCCAATTGATCTTGGTCTTCGGCAAGTATTCGGCACAGCGACCTGCATATCCCGGCCTCTGGCCGCATACAGCCGCATCCGGTCTCGTCAGCCAAGATCACCAAACTAGCGCGTTTCCGCAGCTCAAAGGCCGCACACCCGGGGTCTTGGTGAGTGAGTGGGGCGGGTGGGACTCGAACCCACGACCGGCGGATTATGAGTCCGCTGCTCTAACCGGCTGAGCTACCGCCCCGGGACGCGTGACATTACAGCAAAGCCGCACCGCCCGCGTCGAACCGGGACCCTCATATTCGAGACCCTGGCGCTGGCGCAGGGCCCGGCGGCAGCGCCAGATGCCCCGGCGACAGCAGCCTGCAGCCACAGACCGCAGCCGCACCAGGCTTCCGCATGAGACTCCCCCAGCAGTCGCGGCCCCTCCTTCAGTATCGATGGCTCAGCTGCATCGCCATGGCATGCTCGACCAGCGTGATCAATGTGGTCTTGGTGGATTCCCTGCTGCGGGCATCACACTGAACAATCGGCACGTGCGACCCGATCGACAGCGCGTCCTGGACATCCTGGACCGCGTGCGGGAATTCGCCGTAGAAGCCGTTGATACCCACGATGAACGGCAGCCCTGCCGCCTCGAAGTAGTCCACCGCGGGAAACGAGTCGGCAAGCCGCCTGGTGTCGACGAGCACAACCGCGCCGATCGCCCCGTGGATCAGGTCGTCCCACATGAACCAGAAGCGGTGCTGGCCCGGTGTACCGAACAGGTACAGGATCAGCCCCGCGTCGAGAGTCAACCGGCCAAAATCCATCGCGACCGTGGTCGTCGTCTTGTCCGGCACATGAGAAAGATCGTCGACATCTGTGCTCGCGACGGTCATCACCGCCTCAGTGGTTAAAGGCGTGATCTCTGACACCGAACCGACGAAGGTTGTTTTGCCAACGCCGAAGCCGCCCGCAACCACTATTTTGACGGACGTCATCGCAGACCCGGTGGGAGAGCCCTGGGCGGCAGCGTTGCCTGCCCACGAGGACGGTCTAGAAAGGCCCCCCGAACTAGAGCTTGCGTAGTCCACTTAGCACCCTTTCGAGCAGGTTAAGGTCCGGGCGTCCTTCCACATGGTCGGTCTGGTGGACCCGAACCAGCCCCTCGACCGCCATGTCGGCGACGAGGACCCTGGCAACACCCAGCGGCAGCCGAAGTACCGCGGAGATCTCGGCGACACTGCGCCAGTCGCGGCAGAAGCCGAGGATGGCCTGACATTCCGGGCTGAGAATCGACAGATCGCGCGGCTCATAGTGAGACGCGGCGACCATCGCCTCAATTTGAAGTTGATATTTCGGCTGAGTTCGCCCGCCCGTGACGGCGTACGGACGTACCAGCGGGCTGGCCACAGTATCCTCACGGGCCGCTAGCTCACTCTCAGGGGACAGCGGCACGTTAACCGGAGGGTAGCTCCACCGTAGATCACCGCGCGGACGCCGTTCATGCGCCCCGCCGTCCCTAGTGCGGTCGTCGCGACCCGGGCCGGCCATCGGATTCTCCTGTCACTATCTGCCATCCTCCGACCACTCGGGCGGGAACGTGCTGCGCAACTGCGGCGTCAGCGCGCGCCCCACACGCTCCACCAGCAATGCCATCTCGTAAGCAATCAGCCCCATGTCGCAGTCTGCTGACGCGAGCACTGCCAGGCTGGAGCCATCGGTGATGGCCATGACGATGAGCAGGCCGCGGTGCATCTCCACCACGGTCTGCGCGACTCCACCCCCTTCGAAGATCCTGGCCGCGCCCGTCGTCAGGCTGGTGAGCCCGGACGTGACCGCGGCAAGCTGATCCACGCGATCCGGAGGGAAGCCATGGGAGGACCCCATGGGCAGTCCGTCGGATGACACGACGATCGCGTGGGCAACCGCCGGAACGCGTTCGACGAAGTTCGTGACCAGCCAGTTGAGATCCTTTACCGGGTGGGCTACCGGGCTCACACGTCCTCCTCGCTCTCTCCCTGTCTACCTGAACCGCCGGCAGCGGCGCGGTCTCCAGCGGCCAGGCCGCCAGTCGCCGGGCCGCCAGCGGCCGTGCCGCCACCGCTCGGGCCGCCGGTCGCCGGGCCGCCTGCAGGTGGTCCGCGCAACCGCCGGTGTGCAGCGGCGTGGCCCGCGCGTACGCCGCACTGGAAACGGCCGAACCGCTCCCGGACCGCGTCCGCCGAACGAGCCGGCATCCCGGCAGTCGGCAGGCCCGCGCCCGCGGTTCCCGGCACGAGATTGGCGCGGGGAATCCGCTTAGGCAAACCGGCCGACGTGGTGCCGCCCGCGACCGGGTCCTTCACGGCCGCGGCCGCCAGCCAGCCCTCGTCGGCCGGGGACGTCCAGCGCACCGCTCTCGCAGCGTCATCAGGCCTCGGAGGACCGCTGCCAGTATGCGCACCGGCCGGCGCCCTGCCGCGGCGGAACCAGTCAGATTCCACCGCCTCGAAGATCGGCAGCCTGCCCATTTCCGCGGCATACATGGGAACGACGACGTGCCCGATACCGGAGCCAAGGCCGCCCGGCGGGAAAGGCGGCTCGGTGACATCGCTGAACTCGCCAAGCTCACCGAACTCGGCGAACCCGCCGGTCGACTCGAGTACGGACTCGACGGCCCGATCGGGGGTTGCGTCGCGTACCGGGGCGCTGAACACGGACCGCGCAGCCGCGGGCCACGCGCCGGCAAGTTTCTCGATGAGCCCGCCAGCGAGCCCGCGCGGTCCGGGCAGCCCGCCCGGTCCGGGCAGCCCGCCCGCTCCCGGCAGCCCGCCCGCTCCCGGCAGCCGACCGGCTCCCGGCAGCCCGCCCGCTCCAGGGAGCCTGCCACCTCCGCGCGACCACTCCCGTGACCGCTCGCGCTGCTCGACCGAGGCGCCGAAACGTGGCGCCCGCGCCGCGGCGACGGCCGCTGCGACTTTATCCGCCACGGTCTTCGGCCGGGCGCTGACCGCGCTTTCGCTAGCGCGGCCGGCTGCAGCAGTGAATCGGCGTGCATCGGTTTGAGCCTCGATGGCTTCGCTGATGACGAGGCCGTCGGGCAGCCAGACCAACGCTGTCAGGCCACCGCCTTGCGCGGGTCGAAGCCGCACCCGGATACCGTGCCGCGCTGCCAGCCTGGCCACCACAAACAGACCCATCCGCCTGGAGACCGCTACATCCACCACCGGCGGGTTATCCAGCCGCCAGTTCGCGTACGCCAGATCCTGCGCCCCCATGCCGGCGCCACGGTCGGTGATGTCGAGCAGCAGGCCACCCCCGGGCAGCAGGTCGCCCGATATCCGCACCGGGCTGTCGCCGGGCGAGAACGATGTCGCGTTCTCGGCCAGTTCGGCGATCAGGTGCACGACGTCGTTCACGGCCCGGCCATGCACAGCGATCCCGGGCTGGACGTCCAGCGAGACGCGGTTGAAGTGCTCGATCTCAGAAAGCGCCGCCCGCAGCACGTCGATGAGCACGACCGGGCTGTCCCACTGCCTGATCGTCTCCTGGCCCGCGAGGACGAGCAGGTTCTCCGAGTTGCGGCGCATGCGGGTCGCCAGATGGTCCATCTGGAACAGGTTCGCGAGCCGCCCGGCGTCCTCTTCATCCAGCTCGAGATCGTCTATTAACTGGATCTGGCGCTCGACCAGGTTCTGGCTGCGCCGAGACAGGTTGACGAACATCGCGTTGACGTTGGCCCGCAGCATGGCCTCGTTCGCCGCGAGCCGCAGCGCCTCGCGATGCACCTGGTCGAATGCCCGTGCCACCTCGCCGATCTCGTCGGCCGTGTCGACATCGATCGGCTTTACCTCCGGCGGCAATTCGGCGCCGCCTGTATCGCTCAGCCTGCGCACCATTTCCGGCAGCCGGACCCCCGCCACCTCAAGCGCACCGGCGCGCAGCCGGGCAAGCGGGCGCACCATCGTCCTCGCGATGAAGGCGGTAAGTATCAATGCGAGCGCGAGGACAAGCAGGATCGCGACGGTAACAGCCAACGCCCAGGTCATCGCGTCATGTAGCAGCGAGCGCGCCCCGCTGGCGACCGAATCAGCGAGATCCTTCTCGACCGTGCGCATCCTGTCGACGGTGTCCGACATCGCGCCGGACCAGTCGTGGGCCGTGGTCGGGTCACTGGCCAGTGAGCGGCCTCCGCTCGCGAGTGAGATAGCGCTTTGCTCCTCCCTCAGCGCGCGAGAGGTGAGTGATCCGGAAACGGTGTCCAGGTATTCCCGTCGCTGGCCGACGGTCGCCGAGGAATTGAACACCGCCAGGTTGCTCTGTTCGGCCGCCTCCGCCGCGGTCAGCTTGCTCAGCGCACCGGGCACGAACCTGCGGGACGTGAACGCGACGTCGAGGATGGCGCGCTGCTGCGATGCCTCCTCCTTCATTCTCGACAGCAGGCCGAGCACGCGCACCGTGTCCGCGAGGGCCGCGTCCCCGCCGCCCTGAGCGATCTCGTCGTCCATCGCGAGCATGTCGTCGATCGTCGCCGCGTATTTCCCGATGACGGAGAGCGCGGGCAACTTGGTTTGTGTCGCCGCCCTGCGCAGGGCGGCGAGGTCGTCGATCCTGGTCAAAACAACGGCGGCCCGTGCTCGCGTCTGCGCGGGGTACGCGGCCCCGATGCGATCGGCAAGCGCGGCGACCTGCCGCGCCGCCCGATCCGTAGAGGCCTGTTCCTGGCCCAGAACGATCTTGCCAGCCGCTGGCCTGCCCCGGGAGATGTATGCGGCGGTGAAATCCCTTTCGTCTTCAAGGGATTGGGCGAGTGAGGTGATCGCCTCACCGAGGGTTGCCATCGCCGCGACGCGCTGATAAGCCATCGCGCTTCTGCTGGCGGAAACAATCTTGATACCGCTGACGATGACGGCCGTGGCTGTTGGGATGGCGATCAGAGCGAGCAGCCGGGTGCGAACGCGCCAGTTCCTCGGCCCGCGGCGGTGACGCGCGTACTGCCGCAGAACCTGCTCAGGCCCGGCCTGTGCTAGCCCACCCGGTGCTAGCCCGCGCTGTGCTGGCCCGCGCTGGCCGGGCACGCCCTGGTCCGACCCGCCCTGGTCCGGCCCGCCCAGACCCGGCCCGGTCTGGTCTGGTGCGGCCTGGTCCGGTGCGGATCGCACTGCGTTCTCCGCTGACCCGCCGAACGTGCCAGTATTGGGCTTACCAGGCCCAGCCGGAACACGGGCGGCGGGCTGGCCAGCTCCACCGCGGTCCTTACTGGCCTTGGACCGCACTCTGCGCACCCTCCACCCTGCTACCGGAACCGGGAAAAGACGCCCAGCTCGCCGGCGAGCGAGACTGGCATGCCAAACCCCTTCCCGGGTGATAATCCACTGATACGGGTCATCGTGACGGGTCCGGCGACCACTCTAGCCTGATACCGGGCCAAGGCACATCAATACCCTAATGAGCTGCAAATACCTATGTATCGCACTGTTCGCGGCACGCTCAGCGCCGGTCGGAGGACCGCCGCGACAGCCTCGCACCCGGCGGCGCCAGATACGCCGGCCATTCGCCCGGCTATTTCGCAGCGGTAGCGATACGCATCGTCACCACCGGCTGTGGCGCATGAGCCAGGTTGGGTCGGCGAGGACCGTGATGAGGCTGTTAGTGATGTTCGCGTCTGTCGCCAGCAAGCCGATCACCACGCCGCTCATGCTGCCGCGCTTGCCGTGCGCCGGGCCCCACTGCCGGGCCCCACTGCCGGGCCCCACTGCCGGGCCCCACTGCCGGGCCCCACTGCCGGGCCCCACCGGCTGGCCACCCCAACTGGCAGGCCTCCTGCTGTCCACCCCGATTGGCAGGCCTCCTGCTGTCCACCCCGATTGGCAGGCCTCCTGCTGTCCACCCGAACTGGCCTGCCCGAGCCGCGCGGCATAAGGGTGCGGCTAACCTACGAGCGCTGGCCCGCCATGCAGGCCGTGCAGGCCAGGAAGGCCAAGCTCACGGGCAATCAGCAGCCGCTGGACCTCGGATGTCCCCTCGCCAATCTCGAGGACCTTGGCGTCACGGTAGAAGCGTCCAACCGCGGAGTCGTTCATGAATCCGTATCCGCCAAATATCTGCGTCGCGTCGCGTGCGTTATCCATCGCCGCATTCGACGACGTCAGCTTGGCGATCGCCGCCTCCTTCTTGAACGGCTCACCCGCGTTCATCCTCGCGGCCGCTTCGTACCAGGCGAGCCTGGCCACCGCTGCCCTCGATTCCATGTCCGCGATCTTGAATCGGATCGCCTGGTAGACGCCGATCGCGTGCCCGAATGCGGTCCGGTCTGACGCATAACGCAGGCTCTCGTCCACGCAACCCTGGGCGAGCCCGGCGCCAAGCGCGGCGATCGCGATCCTTCCCTCGTCCAGGATCTGCAGGAACTGGGCATAGCCGCGGCCTCGCTCGCCCACCAGGTGGTCGGCGGGAACCTTGCAGGAATTGAATGCCAGCTCGCGGGTATCCGAGGCTGACCAGCCGACCTTGGAATACCGCTGCCCGACGGTGAATCCGGGCGTTCCGGCCGGGACGACAATGGACGAAATCTCCTTGTCTCCGTCGGGGCGCTGGCCAGTTATCGCGAGCACGGTGACAAGATCCGTGATCGATGTGCCTGCGTTGGTGATGAATGCCTTGCTGCCGTCGATCACCCATTCGCCCTCGGCCAGGCGCGCCGTCGTCCGCATCCCGCCAGGCACGTCCGAACCCCCGCCAGGTTCGGTCAGCCCGAATGCGCCGAGCCTTTCACCAGCGCACAACGGCGGCAGCCAACGCCGTTTTTGCTCCTCGGTCCCGAACCTGTAGATCGGCATGGCGCCGAGCGAGACCCCGGCCTCCAGCGTGATCGCGACAGAAGAGTCCACCCTGGCAAGCTCGTGCAGTGCCAGGCAGAGCGCGAAATAGTCGCCGCCCATCCCCCCGAACTCCTCGGGGAACGGCAGCCCGAACAGGCCCATCTTGCCCATCCGCGCGATGATCTCGTACGGGAACTCGCACCGCTCGTAGTAACCGCCGATCACTGGCGCAACTACATCGCGAGCGAACTCCTGCACCGTCGCCCGCAGCGTCTCGTGCTCATCGTCGAGCCTATTGCTGATCACGTCTGCCCCCTTCGCAGGCTAGCGGCGCGATTCCGGGCCGCCCAGCCACCCACGGCCAGCGGAAGGCACCTGCCAGTGATGGTAGTGCCACCGCTACTGACCAGTTAAGTCTCAATGGTCCTGAACGGCTGCGCGGCCCGGCCCTGCGGGCCGTCACTCCTCCCGGGCGGCTGCGCGGCCCGGCCCTGCGGGCCGTCACTCCTGAAGGCACGAGGGACCACCCCGTACTCACTACCACCCGAACCGGCGCCACGCCCGGGCGCCAGATTCACGATGCCGATAATCGAGGCCCGTCCAATGCGCCCGCAGAGCGCCGAGGAGCTCACAGGGTCGTTCGTCGGGGAAGAAGAGCCGGCCGCCGTTGACCTCGACCACGTCATCCGCGCCGGGAAGCAGGTCCTTCAGCCAGTAGGCCCAGGAAAGCTCGAAGAACACGTCGCCTGTCCCCCAGACGATTAGGGTCGGCACGGTCAGCCGAGACAGCCCTGGCTCGGCGGCAAGCAGGTCCCCGGGCTGGAGCGAGAGCAGAAAGCGCTGGAACTGGCGTGCCCGCTCTGGCGTGCCGAGCACCGGCTCGAGGAACGAACGCACCACGTCGATGTCGAGCCGGTTGACGTCCTCGTAGCCGGCTCCGAAGACCATCTCACGTGCGGCGCCGAGGTCGGCAAGCAAGGCTGGCGCCACGTCCGCGAGCGCACCGGAGGCTGCCATGCCGACCGTCGGCTTGAAGGCCTCCGGTGGGATGTTGTCGTGGGTATCGCAGTTGGCGAGGCACAGCGACCGGAGACGTTCCGGATGTGCGGCCGCGAATACCTGCGCGACGGCGCCGCCGGTGTCGTGGGCCACTAGATCAAGGTCGCTCAGATCAGCCGACGCGCAGAACTGCTCGACCACGTCGGCCACCGCTCGCAGGCTGAAATCCTGGTCGGGTGCGGCCGGTGTCTGGCCATGCAGAGGCAGGTCGAGCGCCACGCAACGGCGTTCACCCGCCAGCGCACTAAGCGCGTGCCGCCAAAGGAGCGCGTTGGTCCCCAGCCCGTGCACGAACAGGGCGACTGGCCCGTCGCCGACATCGATGCAGCTGACAGGCCCCGCCTGGGTCCTGACGGTGCGGCGATGAATCCCAAGCTCAGCGATGGTCACTGGTCTGTCCTTCCGCCATCTCACCGGCCTGCGTTCCGCTACCGGAGGCTCCTGGTACCTTTTAACTAGACCGACTATCGGTCTAGTGACTATCGCTCCAGTTTGTAGACCGATAGTCGGTTTGTCAAGGAGGGAGGGCGCCAGATGCCTGATGACCGGCCGAACCAGAACGTGGCCAGGGGAGCCGTCACCCGCGAACATCTGCTCTCGGTCGCCACCACCCTGTTCGCCGAGCGGGGATTCGAGGCGACGTCGATCGAATCGGTGCTCCAGCAGGCGGGGGTCAGCCGCGGCTCGCTTTACCATCACTTCAAGGGGAAGGACGCCCTCTTCGAAGCGGTGCTCGAGGCGCTCGAAACCGACGTCGGCCGCCGGACGGTGGAAGCGGCCGCCGCAGCATCAGGACCGGCCGCAGCGCTGCGCGCCGGCTGCCTGGCGTGGATCGAGATCGCGGGGGACCCCGTCGTGCAGCGAATCCTGCTCATCGACGCGCCATCGGTGCTCGGCTGGGACCGGTGGCGAGCCATGGAGGAACGCCACGCCCTCGGCTTGATCAAAGACGTCCTGCGGGCGATCTCCGCGGAAGGCGGCCTGGCGCCTGATCTGGTCGATATCTTCTCCCACGTAATCTTGGCCACAGTGAACGAGATCGCCCTGCTCATCGCCCGCTCCGATGAGACGGGGGCGGCGATGCGGACAGGAGAGGCCGCTATAGACGAAGTCCTCGCGCGTCTGCTGCACGACCGGGTCCACGACGCCGGGACCGCGGCAAATTGACCGCCACTCCCCTGCCGCCCGCTGGCGGCACACGGCCCGCAGCTACCAAGATCTACGGGACACACCCTGACTCTGCAGTGGGAAATGGCAGGCCGCGACGTGCCCGGGCCCGAATGAGCGCAGCGGGGGCTCCTCGTCAGCACACAGAACCTGCGTGAACGGGCACCTGATGCGGAACCTGCAGCCCGACGGCGGGTTGACTGGGCTGGGCAGCTCGCCCTTGATCCCCGCACCTTTCCTCGCCCGCGCCGCCCCGGGCTCAGGAACCGGGATGGTCGCGATGAGCCCGGCAGTGTAGGGATGCGCCGCACGCTGGTAGATGTCATCCCCCGAGCCCATCTCGACCAGCTTGCCCAGATACATCACGCCAATCCGGTCGGCCATGTACTTGACGACGGCGAGGTCATGGGAGATGACGATGTAGGTCAGCCCGTGATCAGCCTGCAGCCGCTTCATCAGGTTGAGCACCTGCGCTCTGATGGACACGTCAAGCGCGCTGACCGGCTCGTCCGCGACGATGACCTTCGGGTTCAGGGTGAGCGCCCTGGCGAGCCCGATCCGCTGCCGCTGACCGCCGGAGAACTCGTGCGGATAGCGCTCGACGGCATTGCGCGGCAACCCGACCTCGTCGAGCAGCTCGAACACGCGTTGCCGCTGCTGCTGGCGGGTCCCGATGTGCTGGATGCTGAGGGGCTCGCGGATGATCGAGCCGACCCGCATTCTCGGGTTGAGCGATGAGTAGGGATCCTGGAACATCAGCTGCAGGTCGCGGCGCCGCCTTCGCAGCTCAGCTCCGCTGAGAGCGGACAGGTCCTGGTCGCCGAGCTGCACGGATCCCGAGTCCGGCCGCTCGAGCGCCACCACGACTCGCCCGACGGTGGTCTTGCCGCAGCCCGATTCTCCCACCAGGCCGAAAGTCTCCCCTGCGGGCACGGCGAACGATACGTCGGACACGGCGTGCACGCTGCCGGCCCTGCGCCGCAAGATCGCCCCCGATGTGACAGGGAACTCCTTGACCAGATCGCGCACCTCGAGCAGGGGCGTCCCTGGCGGCGCAGCTGTGTGGCCGCGGCCAGGTCCAGCCGGCCTGTCGGCAACTGCCTGAACGCGACGGGCCCCGCTATTCGCCGCTTCCGCACCGGCAGGTCCATCTACCGGATGCCAGCAGGAGAACAGGTGCTCGCCGGTCTCGCCGGTGAGCGGTGGCTCGCTGCTGCGGCACTTGTCGCTGGCTCGGCCGCACCTCGGCGCGAACCGGCAGCCCTCCGGAGGATCCGACAGATCCGGCGGGAGTCCCCCGACACTGAGCAGCCGCTGCGTATTGTCCTGGCTCAGCCGCGGAATCGAGGCGAGCAGCGCATGCGTATACGGATGACGCATGCCCCGGAAGAGGTTGACTGTCCTTGCCGTCTCGACCGTCCGGCCCGCATACATCACGTGGACCCGGTCGGCGTGCCCCGCGATCACGCCCATGTCGTGCGTGATCAGCAGCATCGCCATGCCGAGGCGATCCTTGACGTCGTCAAGCAGCGCGAGGATCTGCGCCTGGATGGTGACATCAAGCGCGGTGGTCGGCTCGTCGGCGATCAGCAACTTGGGCTCGCAGGTCAGCGCCATCGCGATCATGACGCGCTGGCGCAGCCCGCCGGAGAGCTGATGCGGGTAGTCGCCGAGCCGCTCCGCCGGCTTGGGCAGGCCCACCAGGCCGAGCACCTCGGCGGCACGATCCATGGCCGCCGCCTTTGTCGCACCGCGGTGCAGCCGGACCGGCTCCGCCACCTGGTAGCCGATGGTCTTCGTTGGGTCCAGCGAGGTGAGCGGATCCTGGAAGATCATCGCTACGTCGTTGCCGCGGATCTTGCGCAGGTCAGGCTCCGGCAGGCCGACCAGTTCCCTGCCGTCCAGCTTGATCGAGCCGCGGACGACGGCTCCCCCTGGCGGCAGCAGCCCCATGATTGAAAGACTGGTCATCGACTTTCCGCACCCGGACTCGCCCACCAGCCCGAGCGTCTCCCCGGGCTCGATAGCGAGGTCGACGCCGCCGACGGCCTGCACGACCTGCTTGGTCAGCCGGATGTGCGTCGAGAGGTCCGTGATCTCCAGGACAGGGGCCATCCGCGGGTACTCCTCGGTCAGCGGGTGGAATCGGTGCCGGGCAAAGGTGATCAGCGAGCGCGGTCAGCGACGGCGCAGCCGCACGTCGAGCGAATCGCGCAGCCCGTCACCGAGCAGGTTGCACGCCATCACGACCAGGACGATGCAGGTCCCGACGGGGTAGATAAGCCACCAGTATCCGTCCTGCAGGTAAGTGGTCCCGGTGGAGAGCATGTCGCCCCAGTCCACGTTGGGGTAGTGCAGGCCGAAGCCGAGGAAGCCGAGCGTGGCCACGGCCAGGATTGCGTCGGCGATGTTGAACGTGACATTTACGATGATCACGCCGAGCGCGTTGGGGATGAGGTGCCGGTGGATCAGGCGTAGTCTTCCTGATCCTGCCGCCCGGGCTGCCAGGACGAAATCCCGCAGCCGGAGCGTGAGCACTTCACCGCGGACCAGCCGGGCCGGGACCAGCCAGGTGAAGACCCCGATGATGAGACTGAGGCCGAGTACGGACGCACCGTACCGGACGGCGACGATCAGCACGATGAACAGGAAAGGGATCGACAGGAACACGTCGACCACTCGCATCATGATCGAGTCTGCGATTCCCCCGGCCAGCCCGGAGACCGCTCCCCAAAGCGCGCCGATGACGATTCCGATGGCCGCCGCCAGGAAGCCGATCTCGAGCGCGGCCTGCCCTCCCCTCATCAGCTCGCCGAGTTCGTCGAAACCGAGGTTGTCGGTGCCGAGCGGGTGGCCGGCTCCCGGCGGCAGGTTGGTCGCTGCCAGGTTCGTGCTGAGCACGTTGGCGTGGTAGACGACTGGCCCGCCGAAGCAGAACAGCACGAAGCAGACCAGGACGCCGAGCCCGGCAACCGCCAGCCGGTTCCTCGTGAACTCCCGCAGCGCCAGCCGCCAGCCGCTACGGACGGGGCCGGCCGCACCGCCCGCGGGCGCGCGCGTCACATCGAGCGGCGGGAGTGGTGAGGCGAGATGAGCCACGATTGTCTCCTGATGTCATGCCGCTGATGTCATGCGGCTGATGTTCATGCGGCTGATGTTCATGCGGCCCGTCTAGGCCAGCCGGATCCGCGGGTCGGCCACGGTCAGCGCGATGTCGGCGGCAAAATTCCCTGCGATCGTCAGCACGGCGCCGACCAGCGTGTAGGCGAGCAGCACCGGGTAGTCGGCGGCGCCCAGGCTGTCGTAGAACAGCAGCCCGAGCCCCGGGTAGTTAAAGACCGTCTCGGCGATCAGGCTGCCCGCGAGCAGCGCGGGAATGGACAGGCCGATCAGGGTGACCATCGGCAGGCAGGCGTTGCGGACCAGGTGCCGCAGCAGCACCAGCCGCTCCGGCAGGCCCTTCGCCCTGGCCGCCTTGATGTAGTCCTGGGCCAGAGTGTCCATCGCCGCCGACCGCATGTAGCGGGAGTACCCGGCAACGATCAGCAGGGTCAGGCACACGATCGGCAGCGTCATGTCGCGCCAGTCCAGCATGACCGTTAGCACGGAGGTGGACTGGCTGGCCTCGAAACCGAAGATCGGAAACGACAGCGCGAGCAACTGGATCGCGATCAGGTAGAGAAAGAAATCGGGCATCGCGTAGGTCACAAACGCCAGGGTCGTCGCGACGTTGTCCCCAATGGTGTTCCGCCTGACGGCCTGGAAGATGCCGAGCGGGATCGCGATCACCACCGCGAACAGCAGCGAGATGCCCGACAGGCAGGCGCTGCGCGCCCACCGCTCCTGGAACAGCGCAGCCACGCTTTGGTTCAGCTTGTAGGAATAGCCCAGATTGCCGTGCAGCAGCTGATTGACGTAGCGCAGATACTGCACGATGAACGGGTCGTCGAACCCGTGCTGCTTGTTCCACGCCGCTATCGACACCCGGTTGGCCTTCGGGCCCAGCACATCGACGGCCGGCGAGGGGTAGATCGTATGCAGCAGGAAAAAGATGAAGATCGAGACCCCGAACAGCATCAGCAGGGATGTCGCCACCCTGCGGGGCAGATAACCGGTCACCGCGCGTGCCCTTCTCACATGACGCGCCCCGCGCCACGGTCTTCGCACCGGCGGCCCCTCCGCCGTACGGGTACGGGCGGAGGGGGCGCCGGCGCGCCTGTCGTGCCGAGACGGCGGGGCCGTCCGGCAGCTGACCAATTAATTGGTGAAGTACATCTGCTCTGGATTGAGCTGGTATTGGGTCAGTGACTTGAAAGCGGCGGGTGGGCCGGATACGGTCTTCTCCCACACCACGATGTTGTCGGGGTTGGGCTGGAAGAGGCTCGGTTGCTGCGCCGTGAGGAAGGATGCTTCGTCCTTCACCGCATTGGCGCTGCCACCGGTGACCGATGCGCGGATCAGCTTGTCGGCCTGCGGGTTGGAATACGATCCGCTGTTACCCGTTCCGGTCGTATTGAATACTCCGAATGTGGTCGGATAGGTGGCGTCGGTGTCGCCGCCGTAGTCCGCCATCGCCCAGTCGTTAATGGTCTTCGGCGAGTTCGTGTCATTGTCGACCGCAATGATGTGGTTGAAGTTGTCGGACTTCAACGTGATCGCGAAACCGGCCTTCCTCGCCTGCGATGCCAGGTCGGTCACCTGCTCGCCGACGATTGCGGGTGCGGCGCTGTAGATGAGGTTGAACGCGAGCTTGGTGCCAGCGGGGATGCCGCCACCGCAGGCGTTGGCCGCGGTGCCCGCCCTCGCGCAGGTGTCGGTGCCGCCGGGCACCACCTTCCAGCCGTGCGCCGTCAGCAGGCCGACCGCCGCGCTCACGCTGAACGGGTAAGGGTTGGTCACCGCATTCGCCGGCCTGTACGGGGACACCGGGATAGCAGGAACCGGCCCGTAAGCCAGGCCGCCCGCGCCGTGGAAGAAAGCCCTGACGAAGCCGGCCTCGTCCTCCAGATGCGCGATCGCCTGCCGGATGTAAAGCTGCGCGATGATGTGGCTGAAGTCGCCCGTCATGTCCTTGAAGTTGTAGTTCACGTCGCTAAAGCCGAAGTCGGGATAGCCGAAGACGTTGTAGCCGGCCGCCTTTACCTGGCTGACTTGTGGCACATCGGACTGCGGTATGTATCCGATGTCGATGCTTGCGGCCTTGACCGCGTCGAACTCGGCGGTGTCCGAGGTGAACGGCACGGCCTGCAGGCTCGGGACCTTGGCCGAGCGCGGCCCGCCGTAGCTGGTGTTCGGCACCATCGTGAATGCGCCAGTGGTGCTGTTGAACGAGGTCAGCTCGTACGGCCCGTCCACGATCCGCCACAGCGGGTTGCTCGCGTAGGTGCTCACCGACTCCGACTCCGCGGCGAGGAAGTCGTAGATCTTCTTCGCGTTCGCTGGCTTGGTGAAGTCCAGGATGCGGCCGTTCGCCGAGGCCTTCGCCCAGGCGTGGGCCGGCATCGGCTGTATCCCGAGCTCGTCCTCTGTCATCCAGAGCGGGTTGACCGCCGAGTTCAGGTTCAGCACGAGCGTCGTCGCGGTCGGCGTGCTGGCGCTGATCACCTGGTCGGGCAGCCCGACGTTCGGCGTGTAGCCCGCCCAGTTGGCCGGGTCCTCCTTGACTGCCGCCCTGACTTCGTCGATAAAGAACAGGGCGTCCGCAGAGGTCAGCGGCCGGCCGTCCGACCACTTGTAGCTGTTCTTCAGCGTGATCGTGACGGTTCTGTCGCCGTTCGAGTACACGGGTGCGCTGGCCAGGCTCATCGCGGGGGTTTCGGTGGGTGCCACGCCGTTGACGTACCAGTACAGCGGCCGCCACATCTCGTCCTGGAAAGAGGATGCGGTGTAGACCGAGTTGTGCCCGCCGGGGATGACCGGGAAGATCCAGTTTGGCGTGGCCCCTGGCGGCTCCGCGACCGTGATCGTGCCGGCGTGCGGCGTGCCGCTCGCGGGTGGTACGGCGCCAAACGCCCCGGAAATGGATCCGGCGCTGGTGCTGGTCTTGGCGCAGGCGGCAAGGGCCATGGCCGCCGCGATGGCGAATACCGCCAGCTTCGCTGCCTCACGCGCGATTCTCATCGGCTTCCCTCGCTTTCGCGGCGCGCCGGTGAGCCCGCTTGCCGGGGCACTCGCGTTTACGCCCGACTGTTTGAGTTCCAGTCATGGCTCGCGCCTTTCTGCCAGGCCGAAAGGGACAACGCCGCCGCCGCCCACCACATTTTAACCGCGGGCGAATGTTGAATGCGCGAGAAACGGATTTCAGGGGATTCAGGATGGGAGGAACGGGTGTTTCCTTGGGCATGTATTGCCGGATGAGCAGTTCGTGTTCTGGTTCGTTCATCATTCCCACGATAAATGGGTGAATGCAGGTGGGACCTGATCGATCAGGCCGGGGTACATGATCAGCGGTGCGGCCCGCTCAGGTGAACCGGCCGCCCGGCCGGGGACATCCTGGCACGGCCGCGGACGGCCTGGCGGCCTGGCGGCGGGGGTGCTTATGCCACCTGAGCGAGCCAGGTGGCGATGGCCCGGCCGATCGGCTGTCCTGAGTCCTCCTGGATGAAATGCAGGCCGGGGACGGTGACCTCGGTCTGGTCGGGCCAGGTGCGGCAGAACTCGCGCTGGGCTCCGCTGAGGATGCTGCCTGGGGCGGCGTTGATGAACAGCTTGGGCAGCCCGGGTGCCGCGGCGAGCCATTGGGCGTATCCGGCGCACACGGCGGCGACGTCGGCTGGCTCGCCGCCGATGGGAATCTGCCGTGGCCAGATCAGTGTCGGGAGCCGGTCATCGCCCGGCGTGGCGAAGGGCCTGCGGTACTCATCCATCTCCTCGTCACTCAGCGCGCGCAACACCGACGCGGGCAAGATGCGCTCCACGAAGACGTTGTGATCGAGGATCATCTGCGCACCCGCGGGCGAGCGCAGCCGCTGGAAGATCGATCGTGCCGCCTCGGGCCAGTCCTGCCAGCCGGCGAAGGGGCCGACGATCGCCTCCATGTAGGCGATGGCGCGAACGCTGTCAGGGTGGCGTCTGGCCCAGTCAAAACCGAGTGCGCTGCCCCAGTCATGCACGACGAGGGTGACATCGCCGGTCACGCCGAGGGCGGCCAGCAGCCCGTCGACGAACTCACGGTGCCGCGTGAACGTGTACCGGTGATCGTCGTCGGGCGGGAGCTTGGCGGAGTCGCCCATGCCGATCAGGTCGGGGGCAATGCAGCGGCCGTGACCGGCCAGTTCCGGGATGACCGAGCGCCACAGATACGACGATGTCGGATTACCGTGCAAGAACACCACCGGCGCGCCCCGGCCCTCCTCGATGTAGGCCATCCGGTGGCCGAGGACCTCGACGTGGCGCTTGGACTGCTGCCATCCGGCCGGCATCATCAGGCACTCCATCCCGTGCGGGCCCGGGCTCAACATGCTGCCCGGGACGTCTGATCCCATGATCAGCGGCGGCTCGCCGGCCGTCCACCCGGGCCCGCCGCCGGCAACCGCCTGACGTGGCCGGCGGCTGCTCCATCACGGCCGTCCCGGGCGGCGGCCGCCGGGCGACTCCGGGGGGCCCCCGCAGGTCGCTCGCGCTAGGCACCGCGGCAGCCGTAGATGGATCGTTAAAGATCTCAGCCGCAACCCGGCGCCACGCCGCCAGCGCCGGTGTGACGGGATGTTCTGATATGGAGGTCACTGTGAACCTGGCCCGGCGGCGTGGAGATCACTGTGTACGTGAAAGTCGCACTCGTCTGCGACGGAAACGTCACAGTGATCTCCACAGCGGAGCCCGAACGGCGGTCAGCCGGCAGCGGATCCCGTACGGTTGGCGCTCAGGCCGCGGCGGAATCCACCGCCCGCGCTGCGCCGGCCGGCTCGAGCGCCGCCTCGAGCACCTGCCTGACGTCGCTGAGGGCGTGAATCGTCAGCTCGGCGCGCACATCCTCGGGCACGTCGTCCAGGTCAGGCTCGTTGCGCTCGGGGATGAGCACGGTGGTGATGCCCGCACGGTGGGCGGCGAGCAGCTTCTGCTTCACCCCGCCAATGGGCAGCACCCGGCCGGTTAGCGAGACCTCACCCGTCATCGCCACGTCCGACCGCACCGGCCGGCCGGAAAGCAGCGACGCCAGCGCCGTCGTCATGGTCACGCCCGCGCTCGGCCCGTCCTTCGGGACCGCGCCGGCCGGCACGTGCACATGAATCCCACGGTCCTTGAGGTCACCGACGGGCAGTTCAAGCTCGGCACCGTGGGACCGCAGGTACGACAGCGCGATCTGCGCGGATTCCTTCATCACGTCACCGAGCTGGCCGGTGAGCGTGACGCCGGTGCCGCCGGTCTCCGGATCGGCCAGTGACGCCTCCACGAACAGCACGTCACCGCCCGCGCCGGTAACCGCGAGCCCGGTTGCCACGCCTGGCACCGAGGTACGCTCGCCGGTCTCCGGCGTGTGCCGTGGCCGCCCGAGATAGCCGACCAGGTCGTCAGCACCGACCGTGACGGGAAGCGTGGCCTCGCCGACCGATACCCGTGCGGCGATCTTGCGCAGCGTACGTGCGAGGCTGCGCTCCAAGGCCCGGACCCCGGCTTCCCTGGTGTACTCGGCCGCGAGGCGCCGCAGCGCCGCGTCCTCGATCGTCACATCGTCACCGTCGAGGCCGGCCCGGTCGAGCTGGCGCGGGAGAAGGTGGTCGCGAGCGATCGTGACCTTCTCCTCCTCGGTGTAGCCGTCGAGCGCGACCAGCTCCATCCGGTCGAGCAACGGCTCTGGGATGGCGTCCGCCACGTTCGCGGTGGCAAGGAAGAGCACGTCGGACAGGTCCAGCTCGACCTCGAGGTAGTGGTCGCGGAACGTGTGGTTCTGCGCGGGGTCGAGCACCTCGAGCAGCGCCGCGGTCGGGTCGCCCGCGGTAGTCCGATCCGACCTTGTCGATCTCGTCGAGCAGGATCACCGGGTTCATCGATCCTGCCTCACGGACGGCCCGGACTATGCGGCCTGGCAGCGCACCGACGTACGTACGCCGGTGACCGCGGATCTCCGCCTCGTCCCTGATGCCGCCGAGTGAGACCCGGGCGAACTTGCGGCCCATGGCCCGCGCGACGGACTCACCGAGCGAGGTCTTGCCCACTCCTGGCGGGCCGGCCAGGGCAAGCACGGCGCCGCTGCGCCGCCCGCCCACGAGGCTCAGGCCCCTGCTTGCCCTGCGCCCGCGGACCGCGAGGTACTCGATGATCCGGTCCTTGACATCGGTGAGCCCGGAGTGATCCGCGTCGAGCACGGCCCGCGCCGCGGTGATGTCATAGGAGTCCTCGGTGCGCTCATTCCACGGGATGTCCAGCACCGTGTCCAGCCAGGTGCGGATCCAGCCCGCCTCAGGTGCGGCCTCCGATGCGCGCTCAAGCTTGTCGACCTCGCGTAGCGCGGCCTCAGCCACCTTCTCTGGCAGCGCGGCGGCCTCGACCCTGGCCCGGTAGTCGTCCTCCTCGGACTCGGGGTGACCGTCGAGATCGGCCAGCTCCTTGCGGATCGCCGCGAGCTGCTGGCGCAGCAGGAACT
Organism: uncultured Actinomycetota bacterium; assembly: GCA_963727015.1. Lineage (GTDB taxonomy): Bacteria > Actinomycetota > Actinomycetes > Streptosporangiales > Streptosporangiaceae > DATFVJ01. Next base: position 441,366 of record CAVSEV010000015.1, on the reverse strand, counting down.
CGCGCTGCTGCTTCTCCATCCCCTCGCGCACGTCGTTGCGGATGGTCTCGGCGACGTCCTGCTCCGCGACATGGTCGCGGGCCCAGCCGGTCAGCCGCTCGAGCCGCGCCTCAGGGTCGACCGTGTTCAGCAACTCGGCCTTCTGCTCCACGTTCAGGTATGGAGCGTAACCGGCGCTGTCCGCGAGCGCCGACGGGTCGGTGAGCTGCTGCAGCGCGTCAATCACCTGCCAGGCGCCCCGCTTTTGCAGGATCGTCGCGGCGAGCGCGCGGTACTCGCGGGCAAGCTCGTGCGCGCGAGGACTCGGGGCGGGCTCTTCCGCTACCGTCGCCTCCACCCACAGCGCTCCGCCCGGGCCGGTGGTACCCGCGCCGATGCGGACGCGGGAAATGCCGCGCACGACCGCGCCTGGCTCGCCGTCTGGGAGCCGCCCGACCTGCTCGACCGCGCCGAGCGTGCCAAGCGGCGCATATTTGCCATCCAGCCGCGGCACCAGCAGCACGCGCGGCTTGGTGGCGGAACGGATGCCTGGAACATCGGGGCGGCCTTCCGCGACCGCCCTGGCCGCCTCGATGGCGGCCCGTACTTCACCCTCGGACATGTCAAGAGGCACCACCATCGTCGGCAGCACCACGGCGTCGTCCAGGGGGAGCACAGGAAGCGTCAACGTCTCAGCCATGAAGGCCTCATCTCCGTGTTTCGTGTCCAACTGCCGATGTCAAGAGCAGAGCTGCCTGCTTTGTTTCCGCCATACGTTCGCGGTTAGCGGAACGCGGCCGAAGTGCTGCGGACCCGTGCTGTGCGTGCTGCCTGGGCCGCGTTACGCTCTCGTGGACACGGCGCTCGAAGCCGGCCGTACCGGGCGCGATCCCTCCCGCGCCTCATCACAATTCAGGAGTAGCGGAGCATGGGGACCGTGGCAGAGAACCTGTGCGGGCCGACGTCGTGACGTCGGCCGTATGTCCCGATTGCGGGACTGAGGTCCAGCCCGCCGACCTGGTCTGCGTGACGTGCGGCGCCAACCTGACACACGTGGACCTAGCGGGCGAGGAAGGGCCCTCACCGCCCACGGTCATGCACGAGCGGGTACGGCTGGAGGACGTCCGCTCCGCGGCGGCGTCAGGGCCCGCCGCGACCTGCCCGCACTGCGGCACCGCGCTGCCGGAGCCCTCCGCCCGCGCCTGCCCGGAGTGCCATCGGACGTTGCGCCACCCAGCCTCTGTCACCTCGCTCGTTGTGCTGCGGCTCGCTTTTCCCACTGGCAACGTGGACGTCCCTGCCGGCACCTCCGTGGTGCTTGGCCGAGCGCCGGAGGAATCGCTGGTGGCCGCCGCCTTCGATCGCCACGACGACGTGTCGAGGCGGCACGCCACGATCACCGTGGACGACGCCGGGCGCGCGACCGTCCGTGACGAGCGGTCCACGAACGGCACCTTCGTCAACGGTGACCGCGTGCTGCCAGGGTCCGCCGTGACCCTGTCCGATGGTGACAGCCTCCGCCTGGCCGGCAAGGTCACCGCCCGCGTCCACCTGCCGCACGCGGGCCCTGATCCCGCCGCCCTCGCGCGGGAGGAAGCCGGCTAACGAACCGTCCTTGTGGCGCCTGGGTCGCGCGTGGTGGCTGTGTGTCCCGTGTGGTGGCTGAGTCGCGCGTGTGCTGAGTCGCGCGTGGGCTGGCGCGTGGGGCGGGTGGCGTGCGGGCCAGGTGGCGTGCGGTGCTGAGGGCGTGTGGGCCTGAGGGGCGTGTGGTGCCTGAGGGGCGTGTGGTGCCTGAGGGGCGTGTGGTGCCTGAGTGGTGTGCGGGCCGGTGGCGTGTGGCTTGGGTTACGTCCAGGATGCTCCGCCGTTGGACGTTTTCAGCTGGAGCATCGCGCCTGTCGCGCTATCGGCGTAGTAGAGCTGGCCAAGGCCAGTTCCGAATGCGATCATCCCAGGCGCGCCTTTGGCGGACGTGGGGCTGACCTTTTGCCAGGTCCCCCAGGATCCGGCATGCCACCTGATGGCCCAGACGTGGCCATCGGTCCCAACCCCGGCCGCCACGGTGTCGCCGTCGTCCCAGCGGACGCTGGTGAGTCCTCCCACGATCTTGCCGCCGAGGTTATTCAATGGTACCTCCGTATATGTTCTGATCCATGCCGCCAGCTCCGCGTCGGTTCCGTTGAAGGCATCCGCATCGATCCCGCTTACGGTGCCCCACTGCCAGAATTTCCAGGTTTTCCACGGCGCCACAGAAGCGGGCGCGGCATTCGAGGGGTACGCGATCCACAACGGCAAACCCGTGCATCCGGGTAGCTTCGTCGCGAAGGAGGTGTAGGTATACACGATCACCGGGCAGTGCGGCCCTGCGATCCTCATGACCTCGTCGCAGAACGCTTTCGTCGAACTGCTCACCGAGGCATCCGCGAGCCCATCGGTCACCTCCGCGTCGCAGACGAGCATGTCGCCGGGCAGCAGGCCATGAGCCTTCACCATGTTCATGAAGTACTGTGCCTGTGCGGTGGCGCTGTCGGCCGGGTGCAGGAAGTGATATGCGCCGCGGTATAACCCCGCGGACTTGATGCCCGCCCAATTCGCCGCGAAGTCGGCATCTTCGAACGTGGTTCCCTCTGTCGCCTTGCAGAACGCGAACGCAAGGCCCGTGCCGAGCGTCGCCCAGTCGACCTCGCCCTGGTAGTTGCTAACGTCCTTGCCTTGCGCACTCGCCACCATAAGCCCCACCTCGAAGCCCCATCTCGCCCTGCGCAGCGGCGCGCGGATCGCTGCGCGCGACGGTCAGCGAAGTCCACGATCCCGTCGGTACCAGCTATCCGCTTGCCCGCGCCCCCATCACGGCAGCCGAAATCAGTCCATGCTGTATGAGCCATTTAACCAAGCTTGGGGTAAGGTGGCGACGCTGCTGCGCCGATTCGGCTAAATTTGATGGAGCTGAAAGCGATCGGCGCCGTTCCTGGGGCACCTGAAACTCCGAACGGCATCCTTTCTGACGTGTTTGCTGCGTGTACGGCGTTTGCTGCGCCTGTGGCGTTTGTGGTCTTTGCTGCGGGTGCCGTGTCTGCTGCGGGTGCCGTGTCTGCTGCGGGTGCCGTGTCTGCTGCGGGTGCCGTGTTTGCCGCAGATGGTCTCAGGACGCCCGGGGACCCCGCTCGTGGCGCGGAAAGGCGATGCCCCCCTTGCGCGTGCGCCACGTCAAGATCTCGAAGGTGTACTGGCCCTGCAGGACACCAGGGTCTCTCGCGACGAGTTCGCGCACAGCCTCGTGGGACCCCTGCTGGTAGATGCCGAATCCGGTCACAGGCTCGTCCTCTGCCTTGGACTCGGTCACTGGTCCTGCGGCGAGCACGTGACCGGCGGCGCCGAGGCCGATCGTGTAGCCGGCGTGCTCGCGGAAGATCCGCTCCTGGGTCTGTTCGTCAAACTCCCGGCTCTGCCTGGTCCGGCGCAACAGGACAAGCTCATAGGTGTCGAACTCGATGCTGCCGGGGTCGATGCTCATGACACGCCTTCCTGCGTCGCTTCTTCCGCTGAACGTCCGGTCAGGCCCACAGGCCCACGGCGTTGCCGTCCGGATCAGTGAACATCGCGAACTTGCCGTAGCCGGCGGGCAGGCCGGTCGGTGGCACGAGCGTACTTGCGCCCAGGGTGGCCCCTATCGAGATATGCCTGCAGGTCATCCACCCGCAGATGAATCCTGACGCCCGGTGCGTCGTCCGCGCCCTGGGTCGCGCCGGGGCTGGCCGCCGATGGCGTCCGCCGGCTCAGGCGCCGCCGGACCTGGCGCGCCGGTAGACGTCCGCCAACGAGGTCAGCGCCTCAGGTGGCAGCGGCACGTGTCCGCCGAAGGCCAGCGCCCCCCATGCCACCCGCGCGCAGTGCTCCACCACGCCGGCCTGGTGCAGGGCAGCGGCGGGCGTCGCGGCGGTGGTGACAAGGCCATGGTTGGCAAGCAGGGCGCTGCCCACGCGGCCAAGCACCGCGACAGCGTTCGCGCCGACGGCCGCCGTGCCGCTCATCGCGTAGGCGGTGACAGGGACCTCGCCGCCGATAAACAGCACCGCCTCATCGATCACGGGTGGCACCGGCCTGCGCGCGCACGCGAACATGGTCGCGTGCGGCGGATGGCTGTGCAGTACCGCCCCGATCTCATCAAACGCTCCGTAACAGGCTAGGTGCAGCAGCCTTTCCGTGGAAGGCGCGCGCGGCCCTGCCACTTGCTCCCCTGCCATCGTGAGCACGGCGAGGTCGTTCGCGGTCATCTCCTGGTACGGCACGGCCGACGGGGTGATCACGATGTGCCCGTCGTCGAGCCGGGCGGAAACGTTGCCGCTCGTGCCCGCGCTGAGGCCAAGTTCGAGCATGCCCCTGGCTGCGGCGAGTACGGCGTCGAAAGCAGCGTCACGAGACGCCCACGGGTTAGGCACGTAGCACCTCCGGGTTCCGGCCGGGCCGGGCATGGCCCGTCCGGGCGCCGCCGGGCCATGACCGGCCGCACTGCCGATCACGGCGGCGCAGCCGGTCCGGGCGCGGCGGCGCAGCCGGTCCGGGCGCGGCGGCGCAGCCGGTCCGGGTGCGGCAGCACGGCCGCTCCGCGGCGCCAGCCCGCTCGATGTCATCAACGATCATCGCCGAATGGTGCCCCGCGTGTCGCGGGTGACCGCGGGCCTGTCCTGTCGCGCCGGCATCGCGCAGCGCAGGTGGCCGGATCGTACAGTGGAACCAGCCCGCTCACGACGGGTCCGTCCGGAGGTGATGCCGGTGCGTAAAGCACCGGTGCGTAAGGCGCCGGTTCGTAAGGTGCGGCGCGACCCCGCCGACAGCGAGATCACGATCGGGGTTGACGTCGGGACCACGGCGGTCAAGGCGATCGCGGTGGATGGGCGCGGGCGCGTCCGCGGCCGTGCCAGGGTGCCGCATGCAGTATGTGTTGCGGACCCTGACAGCTTTGAGCATGACGCCGCCGCGGCGTGGTACGAGGGCCCGCGGCGAGCGGTCGCGGCACTCGGGCCCGCGGCGAGCCCCGCCGCGGGGCTTGGGATCGCCGCTTGTGTGCCCTCACTTGCCGCCCTCGATGATCACCTGGAACCCTTGTCACCTGGGCTGCTTTACGGCGACTGGCGTGGGCGTGCCGCCGCGGCGGCGTGGCCGCCGGCCAGCCCGCTCGATATTCGTGAGGGCGAAGCCTTTCTGCACTGGGCGGCCAAGCACTGGCCGGGCGCGCGCGCCTACTGGCCCGCGCAGGCGCTTGCCGCGGTGGCTCTCGGCGGCGAGCCGGTCATCGACTCTTTCACGGCCATGTCGTACTTCCCGATATTCGACGGGCGCCGCTGGGATCCGGCCGAGCTCAGCAGGATCGGCATCACCGAGGACCAGTTGCCGATCGTGGTGACCGAGATCGGCGCGACCGCTCGCCAACTCAGCGGGCTGACCGGCGGATCGGATGGCGGCGATGCCGATGGGCAAGGGGCCGCGCGCACGTCACTCGCGCCCGGCGGTGTCGACGTGATGACGGAGCAGATAACCGCCGGTGTGTCACAGCCGGGCGAGGCGCACATCATGTGCGGTACGACGCTGCTCACCTGGGCCGTGATGCCCGACGAAGGTGACGTCCCCGGGCTGTGGCGGTTCCCCCATCTGCGCCCCGGCCTGTGCCTGCTCGGCGGGCCGAGCAACGCGGGCGGGCTCTTCCTCGGCTGGACGCGGCGCCTGCTCGGCGGCACCCGCACCCGCGCAAGCACCGGTAGGGGCACCGGCATCAGCCCGGGCACAGGCACCAGTCCTGGCGCCAGCGCCAGTCCGGGCGCCGGCGCCAGCCCGGGCGCCGGCATCAGCCCGGGCACCGGCGGCCTGCATCCGGACCGGATACCGCTGTGGACCCCCTATGTCCGCGGCGAGCGGATTCCGCTGCACAACACATCGCTCCGCGGCTCACTGCACGGCCTCGACCTCACGCACGACGCCACCGCCCTGCGCCGCGCCGCCTATGAGGCCACCGGTTTTGTGGCCCGCCGCATCCTCGACATGGCCGGCTGCGTGCCCGCCCGGGTCGTGGCCACCGGCGGAGGGACCAGGGACCGCGCCTGGATGCAGGCGCTGGCCGACTGCACAGGAGTACCGGTGATCCGCGCCGCCGTACCCGAGGGCGCGGCACTCGGCATGGCCTGGATGGCCAGGATCGCCGCGGGCCTGGAGTCGTCGCTCGACGACGCGGCAAGGTGGTCCCGGCCCGGCCGTCCCGTGTACCCCGACGAGCGGTGGGCGCGCGCGTGCTCCCGCAGGTATGAGCAGTTCCGTGAGCTTACGGCAGCGATCAGGACATATTGAGGCGGCCGCGCGTATTCGGCTCGCGCGCCACACGCTGAACACCACGCCACAACCTCAAGCCGCGCCACAACCTGAAGCCGCGCCACAACCTGAAGCCGCACCCACTTGAAGCCGCACCCACTTGAGGCCGCGTGCCACCACTAGTACGTTAGGCGATATATCATCTTGCGTAGTAGTCATTCGCTGGAGGTGGAGTCGCGCGGTGCCGGGGGCGCCTGACGAACGTCGAGGCAGACCAAACATCGAGGTTGATAAGGAGAGTGCGCGTGGATGACGACCTCGGCCGGTGGGCCGACCCGTCGCTGCTTGTGATGACGAGCCTGGCCGCTGGCCCGAAACACGGTTACGCCATCATGCAGGATGTCGCGGAAGGTTCCGGCGTGCGGCTCGGGCCCGGCACGCTCTACGGCGTGATCGCACGGCTGGAGGAGCGCGGGCTCATCGAGCCACTCGCCGCGCAGGACCGCCGGCGCCCGTACCGCATCACAGCCGAGGGATCACGCGTGCTCGCCACTCAGCTCGAACGCATGCGCGCGGTGGCAGAGACAGGGCTCGGCCGCCTGGCCGGCGCCCCCGTCACGTGGTCGTGTGTCACGCTAGGCACGCGCCGGCGAACATGGCCTGCGCCGGCCCGCGGAGCCGTTAAGGGGATGGCATGAAGCGAATGGCAATCGCACTGACACACCTCTACCCGGCGGGCTGGCGGGACAGGTACGGTGACGAATTCCAGGCACTGCTCGAGCAATGCCCGGCCGGCGGGCGCACCGTGCTGAACACCGCTGCGGGAGCGGTCGGTGCCTGGCTGCGGTGGCCCGCGCTTGCGGCGTCGCAGTCGGCGCGGTTGCGCGGCGCGCTGACGGCGGTGCTGTGGGGCGGGCTCGGCGTGCTCTTCGTTTGCGCGGGTTTCGTCAAGGCCGAGATTCCCGCTACCCATTCGTCCGTGCGTGCCGTCGGCAGCGCGATGGTGGCGGCCAGCTTCGCCGCCGCCATGCTGATGACGGCCGGTGCCGTCGTCCCCGCGATAACGGTCATCCTGCGTGCGAGAGCGGAGCACAGGTCAGACGTGCTCCGGCTGGTCGCGGCGCCTGTGGTGGCTGGGGCCGGGTGGCTCGGGTTCGTCGCGGCAATCAGCCAGTGGGGGCGGAATTCACACCCGTCGGCCCCCCTGGGTCACACGCTCTTCTATGTCGTGTCCGTGCTCTTCCTGGCCGCGGTGATCATCGCAGGCCGGGCGCCCGCCCTCGCATTGCGCCGGATCGACCCTGGCGCGCGGGTGCTGCGGGCGAGCGTGCCGTTCGGCGTCCTCGCAGTCGTGGCGCTCGCGGTGGCGAGCGGGCTGATGGCCGCCTATACCGTCATGCTCGACAGGTACGAACCGTGGCTGGCGCACAGCGATTACGGTATGCCGTGGCAGCACAAGATGATGCTCACGATACTGATCGGGATGACCATCGCGATGGCGCTCGGCACGGCGCTCGCAGCAACCGGGCTCGCACAGGGCACCTTGCGCTACGCGCGCCATGCGCGCATAGCGGGCGTCGCGGGGCCGCCTGACGGGCCTGGCCTGACCAGCCGGCTCGCGGTCTGGCGCTGCCGGCCGGCCCGCGGTCTGGGGCTTCCGGCCGGCCCGCGGGCCTGGCGCTTCCGGCCGGTCTGGCGCTGGCGCCTGCCCGCGGGCCTGGCACTTCCGGCCGGTCTGGCGCTGCCGACCGTTGTATGATCGCAACTAATGACTGTGCACCCCGCGAACTCGAATGGTGGGCAATCCCGCCACTCGGGGCGCTATCGCTGGGTCGCGCTGTCCAACACGACGCTCGGCGTGCTGATGGCGACGCTCGACGCGTCCATTGTGATCATCTCGATGCCCGCTATCTTCCGCGGCATTCACCTGAACCCGCTTGCGCCGGGGAACATCAGCTACCTGTTGTGGATGATCATGGGTTACCTGCTGGTCACCGCGGTTCTGGTGGTCACGCTGGGCCGGCTTGGCGACATGTTCGGCCGGGTCCGGATCTACAACATGGGTTTCGCGATCTTCACGCTCGCGTCCGTTGCGCTTTCGCTTGACCCGTTCCGCGGCGTTCCCGGCGCAATGTGGCTAATCGGGTGGCGAATCGTGCAGGCCGTTGGCGGCTCGATGCTCATGGCCAACTCGGCCGCGATCCTGACGGACGCCTTCCCCGCGAGCCACCGCGGCATGGCGCTCGGCATCAACCAGATCGCCGGCATCGCCGGTATGTTCATCGGTCTGCTCGCAGGCGGACTGCTCGCCGCCTGGGACTGGCGTGCCGTCTTCTGGGTGAACGTGCCCATTGGCGCGTTCGGGACGGTATGGGCATACCGGAGCCTGCGGGAAACGAGCAGAAGGCAGTACGGGCGAATCGATTGGCCGGGCAACGTCACCTTCGCGGTGGGCGCAGCCCTGGTCCTCATTTCCATCACGTACGGCATCCAGCCATACGGCGGCCGCTCGATGGGGTGGACGAATCCGTTGGTACTCGGCGGGCTCGTGGGCGGCGTTGCGCTGCTTGCGGCGTTCTGCGTCGTCGAGACCAAGGTCGCAGAGCCGATGTTCCAGATGGGCCTGTTCAAGATCAGGGCGTTCGCCGCGGGAAACGCCGCGGCTTTGCTCGCGGCGATAGCGCGCGGCGGCATGCAGTTCATGTTCATCATCTGGTTGCAGGGCATCTGGCTCCCGCTGCACGGTTACGCCTACGAGCAGGCACCGTTGTGGGCAGGCATCTATCTGCTGCCGCTGACTACGGGGTTCCTGATCGCCGGTCCGGTATCTGGCCACTTGTCCGACCGGTTCGGCGCACGCCCGTTCGCGACAGGCGGGCTGCTGGTCACCGCCGCCGCGTTCGCCGGCCTGATGATCATCCCGGTGAACTTCCCCTACTTGGTCTTCGCGCTGCTGATCTTCATGGCCGGAATAGGGCAGGGCCTGTTCGCCTCGCCGAACACGTCCGCGATCATGAGCAGTGTGCCCGCCGGCCAGCGAGGTGTCGCGTCGGGCATGCGGGCCACGTTCCAGAACTCCGGCACATCGCTGTCCATTGGGGTCTTCTTCTCGCTGATGATCGTCGGCCTTGCTGCCGCACTGCCATCAACGCTCGCCGCCGGGCTGCATGCCCAGGGCGTCCCGCTCGGCGTGGCCGCACGCGTGGCCCACCTGCCACCCGTCAGCACCCTGTTCGCCGCGTTCCTCGGCATCAACCCAATCGGCAACCTGCTCAAGCCCTCAGGAGTCCTGCACACGCTGCCGCCGCACAATGTGGCCGTGCTCACGGGGAAAGAGTTCTTCCCGCACCTGATCTCCCAGCCGTTCCACCACGGGCTGATCATCGTGTTCATCGCCGCGACCGCGATGGCGCTTGTCGCCGCGCTCGTCTCGCTGATGCGCGGAGCGCAGTACTACTTCGACGAGCCGCCCGCCCAGGCGCCACCGCCAGCGAAGACCCGGGTCCGCTAGGCGTCCCGTCGTTCTTGCTCTACCTGGCCTGGACGGCTTTCAGCAGCCGCACCTGGGTGGCCACCTCGGCGGCACGTTCCTGATGGTGATTTGCCAGGTGGCGTGTCGCCGGGAAAGTGGCGCGATCGCGCTGGCGCTGGCGGGCCGTGCCGGGCACAGCTGGCGCGGCTGCTAGGCCTGGTGGCCAGGCCGCAGGTTTCGCGTCACGCTACGGACCGCATCGTCGCTCCCCCTTGCAGGGCTTTTGGGCTCCGACCCCGCTTTGCTGTGAAGCCCAATGGCCCGTTGAGGTGGTCTCAGTACCTTCCGGGCACACCATGATCCGCAACCGTGTTAACTTTCCGGCGCTATCCGCGGGTTAGTCAACGCACGAACGGATCATGAGCGCTCGCGATCACCGAGAATCCTGTGCCGGCCGGATCTGTAATGGTCGCCATCCGCCCACGCGGGATGTCCGCTGGCGCGCCCGAGGCTAGCGCCGCGGGAAATCTGGCATGCCGGGACTGAACCGCCGCGCTCTCCCCGGCACGAACAGCCGCGCCGGTCCTCAGCTCGAGTGCAGTGATCGTTGGCCCGTAGGGGGCACTGGAGCGCCCCCTACGGGCCAACCACGCCGGCTGCAGGACCGGACTTCGTGGCACGCTCACCGTCGGAACCATGCTGTCGACCGGGTGCCTGGACGTGCCCGCACTGCTCGGGCGGTTTCACGCAAGCCACCAGGTCATCAGCGGAGAGGGCGGCAGCCCCCCGGCGCCGTCGATCGACGGACGGAGGAACCTGTCCCCGCGGTACCGGTACTCAGGGGCGACCTTTCCGAAGAACGCCTCGAGTTCCTCTTTAGACATCTCTCCGGCGGCCTCCCGGCCGGCCATCTGAGAGTGACCTCCCATTGACGACAGCGGGACGTCAAGGATGACACGATAGGACAGCACGCGGAGCCTGAAGCTGGCCGCGGATCTGACCTGGCCAAAGCTGTGCCAGCGGTGGACCAGCCCGGCCCGCTCGCCGCGCCGCAATCCGCTGACCGCCGCCGACCGCAACGCCTGGTGGGACCACGCCGCCCGGGTCGCCGCCGAGGCCGCCGCGCAGATCCGCACGGACCCGGCTGTTGCCGCCGACACCGCCTGGGCCACCTCCGACGCGTTGCACGTGGCCGCCGCCGCGCTCGGCAGCCGCATCCTGCGCCAGGCCGCCGACGCCTACGACCGCGCCGCCCGCGCCCCCTACGGGCGGATACCCGCCCCGACCCCGGCCGGGAACGGGCTGCGGCAAGCCGCCCGGGCCATGTCCGCGTTCGCCTACCTCACCAGCGACCGGACCCTGATGCCGGTCATCCTGATCACCCGGCTGGCCGCGCTCGCCGAAGCCGTCGCCGGACTGCGCGAGTCCCAGCAGCGCGCCGCCCAGGCCGCCGCTGCCCTCGCCGCCGCCGAACGCCTGCACGCAGCCGCCCGGCCTGCGCTGGCCACCCCGCCCACGCGCCCGCACGCGGCCAGCCTCGCCGCGACATCTTTCCCCGGCTCGCCAGTACCACTCCGCCCCGCAGAGCCCGCACCAGGCCAGCACGGCGCGGACCAGCCTGCTCCACGGCCGACCCGCCGACCGGGACCACCCCGGCCGCGCGGCCCCACCCGCTGAGATCCGCAACCCCATGGCCCCGACGGGGACCGCGTCATCCGGGCGAGACCCGGCCCGCCCGGTTCCTCTCGGCCTTGAATCAGTGCAAGGAAGCGCAAGCAAGCCGTATCGTAAGCGCTCCAGCGCGTATCGTGATTCCTGTTGTTCCTCCGGAGGGGGCGCAGGGCCGATGGCGATGTCTTCTCCCGGCTCCGCTAGTGGCCGTTGCAGCGGCCAGGCGGACGCGGTGCTTCTAGGTGCGCTGATCCGTGACCTGCGGTTGGCGAACGGGTGGTCGCAGGGACGGCTCGTCGCAGCGCTGGAGGTAGTTTCCGGCGTCCCGCTGGCCCGCGAGTACCTATCGAGGTGGGAGCACGGGAAGCGGAACCCGGGCCGGTTCTGGCTGCGGCATCTGGCCACGGTGTTGCAGGTTCCGCTGACCGTGCTGGAGGAAGGTGAACGAGTGGACAGGCGGACGTTCCTGACCGACCTGGCGGCCGGCGCGGTCGCGCCGGTTGTGGCATCGGACCTGATCGGGCACGGGTTCAGCGCGGCGCTGCGGGCGCGTCCCTCTGCTGAGGTCTGGCAGGGCAAGCTGGCTGCCTACGGCCGCGACTACATGACGGCAGGTGCGGCGGAGATACAGCGCCGGCTGGCGGCTGACCTGGTGGTGTTGCAGCAGCAGCTCGACACCCCGGTGATGTGGGACGTGGCATCGCGGCTGATGGTGCTGTACGGCAAGACGTTCCCCGGCAGCGACGGGGCGAAGGCGGCGTACTGGTACCGGATGGCCGCCACGGCGGCCGACCGGGGCGGCGATCTGCGGACCCGGGTATGGGTGCGCGGCCGGGCCGCGATCGCACTGGGGTATGAGGGCGCGGCGCTGCCGCTCGCGCGGATGTTCGCCGATCAGGCGCTGGCTCTGGACGGTTCCCCGTCGCTGGGCTACCTGAATGCGATCATGGGCAAGGCGCACGCGGCTGCGGTGACCGGTGATGCCGGCACGGCGCGGGAACTGCTCGGTGAAGGACGCCGGGTGTTCGATGCTGCGGGCGGCGACGGCGGCGAGAACAGCGATTATGCGGTGCCGTGGTGGCGGATGAACGTCTTCACCTCGCTGCTGGCCGCCCGCCTGGGTGACGAGCGGCTGGCGGTCCAGGCCCAGGAAGCGGCGTCGGCATCGCTGCCCGCGTCGATGCCGAGGTTCGCGACCCATCTGGAACTGCACCGCGGCCTGATGCTGGCGCGTGCCGGTGACCAGGCGGGCGGGGTCGCCTACGCACGTGCGGCGATGGCGGCGCTGCCACCGGCCAGGCACTCGCTGACGCTGCGGATGCTGCTGGCCGAGATCGAAGGCCACCAGTTTGGCCACTAGCCGGGCCGTCGTGCCGGATAGATAGTCGGTGTGCAAGTCCGCGCAGGCACCCGAGCGGAGGAGGCCGCCATGGCGCTACAGTTCATCGGCATCGACCCAGGTACGGACGGGAGTGACTGTCCCACGGCATGGGTCGATGACACGACCGGAGACTTCGTGCTCAAGGGATGGAAGATCACTGACCCCGTGATGCTGGCCGAGACCGCGCCGGACCATCGCGAGGTAGTGATGCGGTTCCCGGCACGGATGGCGCAGTTCTTCCAGGAGGTGGCCGGTGCCAGCAGAGGTCCCGCCGTTTGAGGAGCTGATCGCGGGTACGCAGCGCTCAGCCGTGCACCTGGAGATGCGCGACGCCTACGTGCCCGGCGATCCGTCGTTCATCGCCTGGCAGGGCGGCCCGCCGCATGACCGCACCCAGCGGGAGGCGGACTGGCATGCCCTAGTCGGCGGTGCGCTAGCGCGCGGGGTCGTGATGCGCCGGGCGCGCATCATCTCCGAGCCGGTGACGCCGTACATCCGGTTCGAGTACGACGTGACGGACTCGATGAACATCGCGGCCGGAGAGCAGGTGCGCTGGCTGCCACGGCGGCGCGCGTCCGATCTCGCGCTGCCCGGCAATGACTTCTGGGTCTTCGACGACCGCCTGGTCCGCTTCGGTTACTTCGCCGGCGACGGCACCGGCCTCGGCCACGAGATGACCGACGAGCCCGCAGTCGTCAAGCTGTGCGCGGCGGCGTTCGAGGCGGTCTGGGAACGGGCCATCGACCATCAGGACTACCGGCCCGCCTGACCTCGCCTTCCCTGCTGACATGGCTATCTCGCCGTCATCGAGCGTGCGCCGGGCGCGGGCCGCGCTCGTTCAGCGGCTCCGCGAGATCCGGCTCGATGCCGGGCTGACCGCGCGGGCACTCGCGTTCGCCGCTGGCTGGCACGAATCCAAGGTCTCGCGGATCGAGCACGTCAGGACGCCGCCGTCCGATGCCGACATCCGGCTGTGGTGCCAGATCTGCGGCGCCGATGACCAGGCCGCTGACCTGATCGCCTCCTCACGCGCGGCTGACTCGATGTACACCGAGTGGCGGCGGCTGGAAGTCACCGGCTTGCGGCATCTCCAGGAATCCCTCGTCCCGCTGTACGAGCAGACGACCCGGTTCCGCGCCTACCAGTCTCATGTGGTGCCGGGCTTGTTCCAGACGCCGGCCTACGCCGCGGCGCTGCTGTCCGCGATCACCGCTTTCCGCGGAATACCCGACGATAGCGAGCGGGCAGCCGATGCCCGCCTGGAACGTTCCCGCATCCTGTACGACCAGGACCACCAGTTCGACGTCGTCATCGAAGAGGCGGTCCTGCGCTACCAGGTCGGCAACGCCGAGGTGATGGCCGGCCAGTTCGGGCACCTGCTCTCGGTGACCTCCATGCCCACCGTATCCATCGGCGTGATCCCCTTCACGGTCAGGGAACGGCCGATGTGGACGGTGGAGGGATTCATCGTGTTCGATGACGCCAGAGTCGACGCCGAACTGCTGTCCGCGAGGGTGACGGTCACGCAGCCACGCGAGATCGCCATCTACGACCGGGCCTTCTCGGCGCTGTCCGCGATGGCCGTCCGCGGTCACGAGGCGCGCACGCTGATCACCGGCGCGATCGCCGCGCTCGGCTGAAGTCGCGTGCAAGTCCGTGCACATTCGCTTCCACCCTCCCTCGTGTCTCCCTAGCGTTGTGAGCTAGCAAGGCTCCGCACACGAGGAGAGGGCATCCCGCATGGTGACCGGCCGATCCGATCCCCGCACGTGGTAGGCGACGGTGCTCCGTCGCGGATAAGGCACGCGTCCGAGATCAGGGCCGCGAAGACGATCCCGCCGTCGAGACCCAGGGCCAAGCTGACCGGACCTGAGACAGGAGCCAGAGCCCGCTCGGGGGGAGCGAGGTGCGGTTGGTATCGGTCGGCAGCACCGGGCGGGGCGGGCTGGATGACCACGCGATAAGGGGAGGCTTCCATGCACGGCACGACGAGTCCCGCCCGGCAGGCCAGCGCGGGCGGCCACACTTGTCATGCCGGGTTCGCGCCCAGGGCATCGTCCCCGCTGGCTCACGGCGATTCCCGTGCCCGCCCGGCTGAAGCTGCGATACGGATACCGCCTTTCGCCGGCCATCAGGAAGACAGCTCTGCCGACCAGTGGCCGCTCCGGAGCTTCCTCGAACTCGGCGCGCTTCCCGGCGCGGTGCCATGCGCCCGCCTCCACGCCCGGCACCTGCTGTGGGAATGGGGTCTGGCCGGTCTGGCCGACAGCACCGAACTGCTGGTCTCGGAGATGGTCACGAACGCGGTGCAGGTATCCCGCAAGATGAGCCAGGCCGCCGTCCGGCTGTGGCTGGTCTCCGACCGGGCGCAGGTCCTCATCTTGGCCTGGGATGCCAGCCCGCTGCCGCCCGCGCAAACTGACCCTGACGAGACTGCCGAGAACGGCCGGGGGCTGCTGCTGGTCGATGCCATCAGCGACCAATGGGGCTGGTACTTCCCCAGCGGACACATGAGCGCATCCGCCCCGGATCAACGCGGAAAGGTCGTGTGGGTCGTCGTGTGCTAGGCACCCGGCCAGCCATCAGCGGAGGAGACAGCAGTGGCGACATTAACGCAGGTACGGGAGACAACGCGGTTCCTGGAGGCCAGTTCTCACTCAGCCCGGCTGGCCGTCAACCGAGATACAGCCTATTCACCGAGGTGTTACGCGTTCACCCGCCATCAGCGCCTGACCAGACTCGCGGCGAGCGCCGGTTGCTGCATACCCATCCGTTGGACGCCTCCTCCGTGCTGACGTTGGCGCCGAGATACTCGCCATGGCGGCTCACGGCTACCCCGGCTCGCGTCACGGACGGTAGCGGCCGACCCGAGACATGGCGCGCGATATGCCGATCTGATCGCCCAGGAGCGACGATCAGATTCGCCGGGCGCTCGCTCAGAACTGGCTATTCTGCAGCGTTTAGCGAAGCGACTCGGCGATGTCGCCAACCGGCCTTAGCCGCGGGCGGGAGCTGGCCGTTCACGGTGAGGACCCTCGATCCATGAGTTCCCGGCCGGGTGCTTTGGGGTGGGTCTAGTCCGGCTTGGCTAGGAAGGCCTTGACGTCGGCGGCGAATTCTGCGTGATTCTGGAACAGAAACCCATGCGCGGAGTCGGGGTAGATCTTCACCGTGGCCTGCGGGATCAGGCCCGCGATCAGGTAGGAATAGTGCGGCAGGATCATCGAGTCGCGGTCGCCGTTGGCCACAAAGACCGGCTGGCTGATGCCGCTCAGCCGTTGCAGCTGGGAATGATCGGGGATCCCCCAGGCACAGACCGCATCGTATTGCGCCTCGCGGGTGGCCCAGGTGGTCGCCTTGTCCCGGTCCTCGGTCCGGGCATAGATGCGCCGTAGTACTTCCTGGCCGGCCTGCCGGCTGGACGATGATCGTGCGAAGAACACCTCGAGGTACCCCTCGGGGTTGGTTTCGGGCCTGCCGACCGCCCCCATGACCTCAGGCGCCCAGCCGTGCATGCCAGCCGCGCCGCGGGGGGCCGAGGAGGCCAGGATCAGCCTGCGGGCCAGGTCCGGCCGGATCAGCGCGATCTCCTGCGCGACGAAACTGCCGATGGAGAAGCCGAGGATATCGGCCTGGCGGAGCTCAAGGGCGGTCAGGAAGGCGATGGCGTCGTGTGCCATCTGCTCGATGACGTGCGGGGTGGTGCCGGTGGAGCCGCCGACGCCGGCGTTGTCGAATGCCACGACTCGCCGGGTCGAGGCCAGCGCGTCGATCAGCGCGGGATCCCAGTTGTCCAGGTTTCCGCGGAAGTGCTGGAGCAGCACCAGCGGAACCGGCCCCTCGCCCGCGTCCCGGTATGCGTAGTCGATGCCGTTCACCGCGCTGACCAGCTTGTTCGGAAGGCTCGAGTATGTAGCCATCATGGTGCTCCCTTCGTTGCGGGTGGCGTGCACCACGGCCCGTTCAGTAAAGATCGTTGTTCCGAACGGGCCGTGGTGTTACGGCCCCCGGCCAGCCTAGGCCTGCGCGGCCTGAGCGGCGGCCTGGATGAGGGCCAGCACGTCTTGCGGGTGGGAGACCATCGCCACGTGGTTGGACGGCACCTCGACGGTGGTGGCGCCCATGCGGGCGGCAAACTGGCGCTCGGCTTCGGGCGGGATGGCCTGATCGCCGGCGGCGACCAGGAACCACGACGGCCGTGATTTCCACGCCGGGACGCCCATCACCTCCTGCAGCGCGGAGGCGGACAGCGGCTGCTGCACCGCCCACATCACCCGGGCCCGCACCGGGTCGACGTCGGCCGCGAAGTGGCCGACGAAGTCCTCTTCGGGCAGCCAGGCGAACCCCTGCTCGTCGATGATCAGGTGGGCCAGCGCCGGGCTGGGCGGTCCCTGGCCGAGCAACGCGCCGATCGATTCGCCTTCGTCCAGCCCGAACGCCGCGATGTACACCAGCCCGGCCACGTTCGGCGCGTCAGCGCCCAGGGCAGTGATGATCTGGCCGCCGTAGGAGTGGCCGGCCACGATCGCCGGTCCGTCCTGGCGGGCCAGCACCTGGCGCAGCCGGGCGACATCAGCCGCCAGCGAGGTCATCGGGAACTGCGGTGCGGTGACGTGATAGCCGCTGCCCTGCAAGCGCTCGATCACCGCGCTCCAGCTGGAGCCGTCGGCCCACGCACCGTGGACGAGCACGATATTCGGCAGGTCACTCATCTGTCTGGTCCTTTCCGGTTTTTGGTTTTCGGTCTGCGGTGATGCTTGTCGGCCCGGCGGTGAGCTGGTAGCGGGTGCCGCTGCTGCCTTGGACCCAGCTGTCGGGTAGCGCGGCGGCGAGGGTGTGTTGTGCTCGCCAGCCGGTGCAGTGTCCGGGTACCAGTAGGTCGGGTGCCAGTTCGGTGAGCGCGTGGACCGTCGGGCCGATGCTCGGGGTGAAGAAGGCGCCGCCCAGGTGCAGGCCGCCGAGTAGTGCATGCAGCCGGGGGACGCCGGTCAGCCGCTGTGCGTGGCGGACGATGTTGACGGCGCCGGCGTGCCCGCAGCCGGTCACGATGACCAGTCCCTTGCCCCGCACGTTCACGACGAGGGCCTGGTCGTCGAGGATCAGCGGGTCGGGTTCCCACGTTGTGCCGGTCCAGTGCTGGTGTGCTGGGGGCATGCCGTGTTCGAAGTCGGTGGTGCGGTCGACCTCACCGGTGATCAGGATTGAGCCGTCGACGAGCAGGGACGGCTGGCGGCGCTCGATCACGTCGAAGCCCTCGCCGGTCAGTGCACGTTTGCTGAGTGTCGGCCAGTCGTCGGCCCCGCCGCCGGGCAGGGCGAGGCGGCGGCGGGTCCACACCAGCGGGTGGACAACCATCGGCAAGGACCGGGTACCGCGCCGCCCGGCGAGTCCGGCCAGGCCGCCGGCGTGGTCGAAGTGGCCGTGGCTGAGCACTACGGCGTGCAGGCCGGACAGGTCGAGGCCGAGCCGGTCGGCGTTGGTGACCATCGCATCCGGGGACAGCCCGGTGTCGAACAGCACGGACGTCGTGGTGTCGCCGCGGCGGACGGTGACCAGCGCGGAGAAGCCGTGCTCGGCCATCAGCCCGACGTTGGTACGCCCCGGCTCGAACTGGGGCGCTTGGGCAGTTCCGGCTGCCAACGGCGCTCGGGTGATGGTGTCGTCGCCGGTGAGCAGGGCATCGTAGACGTTGTCGACCAGCGTGGTGACGACGACGTCGTCCACCGGCTCCAGTGCGATCGGGTCGGCCGCGCTGCCCACGACCGGGTGCGGCATCGCGGCGCGGACGTCGTCGGCGGTGGCCGGTTCGGTGCACACGGCTGCTACTCCCCGGTGGCCGGGTCGACGATCTCGATGAGCCCGGTGTTGACGTCGTAGACCAGGCCGGACACGAGCCGGCTCGGCGGCAGAGTATGCCGGGCGATGGCGGCGTCGACCCGCACCGCCGCGTACGGATCGTCGACCGCCTTGCTCTCCAGCTCGTCTGCCGGTATCTCGAAGAACGCGGCGAGCTGCTCGGGATAGTCCGCGAGGCGGATGATGCCGCAGTCGGTGTGGTGCAGGATCACCAGGTGCCCGCTTCTCGGGGGCTGGCCCCGGCCAAGTCGGCCCAGCAGGGCCCATGAGCGCAGCGTCGCCGGGGTGATCCGGCCGCCGATGTTGCGCATCACGACACCTTCGCCGAGCTCGAGACCGAGCACATCACTCGGATCGACCCGGGAGTCGACGCAGCCGAGCACCTGCAGGGTCTCGTTGGTCGGGAAGGGAAGGCCGGCGAATGCCCCCGTCGCGGCGAACGCCGCGTTGCGCCGAACCAGGTCGCCGGAAGAGATGATCATGCTGCCTCCTCAGTGCTAGCCGGCCGCCGGGGCCGGTGAGCTGCTGACGTCAGCTGGTGGCCTGGGCTGCCTGGATGATGACACTGGCCACGGCTCCCGGGTCGGTGATCATTGACAGGTGGGGGGCGTTGATCTTGGTGATATGGGCGTGTGCCCGGTTGGCCATGAATAGCTGCTCGGCCGGGGTGATGATGTGGTCGGCTGTGCCGACGACGTCCCAGGACGGGATGGTCTGCCAGGCCGGGACACCGGACTGGTCGGTAAACGTGCTGGTGGCCAGGGGCCGCTGGGTAGCGGCCAGCACCGCTCCGACGCTGGCCGGCAGGCCGTTGGCGAAGCAGCCGGGGAACACGGTCGGCTTGACGTAGGCGACCGCGCCGGATGGTGATACGGGGTCGGCCACGAAGTTGAACACCGTGGACCGGTCCTGTACCGCGAAGCATGACCCGGCGGTGGTCAGGTCCACCAGGTCCTCGCCTTGCTCCGGCAGGTAGGCGTCGTCGTAGACCAGGGCTTTCACCTGGCCATCCCCGGTTGCGGCGTTGGTGATGACCTCTCCGCCGTAGGAGTGCCCGACCAGGACGATCGGGCCGGTGATGGGGTGCAGGAAATCGGCCAGCGTGGCGGTATCGATCGCCAGGCCTTCCAGCGGGTTGGGCGGGGCGTAGACGGTGTAGCCAGCGCGCTGGAGAAACCCGATCACGGCGTTCCAGCTGCCTGAGTCGGCCCACGCGCCGTGCACCAGGACGATGGTGGGTTTGGCCGAGCCAGCCCCAGTGACGACGGCATGCTCGGTGCGCGTGGTAGCAGCGCGGGCGGAGCCGGCCTGGCCCGCGGTGGCGAGCAGCCCCACGAGGGCCAGCACCGCGGCCATGATGATCAGGCGCGTTCGGACGAGCCGCGAGGCGAGTTTGACGGACATCGTGGTTCCTTTCGGATATGACGTACGCGGATTAGTCCAGGAAGCCGAGCAGCGCTACGCCCGGCGGGCGGCGCCATCGCTAAATCGCTCAGAGCGTCCCGGCGGCGGTGGACCACAGCTCGTTGGCGGGTACGTTGCCCGGGTTGCCGGTGAGGTGCTGCAAGATGATCGGCGTGAACAGCTGGTGGGCCGGGTTCCCCAGGATGGTCATCACGAACGGGTGGGTGAAGTCGGTGGTCGACGCGTTGATGATCGAGTAGTCGCCCGGTATCTGCGAATCCTTGAAGTCCAAGATCCACACGGTGGTGTCCGGGGTGCTGCACGGCTGCAGGCTCAGGGCCTCGTCCTGGTAGGCGGGGTTGGCTATGCCCGAACACAGGCCGGTGGGCTTGCCGTAGGGCGCGTACTCGAGCTGAAGCGCGACATAGCCCGAGCCCCCGTAATGGGCGGCGATCGCGGCAGACACCATGCCATTTGCGTAGAAGTAGGACGCGTTCATCGGGCCGCCGGTTGGGACGGTAAAGTCCTCCCCCGGTTTCCAGCCGGCGGCCGGGCTGACGATCGTCGGCACGCCGCGCAGCGGGATCCCGAAAAGCGCGCTCTCCACGAACCCGGGGTACGCCGCGCTTCTTGGCGTAAGGCAGTTACTGGCGCACTGCGGGGTGGCGGCTCTCGCCGCCCCTGCCCCCGCCGCGCTGAGCCCGCCGGCCAGCGCCAGTACTGCGGCGGCGGCGAGCATTTTGCTCTTGATGGACATGATGGTTCCTTTCGTGAGCCACTGTGTGCCCTGCGCACGGCGCTGGCATGCCGGTCAGTGGATGGGCGCGGCCCTGATCAGGACAGGACTCGGCGTTCTCATGACCCCCTCGGCGTGCGGGGGTGGGATCGCGTGAGGTGAGTACTTCGGGGCTGGCCTTGTCCCTGGGCGCGGCTAGGTCGGGGCCGATTGGGGGCCGGGGGTGTGTGCCGCCGTGGCCTGCTCGTCGCGGTAGGGGGCCAGGAACGCGGTCAGCGCGGTCAGTGTTTCCTCGGGAGCTTCCTCGGGGGGATGGTGGCCGCAGCCGGGGATGACCAGGGTCTGCACGTTGTCGGCGGCCAGCTTCATCGTGGCCGCGACCTGGTCCCCCAGGCTCTTCTCGCCGCCGATGCCCAGCACGGGCATCTCAAGCCGCCGGGTCATGCGCTGTTGGTTCTGCGCGATGGTGGCATCCAGCGCGCGGTAGATCGCGAAGCTGCTGTGCAGCGCTTCGGGGCTGGCGGCGAGGGTGTCGATGTAGTGGCGGACCGCGTGGCCGGGCAGCGGCCGGGCCGCCTTCGTGGCGAACTGCCACCCGAAGTAGACCTCTTCCCGCCCGGCGACGAGCTGGTCGTTCACCGCGGCGAGCCGGTTGAACGCGAAGTGCCACAGCGCGTTGTTCAGGTGCGCATTGGCGAACAGCGGCGGGGACGGGGACACCCCCGGCAGGGGGGTCTCGGCGACGGCCAGCCGGGCGACCTGGCCCGGGTGGTCGGCGGCCAGCGCATAGCCGATCCACATGCCGGTGTCGTGGCCGGCCACGGCGAACCGCTCGTGCCCCAGCGCGTCCATCAGCGCGGCCAGGTCGGCGGCCAAGGTGCCGGTGTCGTACCCGTCCTCGGGCTTGCCGGACAGCCCGCACCCGCGCTGGTCGGGCGCGATCACGGTAAAGTGGCGGGCCAGCCCGGGCATGACCAGCCGCCAGGCGTACCAGGTCTGGGGCCAGCCGTGCACCAGCAGCAGCGGCGGCCCCTCTCCGCCGGTGACCACGTGCTGGCGCAGGCCGCCGGCGTCGACGTACCGGCTGGTGAACGTCCCGGCGAACCCGTCCGGGAGGTGCGGCGCCCGGGACACCGAGCCGAGGCCCGCCGGGGTAGGAGTTGGGTTCATGAGGGTCTCCTTGGACGTATTGCAGCTCGGGCGGGTGGTCGCGGGTATGTCCGCTCACGGCTCGCTGGCGAGGAAGTGCCCCCCGTAGGGGGTGCCGGCGAAGTGCTCGCCTATCAGCCGGGACAACAGCAGCAGTGTGCTCCGGGGCCGGTAGTTACCCACGACGTGCTGGGTCTGCCCGGCGGCGTTGCGGGTAACCACCGTGAGGTTGCCGATCGGCTCGCCGCGGACCCCGGCGGTGTAGTCTTCGAGCCAACCGTTCTCGCCGTAAGGCCCGGCGAAGTGGAACTTCTGGTAGTCATACAGCGCACGGATGGCGACCACCACGGTCCGCACGGCCTCGGCGCCCTGCACGAAGCCGTCCATTGCCGAGCCCTCCAGAGCGACGTCGCCGGCCAGGTTGTCTAGCCACTCCGGGTAGTAGTCGGCGAGCTGTGGGTCGGAATCGCTGCTTCCCAGATATGTCATGGTGTGCCTACATCGGAGCGGGCAAGCTTTTCCGGGGTCGCGAATGGCTTCACGCATGTATCGTGACGAGCCGGACCAGCTGTCCGAATCCGGAAGAACGCCTAGTCATCAAGACGCTTTCCCGGGCAGCGGCTAGGCAGGTGGCTGCGCGCCGCGCGGCAGTACCCTGGTACCGTCCAGTCCCGCTTGCCGGTCAGCCGTATACGACCCGGAACCGTTCGGCCTTTCGAGGGGAACGTGGGCGAGCTGGCGACGTGAGCCGACACCGAGTTTCCGGTAGACCTTCCCGAGGTGGTAGTCGACGGTCTTTGGGCTGATGAACAGCCGCGAGGCGATCTCCAGGTTGGTGAAACCGGCGGCCGCCAGCGCCGCGACCTGGAGTTCTTGGGGCGTAAGGCCGCCGCTGTGGGAGGAGGCAGGCTGCTGGACGGCCCCCCCGGCCGCAGCCAGCTCGATCCGCGCCCGTTCGGCAAAGCCATCGGCTCCGATTTCCCGGAACATGCCGTAAGCAGCTTGCAGGTGCTCGCGCGCATCACGCTGGCGTCTTTCCCTGCGCAGCCATTCGCCGTACAGAAGCTCAGCGCGAGCCAGGTGCACCCGGCCCCTGGCACGCTGCAGGTAGCTGATCGCTTCCAGGTAGAAGGCCTCGGCGCCGGTATCGCTTCCCAGCAAGGCGCGGGACCGGGCAAGCAGGCCCAGCATCAATGGTGTCGGGCTGGCCGCGGCGCGGCGCGCGACGTGCGCCAAGGCCTGCTCAGCGGAGGCGCGCTCACCACAACGGACCGCCGCCTCAATCAGATCCGGCAGCGCGAACGTGCTCACCAGCACGTTCTCCTGGTATCCGTGCGGCGCGGCCGCCAGTGTCTCTTCGTAGCGGCCCATCGCGAGCGCGAGCACGGCGTGGGCGTACTCCAGCCAGACCAGCTTCCACCCGTGGCCCTGCTCTGCGGCCACCCGCGCGGCGTCTGCTGCCTGAGCGCGCGCCTCGGCGGTCCTGCCTCGCCAGGCCAGCACCAAGGCCAGCCCGACCTCGCAGCTACCCCCCTGTGCGGCTTCGATAGCCCCGCGCTCGGCGAAACGTGCGCGTGCCTGGTCAAGATGCCCGGCGAACAACTCCGACGACCCAGAAAAGATGAGGGCCGTAGACAACGGCAGCACCGCGCCTTGGTCCCTGGCCTGGACCTCCAGCCAGTTGGCCAGCGAGTACAGCGCATGGTCGTCGCCGAGCGCACCCACTGCGGTGCAGCCGACCCCGGTCAGGGTGAGCAGCTCGGCGGAGCTGATCGGGGCCTCCAGCATCGCGGTGACGGCCCGCCTGAGCACGGGCACCGCGGCCTCGTGACCATCGAGGATCAATGTCGCGTCGGCATCGAGGACAAGATCGCCGATGGTGGCATCCGCGGGTGGCGGCCGTGGCAATGAGCGGGTGGCATGGGCGATGTCAGCCTCACCCGCGCCGGTCTTGGCCAGCCGTCCGCTGATCCGCGCCGCGGCGAGCGCTTCGAGCAGGGTCGCCCGCGCCAGGCCGGCGTCAAGCGGGGCGAGCTGTCGTGCGGCATCGAGCAGCACTGAGGCCGCCTCCGCGGTCTGGTCGAGCGCATAGCGCATCGTCCCCTGAACGCGCAGGGCCTCGGCATGCCTGACCGGATCCTCCAGCTGGCCGGCCACGCTGTCCAACAGCGCCTGCGCGCGCACGCAGGCACCGGCCGTCGTTTCGGCCCGGGCGGCGGCCAGAACGCGCCGGAGCCGCTCATCGGCGTCCGGTGTGAGCGTGGCCGCGCGGGTCAGGAACCGGGCGCCCGCAGCCCACCCTCCCCGTTCCCTCGCGTGGTCGGCCGCCCGTTCGAGTTCCACGGCTACGCTCTCATCGGGCCCTATCGCGGCCTCTGCCCGGTGCCACGCCCGCAGGTCGGCGGCTACCTGAGGATCGGTGGCCCGGGCCAGCGCCTCGTGGACCCGCACGCGCTCGGCCAGAGCGGCTCCGTGATATAGCGCTGAGCGGATAAGCGGGTGGCGGAATCTGACCAGCGGGCTGAGGCGCAGCAGCCCTTCGGCCTCGGCGGGGGCCGCAGCGCGGACGCCGAAGCCGAGGAACTCGCCAGCGCGCCAGAGCAGAGCCGGATCACCGGTGGGATCCGCCGCGGCAGCCAGCAGGAGGACCTGTGTCTCGGCGGGCATACTCCCGATCTGGCGAAGGTACCGCGCCTGCAGGCTTCCGCCCACCGGGAGCAGTTCAGGCAGCGGAATCTCCCCCGCCAGCTGTTCCCGGCTCAATTCACCGCCCAGTTCGATCAGCCCCAGCGGGTTTCCGCCCGTCTGGGCGATGATCCGCTCGCTTACCCCGCGGTCAACGCGGCCCGCCACCACCGACGCGAGCAACTGCCCGGCCTCCTCGGGTGGAAGGCCTCCGATCTGCACCCGGGGGATCCCCTCAAGATCCGCAGTGCGTTCCGACGGGCCCCGCACTGCGAACAGCATCGCTATCGCATCAGCGCTGAGCCGCCGGGCAATGAAACCCAGGATGCCGGCTGATTCCCGGTCAAGCCACTGTGCGTCATCGACGACGCACAGCAGCGGCCGCTCGGTGACGGCGCTGGCCAGCATGGTAAGTGCGGCGAGGGCCAGGAGAAAGCGGTCCGGCGAATCCGCACGGCGGAGGCCGAGCGCCCCGCTCAGAGCGTCCCGCTGCGGTGCCGGAAGAGACCTGAGTCCGGCCAGAAACGGCAGCACAAGCTGATGCAGCGCAGCGAAGCTAAGCTCGGCCTCCGATTCGATCCCCAGCAAGCGGACGATTTCGAAGTCCTGGCCCGACTCGACGGCGTAGTCAAGAAGCGTGGTTTTGCCAGTGCCCGGCTCGCCTTGAAGCACCAAGGCGGCACTGCGGCCCCGCCGCGCCATCTCAAGAACGCGGTCGATCCGACCGCGCTCCAGCTCACGGCCTAGCAACATGGCATGGCCCGGTGAAAGCGCCGCGACCGCAAGAACGCCCGCATCTGCCCGCTCTTCGCTGGGCACAGCGGGTTCACCCGGAGGATGCGCGCCGCTCCTCACATACACCAACCCCAAGTCGACCCATACAAGAGTACGCCGGCGACACTTCCAGCGGGCTGCCCAAGATCGCTTCGGAGTTCTCCGCTAGCAGCAGAGGCAGCCCGGATGGTACCGGGCCAACGTCGAACCGCCCGGCTGCAGAGCGTCTCGGTAGCCGGCCGGCTCCGGCACAAGATCAGCGCCGCCCATGGCCACCCCGAGTCGGCAGATATGCGCCCGGATGATGGTGCATTTGGCCGTGCTGCCCGCAATTAATAATCGGCAGGGCCGCGTGCATTGAGCTGACCGTAACGTTCCGACGCCGGTCACTGATAGTGGCAATTACCAGCCGATCTTGGGCCACGGCAGCAGCGTCGGCTTGGTCAATATAATGGAACCACCCCGGACGGTGGCAGGCTGTAACCATGCTGCTTACTCCCCGCCCAGGCGTCGGCCTGGACGACCTTATTCGAACGTTGGATTCCACCCGCACTGAGGCGTTCAACCTTCGAGGTGGCGGCGGCGCGCCCACTGCGCACAAGCGGTTGCTGGCCTACCTGGAATGGGCCGGACGGGCGGCGCGGATGTTTCGTGGCCGGATCAGCGGCAAGGATCTGGCGTCGCTGGTGCTCAACAGGCGGTATAAGTTGCTGCTGGCCAGTGCTGGCACGCTGACAAGTTCAGATGTCGGAGTACAGCGGGTGGTCAACGACCTGGTGTCGCAAGAACTGGACCAGCGGGTGGACGACTTCGACGAGGCGATCAAGACGTTGAGGGCCAACAAGGAGCGGTGGCGGAACGTCGGCGACCTGCTGGTGCTGGACACCTGTTTCTACGTGGAGCACCCTGACGAGTTGCCGGACGCCGACCTCGCCGGGCTGACGGCCGCGACGACTCCCGGTTGGGCGATGCACGTCCTGGTGCCGCTGCTCGTCGTGGACGAGCTTGACCGGCTGAAGCGTGACAACCAGGCGCGAAGCCGCGCGCGGACGGCCCTGAAGACGCTGGACGAGGTGTTCAGGAATGTCAGCGAAGAACGCCCGATGGGGCGGTTGCGTGACGATAGCTCGCCCGGTTTGGGGCCGGTCACGATGGAGTTGCTGTTTGACCCGCCCGACCATGAACGGCTGCCGGACAACGATGCCGAGATCGTGGACCGGGCGCTGGCAGTGCAGATTTTGTCCGGTCGCGAGGTCACGATGGTGACGTACGACAAGAGCATGGCACTCAGGGCGCGGCACCAGGGACTCAAAGACCTGTGGCTGCCGCATCCGTCGGCACCCCCAGCCGACAGGGCAAGCACAGAACTCACGAGGTCGGCGTGCCCGGTCGCAGGCAGCCCGGCCAGCGCAAAACCCGTAGGCGCTGGCCGGCCCGCCCGGATAGCCTCTTCCCCGTGGAGACCACCGGACGCCGGACTGTCTATCTCGACATCAACCACTGGTATGCACTAGGTGAGGCGTTGGCCGGCCATCCACAGAAGCCCGGGCATGTGGACGTGCTGCACCAGCTAGTCCGCCTGGTCGAGCAGGGCCGGATCATGATCCCGCTCTCGGCGGTGAACTACATCGAGCTGAGCGAGAATCCTCGTGACCACCAGCGCGAGGAAGCAGCTAAGGTCATGACGCTCTTGGCGCGTTTCAGCACGATCACGTCAACGAAGAAGATCATCAACGAAGAACTCGGACTCGCGCTGAACCGCATGTTCGGACGGCCCGCCTTCCCTGTGAGGGTGGAGAAGTTCGGCTTCGGCGCCAACTTTGCCCTTGCCGGCGAGATCAAGCAGTTCAAGCTGACCGGCGGAACGGATGACGCGCGCAGACAGCTTGAAGCCATGCTTGGCATATCGGTTGCCGAGATGGAGGCGAGGGTCAACGTGGTCAGCGAGTATGAGCTGCTGACGCAGCCGCCCAAGGCGTACTGGAGCACTATCCCCGGCTACGACCCCTACGCCGCCCGCCGTGAGGCCGACCGGGAGCTGGCCAGCTTCAACGTCATGGTCAACGCGCTGCGCACGAACCCTGACCTGCGATCACGTCCCCTGGACGCTATCTACGCACGTCAGCTCACTGTCGATATCGAGAACAACTTCGTTCAGGCGCTTCTGAACGCCGGGTACTCGATGAACCGGCGCCCGCCCCTGCGCGACAGGGAATCGCTGACGACGCTCCTGACCTCGATGCCCTCACGTCGCGTCGCAACGATGCTCCAGTACCACTACCTCAAGGACTCGAATAAGCACTGGAAAATTAGCGATCTACGCGACAACGCGGCACTCGCCATGACCATCCCCTACTGCGACATCGTGGTGACGGACAGCGGAGCCTGGAACACCGCGGTCAACCACGCGCATCTGGACAAGGAGTTCGGGACAGCGATCTTCCGCAGCCTCACCGACCTGGCCGCCCACCTGAACTAGCCATGCGGGTCGGGCTGGCAGGGCGTAACCTTTGTGATCGATAACCAGTATCGGGACCTAGCTCGCGAGTTATTGCTTGGTAACGATCTGGTGTATTTGCTCTGAGATCCGGGTCGCCCTGGCCGGTTCCGCCGAACTGGCACGCGAAGTGATCTCGGGCGGACTCGATCTGGCGCTGCTTTCGCTGCCCGGGCCGCCACCCGCCGGGCTCGCCCTCCGACGCGGCGCGGGTCTTGCTGGCGGAGCTGATCAGCATGTTTCCGGGTTAATGTCAAGTCCCGTCGCGCTCGCCCTGCAGGCCTCGCGTCGTTGCCGGCTTGCCGGGTAACGGGCGGCATAGCCGCGGGGTTCGCCGCGGCGAGCTTGCGGGTGAGGCGACAATTGCGGCATGACTGAGTCCCAGCCGGCGGCTCAGCCCTTCTCCGGCCGAACGGCGTGGGCGCGGAACCTGCAGACCCCGCTGCGGATGTTCCTGCGGACCGAGACGGGCAGTGCCGCCGTTCTGCTCGCGATGGCGGTGGCGGCGCTCATCTGGGTAAACGCCGATGCTTCGTCGTACGAGACCGTCTGGCACACCCAGTTGTCGATCCACCTCGGCAACGTGGCCGTATCAGAGGATCTTCGCGGCTGGGTGAACAGCGGGCTGATGACGTTCTTCTTCTTCATCGTCGGCCTGGAAGCACGCCGCGAGTTCGACATGGGCGAATTGCGCGAACGGCGGCGGCTGGCGCTGCCGGTCCTGGCTGGCGCCGGCGGGATGGTAGTACCCGTCGCGATCTACCTGGCCGTGAACGCGGGCCGCGCCTCCGCACATGGCTGGGGCGCGGCAATGTCGACGGATACCGCGTTCGCGCTCGGCATGCTCGCCCTCGTCGGGCCGCGCCTGCCCGATCGGCTGCGGGCCTTCATGCTCACCGTCGCCGTCGTCGACGACCTCGTCTCGCTCGTGGTGATCGGGGTCGCCTACAGCAGGAATGTGGTGCCTGCCGCGCTGCTGATCGCGGTCGCGATGTTTGGCGTGATGCTGCTCATCCGCGCTGCCGGTATCCGTTACGGGCTGGTATATGCGCTGCTCGGCATCGCGGCGTGGGTCGCGGTCTTCAAGTCGGGTGTGGACCCTGTCGTCGTCGGCCTGGCGATGGGACTGATGACCTACGCCTATTCGGCCAGCCGCAGCGACCTCGAACGCGCGACAGACCTGTTCCGCAACTTCCGCGAGCAGCCGACACCAGAGCTCGCGCGGTCGGCAACCGCCGGGCTCACCTCGGCTATCTCACCCAACGACCGGCTGCAGCAGCTCTACCATCCCTGGACGAGCTACGTCATCGTCCCGTTGTTCGCGCTCGCCAACACCGGGATCGTTATCAACGGGGGCTTCCTGGCCCGCGCGTACACGTCGCCGATCACGCTGGGCATCCTTTTCGCCTACGTCGCGGGCAAGCCCATCGGGATCGTCGGCGCCGCGTGGCTGGTCACCAGGGTGAGCCGTGGCCGGCTGCGCCCGCCCGTCGGCTGGGCTGCCGTCACAGGCGCCGGGGCGATCGCCGGCATCGGCTTCACCGTTTCGCTGCTGATCGCGACCCTCGCGTTCAGCGGCACCCAGCTCGAGGAGGCGAAACTGGGTGTCCTCAGCGCGGCGCTCGGAGCCTCCCTGGTGACGTGGCTGGTCTTCCGTGCCACCACGCTGCTTCCGCCCAGGCTGCGGATCCGCGCGCTGCTTGGCACCTCCGAGGTGCTCATCGATCTCGGCGCACCTGTCGATCCCGGCCGCGACCACATCCGCGGCCCGCAGGATGCGCCGGTAACCGTGGTCGAGTACGGCGACTTCGAGTGCCCCTATTGCGGCCAGGCCGAGCCTGCTGTCCGTGAACTGCTCGCTGGCCACGGCGACGTCAGGTACGTGTGGCGGCACCTGCCGCTGAACGACGTTCACCCGCACGCGCAGCTTGCCGCGGAAGCGGCCGAGGCCGCCGCAGATCAGGGCGCGTTCTGGGAGATGCACGACCTGCTGCTCGACCACCAGGATGAGCTGCGGGCCGCCGACCTCATCCGGCACGCCCAAGACCTCGGCCTGGACGTCGAGCGATTCCGCGAGCACATCAGGAGACGCGCCGGCGCCGCCAGGATCGCGGAAGACGTCGACTCCGCCGACTTGAGCAGCGTCTCCGGCACGCCGACGTTCTTCGTCAACGGCCGCCGGCATTACGGCGCCTACGACATCGGCGCGCTGTCCGCCGCGGTCAAGGCCGCCAAAGCCACCGCCGCGATCAGGCGCAGGTCCGGTGCTTCCAGGGAGCGGGCCCGATAGCCGGGAGACCCGATTGGCGCCGCGCGCGCGGCATGAGAGAACATCCCCTCATGACGTGTGCTCACCCGCACCTATGGCGTGGCGCCGATCCGCGCCGCCGAAGATGCGCGAAGCATGCCCTGACAGGCCGCGTGACACAACCGGGCACGTCACGACCATGGCTCGTGGCACCTGTGGGCGGTAAATGGGCAGTATCGTCCACGGAACGGGGCTGACTTGCATTCCGTCGGCCTGGTCCTGCACCCTCGGCGTGACTCGGCCGCGGCCGTGACTGCCGTGCTCGACTGGGCCGCGCAGAAGGGCACCCAGGTCCTCGGCATCGACCGCGAGATCCGCAGGCTGCGTTGTTTGGCGGTGGCGGTATCCGCCGAGGAACTCGGGCGGCGCGCGGACCTGGTGGTCAGCCTCGGCGGCGACGGGACGATGCTGCGCGCCATGCGGCTTGCCGACAGGCAGCGAGCCCCTGTGCTCGGGGTGAACCTCGGCAAGCTGGGCTTCCTTGCCGAGGTCGACGTTCCTGACCTGCCCGGCGCCCTCTCGGCGATCGATAACCACGACTTCACGATCGAGCCAAGGCTTGCGGTGGACGCCGTCATCGGCGATCAGATCGTGACCGCGTTCAACGACGTCGCGGTCGTGCGGATCCCCGGGGAGGGAAATGCCGTGGTCGCGGTTCGGGTGGCCGACTACCCGTTCGTCAGCTATGCCGCCGACGCGGTCGTCGTCGCCACCCCGACAGGCTCGACCGCCTACAGTTTTTCGGCCGGCGGCCCGATTGTCAGCCCTTCTGTCGAGGCCCTGCTCGTCACGCCGGCCGCGCCCCACTCGTCCTTCAACCGCGGGCTCGTGCTCTCGATTCACGACAGCCTGGCGCTGGACATCCTGCCCGCGAGCGGCAGGCTGGCCGTGGAGGTCGACGGTGCGGTCGCGGCGCACGTGACCAGCGGTGACCGCATCGACCTGCTGCCCAGGGCAGGTGCCGCTCGGGTCGTGCGGCTCGGCCACACCACGTTCTACCAGCGCGCGCGGCGCAAGCTACGGGTGACAGACTCCGCGGAGATCGCCGCGAGCGTGCCCGACCGCACCCGCCGCGACATTTCATGATCGCGGTGGACCTTCATCGCGGTAACTCGACGGAATAACCACCGCGATCATGAAATTAGGACGTGGGTGCGCGGCGGGAGCTTGGCCCGGCGCAAGCAGGAACATCGCGAGCAAGAGGGGACACAGGACATGCCCGACGACGAGCTCTACGATCCGTCTTCCGATCTCGAGGACGACGGGGTGCTCGACGCCTCTGACACGCTGGAGGGCGACCCGGGGGACGACCCGCTCGACACGGGGATAGTGCCGCCCGATCGATGGTCAGCCGGGGAGGGATTCGGCACCACGGAAGCGGAGGAGCGGGAGGGCGAGTCGCTCGACCAGCTGCTCGCCGAGGAGGAACCTGACATTGATCC
The DNA here is from genome assembly GCA_963727015.1 of uncultured Actinomycetota bacterium. Classification (GTDB taxonomy): domain Bacteria; phylum Actinomycetota; class Actinomycetes; order Streptosporangiales; family Streptosporangiaceae; genus DATFVJ01. The sequence goes on along the minus strand of CAVSEV010000015.1, from coordinate 409,712 downwards.
GTACGCCGACGATGATCGCCGCCCGGTAGCGAACACCGATGAGGAGTCCCCTGACGAGGACGCCGACGAGTCGTTGCTCAGTACCGCTGATCCTCGGTCCGGCCGTCTGGTCGCCGAGGACGAGGGCGCGCACCCGGCCGAGGAGCCAGACCTGGTCGCCCGCGACGTCGGCATCGATGCCGGCGCGGCGGGTGCGGAGGAAGCAGCGGTCCACGTTGTCAACGAGGACGCCGACGAGGGTCGCTAGCGAGCGCGTGGATCGTAGTGCTTTTCCCGACACCACCGGGCAGGATCACGGGACTCCCCCAGGCGTCCCGCAGATCTGCGGCGGCGCGGCAGTGCCGGCGTCGCCGAAGGTTGCACTATCGGCTCCTCGACAACAAGCAGGGCCTCGCCGGATCGACGCCTAGAGCACCGCCTGGGGCCCAGCCCGCAGCCACCGAGATCTACGGGACCCTAGTCCTAGCGGAAGGCGGAGATGACCTTGGCCATGCGTTCTAGCGCGGCCGGGCCGTCCAGGTCAGGCAGCCGGACCATTACCTCCTGAACTCCCGCTTCGGCCAGTTCACGGAATCTGCCGACGTGGTCGGCGACCGTGCCCGCGTTGACCGACGCCGCATACCAGGCCGGGTCGCGCCGGCGCGGGCGCAGGCGGTCGACGAGTTCGGCGACATGCGTGTCGCCGTCTCCAACAAGCGCGGTGGACAGGTGGGTGAGCGCGACCTGACCGGGGTCCCGGCCGGCTTCCTCGCAGTGCGTGCGCAGGACTGCCGCCTTGTGCCGCACGGCCGCCGTGTCCCCGAGCACGTTGGCGGCGTCGGCGTACCGCGCGGCCAACTGCAGCGTGCGGCGTTCGCCGCCGCCTCCCACCACGATGGGCACCCGTTCCTGCAGCGGCCGCGGGTAACAGATGGCCTCTGGGACAGTCAGCACCTGGCCCTCGAATGACGGGGCACCTGGGCCCCACAGCAGCGGAAGCAGCCCCAGGGCATCCTCGAGGAGCGCGTAGCGCTCGCTGACGGGGGGAAAGTCCCAGCCGTAGCCGATGTGCTCGTCCCTGTACCAGGCGAGCCCGAGGCCGCAAACCGCGCGGCCCGTGCTCAGCACGTCGAGGGTGGCCACGATCTTGCCGAGGTGCGCGACATTGCGGTACGTGATGCCGGTCACGAGGGCTCCAAGCCGCACCCGGTCGGTGCACGCGGCCAGGTAAGCGAGCGTCGCATAGCTCTCGAGGAAGTCGTCCCACGGCCTGCCAAGCTGCGGAATCTGGCGGAAATGATCCATCACGTAGATGGCGTCGAACCCGGCAGCCTCGGCTGCCGTCGCGATTTCGCGGAGGCTGGCCGCCGTTGCGGGTGTGCCGCCAGGAAAGGTGAAACCGCCGAGGTGCAAGCCGAAACGCAGCCTCGCAGGTTCGGCCCGCTGGCGGCGCGCCGCCGCAGTCGCCGAAACGAACGCCGTTGGCACCACCCTGACGGGCAGTGGCGCGAGCACCGAGTCATATCCCTCGGCGGGCAGCACGTCACGGATCATGGCCCAAGACCGCAACTGCGCCGACAGGACGCCGGCGGGGATGCGCTTGGTCCGCGACCGGTTGCGCCGGCGGCACTCGGCGGGCGATGTGTCGAACGCCACCGCTACGCACGGCAGGCCGTGCCGCCGCGCCTGCGCGAGCCATGCCAGCCGACGGTCCGTATCCAGCCCGAGACTGTCGATCACCGTGGTCAGCTTCCTGCTCAGCCGCCGCCGCACGATCTCGTCGAGCAACGCGAATGCGTCGGCGCTTGCCGAGATATCGTCCTCCCCCGCGCCGACGGCAGCCCGCAGGCGGTCGCTGGAGACGATGCAGTCGGCAGCAAAGTGAGCCGCCGCCCAGGTCGACTTGCCGGCCGCGCCAGGACCCGCGAGCACGACGACGCAAGGTGATGGCAGATTCAGCGCCTCGCCCATGCGCCAAGTCTGCACCGGCCAGCCTGGCAGGTGGCCCGCCGCACTGGGGCCAAGCCACCCGCCGCGGCGCACGCTAACCGCGGCGCACGCTAACCGCGGCCGGCCCAGTCTCCACTCGCGCCATCTAGCTGCGCCGATGGGAAAAGGACGAGTCACCTCCGGCGAGGAAGGGCCTGCCAGCCCTGCAGCAAAGGGACCAATGCCTCTGGCAGGAAGGGCCGGGTGGCACTGCGGTCAGCGAATTCACCGGTCAAGCGTTCGGGATAAGGGCAGCCGCGGAAGGGCGGGGCCGGAGCGCCACGTCGGCGAGGAGGTGGCCGGCTACCGGGGTGGGATGTCCAACCGGACGAGATGGGGTCGGCCGGAGACGGCCGGCTCGTGCGTGCCGTCCCATTGGGGGTGGACCAATGGAAGCATTGACCCTGCCACGAGCAGGACAGATGAGCCCGAGCGGTAGCGAAGCAGTGATTTCGGCCGCCGGGCTCCGTAAACGTTACGGGAACATGGAGGCCGTCCAGGGCATCGACCTGACGGTGTTCGAAGGGGAGATCTTCGCCTTCCTGGGACCCAACGGCGCCGGGAAGACCACAACGGTCGAGATGCTGGAGGGATACCGGCCACGCTATGCCGGCGAGGTGGCGGTGCTCGGCCAGGATCCGGCCCATCCCACCCGGCAGTGGCGGTCGCGTATCGGGCTTGTCCTGCAGACCTGTCACCTGCCGCCCGATCTGACGGTGTACGAGCTGGTCTACCGCTATGCGGCTTACTACCCGCACCCGCGCGGCGTTGACGAGACCATCGAGCACGTGGGGCTGGGCGCCAAGCGGAAGGCGCGGGCGGGGAGCCTGTCAGGCGGGCAGCAGCGCCGGCTTGACGTGGCACTCGCCCTGATCGGGGATCCGGACCTCATCTTCCTCGACGAGCCCACCACCGGCTTCGACCCGGCCGCGAGGCACCAGGCCTGGAGCATGATCGCGAACCTGCGGGAGCTGCGGAAGACTGTCTTCCTGACGACGCATTTCATGGACGAAGCCGAGGCGCTCGCCGATCGGCTGGCGGTTATCGCGAATGGGCGCATCATCGCCGAGGGCACACCACAGACGCTTGGGCACCGGGACCAGTCGTGTGAGATCCAGTTCAGGCTGCCCGGCGATGACACCGGCGCACTCCCGGCGAGCATCCGAGAGCAGCTCACGGCCGAGGACGGGCATCTGGTGATCCGGACCGCCGACCCCGTGCCGGCTCTGGCAGCCCTGACCTCGTGGTCCCTGGACCATGCCGCCGGGCTGCCCGGACTGGAGGTGCGGCACCCGAGCCTTGAGGAGATCTATCTCAAGCTGGTGGAGGAGGCGACATGCACAGCGTGAATCTGGCGATCCGCGAATTCAGGTTTGACCAGAAGAGCTTCTGGCGTGACCCGCAGGCGGTGTTCTTTATCGTCGGCATGCCAATCCTCTTCATCCTCATCTTCGCGACCATCTTCGGCAGCCAGACAGTCACCGTGACCGGACAGGGGGCGATGAAAGCCACGGTGTTCTACGTCGCCGGGATCATCGTCCTCGGGGTCATCTCGGCCGCGTTCTGGAATCTGGCGCAAACGCTGGTACTGGAGCGCGAGAGCGGCAACCTGAAGCGGCTGCGGAGCACCCCGCTCCCGTCCGGCGTCTTCTTCGCCGGGCACGTCGCAACGGCTCTCCTGATGGCCGTCGTGCTTGCTGCGGTTGTCATGGCCCTGGGCCGGGTCGCCTACGGCGTGCCCATCCCCTGGGCTACCATGCCGGCCTTCGCCGTCACGGTGCTGGTGGCGGCGGCGTCGTTCAGCTGCCTGGCGTTCGCCTTCAGCCTGGCCGTCCGGCAGCAACGAGCCGCCATGGCGATGATCTGGGCGGTCGTGTTACCTCTGCTCTTCATCTCCGGCAACTTCGTCCCGGTCGACAAGGCTCCCTTGACAACGATCGCCAACGTGTTCCCGGTCCGCCACTTCAACACGGCCATGTGGACCGCCTTCAACCCACACACCACCGGCGCGGGTTTCCAGTGGCCGGATATCGGCGTCATAGCGTTGTGGGGGCTGGCCGGGCTCCTGATCGCGGTCCGGTACTTCCGGTGGAACCCGACCGGGGAAAGGTGACGGTGCAGCTATGACGAAAATCAAAGAGGCGGCTACCGAGTTTCTCGCCAGCAAGCGCATCGCGGTCACCGGGGTCTCCCGGGCACCACAGGGCCACGGGAGCAACGTCGTCTACCAGCGCTTGCGGCAGCGCGGCTACCAGGTCTTCGCCGTCAACCCAAACGCAGACGAGGTCGAGCACGATCGCTGCTACCCCGATCTGAGATCCATCCCGGGCGGCGTCGACGCGGTCGTGATCGCAACTAGGCCGCAGGTCGCTGAAAGCACTATGCGCGAGTGCGCCGACCTGGGCATCAAGCACGTGTGGATGCACCGGTCCTTCGGCTCGGGAAGCGTCTCAGAAACGGCCGCCGATTACGGCAGGGAACACGGCATCACGGTGATCGACGGAGGCTGCCCGTGCATGTTCAATCCCACCGCCGACGCCGGGCACAAGGCGATGCGTCTGGCGTTCACCATGACGGGCAAAGTCCCCAGACAGGTCTGAGCCGGACCAAGCTCTGGAGCGCGGGCGCCCTGCCCGGGCAGGGCGCCCGGGCAGTTAGGGCACGGCCCAGGCAGGGGCCATTCGGAGGCATATCCGGAGGGAGCCATGGATCGCGAGGAAGCATTCATCCGCCCTTACCGTCCCGGCGACCTCGGCGCCTTGTACCGGATCTGCCTTCTGACGGGCGATAACGGCCAGGATGCGACCGGCCTTTACCACGACCCCAGATTGCTCGGGCACGTGTATGCAGCTCCCTACGGCTTGTTCGAGCCATCCCTGGCCTTCGTGGCAGAGGACACGGCCGGCGTGGGCGGCTACATTGTCGGCGCTCTGGACAGCCGGGCCTTCGAGGATCGGCTGGAACGCGACTGGTGGCCCAGGCTGCGCAGTCGCTATCAAGAACCGCCGTCCGACCTTCCTGAGGCGCAATGGACGCCGGACCAGCGCGCGGCGCATCGGATCCACCATCCCAGGCATACTCCAGCTGAGCTGGCAGATCGCTACCCATCTCACCTGCACATCGACCTAGTGCCACGTCTGCAGGCACGCGGGATTGGAAGGCAGCTGATCAAGACGCTGATCGGGACGCTGCGAGCCCAGGGGTCCCGGGGAGTTCACCTGCATGCCGGTCTCGCCAACCGGCGGGCGACCGGGTTCTACCGGCACATCGGCTTCGCCGAGCTCGGAGCCGACGACGTGCACGTCTTCTGCATGAACCTCCGGAACGCGTCGGCACCTGGCCCCGCACGTACACACCTCAACCTCAGATGACCCAGGGCACCGGTGACGGCAACAACACGGCGGCGTTCAGCGGGCGTGCGCGCGGGAGGCAGCGCTTGTTGATCGCCGGGCAGCGGCATTGCGTCCGCGAGCACCCGCCGGCCCGTCCCGGACCGTTCACGGCAGCCATGGCGGCTGTACGGCACCGGCCGGCAGGGTACCAACATCTGTGGTGGAGACGATGGCGGCGTGAGGGTTCCGGGCGACGGGTGGCGTTATCCGCAGCGGCCGTCCGGGCCGCTGCCGGGTGCCCTGCCGCACGAACCGGAACGGCAGCGCGCCGGTCCTGCCGTGTTGCGTGCGGACGCTATGGGACTGGGCTGAGGAGATCGCCGGGATGGACGCGAAAGGCCTCGACACGCTGCTTGCGGTGACCTGGTGGCGGCGTTAGCGCCGATCATCGTTGCCGCGCTTCCAGGACCGCGCATTCCCCAGGTGGTCATCCTGATCTTCAGCGGCATTCTGATCGGCCGGCATGGCCTGGGCCTGGCCGACACCGTCAGCATCAACCTGCTCTCCAACGTCGGGCTTGGATTCCTGTTCCTGCTCGCCGGATATGAGCTTGACCCGCGGCTGCTTCGCGAGCACCCCGGCAAGCTGGCCATGGCGGGCTGGGCGCTGAGCGCAGTCATCGCGGTGGGCGCCGTGGCCGGCCTCGGCTCCGTCGGATATGTGCGCGACTTCGTGCCGATCGGGCTCGCCCTGACGACAACCGCGCTGGGCACGCTGCTGCCCATCCTGCACGACAATGACATGCTCTCCGGCGAGTTCGGCCGGTACGTCCTCGCCGCGGGAGCTGTCGGCGAGCTCTTCCCCATCGTGGCGATCTCGGTCTTCCTCACCAGGCGCGGCGAGTTCGTCGCGATCGCCTCGATCATTGCCGTGGGCGTCGCGGCAATCCTGCTGACCACTCTGCCGCGGATCATCGGGGCCGCCAGGCTCCGCGCGATCATCCGGCAGGGCCAGCGGGCGACCGCGCAGACGACCTTACGCTGGTCCATCGTGCTGCTCATTGTCCTGCTTGTGGCCGCCGGGCATTTCGGGCTGGATGTGGTGCTTGGCGCGGTGCTCGCCGGGATGGTGCTGCGCAGCTGGACCCGCCGGATGGGCGTCGACGTCGTCCCGCTGCGAGGAAAAGCTCGACGCCGTGGGGTACGGCTTCTTCATCCCCGTCTTCTTCGTGGCATCCGGCATGACCCTCGATGTCCAGGCAATCGTCAAGGACCCGCTGCGGCTCCTGATCTTCCTCGTACTGCTGCTTGTCGTCCGCGGGCTGCCCTCGCTCCTCGTCTACCGGCGCTCCCTGCCGCTGCGGCAGCGGGTCGAGATGACCTTCATCACGGCAACCACGATGCCGCTGCTGATCGCTCTCGCCGAGATCGGCCTGAGCGATGGTGTCATGATTCCCGCCAATGCGGCGGCCCTGGTCGGGGCCGGCGTGCTCTCGGTGCTCATCTACCCGTCGATCGCCGTAGCGCTGGCACGGCGGCGGCGCATAGTTCCCGCTGTGCCGGCGGGAGGGGCCGGCGCTGTGGGCCAGGGCAGGGTCGTGGGCCAGGGCGGGGTCGTGGGCCAGGGCGGGGTCGTGGGCCAGGGCGGGGTCGTGGGCGAAGCCCGCGCGGCGGGCGAGGTCAGGGCTGCCGGCGAAGCCGGCGCTGCCGGGCCGCCCGGCGCTGCGGCGGAGCCCGGCGCTGCCAGGGAGCCCAGCGCTGCGGCGGAGCCGGGCGCTGCGGGGGAGCCTGGCGTTACCCCGGCTGAGTAGAGCGCCGCGCCCAGCGCACGCTTGGCCTTCCGGCCGGCATGGCGGCATGGTTAGGCTGGGGGCCGCCAGGAGACGGTTCAGCGCTGGGGGGGCCCGCTCGTAATGTACGCGCGTCCGCGGCAGCCGTTAGGGATCAGTGTGGTGCTCATCGGCGCGGTCATGGCTGCCGGATGCACGGCCCTGCCGCCCGCTGCCCGGCAGCCGCCCGCCCACGGGCGCGTACGGGCGACCGCACGGGGCACGGCCGGTCTCGTGCCAGGTGCGGACATACGCGCCGAGAACGCGCTGCCCGGTTACCCCGGGTGGCGGATCACCCACCCTGGGCACGGCCCCGCGATCGAGGGGTACGCCGACCGCGTCAGCGCGCCGCCGGGGTCGCCGGTACGGCTGTTCGTTTCCACCACCGCGGCGTCGTTCCGGGTACGCGCGCTGCGTTTCGGCTGGTACGGGGGCACGCTGGCGCGCCTTGTCTGGACTTCGCCGACGATTGCCGGCAGCAGGCAACGACCGGGCATGGTGCTTGCGCATGGCATGGCAGTCGCGCCGTGGCAGCCGAGCCTGACCCTGCCCACCACCGGCTGGCCGCCGGGTTCCTACCTGCTCCGCCTCGACGCCTCCTCCGGTGCGCAGCGCTTCGTGCCGTTGGTGATCCGCTCGCGGTCGGTGGCCGGCCGGGCGGTGCTGGTCCAGCCGACCACGTCCTTTCAGGCGTACAACCCATGGGGCGGGTACGACCTGTATAACGGCCCGGACGGCAGCTACGCGACGCGGGCGCGCGTAGTCAGCTTCGACCGGCCGTACACGAGCGAAGACGGCGCCGGGAGCTTCTTCCAGGAGGAACAGGCACTGGTGTCGTACGCGGAACGGCTCAGCCTCCCGCTTGCCTATGTCACCAGCGTCGACCTGGACCTTTACCCCCGGTTGCTGCAAGGAGCCCGCGCGGTTGTCAGCGAGGCTCACGACGAGTACTGGTCGCCCGCCATGCGCAAGGCTGTCACCAGTGCCCGTGACCAGGGCGTGAACGTCGCGTTCTTCGGCGCCAACGCGATCTACCGCAAGATCCGTTTCGGGTCGTCGCGGCTCGGCCCGGACCGGATCGAGGTCAACTACAAAGACCCGCTGGAGGATCCCTTGTACGGCAGGGACGATCCGCAGGTGACCGGCAACTGGCCAGACCCGCCCGACGCCGACCCTGAGAGTTCCTTGACCGGGCAGGCCTATGGCTGCTTTTCCGCAAGTGCGCCGATGGTGGTGACGTATCCTCGCGGCTGGATCTGGGCGGGCACCGGAGCGCGCCGGGGTACGAGCCTGCCCGGCCTGGTCGGGGTCGAGTTCGACACGGTCAACTTGTCCGAGCCGACCCCCCGCCCGATCGAGGTGTTCGCGCGCTCGCCGGAGAACTGCTACGGGCAGCCGGTCGAGAGCGACGTCACGTATTACGTGGCACGAAGCCGCGCCGGCGTGTTCGACGCGGGGACCGAGGACTGGGCGTGCGCCTTGCCCACAATCGGCATGGCGGCTAAATGCCCGCCGCAAGCCGAACGACCTCCGGTGCAGCGAGTCATCGAAGCCGCGACACGCAACATTCTGGCGGCGTTCTCCCGCGGGCCTGCCGGGCGCGAGTACCCGGCACGCGACTTCCTGACCAGCCAGTTGTTTCCGTGACCCCGTGTCCCTGACCTGTGTCCCTGACCTGTGTCCCTGACCTGTGTCCCTGACCTGTGTCCCTGACCTGTGTCCCTGACTTTCCATCTGTGTCCCTGACCGGGTGCCTGGCCAGCGCGGCAAAGGCGACGAGGCCCGCGCCGCGGCTGCCGGAACCGATCACCGGCGCGGTCAGCCCCCACACGATCAATCAGCCCCCCACACGATCAACAGGTCTGGATCGGCTGCAAGCCGGTCGATCGCGGGGTGCGTCAGCTGAGACGGGCTGGGGCGGAGCGAACGGGCTGCGGTAGGGCGGGGCGCAGCTCGTGCTGGGTATCCCGGCGAGCTTGCCGCGAGTGAACGGCAGTTCCTGTTCGGCGAGGTCGCCGGGGAACTCGGCGGGCTGCGCGGTGGCCCGAGCAAGGTCCCAGCCATGCACGAGCAGTTCGATGGCCGTTCTGGTTGGCCCGTAGGGGGCGCTGGAGCGCCCCCTACGGGCCAACCACGCCGGCTGCGCCACACCCCGGCTGCGTCACCACCCTGGGGTGTCGCCACACGTGGCCGCGCCAGGCATGCGCCACCCTGTTGGCGGCAGCGCGCGCGGCGTCAGGCGGGTGACCGCAGCGAGCACGCTCGGTTCCGCCGGGCAGCTGGGACGACCCCCCGAATTACTGGTAATTGCTCCAATTGCTGAAAACCGTACACCGATCATTAGGCTTGCAAATGCGGTACGATCATGACTTCCGGAGGGGGCGGCGATGGCGAACGCGAGTCCTTGGCCGATCATCCACACCGAACGCGCGGCTCTGGCCGACGATCTCGCCGGACTTGACGACGTGAGATGGTCGACGCCGTCGCTGTGCCCGGGATGGACGGTGCGCGAGGTCCTCGCGCACATGACGGCGACGACCAGGATGACGCCGGCGAAGTTCATCATCCACCTCGCGGGTTCGGGATTCCGGTTCGACGCCATGACCGCCAAGGATGTCGCCGGTGAGATCAAAGGGACTCCGGCGGATGGGCTCGCCGCGTTCCGCGGCCAGATCCAGACCACGACCCATCCGCCCGGCCCGATCGATACCTGGCTCGGCGAAACCATCGTGCACGGCGAGGACATCCGCCGCCCGCTCGGCATCAGCCACGCCTACCCCACCGATGCCGTGACCAGAGTCGCCGACTTCTACAAGGGCTCCAACCTGCTGATCGGGAGCAAGAAACGGATCGAAGGCCTGACCCTGCGGGCAACCGACGCGCAGTGGTCGACCGGCAGCGGCCCTCAGATATCGGGGCCCGCCATCTCGCTCGTGCTCGCGATGACAGGGCGCAAGCAGGCACTCGACGACCTGTCCGGCGAGGGAGTCAGCGCGCTGCGTGCCCGCACGTAGGCCGCGTCCTGTGGATCTTGGTGGATGCGGGCGGCGCCGGCCCAGCTGCCGCAAATCTGCCGCAGAAAATGCCGTGCGGGTTCATGCCCGCGCGCCTTATCGTGAACATCGTTCCATTGCCGAGATCCTGGGTGATCAGTTGCTGATCTGAGGTCACAGACACCGCGCCGCGAAGCGTTAACCGGCGTACGTGACCTCAGCCCCGGCGCCGATCCTGGGGAGCACCCCTCGATTCCCGGCATGCTGATCGGCCCGGTCCTACGGCGGCCCATCGTTTCGCAACGCCGGCGCCGCACAAGATCCCTGTGGTCGCTACGGCCCAGCCGCCATCTCGCGCGGCCCGCCGCCAGCGGTGTCTCCAACGCGTCAGCCATCCGATGCGATCAGGGAGCCGCTCATGTCTGCTGCCATTTCCGCCACCGGCCTCGCCTTTACCTGGCCAGACGGCTCTGTCGTGCTGAATCAGCTCGACCTCGCCGTCGGCCCGGGGCGCACCGGGATCATCGGCGCGACCGGGTCAGGCAAGTCCACTCTGCTCAGGCTGGTCGCCGGGGAACTTCAGCCGGCCCGGGGGTCGGTCACCGTCACCGGCAGGCTTGGCTACCTGCCGCAGAACCTGCCCCTTGAGGTCAGCAGGAAGGTCGACGACGTGCTCGGTATCGCCGCCATCCGGGCCGCGATCAGCGCGATCGAGGCGGGCCGGGCGGACGACGAGCACTTCAAGGCGGCCGCCGACGCATGGGACATCGAAGAGCGCACCGAGGCCGTCCTCGGTCGGCTTGGTCTAGGTGACATCGGCCTCGACCGCAGGGTGGGATCGCTGTCAGGCGGCGAATCGATGCTGGTCGGGCTGGCCGCGCAACTGCTGAGCGAGCCGGACGTCCTCATGCTCGACGTGCCGACCAATAACCTGGACCTGGCTGCGCGGCGTCGCCTCTACGACGTGGTCGCCGCGTGGACCGGGGTCATGGTCATCGTCAGCCACGACCGGGCTCTGCTCGGCCTGGTCGACCAGGTCGCCGAGCTATCTCACGGGCAAGTCCGCTGGTACGGCGGCAACCTGGCCGCCTACGAGCAGGTGGTCGCTCGTGCAGCCGAGGCCGCCGGGCGCGCGATCCGTACCGCCGAGGCGGACGTACGCAGGCAGCGGCGCGAACTGGCCCAGGCACGGGTCAAGCTCGACCGCCGCCTGCGCACCGGCCGGAAGGCGCAAGCGGAGAAAAGAGTGCCTAGAGTTGTCGCCCACGCCCGCAAGCGCGAGGCCCAGGTTTCAGCGGCAAGCTCCGCGGCATGCACGAAGACCGCCTGGCCGACGCGCAGGCACGGCTCGGTGAGCGGGCGGATGCGTTGCGGGACGAAACCACGATCCGAATCGACCTGCCTGATACACAGGTCCCCGCGGGCCGCACGGTCCTTGCTTGCGAGAAGGTCACCGCGCAGCCGTTCGGCATCGGTATTGACCTGCTCGTGCGCGGGCCTGAGCGGCTCGGACTGCTCGGCGCGGGTGGCGCGGGCAAGACCACGCTGCTCCGGATCATCACGGGTGATCTCGCATCTGCGGGCGGGTCGGTGACGCTCGGCGTCAGCGGCGTGGGCTACCTGCCGCAGCGGCTGGACCTGCTCGACGACGAGGCTACCGTGCTCGGCAATGTGCGGCGGTTCGCGCCGCAGGTCTCCGTCAACGCCGCACGCGCGCGGCTCGCCCAGTTCCTGTTCCGCGGCTGCCGCGCCGATCAGCTCGCTGGGACGCTGTCCGGCGGCGAGCGATTCCGCGCCACGGCGGCGGTCCTGCTTTCCGCACAGCCGCCGCCGCAGCTCCTGCTGCTCGACGAGCCGACCAACAACCTCGACATGGCCAGTGCCTGCCAGCTCCAGCAGGCCCTGGGCGGGTACCGCGGCGCACTGATCGTAGTGAGCCACGACCTGCCGTTCCTGCGAGCCATCGGGATCACACGGTGGATGGAGCTTGATCGGCTGACCGGCCTGCGGGAAACGGGCCCGGCATGATGCCACGCTGCCGCCTTCGCGGGTATCGTCTGACCTCGTGGGAGACACACTCATGCCGCGCCGTAGTGAGGCGCGGGTACATATCCTGCATGCGGGATACGTCGATGACAACGGCGGCGAGCTCCACGTGGGCAGCACGGTGACTCTCATCATCGATGGCGACGCCGTCATCGTCGTCGATCCCGGCATGGTGGCCGAGAGGGCAGCTCTCGTCGCGGCGCTGAAAGGGCACGGGCCCGAGCCGCTGGACGTTACCGACGTCGTGTTCAGCCACCACCACCCTGATCACACGGTGAACGCTGCCCTTTTCCCCGCCGCGCGCGTCCATGATCACTGGGCTACGTACCAGGGTGATCGCTGGGTGGACAGGGATGCCGAGGGTGCAGAACTCAGCCCGTCGGTCCGGCTGCTTCGCACCCCCGGGCATAGCGCAGAGGACGTCACGACCGTGGCGTCCACCGCGAACGGGCTGCACGCCTGCACGCACGCCTGGTGGGGCGAGCATGGTCCCGCGGACGATCCGTACGCGCCAGACCGCGACGCGCTGCGCGCCGCCAGGGAACGGATACTCGGATTCGCCGCGGTGATCATCCCCGGCCACGGCCCCGCGTTCCGCCCGGACGACCGCACCCCGCGCTGACCGGCCCTTGGACGCTGGAGCTGACCGGCCCCCGGGCCCTGGAGCTAACCGGAACCCGTCACGCGAAACCGGTGAGGATGACCACATGAAGACCCTGGCGATTGACGTCGGCGGCACCGGGCTCAAGGCAGCCCTGCTCGACGAGGACGGTGCGATGATCGGCGAACGCATGCGCATAGCCACTCCGTACCCGTGCCCGCCGCGCACCTTGATCAAGGCCTTGCGCGAGCTCGCCAGCCTGCTACCGCCGGCCGACCGGGTTTCGACCGGATTCCCCGGCTTGGTACGCGCCGGCCTCGTGCTCGAGACCCCGGCGCTGTCACGCGCCAGCCTGACCGGCCCGCACGACGACATCCTCGCCGGGGCGTGGTCTGGATTCAACATCGCGAGCGCCTTGGAAGACGCCTTCGCGAAGCCGGTTCGGGTGGCCAACGATGCCGACGTCCAGGGCTGCGCGGTCGTCCAGGGGCAGGGCCTGGAATTCGTGATGACGCTCGGCACTGGCTGCGGCACCGCGTTGTTCTGGCAAGGTGACCTGCTTCCGCACATGGAGCTTTCACACGGACCGTTCCGCAACGGGGAGACGTACGACGAGCAGCTTGGCGACGTGACCAGGCAGAACATCGGCCACCGCCGGTGGCGCAAGCGGATACAGCGGGCAATCGACGCGTTCGACGCGATGCTGCTCTTCGATCATCTCTACATTGGCGGCGGCAACGCCAAGCACCTGCACGAGGACGATCTTGGCGACAAGGCCACCATCGTCCCAAACTTGGCGGGGATCCTCGGCGGGATAAAGCTGTGGGAGCAATCCTGGGATCTGCAAGCTCGCCAGCCGGACGCCACGGACTAGGGCCAGGGGCCCCAGTCCCGGGCCCGGGCAGCGCGGGCCGGGGCGGCGCGGGCCGGGGCGGCGCGGGCCGGGGCGGCGCGGGCCGGGGCGGCGCGGGGCCGCGAACCTGAGCCAGGCCGACGGGGGCCTGGCGGCGCGGGCCGGGGCGGCGCGGGGCCGCGAACCTGAGCCAGGCCGACGGGGGCCTGGCGGCGCGGGCCGGGGCGGGACGGCGGACTGGGCCAGGCCCGCGCGGGGCGGCGAACCTGGGCCGGGCCGGCGCGGGCCTCACTGGATCGGCTGACGAAACACGCATCACCCGGCGCCTGACGGCGCGCAGGCTTACTGGCGCTCGCGAGGCGCTGGCCGCAGCGTGACCCGTGCCTGGTTCAGCGCCTGCATGGCCAGATACTTCCAGTAGGCACCGCGCTCGACGAGCCGGTACTTAACGCCGTGCAGGCCGGGCGGATAAGCGTAGGAGACCGGGCGGAACCTGGCGAAATCTTGGCACATCCGGCGGAAAAATTCCCGCCTGGAACGGCGCGGCAGCGCGCCAGGTGCGCCGAAGATCGTCGTATAGTGCCAGATCGCCCGGTCAAAAACCGCACGCCTGAACTGGCCGAACTCGGCCGGGTTCGCGTCGATGACCGCGAACACCCGCTCGTATCTGGCGAAGACCTGGAAATTGTCGTTGCTAGGCGTATTCGTCAAGGCGCCACCGCGCCGCTGGCGGTACAGGTAGCACACGGTGTCCAGGGTGGCGATGCGCTTCGCATTGAGCAGCAGCAAGCAGGTCAGCGGCACGTCCTCGTGAATTCCCTGCTCGAAGCGCAACCCGAGGTCGGCCAGGAACCCGCGCCTGATCACCTTGCTCCATGAGGTCATCGTGAGCCTGATCACCTCCGGCCGGTCCGCCAGGGTGAAAACGCGCCCAGGCTGCGGCTCACGGAGCAGCTGCCGCCAGGCGTTCGGCTCGGTGCGGCCAGATGGCTGCAAGCGGGCGAAACCGATCAGCAGCACGTCCGGCTCGGTAAGGGCCAGCTGCGCCCCGACCGCTGCGAGGGCAGCTCCCGCGAGCAGGTCGTCCCCGTCGACGAACCAGACGTACTCGCCGGCCGCGAGGTCCAAGCCGGTGTTGCGCGCGTTGCCCGGGCCGCCGTTGCGGTCCAGATGAACTACCCGGACGCGCTTGTCCCGCTCCGCATACTCGTCCAGGATCTCGCCAGACCGGTCCGGCGAGTGGTCATCGACCGCAACCACCTCGATGTCGGCAAACGATTGGGTCAGAATCGAATTGAGGCAGGCGCGAAGGTCGTCCTCGACGCCGAACACGGGGATGACGATGCTGATTCGAGGCGCGGCCCCTGGCGCCGCGCCGGGCACCGCCTCGGGTGGTTGCGTCATCTCACCTCCAGCGGCGATGTGCCTCGAAGGGTGATCCTAAAGGGTGGTCGCGCGGCCCGCAGCGCATGCCGGGTGAAGGCTGCATAACGACGACATGCGAAAGCGCATCGCTGGGGATAGTGTCAATTCAGAGAGCGTGCACGGCCCTGGAAACCGGTCGCGCACTCCCCCAAACCAAAGAACCCTGACGCGTGGCGCTGGAATTCGGAGAAGCCATGAACGGGTGGCTCATCTGGCTGATCCTGGCCGCCGTGCTCGGAATCGCCGAGTTGCTCACCCTGACGCTGGCCTTTGCGCTCATCGCGGTCGCGGCGGTCGCCGCGGCCGCGGTGGCCGCGGCAGACGGCGCCCTGCCATTGCAGCTTCTCGCGTTCGTTCTCACCGCTGGCGCTGGCCTCGGCCTGGTCAGGCCCTTCGCGATGCGGCATATCAAGCAACCGCCGCCGCTGCGCACCGGCGTGGCCGCACTGGTCGGACGTAAAGCGATCGTGGTCGAGGAGGTCACCGGTCACAACGGGCGGGTCAGGATCGACGGCGAGCTGTGGTCCTCTCGCGCGTATGACGACTCGCTCGTGATTCCAGTCGGGTCCACGGTAGACGTCTTGCAGATCGAGGGCGCTACGGCGCTCGTGTATCCCCGGGAGTAGCCATGGGACTGGCCGAGCTGATCGTTGGCGCCGTGGTGGCGCTACTGGTGATCATCGTGATGATCAAAACGGTCCGGATCGTGCCGCAGGCCCGGGCGAGAAACGTCGAACGCCTCGGCCGTTACCGCAAGACCCTCGAGCCAGGGATGAACGTCATCATCCCGATCATCGACCGGGTCAAGCCGCTGATCGACCTGCGCGAGCAGGTCGTCTCGTTCAAGGGCCAGCCGGTCATCACGGAGGACAACCTGGTCGTGCTCATCGACACTGTGCTGTTCTTCCAGATCACTGACCCACGGGCAGCTGACTACGAGATCGTGAACTATATCCAGGCGATCGAGCAGCTCACCGCGACCATGCTGCGGAGCGTGATCGGATCGATGGATCTGGAGCAGACGCTTACATCGCGCGACAGGATCAACAAACTGCTCCGCGGTGTACTTGATGAGGCATCGGGGAAGTGGGGCATCCGCGTCACCCGCGTCGAGATCAAGGCGATCGACCCGCCGAAGAGCGTCAAGGACGCGATGGAGAAGCAGATGCGGGCGGAGCGAGAGAAGCGCGCGGCGATCCTCACCGCGGAGGGCGCGCGGCAGTCACAAATCC
Organism: uncultured Actinomycetota bacterium; assembly: GCA_963727015.1. Taxonomy (GTDB): domain Bacteria; phylum Actinomycetota; class Actinomycetes; order Streptosporangiales; family Streptosporangiaceae; genus DATFVJ01. Next base: position 393,434 of record CAVSEV010000015.1, on the reverse strand, counting down.
TCACCGCCGAAGGCGACAAACAGGGCGCCATTTTGCGCGCCGAGGGCCAGAAGCAGAGCGCGGTGCTTCGCGCGGAAGGCCAAGCGCAGGCGATCAGCACGGTATTCCAGTCGATCCACCACAACGACCCGGACCCGAAGCTGCTCGCATACCAGTACTTGCAGATGCTGCCGCAGCTGGCACAGGGCCCTGGGAACACGTTCTGGGTAATTCCGAGCGAGGTGACCACGGCGCTCAAGGCTGTCACCTCGGCGTTTGGCGGAGCCACGGGGGCGGGCGCCGAGGGCCCGGGCGGGGCGCGGCCGGTAGGCGCGGGCCCAGGCGGCGCGGGCGGCCCAGGCGGCGGGGCGCCCGGTGGCGCGGTGCCAGCCGCGACAGGTGAGCCGGCCGGCGAAGTCACTGGTGGCGTCGCGGGGAGGGCCATCGACGGGCCGATCGGATCGGCCAACGGCGATGCCGCCGACGTGACGGCCGCGCACGTCAGCGCCCCGGACCCGACGGCCCCGCACGTCAGCGCCCCAGACCTGACGGCCCCGGCCCTGACGGGCCCGGACCCGGATCCACCGGCCCCGGACCTGACGGCCCCGGACCCGACGGCGGCCCACGTGACCGCCGCGGACGACCAGGCCGTCGCCGCCGCGATGGCCGCGGACGACAAGAGCATCGCCGCTGCCATCGCCGCCGATGACGAGGCCACCGCGGCAACTATCGCCGGGGACGACGAGGCCACGGCCGCCGAAATCGCCGCGGACGACCGGGCAGCCGCTGCCGCGATCGCCGCGGACGACGGCACGGCGGCAGACAGCCGGGTCACCGGGGGCACAACACCAGGGACGCCCACCGGCTAAATCGTCAGGCCCAGCGGAGTAACAGCACGCCGCGGCCCGGATGCCGCCCTAGGTGAACCGGGCTGCGATGGCGCACGTGCAGCAGGTAGACGGTGATTCAGGCCGTTGGGATTCAGGCCCTTGGGCCCTGATTACGAGGGAACTACGTGCCTACCCCCCCAGACCATGCTGGTGAGAGCCTCAAAACATGCATCCGAGATTCCCGCACACCAGCGCCGCGGAACACGACCACCCGGCTGGCACCGGACTGGTCAAGTCAACCTCGGCTGCTAACGAGGCAACGAACATGGCCGCCGCGATACAGGTGGCCGACCGGGCGTGCTGCTGCCTGGCCAAACCGGTAGTCATGGTCGTGCTGCCGCCGACCAATCGCCGTCCCCACCCGGTCGACCTGCTGCTATGCGGCCATCACTACCACGTTTCCAAGGACGCACTCGCGACCGCGACCGCGAAGATCTTCGACTCGCGCGAGTTCACGGCCGGCGAGGTTGGCCAAAAGGCACAGGACCCGGTCAAGGCAGGCGGATGGTGACCGCAGCCGACGCCGTTGGGACCGGTGCAGGAGCGTAGGTGTCCAAGCGCCTGCATGGCTGGCGGAAGCTCGCGGGATCGGCCTGGGGGCCGCCGAACGACCCGCAGTTCTATGGCGAGCTAGATCTTGACGCTACCGTGCTGCTCGCCTACATCGACCGGGTGCGCAGTGAGACCGGCGTGCACGTCACCGTCACGCATCTGGTTGGTAAGGCGGTCGCACGAGGACTCGCGGAGGTACCTGCGCTACGGGTACGTCTGGCCCGCGGGCGCGAGCACGAACGCGAGAGCGTGGATGTCTTCTTCATCGTTTCCGCGGAGGGTGGGCACGAACTGACCGGCGTCAAGGTCGGGGCGGCAGACGTCAAGACCCTCGCCGACATCGGCCGCGAGGTGGACCGCCGGCTCGCTGCGATCGGTGGCGGCCGCGATCCGGAGTTCGGCCGGACCAAGACGACGCTTGCCGTGCTGCCGCCTTGGCTGTTGCGCTACACGTTGCGCGTGGCGGCTTGGCTCACCTCGGACCTGAATCTGGATCTGAGCCGATTCGGCATGCCCCGGCAGGCGTTCGGCGGAGCGATGATCACGTCCATCGGGATGTGGGGGATCAGCCGGGCGTACTCGCCGCTCGCAAGTTATTACCGTGTCCCCGTGCTTGTGCTTGTGGGGGCTGTCCGCCCGCAGCCCGTCGCGATCGACGGCGAGGTCGCTGTCCGCCCGGTACTGACTCTGACGGCGACATTTGACCACCGCTACGCCGACGGGTTCCACGCCGCGCAATTCTCACAGGCGGTCAAGGACTACTGCCTGGACCCCGCGGCGTTCGAACCGCCGCTCCCCGCATCCGCTCCGCAGGCAGCGGCCGGCCCGGCAGCGGATAGCCCGGCAGCGGCCGGCCCGGCCGCGGATGGGCCTGCCTGAGCCTTGTCACGATGTCTCAAGCGCGCAAGCCGTCGAGGACGACAGAAAGCAACCGGTCCCGCTGACCGTCGTCGGCAGGCGCCTGTTCTGTTGCCAGGACGACCGCGTGGACGAGCCTGAGCAGGTCTGCGATGTCCACTTCCTGGCGGACCGCACCGGCCTGCTGTGCGTTGGCGAGCAACCCGGAACCCGCCACCTTCATCTGCGCGCTGCACGAAGAAACCAGTTCAGAATCCTTGCCGAGCGCCTTGATCAACGCCGATGACAGGCCGCGCTTGGTGGCGATGTAGCCGGTGAGGCTCCGCAGCCAGAGGGCGAGCGCCTCGCCCGGCTCATGCGAATCGCGGAGTTCAGCCGCGCTTTCGCACACCGCCTCCACCTGGTCGCGGAAGACCGCCTCCTGCAGCGCCAGGCGGGTGGGGAAGTGCCGGTAGAGCGTCCCGATGCCCACCCCGGCTAGCTTGGCGATGTCCTCGAGTGGCGCGTCGGCGCCCTGCTCAGCGAACGCCGACCTGGCGGCTGTGAGCAGCCGCTCACGGTTGCGCCGCGCGTCGGCGCGCATCTGCCCCGGCTGCGGCGCTTCGGGGGCTGGTGTATCCGTCGTGGTCATCAGGCACTCATAATAATAAGGTTGCAAACCGGAGGGTTCCTCCGTATATTAGCGGAGAGTACCTCCGGTTAAGTCCCATACTACGCCGGCAGTGCAGGCCGCACAGCACCGCCGGGGTGCCATCGCCCAGCATCCGATTCGGTCCGGGCCATCGCGTCGCGGGCGTTGCCCCCGCGAGGCCGTAGCCCGCGGGCCAGTCCAGCGTGGAGGCATTCCTTCCTTGCCTATTTCATCGATACCATTTTCATCGATACCACTTTCATCGATACGGCAGACTGCCCAGCCGCGAGGCGAGCACTGGCACGCAGGCGCCGTACCGGGCGTCCCAGGATCGCCCTTCTGGTGATGCTCGGTGCGCAGCTCATGATCATCCTCGATGCGACCGTGGTGAATATCGCGCTGCCGCACATACAGCAGGGCCTGCACTTCTCCGCCAACCAGCCTGTCCTGGGTACTCAACGCCTACACGCTGACATTCGGCGGCCTGTTGCTGCTCGGGGGCCGGGCAGGCGACATCCTGGGCCGGCGTCGCGTCTTCATCGGCGGCATCACCTTGTTCACCGTCGCCTCCCTGGCCGGTGGCCTGCGCAACCTCCGCCGGGTGGCTGCTCGCGGCCCGCGCCGCGCAGGGCGTCGGGCGGCGCGCTCGCCTCGCCCGCGGTGCTCGCCCTGATCGTGGGCGCCTTCCCCGAGGGCCGTGAGCGGACCCGCGCGCTAGGCGTCTACACCGGGGTCGTCACCGGCGGTGCCTCGCTCGGACTGGTGCTCGGCGGCGTGATCACCGAATGGGCGTCCTGGCGCTGGGTCCTTTTCATCAACGTGCCCATCGGGATCGCGGTCGCGCTGGCCACGCCGCTGTTTCATCAGCGAGTCGCCGCGCCAGCCCGGGCACTTTGACCTCGCCGGAGCGCTCACGTCGACCGCGGGCATGGCGTCGCTGGTGTACGCGTTCATTCGCGCCGCGTCCGATGGCTGGAGCGACCGCCTGACCCTCGCGGCCTTCGCCGCCGCCGCCGTGCTGCTCGGCCTGTTCCTGCTCGTCGAGACCCGCGCACGGCAGCCGATCACCCCGCTCGGGCTATTCACCGATGTTGGCCGGTCCGGTTCCTTCCTCGCAAGGTTGCTTCTCGTCGCCGGCATGTTCGGGATGTTCTTCTTCGTCACCCAGTTCGTGCAGGAGGTCCTCGGCTTCAGCCCGCTGCGGGCCGGGATCGCCTTCCTGCCGATGACGGTCAGCACTGTTCGCCGTGTCGCGCGCGGCGCCCAGGCTGATACCGCGCTTCGGCCCGAAGCGGCTCATCGCGCTGGGCTTGCTGCCCGTCATCGCCGGAATGGCGTGGCTGGCGCAGGTGTCGCCCGCCACCGGCTACCTGCCGGGCGTCGCCGGTCCGATGCTGATCTTCGGGATCGGCATGGGTGTCGCGTTCGTGCCGCTGACCACGGTGTCGCTCGCCGGCGTCAGGCCGGAGAATTCCGGCGCCGCGTCCAGCATGGTTAACGTGATGCAGCAGGTCGGCGGTGCGCTCGGCCTCGCCATTCTGGTCACCGTGTTCGGCACCGCGAGCAGGAACGCGGCGGCCCATCCGGTCCCCGGCGCCGCGCCGCTCGAGCAGGCCCATCATGTCCTGACCCACGGCATGGCCAGTTCATTCGGCGTCGCAACGATCTTCGACGTGTGCGCCCTGCTGGTGATCCTCGTCACTGTCCGGGGCCGGCGGGCGAGCGCGCGAGCCTGAGACACAAGATCAAGAGATTCCCTTAACGGCTGCGCGGGGTGCGCTAGGTGTGCCAGGCAGCACCCATCCTGATCGTTGGCCTGTAGGGCCCGTAGGGGGCGCTGGAGCGCCCCCTACGGGCCCTACGGGCCAACCACGCGCGCGACCGCAGCGGGCCGCGGCCCGCGCCGGTGTTAACGCGGCGCGCCACGCGGCAGCCGTTAGGGCCAAGTCCTGTTATCCCTGTCTCACTACGTGGCACCGGCCAACCTGGGGCCTGCGAGCGCGTTCGCTACGCTCGCCGCCCACGGCACCACGATCTCGCCGAGCCGCCCGAGATCTGATTCGAGCACCGCGAGCCCAGGTGTGGGCACACTCGCGCCGAGCTCGACGAGGAGCGGGCGCAGGTGAACCTCGACGGCGAGCGCGTGCTGCGGTGCCCGCATGACGAGCAGGGGCAGGGCGGTCACCGATTCGAGCCCTCGGTGCGGCAACAGGTCGAGGAACACCTTGAGCAGCCCCGTGTAGGTGCCCTTGAAGGTGGGGCTTGCCACAAGCAGCAGGTCAGCCCTGCTCACCTGGTCGAGCGCGTCCTCGACCGCCGCGGATGGCGCGGCGATGAGCAGCCGCGGCGCGAGACCCGACAAGTCGATCATCTCGGGTTCGCCGTGGCTGCCCGTGGCTAGTGCCACGGCACGGGCCGCGGCGGCAGCCACCGTGTAGGTTCTGGACGCCGGCTTCGGATTGCCGACGACAACGACGAGGCGCACGGACGAACCTGTCTTCAGGCCGAGGCAGATGTTGGCCAGGACCCGCTTCCATGGCACCAGCCGCGGCTCCTGGAACGCCATCGCGACCGCACCGGAGACGGCAAGCTCGCCTGTCACCCCGGGGTCCAGCCCAGCAAGCGCGCGCAGCAGTGTGGACTTGCCAGAACCGCTCCGCCCGATCATGACGACGAACTCGCCGGACGCGATCTCGAGGTCGAGGCCGTCGAGCACGCGGCGGCCGTCGAAGGCGCGAGAGAGGCAACGGACCTGCGCGACAGAGCCGCGCGGGGGTCGATCAATGAGGTGACGTGCGGGCTGTTCTGCGGGCTGTCGTGCGGGCTCGGCTGCGCTGTCCCGCCGGGCTCGCTGGCTGTCCCGCGCAGGCTCCGCTGCCGCACCGCACTCGGCTGCGGGCTGTCCCGCGGGCTCCGCTGCGGCTCACCGCACTCGGCTGCGGGCTGTCCCGCGGGCTCCGCTGCCGGCTCACCGCACTCGGCTGCGGGCTGTCCCGCGGGCTCCGCTGCCGGCCGAGCTTCCGCGTGTCTCATTGCTCTAGGAATCCGCGGCGCCATGCAAGTGCCCTCCTCTCAAGCATCCGGACGAGAGCGTCGGTCAGTAGGCCAAGCACGCAGTAGACGAGCAGGGCTACGAAGATCACGTTGTTCTGCAGGAACTGCGTCGCCTGGCTGATCATGTAGCCGAGCCCGGCGTTCGCGTTGACCTGCTCGGCCACCACGAGCGCGAGCCAGGCCACGCCAAGGCTCTGCCGCAGGCCGACGAGCGCCTGTGGCAGGGCGCCGGGCAGCACAATGTGCCTGATCAGCTCGATCTTGCTGAGTTGGAGAACCTTGCCGAGTTCGGCCAGCTTGGCGTCAACCCCGCGGATTCCTGAGAAGGTGTTGAGGTAGAGGGGAATGGCGGCACCGAGGGCAATCAGCAGGACCTTGGGCAACTGGCCGATCCCGAACCAGACGATGAAAACCGGTATCAGGCCGAACAGGGGCACGGTACGCAGCATCTGCATCAGCGGGTCGACCGAGTTCTCCCCGAGCGTGCTGAGCCCGGCGATGAGGGCGAGGGATACCGCGACGACCGCGCCGAGCGTGAAGCCGATCGCCATTCGCTCTAGCGAGACGACCATCGCGCCCTGCAAAGTCCCGTAGGCCGCCGAGTTGGTCGTGGTGAGGCTGACCGCAGTGCTCCAAATCCTTGTCGGCGGCGGTAGCTTCTGCGCTGACACGATCCCGAAGGTGCTCACCAACTGCCATGCCGCGATGACGGCGAGCGGGCTGAGCAGGCGTTTCCACCATCGGCCCGGGAGCAAGCGGATACCCGGCCTCGCGCGCTCACTGCCGGATCGCACCGTTACCGGCGGCGCTGTTACACGTGGCGCTGCTACGGGTGGCGCCGCTACCGGTTGCGCCGCTACCGGTTGCGCGCCAGCCAGTGTGTCGACGCCGCTGGCCGCACCGGCCACTGCGGACACCGGCGAGCCATCCTCGGCCGTCGCTGGTGCGCGCGTGGATGACGACCGAGCGCGTGTGGGAGTGGACACGAGAGGACCTCTTCGCGTGAGAGCCGACGAACGTTCGCAGGGTTCGTGCTTTGAGCGCGGGGCCGCACGCCATCAGGCGGTCTTTGACGATCCGGGCTACGGGGCGCATGGTCGGATAGGCGCCACACATGGTTCGCCGACCATGATCGACGGAACATTAGGGGGGCTATAGCCCACCCTAGGAGCCAACGATCATGGGAATGACGACACCACGCCCGGATCTGTTGTGGCTGTTGTTTCTGCTGTGACTATTGTGGCATGTCGATGCTGACCAGGACCGCACGCCGTCAGCCGGCCCTTGACCAACTCCGGCATACCGGGTGCCGACCACGGCCGCACGCCGTCAGGCGGCCCTGGTGAACTGGTCGATGTCTTCCTGAGGCTGCGCAGCACTACTCGGGTTTTGGAACCGCGCTGCTCGGGCTTGGACCGCATGCTCGGGCTTGGACCACACGGCCCGCCCGCGCCCAAATCTCAGGCGGGCCGCAGGCCACGGTGGCGCATCCGGTCCTGACGGAAGATCATTCAACGGCCGCCGGTCGGACTGAGCGACTCGGACCGAGCAACTCGGACCGAGCAACTCGGGCTCAGCAGCCCGCGGCTGAGCGGTCCCGGCTGAGCGGCCCGCGGCCGCGGGGCGGGCGCGGACACATGGCGCTTGCCTGCCGGCGAAGATCAACGTGCAGGCGAGCGACGAGTCGAAGCTCGGTGCAAATCACGCCATTATCGTGCGCGAGATTCCAGACTAAGTCAACTGTTTTTGTTGAGAATTACGAACCGCGTTCCCCTGCCTCCCCCGGAGGCGGCGCACTCCGCTTCACCGAGTCGGCAGCCTGGTGCCGCCGCCCGAGGATCGGATGCCCGCGACCAAAGCCGATGCGCCGCACATCGCCCCGGCGCCAGAGCACATCGCCCGCCCCCGCGGCGATGATCACCGCCTGGCGGTCTCGTCTCATGATCGTGGTACCTCGCCCGCTCATATGACGGCTAAGGCACCACGATCATGGAGCTACGCCCGAATCGTGGCGAGGAAGGGAGTACGCGCCGGGGCGTACGGGTCCGGCGTAGCGGCGCCATGACCCATCGTCTGGAACCCCCACCTTGGCCACGACGTCGGGCCGAGCGGACAGCGGCGGCGGCGCTCGCTTTTCGCGGATCGCCCCCTGAGGGCGATCCGTACGGGGCGCGGCGGCCATACTTAATGTCGTGGATCCGTTTGATCGATTGCGTTCCGCTGGGCGGCGGGTCACCGATCCCATGGAGACGCTCGCCCAGGCTGTCGCCGAGCGCGTCATCGACATTGTCGTCCAAGCGCTGGACATCAACGAAATCATCCGCCAGATCGACCTGACCGCCGCCCTCGATCAGATTGATGTCAACCGCGTGCTCGACCGCGTCGACGTGACCGAAATACTCGACCGCGTGGACGTTGACCGACTGCTCAACCAGGTCGACGTGGATGGCCTGATGGAGCGTGTCGACGTGGACGCGATCGTGCAGCGGGTTGACGTGGACGGCCTGCTCGACCGCGTGGACGTGAACTACCTCGTCAATCGCATCGATGTCGACACGCTTGTCGGCCAAACGGATCTTGGAAGCATCATCGCCAAGTCGACCGGCGGCTTCGCGAGCGAGGCACTGGACGCGCTGCGTGCCCAGGCAGTCATGATCGACCAGTTCGCCGACCGAGTGGTGTGGCGGATGGAGCGCCGCAAGAGCGCGCGGCCGCAGGCGCCTGCTCATGCGATGCACGAGGGTAGTCCTGCTGCCGGGGCGGTGCTGCCCGGTGCGGCCGTTGTACCTGCAGCGGCAGTATCGCCGCACCCGGCGAGTTCGCCGCTCGACGCGCGCGGGCCGACCCCGGCCCCGCCGCCGCGCCCAGCCGGCCCGCTGCAGAGCGCCGCGATGCCGACGGAGCCAGATACGCCGCACGAGGACACGTCACCACCCGCAGCCCTCCCGCCGCACCCGGCGAGTTCGCCGCTCGACGCGCGCGGGCCGACCGCGGCCGCGCCGCCGCGCCCAGCCGGCCCGCTGCAGAGCGCCGCGATGCCGACAGAGCCAGCTACGCCGCACCAGGACACGTCACCACCACCCGCGGCGCCGCGTTCAGCAGGCATGTCGCTGCGTGCCAGCATGCCGCAGTCAGCTACCCAGCCGCCTGACGGCCGGCCGCAGCGCGCCGCCGGGCCGCCGCGGCAATCCGCCGCGCGGGGTGACGCCGAACCGCCGCGCGGCGCGAACGCAGCGCGGATCACCATCCCACCCGACCCTCACGCGCACCGAGACGCCAGCGCCACCCGAGCCAGAACCAGGCGGGGGGCGTGGACCAGCCTGCACGGTCACTACGCGGGCGGCGTGTCACGACTCGCCGCGTTCGTGATCGACATGGCCGCGAGCGGCGGCGCGTTCACGCTCGCGCTCGCCGCCATTTCGTACGCTGCGACCGTCATCACCGGCCAATCGGTGAGCTATAGCAGGGCAAACATCGTCGTCGCAGTGGCATACGTGCTATGGCTATTCGCCTATTTCGCCTATCCCTGGTCGCTGAGCGGCAAGAGCCTCGGCATGGCCGTGCTCGGCATACGGGTCGTCGCGAAGGACGGTACGCACGCCGGCTGGCGGCGGGCGGTCGTCCGCACTCTCGCCCTGCCGCTGAGCTTCCTGCTGTTCGGCCTTGGCCTCGTCGGCATCGTCTTCCAGCGCCAGAACCGGGCATTGCACGACTTCATCGCTCACACCGCTGTCGTCTATTCCTGGGACGCACGCGCCGCCAGAATCCGGTTTCTTGCCCGCGCGGACACCGCGGGCACCGCGGAAACCGCGGGCACCGCGGAAACCGCGGGCACCACAGGCACCACAGGCACCGCAGAAACCGCAGAAACCGCGGGCACCGCGGGCACCGCGGAAACCGGGAACACAAGGACGTGAGGCGGCAAAAACGAGGCAGCGCCGCACCGCGGCAACCGCGCCGACGGCGACAGCAGCCGACTTGTCACGCCTTGACGCCGCCGAGTTCGAGCGCCCGCGGCGCGACAAGCGTGACCGGCTGGCCATATGCCGCGATGCTCATCGAACCGGTGCCGGGCGGGCCGTCGATCCTGAGGGGCAGCGCCGGCCCTCGGACCGCGATGTAGAGCCTGCTGCCGTCTTTTTGGTCGGTGAGTGCGACGGCCGGAATGCCACCAATTACCTGGACGCCGGGAACCTTAACCATGCCCACCGCGGCGGCGGAACCGAGTATGCCGCCGAAGAATTGTGCGCCAGAGGTAAGGCTGGCGAACCGCCTTAGCCTGGAACCAGCGGCAGGTGCCTTGATCCATCGGTTGGCGATCATCGAAGCCACCCGGCTGGGCGAGCCTGTCTTTGCGTAGAACGTGGCCGGAGCCTTGAAATACATGGCCGAGCCGATCCGCATGACCTGAAACGGAACCCCGGCATAGGTGACCGATCCGTACGCTCCTGACGTGCCGTCGAAATGAAGGTCCATGCTGAAGCCCTCGTTCGCCTGCCTTATCGCGCCAGCGACGTGGAAGGTCTTGACACCCTTGGTGGCTTGCTGCGCGTCAGCGACGATCTGGCGGGCGCTCTTGGCGGCCTCTGGGTAGGCGCGACTGGCTGTGGCGGACGTCCCTGACCCACCGCCACAACCCGCCAGGGCCAGGCCCGCGAGCAGGAAGGCGGCCGCAGGACGGCGAAGCACCAGTGACATGGGAATCGGCCTCCAAGAGGTGACGCGGAATGCCGGAATGGCTGTCGCCAATCCGGTCGACAAGGACGGAACTACGCACGTTCGGGCAGAACTGCATGTGTCCGGCCTGATTAGATCTTTTGCCCCGGTCCAATCCCAGCCCTAAGCCCGCAACGCGCGACACGATACCGCTCCAGCATCCCCGAGTAACCTCGTTACTGCATTCCGCGCGCAGCCCGTCGAGAATTTCAGATGTACTCCGGCTGCCACTTGTGCGGCACAATGATCCGCCGGCGGCCTAGCGTCGTTTTATTGTCCGCTTATTTCAGCAGAAATGTGGCTGCGATCCAGCGGTTTCGCTGCCGCCACGCCATCGCGATCATGAGGCGGGAACGTATCGCCACCCGGATGCGCCGCGGAGACGCGCGCGCGGGACAATCGCGCGGGACAATGCCGGGAGCCAGCGTGGAGGTCACATGACGAGCGACGGACTGATCACGATGGAGAGCCAGTTCTCCGTATCGCAGACGATCGACAGGCTCGCGGAAGCGGTCACCGCTGCGGGACTTCTGGTGTTCGCGAGGATTGATCATGCTAAGGGCGCGCACGAGGCTGGCATGCAGCTTCGGCCAACCGAGTTGCTGATCTTCGGCCATCCAAAGGGGGGCACGCCACTCATGCAGGAGCGCCAGGCCGCGGGGATCGACCTGCCGCTGAAGGCACTCGCCTGGGAAGATGAGAGCGGCCAGGTCTGGCTCGGTTACAACGACCTCGGGTGGCTCGCGCGGCGCCACGATCTCGGCGCCGCAACCGCCCAGGCGCTTGACGCGCTGCGGGCCGGTACCGCCAAGTTGACCAGCGGTGCGGCGGGCGCCTGACCCAGTCGGCAGCAGCCGGGGTCAACAGGACCGTGGCGGCGACCAAGCTGCGATCGCGCGGCCGGCCGCCGCCAGCCCCAGGGACGGCGCGCGCGGCCGCCGCGTTAGTCCAGGTCGTGCACCGGCGTCAGCGGTCGAGCCGCTTCTGGCCCGATCGGCGCAGCCGGCGCCGCTGCGATGGATCGAGCATGAGATAACCCGCGACGGGGATGGCAATCGCGGCCGCGATGATCAACAATCCCACCCAGTCCGGGAGAAACAGCATGGCAAGGAGGCCGAGCACTACCCCGCCAATGACGAACTTCATCCGGTTCGACATATCCGCCACCCTTTCGTTCGGCGGGAGCACGTCTCCGCCTCTACCCACTATCCAGTGTGCGCGATCCGGCCCGCGTAAAGTCCGTTCCAAGGCCCCGCGCGCCCGCGACCTTGCCGCAGGGGTCAAGAGGTCACCCGGAACAGCACTGCCCAACTTAACGGCTGCCGCGTGGCGCGCCACCCGAAGCGCGGCGGCGGTACGGCGGGTCGCCCCCGGGCCGCACTGCCACAACAGGTGCCCCATGGCGCCAAGCGCTACGACAGCCGCGTCGCCGCCCGGTCGTCGTGGCCGCGTGGCTGTGGACAACTACTTGTGCCGCGGATCGCGTGTGCTATAGCACACGCGATCCGCGGCGCTGCTGGCTCTGGGGCGCCGCCAAGCCCGGTCAGGAGCCGTACGCGGCGACTTCGTAGATGTCGGCCTGGAAGACCCCGCCGTCCGGTGGCAGCTTCGTGAACCAGATGAGCACGTACCGGCCGCGGTACGCGGCGGCCGGACGGAGGCTGATCTGGCCGCCGACGTCCCAGGCCTTCGCGGCCACCCCCATGTCGCCGAGCGCGTCCGCGCTGTCACCGATCCTGAGCTGAACGTTGGCGCCGGGGATCGAGCCGAGCAGGACGCGGACGCTGGTGATCGTTACCGAGCGTCCCATGTCCACAACCAGGCCTGTACCGGTCTTGAGGTTCCCGAAGAGCGGCGTCGTGTACCAGTCGGTGTGCCAGGCCGTGCTTTCGTTCTCGTCGATCGCCGCGGGTGCGAGTTCGTTGTTCTCGTCCCCGCCGCCCCCGTACGGGTCGAACGCCTCGGCGCTGACCGGTTCGAGCAGGCGGCCTGGCTGCCGGTGTGGCCGCGGCGCGGGCTGCTGGGTGTGGGCGACGGGGCGGACGATGTTCGGGGCGTGCGTGGCTCCCAAGAGGCTGATGCCGATGATCGCGGAGTCGAGGAAGAAGAGCGCGCCGAGCACCCCGCCCGCGGCGAGCGTCCGGACCCGGCGGCGGCGCCGCGGCCACGCCGGGTGGCCGATCGCGGCAGCTTCGAACCCGCCCGTGCTCCCGGCCGCGACGGTGCCGTCCATGCTGTCGATGAACGTGGCGCCGAGCGGCACGGCGCTGGCGGGCGGCCGCGATTCGTAGTGCAGCGCGCCGGTGAGCACTTCCGCGAGCTGGCCAGGGCTGGTGATCGGCGCCGGATCGCGCGGCAGCGGCGCGAAAAGCGCGCGGCAGGTGATCTCGTCGATCCGGGCCGGCACCCCGGCCCGGACCTGGCGAGGGCGGTACGGACGCCCGTCACGGTGCGGTGCCCGAGGCAGCGCGGTCTGCTGCTGTCCGGGCCAGCATGCGGTAAGGGCGGCGTAGAGCAGTTGGCCAAGCGCGCGCGTATCGGCAAGTGCTGCCGCTGCTGCGGCTGCTTCCGCCATTTCCTGTGCGGCATGCGCCGGGGCAGCGCTCCCCCGCACAGCGCTGCCCGGCGCGGCGCTGCCCGGCGCGGCGCTGCCCGGCGCGGCACTGCCCGGCATGGCACTGCCCGGGATCGCGCTGCCCGGCGCGGCGCTGCCCGGCATGGCACTGCCCGGCATGGCGCTGCCCGGCATGGCACTGCCCGGCATGGCACTGCCCGGCATGGCACTGCCCGGCATGGCACTGCCCGGCATGGCACTGCCCGGGATCGCGCTGCCCGGCGCGGCATTGCCCGGCATGGCACTGCCCGGCGCGGCACTGCCCGGCATGGCACTGCCCGGCGCGGCGCTGCCCGGCATGGCACTGCCCGGGATCGCGCTGCCCGGCGCGGCGCTGCCCGGCACGGCACTGCCCGGCATGGCACTGCCCGGCGCGGCGCTGCCCGGCACAGCACGGCGCGGCACAGCACGGCCCGGAGCCACGTGGGCCAACGCCGCGTCTGCGACGGCAGCGTTGTCCGCAGCCGCACCCCGCAACGGCGCGCCCGGCACAGCAGCGTCCGCACCAGCAGCGCCCGGCACAGCTCCGTCCGCCGCCGCCGCCGCAGCAGCAGCAGCGTCCGCGGCGGCCAGCGCCGCGTCGACGCCGAGGCCGAGGATCTTCACTCCGGCGTCGCGGCTCCAGACCACTGACCGCGGGGTGAGGCGCAGGTGCGCGATCCCTGCCGCGTGTGCGGCGGCGAGCGCGCTGGCCACCTCAGCAACGATGCTCGTGACCCACCCGACGTCAAGCAGGCCGAGCAAGAGCAGGTCTTCGAGATTCTCCCCGGCAGGCCACTCGGTGACGATGTACGCGCCATCGGCGGCAACATGAGCGTCGAACACCTGCACCAGCCGGTGATCGGGCACCCGGCAAGCAGCGCGCGCGGCCGCGACCACGTCGGCTGCCCCCGCGAATCCCGGCCGGAAGGTGCGGACCGTCACCGGGCGCCCGAGTACGTCGTCAAAAGCGCGCCACAACGTCGATTGGCCGCTTTCGCTTATCCGGTCCTCAAGGTGGTACCGGTCGGCGATCCGGGCAGCACGCGCCGCCGCCCGGGCATCTGCCGTCGGCCTCGCGCTGCCGCGCTCGGCCCCCACAGCTCCGCCGCGCTGATCCCTCTCGTTCCAATAAGCGTCGCCCCTGGTTGCCATGACCAGCCTCCGTATGGCGATGCCACCACCTTCCCCCCCATACCCAAAAAAAGCTCCTTGGGTACAGCGGAAGGGCCCTTTGTCCCGCGATCTGATGCTATGCTGCCGCGCCTCGGCCGTCAGGCATCGTCACATCACCAATTGGCAAATTCCAGATGTGCCCATCGGGGCACACGCTCAGTGAGGGTGCGCGGCTGGCGCACGGCGCACGGATGGCCAACCTCGCGCACCGATGGCGACGCCGCGCACCGATGGCAACCCCGCACATGGATGGCAACATGCGCAGCGATGGCAACATTCGCAACGGATGGCGCCCTCACGCGCGATATCGACCCGGCCGGCATTCATCGCGTCCTATAGTGCGCCATGGCCGCGCAGCTGCTCCGGGCCAGGGATAACCCTGCCAGCGTCCGCACCGGCCCGTGCGCGCACAGCGTCGCGGCGGACAGCTCGAACGGCGCATCCCCGCGCCTGCTGAGGCACCTGTACACCTCGCCGCGGAAGGCCCCAGCCGCTCCAGGGGCCTCCCGCCTCCGGCCGCGGCCTCGCCTGCGGGCTCGGCGTCCTCCCTGCCACGTGATACCGATTGCCACGGCCACCGCCTCCATTTTGAGCTCCTGGTAGAACCCGAAGATGATCACGAGGTGGCCGCCCTCTTGTCACTGTGACACACCGGACAAAACCGGCCATCCGTGACAAGCGGGACAGCAGAGGCTAAATAGCAAGCTTAAGGCGGGGCCGTGCAATGGTCGCGTATCCGGCGGCGCTATCCGGCGGCGCTGCTGGCGGTAATGCCCCTACGGTGGCGGATTCCGCGGTCGACCGCACCGAACAATGAATCCACGGCCATCCCGATCACGATGATGACAATCATGATCGCGATCACCGCCTGCGCCGAGCTGGTGTTCTGGTCATTTTCGAGCAGCACGCCGATGGACGGCTCGTGCGCGATGAGGACGAGCAATTCACCCGCCATCAGGCTGCGCCAGGCGAATGCCCAGCCCTGCTTGAGCCCACCAACGAAGGCAGGCAGCGAGGCTGGCACGATCACATGCCTGTACAGGGCCAGGCCGCGGAGGCCGAGAACCTTACCCGCCCGCAGCAGCAGCGGAGGCGTGTAGTCGACCCCCGAGATCAGGCCGTTCGCGATGGACGGCGCGGCACCAAGCACGACGACGAAGAAGATCGCGGTTTCGTTGGGCTGGAAAACCAGGATCGCGAGGGGAAACCAGGCGATCGAGGGCATCGTCTGGACACCCGTGATCAGTGAGCCGATGGCAGCGCGCAGCACGCGGAACCGTGACACGGCCAGCCCAATGGCCGACCCGATCACCACGGCGAACGCGAAGCCGGTCACGGCGCGGCGCATCGTAATCGCGATGGCCTTCCACAGCACAGCGTGGTGCGCCTCGTCCCACAGTTCCCCGAACGCCGCCCGCGGGCCCGGCAGCACGTACGTCGGCCTCCAGCCTGACCAGACGACGAGCTGCCACACCGCGACCACCAGGCCGAGCGCGAGCAGCTTCGGCCACGTCGCTGACCATACCCGGGCGGCGCGCCCCGCGCCTGGACCCGCGTCCCTGGCTCCCTGGAGGACATCGAGCCCGGCGAGCGTGTCAACCGCCATGACGCGTTACCTCCTCGCGAAGCCGTTCGGTAATCTTGGCGGCCAGCCCGGACACCTCGGGCGAATCGATCAGGCGCGGGCGTGGCGCGTCTACCGGATATTCCTCGATCACCGTGCCCGGGCGGCTGCTCAGCAGCACCACCTTGTCACCCAGCCGGACCGCCTCACGCACGTTGTGCGTCACGAACAGCACGGTCAGGCCGCGCTCCAGCCAGATCCGCTCGAGCTCGTCGTGCAAGAGGTCACGCGTCATCGCGTCGAGCGCGCCGAATGGCTCATCCATGGCGAGCACGTCCACGTCCTGGGCGAGCGCGCGGGCGAGCGCCACCCGCTGCCGCATCCCGCCGGACAGCTCATGCGGCCGCTTGCCACCGAGCCCGGCCAGGTGCACTGCCGCGAGTAGCTCGTCGGCGCGCTCGCGCCGCTGCTTCGCCGGCATCGATCCGCCGCGCAGGCCGAGCTCGACGTTGCGTCCCGCGGTGAGCCAGGGAAACAGGGCGGGCTCCTGGAACATCAGGGTGCTGCGGCCAGCCACCTCGACCGTGCCCGCCGACGCCTCATCGAGGCCGGTGACGATGGACAGCAGGGTGCTCTTGCCGCAGCCGGAGGCGCCGAGCAGGCAAACGAACTCGCCTCTGCTCGCGCTCAGCGACACCCGGTCGAGCGCGAGCAGAGCCCCGCTGCCCCGCCCATACACCTTCGACATATCAGACAGCCGGACCGCACTGCCGTCCGGCGCGATCCGCGCGGCCGAGTTCCCGCGTTGCTTGACTGCCGCCTCGCGCGGTCCGGCCATGCTCACGATGACGACACCGCGGGCTCTCCAGCCGCGGCCAGCACCTTATTGAGCGGGGCGAGGACGAATATCCCGCTGAGGTTGACCGGCTTGAGCAGCCCGACCTTCTCCGCGTGCTGCGCGCCCGTCTGCAGCGACGAGGCGATCGGATCGTTGGTGAAGGTGATCTCCTTGAATGCGGCGCTCATCACCTTGGCCTTGAGGCCCTTGCCTGTGATCGCGGTCAGCTCGGCGTTGGCAGCCGCCTGCGCGGCAGCGGGATCCTTGTTGATGTAGGCGTTCGCGTCGACCTGGCCCTTCAGGAGCTTGGCGACGACGGCTGCATGCTGCTGCAGGAATGCTGTCCGCACGACGAGCAGGGTGGTGGCGAACTGCCCGTTTGGCCACAGGCTGCGCTCGTCGACCAGCTTGGTCCCGCCGGCCTGCACGAGTTGAGTCGCGTACGGCTCGGGCAGCCAGCCGCCGTCGATCTGGCCCGACTTGAACTCCTGCACGGTGATCGAGTTCGTCTGCGGCTTGATGTGCACGTCGCCGCCGCCTTGGGTGTCCGTCTTCAGCCCGTGCTGCAGCAGGTAGTACCGCAGCGCCACATCCTGCGTGTTGCCGAGCTGCGGGGTGGCGAGCGTCTTGCCCTTGAGGGCCGGCACCGACGTGATGCCCTTCCTAACCACGAGCGAGGCGCCGCCTGAGGCCGCGCCCGAGATGATCCGGATCGCCTGGCCCTGCGACTTCTGCCAGGCGTTGATCGCCGGGCCCGGGCCGATGTAAGCGGCGTCGAGTGCGCCGGAGAATAGCGCCGTGACCTCGTCGGGGCCCGCGTTGTAGGTCTCGGTCTTCAGCGTGACCCCGGTGCCGAGGTCCTTGGCGAAGATGCCGTTTTGGACCCCGACGAGCGCGGTGGCGTGAGTGATGTTCGTCAGGTAACCGAGATGGAGCGTCACCGGGCTGCTGCTGCTGCCGCTAGAGGCCGCCGACGACGAGCCGCAACCTGCGACGACACTCGCCGCGGCAAGGGCCGCTGCGGCAATACCCAGGACCTTGACGGCTCTTTTCTTGGCCGCGACTTTCTTGACCGCGACTTTCTTGGCCGCTGCTTTCTTGGCCGCTACGGAGGTGAGAGAGGTCCGCATGCAGTGGACTCCGTTCATTTCCGATTAAATGAGTCGCCAACGTAGATTACATCACGCCGCGGGCGCGGGCTCCAGCCAGCTGCCACATGTCTAGACCAATGGGGACAACTGTCTGGCTTGAGAGGTAGCGGCCCGCCGGGCCTTCGGCCGGCTCGTTGACAGCGCACTCGCAGGAAGGAAGCGTGGGCACCGACGCCAGCGACGCGGCCGAAGCAGCCGTCAGGAACCTGCAGCAAAGTGATCGTAGGAGGGCTCAGGCATGCTCTATGCGTTTGGCTTCGAGCGGATCGGCGTCGTGGTGAGCGACCTGTACTTTGTCGATCCGAATCCGGGCAAGGGCCAGGAGGGCGCCGAGCGCGGCGTCCGGCTCGAAGTCCGGATGCTCGACCGTGGCGAGCTCAAGGGCTCGATCTACTCAGCGCAGCCGATCGAGGTCGGCCAGCCGATCTGGCGGGTTGACCTGCTCGAATCGGTGGCCGGTCCACCACGCAGCTTCGACAGGACCCACCATCACCCGGCCTTCCGCGGCTGGGAACCCGGCAGCCGGGTCTTCGCCAGGGAACTGACGGCGAATCCGCTCGAGTGGCTCGGCGCTCAGCTCGCTGACCTCGAAGGGGTACTCGAGCGGGCCGGCGTTCCCGTCGACGAGACGATTTCCCGGGACGCCGAGAGCCTCCGTGGCAGCGTTGAGGAAGTCGTCGGCGCGACCGAACGGCTGCTCGGGAAGGTGCGAGCCGGTGAGCTCGGCACGCCGCCAACCGGCGAGCCGCTCACCGGCGCGCGCGCCGGCTGGCTGTAGGGGGCCGCCTGCCCCCGCAGCTAGGGCGTGCCTCGTAGATCTCGGTGGGTGCGGGCGGTGATCCAGGCGGCGACCGGCAAGGCGGAGAAGGAGCCGATAGTGGAGCTATCGGCGACGACGACAGTGCCGTCCACGACCCCCTCGCCCGCCTGGGGTCGCGGACGGCGCCTTCGCGCCGCCAGAGATCCGCGGGACACGTCCTGACCCCAGCAATTGCGCCACGGCTTCGGCATGGACGCAGCCCGCGCAGCCGTTATGGATCAGTTCCCGCGTCCGCGGCCCGCACCAGTCACCATCCTGGACCGTGCGCGCCTCGCGCCGCGCCTATGGTCGCGGCGGTACGACAATAGCGCGCTTGAGGATCTTGCCGGTGTCACCGTGCGGCAGTTCGGGCACTATCCAGACGGAGCGCGGGTACTTGTACGCGGCGAGCTGGTTCTTCACGTGTTCGCGCAGTTCTTCCGGGGTCGCGGACGCGCCGGGCTTGAGCACCACCACCGCGGCGACCTCCTCGCCGAGCATGTCGTCGGTGATGCCGATCACCGCGGCCTCCGCAACGGCCGGGTGCTCGTAGAGGACCTCCTCGACTTCGCGCGGGTAAACGTTGAACCCGCCGCGCAGGATCATGTCCTTCTTGCGGTCGACGATCGAGAAGTAGCCCTCCCCGTCCTCGCGGCCGAGGTCACCGGTGCGGAACCAGCCGTCGACTATCGCCTCCGCGGTTTCGTTCGGGCGCTGCCAGTAACCCTTCATGATGTTGTCGCCCCGGATCGCGATCTCGCCCACCTCGCCCCGCGGTACCGGCTTGCCGTCGTTGTCCTGGACTCGCATCTCGACGCCGGAGATCGCCTGGCCGATGGTGCCGGGCTTGCGAGCGCGGTCCGGGTGGTTGAAGGAGGCCACCGGGGAGGTCTCCGACAGGCCATAGCCCTCGAGAATCATGCAGTCGAACGCCTTCTCGAAGGCGCGCAGCAGCTCGACCGGCATTGCCGCGCCGCCGGAGACGCATAGCCGCAGGCTGGCCACGTCGCCCGCGCTGCCCCCCGCGTAGTGCAGGATTGCCGCGTACATCGTGGGGACGCCTGGCAGGACGGTCACCTGGTCGCGTTTGATGATCTCCAGCGCATGGACCGGCTCGAAACGCGTGATCAGAGTCAGGCACGCACCGCCGGCGATCGCGCAGTTCATTGCGATGGTCTGCCCGTAGGAGTGGAAGAGGGGCAGCGCGCCGAACATCACGTCATCGGGCCGCAGGTACAGCAGCGTGCCGCTGGTGACCTCGACGTTGGTCTCCAGGTTGCTGTGGGTGAGTTCGGCGCCCTTAGGCTGACCTGTCGTGCCCGAGGTGTAGATGATGACCGCGGTGTCGGACGGCTCCTTGTGCGCGAACGCGGTCGCGGGCTCGCAGCCGCCAAGCGTCGCGGCCAGTGCTTCTGTCTCGATGCCGGCAAAGTCGGTTCCGGCGCGCTTGGCGCCCTCGCCAGCCTCTTCTGCGATCCCATGCCAGGCGAGCGCTAGCGACGTCTGCGAGTCGTTCAGGTAGTACTCGACCTCGCGGGCCTTGAGCAGCGGGTTCATCGGGACGACGATGGCGCCGGCGCGCAGGATCCCGTAGTAGAGGATCACGAACTCCGGCACGTTCGGGAGCATGAGGCCGACCCGATCGCCTGGCGCGATCCCGCGGCCAAGCAACCAGGACGCTGCCCTGGCGCTCTTGTCGTCCAGCTCACGGTAGGTCAGCACCTGCTCGTCCAGGCGCACTGCGATCCGGTCCGGGTAACGTGCCGCGGTCTGCTCGAGATTTACGGCCAGATTCGTCATCGGGGCCCCTCCCTGTGCCTTGGTCACGCTCACGGGCGGGAGCTTGGCCTGTCGGCTGGTTGTTCCAGTGCGTCAGCCGGTCGGCTGATGATGGTCTTTTCTCCCACTTTGAGCAGGCCCTTGCGACGTGGTCAACGGGCCTATGGTCCCGTCAAGGTCCCTAAGACCCCCGCCGACCGTTTCGCCGGCCGCCAGCGTCAGGTGGGCTGGCGGGTGCGGTGGTGGCTGGCGGGTGCGGTGGTGGCTGGCTGGCGGGTGCGGTGGTGGCTGGCTGGTGCGGTGCTGGCTGGCGGGTGCGTGCTGGCTGGCGGGTGCGGCTGGCTGGCTGCCGGCGCGGTGCGGTGCTGGCTGGCGGGTGCGGCCGCCTAGGCGCTGTGCCTGCCGGACCGCCGGCGTGAGAACATCGGATGAGGAATGAATCGCGGACGATGATGGGATAGCGGATGACGAGGTGGCCGCGGGCTATGCGGCGGTGGGCGGCGGCGGTCGCGGCCGTATGCGCGCTGACCGCCGCCGTCGCGGGCTGCACTGCCAGGGCCGGCGTTACCGCCGCGGCCACACTCGCGGTGACCAGCGCCTACGTTCCGCTTCCCGCCGCAGCGTCACCCCACACGACCGTCGCGTTCCTCGACATCCGCAACGACGGCGCACCCGACCGCCTGGTGGCGGCGCGCACAAGCGTCGGCGGCACGGTAGCCTTCCGCGCGCCCACGGGTCAGGGCGTGACGACTAAGACCGTGACGGCGATCAGCATTCCTGCGGCGACCACGGTGCGGCTGCTGCCGAATGACGCGCATCTGGTCATCACCGGCGCCGGGCACATGCAGGGCGGCAAGGACATCACGCTCGTGCTCACCTTCGCCCGGTTCGGGACCGTGTCGGTAACCGCGCAGGTGACCGACCCGCAGAGCGGCGGAAGCAGTTACTTCACCAACTGACAACGGCCACTGGGGGCCTTGCCGCGACGCCTGCCTCGGACACTGAATTCCATGATCCGGAGACTTTGGGGTATTCCCGGCCGCTCCGAGATCATGGGACTGGCGCGGGCGGAGTTCATCGGGGCCCTCCTGACCTTGGGCTCTTGACGGGCCTTGGACGGGCTTAGACGGGCTGTAACGATGGGCTTAGGCGTGGCTTAGCCGGGCTCAGGCGGGGCGGAGCCGGCTTAGTCCCGCGGCCGGGGTGAGGACCCGCTGATATTAGGCATCCGCCCGATGCGGCAGCTCGGGCCTTAGCACGAATGTGAATGGTGTCAGGGCCGAACAGGTCGGCCAGGAATCACGGAGGACACCATGCATCCCGAGTTCATCCGCGCCATTGCAGCGCAGCAGATCGATGACTGGGTAGCTGCGGCCGAGACCGATCGGCAAGTCAAGCAGAGCCGGGCGAGCCGCTCCCGTCGGTCGTTCAAGCGAATCGGGCGCCGCCCCGCCGCCAGCACGTTCTAGCGGCACCGGTCCATAAAATGGTCCGGCTCGCCGTCGGCGGCGCATCTGACCATCGCGTAATCCCTCACCGGCCTCAAGATCGCGCGAAGCGGCTGACACACGATGGCCCATAGGGTGTCAATATCGACACACAATGGCCCATTGTGTGTCAGCACCGCCCGGATCTTGTGGCACGGTGGTGGCCCATTGTGTGTCGCCACCACCGGATCCTTGGCACGGGACGTCTCATTGTCTGCTGCCGCTTGTATGTGCCGCGTGTGTGCCACCGCCTGGGCGTGCCACCGCTTGGGTGACCGCCTGGGCGTGCCACCGCTTGGGCGTGCCACCGCTTGGGCGTGCCACCGGGGACACGATGGCCAGTGTGTGCGACCGCCGGGTCACGGCAGCCCAGTCCCGGCGGTACACGACGTCCACTGAGGAGATCATCCGCTGCCTTAAAGGCGATCCGCTGGAGCGCGAACTCTACTGACGCCGGCGGGTAGCGGGCACCTCAGTCCCATCCAGCACAAGCGGCCATCCAGCGCAAGCGGCCATCCAACGCATGCAGCGCAAGCGGCCATGCAGCGCAAGCGGCCATGCAGCGCAAGCGGCCATCCAGGCAATCGAGCCTTACCGGCCACTGGTGAGCAGGACGCAGCCCGCGACCGGCCCACCGCCGGCCGATACGACGGCGACCCGTGCGCCGGGCACCTGTCGATCCCCCGCGCCGCCGCGCAACTGCAGCACGGCCTCGTGCAAGTGGCCGAACCCGTGCAGGCGCCCGCCAGACAGCTGACCTCCCCAGGTGTTCATGGGCAGTTCGCCTCCGGGCGCAATCCTCGCTCCGTCGCCGAGGAACGGGCCGCCCTCCCCCGGCCCGCAGAAGCCGAGCGCCTCCAGCCAGGCCAGCGCGAGAAAACTGAACCCGTCATACAGTTGCGCGGTGTCCACGTCTGCGGGTCGAAGATCGGTGCGGGACCACATCTGCGCTGCAGCATCCCGAGCCGCCATCGTGGTCAGGTCTTCCCACTGATCCCACGACGGCCGGCCGCGGATCGCGGCGCCCATGGCTTCGAACCGTACGGGCATGTCCGCCCCGGCCGCTGTGTCCGCCGCAGACACGATCACGGCCGTGGAGCCATCGCAGGTGGCGTCGCAGTCGTAGCGCCGGAACGGCGAGGTGATGACCGGCGCGGCAAGATAGTCGTCGAGGGTGAACGGATCGGTGAATACCGCACTCTTGTTCATGGCGGCGTACCGCCGGGCGCTGAGGGCGACCTGAGCGAGATGCTCGCTCGTGGTGCCGTACCGGTGGAAATGCGCGGCGGCGTAGAGGGCGATCCAGTTCGCCGCCGAATACGCATGGAATGGCAGGCTCCACTGCAGGAATCCCGTTACCCTGCGGTGGCTTTCAGCCAGGCCCGCGCCGCCGCCCGGTGGGATTCCGACGCCTCTTCTGCCGCCCCCGCCCTGCGCGGTCGCCTCGGTCACGGTCCGGTAGACGAGCACGTGCCTGGCCAGGCCCGCGGCGACCGCGGTGACCGCATTGATCACAGGAGCAAGCTGCGCCGGGCCTTCCATGCCCGCGCTGTGCCAGGACAGGTTGAGCCGGAGGGCGTCCTGCACCTCCGGTGTACCTGGGCCGGAAAAACCGGCAGGCGCGACCATCGCTCCTGGGTGGGCCGCGAGCCCGTCGATGTCGTCGCGTGTCAGCCCCGCGTCCTCGATCGCCGCAAGCGCGGCCTCGACCGTCAGGTCGAGGCCACTGCGGCCGAGCCGTCTGCCGATCGGCGACTGCCCGACCCCGCTGATGACCGCGCGGCTCTCGGCCTTGGCGGCCGAGGGCGCCGCCGCCGAACGCCCCACCACCGAACGCCCCACCACCGAACGCCCCATTACCGAGCGACGCCCCACGGCCGAGAGCCACGCCACCGAACGCTCCGCCACCGAACGCTCCGCCGCCGAACTCCCCGCCGCCGAGAGCCCGCCCGCCGAGAGCCCGCCCGCCGAACGCCCAGCCGAAAGGCCCGCGTGCTGGCTGGGCATTTCGCTATGGCGACGCACTTTGCGAGGCTCTTCGTGCGGACACGGCACCTCGGGAAAACGACTCGCTTGCGGAAGGCCCGCGGCAGCGCCAGGGTGTCCGGGACCCGGCGGCTTACCGCCCGCGGTCTCGTCTGGCTGGAACGAGGGCAGCCAGACATCATCCTCGCGCTCGAATGCGACCCGCACGGCCGTGCCAATCTCGAGTGCGGCGGGATCGGCACCGGTCAGGTTGGCCAGCACCCGCAGGCCTGGTTGCTCGGCAAGCTCAACGAGCGCGATCACGTACGGCACAGGTACCGTCTGGTTCCACTGCTTGTGGTTCACCGTGAAGGACACCAGGGTGCCGCGGCCGCTGACCGCTTCGGCGGCCAGATGCCGTGACAGGCAGCCAGGGCAGATCGGGGCCGGCGGGTGCAGGTAATGGCCACACGACTGGCATCGCCAGAATGTGAGCTCACCTCGGGCGCCGCCGGTCCAGAACGGCCGCACCGCATCGTCAAGACGCGGCAGCAGGCGGAACGGCCGGACCAGGTGATCATCCGCCATGAGCGCCCGACTCAAACGCCTTGGCTGGCCCGTGCGCGCGGAACCTAAGCTCAGACATCGTCTTCCCAGCTGTTCCGGCTCCCCCGCCGGTATTTCGATACACGTTAGTAGTTACGGCCAGCATCATCCTGGCACTGGCACGCGCGATTTCGCATGAGTGTCGGATATTTGGCCGGCTACCTGCTCGCCAGGCCGCCGTCAATTCGGGTGGCGCGCCGACGGCCCCGGCGGCCCCGGGTGCGGACTTCACGGGTGTCGCAGGCGCGAGCGAGGTAGGCACTCCCGGGCATCGAACAGATCTAGAGGGAGAGCTCATGGCCGGAAATGGCGCAGAGACGTTGCGGCTCGGCATCGAGTTCGACACGCTGCACCCGGTGACCTGCGTCGCCGCGGCGCTGTTCCCGGTCGCCTGGCGCCGCGCCACCGTCGCCGATGGCACTGAAGCGATCGCGTTGCCGTCGCCGGCCGCCCCGGCCGACCTGGCCGCCCGGGCTGACCTGGCCGCCCGGGCTGACCGGACCGCCCGGGCTGACCTGGCCGACCGGGCTGACCGGACCGCTCCCGGGCCGACCGGGCTGCCCGGACCGGCCGGGCTGGCCGGGTGGCGACGAGATAAACCGGATGCGGCGGCGTGGCCGCGCACCGCAACATAGAACATGGCCTGGTTTACGACGGATGATCTGACCGAGTATCTCGCCACCGCGGGAGGATTCCTCAGATCGCGGCCGGTGGAGAACACCGTGCCGCTGACCGTGCTCGAGGTTCTGCGGGCCCGCGGCGCCGCGGCATTCGGCGATGCCGCCCCGCTCTTCGGCTGGTGGCGGCGGGCTGGCGACGTCAGCGGCGCGTTCCTTCTTACTCCGCCCTACCCCGTCGCGCTGAGCCCGACGCCACCGGAGTCCGTGGAGCCGCTCGCAGATGTCCTTGCCAGCGCCGGTCGGCCGCTCGCCGGTCTCACCGCAGAACCGGCCACTGCCGAAGCCTTCGCCGCTGCATGGCGAAGGCGCACGGGAACGACCCCTGAGACGTCGATGCGCCAGCGCCTCTTCAGGCTGGTCGAACTCGTGCCGTCCGCACCGGCCCCGTGCGGCCGCGCACGCGCCGCCCAGTCCGCCGATCGCGGCCTGCTCGTGGCGTGGGTCGCGGCATTCACCCAAGAGGCGGGCGCCCGGGCCGCCAATCACGAGGACATGGTCGACGACCGTCTCAGTTATGGCGGCCTGACCCTCTGGGAGGACGAGGGTCAGGCCGTCTCGCTGGCCGGGCTCACCCGGCAGGTAGCGGGCATGATCCGAGTTGGGCCTGTTTACACTCCGCCGCAGCACCGCCGCCACGGCTACGGCGCAGGCGTGACGGCTGCGGTCAGCCGCCAGGCGTTGCAAGCAGGCGCGCGCGAGGTGGTCCTGTTCACCGACCTGGCCAACCCCACAAGCAACGCCCTCTACCAGCGGCTCGGGTACCACACGGTGCAGGACAGGGTCGACCTCTCCTTTGCGAACTGATACCGGTAATCCTGTCCGCCGGCCACAGAACACCAGGCATGGATATGCGGCCGCTACACCGCTGCGCCGTGGTTGGCTCGTAGGTGGCGCTCGGGCACCCCCAACGGGCCAACGATCAAGCTCGGGCCGCCCGCCGCGGCGGGCGGCGCGGGCCACCCGATGGCCGATCGGGCATCAGATGCGGCTCCGGACACGTGCGGCCCGTTGGGCGCCAATCAATCTGGCGCCCAACGGGCCATCGACCATCGACCATCGACAGGGCAGCCAGTCAGCGCGACAGGCGCACAGGCAGCGGTTCCGTCTGACGTGGACCCGCCTGCCCGGCCTGGTCGCGCGGCTGCCCGCCGCGCACCTGCCCGCCGGGCAGCCACGCGAGCCACCGGGGCAGATACCAGCACCGCTCGCCGAACAGCGACAGGGCGGCCGGCACCAGGATGCCGCGGACCACGGTCGCGTCGATCAGCACAGCGGCGGCCAGGCCCACGCCGATCATCTTGAGATCAATGAGGGACAGGGTCGCGAACAAGGAGAACACGGCGACCATGATCACGGCTGCGCTCGTTACCACGCCAGCGCTGCTCGCGATCCCGCCCGTGATCGCCTCACGCGTGGTCAGGCCGGCGGACCGCAGTTCGCGGATCCGGCTGAGGATGAAGACGTGGTAGTCCATGCTCAGCCCGAACAGGAACACGAACATGAACAACGGGATCCACGGGATGATCCCGCCGTAGGAGGTGAAGCCGAGCGGGCCCTGCAGGTGGCCGTCTTGGAAGATGAGCGTGATCAGGCCGTAGGCGGCGGCCACGGACAGCAGGTTCAGGCCGACCGAGATGAGCGGGATCACCAGCGACCGGAACGCGAACATCAGCAGCAAGAAAGCCAGCGCGGCAACGGCCGCGAGGACGAGCGGGGTGCGCGCGTGCAACTGCTTGCCGAAGTCGTAGTTGCCTGCCGTATTCCCGTCGACCGCGTAGCTGACGCCGTCGACCTTGCCGAGCGTCGCGGGCAGAACCCGGTTGCGCAGGGTGAGCAGCGCATCGTCGGAGACGGAGTCGGTGCCATTGCCGGCGAGCGGAACGTCGGCGACTACCGCGCGGCCGCCGGCGACCGCGGTCGCGGTGATCGGCCCGCGGATTGGGCCGTTCGCGGATACCCTGGCCCGCAGCGCGGTGATCGCCTGCCGCAACTGCGGGCTGGTGAGGTCGCCGGGCTGGCCGGTGATCACTACCTGGGCGGGCGACGGGCTGTGCGGGAATGCCTGCTGGATCTTGTTCATGGTCTGCACCACCGGCAGGCCGCGGGGTGCGTCGATGGCCGGTGACCCGGTCCGCATCCCGAGCGCGGGCGCGGCGAGCGCGAGCAGCGCGGCCGCGGCCAGCCCGCCCCAGATCGCCGGATGGCCTACCACGCGGCGGACGAGCGTCGCCCACAGGCGCGATGGCCGGGCGGCCGTACGGCGACGGCCGAGGAACGGGATCCGCCCGCCGTCGGCGCGGCGGCCCAGCCAGGACAGCAGTGCGGGCAGCACCGTGACAGAACCGAGCACGGCGACGCCGACGACCGTGATCGTGCCGATTGCGACACCGGTGAACACGTCGATGCCGGTGAGGAAGAGCCCGGCGAGCGCGATCATCACGGTCAGCCCCGAGACCACGATCGCGCGCCCGGAGGTGCCCGCCGCGGTGCGCAGCGCCTCGGCGAACGTGGCCCCCTTGGCGCGTTCCTCCCGTTCGCGCCGAAGGTAGAACAGCGAGTAGTCGATGCCGACCGCCATCCCGATCAGCAGCACGGTCTCCGAGGTGGTCGAGCCGACCGGCAGCCACCGGCTCGGAATGGCCAGCAGCGAGATCGCGGTCATCACCGCGGTGGCGGCCAGCAGGACGGGGATCCCGGCCGCGATCAGCGCACCGAATACCAGCAGCAGCAGCACGAGAGTGATTGGCACCGAGGTCACTTCCGCCTTGCGGAAGTCTCTGCCGAGGCTGTCGCTGAGGGCGCGGTCCAGGCTCGCGTCCCCGGTCTCCCTGATGGAAAGGCGCGGATAGCGGGCCGCGACCGCGGCGACCGCGCGCTGGGCGGGCTCGACCCGCGCATCCTCGTCCGTGGCCTTTCCTGGGACGGTGAATGTCACCAGGACGCTGCGGCCGTCGGCGGACACCAGGCCCGCTTGCCCGTGCCGGAGCGGTGACCGGATGTCCGCGGCCGACGCGGGCAGGCCCGCCAGCGCGGTTGCCACGTCCTGTGCCGCCTGGCGCAGTTGCGGGTCGGTGGCGGACATATGCCCCGGCGCGCGGGCCTGGATGAGCACGCTTTCTGCCGCCCCGTTCGTCACCCCAAGCTGGTGCAGGGTGCGCTCGGCCCGGCCCGCGCTGCCCGGGTCGTACTGCGGGAGGCTCTTGGTGCCGAGCATCTGCCCGCCCACGAATGCGGCGATGACCAGGACGAGCCAGCCGAACACCGCCGTCTTGCGGTGCCGTGCGCTCCAGCCCGCGATCTGCTCCACAACCGGCGCCCGCGTTCGCCTACTACCCGGGCCTGGACCGGCGCCCGGGCTGGCGCCTGCGCCGGCGCCCGGACCGGTGCGTGAACCGGCGCCCGAACCGGCGCCCGAACCGGCGCCCGGACCCGCACCCGGACCGGTAGCCGGCGTGGCGCCTGGAGCGGTGCTTTGACCCGTTTTCGACAATGCTGAACTCTGCGACTGGCCCATCATGACCTCTCCTATTTCGTCGCCGTGTGCCCTGTTGCTGGCCTTCTGGTTATTGCTGTTGCATGGTTATTGCTGTTGCATGGTTATTGCTGTTGCATGGTTATTGCGCAGACCGGCGAGCTCCCATTGGCCGCCTGCGAAGCGCCGCCGCGGCGGGGATCAGGCTGGCCAGTACGGCGAAACTCACAGTGCGCCGGATCGGCGATGCGGTGGCCGCGGTCCGCCTAACCGCGGCCACCGCGCTCCGCCGCGCCACAGGCTGATCGCCCCGGACGGCGCGGCCAGGGGCGCCGTGAGCAGCCAGACCAGCGGCGGAGTCAACACCGGCAGCACCATCGCGCAGCCGATGATCAGGAGCATTGCGAAGGGCAGGATCAGCGCGGCCGCGGCCGGGGAGTGGATGGCGGTGAAAACCCGGATCAGCAGCATTGCGAAGGGTTGGCGATCCTGATTTTGGCGATCCTGACTTTGGCGATCCTGACTTTGGCAATACTGACTTTGGCAATACTGACTTTGGCGATCCTGACTTTGGCAATACCGACTTTGGCAATACTGACTTTGGCGATCCTGATTTTGGCAATACTGAACTGGGCGACTGGCGCATGCTGGCCTCGCTTGGGGATATTCCTGTTATGAATTCTTGGGAGGGCGGGCCCGTCCGTGCTTCCGGAAATCTGGGGCCCGAGTCAGCTCGCCTGGTTGCGCATCTTCCGGCCACCGTTAGGGATAAGGGGGGTGAGGGGTCCAGGGGCGGCGAGCACGCACCGGACCTCGGCCAGTGGATCAGCGGGCGGGCGGAGCAGCGCCCGTGCCGTGCGAGCCTGCGCGCGGGCGGTTGCGACCAGGACGTAGTTGAAGGCGAGGAAGAGCACTAGGAAGCAGGCTGCCGCGAGCAGGGCGGTGGGCAAGCTGCCGACGAAGACGCCGACCGCGCCGTGCCCGTGCGGGCCATTCGGGAAGTAGCCAAGCTGCGCGCCATGCGCGGTCACGCCGTTGCCGAATTCATTCTTTGGTGCCCAGTACCAGACGGGCAGCGTGACCCCGGCGAGCAGGGTCAGCCAGACCGTCAGCACAACGCAATCCAGCGCGAGCAGCGGAATATAGAGCCCGACAAGGTAGGCGATGTCTCGCCAGGTGGCCGGATCCTTCCAGCGTGTCGTGACCTGTGCGAAGATTCCTGGCTTGGCGACGGTTCGGTAGCCGCCGCGGACCGGTTCGGGGAAGACGGCGCGCAGCCTTCCCCGCTCGACGTCGGCGCAGCCGCGGATGACGACCGCGGCCGCCGCGAGCAGCGGGATCCCGATCCAGGTGATCGCGAGAACGGCCCCGAACGTTGCCACGGTAAACGCGACAGCGAACAGCGCGGTGCCAGTGAACAGGTAGGCCAAGAGGTACCAGGCGCTATTCCACGGGCTCCGGGACACGACGAGCCGGAGCGGGTTGCGGTAGAAGCGGAGCCGTCCCAGATCGCTGCGCCTCGTGCGAGCAGTGTGGCGCTGACCCGGTTGCGTTGCGCCGCCACGGGCGGGGGTTTCCTCGGCCGGGGTGCCCTCGCTGAAGCATGGCGGGCCTTGATCGCTCATCCGACGTCCCGCATCAGTTGCTCGACCGTGCGGACGTGCTCGGTGAGCTTCTCAAGCTGTCCCCGGAGCTCCTGCTGGTTTTCCACCGCCTGCTCGGCGAGCTTGCGGTAGGAGGCCATGGCGACCGCGTCTGCGCGGTGCGCCTGCAGCCGGAAGTATGAGGCGACGATCACCGCGATACCACCTATGACGATAAGAATGATGCCGACCGAGATCGTGATCGCGGTCATGTTCGCGTGGCTGGCGGCTGCCACCTGAACGTTCATCGGCTGCTTCCTTTCATCTCGTCTTCCTGCTCCTCGTCCGCTCGCAGCGCCGCGAGGACCTCCCTGACTGTCACGTGCAGCTCGAATGGAGCAAGCTCGAAGTACTTCATCGCCTTTCCCTCCGCAGAGAGTTCCAGCTGGCCGGTCACGACACCAGCCTTCTCAAGCCGGTCCAGGTGCATGTACAGCAAGGGCCTTGACAGACCGAGCCGGCGCGCCAGCTCGCTTACGTGCACCCGGCCACCTGCGAGCTCGGCGATGATCCGCAGGCGCTGGGGGTGCCCGATCGCCGCGAGCTTGGCGAGCAGCTCCTCACTGGTCAGAACGCACTCCTTGAGCAAATCCGTGCCTTTCACCTGTCAGTCAAAACTTACATGTGGCGCAATCGGCTGTCAAACGCGTTGGATCGTGGCTGTTCGCCCGGGTTGGGGCGCGCGGGCAACCGCTCCGTGCGGCGTTATCAAAGGGCCGTGACCGCCTGCGAGATCCCGCGGTCCTCGCTCGGGCGGGGGCAACCACGGCAGCCGAGCCTGCGTCGGATCTGTTAGGTGGCTCGCGGAGCCACCCCAGGCCGAAGGACGCCCGCGATGACCTCTTCTCCCCGTTTAGCCGGGCGAGTGTTCGCCGCAGCGGCGCTTGCCTGCGTCACGGTGCTCGTCACAGCCTGCGGCGGCTCCTCCAGCCCTGCCGCCGGGGCCACAAAGACGGTCACGGCCGCCCCGGCCGCCCCGGCCAGCCCGGCCGCGCCGGCCACTGCTGGCGCGGCCACCTCTGCGCCTGCGGCTTCGCCGGCCGTGCCCGCGGGCCCCGGCCCCTGCGCGACCCGTTATCTGCATGCGAAGCTGGGAATCGCGCAGGGGACCGCAGGCAGCATGTACCAGGTGCTCGACTTCACGAATATCGGCACCGTCAGCTGCACCCTCTACGGCTACCCCGGCGTCTCCTTCGCGGGCGGCACACCGGTCAGCCAGATCGGGCTCGCGGCCGCGGAAAGCAAGCTCACCGCCAGAAAGCTGGTGACGCTCGCACCCGGGGCGGTCGCCAACGCGCTGCTGCAAATCGTGCACGCAGCTAACTACCCCGCGTCCCGATGCAACCTTGTTACGGCGGACTACCTGCAGATCTATCCGCCGGACCAGACGACCCCGCTGTACCTCAGCTACACCTCGCAGACCTGTTCAAAGCCGGTTCAGATCCTGACCGTCAGCGTCATGCAGCCCGGATCCGGCAGCTCGTCGTAGCCGCCAGCCGCTAGGGGCCATGCCTTCCTGCGTGTCAGCGGCAAGGCCGCCGCCGGCCGGGTCAGCGGTCTTAGCCCGGGTGAAGACTGGTTGCTGGGCCGGTGCGTGAGCACACAGCGCAGCCGTTATGCATATGTCCTGCCCCCACCCATCCAGGGCGCGGCACGCCGCCGATCGTCAGGAAGCGGCGCGGGGATCTTGAGCACTGGCTACTGATACGGAGGCACGCGCACAGGCTCGACGTGCCAGATGTCGCGGCAGTAGCCGCGAACAGCCCGGTCAGAGGAGAAGAAACCCGAGCGCGCGGTGTTCAAGATCGACATTCGGCTCCAGCGTTCTTGATCGACCCAGGCCGGGCCGACCCGATCGTGGCAATCGACGTAGGAACGGTAGTCGGCGAGAACCATGTACTCGTCCGATTTGAGCAGCGAGGCGATCACCGGCTCGAAGGCTGCCCGGTCCCCGCCCGAGAAGGTACCTGAGGCGATGGCGTCAATGGCCGACTTGAGCTCGGCATCGCCGCGGTAATAGGTGCCGGGAGAGTAGCCCCGTTGCTTTAGGGCGGTGACATCGTCGGCCGTGACGCCGAAGAGGAAAAAGTTGTCGGCACCCACCCGGTCACGAATCTCGATGTTGGCGCCGTCGAGCGTGCCGACCGTGATCGCACCATTGAGGGCCAATTTCATATTGCCGGTGCCGGATGCCTCCTTACCAGCGAGCGAGATCTGCTCGGAAATATCGCCGGCGGGCACCACGATCTCGCTGACCGAGACGTTGTAGTCGGGAAGGAATACGACCTTGATCCGGTCACGGACGTCGGGGTCGGCGTTGACCACGGATGCCACCGAGTTGATCAGCTTGATGATGCGTTTCGCCTGCTGGTAGCTCGGCGCCGCCTTCGCGGCGAAGATGACCGTGCAGGGATTCACGACGGCTGACGGGTCCGCCTTGATCCGGTTGAACAGGGTGACGACATGGAGCAGCTTGAGGAGCTGGCGCTTGTACTCGTGGAGCCGCTTGATCATCACGTCAAAAAGAGAATCGGGGTCGACGGTGAGGCCGGTAGCAGCCTGCGCGTGTGCGGCCAGGTCGACCTTGTTCAACCGCTTCAATTCGCGCCACTGCTCACGAAACTCGGCATCGTCGACAAAAGCCTCGAGTTCCCGCAACCGATCGAGGTCGGTTAGCCAGCCTTCGTCTCCCAGCCGGGCCGTGATAAGGCGGGACATGCGCGGGTTGGCAAGACGGATGAACCGGCGCGGACTGACGCCATTTGTCTCATTCAGGAATTTACCCGGCCACAGGTCCGCGAAGTCCCGCAACGTCGTCTGGGCGAGCAAGCGCGACTGCAGCTCCGCCACGCCGTTCACGGCGAAGCTGCCGGCAACCGCGAGGTTGGCCATCCGCACCCGGCGCTCAGGCACCTCCTGGATCAGCGACATCCGGGCGATGCGCTCTTCGTCACGTGGGTGATGAGCGCGGACAACGTCGAGGAAGAAGTGGTTGAGGGCGTAGATGATCTCCAAGTGGCGGGGCAAGAGCCGCCCGAACATCTGGACTGGCCACGTCTCGAGAGCCTCCGGCAGCAGGGTGTGACAGGTGTAGGCGAAGGTACGACGCGTGATGGACCACGCCTGGTCCCAGCCGACCCCGTGTTCGTCGACGAGCAGGCGCATCAGCTCGGGCACGGCCAGGACGGGATGGGTGTCGTTGAGCTGGATTACGACCTTGTCGGGAAAGATTTCCCAGTCACTGTTGCGGAACTGGAAGCGGCGGATGATGTCCCGCAGCGTGCAGGAGACCAGGAAGTACTGCTGCTTGAGCCGCAGCTCACGGCCGGCCGCCGTGCTGTCGCTGGGATACAGCACCTTGGTGAGGTTCTCCGAGCGCATCCGCGCCTCGACGGCCTCCGCATAGTGACCGGCATTGAACAGGGCCAGGTCAAACGACTCCCGGCCGGCGCGGGCCTGCCACAGCCGGATGATGTTGACCGTCTCGGTGCCGTAGCCGGGAACCAGCATGTGGCTGGGTTCGCCGCGCACCGTCTGCCCGGGCACCCATCGGGCCCGCAGCCCTCCTTGATCGTCGTCCACGGCCTCGGTGTGTCCGTAGAACCCGACGACCTGGCGGTCGTCGGGAGCGGGGAACTCCCACGGGTTGCCGTAGAAGGTCCAGTCGTCGGGGTGCTCGATCTGATAGCCGTTCTCGAAGACCTGTTTGAAGATCCCGAACTCGTATCGGATGCCATAGCCCACAGCCGGGATGTCGAGGGTTGCCAGCGAGTCGAGCAGGCAGGCCGCCAGCCGCCCGAGGCCCCCGTTCCCCAGCCCGGGCTCCACGTCAAGGGCCTCGAGGTCGTCTACCGAGACGCCGATGCTGGCAAAGGCCTGACGGGCGAGGTCGTAGGTGCTCGTGTACATCGCGTTCTGGCGGAGCTGGCGGCCGAGCATGTACTCCGCCGACAGGTAGTAGACGAATTTGGGGTTGGTTATGTAGTGTGCCTCGGCCGTCCTGGCCCGGCGCTCAGCGAGACGGTCGCGGACGGTGACGGCCAGCGTCCAATAGGCATCGTGGGCGCTCGCAGACTCGACCGTCGTCCCCCTGTCGTAATACAGGTTGTCAGCGAGGTCCCGCTCGATTTCGGCCAGCGTGTTACCTACCCACCGGGCCTGGGGTCTGTGCCTTAGGGACGTCATGAGCCGAATCTAGCCGCGGCGCCAAGGACGGCAACCCAGGACCTTCCCTCCGGCGTGGCCCACGCATTAGCGTCCGCACGTTACGTGCCGGAACGCCTGGCCTGGTCAGCGCCGTCCCGGCAGCTGGAATCCCGGCGGAGCCCGCCGCGAACCCGGGTGATCGTGCCAGCCTGGGACCTTTGTCCCTTTTCCTTCGGCGCTTGTTCGCCTATAGTGCACCGGGCAGGCCGAGTCGTCCCTTCGGGGAGGGCCCCGGGGCCCTGTGATTGGCGGCATCGGCGGCGCCGTAGTGTCCTGTTGCCCCGTTCGGTACTGCGCTGACGGAACCGATAGGGCCCAGGCCGTGACGAGGGGAGCCCGTGAAGAACCGGGCGCTACGAGGTGAATCTTGTACATCGTGATGGTCGCGCCCGAGTGCGCCCCGGCGGCCAAGGCCGGAGGATTGGGCGACGTGGTGTTCGGGCTCAGCCGGGAACTGGAGATCCGGGGAAACACCGTCGAGATCGTGATGCCGAAGTACGCGTGCATGCGCTACGGCGACATCTGGGGATTGCAAGTCAGCCATGACGATCTTTGGGTGCCCTGGCATGGCGGGGCGGTTCACTGTTCGGTGTGGTTTGGCTATGTGCACGGCCGCAAATGCTTCTTCATCGAGCCACACTCGGCCGACAACTTCTTCGGCCGCGACCGCTTGTACGGGTACCCGGACGACATCGAGCGGTTCACGTTCTTCTCCAAAGCGGCGCTCGAGTTCATGGTCCAGTCCCACAAGCGGCCCGACATCATCCATTGCCATGACTGGCACGCCGGGCTTGTGCCGGTCCTGCTGTACGAACAGTATCGCGACGCGATGCCCTACCAGCGGGTCTGTTACACGATCCACAACTTTCGCCACCAAGGCGTCGGCGGCCCGCAGGTCCTCCGGGGTCCCCAGTTGAGCCCGCCCGAGTACTTCCTGGACCGGAACCGGCTGGGTGACGACAGGTACTTCCAAACCGCAAACCTCATGAAGGCCGGGGTGGTGTACTCAAACTTTGTGACCACCGTCTCACCCAACCACGCCAATGAGGTGCGGTTCGGCGAGTGCGGCTCAGGACTCGGTCCTGCCCTGCACGCTCATCAAGGCAAGTTCGGCGGGGTGCTGAACGGCGTGGACTACGACGTATGGAACCCCGAGACCGACCCATTCATACCGGCCCGCTATTCGGCAGACAGCGTCGACCGCAAATACGAGAACAAAGAAAGGCTCCGGGATCGGTTATGGCTGCGCAAGTCCTGGAGCCCGATCGTTGCGTATGTAGGCCGACTCGATGAGCAAAAGGGCATGCACCTGGTGCACCACGCCCTCTTCTACGCGCTGTCCAGGGGCGCTCAGTTCGTGCTGATTGGCGACGCGTTCCACCACGAGGGCATCAACAGCCATTTCTGGAATCTCAAGCACTACCTCAACGACAACCCGGACTGCCACCTGGAAATCGGTTACAACGAGGAACTGGCTCATCTCGTCTACGCGGGCGCCGACCTGCTGGTAGTGCCCAGCATGTTCGAGCCGTGCGGGCTCGCCCCCTTGACCGCGATGCGGTACGGGACGGTTCCGGTGGTGCGGGGGGTCGGCGGCATGGTCGACACCGTATTCGACCGCGACCATTCCACGCGCCCACCCTACGAGCGCAACGGGTACGTGTTTCACCAGAATGACAACATGGCGATTGAGTCAGCACTCGACCGCGCGCTGGGGCTGTGGCTCGCCTACCCGGCAGAATTCCGCCATCTCCTGCTCAACTCCATGAGGTCAGACTACTCGTGGGCCCGGCCCGGTCAGGATTACCTGAACATCTACGAATACATTCGCCATAAGTGAGCCAATCGGGAGCGAGCAAATGGACACCCTCGCCGAGTATGTCGACGGCCTGCCCAACCTGTGCGGGCAGGAGCAGCTGATCAGCGAGGCCGTCGAAGCGGGCAGGCAGAGCCGCGTGTTTGCGAATGGCCTCGATATCGAGCGTGCTGCCAGCACCTTCGCGGTGGCACTGCACATGCATCAGCCGCTCATCCCCGCCGCCAGCGACGACCTGCGCACCGCGGCAATCATCAGCAACCTGGCGTGGATGATGCAGCATCCGGACATCGGTGACAACCACAACGCCCCGGTGTTCGCGTGGTGCTACAAGCGCATGGGCGAGTTCATCCCCCAGCTGCTTGACGAAGGCCGCCAGCCCCGGGTGATGCTCGACTACTCGGGCACGTTGCTGCACGGAATGCGGCAGATGGGCCTGAACGACGTGTTCGACGCGCTCGGCTACCTGACTAACGACGGCCGGGCCCGCCGGGCCACCGAGTGGCTGGGTTCCACCTGGGGTCACGCGGTGGCCCCATCCACGCCGGTCCAGGACTTCCGCCTGCACGTGCGCGCCTGGCAACACCACTTCGCTGCCATCTTCGGCCTTGAGGCGCTCGGCCGCATCCGGGGCTTCTCCCCGGCCGAGATGGCGCTGCCCAACCATCCCGACGTGGCCTACCAGTTTGTCCGCACCCTGCTTGACTGCGGCTACGAGTGGGTGCTTGTCCAGGAACACACGGTGGAACAACCTGGCGGCCGCGGCGTCGAGCGCCCGCATCTGCCGCACCGGCTCGTCTGCACGGACTCACACGGCAACACGGCGAGCATCATCGCGATCGTCAAGACCCAGGGCAGTGACACCAAGCTGGTGGCCCAGATGCAGCCCTACTACGAGGCCAAGGGCCTCGCGCCCGCGGACCTGGCAGGCCGGCGGGTACCGCCGCTGGTCACCCAGATCGCCGACGGCGAGAACGGCGGCGTCATGATGAACGAGTTTCCACCCAAATACCTCGAGGTCATGAGGGAGTGCTCGGGCTCGTCCACCCCTGCCGCGAACGTCACCGAGTACCTCGAGGCGCTAGCCGGGCTGGGAATCGGCCCCGAGGAGCTGCCACCTGTGCAGCCGCTGCTGCAGCACCGGGTGTGGGAGCGTTTCGAGCCCGGCGAGGGACCTGACCGTCTTGCCGCGGTCATCGGCGAGCTCGGCGCGGAAGACGACCGGTTCAACATGGAGGGCGGCAGCTGGACCAGCGACATCTCGTGGATGCGCGGGTACGAGAACGTGCTAGCGCCGATGGAGCGTGCGAGCTCGCTCTTCAACGAGCACTTGCTGGCAAAAGGCGTGCCGTCCAGCGACCCACGCTACCGGCGCGCGCTCTTTCATCTGCTGGCCTGCGAAACCAGCTGCTACCGCTACTGGGGACAGGGCATCTGGACGGATTACGGCGCGGAGCTCGCCCGCCGCGCCGGCGATGCCGCCAGCTCGGTGGCCTGAGCGACAAGAGACCGGAGCAACAAGCGACCTCGACCGCAGCAACAAGCGACCCCGACCGGAAGGCAAGTGTGGACGATATCGCGTTCGCGCTGGTGCTGAACCTGCACCAGCCTGCAGGGAACCTCGAAGAGCTTCTCGGCAACGACCAATGGGAAGCCACTGAAATCCTCTATGCGCTCGACCGAATCCCCAGATCGCTGTGGCCCTACCAAGACATCGGCCGTGTCCACCTCGCAATGTCCGGCACGCTGCTCGAGACCCTCGCCGATCCCGCCTTCCAGGCACGCGTCTACGGCATCGTCGACTGCGGATCGCTGCTGTGGCACCTGCAGAACACCAGCATCATTGACATCCTGGGCTCCGCGTACTACCACCCTGTACTGCCGCTCATACCGTCCGCCGACTGGCCGCAGCAGCTCCAGCGGTGGCGCGGTGCCGCCGAGCACCTTTTCGCCCGCAGCTATTTCGGCGGCTTCTGGCCACCCGAGATGGGCTTCACGATGGAGCTCATCCCCTTCATCCGCGCCCTCGGTTACCGCTACGTGCTCGTCGACGCCAATCATGTCGAACCCGTGGACCCGATGCGCTGGGACGAGCTCCGCTACCGGCCCCATATAGCTCGCCACGACGGGGCGGAGATCGTCGTCGTGGTCCGCGACCGCGAACTTTCCGACGCGCAGGAATCAGGGATGGACGCCGACTGGTTCATCCATGAGGTCCAGGCCCGCACCAGGCACTGCGATTTCACTCCCCTGGTCACCACCTGCACTGACGGTGACAACGGTGGCTGGTTCCGCAACGCGACTCCCGGCGCCAGCTTTTGGAGTGCGTTCTATCAGAAGCTCCTCGACCGGGTCCGCACGCACCAAAG
Source organism: uncultured Actinomycetota bacterium (assembly GCA_963727015.1). Taxonomy (GTDB): domain Bacteria; phylum Actinomycetota; class Actinomycetes; order Streptosporangiales; family Streptosporangiaceae; genus DATFVJ01. The sequence goes on along the minus strand of CAVSEV010000015.1, from coordinate 354,610 downwards.
CGGCGGAATCCGCCCCGCCTTCATCCACGAGCACCTCGCGACGCATGGCGCGCACGGCGAGGTGCGGGTCAGGCCCGGCGCCTGGAACACCGGCTGGCACGACGGGACCGGCTTCACCCAGTGGACCGGCTCGCCCACGCAACGCGACGCCCTGGCCAGAATCCGGGACGTGAGCGGGCAACTCCACGCCGCGGCCGATGGCGCCGGTTCCGCTCACCGGCCAAGGCTCGACGACGCGTTCAACCACCTGCTGCGGGCGCAGACGAGCTGCAACTTCTACTGGGGCGAGACCTGGGTGCCCCGCTCCTGCGCGGACCTCGACCGCTCCGTAGCGCTCCTGTCGGAGGCAGAAGGCTGAGTGCGCCTCAGGCCGCTTGGATCACCGCCCTCATCCATCAAGATCCACGGGACACGCCCCAATTCACTGAGCCACGGCGCCGGGGCGGCAGAAGACGCGGGCGGCGGAAGCGGTCACGTGGTTGATGTCGCCGGGGAATGCGGCCCGGTCAGTGAGCTGGACCCGCAGCACGCCGCCCGGCACGCGCCAGGGGCCCTCCGGCACCCACGTGCCCTTCGCCTCCTCCTGAGCGATGGAAAATTGCGCGATCGGCAAGCGGCCCGCAGCGAATACCTCGTACCGCGCGATGCCAGATGACGGGTTGGTGCTGGCGATGAACAGGCTGGCCCGGCAGGAGGCGGGGTGGCCAGCCCGGAATGTCCAGGTGAATGTGTCCTGCACGCGGGTCACCTGCCCGGCCTTGCGGCTCGCAAGGGCCTGCCTGTTGCAGGCGGCTGGTCCGCCGCCGACCTGGATCCATCCGTCGCCGCCAGCGTTCGCCGCCGCGGCAGCGGTTGCGCCGGGCACGGCCGGGCATCCGGGCCCGGCGTCGCCCCCCTTGTAGATGACGGAGGCAGCCGGATGGCGGTTGACGGTAGCCCGTTGGGCGTGCCGCCCGCCTACCAGAGACCCGGCGGCCACGAGTGCGACGACCACGGTCACCGCGATCGCCGCCACCAGGACGTACTGGCGCGGTCCGCCGTACGCACGAATCGGCTCCCCGAGCCCGATCGCCGGTCTGCGCCGACCCGCGGAGCGGGGCACCGGACCGCCGACCGTTTGCACGGAGGCAGTGGCGTGCTGGCGCGCAGGGACGCTGATGGGCCCGGTCAAGGTGTCGTTTGATGCGCCGGTTGCGGCACCGGCGGCCGGGAGGCCGGATTCATGGCGCAGCGCCGCGGCGAAGTCGGCGCATCCGCCGTAGCGGTCACGTCGTGCCTTGGCAAGGGCTTTCCAGAAGACCCGGTCAAGGGAGGGCGGCAGATCGGGCCGCCGGGAGGTGAGGGGCGGCGGCAGTTCGTACAAATGCGCCCACAGCACCGCGCGGTTGTCGCCGTCGAAGGGTGGCCCGCCGGACAGCATGTGGAACGCGGTGCAGGCGAGCGCGTAGAGGTCGGCGCGCCCATCCACGCTGTGAGCCTCAATTTGCTCGGGTGCGACGTAGCGAGGCGTGCCGACGAACTCAGGTGCGGCGGCACCCGCGAACCCGCCGGAAAGCGGCGGCCGGTCGGTGACGCCGAAATCGGTCAGATAAGCGTGATCAGCTCGCTCGCCGGCTGTCCCGGCATCCAGCAAGATGTTGGCCGGCTTGACGTCGCGGTGGACCAGGCCGCGCACGTGAGCGGCATCCAGTGCGGAGGCTGCCTGGCAGATGATGTCGCAGACGCGGTCGAGCGGTAGCACGTGATGCCTGTTGAGCAGCGCCGCCAGATCCCCGCCGCTCACGTAACGCATGGCGATGTACAGGACCCCGTCTGCCTCGCCAGCGTCGTGAATCGGAATGATGTGCGGGTGATCCACCGCAGCCGCGGCCCGCGACTCGCGAATGAAGCGGCGACGGAAAGCATCGCCGGCCGCGGCATCCGCTAACAGCACCTTCAGAGCCACCCGGCGATCGAGCCGACGATCGTGGGCGCGATAAACGACCGCCATTCCGCCGCGGCCGATCTGTTCCTCAATGTGGTAGCCAGCGACGAGCGCGCCTGCGGGCAGCGCGCCATGCCGTAGTGCGGTCCTGTTGCCCACTGCACCCCCGGGCGTTGTCCGGGCCAATATTCCTTCTGCCTACCACCAGCAGGAGTGAGCAGTCAGCCGATTCGGGGGAATCCAGCCAGCCCCTGCGTTGCTCGCTGGCGTCGGCCGCGCGCTGGAGACGCGGTAACGGCTCCGGCAACAACCCGATCAGGTCCGCATCGGGGCGAGGAGGTACCTGAAGCCCGGGCCGCCCCTGATGATCGCGGGTTTGTCGGGTGTGGTGAACTCCAGGCTCACGCGAGCCTCGCGGGCCTGCACCTTGCCACCCTCGGCACCGCCAGCCTGCGCCGCAACACCCGCCCGGCTTTCCGCGCCTCCCTCCACGCCATTCTCCCCTTCAGCACCGCTGGCCTCTTCCGCGCCGCTGGCCTCTTCCGCGCCGCTGGCCCCTTCCGCGCCGCTGGCCTCTTCCGCGCCGCTGGCGTCTTCCGCGCCGCTGGCCTCTTCCGCGCCGCTGGCCTCTTCCGCGCCGCTGGTCCCCTCCCCGTCACCCACCCGCTCGCCGCCGCCTGCGGCCGCGGCGGCGACCCCATCGGCGAGGTACTGGGGCTTGAACGCGATCGCGAAGCCGTCCTCACCCTCAAAGTCGGCCTCGATTGATTCGATCGCCTGCGATCCGTCGCCGGACCCCGTCTCGAGCACAACCTCGCCCGCGCCGAACGTCAGCAACAGCCGGGACTCCCTGTCGGCGACGAGCGCGACTCTCCGGATCGCCTCGCTAAATGGCCCTGCCGCCAGCCGCGCACGGGATCTGAAAGCCCGCGGGAACCGCGACTTATAGGTAACGAACTCGGTCCCCAGGAGGCGGGTGGTGAGCCGCCGGCCACCGCCGTCGAACCCGATCAGGCCGCTCGGGCCGGCGGTTCCCCCCGCCGCGGCTCCCCCTGCCGCGGCTCCCCCTGCCGCGGCTCCCCCCGTCGCGGCGCCGCCCAGGCCAGCGCCGCCAAGGCCGCTGCCTGCCAGGACCGGGGTTTCTTGACCCTCGACCGCCAGCGAGATGGCCACCTCGCTGCCCGCGACCATCGTCTTCGCTGCGTCCGCAAGCGTCCGCGCGGGCACGAGGGCGGACGCCACCACACCGGCCTGGAGGGGCTGCCAGTCAAGCTCGCGAACGGCCATGCGGTAGCGGTCGGTAGCCACGAGCGTCATTTCGCCGCCGTCGATCTCTATGAGGACACCGGTGAGCATGGGCAGGGTGTCGTCACGGCCCGCCGCCATCGCCACCTGGCTGACCGCGGTCGCGAACCTCCCGCCGTCCACCGTGCCAGCCGGCGGCGGCAGCGCAGGCAGCGTGGGAAAGTCGTCCGGGGGCAGCCCAAGCAGCGTGAAACGCCCGCTGCCGCAGGTCAGGATGACAATGTCCCCCTGTGACTCGAGATCGACCGGCCGCGCCGGCAGGCTCCGGGCGATCTCGGCGAGCAGCCGGCCCGACACGAGCGCTCGGCCAGGCTCCGCCACCGCGGCCTCCGCGCCCACCCGGGCGGAGACGTCGTAGTCGAAGCACGACAGGGTGAGCCCGCCCTCATCCGCCTCAAGCAGCAGCCCTGCGAGGATAGGGATGACAGGCCGGCTCGGTAGCGCTCGTGCCGCCCATGCGACCGCTTCCGCCAGAGCCTCCCGCCCGATCCGCAACCGCATGACCGCCTCCTGCCCTGCCGATTTTTCATCTTCCACTGAGATCCTGGCATCAGGAACTGACAAAACGGCCCATACTTAACGGCTGCGCGGGCCAATTCGCCTGCGACCTGCGGCGACGGTCGGTGGTGAGTCAGCATCCGGTGGTGGAGCACCATGCGGAAAGCCAGCCGCGCCGAAGTGACATGTCCTCCCGCGCCACGCTGGCGATCACTTCCCGAGCGAGCGGACCGCGCTCGGGAAGACGTCACGGTAGGAAGGTGCACGCGGCCGACCGGCCGCGGCAAGGATCGCGTGCGTCATGGCACGGGCGAATGCGTCGGCCGCCGCGCCAAGCAGTTCCTGGAACACACCGAGACCGGCGGGTTCATCTCCGCAGCGCGCGAGCCCGAACACCGCGTCGCCATCCACCATCGTGTGCGCGGGCCGGATCGCGCGGGCCAGCCCGTCATGACCCGAACCAGCCAGCCGCGCGCACTGCGCATTGGTCAGCGCCACGTCGGTGGCGAGGACCCCGATCGTGGTGTTGAAGACGGCACCGCGATCAGTGCGACGCCAGGCGGTGAGTTCTGCCTGGTCCGGGGCCATCAGACCGCGGAATTCACCCGGCACCCCGAAACGCGCGCCGTAAAGCTCGCCAGTGCCTGGATCCACTGGCGAGCCCGCCGCGTTGACGACCGCTAGGGCGCCGACCGTGGGACCGCTGCTCAGCACCGCGCTGGCCGTGCCCAGACCGCCCGCGAAGCCGCCCGCGACCGCACCCGTGCCAGCCCCGATACTCCCCTGGCCGGGACAGTCCCCGTCCTCGTCGCGCCGATCTTCGGCCATGGCGGCGTCATAGGCGGCGGCACCCATGCTCGCGGCGGGTGTCGCGCGGAATGAACCGCCCCTGCCGAGGTCGAAGATCACGGCGGCGGGCACGATCGGCACGATCTCGCCTGGACCCGCCCCGACCCGATGACCGATGCCGGCATCCGCCAGCCTCGTTAGCACGCCATCCGCGGCGGCCAGGCCATATGCGGAACCCCCCGTCAGCACGACGGCATGCACGCGTTCCACGAGGTTGCGCGGGTCGAGCAGATCGGTCTCCCTCGTTCCTGGCGCGCCGCCGCGCACGTCGACCCCGCCAGTCATCCCGGCCGGACCAGTCAACACGACGGTGACCCCGGTCAGCCAGCCATCGCCGGTACGCTGCGCGTGCCCGACCCGGATACCCGCGACGTCCGCCAGGGAGTTCTTGGCGCCCCGGCGCGCCACGGGGTCGGTGACTTCCGCGCCATTGTTCATGTCACCGTTCATTATCACGCCACCCCCAACGCAACAGGCGGAACGAGGCCGTCAGATACACGATCCGGCCTATGTACCGACAGTTTCCCGGCCGGCCGTTCATGATCCCGGATCGCGTTAACTTTCCGGCGCTATCCGCAGGAAACTTAACCCGAAAACGGATCATGAAGCGGTGCGGTGGATCCGATCATGAAGCCGGATTCGCGCCGCCCCGGAGCACGCTGTCGGAGGACTGGCGATCTGGCCGACGCCTACGGCGCGCCCACGGCGCGGCGGTCGGGAAGGTGGTAACGGCGATCTGGCCCGAAATGAGCATCCGAGATGTATCACCATGCCGCGGCGCGTCTCTAATCCCTACAAGAACGCCACGGGGGTTGAAGTCCTGATAAATCCTCCGCCGTCCATCGCGGTCGGCTCTGCCCGCGTGCGCGCGCTGCAACCGAAAGGAGCATGGTTCATGGCGGATCTGACAGGTATTCCGGAACTTCACCCCAGCTGAGGGCACGGCGGCCGCGGTCACGTTTCTCAACGAGCCCGAACGGCAGGGGCGCGGGGAGGCCTGCGCGGCCGCCCGCAACGACGGCTCCGTGGGACTGTTCTATCTCGAACCGGGCAGCCTGGGGACGGACGACCAGCCGACGTGGGAATACCAGAACTTCCCGACCGCGCAGGCCGCGGTCACCTTTCTCAACGATCCCGCCCGGCAGGGACTCGGAGAGGCAAGCGCGACCCCTCGCAGCGACGGCTCCGTGGGAGTGTTCTATCTCGAGCCAGGCAGCCTGGGGACGGACACCCGGCCGACGTGGGTGTTCCAGAACTTCCCGAACCCGCAGGACGCGGTCACATTTCTCAACGATCCCGCCCGGCAGGGACCCGGGCAGGTCAGCGCGGTCGCTCGAAACGACGGCTCCGTCGGGCTCCTGTTCCTCGAACCAGGCAGCTTGGGCACCAGCACCTCGCATGCCTGGGCCTTCAAGGACTTCGCCGGTCCTGACGGTACGGCGGCAGCGGCTGCCTTCTTGAATGCGACCCCGCGGCAGGGACCCAGGGAGACGAGCGCCTTCGCCCGCAACGATGGCTCGGTATCGCTCTTCTATCTCGAGCCGGGAACAGGGTGATCCTCAGCCGGGCGCAACGGGATGTCGCGACGCACCGGTAACGCCCGGTTCGCTGCTCAGCAATCTCCATGACCGTGGATCACTCGGAGTCTGCGGAACAGCCAGTGCCGCAGGGTGCCAGCCAAGCTGCGCACCCTGCGGCATCCTGCCGGACCTGGACCGCCATGGCGTCGGTCAGCACCACTGTGCCCGCGGTTGTCGCGCACGTGCCGGATGCTGAATCGACAACCCTCCCGGTCGGTCGGCAGGCCGCAGCACTGGCGGAGCGCTCACCGGCGGGGCTCTTCCGGCGGGATGTGGTCCTGGCGGCGAGGGCTGGCGACGCTGATGTCCGTAACTGGCCAATAAGCTTCCGCAGCGGACACGGACCACTTCGCGCAGTCCCTGCCAGCCGTCCGCCCGGTATGGGCGTAATGCGAATGCTAGCCGCCACCGTCGCCACCGCTGCCACCGCTGCCGCTGCCACCGTCGCCACCGTCGCCGCCGTCGCCGTCATTGCCGTTTTCAACGCTGCCAGGACCCCCCGGCCCGACACCGGGTCCCTGGCTCTCGGGATCAACCACCGAAGGTGCCCCGGGCGGCGTGTACGGGTCCGGCGTGTAAGCGTTCGGGTTCGGTTGGCCGGGGGCAGGAAAGCCTGCGGCCGGTGGAGGCGATGGACTAGAGGCGGGGGCCGGCGCGGGCGGCGTGTAGGACGAGTTGACTGGCGGGCTACCAGCAGGACTCGGGCTGGAGCCCGGGTCGTTTTTGCTGCTGACGCATCCGGCGACCGAGAGCGCGATCCCGAGCGCGCCTAGAACGGCGATCGCCCGCTTCGCGTCAACCACGTTGGCGGGCCACGCGGACAGTTTCATGGCCACTCCGTTTCGTAATCTCTTCATTACAAATTGTAGTCAACCTAACACCGGGTCGTCGTTCGGAAAGGCCGAGGGTGGATGAGCAATGAGCCTGATGCCGTGACCGCCCGCCCGCCCGGGTGATAACGTGACCGGCACGTATCGGTATGTAGCGAACGCGGCATCAGGTTTCTTTGCCCTGGACCGGCGATATCTGTCGTGGAGGTTGGCGGTGTCGTATGAGGGGGCACGAGCCGGTGATAATGCCAGCGGCCGCGAGACGTTACCTGGCGTCGTGTATGTGCCGGCGCATCCGGTGACACGCGCTGGCCGGCCAGACATCGAACTCGAGGTACGCCGGCTGGGCGACGGTAGCCGCGCGTTACCGGCCTTCTCGACCAGGAGCAAGCTGGTGGCGGCGCTGGGCCCGGCGCAACCGTGGGCGGCACTGCTGCTCTCGGAGGCCAGGGAGCTTGCGGGCGACGGCGGGATACCGGTCGTTGTGATCGACCCGCCGGTCGATGCCGGCGCCTGGCGGTGGACGGCGCGGGACGTCGAGTCGTTCGCGGGGCGGCAAGGATGATCGACGCGGCCGCGGGCGGCGGCGGGTTCCAGGTCGTGGTGGCTGATCTGCGGGACGCGTCGGGCGCGTTCGGCCGGGAGGCCGGGGAGTTTCAGGCGATCATGCCGGAATCGGGGCCCGCGTGCCCGGACGGCGGCGACGGCGCCCTCAACGAGATACTCGGCGTGACGCTCGACGGCGTCGGCCTGCTGCACCTGCTTTTTGCGGGCATGGTCGATGATCACGCCAGCAAGCTGAACACTGCCGCGGTGAAGTACGAGGCCAACGAGATCAGCCTGGCGGAACTGTGCACGCAGCTCACCGGCGACGCCGGGCCAGGAGCTGACCGGTGACCGGTAAGCCGGGGCCGCCGGGGGCGCTTGGTGTGTCGGCCCCGCGGGTGTCGAGCCTGCCGAGTTTTTCTGAGGATTGGGTGGGAGGTGACATCCACGGGCTGTCCGCGCTGGCCGGAACCCTGTACGGCTATCTGCCGCAGATGGATGGCGTGGTCGGCGCGCTGAACGCGAAGGTGGCCGCCCTCGCCGGGGACGCTGGCTGGTCGGGGCCCGCGGCTAGCGCCTTTGCGAAGCGCTGGGACTCCGATGCCTTAGCGGGTTCCGCACTTGGCGTGGTCTGCGCCCAGGTCGGCGGGATCGCCGACACGCTGGCCGTGCGGCTGGCCGGAATCGAGCAGGGCCTGGAATCGGCAGCGGACCAGGCGCGGGCGGCGAGGGTGCCGATCGGCGGCGACGGCCGGCCGGTGACGTTCTACGGGCCGCCCGCGGGCGCCGCAGAAACCGCCAGATTCCAGGCGGCCGGGCAGTATGCCCAGATCTGGCAGCAGGCCATGGCCAGCGCTCGCCAGGCGCGGACGGACGCGGCGGCTGGGCTCGAGGCGGTTTATGAGCAGATCTCACCGGACGGCAAGCTCACCCGGTCGCAGGACATAACCGTGGCCGACCTGCTGCGCGGCCTGTGGACACGCCCGACCGCCTACCGCTCCCTCCTAGCGGGACAGCTCGCGCAGCTGCGGGCGAACGCCGTCGCCGCCAAGCACGCGGTGAAGGCAGCGCGTGCGGCCGGGGATGGGCTGGATGAGGCGAAGGCGGCCCGCAGTGCGGCGGTGGATGCCCGCGATGCGGCGAGGGGCAAACTCGCCGGCGCCCAGGAACTCGAGGGCAAGGTCCCAGGCAGCAAGCTGCTCGGCACGGGCGTCGGCGACGTCTGGGACGGCGCCCCGAAGGTCTTGCAGGACGCTCCGGTGCTCGGTGGCGCCCTGGCCGGGGCCGGCGCGGTGGTCGACTCCTATGAGGACATCAAGGACGGCAAGGCCTGGTATGAGGCCATCCCGGAAGACGTCACCTCCAACGCCGCCGGGTTCGGAGCCGGTGTCCTGGCCGACGGGACGATTGCGAGCGTGGCCGGGGGGCTTGCCATCGCCGGGGCTCCGGAGGCCGGGGTTGCCGTTGGTTTCGCCGCCGGCGCCGTCCTCGCCGTGGGTGTGGGCGATTTCGTGCGTGCCGGATTCCAGGAGCACTGGGGAGCGGACATCGACCAGTACGGCGTGGTCGGCGGGATCGGGCACGGCACCGCTGACATCTTCGACAAGACCCGCCACGACATGGCCAGCATGGCAGACGGGATCGGGCACGCTGCGGGGAACCTGTGGGATCGGATCTTCTGACCACAGTTAGGCGCCGCGATGCGGCTGCCGTCGCCGTGCAGAGCGCAGAGGTGGTATGCGGTGAGTGAGAACGTGGGCGGGATGGCGGAGCCGGTGAGGTGGCCGACGCGCGGCGAGCTGCCCCGTGGGCTCACGATCAAGTCGGTGCCGCTGGTCGGCACCACCTGGTATGACCGCGGACTCCGCTACTGGCTGCGCCGTGCTGGGTGGACAACGTTGATGGCCATTGTCGTTGCCCTGGTGACGGCAATCCTCTGGGGTGTGCTGCAGGCGGCACGTGACAGCTCGCAGACCGCGTTCTGGGTGGTTGTCGCGGTGGAGGTCGTCTTCAGCGTGATCAGCGGGGGATACATCTGGATCGGTTCGCGCCGGCTGGGGACACCGAAGGCGAAGAAGTACCTGCAACGGTCGCAGGCCCGCACCGCTTCGGCTCGCCGCACGGCTGGGCTGGGCGCTGGGCTCGGCCTGCTCGCCCGTAGCGGTTCTGTGTTGGGCCAGACGTTTCTGGTGATCGGCGCGATGCTCTTCTACGGCTCCTATATTGCGCTGTTCTTGCGCTCCCTGCTACCGCGGCTCGACCTCGAGCGGCAGGCACGATATGAGCTGGCGGAGCAGTTGCGCTGGTATCCGGCGGGCCAGGGCGACCGGCAGCGTGACCGGCAGGGCGCTCGACGTCGTCATCCCGGGCCGAAGCACCACCCCAGCCACCATCACCGGTAGCCCCTGCCTGGCGCGGGTTGCGGGCGACCCTGGACCTGTATAAAAGTGACATCTGCGCCGGTAATGAAGATATGTAACATCTGGGTCAAGACCGGGCGCAGCGCCGAACGGGGAGGTCGAGTACTAGGAGCGCCTGCCCCGTGGCACATCAGGAGCGGAGGACCCAGATCACGATCGAGTCGTGCGGTCAGGGCAAGGGGTATGTGCGCATCCGCCGTGGCGACCGGGTCGCCACGCTCATCTTCAACTCCTACGGCATCTTCGCTGCCAGGAACTGCCCGCACGTCGATCACCACGACATCTGGGTGGCAAGCCGCGTGCTGCGGCGGTGCGGTTTGCTGCGGGCGCAGCGCTGACAGTCCCCCGATTCGATCTTGGCCGGAGGGTAAGAAGGTTATCTACGCCGCTACATCGCGCCAGTGCCACCGTTCGTGCCACTTGGGCGCGATATACGCGACATTACGTGACTTAGAGTGCCCCTTTGAGCCACGTCACCCTCCGTCGTGCCAAGTGTCACAATAGGGTCACTTGTGGATAACTAATCTGCATCTGTGGATTGGGCCTGTGGCTCGATGCCTCTCTCTTACGCACCGGGAGCGGATGGCGTTCAGGCTGGTAGCAGTCGCGCCCACCGGGCAGGATTTCGCCGCGATTCCAGCCCTTATCCCCCGGCTGCGCACAGCTCGGCAGCAATGTCTGCACAGGTCGTCCACAGGAGCGTGCGGCGCGCGTTCCGCGCCGCCTTCCCGGCGTGCAAAACTGGCAGTCCCGTCCGCAGCACTTGCGGGCGTAACGCGGCAGCCCGGCGCACGAGCGCCGAGCTCTGGGTCCTCCTGCTACGGATTCGCGCTGGATCCCGAGATGGCACACATGCCCGGCTTCAGCGGCCATTTCTTGACCAAGAGCGGCACCTACTCCACCACCCTCGGAGCGCTCCGCGCCGACCGCGCCCAGCACCAGCGCGAACACGCCATCGCCACCGGTCTGCTGCCCGCATCCGAAGACGACACCACGCTCGTCCTCAATCACTGCACCACGCTCGTCCTCAATCACTGCAACACGCTCGTCCTCAATCACTGCAATTCGCCGGTCCCCGGATTGCGTGAGGACGGTGCCGTAGGGGAACCGGGCTCAGGACTCGCTGGGAACGAAGCCAAGCACCAGGGAGAAATCGCAGGTCAGGAGCCTGTGACAGGACCATGTGGTGTTGCGCTCTGCGCACGTCTGCCCTGCTGATCATCCGGTCTGCCGTCGACCCGCCCACCAGGGCGCGGGCCAGCGAGGTTCAAGATGCAGCGCCCGACTGGACGAACGATCTTGACCCTCCGGGCCTGGCCCGCTGGGCTCGCCCCGGGTCGATGGCGGGCGGGTGATCAGGCCTCCACCTGAACCATGTCAGCGCGCGGCGCGCCGGTGGTTCTTGCTGACCATACGAGTGTGCGCCCCCGTTGCTGTACGTCCTGCTGTGCGAAGCTGGCGCTTAACTAATTCCACCCGAGGTGCTGGGGACCGCGCTTTCGCGTCTCAGGAAGATGACACTGCTTACCAGGACGAAGATCAGCAAGAGCACGAACCCGATGCCGTCCAGGACGAGCCCAAACGTGGCGATGACGCCGCCGAGGCCGAAGCCCTGAAGGAAGAGCAAGATCCCGACCAGGACCGAAACCCAGCCGAGCCAGCGCGGCAGGACACCGCTCGCGATCACGAGCAGGCCTGCTGCCAAAGCAAACAGACTGCCGAAGACATCTCCCACGCTGTCCAGTGCAAAGGTCATCAGGTACAGCGTGTAGCTCACGCCCGGATCATGCTGAAACCCGAACGACGCGAGCTTCGCGCCGACCAGGCCGGTGATCCCGACGTCGCTGACGGCATGCAGGGCAACAAAGAGCACTCCGCCAGCCAGCACCAGCGAGCCAAGGACCCGGGTCCGAGCGGTGTCCCCGCGCAGCAGGTTGTACAGCCTACTCAGGTAGATCGGAAACATGGCGGCATAGACGACAGACAGGTATGCGATCACCAGCAACCGCTTGCGGTGGACGTAGAGCGCGTTCGCGATCTTCGCCGCCGAGTCGCCCTGGTTGACTCCCACTCCGAATGCGACCACGGTCTCCGCCACCAGCGCGACGACGAACAGGATGCCCGCCACCCAGGCATACCGATCCCAAGCGCCAGAGGGCCGCGTCGCTACCACCGTGCCATCCTCCCAGTGCGCATCACGCATAACAAGCGCAGACCGGTAACCGGGACGATGCCAAGCGAGAGGAGCTCTCGTTCGAGAGGGACAAGTGCGGGGCAACTCGGCCAGGCTCCCATCAGCCACGCTGGGCGCGCTGGCGTTGGCTTCTTCGTCCCGAAGCTAAGTCCGCGCCGTGGCCGGTGGGATCGTTACTCAGTTGGTTACTCGGCCTTATCCGAGGTCTACCTGCGGGCCTACGTGAGCCGCTATAACCCGAGCGCCGGCCTTGGCGCTTACACGGCCTCGGGCAGCGGTACGTCGCCGTTCAGGATTGCTACGCCGGTGCCTGGCACACCGCCGGATACAAGTGGACCGGCAGCAACGGATGGACCGGATATGGCGATCCAGGATCCCAGTACCGAGAGTGGGCGCTGAGCGGCGCCCACAAGCTGCCGGCCGCCAGCGCGAACTTCTTGCCGCCCAAGCCCCCCAGCCGGTGACCCCACTAGTGCCGAGGATGCCGTCCTCCCCCTTCGGGGCCGATGTCATGGAACACAACACCACCGGCTGGCTGCCAGTCCCGGTGAAGGTGGCTGACTTGTCGAGGCCGGCGAGGCGGGCGGTGAGGGCGGCGCGCATCCGGGCGGTGCAACGTCGGACTAACTGACAGGTAATGATTTGCCCGCGGACAGCCCCGGGTTACTCTGGCAGATGTGAAAGAGCCGCCTGGCCGCCCCAACTCCGCCGGCGATTCTCCCGGCAGCCCTCAGCAGGGCGGGGGCTTCTACCCTGCAGGTCAGCGTCCCGCCAGGTATTCCAGCACGCTGACCGACCACGAGCGCGATGTATTGTCGCCAATCCTGAATATCGTGCTGCGGGACATGAAGGCCAGCGGCGCGATCCTGCCGGCAATCGAAGATCAGACACACGAAGACCTGGACGAGGATTTTGTGGGTGCTCTGGTCCGGAGCCCGGATGGCGTTAGCGCCGTGGGCATCCGCATTCAGGCCAGCTCACCTGAGGCCGAGCAACTGGTCGACCTGGCTGCCCAACTCCAGGAATGGGAAGTTGAAGAACTCTCCGCCGCCGGTCGCCCGGCAGCGTGGCCTGAGTGTCCTGAACACCCAAACTCGCATCCGCTCTCCCCTGAGCTGCGCGACGGCGCCGGCGTTTGGTGCTGCCCCAGGACCGGAGAAGTGGTTAGCGCCATCGGGACCCTGGCAACCAGCAGATGATGTTTGATCTTAGCCGATTCAGGAGGAGGAGGAGGAGTGAAAAATGGTTGGAGCAGCATTACGTTCGTCGCGAGCCAAGTCATGAGGTCTGGTCGCCTATTAATGGCCTTATCCTTATCTGCCATGCTTGCGGCGGCGGCCGGACTAGCGAGCCCAGCCGCCGCGTCGTCGGTAAAGACGTCGCCAACTGCGCCCGCGCAGGGCGGGGGGTTCTACCGTGGAGCTGCGACCGGGTTAGCAGGCCACCCAGTTGCGTCATCCGTGACAGCGTCGCCAGACACGCCCCGGAACGGATTGTGCACCGGGACCTGGACCAACCCAGTATCAAATGTTTTCCTCCAGCGATCAAAGAACGGGACACTGGCGTGGGGTTTCAAGCTGACCAACATCGCCATTGAGAAACTTGGGCCTGTCGTCGAGGTAACTATGCCGACGGCCACGGTCAATGGAAAAGCGCTGTCCCCCACGCCCTACAGTCCACACACGGAATACAGTACGTACAATTTCCACGGGAGCCTGTACAGGTACCACGTCTACCGAGACGGCAACCACGTAATTGCGACCGGGAATAAGATCTTCTTCTACTGGGTAATCTTCGGTTCATCTGGTGAAGACGCCTACCGCTACATACGGTGCACTGTCCCCAGGCCAGGCAGCGGATGACCCGCGCAGCGGCGCAGGCAGGCTAACTTTCAACGCCGACTTATGACGCCGGGCAGCTTCGGCGAGCGGGCAGCCAGCAAGCCCACGGTCTCGGTGACACGGCTAAGGCGCTGCATTGCCGCCTGGCAACGCAGGACTTCTCTGCGTCTTGCCGTTGGCGAGGCCGGTCGCATCCCGCTCCTTGCTCACTCCGCGCGGATAGGGCAGCCGCTAAGTGGCGGCGCTGCATCACACTGCCGGGTATCTACGGCCGACCGCCCAGCCAGCGCCGTTGTTTGCGCGCAAGAATGTATGGCACAATGTGATGCATGGCTAAGACCAGGTTTGACCAGCCGGTTACCCGGCGCCCCACGCTGCCGCTCACCAGCCGGGATGAGGCCGACCTCGCCAGGCTCCGCAGCGCCGGGCCGGCCCGTACCGCGCTGGCCGGCCTGACCAGCCTGGGGGCAGATGGCGAGCTGACTGAAGCAATGCTGCTGCACGCGGTGTTCGAAGCGGGCTTGCGTGCGGTGCGGGAGGCAGAGGAGGCGGCCGGGTACGCCGCTGCCGTCGCGGAGAACCCTTATTACCCGTATGAAGATGAGGCTGAGGCTGTGGCGCTGCGGGCCAGACGCCATGCCCGCCGACGGGTACAGGACTGACGGGTCCAGGACTGATGTGCCTGCGCGGGCAGGTCTACCGGTGCGACCTTGGCTACGGGCCGAAGCCATGGCTGGTGGTATCCAGCAACGCGCGTAACCGCCTGCTCACCGACGTGGTAGCCGTCAGGATCACCACCACCGCCCGTGACCTGCCCACCTGGGTCAAGCTTTCTCCGGGAGATCCACTGGTCGGCCACGTGAACGCGGACTGCATCGAGCAGCTGGGGAAGGACGAACTTGGCACGTACCTCGGTGCGCTGCGCCGGCACACGATGATGTCCGTTGACGATGCGCTGGGATCCGCGCTCGGGCTCTTGTGACCTGATGAGCAGGCTCCGCACGGCCACTTGCGCGTGATCAAGATGGCAGCCAGCGGAACTGCTTCCCTCAGATGGACTCCGCGGTGCAGCTACGACGAAAGCGCCGGCCGGGTCCCTGAACAGGAACCTGAATTCAACCGGGTAGCCACGGTGCGGTCGCGCCCGACGCATCATCTTCGGGGCCGATGGATTCGACCTGCGGCGGGGTGTGGATCTTGACGGCCGGGTGGGTGCCGGCCCTGCTGCCGCGCCACCGCTTGACGGTCTTGTCCGGCTGCTTGACCCATGACTCAATCTTCGCGTCCGCGGGGACCTTGGGCCTGAGGCGCTTGACAGTCACTACAAACTCCACCGCGCCCGGCGCGGGTTAGGGCGCTGCCACAGGCTATCTGCCACCGTCGGCTGAACCGGACCACCGGCGGCCACCGCGTAGGCGGAGCCTGACCGAGGTACGAGATCTGACCCAGGCATGATCAACCGTCTTGGTGAAAGACTCCTCACCATGACCTCCTACGTGCCCACCTACGTCCCAGCCGCCGACCGTTACGAGCAGCAGCCCTACCGCAGATGTGGGCGCAGCGGCCTGAAGCTGCCTGCCATCTCGCTCGGGCTGTGGCAGAACTTCGGCAACGACCGGCCACTCGGCACGCAGCGTGCGATCATCTGGCGCGCGTTCGACCGTGGGATCACGCATTTCGATCTCGCCAACAACTACGGCGCGAGCGAAACTGGTACGTACGGCCCAGCGTATGGCTCGGCCGAGATCAACTTTGGCCGCATCCTGCGCGAGGACCTGCGGCCCTACCGCGATGAGCTGGTGATCTCCACTAAGGCCGGCTATGACATGTGGCCGGGCCCCTACGGCGACTGGGGATCACGTAAGTACCTGCTGGCCAGCCTGGATCAGTCGCTGCAGCGGATGGGCCTCGACTACGTCGACATCTTCTACAGCCATCGCGCCGACCCGCAGACACCGCTCGAGGAGACGATCGGCGCTCTCGACACGGCGGTGCGGTCCGGCAGGGCGCTCTACGCGGGAATCTCCTCCTACTCAGCGAAGCGCACGGCGGACGCCGCCAGGATCGCACGTGAGCTTGGTACCCGCCTGCTGATCCAGCAGCCCTCATATTCGATGCTGAACCGCTGGATCGAGGGGGGCCTGCTCGATGTGCTCGAGCGCGAGGGGATGGGCTGCATCGCCTTCTCCCCGCTTGCGCAGGGCATGCTCACCAGGACGTATCTCCGCGGCGTTCCTGAAGGGTCGCGTGCGAGCCGCCAAGGGTCGCTGTCACACGACCTGCTGACCGAGCGGAACCTCGCCCACGTCCGCGCGCTCAACGAGATCGCGCAGGCCCGCGGTCAGACGCTGGCGCAGATGGCACTGGCCTGGGCACTGCGCGACGAGCGGGTCACGTCCGTGCTGATCGGCGCGAGCAGCACGGAGCAGCTCGAGGAGAACCTCGCCGCGCTCAGCGGGCCACAGCTCACCGCGGCGGAACTCGCGGCGATTGACGCCGACGCGGTCGAGGCCGGCATCAACATCTGGGCCGCATCGAGCAATTCCTGACGGCCAGGCGGCGCGGCGTCCGGAGGCGAACGCCAAAACCCATCCAGAACGGCTGCGCTGGGTCTTCCACCCAAACGAGCTGGCTGGCTCCTAAACGAGCTGGCTGGCTCCTAAACGATTAGGCGCGGCGGCGCAGTGCGCTCGCAACGGCGGACGGGGGCACCGCCGAAACAGCGAGTCACGCGCGGACGGGGGGACCGCGCCAACTGCGCCGCCGCACAGCGTCACTGTACACCGGCCGTACCTCCTGAACACCAGGTCAGCAAGGTTCCTTGCGCCAAGATCTTTCGCCCGCACCACGGGCGGTCCGGGTGCCCGGCCGTCGATTCAGGTCACCGGATTGGCACCCCTGCACGTCAGAGGCATGTAAGCGCGCAAATCTCCGTCGGGATAGCGCTGCCAGGCGCCTACGTGCGGATCGTCGCCAGCACCTCCGCGCGGCGCCATGGGCTGCGGCACTGCGTGCGCTACCGGGTCACACGCGGGCCTGCGGGCAGGAACCAGCTTGATTCGCGCACTTCACGCATCGCCTGCCTGCGGGTGGCGGCGTCCAGCCGGTCCAGGTAGAGGATCCCGTCCAGGTGGTCCACCTCGTGCTGCAGGCAGCGCGCCATTTCCTCGGTGCCGCTCACGATGACGGGCTCATTGCGCGCGTCAACGCCGCGCACGGTCGCGGACCTGGCCCGCGGGGTGGGGAAGTAAAGGCCAGGGACCGACAGGCAGCCCTCCTCACCTTCCTGCTGCTCACCGGACACTTCGATGAGTTCGGGGTTGAGGACGTAGCCGCGGCGCTTGTCGATGTTGTAGCTGAAGGCGCGCAGGCCGACACCGATCTGGGGAGCGGCGAGACCCGCGCGCCCAGGCAGCACGACGGTGTCCATCAGGTCTTCGATCAGTGCCTGCAGATTCTTGCCGAACCGGGTGACCGGCGCGGCAGGTGTCTTCAGGATGGGATCGCCCAGGTATCGGATCTTCCGCTCTGCCATGTCAGGTGGCTCCAGCGCATTCATCAAGGCCGGCGGCGCCCGCCAGGGCCACCGGTCGGGCCCACCGGCTGCGATGTTACGTTCCATGGGGTCCGGTAACCGCACTTGCCGGGACTCTGGAGAAGACTATGGCCAAGCTGACAGCAGACGCACTCGCGCACCTGGGCGTGGACACCTACCCGTCCCACCGGCCAGACGAGCAGCGCATTACGGTGCGTGTCACACCTGACAAGATCATCTACAACGGCGCCGGCCGATCGTAGGCCAGGGGCGCGCCGGGCAACGCGAGCCCGGGCAGCACCTGCTTGACGAGCTCAAGTGGGTGCATGAGGCGATCCGGCACGACCTGGCCGTCTGCACGGGGCTAGCCGAAGACGTCGCCGCGGGTGCCACGCCGGACCAGGTAGGCGAGCGACTCCAAGCACTGCGCACCAACGGCCCGTTGTGGCAGCTGCGGGTCAACTGCCTGACCTACTGCGGGCACGTGCACGCTCACCACGGCCTGGAAGACGCGCTACTTTTCCCAGCCGTGCGCCGGGCCAACCCCGCTCTCGCGAGTGTTGTCGCCAAGCTGGAGGCAGACCATCGCGACGTCTCTGACCTGCTCGACGACATCGAGGCAGCCGCCCGGCAGCTCGCCTCGACTGACACCGCCGAAGCGCGGGCCCGGCTCGCCGGCACCCTCGCCGCACTGGCGAACGTCCTCCTCGAGCACCTGGCATATGAAGAGGACGCCATCGGCCCGACCCTGCTGCAGATGACGGATTGGTGGCGATGACCTCGCGGGGGCCGGTTCAGCTCGCGACCGCGCGCCTCCGCGAACCGGCCGGGGATCGCTGCGCCGGACCGCCGGTGCGTCCCGGCCGCACCTCAAGGTGATCGAGCAGAACCTGGGTGGCGGCCGCGATGGTGTCAACGGCGCGGTCGAACGCCTGCGTGTTGTGCACGGCAGGGGCACGGAACCCGCTCACCTTCCTAACGTACTGAAGGGCGGCGGCGTGCACGTCCGCCTCGGTCACGGCCTCGGTGTACGGCTCTCGCAAGGTTTTGATGCTTCGGCACATGAGTCAACAGTACGAGACCCAGGCGGCCGGGGGTCAGCACGGACGGCGGTCAAGCCCGGTCCTGCACGACGCGCCAGCCAGCCCTCGGCCACCGTCCGCGCCCAGCGACCGGGTCGCTGGTCCACCGATCGCCGTCGGCGTACAGATCGATCGGATCGCCCGCGGGAAGCGCGTACCCGCACTCGTAGCACTGCCATCTGGACCCACCCCCGTCGGCGAGTGCACAGAACGACGTCCATTGGTGCGAACTCACAGCGGCGGCACCAGGTTCGAAGTACCTGTCCAGCAGGCTCGCCTCGCCGGTTACGTTCAGGCCCAGGTCCACACTTTCCCGCCCGGGTCCGCGTCAGCGAACCTCGCCGCCAGCGTGGCAGCGCCGACCGCAATGCCTGGGGGACAGTAATACCCGGGGGGACAATGCAGCGGAGACAATGCCCGGGGGAAACAATGGCGACGTGACAGATGACCTGTGGCGGGTGCTCCTGCTTGAGGCCTGGGCGGCGATTGGATCCAGCGCCGGGGTAACGGCCGCGCCGGCGCCTGGGGCGCTCGAGGTAACTGGCCCGACGGGCAATCTGCAATCGGCGCTGCCCGTCGAGGACACCGCGATCGCCTGTGTCGGGGCCGCGCTCCTCGCCGCCGCGTCGCTGCACGAGCAGCGCGGCGGCCGGCTAACCGAGCCGGTCCGGCTGGCCACGGGCCACCTGGCCGCCGCGGTGCGCAGCGAGGCGTACCTGCGACGCGGCGGCGAGGCGTTCGGCTCGGGCTTCGCGCCACTGTCGCGTTTCTGGCGCGCCGCGGACGGCTGGGTACGCACACACGCCAACTATCAGTGGCACCGCGACGCCCTGCTGCGCGCGCTCGGCGCTGCCGACGATGCAGAAGCCGTCAGGGCCGCGATCAGCAACCTGCCGTCGGGTGAGATCGAGGAACGGGTCTTCGAGGCTGGCGGCGTCGCCGCCGCCGTCCGCAGCGCAGACGAATGGCGCAGGCAGCCGCAGGGAAGGGCCGTGGCGGATCTGCGGCTGGTCGAGGGCCGCCGGATCGGGGACGCACCGCCGCGCGGGCGCCCGGCAGGCGCGTTGCCCGCGTCGGGCGTGCGGGTACTCGACCTCACCCGGGTCATCGCAGGCCCGGTGTGCACCAGGTACCTCGCGGCCCTCGGCGCCGATGTGCTCCGGGTCGACCCACCGCAGCTGCCCGAATTGCCACTGAGCGCCCTCGAGGGGCTGCTCGGCAAGCGCAGCGCCTTGCTCGACGCGCGAACACCAAGCGGCCTCACGCGCTTGCACGAATTGCTCCACGCGGCTGACGTCCTCATCCATGGCTACCGGCCGCACGCGCTGAGCCGTTATGGATTAGATCCTGCCACCGTCGCTGAGCGGCATCCCGGCCTTGTGGTCACTTCGATATCGGCCTGGGGAGCGGCCGGCCCGTGGGGGGCACGGCGGGGTTTCGACAGCATCGTTCAGGCCGCCTGCGGGATCGCGCTGGCCGAGTCCGCTGACGGCGAGCGGCCGGGCGCGATGCCTTGCCAGCTGCTCGACCATGGCACCGGGTACCTGTGCGCGGCCGCGGTGCTCGACAGCCTGCGCCTGCAGGCGGCCCACGGCGGCAGCCACCTACGCGAACTTTCGCTCGCCAGGACCGCGAGCTGGCTGCTCAGCCAGCCGCGCGCCGACACGAGGCCGGCGCTAGCTGGCCCTCGCCCGGGCACCTCGCGCCAGTGGCTCACGTCCGTCAGCAGCGAGGAAGGCACGGTCACCGCGGTGGCGCCCCCCGGCCAGTTCGACGGCCATGACCTCGGCTGGCCGCGGCCGCTCTCACGGTACGGCGGCGATCGCGCCCAATGGTGATCGCACGCGGCCGCGCTCAGAACCCCGTAAGCGCCGAACACGACGAGCGCAGAGGTAGGGGCCGCCGAGGGTGATGGCGACGCAGCCGCAGGTGTGGGCGAGCAGGCCGCAGCGGCGCTCTTGACCTGACCGCGCGCTCTGAGCTGGTCAGCCTGCCTCTATGTCCCTCATCGCCACCATTTGCGCTGGTCCTGGAGGCGACGCCGCCACACGGCCAGGATCCAGTGGTTCCAACGACGGGCACGCCTCTAGCAGCAGGGCCTGTGGATCAAAATCACGAAGTACCGATCACGTCATGGACAGACCAGGCAGAAAGACTCCACACTGTTGAGTAACGGCTGGTGACCGGCCAAAGGGGACTGTCAGGGTACCGGCCAAAGGGAGGGTCGATGAGCAGCAACTGGATAGCCTACCGTCACCGGCTGCGGCGATGAACATCATAGGCGGCCGCCCCGGCTTTTGGGCCATTATTCTGATCGCGGTGTTCCTAGCAGTCAGGGCACCGTTGGTGTTGTCTGCTACGCTCGGAGAAATCGGTCACTTATTTGCTGGAATCGGAAATGGAATTGCGACATTCCTGGGCACACTTCTCCACGTTCCGGGATGAGATTGTTGCGTGTGCGTGACCTGCCCTTGGGCGAATTACAGCGGACGTCGGCGGACTGACACAAGCATCACTTTGACACTTAAGGAATACATGCGCCGCTTCGCGGTTGAGCCGCGGGTGAGCCGCTTCGCGGCTCACCCGCGGCTCAACCGGGGGACGAAACTGAGCCCTGCGGGTCCGCTGGTCGGCGGGGGCGGTGCGCGGCATGGCGATTTTGCGGCGTATTGGCCGACAGCTTTCGTGCGTGTCGGCAGGCTTATGGTGGCGTGCCGTGCGCCGTCTGCCGTCACCGAGACGCATAGCGTCAAGATCGCTGGCGTGCGGCACAGCTGTGCAGCAACCGGGCCGACATCAGGTGGTCGCAGCCAACCTCTGCAGGCCATGCACCTGCGCCAGCGACTACCACTGACCGCGCTGCCGGTAGTTCGCATCGAGGGGATCGAGTTCGTCTTCGCTGGGGATCACGGCACCACACGCCATCCATCAGCACAGGACGACCCGTACGCGCCATGACATGCGGACCAGTCGCAGTCACTGAGGCCGTCCCGACGGATGTGACGCTCGACGGTGTGGACCTGTTGCACATGCTTTTTTCGGCCAAATGCGTGGTCAGCATGCCTTCCACCGAGAGCCTTTCCACCGGTACTCGGCCGGCCTGCTGATTGCGGCCGACGCCGACGAGGACCTGGTTCCGCAGTGGATCGAGGAGGGCCGCAATCGGCAACCCACTTGCCGCCTGCGTGAACCGGCGAATTGATCGAGGTCAAGAACCTGTTACCTTGCAGTCCTGGCGGGTCCGCACGGCGCACGTTACCGGCGTACGCCATGCGCGCCCTCTGGGAATTACGGCGTGGCAATCAAGAGATTAGTGCCATTGCGGCACGGTGCCGGGAGGCGTCACCCTATAGTTCAGGATCTCCGTCTAGGTGGCACGGAAGGCATACAACAGGCTCGTCCAGCACGAGGCTGGCTGCGGCGGCCGAAATCGGTGACCTAGCGCGGGCGCAGGATCCCGGACCGGCGTCGGTGGCCCAGCGCGGGCCCGGGTCTGGCACACAATGGCCCGGGTCTGGCACACAATGGCCCATAGGGTGTCACATATGGCACACGATGGGCCATTGTGTGCCATCAGCTCTGGGTGATCTTGACGGTCCGGAGGGATCAGGGCGGCTCGGCTGGCCTCATAAGCCTGCGACGGATGGCGGGGCGATGACCGGTGCGATGGGCGGTCACGGCCAGCGCCCAGCGGCCACACAGCCACAGCCCAGCGGCTGAAGGCGCTCGCACCGCCTGGGGCGTCATTTTCTCCATCCGCCGAGTGCCCCGGTACCAGCCATGCCCAGCTCGGCCGGCCCTTGCACGGGGCACCCGGCATGCGTCCCGGTAGGATGCCCGGGCATCGTCGGCCGTCAGGCGGGTAGCTGGTGAGTGGCGTTGCGGGAGCGGCGGCGGCCGCGGGAGGTGTCGGTATGGCGCGCGCGATCTGGACAGGATCTCTGTCGTTCGGGCTGGTCAATGTGCCTGTGGGCCTGTATTCGGCGACCGAGGACAAGACGGTGCACTTCAACCAGTTCGAGGCTGGCACCTCGGACCGGATCCGCTATAAGCGCGTCAACGAGCGCACCGGGCAAGAAGTCGAGTACAAGAAAATCGTCAAGGGATACGAAGTAGGTGACGGCAACTTCGTAATGATCACCGACGAGGAACTCGAGGCGGTCGAACCCGGGCGGTCCCGCACCATCGAAATCACCGACTTCGTCGATCTCGACGAGATCGACCCGATCTACTTCCAGAAGACCTACTATCTGGCGCCGCAGGGGGAAGGCGCCGACCACGCGTACACCCTGCTGCGTGCGGCGATGGCGGCGACGAACAAGGCAGGCGTGGCCATGTTCGTGATGCGCGGCAAGCAGTACCTGGTCACCGTGCGGGCGGACAAGGAGGCGCTGGTACTCGAGACGATGTTCTTCGCCGACGAGATCCGCGAGCCGCGCAGCTCAATCGAGAACCTGCCGGCCGCACGCGCCGCATCGGGCCGTGAGCTGACCGTGGCGAAGCAGCTCATCGACTCGATGGCGACCCCGTGGCAGCCGGATAATTACCGAGACACCTACCGTGAGCGAGTGGAAGACCTGATCGACCGCAAGCGCGGCGGCGAGGAGATCGTCGCTGAAGGTGCGCCGCCGCAGGACACCAACGTTGTCGACCTGATGGAGGCATTGCGCCGCAGCGTCGACAATGCGCGCGGCCGGCGGCCAGATGGCTCAGACAGCAGCGACCGGGCGGCGCAGGACGACGCCGATGCCGATGCCGGGGACGCCGGGGACGCCGGGGATGCGGCAACGGGACCGGGGCAGACCGCGCCTGGCACCGGCTTGGCCCCGGAGCGCGCGGCGGGCGACGACGACCTCGCCGAGATGACCAAGCGCGAGCTGGCCGAACTGGCCGGCCGGCTCGACATCGCCGGCCGGTCGAAGTTGGCCCGCGACGATCTGGAGACGGCCATCCGCGAGGCCAGGCGCCCGCCACGGGGCAAGAAGGCATCTTGACCGCTGCGGTGGCGTGAAGCTACCTGAAGGAGCAAGCGTGCAGAAGTTCTCCATCGAGGCGATGGCCAGGCAGCAGCTTGCCGCCGCCCGGCAGTCGCCCGCAGCCCGCGCCGCCACCACCGTGGTCGGGGGACACGAACACGCGCTGCGGCAGACCATTCTCGCCCTGCTCGACGGCGCCACCCTCGCCGAGCATGACAACCCGGGTGAGTCGACCGTGTACGTCCTTTCCGGTCGTGTGACGCTGACCGCGGATGGTGCCAGCTGGGAAGCCCGCACCGGAGACATGCTGGTCATACCATCGGCCAGGCACACCGTGCGGGCCGAAGAGGACAGCACGCTGCTGCTCACCGTGGTGCCCCGCAACCGCGTCAGCTAGCCAAAGCCGGAGCCGCAATGGGCCCGTCAGTGGCCGGCTCTTGAAGGTACCGTCGCCCCGCGCGACGCTGAGCCACCGCCGCCTGATCTGCGTTGCGGGCCTGCGAGCTGCTGGCCTGAGCCGCGGGCCAAGGCCGCCAGGGACTGGTCCGGTCTCGCCGACGTCATCCTTGCCGAAACGGCTGCGCGGGCGATCCATCCACCGGGAGGCTGGCAGTGCCCACGGGTGATGCAGGAGGAAACCTGGCGCCGGCATTCGTGCACGCGTTGCTGCTCGAATGCGCCGCCCGCCTGGCATCGCCGTGGGGCACGCGGTAAAGCTGTATCGCCCGCGGGCCGGGATCGCCGCTGACATTAGTCCGCACCCGGCAGAGTGCGGATCGCCGCGCAGCCGTTATGAATCCTTACCGCGGATCTTGGTGGTGTCGCGAAGCCGCATGTACGGTTCCTCGGTTTCCGGATGGCCGGCCAGCATGGCGCGGCCGCGCTCGAGTTCGGCGTTGAGTTCGGCGCCGAGCAGTACGGCGCTGTTGGAGATCCATAGCCAGACCAGAAAGATGATCATTCCGGCGAGCGTGCCGTAGGTCTTGTTGTAGGAGCCGAAGTTGGCGACGTACAGGCCGAAGGCCGCCGACGCGATCACCCAGACGGCGATGGCGAGGATGCCGCCCGCGCTGACCCAGCGGAATCCTTGCTTGGCGTTGGGAGAAGCCCAGTACAGCAAGGAGAACAGGAAGCCGACGATGACAAGCAGGACCGGCCACTTGGCGATGTTCCAGACCGTCACGGCTGTCGAGCCGACGCCAAGGACCTGCCCGACCCGGCCGGCGAGCGAGCCGGTGACGACCACCATGACCGCGCTGGCGGAAAGCAGGACCAGCGTGACAATGGTGACGGCGAGGCGGATTGGGACGGTCTTCCAGACGGGGCGGCCTTCTGGCACGTCGTAGATGGCGTTGGAGGCGCGCATGAATGCCGCCACATAACCCGAGGCCGACCAGATCGCGACCGCCAGGCTGACGACGGCCACCACGCCCGCCGCGGATTGGCCATGCTGTAGCTGCCGGATTGCGGCGGTCAGAATCTGCTTCACCGATCCTGGCGCGAGCTTACCCGCGTTGGTGATCAGCGACTGCGACGCCGACTTGCCTGCCAAGCCGACGAGCGACACGATCACCAGGATCGCGGGGAAGATCGACAGGACGCTGTAGTAGGTGAGCGCGGCAGCACGGTCGGAAAGATTGTCACGTTTGAACTCAGCGAGCGTGCGTTTGACGGCGGCGCGCCATGATCCGCGAGGCAGCCTGGCCGGGGAATCGGGCACCCTGGCCTCGTCAGCGGCTGGCCGACCTGCTTCTGCCCGGCCGCGACCCAGGTCTGGATTGTTCGGGGACGTCGTCACCGCCGCCCCCATTGCCTGCTCTGGCGGTGGCGCCCGCGCCGCATCAGCCAGGTTCCGGAGACTGCGATAACGGCTGCGGTCAGGGCCGCGGCCACGCCAGCGACGGAGCGCCGGCCGGCCGGTGTCTGGGCAGCGACGGCCTCGCGCGCCCTGACCGCGACCGCCCGCGCACCGCCGCGGATCTGCCCGGCCTGCCGCACGGCCTGCTCCGTGACCCGGGCGGCCTGCTCCGTGACCCGGGCGGCCTGTGCGCCTGTCACATCCTTCACCTGCCCAGCCCTGTCCCTGGTGCGGGTCCGCAGATCAGCCTTGGCGGCGAGGGCCGACACGGTGTCCGCAAGCTCCTGCCGAGTCTGGGCGATCTGTTCCTGCAACTCCTGCTGGTCCGGCGAGGTGGCGCCTGAGGCAGCACGGCTGCTGCCAGCCGCTGCGCCTTCCCCCGTTAAGGACAGTGTGGGCTTGTCAGCCGTCATCGCTTCGCCCTTTCCTTGATCTCGGCAAGGTCCGTCCGCACGCTTGCTGCGGCCTCGTCTGCTGGAACCAACGGGCTGGCGCGTGTCAGTCTCCCGCCCGTTAGAGGGTTTCTCGCTACCCGTCAGATCAAAGGCCTAACGGCCGGGAAGAAATATCTCCAGCCTCCATAACGGGGGCGGGTGGCAGCGGTCCAGCCCCCTGCGACAGGCTCGACGGCGGCCGCGCCGCTGGTTCCAAAGTACCCAGCCGCAAGGGCAATGACCCCAAGGTACGCAACGTACGGAAGGTACGCCAAGTAGGCCAAGGAGAGCTTTATGAATCTGTTCGACCTGTCGGGCAAGACGGCCGTCGTCACCGGGGGCACCCGCGGAATCGGGCTCATGATCGCGCGCGGCCTGCTGACGGCGGGGGCTCACGTTTACATCAGCTCGCGCAAGGCCGACGCGTGCGCCGCCGCCGAGCGCGAGCTCAGCCAGTACGGCACGGTCGCCGCGATCCCCGCCGACCTATCGACGGAGGAGGAATGCCTGCGGCTGACGCGGGAGGTCGGTGCGCACCAGCGCGCCCTGAACGTGCTGGTAAACAACGCCGGTGCCACCTGGGGCGCGCCAATCGAGGAGTTCCCCGCCGCCGCCTGGGACAAGGTCGTGGACCTCAACCTGAAGTCACCGTTCTTCCTTACCCGGGCGTTCCTGCCACTGCTCGAGGCGGCCGGCACGCGCGACGACCCGGCACGGGTCATCAATATCGGAAGCATCGACGGGCTCCGCGTGCCGCCGATGCCCACGTATTCGTATTCGGCCAGCAAGGCCGGTCTGCACCACCTGACCCGAGTGCTGGCCAGGGAGCTTGGGCCACGGCACATCACTGTCAACGCGATCGCCCCTGGGCCGTTCGAGTCCAAGATGATGGCCGCGACCCTGGCAAGCCTCGGGGACGCTATCGCCGCCGCGGCCCCGCTGCGGCGCATCGGCCGGCCCGACGACATGGCCGGGGCCGCGGTCTATCTGGCC
Source organism: uncultured Actinomycetota bacterium (assembly GCA_963727015.1). Taxonomy (GTDB): domain Bacteria; phylum Actinomycetota; class Actinomycetes; order Streptosporangiales; family Streptosporangiaceae; genus DATFVJ01. The sequence continues at coordinate 327,745 of CAVSEV010000015.1, read as the reverse complement.
GCACGCGCGGGTGCCTACGTCACCGGCGCTGTCATCCCCGTTGACGGCGGAATCGGCACCACCGTCTGAACCGCCGGCTTTGCGACCGGAACGAACGCATGGCAGGCAACGAACACGCGGCAGGGGAACGACCGGGCCATTACAGCACTTTCGGCGGGTCCAATCGGGACCTATGGCGCTTCCAACTCGTGCCCGGGAAGCCCATGCTTCCCGCATCTATCCGGATTCATGAGGAGACCCGCCAGCAGCCCAGCAGCAGGCAAGGATCCTCCGGCGATCGGCGGCGCCGCTTGGACAAGCAGTAAGGGAAGTGTAGCCATGGGTCGTTACGAAGAAGCGTTCCGCCAGAGCCTGACTGACCCTGAGGCGTTCTGGGGCGCGGCAGTCAAGGACATCGACTGGTACCGTCAGCCGACAGTCGTGCTGGACCGCTCCAATCCGCCGTTTTACGGCTGGTTCGCCGACGGCATGCTCAATACCTGCTTCAACGCGGTGGACCGGCACGTCCGCGACGGCCGCGGCGACCAGGCCGCGCTGATCTACGACAGCGCGGTGACCGGCGCCAGCCGTACCTTGACCTACCAGCAGTTGCTTGATGAGGTCGCCCGGTTCGCGGGTGTGCTCCGCGGTCTGGGGACGGCCGCTGGCGACCGCGTGGTCATTTACATGCCGATGGTTCCAGAGGCCGTGATCGCCATGCTCGCCTGCGCGCGCATTGGCGCCGTGCACTCGGTGGTGTTCGGCGGCTTCGCCGCGCCCGAACTGGCAGTGCGCATCGAGGATGCCGCGCCCACAGTCTTGGTGTCGGCTTCCTGCGGGATCGAGGTCAACCGGGTCGTGGAGTACCAGCCGATCCTTAACCGGGCGATCGAACTGTCCAGCCACAAGCCACAGCGGTGCGTCATCCTGCAGCGCCCGCAGGCGCCCGCCACGCTGAACACCGACCGTGATCTGGACTGGGAGCAGGCGATGGCCGACGCCGAGCCGGCCGACTGCGTCCCCGTCGCGGCCACCGACCCGCTCTACATCCTTTACACGTCCGGCACCACCGGCAAGCCCAAGGGCGTTGTCCGCGACAACGGAGGTCACGCGGTCGCGCTGCGCTGGAGCATGGAATACATCTACGACACCCGGCCCGGTGAGGTGTACTGGGCGGCCTCGGACATTGGCTGGGTCGTGGGGCATTCCTACATCGTCTACGCCCCGCTGCTGGCCGGCTGCACCACCGTGCTTTACGAGGGCAAGCCCGTCGGCACGCCGGACGCCGGGGCGTTCTGGCGGGTGATCGCCGAGCACGGGGTCAAGACACTGTTCACCGCGCCCACCGCGTTCCGGGCGATCAAGAAGGAAGATCCGGCCGGTGAACTGGTCCGCAAGTACGACCTTTCCGCATTCACCTACCTGTTCCTTGCCGGTGAGCGGCTCGACCCTGAGACCTACCGGTGGGCAGGTGAGCTGCTCGGCATACCGGTGATCGACCACTGGTGGCAGACCGAAACCGGCTGGCCGATCGGGGCCGACCTGATGGGCCTGGAGCCCATGCCCACCAAGCCAGGCTCGCCCACCGTGCCGGTACCCGGTTACGACGTGCGCGTCGTCGACCTCGATGGCATCGACGTCCCGCCAGGCACCACCGGGGAGATCGTGGTGCGGCTGCCGCTGCCGCCCGGCTGCCTGACCACCCTGTGGGGCGACGACCAGCGGTTCGTCTCCTCCTACCTGACGCGCCGCCCCGGCGCCTACGTCACGGGAGACGGCGGGTACCGCGACAGCGACGGATACCTCTATGTCATGGGCCGCACCGATGACGTCATCAACGTCGCGGGCCACCGGCTGTCCACCGGGGAGATGGAAGAAGTCCTCGCCAGCCATCCCGCCGTTGCCGAGTGCGCCGTCATAGGCGTCAACGACTCGCTCAAGGGCCAGGTCCCCCGCGGATTCGTCGTGCTCAAGGCGGGCATCAACGCCGACCCCGAGGCGTTGCGCGCCGAACTCGTCAAGCTCATCCGCGACCAGATCGGCGCCATCGCGTCGCTGCGCAGGGTCGACATCATCGCCGGGCTTCCCAAGACGCGCTCTGGCAAGATCCTTCGCAAGACCATGCGCGGCATCGCCGACGGCAAGGTCGAGCCCGTGCCATCCACCATCGACGACGCATCCGCCCTGGATGCGCTGCGCCCCATCCTGCGGGATAGCGACTGACTGGACACGGCCATCGCAGCTCAGGTCGAGTGCTGCCTTGCCCGGTGCGGGAACTGGACGGACCATAGCCGCGTACGCCGGAATCGGCGCGGGCGGCGACGCAGACAGAAGGGAATTTGCCAGGTGATCAAATACGTCTACGAAATCGACTATCCGCTTGGGCGTAAGCGCGAGTACACGGAGTGGGTCCGATCGATCGCGGACGCTCTGCAGGGTCCCGAGGAGCTACTGCGGCTGGCGTCGTACGACAACGTCTTCTCAGCGACACCGCACCGCGTCGTGGAGTTCACGTTCGACTCGCTGGAGGACGCCGGGAGGTACTTTGCCCGCAAGGACGTCAGCCTGATATTCCAGAGCGAACTACCGGCACACGGCGTCAACATCAACATCAAGGCGCTGGCGCTACGCGGGGACTACACGAAGGACACCTTGCGAGAGCCGTAGTCCTGAGGTCCCGTTCGCCTGCTCGATCTGCCGAGGCCGGGGCGGCCCAACTGGGGTTGGGCCGCCCCGGCCCACTGGGATTGGGCCGCCCCGGCCCAAATTGGGATTGGGCCGCCCGGCCCAACTGGGGTTGGGCCGCCCCGGCCACCAGGGCCTGGTCGCGTTGATGAATGAGGCGGGTAAGCCGACGTCGAAAACGGCGGCAAAATAACCCGTTCGATGGACCCGCACGGCCTCGGCCTTCTCCGCCTCAGGCAGCGCCGCAAGTTCCGTCCGCACTCTCGCTCCCAGCCCAAGCGCTTGTGCTCTGCCGCCAGCCCTTGCCATTTTCTACCCCGCAAGCACAGCCGTTTCAAGCCAGGCTGGGTAAGGTAGCGGGCCCGGCTGAGCGACGTTCCGCGGCGAGCGCGCCGGACAGCTCAGGCCAGGGTGAAACTCGCCCGCCTGCTGCAGCGTCCAGGGCAGCACACCACCAGGCCAGGGGCCGGGCTTGCAGATGAACCTAGGTCCGGCAGGCCATCTCAACCAGAGGCTGGCTGGCCGATTGGGCGACCGCAGCCCCCCAGAAGGCGGCATGCTCGCCGAGTTCCTTTGCCAGGGCGGATGGGCCGACCGTGAATAGCGCCCGGAGAGCGCTGACGCGCCGGTGATCACGCCAGACCCGCCGATCCTCCTGTTGGGTTGTGGTGAAAAGCTCAGCTGTCAGGCCGTGGACTGCGAAGGGCCAGGGATCGAGGTACTTGGCGCCGCCGGTGCCACACAAATAGGTTCTGGCTCCTACGGCGCATGTCAGGTCAGCCAGGCGTTCGGAGCGTCCGCTGTGGGATAGGAGTTGGCTGCTGTGGTGGATCAGTCCGGGCCAATTCAGCATGTTCAGCAGTGCCCGGGTAGAGGTCTCACTGACGTCGGCGAGGCGGTCGCTGCGGCCCAGGGCCGCTTGGACTTCGCCCAGTACGGCCTGGAATGCCGGCCAGTGCGGGCTGCGTCCGTAGTACTGCTGCAGGAGCCGCGTGACGCGCCGCTGGCATGGCTCGGCGATCCGCACGTTGCTGATGGTGGTAGCACGCCCGTCCGGCAGGTGCACCGGGAGTGTCAGCCATTGGTGCCCAGCAGCATCGCCCGGGGCGGCGAGGCGGCAGCGGTGCTGGTAGTCGCGGCGAGTGAACTGGACGTCGTCCAGGACTACCCAGATATCGGCCGTGTAAAGCTTCGCCAGAGTGGACAGCCGGGGGAAGAAGTTGGGCTGGTGGATCGCGCAGAGCGGCTGCCTGGCCATGCCGGTCAACTCTTCAGCAGCCTGCTATCGAAGCGGGCATCGAGCAGGCGCCGGTAAGCAGCTTCCACGCCGTCGGGCACCTGCTGGGCGACGGCGTACCCCAATGCCGGATATGCGATGACGCGCTGCAGGTCACCGACCAGCATGTCGATGACCAGCTTCTCATTGCCAATCGACTTGAGATATTCATCGAGCGTCAACGGCTCGGAGGCACAAACCGGTTCTACCTCGGGCCAGAGTTTGCGGGTGGTCGCGAATGCCCGCCGTTCCATGTATGGCTTAGAGATCAGCAGTACCGAGTCCACGTTCACCCCGGCCGCCGTCAGTGCACGGCGGGAGAAGCGGATGTTCTGGCCGGTGTTGGTAGCGGCCGGCTCGATGATGATCGCGGACTGGGGTACGCCGAGCTGCATAGCGTGTTCGGCGAAGTGGACGGCCTCGCCGCGAGGGAACCGCTGGGCGGTAGTAGGGCTGTTAGCCCCGCTGAACACCAAGACGGGGAACAGATCGGCATGGTAGAGATCGGCGGCGAACGCCGCCACCCCCAGGTCGTGGCTGCCGAGCCCGATGCCCACGGAGCAGGGCCGAACGTGGTGGTGCATCTGGTGGTAGTCCCAGATGACCTGGGCGTCGGCCCGGTTGGCGTCGGTGATGGCGGCTCGTTCGTCGGTCACAAAAGAATCCTCGGGAAGGTCAGCGGTGTCGTCAGAGGGTGGCCCCGGAGTGTTCGAAGCCGTGGCGGATGGCGCGGATACTGCCGAGCTGGTGTGACAGCCGCCTGTCCGAGGCGAGCTGGGCTGTCTGATCGAGCAGGGCCAGGCCATGGTCGCAGGTGCCCTTGTCGCTCAGCAGGATGTGGGCATGTGCGGTGGACAGCCTCACCTGCTGCATGGGGGTTCCGTCCGTGCCGTTGGACAGGGCGACACCGATGAAGTGCTGGGCCTGGCCGAGGTGACGGGCGCCCCGGTAGGCGAGCGCGAGTTCTGTTGGGCTACCGACCAGTCCTGGGCCTCACCGAGTTCTTCGAATCTTCGGGCGGCCCCAGCCATCGCGCGAGCCGCGTATTCGTGATCACCGTCTTTGGCCAGGGCAGTGCCGACCCACAGACGAGCCCGAGCACGGTCCCGGGCGCTGAGACGCTCGTCGGAGGCTAGCTGCGCGTAGCGGCGGGCGACGATGTGCCGCGGCTCGGGTGGCGGGACTACGGGCTCGACGTATCCGGTGCCCCATAGGTGCAGCAGCCCGGCGGACCACAGCAGCGAGTCACGGTCCAGCGCGAGGAACAGGCAGTTGCGACGGCTGCCCGGGCGCCGTCCGCTGCGCCCGATGCGCTGCAGGAACGCGGCGACCATCGGTGGGTCGTTCACCTGGATGACCCGATCGAGGTCGCCGACATCGACGCCCAGCTCCAGCGTTGAGGTCGACAAGATGACGCAGTCCCGCGCCTCCGCGAACGCCTGCTCCGCGCGGCGCCGTTCGTCGGCGGCCAGCGACGCATGCGACAGGAACGTCGTCACGCCGCGTTCACGTAACGCGGCGCCAAGTTCCTCGACGAGCTGGCGGGAGTCGCAGAACACCAGCCGCTTCTCCCCCGCACGCAGTGCCGCGATCACCCGGGCGGCGTTGCGGACCGATCCCACGTAGTCCAGCTCGATGTCCCCTGCCGTGCGGGACGCCGCCGCGCGGGCGGTGCCGTCATCGGGGGTCCGGGCAGGGGTGGGAACGGCGTCGGGGGCGACCACCACGGCCGGGCGCTTGCGGTGCCCGGATCCTTGCAGCCAGTCCAGCAGCTCGGCCGGATTACCGCCACGGCTCGGCGCGCCCGCCGCCCTGCTGGCGCCTGAAGCGACCCCACAGCCACCGGGCGCCGGGCGGGCAAGCCGGACGCTCGCCCCGTAGTCGCGACGGCCCGCCCCACCGAGCCGTGACCTGCCCGGACGGCACAGTCCGGCACGGGTTGTGGGTTTTCTGTGGGGATCTTGGAATCCGGACGCTTTGCAGCCCGCATGCCTGGCCCTCTCCTTCTGCGCTTCGGCGCAGGTGAGAGGGGTGATCAAGCGATCATGGAGATGGCGGCTCCCGCGATAGGACTCGAACCTATAACCTGCCGGTTAACAGCCGGACGCTCTGCCAATTGAGCTACGCGGGATGGGGACAGCACACGATCATACGGACAAGGCGGCGCCCAAGTACGGCCGGTACCAGGTGCGCGCCGGCAACCAGGGTAGCGCACCCGCAGACAACACCCCGCCATCTCGTTAGCGCGGCGCCGCCCCGCATGCGGACCGCGCGCCCGGCCAGACAGCGTTCGCCCGCGAACCCAGCCACGGTTCCGCTGCCTTCACCAGGAATACCGGCGGCCGTCACGGGCAAGTCATGGGTGCGCGAGGAAACATGGGACAAACAAATCGCGAAGAGAGGTTCTGATGCGTTACCGCATCACGTTCGTCGCCGGGTTCGCCGTCGGTTTCATCACCGGCGCCCGGGCCGGCCGGGAGCGTTACGAGCAGATCAAGAAGGTCGCCCGCGGGATCATGGACAACCCCGCCGTGCAGCAGGCGGCCGGTGCGCTGAACGCCCAGGCGGGCGGCCTTGCCCAGACCGCACGGCACAAGGTCGGCGGCAAGGTTCCCGGCCTGCGCAGCGATGTGTCAGGCAATGGCGAGGCCTACTTCCCCGGCTCCGACACCCGGGACAGCCCGCCCGCACGGCACTGAACTGATGAACCGCCCGCACCGAATTGCCGCACCGGTGCGGCCGGGCATAACCGAGGAGGGCCTGTCAGCGGGTCCTCCTCGGTGATGAGCCTGCTCCGCGAGGTCATCGCCGGCGCCTTGGGACGGGGACCTGACGATTGAGCCCTGAGGTGGCCGGGGGGCGCGGTGCTACGCCCTAGGAGGCCCGCGGCGTCGTGCCGGGTCGCGGCGGGGCTGGATGCCAGGCGTCGTCGTGAACGGCCGATGTGTCGAACTGAGGGCCATCGGTCCATTGCACGGCGACCGCTCCGGGGAGACCGTGCGGGACGTGGGTCCAGTCGGCAATCCAGTACTTGACCGTCAGCCCTTGGCATGCGGCCTTGACGGCTGGCCAGGTGGCCCGGTTGCAGTACACAGTGGCGACGAAGCCAGCCGCTAAGCGCGCTCTGACCCAGCCCGGTGCCTGGGCCGGGGTCGCGTCGCCGTTCTCGACATCCAGGACGCCGGCGTCACGAGGCGCGGCCCCAGTCACGTCGATACGCACCTTGGCGGCGTGCGGAAACCGCTTCCACGCCTCGGCGGGCCACGCGAATTCGCCGTTGAAGTAGCCTGCGACCATCTGCGCATCAGCAGGGATCGCGCCAGGATTGACAGAGTCGAACATCGTGCGAGTCATGAAGTTCCTCCCAGGGCGCGGGCACGACGGCAAGTGGCGGAAGACGCGATCGCATGCCACCGCGTTCATCATCGCGCCCGGAAGGCACAAGCGGTACTCAATGAGCCGACATGACGTCAAGGGCGACGTTTAGCTGGAAACCGGTCGCACCGTTCTGGAAACCGGTCGCACGGTTAGGGGCTGGGCCTTGCCGATCGGCGCCACCGCCGCATCCACCGAGATCGACGGGACTACCTAGTCGCGCCCTAGTCGAGGTACTCGCGGAGCATTTGGGCGCGGCTCGGGTGGCGCAGCTTCGCCAGGGTCTTCGACTCGATCTGCCTGATGCGCTCCCTCGTCACGCCGAACTCCTTGCCAACCTCCTCGAGGGTCCGCGGGTGCCCGTCCGCCAAGCCGAACCGCAGCTGGATGATCTTCTGTTCGCGGGCGGACAGGTCGTCGAGGATGCCCTCGAGCTGATCCTGCAGCATGATGAATGCGGCCGCCTCGATCGGCACCACGGCGTCCGCGTCCTCGATGAAGTCGCCGAGGTCGGAGTCTTCCTCACCGATAGGCGATTGCAGCGACACGGGTTCCTGCGCGATCCGCTGGATCTCCACGACCCGGTCCGCGGGCAGGCCCATCTCCACGGCGATCTCGTCGGGCGCAGGCTCACGGCCAAGATCCTGGTGAAGCTGGCGCTGGACACGGGCGAGCTTGTTGATCGTCTCGACCATGTGCACGGGGATACGGATCGTCCGCGCCTGATCGGCTATGGCCCGTGTGATGGCCTGGCGGATCCACCACGTCGCATACGTGGAGAACTTGTACCCCTTGGTGTAGTCGAACTTCTCCACCGCGCGGATCAGGCCCAGATTGCCCTCCTGGATCAGATCCAGGAACAGCATCCCGCGGCCGATGTACCGCTTGGCGATCGACACCACCAACCGGAGATTCGCCTCTGTAAGCCGCTGTTTAGCTCGTAGTCCATCGCCGACCAGCAGGTCGAGGTCGCAGCGCTGCACGCCGAACAGCGGGAAGCCGCCGTGCAGCTTCTCCTCGGCGAACAGGCCCGCCTCGATCGTCTTGGCGAGTTCGACTTCATCTTCTGCCGTTAGCAGTGGCACACGGCCGATCTCGCGGAGGTAGATCCGGACCAGATCGCTGGTAGGTGCCCGTCTGCCGGCCTCCTCTTCGCCAGCGCGCCGCAGATCCTCGATCTCATCGTGCTGAGCGTCGAGAATCTCCACCCCCTCTTCTGCGAGCAGGCTAACGACACCATCAATGGCCTCTGCAGGAAGGTCGGAACGGTCGAGAGCGGCAGCCACGTCCCCCATCGTGACGACGCCGCGCTCTCTGCCTTGCGCGACGAGGTCCGCCACCCGCTCTGCCGGCGGCGACCCACTGGGCAACACCGAAGGGCCCACGGAGAACAGTGTGCGTCATGGGAGCCCCGGAGTGGGGGTCTAGTTTTGTAACCTTCGTGCTAGTAGCGAAAAAGGTACGGATCCGTCTCATCACCCGCCGTCACATACCGGACTTGTGAGCAGCGGTCACGCCATCCCGCCTGGCTGGCGTCGCATCGCCCGGAAGCACCTTGCCTGCCCGGCTTGACATCGCGCTTCAGGCAGCACCTTCCGCCCGGTCGAGCAAGACCTTGCGCCGCTGCTCAAGGGCGATGAGGTCACCGAACAGCCGGTTGTACGCGGCCTGCTCCTCCACCGGGTTCATTCGCTGCAACCGCGACTTCGTCGCCACGATCTGCCGCGACACGGCCAGCTCGCCGACCCGGGCAATGACGCCCTCGGTGTAGCGGTCATCCGCCTCGCCATCCAGTCGTGGTGGCAGCAACAGCGGCTCGACCGCCAGGCCGGTCACGAAGGCAGCCGCGGTATCCCCCGGAGCGGCCGCACGCAACTTTGCCGCCCAGTCGAGGTCGCCGCGCGATCCGGCCACCCCGCCAGACTCGGCAATCAGCCGGAACGTCGCCGCGTGCACGGGCACCGTGAAGGCGTCAGCCCCGAGCGCGTCGAACGCGGGCCCACATAGGGCGGGCCGCTGCACGGCAAGCTTGAGCGCCTCTCTCTCGACCCTGACAACGGGATCGCCCACGTCGTAGCCGATGCCACCAAAGGACCCGGCCTGCGCCGGCCCAGGCGCCTCTCGCGCTGGTGCCTGGCCTGCCCCGCGTCGCGAGCGACGCGCGGGTGCGCCGGCCTCGTTTCGGCGCAGCGACGGATCCGCCGGTCCCGGCTGCCCTCGCCGCAAGTACAGGCCGATCCGGGCAAGCACGAAATCCTCGTCCATGAGACCGAGCCAGCGGTCCACCCGCTGGGCGTACACCTTGCGGAGCCCCCCGTCCTTGATGCGCGCTACGACCCGCGCCGCACCGTCCAAGGCGGCGAGCCGGCCCTCGGCACTGTCCAGGTCATACTCATCCATCGCGCTACGGATGGCGAACTCGTAGAGCGGCACGCGGCCGGCGATCAGATCGCGCACCGCCACGTCGCCGTGCTTGACTCGCAGGTCACAGGGGTCGAGGCCATCAGCCTGCACGGCCACGAACGTCTGGGTGACGAACCGTTCCTCCATGTCGAACGCCCGCAGCGCGGCCCGCCGGCCGGCCGCATCTCCGTCGAACGTGAAGATGACCTCGCCCCGTTGCCAGTCAGCATCTATCAGTAGCCGCCGCACGATCTTGATGTGCCCCTCGCCGAACGAGGTACCGCAGGTGGCCACCGCCGTCGGGACGCCGGCGAGGTGGCAGGCCATCACGTCGGTGTACCCCTCGACGATCACCACCTGGCGGCGCTGCACGATCTCACGCTTGGCCAGGTCTGCCCCGTAAAGCACCGAGCTTTTCTTGAAGATCGGGGTCTCCGGCGTGTTCAGGTATTTGGGCCCGTCACCTCCGCCCGCGAGCGTGCGCGCGCCGAACGCGATCACCTCGCCCGTGACATCGCGGATCGGCCAGACCAGCCTGCCGCGGAACCTGTCCACCGGGCCGCGCCTGCCCTCGCTCGCCAGGCCGCCGAGCAGCAACTCGTGCTGGGTGAAGCCCTTGCGGAGCAAGTAACTTGTGAGCGCCTCCCATTCGGCGGGCGCATACCCGGCGCCGAAGTGCTCCGCATCGGCAACCTCGAATCCGCGCTCGCCGAGGAATGCGCGGGCGGGGGCGGCGTCAGGTGCGCGCAGCCGTTTGGAATAAAACTCGGCGGCGGCACGGTGGGCATCGAGCAGCCGGCGCCGCTGGCCATGCTCCCTCCCTGGCACCTGCCCGCCCTGTTCGTAGCGGAGCTCGATGCCGCCGCGGGCGGCCAGCCGTTCGACCGCGTCGGCGAATGTGAGGTTCTCGATCTTCTGCACGAACGAGATGACATCGCCGCCCTCCTGGCAGGAGAAGCAGAAATACAGCCCGCGAGTGGGTGTGACGTTGAACGACGGGGTCTTTTCCTCGTGGAATGGGCATAGCCCTTTGAGCGATCCACCGCCGGCGTTGCGCAGCTGCAGGTGCTCGCCGATCACGTCCGCGATGGGCGAACGCTCACGGACGAGATCGATGTCCTCGTCGCGGATCCGGCCAGCCACTCACGCCTCCGCACGGTTCAGCCTCAGTACCGACGCGGCGAGTCTAATGCGAGGCGGTGACCGCAAGCCGTGCGTTACGGCGAGGGGCGCGCCAACGCTCCGCTAACCCGCAACGAGCGAAGTACCAGCACGGTCGCCTTGGCGTCGAGATGAGCGCGAACTGTCGCTGCCAATTTCCGCGCGGTCACCGGATCAGCCAGGATCAGGCGCATCGGGAACGTGCTCTCGCGGATCACCCGCCGCGCCGCGAGGAGTTCCTGCCTGCCGACACTTACGTGAGCGGCCGCGCCCGCGGCGAAAACCGCCAGGATCGTGTTGAACGTTCCGGACATCGCGCCAAGATCGTGGTTGACGGCTGCGGCGTAGTAATTGTCGTACTGGTCGGTCCGCGTGTTGCCATCGAAGACCACAGTGGGCACGCCGTCGCCGAGCAGGCCCGCGTCGGTGAGCGTGATCAGGGATGGGGCGTCGGCCGCCTGTACCTTGCCTGCGCTCCAGTTCGCGAGCCCTGATCCCACCGAGGCCAGCGGGCTCACCCCGGACAGGCTCGATTGGACGACGATGGCGAGACTCAGCGCGACCGCTCCCGCGGCAACTGCCAGGCCCGCCTCCGGTAGCCGGCCCGGCCGGCCGTCCCGCCGGGCCCGGGCATGAAGCGGGCGCAGGAAGCTGCCGAGTGCGCCGAGGCCGATCAGGCAGGCGACATAGCCGACAATCATCAACTTGTTGAAGTAGTAGCTGGTGCCGCCCAGCTTGTAAATCTGATAAAAGGCGAAGGCTGCGATCACGGCCGCGCAGACAAGCAACTGGGCGATCATGGCACGCCACACGGGCAGCCGGCGAGAGACGGGGCTTGCCATCGTGGCGACGATGACGAGCGCCAGGCCGGCCAGGAGCGGCCACGGAAGCGGCACCCGCCAGCCCGCGACGGCCAGCGCCTGCGCCTGGGCGTTGAAACCGGAGTGCAGGCTGAGCGCCGACGGATAGCACGCGATCGCAACGCCAGCGACGATCGGGACGACGGCGAACCGCCAGTGCCGGCGCAGCCGGCGATGGTACACAATGCAGGCGGCCCCCATGCCCAGGCCGAGCGGAATCGCATAGATGTTATAGGCGTAGGCCACGGCGATCAGCAATGCGCAGGCGATAAGCACCTGCTCCTGGACAACGCGCGGCGGCCGGACCGCCACGGCCACGCCAAGGGCGAAAAACGCCAGGCCGAGAATATCCGAATCGAGGCCGAAGACGACCATAGTCAGCAACGGCGCGGCGATCGCCAGTGCGGCCACGGCTGCGCAGATCACGAAGCGCCGCCAGCCGGCCACCCGCGGACCGGCTATCCAGCGGGCCGCCCACACAATGGCCATGATCAGGAAGGCATACGCCGCGAGTACGTAGATGAAATAGCGGTTGAACTCCGCCAGCGCCGCCCCTGGACTGGTAGCCGACCTGAGGAACGTGTCGAACAGCGCGAAGAGGAAATGCGACCCGGATGGGTACACGACGGCGGTGGGCGGCGGCACAGACAGCCGTGCCTGGTTCTGGTGCAGGAAGGCATATCCGCCGAGCCGGTGAATTGTGTCGAACAGGGCGAACTGACGGAACCGGTCCGAGGCTATGGTGGAGAACGTCAGCCGTTGCGCCAACGGAAGCCTTGCGATCGGAGCGTAGGCGGCCCAGAAGGCGAAGATCCCCGATCCGACCACCACCAGGTCGGATCCCAGCAAGCGGCGCGGCAGGCTCGGCCGCCGGGCGGTGAGCCAGCCCGCCACGGCAACGAGGCTGAAGCATGTCCCGCCGACCGGCACTGGAGCGAGGCCCCACGGCCAGATCGAGAAGAGCAAGCCCAGGGCGAGGGCCGCCCCCGCGAGCAGGCTCGCCGCCAGCACGAGGCGGTCAACGAGGTTGGTACCCGAGCGCAGGATCGAGGCGACCGCGAGGAGAAGGATGACCGGCGTGGCAACGTCAAGGCGCAGTTGATGAAGCGCGAGCGGCACCAGCCACGCTGCCAAGAGCAGGGCCGCGAGCCAAATTAGCCGGCGCCGCCCCAGCCGGCGCCGCCCCAGCGGACGGGAGCGCGACGGCTCAGGAGCAGGCTGAAGAGGCTGACTCCGCGCCACGAGGCCGCCAAGATCCGATGCTCGACGGCACCTGCGCTTGATCAGTCAAGTTTGCTGTCGCTCTCAATGCTTGAACGCAAAACCCGGCACACTTGAACGCAAAATCCCGCGCATTAGGATAAATGCTACCTACGCCCCGTGTGTACGCTCGACGTACGGCGAGAAGAATGATCGACGCTTTGGGATAGTTTGATCGTATTTTTGTGTTGGTGGCATCGAGTGTGCGCCGCACAATGTCGTGCTTGTCAACTTTTGCCAAGCGTACACGCAGATGCGCACACTGCTAGCTTGTGAGTCATTATGCCGCGTGCAGGTGGTGGGCCAACAGCCACGTGCGGTTGCGGGCGGGGCCGACGCCGCGCAGGCGGGCGGCGCGGGGCGCGGGTGCGCGGCACGCGGGGCGGGCGCGGCACGTGGGTGCGCGGCACGGGGTCGCGCGGCAGCGGCTGGCTGAAGAGACTGCCTGGTACTGTCGCGGCGTGCGCAAACGACTCGTCCTCTGGGATGTCGACCACACCCTGGTCAACGCTGGAGGCCTGAGCCCGCACCTGTATGTTCTGGTGTTCGCGGAGTTGTTCGGGCGCAAACTGGAGGAAGTGGCACCGATGGCCGGGCGGACCGACCGGGCCATCATCCTCGACACGCTCGTCCAGGGCAGGCGTGCCTCAAGCGGCTCAGCAGGTGTGCGCATTCGCCACTGCACTTAGCCACGCACGCCCCTGAGTTCGCTGACCGCGTCAGGGAACGCGGGCGCGCACTACCCGGCGCTGTGCGCGTCCTTCAGACCCTGGCGGCATCCGGCGGAAAGCAGGTCTGTGGGACCAGCGTTGTGCAGTCGGTGTTGACGGGGAACCTCCGCCCGCTCGCCGAGGCGAAGCTCGGCGCACTGGACCTCGCGGAATACCTCGATCTGGACATCGGTGCCTACGGTGACGCACATGAGGACCGCGCTCAACTCGTGCACCTGGCCAGGGACAACGCCGCACGCGTGCACGGGATGACCTTCCCTGGCGAGGAGACAGTGCTGGTCGGGGATACGCCGCTCGACGTAGCGGCCGCCCTCGCGACTGGCGCCCGCAGCGTCGCGGTGGCGACCGGCGCGACCCCGGCCGCAGAACTGGCTGCCTCGGGTGCACACGTGGTGTTGCCTGACCTAACCGACACCAAGGCGGTCGTCACGGCTATACTCGCCTGACCCGCCGCCCCCCACGCCCAGCGCTCGCCGCAGTCGCGCCTGTGCCCGGTTCCGGTTGCATGCCCGCGCTATCAGCCGGAAGTCAACACGATCGCGGATCTTGCCATCCGGGCGCGGGCCAGCACGCCCCACTCGCTCACCGGCCCCGCACCACGGGCACCCAACACGCCGCCGCCGGACGCGGAGCGCGCCGCACCGCACGCCGCTGCGGGACGCGCGGAGCGCGCCGCCCAGTCATACGAACCCACTCCGGTACCCGGCGATCACGCAGGAGTGGTGAGGGCGGCTAGGGGGACGCTGGGGTCGGCGAGGCGAACTGGATCGACGCGCGTGCCGGATCGTACGAGCGCCTGGATGTCGGCAGTCACATCCCAGACGTTCACGTTCATGCCCGCGAGCACGCGGCGGTCCGCCAGCCAGAATGCGATGAATTCAAACGACTCGGGTTCGCCGCGGTAGACGACGGCGTCGTAGTCCTCGGGCAGCCCGGAGGTCTCCATGCCGAGCTCGTACTGGTCGCTGAAGAAGTATGGCACCCGGTCGTAGCTCACGTCCTGGCCGAGCATCGACCGCGCGGCCGCAGGGCCGCCGTGCAGCGCGTTGGCCCAGTGCTCGACGCGTGCCCTGCGGTTAAGTAGCGGATGCCAAGAGTTCGCGACGTCACCCGCCGCGTAGATGTCCGGATCCGAGCTGCGCAGCCCAGCATCGGTCAGAATCCCGTTTCCAATATCCAGCCCTGCCGCCTCGGCGAGCGACACGTTGGGCGCTGCCCCGATCCCGACAACCACCAAGTCGGCCGCCAGTTCGGCGCCATCCGTGGTGACAACGGTCCGCACCCGGCCCGCGTCAGCGCCGCCGCGGAACTCCGCCACCCCGGTCCCCAGCAAGAACTCAACGCCGTGACGGCGGTGCAGGCTCGCGAACACCTCGCCGAGTTCTGGTCCGAGCACACGGTTCAGTGGCGTGCGTTCCGGCTCTACCACCGTGACCTCGCACCCATACGAGCGGGCGGCGGCAGCCGTCTCCAGGCCGATCCAGCCGGCCCCCGCCGATCACCGCCCGCCCGCCGTCCTGGCCGGTCGAGCGGAAGGCGTCCGCGAGCCGCTCGCAGTCGCCAACAGACCGCAGGTACAGCACACCGTCGAGGTCGCCCCCGGGCACGTTCAGCCGGCGCGGTGACGCGCCCGTGGTGATCAGCAGCTTGTCGTACCCGACGACCTCGCCGTTCGCGAGCGAGATCTGATGGGCGCCACGATCGACCGCGACCGCCGTGATGCCACGCCGCAGATCCACGTCGTGCTGCTCGTACCAGCTCTCCTCGTGTACGTAGATCTTGCTCTTGTCGTCCTTGCCGAGCAGCAAGCCTTTGGAGAGCGGTGGCCGCTCGTACGGGCGTTCCCGCTCGGCGCCAATGAGGACCACCGGACCGCCGAATCCCTCCCCGCGCAGGGTCTCGGCAGCCTTGGCGCCGGCCAGGCTGGCGCCAAGGATCACAAATCTGGGTTCGGCAGGCATCTGTCGCCCCTTCCCGCAGCACGCTCATGCCCGCTGCCACGCAATTCCACCCGCCCGCCTCCCGGGCAATCGATGGTGGCCGGCTCCCCGCGAAACTCACCGACGGCGCGGTCCGGACCCACCACGCACCACGCTAGTGGCCGGGACCACCGCGGCGTGACACCCGGGGCCACACGCTACACCCAAGATCAGGCGTGACACCCGGGATCAGACGCGACACCCAGCACCTGACACACCAAGATCAGGCGTGACACCCGGGATCAGCGTGACAACCAGGGTCCAGCGTGACAACCACGGTCCAGGGGATGCCCAGGCTCGGGCGCGGCACGCCGGGTCAGGCGCCCAGAGGCGCGCCGCGCAGCCGGCGATGCCAGCTCAGCGCGGATGTGTCTGTGAGTGAGGCGATCTGGTCGACCACCACCCGCAACCGGTGCGGATCCGACGGCGCGGCCGCCCAGGCCGGCCGCAAGGCGGGGTCGAGCGTGGCGGGTGCGCCGCGGGCGACGGCGTCCGCCAGCCCCGCGATGAGCTCACGCTGGCGGGCCCTTACCGGTCCCGCGCCAGGCCTGCTCATCACGTAATGCGCGGTGACGCCCTTGAGCAGCGCACACTCGAGCCGCTGCCGTCGCGGCACGATCAGATCCGCCGCATACCGGGTCAGCTTCCCGCCGCCATGCGCCCGCCTCGTCGCGCTCTCCGCCGCGCGGCAGAACCGGCCGATCAGCTCACTCGTCAGGTTCTTCAGCGCGGCGAGCGCCTGCGGTCCGCCATCGAAACCGCTGGGCCAGCACCTGAGCGCGAGCAGTCCGGCGAGCACCTCACCAAGCTCGGCCACCGAGGCCGGCTCCTCGGGATCGGCGTACGTCGCAGCGGTGAGCCTTGCCACCGCGAGCCGTTCTGACTCATCTTGAAGCTGCCTGAGCGTGACGTGACCCGCGTGCAGGCCATCCTCCAGGTCATGCACGGAATACGCGACATCGTCGGCCCAGTCCATGATCTGCGCTTCCAGGCAGGGCCTTCGGAGCGGCGCGCCTTCCCTGATCCAGCTGAACACATCCGCGTCATCGGCATAAGCGCCATACTTGGCGGCCGCGGCTGACGCCCGCGGCGCGCCAGGTGCGAACCAGGGATATTTGAGCGCGGCATCGAGCGCCGCACGGGTCAGGTTGAGCCCTGCGCTCTGACCCGCCGCCGTCACCACCTTGGCCTCCAGCCGGGTGAGCAGGCGCAGGCTCTGCGCGTTGCCCTCGAACCCCCCGCAGGCCCGGGCCACATGATCAAGGGCGGTCTCACCGTTATGCCCGAACGGCGGATGCCCGATGTCGTGGGCCAGGCACGCGGTCTCGACCAGGTCGGGGTTCGCGCCAAGGGCCTTTCCAAGCTCGCGGCCGATCTGGGCACACTCAAGTGAGTGGGTTAGCCGGGTACGCGGGAAATCGCCCGCGTCGACCTCGACCACTTGGGTCTTGGCCGCGAGCCTGCGCAGCGCGGAACTGTGCAGCACGCGTGCCCGGTCCCGCTCGAAGGCGGTACGCCCGGGCCGTTTGCGCGACTCGGCGGCCCATCGCGCGGTGGCCCGGGCGTCGTAGCCGGCCAGAGCTTCCCTGTTCGCTCAGCGGCTGTCGCTGCCGGCCGTACTATGGCCGCACGGCCAGCCTCCAGCCGTGCCACGGGGACCCGGAATGGGGAGCAGGACACGTAGTCGAGCCCGGCGTCGTGGAAGAAGTGCACAGACTCCGGGTCACCGCCGTGCTCTCCGCAGACACCGATGTGGAGGTCCGGCCTGGACCGCCGCCCTTCCTCCACCGCGATCCGCACCAGCCTGCCAACGCCGTCGGCGTCGATGGTCTCGAACGGCGACACGCCGAACACGCCAAGCTCCAGATACCGGCT
Organism: uncultured Actinomycetota bacterium; assembly: GCA_963727015.1. Taxonomy (GTDB): domain Bacteria; phylum Actinomycetota; class Actinomycetes; order Streptosporangiales; family Streptosporangiaceae; genus DATFVJ01. Next base: position 310,161 of record CAVSEV010000015.1, on the reverse strand, counting down.
GAAGAATGCGGCCTCGACGTCGTCGCGCGAGAAACCCCATGTCATCTGTGTGAGGTCGTTCGTGCCGAAGGAGAAGAATTCAGCCGACTGCGCGATCTCACCCGCCGTGACCGCTGCGCGTGGAACCTCGATCATGGTGCCGATCAGCGCGTGCACGTCGATACCGGTCTCCGCTGCGACCTCGGCGAGCACTTGCTCGGCCCGCTCGCGTGCGATCTCCATCTCCTGCACCGAGGCGACGAGCGGGATCATGATCTCCGGCTTGGGGTCGCCGCCCGCCTGCTTGCGCTCGGCCGCCGCGTGCGCGATCGCCTTCACCTGCATGGCGAGCAGCCCGGGGATGACGAGGTCGAGCCGGACGCCACGCAGTCCGAGCATTGGGTTCTGCTCATGCAGCCGGCGCACGGCGTCAAGCAGCTTGCGATCCTTGCCGGTGGCGTTGTCCCCGGCCAGCGCGATCTTGACCGACAGGTCCGTGAGGTCGGGCAGGAACTCGTGCAGCGGCGGGTCGATGAGCCTGATGGTCACCGGCAACCCGTCCATCGCGGCCAAGATCTCTACGAAGTCACCGCGCTGCAGCGGCTCGAGGGCATCGAGTGCCGCCTGTCCCTGCTCCTCCGTCTCGGCCAGGATGAGGTTCTCGACAAGCTGACGGCGCTCGCCAAGGAACATGTGCTCGGTCCGCGTCAGGCCGACGCCCTCCGCGCCGAAGCGGCGGGCGCGAGCGCAATCCGCGCCCGTGTCGGCGTTGGCGTGTACGCCGAGGCGGCGGCGGGTGTCCGCGTGCGCCATGATCCGATGTACCGCCTTGATCAGGTCATCGGTTTCCGCGGCCGCTGGGTCGATACCGCCCTCGAAGTACTCCACCACCGGTGACGGGCTGACTGGGACCTCGCCCAGGTAAACGTCGCCGCTTGTCCCGTCGATCGAGAGAATGTCGCCCTCTGAGATCGTGACGCCGCCTGGCGCGCTGGCCTTGCGGCCGGCAGTGTCGACGTCCAGTTCCTCCGCACCGCACACACAGGTCTTGCCCATGCCACGAGCCACCACCGCGGCGTGGCTGGTCTTACCGCCCCGGCTGGTCAGGATGCCGCGGGCGGCGATCATCCCATTCAGGTCATCCGGGTTGGTCTCACGCCGGACCAGGATGACGTCCTCGCCCCTGGCCGCGGCCTCGGCCGCACGGTCGGAGTCGAAAACGGCGTGGCCGACCGCGGCACCCGGCGACGCGCTCACTCCGGTCGTGACTCTGGTCGTCGCCGCGGCGGCGTCGAACCTGGGGAACATCAGCTGCGCTAGCTGGGCACCGCTGACCCGGCTGACCGCCTCGTCCATGTCGATCAGGCCCTGATCGACAAGCTGGGTCGCGATGCGGAAGGCCGCGGCTGCGGTGCGCTTACCCACCCGTGTCTGCAGCATCCACAGCTTGCTGCGCTCGATCGTGAACTCGATATCGCACAGGTCGCGGTAGTGATTCTCCAGGGTCGCCATGATCTGCAGCAACTCGTCGTACGACTTCTTGTCGATACGCTCAAGGTCCTGTAGCTGCACCGTGTTTCTGACACCGGCCACCACGTCCTCGCCCTGGGCGTTCTGCAGGTAGTCGCCGTAGACGCCCGGCTGCCCGCTGCCCGGGTCGCGAGTGAAAGCAACCCCGCTCCCCGAGTCCATGCCCAGATTGCCGAAGACCATCGCGACCACGTTGACCGCGGTGCCGAGGTCGGCAGGGATCCTTTCCTGACGCCGATAGAGGATCGCCCGGTCCGAGTTCCATGATTCGAAAACCGCGCGGACCGCCATGTCCATCTGCTCGCGCGGATCGGCAGGGAAGTCCCGGCCTGTCTGCTCCCTGACGATCTCCTTGTAGCTGTCGGTCAGGCGGCGCAGGTCGTCGGCGTCCAGGTCAAGATCGTTAACGGTTCCCTTGGCCTTCTTCGCCGCGTCGATAGCGTGCTCGAACTCCTCGCCATCGATGCCGAGCACGGTCTTGCCGAACATGTGGATGAGGCGCCGGTAGGCGTCCCAGGCGAACCGCTCGCTGCCGGACTGCTTCGCCAGGCCGCGGACGGACTCGTCCGACAGGCCGATGTTGAGGACGGTGTCCATCATTCCAGGCATGGAGAACTTGGCGCCGGAGCGGACGCTGACGAGCAGCGGGTCGCCGGGGTCGCCCAGCCGTTTTCCCATCGCCTGTTCGAGATCGGCCAGGTGCCTGCCGACCTCCTCGTTCAGGCCATCAGGGACGGTGCCCCGTGTCAAGGAAATGGCGGCACGCCTCAGTAGTGATGATGAACCCTGGCGGGACCGGAAGGCCCAAGTTGGTCATCTCGGCAAGATTGGCGCCCTTGCCGCCGAGCAGGTCCTTCAGGTCCTTGTTGCCTTCCGCGAAGGCATAGACGAACTTGGCCACTGCGCGTTCTCCTCGTGATGCGACCCGGCACGGGCGACGGGCTCGATGCGGGCAGCATGGGTATTGCGGCCTGACGGCCCCGATTACTTGAACTCTACCGAGCGCCGCGTAGCCGCCGCGCGACGCGGCCGGATTCCGGCCGGGTTACCGCGCCTGTGATGAATCAGCGCACCAGTGTGAAACGCGCACCCGCGGCCGAGATCGCGGCAGGTGACACGCGCAGACAAGAGACGCGCAGACAAGGCGCGCCCACACGCGGCCGAGATCGCCGACGGCAGGTCGACGACGCGCAGACAAGGCGCCCCCGACGCGCCAGAGCCGCAAGAGACGGCGACATGGGCGACAAGACACGCGCAGCGAAGAGTGCCAGACGCCGCAGAACAGTGACGCGACACTAGAGCCGCCCTAGGACCTGGAAACCCAGGCCGCACCGGTAATGCGTTCGTAAATCTCGATGTACCTGGCGCGCGCTGCCTCGACGACGCCGGCGGGGATCTCAGGCCCCGGCGGGCGCTTGTCCCAGCCGGTCGCCGCCGCCCAGTCGCGGACGATCTGCTTGTCAAAGGCGTGCTGCGGCCGTCCAGGCTGCCACTGGTCCGCGGGCCAGAATCGCGACGAGTCCGGGGTGAGCAGTTCGTCGGCGAGCACCAGGGTGCCGTCAGCATCGAGGCCGAACTCGAGCTTGGTGTCGGCGACGATGATGCCGCGTCCGGCCGCGATCTGCGCGCCCCGTCGGTAGATCTCGAGCGTGGCGCGGCGGAGTTCGGCGGCCCTCGCCGGGCCGAGTTTGGCCGCGACGTCGTCGAATGTGATGAACTCGTCGTGGCCCACGGCCGCCTTGGTGGTCGGGGTGAAGATCGGCTCCGGCAGCAGCGATCCCTCGGCCAGGCCGGGAGGCAGCGCGATCCCCGACACCGCCGCCGACGCCTCGTACTCGCGCAAGCCCAGGCCCGCCAGGTAGCCGCGAGCGATGCACTCCACCGGCAGCATGTCAAGCCGGCGGCATCTCATCGCCCGGCCGGCGAACTCCTCGGGGACGTCGGTCACCGAGATGGCGTGGTTGGGCACGATGTCAGCAAGCCTGCCGAACCACCACAGCGAGAGCTGGGTGAGGATCTCCCCCTTGCCTGGGATCGGCGTGGGCAGCACGACGTCGTAGACGCTGACCCGGTCGGAGGCGACCAGGATAATGTCGCCGCCGTCGGCGTACACCTCGCGGACCTTGCCAGAGTGCAGGAGTTCCATGGTCGCTTTCCTGTGTCGTCTCAATATGCGGCATGGGAGCGATGCGGCATGGGAGCGATGCGGCATGGGCTTCGGTGAGCTGAACCGCACGGGGCGCGGCCGGCTATGGCAGCCCGGCGCGGCAGGAGGCCGACGCCGCCAGGCCGCCACCCGCCCGGCGACGGCGGGTCAGCAGCGCGGCAAGCGTTCCTCGAGGTAGGACTCGAGCTTGGTGATGCCCACTCGCTCCTGCCGCATCGAGTCGCGCTCCCGCACGGTGACAGCCTGATCTTCGAGCGTTTCGAAGTCGACCGTGACACAAAACGGCGTACCGACCTCGTCCTGCCGCCGGTATCTGCGGCCGATCGCGCTCGCGTCGTCGAACTCGGTAGTCCACAGCTTGCGCAGCCCGGCCGCCAGGTCACGGGCCTTAGGGGACAGATCGGCGTTACGCGACAGCGGGAGCACCGCGACCTTGACCGGTGCTATCCGCGGGTCGAGCCGCAAGACCGTGCGCTTCTCCATGACTCCCTTGGCGTTGGGCGCCTCGTCCTCGCTGTAGCCGTCGATGAGCAGAGCCAGGACGGTGCGATCCACGCCGGCCGCTGGCTCGATGACGTACGGCAGGTACCGGGTTCCTGAGTCCTGGTCGAAGTAGGAGAGATCCTCACCTGACGCGGCGGAATGCACAGACAGGTCGTAATCCGTTCTGTTGGCGATTCCCTCCAGTTCGCCCCACTCGCTGCCCTGGAAGCCGAAACGGTACTCGACATCGACGGTCCGTTTCGAATAATGCGAGCGCTTCTCCGACGGATGTTCGTAGAGCCGGAGGTTCTCCACGTCGATACCCAGATCGACGTACCAGCTCATCCGGGTATCGATCCAGTACTGGTGCCACTGCTCGTCGGTGCCTGCCTCGACGAAGTACTCCATCTCCATCTGCTCGAACTCACGCATGCGGAAGATGAAATTCCCCGGTGTTATCTCGTTGCGGAAGGATCTTCCGATCTGGCCGATCCCGAACGGGATCTTTCGCCGCGAAGACTGCTGTATGGCGCGGAAGTTGATGAAGATTCCCTGCGCTGTCTCCGGCCGGAGGTACGCCAGGCCCGACTCGTCCTCCACCGGGCCGAGCGATGTCTTCAGCAGGCCGTTGAACATGCGGGGCTCGGTGAACGCTCCGACATTCCCGCAGTTAGGGCAAGCAATGTCGGCAAGACCAGCGGCCGGGGGGTGGCCGCGCTTCGCCTCGTACGCCTCGGCGAGGTGGTCGGCGCGGAAGCGCTTGTGGCACGAGGTGCACTCGGTGAGCGGTTCGGCGAACTCCTTGACGTGGCCGCTGGCTTCCCACACCTCCCTGGCCAGGATCACCGAGGAGTCAATGCCGACAATGTCGTCGCGCTCCTGCACCATGGTGCGCCACCAATGGCGCTTGACGTTGTTCTTCAGTTCGACGCCGAGTGGCCCGTAGTCCCACGACGAGCGGAGCCCGCCATAGATCTCGCTGGACTGGAAGACAATACCCCTGCGTTTGCAGAGGTTGACGATCGTGTCCAATCTGTCGCTTCGTCGGGCCATGAAGCTCTCCATCCGGCTGGCGGTCGGCGGCTGTGAACACGCACATCCCGTGGATCTGGGAGCCAGGCCCGTCTGATCCGGGCCCCGTGTTCAAACTTGCTGTGTTCATGACTTGCTGTGTTCAAACTTGCCGTGTTCATACGGTGTGCTCGGGCCTGCGGTGCGGGCCCAGCTTCGCCGGGCCCAACTCGCGGTCCCAAGCTTAGAGCCACGCGGCGTGCGGGGCGAATCGATTCGACTACAGGGTGGATTTGACAAAGCACGTTACGTAACTTGCCCGTCGATCTCTGCGCTCACAATGGGCGGCGGCCGCAGGTGGCTCAGTAGGTGGCTTTGCAGACGGTAGGTGGCTCAGTAGACCGTAGGTGGCTCAGTAGACCGTAGGTGGCTCAGTAGACCGTAGATGGCTCAGTAGGCTCAGTAGACCGTAGGTGGCTCAGTAGACGGCCCCGAAGACCTCGTCACGGTCGATGTCGAGCCTGAATCCGCCGTGTTTCTGCCAGCGGTTGCTGCGGAACTGTTTGATGCGGCGGCCCCTCGGCCACCACGACGGACGAAGGTAAGGCTGTCCTCGCAGGTTGACGTGGCCATCCCACAGCGCGAACCAGATTGACTGCGGCCTGGCCAGCCGGTGACCCGCAATCCTGGCGGTACCGCCCAGGTTTCGCGCCCCGGAGGCGGCACTCGCGTAGACGCCAGGAACGTAGCCGCGGGCTCGCAACCGCCGGGTCCAGGCATCGAGAAAGGTGAGCACGGCGGTCCTGCACTTCCTGCTCGCGCTGTTATAGGCCTCCATGTCGAAATAGATCGGAGCGTGCCGGTGCAGGCGCAGGCCGCGCGCGAGGATGACAGCGTCGTTCGCGGCCGCGGCGCCCTCGCTGGCCGCCCAGCGAGGTTTGATCTTGACGCTGAACGGGTCGCAGGGTGGCTGCCGGCCGACGTACGCCGGGATCAGGGACCATCCCATCCCCTTGACCCGCCGCACCCACCGCGCCGAGAGATTGCCCGTGTCGCAGGCCCTGTTCACGCCGCCGATGTAGATGCCAATCGCCTCGTAGTAGGGCCGCCACGCCCGCATCGCCGGAATCGAGGGTGCGGTACAGGTGTCGAATCCCGCGAGCGGCCGCCGGGCGCGGCGCGCACGGGCGCCTTCCGTACCGGCCGCGACCACACCGGCAGCGACCACACCGGCAGCGACCACACCGGCAGCGACCGCGCGGGCCGTGTCCTCGCGCACGGCACGGCCGGGAGCGACGTTCTCGGCTGCAAGCGCCAGCCGCGGCAGCGACGCGCCTGGCGCCAGCGGGCCTGCCGGTGCAGAGCCGGCGCCGTGCACGCTCGAGATGATCCATTCCACGACGGCAGGATCGTTGGCATAGGTCGCGACGATCGACAGGCGCGGTCGCTCGATCGTGAGGGCAACCTCACGTCCCTGCGCATCGCGGACGATCATGCCGCGGTGCGCGGACGAGCCGGGCACGCTGGCGAGCGCGACGCCGCGCTGATGAACGACGGCCTGACCCTCGCCGCCGTCGATCTGCACCGTGTCTGTCCGCCCGACCAGGTGCGCGGGGCACTGCTGGTCGGGACCCGGGGTCCCCAGGTAGACGGCATGCCTGTCATAACGCACGCACCGCGTCGGCTGCCCGGACAGCAGGTAGACAGGCCAGCCGGCAGGAACGTTGATGACGTAACCGTCATACTCGACTTTCTTGGTGCCAGTGGCAGCTATGGCGGCGGCTTCTTGTGGCTTCGCCGCCGCAGGCCCACCCTGGCCCGCGGTTTGCGGCCCGCAACCGGCGGCCGCGCTGACGCCGAGCAGCGCCGCGGCCGTCACGGCCCTTGCTGTACGGCGCATAGGCACCCCCCGCTGCGATTACCCCCCGACTAGGGCATGTCTCGCAGATCTCTGGCGGCGCGGCAGTGCCGCCCACGACCCCAGACGGGCGGCCGGGGTCACCGGCGGCACTATCGTCGTCGCCGATAGCTCCACTATCGGCTCCTCGAGAACAAGCAGGGCCTTGCCGATCGCCGCCCTGATCACCGCCCGCATCCACCGAGATCTACGAGACGCCCTAAGACATGCCGCACAATCGTGCCTGCCCGGTCACCGTTCGCACAGGCTGGCGCGCCGCGCATTTGCATCGTTAGGTAATGACGGGCGGTATCTTTGCCTGCCACATGCGAGATCATGGGGATAGCACAGCAGCCAACGAGGCGGGCGGAGGGCAAACCACCGTGGCAGCACATCAACCCCGGCGGCGGCCGCTACCGAAGGGCGAGACCTTCTTCACTCCCGGGGCGACCGGCGTGCGGCGGCGGATCGAGCGGCGCAGCGCTCGCCCGCTCGTCCTCCTGCACGAGCTACCCAGATGGGTCCTGCCGATCGCGCTGCTGGCGGTGCTCATCGCCGGCTTCACCGTGCCGGGCTGGATAGGGGCCGCCGCGCTCGCCGCACTCGCGGTTTTCCTCGGCTGGTTCAGCTACCTTTCCTGGCCGTCGCTTGGGGCCTCTGGGCGTCTGCTGCGTAGCCTGACCATCACGGCCGTCCTCGCCCTCGCCGTTGTCCAGGCGGTCCGCTGATGGGGGGTTCGGGTGTCAGGTGAAGACGAGTCCGGTTGTCAGGCGAGGAATGGGGTTCGTGTGTCCGGTGGGGACGGGGGCGTCATGACAAGCCGTAGGGAGGCCGTGCGCAGGGTGCTGGTCCGCAGTGATTCGTTTCGCAGCGCACAGGACATCTATGCGGACATGCGGGCGGATGGCGCGAAGATCGGCCTGACCACCGTATACCGCGCACTGCAGGCGCTTAGTGAAGCAGCCGAGGTCGACGTGCTCCGTACCGGCGACGGTGAGACCGTCTACCGCGCCTGCCACACCGAAACGCACCACCACCACCTGGTCTGCCGCGCGTGCGGGCGGACCATCGAGGTCGCGGGACCTGCGGTCGAGCGATGGGCAGAAGGCGTCGGCCGCGAGCACGGGTTCAGCGAGGTTACTCACACCGTCGAGGTGTTCGGCACCTGCCCGGGCTGCGCGCGATAGCGCGCAGCCCGGGCAGGCCACGGCCCGGGCAGGCCACGGCCCGCGGCACGGCCCGGACGGCCCGGGCAGGCCACAGCCGGCAGGCCAGCACCGGCAGGCCACAGCACCGGCAGGCCACAGTCTGGGCGGGCGGCGTGCGCCGTTCCGTGTGAATGTGCCGCGCGCCTACCCCATTGGTGGGGTTAAGCCCATGGCGGGCGCCACTACGCACGGGCCACGATTGGCCTAAGGAAATGCGGCGGACTGCCAGCGAATGGGCCGCCGTCGCCGCAGGCTGACTCGCGTGTTCATGCGCAGAAGGAGAGCCGACAGCATGAAGAGCATCGCATCGCGCCTGCGTGAACTGGGCTGGGGCGGCCTCCTCATTCCCGTGGCGCTCGTCTGCCTGGCGCTGTTCGGCATGCATGGGTGGACTGTGACAGCGTTGGTCTTGGCCGTTATCGCGGTGCTCGCAGTCCCTTCTCTGGCGGCCGGCCTGGTGCCGTTCGCGCTAGTCGCGCTCGGCCTCTATGGGATCGCCGCCGCGCTCAGGCCGCATCAGTTCGGCACCCACTTCGCCGCGGCGGGCCGGGCAATTGCAATCGTCAGCCGGCCGCCGGCCATGTGCTCGTGAATCAAGCACTCGCCCGGCCGGGCAAAGCGGTGGTTGCACACCAGGCTCTCGCCCAGCTGGCCGCCGGGCCACTGGCGGGTCCGCCCGCCTCCTCCGTGACGCAGGTGGTTCGCAGCCAGGTCCCTATCGGCGGCGTGGGTTATTCGACATGGAATCTGCTGATGCTGCCGGTTGCGCTCGGGTTCGTCGCGGCAGGTTTGTGGCTAGCGCCACGTACTCTCGCCGCGCCCGCGCGCAGGGTCAGGCGGCTGCTCTGGCCGGCTCCGATCGCCGAGCTCACCGACCGGGTGCAGCGGCTGACCGAGACCCGCACCTACGCGGTGGACGGCGCCGCCGCGGAGCTCCGGAGGGTCGAACAGGACCTGCACGATGGCGCGCAGGCGCGGCTGGTCGCGCTCGGCATGAGCCTGCGGGCGGCCGAGCACCTGATCGAGGAGAACCCGAAAGCCGCGATCGCCCTGGTCGGCCAGGCACGGGAAACCTCGTCCAAGGCACTGTGCGACCTGCGCATTCTTGTCCGCGGGATCTGCCCCCCGGTATTGGCAGAACGCGGCCTCGGCGACGCCGTGCGCGCGCTCGCCCTAGACACTCCGCTCAGGACCGAACTCGAGATCGAGCTGCCTGAACGACTGGATCCACCAGTCGAGTCCGCGGCCTACTTCGCGGTCGCCGAGGTTCTCGCCAACGCCGTCAAGCACTCGGGCGCGCAGCGCGTGCAGATTCGGATCCGCCGCGCCGTGGGCATGCTGCGGATCGAGGTGATTGATGACGGCGCAGGCGGCGCCGATCCGCTCAAGGGCACCGGGTTGCGCGGCGTCGAGCGGCGCCTGGGTACATTCGACGGCATCCTCGCCTTGAACAGTCCGCCAGGCGGACCCACCATCGTGGTTATCGAGGTGCCATGCGCGTCGTCGTCGCCGAAGACCTCTTCCTGCTGAGGGATGGGCTGGTCCGGCTGCTTCGGGCGCATGACTTCGAGATCACCAGCGCCGTCGGCAGCGCACCCGAACTGCTGAGAGCGCTGCTCGAACAACGGCCCGATGTCGCGATCGTCGATGTCAGGCTCCCACCGTTGTTCAGCGACGACGGCCTGCAGGCGGCGCTCGCCGCCCGGCGGGAGGTGCCCGGGCTCCCTGTCCTCGTGCTTTCCCAGTACGTCGAACAGCTTTACGCGCGTGAACTGCTTGCCGACCGGATCGGCGGCGTCGGATACCTGCTCAAGGATCGCGTCTTCAGCGACGACCAGTTCATTGAAACGATTCGCGCTGTCGCCGGCGGCGCCACGGTCATGGATCCTGAGGTGGTCTCCAAGCTGCTGGTCCGGCGCTCTCGTGACGAGCCGCTTGCCCGGCTGTCCGAACGGGAGCGTGAGGTGCTCGCGCTGATGGCAGAGGGACGTTCCAACAGCGCGATCGCGCAGCGCCTGTTTGTCACGGAAAAGGCCATCAGCAAGCACAGCACGAGCATCTTCACCAAGCTCGGCCTCGCCGCATCCGCCGACGACAACCGGCGGGTTCTCGCCGTGCTCGCTTACCTGAACTCCTGACCTGGAAACCTGCCCGGGTCCGCGGCGCGCCAGCCCAGGGAGGCGACCCGCTGGAAGCCCCCGCACGCCCGCGCGGCGCGCCACGCGGCAGCCGTTCAGGCGGCGCAGCGGGACGCCCCCCTTGACCCCCGCATGCGGCTCAGCCGGTCACCGGGTCCGGCAAGCGATCGGGCGCCGCGCCGCCGTACCTGCGATCTCGGCTCGCGAAGATCTCGCACGCATGCCACAGATGCCTGCGATCGAAGTCGGGGAAAAGCGTGTCGAGGAACACCAGTTCCGCATAGGCCGACTGCCAGAGCAGGAAATTCGATATCCGCTGCTCGCCTGACGACCGGACGAACAGATCGACGTCAGGCAGACCGGGTTCGTCAAGGTAGCGGGCAAACACCTTCTCGTTGATCTTCTCCGGCCGCAGGCGGCCCGCTGCCACGTCCTCAGCGATCGCCGCCGCCGCATCGGCGATCTCCGCGCGGCCACCGTAGTTCACGCAGAACTGCAGGGTGAGGACGTTGTTTGTGGCGGTCAGCCGTTCGGCATCCTCCAGCTCGGAGATGACGCTGCGCCACAACCTGGGGCGCCGTCCGGCCCAGCGCACGCGGACTCCCATCCCGTGCAACTGGTCGCGGCGGCGCCTGATGACATCCCGGTTGAACCCCATGAGGAAGCGGACCTCCTCCGGGGACCTCCGCCAGTTCTCGGTGGAGAACGCATAGGCGGACAGGTTCGGGATGCCAAGCTCGATCGCTCCCATGATGACGTCGAAGAGAGCGAATTCGCCGCGCTTGTGCCCCTCGGTCCTTGGCAGGCCACGTTGTTTGGCCCACCGGCCATTGCCGTCCATGACAAGCGCGACGTGGCGTGGCACGAATTCGGCAGGAATGGCGGGCGGACGGGCACCCGAGGGATGCGGATCCGGCGGGCGGACCTGCTGTGACGGTGGCGGCAACTGGCGGCCAGGCCGGCTTCGATCCGGCTGCCTGGCGTGATCTTTCACGCACGCTCCACGAGTCGCAATGAACGAATCGAGTGTTCCAGGTGCCACTGCAGGTAAGCAGCCACCAGGCCGCTGCACTCTACCCGGTGCCTGGAATCGCTCGCGTCGGCGTACACCCAGTCGCCGCGCAGCAGCGCGATCATCAACGCGACTGTCTGGCTGGCAGGCGACGCCGCACCTGGCGGACGGCACGAACCGCATACCAGGCCGCCCGCGGCAATGGCGAATGCCCGCGATCCGGTCCGAGGAGCACGCCCCGCCGGAACGGCCGGCCCGGCCGGCCGGCTCCGTAATCGGCACCGGTCACGCTGCGTGTGCCACAGCGGGCGCATTCTTCGAGCGCAGGCGCGTACCCCGCGACCGCGAGCGACCGTAGCAGGTAGGCGTCAAGCACCATCCGCGGGTCGTGGACGACCTCGCCGAGCGTCCGCAGGCCTCCGACAAGCAAGAGGAACTGCCGCAGCGCTGGCTCCTTCTCCATCGGTGTCAGCCGCTCCGCCGTCTCGAGCATCGCAGTGCCTGCGGTGTAACGGGGATAGTCGGCCGCGAACGGTTCACCGTACGGGCGCACGGTCACCGCCTGGGTGATCACGTCAAGCGAGCGGCCCGCATAGATCTGCAGATCAACATGGGTAAATGGCTCCAGCCTGGCGCCAAACCGTGACGTAGTGCGCCGCACGCCCTTCGCGACCGCACGGACCCGGCCGTTACGCCTGGTGAGCAGGGTGATGATGCGGTCGGCCTCGCCCAGTTTGTGCGTGCGGAGGACGATACCCTCGTCGCGGTAGCTGCTCACTACGCCATTGTGCCGCGTTCGTGGACAGCAGAGCCCAGATGGCCGCACCAGGCTGCCGCGGGCGCGCTGGCCCCGGGACAGCCGGTAACCCGGCCGGCCCGGGATCTGCCCGCAGACCCGCTGGCGGCTCGCGCCGCGGCAGCCGTTAAGAAGGTGCTGGACCGGGGGCCGGCCCCCGGAACCCTCGCTAGCTATCAGGACACTGCGGCACGCGGACCGTGCGCACGGCGGGCCCGGTTGACTGCGGAAAGCACCGCCTTCAGCGAGGCCGTCACGGTGTTCGCGTCGATGGCGGCGCCCCACAGCACTACCGGATCCGCGGCAGAACCACCAGCGCCGTCTGTCTCGCCAGCCACCGCGACCTCACATTCGAGGTATGCGGCGGCCTTAGCGTCGCTGCCCGCAGAAAGCGCGTGCTCGCTGTAGTCAAGCACCCGCACGCCGATGCTCGCACCGGCCAGCGCGTCGCAGAATGCCGAGATCGGCCCATTGCCCGTGCCTTCTAGTTCACGGGCCTCGCCCGCCAGCCGCACCTCGGCCGCGAGGACATCCTTGTCGTCCACGGCAGAGGACGTGTGGCAGGCGAGCAGGGCGACACCGCCTTCCGCGAGGTATTCGGCGGAGAAGATGTCCCACATCTGGGCGGGCGTCACCTCGCCGCCCTCGGCGTCGGTGTGCGCCTGGATCACCCGGGAGAACTCGATCTGCAGCCGCCTCGGCAGCTCGAGCTGATGCTCGGCCTTCATCACGAACGCCACGCCGCCCTTGCCGGACTGGCTGTTCACCCGGATCACGGCCTCGTAGGTGCGGCCCACGTCCTTGGGGTCGATCGGGAGATAAGGAACCGCCCAGCCCACCTCGGCCATCGGCATGCCGGCGGCCGCCGCCTCCCGCTGCAGCGCGTCGAATCCCTTGTTGATCGCATCCTGATGGGAGCCGGAGAACGCGGTGTAGACGAGTTCGCCGGCATACGGGTGCCGCGGATGCACGGGCAGCTGGTTGCAGTACTCGACGGTGCGCCTGATCTCGTCGATGTCGGAGAAGTCGATCATCGGGTCGATGCCCTGGCTGAACAGGTTCATGCCCAGCGTGACCAGGCAAACGTTCCCGGTCCGCTCACCGTTGCCGAACAGGCAGCCCTCCACCCGGTCCGCCCCGGCCAAGACGGCTAGCTCGGCATCGGCCACCGCAGTGCCCCGGTCGTTATGGGTGTGCACGGAAAGGCATACGTGCTCGCGCCGGGACAGGTTACGGCTCATCCACTCGATCTGGTCGGCGTACGCGTTCGGGGTCGACCGCTCCACCGTGCACGGCAGGTTGAGGATAATCTCCCTGCCCTGGGCGGGCTGCCAGACGTCCATGACCGCTTCGCACACTTCGGCGGCGAAATCGAGTTCGGTGTCGACGAAGATCTCCGGCGAATACTCGAAGCCGAAGTCACAGCCGCGCAGATGTGCCTCGGCGTGCTTGACCACGGAGCGGGCGCCGTCGGCTGCCAGTGATTTGCACTGCTCGCGGTCGACTCCGAAAACAACCCGCCGGAAAAGCGGCGCTGTCGCGTTGTACAGGTGCACGGTCGCCCGCCGCGCGCCGACCAGCGAGTGGACGGTTCGCTCGATCAGCTCGTCCCTGGCCTGCGTCAATACCGAGATCTGAACGTCCTCGGGAATCAGGTCGCCCTCGACAAGCTCGCGGACGAAGTCGAAATCGGCCTGGCTGGCTGAGGGGAAGCCGACCTCGATTTCCTTGTAGCCCATCCGGACGAGCAGGCCGAACATCTTGTGCTTGCGTGCTGGGCTCATCGGGTCGATCAGCGCCTGGTTGCCGTCGCGCAGATCCGTGGACAGCCAGCGCGGCGGCTTCGTGATCGTCTTCGCCGGCCAGGTCCTGTCCGGGAGGTCGACTGCCTTGAACGGCGTATAGCGATGACAGGGCATGCCGCTGGGACGGCGTCCATGGTGTTGCTGGCTGGCGTCCCGGGCGGCGCCTTGCTGCTGCACGGTCTGCTGCCCGGTCTGGCCATCGTTTCGCTGGTCGTTCTGATTGCCGGCCTGCTGGTCGGCGTGACGCGGCTGGCCAGGATTCTGCGGAGCGTGCGGCTGCTGCGGATTCATCTGATAGCTACTTTCCCTCGTTTATCAGCGGATGGCCAGCGGTCACGCCAGAGACTCCGCGGCGAGGGAACCGGCCGTTATCGGACCCCGCCGCGGCCGCTAAGAAGGAGCAGCTCACGCAGCACGTTCTTAACGGTACCAGACCGGCCGAACGACGCCGCTCGCTGTCGCCGGCGATCCGCTGTCACAGGCCAACCGTTCTGCCGGACCAGGCTGTCACTGGCTAGCCAGTGTCACTGGCCAGCGGGCAGCGTCGGCGTCACCGCGCGACGGCGGGTGGCGGGCGGAGGCGCGCCGTCGCGCGACGGCGGGCGGCGTCACCGCGCGATGGGGTGGCAGGCGGAGGCGCGTCGGCGCGTGACGGGGGTGGCAGGCGCGCCGCCGCGCGACGCCGAGGCGGCGTCACCGCGCGACGGCGCCTGAGCGGAGTTCGAGCCCGGTCAGTCCCGTGGCGCGGCCTGCTCGGTCATGGTGACCACGCCGAGCGTCTGAGCTGGGGTCATGCCGAGGTTCTGGCCGATCGCCTGCGCGGCCTGCCGCTGGGCCGCGGAAAGTGGGCCGTCTGCGACGGCGATCCGCACGACCTGCGCGAAGAACCATTCCCTGGCCTCAGGGGTGAGCTGGGCGCCAACCTGGGCGAGCGCGCCAGAGTCAAGCCGCACGGGCTGGGCGAGGTCCGCGTCGAGATTCCCAGGGCCGTAGCCGCCGCCGCCGGCGCCGCGAATCGCGTCGATCGCCTGCTGCCGTGCCAGCTGGCTCGCCGGGGCACTCACCTGCAGCATTGTCACGACGGCCGTGCGCATGCCCGCTGGCAGTGCGGCCGACATTTGCGCCGCGGTCGGCAACCTGAGCACGTCGGCGTGGAAGCGCGCATGGCAGGCCATGCACTGGACATGCTCACCGATCTTGTTGAGCGGGATGACGGGCAGGAAGAACACGGTGAAGAAACGCCGGCCGGTGCGCAACCGGTACTGGCGGTCCCCGCCGCAGCGCGGGCAGTGGAACACGCCCTGCCCGACAGTGCGGAAGAAGACCCTGAGGCCGAAAATTATCATCAAAGCCTCTCCCCTTTCCCCGCGGCACGGCGAACCGGCGCCATCACATCCTGCCGGATGATTTTCGAGATTTCATGGCATTCCTCCACATGACGTACGTGCCGTAGGTACCCGCCGGTGATGGGGCTATCCCGCGCGGCGACAGCCCCTGACCGGGCTTTACACCACAAAGTTCGTCGCCCAGGCCCTTGACTTTGCGCCGTAAAGCAGAGCCTACTTTATGACATAGAGTCGATCGAGGGAGGCGCCATGAACCACACGCCCGGCACCACCACCGCCGGGAACGGCGGCAACTTCGAGCCCCAGCAGGCCGCTGCCCTGCTGGACCAGGCCACCAGGCAGGCACGCCACTCCTTCGCGTCCGGCTCGCCGCTGCTGTGGGTGTTCCGGGCGGTCTTCGTGCTCGTCGCCTTCGGAGGCTACTGGCTGTCGGTGCGCGGCCACGACCCCTACTCCGTGCCCAGCGGCGGGCTACTGGCCGTCATATTCGTGCTGGTGGCCATCAACATCGGCTGGAGCACCTGGGCGCTGAAGCGCGCCGGCGCCGGCGTGAGCGGGCCAGCTCAGCGCAAGAGGCGGGCCTGGATCGGCGCCATGCTGGTCGCCTGGGCCGCCGCGTACGCGTTCACAGCGCCGCTGTACCACGCTGGAGCAAGCCACCCGGTCTGGGGGCTGTACCCGGCCAACGCGCCGCTGTTGATCATCGGCCTCGTCGCAGCGGCCACCGCGGCAGTACGCAAAGACTGGCCCACGGCCGGCACCACCCTGGCTATCGCCATCGTCGCCGCGGCCGCCGCGTTCGGCGGCCCGGCCGGCGCGTGGCTGATCATGGGCATCGGCCTGTGCGCCGTGTGCCTGGGCACCGCCGCGTTCAAGGTCTGGCAGCAGCGCCGCAGCGTGGTCCGGCCATGACCACCAGCGAGCTCGACCCGCTGATCCACGTCCCCACCCGGCTGAAGATCGTCGCGACACTGGCGGCGCTGCCCGACGGCGACGCCCTGTCCTTCACCCGCCTGCAGGACATGATCGGGCTCACCCCCGGCAACCTGATCATCCACCTGCGCAAGCTCGAAGACGCCGATTACATCAGCAGCCAGAAGACCAGGAACGGGACCGTGTCCATCACCACGGTGGCTCTCACCGGCCACGGCCGCACGGCACTCGGCACCTACACCCGGGCGCTGCGCGACCTGCTCGGCGGCCTGGACGTAAACGGAACGGCCGACCATGACCACCGGCGCACCCGACCCGCTGATCCACGACCCGGAGCGGTTGCGCGTCGTCGCAGCGCTGGCGGCACTGCCTGACGGCAACGCGCTGTCCGTCACCCAGTTGCAGGACATGATCAGGCTGCCCCCGGCAGCGTGATCACCCGCCTGCAAGAATTGGGCCCCGCCGGATGCGTGCGGACGGGAACGCCGGCCGTAAACCACGATCATGGCTGCGAGCCCGGGTGGAGGACAATCGGCATCGTGAACTCGCAACCGATCCCCGAAGGGCCCGCATTCCGTTCCGGCTTCGCCTGCTTCGCGGGCCTGCCCAACGTGGGCAAGTCAACCCTGATGAACGCGCTCGTGGGCGCCAAAGTGGCGATCACAAGTAGCCGGCCGCAGACGACCAGGCGAGTTGTGCGGGGCATCGTGCACCGACCGGATGCGCAGCTCATCCTGATGGATACCCCAGGACTGCACAAGCCGCAGACGTTGCTTGGCGAACGGCTGGACAGCCTGGTCCGCTCCACCCTGGCCGAGGTCGACGTGGTCGGCTTCTGTGTGCCGGCGGCTGAACCCGTGGGCCCTGGGGACCGGTTCCTCGCACGCGAACTCGCTGCTTTGAGCAAGACGCCCGTGGTCGCCATCGTCACCAAGACCGACCAGGCCTCGAGGGACCAGGTTGCCAGCCAGCTCTCGGCCGTCGACCGCCTTGGCGGCTGGGCGGACATCGTGCCTGTGTCCGCCGTCACCGGTTACCAGCTTGATGTCCTCGCCGATGTGCTCGTTTCGCACCTGCCTGAAGGTGTTCCGCTGTACCCGGCCGGTGAGCTGACGGACGAGCCCGAGGAACAGCTGGTCGCCGAGCTGATCCGCGAGGCTGCGCTTGAGGGCGTCAGGGACGAGCTACCGCATTCGATTGCCGTGCTGGTGGAGGAGATGGAGCCGCGGCCGGACGACAGCGGGCTCATCGACATCCATGCATTCATGTACGTGGAGCGGCCGAGCCAGAAGGCCATCGTTATCGGTACCAAGGGTGCCAGGCTCAAGGACGTCGGCAGCCGTGCCCGCCGGCAGATAGAGGCGCTCCTTGGCAGCAGGATCTACCTGGACCTCCGGGTGAAGATCGCGAAGGACTGGCAGCGGGACCCGAAGCAGCTCCGACGATTGGGCTTCCATGACTGAGGGGGCCGACAGCCAAACCGCCGCCGGGTACCCGGGTACACCGCTCGCCAGGAAACTGGGCGTGAAACCCGGGCACCGAGTGCTGCTCAGGCACGCGCCCGCGGGCTGGATCATCCCCGGCCTCCGGTCGGATGTGACCGTCACCCGCCGCGTTTGGCCGTCGGCCGATCCCGCTGACATCACGGTCGCCTTCTGCCGGTCGCGGCGGCAACTCCAACGTGACCTGGCCGACCTCACGTCGGGCCTCAGCGCGAATGGCTCGCTGTGGATCGCTTGGCCCCGGCGTGCCGCCGGGCACTCGTCCGACGTCACGGAAAATGGCCTTCGCGAGCTTCTGCTGCCGGCCGGCGTGGTCGATGTCAAGGTCGCAGCGCTCGACAATGACTGGTCGGGCCTGAAATTCGTCTGGCGCAAGTCCATGCGCAAAGAGCCTGGCCTGGCCTAACTTCCGCCGGCCCGGTTGCCCTCGCCGGTCGCAGCGGCGCCCGGTTTCGCTCACGGCCGGCTGCGGCGGGGGCTGGCTCAGCGACTGGCTGCCTCATGGGGTGTGCCTCGAGCGGATCGTGCCGTCAGGCGCGGCGTTGATCACCACCGCGGCAGGCCCGAGATCACGCACCGCGGCAAGGTCATCCGGGTCGGGCGCATCCGCGTCACTGACCCAGGCCGCCGCGGCCAGGCTGGTGGCTCCGCTCGATGCCGCCATGGCGACCGCGAGCCGCAGCGCGGAAAGCCGCAGCGAGTGGAGCGAGACGGCTGCCGCCGCGTATGTCCGCCCGGTCTCGTCGCGCACCGCCGCGCCCTCTGATGCCGAAACTCGCGCCCGCGTTGACCGGGCCAGCGTAATGATCTTCACGTCCTCGGGATCGGGATTCATGTCGTCACCTTCACTCGCTTGTTCGCCTGGCAGGCGGCGGCAGCATCTCCCGCACGCCGCTTGCGCCGGTGGGCATGCCACGCTACGCCGAAGGGCCACCTGGCCGCGCGGGCGCGCGCACGCGTTCCACCACCACCGTCCAGATCCGGTTGCGCCTGCCCGCCAGGCTCTCCGCGGTAAGGCGCAGGCCCGCCACCTTCGCCACAG
The DNA here is from genome assembly GCA_963727015.1 of uncultured Actinomycetota bacterium. Taxonomy (GTDB): domain Bacteria; phylum Actinomycetota; class Actinomycetes; order Streptosporangiales; family Streptosporangiaceae; genus DATFVJ01. The sequence goes on along the minus strand of CAVSEV010000015.1, from coordinate 291,312 downwards.
AACCGGCAATGGGAACCCGGCCGAGCGCGTGGGCGAGCAGGCCGCCGACCGTCTCGACATCCTCGGCCTCGATGACGACGCCGAACAGGTCGGCGAGTTCGTCCACGCCGAGCCGGGCCGTCACCCTGGCCTTGTCCGGAGCCAGCCATTCGACCGCTGGCTGCTCGCGATCGTATTCGTCGGCGATGTCACCGACCAGTTCTTCGAGGATGTCCTCGATAGTGACCAGGCCGGCGGTGCCGCCGTACTCGTCGATGACGATGGCGAGATGGATCTGCCGCGCCTGCATCTCCCGCAACAGTTCGTCGATCGGCTTGCTCTCGGGCACATAGGTCGCAGGCCGCATGATCGACTCGACCTTCTCCACCGACTCGCCCTCACGATATTCGTGGCTGCGGGCCACAATGTCCTTGATATAGGCGATGCCGACGACATCGTCCTCGTTCTCGCCGACAACGGGGATTCTGGAGAAGCCGCTGCGCAGGGCCAGCGAAAGCGTCTGGCGCAGGGTTTTGGCACGCTCGATGAAGACGATGTCGGTGCGCGGGACCATCACCTCGCGCACCAGCGTGTCACCGAACTCGAAGACGGAATGGATCATCTCCCGCTCGCCTGGCTCGATCACTCTGCGCTGCTCGAGCAGGTCGACGAGATCGCGTAGTTCCGCCTCGGACGCGAACGGGCCGCCGCGGAACCCTTTGCCCGGGGTGAGCGCGTTACCGAGGCCGATCAGCAGCCTGGTGACCGGGCCGAGCACGCGGACCACCGGGTACAGGACGGTGGCCGCGCCGAGCGCCACGCGGTCCGCATGCTGCTGGCCGAGAGTACGCGGGCTCACGCCGACGGCGATGTAGCTGACTACGATCATGACTGCCACGGCCGTGCCGAACGCCCGCGCACCAGGACCGAAGACTTTCACGAACGCGGCCGTGACGACCACGACCGCGGACAACTCGAAGCTCACCCGGAGCAGCAGCACGACGTTCAGGGACCGCGGCGCGTCGGCAAGCATCTCACGCAGCCGATGGGAACCACGGCGGCGCTGCGAGACGAGTTCCTGCACGCGCACCCTCGACACGCGTGCGAGCGCGGCCTCGGCGCTCGCGCACAGACTAGCCAGGAGTGTCAGCAGGACCGCAGCGGACACAAGCCACCCCATGGGCGACATCACCCAGGCCTTCCCCGCCCTCCAGGGGCCTCGCTGGGCGGCTCCCCGGGACGTTCTTCCCGCGGCAAGCCAGCGCGCGGCTCCCCCGCCGCCCCAGGAAGATCCACGTCTGCCTCGCCGGCGCCACGGCCTGATGCGCGCCAGGAGGCGAGCAGCTGCTCCTGCAGGCCGAACATCGCGGCATGTTCTTCAGGGTCGGCGTGATCGTATCCGAGCAGATGCAAAATGCCGTGGATGCACAGCAGTTCGACCTCGTCCTCGGTGCTGTGCCCCTGTGCCTGCGCCTGCCTGGCCGCGACCTGCGGGCATAGCACGACGTCGCCGAGCAGGCCAGGCACCGGCTCCGGCTCGTGCCCGCCACCCATCGCGCGCGCGCCAGTCATATGCGGTGGCCGCAGCTCGTCCATCGGGAACGCAAGCACGTCGGTGGGACCGGGCTCGCCCATCCACCGCTGATGCAGGTCGGTCATCGCCCCTTCGTCGACCAGCAGCACGGACAATTCGGCGAGGGGGTGGATGCGCAGCCTGCCGAGCACGTGCGCGGCAAGAGCCGCGAGTGCTTCCTCGCTGACGGCCACGCCCGATTCGTTCGCGATGTCGATACTCAATGGCTGCTCGCACTCACCGGTGCCCTCATCCGGCCCGGTCACCGCCCACGTTTGCGCTGGCCGCGCTGGATGTGTGTGTCCTGCTGGCCCGCGGCAAGCGGGCCGGCAGGCTTGCTGCGGGCGTCATACCGCTCGTACGCGTCGACGATGTCGCCGACCAGCCGGTGCCGCACAACGTCGTGGCTGGTCAGCCGGGTGAAATGAATATCGTCCAGGCCTTCGAGGATTTCTTGCACCACGCGCAGGCCGCTGGGCTGCCCGGCCGGCAGGTCGACCTGGGTCACATCGCCCGTTACGACCACCTTCGACCCGAACCCGAGCCGGGTGAGGAACATCTTCATCTGCTCAGGCGAGGTGTTCTGCGCCTCATCCAGAATGATGAACGAATCGTTCAGGGTACGGCCGCGCATGTAGGCGAGCGGGGCGATCTCAATCGTGCCCGCCGACGTCAGCCGCGGGATCGAGTCTGGGTCGATCATGTCGTGCAGAGCGTCGTACAGCGGTCGAAGATAAGGGTCGATCTTCTCGTAAAGGGTTCCGGGCAGGAAGCCAAGACGCTCGCCGGCCTCCACGGCTGGCCTGGTCAGGATGATCCGGTTGACCTGCTTGGCCTGCAGCGCCTTCACTGCCTTCGCCATGGCCAGGTACGTCTTCCCGGTGCCCGCGGGACCGATCGCGAAAACGATCGTGTGATGATCGATCGCATCGACGTAGCGCTTCTGGTTCACCGTTTTCGGACGGATCGTCCGGCCGCGGGAGGACAGTATGTCCAGCGTGAGAACGTCGGCCGGGCGCTCGCCGCCGCCACGGCGCAGCATCGACAAGCTCCGTTCCACGGCGTCGGCGGACAGTTCCGCGCCGCTGCCCAGAAGCTCGATCAATTCCTCAAACAGACTCGTGACCAGGGCATTCTCATGTGGCTGCCCGGTGACCGTGATCTCGTTGCCCCGCACGTGGATGTCGGCGTCGAACCCACCCTCGATCACGTGCAGGAGTTCGTCCCCGGAACCCAGCAGGCTGACCATTGAATGGTCACCGGGAACAACGATCTTGACTTGGGACCGTTCGCCCCCGGTGCTCCGCCGCGGCTGTGACGTGGTGTTCTCCTCGCGCGCCGCACTTACGACGGTCCTTTCACCGCGGGTGCGGGAATCACTCGATGAATCTGCCAATACTCGTTTCTCCGCCCGCTGTGCTGGCCAAGGTGACGGCCCCAGGCTCCCCACAGGCTCACGCTCAGGTGCAACTACATGCTAGCGGTTTGGGGACCGTGAACAGCTCCGAACAACCTGGTGGCCCATAGCCGCAATTTACCGGCAACTAGCAGGCCGGCCGCTAGGGCGTGTCTCGTAGATCTTGGTGGATGCGGGCGGTGCTCCAGTCGGCGATCCGGCAAGGCCCTGCTGTTCTCGAGGAGCCGATAGTGGAACTATCGGCGACGACGACAGTGCCGCCGGTGACCCCGGCCGGCCGTCTGGGGTCGTGGGCGGCACTGCCGCGCCGCCAAAGATCTACTACGCCCTCTAGCCGGGAGGCCATGCCATGGCACGCCCGCCGAGTACGTGGACATGGGCGTGGAACACCGTCTGACCGGCGCGCGAACCTGTGTTGAACACCAGACGATAACCATCGTCGCTGACACCTTCGGCGACTGCGACGCTATGTGCCTGACTGACCACCTCGGCGAGCAGCCCGTCGGCGGCCCCTGCCAGGGCTGCCGCATCCGGATGGTGCTCCTTCGGTATGACGAGCACGTGCACGGGAGCCTGTGGGTTGACGTCGCGGAAAGCCATCGTGCGGTGGCTCTCCATAACCCGCTCGGCCGGGAGTTCACCGGCGGCAATCTTGCAGAACAAGCAGTCAGGCACCCGAGGATCTTAACCGCGGCGCCCGCGCTCCGCGAACCCGGCCAGACGGCCGGAACCAGCCGGAACCGGCCGGAACCCATAGTTGTAGGAATATGTTAGTAAGCCGCACACGTGCTGGCCACCGAACATATTCTCGTCCTGTCCAGGCTGGAGGAGGCGTTCTGGAGCTATAACCTTCCTGTGGCGCGAGAATCCAGTGGGCTACCTGTCGAGAACCGTAAGCATGGCCGGGCAACCCCTGGTGCGCTTACCGTCCCTGTGATTACGATTTGCGGGAACGCTCCGCAATCACGACATAGCTGCGATACACGCTAGAGGGAGCATGCCAGGCGGGTGGCCGGACAGGGGCGGCGGCGCGGAGTCGGGTGGGGTGGCGTTGGGGCATGACCGAGCAACGGCGATCGACGGGCGGGAGAGTGACGACTCCGGGCGCGGGCTCAGCGATGGGCCCGGGTCGGCGGGGCAGGGCGGCGCGTGCCCGGGGTAAGGGCGCGGGAGGCGGCGGCGCCGTCGGCCGGCAAAGTGGCGTCGTGAGGGCGCGCGTTGGGCACTTGATGGCGCGCGGGGCCTTAGCTAGATCGTTCCGGATGCTCCCAGGCGAACGGGTTGCCCCGGACCCCCACGACGGCAAACAGTCATGAACATTCGTGAACCCGGCGGCAAGGCCGCGCGTCATACTGACGTGACCGAAACCCTTGTGGCGGAAACCGTTATGGGTTCGATCGCAGCCGAGCAAATGTCCGACGAAGCGGTGTGCGCCCTGTACATCGAGAACTATCAGTCGCTCGTGCGCTTGGCGGCGATCCTTGTCCGCGACGCCGCCACCGCGGAGGAGGTCGTGCAGGACGCGTTCGTGGCGATGCATGGAGCCTGGCGGCGGCTGCGTGAAAACGACAAAGCGCTTTCTTATCTGCGGCAATCGGTGGTCAACCGGTCCCGGTCGGTGCTGCGGCACCGGGCGGTCGTGGATAAGTACGCGCCGAAACCAGCGCCTGACGCACCGAGCGCGGAGCTTGGGGCCATTGCCCTGCTCGAACGGTCGGCTGTTGTCGCCGCGCTGCGGGCTCTTCCAGCCCGCCAGCGGGAGGCGCTGGTGCTGCGGTACTACGCGGACCTTTCGGAGGCGCAGATCGCCAGCGCCATGGGTATCAGCAGAGGAGCAGTGAAAAGTCACACGGCGCGTGGCATGGCCGCGCTCCGCAGCGTGCTGGAGCAGGAGTCATGACGGACCCCGAAGCCGAGTACGGCGAGCGCCTGCGCCGCGCGTTGCACGCGGCGGCGGACAGCGTCGCGCCGTCCGGCGACGGCTTGGAGCGTATCCGCAGCAGGATCGCCCATGAGCGGGCCCCGGACAGTTTCGTCCTGTTCATTGGCTGGCTGCGGTCGGTCGTCTCCGACGTCAGGGCCGGCCTGCCCGATCTGCGGCCTGTCGTCACAGCACTCAGGTCCCTGCCGCCCGCCATCAAGTCCGCGTTGCTTCCCGCCATCAAATCCGTGCTGCTTGCTATCGCCTCGATCGCGGTGACGCTGTGGTCCTCAGGGCGTGACCGGCTGCGCACCGGCGACGGCTGGATGCGGCTGGTGTTTGCTACCGCGGGAGCGGTCTTCATAGTCGCCGCGGCGACGATCCTCGCCGTACCAGGGCTGCGGCAGAGTGTAGGTGTCACTGTCGGATTGACAAGCCCGAACCCTCCGGCAAAGCCGCCGGGAGGCGTCAACGTGCCGGCCGCCAACCCATTTGCGACAGGCTCGGCCACACCCACCGCACCGCGGCAGCAGCCGAGCGGAGTACAGCCGCAAATCCACACGCCAAGTCCCACGGCGACCCCCAGCTGCACGGGCAGTACGGAAACCCCTCCCGCTGGGCACAGCCTTACCCCCACGCAGCATCCATGCACGCAGAAGAGCACCCAGCGGGTGGCCGCACCAAAGACTCCGTCGCCCTCGCCAAGCAAATCTGCGACGCCGACTGCGACGCCGACTACACCGACACCGACACTGACAACGACACCGACACCGACGGCATCCGTCTCACCAGCGATCCAGAACCCCGGCACCCCGACAGCACCGGACACCGCGGCGAGCCCTGGGTAGGCGTCAGGGACGGCGGAGCCTAGGCGTCAGGGACGGCGGAGCCTAGGCGTCAGGGACGGCGGAGCCTAGGCGTCAGGGACGGCGGAGCCTAGCCGTCAAGGACGGCGGAGCCTAGCCGTCAAGGACGGCGCATCCGCACCCAGCGGATGCGTCACCAGCGCTGGGTGCGGCTGAGGAGCACAGCCGCGGCCACCGCGCCGGCCGTCGAGGTACGCAGCACCGACGGGCCGAGCCTGGCGGGCACCGCCCCCGCGGCCGAGAAAGCCATGTTCTCCGCCTCCGTAATGCCGCCCTCCGGGCCGGCTACCAGGATCACATCTCCGGATGCGGGTATCCGCACATCGGCGAGCCGTACGCTCGCGCCAGGTTCGAGAATGACGGCGCAGGCCGCCGCTTTGATCATCGCGACTACATCATGCGTCAGCGCCGGTTCGACGACGTCGGGTAGCCACGCTCGCCTCGCCTGCTTCGAAGCCTGGCGTGCGGTATCACGCCAGCGGGCAACCCCTTTCGCGGCCCGGTCGCCCTGCCAGAGCGCTATGCAACGCTCTGCCGCCCACGGGACGATGACGTCCACGCCGGCCTCTGTCATCAACTCGACCGCGAGCTCTCCCCTGCCGCCTTTAGGTATCGCCTGAACGACGACGACGACAGGCTCAGGCCGCGGCTGCGTGACCCGTGACACGACCCTGAGGTCCAGGCGCCCAGGCGCCGCGCTCATGACGACGCACTCCGCGACCTGCCCGGCGCCGTCAGTCAGATCAACCCGCTCCCCCGGCCTGATTCTCCGCACGGTCGCCGCGTGCCTGCCCTCCGCGCCCGCCAGCACTACGGTGTCCGCGCCAAACTGGGAGGGCTCGGCGAGGAAGACGGGCGCGCTCAGTGCCTCCACTGGGCCGCCCCCACTGGGCCGCCCCCAACTGGGCCGCCCCCAACTGTGCCGCCCCCACTGGGCCGCCTCAAGTGCGTCCCTCGGCTCCCGTTGCGCCGTGCCCGTTGCGCCGTGCCCGTTGCGCCGTGCCCGCTGCGCCGTGCCCGCGCGGGAGCCTAGCGGCCGTTGAAGGCATCGCGCAGCCGGGAGAACAACCCCTGCGAGCCTGGCGCGAATTTGCCGGGAGGCGCTTCCTCGCCGCGCGCCCGAGCCAGTTCACGCAGCAGGCGCTCCTGCTCCGCGTCCAGCTTGGTGGGCGTCTCGACCGTCACGTGTATGACCAGGTCGCCGCGGCCGCTGTCGTTCAGGTGCTGCATGCCCCTGCCGTAAAGGGGGATCGCCTGACCGGATTGGCTGCCGGGCCGGATATCGACCTGCTGCTTGCCATCCAGGGTCTCCACCGACAGCGTCGCGCCGAGAGCGGCGGCGGCCATCGGGATCGTCAACGTGCAATGCAGGTCGTCGCCTCGCCGCTCGAAAATCGGATGCGGGCGCTGCACGATTTCGAGGAACAGGTCACCCGGCGGGCCACCGCCCGGGCCGACCTCGCCTTCTCCGGCAAGCTGGATGTGCGTTCCATCCTCGACGCCGGCCGGGATCGGCACCTTGATGGTGCGGCGGGTGCGGACCCGGCCATCTCCGTCGCACTCGGGACATGGATGGTGAATCACCGTGCCGTGCCCGCCACACCTTGGACAGGGCCGGGTGGTCATGACCTGGCCGAGGAAGGAGCGGGTCACCTGGCTCACCTCGCCGCGCCCGCCGCAGACCTCGCATGTCTCTGGATGCGTTCCCGGCGCGGTGCCCTCACCGGAGCAGGTGGGGCAGACGACGGCCGTGTTGACCACGAGTTCCCTGGTGGTGCCGAACGCGCACTCGGCGAGATCGAGCTCGACCCGCAGCGTCGCGTTCCGGCCCCTTCGTGCCCTGCTGCGCGGGCCGCGTGATCCTGCGCCAGCCCCGAAGAAGGCGTCCATGATGTCGCTGAACGGGAACCCGGCAGCAAACCCGCCCGGTCCTGCGGCGCCGGTCGGGGCGAACGGGTCGGCGCCGAGGTCGTACATCTGACGCTTCTCCGTGTCGGAGAGCACCTCATACGCCTGGGTGATCTCCTTGAACCGTTCCTGGGTCTGCGGGTCGGGGTTGACGTCCGGGTGCAGCTCACGCGCGAGCCTGCGGTACGCCTTCTTGATCTCCTCCGGGCTGGCCTCGCGCCGGACGCCGAGCGCGGCGTAGTAGTCGGTCGCCACTACGACCCCGCCAGGATCTGGCTCACATACCGTGCGACAGCCCGCACGGCCGCCATCGCACCCGGATAGTCCATCCGGGTCGGCCCGAGCACGCCAAGCCTCGCCACAGTCTGGTCTCCCCCGCCGTAACCAGTCGTCACCACCGACGTGCCTCGCAATCCCTCTACCGGGTTCTCCGCGCCGATCCGCACCGTAACCGAGGCGGGTTCCGCCGCCTCACCCAGCAGGCGGATCAGCACCACCTGTTCCTCAAGCGCCTCAAGGACTTCACGCAGGCCAATGGACAAGTCTGCGGTGGCGGCCAGGTTGGCCGCGCCGCCGAACACGACCCTGCCGTCGTGGTGCTCGATAAGTGTGTCCAGAATCACAGCGAAAACCGCCGTGGCATTCGGCCTCGCGGCCGGCTCCAGCCTGTCCGGCAGACCAGACACGATCCGGGGCACATCAGTGATCCAGCGCCCGTCGAGCGAAGCGTTGAGCAACGCACGCAGATGCGCGATCTCGTCGTCTGTCATCGCGTCGGGAAGGTCGACCGCACGCTGCTCAACCCGGCCGGTGCCAGTGATCAGGACCAGCAGCAGCCGCCGGCCCGCGAGCGGCACAAGCTCGATATGCCGGATCGCCGACCTCGTCAAGGACGGGTACTGTACCACCGCGACCTGCCGGGTTAGCTGGGCAAGCAGCCGGACAGTGCGGGTGACCACGTCATCGAGGTCGTACGCACCCGCGAGGAACGTCTCGATCGCCCGCCGCTCCGCCACCGACAGCGGCTTGACGCCCGACAACCGGTCCACGAACAGCCGGTATCCCTTGTCGGTCGGCACCCGGCCTGCGCTCGTGTGCGGCTGCGTGATGTAACCCTGCTCCTCGAGGATGGCCATGTCGTTGCGGATGGTCGCCGGGGACACGTCCAGACTGTGCCGGTCTACCAGGGCCTTCGAGCCGACTGGCTCGTTGGTGGACACGTAATCCTCGACGATTGTGCGCAACACCTCTAGCTTGCGGTCGTCGAGCACGTGCTCACCTCCTTGGCACTCACTGATCCCGAGTGCCAAGTGTATTGCGCAACTAAGGCTCCTCGACAGTGGGCTTTCGGCACCAGCAAATCTCCCGCCCATTGGAAGAACCACCGGCGCGGCGCGTCCGTTCCCGCGCGGCCAGACGGGTATTTGAGGTACGGTCCGGGCGCGGGCCCGTGCAGCGGCGCGAAGCACACGGCCTGCCCAGAACGCAAAGCAGGCGGACGTGGATCGCGTGGCGGCCGACGGCGAAGGGCAGTTATGCGCAGCTGGGATCGCGGCAGATACGGCCATGACGTGCTCGCTGGAGACTGGCAAGGGCCGCGCGGCGGGCGCGGTCGGCGGAACGGGCAGTTGCCGCAGGTCGAAGCTGCTCCAGGGCTGGTCGTGGAGACTGCCGACGCCAGCTTCTGCGGGGCGGTCGTGGCGTGCGACAAGCAGGCGGTGACGCTGGCGGACCGGTTCGGCAGGCGCCGGGTGTTTCCGCTCGCGGCGGCCACGTTCCTGCTCGAGGGCAAGCCGGTGACGCTGGTGCGCCAGGCGCCGGGCGAACAGGGGCCGGCCCGCGGCCGGGCGCGGACTCCGTCAGGATCGCTGGCGTTGCCGCAGGTGGCCCGGGCGCGGGTGGCCAGGGCGAGCAGGATCTATGTGGAAGGGCTGCACGACGCTGAGCTCGTGGAAAGGATCTGGGGCGACGACCTGCGGATCGAAGGCGTGGTCGTGGAATACCTCGAGGGAGCCGACCACCTGCCCGCGCTCGTGACCGAGTTCGCTCCAGGGCCGGACCGCCGGCTGGGCGTACTCGTAGATCACCTCGTCGCCGGGTCCAAGGAAAGCCGCATCGCCGCTGCGGTGAAGTCGCCGCATGTGCACGTCACAGGGCATGAGTTCGTGGACATCTGGCAGGCTGTCAAGCCGTCCGTGCTCGGTATCGACGGGTGGCCTGAGGTGCCACGCGGCATCCCATGGAAAGAAGGCATCGTGGCGGCGCTGGGCTGGGGAGCAGGCACGACCGCCGATACCAGCGCCGCATGGCGGCGTATCCTCGCCGCGGTGAACACGTACGCTGACCTGGAGGTCGGACTGCTTCGCAGCGTCGAGGAACTAATCGACTTTGTCACCGCGTCTAAATAGGTACACGACCACCAGGCGTGATGGGGTGGGAAGCAGCGGTGAGCGAAAGGCGCTGGAGGCCATGACGGGGTATTCGACAGGACCGCTCGGTGATCTGCCTGGCCCTGACGATCCGGACCCTGCGGAGCCGCTCACAGGAGCCCTCAGCGGGCCATTCACGCCGCCCATTCCGCGGGATCGCCGCCTTGCGGCCGGTTCAGGCCCGCGTGACCGCGGCCATACCGCTCACGACGCTCGCACGGCCCGGCAGGACCGGGCTGCCGCGGGCACCCATGACCCCGGGTTCCCAGCGCCGACACTCGTGCGCGATCCGCGCGACCCCCGCGACCCCCGCGACTCCGCGCGACCCCCGCGATCCGCGCGACCCCGCGCGATCCGCAGGTCCCGGGCGAGCCGGACGACCCACGCCTGATTTTCGGCCCATCGGGTGACGACGACGACCGCCTCTGGGCGATGGTGGCCTATCTCGGGATGATCTTCTTCGCTTTCCTCCCGCCACTGGCCATCTACCTGATCAAGCGGAACGAGTCACGCTACCTGCGCTTCCACGCGGCCCAGGCACTGAATCTGTGGATCACCACGGTTCTCTACTCACTCTCGTTTGTGATCATCGGCGGCGTCCTCGCCCTCGACACTGTCACGACGGGGCTGTCCGCCGGGGTCTCGCTGATCGTCGCGGCCGGGCTCGCGCTGCTCATTTACGCCGTGCTCGCGGCTGTCGCCGCCAGCCGCGGCGAGCTTTACCGGATTCCGAGCTGGATCTGCGTCCCTATGGTGCGGTGCCAGCCCGGGGGACGACCCCCGGACCCCCGCTAAGGGCCAGCCCGGGGAACGACCCCCGGACCCAGTTAGAGGGCGTGTCCCGTGGATCTTTGGCGGCGCGGATCGGCACCCAGGCGACGCCCGCATCCACCAAGATCCACGGGACACGCCCTAGCCCGTGAGTTCGCGGATGACGGCGTCGGCGAGCAACCGCCCGCGCCTGGTGAGCACCACCCGGCCCGAGCCAAAGGCCGCCGCGTCCGCGAGCCCGTCCGCCACGGCACGCTCCGCGGCGGCCCGGCCATCGGCGCCGAGCAGGTCAGCCGGGCACCCGCTGGCCAGCCTGGTGCGCAACATGATCTGCTCGAGCTGGCGCTGATCCGGCGTGACGATTTCCCGCGCCTGCCCGGGACTCACCCCCGCGGCCAGCCGGGCGGCGTAAGCCGCCGGATGCTTGACATTCCACCACCGCGTACCGCCAACGTGACTGTGCGCGCCGGGCCCGATCCCCCACCAGTCGCCGTCCGTCCAGTACAGCAGGTTGTGGCGGCACCTGGCCCGCTCCCGAGCCGCCCAGCTGGATATCTCGTACCAGGTAAGCCCGTAGCCGGTGAGCATGTCGTCCGCGGCGAGATAGCGGTCGGCCGCGGCGTCGTCATCGGGCGCGGGTAGTTCACCGCGGGCGATCCTTGCGGCAAGCCGGGTGCCGTTTTCCACGATGAGCGCGTAGGCGGAGATGTGGTCGGGCCCGGCGGCGAGGGCGGCCTCCACGCTGTGAGCCCAGTCCTCGTCGGTCTCGCCCGGCGTGCCGTAGATCAGGTCGAGGTTCACTCCGGTGAACCCGGCGGCTCGCGCCCACGCGACGCACTCGGCGGGCCGGCCAGGGGTATGCACGCGGTCGAGAACCTCGAGCACGTGCCGCGCCGCGCTCTGCATCCCGAACGACATCCGGTTGATCCCGTGATCCCGCAGTGCGGACAGGGATCGCTCGTCCACCGTTTCCGGATTGGCCTCTGCCGTGACCTCGACGCCGCGCTCGAAGCCGAACTCCGCCCCGATCGCGGCGAGGATCTTCCCCAGGTCGGCGGGTGGCAGCACCGTCGGGGTACCGCCGCCGAAGAACACGCTGCTCACAGGTACGTCCGCGGCGCCGAGCACGCGCCGCGCCAGCCGGACCTCGGCGATGGCAAGGTCCGCGTAGGTACCGCGGGAGGCGCCAGGGCCAAGCTCCGCGGCGGTGTAGGTGTTGAAATCGCAATAGCCGCAGCGCGTCAGGCAGAAGGGGATATGGACATAGATACCGAACGGCTGCCGCGTGGCACGCCCAAGCGCGCTGGCGGGCAACTGGCCGTCGGGCGGAACCGGCTCGCCATCGGGTACCGCTGCGCTCATCTCGCTCGTTTCCTGCTTGTTTCTCTGCTGCGCGTTACCGTCAGATTCGCAGTGACACCGGTGCCACGTGCGCCGCAGGTGCCGCCGAGCCACGTTAACCGACGGGCAGGGACCGGTTGAACGCAAACGCCACGCCCGTTGTGCGCTGCCGCGGGTTAGACTCACAAATGGTGACACGTTGCGGGAGGCGCCGATGGTGGCTGCGCCAGGGAACGGTACGGCGGGCGGCGATTACGGACGGTTGCGGGCGTCCCACGGTGATCGCGACAGGGCCGTGGACGTGCTCAAGGCTGCGTTCGCTGAAGGGCGGCTGACCAAGGACGAGTACGACGAGCGCGTCGCGAGCGTCTTCGCGTCGCGCACCTACGCCGATCTTGCGGTACTGACCCGCGACCTTCCCACCGGACCGTTCGGGACCATGCTGCCGGCCCCGATGGCCGTTCACCCTGCTGCCCGTACTACCAACGCGATGGCGATCGCGTCACTTGTCCTCGCGCTCGTGCAGCCGTTCGCGCCTGGCATCGCCACCATCCCCGCCGTCGTTTGCGGCCACGCCGCGCGGCGGCAGATCCGCAGGACCGGCGAGGCCGGGATGGGCATTGCCACCGTGGGCCTGGTGCTCGGGTGGATCGGTGTGGCGATCATCGCGTTGATCTCGGTAGGCGTCTTCTTCGTGGCCGTCGCAAGCACGCACCATATCGCGCATGTCACGCCCACCGGGGGCTTCCAGGTGCCGCCCGCACCGCCCGCACCGCCCGCTCCCTAGGGCATGTCTCGCAGATCTCTAACGGAGCCGATAGCTCCGCTATCGGCTCCTGGAGAACAAGCAGGGCCTTGCCGGTCGCCGCCTGGATCACCGCCCGCATCCACCGAGATCTGCGAGACACGCCCCAGCGGCCTGCCTATTTCCGGTCGGATGCGGGCCCCGCCACAGGTAGCACTCGCCGGGCGACCTGGTCCCACTTCGGAGACCGTCCTGGCACGTTGAGCAGGCGCCGCAGCAGCGCAGCATCGCCGTAGTACGCGCGCATCGACTCGGCGACGGTGACACTTGCCGCTGGGCGGTCGAGCACAAGCACCCGGTCGCCAGGCGCGACCGCACCCTCCTCGGTCACCCGCAGGTAGGCGCCCGGCCGTCCCGCGGCGGAGAAGCGCCGCACCCAGCCCTGTTCACCAAGCCAGTTCTGGAAGACAACGCAAGGGATCCGCGGGGAGGTGACCTCTACCACCGCGGTGCCCAGCCGCCACCGCTCGCCGATCAGCGCGCCGGAAATGTCGAGGCAGGCCGTCGTGATGTTCTCACCGAACGTGCCGCCGGGGAGCTCACGGCCGAGGCGTTCCTGCCACCAGTCAAGATCCTCGCGGGCGTAGACGTACACGGCCTGCTCGTACCCGCCGTGGTGTTTCCTGTCGGCCTGCTCATCGCCCGCCAGGCCGAGCCGGCCGACGGCGACGGGGCCGATCACCGGACGCTTGTCGATCGCGGTGCGCTTGAGCGAGCCGGCCCACTCCGCGGCCACGCTACGCCCCGTGTTGATGGAAACGACCCTTGCCGACGCTGCCAACTCCATGTCAAGCACGGTACGGCGGTACACAAACCGCGGCGAACGCTCAAGCTCTCCGTGCCCCACCCGGGCGCGTGACATTCATGGAGATCCCTGGAGCGTCAGCGTTCGGACAGCGCAGCGGTTCGGACAGCGCAGCGGTTCGGACAGCGCAGCGGTTCGGACAGCGCAGCCGCTCGGACAGCGCAGCCGTTCGGACGGTGCAGGCCCCGGGGCCCCCTGAGGAACCCCCCTGTCAGGAGTGACGGCCCGGAGGGCCGCCCCGCGCAGCCGTTAGGGATCAATATGGGTTTCGGCTGAACAAGCCCGCCGGGTCAGCGCTGCTTGGCCTGCTGGCTGGCCGGATGGGTGGACAGCGCGGCCACGAACGCCTCCTGCGGCACGTCCACGCGGCCGATGGTCTTCATCCGCCGCTTGCCCTCCTTCTGCCGCTCAAGCAGCTTGCGCTTGCGGGTGATGTCGCCGCCGTAGCACTTGGCCAGCACGTCCTTGCGCATGGCGCGGATGTTCTCGCGGGCGATCACCCGCGATCCGATCGCCGCCTGGATGGGCACCTCGAACTGCTGCCGCGGGATCAGTTCCTTCAGCTTGGCCGTCATCGCGACGCCGTAGTCGCGGGCCTTGTCGGCGTGCACGATCTGGCTGAACGCGTCAACCGGCTGGCCCTGCAGCAGGATGTCGACCTTCACGAGGTTGGCCTCCTGCTCGTCGGCCGGCTCGTAGTCGAGTGAGGCGTAGCCGCGGGTGCGCGACTTGAGCTGATCGAAGAAGTCGAAGATGATCTCAGCGAGGGGCATCGTGTAGCGGATCTCGACCCGCTCGGCGGACAGGTAGTCCATGCCGAGCAGGGTGCCGCGCCTGCCCTGGCACAACTCCATGATCGGGCCGATGTATTCGCTCGGCGCCAGCACGGTGGCGCGGACCACCGGCTCGAAGACCTTCTCGACCTTACCGTCCGAGGTGCCTGCCCGGGGGAGCATCGTGGCCCCCCTGGCGGCCCCGGACCCCGGCGGCCCCGAACCCCCCGGATAATCAGTGGGATTGGTGACAATAAGTTCCTGCCCGGAGTCAAGCACAACCCGGTACACCACGTTGGGCGCGGTTGAGATCAGCTCAAGGCCGAACTCGCGCTCGAGCCGCTCCCTGACGATCTCCATGTGCAGCAGCCCGAGGAACCCGCAGCGGAAGCCGAACCCGAGCGCCGCTGAGGTTTCCGGCTCATAGATAAGCGCGGCATCGTTCAGCCGCAGCTTGTCGAGCGCGTCACGCAGTTCCGGGTAGTCGTCGCCGTCGAGCGGATAGAGCCCGGAGAACACCATCGGCTTCGGGTCTGCGTAGCCGGGCAGCGGATGCGCCGCGGGGTGGCGCGCGCTCGTCACGGTGTCGCCCACCCGTGCCTGGCTGACGTCCTTCACACCGGTGATCAGGTAACCGACCTCGCCAGCGCCGAGCCCGGGACGTGGCTGCGGCTCCGGCGAGATCACGCCCACCTCGAGCGTTTCGTGTGCCGAGCCCGTCGCCATCATCAGGCTGCGCTCGCGGGCAGACAAATGCCCGTCGAACACCCGGACGTAGGTCACGACGCCGCGGTAGGTGTCATAGATCGAGTCGAAGATCATCGCACGCGCCGGGGCCTGCGCGTCGCCTGACGGCGGCGGGACTCGCTCGACGATGGCGTTCAGGAGTTCGGTCACGCCCGCGCCGGTCTTGGCCGAGACACGGAGCACATCGTCCGGCTCGCAGCCGATGATCCCGGCAAGCTCACGCGCATACGCGTCTGGTTGCGCGGCAGGCAGATCGATCTTGTTGAGGACCGGGATGATCTGCAGGTCCGCGTCGAGCGCCAGATAGAGGTTGGCGAGCGTCTGTGCCTCGATCCCCTGCACGGCGTCGACAAGCAGGACGGCGCCCTCGCACGCCGCGAGCGACCGCGAGACCTCGTAGGAGAAGTCGACATGCCCAGGGGTGTCGATGAGGTTGAGAACATAGGTCGTGCCGTCCGGGCCGGTCCAGGGCAGCCGGACAGCCTGGCTCTTGATAGTGATGCCGCGCTCACGCTCGATGTCCATCCGGTCCAGATACTGCGCGCGCATCTGCCGGTCGCCGACAACGCCGGTGAGCTGCAGCATGCGGTCAGCCAGCGTGGACTTACCGTGATCAATGTGCGCGATGACGCAAAAGTTGCGGATCACCGCAGGGTCGGTACGCCCCGGCTCAGGTGTCGGTGGCACGGCTGTCGGTGGCACGGCACATCCGTCTGCGCGTCGTCGGGTTCACGGTTCACGTTCAGGGTTCAATGGTCAGGTACGCGGTCTCGTGCCGGGCTCGGTCGCTGCCTTGGTTGCCGCCCCTGAGCGCTTGAAGCGGGCACCCAGGGTTTGGCCCCGGCCCGTGACCGCGCAGAACCTGCCGACGTCCATGGTCGCATGTCCCTGGGACGGCCAATGACAACAGGCGGCTCGCAGCGCAGGACTCGCAGTGAAGGGGGGCCCGATGTCAGCAGCCGGACGCGGCCCCTTCTGGGCACGAAGCCCGCGCCGTGGGGGCGGCGGCGGGTCAGGTGGCACTGGCTTAGGGGGCGCGGGCTTAGGGGGCACGGGCTTGGGGCGCACGGGCTTGGGGCGCACGGGCTTGGGGCGCACGGGCACCGGATCTGGCGGCACCGGTTCTGCCGGTACGGGGTCCGGTCGCACCGGGCCGGGTCGCGCTGGATCTGGGGGCACCAGGTCTCCGGGCGGCTGGGGGCGGTCCGGCAGGGCGTCCGGCTCCGCGCGAGGGGTGCTCTGGTGGATCTGGGTCCGGGTCGCGGCGCTGCTCGCCGTCATCGTCGTGGTTGTCGGCATGGTCGGCTTTCTCCTGCACCGCGCCGACGGCGGCCCGGTCGCGGCCGGAGCCAGCGCTACCGGCCACGACGCCCTGTGGATGGGTGACGCCTGGCTCGATGGCCGGCGCACCCCGGCCGACCTGCGGATGCTCGCCGCGCGCATCCGCGGCTCGGGGATCGGCGACGTCTACGTCTTCGTCGGCGGGCTCGACAGCGCAGGGCGCCTCGCGCCCGCCGGGTATGCAGGCGCCGGCGCGTTCCTTGCCTCGTTCCGCTCGGCATGCCCTGGAGTGCGGGTATCTGCGTGGCTCGGCGGCGTCATCGGGCCGGGCCACATCAATCTCGGCGACCCCGCCACCCGTGGCCACATCCTGGCGGCGGACGCGGCCGTGCTGCACGCAGGCTTCCGCGGCGTGCATTATGACCTCGGACCGGTGGCGAGCGGCGATACCGGGCTGCTCGCATTGCTCAGCGAGACGCGCGGGCTCCATCCCGACCCGCTGTCCGTCGCCGTGCCCAAGCTGGAGCCGCTGCCGAGCCTGCGCCTGCCCGCACAGCTAGTTACCCGTAGACCTGTGTTCTGGACGTCCGGCTACCTGGCGCAGGTGGCGAGCCTGGCGGACCAGGTGGTGGTTCTGAGTTACGACACAGGAATGCCCTTCCAGTCCTGGTACGGCGGATACGTCGAACGCGAAACCTCGCTCGCGCTGCGCGCCGTACCGCGCCACACCGGGCTGTTGATCGGCGTGCCCGCTTATCACAGCAGTGATCTCGGCCACTATGCGGGCGCGGAGACGGTCGCCGCGGCCATTCATGGCATCCGGATCGCGCTCACGGAAGCGGGGGGTGTCCGAGACCGCGCTGGTGAGGGCGCCAGTAGCGCGGGCAACGGCGCTGGCGCGGGCAGCACGGGCGCGGGCAGCACGGGCGCGGGCAGCACGGGCGCGGGCAGCACGGGCGCGGGCGGCACAGGGGGGTTCGGGGTCGCGCTGTTCGCGGACTACAGCGCTACCTCGCAGGACTGGACGTCCTACCTGCAGGATTGGGTGCGGCCCGGATCGGGCGCGACGCGCGGCAGATGATCTTTCTGGTCCCTTGGCTGGATAGCTGGTGTCTCTTCGGTGTGACTCTGTAGCGTCTATCCGGTTTGAGTATCTAGGGCATGTCTCGCAGATCTCTGGCGGCGCGGCAGTGCCGCCCACGACCCCAGACGGCGACCGGCGGCGTTGTCGTCGTCGCCGATAGCTCCACTATTGGCTCCCTATCGGCTCCTCCGCCTTGCCCGTCGCCGCCTGGATCACCGCCCGCATCCACCGAGATCTGCGAGACACGCCTAGGCGTCTCGTCGGTTTCAGTAGGCAGCGTCTCCTCCCGCCATCAGTACCCAGCGTCGCATCGGCTCCGGTAGCCAGCGTGCCTTCGGTTTGGGTAGATGGCACCGCCTCGGCTATCCTTCTTCGGCGCGGTCCATGCGCGCAGTACGGGGCGCCGAAGGCGGCGCATCGCATGAACCAGCGTGACGACCCGATCTAGACCCAAACCTCAAGCGAGGCTTTCGCGTGGCGAACATTAAGTCCCAGATCAAGCGCAACAAGCAGAACGAGAAGGCCCGCGTGCGCAACAAGGGGGTCAAGTCGTCGTTGAGGACGTCCGTGCGCAAGTTCCGTGCGGCCGCGGACGCGAGCGACGTCGACGCGGCGACCGAGGCGATGCGCGCTGCCTGCCGGCAGTTGGACCGGGCTGCGAGCAAGGGAGTCATCCACAAGAACCAGGCGGCGAACCGCAAGTCCGCCCTTGCCAGGCGTGCCGCCGAGTTGCAGCGCGGCTGAAGTCATCGCGGTTGGTAGCGGTCATCGCCGGCCGGGCCTGACGCCGCAGCGGAAGTTGGGCGCCGGAGCAGGAACGTCAGCGACGCGGGTGCGCGCGGCCGTGGGTCCACGCAGTGATCCTGTAGCCGGGACTACGCGCTGCAGGACTACGGGCTACGAGACTACGGCCTATTAGACTCTGCAGACGGCACCACAGGGCGCGACGATTCACGCAAGCGGCTGACACGCCCGCCCTGGGCGTGAACCTAGGAGCCACGATGGCGAACTACCCTCAATATCCACAGTATCCGCAATACCCGCAGGGTGCGCAGGGTGCGCAGCTGCCCGAGCGGCCGGAACCGCCCCCATCGATGGTGAACGCGGTCCGGTTGATGTACGCAGGCGCGGCGCTGGCCATCGTCGGTGCCATTGTCGGCGTCGCGACCATACACACGGTCAAGACCATGATTATCCAGAGGCGACCGGATCTCAGCACCAGCGGGGTCAACGGGGCGGTGGCCGTGGTCGTGTTCTTCCTGGTCGTCGGCGGGCTGATCGGGGCCGGCCTGTGGCTGTGGATGGCGTGGGCGAACAAGCGTGGCCGATCATGGGCGCGGATCGTCTCCACCGTCTTCTTCGCGATCGCCACTATCGGTTTGATCGGTAGTTTCGCGCAGACGAATACGATCGCCAGCCGGATCATCAGCATCGCCGGGTGGGCGATTGGCTTGGCTGCGCTCGTATTCCTCTGGCAGCGGCAATCCAGTGACTACTACGCCGCGGTGAGCAGGCCGGCCTACGCACCGGCTGCGTATGGTCAGCCGCAATACGGTCAGCCCCCATATGGGCAGCCCCTATATGGGCAGCCGCAATATGGGCAGCCCCAATATGGGCAGCAGTACGGCGGGCAGCTAGGCCAGCCGGGCCAGCAGTACGGCCAGCCAGGTCAAGGGCAGCCCGGCCAAGGGCAGCCCGGCCAAGGGCAGCCCGGCCCAGGGCAGCCGGGCCAAGGGTATGGACAGCCGGGCCAGCAGTACGGCCAGCCAGGTCAAGGGTATGGGGGGTATGGACAGCCGGGCCAGCAATACGGCCAGCCGGGCCAGGCTCAGCCCCCGTACGGCCAGCCCGAGCAGGGGCAGCCCCCGTACGGCCAGCCGGGCCAGCAGGAGCCAGGGCATGACCAGCCCGGCCAGCAGTACGGGCAGCCGACGCAGTCGTACGAGCAAACCCAATATGGCTTGCAAGGCCAGCCGTACGGAGAGCCCCAATATGGGCAGCCGCAGTACGGGCAGCCCGAGCAGGGGCAGCCCCCGTACGGCCAGCCGGGCCAGCAGGAGCCAGGGCATGACCAGCCCGGCCAGCAGTACGGGCAGCCGACGCAGTCGTACGAGCAACCCCAATATGGCTCGCAAGGCCAGCCGTACGGAGAGCCCCAATATGGGCAGCCGCAGTACGGGCAGCCCGAGCAGGGGCAGCCCCCGTACGGCCAGCCGGGCCAGCAGGAGCCAGGGCATGACCAGCCCGGCCAGCAGTACGGGCAGCCGACGCAGTCGTACGAGCAACCCCAATATGGCTCGCAAGGCCAGCCGTACGGAGAGCCCCAATATGGGCAGCCGCAGTCGGCGCAGCCCGAACCGGGGCAGCCCGAACCGGGGCAGCCGTACGGCCAGCAGGAGCCAGATCATGACCAGCCGGTGCAGGAGAACTACGGCCGGCAGCGCGGCCAGCAGCAGGCGCCAACCGAGGCCTTCGGCCAGCCGAACCAGGAGCAGCGCAGCGGGCAGGCACCGCCAACCGAGGCCTTCGGGCAGCCGAGCCAGGAGCAGCGCAGCGGGCAGGCGCCGCCAACCGAGGCCTTCGGCCAGCCGAACCAGGAGCAGCGCAGCCGAGAGGCGCCAACCCAGGTCTTCCGCCAGCCGAACCAGGAGCAGCACGGCCAGCAGGCACCGGCGCAGCCCTACCGTGAGCCGGATCTAGACCAGGAGCAGTAGCCCCCGGATAACCAAGGCACCGGGCACCGGGCACCAGGCACCAGGCACCAGGCACCAGGCAACCGTGGCCATCAGGCACCAGGCACCCGCGGCCATCAGGGCGTTCATTGCCGTCGCGCCACGCGGCAGCCATTCGGGATCATTTTCCGACGCCGCGCAGGGCCCAGCGCCGCGAACCTCGGCGGAATTCTCGCAGCCAGCCGGCGGTTCTGTCGGTTCCGCGCAGCGCTTGGCCTGTCACGGCCAGCGGTGGGAGAGTCTGCTGCCGCGATGCCTGCCGGCGGCTCGTCCGGACCCGGATTCCGCGGCTTGGCACGGCTCGATTCCTCCGATTGCCGGGCAATGATCCATCATTGTGTGAAGTTTCCGGCAAATAGCGCAGGCAAGTTAACACAGGTAGGGATCATGAATGTGGCGGCGGCAGAGCGGGGCTGGGCCTGAATGCGCGGTCTGGACGCGGACCAGTGTGCATCCCGTCACTAGGTCCCGGACCGCCTCGACTCGCTCCCGCGCCGGCCAGCACACTGCTCACGCGAATGGGTGGTTCAGCCAGCTGACCGAGCCGTCACGATATTGGTGACGGCCTGCTCGAGCGCGTAGGCCGGGTTCGTGCCGCCGCCTTTGACCTCGGCGTCCGCATCCGCGACGGCGCTGAGCGCACGGGCCACGCCTGCCGGGGTCCAGCCGCGCAACTGCTGGCGAACACGGTCCACTTTCCACGGCGGCATGCCGAGCTCGCTGGCGAGGGCGGCGCCGCCGCGGCCGCGCGGTGCACTGCCGACCTTCGCGAGCGAGCGGACGCCCTGTGCCAGCGCACTCGTGATCAGGACGGGTGACACACCCACCGCGAGCGCCCAGCGCAACTGTTCCAGGGCAGCACCGAGACGGCCCTCGACGGCCTGGTCGGCCACGCTGAATCCGGTCACCTCCGCCCGGCCGCGGTAATAAGTCGCCACAACGGATTCATCGATCACTCCGGTGGTATCCCCAGCCAATTGGCTGCACGCCGCCGCGAGGTCACGAAGATCCTGGCCGACCGCATCGAGGAGGGCGCGTACACCGCCATCGCTAGCTCTCCGGCCACTGCGGCGGAACTCCTGCCGGACAAAGTCCATCCGCTCAGCGAAACGCGTGATCTTCGGGCATCTCACCACGTCCGCGCCGGTTTTGGCCAGCGTGTCGAGGAGGCCCTTGCCCTTCGCCCCGCCCGCGTGGGTAAACACGACGACAGCGTCAAGCGCGGGCCTTGCCGCGTAATCGGCGAGTTCCGCAGCGACATCCTTGCTCGCGTCCTGAACGGCGCGGATCACGACGACACTTCCGCCACCGAACAACGACGGTGAGACCAGGGCCGCAAGCTGCCCGGGAACGAGGCTGGCGGCCAGCAGGTCATCCGCGTCCGCCGAACCCGCTGCGTCGCGCGCCGCCGCGTCGCGCGCCGGTGGTTCGCGGGCCGCACCGTCACGGGCCACTGCGTCGCGGGCCGCACCGCCGCGGGCCGCTGCGGTCAGCCCGGTGATGGCCCGTTCGACGAGAAGCTCTTCGTCGCCAACCACGATTGTCACGGGCGCTGGGGCCCCAGAGGCGCCTGAAGCTGGTGCTGGCATGTCGGCAGGATGCCACAGGTCTGCGCCGTTATCCCTCAACTACCCGCTTCTAGCAAGGGCTCGATTGCCCTGACGGCGGCAGGCGCGGGATGAGCGTTGCCGCGGGCGGGATTCGTCGTCATCACGCCGCGGCGGGCCACCGAGGGTAGGCGTGAGCGCGTTAGCGCGCCAGCGCACAGGCTGGCACTACGAACTACTAGCTGCTGAATAAGCCTGTTCTCGATCAAGGAGCAGCCCGCTGACCTGCGTCTTTGCTGCGCCGATGGCCGCGATTTGGGCGTTGTTCAGCACGCTGCTAGGGCGTGTCCCGTAGATCTTGGTGGATGCGGGCGGTGTTCCAGGCGGCGATCCGGCAAGGCGGAGGAGGAGCCGATGGTGGAACTATCGGCGACGACGACAACGCCGCCGGTCGTCGTCTGGGGTCGTGGACGGCACTGTCGCGCCGCCAAAGATCTACGGGACACGCCCTAGGGCCAGAGCCGCCCAGACCGCCTTACGGTCCGTGCTCAGCGGCGTCCAGCCCCATCGTTTGCTCAGGCTCTCGACGACGCATAGCCCCCGGCCGGTCTCGGCCACGTAATCCGGCTCCATCAGCACTGGCGGCCCGGGGTTCGGATCGGTGACCACGCAAACCAAACAGCCCTCTCTGCGCATCAGAACGAGTTCGAGCCGCGCGTCTGGATCGGACCTGGCAAGCCCTGCCCGCAGCCGTACCGCACGGCGTTGGTCACCAGTTCCGAGATGACGACCGCGGCATCGTCGTAGAGCCCGTGCACGTGCCAGTGACCAAGGGTCGCGCGGGTGAAGTCACGTGCTGCCTTGACCGCACACGGCTGCGGACGCAGCGCACAACGGGCAAGCGCGCGCTTCTCGGCCGCAGACATCGGAGCTGGCCGAGATGGCTGAGATGGCGGAGATGGCGGAAATGGCGGAGGCGGCGTCCCGGGCGGCGTACCAGACGTCACATGCGCCGCAGGCGGCTGCCACGCCCCACTGGCTTGACCTGGGGGGTCGAAGAGTGCCAATCCCTCCCCCCAGGGTCCGTCGCCGATCAGGGTGGGGGTGATCTCGTGTGTTTTCTGCACAGTCATGGCAAAACTTGGAGCCAGTTTGGGGGAAGCTGGATGTTGGTTACTCAGCGGTGCAGCGGTTCCGCATGTCCGCTACGATGCCACTCATCGTGTGCATGTGCAAGTACTGATGCACGTGCACGAGGATTGTGGCCTCGCGGCTCTTGTTTGTCACCGGACGCAAGGGTAAGGATTCACATCGGCGGGGTCGCCTGATCCTTAGCAGGAGGGCGAACGTGGGTCCGACCTACAACGGTATGCCTGCCTTACTGATGCGCAGCGCGGTATGGCGGAAGAGTCACCGGAGCAACCCCAGTGGCAATTGCGTCGAGATCGCCCGCCTGCCCAGCGGGGTGGTCGCGGTCCGCAATTCACGCGATCCGGACGGGCCGGCACTGATCTACACCCGCGCGGAGATGGACGCCTTCATCCGGGGGATCAAGGACGGTGATTTCGACGGCCTAGTGGCATGATGCCCATCCCCAGTGCGTGATGCCTATCCCCGGATTCGGGGTTTGCAATGGCCGCCCGGAGTGGGAGACTGGGCCGATCTAGTGTTCTGAGGAGCACACATGGTCACAGCAGAGCCGGGTGGGGACCCTGCTGTCCGGAGCATGCTCGCACTCAGGAAAGGCGGACCGACGGTCCTGCGGATCCTGCTGGGCGCGCAGCTGCGGCGGCTGCGGGAGGCGAAGGGCATCACGCTGGAGGAGGCCGGGCACAAGATCCGTGCCTCGCACTCCAAGATGAGCCGGCTGGAACTTGGCCGGGTCGGATTCAAAGATCGCGACGTTGCCGATCTGCTTACTGAATACGGCGTCCATGACGAGAAGGAACGCGACATGCTGCGCGCGCTCGCGCGGCAGGCAAATGCGCAAGGCTGGTGGCACGTCTACTCCGACATCATGGCGAACTGGTTCGAGGCCTATGTCGGGTTAGAGGAAGCTGCCGCAAGCGTGCGCACCTATGAGGTCCAGTTCGTGCCGGGCCTGCTGCAGACGGAAGACTACGCGCGCGCAGTCACGATGCTCGGGTACGCGGACTCGCCCGGCAACGAGATCGAGCGGCGGGTCAGCCTGCGGATGGCGCGGCAGCGGCTACTCGAGGGAGATGATCCACTCAACCTATGGGCGGTGGTCGACGAGGCGGCGCTACGACGGCCACTCGGCGGCCAGGCGGTGATGCGAGAACAGATATCGCACCTGATGGAGGTGACTGCCATGCCCCACGTGACCCTCCAGGTGATTCCGTTCCACTCTGGTGGCCACGCCGCTGCAGGCGGCCCCTTCAGCATCCTCCGTTTTGCCCAGCCTGATCTGCCGGACATCGTGTACCTCGAACAGCTCACGAGTGCCCTCTACCTGGACAAGCGGGAAGACGCGGACCATTACCTGGCGGTCATGGAACGCCTCTGCCTGGAAGCAGAACCCGCCACGGACACAACGGAGGTTCTGGGCAAGATCCTCAAAGAACTCTGACCGGGTGGCGCCGCATCACCATCGGCGCTACCCGGTTCTCAATAGCAGTTACGCGCCAGTTTGCGGCCGACGCCGCCTACGAGCCAGACCGATTCTGGATTGTTGATCACCCTGTACGGCTCGGGTCGCCAGGTGGGCAAGTAAACGACGCCTGGGTCGACGAGCTCAAGATCCCTGAAGAAACTCTCGATCTTGGCTTTGGTCCGGGTATTTCTGGCGCGCCGCCCACCTGCGATCGCCTTCTCGTCCTGGTAGAGGGACGCAAGGGACCGCGTGACCTCTGGGCAGACGTCGCAGACGGAGTGCTGGATCGCCAGATAGCTGCCTGGCGCCATCGCCTCACGAAGCTGGCTGATCGCGCGCTCGGCCACGTCGTCATCCGGGATGGAGTGCAGCACGGCGAGCAGCAGGATGGCGACTGGCTGATCAAGATCGATCAGCTTGCGCAGCGCCGGATGGTTGATGAGTTCGGCAGGCTCGCGTAGGTCGGCGCGGATCGCGATCGTCCGCCGATCGTCCGCGAGAAGTGCCTGAGCGTGCGAGCAGACGACCGGATCGCTATCCACGTAGGCGACGCGGGCATCCGGTGCCGTCGCCTGCGCGATTTCATGCACGTTTTCCTCGGCAGGCAGGCCGGTCCCGATGTCGATGAACTGCCTTATGCCGCTCTGGGCCAGAAACCGCACCACCCTGCGGATGAAGCTGCGCCACTCGCGCATGAGGACGAGAAGCTCGGGAGCAAGGTCAAGTGCCTTCTCCGCGGCCTGCCGGTCAGCGGCGAAGTTGTCCTTACCACCGAGAAAGTAGTCGTTCATACGGGCGATGTTCGGCGTGGTGGGATCAAATCCGCGCGGCATTACCATGCGCCCTCCGTCCATCGTCCGGCTAATGATAGCCTCAGGCCGCGCATCAGTCCGGAGCCACCACGACGCCGAGCATTCCCGGGCAAGTATGCACGGCGATCACCGGCCCGACCTCGCTGACCGCTACCGTGCCCGCCATCTGTGAGCGTGACTGGTCAGTCGGGGACGAGTTCGCCGCCGCGCCACACGCGCTGGGGCTTGAGGCCATAGGCCCAGGCGAAGGCGCCTTCATGGTCGGCGTCCCAGAGCACCATGTCAGCGAACCTGCCACGGACGAGTGCACCCCTGTCGGGCGCGCGCAGCGCATGCGAGCCGCCGATCGTGGCGGCCCGGAGGGCCTCGGTAACGCTCATGCCGAAGTGGGCGATGGCGAACGCGATCATGAGAGGCATCGAGGTTATGCCATTGCCGCCCGGCGAGTGATCCGAGCCGAGCGCGACCGCGACGCCCTTGTCGAGGAGCGCGCGGACCGGCGGCCTGCGGCCGGTCTGCAGGGCGGTGCTCGGGCAGACGACGGCGGCCACACCTGCCTGCGCCAGCGCCGCCACATCGTCGTCATCGGCCTCGTGCAGCATATCCGCGGACGCGCAGCCAAGCTCGGCGGCCAGCCGAGCCGCTCCGGTGCGGGAATGACCGCAAGCGTGCAACCGGGGCAGCAGGCCTGACGCGCGGCCCGCGCCAAGAATCCACCGCGCCTCGGCCTCGGTGAACCGGCCTTCCTCGCAGTACACATCCACGCTGTCCGCGCCAGCGGCGGCCGCATCGGCGCACCACAGGCTCACCGCGTCGATGTAGTCGTGGCGGCGCCCGAAGAACTCGGGCGGCACCGCGTGCGCCGCAAGGAACGTCACGTGGATACGCGGTGTGTTTGGCTCCTGCTCGAGTGACCGCAGCATCCGTACATCGGCGAGTTCGCCGTCACGGGTCAGGTGATACCCGGTCTTGGCCTCTATGGTCGTCGTCCCTGAACGCACCCAGTCGCTGAGCCGCTCGCGCACGCCGTTGCAGAGCGTCCACGGATCCGTTCCCCTGGTCACCGTCACCGTGGACGCGATGCCCCCACCGGCGGCGGCGATCTCCGATGCGGTTGACCCGCTCGACCGCATCGCTAGTTCGGCCCACCGGTTCCCCGCATAGACGGGATGTGTGTGCGCGTCAACGAGCCCCGGCGTCACCAGTCCGCCGCCCAGATTCTCGACGTGGTCGACGTCAACGATGTCGTCGACGACCCCGGGCACGCGCTGCGGTAGTTCGACGGCAGGGCCGACCCATGCGATCCGCTCGTCCTGAGTGATCACGGCGGCATTGGTGAGGATCTCGCTCCCCGTCCAGAGGCGGCCGATGTTCGTCAGCAGGCGTACCGTCACAGCCCGGTCCTCAGCAGCCGGGTCCTCGACAGTCCGGTCCTCGACAGCTCAGCCCTGATCGCGGTAAGGGAACCGGGGGCTGGGGTTCCGGGCGTCATTTTGAGGTCACCTGCCGTCGGTCGTGCCTGCCATAACGCGGGTGTGCTCGCCGGGACACACTGGCAAGCACACAGTGAAACGGATCGTTCGCGGTTGACGCAACCCCGGCGCGCTGAAGGCGCGACCGAGATATTCGATTCCGTTACGGTATTGCACCGCTGGCACCATGTACAGGCTGTACGCGAAGAAGTCCTACCCGGAATAGCCAATTTCGGACAACGGTCATCCTGCATCTCCGTTCAGGTTCCTCCGCATCCAGATACGCCGCCTCGTACCCCCCGCAAGCGGCGGGATTCGCCGCAACGTCATGCCATCGAACCACCTGCGAGCAGACCCGTATGCACAGCACAGACGCACATGTGGGAGCGGCGGCAGCCGCTCTCGAGCCCAATCAAAAAACGATTACAGCACGCTTGCACACGGCTTCGAAGAGTTATCTACCATCCCGCGCAAGCTGATGAGCTTGGAGCCGTTACGCGAGCGGCCGGGCGCCGCCCCCGGCCGCAGCCCATTTCGTCCCGGCTTTAGGGAGTAATGGGCCTAAATGGGACCTGGCTTCACGCAGGATGGCCGTTGAACGCCGCGAGTTCCGCGGCGAGGCGCGCGGGTACGCGCGCATGCAACGTGATCCCGTCCGCGGCGTGATCCTCGCCGATCACCTCACCGAGCTCGTGCGCCCGCGCGACAAGATCACCCCGGCTGTATGGCACCAGCGCGCGTATCTCACGATCGTGCCGCGGCAACTGCTGGTCAATGGCGGCAAGAAGCTCGGAGAACCCGGCCCCCGTGCGGCACGACACCACCACACAGCCACGTTCGCGGAGCCGGAGCCCCTCGATCGTGATTGGGTCCGCCAGATCGGCCTTGTTGACCACCACAAGCTCCGGCACGCCCCCGGCGCCGATCTCGGCGAGTACCTCGCGCACCGCGGCAAGCTGCGCCCTGGGATCCGCGTCAGAGCCGTCGACAACGTGCAGTATCAAGTCGGCGTCCGCCACCTCCTCGAGAGTGGACCTGAAAGCCTCGACAAGCTGATGCGGCAGGTGCCGCACGAAGCCAACCGTGTCCGTCAGCGTAAGACCGCGTCCTGATGGCGTGCGCGAACGGCGCACCGTCGGATCCAGGGTGGCGAACAAGGCGTCCTGCACCAGCACGCCCGCACCGGTAAGCCTGTTCAGCAGGCTCGACTTGCCCGCATTGGTATAACCGGCGATGGCCACCGCAGGCACGTCCCTGCCGCGCCGCCGCCCGCGCTGCACCTCGCGGCCCGTCGCCATCGCGGCGATCTCCCTGCGCAGCTTCGCGATCCGTGCCCGGACACGGCGCCGGTCAGTCTCCAGCTTCGTCTCGCCGGGCCCGCGGGTGCCGATGCCGCCGCCGGCCACCCGGCCGCCAGCCTGCCGTGACAGTGACTCGCCCCAGCCACGCAGCCTGGGCAGCATGTACTCGAGCTGGGCAAGCTCAACCTGCGCCTTGCCTTCGCGGCTGCGCGCGTGCTGCGCGAAGATGTCCAGGATCAGCGCGGTGCGGTCGACGACCTTCACCTTCACGATGTCCTCAAGCTTGCGCAGCTGGCCAGGGCTCAGCTCGCCGTCGCAGATGACCGTGTCGGCGCCCGTCGACGCGACAATCTCGGCCAGTTCCTCGGCCTTGCCTGAGCCGACATATGTTGCCGGATCGGGCCGGCGGCGCCGCTGGATAAGGCCCTCGAGAACCTGCGATCCCGCCGTCTCCGCAAGCTGCGAAAGCTCGTGCAGCGAGTGCTCCGCGCTGGCCAGGCTGCCGTCCGCCCCAGCTCGATCAACGCAGACACCGATCAGTACGACCCGCTCAAGCCGCAGCTCGCGGTACTCGACCTCGGTGACGTCCTGCAGTTCGGTCGACAGCCCCGCTAGCCCAGCCACCCGCCGCAGTGCCTGCCGTTCTTCCAGATCCAATTCGCCTGTAACTGGTTCCTCCACGTGTTCGGCCTCATCAAGGGCTCCCCCGGCTCCGTCTGGCCGCGTGCCCTGTCCCGGTACGGCCCGTCCCGGTCCGGCCCGTCCCGGTGCGCTCAATCCCTGTGCGCGCTGTCCCGGTGCGGCCCGTCCAGGTGCGCCGTTCGTCAATGCACCCTCTGACAACCGTAAACGCCCCCCTCATCTGCGTCATTCCCCCGATAGTGCCACGCGGCGGGCAGCCCCTTCATCCCAGTTTTGACCGGCGGACCGGTGGCAGCTAGCGTCTTGAGTCACAATCCGGAAAATGCCGCGCCAGGCTCCGGAAGCCGTCACCAGACCGTGAAGGGAGCGGCCGATGCCGGGACCTGAGAGCGTGAAGATCACTGGCCCGATCCGGGAACGCTACGACGAGATCCTGACCCCTGCCGCACTCGCCCTGCTCGCCAAGCTGCAGCGGGAGCTTGGCCAGCGCCGGGTGGAGCTGCTCGCCGCGCGCGCCGCGCGCCAGCAGGAGCTGATCGCCGGGGGAACGCTTGACTTCCTGCCGGCAACCAGGGAGATCCGCGACGACGGGTCCTGGCGGGTGACGCCGCCCGCGCCCGGGCTGGTGGACCGGCGCGTGGAGATCACGGGGCCGACCGACAGGAAGATGACGATCAACGCTCTCAATTCGGGCGCCAAGGTCTGGCTTGCCGACTTCGAGGACGCCAACACGCCGCTGTGGGACAACATGGTCGGCGGCCACCTCAACCTTGTGGATGCGCTCGACCGGGAGATCGACTTCACCAGCCCGGACGGCAAGGAGTACCAGTTGCTGCCCGACGACGAGCTGCCCACGATCGTGGTCCGGCCGCGCGGCTGGCACCTGGACGAGAAGCACCTGCTGATCGATGGGCAGCGCATCTCGGGCAGCCTGTTCGACTTCGGCCTTTACTTCTTCCACTGCGCGCAGCGCCAGATCGACAAGGGCAAGGGCCCGTACTTCTACCTGGCGAAGACCGAGAGCCATTTGGAGGCGCGGCTGTGGAATGACGCCTTCAACATCGCGCAGGACGAGCTCGGCATTCCACGCGGCACCATCCGGGCGACCGTGCTGATCGAGACCATCCCGGCCGCGTTCGAGATGGAGGAGATCCTCTACGAGCTGCGGGAGCACTCGGCCGGGCTGAACGCGGGCCGGTGGGACTACCAGTTCAGCATCATCAAGAAGTTCCGCACTCGTGGCCGCGAGTTCGTACTGCCCGACCGCAACGCCGTCACCATGACCGCGCCGTTCATGCGCGCCTACACGGAATTGCTCGTGCGCACCTGCCACCGGCGCGGCGCACACGCCATCGGCGGCATGGCCGCCTTCATCCCGAGCCGCCGCGACCCCGAGGTCAACGCGGTGGCGCTCGCCAAGGTCCGCGAGGACAAGGCGCGCGAGTCAGCCGATGGTTTCGACGGCTCCTGGGTCGCGCATCCGGACCTCGTGCCGGTCTGCCGGGAGATCTTCGACGGCGTCCTCGGCGACCGACCCAATCAGCTGGACAAGCTACGCGAGGACGTCAGCGTGGTCCCGGACGACCTGCTCGCCATCGCGAAGACCCCTGGCGCGATTACCGAGGCCGGCCTGCGTAACGACATCAGCGTCGGCCTGCAGTACCTGTCGGCCTGGCTGGGCGGCAACGGCGCGGTCGGAATCTTCAACCTGATGGAGGACGCGGCCACCGCAGAGATCTCCCGCTCGCAGGTCTGGCAGTGGCTGCACAACGACATCGAGCTCGCCGAAGGCCCCCGCGTCACCAGGGAGCTTGTGGAGCAGATCATCGGCGAGGAGCTTGCGAAGATCCGCGAGGCGGCCGGAGCCGACCTCGATAAAGACCGTCTGGAGCAGGCAACGGCGCTCTTCACGGAGGTCGCACTCGCCGACGACTACGCGGAGTTCCTCACCGTGCCCGCATACGAACGGATGCCGTAGCGGGCCCGGGCGAAGCGATCCAGCAGCGATTCTGGGGATAACGTCGCCGCAGCTCCGGAGCTAGGGTCGAGGTATGACTGAGTATGGCGATGCCGCAGCGGTCGCACCTCGCCTCGCCGAGATCGTCGGCGGCGCGAACGTCATCACCGATCCGCGCCAGCTCCGCACCTACGAATGCGATGGCCTCACCGCGCATCGCTGCACTCCTGCCATCGCGGTGCTGCCTGAGTCCGCCGAGCAGGTGGCCGCGATCGTCCGCGCCTGCAGGGACGCTCGGCTGCCGTATGTGGCGCGCGGCTCGGGGACCGGGCTGTCCGGTGGGGCGCTGCCCCGCGCCGACGGCGTCCTCGTCGTCACCACGAAGATGCGGCGCGTCATCGAGGTCGACGCCGCGAACCGTCGCGCGGTTGTCGAGCCCGGCGTCACCAATCTGGCCGTGAGCAAGGCCGCGGAGCCGTTCGGCTATTTCTACGCCCCCGACCCGTCCAGCCAGGTGATCTGCTCGGTCGGCGGGAACGTGGCGGAGAACTCGGGCGGCGCGCACTGCCTCAAGTACGGCTTCACCGTGCACCACATCCTCGCCCTGCAGGTCGCCTTGCCTTCCGGGGCGCTGGTCTGGATCGGCGACGGGACCTGCGCGGCGCCCGGATATGATCTGCTCGGCGCGTTCATCGGCTCGGAGGGCACGCTCGGGATCGTCACAAAGATCGTCGTGAAGCTCACCCGCCTGCCGCAGGCGGTTCGCACCCTGCTCGCCGCGTTCGCAAGCACGGATGCGGGCGGCACCGCGGTTTCAGCCATCATCGGCGCGGGTGTCCTTCCCGCGGCGATCGAGATGATGGATGCGCTCGCCATCGAGGCCGCCGAGGCGGCGGTGGCCTGCCGCTACCCACAGGGCGCGGGCGCCGTCCTCATTGTCGAGCTCGACGGACCCGCGGCCGAGGTCGAGCGCGAGTACGCGCAGGTCCGGAGCCTGTGCGAGGAGTCAGGGGCGACCGAGATCAGGGTCGCGGACGACCCGGCCGAGCGAGCGGCCATCTGGAAGGGCCGCCGCGCCGCGTTCGCCGCTGTCGGCCGGATCAGCCCCGCCTACATCGTGCAGGACGGTGTCGTGCCCAGAACCGCGCTGCCCGAGGTGCTGCGGAAGATCACCAGCCTGTCCAGGGAGGAAGGGATCAGGGTAGCGAACGTGTTCCACGCAGGCGACGGCAACCTGCACCCGCTCGTGCTCTTTGACGACACGCGGCCGGGCGAGGCCGAGCGGGCGGAGCGGCTGTCCGGCGCGATCCTGGACGCCTGCATCGCGCACGGCGGCTCGATCACGGGCGAGCATGGCGTCGGCGCCGACAAGTCGCAGTACATGCCGAAGATGTTCGGGCCCGCCGACCTGGACACGATGCAGCGGCTGCGGTGCGCCTTCGACCCCGCCGGGCTGTGCAACCCTGGCAAGATATTTCCCACCCCGCGGTTGTGCGGTGAGGTCCCTGGCATCCGCCGCGGCGCCCACCCGTTGGTGGCCGCCGGTCAGGTGGACCAGTTCTGATGCCATCGCATTTCATGATCATGGAGCCTTATCAGCCGCATTCGCGTAAAGCGCCTTCTGGCCGTGGAAAAGCGCGTTCCGGCCGTGGAAAAGCGCGTTCCGGCCGTGGCAAAGCGTGTTCCGGCCGTGGAAAAGCGCGTTCCGGCCGTGGAACAGCTTGTTCCGGCCGTGGAAAAGTGCCTTCTGGCCATGGAGAGGACAGCTGTGGCTGATCCCATAGCGGCGCTCGCCGGGGTGTGCGCCGACGTACGGCCAGCGGTGGCCGCCGACGCCGTGCTCGGCATGGTTCCCGCCGCCGTCGCCGCCCCCGCCACGGTCGCAGAAGCCAGCGAGCTGATACGGGCCGCAGCCGGGCACGGGCTCGCTGTCCTCCCCCGCGGCACCGGGACCAAGCTCGCCTGGGGCACCCGGCCCGACCGCTGCGACCTCGTCGTCGATACCACCCGGCTCGACCGGGTCATCGAGCACGCCGCCGGTGATCTCGTCGTCCGGGTACAGGCGGGGCTGACCATGGCGCGGCTCGCGGCCGAGCTTGCGCCGGCCGGGCAGCAACTCGCGCTCGACCCCCTGGTCCCTGCCAGCGGGGTCACGGCCACCGCGGGCACGGCCACCGACGTCACGGCTACCGCGGACACGGCCACCGACGTCACGGCTACCGCGGATACGGCTGCCGCGGACACGGCTACCGCGGACACGGCTGCGAAGCTCACGGCTGCCGCGGTGACGGCGGCTCCGGGCGCGGCTGGAGCGAGCTACGGGACCGTCGGCGGAGTGATCGCGACGGGTGCCGCTGGACCGCGGCGGCTGCGCTACGGCGCGCCGCGTGACCTGCTGATCGGAATCACCGTGGTGCTCGCCGACGGCACGGTCGCCTCATCGGGCGGCAAGGTGGTCAAGAACGTCGCCGGCTACGACCTCGGCAAGCTGTTCGCCGGATCGTTCGGCACGCTCGGGCTGATCGCGGAAGCCGCGTTCCGGCTGCATCCACTGCCGCAGGCGGCCGCCTTCGTCACGGTGACCTGCCCGGCCCCTGCTGACGCGCTGGCGGCCGTGCGGGCAGCGCTCGAGTCCCAGCTGGTCCCATCCGCCGCAGAGATCGACCGGCCCGCGCCGGGCGAGCCCGTGTCCGTGTGCCTGCTCTTCGAGGGAACCGCGGAAGCGATTACAGAACGGGTGGCCCGGATGCGCGACATCCTCGGAACCGGCGCGCACGCTGGCGGGGCGCCGCCCGCGTGGTGGGGCCGCAGCATCGCGGGCGCCGACGCCACCGCGCTGCGGATCGCGTTCCCGCCAGGCACGCTGCCCTCGGTACTGGAAGCCATCGACGAGACCGCTGCAGCCGTGACCGCCGGGTTCGCGGGGGTCGCAGGGGCCGGGGTGATCGGCGATGGCGCCCTAAGGCCTGCGATCCGCGGCTCAGCGGGAGCGGGCGTGCTCGATGCCGCGTTGGACGCCCAGACCTCGCCGGATGCGGCGGCATCGTTCGTGGCGGCGCTCCGGCGCCGTCTTGCGGCGCCACCGCGCTGGGGCGATGTGCCTGGCGCAAGCGTCACCGTCGTGCACGCACCAGCAGGGATACGCGAGGAGGTCGACATGTGGGGACCTGTCACCGCAGCTGAGCTGATGCAGGCGATCAAGGATCAGTTCGATCCAGGCCAGCTGATGTCACCCGGGCGCTTCGCGGGAGGGATCTAGTGGAAGATCTGCGCAAGCTCGCTGGAGACTGCGTGCACTGCGGGTTCTGCCTGCCGCCCTGCCCCACCTACCAGCTGTGGGGCGAGGAGATGGACTCGCCGCGCGGCCGGATCCATCTGATGACCCAGGTCATGGACGGTGCGAAGCTGGATGGTCCGGTGCTCGAGCACCTGGATCGCTGCCTCGGCTGCATGGCGTGCGTGACGGCATGCCCTTCCGGGGTGCAGTACGACCGGCTGATCGAAGCAGCGCGCGCGTGGCCCCTCGACGAACCGCGATCGGCGGCGCAACGAGCGGCACGGGCCGCCATCTTCGCTGTGTTTCCTTATCGGCGCCGGCTGCGCCTGCTCGCAGTCCCGCTGCGCGCGGCGCAGAAGGCCGGCCTCGACCGGTTGCTAATGCGCAGCGGCATCGCCGGGCGGCTGCCCCCGACGGCAGCGGCGGCGCTGCGGCTCGCGCCGCCACCGGCGCGCCGGATCCGGCTGCCCGAGCGGGTGGCTGCCCGCGCCCCCGGCGGCGGCCGACCGCAAGATCGTGCAGAGCGCCGGCAGCGCCGCGCGGTCGTCGGCATGCTCACCGGCTGCGTCCAGGGCGAGTTCTTCCCGCAAGTGAATGCCGCGACGGCGCGGCTGCTCGCTGCCGAGGGCTGCGACGTCATCATCCCGCGTGGACAGGGCTGCTGCGGCGCGCTGTCACTGCACTCGGGCCGCACCGAGGAAGCCTCGTCGCTGGCGCGCCGCCTGGTAGACGTGTTCGACCGGGCAGGCGTCGACGCGGTGGTGGTGAACGCGGCAGGCTGCGGGTCGGCGATGAAGGAGTATGCGGAGCTAGTCGCCGACGGCTCCCCCGGCGGCTCCCCCGGCTCCGCCGACGGCTCCCCCGGCTCCGCCGACGGCTCCCTGGACGGCTCGACGCGGGCCAGCCGGCTGGCAGGGAAGGTCCGCGACCTGACCGAGTTCCTCGACGAGCTTGGGCCGGTGGCAACGCGGCACCCGCTGCCCATGACCGTGGCCTACCACGACGCGTGCCATCTGGGACACGCGCAGGGCGTGCGAGCGCAGCCACGTGCCCTGCTGCGGACGATCCCGGGGCTGAAGCTCGTCGAGGTGCAGGACGGCGGGACCTGCTGCGGTTCTGCCGGGGTGTACAACCTGCTCCAGCCCGAGGCCGCCAGGGAGCTTGGCGAGCGGAAGGCGGACGCCGTGATGGCGGCCAAGGCGGCGGGCGCGGATCTGCTGGTCTCGGCGAACCCCGGGTGCTCGCTGCAGATCACCGCGGCGCTGGCCGCGCGCGGTGAGCGGATGCCCGTGGCTCACACCGCCGAGGTCCTCGACGCCTCGATCCGCGGACTGCCGGTAGCCGCGCTCACCTCCTGACGGCGCACTTCCTTGCCTCCCGAAGGTCGCCTCCTGACGGCGCACTTCCTTGCCTCCAGAAGGGCGCACTTCCTTGATCTTGGTACCTGGGCCGTGATATTCACGGGCCAGGTACCACGATCATGGCTGTGGCGTGATCAACTGTCATAGGCGAGCGGCACTCTGTGCGGTATGGGACACGGATTGCCCGAGCAGAGTCGGCGCCTCTTGGTAGTCCAGCGCGGCATGATCGCGCAGTGGCAGGCGGCATCTGCTGGGCTGAGTTCGCGCACGATCGAAGGTTTCGTGCGCTACGGCCGCTGGCAGCGGATCCACTGGCACGTTTACGCCGCCTTTACAGGTAAGCCGTCACGCGAAGCCATGCTGTGGGCAGCCGTGTTACGGCTGGGACCTTATGCGATCCTCAGCCATGAGAGCGCGGCCGAACTGGACGGGCTTGCGGATAGGCCGAGCGAGCCGATCCACCTCACCGTGCCCGCCGAGCAGCACTTCAAGCCCATCCGCGGCATCGTGGTGCACCGCTCCAGCCTGATCGGGCAAAACCGGCATCCGGGTCTGCTACCACCCCGCACCATGATCGAGGAGACCGTGCTTGACCTCACCCAGGCGGCCACCACGTTCGACGATGCGTTCGCCTGGGCCGCCCGCGCCTGCCAGCGCGGACTCACCACCGCGACGTTGCTGCGAATGAGGATGGACGGGCGCAAGAGACTTCGCTGGCGCGGCGAGCTTTCGCGCGCGTTGCCGGACGTCGCGGCGGGAGTGCACTCGGTGCTCGAATACCGGTACCTGAGAAATGTCGAGCGAGCCCACGGCCTGCCCCGCGCCGACCGGCAGGCACGCTCGGCCCAGCGGGGCGGAGCTATCTTCCGTGACGTGCTCTACCGCCAGTACAGGGTCTCGGTTGAGCTCGACGGCCGCGCGGCCCATCCCGCTGACACTCGCTGGCGCGACATCCGGCGGGACAATACCGCCGCTGCTGACGGCGTGGTCACGCTGCGATACGGCTGGGCGGACGTCACGCAGCACCCCTGCGAGGTGGCCACGCAGGTGGCCACGGTGCTCAGGCTGCGGGGGTGGACCACGGCGCCGCGCCCCTGCCGCCGCTCCTGCCCGGTCAGCAAATGATCGTGACTCACTAGCCGAAATGCGCCTGTAACGGCGCGGACACCTCAATCACTCCAAACCTTTTGTTACTGAACGGTAGTCAGCATTGCCTGGACGCTCTAGGCTTCCTTGTGTGACCACGGCTCCCACCGGTCCGGCCACTGGACTGGTCGTGGTCCGGGGGCTGAGGAAACAATGAGCAATTTTGATTACGACGTTCTGGTCATCGGTTCTGGCTTCGGCGGCAGCGTCACGGCGTTGCGGCTGACCGAGAAGGGCTACCGCGTCGGTGTCCTTGAGGCCGGCCGCCGGTTCGACGATCCGGGCGATCCCACGCCTGGCAAGCGTCAGAGCAGCTTGCCCAAGACATCATGGCGGGTCCTCAAGTACATGTGGGCGCCGCAGTTCGGCCTGACCGGGATCCAGCGCATTCATCTGCTACGCGGTGAGAAGGAATCACGGGTGCTCGTCCTGGCCGGGGCCGGGGTCGGCGGCGGTTCGCTGAACTACGGGTGCACGCTGTACAGGCCCACTGAGCCGTTTTACGACGACCCGCAGTGGCGCCACATCACCGACTGGCGTACCGAGCTTGCGCCGTTCTATGACCAGGCCGAACGGATGCTCGGCGTGGCGCCCAACCCGACCATGACATCCGCGGACCTGGTAATGAGAAAGGTCGCGGACCGGATGGGACGCGGCGACACATTCCACCTGACCCGGGTCGGCGTTTATTTCGGCGACAGGCCAGGCAAGGAGACCCCCGACCCGTATTTCGGCGGCGCAGGCCCGCGGCGGACCACCTGCGTCGAGTGCGGCGCGTGCATGACCGGCTGCCGCAACGGCGCCAAGAACATGCTCACGGAAAACTACCTCTACCTCGCTGAACGGGCCGGCGCGCAGATTCTGCCGATGACGATGGTGACCGCCGTGCGGCCTCGGCCTGGCGGTGGCTACTCCGTGGAGATCAAGCGCACCGGGAGCCCGGGCCGCCGGCGGCGCACGTTGACGGCCGAGCAGGTCGTGTTCGCGGCGGGCACGTGGGGCACCCAGAAACTGCTGCACCGAATGAAGGCGACCGGCGGCCTGCCGCGGCTGTCCGCGCGGCTTGGCGTGCTGACCCGCACCAACTCGGAGGCGCTCCTTGGCGCTGAGCGCGCGCGGTTCAAGGGTGACGACTACAGCCGCGGCGTGGCGATCACGTCGTCCTTCTTCCCGGACGACGAGACCCATATCGAGCCGGTCCGCTATGGTCGCGGCTCCAACGAGATGGGGTCGCTGCGCACCCTGCTGGTCGACGGCGGCGGGCGGCAGCCGCGATGGGCGAAGTTCCTCGGCCGGGTGGCGACCCACCCATTGGAAATGGGCAAAGTGCTCAACCTGCGGCACTGGTCGGAGCGGGCGGTGATCGCGCTGGTCATGCAGAACCGGGACAACTCGGTCACCGTGCGGTCCAAGCGCGGGCGGCTCGGCTGGGGCATGCGTTCCGGGCGCGGGCACGGTGAGCAGAACCCGGTCTGGATCCCTGACGCGCACCGCGCCACGCGCATGCTTGCCGAGGAAATCGGCGGGACCGCTTTCGGTACCTGGACCGACCTGTTCAACATCCCGATGACGGCGCATTTCCTCGGCGGCTGCACGATCGGCGACTCGCCGGAGACCGGGGTCATCGACCCCTACCACCGCGTCTACGGGTATGAGGGACTGCACGTCGTCGACGGTTCGGCCGTCTCAGCCAACCTCGGCGTGAACCCGGCGCTCACGATCACCACTCAGGCCGAGCGGGCGATGGCGATGTGGCCCAACCGCGGCGAAGCCGACCCGCGGCCCGCGGCCGGCGAGCCGTACCAGCAGGTGGTCCCGGTCGCCCCGAACAGCCCAGCCGTGCCTGCGACCGCGCCCGGCGCCCTGCGCGTGCAACCCGTGAGCAAGAAGTAGGCGCGTAACCGGCGGCCGCCCAGATGCCCCGGGGTCGCCAGCCGCGCAGGTGACGCGGTCGGCTGACTCCCGGGAGGGCGCCGATTGGCGGGTCGGCTGCTCTGGCGCGGGTCAGCTGTGCTGGCGCGCGCAGACTGTGCTGGCGCGCGCAGACTGTGCCGCGCGGGTCAGCTGTGCGCAGGCGCGTGCCAGCTGCGCTGGCGCGGGTCAGCTGTGCTGGCGCGGCCCGCTGGCGCGCGGTCAGCTGTGCTGGCGCGGGTCAGCTGTGCCGGCGCGGGCTCAGCTGTGCCGGCGCGCGCAGACTGTGCCGGCGCGGGTCAGCTGTTCTGGCGCGCGGCCATCGCCTCGACCCCGGCGATGAAGAGGTCGATACCAAAGCGGTAGTGAAAGTCGGGATCATCGCACGCCGTCATCGGGCCCGCAGCCTCGACAAGGCATGGGTACCGGTCGGGCGGCAGCACCGCGAGCCTGACCCGGTTGCGCCGCTGCGTCTCGGCGCGCTCCTCTTGCGTCAAGCCCGGATTGTAGCCGGGCTCGCTCATCACGAGCATCAGCCCGGTCCAGAGTGCGCCCCGTGCGGCCTCGCTGGCATGCATCGGGTCGAATCCGGCGCGTCGCAGGACCTCGAGCGTGATCTCGGAAACCTGCAGTGCGGCCTCGCTCTGCTTCACGCCTGATACCAGCAGCTGTGACGCGCAGGGGTGCGATCGCAGCACATTGATGAGGGATTCGAGCAGGCCGCGCAGCTGGCCTGGCCAGCGCGCACCCGCGTCGACGTCAGTGTCGATCTCGCCCCAGATCCGGTCGGCGAGCCCGGCGAGCAGCTCCTCCTTGTTGCGGAAATGCCAGTACAGCGCCATGGGCGTAACGCCGAGTTCCTGCGCTAGCCGCCGGATGGTCAGCCCGTCAAGACCCTCGGCGTCACCGAGGGCGAGCGCCTGTTCAACCACGGCCGCCTTGCTGAGCCGGGTTCTCTCTGCCTCATCGCGTGTCCGTGTGGATGCCATCACCTGACAACTATACGCCGTACAAGGCAAGCTAAGCCCGATGACTTGTATCACTCGCCACGTTCATGACGTACAGCCACGAACATGCAGCTCAGCGAGCATCCAGCTCCCGAGGATGCCACTCACGCAGCATGCCGCGTGGCGGCCCGCCGCCCGGCCTGCCGCGCCGCCTCAAGCAACCAGCGCTGCTTGAGACGGCCAGCGAGTGATTTTTCCTGACCGGGAACCAACACCGGGACCCCGCACGTCTAACTAGCGCCTCTTCCCTGGGGGCCATGATGAATAGTCCGCCCGCACGACCTCGCGGTTGCGCATGTCGCGGGGCCGTGCGGGCGGCGTTTGTCCTGGACATCAGCACCATTCAAGCTTCCCGCAACGCGGCACCGTCGATGGTCACGTCTGGCCCGACTGAGCGACCGCATCTGAGCCGCGGATCTGAGCGGGCCGCGGACTAGCGGGCCGCGGATTAGCGGGCCGGATCGCGCGCGTACTCCTCGGCGGTCAGGTATTCGACCCCCGCACGTTGCAGCAACGGGCGCAGCGCGTTCCTGTCGAGGGTGAGTTCGCCCGCCAGCAGCGCCGCGCGCGTCACCACTTCCGTTTCGGACCGGGCCTGCGCCGCCGCAAGCGCGTCGCCCACCTGCGCGCGCGGTACGCACAGCACGCCGTCGTCGTCGGCGATAACGGCATCCCCTGGGCAGACAACCTGGCCGCCGACGACGACAGGAACGTTGACAGCTCCAGGCGTGGTTTTGACCGCGCCCTGCGCGCTCACCGCCGCCGACCAGACCGGGAAGCCAAGCTCGTTGATCTCGGCCACATCGCGGACGCCGCCGTCGATGACTGGCCCCCCGTACGCCACGGACCTGCAGCGAGGTCACGAGCAGTTCGCCGAGCATCGCGTCCGTGCACGGAGACGTCGTCGTGACCACAAGAATGTCGCCAGCCCGGCACTGCTCCACGGCGACGTGCACCATGAGATTGTCTCCCGGCCAGCACAATACGGTTACCGCGGTGCCGCCGATGCGCGTGCCAAGGTGCACGGGGCGCAGCCGCGGGCCGAGGAAACCGGACCTGCCGAGGGCCTCGTGCACGGTCGCAACGCCATAAACTGCCAGCTTGCCCACCTCGCCGAGATCGGCTTTCGGCGGGTCGGTAACCACCACGCTTCTCATGCCAGTACCTCCGTCACCCGCAACTAATGGTCTAGGGCATGTCTCATGGGCATGTCTGCCCAGGCCTTGACGCCGGTGTTCCGCTTGCAGGCCAGCTTGCGCCCCGAGCGTCGCTGGCGCGGCCGACGCAGGGCACACGGGGGCGCGTGATCGTTTCCCCAGCCACCGATCAGGCAACATCTTTCAGGTTCCCGTCAGCATGAGCAACACTAGTCGCGACGACGAGCCCCCGCCGCCACGCTTGTGCGCCCAGCCCAGCACAGGGCCAGCCCAGCACGGGGCCAGCCCAGCACGGGGCCAGCCCAGCACGGGGCCAGCCCAGCACGGGGCCAGCCCAGCACGGGGCCAGCCCAGCACGGGGACGACCGGGAGGCCGCCGGATTGCCGAGGCTAACGGCCAGCTCGCGGCGCTCGGTGCACGAACGGTCGGGCTATGCCGCGGCTAGCCGCGGCTAGCCGCGGCTGAGCCTGCCCGGACCGCATCCAGCCCTCGGGCCGCTGCCGCCGGCAGGTTTCCGCATCGAGGATTTCGATCACTACATGGCCACCCGCGAAGGGCTTGTGCGCACCGGCGACGTGCTCTCCCCCGCGCCCGGCCGACCTGATCGCCGCGGCGGGCTCACCACAGCAGTGAAGTTCCCGCACGACCCCCGTCCCTACCTGGCAGGTGTGGCCACAGAAAGCCAAGCCTGGCTTAGCTCGCCAGCGGCGACGATCACGGCAGGCCCGGCGAGCCAGCTTGTCTGGCCGTCCAGCGTGACGGTCAGCTCCCCGCCGGGCACCGCGACCTGCCAGGCGCCGCCAGCCAGACCAGCCACATCAGCCATACCAGACCTGCCAGCCGCATCAGACCCGCCAGACACGCCAGCCACGCCAGCCACGCCAGAGCCGCCAGACGCGCCAGACCCGCCAGAGCCGCCAGACACGCGAGCCACATCAGACGCGCCAGACGCGCCAGCCACGTCAGAGCCCGCCAGAGCCGCCAGAGCCGCCAGCCGCACCAGACCCGCCAGCCACGGACGTGGCCGCGAACGGCGCGCCGTTCGCGCCAGCGGCTGCCACCTGGCTCCTTGCGCGCACGGCGTAAGCGGCGGCCGCAGCGGCCGCCACGGCACCGGTGCCGCAGGACCGTGTCTCGCCCGACCCACGTTCACGCACCCGCATCCGAACGGCTGCGCGGCCTGTCACCCGGACCAGTTCGACGTTGGCGCCTGCTGGGAACTGCCCAGGATCGAGCTCCGGCTGGACGGACAGGTCGAACTCGTCCAGCGGCGTATCCACCAGGCAGGCCAGGTGGGGATTGCCGACAGACACCCGAAGGCCGCAGTAGAGGCGGCCGCCCAGCCGCACCTGCCCGGGACCGAGGACACGGGGGGCACCCATCTCCACACTGATGTCGCCGCCGGGGTGTACGCGCACCTGGCGACCGCCGGCCCTGGTGGCAATGGCGAATTCGTCGCCTGAGGCGAGCCCTTCCTCGATGAGGTAGCGGGCGAACACACGGATTCCGTTGCCGCACATCTCGGCGAGGCTGCCGTCGGAGTTGCGGTAGTCCATAAACCACTCGGCATCGGCGGCCAGGCCGGCGGCGGGTTCGCCCGGTGCCGCCGGGCCGGCCGCGCCCGCAAGCGGAAACGCCGCCGCGGCAGTCCTGACGACTCGGAGCACGCCGTCCGCGCCTAGGCCGGCGTGGCGGTCGCAGAGCCTGGCCACCAGCCCGGCAGGAAGATCAAGAGCCCCATCAGGGTCAGGCAGGATAACGAAGTCGTTCTCAGTGCCATGACCCTTCGCGAAGCGCATACGCCGAGCCTAGCCGGAACAGCGAAGTGATCTTCGCGCCCCGCACGGCGCCTGATGACGGATACCGGGATGGGCGGTCTGTTACGTCTCCATAGCGCTGGAGGGGCGCTCGAGGTGAATGAGACTGGAGTGTCCGCGCGACGCCGGCACCGGGGGCTCAATCGCGACACACAATGGGCCATTGTGTGTCGTATGCGACACACAATGGGCCATTGTGTGTCAGCAGGGCACGGGGGGCCATCAGGGCACGGGGGGCCATCAGGGCACGGGGGGCCATCGTGCCAGGAGGGCGCAGGTGATCTTGGCGGCCAGGACTCGGTGGCCTCCACCGACACCGCGCCGGAGCGGGCGATGATCGGCGCACTGTCGGCCAGTCATCCGGGCGGTGCATGGGTTCCGCCGCCAAACGTGGCTGGCTAGCCGCGCGACGTGACCGCCAGCGCGGCCGCCAGCGGGTCCGGCTCGGCCGGGTCGAGCCAGCTGATGCGGGGATCGCGGCGGAACCACGATTCCTGCCGGCGCGCGAAGCGCCGGGTCGCCTTGACCGTTTCGTCCCTCGCCCGCTGCTGCGACCACTCACCTGCGAGGAACCTGAGCACCTGGGCATAACCCAGGGCCCGGCTCGCCGTCGGGCCTTCGCGCAGGCCGGCGGCCGCAAGCTGCCGTACCTCGGCCACGAAGCCCGCGCGCCACATCCCCGCCACCCGCGCCTCGATGCGCTCATCAAGCCGTTCACGCGGCACGCGCAGGCCGATCAGCACGGCCGGATAGACCGACTCATAGCTCGGCAGGGTCGCCGTGAACGGTCGTCCTGACACCTCGATCACCTCGAGTGCGCGGACGATACGCCGCCCGTTGCCAGGCAGGATCGCTGCGGCCGCGCCAGGGTCGAGCCGGTTCAGCCGGTCGTGCAGTGCGGCAGGACCCCGCTCGGCAAGCTCATCCTCCAGCCGCTCGCGTACCAGCGGGTCAGCCGGCGGGAACTCGAGGTGGTCGAGGACCGCGCGCACGTACAGCCCTGAACCGCCGACGAGAACGGGCACCCTGCCGCGCGCCAGGATCTCATCGACGGCGCCGCGTGCGATCCGCTGATACTCAGCCACGCTGGCGGTCTGCCTGATGTCCCAGATGTCAAGGAGGTGGTGCGGCACGCCGCCGCGCTCGGCCGGGGTCAGCTTCGCGGTGCCGATGTCCATGCCGCGGTACAACTGCATCGAGTCGGCGTTCACCACCTCGCCGCCGACCTCGCGGGCCAGGTCAACCGACAGGTGGGACTTTCCGGCCGCCGTCGGCCCCACGACCACGATGACGCCTCCGGGCATGGATTCAGTCTCTCAGCCGTGGGTACGGTGACATTAGGGCATCAGTGTGACTCAGCGCGTTATATCAGCTGGGCAAGTTGCCGTGATGGTCGGGGGAAAGTCGATGGGATTCGCTGACAAAGTACGCGCGATGTTTGGGAGCAAGTCCGGCAAGCACGAGAAGCACGCGCCGGGCACCGACCATGCGGGCGACGCGGAGTCCGGGCAGCGCGCAGCGGAGAGCCAGACTGATCAAGCATCGTGGCACGCGCAGGACAGCGGGCAAGGCGGCGTGCACCCCGGAGCAACCGACGTGCACCCGGCAAGCACCGACGTGCGCCCGGCCACCGACGCGCACCCGGCCACCGACGCGCACCCGT
Source organism: uncultured Actinomycetota bacterium (assembly GCA_963727015.1). GTDB lineage: Bacteria > Actinomycetota > Actinomycetes > Streptosporangiales > Streptosporangiaceae > DATFVJ01. The sequence goes on along the minus strand of CAVSEV010000015.1, from coordinate 247,195 downwards.
CCACCGACGCGCACCCGGCCACCACCGACGTGCACCCGACGAGCACTGCCGATGGGCCAGCCAGTGCCGCCGATCAGGTCGGCGGCACGGGCGAGCAGGATCCAGGCCAGGCCGGTACGAGCGCCGGGGCCTAGAGAGCCTCTCCCGCGGGTCCGCGCACCTGATGGATGACCGACGCTCAGGCGCACGTGGTCCACGACGCCACCAGATAGCTGACGCCGTACGGCGCGGCGGCGCAGTGCAGGTGACCGTGGTACGTGCCGGTGCCTGCCGCGCCGGCGAGCACCTGCCAGGCCGCCCGGCCCGCGGCAAGCAGCTCGGCGGACAGATCAGGGTCCAGCCGCGCCAGCCGGTGCGCGTCCGCGTCCGCGAGGGCCGCAGAAACCTCGGCGTCATATGGCGCACCGCGGGGATCCAGATATCCGGGCGCCTGCGGGGATAGGCACGCGGGCCCGTCACCCATTGCAAGCAGCGCCACCCTGCTGGCCCGGCTGGCGATCCGCGCGCCAACGCGCAGGCAGTCGCTCGGCGGTGTCCCGAATGCAGTGGCGGTCAGCCGCACCCGTGGCGTGGGCCTGACCGGGTCGGTGCAAGGCGCCCCGCGGGTTCGCGCGACCCGCTCCCCCGGGCCGGTACCGGCCGAACCCGGCTGCCGCCCCGCCCGCCCCCCGGCGTCCGGCCCGAGCAGGCCGGAACGCTGCAGCAGCCAGCGCCCGATGGTCAGTGACAGCGGCAATACGGGCGTGCCAGTGCCGGTTCGCCAGCCGACCCCGTAAGCGGCGAGGCTCCCTGCCGCGCTGCCGTCGAACTCCCTGTCCTCGGCGCCGCCGCCGACCGTGACGATCAGGTCGGCCCCGGCGGCTGCCAGCACGTTCACGGCCTCGTCACAGGCGCCGCGCACCTCGTCGAGTTCGGCCGCCGCGCCACCTGCCGCCGCCGGCACGAGCAACGGAGGATGGGGACAGACGGCGGCGGCGATCAGCACGCGGGAACGTCCCGTTCGAGCGGCAGGCGAAGGCTGGCATGCCCGGCACCGGCGACCAGGCGATCCGCCCTGGGGTGCCGGGCAGCGACGATCACTGGCCGGCTGGCCGCCCAACGGAAGGCATGCCGAGCAGCACAGCCGGAGCGGGCCGCGCGCCTTGACCCGTGGGGCCTGGCTGCCCGCCCGGCGGGTTCGCCGCGGCCTCCCACGCGTCGCCCGCGCGCGTCCGGCGGACGGCCAGCGGTGGCAGATCGGCGATCAGATGGTGCGGCGCGGCATGCGTGACAGCTACCCGCACCATGTCGCCTGGCCGGGGCGTGGCGTCTCCGGGCGCGAAATGCACAAGCCTGCCGTCGGGCGCCCGGCCGGACAGCCGGTGCGTCGCGACGTCCTTGCGTCCCTCGCCCTCGGCGACGAGCACCTCGAGCTCACGGCCAAGCAGCGTCTGGTTACCTGCCCAGGTGATCTCTTCGACCAGTGCCGCGAGCCGCCCGTATCGCTCCCTGACCACCTGGGCGGGCACCTGGCCAGGCATGTCGGCAGCGGCCGTGCCCGGGCGCTTGGAGTACTTGAAAGTGAAGGCGCCCGCGAACCGCGCCTGGCGGACGACATCGAGTGTGTCCTCGAAATCACGTTCTGTCTCACCGGGGAAACCCACGATGATGTCGGTGGTGATGGCCGCTTCCGGGATCTCCGTACGGACCTGATCGATGATCCGCAGATACTTGTCCCTGCGGTAGGCGCGGCGCATCGCCCGCAGCACCGCGTCGGAACCGGATTGCAGCGGCATATGCAGCTGCGGCATGACGTTGGGGGTCTGGGCCATTGCCGCGATCACGTCGCCGGTGAAGTCGCGCGGATGGGGCGAGGTGAACCGCACCCGCTCCAGCCCCTCGACCTCGCCGCAGGCGCGGAGCAGTTTCCCGAACGCCTGCCGGTCGCCAAACGCCGCGCCGTAGGAGTTGACGTTCTGCCCGAGCAGCGTCACCTCCAGTACACCCTCGCTGACCAGGGCGCGGATCTCGGCCAGGACGTCGCCAGGGCGCCGGTCCTCCTCACGGCCGCGCAGGCTCGGCACGATGCAGAACGTGCACGTGTTGTTGCACCCCACTGAGATCGCCACCCAGGCCGAGTAGGCGGATTCGCGGCGGGCCGGCAGCCCGGAGGGGAACCGCTGCAGCACCTCCGCTATCTCGACCTGCGCCTCGTCAAGCACGCGCGCACGTTCGAGCAGCGCGGGAAGCGAGCCGATGTTGTGCGTCCCGAACACGACGTCCACCCACGGGGCACGGCGGACGATCTCGCCCCTGTCCTTCTGCGCCAGGCAGCCGCCGACCGCGATCTGCATGCCCGGGCGGCTGTCCTTCACCGGGCGGAGGTGACCGAGGTTCCCGTAAAGCCTGTTGTCAGCGTTCTCCCGCACCGCGCAAGTATTGAAGACCACCACGTCGGGCGGTACATCAGGCGCCGCGCGGCGGTAGCCGGCCTGCTCAAGCAGGCCGGCGAGGCGCTCGGCATCGTGCACGTTCATCTGGCACCCGTAGGTGCGGATCTGGTAGGTGCGCGCGGCTGCGGCAGCTGTGCCATTCACGACTCTCATCTCGGGATAGAGGGTACGCGGCTGACAGGGCGAGCGCGCGCCGAGGCGAGTTCCGGTGAGGATTGGGGGACGTTTGCGTACCCGTCGCGCCCCGCGCAGCCGTTAGGGAGGGGCTTTGGTCTTACTGGTGGCCCAGCGGCGCGCCACCGCCTCCGCAGGTACATTAGGCGTTCGAACGGGTACGCAAAGTGCGAATGAGGGCCCATCATGATGCGGCCGCCGCACCCCGCGGAGGATGCCGCACAGTCGGCGGGACCGAGCTGCCGGGTCTGTGCCCCAACGTCCCGCCGCATAGGGCACGATGCCGCTATGACCGAATGCCTGACGGCCCCTTACGGTGCCTGGCCCTCCCCTGTCGGCGCGGCCGATGTTGCCCGCGCGCAAATCCAGCCTGTCCTTCCCTACCGTCATCGCGGACCAGGTGTGGTGGCAGGAGCTCCGGCCGGACGAAGGCGGGCGAACCACCGTCGTGCACCGCGCGGCGGACGGGCATCGGTCCGAGCTGGTAGCGGCGCCATGGAATGCCCGCACCCGCGTGCACGAGTACGGGGGCCGCTCCTACCTGCCGGTACCCGGGCAGTCCGCCGGTGGCTGGGACATCGTGTTCGCGAACTACGGGGACCAGCGGCTTTACCTGGGCCAGGGCGCTACGGCGGCGAAGCGGAAAGGCAAAGCCCCCGCCGCGCAGCCGCGAGGCGGGCGTGCGCCCCGCGCGCTCACACCCGAACCGGCCGAGCCTGGCGCGCTGCGCTATGCCGACTTCGTCCTTTCGCCCGACCGCAGGGAGATCTGGTGCGTCCGCGAGCAGCATGACGAGGACCGCGTCAGGCGCGCGATCGTCGCGGTCCCCCTCGACGGCTCGGCCGCCGACGACCCTGCCGCGGTGCGGGAACTCGTCAGCGGATCCGACTTCTATGCGTTCCCGGTCCCCTCCCCTGACGGGTCGCGCCTCGCCTGGATCAGCTGGAATCACCCGCGCATGCCGTGGGACGGTACCGAGCTGCGGGTGGCGGTCCTGGAGAACGGCGTTCCCCGCAAGGGAACCCTGATCAAGGGCGGGGTGGCGGAATCCGTGCTCGCGCCCTGCTGGCGCGACGCGACGAGCCTGTACGTGATCTCCGACTGGTCTGGCTGGTGGAACATCTACCAGGTCGGCCTTTATGGCGAGCCGCCGCAGGCTCTCTACCCAGCCGAGGAGGAGTTCGCCGGCGCGCTCTGGCAGCTTGGCGGGCAGCCTTTCGCGGTGCTCGGTGACGGCAGGCTGGCTGTCGTGCACGGTCAGGGGGACCTGCGGCTCGGCGTGCTCGATCCGGACAGCGGTGAGCTGACCGACCTGGACATTCCATACTCCGCCTTCGGAGCGTCGGTCTCCGCGGACGGGACAGTTGTCGTGGGAATCGCTGGCGGCCCCGCGGCGCCGCTGGGCGTCGTGCGGGTCGACGCGGTCACCGGCAGGACTGAGGCCCTTCGCCGCGAGCTTGACGAGGTTCCCGACGCGGCCTACCTGCCCATCCCAGCGGCGGTCGAGCTCGAGGGGCCGTTCGGCCGCATGGTGCACGCGCTCGTGTATCCGCCCTCCAACCCGGCGGCTGCCGCCCCTGAGGGCGAGCTGCCCCCGTATGTGGTGTGGGTGCACGGCGGGCCAACCAGCCACGTGACAAGCATTCTTGACCTGGAAAAGGCGTACTTTACGAGCCGCGGCATCGGGATCATCGACGTCAACTACGGCGGCTCGACCGGGCACGGCCGCGGTTACCGGGAGCGGCTGCGCCGCCAGTGGGGGATCGTGGACGTCGAAGATGCGATCGCGGCAGCGCGCGGCCTCGCGGCTCGCGGCGACGCGGACCCGCGGCGGCTCGCGATCAGGGGCGGTTCTGCCGGTGGCTGGACCGCGTTGTGCGCCGTGACGACCGGCGCGGCGGCACATGGCACCGTCTTCGGCGCCGCCGCCTCCTACTTCGGGCCCGCCAACCTGGAGCAGTTCAGCCGCGAGACACATGACTTCGAATCGCGCTACCTGGACGGCCTGGTCGGCCCGCTGCCCGGATTCGAGGCCACCTACCGCGAACGGTCACCTCAGGGTCACGTTACGGACGCCACCAGCCCGGTTCTGGTGCTGCAGGGGACGGACGACCCGGTCGTGCCCGCCGACCAGTCGGAAATGATCGTCGCAGAACTGGACGAGCACGGCATCCGGCACGCCTACCTGGCGTTCGAGGGCGAGTCGCACGGGTTCCGCAGGGCCGAGAGCGTCATCGCCGCGCTGGAGGCGGAATTGTCCTTTTACGGTCAGGTGCTCGGCTTCAACCCGCCCGACGTTCCGGTGCTGAAGCTGGAAGGTGACAGCTAGGGCACCGGAGCGGGACGGTTGGTGGTGGTTAGCGGGCGAATTCGGTGGCGCGCGACTCGCGTACGACGATGATCCGGATCTGCCCGGGGTAGGTGAGTTCCTCCTCGACCTGTTTCGCAACGTCCCGCGCGATCACCTGGGCCTGGATGTCGTCCACCCGGTCGGGCTTCACCATCACCCGGATCTCGCGGCCAGCCTGCATGGCGAAGACCTTCTCCACGCCCTCGTGGGCGGCGGCGATCTGCTCCAGCCGCTCGAGCCGCTTGACGTACGCCTCCAGCGACTCGCGCCGCGCGCCTGGCCTGCCACCGCTGATCGCGTCGGCAGCCTGAGTGAGGACCGCCTCGACCGTACGCACCTCGACCTCGTTGTGATGCGCCTCGATCGCGTGCACGACGTCCTCGTGCTCACCGTATCTGCGGGCGATCTCGGCGCCGACCAGGGCGTGGCTGCCCTCAACTTCGTGCGTGAGGGCCTTGCCTATGTCGTGCAGCACGGTGCAGCGCTTGAGGAACGGGGCGCTCAAGCGCAGTTCGCTCGCCATCAGCCCGGCGATGTGCGCTGACTCGATCAGGTGTTTCAGCACGTTCTGGCCGTAAGAGGTGCGGTACCGCAACTGCCCGAGCAGTGTCACAAGCTCGGCGTGCATCTCGGTGATGCCAAGCTCGATGAGCGCGTCCTCACCTGCCCGGACACACAGCAGGGCGACCTCGGCCTTGCTACGCTCGTGCGCCTCTTCGATCCGCTGCGGGTGGATTCGCCCGTCGAGGACGAGCCGTTCCAGCGTGAGCCTGCCGACCTCGCGGCGGACCGGATCGAAACAGGACAGCAAGACCGCCTCTGGCGTGTCGTCAATAATGAGGTTGACGCCGGTCACCGACTCGAAGGCGCGGATGTTCCTGCCCTCACGGCCGATGATCCGGCCCTTCATCTCGTCGCCGGGCAGATGCAGAACGGACACGACTGACTCTGTGGTCTGCTCGGTTGCGACCCGCTGGATCGCCAGCGTCACTATCTTGCGCGCCCGCTTCTCACCATCGGCACGCGCCTGCCTTTCCACATCCCTGACAGTGAGGGCGGCTTCGCGCTTTGCCTGGTTCTCGATGCTGGACACCAGTTCGGCCTTGGCCTGGTCCGAGGTGAGACCGGCAACGCGCTCAAGCACTTCGCGACGCTGCGCGTCGAGGCGGCCGAGATCGGCGCTGCGGTCGTCAAGCTCACGCTGCACCGCGTCGAGACCGGAGGAGCGGTCCTCGAGCTTGCGTTCCTCATCGTCGATCCGCTGCTCACGCTCGGACAGCCTGGATTCGCGTCGTTCCAGATCGCTGCGAAGTTCACGCAGTTCGGCCTTGACCGTCCGTGCCTCGTCCTCGATCTCGTTCCTGGCCTTCTCGGCCTGCTCGACTGACGCCTCGGCGCGCTCCACCATCTGGGTGGCGCTGGCCTGCGCCCGGGACAAGATCTGTTCGGCTTCGCCGCTTGCCTGGCCGGCGCTCGGCTGCGGTGTCGCGCCTGCATGATCATCGTGAGCCGGCGCAGGCATGGCTGCCGCGGGGGCGGCCGGGCGGCGCAACATGACGACAAGGGCGAACAGGCTGGCAAGCAGTCCGAGTCCCAGCACGATAACGGCCAGTAGTGCGCTGCCCACGGCGTACCCCTTCCTGCTCGCAAGGCGGCCGTGACGATGTACCACGGCCGTGCCCTGGCGCGAGGGGTTACGAGCGCGTGCGACCGCCAGTAACGTCGCATGCACAGAATGCGGCAATGCCTCCACTGCCGCGACCGGCGGCGCTGCCGGCGGCACCGCGACCGGCACCACCGCCAGCGCCGTAGCCGACCGCACCACCGCCGGCACCGTGGCCGACCGCACCACCGCCGGCACCGTGCCCGACGGCACCACCGCCCGCCGGACAGCGGATTACCGTGCGGCGAACGGCCGCGCCCCGGATCACGGTGGCGCCAGCCATCGCAGCCCGCATCCCGATGATCATGGGCATCGTCACGCACATCCGCCCAGCCGTCATCCGCCGGTCCCGACCTCTCGGACCTGCCGCCGAACGCCAGTCCGGCGCCCGGCCGCCAGAATGCGCAAGGCAACCGCCATACGCACGGCGACCGCCGTGCGTATGGCCACCGCCTTGGGCAAGGGAACTGCCGTACAGATGGCCACCGCTAAGGGCATGGCCGCCCTTGCCCGGCATGGTCCCTGCGGCCCATGCCGTCACGACAGTCCACCCGGCCACCACGCGTGCGGCCAGGTATCCGCCAGGGCTGCTGGCGGGCCGGTTCGGGACCGGCCAGTGGCGAGAGCCACAGGAACTGCGGCCCGGTTGTCGTCTATGCATCGTCATGTCTGTCTATGTCAATCCGCACGCTGCGGAGTAACACCTCGCTGCCGTGAGGTTAAGCTGCGATAACGTCCAGGGCAAGCAAACCGCTCTGCCAAGTCCGCCGTTTGCGAGCCATCATGTGCCTGTGACCAGGCTAGATAGCCGATTTAGCGGCGGATCGGCTCGTTTCGCTGGGCACCTGCGCTGCCCTCGTGTCCCCGGCACGGCATCGCGGCTATCCATCCCGCCGCCTAGGCGCGGATGGCCGATGACTCCAGGACGGTCCGCACGTTCTCGCTGAGGCTGCGGGCCGCGTCGTCGCTGCCCGCGAGGTGCCTGATCAGCGCGTGCTGGAAGATCCCTTCGAAGACCTGGGCCGGTCCGCTATTTCTCGGCGCAGCGCGTCCACCTGGCCTTTCACCGAGCACGCGTAGGCGAGTGGCACGCATCCCGCCGGGACCGTCTCCAAGCTCCCGTCCTCGGCGCGGCGCTGCTCGGCCACGACCGGTATCTCCGGATGCCGTCGGCGAATGGCCGCGGCGACGCCGAGCTGGCCGTCGAGCCCGTGGAGCACGGCATCGGCGCTGGCTAGCACCTCGCACTCCGCACCCCGCAGCAAAGGGCAGTCCTCGGGGGTGCGACCCGGTCCGGAACAAAAGGCGACGTCAAAGCCCGCCTCCTGGAACCGGGAGAAGTCCGAGATCGCGAGAGCAGGGTGGTCATCCTCGACGAGCACCCGGGGGCGGCCAAAGGCTCCGCCCGGTGAGTACCACGCCCTCCTGGGCACCCGCTGTTTCATGCGCCCTCCCAAGCACTCTGTCTGTCCAGTAGGCGCGCGCCTGGGCGCAGGGGGCAGGGCCTTTCGTCCCCTCCATAGGTACATTCGGCGCCGGCCCCGCGCCGCTACGACGAGGGTAGATGCCTGTGGCTGTTCGCGTCCGCGAACCCTGCGGAGCACTACCAGCGCCGTCCGCCGGCAGCGCATCGGGTCGGCGCTCGTCCGGTATCTGATGGACCGCGTTCCCGGGCGGCACATCGGGCCGCAAACCGGCGCGTTCGGGATGTCTGGCGGCGTCAACTGCTTCTTGTCTCGCTCTTGACTCTGCCACCGCCGCCGTTACGGCCGCTATCCCAGGTGCTGTCGCTGCCGGGGATGGTTCCGGCACCGATCCCCCTCCCGCCATTCAAATCGTCGTGCTTCCCGTGCAAGGGTGAAAAGTGGTGAACCATTAACTGGTGATGCCGCCTTAGGTGAATTTTTATTCTGCGCACAGCCCAAACCGCGCACAGAATCGATGCGGCGATGTTGGGCCAAACCGGATCGTAGAAATCTACGATTATCCAATGATGAAACCATGCGTTCACGCGTGTTTCCCCCAAATCTCGTCGGCTTGGCCCATCGCCTGGAAATGCAACGGATCACCAAGCGGTTTAGAGCTCGATACGGGAAGGCCTTCCTCCGTTGTCATACAGAGCGAGCGTGGTTCGTGCAGATACACGGGCCCTGCGGCCAAATTGGGCGACCTGCCGGCTCGGCGGGCGGCCCGTGGGCTCGGCTCGGCTGCGGCCCCCCCGTGGGCTCGGCTCGGCTTGCCGCCCGTGGGCCGGCTCGGCCGCGGCCCGTGGGCTCGGCTCGCTGCGGCCCCCCGCGGGCTCGGCTCGGCTTGCGGCCCCCGCGTGGGCTCGGCTCGGCTGCGGCCCGTGGGCTCGGCTGCGGCCCGTGGGCCCGCCCGAGACCGCATGACCGAGCCGAGCCCAGCCAAGCGCTTCTTCGCGCCGCACGCGTCCGGACTGGCCAGCCACGCGGGCGTCGTCAGCCCGGCTCCGCGCCGTCCGGCCACGCATCCGCGCCCTCAAAGGCCGCCTCCGCCGATTCGTCGAGGCCGGCCTCGGCCGCGTCGACACCTTCCTCTTCGAGTGCTTCACGGACGATACGGAATACCAGCCCTGCGGGATAACCCTTCCTGGCCAGCATTCCCGCCAGGCGACGGGTACGGACGCGCGGCGGCTGGCCACGGTTGGCTGCGAGCTTGGCGTCCACCAGGCGACGGGCGGTCGCAGCCTCCTGCTGCGGATCAAGCTCGCTCACAGCGTCACGGACATCGTCGTCGGCGACGCCGCGCTGGCGCAATTCGGCCGCGAGCGCGCGGCGGGAAAGGCCGCGGCCGTAGTGACGCGACTCCACCCACGCACTCGCAAACGCCGCGTCGTCGATCAGCCCGGTCTCGGCGAAACGGCCGAGAACCTGGTCGGCCACGCTCTGCGGCACCCCCCGGCGGCGCAGAGCACCGGCGAGCTGAGCCCGTGTCCGTGGCGCGGCGGTCAGCAGCCGCAGGCAGGCTTCCCTCGCTGCCGCCTCCGGATCCCGCATCCCTTCCCGCCGCTCACCCCTATCCCGAGTCCCGCGTCCCCCCGTGCCACGCCTCAGCGGCCCTGGCATGCCGGTGAGCCCGAGGCCCGGCGGATCGCCGGCGCCGTCCGTTGCCGCCTGCGCCGCCGCACTGGCTGTCCGCCCCTTCGCGCCGCCTGCTGGCTGGCCGCTCGCACGCTCCGCATCTTCCTCGAGCGCGGCATGTTCCTCGAGCGCAGCATCTTCTTCGAGCGCGGCATCTTCTTCGAGCGCGCGGCCGGGACCGGGTACACGTGATCCTCGACGCCGCCGGGTGGCCACCTACTCGCCTCTCCTCCGGAATCAGTTCCCCGGCCGTTCCTCCGCCCGCGCCGAGTAACGGCCGGTCCACGGCCCTGTTGGGGCGTTTACTCCGATCCTGGCCGCTACTCCGATCCTGGCCTCGGCCCCGTGCCTGTCCGCCCCGGACCAGCCGTCCGGCCGCGTACAACAGGTCCTCCAGGCGCCGCGGCGGGGCCGCCGCCGCGGGATGGCGCAACCGGACCGTCCGGACCCACAGTCTCCATGGAGTCCGCATCGAGCTGCGGTCCCACGCCCAGCTTCTCTTTGATCTTCTTCTCGATCTCGTCGGCGAGGTCGGGGTTGCTCCGCAGGAAGTTCCTGGCATTCTCTTTGCCCTGCCCGAGCTGGTCGCCTTCGTAGGTGTACCAGGCACCGGACTTGCGCACGATGCTCTGCTCCACGCCGAGATCGATCAGACCGCCTTCCCTGCTGATCCCGAAGCCGTACAAGATATCCATCTCGGCCTGTTTGAACGGCGAGGCCATCTTGTTCTTCACGACCTTTATCCGGGTGCGGCTGCCGACCGGCTCGGTGCCGTCCTTGAGCGTCTCGATGCGCCGCACATCGAGCCGGACCGACGAATAGAATTTAAGTGCCCGCCCACCTGTCGTCGTCTCAGGACTGCCGAACATCACGCCGACCTTCTCACGCAGCTGGTTGATGAAAACTGCCGTGGTTTTGGTCTGGCTTATCGCACCGGTGAGCTTACGCAGCGCCTGGGACATGAGCCTGGCCTGCAGGCCGACGTGGCTGTCCCCCATCTCGCCCTCGATCTCGGCTCTCGGCACCAAGGCGGCCACGGAGTCGATGACGACGATGTCGAGCGCGCCGGAACGGATCAGCATGTCGGCGATTTCCAGCGCCTGCTCGCCGGTATCGGGCTGGGAGACGAGCAGCGCGTCTGTGTCGACGCCGAGCCGCTTTGCGTATTCGGGATCGAGCGCATGCTCGGCATCGATGAAGGCCGCGATCCCGCCCGTCTTCTGCGCATTGGCGACGGCGTGCAATGCGACAGTAGTTTTTCCGCTGCTTTCAGGTCCGTATATTTCGACGACACGGCCGCGGGGCAGGCCGCCGATGCCGAGCGCGACGTCGAGCGCGATCGAACCGGTCGGGATCACCTCGACAGGGGCGCGGGCGTCGTCGCCAAGGCGCATGACCGAGCCCTTGCCGAACTGCCGCTCGATCTGGACGAGCGCGGCATCGAGGGCCTTGTCCCGGTCGCCGGGCCGGTCCATCCCCGTCCTGTCGCTAGCTGCCATGAGAACTCCCTGTGAGGGTCACGGGCCTGATGGTGGCGTCTCCGCCGTACCGCTCAGATGATCGTCGTGGTCGATATGCTGCCGACGGTGCCGTATAGCGGTGCCGTTCAGCAACGCTGCCCGGCATGCCGCCCGGCTTGTCGGCACTGACGCTACGCGCCCCTGCCGACAATTTGCGCCCACCCGGGCGGCACGAGTCTCGGGCCACCAGGAAAACGGTGCCTTGCCAGTCCTTCCAAGCTCGGCAGCACTTCCAAGCTCGGCAGTACTTCCAGCTCGTAGTCCGGCCAAGCTCGGCAGTCCGGGCAAGGTGCGGCGCACGTGAGGAGCCTATACGAACAGCTGTTCGATCATGAGCCCGACACGCCGGCGCAAGCGGAGAACTTAGGCGGATCTAGGACGTGTCCCGCAGATCTCTGGCGGCGCGACAGTGCCGTCCACGACCCAAGACGGCCGGCCGGGGCCGTGGAGCACTGTCGTCGTCGCACGATGGTTCCACTATCGGCTCCTCGAGAACAAGCAGGGCCTGGCCGGATCGCCGCCTGGAGCACCGCATCGACCGAGATCTACGGGACTACGCCCTAGCGCACCAGCGTGTCGAAAAGGTGCTCAAGTTCGGCCTCAGGGTCGTCGGTGAGACCGCTGTGCACGGGACTGGGCTGGACCATCGTGCTCCGCGGCGCGGTCAGCCAGCGAAATCGGGCCCCGAGCGGCTGCTCAGCGAGCGGTCCCTCGCTGCACGCGCTGACGAGAACACCGAGCGCGGCGCGCACGGCGGGCAGGTCGACCGCCGCGTCAAGGGCCTGCAGGCGATGCTCGTCAAGTTGAACCCGCGCGCGCAGGTACTCGTGACCCAGCGAGTAGAGGATCACTCCCACATTGATCGCCTCGCCGCGCTCAATACGCGGGACGACACGGATCAGCGCGTACTCGAACACCTCACTCATAGCCGGATCACCTCCGGCACGCGCGGCGCACGCTCGATGAGATGACGCACATAGGGCGGCCCGCCGCCGTCCCCGTACCACGCTTGCGGTACCAAGCCGGTGACCTCGGTGAGCAACTCATCGGTTATCTGTGGCGCGAGCGCCTCATGCGCCTCAGCCAGCGACCCCGCAGAACCGCGCAGCACATGATCATGGGCGTCGAAGGGTCTCGCGGGGTCCGCTGTCGGCCAGTTGTGATGAAAGTAAAGCGCCGCACCGTGATCTATGAGCCAGATATCTCGGTGCCACACGAGCAGGTTGGTGTTGCGCCACGTGCGGTCGACGTTCTGGATCAGCGCGTCGAACCACAGCACCTTGCTGGCGAACAACCGGTCGGGCGCCCACCCGAGCGGGTCGAAGCCGACCGAGCCAGGGAGGAAGTCCACGCCAAGGTTGAGCCCTTCGCTCGCACGCAGGAGATCTTGGATCTCGGGGTCGGGCTCGCTGCCCGGTATGCGCGGATCAAGGTCACCCAGTACCAGTTCCGGCGTGCGCAGCCCGAGCCTGCGGGCGAGTTCGCCGCCGATGATCTCCGCGACGAGAGCTTTCGGCCCCTGCCCCGCGCCGCGGAACTTCATCACATACGTGCCGAGGTTGTCGGCCTCCACGATGGCAGGCAGTGACCCACCCTCGCGCAGCGGGGTCACGTATCGCGTCACCGTGACATGTTCGAGCACGCGGGTCAGGTTATCCGCGCGTCCCGGCCTGCCGTTCCACTATCGCGGCGGAACTTGCGCCAACATGACGGAGCATCCAGCGCGATCGGGGAAGAAACAACAGAAACCATCGTGAACCGGGCTAGACCGTGCTAACCAATGTACTAAGCTATCGCGATTAGCTTTTAAGCTACTTGAACTAGCTAAACTGCCGACGATCGACATCGCCCCGGGAGGCCTGCGAATGCAACCCCAGCCCAAGCCGCAAACCGAGCCCCCCAGCCCACCTTCGGCCCACAAACCACTCCAAGCCCACAAAACACCTCAGGCCCACAAACCACTCCAAGCCCACAAACCACCTCAGGCCCACAAACCACCCCAGAACGAAGAACCGTCCCCGCCCCAAGCACCACCTCAGGCCCAAGCACCACCTCAGGCCCACGCCCGGCCGCAGACCCACGCCCAGCCGCAGACGCACTTCGTCGACGTGCCGTGCGGCCAGCTTGCTTATGACGACACGGCGCACCGGTCCCCTGATCGTCTGCGCGCCAGGCATCGGCGACCGCCGCCAGCTCTTCCGATTCCTGCGCCCCGCGCTCACCGAGGCCGGGTACCGGGTGGCGACGATGGACCTGCGCGGTCACGGCGAGTCGAGCACCGGATGGCCGGTGTACTCCGCCGCGGCTCTCGGCTCCGACATCCTGGCGCTCATCCGCCACCTGAACGCCACGCACCCCGATGCGACACGCACGGGCCTGCGGGCCGGCCATCGTGATCGCCGAGTCGATCACCACTGCCTCGGCAGTGTGGGCCGCGGCCGAGGCGCCCGACCAGATCGCGGCCCTGGTGCTCTGCGGACCGGGCCGACCGCCATCAGGCAGGATCCAGCGCGTCGTCATGAATGCCGGCGGGGAGATCGTCGGACGGTACCGCTGGGCGTGGATGGCCTATTGGGCGAGCCTCTTCAAGGCGCGTAAGCCTGACGACTACCCCGAGTACAAGAAAGCCCTCGCAGCCATGCTCGCCGAGCCTGGGCGGATGGCGGCGCTGCACGGCATGCTGCGGGCGCTCGCGGCGGGCACTGCGGACGAGTGCAACGCGAGGATGCCCGAGGTGCGCTGCCCGGCGCTCGTCGTGATGGGCACCAAAGACCCCGATTCGCGCGACCCGGTCGCCGACGCCAACGCGATAGCGAAGGAACTGCACGGGCGCGCGGCAATTATCGAGGGCGCAGGGCACTACGCGATGGCCGAGTTTCCTGACCGCGTCGCCGCCGAGATCATCCAGTTCCTCGAGCAGGGCACTGGTGCCTAGAGCAGGTTTGTCCACGAGCTCGGTGGTGGATGCCGCCACCGCCCTCGTTGACGAACGCGGGCCGGGCGCGCTCACGCTGGCTAACGTCGCGGCCCGCACGGGTGTCGCCGCCCCTTCTCTCTACAAGCACGTGGACAGCCTCGCCGCGCTGCGGAGCCTGGTGAGCCTGCGGATACTTGGCGAAGTCGCCGACACGGCCGCCGCACGCGATCCTCGGCCGCAGCGGCGACGACGCGGTCGCGGCCCTCATGCTCGCCTACCACACGTACGCCACCCAGCACCCGAACCGTTACGCCCTGTTCCCGCAGCAGCCAGGCGATGACCCGCGCCTCGCCGCCGCCGGCCAGCAACTTGCTGACATCGTGCTTGCCGTGCTACGTGGCTACGGCATCGACGGATCGGAAGCGATCCACGCCGCCCGCTGCATCCGGGCCACGATGCATGGATTCGCGGCGCTGCAGATCGCAGGCGGGTTCGGGCTTCCGCAGCAGACGGACGTCACGCACCAGCGTCTCGTCTGCATGGTCGTGGCCGGCCTGCGGACTTGCGCCACCTGCGGATAACGGAACTCAGCGCAGCCGTTCTGGAACTTGGAACGTTTCACACACCGCACGCCAGACCGTTTTGGCGTCTTCGCCCTCCGCGAGTGCCTGAGTGATGGTGCGCCCGCCGAGACTCGCGAACACGAAGTCCATAGCCACACTGTCCGCGTAGCCCGCACCGAACTGCGTGTTCATCCGCTCCCAGAAGACAGTGAGCCGCACGCGGGTCAGGCTACCGCCCCTTTCCCCGCTAACGCACCCGGCCGGGCGTCCACCTGCCGACCGGCCGGGGCGGCTCAGAAGGCCGCGGTGCCGTCAGGCGTGCCGAGGCCAGTGGGCGCGTCGTAACCCTTCTTGGCGACACACAGGTAGTCGAAACCGCACGCGGCGCCATTCGTGCCGTTGAACCAGTCGTTGTTGCCCGAGACGATGTCGAACAAGGATCGGGCGTGCCGGTACGGGTAGCCAGGCGGCGCCTTGGCCGCATTGCCTGCCAGCGCATAGACCCCCGCGATCAGCGGCGCGGACGCGCTCGTGCCCTCGACGCTGATCCACCCGCCCGCGTCTGCGTTATACATGGCCACGTCGCTCGCGACCGCAGAGACATCGGCAACGGTGCGCATCGCGCAGTGCCTGTCGTGCTGCCATGCAGGCTTACGGACGTACGCGGAACAGCCGCTGCTTCCCGCACCGCCGGATGGATCGTTCCAAACCCGCTCGTTCCAGCCGCGTTTGTTGTGTGCCTGGGCCAGTTGGGTGCCGCCCACCGCGGTGACCGTCGCCAGGTTGGCAGGGAACGACACCGCGGTGAACCCAGCGTCTCCAGAGGAGACGGTGATCACATGGCCGCGGTGGCTGAAGTGCTTCGCGTACGTCAGCGTGAGGCCATCCTCGCGCGAGCCCCAGCTGTTGGACACCGCCTTCGCACCGAGACGGACCGCAGTGTCCTCGGCTGCAGCGAGGTCGGCGATCCTGTCGCTATTGGCCTGCACGACCAGGATCTTGCAGTACGGGCAGGCGGCGGAGACCATCGAGGCGTCCAGGGTCGTCTCGATCTCCCAGCCTGAATCGGTCGGCGGCAGCGGCGACGCCTTACCCGTCTGGTTGACCTTGCGCAGGCATCCGCTCGCCGCGCCGCATCCGGGCAAGCCGTACTGCTTGCGGTAAACACCCAGGTCGTGCGCCAGGTTCCGGTCGCCGAAGGCGTCGACCACCGCGACCAGGACGCGAGATCTGCGGCCGACAGGAAGCTTGTAGGCCGCCTCGATACTCTTCGCGCCCCAGCCCTGCGGCTTCGCCGCAGGGCCGGCGGCACGTGCGCCGCGGGCGGCAAGTGCCCTGTTCACCGCCACCTGCGGGGTGAAAAGCGTCAGGCAGCGTGCGAAACGCGGCGCCACCGGCGGGCAAGCCGGCTCCGGCGCGGGAGCTGACGCCTGGCCGGGCATCGCGCCACCGGCCAACGTGGTAGCACCCGTCGACCCGGCGCCTGCGGCCGCGGCGGCCGCACCGGCCATACCGGCCGTGCCTAAACCTGCTGTTCCGATCATGATCGCTGCTGCGGCCGTCGCGGCTGCCGCCGCGCGCAGCGTGGCGCGGGGCATGCCGAGCGCCGTGCTGAGCCTGCGTACGTTCATGGGCTTACTCCCTCGGCTCGGCTCAGGGCGCGATCTTGTAGGCGCGGGTGATGGTTTCCTCGATCGCCCCGCCGGCCGCATCCGTCGCGGTTATCCGCAGCGCGACATAGCCGGCTTTGCCCGATCCTGGTGGCGGAGCGGTGAACACGGCGCGGAAGTCGCCGCGGCCCTGGCGGCGGCCGACGCTCGCCGGATGCCAGGTCTTCCCGTCGTCGAACGACGCGGCCACGGTCGCGCCGGTGATCTTGGCGTCGTGCGCAAGCTGGAGATGGCCCGCCGACACGTCGAGTACCTGCGGCCCGGCCGCAGCGGAGCCATCGAGCGCGAGCCCGCCGACCGCATACTGCAGCGTCAGCAGCGGTTCAGCCGCACAATCGTGGCTCAGGACGCCGGTGAGGAAGGTCGACGCGCACGTCCACCCGGCCGGCAGCGTGGTGCCCGCCTCATGCGAAGAATGCCAGGTCCAGATGGTCTGGCTGCTCGTCGACAACGGATACTGCCTCCCGTTCCTCGCCGCGGTCAGGACCAGCCTGATGACCGAAGGCCTGGCGCTGAGCCTGACGGCGGGAATGAACAGGTCAGGCGGCGCCGGCTCAACCACCTTCGCGGCGGCGATCTTCTTACCGTTCTGGTCGATCTCGAAGCCGCCGGAAATCTTGGCACCGCCGATGTCGGGCGCGAACCCGTTGCCCGCGTGACCGGGCAGGTTGTCGCTGAATGGCGTCATATCGATCGATAGCGTGTCGCCTGCGCGACCGGCAGAAGGCGGCAGGACGAAGGGGTTGGCGGCGCCGAGCAGGTCCGCATTGACACCAACATGGAGCGGGTAGCGGTTCCAGTCCTCGCGTGCCCGCTGACGAGCGTGGTACTGGCGGAAGCCGTCGTTCTGCAGAAAGTCGCCCGCGCTGGTCGTGAGAACGGCCGTCCACAGCAGTCCGGTGCCGACACTCGTGTACTCGATCCGCCGCTCGGGCAGCTTCAGCGGAACGGAGTTGACGAAGACGAAGCCATCCCGCAGCTGAGCGGGGAACAGACCGGCCCGGCCGAACTGGCCTGTCATTGACACGGCCGAGTAGTAGCGGGCGTCGACACGGGCTGTGTTCGCGGCTCGCACGGCGAAGTGCTGCGGCGGGACAATCCCGCTGGGCCCCGCGAATGCGAGATTATATTCGTAGGGCGTGGCCTGACCGCTCGGCGAGGTGAGCAATCCATCGGTGAACGTCTGGAGCCCTCCGACGGTGGGCCGCTTGCTCGTCGTATTGGTCCAGAGCGGCAGTCCTTGAACCGTGGCCGAGTACGGCAGAGCGAAGCCGGCCGGACTCGAGCGGCGAAGCTCGATACTGAGCCACTGAGGGACCGCGCGCCGCGGCGTCGCCATCGTGATCTCGCTGGTCGCCGTGCGCTCGTCGACGCGAACGCTCGTCGTCCGGCCCACTGTGAACTGCGGCAGGACTACGAGCCGCAGCGCGGGATGCGGCGGAAGGCCGAAGAACATGCCGACCGCCCAGTAATGCCCCACGGGCACGCTGAATTTGGCCGAGCCATGGAAGAAGTCGTTGAACGATTCAACCGGGTCGGCGAACAGCTTGCTGTTGTCGGCGTTGAACACCGACACGACGTCGCCCTCGTCGGGCTTTCCAGCCGTGTTGATCCCGGTGACAGTGAGGGTGTGCATCACGAACGCGGGTTTTGCTACCTGGTGCGGCAGGACGCCCGCGCGGCTCACGACCACTGCGTGACCGAACAAACCATCGCTGCCGTAATGACCGCGGGCGTGATCCGCACGGAACTGACGGGTAAGCGCGACACCGAACAGCCGCGCCGAGGATGCGGTGAGGTAGCCGTCTTCGAGCCCGGCGGCCTCGTGAGTGACCCGCACGCCCGGCAGGGCCGGCGGACGCCCCTGAAAGCCCACCCGCACCAGCAACCGGCCACTGGTCTCGCTGCCGATCAGGGAATTCAGGTCGAACAAGCTGGGATCGAGGCCGCGGCCGAGGTATGGCAGGGCCACCGCTGGGATCTCGTAGTGCTTGCCGCCGAGGCGCAGGTTGAGCAGCGCGCCCCCGATTCCGCTGGGCGCGCTAACGACACCACCTGAACGGGCTGTCGCAGAGATGATCTTGTCACCATTGATGAGCACAACGGTGCGGGGCGCCGCCCTTGAGAGGGTGCCAGATGCGGCTCGCGGCGCGGCAGCAGGCGTCATTCGCGGTGCGGTGCCCGGACTGATCCGAGGTGCGAAGAGCCGTGCCGATGCCGCGAGCGCGCCAGGTGCCGAGCCCGCCATTGTCCCGGCAGGTAACGCCGCCGCGGAAGCGGCGCATGCCGCCGAAGCGGCGCATGCCCCCAGCGCAGCGATGGTCAGACCAGCCGCGACGGTTGCCAGCCGAACCAGGCGATGGTGCATGCGGTCTCCTCAATCGGACGTCTGGTCAATCGGACGTCTGGTCAATCGGACGTCTGGTCAATCGGACGTCTGGTCAATCAGACGTCTGGGCTTGCCTGACGCCAGGCTCGGTGCCAGCCGAGGCGAAGCCGTGCAGATCCTCCAGCTCCGCTCAGCGGACCCGGCAAGAAACCATCACACGTTATAGACGCCATGCTCGGCCGAAAGATGTGCCAATCACGCGATTGTTTCCTGAATGTTGCGTTATAGGCGTCCGCCGCCGCCGGGGCGACCAGGCTTCCGGCGATCACAGGGACCCGGCTCATGCTGCCTGCCGAAGGTGAACCAATCCGGTTCGGGCCGCCCACACTGATCTCCACAGCACTGCTGAGGAGACCACTGGCGGGTGATGTACGCGCGATGGGCGGGTTGTCTGCCGGGCGGCCGACCGGCAGAGTGTCCGAGATTGTCAGTGGCACGAGGCAGGATGGGTACATGCCTGCCACAGCTACCGCCGGCCGGTCTGGGAAGCCGCCCCAGGGCCAGACGGGTGACCAGACCGGCTACCAGACGGGTGACCCGCTTGGGTGCTTCTCCGAGGTCACCCGTGCCTGGTTCGCGGGCGCTTTCGCCGCACCCACGCCCGCGCAGGTGCAGGCATGGGAATCGATCAGCAGCGGCAAGCACACCCTCGTCATCGCCCCGACCGGGTCCGGCAAGACGCTCGCTGCCTTCCTCTGGGCCCTGGACAGGCTCGCCGCGGCGCCAGTGCCCGACGATCCAGCGCGCCGCTGCCGCGTGCTTTATGTCTCGCCGCTCAAGGCACTTGCTGTCGACATCGAGCGCAACCTGCGCGCGCCGCTGGCTGGCCTGCGCCAGGCGGCCCACCGCCTCGGCGTGCCTGAGCCGAGCATCAAGGTGGCGGTGCGCTCAGGGGACACAGCGGCGGACGAGAGGCGACGGCTCGCTGGCAGCCCACCTGACATCCTGATCACGACGCCTGAGTCGCTGTTCCTGCTGCTCACCTCGCGTGCGAGGGAGGCGCTGCGCAGCGTGCAGACCGTGATCGTGGACGAGGTACACGCGCTCGCGGGGAATAAGCGCGGTGCGCACCTCGCGCTGTCACTCGAACGGCTGGACGCGCTCAGGATCCCTAACGGCTGCGCAGGCGGCGGTACCGCGGACGTGCAGGCAACAGTTCAGGACGGGCGCGCATCGGTCCAACCAGCACAGCGCATCGGATTGTCGGCGACGGTGCGCCCACCCGCAGAGGTCGCCGCGTTCCTTGCTGGCGATCGCCAGGTGGCGATCGCTGCCCCGCCGCACGAGAAACGGCTTGACCTTGAGATCGTGGTGCCGGTCGAGGACATGACCGAACTCGGCCCCGCGCGACATACCGGGTTCCCGATGGGCGCCGCTGATCCGGGGCTGGTTGCCACCGGCAAGGCAGGCGCCGGGCTTGCAGAGACTGGGTTTGCTGATACTGGGTTTGCTGATACTGGGTTTGCTGATACTGGCTCTGCCGATCCGGTGCATGGTGATCCGGGCCTTGATGCGGGCCATAGGGACGCTGGGCGGCGCTCGATCTGGCCGCATGTCGAGGAGCGGGTGCTCGACCTGATCGAGCGGCACCGCGCCACGATCGTGTTCGCGAACTCGCGCCGCCTTTCAGAACGGCTCTGCGCCGCGCTCAACGAACTCGCCTACGAGCGGGCCGTGGAGGCCGCGCCGGCCGCGATTTCTGTGCCCGCGGGCGGGCCCGTCCCGCCACCTGCCCAGGTGATGGCTCAGGCCGGCGCCGCGCGCGGCGCACCCGCCGAGGTGGTGAGGGCCCACCACGGCTCGGTCTCGAAATCAGAACGGGCCCAGATCGAGGAGGCGCTCAAGGCGGGGCGGCTGCCCGCCGTGGTCGCCACCTCCAGCCTGGAACTCGGCATCGACATGGGCGCGGTGGACCTGGTCATTCAGGTGGAGTCGCCGCCCTCGGTCGCGAGCGGGCTGCAGCGGGTGGGCCGGGCTGGCCATCAGGTCGGCGAGGTGTCCCGTGGCGTGATCTTCCCCAAGTACCGCGGCGATCTGGTGCAGGCGGCCGTGACGGCCGAACGGATGCGGGCCGGCGAGATCGAGGAACTCCACTGCCCGCGCAACCCGCTCGACGTGCTCGCACAACAGATCGTGGCGATGACCGCGATGGACGACTGGCAGGTTGACGCGCTCGAACGAGTGGTTCGCAGGGCGCAGCCGTTCGGGACTTTGTCGAGACAGGTCCTGGAAGCGGTGCTTGACATGCTCGCCGGGCGTTACCCGAGCGAGCAGTTCGCCGAGCTGCGGCCGCGGCTGGTGTGGGACAGGGTGACCGGCACGCTGCGGGGCAGGCCGGGAGGGCAGCGGCTGGCCGTCACCAGCGGTGGCACGATACCGGACCGTGGGCTGTTCGGGGTGTTCCTGGCCGGCCGCCAGTCGTCGCGGGTGGGCGAACTGGACGAGGAGATGGTGTACGAGTCGCGGGCCGGCGACGTGTTCGTGCTCGGCGCGAGCTCGTGGCGGATCGAGGACATAACCGCCGACCGCGTTCTTGTCTCGCCCGCTCCCGGGCAGCCGGGCAAGCTCCCGTTCTGGCACGGCGACGCGCCAGGGCGGCCGGCCGAGCTTGGCCGCGCCATCGGCGGGTTCTGCCGCGAACTCGCGGCGATGGAGCCCGCAGCCGCCACGGCACGGGCGCGCGCCGCCGGACTTGACGGGTACGCAGCGGGCAATCTCGTGAGCTACCTGGCGGAACAGCGCCAAGCCACCGGCTGCGTGCCAGACGACCGCACGCTGGTCGTCGAACGCTTCAGGGACGAACTCGGCGACTGGCGGATGGTCCTGCACAGCCCGTACGGGGCCCGCGTGCACGCCCCGTGGGCGCTTGCCATCGCGAGCCGGTTGCGCGAACGCTACGGCGACATGGATGTACAGGCGTTGCACGCTGACGACGGGATCGTGCTGCGCATCCCTGACACCGACGAGCCGCCGCCGCCCGACATCGTCCTTTTCGATCCGGACGAGATGGAGCAGCTGGTCACGGCGGAGCTCGGCGGTTCCGCCCTGCTTGCCTCGCGTTTCCGCGAATGCGCGGCCCGGGCGCTGCTGCTGCCACGACGCCGTCCTGACCGGCGCACGCCGCTATGGCAGCAGCGCCAGCGTTCCGCCCAGCTGCTCGCAGTGGCCAGCCAGTACAGCACCTTTCCTATTGTGCTGGAGACTGTCAGGGAGTGCCTGCAGGATGTCTTCGACATGCCTGCCCTGACCGGCCTGATGCGCGACATCGCAGGCCGCAAGGTGCGGATCACAGAAGCCGAGACCGCGATGGCATCGCCGTTCGCACGCTCGCTGCTGCTGGCGTACGTGGGCGCGTTCATGTATGAGGGAGATTCGCCGCTGGCCGAGCGGCGTGCGCAGGCCCTCACGCTCGACTCGGTGCTGCTGGCCGAACTGCTCGGCCAGGCGGAACTGCGCGAGTTGCTCGATCCAGAGGTGATCGAGGAAGCGGAGCGGGAGGCACAGCGGCTGGCGGCGGGGCGCCAGGCCCGCGGCCTGGAAGGCGTCGCGGACCTGCTGCGTGAGGCAGGCCCGCTGTCGGCCGATGAGGTAACGGCGCGGTGCACCTATCC
Source organism: uncultured Actinomycetota bacterium (assembly GCA_963727015.1). Classification (GTDB taxonomy): domain Bacteria; phylum Actinomycetota; class Actinomycetes; order Streptosporangiales; family Streptosporangiaceae; genus DATFVJ01. The sequence goes on along the minus strand of CAVSEV010000015.1, from coordinate 224,805 downwards.
CGGTTCTGTGGCCGGATGGCTCGCCGAACTCGAAGCCACGCGGCGGGCCATCCAGGTGCGGGTCGCTGGCACGAGCTGCTGGGCGGCGGCTGAGGACGCCGGCCGACTTCGTGACGCGCTTGGTGTACCGCTGCCGGTCGGCATACCGGAGGCTTTCACCGAGCCTGTCGCAGATCCGCTCGGCGATCTGGTCGCCCGCTACGCGCGGACGCACGGCCCGTTCAGCGCGGCCGGCCCGGCCACCAGGTACGGGCTCGGCGTCGCCGTGGTGACCGGTACGCTGCAGCGGCTTGCCGCCGACGGCCGGGTGGCCGAGGGGGAGTTCAGGCCGGGTGGCCGTGGTACCGAGTGGTGCGACTCCGGCATCCTGCGGTTGCTTCGCCGCCGCTCGCTCGCCCGGCTACGCGCAGAGGCCGAGCCGTCGCCGCCCGAGGCCCTGGCGCGGCTGCTTCCCGCCTGGCAGCAGGTCGCACCGTCCGCCCAGCCGGAGCGGACGCCGGCCAAGCCTGGCGCACCTTACGCCAGTGCGGACGTGCGGCGACTCGACCAGGGCGTACGGCGCGGCGGCCCGCATGCTTTGCTCGACACTGTCGAGCAGTTGCAGGGCGCGTTGCTGCCGGCGTCTGCGCTTGAAACCCTGGTGCTGCCGTCCCGGGTCGCCGGCTACTCGCCGGCGATGCTTGACGAACTGACTGCCGCCGGCGAGATCATCTGGGCGGGCGCAGGCTCGGTAGGCGGGACGCGTCCTGGCGGCGACGGCTGGGTCACGCTGGCGCCAGCCGAGACGGCGCCGCTGCTGCTGCCCGAGCCCGCGGAGATCACGATGACGCCAGTGCACGAGGCGGTGCTCGCGGCCCTCGACGGCGGCGGAGCGCTGTTCTTCAGGATGCTGGCGGACCGGGTCGCCGGGATCCTTGCCAGCGCATCCGCCTCTCAGCTCGCCAGCGCTGCTCAGTCCCCCGCGTCCGCTGCTCAGTCCCCCGCGTCCGCTGCTCAGTCCCCCGCGTCCGCTGCTCAGCTCCCCGCGGCCCGCCCTCAGCCGCTCGCATCCCCGGCTCAACCCCTTGCCTCCCCCGCTCAACCACAACTCGGGGCTGACGGACTTACCGACCAAGCGCTTGCTACGGCTCTCTGGGACCTCGTGTGGGCGGGCCGGATCAGCAATGACACCCTCGCGCCGCTGCGTACCGTGCTCGGCGCGGGCCGGTCGGCGAACCGGCAGGGTTCGTCGGCCACAGCGTCAGGTACACGCTCGAACGGCAGCAGCCGGTGGGCCAGCCCAGCCGTGGCACGGCCTGGCCGCATCTCAGGCATCTCAGGCAGGCGACGGGGTCCTGGCCGGCTCGCCATGCCCTCGCGCGCCGGGCCGCCAACGGTCAGTGGGCGCTGGTTCCTGCTGCCTGGGCGTGACACCGATCCCACGCGGCGTGCGCACGCGCTGGCAGAAACCCTGCTGGACCGGTACGGCGTGCTGACCCGCGGGGCCGTGGCAGCGGAACGTGTACCGGGCGGGTTCGCCGCCGTGTACCCGGTACTGCGTGCGCTCGAGGAGACTGGCCGATGCAGGCGAGGCTACTTCGTGGAAGGTCTGGGCGCGGCGCAGTTCGCGCTGCCAGGAGCCGTCGACCGGATGCGGACGATGCGAGCGGGGGCATCAGGGGAGTCGCCCTCCGGGGAGGCGCAGTGGCCGGGGGGATCCCGGGAGCCGCCCCCCGGGCAGGCACGGTGGGCTGAGCCGTCGCGATCGACCGGCGGCGCGAGTGACCTGCGCGCGCTGGTACTCGCCGCCGCTGACCCGGCCAACCCGTACGGAGCCGCTCTGGCGTGGCCGGCCAGGCCGGACGAGACAGCGGGCGCGCACAAACCGGGCAGAAAGGCGGGCGCGCTGGTCGTACTTGCCGACGGGAGACTGGTGCTCTACGTCGAGCGTGGCGGCCGCACCCTGCTGTCGTGGACCGAGGATCCGGAAATTCTCGGACCGGCCGCGTCGGCGCTGGCGCGCGCTGTCCGCGAGGGCGCGCTCGGGCGCCTCACCGTCGAGCGCGCCGATGGCGCGGGCGTCTATGAGTCACCGCTGGCGCAGGCGCTGCGAGACGCCGGATTCCATCCCACCCCGCGCGGCCTCCGCCTGCGGAAGTAGCTAGGGCCGCACACCGGGACGGGCGCCGCGGGCGCCAGCCGCAGAGGCGATCCGCGGCTCGCGCCCGCGCCAGCCGCAGAGGCGATCCACGGTCGGCGCCTGCGCAAACCGGAGGCGCGATCCACGCCCGGGCACACGCGACCCCGGCCACACGCGATCCCGGCCACACGCGATCCCGGCCACACGCGATCCCGGCCACACGCGATCCCGGCACACGCGCAATCCACGCCCGGGCACACGCGATCCACGCCCGGGAAGGCGCGAGTGAGCTTGATCGTTGGCCCTCAGGGGGGTCTATAGCGCCACCAACGGGCCAACCATGGTGGGCGACGTGTGCCGCGGCGACACCGCCCCCCGCTACAGCGCCGCGAACCCCTCGCCACCGAACCAGCCGCCCAGGTCGCACGCACATGCAAGCAGGCGCAACGCCACGAGCAGCCGGCCAGTACCTGATCCGCATCGTGTGAACGCGGGTGTCACCTGCGGACACGGCGCCGCGGATCAGCACAACTTGAGTTAAGTGTTCGGCCGCCGACACCGTTGCCGCTACCCTGCTTGCAGCCTTCACTGCCCGCCCGCCTGAGCACATGCCTGCACCCGCCTGGCCACATCCTGAAAACCCGTCAGGTACCCGGGCCAAATCGATCTCCGCGACCGGGAACGAGACTCGGGGCCCGGCGACTTGGCGTCATCCGGCGGATGCGGGAGGTGATGGGCGCAAGGGGCTGCCGCGACACTAGTGGCGGCCGCCACGCGGCGACCCGGCAGTTAAGGGAATAATGCCCTCATGCGGTTGTCTGCCAGGGCCGACTACGCACTACGCGCGGCCGCCGAGCTTGCTGTGGGTGACGGCACGCCCATTACGGCTGAGCACCTCGCGACTGCGCAGGGGATCCCGGTCAAATTCCTGGAGAACATCCTCACCCAGTTGCGCCGCGCGGGGCTCATCCGTAGCCAGCGGGGCGCATCTGGTGGGTTCTGGCTGGCGCGGCCAGCGGCTGACATCGCACTCGCGGACATCATCCGCGCCGTCGACGGGCCGTTGGTCGGTGTGCGTGGAGCGCGTCCTGAAAATGTCGACTACTCGGGCGCGGCCGCGCCACTGCAGCGCGTGTGGATCGCGCTGCGCGCGAACGAGCGGGCAATCCTCGAGCAGGTCACGCTGGAGCACATCGCCTCGGGAAAGCTGCCAACCAGGGTGATCGAGCTTGCCGAGGACCCGCAGGCGTGGGTGTGAGGCACACAGCCAATCAGGGTCCACGGCTGTATGGGGCAGGCCAACGCATCGCCGTCATCAACGCAGCCACACACCCCCGACGCGGTGAAGACCGGCCAGCAACGCCAGCCAACCCCGGTGCGTAGCGGAAATTGGGCTCAGGTCAGACCGAGACCATGTCCTTGATGTCGTCGATCCGGTCGGAGCCCTCACCGAAGGTGCGCCGCGCCGGCTGGCCGTCGTGCCTGCCGATGATCTCGTGGTGCAGTGGCCTGCTGGCGAGCACCTCTCTGGCGGGTACCGGGCCCTCAAGCACGGCCTGGCGTGAACCCGGCAGTACCGCGGCGCCCGGAACAAGCTCGCCATCGCGGCGGGCGGAGTGTCCGGCAAGCGCCGGCTCTTCCGGGCCGCCGAGAATGGGGGCGTTCTGCAGTTCCGCTAGGGCGAAACCGTCTGAAACCTCCCTGACCACGCGCGACAACGGGACACCCAGCGCCGAGCAGATGGCCGCGAGAAGCTCGGACGAGGCCTCTTTCTGGCCCCGTTCCACCTCGGACAGGTAGCCGAGCGACACCCGTGCCGCGGCAGAAACCTCGCGAAGAGTGCGACCCTGCCGCAAGCGCAGCCGCCGTAGCACGTCACCGAGCAAGTGACGAAGCAGTACCATCGTCGCACCCCTTCCCCTGACCCTGGCACTTCATCCTGGCGATACCTTCCACCGTACCTGGCGCCACCGACGAAGTGGCAGGCCCCCGGGGGCGGTCTCGTTAATCTTGGTAACGCTGTAATCAGGCCGTCTCTTCCCTGAGGCGGCCGAGGAGCAATCCGAGCGACATCGCGACCGTCCTGGCTCGCACGGCCTCCCGGTCCCCTGGCACCGCCACCGTCCGAACCACCGAGTCGCCTTCTGCCGCCACAGCGATGTGGACGGTCCCGACAGGCTGACCATCCTGGGGATCTGGGCCCGCCACGCCCGTCGTCGCGACGGAGAATTGCGCGCCGAGGCGCAGCCGCGCTCCTTCCGCCATCGCCACGGCGACATCGGGATGCACCGCCCCGTACTTGTCGAGCAGCGCGCGCGGAACGCCGAGCAGCACCGCCTTCAGGTCGGTCGCATAGGCGACGATGCCGCCGCGCACCGCGGCCGATGCGCCAGGGATGCCGGTGAGCGCGGCGCAAACGAGCCCGCCGGTGAGCGACTCGGCGACGGCCAGCGTGTCGCCGCGTGCGCCCAGCAGGTCCAGGATCTGCCCGGCCGCCTCCCTGATGTCCAACCGATCGGCATCAGAATCGTTTGCATCCGGCTCGAGCAGCGGCTGTTCAGCCATGACTTTCCCTCCGCGGGCGGGGAGCGCCGACACGGCCACGGCGCAGCGCTACCGCCCGCACCACGTAGTCGCCACCCGTCAAGAGGGTCACCACCAGCGCCGCCGCCATGAGGGTCTCACGGATCAGGCCGAGCGGCCCCGGCAGGACATAGAACCCGATCGCGACCACCTGAAGCAGGGTCTTCAGCTTGCCCCCCCGGCTAGCAGGGATGACCCCGTGCCGGATCACCCAGAACCGCAGCACGGTGACCCCGACCTCGCGAAAGAGAATCACGGCCGTGACCCACCATGGCAATTCTCCCAGAAACGAAAGGCTGATCAGGGCCGAACCGGTGAGGGCCTTGTCCGCGATCGGGTCAGCGATCTTGCCGAAATCCGTGACGAGGCCGTGCTTGCGGGCGAGCCGGCCGTCGAGCAGGTCGGTTAGCGACGCGAGCACGAAAAGCACGAACGCGATGATCCGGTCCAGGGTGCCGCCTTCGACCAGGAAGATGACGAAGACGGGGACAAGCAGCAGTCGCAGCACGGTGAGCGCATTGGCCACGTTGGCCAGGCGCGCGGCCGGCGGAACGGGCGCGGGAGGCGCGGCCCGCCGAGCCGGAGCGGCGGCAGGCCGAACCTGAGCGGCCGGCGAACGGGAGCGGCCGGCGGAACGGGAGCGGCCGGCGGAACGGGAGCGGCGGGCGGAACGGGAGCGGCCCGCGGAACCTGAGCGGCAGGCGGAACGGGAGCGGCGGGCGGGGCCGCAGTGGGCGGCTCGGAAGGCGGAACGGATCCGGCGCCGCTGCCGGCACGTCCGGCTGGCATACCGTCTGCCGTGCCGCCGGGATTCGAATCAGGCCCGGCCCGGTTCAATGCCGTTCCGCGGCATGGCCCGACACGATCTTGACCGCGTCGGCTACCAGGTCCACGCCGGCCGCGGCCGTAACGGTTGCCCGGACGAGGTCGCCCGGACGCACGCGGAGATCACCGTGAACGGTCGTGGCACCGTCAACCTCAGGCGCCTGGTGCGCGGCGCGCCCCTCAAACCCGCCGCCAGGCAGCCGCCGCTCGATCAGCACCTCCACATCCTCGCCAATCCGCTCCTCGGCGCGCTGCGCCATGAGTTCCTCGGCAAGGTCGCTGACCTCCCTGAGCCGGCGGGCGATCTCGTCGTCATCAACCTTGCCTGGCAGGGAGGCCGCCGCCGTGCCGTCCTCGTCCGAGTAGCCGAAGATCCCGATGGCGTCCAGCCCGGCCGCCTCGAGGAAACTCCTCAGCTCACCGACGTCGGACCGGGTCTCGCCGGGAAACCCGACGATGAAATTCGACCGCACGCCCGCGTCCGGGCGAAGCCTGCGGACCTGCCCGAGCAGCCCGCAGAACCGCTCGCGATCACCGAATCGGCGCATGGCCCGCAGCACGGGTCCGCTCGCATGCTGGAAAGACAGGTCGAAATAAGGCGCCACGCCTGGAGTGCGCGCCATCACCTCGGTCAGTCCTGGGCGGACTTCGGCCGGCTGGAGGTAACTGACGCGTACCCGCGCGATCCCCGGCACGGCGGCGAGCGCGGGCAGCAATTCCTCAAGGAGACGCAGATTTCCCAGGTCCTTGCCGTACGAGGTCGAATTCTCGCTGACGAGCACGAGCTCACGCACACCCTCGGCAGCGAGCCAGCCGGCCTCCGCGATTATGTCCTGCGGCTGGCGGGAGACGAACGCGCCGCGAAAGGACGGGATCGCGCAGAAGCTGCACCTGCGGTCGCAGCCGGACGCGATCTTCAAGGGCGCCGCCAGGCCGCCGGAGAGCCTGCGGCGCAGTACCTGCGGGCCTGAAGGGGGCGGTTTGACATTTCCATAACGGCTCACGCGTGCTGGCACGGTTCTGGAAGGTGACCCCCGCGGCGCAGCGACGACGGCCCGCACCGGCTCGCCCCCCGTGCGCGTGACACCTGCGGACCCGGGATCGTGCGCGGCAGCCGTTCTGGATCCTGATAGTGACACGGGCGCGGCGGTGTCACCGTGGCCGGGCACGTGCACGCCGTCGGCCCGTCCCGCTGCCCCGGGCCGCTGCGCCGGCGCGAGCGGAAGCAGCCTGCGCCGGTCGCGTGGCGTATGCGCCTGCCTGCGCTCCCCTGCAAGCACGGCGTCCAGGCGTGCGCCGATGTCCGGGTAGTCGTCGAAACTGATCACCTCGGCCTCGGGAAGCGCCCCGGCAAGCTCGGCGCCGTACCTTTCTGCGAGGCAGCCGGCCGCTACCACGGCACGGCCGGAATCCGCCGCGGAAAGCAGTTCGCCGATCGAGTCCTGTTTGGCGGCCTCGATGAAACCGCACGTGTTGACGAGCACGACACTTGCTTCTTGGTAACCGCCGTGGTCAGCAGCGTCACTGGTGCTCTCGTCGTCCCCGGCGTCTGCGCCGACCAAGGTCCAGCCCGATGCCTCGAGGCGCGCCGCGAGTTCCTCGGAGTCGACCTCGTTGCGTGCGCAGCCGAGCGTGACGACACGGACGGTCCGATCGGGCCGTGGCGGCGCGGGTAGTGCCGCTTCGGGCGCCGGCGTGCGGGGGGGACCCGGTGAATCATGCGATGACGACGACACAACCGCAGACTACGGGACCCGGGGCAACGGCCGTGCGCGCCAAACCGCCACCGCGGCCGGCGAGGAGCGGACTCTTACAGCCCGCTGGCAGCGACCGCCTTGCTCCCGGGCCGCAAATCAAGCGTGACCGGCTGGCTGCCGAGGGTACTCATGCTCCGGCCGTTCACCGTGAGCGCGATGCCACGCGGGTTGCCAATCTTCATGGAAACGTGCCGGGTGAAGGTCCACGAATGGGTCGTACCAGCCGAAATGACCGTCTGCCACTCCTCGGTCCCGTCCGCGGAGTACAAGCCGATCCAGCAATCCTCGGTGGCGGCTAGCTGGATCACCACCGAATGTCGCTGCGGGCTGGTCGCCGCATTGGTGTGGCTGGCCGAAGCAGTCGGGGTTGGGCGGCGGACCTGCTCACCGCGTGCTGCCGTATTCACATGGTGTGATGCGTTCGCAACCGAATGCACTACCCAGAAGATGATGACGGCGACAACCGCGAGCGCCATTATCGCGCTCCAATTCGGCGGCCGGCGCTCCCTGATCTTGATTGGCGTTGCGGGCTCGAAGACCTCGGCAGCGGATACCTGGCCGAGGCCGCCGTGCGCCTCGTCGTAGTCGTGGATCAGCGGCCCAGGATCGATCCCGACGGTCCTGGCCATGCTGCGGATGTGCCCGCGCGCGTAGAAGTCCCCACCGCAGGGCGAGAAATCGTCGTTCTCGATCCCGCGGATGACCGTTTCCCTGATCCGCGTCCGCTGGCTGACCTGCGTAACGCTGAGACCGGCGTCCCTACGGGCGCGTGCCAGGGTATCGCCGATGCTCACGCCATTCCTCCGCTAGATCGCCGCAGCCCCGATCTCAGCCACAAGTGTAGACACCGCCGTCGGGGCCAGCGAGATGCCCCAGGCATCAAGAAGGTCAAAATCGGAACTCGGTAAAACGCTCCCCCTGGAGCGAATACCGTCATACCCGGCGCCGCCTCGAGGCAATCGCCCGTGGATAGCTCAGTCACGGCGCTCAGTCACTGCGCTCAGTCACCCCGCAGGCCGCTGAGGACCTCAGCGAGATCATCGGGCTTCACCAGGACATCCCGCGCCTTGGAACCCTCGCTCGGGCCGACGATCCCCCGGCTCTCGAGCAAGTCCATCAGCCGTCCAGCCTTGGCGAAACCCACCCTGAGCTTGCGCTGGAGCATCGAGGTCGAGCCGAACTGGGTACTGACGATCAGTTCGGCCGCCTGGACGAGGAGTTCGAGATCATCACCGATGTCCCCGTCGATTTCGCGTTTGCGGCCCGCCGGGGCGCTGACGTCTTCCCGGTAGGTCGGCTGCGCCTGCTTCTTGCAGTGCGCGACGACCTCGCGGATCTCCTTTTCCGTCACGAACGCGTTCTGCAGCCGGAGCGGCTTGCTCGCCCCCATTGGCAGGAAGAGGGAGTCGCCCTGCCCGACCAGCTTCTCCGCGCCGGGCTGGTCAAGGATGACCCTGCTGTCGGCGAGGCTGGAGGTCGCGAATGCGAGCCGGGACGGCACGTTGGCCTTGATCAGGCCTGTGACCACGTCCACGCTCGGCCGCTGGGTGGCGAGCACAAGGTGAATACCTGCTGCCCGGGCGAGCTGAGTGATCCGGACGACAGAATCTTCCACATCGCGCGGCGCGACCATCATCAGGTCGGCGAGTTCGTCCACGATCACCAGCAGGTACGGGTACGGCTCGTAGACCCGCTCACTACCGGGGGCCGGGGTGAGCTTGCCCGCCCGCACCGCCTTGTTGAAGTCGTCCAGATGGCGGAATCCGGACGCGGCGAGGTCGTCGTAGCGCCGCTCCATCTCACCGACCACCCACTCGAGCGCCTCCGCTGCCCGCTTCGGGTTGGTGATGATCGGGGTGATCAGGTGCGGGATGCCCTCGTACACCGAAAGCTCGACCCGCTTGGGGTCGACGAGGATCGTCCGCACCTCGTCAGGCGTGGCCCTGGACAGGATCGACGTGATCAGCCCATTGATGCATGTCGATTTTCCGGCGCCGGTTGCCCCGGCGATCAGGATGTGCGGCATCTTGGCCAGGTTCGCCACGACGGTGCGGCCCTCGACGTCCTTGCCGAGGCCGACGACCATCGGGTGATGGTCATTCACCGCTACCGGGGACCTGAGCACGTCGCCGAGGCTGACGATCTCCCGGTCGGCGTTCGGGATCTCGACACCGATCGCGGACTTGCCAGGGATCGGCGAAAGGATCCTGACGTCCGCGCTCTTCACCGCGTACGCGATGTTCTTGGACAGCTGGGTCACTCGCTCGACCTTGACCGCGGGGCCAATCTCGATCTCGTACCTGGTCACCGTCGGGCCGCGGGTGAAGTTGGTGACCTGGGCATCGACCTCGAACTGGTCGAGCACACCGGTGAGCGCGGCGACGACGAGGTCGTTTGCCCGGGTGCGCATCTTCGGCGCGCTTCCCGGGCGGAGCAATGCGGCGGGCGGAAGCGTGTAGCTGCCATCCGTGGCACCGGTCAGCGTGAGCTGCTCGGATCCGCGGACGGAAGCGCCGGCCGGGTTACCTTGCGCGCCGGCACCAGAACCGCCGCGTGACCGGTCTCCTGGCCTGTCTCCTGGCCTCGGCCCGAAACCGAGCCCATCGAGCAGTTCGTCGTCAGCGTCGTGCTGATCGGCCCCGTGCTGGCCGGCCCCGCTGCTCGGCCGGCCCCGTGCTGATCGGCCCCGTGCTGATCGGCCCCGTGCTGATCGGCCGGGCCCTGGGCGGAACCCGGCTGGCCGCCGCCAAGCTCATCCCGGCGCTGCCCGCGACGCAGCAGGGCGGCGCCGCCCGCCGCGTCCCCGGCAGAAGCCGGACGGCCCGGGCCGACGCCGCCGCCGGACAGCAGCGGGGTGTCATACGGCCGCACGTGATCGCCGACCTCGATGGCAGCCTTACGCGCCCGTGTGCCGCGCAGCAGGTGGCCACGACCTCGCGTGGGGACCTTGCCTGGCCCTGACCCGTCCCCCGGGCCCTCGATCTCCCGGTTCGCGTCATCCGCCTGGCCCGAGGCTCGCTGCTCACCCCGCACGAACCCGTGCAGATCGGCAAGCCGCTCAGGTATCCGGTGCACCGGCGTGGCCGTAATGACCAGCAGGCCGAAACCGCACAGCAGGGCGAGCAATGGCGCCGCGATCCAGGGTGTTACCGCCCCGACGAGCGGCGCGGAGGCGAAGAAGCCGATGAAACCGCCCGCCGAGCGCATAGCGGCGGCGCCTGCGGTCGGCGGCGGCGTGCCGTTGGCGATGTGCACGAGGCCCAGTACTCCCGCGATCAGCGCCGACCAGCCGATCACGATCCGGCCCGTCTCCGCGTTACGGTCCGGGTGGCGCAGGAACCGCCAAGAAAGGAGGGCGAGCAGCAGCGGCACCGACCACGCGGCCGAGCCGAAGGCGCCAGTCAACACCGCCCACAGGCCGCGGCCGACCGCGCTGCCCAGGTGCCACCAGATGGCCGCGGCTGTGACGATCGCCGCGCCAAGGATGGCCAGGCCGATGCCGTCCCTGCGGTGCAGCGGGTCCAGGTCACGGGCGCTGCGGCCGAACGCCCGCGCCGCGAAGCCGACCCCGTGCGCGGCGACCATCCACGCGCCGGTGAGCACATTGGCGAGCCAGCCGAAAAGGATCAGGAATGGATCTCTCGGTCGCTGCGCGGCCGCGCTCTTCCTCCGGCCGCGGCCGCCCTTCCCACGGGGGCGGCCTTTGCCATACGGCGGCCGCTGCCGGCTCGGCTGGCGGCTCGGCTGGCGGCTGTCCCACCGGCCGTCCCGCCGGCTGTCCCACCGACCGTCGCGGCGGCCGGTCTGCCGGCCGGTCTGGCGGCCGGTCTGGCGCCCGGATCGCGTGCGCGACCCTTTGCCTGAGCCGGCTGCGGGCTCACGCCGGGCACGGCCCGATGGCTCCGCCGGCATTCGGGCAACGGTACGCGGGGCACGGGTCGCCATGGTTGCAACGGTACTGATTAACCCTTTGCGGCCAAAGGCACTGGCGCGCGTGTCGCGAAGATTGTCACCCTGACCCCACGTCCATGCTGCCCGCTGCCGCGTCAGCGGTCGGCACTCGGCACTCGGCGCTCGGCGCTCGGCACTCGGCACTCGGCACGACAGCTGCGGCGCTCTCCGGGCCAGCTGTCGTCACTCGGCACGACAGCTGGCGCGCTCTCCGCGCGAGCAGCGGCACTCCGGGCCAGATGTCGGCACTCGGCACGACGGCTGCGGCGTTCTCCGGGCCAGATGTCGTCACTCGGCACGACAGCTGGCGCGCTCTCCGCGCCAGCAGCGGCACTCCGGACTCTCCGCGCAGGAAAGGACACTCCCCGTGCCGGAAGTCACCTTGAGGGTACGGGCGAACGCTCTCCGCAATGACCCCGCCGCACGCGATGGCCACAGATGGCAAGATCACCCGCAGCCAATGACACACAATGGGCCATTGTGTGTCAGATCCGACACACAATGGCCCATTGTGTGTCAGCTAGGCCATTCAAATGATCTTGAAGGAGCTTGATCGTGCACGTTGGATCTTCAAAGGACGCTTGATGGTGTCGGGGGGCGCCGATTTCTGGACTTACGCTCCCCGAGACGCCGAGGCCGGACGCCGAGACGCCGAGACGCCGAGACGCCGAGACGCTGAGACGCTGAAGAAGACGCCGAGACCGGCTTGGTCGGTCCGACGGACCGGCTCAGTAGTCCCGGGCCTGGGCGCTTCGTGCGCGGGCCCGACCCTTCATACGCGGACGCGCGCCCCTCATACGCGGGTGCGCGCCCCTCATACGCGGACGCGCGCCCCTCACACGGACCCGCGCCCCTCAAGCGCGGGCGCGCCCCTCACACGGACCCGCGCCCCTCACACGGACCCGCGCCCCTCACACGGACCCGCGCCCCTCATACGCGGGCGCGCACCCCTCACACGGACCCGCGGCCCTCATACGCGGACGCGCGCCCCTCATACGCGGACGCCACGCGCGGACGCCCGGCCCCGCGTGCTCGGGCCCGGCCCCTCATACGCAGGCCCGGCCCTCGTGCTCGGGCCCGGCCCCTCATACGCAGGCCCGGCCCTCATGCGGCAGCCAGGCCCCTCGTGCGCAGGCCCGGCCTTTCGTGCCGTCTCAGACCTCTACCACGACCGGGATGATCATCGGGCGGCGCCGGTAGGTCTCGTTCACCCAGCGTCCCACCGTACGGCGGACAAGCTGACGAAGCTGATGTGGGTCGTTGATGGCGTCGGCGGCGGCGTGCGCGAGTGTCTCCTCGATCAGCGGCCGCACACCTTGCAGCGCCGCGTCGTCGATACCCGAACCGCGCGCGTGGATCTCGGGCCCGCCGAGCAGCTTGCCCGTCGTCGAGTCGACCACGAGGACAACGGACACGAACCCTTCGTCACCCAGAATCCGCCGGTCCTTCAGCGACGACTCGGTCACCTCGCCGACCGAAAGGCCGTCCACGTAGACGTAACCGCACGGTACCGCGCCCGCCACTGACGCCTGCCCGGCCACGAGGTCCACGACGACGCCGTCCTCGGCTATCACTATCCGGCCCGCCGGCACGCCCGCGAGCTCGGCAAGCTCCGCGTGCGCCCGCAGATGCCGCCACTCTCCGTGTATCGGCATGAAGCTTGCCGGGCGGGTGAGGTTGAGCACGTAGAGCAGTTCACCGGCCGGCGCGTGCCCGGACACGTGCACGAGCGCGTTGCCCTTGTGCACCACCCGCGCGCCCCAGCGGGTGAGCCCGTTGATCACCCGGTAGACCGCGGTCTCGTTTCCCGGGATCAGCGAGGAGGCCAGGATTACCGTGTCGCCCGCGACCACCCGGATCTGATGATCGCGGCTGGCCATCCTGGAGAGTGCGGACATTGGTTCGCCCTGCGAACCGGTGGAGACCAGCACGACCCGCTCCGGCGGCAGGTCGTCGACCTCGCGCACGTCGACCATCAGGCCGCCTGGCACCCTCAGATAGCCTAGATCGCGCGCGACCCCCATGTTGCGCACCATCGACCTGCCGACGAACGCCACCTTGCGGCCGTGGCTCGCCGCCGCGTCGAGGACCTGCTGGACCCGGTGCACGTGGCTGGCGAAGCACGCCACGATGATCCGCTTCTCGGCGGTGGCGAACACCTCGTCGAGGACGGGAGCGATCGCCCGCTCGCTCGTCACGATGCCGGGCACCTCGGCGTTCGTCGAGTCGGACATGAGCAGGTCGATGCCCTCGCCGCCGAGGCGCGCGAAACCCGCGAGGTCGGTCAGCCGGCTGTCGAGCGGCAACTGGTCCATTTTGAAGTCGCCGGTATGCAGTACCACCCCGGCCGGGGTGCGGATAGCGACGGCGAGAGCATCGGGGATGGAATGGTTGACCGCGAAGAATTCGAGGTCAAAGTTCCCGAACGGCTGCCGCGTGCCTTCAGCCACCTGGACGGTGACCGGGTCAATGCGATGCTCCGTGAGCTTGCTCGCCACCAGCGCCAGGGTGAGCTTCGAGCCGATGAGGGGGATGTCGGCTCGCTCCCGCAGCAGGTAAGGCACCGCCCCGATGTGGTCCTCGTGCGCGTGCGTGAGGACAATCGCGTCGACCGCGTCGAGGCGTCCCCGTATGTAGTCGAAGTCCGGCAGGATCAGGTCGACGCCCGGCTGGTCTGATTCTGGGAAGAGGACACCGCAGTCCACGATGAGCAGCCGGCCACGGTACTCGAACACCGTCATGTTCCGGCCGATCTCACCGAGCCCGCCCAGTGGCACAATGCGCAAGCCGTTAGGGGAAAGGGGCGGTGGCGGGTTGAGCTCGGGGTGCGGGTGGCTCACGCGGCCAGCCCCGGGATCTTCACGCCGCCTGCTTGCAGATCGTCACGGAGTTTGGCTATCTCGGGAGGCGTCGCGTCGGCCAGCGGACCGCGCACCGGGCCGCCGGGAAGCCCGAGCAGCTCAAGCGCCGCCTTCGTCATGATCACTCCCTGGTTGCGGAACATCCCCGTGTATACGGGCAGCAGGCTGCGGTGAATCGCAAGCGCGCCGGCCACGTCACCCGAGGAGTAGGCGTCGATCATGTCATGCAGGCGGTCGCCGACCAGGTGACCCACCACGCTGACGAAACCGCACGCGCCGAGTGCGAGCCACGGCAGGTTGACCATGTCCGTACCGCAGTAGTACGCGAGGTCCGTCCGGGCGAGCACCCAGGACGTCGCGCCCGGATCGTCCTTGGCGTCCTTGACCGCGACGATGCGCGGGTGTTCCGCTAGTTTGACGAGCGTCTCGGTGGCGATAGGTGCCGCCGTCCTGCCCGGTATGTCGTAGAGCATGACCGGCAGCCCGGTCGAGTCGGCCAGGGCGGTGAAATGCCGGAGCAGGCCCGCCTGCGGCGGCTTGCTGTAGTACGGGGTAACGGCGAGCAGGGCGTGCGCTCCGGCCCGCTCCGCCTGCCTCGCCAGTTCGATCGTGTGCGCGGTGTCATTGGTCCCGACGCCTGTTACGACTGTCGCACGGTCGCCGACAGCGCCGAGCACGGTGGCGAGCAGGCGCTCCTTTTCCGCGTCCGTCGTGGTAGGGGACTCGCCGGTGGTACCGCTGATCACGAGACCGTCGTTGCGCATGTCGTCAACGAGGTAGGCGGCGAGCCTGGCGGCGCCGTCGCAGTCGAGAGAGCCATCGGCCGTCATCGGCGTGACCATCGCGGTCAGCATCCGGCCGAACGGCGGAGCTTGCGTACCTGTCATGAACCGAACGGTACCCGCCTGCGGGCGGTCGCGGCAGGCTTGACCCCACGGCTGGCGCGATGGCGCGCCGTTTCCTTTCGCCGCTATGTGGCGGCGCTATCTGGCGGCCCCTGCCGGGTGCACCGATCGCGCACGGCGCCGGTAGCGTGCAGACGCGGCCGACGTGGGCTCGGGGGTACCCACGTCAACCGCGTCTATCTGGTTATCGGCGCCGACGTGGGAACCGTTACTCAAAGGGGTCTAGAGATACCTATGCGTGACTGTGACGCCACATCGGCCAGGTCAGGCACCCCTGTTGCGCCCGCTAGCTAGGGCGTGTCCCTAGCACAGGTTGGCCGCGCGCTCCTGCAATGGGCTCACGTCGGCCGGCTCACCGGTGCCATCCTCCGACTGGATCTGTACTGCCGTGATCGACGGGTAGCCGAGCTTGAGAGCTGCGAGGTTGAGCGCGTAGGTTCTGCCGCCCGTGGTGGCGGCCATGAAGGTGTAGGCATTGGAGGCCACGATGCAGCGCACGTAACCCGACGATACGGTGAGCGGCCAGTCGGTGCCGAGTTGTGCCTTGGTGATGAGTACGGCATGCCGGTTGGCTGGCGCGGCGGCTGTGCGCGGCCTGGCTGGCGGCTGGGCCTGCGGCGGGCTCGCCAGGGCGCTGCTTGCGGTGACTGGCTGGCTTTGCCGTGCGGAGGCCGATGCGGACGGCGTCGCGGCCGGTGTCCGCGCCGATGTCGCGGCCGGTGTCGCGGAGCCAGCCGCGCGCGGATGTGTCTTCGGGGCGGCGCTGCCGGACGCGGCCACCGCGACGATGATGGCTGCGACTGCTGCCACGCCTGTCGCGGTGGCGACGATAATCTTGCGGTTCCGCCACAGTGGCCGGAGCTCGCCCGGGGTGCCAGGGGTTCCATTTGGCATCACATCCGGACCATATCTGGCTTGCCCCTTTTGGCGGCGCAGGTCTGGAAAGATCCCCGTGAATCCCATAGAACGCCGATGGATCAGAACACGAAGTGGGCCAGAGGCTCACAATCAGCCAAGCTGCGCCAGCAGGTTCTTGTCCCAGACCATGATCGTGTACTGGCCGACATGGTAGGTGCGGGCGGGTTGACCGAATTTCGCCCGCACGGGACCGTAAGGCACCCAGCGGTGAAAGAATCCCGGCTGGCTGTCGAAGACGACAAAGTCGGCGCGGTCCGAACGCCGGTCATACCACGAGTCCTTCGATTCCCAGCTGTCCCGCTGGACCGTGTCCGGCAAGACCGCCCTGATCGTGACACGGCCCCCGGTATCGGCCGTGACGATGCTCGCCTCCCAGTAGCCGCCAAGACCGGATGTCAGGTGATGGGCTGCCAGCCATACCGCAAGCCGTTCATTGGCCGGCGGGACCGATGGCTGGACCACTTCATGCGCGAGGCCGAGCCCGTAGCCGATCAGCACGGCCACAAGCACCCGCGCGAGCTTGCTGCCGCGGATTCGCGGCGCGAGCGTGCGCCCGGCAAGCGCGGCGCCGAACGGCAGTAGCACCGCCATCTCCCGCACGTTCAGCACCCCGGTAGCGAAGGTGCTCGGCAGATACACAGCCACGTTCGCCGCCACCGCGACCGCCAGGACCTGGTCGACCAGGTCTGCCCCTGCCAGAAACCGTCGCGCCACCAGCCACAGCGCCCAGGCCACCAGCGCCACCCCGGCCAAGTGCAGGACGGCGAAGACCAGCCCGCCGCCGTGCGGCAGCGCGAAAGTCAGCCCGGCGCCCGGATACAGCCCGTTGAAGCCAGCGCCGAACAGCGCGAGCAGTCCCTCAGCCGTGATCCCGGCGTGGGCGGGCAGCTTGCTGGCCCCGGCGATGCCAACCGGGACTGAGTGGACAAGGTACCCGCCCTCGGCACGGATCAGCCTGACCACGATCGACGAGACACCCACAGCAACGAGGGCCGCGCCGGCCAGGGACAGCTCATACCATCGCGCCGCCAGCGCCCGCCGGACACGGCTGGCGCGATCGCTGGCCGGCGCCGGGTTTCTTGACAGCTCCCGGGCCACACGCACGCCGCACACCAGCACCAGCGGCGCGACCCCCGCGACAAGCACGAGGGAATCGGCGACCAGGACCCACGCCAGCGCCGCGCCGAGCGCCACCGGCACATACCAGCGAGGCCGGGCCCGGTCCAGCATCAGCCAGATCAGCAGGAGGGGCACGGCCGTCCCGATATGCCCCACGGACAACAGCAGGGCGAAGATACCCACACCGAGCTGCGGCGCGAGCATGATCCCAGCCGCCAGCAGCACCCGGACCGCGGCGTTCTTGCCGGTCGCTTTCCCCTTTGCCAGCAGCGCTGCGAGCAGTACGGCAAGCGTGTAGGTCATCGCGGCGGCGACGTGCGCCGTGTCCGGGTTCAGCCCGCGGACCAGCTCCACCACCATGTACTGCGGCAGCTCGGTCGTGTAGAACGACAGGTGCGACATGGACCAGCCGTGCAGCAGCAGGTTGCCGTGCAGCATGTCCGACGCCATCAGCAGGATGTTCGCCTCATCCGAGTTCTCCGGATAGGTGCGCGACAACTGCAGGTAGGTGAAAAAGAGCACGACCCCGGCTACGGCAAGCACGGCGGGCCCGCTCCAGCCCCCGCCGCGCGCCCACCAGGTCCCCGCCCTCGCCGCGAGCCAGCCGCCGGATGAGCCTGGTGACAGCGCCGTGGCTGTGTCAGGCAACCGGACGGCTGCGGCCACTCCTCCCGCCTGCGGCCTCCGGCTGGGCGTCACCGGGTCAGGCATCGGCCCTGCGGGCCAGCGGGATCATGCCCAGCAGACTACTCACCATCCCTTTTCATGACGCCGCTTTCATAACGCCGGGGACGCAGGTTTCTCTGAGGTGTCAATGACAGGTTGCTAAGGTCCGCCCGATACTGTGACACAGCGTATCGGGCGGACATGTGTCGCTCATGATGGTCCCGCCAGCGGAAAGGGCAATCCGCGCATTGGCAGTGTGGTGGCATGCTGACGTCGCCGCGCCTTCCGAGGAGGTAGGAGTCCTGGCAGAAGGGGCGAGCCGGTCGGCCCAGGGTAAGGCGACCCGCACCGGAGGCTCCCCGGTGCGCTTGAGGTCAGCCAGCGACGAGCGGGCGATCGCGGCAGGCGCCGGCGCGTCCGCCTTGGTACCTGGGCCTGCGATCTGGTCGAGGACGAACCGGGCCGCTCTCCCTGGACTTGTCGCCCTCCTGGCGGCGGCCTGCTTCGTCATGGTGCGCCTGTGGACCCGGGCGCGCGGCGACATCAGCGCGTTCATCATGCTCGGCAACCATTACGCGAATGCCACCGAGCTGCCGAAGGGCGTGCACCTTCAGGCGACCTATGGCTACGACGGCCAATTCTTCTACCGACTTGCCCTGGATCCAGCCAACCTCCACCGCACCGCGTTCGGCATCACGATGGACCAGCCCTACCGGTACACGCGGATCGGCTATCCGGCGCTCACCTGGCTGATCTCGCTCGGCCAGCAGCACTTTGTGCCCGTCGCCCTCGTCGTGGTCAACATCTTGGCCATCGCCGGCATGGGCGTGCTTGGCGGCCTGTTCGCCCGCCAGTCCGGCCGCCACGCCCTGTGGGGGCTTCTGCTGCCTGCCTACTTCGGGCTCCTCACAAGCCTCAGCCGCGACACAGCCGAGCCGCTCGCCGCGGCCTGCCTGCTCGGCGGGATGCTCGCCTACCGCCGACGGAGCCCGGTGCTGGCCACGGTGCTATTCGCCTGCGGCGCCCTCACCAGGGAGACCGTCCTGGTAGTCCCCGCCGCCATCGCGGTCATCCGGCTGGCTCAGCTGGGCCGTCGCAGGGCCAGGCCCGGGACCGGCGACCTGACCTGGGTTGTGCCAATGGCCATCTTCGCCGGGTGGCAGCTCGTGGTGCTGGCCGCCACGGGAAGACTCCCCCTTTTCGCGGACGGGGGCCGCAACGTCGGAGCGCCTTTCGCTGCCGGCATCCACGCGGTGCTGTACAACTTCGGCCACATCATCACCACAAACTGCGCCAAGCTGGACTCCTGGCTGCTTGAGTTCACCATCCTTGCCAGCGTCTCCGTCGCCGCACTGCTGTCGCTGCGCGCGACGACCGCACCGGCCCACGAACGCCTCGCATTCGTGCTTTACCTGGTCGAGGTCTGCGTCCTGACCCCCACCACCTGGAGCAGCTACGTCGGCGACTTCAGGTCGTTCATCGAGGTGTACCTGCTCGCGGTGATCATCCTCCTGGCGACACCACGGCATTACCTCCCAACGGTTCGCTGCGAAGACGGGCGCGCCGGACGACCACGTTGGCCCCGAGGCCTTCGCGCTGCCCAGGCCGGCCGACGAGCGAACGACCTGGCCGGTCGTGACGAGCGGGCGTGAGGCGCGTGTTGAACGCCTAGCGGTTCGTCCTGCTTGGAGCTGCGTGAACGCAGTCATCACAGACGCGGCCGCTGCCGTGCGCGGTCACTGGCTGATCACGACCGTGCTCGTCATCGGCGTGGCGCTGCGGGGCTTGGTTGAGCACGTCACGTGCGGAAGTGCCGCACCGGCCGCACAGCCAGACGGCGAGCCAGGTGACCACGCGAGCCGGCGGCCCGGAGCCGCGGAGACGGCGGGAAGGCGTCACAGCCCCAGGCCCCGGCCGATTATTTCCTTCATGATCTCGGTAGTGCCTCCGAAGATCGTCTGCACTCTCGCGTTCACGTACGCCCTGGCGACCGGGTGTTCGAGCATGTAGCCGTAACCGCCGTGCAGCTGAACGCACCTGTCCATCACGCGGTTGGACAGTTCGGTGTTCCACCACTTGAGCATGGAGGCTTCTTCCGCGCTCAGCTGCCCGGCGTTGTGCTCGGTGATGGCCCGGTCGGTGAAGGCCCGCGAGACGGCGAGCTCGGTGGCGATCTCCGCGAGCACGAACCTGTTGTGCTGGAACTTCCCGATCGGGCGCCCGAACGCCTGCCGCTGCTTGCAGTACTCGAGGGTCTGCTCGAAGATCGACTCGGCGCCCGCGAGCGCGGTGGCGCCGATCGCGACGCGTTCACGCGGCAGGTTCTGCATCAGGTAGACGAAACCCATGCCTGGCTCGCCGAGCATGTTCCCCCTGGGTACCCGCACATCGGAGAAGAACAGCTCCGAGGTGTCCTGCGCGTGCAGGCCGACCTTCTCCAGGTTCCTGCCGCGCTCGAACCCCGCCATGCCACGCTCGACGACCAGCAGGCTGATACCCCGGTGCCCGGCCTCAGCCCCGGTCCGCGCCACGACGATGACCAGATCGCACAACTGGCCGTTAGAGATGAATGTCTTCTGCCCGTTGAGCAGGTAGTGGTCAGCGCGGTCCGCGGCGGTAGCCCGGATGCCCTGCAGGTCGCTGCCTGCGCCAGGCTCGCTCATCGCGATCGCGGTGATGATCTCGCCAGAGCAGTAGCCAGGAAACCACCGGTCCCGCTGCTCCTGGGTGCACAGCCGCAGGAGGTACTGCCCGTTGATATCGTTGTGCACGGAGAAACCAGGGCCGGATGCGCCTGCCCGCGACATTTCCTCGTTCAGGATCGCGTAATACCTGTAGTCGGGGTTGCCGCCGCCGCCGTATCGCTCGTCGAAATCGATGCCGAGCAGGCCCGCGCGGCCCGCCGCCAGCCACACGTCACGTGACACGACGCCGTCGCGGTCCCACTGCTCGTGGTACGGCTCGACCTCCTTGGCGATGAATGACCGCACCATGTCACGGAACGCGTCGTGGTCCTCGGTGAAGATGTCCCTGCGCATGACGGCAGCGCTCCGTTCTGCCCCGTTCGGTCCGGCAAATTGAATGTAACACCGCGCTAACCGCGCCCCCATAATGATCCATAACGGCTGCCGCGGCGCGAACCGGGCTGGGCCTGCGGGGGGATCCCGGGGGTCGGCCCCCCGGTGACGCACAGCCATAACGGCCGGCTGCCGCGGCGCGGACGGCGAGTGGTGTGTGCGGAGATGCCGCACTCCACCGAGTTATCCACAGATTGGCTATTCACCCTGCCGCAGGCCTTGACAAGCTGGCAAGATCGTCAGTGGGGCATCGCCCCCAAGGGTGGGTGGGTCTTGCAGGGAAGTGCCAGACCGTGCAAACCGTTAGGGATCATTTCTTACGCCCTAAGCTCGCTGGTTGAGCCGCCATCGTCGAGCCGTGAGCTGTTGTTGATGAGCGCCCCGGAAGGCGTTCCGGGGCGCTCATCTCATTGGTCGATGCTGAACATGCCCTCGGGTACCCCGGCGATCTCGATCTGGCGCCAGATCGAGCGCCACTGCGGGAGTTCGTGGTAGCGCCGCAGCGCGGCGAGGCCGCCCAGCCAGCCGGTCCAGCCCGGGTACGGCGGGTTGGCGGGGTCGAACCCGCTCTGCACCACGGTGAGCCGGGTCTTGCCGTCCGAGCCTTCCAGCTCCCAGCTGTCGGTCATGCCGTCGGCGAACCGCAGCGTCGCCTTGCGGCCCGGCTCGAACTCGACGAACTTGGCCCCCCCGGGGTCCAGCTCGAACCCACCCATCGCGAAGCGGCCGCCCACATAGGGCTCGATGTCCACGTTGGCGCCGAACCACCGGTGGAATTGCTCCGGCTGGGTCATCGAGTCGAACACCTCGTCCGGTGCCGCGTCGATCACCACCGAAGCATGCAACTCGTTCGACGTGAAGTCGCACTTGGGCGTCAGCTCACGGCCGGCCAGATAGTCCGCCAGGTTGGCGATCGCCAGCGACCAGAACGTCTGCAGCGCGCCACGGGCACCGGCCGTGTCGGCCAGCACCTCCGCGAAACTCGGCAGGTCGCTTTGGCTCAGCGTCACCAGCGTGCCGCCTTCGTCCTCGGCCAGCTCGAACTGCACTGTGGACTCGACACCGTCGACGGTCCAGGCGAACCGGATGGTGCGCTCGTCCACATGCAGCACGCGCTGGTGCGGCTTAGCGCCGTCCGGCGTGAAGCGGCCCCAGAACTCGTACTTGCCGGGCAGGTCGACGTCGGCGTGCTCGGCCAGCCACACGCGCAGCGCGGCCGGGTCGGTCAGCGCCTCGTACACGACCTTCGGTGGGGCCGGAACGACCGCGCGCAAGCGCAGGTCAGGCTCGGTCATCGGGATCTCCCTTCGGATAGCAGGCGACGGCCAGGCGGAACGCGTCGCCCTCGGCACCGCCGTAGCGGGTGAACAGGTCCTGCAGCGTCTGCTGCAGCTCGTCGAGGAACGCCTTGCGCTGCTCCGGGCGCACCCGGATGTCTCCGGACACGCCGATCGAAGGCAGGTCCTGCCGGGTGAGGTCGAGCGCGGCGACGTCCGCCTGGACGTCCTCCATCAGGTCGACCAGGTAGCCCAGGCTGAGCCGGTCGCGGGTCTGGCGCAGCCCGATCGGGCCCACCAAGCTCGGGGACAGCCAGTAGGACCGGCCGGCCGCTTGGTAGATCCCCTCGTGGATCCCGCGCACCCGGCGCTCGGCCACCTGGCACACTAGGCCGGCCTCCAGCAGGCGCTTCACGTGGTAGTAGACCCGCTGCGGGGTCTGGTCGAGCTCGACCGCCACCTCGGTGCACGACCGGGGCTCGGCGAGCTGCCGCAGCACTTCGATCCGCTGCGGCTTGAGCAGGACCTCAGCCTGCTCGATCTGGTCGAGGTAGACGACGTCTCTCATGACGAAAATCAGTCTTTACGTAAAAAAATCTTTTGTCAATGGGTCTCCTGGCGAGACTGGGCGTTCCTCTTAGCGCGTGTTTGAGACGCGGTCATGATTCGTCGGGCCAGTGCCAGCGTTGTTGCCGTGTGGCGGGTTCGCCTCGGGCGATGCGGCTGGTCATGGTGTTGCCGGCCGAAGCCGTTACCGCGCCTCCGACGCCCTGCTGGCCTTCCTTGAGAGCCCTGTGGTTATGCCGGGCATCTCACGATCCCCGCCCCACTCACCTGCGGCAGCACCTGACCACACCGCCCGGCCCGGCATAACCGCCAGCCCGGCATGATTGCCGGCGTCGTAACCACGACTGTCGCGTCCGACGGTGTCCGCGCCCTTGACGCTTTGCGAGTCGATGATCCCGGCGCTGGGCCGGGGATTGCGGCCCTGCTGGACCCGGGCCTGCTCCCGCAGCGCGGCCAGCATCACCTCGGCAGGTATCGCCAGGCGCAGCCAGTCCGCACCACGTACAAGATCCCGTCCACAATGGACCTGCGTGGATGCTTCTCCGGTCAGCCGCCAGTCCCCGGCGCCGGCAGCAGCGGCCCAACCAGCGCCCACTGCTCGTCGGTCAAGTCCGAGGGGTACCGCCGCTGCCGAGACACCCGGCCACCCTGATGACGTCGACGTTCATGGTCACGCAGACACGCCGTCCAAGATCCAAAAACCTTCAAACACGCGCTAAGCGGCGTTCGGCTCGGGGAGGTAGGGCGCCCACTGCGGATCACCGTCGTGGTGCGCACCGATCAGCCGCCAGTGCACGCCGCGGGGCACCACCGGCACCGAGCGCAAGGTCCAGCCAAGCTCTTCGAGCAGCCGGTCGGCCTTGCGGTGGTTGCACGCCATGCACGAGGCGACGCAGTTCTCCCAGGTGTGCGTGCCGCCGCGGCTGCGCGGCACCACGTGGTCGATCGTCTCGGCCCGGCGGCCGCAGTACCCGCACCGGTAGTCGTCTCTGCGCATCAGCGCGGCCCGGGTCAGCGGGACCCGGTGCCGGTAAGGTACCCGCACGTACCTGCGGAGCCTGATGACGGAGGGAACCGCGAGTGCGATCGAGGCCGCGTGCAGCACGGCGCCCGAGGCGTCGTCGTGCACCACGTCTGCCTTGTCGCCGAGCACCAGGCAGACCGCCCGCTGCATGCCCAGCGTCGTCATCGGCTCATACGTGGCGTTGAGCAGCAGAACTCGTCGCAATGACACCTCCATGCGGCGCGGCACGCGGGCCAGCGGGCAGCCCCGCAAGATGCGCCCGAGATCCAGTGTGTCCGGTGAGATGTGCATCCGCTACCCCATCTGCCAACGGGCGGTGTCATGCACGCGCGAGCGGGAGGCTGGTCACGGCCCGCTCGCGGGCAGCGGCGCGGTAGCCCTGGCCTGCGCCCCGCGTCCCTGGCACATTCCACCGGCCTGAAGATCAGGGAGTGACCTCGGCGAGCAGTGCGAGAGTCGCCACGTCGCCGGGATTCAGCTCCAGCGCGCGTTCGGCGTCGTCCCGCGCCGCGTGCGGCCGCCCGGCGGCCTTGTGCGCGACGGCCCGGTTGAACAGCAGGATCGCATCCTCACCCTGCTCGAGCGCCTGGGTGAGGTCGGCCGCAGCCGCGTCCGGATCTCCTGCTTCCAGGTCGAGTGCGGCACGGCTGGCCCATGCCGCCGCCAGGCCGGGACACGACGCGACAGCCGCGTCCAGGGCGGCGCGCGCCGCCGCCGCCTGGCCGCTCGCGGCCTCAAGCTGGCCGACGACGCACAGCAGGTAGGGGTTGCCAGGATCCCTCGCGAGCCCGGCGTTCACATCCTGCCAGGCCGCGGCGCCATCACCGCGGGCGGCGAGGATGCCAGCCCTGTTGATGTAGGCATCGAGGAAGTCGGGGTCAAGTTCGAGTACCCGGTCAAGATCGGCAAGGGCCGCGTCTTCCTCGCCGCGCGCGGCGAGGACGTCGGCGCGGTTGTAATGCAGTTCGGGGAAGGGCAGGGACAGCCGCTGCGCCGCCGCGTATGCAGCGAGCGCCTCGTCGTCGCGGCCGAGCAGGTGCAGCACGTTGCCCCGCTCGAAGTGATATTCCCCGTAGGTCGGGTCGAGGGCAACGAGGCCGTCGTGAACGGCCAGTGCCACCTGCAGCTCGCCGCCCATGGTCAGCAGCCGGGCGCGGTTGGCGAGCAGGGAACAGCGGTCCAGCGGGTGGCTGCAGGCCGGCAGCTCATGATCAAAAAGAGTGAGGGCCGCATCGACCAGCTCGGCCGCCTGGGTGGCATTGCCGAGCCGCATCTCGATGAGGGCGCTGCCGTTCTTGCTGAATGCGAGGTTGAAGGCGCGCTCGGCCGGATCTGGCAGCGCGGCCGCGAGCGTGATCGCCTCGTTGATCCAGAGCCGCGCGGTCACCGGGTCGCGGCGGGACGGATCGTGGTGGCGGGCATAGAGCATCGCCGTTTCGTACGCGGCGGCCCGGTGCACGGACGGATCCGTGCAGACCGCCCGCGCCTCGTCGTAGAGCGCTTCCGCCGCGGCGCCGCGGCCGAGCGCCGCGAGTGAGCCTGCGGCAAGCGAGGTGAACAGCCACCAGTGCCGCGGGTCACGCTTTGCGCCGGTAAGTGCCCGGCCGCGTGCGCCGAGGTCGGCCACGGCGTCGTGAAAGCCGGCCGCAAAACAGTGCTCAGCCGCCTCCGCGAGGGCACGTACGCCCGCACCAGCCGGATCGGTTCCCCGCTCCCTGTGGTAAGGGATGGCGCCCAGCCGGACAGCCACCTCGCCACTGCGCGCGAGCTCGTCGGCGCGTGCGTCGTGCAGCCGGGCGCGCGCGGCGTCGCTGAGGCGTGCATAGGCACCGAACAGGGCCGGGTCGTCGCAGACGCCGTCGCCGCTGACGTAGCACCGGGCGAGGGCCGTGGTGTCTGCCCGGTCAAGTTCCGCGCGTTCCCCGCGGCGTCCGGGCACCGGATCCTGCGTGACCATCTCGACCTGGACGGCGTGCGCCGCAAGCGCGTGCGCGAGCGGGTCGGCTGCCGCTGGCACCCCCTGTGGTGCGCCGCCCGGCGATCCGTTATCAGCGTCAGCGGCAGCACCTGGGCCTGGCGCGCACGCGACGACCGTCAGCAGCGATGG
Organism: uncultured Actinomycetota bacterium; assembly: GCA_963727015.1. Classification (GTDB taxonomy): domain Bacteria; phylum Actinomycetota; class Actinomycetes; order Streptosporangiales; family Streptosporangiaceae; genus DATFVJ01. Next base: position 199,049 of record CAVSEV010000015.1, on the reverse strand, counting down.
GTCGAGCCCGCGCACCAGGACGGCGACTAGCTCTCGATCGGACGGGTCGGCGTGCAGCAGGTTCTCGATCACCAGCGAGCGCGGGGCGCCGCCGAGACCGAGCAGGTAGTCGCGAAGGAGGTCGGCGACGCCGTGCGCGAGCCGCCTGGTACGCAGCCTTGGGTATATGCGCGTGCGCTGGCTGGGCGGCACCGCCTCGGCAAGCGCCTCCCTGAGAACCGGCACCGCGTCGCGCAGTTCAGGCACCAGTGCCCGGATCTCGATGTCGTGACGGTGCGCGAGCGCCGGGTCCGAGCGCAGCGCGGCTTCCGCCACGGCGCGCACGATCAGGCCGCCAGCCGTGTACGGCCCGCGCAGCCTGGCATGGGCGTCGACAGGGGCGATGAGGTGCGGCGGAAGGTTCATGGCGGCGATCAGCCGTTGCCGGTCGGCGCGCGAGCCGCCGTAGACCGCGCGGTGCGCAAACTCCCTGCTCGTCCGCTCCCGGTGCGGTTCGCTGGCCCAGGCACGCAGGAGCGAGCGGACGACGTCTCGTGGCAGCGAACCTGGCCCGCATCGTGACAGGTAGCGCGACGGGCGGCCAATGGGAAGACGGAGCGGGAGCGCGATCGCGCACGGCAGCCGGAATTCCCCGGGCAGCCAGCGTAAGCGGGGTAGCGGCAGTGCGCGGGGCAGCAGCGCGCACGACCGCGGCCACGACGGTCGCCGGGCTGCTGCCCGGGCCTCACCTGACCCCGGCAGCAGCCCGGCGGATCCCCCAACAAGTTGGGTCCGGCACATTTTGTACCCCGTCACAGCCGGCGAGCCCTGATCACCTGCACGTGCCAGACCAAGTCCCACGGGATGTGTCGCCGCGCCTGCCTGCTACCTACTGCAGTGGAGTGTGGTAGCGATTCCGGTCAGCCGCACCGTGCCTGGCTTACGCACGATGATCTTCTTCATCAGTCCTCCTGACAGGCGACAACCACTCGATGACGGCTTGCCAGGTCCGCGCTCGATACAAGGTGCATTATGTCAGTAGCTATGCGTAGCGTCAAGAATCTGTCACATTCGGATGGTTCATTATGTTTTGTCTAGTTAACACGTGTTAAAAGGGATTTCTTCTTGTTCGAGCCATATCGGCCCTGGTGTCAACGAATCACCCGCCACATGGCCAGCGAACCTTCACGGCCGGACCTGCCATGGGCCGCGCCCGCATCCTCGGGCGCGCTTAGGCACGGGACGCTTCCGCCCGCCGCCCATCATCCCCGGCCAGCACGTCCTGCGGCTCATCCCCGGCCGGCCCGTCCTGCGGCGTTTGCCCACTATCGTGCGCTGCTGCGCCGCTGTCCTGCGCCGTTCATCCGGTGTCGTGCGCCGTCCGGCCGCTGCCCCTGGCCACGTCGCCGCCCCAGTCCACCGGGAGTATCTGGCGCGGGATCCCCGGCGCAGCCGGGCGCTGGCGCCACTCCCTCGGGTAGCCGCATGAGACCTCCTCGAACCGGACTCCGTCATGCCAGGTTGTCCGCGGGATGTGCAAATGGCCGTACACGACTGCTATCGCGCCGTACCTGATATGCCAATCGGCGGTTCGCTCGGTGCCGCACCACTGCGCGAATTCGGGAAAGCGCAAGATCCTCGTCGGCTCGCGGATGAGCGGGAAATGATTGACGAGCACGGTCGGCAGGCCCGGATCACGGTCGGCCAGCCTGCGCTGCGTAACCGCGAGCCTGGCCGTACACCAGGCCTCACGGCTCGGATAGGGATCTGGGTGCAGCAGCCTTTCGTCGGTGCACACCACACCCGTCTTGTAGGCGGCCGCGAGCCCGGCCTCCTTGGTTTCGGCGCCTTCTGGCCGGAACGTGTAGTCGTAGAGCAGAAACATCGGCGCGATCGTCACCGCCCCGCCCTGGCCATCCCAGACAGGAAAAGGGTCTTCGGGGGTGAGGACGCCGATATCCCGGCACAATTCCACCAGGTGCAGGTACCGCTCCTCCCCGCGCAGTTGCACCGAATCGCCGCGCGGCGTCCAGAGCTCATGGTTGCCTGGCGTCCACACGACCGTGGCAAACCGCTTCTTAAGCGTTCGCAGGGCCCAGGCGATGTCGGCGATCCGCTCAGCGACATCACCTGCCACCAGCAGCCAGTCGGCGGGAGACTGCGGGCGCAGGTTCTCGGTGATCTCCCGGTTCTCCGGGTAGCCTATGTGGAGGTCGCTGATGGCGAGCAGTTTCGGCGCCGTAGCGGTAGCGGCCGGCATGAATGCGATCGTTACACATTAACGGGCCCGGGCGGTATCACGCATGTCCTTGATCCGCCTGCGCAGCACCGGCGCCCACCACCCCTACCTGGCCGGACGCCGGCCGCGGGTTCCGCTCAGCTGGCTAAGCGCTCACCGCCGCGGGAAGCGCGGCGATCTGGTCACGCAGGCGCTGCGCCTTGGCGCCGCTGCCAGTCTGGGTGTCAGCAGCATAGACCAGCTGCCTGGCCCGGTTAAGCACGATCTCGGGGCGATGGTCGGCGGGCAGATCCCTGATCACCGTCTCGCCGATCCGCAGTGCCTCCTCAACCTCGCCGCGAATGAGCCTGAACATCGCGCGATCGAAGTGGATCAGTGAGCGGTCCAGGCGTTCGGTCGCCGGATATGCCTTGAGCGCGTCGGCGAGCACCTGGTCCGCATCCGGAGCACCAAGCGCGGCAAGAGCCTCGCCCTGATGGAAGAGCAACTGCCGCTCGGTGTACCCGAAGGCGGTGTCGGCCCGCTGGTCCTCAGCCAGCTGGCCGAAAGCCGTGTGCGCACGGGTGATCGCGCGCTGGGCCTGTTCTGCCGCACCCGGGCGACCCGCGCCGGCCTTGGCGAGGGCACGTGCCTCGATCATCGGAGCCAGCGCGCCTGCCGCGCAGGGCGTCCGGCCCGCCAGGTCCTGGCTGATGCGGGCGAGCCGCAGCGCCTCACGGGCGTCGCCGTAATACAGCGGCACCAGTCCCTCCCTGGCGACGACCCAGGCACGCAGTGCCCTGTCTCCGGTCTCGTCTGCCGCCGTGCGCGCGGTGCGGAAGAACGACCTGGCCAGCCGGTGGTCACCGACATCGATCATCGTCATCCCTGTCAGCGCCGCAAGCTGGGCAGCCAGCCGGCACAGCCGCTCCTGCGACTCGATCGACTGCCGCTGCTCGCACATCCTTCGCACGTCGCTGAGATCAAGGAGGACATCGCAGATCAGGCGGAGCGGCGGCACGGTCATGTACTGGCGCCCGTAACCGGCCGCGGCCTCCTCCCACTGGTCCAGTGTGGTGGCGGCGACGCCGCTCCTCAGCAGGGTGTCATCGAGATGGCGCCTGACACCATCGACGGCGCCGAAGAAATGGCTGTCCAATGACACGCCCGACCCGGCGATCAGCTGAAGCAAGGTTCGTCGTAACACGTCCTCATGCTCCTCGCCTGTGAGGCCAAAGTGATCACAGACGCCGCTGCCCCCCGACGCGGATGCGGCACCCGCGCCTTCGCGGCCGCGGCTTGCGTCCGCCATTGCACCAGCAGAGTCGCGCTCGCTGCCATTGACCCGATCGCCCGCCGGGACCGCGCACCTGTGACTGCGACCGCAGAAACACCCGGCCGCGTAACCGAGATCAGCCGGGTCGGCGCGGTACACCGCGCATAGGTAGTGCAGGTATTCGGCCCCCGGGCGCTTGTGGCCGCTCTCATACGCGGACAGCAGGGTCTCGCTGAAGCGCGGCGCGCTGCGGCCCTCATGCTCATACCAGGCCTTGACCTGCTCGACGATGTCGGCGAGCGCCGTGCCACAAGCGAGCCGGTAAGCCCGGATCCAGGTTGTGCCGAACACGGGTTCACACTCGTCGTGGATGGAGGCCGCGATCGCGGCTGTCGTGCGCCCGGCAACCAGGCCGTGGGCTCGGATCCTGCGCGCAATGATGGCTTCTTTCTGCATGTCGCCGCCCGCCAGGTCAGCTGGCCTTACGGACGGGACTTCCGTATCGTGTGGCTCCGCACACGATCTGACATGTCGAGCGGCGGTCGCGCCGTACTGCCCAGACATACCGGCCCCTTCCCCCTAGCTTTTGCTCGCCTGACCCCGGCCGGACCATTCTATCTAACGCAGCGTGACGTACTAGTTGCTCTCCGCCAACCAGAATGGCACGTAATCAATTCGATCACACGATGCTCACCGGATCATGGCGAATGATCCTGGCACCGAGGTGGACCTTCCTTCCCTGCCACGCATAGATCCTGAACGCCTGCCGGGTCACAGTGTTTGACCGCACTGTATCCATATTGCGATTCTCATTTCACATGTTGCGTAATGCGTAGCCCACTTCATGGGGCAGACGATTACAGCTGACCTGCTATGACTACGTAAGGTGATCTCAATTTGCACTCGGTGATGGATCGTCAATACGGGCTTTGGTCATGGGATGTGAAGATCTGTCCGATTTGTACCAGAAATGGGCCCGCAAGAGTGATCGTGACGGCAAACACGTCAGCAAGCGTGACGTGCACTTGAAGGGGACTGGATGAGAGGGAGGCATGCCATGGACGCGCATGACGGCATTGCAGATCCGGGCAGGACAGCCAGATCAGGCGCCATGGCCCAGCGCAGCGACGGGACCAGGCCTGCCGCCGCAACCGGGCCGCCAGGGGCCCGTGGTGCGGACGACGGAGTACGCCGCCATTGCCACGGTGCGCTGGCCTACCTGAAGGACCTCGCGGATGAACTGGATTCCCGCGGGCTGGTGGCCAGGGTGATCCGGACAGGGTCAGGAGTGGCATTCGTTCGTGTCGTCAATCCACTGGCGACGACGATGCGTGAAAACGTCACGTGCGCACCCTCACCGGCAGGCCTCCACGATTGGTACTACTGGTGGTCGTGGGGCGAATGCATGCACCGCGTTGACGACCCGGCCGGCGCGGCCTCGAAGGTCGCACATGTCTTGGACACGGCGGGGGCGCCGGCTGGATAACGTCCGGTATCCCCATCCGACGTGCGAGGGAACCGCGGCATCGGCCAGTATGAGGGTCAGTCCGCAGACGGGATCACCGATCGGCCACGGCGGCGGCCTTGACCGACCGGCCCGTCGCTCCCCCGGCATGGAAGGGGAACCACGGTGACTGCCCTCGCGCCGGACGTGCCCGTCGCGGGCGCGGTACCGGACAGCCTGGTCGCCGCTTGCGGCCGCGACCCACGTGTGGCGTGCCGCCTGGTCTGGGACCTGACGCACGACGCAGGCGCGTCCAGGCTGGTGGCGGAATACTTCGCCGACCCGATCAACGTCGTGCTGCGGATCGTCTTTGTGGTGATCCTCGCGCTCGTGGCGCGCATGCTCACCCACCGGGTGATTACCCGGCTGACCAACCGGGCCGCGGGCATGGCAATCGCAAGCCGCAAGCGCGCGCCTGGCGCAGCCGCGCAACTGCTTTTCACCGAGCGGCGCAAGCAGCGCGCCTACGCGCTCGGCTCGATCCTCCGCAGTATCTCCTCCGCGGTCATCTTCGGCATCGCCGGCATCTACATTCTTGGTTACCTCGGCTTCAATCTCGCGCCGGTACTGGCCAGCGCGGGGGTGCTCGGTATCGCGGTGGGATTCGGCGCGCAGAGCCTGGTCAGGGACTTCTTGTCGGGAATCTTCATGCTGGTGGAAGATCAGTATGGTGTCGGGGACGTCATCGACGCAGGCACGGCCACCGGGACGGTAGAGACCGTGGGCCTTCGTGTCACCAGGCTGCGTGACGTCAACGGTGTTGTCTGGCACATCCGCAACGGCACGATCGACCGGATAGGAAACGAATCCCAAGGCTGGTCGCGAGCGGTCATTGACCTGCCGGTCGAATACGATCAGGACATCGCCAGGGTCCGCGGGATCATGAAGGAAACCGCGCGAACCATGTGGGCCGAGCCGCTCTGGCAACCGGTCATCCTGGAGGAGCCAGAGGTCTGGGGCGTGCAGGCACTGTCCGGCCGCGCCGTCGTGCTGCGGCTGGTCGCAAAGACGGTGCCGCTCAAGCAGTGGGAAGTCGCCAGAGAGCTTCGCGAGCGGTTGAAGATCGCCCTCGAGAGCAACAACGTGCCGCTGGCGGCGCTCGACGGCGACGGCTGAGCGCGCCACGCCCAATGAGCAGACCACAGCGACGGCTGAGCGCGCCACGCCCAATGAGCAGACCACAGCGACGGCTGAGCGCGCCACGCCCAATGAGCGCTCCACGGCGGCCGCTGAGACACGGTCAAGCCCGCGTGACCGCGCATTACCCTTGTGACCAGCCATGAATGACTCAACAGAACTCACCTTCTTCGAGGCGGTAGGCGGCGAGGACACCTTCCGCCGTCTCGTCAGCCGTTTTTACGCCGAGGTCGCCGATGATCCGTTGTTGCGGGCGGTATATCCGAGCGAGGATCTGGGACCGGCCGAGGAGCACCTGCGGTTGTTCCTGATTCAGTACTGGGGCGGGCCCCGCACCTACAGCGAGCAGCGCGGCCATCCGAGGCTGCGCATGCGCCATGCCCCGTTCCGGATCGGCGAAGAAGAGCGGGACGCTTGGCTGCGTCATATGCGCACGGCCCTCGATGACCTGCGGCTCGAACCGCAACTGGACGCGCAGTTGTGGGACTACCTTGTGATGGCCGCAGGTGGCCTGATCAACTCACCCGGACGCGGGGAGGCTGGCACGAAGACGCTGCCGCTGGCCCCGCAGTAGGTGGCGCGCGCGGCAGCCGGGAGTGCGTCAAACCTGGCGCCGGTCCCGCGTCGCCGGTCCGCGTCGCCGGCCCACGTCGCCGGTCCCACGTCGCCGGTCCGCGTCGCCGCGGCGGACGGCTGTCACCCCGCGCAGCCGTTCAGGTAACGCTTTGACGCCGCTGGCATGCCGGCCGGGCGGGATGCGCTCGGCGATCAGCCTCGCATGAGCTTGCGGTAGGTCACCCGGTGAGGACGGGCTGCCTCGGCACCCAGCCGCTCAATCTTGTTCTTCTCGTAGGCGTCGAAGTTGCCCTCGAACCAGAACCAGTTGGCGTCGCCCTCCCAGGCCAGGATGTGGGTGGCAACGCGGTCAAGAAACCACCGGTCGTGACTGGTGATCACAGCGCAGCCGGGGAAGTCGAGCAGCGCGTTCTCCAGCGAGGAAAGGGTCTCCACATCGAGGTCGTTGGTCGGCTCGTCGAGCAGCAGGAGATTACCCCCCTGCTTGAGGGTGAGGGCCAGGTTGACCCGGTTCCGCTCCCCGCCCGACAGCACGCCAGCCGGTTTCTGCTGGTCCGGGCCCTTGAAACCGAACGCGGCGACGTAGGCACGGCTCGGTATCTCGACCCCGCCCGCGCGGATGTAGGACTCGCCGTCTGAAATGACCTCCCACACGTTCCTGTCTGGCGCGATCCGGCCGCGCGACTGGTCCACATAGGAGATCACCACCGTGTCGCCTACCCGGATGACACCAGCGTCCGGCTGCTCCTCGCCCACGATCATCTTGAACAGCGTGGTCTTGCCGACGCCGTTCGGCCCGATGACGCCGACTATGCCGCCCTGCGGCAATGAGAAGCTCAGGTCCTCGATCAGCACCCGGTCACCGAAGCCCTTGGTGAGATGCTCCGTCTCGACCACGAGCCTGCCAAGCCGGGGGCCGGGTGGTATCTGAATCTCCTCGAAGTCCAGTTTCCTGTGCTTGCCGGCTTCCGCGGCCATCTCCTCGTACCGCTCCAGCCGCGCCCGGCTCTTGGCCTGCCGCGCTCTCGGCGCCGCGCGCACCCACTCGAGCTCGTCTTCCAGGCGCTTGCGGCGCTTGACGTCCTTGGCGCCCTCGACCTTGATCCTGGCCGCCTTGTTCTCCAGGTAGGTCGAGTAGTTGCCCTCGTACGGATGGGTCTGGCCACGGTCAAGCTCGAGGATCCAGCCGGCCACGTTGTCGAGGAAGTACCGATCGTGCGTGACAGCCACCACGGTGCCCGGATACTTGTCCAGGTGCTGTTCCAGCCACTGCACGCTCTCGGCGTCAAGATGGTTGGTCGGCTCGTCGAGCAGCAACAGGTCCGGCTGGGACAGCAGCAGCTTGCACAGCGCGACGCGCCGCCGCTCGCCGCCAGAAAGGATCCCCACCTCGGCGTCGGGCGGTGGGCAGCGCAGGGCGTCCATCGCCTGCTCGAGCTGGCTGTCGAGATCCCAGGCGCCCCGGTGGTCGAGCTGCTCCTGCAGCTGGCCCATTTCGCCAAGAAGCTCGTCCGAGTAGTCGACCGCCAGCTTCTCCGCGATCTCGTTGTAGCGGTCGAGCAGCGCCTTGGTCTCCGCGACGCCCTCTTCCACGTTGCCGAGTACCGTCTTGTCCTCGTTGAGCTTCGGCTCCTGCTCCAGGATCCCGACCGTGTACCCGGGCATCAGCCGGGCCTCACCATTCGACGGCTGCTCGATCCCAGCCATAAGCTTCAACAGGGTGGACTTGCCTGTGCCGTTCGGCCCGACCACGCCGATCTTGGCCCCAGGCAGGAAGGCGAGCGTGACGTCGTCGAGAATTACTTTGTCGCCGTGCGCCTTGCGCACAGCACGCATCTGGTAGATGAACTCGGGCATGGCATCAAGAGTATGGGCTGCTCGTAACCGTCCCGGCCGTTAGGCCGGGCGCCGCCGCCGTCATGACCAGTATGTCCCGATATTCACCTACATGCGGTACCTAGCCTTCGCAGGCTCAGCATGCGGTTCCGGGCCGCCACACGAACCCTAACCAACGCCGGCATCTGGTTCCGGGGCGTTCCGGCCACCGAGCCGCGCGGTCCCTGCATCGCCAGGGGTATACACGCATACCCGGTCGCGGCCCGCTTCCTTGGCGCGGTAGAGCGCAAGATCGGCCGCCGCAAGAAGCTCGAACAGGTCGTTGCCATGGGCCGCCAGCATTGCCACGCCGATCGATACCGTCACCGTGACCGTGTGCTCCTCGACCTGGACGGCCACCTCGCTGATCCGGGCCCGCATCCGTTCGGCCACCCGGTGCGCCCCGGCGACGCTGGTCCGCGGCAGCAGTGCGACGAACTCCTCGCCGCCGAACCGGCCAACGAGATCGCATGCACGGACAAGCACGCGCAGCGCCGCGGACAGCCCGGCGAGCACCTGATCGCCTGTGAGGTGACCGCAGGTGTCATTGACCCTCTTGAAATGATCGATGTCGATAAGCAGGAGCGCGAGCGGTTCCCTCCCGCGAACTGCCTTGCCGATCTCGGTGTCCGCCTCCCGCTGCCAGGCTGCCGCGTTGAGCAGGCCGGTCTTCGCGTCAATGCGCGCTGCCGCCCGTAGCTGCTTGTGCAGCAGGCTCCGCTGCAGCACGACTACGGGCGGCAGCGCGACGAACAACAGCGCCGGGCTTTCCACGCAGGCGATAGTGACGAGCACGCCCAGGCAGAGTTCGGCAACATCGAGGAGCAGGCTTTCCCTGTCCCAGAGCGCTCCCAGCCATGCCGTCCGCCGCTCGGCTAGATGCGCGGCGACAGCGACCAGGGCAACGTTCACGATGGTGAACAGCACCGCGCAGGCGACAGCCGCCGTCAGCATGGCGGGATAGGTGAGCCAGACGTCAGGGTCCCCGAGTGCGGTGTCCCCCGCGATCCGAGCACCGAGCCACTCGAAGGTGACAGACGCCGCGGCGCCAGCGAGACCAAGGACGGCGGCGCTGAAGACGCGGCGGAAAGCTAGCGTGCGCCTGACTCTCAGCTGAAGCAGGAAGCTGATCGGCAACGGCGCCAGCAGTGCGTAAAGCGGCGGAAGCAAGAGGGCGATAGGCAGCCACCATGCGGAGAGCAGATCCCGCGAGACCCCGGCCGGCATCCCGAGCCGCCTGGTGGCCTCGATGCATACGGCGCTGCAGGCGAGCAACGACACGAAAAGCGCGAAATTCCCGGTACGCAGCGGGGTGCGGGCTATCCCCCAGCCGATAAGCGCGACATCCGCGCCTACTACCGCTAGCAGATAGCCAACCAGCGGCGGCCGCTGGTCAAAGAGCGGCAGGTGCGTAAGCCATCGTGCCATTAACCGACCCAGGCCGCGGCGTGCCCCGCGCCGGATCGCAACCTGATGAACGGGTGACATGCCTTCCACTCCCAGTCCCGTGGCTCCATGCCCTGGTCCTGCAGCTGTTAGGGGTCGTCACATTGAGTAACATGATAGATGCAATCTGTGCAGGCGGCTAAGAAAACAAGTATGTTGAGCCACGCAGCGACACCGACGGGGGCGAAGCGCCATCATGCTTGGCACCCGTGACCCGCGCTACCCGGCGCCCAGAGCTCCGCTGCTGCGGCCCGGCAGATCCCGGCCAGCGATTCACCGTAAGGCAGCACCCACCGCGTCGACCAAGTCCGGACCAGACACCGCAGGCCGGGTCCGGGCTAGACAGCTCGCGCGGCCCGGTTCCGGGCTGCACCGCAGCCGGTTCCGGGCTGCACCGCAGGCCGGCTCCGGGCTGCACCGCAGGCCGGCTCCGGGCCCGAGGCCGCGCAGGCCGGCGGCTCCGGGCTGCACCGCAGGCCGGCGGCTCCGGGCTGCACCGCAGGCCGGCGGCTCCGGGCTGCACCGCAGGCCGGCTCCGGGCCCGAGGCCGCGAAGCATCGCGGCCACGTCGGCCCGGGTCCACGGGCCGGTCGAGGCTAGGGAGCAGACCGCACCACTCCGGAACGGTAGGCATGGTCCAGACCAGGTCCCATGCGCCCGGCAAGCCCGGCCGGGACACCACGAGGCACCCCGGCCGGAAAGGGCCAGACACCACGAGGCACCCCGGCCGGAAAGGGCCAGACACCACGAGGCACCCGGACGGGAACGGGCCAGACACCACGAGGCACCCGGACGGGCGAGGTTCGGAGCGGCGCTGCGGCCAAAGTGGTTCGGAGCGGCGCAGCTACGGGATACGCCTAGCAGCGGCGCCCGACCGCTGGCGGCGGGGTAGCCAGCGAGCTCATCGCCGCCCCTGGGGCGTGTCCCGCAGATCTCGGTGGATGCGGGCGGTGATCCAAGCGGCGACCGGCCAAGGCCCTGGTCGTTCTCGAGGAGCTGATAGTGGAGCTATCGGCGACGACAGCGCCGTCCACAACCCCGGTCACCGTCCGGGCTCCGATCCGCGTCACCAAAGATCTGCAAGACACCCCCCAGGCCGACGTGCGCTCGAAACAACACGCATGGTCGAGGCCGACCGGGGCCGTGCCAGGCGGCAGGGTGGTGCACGGTGGCATGGGGCGTTCCCCCCGCCGCCAGCCTTGGATGCCTGGCCCGCGGCGGATGAACGATTGGAGGAGACCGCACCGATGCGAGGCGTCATCTGGACGTGACGGGTTCCTGGCGCGAGGGCCGGCGCGGCGGCTGACTGGGCGGGTCAGGCGGCCCGGCCAGCTTGCTGCGCATCCGTTCCATCCGAGCCAGGCAGGGGGTCGTCAGGACCGTTGACTTCGCCACTGCCAGCGCCCTCCCCGCCGGTTACGAAGCCGGCTGACGATGCCTCGATCCCGGCATCGTCGAACAGATCGGCGCCGGAGAACTCATCGTCCGGAACGTGCCCCGGCTGCGGATCGTCTGCCGTTTCTCCCGGCTCGCTATCGCCGAAAGGCGCAGCCGCGGACCGCTCAGCCGCGAAGCGCTCAGCCACGGACAGCTCATTCCCTGGCCGTCCTTGCCAGCCGTTCGCTGAGTGCCCGCCAGGCTCGAACCGGTCATCGCCTGCCGTGGGGGGACCGCCCGCGGCCAGCTGCTGGGCGAGTTTGAGCGAGGGCGCGTCGCCCGGTGAGCGCTTGGTCCGCAGGAAATGGGCCACGCCGCGGGTGAGATCGTGGCCGAGCGTGGACGCGTCCACTTCGACCGCAGTCCGCTGGTTTCCGTCCTTGTCGTCAAACTGCCGTACCCGCATCCGTCCCTTGACCACGACGGGGTCGCCTTTTCGCAGGCACGCGGCGACGTTAGTCGCGAGCGCCCGCCAGCACGTCACGGTGACATACGAGGTGTCCCCGTCAGACCATTGACCCGTTTCCTTGTCCTGACGCCGGGGTGTCACTCCGACGCGCATGTTCGCAACGAACTGCCCGGCCTTCGTCACTATCAGGGCCGGCGTGCTTGCCACGTAACCGACCACGGTTAGCTGTGCTTCGTTCATCGCAGTCCCTCCAGGGCTCCCGGCCGCGGCGCGGCCGGCTCTGCGATCCACAGTCGGTTAACTGGGCCGACGCCCGCTATGGCGAGCGAGGTTCTGTGGACAAGGGGACACGTTTGGGCTGGCTGTGGAAAAGAACGGCACGATCATGACGGGATCGTGGGATGATCCGTGTCGGTTCAGGCGCCAACCAGCTCCGCCGGCTCAGTAATCACATCAACAAGTGCACCGTTGCGCAGCGCCGTGATCGCAAACGGGCGGCCGATGGCCTCGGCGAACATTAGCCGCTGCAGGGCCTGGGCGCCGTCGACAGGCTGTCCGCCCGCGTAGACCAGCAGGTCACCGACGCGAAGGCCGGCTCGGTCAGCGGGCCCCCCGGGTACCACTTCCACCACCCGGATGCCCCGCCCTGAGCTGCCGTGTTCGCGGAACTTGGGCGGCAGGGGAGCGGGCTTCGTGATGAGCCCGAGGTAGGCACGGCGGACACGGCCGTCTTGCATCAGGGACGCGATGATCCGCCTGGTTGTTGAGTTCACAGGGACAGCAAGGCCAAGGCCGATGCCGGCCACAGCGGTGTTTATGCCCACGACGCGTGCGTTCGCGTCCGCGAGTGCGCCGCCAGAACTCCCCGGGTTCAGAGCGGCGTCCGTCTGGATCACATCTTCGATCATCCGCGTCGCGACACCCGCCCGCGTGGTTGTGTCGGTGCGCGCGGGCAGCGACCTGCCCAGAGCGCTCACCACGCCAGCGGTAACCGAGCCCGCGAGGCCCAGCGGGTTACCCACGGCGACGACAAGCTGCCCGACGACGAGGGAGTCGGCGTCACCGAGCTCGGCGGGATCAGGCGTCGGCCCCGCCGCGCGTACCACGGCCAGATCGGAGAGCGGATCGGCACCCACAACTGTGCACGCGACGCTGGAACCGTCGGCGAACTCAGCCGTTCCGGCCTGGGCGCGCCCGACGACATGCGCATTGGTGAGCAAGAAACCGTCCGAGGTGAACACGACGGCGGAGCCGAGGCTCTGGCCGCCCGCAACGCCACGACGCGGTACCCGCAGGCTCGCGACCCGCGGCGTGAGCTGCGCCGCGGCGCCGGCGACGATCTGCGAGTACGCGTCGAAGGGCGAACTGACTGTCATGCGGGCCTCCGGAAGACAGATTACAAGATTACATCGCCCGAACGGCTGCGCGGGGGCGCGGCTTCCGTGAACTGGTTACGCCGGGAGCAGAAGTCGATCAAATGGTGTAATCACCACGCGCCGACCTGGCACGGCTGGATAGATCCACGCCGCTGCCGCGCCTTCTTCTGCGGCCCGGGCACCGGCCAGGACTGTGCATCCACGCTAAGCGGCCGTCGCCACGGTCATGATCCGTTCTTGCGTTAGCCTGCCCGCGCTATTTGCCGGAAAGTACACACGCAAAGGGATCAAGGCCGGTGAGCCGTCCAAGGCCGGGGCGGAACTGGTGATATCTGAGGCCAATGTTGCGATAGGGGCCGCCGGGGTCGTAGGCACTACTTCCAGCGGCCCGTAGCTGCCGCCGGGCCCAGGAGCTGCCGCCGCGCCAGCTTCTCGCCGGCCTAGTAGCTGCCGCGGGCCCAGGAGCTGCCGCCGCGCCAGCTTCTCGCCGGCCTAGTAGCTGCCGCCGGGCCCAGGAGCTGCCGCCGCGCCAGCTTCTCGCCGGCCTAGTAGCTGCCGCCGGGCCCAGTAGCCGCCGCCGCGCCAGCTTCTCGCCGGCCGAGCACCGGCCAGGACCGCGCACCCACGCTCGACGGGCGCTCGGCAGCCGTCGCCATGGTCATGATCCGTTCTTGCGTTAACCTGCCCGCGCTATTTGCCGGAAAGTACACACGCAAACGGATCAAGGCCGGTGAGCCGTCCAAGGCCAGGGCGGGGCTGGTTACATCTAAGGCCAATGTTGCGGCAGTGGCCGCCGGGGTCTTATGCACTACTACCAGCGGCCCGTAGCTGCCGCCGGCCCAGCAGCTGCCGCCGGCCCAGCAGCTGCCGCCGCGCCAGCTTGCCGTCGGCCTAGTAGCTGCCGCCGCGCCAGCTTCTCGCCGGCCGAATAGCTGCCGCCGGGCCCAGGAGCTGCCGTCGGCCCAGTAGCTGCCGCCGCGCCAGCTTCTCGCTGGCCCAATAGCTGCCGCCGGGCCAGCTTCTCGCCGGCCGAATAGCTGCCGCCGGGCCCAGGAGCTGCCGCCGCGCCCAGGAGCTGCCGCCGCGCCAGCTTGTCGCCGGCCAAGCACCGCCCAAGACCGCGCAACCACGCTCGACGGGCGCGCAGCGGCCGTCGCCATGGTCATGATCCGTTCTTGCGTTAACCCGCCCGCGCTATTTGCCGGAAAGTACACACGCAAACGGATCAAGGCCGGTGAGCCGTCCAAGGCCGGGGCGGAGCTGGTGGCATCTGAGGCGGCCGCTAGTCAGACAAGGCCGGCGTTGCGCAACTCCTCGCAGTATCGCGCGTACTCAGAAAGTTCCTGCTGTATCGGCGTCAGGACCTTGTCCTGGGCAACGGTGGCGATCCGGCTGCGCATTAACTCGATGGTCTGGCCCCGCTGCCGTTCTGCCGCCATCGCGACGAAATTCTGGCAGCCGGCCGAGGTGAGCCAGCCGAGCAGCAGGATCGCGGCGATCATGACGCAGACCCATGGAATGAGGGTGGGGTCGTCGAGCAGTGGGGTTGACTGGCCTGAGACGTCGAACACGCCGAACGTCAGCAGTGCACCGAGCCAGGCGAGCCCGGCGATGGTCACCGCTATGAGGGCCCACTGCCACACCCGGACCAGCCGCCACCAACTTGGGATCCCGTTCACCAAGGGAAGTGATTCCTTCAGCGCGCTGCCGAGCTCGGCCGGAATCTCATCGGCCTGCGACCTCGCCGCCGCGCGTACCGTTCGCGACCAGGGCTCCGGCAGGGAGGCGCAGATGTCACCGGCTAGGGCGCTGAGCGTGTTGTCGATATCGGCCCGCTGAGCGCCGACTGGCCCGGCGCCCATTCCGCGCAGTTCCTCGCGCAGGTCGCCGAGGTGCATCTTGCGCACTGGGTCGCGCCCCGGCAGGCGTTCGGCAAGACGGGCGACCGGCCAGCCCACGTAGTCGACCGCGCGCAACTCATACGCGCTCTGCAATCCGTCGCCGACTGCCGATACGCCTGCCGCCGCAGCGAAAGCGTCCACCAAGCGAGCCGCATGGTCGGCATCAACCGCGAACATGCCGGGGTCCGCCGCGCGGTATGCGGCGAAACCCGGCAGCAGCGCGTCCACATCGGCTGCGATGCGCTCGCTCGCCGCTTGCCGCGCCGTCACCGCGCCAATGAGCACCTTGCGCAGTTCATCAAGGCCGGCACCGGTCCTGGTGGAAGTGAGAAGCACCTTCAGGTCGCGGAAGTCGGCGGAGTCGAGCAACCGCCGCAGATCGGCCACGCATTCCTCGGCCTCCTGCGTGGTCAGCTGGTCGATCTGGTTCAGCGCGACGGCGGTGACGGCGGAATGCCCGGCGAGTGGCGCAAGGTAGCGGCGGTGCACGGCATCATCCGCGTACTTCTGTGGATCAAGCACCCAGATCATCAGGTCCGCGAGTCCGACAATCCGGTCGACCTCTGCCGAACTGCCCGCCACCACGGAATCGTGATCTGGGAGATCAAGGAGCACGAGCCCTGACAGTGACTCCTCGCCACTATCGAGTGCACTGGCCCGCCCGAACCTGTACCTCCGCGGCACCTCGAGCCAGTCGAGCAGTGGGCCTGCACCTTCCATCTGCCACACACAGGCGTGCGGCGCAGTGGTCATCGGCCTCGTTACGCCTACTGGTGACAGATCGGCGCCTGCCAAGGCGTTGAAGAGCGACGACTTGCCGCTTCCTGTTCCGCCAGCGAGCGCCACGACGGTGTGCTCAGAGGAAAGCCGGAGCCGCTCGCCGGCGCGGGCAAGAAGATCTTCCGCGGCTTCGAGGAGCGCGAGGTCGAATCCTGCTGGCCCGACACGCGCCGCTCCGATCTGAATAAGGCGGGCGAGCGCGGTCAGCCGACTAGCAAGGCCGGCACGTGCCCCTGACGCGAACGCGGCGGGCCTGGCGGGTGACCAAATGCCGGACCCGGGCGCGTCGGGAAGGTCAGTCGGGTAGTTGGTCATCTTGCGTTCTCAAGAGCGTACGCCGCCTGGTAGAGGTGGACGGCAGCGGCTTCGTCTGGCACTCCCGCCGCGTCAGCAAGCTGGGCAAACCTGAGCATCTCCTCCGCGAACAGCAGGCTGAGCCTGCCCTGAAGGTCGGCACGCGCAGCCAGGGCCATGGCACGAAGCGGTCCAGGGCCAAGTAGCGAGCCGAGCAGGCGCTGCGGCACGGTGCCCCCGCCCCGGTCGGTGGGTGCGGAATCGGTGCCGACGGAATCGGTGCCGACGGAATCAGTGCCGACGGAATCAGTGCCGACGGAATCAGTTGCCGACGGAATCAATGCTGGACGAGCCGCTGCCCGCGGCACGAGCGCCCGCCGAATCAGCACCGGCCGTGCCAGCGCCCGCCGGACCAATGCTGGGCGATCCGCTGCCCGCAGAACCAGCGCCCGCCGAACCAATGGGCGAGCCGCTGCCCGCGGCACGAGCGCCCGCCGAATCAGCACCGGCCGTGCCAGCGCCCGCCGGACCAATGCTGGGCGATCCGCTGCCCGCGGATCCGGTGCCGGCCGAACCAGCGCCCGCCGAGCCGATGCTGGACGATCCGCTGCCCGCTGGGCCCGTGTCGGCCGAACCAACGCCCGTCGAACCGGTGCCCGCCGAACCAGCGCCGGTCGAACCGGTGCCCGCCGAACCAATGGGCGATCCGCTGCCGGCAGAAGAAGCGCCCGCCGAACCGGTGCTGGGCGATCCGCTGCCTGCGGATCCGGTGCCGGCGGAACCAACGAGCGATCCGCTGCCCGCGGAACCAGCGCCCGCCGAACCAACCCCCGGCGATCCGCCGCCCGCCGAACCAGTACCCGCCGAACCAGTGCCCGCCGAACCAACGCCCGGCGATCCGCTGCCCGCCGAACTAGCGCCCGCCGAACCCGCACCCGACCAGCCAGCACCCGGCCAACCAGCACCCGACGAACCAATAGGCGATCCGCTGCCCGCCGAACCAGCGCCCGGCCAACCAGCACCCGGCCAACCAGCACCCGACGAACCAAGGGGCGATCCGCTGCCCGCGGAACCAGCGCCCGGCCAACCAGCACCCGGCCAACCAGCATCCGCCGAAACAGCATCCGCCGAAACAGTGCCCGCGGCCTCGGAATTCGCCGACCTGATCGCCGCAGCGGCAGGACCGGGACCTTCGGAACTCGCGGATCCCGACACGCCGGTACCGGCGCCGTACCCGAGCACGTCGATCATGAAAACGACCGCGAGCGCCTCGTCATCGAACGACACCACCCGCGCGGCAGAACGCTTGGTGACACCCTCGGCCCGCACCAGATGCCGAACGTGGTCCTGCCAGCCGCTGACAGCCATGGCCGCTCGCCTCGCGAGGCCCGGCGAGGATCCGGCCTGCGCCGGGTCATGGTCACCGTCACCGTCGTGGCCCCCGCCACTGGCCGAACCTCCACTCGCGCCGCCTGCCGTTTCTAGCAGGCCCGCGCCAGCCGGATGCTCGCGCCAGCGCGCCATGGCCTCCTCGGCGGCCCGGTCGCCAAGTGAGACGATGAACGACTCCAGACTCGACCTCAACGCGGTCTCCAGCGCGCGCAGGCGCACGGAGCTTCGCCGCTTTCTCGGCGGCTGCCCCGGGCCGCGCGAGTGCCGCACCTGAAGGGTGCGCAGCAGGTCACCGGTGCCCGCGAAGTCCTGCCAGCGGGCGAGCACCTCGCCTTGGAGCAGCGAGCCGTTCATTGTCGACTCGTCGAGATCGGCGAGCGCCGCGTCGTACGCACCCTCGACCAGGCCCTGCAACTCGACCCGCAGCGCCACCTGAGCCTCGACCTGCGCAGCGAGCTCGGGGACCCGGGCGCGGAAGGTGTCGAGCACGCCCGACATGGTCTGGGTGAGCACCGCGACCCTGCGGTCCTCGTTCACCGCCGCCTCTTCGAGCCAGCTACGCACCGGCGCGAACACCTCCGCGGGAAGCGTGCCGTCGGCGACCACTGTCTCTGGAATGACGAAGCGATCGGCTTCGTCGACACCGTTGGCCTCGAGCATCGCGCAGAAATGGCCGACAAGCTCGACTGTGCCCCGATTCCGGCACCCGGGACAGTACGATCCCGAGCGAAGCGCCGCGTTCCCTCGCATACTGCAGTAGCTCCCACACCGGGGCGTCCGCGTACCGTGCCGCCGTCGTGACAAACAGCCAGAGATCCGAAGCGTCGAGGAACTGGTGCGCGAAGTCGTAATGTGCCCGCACCACGGAGTCGATGTCAGGGGTGTCGAGCAAGGCGAGGCCCCGCGGCATCCCGGCGGACGCGGCGATGACAAGCAACCCGTCACGGCCCGGCCGGGCCAGGCCCTCCTGGCGTACCCGGGGCAGGGTGGGCAGGAAGCGGTTTTCCGCGAACCAGTCGGCGTCGGCGGGATGGCAGGCGAGAACCGGGCTGTTCGTCGTCGGGCGGCGGATACCCGTCGCTGATACCCGCTCACCCACGATGCTGTTGACGAGTGTGGACTTGCCCGCGCCGGTGGACCCGACGACGGCGACAAGGATGGGCGCGGCCGGACGGTGCAAACGGGGCAGCAGGTAGTCGTCGATCTGGGAAAGCAGCTTCTTTCTTGCCGCCTTGGCCTGTGCTACGCCGGGCCCGTCGAGCACCAGGGGCGCAGCCCTGATCCGCTCGCGGAGCGTAAGGAGGGCGTCCTCGAGCTGGCGGGCGTCCACATGGCGAGCCGGGCCACGCCGCAGGGGGTCGCCGCGCCCGGGGTCCTGGCCCGCACCTTCGTCGGTGGCAGGGCCGCGGTGCGCATGGCGCGGGTACGCATGGTGTGGGTGCCCGGGTCCGGCGGGCAAGGAGCGCCCGGCCTCATCACCGGAGTCAGGCAGGGAAGAGGCGTGCCGCGGGGGCTCACCGCTTAAGGCGCCGTAGCGGAAAGAGGAGCGCGGCGAGACGTCACCGCGCGAACCCTGCTGCGGGCTGGGGGACGCGCATCGCGCGACGCGAATCGCCGAACGCGACATCGCCGGACGCGCCCTCGCCGGACGCGCCCTCGCCCGACGCGACCTCACCCGACGCGACATCACCCGACGCGACCTCACCCGACGCGACCTCACCCGACGCGACATCACCCGACGCGACCTCACCCGACGCGACCTCACCCGACGCGACCTCACCCGACGCGGCGTCACCGGACGCGGCATCGGGGGAAGACCCGTACGGCGGGGAGCCACGGCGCGAGGCGTCAGCGGTGACGGCGGAAGCATCGTCGTCGCCGGCAGCACCGGGGCGCGCGGCATCGCCCGCCGTGGCGGCGGTTCGCTGCTGTCCCGCGTTTCCTGCCGCGGGATCCCGCGCCGCCTCCGGGGCAGCTGTCACGCTCTTCCGATCCACCGCTGCCTCCCCGGCAGCAATTCTGCTATCTCTGCCGCGATGTTGACGACCTCCCCAACAACCACAACCGCTGGCGGCCGGATTCCGGCCGCGACCGCCTGTTCCGCGACCGTACCCAGGGTCGCGGTAAGTGTGTGCTGCGTGGGAAGGGTACCGTCCTGAATCACCGCAACGGGAGTAGTAGAAACACGACCGTGACGTATTAGTGCATCCGCGATCGTATCCAGCCGTTCAACCGCCATGAGCA
Source organism: uncultured Actinomycetota bacterium (assembly GCA_963727015.1). GTDB lineage: Bacteria > Actinomycetota > Actinomycetes > Streptosporangiales > Streptosporangiaceae > DATFVJ01. Next base: position 179,205 of record CAVSEV010000015.1, on the reverse strand, counting down.
GGACGATCGTCCCGCTCGACCGGGCGAGCGCGGCCCAATCTATGGTAGACCGCTGGTCGCCGGATGCAACGTGCGCGGAAACCACGTGGAACTCCTGGGCGATCCCGCGGTGGGTGACGGGAACAAGAGCGGCGCCAGGGACCGCGACGGCGCTCGTCACGCCCGGAACCACGGCGACAGGCACGCCCGCCCGCAGGCAGGCGAGAACTTCCTCGGCGCCACGGCCGAAGACGAACGGGTCGCCACCCTTGAGCCGCACCACGAACCGGCCCGCGAGCGCGTGCTCGACGAGGGCGGCGTTGATGTGATCCTGCGCCATGGCCCGCCCGTACGGGATCTTCGAGGCATCAACAATCTCCACGTCCGGCGGCAGTTCGTCCAGCAATGGCCGAGGGGCGAGCCGGTCGGTCACCACGACGTCGGCCTCCGCGAGCAGTTGCCTGCCCCGGACCGTGATCAGTCCCGGATCCCCTGGACCGCCACCGACGAGCGCGACTCCCCGGATGGCCGCGGCGGGCCGCCCGTCGAGGCCGCGGCCTTCGGTGGCTGGCCCTCCCCCGGTACCTGGCACGTGCACCGCGCCCGGGTCCGCGGCCGCGGCGCGCCCGCGCCTCGCGCCGATCGTCCCGTCACGCAAACCGGCGACCACGGCGTCCCTGATCCCCGCGGATCTGCGCGGGTCCCCGGTGACCACCGCCACGTGGGCGTCGCCCGCCTCACCTGACGCGGGTGTCCAGGCCGCGGAGGCAGCCCGGTCATCGGCCCGGACGCACCAGACATGAGCGGCCTCGCATTCCGCCGCTATCGCGTCGTTGGCGGCACGATCGCTGGTACACGCCTGCACCAGCCAGGCGCCGTTAGCGTCGCCCGGCGCGTAGCGGCGGCGCTGCCAGCTGATCTGGCCGGCCACGGCCATGCCTTCAAGGCCCGCCGTCAGCGACGGCGAGACCACGACGACGTCCGCGCCCGATCGCACAAGAACGGGCACGCGGCGATCGGCGACCTTGCCGCCGCCAGCCACGACCACGCGGCGGCCGGACAGGCGCAGCCCGAGAAGATACGGGGGCCGGCCCGGCCGGCCGAGCGTGCCAAGCCGGCCGGGCCAGGCGGCAGCGGCGGATCGTCGCCGGCAGCCATAGGTTCCAACAGTTCTTCCCTGCACTCAGCTCAACAGGCTCTTCGGGGCTCTTCGGGGCTCTTCAGGGCTCTTCAGGGCGCTTCAGGGCGCTTCAGGGCTCTGGGGGGCTACCTCTACCCGGCAGTCAGCTCTTATCCGTCACCCCCGCGGAATCGAACGTGGCGACCTCGCGAATCGCCCGCACCGCGCTCTGCACAACAGGGAGCGCGAGCAGCGCGCCTGTTCCCTCGCCGAGGCGCAACTCCAGGTCGACGAGTGGCCGCAGCCCCAGATGGTCAAGGGTAATGCTGTGCCCCGGTTCCATCGACCGGTGGCCAGCGACGCACGCGCCGAGCGCGTCGGGGGCGAGAGCGCAGGCAGCGAGCGCCGCCGCGCCAGCGATCACTCCGTCCAGGACCACGGGCACCCGCCGCGCGGCGGCGCCCAGGATGAAGCCGGCCAGCGCCGCGTGCTCGAATCCGCCGAAGGCAGCGAGCACGCCGGCCGGGTCGAGCGGGTCTGGCGCGTGCAGCGCGAGTCCCTGGCAGACGACCTCCACCTTGCGGGCGTAGGTCGCAGCGTCCACGCCGGTGCCCCTGCCGGTAGCTTCCGCCGGGTCGGCGCCGGTGAACGCGCAGATCAGGGCGGCGGAGGCCGTGGTGTTGGCGATGCCCATGTCACCGGTCACCAGGCACCGGTTGCCCGCCGCAACCAGGTCCCGCGCCACCTCCACGCCGACGCCGAGCGCGGCGGCCGCCTGTTCGCCGCTCATGGCAGGCCCGGTCGTGAAGTCCGCGCTGCCGCGGGCCAGCTTGCGTGGCAGCAGCCCGGCGGCGGGGGCAAGTTCCGCCGCGACCCCGACGTCCACGACGAGCACCTCGGCACCCACCTGCTTCGCGAACGCATTGACGACCGCGCCGCCTGCCAGGAAGTTCTGGACCATCTGCGCGGTCACCTCCTGCGGCCACGGGGTCACGCCACGGGCATGCACACCGTGGTCCCCGGCGAAGACCGCGACGGCGGCGGGCTCGGGCAGCGGCGGCGGGCACTCGCCGGCCAGCCCGGCGAGCCGCACCGACAGGTCCTCGAGCGCACCAAGCGAGCCCGGCGGCTTGGTCATCCTCGCCTGCCGGTCACGTGCCGCGGCCATCGCCGCCTGGTCGAGCGGGCCGATCGCGGCCGTTGTCGCTGTGAGCAGATCCATCGGTTCATCCCTTTCTAGCTGATTTTTCCGGCCGCTGCCCCCGCGGCAGCGCAGCGGCGCGGGCGGGCGTGCGCGCTGCCCGAGCGGCTGCAACCACCCAACTTCCTGAACGGCTGCCGCGGATGCGCCGACATGTTCAAGGCACATTCTCAGCCAGCAGTGAGCGGGCCACTACATTCTCCCGGAGGGATCCCGGGGGGTCGCCCCCCCGGGGCAATACAGCCTGAACGGCTGCCGCGGATGCGCCGACATGTTCAAGGCACATTCTCAGCCAGCAGTGAGCAGGCCACTACAGCCTCCCGGAGGGATCCCGGGGGGTCGTCCCCCCGGGGCAATACAGCCCGAACGGCTGCCGCGGATGCGCCGACATGTTCAAGGCACATTCTCAGCCAGCAGTGAGCGGGCCACTACAGTCTCCCGGAGGGATCCCGGGGGGTCGTCCCCCCGGGGCAATACAGCCTGAACGGCTGCCGCGGACGCGCCGACATGTTCAAGGCGCATTCTCAGCAGCAGTGAGCAGGCCACCACAGCCTCCCTGGGGGGATCCCGGGGGGTCGCCCCCCGGGGCAATACAGTCTGAATGGCTGCCGCGGATGCGCCGACACGTTCAAGGCGCAGCCCGGCCAGAATCCGGGACGCGGCCGCGGTGCGATCACCACGACGCCTGCGCCGCCCCTGCCCTGACCCCCCGCGGCTCGTGGCATCTTGCCAGCGGGAAGTTCCCCGCGCAGCCGTTCAGCTGGCCAATTCTTAACCGCCAAAGCGGCGATCGCCGCGAACGCGTCGCGGCCGCCTAATGACCAGGCACAGCCGAGATCCCAGGGCGTGTCCCGTAGATCTTGGTGGATGCGGGCGGTGCTCCAGGCGGCGATCCGGCAAGGCGGAGGAGCCGATAGGGAGCCGATAGCGGAACTATCGGCGACGACGACAGTGCCGTCCACGACTCCGGTCGTCGTCTGGGGTCGTGGACGGCACTGTCGCGCGGCCAAAGATCTACGGGACATGCCCTAGTGAACATGGCCCTGAGCGGCCGCGGCTGGCGCCTCCGCGGGGTGGTAGTGCGGCCGCTGCGGCGCACCTACCCGGTGCTCGAAGCCGGGCAGCCCGGCCCGGTATACGCACATGTCGCAGTTCATCCGGATATCCCCTGTCAACGCCTCCGCGTAGCGCACCGCGACAAGCTGGGCGATCTCGTCGCAGTCGCCGAGCACGCCGGCGCAGCGCACATCCAGTTCGTCCCGCACCGCCCCGAAGCCGCTCGCCTGCGCCATAACCCGGTCCGGCAGGACCCCGGGGAACAGGAAATAGCGAGCCACCACGATGCGCCGCGCGCCGAGCCTTCTGCAGCGTTCCAGGCCCTCGGCGACGTCGGGCCTGGCGAGCGACACGAACGCGGTCTCCGCGAGGGCAAAACGCTGCTGGCCGCCCTGATGGGTCTCCCACAAGAGCCGGCTTGTCTTGTACGTCTCCGCGTTCGCGTCCGGGTCGGTCGAACCGCGGCCGACGACAAGCACCGCCACGTCCTGCGGGCCGGCCGCCCGTGCCGCCGGCGGAGCGTGCGGGCGGCGCCCGCCCAGAGTCTCGCTGATCCGGTCAGCGAGCAGGCGCAGCAGTACCGGGTGCGGGCCGAGCGGCCGGCCGTACGCGAACGACAGGCCCGGATGACGCGCGCGTGCCGCGGCGAGCGCCGCGGGCACGTCACCCTTGGCGTGGCCGGCCGCGGCAAGGACAACCGGCACCGCCACCACGCGACGGTGTCCGCGCGCCACCAGCGAGTCCACCGCGGCGGAAAGCGGCGGGTCGGACAGTTCGATGAACCCCCCAGCGACGTCAACGCCGCGGCCGGCGAACATGTCCGCGACGCGCCCGCGCAGCGCCACGAACGCCTCGGCGCCGGCAGCATCGGCGCTCCCGTGCCCGGCAAGCAACAGCGGCAGCGGCGGTGGCGTCATAGCCGGCCTCCCTTGGCGTTGATGGCGCGCAGCAGGGCGTTGAGCGCGGCAGCGGCCACCGCGGATCCGCCCTTCTCCGAGACATTCGTGAGCGCGGGCAGGCCGCTCGCGCGCAGCGCGTCCTTCGCCTCCGCCGCGCCGACGAACCCGACGGGCAGCCCGATCACCAGCGCGGGCCGGACGTCCCTGCCGAGAATCTCGGTCACCGCGGTCGGCGCGCACCCCACCACCCAGACCGCGCCGGGACCTGTCTCGCCGAACGCCACCCGGACACCGGCCGCGGCGCGGGTGATCCCGACCGTGCGCGACAGCCGCGTGGTCAGCGACTCGCCGATCCTGCAGGTGACCGGGCGGCTGGTGATTCCGGCGGCCACCATCTGGACGTCGGCGATCACCGGCGCTCCGGCGCCGAGCGCCGCGGCGCCCGCGGCGAGGGCCGCCTCGTCGCAGACCAGGTCCGTCGCGTAGTCGAAGTCGGCGCTCGCGTAGATGACGCGCTCCGTCACCGCGCGGCTGAGCGGCGGCAGATGACTCAGGCCGATCCTGGAACGCAGGATCCGGTAGGACTCCGCCTCGATCGGATGCACCTGCTCGCTCTCGTGCGCTACGCCACCTGGAACCGTCACGCTGTCTCCCCCTCCATTGCCCCTGTTATCTCATCCGCCAGGCGACCGGTCGCGGGCACGCGCCCCGCCGCGGTGAATTCGATCGCGTCGGCCGGGCAGATCTCCACGCACTCGCCGCAACCGGTGCACCGTGCTTCGAGCACGGCAAGCGGCCCGGCGCCTGGCACCGCGTCGCGTACCGGACGGATAGCCCGCTCCGGGCAGGTCAGCAGGCATGCGCCACACCCTTGGCAGGCCAGCGTAACGGTGATCATCCTGCCCTCCACAGGTAGCCACGCGGTGTCACCATCCGGCCGGCCACAATCCGCGTCGCCGACGAGCCGACAACCACGAGCGTGCGCATGTCCGCCTGGGTGGGATCGAAGCCAGCAAGCGTACTCACGATGACGCGCTGCCCAGGCCGGGACGCGTCGGCGACCATACCCACCGGCGTATCCGGCGGGCGGTGCGCGGCGAGCAGTGCGAGAGCCTTCGCCAGGTGGCCGCCGCGATTCCGGCTGCGGGGGTTGTAGAAGCAGACGACAAAGTCTCCTGCCGCGGCGGCGCTGACCCTTCGCTCGATCACCTCCCACGGTGTGTGCAGGTCGGAAAGTGAAATCGCGGCATGGTCGTGCCCCAGCGGCGCCCCGAGCAGTGCGGCCGCGGCTAGCGCCGCGGTAATTCCTGGCGCGCCCACCACGTCGATAGACCCATCCGCGGACTCGAGCGCCGGGCTTGCCATGGCATAGATCCCCGCGTCACCCGAGCCGACGAGCGCGACCGCGTGGCCCTGCCGTGCCTGGTCCACCGCCGCGGCGGCCCGTTCCTCCTCGGCGCCGAGTTCACTGACGAGAACGTGCGTACCCGGACGCAGCAGATCGCGGATCTGGTCCACGTACTGACGCAGGCCCACCACCACGCTCGCCTGGCGCAGTTCGGCGACAGAGCGCGGCGTCATCAGGTCGCGTGCGCCAGGACCGAGGCCGACAAGCGCGAGCCTCCCGCGCGCCGCGCACCTCGCGATCGCCACGGTGGCGCGCGCGCTCTTGCGCTTGGCCGCGGCGAGCACGGCGCCGCGGCCCGCCGCGAGCAGGGCGGCGGCCTCGGCCACACTTGGCGTGCCGGTCGCGGCGCGCACGGCCTCGCTTGGGTTAGGGACCGCGACGGCCGCGAGCTCACCTGGCGTGAACCCGGTCACCTCCCAGCCGCGCTCCCGCGCCGCGGCAAGCAGGCCCTGCTCGTCCTCCTTCAGGTCCACGGTGGCAACCTGGCGGACCGAGGCGGCTGACAAGCCGGCCCCCGCGAGCGCCTCGTCCATCAGGTCACCCATCTCGGCGGCGGTCACGCCGCGGCTCGCGCCCGCGCCCAGCACGAGCGACGGCGGCCGGTAGATGACCTGGGCCGGCCCGGCGGCTACGGCGCGGTCGGTGATCACAATCGCGGGGACGCCGGGCTCGGGGGCCGCGGTCGCGGCAACGTTCCGCGGCAGCGCGGGAACCGGCCACGCCTGATCCATGCTGAGCGTGACGCGCTGGCCGGACAGGACGGCGGCGCCCACCTCGGCGAGCCGGCTGCCGGGCTCCACACGCAGGCCAAGTGCCGTGCCGAACTCGTCGAGTGCGGGAACGCCCGCAGCATCGCTGGCGGTCGTGATCACGGCCGTCGCGCCGAGAACGCCCGCGACCCCCCGGGCGAGCGTGTTGCCGCCGCCCGCGTGTGCCCCCGCGACAGGAACCGCGAACGTGAGCGACTCATCCACGCACACCACGCCAGGATCGGCGGCTTTCGAGGTGAGCAGCGGCGCGATCAGCCGGACGGTGGCGCCGACCGCGAGGAAGCAGACGATCTGGTCGCATTCGCCGAAGGCGCGCGGAACCGCGCGCGCCGCGGGGCCCGGATAGGTGCGGGTGGCCGGCGCCGGCCAGGCGGCGGCAAGCCTGGACGCCGCGGCGCGGCCGGTCGCGGTGACCGCGATCAAGCCGATCACGGCAGGTTCCCCCAGAGCACGAACACCGGGTTCGCCGCCGCGAGCCGGATCGAACCGCCTGGCAGCGTGGCGAGCCTGGACGCCTGCAGTGCCGTGCCTTCCACCAGGTAGCCGTGGCCGGCCAGCAGGTCCCGCACGCCGCGTACCCGGTCCACCGAGGCAAGCGCCACCACGACCCTGGCGGGATGGGCCGCCGCCGCGGCGGCGAGCGCCGCGTCCCCGCCCCCGCCCGCGAACACGGCGTCGGCGCTGATCAGGCCGGCGAAGGCCCCGGGCGCTGACCCCTCGCGCAACTGGACTCGAACGCCGTGCGCGGCGGCGTTCGCGCGGATCCGCGCGCACTGTGCCGGGTCGGCTTCGATGGCGATCGCATGCGCGCCGAACCGCGCGCATTCGACCGCTACCGAGCCCGAGCCTGAGCCGATGTCCCAGATAGTGCGGCCGGGACCAGGTCCCAGCCTGGCGAGGACGAGCGCGCGGACCTCCGCCTTCGTGATCATCGAGTCGCGGTGGGAGAAGGCGGCGGCCGGCAGCGCCCAGCCGGCGGGCGCTCCCTGGTGACCCGCCATCCAGCGGCGGCCGCCAGCCGAACCGTCGAACGCGATCACAATGTTCGGGTCCGCGAATCCGGGCAGTGGCCCCGCGGCGACCCTGCTGAGCCGCTCATCCGGGCCGCCGAGGCACTCGGCGACATGCACCGACCGGCCCGCCGCCAGCAGCGCCGGGATAAACCGCTGCGGGCCGGCCGCGGGACCCGGCGCGGTCAGAATCGCGGCCTTGCCGCAGCCAAGCGCCGCGGCGAGGACCGGCCTGGCGTCGCGGCCGTGCGCGGAAAGCACCAGCGCGTCGTCCCAGGGCATGCCGAGCCTGGCGAACGCGACCGCCACCGAGGAGGTGGCAGGGATGACCTCCGGCGCGGCGCCGCGCGCGGAAAGTGCGCGGACGATACCGAAGAAGCCGGGATCGCCAGAGGCGAGCACGGCTACCGGTCCCGGGTGGGAAACGATGGCGGCGAGCGCGGCTTCGAACGCGGACGGCGTACTGCTGGCGTGGGTGGCGGCGCCGGTGACGGCGATGCCGGTGCCGGCGCTGCCGGCATCGGCGGCGCTGCTGGCATGGGTGGCGCTGCCGGGATCGGCGGCGCTGCTGGCATGGGTGGCGCTGCCGGGATCGGCGGCGCCGCTGGCGTGGGTGGCGGCCCTCTCCTTCACGGCGCTGCCGGTGCCGGCGGCGCCGCTGGCGTGGGTGGCGGCGCTGTCCTCCGCGGCGCTGCCGGCATCGGTGGCGCTGCTGGTGTTGGCAGCGCCTTCCGGGCGGCCAATCGGGATGCGATCGACTTCGGTGGGCAAGGCGACGCCCGCCAGGTGCCTTTCCGAGCCCGCCACGCAGCGGGCGGCAGCGAGCGCCCGCACAGCCCGCTCGGACAGCGGCCCGCCGTCACATCCGATCACCGTGATCATCGGAGGCATGATCACGACCTCCCGCGGGGACCGGCGGCCAGGGCTGCTCGCTCGGGGACCGCGGCGATGACGTTGCGGCCGGTGAAGTCCACCATGATCACTTCTACCCGCGGGGCGTAACCGTCCGCGAGCCCGGCGCAGAATCGCGAGATCACGTGCGCGGTCCGGCGGCAAAGCTCGGTGCCCGCGGCAGCGGCGAGCCCCGCCTCCTGCCACAGTTCGAGCGCATGCCGCGCCGTGTTCGCCGCGGCGACACGTGCCGCCAGGTCAGCAGTACCGCCTGCGGCGCTCGTGATATCGGCAAGCAGGCCCGTCGGCACCTTGGAACGTGTGTAGTGGGTCATCAGCACGCCGTCCGCGAGCTTGCTCAGTTTGCCCGCCATCCCCGCGAACACGATGGTGGGGACGCCGCCAAGCGCCGCCTGCCGCAGCGCGGCCCCGGTGAAGTCGCCGACTTCGACAAAGCTCGCCTCCTGCAGCCCAGAAAGCAGCGCCATCGCGCCTTTTTCTGTCCGGCCGCCGGTGCAGAGCACGAGCACATCACCGCCCTGGGCGGCCAGAACCGCCACCGCCTGCTCGACGCTGGCCCGCCATGAGGCGGTCGAGAACGGCCGGACGATGCCGGTGGTGCCAAGAATGGAGATTCCGCCGAGGATGCCGAGCCTCGCATTGGTCGTCTTGCGGGCCATCCGCTCACCTTCGGGCACCGAGATGACGACGCGAAGCCCGCGGCGGGCGGGGTCGGTAGCCTCCGCGACCGCCGCCGTGATCATCTGCTTGGGCACCGGGTTGATGGCGGGGCCGCCGATCTCCAAGCCGAGGCCGGGCTTGGTGACGACGCCGACGCCGACCCCGCCGTCGAGTTCGATGCCTTGCTGCCCGGTCCAGCTCACCGTGGCGGTGAGGTGCGCGCCATGGGTCACATCCGGGTCGTCGCCCGCGTCCTTGACCACGACCGCCTCGGCACGCGCGGGGCGATGCCAGCAGTCCTCGACCGCGAACTCCACCCGGCGCCCGGACGGCAGCCCGATCTCCACGGACCGCTGCGGTCGCTGTGTGACCAGGGCGGTGGCAGCTGCTTTCGCGGCGGCGGCCGCGCAGGCCCCGGTCGTCCAGCCGGTACGCAGCCCGCTGCGCCGCACCTTCGCGGTCCTTGGCAGGTCCGGTTCTCGCAGCTCGGCAGACTCGGTCACTGGCCGCTGCAACCCCCCTGGGGGTAGCCGCCTGAACCCACCTGCCTCGCGCGGCGGGTAACGTCCTCGCCTGCGGCGGGACCACTGCCTGCGGCGGGACCAGCCGCCGCGGCGGGACCAGCGCCCACGGCGGGACCAGCCGCCACGGCGGGACCAGCGCCCACGGCGGGACCGGCGCCCGCGGCGGGACCGCGGGGCCTGGCGGGCCCGCCAGGCCCCGCGGAACCGGTAACCGCGCCGTTGCTGGCCGCCGCTGCGGCGCGCAGGCCGCGGCGGGCCGCAGGCTCAGCCCTGCGGTGCCCATGGAAGTGCCCGGGGTGGTAGAGGTGCGAACGAGTCCCGCCCGCCGCGAGCGCGGGACCGACGAGTACGAGTGTGTGCTTCCATAGCTTGTGCGTCCTGATGGTGCCGGCAAGCTCGTCCAGCCTGCATTGCAGGATCAGCTCGTCCGGCCAGGTCACCTGGTAGGCGATGACGCAGGGAGTAGCGGGCTCGTAGCCGCCGGCCATGAGCTCGGCCTCGAGCTGTCCGGATCGCGCGGCCGACAGGAACAGCGCCATGGTGGTGCCGTGCCGCGCGAAGGCGGTGACCTGCTCACCGGGCGGCATCGGCGTCTTGCCGCCGCCGAGCCTGGTGAGGATCACCGATTGGGCCACCTCTGGGATGGTCAGCTCGCGGCCGATCCTGGCCGCCACGGCGGTGAAGCTTGAGACGCCGGGGATGACTTCGGTCCGCAGGCCGAGCGCCTGGCAGCGGTCAAGCTGCTCCTGGATGGCTCCCCACAGGGACGGATCGCCCGAGTGCACGCGGGCGACCCGTAGCTGCTCTCGCGCCGCGCGCTCGTAGTAAGTGAGCACGCCCTCCATTGGCAGGCGCGCCGAGTCGATCAGTTCGGCGCCTTCGCGGGCGTGCAGCAAGACGTCCGGGTGGACCAGGCTGGACGCCCAGATGACAAGGTCAGCGTCGCCAATCGCGGTCGCGCCGCGGAGCGTGAGCAGGTCGGCCGCGCCGGGGCCCGCGCCCACGAAGGTGACCGATCCGATCATGGCACCCGCGGTTTCTGTCATCTGAGCTTGCTCCCGGCCCCGCTGCGGCGTCCCGGCGCGATGAGCGTGGACAGATACGGCAGGGACGTTGTCCCCGCGAGCTCGCTGGCTGGCCTGATGTCTTCACCCGGCAGGCCGAGCCGCGCCCCGTAGATCGCGTCGTCGAGCCGCCCCGCCTCCTCCAGGACGGCGAGCAGCGCGAGGACATCCGTGCTTCCCTGGCCACCCGACCCGGCAGCGCCGAGCTTGTAGGCGACAACCGTGTCGTGCCGGGCAAGAGCTTCCCTGAGCGGGGCCAGCGGCGTGGCAGCCGCCGGTCCGGCGCAGCCGTTCGTGGCAGCTTCAATGCCAGCGCCGCCGCCCGTGGCAGCTCCCGTGCGGGCGCCGCGGCTGACCGGAACCAGCGCCAGTGACTCGCCGCCCTCAGCGAGCACGATCCCCGATCGGGCGGCGAGATCCTGCATCGCCGTTATGCCTGGCACGGTGCGCACCACCACGCCGGGGACAAGCTCGCGCACCGTTTGCGCCAGGTAGCTGAACGTCGAGTAGATATTCGGATCACCGATGGTGGCGAAGGCGACGCTATTGACGCCTTCCGCGAAGGCGGCGGCCACCTGGCCGGCGGCGGCTTGCCAGGCTGCGAGGCGGCCGGGCGTGACGCCGCCGCGGTCACTAAGGGCGAAAGGCACCTGCCGGATCCGCGCCCCGTCAATGTGTGCGCGGACCGTCGCCTCGGCGCGGCCGGGTTCTGCTGGCCCGCCGTCGGCCATGACAGGAACGAGCACCAGGCCGGCCTCCGAAAGGATCCGGACCGCCTTGATCGTGACGAGTTCTGGGTCGCCGGGGCCCACGCCGACGCCGAACAGCTGCCGTGCGGTCACGAGGCAGCCTCGCCGGCCGCTACGCCACTGGCGGTGGCAATGTTGCTGATGGTGGCCGTGTCAGTTGAGCCATCTCCGACGACCGTTCCGTTAGCCGCAGCACCTGCGGGCGCGGGCGGGCGCTGAGCGCAAGCGGCCGCGAAACGCCGCGCGAAGATCGGCGTATGTGCCCAGTGCAGATGCAGGTATGAGGCGAGCACATTGCCATGGACATGGCCGTCCGTCCGCAGGCCGCCGGCCGCCGCCCCGGCGGCCGGCGGCCTGCCGGTGAGCCGCCACGCGGGCCGGCCGCCAGACACAAGGGCGGCGGCCGTGCGGTGGAACTCGTGGCCGCGCACCTCGTGCCCAACGTGCGCGAGCACCGAGTCTGACATCGCTACCGCGGTGCGGTACCCCAACCTCAGCCGCTGCGTCATGTGCGTGTCCGCCTCGATCACGCCGCACATGGGCAGGCCGTCGAGGGTGCGTGCCAAGTAGAGCAGGCCCGCGCACTCGGCCACGACCGGCACGCCCGCGGCAGCGAGTGCTGCCACCTGGCGGCGAAGGCGCGCGTTGGCGGAAAGCTCGGGGGCGTACATCTCGGGAAAGCCGCCACCGATGATCAGACCGGCGGTGCCGGCGGGCAGCGCCTCGTCGGCGAGCGGATCGAACGGGGCGATGCGCGCACCCGCGGCCTCGAGCAGCTCGGCATGCTCGGCGTAGCTGAACGTGAACGCCGGGCCCTGAGCCACGGCGATGAGCGGCCCGGCTCCGCTCCTTCGGCTCGGTCCGATTCCCCCGATCGTTCCGCTTCCCCCACTCCGCCCGCTTCCCCCACTCTGGCCACTTCCTCCACTCCTAGATCGAACAAGCGCTTGGCCGGGCGTTGAGGAGAAGTGGCAGAGGCCGGATACCTGGCCGGGGCCGGACGCCGCGGAAGTGGCCGCGGTGGCTGCGTCGAGCGCCGCGCGCGGGTCCCATGGCGGGGCGGCGAGCGGTGGCGCGGTTGCGGCGAGGGCCCGGAGCCCAGCCAGGTCACATGACGAGGCGACCAGATCACCGAGCAGCGCGATCGCACGCCCGGCCGCGGCACGCCGCTCCGCGGCAGGCACGAGGCCGAGGTGGCGGGAGGGCGTGACCACGGCGTCCGTTCGCCTTATCGCACCGAACACCGCGGTGCCGGCAGGCTCGACGGCATCCCTGAGCAGCCGTTCATGGCGCGCGGAGCCAACCCGGTTGAAGATCACCCCGGCGATCCTGACCCGGGGGTCGAAACCGGCGAATCCCGCCACCAACGCGGCCACTGACCGGCCGACGGCAGACGCGTCAACCACCAGCACGACCGGCGCTCTGAGCAGCCTGGCGACGTGCGCGGTCGAGGCGAAATCCGGACCCGCGTGCTGGCCGGCCATGGCGGGATCCGCGGCGCCATCGAACAGGCCCATGACACCCTCGATCACGGCGATGTCCGCGCCCGCCGCACCATGAGCGAACAGCGGGCCGATCAACTCCTCGCCGCACAGGAAAGGGTCGAGGTTCCTACCCGGGCGCCCGGTCGCCAGGGCGTGATAGCCGGGATCAATGTAGTCAGGGCCGACCTTGTGTCCGGACACCACGACGCCCCGCGTGCACAGTGCCGCCATCAGGCCCGTCGCCACGGTGGTCTTGCCGCACCCGGATGCGGGAGCGGAAATGACCAGCCGGGGCGCGATCACCACTCGATCCCCTGCTGGCCTTTCTGGCCGGCGTCCATCGGATGCTTGACCTTGGTCATCTCCGTGACGAGGTCGGCGAACTCGATCAGCCGCGGGTGCGCTCCCCTGCCCGTGATCACCACATGCTGCTCGCCTGGCCGGTCAGCCAGCACGCCGATCACCTGGTCCACATCAACCCAGCCCCACGTGATGGGGTAGGTGAACTCGTCGAGGACGTACATCCGGTAGGTCTGCGCGGCGAGGTCACGGCTGATCTGGGCCCAGCCCTCCGCGGCGTGCTTGGCATGGTCGCCGCCCTCGTCCCGCTGGATCCACGACCACCCCTCCCCCATCTTGTGCCAGGCCACCGCGCCGCCCGCGCCGCTGTCGCCGAGCGTGCGCAGCGCGCGCTCCTCGCCCACCCGCCACTTAGCCGATTTGACGAACTGGAACACGCCGACGGGCCAGCCCTGGTTCCAGGCGCGAAGTGCGAGGCCGAACGCTGCCGTGGACTTCCCCTTGCCTGATCCGGTATGGACGATCACCAGCGGGCGGTTCCTGCGCTGCCGGGTGGTGAGGCCGTCGCCCGGCACCTCGACCGGTTTCCCCTGCGGCATCAGGCGGCCCTGCCCGCGGCACGAGCGGAACCTGCGCCGGCCCGCGCGTCCCTGACCGTCGCGGCCAACCCGCCCGCGGCAAGTTCGCCGAGCCTGATCAACCCGCCGCCAAGCGCGGCGGCGAGGCCTGCGGCGAGCCCCAGCCGCACCGGCCCCGACTCGCAGTCCACCACGATGCTCGCCACGCCGTGAAGCAGCGCCGCGGCCCGCAGTACCGCGCCCGGCTCGCCGCACGTGTCGCGCCCGTCGGTGACAACCACAAGCAGCGGGCGGCGGCCAGGATCGCGCAACCGCTCGGCGGCCAGGACCTCGGCCGACCGGATAAGACCCGCGGCAAGCGGCGTGCGGCCGCCCGAGGGCAACTCGGCCAGTCGCCGCGCACCTGCCTCCACCGAGGAGGTCGGCGGCAGCAGCACTCGCGCCGCGCCGGCCCTGAAGCTGATCATTCCCACCTTGTCCCTGCGCTGATACGCGTCAAGCAGCAGCGACAGCACGGCGCTCTTGACCACCCGCATGCGCTGCCTGGCCGCCATCGAGCCGCTCGCGTCCACCGCGAACAGGACCAGGTTGCCCTCCCTGCCATGCCGGACAGCCGCACGAAGGTCTGACCGGGCGAGCCGCAGCGGCAGGCCCAAGGCCGGGTGCCACCCCCTGGCCCGTTGGTGAGGTGCGGCGGCCCGCAGCGTCGCGGGCAGGTGCACCGCGGTGGTCTTGCCGCGCGGCATGCGCGCCCCGGCGAGCCTCCCCTGCTGGATAGTTGCGGCGCTGCGGCGGCCAGGTGCTCCTGCGCCGACACCAGGGATGGTGAAGACGGGCGGCCGGAACAACGTGCCAGACGGGGCGACGGTGCTGGGCGCGGCCTCCTGCGACGACGTGTGACCGGAGCCACCCGGCCTGGGCACCGCGGAGCTCCCTGGCACCGCGGAGCTCCCTGGCACCGCGGAACTCCCTGGCACCCCGGAGCCGGGCGGCACCGCGGATCCATCCGGCGCGCCGAAGCCGACCGGCCCGGTGACGCCGGCTTGGCCGGCGCCGGGCTCTGAACGATGCTGGCCAGGCCCGGTCTCGTCCGGGCCCGCGGCATCGGCCGCGCCTGGACGCTCCGCGTGGCGGCTGGGCCCGGCGCCGGCCGGTTCCCCGGCCTGCGCCGCGCCGCCACGGCCGTTGATCGCATCCGTACCGGATGGCAGCCCAGTTCTGGCACCGCCGCCAGGACGGCCGGGGCCGCCGTCGGGATCGCCGCCGTCGCCGCCGGACTCCGCCGCCTGGCGCAGCGCCTCGTCGAGCGCCTCCTCATCGAGGCCCGGCGCGTCGAACGGGTCGCGGCGGCGCCGGTGCGGCAGCGCCAGCCTGGCCGCCTGCCGCACGTCGTCCTGGTTAACCTCGTCGCGGCCGTGCCATGCGGCGAGCGCCATCGCGGCGCGGGCGGTGACGAGGTCGGCGCGCAGCCCGTCTACGTCGAACGCACCGCATACAGCGCAGATCTGCCGCAGCACGGCTTCCGGCAGCCGCACGTGGGGAAGCCGCATCCTCGCGTCCGAAATCCGCCGCGCGAGCCGTTCAGCATCAGCAGCCCAGCCAGCGGCAAAACCAGCCGGGTCGGCATCGTAGGCCAGCCGCCGCCTGACCACCTCCGCCCGCTCCGCGGGGTCGCGGGTCGCGGTGACCTGAACCGTGAGCCCGAACCTGTCGAGCAGCTGGGGGCGAAGTTCGCCCTCCTCCGGGTTCATCGTGCCGACGAGCAGGAACCTCGCCGCGTGCGCGACGGAGACCCCTTCACGCTCCACGTAACACCTGCCGAGGGCCGCGGCGTCGAGTAGCAGGTCAACAAGGTGATCGTGGAGCAGGTTGACTTCGTCCACGTAGAGCAGGCCGCGGTGCGCGGCGGCCAGCAGGCCGGGCTCGTAGGCCGTGACGCCCTCGGTGAGCGCTCGCTCGATGTCCAGTGAGCCGACGAGCCGGTCCTCGGTGGCGCCGACGGGAAGTTCGGCGAGACGCGCGCGGCGGTTGCCGGCCGGTGCGCCCACCGGGTGCGGGCCATCGGGGCACCCGGGATCGGGCGAGCCGGGCTCACAAGAGAACCTGCATCCGGTGACGACGGCGATCGGCGGCAGCAGCTCAGCGAGCCCGCGAACCACCGTGGACTTCGCGGTGCCTTTCTCACCCCGCACCAGTACCCCGCCGACTGCTGGCGAGACCGCGTTGAGCAGCAGGGCGAGTTTGAGATCGTCCATTCCGACGATGGAATTGAACGGATAAAAGGCGCTCCCGGGCGCGGCTCCTGCGCCACGCACCGCAGCCCCGGCCGATCCGGGTGTTCCGGCCGGTCCGGCCGGTCCGGCGGTTCCGGCGGTTCCGGCGGGTCCGGCCGTTCCGGCGGGTCCGGCCTCGGATGGCGCTACTGCAGCGTCAGGCATGCCTTCTCATCCTTCCCCGGGTCCCGCGCCCGAAGGTGGCTCCGATCGGCGGCCGGAGTCTCCTGGCTCCCGGATCAAGGCTCGCCCCGCCTTCCCACCGCTGTGCGGCAGTGGCGTCGTTGGGGGTTCGCTCCCCGGTCACAGTTGCGCGACAGCCCCGGACTCACACCGGGTTCCTCCGCAGACCTCGCCGGTTTCCCAGCATGACACATGGCACCAGATGTCCGAAGCCCGGTGCGTCCCTCGGCGAACTCGCAGCCTCCCACCAGCGCATATGGCCTTCAGCGGCGCCAAGATCGTGCATACTTGGAGCTGGCGATGCTGGACTGGCTCCGGCCTCCTCACGGCGGGGCCGGGCTCGGGCACACCATGTGCGGGCATCCGGCGCCGAGCGTCCCGCATTGCCCTAAATTGGCCGCCGGACGGGAGTTTCGCACTATTTCGGACAATACGATCACCGGGCGTCTGAGCCACCGTATCGTCGGCGTCGCGCGAACGAAGTCCACCGCCTAAGCCCTGCTGGCGCACCGCGGTGACACGGCGCGCCTGCGGTCGGCGCCGCCAGACGTTCAGCATTCTGGCAGGGAGCTCTCAGCTTGGCCAGGTAGGCAGTAGCGGCGTACTGAGACAACCTGTCTCATTGTGACTTCTGCGAATGGAGCGTGCATGGCGGGTCCGGGCTGTTCCCGTGTGCTTGTCACCGGTGGAGCCGGTTTCATCGGCCGCCGGGTGGTGAGGACGCTGCTCGAATGCGGGGCCGACGTAACGGTCGCAGACAAGCAGCCCTTCCCTGAGGGCGTCGTGCACGGTGACGTCAGGACCGTCCTTGGCGACCTGCGGGATCCCGGCGTAGCAGCGCGGGCCCTGGACGCCGGCACCGAGGTGGTCATTCACCTCGCGGCCCTGACATCCGTGCTCCGTTCCGTCGAAGACCCGGCAGGAACCTACGAGGTCAACGTCGCGGTCACCGCGAACCTCCTCGAACTGGCCCGGGCGCACGGAGCCGGCACGTTCATCTTCGCGTCAACAAACGCCGTCGCAGGTGACGTCGGCCGCGACGTCATCACCGAGCGGACGCCGCTGCGCCCGCTGACGCCGTACGGCGCGACCAAAGCCGCCGCCGAGATGCTGCTGACCTGTTACGCGGCGGCATACGGCATCAACGGTTGCGCGCTGCGGTTCTCGAATGTCTACGGCCCCGGCATGGCCGCCAAGGACAGCCTCGTGCCGCGGCTGATGCGCGCCGCGAGGTCGGGCACCGGAGTCGACGTGTACGGTGACGGCTGCCAGCTGCGTGACCTGGTGCACGTCGACGACATCGTGCAGGGGATCCGCACCGCCTGGCGGGCGGGCTACGCGGGTCCGCTCATCCTCGCGTCCGGCCAGTCCGACTCGGTCAACGAGATCGTCGCGGTCGCGCGGCGGGTCACCGGGGCACCCATTCCGGCGCGCCATGTACCGCCCAAACCGGGTGAGATGCCCGCGGTGCTCGTCGACATCTCGATGGCAAGGGCGATCGGCTACGAGCCGGCGTACAACCTCGAATCCGGCATGGCAACGGTTTGGCCTGAGTTCGCAGCCGATCCGCCCGTGCTCACCCCCAACGGGCACGGCAGCCCAGTTCGAGCGGAGGCACCGAAGTGACGAGCCCTGAGGCCGTCCGCCAGCCAGGCCAATCAGTCGACGACGCGGCTGCCAGCGACTTCGGCGCCGAGTACGCCGAACGGGGGCAGCAGCTTCCGCCTGTCGCGATAGTGATCGCGGCCTATAACGAGGAGGCAGCGATAGGCCCGGTCATCGACGCGCTCCCGGCCAGCCTCTGCGGGCTTGCCACGGCGGTCATCGTGGTCGTTGATGGATCAGTCGACGGCACCGCCAAGGAAGCCGCCGCGCACGGTGCGCTGGTCTGTGACGTGCCCGTCAATCGCGGGCAGGGGGCGGCGCTCCGGCTCGGCTACAGGCTCGCGCGCGAGGGCGGCGCGCGCTACATCGTGACCACGGACGCCGACGGTCAGTATGACCCAGCCGACGCGCAGCGCCTGCTTGAGCCCGTGCTGGCTGGCGACGCGGACTTCGTGACCGGATCGAGGACACTTGGCAGCGAGGAGACCAAAGACCCGGTGCGCAAGCTTGGGGTCAGGCTCTTCGCCGCGACGATCAGCCTGCTGGCCGGCCAGCGCGTCACCGATCCGTCGTTCGGCATGCGGGCGATGCGTGCGGAAGTGACCGGCGCGGTCCAGTTGCAGCAGCCGCAGTACCAGTCGGCTGAGCTGCTGATCGGCGTGATCGCCCGCGGCTTCCGGGTCGCGGAGCGGCCGGCCACCATTCGCAGGCGCAGGATCGGCGAGAGCAAGAAGGGCCACAACGTGCTCTACGGCCTCAGGTTCGCCGGTGTGATCGTCGGCACCTGGTGGCGCGAGCGGGGTCAGCGTGCGGCCGATGTCTGCCTTAATTCCTCTTCTGCGGATGCCGTCCGCCGCCGCGCCGCTGAAGCCGATCGCGCCGCTGGCGTCCTTGGTGGCGCTGCCGACGCCAGCGGCGCCGCCGACGCCGGGGTCGCGAGCGTGGCGCCCGTGGACGGAGCATCCGCGGATGCCGCGGCCGGCGAAGCCTGGACGCCGGGCGAGTCCGCTGACCGCCGCGCGGAGGCCCTGGCACCCCGGTCGGCGAAGAGGATGTAGTGGAAGATCGCGAATCTCGATATGAACGTCACCGCGTTGGCCGCGAGGTAAGCCGTGCCCACGAAGACAAGCCGCGGAACCGGCCGCAGCCCCATCGACACGGCCAAGTGATGCGCCAGGCTTGTCGCCAGGGAGAGGAAGGCGATCGTGCCCGCGGCGATGAGCCAGAAGGGCAGTGTCTCCTTGAGCAGATCCGGCCTGCCCCTGCGTTCCCACGCCCAGCGGCTCAGCAGGTAGCTGACTGCGGCGCCTGCGAACCAGGCCACCGCCGCCGACACCGTCGGCCACAGCTTCAGCAGCCCGAGGCACGTCAGCAAGGTGATCTCGCTCGTCGCAAGCGCCAGGGCGGCACCGATGGCGAACCGGGTGAACTGCCTGCCGACCGTCCGGACGCCGTACGCGTACGCTGCCCGGACCATGCTGTGAGCTCGCACGGCCCGAACTATTCTGCGCAACGCCAGTGCCATTGGTACCTCAGCTTACGTGTGGTGGTGACCGAAGATAGCGGATCAAGCTGGGCGTTTGCTCAGGAACCGGCCGCAAGGAGAATAGGAGCAGTTTCATGAAGATCTTGGTGTTGGGCGGGGACGGCTACCTGGGTTGGCCGACGGCACTGCACCTGTCGCATACCGGCCACGATGTGGCTGTTGCCGACAACTTTGCGCGACGGCAGTACGACCACGAACTCGGCGTTGAGAGCCTAGTCCCCATTGAGACGCTGCGCACGCGGGTCACGACATGGCGTGAGCTCACCGGGGAAGAAATTGAGTGTTATGTCGGTGACCTCACTGACGCCGACTTCACGTATCACATCATTAAGGACTACCGCCCCGACGCTGTCGTTCACTTTGCCGAGCAGCGCGCCGCGCCGTACTCGATGATCGATCGCAAGCATGCTGTCTACACCCAGGCCAACAACGTGATCGGCAACCTCAACGTGCTGTACGCGATCGCCGAGACCGATCCGCATATCCACCTGGTCAAGCTCGGCACCATGGGCGAGTACGGCACTCCCAACATCGACATCGAGGAAGGCTGGCTCGAGGTCGAGCACAAGGGCCGCAAGGACCGTGTCCTTTACCCGAAGCGGCCGGGATCCTTCTATCACCTGTCCAAGGTGCACGACAGCCACAACATCGAGTTCGCCTGCCGGATCTGGGGACTTCGGGCCACCGACCTGAACCAGGGCGTGGTTTATGGGCAGCAAACGCCGCAGACGGCCATGGATGAGAGGCTCGCGACCCGCTTCGACTACGACGCGATCTTCGGCACGGTGCTGAACAGGTTCTGTATCCAGGCCGTGCTCGGTCACCCGTTGACCGTGTACGGCAAGGGTGGTCAGACCCGTGGCATCATCGACATCCGCGACACAGTCCGGTGCATACAGATCGCCTGTGAGAACCCGGCGGACAAGGCCGAGTTCCGCGTCTTCAACCAGATCACCGAGTGGATGTCCGTCTCGGACATGGCGGACACAATCGCCAAGTGCAACCCGGAGCCTGTGACGATCGAGTGCGTGGACAACCCGCGCGTGGAAGCCGACAACCACCACTACAACGTCGCGCACACGAGGCTCATCGAGCTTGGGTTGCAGCCGCACCTGCTGTCCGACACGCTGATCGAGTCGCTCCTCGAGATCACCAAGCGGTACGCCCACCGCGTGCGGACCGAGGCGCTGCGGCCGACAGTCAACTGGCGCACCCCCGGCGCGGACTGACCGTCGCCCCGCCCACGGCGCTCCGGGACTGACTGCTCGCCCCGCCCACGGCGCTCCGGGAGTGGACGCTCGCCCGCTCGCTCTGGGACTGGCTGTCGCCCCGCCCACGGCGCGTTCCGGGACTGACTGTCGCCCCGCCCACGGCGCTCCGGGACTGGGCGCTCGCCCGCTCGCCCTGGGGCTGATGGTGCGCCCGCCGCGGGCCGGCGACGAGGAACGTGTTCTCGTATGGCGCTGGGCACCCGATAACTGGGCAAACCAGAGAATAGGGCACCCCAATGGCTGGGCACCCGGATCGGAGGTGCGTGCAGTGACGGACGACCTGAGGCTGGGCCTGAGCATCGGCTACTGGATCACTCCAGCCGACGCCACCGAGACCGTTCTCGCTGCCGAACGCCTTGGCTACGACTCCGTCTGGACCGCGGAATCGTACGGCTCCGACGCCCTCACCCCGCTGACCTGGTACGGGGCCCGGACCAGCCGGATCAAACTCGGCACCTCGGTCATCCAGCTATCCGCCCGAACGCCCGCCGCTACCGCGATGGCCGCCGTCACCCTGGACTTTCTTTCCGGAGGCCGGCTGATTCTCGGCGTGGGCGTGTCGGGGCCCCAGGTGGTTGAGGGCTGGTACGGGGTGCCGTTTTCTGAGCCGCTGGGACGTACCCGCGAGTATGTGGATCTCCTTCGGTTGATGTGGAGCAGGCAACGACCGGCACGCAACGCCGGGCCGCACTACCCACTGCCGTACCGCCCTGGGACTGGGCTCGGCAAGCCGCTCAGGCTGAATATCCCTCCGCTGCGCGATGCCATCCCGGTTTATCTCGGCGCGGAAGGGCCGAAGAACGTGGCGCTTGCCGCCGAGATCGCAGACGGCTGGCTGCCGTTGTTCACGCATCCGGAGAAGATGAGCCAGGTGTACGGCGACGCCCTCGCCTCGGCGCCGCCAGGTTTCGACATCGCCGCCACGGTGAACGTCATCCTCACCGACGATCTTCCCGGCGCGTTGCGGACCGCGAAGATGACCCTCGGTTTCTACATCGGCGGCATGGGGGCACGGAACAAGAATTTCCACCTCAACGTCGTCAGCCGAATGGGATTCGAGGAAGCGGCGCGCAATGTTCAGGAGCTATGGCTGAACGGCCGCCGCGACGAGGCCATCGCGGCCGTGCCCGATGAGCTCGCGGATGCGATCTGCCTGCTCGGCCCAATCGGCCGGATCCGCGAGCGGCTCGAACTGTGGCGCAAGAGCGCGGTCACCACATTGCTTGTGGCCGGCCCGAACTCCGAACCGGAACTGCGGGCGATACGCGACGCGGTCCTCGGCTAGGTGCCGCGCCGCCCACTGGTCAGCGAGTACGCGCTGGTGAGAAGGTGCCCACCGCGCCAGCCGGGTCTGTCAACCTCACGCAGGCGCTTGGTGCCGATGAAGGTGAACATGCTCGCGCCAGGTTCGAGCGGCTCCGGCGCACCGGTAAACCGGTGAGCGCCGACACCGAAATCCTCGCCGGGCGCCGAGACCCACTCCAGCTCGAAACCGTCCAGCTCGAACCAGCCGCACAGGCCGGCGCGTAGGTACCGCTAATCCCACGTGCGCGCGAGGAGCCAGTCACCGACTCCGGGGTCGCAGCGCAACTCGTAGACGCCGTGCGGCGCATCATCGCCCGGCGACGCCCGCACCCGCCAGAACTCCCGGCCTGCCTGCGGCCCAGGGTCCTCCCGGCCCTTCCTCCGCCACCACTCGTGGCTGATTTGCTTGTGCTCGAGCACATCGAGCACCGTGAATAAACGGCCGCGCCAGACGAACCTCGTCGGCCTACCGTCGTCGTCCGTCCAGACCTGGATGGGGTCGCCGTACACTCTGTTCAACGCACCCGCCTGCACCTTCTGCCCTTGTCCCCGCCCCGCGTCCTCGCGGTGATGTCTGCTTCGATCCGGCAGCCACCCGGGGGAAGGCAGGTAGCACTACATTCGAACATATACTCGAATGCCGTAGCGGGCAATCCGGGCGCGGAAAACTCGTGGGCGCTTGGCGCCGTGGCACCCAGCCGCCTCGGCACCCAGCCGCCTCGGCACCCAGCCGCCTCGGCACCAGGGCCAGCTTGGCTCGCCCGGGGTGGCCGTGGCCCGGCCCGCGGCCGGCGTCTGGCCGGCCCGCCGCCGGCGCGCTGCCGCCCGCCGCCGGCTCTGGCCGGCTCGCCGATGGTGCACGGCCGGCACGGTGGCGCGACGGCGTCGCGCGGACCTCGGCGAACCTGCGACACTACCGATCATGCGAACGCTGGTCGTCGACCATCCCCTGATCGCGCACAAGCTCACCGCGCTGCGCGACACAACCACCGAAGCCCCGACATTCCGCCGGCTCGCCGACGAGCTTGTCACGCTGCTCGCCTACGAGGCGACACGCGAGGTCCGCGTTCAGGCCGTGTCGGTGCAGACCCCGCTCGTGCCGGCGGCAGGGGTCAAGCTGGCGCGTCCGGTGCCGCTCGTGGTGCCCGTGCTGCGCGCCGGTATCGGCATGCTCGACGGCATGGCCAGGCTGGTACCGACCGCCGACGTCGGTTTCGTCGGGATGGTGAGAGATGAGGAGTCGCTCGTTGCCTCGACTTACGCCGACCGGCTGCCTGCCGATCTGTCCGGCAGGGAGGCATTCGTGCTCGATCCGATGCTTGCCACGGGCGGCACGCTGGAAACTGTCATCGGCATGCTGGTCGGGCGCGGCGCCAGCTCAGTGACTGCCATCTGCCTGATCGCCGCACCGGAGGGAGTCAGCAGGATCGAGGCCGCCTTCCCTTCCGATGATCCCGTCCCCGTCCGGGTGGTTACCGCCGCTGTGGACGACCGCCTGGACGGCCGTGGTTACATCGTGCCCGGCCTCGGCGATGCGGGCGACCGCCTGTTCGGCGAAATCTGAACACCACCGCGAACTCTGAACACCACCGCTAGCGGGTCCCCATGGTGATCGATTCCCCTCGGGCGTCAGACCATCTGCGGCAGGTGACACACGATCTGGGCCCGGCGGACTGGGCGAAAGGCGCGGAAGTGGCGCGAGCTGCGGCTCCTTGAATCTTCTCGGCCAAGGCGAGGGTTTCAGCTTTCTTGCTCGCCTTGTATCGCTGCTGGTACGCGGCCCAGCTCGCACCGCACGCCCGGCACTGGCAACCAATTCCGTAGCACGATGTCCCTGATCAGGGCTCACCATTCTTGCCCACGGGGTGAATCTCCACCTCGCGGCCGGTCTTGTTTGTCATGCGGCCGGCACTTTCCGCCCGCGCGCTCGGTGGGTGGGCGGTTCGCCCGGAAGGTGAAGGACTCCTGGTAGGAGAGGGGTTGTCTAGGCTTGCCAGTCCTACCGGGAGTCCGGGTGCACGTATCGTCCAGGTGCCAGTACTCGTCGTGCCCTGCTCATGGCCGGGGTCGTGATCGTCCCTCGCGGCGGCACTTCTTCGCCGGTTCGACGATGACCGACGGGCAGTGGGCGCTGCTGGCGCCGCTGCTCCCGGCGGCGGGGAGCACCGGCGGGCGCGGGGGCAGGCCCGAGAAGTGGTATCGGCGCCTGGTCCTGGACGCGATCTTCTACCTGGTCCGCGGCGGGATCGCCTGGAGGGCCCTGCCGGCCGACTTTCCGCCGCACCAGACCGTCTACGCCCTGTTCCGCCCGGCGAAAGGCAATCCACGACCGCAGCCGTCCGGCTTCAGCGATCTTCATCTCACCGCAGCGCCGCGACAACTGGGCCGTCAGCCCTCCGTAAGCCGTTGCGCCTCGCTTCCCGCATGGATGTCTGCTGCAAATGCCACGCGCGGCGCAACGGCGCCAGACAGCGCGGACCCGGAACAGAGCCTGCTCGGCAGGTGACACCGGAGGGAGTCCTGGCCGGTCGCGCTTTGATCAGGAGATGCTACTCTAAGTAGTCGCTCTTTGCCGGTCTATGGACGGGGGACACATGACCGGTACGACGAGGACAGCGCGCGTGATCGGAGTCGCCTGCGCGGCGATCTGCCTGTGCGCGGGTGGCGCCGACCGGGCGGCGGCCGCGACACCGGGTACTATCACGGTCACCGGAAACGGCGCAGTGACCGGCACGCCCGATGAGCTTCAGCTGTCGCTGGAAGCCCACGCCCAGGCGGCTTCGGTCAGCGCGGCGCTCGACAGCGCTAACCAGGCCATGACCGCGGTCCGCGACGCACTGACCGCCCGCCGCGTCGCCCCGGCCGATCTGCAGACCTCTGGCATGTCGGTGCAGCCGCAGTACAACCAGCAGGACACGATCACCGGCTACACCGTCAGCGAGTCGCTCACCGCTGAGCTGCATCATCTCGCCACGGCGGGCCAGACCATCACCGACGCGGTCGAGGCGGGCGGGAACGCGGTAACTGTCGACGACGTGTCGCTTGACCTCACCGACCAGGCGGCCACGCTGATGGCCAAGGCCCGGGCCAAGGCCATCATCGATGCCAGGGACCAGGCGGAGCAATACGCGAAGGCGGCGGGCACGCGGCTCGGCCGGGTGCTGAGTATCAGCACGACCGGCAGCGACACCCTGCCCAGTCCGGTTATTCCCGGTGCGCCGTTCGCCCCCAGGTCGGCGGTGCCCATCTCGGCCGGCACCCAGCAGATGGCCACCTCGGTCGTCGTGGTGTACCAGATGAAGGGCTAACGCAGGGCACACGCGGCTCTTCAGGTGCATCGTCACGATGTAGCCGCGCTCATCATCGTCGACGAAGGCCCGTCAGTGGTGGTGGCCGTGCCGGCCGAGGGTCTCCACGGGGGTTGCGCCGGGGCGGGTCCACTGCGGCACGGGGCGGCTGGTCGGGCCCCAGGTGGCGCTCCCGTCCGCGTCCGAGCGCCAGAACCAGCACGAGCGGCGGCCCTCGGGCCAGCCCCCGGGCTTGTCCTCCCACGCCTCGCCGCGGCCGTAAGGCGTCATGTCGAGCAGGCCGAGGGACCCGTTGACCGGCTCGTTGCCACGGCCCGTCGTGGAGTAGGTGAGGAACACGCGGTCGCCGTCGCGCAGGAAGCAGGTGATGTGACCCATGCTGCCGCCGACCGGCGCGTCCGCGTCGCGCACCGAGTACCAGGGCTGGGTGTAGCCCATGAACTCGACGTAGGAGGCCACCTCGTCCCACCGGCCCGTGGTCAGGATGGCGAACGAGACGCCGCGAGCGTTGAGGTAGACGGCGTCCTTCAGGTGCCAGGCCGTGGTGGTGCAGCCCTCGCACTGCCCCTGGTGCGGCGCGCCGTCGTACCACATGTGCTTGTAGACCACGAGCTCGTCGCGGCCCTGGAACAGTCCACGAACGGGACCGGGCCGTCGGGTCCGACGACCTCGACCGTCCCGCCGAGCTCCACCATCGGCAGCCGGCGGCGGGCCGCGGCGAGGGCGTCGCCCTCGCGGGTGTGGGCCTTCTCGCGGACCAGGAGCTCGTCACGGGCGGCCTGCCAGGTGGCTAGGTCAACGACGGGCGGGCGGCCGGGCAGCGCGGTGGTCGGGTCATTCGGCGTGGTCGTCATAGTGTCCTCCGTGGTGTCTAGTGCCGGGCAGCGTCGCCCGACGTCCTACGGCACCAGCACAGACCCCCGCCCCGGCCGGAACTCATCGCGGCGGGGCCCTCGGCCGAGCCTGCACGGACCACGTCGGGCTGACAAGTTCACAGACGAACTCTAAGACCCTCGGCTGCCCACTGGGCTAACGGCAAAGGGAGAGGGTACCTGCTGCTGACGAAGTTTCCCGGCCGCTACGTGGGCCTGGACCCGCCACCCAGGGCGTGGCTCGGCACCTCGGTGGACGAGCAGAAGCGCGTCCGCCTGGCCGAGGAGGCGTTCCGCCAGATTGATGGCGTTGCCGTGAAGTGGCTGTCCCTGGAGCCACTGCTCGCACCGCTGGAATTCTCTGATCTGTCCGTGTTTGATTGGGTGGTCATCGGCGCGCAGGGCGGGGGAAGCGGGCGGAAGAGAGGCGCAGACCGCTAGGCGAGCAGCTCCATCAAGATGAAATCCAACTCGTTATGTTGTTCTCTCCGCCGGAACTTGATCAATGGAACCGCAGGCTCAGATTGACTCAATCGCTGCGTTGGCGGCGGCCCTGTCGGGGTCTCCGTAGGTCCGTAGGGGCCGTGGCAGCGAGATACAAGCGCACCTTGAGGTGCTCAAATGGCTTGACGCCTCTGAGTCCTTCGTAAAACGCGGTCACGGCGACGCCAGCGCCGCTATGGAGGCGCTGAAGCGGCCCGAAGATATGCGGCTGCATATCTTCGCCTTCGCATCGGCGAGCATTGTGAGGCTGACGAATGAGTTTCAGGAGATGTGGCTAAAGGATGACAATGCCCCGGCCCCGTGGTCGCAACTGCGGGTCGGATGGCGCGCCCAAGCCCCCCAGGGCGGCAAACTGGGGTTGACTACTGGCGTCAGCGTGGTGGTCTCGGCTGCTGAACTGGTTGTTCACGACGAGTCCTTTGTTCACGACGAGTAATTCTGAACTGAAGCCGCCAGTGGCTGTTAATGGCACCAGGACGGACAAGCCTCGCTCGTGTCCGTAGTCACGACTACGATCGCTACACGGTCGAAGAGTTCCCTGACGGGACGCTTATCCTCACGCCCGTCGTCACCATCAGCGCGGTGGAGTTGGCCGCGCTCCGCGACCCGAAGGTCATGACGGCGGTCGGTGCCTGCAAGTCTGGTGACCGCAGCGAGTTTTCGCCCACGGCGGCAGCGCAGGAACCCTCCGGGTCCGGAGGCCCGGAATCGTGACAGCCGCGCTCAGGTCGTCCCCTGCACTGCCGCGAGCTTTGCAGGTCCAGGAGATCGATCACAAGCCGCCTGACCGGGGTATACCCGGCAAGGTCGATAGGACATGGATGCTGATGCTTGCTCAGTCAGATCGGCGCAGGCCGAGGAGACCGATAATGCCGCCCAAGCAACAGCTCCAGAGAAGCACCGTGTTAAACCAAATGCTGTGATCGAAAAACCCCCAGATAATGGGAATTATGAAACCTCCAATCAAGACGGAGAGAACGAAAATGTAAAGATAGCGGCTGTAGTCGATCATGAAATCGTCGACGCGGGTACTCATGTGACGACCTTTCCGAGGTCGGCGCCTGGGAAGCCAGTCTCGATGGCCCATGAATTCTTGTCAAGAGTCGTGGTCCAGGGCCCAGGAGGGATCGCGGAGCGACACGCGGAGCACCCCTGCCGCCGTCCTTTGAGCCCTTCGTGGAACGCGGTGATGGGCCATCATGTGCCAGCCGCAGGCCCGCGTCAGCCGCTAGATGCCGATGGGGTGCCAGACGGTCTTCGTCTCGAGGAACGCCAGCATCCGGCCCGGCTCAGGCGGACCGGCCCAGTCGGCGTCAGCATCGCCGCGCGGGACGAATACGCGCTTGAGGTTCCCCGCCGCGAGGCGTTCGAGTTCGGCCCGGTCGGCGAGTACGACGCCGGACAAGTCGATCGCGTTGACGTCCATATGCGCGGCGAGGACGGGCGCGAGTTCCGCGGTACGGCCGGTGAGCAAGTTGACGACACCTGGCGGGACGTCCGATGTCGCGATCACCTCGGCGAGCGTGACCGCAGGAAGCGGCCGCGGCTCGCTCGCGACGACGACCACCGTGTTGCCGGTCACGATGACCGGCGCGAGTACGCTGACCAGCCCGAGCAGGCTCGACGTGGCGGGCGCGACGACCGCGACGACCCCGGTCGGCTCAGGGAGGCTGAAGTTGAAATACGGCCCGGCTACCGGATTCGCGGCGCCGGCCACCTGGGCGACCTTGTCCGACCAGCCGGCGAACCACACCCACCGGTCGACCGCTTCGGCGACCGACCGCGCGGCCACGGCCGCGGAGCACACCTTCGGCGGCGGCCACCTCGTCGGTGAATTGTGCCGCCCGGCCCTCGAGCATTTCTGCCACGCGGTAGAGAACCTGTGCCCTGTTGTACGCGGCGGCGCCGGCCCAGCCGGGCACGGCCGCCCGCGCCGCGACGACCGCGTCCCTCGCGTCCTTGCGCGACCCCTGCGCCGCGTTGGCGAGCAGCTCGCCGTCCGCGCCCGTGACCTGGTAAGACCGGCCCGATTCCGACCGAGGGAACGCGCCGCGGATGAACAGCTTGTAGGTCTTGCGCACGTCGAGCCGTGAACTGCGGGCAGCAGCGGCCGCAGCGCCGTCGTCAGACATCGAGATAGGCCTCCAGCCCGTGCCTGCCGCCTTCGCGCCCGAATCCGGACTCGCGGTAGCCGCCGAACGGGCTCGCCGGGTCGAAGCGGTTGTAGGTGTTGGCCCAGACGACGCCGGACCGCAGCCGCTGCGCCATCCAGAGGATCCGGCTGCCCTTCTCTGTCCACACCCCGGCCGAAAGCCCGTAGGGCGTGTTGTTGGCCTTTGTGACCGCCTCTTCCGGGGTGCGGAACGTGAGCACCGACAGCACCGGCCCGAAGATCTCCTCGCGGGCGATCCGGTGCGACTGGCTAACCCCAGTGAACACGGTCGGCGGGAACCAGTAACCACGCTCGGGCAGGCGGCATTGTGGTGACCAGCGCCCGGCGCCCTCCGCCTCGCCGGCCGCGGACAATCTGCGGATCTTGTCGAGTTGCTGCGCGGAGTTGATCGCGCCGATGTCGGTGTTCTTGTCGAGCGGATCGCCGAGCCGCAGCGTATCGATCCGGCGCTTGAGGCGCTCGACCACCATGTCGGCGACCGACTCCTGCACGAGCAGCCGCGAGCCGGCGCAGCAGACGTGGCCCTGGTTGAAGAAGATGCCATTCACGATGCCCTCGACGGCCTGGTCGAGCGGCGCGTCATCAAAGACCACGTTCGCAGCCTTGCCACCGAGTTCGAGGGTGAGCCGCTTGCCGGTCCCGGCGACCGCGCGGCGGATCTCCTTGCCGACCTCGGTCGACCCGGTGAAAGCGATCTTGTCGACACCGGGATGGTTGACGAGCTCGGAGCCGGTGTCCCCGGCGCCGGTGATGATGTTGACCACGCCGGCAGGCACGTCCGCCTGACGGCATACGTCGGCCAGGAGCAGCGCGGACAGGGGCGTCGTCTCGGCCGGTTTGAGCACGCACGTGTTTCCGGCGGCGAGCGCGGGTGCGAGTTTCCACGCCGCCATGAGCAGCGGGAAGTTCCACGGGATGATCTGGCCCGCGACGCCGATCGGGCGCGGTGCCTGGCCGAAGCCCGCGTACTCCAGCTTGTCCGCCCAGCCGGCGTGGTAAAAGAAGTGCGCGGCGGCGAGGGGCACGTCGACGTCGCGCGACTCCCTGATCGGCTTGCCGTTGTCCAGGGTCTCGAGCACCGCGAACTCGCGCGCACGTTCCTGCAGGATCCGGGCGATCCGGTAGAGGTACTTGGCCCTTTCACGGCCCGGCATCCGGCCCCACACGCGGTCGAAGGCTGCGCGCGCGGCAGTCGCGGCGCGGTCGACGTCGGCGGTGCCGGCAGCGGCCACCTCCGCGAGCCGCTCCTCCGTGGCCGGGTTGACGGTCGCGAACTTCCCGCCGTCCGCGGCGGGCCGGAACTGCCCGTCGATAAACAGCCCGTACTCCTGCTGGATGGAAACGATGTCGCGCGACTCGGGCGCAGGCGCGTAATCCCAGGCCATCAGTCGAGGGTGAAGTAGTCGGGACCGGCATACACCCCGGTGCGCTGCTTGCTGCGCTGCATGAGCAGATCGTTGAGGACGCTGGACGCGCCGATCCTGAACGACTCCGGGGTGAGCCACTGCTGCCCGGCCGTCTCGCGCACGAGAACGAGGTAGCGGATCGCATCCTTGGCAGTGCGTACTCCGCCGGCCACCTTGACGCCGACCCGCCGGCCGGACTGTTCAGCGAAGTCCGCAGCGGCCGACAGCATGACGAGGGCGACAGGTGGTGTCGCCGCAGGCGACACTTTGCCCGTCGATGTCTTGATGAAGTCGGCTCCCGCCAGCATGGCGAGCCACGACGCGCGCGAAACATTGTCGAGCGTGGCGAGTTCCCCCGTTTCGAGGATCACCTTGAGATGCGCGGATCCGCACGCCTCGCGGACCTTGCGCACCTCCTCGTAGACCTGCCCGTAACGCCCGGCCAGGAAGGCACCCCGGTCGATGACCATGTCGACCTCGTCCGCGCCGGCGTCGACGGCGCTCGCGACGTCGGCGAGTTTCACCGCGAGCGAGGCTCGGCCGGAGGGGAATGCGGTGGCCACCGATGCCACGGCGACCGGGCTGCCGTCCAGTTCGGCGCGGGCCACCGCGACGAGATCCGGGTAGACGCAGACGGCCGCGACCGGCGGCACGCTGGGGTCGAGCGGGTCGGGCCGCCGCGCCTTCGCGCACAGCGCGCGGACCTTGCCCGGGGTGTCAGCTCCTTCGAGTGTGGTCAGGTCGACCATCCGGATCGCAGTATCGATGGCCCATAGCTTCGCGTCCCGCTTGATCGACCTGGTGGCCAGGGCAGCGGCCCGCGCCTCCGCACCGACCTGGTCGATGCCTGGCAGCCCGTGCAGGACCTGCCTGAGCGCGGCATCGGAAGACGGCAGGGTCGCGATGCCGGACGGTAGCGCGTTCAGCATTCCGAGGGTATTCGGCGGGCCGTCAGCGACCGCCTGCGAACGCGACTCGATGTTCACGTCCCGACGCTACCTCGCCGCGCCGGACCCGGCATCATCCGGCCCCGCGGCGCAGGCGCCTGGCCAGCTACGTCGCCCAGCCGCGGCCCGAGCCCGCGAGCCGCCGCTTTGCGCTACAAACCCCTTCGCCGCAAGACCCTTCGCCGCAAGACCCTTCGCCGCAAGACCCTTCGCTACAAGGCCCACCCACCCTTGGGGGCGCTGCCCCACTGACGATCTTGGCACGTTGTCAAGGGGCGCAACAGTGGCGAACGGGATTCTGGGGATAAGTGGGCGGCCGCGATGAGCGCCAAGGGACCGCGCATCCGCTGTTATGGCGTGATTCGCTCGATTACCAGCGGCGTCACCGGCGGTGGCTCTGGCCCGATCTCGCGCAGCGCCGGCCAGCGCCTGCCTGGCCTGCCAGAGGCGCGCGGCGTCGTCACTGCGCAGCTCGAGCATGGGTTGCCCCTTTTCGACGCGGTCGCCGGGTTTGGCCAGGCAAATGACCCCGGCAGCCGCGCTGACGGAGTCCTCTTTGCGGGCCCGGCCTGCGCCGAGAAGCCACGCGGCGCGGCCGACCGCAAGAGCGTCGAGCCCGCGGAGCCAGCCTGACGCGGCGGCGGCCACTGTCGCAGTGTGCGCCGCCCGCGCCAGGGGCGCGTCAGGATCGCCACCCTGGGCAGTGATCATCGCGCGGTAGCGCTCATAGGCCCGGCCGTCTGCGAGTGCGGCGGCGGGGTCTGCCCGAGGATGCCGTCAGGCCGGCCGGGCCGGCCTTCGCGGCCGCCCCCGGTTCCGGCCCCAGTCCGGCCAGCCAGAGCATTTCCCCGGCCAGCGCGAGCGTGACCTCGACAAGGTCCGGCGGGCCGCCGCCGCGCAGCGTCGCCACTGCCTCCTCGACCTCTACCGCATTGCCCGCGGCGTGCCCGAGCGGCGTGTCCATCCTGGTGAGCAGCGCGGAGGTCCGCACGCCATGCTCGGCGCCGAGCGTCACCATGGTTGCCGCCAGGTGCCTGGCGTCGCCGAGGTCGCGCATGAACGCGCCGTTGCCCACCTTCACGTCGAGCACGAGCGCCGCGGTCCCCTCGGCGATCTTCTTCGACATGATCGAGCTAGCGATCAGCGGTATCGACTCGACCGTGCCCGTCACGTCGCGCAGCGCGTACAGCCGCCGGTCGGCCGGCGCCAGTCCAGGACCCGCGGCGCAGATGACGCAGCCGACGTCGCGCAGCACGGCAATCATCTCGGCGGGCGACAGGCTTGCCCGCCAGCCCGGCACTGCCTCGAGCTTGTCCAGCGTCCCCCCGGTGTGACCAAGTCCGCGGCCGGACAGTTGAGGCACGGCGGCGCCGCAACTCGCCACGAGCGGCGCCAGGATCAGCGAGACCTTGTCCCCGACCCCGCCGGTCGAGTGCTTGTCGACGGTCGGCGCGGTCACGGCGGCCAGGTCGAGCCGCTCACCTGACGCGACCATGGCCGAAGTCCAGGTCCGCAGCTCGCCGGGGTCCAGGCCGCGGAAATAGATGGCCATGAGCAGTGCGGACATCTGCTCGTCGGGTACCGCGCCACCGGTGTAGGCCGCCAC
The DNA here is from genome assembly GCA_963727015.1 of uncultured Actinomycetota bacterium. GTDB lineage: Bacteria > Actinomycetota > Actinomycetes > Streptosporangiales > Streptosporangiaceae > DATFVJ01. The sequence goes on along the minus strand of CAVSEV010000015.1, from coordinate 146,492 downwards.
CAGCCAGCGGATGTCATCATCGGCAAGCCGGCTGCCGTCCCGCTTGGCCCTGATCAGCCCGCCGACGTCTGGTCTTTGGGTGTCCGGCGGCGGCGTTCCCAGCGTTGTGCCCGGCGCGGGTATCTCACGCATGGACCGCTCCGCTCGCCTGGCAGGTCTCCTGGGCCGAACGCGGCGGGCAGCAGCGTCCCGAGCTTCGCGCGGCCCCGCGACGGTATCGACGAGCAGCCCTTCGCCACCCGCCTCGAAGAGGAGCTGGCGGCAGCGACCGCACGGCAGCAGCGGCGAGCCGTCGCCTGCGACGACGCTGATCGCGACCAGGGTTCCGCCACCGCCGGCGTGCAACGCGGACACCAGCCCGCACTCGGCGCACAGGGTGAGCCCATAGGAGGCGTTCTCCACGTTGCAACCGACGATGACCCTGCCGTCCGCCGCCTCGGCGGCGGCGCCCACCCGCAGCCCGGAGTACGGTGCATACGCCCGGCCCGCGGCATCGCCTGCGGCGACCCGGAGCCGGTACCAGTCGATCACCACGCTCGCGCCTCCGGCCGCCGAGCGTAGCCGGCCCGGTGGCCGCTGGCATTCGGGCGCCTGCGCCGGGGCCGCAGGCCACTCCGGCAGGGTATGGCCGCGTTTCGATTTGGCAACGGCGCAGTTCCGACTGCCTTGTCCTGCTTCCCCGGACGGTGGCACCCGGTCTAACCTGCGGGCATCCCGGGGCGGGAGGTTCGGGATTTCCGTCCCCAGCCGGCGTGGGGGGTGCGACGGAGGCCGGCGGTCCGTCCGGGCTACCACTGACTGTTCAGTCAATGAGGAGGTATCCGTGAGAGGGACCGTTCCTGCGGCCGCCGCGATCGCGGCGGTCGCGGTGCTCGCCGCAGCCTGCGGCAGCAGCTCCAAGCCAGCAGCATCATCATCGCCATCGCAGAGCGCCTCGACCAGTTCATCGGCGTCCGCCACCGCGTTCAAGGCGTGCATGGTCACCGACACAGGCGGCATCAACGACCGGTCGTTCAACCGTCATCGTGGCAGGGTGTACAGCAGGCCGAGAGCGCAAACATCACCGGCAAGTACCTGCAGTCCACGACGGAAAGCGACTACGTACCCAACATCAACGCGTTCGTCGGCCAGAAGTGCGGGATCATCGTCACCGTGGGTTTCCTGATGGGTGACGCGACCCAGAGCCGCGGCCAAGGCCAACCCCACGCAGAAGTTCGCGATCGTGGACTACAACTACACCCCGCCGCTGTCCAACGTCGACGCGCTGCTCTTCAACACCGTGCAGGACGGGTTCCTCGGCGGCTACCTGGCCGCGGGCATGACCAAGTCGGGGAAGGTCGCGACATTCGGCGGGCAGAAGCTGCCGACCGTGACGATCTACATGGACGGCTTCTACGACGGCGTCCAGTACTACAACAGCAAGCACGGCACGCACGTGCAGGTGCTCGGCTGGAACGAGAAGACCCAGAACGGCAACTTCACCGGTGACTTCACCGACCAGACCAAGGGCCAGGACGCTCACCAACACGTTCATCACAGAAGGCGCCGACATCATCTTCCCCGTCGCGGGCAACGTCGGCCTCGGCGCCGCCAAGGCGGTCCAGACAGGCAGACCAGTCGGGCCAGCACGTGAACATGATGTGGGTTGACACCGACGGCTGCGTCAGCGCGCCGCAGTACTGCAAGTACTTCATCACCAGCGTGCAGAAGGGCATCCAGACCGCGGTCAAGACGGCGGTCAGGACGGCGGCGGGCGGCACGTTCAAGGGCGGCAACTACATCGGCACGCTCGCGAACGGTGGAGTCGCGCTTGCCCCGTACCACGATTTCGCCAGCAAGGTCCCTGCCTCACTGCAGTCCGAGCTGACGCAGGTGAAACAGGGCATCATTAACGGGACAATCCAGACACCCACCAAGAGCCCCGTCTAGGGCGTTCGCTAGATCTCGGTGGACGCGGGCGGCACTGCCGCGCCGCCAAGATCTGCGAGACAAGCCCTAGGCCGACCGCACATGGCCTGGCCGGGTAGTGCCCGGCCAGGCCACGCCCGGATGCGAGGAGGGAGGCGCCGGTGAAGCTCGAGCTGAAGGGGCATCACGAAGCGCTTCGGCAGTCTCGTCGCCAACGACCACATCGACCTGACGGTGGCTCCCGGCCAGATACACGCTCTCCTCGGCGAGAACGGGGCGGGCAAGACCACTCTGATGAACGTCCTGTACGGCCTGATGCGTGCCGACGAGGGTGAGATCCTCATCGACGGCAAAGCGGCCGATTTTCCATTCACCCAGGGACGCGCTCGACGCCGGCATCGGCATGGTGCACCAGCACTTCATGCTGGTGCCGGTGTTCACGGTGGCCGAGAACGTCACCCTCGGCATGGAGCGGACCCGCGCCCTTGGCCTGCTGGACCGGCGCAGGACCCGCCGTGAGGTGCGGGAGCTTTCCAGGCGCTACGGCCTGGATGTCGACCCCGACGCCTATATCGAGAACCTCCCCGTCGGCGTGCAGCAACGGGTGGAGATCGTCAAAGCCTTGATCCGCGAGGCGAGCGTGCTCATCCTCGACGAGCCGACCTCGGTTCTGACGCCCGGGGAAACCGAGGACCTTTTCCGCATCATGCGGGAGCTACGCGCCGGTGGCCGGTCGCATCGTCTTCATCTCCCACAAGCTCAAGGAGGTCCAGACGATCGCCGACACGATCACGGTCATCCGCAGGGGCAAGGTCGTCGGCGAGCGCCCGCCCGACCGCGAGCGACCAGGAACTCGCCACGCTGATGGTGGGCCGTGCCGTCGAACTGCAGGTGCGCAAGACGCCGGCCAGGCCGGGCGCCGTCGCGATCGATGTCAGCGGGCTCACCGTCTACGACGACCGCGGGCAGGTTGCCGTGAACGACCTCTCGCTGCAGGTGCGGGCCGGGGAGATCCTCGGGATCGCGGGCGTGCAGGGCAACGGCCAGACCGAACTATGCGAGGCGCTGATGGGCTTGCGGCCGGCGGCAGGCGGATCGGTCCGGCTCGACAGCCGCGACCTCAGCCACGCCGCACCGCGGCAGCGGCTGCGAGCCGGGCGTTGGCTACATCCCCGAGGACCGGCAAGAGGACGGGCTTGTCGCGGACTTTCCCGTCGCCGACAACCTGATCCTCGACGTCTACGACAGGCCGCCGTTCGCCAAGGGCATCGCGCTCGACCTCGACGCGATCCGCGCCGCGGCGGAAACCAAGGTCGCCGAGTTCGACGTCAGGACGACGTCCATCGCCACGCCTGTCGGCACGCTGTCCGGCGGCAACCAGCAAAAGGTCATCCTGGCCAGGGAGATCGGACGCGAAATTGAGTTGCTCGTGGCCAGCCAGCCCACCCGTGGCCTCGATGTCGGATCCATCGAATTCGTGCACCGCCGCATCGTCGAGGAGCGCGACAAGGGCATCGCCGTGCTGATGGTGTCCTCAGAACTCGAAGAGATCTACGCGCTGGCCGACCGGATCGCCGTGATGTACGAGGGCCGTATCATCGCCTTCCGCCCGCCGACCGTTTCCCGCGAGGAACTCGGCCTGCTTATGGCTGGTATTGATGCCGACGAGCGGCAGGCCGCGGAGGCGGCCAGGCCGGCCGCGCCTGATCCGGCGCAGCCTGGTGCCGGGCACGGCGGCCAGGACCCGGTGGAGCCGACATGAGCGAATCAACCCCGGCCCCGCCGGGGACGAACGAACCCGCAGAGCCCGCCGAGTCCGAGCAACCGGAGCAGCCGTCCTTCGGCCGGACCCTCATCGACGCGATCCTCGAGGGCAACTCGACGGTCGTCACCGTGCTCGCGTTCGTGGTGGCCATCGTCATCGGCGGCCTGCTGATCGCCTTCACCGATCCACCGGTGCTGCACGCCTGGAGCACCTTCTTCGCCGCACCTGGCAACGCGATCGCCCAGGCGTGGGATGCGGCCGCCGCCGCCTACTCGGCCATGTTCGAAGGCGCGATCCTGAACCCGCATACTGTCGCGGCCGCCTTCCACGGTGGCTCGATCAGTGCCGTCTTCTCGCCTCTTTCCGAGACCGCGGTCAACGCCACCCCCCTCATCCTGGCGGGTCTGTCGGTCGCGCTCGCGTTCCGTGCCGGTCTGTTCAACATCGGCGCGCAAAGCCAGTTCATCGGCGGCGCGCTCGTCGCCACCTGGCTCGGCTTCGGGATTGACCTGCCGCCCGTCATCCACGTCGTGGTCTGCGTGCTTGGCGCGTTCGCCGGCGGCGCCGCGCTTGGCTGGATCGTCGGCGCGCTCAAGGCGTGGACAGGGGCGCACGAGGTCATCGTCACGATCATGCTCAACTATGTGATGGCCTACTTCCTCGCCTGGATCCTCGGCACGAGCGTGCGATGCAGCGGCCCGGCAGGACCGACCTCATCAGCCCATTCGTGGCCGTGGACGCGGAGCTTCCGCACCTGTTCGGCGCGAGTCTGCGGATCAACGTGGGTTTCCTTCTCGCCCTCGCGGCCGCGGTAGCGGTGTGGTGGCTGCTGAGCCGAAGTACGACCGGTTTCGAGTTCCGCGCCGTCGGCGCCAACCCGAGCGCGGCGCGAACCGCGGGAATGAGCGTGCAGCGGAGCTGGATCCTCGTGATGGTCATCGCGGGCGGCCTGGCCGGGCTCGCCGCGTCCACGGTCATCTTGGGCACGGACTACGCGCTCAACTTCCAGAGCTATGGCACGTACGGCATCGACGCCATTACCGTGGCTCTGCTCGGGCGGGCCCGCCCACTCGGCACCGTGCTGGCCGCGCTGCTCTTCGGCGCGCTGCATGCGGGCGGGATCCAGATGCAGGCGGTCACCCAGACGCCGACGAGCATCGTCACGGTCATCTCAGTCGCTCATCGTCCTGTTCGTGGCGGCGCCGCCGCTCATCCGCGGGATGTTCCGGCTTCGTGAAGCCAGGGCCGGGTGGCGCCGGCCAGGTGCTCGCCAAGGGGTGGAACGCATGACGACCTACGTCGGCGTCTTGCGCGCCCCGTCCGCTGTCAGCCGGAGGGCGCTGAGCGCGGGCACGTTCATCCTGCTCGGCCTGATCGACATCTTCGTGTTCGGGTTGTTCTCACACCACGGCGACGCCAGCTTCGCGCTATCCCTGCCCGACGCATCGGTCCACGTGCCCACTGTCCACATCCCCGCCGCGCCCGTGGCGTATGCTCTCGGCGCCGTCTCGATCGCGCTCGGGATCCTGCGGGCGACCATCGACCTCGGCAAGCGCGCCAATCGCTGGTCCATCGCGGTGGTGCTTGGTCGCGTTCGTGTTTTCCCTGCTGCTGCTGGGCGGACGCGGGCAATCTCATCCCGCTGAACATGATCAACCTGCTGCAGGGCACCGTGGTGCGATCGATCCCGCTGTCCTCGGCGCGATGGCCGGATGCCTGTGCGAGCGGTCGGGTGTCATCAACATCAACATCGAGGGTCAGTTGCTGCTCGGCGCGTTCGCGGCGGCGGTCGTGGCGAGCGTGTTCGGCGTGCTGTGGTTCGGCCTCATCGCCGGGGTCGCTGGCCGGCGGCCTGATCGCCGCCGTGCTCGCCGTGTTCGCGATCCGCTATCTGGTCGACCAGATCATCCTCGGCGTCGTGCTCAACGTCTTCGCCACCGGGCTCACCGGTTATCTCTTCGACCGCGCCCTCGTCCCGTACGAGAACACGCTGAACTCGCCCGCAACCTTCAACGCCATCAAGATCCCTGTGCTCGGCGACATCCCGATCATCGGCCCGATTTTCTTCGACTCGACGATCTTCCTCTACATCACCTACGTCATCGTCATCCTCGTCCAGGTCGGCCTGTTCCACACCAAGTGGGGCCTGCACGTGCGCGCCGTGGGCGAGCACCCGACCGCCGCTGACACGGTCGGCATCCGGGTCCGTTTCAACCGTTACCGCAACGTCATCCTCGGCGGCCTGATCGCCGGCATCGGCGGCGCGTACCTGACGATCGGATCGGTTGGCTCGTTCGGCAAGGACATCTCGTCGGGCAAGGGCTACATCGCACTGGCCGCCATGATCTTCGGCCGGTGGACGCCCCTGGGCGCTGTCGGCGCTGCGCTGATCTTCGGCTTCACCGATGCGCTGCAGAGCATCCTGTCGACCCTCAACGTCCCGATCCCGTCCAACATCCTGCTGATGGCCCCGTACGTGGCGACAATCGTCGCGGTCGCCGGCCTGGTCGGCCGGGTGAGGCCGCCCAAGGCCGACGGCAAGCCCTATGTCAAGCAGTGACCAATCACTGACGTGATTCCCGCCGACTCCGCCCCCGACGGCGCCGCCCCCGACGGCGCCGTACCCGCTGGCACCGTGCCCAACGGGACCGCGCGGGAAGGCACCGCACGGGCAGGCACCGCGCCGGAAGGCACCGCACGGGCAGGCACCGCGCCGGAAGGCACGGCGCGGGCAGGCACGGCGCGGGAAGACACGGCGCCGGGGTGCCTCGTTTCTGCTGATCTTCGTGCCAGGGCCGAGGCATGGGCCGCCGACGACCCCGACCATGCGGACCGGGCCGAACTGCTTGCTCTTCTTGGCGCTGGAAGCGCCGAAGCGGCTGCGGAGCTAGCCGACCGCTTCGCGGGCCAGGCTGCAGTTCGGCACCGCCGGGCTTCGCGGCGTCGTCGCAGCGGGCCCGAACCGGATGAACCGTGCCGTCGTGCGGGCCGCGACCGCCGCTGTCGCCCGCTGGCTGCGAGAACGCCAGCCGGACGGCACCGAGGCCGGTGTCGTCGTCGGCTGCGACGCGCGGCACCGCTCGGCCGAGTTCGCCGACGAGGTGGCTGCCGTGCTCGCTGGCGCGGGCATCCGGGTGCACATGCTGCCCGCGCGCCGCCCTACGCCACTGCTGGCCTTCGCCGTGCGCCACCTGTCAGCCGCAGCCGGGATCATGATCACCGCGAGCCACAACCCGCCCGCAGATAACGGCTACAAGCTCTATCTCGGGGACGGGGCGCAGATCGTGCCACCGGCCGACGCGGAGATCGAGGCTCATATCGGCGGCATCGGAGCGCTTGCCGCAGGTTCCCGTCGCGCTGCCAGGCAACCGGCTTGTCGTCCACCATGGCGGCGACGTTGCCGCCGCTTACCTCGACGCCATCACCGCGACGTCGCGGGCAATGGCAGCCCCGGAGGGCCCGGACGCGGCCTGGGCAGGCAGGACGCCGCTCCGGATCGTGTACACCCCGCTACACGGGGTCGCACTTGGCCTGGCGGTCGAGGCGATCAGGCGGGCAGGCTTTCCCGCCCCGCACGTCGTCACCGCTCAGGCGCAGCCCGACCCGGACTTCCCGACCGTCGCATTTCCCAACCCGGAGCAACCCGGCGCACTCAATCTGGCCATCGCCGACGCGCGCAGGACCGGCGCGGACCTGGTGCTAGCGAACGACCCTGACGGGGACAGGCTTGCGGTCGCCGTGCCCGATCCGGCAGCGGACAGCGGCTGGCGGGTGCTGACCGGTGACCAGCTGGGCGCGCTGCTCGGCAGCTACGTGCTCGAACACACCTCGGCCGGCCCTGACGCCGATGCCAGGATCGTCGTTACCACGGTCGTCTCCTCGTCGCTCCTGTCGCGGATCGCAGCCGCGGCGGGCGCCAGGTACGCCGAGACGCTCACCGGCTTCAAGTGGATCGTTCGTGGCGGCGAGCGCCAGCCCGGCAGCCGTTTCGTATTCGGCTACGAGGAGGCGCTTGGCTACGTCATCGGCGACGCGGTCCGTGACAAGGACGGCATCGGTGCCGCGCTTGCCGTGCTTGGCCTCGCTGCGGCCGCCAGGTCAGCGGGAGCGTCCCTGCTCGACAGTTATGACGCGATAGAGAAGGCGCACGGTGTGCATCTCACCGCGCAGCTCACCGTGCAGACCAAGGCCGCGGCAAGCGTGATGGCCCGGCTGCGCGCGGCTCCGCCCGCCGCGCTGGGCGGCGCACCGGTGACCTCGGCCCTCGACCTGGCAGACGGCTCCGGCGAACTGCCGCCCGCCGACTTGCTCTGCTACCGCCTGGACGGCGCGCGGGTGGTCATCCGCCCGAGCGGCACCGAACCAAAGATCAAGGCCTATCTTGAGGTCGTCGCACCGGTCACAGGCGGCGGGCTCACCGCCGCGCGCGCCGTCGCGAGTAACAGGCTCGGCCCGCTGCGCGGCGCTGTCGCCGCCTTGATCGTTGGCCCGGAGGGTGGGCTATAGTGCCCCCAACGGGCCAACCACGGCGACCTGGCAAACGCTAAGTGCCTTCCTCTAGGTCGCCCTCCAGATCGAGGAACACCTGGCGCAGCCCGTCGAGGACCTTGGGATCTGGCTCGGCCCACAGCCCGCGCTGCGCCGCCTCAAGCAACCGCTCGGCGATCCCGCGCAGCGCCCACGGATTCGATTCCCGCATGAACTGCCGCGTCTGTTCGTCGAACACATAGGACACGGCGAGCTGCTCGTACATCCAGTCCGCGACCACGCCGGCGGTCGCGTCATAGCCGAACAGGTAGTCCACCGTCGCGGCCAGTTCGAACGCGCCCTTGTATCCGTGCCGCCGCATCGCCGCGATCCAGCGCGGGTTTACCACCCGGGCGCGGAACACCCGGTGGGTCTCCTCGCCCAGGGTCCGGGTCTTCACCGCATCGGGGACCACGGAGTCGCCCACGTAGGCAGCGGGATTGCGCCCGGTGAGCGAACGGACCATGGCTACCATCCCGCCGTGGTACTGGAAGTAGTCGTCGGAATCGACGATGTCGTGCTCACGGTTGTCCTGGTTCTTCGCCGCCACCGCGATCCGGCGGAAGGCGGTCTCCATGTCCGGCCGCGCGACCCGGCCGTCGAGCCCGCGCCCGTACGCGTAGCCGCCCCAGACGGCGTACACCTCGGCCAGGTCAGCGTCGTCACGCCAGTTCCGCGCGTCGATGAGCGGCAGCAGGCCCGCGCCGTAGGCGCCGGGTTTGGAGCCGAAGATCCGTGTGGTCGCCCGGCGCCAATCGCCGTGGTCAGCGAGATCGGCCAGGGCGTGGGCGCGGACGAGGTTGTCTTCTGCTGGCTCGTCGAGATCCGCGACCGCCGCGATCGCATCGTCCATAAGGGCGACGACGTGCGGCAGGGCGTCACGGAAGAAGCCGGAAATGCGCAGCGTGACGTCGATGCGCGGGCGGCCGAGTTCGGCAACGGGCATGACCTCGAAGCCGGTCACGCGGCGCGACGCGTCGTCCCACGTCGGCCTGCAGCCGACAAGGGCGAGTACCTCGGCGATGTCGTCGCCCTGCGTACGCATTGCCGCGGTGCCCCAGACCGTGAGGCCCACGCAGCGCGGGTAGTCACCCTCGTCGGCCAGATGCCTGGCCAGCAGCGACTCCGCGAGCGCGCAGCCGGTATCCCACGCGGCGCGGGACGGGATGGCCTTCGGGTCCACCGAGTAGAAGTTCCGGCCGGTGGGCAGCACGTTGACCAGGCCACGGGTCGGTGACCCTGACGGCCCCGCGGGGATGTAGCCGCCGTCGAGCGCCCGGAGCACCGCGTCGATCTCACCCCGGGTCGCGGCGAGCCGCGGCACCACCTCGGCCGCGGCGAACTCAAGCACGCGGACCACCTCCTCCCGCCGATTCCATGATCGTGGTACCTCACCCGCGCTATTAGCGGGTGAGGTACCACGATCATGGTCAGGGACACGAGGCGGCGTGTCCCGTGTGGCCGGTGTGGCCGATACATCCCGTGTGGCCGGTGTGGTCGGGCTCGGGGGTGCATCGTGTCCGAGATCAGGGGCAGGCGCACCAGGCGGCGTGTCCGGTGTGGCTGGTGTTGCTGGTGTGGCTGGTGTTGCGAGAGACGCCGGAGCGCCGTATCCGAGGACGGTGGCGCAGACCTCCGCTGCGCGGGCCGGGTCCCAGCCGGTCTCGGCCATGCCCTCGAGCAGCAGGCGCACGGTCTCCTCGGCGCTGTCGCGCTCGCCGCGCGACGCCGACGCCTCGTCCACGCCGAGCGCGGCACGCAGCCCCGGCAGTGCCCCGGACCGCCCGCCCCACACCTGCGCCGAACGCAGGATCACGCCCACCAGGTTCACCAGCGCCGGGCCCGACGGTGCCTCGCCGAGCACGTGCAGCCCGTCGCGGATCGCGGCGTCCTTGACCTCGCACAGGTAGCCGTCGATGTGCAGCACGAAGTCGCCGAACTCCGCCTCCCCAGGCTGCTGCGCGACCTGCAGATCATGGTGGAGTTGCGCGGCTCGCACGAGGGTCCAGATCTGGGCCCGCAGCGCCGGGAGCTTCGCCGGGTCGAGCGCCTGCACGGTCGCGTACTCGTCCAGCAACTGCTCAAGCTTGGCCAGGTCACCGTAGGTGTCCGCGCGGGCCATCGGCGGCACCAGGTGATCCACGATGGTGGCGTGGGCGCGGCGTTTGGCCTGTGTCCCCTCACCGGGGTCATTGACGATGAACGGGTAGATGAGCGGCACCTCGCGCAGCACCTGATCGGGCGCGCACCCCGCCGACAGCCCGAGCCCCTTGCCGGGCAGCCATTCGAGCGTGCCGTGCTTGCCCAGGTGCACGATAGCGTCGGCGCGGAACACCTCCTCCAGCCACCGGTACGCCGCCAGGTAGTGATGCGACGGCGGCAGGTCAGGGTCATGGTAGATCGCTACCGGGTTCTCGCCGAAGCCACGCGGCGGCTGGATCATCAGCACCACGTTGCCGAACCGCAGCGCGGCGAGGACGATGGCATCGCCGGTGCCGTCCACGTACAACTCGCCGGGCGGGTCACCCCAATGAGCAACGATCCGCTCGCGCAAGCCGTTAGGGATCTGGCTCAGCCACCGGCCGTAAACCTCCCGCGCGACCGTGATCGGCGCGTCCCGCAACTGCTCCTCGGTCAGCCATTCGGTGTCGTGCCCGCCGGCCGCTATCAGCGCGTGAATGAGGGCGTCGCCCTCGCGCGGGAACCCCGGTCCGAGATCGTAGCCTGCCCGCCGCAACGCATCCAGAAGCCGAACGGCTGACGCCGGGGTATCGAGGCCTACCGCGTTTCCCACCCGTGCGTGTTTGGTCGGATAGGACGACAGCATGATCGCGACGCGTTTCGCGGATTTCGGGGTGCGGCGCAGCCGCGCGTGCCGGATCGCGATGCCAGCCAGGCGCGCCGCCCGCTCCGGATCCGCGCGGTACACCGGCACGCCGTCCGGGCCTTCCTCCTTGAATGAGAACGGCACCGTGATCAGGCGGCCGTCGAATTCGGGGATCGCCACCTGCATGGCCGCGTCCATGGGGGTGAGCGCCGCGTCCGACTCGGCCCACTCGGCGCGGGTGGATGTCAGGCAGAGACCCTGGATGATCGGCACGCCGAGAGTGGCCAGCGCGCCCGCCTCCCACGACCCGTCGTCATCGGCGCCGCTTCCGGTGGTGCTGCCGGTGGTGCTGCCGGTGGTGGTGCCCGCGCCGCCGGCGGCGAGCACGGTCGTGATCACGGTGTCGGCCTGGCCGAGCAGGTCGATCAGGCCGTCAGGCGGGTTGCGGAGGGAGCCGCAGAACACCGCCAGGGCGCTGGCGCCGCCCTGCTCAAGCGCGGCGCAAAGCGTATCCACGAACGCCGTGTTGCCTGACAGCTCGTGCGCGCGGTAGTACACGACCGCGACGCGAGGCTGCTGCGCATCCTGGCCATCGGGTACGCGCCGCGCTTCCAGCTGGCCCGTCTCGGGCACGTCAGGTCCGGGCGGCCGGCCTTCGTGCACTTCGTGCACTACGTGCACTTCATGCACTTCGTGCACCCCGTACTGGGCCATCGGGCTTGGCGGCGCAAAGCCCTCGCCGGTCAGCAGGACGGTGTCGGACAGGAACGCGGCAAGCTCGCGAAGGTTCTCGGGGCCGCCCTCCCGCAGGTAGGCCAGTGCCTGCGCGGCGATACCGGCCGGCACGGTGGACATCGCCATCAGATCCGCGTCCGGTGCGGCCTCGCCGCCGAGCGCGACCAGTGGCAGCCCCGTCTGCCGCAGCGCCTCGATCCCTGCCGGCCATGCCTTCCGCCCGCCGAGCAGGCGAACGACCGCAAGATCAGCGCCGGCGGCAAGGTCGGCCAGGTCGGCTGCGTTGATCCGCGCCGGGTTCGCCGTGCGGAACGCGGCACCGGAGCGCTGGGCCGCGAGGAGTTCGGTGTCGGCCGTGGAGAGCAGCAGGATCGTGGCCATTCAACAGATCCTGCCATCTCCCGTTCTGCAGGTCGCGGTGGGAGCGCGCGTGGCTGCCGCGGTCTCAGGCGACCGGCGGGCCTGCGCCGCGAATCTCGATGTGCGGCCGGGCAGCGAGCATCGTCTCGGCCAGTGCGGCGCGACTGCTGCGCCATGCGTAGAAGTCGGCGTAGGTGTTCTTATCGGCCCACATGCAGTGCGCAAGCCTGCCCGACTTCACCTGGAGCCATGCGCACCCCGCCGTGCCGCCCATGGGGCCCGCCGGGACCTCGGCAGGTGACTGCAGAGCGCGGTTGGCCAGGAACGCTCTCAGCGCGACGTCGGAGTGGCCGGTACCGGAGAGATACGCGACATCGAACCAGAGCTGATAACTCCCGCTGGTGTTCTTGGCAGCCGGATCGCTCGTGTAAAAACCCCCGACCACGTCACTCGGAAAGGCGCCGAAGTCAGCCGAGATCTGCTGCTTGAGTTTGCCGGTAATGAACCGCTGCGTGAGCGCCGGATTGAAGTGCAGTGAGCCAATTTGCGCGGGTGCCGCGACATTTCCGTCAGCGCCGAGGACGGGTGGGCCGGCGGATGCGCCGGGGCCCGGCGCAGAACTGCTCCCCGCACTGCCCGCCGGGGTGGCGCGCGTTGCCTGACCGCGATTGAGGGTGAGCACGTAGGCGGCGGCAGCTGCTACGACCACTGCCGCGACAACGCCAGCGGCGAGCAGCCACCAGGCTTTCTCTCCGCCGCCACCGGATAACTTGCCGCTGCTATGGGGCGCGACCGGCTCCGGGAACGCGACCGGCTGCGGGAAGTAGTACTGACCCTGCTGATCGCGCTGCGGCGCGCCGTAAAGTCCGGCACCGGGCGGTGACCAGGCACGGTGCATCCCTGGTGCGCCTGGCATCCCTGGTGCGCCTGGCATCCCTGGTGCGCCTGGCATCCCTGGTGCGCCTGGCATCCCTGGTGCGCCTGGCATCCCTGGTGCGGCCGACATCCCCGGCGCGCCTGGCATGTGCTCCTGCGGCGGCCTACCGTATGGCCCAGCCTGCCACGGCTCGTTCTGGCCTTGCGGCGGCGGCTGGCCGTACCAGCCCGGCCCGGCCCAGCCCTGTGATGGCGGGCCGTACGGCCCGGCCTGCCACGGCTCGTTCTGGCCTTGCGGCGGCGGCTGGCCATACCAGCCCGGCCCGGCCCAGCCCTGTGATGGCGGGCCGTACGGCCCAGCCTGCCACGGCTCGTTCTGGCCTTGCGGCGGCGGCTGGCCGTACCAGCCCGGCCCGGCCCAGCCCTGTGATGGCGGGCCGTACGGCCCAGCCTGCCACGGCCCGTCCTGGCCTTGCGGCGGCGGGCCGTATGGTCCTTGCTGCCCGCGCGCGCTGTCACCCGCCTGCGGCCAGCCATAGGGATCTGGCTGGCGGCGCGCGCTGTCACCCGCCTGCGGTGGCGGGCCAAGGGCACCCGCGGCGGGCGCCGCCGGCTCGCCCAGGTTCACCTGGGCGCTCAGCGGATCAGGTGACTCCTGCGCGCCCTGACCTGCGGCTGTAGCCCTTTCCTCGCGCCGGTCATCAGGGCCTGGTGGCCATCCCGTACTCATCGAGCAATCCCCCTCAGCTCGATTGAAGCTCGGCCCGGGCAGGGCTACCCTACCGCGCCTTGTGCTGCCGCGGTCGTGGCTGCGGGTTTGCGCGGACCGGCCCGCTTCGGAAACACCGGGCCAGTAGCGTCAGCCGCGGCGGCTATCGCGGACTCGCGTGTGCCTGGCCGAGGCTGTCACAACGAGCCCGAGCAGTGCCATCTTGCGCGGGTCGTCGACGAGTTGCATGCCCATCCGGTTCATGACGTATACGAAGGCGACCCCGGTCGCCTGGCCGGCGCACACAGTAGAGCCGCCGAAGCCGCGGGCCCGTCACAGCGGCCACCGTGAGTCTCCGGCTACCGGATCCTCGTGAGTCGCCCCCAGGGCAGCCACTGTCATCGTGATCTTCGCCGCTCGAGCGTTGCGCATCTGAGCGAAGACGACGTGCGGGCCATCCTTTGATCTTCGTTGGCGCGCGGACGAACGCAGCAAACCGGGCATCCGGCACCGGGGCAGCGGCACCCCCACGTCCCCAGCAGCCGGACGGCTGTCAGGTCTGAAGTGGCATCAGTTCATTCGCGAAGTGCTCGATGAACTCGTCGAACGGCGCGGCCGCCGCCGCTGGCCGGATGACGAACTTGCTCAGTCCAGCGGCCACATACTTGTCGATCAGCCGGCGGGCGTCATCCCAGCTCGGCGCCGCGAGCCTGGCCGCGTCCGCATCCGGGCGCCGCTGCCGGATCGCCGTGATCAACTCTGCGGGCAGCCCGTTCGCCGCAACCGCCAGGCTGATCCCGAAGTGCTCTGGGTCGATCTGACGGCCCGCTTCCGCGGCTGCTGCCTGGATAGCCTCGCGCCCAGCGCGGGCCTCGTCGGGCGTGACAAAGCTGGCAAGCCACCCGTCGCCGAACCTGCCGACCCGGCGAAGCGCGCCTGGAGCACTGCCGCCCAGCCAGATATCGAGCGGCTCCGCGGGTGGCGGGCCGACGCTCGCCTCATCGACCACGAAGAACTCACCGGCGAACGAGACCGTTTCCTGGCGTAGCAGCAGCCGCAGCAGTTCCAGCGATTCGTCGAACACCGCGCCACGCCGGCCGGCTGGCACGGCGAACAAGGCGCGCTCCTGCGGGCGGGCAGGTTGCAGGCCAAAAGCGGGAAGCACCCGCTTGGGCGCGAGCGCGGCCAGCGAGGCGAGTTGCTTGGCGACGAGCACGGGATTACGCCCAGGTAGCACGGACACGCCGGTACCGACCTTGAGCCGTTGCGTGCGCGCAAGAGCGTGCGCCATGCCGACAAACGGCTCCACCAGGGCCCCGAAAACAAGCTCCGACAGCCACAAGGAGTCGACGCCGACCTCCTCAAGGTGGTCGACGGCCACGGCGTACTCGCGAGGAGCGGCGGCGGCACCCAGCCCAACGCCTATACGGATCTTCACAAACTCCATCCGATCTTCACAGGCTCCATCCGACCACGCCGCACTCGTGCGCCGCATCCCCAGGTGCCATAGCGCCGCACGCACCGAGCACAGCAGCCACGTCAGCCACGCCAGCCACGCCAGCCACGCCAGCCATAGCCAGCCACACCAGCAACAGAACGTATAGAAGCCACAGCGGGCCACGACCGACCACGGTAACTAGGCAGCCACAGCGGCCACGACAGCACCTATAGCGGACACAGCAGCCACGACAGCCACGGCACCCATAGAGGCCACAGCGGCCACGACCGACCACGGTAACTAGACAGTCACAGTGGTCACAGCGGGCCACAGTGGTCACAGCGGTCACGACAGCTAGGCAGCAAAAGCGGCCACAGCGGGCACAGTCGTCGCGAGCGGCCACAGCCGCCACAGAGGCCTCCAACGGTCGTGACACACAATGGGCCATCGTGTGCCAAATCTGACACCCTATGGGCCATCGTGTGTCACCATCGGAGCGGCTTTGGCGCTTTAGCCCTCCGGCGCGGCGCCAAGGGATCCGCGGATCATCGGCAGCCCCGCAGGCGGGCCCGATTCGATCAGGCGGCGGATTGCGGATGTGTCGAGGTGCTCCGTGACAAGATCGCCGAGCGCATCCAGACGCGCCTCGCGCACAGCCGCGAACACGGTGTCCGGCGCCGCGGTGAAGTCCCTGTCCGCGATCCTCGCGACATCGGCCAGGAAGATCCGCCGGAACTCGTCGTTCTCCAGGAGACCATGCCAGCTTGTCCCCCAGACCGCGCCGACGCGGCAACCGTCTGTGAACTCCTCCACCCCGCCGCCCCGCAGCGCGTCACCCGGCACGGCGTCACCCCGCAGCGCGTCACCCGGCACCGCGCCACCCCGCAGCGCGTCACCCGGCACCGCGCCACCCAGCAGCGCGTCACCCGGCAGCGCGTCACCCCGCAGCGCGTCACCCGGCAGCGCGTCACCCGGCACCGCGCCACCCCGCAGCGCGTCACCCGGCACCGCGTCACCCGCAGCGGTGCCAACCTGCACGGTCGCCACCCCGTGATGGATCTCATATCCGGTCACAGGGACCCCGCCCGCCATCCCGGCCAGCCGCCCCAGCTTCTTTTCCGCCCCGAACGCCACCCGCACTGGCAGCAGCCCGAGACCCGGCACCAAGCCCGCCCCCGATTCGACGTCGTCATGGATCTCGCCCGCCAGCATCTGGTAGCCGCCGCAGATGCCGAGCACGGGCTGTCCCCGCCGCGCCCGCCGCAAGATCATGTCCGCCAGCCCACGCTCGCGCAACCACGCGAGGTCGGCCACGGTCGCGCGGGTCCCCGGGAGCACGACGAGATCGGCGTCGGCAAGCTCGGCGGGCCGGTCAGCGTATCTGACCAGCACTCCAGGCTCGCTGGCAAGCGCGTCGATGTCAGTGAAGTTGCTGATCCGCGGCAGCCGCACTACCGCGACCCGCAGCACGTCTGCGCCGTACGGGACCGCACCGGGCTACCAGCCGTGCCCGCCGTACCGCCGAGGGCCAGCGAGTCCTCCGCGTCAAGCCAGAGGCCCTGGCGCCAGGGCATTATCCCGAACGGCTGCCGCCCGGTGCGCTCGGCAAGCATCCGTATTCCCGGTTCGAGCAGTTCCACCGCGCCGCGGAATTTGTTGATCACGAAACCGGCGACGAGTGCCTGGTCGGCCGGTTCCAGCAGCGCGAGAGTGCCGTAAAGGGCGGCGAAGACGCCGCCCCGGTCGATATCACCCACGACGATCACCGGCAGCCGCGCTGCACGAGCCAGGCCCATGTTGGCGATGTCGGACTCGCGAAGGTTGATCTCGGCCGGACTTCCCGCGCCCTCGCAGATCACGACGTCGAAGTCGCGGCGCAACTCGGCGAGGCTGTCAAGCGCGACCTGCCGGAGCCCCGTCGCATGGCGGCGGTACTCCACCGCGTCCACCTCCGCGACGGGACGGCCGAGCAGCACGATCTGGCTGCGCCTGTCGCTGCCGGGCTTGAGGAGCACTGGGTTCATCCTGGCGTCGGGCTCGATCCCAGCGGCGGCCGCCTGCATCACCTGGGCGCGTCCGATCTCGGCGCCGCCGCGGGTGACGGCGGAGTTCAGCGACATGTTCTGCGCCTTGAACGGCGCGACCCGGACCCCCTGCCTGGCAAGCCATCGACACAGGCCGGCTGTCAGGACGCTCTTGCCCGCATCCGATGTCGTGCCCGCGACAAGCAGCGC
The DNA here is from genome assembly GCA_963727015.1 of uncultured Actinomycetota bacterium. Classification (GTDB taxonomy): domain Bacteria; phylum Actinomycetota; class Actinomycetes; order Streptosporangiales; family Streptosporangiaceae; genus DATFVJ01. The sequence continues at coordinate 129,113 of CAVSEV010000015.1, read as the reverse complement.
CCCGTTCACCATCGCCTCGTTCCGCTCCATTCTCGTCCGATGCTGCCGCGAGCCTACGCAAGCTCGCAGCGCCCTCAGATGGCGGGCACCGACGGGCCGACCGCGGAGATCAGTGCGGAGCGAACGTGGCGGCCCAGCCGGTGACCCCGACGGCGGCGCAGGTCACGGCGCGCGACAGCCGGATCGCGCGGCGGACGTCCGCGGCACACGGAGCACGTCCGTCGCCGAGGCGTGGCCGGTCTTCCGCCACGCCCTCGTACACGTTCGTGCCGCCCAACTCGATCCCGAGGGCACCCGCGAACGCCGCCTCGCAGCGCCCGGCGTTCGGGCTGGGATGCCTGGCCCCGAAGGAACGTATGGCGCGCAGCGTCGCGGCGGGGCGACCGCCGACCGCAGGCGAGCACGCCGCGGCCAGCAGGCCCGTCAGCCGGGCAGGCGCCACGTTAGCGACGTCGTCGAGGCGCGCCGCCGCCCAGCCAAACTCAAGGTAACGAGGCGACCGGTAGCCGATCATCGCGTCCAGGGTGTTCACCGCACGGTAGGCGACCAGGCCGGTCAGGCCGGCGGCACTGCCCCACAGCAGCGGCGCCACGACAGCATCGCACGTGTTCTCCGCGACCGACTCAACCGCGGCCCTGGCCAGCCCTGCCGCGTCCAGCCTGGCGGGATCGCGTCCACACAGGCTGGGCAGCCGCGCCCTGGCGGCCGCCACGTCCCCGGACTCGAGGGCCCGCGCGAGCCGTTCGGCTTCAGTTGCCAGCGAAGCCGCGCCGAGCACGGTCCAACTGGCAGCGGCGATGGCGGCGATGCGCACTGCGGGCCGGCCGCGGGTGAGATGGTGCGCGAGTGCGGCCGGGGCGGCGGCGGCGAGCAGGCAGACGGCGGCGTGCAGGGCGCCGCGGACCTTGGTGGCCGCGTACAGGCGGTCCTCGATGGCGCCCGCGGCCCGGCCGAACGCGGCAACCGGGTGGCCCGTGCGCGGGTCGGGCAAGAGGGCGTCGAGAGCGGTTCCCGCCGCCAGGCCGGCGGCGACCGGCCAACCGGCCGCGCTATCGTCGGACCTGCGGCGGTGCAGCCGCGAGGCCCGCCGCCGCTGCGCCTTCACGGCTCCCGACCTTAATCGCGGGTGTGAGATGACACGGCACCGACCCCGCCGTGCTGGCCCACGAGGTGGCCGGCAAGGGGCACAATGTGGCGGGAGCGCCTGTAGCTCAGCCGGACAGAGCAGCTGCCTTCTAAGCAGCCGGTCGCAGGTTCGAATCCTGCCAGGCGCGCAACCACGAAATCCCAGGTCAGGCCGAGCTGCCAGCTTTGGTTCGTCATCGGCTACGAGACCTGACCCGCCCCGCCGTGCCACTTTCGTGCCAGATGCTTTCCGGCCGCTCCCCCGCTTACTGGGCTTCGAGAGCTCGGCGCGGGCCAGTTCACCGAGGGCGTCCGCGAGCATGCGTTGCCGCTCGTCGGTCGAGTGAAGGTAGACCATCGCTGCGCGTGTGCTGCTGTGGCCCATGCGTTCCATCAGCTCGCGCAAATTCGCGCCAGCCGATGCGGTAAGCGTGTTTCCGGTGTGACGAAGATCATGAAAGTGGATTTCCGCCAGCCCGGTCTTCGCGAGCGCGACCAGCCAGACCCGGCGCCGGAAGTTGCTATGCCGCAGGGGCGTGCCCGTAGGACTGGTGAACACGAGCCCGTTCTCCCCCGGCGCGCTGAAACACGCCAGGTGCCAGCGCAGATCCGGCACGATCACGTCAGGGAACGGCACCAGCCGCCTGCCCGCGTCCGATTTCGGCGGCCCGAACGAGTACGCGGCGCCGGGCAGCTCGGTGACCGAGCGCTCAACCCGCACCGTGCACATCTCTAGATCGATGTCTGACCGGCGGAGCGCGGCCAGCTCACCCCACCGAAGGCTGCTGAAGGTGCCGAGCAGCACCAGCGCGCGGTACCGCTGGTCAATCACCTCCGCGAGCGCGTACACCTGGGCGACCGTGAGAACGGGGCGCTCTGGTGACTTCTCCTGCCCGGCTCCCTTGATCCGGCATGGATTGCGGCGGATCAGCCCGTCATCGACCGCAGTGTTGAGGATCGCCCTGAGCAGCCGGTATGCCTTCGCCGCCGTCACCTCGCTGACACCCGAGTCCAGGAGCTTCTTCCGCCAGCGGCGCACGTGCGCCTCTTTGATCTCAGCGATCGCGATCGGCTCGAAGACCGGGCGCAGGTGGCCGCGCAGCAGGTAGCGATAGAGCCGGACGGTCTTCGGCCGCAGACCGGGCCGTCCGTCGATCCAGGCCGCCGCGTACTCACCGAAGGGAGTCCGGCCATCGTCCGGGTTGATCCACTCGCCATTGAGGATCTCGGCTTCCTTGCGGGTCAGCCACACCTCGGCGTATGTCTTCGTCGGGAACGTCCGATCGGCCGGGCGCATGGTCCCATCTGGCCCCCGGTAACGGGCCTGCCACTGGCCCGACGCCAGCTCCCGAACCGCGCCGAACCTGCGGCGGCGGCCCTTGTCGTTTCCCATCACGCAGCCCTTCTCTTGTTCTTGGTCGCGGTCGGCCCGACGAGCCCGGCCGAGATGAAATCGGTAAGCGCTGTCTCGGGAACACGGACGTGACGGCCGAGCTTCACGAATGTGATCCGCCGTTCAGCGATGAGGCGGCGGACGAACCGGACCGAGGTGCTCATAGGCTCAGCCGCCGCCTCGACCGTCAGTAGCCGATCCGCTGTCTTGTCGTGGTGTATCGTCATGCGGCCCTCCCGGTTGCCGGGAGATCCGGATCGGGCGGTTGTCCCCCAGTCTGCCGGCGCGCCTGGTCGAGTGCTTGTGTCCAGGCGATGCGGTCGGCTACGACGTGCAGCAGGCGCCGGGCGTTTGGCATGTGGTCTGGGTCGCCGGGGGCGACGGGTTCCCACGCATACCGGCGCGAGTAGGTTGCCGAAATACCGAGCGCAGTCATCAGCCAGTGCTTGCCGTCGGCGCGGTGGTCGGCGAGCGTCTTGCCGGACCATTTGCGGGACACCAGCACGCGGCGTCCGGCGTAGCCGAGGTGCTCGCGGCGGTGGGCTTTGCCCTTGCAGTGGCCGGGCCGCAGCCCCGCACGGGGGTTCTTGGGCTGGATGCCGTAGCGCAGCCAGTTCGCGCAGCCCGGCGAGCACGGCTCGAACCGCAGCGCGTCGGCCAGCCGGTCCACGTGCGCCCACTGCGCATCGGTCTGCGCCTGGTGGCAGTCGGCCACGTGCTTGGTCAGGTATTTGGTGAGGTAACCGATGCAGCGGGCCGAGTCTTTGGAGCCCGCGAGGACGCCTTGCGCGTCGAACCGCGTGCCGAACCGGGCCACATGGTGCGGCTCGGCGTCCTGCTCTATCGCGTCGAGGGCGTCGTCCCACGATGGGAGGACCTCCCCCGTCTCGGGGTCGAGGTAGGTGCCGCTGTGCTCGTCCCAGATGGGCGGGTGAGATCCGTCGAATAGGACGGTGGCGGTGGGTGGCCACCACACCTGGTGGTAGGTGGCCGCGAGCACCTGGCGCAGCTCGCCGCGGGAGATGGTGCCGCGCATGGCGATGTGGATGTGCGGGGCGAGACGTTTTTGCGGTTCGACGGCGGCGAAGTATTGGAGGTCGTAGCCCAGGAAGCGGCGCAGGTTCTGGATGAACCGGTCGAACAGCGCGGCGAAGTGCAGCGCGTCGCGGGCCGCGCGCGTGTAGTCGTAGCTGCCGGGGTCGGCCGGGGTGCCGTCGCTGTTGACCTTGCCATATCCGGGGCAGGTGAGGGTGACGAACAGCGATGGGCGGAAGGTATTGCCGTCGGTGGCGGTGTAGGTCTTGCCAACCGTGCGTGCGGCGATCTTGCGGCGGGGCAGGTCGGGAGTGTCGTGGCGGCGCCTGGTGGACCGCTTCCGGCGCGCGGGCCGGGCCGGGAGCACGTTGCCGCGCAGCCCGGTCTTGGTGATTTCGTCGTCCAGCTCGGCCGTGAGCTGGTCGAGCTCGGCCGTGTCGTCGTCGGCAGCCTCGGCTTGGTCGCGGATGACTTGTGCGGCGGCGCGCCATTCAACCCACAGCCGTTGCAGGTCGTCCGCGTCGTCTGGTTCGGTGACGGGTTCGTGGTCGAGATGCCAGCCTTCGCGGCACTGGGCGACGCGGAGTTTCCTAGCCCGGTCAGCGCAGGAGGGGCAGACGTTGGCGAGGGTGTGCCCGCAGGGAACGAGCACCGGGTGAGCCTGGCCGGTGTCCAGGTCGGTGCGGCGGAGCTGCACCGGCCGGATACATGCGCCGTGGTCGATGGCGAGCTGCCGCACCACGTCACGGGCCAGCGGCGCGGTGCGGCGGTCAGCATGTGTGGTGTGTTGTCTCACTCATTCCTCCAGTCACCCCGGCCGAGCTGCCACACATCGCGGCGGGCGCAACCGGGGCACTCGATGGACAGAACGCCGGGATGATCACTGGTTTCGGTAAGCGGGCCGCCGCAGTCCGGGCAGTCGTCATCGGTCCCCCAGGCCACTCCCCCGGCCAGCCACCCCGCGCTCATGCGGCCTCATCCCCGGCCCTGACGGGCACCTCGTGACCGGCTCTGTCGGCGGTAGTCATCGCGTGAATGTCGTCGTCGCTTACGTAGGCGGCACGGACCCGCACCGGGTCGGGGGTGGCTTCTAGCCGGACGAATCCGACACCGGCGCCCACGGACGGGATCGAGGAGATCTCGTCGCAGCGGCCGCCCCGGTCGCGGGCGCCGTCGCCTAGCACCATGTCGGCCTGCGCGGGCTCGTCGAGGCGCAGCGCGATCTTGTCGGGGAACAGGTTGCGGATGTTCATGACCTCCTTGCGGGGGTCCTGCAATGCCGCCACCACGCAGTACCCGACCGCCCGGCCTTGCGTTGTCAGGGTCGCCAGCGCGGCGAGGGTCCGTTCCTTGAGCCGACGGTCGGCCTGGTAGGCGGTCAGGAACGCGACCTTATCCACCACGATCACCGTGAACGGGTGCTCAGCAGTCGGCATGTGATCGCGTTGTTTACCGGCGAACCGGCGTGCTCGCGCCTGCATGTCCGCCACGGCGTCTTCGAGCAGGTCCGCGATGTCGGCGGGGTCGGCCGCGTACCTGCCGTAGCGTTCGAACAGTGCCCGGCCGAACGCCAGCTCCATCAGCTTCGGGTCACAGGCATAGACCCGGACCAGCCCGGCTGCCATGGCGGGCAGCATCGCCCGCACCGCCGACCACAGCACCGAGCCCTTACCCGCCCCCGTCGCCCCGGCGACCAGCAGGTGGGTGCCGTGCAGTTTCAGCAGCCACGGCGAGCCGTCCTCACACCGGCCGACCGGCAGCGCCCGCAGATCCGGCCGCGGGCCGATCGGCATCGCTGCGATCGGCTCGGCCAGCGCGTCGCGGCGCACCAGCTCCAGCACGAGCGTGCCCGGGACGCTGGACCGGATCCGGCGCAAGTGCGCCCGGAACCCCTGCGCGAGGCCCTCGGCACGGTCAGCGAAGTCCTGCGGCGACTGCCCGGACACCAGGGTGACGTTCACCCGGTCGGCGTACCGGCTCGCCTCAACGGCGCCGAGGACCGGGACCAGAACCCGGCCACGGTACAGGGGGACGAGCCGGGCGATCGTCAGCACCGCCTGCCAGTGCCGCCGGTAGAACCACCACCGCCACCGGTTCCGCACAGGACCGACGACATACAGCCGGAACGACCCCGGGAACCGCCACCACCAACTAGCCAGCATCACAGCCACCGAGGTCGCGAGCCCGCACGCCGCGGGCCATCCGCCGTTCAGCCACACCAGCGCCACGGTCGCGGCCGCCACGTCCAGGTACGGATGCCGGACCAAGAACCGGACCAGCCGCGCCAGCAGCCGGACGAGCTGCACGACCCAGATCACCAGCTACGGAGTCCGATACACCGGGGACCGCCACGCCGGGGACGCGAACGGGTCCGGGTTGTCTACCTGGGTGAGCTGCTCACCCAGGACCTTGTTGCGCATAGAATGATCACCTCTTCCTTTTGCTTCACCAGCCGGGGAGAGATCCAGGGACGGCCGGAAGATGCAAGCTCCCGGCCGTCCCGCCCGTCGGTTAGGCCGCGCTGTCCGCCGCCTGGCCCTCGTTGCGGTCCCGGTCCTGCCGTCAGGCGTGCAGCCGCTCGCAATCAGCGGCGAACCGGGCGGCCTGCCGCGCCAGCTCCCGCGCGAACGCCACCGCCTCAGCCGGGATCACGGTCCGGGCCGCGATCGACAGCGACACCCACGACGGCCCCGCCTTGACCGACAGGATCGGCGTGGTGTCCGGGTAGGTGTCGCACCGCACCATCCAGTCCGCGCCCACATGCACGCCCAGCGACGCGAACGAGCCGCCGTCGCTCATGCCGCTGTCTCCCGTCGCGGCGCCGGACCGGTCTTGCCGGGGGCCGCCACGGCCGATGCGCGCAGCGAGTACGCCAGCCGCCCGGCCTGGTTCACGTAGGGAGTCACGGTCAGGCCGGTGAACTCGACCGGGGTGAACGGTGACCCGGCCAGCGGCGGGGGCAGCACCGGCTGTACCGGCGCCGCGATCTTTACCCCGCGCCGTCTTGTCGCGGGACTGCGGGTCGGCGTCGATGACCTCGATCAGCCAGAGCGGCAAGCCGCTGGCCTTGTCCTTGGCCTGCACGAACAGGCCGCCCTTGGATGCGTCGAAATCCCGCACCGGCTCGAACGCCCCGGCCGCGAACGCCCCGCAGGCGAACACGCTGGCGAACTCCACCGGGATCGGACCCTGCAACGCCATGAGCACCATCTTTTCGTAGAGCCCCCTAGACGCTGCCACGATGGCGTCTTGGATCAGAATGTCTAGGGGGCTATGCAGAACCGTAGCGTGCCTGCCCGGTTACTGTCTAGGGGGATATTCAGTCCGCCATATGCCAGTAAATCGCGGTGGCATCGTCACTGGCCTTGGTGCGGGGCCAGCGAGCACATGCGGGGTCGCTGGCCTCGGCCGCGCGGACCTGGCGGATCAGCTCGCCCGGCCCGTCCACGGCGAGGATGGCACACACATCCGCCCACGACGCCATGCCGAACATGTCGGCCAGGCGGCTCGCGCCGTCGCTCAGCAGCGTGACCGACGACAGCCCTGCGATGGGCTGCGCGCTGGTCAGCGCTCGCGAGGCAGCGGCCGGGTCGGCAGCAGCCAGCCAGAACCCGCCAGGCTGGTTGCGGGCATCGGTTATGCTCCCGCGCCCGGTCTGCCGGGCCGGGTGACGCGCCCGGTCACCAGCCGTGGCCCGACCCGCTTCGCCGCGGAGCTTGCCCCTCACCACTGCCAGCCGGTCGTCGGATACGGGCTGCGGGTCACCGTGTGTCGGCTGGAGCAGCAGGACCGAATCAGCTAGCACGAGGTTTTCGAGGTTGCCAGCGCGCTGGCGGGCCATGACGACCGTGGCCCCAGGCGTGCGAGGGTTCCCCAGGTCGCACGAACCGGCGTGCAGCCCGTTGACGAACTCGACGCCCGCTGCGAGGACGTCGGTCAGCGGCCCGCTTGCCCGGCCCGCCTGCCCTGCCAGGAACCCGCCAAGAGTGTGGGAGTACCAGGCGATGCCGTGCACGCATCCGGTGTCCGTGCCTGGCGGCTCGCCAGCGCCGTCGAGCAGGACCGCGACGCCGGGAGTTACGGCGGCGAAGTCCTCGTTGGGCCGGTCCGGTGAGCCCGGTTCGCTGGCCAGCCTTACCCGCATACGTGCGGCCTCGTCTAGTCCTGGTCGTGGCGGTACAGCGGGGTGAGCAGTTCGGTCCGGACCGGCTCGTGCGTGGCTGGGTCGTACTCGGTGACGACTACGACGGAGAAACGGCCCGTCCCGGCCTGGCCCCACAGGGTGCTGATGTCGGTGGCCAGCAGGTGCGCCACGCCCAGTGAGCCCTGCGGGTGGATCCCGGCGATCGCCAGGAAGTCTCCCTTGCCATCGGGCCGGGCCAGCCGCCCGAGGTAGGCCACATCTTGCGGCCGGGCCGGGTCGCCGTCCGATCCCGACGCGTGGGTGGCGCCGGTCCGCGTCTCGCGCAGCACCCACCGGCCGCCGGCCAGCTGCTCCCAGCGGATGACCGGGTCCGTGCCGTACGCCTGGCGCATCGCGGCCGACATGCGGGGGCCGCAGATCACGATCAGCCCCGGCCGGTCCAGATCGACATCGCCCTTAGCGGTGACGTGCTCGGAGGTGACGGTCAAGCCAAAGGCGCGGGCCAGGTCTTCCAGCCGCTTGCCCGCAGTCACGTCATCGAGCGCGACGACCTGGCGGCGGGTCCGGTCGTCCTCGCGCAGCGGAGTCACGATCGTCACCGCACCCGTGCCCAGGAACGCGCCCTCTGGCGCCGGACCAGTGTGGCGGATCTGGTGGATGCGCCCCCGGCTCAGCCCTGCCGCGTCACCGATCTGGGCGTACGACAACCCCTGGGCGTGCAGGTCCTGGATCACACGCCGCCGTAGGCGGGCAAGCTCGGTCACTTCTTGCTGCGCCTCGCCCAGCCGCCCGGTCGCGGCACGGATCAGCTCGTACGGATCAGCGATCCGCGCGATCCGCTCGTACTCGCCGGGCATGGCTGGCCCCTCTCTCCCCTGGTGAGAGTCTAGGACCCTAGACAAAACGGGCGGCATGGGCTCCCCCGTACCCGGGTGAACCGCAGTGATCCGCCTACGCCGCCGGGGCATAGGCGGCCCCGTCACAGCCCGGCGCCAACGCTATCGGCGCCCGAAAGCTCCGCCCACACCCGCGATCCCTGACGCGTCCTAGATGACCCCCACTCCTTCGCGACCGTCGCCACCAGCACCAGGCCATGCCCCGAGGTCCGCAGCTCTCCGCCGCTGGCCGTGATCGCAGGCGTACCAGCCGACCCCAGGTCGTCAACCGCGACCCTCACCCCGTCGTCGTGTGTCCAGACCGTCACCAGGAACGTCCCACCCGGCCTGCCGCTCGCCGTATGCCGCACCGCGTTCGTGGCTAGCTCCGAGACGACGAGGACCGCGCCGTCCGCCTCCGGGCGGCCCGCCAGCACCGACCCGGTGAACAGGCGCGCCTGTCCCACCTGCCCGGCATGGCCGGGAAACGTACGCGACCAGCTCGCCATCACCATCACCCATCGGCGTCTAGGGGGCTATACGGCAATGGCAGCGTACGACCTTCGCAGTGTCTATTCAAGGAATTCCGTGAATAGCGCGCCGGTTCCCCAGCAAATCGGCGGCGACCATCGCGCGGCCGTCAACGATGTAGCGAACAGGCCCAGGCCCGGATCGCACCGGGGCATCCGAAGATCGTCAAGTCGTGCGCCGTGAGAGCCATACGGCACCGAGCGGTCTACGACGATGCGTTGTTCACGAACTCGGTGCACCGCTCAGTCGGTGATCTGCGCGATGTCCGCTGCAGCACCCGCAACCACCTCGCGCGCCTCGTCGCCGTAAACCGCCGTCTCCTCGAATGCCGCGAACACCTCCGCGTAGGCAGCGACATCCGCAGGCTGCGTCAAAGTCAGCTCGGCAGTGAAGGTTTCCACCCACACCGCATCATCATCAAAGATCGTGAAGCCATGCAACGGAGCGCGCGGCAACGCCACCCGCCACGGAACCACGCCCAGCCGGACGTTCGGCCACTCCGACACCGCACTCACCCAAGCGAGCTGATCACCCATCGGCACCGACCCCGGCCGCGTCCGCAACGCACCCTCCGTCACCACGATCACGAATGACCGCCGCTCATCGGCCGGCAGCCCGGCCAGGCCCAGGCCCTCCGAGCCTGAGCCGCTGTTCTCCGCCGCCGCCTGGGCGTAATCCGGCGTCCGCAACGCCGCGGGGATCACCGCCGATGAGAACGCCCGCACCTGCCGCACCCGCACCGCGTACCGGCGCACCTGGCCCGCCACCAGCGACACACCCGCATCCACCCGGCTCCGCACCGGCAGCGCATACGCTCGGCGCGCCAACTCCATCAGCCGACCCGCCGTTTTGGCGTCAAGCCCAAGCGCAGGCACGAGCCGCTCCACCACAGCCACATTCTCAAGACGGCGGCCAGCCTCGGCACGCGACACTGAAGGCTGCGGCACACCGGCCCGGCGCGCAAGCTCCGCACCCGACAACCCTGCCTCCGTGCGGAACTGCCGAACCAGCTCGCCCAGCTCCCGCAACGCCTCCATAGCGCACGGTTCTACACCACCATCGGCGCAGCCTGGCACAACATGCGCTGCTTCACTGCCGAATTCAGCCGTACTGGATCAAGGCGGCGCCACTGCGCGGCGCCGCTGGCCCGGCGTCAGCGCCGGGCTCTGGCCTTGGCGAGGCCCCGCCCGGCGCACGCCGGGCCACACCGGCAAGACACACAGATCAAAATGGCTGATACGTCACACAGACCGGTGCAGCGAACAGCTATCTCCCTCGCCCTCAATTGTCCAGCTCGTGGTCACCGCGTCAATGGCGGCCCCCTGGGCCGTCGCATGCGATCGGCTACGCCGGACCATTGACCCGGCGCCTACTCACAAGGATCTTGGCGGCTGAGCGGGAAGCGGATGAGAATCAAGCGGGCCTTCAAAAAATATGAATCCGAAGATCCGCCAATAGGCTAGCCGTCAGAGCTGGAGCGGGGTTCATTGCGAGAGCTATGCCGGATCAGCACTCGGGCGGCCTCCCGGAACGGGACCACCAGGTATACCGCGAGACAGGCGTAAAGCGCCGCCGCCACTACCGGCACAAGGAGCCCGATGATAATCGCGATCACGTACCCGGTGACGACGGGCAGAAATTTCCGCTGTGTGGTCTGCAGCTCCTCGTCCTCTCCAGCCCGCGAGTAGAGGTGCTCGTACCGCGCGTACGCATCCAGGGCGGATCCCAGGAGGCGGATGGCCAGGAGGGTGAGCCCGTACATGGTGACATAGACCCGCTCGCGGCTGGTGTTAGTCAGGGCCTCCGCGACGAGCCGGGTCGGGAACGGGAGGAAGACCACCGCGAGCAGGACGAACAAGTTGAGGCGGAGGAAGAGCTGATCGATCCGCGTGAGCTGATCGGTCAAGGCGGTGTGGAGGAGCCACGCGCCGCCGATCGTGAGGAAGCTGGTGAGGTAGGCCAGATAGGCGGGCCAGGCGTTAAGCGCCTGCTGCAGCGGTGTGCCCGGCGGATGAAGCGCAAGGTCCACTACGAGCAGCGTGATGGCGAATCCGAACACGCCGTCGCTGAATCCTTCCATCCGGTCCTTGCTGAGGACCCGGCGTCCGCGCGGGGTGTCTGCGTCAGCTGACATCGCCCGATCTCCTTCGCGCCGATCGGCGGAGGCAATCTCTCAATCCAGGCCGGGGGCTCGGGTGGCCCAGGGCCCGCTGAGAGCCTCGCAACTTCCGTGCTTGGCGAGATTGTTGCAGGCGGCCGGGTCACCGGCCCAGGTCGGGTGATCGCCAGTCCCGTAGCTCTGGCGTCCGGGACGATGTGCGCCGTGACACGCTGCGTGGAGGATCACCCGCCCATTCCAACCCAGCCTGACCAGGTCAGCGCCAGGGCGGCCGGGGCTAGTGACCGCGGGCCTTCTTCACCTCATCTGAGGTCAGCCGGGCAACGACTGCGGCCCTTGTGACTGGATCCAGGGCATCGAGCTGGTCATGGATGTTCTGCACGGCAGCCTCGGCTTCCTGGTGCTTTTCGCGCAGCAGGTAGGCCGCAGCCGCCAGCGCTATGGCGGCGCCTGCCAGCAGCACCGCCCGGGTGATCCGCGTCGATGAGCTCATTTATGCACGTCCCCTTTATGCCGCCGATGGTCTTCACAGCCAGTTCCCGCGATAATCTATTTCGCTGCGGCTGGATGCGTACCGCCCCGCTCCTGGCCGCAGCCTAGCCTGGTGCCCGGCAGCTGATCCGTCCCAGGTCGGCACCTGTGCCGTCATTGGTGATGGTCGCGGACCTTGTGGACCTCATCGGAGGTAAGCCGGGCGATCACCGCGGCCGGGGTGGCTGGATCGAGGGCATCAGGCTGGTCGTGGATGTTCTGCACTGTCAGCTCGGCTTCCTGGTGTTTTTCGCGCAACTCATGGGCCGTGGCGGCCAGCACCGCGGCGGCAGCCGCCAGCAGGGCCAGGCCTGAGCCTGGCCCCTCGGCTCTCATCCCGCACGGGTCTTGTGACATTGAGCCACGCATGGTGAGATCGGGAAGGTCCACAGCGCGACCGGCTGCGCGCGGCAGCCGGTGCGTCCTACAAGCCGGCACCTGATGCCGCGGACGTTTTCGGGAGGGTGATCATATGACGGCCGAGGAGAGTTTTAGCCAGCTAGGTCACAGGAGAGTTTTAGCCAGCTAGGTCAGCAGGATCGACGAGGCCCAGGCCAAGGTCGCGGCGGCCACCAGCAAGAGCCGGGACGAATTGCAAGCCGAGGTGGAGCAGGCGCAAAGCAGCGCCGAGCAGAAAGCCGACGAGATCAAGGCGCAGGCGGCACGGGGAAGGGACGAGGCCGCTACCGGCTGGCAATCGATGAAAGACAAGTGGCAAGCCCACGTGGCCGATCTCCATGACAAAGCGGCGGACAAGAAAGCCGAAATAGACCAGCGCAAGGCCGAAATCAGGGCCGAGGCGGCTGAAGATTACGCCGAGGACGCCATCAACTTCGCGATCGCTGCCGTGCAGGAAGCCGAGTACGCCGTCTTGGACGCCGTCTTGGCCCGCTCCGACGCCCACACCCTGGCAGGCGGCGGCTGATACGACCGGCTCATGAAGACGGTCCGCTAGGCGCGGGTTTCTCTTCCATAGCTGCGCTGTTAGATTTGTTCCGTGGCGGCCAGTCGGCCGGCGGAGGCTTCTCGGGGGAGGTAGTCATGACGGCAGCCCAGCCGGGCCCAGATGGCGACCAACTGGGACCAGTCGATTTCCTGGCGATCGAGTTCCCCGGTGGCAAGCTGACCGCTGCGGGCTTTGAGCAGCTGCTTCCCCTGGCCGACCAGGGTGTGGTGGACATCCTGGACATGGAGTTCATCACCAAGGACTCCGACGGCAAGAGCAAGAAGGTAGACGTCTGGGAGTTTGCCGTTCCTGGCGGTGTTGACCTCAGCGCCTGGGCAGGCGCATCCTCGGGCCTGCTCGACGACTCAGACGTCGGCGAGATCTCGGCGGCGATGCAGCCTGGCAGTGTCGCCGTTGTCGTGATCTATGAGAACCGGTGGGCTCTGGGCCTGGTAGACGCCTGGCGGCGCGATGGCGCCCGGCTGATCGCCAGCGGCGGATTGTCCGCCGACGACATTGTCGCCGCCCTTGACGCGGCCGAGTCCTCCTGACCCGGGCCACACTCGCTGACTGACCCGGCAACAAGGCCAACGACGAGGAGGTCACTGTGGGCCTACTGAAGACCGCCGCCACGGTTGCGGTTGCCAGTTCCGTGCACGGCCGGGTGCAGCGCCGCCAGCAAAACCGGTGGGCGGCGCAGGACCAGGCGAACGCGGCAGCCGTGCCTGCACCGCCACCGCCACCGCAGTACGCGGCTCCGGCACCACCGCAGCACGCCTACACCGAACCCGTCCTGCCACAGGCACCAGCCGCCCCGGCACAGCCGCCGGACATCAGTGACAGGCTCGCCCAGCTGAAGCAACTCGGCGAACTGCTATCGGCGGGGGTACTAACCCAGGCTGAATTCGACCAGCAGAAAGCCCGCATCCTGAACGGCTAACCCGCCCGCCACACGGGCCGGAGGACGTAGGCGCATGGCAGGGAATAGCATCATGGGTGAACTACTGACACGCGCGAGCTGCTGAAGGCGGCGTGCGCCACGGCAGCAGCCACGCAGCGGAGGCGCAGTCCCTGCATCAGCGGCGCGCAAGCCGCCGTTCGCCGCCCCCGCCAGGCTGGTAACTCAAGTCGTAGTGCCTGAAGATCGCCTCTTCATCGTAAGCTGGCAGCTCCCCGTCAACCTCGATCGACGGCGCATCCCTCACCTGCCGTTTGGTATGGGTGACCTTGAGGGACCCGGGTCCCACCGTCGCCCCGGCGAGGGGAACAAACACAAGCCGCTGCCGTGTCCCGAGGCCGACCGTGACGGTCGCGAACGCCCCCCGCCCTCCGTGCCACATACGTGCCAGAACGGGCGGACAACAGCGGTCATTCAGGGTCACTCACGCCGAGGGCGAAACCCGCCTGAGCAGTACAGGAGCAGGTAGCGGCGTTGCCTGAAACGACCTTCTAAGCAGCCGGTCGCAGGTTCGAATCCTGCCAGGCGCGCCAGCCAGCGAGGTCTTCACGTTTCACCTGACTCTATCTTCACGTTTGGGACTGGCGACCCGGCCGGATGGGTGGGGTGTGGCACGTGAATGTAGGTGACTGGCCGGTAACCTGGTCTTCCGGGAATGCTGCAGCCATGAGGGCAGCGATGAAGAAGCTGATGCCAGCTGCCGTGGCTACCGGTGCCGCTGGTCCGATACCGCACTGCGTTGATCCGGCCGGCCTTCTGACGAGTATGTTAGCGGGATCTATGCGGCTGGTTACAACGCGCGCTCGGCGAAAGGGCTGAGCGGCCTGCTGACGGCGGCGGCGCAGTTGACGGGCCTAAAGAACATCGAATCCCAGCTGACTATGGAGGTAAACCGTGCAGTGGCAAAGAGCTAGCGACGGCCAGCAAGGACGGTGAACAAGCGAAGGCTGGACGGTGGCCGGTCTAGGCTCGGCGTAGCTGATCGGTAGCGGCGCGCCCACAGGTTGTCTAGACGGGCGGCAGGGATACTGGAAACCGCGAGCGAGAAAGAAGACGGTTGCCACCTATGCTTGGCGAGGCGGGTGAGCCGGGCATGATTTATGTCGCTGCCCGGTTGGGCAGCGCAGCCGTGCCAGGCGCGCCTCCCCAGGGCTTGATGAGTTCGAACCTCAGGCACGGGCGGACGCGTGTGCGCCGCCGATCCTCGTTGATCATTGCGGCAAGGAGCGCCCCTGCCAGAGGCATTACGATCCGGTGCCGCTGGGCTATGAGCCCGACGACGAACGTCTTGCGAGTTTCCGGCGAGGCCGCGCGTCTTACTGACTAGGACTCGGGCTCGTGCCCGTCTGAGCAATGCTTGAAACCTGTGGATCGGCCGGGATGGGCGTACCTTCCCGGTGATCGTTTGAGGTTCTCAAGCAAGGCCGGCGTTGCCGCGTCGGTCGGCAAGGTACGACCCGATGCTCACCGTAGTCCCTGACCCCAATGCTGGCGATGGCCGCTCGTCGAGTGGTGGGTCGTTGATCGATGAGATCGTGCGCGAGAGTGCCCGGCGGATGCTGGCCGAGGCCCTGCGGGCCGAGGCGGATGCCTATGTCGCCCGGTTCGCCGAGGAGCGCGACGAGAACGGCCGTCGCCTGGTGGTGCGCAATGGCTCGCATCAGTCGCGGGAGGTGCTCACCAGCGCCGACGTGGTCGAGGTCACCGCACCGCGGGTGAACGAGAAGCGCGTCGATGCCGCCACGGCGAGCGTCAGCCGGGGCACCGCACGGATCCGCCCACGGCGCTCTCGGCTCAGGTGCTGCCCGGCGGCTCCGCTCCACCGACCGCCGGGCAGCCGCGGTGGTCTTGGCTGAACGGCTTGCCGGGTCGGCGATGGCCGGCTGCCTGTGGCTGCCGGAGGTGGCAGCGCCGGACGCCTCCACGAGATAGACAATGGGAACGGTTTTCATTATCCTCGGCATGAGGAGCGCTGGAAACGGTGACCGATTTCATTTCCGCCCGCGGGAACGGACGCCACGAGGGCGAGCGTGCCGCGTGGCGGTCATGTCGTGAGGGGCCCCCATGAGACTTACCTCGCATATGTTCCGCCTGGCCGCGTCAGCGCTTACGGCGGCGGCAGTGGCGCTTGCCGCCGGGTGCGGGGCGGCTGCGTCCGGCACGCCCGCCGCCGGCGGCGGCGCCGGTAAGAAGATCGTTGTGGTGGCGGCGGAGAACTTCTGGGGCAGCATTGCCCGCCAGCTCGGCGGCACCCGTGTCACCGAGACCAGCATCATCACCAACCCGGACACCGACCCGCACGCCTACGAGCCGGCCGCCGGGGACGCGCGGACCATCGCGACCGCCCAGCTGGTGATCGTCAACGGCATCGGCTACGACCCGTGGGCGCCGAAACTGCTCGCCGCGAACCCGGTCCAGGGCCGCCGGACCCTCACCGTCGGCGACCTGCTCGGGCTGAAGCCGGGCGGCAACCCGCACCAGTGGTATTCGGCCGCCCACGTGCACCAGGTGATCGCGGCGATCACCACGGATTACCAGCAGCTCGACCCGGCGGACGCCGCCTACTTCGGCGCGCAGCGCGCCACCTTCGAAACGGAGACCCTGGCCACCTACAACCAGCTGACCGCCCAGATCAGGGCCAGGTACGCCGGCACCCCGGTCGGCGCATCGGAGTCGATCGTCTCCCCGCTGGCCGACACGCTCGGCCTGAAGATGCTGACGCCATACTCGTTCCTGAAAGCGATCAGCGAGGGCACCGAGCCGACTGCGCAGGACAAGTCCACCATCGACGCCCAGATCGCGACCAAGCAGATCAAGGTCTACATCTATAACAGCCAGAACTCCACCCCGGACGTCGCGGCGCAGGTGAAGGCGGCCAAGGCGGCGGGGATCCCGGTCACGACGGTGACGGAGACCCTGGCCCCAGCGAACGCCACCTTCCAGCAATGGCAGGTCAGCGAGCTGCAGGGCATCGAGGCGGCCCTGCATCAGGCGACCGGCAAGTAAGGGACGGCCTGCCGCAGCTGCCGCCGCAGTGTCATCGTGACGTCGGCGGGGGTCGGACGCTGGGCGCCGGCGCTCGGCCGCCGCCATGGCTTCACCGAGGTCCAGCACGTGATCGAGCTGACCGGCAGTTGCGCCACCTGCCGCAGCTGAGCGCGGGAACAAGCAATCAGTCTTAACGGCATGCGCGGGTGTCACGCAGCGGCAGCCGTTCGGTATCTGGGGGGGTTATGCCGGGCAGCAATGGGTTCCGGGCCGGAGTGCTGCTGCTCGCGGCGCAGTTCCCTGGGCAGTCGCACGGCGAGGTGCTGGCGGCGACCGCGGCAGCGGCCGTGGCGGCGGAGCAGGCCGGGTTCGACGACGTGTGGTTCGCCGAGCATCACTTCATGTCCTACGGTGTCTGCCCGTCCGCGGTGACGCTGGCCGCCTACGTGCTGGGCCGGACGCAGCGGATCGCCGTTGGCACGGCGGTGAGCGTGCTTCCGGTCCAGCATCCGGTGGCGCTGGCCGAGCAGGCTGCGCTGCTGGACCAGGTGTCGGGCGGGCGCTTCTTGCCTGGGTGTGGGCCGGGGCGGGCCCTGGGTGGAGCTGGAGGTGTTCGGCGCCGGACTGGGGCACTATGAGTCCGGTTTCGCCGAAAGCCTGGACTTGCTGCTCGCTGCCCTGACCCGCGACCGGGTCCGCGGCGCCGGTCCGGCCTTCAGCTTCCGCGAGGTGGCGATGGTGCCGCGGCCGCGGACCCGCCCGCACCCGCCGCTGCTGGTGGCGTGCACGTCGGAGGCGACAGTAGCGCTGGCCGCCGCCCGCGGCCTGCCGATGCTGCTGGGCCTGCACATCGGCGATGACGCCAAGGCAGAGCTGATCTCGCGTTACGAGGCGGCCGCGCCCAGCGGCGGCCGGCCGGTTCGCCATGCCGGCGCGGTGGTCGCGCAGGTGGCCGACACCCGCGCGGAGGCGGTCCGGCTGCTGCGCCGCGAGCTGCCGCGCTGGCTGGGCCCTGGCCTGGCGGGCTACCGGCCGGTGGACGGCCGGCCCCGGCCCGCCCGCGACCCGCAGGCCTATGCCGAGTGGCTGTGCCGCATCCACCCGGTCGGCACGGCCGATGACTGCGCCGGGTCCATGGCCGCCACCATCGAGCGCACCGGCATCGGTCACCTGCTGTGCATGGTCGAAGGCGGCGGGCGCCCCGAACGGACCGTGGACAACATCGCCCGCCTCGGCGCCGCCGTCCTGCCCGCGCTGCGCGAGCGATTCGGCGGCGTGGGCGGTCAGCAGGCGGCCGCCACGGCCTCGGGGCCGAGGACGAAGCCGGGGTCAACCTGAACGGCCAGGTCGGCCCCGACGGCGGCGTTCGCCCACGCGCGGGCGTTCTTGAGGTGGAACTCCACCGCCTGGCGGGTGAACGTGGCCCAGTCCTTGTCCCGCGCGTCCACCGCGTCCTGCAGCATCCGCAGGGCGGCGCCCGCGCCGGTGCCCAGGTCGGCGAGCTCGAACGGGCGGCCCTGTTCCAGGCCGCGAACCGCGAGCTCGTGCCCGAGCCAGGCGAGCAGATCGCCGCCGGCGTGCTCGCGCAGGAAGGCCACATCCTGGCCGCTTTGCACCTTGTTGCCCACCACGGCCAAGGCGACATCGTACCCGGCCGCGTACTGGCTCCACTGCCGGTACACGCCGATGCCCTTACGGGTCGGCTCGGCGACCAGGAAGGTGAGATCGAACCGGGTGAACATGCCCGACGCGAACGACTCGGCGCCCGCCGTGCAGTCCACCACCACGTACTCCCCCGGGCCGTCGACGAGGTGGTTGAGGTACAGCTCGACCGCGCCGGTCTTGGCGTGGTAGCAGGCCACCCCGAGGTCGTCGTCGCTGAATGGGCCGGTGGCCATCAGCCTCGCGCCGCACGGCGCGGGCACCGCCAGGTCATGCACCGGGTCGGCGCCGCCCAGCCGTAGCAGCCGCGACCCGCGGCCCGGCGGGGTGGTCTTCACCATCGCCGCGGCGGAGGTGATCCGCGCGTTGCTGCCGCGCAGATACTCCTTGATCTCGCCCAGGTGCGCACCCATCGCGGGTGGCCCGCCGGCCACGCCGAGCGCGTCGGCGAGGTGCTGGTTGATGTCGGCGTCGATCGCCACCACCGGCAGCCCCTGGGCCGCCAGGTGCCGCACGAACAGCGACGACAGCGTCGTCTTCCCGCTGCCGCCCTTGCCCACGAACGCGACCTTCACCACGCCTCCCGCGCCAGGTCTGCCATCAGCCGTCCCCTCCCGGTGAATCATCCCTAACCTTAGTGGAATGAATATCGTTTTCGTGTCACGATGATTGTGGCAACTGTGCGTGCACAGGTCAACCCGCTGCGGCATCGCCTGCGGGGCGGGTGCCAGGACCGTCGCGGCACGCCGGCAGGCATCCGCCCGGAAGAACTGGCGGCTAACAGGAAAGGACCCGAAATGTCGCTCGCAGTTTCGCCCGATCTGCTGGACCAGGCACGCCGCGGCGAGGTCGACGACGGCGCGTTCGCCGACTGCGTCCGCACGTCGCTGCCGTACGCGTGGCAGGTGATCAGCGGTCTCATCGAGGACCTGCACACCACCGGCGCCCAGTTCGCCGACAACCAGGTGCCACCGCCCGACGAGGCCGCCCGTGGCCAGCTGCTGCGGGTGCTGGCCAGCGACGCGATGCGCGGCGCGATCGAACGGCACTACGGCGTCAGGCTCGCGTTCCAGAACTGCCACCGGGCCGCCGTCTTCCGTCCCGAGGCGGCCCGGGCGCACGCCGACTTCGTCACCGCCCGCGCGCAGATCCTCAACCAGAGCCCGGAACTGCTCGACTGCTGACACGCCAGCGCGGACGCCCAGACGCCGCGCCGCACCAGCCCGGTTTGGCGCCCTCCACAAAGGTCGCCGGTTCACTGTTGATCGTGATCTGAGCCAAGCTGCAGACGGGGCCGGATGGGGCCGGATGGGGCCGGATGGGGCCGGATGGGGCACGCTAGCCATGCCGTAGTTGGGTACCCCGCAGAGCAGCGGGTACCCAACTACGGCATGATCCGGCGGCGGGGCGGCGTGAGGGGTTCTGGGACGGGTAGGCCTGGGGGATGTCCCCGGCGTCACCGGCGAATGAGACGTCACCGGGTGTGCGGGAGATCGAGCTTTCGGTTCAGGGGATGGCGTGCGCGGCGTGCGCGGCCAGGATCGAGAAGAAGCTCAACAGGATTGACCATTGCTGACCGGCCAGATGTCGGTGATCGGGGTGCGGACCGCCGTAGGGACCGGCCGCACCGCGCTGCTGCGGTACGCGGGGGCCGTTGAGCAGGCCTCTGAGCATGCCATGGCCGCGGCCATCACCGTGGCCGCCCCGGCAGACCGGTTCGCTGCCACAGGCCAACAGCTTCGCGGCGCTGCCCGGGCTGGGCGCCCGCGGCGTCGTGGACGGCCAGCAGGCCGTGGTAGGGCGCGAGAAGCTGCTGCGCGACCGCGGGATCGAGATCGGGGCCGATATTGGTGAGCAGTGCGCCGCGTGGGAGCGGGCCGGCTGCACGGCGGTGCTGGTGGGCTTGCCTGGGCGTTCGGCTACAACCTCGCCGCCATCCCGCTGGCCGCCGCCGGGTTCCGCGACCCGGTGATCGGCCGGCGCGGCGATGGCCTTGTCATCGGCGTTCGTCGTCTGGAACAGCGCGCGCCTCCGCCACTTCAATGCCGCACCCGCGTGCCTGCCCGCGGGGCCGGCGGACGTCCCGGCCAGCCCGGCCGACGCGGACCGGCTCACCGGTCCACCGTCACGTCGGCGGTGCGGGCCTTGGTGACACTAGCGCCGGTAGCCATGGCGGGTGGCGATACACCCGGTTTAGGTTTGGCCGGAGGCCGACGCCGTGCCCTTCCGCGCGAGCGGTGAGGAGGCGACCGGATGGACAGGCCGGCCCGATGCCGCATCCTGGCCGTCATGGGCTCTGGCGAGACCAGCCCGACGATGGTGAACGCGCATCGGATGCTCGTGGCCCGGCTGGGTGCCGGACCTGTCCGCGCGGTGCTGCTGGAAACCCCCTACGCCTTTCAGGAGAACGCCGCCGGCGTGTCCGCCCGCGCGCAGGCCTACTTTGCCCGCAGTGTGGGCCTGGCCGTGACCGTGATACCGGGCACGGGAACGACCGGCGGCCCGGCTGACGACGGGGGCCTCGGGGCGCTGCGGGCCGCCGACTGGGTGTTCGCCGGCCCGGGCAGCCCGTCCTATGCGCTCGCCCGGTGGCGGGCCGGCCCGGTCGGCCAGGCGCTGCGGGACCGGGTGACGGCCGGGGAGGGAGTCACGGTGCTCGCTTCCGCTGCCGCGGCCACCGTAGGCTTCGCCGCGCTCCCGGTATATGAGATCTACAAGGCGGGTGCCGCGCCGCATTGGCTGGACGGCCTTGACCTGCTGGGCGCGGCAGGGCTCAAGGTCGCTGTCGTCCCGCATTACGACAACACAGAAGGCGGGCGTTACGACTCCAGGTACTGCTACCTGGGCGAGCGGCGGCTTTCGGTGCTCGAGCGAGACCTGCCCGCGGAGGCGGCCGTCCTCGGCGTCGACGAGCACACCGCCGCCATCATCGACCTCCGCGAGCAGGCCATGGAGGTGTGCGGGCGCGGCGGCGTCACGGTACGCCGGGCCGGCGTCAGCACGATCCTGCCGGCGGGCACGGTCATCTCGCTGGCGCGGCTGCGTGCCTTAGTCCGCGGCGGGGCCGCGGCCGCCGGAGCCGGCTGGGTCCCGCCGCCCGCGCTGCCGCGTTCCGCGGGGCCCGCGGGCCCGCCTGCGGCCCTGCCGGAGGTCACCCACGACGCGCAGCGCCGCTTCGATTCCGCAGGCCAGGACGGTGACGCGACCGGCATGGTGGCGGCCATTTTGGATCTGGAGGCCGCGATCGCGGCCTGGGCCGCTGATACCGAGGAAGATCAGGGCACCGAGCAGGCACGGGCGGTACTGCGCAGCCTCGTCATCCGGCTCGGCCGGGCCGCGCAAGCGGGCCTGCGCGGCCCGGATGACCTGCTGCGGCCTGCGGTGGAGCCGCTGATCAGGCTACGGGAAATCCTGCGTGGCCAGGGCCGCTACCCGGCCGCCGACGCCATCCGGCAGGCCCTTGCCGCGGCCGGCCTGGAAATCCAGGACACCAGCGAGGGCACCCGATGGCGGCCGCGCGCGCACGGGAGGCCAGACGCCTAACGGCAGCGGCGCCCGGCGCCACGTTCCCGGCTGGGAAGTCTTTCCTGTCCTCGACCAAACGTATGCGCCGATATACCCTCTGTGTATGTGCGATCTGAGCCGTGATGAGCAGGGTGCCCTCGCTGGCCTGCTCGGCAACCTTCAGGCCGCAGAGGCCAGCCTGTCAACGACCTTTCCCGAGGTGTTCACACGGGCCTGGGCCGACCATGAGGCCATGCTCGCCGGCCTGGATGAGCTGACCGCCGCGGCCGGCCAGATGAGAGCGTGGGTAGCCGCCAAGCACCACTCAGCCGCCATGTAGGCAGCGCGTCGTTGACAACCGGGCACCCGAGGCCGGTCACCAACCGCTGCGCAGGTCTGCGCGGCCGTGCCGCGTATTGCCGTCCCTATCTTGTGACGTGAGGGCCGGTGGCGGTGACGGCCCTTTTTTGCGGAATCGGTTACGTCGCGGTGAGAAAGGCGGCGATGGAGTCAGCTATACCCTGTGCGGCGCCGTGCCGCCACCGGGGGTCGGTGACCTTTGCGGCATCCTCGGCGTTGCGCATGTTCGCGCATTCGATGAATACCTTCGGCACCGTAGACAGGTTGAGTCCCCCGAGGTCGCTGCGCGGTTGAATACCGCCCACGCCGAGATAGGTGGAGACGGGCTGGCCGGTCACCGACGCGAAATGCTTTACCATCGCGTCCGCGAGCCGCCGCGACGGGCCGGTGATCGAACTGTTGCCGGTCCCCGGGCTGAGGATCAGTTCAGGGACAAGTACGGCGAAGCCGTACCCGTCCGGTGGGCCACCGTCGGCGTGAATGGACACCACCGCGTCAGCTCGTGCCCGGTTGCCG
The DNA here is from genome assembly GCA_963727015.1 of uncultured Actinomycetota bacterium. GTDB lineage: Bacteria > Actinomycetota > Actinomycetes > Streptosporangiales > Streptosporangiaceae > DATFVJ01. The sequence goes on along the minus strand of CAVSEV010000015.1, from coordinate 106,426 downwards.
ATCGCTGCCCGCCGGTTCACACACGGGCCGTACACCACGTTGCCGTCCTGGGTGAGAAGCACCTTCGCGCCCGCGGCCCGCAGCATCTCCCGCGCCCGGCGGGCAACGTCCAAAGTGAAGTCGAACTCCGGATATCCGGCGTCGGTTTCAGCGCCGACCGTGTCGCAGGCCTTCATGAAACCGCCCGCGTTCACCAGCTGGCCGATCTCGGCGACATGATCCGGGTTATTCGGGTTGTGACCCGGGTCGATCACCACCACCTTCCCGGCCAGCGGTGCCGCGTCCCTGGGACTGGGAACAGGACGAGGACTGGCGGCCGCCGCCGGCAGCCGGGTCTGCGGCACAACCGGGGGGCGGCCAGCTTCCACCGCGGACGCCCGTGGGCCGTGACGCATCAGCCAGGCGATGCCTTCTGCCGCTCCGGGAATCAGGACACCGAACAGGGCGGCAGCCCGCAGCAGCCGGCGCCGGTCCAGCCCTTCCGCCTGGACATGCCGCGCCGCCGGCTGGCGGCCGTTCCGGCGTGACATGGCGGCTCCTCGCAGAGATTGCCTTAGATTGTGGCACTCCCGCGGCCACGCCGCCGCAGATCGGGCGGGCTGCGGCCGGAGCGAGGCCGTCGCTAGCATCGCCAAGCGGTACGGCACCCGCCTGTGCCACCTCAACGGCGCGGCCACGGGCCCCCGCGGCGCGGCGACCGACGTTCGGCCGTCAGCCTGGCCGATGCCTGACGGCCGGTGACCCCTGGGCACGCGGTGACAGCATGCGGCAGCCGTTCGGGATCAAGTTCGGGCCACCAGCGCCCTGCCCGCGGCCCCGGGTGATGCCGCGGGCCTTTCGCGTTCGGCGGTGGTTAGAGCAGGGTGTGCCAGTAGTACCAGAAGCTGGTCGGGATCGGACCGGGCAGCGGAAGTCCTCCCAGACATTGAGGGTGTGCGCGGCGTGGGGGTTGCCGTAGACGATGACGGTGCCGCCGGGGCCGCCGGCGTGGGCCGGGACGACCAGCGGGCCGCCCGCCGCGGTTGTGCCACCGGTGACTGTAATGGCGATGACCGCGCCGATGGCCACCGCGGCGGCAACCACCGGGCGACGGCGCGCCGGCGCCGGCCCGCGCCTGGCGCTGGCGCGCCTTCTCTTGCTTGAGCCGTTCCCGAGCCGGTCGCCGGGCCTGCTGCTTGGTGGGCATTCTTGGGGATTTCACGGGGTGCTGCAGGTGATCTTGCCGTTCTGTGAAAGCACGGCCTGGCAACGGCACCGAGAAAGGGGCCGCCACCGGCGCAAGGGCGCGCGAGAAAGACCAGGCGCGCGGGCAGCGGAGCGTGCCGCTTACCAGGCCATGGCAGCGGCCGGCGGCCCGCGGCGCGACACGGCGCATAGCAGCACGTTCGGCGGGCCGCTCACCGGGCAGTCAGCCGCGACCGCAGGCAGTACCGCCGGGCACGCCGGCGGCGCGGTCAGCCAGGCGAGCCGGCTCCGGACCACAACTGTCACCGCCGTTGGGTCACGATCCCGGCAACCGGCACAGCGTCCCCATGGCCAGGACGGCGACAGCCTGCGGCGGGAACGGGTCGCAGGCGCCGCCGCGGACGTGCGGCTGGTATGTGCGGCCGGTGAAGATACAGAACGGCTGCCCGGCGTGTCACCCGCCGAGATCGGGGCTAAGATCGGGCGCCGTGGATCTGAACACCGTCATTGTCACTGGGATGACCTGTGAGCATTGCGCCACCGCGGTGCGTGCGGAGATCAGCAGGCTGCCCGGAGTGTCAAAGGTTGACGTCGACGTTGCGTCCGGCGAGGTCCGGATCGCGGGTGAGGCACTGCCGGACAGCCCGGCGCTGAGGGCCGCTGTGGAGACCGCCGGTTATGAGATGGCGGGCTAGTGTCCCGCGCCGTAAGTTCGCCGAATATTTCTAGCAGGGACTTCGCCCGATTGTAAGGTCTTCACCAGTGCGGATGATCTCTGATTTATATGACGAATTTTAGGCGCGGGACACTAGGCCTACAGCATGATGATCAGCATGTAGCCCATGGTGACGCCCATGGCGATCCTGCAGCAGGCCAGGCAGCGGGGCGCGAGGAACGGGCCGAGCCCGGCGCGGTACCCGGGGGCCGCCATGGCGCCGGGCGCGGGACCGGTGTCTGCGGTGGCCGGGGTGCTCGCGGTAGCGTGAGTGTCGGCGGCGGTCAGGGCCGCGAAGGCGGTGGCCGGCTCGCGGGCGGCGCTTTCAGCGCTCGCCGCAACCGGGATGGCGGGCCTGGCCGCGGTCAGGGGCGTGAGCCGGTCGGCGGTCCAGACAACGTACCCGATCATGAACAGCGCCAGGGTGAGACCGAGGGCGGGAAATCGCGCCGCGGCGCCGGAGGACGTTCCCATGCCGGCCATGCCGCCGCCGGTGCCCCCGGCTCTGCTGGCTGACACGGCGAGGAACATGTAGAGCATGGCGCCGCTCTCGACCAGGTGCGGCACGGGATGGGGGCACCATTGCCCGCCGATGGCCCGGCCGCGGCAGGCGCGGATGACCTGCGAGCCGAACCACGCGGCCGTGAGCGCGAACATCCCTGTCCATACCGGGGACGGCACGGGGTTCAGGCGCGGGACGAGCATCCCGGCCATCGCCACGCCCATGACCACGTGAATGGCGTCGCCGTCCAGTTCGGTCTGCCGCCGCCACAGCCGTGAGATAACGAGCCGGCTGGCGCAGTAGCCAGCAACCGCGAGCATTACCGCCGCGAATGTGCCCGCGAGCCAGGAAGGGCCTGCCATTTCGTCATCCTTTTCGTGGTCACCGGGCGGGATTTCGGCTGTGAAACCAAGCTGCCCGACGTCGCGCTTTCCCTGAGCGGGCGGTTGTCTGGATTCACGGAACGCGCGTCACGTTGTGGCCGCCGGTTCGGCCCGCCCAGCCGGGCCTGCGAAGGGAACGGCAGCCTCGGCGCCCCTGGTGTTCCTGGCGGGCCAGTAGGCCGTGGCGAGCAGGGCCAGCAGCAGGCCGGAGTTGGGGTCGGTGCCCGCGCCGGTGAAGATGGCGCCGAAATCCTCGCCAGCGATCCAGATCAGTGCGGCCACGACGATGGCCGCCGCCACGGCGGCGCGGGCGGCCGGGGCCGGCAGGAATACGCCGATCGCGATGATGGCGAACGTGACCGCGAGGACGATGGAGGCTTGCAGGCCGCGGTGGGCGAGCAGGGCTGCGGCGCACCGGTCGATCGAGGCGACCCAGGCGGGCTCCCCGGACGCCATGCCAGCGATCATGTCGTGCAGGCCCTGCGAGGTCCGGTTGGCGGCCTGGACGGCGAAATAGGCGAGGCTGCCCCACAGCACCAGCCACAGCAGCCGCGCCGGCCCGGCGCCGAGCGGGCGGCCCGCCACGAACGACGACCGCCCACCGCGGTCGGCGGGCCACAGCAGGACCGCGAGCAGGGCGTAGAGGATCACGGCACCGGGGGCACCGCTGACGGGGTTCGCGGTTCCGGCGAGCACGCCGCCGAGGCCCTCGCCGAACCACCACACACCCAAAGACCACACGATCGAGGCGGCCAGCGCGGCCTTGACCGTCGGGCGCCACGCGATCCCGAGGGCAAGGAGCAGCTGCATGGTCGCGAACGCGGTGTTGATCACCGTGAGGTGATGCCCGACGAGACGGGCATCCCAGTTGATCGGGCTGGCGATGACCGCCGGGTTGCCCTGGGCGGTCGCCCCGATCATCTGGCTGAAACCTGTGCTGAACATGAAGGGCTGATATTGCAGCACCGCGTCAAGCAGCCAGATGGCGGCCAGGCCAAGCTGCAGCCACCGCCGCATGTCGGGCGCCTGCCAGCCTTCCGCCTCCGCCGCCACGCGACGACCCGGCCGGGCGGCGGCGCTCCCTGCCACCGCGCTTTCTGCCATCGGCGGCCTTCCTTCTTGCATGCCGCCCGCGTTCAGGACGCCGCCGAGGCCAGCCTGTGGCCGTTTCAGATATCTATGCGTTCGCGTCGATAACGGCATCACGGACGCCGCCACGCAATATTCAGTCATTTCGTCGCGGCCTCCTCGCAGATTACCCCGATTCAACCCGGAGCGTGACATGTCATCAGTTGACCGCCAACGGCATGTAGTAGCGAAGTAGTGTAAAGTACGCGCCGATGGCAGCGCAAGCGCGGATAGACGGGAACCTATGCCGCCAAACAGCACCGTCACATCTGGTAGCGTTCCCCGCCCGTACGGCTGTATTCATAACCTGGGAGGGGTACTCCGGTAACCTGCGAGGGGTATTTGATAAACCTGGCGAGGGTATCGGCTGATGCGGCACAGTAAGACGTCCACGGCCCGCCGGGAATGGCGGCGCCAATGGGGAGGGTACTGAGCCTGGCGGCGGCACCGGGAGGATGCTAGCCTCTGCCCGTCCCGCTGACCGGGCCCAATCTCGCACCGGCGTGCCCGGCTCGCGGGCCGCTGTTCGCCACCCGCAGCAACCGGAGGAACAGCCGCATGGCCAGCACGGGTATAGCGGAACGTGGCACGGCCGCCTGCAGCCGCGCCGGTGCTGGCTGGGTGACGTCCGGGGCGGCCCGGTGAGCACCCCGCCGATCAGCCCGGTGAGCGGCGCTGCGGTCAAGCTGTGCGGGTTCTTGCTGCTGCTTGCGGCGATCTTCCTGAGTGCACACGCCGCCGGGGCGCGCCTCGGCCCGGTCACCACCACGTACCTGCCTTCCGGCGGCGGCGCCGGGGGCCCGGCGGACATGGGCGGTGGAACCTCGATGAACATGGGCGGCCCATCAGGGCCGGCCCCGGCGGGCCGGGGTGGGCGGCGGTGACGCGGTGGCGGTGACAGGTGCGGGCGCGGCCACCGGCGGCCCGGTCGAGTTGGTGGTCGGCGGTATGAGCTGCGCGTCGTGCGCGGCCCGGATCGAGAAGCGGCTCAACGGGCTTGAGGGGGTGGCGGCCAGCGTCAACTACGCCACCGAGCGGGCTTATGTGACAAGCACCGGGGGCCGCGACCCGGTGGAGCTGATCGCCGTGGTCACGGCGGCGGGGTACACTGCCGCGCTCCCGGCCCCCGCTGGCCAGGAGCGGCCCGCGGCGCCCCGGGCCCGGGCGCTGGCCTGGCGCCTTGCCGTGTGCGTCCCGCTGGCCGCGGCGGTGGTCGCGATGGCGATGGTCCCGGCCGCGCAGTTTCCTGGCTGGCAGTGGGTGAGCCTGCTGCTGGCTGCCCCGGTGGCGGTGTGGGGAGCGTGGCCGCTGCATCGGGCCGCGTGGGCCGGCTTGGGTCATGCGGCGGCGAGCATGGACACCCTGGTCAGCATCGGGGTGGCCGCCTCCTTCTGCTGGTCGGTTTATGCGCTGGTGTTCGGCGGCGCCGGCCAGGCAGGGATGCGGATGCCGTTTGCGCTCACTTTTGCGGCGGCCGGTCAGCATACGTTGTATCTGGATGTGTCGGCGTGGGTGACGGTGTCGGTGCTGGCCGGCCGGTATCTGGAGGCGCAGGCGAAGGATCGCTGCGGTTCTGCGCTGACATCGCTGGCCGGGCTGGCTGCGCAGACGGTCGCGGTGCTGCGCGACGGCACCGAGCGTCGCGTCGGCATCGATTCGCTCCGGGTTGGCGACCGGTTCGCCGTCCGGCCGGGTGAGAAGATCGCCACCGACGGTGTCGTCGTCGAGGGCAGCTCCGCGGTCGATCGGTCGCTGCTTTCCGGTGAGCCGGTTCCAGCCGAGGTCGGCCCCGGCGATGAGGTGACGGGCGGCACCGTCAGCCTGGGTGGCCGACTGGTGGTGCGGGCCACCGCGGTGGGGGCTGATACCCGTCTGGCGCAGCTGTCGCGGCTGGTGAACCAGGCCCTGACCAGCAAGGCGGCCGCGCAGCGGCTGGCCGACCGGGTCGCGGCGGTCTTCGTGCCCTGTGTGATCGCCCTCGCGGTCACCGCGCTCGGCTTCTGGCTGGGTGCCGGCCTGCCCGCGCAGGCCGCGTGGAGCGCCGCGTTCGCGGTCCTGGTGGTTGCCTGCCCCTGCGCGATGGGCCTGGCCACCCCCACCGCGCTGCTGGCGGCGGTGGGCCGCGGCGCCCAGCTCGGCATCTTGATCAAGAGCGCCCAGGCGCTGGAGTCGGCCGGCCGGATAGACGTGGTCGTGCTCGACAAGACCGGCACGCTGACCATCGGGACCATGACACTGCATGCCGTCACCACCCTCCCCGACGCCGCCGGCACTGGGGAGAAGGAGGTCCTGCGGCTCGCCGGGGCCGTGGAGGACGCCTCCGAGCACCCGATCGGCCAGGTGATCGCGCGCGAGGCGACCGCGCTGCATGGCGCATTGCCCGCGGTCACCGGTTTCGCCAGCATCGCCGGAGCCGGTGTGCGCGGCACCGTCGAGGGCCTGACCGTTACCGTCGGCAGCCTGCGGCTTTTCGATGAGCAGGCCCTGGATGTGCCGTCCGGGCTGAGCCGCGCCCTCCAGGCGGCCGAACACGCCGGGCGCACAGCGGTGCTGGCTGGCTGGAACGGGCGGGCACACGCTGTGCTGGTCGTCGGCGACGAACTCAAGCCGGGCAGCGCGGCGGGGGTGGCCCGCATCCGCCGCCTCGGGCTGCGCCCGGTGCTGCTCACCGGCGACAACGAGCGTACCGCCCGCGCCGTGGCGGCCGACCTGGCCATCCCCGCCGCCAGCGTGTTCTCCGGCGTGGCGCCCGGCGGGAAAGCCGCGGCGATCCGGGGGCTGCAGGACCAGGAGCTCGGGGTGGCGATGGCCGGTGACGGCGTCAACGACGCCGCCGCGCTCGCCCAGGCCGACCTGGGCATGGCGATCGGCACCGGCGCCGACGCCGCGATCGGCGCCGCCGACCTCACCCTGGTCAGCGGCGACCCGGCCAGCATCGCCGAGGCGGTGCAGCTCGCCCGGTCCACCCTGCGGGTGATCCGGGCCAACCTCACCTGGGCCTTCGGCTACAACGTGGCCGCGATCCCGCTGGCCGCGGCCGGCTTCCTCAACCCGCTGTTCGCCGGGACGGCGATGGCCGCGAGCTCGCTGATCGTCGTGTCCAACAGCCTGCGGCTACGCTACTTCCACACCAGGCCACCTGCCGCGTGGCGGGCGCGGACGGTATCCACGCCGCCGGGCACACGGCGATGACGGCCAGAACCCCGGACAGGCGCCTCACGTCAGCCAGCGCTGCGCGTGCCACCGCAGCGCGCACGCGATTGCGTGAACTCGCCCTGGCGGCGCTGGCCCCGGTGGCCTGCACGGCGCTGCTGGTGGCGCTGCTGTCGGCCTGGGTCGCCACCGGCGGGGCAGGCACGATCACCCGGGTACGGATCCAGGTCAGCCTGGCCGCGGTCCCGATGCGTGCCTTCAGCCCGGGCGCCGCCTCCGCCGTCGGCGCCGCGACCACCTACCTTGTCATCCGCAACCTCAGCGGCGGCGCCGACGCGCTGGTGTCCGCACGCAGCCCGGCCGCACCCCATATCGTGCTCACCACCCACCGGGGCGAAGGCGCCGCAGAACCCAGGACGGTGGTGGCGGACCTGGTCATCCCAGCCCACGCCACGATCACCCTGAACCCATTCGGCGACGACGTCGTGCTCATGGACCCACCGCTGCTCCGGGCCGGCCAATTCATCCTGCTGGCCCTCACCTTCCGCCACGGCGGAACGATCACCGTCCAGGCCGCCGTCACCCCGCCCGGCACACCCTGACCCACCCGCCGGAAACAGGCTCCTACCGTGTCATCGCGGCCAGCGGCAGTAACTTCGCCGGAGCGAGGCTGTGCTGTTCTACGCGGTGTCGGTATTCCTGCGGATCCACGCCGATGGCTAGAGCTGGTCGCCTATTGCGGTGTGATCTCGCCAGTTGCGGTAACGCAACCGTCCGGGTCGACTGCCGGACAGAAAGGGAAAGGCTGTGCCCACGAGCGGCACCAGATAGGGCCCGCCTACGATCCCGCATACCAGGTAGCAAACATTGCGTTGTAGACGGCGATGTGCTCGAGCATCACATGGCTGCTGTGCTGCGGTCAATTATCGGGTTGTCAGGCGGGCCGGGCAGGGACAGTAGGCCATATCAGGAACTCTGCCGCTAAGCTGCGCTCCGTGCCGCGCAGCTATCCCCTGGGCCCGCATCGACGCGGCGCCCTACGGCGATCAGTCATCATGCGGCGCCCCGCAACCATCTGGCAGGTGGGCCGCAGGCCCACGGCACCGATTAGGCCTGTAGAAGGATCGGCTTGCGGGACGGTCCCCGCGCATCCCGCTGAACACCGTGCGACAGCCCCGCGGCGCCTCGGCGGTGGGCCAGTTTGTGCGGCTGGGTCGCGCCAGAACCCGGTGGACCAGTTCGGCGACGTCGGAGGGGGCTTGCAGGAGCCATCCGCAGCAGCCGCCCACGACCCGAAGCCGCGAACTGCACATCGGCGGGGCCTACCTGGAAATCAAGATCGACCCCATCGCCGCGCCGAGCCAGCTCTTCGCCTGCGCTGATCCCCGCGGCCGCGAACGCCGCCTGGTCGCCTGCAAGCTCCCGGGGAGTCGATCGGTATTGACGCCCAGGACTCTCCGGCTCGATGCCCTGAGACGACGGCCACGGTTCGGTGGGCGTCACCGGACGCGGGGCGGTCCTCTCGGCAGCGGGTCCACCTTCCCGCGTGCTCAGCGGGGACGGCGCCCCGGCCAGTACTAACGAGACCCCTTCCAGCCGCCAAGCCAGCACGAACGCCGGGAGCAGCGCATGACTCACCCGGCATGGCGCGCAGCGCAGCCGCGGCACGAAGATCTTCAGCAGCGGCCCGCCGACCGGACATGACGCCTGGCACCAGACCAAAACACCAGCGGCCCGGCGCACGACGGGCAGTCCCGGCGCGGGAACTCCACCTCGCGATCGGCCGGCGAGGCCAAGGCGGTCAGTACGTGTCTGCGCTCGTTCCTGCGCTATCTGGAGCTCGAGAACCTGACCCGGCCTGGCTTACTGGCGGCGGTGCCGTCGATCGCCGGCTGGGAGCTGACCGGGCTGGCCCGGGCGATCAAGGCTGCAGACGTGGGGCGGCCGCTCGGCAGCCGCGATCGCGCATGCCGACCGGGCGTCGGGACTTCGCGATCCTGACCGTCTTGGCGCGGCTCGGGCTGCGCGCCGGCGAGGTCGCCGCTCTGCGCCTCGGGGACATCCTGGCTGAGTGGGCGGTGCTACCGGCAGACTGAGAGTGTTGCCCCGTGTGAGGAGGAGATCGACCGTGACAGCTCCTAGAAGCGGTGCTTCGGCGACGGAGCGTGAGGAGATAGCTGCCGCGCAACGGATGCATCAGCTGATCACGCGGAGTCTGCTGGTTCAGGCCATTTTCGTTGCGAGCCGGTTGCGGATCCCCGACCTGCTCGCCGGGGCGGCTAGGACGGCTGAGGAGTTGGCCGAGGCCACCGGCGCCCAGCCCGCCGTTCTGCATCGATTATTGCGAGCCTTGACCGGGCTCGATGTGGTCACGCTTGACGGTGACCGGTTCACGTTGACGTCGCTCGGCCGTTCGCTTTGCTCGGGCCCGCACTCCGCCGCGGAGTCCGCGATCTTCTTGGGCAGTCCCGGTGTGTGGTCAGCGTGGGGAGCTCTCGGCGATGCGGTTTTGGACGGTCACGCTGCCTTCCGGCACGCGCACAGCGCGGGACTCTTCGACTACCTGTCCGAGCATCCGGACGAGCTCCTGTCCTTCCATGCGCTGATGAATGCACAGTCTCGGCTGCAGATTCCGGCCGTCCTGGCCGCCTACGATTTCACGTCGGCGCATATCATCGTCGATGTCGGCGGCGGACAAGGGGCGCTCTTGAGCGCGTTGTTGGCCGCGAATCTTACTGCCCGAGGCGTACTTTTCGATGTCACGGAGGCGGTAGCCCGTTCGGGTCCCGTTCTCGCCTCGGTCGCCCCACGATGCGACGTCGTGCCCGGCGACTTCTTCAATGCAGTCCCAGCGGGGGCCGATACCTACGTGCTCAAGCTCGTCCTGCATGACTGGGACGACGCACGAGCGGCCCGAATCCTGCACAACGTCCGCGATGTCATCATCCGCGACGGGCGTTTGATCATTATTGAGACCGTCATGCCGCCAGGCAACGAATACCATCATGCGAAGTTCCTCGACATGAACATGCTCGTCCTATCCGAAGGAGGCCGGGAACGGACCGAAGAGGAATATCGACTGCTGCTTGGCGAAGCGGGATTCACGCTTGCCCGAGTTGTTCCCACATCGTCGCCGCTGAGTGTCGTCGAGGCGATCCCAGGATAAGTGCGTGACGACCACAAGAACTCTCGCCGCTCAATTTTTACTGTATGGCCATCCCTCCACAGGCGTCGAGCGCACTCAGCGTGGCGCTGAGCGAGCGTCGCCGAAACCGACACCACCGCTGGTTGATGCGGCGCCTGCCAGCACGCGCCATAGAGCGGCGCCGGGTTGACGCGGTGCCCGCCCGCCACGAACGGGGTCTGTCAAGATAGGTTTGTCTGTCGCTAGCGGCCCTTCCCGGTAGGGTCCAGGCTCGTGATCGCCATGTATAGGCACTTGAGGGCGGCTTGCTCGGAGGGGAAGTGGCCGCGGGCGTTGACGGCTCTCCGCAGCCGGGCGTTAATGGATTCGATCGCGTTGGTGTGCAAATCACGGTTCGTATTTCACGGTCGAAACGCAGCGCTTCCCCCACTTCTCGCTGAACTTGAACGCTTCGCCCAGGTCCCAGACCTCCGGAAGCTCCCTGTGCGAAAAGGTCGTGTGAGTCGCCGAGCTGTTGATCTTCGGTCCGAAGGAAGTCTCTTGATATGGCCACACAGCAACAAATTCTTCGCCATGAAGCGTTGATGATCGTGAACTTCCAGAGGTCTGGGTCCTGACCGGATTCCTGCGCTAGCCGGGCCGGCTGCGCCGTGCGCCGCGTTCCCGCGACCTGTCAGTCTGCCGCCTGGCGCTGGCTTGCCCAGCCGGAGCCGGTCAGCCGGCGCCAGAAGTCCAGAACATAGGTCCGGCTGGCAGCACACAGGTGGCACATCACGCGGTCTGCCCGGTCGTCATCGTGCCCCCGAACGTCACCACGAAAGTCCGCGGCGGCGACCAAGTGCGGGTCCGTGCCTGCGCCGCTCAAGCCCAGAAGCTGGCCGCCTGGGCGGCAGGGTGGCCGGAGCGGACCTGGGCAGTCGAGGGCGCCGGTGGCCTGGGTCACCTGCTTGCCCAGCAACTCGTCGCCATCGGTGAGCGGTCCTGGATGTGCAGCCCAAGCTGGCGTCCCGGGTGCGGTTGCTGCAGGCCGGGGACACGAACAAGAACGACCCCAATGACGCCCTGTCGGTAGCGGTCGCGGCGCTGCGGTCCAGGGCCTGCCGGGCGGTGCTGAAGGTGTGGTCCCAGCGCCACCGCGACCTGGCCCGGGCCCGCAACCAGGTCGCCTGCCGGCTGCACGCCGTGCTCTGCGACCTGGTCCCCGGAGGCCACCCGAAGGAGATATCCGCAGTTCAGGCCGCCAGGATCCTGGAACAGGCCTCGCCGTCCGGTGCCGTCGCGCTGGCCCGCGCCGAGCTCGCTGCGGAGTTCCTGGCCGACCTGCGCCACCTTGATGCCCAGCTGCGCGATACCAGGAAGAAACTGGCCACCGCCGTCCGGGCGTCACGCACCACCCTCGCGCAGGTCTTCGGTGTCGGCCCCGTGATCGCCGGGACCATAGCCGACGACGTGGGCAACGTTGCCCGGTTCCCCAGCCGCGATCACTTCGCCGCCTATAACGGCACCGCCCCGGTAGAGGTGTCTTCGGGGAACCGGAAGGTCCACCGGCTGTCGCTGCGCGGCAACCGGCGCAGCAACCACGCGATTCACATGGCCGCGATCACCCAGCTCCGGCACAAGCACAGCGAGGGCCGCACCTACTACGACAAGAAGGTCACCGAGGGAAAGACCCCAAGGAGTCCAGCTGCGCCCGGTCGTTGTCGGCCGGACGCGGTAGCGTGGTGACATGTCCAGATGGCGGTGCGCCGGGGCCGGCGCGTGAGCGCCCAGCCGGCCAGCGAGCCCGGCCGGGATGGCCCGGCGGAGATCCTGACGCTGCTTCCGCAGCGCTGGCACGAGCAGTTCCTGAGCGAGTACCGGACCGCGCTGAAAGCCGCGCGTGACGTCCGGCAATGGCGGCACCTCACCGAGTTGCTGGCTCGGTGGCGGCTGCGCGCCACCGCCTACTCCGATCCCAGCTTCGACGCGGCGGCCCGGGACGCGCGAGACGCCCGGCCAGAAGACCTGACCCCCGTACCCGGGATGGCGGACTGGCGGTGAGCTACCGGCCGGTTCTCACCGGACGGGCCCTGGGGCAATTCAACGACTTCATCAAAGACCATGAGGAAGCCTACGAGGCGTTCATACGGCGCTTGCTGTGGCTGATCGATGCGCCCTGGGACGCATGGCCGGTCTATCCCGGCGGGGACGAGCCCGAGTTCCGGGAAAGCCAGTTCGGCGACCACGGCCTGATCTCCTTCCGGGTCTACGACGACGCCGAACTACTAGTCATCTTCAACATCCTGTGGGCAGGCTGACCCCCAGGCTCCAGGACTGCCGCGCCAGCGGGACGACCCCGTAATCTCGATCGTGGCAAATGGGCACCACCTGCAGAATGGACCGTCGCAAGTAGCCGCCGCTCTGCGCGGCTCTAGGATCTGCGCTCGTCATCAGATTCGGGCGCGCAGTTCGGAGTGTTCGGCGTGGGTTGATGGCGGCGTACAAGCCGATGCCCAGCCGGGGCCTGGTCCGCCCAGCCTGGTCGGACAGCTCGCCGAGGCGGGCCGCGCTTGCCGCGAACTCGCGCGGGTCTGCAAGCCTGACGGCCAGCTATCTCCGAAGCGGACGGCACGCCGCGGGGCAGCTGCGACTGGCCGCCGATCCACAGCGGCGGCACCGGCATGCCCGGCCGCAGCGAGATCGCAGGAGAACCCGGGGCATCCGGGACCGGGGTCGGCTGGCCGCCGAGCATGCCGGGCAGCAGCCGGAGAAACACCAGCTCGCGGTCCGGGACGGGCTGTACAAGGCGCTTACCCGGGCCTTCAGCAAAGCCGGATCAGCTGGGCGAACTGCGTGACCGAGGACCACGGCGACCGTGCTCTCATCCTGGTTCCGCCGGACGTGCCGAAGACTCACTTGGTTACTTGGATCCCGGCAAAGCAGCCTGGCTGCACACCCGCTGCGCCGCGATCAACCTGCGGACGCTGCTTGAGGCACGGGCTGACCCGCCGCGACGGCGCCTGGACGCTGGCCTGACGGCCAGAGCCCCTTCCAGTTCCGACGCAGGGGGCTTCCGGGTCCACCCCCAGGCCCTGCCGTAGGCCCCGGCACGGCGATATCCCTTCGCTGCCGCTAGCCAGGTACCCAGGACGCGCCAGGGACCCTGCCCAGCGGGCCGCGTGATCGGCGTTGTTCAGAGGCGTCCCAGACCGCATGCGCAGTCGAATGCAGCCTCTGGCGTCCCGGCACAACTGCCCGCGCCAGCACCGTAGACGGATTGCGCGGCGGGGACGCGGGCGCGCACGTCGGTGTGGCGCAGGTGATGAGGTCGGCGGCGGGCGCGGCGAGGCCCACGGCGTGCTTTCTTCGCAGGTGCGGCGCCCTCCATTCGGCGCCAGCACGGGAAGTAGCCACCCCTGCTGAGGAGCAGGGCGGCCGCCGACACCACGATGCCAAACCAGCTGAGAAACTCTGTCAAGATCCATCCGGCTACCTCTTGAAGCCGGGTGCACGAGGATCGTTCGTCAATTCGTAACCAACTTCTTTGCGATCTTAGCTGTGAGCCATCCTCACAGAGAGCCGCGGAGCAGCGACCGCACCAAGAACAGCAGGGCAAATCGCAGAATTAACGCCAAAGGCGTGCACCGTCAGCATTGCCGCGAGTTGACGAGGTGTGCGACCAGTTCTTCCCGCCACGCTAACCGGTTTTCCCTGAACTTCAGCCTGGGACAAAAGGGAACCCGGCGGCGAGACGGCCGATCGGGTCAGTGAACAGGTAGTTGAGGGCGATCAAGAAACCGTAGCGCGTTTGCCTGCATCAAGGGCGGATGCCAGCCAGGCAGGAACTCATGAACTCATCGTGGATTGTCAGCCCGGAGCCGGCGTCGTTCACTGCTGCCGGCTTAGTTGCCGGGCTACGCGGCCGGTTGCCTCGCGCGCCTCGGCGCCGAGGCGGCGCACGATATCTGCGGCCGGCGCGGCTTGCGCGAGCGCGTGCGCTTGGCCAGCCCACAGGTTGATCCCATCGGGGTCACCTGCCGACCGGGCCGCCGCGCGGATTGGCGTGGTGAGATGGTGGACGTCCGGGTAGGCGGCCGGCGCGTCGGTGCTGTGCTCCCGCATGAAGCGGTTGACGATGCCCCGGGCCGGCCGGCCGCTGAAGGCTCGGGTGACACGGGTGCTGCCCGCTGCGGCGAGGGCCGAGCGATGCGGCGGTGACGTGCCGGCCTCGGGGGCCAGCATCAGCGCGCTGCCGATCTGGGCCGCGGCCGCGCCGGCGCACAGGACCGCGGCGACGGACGCCCCGTCGGCGATACCACCCGCGGCGACCAGCGGAAGCCGGACCTGGCGGGCGACGAGCCGCAGCGCCACCAGCAGGCCAAGGTCGTCGGCATCGGGTTCGTCGGTGAAATAGGCGCGATGCCCGCCCGCCTCGAAGCCCTGCACGACGAGCGCGTCCGCGCCGGCGGACTGCGCGCCGAGGGCCTCGTGCGGATTGGTGACGGTGACCCACACATCACAGCCGGCGTCGTGCAGCCGCGCCACCACATCCGGTTCGGGGCAGCCGAACGTGAACGAGACGACCGGCACGCGCTCACCGGCGACGAGAGCCAGCTTGGCCTGGAAGCCGTCGTCGTCGTGGCGAGGCTCGCCGAGCTCAACGCGGTAATGGTCCGCCTCGGCCCGCAGCCCGGTGGCGTAAGCCCCGACCGCCGCCGGTCCTGCCGGTGGCGCCGGTGGCGGCGGCGCGAAGATGTTCACCCCGAACGGATCGCCGGTCAGCGACCGCAGCGTGCGGATATCTGCCCGGACCGCGTCCGGCGTCTTGTAGCCCGCGGCGAGGAAACCCAGCCCTCCCGCAGTGTTCACCGCGGCCGCGAGCCTGGGCGTCGAGGCCCCGCCCGCGAGCGGCGCCTGCACGATCGGCTCACGCAATGCGGCGAGATCCATGGCCAATGGTGGAACCCTTCATGTCACTGGCACCCGGCAGCGAAGCTGAGTCGCATGAAGCCGAAGGCCGATGGTTGGGAGCGGGCGATTGCTTGGCGGTAGCTGCATCATCGACCCTTTAGCCAGGCCCCGCGGTGCAGTCTCATGGCTCACCGAGCACGGCACGAATGGCCGCCGAGCTGTACGCGGGCGCTGCAGGGGCGAAACCGTCCCGTCGCGGATGTGCGGAAGCGCCGCGCCATACAGAAGATTCTCGGGCTGCGAGGAGAGCCAGGTCCTTGGCTGCGGGGCCGCCAAGGGCCTGCGCGAGCCTTGCGTAGAACCGGTCGATCGTGTCGTTGAGATGATCGAGGTCTGCTCGCTCATGGTCGCGCAGCCGCACGCCATCGAAGTCGCTACGGCGGAGCAGGACAAGAACAGGGCATCGCCTGGCTCCCGCAGGCAGAAGCCGTAGACGGCAAGCGCACTCGCCACCCCAGCATCGATGACGTCACGTTCCCCCAATCTCAAGATCTCATCCTGGACTCGGCGGATCGCCTCTATCTACCGTGCCGATCTTCGAAACCATCTGTCAACAGGGCACTGCGCCCGGCCGCGCAGGCCAAGCTGATTGACGATGTGACAGCAGCCGTGCTCCGCGCGGCACAGGCGCCGGACAACGCGCACATTCCCAGCATCACCTGGGCCTACTTCCACAGCTCCCGTCCGAGGCGATCTGGACAGGTGAAGGCGTACCAGCCGATCGGCTGTTCAAGGTCGGCATCACCGCACCTCCTGGCGGACGGAGCGCATGGCTGCTCCCAGGC
Organism: uncultured Actinomycetota bacterium; assembly: GCA_963727015.1. Lineage (GTDB taxonomy): Bacteria > Actinomycetota > Actinomycetes > Streptosporangiales > Streptosporangiaceae > DATFVJ01. Next base: position 90,480 of record CAVSEV010000015.1, on the reverse strand, counting down.
AGCGTGGCTATCGTCACGTTCCGGTCGCGTCTCAAACCTTGCGCCTTGGCTGTCATCAGCAGCAAGTCCGGTGCTGGGGCGACGGATTCGGCCTGGGTGTGAGAAGCGCATCTCGACCGATTCCTGGGTGAAGCTGAGGGCACCGGCCCGCGCGACCAGCAGGTAGCCGTGCTGATCGAGCCTGAGTTCGCGGGCACGGAGAATGGCCACCTCGAGCACCTCAAGCGCGGCGGCCGGATCACCCTGGAGGAGGAGGGCGACCGCGAGGGTTTCCGCCGCCCACGCCAGTTCCACCGGCGCGCCGGCATTCCGCGCCAGCTCGACTGCTTCCCGGAGCCTCACCGGCCGCTGGCCTTCGAAGAAATCCTGCCTGCCGAGCTGGAAAACGGCACGCAGCTCAGCCTGGGTCCCGGCCGCCTGCCGCCGCCTCCAGCGCCTGAGCGGTCCAGGCCGCAGTAGCGGCGGCCCGATCGCCGAGAAGTCCAGCGCCCGGGCTTTCATATCGAGCGCCACGAGGCGCGTATCGATGTCCGGGGGCCCCGGCCAGCACGGCGTCGGCTTCCGCCAGCGCCGTTACCGCGTCCCCTCCGACCAGGGCGGCCCGGCTGGCCAGCACGCCCGTCACGGGCAGGTCGTCACGGGACTTGGCCAGCAGGCCCGGCCAGCCTCGGTGTGTCCGGCTTCGAGGGCCGCGGAGATCATGCGATGCCAACGGTCGGCGGTCTCTCCGCTCTCAGCCACGGTCAAGTCGTCGATCGCAAGCGTCTCGGCCCAGCGGCCCTGCACGGCCAGGACAGCGGTCAGGGCGTCGGCGGCCGCGGCCCGGGTGGCGGCGATCTGGACCAGATCGCGGGCCTGCCGGGCGAGGCGTTCGGCACTGAGCAAGGCGTGCGTGCCGAGTTCCGTGATCGTGGCGGCGGCGTCAGCACCTGGCCTTCCTGCTGTAGCCCGGCTCGACAGAGCGCCAGCAGCTTATTCAGCAGACCCATCCGGCAGGCCGTCGAGCTAGCGAGATGACCACGCTGGCCGGGCGGCGGCAGCCGGGCGGGATGGCCTGGTCGTCGCGGCGAAAGGGGTGCGGTGGCCGCGGGTTGTGCGCACGGCGGCGCCGTGACACGCCGCGCAGCCGTTTGGAATCCTCATCGTCCGCATCCTCGGCCGCCGCCGCGAATGAGGAGGACGGTGTCACGGCATGGCGCCGGGGTCAGCGGTAGTCGGGGTTTTCGAAGTCGAACCGGCAGCCGGCGTCCCATTCGGAGCGCTGGTTGCCGTGCGCGGGGATGCCACCGGCGTCCTTGAGCATCCGGGCGAGGTGCAGCAGGTTCCAGGTCATGAACGTGGTGTTGCGGTTGGTGAAGTCGTTTTCCGGGCCGCCTGAGCCGGGGTCGAGGTAGGACGGCCCTGGCCCTGCCTCGCCAATCCACCCCGCATCGGCCTGTGGCGGGATCGTGTACCCCAGATGCTGCAGGCTGTACAGGACGTTCATCGCGCAGTGCTTGATGCCGTCCTCGTTTCCGGTGATCAGGCAGCCGGCGACCCGGCCGTAGTAGGCGTACTGACCCGCGTCGTTGAGCAGATGCGAGCAGCCGTAGAGGCGCTCGATCACCCGTTTGGTGACCGAGCTGTTGTCGCCCAGCCAGATCGGGCCCGCCAGCACCAGGATGTCCGCGGCCAGCACCTTCTGATAGAGCTGAGGCCAGGCGTCGGTGGCGGCGCCGTGCTCGGTCATGTCCGGCCACACGCCGGTTGCGATGTCGTGGTCGATGGCGCGGATCGTTTCCACCTGCACGCCCTGCTTCTTCATGATCCCGGCGCTGACATCGATCAGACCTTGGGTGTTGCTGCGCTGCGGCGACGGTTTCAGCGTGCTGTTGAAAAACAGCGCGCTCAGATCGTCGTAGCGCGGCCCCGTACTGGTCATCGGCGCTCCCCTTAGGCACAAACCCGCACGGTCATGAAATGCTGCACGCAACCGGCCTCTGCCGCAAGATCGGCGCGCAAATTAACGCCATCCCCACGACTGCGCGCCGGCTGCGAGCGGCGGCGGCGTCGCGGTGCTGCTGACCACGCACGCGCCACGTTCCGTGCCCCGGCACCGCAGACTAAAACCCGGAGGCAGGGCCACGACACGGCAGCCGTTGAGGATACGATGCCAAACGGCTGCCGCGACCTGACGCAGGTTCCCAAGGCGGCCCACGCCATCCCCGGAACCTACGAACAAGAGCAGGCGGCATAGGAAGCCGCTCGCCGGACCGGCCTGATCGCGGCACGGTGTTGGCGCTGGTGGGGTGAGCCGGGATCAGCTCGTCGATTCGGTCCGCATGTGCGGCGGGCGGCAGGATGTTGAGCCTGTCGCCTTTTTCGATGACGGTGGCGGCGGTGGCGGAGATGGTGCCTCCGTCGCGGCGCACGGCGAGGTGCTGCGGCGTGCAGGATGTCGCGGTGGTTCAGCCAGCCGATGACGCGGCCGCTCCCGGGCGAGCTGACCGGCCCTGTTCGGGCGGGCTGCCGGTGGCGGCGCGCGAGGCCGCGGGCCCACTGCGGCGGGGACCGCGCAGGGGTGACGGCGGGGGCCGGCGATCAGCGGCCGCAGGTCCGGCAGGCGGGGCGGGTCGCGCGCCGGTAGGCCAGCGCCGCAGCCCCGAGCCCCAGGCCCCAGGCCAGGTAGCCGGGCACGGCAACCCAGAAAAACCACAACGGATACGGCCCGGCGTGCTGAGCCCAGGTGCCGGTCACCGTCCCGGCCGCGAGCCGCACTATGGTTACCCCGAAGTAGGCAGTCATTCCCGCGCCGAGCGCTAGCGCTGGGCCCAGCACCAGCCAGCGGGGCACTCCGCGGCCTGCCCGCAGCGGCACCCATCCCGGAAACACCCGCCCCCAGCGGTAGACCAGCGCCAGCGGTAGGACCGTCCCGGCCAGCAGGAACCCGGCCTCGAACAACAGCCCCGACCCGCCCGCCCGCAGTAGCTGGCTGCCGAATCCCACCGCGGCCTGGGCCAGCAGGCGGACCAGGCATCCGGTGACCGCCGCCCACGCCGCCGCCCAGGCCCACCGGGGCGGCCGTGCCGGGGCGGCGGCCTGGCCGGTGCGGCCGCAGGCTAGGCAGGCGCCGCGCCAGTGCCGCTGGTAGGACAGCGCGGTGGCGCCCACCAGGACACCCCCGGCCAGGCACCCAGCCCGGCTCAGCACCGCGACCGGGTGCACAGTCAGGCCATCCCGGGCAGGATGATGCCGACCACGTCCAGCAGCAACAGCGCGCTCGCGGCGGCCAGCGCGGCCGCCACGGCCCAGGCCGCCGCCGCCAGCGGCCGCCGACTTGTTCTCCCGCCGCCTGCTGGGGTATGCCACCAGCGCCCACCCCGACGCTGACCTGGCAGGCCAGGCCATCAAGATGGCGGTGGCGGCCCGTGGCGGGAACGTCGCCGAAGTGATCTTCGCCCGCAGCACGGCGGCACCGCCAACCGCCGGCACGAACTTGGCGAGCAAACTGGACTTGCCCATCCCCGCGTCGCCCTCTATCAGCACGACCCGAGGCTGGTCCGCGCGCGCCCTGGCCGCCAGACCTGTAAGCACGGCCAGTTCCCGCCCACGCCCAACGAAGACTTCGCTGGCCATGCTGAACCGTCCCAAGTTCCGTGCATACTTCCTTACTCTGAAGGATGGCACGTTCATGGCGGTCAGGTACGACCAGGACACCAAGGACGACCACAGGAAAGAAAACCACGGCTGGCTGCCGCACGGCATCGACGGGGCTCTGCAGCGCGGCATGGAATGGGTCATGTATACCGCGGTCGGGCTGCTCAGCGGGGCCATCGCCCGATGACCATTCCCGATGCCATCCGGGCCGCCGCACCCCGCCCGGTGCTGATCATCGCCGACGGGCCAGCGCCGATGAGCCTGTCGTAGCCCGCTGGTTCCAGGCCGCCTCACCGTCCACCGTCCAGGTGCGGGTCGTGCCGCACGCCGGGCACACCCAGGGCCTGGCCACCGCCCCCGGGGCTTGGGAAGTCCACGTGATCAGCTTCCTGAACACGGCGCTGAACCGGGCCACCATGCCAGTCGGCCAGGGCGCCGGGCGCAACGGCTAGCGCGGCAGCCAGAGTCCGCGACCGGCGGCGGGGAGAACGACCTCGGCCCGGAGAGTTTCTAGCTGGTTTCGGGGTGGCTCGCCCGGATGCCGAGCTCGGCATCGGGGATGGCCAGCGGCCCCTGAACGCGCAGCGGTGGGGTCCCGCCGTCCTCTCCGCAGACGAGCCCCGGTGAACATCTGGATCACCGACCAGGCCGTGACCGTCAAGACCACACCGCACGGGCCGAGGGGACGGCTGGTCCGTCACCACCACCTGGCTACATAGCGGGTACTGACCCGCAACCAGGCCACCACCCCCAGCCATGGTGCTGGCCGAGACAGTGGCAGGCGGCGTCGGTGACCACACCGACAAGCGATGGCTGTTCATCGATGGATGGGCGGACGCCAGCCAGCCAGTCGGCCAGGTAGCTGACCTGTGGAAATGCTTCGTTCGTGGAGGCTGGGAACTCTACTAAGGCGCTTCTGCGGCGGGATCCAAGCGCTCCGGGCGGCACGCAGGCCAGTCGAATGTCGGCCCACACGAGGAATGAACCAGAGTGAGCCGTCTGGCGTGTAGGCGATGTCGGCCCCTGCCACACCGGCCGACGTGAAGGTGTCTGAAATACTCCGGCTGATCGGCAAGGACGGGTGGCACCTCGATCGCCAGAGGGGGAGCCATCGCCAGTACAAGCACCCGAGCAAGCAAGGTTTGGTGACCGTCTCGGGCAAGCCGAGCGACGATCTTCACCCCAAGACAAGAGACAGTATCCTTAGGCAAGCTGGTCTGCACGAAGACGGAAGCCAGGCTGATGAAGCGCGGAGGGGTGAGTCGTGAGCCAGTATGCGATCGTGATCGAGGGCGACGGCTCGACCAACTACAGCGCCTACGCGCCCGACTTGCCTGGCGTGGCGGCGACAGGCGCCACCCTGCAAGCTTGCGAAGCTGAGATGCGAGAGGCGATCACCTTTCACATCGAAGGCCTGCGGCTTGCTGGCGAGCCGGTACCGCCAGCAACGAGCCACGTGGCCACCGTCACTGTTGCTGCCTAGCGCCTACGCCGAAGACAGGAGATTGAAGTAATCCGCCGCCCCTTCGGGGGACCCCTCATGGACAGAAGCTTAAGGAGTTGCTGCCGGTCCGGGCCTGGGGCTGGCGGCAGGGGCGGCTGGCCTGACCGCTCGATCTTGTCCTTTCGGACGATGCGATCGTGCTCGCGGGCGCGGGCGGCTGCGGCGAGCGCAAGCTGCTGTTCGGCGGCGCTGGCATGGCCAGTCCCGGCATAGCGCCACTCGGCGAGGGCCGGCAAGCGCCGCGACGTCCGCGCCGGAATCCGCCGCCGCGCCACCCCCCGGGGTTACAGCCCACAAGAACGCGCAGGAGCCGACGTCTGCGCGGACTACCTGGAAAACAAGCAGGACTACCTGGCCTACCCCGCCTTCCTCAAAGCCGGCCGACCCGTCGCCAGCGGTCTTATCGACGGCACGGCACGCTGGTCACAGGCGCACGATGGAGCCTCGACGGCGCCGAGGCCATCCTCCGGCTCCGTGCCCTCGCCGGCAAAGGCGACCTCGGCGACTACTTCACCTTCCACCGCGAACAGGAGCAACGACGCAACCACGACAGCCGCTACCAGCAACCCCAGACACGCGCAACATAGCCAGCCGCGCCTGAATTGCCCCACCTTCAAAAGAGCCGCACCCCTTTAGCAGGATTCGCCTATTGAGAGTCTTCTTGGTCCGGCCCTGTAATCTCTCCTTCCAGTCCAAGCCCTTTCCCAAACCCTTTAAGCCAACTGAGGGCCCGCAGCAGCACTCTATTTCTTATACGGTCCAGCGTGGACCAGAGCAGGAAGAATGTGACCAGGGTGATTATTAAGCAGGCCTGCCACACTGCAAACTGCTGAAACGCTACAAAACAAAATAGAGCGAAGGTCGTTACCCCCCATGCCCGGATGAGCGTTGCATCGACACGTGACGGCAGGACCCCTTTCTCGGCACGGTAGCTAGCGGCCATGAAGAAAACATCTGAAATAAAGGCGAAAGACCAGTTGAGCAAGGCAATAGCCAGGGAATCTCGACCTAGCATTTGAAGCGCCCACAGCAAGCACAATATCAGCGAGAGTACCGTCGCCTGACTCACTGCCGCCACCACAGGCCACTTCCCCACCCGTTTCCTATATTCCTCGAAAAGCTTAGAGTCTACATCCCAGTCTCCTGATAGTAAGTCCATAGGTACGACGAATTTCGGCTCCCTCATGGCAACAAGCATGAGAAACCCGAATGCTAAGGCGCCAGTGACCGATACTACACGAAGCGCAAGAACTCCATGAGCGATCTCTTGGCCCACCAGGTTTCGGCTAAAGACATGCCACTGTAGCGCGAGGTTGATAACAGAAAAAGCAGCCGCAAATGATGCGGCCCCGGCTCCGATAGCATGCGATCCGCCCGAGACCCCTGATTCTCTGTAATGGGCTGAATTAGATAATACTATCCATGAAAAAATCAAGACGAGGCCTGCGATTATCAGCGATGGAATACTCCCAGCCGTCGAAGAGTACATGCCGCACCTCTCGGGACCATTCGCATGGAAGAGGACCAGCGCGCCGTTGCACGTTTACGCTGGAACAATGCGTCTCTGACTCACCCACTGTGACGCTCTGGCTGCGCTGTTACAACCCTCTCTACGCCTTCAAGGCGCGCCGACGTCGCCGCTGGCCCGGCGTCAGCGCCGGGCTCTGCGCTGGGGCCGTCGGCCGCCGCACGCCGGGCCACATCCCGTCCAAGGACAGAAGACGTGCTGGCAACGCTGAACACGCATGCGGCTGGAAGCGTGCGCGTCCTCCGCCGAACCGCTGCCATCTTCCTGGCGATCTTCGCCGCGGTCCAATGCCTGATGCGCCGCCTGTGGTACCTCGGCCGCGGCGGCAGGCGCGTACAACCCTCCTTAGCTGACCGGGAAAGTGTCCGAACATCGGCATCCGGGGGAAGTCGCGCTACGTCTATGCAGCAACAGGGCGCCAGCGTAGCCTCATGATTGGTAAGTGTCCGTACCGACCTGCGCCCGGCGAAGCTTAGTGCGCAGCTCACCGTTGTCGCTCCGGACTCAGGCGGTGACGCTCCGAACCCGGCAACGAGGCTCGCCAATCTTCCCCGTGGCATCGGAGGATTTTGCAGATGGGGCCGGAAGCCAGCTGCTCCATTCCGTCTGAAACGTCGCCGGTTGCTGGCGTACCAGACGGGTCTGCATTCCAGGGGCCTGGGCTCATGGCGAGGGCAATCCCGTTTGCCGTTGTCGCGGTTCTGGCAGAGGCAAGCCTCGCGCTCCCGCCCGGCCCGCAATCAGGGTCGGCAGCCTTCGCTAGCGTCGTGCTGTTGCTGGCGACGGCAGCGGCGTTCGTGCTTCCGTGGTCACGGATGCCAGCATGGACGTCGGTGCTAGTCCCCCTCGCTTATACCGGCTCGGTCCTGGCCCTGATCCTGGCTGCAGGCTCCACCTCAGGGGTAGGCATCGTCATCCTGATCCCCCTGGTCTGGACCGCCCTGTTTCATCAGCGGTGGGAGTCTTCCTGCATTGTGGCCGCCATCGTGGCCGTCGAGGTGACCATCTCGCTGACGCCGGTGGCCGTTGCGGATCCTGTGATCGCTCGCCGAGTGCTGCTGTGGGTGTCACTCGGCGCGCTGATCTCCGTCGCCGCGCACGGGCTGCGGGACCGGATCCGGCGCTCGCAGGAACAGAGCACGCGCCTGCAGAAGCGCCTACGTGAACTCTCCGTCATCGAGGACAGGGAACGCATCGCCGCCGATCTCCGGGACAAGGTCATTCAGCGGATCATGGCGGCCGGGCTGACATTGGAGAGCGGCGCTTCCCTGACCACCCAACGCGATGTGCGCCGCAGGGTCGGGGCATCCGTCGAGGATCTTGACGAGGCGGTTCGGGCAATCAGAAACGCCATCTTTGGCCTGGAACGTCGGCGGCAAGGCCGCGGACTTCGCCAGCAGATCCTGGACCTGTGCAGCGAACTGTCGCCGGTACCCGAAATCAGCTTCAGCGGGCCAGTCGACGGCGCGCTGCACCCCGGCGCCAGAACCCAGCTGCTTGAGACACTGCGCGAAGCCCTGAGCCTTATCGGGCAGCGCGCCATCCCCGCCCGTATCGGCATCGCCGCTGGCGATGGGTCATTTCTCACCACGATCGATGCCGAGCCAATGCCGCAGATCGCTGAGGTGAATGGATACACCCAGCAATTCTCCGACCTTAGGGACAGCGCCACCCAGGCCGGAGTCCGCATCAGTATCGAGCCGATTCCGGGCGGCACCCGGTTTGCCTGGAGAGTTCCCCTCAATCCGCCCGTCCGTCCTGGCTCCGTCAGGTGACGGCCACCGCGCTGAATGGGCTTTGACGTGCGGAACCAGGACTGGGCACCGGTAACCCGGTGCCTGGCTCGCCGGTGCGGCCAGCGGCCCTGGCAACCCATATCTGCTGGATTTCTGCGAGTGACTTGCCCTTGATCTCCGGTAGCAGGAACCAGACAAATATGAACGCGACCACGCACATCGCCGCGAAAGCCAGAAGGTGCCCGCTCCGCCGAGCCAGCCGGTGAGGCTCAGGAAGAATTGCGTGACGAGCCAGGCCGCGCCCCAGTTGGCCGCGGTCGCCACCGACACGCCCCGGCCGCGGAAAGCTTTCTCCGGCGCGGTGAGCACATGCCTAGGCCGAGACGAGACACCGGACCGCGCTGGCTCGCTGCCGGCCGCCCGCTGGCCATGACCGACGCAGCGCTCCGGTCATCGCCCGCCCGGCACCGTCCCGGTGAACAGGGCCATGCCGAGCCGGGCAGGGCGTCGTCCCGTGGATCTTGGTGGATGCGGCCGTGACGGACGATGGGCCATCATGCGTCAGATCTGATACACGATGGGCCATCATGTGCCAGCCGCAGGCCCGTGCCGCAGGCTCGTGCCACAGGCTCGTGCCACAGGCTCGCGCCGCACGCCCGCGCCGCACCCCCGCGCCGCAGGCTCGCGCCGCAGGCCCCCGCCGGCCACACGGGGCCCTGCGGGGAACTGTTCCGGCGGCGCGGGCCGGCTCAGCGTCACCGCCACCCGGGCCGCCGCCTCATCCACTTTGGCAACCGAGCGGCCCGGCAGGTGAACTTGGCGGCCTTAGTCAGCAGCCATCATGGTCTTGTCATTCAGGAAGCGGACATGCCAGGACAGCGCCTCCTCGAGCAGGTGGGGCGTGTGCTTGCCGTAGGAGTCGGCGAGTGCGCGATCGTAGTAGTCGTTGAGAGCGGGCCGGTAGTCCGGGTGCGCGCAGTTGTCGATGATCTTACGGGCGCGGCGCCTCGGCGCCAGCCCGCGCAGGTCGGCGACGCCCTGCTCGGTGATGATCACGTGCACATCGTGCTCGGTGTGGTCGACGTGGGACACCATCGGCACGATCGCCGAAATCGCACCTCCCTTGGCCGTTGATGGGCTGACGAACATGGAGATATAGGCGTTCCTCGTGAAGTCGCCTGAGCCGCCGATGCCATTCTGGATTTTGGTGCCCATGATATGGGTCGAGTTGATGTTGCCGTAGATATCGGCCTCCACCATCCCGTTCATCGCCAGGCAGCCGAGGCGGCGGATGATCTCAGGATGGTTGCTGAGCTCTTGTGGCCGGAGGATGATCCGGTCCCGGTAGTAGGGCAGCCGGCCGTTGAGCACGTCGGCCGCTTCCGTGCTGAGTGATAGGGCGGTCGCCGAGCACATGACGAGCTTGCCGGACTCCAGCAGCCGGAGCATCCCGTCCTGGACGACTTCGGTGTAGGCGGTGAGCCGTTCGAAAGGACTGCTCTGGAACCCGTCCAGAACAGCGTTGGCTATGTTGCCGACGCCGGACTGCAGAGGCAGCAAGTTATGTGGCAGCCGGCCATTAGCCGCCTCGTTTTCCAGGAAGTCGATGACGTGGCCGGCGATTTGCTCCGATATCTGATCGTTCGGAGTGAAGGCGTTGTCGCGGTCCCGGGTGCTGGTCTCGACGATCGCCACGATCTTGCCGGCCGGGCAGAGCAGGTGCGGCACGCCGATCCGGTCGGCCGGGGACGTCATCAGGATTGGTGTGCGGTGCGGCGGAAGCGCCGTGCCGTAATGGATGTCGTGCATCCCGTCGAGCTCCATGCTCTGGGCGGAATTGACTTCGACGATCACCTTGCTGGCCTGGTCGATCCATGTCTTGTTGTTGCCGATGGAGGTGGATGGGATGAGCTCACCGTCCCCGGTCAGGCCCACCGCTTCGATCACGGCGAAATCCAGCGGGCCGAGAAAGCCCTCCCATACCATCTGCGCGACGTGGGACAGGTGGACGTCGATGTACTCCATCCGGCCTGCGTTGATCTTTTCCCTGCTGATCGGATCGGACTGGTAGGGCAGCCTGAGTTCGATGCCGTCGACCGCCGCGAGGGCGCCGTCGAGCTCAGGTGCCGTGGAGGCACCCGTCCAAACGCTGATTTTGAAAGGCCGCCCTTCGGCGTTCGAGGCGTTGATGTGCCTGGCCAGGGCGGCAGGCACCGCCTTCGGATAACCGGCTCCCGTGAACCCGCTCATTCCCACGTTGGCACCAGGAGTGATCAGCGAGGCGGCATCATCGGCCGTCATGATCTTGCGTCGGAGGTACGCCGGCTGTATCCGGGCAGAACTGGTCACTGTCATGTGATCACCGCGCCTTCATATTAGTTTGCATAATGAAGGCACGGGAGCGGCCCTTGGCAGAGGCGAATGTCCTTCGCTCGCCAGGCAAGTCGGCCCGAAGTTGCAGGCTCCGGGTCCTGCCCGGGCGAGGGAAACCAGAAACCGCTCCGTCGGCGGTGGTTCAGGAGGCGGCCGCATCGGACGGCGCCTCATCGCCAGGGGCGTGCCGGTGCCCGCCGACGAGCTTGGCGCTCATCTTGATCGCCTTGACCGCGCCGGTGGCGCCCGCCTGCAATGTCAGCCCGATAGCGAACACGATGATGCCCGGGATGAAGAGCGTGTGCGAATCGAGCATGACAAGACCCACGCGACCGAGGACGTAGGGAGGGGTGCACACCACCGCGCCGATTACCCCGCCCACGGCGCTGGCGGTCAGCTTGTCCCGTTTCGAATAGGTGGTCTTCATGCCGATGAGCCGCGAGGGCACGGCGACATAACAGAGCATCATCACGGCGATGACGATGCTCAGGGAGATGGCGAACCACCACAGTCCCCAGCGGACGAAGACCACGATCGACAGGCCGAGGCAGATTCCGACGGCTGCGCCCGAGCCCACGACGACAGCGAGGTGGGACCGAGCCTCGGTGAAAGCCGGCCGGATCTTTAATGAACCTGGTTTCGCGATGGCAAACGCAAAGACGGCGTTGAGGAAGAAGCTCGCGGCGGTGACGGCGGCGACAGCGAGCACGAGAGGGATCACGATCGCTGGCCCGCGCAACTCGTGCAAGCTCTTCCCGTGCAGCACATGGGCCTTCAGGTCGGCCATGGCGGCCCAGATCCACATCGCGGGCAGAACCTGGATCAGGCTGAGCCGCCAGTTGGAGAACAGCAGCTTCAGGCCCTCGAAGAGCATGGCAAGGGCGCCGACGGCAAGAGCGAGGGGAGCGAACAGCCGCCGCGAACGGCTTAGCTGGAGCAGCGCATCCTCGACGATCGCATTATCACTGTTGCTGATGGCGCGGACGAGCCGCGCGACCTGGGCTCGCGGGGCGACCCTGGGCGCCCGCGGCACTTCACCTCCGCCGGCTCCCGGTAGCGCGGAACGAGCTGGGGAATCAGCACCGGTGGGCGGCGAGGCCGGCTGCTCGTGCGCATTCCCGTCGATTGCCAAGCTGGAATGCCCCCTCTTCAGCAGCCGTGCGCCGGCCGGCCGGACCGGGGGCCAGGCCGGCCGGGAGAGCCGCCAGCTGGCCTCGGGCGCAACCCCTGGCACATCGTGCATGCTCAGCCTAACCTTGATCATTTGCGGCGCCCAGCTTCCCCAGCTTGCTGAAGCCTCGGCACAGCTGATAGAAAGCCGCATGTTACGCGGCGAGAAGGTGCTGCTCCGGGCGCGGCACGAAGGAGATGTCCCGATCCTCCATGCCGAGCTCTACGACGATGTGACCACCTGGTCGCGCGCCTCAGGAGGACGGCCGTGGCTGCCGATCCCGCCAGCTGCCGCGACGGCGCCCTACCGCATCGCCGGCCCAGCCGACGACGCCGCCGCCTTCTCAGTGGTTGAGCTCACCGGCGGTGAACTGGCGGGCGAGGCGCTCCTGTGGGGCATCAACCTGCACAGCAGGGCGGCGCATATCGGCATCTCGCTGCGGCCTTTGTTTCGCGGTCAGGGCCTCGCCACCGACACGGTCCGCGTCCTGTGCAGATACGGTTACGCGGTCCGCGGCCTGCACCGGTTGCAGATCGACACGCTGGCAGACAACGTCGCAATGATCGCAGCGGCTGCCGGAGCCGGATTCACGCGGGAGGGAATCCTGCGGGACGCGGCGTGGGTCAACGGCGAATTCGCGGACGAAGTGATTCTCGGGTTGCTGCACACGGATTGGGACGCCGGCTGACGGGCGTGCGGCACATCCGGGGGTTGCGGGCCATCGGGTTCTTCGGCACAGCACCCCGGGCTGGCAACATCCATAACGGCCGTGCCAGCTGGCACACCGGGCGCCAGGTGGCGCAGCCGTTTAGGATAATCACCGATCAGCTCATAGATAGTCTCGTGGTCGTCCAGGCCAGGCAAGTCTGCCGCCCCGGTTAATCCGGCGCAAGCTAATCGGACCAGCCACCCCACAGGCCGGCGACGACCCGGCCGTCCACGGTGAGGCAGACCGCCGCGCCTGCCTCACCCCGCTCGGTGAAGTTCGCCGCGAAGGCGTCCCGTACTGCGGCGAAACGGGAGTCGCAAGTGCCGCCGATCACATCTGCGATCGTCCCGCCAGTGGTCAGATCACTGGAAGCTCTCAGCCGGCAGTCGCCGGCTCGTCCTTGAGCGGCGCGCATCATGTCCTGAAGTTCGCCAGCGTGAGATGGCGCCTTGTCGCCTGGATAACAACGATCAGCCCCTGGCCTAACCGGCCGGAGCCGTTCGGCGTCAGCACTGGTCAGTGACGTGCGCTCGCGGTCACTGGAATTGTTACCTCCCGGTGGTTTGTCCGGCGGTGACAAAAGACAGCGAACACTTTCCCTAAAACGTCGAAGACCTGGCTTTCTCATTCGCCTAACGTCCGGCGCTCCATCAGGTTACTTTGTCCGAAACCGGGTGGTGAGGCGAGTGGGACAACCTACCGGCGCAGCCGGGTCATGGTCCGGCGTACCTACCGAGGCAGCCGACGTGATGCGGCCCGGCCTGGACCGGATCGTCCAAGAGATGACCGACGCCATCCTGCATGATGTGCCCGAGTACGCGCGACCACTCGACGGCGCGTACACACAGATGGTCCGCCGGGCGGTGTCGCATTCGGTCAAGCAGTTTGTGGAGCGTATCGCTAATCCGGCGACGCCACGTGAGCCGACGGCCGCGGTCTTCCGTGACATCGGCCGGGTCGAGGCGGCTGCGGGACGCAGCCTCGAGCCGCTGCAGACCGCGCTGCGGCTCGGTGCCCGGGTCGCCTGGCGTCAGCTCTATGTGATGTACGAGCGGGACCGGCGTCTCAGGCACGACATCGATGCGCTCGCCCGGCTGGGCGAGGCGATCTTCCTGTACCTTGACGAGCTCGCGGCCGCTTGCGCGGACGGGTACGCGCAGGCACGCGCCGAAGTCGCCGGTGAACTCGAACGCCGCCGCAGGCGGCTGCTCGACCTGGTCGTCGCCGATCCTCCGGCCTCGCCAGCGGCCATCGCCGACCTCGCCAGGGCGGCCGCGTGGCGGCTACCGCGCAGGGTGGCCGCGGTCGCCCTCGAGGATCGCGGCGATGACCGTTTCCTGCCGCTGCCTTCGCTGCCGGCCGAGGTTCTCATCGACATGACCCGCCGGGATCCGTGCCTGCTTGTGCCCGATCCTGATGGCCCGGGCCGGGCGCAGCTCATCGAGCGCGGGCTCCGCGGCTGGGCGGCGGCGGTCGGGCCTGCCGTACCGCTTGCCGGGGCCAGTAGCTCATTACGCTGGGCACGGCAGGCCCTTGCGCTGGCGCAACGCGGAATGATCGTTTGGAGCAATCGAGTCGTCTGCTCGGACGACCACATGGCCACGCTGCTGATCTTGTCGGACGAGGAGCTCGTCCGCACGCTGGCCGCCAAGCAACTCGCACCTATCCGGCGCCTGCGGCCCGGCCAGCAGGACCGTCTGGCGGAAACGCTGCTCGCCTGGCTGCAGAACGCGGGCAACGCGAAGGAGGTGGCAAGGCGGCTGCACGTTCACCCGCAGACGGTTAGGTACCGGTTGCGGCAGCTTAATGAGCTGTTCGGAGATCAGCTGCGCGACCCGGATGCGCGGTTCGAACTCGAGATCGCATTGCGTTCGCGCCGGTTGCTGAGCGCCGAATCAAGCCCGCCGGCCGCTGCCGCGTCCGCACCCCGCAGCCCGGCCTCCGCACCCCGGAGCCCGGCAGCGTCCGCACCCGGCAGCCCGGCAGCGTCCGCACCCGGCAGCCCGGCAGCGTCCGAGGGAGCCCGCGACGCCGCTCTGCCCAGACCCGTGGCGGTCAAGTAAACGGGCAGGCCGTCCCGATGCGTGGGCGGGCCCGGAACCACCCTCAGATCTGGCGCTCCAGCACCCAGATCAGGTGGCGGCCGCTCTCGCCGGGGGCCTCTGGCTCCTTGTCTTCGATTCTGTCCAGCCGGTAGCCCAGCCTGCGCGGAATAGCGGCGCTCGCCGCGTTGGCGGCATCGCAGTGGATCTCGACCCGTTCGACGCCGGGCAGCACGAGCGCGACCGAAGTAAGCGCTCGTGCGGCGGCACTGCCATAGCCGCGCCCGGCATGGGCGGCATGGATCCAGTAGCCCATCTCGATGCCGCCAGGCCCGATCCGCCTGTGCAGCCCAAACGTGCCGAGCACTGCCGCCTCAGGAACGAGGGTGCCGTCAGGAACGGGGGGCAGGAACAGCGTGCCCTCAGAAACAGCAGTGCCCTGGAAACAGCAGTTCCCTCAGGAACAGCAGCGCCCTCAGAAACAGCAGCGCCAGCCGGTAGCACCGAGTAGATGAAATCGGTCCCCGCATCCCACATGCCTCCGGCCGCGATGATCCGCGCACGCTGGTGGCCCACGTCCGCAGCTTCCTGCGTCGCCCATGGCATCCAGGGCTCCAGGTGCTTCATGCTCGCGAGCACCGCAGCCGCGACGGCGGCCGCGTCGGCTTCGCAGAGCCGCCTGAGCAGCACCGGACCCGCGTCGATACGCTCCGGTGGGCGCTTTCCTGATTCCACGCATTTAGTGAAGGCCCGCCAGGGAGCAATGTGCAACCCTATTTCTCCGCCGTTCAATTTCGGCCGCCGAACATGCCGGCCCGTAGCGATGGATGTTTCGGCGCGGGCTGCGATCCTTCCACCATGGCATTGACCTGATGGCGCGTCCCCCGGGCGGGCCATAGGATGAACAGCATGCAGGTGCCTGTCGACGACGCCGGGGCGGCGGTCAAGCGAGTTCTTGGCCTGCTCGACCCGGCACCTACGGCCCCGGATCTGTCCCATGGCTACCTCGACCTGATCGGGAATATCCCGCACGAGCGGACGGGGGTAGCCGATTGGCTAATGGGCACTACGGCCGTCCCGGCGATTTACCAGCGATGGTGGCGCCCAGCCGTGAGCCGGCTTGTCACGGGCGTCGCAGGGCCTGGCATAGCGGGCGAATACCGGCTCGCCAGGTCCTGGCTCGAGCTTTCACCGGGTGACACGCTCCTCGACCTGGCGTGCGGGCCCGGCAACTTCACTCGTGAGCTTGCGAACGGGCCCGGCCATCCTGGCCTGGTCGTCGGCCTCGACGTGTCGGCGACGATGCTGGCCCGCGCGGTCCGCGACACCGCAGGCGCCGTGACGGGCAGAACGGTGACGGGCAGAACGGTGACGGACAGAACGGTGACGGACACGGCCGTCATCGCGTACGTGCGTGCCGACGCACTGAGCGTGCCGCTGCGCCCGGACTGTATCGATGCGGTCTGCTGCTTCGCGGCACTGCATCTAATGCGGGAGCCTTTCCGCGTGCTGGACAAGATGACCGGCGTGCTGCGGCCGGGTGGGCGGATCGCATTGATGACAAGCTGCCGGCGTGGCGCAGGTGGCCCGCTAGGCGCGGCGACTGACCTCGCAGGCCGGATGGCCGGGATACGCGTCTTCGGCCGCGATGAGATCACCGACGCGCTGGCCGAACGTGGCTTCACCGGTATCAGGCAGCGAATCGCGGGCGCGGTCCAATTCGTGGCAGGCCAGCGGGCAGGTCGCCACCCCGGTTCCTGAGCTCCCGGAGCGTCGTCGGCGAATATCCCCGAAGAGCGCGCGTTACTTCCTCGGGTCGGCCGGTTTCAAGTCCGAGCCGATTGAGATTCATGATCATGGTCGGCGTCGGGACCTCAAGCCGGGCGCCAGGCAGGGCGCTCAGCGGCAGAAGGGACGCTCAGCGGCAGAAGAGGACGCTCAGCGGTTGATCGCCACCAGTTCGGGCCGCACGCATTGCGCCGGGCTGACATTCAGATTTGCTTGCGCGCACGCGGCGACGATGATCGCGCTGCTGCGAGGATCTGCGCTGCCGCCCAGCCCGCTGAGATCGACGAAGACGTGCGGCCAGGACAGCGAGCTTGTGGTCCAGATGACGCGCTGGGTCGTGGTGTCCAGGCCCCAAGCCTCACCGCTCGCGCCATCGTCAAGACCGAAGGCCACGCCGTCACGCTCGCCGTAAATAGCGGAAGTTCCTGACAGGCTTGATCGGACATTTCCGCCGGGATCGACTCCTACTAGCCCGCTGCCTTCTGTGAGGTAAAAGAGCCGCTTGACCACGTCAACTGCCTGCGGAGCGGCGCCGGGCAGGTGCCACAGCCGGGTGCCGGTGCTGCCGCTGTACGCGGTTACGCCTGCAGCGCCGCCAAACAGAACGACCCCGTCGAGTGCCGCGCCGGGCGTTCCCGCGAACGAACCGGACCTGGGCCTGATAACCCGTTCCGCGCCGGAACCCAGATCGATCCTGCGCAGCGCGGTCACCGGCTGCGCGGCAAGGAACCCGCCAGCCGCGACGGAGACGTAAAGGACATGACCGTCGAGTTCCCAGCGCTGCGGAGCGGCGCCGGTCTGCTGGGTCCAGATGGCACGACCACTGGCATTGTCGTAGCTGGTAACCGCACCAGGTCCGACCACGACCGTGTGGCGGGAATCGGCGGCGACCGTGCCGCCGAACGGGGCGCGCGGGAAAGCATGGATCAGCCGCCCGGTCGCGGCACTGAGCACCACCTCCCACTGGGTACCTGCCACCGTGGCGACCCCGATGGTGACCACCCCAGGCCAGACGCGGGCGGAAACGATCTGCCCGCGGTAAAGACGAGGAAGCTGCACGGTCCAGCGCGGGCTGCCCTGCTTTGCATCGTAAGCAGAGACCACATTCCGGAGGCCGAACACGGCGACCTGACGCCCGATCGCCGCATATGGCTCGCCCGCCGTGGGTTCAGTGCCGCGCGCGTCGTTATAGGCGACGTAGCCACCGGGCAGCAGTGCCTGCCACCGAACCGTCCCCGACCCAGTGTGCGAGCAGGAGGCACCGCCGCATGATGGCGGCAACGCGATGGAGGCCCTCGCACCTGAAGCGCACGTACCGAGCAGCAGTGTGACGAGCGCGCCACGGCACACCCACGCGACTGGCCCGCGCAGCACGACTGCGCCTCCGCTCTTAGAACTGGTGACCCTGGTGCCAACACCGTATTGGGGTTCACCACGAAACGTAACCAGGATGGCCAAGGAAAGTCCCGGCAGCGCGGGCCGGCAGTCATAGCTCCGCAGGTCACGGCCTCCGCAGGTCACGGCCTCCGCAGGTCACGGCCTCCGCAGGTCGCATCATGAACCCGGCGGCCCGGTTGACCGGCCGCGCGATAGCCTTGGGCCCGCGCGAATCTGCGCGGTGCGGTGCGCGTCGCGCTTCCAGGCGCTCACTAAGAAGGAGGTTGCACAATGACACAGCGGGCTCCGCTTCCTCACGAATACCTGACGCAGGTGCCTTCGTTCACGGTTGAGAGCAACGATGTCGCAGAAGGCGTCCAGATGAGCGACGCCCAGGTCTACAACGGGTTCGGGATGTCGGGGCAGAACATCTCGCCGCACTTGCGGTGGTCCGGCTTTCCCCCTGAGACCAAGAGCTTCGCCGTGACCTGCTTCGATCCGGACGCGCCGACCGGTTCTGGCTTCTGGCACCTGGTGCTGGTGGATATTCCGGCGACAGTAACCGAACTGCCTGCGGGAGCGCTGAGCGGCGATGCTGGTGGTTCCGGGCCGCCTGGCGGCGCGTTCTGCGTCCGCAATGACTATGGCTCGAAGGACTTCGGCGGTGCCGCGCCCCCCGAAGGCGACCCACCGCACCGGTACGTCTTCACCGTGCATGCGGTAGACCAGGAGACCCTTGGGATCGACTCGGACGTGTCGCCTGCCGTCGCTGGATTCAACCTCGGATTTCATACGCTCGCCCGCGCGGTGATCATCCCTGTATACGGGCACTGAGCGGCGGCAGCGTCGGGACACGGTCAGCGGCGCGCCGAGCCGGCGAGGCGGCCGAGGTTGCTGACAAACACCACAATCACCACAAGCAGGACGATGTCGATGAGCGAGATCCATTGCATGGCGCGCGTTTAGCCTCCCGTCGCCGGATGCGGGCCGGCCACGGCGAAGAATACGGCGCGATTACGGCGACACCGGCGGAGCTGGCGAACTGCTGGCTTGTGGTAAGAACCCACGTTCGGGGCCGGCGGCCGTGCGGCACAGTTGTCAGGCACGCGAATGTGAGCGTGTCCTAGTGAGTCTTAAGAGGGTCTTAAGAGGGTCTTCAGAGGAGGCTTCTCTGGCTCTGTGATCCACGACAACGCCCAGACACAGGCAGGCACCTCGCGGCGCGTTGTCGTCGTCGCGCGTAGGAATTACGAAGCGTTCCTCAAGAGCAAGCAGCGCCTTGCGACGCACCCACCTGCACGCCGTTCCCTCAACCGACCCCTCGTGCATACCACCAGGAGCCTGGCCGGCTGGCGACTATCTGATCTCCTGGCGGCGCCTAACCGATTCAGAAGAGGGCAGGCGAGTAACGTGCCGACGCCATGCCCACGACGGCGCGCCCTGTCAGGCGGTGGCTTGCCTGGGCCGCAGTGATCATACCGAGGAACACATAATGGCAACTTTCACCGTTCGGCTACGCCATCAGGACGGTACAGTCTCCCGGTCCGACCAGGACGGGAAGGACGCTGACGAGGCTGTCCAGGCTGCCTGGTCATGCGCCGAGGACCAGCACCAGAGGGGCCGGATTTCCGCGCCGGTCGAATTTGTCGGGGCCCGCGAGCATCGGGGTTGGTAACCCGGTGCGGAACCGGGCAGGCGCGCGCCGCGGCCTAGCCGAGCCCAGGCGAAACCGGGCCCGCAGGGCTGGGCTTCGTTCGACGATCCGTGGCTGACCCTGCTGTCGCGGCCGGGCCCGAGTGGCGGCCCCGTGGCGCGGCCAAAGGCCCAGCAATGACTCCCTGACGAGCCGAAGGCCCAGCAATACGCGTCACTACGATCTGCCCGACGCGTATCTCGCCAAGCATCTGCACGCCATGGTGCGGGCCGGGCTGCTCCAGGCAACATCCGGTCCGCGGGGCGGTTTCCGGTTGGCCCGCGCCGTGGACCAGATCACGGTTCTTGACATCGTAGAAGCCACATCGAGGGCACGGGCCGGCCGTACCAGTCCGCCTTGTACTCCAGCTGCCGCCGGAACTCGGCCGATGCCGCGTCTGAGATCGCGCGGGCCAGGCAGTGGTCGCGGACCATGTTCCCTACCGCGAGATCCTCGATGATCACCGTTTGGGTTTCGCGGATGATCCTCGTGGATAGTTTGTGCAGGTGGTCGCGGCGCCTGTCCGTGATCCGGGCATGGACGCGGGCGACCTTAACTCGTACCTTGGCCCGGTTGCCTGAGCCTTTCGCCTTGCGGGACAACTGCCGTTTGTGCCTTCGCGAGAGCCGCCCGGTCCCGCGCTGCCATGCTGAAACACTAGTTTCACAGCCCTGGCGCGCACGCGGGCGTCAGGGCACGGGCTAACCCGGCCTGAACGCCGGGGCCTGCGCCCGTCAAGCATCCGGTCAGCGGGGGTGCTTGCGCTTGCCGGCTTTCCGCCGGCGCCGTGAGCGACCAGGTCGCTCGCCCTTACGGGCTGGCACCGAAGGTACGGCGTGTCCCCCAGACGTCGAGCGGGCACGGAAGATCGCCTTCCGGGCCGTCTTCGCCACGGCGCGATCCGGATGGTGATCTGCGACCGCGGTGAGCACGTCAAGCGTGCGAGGGTGATCGACGCGCCACAGTTCCGCGATCTGCCCAGCGAAATCAGCGTGAGCTGCGCCCTCCGCCACGTCTTGCACCGCCTCACCGGGCGGCATGGTGTCAAGCATGGCAGCGCACATGTCAACGAGCACCCACAGCGCGTCCTCGGCCGAGACATCTACCTCCGGATCCTCGCCTATGCTCGCCAGCCACATCACCGCAAGCGCACCCACGCCCGGCTCGCCGACCAGGCTGCGAGCCGCATCACGCCCGGCCGGGCCAAGCGACCCAAGGACATCGAGTCCTGCCATCCGCTGGACAGACGTACCCGTCTTGAGAACGACGGCAAATTCGGCCGCGGCATCCGCCTGGCCCCGCCGCTCCACCCAACCGGCCAGCTCAGCGTCGCCATCATCCCGGTCGTATCCCGCGATCGCGGTGAGCATCTCGGCAGCATCCGATTCGGCGTAGTCACCGATCGCGCGGACGGGCAAACCATGCGTCCGCAGGATCTGGTGGACCCCCCACACTCCGAGCGGGGTGAGAGCGACACGACCGCTCGTCACCTCGACAGCGCCCGCTTCAGCGGGCCCAGCGAGGAGCGCCGTCACCTCGCTCTCGACTGGAGTGCCGGGCTCATCCGAGGCAAGCTCCCAGCCGGGAAAGTGCGAAATGGCCTCCTCGGCGAGCTCGCTCAAATCGACGGGTCCGGCTGCCGCGTACAGCGACGTCAGCATGCCGAGCAGCTCGTCTTGAAGCTGGCTGGAAAGCGGCC
Source organism: uncultured Actinomycetota bacterium (assembly GCA_963727015.1). GTDB lineage: Bacteria > Actinomycetota > Actinomycetes > Streptosporangiales > Streptosporangiaceae > DATFVJ01. Next base: position 69,224 of record CAVSEV010000015.1, on the reverse strand, counting down.
CGTCAGGTGCTGGGAAGCCGGGATGAATCAGCCCGGCAAAGGCGGCCAGCCACGCCTCCAGCGCTGCGGTGTCACGTTCACCGCCGTCATCGCCAGCGTCTGCGTGCGCCAGGGCAGCCAGCCGCGGGCCGGGCCTTGCGCGGTGGCCCTCCACCTCGACCACGCCCGCCAGCTGAGCGACTATCCAGAGCCTTTCGAGCGGAACGAAGTCATGCGCGCTCTGCAGCCCGGCGAGCCGCGACCTCCGGGCGGCTTCGAGGTACATGCCCTCGTCATCAGAGTCGGCGCGAAGAGCGCCGAGACCGAACTCGGTGATGATGGCGCGGGCATCAGCGAGGCGCAGCGCGCCGGTGCCGGTGAGCTGCCGTGACGGCCCGAGCCAGTCGGACAGCCGCCGCGCTTCCGCCAGCAGGTGGCAGGCCCGCGCCGCGGCCGCGAGCTGGTCAAGCGGCGCCAGCCGCACCGGCGCCAGGTCCAGCTCCGCGTCTTCGTCGTCAAAGTCCTCGTCAAACTCGGGTTCCTCGATGCCGGGTAAGCCGGGTTCCCCGATCTCGGCGAAGTCGAACAGCAGCGATCGCCGCCCGCTGGGCGTGATTACACGCCGTGCCGCCTCCCGTGCGTTGTACTCGTCGATCCAGCGCGTCGTGTCATCCTGGTCCGCGACGTCAATTCCGTCCGCGAGCATGGACTGCGTAATCGTCCTGGCCATCCCCCAGTTAGCCGGGTCCATGACCGCGTCCGCGAATCGCGGCTCGATGTCATCGAGCTCGCGGATGAGCCGGTCATGCTGCTGGGGTTTGATCCGGTGGGTGTCCCTGAGGAAGCCGCACACCTCGCGCATGGTCGGGATCACGGTGTCCAGGTCTGCTCGATCCTGTACCGTGACCTTCCTCGGAAACACCCGGAGCAGGAGTTCCCGCAGGTCACCAGGCGTCAGCTCGGCGAGGTCCAGGCCCAGGTGGTCGTGGGCTAGGTCGCAGAGCAGCTCAGCGTCCTCGCTGTCGCCGTGGACATCCTGCGCCGTGCTTTCCGCCCAGGTTGCCAGCTCCTCGAGGAAAGAATCCGTCGTTCCTGCCGCAGTCACGGACACGACCCTAGCGATGCGCACTCACCGCTGCTGCCGAATCGGCACGGGCGCGCGAGCAAAGACCGCAACCAGCACCCGCCGGTTCACCAGCATCCGCCGGTTCACCAGCGTCCGCCGGTTCACCAGCGTCCGCCGGTTCACCGGCGGACGACGGCGAGCACGGTGCGGTAGGCCTCCGTGACCACGCCGTCAGGGAACTCCGCGAGCAGCATCGCGCGCTCGGTGGCCAGGAATTGGCCGACGCCGTGACCGAGAGCCGCCACGTATGATTTGGAGTTGAGATTTGCCAGGTGCATGTCGAGCGCCACCCGCCGCGACCAGCTGAACTCGGCAATCTGCGCTGGCTGACCCAACCACAGTGCCGTCGGGTCCGCGTCTACGCGCGACCCTGGATACTTGTCCCGGCCCTCGCGGTAATCAGGACAGGCCGCCATCAGCCGGTTCTCCTGAGCCTCCGCCCACGGCGCCTCGCGGGCCATCAGATTCCACCAGGCCGCGAAGCTCCCGCCTCGCCTGAGCACCCGGCGGTACTCGGGCACCGCGCGGTGCGGATCGGTCCAGTGCCAGGCCTGCGCGTAGGTAACGAAGTCGGCGCAATGGTCCCGCAGTGGCAGCGCGTTGCCGTCGCCTTGCATCGCGCCCACACCGGGCGATGTCCCGGCCAGCTTGGCGAGCATGCCCGCGGAAGGCTCAACCGCGATCACTAGTGCGCCCAGGTCACGCATCTGCCTTGCCGCGATCCCTGTGCCCGCGCCCACATCAACGACCAGCGCTCCGTCTAGGTCGCGCCCGGCCAGATCCGCCAGGGCGGCATAAAGCTCCCGCGGGTAGTCCGGCCTGGCCGACGCATAGCAGCCGGCCACCGCGCCGAAGACCGCCGTCACCCCCATGCCGCCCCACCCCTTATCCGTGAGCTGAGCCGACCTTAACCCGAGCCACCGGCTGACCGCGCGGTTGCCGGCGGCGGCTGACGTAGCGGCGTGTGACGTAGCGGCGTGTGACGTAGCGGCGTGTGACGTAGCGGCGTGTGACGTACAAGGCATCCCGCAGCCCCTAGCATTGCAGCTTGGCCTACACCACTGCCTGACTGCCGTTGCGTGCGTTGCCGGTGCCGTTGCCTGCGTTGCCGGTGCCGTTGCGTGCCTTGCCGGTACCGTTGCCTGCGTTGCCGGTGCCGTTGCGTGCCTTGCCGGTGCCGTTGCGTGCCTTGCCGGTACCGTTGCGTGCATTGCCGGTGCCGTTGCGTGCTTGCCGGGTGCCCCGGCGGGCATCTCGTCGCCAAGATCACCCGCGTGAGTGACACACGATGGGCCATTAGGCGTCAGATTTGACACACAATGGCCCATTGTGTGTCAGCCGCCGCGCCACACCGTCACGGTAGCCGCGTGCTGACTTCCGTTAGATCTTCGCTCCACCCCCCTGCCGCGCGTAGCGTCGCGCAGCGTGCGACGCACACGTGAGCGGCGTCGTGCGACGGACGCCTGAGCGGCGCAGGCATCGACACAAGCAGGCATCGACACAAGTTCGATGGTGGCCCGTTGGGCGTCAGGTTTGTTTTAGCGCCCAACGGGCCATCGACCATGGGGAGCGGCGAGCGAGCCGGCATCGGTCAGGACCAGGCCAGCGCGCCGGCGCCGGTCAGGAACCGGCGAGGGCGCGGACGAACCGGCCTGCGTCGATCGTTCCCCAGCCGCTGGCCAGGTCATAGCCCGGGCCGGCGTTGAAGCCGGTGACACCGGCAAACGAGTTATTGCCTGTGGCGACGTCCACGATCCCGGTCTTGAGCGCGAATTGACTCGCCTGGCCGCGGGCACCGAGCTGGTAGAGCGCCGGGTTGAGGAGACCAAGACGGTGTCCTGCGACCTGGTCGGCAAGCGCGACGATGCCTGAGAAGATCGGCGTTGCCTCGCTTGTCCCGCCGAAAAGCTCCCAGCCAGGGCCCTTGGCGGCGAACGACTCGTATACCCAGCAGCCGCCCGAGACCGCAGCGGTCATGCTGATGTCGGGCGTCCCGCGGTGATCACCGACGACGCCGCGGACGCTGTCCTGGAAGGACGGGCGGCCGAATATGGCGGACTCACCGCCGCCGCTCGCGCCGGAGCCGTCATTCCACACCGTGGCCGCACGGACCGGGTTGCCCGCATCGTCCAGGTAGAGCTGTGCACCCCCGACCGACGTAACGAGCGGGTCCGCGGACGGCCACGAGTTGACCCGCTGCTGGTAGGTGGTCACGCCGTCAAGCTCGTCGTTGGTCGCGCCGGCGTCGCCAGACGCGGCGAGCACGGTGACGTGGTGCGCAAGCGCGTCCTGAAACGCGTACCGCAGGTTCAGCAGGCTCGAGTAGCTACCCTTGCCGAACCCGGGGAAGGTGTTCTCCGTCGCGCCGAAGCTCTGCGAGATCACATCACCGACGCCGCTGTCGATGAGCGCCTCCTCGGCGTCCATCATCTGAGGGAAACCGGTGACACCCTCGGTCTCCGCGACCGGCGTCTCGACAAGGACGATGCTCGCGCCCGGGGCGATCGAGTGCGCGTACTCCACATCGAGCGTCGTCTCGTCCGCCCAGCCGACCATGGTCGCGTTCTTCTGGTCGAACGACGGGATCTTGCCCGCCTGAACGATCCGCAGGCCTGGGTCGGGGAAGCCGAACTGCTTGTCGAACATGTGGAGGTCGTTGCGGATGGTCGGCGACCCGAACGAGTCAATGATCACGATCGTCCGGCCCTTGCCTGTGATCCCGTCGGCGTACAGCCCGTTGAGGTCGTACGCCTGGCGGTATTGCACCGGCGTGTAGCAGTAGATGCCGGCCGAGGTCAGGCATTTCGAGGTCGGCTCCGGAGAGGGCTCCTGAAGCCGTGCGTTCACCAGCCCGATCACCGCTGGGACCGGCTGGGTCACCGCGGGGACCGGCCGGTTCACCGCCGGGACCTGCCGGACCGCGCCGACCCGGGCGGCCTCATGCTGCGCCGCACCCACCCCAGGCACCGCGGGAAGAGCGGCGAGGATCCCGGCCGCCACCACGGCCGCGACACCGCCGAGGCGCCGCGGCCCGAAGACGAGCTGGGTGATCGGCAAGATGACGCCCCCTTGTCGCCCTGAAGATGGGACGGCGATGCCACGTCCGCAGGCATCGCACGACATCCTCAGGCATAGCACGGCACCGACGCCGGATGAGCAACCCGCCGACGTGATGTCTTGGCAGAAGTTTTACCCCGTCACTGATCCTATGACCGTTATGTCAGAAAATCCGTACGACCAATAAGGAACGAATAAAAGGCTGGCCAGGACGGCCTCATCCCCCGGCCCTACACTACCGTTGCCCGGGCGCGTCCCGTGGATCTTGGTGGATGCGGGCGGTGCACCAGGCGGCGATCCGGCACGGCACTGCTCCTTCTCGACCAGCCGATAGTGGAACTATCGGCGACGACGACAGGGCCGTCCACAACCCCGGTCGTCGTCTGGGATCGTGGGCGGCACTGCCGCGCCGCCAAAGATCCGCGGGACGGGCCCGACGGCGCGTCCCGTGGATCTTGGTGGATGCGGGCGGTGCACCAGGCGGCGATCCGGCAAGGCCCTGCTCTTTCTCGAGGAGCCGATAGTGGAACTATGTGGCTGGTGTTGCCACCGCGTCTGCTGTGGCCGTGCCGCATTGCGCGGGTCCGCACTCACCGGAATGGCCGTAAATGCCCGCAAGACCAGCGACGCGCGGCCGTCGATGCCCGCGAAAGGACGATGGCCAGTCGATGCCCGCGACGCGACGATCCATCCCCGCGACACGACGATAGCGCACCCTGAGCCAATCTGGCCCCGAAGCTAACCGAATGTCACTGACGGGTCTTATTACCGTTTCAGGACCTTAGTCACTTCCCGGACAGCCGATCCCGGGAGAGGATGTCTTGGTTGTGTAGCGGTTGCGGGGGCACGTGACCAACGTCTCCAGGGAGGGTCGTCGAGGGATGAGCCCACGGCTGGGCACCGGAGCGGGCAAGAAATCGCACAGAGCGGCCAACGTGGCGAGCCGGGCAGCGAACGGGGAGAGCCTGGCGGAGGACACGCGGCTCGACGCGAAGAAGAAGAGGAAGCGGGCGAAGATCCATCCACTGTCGGGTGCCGCGCTCGCGGTGATCCTGAGCGTGCCCGTGTGATCCTCGGACTGCAACGCTGGCCATCGGTGAAGATACAAGCGGGGGGGACGCACTCGCAATACTCGGGGCTGCAAGGTCACGCCGACAGCATCCAGGCGGCGAGCAAAGGCAGCCATGGCAGCCAAGGGGCCCAAGCCGGCCAAGGGGCTCAAGCCGGCCAAGGTGCCCAAGGCGGCCAAGCCGGCCAGCTGGCCAATCGAGCGGCTCGGCGAAATCGGCACCGGGCACGACCTCCCACGGCCGGGCCGATCCCGCCGCGCCCGCCGCCCCTGCCGCTCCGTTAGCCCCTGGCGCACCCGGGGCTGCGTCGTATTTCGACCTCGCGCGCAAGGACTGCGTGGGCACCGCCGCGCCGAGCGGCGGCCAGCCGAGCTCGAAGGTCTGGTACACGGTCGCGGGCGGCGTGCTGTCTGACGTCTACGAACCGACCGTGGACAACACCAACGTCGGCACCCTCCAGTACGTCGTCACCGACGGCGCGACCTTCACCGACCTGCAGACCCGGGACCTCACCTACACGGTCAGCGCTGACCCGTCAGGGGCAGACCCGTCAGGAATGGCGTGCACGGTCACGGCGACGAGCACCAAGCACGGGTACCGGCTCGTCACCACCTACCTGACCGATCCGCAGCGCGACACCGTGCTGATGCGCACGCGGCTGGAGCGCGCACCAGGCTCAAGCACCAATCTCGGCGCGCTGCACGTGTACGCGCGCCTGGACGCGCACGTCAACGGCAACGGCGGCGGCGGAAGTGCCAACGGCGGCGCGGACACGGGAATCCTGGCCAGCGCTGGCAGCACCGCCGGCACGAGCAACGTCCCGGTCATCTACGACACCTCGGCGACCAGCCAGGCCGCGAACCGTGACTACGCGGTGCCCACATACATGGCACTAACCTCGACCTCCACCTCGCAGGCCGCGAGCGTCGGCTACGCGGGCAGTGCCAGCGACGGCCTCACCCAGCTCGACGCCTCGCACGCCCTCACCACCCGGTACGCATCAGCGCCCGGCGGCCACATCATCGCCACAGAGGACGTCACCCCCGTGGACAGCACGGCGAACACGGCGAGCACGGCGAGCACGGCCGCCACGGCCGCCACGGGAAGAACTGTGACGCTCGCGCTCGGGTTCGGGCGCTCGCGTGACGGCGCGCTCGACGCGGCTGGAGAATCACTGCGGCAGCCGTTCGGTAGCGTCCTCGATGCCTATCAGCAGGGCTGGCGCAGCTACGACGCCAGCCTGAACCGGCCGCCCGGCGCGCTTCCCGGCCTGCCGGCCGACGACCAGGCCCAGGTGCGCGCGGCCTACTATCTGTCCGCGAACGTGCTCAAGGCGAGTGAGGACAAGACCTTCCCGGGCGCGATCGTCGCGTCGCTCGCGAGCCCGTGGGGCCAGGCGGTGAGCGCAGGCACGGCGCCCGGCGGCAAGGCCGTCTACTTCGGCTCCTACCGCGAGGTCTTCTCGCGTGACCTGTACGAGGTCTTCACCGGGCTGCTCGTGGACGGCGACCTGGCGACCGCACGGGCGGCTACCAGGTTCCTGCTGGAGAAGCAGCAGTTGCCCACCGGGGAGATACCGCGCAACTCGCTGCTGAACGGCAAGGCCGCGCCGGATACCGGTGGCGACCAGCTCGACGAGACCTCCTACCCGATCCTGATGGCCTACCAGTCCGGGCTCGGCGGCGACACCGCCCTCTACCGCGAGCACATCGTTCCCGCAGCCGACTTCCTCGTCTCGCACGGCCCCTCGTTCGGCGTCGAACGCTGGGAGGAGCAATCGGGCTACTCGCCGTCGACGATCGCGGCCGAGATCGCCGGGCTGACCGCCGCCGCGGCGATCGCCACCAGGCAGGGAGACGGCGCACACGCACAGGTCTACCAGGCAACGGCGGACGACTTCCAGCGCATGATCAAGACGTGGACGGTCACGACGACAGGGCAGGACGGGGCTCGTTACTTCATCCGGCTGTCCAAGACCGGCGATCCGAACGCGGCGACCTCCTACAGTCTCGGCAACGGCGGCCCCGCCCTCGACCAGCGCGCGGTCCTCGACGGAGGATTCCAGGAGCTTGTGCGGCTCGGTGAACTGCCGGTCAGCGACCCGGACGTGACGGCATCGCTTGGCATCTGGGACAAGAAGATCAGCGTCAGCACGCCGAGCGGCACCGGCTACTACAGGTACGGCAACGCCGCCGCCGACGGCAGCGCGGACGGTTACGGCGACTGCTACCAGCCCAGCCAGACCTCGTGCACCACGCCCGGCCAGCCGTGGCCGACCGCCAATAGCGGCACCGGGCACCTGTGGCCGGTGCTGTCCGGCGAACGCGCAGAATCGGACATCGGTTCGGCGGACCTCAACGGCGCCGCTGGGTTGCTCACCGCGATGATGAACTTCTCCTCCGGTGTTGGCCTCGTGCCCGAGCAGGCCTGGGAGGATCCGAACCTGGCCGCCTCGCCCTACGGGACCGACCCGGCGGTCGCCTCGATCGGCTTCACCGACGGCAAGCCCGCGGGTTCAGCCGCGCCGCTGTCCTGGGCGCAGGCGCAGGAACTGCGGCTGATCGCCGATCTCGGCGCACAGAAGATCCTGGAGCAGCCGGCAATCACCGCGAACCGGTATGTGCGGCGGGCGCCGCCCGCCGCGGTGCCTGTCACGCTGACCGCGCCGGCCGGCGGGAGCACGGCCGAGTCCTCCTCAACCACCGTCACTGGGACCACCACGCCGGGCGCGAATGTGGTTATCGAGGCCGCGGACACCGACACGGGCCCGCCGGCCGCGACGGTCACCGCGACCGCCGCCGCGGACGGCTCGTTCTCCGCCGCGGTACCTGTCGGGTTCGGCACCAACGTGCTGACCGTGACCGCCTCCGCTGGCGCTGGAACCGGGTACGCGCAGGTCACGGTGGTAGGCGACCTCGCCGGCGGCACGACAGTGATGGACGTGACCGATCCAGCAGGCGACGACAACGGTCCCGGCACCTATCAGTACCCGACCGCGTCCGACTTCGTGGCGGGCTCGTTCGACATCACCCGCTTCCAGGTGATCACCGCTGGTTCGCTGGTGTACCTGCGGACCACGCTGAAGACGCTCACGCCGACGTTCGGCAACCTGATCGGCGCGCAGCTGCTCGACGTGTACGTCCACTCCCCCAGCGCGACAGCCACGTCGACCGCCGCCGCGTTCGCGTCGCGGAATTACACGATCGCCCCGGCGGACGCGTGGAGCCAGCGGCTCGAGGTACAGGGCTTCGCGTCACCGGTCTGGGTGGACGCGGCAGGGAACACCGTTGGCACCGCCAGCGTCGTGGCATCGGCGACGGCCGGCACGATCACGATCGCGGTGCCATCGGCCGCCTTCGGCACGCCGGCTTCCGGCTGGTCGTTCGCGGTGGTGCTGACCGGCCAGAACGGCTTCAGCAGCGACCAGGCACGCGCCTTCACCCCCACACCAGGCAAGGACACGTTCGGGGTCTGCGCGGCAGCCCCCAGTGCCAGCCCCAGTACCAGTGCCAGCCCAAGTGCCAGTGCCGGCCCAAGTGCCAGTGCCGGCCCAAGTGCCAGTGCCGGCCCAAGTGCCAGTGCCGGCTCCATCTGCTCGGCCGACCCGGCCACGGTGCCGAAAGCGATGGACGTGATCACCCCTGCCGGGGCCAGCCAGGCTACCGAACTCAACCCGACCCTGGGACCGGTCGTCATTCGCGGGGTCGCCGTGCCGTAGGGCGTTGATCCGCGCCTGTGTTAAGTTTCCCGCGCTATCCGCGGGATAGTTAACACGATCGCGGATCTTGGTCGGCGCTGCGAGGCTCGGCGTGATCCAGCAGGCCGCGGGCCCGGTGCAGGGTTTCGTTGATCTTGTCGAGGGCTGCTGTATCCGGCCGGAAGCGGCTCGTAGCGGATGCCGCGCCTGGTGTCCCAGCGGCGGGCCACGTCGGGCGCACGTTCACCGGTGACGGCGGCAGCCGCCTGCGCGGCCGCGCCGAGCGCGACAAGATCGGCGGCATCGGGGACGAGCAGCGGCCGCCCGGAGAGCCGTCTGATGGTGTCCCGCCACGCCGCCCCCCTGGCCCCGCCGCCGATCAAGATCAGCGGAGCGGACGGAGGTAGCGGGTCACCTGAGACGCCAACCTGGGCAAGCGCGGTGAGCAGCGAGCAGGCGGCGCCGTCGTAGGCGGCCTGCAGAAGCTGCCCAGCGGTGGTGTCAGGGCGCAGGCCGGTGATCAGCGCGCTGGCGTTCGGGAGATTGGGCGTGCGCTCGCCGTCGAAGTAGGGCAGCACGACCGCGGTGCCACCGGGCTCGACGGCCTCGCGGTCACGGCCAAGCAGCGCGGCCATCCGGTCGACTGCCTGGGTGCAGTTCAGGGTGGCGGACAGCGGCAGGAACGCGCCCGCCGCATCGGCGAAACCGGCGACTACACCGGACGGATCGGCAGGCCGCCGCCCCGACACCGCGTAGGCGGTGCCGGAGGTGCCGAGGCTGATAACCGGCTCCCCGGCCGCCAGGCCGAGCCCGAGCGCGGCCGCCATGTTGTCCCCGGTGCCGATTCCCACCACGGTGCCGGGTTTCAGGCCGAGCGCCGCAGCACTGGCCGGCGTGAGGGTCCCCGCGATCGCGTCGGGCGGGCGCACCTCGGGCAGCAGCGCGCGGTCCAGGTCGAGCATCGGCAGCGCCAGGATCTCATCGTCGTAGGCGTCGGCGGCAGTGGAGAACCAGCCAGTACCCGACGCGTCACCGCGGTCCGTGACGGCCACACCACACAGCCGCTCCGTCAGGTAGTCGTGCGGAAGCCTGATCGCGGCGGTGCGGCTGGCCGAGCCTGGTTCGTGGTGGCGCAGCCACGCCCACTTCGCCGCGGTGATGCTGGCCACCGGCACCGTGCCGGTGCGCCGTGCCCAGTGCGCGCCGCCGTCAAGGCCAGGACCGCGCAGCGCCTCGATGAGCTCGGCCGCCTGCGGTGCCGCCCTTACGTCGTTCCACAGCATCGCCGGGCGTACCGGGTCGCCGCGCGAATCGAGCGTCACCAGCCCGTGCTGCTGCGCACCGACCGAGATCGCGACCACGTCACCTGCGGGCCCGGCCTCGCCGAGCGCCTGGCCGAGCGCCTGGCCGAGCGCCTGAGACAGGGCGGCGGCGAGCGCATACCACCATTCGGCCGGATCACTTTCCCTGGCGCCGTCGCTGCCCGTGACCGGGTGCGGAGCCGTCCCCCGGCCGATGACAGTTCCGTCGCCGACGTCGACCACGAGGGCCTTCGCTGACTGGGTGGAACTGTCGACTCCCACTACCAGGCGCCTAGTCACGGTCGGGATGCTACTTGACGGGCCCCTGGACTGGGCCCCGGACTGGGCCCCTGGACTGGGCCGCCTGGACTGGGCCGCCTGGACTGGGCCGCCTGGACTGGGCCGCCTGGACTGGGCCGCCTGGACTGGGCCGCCTGGACTGGGCCGCCTGGACTGGACCACACCAGGATTGCCCGCACCGGCCGCGGACGCCGGCGCGCGGCAGCCGTTCGCATCAGTTGTCCTTAACTGCTGCGCGGGGCGGCCCCACAGGCCGTCACTCCTGACCAGGGGACCCAGCCGGGCCGTCGAGTTCGGCCAGGGTGGCGACGGATGGGCCGCTGCGGGCCGACAGGTCGCGGCCGACCGCTTCCGCGTCGCGAAGGACACGCAGGATGTTGCCGCGCGTCAGCCCGGCGAGCTCGGATTGCGACCAGCCGCGCCGCAGCAGTTCCGCGATGAGCACCGGATAGCCGGCCACGTCCGCGAGCCCTTCCGGCTGGTCCGGCGTGCCGTCGTAGTCGCCGCCGATACCGACATGGGATACGCCTGCGATGTCGCGGATGTGGTCCACGTGGTCAGCTACCTCGGCGACGGTCACGGCCGGGGGCCGGTGCTCGAGCGCCCAGGCCCGGATGAAGCCGTAGTGGGCCACGTAGTCGCCTTGATCAGCGCCCGCGTCTTTCGCGTGCTGCGTGGCCTGCGCCAGCCACTCGGCGCGGCGCGGCGAGATGAACGCGGGAACGAACGTGACCATGCATACGCCGCCATTCGCCGCGAGTGAGGCGAGCACGTCGTCGGGGACGTTGCGCGGCACGTCGCACAGCGCCCGCGACGACGAATGGGAGAAAATGGCAGGCGCAGCAGTGACCCGCAGCGCGTCCCGCATGGTCGCGGGCGCGACATGGCTGAGGTCAACGAGCATGCCGAGCCTGTTCATCTCGTGCACGACCTCCTCGCCGAACCGCGACAGGCCGCCGGCTCGTGGCTGGTCGGTGGCAGCGTCCGCCCACGGAACGTTGTCGTTGTGGGTCAGCGTCAGGTACCTGACACCGAGGGCGTACAGCATGCGCAGCGCGCCAAGCGAGCAGTCGATCGAGTGGCCGCCCTCGGCACCCAGCAGCGAGGCGATCAGGCCGCGGGCCGCCGCCCGCTCGACGTCCTCGGCGGAGCGGGCCAGGGCGAAGGTGCCGGCGTAGCGGCCGATCATCGCGTGCACGAAGTCGACCTGTTCGAGGGTCGCGGTCACCGCGGTGCTGCCCGGCAGGGATGACGGCACGAATACCGACCAGAACTGCCCTCCCACGCCGCCCGTCCGCAGCCTCGCGATGTCGGTCTGCAGGGCAGGTTGCGGCGATGCGATGTCGAGCCGGCCGAAGTCGTAACCGGCACGCGTCCGCATTTCCCACGCGAGGTCGTTGTGCCCGTCAATGACCGGAGCGCCGGCCAGCAGTTCGCGGGCGCGGTCCAGGTCAGGGTCTGCGCCCGGGTCTGGGGTTTGGCTGGCGGCGGCGTTTGCGTGAGTCGCGGTCATGTGCCGAGTCTGGCAGGGCCAGGCACTGAGTGCCGGCCCGGCCGTTACGACCTCTCCACCAGCCGGGCGAAACGGCGCAGTGAACTGTCCAGGCCTGCCTGCGCTACCGGCCGCACGAGGGCGCGTCCCGCCGCCCCGACCAGGACCTTCGGCAACTCGAGCCGCTCAATCCACTTGAACTCGCAATGCGATCCGTGCGGGATGGCCTCGAACACGCCATCACCGCGCACGACGCGGCCGGTGTGGAGGACCACACACCGGCGAGGCGGATCCCATTCGGTGATCACCATGGTGTCGGTGAAGCCGACCGGGCCGATACCTGTCCGCGCTGATACCTCGGCGCCGGCCCCGTGGCCGCCCCGCACCTGGGTTCCCCACATCCACTCGCCCTGCCGGCCCCAGTCGATCGCGGCCTGCCAGACCCGCTCCTGCGACGCGCGCACGAGCACCCGGGAAGTGATCTCCAGCCGTTCGGTCACGTGGTCAGGTTACCCTGAGTACTGCCAGTGTGACAGATATGCACAGTGGTGCCGGTGGGATTGGGCGTGTCGCTGTGCCCGATGCCGCTGCGTCCGGTTCGCTGCGTCCGGTTCGCGCGTGTCCGATTCGCTCCGATCGCGGTAATCGCGTTCACCGAACCGCCGTCAGGGATGTTGGCCACGACGGCCATGCAGGACAATCATCGAAGGAGCCCGCCGCGGATGGCTCAGCACACTCGCGGCGCCCGATATCGCGGGAGGCGCGGTGGGAGATCAACGATCCGTACGGCGGTCCATGCCCGCGCCACATCTGCAGGAGGTCGCGGAAGGCATCCACGTCTATCTCCAGCCGGACGGAAGCTGGTGCCTCAGCAACTCGGGGGTGCTTGTCGGTCCGCGTTCTGTGCTGCTGATCGACACCGCGTCGACGCAGGCGCGGGCGCGCGCGCTCCGCGAGGCGGTCGGCACGCTCACCTCGCGGCCGGCCCGGACGCTGCTGAACACCCACCACCATGGTGACCACACCTATGGCAACTTCGTGTTTCCCGAGGCGACGATCATCGGGCACGCCCTGGCCCGCAGCGAGATGATCGCAGCCGGGCTCCAGCTCAAGCTGCTCTGGCCGGATGTCGAGTGGGGAGACATCGAGATCGTCCCGCCCGAGGTGACGTTCACCGACCGGCTCACGTTGTACGCCGGCGAGCTGGAGGTCCGGCTCCTGTATGTCGGCCCGGCGCACACCACCAACGATGTCGTGGCGTGGATCCCCGAGCGCGGCGTGCTGTTCGCCGGTGACCTCGTCTTCAACGGCGGCACACCGTTCTGCCTGATGGGTTCGGTCGCCGGCTGCCTGGAGGCCATCGACACCGTGCGCGGGCTCGGTGCTGCCACGGTGGTCAGCGGTCATGGCGCCGTCGCAGGTCCAGAGGTGTTCGACGTCAATGCTGCCTACCTGCGCTGGATACAGCAGACGGCCAGGGCAGCGGCCGCCGCCGGGCTTACGCCGCTGGAGGCCGCCCGCGAGACCGGCCTCGGCGATTACGCCGGCCTGCTCGACCCGGAGCGGATCGTCGGCAACCTGCACCGGGCCTACGCTGAGCAGCGGGGGATGCCGCGCGGCGCGCCCCTCGACATGGTGCCGATCTTCATGGAAATGGCCGAATACAACGGCGGCGTGATGCCCGCGTGTTACGCCTGATCGAGGTCCGGGCGGGCGCCAAGGCGCAGCCGAGCGAGGTGGCCGCGACGTAAGGGAGCAGTGATGCGCTGGGTGACCTATGTCTCGCCAGCTGGTGGTGGCGAGCGCCCCGGATTGCTGAGGGACGGGGCCGTGCACGGCCTGCGGGGCACCGCCCGGCTGCTCGACCTGCTGGGTGACAACGGCGGCCGCCTGGCCGAGGCAGCCGCCGATGCCCTGGCGGACCCGGTCGAGGTGCTTAAGGAAGAGCAGGCCAGATTGCGTGCCCCGATCCCGGTTCCGCCATCGATCCGCGACTATATGGCGTTCGAGGAACACACCCGCAACGCCAGGCTCGTGCGCGGAGGCGAGGTCCATCCCGGCTGGTACGAGGCGCCCGTCTTCTACTTCACCAACCCGGCCGCCGTCCACGGCCCGGCGGACGACGTAGCGATCTCACCGGGCTCGCGGCAGTTCGACTACGAACTCGAGGTCGCCGCTGTGATCGGGCGTGAGGGCCGCGACCTCAGCCCCGAGCAGGCCGAAGAGCACATCGCCGGTTTTTTGATCTTGTGCGACTGGAGCGCGCGCGACCTGCAGTTCGCCGAGATGAAACAGCGGCTCGGCCCGGTGAAGGGGAAAGACACGGCGACCAGCCTCGGCCCGGCGCTCGTCACGCCGGACGAGCTAGCTCCCCATCGCAAGGGCAAGGCCTTCGACCTGGCGATGACGGCCGCGGTCAACGGGCAGCCCTACAGCGAAGGGAACCTGGCCGATATCTACTGGTCGTTCGGCCAGATGATCTCCTACGCCTCGCGCGGGACGCGGGTGGTGCCTGGCGACGTCATCGGCAGCGGCACCGTGGGAACCGGGTGCATCCTGGAGTTGTCTGGGCTGCATGGCAGCGACCGCTACCCCTGGCTGCAGCCGGGCGACCAGGTCCGCCTGGAGGTCGCCCATCTCGGTGCCATCTCCGCGCGCATCCAGCCAGCCCGCCCTGTCGTTCCCCTGAAGCATGCTCCATGATCGTGGTGCTCTGCCAGCGCACCGCGGCCCTGCACATAGAGCTCATTGTGACGGGAGATGCACCCCGATCACGGAGCTCAGCGTGGCTCGCGGCACGTGGCAAAAGGTCGCGCGGCGCGGCAGCAGTTAGGGTGAGATTGTGAGCAATTCCCCGCTGCCCGCTGATCGCCGGCATTTGCGGGTCTCCGACGCCGACCGCGATCAAGTCGCTGAGGTGCTCAGGGACGCCGCCGGGCAAGGCCGGCTCACGCTCGACGAGCTTGATCAGCGCCTCGAAAACGCCTACGCGGCCAAGACCTACGCCGACCTCGAGACCGTCACCCGTGACCTGCCTGCGCCCGGCACGGCCGCGTCCGCCGGTACGGCTCCAGGCGCCACGACGGGGTTCCCCGACTCGCGCGTCGGCGGCACGCCGGGCAGCAAGGTCTCTGTCGCGATCATGAGCGAGGCGAGACGATCGGGGCAGTGGGTGGTGCCTGACGTCTACGTGGCCGTGGCCTTCATGGGCAGCGTGGTGCTCGACCTGCGGCAAGCCCGGTTCAGCCAGCGTGAGGTGACGATCCACGCGTACACCTTGATGGGAGGCATCAGCGTCATTCTCCCCGAGGACATCGAGGCAGACATCTCCGGCATCGCCTTCATGGGCGGTTTCGATCAGAGGGCGAGCGGGCCAGGAGCGCCGGGAGCACCTCGGGTGAAGGTCATCGGATTCGCGTTCATGGGCGGCGTCGACGTCAGGCGCAGGCCGCCGAAGAAGCGCGACAGGAACGACGCGGGCGATCCCCTGGATCGGAGCCGGCCGCCGCCGATCGAAGACTGACGGTTAGCAAGATCACCACTGGTCCTGATGCAGAACCTGGTCGAGCGGCTGGCGCCCCGCCGGCCGGAACGTCTCGCCCGTGTAGTAGGCAGTCGGCACCAGCGCGCCCTGCCGCACTTCGGCCGGCAGGCCGAGCAATTCGGCCACTTCCTGCTCGTACGCCAGATGCAACGTGGTCCAGGCGGTGCCGAGCCCGCGCGCCCGCGCGGCGAGCATGTAACTCCACACCGCGGGGAGCAACGATCCCCACAGGCCGGCCTGGTTGCCCTCGGGCAACTGCGGCGAGGGCAGGCGGAGGCAGGGAAGCACGAGGACCGGCACCTCCCCCATGTGCTCACCGAGGTACGCAGCGCTCCGTTGAACCCTTTCCTGAACGGCTGCGCGGTCTGGGTCATCGCGATATAGCTTCGCCGCGGACCGGGGGGAGGCCAGGTACTCCCTGACAGCGCGCCTGTAGACGTCGCCAACCGCGGCACGGACCTGCGGTTTCGTGATGACGATCCAGTGCCAGCCCTGCTGGTTGCTGCCGCTCGGCGCCTGCAGGGCGATCTCCAGGCACTCACGGACGAGCGCGGGCGGAACAGGGCGCGACAAGTCAAGGCGCCTGCGCACCGCGCGGGTGGTGGTGAGTAGCTCGTCTGGCGAAAGCGGTGCCGTGCTCATAGCCGAATGGTCCCATGGCAGGTCGGGCGGTACCACGATGCGAAGGCGGGGCAGCCGTGGAGAACCAGCGGAACGTGTGAGCGAACTCGCCCTTACCTCCCCATGGCTAAAGCCCGGGGTTTCTCGGGCGGATTCTGATGAAGTGACAGTGTGCCTGGGAACAGAGCTAGGTCGGCTAGCCTCGGCAGGGTGCGCAGCGACACTCCTGGTGAGATCTCCGCGACCGAGGCGCTCGAACTCGTGCGATCGGACGCGGTCCTGCTTGATGTCCGCGAGGATCACGAATGGGCCGCGGGGCACGCGCCCGGGGCGACCCACATCCCGATGTCGCGTATCTCGCAGCACGTTTCCAGCCTGCCCACGGGCAAAACGATCATCTGCGTCTGTCACATCGGTGCCAGATCGGCGGCGGTCGCCACGGCCCTGAACCGTGCCGGTTGGACCGCCCGCAACCTCGCTGGCGGGATGGAAGCATGGGCGGCCGCGGGCCTCCCTGTGGTGGATCACGCTGGCGGCGCCGGCGCGGTGATCTGAGGCGGGCCGGGCGGCGTCAGGGGCGCGAGGCTGGGTCCACCATAGAGTGGACCAGGACACATGAGTCTCGCCTTAAGGACACCCGGTATCCATGCCCGCAGAACTGACACTGATGGCAGTCCACGCACACCCCGACGACGAGGTGCTGGGGACCGGCGGTGTGCTGGCCCGCTACGCGGACGACGGAATTCGTACCGTCCTTGTGACCTGCACGAACGGTGAGCAGGGCGACGGGCCCGATGGGGTGAAGCCGGGTCAGCAGGGTCACGACGAAATACAGGTTCGCGAGCGCAGAATTGCTGAGCTCCGCGACTCCGCAGCCCAACTGGGTGTCACTCACCTCGAACTTCTCGGCTACCGCGATTCCGGCATGGCCGGCTGGACAGCCAATGCCGACCCCGGCGCTTTCACCAACGTCCCCGTCGAGCGGGCCGCTGAGCGTCTGTCCGCCCTGATCGAGCGTTACCGCCCGCAGGTCGTTGTCAGCTATGACGAGAACGGCGGCTACGGCCATCCGGACCACATCCAGGCCCACCGGATCACTGTCGCCGCCACGAGATCCAGCGCGATTCCCCGCAAGCTGTACTACACCGCGATTCCCCGCGCCCGGATCGCCGAATTGTTCGAATACCTTCGGGCAACCGGCACCGACGTGGGTGAATTCGATATGCCCCCCAACTTCGGCACCCCGGACGAGTTGATCACGACCGTGGTCGACGTCTCGCCGTATGTCGAGCGCAAGCGCAAGGCACTTGAGGCGCACGCGAGCCAGAGCGACAACATCTTCCTGCTGCGCCTGCCGGAAGACGCGCGGCAGCGGGCCTTCGGGCACGAGTCTTTCGTCCGGCACCTCAGCGAGGTGCCCACGCCAGAGCACGAGGACGATCTCCTCACCGGTCTCCGCTAGCACACGATCGCGCCCGCACACGAACTGCGCGGCCCGCGGCGCCTGCTTATGTCACTCCCGCGGCCCGCTCTAGGGCGGTGAGCTGCTCCCTGGTGCCGATGGCGATAAGCACGCAACCCGCGTCGACCTGGGAGGCCAGCGGCGGATTCGTGATGAATGTCCCGTCGCTGCTGCGCAGCGCGAGCACGAGCGCGCCTGTCGAGTCGGCCTGGCTGGTCTCCCGCAGCGTGCGGCCCGCGAGCTTGGATCCGGTACAGACCTGTACTTCCTCCAGCCGGAATTCCAGGCTGCCGTCATGCATGACGACGTCGAGGAATTCCACCACGTTCGGCTGCAGTGCGGCCGCCGCGATGCGCTGGCCGCCGATCCGCTGCGGGTTAACGACCCGGGTCGCGCCCGCCCGCAGCAGCTTCGGCTCCGAAGCTTCCGTCCGGGCGCGGGCGACGATGACGAGATCGGGGCGGAGCGCGCGGGCTGACAAGGTGACGTACACGTTCTCCGCGTCGGTGTTGATCGCGGCGACGAGCGACCGCGCCCGCATGATCCCGGCCTTGCGCAGCACGTCATCATCGGTGACGTCGCCGGTAAGAGCGGGACCAGGGACGGTAGCGGCGCGGTCAGGATTGTTGTCGACGACGACCACCTGCGCGCCTTGGCCCGCCAGATATTCGCCCACCGCGCGGCCGACCCTGCCCCATCCGCAGACGATTGCATGCCCGGTCATCCGGGCGATCTCCCGTTCCATCCGGCGCCTCCCCAGATGCTGGCGCAGATGACCTTCCACCAGCGTTTCAAGCACCACGCCGAAGGCGTAGAGCGCAGTGCCGACCCCAGCGAGGATCAGCACTATGGTGAAAATCTTGCCCGCGGCGCTGAGCGGGTGGATCTCGCGGAATCCCACGGTCGTGATCGTGGTAACCGTCTGATAAACCGCGTCGAGCAGGCTGAAGCCGAGCAGCAGGTAGCCGACGCTGCCGGCGATCATGACACCGATTACGGCAAGCAGCGCCAGCTGAATACGGCGGACGTGGCCCACGAGGCAATTGTGTCCCCCCGCCGACTGCCTTGGCCGGTCAACCCACTGGAGGCCTTGACGTGCACCCGACATGTCCGACGATGCCAACTGCTTGACCGGAACCTCGCCGAGCTTCCCGTCACCTGGCAGGGCCGCGCGCTAGCGCCGTGGCGGCGCCGTAGGTCGGTGGCGCGGCAGCGCGGTGGCGGCGCGGTGGCGGCGCGGTGGCGGCGCGGTAGCGCGGTGGCGGCGCGGTGGCGGCGCGGTGGCGGCGCGGTAGCGGGGTGGCGGCCGGCTCAGACCGCCCACGGGAGAAGACCGCGGTCTTCGCCGTCTGGCAGGGTGACCCGGCCGCCGGCTCGCATCGACACGATCGCCTCGGCCGATGCCGGGCCCTCGCAGCGCACCTGACGGATGGATCCCGCCGGGATGATCACCGCGTCGCCGGTTTCCGCGCGGTGATCCTCATCGCCGACCAGGATCGACAGCGTACCGGCCATGACGAGGTACACCTGCTCCCGGTCGATCAGATGAACCGGTCCTTGCGCCGCCGGCGCCATCCGCACACGCCACATGGCCAGTTCGGCGGAGCCACGGCTCGGGCCCGCGTGGGTGACCATCACCGCGTTGGGGGTGCTGAATGTCGGGGCGTCGGCCTGCTTGATCATTGGCATCGCTGCGCCTCCCAGGGAACACATGTTGTTAAGAAGATTAATCAAGTCCTGGGAGATACTGTACAGCTACTTGACAATAATCCAGCGGGAGAGGGTGGGGATGAACCAGGGCCAAGTTCGCGCCGGTTCCTACGAACTCGTCACGCTGCTCACGCTCACCGTGCGCGGCCTGATAGACCAGCTTCAGCAGCGCATGGCCGACGCCGGGTTCGGCGACGTCAGGCCCGCGCACGGTTTCGCCTTCAGCCGGCTCGCACCAGATGGCGCAACCGGCCAGGATCTGGCCGAGCACCTCGGGGTGACGCGCTCGGCGGCGAGCCAGATGATCGACGAACTCGAGCAGCGCAGCTACGTTCGGCGGCTGCCGCACCCGACCGACCGGCGGGGCAAGCTCGTTGTGCTGACCGGCAAGGGCTGGGCCTGCATCGGCGCGGCCGAGACCATCCTCGCCGACCTGCAGGCGGCGTGGCGTGACACCATCGGCGAGCAGCGCATGGACGAGTTCATCGGCATCCTGCACCAGATCAACGCCGGTATGCCCCAGCCTCCTGGACGAGGGCTCCGGCCGATCTGGTAGCGACATGGCGGAGTCACGGCCAGGGCGTCTCGCAGATCTCGGTGGATGCGGGCGGTGATCCAGGCGGCGATCGGCAAGGCCCTGCCTGTTCTCGGGGAGCCGAGCTATCGGCGACGACGACAGTGCCGCCGATGACCCCAGCCGCCCGTCCGGGGTCGTGGGCGGCACTGACGCGCCGCCAGAGATCTGCGAGACATGCCCTTGTGCACGGTTCCTCGTACAACGGTGACCGCGCCAGCTTCCCGCACGCCCTCGCTGACGCCTGCGAGCAGCGTTTCCGCCGCTGGCCCGCGACCGGCGCGCGGCCACTCCCCGCCCACCACGGACCGGCCGGATGACCGGCGACGCGGATCCTGCGCGCCGCGGCGACGTTAGCCAAATGATCATGGCTCGGAACACAATACTGGCCGCCTAGTCCGCGCTATTGCTAAATAGCCGATTAAATACCCATGGTGACCCGCCAGCTCTCAGCTCCTAAGTCGTTCGCGGAAACTTAGGTGACTTTCGACCCTCCCACCTGGCAGGGGTCAACTGGCTCACTTAGGGAAATGTTCGTTGGCCATGAGGTGCCGCTCGACCTCAGTTTCCCGGTGGCCCGCGCACGGTTCGCCGAGTCCGTCCGCGGCCGCTGGCTCACCGATGCGTCGAGCCGTGCCTACGCCGACGGTTTCTGCGGCCTGATCCGGGTCGGCCCTTTCGGCGCTGTCGTCGGCGCCTCCAAGCTGGTCAAGGTCCAGATGGTTGAGCCTTCGCCGCGCGGGGACGCAGTCGTGCTGCCGCTGAGGTGGGAGGCCACGGGCGTGATGGGACGGTTGTTTCCCGTGTTCGACGCCGACCTGACACTCAGGCCCACCGAAGCAGGCACGACCATCCTGGCGCTGACGGGCGCTTACCGGCCGCCGCTGGCCGGCGCAGGTTCCGGGCTGGACCGGCTGGTGCTGCGCCGGGTCGCCAGGGCGACCGTCCGATCGCTGCTGCGGCAGATCGAGGAAACACTGGCAGAACCCCCGGGCCACGCCGCGCGTGCCGAAGTGAACCCGGCCGGCTCCACCACCGTCCGCCCGCCGACCGGGGACATCGAGATGGAAGCGAGCTTCTGACGCAGCCCTCGCCAGCTACGGCGCCGGGGTGACGAGCAGCGTCTGGGCGCTGACGCCGACCGGCCCGGCGAGATCGGAAATGACCGAGGTAGCCAGCCCGGCACCGCCAGTTGAGATCGTCGTCACGGCGTCGACGCAGATCCATTCCCCGTCAGGCTCACGATGCAGGTGAACGCTGAGTTCAGGGTTGATGAACCGCCAATGCCTGACGTCGAGTTCACCTGATAGCCCACTGGCGCTATCGGCCACCACGAGCACCCGCTGCAGCGGGGTCGCCTCCTCCTCCGGAACCAGCGGATAGCGCAACCGGGCCCAGACCGTGGCCGGGCCGGCCGACATGAACCCCCCGCTGACTGTGCGCCACTCGATTGCGGATACGTACCCGTCCACCCATCCAGGGGGCACCATCCCGGCAGGCTCGCTTAGCCCGCGGGCCCAGGAGCCAGATTGCCCGGCCGCGCCGGCCTCGCCCGCTCCGGGTGCCCGGGATCGGATGGGGTCGCTGCTGGTGCGCAGCACCCGCCATGCGCTGGCCCTGGCCACGTCGCGCCCGCCAGCACGGGTCACTGCCTCGACGAGTTCGACGCTGCGGCCAGGCCGGACAACTCTGGCGGTCACCTCAAGCTCGCCGACAGGGATGGCACCGAGGATCTCACAGGTGAACCGGGAAACGATCATGTCATCCCGTGGCGCGCAGTTCTGGATCGCGCGGCCCATCAGGGCGCTCGGCGGGCCGCCGTGCTGCGTACGCGAATCCCACGGGCCGCTCGTATGTATCGTCGCGCGCCAGCGGCCGTCGCCGAGCGGCAGGTAGAAACTCCCGGTCACCCGCTGGATGTTACCGGCAGGTTCACCACCGCGGGGCAGCGGGCCGCCGCCGAAGGTTGCCCGCGTCGCTGGCGATTCATCACTGGCTAGTCACTGGCTGGTCACTTGCCATCGATCGGCACGACGCGTCCGGTGGCCGCGCTCGCGCGCGCGCCATCAAGCACCCGGAGGGTGGCTACGGCGTCCCACGGGTTCACGGGCACGTGGCCCTGGCCGCGGACCGCGGCAGCGAACGCGGGGTAGAACGTGTCCCAGCGACCGCGCCGCGTTGGCACCTGTTCGCGCGCCTCGCCACGATGGAGCCAGCCCCATCGCCGCTGCGGCTCCACGCCCCACTGCTCACCCTCGGTGCCCGGAGACCGTCCTGCGACGAGTGCCGCTTCCTGGCCGTCGACGCCGTCGACCACATACGAGCCCGCGGCGCCTGCCACTCGCAGCCGCGGCCCAGGAGCGCCCTGCACCCAGCTGCCCCACAGATGCGACCAGACACCGCTGCGATGGCGGAGCGCGGCGAAGAACTCGTCATCAGCCCCGCCCGCGCCGCCTCGGCCGCGGGCGCCGCCCGAGCCGCCGGCGCCTGGGCTGCCTGGGCCGCCGGCACTGTCAGTGGCGCGGCGGCCTGCGCGGACGTTCATCTCCGCGTACACCGCGTCCACGGGTCCGAACAGAACCAGTGCCTGGTCGGCGAGATGACTGCCGAAATCGAGCAAGGTCCCGCCGCCTGATTCGGCCGGCCCTGGCTGAGGCGCGAAACGCTCGAAACGCGACTCGAACCGCCTGATCTCACCGAGGCCGCCTGCTGAGATCAGGTGGCGCACGGTGAGCAGGTCGGAGTCCCAGCGACGGTTCTGGTACACAGTCAGCACCACCCCCTCACGTTCCGCGAGCAGCACGGTCTCCCGCGCGGTGGCGGCGTCAAGCGCGAATGGCTTCTCGCACACCACGGGCAGGCCAAGGCTGATCGCCTGCCGGGTCATTTCGGCGTGGGAGGCGGCCGGGGTCGCGATCGTCACGGCGTCCACTCCGGCCGCCGCGAGTTCGGCAAGGGAACTGTACGCGGGCGTGCCTGGATGATCGCGGGCAAGCTCGCCGCGGCGGTCCGCCGACCGCGTCACCACCCCGGCGAGTTCACAGCCGGCGGCCGACGAGATAAATGGAGCATGGAAGACGCGGCCGCCGAAGCCGTATCCGCACAACCCGATTCGCACCGCTGTTGTCTCCACAGGCCGATGGTAGGACGCCGGGCGGGCCTGAGCGTTCCAAACAACGCTGCGCGGGTCATCGTGCAAGCACTGTGCGTGACGCCTCGGCCGGAGGGGCGGCGGGCGCATCACCGACGGTACTTTGGTGACCGCTCAGGCTCCGAGCATGTCTGGAACTACCGGCGGCGACGACAGTGCCGTCCACGATCCCGGTCATCCGTCTGGGATCGTGGGCGGCGCCTTCGCGCCGCCCAAGATCTACGGGACACACCTAGTGGTCTGCCAGAGGGGTCCTTTGAGCGAACGGCGTCCAGGTGGGTGCATCGCAAGGCGCTGCTTGTCCACGACGAGCGCTTCGCTGGTGCTACGCGCGACGACGACAACGCCGCGAGGTGCCCGCATGGGCGTTGTCGTGGACCACAGAGCCAAAGAAGACTCCTCTGACAGACCACTAGAGGTCGACGGTGGTACCTGGCTCCAGCCGGGCGAAGGCACCGCCGACCGGCTCGGCCGCAATCTTGAGCCAGTGCTCGGCCAACCCAAGGCCCCTGGCGTTGAGCAGGCCGTCGTGGATCGCGTAGGCGCGCTGCGGCCTGACCTCGCGGGCGTAGTCGACCATCTCGGACACCTTGAGCCAGGGCGCGTTCACCGGAAGCAGCAGCGTCGCCGCTGGCTCCTCGGGAACCGTGAGCGCGTCACCTGGATGGAAGACCTCGCCGCCGACCGCGAAGCCGATGTTGGGGATGACCGGGATGTCGCTGTGCAGCAACGCGTGCGCTGCGCCGTAGACGTGCACGTCGAACCCGGCGGCGGTGAACGTGTCGCCGTGCGCGACCGCCTGGACCTGCGCGCCGAACTCGCCGAACTGGCTTGCCACCGAACTGTTGGTCCATAGCCGGGTCGCGGGACTGGCGGCGAGCAGCGTACGCAGCCGGCCGGCATCCAGGTGATCGAAGTGCTCGTGCGTAACAAGCACCGCGTCCACCCCATCCAGGGCGCCCGGGCCGGCCCAGATGCCTGGGTCGATCACCAGCACCGCGCCCTCGGATTCCAGCCGGACGCAGGCATGTTCCAGCTTGGTCAGCCGCATAGCGTCTTCCTTTCCGCGTGCGCGCCCACGGCGAACATACCTAATGTGGGTAACCTGGCCTGCTGAGGGGACAGCGGGGTTCGGGATGCCGGCGGGGTGCCGCCGCAGGTGGCGATATCAGCGTTCAGGCTTCCCATGGGCGGCTCGCGCGCCTAGCGTCAAGATCGAGAACGCTGCATGAATAACGCCGCATGAATAACGCCGCACGAATGGAGATAACGCATGCGCATCGGTGTATCCCTCGCCGACCCGCAGGGTCCCGGCGCCCTTAACCTGCTCCGCGACCAGATTCACCGGGCGGCCGACGAAGGCTTCAGCTCGGCCTGGATCGCCAACATCTTCGGCCTCGACGCCCTGACCGCCCTCGCGGTGGCGGGCAGCCAGGTGCCGGACATCGAATTGGGCACCGCGGTCGTGCCCGTCTATCCCAGGCACCCGGCAGCCCTGGCGCAGCAGGCGCTGACCGTAGCTGCCGCGCTGGACGGCCGCCTCACCCTCGGCATCGGGTTGTCCCACAAGATCGTGATCGAGGACATGTACGGGTACAGCTTCGACCGGCCCGCGAGATACATGCGCGAATATCTCTCCATCCTGATGCCGCTGCTCGAGCGGCAGCCGGTCAAGTTCACCGGCGAAACGCTGCGCGCCAGCATCAGTCTCTCGGTGCCGTACGAGGGACGGGTACCCGTCCTGCTCGCCGCGCTCGCCCCCCAGATGCTGCGCCTTGCCGGCGAGCGGACCGAAGGCACGGTGCTGTGGATGACCGGACCCGAAACGGTCGCCAGCTACGTCGCGCCCGCGCTCACCAGCGCGGCCCAGGCCGCCGGGCGACCGCAGCCGCGGGTGGTGTGCATCCTGCCCGTCTGCGTCACCGGCGACCCCGACAGCGCCCGCGCCCGCGCGAGCGAGGTTTTCGCGATCTACGCGCAACTGCCTTCCTACCGCGCGATGCTGGACCGCGAGGGCGCGGCCGGCCCCGCCGACGTGGCGATCGTCGGCGACGAGGACACGGTTTCCGCGCAGATCCTGGGGCTGGAACGGGCCGGCGTCACCGACTTCGTGGCCGGCGAATTCTCCGGCGGGGACGAGGGGGCCCGCACCCGCGCCCTGCTCGCCTCGCTGGCCCGCTGAGCCTTCTGCCGCTCCGGGCCGCCGCCCTGCTGGCGCCAGGCGGCAGGTGGCTGCCAGGATGGGCCGCCGGGGTGTTGATGACACCCTGGTGGGAAGCGCCCGTCGCGCAGACGACGCCCCGCGAAGCGAGGAACCGATGAACCCACCGCAGACCGGCCCAGCCACGGCCGGCGGTCCTGGCGCGGCCGGCGCCCCTGGCGCGTCATCCGATCAGGGTGACGCGCGTGCCGCAGGCCCCGGCGGCGCGCTCAGCGCCCGGTCATCGTCGGAGCGCACCTTCCGTGGCCACGACCCTGACACGGTGGCGCAGTCCACGATCTGCCTGGCAACCCCGACGAAGTGCCAGGCCCGGACCCGCCTGTACCGGCACGGCAAGCTTGCCAGGGAAGGCTTTCCCGTCGCCGACATCAGCGACTACCTGCCCGACGAGGCAGTGGTGATCTGGCTGGATCTACGCGACCCCGACCGCGACGACCTCGCCGTGCTGCGCGACGAGTTCGGCCTGCACCCGCTGGCCATCGAGGACGCGGTGCACGAACGCCAGCGCCCCAAGCTCGACCGCTACCGCAGCCACCTGTTCCTCACCGCGTATGGTGCCCGCCTGGACACGCACACCGGTGAGCTTGCCACCAGCGAACTCGCCGCGTTCATCACCGACCGGGCGCTGATCACGGTTCGCAAGGACGACGGGCTCGACATCGGCGCGGTCGTCGAACGCTGGGACGCCAGCCCCGACCTCGCCACATCGGGGGTCGGATACCTGCTGCACGGCCTGCTCGACTACATCGTGGACGGGCATTTCGAAACCGTGCAGAGCCTGGACGAGTCCATCGAGGCGCTCGAAGACCAGCTTTTCGACAACGTCCCGCACGACCGCGAGGTGCAGCGGCGCAGTTTCGAGCTCCGCAAGAGCCTGGTGCTGCTGCGCCGGGTCGTCATCCCGATGCGCGAGGTCGTCAACTCGCTGATGCGCCGCGACCTGCATATCGTCGGCGACCAGATCCAGCCCTACTACCAGGACGTGTACGACCACGTGCTGCGCGCCACAGAATGGACCGAGAGCCTGCGGGATCTGGTTACGACGATTCTGGAGACGAACCTGACCATCCAGGGCAACCGGTTGAACGTCATTACCAAGAAGGTGACGAGCTGGGCGGCGATCATCGCGGTCCCGACGCTCGTCACCGGCTTCTATGGCATGAACGTGCCCTACCCCGGTTTCAGCAGGCAGGTAGGCCTGATCTCGTCGGTCGCCATCATGATCATCGCGTGCCTCGTGCTCTATCTCATCTTCAAGCGCAAGGACTGGCTCTAGACACGACACAGACCAGCGGGCCACTCTGTCAGGAATCCGCTGGAGGATCACGCTGGGTCGTGAGCCAGCCGAGGACGGCTGCCGCGTGCTGATCCGGCGGGAAAACGGGATAGAAGACATGCTCTATCACTGACGTGCCATCGGCCCGGGCCCGGATGACGAGGGTGAGCCGCTTGAGCAGGCGCCCGCCCCAGGCAGTGAACACCGGCAGGTTCAACGCCTCCGCCAGGCGGCCGTCAGCGTCGCTGAGCAGCGGAAATGGCAAGCGCAGCCGTTCAGCCGCTTCTTTTTGATATTCCGTATCCTGCGCCGATAGCCCGGCCACGGCGGCCCCGAGGTGGCCAAGGTCCGCCGCGTGGTCGCGAAAGCCGCAGGATTCGGGCGTGCAGCCGCGGGCGCCCGGGATCTCGTCCCACTCGGCGGGCGGGCCGACACCGGGCTGCCCGGTCTTCGGATAGGCATAGATAATCAGCCGGCCGAACCCACCGGGGATCTTGTCGACGCGGAAGACACCGCCGGCGGTCGAGGGCAGTGCGATCGCGGGCATCACCATGCCGGGCAGGTGCCGCGCTGAGCCATCGTCGGACGGCGGGGGCAGGCCGGGCGGCAGCCCGGTCGGATCAAAGGCACTGTCTGCGGACACGTGCATATTCCATCACGGCTGCGCGCGGTGTCGCCGGAACGCACGCCGCCGGGTCACAGTTGCCGGGACGCCAACCGGCAGGCGCGAACCTGCAAGCGAGGCGGCGTGCCGGCTTGCTTACGTTCGGCCGGCTCTGACGATGATCGCTTGTGACCGCAGGCCCTCCGCTCCGCCCGGCCCTGCCACCCGTACGCAGCCATTGCCGCATGCCATTGTGGGGCAGGCTCGGCCGCGGCGACAGGCTGGCGGCAGATCGCGGTGGGCGACATCGAGGCGGCCGAGGACGCGGCGCAGGACGCCTGCGCGCCATTGCGGTCAGCCAGACGAAAGGGGCCCCTGATGGCTTCGAATGACATCCGCATCGTCCACCTTCCCGAGCAGAAAGTAGCGGGCAAGCGCCTCGGCAGGCACGTCAGGCACGACCCGCGCTCGCGCGATTTTGAGGCGGAGCGCGCGGCCGCTGTCGTCAACGTCACGCACCAGGCCACCGGCCTTCCGCTCGACCAGGGGCAGATCGGATCGTGCACCGCGAATGCCCTGTGCGGCGCCCTCGACTCGGCGCCTGACTTCGGCGGCGGGTCTGCGCTTACCGAGCAGGACGCGGTCAGCCTCTACGAGCTCGAAACACAAATGGAAGGCGAGCCGTACCCGCCGAACGACCCGGGCGGCAGCGGCCTGATGGTCTGCAAGGCAGCCAGGCAACGCGGGCTCATCACGTCCTACACCCACGCCTTCGGCCTGCAGCACGCGCTCGAAGCGCTGGTGCTACGGCCGGTGATCACCGGGATCAGCTGGCATTCGAGCTTCGACACGCCGGACGCGTCGACGGGGCTCGTCGAGATCGCCCCGGACGCGACCATCCGGGGCGGCCACGAGATCGTCGCCGACCAGATCGACGCCGGCAGCGAACTCGTGTGGTTCTGGAACAGCTGGGGGACCTCGTACGGCGTCGGTGGCCGGTTCTGCATGACGTTCGCCACCTGGGAGCAACTGCTCCAGAACCAGGGCGACGTGACCGTGCCACTGAAATAGCGGCGACAGCCAGCGGCAGCCGTTCGGGAAAAAGATCCTGACACGTGCGCCGGCGGATTTCCTCAGTGTGAGCGGGATGAAGATCAGCGGCCCGGGTAGGCGGCCGCCAGTTCGCGGAGCCTGGCGTGCGCGCCGTCCATCGGGTTCGCGGATGGCAGGTAACGCTTCTGCAGCCGTGCGACGCACGTGTAGTTGGTGTCACACACATTGGCGAGCGGCGACTCGATCGCCTGCGTGACAAGCTGATAGGCGTCGAGCGGGTCGAGCCCGTAGTCGGCGGCAAGCCACTGGATGATGTCGTGCTGCGCGATACGGAACGCGTCTTCGAGCGGCCGGGCGGAGCCGGCCGTCATGATGTGCGAATCGGACTCCAGGCGCGGCCACGGGCAGCCGCGGCCCTTTACCAGGTCGACGGCGAGCACGGTGTTCATGGCAGTCTCCACCGCTACGCCGCAGGTCTCCCCCTCGCCCTGCCGCGCGTGGCCGTCGCCCAGGGACAGCAGCGCGCCTGCCACATTGACGCCGAGATAACAGGTCACTCCGGCACGCATCTGCGGCGTGTCCATGTTTCCGCCGAAGGCGTCAGGGACGAGGGCGCTGCGGACCTCCAGGTTCGCGGGCGCGACCCCGACCGTGCCGTGCATCGGCTCCATCGGCAGATCCACTGTGTAGCCGCCGCGGCGCGCGGTGAACCTGCAGGTACGGGCCTCGCGATCCAGGTGCCAGATCCACACGAGCTCGGGCAGCGGTTCGTGCAGCAGCGCGGTCAGGTGGGTGGCGGTCAGCGCGCCAAACAGTGGCACGGTCGCGGACGCGGCCCAGTCGCGGGCCGGCTCGATCGAGATGAAATGCACCGCGACCGTGTCACCGGGCTCAGCGCCTTCGATGTAGAAGGGCCCGGTCTGCGGATTGAGGTAAGGAAACTCGCAGACCTCCGATACGAGATCCGTCTCGCTGCGCACCCGCCCCGCGAAGCAGTCCTCGGTGAAGACCTCGAGCACGGCTGGCGGGCGGACCCGGGCGACCGGCGCGGCACCGCCGAATGTCCATGCGTACTGGGCTGGTTCCGGACGGAAGCTAATGACCCGCAGATCACCACTCACCGCTGGCCTCCTCGCCGCCGACGTACGTCCCGCGCTCGCCGCCGACGTACGTCCCGCGCTCACTTGTCACGGCGCCCTCCCCGCTCGTTCCCGAAGTCGCCCCGCACCACCTGGCCGCTGCGGTGATAATGCCACATGGCCGGGCGGCGAGCGATGCCGCGAACGTTATCCAGCGGACCGCGAGAGTGGCCTCAGGAAGTCTCCAGGTAAGGCCGGTATGGTCGCGTAAGCTCCAGCGTCACGCGGACGCGTGGAGCGCCGGTTTCGAGACGCAGAATTCGATACGCAGAATTCGATACGCAGAAAAGGAAGCGGACCGCCCAATGAGCGACCTGCCAAATTCTCCCCCGGGCTCCACATCGCCGCCGGGATGGTCACAGCCTGGCGCGTCGCCGGCAGGCTCGCCGCGCCGCCGCATCGGCCGCCCGCTGGTGATCACCGGCGTCGTCGCCCTCGTCGTCGGTGCGGGCGCGGGTGTCGCGGCGGCGGTAACTGGATCCTCCAGCCCTTCGCCGTCGGCCTCATCAGCTCCCGCGATTTCGTCACCCGCGCCGACGGCGCCACCTGGGCACGGCTTCCGCGGCCGGGGCGGCTTTGGCGGCGGTTTCCGGCTCGGCGGCGCCGGCGCGTTCGGCGCCGTGCACGGCCAGTTCGTGGTGCCGAAACAGGCCGGTGGCTACCAGACCGTCGACACGCAACGCGGCCAGGTCACCGCGGTGAGCAGCGGCGCCATCAGCATCAAGAGCCCGGACGGCTTCTCGAAGAGTTATGTGGTGACGAGTTCAACGATCGTCGATGCGCAACGTGACGGCATCGGCTCGGTCAAGGTCGGTGACCAGGCAGCCGTTATGGCCACTGTGAATGGCAGCACCGCGACGGCGGCGAGCATCACGGATCTGTCCAGCCTCCGGGGGCTTCGGCAGCAGTTCTCCCACGGCAGCCAGCCGCCGGCTGCCAGCACAGGCTGAATCGGCCCGGGCGGCACGGGCCGCAGCCCTCCGCGACGCTGGCGGGACCGCCTGCTTGCGGTCCCCCGGCGCCGCGCAGGGCGTGCCAAGCTGCCCTTCCGACGCTCGCCGGGGGGTCGTTACTGCAGGTAGCCCTCGACTTCAGACGCCGGGCGCGCGTTGGCGTTGTCGGGATCTTCGCCGTACTCACGGCGTGCGCGGCGCTGCCGCAGCAGATCCCAGCACTGGTCGAGCGCCTCCTCGACCGTGCGCAGTCGCTCCTGCTCTCGGTGGGTCGATAGCTCGCCGCGGACAACCTTGCCGCGCAGGTCATGCTCCTCGCTCACAAGATCATCTATCTGCCGCAGGATCTGCGTATCGTCCATAACCCCACCGTAGTGCCAGCGAGCCACCCCCAAGCCGGGGGGGCCTGGACCGAGCGGCCGGGGGGCCGGCCCCGAAAGCCGGGAACGCCCGGAAGCCCGGCGGCCCGGACCAAACGGCCGGGCCGAGGCCCGGGCCCGGCCCGAAGCCAGGGGCCCCGGCCACGGCCGGGCCGAGGCCGGGGCCCGGCCCGAAGCCAGGGGCCCCGGCTCCCTATGGTGCTTCCGGGCCTGATGGTGGCTTCCGGGCCTGGTGGTGGTTTCCGGGCCTGGCATGGCCATGTACGTCTCAGGGACTGTCCGTAGGTCCGTAGCGCCGCTGCTAACGTAACGCCGCAACTCGGCGCCGGAGACACGGCCGAACCGGCTTTGCCGTGGCTTTGGCGACCCCCGGCTTCAGCTCGGGCAAAAGCTCAGGCGCAAAAGCTCGGGCGCAAAAGCCCAGCCCCAAAAAGCTTCAGCGCCGAAAGCCAGCCGCCAAGAGCCGAGCCACTAAAAGCGGACCGCAAAAGCCAAGCGCAAAGGCACGGACGCCGGGCACGCGGGTCCGATTTCACGCCCAGGCTCGAGCCTTAACTGCCCGAGGTCGTGCAGGCGGTCAATGACCTCGTCCAGTTCGCGGGCAATCCGCTGGCGCTCGTCGCGCGTATCCGCGTACGCCAGATCCTCCTCGAGGTCCTCATATTGATCCTGTAGCGCAACGATGCGCTCTATGCGGGTCATGTGCGGTTCACTCATCAAGCGTACGCTTCCGTGCCTCGATACTGGCGATGCCCCGCCCCGTGCCCCATCAGCCGCGCTCTATCAGCCGTGCCCATGTGCCGGCGCCAGTGCTGCGCGGTGACTCTAGGTGGGCCATGGGTGGTGCGCGGCGGCACACAATGGGCCATTGTGTGCCGCATCTGACACCCGATGGCCCATCGTGTGTCACCGGAGGCAGGCGAAAGGGCGGCGCCGGCCGAGGGAAGACCCCGCAACCCCCGGTCAGGACCGTGCTAAACGCGGGAGGACGACCGCGCAACCCCCCGCCGGGACCTGGCTGACCCAGGTGGACGACCCCGGGGAAGCCCCGTCACGACGGTGCGTGGGTGGCCGCGGCGTCAAGGGCCGCGGGCGTCAGCCAGCCGTCGTGCTGCCATAGAATCCGCCCGGACGCGCTGACCAGGACAAACCATGGCTGATCTTGGACGCCATAACCGTCGGCGACGCGGCCGGTCGTGTCGAGGGCAACCGGGTAGCGCAGCGGCTGGCGCAGGCCGCGCAGGAATCCGGCGACCGCGCTCGCCGACGGCTCAGTGGTGGTCTCGTCGACCGCGACCAGCGGCGCGAGGCCACGACGTTCCGCTGCCAGGGCGTAGGCATTGAGGGCCGTGAGATGACCGCCAAGATCGGATGTCTCTCGCAGCCAGGTAGCGAAGAACGCCACCATGCGAGGGCGGCCCGGACCCAGCGTGACCGCGCCGCCAGTGGCGCCGCCCGGCGCGGCCGCGAGCACCGCGCGCGAGGCCGGCCCGATTCCAGGGACGTAGGCCACCGACCGCAGCGTCCGCAGCCGCGGGTGACCAGGCAGCAGCCGGGCCGCCGCCTGCGCCATGACCTGCGCCGATTGATCCACGCTCGCATAGGCCAGCTGGGTCAGGTAGATCACCTGCTCGCGGCCGCGAGGGTCGATCACCAGCAGCGCTGGCGTGTGGTCGATCATGCCGGCGTTGACCTGGGCCGCGATGTGGTAGGCGCGCCAGGTCGCCGCCAACTGAGCACGCGAGCCGGTCAGGAAGTCCCACTGGTTGACCATGCCGTGGCTGACCGAATACGCCCGTACCTCGGGAACCCCTGTCGCTTCAGGGTTGGCGTTCACGCCGAGAAGCCGCACACCGGCGCCTGCCGGGCCGAGCAGATCCTTGGCCTCGACCATGCTGGCCGTTGTCAGCGGGCACACCGTCGTGCACTGCGAATCCACGAACGCGAGGATCACGACCTTGCCGCGGAACTGGCTCAGCGACATCGGCTGGCCGAACTGGTTCACCAGCCGGAAATCCGGGGCGGGCGCGCCGTGCAGCGACGTGCCCAGATCCAGGTCGGGATTGGACATCGCCGCAGACGATCCAGGCGCGGGGTCCGCGTGCGGCGTGCCGCAGCCCGTTACGGCAAAGAGCGCCGCCAGCGCACACGCCACCGCGGCCAGCGGCCGCCGGAGCGCCGCCAGTACCGTCCATGCGCCCGTCACGTGCCCGCCGTCCCTTTCAGCCCTGCGGTCTCGGCCCGGCGGTCTCCGCCTCTCAGCGGTCCCGGCCGTACCGGCCGTACCGGCCGTACCGGCCGTCCCGGCCGCCGTCTATGCGCTCTGTGCCACCAGGGGCAGGTTACGTGACGTGACTCAGGCTCGGGTGTCATCGGGGCGCACGCGGCAAGGCGACGGCCGCCCCGTGGTCATCCGGAGATTCTGTCCTTACTGACCACGGGGCGGCCGATCCCCCTATCCCCCGCCGGGCTGACTAGGTGAGTCAGACGTGCACGCATCCGGTGTGCGGGTTGGCATCCGCGTATTAAGAGCGCCCTATGGCGCTCCAGATACACCTATGCGGCAGACTTTTCTCCTTTCGGCGGGAATCGGCGGGATATCAGCCTGCGCCGAGCGCGATGAAGGACCATCCGGTCGCGGTCTGGACCGGGTCGCCGCCCTGGTCGGCGCGCGCGTCCCGCAGTGCCTCGCCGAGGTTGCCTCCCCGCCGCAGCCTGCGGTGCAGCGCCAGCATTAACTCGACGACCGCCTTGTCGTTGACCCGGACCACGCTGGCGACGATCCCGGCCGTGCCGAGTGGCACCAGGCTGCTAGCGAGGCCGAGCAACTCGTCTGCACCGGCCGGCGCCAGCAGGCCCGAGTCGCAGCTCGGCAGGATCACCCGGTACGGCGCCCGCCGCAGCCGCTCGAAATCATGGACGGTCAGCGGGCCGTCGTCCATGCGCAGCGACGAGAAGAACGGGCTGTCGGCGCGGAACGTGCCATGTGCCGCGATGTGAACAAGCCCCGCACCGTCGATCGCTTGCAGCACCCGCGGTGCGGTAGCGCCGCCGTCGCCGCCGAGCACGGTGGCGTTGCCGTATTCGGCCGCGAGCGCGGGTACCTCAGCGCCCCAGGTCCCGGCGCCGGGACCGCGAACAAGGACGACCGCGGGGCGCTCGGGCGGGACAGCCCCCCGCGTGCGCAGCCAGGCGCGCGCCGAGGGAGCGACGCTGACCACGCGGTCACGCAGCGAGGGCAGCAGCGCCCAGGGAACGGCATGCAGCCTGCCGGGCGGAACCAGTACCACAGGCCCGTCGCCCAGGTGCGCGCTGGCTTTGCCGAGCAAGATGCGCTCGAGCCTGTCCCCGGTCGCCTCGAGGACGGCGAGCGGGCCGCCCGGCTGCCCGGTTCCGGCGTCATGGAGGTGACGGCTGTGGGCGAGGCGGTTCAGGCCGAATCTGGCGAAGTCGACCTCGCGAGCGGCCTCATCCATGTTCCCGGCCGCGAAGTGCCTGACTTGCCCGGCGCCGCAGACCAGCAAGTGGAGTTGCGCCGCAGATGCTGACGATCTGGATGAGGCGCGTGGCACCAAGTTCACGCGAGCAGGACGTCGGCGTCGAAGCGGCCATCCGCCGAGGTGCTTCCCGCGCCGCGTGCCCGCATCGCCCGTGCGCGGATGGCGCTTTCGAGGCGGAGTTGCTCACGCTGCAGCGCGGCTGCGGGCGATCCCGCCAGCCTGGGCCGTTTCGACCCGGCTTGTGACGTCCCGCACCGCGGCGAGGTCGGCCCGAAGCTCATGATCGTCTACGGGCAGTACCGGCGGCACGGCCAGGGCCGTCGCCCGCCAGCGCTCGCTCCACTCGAGCAGCAGCCGCGGCCTGCCCGCCCGCAGCGCGTGCCGCTGCGCGAGTTCGGCCAGTTCGGCCCCGCGTGCGGTGGCCTGAGCCCGCAGCTCGGAAGCGCCAAAGGTCAGCAGGTACTCGCCGAGGAGATCCGACCCGCGCCTGCACGCGCTGAGCAGGCGCCTGGAGTTGCCCGCGGCCTCGGCCCGCAGCGCCTCGGCCAGCCACCCGTTCGCCCGGGACAGCGCGGGCCCTCGCCGCCGGCGGGTCAAGGCCGCCGCGGCGAGGTTGCGGTCCGCGTCCTGCGCCCTGCCCAGGGCCAGTGCCACCCGGCCGGCAAGCAGCCTGGCCTGCGGGGCCTCATCGGAGCCGAGCGCGTCAAGCACGGCAGCGGCCCGCTCGGCGTCACGCAGCAGCAGCGCTGATGCCAAGCCCGCCGCGAACCTGGCCTGCAGCAGTAAGAGCGTGGCGCGAGCATGCCACCAGGTCCGCTGCTGAGCGCCGAACAGCCTGCGGGCAGCCTGCGCTCGTTGCAGCGCCGCCTGCGGATCGTCGGCGGCAAGCGCGGCGCCTGCGGCGGTGAGCAGCAACTCTGCCTTCTTCGTCGCCTGGCCGCGGATTCGCTCGAGGTCGTGGATCGCCAGGTCGGCCTCCGCCAGGGCATCGCGGGGCAGGCCCGCGGCAAGCAGCACCGCGCACCGGTCGATGTTCACGTCGGGCATCGGCACGGCGAGTGATTCGTAGCGCCGCGCCGCCTCGTCGAGGTAGCAGAGCGCCGCGGGCAGGTCCCCGGAACGGAACGCCACAAGTGCGCGGTTGTGCACCGTGTAGACGGACTCCAGTTCCTGGCTGGTCTGCGCGAACAGCAGCTCGGCACTGCCGAAATCGAGGTCCGCCCGTTGGGTGGAGCCAAGTGCGAGATGCACGAGCGCCCGTACGGTCAGAGCGCGCGCGGCCCAGATCGTGTCGCCCGCCCGGCGGAGCTGATCGACGGCGCGGCGCAGATCCTCCAGCGCCGCCTGGTGACGTCCGAGCACCCAGAGGGCGCCGCCGCGCCGCATCAGGACCCTCCCAACGTCAGCGCCAGCAGCCTTCCGCGCCGCGTCGTTCATGGCGGTAAGGCCCGGCTCGGTCCGGCCCGCGAAGATCAATGCGAGTCCGAGCGTCGCGAGCACATCCGCCTCACGCTCGTGCGAGCCGGCCGCGCGCGCGAGTCGCAGAGCAGCTCTCAACTCCCGGATCGCCGCATCCACGTCGCCGAAATCCCGCAGCACGATCCCGACAACGTGGCGGGCCACCGATGCGTCCCACAGACTGGGACTGTCCGCGAGAACAGCGCGCGCCCTCGCCAGGGCCTCCTTTGGGCGCGCCAACGCCAAGGGAAGCAACTCCAGCGCTGCGGTTAGCCGAGAACCTCGGCCGGATCCAGAACCCGGAACGGGTAGGCGCCTGGCTCGCCACCACGGCGCAGGCACGAATCGCTGCGCGTCGCGTCGCGGCGCTGCCAGGCTCGTCCTCACCGACGACCTCGACACGCTCGACGCCGGGCGCGCCGACGAGGACTCGCCCGAACAGGCGGTGCTTGCCGCCGAGCAGACGGCGCTCGATAACGACCGCGCGCAGCGGCTGTGGCGTGCGTTCGGCACAGCTGCCGGCCCGCTGCCAGAAACTGCTCCGCGTGCTCATCGCGACGCCGCCGCCCAACTACGCCGAGGTCGCCGCGGCACTCGACATGCCGGTCGGAAGCATCGGGCCGA
The DNA here is from genome assembly GCA_963727015.1 of uncultured Actinomycetota bacterium. Classification (GTDB taxonomy): domain Bacteria; phylum Actinomycetota; class Actinomycetes; order Streptosporangiales; family Streptosporangiaceae; genus DATFVJ01. Next base: position 32,932 of record CAVSEV010000015.1, on the reverse strand, counting down.
CCCGGGCCCGGTGCCTGAAGCAATTGCGCCAGCAGCTGGCCGGCGAGGTATCTGAGATCGTCTGACGCGCTCTACCAATATGTGGGGAGGCAGGAGACCGAGGTGCGCGACGACCCAGACGACAACGAGCTGGAAGCACAGCTACAGGATGGTGGCAGCACGTTTCGAGCCCGTGCCTGCCGAGCTGATGCGGACCGCGGTGGGAGCGTTCACGTGGCCCACGATCGACGCCGAACTGGCCGAGCTCGTCTTCGACTCGGTTGTCGACGACGATGACGCGGCGGTTGTGCGCGGCACGCAGCAGGCACGGTTGCTCTCGTTCCGTTCCGGTGACCTGAGCATCGAGGTTGAAGTCACGGCCACCGGAGCGCAGCGCAGCCTGATCGGGCAGCTCATCCCGGCGCGGCAGGCGGCGATCGAGATCAGGCACGGAGGCGACGTGGCCGCCTTGGACGCCGACGAACTCGGGCGCTTCAGCGCCGGACCGCTGCACGCCGGACCGATCAGCCTGCGCTGCAGCACAGAAGGCGCGGCGGGCCGCCACGTGGTGACCGACTGGGTGTCGATCTGACCGCTGCCAGCGGTAGCGCGTCCTCGTCCACGATCCCCGCCTGGGTCGTGGGCGTGTTCCGCCGCGCTGTCCGCAGGTTCATTAATCACGCCAGCGGATCATGGCCGAAACCACTTTCATGTCCCGGGCCCGGCTGGATGGTATCTGAGGCTAACGTTGCTGGAGTGGCGATTGAGGCGGGGCGGAGTTCGGGATGGCTTGGCTTTCACGACGGGGGACCTCGATGACGTCAAGGAGGGACGCCACCGGACGGACGGTCGCAGGGATGATCATCGCCGTCGCGGCGGCGCTCACCTCCACCTGCGCGGCAGCAGGGGCCGCGGCCTCTGCCGCCGCAGCTTCTACCACCGCGGCCTCTGCCGCCGCGGCCGCATCGGCCAAACCGGCGGCTGCGGCCCCGGCCTGCGGCACCGCGGGGCTCGAGGTCTGGCTGGGGCTCGGCCCAGGGGCCGCGGCCGCGGGAAGTACCTACTACCCGCTCGAGTTCACCAACGTCACCGAGCGCACCTGCCACCTGCACGGCTTCCCTGGAGTCTTGGCCGTCAGCGTTTCCGGCGGCCAGGTCGGCAGTCCCGCCGCGCGCGATCGCTCCAGCGCGCCGCGTACCGTCACGCTCGCGCCTGGCGGCACCGCCCACGTCCCGCTTCAACTCGTGGACGCGGGTAACTTCGAGCCGGCCGCATGCGACCCGGCCGTCACCGCTGGGCTAAGGATCTACCCGCCCGGGCAGGCCAGTGCCGCGCTGGTCCCGTCCGTCAGCTTCCCAGCGTGCTCTGCCACGGGCCCGGTCTATCTGAGCGTGGGGCCCGTCCAGCCCGGAACCGGTGTTCCTGGACGTCCATGACACCGGCCGCGCGGGCTGGCTGACCTCGCCGTAGTCCTCGTGCCTACGGCGCGGCCCTGGTGAAGCGGGCGGTTACGGTGGCGGCTGCCTCCTTGGCCGCGATCCCGAGCGGGCGCCAGTTCATCCCGAACAAGGTGCGGTCCACGACCAGGTCAGCCCGCAATGTCACCGCGTCGGCGCTGGCGTCTGTGACCTCAGCGGTGAAGGTGACGGGCTGCCGTTTTCCTGCCGCTTCCAGGGTGCCCGCCACGGCTACTTGCCCGCCGTCGGCCGCCGTCGCGCTATCCACCGTCACCACGACGTCCGGATGGTGCTCCACGTCGAAGAAGTCCGCTGAACGCAGGTGCTTGTCCCGCTGCTTGTTCTTGGTGTTGAGCGACGTCGCGTCGATGGACAGCCGGCCGGACACCGCGCCGTCCCGGCCGACGGTCCCTGAACCGGCAAGCCGTTCGAACCATCCGCGCACGGTTACCGCGTGCCAGAAATGCTTGACCCGGAACTCCACCCGTGAAGCAGCAGGGTCCAGTTGCCAGCGCCCAGTCAGCTCGCCGTCCCGCACAAGGGCCGCCGCGTCGCTGGAATGCCGCGGGCCAGACTCATCCGTTGCTGCCATCGTCGTTTCCTCCCACTGGCCGAATCCTGTTATTTAGGCACGCATCCAAACCTAGTGGTCTGTCAGCCACGGCGACCGCCAAGCATGTCTCATGCGTCCTGGACGCTCAGGGCGCCGGGGGCGGCCCCGGCGCTGGCCGCGGCGGCGAGGAAGCCGGCGGGTGTCATCGAGCCGGGTGGGCGGTGCTCGCGCGCGAACTGATTGGCGAGCCGCTGCAGCAGTTCATTGACCGGCACCGGCACGCCGTGACCGCGGCCGAGCAGGACGATCTCGCCGTTGAGGTAGTCGGCCTCGATGGTGCCGGTGCCGCGCGCGAGGCTCTGCAACGAGGAACTGCCGGGCCAGCGGCCGGAAGCGACCGGGTGGATTGTGATCACGTCGTGGTAGGCGGCGAGCCGTGCCTCGTCAGCCTCGATGCCTGCCGCGTGCAGGCAGGCGCGGCCCTCGGCACGGGCGAGTTCGGAGATCGCATGCGCCTGCTCGCCGCGGCCGCACACCACCTCGACCGCGTTACCGAGATTGCCCAGCAGCTTCGCGTACTTGACCCGCATGACATCCGGATGCGGGTTCGACTCGAAGCCTGCCGCGCGGAACGCGGCGGCGATGCCGCCAGCAACGCCATCCAGGCCGCTCGGATAGCGGCCGATGTCGAGCGCTCCGTGCACCGGCGTGGAGTGCGCCCTGACGACGCCAGGTTCGAGATGGCTCCCCGGGACGACGACGCAGATGCCGTAGACGTGAGCGAAGCGCCGCAACGCCAGCCGTTCGTTCTCGACGCCGTTCTGTGCGCAGGCGACCGCGATCCCGGGTGGCGCCGCGGCGGCGAGCGAGCCAAGCGCGGCGGCGGTGTCCTGAGTCTTCATGCCGAGTACCAGCACGTCGCCGTCGCGGTACCGCAGGTCGCCCGGATGGCTGGCCACCTCAAGCTCGAAGGTGACAGCCTCGTCGGGTGTCTCCAGGCGCAGCCCGCGCTCGCGTATCGCCTCGCCATGCGCGCCGCGCGCGATCAGCGCGACATCATGGCCGGCCCGCCGCAGCAGCGCGCCGATGACACCGCCGATCGCCCCGGCGCCATAAATGACGAACCGCTTAGGCACCGGCACAGAAACTGCCATAGCCACCTATTCTGGTGCATCGAGGCCGCCGCTGGCACGGCCACCTATGGGGCCGGTTAGGTTGGCAACATCGCGCCTTCGTCGCGCGTCTTATCAGGGGGCTTAAGTTCACGAGAGAGGGCGGTGGGTGTCACCATGTCACTGATCGCGGTCAAGGCCCGATGAAGGCGCTCGTGCTGGCTGGCGGGGCGGGCACACGCCTGCGCCCGATCACGCACACCTCGGCCAAGCAACTGGTTCCCGTCGCGAACAAGCCAGTGCTGTTCTACGGCCTCGAGGCGATCCGCGACGCGGGCATCTGCGAGGTCGGGATCGTCGTGGGCGACACCGCCGCGGCGATCGAGGCGGCGGTCGGGGATGGGTCCGCGTTCGGCCTGCGCGTCACGTATGTCAGGCAGTCCGCACCGCTCGGCCTGGCCCACGCGGTGCTTGTCGCGCGCGATTTTCTCGGCGACGACGACTTCGTCATGTACCTCGGGGACAACTTCATCATCGGCGGGATCACCGAACTCGTCGCGGAGTTCCGCGCGGCGAGGCCGGACGCGCAGATCATGCTGACCGAGGTGACCGATCCGCGCCAGTTCGGCGTCGCGGAGCTTGGCGACGCGGGCCAGGTCGTCAGCCTGGAGGAGAAGCCCAGCCAGCCGAAGAGCAACCTGGCCCTCGTTGGGGTCTACATGTTCACGCCCGCCATCCACGAGGCGGTGCGCAAGCTCACGCCGTCCTGGCGGGGCGAGCTTGAGATAACCGAGGCCATCCAGTGGCTGATCGAAACCGGCCACAAGGTGAGCTCGACGGTCATCTCCGGGTACTGGAAGGACACCGGCAACGTCGCGGACATGCTCGAGGTCAACCGGATGGTGCTGGAGAGCGTGGAGCCGGTGCGGCGCGGCGAGGTCGACGAGGCGAGCGAGCTCATCGGCCGCGTCGTGATCGAGGAGGGCGCCCAGGTGACCGGGTCGCGCATCGTGGGCCCCGCCGTGATCGGCCGGGGCACCGTGGTGACCGGCTCCTACATCGGCCCGTTCACGTCCGTGGCGGACGGCTGCACGATCGTCGACAGTGAGATTGAGTACTCCATCGTGCTGCGCGGTGCGTCTATCCAGGGAACGCAGCGAATCGAGGCGTCCCTGATCGGCCATGATGTAGAGGTGACCCCGGCACCGAACGTGCCCAAGGCGCACCGGCTGGTGCTCGGGGACCACAGCAAGGTGCAGATCTGCTCCTAAGAGCTGAAAGTGGGGAGGGAGACGGCGCGCGGTCCTGCGGGCAGATGCGGGAGCGGGCGCGGTCGCCGCGATGAGGGTCCTGGTTACCGGTGGTGCTGGATTCATCGGCTCGCACTATGTCCGCACGCTCCTGACCGGCGGGTATCCCGGTTTTGATCAGGCGCGCGTCACCGTGCTCGACAAGCTGACCTACGCGGGCAATATGGCCAACCTCGAACCCGTCGCAGGCAGCGCCCGATTCACGTTCATCCGCGGTGACATCTGCGATGCCAAGCTGCTCGAATCGGTCGTCCCCGGCCACGATGCGGTGCTCAACTTTGCCGCTGAGACGCACGTCGACAGGTCGATCGCCGGCGCGGCCGAGTTCATCACCACCAACGTGGCCGGCGTCCAGACTCTCCTGCAGGCGTGCCTTGACGCGAACGTGCCGCGGGTGGTCCAGGTCTCGACTGACGAGGTCTACGGCAGCCTGGCCAGCGGATCCTGGCGGGAAGACTCGCCGCTCGAACCCAACTCCCCTTACGCCGCCGCCAAGGCGGGCGGGGATCTCATCGCCCGCGCCTACGCGCGGACCTACGGGCTCAACGTGAGCATCACTCGCTGCTGCAACAACTACGGCCCCTTCCAGTTCCCCGAGAAGGTCATCCCGCTTTTCGTCACGAACCTGCTCGACGGGCAGCGAGTCCCGCTCTACGGCGACGGCGGGAACATCCGCGGCTGGGTGCACGTCGATGACCACTGCCGCGGCATCCAGCTTGTCCTTGAGCGCGGCAGCGCGGCAGGGATCTATCACATCGACGGCGACGCGGAACTTACCAACCGCGAGCTGACCGCGGCGCTGCTCGACCTGTGCGGTGCAGGCTGGGACATGGTGTCGCAGGTCGCGGACCGCAAGGGGCATGACCGCAGGTATTCGCTCGACGACTCCGCACTGCGCGCCATGGGCTACGCACCGCGCATCCCGCTGAGCGAGGGCCTGAAGTCGACCGTGCGCTGGTACGAGGAAAACCGCGCCTGGTGGGAACCGCTAAAGCGGCCACTGAAGCAGGCGGCGACGGATCCCGCCACCGCGCATGCTCCGCTCGCCTGCGATGCGGGAACCGAGCGCACTTAGTGGGCCGATGGCTGGTCACCGGGGCGGGGGGCATGCTTGGGCGTGACCTCGTTACGCTGCTGGGCCGACGCGGCGATGAGCGTGACCGGTCTGCGCCACCGCGATCTCGACATTACGAATGCGGGCGCCGTCGCCGCCGCGCTGCGGCGGCACCGGCCTGATGTCGTCGTCAACTGCGCGGCATGGACCGCGGTGGACGATGCCGAGACCTACGTCGCCGACGCGATGCGGGTGAACGCGGACGGCCCGGCGAACCTTGCCGCTGCCTGCTTGGTGGACGGCATCAAGCTGGTGCAGATATCCACCGACTACGTGTTCGACGGGCGCGCGACCCGGCCGTACGCGGAATACGACGAGCCCGCTCCCGCCTCCGCCTATGGGCGCAGCAAGCTGGCGGGCGAACGGGCGGTGGTCGCGCAACTCGGCCGCAGCAGTTATGTGGTGCGGACGGCGTGGCTGTACGGGGCGCACGGTCCGAACTTCGTGCGCGCAATGATCAGGCTGGCGCGGGAGAAGCCGTCCGTGGATGTCGTGGACGACCAGCGCGGCCAGCCGACCTGGACGGTCGATGTCGCCGACCAGATCATCTCGCTAGTCGACTCGGGCGCTCCCGGCGGGGTGTACCACGCGACGAGTTCGGGGGATACGACCTGGTACGGCTTTGCCTGCGAGATCTTCCGGCTGCTCGGCGCCGATCCCGCGCGGGTCAGGGCCACGACGAGCAGCGCCTTCGTCCGCCCGGCACCGCGGCCCGCCTACAGCGTGCTCGGGCACGACGGCTGGGCGCGTGCTGGCCTGGCGCCGATCGGCCACTGGCAGCTTGCGCTGCGACGGGCGTTCCTCGAGTTCACGCAGGCCGGCAGCCCGGACGTCGCCGCGACCTGATGAGGTCGCCGCCCGGTAGCCGATCCGGCCGATCAAGCAGGTGTGGAGATCGGTGTGGCGGTTTGGCGCGAGAAAAGTGCCACCTTCTGGCCACGCCGATCTCCACAGCCAGTCACACCGGCCCAGTCACGCGGGCCTAGCCACACCGGGGCAGAGGACATCGCATGCGCATCGGACTCGCAGGTGTCGGGCGCATCGGAGCCTTTCACGCTGACACGCTGCGCCAGCTACCCGCCGTCGACTCGGTCATCGCGGCGGATGCCGATCCGGCCCGCGCCAGTGCGGTCGCGCAGCGCCTCGGCATCGAGGTGGCCCACTCCCCCGGCGCGCTGTTCGACAGCGGTATCGACGCGCTGGTCATCGCCACCGCGACGGGCGCGCACGCGGAGTTCATCGTCCGCGGCGTGCTGGCCGGCCTCCCGGTGTTCTGCGAAAAACCCGTCGCCGCCGACGTCGATGGCACCCTGGACGTGATCAAGCGGACCAGCGGCGCCGCCGGCGTCCAGATCGGTTTCCAGCGCCGTTTCGACGCCGGGTACATGGCCGCCCGCGATGCGGCACGATCGGGCTCGCTCGGCTGGGTGCATACGCTGCGTGCCACCACGCTCGACCCGCGCCCGCCCGCAGCCGGCGACGTCGCCTCCTCCGGCGGCCTGTTCCGTGACTGCGGCGTGCACGACTTCGACGCGATCCGCTGGGTCACCGGCCGCGAGGTGCTCGATGTCTACGCCGTCGGCGCCAACCGCGGCGCGGACTTCTTCCGCACCGCAGGTGACGTCGACACGATGGCCGCCGTGCTGACCCTCGCTGACGACAGCTTCGCGCTCGTGTCCAACACGCGATACAACGGCGCGGGCTACGACGCCCGGCTCGAGGTTCTCGGCTCGAAGGACAGCATCAGTGCCGGGCTCGACGACCGGCTACCCCTGCGTTCGGCCGAACCCGGGGCGACCTTTCCTGCCGATGCGCCGTACCCGCTGTTCTTCGAGCGGTTCCACCGCGCCTACAGCGCAGAACTCGCGGCTTTCGTCCGGCTCGCCGCGGACGGCGGCGCGAGCCCGTGCACGATGCAGGACGCGCTTGAAGCGTTCTACATCGCCGAGGCGTGCGAGGTGTCGCGCGCCAGACGGGAGCCGGTGCGGGTAGCGGAGGTCCGGCGGTGACCACGGCGGCGATGCGCCTCGCCGGGGCGCCGATCTCCTGGGGCGTCTGCGAGGTGCCTGGCTGGGGTTACCAGCTAGCGGCCGACCGGGTGCTGAGCGAAATGCACGACGCTGGCCTCACGGCGGCCGAACTCGGGCGCGTTCGCCGAAGAGCTCGGCGGGCCAGTCGTGCGCCCGGCCTCGCCGGGCCCGGGCCGCTACCACCGAATGTGGGCGATCCTGTCGTAGTCAGCCGACGAGTACCCAACCAGCCCCTGCGACAGGGCGAAGACCCACTCCAGCACGCCAAGGGACAACGCGAGACGGCTGCAGCGGGCGCAAAAGTGAGGCTCCTCCAAGCGAACCGAGTCGTCGGCCTCAAGCCGCACATATAGGAGCTGCGATCCCTGCAGTCTTCGCCAGCCATCGCCTTCGCGGGCCAGCGCTATTGCCCGCTGTTCCGCGTGGGTCCGGCAGTAGTCATGGTGGCCAACCTCCCCAAACTTGCAGTAGCAGTGGTCTTCTCCAGGAAATGGCACGCCGTTGATGCCCCAGCCGAGAAGACTTCCGCTATTGACGACAGCCGCGGCATGCCGGGTCCGTGCGTGGGAGTCTTTGGCCAGCTCGGCGGTACGGGCCATCAGCTGCTCCGCGACATAGCTTTCGTGGCGTTTCAGTGGCCGCTGCTCGGGTCGCTGGCCGGGCTGCACGTCTACCCACCCCCAAGACTGAAGCGCAGTTGCAGGACGCCGACGCGGGCACTGGCAGCCAGCACGGCCCGGGTCGCCGCCGGGGCGCATGCACGGCGGCCTGTGAGGTCCGTGAGGTCCGTGACAGCGGGTTGCCCGGCACGCGGTGTGGTCACGGCAACTCCCGGCAACTCGGCGACAGGAACTTGTGCTCTGTAAGACCACTATCGTAGGCGCAGGAGTGAGCCGATCACGGGAGACGCCACCGATCCTGCCGAGGTCGTGGTGACCGGGGCTCGCGTACCCGGGCTCGGGCGCTGACAGGCGTGTCCCGCAGATCCAGCAGCTACGCCAAACGATGCCCGGGTGACCCGGATCGCCTGCACCGGGCACTTCGGCACCGGGGTAGGGACAAAATCCATGCCGGGTATCCGGCCGCAGGCGATGCTGGAAACCCCTGCTTTCATCATCCCCGTCGGCGAGGGGGGGCGCCTACTTGCGGAGCAATGGCACCTGGCTGATGACCTGCTCGCTGCCGGGGTGCGGATACTGCTCGGGGCCGCCGAAGCTGAACACAGCCGGCGGTGCCAGTGAGGTGCGGACAGGCTACGCGACGGCCAAGTCGATGACGGGGCCGTGGACTGCGTAGGGCGTGCTGTCACCCGACCACTGCACCCCGAAGATCTCCGAAGTGCTGCCGCTGCTCTACCTGCACGGACTGTCCACCGGCGACTTCTTGCCGGCCCTGGAGCAGTTCATGGGTTCCACGGCCGGACTGTCGCCGGCCACCGTCAGCCGCCTGACGGCGCAGTGGACTGATGACCACAAGGCGTTCCAGACCCGGGACCTGTCCAAGACCGACTTCGTCTACGCGTGGGCCGACGGCGTGCACCTGAAGGTCCGCCTGGACCAGGCCAAGGCGTGCGTGCTGGTCATGGTGGGCGTCCGCGCCGACGGAAGCAAAGAGCTGATAGCCCTCGACGAGGGCTACCGGGAGTCCGAACCTGCTGCGCGACGCCGAACGGCGCGGGATGCGCGCCCGGGTGCTCGCGGTCGGCGACGGGGCGCTGGGATTCTGGAAGGCGCTGCGCGAAGTGTTCCCTGAGACCCGCGAACAGCGCTGCTGAGTCCATAAAACAGCAAATGTCCTTGATGCCCTTCCGAAGTCGGCACAGCCCGCAGCGAAGAACGCGATCGCCGACATCTACAACGCCGAGGACAAGGAGCACGCCGCAGCCGCGATCAAGGCATTCGCCAAGCAGTACTCTGCGAAGTTCCCGAAGGCCGTGGCGAAGGTCGTCGACGATGAGGACGTGCTGCTGGCGTTCTACGACTATCCGGCCGAGCCTTGGATCCATCTGCGCACGACAAATCCCATCGAGTCCACCTTCTCGACGGTACGGCTGCGGACCAAGGTCACCCGCGGTGCCGGGTCCCGCGCCGCCGCTTTGGCCATGACGTTCAAGCTCATCGAGTCCGCCCAGGAACGCTGGCGCGCGGTCAACGCTCCCCACCTGGTCGCCCTCGTTCGCGCCGGCACCCGGTTCGAGAAGGGCATCCTCGTCGAGCGCGAGGAGGCGAACGCGGCATAACCGGCCTGGGGACTTCTACCGTCCCCCAGCGGGGAGCTCTGTTGTCCGCCACCCGGGAGACCCAGCTGTCCCTTGACAGTTGAGGACGGCGAACCGCCACGACCCGTCGGCCGACCGGCGGGCGACGGCCGTCGTCGTTCCGGTCGGCGAGATCCGGGTGCCGTCCGGCAACGTCGCCTCGAGGTTCCAATCGACGATGATCAGGGCCGTGTCGCCCCCGATCTGGGTGAACCTGGGCTTGTTGGTCAGACGCGCCTGAGCCGCGATCGAGTTGACCGTCTCAGCGCGCAGCGCCTCCCGGTCGGTGAGGACTTCGCCGGTGAAGGTGCGCATCGTCGCATCCTGGTGGAACAGCGCGAGGACGGCGTCGGCGTCCCCGGCGTTGAGCGCGTCCGCGTACCCGAACGGGAGGCGGGCCGGGTCGACGATCCGGGAGTCGACGGTTTCCCGGCTGTTCATGGCTGACTCACTCCTCGTGTGGGTTCGATCCGGACTCCCCGGAGCCGGCGCGACCACCTCCCAGCCGGCCGGGTCGACCGGGCGCACCGGCACGACCCAATCGCCGACCGAGGCCCCAGCGCTCCGGCCCGAGGTACCTCGAACCGGACAATATCGCGCGCTCCGGATCCAAACCATCGCCGCCCCCTGCCCTCGCCGCCGCAGGACGCCGCTGCGGCGCCAGGCCCGAACCACATCAGGAGATCCCGCATCTGTCCGACCGGCCAGCCCGGCGATCTATGACCGAATCAATCCACAGGTATTGACAATTGCTCGGACGGGGGCGCGGAACGAGACCAGTGCCACTGTGCGCCTCGAGCCGATGACGGCAGATCCATGGTCTTGCGAGTGATGGGCGGCCCGCCGACCACGCGGTGATGACCTCGGGTGGACGTGAGCCCCATAGGCTTCGGGCGCGTCCTGGGCAGCCGGTCGCGAGTTCGAGCTCTTCAGTATTGCCGTGGCCGGTAGATGTCGCAACGATGCTCGATGGCCACGACATCGACTCTGTGACGGTGGTCGTCGACGCGGTAGATCACCCGGTAGTCGCCGCGGCGGGCGGTGTGCAGCCCGTCAAGCCCAAGCTTGAGCGGCTTGCCGACCCGGTGCGGGTTGGCAGCCATGTGTGATGTGACGGACGCTGCCGGACGGACGGGGTTGATCTGGGGCGGTCACGACACGCCGAGTGATCTTGGGGTCCAACAGTTGAAGACGTGATCAAGGGAGCATCAGCGCTGTTCACGACGTCTCGCAGAGAGAGTCACGCTGATGCTCCCGGACCTGACCTTACCGCCGTCGCTGCTGGCGCTGCTGGCCGCGTTCCAGCCCTGTTTCACCGCGCCGTCGTTCCGCACGTTCTGCGCCCTGGCCGCCGGGTTCCTCACCCAGACGGGCCGGCGCACGGTGTGCGGCATGCTGACCGGCGCCGGGCTGTCCCGGGTGTGGCGTCATGACCGGGCGCACCGGTTCTTCTCGCATGCCCGGTGGAGCGCCGAAGGCTTCGGCCAGGTCCTGGCGAACCTGATCGTGGCGCTGCTGGTGCCGGGCGGGGAGCCGGTGCTGGCCGCGATCGACGACACGCTGTTCACGCGGACCGGCCGCAAGGTGCATGCCATCGGCTGGTTTCATGACGGCTCCGCCAAGGGCCCCCGCCAGGTGGGGCGGGGTAACAACTGGGTCATCTGCGCGATCGTGGTCAGGCTGCCGTTCTTGTCCCGCCCGGTGGCGCTTCCGGTGCTGGCCCGGCTGGTGCACAAGGACATCAAGCCTGCCCCCGCGTCCCGGCTGGTCCTGGCCCGGCAGATGACCGCCGCGCTGGCCCGCGCGCTGCCTGGCCGCGACATCCACGTCGTGGCCGATGCCGCCTACGCGGGCAAGGAACTGCGCCGCCTGCCCGCCACGGTGACCTGGACCACCAGGCTGCGCAAAGACGCCGCGCTGTATGAGCTGCCCGGTCCCCGCACCGGCAAGCGCGGCCGGCCCCGCGCCAAGGGCAAACGGCTGCCGCGCCTGGCCACCCTCGCAGACGGCGCCTGCTTCGCCCCGGTCACCGTGCGCCGATACGGCAAGACCGCCACCATCCAGGCCGCCGTCGTCCAGTGCCTGTGGTACGGCGCCTTCGGGCCCCGAGGATGAGAGCCATGGAACCGCACAGAAACTCCACCACTGCCGCGGCGACCTTCTCGGGCAGCCGGGCCAGGTGCGACGGCCCGCGGCCATCCAGGCGATCGCAAAGCCGCCCTCGCTCACCGGCCCGTGATCAGGCGCAGCGCTTCGTCCTTGCTCAGCACCTGTGCGTCTGTCCTAGCTAGCTCGGCCAGCGCCTCGCGGATCTCCGCCAGCAGCGCCTCACTGCCCATGACGACGAGGGTCTCCTCCAAGGACTCCAGGTCCGCCACGCTAATAACCACAGCAGCGGGGTGGCCGTGCTTGGTAATCACGACACGGCCGTGCTCACGCTCCAGGCGGTCCACGACCTCCGAGAGGCGGTTCTTAACGTCCGCGAGGGACATCTGCTCAGCAGCCGTCATAGCCATAAGTATTGCTACCTTTAACAGCGGCCCACAGCAGGCATCACGGTGTGTCCGCATGGCCATCCGCGCGTTACCGAACGGCCACCGTGTTGCCTAGCGCGAGTTTCCCGCTCGGGGAAACTCGCGCTACCGTCCGCCGCGGATGTTTGCCTCCTTCTCTGCGGGCCACACACCTTCTCGGCACGTCGTCCACCCGCTGATCATCTCCGCCTGCCCTGGCGTGCGGGCGCCAACATCGGCCAGCCGGCGGATGTCTTGACCGCAGCATCCACCGCACGCTGAAACTGCAATCAATACATGCGCCCGGGGCGGTGAGATCCTCCTGCCGGACGCGACGACAGGAGGCGAGCACGCATGAAGATCGCAGTAGCCGGGGCGACCGGACGGGTTGGCCATCATGTCGTCGACGTGCTCGCGGCCGCCGGACACGACGTCGCCGCGATGTCGCGTTCCGGCGGTGTGGACGTGATCACCGGGGAAGGCCTGGCGGCGGCCATCGCAGGTGCGGAGGTCATCATCGACGCGGCCAGCGCTCCCCTGCCCGACCAGGAAACGGCCACCGAGTTCTTCACCACGGCGGCCCGGAACCTCCAGGAGGCGGGCCAGCGGGCCGGAGTGCGGCGGATAGTCGTGGTATCCATCATCGGGATCGACCGGTTCACCGCAGGTTATAACGCGGCGAAGGTCGCCCACGAGAAGGCCATGCTGAGGGGCCCCATCCCGGTACGCATCCTGCGGGCGGCGCAGTTCCATGAGTTTGTCGGGCAGCTCATGGACTGGGGCAGGCAGGGCGAGTTGATTTACCTGCCGAGGATGCGCACCCAGCTGGTCGCCGCCAGGACCGTCGCCCAGGCGCTCGCCGACCTGGCCACCGGCCCAGAACCAGCGCCCGCGCCGGGATCCTCCAGCGCGCCGATCCTTGAGATCGCCGGACCGCGGGAGGAGAACCTCATCGACGCGGCAACGCTGCTCGCGGCGCGGCGCGATGACCCGGTGAAGATCGAGCGCGTGAGCGACCCCGCCGACCCCGACAGCGACCTTTATGAGCAGGGTGCCCTGCTGCCCGGCCCGGGCGCCATCCTGGCCGGCCCGACGTTCGAGCAGTGGCTCGACTTCACCTCCTGACGCGCCTCAGCAGCCGGCCGTGTCAACTGTCCTGAACCTCTCCGGACGTGCGCGGCTGCGCTGCTAGGGCGTCCCGTAGATCTTTGGCGGCGCGGATCGGCGCCCAGACGACGACCGGCGGCGTTATCGTCGTCGCCGACCGAGGAGTGCCCGGGCCCGGTCAGCCATGTCCTGCCACCCGCGGGATGGGGGCTCCCGACCGCGCCAGCCGCGCGGGCGGCCGCGCCGCCTGTTACAGCGCGCTCCGCCATGCCTGCCTGGTCAGCCGACCCGGAGCCGGGCTGAGACGAGCGCATCGGCGCTCTCCACGCTCTCAGGGTTGCCTGTTACGGCGGCCAGGAACTCCTCACGGGCGAGGATTCTGACGTCCAGACGGCTGACGGCAGTGACAGTTGCTGTCCTGGGTATCCGTCGCAGCAGCGCGATCTCCCCGAAGGACTCAGCCGTCCCCATTTCACTCAGCTGCTTGCCGTCCTTGGAGGCGCGTGCCCGGCCCGATGCGATCAGGTAGAAACGCTCGCCGGGCTCCCCTTCCCGAATGATCACGTCCCCGGGCTCGTACGTCGCCGGCTCCAGCACGCTGGCCAGGTACTCGACTATCGCGAACGGCAGCGGGCCAAAGAACGGCACCCCGCGCAGCAGTGCCACCTCAGGGCCGGGGGCCGACAGCCTGGCGTCGATGGCTTTCAGGCCGGGCACGAACACGGCGGCGGTCGCGACGAGCAGCAGGCCGACCCCCGCCAGCGTGGCGCGGGCCCCCCAGGCGTGGACGAGCAACGGCACGACCGCGGAGCCGAGCCCGAGCGATAGCAGCAGCACAGCCCTTCGGACCCCCAGCGCACGTCCCATCAGGCGGGGCGGGATCACACGCTGCAGCGCGCTGTAGACGCCCACGTCTTCGACGAGGTTGGCCACCCCGACAACACCGAAGAGCAGGTACGCCAGTATTGTCCGTGCACGAAGGCGAGCGCGATCATCGGCACTCCCCAGCCTGCGATCCCGGCGCCGAAGTAGCGCGCCACCCTCCTTCCGCGGACGAGCATGACGGCAAGCGGACCGCCAATGATGCTGCCCACGCCGAGCGCCGCGGCCAGCAAGCCGACGCCGGCCGGGCCAAGGCCGAACACATCCAGGGCGATGACGACCGTGAGCACGTTGAGGACTCCACGGGCGAACGTCTGGGCGGCCGCGGGAACGACAAGCGCGAGGGCACCGCGTTGGCGGATGCTACCCTCCAAGCCTGCGGCGATGTCGAGCTTGAGCTGCTTCAGGCGCTTCGCGGCCTGTACTGGCGCCTCTTTTGCCAGTGGCTGGACACCGGCGAGCAGCCCTGCCCCGGCTGCGACAAGCACGGCGGCGGCGAGGATGGCGGACTCCGGCGTGCTGACCGCGAGCAGGCCGGCGGCCATCGCTGGCCCGCCGAGCATGGCAGCCGCCTGCATCACGCTGGCGGCCGCGTTCGCACTCGTCAGCTCCTCGGGACTTCGGGCCAGCCAGGGCAGCAGGGCGGCTTGCACAGGGCGGAAGACGCTGGTGAGCGCGCCCTCCAGCGCCACGAAAACCACGACGAGCACGGCTTGCCCATCTAAGCTCATAGCGGCGGCGGCCGCGCCGAGCAGCAGCGCCCTTGGCAGAACGGAGGCGATCAGCAGCCGCTCCCGCCGGACGCGGTCAGACCAGCTGGTGACCAGCGGTACGATGAGCGCTCCTGGCAGCGCCCTGGCCACGCCGAGTAAGCCGACATATCCCGCGCCGCCGACGCGGTAGACGTATACCGACGCCGCGGTGAACGCTGCCAGGTCGCCCGCGTACGAGACACCCCAGGCCAGCAAGAGCCGCCGGATCGGCCGGCTGCGGGCCAGCCACAAGTACTGCCTCACGGCCCGTCCTTCACCCTCGTGCGCCTTCGGCCACCGGACAGGACCGTAACGCCGGTAACTGGTAGCGAGTCTCGCCGACGGCCTGGCCCGCGTCAATAGACCTAAGTAGATCCTGGTTTCAAGGTCCAATTCCCGGCCTCAGCGGCTTCTTGACCGGCGTGAAGACGCCTCCACCTGTGCATTGGTAACCGGGGTCGGCTGATACCGGCAAATCCTTGGTATTCGGGTGCTAGATGTGAAGCACCTGGTCGCGGGCGAGGTGCGCATTGTGCGGCTGAAGGGAGCCGGCGAGCCGGTGGAGATGCTCCCGATCGCCCGGGATTGAACCGCCAAGCTGGCTGTGGCAGCATGTCCCCCAAAGAGGACGCGATATTGGACACGGGGAACGGGCCTACAGAGAGCCCGGGGAAGCGTGCGCAAGCCAGCTTCCTCGATACGGGGCTGCTAGCGGTGCCCGGATTGGAAGCGCTTCGCCACATACACGCGGGACGGTCGCCGCAACCGCCGATCCATTACTTGAGCGGCCGGAGACTGGTCGCCTTGGAGCACGGTGAAGCATCGATTTCAATGCCCGCCAGCGGTTGGTTTTGCGGTCCCAAGGGGCTGCTGCACGCGGGGATCTTCGCTTTCCTGCTCGACATGACTCATCTTTACGCGGTCGTGTCTACGCTGCCTGCCGGCGCGGGGTGCACGACCGCCGAGCTTTCAATGACGGTGCTCGGTGAACCACCTCCCAGTGGAGCAGAGATCACCGCGCGCAGCCGCGTCATTTACTCCGACGAGCGCAACGCTCTTGCCGAGGGGCTTGTGGTCGGCCAGCGAGGGCAACCGGTTGCGCACAGCACTTCCCGGTACTTTCTGTTTGTGCCCGGTGCTGTCGTCCCGTCGCGTTCCAGCAGCGAACCGTTACCCGGAGCCCGGCCAACGGGAGCCGATGCCAGGCTGCGAGAACCTGTGCCGCACATTGCCCCGGTCGGCACCGCGCTCCTGCAGCAGCTGAGCGGACTCGAAATCCTCACCGCGCAGCTCAGAGGGGAAATACCAGCGGCTCCGATCGACCGGCTAACGGGTATCCGGCTGATAGCGGCGGACGACGGGCGGGTCGTCTTCTCGCTGCCCGTGCATTCGAACCTGGTACAGGAGCTGGGAACCGTCTTCGGCGGTGTAATTGCCCTGCTGGCGAAGAGCGCCAGCGGGGCGGCGGTACAGTCGATCGCCCCCGCGGGCACCGGGTTTACCGCCCTTGATCTGAAGGTGAACTTCTTGCGCCCGGTCCACGCTGAGGGTGAGGAGCTGATCGCCACCGGATCGACCATTCATCGGGGCAGCAGGCTGAGCATTGCCGACGCCGTCGTCACCTACCGGGGCCGCCGGATTGCGATCGCCACCGGCACCACGGCGCTCAGGCCGGCGGAATGACCGCCGCAAGCGCTCGCGCGCCCCGTTGTTGAAGAGGAGACATGCATGTGCAGGTTCGCCGCCTATCTCGGTGAGCCCGTGCTCATCGAGGATCTGCTGTACGAGGCCGACGGCGCGCTCGTCCGCCAGGCAGTCGATCCCGAGCTGATGTCCCTGCTCAACCTCGGCGGGTTCGGGCTTGCGGCGTGGGATCCAGGATGGCCCGGCCCGCGACGGCCGTTGACCTATCGCGTGCCGACGCTCCCGAACTTCGACCGGAACCTCCGCGCGCTCGCCGGGAAGGTCCGGGCCCGCGCGCTCGTAGCGCACGTGCGAGGAGTCCTTTACGACAGCCGCGAGCGCGTTGGCACGCATAACGTCCATCCGTTTCTGTTCGAGGGCGCGAGCTTCGCGCTCGCCCAAAACGGCGACCTCCACGACTTCGGCCGCATGCGTTACGACCTGCTCGAGCACATCGATCCGCAGCTCGCCAGGCTCATCGAGGGCACCACCGACACCGAATGGGTCTACGCGCTCGTCCTCTCGCAGCTCGAGCACCCGTTCCTTCCAATCGGTCCCGAAGAGGCCGCGCGCGCCGTCGAGCGCACCCTCGAGATCGTGCGCGAGCTGCGCGCCCGGCACGAGATCGCGACGCAGTCGCCAGTGAACCTCGTGCTCATCGACGGCACGTGGATGCTCGCGACGCGCTATGCCTACGACTACGGGTGGTATCCGGATGACGGGTCGTTCTTCGCCGGCGAGCGTGAGCACGACTTCACTTCATTGTGGTATGCCGCCGGCGGGCGGTTCGGCCGCCGGGACGACGGGAGGTTCGGCATGGCCGACGGAGCGGCGACGTCCGCGGTGATCGCGAGTGAGCCGCTCACCAAGCACACCGCAGGCTGGCTCGAGGCCCCCGAGTATTCGATGCTCGTGTTCACCCCCACCGACGACGGGAAACTCGCCGTCGACACGCGAGAGCTGGCGTCCTGAGCGCCCCGGGACCGGCGAACAGGGAGCAGATCGCGCTGGCCGAGATCCCGCTGTTCGCCGGGATCGCTCCCGGCGCCGTGGAGCGTCTCGAACGCTTCATGGCACGGTTCGAGATCGCCTCGGGCGAGCGCCTGTTCCGCCAGGGCGATCAAAGCGGCCGCATGCACGTGATCGAGCACGGACGCCTCGAACTACAGGTCGAGCTGACCGGCGGCCAGACTCGAGCACTGGCAGAGCTCGGCCCCGGAGAGCTGCTCGGCGAGACCTCACTGCTCGGTGGTGGCAGGCGCACCGCGACCGCGGTTGCGCGCGAGCCGACATCCGGATGGGCGCTCGACCGAGCCGGTTTCGAAATGCTCCGCCTCGACGTCAGCGCGGGCGCGGTCGAGTTCATGGCGCGCATCGCCGAGCTCGCAGCGGCGCGTCTGCGCGCGCGCTACGAGACGATCGCCGCCGAGCTGGGCGGACACGGTGGCGCTTCTGCCGGCACCGCCTTACGCGAGGCTTCTGACCGCACCGCCTCACGCGAGGCTTCTGCCGGCACCGCCTCACGCGAGGCTTCTGCCGGCGCGGCCGCACGCGAGGCTGCTGTCCCGGCCCCGCCCGAGCTGGCGACCCCGGACTATCTCCGGGGACTGCTGTGCTTCCGCGAGTTCTACGACCACGAGCAGATCGCGGCGGCGATCGGCGAGGCGACACCGGTCGAGGTCCCACACGCAACGGTGGTGGTCGCGGCGGATCACGTCCCGGCCGGCCTGATCGTCGTCGTGCGCGGCGCAGTCGATGTATCGGTGCGCCACGGCGGAACAGCGCAACGTGTGCGGCTAGCCGGCCCAGGACGCTTCATCGGACACGTCGGCGTGCTCGACGGCGGACCGAGCCCCGTGGTAGCCCGGACCCGAGAGCGAGCAGTGCTCATCCACCTCCCCGGCGAACATGTACGGGAAATGCTGCGCGAGCCGAGCGTGGTCGCGCGGCGCTTCTCGGCGGCGCTCGCCGAAGACGTGGCACGGGCATTGCGGCAAGCCGAGCGGCCGATGGCCCGGACGTCGGCGGTCTCCACTATGAACACATAGGAGAACGCGCCGGCCAGCCCAAATTCCTCCGCCGGGACCGCGATTCCAAGTTCACCACCGCGTGGGTGCCGAAAACGCCGTTGGCCCGTAAGCCCTGCCCGGATCTGGGCATCTGCCCGCTGCGGGGCGTGCGCCGGGATTCACCGGGCGGCGGTCCGGCCGGGCGAAGACGGAGCCGGAAACCGGGTGGGAGCCGCCGTGCGGAGCCTAGAGCGCAGGTCCGCGGCGCGATAACATCGAAGGTGGGTGGTCGTCATGCGTAGGTACCTTGTCGTCGCGAACCAGACCCTGCAGGGTGCGGAGCTACGGGAAGAGCTTCGCAAGCGGATCGAGGCCGGATCGAGTTCCTTCTACGTGCTCGTCCCGAACACCACCGCCGGGCAGTATCCCATCGTGCCCGCCGCCGGTGGCGCCCTCCAGCCCAGCATGGCATGGTGGGCGACGAACTACCGTGGCCCCGCCACCGACGAAGAGGCGAGCGAGCAGGCCCGGCAACGGCTCAGCCAGATGCTGGCCGACCTCGCTGCGCTGGGCGTCCCCGTCGAGGGCGACCTCGGCAGCTCGCAACCGCTCGAGGCGATGGAGAAGGCGTTCATCGATCACGAGTTCGACGAGATCATCGTGGCCACGCTGCCGCGGCACATCTCGCGCTGGCTCGGCGCCGACCTGCCCCATCAGGCCGAGCGGCGATTCAAGCTGCCGGTCACGACGATTGTCACGAAGCGCTGACTCGAGAGGATGCTGGCGAGCTGTGGCTCGTCGACGGAAGGCGTTACGGAAATGATCCCGAACGGCTGCGCGGCGCGCGCCTGGGTCTTGGGCGACCGCGCCGAGCGACCAGCCCAGCGCGATTCTCGTCGGCCAGGCCATCGGCATGCTGCTCGAGGCCGGGCCCGAGCTGGGCCGCCCGCTGGCCGACCGCATCCACCACTCCCGCCTGAGCAACCTCAAAGAGCTGCGGCCGGCTCAGCCGGGCGCAGCGAAATCCACAGCCGATGAGCAGCGAATTCCACCACTACACCCGCGAGGAATTCCTCAGCGAGTTCTTCCCCGACGCCGAGGACAAGGCCACCATCGCGGCGGGGCTCAAGCAGCTTCGCGCCGAACAGCGCGCCTGGCGCCTGGCGGAAATGCGCCGACGGCTAGGCGTCACGCAGACTGAGGTGGCCACTCGCATGGGCGTCACCCAGGGCCGCGTCTCCGCCATCGAGCATGCCAAGCCCGGCGCGACCGAACTGCGGACCCTGGCCGCCTACGTCGAAGCCCTCGGCGGCCACCTGGAGATCATCGCCGACTTCGGCGACCAGCGCCTCGCCTTCACCGAACCCGGCACCGACGCAGCATGACCGACCCATAACCCATGTTTGATCTTGCCCAGCCGACCTGAAGATCGTCGGAACCTCGGGCTATTCCCGCGGAGGCTGGCCCCAGTCCTCCCCGGCAATGCGGCGCTCCACACCATGGAACCACCGGCCGAGCGTCCGCCGCATCCGCCATTGCGTGCCGACGGCGCGGACGTCGCCGCGGATCTCGGCACCGGCCTGGCCCACTCGCAGGTCGTCCCCGATACGTTTGATCGAGGGTACGTTCCCGTCGCGGAGGTCGGCGGCGTACCTCTGGGCCGCCTCGCGGCCCCGCTCAGGTGCCGCATGGCCATTTCCTGCCCGGGCGGGCACGGCTATCTCCATGCTGGGTAGCGCCTCCGGTACGGGCTCGGGCAGGACCGCGTGAGGCTCGGACAGGGGGGCTCCGCCCCGGGCATGGCCATGTCGCCCGGGTACGCCTGCCGCAGCCTCGGGTAGGCGCTCAGGCACGGCGGGCGCCGCGACGGGTAGCGGTGCCGGCGCGCCCTTGTGCTGTGCGCCGATGACACGCTTGAGGACGCCCAGGCCGACCGCGAGCGCGGCCGCGGCGGCCAGCGGCGGCACGGCGGCCGTGGCCCGCGACGCGAGCGTATGCCCGGTGACGTGGCCGACATTCCCAGCCACCGACACGGCGAGCCCGGCGAGCGTCACAGTCCACGCTCCGGCGCGGTTGCGGCGGGTCCACTGGTCAACCAGGCCGACGAAGAGCGCGAGCTCGCCGACCGCTATGAAGATGTCGACCTGCAGTGGCCACGCCGTGGCCCAGAGCCCGTGAAGCCCGTGTTCGGAACTCCATACGTACAGGCCCCGGTAGGACTCGGCGAAGCTCGTGAGTGATGCGGTGGCAACAAGGACAGCAATCGTTGCCAGGGCGAGGCGGCGGGCGGTGTTCACGCGCTCATCTTCCTGCCTCGCCCGCTGGCGGCGCGGCCATTTTCCCATAGTGGGAAAAGGCCGCGATCGGGACACGGGCGAACCGCTTCCCCAGGGAAAACACCAGCCCCCTAGGCCGTGTCTCGCGGACACGCCCTTCGTGCCAGTAGCCTCTTCACCGCCGCTGTGCCGGCGATGGCTTGGTCGTGGTCGGGTGACTGCGGGATCAGGTTGAATTCCGCGCAGCCGGCATCGGCGTAGGGCGCGAGGAACTCGGCGACGTCGTCGGCGGTGCCGTAGGGGCAATAACGCTCGAAGCGCTCGAACGGGATGTGGTAGACGGCCTGCATGGCCGGCGCAAGGCAGGCGCGGGCCGCTTCCTTGGATTCGGCCAGCCCGCACCATACCTGCATCCCATGACGGGCCGGGGGGTCCGGCCTGCCCGCGCGGGCGGCCTCCTCCGCTACGATCTCGACGGCGTGGGCAAAGCGCCGGGGTGAGTTCCAGATGCCCAGCCAGCCATCGCCGAGCCGGCCCGCCCGCCTGATCGCCGCGTCGGAACGGCCCCCGACGATGACGGGAATCGGGGTGGCCGGTGCGGGCGCGATGACCGCTTCATCAAGGTCGAAGAACTTGCCGTGGAAGGTGACCGCCTTACCTGTCAGCAACTGGCGCAAGACAGTGAGGCATTCGGTCATCCGCAGGCCCCGGGTCAGCGGATCCACCCCGGAGACCGCGTATTCGTGACGGTCCTCACCGCCCACCCCGACTCCGAAGATGAGCCGCCCGGGAGCGAGCCGGTCGATGTCTGCGAGCTGGCGGGCTACCAGGACGGGATGGCGCAGCGGCAGCAGGTAGATACCGTTGTAGACGGGCAAGGCGGGATTGAGCATTGCCAGCGCGGTGGCTTGCACGAGCCCGTCGAACCCTGCGCCGACGATGAAACTCACATGATCCCCGCAGCAGACATGGTCGATGCCTGCTTCCTCGGCCCGCGCCAGAAATGCCCTGGTTGCCTCCGGGCCCCGCGCGAGCAGGTCCAGCGGCAGGAACGTGCCGACCCGGGCTGATTCAGCCATGCCGCCTCCTTGGGCGTGTCTCGCAGATCTCTGGCGGCGCGGATCGGCGCCCAGACGCGCCCTGAGCTAATCATGACCATTTCGGCGGCGGATTTCAGCCCGGAAGAACCCAGAACTGGTGGATCCGGCCGCGCACGCCTGACCGACAAGCCGGTTGACCACCCGCTCCTGCTCGGCAGGCGACCGCGCCCGCACGCCGCTGCGGATCTCCACACGCTCTGCACACAGTCAGCAATGCGCCTGCATTTAACGGTTCCCCACGGCTAAAGCCGGGGGATTTCAAGCTCGGACCGCGCTGACGACGATCCCTTGGGAGGGGGCCGGCAGTGACTTACATCTTCGGCACTTGCGTGGCCCCGTTCTGCCACAGCCAGGATCACCCTGGCGGCGTTCCTGTCACGGTCTGCGGTGTACCCGCAGGCCGCGCACAGGAAGGTCCGTTCGGCCAGCCCGAGGCGTTCTTGGTTCCCGAAACACTCCGAGCAGGTCATTGTCGTGTAGGCGGGCCGTACCAGCACCACCTTCCGGCCGGCTCGCGTGCCGTATTCGATCAGCGTCCGCTTGAGTGTGCCGACCGACGAGCCGGCCGCCTTGCGGGCCATCTTGGACTTGGCGAGGAACTTGGACCGGAAGTCCTCAACGGCGATCAGGTCGTGGCCGGCCACGATACGGCGGGCCCATATGCGGCCGTCGTGCCGGTTCTGCCGGGCGGCCCTCTTCTGCGCTTTCGCGTTCTGCCGCTCCGCCTGCCGGTAGCCCTTGGATTGCGGCCCGTGGAGTTTCCGGCCGTGTTTGCGGGCGCGGCGGGCCATCTTCCGCTGCGCACGGGCGACCTCGGCGGCGCAGCGTTTCCGGTGCCCCAGGTACGGCAGGTCGCAGGCCGGGTCGGTGGTGGTCGCCGGTGTCCTGACGCCCCAGTCGATGCCGATAGCCCCGCCGGTTTCCGGCGCTGGCCCGGTCTCGCGGCGCACGACGAACGAGGCGTACCAGTGGCCCAGGTTGTCGCGGTAGACCCGGACACTCAGTGGCGGGCTGGGAAGGTCCCGGGACCACACGACAGGGACGGTCACGCCTTTAGCCAGCATCAGCCGGCCGTCGCGGATGGCGAAACCACGGGTGGTGTATTCCAGCGTGGGCAGCGCGGTCTTGCTCCGCCTGAGCTTGGGCCTGCCCCGGCCCTTCACCTCGAACGAGTGCTTCAGCGCGAGGGCATAGTTGCGGAGGGCCTGCTGCTGCGCGACCTGCGACCCTTCCCGCAGCCAGGCGAACTCGGCGCGGGCGGCGGTCAGCAGTTTCGACAGCTTGCACAGGGTGGGTTTACGGCGGGACTTCTGCTGGTGAACGGCCTCGTTCCACAGCCACCGGCAGCGGTGCCACTCATCGGCCAACGCGCTCTCCGCCGCCGCGCCGGGGCGCAGACGGTAGGTGTGACGCACGGTCTCACTCACGAAACCAGTATATACGTCCGCGCTGTATGCTGTGCGCTATGGACGAGGTCAGGTCAAACAACAACGTCGTGTACCGCTGCACCTACCACGTGGTGTGGTGTCCCAAGTACCGGCGGAAGGTCATCGGCGGCCCAGCCGAAGCCCGCCTCAAACAGATCATCCGTGAAGTGTGCGCGGAGCGGGACGCCCCGATCATCGAACTGGAAACGATGCCAGACCACGTCCAACTGCTCGTGGTCTGCGACCCCCAGTACGGCATCCACCGCCTCGTCAAACAGATCAAAGGCCGTACGTCGCGACTGCTCCGCCAGGAGTTCCCGCACCTCAAGACCCGGCTGCCGACCCTCTGGACCAACAGCTACTTCGTCGCCACCGTCGGCGGCGCAACCCTGGAGATCGTGAAGCGTTATCTGGAGAACCAGCGGAACGTGTGAGCGAACTCGCCCTTACCTCCCCATGGCTAAAGCCAGGGGTTTCTCGGGCGGATTCTAATGACGGCGTTGTCCTTGCTCCCATGCCGGGGCGGGTGTCAGCTATGACGGTTGAACTCCGGCGATCCGAGGGTCCGCGCCGAACGCCGGGGATTCCTGCGGCTCGCCGACGAGGAAGTGGCAACCCGCCAGGCAATCTGCCGTTGCCCCGGCACCGTCCTGGACCCCGCGGAGCAACTAGGCTGGTCAACTGGTGAAGTCCAGGAGGCCGCGCCGAATGCTGCACGTGTCTGTCCTGGGAGGGCAGGCGATCAGCGACGACGGGGCCGGCAGCGTCCGGGCCCGGTCGTCGCGGACGGTTGCCCTCGTCGGCTTTCTGGCCGCCCACGCTGGGTCGCCGCAGACCCGGCAGCGCATCGCGGGACTGTTCTGGCCGGATTCGACGGATGCACAGGCGCTGACGAACTTGCGCCGCGAGCTGCACTACCTGCGCCAGGTTCTGGGAGACGAACCTTCCCTCGTCGTCACGCCCAGGGACCTGTGCTGGCGTGACACCGAGACGTGCCGCGTCGACGTACGCACCTTTGACACCGAGCGCACGGCCGCGCTTGGCGGCCGCGAAGGCGGATGACAGCGAGGGGATCGTCGCGCACGCCACCGCTGCCGTCGCCCAGTACCAGGGCGACTTCCTGCCCGGCCTGTACGACGACTGGCTGCTCGACATCAGGTCAGCGCTCGAGCGCCAGTGCGTGGATTTGTGTGACCTGATCTGTGCGACGCGAGTGCGAACGGGCGACCTGACCGAAGCGGTGGACGCTGCCCGCCGCCGCATCCAGTTGCAACCGCTGGAGGAGATCGGCTACCAGACGCTGATGAAGCTGCAGGCCGACCTGGGCGACCGCGCCGGTGCGATGAGCACCTACCACCACTGCGCTTCGGTGCTGGAGCGTGAGCTCGGCGTGATCCCGGACCCTGCGACACGGCGGACACTCCAGCGCTTGACGGCCCATGTGGACGTGGCAGGCGAAGCGCCGGCCGCGATGGAGCCTGCCGCCGGCCGTTCCGGCTTCGCCGCGGCGCAGCTTGTCGGCCGCTCTGCGGAGCTCGGCCTGCTCCTCGACCTGTGGCAGGCCGCCGCAGCTGGCCGGCCGAGTCTCGCGCTGGTCCGCGGTGGCGCCGGCGTCGGGAAGACCCGCCTGGTGGCCGAGGTCGCTGAGATGGCACGCCTGCAAGGCGCGGTGGTGGCGGGTACGCAATGCTTCGGAGCATCGGGACGGCTGGCGCTGGCCCCGGTGGCCGACTGGCTGCGGAACCCGGAGGTCCAGTCGGCAACGGCGACACTCGAACCGGCCTGGCGCGCCGAAGTCGGCAAGCTGGTGCCCTCAGGCAAGGGTCGCCGGCAACGCGGGGCCGGCTCGCGGGCAATGGCCGACGCCTGGCAGCGCCACCGCTTCTTCGAGGGCCTGGCGCGGGCGCTGACCGGTGTCGGCCGTCCGCTGCTGCTGGTGTTGGACAATCTTCAGTGGTGCGACCAGGAGACGCTGGCATTCCTCACGTTCTGCCTCGCGCTGGCCCCTGATGCTCCGCTGCTGGTGGCGGGGACGCTGCGCAACGACAACCCGTCCGACGATCCCGCACTCGCGGACTGGACCGTCAGGATGCGGGCTACCGGACTTCTCACCGAGCTATCTCTCAGCCCCCTGGACGCCGCCGACACAGCACGTCTTGCCGAGGCGATCTCCGGGAGGCGGCTGCTGGAGGCCGACACGAACCTGCTCCAGGCGACGACGGGAGGTTTCCCGTTGTACGTCGTCGAGTCAGTACGCACCCCCGCCGGTCTCGGCAGCGCGCACCTGCCGGTCGGTGATCTCACGGCGGTGCTGCGCAACCGTCTGGAGCAGGCGAGCGCGGCGGCCAGGGAGATTGCCGCGCTCGCGGCGGCCGTGGGGAGGAACTTCAGCCTCGATCTGCTCACCGAGGCCAGCGACCTCGACGCTGACGCCGTGGTGGGGGCGGTCGATGAGCTGTGGCGACGCCGGATCATCCGCGAGTTCGGGGACGGCTACGACTTCTCACACGACCTGCTACGCGAAACGGCGTATACGGAGGTCAGCCCGCCGAAGCGCTGGCTGCTGCACCGGCGGCTGGCGCAGGGTCTGGAGCTGCTGCACGCCGGGGACCAGGACATGGTCTCGGCTCAGCTCGCCGAGCAGTACGCACGCGGCGGGCGACCGGAGCGAGCGGTGGCCTACTACCTGCGCGCGGCCGACGTCGCGGCCGGGATGTTCGCCCATGCCGAGGCGATCCGCTTGCACAAACAGGCGCTGTCGATCGTCCGCAACCTGCCCGAGGGCAATGACAGGCACCGGCAGGAGCTTGCCGTCCTTGAAGCCATGGCAGCGCCGCTCAACGCCAGGTACGGCTACTCGTCACTGGACCTGCAACACACGCTGGAGCGCTCGATCGTCCTCGCGGAAACACTCGGCCGTAAGGATTCGACGCTGACCGCTCTGGTCGCGCTCTGGGGGTCCAGGTTCGTCCAGGGGCGCACCGCCGATGGGCACCAGATCGCCACCCGGGCGCTCACCCTTGCCGACCCGGGCTCCGAGCTGAGCGGCCCGGCTCATTTCGCCGTCGGCGGATCGGCCGTCAGCCTCGGGATGCCCGCGGAGGCACTGCGTCACCTCGAGCTCGCCACCAGGCTGGCGAGCGGCGCCGTCTCGCTGAGCATCGGCACCCGGCCGGACGTGCACGGCACAGCATGGGCGGCGCACGCCCACTGGCTGGTTGGCCACGACCAGGACGCCCTGGCCAGCTGCCGCGACGCCATCAAGCTGGCGCGGGCGATCGACCATCCGTACAGCTTGGCGGTTGCCCTAGCCTACGGCGGTATCACCCACCAGATGCGCCACGACGTGTTCGAGCTGAGGGATACCGTCGCAGAGCTGCGCGAGCTGTGCGATCGGTACGGCTTCGCCTACTACCGGGAATGGGCGCTGGTCCTGGCGGGCTGGTCTCGCGCCGACGAGCCGGGAATCGACCTCGCCAGGCAAGGCATCAGCAACCTCAGGTCGGCGGGATCGTTCGCCCGCATGCCGTACTGGCTGTCGCTGCTGGCCGATCTGCTGGCCCGCAACGACCAGCCCGGCGCTGCCCGGGCGACCCTCGACGCCGCGCTCGCCGCCGGACAGGTCCACGACGACGTGTGGTGGTTGCCGGAGGTGATTCGGATGCGCGCCGGACACGATTACGAGGAGGCGGCGGCCATCTCGCGGCTGCGCTCCGCTGCGAAGATGGCCTCGGCACACGGCAGCGTCGCGCTGCTGCGGCGCTGCGAGCGTGACCTCGCGGAGCGAGGCGCTCGTGCCTAGGACCGTAGACGCCCGATCAAGTCCCGTCACCGCGCGGCAGCCGAACGCCCGCTACCAATCTTCGGCACCCTAGGACTACGCAAGTCTGCAGTCGGCCGTAACGGCTACGCAGGGTGAAGCGGCATCTGGCGTCCGGGCTGCTGGGAGGCGGACCGCAGCGCCGCCGGGGGTCCCGGGGGCGCCCCCGGGCCAGCGCCGCGCGGCTTCGCGGTGGCGCACCGGACTGCCAGGCCAGCGGCTCGCGGCGGCGTTCTCCCTGCCGCCTGACCCGAGCGCGCACGCGAACGCTGCGGGAACGCCGCGGGTCCTAGGTTCGGAATGCCTGAAGATCCGAGCGACGCACCCGAAGGGGAGCCAACATGACCAGCACATCAGCAAGCACCGCGACGACGCCGTATGAGGAGCTGGGCGCCGCCCTGCGCGGTGACCTGATCACGCCGGGAGATCCCGGGTACGACGAGGCGCGCGCCGTCTACAACGGCATGATCGACAAGCACCCGGCCGCCATCGCGCGCTGCCGGGACGCCGCGGACGTCATCGCCTGTGTACGTTTCGGCCGCGATCACGGCGTCGAGATCTCCGTCCGGGGCGGCGGTCACAACGCAAGCGGCCTCGGGGTGTGGGACGATGCCCTGGTCGTCGATCTTTCGCTGCTCCGCAGCACTACGGTCGACCCCCAGAATCACACCGTCCGGGTCGACCCCGGATGTACCTGGGGAGACGTCGACCACGCGACCGTGGCGTTCGGTATGGCCACTCCCTCCGGCTTCGTCGCGTCTACCGGCGTGGCCGGCCTGACGCTCGGGGGCGGCATCGGCTACCTCACCCGGCGGTTCGGTCTCACGGTCGACAACCTCGTCGCCGCCGATGTCGTCCTCGCCGACGGCACGTTCGTCAAGGCGAGCGAGAGCTCTCACCCTGACCTGTTCTGGGCCCTGCGCGGCGGCGGCGGAAACTTCGGCATCGTCACCTCGTTCACGTTCCGCTGTCACCCCATCGGCGAAAACGGCACGATCATCGGCGGCCCGGTGCTCTACGACTTCGCCGACACCGCCGACGTGATGCGCTGGTACCGTGAGCTGCTGCCGTCGCTGCCTGAGGAGCTGAGCGGCTGGATCGGGCTGATCACCATTCCGCCCGCCCCGCCGTTCCCGGAGGATCTCTGGGGCCGCAAGTCGTGTGTCATCGTCTGGTGCTACACCGGATCGCACGACCGGGCCGGCGAGGTGCTCGAGCCGATCAAGACGTACGGTTCGCCGCTGCTTGTCGGCGTGCAGGAGATGCCGTTCAGCGTGCTGCAGATGGCGTTCGACGGCCTCCTCCCGGCCGGTCTGCAGTGGTACTGGCGGGCGGACTTCTTCAACGAGATCTCCGACGCCGCGATCGACGTGCACACCAAATACGGCGCGCAGCTGCCGACCGGCCATTCCACCATGCACATGTACCCCATCGATGGTGCCGCCAGCCGGGTGCCCGCCGACGCGACAGCCTTCGCCTACCGCGACGGCGGCTGGGCCGGCATCATCGCCGGCATCGACCCCGACCCGGCCAACGCCGAACTCATCTCCCAATGGGCCAAGGACTACTGGCAGGAACTGCACCCCACCTCAGCCGGCGGCGCCTACATCAACTTCATGATGAACGAGGGCCACGACCGCATCAAAGCCTCCTACCGCGGCAACTACGACAGGCTCGCCCGGGTCAAGGCACGCTACGACCCGGCGAACACGTTCCACATCAACCAGAACATCGAGCCCGCCAGCGGGCCCAACCCATAGGCGGCAGCGGATGTCACGACCCGTCCTGTTCGTGATCGATGACGACGCGGGGGTCATGCACGCCCTTCGAGACGATCTCAGCCGGCGGTTCGGCGAGGACTTCCGCGTCCTCGGCGAACTGTCGGCCGTCGCGGGATTGGCGGCGCTGCGCAACCTGGCCGACGAGCACGAACCCGTGGCGCTGCTGATCGTCGACCACAACATGAGCGAGATGACTGGTGTCGACTTCCTCTCGCGGGCACATGAAATGCACCCGCTGGCCAAACGGGTGCTCCTGGTGGAGCGCGACTACTCGGCGCGCAGCCCGGTCGTCCAGGCGATGACGCTCGGCCAGGCCGACTACCACACCACCAAGCCGTGGCTGGTCGAACAGGATCTCTACCGCGAAATCAGCGAGTTCCTGGCCGAATGGGCCAAGGATCAGGAAGCCGGCTTCGAGCTGTTCCACGTCATTGGACGGCTCCAAGACCGCGGCACGCACGAGGTACGGGAGTTGCTCACCCGCTTCGACGTGCCGTTCCACTTCCACGCGGCCGACAGGGAGGAGGGCCGCCGCCTGCTCAATAACAAGGGACTGGACGCATCACGCCTTCCCGTCATGATTCGGCACGACGGGCACACGATCGTCGAACCGACGCCCGCTCAGATCATCGAAGCGGTCGGCGGGAGCATCTACAACGACGTCGACGCATGCGATGTCGTCATCGTCGGGGCGGGACCGGCTGGTCTGACCGCGGGCGTCTATGCGGCGTCAGAAGGCCTCCAGACGGTCGTGCTTGAAGACACTGTTTCCGGTGGCCAGGCGGGAAGCAGCCCGATGATCCGGAATTATCCGGGCTTCCCGCACGGCATTAGCGGGCATGACCTCACGCGCCGGGCGTGCGAGCAGGCCTGGATGTTCGGCGCGCACATGGTGTTTTGCCAGCCCGCTACCGGATTGGAATGGCGGGGCGGCGAACGCGTCGTGCACCTAGCCAATGGCCGCCAGATAGCGGCCAAGGCGGTCATCGTCGCGACGGGCATCGCATGGCGGCGTCTCGGCGCGCCGCGCCTCGAGGCGCTGGTCGGCTCCGGCGTTTTCTACGGTGCGGCCGGGAGCGATGTGCGGGCAATGGAAGGCCGCGACGTCTTCGTCGTGGGAGCCGGGAACTCGGCCGGCCAGACCGCGCTGCATCTCGCGCGGTTTGCCCGGCAGGTGACGATGCTGGTGCGGGGTGACAGCCTGGCGCGCTCGATGTCGGACTACCTGATCCGGGAGATCGAGGCCACCTCCAGCATCACGGTGTGCCTGCACACCGAGGTCACCGACGCGCACGGATCCGGTCACCTCGAGGCCCTCACCCTGCGCGACAAGCTGCACGACCGGACACAGCGGGTCCCCGCGGCCGCGCTGTTCTTGCTGATCGGCGGTGAGCCGCGCACGCAATGGCTGCGGGACGCGATCCAGCTCGAGCATGGTTACGTCTTGACCGGGCGCGACGTCGGGCGGGACGGCCCGCGGCCTGCGCGGTGGCCGCTCAATCGCGCCCCTCTCCCGCTCGAGACCTCGATACCCGGCGTCTTCGCCGCCGGGGACGCCCGCTACCGTTCGATCAAGCGGGTTGCTTCCGCCGTCGGTGACGGCGCGACGGCGGTGCGCCTCGCGCACGAGTACCTCGCTGCGGCTAGCGCCGCCGAACACTCGCTGACAGCCGGGAGATAACCAAGCAAGGCTTCGGTCACGATCGCGCGATCCTGTACCGAGCGCTATTTATCGGCAATGCTCTCGCCTCTGGGTATCAAAGGCCGCTCGCGCTCGACCCCCCCGAGGCGATTCTGCGGCTACCGACAAACAGCCATCGGAAGACCTAGTTCCGGTGGCGCAGGAGGTAGTGCCATGCCACGGCCCGGTGCGTCCGGGTACCTACGCGACCGAGATCAACATCCTCAATCCGAAATGCAGGGAAGCCACCATCGTGAAGCGCGTGGTTCCTCTGGTGTTTGCCGGAGCGGTCACGGGCCGCGAACCCGCCATCGCTAATGCCCGCGCCACCGAGAGCATCATCCTGCCGTCCGGTGCGGCAACCATGGATGATTGCTGCCGCATCGCTGAGTTGCTTTACGGTGGTTCCGGATCACCCATGCCGCTGACTGCCGGTTTCCTGGAAATCGTCAGCGACGTGGAATTGCACGTGTCGGCCGTTTATACGTCATCAGAGCTGGAAGGCAACGGACTCAGCTTCCAAGTGGAGACCGTTCCCGGAAAGCTGACCTAGCTCGCGGATCGGTTCCCGGACGATCGGACCGGCGCTTTTCTCCAGCGGGCGGCACGCGCTGTGGGAGTGCCGGTCCTGATGGTCGGCAGCGGTGTCCCAGCCACGGCCCTTATCCTGTCGCGGCGCTTAGGGCGTATACCTTGTCGTCGCCGCTGCCGACGTAGACCGTGCCGCCCGCCACCGCCGGACTGGAATCGACGGCGCTCCCGGTGGTGTAGGCCCAGCGGAGGTGGCCGGGTGCTGGCCCGCAACCCGGCACAAGATCAGCGCCGCGCCCATGGCCACCCCGAAACGGCAGCTAAGTGCCCAGACGATGGTGCATTTGGCCGCCCTGTTCTTAATTCATAATCGATCTGATTTCCTACCAGAACGATAGAAAAAGACTGCACAGTCCCTCGCCACGAATGATCACATGCAGGTCGGCGCATACTTATGCGGGCACGGAACTTCCGCTCCCGCAGATTCGGGCTTTGGTTGGCTGACGGCGCCGACCAGTGATGCTGGCGCTGCGGCTAGCCATGGCGGCGACCGGGCGGCGCAAGATCGTGGTGTTCGGGCACTGCTACCACGGCGCGTTCGTGCCCGCCAGCCAGGCCGACGCCCCGCCACCGGATTACCTGCTGTGCCCGTTCAACGCACCAGACCTCCTCCGGCACCTCTTCCACAGCGCGCTGTCCCCGGCCACGACCGCGTTCGCCGAGCAGATCCGTTGTTCTCGATGTCGATAGTGAGCCGGCCGGGCCGGCGCCGCGCAGGATGCCGGGGCGGTCGGCCAGCCCGGTCAGGGTGAGCACGGGGGCGGTCTGTGGATCCGGGCGGCAATCGCGCCGCTCGGGCCGCTGGCAGACCCGCTACTGGCTCTGCTCCCGCCGCAGGCACGCTCCGCCCTTCGGCCCGCCCGGAGCTGAGCCACATGAAGCTCGCCGTCTCCCGGCCCGCCCCGGCCGCGGCCCGGATACTGTCACGCAGAGACCTGCGTCGCCTATTCGGTCAGCTCTTCGAATGGGACGGCGATCTTGAACGGATAAGTCAGCACCACACCGTGCTCCATGACCGATTCCATCCGGTACTGGCACGTGGCAGCGTCCAGGTGAAACTCTCGCGTGTCGATGATGTCGCCATCGGCGGACATCCGGACCACCACATAAGCAGGAATCCCGGCCGCTGCGTACTGCGCCATCTTGTCCACCAGATCTTCCCGCTCGGTCGACGGAGAGGACACCTCGACCATCAGCAGGACGTCCGATGCCTCCGGCTTCGCGTTGCGGTCTTCCTTGCAGCGGTATACCACCACGTCGGGACGCCGGAACGTGTACTTCGGAACATGCCACAGCACCACGTCGGTCTCCATCTGCACGCGAGTACACGGCTCTTTCGGCCGGGCGGTCTCGAACGTGTTCGCCAGACGCCGGGCCACCTGCTGGTGCTGCGGCGTCGGCGACTCGCAGACGATCACGTAACCGTGAACCACCTCGATCCGCCGGGCTACACCGGCCGGGAGCGCCTCATACTCGGCCTCGCTCATGATGTTCGGCA
>CAVSEV010000014.1:0-186050 GCA_963727015.1 uncultured Actinomycetota bacterium | reverse complement strand
CCATGTCAGGGCACAACAAAGGGCCCGGCCTCAGCCACACCACACAAGGCACCCAGCCATCAGGGCAGCCGCCGCCGCGATCATCGTCCTCGCCCTCGGCGCATGCAGCAGCACGACTACCACGCCTGCCACGAGCACCACGGCCACGGCCAGCGCCAGCGGGCGCGCCGGGCACCCTCACCGGGGCGGGTTCGAATGTACGTCGCCCCGTTCTTCGCCCTGGCCTTCGCCAGATACCATCAGCAGCACCCTGCGGTCACCGTGACCTATTCCGCCGTGGGCAGCAGCGCGGGCATCGCCGCGATCAGCGCCCGGCAGGTCGACTTCGGCGCCTCCGACGTGCCCATGAACGCCAGCGAGCTAGCCGCCGCCAAAGGAGGCCGGGTCACACAGGTGCCCGACGCGCTGGGCGCCGAAGGCGTGGCCTACAACCTGGACCTCCCGGCGGGCGCCAGGTTGCACCTGACCGGCCCGGTCCTCGCGGCCATCTTCCTCGGGCAGATCACTCACTGGAACGACCCGGCCATCACCGCCCTGAACCCGGTATCACCCTCCCGGCCGCGTCGATCGCCGTCGTGCACCGCTCCGACGGCAGCGGCACCACCTACATCTTCAGCAACTACCTGTCCAGCGTCGACCCGGCCTGGGCGGCCAAGGTCGGCACCGCCAAGACGCTCACGTGGCCGGCCGGGGCGGGCGCCGAAGGCAACGGCAGTGTGACCTCCACGGTGTTCCGCACCCCCTTCTCCATCGGATACGTCGAGCAAGCATATTCGCAGGGCCTGGTCCTGCCGTTCGCCGCCATCCGCAACCAGGCCGGAAACTACGTCCTCCCGTCCACCCAGACCATCGCCGCCGCCGCCGCCCAGAAACCCGACATCACGCCGACCGACTTCTCCATCGTCAACCAGCCCGGCACCAGCAGCTACCCGATCAGCGGGTACAGCTGGGCGCTGATCTACACCCACCAGCAAAACCAGGCCACCGGTCAGGCCCTGGTCACCATGCTCAACTGGCTCACCCACGACGGCCAGGCCTACGCCGCCGCGAACCTCTATGTGCCCCTGCCATCCCAGGTCCGGCAGATCGCCCTCACCATGCTCCAGCAGGTCACCGGGCCCGACAGCAAGCTGCTCACCGGCTGACCGCGGCCTCCATGCTCGTCATGCCGCTGCTCCCGGCGGCCAAGTTGCCCACCGGCCGGGTAGAGCGATGAGGAAAAGGCGGGAACCATGACAAACCCGGCACTCACGATCGCAGATGTCCAGACAGCTTCCCGTCCTGGCCACCGTTCCAACGCCGCCGGCACACCCCCGGTGCGGCGGCCTGCCGCCAGCCTTGCATCACCGCGTACAACTCGGCATGGGCAGCACCAGAGTAGATCTTGTAGGCGGCACCAACCCCCACAGCGCTTTCAAACTCCGTGGCGCGCCTGGTGTACCCGGCAGGATTTCGCCTCGCATTCCACACGGGGTCGGTGCAGATGTAGGTCAGGCCCAAACCAGTCGCATACTGCAGGACGGCGCGGATCCTCGCCGTAGTCGGTGACGGTTAGCGCCGGATCGACCCTCCGGACCGCCTGGCCGAGGAAGCGGGCGCTCTGGGCGCGGATAAGCACAGATCGGATGACTCTGCGGCGCGCCCCGATCCCCGTTTCAAGCGGCCACCATGCCTGGGAACCAGCCTCCATCGCCGCCCGCCCCTGCACATTGGGGACGTAGGCGGTGGTGAGCAGGGTGACCGAATGAGCCATCGGGGATAGGCAGTCCAGCGCCGCGAACAGGAACACCGCTGCCGCCGCGTACGCAGTGCGGACCGGCGCTTCGCCCCAGGCCCCGCCCGCAGGGCGCCGCTCTCCGTTGCGCACTTCGCAGTACGCCTCAGACTGCCAGCCAGGCTCCCAGGGGTGCCAGAAAGCCATCTGAGCACCTCGTCGCACGTGCCGACCAGGAACTCCTTGATCTCGTCCACATCAGCGATCGTCAGGTCCGCCACCCGTACATGATTGGGCCGCGGGACGCAGCCCGCGTGCGCTTCTCATGTCACTCATGCGCCGACCTGTCTGGTCACCCCCGGGTACGGGTGCGCGGATCAGGCCAAGACCATTAGTGATTCCGCAGGAATCGCAGGTGACGCCCGTATTTGACCTCCCGCCAGCATCCATGCCAGATCGCCACGCGGTATGTGCCAAGTGCACCGCAGGTCGACGGCGGGTCTATCAAAGGTCCACAAGAACCGTTCGCGCGGCTGCCACCTACACCGGACGCGCCGCGGGCCGCCCGGGCCAAGGGCTCTGCATCGCAGATCAGCATGACACCGGACAAAGCGCAGAGTCAGGCGAGATCCAGTGTCATTTGCCAGGACCATGGGACCAGGGTGTTGCCACGACCTAGGGACCACCCTTGCGGCTGTTGTGTCATCTTGGGGTGTGCGGCGGGTTCCGTCAAGGCGAGTGGCGGCTGGGGCGCTGGCGTTTGCGGTAGGAGTCGCCTTCGATGACGAGTTCGTGGCAGGTGGAGGTGAGCCTGTCGACGGCGGACTGGGCCAGCAGCTGGTCGTGCAGGAGGCCGAGCCATTCATCCGGGGTCCGGTTGGAGGTGACGATGGTGGCGTTGTTGCGGTGCCGGGCGACGGTCAGCTCGTAGAAGTCGGTGGTGGAGGTCTCGTCCAGCGGCTGGAGCGCGAAATCGTCCACCTATCTGGTGTTCGAACATACATTTTTCACGTTTCCGCAGGGCACGTTGCGGACACGTCCGCAACGTGGCTGGTGCCGTGTCAGGCAGGGTTGCCCTGCCGGTCATGCCCGGGAGTGTTCTGGGGAGCGGCGGCGTGCGGTTGCCGTTGATCTTGGCGTGGTCAATCGAAGCGGATGTGCCGCAGGGTCGTCGCGTAACGGCGCAGCGATGCCCGTGCTCGTCCACCGGTGTCCGGAACGATGGGCAGTGCAGCGATCCGGGCGATCGTGTCGGCGACTTGGGCACTGTCTGCCGGTCTGTAGAGATGTGCTGGGCGAACTCGGGCTCACGCAGCCGGGCCAGGCACTCATCGAGCCTGTCCACTGCCCAGCGCTCCCGCCTGAGCCCGTAGCTGAACCCGCGTCGGCTGAGCCGCCGTAGCACCGTGGCGCGGTCGGCCAGCAGCGCGAAGTGGCGCACATCGTGCCCGTCGTCGCGGAGCCCGCCGATGATCTGCGTGAAGTAGCGGGAGTCGGTCATGGTCATGGGGACGATGACCGGGCCTTCATGGTTGCGTGCGATCAGGTCCAGGACCTCGCGCACGCCGGACCGCCACGCTGGCAGGTACTGAAAATCCGTGCGCAGGGCGGCGGGAGCATGCGGTGCAGGCCGAACCCGAGATGCTCTGGGTCGCAGACGATGCTTCCGGCAGCCGCCGTTGCAGCTCGAAGGCCGTCGCGGTCTTGCCCCCTCCGGACGGGCCGTTGATCCACGCCAGCACGACGACGACAGTACCTGAGAGCGCAGTAGGGCGAGCGTTTCCTGATGCGGCACTAGCTGACGGTGACGCCGTGCTGGTTCAGGAGGCGGCGAAGGCGGAGGAGTTCGCCGTGCGCTGCGGCGAGTGCGTTCTCGAGGTCACTGCCCGCGGTGCGGCGGGCGTCGCGTTCCTGGCGGAGCTTGTCGTGAGGATGTGCACGATGTTTCGTTTCCGCGGCGGCGGGTTGCGGGTGGGCGGGCGGGGCGTGCCGGTCTGCTGGGTCGCAGTTTTTCGATCCGCGTGCGTAGGTCGTCGTTGGCGTAGAGGAAGTCGAGGCTGACTCCGCCGGTGCGGGCGACGGACCTGAAGTTGATTTCTCTGCCGTCTCTTGACGAGCTGGCGGATCGCGGTGTCGGCGCGGGCGGTGGCTGCCTGGCGTTTTGCCTGGGCGGCGCGGCGGAGCGCGGCGGCGCGCCGCTCGCTGGCGGTGCTGCTGGCGTGCTGGTGCTGGTCATGACGGGTCCGGCTTGCCGGTGATGGTGACGGGCACGGGTTGGTGCCGGGTAGCCGGGCCTGCCGCAGACGCCGGCGCCGCGGACGACGGCGGTGTCGTCGGCGCTGGGCCTGCAGTGCCGTGATTTCCAGTCGCATGCTGCGGATCTCGGTGATCCGCTGTTCGAGCCAGATGTTGGTGTCGCTCATCGGCTCGCCGTAGCGGCCCAGGTGCTGGGCTTTGCGGTGCTCGATGAGCTGCTCGGTGGCGGTGAGCTGGCGGCGGATCTCGGGGAGGTGGCTGCGGTCGGTGGCGAAGTGGTCGCAGCCGTGGCAGGCGTTGCCTTTGTCGCAGGACCGGACCGGGGGCAGCAGGCAGTAGCCGTTGGGCAGGATCCGGTCGGTGCGCCGGTCGGCCTGGAGCAGGTCGAGCATGTCACGGCGGTCCATGCCGGCCTCGCGGCCGTCGCGGCCGATTTGACCATGGCCAGGAACTCGCGTTCGGCGGTGCTGGCCAGGGTCGCCGCATACCGCATGCTCATTTCGGGTGAGCGATGTCCGAGGTAGCGCTGCACGACGTGGATCGGGGCGCCGGCGTTGAGCAGGGTGTGGCTTTGGTGTGACGGAGCCGGTGGCTGCGGGAGTACGCAGCTCCTGGCCGGAGCTTCGCGCAGCCCGACGCGTCGCTGAACTTGCGGAGCATCCGGTCGTAGTGGCTGGTTACCCAGGCCCGGGTGCCCTTGCGGTTCCCTGTAGCCCGGGGGAACAGGTATCGCACGGTCTGGTCCGGCCCGAGGTTCCACCGCTGCCGGACCCAGTCTTGCTGTTCCCGGATGATCTGGACGACATCGTCGCCGACCAGGATGGTCGTCGGCGCGCCGTCGATCTTGGTCTGCTGGTAGCGGAGCCGGTCGATCATCCCGCCATCGGGGACGGCGGCCGGGTCGATGCCGGGGATCCGGGGACAGCGGCTCGAAGTCCATCAGCAGGATCTCGGATGCCCGCCGCCCGGTAAGCGCCTGGATCAGCCAGGCCCGCATCATCGCGGGCTGCCCGAGCCCGGCCGCTTCGGCTTCCTGGCCGTCCCGGGTGATGGTCATGGCCTGGTCGCGGGGCATGCCCAGCAGCTCGATGTATTGCGAGCATGCGGGTCAGGTCGGTGTCGCTGATGTAGTTGCGTTCGTCGGCTTCCCGGATGCCCGTCCGCGCGGAATTCCTCGCCGCGGTAGAGCCGGGCGTGGGCTTCGGTCAGCTCCAGCCACCGTGCATCGCCGGTCGCCGCGGCCGCGTCGGCCCGGTAATCGTTCATCGCCCGGTAGAAGTTCCCGATCACCCGCAGGGTGCAGGCGACCGACCGGTCATCCAGCGGGCCGCCGCGTTCCTTCTGAGCCGGTGGTTCTCGCCGCCACTGGCGCAGGAACGCCCGGAATTCCAGCGCCATCGGCCGCAGCCCGGCGGGTCGGCCACGAGGGCGGGATGGCCGATTCCGCGGGAGATGGCGAACTCGCTGAACCGGGCCGCGAACACCCGCCACGGCAGCGACCGTGGACCAGGTCAGCTGCCCCGCTTCCATCAGGATGTAAGGTAGAACTTGAGCCCTCGCGCAGCCACCGGGGCGCGATGTTATCCCACCGGACGGAGGCGTCCCCGTGGGGCTCGTGCTCGCGGTGAGGGATCCGCGGGTCGAACCGCAGGCACCACACTCGTGCTTCCACCAGGGCTCGTCGCTGTAGCGGATCGCCAGCCGGGGCAGCATCCCGCGCAGCGCGGCCTCGGCCCGGTCCCGGCTGCCTGGGCGGGAGCCGGCCGTGATCGGCGTGGAACCTGTGCTCCAGGCGGTCATCCACTCGGCCAGGGCCAGGTCGGAGAATGACCGGACCTGCGGCCGCTCGGCCGCCACGTCCGACGCAGTCGCGGTCCACCGTCTCCAGTCGCAGGTGTCCACGACGCGTTCCCCGTTGGCGTGGCAGGTAGCCAGCCACCAGCAGATCTCCCGCTGCATCGGCACCGGCAGCGCG
This sequence comes from uncultured Actinomycetota bacterium, assembly GCA_963727015.1. Lineage (GTDB taxonomy): Bacteria > Actinomycetota > Actinomycetes > Streptosporangiales > Streptosporangiaceae > DATFVJ01. The sequence goes on along the minus strand of CAVSEV010000014.1, from coordinate 180,105 downwards.
TCCGTCGCAGCACGGCGCGCGATCCACGGCACAGAATTCGGCTAGCACTGGATCAGCCGGGTCGAACACGGTCCCGGTGAATGGCGGGGCAAGTCCCGCGACAAGGGCGGCGCTCGGTCCACCGGTCCGCGCGTGCCGGCCGCGTGCAGGTGACGGGGCGGGTTACTCACCGGAACCGCCTTCCCAGCCGCGCCACCCGGAGCAGAAGCCGCGCCAGTCCGCCAGCGCCCGCAGCTCAGCGTCCTCGGTCACCCAGCCATACAAGTTCAGCGTCGTCTGGATATCGGCGTGCCCGAGCCTGCGCATCACGACATGCTCACGGGCACCGGACAGCAGCAAAGCCGTGGCATGCGTGTGACGAAACCAGTGCGGCGTCCATCCGGGCGGGACCGCGTCGCCGAGCGTGTGCTTCAGCGCGTCAACCCGGTCATAGACGGTCTCCGGCCGCAGCGGGGCCAGCCACTTCCCGCGGTGCAAGTTGACGAACACGAAATGGGTCGCCAGGTCGGTCACCTGGTGCGCCCCGGCGTCGCACAGCTGCCAGACATACTCGCTGTGCAGGCGCTCCAGCTCATCGCTGATGTAGATCCGCCGGTAACGGCTGCCCTTGCACCGCACCCCGGCCGGGTGATCCTGGCGCGGGACGACCTCGATGAACGGGGTCTTGCCGCGCCCGGCGTTCCAGTCGCAATGCCGGGTCGACAGCACCTCGCCGAGCCGCATGCCGTCCCGCGAGCGCGGCGAACAGCAGCCGGTCCCGGACCGACCCTGACCACTGCCCCGCCGCGGCATCCCACCGCGCACACCCGTCGATGATGGCCTCGACCTGGCCTGGGGTCAGCAGCGGCACCGGCCGGGCCGCCGCCCGGCGCACCCGGACCGCTGCGCCGGGGCGGTCCCGGCCCCGCTGCAGGTGCACCAGCCCCGGACGTAGCGGCCGCCGTGGCTGCTCATCCGGTAAAGTCTCCCGGCCACCGGCACCTGGCCGACGTCGGCATGGTAGCGGTAGAACGACAGCACCGCCGTGACCCGGGCCGCGACCGTCGACTCCGCCAGGCGCTCAGCCTGCTCGCCGACCGGGAGCCGGGTCACCCCCGCCGGGTTCCCGGTGCGCAGCGCGGCCACGAAAGAGATGAAGAACGGCAAGGTCACCGCGTCCCACGCCGTCCTGGCGGTTGTCAGATACCCCCACCAGCGAGCCAGCGACGTGGCATACGAGCGGACCGTGTTCGGCGAGGACTGCTGCGCCACCCGCAAGAACTCCAGGTACTCCTCGACCGGACCGACCGGAAGGTGATCCTCACCGGTCACCGTCCAGGTCCGCTGCCCGTCGAGCAGGACACGCTGCACCCCCATGCAGGTGATCATGCCGACGTCGCCGACGTTGGTGTGGGACCTTGGATAACGACACGCCGACGTGGGAAAACAGCAGCTCGGCCACGCTGGCTGACGTTACGGACGGGGGCCGAGGACGCCGGATAGATCGATGATCAGCAGGTTCACGGCGGCCAGGCGGCGGTGCTCGGCTTCGGTGCTGTTGTCCAGCCGGGCGGCTTTGAGCCGTTTGAACAGGTGGTCGGCGCGGGCCATGTGCACGGTGAGGCGGCGGCGGACGGCGATGTGGCCCAGCGCGGTGGCCAGGAAGGTCTTGCCGACCCCGACGGGCCCGAGTATCAGGGCGCCGTGGGCGGCTTCGGCGAACCGCAGGCTGACGAGTTCGTTCCATAGCTGCTGGTCATAGCGGACGGCGGCGGTGGCGTCCCAGGTGTCGATGCGCATGTCGGGGTCGAGCCCGGCGGCGCGGGCCCGGCGGGCGGCTGACCCGTTCTCGCGGCGGGTGACCTCGTCGGATAGCAGCAGCTCGAGGAAGTCGGCGTGCGGGAGTTTGTTCTGCCGGGCGAGGGTGAGCCGGTCGGGGAGGGTGGCCAGGAGCTGGCCGAGCTTGAGGGTGCGCAGGTGCCGTTTGAGGTCGGGGCTGACCGGGTCGGCCAGGGTCATCGGGTGTCCTTTCATCGTGCTGTTCGTGGTGCCGGTGCCGGTGTCGTGTGCGCGGGGGGGCCGTGCGGCGCCGCGGTCATCGCGGTGCCTGGCGGCGGCGGGCGGTGCTGCCCGGGCTGGCAGTTTGCCGGTTCGGGGTCGTCGGCGGCCTGCGGGCCGGCCGGGTGCTGGCGGCTGGTGATGAGGTCGTGCAGGAAGCCGGTGAGGCGGTGCTGCTCGGCGCGCTCGCGGTCCAGGGCGGCCTCGGCGCGGGTGAGCTGGTCGCGCAGCGTGGTGATGGTGTCGTTCGCGGCGGCCAGCTGCGCTGTGGCGGTGGCGAGCTCGGCGGCGTGCCGCTGCTGGTCTTGCCCGCGGGCGCGGGCGGCGTCGCGGCGGGTGTCCTCGGCGGCGGCCAGGGCGGTGCCGCGTTCGGCGCGGGCGGCGGTGATGGCGTCCTGGGCGGCTGCGCGCTCGTCGCGCAGGGCGCAGGCGGCGGCGCTGGCGGCGGACTCGGCATGCTGGCGTGCCCGGGTCTGGGCCTCGGCCGCGGCGATGGCCTCGGCAGCCGCGGCGCGGGCCTCGGCGGCGTCCAGTTCGGCGGCGTGCCGGGCGTATGCCTGGCTGGCGGTCTCGGCGCGGGCTTGCTCGATCTGGGCGGCGGTCTCGGCGCGGACTGCCTCGGCCTGTGCTTCGGCGGCCTCGGGGTCGGCGGCCGCGGCCAGCTGGTCGCCGAGGACGGCGAGCTGGTCCAGCGCGGCGGACAGCTGGGCGCCCAGGCGGGTCATCGCGGCGAGCGCGTCGTCGCGGATCGCCGCGGCCCGGCTGACGGCCGCGGTGACCGGCCGGTCCTGGTCCGGCTGCCCGGCGAGCTGGCGGCGGCGCCGGAACGCGGTCATCGCGGTGTGCCGGATCATGACCGCCGTGCCGTCACCGGTGTCCTCGGGAATGTCCTGCTCGCAGTAGCCGGGCCGGGGACCCGGCGCGGCCGGGTCCTTGAGGCGGGCCGGGTTCGCGCATCCCGGGTACCGGCAGGTGGCGGCGGCGCTGGGGCAGGGTCGTGATCGTCGTCATCGGGGCTGTCCTTTCCCGCGCGTGCCGGGCACGGCGGAACGAAATGAAATGAGCATGAGATGCAATGAGATGGACGGAATGAGATGGATCCCGGTCGTGACGCCGTGACCTGCGGCGCGGGCCCGTCAGGCTCCGTCCGCGCCGGGACTGCCTGCGGGAGCGGCAGGGCCGCCGCCGCCAGGCAGGACCTGCATGCGGATGCCGGTGGCGGTGGCGAACTCGCGGGGATCACGGGCGAACCGGGCCGCGGTGACCTTCCTGGCAGCGTCGCCGGCCTGGCGGCTGCGGGCGGCGGCCTGCGCGGCCTGCCTGCCGGTGCCTTTCTCCACGATGCTCTTGATCTTGGCGACGCTGATCACGTCGAGTTCAAGGGCCGCCGCGCAGGCCTGCTCCACGGCGTCATTGCCGTAGGTGCGGGCTAACCCGATCAGCGCGTAAACCGCGCGCATCCTCGTCCACGGCAGCGGCGTGTCCAGCACCCGCGCGGCGTAGATCCCGATCGCCTCGCCCCTGGCGGCGGCCATCCTCGCCAGCTTGTCCACGTCGCGGCGCGCGTAGACGTCGGTGCCCGGCGGGAAGTCCGCCGGGTCGCTGGCCCGGCCGCCCGCCGGCTGCTGCGGGTGGGTGCGGATCACCTGGCCGCGGTGGTAGATCTTGACCAGCGTCCCGTCCGCCCGGACGCTGACCTGCTGCCCGGCCAGCCGGTACGGCACCGAGTAGAACGCGTGCTGCGCCCGGACATGGAAATCACGGCCCACCTTGGCCTCGCTCCACGCCGGGACCCGGTACGGCTGCTCCGGCGCCGGCAGCAGCGCCGGCGCCTCCAGCTGCGCGAACACCTCCGCGGGCCGCTGGCGGGTGGTGCCGTGCACCCGCATCCCGGCCCGGACCCGGCACCAGTCCTCCGCGCGGCGCTGCGCATCATCCAGGCCCGTGAACTGCTCCCCGGCGAAGAAGCTGCGCTGGGCGAACTTCACCCCGGACTCCACCCGCCCCTTATCCTGCGGCGAGCGGACCCTGGCCGGGTCGGCGGCCAGGCCCCGGGCCTGCATGTACTCCAGCCACTCCCGGTTCCACCCCGGCTCCAGCCGGTCCGCCCGATCCACCACCGGCTTCAGGTTGTCCGGCACGAGCACCGCGAACATGCCGCCATAAAACGCCCACGCCGCCTCGCAGCCCGCGATCACCGCCTGCGTGGTCTGCGAGAACGTCAAGAACACGAAGCAGTACCGCGAGAACACCGCGGTGAACACCAGCGCGTGCAGCTTCCGCCGCCGGTCCCCGTCGGCAATCATCCCCAGGTACCCGAAATCGAGCTGTACCTCCCCGCCCGGCTTCCCGTCCGCCACCGGCACCGTCACCTTCTGCCGGGACGAGGAGTAACCGCACTCCGCTGCCGCGAACCGCGCCAGCGTCCGGTACGGCACCACCGTCCCCCGCCGCTCCAGCAGCTCCCCGATCTTCACCAGCGTCAGGCCGTCTTTCACCCACCCGGTGACATCGGCCTTCACCGGCCCCAGCACCTCCCACGACGCGCCGTGCCCGGCCGGGCGGGCCGGGCGCACCGCCGCGACCACCTGCCCGAGCAGCTCATCAGTCAGCTGCGACTCATCCCCGTCACGGGCCAAGCCCGCCGCCTGCGCCGCCTTGATATACCGGCTGGCGGTCTTCACGTCCACGCCCGCGCGCCTGCCCGCCGGCCGCTTCCCCGCCCCGGCCAGCCACGCCCGCAAGACCTCTTTCACCTGTGTCACCAGAACCTCCCGGAACGCCATCCCCTGCCGTCTCTCCAAGTCCGAAATGAACCGGAAGATCACAGCAGGGTGGTCCATCAACTGGCAAACCAGGTGGTCCCATCCCCGTGGCAACAACTCTCAGCAGGTGGTCCCATGCTCATGGCAGACGACAGGAGGATGATGTTGTTGCCGGGCCTTGAATCGTGGGCTGGAATGCGGAGCGTCTGTGATTTATGGAACGTTCCGGGGCCGCGGGTTCCGCTGGTTTACGGGCCGGTTCCGGGATCATGGAGGGAAATGACCCCTCGGCAGGCGGAGGACCGGCGATGGAGCTGGCGGTTTTCGGTGACGGTGACGATGACCGGTGAGGACGGGACCTCGTGTCCGGTCAGCGGTGAGCTGGCGGCGGCGCTGGCCGCCCCGGCCGGGCAGTTCGCGTCGATGCTGACCTGGGCGGCGGGCAACGCCGGCGCCCTGGATCACGGGGACCGGGAGACGGAGATCGCGCAGTCGACAGCCCGAGCGGCGTCGGCCGATTCGGAGGTCAGGCCGGGACCCAGGCTCCCGACCCTATGCCCGAACCATCTCAAAAACGGGGAAGCAGGGCCGGAAGCTCTGATCCACATCCTCCCTGCCGAATCGGGGTGCCAGAAGGTAAGTGCGAACGTTCGGGAGGCTGCACTCAGATCACCCACTTCTGGGTATGCGTCCGATGGCGCCCACCCCCGCTGGGGTGAGTTGCCCTGGCGGCGCGGGCTATCGAGATGCTCCAACAAACTAGATACTGCCGGCCGCCCGGCAAGCGCGTGAAGTGAGATGCATAGCCACGGGTGGCAGCCAGCCATAATGCAAATGCGGACTTGACGGCAACCATGTCGCCGTCAAGGACAGGGCGGGCAATTTACCCAACTGACCCCAACATATTCTGCCACCTGTCCGGAGCCGCCCAGGCCGACAAGGAACTCGAGCAGATCATCGCGCAGCAGGCCGCCGCGGCGACACGCGCGCAGATGACCCAGAAGGACTCAACCACGGGCTGCAACAGGCCCAAGCCGCCGCCGTCCTGGACTGCGGAGAACTACGGCAACTTCGGCCTAGCCATAGGTGATCACTGCCCGCTGGAAGCAGGCTGGCAGCGGCACGTCGGCACCGGCTACTGCCAGGGGCTTGGCCGTCCGCGGTGGCGGCGCGCGGACCGGCACGACCTGCCGCCGTGCATCACGCGGGACCGTCGGCCGCTGGAACCCCACCGGACGGTCGGCACCGCCGCGACCCACCAGCCCGGGACCAGTTGCCGTGGTGGTTGCTCGTTTGAACTCTGTCCCTATCCCCCGAAGGGGCTGCAGCCTCACCGCGCGGAACTGAGCGAGGCGTTCTGCAGGCACCAGTATGCGCTCCTGGGCGGCGCAAGCATTCCCCGGCGCAGGGCTCGCTGGCAGGGGATGCGGGCGGCTCGGCTGCGGAAGTTCTGGTCAGATATGGCCGATCGCGCCCGCATCGGCCCAGCAGGTAGTTAGCACGTCCACCGCCCGTTCGGTGGTCACGCCCGTGCATCCCGAGGTGCGTCTGAGAAAATGCACCAGTTCGCGGGTGAAATGCCCAGGGCGCGTTCCAGAACTCGGCCATCGGTCTTGACCTGGGCTTCTACGCAGCCCGCTCGTATTCGCTGAGGAGGCCGCCGAGAACGGGCCTACGCTTGATCCGCTCGTGGGAGAGGTCGGCGGCCGGGGTGATCGGGCCGCGGCGGGCGGACCCTTCCGGCAGCAGCCGGATCAGCGCGGCCAGGACGGCGCGGTCGGCCCAGTCCAGCCGGGGCCGCGCAGTGGCGCGGCACAGCACGGCGACCTCGTGCCGCAGAACCAGCAGTTCCGTGTTCTTCGACGCCGATGAGCGGCCGAGCAGGACCAGCCAGCCGCAGGCCCTGCCTGGGCTAGCGTCGGGTCGCCATCCGATTGGGAGCGAGCGGTGACGATGACGGGGAAACCGGTCGACCTCGTCGTAGAAGGCGAAGCGATCAAGGTGACCGGCGAGGCACCAAGCTCAAGCGCATCGCTGAGGCTTACGTGGACGCTGGATGGCACCAACTGTGCTCGATGGCCCGTGTGCAAGCCATACGTCAGCTGGGGACGATTACGTCGGGCAGACGAAACTACCGGTGCGCTCGCGCCGGTGAGGGCTTCGCCGAGGCTCACGACAGCAGGCCTCAGCGATTCCGCGACAGCCCCGTTGGGGAAAATCAACCGGCTCGATGTATATCGGGTGGCCTCGCCGCCCCCTGAGTATGCTGGTGAGCCAGGAAGGAACCACTGCAGGCTCGACGTCCAAGGAAAGTTGGGGGACCTATGTCTGCGAACAAATTTGTGTTGAAGCACCACCACATCGAAGTTGAGTACACTATCGGCATTACTCCCGGGATTCCGGCGCTAATCTACAACGACGGTAGGTCCACTGCAATAAACTTCACGGGTACTGAAATTACAACGGATGAGACAGCGCTCGGCTCGCTCGTCTCCGTTCCTTTGCTGAGAACAGTCGACATGGGCGGCGAGAGATTCGGTTTCTTCCTGCCCGAGCTAGACGTCCCTTCGGGGGAGTCCGAGCACTTCACGACGGTGGGCGTGTACGAAAGGTTCAGCGGGCCTGACTCGGTCCCCGAACACCCGCCATCGTGGCGGGGCATCGAATTGCGCGGCACCGCCCAGACGTAATCGTGCCGGTTTAGCAAGTGGAGCCAGCCCATCTGCCGACCCGGCGGAGGGAAAGCCCGGGTCCGACGAGGCCCATCACCACCTGGGCACCACACATGCTGGATCCGTGCGGTCAGTGCGTCCGGGGCAGCCCTTCGACGTCCGATGACAGTTAACTGTCCATAACCTTCGCAAGATAGTTTCTCTGAGTGAACTTTGCCGATAGCCCCCCGACCTGCCGATCGAGCAGCTGCGGATGCCGCGCTGCTGGTCAGCGCAGCCGACGACCCTGCAAGACCGCGGATGTCGTGCGCTACTCGGCCCCAGGCCGGACTTCCGCAGTTCGTAGGCACATCAGAGCTTGATCACGATCGTTTTCCCTGGTCAGGGACGTGGGGATGAATCTGAGCCGCGGAATGGTGTAGGCACACGAATTCGGGCGTGTCGCTTGTGCTGGGTTGCTGCCATGGCTTGGCTTGTAGGCGTGTACCTGTGTGAGACCCGGCGGGTCAACAAGGACGGCAGCGTGTGTCTTACCTGCAGCTGGCGCACAACGAGCGGCACCCGCGCACCGGCAGCCCCGTCGCCAAGGTGATCCACAACTTCGGCCGTGCCGACAAGGGCCGGCCGGGAGGCGCTGGCGCGGCTGGTCGCGTCGATCTCCCGGTTCCTCGCACCGGAGCAGGCGGACGCCGCAGCGGCGACCCTGGCAGTTCCGGCGCTGTGCCCGTCGTTCGGCGAGGGCCCGACCAATGATCAGACCGCACGAAAGCTTGTCAAGACTGGGCCGTTTGCGTGACCGCAGTGGGCGACCGCGCGCAACGTACCAACTGGGCGCAGGACCCAGACAATGCACGGGAAGCCGACGGCATCGCAAGGCTTTGGCGACCCTCGCCAGACCCTAGCCAGGCTGACAAGTTTGGTCGGGCCCGTCGGCGGTAGACAGTGCCGCTGCCCCAAGCACCGCCGGATGTGTGCGAATCCGGTAAGCGTTGGCGCGCGGGCTGCGTGGCTCATGAGCGCGCCCCATTAGCGTGGAATAGACCGCCTGCGCGGTGAGCACTTCCCTGCGAGATGCCGACGACCGCTCCACGCGGTTGCCCACGGTTTGGCATGATCCTGTCCTCGGCAGCGCTCAGCCCATCAGCTGTCCTCCGGATGCGGATGCGGTGCTAAGCGTACGGCGAGCAACGGCGAAGCCACTCCCGCAAGCGGTGAGTGGCACGGGGCCTGTCCGAATGCTTGTGCAAATGGCGGGTGAACATCTTGATCACGTCCTCTTTAGATGCACTCCCATGTCATATCTCCAGCGTGCTGCTCCCGATCCTTGATGCAAGAGGCCAACGTCGGCCAAGTGCTGATGAAGGACCTGGCTCCGTCACCCGTAAGGCATCAGGTGTCACACCCGCGCGTAACACCGTGCACTTGGTGTGGGCCGAAAGCCCGGCTGTCTTTCACGCCCGTGACCCGTTCCCTCCCGGCCGTGTGGTCGAAGACCCCGCCACCGGAGCCGCGGCCGCCGCCTTCGGCGCGGCGAAGTTCCTGCCGCCGCACGGCGGTGAGCTTGACGGGCGCATCTCCGCCCAAAGCACCGACGCCATGCGCCAGCCCACCATGCAGGGCAGGCGGTTCGACCTGGGGCCTTGGCCAGCGTCATCAGGATCGAAATGGCCGCTGCGGCCACAGCCCACCATTCGCGCCGCCTGCCTGTGGGAACCAGGGCGATGACAGGTTTAGCGTTAGCCCTGAGCGACCGGCCGGAGATCATCAGCCGCAGCCACGCGTCGCGCAGCCGCTGGATGCGGATGAGCATGCTGTGGTTGGCAACCCGCGGCGAGTACGCCCGGCCGTGATCACCACCGCCGCGGCGGTAACGCCAACTCTCCGGAGCTGTCGCGGCCCGAGTTCGACGTCTACCGGGACCGGAATAGGTCTCGACGGCGCGAACTTGATCGAGAGCCGGGACCGGGACCGGGCCGGCCCGATTCAGGGCGTCACCGGCGCGGCGGGCCGCTGGTCAGCTAACGTGGCCATGCATGAAGGTTAGGGTGGATCGTCGCAGTCAGGATGGGTGCGATGACTGGTAGGGGTATCGATGGCTCGGGCTACCCGAGCCCGCCGACCCTTCACGACCCGCGTCGGCTAGCAAGCCGGGGGTCGGCCGAGGCGCGCAAGCCGGGCAGAGCGGAGACGAAGATGATCAAGTCCAGGGGAGCAGAAGCTAAGGCCCGCGTCATATTCACCGTCGATCCTGCTGTGGGCGCCCAGACTGCGGCGATATGCGGGGACTGGAACGACTGGTCGGCCGACGCCGACATTATGCGCCGCGACGCACAGGGGGGATTCAGCCTGACCGTCGACCTCGAACCAGGGCAGACCTACCGGTTCCGCTACCTCCTCGATGGTGAGCGGTGGGATAACGACTGGGCCGCCGACGCCTACGTCCGCAACAGCTTCGGCGGAGACGACTCAGTCGTTGACCTAACTGCGCTGGCCGAGCCGGTCCCGTCGGCCACGAAGAAGGCGCCGACCAAGAAGGCGCCTGCGAAGCAGGAAGCGGTGAAGAAGGAAGCGGTGAAGAGGGCAGCTGCGGCTCGAATCACCAAGAAGGCCGGCGCGCCCGCCACGAAACTGGCCAGGAAGACGGCGAAATAGTGCGGGCGAGATGTCAGGATCGTCGGCTGGCCTGCGTGAGCCGACCGGCTCGACGCGGAACTGCCGAGCTACCCTTCGCAGGCGGAAGCATAGACCCCTCATTCACCTGGGTTCGTCCGGGGGACATGGATTAGCCCGTCCTTACGTGATCTTGTAAAGCGGGGTTGCTGGTGCTGACCTGGGGTTTTGGTGTCTGATCGGGCCTGGCGGGGACCTCCGTTCGTGGCTACGCTGGTTACGCTGCGCCGAGGCGGAGCGGGATCGGCTTGCTGAGCAGCTCGAATACGCGGCGTTGTTCAGGGGTCGGTGCTGAGAGTTTTTCCAGGCGCTGCCCGGCGAAGCTGACGGTATTCCTGGTGAGGGTGGCCAGGTGGGCGACCAGCTCCTGATATCCGCGGATGGGCAGCTTATCCGGGGTGATTTTCGCGGTGTCTTTCGCCGCTGCGGCGGCGGACCTGCGTGCGGGAATTACCGGGTCTTCGCGGGCTGGTTTCTGATTATCGGTGAAAGTGAGCGGCGCGAGCACTTGGCGCAGGTGCCAGGTGAGGTAGGTGGCGAGCATGCACAACAGCACGTGCGCCCGGACGCGGTTTTCCAGGTAGTGGTAAATCGGCCGCAAGTCGATGTCTTCTGATTTCATCGACCAGAAGTCGCGTTCGAGGTTCCCGAGCTCCTTGTAGGCTCCGACGGTCTCGGCGGCGCCGAGTTTTTCCTCCGCGGCGGAAGTGCGGATGACGTAGATCCCGTCCAGTTCCGCCTCCGCGTCGATCTTTTCCTGGTCGCGCTGGAACTCCAGCCGGCCGTCTGCGATGTCTGTGATGAAGTGCTTGCCGACCTTGCGCTTATTGATGACCTTGCCGACCTTCACCCCGATCTTGTCAGCGTCTTTCACCCGGCCCGCCTGTACCGACGCCCTGATTTTGCCCAGTTCTTTCTCCGTGGCTGCCAGCAGGGCTTCGCGTTTGGCGGCGCGCTGGCCGGCCAGCGCGGGATTGCGGCAGCAGATCAGCCGCTCGCCCGGGTATCTGGCGTCGGTGATCTCGGCGAAGTTCTGGTCGTCGAACAGCGACATCTGCAGCGGCCCGTCGTCTCTGGCCAGGGCCGCGACCTGGGGAGCGCGCAGGGCGGTGATCCAGCCCGCGCCGGGCAGCGCCTTCAGCTGCCGGATCCGCACCTGGGTGACCGATCCCCGGTCGCCGGCCATGATGACCTCACCGAGCCCGAATTTGTCGCGCACGACCGGGATGATTTCCCCGAACGCCACCGAATCTGAGGTATTGCCTGCGAATACCCGGACCGCGACCGGGATCCCGGCCCTGCTGGCCACCAATCCGAACTCGATCTGCTCCCGGTTCTTCTTCCCGTCCCGGGAATGCCCGAACGCCCCCAGCGGGCAGCTATGCCCTTCCATCCACGCCGATGACAAATCAAACAATGCGAGCCCGCCAGGTTCCAGGTGCCGGGCCGCCAGCTTCTTCTCGATCGCGTCCTGCCGGGAAAGCAGCCAGTCCATCGCCGCATAAACCTCGTCGGTGGCCGCGTCGGAGATGCCCAGGTCCGCACCCAGAGTGGTATCTGCCCACCAGCGGGTGGTGGCCAGTTTCGACGCCGGCGCGACCGCGCGGGCGATTATCAGCCCGTACGCCAGGTCCCGCTCGGGACAATCGGGGCCGAGCAGGTTTCCCAGCCCCAGCCTTGAGGCCATCACGTGCGCCGCCGCCACGTGCCCGTGCGGCAAAGACCGCTCGATCTCGAAAACATCGCCCGTGTCCACCAGAACCGAGCCGGACAGCGACGCCTTCAGCGCCGCGATTGCGCTGTCGGGAAGCGCCGACAGATTCGCCAGCGTTTCCTTTTTCACTTTCCCGCCGTCGCGGAATGAGCGGCGCAGCAGATGCGTCCGGTAGGTCCGCGTGCCGCCGTCCTTGGCCTGGTAGGTCCGGGACGGGCTCTCGACGTACATCCCCGCATGCCGTGGACTCGCCATATGCCAATCATCGCAGGCCAGGCCATAGATATCTAGCACCTTTAGTGGCTACACACGGTCACGCACCAGGACTGGTTTCCGCAGCTCAAGCCTGCTAGATGCACAGACAGTTACGGCAAGCTCGGATTAGCGCGCCGGTCCGGCTCACCGCCGGGGGCAACCTTCTGCGCCGGTTCGGTCTCGTTGCCGGGCCGGCCGCGCCGTTCCGCATAACGCTGCGCTTCCGCCGGGAGCAGGCGGGTGAGCCCAGGCAGCAACGGTGCGACGTCGCCGCGTACGCCGAACTGCGCTTCCGGCCCTTCGATGCCTCACCCGACGCGCTCACTCAATGGCCGGTCCGCGGCAAGCGGTGCTCAGGCGCCAGGCCGAAGGCGCCGTCGCGCTCGGCGTCCGCTGTCCCAAGAAGTTCGCCCGTGGACATCTGCGCGGCTCGCTCAACGTCAGGGCGGAAGGCTCCCGGTCTGCTGTCCGGCCCATAACGCTGGGCCGTCGCCATCCGGTCGTGGGTCCACCGCGCCGCCGGGGCCGCTGTCCACCTCGTGTCGGCGGTGGGCGGCTATGCGCTGCTAATGCGGTTAGGAATAATGTCATCCGGCGCCCGAGCTTGCTAACTACGAGGCCCTGGCGGCGATCGAGGACGCCGTCACCATCCGCCGCGAATTCGCCAAGGCCCGCCCCCGACGCGTTTGTGCCCAACCTCGCCATGTCGATGAACAACCTGGCTGCCACCTCGTCGACGCTTGGGCGAGAAACCGAAGCGGAGAATGCACGAGCCGAAGCCGCAGCTATCCGCAAGGCATGAGTACCCGTCTCGCCTTGATTCCAGTGCGCCGTGTCGTCTGCCATGGCGAGGGATCAAGCGGAGGCAGAGGGGCGCAGGGGTGGCATGCTGTCGTCAGGGGAGGATGCACTGTGATGGACAGTAGCGGGCGAGAAAGCGGATCGCGCTGGTCGTCGGCGCATTGGCGCTGCTGGCCGGAACCCCAACCGTGCTGGCAAAGGTCGGCGTCAAGAATCCGTGGGCACTGGGTGGGGCAACGGCATTTGCCGCAGTGGTCGTGGCCTTCGGTGCGGTTTGGCAGGAACGGTACAAACGGGTGGCCCAGCGCCGTGATGAGCAGGCGCTCAAGATCGAGGATGGGTGCCTGGTGCTGGCCGACGGGGGGCTGCCAAGGGTCCAAGGCATAACTGACCAGTGCTGCTCGGTGCGCACAAGCCCATGCCCATCCGCATCCCGGTGGGGGGCTATCACCGCAGGCAAACAGCCGGAGGGCATGTTCCAGCGTATGTGCCCCGCGACATCGACGACGACCTATGCGAGCACCTCGCGGCAGCGGGTTCGTGCTCCTGGTCGGCGACTCGACCGCGGGTGAGACCCGGGCCGCGTTCGAGGCCACGACCGCCGCACTCCCCGGCCAATTGCTGATCCGCCCGGTGAAACGGAACGTGGTAGCCGTCGCGGTCACCGCGCCGCGCAGGCCCGACGAAGCGTGCTGTGGCTCGACGACCTCTGGGGTGGGCGGCGCCCTCAGGCGCGCGCGGCCTCCTTGATGAGTTCGTCGAACCCGGTACGGATGCCATCGGCGAGGACGTCCAGATCGGGCATCGCATCGAAGTCGCCGGTCAGCCCGAAGAACAGCCGCCCGAGGTAGGAGACGTTCCCTATCGAGACGCGGAACCCCATGACGATGGGGATGTAGGGGTACAGCTCGACGAGCTTGCGGCCCATCAGGTACAGCGGGTTGGGCGGGCCCGGCACGTTCGTCGTGACGGTGTGGATCACCGGCTGGCGCAGCAGGAGCGCGGTGTGCACGGTGGCGGCGAGCAACTCGGGCGCCGTGCCGAGGATCCTGACGAGCGCATCGGGCCCGATCGCCTGGTGGCTGTCCTTTAGGAATTCCATCTGCTCATGCACCAGGTGCAGCCGTCGCACCGGATCCGGCTCGCCGCAGGGCAGGTTGACCAGGACCGCGGAAACCCGGTTGGTCAGCACGCCATGCTCACCGGGCGAACGGATCGAGACCGGAACCATGGTCCGCACGACAGCATCATCGGAAAGGACTCCGCGCGAGCGGAGCAGGTCGCGGAAACCGGCGGCGACCGCAGCCAGGATGACATCGTTTACCGTGCCGCCGAGCGCGCGGCGGACTCGCTTGACCTCATCGAGATCGGCTTGTACCCACGACCACCGCCGATGTGGGGAGGTAGGCCCGTTGAGCGACGGCGCGCCTGGCTTGAGAAGGCGCGCCCCGTACCGGGGCAGGCCACTTGCGAAGCCAATGTCTGTGCCAAGACCGCGCGCGAGAGCTGGGATCCTCGCCGCCTGGCGTATCGAGTCTGCCACCGTGTCCCGGACGCCTCCAAGCGTGAGCGGTAGCGCTGATGGCTCCGGCTCCGGCGTCCATGGCGGCGGCTCGGCCTCAGCCTGTCTCTCGGCTGCGGTGTGGTCGAGCAGCAGGTCCATCATTTCAATGGTGCCGACCCCGTCCGCCATGCAGTGATGCAGCTTGATGACGAGGGCCCAGCGGCCACCTTCGAGCCCTTCGATCAGCCACATCTCCCATAGTGGCCTGCTGAGGTCGAGGCGCTGCGCGAGGATCCGCCCGGCCAGATTGCGCAGTTCTTCGGTGCCGCCAGGACTCGGCACCGCTGTGTGCCGGACGTGGTAGAGCACCTGGAAGTGCTGATCATCGGTCCATACCGGTCTGGCGAGATTGAACGGGATCTTCCGTACCCGCTGCCGGTACTTCGGCACCTTCGGCAGCTTGGACAGGGTCAACCGGACGAGGTCGCCGTAGGAAGGTGGCTCGCCCTCGAATATGCTCACCATGGCGAACTGGAGCGGTGTCCTGTCGTTCTCGGCGAAGAAGAACCCGGCGTCCAGACTGCTCATCCTCTGCATGGCCGCCACCCTTCCGCCATCGGCCCTCGTGACATGCCGCTGAAATGCGCTCATTTCGGTTGCTTCTATGGAGGCTTTGTCCACAGGGCGCGCGCAAGGGGCATTGGGCCCTCGGCTGGGATTGCCGGGCCCGCCGCGGATAGTGCATGCAGTCTTTGGTGCCTAGCGGCGCAGATACGGCGGTGGCGCGTGGGTGGTGGTTTCCAGTGCAGTTCGAATAAGACGCACCGGCCGAACTCGTCGCCGTTCTGGCACCACCGGTCCGCGAGCAGGCAGGTGTGGCGCTGGAGGACGCAGCCGAGCGCCAGCGGTTCGCGAAGCTCGAGGAGGAGGAGGAGCTCCGGCAGCCGATCGGATACATCGCCAGGGACGCCGGGCGGCGGCCACCGGCCCAGGGCACAAGCCACCTCGTCTATGTCGTTGATCGTCGCCCGCCAGCCTTGGGCAGCAAGGAAGCCAGCCGGGTCGTTGGTGCCGAACTGCCAGCCGGCACCACGAGCCCTGGCCAGCTCGAAGAACGGGGCGGCTGCCGGGTTCCCCAGGTAGTCCGCGCTCACCATGTCGACACCGAGCCGCCTGCCGGGGCCTGTTCTCGCGCACCGGCTGGCTGGTACAGACGGTCACCCGGACGCCAAGGCACGTGGCGAAAGCCGCGAGGGGACCAGTCGGATACCTGCGACGCACCGGGGATGCAGCAGGTCAGATCTATCGCGATTGCGGTCGCCCCTGCAGGTTCTCGTCGGTGCGGGCTGGGGGCTGCGGCGCGGGGCGGCACCCGTGTTCAGTGGCGGAGGAGGATGTGCGCGAGTGGCATCAGCCAGGTCGCTCCGGGTATGCGGCGGAGCGTCACGCAGGTGCGGGAACGCAAGGCGGTACGGCGCGTGGCCGGCACCGTCGAGGACGACCTGGACCGGCTGTTTCGCGAGCAGCCGCTGCCTGACTACGGCGTCGACGCCCAGGCGGAGGTCGTGGCCGGCGACCAGCTGGCAACCGGTCGGCTCCTGGGGCTGCAGATCAGGGGCGGGAACTCCCGGTTCGCCAGGCCCAAGGGTAACGAGGGTGGGTGTTCCGCGACACCAGCGACCACCGGGACTACTGGCTGCGCTATTCGCTCGCACAGGTGAAGACAGCAATCAACGATCTACGATCACGTAAAGGCTCTCCCCTGCTCTCAGGTTTGGGGTTGTTTCTGGTTTCTGCGGCGTGCCGGTCCAAAGCGGGCAGCCCGTTGCCCGGTAGTGTGCCTCGCCGGCGGGTGACGGTTCGTGATGGACAGGGGGCGGGGCGTTGGCTGGGTCGGTGTGGGATGAGGTGCTAGACACCGAGCACGCGGTCGTGGTGCGGACGTACATCGAACGGTGGCCGCGCAAGGACCGTCCGCCGGAGAAGGTGCTGGTCATCGTGGTCGAGCCGGACGAGGAGACGCGGAATCGGTGCCCGGAGTGCGGCCAGCGCGGCAGGCCAGTCGAGCATGATGTGAAGCGGTGGCGGACCTTGGATGTGCACGGCAAGCGTACGTTCGTGGAATCGGAGCTGCCGCGGATCACCTGCCCCGAGCACGGCAAGGTCACTGCGGCGGTGCCGTGGGCGCGGCATGACGACCGGTTCAGCAGGCCGTTCGAGGAGTTCGCGGCGTGGAAGGCGGCGCACATGCCGTGGACCCGGGCGGCGGCCGAACTGCGGGTCACATGGGAGGCGCTGGCGAATATCACCGCCCGGGTCGCGGGGGACGCCGCAGCCGGGCGGGACCGCCTGGGCGGGCTGCGCCGGATCGGCATCGACGAGAAGTCCTGGGGCAAGGGCCAGGACAAGTACCTGGTCATCGTCACCGACCACGACCGCAGCAAGGTCGTGTGGCTCGGCGAGGGCCGCTGCCAGGCCACCGTCGAGGCGTTCTTCGGCGACCTCGGCGAGGAGCGGGCGAAGGCACTGACGCACGTGTCCGCCGACGGGGCGGACTGGATCCACCCCGTGGTCCGCGAGAAGGCGCCGCAGGCGCAGATCTGCCTGGACGCGTTCCACGTCGTCAAGTGGGCCGGGCAGAAGCTGGACGAGCTGCGCCGCCGCATCGCCGGGGAACTGCGCGCCGCCGGGCGCGGCGACGAGGCCGCCACCCTCGGCTCGGGCATGTGGGCCTTGCGGAAGGACCAGCAGAAGCTGACCCCGGCCCAGCGGGGCACCTTGGCCCAGATCGCCGTCACGAACAAGCCGCTGTACAAGGGGTACCTGATCAAGGAGCAGATCCGCGAGGCGTTCAAGGTCAAAGATGCCATGTGAGGGGGACCTCCTCGGCGTCAGTCGTAGCAGCATCTACGACATACGGGCTTAGGGAGAAGGTCCCTGTCCCAAATGGGTTGGAGCTCGAGGAGGTCCCATGAGCATCGTAGGCGGGTTTGACGTTCATCGTCGCCAGCTGACCTTCGAGTATCTCGACACCGCTACCGGGGAGCTGCGTCACGGGCGGGTGGCCCCGGCTGACCGGCAGCATCTGCGGCAGTGGCTGACCCGCTTCGCCGGGCACGGTGAGGTGGAGTTCGCGCTGGAGGGCTGCACCGGCTGGCGCTACGTGGTGGAGGAACTGTGCCGCGCGGGCATCAGAGCGCACCTGGCCGAGCCGGCGGACACCGCAGCGCTGCGGGGCAAGAAGCGGCATGCCAAGACCGACAAGACCGACGCCCGCCACCTGCGGGTGCACCTGATGGCCGGGGATCTACCGGAATGCTGGATCCCGCCGGCTCACGTGCTGGAAGCGCGGGCCACCGTCCGGCTCTATAAGGACTTGCTGGACGAGCGGGGCGCCTGGCATCAGCGGATCGCCGCCACCTTGTTCCACCAGGGAGTGCCGACGATCGGCAGCATGGCGACGCCGGGCGGGCGCGCCGCGGTCGCCGAGGTGGAGCTGTCAGCGGCCGGGCGGCAGGCAGTCCAGACCGGGCTGCGCCAGATCGACCGGCTGACCGCCGAGCTGGACCCGCTGCGCTGCCAGCTGAACCTGCTGTCACGCCGCCAGCCCGGCTGCCGGGCGCTGCGCTCCACCCAGTTCGGCGTCGGGGCGGTCACCTCGGTGGCAATCTGGGCCGAGCTCGGCGACGTGCGCCGGTTCCCCAACTCCGACAACGCGGTCCGCCACACCGGGCTGGACATCACCGTCTACTCCTCTGACACCAAACGCTCGGCCGGCCACCTGTCCCGCCAGGGGCCCGAGCTGCTGCGCTGGGCGCTGTACGAGTCAGCCAAGTGCGCCGCCCGCCCGGCCGCACCCGACTACGGCTACTACACCGCGGCCAGGGACCGGCGCAACGCCGGGCTGGCCACCTTGTCGGTGGCCCGCAAGCTCGCCCGCCGCTGCTACCACACGCTGCACGATCTCGGGGAGGAGGCACTCCAGCCCGCCGCGTGCACGGCCGTCCCGCACCCGCCGCCGCGCCCCTCAACCGATGACTTGCGGCCAGCTCCTGCAACTCGCCTGCTGCCAGGCCCAGCCTGGACAGCCTCCAAAGAATGAACGGCCGCAACCCCCCTGCCGGGGCACCCCATCACGCATCATGTCGCCGGAGCCACACCCTCCGAGCACCGAGATAAGGCTGGGCGCCCGGCGCGGCGGGACCGCACGAACGCGACCCCATCCACCAGTACCGGCGGGCGGTGCACCTCCCATGACCTAACCACCCCCTACCCTGCTTCCTCGCCGCAGCATGGTCTGGTGCCGGACGGCCGGCGTCAAGGTCGTTCGTCCAGCGGGGCGCTCCACCTTGACCCCGGCCGTCCGGCACCACAAATCGGCGGCTACGAGGAAGCAGGGAGTAAACAAGTCACCCCGCTTGCGATCCAATCCAATGGACGCCTCGGTCTTGACGGGTCGGCGGCCTCACAGATAAGGCGAGAAGGGCAAGTCGCTAATGCGGGGCGTGACCGCATGGGCGCACCGGTGCCGCATCCGCGAATTCACCAAACTTGCCAAGACATTGTCCCGCTACAAGGTCCCCATCGAGGCCACTCTCGGCGGAGGCCCGTCCAATGGCCGGGCCGAGGCGCTAAACGCCCAGGTCAATGCGCTGATCACCAGGGCGCGAGGCTTCCGCAGCGCCAGCGCCCTGATGGCCATGATCGACTTCGTGCACGGTGGCCTATGTCCCGAATCGCCCTACGCGTAAACAATACAGCCGATTCCTGAGAGCCGGGGAGAGCCGAGCGCCTGGCGCAGGTGCCAGGTAAGGTAGGTGGCGAGCATGCACAAGAAGACGTGCGCCCGGACCCGGTTTTCCAGGTAGTGGTAGATGGGCCGCAGGCCGGTGTCTTCGGCTTTCATCGACCAGAAGTCGCGTTCGAGGTTCCCGAGGTCTTTGCAGGCTTCGACGGTGCCGGCGGTGCCGAGTATTTCTTCCGTGGCGGAAGTGCGGATGACGTAGATCCCGTCCAGTTCCGCCTCGGCGGCGATTTTGTCCTCGTCTCGCCGCCAGGAAAGGCGGCCGTCTGCGATATCGGTGATGAAGTGCTTGCCGACTTTATTCTTGTTGATGACCTTGCCGACTTTGACCCCGATCTTGTCGGCGCCTTTGAGGCGGCCTGCGGCCGCCTGCGCGGCGATCTTTTCCAGTTCTTTCTCGGTGGCGGCCAGCAGGGATTCGCGCGTGGCGGCGCGCCGGGCGGCCAGCGCGGGGTTGCGGCAGCAGATCAGCCGCTCGCCCGGGTAGCGGGCGTCGGTGATCTCGGCGAAGTTCTGCTGGCCGGACAGGGACATCTGCAGCGGCCCGTCATCGCGGGCCAGCGCGGCGACCTGGGGGGCGCGCAGGGCGGTGATCCAGCCCGCCCCGGGCAGCGCCTTCAGCTGGCGGATCCGCACTTGGGTGACCGACCCGCGGTCGCCGACCAAGACCACCTCATCCAGCCCGAATTTGTCTCTGACCACCGGGATGATTTCCCCGAACGCGACCGAATCGGAGGTGTTCCCGGCA
The DNA here is from genome assembly GCA_963727015.1 of uncultured Actinomycetota bacterium. Classification (GTDB taxonomy): domain Bacteria; phylum Actinomycetota; class Actinomycetes; order Streptosporangiales; family Streptosporangiaceae; genus DATFVJ01. The sequence continues at coordinate 160,135 of CAVSEV010000014.1, read as the reverse complement.
AATACCCGGACCGCGACCGGGATCCCGGCCCGGCTGGTGACCATGCCGAACTCGATCTGCTCGCGGTTCTTCTTCCCGTCGCGGGAATGCCCGAACGCGCCCAGCGGGCAGCTATGCCCTTCCAGCCATGCTGACGACAAATCGAACAATGCCAGGCCGCCGCGGGCAAGGTGCCGGGCCGCCAACTTCTGTTCGATCGCGTCCTGCCGGGACAGCAGCCAGTCCATCGCCGCGTAAACCTCGTCCGTGCTGGCGCCATCAATACCCAGGTCGGCGCCCAGGGTAGTGTCGGCCCACCAGCGCGTGGTGGCCAGTTTCGACGTCGGCGCGACCGCCCGGGCGATTATCAGCCCGTACGCCAGGTCCCGCTCAAGGCAATCCGGGCCGAGCAGGTTTTTCAGCCCCAGCCGCGAAGCCATCACGTGCGCCGCCGCGACATGCCCATGCGGCAAAGACCGCTCGATTTCGAACATATCGCCCGCGTCCACCAGCACCGAGCCGGACAGCGACGCCTTCAGCGCCGCGATCGCGCTGTCGGGAAGCGCCGACAGATTCGCCAGCGTTTCTTTTTTCACTTTCCCGCCGTCGCGGAACGAGCGGCGCAGCAAATGCGTCTGGTAGGTCCGCGTGCTGCCGTCCTTGGCCTGCTAGATCCGGGACGGGCTCTCGACGTACATCCCCGCATGCCGTGGACTCGCCATGGGCCAATCATCGCAGGTCAGCACCCTGATGTCTAGCATATTTAGTGGCTACACCAAGTCACGTACCAAGACTGGTTTCCGCAGGTCAGCCTGCTAAATGTACAGAAAGTTACGGCAAGCTCGGACTAAGTGTCGAACCAGCAGGCCAGGAAGGCTGGGAAGGCGGCGGCGGTGGACCACCGGAGACGGCAAAGAGCAATATCGCAAAGAGCAAAAGGCGGAGACAATGGGTAGCACCCGGTAAAGCCACGGTTCCACAGCTGCCGGAGCCGTGCGTCGGTTCCCACCGAGAAGGGACCGGGGTCTTACCAAGTGGTGAGAATGGCCTTTCTCACGCGTCCCTGGTCTTCATTCGCCATGCGCCGAGGATCGTCCAGCCGACCAGCCAGGCGATGATGACGCAGACGGCCTGGGTGGCCGATTCGGGCAGCAGTGATAGCCCGGCGCCGGGGCGGGCGAGGCCTCCGGCTACCCCCGGCATCCCGAATGCCATCGGCAGCCCGGCTGGTTCCAGGTGGGCCACGGCCAGCCCTACGACCGAGCGTTGCAGGTTCTCTAGATGGGGGATGTCAACCGCGGAAACGATCGGCGTCAGGATCATCTGGAGCACGATTAGCAAGATCACCGGGACGGTTCTCGTCCCCATCAGCGAGGCGAGCCCGAGTCCGAGGGTGAATCCGACGGCCGCTTCCAGCTCGATCCACAGCCCGGCCCTGACCATAAGGGAGATCGACGGGGTGCGGATGATAGAGGTGTACCCGTTCTGGCCGGAGTATTCGCGCTTGGCGATCTTGACAGCCAGAGCTTGCGCCGCAGGGGGCGCGGGCTGGGCGGGGGTGACCGCAGACTTCGAATAGCCAGGCGGGCCGGCGCACGTGACATTCTCCGGAACTGGCCCGTTGTAGTTGAGATAGCAGATGACCGCCTTGGCGTGGTCCCGGGCCCAGTTCTCGAAGCCGACGCGGGACAGGCCCGGAGGAATGTTCACGGACGAGTCAGTGATGAAGGCCGGAGCGGCGAAGACGCTTACCGCGCAGACCGTCGTGTAGCCGATCGCGACCAGCGGCACGACAATCGCCAGTCCGGCGGGGATCCGGGCGAAGTACAGCGCCAGCCGGGAGCGGCCGGTCACGACCAGGTGCCGGAACATTCCTTCGGTGAGGTCGCGCGATCCCGCCGTGCAGCCCACCGTGGTGGCGAGGATGAAGCCGAAGGTGGGCAAAAAGCCGCCGACCAGGACCCCGAAGATTGCGTAGCCGCCGGCGGGTGGGTTGGCGTGCGGCGCGAACGCGTGGGCGAGCAGGCGAATGAGGAGGAAGACGGCCGGGAGCCCGATGTTCACCGCGATGAGGGCGATCATGAGGCCGCGCCGTTTGCGCAGCTCCATGACTTTGGTGGTTATCATGCCGGCGCTGGGAATCGGGGATCCCCGGCGGTCGCGTGGGTGCCCGGTGGGTGCCGTCTGGGGTGCCTGGTCCGGCGCCGGTGCGCCGTGGGCGGGCAGGGTTGTCATGCCGGGTCCCCCAGTCTCCTGGTGACTTGCAGGAACCATGATTCGAGCGAGGTCTGGACCGGCTGGAGCCGGTAGATGGATATTCCGCCTTCGACGAGAACGCGGTTGATTTCGGCGATGACGTGGCGTCCAGTACCCGCGGGCAGCGTGATCCCCAGGCCCAGCGCCGATGGTAGGTCCTCGATGCGGGCGCCGAGGGTGGTGCCCGCGAGCAGGGCACGGGCCCGCCCGGGTTCGGAGCAGTCGATCTGAAGCGCGAGCGGGGCCCCGGCCAGCAGTTCGGAGATCGGTCCCTGCTGGATGATCCGGCCGCGGTCCACGATGGCGACAGCGTTGCAGGTCCGCTCCACCTCGTCGAGGAGGTGGGAGGACAGCACCACGGTGCGGCCCTCGGCCACCATTGAAAGGATCATGTCACGCATGTCAGCCATTCCGGCCGGGTCGAGCCCGTTCATGGGCTCATCGAGAAGGAGCAGTTGGAGGTCTCCCAGCAGGCATGCGGCGACTCCCAGCCGCTGGCGCATTCCCAGCGAGTACTCCGAGACCCGGTCACCGGCACAGTGGGCCAGACCGACCCGTTCCAGCGCCGGCCCGATGCGGTCCCGCGCGGCCGGTTCGCGCGCCGCAGCGAGAAGCCGCAAGTTCTGGGTGCCCGTGAGATGGCGGTGGAACCGGGGTTCGTCGACGATGGCGCCGACCCGGGTAAGAGCTACCGCGCGCTGCTGCGGGACCGGGTATCCGAGCAGGTACATCGTGCCAGCATCGGCGCGGGTCAATCCCAGGAGCACCCGGATGAGCGTGGTCTTGCCGGCGCCATTGGGGCCGAGGTAGCCGAACGCCGATCCCCAGGGGACCAGGAGCTCGACATCGTTCACGGCGGTCTTCGCCCCGAAACGCTTGGTGAGCCTGTGAGTCTCCACGGCCCAGCGGCTCTCGGCGGCCAGCTTGCCGGGGGTGCCTGAAACTGTGGTGGTATTCATCCGGTGCCCCCCTCGCGGCCACGACCTAAGGACCACCTCCGTCGATTGAGCATGCTCATCGCTGCTCCTCTCGGTAGAGGCGTGAAAAACTCACTGGCCGCTGCTGAACCGGTCCACCGCGCGGACTGGGGGCCAACAGCAGGTCAATCATTCACCGCGACAAAAACTCACTGGCCGCTGCTGAACCGGTCCACCGCGCGGAGTGGGGGCCAACAGCGGGTCAATCATTCACCGCGACTCCGACAGGTACCGTACGCTCGTCACCACCGCCCTTCTCGTCCGGTCCGACCGGCCGCACCGGGGTCCTGATCTGAGCTTGAGCATCGGTCGGCAAGATAGTGAGGGCCTAACGTCCCGTGGCCCCGAGGGCGGGTGCACGACACATATGTAGGGGTCCCGCATCTGGGCAGGTTATTCTGGAAGTCTGGTTGTTCATCAACAACCAGATGAGGAGTGCCCATGACCGAGCCGTCGCTCCCGGAGCTGGAGGCCGAGCGGGAACGGCTGTACGCGCAGCTCAGCGCAGTCGGTGATTTCCGGCGCGGGTCGGTGAGCGAGAACTACCGGAAGTGCGGGAAGCCGAACTGCGGGTGCGCTCAGCCGGATCATCCTGGCCACGGGCCGAGGTTCTTGTGGACCCGGACCGCCCGGGGACGCGGCACTGTTGGCCGGCAGCTGGCTGCCGGGGAGGTGGAGAAGGTGCGGCGGGAGGTCGCCCGGCATGCGGAGTTCGCGGCGATCAGCGAGCAGATCGCGGAGGTGAACGAGAAGATCTGTGAGGCCAGGCCCGCCGCCGGAACGGATGCGCCCTCGGTGCCGGAGGGCGGAAAAGGGGGCTCTGCGGGGCGCTCGCGCAGGAGAAGGCCGCCGAGGTAGGCCGCCTGGCGGCGGAAGCGGCCCGGTCGCTGGGCTGCGGCGATGCGGGCCTGGAAACCGCCGAGGCGGTGATCCGCGCCGGGATGCTGCAGGCGGGCTGCGGCATGCTGGAGAAGCTGCTGGCCGCCGATCCCGGCCACCGCGGCCCGCGGGTGCCGTGCGGCCACGGACATGAGGCCGAGTTTGTCTCTTACCGGGACAAGGTGATCGACACGGTGCTCGGGGCGGTCACTTTGCCGCGCGTGTGGTATCACTGCGCATCCTGTGGTCACGGCTTGGCCCCGCGCGATGCAGAGCTCGGCGTGGCAGGCGCGTCCATGTCGCCCGGGCTGCGGGCGATGAACGACCAGGCCGCTGCCGCCGGGCCGTTCGCGAAGGCCGCCCGGCTGCTGGAAAGCCTGGCCGGGGTACGGCTGACCGTCAAGCGGGTCGAGCGGGCAGCCGAGGCTAGCGGCGCCGCGGCGGCCGGGGCTGCCCGGGAGCGCGCCGGGCTGATCACCGCCCGGAAGCTGGTACCGCTGCCGCCGGATCCGCTGCCGGACAAGCTTTATGCCGCGATCGACGGCACCGGCGTGCCCATGACCGCGAGGGAAACGGCCGGGCGGGACGGCAAGGGCGAGGACGGCCGCGCCCGCACCCGCGAGGTCAAGCTCGGCGTCTTCTTCACCCAGGACAAAATGGACGAGGACGGCTACCCGGTCCGCGACCGGGACTCCTCCAGCTCGACGGCATCTGCAACGCCGCCCGCGCCTACCCCCTCCAAGGCGTCAAGAAAGACCAGCTGGACACAGCCCTGGGCTACTTCGAGAACAACGCGCCCCGGATGCGCTACCACTGGTTCCGCTCCCGCGGCCTGTTCGTCGGCTCCGGCCTTGTTGAATCCGGCTGCAAAGCGGTCATCGGCCAGCGCCTCAAACTGTCAGGCATGCGCTGGACCGTTGCCGGCGCCGACGCGATCACCACGCTCCGCTGCCAGCAGGCCAGCCGCCCCGAAGACCGTCTCAGAACTTTACCAATAATTAGATGGAGATCCGCGAAAGCTTGCGCTGGAGAGTTTCTGATAACCCTCCATGAAGGTCATTGATGCAGATCAGGGGCTTGTGTCGGCCGGATAGGGTCGATGTGGTCTGGTGTGGTTGCTGCACTTTTTTTGCTGCGCGGGCGGCGTTGCAGATGCCGTCGATGTCGCCGTGGTCCAGGTCCTCGAGGCGGGCGGCGAGCCAGTCGTCTTTACGGTCGCCGAGCATGAACTCCAGGCGGCGGGCGAGGTCGTGCAGGTGCTCGCGGGCGTGGAACAGGTCCACGATCTGGGTGGCCTCGGGGAACTTGGCGGCGGCAATGTACCCGGCAGATCTACCGGGACGCCCTGGCCCCGTTGCTGGGGAAGATTGGCCACAAGACGCTGCGGACCTCACAGCGGAGGAAGTCGAGGCAGGGCTGAACTCCCTCACCGGCGAGCTGTCCAGCCGGTCGCTGCAGATCGCGCACAACTCCCTGTGCCGGACGATCCGGTACGCGGAGGCTAAGGGCAAGGTCGGCCGGAACGTGGCCGCGCTCATCGACACACCCAACGGAACGGCCGGCGCGCAGGCGGGCCTTCTCGCTTCCCCAGGCCGCGGCCCTGATCCTCGCGTCACGAGATCTGCCAGTCCTGGAGCTGCACGCCGGGCTGAAAGATCCCCGTCGGCCGGCCTCGCTGATGCATGCCTACATCACGGTGAGCCTGATGGCGGGCGTGCGGCCCGAGGAAGCCCGGGCGATCGGGTGGGAGGAGGACGTCGACCTGGACGGCAATCCTCCGTCAGTCGCGGTGCTGCGCGCGGATCGGGCCGGAGGAGACACGAAGACCCCGAGGTCCCGCCGCGCGCTGAAGCTGGCGCAGATGGCCGTCGGGGCGCTCAGGGAGTGGCAGGAAGACCAGGCGGCTGAGCGGGCGGCGGCCGGATCGCATTGGCAGGACACCGGCACGGTATTCACCACGGCGACCGGTACACCGCTGGGTGCGAGGCACATCCGGAAGATGTTCCAGGACGTTTGCGAGAGGGCCGGGTTTGGCAGGGACTGGGCGCCTCGGGACCTGCGGCACACGTTCGTTTCGCTGCTATCCGACGATGGCATGGCGATCGAGAAGATCGCCCGGCTCGCCGGCCACGCCAGCAGCCATGTCACCGAGACCGTCTACCGGCAGGAGCTACGGCCGGTCCTGCAAGAGGGCGCCGAGGTCATGGACCGGATCTTCCGGAGCGTCGACGGCGAGATCCCGGACATCGTGCCGAAGCAGGGCCAGAAGAGGCCTGGACGCAAGCGGCGAACAGCGACGGCATCCTGAATACTGGTGCGGACCGACGCCCCCTCACCATGGTAAGGAGAAGGTCTACGGTTCGATTCCGTAAGGGGGCTCCGTCCGGGTCAAAGCCTAGATTCGAAAGATCCGAACGGCCGGTGGGGGGCAATAGGGGGGACTAAGGTTTCCGGAGGGGATAGTGGCAGCTCAACGAAGACCCACTCCGGGGGGGGCGTGTCGACCGGGGGTCTGGTGATATCTAAGCAGTCTTCGAGACGGGCCATGCAGCACGCCAGTGTCCTCCCTTCCGGCTATGTGGCGCGTCGCGACGAGGTCACCGCGCAGGAGACCGTCCTTGCCGCGCCGGAACTCCTCGTCATCTCGCCAGTCGTAGAGATCAGCGCCCAAGAGTAGCGTCTTGAATGCTTCCTCGCCTTTGGTGCTCGCGGCTCCCTCGATGAGAACACCCGACGGCGCGTCCTACAGGTCGGCTTGTGCCGGGCAGTCTCTCCCGCCATCCGTCGGAGGAGCTCTGGGCGTTGCGCGCGCGACGGGCCACGCTCGCGGGGGGCCGCGCAGCCCACTCCCGACGAGCACTTCGATGCGAACACAGTGCTCCACCGGCCAAACAAGCCAGGTAACGACGTCCGCACAGGTCTGCGGCCTACGTACGGTCACGATCACCGCGTCTGAGGCCGCCTGACCGAGTCTCGCCGCTCCCATTCTGCTCCCAAAATCGGACATCGCCGGGCTGGGCCTACGCGCCGTGTACACGATGCCCCAACAGCGGGCAGACCATGAGGGGCCAGTGGCGATCGCCTCACCCGACTAGCGGCGGGCCTCATCCCGGTCGCCGCCTTTAAGAACTGGGATGGCATGCACCTTGCGCCCGGTTCGCTTGAACAGCGTGTTATCGATGGCCACCAGCACCGGCTCGCCGTCCGGCACCAGCAGCGCCACGTCAACGATCAGTTGGACCTAGCTGGGCAAACTGCGCGGACAGTCGGGCCCGACACACCGCTGAGATTCGTCGTCCATCGGAGCAGAGCGCTGTTGGAGGCCAGGTAGACAGGCGGGTTTCTTGGCGTGCGTGCGTCGGGCATTCGGCGATCCCCGCATGCGACGCGGTATCGCGCTCATTCGACTCGTCGGGCAGGTCGAACGCGACGCGCCGCACGCCCGTTGTACCGCTCAGGCGGCGATCGGTCGTCGCTTACAAGGCGGTCGAGACCGGGCTCGAGGCGTGGATTGCAGCGCCGCAGGAGCCGACGCGAGGCTGCACGAACGCCGTCGTGCGACCGCTCGGGTCGTCCGCGGTCAGTCGCCGTAGTCGTCGTAAAAGCCCCTGCCGGACTTCAGGCCGAGGAACCCCTCGTCGACGTAGCCGCGCAGCAACTCCCGTGGGGCGGTAGGGACGCCGTCGCGAATGGTGGCGTAGTGCTCCTCGACGGCAAGCGTGACATCCAGGCCGATCCGATCCATGAGCCGGAACGGTCCCAGTGCCGTGCCGAGCGACAGTCGCCAGATGCGGTCGACCTCCTCAGGGGTTGAGACGCCCTCGGCGACGACCATCAGGCATTCGCGCCGGGTGGTGTGCCAGATGCGGTTGAACAAAAAGCCGACGCTCTCGCGCATCACGGTGAAGGGCACCAGCCCGTACCGCGGCAGCCGCCCGGCGAGGGCGTCGATGACCGCGGCGTCGGTCCGGCCGCACGACATCAGCTCGACCGCGATCAGCTCGGGCGGCATCTGGAAGTGGACGTTCAGCAGCCGCTCGGGGGACTCGACGGCGTCGAGCAGGCGGCTACTGGGATACGACGACGAGTTCGTCGCCAAGATCGCGTCGGGCGCGGCGAGGCGATCAAGTTCGCCGAACACCTGCTTCTTGAGCGCCAGGTCTTCGGACACCGATTCGACGGCCAGCCACGCCGTGGCCACGGCGGGCTCCAGCGCGCCGAACAGCTCGACCGTGCCCAGCGAGCCCGCGGCGAGCCCGAGCCGCTCCCGGACAACCGGCGCGTGCTCGTCGACGAAGCGTCTGGCGGCCTCGCGCGAGCCGGCGGAGCGAGAGAACAGATGCACCCGGCTGCCACCGGCCGAGAACATCATGGCGATCCGGCGGCCGAGCGTCCCGCCGCCGATCACCGAGATCGGCCGCTCGTCCACGTCGCTGGGAAAGACGTAGGACATGGCCTCCATGTTCGCCCACCGTCGCGGCTGATTCAATCGGTCGAGGCAACCCGAGATATCGACACCGTCCAGCACGCCCAGCACCGATTCAATTCCATCAGCGCGACGTTCCGCTGTGAAGCACCGTCTGAGGAAGACGGGCCCACGCACACCGCCGCCTGCCGGATGGGCCAGTTGGTCCGCGGCTTGCAAGGTCCTCGTGCGGCGCGCCCGCGCGAGCGGCCCCCCAGGGCTTTGCGTGGCGCGGGCGGCGCCGGGAGCGGCGGAGCGCAGCGGAGCCGCCTTGAATTCCAATAAGGGCTCAATTCGGCAACGCTACGCAGGGTGCGGGACACAGGGTGTGGCGCCGCTTCTACATGTTCACCTGCGCGTGGCTTGAGCTGCAGAAACATCTTGGGTGACCTGGCGGCGGATGCGGGTGCATTCCTGGGGGTCAAGGGGTCGCGGGTTCATGTAATCCCGCCGTCCCGACGTTTCTTCGAACACTTGGGGTCCCAACTGGGAACCACGTGGGAACGATCATGGCTGGCGCCGTCCCGGAACGGGGCCAGCAGGGCGGGCGGACGGGCGATCGGCGAGTGCAGGTTGATGGCGGCGTGACGGGGTAGCCGACTGGGCGCAGAGCGCAATCCAGACTGGCTGTCCAGTTGATTGCTGGATAGGAACTGAGCGCACCCAGCCTCGCCTAGTTGCCCCCACTGGCCGGGCATCGCTGCGCCCAGGCCGCATGAGTGCGGTGTCTGGGCCTTCCGGTTCCGCTTAGCCCGTTGCAGGACTCACGCTCGCGGGCGCGGAATAATTCGTTCATGAAGTCGCCAGCGGAAATGGAAAAGCGTGCGTGTTCTGCGAGATCATCGCGGGGCGGGCGGAGTCGAGTCTTGTCTGTGAAGACGAGCACGTCATCGCCTTCATGGACATCCGGCCCTTGATCCATGGGCACGTGCTGGTGGTTCCCCGTGTCCATGTGGACTATCTGGAAGCTCTCGATGAAGATCTCGGCGCGCACCTGTTTCGGGCTGGCCACCGACTGGCGCGGGCGCTGCGCCGCTCCGGGCTGGTCTGTGAGGGAGTGAACCTGTTCCTCGCCGATGGCCAGGCCGCGTTCCAGGAGGTATTCCACGTGCATCTGCATGTCTTGCCACGGACTGCCGGTGACGGGTTCCAGATCAAGGCGGCACGGCGCCGACCCGGCCGCAGGGAACTGGACGTGGCCGCTGGGAAAGTCCGCCAGGGCGTGCGCGCGTTGTCAGGCTGAAGGCCGCTGGTGGGCGCCAGGGGATCGAACCCTGAACCCACGGGTTTAAAAGAAACCCGCCCCGCCGCCCCGGTGCGCGCTGCCTGCACGGACAGCCTGGTGAACTGCTCTCAAATGCCCACATCGCACCAGGACCGGCGCATGAGTCACCCCACGAATCATTCCACGATCAATCGCCGGAGCAGTTACTCAGCGTAATGATCTTTCAGATTAAGAATAATCGCGATCCTGGCTCCATGGCCCACGTCCGTGGTCCAAACGTGCTTCAGCCGGATGCGGTGATCTCGTTCGCGATCATCTGGGCGTATGCTGGCTGAGCTTGCGCAAGTGAGCGGCAGGCCAGGTACGCGGCATCAACGTACTGGGCGCAGTCCCGAAGTAGGTGTTTTACGGCGTTGACGTTGCCGTCGGCTCCCAGGTGGCCAACAAGCTTGGATAGGCGGGCGTTCCGGTCGGTGATCATGCTCTTGGCTACTTGTAGCGCGACTTCGTAATACCGGATTCCAGCATGGCTTCAAATGAGCATGTTTGCAGGCGTGCGCGGGTGTCCATTCACGGGGTGCCGCGGACGGTGGGCAGTGGCGGTAGCCAGGGTCTTCCGGTGAGTGCGCCGCGGATAGCGTCGAGTGCGGTAATGCGGTGGGCGGCGGCTGAGTCGAGGTAGCTTCTGATGCGGCACCAGCGGGCGAGGGTGGCGAGGGTGTGCCAGTATCCGGAGACGGCCTGGTGCCGCTTGGCGGCTTTGGCGCCGCGCTCGGACGTTGACGTTATTGGTCCAGTCCACGGCGAAGTCGCGGGTGAACAGGAAGACCTGCTCCTTGTAGTCGCGCAGCCAGCAGCCGAGCGCGTAGCCGGGGTGGTTTCCCTCGTGCCAGTCCCGTAGCCGGTTATGTGTGATGCCGAACGAGGTAGCGGTGTCGTAGCGCTCGCGGAGCTTGTCCAGCCGTTCCGCGCCGAGGGCGGTGCTGCCGCGGGCGCGGGTGTCTTCCACGGCCTGGTGAGTCTGTCAGAAATTTTGTGCGGGGGGGTGGTAAACAGGAGCGTTTCCGCAGGCCACAGGGGGTGGCCGCGACCATGGGGAGGTCAAGATGACAACAGTAGAGACTCCGGCGGGGGAAGTCGAGGACCTGGCGGGGGGATTTTCGCCGGCGGGCCCGGACGGGGGTGAGGCGCCGGGGCTGGTGCTGCCGGAGGAGGTGGTGGCGTCGCTGGCGGGTCAGCTGGCGGAGCGGGCCAGGTCCGGGGAGCCGGCGGTGCTGACGGGGCCGGGCGGGCTTTTGACGGGGGTGATCGGGCAGGTGCTGCAGGCGGGGCTGGCGGCGGAGCTCGGCGCGCACCTGGGGGACGCGGGCGCCGGTGACGGCGGGGGGAACCGGCGGAACGGGTCCAGCGCCAAGACGCTGAACACGGAGGTGGGGCCGGTGCGGCTGGCGGTGCCGCGGGACCGGGACGGGAGCTTTGTCCCGGCGCTGGTGCCGAAGCAGGCCACGCGCAGCGACGGGCTGAACGCGGTGGTCATCAGCCTGTACGCCAAGGGCATGTCCGTGCGGGACATCGCCCGGCACGTGCGGCAGACGGCGGGCGTGGACCTGTCGCCGGACACGATCTCGCGGGTGACCGATGCCGCGCTGGAGCAGATGCGCGAATGGCAGTACCGGCCGCTGGAGCCGTTCTACCCGGTGGTCTACATCGACGCGCTGGTCGCGAAGGTCCGCGACGGGTCGGCGGTGCGGAACAAGGCGGTGAACATCGCGGTCGGGATCGACGACGGCGGCGCGAAGCGGGTGCTGGGGATCTGGGTCGCCGCGTCTGAGGGGGCCAAGGCGTGGGCGCAGGCGCTGGCCCAGCTGCGGAACCGGGGCCTGGAGGAAGTGCTGTTCGTGTGCTGCGACGGGCTGTCCGGCCTGGGCGAGGAGATCACGGCGACATGGCCGCAGACCACCGTGCAGACCTGCACGGTGCACCTGATACGGCGGAGTCTGAATTACGCGTCGTATACCGACCGCAAGGCGATGGCGGCGGGCCTGCGGGCCGTCTATACCGCGTGCGACGCGGACGCGGCCTACGCGGCGCTGGCGGATTTCTCCGGCACGCCGCTGGGGAAGAAGTACCCGGCGGCTGTGGCGGTCTGGGAACGGGCCTGGGACCGTTTCATCCCGTTCCTGGAATACGGCCCGGCGCTGCGGAAGGTGCTTTACACGACAAATGCCATCGAGAGTTTCAACCGGGAGATGCGGAAAGTCCTCAAGACGCGCACGCAGTTCCCGAACGACGACTCGGTCGCCAAGACGCTGTGGCTGGCTATCCTCGACGCTGAGGAGAAAAGGGCCGAGCAGCGCGCCAGGCAGTCCGGCAAGCCCAAGGCGCAGCGGGACGGGGCGCCGCGGCTGATCGAGGGCCACGTCACCCAGGGCTGGCGCGAGGCCTGGGGCGAGATGGTCGCCCGCTGGCCCGGGCGGTTCGCCGACCGGGCCTGAGCAGCACGGGGGGTGCAGGATGCCGATACCGCCGGACGGCACGCCGGCCGGGAGCGTCCCGCTGGACGCGATCGACGCCGGGCAGGTCGCTGACCTGCTCGCCGACGCGGCCGCGCTGGCGGGGGCGCTGGCCGGGCAGCCAGAGGCCGAAGCCGCCTGCGCGGCGGCCGCCCCGGACAGGGACGGCCTGGAAGACCTGCACATCGCCCTCGCGATCGCGGCCGCCGACCTGGACGACGCGATCGCCGGGCACACCGGCATCCTGCACCCCTGACCCCGGGCACGGCCCGGGATGCGGCACCGCCCGAACGCACCTTGAGAAATAAAAAGAGGAAAAGGCACGCGCGTGTCACCCGCCTCGCCCGTCACCATCTGCTATATTTAAGTCACCCACGGGAACAGCTGTCAGGTGATCCGGCAAGGACAGGGCGGCGGCGCCCGGAACGAGCACGATGGGAAGAAAACCGGGACACGCAGCATCGGCCCGGAATAGCACGGGAAGTCCGATTTCCCGTGCCCGCTGAATAAAACGGGCACAAGGACATCAGATAGCGCGAAGAAAGAGTACCGGATAAACATCTGGTACCGGACAGGAAAAAGTCCCGCGCACAAAATTTCTGACACACTCGGCCTGGTGCGCCTCGCGCAGGATCGCGATGACGTCGCCTGCCCAGGACTGCAGGCCGCCGGGGCCGAGTTTCATGACCGCCCGGCATCTTCTGATCACGTGCTGGCAGCACTGCTGGATGCCGGCCAGCCGCGCGAGAAGGTGCTGGTAGCCGGGTAGCCGTCCGTCATCAAGAACCCGGTGAACGCGGCCGGGATCCCCGCGGCGACATCGCCCTTGCGCCGCGAGGCGAGGGCCTGCAGCCAGGTCAGCCGGCCGTCCGGGGTCCGGATGATCAGCGCGTGCGGGGCGCCCGGCGCTGTCTTCTGCTTCTCTTCCGGGTCCCCTTCGTCCGCTTCCCCCCGCGCAGCCGGCTGCGGGGCGTCCTTGCCCAGCACGTTCACCGGGGTCTCGTCCGCGGCCAGCGCTTTCTCCCCGGCCAGTGCCGCGAGCATGGCAGCGTCGAACCCGGCTTTCCCCAGCTGCGCCGCCAGCCGGGCGCTGGCCTTGTCCACCCAGCCCGGCGAGACCGCAACCCCCAGCAGCATGGCCATGACCTGCGCGGCACGCTCGGGCGGCACGTTCCCGTACGCGGTCAGCACCGCGGCGGCGTTCAGCACCGCCCCGTAGGACACCGAGCCCGGGTGCGCGCCGGGCGGCGGCTCCGCGAACGTGACCGTCCCGCAGCACCGGCACGCCAGGCCCGGCAGCGCCCACTCGGTCGCCTTCCGGATGACCTCCACTTCGATGACCTGCGCCCACCGCGAGCCCGCGGCCTGCGCGCCGTCCAGGCCGGCCCCGCACTGGCGGCACTCCGCCGGCGGCTCCGCGTCCTTCTTCTCATCCGGGTCCGGATCCCGCTGCAGGCCCTTGCCCTGATGCCCGGGCTGCCCGCCTCGCTTCCGGTCCCCGCGCCGCTCCCGCTCCGACTGCTGCCGCGCCCGCCGCGCCTCTTTCGCCCCGATCCGCTCCGCCGGCGAAGGCGTCCCCGAGTCACAGCTGTCCATCGACAGGCGCCGTTCCAGCTCCGCCAGCCGCAGCTCCAGCCGTCGCCTCAGCTCCCGCTCGGCATCCAGCTCCCGCCGCAGCACCGCGTTCTCCGCGTCCTTCGTCTCCACCACAGCCCGCAGCCGCGACAGTAGCTGACGCTGCCCCGCGAACTCATCGGACGGGCTGGGCTCCTCAGGCACGAGCCCCAAGCATGCTGAACCTGCACTAAAGGTTCAAACACCAGGTGACGCCGTGACCTGCAGGAACGCATGCCGTGAGGGGGCTTGCCCACAGGTTAAGCGTGGCGCAGCCACGGTGTCATGCGGTGGTTTGCCTGTTCTTGCCTGCGCGGGCCGGGGTCCGGCGCTTGCCTGGCTGGCCGGCGTCAGCGATGGCCAGGGTGAGGGCTTCGAGCTCGGCGACCAGGGCGCGGAGCCGGCGGTGGTTGCCGAGCCATTGCCGGTAGTCGTCGAGCTGGTCGCCGGGGACGAGCCGGGTGATGGTCTTGCCGGCCAGCTTGCGGGTCCACTGCCAGTAGGGGCCGTGCAAGACGGGCGGGTCGGCGTGGCAGCGGCAGCCGGGCTTGCCGCAGCGGACGTGCCGCTCGATGAGGGTGCCGGGCAGGGCGAGGCCGAGGCTGGCGAGCTCGGCGGCGATTCCGGCGGCGCGAGCCTGCTGGCCTGTGGTGGGCGACACGCTGTCCATGGTCGCACGCGGGTCCGTGATCCCAGCTCCTTCTTGCAGTATAGATTACTGCGTGAATGCGGGTGATGAGGACGGGGTGGCCGGCTGACATCGCCGCCTGGCAGCCGTCGCCGGCGCCGCCGCAGGCCGCAACGTTCGCCCGGCAGGTCGTGTCGCAGGCGGCGCCGGCCGGGGACCGGGCCAAGAATCTGCTGTGGGCCGCGGGGAAGCTGGCCGGCTGGGCGATCCCGCTGGGCCCGGAGCCTGCCCCGGCGGTGCTTTTGCACCCGTCGGTGATCGAGCGGTTCACCGCGCACGCTCCGGGGCTGTCGGGGCCGGCCCGCCGGACGCTGCGCACCGGCCTGCGGTTCATCGCCCGGCGCGTGGTGCCGCACCTGGACCCGGCGGACGCGCCGCTGCCCCGCGAGCGCGCCAAGGCGCCGTACACGGCTGCCGAGATCGCCGGGTTCCTCGCGCTCGCCGATGCGCAGCCCACCCTCGCCCGGCGGATGCGCGGGGCCGCGATGGTATGCCTGGGCGCTGGCGCCGGGCTGATCCGCTCTGACCTGCGCGCCGTGCGCGGCACCGACATCTGCCAGCAGCCCGGCGGCGTCATCGTGCAGGTGCACGGCCACCGGCCCCGCGCCGTGCCGGTGCTGGCCCGCTATCACGCCCCGCTGCTGGCCGCCGCCGCGTTCGCCGGCGAGCACCTGCTCACCGCCCCGACACGGTGCTCAGCTGGCTGAACAAGAACACCGCTGCCGCGATCTTGCGCGAGCTCGCCGCAGGCGAACGGGCACTGACCCACGCTGCCCTCGACGAGCTACCCGACAGCAAACCCATCAAGCACCTGCGCAGCGTCCTGGTCGCCACCGGCGCGCTGCCCCCCGTGACGAGCACATGATCCGCCTCGAACGCTGGATCACAGCCACCATCGCCGGACGCGGCAATCACAGCGAGCGGCAGCTGCTGCACCGCGCCGCCCTCTGGCATGCGCTGCGCCGGCTCGGCACCGCGCCGGCGGCCAGCACGTCAGCCACGGCCAGGCCGTCGCCGTCCAGCGGCACGTCAGGGCCGCGATCACGCTGCTGGACTGGCTCACCGCCCGCGGCCTCGAGCTGGCCACCGCCCGGCAGGGTGACCTCGACACCTGGCTGACCAGCGAGCATGCCGCCCATCGCCGCGAGGCCGGGAACTTCGTCCGCTGGGCAAGGCGTCAGAAGCTGACCAGCCTGGACTTCGCTGCCATAAAATGGGACGGGCCGAGCCGCGTCATCGACGCCGAGGCCCGATGGGACCACGCCCGCAGGCTGCTCCACGACGACACCGTCAAACCCGAGGACCGCGTCGCCGGGCTGCTCGTTCTCCTCTACGCCCAGGGCACCGCCGCGATCAGCCGCCTCACCCTCGACCATGTCCACGCCCACGAGCAGCAAGTACGGCTCCGGCTCGGCCGCGAGCCCATCGTTTTGCCCGAGCCCCTCGACGCGCTCGTCCTCCAGCTCGGCGCCGGGCGGCGCGGACACGCCGCGCTCGGCGACCAGGGAACCTCGCGCTGGCTGTTCCCCGGGGGCAGCCCGGCCGGCCCATCAGCGCCTGCCAGCTCAGCGAACGACTTCACAAACTCGGGCTCCGCCCAGGCCAGGCCCGCTCGACCGCGCTGTTCGGCCTCGCCACCGAACTCCCGGCAGCCCTGCTTGCGCGATTGCTCGGCATCCACATCAGCGTCGCTGTCGCCTGGCAACGAGCCTCCTCCGGAGACTGGACGGCCTACGCGGCCGACTACAGCACTCCAGAACCTGCGCCTTCGCCTGCCCGTCGGTCCAGCTCGGCAGCTGATCAGCCATCCGCGCCTCCCCACCGGCCCAACTAGCCCCCAGCCAGTTGCGCCTGGCGGACTGGCGGGATCACATCACAGCCCTCATCCAGTGTCAGGCGCCGCTTTCGGCCATCTTCTGCTGCGCATCGGCGATCGCGCCCTTGAGGGCCTGCACGTGGTGGCCTTCTGCCTCGCCGACGACTTTCTTGATGGCGCGGGTCACGGCGGGTTCGACTTTGGCGGCCGCGGAGTGCGGGTAGGCGAGGATCAGGCCGGCGCCGCCGACGGGGATGGTGGCCCCGGCTTGTTCCTCCAGTTTGCTTTCGGTCTTGTGGTGCAGCAGCTTGCCGGCCCCGGCGCCGATCACCGCGCCGATCGCGGTCGCGGCGAGCAGCGGCGGTGCGAACAGCCCGACCGCGAACCCGACAGCGCCCAGGCCCGCGGCGCCCTCGCGGACCATGTGGTCGGTCTGCTCTACGGTCAGGTCGCCTTTGAGGTCTTTGCTGACGACCACCGCGCCGTGCAGGTAGCCGCCGCTGGCCAGGGCGGCCTCGTAGTCGTCGTGGGCGGCGTCTTTGGACAGGTAGCCGCCGATCAGCACGTCGGTCGTCTCGTCATCGAACTTCATGGAGAACCTCCTCAGGCCAGACGGGTGGCGCTCACTGTGCGAGCGCGTGCGCCGCGTCCCCGTGGCGGGCAGCCGCGTGCAGCTCTTGCTCGTCCTCGTCGGACAGGTGCGGCTTGACGTCGAAGACCACCTTCTTGATCGTGCCGGTGAACGGGAACGGCTTCTTGTCTTCGTAGCTGCGGTCGACGACTCCGCCGTTGTCGCGGCCGATGTCCATGCCCGCGTAACCGGAGAAGCGGACCGGGACGGTGTGGTCCATGCGGCCCTTGCCGACGGGCCGGTCGTTGATGTACAGGGTCACCTCGCCGCCGGTGGCGGGCTTGGGCGCGTCGGCGGCGAACTCCATCCGCACGTTCACCTCCCCGGCTGGCAGCGGTTCTTCGGCCTGCTGCCGGTAGATGAATACGCCCATCATCGAGTAGGTGTGGGTGAGCTTGCCGTCCTGGACCCAGAGCGAGAATCCGCCCAGGTGGTCGGCCTCGGCCACGATCACGCCCTCGGCCCCCTCGGACGGGATGACCAGGTCCGCGCTGATCGCGTAGGAGTGGTTGTAGATCCGCGGGATCATCCCCGACAGCACGTTCTGCACGTCCCCGCGGAACTCGAACCTGGCGTCGGCTGGCAGCGGCGGCAGCATGCCGAAGAAGGTGGACATGGTTGCCAGCAGCGGCAGCACCTTGTACCGCTCGGCCTCGGCCCAGAAAAGCTCTTTCAGCTCGGCGACCTTGTCCGGATGCCCGGCCGCCAGGTCGTGCGCTTGGCTGTAATCGTCGGGCAGGTAATACAGCTCGGCCGGATCGCTGTCCGGGTCCCAGACACCGGGCGCGTACGGTTTCAGGGCTTCGGGTGTGAGAACCCACGGGATCCGCGGCGTCCGCATCGCCAGCCACCAGCCGTCCTTGTACATCGCCCGGTTGCCGACGGTCTCGAAGTACTGCTGGGTATGCCGTTCGGGCGCCGCCGCGTCGGCCAGCGTGCCGGCGAACGTCACGCCGTGCATGGGCTCCTGATCGATCCCGTCCACCGACGACGGGACCGGGATCCCGGCGATGTCGAGGATGGTCGGCGCGACGTCGGTGACGTGCGTGAACTGCGAGCGGAGCCCGCCGGCGGCGGTGACCCGCCCCGGCCAGTGGATGACCATCGGGTTCCGGGTGCCGCCCAGGTGCGAGCCGACCTGCTTGCCCCACTGGAACGGGGTGTTGCCGGCCCACGCCCACGCCGCCCCGTAATGCGGATCCATCATCTCGCCGCCCCAGGCCTCGATGCCGCCGTAGCGCTCGGAGAGCTGCAGCTGCATCTCATCGGTCAGCGGGATGCCGTTCTGCATGGTCAGCTCGTTGAACGAGCCGGTGACCGTCCCCTCCATGCTGGCGCCGTTGTCGCCCCAGATCCAGATGATCAGCGTGTTGTCCAGCTCGCCGAGCTCGCCGATGGCGTCGATCACGCGGCCGGCGTTGTGGTCGGCGTTCTCGGAGTAGCCCGCGTACACCTCCATCTGGCGGGCGTAGAACGGCTTGAGATGCTCGGGCACGTCATCCCAGGCGGGGAACGCCTCGTTCCTGGCCGTCAGCTCGGCATCGGCGGGTATCACGCCGAGCGCCTTCTGCCGCGCGAAGGTTTCCTCCCGTAGCCTGTCCCACCCCTGGTCGAACTTGCCCTTGTACTTGTCGGCCCAGGCCTTCGCCACGTGATGGGGGGCGTGGCTGCAGCCGGTGGAGAAGTAGATGAAGAACGGCTTGTGCGCGTCCTGGGCGCGGACCCCGTGCAGCCACTCGATCGTCTTGTCGGCCATCGCGTCCGGGAGGTAGTAAGGGTTCTCCTTGTCGTAGTACTCCGGCTCCGTTCCGATGATCTTCTGGTTCTCCGCCAGGCACGGATCCCACTGGCTGGCCCCGCCGCCGAGGAAGCCGTAGAAGTAGTCAAAGCCCCATCCGGTCGGCCAGCGGTCGAGCGGCCCGGCCGGGCCCTGCTGCCCGTCGGGTGTCAGGTGCCACTTGCCGAACGCCGCGGTGCTGTACCCGTTGTCCCGCAAGACACGAGGCAGCGGCGCGCAATCGCGCGGCAAGGTCGCCGAATACCCGGGGAACCCGCCCGCGAACTCACCGACCGAGCCGACGCCGACGGTGTGGCTGTTGCGCCCGGTCAGCAGCGCCGCCCGCGTCGGCGAGCACAGCGCCGTGACATGGAACCGGTTGTACCGCAGCCCGCCCTCGGCTATCCGCGTGTAGTTCGGGGTCGCTATCGGCCCGCCGAACGTGCTGGGGTTGCCGAAACCGGCATCATCGATCAGCACCAGCAGCACATTCGGGGACCCCTCCGGAGGCTCGACATGCCCGATCAGGTTCCAGTCCGGCTCCGACCCCGCCAGCGTCTTATTGCACACCCCCTGAAACGGCGGCCTGCGAATCGGCAGCTTCGTACGGTCAGGATCGCTCATCCTCTCCCCACCTCCAGGGTAAGAAATATCCGCGCTGCGAACTTGCCGGTGTGCCGCCGCAGCGGGTTACCGTCCAGACCCGGCCTGCGCGGCCAGCCGCGTCGTCTTCATGCCAGGCACCCCCGTGCCCGGGTCTCGCCGCAGCGAGACGGCCGGCCTGCTCCCCGGGCTTGCTGGCAGTATTGCGGCGCGTCAGTTCGCCGGCCACCGCCCTCATCTCGGCGGCGCCGACCTCGATGATGTGCGAATGTGCGCAGCCAGCATGCGCGAGCCTGACCACCCGGAAAACCCGGTGACCAACCACGATTACTGATGTGGGCTCGGTAGTGCGGCCTGTCCTGCCGCACTGCCAGCACTCGTACCGCACAAAGGCGTCCCCATGCAGCTCGCGGAGCTTTTCCGCTCCGATGAGCGCCCGCACCCCGGCACTGGCCTCGATGTCGCGCACCGCGCGGTCCTACACGGCTTGCAGGTTCGCGCGGCTGCCGTAGGCGCACAGCCCATACAGCGCGACCACGTCCACCGCGATGATCATCAGGGACCAGAACGGGTAGGCGGGGATGAAGAACATCTGGTCGATCGCGTTCAGCCCGAGCACGGCCACCCCGAACCAGCGCGCCCACTGGTTACCCGCCAGCACCCCGGCCGCCGCCACCAGCTGCAAGACGCCAATGATCAGCGTGATCCAGCCCCAGGTGCGCAGGCTGCCGAACACGTAGTGCGCGTTGGCGACGAACACGTGCGAGTTGGCGATCGCGGCGATGCCGTAAATCAGGTTGAAGCAGCCGACGACAACCAGCAGCACCGACGCAAACAAGACCAGGCCATAGCCACCGCCTTCCGCGTGGCGCCCGCCCATGCCCCTGGCTGGTCCGGTTGTTGCCGACGTCATCGTGACCCCCATGCGGGTATCGCTGACCTTGACTCCGGTCCGTTACTTACGCCATCACGATCTACCTCGTGCCGCGCCGTGGCATCGCCCCAACGGGGTGAAGATGAAAGGGAACAGGCGCTGCCCCTTGGGGGTGCAGCAGATCCATGGCCACCAGCTCCCGGTTCGGGCCGAGTGAACGCCGGCGCCAGCGACCCGGCTGTCGTCGCCTGTCAGCCAGCATCTGTCACCGTCCCCGCCGGTCGGCCGTCTAAGTCTGGGTGTGCCGCCCGCGGTGCGCTTGGTATGCGGCGACGCCCGCTGCGATCGCATGTGGCCCGCGGACCAGCTAAAGCCTCGGTGAGACTTCAAGGCACTATGGCACCTCATGCCGGGGGCGGATTCCATCCCCCTGGTGGGACGAGCGCCGGGTCCTCACCCCGCGAGGAGCCCTAGCTCAACAGAGCGTGAGACCGCCTGGCTGCGTGAGGAGACGCCCAGCTTACGGTAGATCGAGTTCGCCTCCGACTTGATGGTGTGGCGGGACAGGAACATCTCCGCGGCGATCTCGGGGAACGACAGGTGGGTGGACAGCAACGGCAGCAGGCGCAGCTCGGCAGCGGTCAGCGCCGACGCTCCGGGGACGCTTGAACCGCGTTCGCTGGACAGCTGGGCCCGCAGCGCCTCGGCGTCCCCGGCCAGGGTCCCGAGGCCGGGCCGGCGCGTGAGCAGGTCATCGACCTCACGCATGAGCGTCCTGGCACCAGCCAGGTCGGCGAGCGCGAGGTGGACGCGAGCCAGCTCGATCCGGGCCTGGACGGCCAGGTAGGGCAGTGCGTAGGTCAGCAAAGGCCGCAGGTGCTGGGCACTGACGAGTTCCCGGCGCGCCGCCGGGACATCTCCCCGGTGCATGGCTGCGCGGGCTCGCAGCGCGCAGATGAGGGGCGTCGCGTAGTTCTCCTCGATCCCGGCCCGGCGCAAAACGGTGCGTGCTCGTTCGGTGAGGACTTCGGCCCGGTCCCATTGGTCGCGTGTCATCGCCACCAGCGATCGCTCGCATAGCGCGACCGCGAGATCATCGGGCGCGTCGGCTTCCTCCCCGACGCTGACCGCGTCCTCCAGGGACAAGTCGCCACCATCGAGGTCACCGCAAAGGATGCGCGCGATCCCTTGCAGAAGCGCGGGGGCTGGCGTCACGAAGCCCCCCGCCGCGAACCTGTGCATGGCCTCGTCTGCGTCGGCGCGCATCTGTTTGGTCCCCCGCCGGCACAAGATGGCCCGGAGCAGGGCGGCCCACGCCTCGGCGGAAGGGTCATCGGGCCGGGCTGGATCCCCGTACTGCCAGCGATCGACCGCATCGGCCCGCCGCTCGGCGTCCACTGGCCTGCCCGTCAGCGCGGAAAACAATGAGGCCAGCACCGCGGCCATCGGGTGTCCCTCGATCCCGCCCCGATCCTCGAGCCACCCGAACCACCGCTGGATGGTTGTGACCCGGCCCTGCCGGTAGGCCGGGACCACGAGCTGCCCCGCCAGGCGGGCGGCCCCATCGACGTCCCCGGCTGCCATGCAGTACTCCAGCGCCGCCTCGGGCATGCCGTTGCCCAGGCACCAGCCGGCGGCGCGGCGCCGCAGGACGGGCATCAGGCCGGGCTCCAGGCGGTGCAGCTCGGCTAGCAGCATGTCGCGGAACAGATGGTGGTAGCGGTACCACTCCTTGCGCCGGTCCAGCGGCACCAGCAGCAGGTTTGACCCTGCGAGATCCGCCAGGGTCGCAGCAGATCCGCCCCTGTCGAGCACCGCCTCGCACAGCGGCCCGCACATGCGCTCCAGCACCGCGGTCCGGGTCAGGAACGCCCGCTGCGGCGCGGAGATCCGCGCTAGGAACTCCGACTCCAAGTAATCACTTACCAGCCGGTCATCGCCGCCGAAGGAGACCGCTGCATTCGCAAACGAGCCTCCCTCCCTCAGATAAAGAGCCGCCAGGTACAGCCCGGCCGGCCAGCCCTCGGTCCGCCGGTGCAGTTCCGCCAACTCGTCCTCGCCGAGCGCGATGCCAGCGTGACGCAGCAGGGATGACGCCTCCTCGCAGGTCAGCGACAGGTCGCCGGGGCCGATCTCCAGCAGCCTGCCCTCGGCGCGCAGCCGCGCCATCCGCAGCGGCGGCTGGGCCCGGCCGGCGAACGCCAGCCGCGAGCCGCCCGGCACGTGATCGGCCAGCACCGACAACGCGGCCCGGCATTCGGAGTTGCGCAGCACGTGCACGTCGTCCAGGACCAGCGCGACCGGTGAGGTTATCGACGAGAAGGCCGAGCTGAGCCGGGGGACAACCGACCCGGGCACCGAGCTGCCCGGCGAGGTGAGCGCGTCGAACACCCGCTGATCGATCGGCTCGACCGCATCGAGCGCTTCCGCGACATAGCTGAGCAGGACCTTCGCGTCGTTGTCCCCTTCGTCGACCGACACCCACGCGAAGGATTGGCCGTTGCGCTCGGCCCACTGCGACAACAACGTCGTTTTGCCGTATCCGGCCGGCGCGACCACCGAGACAATCGGGCCGGGGTCGCCCCCCGCCAGACGTTCGATCAGGGACGAACGAAGCACGGTCCCGGGCCGTGTCAGCGGACCACGGAGCTTGGACGCGACGAGGTCGAACGCTGACCCGCCCGCACGCTGTGACTGGCCGTCGCGCTGACGCACGTCGCTCTCGCCCATGATCCGACGGTGCCCCCCCGAACGGTCTCCCGCTTCATGATCTGCCGAAGCCCCAGGTCAGGTCAAGGCGTGACAATACGCCCCGCCGCCGGGATAAGCCACTCCAAACGCTGCATGACTGGCACGAGGCAAGCTGGCAAGCAACCGCGTTTAGCCGAATACGGCCCATCCAATGCTTTGATCCAGCCAGAAACGCCCGAGGTGTGTCAGCCCGGCGCTGGGGCACTTCCCGGCGGGGCCGCGAACCGGGCCCAGCTTGGCAAGGTAGCGGCCGACAGGACGGATCAGCAGCTGCCCGGCCGCGAAGCTGAGGCCTCCTCACGCAGCCAGGCAGTCGCCCGGTTCCTGAGCTGGGGCTTCTGGAGGGGTGACGACCGCCTTTCATCCCATCAGGAGGATGGAACTCGGCCCGCCACGACGTGGAATGGTGCCTGACGGCGAGCGGAGGTATATGGGCCAGACGGTGAGATTCAAGGAGACTTTGCGCAGGCTGGCGATGATCGACGAAGGCTTCGTCGAAGACCAGGCCGGGCTCGGGCTTGGCCCGGCCCAGGCATCGGCCCTGGAACCCAAGACCGCGGCGCTGCTGCACGTGGCGGTGTCAGTGGCTATCGGGTCGCCGGCGGTGTGCCTGGAATGGAGCACCAGCCGGGCGCTGGCGGCGGGCGCGACCGAGGACGAGATCGCCGACGTGCTGCTGGCAATCGCCCCGGTAGCCGGGCTCGGCCGGGTCGTCGCAGCCGCCCCCGACCTGGCGACCGCGCTCGGATATGACATCACAGCCGCGCTGGAGGAACCAGACGGTTACTGACAGCTCCGGCCTAGGCGGAAGGGTGGCCATGACTGTGAAGACTGAGGGCGGCGTCCCGGCGAGCCCTGCCACGCTCGCATCCAGTAAAGGTCCAGTACGGGCCGGGACGGTGGAGCAGCTTGGCCGTGCAGACCGGGTGGCCCGAGGTAAGGATGCCCGGGCGGTGACTCCGCTGGAGTCGCATGCGGAGTTTCAGCCCGCTGGGTCGCGGGATCCGCTGGGGCTGCTGCTGGAACAGGCGAAGTCGCGGGTGCCGGAACTGGTTCCGGTCCGGCACGGCCAGATGCTGGTGTCGCCGTTCACCTTCTACCGGGGGGCGGCGCTGCCGATGGCGGCCGACCTGGCCACCACGCCACCTCGGGGCTGCGGGTGCAGTTGTGCGGCGACGCGCACCT
Source organism: uncultured Actinomycetota bacterium (assembly GCA_963727015.1). Classification (GTDB taxonomy): domain Bacteria; phylum Actinomycetota; class Actinomycetes; order Streptosporangiales; family Streptosporangiaceae; genus DATFVJ01. The sequence continues at coordinate 135,902 of CAVSEV010000014.1, read as the reverse complement.
GCCCAATTTCGGCGAGTTCGCCTCGCCGGAGCGGCGGCTGGTCTTCGACGTCAATGATTTCGATGAGACTCTGCCCGGCCCGTTCGAATGGGACGTCAAGCGCCCGGCCGAGAGCCTGGCGGTGGCGGGCCGGGACAATTGGGTCCCCGCCAGGGCGCGCCGCAAGATCGTCCTCGCGGCGGCCGAAGCGTCTGACCGGCGGCACCTGCTGGAGCAGTTCACGCTCGTCCAGGCGGCCCGCAAGGTCGTCGGGGTCGGCAGTTCGGCACCTGCGCCCGGATCTTGCGCATGCACAGCGGAGACGGAGTCGAACTGCTGTTCCTGCAAGCCAAGGGGGCCCAGCCGTCGGTTCTGGCGGCCTACTGCGGGCACAGCCAGTACACCAACCAGGGCGAGCGGGTCGGCGCCGGGCAGCACCTGATGCAGGCCGAAAGCGACATCTTCCTCGGCTGGACCCGTGTGCCAGGACCGGACAAGGTGGAGCGACTTTTGCGTCCGCCAGCTCACGGACTGGAAGTTCTCCGCCCTGATCGAGCAGATGCTCCCGGCGGGAATGACGGTCTACGCCGGCCTGTGCGGGTGGACCCTGGCCCGTGCGCACGCCCGCTCCGGTGACCGCGTCGCGCTCGCCGCCTACCTCGGCGGCTCCGGCGCATCCGACCACGCGATCGCCGACTTCGCCGAAACCTACGCCGACCAGAACGAACGCGACTACGCCGCGCTCCAGGCCGCGGTGAAGGACGGCAGAGCGAGGCGGCCACCGAAATCTAAGACCGGACCCCGATCCACCCATCCAATCCGTAAAAGCGAAATACGGAAGGCCCGCGCCATGGCTGACGTTACCGATATCGACTCCGAACACGCCGCATCGCTCAGGCGCCGCTACCTCATCCAGTTCGAGGAAGACACCCTCCGGCAGCGGCCCTTGTGGATCCGGCTCATCATCGAGTTCGTGGGCACACTCGTGCTGGTGACGGTTGCGGCCGGGTCCGGCGTGATCAATCATTACGCGGGCGGCGGCCCGATCAGCCGGACCGCGGCGGTGATCGCACCCGGGGCGGTCGTGATGGCCATGATCTACGCCTGGGGCCCGCTGTCGGGACTGCACATCAACCCGGCGGTGACCTTCGGCTTTACCGCCCGCGGGGTGTTCCCACGCAAATGGGTGGTGCCGTACTGGGCAGTGCAGTTCGCCGGGGCCATCTGTGCCGCGCTGTTCCTGCAGCTGATGTTCGGGGATGTGAGCGCGGGCGGAAACTACCCGATCACCACACCCGGCGGCGAGTGGAAGTCGCTGGTGATGGAGACCGTCCTCACCGCCATCCTGGTCAGCATCATCCTCAACACCGCGACCGGAGGGCGCAGCATCGGCCATAACGCCGCCATCGCGGTCGGCTCTACGGTCGCGCTGCTCGGCCTGTTCGCCAGCCCTATCAGCGGCGCATCGATGAACCCGGCCCGCACCCTTGGCCCCGACATCGTCGGCAACGACTACACCGGGTGGTGGGTGTATATCGCTGGCCCGGTGATCGGCGCAGCCATCGCCGTTGCGATCATCATGGCCGTGCGCGGACTGCCGAACAAGGAAGAGCGTGAGGCCGCCGAAGGCGGCGACCTGCCGATCCATGGCGCCCCGTCCCCGTCCCAGGATGGCCACTGAGAAGGCAGGCCGCCGTTCGCAGCTGCCAACCTGGCATCGACGATGAGCACGTCGGGGCCGATCAGGCGCCTTCTGCCCAGGATCACCGCCCAGCCCCAGGATCACCGCCCAGCCGGGGACCGCCTGGGCGTCAGGCGGGCAAAGGGCTACCAGCACCGGGCCCGGAAGGTGAGGCACCGGTCACACACGCCAGCACCCCGGCACCCAGGGAGGGGACACCATGATCCAGCTCGGTCCCGCACCCGCGGTTTCGTGATGGTGCACGCGCAGCACCCGGCTGCCTGGCGCAGGGCAGGCGTGTGGTTGCAGTGCCCGGGGCCGGCCGGTCGGGCCGGGGCAGGAGCATGTGGTGATGACTGAGCCGCCTGGCAGCCTGGTCACCGAAGCGGTCCGCAGCCTGGAGGTGCGCTGGATCTTCCCGGGCGAGCTGGAGACCGAGGTGGCCGGGTGGTTCGGGCGGTTCCCGGCCAGGGCGGAGTCACGTGAGGACACCTACCTGCTGGATCCGCCGTTGCCCGGGCTGTCGGTGAAGGTCCGCGGGTGCGGGACGCTGGAGGTGAAGGTGTACCGCGGGAGCCCGGGAATGCTCGAGGTGGCGGGCGCGCCCGCGGGCGGATGGAGTTCTGGCAGAAATGGTCCTTTCCCTTCCGCCCGCTCAGCCCCGGCAGTGGTGACCCGCCCGGCTGGCGGCCGGTAGCCAAGAGGCGGCGCATCAGCCGGTTCGCTCCGCCCAGCGGACAGATCGCGGCCCGCGGCCCGCGGCCGGCCCAGCAGCCGCAGTGCGAGGTGGAACTCACCGAGGTCCACACCCGTGACCAGCACTGGTGGACGCTGGGGTTCGAGGCGACCGGCCCGGCCGATCTGCTCCGCAGCGAACTCCAGGCCACCGCCGCGCTCGTGTTCGCCCAGACCCTGCCCGGTAGGGAACCCGGCCCGGACGAATCCCGGTCATATGCGGAATGGCTGGGCCAGCGGCCGGGCGCCGATAGTGACGCCGGCGCCTGAAGGCTGTCGCTCTGCCGAGCCGGCTGGCTTGTGCTTGGCACTGGCGTTTCTGTCGGCGCTGAACCCCCAAGCTATTCGCCGTTGATCTGGTGCTGATTGAAAACGCGTGGCCGCGTTTGATGTTCGCGTGCTCCCTTCAGCGGGGCATGGGCATGGCCCTGGAGGTCGGCCTATTGGACGTGCTCGTTTTCCAGGCCGATGCCATCCAAGATCCAGGGCTCTGCAACCCGCGGGCCCGGACCTGGCCCTCGGGATACCTCCGATTGCCGTTGGCATGCTTGTCGCAGCCGGCCGCCTGCACGACCGGCGGACGGCGCCCGTCCCGGTAGGGCCAGGGCAGCTGCCGAAAAAGGACGGCGGGCACAGCGGGTCTTGCGTGAGCCCGGTCCGGGCTCACGCACTGATCGGCGCGGTAGCAGAGACGCCGGGCGCCACCTATATGACGGCTCTGCAGGACCCGGTCGCCGGGAAGTCTTCAACCGCGACGCAGGCCCTCGCGGTGGTTGCCTTCGTCTTCATCGAGTTCGCGCTGGTGATCATCCGTTCGCGTTCCTGAAATTCTGGCCCGAGGTTACCAACGCCACAGCTCCAGCACGCCCAGGACTGGCTGATGAGCCATGCGCGGCAGCTCATCGCCGCCGCCGCCGCATCGTCGTCGGCGCCTACATGGCGATTAGCGGCCTGGTCGCCTGCTCACCTTCGGCGTGACCACCCGAGCCGGGGCCCTCGCTCGTGGGCGGCTGGCCTGGCCCCGATCAGCTTCGGACACGAGTCACCTCCCGCCGGTCCTCACCCCACGGCGCACCACCTCGGTGTGGCGGTGGCCCGCAGCAAGCCCTATCCGATCTTCAGACGCCCTCACGTGCTTCCAGCCGTCCGGACCGGACCGCGGTCACGAACTCCTGGTAGTCCCGCTCGTTCTGGTCGGCGTAGCGCTCGGAGAAGTCGGTGATGGATGTGTCGAACGCGTCGCTGGTGCCGAGGTATTCGGCGATGGCGACCGGGTCGCCGGATCGGGCGTGCGCCCGGGCCAGCGTCCACCCGCAGGTGCGGGCGTAGAAGGTGAGCCCCAGCGGTGCCAGCGCCTCGGCCTCCACCGAGCCCTTCATGTCGCGGAGCTGGCGCCAGTAGAAGTGGCGGCGCACGTCCAGCCCCTTGGTCCAGCCGAGGTAGATGTCGCTGGCGGCCTGCATCATCCGCTGCCCTTGCACCACCCGCTCGCCGTGCTGCTTGTAGGTGCTCTTCGGCAGGTAGGCCTCAAGGACTGATGCCGTCGCCTCCTTGATCTGCAGGAACAGGGGATCCTGCGCGTCGCGTCCCTGCAGCAAGACGATGAACGCCCGGGTGCCGACGCTGCCGACGCCGACGACCTTGCGGGCCGCATCCACGATCTCGAATCGCTCCAGCAGGTGGCGGCGGTCGTCTTGCAGGGTGGCCCGGTAGGCGCGGAACTGTTCGTGGATCGCGGGCACGACCTCTTTGGGGGACAGGCCGTAGGTGGCAGCCAGGTCGCGCGCCGGGACCACGATCGGCGGCTGGCTGGCGATCCGGTACCGTCCATCGACGAGTTCGCCGAGCTTGGACAGCGCCTGCAGGCTGTCCCGCGTGTGCGCCTTCGCGGCGGTCTTCTGCGCCCGCTTCTCCGCCCGCCTGGCCAGCTTCTCCTCCTTCACATCCCTTTTCCCTTGCTTCTTCGTGGCCGCCTTCGCCTCCTTCTTGGTCGCGGCCACCGTGCTGCGGATCGCGCTCATCAGCTCGTCCTCATCCAGGTGGGCGTACCAGATGTCCATCGTCCCCAGCTGCGCGAAGGTGGCCATCGCTTCGCGGTAAGCCGTCACCGACGCCAGCGCCGCCGCGCGCGTGTCGGCCGTGGCGAACCCGTTGTTGCGGCCCGCGACCGCGAAGCTGGCCGCCATCCGCTTCACGTCGTACTCGAACGGCCCCGGCAGCGTCTCGTCGAAATCGTTCAGATCGAACAGCAGCCGCCGCTCCGGCGAGGCGAACAGCCCGAAATTGGACAGATGCGCGTCCCCGCACAACTGGGCGTCAAGGCCGGCCACCGGCGTGTCCGCCAAATCCGCCGCCATGATCTTGGCTGCGCCGCGGTAGAACGTGAACGGCGAAACCATCATCCGGCCATGGCGCACCGGCACCAGATCCGGCTCACGGGTGCGATTCTGCTCCTCCAGCAAGCCAACCGGATCAGGGCGGCCCGCGGCCGGGCGCCACTTCGCATGGCCCGACACAGCCGTCCGGTCCCGGGCCTCCAGACCCCTGGCCTTGCGATCGTCGATACTCGGATGCTCGATCTTCTGCTCGGCCATCCGGCCCACCTCCCCTGCTGACCGTCACCCCGCCCGGCCCCGGGCCGCGAGCACGCTCCCCGTCCGGCCACGGCCGGGACCGCCAGGGCGCTGAAGACATGGCAGTCCTTCTCGTGCGTTCCTGATTGCCCCATCTTGCGGCGCGATAGCGGAGGGGACATCACCCGCAAAGGAGGATCTCGGCCCCCGGGTCGGCCGGGGGCATCGTGGAGTGTGGCACGGGGCGGAAAAGGCCCGCCGGTACGTGCTCGAGCTGGCCCCGGTGCGGGATGCGGTGAGCACTGGCGGCCGGTCATTACGGCGATCATTGCCGTCGCTGGCCTGCATCTGGCTCTGCCCTCCCCGGGTACAGCCCGCATGGGTGATCCCGGCCGTACTATTCGCGCATCTCCTCGGGAGCGGAGAACAACGTCGGGATCAGAAAGCCGACCAAGTCCCCGGCCGGATGGAGGCCAGCTGAGCTAGGTCTTCCTCGCGTGGCCCGGCGATCTCGGCGATCTGGGGCCGGGTTACCCTCCGAGGTGGCAATGTCGGCGGCCACTTCGGCCACCAGGCAGTGCGCCGCGATAGCGATGTACGTTGGCGATCATTGTGAGCAGGAGCCCTCCACCGAGACCAGCTTTCCGCCACGCTACGCTGTCACGCTCCGTTACGAGCCATCCTGGGATTTGACACCCAGATCCGCCTGCGCGGTTATGGGATCGAGGTCGGTTTGATCGTTGCCCGCGCATAAACTGGATGATCCGTACGTTCCTGTGGAACATCTGGCAAATGGGCCCTGGCGGAAGGCGGCGCCGACGCCCCACGGCAGTGCCCGAAGCCGCTTCAGCTCCCCTTCAGCCGCGGCACGGAGCAGCTCGGCTCGCAGTGCCTCACCGGCGAACGTCGTACCCGCGCCACCGGCCTCGGTATCGAGGAGAGCGAGATCGCCGCCCACAAGCTGGGCGGCGAAGTTGCGAAGTTCAGTCTCTACGCCGTCGAGAATCTCAGTCTCCAAGCCATAGATACTTCGGCCTATGCACCGGCTGCGGCCGCGCCGCTGCCCGCCGCCTGCCAGATGGTGAGGTGCATTGCCGGGGCGAGCTCGGCGAGTTCGCTCTCAGTGCCCGGGCTGCCGAGCTCGGCGACCTTGTGCTGGAGGCCTGACCAATGGCCTCCAGCACCGGCTCGTCACCTGCGCATAACATCGCTGACCTGCTCGACGGAACTGACGCGCTCGCGACCCGTCTGGCGGGCCGGATACGCCGCGGCGATCGCTGACGTCAAAGCTGCCGAGCACGCCCTGTATGACCACCTGGCCGGGCGGGCCGCGATCGAGGAGCGCCGCTGGACCGTCCGCGGCCAGCACCGCACCCGCGCCACGAACTCCCCGACGTCCTCCAGCCGGGCCTCCCGCCAGTCCAGGCCCCGGAGTACCGGGGAGTCCGCCGACGCCTGGCACAGCTTCCTGGCTGATCTCAGCGACCGGGGCCTGGCCAGCCCGCTGCTGGTCATCAGCGACGGGCCCCTGCTCGAACCATCCCGCGAGCTGCAGCCACGCACCGTGACCACCCGCCAGCCCGACGATCACCCCGAAACTGTCAGCGCCATCGCCTAACCTGACCAATGAAGCCGGAACCGCGCCGGCCTGCGCGGCGCCACTGTTCTGCGCGCTGTCCAGTCCGGAGCTTTATCATCTGCAGTCGGTGAACTGGGCTGGCCCTCCCGGACGTCACGAAGCGTGGCTGGCTCAGGCCGTGGGGAGAAGTGCGGCGACGCGCCGCGACCGATCCGTGACTGGTAAGTGAAGAGTGTCCAGAATTGGCGTGCGCCGACGACGCGGATCACGGGATCAGCCGTCCCGATCTTTGCCAGGCAATCCCGAGCTTTGCCATGGTGACCTAGCCTGGGCACATGGGCCATGTCGTTCTCCTCGCCGGGGTTGCCGCGCTGGTCGTGATCGCGACGGTCGGCACCACCGCCTGGTGGATCACCTGTGCTGTGCGCCGGCTCTCACGCCGCCTGAAGGCTGGTATCAGCGCTGTCCTCGGCCGAGATGCGGTTGACGCTCGCCGACGGATCGCCGCGGTCGCAACCGGCCAATCGGGCGTCCAGCCATGCGAGCTACGGTTGCGGGCAGCGGCGGCCCGGCCGCGGGCGAACCCCGCCTGGTGGTTCGCCCAGCGCGAGCGGCGCTCGCTCCGGCGATCGGTCGCGGCCGCTGAGCAAACGGTCGCCGCCGCGGCGGCCGCTGACGCACCTGTCGGCGAGCTGCCGGCGCTGTGCGGCGAACTGCGACGCGTGCACAGCGATGTCGACCGCCAGCTGATGCTGGCCGCACTGCACGGCAAGCAGCCTGACAGCCAGACATCGGCGCAAGCCTCGAAGGCGCGGGCCAGCGCGGAGCAGATCCGGTCACTGGCCGCACGCGCCCATACCGAGATCAGCATGCCGACGGCAGACCAGCTCGCGGCACGGTTGGACAGTGAGGCGGTGGCGCTCACCGCCGGCCTGTCCAGCTTGCGCGAAACGCGCACCGTGCACTTCGCGCCCTGACGGCGCGACCGGCTCGTCCTCGGCGAACCAAGGCGCGATGAATGAGCCCCTCGTCGGCGCCTGCATCGCAAGAGCAGTCATGCACCGACGACGGCGGTGCGGGGTCCGCGCGCTCGGGGTGATCGCGGCGTGCTTCGGCAACCTGGTGGCCTCGGTCACCGCACAGCGTGAACGCGGCGTCCTGAAGCGGCGGCGCGCGACACCGGTCCCGGCCGCTGCTGTCATCGCCGGGCTCAACGGTCGGCCGTGCCGATGTGGGCGCACTATTCAAGCGACCAGCGGGCGTCTGCTGCGACGGTCGCCCGCCTGTATGGATGCCGCGACCGCCGCGCCGAACTGCACGCTGGCATGCAGGGCACCCTGCAGCGCATCCGCGAAACCGCCGAACGGGACATGACAAGGGACCGCACATCACCAGACGCGGCCAACACCCTTAACCGCGTAGGGCGTGTCCGGCAAGCCGGTGCGCTCATCCAAGATCTCGGTTTGGGGTGAGCGCGGCGCCTGCGGTGTGGCCCGGCAGGAAGAGGGGCTGGGGGTCTTGATGTCCGGGCCGCTAACCGGGACGTCGAGGCCCGGCTGGCGGGAGTCATGGCGGTCGTCGTCAGGCTGGTTTCTGGCCGATGGTGATGACTGGTGCTCCACGATGGGTGGGCAGGGTCCGCGCCGACGTCCGCCCGGCATCGCGCAGCAGCTGGGACGGTTCCAGACGAGGGTGCGGTCCAGGAGCTCGCCGCGGCATCCCCCGATCCAGCGCTCCGCGATCGCGTTCATGCGGGGCGTCCGCACGTTGCACAGTACGGTCCGGATCCCGGCGTTGGCGAGGACCGCGTCGAACGCGGCGGTGAAGTTCGATCCCCGGTCGCGGATCATGAACTTCACCCGCTCTGCCTGTCCGCCGAGGTCCATGGGTAGGGTGGGCTGCCCGGCGAGGTCCCGGGTTCATGCTGCATGAACTCGGGCCTTTTTCCGGGCAGCCTCCCTCCGAACCCGGCGTGCACCGTTTCGGTGCACCGGGCTCTTCAGCGATTTATGCCGCGTGCGCGACGGGGTTCGCGTGGATCCAGTCATGGCAGGTGCCGCAGACGATGAGCGTCTTGCGCCGCATCTTGGCCATGAGGGCGGCCCACGCGGGCTGGCCCGGTCCTGGCCTGCCGAGGCTAGCGAGCGCGGTGACCTGGTGGACTGCCACCGTGGCGCCGTGCTCGCATAGCTCGCACCGCCGTTTGCGGAGCCGGTGGATCAGCTCCTTGCGTGAGGTGGTGACCGGGACCGGGGCGGGGTCGGTGATGACCGCGCGCCTGTCTTGCCTGAGGGGTATCCCGCCGAATCGTGCTACCAGGTCCTTCTTGCCCTCCCGCCGGATCCTGGCCTCGAAGCAGGTCCTGGGGCCGTCGGCTGTGATGGCCTTCGCGGTGAACCGGGCGGCCATCTTGGTGACGGTGGACTTGTGCTTGGCGGCCAGGGTCTTCAGCATCGATGTCAGGGCGGTCCAGCACAAGGTGCCGAGCCGCGAGACGTCCTGGGCGAGCAGGTAGTAGTTCACGACGCCCCGGTATTCGGCCCCGTAGATCCGCACGATGTCATAGTCGGGCAGGTTCTGGAGCCAGGACCGGTGCCAGGGCTTGCCCCGGGACCGGTAGCGGGCGCACTGGGCCTTGACCACGTCCGGCGGTACCCGCAGCGCGACCTTCCCGTTGGCCGAACGGAGGCCGTGGGTGATCCGCGTGTTGCAGTGCTGGACGATGATGTCATAGCCGAGGAACCGCGCCGGCTGGGTGCGGGCGTGGGTGATCAAGGTCTTGTCCGGGTTGAGTTCCAGGGCGAGGGTCTCTCGCAGGAACCGTGCCAGTTCCGCCTTGATCTGCTCGGCTGTGCGTCCAGAGACTGGAGGTTGATCATGTAGTCGGTTGATCGCTAGTCGCGCTCGTCGTTGCTTGCCGGTGTAAGTCCGGCCGGGGTAGCTGCCAGGAGGCCCCGTAGCAGGCTGGCGGTATCGGGGGGAAACGCCCGGTGCCGGAGCCCAGCGTCAAAAGCCCTTTTGGGGGAGCAACCGGATGGTCCGTAGCGTGAAGCGAAGCCTGCCGCGTCGTTAAAATCCCTGCCGGAAGGCAGGAAAGAGGGAGAGCCGAGCCCCGAGCTTCAGGGTGAAGGCCATGGAAGCGGTGAAGATCCTGGAGGGCAGCCGCGAGGGACTCCCCGGCGTAAGGGGCTCGGAACGTCCGGATAGTGACGGCGGGAACTGGAGAGGCCCTCCCCGGCCCGGTGACCTGCGGATGGTGTCACCGGAGCGGCGTGCCCTATAACCGGCTGACCCGGGAAGTGGATGGCGTGCCGGGTGGGCGTCGGAGGCGGCCGTAGTACTGCTTGAGCCGGGCGGACAACACAACCGCCGGTGAGGGAAGGGCCGCTGCTTCGTCGATGCGTGATGTGTGCGAGGAGGGCTCGGTGAGTGCCGTATCGGCTAGTCCCGCCGCCTTGGGAAGTGCTCCCTTGGATCCGGTCCGTGCCTTGCAGCATGCGCTGTACCGGGCGGCCAAGGCTGATCCCGGGCGACGGTTTCACGCGCTATGGGACAAAGTCCTGCGCAGGGACGTCCTGTGGCGGGCGTGGGCCTGCGGTGCGCCAGAATAATGGCGCTCCGGGCATTGACGCCATCACTCTTGCGGATGTCGAGGAGTATGGGGTTTCCCGGTTCCTTGACGAGTTGGCCACGGAGGTGAAGGACGGCAGTTATCGGCCGCTTCCGGCGCGCCGGGTGTTTATACCAAAGCCCGGCAGCCGGGAGAGGCCGTCCGCTGTCGATTCCTCCCGTGCGTGACCGTGTTGTGCAGGCCGCGCTGAAAATCCTGCTGGAGCCCGTGTTCGAGGCGGATTTCCTCCCGTGCTCGTTCGGGTTCCGTCCGGGGCGGGGTACGCATGACGCCCTCCAGGTCGTTATCGATGAGTGCTGGCGGGGACGCTGCTGGGTGGTGGAGACGGATATCGCTAACTGTTTCGAGGCGATCCCGTTGGATAAGTTGATGCGTGCGGTTGAGGAACGTGTATGCGACCAGTCCGGTCCTGAAACTCCTGCGCGTGATGCTGCGCGCGGGGGTGATGGAAGATGGGCAGGTCCGTCGGCCGGTCACCGGGACCCCACAGGGCGGCGTGATTTCACCCGTCCTCTGCAATGTGTATCTGCACCGCCTTGACCGGGTGTGGGATGTGCGTGAGCACGGTGTCCTGGTGCGCTATGCCGACGATGCGCTGGTGATGTGCCGCTCCCGTGAGCAGGCCGGGGCCGCGTTGAGGCGGCTTCGCGGGTTGCTGGCTGATCTCGGTCTTGAGCCGAAGGAGGCCAAGACGCGCATCGTTCATCTGAAGGTGGGGGGCGAGGGCTTCACGTTCCTGGGCTTTCATCATCAGATGGTGCGTTCACCTGCCCGGTCGGGGAAACGGCAGGTCACCTTCCTTGCTCGCTGGCCCGCGGACAAGGCGATGCAGCACGCGCGGAACCGGTTGCGCGAGCTGACGGACCGGTCCCGGTTGCGGGTGCCCACCGAATGGGTGGTGCAGGAGATGAACTCGTTCCTGAAAGGCTGGGCTGCGTACTTCAGGTACGGCAACTCGGCCCGGCGCTTTTCGCAGCTGCAGTGGTATGCGGGGATGCGCCTGGGGCTGTTCGTCGCCAAACGCCATCGACGGGGGCGCGGGTTCGGCCGGTGGGTGGTGGGGGTCGCCTCACCCGATCGGCTGGGCCTGGTGACGCCTTGATGGAACTGTTGTCGCCCCCAGGCCGAACCGGTCCTGGCGGGGGATGCCGAATGCCAGGCGGTGAACGGCGTCGGTGAGCCGTGTGCGGGAGAACCGCATGCACGGTTCGAGGTGGCGGGGGCTGGAAACGGAGCAGACCTGACCACGGGCACTGGGGTGGCACAACCGACCGGGAAACCGGCGGAATAAAGGCCCCAGGCCCTACCGTCAGCGAGCCACCGCGCCAGCCCCCGACCCTACTCGGCCTTCGGCCCGGCGAACCCCAGCAGATGATCATCTGCATAGCGGCAGTAGAAAAGCCGCCGGTAGCCGGGGTCCATCGGGTCGCCTGCGGGGAATGCGCGCAGCTGGCGTCTCAGGTCCCGGGCTGCCGCCCGGTCCCCGTGCCGCCGCGCGCTTCGCAGCCGGTTCTTCACTTCCTGGTACTCAGGGTTGGGTGCCCGGTGCTCTCCCCGCGTGTACTGCGGGATCAGTTCCCTCTCGACGAACTCGTCGAGCTTATGCAGGTAGATGTTGCTCAGGACCGGGGAGACTGACTCCTCCAACGCAAGTGCGATAATCCTGGGGTGGTCACCCTCCGCATCGGCGTCACTGGTCTCTGCTGGCGGGGACTGGCCCGGATGCGTCACCTGGGCGGGCGGGGATGCGAGTGGCGGATCACGATCTTCGCCGGGACCGACGAGGATTTCCTTGACGAGCAGGCGCAGCGACCCGCTGGCGGTCCTCGACGTCTGGCGGTGGCCGCGGAGGTGCGGAGCGGTGGCCAGGAAGTCTTCGAGGTTCATCGGCGAGTTTGAGGTAGACCTCCCGGTTGGCGAGCCTGGGCGTCGAGGGCCTCGATCTGGTGACGCAAGCCGGTCTCGCGTGCGCGCAGTTCGCGGTGTCCGGGCGCGGAGCTCGTCGAGGGTGATCAGGTCTTCCTGGAATGCCCCGATCAGCCCGGTGATCGCGCTGGTCGTCTTGGTCAGGGCGTCCTCCAGGCGTTTGTGCTGGGCTGGTGGCCGGGTCGGCGGTGCGGATCTGGCTGAGTCGCTTGTCGATCTCGGTGCGGATCAGGGCCGGGTCGGCGAGCAGGCTGGTGATGTGGTCCCACACGACCTCGTCGAGGTAGTCGGCGCGGACGGGCTTGCTGTCGCAGACCTTCCCGTGCTCGAAGCGGTAGTTGTCGCTGCCGATGCACCGGTAGTAGTAGATCTTCTTGCCGGCGCTGGTCGTGGTGTGGCCGCGGTAGCAGGCGTATCCGCAGGCCTGAGCAGGCGGCCAGGCCCTGGAGCAGGGACGGGGTCTTGCTGGTGCGGGCGGCGAATCGCTTGTTGTCGGCCAGCCGGCTGCGCCGCCCGGTCGAAAGTAGCCTCGTCCATCAGATGGCGGGGACGGCGATCTCGAGCCATTCGTCGCGGGGCCGGTCCACGGTCTTGTAGGCCCGGTGCCGGTGGCGCGCCCTGCCAGCCGGGCGACCCGGTTACAGCCCTGGCGTCCTGCCGAGGCGGCCGGTCTTGCCGAAGCACGGCCCTGCCGGCGTAGGCGGGGTTGCGCAGCATGCCCCAGACCACGCTGCGGTCCCAGCGGGTCTTGCCGGTCCGGGTGGTGACGCCCTTGCTGGCCAGCCACCGGGCCAGGTCAGCGATGGAGGCGCCGTCGTCGGCGTAGCGGCGGAACAGCTCGGCGACGATCACGGCCTCGTGGTCCACGATCTCGTAGCCGGGCGCCGGCGTGATCGCTCTTGCGGACGTACCGGTACCCGAACGGGGCCCCGGACAGCACGTTGACCGCTGCCGGAGCGGGCGCGGTGGGCCTTGCCGCGCCGGGTACCGCTCCATCAGCTGCGCCTTCTCGTACTCGGCGAACATGCCCTGGAACTGGACCAGCAGCTGCGTCCTCGGGGGTGTCGCCGCGCGGGAGCCTTGACGAACTCCCCGCACCTGCCGGCCCGGGCGAGCTCCTCCAGCAGCAGCGCCTGGTAGGCGAACTTGCGGGCCAGCCGGTCCGGGGAGTAGCACCAGCACCACGTCCACGCAGCACCTGGGCCACCAGGTCCCGCAGCGCCTCCAGGGCCGGGCGCACCAGCGACGCGCCCGGAGTGGCCCTCATCCTCGAAGACCCACTCCTGCGGGACGTCAAGCCCCAGCTGCCTGGCGTGGGCCCGCAGCGCCTCGGTCTGGGACACGATCGTCTCCTCCTCCTTCTGCCGGGCGCTCGAGACCCGGGCGTAGATCGCCGCGCTGGTCATCGCGGCAGCCGTCCTTCCTGACCGGCCCGCACGCTGCGGGCCTGCCGCTTCGGGGACCAGTATCCGCGTAGGCCGCCGACAATTCCGCGGCCCCCAGGCGGTCGAAGACGAACACAGCCTCGACCACCCGGCTCGCTCACCTGCGGGGACTGTTTCTGCGGCCCCGCGCGAGAAACTCCGTCCAGCGCCTGGGTCACCACGGCGGAGATCGATCGTCCCCGACTCCCGCGCGCATGCGCACGCACCCGCTGCGCCAACGCCGGCCGGCACCTTGACCGTGAACACCATCGCTCGCCTCGGGCACCACCGCCCGTTCCCGACCGGCCCTCGACCTCCACATAGCGGCGGGCCTGACGCTCCGAGACCGCCGAACCGCCCAGCCAGCACGCGAGCCGCCTCAGCCACCGAAACCCCCGCCGCCACCAGCTCAGCGGCCGCGTTGACGCGCTCGGCGTACTCCACGCCACCCACCCGGCCACCGCGAGCCATGTCATCAACGTACTACCCTGACATGTCACACGTCCGCTGCAACACGCCGGGGCCGCTCGCAACGCCGATAGCCCAGCGTCACCTCAAAGCAGAAATTACCACTTGCGTTGGAGGAGTCACCACGCCGCCTTGCGGGGTACCGCTGAGCGTGTCCCTGAACTCCCAGTCCTCCAGGTACCCGGCCCGCAGCATGCCGCGGATGAGCCGGAGGAACCGCTGGTCCTCGATCTTCTCCGCCAGTATCCGCATCAGGATCTCGTGATCGACCGATCCGTAGCAGTCGGAGATGTCGCCCTCGATGAACCACACGGTCCCGGTCCAGGCGTCGCGTACCTGCCGCAGCGCGGTATGGCAGCCCCGTCCTTTCCGGAACCCGTGCGACCGGGACGAGAACACCGGCTCATAGACCGCCTCAAGGATCAGGCGGACCACCTCGCCGGTGAGCTTGTCCCGCCATGACGGTATGCCAAGAGGCCGCAGCGTGCCGTTCTTCTTCGGGATATACACCCGGCGGGCCGGGGCGAACCGGTACCGCTCGAACCGCATCAGCTCGATGATCTCGCCGATCATCGCCTCGGACATGCCATCAGCGGTCTCCCCGCAGGCCCCCGGCGTCATCGCCCCCTGGTTGGAGTAGATACGGCCGTAAGCCAGCAGGTACATGGCTGGATTGAACATCTGACGGTAAAGCTCGCTGAGCGGCAGGCCCTTCCTGCCGCGCTCACGGAGGACCTCCAGCACCACTGCGGCGTCCTGCATTACGCATACCTCCTGGCCTGGATCATCTATCGCCTGTGCCCCTTCGCCCTGTGGACCGCCATTAACGGTCGCCAGATTGGCCGGACGTCACCCCGGCGACTACTACGGGCACTCCGTCGCCATAGGACTCGCGTCCCTTAGGCGATCCCACGTTCACAACTGCCGTACGTACCAGCGCGACTTAGGCGTCCCGTTCGTCTCCTTCAATGCCCCGGCAGGGCATCGCTCCTGCACCCCAGAGGATTGCCGCAAGTACCTGCTCACCTCACGGCAGGGGCCGGCACCGGTTACAGGCGTCTTTCCGGCGGGTGCCCGGATCACACCTTCCGGAGACTGGGCTTCAGGCAATCCAGCTTTCGCCATATCGCGCGGATCCCCCGGCGCACCGCCCCGTACGCCTGGGCACGGTCGCCGGTTTCCTGGCCTGCTATTTTCCCCGCTCACCTTTCGGATCACGGGTCAGCCATCAGATCCAAAGACACCTCCTCCAGTCCCTGCCCGCTACGCGGGCGATACAGCAGTGCGCCTCGTGGCGCACCCAGGTTGCGGGCCTGCTGTGCGGTCCATTCCCCGGTCGGGTGCAGGGTGACGCCGAGGATGCGGATGCGCCGGGTCGCGTGCTCGATCACGGCCAGGACGTAGACCTTGGCGCCGCTGAGCAGGTCGGCGGTGAAGAAGTCGCATGCCAGGATCGCGTCGGCCTGGGAGCGCAGGAACTGCGGCCAGGTCGGCCCGGTCCGTCGTAGCGGGGCAGGATCGACGCCGCTGGCCTTGAGGATCTCCCAGACGGTCGACGCAGCGACCTTGACTCCCAGCCCGGCCAGCTCGCCGTGGATCCTGCGGTACCCCCATTCGGTGTTCTCGCGTGCGAGCCGGAGGACCAGGGCCTTGATGTTCCGCCGTGTCGCCGGCCGGTCGGTTCGGCCCCGCAGGGACCTGGTGGCCCAGCGGCGCCGGACGATGTCGCGGTGCCAGCGCAGGATCGTGTCCGGGGTGACCAGCAGCCGCAGCCCCTGGCGCCGCGCCTTCGGCATCACGCCCACCAGGGCCGCCAGCAGCGCGCGGTCCGCCCACGCCAGCGGGGCGGGCCGCCGACTGGCGCTGCAGGACCAGGAGCTGGTGGCGCAGGATCAGGATCTCGGCGGTCTTCCACGCATCCTCGCGCCGGGACAGCCGCAGCCACGCGGTGACCCGCGTGATCAGGAGGAAGACGAACCGGAGGCACATGATCGGTGATCATCAGGGGCGGAGCGCCAGGCGAGCAACTGTGCTGGTCAGAGCCGTGGATGAGATTCTCGGCACGCACAGCCGCCGAAGCACCACGATCGGAGGCCATCAGATCGAGAAGAACACCACACCCACTCCGGCGCAGCGACAAAGCCTTCAAACTCCTCGGCGCGCCAATCCCGATCACCTCGGCGTAGACGCCAGCAATACCACTCAAAGCCGTGAACCCCTGCGCAGCAGGGGGTTCACCCTACCTCGGCCGACGTAACTTCGGCTCAGATGGTGGTCGCGGCCCGCACAGCGCAGCGATACTTACTTTGTGGACCAGTTTGCGCGAAGGCGGCCGGTGGACGGCCGGCTGGGCCTGAGCGTGGAGGCGTTGGCCCAGTCCGTCGCGGAGCGTGCGGTCGAGCTTGTGGTTTCCGCGCTGGATGTGAATGCGTTGCTGGACGGGGTCGATCTGAACGCCGTGCTGGACCAGGTCGACCTCGGCCGGGTGCTGGACCGGATCGACCTGAATGGCATCGTCGAGCGCATCGACGTCGACGCGCTGGTCGAGAAGACGGACCTCGGCGCCATCATTGCCAGATCCTCCAGCGGGGTCGCGAGCGATGCGCTGGACGTGGTCCGCAGCCAGGTCGTGGGGCTCGACGAGTTCATCGCCCGCTGGATAGGGCGGCTTCGCCGCCGCCCCTACACCGGCCCGCCCGGCCCGCCTGACGGGCTGCGGGCCGGAGGCGGTTCATGACGGCGCGCGCGGGTGATGCCACGCCCTCCGGGCACCCGGTCATCATCCGGGAGAGCCTGCAAGGGAGGTACGCGGGTTTCGCGTCGCGTTTTGCCGCCTTCGCCGTAGACGTGGGGTTCAGTCTCGGCGTGTTCATGCTCGCCCTTGCCGCCATCTCGTTCGCGGCGAGGGTGCTGACCGGCAAGGACATCGCCTGGAACAGGGGCGACATCTGGGTGGTCATCGCATATGCGGTCTGGGGGTTCATCTACTTCGCCTATTCCTGGGCCGCGAGCGGCAGGACCGCCGGCATGGCATTATTCGGCGTCCGGGTCGTGCGAGACGATGGCACCGACGCAAGCGGGCGCCAGGCGGTCGTGCGCACCCTGGCACTTCCGTTGAGCTTCCTGCTTCTAGGGCTGGGGTTCGCCGGCATCCTCCTGGGCGGCCGGCGCCGCGCACTGCACGACGTCATCGCCGGGACAGCTGTCATCTATTCGTGGGACGCGCGGGCGGCGCGGCTGCGGTTCCTGTCCCGGGGCTGATCCTGCGGCAGATCTTGCGGGTGCCGCACTTCATCCGGCCTGGTCAGGCGGCATGCCGGTACTCGTGGAGAGTCCCGCCTGGCCGAGCTTGCCGGGCTCAAAGCCATCCGAGTCAACGTGAGGATAGCCCGCGACGGCGCCGGCTGGGCATCACCGATCACGGCGGCCGGTCGCCCCGGGCAGCCCGGGGCGCGTCCGGCCGGTTCCTGCCGTCCCGGGGTTTCTGCCCGGCCTCAGTCTGCTTTCTCGATCGCGACCCGGCTGCCTTCCGGCTTTACCTCGCGCACCGGCACACTGACCTCGAGGACTCCCTTCGCATAGCGGGCGGTGATGTCCGTTGCATCCACCTTGGCGGGGAGCCTGACCTGCCGGGTGAGCGAGCCGTAACGGAACTCTGAGCGATAGGGGTCCTTGTCTTCCTGGCGACGCTCGGCATAGATCGTCAGTGTCCTGCCGTCGACGGTGACCTCAATATCCTTGTCCGGGTCCAGGCCGGGAAGCTCGGCCCTGATCACGAAGCGGTTGTCCTGGACCACTTCCTCGACCCGGAACGTCTGGGCCGCCGTAAACGGCAGCGGGGCCTTCCACGGCGACTCTAGCCAATCGGCCAGGTCCGGGAACATGGCCTGGAACACGGCGCGTGCCTGGTGGCGCTTTGCCATGATGTCCTCCCATTTCACATGTTGCCACGTTATCGGATCTGGTCTGGCTGGCCGCGCAGAGCGCCTTGGCCGCGCCAATTTTGCCTCCGGCCCCGATTCTGCCGGCTGTGCAGCGCTTGCCGGCCACGTCGGCCTGACCGGCTGCGAGGATTCGGTTGCCCGGGCCGCCTGGGCGGAAGCTGGCTGGGGCGGTAGCGTCGGCTTGGGCGGGTCCGTATATCCCGGCATCCATTTGAGCACTTCGGCCCGGAACGGCCCTTCGCATTCGAGCTGGCAGAGCACACCCACGCCAGCTGTCGATGCCCGGTGGATAAGTATGTAAGAGGGCGGCAGGTTGAGCCGCCGCACAACGCTGGATGAACGCATGTGAAATACCCGCATCGCCTCGGCGCGCAGCCATTCGCGGCTGAACTTGAACGACTCCACCTTGGACGGCTCGGCGAGCGGTGCCAGGAAGGCGCGCAGCGCCGCCAGGTCAACGCTGACGCCTTCCCGGAGAAAGCCGTGCGACCGGAGCTCGTCCTCGATCTCTTCGAGGTCACCGTCTTCGTGCATGAGCCGTAGCAGCTTGCCGAAAAAGGACGGGAAGCCGTCCGGCAGCCGGTCGACAGCGCCGAAGTCGAGCACGCCAAGCCGCCCATCGGCGAGCAGGCGGAAATTGCCGGGGTGCGGGTCCGCGTGCAACAGGCTAACCCGCGCAGGACCCGAGAACAGAAAACGGACGATCATGACGCCGGCCCGGTCCCGCTCGGCGGTCGTGCCGTCGGCGATGATCGTGGCGAGCGGGGTTCCGTCCATCCATTCGCTGACGAGCACATGGTCGGTGACAGCGACCACATGCGGCACGGAGACGTCTGGGTCGCCCGCGTAGGCTGCGGCGAAGGCTTCCTGGGAGGTAGCTTCCAGCCGGTAATCGAGTTCCTGTGCCACCCTGTCCCGCAGCTCGGCAAGCAGCGGCTTGGCGTCCAGGCCAGGCATGAGCACGCTGAAAAGCCGGGCAACGCGGCTCAGCTGGTTAAAATCGCTGATCAGCGCTCTGCCTGCGCCCGGGTACTGGATCTTGACTGCAACCTGGCGCCCGTCGTGCCAGACGCCCCGGTGGACCTGGCCGATGGAGGCTGCGGCCGCCGGCCGGTCGTCGAACTCGGCGAAGCTGGCCCGCCACTCCTCGCCCATGTCGCCCGCGAGCACCTTGTGAATGGTCCGGGCAGGCAACGGCGGCGCGGATTCCTGCAGCCTGGCCAGGGTAGCCCGGTACGGGCCGGCGATTTCGGGGGGCAGCGCGGCCTCGAATATGGATAACGCCTGCCCGAGCTTCATCGCGCCGCCCTTGAGCTCGCCAAGGACCCTGAAGATCTGCTCTGCCGTCCGCTGCTGAATTTCCTGGGCCACCAGCTCAGCTGGCCGACCGCGCAGGCGCTTGCCAGTTCCGAGCGCGGTCCGGCCAGCGAGCCCGGCCGGCAGCGTGGCCAGTTTCGCCGTGCGGGTAACAGCACCGCGGGACAGATCGCTCATGATCTCCATTCTCCACCACGCCAGATCGCGCCGGCCACGTGCGCAGTCCAGTTCGGCAGCCAGGTACGGCGGCGCCACTGCCAAGCAGGCGAGCATGAGTTCCAGCGTTGCCTTGATCACGGCACGTTTGCACCTGGCTCGCTGGGAATAGTCAGACCGGATGCCCGAGGCCAGGAAGGCTCGAACTGTCCCTGCCCGAAAGCTGCCTTAAACGTAAACATTCATCCCTGAAGAGCGAGCCATGTCAAGGGGGTCTGAACTAGGGCGTTTGGGTTGTGACGCTATGTGGGGGCATCCGTCACTGACCCGTCTGCTCCCCGATAGCTGCTCCGGGGCATACATAGACACCGGCAGTGCTGGCGCGTAGCCGCCGTTATCTGCGGGCCGGCGATCGGCGACATCTGGCCGCCGACCCGAACCGATGGATCGTTACACCTTAGGTTGGTGCCCCTGAAGTCCGGATTGGGCAAGGATGTCACCATGGATGTGCCTGGCCCGGTTCAGGCAGGCCCGTGATCTCACCCGCCGCAAGAACCCAGTCGACAGAGCCATCCGAGAGTCACGCGACAGTTGGCGCTCCACCACCACCGCGACCGGTCCGTAGTCAGCTTCAGCTAGCCGACCGCGAGCGTGGACGTAGTCGGCACGGTGGCAAATCCGATTGGCTGGCATCTGCAGGCCAAGGTTAGACGGGGCACACATCGGCGGCATCAAAATGACCGCCAGGCTGCTGAGGTTCGATTGTGCTCTCGCATGGAGATGCGCCTGACCTGGACCCTTGTTGACACGCGCGTTGTTGTCCAGTGAGGGACCTTCGCCCCTAACACGCAAGAAGATCGCCGCGCAACTGTTACCGGAACGGGTTGACGAAATGGGGCCGCCGCGGGAGTGATAGTGAGCCAGAGCACGAACGGCACGGTAGCCGACCAAGATGATGGGACCCGGATCCTGCGCGTGCAAGGAGAACTGGATCTCGGCACTGCCGACAGCCTGTACCGGCGCGGCCGCGCAGCCCTCCGCTGCCACGCCCGGCTCCTTCTGCTCGATCTGGCAGGCCTGTCCTTCTGCGACGCATGCGGCCTGGGTGCCTTCGTCCGGATCGCCAATGAGGCCGACGCCGCAGGGTGCCGCTATGGTCTCATCGCGCCGCAGTCGCTGGTGCTGAAGATGCTGCGGATCACCGGCCTGCACAAGCGGCTGCAAGTATTCGCGACCATCGAAGAGGCACGCCTGCACCTATGCGAGCACGGCACGACGGTGGCCGTCCACCGCGTCGCCAAATCTACTGCAGGATGTTGATGGCGCGGGCGATCACGAGCGCGCCGATACCGAGCGACACGGCCGCTTCCACGATCATGAGCAGCTTGGCCCACGGTCTGATCGCGGAAATGTCGGCGGGGCTGAATGCGGTGGCGGTCCAAAAGCCCAGCGACAGGTAGTCGACGAACCGCGGGATCCAGGTGGCCGGCGCGTCGTCGGTGTGCAGCATCTCCGGGAAGATGAACGCCGGGTCCGCGTGCGGATGGTGCGCGCGGGCGGCGGCGCCCCCCCGGTCGAGATCCCAGTACCACAGGCCGAAGGCGATCACGTTCGTCACCCAGATCACCCCGCCGGTAGCCAGTAACCCGGTGGCGTTATTCGCGAAGACCTTGTCGTTGGTGATGATGTCGCGGACCAGAAGGACGGCGGCGAGCAGATTGGTCACCGTGATGAACGCGATGACGATGCCGGTGACGATCCGCAGCCAGGGCTTCTGCTGGTCGATGCGGCCCGGGTCCCCGATGATCAAAGCGGCCAGCAATGCGACCAGCACGGCTGGGACCACCCATCTGGGCTGCACCCGGTACTGCGCGGGCAGCGCCACATGCAGACCCGTGACCGATCGCCAGCGCCACCGGCCACCAGTGCTCACCCTGTTCGGCGAGTCGTGGCCGGCTCAGTGGCGGCCACGCCCCCATTTTGACGTCGCCGATCCAAGATTTGAACCCGTCCGGCGGCGGCGAGCTCTCATGCGAGCGCGACTGGGGCCAATGGTTGGTGAAGCGGAGGGACAGCCCTGCTACCGGGGCTTGGACTCGGGGTCGGCCAGGCCGTGCCGGTCGAGGAAGTCCGCGAATTGCTTGCCGACTACGAGCGCTTGGTTGAGCATGCCCTCGTCGATGACGGCGGCCGTCAGCATGGGGATGATGCCGACCATCGACCGGTATCGGTTTCGACCAGGTGGTGAAGCAGTGCCGGGCCGAGGCTGACGAGTTCTACGCCGAGCCGGTCGATCGGGCCGATGTTGTCCAGCCCGAGGAAGCCGCCCAACCACCCGGCATCGTGGAGGCCAGGCCGAAGGCGGCCACCCCCACGTGTTCGAGATCATCTGCTACGGCTGCGGTGACCATCCCCATCTCCATGACCCCTAGTTCCGCCGGAGCTTCAGCAGATCCGCGGGCCATACCCGATCGCGGACGGCGTTGCAGCATACGAGAAGCACGTCAAGCTGCACCAGCAACCAGGACGGTGCCACCCCGGGGGGGACGATGACCAATGCTGGCTGACCGCCGATGAACGCCGAGTTCTTCGCGCTCGCGTTCGTCGCGGCCCTGAACCCCAAGCTGCTGGGCATCGACCTGCTGCTGATCGAGAACCGGCGGCCGCGGGCGATGTTCCTGTGCGTCCTGCTCGGCGGCATGACCGTGGCCCTGACGATCGGCTTGCTGGACGTGCTCGTCTTCCACGCCGAAGCGATCAACTCCCAGAAAACGGTGGCGCGGGCGTCGACCTGGCCCTCGGCCTGCTGCTGGTCGCCGCCGGCGCGCTGGTCGCAACCGACCGGCTGCACGGCCGGCGCAAGGCAGCAGTCCCGGCCGGCGACGGGCAGCCGCAGAAAGAGCATCCCCTGGGACGGCGCGCTCAGTCAGCGCGCCGAGCAGCACCTCCAGCGCATGGAAGGGGCGGCGCTGCGGGTCATGGCCGGCGCCTTCCGCGACCTCGATGCGGCCGGCTTCGACCCCGGCGGCGACCTGCTCGGCTGCGTCCAGGACCTGGAGATGACCAGCCCCGTCGGGATGGTCGACCCGCCGCGTGAGGAGTCGAAGGCCGCGGTCGCCAGCGCCCAGCAGGCACACATCCGGGTGCGGATGGTGACCGGCGACGACGTTGTCACCGGCGCCGCGATCGCCAAGCAGCTCAATATCCCCGGGGAGGCGATCCTCGGCGCCGACTTCGCTGCGCTGCCGGAGGCCGAACGGCTCGAGCGGATCGACCACATCGGCGTCGTCGGCCGAGTCGCGCCGGAGCACAAGGTGCTGCTCGCCGAGACCCTCAAGAAGAAGGGCCACGTCGTCGCCATGACCGGCGACGGCGTCAACGACGCGCCCGCCATCAAGGCAGCCGACATCGGCGTGGCCATGGGCAGCGGCACCGAAGTCGCGAAGAACGCCGGGCGCATGATCTTGTCCGACGACAACTTCGCGACGATCGTCTACGCGGTCGAGCAGGGCCGCAAGCTGTATGACAACCTCAACAAGTACAGCCGCTTCGTGCCTCCCTGTGACTCGTCGGCGGTCTCCTGCAGACCCCCGATTTTAGTCATCGTCACCCCCTGGCCTCCTCGCATTTCATCCTAAGTGGGTGATGGAGGGGCAAGCCCCGGGGCGTTAACGTGCGCGTGCCATGATCTGATTTCTGGAAAGGTGGAAGTTATGGCACGGGCTGGAGAAAGAGGAGCTATGACAGAGGATCGTGCGGGCGTGGGGGCCGGATGGGTCCTCTTTGCCAGCATCGTGATGATCGTGGGAGGGTTCTTCGCGTTCTTCGAGGGACTGGCCGCCCTGCTGAAGAGCGGCAGGTTCTACCACACGGCGGCCAATTACCCCTACGGCGGGAACGTGAAAACGTGGGGGTGGATCGTCCTCATCGCCGGCATCATCGTCCTGCTGGCGGGGTTCTACGTAATGACCGGAGCGTTGTGGGCCAGGATCGTGGGAATCACGCTCGCCACGCTGTCGGCATTCGCGAACTTCTTCTTCATCCCCTTCTACCCATTCTGGTCACTCATGGTCATCACGCTCGACATCTTCGTCATCTGGGCGCTCGCGGTCCACGGAAAAGCCCTGGTGGAGGGATGAGCCCGGCAGCACCTCCGCCCCCACGCCAACCGCCGGGAGTTGCTCCCAGCCTAGTAAAGGAGTCTGACCGTGCCTGAGACGACTGAAGACGGGCCCGTTCTCGAAACCCTCGTCGCGATGACCGCCGCTTCACTGGAGCGATGTGAGCTGGCGCCCGATGCGCTGTTGCTGGTCCGGATCGCGGCCCTGGCCGCCGTCGACGCCCGCCCGGTGTCCTACCTCGCGCACGTCGGCCCGGCTGCTGAGGCAGGGGTGACGCTTGAGGACGTGCAGAATGTCCTCGTGGCCGTCGCCCCCATCATCGGAACGGCCCGGGTCGTGTCGGCGGCGGCCAACATCACCGAGGCGCTCGGCTTCGCCATCGCGGCGGTGGAGGCGGAGCCGCAGTAGTGCCGTCCCCTGTCTGCGCTCCGTGCGCCAGCGTTGCAGGTGACGCGTACCCGGTCCACCGCCGATGGGGCGGATCCGTGCGGCCTGGCTATCGCGAGCCTAAGGCATGGACGTGCCATCCGGGCCCCTCGAGGCTGGCGGATGTCGCCGTCCCCATCGGGCTTCAGCGGGCCGCGACGTGGCCCGCTAGTTTGGTGCCGTCAACTGCCCGGGCGCGCCCGGTCCCTTCAGCGCCAGCCGCGAGATGGCCGGATCGAGGGCCAGAAGCCGCGCGTCGCGGAGACAAGCGGCGACGGTCACCCGGCACAGGGAGGTGGCGCGCCGGGTTTGGCGACATGGAAGGGGAGATGACCCGTGTCCGATACGAACGGCGGCGAGGGTCAGGTGCCCGCGAGCGAGGGCCCGGGCTCGCACGAGCGCGCAGGCCCGCCCGGCGGGCGGGCCGGCCAGGCAGGCCCGCCCGCCGACGGGGCCGGACCGCGCGAGCGGCCGCGCCGGGCTCGGCGGCGCCGGTTCAGCTGGCGGACGCCGGTCGCGGCGCTGCTGATCATCCTCGGCTGTATCCTGGCGCCCCTCTCGGTGCTGGGAGTGTGGACGGCGAACCAGGTGTCCGACACCAGCCGGTACGTCGCCAACGTGGCGCCGCTGATCAAGGACCCGGCGATCCAGAACGCGCTCACCAACAAGCTCACCAACGAGATCGTCGCCAAGATCGACGTGAAGGGGCTGACCGATCAGGCGGCCGCCGACCTGTCGCAGAAGGGCTTCACCCGGGTCGGCGGGCTGCTGCAGAGCGTGGCCGGGCCGCTCGCCAGCGGGGTACAGGGATTCGTGCACAGCCGCGTCCAAAAGATCGTCACCGGCCCCCGGATGGCGGCCGCGTGGGTCCAGGTGAACCGGGTGGCCAGCCAGCAGCTCATCGCGGTCCTGTCCGGCCGCGGCGGCAAAAACGGCGCCATCGGCGTCAGCAACGGCCAGGTCACCCTTGACCTGGCGCCGCTGGAGGCCGTCGCCAAGCAGGACCTCGTCGCGCGCGGGCTGACGATCGCCAGCAAGATCCCCATCGTCCATGCCACGTTCGCGCTGTTCCCGTCCAAGAACCTGACCAAGGCGCAAAGCGCCTACCGGCTCATCAACGACCTGAAAATCGTGCTGCCCATCGTGACCCTCGTGCTGCTCGGCCTCGGCGTGCTCGCCGCCCGGGGCCACCGGCGGGCGCTGATCGGCGCCGGGCTCGGGTTCGCCGCGTCCATGCTGGTCCTCGGCGCCGGGCTGGCGATCGCCCGGGCTTTCTACCTGAACAGCGTGCCCGCCACCGCGTCCGCGGCCGCGGCCGCCGCCGCCTTCGACATCCTGGTCCGGTTCATCCGCACCGCGCTGCGCACCCTGCTCGTCGTGGGCCTGATCGTGGCCGTCGGCGCGTTCTTCACCGGCCCGTCCACGGCCGCGGTCGCGACCCGGTCGGCGTTTTCTTCCGGTCTGGCCCGGCTGCGCCGCGGCGGCGAATCCGCCGGCCTGTCCACCGGCCCGGTGGGCAGGTGGACCTATGCGCACCGGCACGGGCTGCGGATCGCGGCGGTGGCGCTGGCCGCGCTGGTCTTCGTCTTCTGGGGCCACCCGACCGCCCCAGTGACCATCGTCATCGCCGTCCTGCTGCTGGTGGTGCTTGGCCTCATCGAGCTGATCGGCAGGCCCCCACCGAACCACGCGCCCGCGCCCCCCGCCCCCAGTGGGTGACACACGGGCTGCGCAACCGGGAGCACTTTCAGGTGGTGGCCGGGCTGCTCGTGCTGGGCCGGAGCTCCCAGCTTGAGCCGGTCGTGCCGCACCCGGTCCCCCGCTGGGGTGCTTGGTGGCGGTATCCGGCTGATATCGGGCGAAGCAACCAGTGAAAGCGAAGCAACCAGTAAACGGGTGAGCTCGTGAGCTCCTCACGCGGTCCCCAGCGGCAGGTAGGTGTTCTCCAGCTCGTCCTGGAGCACGCGAGCCTGGCGGGCGGCCTGGCCGCCTTCATCATTGCGGCCGCCATGCGCCCATCGGCCGCGGGACGCCGTTCACCCACTGGAGCCGGCGCAAGCTGGCCGCTTACCTGGCGGCCAGCGCCGCCGGCCGGTGCGGATCGGGCGGGAGTGGCTGCGGCAAATCTTGTGCGAGCGGGGATCGCTTTCCGGCGGACCCAGACCTGGAAGGCATACACCGGCCCGCTCAAGGACGCCAAGCTGGACCGGATCGACTACCTGACCAGCCGCTTCCTTGACCGGTGCTCCGCTTTCGATCAGTTCGGGCCACTGCGAACTTTCGGGATGGGTGACTCGAACCACCCCCCACGCCCAGCAACGCCGGGGGCACCCCAAACCGAAAGCCGCATGATCAAACCCGGCGAACGTTCATGGTCAACCCGCTAGCGACACTCCGCGGCAGCCGTTCCGGATCGGTGTGGTGCCGCCTGCGGCGCAGGCTCCGGGAACGCGCCACGGGGTTTGCGCATGCGTTGCAGATTGGCTCAAACCATCGGATTAGGCCATTTTCTGGCGATGTGCGCTTACCCAGGTTTGGATTTCGCGGATGACGAGTGGGTGGGCGTCAAGGAAAGCGGCCCGGTCGGCAAGCACGTCGAGGCTGATGAGATGCCCGCGGACGAGCGCGTCCGCGAATGCGAAGTCCTTCTCCCGCCCGGCGGCGAGCTTGGCGATGACGCAGTCGTGGACCTCCAGGCATAGGCCGCGCCCGGGCTGCGTCCCCGGTGTGTCCAGGACGACGATCCGGTCCCGCCAACCCTCTGGCAGGATGGCCGTGGTGACGCTGACACCCTGGGCGTAGTAGCCGAAGGTCTCGTGGAAATCCGAGAGTTCCCCGATCGCCCCATCGACCAGGTCGGCTTTGCTGTCGCCAGGGTCATGGAAGAACGCGATGTCGGCTTCCATGGACGTCGTCGCCTCGGGGGGCAGAGCACGTTCCTCATGGCTGCCCAGGATCGACTGGCTGCCGATCACGAGCACCTCGGCCTGGCCGGCGATCCTGGACGCCGCCCGGAGCACGTGCTCAAGCTGCTCGCGTGTCATGCTGCATGCGCAGCGCGCCAGTGCGCACGGAATGACGCCAGCGCAGCCTCTCGTTCCTGCGCGTCAAGGACGCCCGCGAAGGGGCTGTTCTGCCGCAGCTCCGCCGCCCAGGGCGTTCGTGATGTCAAGACGTCGAATACCGTGTCCACTCCCGCGTCAAGAACCTTGCGCCACTCCGCCAGCCATACCGCCGTCATCCCGTGCGGATGAACATGGTGGAGACGCTGGAGGTTACTCTCCGCGCGGGCGAGCACGCCGTCAGGATCAACGGCCAGCCGCCCCGCGACCACCCGGTGCAGCCACAGCGACCGTTCCTGGTCACGGCTCAGCCCGCCCCGCGCGAGCGCCCCGACGTCGGCGCGGCGTACCCGCCGGTGCGAGCCAACGGACACGAAGGGCAGGTCCCCTCGCGCGCACAGGTCAACGACGTGCTGGCGCGAGCAGCTCAGCAGCCGTGCGGCCTGGCCGGTGGTCAGCAGATCCTCGAATGAGTTCACATACCAAGGATGGGGAGCAACCCCAAAAAACGCAACGCCTAAGGGTGTTAAGGTCCTTGACTGCTCGCGGGAGCGAGTGCTGCACGTCCGCGTTGCCGTCGGCCAGGCTATCTGGACGTTCATCCGGGGAAGTCCGCAGGAAGGCAGCGGTTGCCGGGCGGGGCGGGCTTGTGTCTGTCTGTGACACCCGGCCGGCCGGGAAGCTGATTCGTCCGTCCGAGAGCGTCCGGTTGAGTGGTGGTTGAACATCGGGCGGCCCAACGTGGTCGGTGGCATCATTGCAGTTCAGGACATCTGTCGAACCTGGGGGCGCCCTCTGCAAGCCGTCGGCTTCGGCCGGAGTCCCGCGCGGGCTGGGTTCGATGGCTAACGCCCCACGACCCCGCGGACCCGTCTATGCGTGAGGGACCGGTGGGGCGTTGCCCGGCCCGGCGGTGCCCGGCCGTGGGCCGGCGATGGTCAGAGAATGGGAGCGCGAATGGGAGCCCGTTGTGCTCCGCACCGCTGTTTCCTGCTCGGCAGTGCGCACTTCTGTGGACGCTGACCTGGACAGATGATGCATCCCGCGAGGTGGGGGAGTGGTGGTGGCTAGCCTTACAAGCGAGGGGTGGGTGGTTCGATCCCAGCTGCGCCCACCAAGTTTGTGCAGCTAGATGGCATTTTTGAAACGCTAATCGGAGGCCCGGTAACCACAGCCGGGAACCACCGCAGGTCAACACGCTGGAAAGCACCTGCGGTGCAGGCTCGAACTCGCGGGCCAGGACATCGGCAAGCCCGCGTTCTTCGGCTTCGATGATGGCGCAGGAGTGGTGGGGCACAGCAGGGTGTCGGCGTGCTGGGCGTTGCACAGGGGTAACGGGCGCCGTCGAGTGCGTGCAGGCCGTGGTGGCCAGGTCCGGCGCGTAGCCGATGTCGAGCAGCCATGCGGCGGCTTCCAGGAGATCGGCGTCAGCGCCGAGAACAGGTGCCAGGCTCCGTGCTCGCGCGGCGACGCGCTGGACGTGCGTCCAGCGGCGGGGGAGGGATACCTAGAGGAGGGCCTTGGCGAGGTGCCCTCTCTGCAACAAACCTCAGCAGGTGGTCCCATGCTCATGGCAGACGACACCGACCAGCACCCAGCGGCAAGCCTTCGAGCTCATCGGCGTCCCGATCCCGCTGACCTTGAAGTAGCCAGAACAAGATCCAGCCGATCCAGGAAAACACCAGGTCAGGACCGGAATCGCCTGCCGGCACGATTGCCGCTGGGACGCTGAACTCACCAGCCCAGCGGGCTGTCAGCAATTCTGCTTTCCAAGGAGGAGCCATTATTGGATATGCGCCCTGGCACCGCGTCACTCCGGCCGACATGAGAGCGGCGCTCGAAGGGGCCTGCGCTGACCGCTGATCCAGAAGATGACACTGCGACACCCGGATCTGATGCCGGCCTGCGAGGCTCACGTTGGGGGTGGGCCCGGTGCTGAAGGTAATTCTCAAGTGCAGGTCACGCGGTCGACGCTTTCGATGGTGATCAGGTCGCCGTCGACGAAATAGAGCACCCGGTACTGGCCGACTCGCAGCCGGTGATAGTCACCTCTATGGAAAGCCTCCGGTGGGTACGGGTTGGCAGTTAGCTGGGCAACTGCCGCGCCGATCGCGCGCATCTCGTCCTGGTCGGCCACGTAGCGGCGTGCTGACGCCCGCGCCGCGGGCGTCCACTCGGTTTTCACTGGCCGCCGAGCAACTCGGCCATTGCCTCCTCGTGCGAGACAGCGCCGGGCCGGCCAGCAGCCACCCAATCCCTGTGGGCAGCGATCGTTGCCTCGATCTCGGCCTCCTCCAGGATCTCGGCGGAGGCACGGCGTTCAACAGCCCGCAGTCGGCGCAGGTCGGTAAGCGGGACAATCGCGGCTGCCTCGCCTCCGAGGTGGATTACCTCGTAGGGCTCGGCCGGATCTTGGGGACTGGTGGGCTGGACGGTCATACCGTCACCGTACCGGCACCCACTGACGCTTTGAGGCTGCCGTGTACGACGGGGGTGCGCGTCAATTTTGTAGGTAACCAAGATCATCTTTGGGATGCTCCTGCTCAGGCGGTGCGCGTCTGAGTGTGGGGGCTGTTGCAGATGGCTTCCCAGGTGCTGCTGGCCTCGCGGCAGCGGAGGGCGATGATGGCGTCGGCTCCGTTGACGGTCCAGTGCATGCCTGCCTGCTTGAGGCGCTGGCCGATGACGGACTTGCAGCTGGCCTCCGACGACGCCGGAGCCGACGAACAGGCCGCACTGGCGGAACCAGTGGTAGCGCA
Source organism: uncultured Actinomycetota bacterium (assembly GCA_963727015.1). Classification (GTDB taxonomy): domain Bacteria; phylum Actinomycetota; class Actinomycetes; order Streptosporangiales; family Streptosporangiaceae; genus DATFVJ01. The sequence continues at coordinate 106,121 of CAVSEV010000014.1, read as the reverse complement.
TCCGGGGGGCGTTGTTCTCGAAGTAGCCGAGGGCGGTGTCCAGCTGGTCCTTCTTCACGCCGGCGAGGGGGTACTCGCGGGCGGCCTTGCAGATGCCGTCGATGTCGCCGTAGTCCAGGTCCTCCAGGCGGGCGGCGAGCCATTCGTCCTTGCGGTCGCCGAGCATGAACTCCAGGGACCGGGCGAGGTCGTGCAGGTGCTCGCGGGCGTGGTAGAGGCCGGCGACCTGGGTGGCCTCGGGGAACTTGGCGGTGGCGATGTTCCAGATCCAGGCGGCCCCGTCGCCGAGGATGGTGAACTGCCGGACGTGGTCCGCTCCGCGCCGGATGCCTTCCGCCTTGACCAGGCCAGCGAAGGCGCTTGCGGGCTCGAAGGTGGCGATGACGCTCGTGGAGTCCCGGTCCCGGACCGGGTAGCCGTCCTTGTCCAGCTTGTCCTGGGTGAAGAAGACCGCGAGCTTGACCTCGCGGGTGCGGGCCCTGCCGTCCTCGCCCTTGCCGTCCCGTCCCGCCGTCTCCTTCGAGGTCATGGGGACGCCGGTGCCGTCGATGACCGCATACAGCTTGCCCGGCAGCGGGGACGGCGGCATCGGCACGAGCCTGCGGGCGGCGATGAGCGCGGCCCGTTCCCGCGCGGCCGCCGCGACCGCGGTGCCGCTGGCCTCGGCCGCCCGCTCGACCCGCTTGACGGCCAGCCGGACCCCGGCCAGCTCCTCCAGCAGGCCGGCTGCCTCCGCGAACGGCACCGAGGCTGCGGCCCGGTCGTTCATCGCGGCCAGGCCCGGCGACATGGTCTCCCCGGTGACGCCGAGCTCGGTGTCGCGCGGGGCGAGGCCATGCTTGCAGGCCGCGCAGTGATACCAGGCCCGGGTGAGGGCGACCGGGCCGAGCACCGTGTCGATGACCTTTTCCCGGTAGCCGGTGAACACGGCCTCGTGCCGCTGGCCGCCGGGACGCGCGGGCCCCGGTGGCCCCGGTCGGCGGCCAGCACCTGCTCCAGCATGCTCCCGCCCAGCCGCAGCAGCCCGGCGCGGATCACCGCCTCGGCGGCCTCCATGCCCGCATCGCCGCAGCCCAGGGCCCTGGCCGCTTCCGCGGCGAGCCGTCCTAGCTCGGCGGCCTTCTCCTGCGCGAGGGCCGCCCGGAGCCCCCTTTTTCCCCTCCCGGCCCGGGAGGGGCATCACCGCTGGCCTCGCCCGGCACCGCCGGGCGGGCCTGGCAGATCGCCTCGTTCACCCCCGTGACCTGCCCGACCAGGTCCCGGAACCGCTCGTACTCGGCCACCTCCCGCCGCGCCTTGTCCAGCTCCGGTCCCGGCTTAAGGTGCACCGCCCGCGTCCTTCCCTCCACCGTCCGCGTCAGGTTCCACTGCGGACCGTGCCCGGGGTGATCCGGCGTGGCGCACGCGCAGTTCGGCTTGCCGCACTTGCGGCGCACCTCGCGCAGCGACCCCCGGCGGAAGTCCCCGACCTGCGCCAGCTCCCGGTACAGCTCCTCCCGCCGACGCTCGAGTTCCGCCAGCTCATCAGGCCACTCTGGCACGCCGCCTCCTAGTCTGAGTGTTTTACAACACTCAGACTAGGCCGACAATCAGCTATAACCCAAAACCCCTACGAAATTGACGCGCACCCGTACGACGGCTTTGTTGGAGATGATCTTGCCAGGGCCTGCTGCCTTACCTGCTCTGGCTCGTGGCCGCAGCCGGTCCTGTTTCGTCTTTAGTGTCTGAGTCTTGCTGTCTGTCAGATGGCGGCGCGCAGCCCGGCCGGGGTGAGGGTGCCAGATGACCATAGCTCGTCCCGCCGGCCGCTGGCGTGCTGGCAGCGCAGGGCGATGATGTCGGCGGCGCCCTCGACGGTCCAGTGCATGCCGGACTGCTTGGCGCGCTGGACGACGATGGCCTTGATGCCGCCTTCGATGGCGCCCGAGCCGATGAACATGCCGAGTTTCTGGAACCGGGCGTAGTGCATCCGGTGGGCGTTGCTGCGGAAGTAGCCGAGCTTTCGTTCCAGGTCGCTGGCCTTTATGCCGTCGAGGGGGTAGGCGCTGGCGGCGTCGATGATCGCGTCGATGTTCCCGGCGCCGGGCTCGGCGTTCCGGTCGGCCAGCCATCGCGCCGGGTCGGGGGTGATGAACGCCAGGTTGCTTGCCAGGTCGGTGAGGTGCTCGCGGGCGTGGTAGATGTCGGTGATGTGGGTGGCCTGGGGGTAGAGGGCCCCGGCCATGGTCCAGATCCAGGCAGCGCCGTCACCGAGGGCGACGACCTGCCTGTGGTGGTCGCCGCCGCGGCGCAGGTACTCGGCTTCGACGAGTCCCGCGAGGGCGTCCTTGCCGCCGAAGGTGGCCACGTAGATGGAGGAGCCGGGTCCATCACGGGCCTGCCGTTGTCATCCAGGCCGGACACGGTGAACAGCCGGGCGAGCTTGACCTCGCGGGTGCCGGCCTTGCCGTCGCCGGCTTTCTGGCGGCCCTCGGTCTCGCTGGCGCGGACCGGCACGCCGGTGCCGCCGGCCTTGATATACAGCATGTCGGGGAAGGGCTCGGCCGGGGGCAGCGGGACGATGGCGCGGGCCCGGATCGCGGCGGCCTCAGCTGCTGCGGCGGACCGCGCGGCGGCGCCGGAGGCCTCGGCGGACCGCTCGATCGTCCGTGCGCTGATGGTAATCCCGGCCAGGGCGGACAGCAGGCCGGCGGCGCGGCCGAAGGAGACCTCGGCGCCGGCCAGGGCGGTCATCTCGGCCAGGCCCGGCGACAGTGACGCGCCCGCCACGCCGAGCTGCTGGTCGCGGGGAGCGAACCCGTGACCGCACTGCCCGCAGTGATACCACGCACGCGTAAGCCGCACCGGGCCGGGCACGGTGGTGACGGTCTTGTCCCGGCAGCCCGCGTAGACGGCCTGGTGGCCGTTCCCGCAGCCGGCATGCGGGCCGGCGTATACGTCCTCGCCGGCCAGCACGGCCTGAAGCAGCCGGGCGCCGGCTGAGTTGAGCGCGGTGCGCATCGCCTGCTCCAGCACGCCAGGCGCCTGGCCCGAGCCCAGCATGCCCGCGGCGAGCCCGGCCAGCCCGGTTATCTCGGCGGCGGCGATCTCCTCGAGGTCCTCCGAGAGCCCCCCTTTGCCCCTCCGCCGGAGGGGGCGCCGCGCCGGCCAGCGCCGGCCGCGCCGTGCAGATCGCCTCGCTGACCGCCGTCACCTCCTCCACCAGATCGGCGAACCGCCGGTGCTCGGCGACTTCCCGCTCGGTCTTCTCCAGTTCCGGCCCGGGTTTCAGGTGCACGTTGACGGTCTTGCCGCCGATGCGCCGCGTCAGGTTGTACTGCGGCCCGTGACCGCGGTGCCCGGGCTGCGCGCAGGCGCAGTTCGGCTTGCCGCACTTGCGCCACACCACGTTCAGCGCGCCCCGCCGGAAGTCCCCGACCTGGGAGATAAGGGCGAACAGCTCGCCGCGCCGGCGCTCCAGCCACGCCAGGTCACGCCCGGAGAAGTCAGCCACGTCCGCCCTCCTAGGCCACAGCGGGCAGACCCGCTCGTTGCGTCCCTTGCCGAGGATGCGTACCTGGATAGGCGTGTCGAGGCGGAGGTCCTTGATGTTCAGGACTATTTCGGTGGCCCGTGCGCCGGTGTTGTAGAGGAGGGTGAGCAGGGCCCGGTCGCGCAGCCCGAGACGATGCCGAGCCGACGGCACGGCCAGCAGGGTCTTGACCTCGTTCTGGTCGAGGTAGGTCATCGAGTTCGAGGTGGTCTTCTTGAGCGGGATGCCGGGGACCCGGCGGCATAGCTCGCCGTGCCGGGGGTCTTGGCCGGCGACGTAGGCGAAGAAGCGGTGGATCGCCACTCGCCGGCAGTTGCGGGTGGCGGCGCTGTTTTTCAGGTCGGACTCGAGGTAGGTCAGGAACGCCAGCACGGTGCCCGGCGCCGAGATCGGCGAGCTGGAGCCGGATCAGTTGGCGGCCGCGGTGCCGTGCCGCGAACCGGAGGAGGAGTTTGCACGCGTCCCCTGTTGGCGTGGATGGTGTTCTGGCTGACGTCGCGCTGCGCCGCGAGTAGTCCTCGAAGAAGCCGCGGAGCAAGCCCGGAACGGGGGTCAGCGCGCTCATGACTGGTCACCAGCCGCCGGGAGCAGACCTTCGGCGAAGGCGTGGGGGCGGGTGTTCGCCACGACCGGGGGGATGGCGCCTTCCTCGCGCAGCATCACCAGAAGATGCCCCAGGCCCCGGCGGACCGGTTCCTCTCGGCGGCCCACCGGGCGGCGGCGGTAACAGCGACACCCCGGCAGATGATCGCCGAGGAAATCCGCGACGGCCTCCTCATCGCGAACCTGGTCGATTCCCAGCTCTTCGTGCAGGAACCCGCCGAGGTGAACGACGGCGTGCCCGTAGTCCCGGCATGTTCGCTCGGCATAGCCGCGCTCGCGCAGCCTCACGGTCAGCCGAATGGCCTCTGCCCCGAGCGGGGCCTCCTCCCAGCGCACGTCGAACAGCCCGTTCCAGAGCGCTTCGTGCATTGCCCACCTCCACGACTTGTGTTGGAGGTGAAGCGTCGCGCCGGGGCAGAAGTTATGTGCGGCGTTGCCGCACAACAGACCGTGAAGTCACCGACTCAGCAGCCCGGCTCCACATAATTCCCGGCTCCACATAAGTCGGGTTGTCGCGTGCCATCTCCACCGCGAGCTGGCGGATCGTCGGGCCGGCGCGCGGCCGTCCTGGTGTCCGGTGCGGGTAGGTCCAGCGGTTCTTTACCAGATCGGCGTGCCAGCGCAGGATCGTGCGAGGGTGACGATCAGGGACAGCTGGCGGCGGCGGGTGGTGGACAGCCGCCGGGTTAGGACGGCCAGGATGGCCCGGTCAGCCCACGACAGTCGGGGTGATCTGATCTCCGCGGAGATGGCCAGCCCGCCACGCGGCCTGGTCTTCGAACGCCGAGGGAGGCGGGATCTCGGATGCCTGGGCATTTCCGGTCGTTGTGCGACGCCCGCCCAGGCACCTTCAGCGCTTTGGATGCGATCGTCGCCAACAGGTAAACGTCACGAACGCTTCGGGCGTCCCGACGACATGCCATACAGGGACGGCTACAAGGCGGCCGGTACCACCAGCGAGTCGCCGACCTGGCGCGCCCCGCCGCTCTTATCTGGGTGTGATGGACGAGCTGTGGCGGGCGCTGCGGGGACGCTCCCGGGCTGGTTGAATACGCCGACGCCGTGACCCGGCTGAACCGGGCCAAGGGCATGGCCAGCATCATGATCACCCACTCACTCGCCGACCTCGACGCGCTCGCCACCGCCGAGGACCGGGCGAAGGCCCGCGGGTTCATCGACCGCTCCGCGATCACAGTCTTGGCCGGGCTGCCGCCCCGTGAGCTGGCCCGGGTCCGCGAGATCACCCCGCTCACCGGCCCGGAGCAGGAGCTCTAGTCAGCTCCTGGTCGGCGCCGGACTCGTGGCAGCCCGGCGCTCGCCACCCGGGCCGCAGCAAGTATTTGATCAAGGCGGGGGAGAGGCTGGGAATCCCGGTCGAACTTGCCCTGGCCGGACCCGAGCGTTACTTCTACGACACGGACCAGGCGATCCGCCTCGATGCCGCGGGGAGCCTGGTGTGAGCCGGGCGATCGGGCCGCGCGCACCGTTCGCCGGAGGCAACGCGGCGAGCGCCTGGAGGGTGCTACTCGGCTGGTGGGTGCTGGTCGCGCTGAGCTGGCTGGTCTGGGCCGCGGCGCGGATCGCTGGCATGCTCAGCGGCGGCGCAGCGGAGCCGTTCGGGATCAAGTGATCTGGGCCCGCCTGGTCTGGCCTCTTCGGCACTGTATGCAGCCCTACGAGCTGTGTCTGGTGACGGGCACGGTTCCCGCGACTCGGCCGTCGTATGCGGCTGCCCCGCCGTAAAGCCCTTGAAGTCGCAGTCGTATCGCTTCCAGCCGAGACCAACGGCAGGAGCACCTGGCCAGAATAGAAATTGCCTACCGTCGCAGTCTTCGGTCCAGCGCCACGATCGCGACAGCCGCTCTGGTTATCCGCGGAAGACGAACTCGTTCAGGATCTCCCGTCCGTAGAGTTGCTGCCGGTCGAGTTCGGTGAGCCGGGCAGCATAGGCAGCTTCGTCCCACTGAGTGCGGATGATCTCGATCTGCTCGTCGATGATCGCCTGGGCTTGCGCGGAGCTAAGCAGGTATGTCTCGCAGGCCGTGAGGCAGGTGATGATCTGGCTGGTGCGCTGTCCGTCGCGGCCAATCGCCATCGCCTGATTGGCTTGGGGCACGGATCTGGGTTGTGGGCATATGTCGTACGCCGGGCTGAGCGTGAGGCTGCCGTCGGCATTGACGAACGCAGCGTGGTTGCGCGGGTGATCGTCGGTGTTGCCGACCAGGATGTTGAACACGATGCGAGAGAACAGTTCTCGCAGCGTGGCTGCCGGGCTGGTGAACGACTGGCGGACGTGGTCGGACAGATCCGCGTAGCTGCCATACCGCGCTCCGGTGAATTCGTCCAGCCCAAGGATCGTCAGCGCCGACACCAGATGGCGCCGCTGGCCACCTCCGGGCCGGTCGAACCTTTCAACCAGGAGCACGTCCTTGCCTGCAACCTCCGTTACCTGGACAGGGGCGACGTTCAACCCGACGCGACGCGCCAGGTCCATCGCGACTCCCTCGGCTTTCACGACCGGCCGGATGTCGGTCGTGGATGAGAACTTCGCGATCAGGTCCCGGCCCTGGTCGGTCAGCAGCACCTTCGGCCGGGCTCCGCCGATAGACGTTCCCCTGGTGAGCGCTTCGGCGAGCGCGGGTGGCAGCAGGCGACCATTCTCGATGTCGGCTGCCGCGCCCATCAGCTGCTCGAGGGTTGCTGACGACGTGGGCCGCGGTACGTACTCGGTGGGGCTGTCCTGGAAGTCCAGCGCCCCGATTCGGTCTGTTCCCGACTCCAGGAGATATGTCAGCAGGCTCAGCTCGCTGATATCGCTCGCCGTGGTCAAATGCCCGAGGTGGCTGGCCAGGATTACCCGTTGTCCCCAGGCATCCGGAGCGGCATCACGCAAGCAGCCGGCGATCGTGAGATCACCGACCGGCCGCAGCGGTCCCGGCCCAACCGGTAGCTCCGGCTGGTACAAGGACATGGCGTCCGGGCGCTGCCGGTAGGAGCGCGCGTGTGTGAAGGTGTGCATCGGCCCGTCGGCGTCAAGGCGGCCGGCCACCACGGGTTCGCTTGCGCCGGGCAGCCAGGTCCAGACGAAGGCCTGCCGCGGGTCAGAACTCGTCATCGTCGGCCACATGCCGCGGATAGACGTGCGCTGGCAAGAGCGCAAGGCGCTCGCGTTCACGGGCAGCGAGGCCCGGCAACTGGCCAGGCGGGACCCCGAAGAGGTGCACGCCGACCAGCGTCGCGAGCTCGAACATAACGCCGACGGCTACCGTCGGTATGCCACGTTCCGCGTTGCGCACCGTGACCTTGGAAACGCCAGCACGCTCGCAGAGTTCGGCCTGCGTCCACCGGCGCAATCGGCGCCCCTCAGCGATCCGCAGTCCGAGCACGCGAGCAGCGTCCAGCGTCTGCCTGGAGAACGCATGCGGACGACGCACGGGCCCGCCTTCTCTGGTAGCAGTATAACGATCCTATCCTGAGATAAGCTTAATTTAACATCCCTCCATCCTCGCTACATAGTCTGCGGGACTCATTCTCAGAGACGGTCCACCAGGCCGGCCATCAGGTCTGCTACCTGCTGAGGCTTCGCCGATCGATGCACGCCCTGGTCCGGGACCTATGCGCCTTCGCGCCGCCCGGTTAGGTGCGTCCTGGTCGCCTCCGAGCACGCGGCCTAAGCGCGCGTCAAGCAGGACGGCCGACGCACCGGCAGGCACACAACTGACCGTCACTCGGCGGGCCGCTGTCAGAGATGCTAGTCATTCTGACATGCCTACGGAGGTCATCTACGCGCGGGTGCCCACAGCCCTCAAGGAGGCAGCGGATGCCTACGCCAGCCAGCACGGCAAGACGCTAACTGGTGCCGTCGCCGATCTTCTGGACCGCGGGCTCAACGCTGCCTCGGACGAGCGGTCGATCACCGAGCTTCAGGCCAACCTGGCCCGAGTCACTGCCGAGAAAGCCGCACTCGAAGCCGGACTGGAGGTCGCCGGAACCCGGTTGGCAGCGCTCAAAGCGCTGGCGCAACGGGCTAGCCGGAGCGTTGGTGCATGCCCGAACTGCCAGCAGCAGATCACGGGCCAGGACCTGCTCGGAACCGGTCAGTGCCCGAGTTGCGGCCAGACGCTGTCGGACCTGATCGTGCCTGAGAGGACGGCACCGACCATTGACCAGCGAGAGCTGCTCGTACTGGTCGGTGCTCTAGGTGCCGTGCTGGCTCTCGCCTACATCGCATCTAAGTAAGGAGTTGCTACCCATGAAGCCAAAGGAAATCGCCGCGCTGGTCGGCATCATCGGCCTGATCTGGCACATTGTGTCCCTGCTTAGTGACGCGAATCGCTATCAGCTCAACCTGACCCGCTATCGGGCCGCACCAAATAGCAGCAACCTGGTCAAGCTCCTGCTCGCTGAAGGTATCCTCATCGAGGACATCACCTCGTTCTAGCTCAGCGCCATTTATCTTTAGCATTTCTTGCCTCGCCCATTCCTCGAAGATTACGAGGCACGTCTGCAATGAGCTGTCACATAACCCATGAGACCACCGGCCGCGAGCTGCGCAGAACTGGTCTTTAAGCGTAAGATCGATGGCGAGGGCCCCTGTTAAACCCCTGCGCCAGATTCGGCAGGGAGAGTGTGGGTAGTGCTTCCGGCCCGGCTTCCCCGATCTTGACGTGATGGGCGCGTAGGGTCGGGAGCCTGGGTCCCGGCCTGACCTCCGATTCGGCTGACGCCGCTCGGGTTGTCTTGCGAAACGATCTGCCGGCCGGGTCCCAGTTCTTTCTGGCACCCACCGGCGCTGCCGGTCTGATCTGCCTGGCCTGGATCAGAGGCCGGGGTTTCACAGGTCCGAGGCCAGCGGGTGCGTGCCATCCCTCAACCTCAGAAAGGGATGGCTGTGACCATCGTAGAGACATGCGCTGAAGAACGCGCCATCACCGGCGGCGTGGACACCCACGCCGACGTGCACGTCGCCGCCGCGCTGGACCCGATCGGCGGGCTGCTCGGCGTCCGGGAGTTCCCGGCTACGACGGCTGGCTATGCCCGGCTGCTGGGCTGGCTGGCCAGTTTCGGGACCGTCTGCCTGGTCGGGATCGAGGGGACCGGCAGCTACGGCGCTGGCCTGGCCCGGCACATGGCAGCCGCCGGCGTCCGGGTCGTGGAAGTGGACCGGTCCGACCGCCAGGACCGCCGCCGGCAGGGCAAGTCCGACCCGCTGGACGCGGTCAGCGCCCCCCGGGCCGCCCAGTCCGGCCGGGCCCGCGGCGCGCCGAAGGGCCGGGACGGCGCGGTCGAGGCGATCCGCGCGCTGATGGTCGCCAAGCGCAGCGCCACAGGAGAACGCACCCGGACGATCAACCAGGCCAGGGCCCTGATCCTGACCGGGCCCGATGACCTGCGAGCCAGGTTCTCCAAGCACAGTGCAGCTGCCCTGATTACTGCGACGGCGTCGCTGCGGCCCCGCCCCGGCGACGCCGCCGGCTACGCCACCCGCGTCGCGCTGCGCGAGCTGGGACGACGCGCCGTGTTCCCCGGCGGCCAGCTCGAGCGCCTCAACGAGCTCATCGTCCCCCAGGTCATCGCCCGCGCCCCCGGCCTGCTCACCCTCTACGGGATCGGCTCTAATACCGCGGCGCTGCTGCTCATCGCGGCGGGGGACCATCCCGGGCGGCTGCGCAGCGAGGCTGCCTGGGCGCACCTGTGCGCCGCCGCCCCTATCCCGGCGTCGTCGGGGAAAGTCACCCCGCCACAGGCTCAACCCTGGCGGCGACCGCCAGGCCAACCATGCGCTGTGGCGGATCGTGTTCACCCGGATGGGCTCGGACGCGGCCACCCGCGCCTACGTCGAACGGCGCACCAAAGAAGGAAAGTCCAAGGCCGAGATCATCCGCTGCCTGAAGCGTTACGTCGCCCGCCAGGTCTACCCCCACCTGCGCCCGGCTGCCGACTGACCCACATACTCCGGGGACGGCCTGACCCAATATTCGGCTGCCGCGAACCTGCTGGCCATCGAACGATCCGCCTGCCGTCCCCGGCCTCATCTCTGACTGCTGGGCGGGCTCTCCCCGGCTCTCAGGTTTGGTTTGATCTTTAGCTTCCGCGACCTGTCGGTTCCAATGCGGGCGGGCCGGTGCTCGGCGTAGCGTCTCGTGTCGGACAGTGACGTAGCGTGACACGGGGGTTGGGCGTTGGCCGGGACGGTGTGGGATGAAGTGCTCGACACCGAGCACGCAGTGGTGGTCAGGACCTATGTCGAGCGGTGGCCCAGGAAAGACCGCCCGCCGGAGAAGGTGCTGGTCATCGTGGTCGAGCCGGACGAGGAGACGCGGCACCGGTGCCCGGAGTGCGGGCAGCGCGGCAGGGCGGTCGAGCATGACGTGAAGCGGTGGCGGACGCTGGACGTGCACGGCAAGCGCACGTTCCTGGAGTCGGCGCTGCCGCGGATCGTCTGCGGCGAGCACGGGAAGATCACCGCTGCGGTGCCGTGGGCACGGCACGACGACCGGTTCTCCGGGCCGTTTGAGGAGTTCGCGGCGTGGAAGGCGGCGCACATGCCGTGGACGCGCGCCGCTGCCGAGCTGCGGATCACGTGGGAGGCGCTGGCGAGCATCACCGCCCGGGTCGCCGCGGACGCCGCGGCCGGGACCGACCGCCTCGACGGGCTGCGCAGGATTGGCATCGACGAGAAGTCCTGGGGCAAGGGAGCCTGCAAATACCTGGTCATCGTCACCGACCACGACACGGCGCGGGTGGTGTGGGCCGCCGGGGGCCGCGACCAGGCCGCCGTCCGCGCGTTCTTCGACGCCCTCGGCCCGGACCGGACGGAACTGCTGACGCACGTGTCGGCGGACGGGGCGAGCTGGATCCATCCCGTGGTCCGCGAGCTCGCGCCCAGGGCGGAGATCTGCCTGGACGCCTTCCATATCGTGAAGTGGGCCGGCGACAAGCTCGATGAGCTGCGCCGCCGCGTGGCCGGCGAGCTGCGCGCGGCCGGCCGCGACGGCGAGGCCGCCACCCTCGGCGCCGGGATGTGGGCGCTGCGCAAGGACTACCGCAAGCTCAGCCCCGGCCAGCGCGGCACCCTGGCTGACATCGCCGCGGTGAACAAGCCGGTGTACAAGGGCTACCTGATCAAAGAGCAGATCCGCGAGGCACTCAAGGTCAAGGGCGAGACCGGCAAGACGCTGATGCGCGGCGTAACCGCCTGGGCGCACCGCTGCCGCATCCCCGAGATGACCAGCCTGGCCCGCACCCTATCCCGGTACCGGCAATCCATCGGCGCAACCCTCGACGGCGGCCCCTCCAACGGCCGCGCCGAAGCTCTCAACGCCCAGGTCAACGCCCTCATCACCCGGGCACGCGGGTTCCGCAGCGCGACCGCCCTCATCAACATGATCACCTTCGTGCACGGCGGCCTCTGCCCCGATTCACCCTACGAATGAGCCATCAGCCGATACCTGAAAGCCATGGAGAGCCCTGCTGGGCGTGACCTCATAAGAGCTTTCCCTCACCCGAGTGGACCTTCCCTGTCTTGTCCGCAACCCAGCCAACTGCCCCGTTCACCATCCTTTTTCAGAACCACAGAAATGAGACCAGGAAAATGTCACACGAGCCCCTTGACAAACATAAGAGCATCGTTCGGCGCGCTCCCGGTACGAACGACAAGGCTGAATTGACGATCGCCTCAACCATTAGGGATAGCGCCGCAGGGCGCAGCACATTGCATACTTATGCACTGACCCGCCGCACAGGACCATCCGCAATTGCCGCCGAGTGCGTGTGCACGGCACGAGCGGCCTGGTCGCCAGGGGACGGTGACATGGCCCGTCGGCCGGCGGCATCGGCAGGCGGGGGGCGGCCCGCCGGCGCGTCAGTCGTCGATGGGTTCCCACATCAGCTCGGCGACATCGATGACGAGATCGGATTCGAGCTGATCTGGATCGGTTGGTGCGCGAACCTCGCCGGCCGGGATAACCGGGTGCTCCGCGAGGATCGCGCTGGCATGGTGGGGTGGTGAGGGATCCTGGCCGGGCTGACGCTGAGGTCCCGCTGGAGGCCTGGGGCAGCGGGACGCAGCCGTCGAACGCCCGGCGGCGGGAGGGTGTCGTTTACCGCGAGGCGGGGCCGTGGAGCAGCACAGTGCTGGCGCTGCTGCGGCACCTGGACCAGGCCGGCTTCGCGGGCGCGCCGCAGGTGATCGGCAGCGGCCTCACGCCGGACGGCCGGGAGATGGTCAGCTACGTCCCGGGGGCCAGCCCGCACCCGCACGCCTGGAGCGAGGACGCGGTGGCCGGCGTCGGGACGCTGCTCGCGTCCCTGCACGCCGCGGCGGCGACGTTCGTCCCGCCGCCGGATGCCAGCTGGAAGCCGTGGTTCGGCCGGGAGCTGCCGGCGTCACAGTGGGTGATCGGCCATGGTGACACCGGCCCGTGGAACATCGTGGCCCGTGACGGCCGTCCGGTCGCGCTGATCGATTTTGAGTTCGCCGGCCCGGTCGGGGCGGTGTGGGACCTGGCCCAGGCGGCGTGGCTGAACGCCCAGCTGCACGACGATGACGTGGCTGGACGGCTCGGGCTTCCTGATCTCGCCGCCCGCGGCCGCCAGCTGCGGCTGCTGCTGGACGGCTACGGCCTGCCAGCCGGCCAGCGCGGCAGTTTCGTCGACAAGATGATCACGATGGCCGTGCACAGCGCCCGCGCCGAGGCCGCGGAGGCCGGGGTGACGCCGCAGACCACGACCGGGGTCACCGGCACCGGGTACCCGTTCGCGTGGGCGATCACCTGGCGCGTCCGCAGCGCGTCGTGGATGCTCACCCACCGGGCGTTCCTCCAGAGGGCGATCAGCTGACCCGACCCGCGTTCAGGCAGATCCGGGCGGCAGGCAGCCAACCTAGGCGAACACGCGCTCATAGCCGCGATGAGGCGCACCCTGCAGGATCCAGAGTTTGGATAACCTGCGCCGAGTGACCCTTGCGAGCAGCACCACTCTCCGGTGCACGTAGTCCGCGATCTGCGCGGTGCCGAACGTCCCACGGCCCGGATCTCAAAACGAAGGCTTCTTCAATGGCGCCGCGGCGTTGATGCGCCAATCGTGCATGAATATCTAGGGACAGGCATCTACATACGCCGAAAGACCGCACTGTCATCGGCATTACAGTAAGTGAGATGCTGTCGAGACGCGAGTGACGGTGGCATCTGACGCCATCTTCCACCGATCATCTTGGCCTGCAGTGGTTGGTCGCACTTCCGTGCTACGTCTGGCGTAGCCTGTTTTCGCGAGTCGGCGGGCGGGGCGTTCTTCTCGCTCGGCCGCTTCTCGCTCCGACATGCCTGCACGGCCCAACCGCGCTCCGCGGTCCGGCTGATCGTCCCGGGGCACGCTCACCGCCGGTCCTGGTGCGGCGCGGCGCAGGGTCACTAGTAGAACTCTTCGACATCCGGCAGGTCTAGGCGGATGACGTAGACGGCGTGGTCGGCGGCGGTCGGGTCGGTCAGGAAGCGGACGCGTTCGCCGGTGCGGATGGTGCGGAAGCCTTCTGTGACGCTGTCGGCGTAGTTGAAGGAGTAGGTCGCGCCCGTTTCGTCGTCGCGGACAAAGTATGTTCCCTGGCGCCCGGCAGGGCAGCTGCCAGAGGGCTGGCGGTCGGTGATGCGTCCGAACCGCTGGTTTCGGGCAGGTCTTGTCGACCGGCTGCGGGTGCGGCGGGCGCGACCGCGTCGTGGCGCCGTATTCATGCGAGGTCCTGGACGCAGCGGAAGCCGACGGCGTTGCTGGCCCCGCGGCGCCGGTAGGTCCCTTTGGAGGATGCCTGCACCGCGCGGTAGGGGTTGTCGAAGGAGCCGCCGCAGATGACCGCCTCGTTCAGTTCCTCCAGTTCCCCACCATCTCCCGAACCCCGAACGGCGAGCGGTTGCCGGGATGCGCGTGCACCGGGCCGGGAAGGGCGTCCTTGAGCCGCCCGCGGTCAAGCTCAGCCCGCCACGCCTCGTAGGTGATCAAAGGCCGATCAGTCCACGAGTTGGCGCAGTTGACGGCCGAAATGTCGACCTCGTCCCCCCAGGGGAACAGGCGCCCATCAGGACCCCGGGCGGCGGCCTCCCATCCCAGCGAGGTGGGTAACCGCTTGCCCTCGAATCGGGCGAACGCGTACGCGCCCCACCAGTTGATCGCGATCGCCGGATGGTTCTCGTGGGCGGGGTCGTCGTAGTAGCCCGGGACGCGCAGCCGCTCGTGCCACGGCTGGTGGCTAAATCCGGACGGCATCGCCGGATGGTCCCACTGGGCCGACCCGTGGCGGGCGACGGCTTCCAGGAAGCGCTTGTACCGTGCAACCGTTGCAGGGAATTGGTCGAATTTCACCGGCCGCTCGACGCGGCGCAGCATCAGATGGTGCCCGGGCCCGACCACGTAAACGCCCGCGGGCAGGACGCAGCCATCGCTTCCAGCCACATTCGAACGGCGGCACAGGAACTCGCGGACCTGCTCGGTCAGGCGCGGGCGCCCGGCGCCCTGCATGGCTGCATCATGCGCAGCGGGGTCGCGCAGGAACTCCGCCGCCAGCAGCTCCTGATAGGCGGCATGCCGGAACGCCAACGCGGCGACAACCCCACCGGCCGAATCAGCGGGCCGCAACAGCGACCCGAGCCTGAGGCTGTCGAAGCCCAGATGGCCACCGTCGAACACCGAGATGCCGAATTCGTTGACCAGCTCGACCAGAGTGAAGGTGGTGACACCCTGCAGGAAGGCCAGGCCGAAGAAGGCCACGACGCGCGGCAGCATCGCCGGATTCACGACCTGGGTGATGTGTGTCCACAGCAGGCTGCCCAGATCACCCTGGTGGCCGCCCCGACTTCGGCGGCGACGCGCACCACCAGCGGTGAACCCCCCGCCGCCTCATCCAGCAACAGCACAGAAAACCGGGGTACCTTGAGCGGGTCGACTCCTTGGGCGTGCAGTTGCTGCACCAGCTTCTCTGGCATCAGGCTGGTGCCATCCAGGAGCCGGCGGACCTCTGGTGAGTCTTCGAGGAACGACACCCGTGAGGTGGTGACCACAGCCGATTCCGCCGACAGCACCTGTGCCAGGTCCCCGAACAGTTCCAGGAACCCCGCCTGGGTCATCTCGGTTACTGCCTCATCGATGCCGTCCAGGGCGCACAGCACCGAGCCTGCCCGGGCGAAGTAGTGGAAGACCGGGAACACGTACGAGCTCTCCACCGCCATGAACGGCGCCAGCGTGCGGGCGATGAATTCGGCGAACGGCTCGTCGCGGCGCTTGAGGCTCATATCGAAGAAGAACCGGTACCGCCGCGCCGCGGCGCCCGGAGCCGCCGCGACGAGGCGTTTGAGCAGCGTCGTCTTGCCGCTGCCCGGCCGGCCCACGATGAGCAGGTTCCCGCCGCTTGCCGCCAGCTCCTCGAGCAGCTGTGACGCGGTGCCTGCCTTGGAGATCCGCATCTGGCCCGAACGTTCGTCGGTGGTCAGCACATCACCCGAGACCGGGACATCCACCGCATCCGAGCTGGTACCGACAGGTTCAGGGGACAGGCCAGCAGGACTGGGGTACAGGCCGAGAACGTCGGCCAGGTGCCGGTCCACGTCGACGAACGCGTCCATGAAGTGGTCGTAGGTCACCACCCGGCAGTCCTCACGCAGCGGTTCGGGAACCCGGCCGCCGCTTTCTTCCTCCAGGATCAGGAACCGGGTCAGCTTGGGCAGCTGGGTCTGCAGCAGATGCCCGTCCGTGGCCGCGAGCACCTGGGCGACCTCGGCGGCGTCCTTGCTGAGCAGCAGCTCCACGTATTCGCTGCGCAGCCCGCGTTCGCGCAGCCAGAGCTGGTAGACGGTGTGGTGGGATAACTCGAACCGTTTGACCGGCCGGTAATCGAGGGTGACGTACAGCCCGGCGAGGAACTCCGCCTTGGCGGCGACGGCCGGGGCGAGCTTGGGCAGCTGCCCGGTGAGCGCCCCGCTGCCGGTGCTGGTGAACCAGACCAGTACATCCAGGAGCCGCCGCACCGCGGTCAGCCCGTCCTCGTCGGCGATCTGGAACCCGTCGTGGGCGGAGCGGTTGCGCAATCGCTGAATGTCGCGCAGGGCTTCGATCACAACATGGCTGCGGATGTAGGGCCGGCACCCGGCGATCAGGTCCTTGAGCGTCTTACCGGCCGGGGTCCCGGGCACGTTGTGGTAGCGCCACAACTGCTTGAGCAGCCGCTCGGTGATCTTCCCCACCCAGGTGATCGCGTTCTCCGGGTACCCGTCGCCGAGGGACCGGATCGGGCGCTCGAAATCCAGCCCCAGGTAGCGGGCGATCCGCGCATGGTCGTCTAACTCGGCCTTCAGGAGCCCCAGCCGCGTATCCAGTTGCGTGCTCACGTCTTCTTCCCCTGTGTGCTCACGTCTTCTTCCCCAGGACGAACGCGAATGTGTCGGTGAACTCGATCCGGTCACCGGGATGATCGCGGCGGATCTCGCCCACACCCGCCTCCAGCTCGGCGTCGCTGAACGCCGATAGCAGGGACATGTACCGGTTCCGGACCATCTGCAAATACCGTTCGGCCGCAAACGCCAACGGGAAACTATGCTCCGTCACCACTGCGGCCAGGTCCGCGTCCCGCATCGCGGCGGCAATGTCCGCCGGATCGGGCTGATGCTCCGCGAACACCTTCAACGCGTCGCGGAACAACGGATACGTGATCCGCGTCGGGAGCATTAGGACGAGCATCCGCCCACCCGGTTTCAGCAGCCGCGCCAGCCCGCCAATCACCGCGGCCGGTCATCGACGTCATGCAGCACTCACGGCCAGACGTGATCGGTGGGCGCACCTAGGCGTCAGGCTAGCCAGCTCATGGCAGGTCCAGCGAGACTGCGTGCCTGCTGCATGGTGGTGTTCCTTACGGTCACAGCGGCTGGAGGGCCCTTTAGCCGACTGGTGCGGCCGGAGCCGGGGCAGAACCGGCCGGCGTTGGCGCGAGGTCATCGGGGGCGGGGGCGGGCACGTCCGCGCCGCCCTGGTCCAGGCGGAACGGCGGGTAGGCGTCGGTCATCAGGGCGGCGTACGCGATGACCCGCAGCTCCCAGCGGTTCATGCCAACTATGAAGTCATGCAGCCCTCGCGGGTAGCGGCCCGCGACCAGCAGCGTGATCGCCACGAAGAATACGAGCAGCCCGATCAGGCCGCCGGAAAGGGCATCGGCCTGCCAGGTCTCCCACGAGGCCCCGGTGGTGGTGTAGGCGGCGCCGCCGGCGAACACCGCGACGATAGCGTACTGCGGGATTGCCAGCAGCCACCACTTGACCAGGACCAGGCCGCGGGAGAGCCGCTCGGGGTAGGCGACATCCAGCGTCGCGGGGTAGTCCGGCTCCTCAGCCAGGCTGAACGGCGGGTAGCGGTCGGTCCCCAGGGCACTGTAGGTGTAGTAGCCGACCCGCCAGGACCAGCGCAGCACCCCTAGATTGAAGCTGAACAGCGAGCGGGGGTAGCGCGCGGTGAACAAGATCGCGAAAAACGCGATGACGGTGACGACGGCGAACGCGATCCACAAGAAGAACAGCACGATGTAGTGCGGGATCGCCAGCAGCCACTTGACCAGCCACAGCCAGCGGCTCAACGGCTCGTCGAGGCGAGCTCGCACCTGCACAGGATAGCTCTGGTTCATGGTTTCCTCCTTGCCGGTACATGCGGGATCCATGACACCGGCACGTGATGCGCGCGGGCTAGGGTGGATCACCCGAGCCGGAAGCTCTGATCCCCATGGCCCCAGCCAAGGGCCGTCGCATGGACGGCAAGCGCATCCCCCGTGGAGATGGCGTGAAGATGGCTATGGCGCGCCAGTGCCATCATGGACGCGCCGGTGTCATCATGGACGCGCCAGTGTCATCATGGACGCGCCAGTGTCATCATGGATGTGAGGAAAGACCGCGCTGGAAGTACGCTAGTTACGCCCCCTCATATACTCCGGCCGCAGCGATCTGGAAATCTTCCCAGCAGACCACTGCGACGTACGACCTCATGAGTGCGATCGCCACCATCTGCGTGCTGGCGTACAGATCGCCGGGATCCGTACGCTCGCCGGCCCACCCGGCCTCGATCACTCAGCCATGCAAAATGGCGGCCATGCGCGCGTATGCGGCAGAAGGCAGAATGGCGAATACGCGGTGTGACCCGATGCGGAGGTGGCACTACGGCGCCTGGCCGGGGAAGCCACTGCCTGTCCGTGCCGGGCTCGTCATGGCTCGAGCAAGGAGACCGGTGGGTGTCGGCGCGTGACGGTTCGCCCTGGTCTTGAGTTCGCGGCCGGTACCGGGCGGGTGGGCGCCTTGCACTGAGCGCGCGGGGACCGCGGTGCGCGGCCTTTGAGCTGTCGCCGCGCATGGCAAAGTGGATGCGCGGCAAGCCCGAAGGTGGCCGGGAGCTAACCTCGTGCGCAGTGATCGTGCCACATCTTCGAGCGTCAGGGATAGGGAGCATGACGACGGTTGGGCTGATTGGCGCAGGGATGATCGGCGGTACGGTCGCGCGGCTAGCCGTTGCCGCCGGATACGACGTGGTGGTGAGCAACTCGCGCGGACCGCAGACCCTCAGCGGACTGGTCGGTGAGCTGGGGTCACGCGCCCGGGCCGCCACCCCGGCAGAAGCAGCCGAGGCGAGTGACTTGGCTGTTGCGGCCGTCCCGTTGAAGGCCTACCGGAGTGTGCCCGAGCGCGCGCTGGCGGGGAAGGTCGTCATCGACACCGGCAACTACTACCCCTCCCGTGACGGGCAGTTCCCGGAGCTGGACAACGGCTCCACCACCAGCAGCGAACTGTTCCAGCAGCACCTTCTGGGGGCCAAGGTCGTCAAGTGCTTCAACAACATCTTCTTCAACCACCTTCAGGCGCTGGCCCGCCCGTCTGGTTCTCCGGAACGCACGGCGCTGCCGATCGCGGGTGACGACGCGCAGGCGAAGGCGGCGGTGGCGGCGTTCCTGGACGCGATCGGCTACGACGCGGTCGATGCCGGCCCGCTCGCCGAAGGCAGGCGCTTTCAGCCCGGCACGCCGCTGTACGGCACGGTCTACGCCGGTGGCGACGCGGACTTCGCCGCCTCGCCCGGTGTGCCTGCGGATGCTGATGTGATCCGCCGCTTGCTGGCAGCCGCCGCCGGTTAATCAGATCGGCCGGGTCTGCGCGCGACGGCCAGCCGGCACCAAAAAGCCGCCGCCGCGCAGCGGTTCACGGGACCAGCCGACTGCCGCCAGCAGCTGAGGACGTCGCCTGAACGCGATCACCTCCATCTCAAGCAGAATCGACGTCGGTCAGCCGTCTCGGCCATGCGTGTGGCCGCTGTTCGAGCGGCTGCACCGGCTGATCCTCACCGCGGATCCCGGGGCGCAGGTAACCCTGTCGTACAGATGCCCGCCCACAAGGCCAGGAACCGGCGCCTGTACGTCGGCGGATCACCCTCAGCTACGGGGGAGGCCGTGTGCCTTTGGTCCGCACGGTTCTGTGGGCCAAGCGTCTTGGAGATCACGATTCTGGCGTGCCTGCGATTCAGCCGCACCCCTTTCAGAGGACGGTATATGCACGTTCGTGGTGCCGATAGGTCAAGTCAATATCGAAATGCTTCCGTTTCGGCTATTGTCGGTGACCTGGACGCGCCGCCAAGCGTACTGTCATCGCCTCGGAGGTGAGGCGTGACGGCTGATCAAGTCACCCGGCTCATCAGTGCTGTTGCGCAACTGGCCGCAGCCTTGGTCTGGCCCGTGGTCGTAGTGCTCGTTCTCGTGCGCTTCCGCGGCGCGATCGCGGACTTCCTTGGCCATCTCGGCGAGTTCAGTCTCAAGGCTCCCGGCGTCGAGGCGTCCGCGAAACGCCAGCCGCGAGAAGAGGCCGCGGTCGCGCTCGGAGCAGCCACGGCGCGGGCGTCCGCAGAGGCTGGCGCGGAATCGGTTGCGGACCCGCGAGACGTTGCCGCAGCGCTCCCCAGCCCGCGCGCCCAGCGGCGCATGCAGGGTTCGCGTGTCCTGTGGGTGGACGACCAGCCCGACAACAACCGCTACGAGCGGCAGGCCCTTGAGGCGTTTGGCATACGAATTGACCTCAGCACGTCCACCGACGACGCACTAGAGAGGATCCAACGCCGATCATACGATCTGATCATCTCAGACATGGGCCGGCTTCCGGACGCGCGAGCCGGATACACACTCCTGGATCAACTCCGAAGCGTCGGCGACCAGACTCCGTTCATCATCTACGCCAGTTCCCGGGATCCGAAGCATGTGCGGGAGGCCCGTGAGCACGGTGCAATCGGATGCACGAACTCGCCACAAGAACTGATCACAATGGTGACGACCGTCCTCGCCATGGGGCAGGACAAGCGGTGATCCCTAGCCGATCGGAATGATCTACGATCGGCCGATCTGAGCGTTAATGAAAGACGCTGCTGGGGACCGTTCCCCGCCGTACTCGGTAGGGGAAATCGTGGCATGGTTCGCGGAGCACTACCCCAAGGTCAATCCGAGTTCGGTCCGTGCCCACGTGACCGGCCTGACCGCGAACGACCGCAACCGGCATCACTACGCCGGCGAATCTTGGAGCGGTACAGGGTTCGTCGAATGTTTTTTCGATGAAGTTGGAGTGCTACGAATCCCCGATTAATATCCTGGGTCTTTTAGCCCTGGGCAGACGTTTGTGATGGCGACAGCGTGAACGAAACTGTCCTCATATGCGCCAGCCGATTCTTTTAAGGCGTTGCACACCATAGCACTATCCCTAAAGCCACCAACTATTCCAACGTTAGGCGGTCAATCGTGTATCAGGATGCGATGCGCGGACGCTGCTCCAAGAGGTCAAAGACTTCAGCGGCCGACCTCACCATGCCGGCCCGCCCGCGTCCAGGAACCCGCGATGGCCATAACGATCCATCTGGACGGCCCAGCAGGCACCGCAGGCGGTCACTAAGACCCGCCGGACCCCGTGATTCCGTGTGATCGCGATGACTGCACCAACGCCCGACCGGGGGCGCACCTTTGCGCACGGTTGTGCGCGAGCGTGCGAGGGTAGCCGACCAGTACGCCATCGACCCACAGGCGCCCAGAATTGATCTTCTCCAGGTGGTTGACGCAGCGCAGCAAGGTCGACTTGCCCGAGCCGGACGGGCCGATGATGCACACCACCTCCTGGCGGCTCACCTCGAGGTCGATGCCTCGCAGCACCTCAAGCCGGCCGAAGTTCTTGTGCAGCCCTTCCGCACGTACCATGCCCGCGCCGCCCGCGCGGGCCCGCTCGTGCTGAGGGTTGCTGAGCACGTCACGTGGTCGGCCGGCCTTCGACCAGAATGCCCTGGTCCATGAAGACCAACGTGTCACCCACCTCACGCGCGAACCCCATCTCATGGGTCACCACGATCATCGTTATCCCGCTGGTGGCGAGATCGCGCATCACGGCGAGCACGTCGCCGACAAGCTCGGGGTCAAGCGCGCTCGTCGGCTCGTCGAAGAGCATGAGCTTGGGCTGCGTGGCGAGTGCCCGGGCGATGGCGACGCGCTGCTGCTGGCCGCCCGACAGCTGCTTGGGGTACGCGCTCGCCTTGTCCTTCGGGCCTGCACGCTCGAGAAGCTGCCGAGGCGGTCATGATGAAGAACATGCAAGGCGATGCAGGACGGCTCAACGCCTTAGGCGAGGAGACGCGCGGGAGCAGCTCCTTGGGCAGCAGGCCGTGTTGCATCGAGAACGCGCCTGGGGGCGCGCGGGTCGAGGCGTTGATCCTTGCGTAGATGTGCTCCGCGTGGGACCGTCCCTGGCCCATCAGGTAGACGGTGCGCAGTTGATCGGCGGAGTCCGTCACGAACTGCTCGAACTCACGCCGAGGTGCGCTCGCCGGCAGCGCGTGCATCCACCCTCCACCGATTCTCGCGTCACGTGGTCATCACCCATATCAACCCCCGGCCACCGGCCAAAGGTTGAGCCTGGCCGGAGATCGGTGCCGGGCAGTAGCGGATCAGCCCCGTGCCACGGATGTGCCATACGCCAAGAGCCTCAACAGTCAGTGACGGTGACTCACGAATGCAGCAGCGACCCACCGCATGTGTCAGCCCTGCTCAGGCCCGGCCAGGGTTACCGATCTTCCAAGCTGGTCATGAGGGTTCGATTCCCTTCGCCGCTCCACCTCGTTTTCCCAGGTCAGAATGCTATTTTAAGATCATCTAGAGTGCTACAAGATCGCTTGACCATCATTTGACCGTCGCGGCGGACATGCTCGATGGGCACTCAGCCTCACGAGCTGGCTAAGGATGGCACGCCGATGCGCGTGACGGTCGTGTGTGTTGAACAGGCTGGCTGGCTTGCTACGCTGCTCCCCGGGTCGAGCTTGCTGAGTTGGCGCCGTGCAGGTGGCTGAAATGCCGGATGGATCACGCGACGCGAACTGACGCCGCGGCGGCCTTCTGGTCGGCCCGTCCTTCGGCGTTAGGAGTGAAATCCGGCACCTGCAATGATCTCGATCGCGAGAACCACGGCGACGAGCCAGTCCACGGCGGCGCAGAACGGCGGCCACCACCGTGTGCCAGCGACGTAGTGGCTGTGTTCTTGCCAGAAGTCTTTGAGACCGTGGCCTGCATAGCCGAGGACGAGGAGCCAGGCCGATCCGGTGACGCCTGCGGCGGCAAGCAAGACGAAGGCGCCAGCGATGGTGCACTCGACGGCGATGACCTTGGGTCTTCCGTCTGCTACCGCGAACCCGATGTAGACCGCTGCGATCAGGGCTAGCAAGAGTGCCTGTCCGGTCGCCTGATCGAGCCACCAGAGGGCGAGCGGCGAGGCGGCCTGGATGGCGCCGAATGCCAGTCCCCACAGAACCGGTACACGTATCGACTGCTCCCGCTGCGGGGTAGGCGTGGGTGTGGGTGTGCGTGTCATGGCCGGTGCCTCCTTGCGGCGGCCGCAGGGAGGAGCGCTACATCGATGGCCGGCGCGATGCGGCCGATGGTTGCTTTTTCATCCGTTCACCGGCGCGTGATCTGCCCGGCTAGGAACGCCGCGTCATTCCCCACCCAGCCAAGCAGCGCGGAGCCCCGGGTGTGCTGCCACGTGAGGCCCAGCATGTACAGGCCGGGGGAGGGCGTCACGCCGCGTGTGTGCAGGATGCGGCCCCGCTCGTCGGTCACGCCGGGGATGCCGATCCACGAGTGGTCCGCCGCGAACCCGGTCGCCCACACCACGGCGTCGTATTCCGCGGCGGTGCCGTCGGCGAAGGTGACGGTCCGTCCGGCCGCGCTCGCCGCCCGGGGCCGGGTCCGGATGCGGTGGCGGCGGGCGAGCTGCCGGGGGCCGGGGCCGATCACCTGGTCCCGCCCGGCCAGGCGTCTTCCCAGGCGCGAGTCCGCAGTCACCTTGTCCAGCCGCAGTCCGGTCGCCCAGGTCCAGATGTCGCGGCCCAGCGGCAGTTTGCGGGATCGCCGGGATCCGCTGCCCGGCGGAGAGCTCCACGTCGTGGGTCGCGGAGAGCTCCTCGGCGATCTGGCACCCGGAGTTAGCGGCGCCGACGACCAGGACCTTCCCGGGCGGGATCGTCCGCGGGTGCCGGTAGCGGGCGCTGTGGACCTGGTGCACGCCGGGGTCGAGACGTTCGGCGATCGGCGGGATGAACGGCGCCTGGAAGGGCCCGGTAGCGACCACCACCTGCCGGGCCTCCAGCACCTCGCCGCCCGCCTTCGCGACGTAGCCGCCGTCGCTCCGGGTGAGCGAGGTCACCTTCGTGTTAAGCCGTACCGGCAGCTCGAACTTTGCCGCGTAGGCCTGAAGGTAGTTCGCGACGTCGTCCTTGCCCGGGTAGGTGTCCGGCGCCGCCGGGGAGGGCAGGCCCGGCAGGTTGTCATACCGGCCCGAGGTGAACAGCTGCAGAGAATCTCACCGCGAGCGCCACGTCTCGCCGATCTGCGCGCCGGCGTCCACGATCTGGAAGGACAATCCGGACTGGGCCAGGTGGTAGCCCATGGCCAGGCCGGCCTGGCCGCCGCCGATCACTAGCACTTCCGCAGGCGGTCCCGCGGAGCTGCGGCTCATAGGGCTGGCTCCGGGCGGCGGGCCACGTTGAAGCTGAACATCATGCCGCTCTGGTTGTGCTCGGCAATGTGGCAATGCGCCATCCACAGCCCGGGATTGGAGACGTCCAGCAGGATGTCCACGGTCTCTCCCGCGCGCAGCAGCACGGTGTCCTTCCACACCAGGTTGGGCTCTGACTGCCCGTCGCGGGACAAGATCAGGAACCGGCCAGCGCCGTGGACGTGGAACGGGTGGTGCATCGGGTGATCGGAGTCCATCTCGTTGACCAGCCGGATCTTCACCCGGTCACCGACGGTGAACGCCCAGCTGATCGCCTCGTTCACCGCCCCGGTCTGCCGGTCGATGAGCTGCCAGATCATGTTGGCGGAATCTGACACGCGGTTGATCTGCGGCATCAGGTCCTCCCACTCCAGGCCGTCGCCGTGCTCATGCCCGCCATGCGCCTCGCCCTGGCCGGGTCCGGCGGCTGGCGGCGGCGGGGCAGCAGAGGCCACCAGTTTCATCCCGCACTTGGCGCAGGTCGCCGGTTCGACGGCGGTGACCTCGGGGTGCATCGGGCAGGCGTAGGAGCCCCTGTAACGGCCAGCGCGGCCACCAGCTTCATCCCGCACTTCGGGCAGGTCGCCGGTTCGGTCGCGGTGACCTCAGGGTGCATCGGGCACGCGTAGCAGGCCGCTGCCTCGGCCGGGACGGCCACCAGCTTCATCCCGCACTTCGGGCAGGTGGTCCCTGGTTCGGCGGCGGTGACGTCGGGGTGCATCGGGCAGCCGTAGGCAGCTGCCCGGCGGTCGTCTGCCCCGTACAGCAGGGGCATTAGCGAGTAGAACGCGACCACCTTGTCGGGTGGCCGTTCGATGTCGCGGCCGATCGAGTGATGCTCGGCGGTGAGCTCGGGGTCGGTGCGCAGCGCCTCGAACGTCCCGGCGGCCGCGCCGACCGTGCCTTCGGTGACCGTGAACGCGCCGAGGTCGTAGACGTGATCGGGGGTGCGGTGCTCCAGGAATACCTGGCCGGGGGTGTCGAACAGCACGTCGATGACGGCGCGCTCGGACGGCGCGAGCAGCACCTCGTCGGTGAACGTCTCGCGCTCGTACCGGCCGCTGTCGCCGCCGACCAGCTTGGCGCGGGCGCCGCGGATGGCGAAGTTGAAGATCCGCGTGTTCGCGGTGTTGACCACATACAGGCGCACGACCTCACCGGCCGCCGCCTGGCCGCAGAACTCGGTCTCGCCGTTGATCAGCATCACGTTGCCATACCGGCCCATCGCGACGAACGTCGGCCCCGATTTGCTGAACGGCGCGATGTGCCCGTCCTCGACGAGCAGGTCATCCAGCGTGAGGGTCAGCTGCCGGTCGGCCGCGGGCCAGTACCCGGGGTCGGCGGGCTCGACGACGATCGTGCCGTACAGGCCCATTTCCAGGCCGAAGTCCTCGCGGATGTGCGGGTGGTACCAGTAGAACCCCGGGTCGGGGAACTGGAGCTGGTAGGTGAAGGTCCCGCCGACTGGGATCGGCGCCTGGGTCTCGTGCGGGACCCCGTCGTAACGGTTCTCCAGCCGCAGGCCGTGCCAATGCACGGTCGCCTCGGCTTGCCGCAGCGCCGGGATGAACGGGAGGTGGATGACCGACCCGACCTGGGGGGCAGCAGCCGGAACCGCCAGGAAGCTGCTTCGTCCGTCCGAGGTCCAGCACGAAAGACGGCGCGCACCGAGCCGCTTGTGTGCGCGCTGACCCGCAGCAAAGCGGCAGGAGTCAGCCGGCTGGTGACGTTGACCGGGCCGGGCGGGGTCGGCAAGACCCGGCTGGCGGTGGCAGCAGCCGAGCGGCTGCGGGGCCGGTTCGGCGCGGGCACCGTGTTCGTGCCGCTGGATTCGGTCACCGATCCCGGGCTGGTGCTGGCCGCCGTCGGCCGGGCGGCGGGCGCGGGCCTGGCCGGCACCGGCTCGCCGGCCGAGGCGCTGGCGGAGACGTTCGGCGACGGCGCGTGGTTGCTGATCCTGGACAACCTGGAGCAGGTGGTCCAGGCCGCCCCCGACCTGGGCGAGCTGCTGGCCCGCTGCCCGCAGCTGGTGATGCTGGCCACCAGCCGCACGGTGCTGGGGCTGCGGGCCGAGCGGGAGTACCCGGTGCCGCCGCTGCCGCTGCCGCCGGGTCCGGGTAGCGTCTCGGTCGCGGCGGTGGCGGCTTCGCCGGCGGTGGCGCTGTTCGCGGACCGGGCCCGCGCGGTGCGGCCCGGTTTTGCCCTGACCGAGGGCAACGCGGCGGCGGTGGCGGAGATCTGCCGGCGGCTGGAGGGCCTGCCGCTGGCGATCGAGCTGGCCGCCGCCCGCACCCGGCTGCTGGAGCCGGCCGCGCTGCTGGCCCGGCTGGCGGCCTCGCTGGATGCGCTCGGCACTGGCGCGGTGGACCTGCCCGAGCGGCAGCGCACCTTACGGGCCACGGTGGAGTGGAGCGTGGGCCTGCTGGCGGATGCCGAGCGGTCGCTGCTGGAGGTCGTGGCGGTGTTCACCGACGGGTGGACCATCCGGGCCGCCTCCGCTGTGGCGGGCCTGGGGGAGGACCGGGCGCTGGAGCTGTCCGAGGCGCTGGCCCGGCACAGCCTGATCCATCCCGGCAGTACCGGGCTGGGGTCCCGGTCAAGGATGCTGGAGACGGTCCGCGAGTTCGTGGCCGGGCAGCTGGCGGCCCGGCCCGACGCCGCCGAGATCGGCCGTCGGCACGCCGGCTACTACCGGGCGCTGGCCGAGCAGGCGGACCGGCCGCTGCGCGGCACTGGCCGGGGCGAGTGGCTGGAGCGGCTGCAGGCCGAGGCGGGCAACCTGGCCGCCGCGGTGCGCTGGTACCTGGCCCATGACCCCGGGCCGCTGCCCCACCTGTTCCGGATCTTGTGGCTGTTCTGGACGCAGCAGGGCCTCGAGCGCGAGGCCTGGTCCTGGGTAGAGCAGCTGCTGCCCGCGGCCGGCACCCTGGACCCGCAGGCCCGGGCCGAGCTGGCGTGGGCCGCGGCGGTGCTGGCCGTCGACGCCGTGGACGACACCGCGGCGCTGGCGGCCCGCCAGCGCCTGGCGCCGCTGCTGGCCGGGATCTCCGACCCCTTCCTGCACGCGGCATCCCAGCTGGTCATGGCGTGGACCTTGCCGATCACCGGCGACTTCGACGGGGCTTTGCGCGAGGCGGCGGTCTCGCTGGAAGAGCTCCGCGGCCAGGACGAGCTCGCCTTCGCGGCCATGGCCGCGTTCACCGCCGGCTCGGTGGAAATGGCGCTGGGCCGCTACGACGATGCCCTGGGCCACCTGGTTGAGGCGCGCGAGCTGGCCGAGCGGTCCGGCGGTGACTGGCTCGCCGCGGGCTCCCGGGGCGGCGCGCAGCACAGCCGCGAGTGTGGACCCTGGACGCCTATAACGATGGATATGGGCGGATCCGGCCTGCAGGCTCCACCGGCGGCGTGGGCATCATGCCTGTGCCGACTGCGCCTACTGGCCCGCGGTCCTAGGATCTTGCCGGGTTCTGTCCGCGGTGACGAGGGCCTTTGTACCCCAGGCCTGGATGGTTTCCCAGTTCCGCAGATCCCGCCGTGGATGGTTGCTGGGTCCAGGCGGGTCGACACCGCCGAATACGGTGACTGCGATCGGGGCCAGCCCGTCGCGCTTGGCCAGCGCCCGGTCCAATTGGGCGCGGGAGCGCTGCCATGCATCCTCGGTGTCGCTGCGCGGTCCCATCCCGAACACGGCCACCGGCACGCTGGGGAGCTCCCGGCGATGGCGCCTGAGGAAGCGGTGGGCGTCGCGGTGCCAGCGCCCGGAATACAGTGGCGCGCCCAGCACGACCAGGTCGTATCCGGTGACTGGCTCGCGCACGGACCCGGCTGGCAGGATCACGACCTGCGCATCGCGCTCGCGCAGGGCAGTGGCGATCGCCTCGGCCACCTGCTGGGTCGAGCCGTTCTTGGTCGCATAGGCCACGAGCACGTTCATCACGCACCTCCCGGGACCTACCTTCGACCGGCCCAGGACCGCCGCCACAGAGCCCTTGGTCCTCACCTCCGATGGCAGCTGTCCACCGCCAGCGCCCGCAGCGCCCGAAGTCAGTGGCAAAGAGCGCTACTGCGGCCTCCCAGTGCCACGTTGTCACGGCCGTCAAGGACCCCGGCCGACTCGGGCGCTGCGTCTCCAGACGAGTCCGTGACAGTCAGTGATCTTTTCTGACATCTACAACGCGCGCATCGCCGCCGTTATGGTCGGCCGCGAGATCGCGTAGCGTCCGCGGGAGCGGCGGATCACGACGATGCAGCGACCTGGGGCCAGCTCCGCTGGCCGTTCCTGGACCTGTCCCATCGGCATGAACAGGGCGCCCGGGTGCATGGCCTGGCCGCCCACCGGCCGCGCTCGCGTACGCCAGGCAGCCAAGCTCCGGCCTGGGCAAGAGCTGCGCCGCTGGGCCCCAAGTCTCGGCTATCTGCCGGTGTCCCGCTCACCGCGGGACACGGGCAGTGCCGCTGCCGCCCAGGACACGTAGCCACCGAGCAGGTCGGACACGTCCGGGTAGCCGAGGCGGCGCAAGGCACTGGCCGCGATAATGGAGCGGTACCCGCTGGCGCAGTACACGACGACCGGCGCCGTGGCATCGAGGCTGCCCAGCGCGTCGGTGAGGGTCGCGAGGGGGATCTCGCGCGCCCCTGGCAGGGTGCCGGCGGCCGTTTCTGGTGGGTTGCGGACATCGATGAGCTGGATGCGCGGCTCGAGGCCGCGCAGCTCGGCCAGCTGCTCGGTGGTCAGACGAGAGCTGGCCTCGACGAGCTCCGGGTGCGCTGAAGAGCTGGCCCGGATCCGCTAGCTGCCCGACGACACGGTCGAAGCCGACCCGGGCCAGCCGCACCCGGCCCTCCAGCGCGGGCTTTGGGGCTGGCCTCCAGGCGGGAAGAAGAAGGGACGCTGAACATGTGGGTTTTTCTATCTGCCCGGTTGCGGGCCTGGCTGCTGCTGGCCATCGCACTGCCGCTGGCTCGGCTGCTTGTCCATCGCCTCGCCGTCGCCGCTGACCGCCATGACCCATCCGCCCGTACTGCGAACCTGCTCCACCGGGCCGACTCGGCAGTGACCGCGGTGTCCGGGCGCGCCTCGCGCAGGGCCAGACGCTGAGACCGGCGAGGAACCGCCAGCTGGCCGAATTGTCCCCCTCAACGCCGCGCTGGCCCGGGCCATCCCCGCGGTGCGGCCCACGAACCGGTCCGGCTGCGCCGGGGAACGAGACCGAGCTCGGGCCGCCCAGCCCGGTGCAGCTCGGACAAGGGTCGCGACCTGGAGCGCGAAGCCCAGCCGGTTGACGGCGACGGCGGCATGCAGCCGCCGACAAACCCCGACCGGCAGGTGGCGGCGAGGTTGGGTGGAGACGGTCCCGCGTCCGTCGATGAGGACGGCAAGCTGCATCTGGCCGCGCTCAAGGCGCTGCCCGACCCACCGTCGCACTAGCGACACTCCGCGGCAGCCGTTTATGAAACCCCACAGGCTGGCGCGCCTCTCGATTCGGGACTGTTCGAGGGCTGCGACGACCGGTTGGAGAAGCTGAGCCAGCTCCACGTCGCTGTCATCGAAAGCTTCTCCCGTATCGGGAACACCAGCTGATACGACGATACGTCAGCCGGTTTGGGGCGGCAGACGTCGGCAAGAACAGGCGTGTTGATCCATTCGCGAGGTGGCAGCAGATCTGTCACGCGGCAGCGCCGGGTGTCCCGGGCCAGCGTCAGGTCCTCCCACTGCACGTCGGCGGGTTCCAGCACCGAGAACAGGAGGTTCTCGGCGACGCCGCCGGTCCAGCGGTCGCTGGCGACGTGAGGGCTGGTCCGGGGCCGGTCGGCGGCCGGCAGGCCGGCATCCGGGATGCGGGACCAGAGCGTCCCTGGTCGGGGTTTCTAGTCCTCCGCGTGGCTGGAGATGCCGCCTGAGGAGGTCCGGCCGGGATTGTCGGGGCCCGGGGAAGCGGAGATCAGCTCGCCGATGGTGGCGAATGCGTAGCCCTGGCGCTTCAGGCGCATAAGGAAGGAATCAAGAACCCGGACGAGTGCCATGCTGGCGGCGGGACCGCTGTCGTGCATGAGGACGATGCCGCCGTTCCCGATGTCGCGGATCGCGGCGGCCGCGTCCTGCCCCGCGTGCGTTCCACGCAGCGTTTCGGACCACAGTGCGACGTGATAGCCGTGCGCGGCGGCGGCGAGCAACCCGACGGAGTCCACCTTCCCGTAGGGCGGGCGGAAAAGCGTCGGCGGGTGCCCGGCGACCTTGCCGAGCAGGTCGTGGGTGCGGGACAGCTGCCAATCAGCCTCCCGCTGCGTCACCTGGCTCAGGTCTGGGTGGCTCCAGGTGTGATTACCGATTTCGTGTCCCTCGTCGTGGGCACGGCGGACCAGGTCGGGGTGGGCGTGCGCGTGGATGCCGATGGTGAAGAAGGTGGCGGGGACGCCGTGCCGTTTTAGGGTGTCGAGAACGATGGGGGTGTAGTGCGGGTGGGGACCGTCGTCAAAGCTGACCGCGACAGTGGGTTCGGCGGCCGGCAGTTGCCAGATCACCTCGACGCCGTAGCTGCCGCGCTGACCGTGCGGACGCGAGAAGCGCGCGGTCCAGCCAGGCGCCGAAGGGTCGAGCGTCGGCCAGGCCGCGGCGGTTCCCGGAACAGTGACGGTGGCGGTGCCGGCCGCGACAACCCCGGCTCGCAGGAGCTCTCGCCGATTCACGTCCACCGAGCGTATCCGCACCGACACATCGCAGCGGCCTCGGGGCTATAGGGTTGGGGCGCACGAGGCAGGTGTGGCCCGCCCGAGACGCCAGGTCCTGCTTGCGCTAACTCCGCAGCGTGCCGAGCACGAGCACGGCCGCCCTGACGTCGGGATTAGCAGCGATCATCTTTTCGAGCTCGCGCGCGAGCGTGGGCTCCCATACCACGAGACGCACCCGGAACGGGCTCTCGCGAAGCGCCGCGAGCACGTGACGCAGCCCCGCCCTGGTCACAGCGGCACCAAGCGGCGGGCCGCCGACCCTTGCGTGCAGGATCGCGTCGATGGGCTTCTTCATCTCGCCGAGATCGCGGTTGAACGTCGCATCGAGGAAGCTGTCGCGCCAGTTTGCTATCCTCAGGTCGCTGTAGAGCACCAGGCTGGGGACGCCGTCGCCAAGCAGGTGCGCGCGGGCGAGCGCGGTCATGGAGCGG
Organism: uncultured Actinomycetota bacterium; assembly: GCA_963727015.1. Classification (GTDB taxonomy): domain Bacteria; phylum Actinomycetota; class Actinomycetes; order Streptosporangiales; family Streptosporangiaceae; genus DATFVJ01. Next base: position 74,748 of record CAVSEV010000014.1, on the reverse strand, counting down.
CCGGTGAGCGCCGTCACGTTGGCGGCGTTCCACCTGGTGAGCGGAGTTCTCCGCCAGGCCGCCACACCCCCGCCGACCGAGTGCATCCCCCATTGGGACACCGCCACGATGTTCAGCGCGACCACTGCGGCGGCGAGGGCAAGTGGGACCTCCCTTAGCAGGGTCAGGCCCCCGCGTGGCCGGGAAGGCGCGGGCAGGCGGCGCAGGGCGATGCTCACAGAGCCGAGGCCGATCAGGCAGACGACGTAGCCCGCCATCAGCAGCTTGTCGTAGTAGTAGCTGGTGTGTCCCCTGCTGGCGATCTGGTAGGCGCCGAAGGCAATGACCACAGCCGCGGCGACGGCAACCTGTGCGGCCATCATCCGGCAGGCCGCAAGCCGCCGCAGAATAGGGCCGGCCATCGTGGCGACGATCAGGAGCGCGAGCATGAGCAGCAAAGGCAAGGACACAGGCAACCGCGTCCCGCCGACGAGCGTCTGCGCCTGGGCGTTGAAGCCGGACAGCAGGCTGAGCGCCGATTGGTAGAAGGCAACCGCGCAGGCGACGACGGCGCAGACGATGGAGAACCGCCAGTATTGACGCAACCGGCGGTGGTAGACGACGCACGCTGTCAGCAGGCCAAGCACAATCATGGGCGCATAGAGGTTGTAAGTGCAAGCGACCGCCACCAGCGCCGCGCAGGCGATCAGCACCTGCTCACGGACCACCCGCGGCGGCCGGACCGATACCGCCACCGCGAGTGCGAGAAACGCCAGGCCGGCGATTTCAGAATCGAACCCGTCTTCGATCATGATCACAAACGGCCCGCCGATTGCCAGCGCGGCCACGACCGAGCAGATGAAAATGCGCCGCCAGCGTGTTGTGAGCGGGCCCGCTATCCAGCGGGCTGCCCACACGAGGGTCATGATCAGAAAGGCATACGCCAGGAGAACGTAGACAAAATAGCGGTTGAACTCCGCGAGCGGCGCCTGCTGGTTGACGGTGGACCCCAGAAGCGTGTCGAACATCGCGTAGAGGAAATGCGACCCGGACGGGTAAACGATCTCGGTCGGATATCCCAACGCGACGACGGCTTGCTTTTGGTGCAGGAAGGCGTAGCCGCCCAACCGGCGGATCGTGTCGAACAGGGCGAAATGTGCGTACCGGTCTTCCGCCGTGGCCGAGAAGTTGAACCACCGCAGGGCCGGGAGTCCCGCGACCGGTGCGTACGCGGCCAGGAAAGCGAAGACCCCCGAGCCGAGCACCACCATGTCCGACCCCAGCATGCGGCGCGGCAAGCACGGCCGGCGGCCGGTTAACCACCCGGCAGCCACGATGAGCGAAAACATCGTGCCCGCCACCGGCACGGGCTGCAGGCCCCATGGCCAGACTGAAAAGACCAGCCCAAGCGACAGGGCCGCACCTACGAGGAGCACGGCGGCCAACACGAGGCGATCCACCAGGTTGGTGCCGGACCGCATAATCGACGCGACCGCGAGCAGAAGCAGGGCGGGCTCGATGACATCAAGCCGCAGCCCGTGCAGCGCGAGTGGCACCAGCCACGCGGCGCCGAGCAGGGCCACGAGCCATCGCACGTCACGCGATGGCTGCGGGCTTGCAGTCCCGGCGGAAGCCACCATATGGGGATGCCAGGATGCGATTCGTTCCGGCGTATGCGCGTGCTCAGTTGAGTCCACTACCGCTCTCAGGAATTGAAAACCGAATCAAACCCGGCGCATTCGGGCAAAAGTACCCTCGGTGCTAGGCACTGCGAGAGGAAAGGTATCACTTTGTGATTATTTGGTCATGCCTCTAGCCTTGATCATTCGTGCGCCCAGCAGAGCGGGAGGTGACGCTGTGATATAGCAGCGGATCTTGCCGTTCGTAAGCTCGTCGTCGCCTGCCGGTGAAGGTCCGGTCCGGGTAGCTGCCAGGAGGCCCGGTAGCAGGCTGGCGGCTCGGCCGGGAAACGGGCCGGGTCGGAGCCCAGCGTCAAAAGCCCTGCAAGGGGGAGCGACGATGCGGTCCGTAGCATGACGCGAAGCCTGCAGCGTCGTTAGAGGTCTCGTCTTCGGGCGGGAGCAGCGAGTGCCGAGCCCCCGAAATCAGGGTGAAGGCCATGGAAGCGGTGTAGAGCCTGGAAGCGCAGCCGTGAGGGACTCCCCGGCGTATGGGGCGCGGAACGTATCGATGGTGGCGGCGGGAACTGGGGAGGCCCTCCCCGGCCCGGTGACCTGCGGAGTTGTGTCGCCGGAGTGTGGCGTCCTATAACCGGTGACCTCGGGAAGTGGATCGCTGGCCGGGTGGGCGTCGGAGGCGGCCGTGGTACCGGTTGAGCCGGGCGGACGACATAACCGCCGGTGATGGGAAGGGCCGCTGCTTCGTCGGTGCGCATCGTCTGTTCGGAGGGGCCCGGTGAGTGCCCGCAGGGCTAGTCCCGCTGCGAAGGGATCGGGCCGGGGTGTCCCGGCTAATCCGGGTCCGTGCCGTGCAGCATGCGCTTTACCAGGCGGCCAAGGCCGATCCCGGGCGAAGGTTCCACGCGCTGTTCGACAAGGCTTAATCCTCGGTCAGGACAGGGTGGATGTGTGCTGGCGGGCGGACCGCCGCTGCCACCGGCGCCGGGTCTGGCGGCGCAGCACGGCGAGCAGGCGCCGACTGGGACGCTTCGCCGTGACCTCGAGCAGTTCGGGATGGGGATGGATGTCGAGCTACCGGGTCATCTTCTTCGCATCACAGCCGGCCAGCCTCAGCAGGCGCAACCGATCAGGTCATACGGCTCGAAAATCTCCATGATCTACCTGCCAGACTTGGTCACAGATCCCTCCGGTCCGATGGGCGAGCTAACTCACCTCAAACCCATCCATCCACGCCGCGCCGGGCGACGTGACGGTTTCTGAACGGCGGTGGCCAGCCGAGCTCCTGGATCAGCGCCACGGCGGCATCGATCGCCAGACCGAGCGAGGCGCCGCCGACGATGTCGAGCGGCAGGTGAGCGCCAACGTAGACGCGCGACAAACCCACGATCGGCACGGTGCCGTCGCGGCTGGTGATCTGGCTGGAGGTGATGGCGGCGATCCGCGGCAGTTGCTGGCCGTAAGGCAGGAGCAGGCACCCGGCCGCGGTCGCTCAGATCGAGGGCGTTGTGGTGCGGCAGGGAGGCGGCAAAGTGCCCAGCGCTCGTCCTGGCTGGCGCGATGCCGTCGCGGTGGGCCGGGCTGGGGATTTGCGGTGCTGCGCGGCGGCCGTGGCCGGCGGCCCAGGGCGAAATCCCGCATGTGCGGGGCGGCGCAGCCGGGGTCAACTGGGCGGGAGGTCCAGTGCGCTGCCGAGGAAGGCGGTCACCCGCGTCGTCCATTCCGCGGGGTGGGTGGCCAGCCCTCCGGTGTGGCCGGCTCCTGGCGCCACCCACAGGCTGACCGTGGCCGGTGAGGCGCGCTGAATCCACCGGCCGGCGACGGCTTCATCGTGGATCTGGCCGGCGGCGATCAGCAGGATTGGCCGCGGCGCCGTCATCGCGGCGGCGGCCCGCAGGCCGGCGGGTGTACGGGCGCTGGTGAGCAGGCCGGCGGCCGTATAGACCATCCACTCGATCCCTTGCTGGATCGTGCCCTGGATGCCGTACTCCTGTGCGAGCCAGCCCTTGTCGGCGTAGACGCGGTTGGTCGCGCCCTCGGCGACGACGGCGCGGATGCGCGGGTCGGACGCGGCGGCGCCGATTGCCTCTTCGCCGCCCATCGACATCCCGACGGCGGCGATCCGGCCGGCCCGGACATCGGGGCGACCGGTGAGGAACGACACGGCGGCCGTGGTGTCCAGGTCGCCGTACCAGCCGAAGTCCATGGCGTGGCCGCCGCTGCGGCCATGTCCGCGGGCATCGAAGAGCAGCACGCCGTAACCGCGGCCGGCCAGCGCCGCGGCCTGGGGGAGCACCGCCGAGCGGGTGGATCCGGCGCCGTGCAGCAGGACCACCGCGGCACCGTTGCGGGCAGGGATGTACCAGCCGGACAGCAGCACCTTGTCCGCGGTCCGGAAGGTGACGTTCTGGTAGGTGAGCCCATCGCTGGCGGGCGTCGCGGTGCCCAGGCTCGTCGGCGGGACGTTGGTCGCGTACACGGCCTCGGTGAGCGGGTACAGCACGAACCCAAGGACCAGGATCGCGGCCGGCAGGGCCAGCAGGCGCCACCACCGGTGCGCCGATTGTGTCAGCATGACGGCGCCCGCGCCGAGCAGCCCGACGCCGGTGACGAGGGTGACCAGGCCGGCGACGGCCGCCACCGAGAGCCCGGCCTTGCTCAGATGCGCCACGCCGACACCGATTCCGGTGCTGGTGCCGGCGATTCCGGCCAGCAGCGCGGTGAGCCCGCGCAGCCACCGGCCGTTTCGCCGGCCGGCCAGCACGAAAACGGCCAGCGCGGTCACGGCTGCCACCAGCACGACGCGCACGGCTCGCCACAACGGCGTCCCATCCCAGCCGGTGAGCACCGCGATCGCCGCGCCCTCGGCAACCGTCGCGGTCTGCAGCAACCGCACGGGCGGCACACGCGCCATGACGCCCCCTCCCGGACACCGGCCGGCTGTCCGTTGCTATCCGGCCGGTCACTCATGCAGCTCTCCTTAAGCCCGCACGTGCCCGGCCTGACGCGACAGGGCCAAACGTCATCACCAATGGCGCGGCCCGCCCATGCGGCGGGAGCTGAACCGGGCCATCGGCCAGCGGGCACCGGCGGAACATGAGGGCGGCTGCGATGGCGAATCCGCAGGTTGTCCGGGCTGTGGCGGCTGGGGGCGCCGCGTACCTGCTGCTGGCCGAGCCGTGGGAACACTGAGAGCCCGGAAGAAATGCGGGCTCGGCTGCCCGGTGATGACGTGGTGCCGCATGCCACCGGCAGGGCCCTTCGACTGCACGTCTCGTGCCCTTGGGCCCTTGGGCGGCCGGCCTGGCGGGACAACGTTCCAGGCAAGATAACCGAACATCTGCACACCTGTCGGGGCGGGGGCTGAGTTTCGCTGCAGCGGATCCTCCACGGGAGCCCGCCTCCGCCGCGCGGAAGGGGGCCCCCATGGCGACCTCCACAATCCCTCCAGAGCACGAGCTCGGGCAGAGGGCGGCAGCGCGGACCGAGGATGCGGTAAAGATCTACGGCAAGGGCCAGACCGAGGTGCGTGCCCTTAACGGCGTCTCCGTCGAATTCATCACCGGCCGCTACACCGCCATCATGGGCCCGTCTGGTTCAGGGAAGTCGACCCTGCTGCACTGCGTGGCAGGCCTCGACAGCCTCACCTCCGGCAAGGCCTTCATCGGTGACGCCGACCTGAGCACACTCAACGACCAGCACCTCACGATCCTGCGGCGTGACCGCGTCGGCTTCGTCTTCCAGGCGTACAACCTCGTGCCGACCATCAACGCCGCGAAGAACATTAACCTGCCGCTGCTGCTCGCGGGCCACAAGGGTGATCAGGCCTGGGTTGACAAGGTCATCGACACGATGGGCATACGCGACCGGCTGCTACACCGGCCAGTCGAGATGTCCGGCGGCCAGCAGCAGCGCGTCGCGGTCGCCCGGGCACTCGCCAGCCGCCCGGAGATCATCTTTGCTGACGAGCCAACCGGCAACCTCGACTCGCGGGCGGGCACCGAGGTGCTGACCTTCATGCGGCGGGCAGTGGATGAGATGCGCCAGACCATCGTCATGGTGACTCACGACCCGACGGCCGCTAGTTACGCCGACCGCATCGTCTTCCTGGCCGACGGGCGCATCGTCGATGAGATGCACAAGCCGACCGCCGAGCGGGTCCTCGAACGCATGAAGCGATTCGGGGAGTGAGCCAAAATGATCAGAATGGTCCTCGAAGGACTGCTCGCGCGGAAGGTGCGGCTCGTCACCACAGCCCTCGCCGTTACGCTCGGTGTCGCGTTCATGGCGGGAACCCTGGTTCTGACCGACACCATCACTAAGACGTTCAACGACCTGTTCGCCAACGTCTACCAGGGGACCGACGCCGTCGTCCGGGGCGCAGCGGCCTTCAACGGGCCACTGTTCACCGGGGAGCAGCGCTCTCTCGTCGATGCGTCGCTGGTCCCGGTCCTCAGCCGGGTACCGGGCGTGGCCGCCGCCGATGGCAACGTGTCGGGATACACCAGGCTCGTGGGCAAGAACGGCAAGGCGCTCGGCAATCCCGCCACGGGTGCACCGACGATCGGCGGCAACTGGATCACGTCACCGCAGCTCAACCAGTTCCGGCTGGTGGCGGGACACGCCCCGCAGGCCGCGAATGAGGTCGTGATCGACAAGAAGAGCGCCACCGACGGCAAGCTGTCCCTCGGCGATACCACGATCGTGCTCGTGCAGGGACCGCCGCTGCCGGTCCGCATCTCGGGCATCGCCACCTTCGGCACCGCCGACAGCCCCGCCGGTGCATCTGTGGTGCTGTTCACCACGCCGGTCGCGCAACGCCTCATCGCCAGGCCCGGCACTTTCAATGAGATCCATTTCGTCGCCCGCGCTGGCGTGTCACAGGAGCAGCTCGTCAGCAACCTGAGGCGCGCTCTTCCCCCGGGCACCGAAGCGGTCACCGGTGCGGCGGTCACCAAGGAGGCGCAGGACAGCATCAAGCAGTTCACGAACTTCATCGGTACATTCATGCTCATATTCGCGCTGGTCGCGCTCCTCGTGGGCGCGTTCATGATCTTCAACACGTTCTCGATCACCGTCGCCCAGCGCACCAGAGAGAACGGCCTGCTGCGAGCGCTCGGGGCGAGCCGCCGGCAGGTCCTCGCCTCGGTCCTCATCGAGGCGGTGGTGGTCGGCCTCATCGCCTCGCTCATCGGGCTTGCGGCCGGAGTCGCCGTGGCGATCGGCCTGAAGGTGCTGGTGGGCGCGGTTGTCGGCATACCGGCGAGCGGCATTGTCTTCGCCGCAAGGACCGTCGTCATCGCGCTCCTCGCTGGCATCACCGTTACGATCGTCGCGGCCATCTCACCGGCCCGTAAGGCAGCGAAGGTCCCGCCGGTCGCGGCCATGCAGGAGGTCGCGGCAGGGAGCACTGGGTACGGCTCCAAGGAGCGCGTCATGGTCGGCACAGGGATCCTCGCGGCCGGTATCGCCGCGCTGTTCATTGGCCTGTTCACGCACGTGTCCCACAAGTTCCAGATCGTCGGTGCGGGGGCGCTGCTTGTCTTCTTCGGCGTGTCGGTACTGGGCCGGACGATCTCCCTGCCACTGAGCCGGCTGATCGGGACTCCGCTGCCCCGTCTTCGCGGTGTCACCGGGGGCCTGGCACGTGAGAACGCGATGCGCAATCCGAAGCGGACGGCCGCGAGCGCGTCGGCGCTGATGATCGGCGTGGGCGTCGTCTGCTTCATCACCATCTTCGCGTCGTCAAGCAGGGCGTCCATCAACGCCAGCGTCGACCGGACGTTCGCCGGGGACATCGTGGTTGACTCTGGCACCGGCGTGAGCGGGGGAGGCTTGGATGAGAGCCTCCCCCAGGCGCTGAACACGCTTCCGCACGTTGCCTCGGCCACCGGCAAGAGCGTCGGGCTCGTCAAGATCTTCGGCACGGTCGAGCAGATCGCGGCTGTCAACCCGGGAACGGCCAGCGAGATCTTCAACGTCAAGGCGCAGCAGGGGTCGATCCGTGACCTCGGCGTCAGTGACATCGCGATCTACAGCGGGGTCGCGCGCAGCCATCACCTGAAGCTCGGCGACACCGTGCCGGTGCTGTTCAAGGACACCGGGCTGCAGCGGCTGCGGGTCGCCCTCATCTATGGCGACAATGAGGCCGCGCCGTCGGCGGCGGCCGGTACCAAGGCCAGCTACTTCCTCGGCAGTCCTGCCTACGACGCCAACTTCGCTAGCCGCTACTACGGCCAGGTCATCGTGAAGAAGGCGCCGGGCGTCAGCGCCGCGGCCGCGCTCGCGGCTGTCAAGACGGTCGCTGCGCAATATCCAGGCACGACGGTGCTCGACCGCAGCGGTTACAAAAAGTTGCAGACGAACGGGATCAACCAGACGCTGACGCTCGTCTATGCCCTGCTCGGCCTGGCCATCATCATCGCCCTGCTCGGTATCGGCAACACGCTGGCGCTGTCGATCTTCGAGCGCACCCGCGAGCTCGGCGTGCTGCGCGCGGTCGGGATGACGCGTGGGCAACTCCGTTCGACTATCAGGTGGGAGTCGGTGATCATCGCGCTGCAGGGAACGGTCCTCGGCCTGCTGATCGGGGTGTTCTTCGGCTGGGTACTTGTGCTGGCGCTGCATGATCAGGGCATCACAGTGTTCAGCCTCCCGGTCCTGACTCTGGCCCTCGTGTTCGTGCTTGCTGGCCTGGCCGGAGTGGTGGCGGCAATCCTGCCAAGCCGCCGCGCGGCCAAGCTAAACATCCTGCGCGCCGTGGTCAGCGAGTAGCACCGGCCGACATGCGGAAAGCCCCGCCCATGCCTGGGCGGGGTATCCCGCTGTAACAGCCAGCCGACACGGGCGAAGGCGCGCATGCCCGCCACGCCCTTTCCACCCAGCTCGGCAATGAGCACTGCTGCGGCCTCACCTTCGGCCGTCAAGCCGGTAGTGATCGCAATCTGCGCGGCGGTTTGACCAGGGTCCGCGCCGCGCGGCGTCCCGGGGCACTGATCTGGCGGAAGTAGACGAACCCCGCTGTCCACATCCTCGGCGGTTTGTCACGCAGCGACGGTGACGACAGCGACATGGCTGGTGGCCGGCGGTACCGATTCACCAGCGAGCCGCAGACCCTCGATATGAAATCGATGGTCTCTCGCATCGCCGCTTCGCACTCTTCCAGAGTGTCGCCGGTCGCGACCACGCCAGGCAGGTCCGGCGCGTAGGCGCTGTAGTTGGTCGAGCCGTCGCCAGTATGCGATCACGATCGCATACTGGCTCACGACTCACCCCTTCCGGCCTGCTCAGCTTGGCTTCCGTCTTCGTTCGACACACGACCGCGATCAGGCCGGACTGAAACGTCGCCATCCTCTGCCAACACGAGGCGGTACTCACGCTCGCCGGCCTCGTACATGGAGGTGTGAGGGCAGTTCGGGAAGTTACAGCCAGCAAAGACGAGCGTATCCAGATCGAGTGTGGCGAGGTGGCCTTCTAGCGGCGTTCGGAAGAAGGCGCCCCACCTCGGCTTGTAAATAGCACCGATCGGCGCTTGGACCCGTGCCGACGCGCGGCTCGGCCCACGCCCGGCGAGCCCTCAACAAAATATGGGCCGCCGGGCACCCCACACGCTTACCCCAGTGGCGGGACGAACATCGCGTGCGGCAGGGGACCGCGGGGGTCAGTAACTGAAGGTGGTGGCGGCCTCGTCGCCGATCCACGCCCACAGCGGGACTGTGCCCTGGAGTTCGGCACCGCCGATGAGGGATTCCTGGCTGAGTTTCTTGGCGTTGAAGCAGATCGGGCAGATGTAGTACTGACCGCCGGCGGCCTCGTAGCGCTTCACCAGTTCAGCGAGCGGCGGGCAGCCGTCGCAGGCGACACCGGTGGCGGTGCCGCCGGTGGCGAGCCGGACGGCTTCTTTGGCGAGGAACATGAGCGTCGGGCGGCCCGATTCCGCCGCGCCGACAGCGACGAGGAATGCGACGGTGACCTTCTCGGGGTCCTCGAGTCCGGTGGTCAAGCTGATGACAGCCTTGCCTGGCATGGACGTGCCTCCTTGTGCTTGGGCCCGGGTTGGCCCTGTGAGCAGCACGCTAGGGATGGCGTCATCCGGCGTCGTCGGGGGTTCTCCCTACAAATCGACGGGATCAAGGCTGTCTAGCAGGCCGTGCTGCATGGCGAACAGCGTGGCGGTCGAGCGGGTCGAGGCGCCGGTCTTGGTGTAGATGCGCTCGATGTGGGTCCCCGCGGTCTTGGCCGTGATGCCCAGGGCGTGGGCGACCTGCCGGGTGGATGCGCCGCGGGCGATCAGGGACAGGACCTCGATCTCGCGGGGGGTGAGCCCGGAGGGGCCGGCGCGCCGCTTGGCCCGCTGCTGCCCGGTCGCGGTGAGCACGGCATCCACGGCATCGGCTGCCAGGCGGCCGGACCGGACTTCGCGCCGCAATTGGTCACCGGCCTGCTTGGGGGAGAGAGCGGGCCGGTGTGGCCGGGGCTCAGTCATGGCATGGCAGGCGTCGGCGGCGGCGAGGATGCGGCCGGTTGCCGGGATCGCGCCCCCGGACAGTCCCCGGTGGTAGCCGGACCCGTCGAGGCGCTCGTTGGCAAGCGAGGCGATCGCGCCGATGCGAGCCAGGGCCGGGGGGCGGGCCAGGACCCGTGCGGTCCAGTAGGAGTGCAAGCGCATCCGCTCCGACTCGGCACCGGTCAGGGGCCCGGGCTTGCCGAGGATCGGGGCCGGTACCCCGTGGGTGCCGATGTCGTGGACCAGGGCGGCGCGGCGCAGGGTCACGATCTCCCGGTCCGGCAGTCCGCACAGCCCGGCCGCTTCGGCGGCCAGGTGGGCCACCCCACGGGAATGACCCGCCCGGAACGGAGACCGCAGGTCCGTGAAGTCGGCCACGGCCTCCAAAGCCGCGTCGAGTTCACGCTCGCTCAACTGGCGGCGTAGTCCGGGCTCGGCCTCGATCAGCGCCTCGAGTTCGGCCATTGCGTCCAGGTCGGACAGGACCTTATGGGCTGCGCCGCAGAACAGGTCCACCACCTCGGGATCGAAGTGCGTGCCCCGCCGGGCCCGGGCCACTTCGACGGCAGCTTCGGCGCCACCCGCCCGGTGGAACACCTCGACGGTGTCGGCGAGGTGGAACAGCCGCACCGGACGCGCGATGTCCTCACCCCCGATGCCTTCAGGGACTCCCTTGGCGTCCCAGCGCGTGAAGACCTGCCGCAGCGGATCGCACACCTCGGCGGTGAGGCCGAGCCGCCCGGCCATCTGAGTTGTGGTCAGGCAGTGCGACATCAGCCCCCGTTCCACCGCCCGGCCCCCGGTCAGAACCAGATTGGTGGCCAGGCGAAGCCGGTGCAGGAACGGGGTCCCGGCCCCGGCATGGCTGAGCGCCAGGCCCATCAACGGCAGCCCAGCGAGATCGACGCGGTAACTGTCACTGCGGAACGCGATGTCGTCGCCGAACCAGGCCGCCACTTCCGCGGAGTCGGCCACGCAGCCCGACCATGCCAACACCATCACGTAGTACAGCGCCACTCGCGCGTCAGCCTTCAGGCCCAGTCGCTCCCCGAGCCGTACCGCAATCAGCCACGACCGCAGGACGTGCTCCATCGGCTGGCCCAGCCCCAGATCGGTCGCCAGCGAAAAAGCGGCCACCAGCTCAGCCAGCCGGAGCCCCGAATCCTGATCACCCGCCTCCACACCAATCATGCTAGGAGGAGACACCCAGCCCGGACCATGTCACAGTGCGGAACTGCCCGCGCTTGCCTGTCCGGCGGACACGCCGTTCGCGAACCCCGTGACCCGAACCAGCTACCCGCTCGCCATCACCCGTGACCACACCCCCGGCCAGCCCACCACAGCCGGGGAAATCTCAGGCAGCCAGCAGCAACCTGGCAGGATACGCGCCGATGTCGGCTGGCACAGAACTGGCTTGACGAACCTGCCATCAACCGGTACCGGGTAATTGGCGATCCGGCGCATGGCCGCGCCTTTCCCGGCGGCCGCGGGGTCAGGGCGCCTTGATGACGCCCGAGGGCAGGATGCGGGCTGCGGAGGCGCCGAAATCTTGTGCCGAAAGCTGGGACACGAAGGAGATGGCGCCTCCGCCCGGCACGGGCTGGCCCTGCCCGGTGAACTGGATCGGGTAGATGCGGGCGTGCTCGAAGGCGCCGGTAGCTGACAGCGTCACGTGCAGGATCACGGTCATGTCCAGATCGCCGTTGGTGGCGAACTCGTTATAGCTGGCGAAGTTCCCCAGGCTGTAGGCGATCAGCCGGTGCCGGTAGAACTGCATCCTGCGCAGCACGTGCGACCCCGGTGCAGCTCTGGCCCCGATGCTGCGCCTGGCGCACCTGAGTGCCTTGGGTCACTGGTTCGAACCCAGTTGCGCCCACCAGGCAAAACACTCCGAGCAAGATCCTCATACAAGCTCTTCGGGCCATTAGCGGGCCATTAGCCACCTGAGCCACCTCGTCCGGCAGACCCGTCGGCGTCGCTGCCTGCCTGGCGCGAGACCTCGATCCGGGCGCTCATGGCCGCCGCGATCACACGATGGCAAGCCGCACTCACCGAAGCCAGACGCCGAGCCCAGGAAGCCACCGGCAATTACTCGGCAACCGGGAGGGCAGCGTGACCATTAACAGGGCCGACCAGCTGTTGACCGTGGAAGAGGCGGCCGAGCGCATGAGCACGTCCGTGCGGCGCCGCGGGCCGGCACTAGCGCCGACCTCCGGCCTTGGGAGGCCCCGGCCGGCGCGCGCCGGCCCCACGCCCTCAGACCACCGCTGATCATCCAGACTCACCCGGCCGCGCAACCGGGTACTCCACGGCCCGTCTTCCTCGGTCGTCATTGTCCCGCTCCCGGTCGCCGCGTCTAGGTCGCCCTTTCGGCGTCGCATGCGATCGGCTGCGCCGAACCCCCGGCCGCCACTCGCCAGGGTCGCCGCGCCTACGAGGCAGGCGGGGAAAAAGTGAACGGGCCTGTCAGTGCTCCAGGTGGAAGGTCAGTATCCCTATCCCCTCGGTTGCCGAGACCAGCTGGACGTGTAGCTCACCCTTCGCACCCTTATACTTGCCGGAGCCGCCAGTGATGGGCGCAACATACGGCGCCGTTGAGCCAAGGATAACGAGCGCCTGGGCGGTGATCTGCCCGCCGGGGAACGAGTACGTAGCGATGCACTGCGCCTCCTGGCGCGCCACGGACACGTTCGTGCACACCGAACCCGCGTGCCCAACCTGGTTTCCGCCCTGCAGCAGCTTTTGGGAGAGCACGATCTCGTTACCAAGGGAGAACCCCGTGCCACCAAGATCAAGGAGCTTCAGCTCCGTGTCGACGGCAGTCACGCGGATGGTCTGGTCCTGAGCGGCGTGACCAGTTGAACCTAAGGCGGGAAGAGCTATACCAACCGCCAGCGCCACCACTGCAATGACTGCGATGAGCGCGCCTAGCCGCTTACCCATAGAGCCTCCCTTGCTCCGCCACCAATCCTTGCGATGGCTATTTCGTCTACTTCTGCCCACTCGTACAGGACCGGGGATACGATCTGCAAGATCTTGCCACGAACACCGACCTTGAGGGCGGATAGGGGAAGGTGGCATGGTGGCATCGACGCGGACCTCTAGCGCGTGGGAGCGGTACGCCTGGGCAGCGGGCATCCTTTACGTCATAGCGCTGGTGGCGGTGTCCGTAGTCGAGCTGCTCGGCGGCGGCTTGAGCCAGAACGCCTCGGCGGCGAAGATCACGAACACGCTTTACGACCACCGCGGGCAGCTGCTGGTGGTCACATACCTATCCGTCGTCTATGCCGCCATGTTTCTGATCTACCTGACCAAGCTGCACGACCTGCTGCGCCGGGACACAGATCGGCCGCGGTTCCTTGGCTCCCTGGTGCTAACTGGCGGAGCGCTCCTTATTGCCCTGCATGCCGTCAGCGACATCGGTATCTTCGGCTTGCTCGGCGCGAAACTCGCGTCGTTCGGGTTCCACCACGATCAGGGCGTGTCCTACACGCTGTAACTGATGACCTATGGCCTGGACAGCGTCGGGGACGTGTTCGGCAGCCTCTTTGCCTTCGCAGGCGTGCTCGTGATCGGCAGCGGCGTCCTGCCGCGCTGGCTCGGGTGGGCCTCGATCCTCGCCGGGATTCTGTTCTTCCTCCAGGGCTTCGGCCTCGGCAGCGTCATCGCCTCGTTCGGGCTCGTTCTCGACCTCATCGCGTTCGTGCTTTTCCTGATCTTCGTCCTGGTGAGCAGCGTCATCTTGCTGACGCGCCAAAACGCGCTCCCCGGCACCGCGGGCGGAATCAGTGCGTCGTCTCCCACACTCGCTTCAGCACTGCCAGCTTGGGAAGTGGAGCGAACACGCCTGACTAACGCGCTGACGTGCCCAAGTCTGATGGTTCTGAGTGGCCGTAGCTGACCCTTCGTCACCTTGGTCAATGGCTGGCCGATGGCCCGGCGATCTTGTGCTGACCTGGGTAGATCTCGATCACTTGGTGTCCTGCTCTTCGCCCATCCGCCTCGTAGCTGCCGTCCCTTGGCCGTGGCCGACGTGTCAAAGCTCAGAGGCCGAACGAGTTCTGCGCCGCTGGTCTGGGTCGCCGACCGAGGGTTCGCCTCCGCCGCCAACCGCGCCAACCTTACCCGGGGCGGGCACTACATCCACGCCGAGAATCTCCGCCACACAGCTCGCACATACCATGGTGCTCCCGTATGTCGCGGCGCTCATCGGGGGCCTTGTGCCACACCAGCACCCAGAAGTTGTCCTCCCGGGTGTAGGCCAGCTCCGCATCGGGGAGCGGCAGCAGCAGGTTGAGCTAACCGGAATTCTCCGCCACCCGAATCGGCGGTGATCCAGCCGAGCTTGTACCGGGCGGTCTCGGCGGTGTGCTGGTCGTGCGTGGTCACTTGGCCTGGGGTGGCGTCGCGGGCGAGGGGGCCGAGTTCCAGCAGCGGGCGGGGGGTGGCAGGGCAGTACAGGTTGCCGTTAGCGATGATGGCGCCGTGGTGGGTGCCATGGGGGCCGCGGTCGCCGGGTGGAGATCTTGGATGAGGGCGGCGCCGGCAGCGCGCAGCGGAACCGCCCAGCCCCCGGCGGTGCGGTGGGCATACCCGGAGCCGGCTAGCACGTCACCGAGCGGGACGCCGCCTGCGGCCAGGCGCTGCAGCACCGGGACCAGGGCCCGGGCGGGGTCGGTGTGACAGGAGGTCAGCGTCATCCGCCGGGCCAGCTAGGGGACGGGCGGGCCATGCTCCTCGGCGGCCATGGTGGCGGCCGGGAAGTAGCAGCCGAAGAACAGCTCGCTGTCCTGGCCGGGCGGCACTCTGACACCAGGTTCACTTCTGCCGTGATCTGGAAACCAGCCACGAATGTCACTGCAAACCCATTTCTTTCTTCGACCGCCAATTCAGCTTCCGTGTGCTGCTGCGTCATCGGTGATCACCCCGGTTGGCTGACCGCCGAGGGTGGCGCGGGCCCACGCCAGTTGACGTGCGGCCATGCGGCCCGCAACCGGCGGTGTGTACCGCCAGATGCGCCACGCCAGCCGGGCCGACGCTGGCGCCACGACCAGCGCTGCGTTGCGGTCCATCCCCCGGACGATGTCGTGCGCCATCCGATCCGCCGGGTAGCTGCGGATGTGCAGGTGCCGGAAGACCTCTCGCGCGTGCCCGGCGAGCGGGGATGTGGGCAGGTCATCCGGGCCGCCCTTGTCGAGAATCGGCGTCTCCACTACGCCCGGGCACACTACGCTGACCCGCACCCCGTACGCCGCGGCCTCGGCGCGAAGCGACAGGCTCAGCCCCACGATCGCATGCTTGGTCATCGCGTACGGCGTCGTTAGCGGGCCCGGGAGGAGACCGGCGAGCGAGGCAGTGTTCACGATATGCCCGGACCGCTGGCTGACCATGATCGGGTAGGCTGCGTGGACGCCATGCACCACGCCGCGCAGGTTGACGTCGATGACTCGGTCCCAGTTCGCGAGCAGCAACTCGTGGGCCTCACCGACCATGCTGATACCGGCGTTGTTCACCATCACGTCGAGACGGCCGTGGCTGTCGTGAGTGCTGCGCACCAGGGCCGCGACCGCTGCGGCGTCGCGGACATCAAGGGCGGCGGAGGTGGCAACGCCCGGCCCCTGCCGGGCTAACCCACGGGCCACGCGTTGCGCGCCGTCACCGTCAATGTCAGCGACCACGACGGTGTCGCCGCGCAGAACAAGAGCGCGGGCCAGGGCCTGCCCGATGCCAGACGCAGCCCCCGTAATGATCGCTATCCGAGCCACGCTGCCCTCCCCACGCACGTCAACATTCTGCGGCCACGGTCCCAGCCCAGCAATTTGTGCGCCTGTCAATACCGAGCGCGGCATGCCCATTCCAGATACACTTGCGGCGAATCTGTTTTTTGTGCTGCTGGACAAACCCCAGGTCGTCAAGGAGACCGGGTGACGTAACCCACCTGTACTCCAGGTGCGAGTGGTTCGGCCAGCAGGGCCTGATCTGGTCGGCGAGGCAGTCGGGGTACTGCTCGACACGGTGGCGTGTTCGTGCTGCGTGCTCGCGAGCGTGCCTACCTTGGCGACCAGCGATTCGACCTCGCGTCGCAGTTCGTTGACATGAACGGCGAGGGCCGCGACGGATGGCGATCCGTCGGGGCCCGGCGGCGGGTCCGTCAGCCGATTTCTTGGGTGCGGTTGGTACTTGCTCACACCAGCAGGCTCCGCCACGCAAGGTGGTGGACTACAGGGTGACCGGCGATCACACGCGATTCACTCCATGCGCACCCGCTGGGGGAGGGGCGGCCGGATGCAGTTAGAACCGGAGGAGGCGCAGCAGAACCCGGCTGTCGCGGCTGTTCATCGCGGAACGGCGGCACTGGCGGGAGGTCGCCGGTTATTCACAGAAGGCCCTGGCGAAGCTTGTCGGGTACACGCCTCATACGTCAGCAAGGTCCAGCGCGGAACCATGCTCGCGAGCCGGAGCTTCGCAGAGTCGGCTGACCAGCACCTGCGCGCCGGGCGGGCGCTCGTCCGGCGGTGGAAGGACATGCACGATGCACTGGTCGAGTTGTCCGAGGGTAGGGTGCGGCACGACGAGCCAGCCCCCACAGATCCGCAGTCGGCGCCCGGGCCTGATCTGGTGGTGGAGCACGAACAAGCCGAGTTGACGTAGAGCCACATCCGACGCCCAGCCGCGAGTCGGTCAGGACTGCACGAAAGCCAGCAGGTCAGCGTTGATCGTCTCGGCCTCGGTGGTCGGCATGCCGTGCGGGAATCCTTTGTACGTCTTCAGCGTCCCGTTCTGCACGAGCCGCGCGGACAGCGGTCCGGAGTCGGCGTAGGGAACGATCTGATCGTCGTCGCCGTGCATCACCAGGACGGGCACCGTGATCTTCTTGAGGTCCTCGGTGAAATCGGTCTGGGAGAAGGCAACGATGCCGTCGTAGTGTGCCTTCGCCCCGCCCATCATTCCCTGCCGCCACCAGTTCTCGATGATCGCTTCCGAGGATTTTGCGCCGGGCCGGTTGAAGCCGTAGAAGGGGCCCGACGGCAGGGCCCGGTAGAACTCGGACCGGCTGGCGGCCAGCTGCGCCTGGAGGTCGTCGAAGACGCTCTTCGGCAGCCCGCCGGGGTTGGCGTCGGTCTGCACCATGAGCGGCGGCACCGAACTGATCAGTACCGCTTTCGCCACCCGGCTCTCACCGTGCCGGGCGAGGTAGCGCACGACTTCGCCGCCGCCGGTGGAGTGCCCGACATGGATGGCGTCCTGGAGATCGAGGTGGGCCGTCAGCGCTGCCAGGTCGTCGGCGTAGTGGTCCATGTCGTGACCGTCGCTGGTCTGCGTGGAGCGCCCGTGCCCGCGCCGGTCATGGGCGATGACCCGGTAGCCGTGCTGCAGGAAGAAAAGCATCTGGGTGTCCCAGTCGTCGCCCGAAAGCGGCCAGCCGTGACTGAAGACAATCGGCTGGCCAGAGCCCCAGTCCTTGTAGAAGATCTCCGTGCCATCGGTCGTCGTGATCGTGCCCATGCGCTGCCTCCGCTGGTCTGGCGTTGACACCGGAACGTCCGCACCGACATGCCAACCATTTGCCTGTTTAGGACTCCAGGTACCCCGGCTGCCGCCGCGGTGAAACCGCGGGATCGTCATCTGATCTGGAACGTGACAGAGGCGTGGGAGGGGTCGTGATCGGGTCATCGCGGCTCGGCTGGCGTGTGCTTGCCGTGCTGGGCTCGCTGGAGGCCGAGATGGCGGGCGATCTGCTCGCGGAGGGAGTGTTTTCGGCTCGCAGGCGAGTGATCTCGGCGCGGGCAGCGTCGGGTCGCTGGCGAAGTGAGTCGGCGCTTGCGCGTTGTGCTGTAACCCTGGCCGCTGGGGGCTCCAGGTGGCGCAGCCGGCTGATGAGGTCGCGGATCTGGTCTTGGCGGTAGAGCCAGCCTCGGGAGACGCCGCCTGACTGTGCTATGGCGCTGAAGCTCACTGCCTTTCCCTCGCGTTGCAGCCGCTCTATGGCATGGTGCGCGGCCGATAGTGCTGCCTGGCGGCGCCGGGCGTTGGCCTGGGCGAGGAAGGAGGAGTTGTCAGCGTGAGTCATCGCTGGGGCCATCGTTGCCGGGTTCTTCGAGGGCACGGATGATCCGGTCCAGGCTGGCCTGGACGCGGCGCAGGTTCTCGGCAAGGCGCTGCTGGCCCTTGGCGTCGGCCTGGGCGATGAGACGGCGGCTGGTCGCGGCCTGCCGCCGGTGAATCTCCAGGACACGGGCCGTGGTCTGGAAGTCCCGGCAGGTGAGACAGGCGTTAGCCGGTGGGTCATGACCTGGCGGGCCGGGTCGAATTGCCCGCCGTGCGGCTGCGGCCAACCGCGCCGTGTTCACGCTTCCCCGGGAGGTGGTGCCGAGCAGCAGCCTGCCCGCCTGGATGACCAGGTCCCTGCTCGCAGAGGTCGACGCAATGCGCGCGGACGCTAACTGACGCGCCGCGATCCCGGGCCCGCCGCTCCGCCGAGATACTGGCCCGCGTTTCTCCGAGGAGTATTCTCGCGGGTATGGGTGAGAGTTCCCTGTCTTTCGATGCCGAGGTCGCTGACCATCAGGTGATCTTCAGGGCGGGCCAGGTCGAGGCGGTCGTGGTCCCCCTGGAGGAGTATCGCGTGCTCAAGGCGCTGGAGCAGCGTGAGGCTGAGCTGTACTGGGTCGCTCACGAGAGCAGGTACCCGTCCCGGCCCGGTGACGACGTCCCTGATGGCAACGTGTACGACTCGATGGACGCGCTGGTGGCCGATCTCAGCGCAGGCGAATGAAGTATGTTCGCACGCCTGGTTTCCTGATTGACCTGCGCCGCCTGCCTGACGAGCACCGCAAGCTGTTCGTGCAGGCCGTGCATGAGATTCTCCGTCCGGCGCTGGATGCTGGCGCGCACAAGGGGGCGGTGCCGTGGCCGAGGGCGCTGCGCGTCCACCGGATCGGCGTGGACTACGCGATGACATGGAGCTTCGCGGGACCCGATGGCCGGGCGCTGTTCCGGCTGGCAGAGGTCGCAGGCGAAACGGTCGTGGTGTGGCTACGTGTCGGCAACCACGGTATCTACGACTCCTGAAGCAGCGCAGAGTGGATCCGGCGGATGGTGGCCCACACTTGTGGACGTCGTCGCCTCGGGGGGCAGAGCACGTTCCTCATGGCTGCCCAGGATCGACTGGCTGCCGATCACGAGCACCTCGGCCTGGCCGGCGATCCTGGACGCCGCCCGGAGCACGTGCTCAAGCTGCTCGCGTGTCATGCTGCATGCGCAGCGCGCCAGTGCGCACGGAATGACGCCAGCGCAGCCTCTCGTTCCTGCGCGTCAAGGACGCCCGCGAAGGGGCTGTTCTGCCGCAGCTCCGCCGCCCAGGGCGTTCGTGATGTCAAGACGTCGAATACCGTGTCCACTCCCGCGTCAAGAATTTTGCGCCACTCCGCCAGCCATACCGCCGTCATCCCGTGCGGATGAACATGGTGGAGACGCTGGAGGTTACTCTCCGCGCGGGCGAGCACGCCGTCAGGATCAACGGCCAGCCGCCCCGCGACCACCCGGTGCAGCCACAGCGACCGTTCCTGGTCACGGCTCAGCCCGCCCCGCGCGAGCGCCCCGACGTCGGCGCGGCGTACCCGCCGGTGCGAGCCAACGGACACGAAGGGCAGGTCCCCTCGCGCGCACAGGTCAACGACGTGCTGGCGCGAGCAGCTCAGCAGCCGTGCGGCCTGGCCGGTGGTCAGCAGATCCTCGAATGAGTTCACATACCAAGGATGGGGAGCAACCCCAAAAAACGCAACGCCTAAGGGTGTTAAGGTCCTTGACTGCTCGCGGGAGCGAGTGCTGCACGTCCGCGTTGCCGTCGGCCAGGCTATCTGGACGTTCATCCGGGGAAGTCCGCAGGAAGGCAGCGGTTGCCGGGCGGGGCGGGCTTGTGTCTGTCTGTGACACCCGGCCGGCCGGGAAGCTGATTCGTCCGTCCGACGCGTCCGGTTGAGTGGTGGTTGAACATCGGGCGGCCCAACGTGGTCGGTGGCATCATTGCAGTTCAGGACATCTGTCGAACCTGGGGGCGCCCTCTGCAAGCCGTCGGCTTCGGCCGGAGTCCCGCGCGGGCTGGGTTCGATGGCTAACGCCCCACGACCCCGCGGACCCGTCTATGCGTGAGGGACCGGTGGGGCGTTGCCCGGCCCGGCGGTGCCCGGCCGTGGGCCGGCGATGGTCAGAGAATGGGAGCGCGAATGGGAGCCCGTTGTGCTCCGCACCGCTGTTTCCTGCTCGGCAGTGCGCACTTCTGTGGACGCTGACCTGGACAGATGATGCATCCCGCGAGGTGGGGGAGTGGTGGTGGCTAGCCTTACAAGCGAGGGGTGGGTGGTTCGAGCCCGCCTGCGCCCACCCAGGTCAGAGCGTTGCACGGTCATTTCTCCGTCTCCTGAGAGCCGGTTTGGGAGCGCAAATGGGAGCGCTTTCGCTGGCGCGCTCCCGGTAGGGGGCGAGCGACTCGTCATGAGCGGACGGCCGATCGCGGCTGAGCGCCGCGGGGACTCATCGATTCGCGCTCGTGCGGTGACAGCGGACTGCCATCGCGAAGTCTGGCTCGCGAGCAGCTCCTCGATCATCTCGTCGTCGCTGTGGGTGTAGTGGTCGGCGATGTCGCCTGACCGGCCGTGGCCGAGCCGGTCGCGTCGGAGCACCCTGGGCACCCGATCGCGTCGCATCGCCGTTTGGTGGCCATCCCGCAGGCCATGCGAGGTGAGTCCCGGCGCCACTGGCCCCCGGTTCTGACGCGTCTGCGAGGAACGAGTCCCTGGCATCGTCGGATGTTCGCGCACAGCGCTCGGCGGGTGAGGCGCGAACACGGACGCCGCGGACACCCAGGATCCCGAACGGCTGCGCGGGGGGTACCCGGCAGGATCACCGGGTTCGGCACCGGGCGGGCTACCGTCACGGTGCGCCGCTGTCAGTTTCAGGGGCTCTGGTGCTCCCGCGCAGCCGTTCGGTGGCATTCTTCGGCGCTGTCGCGGGACGCCGATGTGCGTGCCGGGATTACACCGTCGCGGCTGGCCAGACCATGACCTTGTCGCGCGTGGCGATTCTTCGACCGCCCGAGCGGGATTGCGGCGACGGCCGCCAAGGCCATTACCGGACCGAACCGGCAGCGCCTGATCCATCCAGGCTGGTCGCCACCGCAAGTCCCGTTATGACCTCTTGGGCCGCTCGCTCTCCGGAGCGGACGGCAAGCCCTCCATCATCCCGTACCACACCGGTGATGTCTCGGTGCCGGCCCGCCAGTCCACGCCACCAGGCATGCTCAGTTCGCGCTCCCTCCGGCAGCCGGTCGGCGGCGCGGGCGATCCTTACCAGCGGCAGGCTCACCGATGTGGTCTGCGGGGACCCCCGCTCGCCTCCACAGCGGCCCCACCGGTGCCGGCTCCGGTTGACTGAGCGCCGAAGGTGGCGCGGGCCCACGCGACGTGACGTGCGGTCATCCGGTTAACCACCAGCGGCGTGTAGCGCCAGATACGCCACGCCAGCCGTGCCGACGCAGGCGCCACGATCAGCGCAGCGTTGCGGTCGATCCCCCGGACGATGTCGTGCGCCATCCGATCCGCCGGGTAGAAGCGGGCCTGCACGTGCCGGAAGAACTCTCGCGTATGCCCGGCGGCTGGTGACTTGGGCAGGTCGTCGGGGCCGCCCTTGTCGAGAATCGGCGTCTCAACCACGCCGGGGCATACCGCTGTCACCCGAACCCCGTACGCCGCGGCCTCTGCGCGAAGCGACAAGCTCAGCCCCACCACCGCATGTTTGGTCATCGCGTACGGCGTCGCCCCCGGGGCCGGCAGGAGACCAGCCAGCGAGGCAGTGTTCACGATATGCCCCGACCGTTGCTTGACCATGATCGGGTAAGCCGCGTGCACGCCGTGCACGACGCCCCGCAGGTTGACGTCGATGGCGCGGTCCCAGTGCGCGAGCAGCAACACCTGGGCCTCACCGCCGCTGCCGATACCGGCGTTGTTCACCATGACGTCGAGGCGGCCGTAGCTCTCCTGAGTGCTGCGCACCAGGGCCGCGACCGCTGCGGCGTCGCGGACATCAACGGCCGCGGACGTGGCAGCACCCGGGCCCTGCCGGGATAGCCCACCCGCCACGCGTTCCGCGCCGTCAGCGTCGATGTCAGCCACCACGACGGTGTCGCCCCGCAGAACGAGCGCGCGGGCCAGCGCCTGCCCGATACCAGACGCAGCCCCCGTAATGATCGCTATCCGGGCCATACGTGCCTCCCCGGGCACATGAACATTCGTGCGTCCGCGGTCCGCGCAACGCCGAACGTCGTTATCTGTTCTGCAATTCTTTCGGCCCGCTTTCCGGCGGGTGGAAGAAGTTCTCGCATGATGTTTCTGCTCTTTCACGAGAAGAGGCTTAGCGCCGGAGAATCTGGCTCCAAAGGTCACCTCTTCGAATGGCAGCTGCCCTCTGTACGGCGGGCTTCGCGGGATGGCCGGGCGCGCTTGCTCGCGTTCCGCCGCTGGTTCTCATGAAGACTCCATGAGGCCCGGGATGAATCGCCCCCTCGAAGCGACCGTCAAGCGAACGGGTGATGTGTGCCATCAGCGGAGCTGGATTCTCAGACCGGTCTCCAGGCGGAGCCGGCGACGGCGGCGTCACTCGGTCATCATCACCCGGCCCTGAACCCATGTCGCCAGGGTCACCCCTAGGTTTTGGCCCTAGTTTTCAACCTGATGGTCGTCCAGGTGGGGCTGTCGGGCGCCGGTGCGGGCGATGAGGTTCTTGCGGGATCGGATGCCGGGCTTGTCGTCGATGTGCCCGAGGTGGAACTCGACGGTCTTGACGCTGATGTAGAGCTCGGCCCCTCTGTTGGTGTGCTCGGCCCAATAGAGCGTCAACTCTGGATCATCGTCTGCCGCCAACCTTCGACCGCCGCCTTGCCTTGCGCTCAAGCTCCGCGAGGTCATCGTGTCGGTCTGGATGGTCGGGGCCGTCTGCTGGATAGGTGATCATCGTTCCACTCCTCGGCTCGGGAGGACGTCAAACCGGTCCCGCCTGACCAAGCGCTTGGTCGGCTCAGACAGCCTGTTTTCGAACAGGTCGATGGCGGCGCAGGTAGTGGCAGCGAATTCGGCCTGGTCGTGGGGTGCGCCGAAGCTCGAACTTAGCCAGCCTTCGCGGTGCCATGGGCGTGCCATGGGCACGTAAACTTCGCACTGCAGGTGCTCATGGTCATTCCGCTACGGGTTCCGCCGGGTTGCCGCATTACAGCGGCCCATTCGTGGGACCGCGAGCACCTCCTGGCGGGCGTCGCCGCGGAACTCGCGCAAATTGGGTACTGGCCCCCGCGTGTTCAACGCGACGGGCGTCGGTAGAATTGGCAAATCGTCGCGTGGAGAACGTGCACGCGGACCTTGCCAGGTTCGCTCGCGCGGGCGGCCGCCCGGGCAGATCCCAATGGCATTAAGTTAAGCAGGTACGGGCATCAGCTAGAAAATGATCCTGGTCAGCGGTGTCAGCCGGGTGGTCTCGCCGGGCTTGCGGGTCTTGTACCGGCCGCCGGGCCGCTTGGTCTTGCGCTCGTAGCGGCGGCCCGGGCCGCCGGGGCACGAGGTTGCGGGTGAATGTGATCTCGAAGGCCAGGTCGGCGGCGAGGTCGTCGAGGCTGTCAGGGGGAAAAGCATCCGGAGTCGCTGATGCGGCTGCGGATTGCGTCGCGGGCGCGGGTGAAGGAGATCCGGGCGGGGTCTATCCCGGCGTCGCTGGCGGCGTGGCTGATCAGGGTGCGGATCGCCTGGTAGCAGCACAGCATCGCGTAGATCTCCTGGCGGATCATCGGCGGGGACTTCGAGCGCAGGACGACGGTGGCGCCGCCCCGGATCGAGGTCTCCAGCTCATCGAAGCAGGTCTCCAGCTGCCAGCGGGAGGCGTAGGCGCCGGCCGCCTGCTCCGGGGTCAGCAGCGCGGGATCGGTGATGTCGGTGACCAGGGTGAAGGTCTCCGAGGTCGCGCTGCCGTCCTCGCTTGCCACCGAGTATTCGATGACGCGGACGGTGATGCCGGGGATGTCCTTTCCGGCCGCGCCCCGGCGGCGCATCGGGCCGGAGGCGGCCGGGTCGGCGAGCCGTGACAGCCAGGTCCCGTCGGCAAGCACCTCCAGCACTGGCAGGTCCACGTCGGACTTAGCCCGCCACAGCACGTGCACGCCGGCCGCGAGCACCTCGGCGAGCAGGCCGTGGGACAAGAAGTTGCGGTCGGCTGCCAGCAGGTCGCCGGGCCGCAGTTTGGGCAGCAGCTGGCGGGTCAGCGGCTGCTCCCCGGTGGCCAGCGGGGAGATCGCCGCGCCCAGCACCGCCCGGGTCCCGCATTCGCCGAGGCCGACCACGCGGATCTGCGGGAAAGGGCCCGGCCCCGCGTCGTTGCCCGGGAAGCCGAACTCCGCCCCGTTCTCCGCGGTGGCCGGCACGTCCAGGCACATCCCGTCCACGGCCACCAGCCGCATGCCAGACACGAACGCGCGGTCCTGCTCTTCCCCGGCGAGCGGCCCGGCGACCGCCTCCATCAGCCGCTCCATCACCTGCCATCCCAGCCGCTGGCGAGCCAGGGTGATCGCCGCCGGGCTCGGCTGCATGCCCAGCAGCAGGCGCGCCCGGAACTGCTTCGCCCAGTCCAGGCCCGCGACCAGCTTGTTCCACACCTCGCCATAGCCGGACTGGAAGAACAGCACCATCGCCAGCAGGTAGTACACGACGACCCGGGCCGGCAGCGTGCGCTTGCGCTGCTCGCGGACCCCTGCCTGGGCAACGACCCGATCGACCAGCTCGGGCGGGAACACCTTCGCCAGCACGCCGATCCCGACCCGGTCGGCCAGCCGGTCCCCGGCCACGACCTGCTGCCCTCGTCTCGCCACGCAGGCGATCTTACACCAATGTAAGCTTAACTTAACGCCATTGGGGCAGATCCGGGGCAGATCCAGGCCGGAGTCTGGCAGTTACCAAAGAATTTCTCGCCGACCAGGACGATTTTCTGGGCAGCTTTACGCAAAGCATTTACAAGAATCCCGTTGGCTGCCACTAAGGTACCGCTTGATCGCTACTTTGAGCGCTCACGCCGGTATTGGTTTTCACGCGGATGCGAAAATGGTCGCCGCTGGTCAGGCCAGGCGCCGAGATGGAAACGGGTTGTGCCTTCGTGTCGGCAGTGACATCTACCCGTCGGCTGGTGTTGGTGTATTTGTTTTTAGCCCGGCCCCAAATGACGAAGCCTTGCCCGGCTATCCCATTAGTCGTCACCAATGCACGGATCGTCTCACCTGTAACCTTCCGCTCCGGGTAGATGCCGGTCACCTTGACACTAACATGCCGTCCACCGGTGAAGACATATGTACGTAATGCAAGCCCGAGCAGTGCCAGCGCTGCGACCACTATCAGCGACATTACGATGATGGGTCGGCGCTGGTCCGGAGCCGGCTGCTGGCTGCTGGGCAAGGTATGCGGCGTCGATAGTGCCGGGGGCGGTGACCGGTCAGGCCACGAATGTGCCGGCTCAGCCGGTGGGGAGGGCCGTGGCGCGGCCGACCCGGACGGCGCCGCTTCGACCGGTGCCATGGTTGAGCGCACTGGGTACGGACGCGACGTCTCCGGTGGGAACGTCTCTTCAGCGGCGTGGAATCTTCGGTACGTCGCGACTGCCGCGTTGCGCGCGATGTGCAGGTCCTCGTAATGCGGCGCGACCACGCGGGAACCGCGACAGATGAAGCCATATGTCAGCACAAGCGGGCGTCCGGCGCGGTCGAGCAATGGCACTTCTGGCTGATCAGCCGCGCCAACGTCCCCGCGCGTGGCACGAAGTGTCCGGTAGACCACACACAGCGGCCCGCTTATGGGCCCAGCGATATCGATCACCATCGGCGGGCCCTGCATTGGTACCTCGCCGCGGATCTCGTCCATCAATAACGCGGACTCGCGGCTGACCATGATGAAGTCCGGCGCCAAGAGCAGCCGATATCCCGTCTGGCGCCCGCGGGCTATAAGAAATGCCCAGCCGAGAGTGGTCGGACCAGTCACGGCTGCCCCGCATCGGTAAGGTCTGAAGCGGGCAGCTGGCGCTTCAGCACGATCATCCGCTCGCTGAACTCTCGCAGCCTGCGCCGCGGGCGAGCCTCAGCTCGCTGAGCTGCAGCCGAGCGTCGTCGACCACTTCGCTCACCCGTGCCATCTTGTCGTCGAAGGGCCGCCCCACCCAGTCGATGAACATATCTGCGATGCGATCACTGAAAGCATTCTTGCCGATCGCTATATCGGCGGCCGTGCGCAGCGCTACACCAGCTGGAAGGGCCAGAATTTTACCCACGGCAGCTAGCGACTCCTTGGCAGTTAGGCGCGCCCGCGCTCGCCCCTCAGTCATTATATTGTCCTCGTGGCCTTGATCCAGGCGCTCCTCGATCTGTGCGAACAGATCCGGCAGCACTGCGCACAGCGGAATTTCGACATTGAGTGGCCGAAGGCGACCATCTCTGCGCTTGACCATGTGCCCTTCAGCGTCCATGGTGGCGAACTGCCTGCCGATCGCACTGACCGGGATGAGCCGAACGATGCGCTTTTCGCGCTTGCGCTGTTCGACGAGGTTTCTGATTGGCGCTTGCGACATCAACTCCTTGCGTACAAGCGCCAAGCGATCGTTCTCGTCCATTGGGTCGTCGGAGGCAGCTGTGCCGTCGAATAGGTCCCATTTCGTCAAAATAGAGTGTATCGGGCACTTCGCCTTTCTCATGACACTGATCATCGGAATGATCGAGCTCTCGATATAGAGCGGGCTCTCTGGATCTCCTCGTAAGTACCCGAGGATCCGCTGGCCGTCAATTATGCCGAACAGCGCGTGGGCAGTCTCGATCCGCTGCTCCAGATCCCGCTGACGGCCCTGTCGCTCGTCGAGCACCGCCTGGGCGGCATGACCGCCACCGACCAGCTCGCCCGCGTAGTCCAGGTAGTTGAAGTCTAAGAGGGCATCTGATCCACAGTGATCCGGGTCTGTTCCTCCACCAGGATTTCTCTGTGTTCAAGGTCCCACACTTTCGGTCTATGACCTGCTAAAGATCGCCGTCATGACCTCCCGGCGTTCCTACCGCACCGACCTGTCCGACGCCCGCTGGGCGCTGATCGAGCCGACCCTGGCCGCCTGGCGGGCGGCGCGGGCCGAAACCGGCCTGGGCCTCAGCGAGCCGCTACATGACCTGCGTGAGATCGTGAACGCGATCTTGTATGTGAACCGGACCGGGATCGCCTGGGAATACCTGCCGCACGATTTACCGCCGTACAAGACGGTTTACGACTACTACGCCAAATGGGAGAAAGACGGCACGACCGAGGTGATCCACGACGCGCTGCGCGGCCAGGTGCGCACCGCCGCAGGCCGCAGCGAGCAGCCCAGTGCCGCGATCATGGATGCGCAGTCGATCCGGACCTCCGGCAATGTGCCGGAATCCTCGCAGGGCATCGATGCGGGCAAGAAGATCAAGGGCCGGAAACGGCATATTGCCACCGATACGCTCGGCCTGCTCCTGGTCGTGCTGGTCACCGCGGCCAGCGTGCAGGACACCACCGGCGGCCGCGACGTGATCGATGCGCTGGCCGCCCGGCACCCGGGCGTGGTCAAGCTGGCCGCCGGCTACCAGCGCAGCGTCATCGCGCTCGGCGCGGCGCGCGGTATCGACGTGCAGGTCGTCCGTAAAGATCCCGGCCAGAAAGGGTTCGCCCCGTTACCGAAGCGGTGGGCCGTTGAGCGCACTTTCGGCTGGTGGATGCTGCATCGGCGGTTGGCCCCGAGATTATGAGACGCTCCCAGAACGTTCCGAAACGATGATCCACTGGACCATGATCGACAATATGAGCCGCCGGCTCACCGGCGAATCAACCCAAACCTGGCGTGACGACCCCGCCGAAACGGGCGAACCATCCGTGACATAGATCAGATGCCCTCTAAGATTGGCAGTTCGTCTCCACCCGCGGATCCCACGCACTCGAACGTGAAGGAGCGAGTATCTCCCACCGATGTGCCGGGTGGCCATGCCGCATCCGAGTCTCGCAGCGTCGCGTAAAGGTTCGTGAGATGGACCGACCGGTCGAGACTGGTCTGGAGCCTGAACCCGCCATCGCTCATCTCCGTCGTCAACCGGTGGAACATGCTCGCCAGGAGCACTGTCTTCCCCGTCTCTTGCCCGCCCAGCGCGACCAAATTGAAGGTGGGAAGATTGCCGCCGACCTTGATCGGAAGCACTTCTGGAACGTGTCTCTTCTTCTGCGCAGACCGCCGAATGAGCAGAACTATTCCAGCCAAGATAAGTATCACAAGAGGGATAACTATAACGTCGGTCCGCATTTGTCCCTAGCTTTCTCTATCTAAGCCCTAATCCGCTATGCCTTCAATTGAATTAAGGCTCCATCTTTTGGCGCTCCTTGGCATGACGGACTCATGTCGTGGAGCGCACGGCTGCCGCCAGGTGCTCCAAGGTGAGGTCACTGATGGCATCGCCGGCCTCCTGGCCTAAGCCGACGCTCGTGCATCGTCGGCGTCTCTCGGGGCGGAGTAGTGTAGCATCGCGCCACATCAGATAGGATACTTGGCGTTGCCCTACTTATGAATAGATCTCGCGCCAAACTGCATGAGTCCACAGGAACCGCCCGGCCCCTCTCCGGCAATGCCCCGCAACTGCCCAAGATGGTCAACGGCTCGTATAACCCCAGCCTCCACCGACCGCAAGCGCCACCGGGGATGCCCGCACAACGCGCGCTCGTGGCGCCCTTCTATGAAGGCAGTTGTTAAAGTACGGGGTCCCGATGCGGTCGAGTGCGCGACAGAACTGGTCGGTGTCAACGTCTGTCGTCCACTCGGGCGCTCCACGTTGACACCTCGGGCGCCCGTCGCGGTCCGGGAAGTGGCTACTCTGAAGTGCCGCCTCCTCGGAGAAGTCGGCCAATGACAGAGCCGCCCCCAAGCGCCCTCCCGGCCGCCTACGTTGATGCGCGCCTGTATCTAGGCGGCGGTATCGGCAATAAGCTGACGCAAGTCCGCGTCGGGCAACCGCTGGTGCAGGCAGCGCATCGCTACGATTTAGCGTTCGCCGCTGGCGAGCTTTACGCCGATAGTAGGCGCGGCCTGGCGTGTTGTTGCGGAGCGGGATTGCGCGGCGGGCGCGCAGGGATCCCTCCCACCGGACCTGCAGCGCGTCTTGTGGCCGCCGTCGGAGGCCGATCCGGAGCCCGGGAAGATCGTGGTCCAGGGCGCGGGTGTTATCCGGCCGCTAACTGCGCATTTGCCTCCGTCTAGGTGGTACATACACTTGGCCAGGGTCACTCACACGGGGAGGCAAGCGGGATGCGCAAGCGGATGACACGGATCGGAGAATCAGTAGCCGCGTATGCGCTGGCCGCCGCGCTGCTGGTCACGGGTGCAGCGGTCTTGGTCGGCGCCGTCATCCGGAACGTGGCGGTGGAACCGGCGCGATGAACGGCTCACGGGCAACCGTTGACGCCGTGCGCCTTGTCGTGATCAACGAGCGACCCCCGGCATCCGGCTGATCAGGTCAGTCAAGACAATCTGGTCGGCATGCGGACCCGGTAGGGACGTGGTGGACGGACTCGGACGACGAGGAGGAAGCCGTGACGACAACGAAGCTTCTGGCACAGAGCGACCCCGCCGGCGACGCGGTCGACCCGGTCCAGTCAGAGCTCGCGCAGTTGGACGTGGCCCCGTATGAGACCATGCGGCTGTCGGTCGGCAATTCGGTGAACAGCCCGGCGTCACTGCTCATCGCCATCGCCCACGTCAACGAGCCCAACACGCCGAACGCCAGCTCGATCACCCTTCTCGACTCGTTCACTGTCACGCCGGACCAGTCGGTCAGCAATGCGTACGAGGTGCCGGGCAAGACCGTGGTCATCACCGCCAATCCCGAAAACCAGGCGAGCGGCTGCTTCGTCTTCTTTACCGTCTATGCCCGGACCGATTGACGCACCCCGCGGCGTGGCCGGATGGACAGCGGGACCCGGGCGGCGGGGCGGGGCAGCCTGCTGCCTACCAGTCCCCCTGCCACCTGGGCCCTTTGCCCCGCGGCCGCTGCGGGTCACGCCAGTGGCCTGGTATTAGACGCATTGATCAAACGGGTCATTGACCCGAGGCAGGGCCGCAGCTGAGAGGGGCTTGTCATCACTCCTGCGCCGCGGGGAACCTCCGCGGGCGCAGTGCCCTCGCGTGGGCATCGGTGGGGGCCGGGGGCGAGCCGGCCCGGGCCCGGCCCGGGCCCCCACCGAGGTTCACCGAATCGCGGCGCAAGGCGCCGTTACACGTTGACGTATATGTACCAATTACCGTGGATCGAATCCCCGGGACCCGTCGATATGAAGTCGTATACCTTTGGCCCCGTATTCGGCAGGCCTTCCCACGGGCTGCAGTAGGTGCCCGGGCTGTAGACAAACATGTCGGACAGTACGACGTTCTTACCGCCGTCATACCAGATCAGCTTGAGTTCTGACCGGTTATAGCGGCCGCCGGAGTGTGTTCTGCCGATGAACTGAACGCAGGTCCGTGCCCGCTGTCTTGTGCCATAAGCGGGCGTCTTCACTTGATTGGCGTTAAACAGGCCACCCGAGATATGGTACGTACCCCTGTGCGTGACCGTGTGCGTGGTCGCGCCGTACGCGAGCGTAGGCAGCGCGAATGAAACAAGCGCCACGAGCACCCCCAGGACCGAAGCTACTCCGAGCCGAGATCTCGTTAGACTTGTTCGCGGCCGGATTTTCCCCATCGTGTTGCCCACCTCTCTCAGATCGCGTGCAGCTGACGATTGCCTGGACCGGGACCCCAGTGCTGCTGATGTGCCAGGCAGGCAGAGCTTCAGCCTTATCCGCCGCCTTAGCGTTCCGTTAGCATCCGGCTAGCGCCGGAGGTACCCGCCCGAACTCTGCGGTGATTTGCAGCTATGCCGTTTGGATCGCTGCGGCCGGCAACCTTGGGGCCGGAGGTGCCGCAATGTCAGTTCTCGGCAGACGCCGGGGGATGCCAGCACCCGGGGGATAGGTATGTCAGCCGCGAGGTACAGCAGCCGATCTTGGGCAGCAACTCCGGCCCCAGCGCCGTTGCCGAGCACGCCATGCGCACGGCAGCCGTTCATCATCATCTGGCTCGTCATCAGCGCGATCGCAGCGCGACTACACACCAACGTAACGTCAGCTGCGCCAAGGCGGGGAACCTACTGTGACTCCGCGTCCACCGCCGCGATGGCGAAGCCGAGCGCCTCGGCGATGTTCACCGCCGCCGATACGACCCGGGCCGTACCGATGATTGGGGCGACGGCGACGAGGACATTCTGCACGTCCTCAACCGTTACCCCTGCGTCGGTCGCCGGGCCGACGTGCGCGAGGTAGGACACCGGGCGGGCGTCGACGGCGGCCAGGGCAGCGATCCGGACCAGCAACTCGGCCGTCGCCCTGGAGCCCCACCGACCGGTCCGCCGACCCCAGCGGATGCGTGACGACAGTAGTTTCCGGCGAGCCGGCAGCTTGTGCAGTGACCGGCGCTTGAGAGACTCGACGGGTGTGGCGCCGCAAGCCCCCCGTGCCCGATATCGTCACGCCCACCGACCGCGAGCGGCGCGACCGTTCGATCAAGGACAGACGTCGGCGGTACCTCATGGTGATGATCCCGTGCCTCGTCCTGGTGCTGTTCGGCTTCTTCGTCCCGGCGCCCGTCCCGGTTCGTGTGGCGGCCCTGGCCGTCGCCTGCGTCATGCCACCGGTCGCGGCCATCGTCGGCAACCGGACCGGGCCGCCGTGAGCGAGCGGCGTCGGGCCCGGAGGACCGCCACGTCGGTGCGCGCCCGCTTCGGGAGCCCGGGGCAGATCAGGGCGCGTAACAATGACCGAACGCATCGTCTCGTCGAAGCCCCGCCCGACTCGATGTGTCGTCGGGGAACCGGAAGATCCACCGGTGCTCCGGCGCGGGAACCAGCGCCTCAACCACGCCATCCACATGGCCCCGGTCAACCAGACCCGCAACCGCCACAGCGACGGCCGGGCCTGCTACGACCTGAGCGATCCTCAAGCAAGCTCTTCGCGATTCTGCGGTCGCGTAGGCAAGCCGGTGCGGGTGCCCGGGACTATTGGCTCAGCGCCGCGTGGTCCGTCGGCCGAGCGCGTCGGATTTCCTGCGCCAGTCCTCACCCACCATTCTGCCGTATCCCACCACACCGGGACTCCTGCTGCTTAGGAGTGTCCGCTCCCTGCAGTCGCGGTCATGCAGATCTAGCCCTGGAGTACCAGAAGCTAGCGACCAAGGATCGCTACGCTCCGTCCGATGGTCCCGGGCGTCGGCGCCGTTCGCCCAGCGCGGCGAGCGCCGCGATCTCTCTGACAAGGTCGGGCCACAGCGCCCGGGGCAGGTCGTGACCCATGCCCGAAAAGCCGACAAAGCGGGAGCCCGGGATCGCCTTAGCGATCGCCAGGCCGCCGCTCGGCGCGACAAGCGGGTCGTGGAGTCCATGGATGACCAGCGCTGGAACCGCGATCCGGCGCAGCGCCGCGGTGCGGTTTGGCTGAGCAGCGGTCGCGGCAAGCTGGCGGAGGTAACCAGCCGGGTCATAGCCGCGATCCCAGCCCCGGCCGGCCACGTCACGCAGGTACTCCTCGTCGAACGCGTAACCGTGCGAGCCAATGAGACGGAACATCTCGACGGCCGCAGCGACGGCGGCGGACCTGTCGGCAATCACGCGCGGCCGCAGCAGCCGGCCGTAGATCCGGGGTGCCGCCTGGCCCACGAGCCGGGAGCCCGTGGAGGTCATGATCAGCGTGATCGTGCGAACCCGATCGGCGTGCTCCAACGCGACGGTCTGCGCGATGAACCCGCCCATCGAAGCCCCGACTAGGTGGACGTCGCGCAGCCCGAGGCCATCGAGAAGCCCGACGACATCTCTCGCCATGTCGCCGATCATGTACGGTGGCGGCCGACGTCGCACGATGACATCGGCAAGGCGCGGCGGCGGGACGGCGTGCAGGTGGGTTGAACCGCCCACATCCCGGTTGTCGAAGCGGATGACGAAATGACCGTGCCCGGCGAGGGCTTCGCACAGTTCGTCGGGCCAGGCGATCATCTGCATTGCGAGGCCCATGATGAGCACGACCGGCGGTTCGTTCGCATCACCAAACGTCTCGTACGCGAGCTCGATGCCGTTGGCAGCCATCCGACCCTGGGTGCGAGCGGCGACCTCATCCATTGCCGCA
This sequence comes from uncultured Actinomycetota bacterium, assembly GCA_963727015.1. Classification (GTDB taxonomy): domain Bacteria; phylum Actinomycetota; class Actinomycetes; order Streptosporangiales; family Streptosporangiaceae; genus DATFVJ01. The sequence continues at coordinate 41,359 of CAVSEV010000014.1, read as the reverse complement.
GTCTCCCATGCACCGACGCAGCCGGGCTAAGGGCTCCTGGCTGAACGTCGGGAGCGGCGCGACCGTACTGCGGGGTTCAGGGAACCTTGTCGACCTTGGCGACGAGACCTGGATTGGCCCAGCCGACGATTACCGCGGCAGGGCCCCAGCGGCCGCGTCGCCGCGATCGAGGTGGCTCGATCCCAGCGTCAAGAACCCGTTCGATTGCGCTGGGCCTCGACCAAGCCGTGGGCGACAACGGGCTGACAGTGGCGTTCTTCTTGCCGAGGGTTGCCTCAAACCGCTGGTCATACGCTCAGCCACGGTTCTGTGCAGCCGCCGAGGATATAGCGAATCAAGTTCCGGCTCTGGCGTGGCCGGTCCAGGCGCCGCGGCCGTCTCGCTGGCCGCGCTGAAGGCCGTGGCTGTTTAGGTGAGGGCCTGGTTGGCCGGTTGAGCTCGGGCGGCGCATCGTCAGCCTGGCGGCGCCGATGATGATGATGCTGCCGATGCTTTCCTGCCCGGCCAGGTCCGGGCACCGGAGCCGCTTGCCGGGGTGCGCCTAGGTGCGGATACTTGCCCATGTGGGTGAGCGGAATGTGGTGGGTGGTGAGCTGCAGCCGTGTGGCACCGATCCGGTCACTGGCTTCTACCGGGATGGGTGCTGTCGCACCGGGCCGGACGACCGGGGAAGCCACACGATCTGCGCCGTGGTGACGGCTGAGTTCCTTGAGCACCAGCGCAGCATCGGCAACGATCTGATTACCCCGGTGCCTCAGTTCCGTTTTCCCGGGCTCGTGCCGGGGGACCGCTGGTGCGTGACGGCGGGAAACTGGCTGCGGGCTCATCACGACGGCGCGGCCGCCCACGTGGTCATGGCCTCCACTCATGAGCGGGCGCTTGAGATCGTCCCCCTCGCAGTGCTTAAGGACCACGCCGTCGACGTCCCCGCTGATCCTGGCGCACTCGGGAACTGAGCACCCCCGCACCCAACGCCGATGATGCGATCAACTGGCCACCAGTCTGCATCTGGCCGAAGCGCATCCGCCGTCGGCCGGGCGGCGATCTGATCACGGAGTGTGGCGCAGTGGCCTGCTGGGCACGCGCGCACCTGTTCTACCGGTGCTGCACACCATGGGCGTCTTCGGTGACCAGGCCCCCGCGCGACGCGGTCATCGGCGCCGGCGGTGACCTCGACCAGGAAGTGCGGCTGATGGTTATAAGGGATCATTGCAGCCGCACTCGCAGCCGGATCTTCGGCCTGGGGCGTGTGGCTCCATCCATATCCCGCAGGCGAGCTGACGTCTACAGCGACACCGGCTCCGCAGACACATACACAGACGCCGACACCGGCGCCTGGCGCACAAGGCCGCCGGCGGCGGTGGATACTGGAGTGAATGAGTGACCTCAGCGTAGTGACTGGCGACGGGGAGGAAGGCTTCGTGACAGCGACCGGCCACGGCACCGGCGACGGCATGGCCGTCGGGGCCAGGCGAGCCTTCCCCGCTGGTAATGGCAGCGAGGAACTTGGTGCGCTCAACCGGGCCGCCGACTACGACGTGGAGGAACAAGCTCTGCGCGCTGTGCGCACCGAGCATCTGCGCCACCGGATCCGTGAGATCCTCGCCGCGCTGCCCGATGAGCAGCGGCGGGCGATCCGATTCCGGTTGTTCGAGGGCCGGGGCGATGCGGAGATCGCTCCGCTACTGGGCGTCACGCCGCAGCGAGTGTCCGAGCTGTGGAATAGCGGCTTCACTACTTTGTGGTCAGCGCTACGAGCCGACCCCGCTGTCTGGCTGGAGGACGAGGAAGGATCAGCTGGCAGCTCACCATGATCGTGAGCTCCGCGGGAGCCGAGCGGCACGCCGATGATCGCTCGGGCAGCCGTACGCGGAATCGGCCTCCTGGCGCTCGCTGGACGCAAAGTGCTCCTCCTGCCCGCAGCGCCCGGAGTCCTGAGCGCCGGGATCCCCGCGAGGATCTGTGGGGCCGCTTTGATCGGCGCCGATGACGAGCCAGCTGACGATGCTGAGTGGCGACCGGTGCGCATGGCCTCCTCCGGCGACGGCACTGGGGCCGACGTTGCCAAGATCGGTTGCGCTGCCTCGCGGCGTTATGTACGGCCCTGTCACTGACACCACCGCGTCTGCCTGATCCTGAATTCGTGGCAAGAGAGGGGGGTCTTGCCAAGTCTTCAGTTATCACCCTCACGGCAGCGACGTCGGCCCGCCTGGCTTCAGCACCGGTAGGGGCCGCGCCCCACCGTCGAGGTGCCCGCGGCTGCGGATCATCGACGACTCGGAGCCAGGAACGCCGCCTCGCTCGGTGCCGGCGCGGACCTCCTCGCTGAGGCGCCACACATTGGCGCCAGCAACAACAGATGCGGGGTCCCCTGCATGAGCCGTCAGAGGTCTGCACTGCCCGCGCTGCCGGTACGATCACAGGCTCCGCTGCTGTATCTCCGGAGTAATCCCTGGGCTCTATTCGTAGGCGGCACTAACACGACATACGCCGAACCCGGACGGGGGGGCACGCTCATGTACCAGCTGGCCCGAGCACCAGCTCGGTGCGACGCTTGCGGCACAACCGAGTCACGCACGGTGTCCATGCCGACCGGCGACCGCATATGTGCAGATCATCAGGAGTGCCTCGCCAGGATGGAGGCACAAGGCATCCCGGTGTGGACGCCGTAGCCGAAAGACCCGAGTCCACTACCGCGCCGGCGCCGCCCGGCACATCTACTGCCCGTCGTCGCGCTGAGGCTGAGCCGGGCCGCGCAGCGGGTGCGCGCGCTGCGCGCTCGCGTGGTCCGCGCCGAGTTGCACAAACTGGGCCCGAAGCAGTCAACAGCCGAATCGCCGCCAGCTGCCCACCACGGATGAACGCCTTGTCCAGCGCGTTTGCGCCATCATCCGGCCCGCAGGCACTCAGCGCCCCGAGGACAACGGCGTGAGCGGGGTCCTCAGCGAGCAGGCTGAGCCGCAGCGATGGCGACCCGCACCACCTCCGAGAGGTCCTCGCGGTTGAGCATTATGCCGAGCGTTCTATAGCCGCGGCACGCGACCAAGGCGAGCATCGGCGAGTTGTCGAGCAGGATGTCGGCTTGCAGGTTCGGCACACCGCGTGCCGCCGCGGCGGCGGCAATGGCGTCGAGCAGATAGGCTCCGAGCCATCCTCGCCAGCCAGCGGCAATAGTGAGGCCGAACTCACCGTCGCCGTCGGGCATGATGGCGTAGCCCGCCTCTGCAACCAGTGCGTCCTCAGCGCCGGAAACGACGGCGACCAAACGGTAGCCGCCGTCATCCTCGGGCCGGGTCATCTGCTCGAGGAACTCACGTTCCGGGTGGTACTGGTCGAAGAAGCGGTAGTGCCGATCCTCATCGGACAGATCCTCGAACAGTGCGTCCAGCCCGTCGACGTCGGCCTGCAACACGCTCCGCACGGTAAGGGTCCTGCCATCGGGAAGGCTGACGCTGTTGGGGATACCATCGACAGAGTCTGTGTCAGCGCCGATGCCGTCGCCGGGTTCAGCTCGAGCTGGTGTCAATCGGGCACCCCCACCTGAACTCCTCGGCCGGGAGACGGGGTACTCTCGTCCGGACTGCGCAGATACTCCGCCTGGTTCGTGACTCTGATTCTTATTGTTGTCCGGCGCAGTGCCGCAACGGAAGTGCCGAACGGCACTGTCGGGCAAGGTAAATATGACGGCCAATCCGGCCATGGAATCCGCCCACGAGGAGCGTGGCTGACCCACGGGATCAAGGCCCGATGCACGATCAGACCCGCTCACCGGATGTGGAGTCAGTACCGGGAAGTGGGTGCGCTGATATTAGCTGGCCTGATCGGCTTCTCCGGCGGTGTCTAGCAATACGCACACCAGCGGGTCAGCGGGCGGGATGACCTCGGCGTTGAGCGAATCGGCGATCTTGTCGGGTGCGGCGGTGGTATCGATGAGCGGGCGACCGAGCCGATTTACCGGATCTGAGTGCTGGGGATTTTCCGGACTTGTTTGATCTGGCGGGTGTGCGGCTGAATATGGTGACCGTTTCGGCCTGCTGGTCAGCGGATCTCGCCGCTGCCGAGCGCCGGGCGGCTTCTCGACCTGCCCGTGCCCCTGTATTGAAACGACACCTCAGAGGCGCCAAACGCACCACAGACAGCAGATAGGCCGGTCCTGAGGACTCCGCCGGTGCTGTGGACCAGGAGGATGGCCTGGTCAACGCGGCGTCCCAGGCGAGACCAGTCTTGGCGTCGGCAGTTATGAGGCGCCGGTGATATCCACGTACATCGAGCAGCGGCTCCATCTGCGTAATCCTCATTCGTTTCTGGTCCATGTCGCGCTGGGCGATCACGGCGCTAGCCTGCCGCGCGGGTCAAGCGGCGCGTTCGTGGCTGCCCGGCATTGTCTGCGGCCTAACTTGAGCGGCCCACGCGCAACAGTGACGCGACAGAAGGGGCCCTGCTCCGGACTCCGCTTAACCGGCGCGGGCTGGACGCCGAGGTCCTGCCAGCGAGCCGCGCGTGACGGGCTCGCCAGGTGTCAGTCCTCGTCCCTAAAGTTGTCGCACATCGAGAATCAATCGCGGAGGAGAGCACCATGACGTCTCTGTCCGACCGCCCGCACACCGCACTGCTCGTCATCGACGTCCAGAACGACGTCGTGGCCAACGCGCACAACCGTGATGGCGTGATCGCCAACATCGCCGTCCTCGTAGGCAAGGCAAGAGCCGAGGGTGCACCCGTCATCTGGGTGCAACACTCCGACGACGACATGCCGCAAGGCAGCGACGGCTGGCAGTACGTCCCCGAGCTCACGCGCGACGGGTCCGAGCCGCTAATCCACAAGCAGTACGGCGACTCCTTCGAAGCCACCGACCTGGAAGCCGTTCTTGCCGAGCGTAAGGCGGGGCGCCTGATCGTCACGGGAGCGCAGACCGACGCCTGCGTCCGCTCGACGCTGCACGGGGCGATCGTCCGGGGCTACGACGTGACGTTGGTCAGCGACGCCCACACCACCGAAGACCACACCCAGTGGGGCGCGCCGACACCTGACAAAGTCATTGCCCACACGAACCTGTACTGGCAGTACCAGACCGCTCCCGGACGGCGGGGCGGGACGGTCCCGACCGATTCCGTCGACTTCGGTGGGCAATGCCGGTTGCGGCAGGTGGTGGAGGCGAAGGACGCCGAGATCGGCGCTTTGACGGCGACGATCGCGGCCCAGCGGTCGGAGTTCACCGCTGAGCTGGCGGCTCGCGATGAACGGCTGGCGGCCGTTGATGAACGGATTGCGGCGTTAGAGGCCGAGCTGGCCAAGCTGCGGGCGCAGATCGCAAAGAATTCGACGAACTCCTCGATCCCACCGTCGAAGGATTCGATCGAGGCCAAGGCCAAACGGCAGAAGGCGTCCTCGCAGCGGGCGCGGTCTAAAGACCGCGCACCGGGCGGGCAGCCGGGCCACCCGGGGTCAGGGCTGGAGCCGGCCCGTGACCCTGACCGGACCGAGCAGGCTGAGCCGCCGGCCGAGTGCTCAGGGTGCGGCGCGGAGTTAACCGGCGCCGCCGATGCGGGCAGCGGCTGGACGCAGATCTGGGACATCCCCCCGATCGAGCTGGAGAAGGTTCACTGGATCTTGCCGCGCCGCAGGTGTGGCTGCTGCCGCAAGACGACGACCGCGGCAGTGCCGTTCGGGCAGGCCGGCGCGGTGGTGTACGGCCCGAACCTCAACGCTGCCGCGGTGCTGCTGTCCAATGAGGGCAACGTGCCGGTGGAGCGGACCGCCACGGTGATCGAAGCGCTGCTGGGCGTCCCGGTCTCCAGCGGGTTCGTGGCCCGCGCCCTGGAACGGTTCGCCCAGCGGCTGGCGGCAGCCGGGTTCGATGCGGCGATGAAGACCGCGCTGCGGGCCGAACCGGTGATGTGCAGCGATGAGACTCCGGTCAACATCGTGTACCCGGACACCGGCGAGACCGGCGAGGTGGTGCCGGGTGCTCCGCATGTGGTCACGTTGCGGACCCCGGACGGGCGGCTGGTGTGGCTTGCGGTGATCGGTTCGCGGTCCAAGGCCTCGATCAAGGACCTGGGCGTGCTGGACGGCTACACCGGCTACCTGGTAAGAGACGATTACGCCGGCTGGCACCAGTTCGACGCGAAGCTCGCCGGCGTGCAGCAATGCGTCGCTCATCTGTTCCGCCACCTGCAAACCCCTGTTTGAGGATAGGCGGACACTGAGATGGGCACCGGTCTCGTAGCCTGCAGCCTATTGACCACCAAAGCTGGCATCGGCATGTCAGGTCGACTCCCGCCAGGCATCCCAATAACGGATCTTTCACCGGACGACGGCCCCGGCGAGCAGCAACTGTTCGTCGACAGCTCGCTGCCGTCCTACGCCGTCGAGGCCGTCGCGCTGGCGCTCGAGCGCACGGCGACGTTTCGGTCTGCGGTGGCTCCCGGGTGGCTCCTGGCACCGAACAGACTCTCGGAAATATAGGGGCCAGAACGCTGCTGCTGGGAGGAACTTGCGCCGGGCAGCCGAGTTGGGACCAGAAGACGCACTCGACGCGCAAGTTCTGCTGAGCGCTCTGATCTGGCGGGACGACCAAGTTAAGGCTGCTGAGCTGGCCAACACCGCGCGCGGATCGGTGATCCGCCCTTCCAGCACCTCACGTAGCGACGACGGCGTCCGGCGCCGGCCCTCGCCGACGGCACGCTCCGCTGGCCCCAGCTGGCGAGACCGACGACGCGCTGGTGTCGCCCACGTAGCGGTGCGGTGTTCACCACCCGGGGAGGTTCGACTCGATTTTATGCTGCTGTGGCCACGCCGGCGCGTTTCTCGCCCCGAGATCGGCGAGATGGACGCGGTACTCGCTCGCCCCGCCATGCCTCCTGATCTCGCGGGACACAATGGACGGATCCCGGTTTATGTGCTTTGTGATCTGCCGCTGGGTCATGTCTCCTTCGACGACGCATAGGGATATTCTTTCCTGTTGGAAATTGTAAGTCGCCGACGAACAGTCGATCTTTCTAATTCTGGCGTTCGCGGCACTTCCCACGTTTCAAGATCGATATCCGGGATCACCAAGAACTTCAGGATCCGATGAAGATCGTTAAGGGCCAATGCGTCGAACGCTTGTGATCAAGGTGGCCGAGCGTAGCCGCCGATCTGGAGTTCTACGATTCCGCACCTTCGGCTGCTTGGTCTAGGGTAGACGCAACACCCTGAAGCCACACACGGGCTGAAACCTTGTCGGCGCTCGGTTGATAGTAACTTCCCAGCTCTGAAAAAAGAGCATGTTCAAGCTGCTCATCGTCTGTGTGGCTATTTATGTAGCGCCGAATCTCTTCGGCCAAAAGGCGGAGGTCTTCCGCGTTCCACCCCTGTGCCAGGTAGAGCGAAATGACCTGCGCTGGATCCTTGGCCTCCTCCGGCCAGTCCTCGTGGAAGTAGCTGGAGAAGAAGTTCTTGATCTCGTCGAAATCGCCTGGTGTTGTCATGGTGTTGGATACCCTGTTAAGATGTACCATTCTCTATTGCCGTTGCCCTGCAAGATGACCCGAACTCCGGTGCCAACAGTAGCATCGGTCGCCCCTCTCACCAGGACCGAGCCGCCTGAGAAAGGCGCATTCAACGGTAGACGGCCACGGGCGCCAGCGGCAACCCAGTTCGCAACACGGGCAGCATTGGTTTGAAGTGCTCCTCCGACCGCGGCACCCGCCTCCGCGGAAGAGTTGAATGTGGACGCTGCGGGCAGTCGTGGCTCGCGCGCAAGTCGCGCCGCGAGATCAGCCGTTGTCATCCCGACGTGCCTTTCGATGAGATGTCCACCGGCTGCTTCACTTCTTGCAAGCAATCCCTGAACCGGAGCACGCGCAGCGGCGTTTTCGGCGCCGGTCTTCCCGGCATCCTCCAATGCCGTGCCGCCGGTCCGTTCGGCGATGCTTGCCTCCGCCCCGGCGCCATCGGTTAAGACAGTCAGGGGCAGGGCGGGCAGCAGCTCGCCGAACGCCCTGCCGGGGTTTTTCGACCACTCGTCCCATTCGACCATCGACTTGGCCAACGTCTGCGGGTGCTCGGCCGCGTTGAGCAGGCCCTTGCCGAGCGCTTTCATGTGCTGGACGTACGCCTCAGGGTGCTGCCGGTTTTCCGGGCTTTGCGGGTCGATCTCAGTGGCGAGTTTCGCGATGCCCTTGACCGAGTCCCAGGCGCCTTTGCCGACTTGGTCCAGGAAGTGCCCGGTGTCCCGGGCGGCGCCGTCCACCGAGCTCATTGCCTTTTGGACCGCCGCCCAGCTCATCGGCCCTTCGAGGCTGGGTACCGGTGGCACGCTGCCGGTTGCTGCGGCAGCGGCGTTGGCGGCGGGGGTGTCGCCGGGGTTTTGGGCCGTGATGCCGGTGGCCGGGCCGGTGATCGCCGCGCCCATGCTGCCCTGGCTGCCGGCCTGGATGATGTTGTCGACGGCGGTCTGCGCGGACTTTTCCAGGCTGGCCAGCGCCCGCAGCGCCTGGTCCATCGAAAGGCTCATCGGCGGCCACTGCTGGGAGCGGAACCGGGCCGCCGCCGGGCCGTCCCACACCGCGGGGCTGCACAGCGCCTGGCCGTGCTGTTTCAGCGCCGCCAGCTGCGCCCGCAGAGTGCCGGTGAGGAGGCTGTTCATCTGCCGGGCCGCGTTCTTGGCCCGGTCGGTCGACAGCACCCGCTGGCTCAACTCCCCAGCTCCGTTCGTGCGATACCTGCTCGATCCGCGGCCTCTTCTGCCATGGAGCGCGGCGCCGGCTGCGGCTGGCGGCGGCTGAGCCGGGTGGCTCAGCCGGCGTGCCGGCGGGCTCGTTGCTAGCTGCCGCCGCCCGCGTGCAGGATGTTTTGGACCACGGTCTGCATCTGCTTGCTCAAGGTGTCGAGCGTGGTGATCGCGGACTGCAGGGCGCGGCTTTGGGCCGGCCACTCCCCGGTGCGGAAACGCGCCGCCAGCGGCCCGTCCCACGTGTCCGGGTTGGACAGGTCGTTGCCGGCGACCTGCAGCTGCCTGAGCTGGGCGCTCATGTCGCCCGACAGCATCGCCTGCATCTTGGTGGCCGCCTGCTTAGCGGTGTCGGTGGCCAGCACCCGCTGACTTGGACTCATCTTTGCTGTCTCCTTGCTCCTGGCCTGCTGCCTGTCTCCTGGTCCTGGCCTGCTGCTCCTGGCCTGCTGCTCTGGTCTGCTGCTCTGGTCTGCTGCTCCTGGCCTGCTGGGCGGGCGCCGCGGCTGGGCCGGCTCCGGGCCGGGGTCAGCCGCCGGCGCTCATGATGTTCTGGACGACCTGCTGGGCCTGCTTCTGCAGCGTCTGCAGGTTGGTGATCGTCTGCTGCAGCGCCCGGCTCTCGTCCGGCCACCCGGAGCGGAACTGCTGCGCCCGCGGGCCGTCCCACTCGCCGGGGCTGGCCAGCGTCGCGCCGAGCTGCTGCAGCTGCCGCAGGTCGCCGGTGAGGCTGCCCGCCAGGATCTGCTGCAGCCGCTGCGCGCTGGTGATGGCCTCCTGCGTCGAAAGGACTCTCTGGTTCACCGTGTCACTCCTGTCACTTGACCGCCGGCGTTCTCTATGTGTCAGTGCGCCACCCGGCAACCCAGGCCAGACCCAGGCACCCCCTGGGGGCCATCCCGATCACGCCCGCCACGTCCCTGCTGCCGCCGATTGGCCGCGGTGACTTAAGTACGACGGGGATGAGCGAGACGGTTCAGTCCCGGCATGCCATATTTGCCGCAAGCGCTAGCCTCGGGCGCGCCGGAGGACATCCCGCAGGGGCGGATGGCGACAGATCCGTCCGGCTCAGGATTCTCGGTGATCGCGAGAGCGCTCATGATCCGTTCGTGCGTTAACTAACCCGCAGATAGCGCCGGAAAGTTAACACGGTTGCGGATCATGGTGTGCCCAGAAGGTACTGAGATCACCTCAACGGGCCGTTGGGCGTCAGAGCAGGGCGTGGGCGGATGCCCGGGCTATGGGCGAGGCTATGGGCTGGCTACGGACCGTCATTGTCGTCGCGCCGCAGTTCCTTGAGACGCCGGCGACGAATTCCGGGTCAAGGCACTGGCCGACCCTGGCCGCAGTCAGCCGGAGCGACCCTGCGGAGCTGTCGGCTTTACCGGGCGGCCGATCCCGGGCGAAGGTTCCGCGCGCTATATGACAAGGTTCCACGCGTCATATGACAAGGTTCCACGCGCTATATGACCAGGTCAACGACCTGCCGTGGGCGGACGGGCCGTCCGCGCGGGCGCTGCTGTTCGCGGTGCGCCGGCTGCAGGCGGATCGGGTGCTGGTGGTGGTGTCGGCCGGGGCTGGGGAGCTGTCCCGGCTGGGCGAGGGCTGGCTCCGTTTTTTTGCGGGGGACCACCGGGCCGGACGGGTTCGCCTTGGTGGTCTGGGGCCGGGGGAGGTGGTGGAGCTGGGCCGGGCGCTGGGGGCCGGGGAGTTGTCGCGCCGGGCCGTTGGCCGTCTCGCTCGGGAGCTGGTGGCGGCGGCGGCGGTGCTGGGCCACGACTGCGGGCTGGCGGCTGCGGCCGAGCTGGCCGGCCTTGGTGATCCGTTGCCGGTCCTGGGGGAGGCCGTGGCGGCAGGAATCTTGGTCGAGCGGCCAGGCGGGGCCAGCGCCGGGGCCGGGGCCGGGATCGGGTTCAGCCACCTGCTCATGCAGCGGGCGGTGTATAGCGATCTGAACCCGGTCCGGCGGCGCCGTTTACATCAGGGATCGGCGGGCTTGGTCGATCGGTACCGGGCGCTCGGGCATCGGGTGGCGGCCGCGGTCGGCCCGGACGACGTGCTGGCCGGCGAGCTCGAGGCGGCCGGCCGGGAGGCCCGGAATCTGGGCAGGATGGCGCAGGCGGCGGCCTGGCTAGCGCAGGCGGCGGCGGTCAGCAGCGAGCCGGAGGCGGCCGATCGCCGCCTGTTGGACGCGCTGGAGATCCTGGTCACCTATGGTGAGGTGGCCGAGGCAGAGACCCTTGCCGCCCGGGTGGCGGCCGTCGCACCGTCCGCGCGGCGCAGCGGGTTGCTGGGCGCGCTGGATTACCTGGCGGGCCGGACTGCCGCGGGCGAGGCCCGGCTGCTAGACGCGTGGCAGGCACACGACCCGGCCCGTGAAGCGTCCGTAGGCGCCGCGGCCGCTCTCCAGCTGGCAGCGTTGTGCCTGGTCGCGGGCAGGATCCGGGAGGCAATCGGATGGGGCGAGCGGGCGGCGACCGCGACCGCCCCGGCCGCTGTGCGCCACACGGCTCTGGGCGGGCTGGCGCTAGCCCTTTTTCTTGACGGGCGCGGACCCGAGGGTCTGGCCCGGCTGGCTTTCCTGCCCGCCGCCCCCGCCGAGGTGGCACGCCAGGACACCGACACACTCGTGCTGCGGGGCATGGCCAGAGTTTTGGCCGAGGACCTGGCCGGGGCGATCGGCGACCTTTCCACCGCGGCGGCGAGGATGCGCGCAGGCGTCCCGCTGCGCACCGCCAGCCAGTGCCTGAGCTACCTGGCGAGCGCCGAGTACCGCCTCGGATCCTGGGACGACGCCGTGGTGCATGCCGAGCTGGCCGTCTCCCTTGCCCACGACGCCGACCGGGTGTCGGACTTAAGCCTGGTGCACAGCGTCGCCGCTGTTGTTCCCGCGCTGCGCGGCGATTGGGAGGTGGCCAGCGCCCACGTCGGGATCGCCACCGAGGCCGCCCAGGCTTCCGGCGCCGCAGGGGCGATCACCGCGGCCGCCACCGCCCAGGCGTTCCTGGCCATGGCCCGCAGCGATCTGGAGGGCGTCGCCGACGCGGCCGCGGCCGTGCGCGCCACAGGCAGCGCGGAACGTCTTCCGCTTGAACCAGAACATCAAGCCGGAGTAGTTGATTTGCGGGGAAAGCCGTCTGCCTCGCAACTCGCTGCCGTCGCCGGCGGGATCAGCCGAGCCTAGCCTTCCGGGCAGGCTTTCCGGGCAGGATGATCGCCCGGCAACTCCGGGCACAATAGCTATCGGCGATCTTGACCGCTCGGGTTCATGCTGGTCACGCGCTCGCCGCTTGACAACGAATCTGCGTGAGCATGGCCAGAACGCCTGTCGCGCACCAAGTCATAACCCACGGCATCGGGCCGGCTTCGCCCGGATCTGGGCCCGAGGAAGGGGATCAGCGCGGGCACGCGGGTCATATAAGAGCTGTAGGCCTCCCCGAGACACAGCTTCAGATCACGTTCCTCGAACGCGATGCCGACCAGGATGTAGCCGGTCGCCGCGGCTGCGAACAGCAGGTGCCCGATCGTCATCGTCGGCGTCGCCCAGAAGACGACCACGAATCCAGACATCATGGGATGCCGGATGCGCCGGTAAAGGCCCCGTTCGGTGAAGGGCGGCGGGCGGTAACCGGCACGCCTCGCATACAGGTACGCCTGCCGCAGCCCGAAGAGGTCGAAATGGTCGATCAGGAAGGTGGAGCCGAGAGCAATCGCCCAGCCGGCCGCGTACACGGCGAGGAGCGCGCCGGCGCCCGGTCCTGAAAGGTTCCAGACGGTTCCCGGGATCGGCCGCCACAGCCAGAAAAGCAGCGCCAGTACCAGGTTCGCGCACAACACGAACGAAGTCCGCTCGGCCGGCGCTGGCACGATGCGGGTCCAGCGGCGTTTGAACCACGGGCGGGCCATCACGGTGTGCTGGACCGCGAACAGCAACAGCAACAGCACATTGATCGCTACCGCGAGCGGCGCCGCGGCGGGCGTCCCCTGGTCGATGCCCTTGGGCACGCCACGACCGGCGAAGAAGCCGACCGCGTAGGCGAGCACCCCGAGGAAGAACACGTACACGGCCACTGCGTACATGAGATTGAGCCACGCATAGACACTTGCCGGCCATGGGCGCCGACCGGCCACCGGGGTGGTGACAGACCTGTTGGTTTGTGACATGGCTTGACATTAAGATCGCTCAACTCGGGCGGCAATCGGGTGAACTACGGGCAATCCGCAGCTGTTGCCTGGCTTGAACGGCCTCGCTTGTTGTGCGGATCGGGCAAACTACCGAGGGTGCTCAGGGGCGAAAGCGATACTCCGTTACCCACGTCGCGATCTGGGCACGCGAATGTACCTGCAGCTTGCGGCGAATGTTCTCGACATGCGCTTCCGCCGTCCGCGGCGCGATGGACAGGCGCACGGCAATGGAATGGTTGGTCAGACCTTCGGCGACCAGCCTGGCCACCTCGAGTTCACGGCCGGTGAGCCGCAGCTCCGGCGCCCTGGGCTCGCAGAGGAAGGCGAGCACCGCCTCCAGAACTTCGGTCCAGTCACCGTGATAAAAGAGGTGGCTAGAACCCGGCAGCGGGATCAGCGTCGCCCCAGGAATTAGCGTTGCCACCTCTCGCCCGAGCTCGAAACCTGTGGCCCTGTCCGCCTCACGGTGAAGAACCGCCGTCCGCGCCCGGATCGACGGAAGCTGCGCCCTGAAGTCGGTGTCGTAGTAGACCTCGAGGAGCCGGCTGGCCACAGCGGCCGAGGCGCTCGCCCGCTGCAGCCGCGTGCCCGCCTCGACCTCCTCGGCGGTGGGGTCAGGGATGAAGATGCCGGTCAGCACCTTCGATCCAAGACCCCAATGTGCCCGCACCAGTGCCACGATCGAGTCCCTGACTTCCGCGGGCGCCAGATCGCCGCCGCGGGCGCACATTCCATACAACACAAGCGCCTCGACGCGATCCGGGTACTTCGCCGCTATCGCAGCGGCGAGCTGGCCTCCCTGCGAGGCGCCGAACAGGTTGAAGCGCTCGGCGCGCACCGCATCGGCGACCGCCAGCGCCGCGGCCACCTGCCCGTCGAACGACAGGTCAATTCCCTCCCGATCCGACAGGCCGCAGCCGGGCTTGTCGTAGCGGATCACCGTGAACCGCTCGGCCAGGCGCTCGACGAAGCTACCGAAGGAGAACAGCTCCAGCTGCCTGCGCAGATGGGTAACCCAGCCCGAGTCGCACAACAGCGGCGGACCTGTACCTACGGTCGAGTAGGCGATGCGGCCCGCCGACGTTCTGCAGTACCTGATCGTCGGCATCACCCGTCCAGGCTGGCACTCCCAGCCGACGCCGTAAAGGCAGCCATACGAGCGGCGCGAAGGCGGCGCCTGCTTGCGAGCCGGTGACCCCTTCCCAGGGCGTCACGCGCGGCTCGCTGGCAGAACCTTGGGCGCGTGGCAAGCTAGATTCAATACCGCGGATCGGGAGGCATGCGAATCCCGGTGAGGGAGGAACTCTCAATGGCCACTTCCGATTGGTCGGCCGCGGTCAAGGATGTCGTCACGTCGGTCGCGATCATTGTTGGCGGTGGCTGGGCCGGGTGGAAATGGGGGTTCGGCGAGAGGCTCCGGAAACGTCGTGAGATGCCCTCCCCCGACGGACGCTCACGGCAACATCGGTACCATTGTCAGCCGACAAGGCCTACCTGACCCTGCAGGCTCTGTGGCGCAATCGCGGAGCTATGCCCATCGAGCTGTGCACTGAGCACACGTTCGTTGAGCAATACGAACTCACGGGAGACCCCCCGGTCGGAAGCCTCAGGATGACCGGCGACTCGTGCCTCACGAAGATCGTCACGGTGAGAATCCCGTGGGGCGCCTACACCATGGAGCCGCAAACGGAATCGGTGATGGCTGAGCATTTCGTCGTCGCAACCGATTCAGTTTATGCCTTCAAATGGCAAATCTGCCTGGGACCGCTCTCCAGGAAGGACACCATTCACGCCCGGTGCGATCGTGAGCTGATCTGGCGCTCGCGGCAAGCGGTAAACGCCCCGTCTTACCATCGAGGACAAGATGGATGAAAACGCTGCGCCGGCCGGGTACCTGGTGATCCCGTACTGGCTTCCCTGCTTCCCCAGAACCGGCTTTGGTTCTCCGTCAAGTCCGCCGGGCGGTGCGACGGTGCAGGATGAAGACGGCAACGGGACTGGCCGGGGGTGAGTACCCTGCTGGGCGTGTCGATCGAGCGGCGGGAATTGTTGCGCCTTGGCGGTGCGGTCGCTACCGGGGCGGTGCTGGCGGGGTGCACGAGCACGCGGCAGGGCAGCGCGCCTCCCAGCGGCAGCAGTTCGGGATCAACACCAGGGGCATCGTCGCCGGCCGTGAGCCCGCCCGGCGGCCAGGTGCGGCGCGGCACGCAGGTCGTGCACGGGTCACGTAACCGGGCCCAGGTGGCGCTCACCTTCCATGGTCAAGGGCCCGTATCTATGGCCGACGCGCTGCTCGCCGAGGCGGAGCGGGCGGGAGCGCGGGTCACGGTGCTTGCCGTCGGGACCTGGCTGGAGCAATACCCGCAGATGGCGCGCCGCATCCTGGGCGGCGGCCACGACCTCGGCAATCACACGCTGCATCACCTGGACATCGCGGCCATGGACGCCGCAGCCGCCTACGCGGAGATCGCGGGCTGCGCGCTGCGGCTGCGCGCCCTGACCGGGTCGATCGGCCGCTGGTTCCGGCCGTCGCAGACCCGGTACGCGACCGCGCTGATCGAGCGGGCGGCCCGCAAGGCCGGCTACCCGACCTGCGTGTCCTACGACGTGGACTCGCTCGACTACACCGATCCCGGACCGGACGCGGTGGTGGCGGCCGTGCTCGGCTCGGTGCGGCGTGGATCGATCATCAGCCTGCATCTCGGGCATCCCGGAACCGTCACCGCGCTGCCCGCGATTTTGCACGGCCTGGCCACGCGGAGGCTGCGCCCGGTCACCCTGACCGAGCTGCTGTCCACATGACCGGGCCTGATCCGGCCGTGACACACCGCGGCAGCCGTTCGGGATCAAGGTTCATAACGGCTGCCGCGGTGGCCGCAGGCCTTTGGTGCGGGGGATCCCGGGGGGTCGCCCTCCGGCCCGGGATCAGCGGAAGTTGCCGGTGTGGCCGAGGGAGTACCGGCCTGGCTGCGGGAACACGCACAGCCCGTGCGGTCCGGCGCCGACCCGTATCTGGGCGATCAGGCGGCCGTTGGCGGTGGACATCGCGTAGACGACCCCGTTGTACCGGCCGCCCCACCACATGACATTCCCGTCGGGGGTGATGCCGCCCATGTCAGGGGATCCGCCGCCGGGGATCCGCCACGTGTGCACGACCGCGTCGGTGGCCGTGCTGATCACGGAGACCGAGCCCGCGTTACGGTTGGACACGTAGACGTACCGTGCATCGCGGCTGATCAGCAAGCCGTGCGCGCCGAGACCGGTATGGATGAAGCCGATCTTGCGGAAGTGCGTGGCGTCGATCAGCCACACCCCGTTCGCGATCATGTCGGCGACGTAGAAGATCTTGCCGTCCGGGGAGAGCCGCACGTCCTGGGGCATGCTGCCGCCGGGGATCCGCATCATGTTGGTGGGATTGCCCGTCCTCATCGCGGCGGCCACCTTGTGCCGGCGCACATCGATGTACACCAGTTGCGCGCTGAACTCGCAGCTGGCCACGGCGTAGCGGCCGTCCGCGCTGAAGTCCAGGTGATTGACACCGGAACAGGGGACGCTCATCGAGTCGCGAAGCCGCATCGTGTGCGGATCGCGGAAGTCGATCCGGTTCACCGCCTCGGCCATCACCAGCGCGAACTTCCCGTCCGGGGTGAAGTACAAGTTGTAGGGATCGGCGACGGGAATCGGCGCGCCCGGCTTGCCGGTGGCTGGGTCGATCGGGACCAGGGAGTTGCCGTCGGTGTCGTTGACGTACAGCACCGAGCCATCCCACGACGGTGTCACGTGATTGGGCTGCGCACCGACCGGGAATTCACCGATGACCTTGTACGTCCGGGGGTTGATCACCGTCACGGTGTCGCTCAGGCTGTTCGGCACGTAGACCCGGAGCGGGTCACCGCGCCACCTGGGGTTGATCATGCCGGGGCGGATGTGCGCGTAGACGTTGAGCGGCGCGGCCGGCTGAGCCGGCCTGGCCACGGCCGGCGGGGCGGCCGCTCGAGCTGTTGACACCCTCGCCCGCGGCGCGGATCCAGCCGACGCGAGCACGCGGCCGCGGCGCAGGCGAGAAGGACCGTTACGAGTGCCGTCCCGGTCTTGGCGGTAGGCATCGGGGAGCGCCGCAAACCTCTCACAACACCCGCACTCTAGCCCTCCGCCAGGACCAGGACCGCAAGCCGGGCCGATGACAACGGTAATGTTTAGGATCTCGCAGATTGACACCAACATCGTCATCCACCTGGCTGCCCTCGGCGGTGCGGGCTCGCCTGACGAGATCTGCTTGTTCTCGAGGAGCCGCCGCCAAAGATCCGCGGGACATCAGCCCTGACTGCGGCTGCCCTGTTAGCCGGCCACTGGGGGTGTCGCGGTGGCTCGGCCGGCCAGCGGATGCTGCGCGGCGGGCGAGGGGCTGGGGACGTCGCGTGTCGCCTGGACCGCCCAGTACACCATGCGTGCGTAGACCTTGGTCCCCGGCAGTTGGGGATGGATCTTGTCCGGCCAGAGCAGGTAGGTTCGGTGTTTGATCGTGTCGAACCAGTCCGCGAGCACGACATCCGGGTGCCGGCGGATGAACGCCGCGATCGTGGTGTTGACGTCCTTGCTCCACTGGTCGGGCACATAGGTGTTGATGAGCACCAGTTTGCGGTGCGGTCCGAGCAGCTGGGTCAGTTGGCTGAGCTCGCTGGTGGTGACGATGTAGTTGGTGCCCAGGCCTACCACCACGACCGGGCGCAGCCGGCCGCTGTCCGCGAGGCTGCGCACGACATCCATGCCGGCCGGCATCTGCCGGCTGGGCTTGGCGTCGACGTAGATGCCCGGCAGCACGGAATCCAGTGCGATGGCACCCGCCGACATGACCGAATCGCCGATCGCGGTGACCTGCCGGCCCAGGACCTTGCGCTGGGTGGGTGAAGGTGAGGACTTGGCCGCAGGCCCGGAGGCCGGCAGCGGGACGTCCGCCCGGGTGGCCGCGCTGACCCGCTCACCGTTAAGGATCTGCTTTTCCATGCCGGATGTCCCGGGGGCTGAGTGGAAGACGCCGTACCCGGCAGTGCAGGTGAGGGCCAGGGCGGCTGCGGCCGCCAGCATGGGCAGGACCTGCGCGGCTGAGCGCCAGGCGGCCATGGCCGAGTCGCCGAGCGCCCGGCAGCAGGTTCGGCAGGTGGCCTGGAAGCCGTTCCGCAGGATGGGCTCTTCCAGCCATTTCCAGGAGGCAGCTGCCAGCGTGATCGCGATGGCTGCCTCGGCGGCCCAAAGCCAGGGGGCCGCGGGTCCGGGCCCGGTGATCGCGGCTGCGATGGCGATGACCGGCCAGTGCCATAGGTAGGTCCCGTAGGACCGGACGCCGAGCCAGCGCAACGGTGGCAGGCTCAGCAGCGCGCTGACGGTGCCGGGGGCCGCTGCGGCGGCCGTCAGGCCGGCTGCTGCCAGCGCCGCGACGGCCAGCCCGAGCGGGTAGACGGCCGGGTTGGTGCCGGCGAAGTGGACCAGAGCCCATGCCAGCACCACGAGCCCGGCCGCGCCGAGGTAGTCCAGTCGGCGCGCGAACTTCCGTGGCGCGTTGGTGAGCGTGGCCATCGGCCAGGTCAGGGCTAGCGCGGCGCCTACGAGCAATCCGGTCGAGTGTGTGTCAGTCCCGTAGTACACCCGGGAGGGATCGCTGCCGGGCAGGTACATGAGCGCCATGGCCGCCGCCGAGGCGAGCGCTCCCAGCCAGGCGGTCAGCACCCGGGACCGCCGTCTCCGCAGGCGGGTGAGCACCAGCAGCAGCAACAGTGGCCAGGCCAGGTAGAACTGCTCTTCGATGGCTAGGGACCACAGGTGCTGAAGTGGCGGTGGTGGCCCGAACGAGGCGAAATACGAGACGTGGTGAAGAGCCTGGTACCAGTTGCTCGAGTAGCTGACCGCGGCGGCCAGCGCCGGGCGGAGCGCGGACAGCTGATCAGGTTCGATAACGGCCACCGCCGCGGTGACGGCGACCAAGACCACGGCCAGGGCGGGCAGGAGCCGGCGCGCGCGCCGGACCCAGAATCTGCGCAGATCCAGCTGCCCGTGCCGGGTCCATTGGGCGACGAGCAGGTCGGTGATCAGGTAGCCGCTCAGCACGAAAAAGATGTCAACCCCGAGGAAACCGCCCGGCGTCATGCGCATTCCGAGGTGGAAAGCGATAACGGCGAGCACTGCGAGCGCCCGGACGCCGTCGAGACCGGGAACCCGGCCGCGCATGTGCCTGACCCGGGGGCCGGCGTCAGCCGCGATCGCTATTTCCTTCCCCGCTTGCCCCAGTTGCCTGGTCTCGTGAGCAGACCCGGCGGCACGTTTCATTACCAATTACCTGGTCCCCCCGCTGACCGCACCGCCCACGCGCCGCGCCAGATCGTGCCCGGCGGCATTGACGTAGCCGCGCAGAGCGTCGGGTCGCAGGTCACGGTGACGTTTGAGCTCGCCGTGCCATACCACGATCGTGCCGCCCCGGCCGCTGACCAGGGCCAGGGCCCCAGCAGCGCCGTGATCACCAGCCGTTGACGCCGTCCGGCCAGGGCGCCCCGCCAGCCCGCATCCGTTCCGCCAATGTCCCCGCACTGTCGTCCTTTCCCCCGGGCCGCGCCTCTGCGGGCCTTTGAGCCGCGAATACCCGGCTCAACATGACCGGCCTGTTCGCGGCGTGGGGGGTGGTTCCGCATCACTTGCGGGTGATGTAGACGACCAGCCGTTAACACGGCAATACCCGGGGTCAGCAGGGTGATAACAGTGGCAGTCAGGAAAATTCAGCCGCTAACCGGATGCCTATGCGCTGCCGCAGAGCGAGGCTGCGCGGCCCGGCCGAACTCAGCCTTGCCGCGGCATTCGGCCCGCGACCGCCATAACTGCAAGCAATATTACATCGGGTGATTTGTCGCTGGTTCTTCAGAACTATGCCGACCGTGTGAAACTCGCCCACCCAGCCACCGCCAGCCGCGGGCGCGGAGCGTCACCTGGAACGCTCCGCGGAGCGTTACCCGGAACAGGCCGCGGAGCGTTACCCGGAACAGGCCGCGGAGCGTTACCCGGAACAGGCCGCGGAGCGTTACCCGGAACAGGCCGCGGAGCCTTACCTGGAACGCTATCCGGCTGTCGATAAGTGGCTTATAGATGCTGCGCACTGGGACTTCGAGGATGCCAGCGCCGATCTGGCCGCAATGGTCCGAGTGCTGCCTCACGATGGCCGGGCGCTAGCCGGGGAGGCCTGCCCGCAGTGCCAGGATCCGGCCGACGGCCGCGGTGAAGGCGGCCTGGGTCAGCAGACCGTCGTGGTAGCCGCTTTCCAGCCCGTCCATCGCCAGGTAACCCTCGCTGGCGGTCTGGCCGGCGCACAGCAGCAGGTCCATTCCTGTCCTGCTTGCGCGGCGAGCTGGCCGCGGTGGCCGATCGGGCCGAACGCGCGCAGCGCGCCTGCCTCCAGCGCGTCGGTGACGGTCACGCCGCGGTAGCCGAGCCGCTGCCGCAGGTCGCCCTGCACGATGGCTGGCGACAGCCCGGCCGGGTATGTGGTGTCGAGCGATGGGTAGCGCGCCCACGACAGCATGACCAGCTTGACGCCGGCCGCGATCGCCGCCCGGTACGGGTACTCGTCGTCGCCGCGGATCGCGGCCGCGGGCAGGTTCAGCGCCACCGGGACCGCGTCGGTGTCCTGATTCGCCGCGGCGGCGCCCAGGCCGGGGAAGTGCTTGGCGGTGGCCGCGACCCCGCCGCGCTGCTGTGCGGTGATGAAGTCCGCGCCGAGCCTGGATACGGCCTTCGGGTTCATCAGAAATGCGCCCGGGAAACCCCTGTGTTCAGCCGTGGGGAGGAACGGGCGTGCCTCCTTTCACAAGGTTGCAGGGTAGAATGTGAAGCATGGCGCGGCAGGTCAAGCGGGCGTACAAGTACCGCTTCTACCCGACTGGCGCACAGGCTCGGGAGCTTGGGCGGACGTTCGGCTGCGTCCGGAAGGTCTACAACCTGGCGCTGGACGCCCGTACCACGGCGTGGTACCAGCGGCAGGAACGGGTCGGCTACGTGCAGTCGTCGGCGCTGCTCACCGAGTGGAAACGGTCCGGCGACTTCGCCTACCTGGGTGAGGTGTCCTGCGTGCCGTTGCAGCAGGCGCTGCGCCATTTGCAGGGCGCGTTCGCGGCGTTCTGGGACAAGCGGGCGAAGTACCCCAGGTTCAAGTCGCGGAAGCATTCCCGCGCGTCGGCGGAGTACACCCGGTCCGCGTTCCGGTGGCGCGACGGGCATCTGTGGCTCGCCAAGATGGACGCGCCGCTCGCGATCGTGTGGTCGCGCCCGCTGCCCGGGGGCGCGGAACCGTCCACTGTCACCGTCTGCCGGGACAGCGCGGGCCGGTGGTTCGTGTCGATCCTGGTGCAGACCACGGTCAGGCCGCTCGGCCCGGTAACCGGTGCCGTCGGCATCGACGCGGGCATCACCGCCCTGGCCACGCTCTCGACCGGGGAGAAGATCACCAACCCGCGGCATGAGCGGCGGGACCGGGACCGGCTCGCCAAGGCGCAGCGGCAGCTCGCCCGCAAGGCCAAAGGCTCGGCCAACCGGGCGAAGGCGCGGGTCAAGGTCGCGCGTGTCCACGCGCGGATCGCCGACCGCCGGCGCGACCATCTGCACAAACTCACCACTCGATTGGTCCGTGAAAACCAAACGGTCGTGATCGAGGACCTCGCAGTGATGAACATGGTCCGCAGCCATTCCCTGGCCCGCGCCATATCCGACGCGGCCTGGGCGGACCTGCGCGGCATGCTGGAGTACAAGTGCCAGTGGTACGGCCGCGACCTGGTCGTGATCGGCCGCTGGTTCCCGTCGAGCAAGACGTGCTCCGGTTGCGGGCACCAGCTCGGTGTGCTGCCGCTGAACGTCCGCGAATGGGCGTGCCCCGGCTGCGGTGTGCGCCACGACCGGGACATCAACGCAGCGCGCAACGTATTGGCCGCCGGGCTGGCGGTGACAGCCTGTGGAGACGGTGTAAGACCCCAGCCGCGTAAGCGGGGCGGGCAGTCGTCGGCGAAGCAGGAACCCCAGCGGGTGACCGCTGCAATCCCCCGGCTTAAGCCGTGGGGAGGATGTCAAGCTGTAGGAGCGGCCGTGTCCTGGTCGATGAAATTGCCGGCCGTCCGGTACACGTCGAGCACCGGCGCCAGGTTGACGTTCATGCCGGCGCCGCGCAGGTTCGCCGCGGCTCCGGTGCCCGCGGCGCGTGCCTGCGCGGCCGGGTCGGCGGACTGCCCGATCTGGTGTTCCGTCAGGGCGGGCTGGCCGGGCAGGCGGCGGACCAGACCGCCCTCCTGGTCGGTCATCAGCAGCAGCGGCTCCCGGACCGGATCCAGCGTGCTGGCGTTGGCCCGGTCAAGCTCGTTGATCACCGCGGCGATCTGGGCCCGGCTCGAGATGTTGGCAGTGAAGAAGATGACCCCGGCCGCCTCGCCGTGCCGGATCAGCCAGAGCAGGCCGGCCGGCGGCGTCAGGCCGCTGTAGCTGTAAATCACCCGCTGGCCCGCCAGCTGGCTGACGCTCAGCTGGGGGATCACCGCCGCGGTTGAAGCCGGGGCGGCGGCCGCCGGCCGATGCCCCGCAGTTGCCGGGGCGCCGGGTGGGCGGGAAGGCTGGGCGCTGGGCGCGGAAAGCTGGGCGCTGGGCGCGGAAGGCCGGGCGCTGGGCGCGGAAGGCTGGGCGCTGGGCGCGGAAAGCTGGGCGCTGGGCACCTGGCTCCGCGTCTGGCCCGGATTTGACGGACCGCCGGTCTGGCTCCCGCACGCCCCCAGCCCAGCCCCCACACTGCCGATGACCAGGGTCGCCGCCGCCACGTAAATGAGCTTGGAAGGCCCCACGGTTCCCCCCGTCTGCCCCGTTACGCTCAGCCTAAGCCCGTAATACACCGTAAGAACCGTAAGATTTGCGGGCGGCGGCCGCTGACGCCACGGAAGGCCCTTGCCTCACCTGTCGCCAAATTCAAAGCGGGACCGCGCTGGATTCAAGGCGGGAGTGCGCTGGACGATGCTGTAGCCATGAGCGACCGGTGTCGGTCACGGCGTGGAGGCGCGCCGGGGAGATGCGGAAGCAGCCGGTTGGCAGCACCCGACGGGAGGACGGTGCCCTGAAGATTGCCATCGTCGGTGCCGGCGCTGGGGGCTTGTTCGCCTCGCTGTTGCTCGCGCGAGCCGGGCACGAGGTTCTGGTGCTCGAGCAAGCGCCGTTACAGCCGGCGCACGACGTGGAGTCCGCCGCCGCATCGGCATTCCGGCCGACGGCACCGCAGATTGTCTATTTCAGCCGGCACTACGGGTTGCGCCCAGGGGCCGAGCTCCCTGGCCTGCCCACGACCCGCATCGTCGCGAGCCTCGACGAGTTCACCGTCGTTATCTGGGGCGCCGACAACGGGGCGATGCAGCTGGCCGTGGCGCCGCTGGCCGCGGATCGCCGCTTCCGGGCGCTCAAGTACCCGGAAGTATTCACCGCGGTGCTGCGTACCGTCCCGACGTACGCCGCGTGGCTCGACGTGCTGGACCCGATCAGCCAAGTCTTTCCAATGGCTGGATTGCACAACACCATGCGCCGCCTCGTCGTCGGCGCGGTTCCGGTCGTCACGGGTCTGCACGCGATCGGCGACTCCGTCTGCACGACCAATCCGACCCTCGGACGCGGCCTGAGCCTCGCGCTAACAGGCGCTGTGGACCTGCTCGACACAATCAACAGGCACGGTGACGACTGGACCGCGCAGGCGCTGAGGTTGGACGAACTGGTCGCCGACCATGTCGCACCCCATTACGAGGATCAAGCCGCTATCGACTATGCACGACTGGCGATGCTGCGGCATACCATCTTCGATGCTCCGGCTGCAGGATCCGCAGAACCGTGAGCAATTCCGGATGATCATGAGCACCGGATGAGCAAATCCGGGTCTCGTGAGCAATGGCTCCGGGATTCTTTACTACTGTCTGTCCCATGCTGGCACGATCTGATGCGCGGGCGAAGGCATCCGACCGTTGCCTGGAGCGGTTATGTCGATGGCTCTCTGCGGGAAACCCGGCGCGCTTACCCGGCGTGGTTCGCGGGAGACTGCTATGGAAGGCGCACTCCCCGCCTGTCGTCACGGCGGAGGGGATGATGTTGTAACAGGTCAGAGTGGAGGGCCAGTGGCATCGCAGGTGGTGTCGTACGCGCTGGATGCGGACACCGTGGTCCAGTTCGAGATCGAGCCCACGGACGACTGGCATCCGGCGGGGGCCGACCAGGTAGTCGCTCAGGTAGGCGATGCGGTGCGGCCGGCAGTGGAGGCCGCACAGGTGGTATTAGCCCGAGCGGCGGAGTTGGGGCCAGCCGAAGTGAACATAACGTTCGGAATCAAGGTCAGCGGGACGACGCACTGGCTGGTAGCCAAAGCTGCTGCGGAGGCTAACTTCCAGGTCGCGTTGACCTGGCGTCCGGGAGAGGGGCGGGACGCGGACACCAGTGCCCAAGGATGATCGGCGAAATGGGGAGCCCTTTGCGGCCGGCAGCCAACCTGTGGGTGGCGGCGGTACATCCCAGCGAGCGAGGCCGTGCCCCGTTGGGGTCAGGCTTTTTGGTCGATGCCCAGCGGGTGCTGACTTGTGCGCACGTGGCCTGCCCGGCCTGGGTGAGGCATGGCCAACTGTGGGTGGCCCTCCCGAAAGCGGAAGCGCTGATCGGCCGTCGGATCCTGGTGCGGGAGGTGATTGCACCGCCCTCGGACCAACAAGATATCCAGGATGCTGCGGTACTGGTTCTGGAGGAGGCGGTTCCCGAGGAGTTCGCCGCGCGGCTGCGCCGACCGGAGGCCGAAGACTTGGTGGAGAGCCGGTGGTGGTCGTTCGGGTTTCCCGATGGGATGCTAGGCAACTCCGCGGACGGCTCAGTGGGCGAAGCGCTGGGCTACGGCTGGGTCCGTCTAGACACCAAGTCGCGCTACCCCGTCAAGAGCGGTTATAGCGGCGCCGCCGTCTGGTCGGCTGACTATCAGGCGGTGGTAGGCATGGTGGGCCACGCGCGTGATGACACAGGAGACGCACGCGCTTTGACGATCCGGGCGATCGACCGGTTTCTGCCGCAGCAGAAGCTGAACCTCCTCAGCGACTGGTCCGTGGCCGCCGCCGGCGAGAGCGCCTTGGCCGCGTGGGGTTGGACGTTGGCCGCTGATCCGGAGGCGGGGCGGCACTGGCGCCCGCGGGCCCGCGGGGTGAGCACGGACGCCGAGCGTGGGTTCCGGTTCTGCGGACGCACTGCGGCGCTGCACGCGATCGTGGCGTGGATCACCGGGACGCCCGAGCGGCGCGCTCTAGTGGTGACAGGTTCGCCCGGGGTGGGCAAGTCGGCGGTGCTTGGGAGGATCGTCACCACTGCGGATCCCGCCATTGTCGCGATGTTGCCGCCCGAGGACGAGGCGCTCCGCGCCCCTCCACGGTCAGTGTCGTGCGCGGTGCATGCCAAGGGCAAGACTGCCCTAGAGGTCGCCCGCGAGATCGCCGCTGCCGCGTCCGCTGCTCTGCCCGACCAGGTCGGCGACCTGGCCCCCGTACTACGCACGGCGTTGACGGACAGGCCGGGCAGGGGCTTCACCGTGGTGATCGACGCACTGGACGAGGCCACAAGCCTCGAGCAAGCGCGCACCATTGTTCACCGTGTCGTGCGACGGCTGGTGGAGACCTGCACGGACCTGGACGTGCGTGTGGTGGTCGGGACCCGACGCAAGGACGACGGCGGTGACCTGCTTGCCGCTTTCGGATCTTCTGCCCACGTGGTGGACCTCGACGCCGCAGAGTTCTTCAGTCAGGCGGACTTGGTTGCCTATGCCCGAGCCAGCCTGCAACTCCTCGGCGACGAACGCCCCGACAACCCCTACGCCGACCCGCAGGTCGCCACCCCGGTGGCGGAGCAGATCGCGACCATGGCGCAGGGCAATTTCCTAGTCGCCGGGCTGATCGCCCGGACCCACGGTATGCAGGACCGCCGCCCCATTACACCGGACCGTCTCGCCTTCCCCTCCACAGTAGACGCGGCCTTGGCTGACTACCTGGCCCTGCTCCCAGCCGTGGACGGCGTGCCTGCTACCGACGTGCTGACTGCCCTGGCCTACGCGGAGGCCCCCGGTCTGCCCATCGCGCTGTGGCGGACTGTCATCGCCGCCCTGACCGGGACCACCCCCGGCGAGCACCGACTGCGGACCTTCGCCCGCTCCTCCGCCGCTAATTTCCTCGTCGAGACCAGCACCGCCGAAGCCCCCGCCCGCGTCTTCCGCCTCTTCCACCAAGCCCTCGACGACACGCTCCTCACCGCCCGAACCCAGATCGCACAGCCCGTCGATGACGAACAAGCCATCGCCGAGGCGCTGATCGACCAGGGCCGCTCCGGCGGATGGCGCAACGCCCCCGAGTACCTGCTGCGTTCCCTGCCCCGCCACGCAGCCCGTGGCGGCGTGATCGACCGTCTGCTCACCGACGCCGCCTACCTCTTGTACGCAGATCTGCGCCGCCTTGTACCTGCTGCCAGCAAGGCATCGTCACCCCTGGCACGCGAACGCGCCCGGCTGCTGCGTAAGACTCCGCGAGCTCTCAACGCCACCCCGGCAAATCGCACTGCCCTGTTCAGCGTCACCGAGGCCCTGGAGCACCTGGGCAGCACGTACTGCAAGGGCAATTTCTCAGCTCCTTACCAGGCGGTCTGGGCTGTGGGCCCACCCCGTGACGAAGAAGCCGTCCTCGAGGGCCATATCGGCGCGGTCGGTGCCGTGTGCGCGGTGCTGACGGACGGACGGACCTTTCTGGCCAGCGGTGGCGACGACGGCACCGTGCGGCTATGGGACCCCGCCACCGGAGAACAGAACCGGGTCTTCAACGGTCACACCGGCCTGGTCTTCGGGGTGTGCGCGGTGCCGGTGCACGGCCGCACCCTCCTGGCCAGCGGTGGCGACGACGGCACCGTGCGGCTATGGGACCCCGCCACCGGAGAACAGAACCGGGTCTTCAACGGTCACACCGGCCTGGTCTTCGGGGTATGCGCGGTGCCGGTGCACGGCCGCACCCTCCTGGCCAGCGGTGGCGACGACGGCACCGTGCGGCTATGGGACCCCGCCGCCGGCCAGCAATTACGCACCTTGAAAAGCCGCACCGGCCCGGCCGGAGAACACCACCCAGTCAGAGGGCTATGTGCAGTGCCGGTGGATGGCCGGACCCTGGTGGCCAGCGGTGGCGACGACGGCACCGTGCGGCTATGGGACCCCACCACCGGCAAGCAACTACACACCCTGCAAGGCCGCGGCGACCCACACTACGGAAAGGCACATTGCTACAGCCATATGCCGCGGTCTCGCTCGCCTGGCGGCCAACCGCAGACCATGACGGGCCACACCGGCCCGGTCTACACGGTGTGCGCCGTGCCGATGGCCGACCGCACCCTCCTGGCCAGCGGTGGCGACGACGGCACCGTGCGGCTATGGGACCCCACCACGGGCCAACAACTACACACCCTCAAAAACCACGGCCTGGTCTTCGGGGTGTGCGCGGTGCCGGTGCACGGCCGCACCCTCCTGGCCAGCGGCGGCGGTAACGACCATACGGTGCGGTTGTGGGACCCCGCCACCGGCCAGCAACTACGAACTCTGGTAGGCCACACTGGCCCGATCTGGGGAGGCCTGTGCGCGCTACCGCAGGACGGCCGCACCCTCCTGGCCAGCGGTGGCGGCAAGTTCGACGGCACAGTACGGCTGTGGGACCCGGCGACCGGCGAGCAGACCAGGGATGGCCGAAACTTCCGAGAATCGATCGACACACTGTGCGCGGTGCCGGTGGGCGAACGGGCCGTCCTGGCCACGGGCAGCACCAACGGAGCCGTGCACCTGTGGGATCCTGTGGCGGGCAAGCCGACTGACCTCCTGGAAGGCAAAGGCACGGACCTCAGCTCGCACTGGGTCTCCGGGGTGTGTGCGGTGCGGGTCGGGGGGCGGACCCTCGTGGCCATTGGTAGCCACAATGGGACGGTCCGGCTGCGGGATCCCGCGACCGGCGAAGAAGTAAGGGTCATCGGGCACAGTTGGGACCTTACCTTTGACACATCGGGCGAAGAACTACGCATCAAAGAACAACGCCTAATAGGTGATTACTGCTTTACAGCCGACGGGGAACTAATCTCCGAAAACTATTCTGCCGTGTGTCCGGTGCTGATGAGCGGGCGGACCCTGTTGGCCACCAGCGGCGAAGGACACCTCAGCAGGAATACCACGGTGAGGTTGTGGGATCCCGCGACCGGCGAACATCTGCGCATCGTGGTGTGCCACAACCGATCGATCACTGCGATGTGTGCAATCCCCGTCGGGGGGCGCACCCTCTTGGCCGGTGCCGGTCACGACAACTTGGTGTGGTTGTGGGACCCCGCAACCGGTGAACAGACGCACGTCCTGACAGGCCACACGGGTTGGGTCAATGCGGTATGTGCGGTGTCGGCGGGCGGGCGCACCCTCCTGGCCAGCGGCAGCCATGACGAATCGGTGCGGTTGTGGGACCTCGCAACCGGTGAACAGACGCACGTCCTGACAGGCCACACGGATTGGGTCTATGCGGTATGTGCGGTGTCGGTGGGCGGGCGCGCCTTCCTGGCCAGCGGCAGCAAGGACCGCACGGTGCGACTGTGGAGCATGGAGTCATTGCGACCCGCAACGACTGTGCCAATCCGCTACCCAGTGCGCGCCCTTGCAGCGGCCAACGATCTGATCTTCGTGGCCTCCCATGGAGGACTCCTCACTTTGACGGTCAAACCTGACATGTCCGACCGTGAGTACCCCGCCGTGTAAATCCATTTGTCTACGACGGTGTGGCCGGAGCGCCTGGCGTGGCCCAGGCAGGTCAAGGCCGCCGTGACTTCGGGAGCCATCCACGCGCTTAGCGCTCGCGAGATAGCCGCAGGCAACGGCCGATCGCTACCGCCGAAGAAACGGCCTGGTCGGCGGTGAAGGGACGGCGCCGCGCCGGGTAGGTTCCTGGCTTACGGATCGAGCCAGGCAAGGAGCGCATTAATGACGACGACAGACCCGGTGCCGGCGACGATGCGCGCAAGCGTCCTGATCGAGCAGGGGCGGCTGGAATCGCGCAGGCGTGAGGTCCCGGTGCCGCTACCGGACGAGGTGCTGATCCGGGTCGCGTCCGTCGGCGTGTGCGGCTCGGACGTGCACTACTACCGGCACGGGCGAATCGGCGACTTTGTGATCGAGGCGCCGCTCATTCTCGGGCATGAGGCGTCCGGTCGCATCGTGGCGGCAGGTGACCGGGTCGACCCGGCGCGGATCGGTGACCGCGTCGGGATCGAGCCACAGCGGCCGTGCCGCCGCTGCCGGCTCTGCAAGACCGGACGGCTGAATCTCTGCCCCTCGATGCGGTTTTATGCCACGCCGCCGGTCGACGGGGCGTTTTGTGAATATGTGACGATCGGCGCTGATTTCGCCCATACCGTGCCTGATTCGGTGAGCGATGACGCTGCGGCGCTGCTTGAACCGTTGTCCGTCGGAGTTTCGGCGGTGCGCAAAGCACGATTGGGCTCGGGATCGAGCGTATTCATCACTGGCGCCGGGCCGATCGGCGCCATGACCGTGATCGCCGCGCGGGCGGCGGGCGCAACGGACATCGTCGTCTGCGACCCGCTCCCGTCTCGTCGTGGCGGGGTGACGCGATTCGGTGCGAGCAAACTGATCGATCCGGCGGCCGATGACACCCCGATGACCGTGGACGCGTTCATCGACTGCTCAGGCGCTCCGGCTGCGGTGCGATCCGGCCTGCGTGCCGTCGTGCCGGGCGGGTGGGTCGTGCTCGTCGGGACGGGTGCGGAAGAGATGGAGCTGCCACTGCCGGTCATCCAGGCGCGGGAGCTCAACGTGACGGGTGTTTTCCGTTACGTCGATACCTGGCCGGCTGCCATAGCGATAGCGGCGTCCGGCGAGGCGAGCCTCGACGCCCTGGTGACGGCTCGATACGCGCTCAACCAGGTGAGGGAGGCCCTCGAATCCGGCCAGCAGCCCGGCGGCATGAAATCGATCGTCGAGCCGTGGCGCTGACGCAAGCCCCTATGTGCCGGCGGCGCGGTAGCGGAGCGCGACGGCGAGCTGTGCGCAGCCCCATCCCCTGGTAGTGACACGGCGCGGCAGCCGTTCAGCATCATTTTCCATAACGGCTGCCGCTGGCGCGACCCCGCCAGGGCGCACCAGGGCGTGCGGGCAGGTTCGCCGCACAGATTCGCCGCACAGAAATGGCCGCCGCGCGCTAGCGGCTTGGGCGGCCGGGGACCGGTTAGGCTCCGCGCCCGGAGCCGGTCTGGTCGAGGGGTGCCGGAAGGGCCCCGTATTCAGGCGCCCAGATGGAGGCATCCACCGCGGCCGCCACGTCGTCATCGCTCATCGCCGGGGCCACCCCGCTGGCACAGGCCTCGCGTGCCACCGCGATGGCGATGGCACGGGAGATCGGCCTCAGGTCCGCGATGCGGGGATAGAGGGCGCCCTCGCTGAGCCGCTCCGCGCTGACCCGGTCGGCGAGCGTGGTCGCTGCCACGAGGAACATCCGGTCGGTCACTTCCCGTGCCCGCGACGCGATCGCGCCGAGCCCTACCCCGGGGAAGATGAACACGTTGTTGGCCTGCCCGATGACGCGGTCGCGGCCGCCGACCCGCACCGGGTCGAAGGCACTGCCGGTCGCCACCAATGCGCGCCCCTCGCTCCACGCGAGCACGTCGGCCGGGGTCGCCTCCGTTTTCGCGGTCGGATTGGACAGCGGCAGCACGATCGGCACCGGGGTGCGGGCGGCCATCTCGCGGATCACCGGCTCGGTGAAGGCGCCCGGAGTCGCCGACGTGCCGACCAGGATGGTCGGGGCCATCTGCCGTACGACGGTTTCCAGGTCGTAGTGGCTGGCGGGAGCGAAGCCGCATGCGGCCAGTTCGCGCGCGGGCAGCGCGAACGGGCGCTTGTCGTCGTCCAGGTGGTCGCGCCCCTCGAAGACGAGGCCGCGCGAGTCGAGCATCACGATCGCGCGGCGAAGGTTGGCGCCGGGGTCCTGGTCGCGGATGACCGTCTCGGCGAGGCGCGCGATGCCGGTGCCGGCCGCGCCCGCGCCGAGGAAGACCAGCCGGTGGGCGGCAAGCGGCTCGCCGCGCAGCCGCAGCGCGGCGAGGAGACCGGCGAGGACCACCGCCGCGGTGCCCTGGATGTCGTCGTTGAAGCTCGTGACGCGGTGGCGGTAGCGGTCGAGCAGCCTGATCGCGTTGTGCTGCTTGAAGTCCTCCCACTGCAGCACGGCGGCCGGGTAGACGTTCAGGACGGCATCGACGAACGCCTCGATGAGGGCGTCATAGGCGGCGCCGCGCAGGCGCGGTTTCGGGTAGCCGAGGTACAGCGGGTCGGCGAGCAGGTCTTCGTTGTCTGTGCCGCAGTCGAGCGAGACCGCCAGCGTCAGATCTGGGCGAACGCCGGCGCACGCGGAGTAGAGCGCGAGCTTGCCTACCGGGATTCCCATGCCGCCGGCGCCCTGGTCGCCGAGTCCCAGGATGCGTTCGTTGTCGGTCGCGACAATCAGCCGTACGTCTGGCCGGCCGATGTTACGCAGCAGCTCCGGGATGCGGTCAATGTCGTCCGGCGTGATCCACAGGCCCCGCAGACGGCGCTGTATGTGGCTGAAGTTGCTGCACGCGTCGCCCACCGTCGGGGTGTAGACGATCGGGGCAAGTTCCTCGATGTGGTCTACGAGCAGCCGGTGGAAAAGGGTCTCGTTACGCTCGTGCAGCGCGGCCAGGCCGATGTATTTTTCCAGGTTGTCGGTCTTGCGCCTGACGTGCTCAAGTTCGAGTTGCACCTGCTGCTCGATGGTGAGGACCCGCCAGGGCAGTAGCCCGCCCAGGCCGTACGCGGCCCGCTCCGCCCGGGTGAATGCCGCGCCCTTGTTCAGCGTCGGCTCTTCGAGGATCTGCGTACCGTGCATCGGCTCGATGGCAGGAACCTCGCCAGCTGAGCCGCGGCCGGCCGGCGACGGGGTGCTGTCCTCGCCACCCGGCGCCTGGGTGCTGTCCTCGCCACCCGGCGACGGGGTGCTGTCCTCGCCACCCGGCGCCTGGGCGCTGCCGTCGCCGGCCGCCGTAGCCGCCGGCCTGTCGCCAGCCAGCCCCGCAATCCCGCTGTCGTCCGGATTCATCGTCGCCTCCCAGGCCAATGCCCTGAACATAGGCCCGGCAGCCGCGCGTACACGGGGGTCATTGGTCCCTGCGGACTGGGACTTCGGCCCCGCGGGAGGACTGGACGTCGGCCTTAGCCCGGCCTTAGCCCGGGCGGCCGTGACCCGATAGCGGATCATCCGGAGTGTCCCGGGTCCTATCGTCCGCGGCGGTGCAAGGCGTAGCCGAGCGCGGAGATGGCGGGAATCACGGTCGCGGGCACGAGGTTGACAGGCACGCCGGCGACGCGGGGGAGATGCCCCGGCTGGTCCTCAACCGCTGTTCCGGGGGTGGCCACTGTGGGCCACAGCCAAAAAGAAGGATTCCCCCGTCATGCTGAGACCCCAACGCGTGAGCCGTTTAGCTATCTGTTCCGACGCTACCCGCTAGCCCCACCGGCCTCGCCAGCCTCACCGGCGCAGGGGGCCACCCCATGATCGCCGCCGTGGTTGGCCCGTTGGTGGCGCTGGAGCGCCCCCCAGGGGCCAACGATCAAGATGCCTCGACCAGGATGACCTCGGCGGCATCGCTCGCAGGGGCGTGGTAGCCGATGTCGACGTCGGCTGCCGACACGGCCCGGCGGCAGGTCTGGCAGCGGTACAAGACGGGGCCGCCGTCCAGCGGGTTGCGGCAGCCGGAGCAACGCGCCAGCGGGCCGGCACGCAACGGCATGGTGGGGGTCATTTGAGGTCATCTCCCGTGGTGCGGATAGCGGGGCCGGCTGGTGCTGCTTTTGACGGCGTTGCTGCCGCCAGGTCCGAGGGCTCCTCATCAGAAACCCCACATTTGGATACGTCTGGAAGGCGCGTGACGGTTCAGCCGAAGCGCCGCCGGAGCCGGTGCCGGCGGCGGTGCCGGCCGCCGGCCCGCGACCGGGTGTCCGGGATCGGGCTCACCCGCGACTTGGAACGCCCGCGCTGTGGATCACGGCGGGCCGGGTACCACCGCGAAACGGCTCCGCCGCGCCGTCACTCAGGATTGGCCCGCCGGCCAGGCCTTTGCGGGGCTTGCTCCGCAAGGCGGAGAAATACAATTTTACTTCGGCGTAACCTTGGTACACAAAAGCCCGTTAGTCTGCTGGTGAGCGAGTAATTGCTGACTGCGAGGAATTGCATGCGCACCATTCAGCGCCAGGCGCGACGGGCTTGCGTGATCGTGGGCCCAGGCGTCAGGAACGAGCCGGTCTTCGCGCCGCGCCTGAGCCGGGCCGCCCTGCGGGAGCTGGCCGGGCAGGTACTGCTGGCGTCGACGGGCGCCCATCCGACCATCGCGAACCAGGCCGGGATCAGCCACCCCACGGCCGGGTCTGACCGCACGGCATTGGAGGCGTGCGGCAGCTTGCCCGGCGGCTGCATTCGCGTCGTGTTTGCCGATAACCGGCGCAGGCGCTGAATTGATGTTCGGCGTCCCGCACCAGGCGCAGCGGGGCTCGTCCGCGTGCCAGGTCGCCGCAGCACCAGGCAAGTGCGACGCCTGCGGCACCACCGAGTCGCGCACGCTGCCCACGTCGAGCGGCGACCGCATATGTGCAGATCATCAGGAATGCCTGGCCCGGATGGAGGCGCAAGGTATTCCCGTGTGGACGCCGTAGCCGAAGGACTCATTCCACCGGTCCGCGCCGTCCGCGAGGTCGCGAAAGCCGCATAGCCCCATCGCGGCCCGGGACCGGGGCTTATGCGGTATCACGGCGAAGCCTCAGCGCAGCGGGTCCAGGGGGGTCGAAGATCCACGAAACATACCTAGGGCCAAACCTAGGGAACAACCCTGGCGACACGGCCTCAGCAAGGGGGCCACGATGAACCGGAGTGATTCCGCGGCCTGGTGACCCGTCCGGGCATCCAGTGATGGTGAACACGCCGGTGCCAGCATCGGCGGTCAGGCCCAGAGCTGCTGCTCGCGCACGGCGCGGGGGGTGGAGCTGAGCCGGGTGCCCAGCGAACCTCATCCGTGCGCTCGCCGCGGCGGCGGCCAGGGAGGCAGGATGAACGCTCCGGCGAATGCAACGCGCCGTACCGGCGGCTATCTCGATGACCGTTTCCGCACTGCCCGGCCGGTGCGTGGTTTTCTCAGGAAGATCTTTCCCGATCACTGGTCGTTCCTGCTCGGCGAGATCGCCTTGTATTCCTTCGTCATCCTGCTGCTGACGGGGACATTCCTCACGCTGTTCTTCAAGCCGAGCATGACAGATGTCATCTACCACGGCTCCTACACCAAGCTTGACGGCGTGCGGATGAGCGAGGCGTACGCCTCGACCCTGAATATCAGCTTCGATGTCCGCGGCGGCCTGCTGATGCGCCAGATCCACCACTGGGCCTCGCTGCTCTTCCTCGCGGCGATCATGGCGCACCTGTTGCGGATCTTCTTCACTGGCGCCTTCCGCAAGCCGCGCGAGATCAACTGGCTGATCGGCGTCACCCTGTTCGCGTTGGCCATCGTCGAGGGTTACCTCGGCTACTCACTGCCCGATGACCTGCTCAGCGGCACGGGGCTGCGGATCCTGGAGGGCGTGCTGCTGTCGATCCCGATCGTCGGCACGTACGTGACCTTTTTCGTGCTCGGCGGCCAGTTCCCCGGGCACGACCTGATCCCGCGGCTCTACGTCGTTCACGTGCTGCTGCTGCCCGGGATCATCCTGGCGCTGGTGAGTGCGCATCTGTTCGTCATGTTCCACCAGAAGCACACCCAGATGCCGGGCAAGGGCCGCACAGGGCGCAACGTGGTGGGAGCGCCGGTGTACCCGTACTTCATGGCCAAGACGGGCGCATTCTTCTTCTTCGTCTTCGCGGCCTGCGCGGGGCTCGCCACATTCGCCCAGATAAACCCGATCTGGCTGTTCGGTCCCTACAACCCCGCCGCGGGCTCGGCGGATTCGCAGGCCGACTTCTACATGGGCTGGCTGGAGGGCGCGTTGCGGATGATGCCGGCCTGGCAGATCAACCTCCTCGGACACAGCCTCAGCCTGAGCGTGTTCATCCCCGCTCTCCTCGTTCTCGGGGCGCTGACTAACGGGTCTGGCGCTGTACCCGTTCCTCGAGCAATGGGTGACTGGGGATAAACGGGAGCACCATGTCCTTCACCGGCCGCGCGATGCGCCTACCCGCAGCGCCATCGGCATGGCGGGTGTCACCTTCTACGGCGTGCTGTGGCTGATCGGCGGCAACGACCTGATCGCGCGGTTCTTCGACGTCCAGCTGTACTGGACGACCTGGTTCGGCCGGGTCACCCTTATCCTCGGGCCGATCGCCGTCTACATCGTCACCAAACGGGTCTGCCTGGGCCTGCAGCGCAAGGACCGCGAACTGCTGGAGCATGGCGTGGAGACCGGCATAATCCGGCAGCTGCCCACCGGCGAGTTCATCGAGGTGACCAGGCCCGCGGACGAGGATGCACGGGCGGTGATCGCCGAGCAGGGAGCAGGTGCCCGCGCTGCCGCCAGCGGCAGCGGCGGCAGGGGCAAACCGCGTGCTCGCCCCCGAGACGCGGCACGGCATGGGCAGGGTCAGGTTGCGGCTGAAGCACGTCTTCAACGAGGGAATCCCGCTCGGCGATCATGCGGGCAACGGCCACGGCGACGGGCACCCGGAACATCCCGCCCCCGGGGAGTAGGCCAGGCTGCCCAGGGTTTTACGGGCTTGAAGTGATGCTGGTCCTGCTGGTGTTCCTGGCGCTGCTGCGCGAGCCGCGGCCGAGGGCGCCAGCCGCGTTTCCCCCGGCCGCGCTGGGCCGGGTCCCCGCCTGGACCGGGGCGCCGGAGGTCAAGACGATCCGCCGCAAGCTGGGCGAGCTCGCCGCCGCGGGCAAGGCCGCGGCGCTGCAGACGGCGCTGGCCAGCCACCACGCCTCCGCCCGTCCCGATGCGCTGGGGCGAAGCCGCCAATATAGCGCCGATATTGGCGCACAAAATGTACCTTCGGGGACAGCGAGTCCGAGTGATGGACTCCGGCCCGGATAAGGCGGATAGTGGCGAATGGTGTCCGTTCCCGGAGCGCGCGCTGTGGGCTGACGTGCAGGAGCATAGAGGTCAATGAGGCTCAGGATCAGGGAACTCACCGGCGGCCTGGCGGCTGCCGCCGTCCTCACCGGTAGCGGGCTTCTCCTTCCCGCCGTCGCGCACGCGGACGCCCAGCAAGGCGCGGCCGGGGCGGCTCGCGGTGCCGCCACCGCGGCGCCCCCGCCGACCGGCGGCATGTACACGTTCGACAACGCGTCCGCCGACCCGCTTCAGCTGATTACCGGCAACCGGGTAGGCCAGATAACCGCGCCCTTGACCATCGCCGCGAACACGTCCGCCGAAATCGACGAGGCATACGGCCAGCAGGGATACGTGGCCTACACCGTTCACCGGGGCAGCGTCACCCTTTCCGGCCAGATCCTCGTCATTCTCACAACCGAGAGCGACGGGACGGACCGGCCCCCGATCTGCAGTGCCAGCGGCCTTCCGACGGGGGTTTCCTGCAAGGCAACCGGGACCACTACGATCACCTTCACCGATTCGGTGCTGGGGTCGTCACCCCCGGTTGCGATCTCCGGTGCGACGTAGAACGATATCGCCGGCCCGCTGATCCTGGTCAGTTCCTCGGCGCCCGGCGGGACGTTCACTACGCCGCCCGGCTCCGTCGTGCGGAGCCAGGCACAAGATCCGTGGGCCGCCACCGTACCGGCTGGCGGCTCAGTAAGCCTCACCTACCGGTTCCACGGCAGGCACAGGCTGACCTTCACCAACCCAGCCACCGGAAGCGGAACCTGCGCCATCGCCCCCGCCGACCCTGAATACACCTGCAATGCGGGAACGGCGGACGGGAGCGTCACGGACTCCATCATGCGGTCCCCGATCTCGCAGGTCCCGCCGGTCACGGGTGAGACGGTCAACAACACGGCCGGCACCCTGGCGCTGACCGGCACCTCAGACTCCGGCGGGGCCTTTACCACGCCGCCGGCGAGTGCGCTGGGGACCGAGGCGACCGATCACTGGATCGCGACGGTACCCTCCAGCGGCCCGATCGCCATCACTTACGCTTTTGACGGCGCGCACGGCGTGACCTTCACTGACGCCGGAACCAGCCAGACCTGCGCGATCACCCCCGCCGACCCCGGATATACCTGCACCGCCGGCGGCACCACCCAGGCCCCGGTAGATACCCTCACCGGGCCGGTTCCCGCTGGGATTACGGGCGTGACTCAGAACTCCACCGTCGGCCCGCTGGCCCTGACCAGTTCCTCGGCGCCCGGCGGCACGTTCACCACGCCGCCCGGTTCTCACGTACAGAGCGGAACACAAGATCCCTGGGCCGTCACAGTGCCGGCCGGGCGCGCAGTCAGCCTGGCCTACAGGTTCGACGGCAGCCACACCGTGACCTTCACCGATCCGACGAACGCAGCCGGAACCTGCGCGATCACCCCCGCCGACCCGGGGTACAACTGCAACGTCCAGGATGTGGGCGACACCGTCGAGGACATTATCTCGCAGGTCCCGCCGGTCACCGGCGAGACGGTCAACGACACAGCGGGCGCCCTGACGCTGACCAGTACCTCTGATCCGGGCGGGACCTTCACCACACCGCCCGCAGGCACCCTGGGAGCCGGGGCGACTGATCACTGGACCGCCACGGTACCCTCCAGCGGCGCCGTCACCGTGACCTACGCTTTCGGCGGCGCGCACAGCGTTACCTTCACCGACGCGGGAACCAGCCTGAACTGCGCGATCACCCCCGTCGACCCTGGATACGCCTGCACCGCCAGCGGCAGTCCGGAGGCCCCGGTGGACACCCTGACCGGGCAGGCGGCCGCCCCGCGCGCCCCCATCGGGCGCTAGACATCTCACCAGATAGCAGGTGCCGGCGCGATCACTCTGTCACTTACTGACGGCAATCTGGGCGTAGCTTCGGCCGGCTCATCGCAGCTCGCCGCGGGTGATGAGGTCGTGCCGGGATTGGATGCCGAGCTTGGCGTAGACGTGCCTGAGGTGGAACTCGACGGTTTTGACACTGA
Organism: uncultured Actinomycetota bacterium; assembly: GCA_963727015.1. Taxonomy (GTDB): domain Bacteria; phylum Actinomycetota; class Actinomycetes; order Streptosporangiales; family Streptosporangiaceae; genus DATFVJ01. The sequence goes on along the minus strand of CAVSEV010000014.1, from coordinate 3,245 downwards.
TGTAGAGCTCGGCGGCCGCCTGGCGGTTGGAGCGGCCGGTGGCGACGAGGCGCGCCACCGCTTGCTCGGCCGGAGTCAGGCCAGACAGAGCGGGCGCGGTTTCTGGTCCTGCGGGCGCGGCGGCGGCGAGTTCCCGGTCACAGGTCTCCAGGTAGGGCCGGGCGCCCAGGGTGATCAGGCGCTGCCGGGCGGAGCGCAGGCTGGCGACGGCCTGTTCCGGCTGGCCGGCGGCGCGCAGGTAACGGCCGTGGGAGATCTCGAGCTGGGCCAGGGCCAGCGGCACCCGCAGGCCCTGGGCGTGCCGCCAGGCCTTCTCGAACGCCGCGGCGGCAGCGGCCTGGTGCCCGGTCGCGGTGGCCAGGTCGCCGCGCAGCCGGGCGGCGGCGACGATGGCCGACGCCGGGCCAGCCGGTGACAGGGCCGCTTCCAGCTCGGCCAGGGCCGTTTCCGCCTGAGCGGGGCGGGCCAAGCCGATGAGGGCGTCGATCTCGAGGATTCGCCAGCTGTAGCCACCCACGAGGCTCAGGAACTCCGCCCTGCCCGTGGCGCGCAGGGCCTCGGCGGAGTCGACGACGCCCTCAAGATCGCCCCGGGCCATGGCCACGAACTCCCGGGCGATGGCGGCAGCGCCGATCGACCCCAGTCGCCGAGGGCCTGGGCGGCATCGGCTGCCGTGCGGACGTGCGCGCTGGCGAGCTCCCAGTCGCCGCGGGCCGCGCGGACGATAGCAGCGACACTGTGCACCAGGCCGAACTCCCACACCCGGCCGGCGTCCTGGGCAAGCGAGACCGCCAACTCGCCGTGCACCACGGCGTCGTCCCAGGATCCGAGGGAGTGCTCGGCGGTCGCCAGGTAGCTCAGGCACACGCTGGCGGTGCGCAGCGGGACACCGGCGCGCAGCCGCGCCGCCGCGGTGGAAAGATCGGCGATCGCCCCGGCCAGATCCTCGGCCAAGACCCTGGCCATGCCCCTCATAACGAGCGTGTCCGTGTCCTCCCGCGATACCTCGGACGGGGCGGCGGGCAGGAACGCCAGCCGGGCCAGACCCTCCGGTCCCCGCCTATCGATAGAAAGGGCTATGGCGAGCAGGCCCATGGCGTCGTGGCGCACGGCGGACGGGGCGGCGGGCGCCGCCGCCCGCTCGCCCCATCCGATCGCCTCCGGGATCCGGCCCGCCAGCAGGCAGAACGCCGTCAAATGGGTGGCGGCCGCGGCGCCCACGAACGCATCCCGTGCCGGGTCGTGGGTCTGCCATGCCTCCAGCAGGCGGGCCTCGGCCGCAGCGGCCCGACCGGCGATGAAATCCAGCGCGCCCAGTAGCCAGCTGCGCCGCGCGCCCGGCCCGGTGGCCACCACCCGGGCGGCAAGGCTCTCCGCCTCGGCGACCTCGCCGTAAAAGACCAGGATCTCCAGCGCGTCCAGCAGGCGGCGATCGGCCGCCGCAGGCTCACTGCTGGCCGCCGCCTGCGCCAGCAAGGCCGAAGCCTGCGCCGCCCGGCCCAGGCCCACGGCCTCTCGGGCGGCCACCTCAAGCTCGCCCGCCAGCACGTCATCCGGGCCCACCGCAGCCGCCACCCGGTGCCCCAGCGCCCGGTCCCGATCCACCAGGCCCGCCGCCCGCTGGTGCAACCGGCGCCGCCGCGCCGGGCTCAGATCGCCGTACACGGCCCGCTGCACCAGCAAATGGCTGAACACGATTCCGGCCCCGCCGGCCCCGTCGGGCTGCTCGATCAAGACCCCCGCCGCCACCGCCTCCCCAAGGCCCGGCAGCGGATCGCCCAGGCCGGCCAGGGCGGCCGCCGCCGCAAGCCCGCAGCAGGAGCCCAGCACCGCCGCCGCTGCCACCAGATCCCTGGCCGCCGGGCTCAGCGAGCCCACCCGCGTCAGCACCACCCCGGCCAGCGACCGCGGCACACCCGGCGCCCAGCCCGGCCGGTCCAGGCCCCCGGCCCCGATCTCCTCCAGCACAGCCCGGCAGTACAGCGGGTTCCCGCCGGTGTGCTCGAGCAGCCGTCCGGCCGTGCGGCGCGGCAACTCCCGGCGCCCAGCGCCCGGCTCAGCGCCATTACGTCCTCGGGCCCCAGGCCGGCCAGGCGGACCGGCTCGCCCGGTGGTCGCCGGCAAGGAAACGCTGCCAGCCCTCACCCAGCCGGGACAGCCCCCCGGTCCGGGCCGACACCACCACCAGCGCCTGATCGGCCTGCAGCCTGCGTACCGCGAACAGCAACGCCCGCGCCGACGGCCCATCCGCCCACTGCAGGTCATCGACGACCACCAGCACCATCCCCGGGTACTGGCCCAGCCAGCCGACCAGCTCGGCGCCGACCGCGAGCGGGTCGACCCCGTCGGCCAGCTCGCTGGCCAGCAACCCCGGCGGGCTGCCGCCCGCGCCGCGGGCGCTGGCGACGAGCTGGCCCACGATGCCGTACGGCAGCAACAGCTCCGTCTCATCGCCGCTGGCCCGCAGCACCGCCGCGTCGGCCAGCCCCGCCGCGAACCGCGCAGCAGGGTCGACTTGCCGATCCCCGCGTCGCCCTCGACCAGCACAACCTTGGGCTCGCCGCGGCGCGCCGCCGCCGCAGCCGCCGCCAGCACGGCCAGCTCATCGATCCGGCCGACAAACACCCCCAGGCCAGCAGCCGCGGCAGCAGACGGCAACCCGCGGCCGCCCCCCAGGGCGGCCGTCATGCCTGCGGCCGTCATGCCTGCGGCCGTCGTGCCTGCGGCCGTCGTGCCTGCGGCCGTCGTGCCTGCGGCCGTCGTGCCTGCGGCCGTCGTGCCTGCGGCCGTCATGCCGAAGGCCGTCTCGTCTGCGGCCGTCACGCCACCGGTGACGGTGCCGGCCGGAGCCGGTGCCGCGACGGCCGGGTCGGCGCACAGGATCTGCTGGTGCAGGTGCTGCAGCTGGGCGGTCGGATCGACGCCGAGCTCGTCGCGCAGGTACCGGCGGGTGTCGCGGTACACGGCGAGGGCTTCGGCCTGCGGCCGCAGCGGTATAACGCCAGCATGAGCAGGCCACGCAGCCGTTCGCGCATCGGCTGGGCGGCGGCGAGGTGCTGCAGCTCGGCGACCAGGTCCCGGTGACCGCCGAGGGCCAGGTCCGCCTCGAGGCGCTCCTCCACCGCCGTGATCCGCTCTTCGGCCAGCCGGTCCCGCTCCGCCGCCAGCAGCGGGCTGGCCAGGCCGCCGCACAGCGGCCCGCGCCACAGCCGCAATGCCCTGTGCAGCGCCGCCGCGGCCGCGCG
>CAVSEV010000013.1:0-636764 GCA_963727015.1 uncultured Actinomycetota bacterium | reverse complement strand
TCTACGAACTTGAGCGGGGTAGTGGGTCGCTCGGTGACTGAGTGTGATTTATTCGGCGGCCCTGCCGCGTTCTGGCCTGTGCGGCCACGCGGGGGTAGTCGTGATGGGCGTTGGCCGGTGTAGTAGTCGCGGCGTGCCGGTCCGTGAGTGTGCCCGTGGTCCTCAAGATCACGGTTCTTTCCATGGAATCGTGATCACTAGAGAGCCACGGGCACGTGAGCCAGGATATGGCGACGCGGCTGTTCGCGCTGGATGGCGTGGATGTCGTCGAGGTGGATGCCGAGGCCGGCGGCGGCCGGACGGTATGGGTGGTGACGGCGGATCCGGCGGCAGCGGCGTGTCCCGGCTGCGGGACGGTGTCCGCCCGTGTCCGGGAGTACGTGACGACGCGCCCGGCGGATCTTCGGCACGGCCAGGACGAGGTCGCGGTGCGGTGGGTGAAGCGGCGGCTGGAATGCCGGGAGCCCTCGTGCCCGGGTAAGACGTTCACCGAGTCCGTCGCGCAGGTCCCGCCGCGCTGCCGGGTCACCGCCCGGCTGCGCGGGCATGCGGCGGGCCTGGTCGCCGACGGGGGGCGGACGGTGGCGCAGGCGGCGCGCGAATGCGGGCTGTCGTGGCCGGTGGTGCACGAGGCGTTCGCTGACCGCGCCGATCCTGTGCTGGAGCGGCCGCCGTCGCTGGTGGCGCATCTGGGGATTGATGAGCACTGCCGGGGCCGGCCCCGGTTCGCCCGTGACGACGGCAGCGGGGAGTATGTGCTGCTGGCGGACTGCTGGCACTCGTGCTTTTTTGACCTGTCCGGGGATCAGGGGCTGCTGGGGCAGGTGGAGGGCCGGACCGCCGATGACGCCGCGTACTGGCTCGCCCAGGGCTCCCCGGCCTGGCGGGACGCCGTCCAGATCGTCGCGACCGGCATGTGCTCCATCTACGCCTCGGCGGTGCGCCGGATGCTGCCAGCCGCCCGGCTCGTCGTGGACTTATTCCATGTCGTGCAGCTCGCCGTGAAGATGACCGGGGACGTGCGGCGGTGGCTGGTGCGGGAGAAGTACGGGCGGCGCGGCCGCTCCGGCGACGGCTTGTCACCCTTGGCCCGGACCATCTCCCGCTGGGAGGACAAAATCGGCGCCGTCGTTGCGCGGCTGACGAGGCTGGCCGATCCGGCTTTCCTGGCCGAAGCCGGATGGGATCCCGGCAGCCGGGTGCCCTCGCTGCCGTCTGGGCACTTGCTGCTGGGCTGGCGGGCGTGCCCGTCGCCGGGATGCGGGAACCCGCTGTATGGCCGTGACCGTGAATGCGGGGCGTTCCAGGCGCGACGGCGCTGCAGAACCTGCCATCGCGGCGGGCGGCAGGTCCGCGGCCGGGCATGGTGACGGGATGCGGCTGGTCCCCGTCGTGACCGCTGACGGGCTGTGCCAGGTGCCGGCGTGCGGACGCGAGCGCAGGGACCGCCGCTATTGCCGTGCTCATTACGAGCGCGTCCGCGCGCTGCGATCCGGTCCGTCCTTCGACGAGGCCGAGTGGCGGGCAAGCGAGCCGGCGATCGAAGGACCAGGGCAGGTCAGCCTGCACGGCGTGAGCCCGCGGGCCGTCGCGGAGGTGCTGCACGGGCTCCAGCAGCGCACGTTTCTTCGGGCCGCGCGCCGCCGCGGTGTCGGCCGGCTCGCCCAGGTGCGCGGTGACCCCGGCCGCCGCCAGCTCCTCGGCGACATGCCTGCCGCCATCCCCGGGCGCCGACAGCGTCGGCTCCGCCCCAGACGGCAGAAGATCATCGGCGCCAGGCGCGCCGCGCGGATGTGCCGCGCTGACGCTCTCCCCCAAGGGACAGCGACCCGTGCTTCTCCGGGGTACCAGGGAGTAGGTGCGGCTGCCCCTGCTGATGTAGTGGCCTTCGAATGTCGCGGGCTGGGCCACGCTATGGCAGTCAGCAGCCGGGCCGACCCTCACCCCCCTGGGGCGGCGACGGTAGCAGTATTGCTGGCCGGGCGCGCAGGCTGCGCGGCCCGGCGACCGCGAAGCCTGCGCGCTCACTCCCCCGGCATGGTCCCGTCCGCCTCCGCCTCGGCTTCCATCTTGGCAAGCCGCGTGTAGTAGTCCGGGAACTCATTGAGGTGGGCCCGCGCGATCTTCGCTGTCACGATGACGTCGTCGTCGGTGACATTCGTCTCCGGGTCGCGGGTGCCGTGCTCAAGCTCGACGTCCATTCCCATCTGGAACTGCTCGAGGCTGAACGGAGAAGCGTCCCAGGCGATCCCGATCCGCTCACCCGCGGCGCGGGCCTCGTCGAGGGTGAAGCGTGCGTGCGAACTCATGCCCTAACACTAAATGCTCGCCGCTACGCCCAGGTACGCTCATCTCCGCTATGGCCGAGCGTCGATGAGCCAGGGCAACCGCGCCTGTGGCGGCACGCATATCACCGCGATCTGCGCAGTCGCCGTCCTGCCTGAATTCGATTCCGTGGCTGCCCCTAACCTGAACTTGCGCGATCTTGAACGGATATATCTGCTGGCTGACCTGGGCGGACGTCGGGCCGGGCGCGCCGCGGAGCCGACGGCGGCGCTGGTGGACGCCCAGTCGGTGAAGACGTCATCCAACGTGCCGGAGCGTTCGCAAGGAATAGACGCCGCCAAACGGATCAAGGGCCGCAAACGGCACATCGCCACCGGCACCCTCGGCCTGCTGCTGGTGGTGCTGGTCACCGCGGCCAGCGTGCAAGACACTCCCGGCGGGCGGGCCGTGGTCTCCGAACTGGCCGCCCGCCATCCCGGCGTGACCAAGACCTGGGTGGACGCCGGATACCAGCGCAGCGTCGCCGAGGCCGGCGCCGCGCACGGCATCGACGTCGAAGCCGTCAGCAGAAGACCCCGGGCACAAAGGTTTCCGCAGGCCTCCAAAACCTACGCCAAGGCCGCGGAACTGGCCGCCTGCGACCTGGCCCAGGCCACCGGGGTCAGCTACATCGCCCAGCGGGATGAGGATAAGAGCCCGGAGCAACGGGGCCGCTGGCACGTCCTCGAAGACGCCCGGCCGTTTACGATCCGCAACCCCAAGCGGAAAAAGGACCCGTCCATCGAAGTGCGCCGTATCTTCGTGCACACCAGCGCCCGCGCCGCCGCCGCCGCGGCCAGCCGCGCCAAGAAGCTCGCCCGCGCCCGGGACGACCCCGGACCGCCTGGCCCGCGGCCTGGGCGGCCGGTTCTACCCCGACGACAAAGCCGTCACCGACCGGCTCCGGCAGATCGCCACCAGCAGTAAGGTCGGCCCCTACCTTCGCTACACCGCCGGCACCGGCCCGGCGGCGGCACCAGCGAGGTGACCAGCGCCGCCGAGAGGGCCGCCGGGGCCCCGGCTCCCGGCCGGCCCGGGAAACCAGCCCTCACCTGGTGCCTCGATCAGGACACCATCGACGCCGAAGCCGCCACCGACGGCTGGTACGCGCTGCTCACCAGCCTGGACGCCAGCATCACCGCCACCGAGGTGCTGCTGCGCTACAAAGGCCAGGAAGCCGCGGAACGCCGCTACGGCAACCTGAAAGGACCGCTCGCGGTCGCGCCGATGTTCCTGAACAGCAACCGGCGCATCGCCGCCCTGATCACCGTGATCAGCCTCACGCTCCTGATCTTCTGCCTGATCGAGCGGGAAGCCCGCCGCAGCCTCGCCCCGCAAACCAGGATCGACGGCCTGTACAACCGGCAGCCCGCCCGGCCGACCGGCCGGCTCATCCTCACCGCCCTGGCCAGCCCGCAACTGAACGCCGCGACCGCCACGACACCCGCGCAGATCATCAGGCCGGACCCGGTCCAGGCCCGGCTGCTGGAACTGCTAGGCGTGGACCCTACCCGCCCGCCAGGACACCGGATCCAGGCCACCGGAGTTGACCTACGTCCATGTGCGAATTACCGGGCTAGCCGCAGCCTGCCGAACGGGGCGAACGCCGTCGGCCGGCTTCCATCCGCCGCAGCGCACGCCTGCTCACCAGCCTGCCGCTGACGTGGCCACAAGCGTACTGATCGGCCGCGAGGCACTTGCGGCACACGCAGGTGAGCGAGTGCCACCGGACGCGCTGCTGCTGCCACCAGGCCGCGAGCCTGTAGAGCATTGTCACCTGCTCCGTTTCCCTGCCGCGGCTTCGCTGCCGCCGCTTCCCTGCCGCGGCTGCTGGTGCGGCCCATGAACGGGGCCGCGCAAACGCCGCCCGTCTAAGGACGGCGAATGGGCCGCCGCCTGCTGCGATTCATCCCGCTGGGCTGATGTTGGGGTTGCGGTGGAAGATGTTGTCTGGGTCGTAGCGGTATTTGATCTTGGCTAGCCGTTGGTACTTGGCCGGTCCGTAGCTGGCGCGGACCCGGTCAGTCTCGTATTCAGTCATGAAGTTGACGTAGCTGCCGGGCCCGGTAGCGTGCGGCAGCAACCGCTCCCAGGACTGGCGCACCCAGTCTCGGTCGGCGGCGAGCAGCGCCGGTTCTGGTGCGACGGCGGCGAAGCCAATCACGATGCCGGGGGCGCGCGAGCCGCCGAACGCGGTCGCCTCGTCGGGGACCTCGCAGTAGGCGCCGCCCATCGGGAAGGCGAGCACCTGTGACATCGGGGACCGCTTGCCCGGGACGCGATCGGTGATTGCCGTGATCACCTCTGCGGACAGGCCGTCGAGATACAGCGCTTTCTCGTAAGCCAGGATCCCCCACGGTGCGGATTCGTCGAGCATGTGCTGCAACTCCACGTATGGGATGGGGGTCACGAACTCGAACAGCGGAGGCAAGGCGGTGCGCACGTGCTCGGCCAGCCGGGCGTGCGCCGCGTCGGCCCCGAACCCCGCGACTATCAGCGCGTAGCCGGGCTGGAGGCGGTGCCTTTCTGGCACGAACGGCGCGGGCGGGGCGTTGATCGCGGCGATAATCGCGCCCATCCGATCCGGCAGGGCCGCGGTGACCTGCTGGGCGAGCGCGAGCGCGGCGGGGCCGTCGTCGAGGCCCCAGAAGAACAGGCCAAGCTGAACGAGCGGCCCTACCGGGTGCAGCTGGAACTCGAACTCGGTGACGACCCCGAAGTTGCCACCGCCGCCGCGCAACGCCCAGAACAGGTCGGGGCGCTCATTCGGCCGAGGTGCGCAGGATCGCCCCTTCGGCGGTGACCAGTTCGGCGGATATCAGGTTGTCGCAGCTCAGCCCGAACTGGTGGCTGAGCCACCCGAATCCGCCGCCGAGAGTCAGGCCGCCGACCCCGGTGTGGCTGATGGTGCCACCTGGCGTGGCCAGGCCGTGGGCCTGAGTAGCGGCGTCCAGTTGTGCCCAGGTGGCGCCCCCACCGCACCGGGCGGTGCGCGCCGACGGATCGACAGAGATGTGACGTAGCGGGCTGAGGTCGATGGTCAGCCCGTCGTCCCCCACCGAGGCGCCACCGAAGTTGTGGGCGCCGCCGCGTACCGAGATCTCCAGGTCTGCGCCCCGGGCGAAGCTGATCGCGGCGGCCACGTCGGCTGGGTCGCCGCAGCGCGCGACAATGGCCGGCCGATGGTTGATGGCGCCGTTCCAGACCGATCGTGCCCGGTCGTAGTCGCTGTCGGTGGCCGTGATCACCCGGCCGGACAGCCGTTCGCGCAGGCTGTCCAGATCCTGGCCGCCTATCGCAGTCATATCCTCTCAACTCCCGGACGTCCGGAGGCGGCGGCGGGCTCCGCCGGCACCAGGAAGGGTTTGACCGGGACCGACTCTGGCACCGCATTCCGGCTGGTTCCTCATGCATCGGGGGTAGATGCCCTAGCCAAACGGCGGAGAAGCGCGCCGCCGGCCTCGCCTCAGCCGGTGTCCGCACCGGCAGGCCCCCGGCCGCCTAACGTGCTGGCAACGCCAGGGAGTGGCGTGCAGAACCGATGGGAAACGGACCCAGATCGCGAGGAGGGTGCGCACGGCTGCTTGAGCTCGAGTTCGAAATGACGTTCGCGGAGCGAGTCGGGGGGCCGCTGGGGCCAGCTATCGGCTCCCCATCCCGCCTGTGCTGGAAGATCGCGGAAGCCACGCTCTCCGGACCGCGGATCTCGGCGAGCCTGGCGATGCCAGGGACCGATTGGATCCGGATAGAAAGCAACGGCATTCGCCGCCAGGACCAGCGAACACAGTTCCGCACCGACGACGGGGCGCTGATTCTCATGCGCTACGACGCGGCGCTGATCCGCGGTGACGAGGGGTTCTCCCGGGCCCTGGCGAGCGGCCGTGAGACCACCTTTGCCGACCAGTACATGTGCATGACACCCCAATTCGACGTCGGCAACGACAACTACAGCTGGCTCACGCACAGCCTGTTCATCGCCCGCGGCCGGCTGGCCGGACCTGAGCGGATCGAGTACGAGCTCTACCGGGTCGCTTAGGGCATCTACCCCAGATCTCCGGCGGCGCTGGGCGCATCCGGTGGTCGCGGCCGCGCGCGGGCCAGCTTCCCTTGCCGCAGCCGCGATGGAAGCCGCACCCGGCCGGGCTTTCCGGCCGCGGCCTGTGACCGGCGCGCCGGACCAAGGCCAGCGCGCCGGGCCAACAGGGGCTCCGGAATAATCATCTGTAACCGTCACGTGTAAAGGAGAATTACTGTGGCCATCCCGGCAACCATTCCCGCCGTCTCACACGTCGCCGTGACCGTCACAGACCTCGCCGCCAGCGAGGCCTGGTACACCAATGTCCTCGGTGTCAAACCGGTCCTCGACGAGGACACCGGCCCGTTCCGGCACATCGTCTACCAGCTCGGCAACACGCTGCTCGGGCTGCACGGCTTCCCGGATCTGGCCGGTGACGCGCCGTTCGACGAGCGCAAGCCGGGCCTGGATCACATCGCGTTCGGCTGCGCCAGCCGCGACGAGCTCGTCGAATGGGCAGCCCGCCTCGATGAGCTCGGCGTCGCCCACGGCGGCATCGTCGACGCCGGCTACGGCTCTGGCCTGTCGTTCCGCGACCCCGACAACATCGCCCTCGAGCTTTTCGCCCCGCCGGCCTGACCAGCTGGCGGCGAGCTCCCCGGCTTGCCTCCTGGATGCCGCCTGAAGGTGAGCCGTCCCCGCCGCACGACGCTGATCCGCTGGTGAACGCCCGGCTATCAGCGCCCCATGCGGCCCTGATCGAGCGTTGCCGCTACGCCGGCTGAGTCGATCGCGGCCGGCTGCGCCCGGCGCATCGCCAGTGGAGCGCGTACCCGCGCTGCCGCCGCTGGCCGCGGCGCCGGGATCGTCACCAGCTCGAAGTCCGTCGGCCGCCGTGAGGGCCATGCACAGCGGGGCGCTCGCGGCTGGAATGATGGTCCCGGTGGACGACGTGGACGCGCCGCCCGGGCCGGAGCTGCTGGCCTCTGCCAGCCGGGGTGATTCGGCGGCCTTCGAGCGACTGATGGCGGGTTAGGACACCGGCGATCTCGGTGAGCCGGTGGCGGGACCGGTCTGGCTGGAGCCCTGGCCAGACGACGGGCCGGACGGCCGGCCGGATTGCCGAGCTCACCGGGTTTGTCGATCCCGGCGTTCATGGCCCGGTTCGGGCTGGCCGAGGAGCTCGCCATCGGAACCGGACTCCAATTACGCCATGGGCACACCGATGCCCGGTGCGGGATCTGCCAGTGGCTCGGCCGGGCACCGCTGGGCGGGAAGGCGAACGGCCCATCGTCCCGCTTCACGACGACGAGTATGACCGGGCATGAACGATCCCGAGCGCGGTCGCCGGACGCTACTCTGGTGGTCTATCGCGGGCCTCCGCTTGAGACCGGCGAGGGATGATGATTTGGTCCGACCACGAAGAGGCGCTTTACCAGCTTCGGCGGCGCCGCCAGCGGGTTTTGCAGCGGCTCATGCTGGTCATCCTGGCGCACGTCGTCGGTGCCCTCGAACTGCAGACGTACACCAGGCATTATCGCGTCCTTCACGTCTTGAGCATCTTGGCGCTGGTCGCGTCCCTGGTCGGCCTTGCTTCTGTAGCCGTGCTCGGCGCCCGCTGGGGGATGAGCAGCAACGCCGCCGAGAGCTGGTCCGCGACCAGGCAAGCCGGTTCCGGCCGCAAGGCCTACCGCGCACGCAGGGAGCAGGCCATCCGCGATGGAACGTGGCGTCCGCAGCGGCCATGACGGCCAGCGCGGCCGGGCCCTTCAGCGACCGCCAGCCGGGCGGGTTCGGCCCCCGCCGGGTCCGCGAGGACGAGCTCGTAATCGCGTTCGGCGGCGGCTGGACCGTCACGGACATCGCGGCGGACACGTTCGCGCTCAACCCCCGAATCGGTGCTCCGGCGGCACATGCGTGGCTGGCCACTATCCGCCGGCCGTGATCCATTCACCGGCGGTGATCCAGTCAGCTGCCAGCCTTTCCGCAGGCGCTGCTAGCTTCGCCGCGCTCGCGCAGGATCTCCCGGGACTCGCGGCCTAATCCGATCCGAGATCCCCGGCAACGACCAGCTTCGTGCCCGCCCAGTAGTCCCCAACGTATTAGCCGAGATCATCCGGTGACACCAGGAGCGGGTGCTGGGCGATTTTTATATGATTCCGTACCTCTTCCCACGGAACGCCCGCAGGGACGATGCCGATTGCGGGTGACTCGCTATCGTCGTCCGCCAGGTCGTCGAGCACTGGCCCTCACCTCGCCATCCGGGCGTAGAGCCATTCGACGTGGGTATGGTCATCTTCCCGGCGCTGCCGGAACAGTTCGTCGCGCACCAGTTTCGCTGCGCCGTCGAGATGCCAGATGTCGCCCCAGGTGCGCGCGGCGCGCTGCACGCGAGCGGTGCGTGGCGCCCTGGCCTCCTGGTAGGCAAGCAGAGCGGTCTCGACGTTCGCGCCGGTAGCAGTGCGGCCGCCGTGGCGGTCCAGGGCAGCCGCGAGCGCCGACGCGTCCTCAATCGCCTGGCAGCCGCCCTGGGCAAGGTATTGCAACATCGGGTGGGCGGCGTCCCCGAGCAGCGCGATCCGTCCCTTCACCCAGCTGGGGATGGGTAGCCGGTCGTACATCGGCCACCGGTTGTCCCTGCCGATCAAGGGGATGGACTCCTGGACGTGCTCGCAGCAGGCCGAGAAGCGCTGCTCGAGCTCTTCCGGCGTGCCCCAGTCGGCCTCGCCCCGCCGGAAGGCGTCGCTGCGGAAGACCGCGACCTGGTTGTACATCCGTCCGCTGCGCAGCGGGTACTGCACGAAATGAAGTCCGGGCCCGATCCACGCGACCACGTCACGCAGGTCGGCGTGACGGGCGACCTGCTCCATGGGGACAGCACCCCGGTAGGCGACGTAGCCGGAGCAGACGGCCTGATCGTCGCTGAACAGGGTGCGGGCACTTGAGTGCAGCCCATCCGCGCCAATGGCGGCAGCACCGTGGAAGACACGGCCGTCAGCGCATCTGACCTGCACCGATGCGCCGTCGTCCCGCAGGTCCGTCACGTCGGCGCCCGTCTCTAGCCCGACGCCCGCCTCGGCGCAGCCTCTGACCAAGATGTCCAGCAGGTCCGACCGGTGCAGCACGATGTAAGGAGCGCCGTAGCGGTCAGTGAAGTCGGTCAGGTCGAGGGCGGTCAGCTCACGGCCGTCGACGGCGTCCGCGAGGACGAGGCGCCGCGGCAGCACGCCGGCGCTGCGGGCCTGCCCGAGCAGACCCAGACTGTCCAGGACGCGGGTCGCGTTGGGCGCTAGCTGGATACCTGCCCCGATCTCGCCGAACGAGCGGGACCGCTCGAGTACTTGCACTCGCCTGCGAGTCCGGCTGATGGCGAGGGCGGCCGCCAGGCCGCCGATGCCGCCGCCGATGACGAGAATCTCGTGGTTTCTGTCGCTCGACATGTGTGGTGCCTCCGGCTGTCCGCGGCGCGGCGACGTCTCATCACGCGCCCGCCGAGGCGGCGCGGGCGAGGTTGAGCCGTTCGATGACGGGTGCGTCACAGAACCGGAAGAGGTCCAGTCCTTCGGCCGCGTCGATGGCGACGCGGCACCATGACGGAACCGCGATCACGTCGCCACGCTCGACCTCGGTTCGCTGGCCGTCGAGCTCGAACGCACCGGAGCCGTCGAAGACCTGCCAGACGGACGAGCCCACCTCACGTCGCCGGGCGGCACGGGAGCCGCGGGTGAGGCGGTGCATCTCGGTTCGCATAGTGACAAGGGCGTCACCGCCGGTGCTCGGGTTGGAAAAGCGGATGGCGGCGTGGCCGGGCTCGACCGTGCCCGGATGGCCCTCGGCTTCGAGTTCGAGCTGAGCGCTGAGCGCCGCATCGGTGAACTCCCACCGGTAGGCGGTCAACGGCGAGCTGGCGGAGTCAGGCGCGGAAAGCGGCCGCAGACCCGGCTGCCCCCACAGCCGCTCTGACCGTGACCTGGCGGGAGTTGACCGGTCGCGCAGGTCCTCAGGGCCAGGCTCGAAGAATGGCGCATCGAGGTATCCGGTGATGGGGATGTCCAGGCCGTCAAGCCACGCCATCGGCGCGTCGGCGCTGTTGTGATGTCCATGCCAGGCCATTCCAGGGGTGAGCAGCAGGTCGCCGCGGCGCATGGCCACGGGATCGGTGTCGACCACCGTCCACACGCCCTCGCCTTCGAGCACAAAACGGAACGCGCTCTGGGAATGCCGGTGATCAGGTGCGACCTCCTTCGGGCCGAGGTACTGAATGGCAGCCCACAGTGTGGGCACGGCGAATGGCTCACCGCCGAGACCAGGATTGGCCAGCGCGATGGCCCGGCGTTCCCCGCCTCGGCCCACAGGCACCAGCTCGCCCGCCCGTTCGGCAAGGGGGTAAAGCTCCTTCCAGCGCCACACGTGCGGGACGGCCCTGGGCGCCGGGCTCAGCGGCATCAGGTCCTCCCGCTGCGTCCACAGCGGCAGCAGCCCCGCGGTCTCGAAATCGGCGTGCAGGCGCCGGAGCGCCGCGTCGGACTCGGTCATCGTCATCTCCGTCCTCCCGGCAGCGACCATCAGGCATGCCTGGCAGTCACATGCCGGGCGAGCGCGCCGGCTATCCCAAGACTGCCCGGCCCTGAGTGCAGGGGGAAGGGGAGGGCGGGTCCTGGGCTCCGGTTGCCGCGCGGAGGCCGCGTCACGGCGTCCTCAGACCGGCAGCGCGGCACCGGAAACCAGTTGGGCCGCGGGTGAGGCGAGGAACAGATAGGCCTGTGCCACGTCGGGGATCTTAGCCCAGGAGGCGTGATCAGCAGCCGGCATCGCGCCGCGGTTCGCCGGGGTATCGATGATGGCCGGCACGACGCAGTTCACCGTGATGCCCGTGCCTTTAGCCTCGTCAGCCGCCATCGACACGAGGTGCAGCACGCCGAGCTTGCTGACCGAGTAGGCAAAGTGGGAGCCCTTCGTCACCACGGCCGCGCGGCTCGCGGTATGCACGATCCGGCCCCGGCCGGCGGTCGCCATCCGCCGCAACGCATGCTTGGTGACCAGCGCGGCGCTGACCAGGTTCAGCTCAAGCTGGCCGCTGAGTACCGCTGGGTCCAGCTCCGCGAGCGGCGCATGGGCGGCGAATCCGCCGACCGTGTTGATCACCGCCCACGGCGGCGGCAACTGGTCGAACAGCGCGGCGAGCGCCGCGTCGTCCAGCACGTTCACCGCCTGATAGCTGACCCCATCGAGCCGCCGATCAGCTGCGGGCACGGCCTTATCTATGCCGTACACCGTGGCACCGGCCTCGGTGAACGCGGTGACCAGGCCCGCGCCGAGGGCGCCGGCCGCACCGGCCACGATCACCATCCGGCCCGCGAAATCAACATCAGGCATGCTCAGCTCTCCTCGGGGCGGGCGCCGGTGCGGCGCGGTTAGTTACAGTCATGATCACCCTAATCGCCCGGCCCCGCGGCGACCCTGAAGCAGGCACCGGCGCATTTGCGAGCGCGTGGGATCCGGGCCGCGGCCCGCCGGGTCCAAGCCCTAGGACCGATTACGGCCCAGAGATAAGGCGTCTGCCCGATGCGTCCGGGCGGGCCTTACGGCGAACCTCAAAGGTGTGGGCCGGAGAGACGGCCCCGTACCGAGGAGCATTCGATGCATCCGTACCTGGCGCAGAAAATTGCCGCCCAGCGCGGCACGGAGCTGCGGAAGCAGGCGGCCGCGGCGCGGCTTGCCCGGCAGGCACGCCGTGCCCGGCGCGCCGCGGATAGCAAGGGCCGCGGATAGCAAGAGCTGCGGATAGCAAGGGTCGCGGATAGCAATGCGTGACGATCACGACGGCGCAGGCCGGCCGGTGCGCCCGCCGCGAGCGGGAAGAGGGGCCGGCGCACGCACCCAGCCTCGGCGTGCTGGAGTTCTTGAGCTGGCTTGCCGGAGCGAACCGGAACTGTTCTTCGCGGAAAAGCCCGACGATGTTCGGCGTGCGAAGGAGCTATGCGGCCGCTGTCCGCTGCAGTCTGCCCGCCTTGCCGGGGCGCTGCAGCGCGGCGAGCCGTGGGGTGTCTGGGGTGGCGAGCTGTTCCTTCGCGGCGTGGTCGTCGCGGGCAAGCGCGCCCGGGGGCGGCCGCGCAAGGCAGGTGTGGCGGCCTGAGGCGGCGGACCCCGCGGGCGCGGGTTCTCCCCGGCGTGGCGGCGCGCCCGGCATGCCGTAGCGCATCTGCGGCAGCCGTTCGGGATCATTAATGCATAACGGCTCACGCGCGGTGACACGGCCTGCCGCGACCCGTTCATGGCTGAACGTGGTAGCCGCCTTGGAGCCTGCACACGATGGCCCATTAGGTGTCAGATCCGGCACCTAATGGCCCATCGTGTGTCACCGGCCGCGCGTGATCATGATACCCGGCGGCGACCCAATGCTCATCGAGGGCAGCCGGCAGCGGCGGCGCTCGCTCACCCCCGGCCCGGCCCGCTGCTCCCGGCCCGCCGCGCCCGGCCCGCTGCTCCCGGCACGGGCCCAGTCTCGTCGGCGCGGCGCCGTGAGGCACGATCACCGCAGGTAAGTGGCGTTCAACCTGGTCGATGGGCCAGCGGATAATG
This sequence comes from uncultured Actinomycetota bacterium, assembly GCA_963727015.1. Lineage (GTDB taxonomy): Bacteria > Actinomycetota > Actinomycetes > Streptosporangiales > Streptosporangiaceae > DATFVJ01. The sequence continues at coordinate 623,842 of CAVSEV010000013.1, read as the reverse complement.
GGAGGGTGCTAGTACAGGCTGCCGCTGATTCCCTCCGCCGCCGTATCGGCGAGTCGATATTCGAACGAGTGGCCGGGTCCGAGGGGCCGGCGCGTCGGCGGTCCATCCACGAGCCCGGGGGCGAACGGTGGTTCGCGGAAGACCGCCCGATCCGCCGGGTTCAGGGAGACTCGTCGATGTTCGTGGGTGGTATCCGCGCCCTGTTGCTGCAGTCGCTGCACCCGCTTGCGATGGCCGGCGTGGCGGCGCATTCCGGCTACCGCGGCGATCCGTGGGGGCGGCTGCAGCGGACAAGCTACTTCCTCGCGGTCACGACTTTCGGCCGGACTAGCGACGCGCAAGCGGCCATCCGTCGGGTCAGGGCGATCCACGCGCGGGTTACGGGGACAGCGCCGGACGGGCGGGCCTACGCGGCCTCCGATCCGCATCTGCTGACCTGGATTCACATCGCCGAGGCCGACAGCTTCCTGCGCGCGCATGCCCGTTTCGGGGCCCAGCCGCTCGATCAGGCGGGACGCGACGGGTACGTCGCCGACATGGCGCGGATCGGCGCCGCACTCGGCGTACCTGACCCGCCCAGGACTGAGGCCGGGCTCGCCGACCGGATCAGCAGTTACAGAAGCGAGTTGCGTGGCACCGCCGAAGCCCGCTCGGCCGCCCGGTTCCTGCTGTTCAGCCCGCCGCTGCCGATGGTCGCCCGGGCGCCCTACGGTGTGCTCGCCGCCGCGGCGACTTCGCTGCTGCCCGGGTGGGCCCGCCGCCCGCTTTACCTGCCTCGCCTGCCGCTCACCGAGGCCGCCGTGGTCCGGCCCGCCGGCCATGCGGTCGTGCGCGCGATCCGCTGGGCAGTCACCCCGCCCCCCTCAACCACGGCCAGCTGAGCGTGCGGTTGGCGCGCCATTTCGCCCGCAGGCCCCGATAGCGCGGTCAGTTGCTTCTCGCGAAGATCCGCAGGAAGAACAGGAACACGTTCAGCACGTCGAGGAAGATCGATGCGGCGATCATCGGCGCCGAGCCAAGCCCTTTCGACCGCCGCAGCCGCTGAAAGTCGAACATGGTCAGGCCCGCGAAGATCACCAAACCGAGCACCGAGTAGATCAGCGATCCGTGCGGGATGCGTACGAAGATCAACACGATGCCGAACACGATGAGGGCTATCAGCGCGAAGAAGCAGAGCCGGGCGATCCCTGACAGGTCTCGCCGCGTCGCGTAGCCCGCTGCTCCGAAGCCGGCGATGAACAGCGCGGTAGCACCGCCGGCCTGCCAGAGCGCCTGCGGGTTCGCGCTCGCGTAGTAAACGACAGCGGGCGCTACCGCCAGCCCGATCAGGACACCGAACACGAAGAGCAGCCCGGCGGCCAGCGGCTCGGACCACCGCACCGCGAAATTCATGCCGATCAGGCAGGCAAAGGCGGCGATGAATGACCCGATGGCCCAGCCATGCGAGAGATTGCGTCCCAGGTACGCGCCGAGCGCGAAGAGGGCGGCTGTTACCGCGACGTACCCCATGGTCTGCCCGAACAGGGTGCGCGTCCGATCGCGGGTTGCCGTGCCGGATCCCCCATAGCTGACGAACTCGCTCATGACTTCATTGTCCCTGCCATGCGCGTCCGGCGTCGAGCGACCTCGTCGGCGCTGCGGCGGCAAGCGCCGACGGCTGCGCACATGCGCAACCAGCGCCGCACAAGGCCTCGGCAGGCGACGAGAGGACCGCCGTGAGTGCGCGGACCGATACCAGGAGCATCGAGACCGATGCCGAACCCGGCACCGTCTTCGCGCTGCTCGCAGATCCCCGCAATCTTCCTCTCTGGGCGCGTCGCGGCGCCACCTGCCCTGGCTCAGTTAAGGAGCTTGAGGAACTCGCCGGGAGTCAGGCCCGCCTGCCGAAGTATCGACGCCAGCGTCCCGCGCTTCACGACGCCATACTGCGGGACGACGACCGCCCGCCCGTCCCGATTCCGGTACACAGCGTGGCTGCCCCTGGTTCGCACATAAGAGAAGCCGACCGACTCCAGCGCCCTGATGACCTTCCTAACCGGCAGATCAGAAAGCGCGGGGCTCACGCGGCGGGCAACTGGAAGGAGGTCACCAGCGGCGTAGCCGTGACGTGCCCGGCCGGGTCGTCCACTTCCTCCAGGTACAGCTCGACCGCCGCAGCGAGATTCGCCAGTGCCTCGTCGATAGTGTGGCCCTGGCTGGCGACGTCTACCTCCAGGCACTGCGCGATATACCAGTCTTCTTCCTGGTGCAATGCGGCAGTCAGGGTACGCGGCAGCTCGGGCATGGTCTCAGGATAGCCATCCGCCGAGTGCACGAGGCATGCTACGGGATCACTGTGACAGAGGAATCGTCTCCGGCAGGATCGCCCCGCCGTCCGGAATTCCGGCATCGGCCGTCATTACCCTAATGAACGGCTGTAGATGCGCCAGGACAGCGCGAGAAGACGACGTGGTCCCCAAAGTGACCCAGGATTGTGGATCAAGCCCTCTGACCTGCGTCGGGATGGCCGGATGAACCGGCGACACCCCTTGACCCCCGGTCATGACCGGTCGTCGTCGAGCGCGAAGCTGAAGTAACGCTGCGCGGATCGCTGTATCGCTGCGGCGCCGTCGGCGTGCACGATGCGGTGCCACCAGGCGCCGTAGACGCGGTCGAACTGCAGCGGTTCGATCAGCGCGAGTGCGCGGCGGATTGTGCGCGGGCGTTCAGGGATGTGATTGGGGTAGCTGTACATGAAGCTGACCCAGCGGCGGTCGGCGGCCACCGTGAAGATGTCGCCGGAGAACAGGGCGCCGGCCCCGCCAGGCGGGCCGGCCCAGTGCAATACCTGCCCGCCGTCGAAGTGGACCCCGGCATTGACCAGGGTCAGGCCGTCGCCGATCTCGCGGGCGTCGCCGTCCCAGAAGACGACCGCGTCGTCGGGCCGCGGCAGCCACGCGCGATCCTTGTGGTGGATGTAGACGGGAGCGTCAAACGCGTGCGCCCACTCAATCATCGAGCCGTAGAAATGCGGGTGGCTGACGGCGATCGCGGTGACCCCGCCCAGTTCACGCACCCGTGCGAGCAGGTCGTCGTCGACATAAGTGATCATGTCCCACAGCACGTTACCGCCGGGGCTGCGCAGCAGCAGGGCGCGCTGGCCGATGGCGGTCGGCGGGGTGGCGCCGATGCCTGCCACGCCGGGACCTTCCTCCTGAATCAGGCCGCGGTGACCGGCGGCCTGAAGCTCGCCGAGCGTGGTCCATTGCTGCCCGTCCCAGCCGACGTACTGGCGCTCGTCCAGGCAGATCGGGCAGTCCGGACGCGGGCCGCCGTACTGAACGCCGCAGGTGCTGCAGATGGGAAGTCCGAGTTCCATATTTGTACTTATAGCCTGCCCGTCGTCAGCCGCGGTGCACGAGGCGTGTCTCGCAGCTTCGCCGCTGGAGCACCGCCCGCATCCACCAAGATCTGCCAGACACGCCCAGGGATCCGCGGGCTGCCTCGAGCCCGGTCACCCGTTGCGGGCGATCACCCCGCCAGCCACCGCACCATGCGAAAGTTCGCGGCAACGCAGGTGCAGGCAACTGGTCAGGAACCCTCATGCTTGTATTCATGAGGGTTCCTGATGCAGCAGGCGACCAGCGGAGCCAATACGAGCGGATGCTCGCTGGCGACCCCTATATTGCCGACGACCCGCGGCTGGACGCCGACAGGCGCCGTGCCGAGCGGCTCATGGAGGAGTTCAACCGCAGTGCCGCGGACGCCCCGCGCGAACGCAGGCGCATCCTGATGGACCTGCTTGGAGCATTCGGCGAGGATGCCGCGATCCGCCCGCCGCTGTATTGCGATTACGGATACCAGATCCGGGTCGGCGCCCGTACATTTGTCAATTTTGGCCTGATGGCCTTGGACGTCGCGGCAATCACCATTGGCGACGATGTCCAGATCGGCCCGAACGTGCAGTTGCTGACGCCCACGCACCCAGTGGAGGCTGAACCGCGGCGCGCGAAGTGGGAGGCCGCCAGGCCCATCACGATCGGGGACAACGCGTGGCTCGGTGGCGGGGTCATCGTCCTGCCTGCCGTCACCATCGGCGCGAACACCGTCGTGGGCGCGGGTGCTGTCGTCACGAGAGATCTGCCCGCGGGCGTCGTCGCGGCCGGCAATCCCGCCCGGGTCATCCGCAGCCGGTAGACGAGGGCATGCCGGGACTGAACCACCTCGCTCATCCCTGTCGTACTTAAGTCACCGCGGCCCAATCGACGGCGGCAAACAGGGACGTGGCAGACGTGAAGATGGGTCCAGAACATCCGGCACGCGGGCAGCGGCAGCTAGTAACGTGTCCGGCGGTGCGCCGGGCCAAGCCTCCCGGCTCAGCCCGGCGCCGCGCTCCATCGGAGGGTACCGCGCGGGTGATCACGCAAACGGGGTTAGGCAGTTGAGCGAGCGGGTCCTGTCGACGGACCGGGCCAAGAGCGCGGCCCAGCAGATGAACAGCCTCCTCACCGGCAGTCTCCGGGCGCAGCTGGCGGCGCTGAAACAGCAGGGCCAGCCGCTGTGCAGCCCCCGCGGTGTGGGACCGCACCGAGCCTGGCCGCGAGCTGGCGGAGCTGGTCCTGGCTCCGTTCGACATTGTCGCCGCCGATCATTGGATCGACCTGCTCAAGGAAATGGCCGGCCAGCCCAGGGAATGGGTGCAGGACCTCGACGAGAAGATCGCGGAGGTAGCGGGACTCCAGCAGGCTGGTGAGCCCGCGAGCGAGGAACTGCAGGAGCTTGCCGGCAAGGCTGATCGGACCGCGGCCATGTTTGACGCGTGGGATGCGTTCGCTCCAGGCTGGCTCAGGGCCGCGGCCAGGTCCATATCGGAGATCCGTGGCCTGTCGTACGCCCTGACCGGGCTAGGCCTGGTGGCGGACGCCAGTGACCTGATCTCGCCGCAGGATCACGGCGTGCCGGCGGCGGCCGACCGTCTCGCTGCGGGTGCCAACGCGGCGGGGCTGATACTGCATCAAGGCATTGAGCGCGGGCTGGTCACGTTCAAACCAGCCACCGTGGACGGGGCCGGCGCGGAGGCGTCTGCTGAGCTGGCCGCCGAGGGCGGCGTCGAGGCATCTGAGGCCGTCGAGGGCGGCCTGGTGGCGCTGAACGCGTCGATGGACTGGATTCCCGGCGCGGGTGAGGTCGTCATTGTCGGCACCGGCGTGTACCTGGCTGGCGACGTCCTGTATCACCACGTGGCACTCTTCCACGACGCCGCCAACGCCGTCGGCCACGCCACCGTCAGGGCCGCTGATGACATCGGCGGCGGGATCGAGCACGGGGTGCATTCCCTGATCAACGACGTGACAGACTGGGGCTCGTTCTGACCATGACAGCGTTCACGGGCAACGACGCGGCGGCAGCGGCCAGGTCGGCCGAAGTGCGTGAACTGATCGACCGGGCACAGCCGCAGGACGTGCTGCTGACATTCCTGACGGCAATGGACCTGTGCGCTCTCGGCGGGCCGCGGCAGGCGCTGTTCGACGAGGCGCCAGCCAGGGCCTGGGCGGGGATGCGGCGCCGTGCCCGCAAGAACGGGCCAGCAGCGATCTTCCAGGGACTTCATGAGCGCGGCCTGCTGATCCGCCAGGCGCCGGCGGTGCCGTTCGCGGCCCCCGGCGGAGACCGGGAGCCCGCCCTCGCCGACTACGCGTTCGCCCCCAAGCTGGGCGTGGTGATGGCAGCACGGGCCCGGCCCGCTCTCGCCATCACCTGCGAGCAGGAGAAGATACCCAGCCGCTATCCCCGCTTGTACGCGCTGGGAGATCAGCAAGATCCGGTTCGTGCCCTGGTCCTTGAGACCCCGGTGGGGTCACCGCCAGGTGACTTCCCGCACCTGCGCAAAGCTGGGCCGCTCGGCTGGTTCTACCGGTATGACCTGGTCTCCAGGACGAGCGCTGCCGGCTTCCTCGCCAGCTGGGCACTCCTTCGATCCGAACGACACCCAAACTCACCCCGGCTGATCACGCTGCTCCGCCGCGACCAGGGCAAGCTGCTGACGGTCCGGACGATGGTAGTGCGCGGTAACGACGGGAAAACGGCCCGGATAGGCCCTGGCAGCACTGGTGGCGAGCAGTACGACCAGGCCGGCCTTACCAGCATCATGTCCGGCCTGCTCAGCCTGCAGCAATGAAGGAGCCTGCGGGTACACATCAGCAGCGCTTGCTCGAGCGAGGATGGCAGCCATGACGGGTGCGCCTGCCGCCTGCCGGCTGTACGGTGACCTGGCTCAATGGTGGCCATTGATCTCGCCCCCGGAGGCGTACGCCGAAGAGGCCGCGTACGCCGCGACGGTGCTCGGCGCGGCATCGATTCCGGTGCGCGACGTCCTTGAGCTTGGCAGTGGCGGCGGCCACAACGCCGTCCACCTCAAGGGCAGGTTCGCGCTGACGCTGGTCGACCTTTCGGCGGACATGCTCGCCGTGTCGCGGCGGCTCAACCCCGAGTGTGACCACCAGCAGGGCGATATGCGCACGGTGCGGCTTGGCCGGACCTTCGACGCCGTGTTCGTGCACGACGCCGTGGTCTACATGACCACCGAGGCGGACCTAAGGCAAGCCATCGAGACGGCCTTCGTGCACTGCCGTCCTGGCGGCACCGCCGTCTTCGTCCCCGACGACACCGCTGAGACCTTCCAGGCGGCGACCGGTCATGGCGGCAGCGACGACGCCACCGGCCGCGGTGCGCGCTTTCTGTCCTGGTCGTGGGATCCCGATCCCGCCGACACCTGGACCCAGACCGAGTACGCGTTCCTGCTTCGCGACGCCGACGGCTCGGTGCAGGCGGTGCACGAGACCCATCGGACCGGGTTGTTCGGGCGTGAGCTGTGGATGCGGATCATTTCCGCTGCGGGCTTCGAGGCGGGCACTGTCACCGAAGAGGCCACCGGCGGCTTGACGCCACGCGAGCTCTTCATCGGCCGCCGAAGGGAAACCCAGTGACCAAGGGCCTTCCCGCACGATTGGGGGCTCAGGTTGCTCCGGCGGTCGCAGGCGTGCGAGGTTTGGCGGCATGCCTACTCGCCTCGTGCACCTTGTGATCGATGCCGCCGATCCGCCCCGCCTGGCGCGGTTCTGGGCGGCCGCCCTTGGATGGGAGGCCGCGGCCGGGGAGCCCGGCGAGGTCGTGGTGGCGCCGGCCGGCTTCTCCTATCCCGGCCCGGCGGCGCTGCCGCTGGTTTTCGTGCCAGTCGCCGAACCGAAGACAGGCAAGAACCGCACGCACCTCGATCTGCCCACGACGTCGGCCGGGCACCAGGCGGCCGAGGTGCGCCGCCTCCGCGACCTGGGGGCGACGCCTGCCGTTATCGGCCAGGGCGAGGTGCCGTGGGTCGTACTGGCCGACCCGGAGGGCAACGAGTTGTGCGTGCTCGATCCGCGGCCGGCCTACCGCGGCACCGGGCCGGTCGCGGCCGTCGTGGTCGACTGCGCTGACCCAGCCTCCCTGGCACAGTTCTGGAGTGTCGCGGCGGGCTGGCTGCCGCACGACGCGGATGAGAGCTGGGCCTCGCTGCGATCGCCGGACGGCGTTGGGCCGTATCTCGAACTGCTGCGTGCCCCCGACGCGAAGGCGGTCAAGAACCGGATTCATCTCGATGTCGCGCCCTATCCAGGCGAGGACCACAACGCCGAGGCGGCGCGCCTGCGTGAATCCGGCGCGGTGCCCGCCGACGTGGGCCAGGGCGGTGAGGCGCCATGGGTGGTTCTTGCCGACCCTGAAGGTAACGAGTTCTGCGTCCTGACGCCACGCTGACACCGGTCAGCGAAACCTGACGAGGTTTTCAGCGCAACGTCGTTCCGGCGGGATTGAGGCCGCCGCCGAGATAGGTCCCGTGACCCGACGTAACCAGATCGCCATCGAAGATGAGGACCTCGTTGACCAGGCCACCCCTTTGATTGCGGTAGTTGATGACCAGCGTGCTGACACCGACGTAGACGCCCAGCAGGTCGAAGTGCAGGTCAGGGATGCGCCGCAGGCCCTCACTCCAGTAGTGCCGCAGCGCTGGCTTACCGCGTATGACGCCGTCATCGATGTCAAGCAGCTGCACAGCCACAGGTGAGGTGAAGACGACGTCCTCCGCGAAGTGACTCAGCACCTGCTCGAGGTCGTGGGCATTCCACCCCTGAACCCAGTTGTCGGCGAACTCCTGTGCCGCGGCGCTATCCATGGCCCAATTATGCCGCGCCAGGCGGTGGACGAGGCCGGCGCCATTGCGCCGGGCGCCTGCGGCGTTACGCGGTCGACACGGATGCGGCGAGTGCGATGAGTTCGTCGAAGCCCTCCCCGATGCCCCGGCTGAGCACGCGGATGTCAGGTACCCCGTCGAAGTCGGCGTTGATGCCGAAGTTGAGCTGGTCGAGGTAAGAGAGAATGCCGACAGAAATGCGTATATTGCTGGCGATAGGAACATACGGGTGGATCTCGGTCATTTGCCTGCCGAGCATGTACAGCGGGAAGCGCGGTCCGGGGACGTTCGTGGTGACGGTCTGCAGCAGCGGCTGCGGGAACCGGAAGGTGAGCCGGGAACCCAGGGCGAGCAGGGTGGGAGCCGCGAAACCCGCCAGTTCGGTGAGCCCCTGAGCTCCCACGGCCTGGCGGCTGCTCTTCAGGTCATCCATCTGCTCGCGCAGCTTTGTCAGCCGGATCAGCGGGTCGGGCTCGCTGACCGGCAGGTTCACCAGTACTCCAGCTACCCGGTTGTTGAAGGTGCCTCGTTCGCTTTCCGCGCGAACGGAGACCGGCACCAGCGAGCGCACGACCTGCCGGTCGGAAAGCTCGCCTCGCTCGGCGAGCAGGTCGCGGAACCCCCGGGTGACCGCGGCGAGCACCACGTCGTTGACGGTCCCCCCGAGCGCCTTGCGGACAAGCTTGACCTCGCTCAGGCTGGCTTGGGTCCATTCCCAGCGCCGGTTCGGCCCGGTCGGCCCGTTGAGCGAACGCGCGGCGGGACTGACCAGGCGGCGCAGGCTGCCTGGCAGTCCACGGCCGAATTCCAGCACCTCCGGATGGCTGGGCAGATTGCGCGCGAGCGCTGGCATGCGGGCCAGCTGCTGCAGCGGCGCAACCACGGCGTCGCGTACGCCGTCGATGACCGACCATGCCGTGCTTGGGGCGCGGCGGGGGACCCAGGGGACCACCGGCTTCTGTTCTGCGTCAGGGGTGAGGTCAAGCAGCGTGGCGGTGAGGTCCCAGCCGGCAACGCCATCGATCATGCAGTGGTGCACCTTGGAGATCAGCGCCCACTGGTTATCCTTCAGGCCCTCCACCAGCCACATCTCCCACAGCGGCTTGGCGAGATCCAGTCGCTGGGCGAAGACGCGGCCAGCCAGGTTGCGTAGCTGGTCGGCTGCCCCGGGTGAAGGTACCGCGGTGTGCCTGACGTGATAGAGGATCTCGAAATGCTCGTCGTCCACCCAGGCGGGACGGCCGAGGTGCAGCGGTACCGTACGCACCCGCTGCCGGTATCGCGGCACCTGTGGCAGCTTGGAGACGAGCAGCCTGACCACGTCGCCGTAGGCCGGCGGCGGCCCCTCGAACACCGCGACCGACCCGACGTGCATGGGCACGTTCTCGCTCTCCATGAAGAAGAACCCGGCGTCAAGCGCGCTCATCCGTTCCATCGCGTACCGTCCCTTGGCCTCAGCGCCCGCCGGGCCACCCTTGCCGCAACCGTCTGAATTGGTCTGTCGACGGGCGGTGGCCTCCGCCGGGCACGCCCGTTACCCATCGTTACCCGCGCCCGCCGCCGCTTGCACGTCAGCGGCCGCCCTGCACGTCAGCGGCCGCGCCCGCCCGCGGGCTGCCGCCCGCACGCGGCCGGCCTCCAGCCGGAGCCGGGGACGCCGGCGCAACAAGAGGCTATGCGGGCGCGCGCCTCCCCACAAATGGCGCGCGGTTTGCCGCCGGCCCGCGTAACGCTCCGCCGCGGCGGCCGCACCGCGCAGCCGCTGCGGATCAGTCGTTGCGCGCGCCGGACGCGGTCGCGCCGCCCCCGGACCGCCCTTCAGACCCGCGCGGTGTCCTTGCGGAAGCGCCATATCGCGCCGCCGGCGAAGATCGCCAGCCAGGCCAGGAGGTTGGCGATCCACGACAGCTGGACGGTGTCGCCGGTGAGCGGTGCGTGCACAAGCTGGCTGAGGCCGTAAAGCGGCGTGAACTCGGCAATGACCCCGATCGCGTGCGGGAACTGGCTCAGCGGGATGAACAGGCCGCCGCCGAAGGCGAAAAGGACCAGGGCGAAGGACAGGATCTGCATGACGTTCTCTGTGGCCAGCAGGTAGCCCATGAACAGCCCGAACGCGGCGAAGAGCAGCGAGCCGGCCCAGACGCACAGCGCGGTGACGACCCACAGGTAGACCGGCATCGATGGCTTGCCGACGATGCCGCCCACGACATAGACCGCGGTCACCGAGCCGAGCCCGAGCACCAGCGCGGTGAGCATCTTGATGGCGATGTAGGCGGCTGGCGACAGGGGCGTCAGCCGCAGCTGCCTGCTCCAGCCCGCGGCACGCTCGATGGACACCATCGCCCCGCCGGCCGTGGTCGCGAGGACCGCGCCGTAAAGGGCCAAGCTGATCATGACGAAGGCCGACACGTTGCCGTTGCCGATCTTGTCGTTGGCATACGCGCTGTTCAGGCCGAAGGCCAGGAAGAATATGACAGGTGACACCATCGTGAAGATCAGGGTGCGCCTGTTGCGCAGCAGGCGGCGCACCTCGAGCCCGAGGACGGTGAGGTTGAACCCGCCCAGCCCCGGCGCCCGCCTGGTGCTCAGATCGGGTGCCGCAACCGACCGGACGCTCATCGTGATGCTCCTACGTTCTCGCCGTTGCGATCGGCGTCGTCACTGGTCAGGGCGATGAAGGCGTCCTCGAGGCCGCGGGTGTTGATCTCGAGATCCTTGGCCGGGGTGTTGGTGAGCAGGTACCTGGCCACCGAATCGCTGTCCTTGGAATGGATCAGCACAGTGTCGCCGCGCACCTCAACGCTGTCGGCACCTGGCAGGCGGCGCAGCGCCGCCTCGTCGGCGCCGGGCAGTGACGCGCGCACCGTCCGTCCGGCCGCGAGCGACTTGACCTCCGATGATGTGCCGTCGGCGACGATTTCGCCCTCGCGGATCAGGATGATCCTGTCGGCGTAGGCGTCGGCCTCCTCCAGGTAGTGCGTCGCGAAGAGCACGGTGCGCCCAAGGGCGGCGTCCTGGCGGATCGATCCCCAGAAGCTGCGCCGTCCCTCGACGTCCATGCCGGTGGTGGGCTCGTCAAGGACGAGCAGTTCGGGATCGGACAGCAGGGCCATGGCGAAGCGCAGGCGTTGCTGCTCGCCGCCCGAGCACTTGCCGACCTTGCGGTCCGCGATGCCGCTGATGCCCGCGCGATGCAGGACCTCTTTCACCGGCCTGCTGTGTGCGAACAGGCTCGCGACGTATCTGGCGGTCTCCTCGACGGTGAAGTCCTTGAGCAATCCGCCGGTTTGCATGACCGCGGCAACCAGGCCCCGCGCGATGGCCTGCCGCGGCTGCATCCCGAACACCGACACCTTGCCGCGGTCCGGCTGGGACAGGCCAAGGATCATGTCGATGGTCGACGTCTTGCCGGCGCCGTTCGGCCCGAGGAACCCGACAATCTCGCCCGCGGCGATGCGGAGGTCGACGCCTTTGACCGCATGAACGGTTCCGAAGGATTTGTGCACGCCCTTGAGGTCGATCGCGAGCGGCTGGCCGCCGTCCAGCCGTGATCTCTGTCCGGAGGCCACGTTCGACATCGTCATGAGCTACATCGTGACATGGGTAGGTAACAGAATCGCTAAGTCAGCTGTCACCATATTTCCCTGACGCTAGTCATGGCAGAGCTTGTCCAGGCCGGGCTTGCAGAGCCCGTCATGGCAGGAGCCTGTCATGGCAGGAGCCTGTCATGGCAGGAGCCTGTCATGGCACGAGCTTGTCCTGGCGCATCGTTCCTTCTTGCTCGAAGTGGTCATGCCAGGAAAGCGCCTCGGCGAGCAGGTGGGGCGTGTGCTTGCCGCGTGAGCCTGCGAATGCCCGGTCGAAGTAGTCGTCAAGGGCCGGCCTGAAATCCGGGTGCGCGCAGTTATCGATGATCTTCCTCGCCCGGCGGCGCGGGGCCAGGCCGCGGAGGTCGGCGACGCCCTGCTCCGTGATGATCACATGGACGTCGTGCTCGGTGTGATCCACGTGGGACGCCATCGGCACGATGCACGAGATGGCGCCGCCCTTGGCCTGCGATGGGCTGACGAACATCGAGATGTAGGCGTTCCTGGTGAAGTCCCCGGACCCGCCGATGCCGTTCTGCATCATGGTGCCCATGACGTGGGTCGAGTTGACGTTGCCGTAGATGTCCGCCTCAAGCATCGCGTTCATCGACAGGACGCCAAGACGGCGGATGACCTCGGGATGGTTGGTGACCGCCTGGGGCCGCAGGACTATATTCTTCCGGTAGCGCGGCAACTGGCCGTAGAACCGCTCGCTGGCCTCCGCGCTCAGCGTGAAGGCGGTCGCCGAGGCGACGAGCAGCTTCCCGGACTCGATCATCTCCAGCATGCCGTCCTGGATGACTTCGGTGTAGGCGGTAAGCCGCTCGAACGGGCCGTTGTCGAGCCCGTGCAGCACCGCGTTGGCCACATTGCCGACGCCGGACTGCAGCGGGAGCAGGTCGCGGGGCAGGCGGCCTTGTGCCACCTCGTTGCTGAAGAAGTCGATGACGTGGCCGGCGATTGTCTCGGAGACCGCATCGGGCGGCGTGAACGGGGTGCTGTAGTCCGGGGCATCGGTGTCGACGATCGCGACGATCTTGTCGGCCGGGCAGATCAGGTGCTTCTGGCCGATCCGGTCGCCGGGCGCGGTGATCGGGATGGGCTGCCGGTGGGGTGGCAGCGACATGCCGTAGTAGATGTCGTGATAGCCGTCGAGTTCCTCGCTCTGGTGGGCGTTGATTTCGACGATCACCTGGCCGGCCTGCTCGATCCAGGTCCGGTTGTTGCCGACGGAGGTGGAAGGGATCAGGTTGCCGTCGGCGGTCACCCCGACAGCCTCGATCACGGCGAAGTCGAGCCTGCCGAAGAAACCCTCGTGGACCATCTGCGCCACGTGGGACAGATGCAAGTCGATGTAGTCCAGGTGGCCAGCGTTGATCTGGTGCCGGGTGACCGGATCTGCCTGGTAGGGCAGCAGCAGGTCGATGCCCTCGACCTTGGCAAGGGTACCGTCCAGGTCGGGCGCCGTCGCGGCGCCGGTCCAGACACCGATACGGAATCCCTGACCGGCGGCGTTCGCGGCCTCGATCCGGCCGGCGAGCGCCGCCGGGACGGCTTTTGGATGCCCGGCGCCGGTGAAACCGCTCATCCCCACGTTCGCGCCCGGGGGAATCAGCGCTGCGGCGTCCTCCGCAGGAATGATCTTGCGCCGCAACCGCGGCTGCCTGATTCTGTCATGACCTGCCATGCTGGCTCATCTCCGTCGACATTCCATGCATACAGGTCACGCTAACGCGCGCAGCGCCTCCTGAATCCTGAGACTGCGGCCGAATATTATCGGCAACGGCCGGTACGGCCCTGCGATCATGGTCCCTCAGTGGTGGCCAGGTTACGGGGCGTCGAACGGCCGCAGGTATGGCGCGGGTTCGTAGTGGAGGAACGCGGGCCGGGTGGGGACCAGGTGGTCGCCGGAAGCGAACACGTTGTAGGACGAGCCGAGCGCCGCGGCGGTGCCGTTCAGGGCGCCCGGGTCGGTCGCGTCCTGCCCCCATCGTCTGGTGTGCAGGCGGTGCAGCAGGTCCTGAGCGGCCGTGATCGTCTCCGCCGGCGTGAACGCGCAGTGACCGGCCCTGTCGACGAAACCTGCCGCAGCTGTCCCGCGTTGCCTGCCTTGCCGGCAACGCTTCTGTAGGCCTGCTCGTTTTCCGGCACGACGAGCCCGTCGCCAGTGGTGTGCATCGTGAGCACGGGGATGTTCAGCTTGCCATTGAAGGTGATGTTATTCGCCAGGTAGCGGACCGCGGCCGGGTCCGCTTTGATGCGCGGCGCGTTGTCCAGCGTCTTCAGGTCCGCCCCCAGGTTGAGTCCCGCCGCACGGTAGAGCGCGCGCACCTCGGTCGAATCCGCTGATCTTGCCAGGTCGCTGACGTAGCTGACATCGCTTAGAGATCTCGGCGACCTTGTTCCCGTCGCGTTCGATCGTGTACTCGTGGTCGACGATGTTGCCCTGGGCTCGCAGGTCCGGGCCGTCGACCTTCACCAGCCAGCGTTCGCGTAGCGGGTCGATCATGGCTTTCTGGACCAGGGCGATGCGGTCACCACTGGGATCCTCGATCTCCATGCTGTCCTTGACCCTGAGCATCCGTTCCTGGATCTTGCAGAGTTCGTGCCCGTGCATGTCTTCGAACAGGATTGTCTTGCGGACCCTGAGCGCCTTGCCGTCCATCTTGAACACGTGCTCACCGCGGTCATTCTCGATGACGTAGTCATCGCCGATGGAGATCATGCGCTGGCGCATCTGGTACCGCGTGGCGCCCCGGTCCTCGCGTTGCTCCTGCCGTCTGCGGCTGCCAAACATCGTGGGAACCCCATATGACTGCCTGCGTGTTCGTGCTGCCTGTCAGCAGTGCTCACTGTGCGCCGGGCAGGCTGGCTTCGCGTCGCCCGTACCGGGTGGGCTTGAGCAGCGGCAGGTTCAGCAACCATCATGCGGAGGCCCCGGGAACGCGGGATGGTTGGCGATGACGGTGCATGAGCCGGGAGCTACCTCGGTGAACCCCACGTCCCGGACGAGTGGCAGGTCGCTTTCGGCTAGGTTCGCCCACCGGTATGCCGTCGCGGTCCGGACCGCGAGCGCAAAATCCGCTGGCCAGCCAGTCGGCTCTGGCCGCGCGAGGCAGTCGCCACCAGGCGAGCTGCGCGCCGTGACCAACCTGGGCCATCGCCTTACCCGCGGTCATTTCCAGCCCGGGATTGAGCCACAGCACCGGCGTCGCAGGGCCAGGTTCCGGTGGCGGTGCCTGATCCGCCAGATCGGTGCCTGCGACCTGCAGCCGGGCGAGTTCAGGAGGCCAGTCCCAGTGGTGACCCGTGCGGACAGGAACGGGTGGATGGACCCGCACCTCGGCGCTGCCCTGCGTGAGCGTTATCCCGGGGAGCGCGAGCACACGCTGCCAGCCCGCGCCCCTTGCCCGGCGCGCGACCTTTGTGATCCGGCCGGCCTCCCAGGCGCGGACTGGCCCGGCCCATTCACCGTCGGTCGCACGGGGGTCGCTCAGCAGCGTGAGCACCGCCCGCGCGGCACCTTCGAGCGCATCGGTGCGCTCGGGAGGCGATGCGCGCTCGACACGCACCACGAGCGGAAGGACAAACTGGGGCATCGAGTCGCGATCGAGGATCACCTTGGACGGTGCCGATGCCATTTGACCGGTGGCCGCCGCGCCGCCCTGAGCCGCACCCCGTTGCCGCGGCGCGGGCTGGTACCTCCTGACCGGTCGGGGGTGGCAGGTTGGCTGCCGGTGACGGCAGTTTGGTCGCCGGTGGCCGCAGGGTGGCCGGTGCCGGCCGGGCCGGTGGCGCTGGCTGTGTAGTGGCCTGTGCCGGGCGGGTGGTGGCCTGTGCCGGGCGGGTGGTGGCCCGTGCTGGCAGGGTCGTGGCCAGTCCCGGCTCGCTCCGGTGCGCCATTGCCGCCGCCGATGCTGGCGGCCTGTGCCGCTGCGTTAAGGCGCGGCGCCCGGTAGGAGGCGACCAGCCGGGCGACCAGCGTGGCGAGGAATATCTGGCCGCCAAGCGCCTCCAGGACGGCTATGGCCCTGCCGCCGTCGGTTCCGGCGGTGAAGTCGCCATAGCCGAGCGTCGTGAGTGTGGTGAAGCTGAAGTACTGGAAGGTCCTGGTGTCGGCTGGCGATCCGGTCGCGAAGAAATGCTGCGATTCCAGGTGGGAGATCGCGGCGTAGATCGATGCGAACATCAACCCGATGATCATGTAGGCGCTGACCGCTCCGAAAATGCTCTGCAGTGAAACGGTGGGCATCGTCAGCACCCGTCGCAAGATCACGCCCACCGTGAGGAGCAGGATGAGTGCGGTCCATATGTTCGCTATGCCGATGCCGACGTCCGTGGCTTGCACGAGCGCGAGCGCGAGCGCGGTCACGGAGCCGACGAGCGTGATGCCCATGATCACGTGCATGGTTGGCCGGCGCACCTTCGACGTTCGCAGCGCTAGCAACAGCGTCACTATGAACAGCAGGCTCTCCAGCGCACTGATGATCCTGTTGGTGGCGAACGCCGAGATCACATAGCTGGAGACCAGCAGGATCAGCAGCAGGCCGTAACGGTCACCGCGTTTCGCCATCCAGGGACGCAGATGAGCCGCGCGATCACTGGTCCGCGCGGTCACGCGTGCTCATCGCCGTTGCACCCGCGGTCCACCCGGCTGCGCGCCGGGAACCGAGGCTGCTTCATAGCCCCGTCCCTCCGTTCGCTTCTCCAAGCGTCCGCAGCGCAGCGCCGTTCCGCTAGCCAAGCGTCGGCGGCGCGGCGCAGGTTCTGCGTCACCCACCAGGGGTGATCCGGCCACCGTCGGTCCGCCGTGCAAGCAGAATACGACCATCCCCTGCGGGTGGCGTGTCTGGCCGTTAATCAGGCGAGTGTCAGAGGAAGCCCCGTAGCCCCGAGGGCGCATTTTACCTTGCGCGATCGAGAGGAAGCTGATCATGACCGCCGACACAGCCGACGTCGACCAGGCCACGCAGGACGCGCTGGCCAGCCTGGCCATGGGTGACCCGAGCGTGCTCGAGGACGCCCTGGAACTCCGCGAGATGGCGCAGGAGCGGAGCGGGCTGGACGCGCGCACGTTCTCACTCGTGAAGATCGCCGCTCTCATCGCGGTAGACGCGCCGCCTGCCTCTTACCTGTGGCAGGTGCCGAACGCCCTGGACTCGGGAGCGACGCCCGGCGAAATCCTTGGCGTGCTGCGCGCCGTCGCGCTGCAGGTCGGCGGGCCGCGCGTGATTGCCGCGGTACCTGAGATCATGCTCGCGCTCGGCTTGTCCCTGCCGGAAGGCGACATCTGACCGGTCCGGCAAGACCGGACGGGCAAGACCGAGGGAGACATCCATGTTCCGACGACGTCCGCTCATGCGTGCCGCCGTGATCGGCGGCGGCGCATATGTCGCGGGTAAGCACGTAGCGAACAAGTCCGCGCAGCAGGCTGATTACCAGGCCGAGCAGGACCAGCGCATCAGCGATCTCGAACAGCAGCAGCAGCCTGCGCCACCGCCTGCGGAGCCGCCGGCACCGGCCGAGGCGCCGGCGGCTGCCGCCCCATCCATGCTTGACCAGCTGAACCAGCTCGCCGCGCTGCATGGGCAGGGCGTGCTGAGCGACGAGGAGTTCACTGCGGCGAAGGCGAAGCTGCTCGGCACCTGAGCTGTCACGAGAAACGGGCCACGGCGCCGGATTCCGGCGCCGTGGCCCGATCTCGAGCCCCCTCGTTGGGGCCCCTGAACAGCGAGGCAGCCTACGCCGTCGGCTCGGAACCGCCACCGTGCAGTGATTCCTGCAGTTCCTTCTCCGCGTCCTTGGACAGCGAGGTCTTCAGCACGGTGCCGCCGAACTTGCTGAGGGCCTCCACCGCCTTGTCCGGGGTGACCTTCTCGACCATCAGGAACAGGGCCGAGGTGCCCGGCTTGATCATGTCGCGTACCTGGTCCTGGAACGCCTTGTCGATGCCGGATTTGGTGATCTTGCCCATCAGTGCGCCGAGGCCCGCGCCGATCGCCAGGCCGAAGACGGGCACGAAGAACAGGACGCCGAACAGCAGGCCCCAGAACATGCCCCAGGTGGCACCGGCGCCGACGGGGTGGTGGCTGGTGTGGACGTGGTACTTGCCCTCTTTGTCCCTGACGATGGCGGCGATGGCGTCGGGTTCGATGATGAGGTCGCGGGCGAGCCTTTGCGCTTCCTCGGCTGCCTGTTCGGCGGTGGTCTCGTCCGGGTAACCGATAGCGATCAGGTCTGCCATGCTGTCTCCTTTGCGGATCTTCTGGGGGTTGTGCGACTTCGTTCGTCACGGGCTGCTAGGGCGTGTCCCGTAGATCTTGGTGGATGCGGGCGGTGCTCCAGGCGGCGATCCGGCAAGGCGGAGGAGGAGCCGATAGTGGAACTATCGGCGACGACGACAACGCCGCCGGTCGTCGTCTGGGGTCGTGGACGACACTGCCGCGCCGCCAAAGATCTACGGGACATGCCCTACCGGACGGCCATGGGCCCCTCGTGGCTGCCGTAGGCGCAAAGGGCGTAAAGCGCGATCACGTCGACGGCGATGATCACCAGGGACCAGAAGGGGTAGGAGGCCAGGAAGAACATCTGCCCAATCGCGTTGAGCCCAACCACGACGACACCGAACCAGCGCGCCAGCTGGTTGGCGGTGAGCACTCCGGCCGCGGCGATCAACAGCAGGATCCCGAGGATCATGACGACCCAGCCCCACGCCCGCAAGCTGCCGAACACGTAGTGCGCGTTGCCGACGAAGACATGTGACCTGGAGATGGCGGCGATGCCGTCCAGCAGGTTGAAGAAACCGACTACAGCAAGCAGTACGGACGCGAAGATCATCAGACCGCGACCGCGGTCACTTCCGTAGTCCGCACTAGATCCGGAGCCGGGCCTCATCGTTGGTGCCGAGGTCATGCTGGCCTCCCGTATCAGATCTGTTGGTAAACCCCGTTCACTACCACCATTCATCAAAGACACTAGGTCAGGCGTCACCCGCGCGGGGTGACGCCTGACTTCGCGCCGTGTCCGCCGGTCCCGCGACCTCGGCCGTCGCGGCAGGGGGCCCGGTGAGACGCGCAGCGTACTCGGCGGGGCCCGCGGTGTAGATATCGGCTACGAGGCCGACCTGGTGGGTGGTGAAGGTGCGCTCGCGGCGGATGTCGCGGGTGAACGCGACCCACCAGGTGAGGATGGCGCCGAGGCGGTTGCGGAATCCGGTCAGGAACGCGATGTGGATGAACAGCCAGCCGGCCCAGCCGATGAAGCCGCTGAGATGCAGTCGCCCGGCGGACACGACCGCGCGGCCGCGTGAGATGTAGGCGGCCGAGCCGAGGTCGTGGTAGCGGAACGGCTTGACGGATTTGCCGCTTGCCTGGTTCCTGATGCGGCGGGCGGCGTAGAGCCCGGACTGCATGGCGACCTCGGCGACGCCGGGAAGCTTGCCGTGGCTCATCAGGTCGCCGAGGACGGATATCTCGGGGTGGCCGGGGATGGTCAGGTTGTCATCGACGGTGATGCGCCCGGCCCGGTCGCGCTCGGCGCCGGTAGCGCTGGCGAGCGCGGCCGCGATGGGAGGCGCCTCGACCCCTGCGGTCCACAGTACGGTGCCGGCATGGTAGCGGGTTTCGGTCCCTGCTTTGTCGCGCACCAGCAGCCCGTCGGCGTCGACGTGGGTGACGAGGGTGTGCATCTGCAGTTCCACCCCGAGGCGCTGCAGGGTGCGGGCCGCCTTCACCGATAGCTGCGGGCCGAAGGCGGCCAGCGGTTCGGCGCCGCCGTCGAAGAGCAGCACGCGCGCGTCTTCGGGCTTGACGTTGCGGAATTCGGCGCGCAGGGTTTTCGTGGCGAGTTCGCGGATCTGGCCGGCCAGCTCGACCCCGGTGGGGCCGCCACCGACGAGGGCGAACGTCAGCCAGCGGCGCCGTTCGGCTTGATCTGTTGCGGTTTCCGCCAGCTCGAAAGCGCCGAGCACCCGGCGGCGGATGGTGAGCGCGTCGGAGATCGTTTTCATGCCCGGGGCCCACTGGGCGTACTCGTCGTGGCCGAAGTAGGACTGCCGCACCCCCGCGGCGACGATCAGGTCGTCGTAGCCGAACTCGATGCGGCTGCCGCCGGGCCGCATGGCGTGCACTCGCCGGCCCGCGGCGTCGATGCCGGTCACCTCCGCGAGCACGCAGTCGACGTTCTTGTCCCGGATGAGCACCTTGCGCAGCGGGGCGGTGATCTGCCCTTCGGACAGGATGCCGGTGGCGCACTGGTAGAGCAGCGGCTGGAAGAGGTGGTGCCCTTCGCGGTCGATGAGGGTGACGGCGCACCCCTTCAGCCGGCGGGCGGCGAACAGGCCGGCGAAGCCGCCGCCCACGATCACCACGCGGCGGGGCCCGGTTGGGTCGGTCATGTCCGGCGCTCCCTGCCGCTCGTCACGCCGGGTCGTACCAGGTGTCCCCGTCCGGCAGCAGCCGGGCGGCTTCCCCTGGCCCCCAGCTGCCCTTGGCGTAGGGGTGCACGGGCACGACGTCGCCAAGCACCGGGTCGACCACCTGCCAGGCCGCCTCGACGGTGTCCTGGCGGGCGAACAGCCAGCGGTCGCCGGCCAGCGCGGCACCGATCAGCCGGTCATACGGGCGCATGTCCGACCCGGGCTGCTGGGCAAACCGCAGTTCCTCGTGTTCGGCCTGCCATCCGGCGCCGGGCTTCTTGCCGGCCAGGGTGAAGCTGACCGCGGTCTCCGGCCAGATCCGGAACCGCAGCGCGTTGGTGGCCTGCGCGGGCTCCAGGCCGAAGACATCGTGCGGGGCGCGCCGGAAATGGACACTCACTTCGGTGGCGGTGACCGGCATGCACTTGCCCGCGCGGATCACGATCGGCACCCCGGCCCATCGCCACGAGTCGGCGCCGAGCCGGATCGCGACGTAGGTCTCGGTGGTCGAGCCCGGGTCGACCCCGGCCACGTCGTGATACCCGCCGTACTGGCCGCGCACGGTGTTGTCCGGGGTCAGCGGGCGCAGCGAGGCCACCACCCGCGACTTGGCGTCCCGCCACGATCCCAGGCCCGTCCCGTCCGGCGGGTCGGCGAGCACGGTCGCCAGTACCTGCAGCATGTGGTTTTGCACCACGTCGCGGATGGCGCCGGTCCGGTCGTAGAACCGGCCACGGTCCGACACGTCGAACGCCTCGGCCATCGTGATCTGGATGCTTTCCACGTGGGTCCGGTTCAGCAGCGGCTCGAGCACCGAGTTAGCGAACCGCGCGAACAGCACATTTTCCACCGGATCCAGGCCCAGCCAGTGGTCCACCCGGTAGATCGCGTCCTCCGGGAAGAACTCGTGCATGGTGGCGTTGAGCTGCTGCGCACTGGCGAGGTCGGTGCCGAACGGCTTTTCCACCATCACCCGCGCACCCTTCGCCCGCCCGGCGCCGGAGATCCCCTTGGCGATCCGCCCGAACAGCGGCGGCGGCACCTCCAGGTAGAACAGGGCCCGCGTGCCCGCCCCGATGGCATCCGACATCGCCGTGTAGGTGGCGTCGTCGCCCAGGTCACCGTCCACATAGCGCAACAGCCCGAGCATTTTCGCGGCGGCCGGGGCAGCCGGATCCATGTTGTTCAGCTTCAGCGAAGCGGCCGCGTAGTCGCGGAACTGCTCAACACCCCACCCGCTCTTGGCCACCCCGATCACCGGGACGTCAAGCACTCCCCTGTCGACCAGCCCGACCAGCGCCGGGAAGGTTTCCAGCTTGGCGAGGTCGCCCGTCGCGCCGAAGATGACCAGCGCGTCCAACGAATCTGCCGTCATTTGTGCTGCTCCTGCCTGCCATCGGGATATCCGGGGTGCGCGGGTGCCACGACGGGGCCGCCAGCCGGACTCGGCTGGGCCCCCGCGGTGGCCACGGCGCCGAAATCATCCGTGCTGATGCGGCGCCGGAAGACGTAGTAGGTCCATGCCTGGTAGGCGAGCACGAACGGCAGGAAGATGACGACCACCACGGTCATCACCTTCAGCGCGTAACTGCCTGCGGCGGTGTTGCTCACGGTCAGGTCGTACGCCTTGCTCGTGCTCGACACCATCACCCGGGGGTACAGGTCGACAAAGATCGACATCACGGTGGTAGCCATCGCGACGGTCGTCGCGGCGAATGCCCAGCCCTCGCTCCGTTCGTGGACGAGCCAGGCGGCGGCGAAGACGGCGAGCACGGCGGCGATCTCCGGCAGGTCAGGGAATACGCCCTTTCCGGCGGTGACATGGGTCCACACCGCGAACGCGAGCACGAGGACCCCGGTTACCGGCGCCACCCGGCGCGCCAGCACGCCCGCCCGCTCGCGCAAGTCCGCGGTGGTCTTCAGCGCCAGGAAGGTGGCGCCGTGCAGCACGCACAGCGCCACAAGGGTAATCCCGGTGAAGATCCCGTAGGGCTGGAGCAGGTTCCAGAAGGATCCGGTGTATTCCTGTTTGGCGTTGATCGGCAGGCCGTGCAGCAGATCGCCCAGCGCGACCCCGATGAGTAGCGGGGCGAGCAGGCTGCCGGCGATCAGCAGCGCGCTCCAGTTGCCGCGCCAGCGGGCGCTGTCGTTCTTGCCGCGGTACTCGAACGACACGCCGCGCACGATGAGCGCGACCAGCAGCAGCACCAGCGCGAGGTAGAACCCGGAGAACATGGTCGCGTACCAGCCAGGGAACGCGGCGAACATGGCGGCACCCGCCACGATCAGCCACACCTCGTTACCGTCCCACAGCGGCCCGATCGTGTTGATCGTGGCGCGCCGCCCTACCTCGTCCTTGCCGATGACCCCGTGCAGCATGCCGACACCGAAGTCGAATCCCTCGAGCACGAAGAACCCGGTCCACAGCGCGGTGATGACCACGAACCAGAACTCGACCAGTGTCATCGCAGCCTCAATACTGGACGGCGGGGATGGGGACGTCGGTGTCGCCGCTGGCGGGCGCGGCCGGAAGTTCCTTGCGGCCATACCGCCGCATCAACGCGAAGTCGACGACGCCAAGTACGCCGTAGAGCGCGACGAATACGATCAGGCTGATCGCGACGGTGAGGGTGCTGACCGACGGGGACACCCCGTTCTTTGTCAGCTGCACGCCTTGCACGATCCACGGCTGCCGGCCGCTTTCTGTCAGCAGCCAGCCCGCCGTATTCATCAGGAATGGCAGCACCGCCGCCCAGATCGCCAGCCGGAGGAACCACGGCGACGCGGCGATCGTTCTTCGCCTGATCAGCCATAGCCCCCACGCCCCCAGCAGGAACACCAGCACGGCGGAGTAAGCCATGATCCGCATCGACCAGTACTGAATGAACACGTTCGGCACGTAATAGCCGGGCCCGTACTTGCTCTGGTACTGCGACTGCAGCGGATTTAGCCCGATCACCTTGCCGTTCCAGTGGTTGGTGGCGAGCAGCGACAACAAGTGTGGTATCGCGATGATCTGCGTCGGGACCTGGTCGTTGTTGCCGCCGCCGATCTGAAATATCGAGAACGAGCACGGCTGGCAGGTGGTCCACTGCGCCTCCGCGGCCGCGATCTTCATCGGCTGGTAGGTGGCCTCCACCACGCCGAGTTCGCTGCCCACGAACATGGCGAAGATGATCGCCGGCACGAGCACGACGAGCGAAAGCCTGGCCGACTTGCTGAAGGTCTCCTTGTCGGCGCGGTGGCGCAACTGCCACGCGGATACCGCGAGCATTACGGCCGCGCCGGTCACCGCCGACGCCAGCAGGACGTGCGTGTACCCCCACAGGAACACCGGATTGGTGAGCACCGCCCAGATATTGTTCAGCTGCGCGAAGCCCGTCGATTTGTTGATTGTGTATCCGACCGGGTGCTGCATCCAGGAGTTTGCGGCCATGATGAATGCTGCGGACAACACGGTCCCAAGTGCGACGGCCCAGATCGTGAGAAGGTGCACCCGCCGCGAAAGCCGGTCCCAGCCGAACAGCCACAGGCCGAGAAACGTCGACTCGAGAAAAAACGCCGCGAGCCCTTCCATCGCGAGCGGCGCGCCGAATACTCCGCCCACTGTCCGTGAGTATTGGGACCAGTCCATGCCGAACTGGAACTCCTGCACCAGGCCCGTTACCACCCCGACCGCGATATTGATGACAAGGAGCGTGCCGAAGAACCTGGTCAACCTTAGATATTCGTCGCGTTTGCCCCGGTACCACGCGGTCTGTAGCAATGCGGTCAGGAATGCGAGGCCGATTGTCACGGGGACGAAAAGGAAGTGGTAGATCGACGTCGCCGCGAACTGCCATCGCGCGAGATCGAGCTGGCTCATCCGCCCCTCCCGTCAAGCGATCCTGTGATAGCCGCACGCTGCGCTAACCGGCTCGTCATCCCGGGGAAAATCGTCTACGCCGTTGTTTCGCCGGGCATCACACCTGGCGGGTGATCTCTGCCGGGCAGTTGCCCGGGCGTGACCTTGATCGTAGCGGTAGTTCCCGCCGGACGGGTGAACGCGACGCTGGACATCACTACCTGCAAGGTTGCGCCGTTTGCCGGCCACGGCGCGTGGGTCACAGTGGCCGCCGCCCGGGTCGAATCGATGCCGCCCCGGGCACTCGTGATCGCGGCCCCGCCCGGGCGGGAACTCCGGCAGCCCCGGGCCGGACCTTAGCCCGCAGCCCGGCCCGCAGCCCGGCACGCCACGAGCGCGCGCACAGGCAAAGCGGCCGCGAGCATGGGCGGCCTGCGGCGGCGGGACCAGCTCAATACGCGCGGGGATCCCCGTTGATTAGGCAGCCCGTGAACGGCTCAGGATGAACCCACCTGCTGTGTCTGCTGTCCGTTCCGCCAGGCACCGACGCCTGCCGTGGTGGCCTCCCTGGCCCGGTTCCAGTGCTGTTTCGCTAGCTCACTCGGCGGTGTGTCCATTTGCCGCACCCACCGCCGTCCGGCCGCCAGCACCGCCGAACTGCCGAGCGCGAGGCCGACAAGGCCGATCGCGCCGCCGATTCCCATCAGCAGTACGCCACTGACCAGGAGTTTGGCGTTGAGCTGCGGGCCGCCCTGGGTTGTCTCGCTGTCAGTCATCACACCATCCTTGACGTCGCTGGTCACCATCACCTTCGCCGGGGGCTTGCGGGCCGGGCATCGCCCGTGCGGGGTGATTGACGGCGGGGTGCCGGCCAGCGGCGTGCGGGCCAGCGGCGTGCGGGCCAGCGGCGTGCGGGCCAGTGGCGTGCGGGCCAGCGGCGCGGGAGCGGCGTGCGGGCCAGCGGCGTGCGGGCTAGCGGCGTGCGGGCTAGCGGCGTGTCGGCCAGCGGCGTGCTGGCCGGCCGAATTCGCAGCAGCGGGGGTGCTGGAATGCGGCGCGCTGCGCGCGGCAGGTTCGCTCAGCCAGCCAGCGTCGCGAGCATGATCGCCTTGATCGTGTGCATCCGGTTCTCCGCCTGATCAAAGACGATCGAGTGCTGCGACTCGAACACCTCGTCCGTGACCTCGAGGGCGTCCAATCCGGTCTTCTCGAAGATCTCTTCGCCGATCTTCGTGGCCCTGTCGTGGAACGCGGGCAGGCAGTGCATGAACCGCACGCCCGCATTCCCGGTGGCGCGGATCATGCCCATGTTGACCTGATACCCGCGCAGCAGGGCAATGCGCTGATCCCATACCTCCTTGGGCTCGCCCATCGAGACCCACACGTCCGTGTAGAGGAAGTCGGCGCCGCGTACGCCCTCCTCGACATCCTCGGTGTGGGTGATCCTGGCGCCTGTCCCTGCCGCGATCCGCTGCGCCTCCTTGATGACGTTCCCGTCGTTCCACAGCGACCTGGGGGCGACCATGCGAACGTCCATGCCCATCATGCCGCCTGCCACAAGCAGCGAGTTGCCTGTGTTGTTGCGGGCATCACCGCAGAACGCGAAGGCAATCTCGCTGTCAGGCTTCGGGCTGTGCTCACGCATGGTCAGCATGTCGCAGAGGGACTGGGTCGGATGCCAGTCGTCGGTCAGCCCGTTCCACACAGGGACGCCCGCGTGGTGCCCGAGGATCTCGACGCCCTCGTGGGCCGCCCCGCGGTACTCGATGCCGTCGTAGAGGCGCCCGAGCACGCGCGCGGTGTCCTTGATCGATTCCTTATGGCCGAGCTGGGACCCGCCCGGGTCGAGGTAGGTGACATGCGCGCCCTGATCGTACGCCGCGACCTCGAACGCGCACCGGGTGCGCGTCGACGTCTTCTCGAAGATCAGGGCGATGTTCTTGCCCCGCAGCCGCGGCCGCTCCGTGCGCGCCTGCTTCGCCTGCTTGAACTCGGCCGAGATCTCAAGCAGGAGCCTCCACTCGGCGGGGGTGAAGTCGAGTTCCTTGAGGAAGTTACGATCGCGCAAGCTAAGCGGCATCGGTCTCTCCTGTGCGGCATCGCGCTCGATATGACAGGTCACGCATCATCCCACGCCGCAGCGGGCGATACGGGATTACAAGATCGCGATTGGGTTGACAGGTGATCCGGTCCCGCGGAGCAGCCGAATGGGCGCGATCACGCACAAGAACGACCACCGGCCCGCTGCCTCGCACAACGGGATCAGGTCCTCGAACTGGAGGTAGTCGAGCAGGTGCAGGCCCATCGCATTGACAGCAAGCGCGTGCACAGGGAAATCAACGGCTTCGACGGCGCTGGCGGCGGTGTCGTTGTTGCCATCGCTGCCGAGCGCCGCGACGCGGCGCTCGGCAAGGAAACTGAGCGCGTCAGGATGCAACCCGGCGCGAGCCTTGGCCGCATCCCAGGGCCCGAGCGTGTTCCTGCGGTGGCGGTGCCCGACCCGCACGAACAGCAGGTCACCCTGGCCGACACGGACACCCTGCGCTCCTTCCGCCGCCGCGAGGTCATTCCTCGTCACGTGGTCGCCGGGCTCAAGCCATGACGTTCGGCGAAGCCGCGGAATGTCCAGCAGCACGCCGCGGCCGACGATCCCGTCACGCGCCACCTCGATGGACAGGGCCGTTGCACCAGCCGCGGTGACTGTGCCTGCGGTGACGCCGTTGTAGAGTTCCCCGTCGAAGATCACGTGGCACAACGCGTCGATGTGACTGTCGGCGTTGCCGTGCACGTTCATGGCCACCCTGTCCATGGCAAAGTGCAGTCCGGGCGCGCCGGTGGACGGTTGCGTCATCTGGTGCAGGCAGGGTTCTGGATTGTCGGCAGTCACACCGGCTTCCAGCGGCGCGGCGAGCGAGACACTACGGCCCAGCTTGACCTCGCGGGCCGCGGCCAGCACCGTAGCGTCGGTGATGTAGTTCAGCGCGCCCCTGCGGTCGGCCGGCCCCCATGCGGACTCGCGCCTCAGCCGTTCGAACAGCGCACGAAAGTCGGCCTCGCTCAGCTCAAAGTGGCCTTTCGCCCCCGCGTGTCTGGTCACGTGCCGTGGCCCCCTTGCCACCTGGCCTGCCGCCCAAGCTCGACGTCCTAGGGATCGGGTGAGGAGCAGGCAGCCGGACGGCTAATTAGTGGGCCTCGAAGAGTGCCGCCGAGGCCGTCTGTGCGGCAGCCAAGAAGTCAGACCTCATGGGCCGACAAGATGCTCACTCTCCCCGCCTGCACCAGCTTGGCGGATCGTGCGGGACAGCGCAAGCCACCGGATCGCCGCCTGGAGCACCGCCCGCATCCACCGAGATCTCCGGGACGCGCCCTAGCCAGGGGAAGCGTGACGTGTTCGCCCCGTCTCCTTGGCCAGGGCCGGACCCCCGCGTGATCGGTCCGGGGCAACGGCGAATGACAGCAGCGCCATCACGCCGGCGACCGCAGCGGTGAGACCGAAGATCGCCGACAAGCTCAATCCGGCCCGCTGCAGCGGGCCGGCACCGAACGCCGCGATGCCGTATCCGAGCTGGTAGAAGGCGATTACACCACCAGTAACCGCAGCCCGCATCGTGGCGAGGTCCTGCTCACCGAAACTGATCGTCAGGGGCAGCAGCGCCGAACACCCGAGCCCGGCCAGCCCGAAGACCGCGATTGCGGCTGCGGCCTGGTGCCGCGGCAGGACGCCGGTGATGAGGAAGGTGGCCACCAGAATCAGCGGGAGGAGGTGATACGTGACCCGCTCTGGCAGCCACCGTCCGATGGCCGCGAACAGGACCCGCCCGGCGGTGACCATCCCCCAGAACGCGGCGAGCGCCAGCGACGCCTGCGCGGCCGACGCGCCAAGCTGCGTGGTCATGTCCAGCTGGGACCAGTTGCCGTTCATCGTCTCGCAGATTCCATACATGACGGCGAAGGCCGCGAAAAGCCAGAACCGCGTGGGCAGGCGGCGCCCCTTCTGGGTCACGGCGCGTCGGCCGGGGGCCCCTGCCCGCAGCGGCAGCCGCTGGCTCACGATCAGCAGTGCCACAAGCATCGCCGCGGACAGGACAGGAAGGCCCCACCAGAACCCGAGGCCGATAAAGACCGCCACGAACACCGGTGCCAGTGCGGTGCCGAGTCCGAGTAGCGCGTTCAGGACGAGAACCGAGCGATCCACGGTCGCCGGGTGGAAGACAGCGGCATAGGTGTTAAGTGCCGGCACAGTCAGCCCGAATCCCGCCCCAAGGAACGCCGTCGCAACCAGGAGCAGCGGATAAGCGGCGGAATGGTCAGTCTTGACGAACGTGCTGGATATCAGCAACCCCATCGAAACAAGGCTCGAGGCCAGGCCGATGAGGTAGACCCGTTTTGTGGTGATCCGCTGGGCCAGCCCCGCGCCAAGCAGCGACGCCGCGATGGCCGTCAGCACCTGAGGCAGGAAGATGTCACCGTAGCGACTGCTTGACAGCCCGTACTCGCTCTTCTCCGTAAGAATGGTGCTGGCGGCAGGAAACGTGACGAGGACGATGCCTTGCACCAAACCGGCGACGTTGATGACGCTTCGCTCGGTCCTCGATGCCATCGGTCACCTCCCTGCGGGTCGCATGGATCGTCCGATGTCACTGCCGCGGACCAGCCAACCCGGCCGCGGCTTAGGTTCCGGCCCGGGTTCCGGTTCCCGGGAGCCGATGACCGCGCGCGCCGGTCGCCGTGCTCTCAGTTGTCAGGCGGAGACCCGCAGCGGGAGCCTTCCACCGGCCCATACCGGCCCCCTGGTCGCGGATCCGGCGCCCGAGGACATGAGCGTTGTGGTACAGCGTCCAGCCGCAGCGAAGGTCCGGACATCACCCATCGCGGGTGAGGCCCAATCGCCGCGACAACGGCGGATCGCGGTGGTGCCTGCTGGTGGACGCGCGCGGCAACGCCGGTAACGCAACGCTTTCTAAATGCAAGAGCTCCCGCCGATGATTGCCCCATGATCGTGGTACCTAACCCGTTATATGCGCGGGTTAGGTACCACGATCATGACATCCGCGATCCGCGCACGGGTATTGGCGGGACCTCGGCTGGGAACATAACGGTGGACCGCGACGGGGAGGCGGGCGCATTGGGGGATACGGGGATACCCGCAGATAGCTGGCCGGTGCCCGGCTGCAGCGGCGACGCTCGCCTATCCGGCGCTTGCCTATCCGGCGCTTGCCTATCCCTCCGTTGCGCCGCTCGCCTTGCGGCTTGTCCCGGCCGTTGTGCTGGCTGTCTTGCGGGTCGCGCCGGCGTTCGTCTTGCGGGTCGCGCTGGCGTTTGTCTTGCGGGTCGCGCTGGCGTTTGTCTTGCGGGTCGCGCTGGCGTTTGTCTTGCGGGTCGCGCTGGCGTTTGTCTTGCGGGTCGCGCCGGCGTTCGTATCGCGGGTCGCGCCGGCGTTCGTGTTGCGAGTCGCGCCGGCGTTCGTGTTGCGGTTCGCGCTGCCCGTTGCGCTGCCGTTCGACCTGCCCGTTTCGCTGCCACTAGCCTTACCGTCGGCGCCGGGCGGAGTATGAGCCGCCGGGCGAAGTGGTCCCCAGCGGCTCAGTACGGCGTAACCCATGCCAGCGAGCGCCGCGACGGGCCACTCGATGACCTGCGCCGCGGCGAGCACGCCGAGACCGGCATACAGCGGCAGGCCGCCGTTCGAGCTAAGCACTCGGCCCGCCATCTTCACCGGGAAGACTGCCACGTCGATTGCCTCGTCCATCGGAATGCTAATTGTCAGCACGTGCGCGGGCGGCCCGGCGCCATGGCGTGCCGTTTCTGTCACGTAACGGGTTTCAGTTCCGGACGCTCTCGCAGCTGTTTTGGTCGATTCTGCGTGTTTCGGCATTGTGTCCCCCGATTTGCGCGCCTAAGGCCCGGCATACCGCCCGTCGGCGAGATTCCGACGGCGCCCCGGAAATTTCCGGATACCCAATCACTCTACAATGAGCGGC
Organism: uncultured Actinomycetota bacterium; assembly: GCA_963727015.1. Lineage (GTDB taxonomy): Bacteria > Actinomycetota > Actinomycetes > Streptosporangiales > Streptosporangiaceae > DATFVJ01. Next base: position 593,805 of record CAVSEV010000013.1, on the reverse strand, counting down.
CATCAGCCCCGGCTCAGCGGATAAGCCGATGAGGCTGCCGCGACCGGGGGGACCTGCCGCCCTGTTCAGCTCCCTCGCCACCGCAGGGCGGGCCGCCGCTGGCGGGGTCCTTTCCGCGCCTTCGGCGGCGGCGCGGACCGTCGCGGAGGCTGCCGCGGAAACTGCGGTTGCGGTCCAGGCCCGCGGCTTCGCAGCGGCGGGATCTGCTGCGGCACGTTCCAGCCAGCATCTGGGTTCGACAGCGACCGCTGCGGCGCGGGGCAGTGCGCTCGCTGTGCGAGGAGGGAGCGCGGCGGCGCTGCGGGGCGGGTCTGCCGTGGTGCGGGGCGGGTCTGCTGCCGCGCGGGGCGGGTCTGCTGCGGCGCGGGGCGGCGCGGCCATTGCTGGGGGAGGGGCAGCGGCGGCCATCCGAGGCGGCTCGGCCGGGGCGAGGAGCAGCGCAGCTGCCGCACAGGTGGGTGCCGCCATCCTGCGGAGGAACGCGGCTGCGGCGCAAGGGGGAGCGGCTGCGACTGCATGGCGAGGCGTATCAACGGTCCAGCGAGCCGCCCAGTCCGCGGGCATTGCCGCTCCTGAACCCGTCTCCGCGCTGGTATCCGCGACATGGTCGGTATCCGCCGCCTCGGCGAATGCTATGGCGGACCTGCGGACGCTGGCTGGCCGTATCGCATCGGCCACGGGCGCGATCACCGACCTCGGGCCGAACCGCGGCCGCAGGCGGGTATGGTCGCGCGCCGGCCGGGCTCACGTCGAGGTAAGGGGGCTGACGGGGCGTGGGCCTGAGCATCGGCGGCTGGCGCAGGATGTGACCGGGGCCCTGGCACGGCTGAAAGGCGTCAGGTGGGCCGAGGTAAACGCCGTGACAGCCCACGTTTTCATTGCGTTCGACGAAGATGATGTGGACATCGACGAGCTCGTTGATGCCGTCGAGGTCGTCGAGGAGGCACACGGTACCCATGAGGACAGCTTCTCCTGGTCTCATCCGCCCCACCCGACCGATGACACAGCCCTAGCCTCGGCCGCCGTGGCACTGGCCGCTGATGTCCTTGGCATCGTGTCGGCGGCTACCGGCAGGCTGGCGCGGCTCGGCGCCCCGCCGCGTGGCCTGCGCGCTCCCATCGCGATCATCGAGACGCAGCCTCGGCTGCGCGGTGCGCTCGGGGCACGGCTCGGCCCTGTCGGTGCCGACCTGGTCCTCGCTGTGGCTAACGCCGCGGCGCACGGTCTGACCGAAGGTGCGGGGCCGCTAGCCGTCGACGCGATTAGCCGCGTGCTGCAACTGGGCGAGCTGCGCTCGAGGCGTGACGTTTGGGAGCGGATGGAGGTGGCGTTGCACTCGACAGGGCACGCGCTTCCGGCCGAGAGGGCTGAAAGAAAGCCACGTCCGCTGCTGTTGCCCCAGGGCCCGATCGAGGCGGTCGCCGACAGGATCTCGGCAGCGTCATTTCTCGGCGTCTCCGGCATACTCGCCTGGACCAGGGACCCAGCGCAGGCCGCGGATGCGCTGCTGGCGACTGTGCCGAGGGCGGCACGTCTTGGCCGTGAAGGGTTCGCGGCAGCGGCGGGCTCGGAGCTTGCGCGCAGGGACGTCCTGCCCCTGGACAACACGGTCCTGCGACGGCTCGATCGCGTCACTGCGGTCGTCATTGATGCCGCGGTGCTTTGCTCACCACGGCGGCGGATTCTGTCCGCGGAGAGTACGAGCCGTGGTCTCAGCGCTGCCGAAGTCTGGCAATACGCCGACCGAGTCCTCGCCGGCCGCTCGCCTGCAGCGCCCGTGGCGGCTGCGGGGCCCGTAGCGGCCGCGGGGCCCGTAGCGGCCGCGGGGCCCGTAGCGCCTGGAGCGTCCGTGGCGGCTGCAGCGCCCGTTGGGCCGGCAGGCCCCGCGAAGCCTGCGGGCAAGCTCTCACCGGCGCGCGGCGGCTGGCGCCTGAGACGGGTGCGCGGAACCGGCGACGGCTCGGGGCCAGGACCGGGTGCGTCGAGCATGGACCTGGTGGACAGCCGCGGCCGCAGCCGCGGCAGGGTACGCGTGGGCGTCGAACTTGACCCGCTCGCTGACGCTCTGCTTCGTGCTGCCAGGGACGCCGCGGACCTGGTGCTGCTCACACAGCACGACAGCGTGACCGAACTGGCCGCGTCAGCCGACGAGATCGTCTCCACAGCGGTGCCGCTCGCTGACCAGGTGCGCAAGCTGCAGGCGCAGGGGCATGGCGTGCTCGCCGTGTCGGTCAGCGCCGACGAGGCGCTCGAGGCCGCGGATGTGGGGGTCGGCGTGCTGGCCGGTACCCACGGCGTGCCCTGGTCAGCTGACTTGATCTGCGGCCCGGGGCTGTTGGGGGCCTGGCGCGTGTTGCGTGCGGTCCCCGCCGCCCGGCAGGCCAGCCGCCGTGCGGCTCGTCTCGCGCTCGGCGGTTCCGCGCTCGGCGGGCTGCTTGTCGCCGTTGGCACCGGTTCTGTGCGCAGCCGCGGTGGCCTGACACCGGTGCACAGCGCGGCCCTTGTGGCGCTCTTGTCGGGGGCCGCAAACGCGTGGGCCGCCACGCGCCAGCCCGATCCTGAGCCGCTGCCGCACGGAGCCTGGCATGCGATGACTGCGGAAGATGCGGCATCGCGGCTGTGGGAGGGGCGCGAAGCGCCATCGGTTGAGCGGGCGAGCACCGCTGCCTCATCGGGCAGCGCCGGCAGCGGGGCGGCGCTGAGACCGCCGGCCGGCATGCGCGTGCTCTCAGCCATTGCCTCCCGGTCGGTGCGAGGTGGTTTCGAACTGACCGTACTGGTCCGTGACGAGCTTCGGGATCCGCTGACGCCAGTGCTGGCGTTCGGCGCCGTAGCGTCGGCTGTGGTCGGATCGACCGTTGACGCAGCCCTGGTCGCAAGCGTCATGACGGGCAACGCGCTGATCAGCGGTGCGGAGCGGATGCGCGCAGAACGGGCGCTGCGGCGATTGCTGCTCGAGGAGCAGGTCGTCGCCAGACGCCCGCGATGGACGCCGCCGCGAGGGGCGGCGTCCATCGCGGAGCCGCAGGCCCGCGCCACCGCGCGTGGCGCACGTGTCACCTCGGCGGCGGGCTTGTTCGCCGGCCTCGCCCAGGCTCCCTTGGACACGGTGCCCGCCAGCGAGTTGAGTGCCGGGGATGTCATCATGCTGCGCCCGTCCGACGTCGTGCCCGCGGATGCCAGGCTGCTGCTCGCTGCTGACCTGGAGATCGACGAGTCCACGCTGACCGGCGAGTCCGTACCGGTAACCAAGACGCCCGCGCCCACACCAGGCGCACCGCTCGCCGAGCGGACCTGCATGATCTACGAGGGCAGCTCGGTGCTCGCCGGGACGGGTTACGCGGTGGTGACCGCAACCGGTCGCGGCACCGAGGCAGGGCGAGCCGCGAGCACAGCTAGCAGGGCGGCTCCGCCTGCCGGTATCCAGGCGCGTCTGGCCGAGCTCACCAGGATCGCGTTGCCGGCCACCGGCCTCGGCGGGCTGGCTGTCGCGGGTCTCGGGCTTGTGCGGGGTGTCCCGTTGCGCCAGGCGGTCGCGTCGGGTATCGCGGTGGCCGTAGCCGCCGTGCCTGAAGGGCTTCCGCTGGTCGCCACCGTGTCCGAGCTCGCGGCGGCCCGGCGGTTGTCCAGGCGCGGCGTGCTTGTCCGCTCTGCCAGGGCGCTCGAGGCGCTCGGCCGGGTGGACACAGTCTGCTTCGACAAGACGGGCACGCTCACCGAGGGCCGCCTCGCCGTCGCCAGGCTCGCCTTGCCCGGCCAGGACATCGCGTTCGATAGCCCGCTCGGACGGCATTTGCTTCGGGTGGCCGCACGGGCAAGCCCGCGCGTCGACGGCGAGGCGACGCGAACACTGGCGCACGCGACCGATCGGGCCGTGGTCGACGCGGCGCGCACCCACGCAGGCCCCGACCGGTCCTGGCAGCTCGTCGATGAACTGCCGTTCGAGACCAGCCGTGGCTATGCGGCCTCCCTCGGCACGGACGCGGGAAGCAGCCGGCTGGCCGTCAAGGGCGCACCGGAGGTACTTCTCGCCCGGTGCACGAGTATCCGCGTGCCTCCAGGCGTGGTGTCCCCAGGCGCGCCGTCGGGCGCGGCCCGTGGCGGCGTCCGACGGCGAGCGGGAGCCGCAGCCGACGGGGCTGCGTCAGCACTCGTGCCCATGACACCGGCCGGTCGCCGCGCCGTGCGGGCCCTTGTCCATGATCTCGCCGCCGACGGGCTCCGGGTTCTCGCCGTCGCCGAGGCTGATCCGTCCGCGCTGGCGGAGCCGGCCGGTGCCCTCCCGGGGGGGCCACCCTCCGCGCCCCCAGGCCCTGCCGGCCTGGCCGGCGAACCCCCGCAGCCCCCGGCCCTGCGCGCTCAGGCGGGCGAACCCCCGCAGCCCCCCGCCTCGGTGTAGCCAGCGCGGGCGCTGTCGCCGACCTGGTCGGCGGGCTGACCCTGGTCGGCTTGCTGGCGATCGCCGATACGCCGAGGCCGACGGCGGCGAAGGCCGTGCAGAGACTGAGCCAGGCAGGCATCACGATCACCATGATCACGGGTGACCACCCCTCGACCGCAGCCGCGATCGCCAGGCAGGTTGGAATCCCGCACCCGGACCGGGTGCTTGTCGGCACGGAGATCAGCAAGCTCGCCGAGGCGGAACGGACCGCGCGGATCGCCGCGAGCACAGTCTTCGCGCGGGTCTCACCCGAGCAGAAGGTGCACATTGTCCAGACGTTGCAACGAGCCGGTCGGGTGGTCGCCATGACGGGCGACGGGACCAACGACGCGGCCGCCATCCGCCTGGCCGACGTGGGTATCGGCGTCTCGTCCCGTGGCTCGACCTCCGCGCGGAGTTCCGCCGATCTGGTGCTTACGGAGGCGGATACGTCCCGCATCGTCGATGCCCTGGTGGAGGGCAGAGCACTGTGGGCGAGTGTGCGCGACGCGGTGTCGATCCTCGTGGGCGGCAATGCCGGAGAGGTTGCCTTCACCCTTCTCGGCGCCGCTCTCACTGGCCGGGCGCCATTGAACACGCGCCAGTTGCTGCTGGTGAACCTGCTGACCGACATGTTTCCCGCGCTCGCCGTGGCGCTCGCACCAGCGGTGCCGGACGGCGCAGGAAACGGTGGCGATGCCCTCGCCGCCTCCGGCCCCGTGGTCTCCTTCCTCGGAGCTGGCCTCGCGCGAAACATCTCGATTCGCGGCGGCGCCACGGCCCTCGGCGGTATCGCAGCGTGGCAGGCTGGCCGCCTGACCGGGCGCAGGAAGCGCGCCGACACGATGGGGCTGGCTGGCGTGGTGCTCACCCAGCTGGGGCAGACGCTGCTCACAAACTGGCGCAGTCCTGTGGTCATAGTCACCAGCGGCATGTCCGCAGCGGCGCTTGCCGGAATCGTGGAGACCCCGGGTGTCAGCCAGTTCTTCGGCTGCACGCCCCTTGGCCCTGTCGCCTGGACGGTGGCAGCGGGATCCGCGGCGGGGGCGACCCTGGCCGCTGGGTTCGCACCTCGCCTGATACCGGATCGATTGTCGCCGTCCACCGCTCAACCTGCGGTTCACTCCCCAGGGGTGAGGACGCCCGCCCTCGGCGCCGCTGACCCTATTTAGGCGGCGCCGCGACACAGGCCCGCGAGCGCGCGGGCGGGAGGAGAACGCGTGAACCGCTATCCCAACATCAGTGATCACGGGTTGATTGGCGACCTGCAGACGGCGGCGCTGGTGACGACCGACGGCACGATCGACTGGTTCTGCAGTCCCCGTTTTGATTCGCCCAGTTTGTTCGCTTCCTTGCTCGACGCCAACCGCGGCGGTCATTTCCGCATCGCTCCCGACCGGGACGACTACGTCAGCAAGCAGCTGTATTTCCCAGACACGGCGATCCTGATCACCAGGTTCATGACCCCTGACGGGGTTGGCGAGGTGCTGGACTTCATGCCGGTCCTGCACGGAGCCGCGACCGGCAAGCACCGCATCGTGCGGATGCTGCGGATGGTGCGCGGAACGATGAGGTTCGTCGTGGACCTGCAGCCACGATTCGACTACGGCCGTCAGCCGCACAAGCTGGAGTTGTCCGAGAACGGCGCCATTTTCCACTCGGACGGTATCGAGCTGACGCTGCACTCCGTGGGCGCACCGGGCACCTCGCTGCAGGATCAGGGCGTTACCTTGGAGCGCGACGGCGACGGGCTGCGGGCGGCGCGGACGCTGCGGGCGGGACAAACCGGCGGACTGGTGCTCGAATCCATGGGCGGTCCGCCCAAGTGCATCCCGCCCGAACAATTGGAGGGTCTCGCGCAGGAAACCGCACGGTTCTGGCGTGGCTGGTTGCACCAGTCCAGCTACACCGGCCGCTGGCGGGAGATGGTGGCCCGCTCCGCCATGACGCTGAAGCTGATGACGTACGCTCCCACCGGCGCCATCGTGGCCGCGCCCACGACCGGCCTGCCCGAACAGGCAGGCGGGGAGCGCAACTGGGACTACCGCTACACGTGGATCAGGGACGGCTCGTTCTCCATCTACGCGCTGCTGGGACTGGGCTTCGTGGAAGAGGCCGCGGGCTTCGCGGCGTGGCTGCGGGACCGGGCAAGCGACGGTGCGGGCGGCGAATGCCCATTGAAGATCATGTACCGGGTTGACGGCAGCTCCGACCTGGTGGAGGAGACCCTCGATCATTTCGAGGGCTGGCGCGGTTCGCGACCGGTGCGCATCGGCAACGGTGCGGCCGGTCAGCTACAGCTCGACATCTACGGTGAGGCCATGGATGCCGCGTTCCAAGCCGACAGCCAGGGCCTGCATGTGGCTCACAAAGGCTGGCTGGAGCTGGCCGGCATCGCCGACTGGCTGTGTGAGCACTGGGATCAGCCCGACGAGGGCATCTGGGAGACCCGGGGCGGGCGCAAGGACTTCACCTACGGCAGGTTCCAGACATGGGTTGCGCTGGACCGGGCGATCCGGATGGCGACGCACCGGGCCCGCCCGGCCGATGTGCAACGGTGGACCGCCGAGCGCGACAGGGTCTACAACCAGATCATGGAACGCGGCTGGAATCCGAAGATCGGCGCCTTCACCCAGCATTACGGCACCGAAGTCCTCGACTCGTCGCTGCTGCTGATGCCGCTGCAGGGCTTCATCGCCCCACGCGACCCGATGTGGCTTTCCACATTGGACGCGATGGACCGCGAGCTGGTGTCCGACAGCCTGGTGTACCGCTACAACCCGAGTGCGTCGCCCGATGGCCTGTCCGGCGACGAAGGCACCTTCTCCCTGTGCACTTTCTGGTATGTCGAGGCGCTCGCGCGCGCCGGGCGGCTCGATGAGGCGAGGCTGACGTTCGAGAAGATGCACACCTACGCCAATCACCTCGGCCTGTACTCAGAAGAGGTAGGAAGCACCGGCGAACAGCTCGGCAACTTCCCGCAAGCGTTCAGCCATCTCGCCCTCATCAGCGCCGCTGTCAACCTCGACTATCAGCTCGACCATGGCGCCGGCGTGGTCGACGCGGTGCTTTCCCGGGCCCGGCGCGGCTGACAGCCCAGGGCCCGTCTTGGGCTAAGCGGCGGAGGCTTCGCGTCGAGCGGCCGCAGGTCAGGCCGCTGGCAGATGGGCGGAAGGTCGGCGGTTCGACCCCGCCAGTGCGGGATCTCGCCGTGTATCCGCACCGGTTCCGTCACCATTTCAGCCACACCAGTTTGGCGCTCGCCGAGCTGATCACCAGCTTCATCGACAGCCTCCCGCAGCCACCGTCCCCTGATGGGAGGGCGCCAAGCACCTCTGGCCAGCGAGCAGGTCGCCCTCGGTCCTCGGCCCTGGCCGGCCAGGCCGGTCATGGCCGTCGGCCCTTACCGATCTCTAGTTCCGCTGGCCGGACGCGTGCGCCGCACCGCGGACGGGTGGGGTCAGGACGTTGCCCGCGCGCTCGGAAAGCAGGGTCATCTCATATGCGACCAGGCCCATGTCGCAGTCGCGCCGGGCGAGCACGGCAAGAATGGAGCCGTTGCTGATCGCCATCACGATCAGCACGCCGCGCTGCATCTCCACCACGGTCTGGGTGACCATGCCACCCTCGAAGATCCTCGAGGCGCCCTGGGTCAAACTGGTCAGGCCCGAGGTGACCGCCGCAAGCTGATCCGCGCGGTCTGGGGGGAGCCCGGTGGAGCAGGCCACGGGAATGCCGTCGGACGACACCACAAGCGCGTGCGCGACGTCGGGGACACGCTCGATGAAGTTGTTGATCATCCAGCCCAGATCCTGCACTGGGTAACCTGCCGGATTCAACAAGATGCTCCTCTCCACGCGAACGCGTGCCGCTTGTGCGCTCGGCCGCGCCAGTCAATTTTTCGGTAGCCCTTGTCCATCGATGAAGTCAGGCCCTCGTCGGTGGTGGTTACCCTGCCATTCGCGCTGCCGCACGCGGCGGATGACGTCGGGTCGCGGCTGCCGGGATCGGCGCTGCTATTCATTCAGAGGGTCCTCGGTCTTGATCGCGGCACGGGCGCGCCGGACACCCTGTTGGAAGCTTGCCATCCGGTTGCGCGCGCTTTCCGCGGACAGCACCGGGTTCCCCCGCGCAGAACCGCGGGCAGCCGCCGATCCGGGCACGATGTTGGCCTGCGGGACGCGCCGTGGCAACCCGGCGGGCGTGAGACCGCCGGCCGAAGGCGCGGCGGCACCCTTGGCAGCACGCCAGCCTTCGTCGCCTGCCGACATCCACGGTGCGACAACGGCGAGGCCAATCTCGGTATCGTCATCCGCCTCCTCGTCGCGTTGCGGCGACCGCCCGCGCCGGTGGAACCAGTCGGATTCGAGTGAGTCGTAGATGGGCAGCCTGGCGTCCGGACCCTGCTGTAGGCCCGCCGGGATCACCACCGGGCTGATTTCACGCACCGGCTTGACACGCCGCACGAGCCCGGTCTCCGCGTCGCGCGCCGGCCCGGTCTCCGCGTCGCGCGCCGGCCCGGTCTCCGCGTCGCGCGCCGGCCCGGTCTCCGCGTCGCGCGCCGGCCGGTCTCCGCGTCGCGCGCCGGCCCGGTCTCCGCGTCGCGCGCCGGCCCGGTCTCCGCGTCGCGCCGGCCCGGTCTCCGCGTCGCGCGCCGGCCCGGTCTCCGCGTCGCGCGCCGGCCCGGTCTCCGCGTCGCGCGCCGGCCCGGTCTCCGCGTCGCGCGCCGGCCCGGTCTCCGCGTCGCGCGCCGGCCCGGTCTCCGCGTCGCGCGCCGGCCCGGTCTCCGCGTCGTGCACCGGCCAGCTGTCCGCAGACGGGATTGGCCGGGCGTCGGCGCCGCGGAAGGGGCTGATTTCTGTCGTGCGCTGGCGCGGCCAGTCATTCGACGGCAGGGCGGGTGCGTTGAAGATCGCAGGGGGAGGGGTCGTGTCCCACGCCTGTCCGCTCGCTGCCTGCCCGGGATCCAGCGTGCCAAGCCGCCGCAGCCACGTGGTCGCCGGCCTCGTTTCCTGAGAGATCAGGGTGTCGGGCAGCCAGATGAGCGCGGTCAGGCCGCCAAGCTCGGGCTGCCGCAGCCGGACACGTATCCCGTGCCGGGCGGCTAGCCGCGCCACGACGAAAAGACCCATCCGCCGGGAGACCGCGACATCCACCACCGGCGGGTTCTCCAACCGCCAGTTCGCGTGGGCCATCTCCTCTGAGCCCATCCCCACGCCCTGGTCGGTGATATCAAGCAGGACGCCGCCGCTGTTCAGCAGGTGCCCGGCGACCTTGACCGGCATGTCGCCGGGGGAGAAGGAGGTGGCGTTCTCCAGCAACTCGGCGAGCAGGTGCACCACGTCATTGACTGCGTTGCCAGCGACTGACGTGCCGGGCTGGACGTTCATGGTGACCCGCTCGTACTGCTCGATCTCGGAAACGGCGGCGCGCAGGACGTCGACGAGCGAGACCGGCTTACCCCAGCGCCGTACCGTTTCGTGGCCGGCGAGCACGAGCAGGTTTTCCGAGTTACGCCGCATCCGGGTGGCGAGGTGATCCATCCTGAACAGGTTCGACAGCCGGTCGGCGTCCTGTTCGCCCTGCTCCAGTTCGTCGATCAGCCTGATCTGGCGCTCGACCAGGGACTGGCTGCGCCTGGACAGGCTGACGAACATCGCGTTGACGTTACCGCGCAGCATGGCCTCGTTAGCCGCCAGCCGCAGCGCCTCCCTGTGCACCTGGTCGAACGCCCTGGCTACCTCACCCACCTCATCGGTGGATGAAACGTCGATTGGCTCGACCTCGAAAGTCTCTGCCGGCACCGCCGGCGTCGCTGAATTGGCGCACCTTCTCCGGCAGCCTTATCCCGGCCACATCGAGCGCGCCTGCGCGCAGCCGCCGCAGCGGGCGGACCATCGACCTGGCGATGATCGCGGTCAAGACCAGGACCAGGACGAGGATAAGAAGCACCGCGATGCCGATGAGCAGCGCCGAGCGGGTGGCGGCGCGCTGCAGTGCCCGGCTCTGCGCGATGATCGAGCCGACCACCTGGCTTTCTGCCGCGCGCATCTGGGCGATTGTGGCGGACATAGCCGAGTACCACTGCCGGCTTGCGGCCGCGCTCGTGGTCCCTGCGAGCAGTGGACCGGTGCCGCCGCTTCCCAGCGTGATGGCGCGCTGCTCTACGTCCTGCGCGAGGTCGTCTTGCGTGCCTGTCACCGTGTCGGCGTAACGCTGCCGCTGGCCGACCGTGGTCGAGGCCATGAACGTGGCAAGTTCGCTGGCCTGCTGTCCCTTCGCGCTTGTCAGCGCGCTCAGCGCATTCGGCGTGATCTGTCCCGAGATGAAAGCTGCGTACAGGATGGCGCGCTGCTGCGACGCCTGGTCCTTCATCCGCGACAGCAGGCCGAGCGTGCGGACGCTGTCACTGAGCGCGGGATTGGCGCTGTCCTGTGCGATGTCGTCGTTGACGGCGAACATCTCGGCAACGGCTTGCGAGTAGTCCGTGATCATGGGAAGGGCCGGGAGCTTGCTCGAGAGTGCTGCGACTCGCAATCCCTCCAGGTCGTCAATCCTGGCGAGCACGGCCGCGAGTTGCTCACGGGTGGCCGCAGGGTAGGCGCTGCCGATGCTCGCCGCGTGCGCGCGGACGGCTCGAGCCTGCGCATCGGTGACGGCGTACTGGGTTTGCAGCGCCGCCCGGCCGCCGACCGGCCTGCCTGCCGCGATGAAACCGGCCGTGATATCGCGCTCGTCCTCCATGGCCTGGGCGAGCTTGGTCACATCACCGCCGAGCACGGCAAGCTGCTCGATCCGCTGGAAGGTTCCCGCGCTGTGGATCGCAGTCTGGATCCTGATGCCGCCGAGCGCGATGGCGGTCGCGGTGGGGATCGCGATGAGTGCGAGCAGCCGCCAGCGCACCCGCCAGTTCCTGAGCGCCAGGGCGGAGGTGCGGCCCTTGGGGCGTTGGGCGCCGGTCTGCTGGCCGCTGCCCGGGCCCTGGCCGACCTTGATCGGCGCGGCGGGTTGACTGACCGGTGCGCTGTCGTGATCGATCATCGGTTGCGTCCGCACTGCTTTCGCATCTCTAGCTGGACATTAATGGCCGAAACGGTCAACATCGCGAAAAAAGTAACAGGAGACGTAACGTTGCGGCCAATACGCGGTGACTGTCAGTGGCAACCGTAAGTGCAGCATGGCGACCGCAGCACAGCCAAGGGTCTACTTTAGCGGCACGTCAAGTAATGCGTGTGATCGTACCGTGACATTGAAGAAATCTTACTTAACGTGATACTTGATACCGCCCTGTCACGATTGGGTACCGTCTTTGGGCTGCGGCTACCCTCGCCGCGCGCCAGCTGCCGGCACATCGCACGTATCGGCTGTAGATGCACGTCAGGCACGTGATGGATAACCGTGCGCGGCAGGTCAAACGGCAAGCGAGGTTGAAGCACGGTAGTAGTGGGGGGACTGGCGATGATGCCATTACAGCGCTACCCATCGTGGGACCGTGGGTTTGTACATTGCGCGGAAGGGAGGCTACGTCAAGCAGGGAAGGCCTTACGGTAAAGGTCCGGCCGGCCGCCCAGAGCATGGCGGCGACTCCGCCATGCTCGCCGGGAGCGCTGACGTCATCGGCGGCAGTTTTCGTGCATCCGCCCGCCGAGGTCGGCTGGCTCGTCAGGGCAACGTGCGCGACCGCGCAGAACCGTGCCGATGCGGCGGCTGGCTGCCACTTCGACAGATGCCGTTGATCATCCTGACACGTGAATCGGCGGATTTCTCATCCAGCAGTGAGCGGGCCGCGACAGTCTGCCGGAGGGATCCCGGGGGTCGTCCCCGGGTCGTCCCCCGGGCAATACAGTCTTAACGGCGCCAATGGCGCTCGGCCTGCGGCCTGACAGGGGCGGCTTGCGGCAGAGACGGCCACGAATAACGAAAGTATCCCTAATCTCGACTGTTACGTAAGACACATGATTTACGATGCCTGGCTGTGAGCGCTGACGCCCGGGCCGGAGATGCCCTTCCGATGCGTACCGCCCGCCGCCGGCCTTCCGGGCGCCACCGGAGCCCGGACCGGCTCTCGGTGCCGTCGAATGCGCCCGCTCTCGTGCTCGCTGTGCCAGGAGCCGCGTGCCAGGCAAGCGATGACGTCAGCACGCAGATCGCGGGCTTCGCCAGCGGGTCCTGCCCAGGCGTCGCGGTCCGCGCAGGGTACCTGGAGGGCACGCACGCGCACCTCGTGTCGGTTCTCGGTGCGCTGCGGCCTGGCGGCGTCGTGCCCGCGGCGGTGGTGGTGCCGATCCTGACCGGCCCGCATCCGGGTGCCGAGGCCGCGCTCGGCAAGGCGGTCGCCGAGGCGGGCGTGCCGGTCATAGTCACCGGACCGCTCGGCCCCCATCCGCTGCTTGGCGAGGTGCTGCACGCGCGGCTGGCCGAGGCGGGCCTGGCCAGGGCTGAGCGCATGCGCCACATCAGCATCGTCGACGCGGCCGAGGGGGTGGTCGTGGGCGTCGCTGGCGCTGCAGGCGCGGTGGCGCTCCAGGAAGCGGGCATCGTAGCGGTTCTGCTCGCCTCGCGGCTCGCCATTCCTGTCGTGCCTGCTTCGCTGGGTCATGCCGGGAGCATGCGGGAGGCGGTCGCGCGGCTGCGCGAGGCCCGTGCCACCCGGCTGGCACTGGCGCCGTGCGTCATCGGCCCGGAGACCAGCTATGAAGAGCTCGCGGCCGCCTCCGCGCAGACCGGCGCAGGATGTGCCCAGCCACTTGGCGCCCATCCCGCCCTCGGCCAGCTTGTCGCCATCCGCTACGGCACGGCCCTGCAGGATCCGCGCATCGCCCTCAGTTAGAGGGCGTGCCCCGTAGATGGACTACGGGGCACGGATGTAGACCGGGCGCGGGGGCGGCACTTAGTTAGCCAGCGATCAGCTGGCTAGACAGGCGCGTGCCGTGCCTCGTGGCCAGGCGCGCCGGCCCTCGCGGGCGCCGTAAGCGCATGTTCGGCCAGCGTGATCAGCACCTGCTTGGCGGACTCCCTGCTGCGTGCGTCGCACATGATGAGCGGCACCTCGGGATCGAGGTCGAGCACGATCCGCACGTCCTGCGGGTCGTAGATCTCGGCGTCGTCGAAGCAGTTGACGGCCACGATGAACGGCGTCTCGCGCCGCTCGAAATAGTCGACAGAGGCGAATGAGTCGGCCAGGCGCCGCGTATCGGCAAGGACCGCCGCCCCGAGCGCACCGCTCGCAAGCTCGTCCCACATGAACCAGAAGCGCTCCTGGCCAGGCGTGCCGAACAGATAGAGCACCAGGTCGTCCTGGCCGAAGGTGATCCGGCCGAAATCCATCGCGACCGTCGTCGTGGTCTTGCCGCGCACGCGGCTCACGTCATCGATGCCGTCACTGGCGTCGCTGAGTGCCTCCTCGGTGCGCAGGGGCCGTATCTCGCTGATCGCGGAAACCAGCGTGGTCTTTCCGACGCCGAACCCTCCGGCGATAAGGATCTTGGCTGTATCCACCAGGTCGTCCTCGGTGGCGAAGTCCGTGCCGGGGGCGTTGCCGGCGTTTTTGCCGGCACCGTTGCCGTCAGCGGGCGGATCACAGAGCCTGTAGCCCATCGAGTACTTTCCTCAGTAGAAGTTCGTCAGTCGCCGAACCTCGCTGCGCCAGCCTGTACACCCTGATCAGCCCGTGCAGGCTCAGATCGCCGAGTAGCACGCGTGCCACACCAATGGGAAGATCGATTTCGGATGCCAGATCCGCGACGGTTACGGGCCGACGGCACAGGCTTAGCATTCTCCGGTGCTCGGGTCCAGGCCGGAAACGGTCAACGGCCTGAAGGTTGGTCGCAACTACGACATCGACGAGGTCGAGGGACGACTCACCGGCCGGCCGGGTGCGGCCCTGGGTCAGCGCGTAGAGCCGTACCACCGGGCCGGCGTCCCGGTCCAGCCATCGGTCCTTCGACGAGCTCACCGCCCTGCCGATCCAGCCGCGAGATCTTGCTCAGCAGGTCTCGGGTTCGCGGCAAGATGCTGGCCGACGCGTTTGACCATCATCGCCATCTCATAGGCAATGAGGCCCACATCGGCACCTGCGGCACTCAGGACTGCGAGGCAGGTGCCCTGCCCCGCCGCAGTGATGAACAGCAGCGCGGATTCCATTTCGATGACGGTCTGCCGCACTTCGCCGCCGCCGAAGGTGCTGCCTGCGCCCCTGGCCAGGCTCTGCACACCGGCTGCCAGCGCGGATAGGTGCTCGGCGCCGTCCCTGACGAGGCCGATCGAGGCGCCCATGGTCAGGCCGTCCCTGGACAGGACGACCGCCTGCCGCACGTGTTCGACGCGCGCCACGAAGTCGTCGAGCAGCCAGTTCAGGTCATTGGCCGTGTGTTCGCCTGCCATCACAAATCGCCGCCCCCGGCGCCGGTGTCCGAACCCCCAGCGTGATCTGCGGTGTGCTCTGTGATCTCCTGATCCGCGGTCCCGTCCGCGGGCTGGTATGCGGAGTCGTCCCCGGCGTCGCCCGCGGCCTGGTATGCGGAGTCGTCCCCGGCGTCGCCCGCGGCGCTGGTATGCGGAGTCGTCCCCGGCGTCGCCTGTTGCGTATGTGGAGTCGTCCCCAGCGGTGCTATCCCTGACCTGGTCCGTGACCTGGTCCGTGACCTGGTCCGTGGCGTCATCCGTAGCGTGGTCGGTGGCCCCGTCCGCGGCACCGCCTGAGCCGTCGTCCTGCGCCGGTGCCGCGACGTCGGCGCGTCCGCGCTGCCAGCCCTCCTGCGGTGAAGCCATCACCGCGCGCGCAGCCTCAGCGGAGCGAAGCGCCAATGTGCCCGCGTGGCCAGTGGCGCCGTTGTCCGGCGCGGGGCCGTTGCGCAACTGGGGTGCCAGGCTTGCCTGCCTGACCCGCCGCGGCAGTCCCTTGTAGGTTCCCGCCGCGCCGCCTGACCCCGCCCTCGCCGCAGCGTGCATCGGAGTCTTCCTCTGGTCGGCGGCTGACCCAGCCGACGGTCCACCCGGCGGTTCCGGCTCCGCCGCTTGCGCCTGGGAGTCAGGCCACTCCGCCTGCGCCTGGGAGTCAGGCCACTCCGCCTCGTGGGAGCCAGGCCACGCCGCCTGCGCCTGGGACTCCGGCCACGCTCCCTGCACCTCGTAATCGGGCCACGCCGCCTGCGCCTGAGCGTCCTGCCACGCAGTCGGCATCTCGCCCGCTGAGGTGGCCGGCGGGGGGAGCGCTGCGACCCACGCGGGCGATACAGCCGTGACCGGCCGCAGGCCGGCCGATTCTCCCTGCGTGTCCAGCCACGTCCCGTCCATGCCGCTGCGGCCATCAGCGGCAGGTGAATGCTGCCACGGCCCCTGGTCCCATGCCGCGGACCCTACCGCGGCAAGCGGCATGGCCAGCCCATTACCTGAACCGGCAACCGCAGGTACGCCGTGTCCGTTGCCTCCGAATCCCTCGAGGCCGCTTTCTGGCACCACGATGTTGTGCGGCATGAGCACCACCGCTGTCGCCCCGCCGAACGGCGACTCCACCAGCGAGACCTTGATCCGATGCCTGGCGGCAAGCTGGCCGACGACGAACAGGCCCAGCCTGTCGCTGTCGGCCAGGTCGAACTCTGGCGGGCTGGCCAGCCGCTTGTTGATGGCGGCGAGCTCTTCCGCGGTGATGCCGAGCCCTCGGTCCTCGATCTCCACGACGAATCCGCTGCCAACCCGGTCAGCGGTTACCGTGATCCGCGTGTTGGGTGGTGAGAATGCCGTCGCGTTCTCGATCAGTTCCGCGAGCAGGTGGATGACGTCCGCGACCGCTGTGCCGACGACCGCATCACGCGATTCGCTGACGACGTCGACACGCACGTAATCCTCGATCTCGGCGATCGCACCGCGCAGCACGTCGAGGATGCGCACCGGGCTACGCCAGCCACGCCCCGGTACCTCGCCGGACAGGATGATCAGGCTCTCGGCGTGCCTGCGCATGCGGGTGGTGAGGTGATCAAGCCGGAAGAAATCCTCCAGTGCCGCTGGGTCGGCGGTTCTGCGTTCCATTGAGTCGAGCATGTCGAGCTGCCTGTGCAGCAGCGACTGGTTACGTCGCGCGAGGTTGAGGAAGACCTTGTTCACTCCCTTACGAAGCTGAGCCTGCCCGACGGCCGCCTCAACGGCCGTCCGTTGCACGGTGGAGAACACCGCCGCGACCTTCGCGATCTCGGTGGTCTTGCCGGGGGTCAGCGGTGGCGCCTCCGTTGAGACGTCGACATCCTCGCCGTGCCGAAGCCGGCTGACAACCCAGGGCAGCCGCTCGTCGGCGAGCTTACGAGCCGCCTCGTGCAGGCCGATCAGTTCCCTGGTAAGGCGGCGGCCGAACCGGAGCAGCAGGTACGCCGAGATAAGGACCGCAAGGAGCCCTGCTCCACCCGCGAGGGCGAGCCGCAATCTGATGTCGCTGCCGACCTGGCGCAGGCCCTGCGTCACCGCCTGCCTGCCGAGCCCCGACGCGTGGTTGAAGTCCGTCAGGAAGGACTGCACCCCGGCTTGCCAGGCGGCCGGCTTGACGGGGATCGGCGCGCTGGCCCGTGCGCTGCCGGCGATCTGGTTCTCCAGTGCCTTGAATGACGTGTACGCGGGCGAGGCGAACAGTTGTTTGTACGGCCCGGCGCGCCTGCCGTTCAGCTGGGAAAGCGCCTCGCCTTCTAGGAACCGCTGGTTGGCCATGGTCTGCACGAACAGGCTATGGCCGGCCGGGGTCATGCGCTTGTGCGCTGCCAGGCCCGCACCGACGAGCGCGGCCTCGCGGCGGACCATCTCCAGGGCGCGGCCCATTTCGATGTTCGCATCGGCCTCCTGGTAGAGGGAGATGTCGTTAATGGCCGCCTGGCTGTTGAAGAACCGGAACTCCGCGTCGACGATGCCGTTGTAAGCCTGGAAAGCGTGGGGCGCGTTCATGGTGCCGAAATCGATCGCATTGCGGATCGCCGGCAGCTGGCCGAGCCGCGCGAGCAACGCCGCCAGGCTTTGTTTCGTGGCAGGGCTCATCACGCCTTCCGCCGCCCCGGCACCGTTGCGGAACGCGATGACCGCCGCGTCGGTATGCTCGCGCTGGAACTCGACAGGCGTATGCGACGAGCGGCGGTCGCTGCCCAGCCAGATGAACGACTGCAGGCGCTCCTGCCCGAGCTGGACGAGCAGGGCCTGACCCACCGCGCCGGTGTCCGTGTTCTGCGTGTCGTAGCTGCGTTTGGCGATGCTGTCCGCGAGCGTGACGCTCGCGGCGAATCCCCACAGTGCGACGAGTGTGACCAGCGGAATGATGAACAAGCTGGCAAGCGTGAGCCGGATCGATCTCGCGCGGACCTGCCGCGTATCCGCTCCCATGGCACCCCTCACGGTGAATCTCCTTGACGTGACGTTGGCCCCCCGATAATGCATTCGGCCAGATAACCGGCGTGGCCCCGCCGCATACGAAGATTCCGTGCGCCCGGCCGCCGCGCCCTAGGGTGCCGTGACACGTGCGCCATAATCCGGATCGCGGCTCAGTATTCGGATCGCGTGTTCGACAAGCCCTATCAGCACGGTCTTTCCTGATGACCGCAGCCGGGCGTCGCAGAGGATGATCGGCACCTCGTGGTCCAGGTCGAGCGCTGCCCTGATGTCCTCCGGGTAGAAGTGCCTGGCCCCGTCGAAGCAGTTGACCCCGACGATGAAAGGCGTTCCGCGCTGCTCGAAGTAGTCGATCGACGGAAAGCAGTCGGCGAGCCTGCGGGTGTCTGCGAGGACGACCGCGCCGAGCGCCCCGAGTGCCAGCTCGTCCCACATGAACCAGAACCGCTCCTGCCCAGGCGTGCCGAAAAGGTAGATGAGCAGGTCATCGCGGATAGTGATGCGGCCGAAGTCCATCGCGACCGTGGTCGTGGTTTTCCGCTCCACCCCGTCGAGCAAGTCGACATGCGTGCCCGGCTCGCTGAGGTGCTCCTCCGTCCGCAGCGGCCGGATCTCGCTCACCGAGGTCACGAGTGTGGTCTTGCCGACGCCGAATCCGCCAGCTATAAGGATCTTGATCGTGACCGGTATGTCGGCCAGGCCGTCGGTGCGGTCACAGCCGCCGTAGCCCATCGGCCACCTCCCTCAGAATGCGCGGGTCATGCAGTAGTGCGGGCGATACGGGACGGCGTATTGCGATCAGGCCCAGGTCACGCAGGTCGCCCAGCAGGATACGGACCACTCCGAGCGGCAGGTCGAGATCAGATGCGAGATCGGCGACCGACATCGGAACGCGGCAGAGGCGCAGCAGCGAGAAATGCTCCGGGTCAAGCTGCCACGGGTCCGGCGGCGGCAGCCGGGTTGAAGTGATCATCGCGATCAGGTCAAGGCTCTCGCCAGTGGGTTTGGTCCGGCCGCGGATGACCGCATACGGACGGACCACGGGCCCTGCCTCTTCGTCCTGCCAAGTGTCGTCCTGCGAGGGCATGCCGAGGTCACTTAGTTACGTCGTCGGCGGGCACTGGCGTCGGCCGTGGGTTGACCGACAGGTGCTGGCCCACGCGCTTGACAAGCACCGCCATCTCGTAGGCAACCAGGCCCACGTCGGCGCTGGCCGAGCTGAGCACGGCGAGGCAGCTACCCTCGCCCGCGGCGGTCACGAACAGGAAGGCGGAGTCCATCTCGACGATGGTCTGCCGCGCGTGGCCGCCCCCGAAGTGCCGCCCGGCGCCACGGGCCAGGCTCTGGAAGCCGGCCGCGATCGCGGACAGGTGCTCGGCATCCTCGCGGCGCAGCCCGGCAGAAGCCCCGATGGCCAGCCCGTCCCTGGACAGGATCACGGCCTTCTCAACCTGGGCGACACGGCTGACGAGGTCATCGAGCAGCCAGTCAAGTTCCCTGTCGGAGCTGACGATCTGCTCCGTCGGCTGGCCTGCGCCATCGGCCGCTGCTGAAGGTTTCATTCCTCGCCCCCGTCCGTCGGTGCCAGCTCGGCGGTCTCATCCGCAGCCTGATCGGATGCGGGTTCTGGCAGGCCTGCCGCGGAACGGCCGCGCTCCCATCCCCGCTGGATGGCTGTCATCGTGGCTCGCGCTTCCTCCGGGGACGGCAGCTCGGGCTCGCTGTCGATGCCGACGAGGCGTGGCCCTGCGTCGCGAAGCTGGGGAGCCAGATTGGCCTGACGAATCCGCTTGGGAAGCCCTAGCTCGGTCATCTCGGCGGCGGCCGCGTTCTCGGTGCCATCCGGGGTCGCCGACGGCGCAGCTTCGGGCCACCCGTTTTCACCTGGGCGCTGGAACCATCCGATTGACGGCACGGCGGGCAGCGAGGGCATATCGGGTACCGCAGGCGGAGCCAGCGCGGCTGGCGGCGCAGGCACATCGGGTGCGGCGGGCACGGCAGGCATGCCCGGCGTCGTGGCCTGGCCGTCGGTGGTCACGCCACCTGCTATGTCACTGCCTGCGGTCCTGCCGTCGCCGGCCCAGCCGTCCGTCCATCCGTTCAGGTCGTCCGCGACCGCATACGGGTGCGCGCCCGCGGGTGGCGCGGTCGCGGCGGCAGCCGCGATGATGTCCTCGCTCCGCGCGGCGTGACGGCCCGTTGGCTGGCCAGCGCCATCGCTGGCAAGTTCGGCTGACGGGTCGCGGGAAAAGACCTCCTCGGGAACGACGAGATTACGCGGTATCAGCACGATCGCCGTGGTACCCCCGTACGGATTGAGGCGCACGGAGATCCTGATGCCATTCCGTTTGGCAAGCCGGCCCGCGACGAACAAGCCAAGCTGATCGCTGTCGGAAAGATCGAATTCCGGCGGGCTGGCGAGGAGGTTGTTGATCTCGGCGAGCTTTTCCTCGCTCAGGCCAAGACCGCGGTCCTCGATCTCGACCGCGAACCCCTTGCCCACCATGTCCCCGGTGAGCCGGACAGGGGTATTCGGTGGCGAGAAGATCGTAGCGTTCTCGACGAGTTCCGCGATCATGTGGATCACGTCCGCGACCACCGGCCCGGCCAGCGCCGCCTGGGTCATCGTCACGACAGTGACCCTTGTATAGTCCTCCACCTCGGCCACCGATGCTCGCAGCACGTCCACCAGCCGTACCGGGTTGCGCCATGACCGGCCGGGCGCCGCGCCCGACAGGATGATCAGGCCCTCCGCGTGACGGCGCATGCGGGTCGTGAGGTGGTCGAGGCGGTACAGGTCACCCAATTCGTCCGGGTCGCTCGTCCGCCGTTCCATGGTGTCGAGCAGGGTCAGCTGGCGGTGCAGCAGCGACTGGCTGCGCCTCGCGAGGTTCCTGAAGACATCCGAGATTCCGTGCCTCAGCCTGGCCTGATCGACCGCCGCCTCGATGGCGGTACGTGCGGCGGTGTTGAAAGCCTGACCGACCTGGCCGATCTCATCGGCGCTCGTTTCTATCGGCGGCGCTTCCGCTGAGACGTCCACGTCCTCGCCGGCCCGCAGCCGCCGCATGACACTGGGCAGGCGCTCACCCGCAAGCGTGAGCGCCGACCGCTTGAGGTCGGCGAGCTGGCGGATGAGGCCGCGGCCGATCCAGATCGACACGAAGATCGATGCGATCAGCGCGATGAGCCCGAGCCCACCTGCCAGGATGAGCCGCAGGTAGATCGCGTGCGCGACCGGCCGTGCCCGGTTCGTCAGGTCGGTCGCGGCCTGCGTACCCGCCTCGGAGAATCCACCAGACAGCGCCGCCACGTCGGTCCCCCAGGAAGTGGGCGCAGCCGGCGGCGGGCCCGTGCTGAGCGGATCATTGATCACCGTGCTCTCGAGCGAGCCGAATGCCGCGGCGACCTGCGGATCGACGTTCTTGTCGTAGAACTGCCTGTCGGTAGCGTTCAGGTCGGGCAGCGCGGCGGCCAGGGTCGCGCGGCGCGCCCCGACAAGCTCAGTGAACTGGTGGCGGTCGGCCACTGGGAACGATCGCGCCGCCATGTCGCTTTCGAGCAGTGCGTCCTCTTGCAGCAGCAGGTTCTCTGAGTCGCCCATCCGGACAAGGGCGAGCGCTTGGACCACCAGGGAGGCATTCGTTTCGCGCAGGATGGTTTCTTTCAGCACCTGTTCCGAGGCCGCGACCACGCCGTTGTAGGCACTCATCGCCCGCGGCCGGCTAACCGTCCGTGCGACGATCCCGGTGCGCAGCGGGCCGAGTCCTGCCGCGGACTTCAGCAGGGCCGCGATTGCCTGCTCCTCCGCCGCGGACGCGCTGTCCGTTGTCGCCCCCGAGGTGACCGCCGCGCGCATAGCGGTGCGCGCTTGGTCGGTTTTCGCCTCTTGCGCGTCGAGTTGCGCGAGGAACTGCGGTACCGGCGCGGCGAGGTAGATCATCGCGATCCGGCGCTCCGCGTCGAGCTGACCCTCGAAGTTACCAACCGGCTGGCCGGTGTCGTTCTTCAGCGCGCTTGCCCGCGCTTCGCTGACGGCATCCCCGATCGTGATGCTCGCCACGAAGACGTACAGGCCGAGCAGTGACAGCAAGGGGATGAGGACGAGGAGGAAGATCCTCAGGCGAATGGACTGCCGGCGCAAACCCATGACTCTGGCCCCGGATGTGAGGGTGGACCGGCGCGGCTGGCACGGTGCCACGAAGATGGTTCGAATATTGAAACGGGCAGGATATTAGCACCGCATCTCGATGATCAAGGACAAAACCACTGATGTCGTCAGCCCGAAACAATAATTCGATCTAGTTTGGGACAGTTTCAGTTGCTATGCGAGCCCAGTCAGGCACGTTCGGCCGGCCATCGCGTCCGCGTGTACTGGCTGGTAGGGATGGGGCCGGGCGGCTGCTTGGCCCGCCCGCGGGGTGCCGGGCCGGCCGGCGGCGCGCGGATTGATCGTGTCGCAGGCGTGTTAACCGGAAGGGCGGGCAGCTTGTTATATGGCCAGGCAACTTGCGAGAACTCATGCTGATTTGAGGACGAGATGATCCGCAGCGATCGTGCCGGTCGCATCAAGCGGTGGCAGGAACTTCTTGCCAGTGAGCGCGATGCGGCGACTCTGTACGCACGGCTCGCCGAGATTGAGACGGGCGAAAGACAGAAGATATTCGTCGAGCTCGCCGCCGTCGAGCGCAAGCACGCCGCACACTGGGAGGAAAGGCTGCGGAGCGAGGGAGCGCCCGTGCCGCCGCCGGGCAGGCCAAGCTTGCGCACCCGGTTGCTAGGGGTGGCGGCGAACCGTCTGTCGCCGCGCACGGTGCTCCCGATGATCGAGCGGGCCGAGCGCACCGACGCGGGCATCTACGACGCCGATCCCGATGCCGCACCTGGAATGGCCGCCGATGAGCATGGCCATGCGCGTACCATCGCCAAGCTCATCGAAGGCGGCAAGCCGAGCCCGCGAGCCCAGATCGCCCGCAGGGAGCCGTGGCATCGCGGTGACCGTTCTGGCGCGCTACGTGCCGGGGTGTTCGGCGTCAGCGACGGGCTGGTGTCCAACACGGCGCTGGTCATGGGGATCGCAGGCTCGGGCGCGTCGCACACGGTGATCTTGCTCGCCGGCGTCGCCGGCTTGCTGGCCGGATCCTTCTCGATGGCGGCGGGCGAGTATGTGTCCATGGCGAGCCAGCGCGAGATGTACGAGCGCGAGATCGCGCTCGAGGCAACCGAACTAGAGGAGAAACCGGAGGAGGAGCGCGACGAGCTTGTCCTGCTTTACCGGGCCAAGGGCCTGGACCGTGCCGACGCGGAGCGGCTGGCCGACCAGATCATGGCGGACAGCAAGGTCGCGCTCGACACCCTCGCCCGCGAGGAACTCGGCCTGGATCCGACCAGTCTCGGGTCGCCGGTATCCGCCGCGATCTCCAGCCTCCTTACGTTCGCCGCTGGTGCGCTCGTTGTGATCCTGCCCTACCTGATCGGTAGTGGCACGGCGGCCTTGATCGCCGCGATCGTCCTCGCGGCTGCGGCCCTGTTGGGCGTCGGTGCGGGCATCGGTGTGCTGAACGGGCGCTCACCCGTGCGGTCAGGCCTGCGCCAGCTGCTGGTGGGCGGCCTCGCCGCGGTCGTTACCTTCGGGGTCGGCCACCTGATCGGCGCGACCGTGTCCTAGGGCGTCCCGTAGATCTCGGTGGATGCCGGCGGTGCTCCAGGCGGCGACCCGGCAAGGCCCTGCTTGTTCTCGAGGAGCCGATAGTGGAACTATCGGCGACGACGACAACGCCGCCCACGACCCCGGTCGTCCGTCTGGGGTCGTGGACGGCCCTGTCGCGCCGCCAAAGATCTGCGGAACACGCCCTAGCCGACGAGGGTCTTGACCGCCGCCGCCATCTCCGTCAGGGCTCTCTTACCGTCCGCGAAGTACATGCATGTCTTGGGGTCGTAGTAGAGCTCGTTGTCGAGTCCGGCGTACCCGTGTCCCATCGACCGCTTGACGACGATGATGGCCTTGGCCTGGTCCACGTCGAGGATCGGCATGCCGGAGATAAGGTTGCCCGGACGTCGTGCGGCCGGGTTCGTCACGTCGTTGGCGCCGATCACCAGTGCCACGTCGGCCCGCGGAAAGTCCGGGTTGATCTCGTCCATCTCCTTGAGCAGCGAGTACGGGACATTGGCCTCGGCAAGAAGCACGTTCATGTGCCCAGGCATGCGGCCGGCCACCGGATGGATGGCGTAGCTGACGTCAACGCCCTTTGCCTCGAGCAACTCCGCGAGCGTCTGCACCTCGTTCTGCGCCTGCGCGGCGGCGAGCCCGTAACCAGGCACGATGATGACTTTCTGGGCGTAGGCCAGCTGGATGGCAGCATCGTCGGCGTCGACCGTCCGAACGCCCGCGCCGGCGCCGACCGCAGCCGTGGCGGCGGTGTCACCCGTACCGAAGCCGCCAATGATGATGTTGGGGATCGAGCGGTTCATCGCGTCGGCCATCAGTTTGGTCAGGATGCTTCCTGATGCGCCGACGAGGGCGCCGGCCGTGATGAGCACCGGGTTGTTGATGACGAAACCGGCCATCGCGACGGCCGTGCCCGTGAAGGCGTTCAGCAGCGAGATGACCACTGGCATGTCGGCGCCGCCGATCGGCAGCACCATGGTCACGCCGAATCCGCAGGCAGCCAGCAGGAGAACGACCAGGACCGCGATGTTTCCTGTCCCGGTCATCAGCCAGATGGCCGAGCCAACCATGACGACGGCCAGCAGCGCGTTGACCACCCGTGATCCGGGATACGAAATCGGCGCGCCGCTCACGACGCCTTGCAGCTTGCCCGCGGCGATCAGCGAGCCGGTGAAGGTCACCGCGCCGATGAGGACGTCCAGGGCGGTGGCCACCGCCACCGTCCCCGCCACGCTCGGCGACCCTGGCGCGGTGGCGAGCTTGACGAAGTCGTTTATCGCCACGATGGCCGCGGCACCGCCACCGACCGCGTTGAAGAGGCTCACCAGCTGCGGCATTGCCGTCATCTTCACGGTGCGGGCGCTGTACAGCCCGGCGACCGATCCGACTACGATCCCGGCGAGCACCACGATCCACCCCGTGGCAGTGATCGTGACATGGTGATGTATCAGCTGTGCGAAGGTCGCCGCGATCGCGGCGATCATGCCGGCCGCTGAGAGCTGGTTGCCCCGCC
The DNA here is from genome assembly GCA_963727015.1 of uncultured Actinomycetota bacterium. GTDB lineage: Bacteria > Actinomycetota > Actinomycetes > Streptosporangiales > Streptosporangiaceae > DATFVJ01. The sequence goes on along the minus strand of CAVSEV010000013.1, from coordinate 568,845 downwards.
GCGCGGTCACCGGCGAGTTCATCAGGTGCAGGCCCAGGACGAAGCAAGCCGCCGCGGCGATATAGATCAGGTAGATGACGGTATCGAACGCGCTGAGCCGGATGACGACGTCGGCCGCGCTCAGCCGGACGAGGGTGCCGGACGCGATCATGACGTGCCGCCCTTGGTCACCTGGCTGCTCGCGCTAACCTGACCGTTGCCCACCGCACCGGCCGCCGGTGCGGCCGCGTCGGACAGTTCAGGGCGTTTGCGGAACATCTTCAGCATCCGGCCGGTGACGACGTAGCCGCCCATGACGTTGGCAGCCGCGAACGCTGAGGCGACAAAGGCAAGCACGTAGCCGAGGGCGGTGTTCGCGGTCACGGCGATGAGCATGGCGCCGGCCAGCACGATGCCATGGATGGAGTTCGCGGCCGACATCAGCGGCGTATGGAGCATCGACGGCACCTTGCTTATGACCTCGAAACCCACAAGCAGGCTCAGTACGAAGATGGTGATGTCGGCGAGCAGGCTCTCACTCATCGGGCGGACCTCCGGCGGCAGGTGCGGGATCGAGTAGTTCTGCCACGGCGGGATGGATCACCTTGCCCGCGTGGGTGATGACGACACCACCGTGGATCTTGTCGTCAGGGTCGATGGCAAGCACGCCTTCGTGCACCATGTAGGTGAGCAGCGCACTGACGTTCCTGCCGAACGCGGCCGAGGCGGCGGCAGGCATCGTGGCGGGCAGGTTCCCCGCTCCGATGATGGTGACCCCGTTCTCTGTGGTGATCGTTTCTTCGGGTTCAGAGAGCTCCACGTTCCCGCCGAGCGGTCCGGACCCGAGATCGACGATCACCGAGCCTGGCTTCATGTCCTTGATCGCCTGAGCGGTCACCAGCAGCGGCGGCCGTCTGCCGGGGACCTGGGCCGTGGTGATGACGACATCGTGGCGCGCGATGTGCGCATTCAGCTCATCCTGCTGCGCGCGCTGCTCCGTGTCGGTGAGGGCCCGCGCGTAACCGGTGGCGGCGGCCCCGTCCGCGACCCCGCCGACCGTGAGGAAGGTCGCGCCAAGCGATTCGACCTCACCCTTGGATGCCGGCCGCACATCGTAGGCGGACACGACGGCGCCGAGGCGGTGTGCGGTTCCGATCGCTTGCAGGCCCGCGACCCCCGCGCCGAGTACGAGCACCTGGGCCGGCCGGGCGGTGCCGGCCGCGGTGATAAGCATAGGGAAGTAGCGGGCGAACGTCGCGGCCGCGACAAGCACGGCCTTGTAACCAGCGACGTTAGCCTGCGACGTCAGCACGTCCATGCTCTGGGCCGCGGGCACTGTTCTCGGGATGCTGTCCAGGCTGATGGCCGTCACTCCGGCGGCCGCGAGCTGGCGTACCAGCTCGGGCTGCGTGAGCGGCTGCAGTATCCCGATGAGCGCCTGCCCGGACCGCAGTGAGCTCAGGTCCTTGGCGCCGGGCCTGCCCACCATGAGCAAGATGTCGCCTTGCGACAACAGTTCCTGATGGCTGACGATGCGGGCGCCAGCCTCGGCATAGAGATGGTCGGGAAAGAAGGCGGCGTCTCCGGCGCCCTCCTCCACGAGGACATCGAGACCTGCCTGGGCGAGCCGGTGGATTGAGTCAGGCACCAGAGCCACACGCCGCTCGCCCGGCGCATTCTCCTTGACGACAGCTACCTTCACCTGTGGGACCTCGACGATCATTTAGGGACAACCGGAGGGCTCGGTGGGCGAGCCATATCAGCCACTTTCGAGGTGATCCTCGTGACTCCTGCAAGAGCATCGCATGGAGCGCGGCTGAAGCCATAGAGGCTTACGCCCCTGTAGGTGCGGGACCCTCGGTCACCGGCCGAGTGATCTCAGTATTGCCCGGCCAGGTCCGTTCCCGCGACCCGATCATGTAGGACGTCCAGCTCAGGTAGTGGCCGCAGGGCCAAAACGGCGCGCCGGCGCGTCCTGCAGGGCCCTTATCGGATCAGCTGGCCCGGCGGAGCATTTCGGTGATCCGCTCGCCGGCCGCGACGACGGCTGCCGCGTGGAGACGGCCCGGTGAGCGGGTGAGCCGCTCGATCGGCCCGGAGACGGAGACAGCCGCTACGATCTTGCCACCTGCGCCACGGACCGGTGCGGACACCGACGCCACGCCGGGCTCCCGCTCCGCCACGCTCGCCGCCCAGCCACGCCTGCGTACCTGAGCCAGGGTGGTGGCGCTGAACCTGGCGCTGCGCAGGCCGCGGTGCAGCCGCTCAGGCTGATCCCAGGCGACAAGCGCCTGCGCCGCCGAGCCGGCCGTCATCGGCAGTGCCGCGCCGACCGGCACGGTGTCGCGCAGCCCGCTCGCGCGTTCTGCCGCGGCCACGCAGATCCGGGAGTCCGCCTGCCGCCGGTAGAGTTGGGCGCTTTCCCCGGTCAGGTCGCGCAAGTGGCTCAGCACCGGCTGCGCGACAGCGAGGAGCCTGTCCTCGCCTGCGGCGGTGGCAAGCTCGGCGATCCTGGGACCGAGCGTGAACCTGCCGCGGGAGTCCCGGGTGACTAGCCGGTGGCGCTCGAGCGCGACCGCGATCCGATGCGCGGTCGGCCGCGTCAGTCCTGTGGCGGTGACAAGCTGCGCGAGCGAGGCAGGGCCGGATTCGAGGGCGTCGAGCACGGATACCGTCTTGTCCAGGACCCCGACTCCGCTAGAGTTGTCCATGCAATGATACTGCCGTCTCGCCATTCGAGAAGCAAACAGGCGAGCAGCACACAGCCGGGAAGCACGGCGCTGACGAGCACAGAACAGAAAAGCCCAGAACAAAAAAGCACAGAACCAAAAATGATTCAGAACTAAAAGATCCAGAACTAAACGTACGGGCGGGACGCAGCCGGCTAGGAGGGCGAGACGATGGGCCTGACACTCGCGCAGAAGGTCTGGGACGCACATCTGGTGCGGCGCGCTGAAGGTGAGCCAGACCTCCTCTATATCGACTTGCACCTGACACATGAGGTGACAAGCCCGCAGGCCTTCGATGGCCTCAGGCTGGCCGGCCGCAAGGTGCGGCGCCCCGACCTCACCATCGCGACCGAGGACCACAATGTCCCCACCGAAGGCGTGACGGGCCCGCAAAGCCTTATCGCCGACCCGGTCTCCCGCATCCAGGTGGAGACACTGCGCAAGAACTGCGCCGAGTTCGGCATCAGGCTGCATCCGATGGGCGATGCAAGCCAGGGGATCGTGCATGTCATCGGCCCGCAACTCGGGCTGACCCTGCCGGGCATGACTATCGTCTGCGGCGACTCGCACACCAGCACGCTCGGAGCGTTCGGCGCCCTCGCTTTCGGCATCGGCACCAGTGAGGTCGAGCACGTGCTCGCCACCCAGACGCTGCCGCAGAAGTGGGTCAAGACAATGGCCGTCACGTGCGGCGGCCGCCTGCCTTTCGGCGTCACGGCCAAGGACCTCATCCTCGCTATCATCGCCAAGATCGGTACGGGTGGCGGCCAGGGCCACGTCATCGAGTACCGGGGCGCCGCCCTCGCGGCGTTGTCCATGGAAGGCCGGATGACGGTCTGCAACATGTCCATCGAGGCGGGTGCGCGGGCCGGCTTGGTCGCGCCTGACGACACAACGTTCAGCTATCTGGAGGGCCGGCCGCACGCCCCGCGCGGCGCCGGCTGGCAGGCCGCACTCGACTACTGGCGCTCGCTGCGCACCGATGACGACGCCACCTTCGACCGCGAGGTCGAGATCGACGCGAGCCAGTTGACGCCATATGTCACCTGGGGGACCAACCCAGGCCAGGCCGGTCCGCTTGACGGCACCGTGCCACACCCGGAGTCGTTCGGGAATCCTGATCTTCGCGCCGCCGCCGAGCGTGCGCTGACATATATGGACCTGCGGCCAGGCATGCGGCTGCGCGACATCACGGTAGATACCGTGTTCGTCGGCTCCTGCACCAACGGGCGGCTCGAAGACCTGCGCGCAGCCGCCGAAGTCCTGCGCGGCCGCCGTGTCGCTGATGGCGTCCGCATGCTGGTCGTACCTGGATCAATGGAGGTCAAAAAGGCGGCGGAGGGCGAGGGCCTGGACAGCATTTTCACCGCCGCCGGGGCGCAATGGCGCAGCGCGGGTTGCTCCATGTGCCTTGGCATGAATCCGGACAAGCTCTCGCCGGGGCAGCGCTGCGCCTCCACCTCCAACCGCAACTTCGAGGGCAGGCAGGGAAAGGGCGGCCGCACGCACCTGGTGTCACCCCAGGTTGCCGCCGCGACCGCGGTGACCGGCAGGCTCACCGTCCCAGCCGAATTGTAAGGAGAGCTCGATGGAACCGTTCAGCATCCACACCGGCCGGGCCCTTCCGCTGCGGCGCAGCAATGTAGACACCGATCAGATCATCCCGGCCGAGTACCTCAAGCGCGTCAGCAGGACTGGTTTTGGCGAAGGACTGTTCGCAGCCTGGCGGGAGGATCCGGCCTTCGTGCTCAACGACCCCGCCTACGCCGGGGCGACGATCGTCCTGGCGGGCGCGGACTTCGGCATCGGGTCCTCACGTGAGCACGCAGTGTGGGCGCTGCAGGATTACGGCTTCCGTGTGGTCGTGGCGCCGCGATTCGGTGACATCTTCGCCGGCAATGCCACGAAGGCAGGCCTCCTCCCTGTGCAGGTGCCTGAGGAGATCGTGCAGGCGCTGCACGACGCCGTCGAGGCGGATCCAGGCACCGAGATCGTCGTCGATCTGCGGGCACGCGAAGTGCGGGCACCGGGTATTCGAGCTGAATTTGAGATCGACGACTACACAAGGTGGCGGCTCATGGAGGGCTTCGACGACATCGGTCTCACCCTGCGGCACGCCAATGAGATCACCGAGTTCGAGCGGCGCCGCCCCGCGTGGCTGCCGTTGACCGCCTAGCGGTCCAGGCAGCGGTGGCCGTGCGGCGCCTGCGCTCCCCGGGAGGCCAGCTGCGCCCGGGAGGCCAGCTGCGCCCGGGAGGCCGTCTGCGCTCCCCGGCAGGCGGCCTGCGCTCGGAGGGCCGCCTGCGCCCAGGAGGCTCCCTGCGGGATTCCTGCGGGAGGCCTCCCGCAGGAAGGTGTACCGATATAACACGGCGGACCGAATTGTTCGCAACATGAGTCCCACACACCCCACCCGTCTCGTAATCAACGCCGGATGTGCCGACACGCCGGGATTCGGCCCGCAGGTAATTGTGCGACGGGGCCAAGTAGCCTAATTTCTAGCAGGTCAGGGGTCGCTAGCACAGCTGCGTTGCGTGCGCGACCTCGGGGGTAACCGGAGGAGTGACTCATGAACAAGCGTGACCTGATCGACGCGATCTCCGGCCGCTTGGGGGACAAGAAGACCGCAACCGACGCCGTGAATGCTGTGCTTGACACTATTCAGGCGACAGTGGCCAAGGGCGACAAGGTGGCGATCACAGGGTTCGGCGTCTTCGAGAAGACCGTGCGTCCCGCGCGGACAGCCCGTAACCCAGCCACCGGGGCGGCCATCAAGGTGCCGAAGTCATCGGTGCCCAAGTTCCGGCCTGGCGCGGACTTCAAAGCCATGGTGAACGGCCAGAAGAAAGCAACTGCAAGGACCGCGAAGAAGAAGTAGTCGCGGCGTTCGATCAGTTGGCTGGGCGGCGCCAGGAGGCTGAGCCTCCGTGCGCCGCTCAGCCACATCTGAGCTCACAAGACCAGGTCACAAGACCAGGTCACAAGACCAGGTCACAAGACCAGGTCACAAGACCAGGTCACAAGACCAGGTCACAAGAACAGAGCGCAATGCGGCGGGTACCTATCCCGGCAATGGCAAAGTCACCAGCGTAATGGCCGTGACCTGACCGGCACTGTCCACCGACATGGTCACGCGCTGACCGGCTCGCAGCAACCGTAGACTGCCCGCGTCGAACGCGATCCTGCCGAACGGCACAATGGCTCCATCGTCGAGGAAGGCTGTCCCCGATCGGCTCAGCGCGTCGTAGCTTCGCACCGTGGCTTGCAATGCCCGCACCGCCCCGCCCCTCCGCCCCTGCCCCTCGGCCCCTGCCCGTCGGCCCTGCCCTCGCGGCCCTGCCTCGCTGCCCCTGCCCGCGGCTCAGCGCAGTCCAGCCGGACGCCGAAGCGTGGCCTGCAGGATCCGGTCAATGAGTTCCGTGAGGGGTACGCCGGTCGCCGCCCACATCAGCGGAAAGCCCGAGCCGGGCGTGATACCGGGCATAGTGTTGATCTCGTTGACCAGGACCCTGCCGTCCGTCGTGTAGAAGAAATCCACCCGGGCCAGCCCCTCGCATGACAACGCGTCGAAGGCGGCGGCAGCGAGCCGCCGTACTTCCCGGATGTGCTCCGCGGGGATCGGGGCGGGAATCACCATGCTGGTGGCATTGTCGAGGTACTTGGCCTCGAAGTCGTAGAACTCCTCGTCGCCCCCGACCTGGACCTGGCCTGGCACGCTTGTGTCCGGCGGCCCGCCGTCGATGCCCTCAAGCACCCCGCATTCGACTTCGAGCCCCGCTATGGCCGCTTCCACCAGCACCTTCGGGTCGTGCTCGCGCGCACTTTCTATCGCCTCGTGCAGTCCGGCGACGTCGGACGCCTTTGAGATGCCGATGCTCGATCCGCCCCGCGCGGGCTTGACGAACACGGGCCAGCCCAGTTCGGATATCTCGTCGAGGACGCGTTTGCGCCTGACCGCGGCCGGAGGGCCGGTGCTGGCGTCGGCCGCCTGGCCCCAGTCTCTGTCGTGGACAACGACGTAGGGCCCGAGCGGCAGGCCACGGGCTTTGAAGATTAGTTTCATGTACTCCTTGTCCATGCCGGCCGCGCTGGCAAAGACTCCGGCGCCCGCATAGCGGATACCTGCGAGTTCGAGCAGCCCCTGGATGGTGCCGTCCTCGCCGTAGGCGCCGTGCAGCAGTGGCAGCACGACATCGACGTCGGCGAGGGCCTGTGGTACCTGTCCTGGGCCGGTCACCACGAGGCCGGCGCCCGCCTCGGGTCCTGCGGTGTCGTCGCTGGTCGCAGGTGCGGCCGCGGCCGGTGACGGCAGCGACTTCACGGGAGGCAGCGACTCCACGGAAGGAAGCCGGCCCTCAGCGATGGCGAGCCGGGCGGGGTCGGCGTCCGTCAGCACCCACTGGCCGGCTTGGGTGATCCCGATCGGTATCACCTCGTATCTGGCTGTGTCGATTGCACCGAGCACATTTCCTGCACTCACGCACGACACGGCATGCTCGGCACTGCGGCCCCCGAAAACGACGGCAACCCGGATCTTCCGCTGCTGGCTCATGCCGCCTCCTCGCATTTAGTCGCAGCGCCTGACCTTACTCGCTCGATACGCTGCCGTGACGTTCTCACCAAGTCGCCTGTCCATTCGCCGTCAGAGCCCGTAACGCTCAGGTTTGGCCGAACGGCTGGCCAGCAGCTGTGCCGCCTTCTCCACGGGCAGCCCCTCCCGCATCACGGAGTCCACAACCTCGGTGATAGGCATCTCGACGTCGTGCTTGCGGGCAAGCTCCAGGACGGAGCCCGACGATTTCACGCCTTCCGTGGTCTGCTTCGCGCCCGCGATGACTTGGGGCAACGTCATCCCGCGGCCAAGGTTTTCGCCGAACGTGCGGTTTCGTGACAACGGCGAGCTGCACGTGACGACCAGATCGCCCAGGCCGGCGAGTCCGGCGAAGGTGTGCTGATCGGCACCGAGGGCCGCGCCGAGGCGCGCGGTCTCGGCGAGGCCCCGCGTGATCAGCAGCGCCCTGGTGTTGTCGCCAAGGCCCATGCCGATCGCGATCCCGACGGCGATGGCGATCACGTTCTTCACCGCGCCGCCGAGCTCACAGCCGATGACGTCCGGGTTGGTGTAGGGCCGGAAATAGCTCGTGTGGCAGGCGCGCTGCAGTCGCTGCGCGACGGTCTGGTCCGCGCAGGCGACGACGGTCGCGGCGTGCTGGCGCTGCGCGATCTCCTTGGCCAGGTTGGGCCCGCTGATGACCGCGATCTGGCCAGCGGCCGGCGCCAGCACCTCGCCAATGACCTCGCTTATCCGTTTGCAGCTGCCGATCTCGATCCCCTTGATCAGGCTGACCAGGTGGGCGGCCGGGGGGATGTGCGGCGCCCAGGTGGCCAGGTTCTGCCGCAGCGACTGCGCGGGGACAGCGAGGACGACCATGTCCGCGCCGTCGAGGGCCTCCGCGGGATCGGCGGTCGCGCGCAGCTGCGGATCGAGCTTGATACCGGGCAGGTAGTCGGGGTTTTCGTGCCGCTGCGTGATCGCCTTGACGAGTTCTGGCCTGCGGGCAAGGACGACCGCCTCGGTCTGCGCGTCGCGGAGGACCTGGGCGAACGTCGTGCCCCATGAGCCCGCGCCGAGGACGGCTGCCTTCACCCCTGGCCGGCCCTTCCGCCGCCGGCCTGACCGCTCAGCGGCTGCGGCGCGTCCGGGTCTGCCTTACGACGCGCGCGGGGGTCGTAAGGCACGGCTGGTGGCTGCTGTGCGCGCAGCCCCGCAAGCAACCCGGTCACGTCACGCATCACGGCTGCCGTGGCCGCCCGCAGTACTGGCGCATTGAGCGGCTTGCCGCGAAACTCCGACAGATCGACCGGAGGCCCGGCCACCATGCGGATGACCCTGCGCGGGAAGAGGTGCGGCCTCTTACTGCCATAGGGCAGTACGTTCTGTGCACCCCAGTGCGCGATGGGGATCACAGGGGCGCCCGTGCTGAGGGCGAGGCGCGCGACCCCCGTCTTCGCGGTCATCGGCCACAGGTCGGGATCGCGGGTGCAGGTGGCCTCGGGGTAGACGATGACGCAGGCGCCGTCCGCGATGCCACGCTCGGCATCCCTCAGCACGAGCGCGGCGTCGGTCTGGCCCCGGTGGACGGGCAGTTGGCCGAGCTTGCGCACGATCGAGCCTGCCACAGGAATCTGGAAGACAGCGTCTTTTGCCAGGAATACGGGGTAACGGCCCGACTCATAGCTGAACAGGGCCATAGCGAACACGTCCGCATACGAGATGTGGTTGGGTGCCAGGATCAGCCCGCTGGTTCGCGGGATGTTCCTGATGTTCTCCTGGCCCGCCCAGTCGCGCTTGAGCAGCGTCCTGAGGGACGGCCGCAACAGGATGATCGACACCATCCGCCAGGCGCGCGAGTACGAGTACCCGTGATCTGGCTCTTTTCCCGCCACACCGGTCTCCTGCCTTGAGTATCCCCGCACGTAACCTAGTCTCGCGGTTCAGCGCGCATAGTGTCGAGGCAGGATCATCGCATGAGGGCTGAGGGTCCGCTCACGTGGTCACTTGTGGTCCCGGTCAAGCTGCTGCACCGGGCCAAGTCCCGGCTGGCCGCGCTGGCAGGCGCGGACAGGCCGGCGCTCGCTCTTGCCGTCGCGGCGGACACGGTCCGGGCCGCGCTCGGGTGCCCGCGGGTGTGGCAGGTCATCGTCGTCACCGACGACGAACTCGCCGCGCGGGAACTTGGCAGGCTTGGCGCTACGGTGGTCGGTGACGCGCCAGATGCCGGGTTGAATCCGGCGCTCGAATACGGGGCGGCGCAGGCCGCGTACCGCGATCCAGGGTCGGGAATCGCGGCCCTTTCCGCGGACCTGCCCGCGCTCAGGCCGGCCGAGCTCGACCGGGCGCTGCGGCAGGCGGCCCGCTGGCCGCAGGCGATCGTCCCTGATAGCTCCGGGCTTGGCACGACGCTTTACACGACCCGGCCTGGCATCCCGTTCAGGCCGAGATTCGGTCCGGGCTCGCGGCGCAGCCACGTGGCCGCGGGTGCTCGCGAGATCCGCCGTGATGACCTGCCTGGGCTGCGCCGCGATGTGGACACGGCGGCCGATCTGGGCGAGGCGGCCGCGCTCGGTCTTGGTCCCGCGACGGCACCGCTGGCGGCGCGGCTCTTGCGTGGCCCCGGCATCGCGCGGCGTTAGGGCCGGCCGATCGCTGGCGGCGCAACGAGATCTACGAGACACGTCCTCGCGGTCAACTCAGATCTGGCCGCTCGCCTTGGCCGGTATTGCCGCGGCGAGCGCGTTGCTGACTGCGACGAGGATCGTGCCAGCGGGCGCGTAGCTGGCCGGGATGGTGAGCTCGACGTAGGCTTCGCGCCCGACCTCGGTGAACCGCGTTGGCGTGGCCACGCCTGGCGGCTGCGCGAACCAGGACACGCCGTTCACCACGGTGAGTTCCGCGGTGGGGGTGAGCGCCGCGGGGAGCCGCACACCGCAGCGCAACTCGATTGGTGGCTCCCCCCACGCGGCGGTGAGCGCGGAGCCCGGGCTGCACCGCCCGGCGCGGATGACCGTCGAGACGTGCGGGGAGCGTGCGGGCGAGCGCCGTGCAGTACCTGCTCGCGTCCCGCGACGGGCTGGGCGGGATGAGCCGGACCGCCGCATCACCGTGACCCGCACCACCGGAGGAGCAACCGGCGAGCAGCAGGCAGGCCACGGCCCCAGCAGCCGCCACGGCCGCCATGGCGGCGGCAGCCGCGGCCGTCAGCCGGGTGAGCGTGCTTGTGGCCTGCCTGGATCGCGCCGCGTGGCTGGACAGCGTGACGGCGCCTCAGATATGCACTATGGGGCAGGTCAGGGTGCGCGTGATGCCGTCGACGGCCTGGATCTGCGCGACTACAAGTTTGCCGAGATCATCGACGTTGGCCGCCTCGGCTCGCACAATGACGTCGTATGGGCCCGTCACATCCTCGGCCTGGGTAACGCCAGGGATCTTCCCGATCCGAATGGCGACGTCGGCTGCCTTGCCGACTTCGGTCTGGATGAGGATGTAGGCCTGGACCATGACGTCCTCCCAGCGGGCGGAGTAGACCAGAGTGACCACTAACCGGAAACGCCACGCTACCGTAGAGCCCCGGCTGGTAGTTGCGCTGGGGCTACGGCGCCCGCCGGACCAGGCGGACATTCCCAGGGCAGGTCCGCTTTCTGGAGGTTCACATCACGATCGGAGAGCTTGGCGAATTTGGTTTGATCGCCCGGATTTCCGCCGGGCTCCCGCCGGGCGGCCACGTCATCCTGGGCATCGGCGACGACGCCGCGGTGCTGCGTGCGCCAGACCGCCGGGTGGTCGCGACCACCGACCTGCTGGTGGAGGGAAAGCATTTCCGCCGCGACTGGTCGGGCCCGCGTGACGTCGGCCACAAGGCGGGGGCGCGCGGCCTCGCTGACGTCGCCGCGATGGGCGCGGTGGCCTCCGGATTGCTCGTAGCATTTGCCGCCCCGCCAGAGCTCCCGGTGAGCTGGGCAGACGAGTTCACCGCCGGGCTCGCCGCCGAGTGCGCACGCGGTGGTGCGGCCATCGTCGGCGGTGACGTCGCAGCGGCGGACAAGATCATGATTGCGGTGACGGCGCTCGGCGACCTGCAGGGCCGTGCACCTGTCCGCCGCTCGGGCGCTGGCCAGGGGGACGTGGTCGCGGTTACGGGCGCGCTCGGTCATTCCGCCGCCGGCCTTGCGCTGCTCGATCACGGCCTGACCGGGCCAGCGGAACTGCTCACCGCTCACCGGCGCCCGCGGCCTTCGTACGACGCGGGCCCGGAGGCGGCCCGGTGCGGCGCTACCGCGATGATCGATGTTAGTGATGGCCTGCTTGCCGACCTCGGCCATGTGGCCGAGGCGAGCGATGTCCTGATCGAACTGACCTCCGCCCTGCTGCCCGGCAGCCGCCCGCTGAGCGTGGCGGCCGAATTGATCATAACGGCTGCCGCTGGCGGGCCCCGGCCGGGTGAGGTGGCCCGCGCGGCGCGGGCAGTCCAGGCCGTGGCGGGGACTTCGGCCGCCGGCTGGATGCTCACCGGGGGAGAGGATCATGCGTTCGCCGCGGCGTTCCCGCCTGACGTGACCCTGCCCGCGCGCTGGTCGGTCATCGGGCACGTCCGGGCACCGGGAACAGGCACGTCTGCCGGGGTTCTGGTGGACGGAAAGCGATACAAGCGCCGGGGTGGCTGGGAGCATTTCCGCTGATTTATCGGCTAGTCACTTAGTGTAATCACACAACACACATTCGGGTTTACTAGCCGTGAACACCACTTGCTTGGTATAAATCGCCCGATGCATCGAAACCGCTGGCGTAGTAGCCGGATCAGGCCTGCCCACCGCCGAACGGCGACGGCGCAGGCCGAGACGGCTGGTCGGCGCGCGCGTGGCGGCGGTTCATTGCGCCGGATGATGATGACGCCGACGTTCGTGTTCAGCGTCAGTATCCTGACCATGGCCGTATTGGCCTTTGGCACCACCCAGACCGTTTTCACTTTCAGTAGTTCGCGCCCGAGCCCGAAATGCACGGTCGACGGGTGCGCGCGGCCAAGCTCCGGCCACACCGCGGACGCGAGGACATCGGGCAAATCGATGCCCGCAGGCGCCGCCCGTGGCAGCGCGCAGCCGTCGCCTTCACCAGGGCGGGCCAGCACAGGGTCCTCGCCGCGGCAGCCGCAACCGCGGTCAAAGATCCAGATCAGCTACCGCTCGACGCCGTCTGCGGCTGGCGGTTTCGTCGCGGAGCTTTCCATTGCTGACCATGGCGGCTCGCCGGACGGCCGCTGGTGGCTGTCCGTCAGGCTACCGGGTGTCCGGATCGCCTGGATGGCCAACGCCACCTGGCATGCGGGCAGTGACGGCAGCGTGATCATTAAGCCGCTAGGCCGGGCCGGCCAGCTGCGCGAGGGCACGACGCTCGTGGTCATCTTCGCCGGCGCCGGCCAGGCACGCGTCCCTTCGGCTTGCCTGTTCGACGGCGTGCGTTGCAACGTCAGTAAGTGACCGGTCGCGTCGACGGCAGGGCTTCGCTGGCTGATCAGCTGTGTCGCCTGACAGCCGGTGTCGCCCGGCCAGCCGCGTCAGCGTCCAGGTGGCTCGCCGTCCGGTGGCTCGCCGCCCGGTGGCTCGCTGCCCGGTGGCTCCCCGCCCGGTGGCTCGCCGCCCTGCTGTACCCAGGCATACGCAGGGTCAAGGTAGGGGATCATTTCGCGGCCCTCGCCAGCCATCGCCCACAGGTAGTAGAGCCGGTAACCGGCCGCGGCTACGACTGGGTGATATCCGGAGCGGATCGCGACCGCGTCGCCGTCGCGGACGGTGCGGCACGATTCCCCGTCGGGGCCGTACCGGAGCTGTACGCCGAAGCCGCCAGCGGGATGGACCTTGAACAGGTAGACCTCCTCCAGCTTGACCTCACGCGGCGGCTCTTGCGTGTCATGTTTGTGCGGCGGATAGGAGGACCAGTTGCCTGGCGGGTTGATGGTCTCACCAAGCAGCAGTCGCCCGGCCTGGTGCTCGGGCCCGAGAATCGTGCGCACGGTCCGCTGCCAGTTGTCCTTGCCCACATAGGCGATCCGCTGGTCGGCTGCGGTGATGATCCGGGCCTGCGCCGGAGCCGCCGCACCGTCAAGGGGCGCGCTCACCACCGCGAGCGACGCGGGCCCGTCCGCAGCGGTGAGACGGACCGTGACGCCGGGTGGAGCGTAGATCGTATCGCCCGGTGCCTCGAAGACGTCGCGGCGCCCGCCAGCGCGGCCGAGCGGCCGGGACCCTGCGGCCACCTCGGCCACGCCGGCGAGTATCACGACAGCCGTTTCTTCGGTCTCGCGTGATCCGGTGCTGCGCGATTCGGCGCCGCCAAGTTCGAGCGTCTCGCCGGTCATCAGATCTGCCACCGACAGCGAGATCAGGTCCGTCCGCCGATCCGGCGATTCAGGCTCGCCTGGTACCGACGGCGCCACGAGCGTGCGTCGCTTCGTCAAGGGACTGCTCCTTGCTCGGAGTCAATGGCACCCGCGTGCACTGCCGGCCGGGTGGCTGCATTACGTGCGGCACGACTGCCCGTCCATGATGCCCCGTCCGTCCATGTTGACGTCGAAGACCAGCCGCCACTCGTCGTCCTCGTTGTCCTCGACCGTGCCCGCTGCGCCGATTCCGGCGTTTGTTCACCAGCATGTCGAGCCCGCCGAGTGCGGCGGCGGTGCCGGCGATCGCCGACCGCACGCCAGCGTCGCCGGTCACGTCCGCCTTGACCGCATGCAGCCCCCCGGCGCTGCGGGTCGCACCCGGGATGCCGAGGTCGAGCACGGCGACCTGTGCGCCGCGGCGCACAGGCGCGCCGTGGCCAGGCCGATCCCTGACGCCCCGCCGGTGACGATAGCCGCGCGGCCGTCGAATTCGCTCAGATCGGTGATCTCACTTTCTGCCGCCTCTGCGGGCCAGTGTGCGCCGGTTGCGCCCCCGGCTCCGCGCTTACCATGGCGCCGCGGGAAGGCAGCAGCGGGTGCCGTCTGGCAGCGTTGAGAATGGGGGTTATGACGATAAGCCGCGCGATATGGCGTGATCAGCTCGCTCCGGGTGAGCGGGCCGCGCTCGGCCGCGGTGCCGGCTTCATCCCCGAGACCAGGCCGGACGTGCTGATCGTCGGCGGTGGCATCGTCGGTGCTGCGGCCGCCTTGGCGTGCCACGAGTCAGGGCTCGGTTCGGTCCTGCTGATCGAGGCCGGGCAGCTGGGCTCCGGCGCGACCGGTGGCGCGGCAGGCCTGCTGACTCCCGAGATCCGCGAGTGGAGCGACCCAGGGCCTTTCGCGGACCTGGCGCGCGCCAGCCTCGAGCACTGGAAGGACCTCGAACTGAGCCACCCGGGTGGCGTCGGCCTGATCCACCTTGACTGGATCGGCCTCGTGCCCGATCCGGAGAGTTTTGCACCCCATCAGCCGCCGGCCATCGAGTGGCTGATGCCAGCTGACGTTCAGGACCGGGTTCCTGGCCTTGCGCTGCCAATGGCTGGTGCCCTGATCCGCCATCAGGCCCGCGTCAATCCGCTCCGTGCCATCGCCCGGCTGACCGCGACTCTGCCAGACGTCGCGACAGGCGTCGCCGCCCTTTCCGCGACGATCCGCGGTGGCCGTGTGGTCACCCTGGGCACGTCGGCCGGTGACATCCACCCTGGAGTGGTCGTGTTCGCCACCGGCCGGCCGCCAGTGCTCGACGGCCTCCCGCTCGATGTGCCGTCCGACCTGGTCAAGGGGCATCTGCTGGTGACAGAGCCGGTTGCGGCGCGGCTGCCAGGGACGGTGGCGCCGGTCGCGACGCAACTGGAGGACGGGCGGCTGCTTGCCGGGGGGACCTTCGACATCGGGGACCAGAGCCCGTCGCTGCGGCCCCGCGTGATCGACGAGATCCTGAGCGGTCTTTACGCCGCCCTGCCTGCGCTGGAAGGTGTCGGCGTCTCGCATCGCTGGTGCTGTTTCCGGCCCCGCCATCCCGATGGGCACCCAGTGATCGACAGGGTGCCCGGCATTGGCAACGCCTGGTTCACCTCAGGGCACTTCCGTACCGGCATCCTGATGGCGCCGGTGACGGCGCGGGCGCTCGCCCGGTGGATCGCCGCCGACGAGGCGCCGGCCGAGGCGCCGGCCTGGAGCAGCGCCAGGTTCACCCGCTGACCGCTTGCCGCCCGCATCCACCGAGCTCTAGGGGGCACGCCCTAGAGCTACCAGAAACGGCCTTGGCCGCGAAGATCACTGCGGGGCTCCGGCCGTAGCTGAGTGCCAGCTTCCGGCCACGCCGGTGGATTGCAGCACGATCCCGATCAGGTTCTTCAGCGGCTGCCGCTGCCCGCCCGGGTCGTAACCAAGTACCGTGACGGCACCGGACTGACCGGAGCTGAGCCAGGAAAGGTCAGCGGCTGACCTTTCCTGCCTTGATGCATGAGGTGCAGACGTTCAGGCGCTTCGGCGTGCGGCCGACCACGGCGTGAACGGTCTGGATGTTGGGGTTCCAGCGGCGGCGGCTGCGGCGGTGCGAGTGCGAGATCTTGTTGCCGAAGCCCGGCCCCTTGCCACAGACGTCGCAGACGGAAGCCACGGGAATCGCTCCAAATGGGTGCATGCACGGAAACGGTCAGCGCCCAGGCCCACCGATGTGGCCGGGGCAGTCGTCAGAGGGTATCCGACGCGGTGCCCAGCGCGCGAATCATGCCCATCCTGTGGTCATGACCGCACTCGAGTTCCTCGACGGCGCCGCGGCGCGTGCGGCGTCGCCGCCGCGCGGGCGCGTTCGCGCACACGTGCCGCTGGTTCTCCACATAGCGCTGCACGATCATGCCGGGTTGCGCCGCCCGTGGTTGGCCCGTAGGGGGCGCTGGAGCGCCCCTTACGGGCCAACCACGGGCCAACGATCACGACTGTGGCGACGAAGTTGGCAGCGGGTGGGCTGCCGGGACTTTGGGTGCGGGAACTCCTGCCGCAGCAGCCGTGACGTGCGGCCTTGATTTGCTTGACGAGGCGGTGGATGCCGTACTGGGGGTCGCAGACCACGAGAATGTGGCATCCGCCGCAGCCGTCGCACCTCACGTCGGCCCGGCCCGACGTCGAGATCGCGAGATACGAAGGCGGCGAGCCGGGATACCTGCTCCTGATCGGGGTCGGGTAAGCGGCGCCCGCCGTCAGACGGATCCCGGCCTACGTTTCCGCATGCATCCGCACATCCCTCAGCAGCCTGGGCGCGGGTGCACGCCCGGGTGGCTGCGCCGGCTCGGGGCGGACCTGCAGCGGCGGAACCTGCAGGACGACCGGCTCCGAGATCGAAACGGTCAGCGGCTCGCCGTAGTGGAGGATCTCGAGCGGATCGCCTTCGGTGAGAAGGTAACTCGCCGAAGAGTCCGTAACCTGAACCCGGAGCCGCCTGCCCTGCACGGTCACGGCGAACGCGAGTCTCGAGATGCCCTCGGGCAGGCGCGGCGCGAATCCGATCGTCGAGTTGTGGCGGTGCATACCGCCGAAACCGGTCACCAGTGCGTTCCATGCCCCGGTGAGCGAGGCGATGTGCAGGCCGTCCCTAGTGTTGTGCTCAAGGTCTGCCAGGTCCATCAGCGCTGCCTCGGCGAGATAGTCATAGGCCAGCCGCGACTGGCCCACCCGCGCGGCGACGGCTGACTGGGTGCACGCGGAAAGCGAGGAGTCCCGCACTGTCAGCCGTTCGTAGTAGCCGAAGTTACGTGCCTTCTGCTCCTCGGTGAAAGCGTCGGGGCAGATCTGCATGGCCAGCACCAGGTCGGCCTGCTTGACTACCTGCTTGCGGTACAGGTCGAAGTACGGGTAGTGCAGCAGCAGCGGATACTTGTCTGGTGGCGTGTTGGCGAAGTCCCACGTCTCGTGGCTGGTGAAAAGCTCGTTCTGCGGATGCACGCCGAGCGCCTCGTCATACGGGATGAACATCGTCTCGGCCGCGTCCCGCCAGCTGGCCATCTCCTCTTCGCCGACGCCAAGCCTGGCTGCCTCGTCCGGATGGCGTCTCGCCGCTTCGGCGGCGGACCGCAGATTCCGCTGCGCCATCAGGTTCGTGTACACGTTGTTGTCGGCCACGGCGCTGTACTCGTCCGGGCCGGTGACCCCGTCAATGCGGAAGCCGCCCGCGGCGTCGTGATGGCCGAGTGAGCGGAACAGCCGCGCGGTCGCTACGAGCAGTTCGAGGCCGACGGTCCGCTCGAACGCCTCGTCCCCGGTGGCGTGCACGTAACGGCTGACCGCGTCGGCGATGTCCGCCCCGATGTGAAACGCGGCGGTTCCCGCGGGCCAGTAGCCGGAACACTCCTCGCCATTGATCGTGCGCCAGGGGAAGGCCGCGCCCTTGAGGTTGAGCTGCCGGGCCCGCTCGTAGGCATGGTCCAGCGTGCTGTGCCGCCACCGCAAGGCCGCCGCCGCCGCGTCCGGGACCGTGTAGGTGAAGGCAGGGAGCACGAACATCTCCTGATCCCAGAAGGTGTGCCCGTCGTAGCCTGGGCCGGTCAGTCCCTTCGCGGGGATCGCCCTGGCTTCCGCGCGTGCGCCCGATTGCAGCAGGTGGAAGAGCCCGAATCGCACGGCCTGCTGGATCTCGGTGTCGCCGTCGAGCTGCACGTCCGCGCGATCCCAGAAGTCGTCAAGGAAGGTCCGCTGCTCGGCGAGCAGGCCGTCCCAGCCGGTCCGCCGCGCCGCGCTGAGCGCCGCCTCGACCTGATCCCGGACGGCGGGCAGCGAGCGCATCCCCGACCAGCCGTACGCCACGAACTTGACGAACCGCAGCCGCTGCCCGGGCCGCAGGAACGCGGTGATCGTCACCCGGCCGACGTCGGGGAAGCTCTCTGCCTCGATCCCGCAGTCCTCCGGGCACTCGACGACGTGGCTCATCCCGGTGCCGACCCGCAGCCCGCTCTTCTTGGTGACATGCACGAGCAGCGCGCCCGTGTCACGCGCGCCATGGTGTTCCATCCGCAGCGGGGCCCTGAGGGCCGAGGCGACCCGTGGGTCACCGCCCAGGTCGGGAAGCTGCTCGTTGGCGACGAGCTCGGATTGCACGACGAGCCTTGCCGGGCCGTCAATGGGCTCGACCTCGTAACTGATGGCACAGATCGCGCGCTGGGTCAGCGAAACGACGCGTTGCGATTTGATCCGGACCAGGCGCCCGGCCGGCGAGACCCATTCCATTTCGCGGCTCAGCACGCCGCTACGGAAGTCGAGCAACCGCTCGTGCGAGCGCAACTCGCCGTATCGGATGTCGAGCGGCTCGTCGTCGACGAGCAGCCGGATCACCTTGCCGTTGGTCACGTTGACCACGGTCTGGCCCGACTCGGGGAAGCCGTAACCGCGCTCAGCGTAAGGCAGCGGCCGTATCTCGTACACGCCGTTGAGGTAGGCGCCCGGCAAGCCGTGCGGCTCGCCTTCGTCCAGGTTGGCGCGCCAGCCGATGTGCCCGTTGGACAGCGCGAACACCGACTCCGCCTGGGCGAGCAGATCGAGCCTCAGCTCGGTCTCGCGCACGCACCACGGCTCGACGGGGAAGGAAGGCTGCCCGATCATGCCGCGACGACCCCATCGATCTCCGCGGCCTTCGCGAGCACGCCGTCCAGGTCGAGCAGGCAGGCGTGGATCTGGTCAGGGATACCCAACACGATAAGTTCCTATCGAAAGCTGCCCGTGTAGCTGCGCCGTTAGGCCGCGGCCAGCCATCACGGCTGCCCTGGCCCGCATGTGACAGCATTCCACGCGCCGGGCCGCCTGGTGTCGCGAGCCACGCGACTGGGCCTGCCAGGCGCGCGATACTTGCGGGCAGGCGGCGACACTGCCGCAGTGCGAGAGAGAATGCGGGAAAATCCGCGAGGGGACGGCAACGGGACCGCGCGATGGAAACCAGCACTACCAGCACTACCAGCAGTGCCAGCACCACCAGCTCATCGAGCGCCGTACTCGATGAACCCTTGTCTGCGGTGGTGCCAGGCGGGACGGCGAAGAACCTCGCCGCCTTGCGCCTGCGCACCGTCGGTGACCTGCTGGGGCACTATCCGCGCAGGTACGCGCAGCGAGGTGAGCTCACCGATCTGGCGTCGCTACGTGAGGGCGAGGACGTGACGGTCCTCGCCCGGGTCGCGACCGTGACCGGCAGGCGGATGACAGGCAGGCGCGGGAGGCTGACCGAGGTGACGGTCACCGACGGGCGCGGCCGGCTGGTCCTCACCTTCTTCCGCAAGAACGCCTACTGGGAGTCACTGCTCAAGCCAGGTACCTATGGCCTGTTCGCGGGGCGGGTGTCCGCGTTCAAGGGCAAGCGCCAGCTCGCCCATCCCGACTTCGAGCCGGTCGCCAGCGACTCGGGCGCCCCCGACACGGGTAAGGCGGAACAGTTCGCCGCCGAGCTGATCCCGGTGTACCCGGCGACCAAGGAGATGCCTTCGTGGCAGATCGCCGCCGCGGTCCGGATCGTGCTCGACACTCTCGGCCGTGTCGACGACCCGCTGCCGGCAGGCATTCGCACCCGTTATGGCCTCTGCGGACTGCGCGAAGCCCTGGCCCGCATTCACCGGCCGGTGGACTACGCCGATGCGGCGCGCGCGCGCAAGCGGCTGAAGTGGGACGAGGCGTTCCTGCTCCAGATAGCACTCGCGCAGCGCCGGCTCGCGGCCGAGGCGCTTCCCGCCGCACCCCGCCGTGGCCGGGCCGGCGGCCTGCTTGCCGAGTTCGACCGCGCACTGCCGTTCAGGCTGACCAGCGGCCAGCGCGCGGCAGGCGACACCATCGCCGCCGATCTGGCCCGTGGCCATCCGATGCACCGGCTGCTGCAAGGTGAGGTCGGCGCGGGCAAGACGGTCATCGCGGTCCGCGCGATGCTGCAGGTGGTGGATGCGGGCGGGCAGGCCGCCCTGCTCGCTCCCACAGAGGTGCTCGCGCAGCAGCATTACCGCTCGATCGGCGAACTGCTCGGCCCGCTTGGCCGGGCGGGCCAGCTCGACGGCGCGGAGCGTGCCACCCGAGTGGCGCTGCTCACCGGGTCGCTGGGGGCTGCCGCGCGGCGCGCGGCGCTCCTCGACGCGGCATCGGGTGCCGCTGGGATCGTCATAGGAACGCACGCTCTGCTGCAGGAGCACGTGCAGTTCGCGGACCTCGGCCTCGTCGTGATCGACGAGCAGCACCGGTTCGGCGTGGAGCAGCGGGACATGCTGCGCGAGCGGGCCGCGTCGCGCGCGTCCGCCCGCCCGCACGTCCTCGTCATGACCGCGACGCCGATTCCCCGCACCGTCGCCATGACCGTGTTCGGTGACCTGGACGTGTCCACCCTCACCGAGTTGCCCGCGGGCCGCGCGGCCATCGCGACCCACGTGGTTCCCGCCGCGGAAAAGCCACGGTACCTCGAACGTGCCTGGCAGCGGCTGCGCGAGGAAGTGGCCAAGGGCCGCCAGGCGTACATCGTCTGCCCCCGCATCGGCGAAGCAGGATCCATAACGGATGACTCGGATGCGGATAGCTCCCTGGCTGCGGGCGGTTACGGGGATGAGCCGGCGAGCCGGCCGCCACTCGCGGTGCTTGACGTCGCGCCAAGGCTCGCGGAAGGCCCCCTGGCCGGGCTCCGCCTCGCCGTGCTGCACGGCGGCCTGCACCCGGACGAGAAGGACCGGGTAATGCGCGGTTTCGCTGACGGTGAGCTTGATGTGCTTGTAGCGACCACCGTGGTTGAGGTCGGCGTGGATGTGCGGAATGCCTCGGTGATGGTCGTGCTGGATGCCGACAGGTTCGGTGTGTCGCAGTTGCACCAGTTGCGCGGCCGGGTTGGCCGCGGCAGCGAGCCAGGCTTGTGCCTGCTAGTCACCGAGGCGCCCGCGGACGGGAAGGCGCGGGCGCGCCTCGACGCCGTGGCCGCGACCCTTGACGGGTTCGAGCTCTCCAGGCTGGATCTGGAGCAGCGCCGCGAGGGTGATGTGCTCGGCGCGACCCAGTCCGGGCGCAGGTCGCACCTCAAGCTGCTCACCCTGCTCAGGGACGAGGATCTGATCGGCCAGGCGAGAACCGAGGCAGTCGCGCTGGTCGCCGACGATCCAGGCCTTGCCCGCCACCCCGCGCTCGCCGCCGCGCTGTCTGTGGTCATTGACCCCGAGCGCGCCGACTACCTGGAGAAGGCATGACGGTAGCCGTGCATCGCCGGCGCACCTGCTCCCAGCCAGCAGGCTCGCAGCCAGCCGGCTCGCAGCCAGCCGGCTCGCAGGCAGCCGGCTCGCAGCCGGCCAATCCGGTGACCGCAGCGAACGCCCGTGCCCGGGCCGCCTGTGCGGGCGCGCGGCCGGGCTGCCCGGTGGCGGCGGCCAGCGCCCGTGCCCGTGCGGGCTGTGCGGGCGCGCGGCCCGGCTGCCCGGTGGCGGCGGCCAGCGCCCGTGCACCTGCCGGCGGCTAAACGCCCTCCGGCCAGGCGCACACGTGCCGTCCGCCTCATGCACCTGCACCGGCTCCGAAACTCCGGGCCCTGCCCTCGGCGGCAGCCAGCACTCGGGTGCCAGATCCGAGGCCGGGCACGTGGCACAGCCGTCAGCCGTGGCACACAATGGGCCATTGGGTGTCAGCCGTGGCACCCAATGGCCCATCGTGTGTCACGAGCGCTCGGGCTGTGGCGGCTCCGGACCCGGGGACCTGGCGCCATGACGCGCGTGATCGCTGGAGTTGCGCGTGGGAGGCGGTTGGCCGTGCCGGCGGGGAGGGCCACCAGGCCTACGAGCGATCGGGCGCGTGAGGGGCTGTTTGGGACGGTGCAGGCGGTGCTCGGGTCGCTTAGCGGTGCTAGGGTGCTCGATCTTTACGCCGGGTCGGGCGCGGTGGGCCTCGAGGCGCTCTCGCGCGGCGCTGGGCACGCGCTCATGGTCGAGTCTGCACCGGGCGCTGTCCGGGTGATCCGCGCAAACATCGCTGCGCTTGATCTTCCTGGCGCGTGCCTGGCCGCTGATCGTGTCGAGCGGGTGCTTGGCCGCGGACCCGCGGCCAAGCACGTATCCTGCGGCCCCGCTCAAGGTGCGGCGTCGGGCACTGCGCGTCGCGCAGGCATTGCGCTTGCCGCCGCATGCGGCAATCTCGACGGTGCTGACGGTGCTGACGGTGCTGACGGCGGTGCTTACGGTGCTTACGGTGCTGGCGGTGCTGGCGGTGCTGCGGGTGCTGGCGGTGCTGCGGGTGCTGGCGGCGGTGCAGCGGGTGGTACTGGTGCTGGCGGTGCTGCTGGTGCTGCTGACGGTGTTGATACTGGGAGTGACCGTGCTGGCGATGACGCTGCCAGCGGTGGCGTTACTGGGATTGGCTATGAATTTGTGTTTGCGGACCCGCCCTACGCGGCCGGCGATGACGAGGTAGCCGCGATGCTCCTGGCGCTGCGCGACGGCGGCTGGCTCGCGGACGGGGCACTTGTCACCGTCGAGCGCAGGACCGGCGGTGCGCCGCTCGGCTGGCCGCGCGGATACCTCGCTGACCGGGCGCGTCGCTACGGCGACACGACGCTCTGGTACGGTCTCGCCGCAGGCGGTTCTGCAGGATAATTGGAGGGAGGCTGGGTGGCCGTGCGTCGTGCCGTCAGTCCAGGCTCATTCGATCCCGTGACGAACGGGCATCTCGACATCATCGCCAGGTCTGCGCGATTGTACGACGAGGTCATCGTCGCGGTTCTGATCAACATCTCCAAGCACAGCCTCTTTACGGTGGATGAGCGCATTGAGATGTTGCGCCAGGTGACGTCCGACTACCCCAACATCCGGGTAGCAAAATTCCACGGGCTGATTGTCGAATTCTGCCAAGCCAACAACATTCCCGTGATCGTCAAGGGGATGCGGGCGGTGAGCGACTTCGACTACGAGATCCAGATGGCGCAGATGAACTACCGTCTGGCCGGGGTGGAGACGCTCTTCATGCCCACGAATCCCCTCTATGCGTTCCTCTCGTCAAGCCTCGTTAAGGAGGTCGTCCAGTACGGCGGGGATGTGACCGGCCTGGTTCCTCCGTCGGTTGTGCAGCGCCTGCGT
Organism: uncultured Actinomycetota bacterium; assembly: GCA_963727015.1. GTDB lineage: Bacteria > Actinomycetota > Actinomycetes > Streptosporangiales > Streptosporangiaceae > DATFVJ01. The sequence goes on along the minus strand of CAVSEV010000013.1, from coordinate 545,583 downwards.
GACCGGCTGGCCCAGTCCTGAGTGCCGCAGTCCTGAGTCCGCGGTCCTGAGTCCGCAGTCCTGAGTCCGCAGTCCGGCGTCCGCAGTCCGCAGTCTGCCGGGGCCGGACCCGCGCCTTTGCCGGGGCCGGCGCCAGCACTCGCGTCGCCGCGTCCGGTCCAGCCGGCGGGGCCGTCGCGGGCCTGAGTTGGTTACCCGTTAGTCGTCAGGTAGGCTGCCCCCGTCGTGCCCGACACCGTTATCAGCTATGACATACGGAAGCAGTAATCACACGGCTCCTCGCGATGCACACGGTCCGTTCGTGTTTGACGTACGTCCGCTCGGACGCCAGCCGGGTTCTTCGCGACGGGAGCACCGGACCGTCATGGCGCCCGCTGATTTCGGTGTCGAGCTGGTCGGCGTCCCTGCGGGCGCCGACCTCGAGCTGGATCTCCTGCTCGAGGCGGTGATGGAAGGCGTGCTGGCTTCCGGCACGGTGCGGGCTCCGCTCACCGGTGAGTGCGCGCGCTGCCTGGATCCCGTGACCTCATCGATCGAGGTGGGGTTCCAGGAGCTCTTCTGTTACCTGGCTGCCCGTCATGCTGGGGACAGCGAGGCAACAGCAGAGGATCACTACCTCGACGGTGACCTGCTCGACCTCGAGCCGGTTTGCCGCGACGCGGTGCTGCTTGCACTCCCGCTCTCGCCGCTCTGTTCGGGTAACTGCCCGGGCCTGTGCGCCGACTGCGGTGCGCGGCTGGCAGACGTCGGCCCGGAGCACGGCCATGGCGACAGCGCCGACCCACGCTGGGCGGCGCTGCGGCTGCTTGACGCAGCCGACACTGCGGCCCGGACCCGCCGGGATGACGCAGACGACCTAAAGGAGAGCTGACGTGGCCGTCCCGAAGCGGAAGATGTCGCGGAGCAACACCCGGGCGCGCCGGGCAAGGTGGAAGGGCGCCGCCCCAGCGCTGATGGAGTGCCCGCAGTGCCACGAGCAGAAGCTCCAGCACACCGCCTGCCCGACGTGTGGCACATACAACCGCCGCCAGGTCATCACGCCCGCATAAGGGCTTCGTACCTGACGAGATCCTTGTCCGTGCGGCACGCTGCCCCTGCTGGCGGAAACGGCATGCGGGAATATCCCGCTATGTCGGTATCCGCATGCCTGTCGGCACGCAGAAAAGCCGCATGGATTGCTATCAGTTACATGTTTCACGGCCACATTGCGTCGCGAGGCAGGCACGATGAGCTATACGGGCAGGCGGGGGCGTGAGCTGGAGAGGAGCGCGGTGAGCTTGATGAGCGGTGAGCCGCTACGCAGCGCTGACAACGGCGCCTCCGCCGTCGCAGACCCCGCCGGACTGCTGACGGCCCTGGGCGTTCCGCTCGGTCCCGAACTGCTCGACCGGGCGCTGACGCATCGGTCGTATGCCTACGAGAACGGCGGCTTGCCCACCAACGAACGGCTCGAATTTCTCGGCGACTCGGTACTCGGGCTCGTCGTGACGGACACCTTGTTCCGTGAGCACCCAGACTTGCCAGAAGGCCAGCTTGCCAAGCTTCGTGCGGCCGTGGTGAACATGCGCGCGCTCGCCGGCGTTGCGCGCGATCTTGAACTCGGCCGCCACATCAAGCTTGGCCGCGGCGAAGAGGGCACCGGCGGACGCGACAAATCCTCCATCCTCGCCGATACGCTCGAGGCGATCATCGGCGCGGTGTACCTGGACCGGGGGCTCGGTGAGGCGTCCACGCTCGTGCATTGCCTGTTCGACCCGGTGATCGCCCACTCGGCCCGGCTGGGCGCAGGACTGGACTGGAAAACATCTCTGCAGGAGCTGACGGCGGCGGAAATGCTCGGCGTGCCCGAGTACCAGGTCACGGAGAGCGGGCCTGACCACCAGAAGTCGTTCCGTGCGGTCGTCCGCGTCGGCGGCAAGATCTACGGTTCCGGTGAGGGCCGATCCAAGAAGGAGGCCGAACAGCAGGCCGCGGAGGTCGCCTGGCGGGCGATCGGCGCGGAGTCGGACCGTAAGGCCGGCCGCCCCGCCTCGGCGAATCCGGCCGGCAGGACCCCCGCGCCTGGCAAGGCAGGAGCCGAAGCCACGGCCGGCGAACCTCGGCGTGGTCGCACAGGCGGCGGCTCGGCCGGCCCAGTGTGACGTCGCTGGGGGAGTGACCGTGCCCGAATTGCCAGAAGTGGAGGTCGTGCGGGCCGGTCTGGAACGGCACGCGGTCGGCCGCACGATCGAGACGGCGGCCGTTTTCCACCCCCGCGCCGTGCGCAGGCACATGGCAGGGCCCGAGGATTTCGCCGCACGTCTTTCGGGCCGCCTTATCACCGGTGCGCGTCGCCGCGGCAAGTACTTGTGGCTGCCGGTGACCAGCGCGGCAGGAACTTCTGGCGCGGCCGGCCCGCCAGGCTCCACGGGCGCATTGGACGACGCGCTGCTCGCGCATCTCGGCATGAGCGGTCAACTGGTGATCGGCGAGCCAGGCCGGCCGGTGGCCAGCCACGTGCGCGCACGGTTCACCTTCACCGACGCCGGGCCGGACCTTCGGTTCGTGGATCAGCGCACATTCGGTCACCTTTGCCTGGTGCAGGGCGGAGCTGACCTGCCGGCGCCCATCGCGCACATCGCGCCGGACCCGCTTGAGGCCGCGTTCGACCCTGGGATTTTCGCCGCGGCCCTTCACCGCAGGCGCACCGGCATTAAGCGGGCGCTTCTCGACCAGTCACTCGTCAGCGGCATCGGGAACATCTACGCCGATGAAGCACTCTGGCGGGCACGGCTGCACTGGGCCCGCCCCACCGAGACCCTTCGCCGCGGCGAGGTCGACCGCCTGCTCGCAGCCGTGTTCGGCGTGCTCGCCGACGCACTGCGAGCGGGCGGAACTTCATTCGACGCGCTGTACGTCAACGTGACCGGGGAAAGTGGCTACTTCGGCCGGTCACTCGCGGTTTACGGCCAAGCGGGGAAACCGTGCCCCCGCTGCGGTGAGGCCGTGCGGAGGGATACTTTCATGAACCGGTCCGCCTACAGTTGCCCGCGATGCCAGCCCCGGCCCCGCCGCGCCAGGTGGTGAGGGTCATGCCTGGATCGTCTGAATCAGGCCGGTCGGGGGGCGAGCCGGGGTCCCGGGTGCGGCTGACGGCGTGGGTGGACGGCTGGGTACAGGGGGTTGGGTTCCGTTGGTGGGTCCGCTCTCGTGCGCTCGAACTCGGTCTTGCCGGGTCCGCGACGAATCTTCCCGACGGCCGGGTGCAGGTCGTCGCCGAAGGTCCGCGGCCCGCATGCGCGCAGTTGCTGGCCCTGCTCCGCGGCCCTGCCGCACCAGGGCGGGTCGCCGATATCACCGCGCGCTGGAGCGAGCCTGGCGAGCGTGGGCTTTCCAGCTTCGTGTCCAGGTGAGCGGGCGCACGCCAGGTGAGCGGGCGCGTCAGGCGACCTTATGCTGGCCAGGTAAGGGACCGGTGCAACCGGCCGGTGCAACCGTGGTGAGCGCCGCGTAAACGAGGCGCGTGTGCCCCCAACTTGACTGGTCAACGGCTGGGTGGGACCCTATTAGTACTACCCGCCGCGCACCCTTCCGCGTGTTATTGGCGTGTTTGTGCGTGTGCCCACTCTGGTCACTCAGTGTGGAGGACCCTTTACTATGGCGAAGGCTATACTCGGCCACGTCGGCGGTATCGATCTGCGTATGGTCGCCGAGATGCGCCGTCTTCAGCAGCGCGTACGTGACCTGGAGGCTGAGCTCGTCCGGCTCCAGGAAGAAAACGACGCGCTTGCCGCTGAAGTCGGCCAGGACCTGCTGGTTCCTACCCGCGAACCGGTGCTCGCAAGGGAGCCGGCGCTCACCTGACGAAAGGCCGCCCGACAAACGAATAGGGACGCCGACTGGGGCGTCCCTATTCGTTTGGCCGTTCGCCGGGCCTCGTCGCCGGGCCCCGTTCGCCGGGCCCCGGCTTGCCTGGCGGGGCCGCTTGCGAGCGTCCGGAGCATCCGCCGTCAATGGGCCTCCTCTCCGCGGGCCCGATGCGTCCAATGGCACGTCGTTGGTGCGGCGGGTCCCCGGGCGCGGCTCGCCGCAAACATGCCCGATCTGGCGAGACCGTCACGGTAGGGTGCGAGATTGCAGCGATCGAGTGGCGGCAGATTGAGGGGGAGTGCGCGCGCGTGTACCTCAAGAGCCTCACATTGCGCGGGTTCAAGTCCTTCGCCTCAGCGACCACGCTGCGCTTCGAACCAGGGATCACGTGCGCCGTCGGCCCTAACGGGTCGGGCAAGTCCAACATTGTGGACGCACTGTGCTGGGTGATGGGCGAGCAGGGCGCCAAGTCACTGCGCGGCGGCAAGATGGAGGACGTCGTCTTCGCCGGCACTTCCTCCCGCCCGCCGCTCGGCCGCGCAGAGGTGACGCTCACCATCGACAACAGCGACGGCGCGCTGCCGATCGACTACGCAGAGGTGACACTCAGCCGGTTGCTGTTCAGGTCAGGACAGAGCGAATACTCAATTAACGGCGATCACTGCCGCCTCCTGGATGTGCAGGACCTGCTGTCCGACTCTGGCATGGGCCGCGAAATGCACGTGGTCGTCGGCCAGGGCCAGCTTGACGAGATCCTGCACGCAGGCCCGGAGGCGCGGCGGGCGCTGATCGAGGAGGCGGCCGGCGTCCTCAAGCACCGCAAGCGCAAGGAGAAGGCGCTCAGGAAGCTTGAGGCGATGCAAGCCAACCTGACCCGCCTCGTCGATCTGACCGCGGAACTTGGCCGCAGGCTAAAGCCGCTCGGCCGCCAGGCGGAGATCGCCCGCAGGGCCGCCGTCATCCAGGCCGAGTTGCGCGACGCCAAGTTGCGGCTGCTTGCCGACGATTATGTGGCCCTCCAGGCGATGCTCGACCGTGAGGAAGCAGGCGAGGCGCTCGTCGCAGAGCGGCGCGGTGTCACGGCGGCGGCTCTCGAGCAGGCCAAGCAACGGGAAACAGCGCTCGAAACCGCAGCAGCACAGGACGCGCCAAGGCTCACGCGTGCCAGGGACACCTGGTTCGCGCTATCAGCCCTAGCCGAACGGCTGCGCGGGGTCGCTGCGCTCGCGGCCGAGCGGCACCGTCATCTGACGGCCGAGGAAGGACAGCCAAGGACGGGCCGCGACCCGGCTGAGCTGGCGGCAGAGGCCGAGCAGACCCGTGAGCAGGAGACGCAGCTTACGGCGCGCCTGGAAGCCGACCGTGCGAGCCTGACGGCGTCGGTGCGTGAGCGCGCCGCCGCGGACGAGGCAGTCGCAGCGGCCGAGCGGCAGGTGTCCGCAGCCGCCAAGGAGACGGCGCAGCGGGCCGAACGCGCGGCACGGCTCCGCGAGCAGGCACAAGCGTTGCGCAGTCATGCCGACGCGGCGACCGAGGAGGTCGGGCGGCTTTCTGTGGCCGCTGCGGAGGCGCAGGCCCGTGCTGCGCGGGCCCGGGCCGAGCACGCCGAACTTGAGCAGCGGGTGGCCGGGCGCACGGGCGACCACGCCGAGCATGAGGTAGCACACGAGGACGCGAAGGCCGCGGCCGCGGACTGCGCCCAGCGGGTGAAGGAGCTTCGCGGCGACGAGCATCAGGCCAGCAGGGAGCGTGCGGCGCTGCACGCGCGCGCGGAGGCGCTGCAGTTGAGCTTGCGCGAGGGCACCGACGCGGCAGCGGCGGTGCTCGCGGATCCTGGCAGGTTCCGCGGCGTACTCGGGCCGGTTGCCGCCCTGCTCAGCGTGGACGACGGCGCGCAGGCCGCGATAGCGGCGGCACTTGGCGTCGCTGCCGACGCCATCGCCGTCACCGACGTTGACGCAGCCGCCGCCGTGATCGCGGAAGTGAAACTCCACGGCGCGGGCAAGCTCGGCGCGGTGATCGCGTCCGCGCCCCCGGTGCCCGGGTCGCCGCGTCTGCTGGGGACATTGCGTCCGACACGCCCAGTGCGTCTCCTGGGGGCCGTGCGACCGCTTGCGCCGACCGCTGCGTCTTGCCGGTGCGCCTGCTGGGGACATTGCGTCCGACACGCCCAGTGCGTCTCCTGAGGCCCGCGCAGCTATGCGCGGGTGCTGGCTGCTGGTGCTGGTGCTGGTGCTGGTGCTCATGCGGATGCTGGTGCAGATGCTGTTGGGGCCAGTGATGCTCCTGTGCTCGCCCCGTTGATCACCCTCAAACAACACGCGCAAGACGATCGTGTCACTCTGCCCCCGGCCGTTATGTATGCGGTTGATCTTGTCCGTGCGCCTGCTGAGCTTGCCGGAGCAGTCGCCCCCCTGCTCGCGGGGGTCGTTGTGGCGGCCGACCTGGATGCAGCGCGGGAGCTGGTGCGGGCGCACCCGCGGCTTCGCGTGGTCACGAGGGAAGGTGACGTGCTCGGCGCGCACTGGGCGTACGGCGGATCGGCGCACGGCCCGAGCCAGATCGAGGTGCGCGCGGCCGCCGACGAGACGCTTGCCAAGCTGGCTGAGGCGGACGAGCGGTGCGCCGCGGCCGCGCGGCGGCTCGCGGCAGCCGTGCTGGCGGACGAGCGGGCACAGCGCGCGGTCGCAGCGGCCGCAGGTGTTCTCCGTGAGGCGGACGCCGCGGCGGCTGAGGTGTCCGGCAGGCTCGGCCGCCTGGGCGGTGCCGCCCGCGCCGCGACCGACGAGGCAGAGCGGCTGGCCAAGGCGATCGAGGCCGCCGGGCGGTCGCGCGAGGCGGATCTCGCCAAACTCGCCGAACTTGAGCGTCGGCTCGATGAGGTCGAAGCCGAGGCGCAGCTCGCGGAATCGGGCGACGACGGCCAGGCGGGTTCCGGCGGCTTCGGCGGTTCCGGTGGTGCCGGCAGCACAGTCCACGATCAGCGTGAGATCCTCGCCGAGCGGCGTGAGGCTGCGCGCAACGCGGAGATGGAGGCGCGGCTCGCCGTCCGCACCGTGGAGGAACGGGTGCGGGCGATCGCCGGCCGCGCGGACGCGCTCGAGGCGGCCGCGGCGAAGGAGCGGGCGGCAATCGAGCAGGCCAAGCGGCGCCGCGAGCTGCGTGCGCAGCAGGCTCTGACCGCGGGTGCCGTGGCACAGGGCGCGGCTTACGCGACATCGCTCATCGAGGCGCACGTCGCCGCGGCGCTCGCCGAGCGTGAGGCCGCCGACGTGGCGGGAAGCGCACGTGCGGCCGAGCTCAAGGAGGTCCGCGAGCAATTGCGGCAGCTCGGCGCCGAACACGACAAGCTGGTCAACGCGGCACACACGGCGGAGATCGCGCGGGCCGAGCAGCGGCTGCGGCTGGAGCAACTCGAGGGTCGTGCCGTGGAGGAGTTCGGGGTACACGCGGAGGCGCTCGCCGCCGAGTACGGGCCTGACGTACCTGTGCCACCGCCAGCGGACGCGCCCGATGGGACGGCGCCCGGGGTCTACGAGCGCGAGGCGCAGGAACGCCGCGCCGGTGTCGCCGAGCGCCAGCTCACCAGGCTCGGCAAGGTCAACCCACTCGCCCTGGAGGAGTTCGCGGCCCTGGAGGAGCGGCACAATTTCCTGTCCTCCCAGGTCGAGGATCTGAAGAAGACACGGCGCGACCTGCTCGCGGTGGTCAAGGAAGTGGACGACCGGGTGCAGCAGGTGTTCGCTGCCGCCTACGAGGACACCGCGCGGGAGTTCGGGCACATTTTCGCCCGGCTATTCCCTGGCGGCGATGGCAAGCTGCTGCTCACCGATCCTGACGACATTCTCACCAGCGGGGTAGAGGTCGAAGCCCGCCCGCCAGGAAAAAAGGTAAAGCGGTTGTCACTGCTGTCCGGCGGCGAGCGGTCGCTGACCGCCATCGCTTACCTGGTAGCGATCTTCAAGGCGCGGCCGTCGCCCTTCTATGTCCTCGACGAGGTCGAGGCCGCCCTCGACGATCTGAACCTTCAGCGGCTCCTCGGCATCTTCGAGGAACTCCGGGAGAGCTCACAGCTCATCGTCATCACGCACCAGAAGCGGACGATGGAGGTCGCCGATGCGCTCTACGGCATCACCATGCGCGGGGACGGCGTGTCCGCTGTGGTGAGCCAGCGGCTGCGCGAGCCCGCCACCGCCTAGCTGCTGCGCGAGCGCGCCACCGGCTGGCTGCCGCGCGAGCGCGCCACCGCCAGCGGCTGCGCGAGCCCGCCACCGCCTAGCTGCTGCGCGAGCGCGCCACCGCCTGAGGTCATGTCGGCGCAATAGGTAGCACGGTGCGCGCTCTGCCGGTTACTCTGGCATGGGTTTCTGGCGCCCGAGCGCTAACGGGAGAGTTGCCATGAGGGGCTTTACGGCAGATTTCGACGCGTTGGACAGGTGCCGGGGCTCCATGCTCACGCAGGCCGGGCAATTCGGCGGGATCGCGGACGGATTTTCCAGCCCGCAGATCGATGTGCGAATATTCGGCACGCTGCTGGCCGCTGAACCGGTTGCCGGTCTCGCTGGCCAGGTGGACGCAGCGGCGGGCGGCGGATTCGCCGCCGCGGAGACGTTCCTTCGCGGCGTCGAGCGGGCACTCGACACCGTCAGGCACGGAGTCAGCGCGGCCGAGCAGGCCAACGTTGACGCGATCCAGACCGTCAGCTGAGCTCACATGAGTGCTTCGGACGAGGTCGCAGGCCTGCCGGGTGGCGAGGCCCTGGCTGCGCTTGCCGCGCAGGTCCATGGGAACCCGGCGGCGATACGTGACATCGCGAGTCGCTGGTCTGCGGCGGCGGGTGACTGCGCCACCCATACGGGGAAAGTGCAGGCGGCGGTCGCCGACGTCGGGCATGAATGGCAGGGCAGCTCGGCCAGCGCGTTCGCCGCCTTCATGGGCAGGTTCGGCGCGGCGGGGCGCGGCGCGGAGCAGGCCCTCGACGCGGCCGCGCGGGAGTTACGCGGGGTAGCTGGGGCGCTTGAAGAGGCGCACGTGTCGGTGGAGAACATCTGCGAAAATCTGCTCGGCGAGGTGTCACAGTTCAGGGCGGCCAACCCCCAGGCGACTTCCGCTCAGCTCAACGGGCAGATCAGCGGCCTTACCGCGGAGGCGGTTGCGGCCGCACGCCCCAAGGTCGCGCAGGTACAGCAGGCACTTGACCGCGCCCAGGCCGCGCTGACAGGCGATCTGAGCCGGCTGAACAGGACCTTCAGCGCGCTGCCGCAGGCAGGCGCACCCGGCTTCCTGCCAAGCTGGGCAACGCCGGGCGGCTGGGGCCCGGTGCCGCAGCGGAGCCCGGGCAACCTGCCGGGAACGGGCGGCCGAGGCGGTGCGCCACACTCACCGGGCGCTGGCGGCACCGCGGGATCTTCGGCTTCCGGTGCCCCAGGCTCGCCGGCTTCCGGCGTCCCGGCGGGCTCGTCGGATTCCGGTATCCCGGGTTCGCCGGCTTCCGGGACGGGTTCTTCGGGTTCTGGCGCCCCGGCGGGCTCGCCGGCTTCTGCCGGAACGTCCGTTGCGGCAAGTGCCGGCGCCACGCCATCATCCGGGTCCCTTGATGGCCGGCCCGTGTCCGGCGGCAGCGCGCAGACGGCCGGTGCGGTCCTCATGGGCGCACCGTCAGCGTCGAGCGGACCTGCACCGCCGCAGCAGGTGACCGGGTGGATCGGCCAGGCGACCAAGATTCTCGAAGCCCAGGGCATCCCGGCGTCCAAGCTCAGCCCGCAGGACATCTGGATCATCATCCAGCACGAATCAGGCGGCAGCCCCACCGCCATCAACAATTGGGATTCGAATGCTGCTGCGGGCACCCCGTCGATCGGCATTATGCAGACAATCGGCCCGACCTTCAATGCGTATGCGCTGCCGGGGCATGGCGACATCTATAACCCCGTCGACAACATCATCGCTGGCGTGCGCTACGCCCTGGCTCGTTATGGCTCCCTGGACAACGTTCCAGGTGTCGCCGCCGTGCACGACGGTCAACCGTACGTTGGCTATTGAGACGGGATTGACTGGGCCGCGCAGGATTGCGGCTGCGGAGTCAATCGAACCTTGCCAGGCGTGACGCCGCCCCTCGGCCGATAGCTGGGTGGCTCGCTTGCTCACCGTCACTCAGCCTGCTGCGACACGGGCAACGCTGGGACTTCAAACGCCAAGACCAAACGGCTTGCGCTGGGATCTCGCCACCTCCCTGGCACGGCCCGCGATTTTGATCTACTCGGGTCTTGAGCGCCGCGGGCGTTTCGTGCGAACCCGCCGTCTGCGAGACTGGGACCGCCATGGCTTATCTGATCCTGATTATCGCTATCTTCGTCGTGCTCATCGTCGGCGGTGGGGTGTACTTCCTGCGTCCAGGCAGGAGGCAGCGCGCCGTGCCGCCGGCGCCGCCTGCGCCGCCCGCCGAGGGGCGGCAGGCCGGCCCTGAGGTGACCGGCGAGGCCGGTGCGACGGGCACCATCGCGCCCGAGGCACCGCTCGTCCCAGACGCCCTGGTCATACCGGAGATCGAAAGACCGCCCCCATCGGCCGGGCGGATGGTCCGGCTGCGGGCGAGGCTGGCGAAGTCGCAAGGAGCGTTCGGGTCGGTGCTCCTCGGCCTGCTGTCCAGGGACGCCCTGGATGAGGATGCATGGGAGGAGATCGAAGACACCCTCATCACCGCCGATGTCGGTGTGACGCCGAGCCGCCAGATCGTGGAGGACCTGCGAACCAAGGTGAAGGTGCTCGGCACCCGCAGCCCGGGCGAGGTGCGGGCCCTGCTGAAGGCCGAACTGCTCACGCAGATCGACACCGGCGGCCAGCGGGCGCTGAAGCTGGACCCGGGCGGCAGCCGGCCCGCCGTTGTGCTCATGGTCGGGGTAAACGGCACCGGCAAGACCACGACGTGCGGGAAGCTGGCGCGTGCGCTGGTGGGGGACGGGCGAACCGTGCTGCTCGGTGCGGCGGACACCTTCCGTGCCGCGGCGGTGGACCAGTTGCAGACCTGGGGAGCGCGGGTCGGCGCCCAGGTCGTCAGGTCCGACAGGGAGGGCGCGGATCCGGCCAGCGTGGCGTTCGAGTCGGTACGCGAGGGCATCGCCGCGGGCGTCGACGTGGTCATCGTGGACACCGCAGGCCGGCTGCACACCAAGACCGGGCTGATGGACGAACTCGGCAAGGTGAAGCGGGTGGTCGAGAAGCAGGTACCCGTGGACGAGGTCCTGCTCGTGCTCGACGCGACCACCGGCCAGAACGGCCTGCGGCAAGCACGCGTCTTCGCGGAGGCCGTCGACGTCACCGGGATCGTGCTGACCAAGCTGGACGGCACCGCCAAGGGCGGAATCGTCATCGCGGTTCAGCGTGAGCTTGGCGTTCCGGTGAAGCTCGTGGGGCTCGGCGAAGGCCGTGACGATCTGGCGCCGTTCGAGCCAGAGACATTCGTCGACGCGATCCTCGGCGGCTGAGCCGCGCCCGAGCTGCCTCCTGCGATCCCCGGTACGCCCGTGCGAACGCTAGGAAGGCGAAGGGACCTTACGTGCGGTGCGGCTCTCGTCGATGCCAAACGCGATGATGCGGGTGGGCGTGATGCGGATCAGCTCGGTCCCGAAGCCGGGACCAAGTTCCTCGCCGCCCGACTCAAGCGCCTCCGCGGTACCGCGGATCTCCATGAACCGGGGTGTCCACGGATTGACCGAGGCGAGGTCGTCGACGACGAAGGAGACGCGGGCGTCGCGGCGAACATTGCGGAACTTCTGGCTTGCGCCGAGGTTATGGCCGCCGATGTCGATGGTGCCGAGATCGTGGTTGAGGTGGAAACCGACGGGAACGTTGCGTGGTCCCCCGTCCGGGCCGATCGTGGCCAGCCGTCCGAGCAGCTGGCTGTCGAGGTAGGAACGTTCCTTGTCGGTAAATGTCATGGTCAGCCTCCTTGCCGCCACCACATAGGTTGCCACCACGATGCCAGGCACCGCGGCCGCGCCGTAGCCCGGTCAGACCACTGGCGCTGCCAACGTAGTCACATGAGCTCGTTATCCAGCGTAATCTTATGGCTGCGGTAGCGCAGTTGATCAAGCTGAACGTTCCCGCGCATCCCGCGCATCCCGCGTCCCGCGCATCCCGCGCATCCCGCGCATCCCGTGCATCCCGCGCATCCCGCGCATCCCGCGCATCCCGCGCATCCCGCGCATCCCGCGCATCCCGCGCATCCCGCGCATCCCGCGCATCCCGCGCATCCCGCGCATCCCGTGTCATGTCCGGTGCGCGGAACCCGCCAGCGTCGCTGAGCTCGAACGGTACGTCGCGTCGGCCGGCCCGGGCTGCGCTGCACACCAGTCGGCGGGGGCGGCATTTCGCAGCAGCCGGGAGCGGACCGTTCATGATCCCTGTTCGTGTTAACCTGCCAGCGCTATTTGCGGGCAACTTCACACGGTCGCGGATCATGGCCGGGGTGTCACCCGCCAGCGGCATGGGATCAGCGATCCGCCACGACTTAGGGACCACCTAGCCGGGTCGCGTGAGCATCATGGTGTGGCTGGGGCGGGGTCGGCCGGATGCTGGCGGCAACGTGCGCACCTTGCCCGGAAAGCAGGCTCGTGCCACCTGCGGCTGCCACCGTCGGCGGCTTCCCGCGGCGCACCCGCGGCGGCGGCCATCTGCGGCTGCCACCGGCGGCGGCCATCCGCGGCGGCTACGCGCCGTGGTTGATGCCTGGCTGGCCAGGCTCTGGATTGTGTGGGCAGCTGCCGGAGACGAGAAGACGATGGTCGCGAGTTCGCTAGCCGAATCGGCCCGTCTCGCCGGCGGAATGGTGGCCGGTGTCGGCGCGCGAGCCGAGGTGCGGTGATCGGTGCGGCCGGAACGGTCGCACGGCCAGGACCGGCGCAAACCAATGATCGCGGTGGATTCTCCGTCAATATGACGAAGATTCCACCGCGATCATGGCAGACCGTGGTTCAGGTCAGGGAGCTCAACCTGTTCCCGGTCTACGCCCCGTTCGCGGTGGGCCGCGCCGACGCAGGGATTCGTTAGCCTTCACGGCCCACCGCTCCACGAGGGATAGTCACCTAGGGTCACAGCCGGCCACTAGGGTCAAAGGGCCTAGAATGGTCGTTCAAACCGGTGACCCCGCAGCCTCACGGGACCGCCCGAAACACCGGCGTAACATTGCAGCCGCTGGTTTCACGCGGCCGAAACACGCCGCGGCACGTGGCGAAACGCCGCTGGCGGAAAGTCATGGCAGGCCGCACCGCGGCACCAAGCACGAGCGTAGACCACGCCTGACGTGCACGCGCGTGAATGCTCGTGCCAGGGTTGGGGCGGACCAGCCCGCTGACCGGTGGCGCCTCCGCGTCCGCTTGCGGGCAGGTGGCATGTCAGCAGGTCAGAGGACAGCAGGTCAGAGGACAGCAGGTCAGAGGACAGCAGGTCAGAGGACAGCAGGTCAGAGGACAGCAGGTCAGAGGGTAAAAGGTCAGAGCGCAGCAGGGTTAAGGGCAGAGGAGCTGGTGCAGGGATGAGGCTCATCACGGCCGTCATCAAGCCGTTCAAGCTCGATGAGGTGAAGGCAGCTTTGCAGGCGTTCGGCGTGCGCGGCTTGACGGTCACCGAGGCCAGCGGATACGGCAGGCAGCGTGGTCACACCGAGGTGTACAGAGGCGCCGAGTACCAGGTGGACCTGGTACCGAAGGTGCGCGTCGAGGTGCTCACAGATGACGAGGACGTCGATGATCTGATCGACGTCATCGTCAAGGCAGCGCAGACCGGCCGGATCGGAGACGGAAAGGTCTGGTCCGTCCCGGTCGAGTCCGTCATCAGGGTCAGAACCGGAGAACGCGGCCCGGACGCGATCTAGGGCCAACGGCTGTCGTGCGGTCACCCCCCATAGTTGGCCGTCTGAATGCGCCGTGGGCAGCGCGGCGAGATAGCGACAGGCAGGTGGGGGGAGCAGCATGACAGTCAGGGGCATCGCCAGGGTGTCTTTCGCCGCCCAGCGCGCCCAGCGGACGGCGGAAGCCGACCGGTGGCTCGCGGGCCTGCTCGGCGCGGAGCCGGCCGTGGCGCTCGTCGCCGTGGGTGGTTACGGCCGCCGCGAGCTCGCCCCTGGCAGCGACCTGGACGTCATCCTGCTGCACGCGGGGCGCCCCGACGTCGGCGCGCTCGCGGACCGGATCTGGTACCCCGTCTGGGATTCTGGCGCAGAACTTGACCACGCGGTCAGAACGGTGCCACAGGCGAGAAGGGTCGCACAGGCTGACCTGAAGGCCGCGCTCGGCATGCTGCACGCGCGCCATATCGCGGGTGATGCGGCGCTCACCGCTCAGCTACGCGAGACGGTGCTCGGCGACTGGCGGGCCGCGGCGCGGGCCCGCCTCGCCGAACTGTCCGCCATGGGAGCGGAGCGCGCGCAGCGCTGGGGTGAACTCGCCTTCCTGCTGGAACCCGACTTGAAGGAGGCGCGGGGCGGCATGCGCGACGTGCATGCGATGCAGGCGGTCGCCGCGGCCTGGGTAGCACCCGCACCCGGACCCCGGGTACGTGCCGCGTACGAACTGATCATGGATGTACGGTATGCCCTGCACGAGGTGAGCGGCCGCGGCACCGACCGTCTCGTGCTGCAGGAGCAGGACGAGGTGGCGCGCGCCCTCGGCCTGCTCGACGCGGACGCGGTCCTGCGGTCGCTCGCCCAGGCTGGCCGGACCGTCGGCTACGCCGTCGATCACACTTGGTGGCAGGTGGACCGCAGCATGGCCAAGCGGCCGCGCGGCAAGCGCAGGGGCGCGGCCCAGCGCCTGCCGCGCGGCGGGGCCCTGCGCGGTGGTACAGAGCGCCGGCCGCTCGCCGAGGGTGTGGTCGAGCAGGACGGCGAGGTGGTGCTCGCTCGTTCCGCCGACCCGGCGAGTGACCCCAGCATGGTGCTTCGCGCCGCCGCCGCGGCGGCGCGAAGCGGGCTGCCGCTCGCGCCAGGCACCCTCGCCAGGCTGCGTGACTGCCCGCCGCTGCCGGTGCCCTGGCCGGACGAGGCGCGGGACGCGCTTGTCGCGCTGCTCGGCGCGGGGCCTGCCGCGATCAGCGTGTGGGAGGCGCTCGATCAGGAAGAGCTCATCACCGCACTGCTGCCCGACTGGGAGCGGGTGCGCAACAGGCCGCAGCGCAACCCGCTGCACACCTTCACCGTCGACCGGCACCTGGTGGAGTGCACCTCGGCGGCCGCGTCGCTCGTCCGTGACGTCGCACGTCCAGATCTGCTGCTGCTCAGCGCGCTGCTGCACGACATCGGCAAGGGCTGGCCGGGAGACCACAGCGTTTCCGGCGCTGAGGTGGCCCGGGACGTTGGCCACAGGCTTGGGCTCGCGGCCGAAGACGTGGAGACGCTCGCGGCAGCCGTTCGGCATCATCTCCTGCTACCGCAGACAGCAACGCGGCGCGACCTGGCTGATCCGTTGACCGCCCAGCGGGTCGCGAAGATCGTGGGCAGCAGGCAACTGCTCGAGTTGCTGCACGCGCTCGCCATCGCGGACGCGCAAGCCACCGGGCCTGCCGCGTGGAACGAATGGAAGGCGGGGCTCGTCGCTGACCTGGTGCGCCGCACCGCCGCCGTGCTTGCAGGGGACGATCCGCCGCGGCCCGCGCCGCTGTCACCCGGGCAGGTGCAGCTTGCCGCGCGCGGCGGCACGGCCGCGGTCGTGCACGACTGCGAGGTGACCATCGTCGCGCCGGACCGGCCTGGGCTGTTGTGGCGGGCGGCCGGCGTGCTCGCCTCGCATCGGCTGGCGGTCAGGTCCGCGACCGCGACCGCGAGCGGCGGCACGGCGGTTACCGTGCTCACAATCGCGCCTGAGTTCGGGGCACCGCCGGACGCGGCGCTGATAGAGAGCGACCTGCACCGGATGCTGGAAGGCCGCCTCGACGTGGCGGAGCGGCTAGCCAGGCGGCAGCGGGCATACCGGCCGCGTCCTGGCGTCCCTGTGGCGCCACCCAAGGTCACGATGGTGGACGACGCCTCACACAGCGCGGCCGTGGTTGAGGTGCGTGCGCACGACGAGCCCGGCCTGCTGTGGCGGATCGGCCGTGCGCTCGGCGAGTGCGGCCTTGACGTGCGGGCCGCGCGGGTGGAAACGCTCGGCGCTGAGGCGGTGGACGCGTTCTACGTGGTCGACAGCACCGGCCAGCCACCCGTGGGGGACAACGTGCGCACGCTGATCCGTGAGCGGGTGCTCGCCGCCCTGACTCGCGGAACCGATCCGCCTGACGGCCAGGGCGCTCATCCGCCGCCGACCGGATAACCTGGGTAGCCGATCCGCATTACCCGCCCGAGGACGGCAAAGACACGTGTTCGAAACCCTTTCCGATCGGCTGACCCAGGTTTTCTCCTCCCTTCGCGGCAGGGGGCGCCTGTCCGAGGCCGACATCGACGCGACCTGCCGCGAGATACGCATCGCGCTGCTCGAAGCGGACGTTGCGCTCCCGGTGGTCAGGGAGTTCGTCGCGCGCATCAAGGAGCGGTCGCGCGGTGAGGCCGTTTCCGCCGCGCTTAACCCCGCGCAGCAGGTCATCAAGATCGTCCATGAGGAGCTCATCGAGATCCTCGGCGGCCAGACCCGCAGGCTCGAATTCGCCAAGACACCGCCAACGGTGATCATGCTTGCCGGGCTGCAGGGCTCAGGCAAGACCACGCTCGCCGCCAAACTCGCACTTTGGCTGCGCGAACAGGGCCACACGCCGCTGATGGTCGCGGCGGACCTGCAGCGGCCGAACGCGGTCGGGCAGTTGCAGGTGCTCGGTGAGCAGGTCCGGGTTCCCGTCTACGCGCCAGAGCCAGGCAATGGTGTCGGCGATCCCATCGCGGTTGCCCGCCAGTCTGTGGCAGAAGCAAGGCTCAAGCTGCACGACATGGTGGTAGTCGACACCGCTGGGCGCCTCGGCATCGACGAGGAGATGATGGCGCAGGCCGTCGCGATCAGGGACGCTGTCCAGCCGGACGAGATCCTGTACGTGGTCGACGCGATGATCGGCCAGGACGCCGTGAGCACCGCGCAGGCGTTCCTGGACGGTGTCGGATACGACGCCGTGATCCTGACCAAGCTGGACGGCGATGCCCGCGGCGGCGCGGCGTTGTCCATCGCCGAGCTCACTGGCCGGCCCATCATGTTCGCCTCGTCAGGCGAGAAACTCGAAGACTTCGACCTGTTCCACCCGGACCGGATGGCGTCGCGGATCCTCGATATGGGCGACATGCTCACCCTGATCGAGCAGGCAGAACGGGCCTTCGACGAGGACCAGGCCGCCGATATGGCGGGCAAGCTCGTCTCAGGCGAGGGCTTCACCCTCGAGGATTTCATCGACCAGCTGCTGATGGTCCGCAAGCTCGGGCCGATCGGCAACCTGCTCGGCATGCTGCCTGGCGCGGCTCAGAACAGGGAGATGCTCAGCCAGATAGACGACGCACAGCTCGACCGCGTGCTCGCCATTGTCCGCTCGATGACCCCTGACGAGCGGCGCAACCCGAAGATCATTAACGGCTCACGCAGGGCGCGAATCGCTGGTGGCGCGGGCGTCAGCGTCAGCGAGGTCGGGGACCTGGTCCTCCGCTTCTTCGAGGCGCAGAAGATGATGCGCCAGATGCTCGGCGGCGGGCTGCCAGGCATGCCTGGTATGCCAGGCATGCGGCGCAAATCGGTCAAGAACGCCCGCGGCAAGAAGAATAAGAAGAAGCCGAAGGGCGGGCGCCCCGGCGCGCCCGACCGTGCCGGGTCTGCGGGTGGCGGGTCTGCGGGTGGCGGGTCTGCGGGTGGTGGCGGGCTTACGCGCGGGGCCGGCCAAGGGCTGCCGCACGGGCTGCCCGGGATCGGCGGTGCTGGTTCTGGTGCGGGCTCTGCTGGTTCTGGGTTGCCTGGCAGCCTGGGCGATCTGGCCGCGGGATTGCCAGGCGGTCTCGGCAAGAGGGCCCCGAGCCCCGCGGATCTGCCAGATCTTCAAGATCTCCCGGCGGCGTTCAAGATGCGTGGCGCCGCCAAGGCCAAGAACCAGAAACGCAAGTAACTGCCGCCGGACCGCGGTAGCTGCGGGGATGCGGCGCGCCGAGATGCGGTGTGGAGAGTTCAGATCCGGTGTGGCGAGTCCAGATCCGGTGTGGGAAGTCCAGATCCGGTGTGGCGAGTCCAGATCCGGTGTGGGAAGTTCAGATCCGTTGTGGAGATCAGTGTGGCGGTTTGGTCGCAGCTGAATGCCACGTTCCGGTCACGCTGATCTCCACACCCGCGCGGCGGCGCACCTGACGGTCGGCGGCGATTACGCGCCGGCGCTGGGCGTCTGGCACAATGTGACGGCGACCACCCGGGCTGCGGGGCCCTCTCTGACCCGCGGGGCCGGGTAACCGCCTGAGTGGCCTCACCGGTCCCCACCCGGCAGGGCGCCACTCGAACCGAGATTCCTGGGAGAAGACCACACCCGTGGCTGTCAAGATCAAACTCAAGCGTATGGGAAAGATCCATGCGCCGTACTATCGCGTTGTTGTCGCTGACGCCCGTGCCAAGCGGGACGGGCGGGCGATCGAAGAAATCGGCAAATACCACCCGAAGCTGGAGCCCTCGCTCATCGAGATCGACTCAGAGCGCGCGCAGTACTGGCTGTCGGTCGGAGCACAGCCGACCGATCCGGTACGGAGCCTCCTCAAGATCACCGGGGACTGGCAGCGGTTCCACGGTGAGGACGGGGCGGAGGGCACCCTCAAGACCGCGTCACCAGGAGCGGACAAGAAGGAAGCGTTCGCGGCGGCACTGAGGGAAACCCATGGCGAGCCCGAGGGCGCTTCCACCACCCCAAAGGGGCGTGGCCGCAGGTCAGAACCGAAGTCCGACAAGCCGGAAGCGCGGTCTGCGAAGGCCACCAAGACGGCCGTGACCGACCCGGGCACTGACGGTGCGCAGGCCGGTAGGGCCGACGCTGGCAAGGCTGAGGGCGGCAGGGGCGAGGACGGCAAGGCCGACGGCGGCGCCACCAAGGCGAAGAGGTCTGCCGCCAAGGCGGACACGCCCGAGGACCAGGCTGCGGACAATGCTGCGGACAAGGCGGCTGACGCTGACAAGCCCGGCGAGGCGGCCGCGGCTGGGCAGGCCGAGGCCGCCGGAACGAGTGCGCCAGCGGCCGATGCCGCTGACGCCGAGGCTGCGGCCGGCAAGTCCGGTAGCGCCCCTGACGAGCCCGAGAGCGCTGACGCCGAGGCTGCGGCGGGCAAGTCCGGTAGCGCCCCTGACGAGCCCGAGAGCGCTGGCGCCGAGGCTGCGGCGGACAAGGCCGGTAGCGCAGCCGACGAGGCCGGTAGCGGAGCCTGAGGTGCTTGAGGAAAGCCTTGAGCACCTTGTGCGCGGCATCGTCGAGCATCCGGAAGATGTCACGGTCTCCAGCCGCGGACTGCGCCGTGGCAGGGTTCTTGAGGTGCGCGTCCATCCCGATGACCTGGGTAAGGTCATAGGCCGTGGTGGCCGCACCGCACGGGCCCTTCGCACCGTCGTGGGCTCGCTTGCCGGAGGCCGTTACGTCCGGGTCGACCTGCTTGATCTGGATGAGGTTCGCTGACGGGCATGCTCCTGGTCGTTGGCCGCATTGGCCGCCCGCACGGAGTTCGCGGTGAGGTCGCGGTCGACATCCGTACCGACGACCCGGGTCAGAGGTTCGCTTCGGGCTGCGTGCTCGCCACTCAGCCCGAAGCGCTCGGCCCGCTGACGGTTGCGGGCGCCAGGCCGCACGCTGGCGGCCTGATCGTCAGCTTCGCCGGGATCACCGACCGCGGCGAAGCCGGGCAATTGCGCGGTGCGTGGCTGGTCATCGACTCGGCCGACGTGCCCGCGCCTGACGACCCGGACGAATACAACGACCACCAGCTGATCGGGCTCGACGTGGTCACCGTTGCTGGCCGTCATGTCGGGACGGTGTCCGACGTCCGCCATCATGGCCAGGACCTCCTGGTGGTACGGACGGCATCGGGCGCGGCAGAGATTCTCGTGCCATTCGTCGCCGCTATCGTGCCTGAGGTCGATGTCCGGGCCGGGCGCCTGGTCATCGACCCGCCGCAGGGCCTGCTTGAGCAGAACGAACCGGCCTGACCGTCATGCGGATCGACGTCATCACGATCTTCCCTGGCTACTTTGAGCCGTTGCGGATGTCGCTCATCGGCAAGGCGGCGGCCCGCGGTGTCATCCGGGTCAACGTCCACGACCTGAGGAACTGGGCGCGCGATGCGCACCACAGCGTCGACGACACGCCGTACGGCGGCGGTCCTGGGATGGTGATGAAAGCCGGGCCATGGGGTGACGCACTGGATGCGGTCGCAGCAGCCGCATCCGGCGCGGTGCCGCGGCTTGTCGTGCCCACGCCAAGCGGCCGCCTGTTCAACCAGCAGGTCGCTGCCCGTTTTGCTCGTGAGCCTCATCTGGTGTTCGCCTGCGGTCGCTACGAGGGCATTGACGCGCGTGTCATCGACGACGCCAGGACCCGGCTGCCGGTCGATGAGCTCAGCATCGGTGACTATGTACTTGCTGGTGGTGAGGCCGCCGTGCTGGTCATGTTGGAGGCGATCTGCCGTCTCCTGCCTGGCGTGGTCGGCAACGCGGAGTCGGTCGCGGATGACTCGTTCGGCGGGTGCGGTGTGCCACGCTCGTGCTTGGGTCCTGGTCCCGGGATTCCCAGCGGCTGCGATGCGCTTGAGGGTGCGGCTGGGTCTTCGGCCGATGGTGCCGATGACCGCGATCCAGTGGGAGTGGGTGCGCCGCGCGCCATGGCGGGCCTGGTTGAAGGCCCGGTTTATACGAAACCGCGAGTCTGGCGCGGGCGCGAGGTTCCAGCCGTGCTGCTCTCCGGGAATCATGCGGCAATCGCGCGCTGGAGGCGCGATGCCGCGTTGCGGCGGACCGCAGCTATGCGCCCAGAAATGGTCAGAATGCTCGATCCCGCGGCCCTCGACGACCTGGATCTTGGGGTGCTGTCCGAGGCTGGCTTCCCTGTGCGCTCCGAAGATGTGGCACACTGAAAGCCGCCGCCCGGCCTGGGAAGCCTGCGCCGGGGCCGATTCGGGAAACCCTAAGCCATGTCCGGGGCGCTATGCACGCCCGCGAACGCGCGATTAATTAGAGGAAAGCCGTCATGCATACCGCGATCGCCGAGCTTGAGCGGGCCCAGCTCCGCTCGGACATCCCCAGCTTCCGCCCGGGTGACACGTTGAAGGTGCACGTGCGTGTCAAGGAGGGCACCCGATCCCGGATCCAGGTCTTCCAGGGTGTCGTGATCCGCCGGCAGGGCGGCGGCGGGCGTGAGACGTTCACCGTCCGCAAGATTAGTTACGGCGTGGGCGTTGAGCGCACATTTCCTGTGCATAGCCCGTCGATCGACAAGATCGAGGTGGTGACTCGCGGGCGGGTTCGCCGCGCGAAGCTCTACTACCTGCGGTCGTTGCGCGGAAAGGCTGCGCGGATCAGGGAACGGCGCGACCACACTGGCCGGTGACCAGCCCCAATCGCCACCGATGGCCGAACCCGCCGAGGTGCCTGCGGCCCGACGACGGTCGTTCTGGCGTGAGCTGCCGCTACTCGTGGCGGTCGCGCTGATACTTGCCTTGCTGATCAAGGCATTCGCGGTCCAGGCCTTCCGCATCCCGTCCGGATCGATGGAGGACACGCTCCTGATCGGTGACCGGGTGCTCGTCAACAAGGTCGTCTACGATTTCCGCGGGATTGACCGCGGCGACATCGTGGTGTTCAGCGGTCAGGGCTCCTGGGACCCGTCGGTCGCATCGGCGCCGTCCGAGAGCGTGATCCCCCGCGTCTACCATGACGTGCTGCGCTGGGTGGGTCTTGAGACGGATGGGACGGATTACGTCAAGCGGGTCATCGGCCTGCCAGGCGATCATGTGGCCTGTTGCAACGCCGACGGCCAGATCACGGTAAACGGGGTTCCGCTGCACGAGAGTGCGTATCTCTACCCGGGCAGCAACCCGTCGCTGCAGCCGTTCAAGATTGTGGTGCCGCAGGGCCGGCTCTGGGTGATGGGCGACCACCGCGCCGATTCGGCCGACTCCAGGTACCACATGGATGGCCCAGGCGACGGCACCATCCCGATCAAAGAGGTAGTCGGCAGGGCGTTCGTGGTCATCTGGCCGCCGTCACAACTACGGACGCTGCCGATCCCCGGGACCTTCAAGCAAGCAGCGCTCAAAGCCGCTGGCACCACAGCGCCGGCCCTGCCACTCGCCGGGGGCTTTGCAGCGGCGATACCTGCGATGTGGCTGGTTCGGCGGTTCCGCGCCCTCGATCCGGCGCGTAGTTCACGGCACGCGTGACTGGGCCATCCGCTCAGGTGGGACCGGGTACCGGCTCGTGGCCTGTCAGGAATCATCGGCCGCCACCATGCGGCGGCCGTATTGCGCTGAACGTGGGCCTGTCAGGAATCATCGGCCGCCACCATGCGGCGGCCATATCGCGCTGAACCGCGACCTGGTCACTTGCCCAGCAAGCCCGCGCCCCGCTGGGACCTTGACCTCGATTTGTGATCCCGGTTAACAGCCCAATTGCACAGAGGGTAACCGGACCGGCGGCGTTGCTGCTGTTCGCACGCCCGCCCAGCGATAAGCTCAATTCGATGGACGACGAGCAGGGGCCACGCCAGCCCGCCATGACGCAGCCGCATGATCCTGGCGGCGAAGACCGGGACGCTGATAGCGACGGCACCCGGGGGGACCGCCGCCCGGATGGCGCCGAGATGGGTGATGCGCCAATCAAGGGTGCCACCACCCGGGACGAGGCCGAGCGCGCCGGTCGTGGCGACGCCGGCGCGCGGGAACAGGGGGCAAAGAAGCGGCGGCGTACGTTCTGGCGCGAACTGCCCATCCTTGTCGTGATAGCGCTCGCGCTCACCGTGATTATCAAGGTATTCGCCATACAAGCCTTCTATATTCCCTCGTCATCGATGGAGAATACGCTTAAGATCGGCGACCGGGTGCTTGTGAACAAGGTCGTTTATCATCTGCGCACCATCCATCGTGGCGACATAGTCGTTTTCAGCGGCTTGGATTCGTGGGACCCGACGGTTCCGCAGACCGCGCCATCAAATCCCATCAGGCGCTTCGCCGACTGGGTCGGCTCCGCGTTCGGAGTCACCGCGGGCGAGAAAGACTACGTCAAGCGCGTCATCGGGCTGCCCGGCGACCGCGTGGCATGTTGTGACGCACGCGGCCGGGTCACGGTCAACGGTGTCCCGCTCAACGAGACCTCGTATCTCTATCCGGGGAATGCCCCTTCCTCGCTTCGGTTCGAGGTAACCGTGCCAGCTGGCGAACTGTGGGTCATGGGTGATCACAGGGCGGTGTCCTATGACTCCCGTGAGCATCGGGGTGACCCCGGCGGTGGCGCCATCCCTGAGTCCAAGGTGATCGGGCGCGCATTTGTGGTCGTGTGGCCACTCAACCGGCTCGGTATCTTGCCCATTCCAGCCACGTTCGAGCAGAAGGCGTTCGCCGCAGCAGCGCCGGCCGCACCGCTGGCCTTCGGCGTGGTTGGCGCCATTCCCCTGGCACTGGTTCAGCGCCGTATCCGCAAGCGCCGCGGGCGCTCGGCGGGTCACGCGCCTTGATGGGCCGATCCTGCGGAGGACCGTGCCGATCCGACGTACCCTGCCAAGTGTCATGATGAGCCTGGAACGCGGGATGTCCGCATGGGACGCGGTGCCCGGCAGTATTGGCGGCCCTGACGGCGAATCGCCGCCGGCGAGGCCGAGGCCGGCGCGAGCGTGGCGGATGTTTTGCCGCAGACGGCACCCGGTGTTGTCCCTGACGCTGATACCAGGATGATCTCGGATCCCTCCCGGGGGAGGCCGGCGGCCGACGCGCTCGCGGACCATGCCATGGCCGTGCCGGCCTGCCCGCCCAGCCGATCCGTGCTGCGACCGCCGGGATACACGCCGCGCCGGGGAGCCGGTCTGTCCGGGTACGAGCGCGTGCTGGCTCGCGCGGGCCTTGCCCCGATAGCTGGCATCGACGAAGCCGGGCGGGGCGCGTGCGCGGGTCCCCTCGTGGTCGCGGCCGTGGTGTTTCCCACGTCCGGATCCGCCGGTGGCGCAGCTAGCTGACTCCAAGGCCCTCACCCCAGCCGTAAGGGAGCAGGTTTACCGTGAAGTTGTGGCTAATGCGCTGTCCTGGCACACGGTGGTAATCCCCCCTGGCGAGATCGACCGTCTGGGGCTGCACGTATGCAACATCGCCGGCATGCGCCGGGCCCTGGCCGGCATTTCCTGCCGCCCCGGGTATGTGCTCACCGACGGCTTCCCGGTCGGCGGTCTGACGGTCCCGGCGCTGGCGATGTGGAAGGGAGACCAGGTCGCTGCCTGTGTCGCCGCCGCCTCTGTGGTGGCGAAGGTGACCAGAGACCGGATCATGACGAAGCTGCATGACCGGTACCCGGCGTACGATTTCGCCGAGCACAAGGGTTACTCGACAAGGCGGCACACCCAGGCGCTCGCCGAGCACGGTCCCTGCCCGGAGCACCGATTCAGCTACGTGAACGTAATGTGCGCGATCCAGCGGCGCGACGCGGGCGCGCGGCCGATGCCGGACAATGGAGGGATGGCGGACGTGGCCTGCACTGTCGATGGTGCCAGGATTGGCGTGCCCGCCGCTGGCGGTGCAGCCAACGGGGCTGGCTTCGCGGCCAGGGCGGATCTGGCGGAAGAGACTTCCGGCGCCTTCTAGGCTGGCCGCCTGATCGGAGGGGACACCATGAGCGCAGAGGATCTCGAGAAATACGAGACCGAGATGGAGTTGCAGCTCTACCGCGAGTATCGCGACGTGGTCGGGCTGTTCACCCATGTGGTCGAGACCGAGCGCCGTTTCTATCTCACCAACGAGGTCGACCTCAACGTGCGGACGGCCGACAACGGTGAGGTGTTCTTCGAGGTCACGATGCAGGACGCCTGGGTGTGGGACATGTACAGGCCAGCGCGGTTTGTGAAGAATGTGCGGGTCGTCACCTTCAAGGACGTGAACGTCGAGGAACTCGCGCAAAGCGACTTGGAGCTTCCAGAGGACAAGCCGGGATTCCCGACCTAGGAATCGACGCGTCAAGCGGGGCGTGATTGGTGCCCGCGCACATTCCACAAGACAAACGGCTAGCCCGGCTCAAGGCCGGCGGTCAGGCGGGCAAAGCATTGCAGGCCGCGCGGTTTCCAGGAGGCAGCGGACCTGGGTGACCCGAGGCGGGTTCCGCCCGCCACGTTTCCTGGCAGCAGCTGGCTTCCCTGGGCTTGCGGGCTCGCTAGCTGCCGCAGCCTAGCTGCGAGAGCGGTCGTTTAGCGCCGCGGAAGTTTCCCGCAGATGCTTAACGGCTGCGCGGGCCCCGCCAGCGGCAAACAGCGCGTCCCACGCGCTGGTAGCACAGGGGTCCGACATTTTGGCCGCAGTACCCACAGGAGAATGCCGCCACCGTCCGCCGTCCACAGCTCTCGTCGTACCGGCTCTCGTCCCTGTTGCTGCCGTCATCGTTGAAAGCGGAGGTGGTGGCATTGCATCCCAAGGATGCCCTTGGCAGGCAAGGCGAGGAGTTGGCCGCAGGCTTTCTGGAGGCGGCAGGCCTGCGGGTACTGAGCCGTAACTGGCGGTGCGCGGACGGCGAACTGGACATCGTCGCTGCTGAGCGCCGCACGCTGGTGGTATGCGAGGTCAAGACGCGCTCGGGAACCCGTTACGGCACGCCACTCGAAGCGATCACGCGGCAGAAGAGGCTGAGGCTCAGGCGCCTGGCTGTCCGCTGGATTTCAGCCCACGGCATCGTGTTCGACCGGATCAGGATCGATGCTGTCGGGCTAACTCGCGACGCTGGCGGCAACTATGCGATCGAGCATGTCCGGGGGGTGGGCTAGATGCCGCTCGCCCGTACCTACTCGATCGCGCTCGTCGGTGTAGAAGGCCACACGGTCGAAGTTGAGGCCGATATCGCCAATGGCCTGGTTGGGCTCCTGCTCGTAGGTCTCCCAGATACGGCGCTACGAGAAGCGCGCGACCGGATTCGGTCGGCGATCGTGAACAGCGGCCAGGAATGGCCGCAACGCAAGATCACAGTCGGGTTGTCCCCGGCCAGCCTGCCGAAACGGGGCAGTGGCTTCGATCTCAGCATCGCCGCGGCGATAATGGCGGCGGCTGGTGCGCTACCGCTCACCGCGCTTGCGGGGCTTGTGCTCATGGGCGAACTCGGTCTGGACGGCCGCCTGCGAACGGTGCGCGGCGTCCTGCCAGCCACCGCGAGCGCCGCAGGCGCTGGCTTCACCACCGTGGCGGTGCCGCGGATGAATGCTCCAGAAGCGGCGCTGATGCCGGGCATCCGGGTGCTGGCCGTACCCTCACTCGCAGCCTTGCTCGCCCACCTGCGGGGAGAGCGGTGTCCAGCGGGAAGCGAGCCAGTGGAGGTCATCGAGGGCGGAACATTTCCCGGATCACCTCACTGGGTCGCGAGCCCTGACCGGGGCGCGGTGGGCGGTCCGTGGAGTCCCGGGCGAGCCGGAGCCGGCCGGGCGCAATGCGGCGGAACCGCGGCCGGCCAACCCGGCGGCAGTCCGCCAGAGCCGCAAGCCAGGGCGGTACCCGGGATGGGTGCCAGCCTGGTCACGTCAAAGGACCAGACGTCCCTCGACCTCGCCGACGTGCTCGGCCAGCCAGTCGCACGACGGGCAGTCGAGATCTGCGCGGCCGGAGGTCATCACCTGTCGATGCTCGGGCCGCCAGGGGCGGGCAAGACGATGCTCGCGGAGCGGCTTCCGACTGTCCTTCCCCGTCTGGACCTTGCGGCCTCGCTTGAGGTGACATCCGTGCATTCGGTGGCAGGCACGCTGCCGCCTGGCCGCCCGCTCGTCACAGAGCCACCGTTTTGCGGGCCTCACCACACCGCCACCAAGGCGGCGATCGTCGGTGGCGGAAGCGGAATCATCCGGCCGGGCGCTGTATCACTCGCTCACCTCGGGGTGCTCTTCCTTGATGAGGCACCCGAATTCAGTCGTGACGTGCTCGATGCCCTGCGCCAGCCGTTGGAGTCAGGCGAGGTTGTCGTGGCGCGCTCTGGGCTGACGGCGCGTTTTCCCGCCAGGTTCACGCTCGTGCTTGCGGCCAACCCGTGCCCGTGCGCGCGTGCTGCCGGGCCGAAAGCGGTCTGCACCTGTACCCCCATGGCCAGGCGCAGATACCTGGGCCGGTTATCTGGCCCGCTGCTCGATCGCGTCGACGTCAAGGTCGAGCTCCTTCCTGTCAGCAGGGCAGAGCTGCTAAGCGACCGGCGATTCGCGGAAAGCAGCGCGACCGTAGCCAAGCGCGTCGAGCTGGCGCGTGAACGTGTTGCCTACCGGCTTGCGGGTACCCCGTGGCGGCTCAACGCACAGATCCCGGGCAGCGAGCTGCGGCGCAGGTTCCCACCGGCGTCCGGTGCTCTCGCACGGGTCGAGCGCGCGATGGAACTCGGCCAGATCAGCGCCCGAGGGGTCGACCGCGTCCTGCGGGTTTCATGGACCCTGGCTGATCTGGCCGGTAGGGCGCGGCCCACCGCGGACGAGACCGGATACGCACTCGGTCTGTGGCTAGGCGTGACGCAATGAGAAATCCGGCTGACGCGCAGCGCCTGGCCCGTGCCGCGCTGACCTACCTCGTGGAACCTGGTGACAATGCCGCCGGCGCTCTGCTTCGAACGTCCGGTCCGGAGGACGTTGTCGCCGCTATCAAGACAGGCCGCATTCCCGCGCAACTGGCGGCCGGGGGTGATCAGGACAACAGGCTCGCAGCAGCGGTCGGCCGGTCGATGCGGAACTGGCGAGCCAGGCTGGCCGAGATTCCTGGCGAACATGATCTGCGGGCCGCCGAAGCGGCCGGAATCCGGCTGGTCTGCCCTGGGGAGCCGGAGTGGCCGACACAGCTCGACATTCTCGGAGATGCCCGGCCGTATGCCCTCTGGCTGCGAGGAAGCGCGGACTTGCGGCACAGTTGCCTGCGGTCAGTGTCGGTCGTGGGCGCTCGCGCCGCCACTGCTTACGGCTCCCACGTGTCGGCAGAACTTGCCGCAGGTCTGGCCAGCCGGGGCTGGGCGGTCGTATCGGGAGGTGCGTACGGGATCGACGGGTCCGCGCATCGGGGCGCTCTCGCCGCGGAGGGGATCACGATTTCCATCCTGGCGAGCGGTGTCGACACCCCATACCCGCAGGGCAACCACGATATGTTCGCCGGCATCGTCGCACAGGGCCTGCTCGTCAGCGAATGGCCGCCGGGGCGCAATCCCACTCGGACCAGGTTCCTCGCGAGGAACAGGGTGATAGCGGCTTTGAGCCGGGGCACCGTTGTCGTCGAAGCGCGCCGTCGTAGCGGCGCGCTGAGTACCGCCAGGCATGCCAGGGATCTGTGCCGGCCGCTCATGGCGGTGCCTGGGCCCGTCACGTCCGATTGCTCCACTGGTTGCCACTGGATCATGCGAGAGTGGGGCGCCGTGTGCGTGACCAGCCCAGAGGACGTGCTTGAAGACGTCGGCTATGTGGGCGAGCACCTGACCGGGCCTGGCCCGGTCATCGCGGCGGCCGAGCTTGATCCGCTCACAACGCGGGTCCTGGAAGCGGTACCCGCCCGGGGTGGTGCGGGACCCGCGACAATCGCGGTATCCGCGGGCGTGGCCCTAGACACCACGCTGAGCCGCCTCGGCCTGCTGGCGGCTGGAGGATTCGTCGCGCGCGGGCCGCGCGGCTGGCGGCTCGCGGGCAAGGACGGTGCTTGACTGCGCAGCCGCAGCGGCGCACGGTGGCGCGTGTGACCTTCCCGCCGCCCGCCACGCCGCCACCCGCCGCAGAATCGGGTACAGCCCCGCCCGCCACAGAATCGGGTACAGCCCGGCCCGTGGCGGCCCGGCCCGCGGCCGCAGAATCCGGTACAGCCCCGCCCGCCACGGCGCCGCCCGCCGCGCCGCCGCCCGCCGCAGAATCGGGTACAGCCCCGCCCGCCACGGCGCCGCCCGCCGCGCCGCCGCCCGCCGCAGAATCGGGTACAGCCCCGCCCGCCACGGCGCCGCCCGCCACGCCGCCGCCCGCCGCAGAATCGGGTACAGCCCCGCCCGCCACGGCGCCGCCCGCCGCGCCGCCGCCCGCCGCAGAATCGGGTCCAGCCCGGCCCGCGGCGGCCCCGCTCGCGGCAGCCCCGCCCGCGACGGCCCGGCCCGCGGCAGCCCGGCGCGCGACGGCCCCGCCCGCCGCAGAATCGGGTGCAGCGCGGCCCGCGGCGGCCGCGCCGGCGGCGGCCCCGCCGGCCGCAGAACCCGGCACAGCCCCGTCGGCCGCGCCGTCGGGCGCCGCTGGGCCTGCCGGGCGGCCGGGCGGTGCTGGGCCGGCCGCTATTCAGGCCGGCCGCGCCGTCGGCTACAGAGCCAGCCGACTCAGCGAGGATAGGCGGCCCGCTGTCTGCGACCTTCGAGGCGTGCCTCGCAGCTTTCGAAACGTTCCTGGCGGCAGAGCGCGGGCTTTCCAGCCACACGGTCCGGGCCTACCTTGGTGACGCACGGTCGATGCTGGCGCACGCGTGGCGGGCGGGTGCGGACGGGCCGAATGACGTCGGGATTGGACTCATCCGTAGCTGGCTGGCTCGGCAGCACGCCAGCGGCCAGGCGAGATCGACGCTGGCCAGACGCGGCGCAGCGGTCCGGACATTTACCAGGTTCGCGCATCGGCGTGGCTGGCTCGCCGCCGATCCCGGGCCGTTGCTCGGCACCCTGAAGACCCGGCGCCGGATTCCGCATGTGGCTACGGCGTGCGACATGGCGGCGGTCCTCGGGCAAGCAGCCGCGCACGCTGGGGAGTCGGCGACTACGCTAAGGGACGAGGCGGTCCTCGAGTTGTTGTACGCCACCGGAATCCGGGTGGGCGAGCTGTGCGGCCTCGATCTGCCCGATGTGGATCCGCAGCGCAGGACCGTCCGGGTGCTTGGCAAAGGAGGCAAGCAGCGCACGGTTCCCGTCGGGGTGCCAGCCCTGCGCTCGGTCGACCGGTGGTGCAGGGTAGGTCGCCCCCTACTCGTCAACGGGCTTAGTGGTTCCGCCCTCTTGCTCGGGGCGCGCGGCGGCCGCCTGGATCCGCGGGTCGCCCGCCGCATCGTGCACGCGGCACTTGCCTCGGTTCCTGAAGCGCCCGATTCTGGGCCGCATGGGTTGCGCCACGCGGCGGCGACTCACCTGCTTGAGGGGGGCGCCGACCTGCGGAGTGTGCAGGAGATCCTTGGTCATGCATCACTGGCCACGACACAGATCTACACCCACGTCTCGCCCGAGCGGTTGATCGGAAGCTACCGCCAGGCGCACCCGCGGGCCTGAAGCCCGCAGCCTGAAGCCCATGTGCCTGAAGCCCATGTGCATGAAGCCCGCGGTCTGAGGCCCGCGGTCTGAGGCCCGCGGTCTGAAGCCCGCAGTCTGAAGCCCGCGGGCTTGAAATCCGATGCCTGAAGCCTGAAGCCCCGTGCCTGAAGCCCACGTGGCGACGCGGCCGCGCCCGAAGCCCACGTGCCTGAAGTACACGCGCCTGAAGCCCTGTGCCTGAAGTCCCGGGCTGAAGTACGACGAGCCTCACGCACCGGCTACGGCCGGCAACCCAGCGCGGGCCGCACGAAGCGTAAAGCTCGTCGAGATCGCGTTCTTTACCGTCAGGAGGGGTGGCAAGACGTATTCCTGACGCGCCAGTCGCGCAGGTTCCGGCTAAGCACCCGTCGGACCGGCCCATGATCCGCAACCATGTTGAGTTTCCCGCAAATAGCGCGGGCAGGTTAACACGAGAAGGGATCTTGAACGCGGGAGGCAAGTAACGGCCAGATTGGGGCTTGAGCACGCTCGTGACTGTGTCGCCCTGCGGTAGCTCTGTGTCGCCCCGCGGTAGCTCTGTGTCGCCCCGCGCGGTAGCTCTGTGTCGCCCCACGGTAGCTCTGTGCCGCCCCCGCGGCAGCCGTTCAGGATCATGATGGTGGTGAATACCTGTTCAAGGCGTTGCTGCGGGCGCTTACGCTACTCAGCCCGCGGAACACGCCGGTCGGTCGGCCTGCCTGCCCGCGGCCTGCGCCGGGTTCATCGGGGGTTGGTCTCCCTGTCCGGGACTGCGCCGGGTTCATCGGGGGTCGGTCTCCCTGTCCGGGCCTGCGCCGGGTTCATCGGGGCTCGGTCTCCCTGTCCGGGCCTGCGCCGGGTTCATCGGGGGTTGGTCTCCCAGCCCGCGGGCCTCCGCCGTGCCTATCGGGGTCGGTCTCCCTGCCTGCGGGCCTCCGCCGTGCCCATCGGGGTCGGCCTCCCAGCCAGCGGGCACGTCCGCAGGCGCCCGAACGGCTGTGCCCGCAGTTTCCAGTGTGGGCACGGTGTGTCCAGTGTGGGCACGGTGTGTCCAGTGTGGGCACAGAGTGTCCAATGCGGCAGGCTGTTTCAGGTGTGGGGGCACTGTTTCCAGTGTGGGCACAGTTTCCAGTGCGCGTGCAGGGCTAGCCGGGTGTCCCGACCCTATCCCCATGCCAGAGCCGGTAGACTGGCCGACGGCTCTTAATGGCCTAATTCGCGCGCCCGCCCGCTATCCGGTCCCCGGACCGGCACTAGTGGGACACACCTCTCGGTCCGTCGAGCAGCAGGTTCTGGCGGTCAGGTGCGCACGGGCGCCAGGAAGAAACCGGGAAGCGGCCGCGCCTCGGCGGCGCGCCGCACGAGAGAAAGGGACTGCGGGCATGGCACCCGTTGTCACCATGAGGCAGCTGCTCGAGAGCGGCGTTCATTTCGGTCACCAGACTCGCCGCTGGAATCCGAAGATGAAGCGCTTCATCTTCGCTGAGCGCAACGGCATCTACATCATCGACCTCCAGCAATCGCTCGACTACATCGACACCGCCTACGAATTCGTGAAGGAGACCGTCGCGCACGGCGGTTCCGTGCTTTTCGTCGGCACCAAGAAGCAGGCTCAGGAGGCGATCGCCGAACAGGCGCGTCGGGTCGGGATGCCGTTTGTCAACCAGCGCTGGCTTGGCGGCATGCTCACGAACTTCTCCACCGTGTTCAAGCGGCTGCAGCGGCTCAAGGAGCTCGAGGAGATCGATTTCGACGATGTCCCTGGCTCTGGCATGACGAAGAAGGAGCTACTGCACCTCAAGCGTGAGCGCGACAAGCTCGACCGGACCCTCGGCGGCATCCGCGACATGTCGCGGGTGCCGAGCGCCGTCTGGGTGGTCGACACCAAGAAGGAGCACATCGCCGTCAGCGAGGCACGCAAGCTTGGTATCCCAGTTGTAGCGATTCTGGACACCAACTGTGACCCGGACGAGGTCACCTACCCGATCCCGGGGAATGACGATGCGATCAGGAGCGTTGCGCTGCTGACGCGTGTTGTCGCGGACGCGGTGGCGGATGGCCTGATCGCCCGGGCCGGGGCTGCGATAGGCGAGGAGAAGCCGCAAGTCGATGTGGCCGGGGCCGAAATCGGCGTCGAGGAGCCGCTGGCCGAATGGGAGCGCGAGCTGCTCGAGGGAACTCCGCCCGAGGCCGGGGAAGGCCCGGACGCCAACGGGAACGTGCAAACGGGGTCGGCCGCGCCAGACACGGGAGCGCCAGGCACGGCCGCGCCAGACACGGCCGCGCCAGGCACGGCCGCGCCGGAGACGGGAGCGCCGGCGCCAGGCGCGGGCCCGGTGGCAGGCCTGGCAGGCTCCGGTGCGGTGGCTGCCGCTGCGGAAGCGGCGGGCGGCGTGGAAGCGGGCGAAGTTGCCCAGGATTCGGCAGGCGGCAGTACGGGGAAAGCCGGTGACCACAGCGAGGCTAGCGAGCAAGCTGCCACAGGAGAGACGGCTGAGCCGGACGCAGGGCCCGAGATGTAGGCCGCGCGGAGCCGCGGGTCCGGTGGGCCCACCGGGCGCCCGCGGAACCTCGCTGCTACCAGGAGCCCGTCGGCGTGGCCAGGTGCCCGTCGGCGTGGCCAGGTGCCCGTCGGCGTGGCCAGGTGCCCGTCGGCGTGGCCAGGTGCCCGGCGGTGGTCGGCGGTGGTCGGCGCGCCGACGGCGGCGCGAAGCATCCAGGTTCGCGGGGCCCGCGCTCCGGCTGGATCGCGCGGCCGCCAGGAAGGCGGCGCGCGGGCAACAGGCGCGTGCGGCGCCGGCCGCATGCACGCGGGCGGCCGGCACGAACGAGCACCGCAACAAGCGTGACAACACGTCCCCCTGATGAGATATCGAGAGGCCAAAAATGGTGAACGTCACGGCCGCGGACGTCAAGCGTCTTCGCGAGCTGACCGGCGCCGGAATGATGGATTGCAAGAACTGCCTGGAAGAGGCCGCGGGCGATGTCGACAAGGCAGTCGAGCTGCTGCGCCTCAAGGGCGCGAAAGATGTCTCCAAGCGTGCGCAGCGGGTGGCAGCCAACGGCTTGGTGACAGCCGAGGTAGAGGGAACGAGCACCGGCGTGCTCATGGAGCTGAACTGCGAAACGGACTTCGTCGCGAAGAACGAGAGCTTCCAGAAGGCTGCCGCCGAGATCCTCGCCGCGGCCGTGCGCACTGGCGCAGCGGACCGGCTTGCCCTGCTCAATGCCCAGGTGACGCCGGGTGCCACCGTGCAGCAGCGGATTGACGAGGCGAGCGTAGCGATCAAGGAGAAGGTCGAGCTCGGCCGGTTCGCGCGGCTCGAGGGCGGCTACATCGAGAAATATCTGCACAAGTCTGACCCATCGCTGCCGCCGTCGGTCGGCGTTCTGGTACAGCTCGAAGCGGAGAATGCCGGGCTGGCGAAGGACCTCGCCCAGCAGGTTGCCGCCATGCGGCCGTCCTACGTGCGCACCGAGGACGTGCCCGCGGAGGTGATGGAGAAGGAGCGCAGGATCGCCGAGCAGATCACCCGGGACGAGGGCAAGCCCGAAGGGGCGATCCCGAAGATTGTCGAGGGCCGGCTGAATTCGTTCCTCAAGGACGTGGTCCTTGTCGAGCAGGCATATGTCAAGGATCCGAAGAAGGCGGTCAAGCAGCTGGTCGCCGAGGCTGGTGCCACCGTAAGGGACTTCGTCCGTTTCAAGATCGGCGAGGCCTGACGCCCGGACCCGCACGTGATTGGCGATGCGGAGGCGACGAGAGGGAGCCCATGGCCGTGCAGGAAAGCGACGTGACGATCCACGGCAGTTCCAGGCCGGCCAGCGCCGGACCAGACAGCGCCGGACCGGACAGCGCCGGACCGGACAGCGCCGGACCAGACAGCGCCGGACCGGACAGTTCCCGGCCGGGCAGCGCCCGGCCGGACAGTGCTGGCCCTGGCCCCGATGAGAACGGGCCACTCGGCGCAGCAGCCGCGCAGTCCGCGACCGCTCAGATCCCTGGCTCGGGTCCCGCGCTCGGTCCTGGCCGTGGCGTGGGTCCCCGGCCAGGCCGGTTCTCATCGCCGGAGGCCGAGCCCATGCCAGCTCCGCCGCCACTGCCGGAGGGCGCGCACGGAAGCTGGTTCCGTGTGGTCCTCAAGCTTTCAGGTGAGGCGTTCGCGGGCGGACAGCCACCGGGTATCGACCCCGATGCGGTCATCCACATCGCCGAGGAGATCGCCGCGGCTGTCCGGGAAGGCGTGCAGGTCGCGGCGGTCGTCGGCGGCGGCAATATGTTCCGCGGCGAGGTTCTGTCCGAGCGGGGCATCGACCGCGCACGTGCCGACTATATGGGAATGCTCGGCACGGTCATCAACTGCCTGGCCCTGCAGGACGTGCTGGAGAAGCTAGGCATCGACACCCGCGTGCAGACCGCGATCACGATGGGCCAGGTGGCGGAGCCTTACATCCCGCGGCGTGCCATCCGCCACCTGGAAAAAGGCCGCGTCGTGATCTTCGGCGCCGGCCTCGGGGCCCCGTTCTTCTCCACCGACACCTGCGCGGCGCAACGGGCCCTCGAGATCAGGGCCGGTGCGGTGCTGAAGGGCACACAGGTCGATGGCATTTACGACTCCGACCCGCTGAAGAATCCAGCCGCGATCCGCTTCGAGCGGCTCGACTACAGCGAGATGCTGACCAGGGGCCTGAAGGTGATCGACGCCACGGCAGTTAGCCTGTGCCGCGACAACGGGATGCCGATTGTCGTTTTCTCCCTGATGGAGAAGGGGAACATCGTCCGGGCGATTCGGGGTGAGAAGATCGGCACGCTGGTCTGCCCGGTCGGTGCGTAGCCGAAGCCGCACCCGGGTAGCGAGCCATCCTGGTACCGGGCGCCGCACGCAGGGGAAGATGGAAGCGAGCCTCGGGAGGCGGCCGGCGGGCTCCGGCAGTCCGGGTTATCCAGTAGCCTCCTGGCAGCGGGATCACGATGCACAGGAGCCGCAGTGATTGACGAGACCCTCCTCGAAGCCGAGGAGAAGATGGAGAAGGCGGTCGCGGTCGCCAAGGAGGACTTCGCTGGCATAAGGACGGGGCGCGCGCATCCGGCCATGTTCAGCAAGATCACGGCTGAGTACTACGGCACGCAGACTCCGGTCAACCAGCTTGCCTCATTCCACCTGCCCGAACCGCGCATGGTCGTGATACAGCCGTTTGATAAATCTTCCACGGCCGCGATCGAGAAGGCAATCCGAAACAGCGATCTGGGCGTGAACCCGTCGAGCGACGGCACGGTGATCCGGATAGTCTTCCCCGATCTGTCAGAGGAGCGCCGCAGAGAGTACATCAAGATTGCCCGGCATAAGGCGGAGGACAGCCGCGTGGCAATCCGGAATATCCGCCGCCACGCCAAGGATGCGCTCGACAAGCTCGTCAAGAACGGTGACACGGGCGAGGATGAGGGCCGTAGGGCGGAAAAGGAACTGGGCGATCTCACGCACACCTACGTAACACAGGTGGACGAGCTGCTCAAACACAAGGAATCCGAGCTTCTCGAGGTCTAGTTGCATCTCGATGACCCGCCAGAAAGCGCGCCCAGCGGAGGCCGAAAGCGCTGGCGGGTCCGGACTGGCCGCAACCTGCCGGTCGCGGTAGGGGTTGGTCTGGTCCTTGGCGCGGGTGTGCTGGTCACCCTGTACACCGTCAAGGCAACGTTCCTGATATACATGGGTGCCGCCGTTGCGGTCGCTGGCTGGGAACTGGTCCGTGCCCTTGCCGTCCGCGGTATCCGGATAGCGCTGCCTCCGCTGGTCGCAGGCGGTGTGGCGATGTGGGTCTGCGCGTACTGGTTCAGCACGCGCGCCGCGCTCGCCGCGGTCGCGTTCACCACGATCGCGCTGATCGTCTGGCGGATGCCCGGCGGATCGGCTGGCTACCTGCGCGACATGACCGCCAACATCTTCGTGCTGGCCTACCTGCCGCTCATGGCCGTGTTTGCCGTGCTCATGCTTGCCTCCCGCGACGGACCCGACCGGATGCTCGTGTTCATCGCGCTCACGGTCTGCAGCGATGCCGGCGGATATTTCGCCGGGATCGCGCTCGGGCGGCACCCCCTGGCGCCCGCGGTCAGCCCGAAGAAGACGTGGGAAGGACTCGGTGGCTCATTGGTGGCCTGCGTAGCGGCTGGCGGAGTGCTCGTGCCGGTCCTGCTGCACGGCCGGTTCTGGCAAGGCATGATCCTTGGCGTCGCCGCCGTCGGTGCCGCGACCCTGGGTGACCTGGCCGAATCCATGATCAAGCGGGATCTGGAGATCAAGGACATGGGCACGCTGCTGCCAGGTCATGGCGGCCTGCTTGACCGGTTGGACTCGCTGCTGATCAATGCGCCGGTGACGTGGTTGCTGCTTGCCCTCTTCGTTCCCGCCGGGGCCCGCTGAACTGTTCCCTAACGGCTGCCGCCAGGCGTGACATTTGCGCGAGCCGCGGCTGCATTTGATGTTCGGGGGGACAACCCCGGCCGAATCAGCACGTGATATGGAAATCCCGCCGCCCGCGGTTCGAATAGAAGCCATACGCGGTCGCGGAGGTTTCAGCCTCCTTAGCCTGACTTACATTATGGCCGGCATTTTCGTCGCGTGGAAGCATGGCTACATCAACATCGCGGTCATCAAGATAACCCTCACGATTGGGCGACGAAGCTCCTGCGCTGCGCAGCGAGCTGGGTAACAAGGCTCGCCGACCCGCGCTCCTTGGCAAGCAGCCGTTCCCGCTCGCTGATCGGCACGATCCACAACCAGCGGACGGTGTCGCCGCCGAATGAGAACCCGGACAGATCCGCAGGCTCGGGCCCGGGCAGGCCGCCTGGCTCATCGAGCAGCAGCACCGCCTCGTTTCCGCCGCCGAGCGGAAATGTCGCGGGTTCGTGATACCACCGCACGCTGTGGCCGGGGCCGAACCAGGTCACAGACCGCCACGGGTACTGCCCGAGCCACAGGAATATGCGTGCGGCCTGAGCGCTCGGCAGCGTGCTCGCCAGGCAAAGTTCGATGCGACCGTAGCTGCTCGTGTCCTCGGCGAACTGCTCGACTACCGGCATCCGCTGGCAGCTCATCCCGACCGTGGAGAGCACTGTGTACGGCCGCGACGATGTGGGCGGCCGTTCGGTGACACCAACGGGCGGCTGCTTACCGTTGCCCGCGTCCCAGTAGTGGGCACCCGGGCCTAGCCTGGCGAGCAGATGCCCGAGCACCGCCTGCTGGAAGCTGCCCCATGAGGCCGGGTCAGCCCGCCACTGCCAGAATGCGCGGGCATGCTCGACGCGCGGCACGAGCCCTTCCATGGCGTCGTCGAGTGACCACCCGAACGGCGTCTGGCCGATGACATCCCTGCTGTACCCGGGCATGCCGTGGGCCATGTCGGCCCAGCCTGGAATCACGGCGAGCAATTGCCCCCATTCGAGGAGGGCGACTCCGTCGCCCTCCTCGAACCACAGGGCCTGCAATGCCCGGGCCTCATATGGCGGCCGGCCCTGCGGATGCTTGGTGTGCGCGGCCGGCATGATCGGAGCCTTGCCCGCGTTCAGCCGGCCCAGGTCGGTTGTCGGCGCCGCGGGCTGGTGATTGGCGATCCAGGTCGCGGCGATCGCTGATGTCTCGCCGTGCAGGTAGGCTGCCGTAGTTACCCCGTCATATTCCACCGTCAGCCGGCGGCTCTCGTAAGGGCTGGCACTATTCAGGATCACCTGCGGTGCCTGGGTAGGAGCGGGTCCCCTGCGCAGCGTCGGCATGGCTGAAATCTACTGACTTGCCGCAGGTCATCGCGCAGACAGGGCAGCATTGTTAAGGGTTTGCAACTGCCAATCCACCCGGCCGGGTGGTTTCAGGGAACGGAGCCAGCGTGGCGAGCCGTGATCGTGCGACGGCAGGGGATCCGGGCCAGCAAGCTCTGCGATCGCCGGGACCCGTTTCGCGGCTGGTCAGGCCGGCCGGATCCGTAACCGCGGCAGCAGCGGGCCCACCAGGCCTGACCAAACCGCCGCCGCGCCGCGCGAGGCCGCCGCGTCACCTCGCCGATCTGGATCCCGCGGAGCGGCGGGCGGCTGTATCCGGGCTTGGTGAGCCGGCCTTCCGGGCCGGCCAGCTTTCGCGGCACTATTTCGCCAGGCTGACCTGCGATCCGGCCGAAATGACCGACCTGCCCGCCCGGTCGCGTGAGCGGCTGTCCGCCGCGCTGCTGCCCGGGTTGCTCACCGCTGAGCGGGAGCTTTCCTGTGACAGCGGGACCACCCGCAAGACATTGTGGCGAGCGTTTGACGGCGCCTACCTCGAGTCGGTGCTCATGCGATACCCGGACCGGGTCACCGTGTGTGTCTCCTCGCAGGCAGGTTGCGGAATGGCGTGCCCGTTCTGCGCGACGGGGCAGGCCGGGCTGACCCGCAACCTATCCGCCGCGGAGATCGTCGAGCAGGTCGTCGCGGCCGGGCGGGTGCTCGCGGCAGGCGCCGTGCCTGGCGGCGCGGCGCGAGTGTCCAACGTGGTTTTCATGGGCATGGGTGAGCCGCTTGCGAACTATCGCGGTGTCATCTCCGCTCTGCGCAGGATCACCGATCCGGTACCCGACGGGCTCGGCATCTCACGGCGGTCGGTCACCGTCTCCACCGTCGGGCTGGTACCGGCGATCAGGCGGCTCGCCGCGGAGGAAATGGCTGTCACGCTGGCCGTTTCGCTGCACGCGCCGGATGATGAGCTGCGGGACGAGCTTATCCCCGTCAATATCCGCTGGAAGGTGGCGGAGGTGCTGGCAGCGGCGTGGGCCTACGCGGCGGCAACGGGCCGCCGAGTGTCGGTCGAGTACGCGCTGATCCGTGACGTCAACGACCAGGCGTGGCGGGCTGACATGCTGGGCACACTGCTCGCCGGCCGGCTCGCGCACGTCAACCTGATCCCGCTGAACCCGACGCCTGGATCGAGGTGGACCGCGTCGGCGCCCGAGGTGGCTTCGCAGTTCGCACGCCGGCTTGAGTCACACGGGCTGCCGGTCACCGTGCGCGATACGCGCGGGCGTGAGATCGACGGTGCCTGCGGCCAGCTCGCCGCCACCACCCACCCGCCGGTACGGTAATCGGCCCATGCCCTGGCGTGATGCGCAGCAGCCGCCGCACCGCGCCAGGCGGGCGCCCCGGGCACCCCGGGCACTGCTGCGTGACGCCGTGGCCGGGCTCGTGCACAGGGGGTGGCAGGCCGTGCAGTCGGCCGCGTTGATCACTGCCGACACCGCCGCCGGGCGCCGGTTCGCGCGCTTCGGCTGCGGCAGCAGCATGGCGTTCCCCACCGGTGCCGTATTCGGCGAGCGGTGGATCGAGGTCGGCGACGAAACCATGATCGGCATGCACGTGACCATGTGCGCGGGGATGGTGCCTGGCCAGGATCTTGGCGCCCAGCCGGTGCTGAGAGTTGGCGACCGCTGCGTGATCGGGCGCGGCAGCCACATCGTGGCGCACCGCTCTGTGGAGATCGGCGACGACGTCTTCACCGGCCCATATGTATACATTACTGATCAGAATCACGGATATACCGACCCGGACGTCCCTGTCGGCAGGCAATGGCCGAGCAATGACACGGTCCGCGTCGGCGCGGGTGCCTGGCTCGGAGCCGGGGCCATCGTCCTGCCTGGAGCGAAGATCGGCAGGAATGTCGTTGTCGCGGCGGGTTCCGTCGTACGCGGCGAGGTGCCGGATCGCTGCGTCGTGGCCGGCGTGCCAGCGAGGGTCGTACGAGAGTACATTCCAGGCAGCGGCTGGAAAGCGCCGTTGCGCTCAGGAGACATGCCATCGGGATCGTGACGCGCGCCTGGCGCTCACCGCCGGTCAAAGGCTACGCTCCGTATTGCGTTCATCGATGGGGTCGAGGGGTGTGATTTGTGACTGCCGTGTCACCCGTCGAACCGGCCTATGATGACGGCCTGCTCAAGATCACGTGGCTGCCGCACGCGTCAGGTTTCCTCGTCGAAGGCACTGTCGACGTCACGAGCCGCGGCGGCCTTGCGGCCGCGCTCTCCGCAGCCCAGCAGGGGGCCAGGATCATACACGTCGACCTTTCTGGGGTGGACTTCATAGACATGGAGGGCCTGCGGACCATCGCGCGGGCTGCCCGCGATCTGGGCGAGGGGCGTTTGCTCGTGCTTGAACGGGTACCTTCGTACGTTCAGGCGCTGCTTCGTGCCACGAACTGGGACACCCTGCCCGGGTTGCACATCGGGGAGGCCGGGTTGCACATCGGGGAGGTGGAGAGCTGATGGCCTTCGTTGCGAGCACTCCGGTGCCTGACCGGTCCCGGTTCACCCACCAGTGCTGCCTGTACGGCTCCGATGATGCATTCCTGGCCATGGCGGTCCCATTCATCGAAGCTGGGCTGGCGCGAGGCGAGCCAGTGCTCGCGGCCACGACTTCGGCAAATCTGGAACTGCTTAATGGCGCACTTGGCAGCCGGGCGCGCCACCTCGACTTCGCGGAGACCGCCTACTTCGGCAGGCGCCCCCCGCATCGCGTTGCGGCATTCGACCGCTATCTGAAGACGCACCTGACCTCGCCCGGTCATGTCCGGATTATCGCCGAGCCGACCTGGATAGGCCGTTCGGAGCCGGAGATACGGGGGTGGAAGCAGATGGAGGCCAGGCTCAACCTGGTCTTCGCCGACACCAGGATCTGGATGATCTGCCCCTATGACACCCGCGTCCTGCGCGAAGATATTCTTGCCGACGCCGGCCGTACGCATCCTTCCTGCGTGGTCGGCGGGGACGCGGTGCCCAGCGCGTCCTACACGGAGCCGGCAGTGTTCGCCAGCGGCCTGGACGATGGGCCGCTGCCGCGACCGCCGGCCGGCGCCGCTGGGCTGACCTTCAACGGTGACCTGGCCCTGCTGCGTCAGTTTGTCGCCGACGCCGCCGTGGCGCACGGGCTGACCGCCGACAAAGCGGCGCTGTTTGTCGTCGCGGCGGTCGAAGCGGCGAGCTATGTCCGCCAGTACGAACAGGCCGCTGTAACTATCTGGGACGCGCCGGGCGCGGTGGTGTGCGACATCACCCAGCCAGCCGGGGGCCTCGCCGACCCGCGGCCCGGGTGGTGGCCACCTGAGCTGGACCGGCCACGTCCTGACGACGGTCTGTGGCTGGCCCGTCAGGTCTGCGAGCGGGTCGAAACACGCTCCGCTCACGGGGGATGCACGATACGGCTCCACGTTCCGACCCGGCACGCCCTCACGTAGTAGTCCGCTAGCAGCTTCAGGACTTATCCGTGCGGCGCAGCCGCAGGGCCTCCCGCATTGGCGGCACGGGAGCGAAGGGGCTTTATGCCAGCGGTTCGGTGAGGGTGATGCCGTCCGGGGTGATCGCGAATTCCCTGATGCGGGGGTCGTGATGGCCCGCGCGGGTCTTCAGCACCGTAAGAGTGCGGTTCACATTCGCCTCACTCAGCCGGTATTGCAGCAAGACCACGTTGTCCGACAGGTGCGAGGCACCGTGCTCGGTGAGCTGGGTAAGACCGAACAGTTCAGGAACCTCATAGGTCATCATGATGCTCACGCCATGGCGCGAGCAGCGTTGCAGCAGCGAGTAGATGTACTCGCGGAAGCGGGTGAGGTCGGGCGAGGCGTTCCAGAGATCGCCGAGGCTGTCGACGAGCACCCGCCGCACGCCTGTTTCCTCGACGGTGTCGAGCAGCTCGTAGACCCACTCGTCCAGGTACAGGTCGACGGGGCTCCGATACATGAGCCTGACCTTGTCCTCCCCGAACGACCAGCCGAAGCCGCGCGCGATCCGTTCGAGCTGAGTCGGATTCTCCTGCAGGGT
This sequence comes from uncultured Actinomycetota bacterium, assembly GCA_963727015.1. Lineage (GTDB taxonomy): Bacteria > Actinomycetota > Actinomycetes > Streptosporangiales > Streptosporangiaceae > DATFVJ01. The sequence goes on along the minus strand of CAVSEV010000013.1, from coordinate 503,530 downwards.
CGCGATCAGGCCGCGCTCACCATGGCGCGCGCCTTCGAAAACGAAGTGCAGGCCCATGAGGGTCTTCCCGATACCGGTGGGGCCGGCCACGAGCGTCGACGCACCAGGCCAGTACCCATCTCCCAGCATGTCGTCGATCGCCTGGATGCCCGACGAAGTGCGGCAGTCACCGAGCGTGTAGGCTTCCACCGTGCCCGGGTCGGCAAGGCGCGGGAAAACCACGATCCCGTCGGCTGATATCCGGTAGGAATGCTTACCGGAAAGGAATCCGCCGCCGCGAAGCTTCAGCACTCGCAGCGCCCGCGATGATCTCTCTGCGGCCTGGTTGCTGCCCATCGCGATGATGGCATCGGCGACGGCGAACTCCGGTGCGACAGCGATCTCTTCGTCCTCGTACTCGCCGATCCATACGGACGTGATGGGCAGCACGCCGAGCATGCCCGCGAGGTCGTGCAGGAATCTGCGGAACTCGCCGGCTTGCGGGGCATAAGGCCGCAGTGCCTTGAAGCTGTCGATGACCATGATCGACGGCCGGTGCTCGCGGATGAGGTCGCGTACGCGCTCGAGTACTCCTGGCAGGCCCTTGTCACCGAGCACGATCCCGAGGTCGTCGTAGCACACGGTGGTGCCGACGCCGGCCGGATCGAAGAACGACAGCGTCTGACCGTAGCGGAGGATCTTCTCGAGCGGTTCCGAGACGGTTGACAGGTAAAGCGCGGGATGTTCGCGGCTCGCGTTGCTGAAGGCGCACTGCTCGGCGAGAATCGTCTTCCCCGAGCCCGGCAGCCCGATGACCAGCGAAATAGCGTTCCGCGGCAGCCCGCCTCCGAGTACCATATCCAGCCGGCTGGTCCCGGTCGTCAATCGGTCGATCATGTTGCCGCGGCGCCACGCCGGATGAACGCGCTGCGGCCCAGCAGGTCCTTGACAGCCGATACGAGATGCAGCGGCTCGACCGGCCGCTGCAGGAACGCCGAAGCTCCCGCGTCCAGCGCGGCGTCACGAAGCTCAAGGGTGCAAATCGCCAGGATCGGTGTCTGGCTGCTGGCGCGCAACCGCCGGCAAAGCTCGAGCCCGCGCGCGCCCGAGATGAGCAGGTCGACCTTGATGAGATCGGGCATCTCCTCGGCGGCCTTGGCCAGGGCGGCATCCGAATCCATGGCGACGACCACCTCGTAGCCCTCGGTCCGCAGGAAATACTCGGCGAAGTCCGCCGCGTGCGGATCTCGCTCGGCCAGCAGGATCAGCGGAGTGCCACCGTCACTGCCGTTGTCCTCGCTTACCGCTCCGCGCGCTAGCCGCTCGCGGAGCAGCCGGTGCGCGTCACCTGGCGACAGGCCACTGCCTACTTGATCCGCCAGGAACCGCAGTTGCCCCAATTGATCGCGCGAATAGAGCCGGTGCCCGGCGGGACTGCGCTCTGGCTCCACGACGCCGTAGCGCTCCTGCCAGGTGCGAATCGTCGCCGCAGGAACGCTGAGTATCTCGGATACAGCGCCGATGCTGTAGATAGGCCGTCCGGAGCCAGTCATCATCGGCACAGATGTTACCGCCTTATAGTGCATCGGCAAAACCTCCTCAGTACTCATTCAATGCGGAGTTGACACGCCTATAGGGTGCCGTAAGCTACTCATAGCGTGACGTGAGCTACTCAATAGTTCGTCAGTACCTTGTCGTCGCTCCGTATCCGCCCGGTCGGCGACTCAGCTGCGCACGAGTGAACTGGGCTGCGCACGAGTGAACTGGCTGCACAGCTATGGCACAGCGGCCGGCGGGTCGCTGGACTGGACCAGGAGTTCGAGGTGGCCACATGAGCGTCGGAGTGACAGCAGATCTTGGTGTGGTCGCGAAATGGGAACCTGACGCGGCGCCGCGCGGCGGCCCTCGCAGGCCCTCCTGAGGGACCACCCCGACCGTGGCGCTCAGCCAAGTCAGCCCGGCGGTTCCCGCCGCACCGCCAGCGCCGGCCGGACCGGTAGCACTGTGAGCGGCATGCGCCAGCCGGCCGCGCCGACGGACTCTGATCCAGAGATCGCGCAGTTGCGCGAGCGCGTGCAGTCGCTGCGTGGCGCGGCAGAAGGCCCGGCCGCCGGCCTGCGCTCGACGCTGGACGTCGTGCTCGGCGAGCTGGAGTCCGCGATGGGCCTGCTGGGTAAGCTCAGGTCAAGCCCGCACCTGGGCGAGGCCTTCGGCGCGGGCGGCTCGGGCGCAGAAGCCGAGCGCAGGTTGCTGCGCGCGGTGTTCCAGGAGGTACCGGCGCCGATCTTCTTGCTCGAAGGCGACACTGCGATCCGCCGGGTCAACAGGCAGGCGGCGACCCTGCTCGACATGGAGCCAGGCTCGGCCACGGGAAAGCCTTTCACCGCGTTCGTCGACCCAGCCGCCCGGCGCGCGGTGCGGGCACAGCTGACCGGCGTCCTGCGAACCGGCAGGCCGCGCAGGCTTCGCTGCAGGCTTGCCGGCGCGGCAGGCAAGGTCGAGACCACCCTTACCTTTGACGTGCTCGAACGCCCGGGTGAAGCGGGGCGTCTGGTCATGGCGGTCGCGGGACCGGCGAACATGCCCGAGTTGCCGGTGGCCGAAGCGGGCAGTGTGACGGCGGATAGCGCCACCGTGGATCGCGCGATCGCCGCGGCGACGCAGCGATTCGACCTGATCAGCGCGGTCACCCGGCTGTTGTTCGAGAATGCTGCTTTCAGCGAGTCCCTGACCCTGCGGCGGTGCGCGGCCCTGTTCGCGGCTGAGCTCACGGCCTGGGTAATTGTCGACCTGGAACATGATGGACGGATGCGGCGCCTGTTCGTGGCGGCCCCCGCGGGAGGTCAGTTCGCTGATCTCACCCGTACGATCGAGGATCAGGTCCCGCTGCCTGGCTCATTGCCCTGGCAGGTGCACGCGTCCGGGCGGTCCAAGCTCATGGCTGACGCGCCGGACGACACGGTCCTTGGCCGCGCCTCGTCCGGCATGCCGGTGCTTACCCTGCTCGGGGCGAGTTCGGTGCTGTGCGCACCGCTGACCGACGGCGAGCGCAGCTATGGCACCCTGACCCTGGCGAGGCGGCCGGAGGCCGGGCCGTTCGCCACCGCCGACCTCGAACTGGTCAACGAGATCTGCCAGCAGCTCGCGATCGCCATCAAGGTCGGCCGGATGTTCATGCGCAGGTCCGCCGTCGCCGAGGCATTGCAGGCCAGCCTGCTGCCGCGTGATTTGCCCGCCGTCCCTGGGGTGGAGTTCGCAACCGCGTACGTGGCATCGGCACGGGATCTTGGCGTCGGTGGTGATTTCTACGACATCTTCCCAAGCCCGAGCGGATGGGGCCTGGTCATCGGCGACGTCTGCGGCAGGGGCGAGCAGGCGGCAGCCGTGACAGCCCTGGCCCGTTATGCGATCCGGGTTTTCGCCCACTGGAATCCGCAGCCCGCGGATGTGCTGCGGCTGGCTAACGAGGTCGTGGCCGCCCGGCATGAACCCGACCAGTTCGTCACCGCCAGTTCCGCGCGGCTGGGATGGCGGGACGAGAAACTGGATGTCGTGCTGGCGAGTGCCGGGCATCCAGGCCCGCTGCTGGTGCGGCCGGATGGCCGGGTCAGGTTCCTGCCGGGGGGCGGCATGCCGCTCGGCTTCTTCGAAGATGCGCGGCCGGCGACCGAGCAGCTCGAGCTCGAGGCAGGCGACCTGCTGTTCTTCTACTCAGACGGCGTTACCGAGGCGCGGGATACGGGTGGCGAGTATTTCGAACGCCGGCTCGCGGACGAGCTTGCCCGGCTCGCCGGCCTGCCGGCGGGGGAGGTCGTCGCCTGTGTCAGGGATCGCGTACTCGAATTCAGCGAAAGCGACTTGCGCGACGACGTCACGATGATGGCGCTGCGTGTCCTCGATCCACCCACTTACCCGCCCGGAGCGCAGCCGGGCGCGAGTAACCGACGGAATGACCACCCGCATGGAACTGACCGGCTATAGGCTCTGCTGCCCGCACCAGCGACGTGCCCGATGAGCTGCCCCCATCGCCCGAAACCATGGAGCACGCCATGACCACTGACGAGCTCGCCCGAGAAGCGGCACAGTTGTTTGCCACATCCGACCCGTCCGGTACGAAGTCGATTCGTCAGCTGGCCGAGCTTGCGGCACGCCGGGTGCAGGCGTGCTCGGGAGCGACCGCCACCCTCTGGAGACAGGATGAGGCGGTGACGATGGCGGCGAGCCATCCTGACCTCGCCGCGCTCACCACCCTGCAGATCGAGATGCGCACCGGCCCGACGATCGAGGCCGTTCGCACGGGGGAGCCGTGCGGTTGCGCCGACACGCTAGCCGAGGAGCGGTGGCCAGAGTTCGCAGCCGCCGCCCTCAGCCGAGGTGTCCGCTGCTGTGTCAGCCTGGTGCACGAGTTCGGCGGCATGGCCGTGACGCTCACCCTTTATGGCGTCCGCCCGCGGTCTCTGGACCCGGCGCAGCTCCCGCTGGCCTCGCTGCTAGCCGCGTTCGGCGCGGCGAGCGTAGCCAACGCCTCCAGGTACGGCGAGGCGCAGCGGACTGCCGCACAGCTCCAAGAGGCCGTAGCGGCCCGGGGCGTGGTGGACCAGGCCAAGGGAATCCTCATGCACGCACTCGGCTGCGACGCCGGTGACGCGTTCGACAGGATGCGGCGCGTCTCACAGACCCAGCACATCAAGCTGACCGAGGTGGCGCGCCGCATCATCGAGACCGGTGGCATCGGGGCCGAGACGAGCGTCGCCGCCGGGACCACCACCACCGCGGCCGCCCGGTCAGGCGGCGCAGCCGGGAATGAGGATCAGCAAGCGGGCTGACCGGCAGTTACACAAGCGGGCTGACCGGCAGTCACAAGCGGGCTGAGCGGCAGTTACACCAGCGGGCTGACCGGCAGTCACAAGCGGGCTGACCGGCAGTCACAAGCGGGCTGACCGGCAGTCACAAGCGGGCTGACCGGCAGTTACACCAGCGGGCTGACCGGCAGTCACAAGCGTGCTGACCGGCAGTTACAAGGGCGCCGACACGGCGCGCGGCGAACCGGGGGAGTCCGGGGCGTGGTGGCGGCGCGCCAATCCATGCGCGAGGTGTTTCGACTCGCCGCCCGTGGACAGAGGATCACTCACCTAGGGCGGCGTCCCGTAGATCTTGGTGGATGCGGGCGGTGCTCCAGGCGGCGATCCGGCAAGGCGGAGGAGGAGTCGATAGTGGAGCTATCGGCGACGACGACAGCGCCGCCGGTGACCCCGGCCGCTCGTCTGGGGTCGTGGGCGGCACTGCCGCGCCGCCAAAGATCTACGGGGACACGCCCCGAGGGCCTGTCTGGCAGGTCACGGTGGATGCGGACGGCGCCGATCCGCGCCGCCGAAGATCTGCGAGACCTGCCCCGAATGCGGGTACGCACGCCGGCGCACCCGGCCCGGCTGCTGCTTCCGGGTCCCAGCTGAAAGGCCGGCCCTATGCCGAAGCAACCTGCGGCGCGAAAAGGAGCCCTCGGAGGTCCTGCGAGAGCTGCCAATCCCATGCCAGCGGAACTCAGGTTCGGCCGCCTGACCGTGCCGCTCTCCAACACCGACAAGATTTTTTTCCCCGATGACGGCATCAGCAAGGGCGAGGTGATCGGCTACTACCACGAGATCGCCGACCGGATGCTGCCTTACCTGCGCGGACGACCGATCGCGATGGCGAGGTACCCGGACGGCGCCGACGGTGAGCGCATCTTCCAGAAGAACGTGCCTGGTTACTTCCCCGGCTGGGTGCGGACCGCCGAGGTGCAAAAGCAGGGTGGCATGGTCAAGCAGGTCATCTGCGACAACGCGGCGACGCTGGTGTACCTGGCCAACCAGGGCTGCATCGAGCCGCACGTCTTCCTGAGCCGGGCCGACCGGGTCAGCCGCCCCGACCAGCTGGTGTTCGACCTGGACCCGCCACAGGCCGCTGGCTTTTCGGTAGCCTGCAGGACGGCGGTGCGGCTGCGGGAACTGCTCGCGGATGAACTTGGCCTCACCGCCTACGTCCGCACGTCAGGCGGCAAAGGGCTGCATGTGCACGTGCCGCTGAACCGCCGCGCACGCTTCGACGACGTGCGCGGGTTCGCCCGCGCGGTGGCGGAGGCGCTGGTGCGCAGGTACCCCGACCAGCTGACAACCGAGCAGCGCAAGGAGGCAAGATCAGGGCGCTTGTTCCTTGACGTCCTGCGGAACGCGTATGCGCAGACCATCGTGGCGCCCTACGCGGTTCGCGCCCGGCCGGGCGCACCTGTTGCCGCGCCGCTGCACTGGGGCGAGCTCGGCGACGCCGCGCTAGCGCCCAGCCGTTTCACCATCCACACGATCAGGGAGCGGCTCGCAGGCGCGCCGGATCCATGGGAGGGGTTCTGGAGCAACCGTCAGGATGTGCGCCGGGCGCAGAAGCTCCTGGCGGAACTCAGCGACGGCTGAAGCAAGGCAATGCAAAAAACTCGCCGAGATTATGGGATCGGAGCCGATTGATCTAGAATTTCGCGGCAAGGTGGAAAGAGGTACATAGCACCAGCCCGCACCGGAGGTCACTATGAGCCTTCCTGCCCGAGAGCAGCGGCGGCTGCGCGGCATCCAGGGCGCGCTCGACCACTCCGACCCCCGGCTGACATCGCTCTTCGCGACCTTCTCCCGGCTCGCCCGGGAGGAGGAAATGCCCCACCTCGAGCGGCTCAGAGTCAGGGCTGACCGGATCACGGCCCGGGGCAGATACCTGAGAATGGCAGTGGTCAGCCGGCTGCGCATCATCTTGATCACGCCGGTCGCACTCGCCGCGACAGCCGGCGCGTTGCTGATCGGCGGATGGTCGAGCGGGCCAGGAGCGTGCAAGGCGGCGCCTGCGATGACGCATTCGTCGCACGGCCGGGCGCCGTCGGCACGCGTGCGGCCCGCCCTCGCGAACTGCCGGTCCGCTCCCTCGCGTCCGGTGATGGCGGGCCGCTGACGATTCAGCTTGGCGCTGTTCTCGTCACCGCGCTGCGGGCCTTGCGGCTGCCATCGGCCGTGTCTGGCGCGCCCGGCGTACCCGGTCATAGGCGGCGAGCGTCTCTTGCCCGATTCGCTCCCATGAGTAGCGGGCCGCTGCCCGATCCGCCGCCGCAATCCCGAGGCCCTGCCGCAGCATCGGGCTCGCGAGCAGATCCCTGATCCGCCGGGCGAGGATCTCGGGCTGCTTCGGGGGGACAAGCACGCCCGTTGTGCCGTCCACGACGGCATCGGGGTGACCACCCACGGCAGAGGCTACAACCGGCTTACCGCACGCCATCGCCTCAAGCGGCACCAGGCCAGAAGGGCCGTGCCAGGGCACGCTGACGACGAGGTCCGCGGAACGGAGCATTCCGGGCATGTCCTGATGGCTGACCCGGCCGCAGAACTTTACCCTGCTGGCCACGCCGAGCTGGCCGGTCAGCTTCGCCAGGCGCCGGTATTCGCGGTCCTGCCGCAACTTGGCCTTCGCAGGGCCACCGGCGACCAGCAGTTCACAGTCGGGCACCCCGGCCAGCGCGCGGAGGATCTCCTCGAGCCCGCTCTGCCTGGCGAGACCGACGGTGACTAGCCTGGGCTGATCGCCCTTGCGCGTGGCAGGGCCCTCGGGAGTGAAATGACCAGTGTCCACCCCGGAAGGCACGACCCGGACCAGGTGCCGCGGTACCCCGAGCCTGGCCAGTTCGAAGGCCTCATCGGTCGAGGTCGCCAAGATGGCATCGACGCCACGGGCGATGGCCGCCTCGAGCCGCATACGGACCGCCGGGCCCTGGCTCTCGCCAGCCTCACGGCGCCGCGGTGGGACGCCGAGGCCGTGGAAGGTCTGCGTGACTGGCAGCCGGAGGTCACGCGCCCCGGCCAGCGCGGCGAGGCCGCTCATCCAGTAATGCGCGTGCACCATGTCGGGTGGCTCGCGCAGCCATCGATCCCCGAGGTACTGGCCGAACTCGGCCATACATGACAGTTGCTTGTCGTACGGCAGCTCGCGGGCCGGGCCGGCGGGCACATGCTCGATCGTCACTGCCGGGGCGACGCGCACCCTGGCCGGGACGCTCGCTGAGTCGCGCCGCGTGTAGATGGTGACCTGGTGGCCGTGCCTGCCGAACTCGCGGGCGAGAGCCGCGACATGTACGTGCTGGCTGCCGAACCCAGGCCCGCCGATGCCAGCGAGCGGGTTAACTTGCGCCGATACGAAGTCGATCTTCAAGGCACACCTCCGGTAGCGGAGCCACGGAATCAAAGGTGTGCCTGCGTCATAGGCACTGCAAATCAATTCTTACCAGAAGACGGGCCAGTTAAACAGGCTTTCCTCGTCAAGCGGGCTGCTGGGGCGCCCTGACGCCCGCGCGTGCTGCAGCCACCTCGGCCGTAAGACGTATCTGACCTGCGGAACACGCTCGACAGAGGCCGGGGCTGCAGCAAGCAGCACGGAGCCGCAATGTTTGCCGCACCCGGCCCACATCGAGCCGCGTGCAGGCCCACCACGAACCGCTACGAAGGTTTAGCCCGCGGAGCCGCGGTCAAGGGGATTTGGGCGCCCGGCAGGATGGAGCCGGGACGCAGCGAGATGCCCTGGCGCTCTCGAGTGCCAGAGCTGTGGAGGGCGCTATGGCAGCAGTGTGGCGGCGCGGGCGGCGTCCCAGGGGTCGCGACGCGGGTGACCCCGCCGCGCGGGTCGTGGTTGTGGGTGCCGGTTTCGGCGGCCTGGCCACGATGAAGAGGCTGGCCCGCGCGGGGGCACAGGTGACGCTGGTGGACGGCAATATCTACAGCACCTTCCAGCCGCTGCTTTATCAGGTCGCAACCGCCGGGCTCAGCGGTAGCGACGTTGCCTACCCGGTCCGTAGCATCACGCGCAAGTATCACGCAAGGTTCCGACGCGGCCGCGTGGCTCACATTGACACCGCATCGAGGCATGTCACTTTCACCGACGGCGGGAAGCTCGGTTATGACTACCTGATCGTGGCTACCGGCGTCGCGGCCGCTTACCACGGCATCACCGGAGCGGCCGACCACACCCTTGGCCTGTATACCCGCCGTGATGCCCTGGCGCTGCGCGACCTCCTGATGGCCAGCCTTGAGCGCCTGAGTATTGACGGTCTTCGCAGGGACGTGGCCGTGACCGTCATCGGGGGCGGTGCCACCGGCGTCGAACTGGCCGGCACACTCGCGGAGCTGCGCAACGTTGCCCTCGCGGCTTCCTTCCCCGAGATCGACCCCGCGTGTGTGCACATAAGGCTGATCGAGCAGGTTGCGTCGCTGCTCGCGCCGTTCCGGCCGTCGCTGCGTGACTACGCCCGCGATCAGCTGATCGCCCGCGGCGTAGAACTCCGGCTTGGCACCGCCATCAGCGAGGTCACGCCCACCGGTGTTCTGCTCGCTGACGGCGAGGCCCTGGACAGCGACATCACCGTATGGGCCGCGGGCGTGGCCGCGGCGGACGCGGTCGGCCAGTGGGGGCTGCCGCAGGGACCAGGCGGCCGCATCCTGATCGGTCCCGATCTGCGCGTCATCGGGCATGACAGGATTTTCGCCATCGGCGACATCGCGTTGATCGATGACCAGCGCCTGCCGCAGCTTGCCCAGCCTGCCCTGCAGATGGGCAGGCACGCCGCGGAGCAGGTCCGCAGGCTCTTGGCGGGGGATCCGACGGAGCCGTTCAGCTATCACGACAAGGGCATCATGGCCACCATCGGGAGCCGCTCCGCCGTCGTCCAGCTGGCGCGGCCGAGCGTGCGCGTGCGCGGCACCCTCGCCTGGCTCGCCTGGCTGGCCCTGCACCTGGTGACTCTGCTCGGCAACCGCAACCGCATTTCCGCGCTCGTCAACCTCTCCTGGCGGTACCTCACCTGGCAGCGTGGCGGCGGGCTCATTGTCGGCGACGACCCGCCCGAGCGCCTGGCCAATTCGTGATCGTCGATTCGTGCTGGCACTGGACTAACCGGCGGGTGCGGGAAGTCCCACCGCGGTCACGGCGATGCTGCCAGGTGCTTCCATGTGCTGCCAGGTGCCCAGAGCGTCGGCCGGTCGCGGCGCGCCGCCTGCCCGTTGTCGCGCAGGCGGGCGGCAGTCGGTTCGCCTTCTTGGCATGACACACGTTGGCCCATCGTGTGTTAAATCTTCTCCAGGGGTCACCGCGTGCAGCGAAGCCTGATCCTGGTGTTTGCGCAGCTCAGAGGCTGATGTAAGAACGTTAGCGTGCGCGACGGGTGTGGTGCAACGATCTCGTGCGGCGTGTCAGCGGGGGCGTGTCGCGGTGTTGAGCTGGGCCATGAGCTCGCGGTTGGTGGCCCGTGCCGCGGCGAGGTCCTGGTCGCGTTCTTCGAGCTGGAGGCGCAGGTGGATGGCCTGCTGTTCAAGGTGGGTGATCTTCTGGTTGAGCGCGGTGGTGTCGGCGGGGATACCGAGCCCGGATTCGTGCCATGCCTGTTCGCCGAGTGCTTCGGACAGTCGCTGCTCGAGTTGCCGGACGCGGGAGCAGAGGCGGATGGCGCGTTCTCCCGCGGCGAGCAGGTCGGCTTGCAGTGAGGCACGGGTGACGGCGGGCCCGGCCTGGCCGCTGGTGGCGGGTGGGGTGGCTTCGAGGGCGTGTAGCTGGGTGAGCAGGTCACGGTGCCGGTAGAGGAAGGTGCGGTCGACGCCGGCGGTGCGGGCGATCTGGGCGACGGTGATCTCGGTGCCGCTGGCGGCGGCGCGGTTGAGCGCAGCGATGACGCGCTGGCGGCGGCGGGCGGAGTCGGCTTCCCGGCCTTTCATCATCGCTTCGGTGCGCGGGCCTGGCGGCGGGGCGGGCTGCCCGGTGCGGGTGGTCATGCGAGGGCCTCTGCCTGGTGTGATGGCGGCGGGGCGCCGATGCCCGGGATGCCCAGGTTGACGGTGGCGGCGCGGTGACGGCGCACGACGGTGACTGCCTCGTCGATCTGGGCGCGTTCGGTGTCGCTGAGCTGGGTGATGTCTGCCTTGATCCGGCTGATGAGCCGCCGGATGCGGGTGATCTCCTCCTCGGCGGGGGTGGCGTCGGCGCGCGCCCATTCGTCGAGGCCCTTGATGGCGGCGGCCAGACGCTCGCGGGTGCGCAGGAGATCGTCGAGGTAGGTGGTGAGGTCGGGCAGGTGGGAGACGTCGGTGCGGAAGTGGCCGCAGCCGGCGCAGCGGAACCGGATGGGGCAGGCGCCCCCGCCGGCTTGCACGTTGGAAGGCTCGGTGCAGGTGCCGTAGGGGACGGCGGTTTCGCCGACCCCGTAGCGTGCGTGCCCGGATTCCAGGAGCGCGCGGGCATCGCGCCAGACGCGGTGGCCGTGCCGGTCGAATTGCATGGCGGTGACCTTGTCGACGGCCTCGCGGCGGCGGGCTTCGCCGACCCGGTAGTACCCTTTGGTGGTGTCCATGACCTTGTGGTCCATCAGCTCGCGGAGCACATCGATCGGGACGCCGGCATCAGCGTGACGCTGGGCGTAGGTGTGCCGGTAGCAGTACGGGACGATTTTTGCCTTGCTGAACTCGGTGCCGTCGCCTGTCAGCAGGGGCGGAAGCTCGCTGATCCAGGTGCGGTGCCTGAGATCCAGGGTTCCGCCGCTGATCGTGCGCCGCCCGGCGGGGTTCGCGACCGGGCTGGGCAGCAGGACCAGGTCCGCGGCGGGAGTGGCCGGGAAACGCTCCCGGACGTGCTGCTGCTGAGCGGTGACCACCCTGGCGGTCGCGTGGCTGATCGGCAGCCTGCGGCCCTGCCGCTGGCGTTTGTGATTGTCGTAGATCAGCACGGGCGACCCGTCAGGGTCATAGGCCAGGCAGTCCCACCGCAGCCGCAGGATCTCAGCGGGCCGGCGGCCGGTGTCGGTGAGCAGCTCGACCGCGCACCGGATCTCGCGTCCTGACGGGGCTCGTTCCAGCAGCGGCAACTGAGCGCACAGCTGCCGCTGGATCTCGGCGGGCAGGTCCCGGCCGGGCTCGGGGCGCTCGGGTTCGGCCGGGATGTCTCCGTAGGCGAGGGCGAAGTCGTCGCCCAGCCCGGCAGCGACGCCGCCGGGGCGGGTCAGCCCGAGCACCCGGATCCGCGCTAGTACCCGCCGCACATCCCGGCAGATCTTGGTCCGCTGCGCGGGGCTGCACGCACCGGCCGAGGTGAGGTAGGCGAGGCGATGCAGGAACGACTCGATGTCGGCGCGCGCCAGCAAGGCCGGCTGGCCGCCGCTGTCCTCCCGTGCGGCCCGCAGGAATTCCGACAGGCGGGTAACGCTGGCCACGGCGCCCCGCATGACCGCGCCCGCGCCGCCGCGGTGCCGCGGCAGCTCATCGGCGGCCCACCGCTTGGCCGCTTCCCGCAGCCATGGCTGGGTGATGGCGGTGAAGCTGAGCCGGCCGCCGAACCCGAAAACCTCAAGTTCCCACACGTCCTTGGCTGCCTCAGCGCGGGGATCGGCGAACGACAAGCGCACGTGCCGGACCAGGCAATGCCAGAGCGCCAGCTTGTGCTTGACCGTCCTTGACGGCTTCAGGTCCATCTCGAGCAGAGACCCGGACCGCTGCTGGCGGACATCTTCGATGAGCAGCCGCAGCACCTCCATCCTGGTGGCCAGCCCGGCACGGGTCCGCTGCTGCAGCCCGTAAAGCACCTGGACGGTCACCGCTAGCGGCAGGCCGGCGAAGATCACCTGCCCGGTGACCGGGATCGGCGACGCCGTCAGCGCCCATGACCGTTCATCAAGGCCCGGATCGGCGCGGGATGCCTTGAGCCACCGGTACCGGTGCGCCTCGCAGTACGCCGACGTTGCACTGATCCGGTCCCGCGCGCACGCGGTCACCTGGCAGATACCGCACCCGGGAAGCGCCCGGATCCGCGGATCGGCGATGAATTCCTCCAGCGGCACGCCCAGATGACGCTGAGAGTGACGGTGGCTGCGGCACAGCTGCCCGTCCCGCGCGCCGGCGGCCCGGGGACACCCAGGCACCGCGCACGCAGCGGCGGCCGGGCGGGATTCACCTGGCACCGGCGTATCTCCGGCGGGGGCACCCGGGGCGGCAGCGTGGTCAGGGCGCCCCAGAAGCCGGAGCCCCGGTGGCGGGGCTAGCACCTGCGCGCGGGGATCCCACCCGGCCCCGGCCAGGAACACCGGGTCGATGAGCCCCGCTAGCCAGGCGGCCTGGCTCCCGGCCGCATGCCCGTCGCCGAGCACGAAGCTGAGCGGGACACTGGCCGCCGGCACCGCGACGGCCAGGCCAGCCGCTGCCGGCATGGCCGCGGTCATGACGTCACCCCGGCCAGCTCGCGAGGGCTGGGCACCGCGTCGACGGCAGCCCGCAGCCGGCCCGGGTCGGGATGGGCATAGACCTGGGTGGACGACGGCGAGGCGTGGCCGAGCAGCTCCTGAGCCTCATCGATCGCCCCGCCCGCATCCAGGACGTTGGACGCGAAGGCATGCCTCATCTGATGAGGCCGCAGAACCGGGTCCAGGCCAGCCCGGCGGGATGCGGCGGCCACCAGCTCGTTGACCGCGTCCAGGCGCATCGGCGCCCCCACCGCCCCGCGGAACAGGTTCACGAACACGAAATCGCTGCGTGACGCGCCGGCCACGCCCATCCGCTCGAACGCATAGCTGTCGAACGCCTGCACCGTGACGAAGTCCAGCGGCACCGCCCGCTGCCCGCGGGACTTGGCGACCGCGCCGTTCACGTTGTCATCGCGGCGCACCACGTGCACATGCGCCCGCGCGACCTCACACCCCAGGGCACGGGAGTCAGCCAGCAGATGCACATCGGACCGGCGCAGCCCGAGCACCTCGCCGCGGCGCAGCCCCGCCCGCGCCATCAGCAGCACGACCAGCCGGTCACGGGCACACCCGCACGCCCCGATCACAGCAACGATGTCCGCATCGGCGGCCCGGTCCACCACTGCTTCGGGCTCGTGCAGGCGGTGCCGGGCACGCATCCGCCACGCCATCTGACTGTCTTCACCGCGGACGGCCTCGGGCAGATCCCGGTCATCGGCGACCTCATACAACAGCGGCACCAGATGCCCGCCCGCCTGCCCGGCCGCGACCGCGTGCACCACCATGCCACGCACCGCGGTCAGCACCCCGTTGATCCGCCGCGCCGACCTGGCCGGCGGACTCCCCGGCCCCGCCAGCACCATGGCCGCGCCGCCCGGGAAATCGATGCCCGAGGCATCCCGGCCCGCATGCGCCAGCCAGGTCATGAACAGGCCCAGCTGCTCGATCCCCGTCTGCCAGGGACGGCCCGTGCGGGCACACCACCGCAAGAACAACGCGATCGAGTTCGCGTAACTCTTCGTCGTCGACTCCGCGCCATCACGACCGAACCGCACCTGCCGCAAGAACCCGTCCGCGACGGCGACGACGGCCAGATCCTCATCGAGCACCGTCCAGTACCCCGCGCCGGACGGCAACCTCACCGGGAACGCCCGCATCCTTCGATCCCCCCGATCTCGTGCTGGGCTGCGTGAATTACTACCAGCCACGAGCACCACACTCAGGGAGACCCGCCGCGGAACCCTGTCAGATCACTGGTTCCGGCAACGTCATGCAACAGGTCCGGGAACCCTGGGGAAAAATCTGACACACGATGGGCCATTGTGTGCCGCAACGAACAGGCGGCTAGACGGGCTCAGGCGCGGGCTGAGGAGGTTCCGGATCAGGGACAGGCGCCGGCCCGGGCCCTGGCGATGGCTCAGGTACAGGTCCCGGCGGGACAGGAGGTACGGGATCAGGTATCGGCCCGGGCGGCGGCATCGGCGGCACGGGGGCCGGCGATGGCTGGGGCGGATGAACGAGCCTGTGTGCATGCATAGCGCCGTACATCACCGTTCGCAGGAGCCTCAAACACCACAGGTCCGGGTCCCATGGTGATCTTGGGCCGGTGATACGGGCCTGTCACGGGCCGTCGGGCCGTTTAGGTCAAGTTCGCGGTGTTGGTGGGGCGTGATGCGGGCCTGTCAGGGGCTGTCGGGCCGGGCCTTTGGGGCCAAGTTCGCGGTGTTGGTGGGGCGTGATGCGGGCCTGTCAGGGGCTGCCGGGCCGGGCCTTTGGGGCCAAGTTCGCGTCTGGCAGGAAAGCAGTTCTCGCTGGCGTATCCGAATTTCAGTCCTGCGCCGTCGCCGCCGTCCGCCGCGCCTCCGCCCGCCGCCCGGTCATCCGCTGTGCCGCCGTCCCGCCGCGCCGCCCTCCCCTGCGCCGCCGTCCGCCGCCCGGTCATCCGCTGTGCCGCCGTCCCGCCGCGCCGCCGTCCCCTGCGCCGCCGTCCGCTGCGCCGCCGTCCGCCGCGCTGTCGTCCGCTGCGCCGTCGTCCGCTGTGTCGCCGTCCGCCGCGCGGTCACCCGCTGCGCCGCCGTCCGCCGCGCTGTCGTCCGCTGCGCCGCCGTCCGCTGCGTGGCCCCCGGGGGCGCGGCCGTCCGGCGTGTCGCCGACGGGCGTGCCGTCGGCACGCCCTGGTCCGCCTTCGGCCGATCTGCCGTGGCCGCCCGGCCGCTGCGTCTGGCCGTGCCCAAGCTCTTGCAGCCGCCTGACGTCGACATCGGTGTGCTCGACGCGGCTCTCCGTGTCGAATGGCGCAGGCTCGCCCTGCTCTTCCGGAAGGTAGTCCTCACGCGGATCAGGTGGTCGCGACATCGTTCTTCCTTGTCTTTCTGGGGCGCCTGCCGCGGGCGGATCCTTGTCTTACAGCGGCGTCTGCTGTGGCGCGGATCCTTGTCACCTGCGCGGCGTCTTCGTGCGGTCGGGACGCGCGGTCGTCAGTGGTTCCGCAGTGCGTCGATCAGCTGCGCCTTGCTCATCGAGGAACGGCCCTTGACCCCGATCTCCCTGGCCCTCTTGAGCAGATCCTCCTTGCTCCAGTCGTCGTAGGCTGGGCTCCTGCCGCCCTTGGCGCCGACCGCGCGCGGTGAAGTGCGTGCCGCCGCGTTCGCGATCCGCGCCGACTTTTCCTCGCTCTCACCATGCTCGCGAAGTTTCTGGTAAGTCTTCTCGTCCTTAATCTGTGCCCTGGGCATCGCGGACTCCTTTCCGGCCTACCCGCGGTGGTCCCTGAGCTGTCCTGGTTACCCGGTCACGTCTGCGGTAAACAGCCGCTGACCAGGCTGAGCCGACGCAGGCCAGGCCCGGGCCACGGACGTGCCGGCGGAGCGCGCCGCGCGGATAAAGTCTCGTGGAGCCAGCCGGACAGGTCTTGCCGTGCCTCCCTGACGAAGCCTCGCCGAACCGCGCGACAGGGCCTGCCGTGCCGCGCGGGCAAGGGCCTGCCGTGCCGCGGGCAAGGGCCTGCCGTGCCGCGCGGTCGAGGGCCTGCCGTGCCGCGCGGGTGAGAGCCTGCTGTGCCGCGCGGGTGAGAGCCTGCCGTGCCGCGCGGGTGAGAGCCTGCCGTGCCGCGCGGGCGAGGGCCTGCCGTGCCGCGCGGGCGAGGGCCTGCCGTGCCGCGCGGGCAAGAGCTGCCAAACCCGCTGACGAAGTACTGCCGAGCTGCGCTGAAGAATACTTGCCGGGCCACGCCAGCGAAATCGTTGCGGAGCTGTGCGGATGCAGACTCGCGGAGCTGCGCTGACGAAGACTTGCCGAGCCGCGCTGAAGAAGTTTTGACGAAATGTGTTTAGCTCCCGCGCTGCTTGGTACGGCAGGGGGGCCCGCCAGGAATGTAGCAAGGAGAAACCCCATGCCCGAGCAAACAGCGATCGACGCAGCAACCCGGCTGGTTGCCGCACCGGACGTCGACGAGCAGAGCGGCCCGCTGGACGAGGCCTTCGCGGAGGCCGCCCTCGCGGCCATGGCTGAGGCCGGCGACATCCGCGTCGCATACCTCCCCGCCACTGGCGGCCGGTGGAACCAGCATGACGTGCGCGATCTAACTGACCGCCTGCTTGTGAAGCTGTCCAGCCTCGATCCCGATTGCGCAGAGCGCGACAAGCTGCGCCAGTGCCTCGTACAGCTCAACATGCCGCTGGTCCGCAGCGCAGCGCGCAGGTACCGTTCCCGCAGCGAACCGATGGAGGACATTCTCCAGGTCGGCACGATCGGCTTGATCAAGGCGATTGACCGGTTCGACCCGGAGCGCGGCAGCTTCCTCGCGTTCGCGATCCCCACCATCGCCGGGGAGATCAAGCGCTTCTTCCGCGACACGTCATGGTGGGTACGGGTGCCGCGGCGGCTCCGCGACAGGAGGCTGGAGCTCGTCCGCACCACCGACGACCTGACGCAACGGCTCGGCCGCGCGCCGACCACCGGCGAACTTGCCGATCATCTACGGCTCGACGAGGAAGAGGTGATCGAGGGCCTGGATGCCTGCGCGGTCTACAGCACGTCGTCTCTCGACGCCGCGCAGTTCGGTGACGAGGAGAGTGTGACCCTCACGGACCTGATCGGCGCTGAGGATTCCGGCCTCGATCTAGTCGAATACCGGCAGGACCTGGAGCCAGCCCTGGGCGAACTACCCGCCCGCGAGCGCGAGATTGTGCTGCTCCGTTTTTACGGCAACATGACGCAGGCGCAAATCGGCGAGCTTGTCGGGATCTCCCAGATGCACGTATCCCGGTTGCTCACCCGATCGCTTGAGCAGCTCAGGACCCGGCTGGAGGCGGCGCAGTGAACGCCCCGATGTCCGGCTGCCCTTGATGCCTGATCTCCCCGAAGCCGGTGCACGGGCCCGCAGATTAGCTGGCCAGGCCGCGCTCGCGAGCGTAGTCCTGGAGCAGGACGCGTAGCTGGGTACGGCCCCGGTGCAGGCGCGACATTACCGTCCTGATCGGCGTTCCCATGACCTCGGCGACTTCCTTATAGGAAAAGCCCTCGACATCAGCGAGATAGACGGCGAGCCGGAACTCGCCGGGAAGCTCGTGCAACGCGGTCTGCACGGCCGAGTCGGGCAGCCGGTCCAGCGCAAGTTCCTCCGCCGAGCGTACCGCGTGCCCGGTTTGCGCCTGCGCAAGCTGCCAGGATTCAAGCGCTTCCGTGCTGGCGCGGCGCGGTTCGCGCTGCTTGACGCGGTAACCACTGATGAATGTGTTCGTCAGGATCCGGTAGAGCCATGCGCGCAGATTCGTTCCTGGCTCAAACCGTGCAAACCCGGCGTAAGCCCTGACGTATGTCTCCTGTACCAGGTCTTCCGCGTCGGCGTGATTACGCGTCATGCGCAGGGCCGCCGAATACAGCTGACCCGTGAACGGCAGCGCCTCATCGACGAAGCGCTCACGCGGACACGCATCCTTCCGAGCAAGAGCGGCACTTGTTTTCACCCGGCCTCCGTTCCAGCCTTACAACGACTAAGACGCGGCGCAGTGCCGTGCGGTTCGAAGCCCAAGGCTGGGCGGTTTGCCTGGCGACGCCACTCGTAGGAGACGATCATCGATGTGGACGGGCGCACGCCCGGCACTTCCCCGGCGATGGGGAACGGCCACCCAGGGACGCCCAGGTCAAACGCCTACGGGCGGGTTACGCCATGGTCGGCACCGCGGTCACCAGCGTTCAGACCGCTATGTCGAAGGTGGGGTCATCGAAGGGAAGGTCCTCCGCTGGCGCCCGCACCAGCACGCTCATCGTGACCGCCCCGGTATGAGCGCAGGTGCGGCCTGTCGGCCACCCCGGCGTGGTCGTTGTTGCCGCCGTTATGCACCACGCGCAGTGCGCGTAACGGCAGGCGTTCGGGGATCCGCAGGTAGGTCCGCGCGAGCGCCGCAGCCGCGGCGGATGACAGCACCTCTGCTCGGCGGTGGGTGCCCACGTCAATAGCAGCCAGACGCCGAACGCGCGGCAGTTGCGGCCCGGCGAGGTTTGCGCATCGGACCGTGCCAGCGGCGCGGAGGCTGAGCGGCGGGTGGTGGCCTGTTGCGAGCTCTCGCGCCACCTCACGCACACGTCACACGGTGTCCGCGAAGACTTCGGTCAGCGTGTCGCAGAATGCGGGGAGATCCTTGGGGTTGCGGCTGGTCACCAGGACGCTTGGCCCCTCCGCGCAGGCTACAACCTGCGCGTCCACCCAGATCGCGCCGGCGTTCGTCAGGTCGGTGCGCAGGCTCGGCCACGATGTCACGGTGCGGCCGAGGACCACATCGGCTTCGATGAGGGTCCATGGTGCGTGGCAGATCGCCGCGACTGGTTTGCCTGCTGTGAAGAAACTACGGACGAACGCGACCGCATCAGGGTCAGTACGTAGCTGGTCGGGGTTGGCCACGCCACCTGGCAGCACCAGGCCGGCGAAATCAGGTTCTCGCGCTTCGCTGACCGACATGTCCACGGGCATCCGCTTGCCCCGATCGAGGTGTTCGAAGAGCTGGATCTCGCCGTCACCCGGAGAAACGAGCACTGGGTGGCCGTCCTCGGCGAGGACGGTCTCCCACGGCCTGATCAGCTCACTCTGCTCGGTCCCCTCGGCGGCCGCGAGGAATGCCACAGCCTTGGACTTAAGTGCGCCCGTCATGTTGTGTGCGTCCTTCCTTCTAATGCCGGCCTTTCCAGCGCCGGCCGTGTCTCGGGGCGTGATATCTCCGGCCACCGTCCCCGGCCTCTGTCCCGGCCTCTGTCATCCGGCCACTGTCATCCGGCCACCGTCCCGGCCTCTGTCATCCGGCCAGTGTCATCCGGACTCTGTCATCCGGCCACCCGCCGCCGGCCCTCGGCTACCAGCGGTACCAGCGCGCTCCCTCACCCGCCCGGACGAGGAAGCCCACGAGCCACACGACGAGCACGATCAGGGCGATCCACCAAAGCGCGTGGATCACGAAGCCGAGGCCGCCAAGGAGCAGTGCCAAGACGAGAATCAGCAGGATGAGAACCATCGTCAGCCTCCTCACGAACCGGTCTTTCCGGTGCTGCTGCCGCGCCCCATCCGGCTGTCTGCCTTCGCCGGTGGGCGCGTCGCCACCTGACTACCCCCCGTGCGGTTGACAAACATCCGCCGCGAAGAAGACCGAGGCTCGATGCCCGCGCATCGCGCGCCGGCAACCGATCGCGCGGGCAACCGTAGGCGCGCGGGCACGATGAGCTCGCGGGGCGCGGCACCGCCGAACGGCTGAGGTTAGAGGTAACAAGTAAGGCCCGCGCTGCCTTCCGTCACCTCGCTCGACGGGGTGCCGGCCCAACCTGATCCGCGATTCAGACGGGCAGGCGGGACGTAGCGCCGGAAGAGCACTGCCGTGCACCCGCGCGGCGCGTCGCGCGGGTGCGCGGAATAAACTCCGTAGTGGCATTAGGTGGACTGGGAGAGGAGTTTTCCTTGGCTTTGTGGTCCACGCCAACCCCCCGGCAGGCGACTCGCGGCGTTGTCGTCGTCGCGCGCAGGCCCACTACCCCCTCCTGGGGAGCAACCAGGGCCTTGCGACGCGCAGCCGTTCGCTCAGCGGGCTCCTCGCACAGACCACCAGCGCCGCCCCGATACATCAAGAGCCATCCGGTCACCGGGCTGCGAGCAAGCCGCCGCGTGTTCCGCAAGTACCGAGCATCCTGCTGACTGCTTCGCAGATTGGACCCGCATGTCCCAGCTATCAGAATCCGACGAGCTGGAGCTCGAGCTTGCCGAGCTCGAGACGCGCGTCAATGAACTGCGCCAGGCCGCCGAGATCCCGGGCGCGACCCTCCGCCCGACGCTGGAGGCCGCACTCGTCGAGCTCGAGCTTGCTGTCGACATGCTCACCAAGGTACGGGCGCGGATCGCTACTGGATCCGCGGACGAAGCCCGGCGGCCGGGGCCGGGGGACGTGGAGCGCCGCCTGCTCAGAGCGGTGTTTCAGGATGCACCCGCGCCGATCTTCTTGCTGGAGACGGACGGTACCGTCCGCAGGGCCAACCGCCAGGCGGGCGGGCTGCTCGGCGTGCCGCCGGGGTACACAACCGGCAAGCCGTTCACGGCGTTCGTCGACCTCTCGGGCCGGGCGGCGATGAAGACGCAGCTCAACGCGCTGGCCCGCACGCGTAGGCCGCGTCGGGTCAGGTGCAGGCTGCAGAGCGCAAGCGGCAAGGTCGAGACGGCCCTGACCATCGACCTGGTGGAACTCGCGGGCGAGCCGGAGCCGCTAGTCGTCGCGGTCGCTGGGCCGGCGGCGTTCGCACCCGGGCCCAAGTGGCATGGACCAGCCGATGGGCAGGCGGGCCGTGGCGATGCTGCCGACCGTGCCGTCGCCGACGCGACGCAGCGGCTGGATCTGATGACCGCCACCACCCGTCTGCTGCTTGAGAGTGCCACCTTCAACGAGTCGGTCACGCTGCAGCGCTGCGCGCGGTTGCTTGCGGCCGAGCTCAGAGCGTGGGTCATAGTCGATGTCGTCCACGACGAGCGGTTGCAGCGCCAGTTCGTGGTAGGCCCGCCAGCTGACCGCACGGCCGACCTGACCAGGGCAATCGGCGCGGTTGACCCTGAGCCTGGCTCGCTGCCCTGCGAGGTACAGGCGTCCGAGCGGTCCCGCCTGCTTGCCTACGCCGAGGACGTCTCAGTACTGGGTGCCACGGAGTCCGGAGTGCCGGTGCTCACGCTGCTTGGTGCCACCTCAGTCCTCTGCGTGCCGTTGTCAGATGGCGAGCGCAGCTATGGCGCGCTGACCTTGATCCGCCGGGCTGACGACGGGCCGCTTGAGGTCGCAGATCTCGGGCTGGTCGAGGAACTCGGCGAGCAGGTCGCGCTCGCAATCAAAGTGGACCGCATGTTCGTGCGCCGGTCCGAAGTCGTCGAGGCTCTTCAGGCGAGCCTGCTGCCAAGGGACGTACCGCCAGTACCCGACGTGGACATCGCGACCGCGTACATCACCGCCACCGAGGGACTGGACGTCGGCGGCGACTTCTACGACGTCTACGACAGCCCAGGCGGCTGGGGCCTGGCGATCGGTGACGTCCAGGGCAAGGGTGAGGAGGCTGCGACGGTCACCGCGATGGCGCGGCATGCTGTGCGCGTCCTCGCACATTGGAACTCCGACCCGGCCGCCGTGCTCAGCATGGTGAACGAGGTAATGCTGGCGCAGCCGGGCAACGACCGGTTCGTCACCGCGATCGCGGCCCATTTGCGCTGGGACGGCGCGATCCTGCGGATGACCGTCGGCTCGGCCGGGCACCCGGGCCCCGTGCTGGTCCGGCCCGACGGCCGGGTGCGGCTGCTGCCGGGCGGCGGGCTGCCCCTCGGTCTCTTCCCTGATTGTGAGCCAGGCGTGGCGGATCTGGAGCTGGAGCCTGGTGACATGCTGTTCTTCTTCACCGACGGCGTCACAGACGCGCGCAGCCCGGATAACGCCTATTTCGAGGGCCGTCTGACCGACGAGCTTGCTGCGCTGGCCGGGCGGGCTGCGCACGAGGTGATATCGGCGATGCGAGCGCTCGTGCTGGAATTCAGCCTGAACGACCTGCGCGACGATATGACGATGCTGGTCCTCCGGGTGCTCGAACCCACCCGGTAGGCGCCGTCATGCGCTGCCCGGCTGACCGTATGCGCGCGGTCGGCCCGCAAGGGCGCCCGCAGCGCGTCGTCGGCTCGCCATCGGCGCGCCCGCGGCGCGTCGCTGGTCAGCGGCGCGCCCGCAGGGCGTCGAGCGCGTCACGCAGCCGTCCGGTCCGTTCCTCGAGGCGGGATACCGAGTCTGCTATGACGCTGTCCACGGCGAGGGAAGCCTGGCCCGCGAGCACCGCGACTTGATCCTCCACCGCGGCAAGCCGCCCGGATAGTTCCGCCATCAGGGACTCGGCGCCGCCGAGCGGGCCGTCCAACTGGGCGCGAAGCAGTTCGGCCTGTGCTTGCAGTTGCCGGTTCTTGGCGTAGAGCTCAACGAATACCGACACCTTCGCGCGCAGTACCCACGGGTCGAAGGGTTTGGAGATGTAGTCGACAGCACCGGCCGCGTAGCCACGGAACGCGTAGTCGGGGTCGGCGTTCACCGCCGTGAGGAAGATGATCGGGATGTCGCGCGTCTTGGCGCGCCGTTTGATATGGGTCGCGGTCTCGAAGCCGTCCATGCCCGGCATGACCACGTCGAGGAGGATGACCGCGAACTCATCGGTGAGGAGTGCCTTGAGCGCCGCCTCACCGGACCGGACAGATACCAGTGCCTGATCCAGCGAGCTGAGGATGGCCTCGAGTGCGACGAGGTTTTCCTCGCGGTCATCGACCAGCAGGATCTTCACCTTGTCGGCCACCTGGTGTGCTTCCTTTCCTGGCTGCCGCGGTTGGTCGAGCCGGGCTCGATGTTACCGGCCCAAGCAACGAAATGTGCGTGGCCGATAGCACATTGCCACTCAGCCGGCGTTATTGCGCGCCGGCTTGCTCCAGCCACTGCCGCATCACCTGAAGCAGGTGCTCGACGTCAACCGGTTTGGGGATGTAGTCGGACGCGCCCGCGCTAATGCTCTTCTCCCTGTCGCCCTTCATCGCTTTCGCCGTGAGCGCGATGATCGGCAGGTTCGCGAACTGCGGCATCCGGCGTACCGCCTCGGTGGTGGCGTAGCCATCAAGTTCAGGCATCATCACGTCCATGAGCACAAGTGCAATGTCGTCTGTGCGCTCGAGCACGTCGATACCCTCGCGGCCGTTCTCCGCGTAGAGCACTTGAGCGCCGCACCTCTCGAACACGCTGGTGAGCGCGAAGACGTTCCGAACGTCGTCATCGATGATAAGGATCTTTGCGCCATTCAGCGCGTCGCCGGGATCCGGTTCCGCGCTCAGCGCACGCTCCTTTGTCCGTTCGGCGCGCGTCCTGGTTTCGCCGTTGGGAGCCTGAGCCGGTCGGGCCCCGGTCGGGCCCTTGCTATCGATGGCCGCATGCCCGCGCGCGGGCCGTGCTGCCCCGTCCCCTGGCGCGGACCTCGCTGGCCCGTCCCCGGCTGGCCCGTCCGGCGCGGCTGCGGTGCGGGCCGCTGGTTTTGCCCCGGTACCGGCGTGGCGCGGCCCCGCCGCGAACCGGGCCTGCCCGGCTTGTCCCGCAGGTCCGCGGGGGCCGCTACCGGATGCCGACCTGGCAACCGGATACCTGACGGGAAGGTACAGGGTGAATGTGCTGCCGCGACCGATCCTGCTGCGGGCGCGGATCTCGCCGCCAAGCAGCTGGGCGATGTCACGGCTGATAGACAGGCCAAGGCCGGTCCCGCCGTAGCGGCGGCTGGTCGTGCCGTCGGCCTGCTGGAACGCGTCGAAGATCAGGCGCAGCTTATCCTCGGCGACGCCCACGCCGGTGTCGGTCACGGCGAACGCCACAACCTCGGATTCGGCCGCGAGCGAGCCGCTGAAGTCGACGTTGGTGACATGTGATATCTGCAGCCGCACGTCACCTGCGGCGGTGAACTTCACCGCATTCGACAGCAGGTTGCGCAGTACCTGCTGCAGCCGCTGCTCGTCGGTGAACAGCTGCTCGGGCACGTCAGCAGAAACCTCGACACGGAACGTGAGGCCCTTGTCGACCGCCACTGGCCTGAATGCGGCCTCCACGTACTCCACCAGCGTCGCCATGGCGAGAACCTGTGGGTGCACGTCCATCTTGCCCGCCTCGACCTTGGACAGGTCCAGGATGTCGTTGATCAGCTGGAGCAGATCGCTGCCCGACTCGTGAATTGTCCTCGCGAAGTCCACCTGCTTACCGGTCAGGTTGCCGTCTGGATTCTCCGACAGGAGTTTGGCGAGCACGAGGAGGCTGTTCAGCGGGGTGCGCAGCTCGTGCGACATGTTGGCGAGGAACTCCGACTTGTACCTTGAAGAAAGCGCTAGCTGCTGTGCGCGCTCCTCGAGCGCCCGCCGCGCCTGCTCGATCTGGAAGTTCTGCACCTCGATGGCCCGGTTCTGCTTGGCAAGCAGGGCAGCCTTTTCCTCGAGTTCCGCGTTCGACCTTCGTAGCTCGGCCTGCTGGCGCTGCAGCTCGTCTGAGCGTTCCTGCAGCTCCTGGGCGAGCCGCTGCGACTCGGTGAGCAGCGCCTCGGTCCGCGAGTTCGCCATGATCGTGTTGATGGTAACGCCGATGGTGCCAACGAATTGATCCAGAAAGGCAAGGTGGGTGTCGCTGAACGGGCGCAGCGAGGCGACTTCGAGCACGCCGAGCACCTGGTCTTCGAACAGGATCGGCAGCACCGCGATGCTGGCGGGAGCGGCTTCGCCGAGGCCGGACCCGACCGTGATGTAGTCCTTGGGCACCTCGGTGATCAGGATCGGCTTGCCCTCCACAGCGGCCTGGCCAACAAGTCCTTCGCCGAACGAAAACTCCGCGGTTCCCTTCTTGCGGAAGCCGTACGCGGCGATCCTTCTGAGGATCGGCTCGGCGGTGGTGCCGTCCGTGACCCGTGGGTAGTCGGCGAGGAAGAAGGCGCCGAACTGGGCGGAGGTCAGCGGAGTCAGCTCACTCATGATCAGCTGTGCGACGTCGAGCAAGTCGCGGTGGCCCTGCATGAGGCCCGCGATCCTCGCCAGGTTGGTCTTCAGCCAGTCCTGCTCCTGGTTGGTACTGGTTGTATCCCTAAGGTGGGCAACCATCAAGTTGATGTTGTCCTTGAGTTCGGCGACCTCGCCGCGCGCCTCCACTTGGATGGACTGGGTGAGGTCGCCCTCTGCCACGGCGCTGGCCACGGCGGCGATCGCGCGCACCTGAGTGGTGAGGTTGCCCGCGAGTTCGTTGACGCTTTCTGTGAGGCCCTTCCAGGTCCCTGAGATGTCTTGGACCTGGGCCTGGCCGCCAAGGCGCCCCTCACTGCCCACCTCGCGCGCGACCCTGGTCACTTCGTCGGCGAACGCGGAGAGCTGGTCGACCATCGTATTGATCGTGGTTTTCAGCTCGAGAATCTCGCCACGCGCGTCAACGGTGATCTTCTTGCTCAGATCACCGCCCGCTACCGCCGTTGCCACCTGGGCGATGCCGCGGACCTGGCTGGTCAGGTTGTACGCCATCGAGTTGACGTTGTCTGTCAGGTCTTCCCAGATCCCTGATACGCCGCGGACCTGTGCCTGGCCGCCGAGGCGGCCTTCCGTGCCGACCTCGCGGGCCATCCTCGTGACCTCGTCGGCGAATGCGGAAAGCTGGTCGACCATCGTGTTGATGGTGTCTTTGAGCTGGAGTATCTCGCCCTGCGCGTCGACAGTGATCTTTTTGCTCAGGTCACCGTTGGCGACCGCGGTGGTGACCTGTGCG
The DNA here is from genome assembly GCA_963727015.1 of uncultured Actinomycetota bacterium. Classification (GTDB taxonomy): domain Bacteria; phylum Actinomycetota; class Actinomycetes; order Streptosporangiales; family Streptosporangiaceae; genus DATFVJ01. Next base: position 477,466 of record CAVSEV010000013.1, on the reverse strand, counting down.
ATGTTACGGACCTGGCTGGTCAGGTTGTTTGCCATGAAGTTGACGTTGTCTGTCAGGCCCTTCCACGTGCCCGACACACCGCGGACCTGGGCCTGGCCGCCGAGGCGGCCTTCCGTGCCGACCTCGCGGGCCATCCTCGTGACCTCGTCGGCGAATGCGGAAAGCTGGTCGACCATCGTGTTGATGGTGTCTTTGAGCTGGAGTATCTCGCCCTGCGCGTCGACAGTGATCTTTTTGCTCAGGTCACCGTTGGCGACCGCGGTGGTGACCTGTGCGATACCGCGGACCTGGACGGTCAGGTTGGAGGCCATGCCGTTCACCGAGTCGGTGAGGTCCTTCCACACGCCTGAGGCGCCGCGGACATGGGCCTGGCCGCCGAGGTTGCCTTCCGTGCCGACCTCGCGCGCGACCCTGGTGACCTCGTCGGCGAACGCGGAAAGCTGGTCCACCATCAGGTTGATCGTGTCCTTGAGCTGGAGTATCTCGCCCTGCGCGTCGACAGTGATCTTCTGTGACAGGTCTCCCTTGGCGACCGCGGTAGCGACCTGTGCGATGCCGCGGACCTGGACGGTCAGGTTGGAGGCCATCCCGTTCACCGAGTCGGTGAGGTCCGCCCACACGCCCGACGCGCCGCGGACATGGGCCTGGCCGCCGAGGTTGCCTTCCGTGCCGACCTCGCGCGCGACCCTGGTCACCTCGTCGGCGAATGCGGAAAGCTGGTCCACCATCGTGTTCATGGTCTGTTTCAGCTGCAGCATCTGGCCCTGGGCGTCGACAGTGATCTTCTGTGACAGGTCCCCCTTGGCGACCGCGGTGGCGACCTGTGCGATGTCACGCACTTGGACAGCCATCTGCGTCACCTCAGAGGCATGCAGGGCAAGCTGGCCGCCAACCTCATCGACGAGCGCGGTTATCTCGGCGAGTGCACCCCCGGAGCCGTTCGGGATCGGGGGCGGCAATCGGCGCGGCCGGAAATCGCCGTCGCTCAGCGCGGCCAGTGCCGCGCGTATGGGCTCGAGGTCGGCGTCGGTGTAACGCCTGGCCTGATCCGCTCCGCCGCCGTCGCCACCGCCATTTCCTGCGCTTGTGCCGTCGCGGTTCCGTCGGCTCGCGGTCGTCGTTGTCGCATCGCGATCAGCGGTCGCCGCTGGCGCCGATGGCGCTGTGCTCCGTCTGCTGCTCATGCTCCGCGTATTTCGTTGCTATTTGGCCAGGACTAATTAGCCTCGTGGGGGCGGCTTTGCCAGCCGGCCGACGAAACCAGGTTCGACTCCTTAGGATGTATCACCGTCACGAGTGTGTCACGATGACAGCGTCGGACATCACGTAACGACACCAAGAGGGCATGTGAAGGCGCGCCGCGATCTCGCCGCAAGTGCGGCCTACGAACCGGAGCCTGCCGCCGCTGCCGCCGCACGGCGTTTTGTGCGGGAGACGCTCCGTTCTTGGCAGCTGGCCGATCGCTCGGGTCGGCTCGTCGATGACGCGGTTCTCCTGACCAGCGAACTTGTGACCAACGCCATCGTCCACGCGGGCACACAGCTCCAGGTCAGTTGCCGGCTGGACGGCAGCGAGGTCGAGGTCGCCGTACGGGACCGTCATCCCGCCCGCACGCTTGGCGAGACGAACGGCGCGGCAGAAGACGCCGATCGAACCAACGGCCGTGGGCTCATGCTGCCTGCGGCCCTCGCCTCGTCGTGGGGCGTGAGCTACGCGAGAACAGCGAAGGCAGTCTGGTTCCGGATGGCAGTCGCTGAGGGACCCGCGGCCAAGCAGGAGCCCGGCCTTGGGTGGACCGGCGAGGTATTCGGGCACACACCTGCACGGGCCGCCCCTAACGCCGCTGACGGCGCGGCTCGGGTGATGCTCACGGACGAGGCTGACGACCCGATGGCGGCCATCGGCCGGCTCAGCTACGACGAACTGCTGCGGCACACCGTGGAGACCGCCCGTGACACGGCGGGCGCCGACGCCGCGTACGCGCTCGTCGCCGACGAGGACGGCGAGCTGCGGATACGGGCAGGCGCGGGGATTGGTAACCCGGAGCTGCTGGCCGGCCTCGCCAGGACCGCGGCAAGACTCGCGCAGGCGCCCGACGACGTGGGCGGTTCTTCCCGGCTGCCCGCGGTCTACGACGATCTGAGCAGGCTCGCCGCCGATACTCCCGGCGCCACCGATGCGGCGACGCCCGCCGGGAACGATGCGGCGGTTTCCGTGGGGAATGAACCCTCCGTTTCCGCCGCGAAGGAATCGGCCGCGGCCAGGTCCTTGGTGACGGTTCCGCTCCTGGCCGAGGGCCGGGTGACAGGCATGCTCGCCGCCGCGGCCGCCGAGCCTGACAGGTTCGACCATTTCGACGCGGAACATCTGCAACAGGTCGCTGACCGGGTCGCGCTTTCTCTCGAGCGGGCGCGGCTCGCCGAGCTCGAACGCACGCGGCGAGGACGGATCAGCTTCCTCGCGGAGGCGAGTGACCTGCTCGCTGGCACGCTCGACCAAGACAAGACAATCGCTCTCGCGGCCCAGCTCGTGGTTCCGCGGCTGGCCACCTGGTGCGCCGTCTACCTCGTGGGAGGCAGCGGAGGCAGCGGAGGCAGCGGAGGAGGCAGCGGAGGAGGCAGCGGAAGAGAAGCGGAAGAGGCAGCGGAAGAGGCAGAGACAGCGCGGAAAGGGTTAACGGAGCCGACGGGGCCGATAGCTTCACCGGAGCCGATCGCGCCGATGGCGACGACGTACCGCGCCCGGCCTACGTATGGCATTCGGACGAGGCACTCGCTGACGCGCTCGGCGCCCTGCTCGACCGCATGCCGCCGCCGCAGGTGCCTTCGCGAGCGGGCGCACTCCGGTGGTCACTTTCTGGGCTGCCAGGGTCAGCGTTGCCAGCCGGGGCTGCCGACCTGGCCTCCGACGCGGTCTGGTGCTGCCCGCTCGTCGCGCGTGGCCGGGTGCTCGGCGCGTTCGTCATCGGCCGCCCCCGTGGTGACAGGTTCCCGCGCGAGGCCATCGAGATGGTGGAGGATCTTGGCCGGCGGGCCGCGCTCGCCCTCGACAACGCGCGCCTGTACTCGCAGCAACTGCAGACCAGCCGCGCGCTGCAGCGCAGTTTGCTGCCGCCGGAGGTGCCACGCGTGCCCGGCGTGGATCTCGCGGTGGAATACGAGGCCGCAGGGGAGGGAAACGAGGTCGGCGGTGACTTCTACGACGTGTTTCCCGTCGGCGAGGGCCGCTGGCGGTTCGCGATCGGCGACGTGTGCGGCACGGGCCCGGAAGCGGCCGCGGTCACCGGCCTGGCCAGAACCTCGATGCGCATCCTGGCCAGGGAGGGACGCGGGATCGCCGCGGTGCTCGATCGGCTGAACCAGCTGATCCTTGACGAAGGCCCACGCGCACGGTTCGTCACGCTGGTGCACGGCGAGATCATCACCGCGCGTCAGAGCCCTCCACCTAACGGCTCCGCGACTGCAGGCTCTGCGACAACCGGCTCTGTGACCATGGGCTCTGTGGCAACGGGCTCTGTGGCAACGGGCTCGGTGGCAACGGGCTCGGTGGCAACGGGCTCTGTGGCAACGGGCTCTGTGGCAACGGGCTCTGTGGCAACGGGCTCGGTGGCAACGGGCTCGGTGGCAACGGGCTCTGCGCCCACGGTCAATGGCTCAGCCAATGGCGGCGCGGACGCAGCTGAGGCGAACCACAACGGCGCGGTCCCCGCCGGCTCAGCTGGGTCCGCTGGGCCGGTCGGGTCTGCTGGGTCCGGTGGGTCTGCTGGGTCCGGTAAGTCCGGTGGATCGGCTGGATCTTGTGAGCCCGGTAGGTCGGGCGGGCCCGGTAAGTCCGGTGGATCGGCTGGGTCCGGTGAGCCCGGTGGGTCGGCTGGGTCGGCTGGGCTCGCTGGGCCGATTGCGTCGGTTGGGTCGGCTGGGCTCGCTGAGCCGGCTGGGTCCGCTGGATCGGCTGGGCTCGATGAGCCGACTGGGTCCGCTGGGTCCGCTGGGTCGGCTGGGGTCGCTGAGCCGACTGGGTCGGCTAGGTCCGGTGAGTCCGCTGCTTCCGCTGGGCCGGCTGGGTCACAGCCGTGGCGACCGGCCCCGACGCGGGTCTCCCTGGTATGCGCCGGGCATCCGCTGCCGCTGGTGCTGCGGGCCGAGGGCAAACCAGAGCCGGCCGCCAACCCCCAGCCGCTGCTCGGAGTGCTCGACGACGTCGCGTTCCGCAGCAAGACTGTAGATCTTGAGCCAGGCGATGTGCTGCTCTGTGTGACTGATGGCGTGACTGAGCGGCGTTATGCCGGTCAGTTGCTTGACGACCAGGACGGGTTGAGCCGGCTATTTGCCGAGTGCGCCGGATTGAATGCTGGCGCGGTCGCGGCCAGGATCATGCGAGCCGTCCGAGATTTCGCGCCGACGCCCCCCGCGGACGACACGGCGCTGATCGTAATGCGAGCGCTTTAAGCCCGCAAACTCATGATCGTGGTACCTTACCCGCGATATTCACGGCTGAGGTACCACGATCATGAAGGTCGGCGGCTATTCGACACGAATCGACGGCTGGCCTGCCGCGCAGATCATAACAATTGGTATGAAACGGTAAAGATACGCATTTTCTGCCGGGCAGCCGGTTCCGCCGGGCAGCCGGTTCCGCCGGGCAGCCGGTTCCGCCGGGCAGCCGGTTCCGCCGGGCAGCCGGTTCCGCCGGGCAGCCGGTTCCGCCGGGCAGCCGGTTCCGCCGGGCAGCCAGTTCCGCCGGGCAGCCAGTTCCGCCGGGCAGCCAGATCGCGGGCAGCATCGAGCGTCGCGCCGACTTGGTTCAGGGCAATCGGGCGATCGACTTCTGGCTGCGAAGGGCTTCTTCTACGAGGTCGACCGCGACGGCCGCTGCCGCGAGCCTGCGGCCTTCCTTGCGGTAGGCGGCAAGCACGGCGGTGCACGCATGGGGCGGCATCGTCGCGGCGAGATCGGTTCGCGCGGTGCGGTATCCCTGCCTGGCGCCCTCAGCGCACGCGTGCACGTGATGGCGGGCCAGATGGGCGAGGGCCACAGGGTAGCGGCGCAGCACGCCGTGGAGCCGGTAATCGGGCGGCACGACGTCGAGCAGCCAGGCGACCGCCGTCTCCTCGAACCGTTCTGTACCGGGAGGGTGCACTCCGGCCGGCCACCCCGGCGGAAGCTGCACGGTCATGCCTCACCGTAACACGGCCAGAACGTATGTTCTATACAGAAATGGCACGGCCGGGGCCCTCTCCGCATGTTCCGGCGCAGGGCCGGGGCACTGTTACCTGCCCGCGCCGTCTCGGCCCAAATCCCGCGCGGGCCGGGCGAGCTCATGATCCCGTTGCCCGCAGGGCCGGAACGGGCGGGGCCGGAACGGGCTGGGCCGGAACGGGCGGGGCCGGAACGGGCGGGGCCGGAACGGGCGGGGCCGGAACGGGCGGGCCGGAACGGGCGGGGCCGGCACGGGCGGGGCCGGTCGTGGCCGAGGACTGTGCCAGCTGGCGTGGGTGGCGCAGACGCGCAGCCGTTCGGGAAGGGGGTTCGAATAGACTGTGCAGGCCGCGAGATTCAGCGGCCCATCCCGCGAACACCCAAATGGAGTTCAGGCATACGCTATGCCCGCACCGCCAGGCACTGCCCCAGCCCCGGCAGCCACTGCAACACGCGACGATCTACGCAATGTCGCGATCGTCGCACACGTGGATCACGGCAAGACCACGCTGGTCGACGCGATGCTGTGGCAGTCAGGAGCCTTCCGCGCGAACGCGCAGATCGCTGACCGCGTCCTCGATTCAGGCGACCTGGAGCGCGAGAAGGGCATCACGATCCTGGCGAAGAACACGGCGGTGCACCGCGACGGCATGACCATCAACATCATCGACACCCCGGGGCACGCCGACTTCGGTGGCGAGGTGGAACGCGGCCTTTCCATGGCGGACGGCGTGCTGCTGCTCGTGGACGCGAGCGAGGGGCCACTGCCGCAGACGAGGTTCGTGCTGCGTAAGACACTGCAGGCGGAGCTGCCGGTGATTTTGGTGATCAACAAGGTTGACCGCCCTGACGCACGCATCGCCGAGGTGGTCGATGCATGCTATGAGCTGTTCCTGGACCTCGACGCCACCGAGGAGCAGATCGAGTTCCCGATCGTCTACGCCTCGGCCCGCGCCGGGCGCGCATCGCTGACGCGGCCTGCCGACGGCACGATGCCGGATTCGCCGGACCTGGTGCCGCTTTTCGCGGTCCTTGGGGGGACGATCCCGCCGCCCCATTACGATCCGGCCGCACCGCTGCAGGCGCACGTAACGAACCTGGACGCCTCCTCCTACCTGGGCAGGATCGCGCTGTGCCGGATGATGTCGGGAACGATCTCGCGCGGCCAGCAGGCTGCCTGGTGCCGCCGTGACGGCAGCATCGAACGGGTGAAAATCACGGAACTGTACCTAACGGCTGCGCTGGACCGCGTCCCCGCCGAATCTGCGGGGCCCGGGGACATCATCGCGGTCGCCGGAATCCCCGAGATCATGATCGGTGAGACCCTTGCCGACCCCGAAGACCCGCGCCCGCTGCCGCTGCTCACCGTCGACGAGCCCGCGATATCCATGACGATCGGCGTCAACACGTCGCCGATGGCCGGTCGTGACAAGGGCACGAAGATCACGGCGCGGCTCGTGTCCGCCCGGCTGGACCGCGAGCTTGTCGGCAACGTCTCCGTGCGCGTGCTCCCGACGGAGCGCCCGGACACCTGGGAGGTGCAGGGCCGCGGCGAACTTGCGCTCGCCGTGCTGGTGGAAACCATGCGCAGGGAGGGCTACGAGCTCACCGTCGGCCGGCCCCAAGTCGTCACGCGCGAGATCGGCGGGAAGGTGCACGAACCGGTGGAGCGGCTCACCGTAGATGTACCTGAGGCGTTCTACGGCCGGGTCAGCCAGTTGCTCGCGGTCCGCAAGGGCCGCTCGAGCAGATGACCAACCATGGCAGCGGCTGGGTCCGGCTCGAGTATGTGGTCCCGGCCCGCGGGCTGATCGGTTTCCGGACCGAGTTCCTCACTGACACGCGCGGCACCGGTGTGGCCCACCACGTGTTCGACGGCTACCAGCCATGGTTCGGTGACCTGCGCACACGGCCCTCGGGCTCGCTGGTGGCCGATCGCGGCGGATCCGCGACGCCGTACGCGATGTTCGGGCTGCAGGAGCGGGGATCGCTGTTCGTGTCGCCTGGCACCGAGGTCTACGAGGGCATGATCGTCGGCGAGAACTCCCGCCCGGGTGACATGGATGTGAATATCGGCCGCGAGCGGAAGCTGACGAACGTGCGCCAGTCAACGGGCGAGGAACTCGAGCGGCTGGTGCCGCCTCGGCTACTCAGCCTGGAGCAGGCGCTCGAGTTCTGCGCGGACGACGAGTGCGTTGAGGTCACGCCCGCCGCGGTGCGGCTGCGTAAGGTCGTGCTCGACGCGCGGGAGCGGGAGCGGATGCGCGCCCGCCGCGCTCGCGCCCGCCAGTGAGGCGTCGCGCCGCCCCGGACCGCCGCCGCGCCCTAGGGCTCGCTGCCGCATCAGATTGAGCGCCTGCCTGCGCCGGGCCCGCCAATGGCCCGTTGCAGGGGTTGTGTCGTCCGTCACCTCGGGACGCCCGCGCGCGATAACTGCGTTGAATATCGGCTCGGATCATGATCTGCATGGGACGCCGTGCGCGAATCGTCCGCTGTAACCGCGCTGGCTGGCCAATTATCGCCGACTTCTTCGGTGTCGGAGGATTCCATACGACCTGCCCAAAAGGGAAGTCTAGGCAGGAAAACATTGTTCTTGTATACTTTATCCAATTTGCAGGAGCCCCGACGCCAGCGGGGTGCAGGTGATTGAGGTTCGGATACTCCGCCCGCTGGCTTTGGCCGTTGGTGCCCGGCCCGTTCGGCTGTCTCCTTCAACGGTGCTTCCACACTCCAGTGGAAGGCTGGGGAATTGTGCTGATCTCCGTGACACGCCACGAACACGTGTGATCCCCGGTCACCGCCACACCGTCCGAGCGCGATCGCTTTCGGCCAGCAGCGGGCAACGGCAGTCTTCGTCTTTGAGCAGGGAGTAAGTGCATGCGACACATCTTCATGACGCTCGTCGCCGCCGCAGCCCTTCTGGCCGGTGTGCCGGTCTCGACGAACGCGACCGCTGCCATGCTCCCGCTGTGCGGCGCGACCGGCGCGGCGCCCGCTATCAAGCATGTCATCGTGGTGATGATGGAGAACCGCAGCTACAAGCAGGTCGTGGGCAGCGCAAGCGCACCGTTCCAGACCTCGCTCGCCGCTCAGTGCGGCGTGGGCACGGCCATGTTCGGCGCGACGCATACGAGCGCGGCGAACTACCTGGCGCTCAGCGCCGGTGAATTCCCGGCCGCGAGCCCGCCCGGATGCGGGCATGTCAGCACGTGCGCCGACCCGAGCTCGAGCCTATATTCGCAGCTTGACGCGGCCGGGCTGACGTGGAAGGCATACGAAGAGGCGATGCCGACCGCGTGTGATCCCACCAGCAGCGGCGACTACAAGATTGGCCACAATCCGGTGATCTTCTACACCGGGATCAGCAAGGCGGAATGCCAGGCGCGCGACGTGCCTGTGGCGAGCCTGACGGCTCAGTCCGGCGCGTTCTGGAACGACCTGCAGGCCGGAAACCTGCCGTCGTTCAATTGGATCACGCCCGGGCTCAGCAACGACGGTGAGAATTCCTGCGGCGGCTCGTGTGCGCTGAAGGCGGCTGACACATGGCTGCAGGCCTTTACCTCCATCGTGCAGGCGTCGCCTGAGTACCAGTCCGGGAACACGCTGATGCTCGTCACCTATGACGAAGGCACGGGGAACGACACGGTCACTGGCGAAAATTGCACCAACGAGGCGTTGGACATGCCGGTGACCAAGGGTACAAGCACCCATCAGGATTCGTGCCACGTCCCGTTCTTCGTGATCGACCCGTACACCCCGGCCAATGACCTTGATGGCACCTTCTTCGACCACTACAGCGTGACCCATACGATTGAAAACCTGTTCGGCCTATCGTACCTGGCGCACGCCGGGGACGCGCAGACCGCAAGCCTGCTCGGCCACTTCGGGATCGTGGGCTGAGCGCTCCCGGCGCTGCGCAACATAACCGCGGCGTCCATACCCTGGCCACGCTTGAAGACGGCGGGACGCTGCCATATCTAGAGGCCGCAATAACAACGTCGCCACGAACAGCGGGCCTCCCGCAAGATCGTGATCATGGTGGTCCGCCCGAGAATGCCCACTATTACTTATTGATGGGGAAAGGCGCGCCGATGCGCCAGGCTACTGCAGCGCCGCGTTAGTCCTTCGGGGGTTCGAAATACGCGGATGGGTCGTTGAGGTAGAGGCCGCATGCGCAGTCGAGCGTGGCCTCTGGTGTGCCGGTCCAGCCGCCGCCGGGCAGCAATGAGTCGGCGTAGCGGTCGCCGCTGTACTCGTAGATCGCGAAGTGCCACGCGTCTGGCGAGCCTTTCCAGGTGAGGCGGCACAGCTTGAGCGGTTCGCCGCCGCCGGTGACGGCGGCGCCAATATAGGCGTGCTGGCCACGGAAACGCACCGTGACGTCAGACAGCTGGGGCCAGCGGGCGGCAGCGCGTCGCAGTAGCCGGGGCCGCAGCGCGGCTTTGGTGATCTCGGTCAATGCGGCGATGACGAGAATTGTGCCGCGCTGCGGCGTGCAGGCGCGAGGTTTCGCACCGATCCCGGAACCATCGGCGGTCAGTGCCTGACTGATGACTGATCCTGGCCAGCGGCGGCCCCATCGGCACCCCGCAAGAAGCCCCCGGCTGCGCCTGCGGCCTCTACCAGGCCGACCCGACCGCTTGGACCTGAACCCCGAAGGATCAATGCGGTACTGCACTGGCCAGCGTGCGAGCGTCCGCGCGTCGCGGAACCGGCCACTTCTGGCAGGCACCCCGCCAAATACAAGCCATTGCCCCGCCACCCGCGCACCCCCGCCCCGCGACGCTACGACGCGGGGCCGACCCGATGGGGCAAGTGATACCGATTTCGTCAAAATGCGGAGAGTTCGTTGCGAAATCGGAGCTTTTGGCGCAGCGTATCCGCTGATGACCGGCGGCCTGCCAGAGCTCATCCTGACTGGCATGCCTGAAGGTCGCTGGCCTACTTGGCGCGCCGCTGGGCGCGCCACGTCCCCAGGGAAAGGACGCGTGCATGTCACAAGTAGTCATCCGCCGTGCGGTCACCGCCACAGTGGCGGCGGGCGCGCTCGCAGCCGGCGGGCTGGCCGCGGCCACCAGCGCGCAGGCGGCGACACACAGATTAGCGATTCCCGGCACCCACCCGGCCTGGGCTACCACCCACGGCGGGCCGGCGGCGCCGGCCGTTGACTCCGGCACCGTGAACGCCCGGATCTACCTGGCAGGGCGTGATTTAGCTGGCCTGACGGCATACGCCACCGCGGTATCCACCCCGGGCAGCGCGCTTTACGGGCACTATCTCAGCCCGGCGCAGGTGCATGCGCGGTACGGCGCGACGACGGCGCAGATCACCGCCATCGAGTCCTGGGCAAGGTCGGCGGGCCTCCGGGTCACGGGGGTGGACAGCCAGATAGCGGGCTACGTCTCGGTGAGCGGTTCTGTCGCAGCGGCACGCAGCGCGTTCGGCGTGCACTTCGGCAAGTTCAAGGCCCCCAATGGCCACATGTACCGCGCGCCGGAACAAGCGGCCAGCGCCCCTAGCTCGATCGCGGGTTCCGTCCTGACCGTCAGTGGCCTCGACACCGCGCCGCACCTGGCGACGCCGGCGGACACGCTACCGCCGCCCGGGCCCAACTACTGGGTGGCGCCGCCGTGCGGTACCTATTACGACCAGAAGATCGCGACGAGCGAGCCGAAGGCCTACGGCGCCCACCAGCCGTGGAATGTGTGTGGCTACACCCAGCGCCAGATCCGCTCTGTGTACGGCGTGACAAGTTCCGGGATGACCGGCAAGGGCCAGACGGTCGCGATCGTCGACGCGTACGCCTCACCGACGATGCCTGGCGACGCCAACCAGTTCGCGAAGGCAACGGGCGACCAGCCGTTCCGCTCAGGCCAGTACAAGCAGTACCTGCCGTCCACCTTCACCCAAACCGCGCCGGACGAGTGCGACGCGCAGGGCTGGTACGGCGAGCAGACGCTGGACATCGAGGCGGTGCACGGTCAGGCGCAGGACGCCAAGGTGCGCTTCGTGGCTGCCGCCAGCTGCCAGGACTCCGACCTGGCCGAGTCGCTGGCGTTCATCGTGAACAACCACCTGGCCAGCATCGCGAGCAACTCGTTTGGCGAACCCGCGGACGACGCCACGATCACCAATGTGTTCGACCTGATCTTCCGGGCCGGCACGGCCGAGGGAATCGGTTTCCTCTTCTCCTCGGGCGACAGCGGATACGAGTCACTGCGCGAGGACCCAGGCATTTCGGATAAGACTCAGGTTGATTATCCGACGTCCAGTCCTTGGGTAACGTCCGTTGGCGGCACCAGCCTGGCCATCGGCAAGCGCAACAACTACCAGTTCGAAACCTCCTGGGGCACGATGAACGACCCGCTCGCGCCGAGCGGCACCTCCTGGCTGTACCCGCCGCCAGGTAAGTACCCGGACGACTACGACGGCTCCGGCGGCGGCGGCACGAGCACGTTGTACCAGCAGCCCTTCTACCAGCGTGGCGTCGTGCCGAGCAGGCTGTCGAGACGGCTACCTGACGGCACGATCAGCCCGACCCCGATGCGCGTGGTGCCGGACGTGTCCGCGCTCGCCGACCCGGGCACGGGCATGCTCCTCGGGCAGACCACGCTGCAGCCGGACGGGACGACCTTCGCCTTCTCGCTCAGCCGGATCGGCGGCACCAGCGTCGCCTGCCCGGTGTTCGCGGGTATCGAGGCGGACGCGCAGCAGGCGGCGGGGCATGTGATTGGCTTCGCCAACCCCGGGATCTACCACAGGTACGGCACGCCGGCGTACCGCGACGTGACCGACTTCCCGTTCGGGCCGGGTGTCAGGCTCGCCCAGGTTCGCAACAACTACACCAATCCATCGACCAGGCAGTTGCCGCTCGTGACGTTCCTGCGCACGCTAGGCATCAACGGTGAGGGCGCGGACGCCCTGCGCGCCACCAAGGGCTACGACGACGCCACCGGCGTCGGTTCGCCCAGCCGCTACATCCAATCCTTCTTCCACTGACACTCTGGCTAGCGGCGGGGACGGTCCATCCAGGGCCGTCCCCGCCGCTTGCCGCGGTGAGCGGCCTGCCCGCGCCGGGATTAGCGGCCTGCCCGCGCCGGGATTATCCGCCCGCCGTTCCTGGCAGAGATTCGGATGATGATCCCTAACGGCTGCCGCGTGCGGTCTCGTTGTACCGCCGCGTCACACCCCGGCTGGTGATCGGCTGTCAGCCGATCAGGTGAAGGCCCTGCGGACCCGTGCGCCGTGGCCGCTCACCCGCGCGCCGTTCAGTTCGGCGCCGTCAGCTCGCCGCGCGGTCTATGTGGCACTCAGGTAGATGAAGCTGCCGATGCCGACTACCAGGCAGTAGATCGCGAACGGGGTGAGCGTCCGGGTCTGAAAATACTTGGTCAGGAAGCGAACCGACAGGTACGCGCCGGCAAACGAAAGCACGCTGCCGACCAGGATCTGGCCGTGGATCCCCTTGCCGAGCGGACCCGTCAGGTCGGGGATCTTGAGCGCTCCGGCCGCCAGGATGACGGGCGTCGCGAGCAGGAACGCGAACCTCGCAGCGTCCTCATGTGACAGGCCGCGGAGCAGGCCGGCCACCATGGTCACGCCCGACCGGCTGATGCCGGCCAGCAAGGCGAGGACCTGCGCGGAACCGATGATCAAGGCTTGCAGGTAACCGACGTCGGCGAGCCGCCGGTCCGAGGCGAGGTCGAGCGCCGCCTCCTGCTGCCGCAGCGCGCGATGGCCGCCCGCGTGCTTGCCTGGCCCGGCGGAGCTGTCGAGTTCGGCCGCGACCTCCTCGTCCGCGCGGCGGGATGCCTTCCTTCGCAGCCGTTCACCCCCGAAGAGCACCAGGCCGTTGAGCGTCAGGAAGACCGATGCGGGGATCGGCTTGCCGAGAAACACGCGGAACGCCTTCTCGAGCAACAAGCCTGAGATACCCACGGGGATGGTGGCCAATATGATCATCCAGGCGAGCCGCTGGTCAGCGGTCTCGATCCGGCGGTCGCGGATCGAGGAGAGGAATCCGCCGACGATCCTGACCCACTCACGCCAGAAGTAGACCACGAGCGCGATCGCCGTCGCGACGTGCAGCCCCACAATGAACGCCAGATACGGCGATTCCTTGGCGGATACGTTCAGGTCATGTGCCCACTGGCCGCCGATGATCGCCGGGAGCAGCACGCTGTGGCCGAGGCTGGATACGGGGAAGAGCTCGGTCACGCCTTGCAGCAGGCCGATTATTGCCGCTTCCGGGTAGGTCAGGTGACTCATGCCAGCCTCTCGCTACGGCAGGACGCGCCCTGCCCGCCTCAGTCCCGTAATCATGCCAAACCGCGGCAGGGCCGTGACCCGCCTTGCCGTCTTTGCCTAGCTAGGGCGTAGTGTCTCGTAGATCTTTGGCGGCGCGGAGTGGCGCCTGGCATCCATGATCCCGGAGCGTTTCCGGCGATATATCCGCCGGTAACGCTCCGGGATCATGGAAAGGCGCGCAATCCAGCTGCTACTTCTTGCCTGGGACCTTCGGCGTGTCGTTCGGGCGCCGCCGGGTGATCTTCGAGCCGAGCCAGACCAGCGGGTCGTACTTGCGCCCGACCACCCGTTCCTTCATCGGGATCAGCGCGTTGTCGGTGATCTTGATGTGTTCCGGGCAGACATCGGTGCAGCATTTGGTGATGTTGCAGTAGCCGAGCCCGAAGTCGTCCTGCGCGATCTCCCGCCGGTCCGCGACATCAAGCGGGTGCATCTCGAGTTCGGCGATGCGCATGAGGAACCGCGGGCCGGCGAACGCGCCCTCGTTGTCCTCGTGGTCCCTGATGACGTGACACACGTTCTGGCACAGGTAGCACTCGATACATTTGCGGAACTCCTGCGAGCGCTCCACATCCACCTGCGCCATCCGGTAGTCGCCGGGTTTCAGCGCCGGATCCGGGGTGAACGCCGGGATCTGCCGCGCCTTCTCGTAGTTGAACGAAACATCGGTGACCAGGTCACGGACGACGGGGAACGTGCGTATCGGCGTCACGGTGAGGGTCTCGTCCTCGGTGAAGGTGTTCATCCGGGTCATGCAGGCGAGCCGCGGCCGCCCGTTGATCTCCATCGAGCATGAGCCGCACTTACCGGCCTTGCAGTTCCATCTGATCGCGAGATCCGGCGCCTGAGTTGCCTGCAGCCGGTGCAGCACATCGAGCACGACCTCGCCCTCGTTGACCTCTACCTGGTAGTCGGCGAGCTCACCCTGCCCGGCGTCGCCGCGCCACACCTGCAATTGTGCCTTGTAGGTCATTGCGTCTTCTCCTGCGCGGTGGCGGTGTTCGCTTGCGCGGGCGCTGCCTCCGCTACGGCGGCGAGCTCCCCGGCAGTCATGTACTTCTTCAGCTCGTCGCGGTCGAAGAGCCTGAACAGGTCGTCACGCATCGGCTCGAGCTGCTGATGTTTCAGCGCCACCCCGTTGCCGCCAAGCGAGCAGATCAGGTTGACCTTGCGCCATTCCGGCGACATCTGCGGGAAGTCGTCTCTGGTGTGCCCACCGCGGCTTTCCTCGCGTTCGAGGGCGGCGCGCGCGATGCATTCCGAGACGAGCAACATGTTCCGCAGGTCGAGTGCGAGGTGCCAGCCGGGGTTGTAGGCACGGCCGCCGGCCGCGCTGACCGATGCTGCCCGCTCGCGGAGCTTCTCCAGCTGGCCGAGCGCGCTTTCGATCTCCTCCGCGCGCCTGATGATGCCGACGAGATCGTTCATCATCTGCTGCAGTTCGCCGTGCAGCGTGTACGGGTTCTCGCCCGGCCCGGCGGCGTGCCGCTCGAGCGGCGCCAGCGCCTCCGCTTGCGCCGCGGCCACCTCCGCGTCGGCCGCGGCAGGCCGCGAGCCGATCGTGTCCACATACTCGGCGGCGTGCAGGCCGGCCCGCCGCCCGAATACCAGCAGGTCGGACAGGGAGTTACCGCCGAGCCGGTTGGAGCCGTGCATACCGCCCGACACCTCGCCGACCGCGAAGAGACCCGGCGTGAGTGCCGACTCGGTGTCCGGGATCCACTTCCACGCCACCCATCACGTAGTGACAGGTCGGGCCGACCTCCATCGGTTCCTTGGTGATGTCGACGTCGGCGAGTTCCTTGAACTGGTGGTACATGGAGGGCAGCCGCTTCAGGATCTCCGCCGCGGGCAGCCTGGTGGACACGTCAAGGAACACGCCGCCATGCTCGGTGCCGCGGCCCGCCTTGACCTCGGAGTTGATCGCCCGGGCCACTTCGTCGCGCGGCAGCAGTTCGGGCGGGCGCCTGTTGTTCTCGGGATCGTCGTACCAGCGGTCCCCCTCTTCCTCCGTGTCCGCGTACTGCGCACGGAACACGTCTGGCACGTAGTTGAACATGAACCGCTTGCCCTCGGAGTTGCGCAGCACGCCGCCGTCGCCGCGCACCGACTCCGTGACGAGCAGGCCCTTCACCGACAGCGGCCAGACCATCCCGGTCGGGTGGAACTGCACGAATTCCATGTTGACCAGGGTCGACCCAGCGAGCAGCGCGAGCGCGTGCCCGTCACCCGTGTACTCCCATGAGTTGGAGGTGACCTTGAACGTCTTCCCGATGCCCCCGGTCGCGAGCACCACGGCAGGTGCGTCGAAGATCAGGAAATTGCCGGTGTCCCTGGCGTAGCCGAACGCCCCCGCGATCACGCCGCCGCTAGCGAGCAGCCGGGTAATGGTGGTCTCGGCGAAGATCTTGATCCGCGCCTCTGGGTCGCCGTGCGTCACGGCGTCTTCCTGCTGTAGCGCGACCACCTTCTGCTGGAGGGTGCGGATCAGCTCGAGCCCGGTCCGGTCGCCCACGTGGGCCAGCCGCGGATACTCGTGGCCGCCGAAGTTACGCTGGCTGATCTTCCCGTCCTTGGTGCGGTCGAACAGCGCGCCCCAGGCCTCAAGCTCCCAGATCCGGTCGGGTGCCTCGTTGGCGTGCAACTCGGCCATCCGCCAGCTGTTCATGAACTTGCCGCCGCGCATGGTGTCGCGGAAATGCACCTGCCAGCTGTCGCGCGGGTTCACGTTGCCCATCGCCGCCGCCGCGCCGCCCTCGGCCATCACCGTGTGTGCCTTGCCGAACAGCGACTTGGAGATGATCGCGGTCTTCTTGCCCCGCAGGCGTGCCTCGATGGCGGCGCGGAGCCCGGAACCGCCCGCTCCGACCACCACCACGTCGTAAGAATGGCGTTCGATCTCAGTCATCTTTGGTGGTCACCTCAATTGAAGAACCGGAGGTCGGAGATGGCGCCGCTGGCCACGAGCATGATGTAGAGATCAGCCAGCATCAGCGTGCCCAGCGTGGTCCAGGCAAGCTGCTTGTGCCGGGCGTTCAGCTTCGAGACCTGCGTCCATATCCAGTATCTGGCCGGGTGCTTGGAGAAGTGCTTGAGCCGCCCGCCGGTGATGTGCCTGCACGAGTGGCAACCCAGTGTGTAAGCCCACAACAGCACAACGTTGACCAGCATGATGAGCGTGCCAAGGCCGAAGCCGACCCCGCCGGTCTTGCCGTGGAAGGCGTCGATCAGGTCCCAGGTGTTGAGCACGGAGACGAGCACCACGATGAAGAAGAGGTACCTGTGCAGGTTCTGCAGGATGAGCGGGAGTCTTGTCTCCCCGGTGTAGCGGGCGTGCGGCTCGCGCACGGCGCACGCGGTCGGCGACTGCCAGAACGAGCGGTAGTACGCCCGCCGGTAGTAATAGCAGCTCAGCCGGAAACCGAGGATGAACGGCAACGACACGATCGCGTACGGCACGATCGAGGGAACCTTCGGGAACCAGGTGCCGAGGCTGCTCGAGCCCGCGGCGCACGCGCCGCTGATGCAGGGGGAGTAGAACGGCGTCAGGTAGTGGTACTGCGGCACCCAGTACCACCGGCCCATGAAGACGCGTACCACCGCATAGAGCACCCAGATGGTGAGCAGCACGGCGGTGACGGCGGGTTCGCGCCACCAGGGGTCGGTCCGCAGGGTCTTGGCGGTGATCTTCGCCCGGGTTCGCTCCGGCGTGATCGTGGTCTGCGTCATTGCCCGACGCCTCCGTTGCTCGCGTGGATTCATCTGCGCGACCCGGGCCGCCCCGGAGCCCGGTCATGCGCTGCTGACGAACCTTATTGCAGTCCATCTCAGCATGCGGCACGGGGTGATGCTACGGCGCTGTGACTCTAGCTGCATTCTGTGATTCTTCCGACATCCTGAACGGCTGCCGCGTGGATCGCGCATCCTGAACGGCTGCCGCGTGGATCGCGCATCCTGAACGGCTGCCGCGTGGATCGCGGCCGCCGAAGCCGCCACCAGGCCCAGGTGAGGCGCCGCCATCAGGCCCCGGCCGTTAGCCCGCACTGGGCTGGCCGGCCACCTGGTCGAGGGATCGGCGCAGGAAGTCCACCTGGAGCAGCAGCAGGTTCTCCGCCACCTCTTCCTGTGCTGCCATGTGCGTGACCCCGGACAACGGCAGCACGTTGTGCGGGCGGCCGGCCGCGAGCAGCGCCGACGACAGCCGGAGCGTGTGCGCGACCACCACGTTGTCGTCCGCGAGCCCGTGAATGAGCAGCAGCGGGCGTGCCAGCCGCGGCGCGTCGGGCAGCAGGGAGCAGCGCTCGTAGGCCTCCTTGTCGTCGTCCGGGTGGCCAAGGTAGCGCTCGGTGTAGTGGGTGTCGTACAGCCGCCAGTCGGTCACAGGGGCGCCGGCCACCGCGGCATGAAACACGTCAGGGCGGTGCATCACCGCCAGCGCCGCCAGCCAGCCGCCGAAGGACCAGCCGCGGATTCCCACCCTGCGCAGATCCAGGTCGCCGAACCGCCCCGCGGCGGCGTGCAGCGCCTCGACCTGGTCGTCGAGCACCGGGCCCGGGAGGTCGCCGCGGATCGCCCGGTCCCACTGCGGGCCGCGACCTGGCGTGCCCCTGCCGTCCGCGATCACCACGGCGAAGCCCTGGTCCGCGAACCACTGTGCCGCGAGGTAGGCCCCGCGGGCGGCGAGCACCTCCTGGTGGCCCGGACCGCCGTAGGGGGCGAGCAGGACGGGCAGCTTGGCAGCACCGGGCTGGTGCCACGACGGGAGCAGGACCACGGTCCTGATCTCACGCCAGCCCGCGGAAATGATCACTGGCCTTGGGTCGGTGATATTCGGGCGGGCGGCGAACGAGGAGATCTCTGCTACGGTTCCGGGCCCGGCTTCCCCGCTCTCACCGCGCCTGTCGCGCACGATCCGGATCCGGGTGCCGACGTCGCCGAGCGTCCGTTCCGCGATGACGGTGGTGCCGCCAGCGCGGCGCCCGCTGTACACCCCGGGTTCGCTGGTGAGCCTGGTAAGCCCGGCAGGCCCGTAGGTCCACAGGTGGATCTCGGTTGGTTCCTCCGAACCGGCGAACAGCACGGTATCGCCGTCCACATCGAGCACCCAGCGCACCTGAAGGCCGGGCGGAGTGGCGGGCGGGGCACTGGCTAGCGCCGCGGGCGGCGACACGAACAGCCTGCGCGCGCCACCAGCGTCGGCGGTCCATACCAGGTCCCCGGCGGCGGTCCATGCTGGCACCCCAGGCACGATGTCAAGCCACGCGTCATCGCTGGCGGCATGCACAAGCTCGCATCTGCCCGTTGCCGGATCGGCCCGCAACAGGCGCATCTGCTGCTGGCTGCGGTCCTGAACCACGAAGAGCGGCCCGTCCTCACCGGCGTCGTCCCAGCACACCGTCACCAGGTACTGGTACGCGACCTGATCCCAGTCAACCGGCGTCTGCCTGCCGTCGAGGCCGACCAGCACCAGCGTGACGTCCGCGTTCGCGGTACCGGCTGCCGGGTAGGCGACCTCCGTGGCTGGCCGGCCGGGGTTGGCGGGATCGGCGATGTGCCACCGCTGCACCGGGCTCTCGTCCACGCGCGCCGCGAGCAGAGCGGATCCGTCAGGTGCCCACCAGTAGCCGCGCAGCCGTCCCATCTCCTCCGCCGCGACGAACTCGGCGAGACCGTAGGTGACCTGGCTGTTCTCTGGCGCCGCGAGCACGCGGTCCGGGAAGGGCGCGGCGCGGACCTCGGTCGTGCCAGCCAGGGTCCCGGCGGAGTCATCCAGGGTCCCAGCGGAGTCATCCAGGGTCCCGGCGGAGTCAGCCAGGGTCCCGGCGGTGTGATCCAGGGTCCCGGGGATGTGATCCGGGGTCCCGGCAGCGTGATCCGGGGTCCGGGCGGTGTCATCCTGGGTCCCTGCGGCTCCTTCGGCCCAGGCGCCTGCATCCGCGGCGGCGGGCAGGTCGGCGACCCGCAGCGCCCCGCCGCTGACGTACGCGACGCGCCTGCCGTCCGGATCGGGGCGTGGATCTAGCGCCGGGTGATGCACGGGTACCTCGCGGACACGTGGGCCGCCCTCACCTGCCAGATCGGCCACATACACGCGGCCGGAGAGGGCAAAGACGGCGACGCGCAGGTCGCGGTCGCAGGCGTAGCCGACGATTCCGCCCGCCTGCTCCCTGGTGCGTTCCCTGCGCGCCCGCTCCTGCGGTGGCAGGTCGTCATCTCCGCTGCCAAGCTTGAGCGGGTCCGCGGCAAGACGCTCGGTGCCGTTGCCTGGATCGAGCACCCACAGGCAGTTCACCGGATCGGCGCCGCCACGGCTGCGCAGGAATGCCACCCGGGAGCCGTCGGGGGAGATGTTGAAGGCGCGCGGTACGCCGAGGGAGAAGCGGCGGGTGGCGGCGTACTGGCGCGGGAAACTCTCCGTCATGCCTGCCGATCATTCCAGGTTCGCGGGTGAGCCGGGGCCGTAGAGCGGTGGTAAGCGCCCCGGCCGTGACGATCAGGCCAGCCATCAGGATCACGGTGCGGGCATCACGGTATGAAACCAAGTGGCCGCACGAAAATGGCCCTCGGCGGCCGGGCGAGATGACCACTCGCTGCTTGGGCTCACGCCAGCGGCTACCCTGCCCGGCATGACCCTGAATCGGGACTGGCGGCGGTTGCTGCTGGTGCACGCACACCCGGACGACGAATCGATCGGGACGGGCGGGATCATGGCGAAATATGCCGCGGAGGGCGCTCAGGTGACGCTGGTCACCTGCACGCTCGGTGAGCTGGGCGAGGTCATCCCGGCCGATCTCGATCACTTGCGGGCGGACCGTGAGGACCGGCTGGGTGAGTACAGGATCGGTGAGCTCGCGGCGGCGTGCGCCGCTCTTGGCGTGACCGATCACCGTTTCCTCGGCGGGCCGGGCAGGTGGCGCGACTCCGGCATGATGGGGACGCCCGCGAACGATGATCCCGGCTGTTTCTGGCGCGCCGACCCGGACGAGGCGGCCGCCGCGCTGGCGGGCGTGATCCGTGAGGTTCACCCGCAGGTCATCGTCACCTACGACGAGCACGGCGGCTATGGCCATCCCGATCACATCCACGCGCACCGGGTCGCGTGGCGCGCCTTCGGGCAGTCGGCGGGCGAGCAGTGGCAGGTGGCCAAGTTCTACGCGCACGCGGTCCCGCAAACGGTCCTGGCCGGGGCGGTGGAGACAGTGCGCGCCGCGGGCACCCGGTTCGGTCCAGTCGCGGCCGCCGGCGACCTGCCGCCCGGGGTGCCCGACGAGCAAGTGACCACCGAGATCGACGTGACGCCTTACCTCGATGCCAAGCTCGCCGCGATGCGGGCGCACGCCACCCAGATTTCGGTGCACGGCCCATTCTTCGCGCTCTCCAACAACATCGCCCAGCTGGCATTCGGTCACGAGTACTTCACCCTGCTGGCCGGTCCACGCGGTAACGGGGCCGGGCCGGAAGGCGCCGGGCCGGAAGGCCGCGAGGATGATTTGTTCGCCGCCCTGGGACCACACGGCGCAACGGGCGGCGGGATCACCCGCGCTCTCGGCTAGCCTTCTCCCGTGGGAAGCGCGCCTGGGTCACCTGAGCGCAAGCCGGAGGCGGGCCGCGGCCAAGGACCTGCGACGGCAGGCGCCTACGGCTTGCTGTTTCTGTTCGGCTTGCTGCAGGGGATGACAGGCTCCTTCCAGTACAGCAGGAGCATCGGACCTGCACCCGTTGCTGCGGCCGGCTTCGCTCTGGCGATCGGCCTGACCTGCGTGCTGTGCGGCCGGGGGATGCGTTCGGCGGGAGGCGCGCTGGCACCCGCGATCGGGTGGCTGCTGGCGTCCCTCGTGCTCGGGATGTCGATGCGCGGCGGGAGTGTCGTGATCACCAACACCACAGCCGGGCAGGTGTATCTGTACGGTGGGGCGCTCAGCGCGGCAATCGGGGTGGGCGTCGGCCTCTCCGGCTGGACGCGCAAGCCGGCGATGCCGCTGCCGCGCGGCCCAGCGCCGTCGGAGCGCCGGACACGCAGGTAATCCAGCACCGCGCGGCACCCCGTGCCTGGCGTGCCGCCGGTTCCGCTCGCCTTCCCGGTTCCGCTCGCCTTCCCGGTTCCGCTCGCCTTCCCGGTTCCGCTCGCCTTCCCGGTTCCGCTCGCCTTCCCGGTTCCGCTCGCCTTCCCGGTTCCGCTCGCCTCCCCGGTTCCGCTCGCCGCCCGTCAGCGCACCGCCTCCGCGATCCGGTCGAGCGCCCAGTCCAGGTCGCGCTCGCTGATCACAAGCGGCGGGGCGAGCCTGATGGTCTTGCCGTGCGTGTCCTTGGCGAGGACCCCGAGCTCAGCGAGCCGCTCGCACACGGCACGTCCGGACAGGCGGGTGAACTCGACGCCCGCCCAAAGGCCTCGCCCGCGCACGTCGGCGACGGTCGATGCCGGCAGGCCGGCGAGCCGGTCGTGCATGTGGGCGCCGAGGATCGCAGAGCGCCGCTGGTACTCGCCCGTTCGCAGCATCGCGATCACCTCACGCGCGATCGCGCAGGCGAGCGGGTTCCCGCCGAATGTGGATCCGTGCTGACCCGGCTGGAACACGCCGAGCACCGACAAGCTCGATACGACGGCCGACACCGGCACGATCCCGCCGCCGAGCGCCTTTCCGAGCAGGTACACGTCTGGCTTGACGTTCTCGTGCTCACACGCGAACGTGGCGCCGGTGCGCCCGAGCCCGGACTGGATCTCATCGGCGATCATGAGTGCGTCGTTTTCCGAGCAGATCTGCCGCACTCCAGCAAGGAAACCCGGCGGCGGCACGACAACGCCCGCCTCGCCCTGGATGGGTTCCACGAGCACCGCGGCGCAGGCGCTGCCCGCGTCCGCCACAGCCGCGGCGAGCGCGTCCAGGTCCCCGAACGGCACGAGCCGGAATCCCGGCGTGTATGGCCCGTACGATGCCCGTGCGTCCGCGTCGCTTGAGAAGCTGACGATGGTCGTGGTCCTGCCGTGGAAGTTCCCTTCGAACGCGATGATCACCGCTTGATCCGCGGGCACGCCCTTGACTTCGTAGGCCCACTTCCGCGCGGTCTTGATGCCGGTTTCCACAGCCTCGGCGCCGCTGTTCATCGGCAGAACCATCTCCATGCCGGCCAGCTCGGCGAGCTCGTTGCAGAACGGCCCGAACTGATCGTGGTCGAATGCGCGGCTCACCAGGGTGACCCGGCCAAGCTGCGCGAGCGCGGCCGCGATGAGGCGCGGATGGCGATGACCGAAGTTGAGCGCCGAGTAGGCGGCGAGCATGTCGAGGTACCTGCGGCCCTCTACATCGGTGACCCAGACGCCCTCGGCCTGTGTGATCACAACTGGCATCGGGTGGTAGTTGCGCGCGCTGTGCGCCTCGCTGAGCGCTATCAGCTCGCTGGTTCTGCTATCGGCACGCATTTCGCCTTGCACGCTCATGTCGTCCTCCCCGGTTGCGCGACCTATGGTCGCAGTTCCAGCGTGCAGCACTTGGGTCCACCTCCTGCCTTGCGAAACTCGGACATTTCCACGGGCACCGGCTCGAAGCCCCGTACGGCGAGTTCCGCGGCCAGGGCCGTTGCCTCGGCGGCGAGCACGACGCGGTGCCCGTCGCTGACGGCGTTGAGGCCGAGCATCGCGGCCTCCTGCTCGGTCACCTCGATCAGGTCACTGAACTGGGTGGCGATTGCGGCCCGCCCTGCGTCGTCGAACGCGCCCGGATAGTAGGCGGCCGTGTCCGCATCGACGACGCATAGCGCCGTGTCGAGGTGATAAAAGCGCGGATCCACCAGCCGGACGCTCACCACTGGCAGCCCGGACAGTTCCTCGATGTCGGCGCGGGCGGCGAGGTCGCTGCGGAACCCGTGGCCGGCGAGCACGACGCGGCCCGCGCAGATGAGGTCGCCCTCACCCTCGTTGATGACCAGCGGTTCGCGCACGTTACGGTAGCGGTTCGCGCGGAACCAGCTTAGGTAGGCAGCCGCCTCGGCGGCGCGCTCCGGATGCCGGAACCGCGCACCGAGGACCCTGCCGCCGATCACCGTCCCGCCGTTGGCCGCGAACACCATGTCGGGCAGGCCTGGCACCGGGTCGATGAGATGAATGGTGTGCCCGAGCATGCGATAGGTCTGCCGGAGCATTTCCCATTGCCGCAATGCCAGTTCCGTGTCCACCGGCACCAGCGGGTCCATCCAGGGATTGATCGAGTAACTCACCGTGAAATAGGTGGGCGGGCACATCAGGTACGTGCGCGCGGGGCGGCCGGGCACGCCAGCGTGCTGCGCGGCCGGAGCGTCGGCGGGCGCCAGATGCGGCGTCCGCGCAGGTGCGGTTTCGAGCATCGGTCACCTCATCCTCCGCTGGTCAGCCCCGTCATGATCATGCTAGGCGTTACCACGATGTGCCTTGCAGCATCTTGACATGCGCGTGCCCAGCGATTCATTGCGCAGATCTGACAAAGACACGCAGTTTCTTGCGACGGCTGCCGCGTGCAGCGCCGTTCGCGGCGCAGCGGGGGGTCCGGGGGGGCGTCCCCCCGGGCTGGCAGAGCCCAAACGGCTGCCGCGTGCAGCGCCGTTCGCGGCGCAGCGGGGGGTCCGGGGGGGCGTCCCCCCGGGTTGGCAGAGCCCAAACGGCTGCCGCGTGCAGCGCCGTTCGCGGCGCAGCGGGGGGTCCCGGGGGGCGTCCCCCCGGCTGGCAGAGGCCTAAACGGCTGCTCGGTGCACCAGTTAGGGCAGCAGGAACCCTCGGCTCAGGTGGCGCGGACGGTCCACGTCTGGCCCTCGGGGGTGTCAGAGACTGTGACGCCGATGGCGGCGAGCTGGTCACGGAGCTGATCGGACGCCGCCCAGTCCTTGCCGCGCCGCGCCGCCGCGCGGGACTCGAGCAGGGCGGCCGCTCCCTCGGGCAGTCGCTGCGCGGCGTTCGCGGCGTGTCCCGTGCCCCCGGCGCTCCCAGCGCCGACAGCGCCGCCCATGATTCCGCCCACGACCTTGCCGACATCACGCACCAGGTCTAGCCCGAGCAACTGGTCCAGGTGCGCAAATGTCTCGAACTTCGCACCAGGGGCGACACCAGCGTCCTTCTCCAGCGCGCGGAGTTCGCGCACGGCAGCGGGAGTGTCGAGGTCGCGGTCGAATGCGGTCACCACGGCGTCGGCGTGCCGCCGCGACATTGGGGCGCTCGGCTCGCACGCCCAGGCCGCGACTTGCTCGCGCCAGCGCCTGAGCGTTTTGCCGGCTCCTTCGAGAGTGTCCCAGCTGAGATTCAGCTGCTGCCGGTAGCGATGATCGAGGAATGCGAGGCGGAGCGCGAGCGGGTCGAGGCCGCGTGCGGCGAGGTCGGCAAGCAGGACCACGTTGCCTGTGGACTTGGCCATCTTCCGGCCCTCGAACAGCAGGTGCTCGCCGTGCACCCAGTGCCCTACCACTTCGTGGCCCGCCAGCGTGTTTGACTGCGCGCGCTCGTCCTCGTGGTGCGGGAACCGCAGGTCGATGCCGCCCGTGTGGACGTCAATGAGGTCGCCGAGGTACGACAGGGACATGGCGGAGCATTCGGTGTGCCAGCCTGGGAAACCCGTGCCCCAGGGCGCCTGCCAGGTCAGTTCCCTGCCCGCCGCCGCTGCCTTCCACAGTGCCCAGTCCGCGTGGAAGCGCTTGTTCTCCCCGGCCCCAGGCGGCAGCCGGTGGCCGGGCCGAAGGTCGTCGAGCCTGTTACCGGACAGCTCCCCATAACCGGGAAAGGAGCGGGCGTCGAAGAACACCGAACCGTCACCGGCCGGGTAGGCGTTGCCCAGCTCAATCAGCCGCGCGATCATGTCGATCATGAGCGGGATCGACTCCGACGCGCGTGGCGCGTGCTCTGCGGGCCGTATGTTCAGTGCCGCGAGATCAGCCCAGAACGCGTCCTCGTAGAAACGCGCGACGTCAAGCGCGGACTTGCCCTCGGCATGTGCCTGGGCGAGCATCTTGTCTTCGCCTGCGGCGTCGGTCTGCGCGTCATCCACCAGGTGCCCGACGTCGGTGATGTTCTGGCACACCATGACCTGCAGGCCGCGTAGCTCAGCGGCGCGGCGGATCAGGTCGGACAGCAGGTAGCTGCGCAGGTTGCCCACATGGGCGTAGCGGTAGACCGTGGGCCCGCAGGTGTACATCCGCAGCTCACCGCGGCGCGCCTGGCCGACGGGTTTGGCTTGCCTGGTCCGCGTGTCGTATAGCCGCAGCACCTCCCCAGCCTACGAGCTATCACTATCTAGAAGGTTCAGCCCGCGCAGCCGTTCAGATGCCGAATCGATCCGCTCATCCATGGCGGTGAGGGCGACGCGGACGTGGCGCCCGCCCTGCGGTCCGTAGAACTGCCCAGGCGCCACCAGGATGCCGGCCCCGGCGAGCGTCGCGACCGATTCCCAGCAGTCGCGGGCGGGATGGGACACCCACAGGTACAGGCCGGCCTCGGACTGCTCCACCTTCCAGCCGGCCGCCTCGAGTGCCGGGCGGAGCACGGCGCGGCGCGCGGCGTACCTGGCGCGCTGCTCGTCGGCGTGACTGTCGTCGTCGAGCGCCGCCGCCATCGCGGCCTGGACCGGATCGGGCACCATCATCCCCGCGTGCTTGCGCACCTCGAGCAGGTCGCCGATCAGCCCGGGGTCGCCGGTAACGAAACCTGCGCGGTAACCGGCCATGTTCGACCGCTTGGACAGCGAGTGCACGGCGAGCAGGCCCGCTGGCGAGCCGTCGCAAACGGTGGGATGCAGGATCGAGACCGGCTGCGCATCCCAGCCGAAGCCGAGGTAGCACTCGTCCGATGCGACGACCGCGCCACGTTCACGCGCCCAGTCGACCACCTTGCGCAGGTGCTCGGCGGGCAGCACCTGGCCAGTTGGGTTGGACGGCGAGTTGACCCAGATGAGGCGCACCGGAGCCGGGCCGAGCGCGGTAAGCGAGCCGGCCGCTGCAGGTCGTGCACCCGCGAGCCGCGCGCCCATGTCGTACGTCGGGTACGCAAGCGCGGGATGGGCGACCACGTCCCCGCTGCCCAGGCCGAGCAGCGTCGGCAGCCAGGCGACGAATTCCTTGGTCCCGATCACGGGCAGCACGGCATCGGGCGCGGTGACCACCCCGTGCCTGCGGGCCAGCCAGCCCGCCGCCGCTTCGCGAAGACGCGGCGTGCCCGCGGTGACCGGGTATCCGGGGGCGTCGGACGCAGCGGCGAGCGCGTGGCGCACCGCGGCGGGCACCGGGTCCACCGGCGTGCCGACCGAGAGGTCCACGATGCCGCCCGGGTGCGCCCGCGCCTTTTCCTTGTACGGGGCGAGAAGGTCCCACGGGAACCGGGGCAGCCGGTCTGCGAGCGTCAGTGCTCGTCTCCTTGCGGAGGCAGGGCCGCCACGATCGGGTGATCCTTGTCGATCTTTCCGACCTTGGACGCTCCACCTGGTGACCCGAGATCTTCGAAGAACTCGACGTTGGCCTTGTAGTAGTCCTTCCACTGATCGGGCACGTCGTCCTCGTAGAAGATCGCCTCGACCGGGCAGACAGGCTCGCAGGCGCCGCAGTCCACGCACTCATCCGGATGTATGTACAGCATGCGCTCGCCCTCGTAGATGCAGTCCACAGGGCACTCTTCGATGCACGCCTTGTCAAGAACATCGACGCAGGGCTGCGCGATGATGTAGGTCACTTCCAACTCCTCTTTCGTCCGGGGCCATGCCACGGCATCTGGTCCAGGGCACACCACGACCGACCGCGGGTGTGTACCTAGTATCGCCACGCGCTGGGGGCGTTTGCGCGCGGAGGTGCGCACCTTTCCCGCATCGGGCGGGCAAGATCCAGGCGGAACCGGCGCCCCGGCTAGCGAAGGTCTCATAAACTGAGATAAAGAGTCTCGAATAGCGAGACAATTCCGCGCGGTTTCCCCTGAACTGCCGTCGCGCCCGAAGATCTGCGGCACCCGCGCCCACGCTCCCTGGTGCGCCCGGTCAGCCGAGCACGACACCCGTGGCTGGCGCACCGGGGTCGCGCCGCCAGCCCTGCTCGCCGCTGGCCGCGCGCCACTCGTATCCCGCGTAACGGACCTCCTCGACGCTGTAGGTCTTGGCGTGCGCCACCGACCAGCTCGCGACGGCCCAGCCCGTCTGCGGGCGCGGAACCCGCACGGTCAGGTCGCGCGCCGCAGTCTCGGTGGTGACAGGCCCGCCCGCGGGATTCACCGTGCTGCCGCGGCGGCTCAGCCGCCCGAACGTACGGCTGAGCTGGCTCATCGCCGCGGCGAACTGCGCCGGGCGGCCCGCCAGGGGGGTGTACCAGCAGGAGACGGCCCGGGACGCGCCTCCGGTGAAGGCGGCAGAAAGCGTCCCTGCGACCTGCTCGTACTGCTCGTACGCAGTGCCGTCGGCGCTGTGCTGCACCGCCTGGGCGGCGCGGTAGACGGGCATCTTCTGGTACCCAGGCACCTTGACCAGCGCGGCGAAGAACCTGGTAGCGGCGTAGACCGGGTCCTTGAGCTGGCTTCGCGTGCCCCATCCCTGCGACGGGCGCTGCTGGAAGATGCCGACGGAGTCGCGGTCACCGTAGCCGACGTTGTGCAGGTGAGACTCCTGCAGTGCGGTGGCGAATGCGACCGTCACGGCCGCCTGGGGCACCCGCCGCCGGTAGCCCACTCCTGCGATCGTCGCGGCCATCGCGGCCTGCTGCGAGTCGAGCTGGACGACCTGGCCCGAGACGGTCGCCTGGCAGCCGTCACCGAGCAGGAACGGTTTGGCGTGCTGGAAGACCGCGTAGCCGCCGAAGCCGAGGATCAGAGCCGTGACCATGGTGATCACAAGTGCTCTCCACCGCCTGGCACGCCTGCTCGCCACAGCATCAGACGGTACCCGCAGATACGTGGCCGGCAGGCCCGGGCGCGCCAAGACCTTCCCCGGCGGTGCCTGACGGCCCGAGGGCGCCCGACGGCGCCCGACGACGCCTGAGGGCGCCCGACGGCGCCACGGGCGCCCGGCGGCGCCTGAGGGGCGCCCGCTCACGGTCCGCGTTTCCGTTGTCCCCGCGCACGCTAGGCTCCCTCGTTATGAGCCAAGCACCAGGGATGACAGGGCATCCCGGCCCGCATCCCGCAGCGCCTGCAAGCCCGCTGCCAGCGGTTATCGACGAGCTGTGGGAACGGCGCGGCGACCTCGGTCCTGGCGACACCGCCGCGAGGGCGACCGTGACGAGTGCCGTCGACAGTCTCGACTCCGGCGCGGCCCGGGTGGCGGCCGTTGACGCGCGGACCGGCGAGGTCGTCGTGGACGAGCGCGCCAAGCGCGCGATCCTGCTGAGCTTCCGCCTGTTGCCGATGGCGCGCTCGCAAGTCGGCGACTTCCACCACCACGACAGGATCCCGTTGAAGACACGGCTCGACGGGGTGCGCGTGGTGCCTGGGGCCATCGCGCGCTGGGGCGCGTACATCGCGCCCGGTGTGGTGCTGATGCCCTCGTTCGTCAACATCGGCGCCTATGTCGGCGCCGGGACGATGGTGGACACCTGGGCCACCGTGGGCTCATGCGCCCAGATCGGCAAGAACGTGCACCTGTCTGGCGGCGTCGGCATCGGCGGCGTGCTCGAACCCCCGAACGCCGTCCCCGTCGTCGTCGAGGACGATGCGTTCATCGGCTCCCGCTGCATGGTGGTGGATGGGGCCAGGGTGCGCGAGGGCGCCAAACTTGGTTCTGGCACGATCCTCGCGGCGACCACGCACGTGATCGACGTGCAGACGGGCGAGGAACTGCCCCGCGGCGAGGCGCCGGCCTGGTCGGTCTGCGTGGGGGGCACGCGTCCAAGGCAGTTCGCCGGCGGGGAGTTCGGCATGCCCTGTGTGCTCGTGCTCAAGCGGCTGCCAGCGGGTAGCACGCACGACAAGCTGATGCTGAACGAGATCCTCCGCGAGCATGGCGTCAACGCCTAGCGGCCGCCTAGCGGCTGCCTAGCGGCTGCCTAGCGGCCGTCTGGCGGCCGCCACCCCGGCGATGGCGGCCCCGGGCTGGCACACAATAGCCCATCGTGTGCCAAACCTGACACCTTATGGGCCATTGTGTGTCAGCCGCTGTGTGTCAGCCGCCGGGTGCCAGAAAGCGCCTGCCGCACCTGCCGCGCCCGGGTGCGCGGGGAGCCCGGGTACCTCGTGACCTGTGGCCATGGCATTACCGTGTGGCCATGGCATTGAATTCAGACGCGCGGCGCCGGGTGCGCCGTCAGGGACCCGCCACATTGCGGGGCAAGGCCATCCCGCAGACCACCACCGACCAGCGACTGCTCGACCGGCGGGGCCCAAGTGACTGGGTGCACACCGATCCATGGCGGGTGCTGCGGATCCAGGCCGAGTTCGTCGAGGGCTTCGGGCTGCTCGCGGAACTCGGCAAGGCAGTGAGCGTGTTCGGCAGCGCGCGCGTCAGCCCAGGGTCGGCGGAGTACGAGCTTGCGGAGAAGATCGCCACAGGGCTCGCAGACGCCGGATATGCGCTGATCACTGGGGGTGGCCCTGGGGTCATGGAAGCGGTGAACAGGGGCGCGGTCGGCGCGGGGGGCATCTCTGTGGGCCTTGGCATCGAGCTGCCGCTCGAGCAAGGACTCAACGATTTCGTCGAGATCGGGATCGAGTTCAGGTACTTCTTCGTGCGTAAGACAATGTTCATCAAGTATTCGCAGGCATTCGTGGTGATGCCCGGCGGGTATGGGACGCTGGACGAACTCTTCGAGGCGGTCACGCTCGTCCAGACCGGGAAGATCACGAAGTTCCCGATCGTGCTGGTGGGAACCTCATACTGGGGCGGGCTCCTTTCATGGATCAAGAGCACGCTCCTGCCCGAGGGCAAGGTATCGCCCGGCGACCCTGAACTGTTCCACGTGACCGACGATCCCGCCGAGGTGGTCCGCGTCATCAAGGAAGCCCACGAGAATTCCGGGCTGGCATGACCCGCCCGCCACGGCTAGCGCTTGACATCTGCGTATTCTGCGCTTCCGCGACCCGGATCAGCAGCGTTCATCTCGATCTCGCGGCTGACGTCGGCACCGAGCTTGCCCGGCGCGGGCATGTGCTGATCAGCGGCGGCGGCTCCGTGGCAGCCATGGGCGCAGTCGCCCGTGCCGCGCGGGACGCAGGCGCAAGAACGATCGGGGTGATCCCGGCGGCGCTCGCGGGCGACGAGATCGCGGATACCGAAGCGGACGAACTGCACGTGACCGTCGACATGTGCACGCGCAAAGCGGAGATGATGCGCCGGGCCGACGCATTCCTCACCATGCCGGGCGGCCTGGGCACGCTGGATGAGTTGCTCGAGGTGTGGACCACCCGCACGCTTGGCCTGCACAGCAAGCCGGTCGTGGTGCTCGACCCGGATGGGATCTTCATGCCCTTCCGCGAGTTCACCGGGCAGCTGGAGGCGCAAGGGTTCATCCGCCCTGGTGCGCTCGAAGTCGTCACCTGGGTGACATCGGCGGCGGCGGCGCTCGACGCGATCGAGCGGGAAGCGGCATCCGGTCAAGCGAGCCCCCGGCGGGTCCAGGACGGGTCCCGGGTGCCGCGGATGGACTCGACCATTTCGACGGCCTGACGTACAGCCGCGATGTGCGTGGTCCGCACGATCCTCGCGCCGAGCCAGGCGCACACAGCGGTGACCGCCACCGTGCCTGCGAGTTCCTCGGTGTCCACGTCCACCAGAACCGCCCACCCCGCGGCAGCGAGCCTGCCCACGTCGGCAGGCGTCCCCGCAATCAGAACCGATTCGCGGCCGGCGCCACCGCTGCCCGCGCCTGACGGGACGTCTGCCGGTCCTGGGCGCAGCAGAGTCGCGCCGGTACGCGCCGCGATGCCAGGATCGCGGGTCAGGTCTGCCCCTGGGGCGTCCGCGCAGACGATGACACCCGGGTCGATGGCCCGGACCGCGCTGACAGCCTCGCTGCTCGCCGCGCCGAGGTCGATCAGGCGGGCGCCTGCGGCCACGGCGCTGCGCACTGCTGCGAGAGCCGCGCCGTACCCGGCCGTTGTCACGTCCCTGCGACCTTGGGCGGCAGCGCCTGTTCGGCCGGCGAGGCTCGCGTCGTCTGGGTCAGGGTCGTCTGGGTCAGGGGTGTCTGGGTCAGGGTCGTTTGGGTCAGAGTCGTTTGGGTCAGGGTCGTTTAGGTCAGGGTCGTTTGGGTGGGCGTCGCCAGGGTGGGCGTCGCCAGGGTGGGCGTCGCCAGGGTGGGCGTCGCCAGAATGGGCATCGTCAGGATCGGCGTCGGCGCGCTCGGCGTGCGGCCAGCCGATATTCGCCATGATCGTGGGTTTGTCCGGCAGCACTCTGCCCCGCAGTCGCAACTCCACGCGCTGAGCATGGCACGATGCATTACGTGCCCGTATTGATGGTCGCCGCCATACTCGCGATCCTGGCCGCCGTCGTGGTTGTTGCGCTTGGCAAGGGGGGCGAGATGGCACGCTTCCCGAACGACTACGCGCCGCCCGAGTTCGGTGCGTTCGCCCCCACGGACGTGGCGCTGTTCACGCCTCCGACGGCGTTGTGGGGTTACCACATGCAGGCCACCGACGAGGCGCTTAGCCTCATCGCCATGGCGCTGAGTGAGCGCGAAGTCCGCATCGCGTCGCTGGAAAGGCAGCTTGCCGACGCGCGTGGCACTCGCGATGGCCGTGACAAGCGCGAAGCGCGCGAAGCGCGCGAAGCGCGCGAAGCGCAGGTAGGCATGCCGACCTCCGCCGCGCGCACGCGCCCGCCCACGGCAGGTCCGCCGACCGATGTTCCGCACGCAGTGGGCCTTCCGCTCTCAGCAGGTGCGGCCACGGCAGGTGCGCCCACACCAGGTGCGCCTGCGGCAGAGGCGCGCACACCAGGTGCGCCCACGGCGGCGGCGGGCACGCCTCTGCTCGCGCCCCACGCGCCCCAGACCGGTCAAGCGAGCAGCACCGGTCAAGCGAGCAGCACCGGTCAAGCGAGCAGCACCGGTCAAGCGAGCAGCACCGGTCAAGCGAGCAGCACCGGTCAAGCGAGCAGCACCGGTCAAGCGAGCAGCACCGGCCAAGCAAGCAACAGAACTTCGGCGGGCAGCACTAGCCCCGCCGCAAGTAGCGCTGGTCCTGCGGCTGGTGCGAGGCCCGCCTCGTGGACCGCTGCGAGCGCCGCGGGAGGTGCTTCTGCGATGAACATGGGGCACACAGGCGCCACCGGCTCCCAAGACACCACCAGACCGCCGGACCCTACGGGTCCCCGAGACAACACCGGACCTCAAGGCACCACCAGACCTCCAGACACCACCAGACCCCCAGACACCACCGGAGCCCAGGACAACACCGGTCCCCGAGATAACACGGGTCCTCAAGACATCATCGGGCTCCGAGGCAACGCGGGTCCCCAGGACAACGCGGGTTCCCGAGACACCAGCGGGCCCCAAGACAACACGGGTTCCCAAGACAACACGGGTCTCCGAGGTACCAGCGGGCCCCAATACAGCACGGGTTCCCAAGACAGCACGGGCTCCCAAGACAGCACGGGTTCCCGAGACAGCACGGGTCCCCAAGACGCCACCTGGCCCCGAGGCGACACGGGTTCCCAAGACAGCACGGGTTCCCAAGACAGCACGGGTTCCCAAGACAGCACGGGTTCCCAAGACAGCACGGGTTCCCGAGACAGCACGGGTGCCCAAGACACCACCTGGCCTCGAGACAGCACGGGTCCCCGAGACAGCGCGGGTTCCCGAGACAGCACGGGTTCCCGAGACAGCACGGGTCCCCAAGACACCACCTGGCCCCGAGACAACACCGGGCCCCGAGACAACACAGGTACTCAAGACATCACCGGGCCCCGAGGCGCCACCGGGCCCGAAGACATCACGGCACCTGCTGGTAATCGAGATGTCACCGGTCCCAGAGGCATCTCACGACGTGAGGTCGTCAGCCGGATTCCCGGCCAGGTTCAGGCCGGACAGAACGTCGAGGGCGCAGGCTCCCATCCAGGGATCGGTTGGCTGGGGCGTGCGGACGGCTTAGCGGCCGCCGAGGAGTCGGATCAAGGCGGTCTAGGCGCGCTCCCCGGGGCACCCGATGCTGGACCGCCGGATTGGCCTGGCTGGCCTGGCTGGCCGGGTGCCTCGGTCGTCAGGAATGACCCGCGCGCGAGCGCCAAGCCGGATGCTTCGCATCCCTACCCGCGGCCACTGCAGGAACCGTCGTTTCGGCGCCAGCAGCCCGACGAGGAGGAGGCCTGGTGAATGACGTAGCGCCGGAGGTGCAAGGACTGGCGGCGCTGGGTCCTGATGGCCTTGCCCGCTGCCCATGGGGTCTGTCGGCGCTTGAGTACGTCACCTACCACGACGAGGAGTGGGGCCGCCCGGTCACGGACGATCAGGGGTTGTTCGAGCGTCTTTGCCTAGAGGCGTTCCAGTCGGGGCTCTCGTGGTTGACGATCTTGCGGAAGCGGGAGAACTTCCGCGCCGCGTTCCGTGGCTTTGACATCCAGGCGGTCGCCGGATTCGGGGCAGACGACATAAGCCGGCTGCTCGCTGATCCGGGCATCGTGCGTAACCGCGCGAAGGTCGAGGCTGCCGTCGCCAACGCCCGCGCAGCCCTGGGCCTGCCCGCAGGACTGGCGGCACTGGTCTGGCAGTATGCGGATCCCGGTGCTCAAGCACCGCGCACGCTCGCCGACGTACCCGCCACAACGCCAGGCTCCACGGCCCTCGCGCGCGAACTGAGGCGTCACGGCTTCCGGTTCGTGGGACCCACGACGGCCTACGCGACACTGCAAGCGTGCGGGGTGGTGGACGATCACCTGCAGGGCTGCTTCCGCCGTGGTGCGTACCGCGCTGAATACGCTCAGATGGCTGGGCATACCACTGATCCAAGGCAGGCGTGAACGCATCCTGTCATGAAGCTCACGGCTTGTGATTCGCAGAAATGTGGCGGAGTGTGTTCACCTACTCGCCAGACTGTTATCTAATGGCTCAGTGGAGGCGAAATGACCGAGGTCGAGCAACCCCCGCGGGGGCGCCGCGCCAGCCATCTGCTAAGCCGGTGAGTGGGGTGCGGAAGATCCGGCACTGGCCGACAGCGAGGGATCGCGGTGGCTTCGGT
Organism: uncultured Actinomycetota bacterium; assembly: GCA_963727015.1. Classification (GTDB taxonomy): domain Bacteria; phylum Actinomycetota; class Actinomycetes; order Streptosporangiales; family Streptosporangiaceae; genus DATFVJ01. Next base: position 442,870 of record CAVSEV010000013.1, on the reverse strand, counting down.
GCGGAGTCGCCCGCTGTCTGGGACCTGTAATGTCGGCTGGCGGTCCCGCCAAGCGAACCTCCGGCGGTGGATAACCAGGGCTAATCGCGCTGTTCGGGCGCACGATAGGGGGTCATTGTGGCAACGAAGCCAACGGCGGAGGAACTCGGAATCGATATCGGCGCACAGGCCTGGCAGCGTTCCGGGGATGGGGATGGCGCGATCGAGATCGCGTTCGTCCATGATCCGGCGGGCGCGCTAGGCGGGCGAGCGGATGGGCGGATCGATGGGCCGCCGGATGGGTGGCCAGATGGGTGGGTGCTGATGCGCGTGGCCGGGGATCCCGCTGGCCGGGTGCTGACGTACGACCGTCACGAGTGGGAATGCTTTCTGGACGGCGTCAAGAAGGGCGAATTTGACGACGGAGCCGGCTGAGGGCGGGTACGCCGCCGGTTTGCCGTCTCAGGCGCATGAATGCGAACCAGCTATCGCCGGCCGCGGCCCGATCGCGCTTCTGGCGCCACTTGGCCGGCGGGCACCCGAGGTCCTGGTGCGGCGCCCCGCCGCCGGCCGTTGCCTGGAGGTGCCCGCATCTGCCTGCCGGGTGGTCCGGGTGGTCCGGGCCGACGCTTGCTTGCGAGCCAGCGCCATCGCGGCGGGCGGAACCATCAAGGCCAGCAAGTCGGCCGCGGCCGTCGCGCAGACTACGGCACTGGCGGAGTCGCGCTGTTCGCACAAATATCCGTGACAATACTTGTGATTCACAACTTGGGTAGCGCTATGCTAAAAGCGGTGCATTGTCAAGGAGGATGCTTGCGATGAGTGAGGACGCCCGCGGCGCGACCGTGGCGAAGCGTCGGCTATCCCGCATCCTCGCCGATCTCCGCGTCGAGAGCGGCTACACAGCCAACCATGTCTGCGACATCTTGAACTGGGGTCGCGGCAAGGTCGGGCGCTTCGAGGCAAATCAATGGAAGCGCCCGGAGATGAGCGACATCAGGGACCTGTTACGTATCTACGGCGTCGTCGGCGAGAGACGGATGGTGGTCGAGGATCTCGCGATGCGGGCGCGCGCGAGGCCTTGGTGGCGTGACTACGGCGACGTGTTCGACAGCGAGTTCCCCGGTTTCGAGGCCGATGCCGCCGAGATCCGGGTGTTCATGCCACTGGTTCTGCCGGGGCTTTTGCAGACGCCGGCCTACATCGACGCGCTCCTGCGGGTGGGACCGAGGCCGTTGGCGTGGCGCAAGCGCGCTCTTGAAGCGCGGCTGAGGCGGCAGCAGATTCTTGACCGTGAAGACGGTACGGCGCCCGGGCTCATCGCAGTGATCACCGAGGCGTCGCTGATGTACCGCTGGAGCACCAGAATCGAGCGGTGCGAGCAGGTGGCCCATCTCGTCGAAATGAGCCGCCGTCCGAATGTGGAACTACGCATTCAGCGCTTCGTAGACGGACCGCCCCCGGGCATGCTCTCGATGATCAACATCTTCGAGTTTCCCGGTGACGAGCCAAACGCCGTGTACGTGGAAGCTGAGCTGACCATTCAGGAGGTGAATAGCACGGAGGAAGCGACGACGTACAGCCAGGCTTTCGGCCGGGCTCGCGACGCCGCGCTCGAACCCGAGGAAACCACGACGTACCTCGACCAACTCATTGACAAACTGGAGTGAGGAAATGACCGACCTGTCTCGAGCAGCCTGGCGGAAGGCCCGCAGCAGCGGGCACAATGGGGGCTGCGTTGAAGTCGCTGCCAATCTCTCAGGCGTGATCGCCGTCCGGGATAGCAAGCGACCGGAAGAGGGCGCCCACGTGGTGGGCCGCGCCGCCTTCGCGGCATTCCTCGCGGACGCGAAAGCTGGGCGCTACGACATCTGATGATCGCGTAGCGTACTACGAAGAGTCCCCCGAACTGCCCTCCGGGGGACTCTTCTATTACTGTGCCTGTCTCAAAGGCCCGGCGGGGGACCGGACGGTTCCCGCCTCGATTGTGACTGTACACGCGCCACTGACCGGGTGCATATGCGCAGGTCAATAGCCTTCTCGCAGGAAACAAAGCTCGGCGCGAGCTAATTGCGCGTGCGGAACCTGCCCAGCCGCGGGTCGCAAGATGAACGACCGGGCTACTAGTGATCATCGGCCCACGTGAAGGCGATCTTGACCTGATTACAGTAATTATGAAGATATCGTTGCGAAGACGCGTACATGACTCATAATCTGTGTTTCACAGATTCATAAGTTCAAGCCGAGGACGAAGGCATCGCGGGCAACGGGGTGCCTGGCAGCCTGATCGATCCGCCCGCCATCCACGCGAGCGGGGCCGCCGGGCCTCCTGCCGCCGGCGGCAGCTGGGGGTTTGGTGAGGGCTGTCCCGGCGTGGCCGTGCCAGCGGCGAGGGGGGGATTTACGCCGCTGGCACGGCCATTTTCCACTCCATGACGACGTGTCCTGACCTGATCCCGGGCGGCGGTCAGCGTCCGTGGAATTCCGGCCGTTCCTTCTGGAGGAAGGCCCTGGTGGCGGCCACGTGGTCGGCCGTCCCGGCCAGGTGTTCCTGCAGGTCCGCTTCCTTGTCGAGCGAATCGCTCAGGCTGTGGCTGGCCGCGAAGTCCAGCGCCTCCTTGATCGCCGAGTACGCGGCGGTCGGGCCCTTGGCCAGCTCTCCCGCCAGCTGTCGCGCGGTCCCCGCGAGTTCCCCGGTAGGCACCACGGAGCTGACCAGCCCGAGTTCGAGCATCCGCGGCGCATCGACGGGCTCCGCGAGCATCAGGAGTTCGGTCGCACGGCCACGGCCGACGAGCCGCTGCAGGGTCCACGAGGCGCCAGTGTCCGGGCCGAACCCGACCCGGGCGAACGCCATCAGCATGCTCGCACTCGCCGCCGCCAGCCGCAGATCACACGCGAGGGCCAGCGCCGCGCCGGCGCCGGCTGCCATCCCGTTCACCGCGGCGACAATCGGCTTGGGCATGGACGCGATCGTGCGCACGATGGGGTTGTAGTGCTCCCGCACGGTGCTAGCTCCGTGGCCAGATTCCAGCACCGCACCGTGCTCGCGTAGATCCTGGCCGGCGCAGAAGCCGCGGCCCGCGCCGGTGAGGATGACCGCCCTGACCGCGGCGTCGGCCGCCACCGCGTCAAGCACCTCGAGCAGCCGGACCTTCATCGCTACGGTCAGTGAGTTCATCGCCGCCGGACGGTTCAGCGTGATGGTGGCCACCGCCCCAACGACATCGAACAGGACATCGGCAGAAAGCTCGGAGCGAGCTGAGTCATTCGCCGCGATGTCGGACACGTGATCTCCTTAGGTGGTTGTGGCGGTCCCAGACAACGCTCTACGAACCGCGCTGCGGGAGGCAAGAGCCGCGGCGCCTCGGCGTCGAACAACTCGGCCGCCTTCCGTCCGGGCCACTTGCCGGGCAGCAACTGATCTGGAAGCCGTGGATCGGAGCACAGGAACTTGCGCCATTCACCAAGCAGCGTGCTCCGCACGGTCCAGTGTCGCGCCCGCGTGGCGGGATCTCCAGTGAGGCGCCTGTGGCGGTAGTTGCGCGGCTAACCGGCCCGCCGCCGAGGCTGCGAGGCCCCCGCGTCGCGGCCTGGCTATGGCCCCGTGCGCAGGATGGGAAGCTGATCGTTACCATTCCAGGCCCGGAGACGGGATAATAGGTACCACTGATCGACGAGTTTGAGGCTGGCCGGTCCCGCCGCGGGCGCCGGTTCCGGGCGCCGTATCGGCCCGGAAGGTCCCATGCGGCCCCAGACAGGAAGGGGATGCAGGATGGCGGCGATGAAGCCGCGGACAGGCGACGGTCCGCTGGAAGTCACCAAGGAGGGCCGCGGCATCGTCATGCGTGTCCCGCTTGAGGGTGGTGGGCGCCTCGTAGTGGAGCTTTCCGCGGACGAGGCGAACCAGCTGGGCGACGCGCTCAAGTCCGTCGTCAGCGTCGGCTGAGCACGGGTGCTGCACGTCACGATCAGCGTGGCGGCGGCCCCTGGGCCATCGCCGTTGCGCGACCATATCGCCGCTATACGCGAGTCGGGTGAACTCGTCGATTTCGCTGTCGTGCCGGTGCGCCCCACCGACGCGGATCGCGGCGGAGGCATTGGTGCTGCTGGCGGCAACGGCGGTCGTGGCCGCCACAGCCGGGATGCGGCAGATCCCGCTGGCACGGCTGGTTATGAGCCCGTCCTCGCGGCGGCCGCCGACCCCGGCGCCGCGGAACTCGAGCCATTTCTCCCCGGCGGCTCAGCTGGCCTGCTCGCGTCATCCGGGGCGTCCGGTGCGGCCGGCGAGATAACGGAGGCACCTGCCGACTTGGGCCACGGTCTTGTGCGGCTGGTGTTTCTCGGCATAGGTGACGGGTCGGTCAGGGCGTTGCGCCGGGCCGGCGCGGTCGTCGGGCGCCGGGCGGCGAGCGGGCGAACGGCGGTGGTGATCCTCCCGCCTGACGCCTTCGCCGATGCCGTGCAGGCCTTCGCCGAGGGCGTGCTGCTTGGCTCGTACAGGTACGCATTCGCGGCTAACGGCGGGCCGGCCGCCGCGCGAGAACTTGCGGTGCCTGCCGGATCTGCGGTGCCTGCCGCACCTAGTGCGCCTGCCGCATCTGGTGCGCCTGCCGGATCATGCGCGCCGTCCGAGCGTGGTGCGGCGACAGGATCCGCCGCACCAGACAGGTCACAGCCGCCCAGCGGAGCCGTTCGGCTGCTTGCGACAGCACCGGCTGACCCGACTGCCTGCTCCGCCGCGGCGGCACGCGCGGTCGCTGTGGCCGGGGCGGTGGCGTTCGCGCGTGACCTGATCAACACGCCGTCCGTGCGGAAGAGCCCGCAATGGCTGGCGGATCAGGCGACGGAGCTGGCCCGGCGGTGCGGCCTTGGCGTGCGCGTGCGCGGCGGTGACGAGCTCGCCGCGGCGGGTTTCGGCGGCATCGTCGCGGTCGGATCCGGCTCGTCGCACCCGCCGCGGCTAATCGAGCTCAGCTACGAGCCAGCCGGGTGGGACACCCACGTCGTGCTCGTCGGCAAGGGCATCACCTTCGACAGCGGTGGGCTGTCGTTGAAGCCGCTCGACGGCATGAAAATCATGAAGACCGACATGGCCGGTGGCGCGGCCGTGATGGCGGCCCTGTCCGCGCTCCGCGCACTCGACGCGCGGGTCAAGGTCACCGGCCTGGTGGCCGCCGCGGAGAACATGCCGTCGGGGTCGGCCATGCGGCCCGGCGACGTGATCACCCAATTCGGTGGCCGGACCGTCGAGGTTCTCAATACCGACGCCGAGGGGCGCCTGGTGCTCGCCGACGCCCTGGCGTACGCGGACCTGGCCTTTGACCCGGACGTGATCGTGGACCTCGCCACGCTGACCGGGGCGGCCCGGATCGCACTTGGCACGATGGTTGGCGCCATGTTCACCGACGACGATCACCTGGCCGCTGCGCTGGCCAGCGCGGGGGATGCGGGTGGCGAGCGGCTGTGGCGGCTGCCGCTCGTCGACGAGTACCGCGATTTCCTCGACTCGGGGGTCGCCGATCTCGCCAACATCCCGGCGCGCCGCTACGGCCGGCCTGGCGCGATCGCGGCCGCGCTGTTCCTCCGCGAGTTCAGCGGTGGGCGGCGGTGGGCGCATCTCGACATCGCTGGACCGGCCCGCTCGACCACGGATGACGGCGAGACGACAAAGGGAGGCACCGGTTTCGGCACCCGGATGCTGCTGCACTGGCTGGCCGGTAGGGCGTAGATCTCCGATGCGGCCGGTGACCTAGCCGACTACGCGACCGGTGACCTAGCCGACTACGCGACGGGCCTTTTGATCGCGGCGAGCAGGCCGTCACCTACCGGCAGCAGCACCGGAATCAGCGCTTCATCGTCGCGGACCTGCGCGGCGAGCTCGCGCAGCGCCACCGTGTCAGGGTCGCGCTGAGTGGGATCGGCCACGCTGCCGCCCCACAGCGCGTTGTCGAACGCAAGGATTCCGCCCGGCCGCAGCAGCCGCAGGCCTTCAGCCAGGTAGTCGAGGTACTCCTGCTTGGCCGCGTCGCAGAACACTATGTCGTAGCCGCCGTCGGTGAGGCGCGGCAGCACGTCCAGCGCCCGGCCGCTGATGAGGCGGTAGCGATTGCCGGCGAAACCCGCCTCACTGAACACCTTGCGTGCGAGCCGCTGATGCTCGGGTTCGACATCGACGCTGGTGAGGATGCCGTCCGGACGCATGCCGCGCAGCAGCCAGATACCCGAGGTGCCGCAGCCCGTACCTACCTCAACGACCGCCCTCGCGCCGATCGCGGCGGCGAGGAAGCGGAGAACCGCGCCGGCGCCTGGGCCGACGGGAGATGCTCCGCCCACCTCTGCCGCGTTCATGCGGGCCGCGCGTAGCGGTTCGTCTTCGGCGAGGAAACCCTCGACATACGCCAGTATGGCCTCTGAGCTGCTAATCGCCGTCTCCCTTCGACACGCCCTGCCTGCTGCCGCAGCTTACCGGCCAGCTGCTACCGCCTGCGGCCAAGACCGCTCAGCGCGTGGTAAGCAGGGAACCCGCACGGGTGATCCGGCGTTGTTCCAGCAGGCTTGGACAACCGATCCGGGCAGGTTGGCGGAATTGGAGAAGACCGGGCACGATGGTGGTGACGGAGGTAGGCGGCAGGACGGGGGCGGCCGTGGACGGGACGCGAACGCCATCCGATGCGGCCCCGGACTGGACGCCTCCTAGCTGGGAAGAGATCGTCCGAACCCACTCCGGACGGGTGTACCGCCTTGCCTACAGGCTGACTGGGAATACCCACGACGCGGAGGACCTGACGCAGGAAGTGTTCGTCCGTGTCTTCCGGTCCCTGTCGAGGTACACGCCGGGCACGTTCGAGGGCTGGCTGCACAGGATCACTACGAACCTCTTCCTTGACACGGCGCGGCGCCGTCAGCGGATACGATTCGAGGGCCTCGCAGATGATGCCGCGCAACGGCTCCATGGCCCGGGACCCAACCCCGCTGAGGCATTCGAGGAACGGCACCTCGAACCCGATGTCTTCGCCGCGCTTGAGTCCCTCCCGCCGGAATACCGTGCAGCAGTGGTCCTTTGTGACATCGAGGGCCTGTCCTACGAGGAGATCGCCGCGACACTCGGGGTGAAGCTGGGAACGGTGCGAAGCCGCATCCACCGCGGGCGCGCACATCTGCGGACCGCTCTCGGCCACCGCCGGCCGCGGGCGCCGGAGCCGCGGCCAGAGCCGTCAGAGCGGGTCAAAGAACCATGAGTCACCTGGGAGATCGCCTTTCCGCGCTTGTCGACGATGAGCTCGGCCACGACGAGCGGGATCGTCTGTACGTGCATTTGGCTGCATGCCAGGAATGCCGCGCCGAGGCTGCTGCGTTGCGGGCACTCAAGCGGCGCGTGGGGGCACTTGGGGACCCGGACATGGACGCGACGCTACTCGGGCGCTTGCTGGCGTTTGCCGAGCCTGGCGAGCCTGTTCCCAAGCGGCGGCGGCCGGCAGGCAGATCCGGGCGTCCGCGTCCCGCCTGGCTCATGTACCCGGATACCCAAATGCCGGCCGGTCGGCCGCGCGGCTCGCGCCGACCCGCGAACCGGCGGCTTGATGGTGCCCCGGCGGCGGGGGGCCCGGCAAAGGGCGGCCCGGTGGAGAGCGGCCCAGCGGAGGGCGGCCCGGCGGAGCGCGGCCTGGCGGGGGGCGGCCCGGCGGAGCGCGGCCTGGCGGGGGGCGGCCCGGCCGAGGGCAGCAGGGCGCCGCACCGCCGTATGCGGCCGGTCGGCCAGGCGATCCCATTATGTGATCGCAAGTGTCGCATCCTTCCTCGTCGTCGGTGTGAGTGGATTGTCGTTCGTTGTCGGCGGTGGGCAGGGGGCACCTGGACCGCGCATCACCCCGCCGGTGGAGATGTTCACGGTGGAGCATTCCGTGACAACCGGCGAGCTACCTTTCGCCAATCCAGCCGCCACGTTCTTGCCAGCGCCTGTCGCACCGCGCGGGGGACCGTGAGAATCGGCGTCCTCGACGATGCCCGCGCTGCGACCCGGCAGGGTGGCTCTACCGTCACTTCGGTGGCGGTGTTTTTCCTGATCCTTGCGCCCGCGCTCGTCATCGTCACCGGCGCAGAGGCACTGCCCTACGGGACTGGCACGCAGTCGGGCGCCCACGCGAGAACCCCTGCGGCCGGGTCCACAAACACGGCGCGGGCTGGTGGCCGGGCCGACCTTCCGGGCCTGGTGCTGCTGCAGGAGGCGGCCTCAGCGGGCCGTACTGTCTCGTACGCAGGCGTCCAGATCATCTCGTGGTGGAGCCCGGACGGCACGACGACGGTAGCTGTGGATGTCACCCACCAGCCGCGGCAGGGAACCTTGCTACAGACCGTGGGCGCAGATGCCGCGCCTGCTGGTCAGACCCTTATAGCGGGCGGTCATGGAGCGCAGCCCGGCGATGTGCTCGGCGTTACCGAGGAAACCCTCGACCTGCTTTCCGCCAACTACCAGGTCGTCACTGGCGGGCCGGGCTCTGCGTGTGACCGGCCCGCCACCCTCGTCGATGCGCGTCGCGGTGACGGCACCCTCGCGGCCAGGTTCTGGCTGGATAACGTCACGAAGATTCCGCTTCGCCGTGAGCTCTTCGATGACAGCTCTCGGATGATCAACGAGAGTACCTTCGTTGATTTTCAACCTGGCTTGCCCACGGCGGCAGCTTCGGTGCAGGCTAAGTCCGCGACCGCGGCGGCTGCCGCGGCCAGGCCATGGAATGTCCTGACCGCCGCCGGCCGCAACAGGCTGCGGGCAAAGGGCTGGCCGCTGCCGGCCGAGTTGCCCGGCGGCCTGGTGCTCTTCGATGCGCGACAGGCCGTTACGGCGTCCGGCCCGGTGGTGCAGCTTGGCTACTCAGATGGGCTTGCTGGCGTGTCGCTGTTCGTGCAGCGCGGCGGTCTGCCGCGCAGGCTCGCCGGCTGGCAACAGGTCGAGGTCGCTGGCCGGACCGTCTACGCGCGCGACTCTGCCGGGCAAGGGATCACCTGGTCCACTAACGGGCACGTACTCACTCTCATCGCCGACGCCCCGGCCGCAACGATTGACGCGGCTGTCAGGGCGTTGCCACACGACGCCCAACGCGGGTTCTGGTCGCGTGTCGGCCACGGATTCGGGCGGATCATTTCGTGGGTTGACCCATTCCGGTGAGAGCGCATCGGCCGCGGCCGGCCGTGCGTCACAGATCGTGATCGGCCCGGTAATGTCGGGCCGACATGCATGAAAGGGTCATTGTGCGGGCACGCATCACGCGTACGCGCTTCTATGCCACGGGCAGTTTGTGCGCGTTTACCCTAGTTGCCTGCAGGGGGAGTCGTCCTGGCTCTGCAGCCCACGACGACGCCCAAGCAGGCACCTCGCGGCGTTTGACCCACGTGGACGCGGTTCGCGCAAGAGACCCCCCTTATCGGCGACTAGTGTGCACCACGGGCGGCGCCGCAGGCGGATAACGCGGGCACGCGGTGCTCGACCGGCGCTGCAGTGCAGGGAGTAGGGACATGACGAGCGACGAACCCAGGCGCGCGGAGCCGGAGGCATGGCGGTGGGCACCAGGGCCCGGGGGCGCGCAGCGTGCCCAGCCCGTGCACGCGGTATCCGAGCGTGCCGAGGTTGAGCGCGTCGGCGTTACGCATGCCGAGGTTGACCCCGTTGAGGTTGACCGCGCCGAGGGTGACTGCGCCGAGGGTGACTGCGCCGCTGTTGACCACGCCGATGTTGAGCACGCGGTGCCCGGGCAGGGTCAGTCCGGGCAGGGTCAGTCCGGGCAGGGTCAGTCCGGGCAGGGTCAGCCGGACGCCGAGCCCGCCGAGGCGGAGGGCGGCGCGGAGCCAGGAAGCGGCACCGAGGTGGGGAGTGATCTGCGCCAGGGCGTGGGCCTTCATCAGGGCAGCGATCTTCATCAGGGCAGCGATCTTCATCAGGGCAGCGATCTTCGGGGCAGCGATCTTAATCGGGGCAGCCGGCCGCAGCCGGACGATCGCCTGCCCACGGATCGTGGCACCCCGCCCGAATCTGCAAACCGGTACCCGGTGCCACCACTGCCAGGTTCCAACTTGCCGGACCGCACGCCGGGCGAAGGCATCTCGCCGCCGCCGTTCTTCGCCCCTCCCGGCGCGGTTAACCAGCCCTACCCGCCATACCCGGGCGCTGTGAATGGCCCATCGGCAGAAATGTACGGACGCGGCGGCCACGGCGGACCGGGATCGTCGGCTGCAGGGCCCGGCGCCGGCGGGCAGCCGCCGTTTCCTGCGGCGCCGCCTCCCGGTGCAGGTACGCGGCCCGCGTGGCCTGGCGCCTCGCCCCCCGGCGCGGCCGCGACACCTTCCGCTTCAGGTGCACCGCCTCCCGGTGGCGCACCGCCTTCCGGTGGCGCACCGCCTTCCGGTGGCGCACCGGCTTCCGGTGGCGCACCGCCTTCCGGTGGCGCACCGCCTTCCGGTGGCGCAGCGCCGCCCGGCGCTGGAACGCGGGCGCCCGGTCCTGCGGCAGAACCGCCCTGGCCCGCGGCTCAGCCACCGGGCACGGCTGCGTATTCGCCCCGGCCCACGGCCCAGCCGCCGGGGCCGGGGTTTCACGACCGGGCGGGCCCGGCGCCGCATCAGCAGGGATCCGGGGGCTACCAGCCAGGCTCCGGGGCTCACCAGCCGTGGCAAGGTGATTTTCAGCCAGGTGCGGCCCGTGGCGGGCCAGGAGGGCCGGGCCGGGCCGGCAGCCCGCCGCCGGCAACCCCCTGGCTCGCGGACACACTCGGCCGGCCGGCGGAACGCAGGGGTCCGAGGACCGGGACACTTGTCACGCTCGGCCTGTCCATCGCGGTGATTGCGGCCCTTCTCGGCGGGCTCATCGGAGGGTACTTCGGCTCGCGCCGGGCGTCGGGTACGGTGGCCAGCCAGGCCTACAATCCAGGGCCCATACCGTCCGCGGTCACCGACAGGCCACCCACGTCCGTCGCGGGAATCGCCGCGAGAATCCTGCCCAGTGTCGTGATGATCAAGGTAAACGGCGGGACTGGAACCGGCTCCGGGTTCATCATCAACGGCGGCTACATCATCACGAACAACCACGTGGTAACCCTCGACGGCCAGGTCAAGGGCGCGAAGCTCCAGGTTGTCTTCAATGGTGGCCAGACCGCGTCCGCCAAACTGGTCGGTACCGACCCCTACTCGGACATCGCGGTGATCCAGCCGCAGGGCATTTCTAATCTGTCCCCTGTCCAGCTGGGCAACTCGGACGGTGTCGTGGTTGGCGACCCGGTGATCGCCGTCGGCTCGCCGCTCGGGCTCGCGGGTACGGTAACCAGCGGCATCGTGAGCGCGCTCAATCGCCCGGTCCAGGCAGGGGATCAAACGGGCAGCGCGTCGGAGGCGTACATCGACGCGATCCAGACCGATGCGCCGATCAACCCGGGGAATTCCGGCGGCCCGCTGGTGAACGCGCGGGGTCAGGTAGTCGGCGTGAATTCGGCCATAGCCACGCTCGGCGGCACGTCGATAGGCGGCAGTGGGCAAAGCGGCAGCATCGGCCTTGGGTTCGCGATCCCGATCAACCAGGTTAGGCGCGTCGCGCAGGAACTTGTGCAGACCGGCAAGGCGGTCCATCCTGTCATCGGCGCGGTCATCGACATGTCCTACACGGGCATTGGCGCGCGGATAGCGAAGTCGGCCACAGGCGGGCAATCACCCATCCTGGCTGGCGGGCCAAGCGCCAAGGCCGGTCTAAGTCCCGGCGATGTGATCGTGGCCTTCAACGGGAACCCGGTCACCACTGCCGATGAACTGATCGTGGACATCCGCAGCCACCAGCCGGGCGACAAGGTGCAGATCACTTACAAGCGGGGCGCCTCGCAGCGAACCGTCACGCTCACCCTGGGGTCCGCCAGTTCGTCCTGAACCTCACAAGCATGCGGTACGTGTGCCGGATCTCGCGAGGGACGGTTTACATTAGAGATATCGCCTGGGCACTCGCCCGGCGGGTGCCGTCGGTTTGGTGGAGATCCGCGTGTTCGACCTGTCCATCGGCAAGATCTTGGTGCTCGGCGTGATCGCGCTCGTCCTGTTCGGGCCGGATCAGCTGCCCAAGATCGCTGCGCAGGCGGGGCGTGCCCTGCGGGACCTCCGCCGCCTGGCTGATGGCGCCAAGGCGGATCTGCGGGAAGGGCTCGGGCCCGAGTTCTCCGACTTCGACATCGCCGATCTGAATCCGAAGAATTTCGTGCGCAAGCACCTCTTCGATGACCTTGACGACCTCGGCGAATCCACGTCGGCACATTACGCGGAAGACGGTGCGGCGGGCGCCGCCGTGGCGCGGTCGCTACCGGCCGGCGAGCGCCCGCCCTACGACTCAGAGGCAACCTGAGCGTTCAGGGCACCTCTCGCGGATCTTTGGCGGCGCGGTTTGGCACCCGGGACGACGGCCGGCAGTGTCGCGTGACGGCCTGGTCGCGTGACGGCCCGCAGGGCCGCCGAGCGCAGCCGTTCAGACTGCCCGGGGGGACGACCCCCCGGGATCCCCCCGCGGACTGCAGCGGCCCGCTCACTGCTGGATGAGAATCCGCCGATTCGTATCAGGATAACCAGCGGTTGCGGTCACACAGGTGTAAGGCCGAGCGGCCGGCCGGCCAGCCCGCGCGCCCGGCTCGCGAGCCCGTCCGCGATCTCACGCAGCATGGCGCCGGCCGGTGACGTGGGGTCGCTCAGTGCGAGAGGTACACCGGAGTCGCTGCCCTCGCGGAGCCTGACGTCGATCGGAACCTGACCGAGCAGCGGCACCCGGGTTCCCGTGATGCGGGTCAGGGCGGTGGCCACCGCCTCGCCGCCGCCGCTGCCGAACACGTCCAGCCGCTCACCGCAGTGCGGGCAGGACAGGTAGGACATGTTCTCGATCACTCCTGCGATGCGCTGGTGAGTCTGCATCGAAATTGCCCCTGCGCGTTCTGCGACCTCGGCGGCGGCGATCTGCGGGGTCGTGACCAAGAGCAGTTCGGCGGTCGGCAGCAACTGGGCGACAGAGATCGCTATGTCGCCAGTGCCCGGGGGCAGGTCCATGAGCAGCACGTCCAAGTCGCCCCAGTAGACATCGGCGAGGAACTGCTGCAGGGCCCGGTGCAGCATGGGCCCGCGCCAGACCACCGGCGTGTTGCCCTTGGTGAACATGCCGATCGAGATGACCTTGACGTCATGCGCCGTGGGCGGCATGATCATCTGCTCGACCTGGGTGGGGCGGGTCGTGACGCCAAGCATCCGTGGCACCGAATGACCGTAGATATCCGCGTCCACCACTCCGACGTTCTGCCCGCTGTCGGCGAGCGCGGCAGCCAGATTCACCGTTATCGACGACTTGCCGACGCCGCCCTTGCCGCTTGCGACGGCGTACACGCGGGTCAGCGAGGAGGGCTTCGCGAACTGGATCTCGCGCTCCGGCTGGCCGCCGCGCAGCTGGTCCTGCAGCCCGCGGCGCTGCTCGTCGCTCATCACGTCGAGCCCAACCTGCACGTTTGACACGCCAGGAACCCGGCTCACCGCTGCGGTGACGTCGCTCGTGATCTTGTCCTTCATCGGGCAGCCCGCGACCGTCAGGTAGACGTCCACGCGAACCGCACCCTCCGGCGCGATGGCGACATCCTTGACCATGCCGAGCTCGGTAATTGGACGGCGTATGTCAGGATCGAGCACTCGGCTGAGAGCCTGAGTCACCTGCTCGACGGTGGGTGTCGTCATGCCCTCATGTTACGGCCCGCGGATGCGCGTTCCGATGGCCCGCGGGTGCGCGTTCTGACGGGCCGCGGCTGCGCGCTTTGACAGCCCGAACGGCGCTTGCGGATGCGAGCCGTGAGACCAGTGAGACCAGTGAGACAAATGAGACTGGTCAGACTGAGAGGGGCGGGCGCATGCTAGCCAACCCTCGTCGCTCCATGTCGCGATTCCACTACTAGCATGGGCTGGTGAATGTGCTTGCCGACGTGATCTCACCCGAGGAGCTCGCCGTATGGCAGAGTCTGCAGCGGGCCCAGGTCACGATCATGCGCCGGATTGAGGCCGAGCTTCTCGACCGGCACGACCTGCCGCTGGCGTCCTTCGAGGTCTTGCAGCAGCTCGCGAACGCACCCCAGCGCCGGCTGCGGATGAACGACCTGGCCGGCCGGGTGCTGCTCTCGCGCAGTGGCCTCACCCGCCTGGTGGACAGGCTGGAACGGGATGGCCTGGTCGAAAGGCGTGCCTGCGCCAGCGACGCTCGTGGCTTGTACGCGGTGCTCACCGGGGCTGGGCACCGCCGCCTTCAGGGCGCGACGCCCGCCTATCACCAGTGCATCCGCGAATGCTTTCTCGACCGGATCGGTGCTGACGAGCTGCAGCAGGTCGCGGCAATGGCGTCCAGACTCGCAGCGGAGCCGACCTGATCCGCGGCGCCAGCTTGACCTGACCCGCAGGGCCAGCTTGACCCGCGCGCGGAGGCCAATGCGGCGATGTCACATCTGGCAAGCGTGTCGCGCCTGCATGGGTCCAGCGGCTGCCGTCCCGACCATGATCCCGGAGCGTTCTCATGGCCGGTGAATCCGCCCTGGCAAACGCTCCGGGATCATGAATTTACTACTTCCCAGGCTCGCCGGTTGCGGGGCTGAGGATGAGCGGCACGAAGTCCGGGTGGCGGAAGCTCAGCATGCCGCCGAGCGAGCCGGCCAGCGCATCGTACGAGCCGTCGCCGATCCGCTGACCGCCGAGCCAGTTGTTCTCGACGAAACCGATGATCGAGGTCTGGTCGGTGAGCGTGCCGTCGACGTAGTTGACCTTGGCATAGGGCGAGATCACCAGCATCGGCAGCCGCTGGCCGTAGCCGCAACGGTCCTGGTAACCGCCGAGCGGGGTGCCTTTCCCGCACACGCCCGGTCCGTTCAGCGCGTCGGTCGCCGGGTCAGCCGATGGGTTGATGATCGGCGACATGACGTGGTCATACCAGCCGTCGGAGTCGTCGTAGTTGATCACGATCGCGGTGTCGCGCCAGTACTTCGAGCGCTCGATCGAGTTGATTGTGTCGACGAGGAAGTGCTGCTCGTCGATCGGGTCGGAGTATCCGGCGTGCCCGTCCTGGTAAGCGGGTGCCTTGAGGAAGCTGACCGACGGCAGGTTGCCGCTGTCCAGCGCCTTGCCGAACCACGAAAGGTCGTACTGGTGGTTGGCCCGCCCATTGCGGCCCACCTCCGCCACGTTCTTCGGCGCCACGTGGTGCGGGTTGGCGGTGGAGGCGTAGTACTCGAACGGCAGGTGATGCGGGATGTAATCAGCGACGCTGGCGCCACCGATGTTGGTATGTGTCGTACCGCAAACGGCGGCGCCGCTGGCTGTCCTGCCTGTCGGCGTGAAACCGCCCTCGAACCAGCCCCAGGTGACGCCGTGGGCATTGAGCAGATCACCGATGTTGGGGCCGGTCATCTTGAGCAGAGTGCCCGTCTGGTTGGAGCAGTCGTCGAAATAGGGGTCCTGGTCGCTGTAGACGGTGCCGGCCCCGCTCGCGCCGGGTGAGCCGACCACACCGAGATCGGGTACGATCTGGCCCGCGCTGTTCAGCCCGACCCCGCCGTGGGTCTGGCCTGAGACCAGGTTGACGGCGCCAGGTGTGGACGGTCCGAAGTTGGTGTCGTAGGAGTTGTCGCTCATCGAGAATCGCTGCGCATAGTTCCACATTCCGGTGACGGTGTTGCCGTCGTAGTAGTCCATGACAAGGCCCGCCGGGTGGGCCTCCGGGGCGCTGCAACTGCTGTTTCCCGTGAACTGGACAAACTTGTCCATCAGCCCGCCGTCGAAGGCCTTTTGCTCGGCGGTGTAGGCGTGGTCCTGGTCACAGGTGAGTGCCTGCGAAGGGCTCAGCCGCTGCGGGTTGTCCTCATTCGGGTTGTGGGTCAACAGGGCGCCGCTCAGGCCGTTCACGGTCGGCGTGCCAGCCTTGGCGTGAAAGGGCTGGCCGTCGGTGTTCGCGGCGTTCGGATAAGTCCCGAAGTAATGGTCGAAGCTGACGTTCTCCTGGAATATAACGATGACATGCTTGATAGGTGTCGCCGCGCGTCGCGCGGTCTGCTGCTGGCCGGCCCGCGTTGCCGGTGCGGCGAGCGCGGAGGCGGCGCCGGCTCCGATGGCGACGGTGCCTGCCGCGGCGAGCGCGAATACACTCTTAAAGGACTGGCGCATCTATAACTCCCTGGTCAATGCCACGCCGACAATGGCGCCGGGGCCGCGCATGTGAACGGCGCGATACTCGCCGGCAAATTTACGCGGAATTCCGCTGACGCGAATCAAATGTCGTCAAGGCGGGCCGGCGCCACCGCTTCTGTCCCGGCATTTGACGGTCCCGCATCGACTGTCCCGGCATCGGCGGTCCCGGCATCGGCTGTCCCGGCATCGACAATCCCGGCATCGGGTGTCCCGTAATCGACGGTCCCAGCATCGGGTGTTCCCGCATCGACGGTCCCGGCAACTGGACTGAGCCGGAACACCGCTGCCTCGGCGGCCCACCGCTCCGGAAGGCCGGCCGGTGGCGCGGCCCCTGCGCGCCGCCGCGTGGCGAGCAGGCAGGCAACCTCACCCCATTCGTCGCTGCCGGGCGCGATCCGGCTGACTTGCGCCGTCCAGGTGATCAGCCGGCCGCGCGAATCCTTGCTCGGCACCGTCACGGTCGCCTGCCGCCCGTCGGCGAGGCCGGGCAGTGCCTGTTCGCCGGTGCCGGTCACGACATACGCTGCCCCGCGCCGGCTGTGGCCTGGGTCCTCGCTGGCCGGCGTTGGCCCTGGGCTCGTCGCCAGCCGCGGATTCGCCGCCAGCCGCGGGCTCGTCGCCAGCCGCGGATTCGCCGCCTGCGGAGCATGCCAGATATGCCATGCTGGCCTGCACGGCCCCCCACCGGGCGCCGTGATCCAGATGACACCCGACCTCCTGGTGGCCTCTTCGATGAGCGCAGCCTGGAACGGATCCACCTCACCAGGTTGCCAGGCTCCGGGCATTATTAGCCCATGGGGCGCTTATTTCGTTCGCGGAGATCATGCTTGGCAGTGCCAGGCAGCAATCCACGCTTTTTCGCCAGCGCGCGGGACTTAGCCGCTGATCAGGTCTTATTTGACCTCGAGGACGCCGTGGCGCCGGCCGCCAAGGACGAGGCGCGGGTGAATGTCGCGGAAGCGCTCGCCGTGGGGGGCCTCGTGGGTAAGGTCCGTGCGGTACGCATCAACGATGCGACCACGCAATGGGCCTACCGTGACGTGGTCGACGTAGTGGAATCCGTGGGTTTCGCGCTTGACTGCATCATTTTGCCCAAGGTCGGCTATCCCGGGCAGGTCGTCTGGCTCGATCTACTTCTAACCCAGCTCGAGCGCGCCATGGGATACGACGAGGGCGGCATCGGCATCGAGGCGCAGATCGCGGACGCAGCGGGCTTATCCTGCGCCGACGCCATCGCCGGAGCATCCGCGCGGATGGAGGCGCTCGTTTTCGGACCAGCCGATTTCATGGCGAGCATAGGCACGAAATCGGCTGACGTGGGAGAGCAGCCGACGGGCTACGACCAAGTTGACGCGTGTCACTATGCGCTAATGCGGATCCTGGTTGCGGCGCGCAGCCACGGGTTGCAGGCCATTGATGGGCCGTTCGTGCAGCCCCGCGACGTAGCCGGTTTCCGCAGAGCCGCGGACCGCTCCGCGGCTCTCGGCTATGACGGCAAGTGGGTGCTGCACCCGGGGCAGGTCGAGGCCGCCAACGAGGCCTATTCGCCCCGGCGGGGCGCCAGCCGCCCGAGCCGCCGGACGAGAATCTAAGTCGGCCATTTCCTGACTGAGCCCCTGGGCCCGCCGCCGACGTCACCAGGAAGGACGCGCCACGCGATGAGTGCCTCGGCGAGACCCTCGGTCAGCGGCAGCGCGGCGAGCCCGGCAGGGCTGACCCAGCGGACGTCCGCGGCGTCGTCGCCGGCGACGGGTACCCCTCCGGTGACGGTGGCTTCGTAATCGCGGATGTCGAACACCGCTCCGTCAGGCGCCGGCCGCTCGACGGCCCCGAGGAACTGCCCAGCCGCGACGGCCAGCCCCGTCTCCTCGCGGATTTCACGGATAAGGGCCGCGCCGTCGCTCTCCTCAGCCTCGACCCGGCCGCCAGGCAACGACCACAGGCCCTCGCCCGGCGGGTGGCCGCGCTGGATCAACAGGATCCTGCCGCCGGCGTCCCTGATCACCGCGCCGACACACCGGATGGGTAATGCACCCACCACGGCAGAGTATCCCTGCTTGGCTTCAGGAGCCTTGCCGGTGGCACTGGCGGATCAACCGCCGCCGTGTGGTGACACGTTGCTCGCCATCCAGGTACAGCGCGGCAACCTCCCGGCTACAGCGCGGCATCCGGCAATCCCTGATCCGGTGCGGCCACTTGACGCCGGACGGCAGACAGATCAGCTTGTGTAATCATGAAGCCGGCACCATCTTGCCCGCGCTGCGACGGGCCGGTGCACGAACCGAACGCGTGGACGAGCGCGTGGCGCTGCGACGTGCATGGTGACGTGCATCCGTTGTTTCCTGCGTACCCGCCGTCCCGTGACGGCATGGAGGCGCTGTTGCGTACTGCTGCCGTGCCCGTATGGCTGCCCTGGCCACTACCGGTCGGCTGGCTGGTGACGGGTTTCGCGGGGGCAGGTGATGAGCGCACGGGTGCGCGAGCGTGCGTGGTCGCGCTGTCCGGGCCAAACCCCGTCGGCGGCCCAGCGGATCTGCTACTGGTGGCGGAGGAGCCCGGTGTTGGCCTTGGCGCCATGCTGGCCGGCCTTGACGGCCCCGATCCCGGTCAGGATTTCGCGGTCAGGCCGCCGTATGCGAGCCTTCAGTACGGTGGGCACGAGTTCCCGTTGTGGTACGTGCCATCGCCGGACCGTGCGGTCTTCGCGGGCGAGGCGATGGGGAACTGGCTGTGGGCCGTGCTGTGGCCGGACACCGCCGGAGTCCTGCTTGTGGAGGCGCTCGCCTTGCGTGACCTGCGCGATCCTGGCCAGGATCTGGATTTGCCCTTCGGCGCGCTCTCGCCGCGTCTGCCTAAGCACGGCGAACCTGCGGTCGGCCGGGATCTGTTCATCGTCGGCCTCACGTCCGGACGGCCGCCGCACGCCAGAGCACAGGGGCGCTACGGCGGCCTGCGGTCCATCATCCATCAGACGCTGCCGCTCGACGCGCCGCGGAGCTACCGATCATCGACCACGCGAGAACCGTCGAGCACCGCTGCAGGCATGACAGGAGTCGCCTCGCGGCCCTAACATCTTTTGTGGTGCGCATAGACCTGCACGTCCACAGCAGCGCGTCCGACGGTACGGATCCGCCGGCCGAGGTGATGCGCCAGGCACGAGCGGCAGGCGTCGACGTCGTCGCGCTGACGGATCATGACACGACGGCCGGGCTTGGGGGAGGCGGCGCGAGCGCTTCCTGCCGGGCTCACCCTTGTCCCTGGCATCGAACTGTCGTGCCTGATCGGCCCGCACAGCGTGCACCTGCTCGGTTACCTGTTCGATCCCGCCGATCCCGGCCTGGCGGCCGAATGCGCGAAGATCCGCGAGTCCCGGGTTGTGCGCGCCAAGGACATGGTGGCGCGGCTTCGTGCGCTTGGCGTTCCCGTTACCTGGCAGCAGGTGACGGAGATGGCGGCGGGCGGCGCGGTTGGCCGGCCGCATGTCGCCCGCGCGATGCTCGCTACCGGTGCGATCAAGCGCCTCGATGACGCCTTCACGGCGGCCTGGATCGCACCAGGCGGCCGTGCCTACGTCGGCAGGTACGCGCCGGCCCCGGCGCGGGCCATTGGCCTGCTGCGAGCGGCGGGAGGCGTGGCGGGCGTCGCCCACCCCAGAGCCGGCCGTGACTGGCAGCTAACGATGGAGCGGCTCGCGCAGCTCGAGACGGAAGGGCTGGCCGCGGTCGAGGCCGACCACCCAGATCACGATCAGGCGGAACGGGCCGCAGTTGCGTCGCGAGGCGAGTGAACTCGGCCTCCTGGTACTGGGATCGAGTGACGATCACGGGAGCCTCACCGGTCACAGGATCGGGTGTGAGACGACATCGCCAGGCGAGTACGCGCGCCTGATTGCGCTCTCCACCGGCTCGAAGCCGATATCGGGGCCGCCCGCCTAGTCGGGCGTGTTTCCTACGGCCAGTGGATACGGGCGCCGATCCGTCCGATCCACGGCGCCACGGCGCCATGACGTGGCACTGGCGGGAGCGAGATGGGGGTTGCGCGATCGGCGGGCGCGGCCTCGGGCGCTTCACGCCTGGTCGGGGAGCCGTCCCTGCGGCAGGAGCGGCATCGAGCGGATACGCTGCCCTGTGGCTGCGAAGATCGCATTCGCCAGGGCGGGCGCGACGCGCGATGAGCGGCGTCTCCCCTGCGCCCGCCGGAAGGATGTCGCGGCGGTCTAGGAGGATCACCTCGATTGGTGGCACGTCACTGAAGCGTGGCACCCGGTACCGGGAAAGCGACGCGTTGAGGATCACGCCCTCGTCGAAATGGACGGCCTCGAACAGCGCACCGCCGAGCGCCATTACGGTCGCGCCCTCGATCTGGTTCACCACGTTGTCCGGGTTCACCACCGCGCCGCAATCGTAGGCGGTGACGATCCTGCGGATGCTCAGCCGGCCCTCTGGAGTCACGCTCACCTCGGCGCACGTGGCGACGCGGCCGTCTTTCTCCACGCCACAGGCGATCCCAAGGCCGTGCCCGTCGTGACCATCGCGCGCCGTCGTGACCATCGTGCCCGTCGTGACCATCGCGCCCGTCGTGACCGCCGCGCCCGCTCGTGACCACCCCGCGCCCGCCAGTCCGGGCGTCTCCCCGCGCCCGCGCCCGCCGGCCCGCTCCGCGGCGGCACGCAGGACTGCCGCCAGCCGGTCATCGGCGAGATGGCGTAGCCGGAACTCCAGCGGGTCAACGCCGAGTTCGTGCGCGACCTCGTCCATGTGGGACTCGCGGGCGAAGTTGTTCGCGGTCGCGGCGAGCGCACGGTAGGAGCCCTGGGGCAGCGGCGACTGCGCTGGCTGGAAGGTGATCCGCTGGTTCGGCACCAGGTACGGGGTGAGTATTCCGGCCGCACCTGCGTTGAGGTTGGTGAACTCCCAGGCGGTGAGCTCGGCATCTGCGCCGGTATCTCCGCCGGGCTCGAAACGAGGCTCGGAATCAGGCCGGAAACCAGCGTTTGCGCCGCCTTCCGCGCCGCTGCTGACGTCGATGACGGCGGCAGGCCTGAAGTAGCCCCAGGTGAACTCCTCTTCCCTGCTCCATTGCACCTTGACGGGCCGCCGGCGGCCCTGGCGAGCAGCGCTGCCTCGACGGCGACCGGGCCAGTGTGCTTGCCGCCGAAGCCGGAACCGGTCCACGGCACAATCACCCGCACCTTGGTCTCAGGGACGCCGAGTGCCTGGGCGAGATCGTGCCGCACCCCGAACGGCCGCTGCGTGCCTGTCCACACCGTCAGCCGCCCGCTGGACCACTCGGCCACCGCCGCCCGCGGTTCGAGCGGAACGTGCGCGATGTAGGCGGCGGTATAAGTCGCGGCAACCCGGGTGCCTGCAGAATCCAGAGCGGCGGTCGCGTCGCCGGTCTCGTGACTGAACCGCCCGCCCCAGCCCTCGATGTCCAGCGGATGAGAGCGCAGGTGCGCCGCCAGATCCTGTTCGCGCGGCTGCGGTGCTCGGTCCCACGCGGCGTCAGCAAGCGCCAAGGCGCGAGCGGCTGTGACCGGATCCGGGCCGGCCACCGCGGCGAACGAGCCTTCGTGCACCACGACGACGCCGGGTACCGAGCGGGCCCGGCCGAGGTCGGCGTGGCGCAGCGTCGCGCCGTAGG
Source organism: uncultured Actinomycetota bacterium (assembly GCA_963727015.1). Classification (GTDB taxonomy): domain Bacteria; phylum Actinomycetota; class Actinomycetes; order Streptosporangiales; family Streptosporangiaceae; genus DATFVJ01. Next base: position 421,030 of record CAVSEV010000013.1, on the reverse strand, counting down.
CGGGTGGCCGCAGCACCTTGCCGTGCAGCATGCCGGGCAGTGCCAGGTCCGACGCGAACGACTTTGCCCCTGTCACCGCGTCTGCCGCCCCGGGCTTCAGCGTCGGCTGGCCGGCCGTGCGCCAGGCCGGGCGGTCCCTGAGCGGCGTGTCCGCAGCGGCCGTCACCGTCTGCCGCACGCCCCGCAGCAGGTCACCATAGCTGACCGCAGTTCCAGTCGAATTATCCTTAACGGCTCCGGCGGTGGCACTCAGCTGGCCAGGATCGACCTCGAGCGCGGTGGCCGCCAAGGCGATCAGTGCCTGCCTCGCGGCCGCGGCGGCGGTGGCGAGGGCTTGGCCGGTGTCGGGCATCGAACGGCTGCCGAACGTGCCGACGTCGAACGGGCAGAGGTCCGTGTCGCCCAGCACCATCCGCACCGCCGGCAAGGGCACGCCGAGTTCCTCCGCAACCAGCATGGCGAAGGCGGTCCCGTTGTCCTGGCCGACATCGACCTTGCCCGCGAAGGCGGTGACCGTGCCGTCCGCACCGACATGGATCCAAACGCCGCCATTGCCGCGCCATGGCTCCTGCCTGCCACTAGGCGCAGGTGGCAGCACTGAGACCAGCCCGTCAGGTAGCACGCCGAAGTAGCCGCGCTCCTCCAGTGGCTGCAGATCCCACGGCACGGCGCCAGCCCGGGCTGGTACCACGCTAGCCCGGGCTGGCACGGCGCTAGCCCGGTTTGGCACGGCGTCCGCTTCGGATACCCCAGGCCCGGATGGCCCGGAGCCCCCCGCGGCCCCCGGCGCCGCCGTGGGCAGCGCGCCTTGCGGCAGCCGTTCGGATTCCTGGGTTCGTCCGCGCGGCGCGGCTTCACCAGGCCGCGCCGCGCGGGCCTGCTCGGCCGTATCCGCGCCGCGGGCTGCCGCCCGCACGGCCCGCAGGATGCGCGGGTAGGCGCAACATCTGCAGATGTTGCCGTCGAGGGCGCGGATGATCTGGCTGTCGTCTGGATCCGGCTGTTTTTCGAGCAGCGCCGCCGCCGTCAGGACCATCCCTGGCGTGCAGTAGCCGCACTGGGTCGCGCCCGCGGCCACGAGTGCGGTTTGCGCCGGGTGCGGCGTTCCGGCCGGCGTCAGTCCTTCTATCGTCGTCACGGCGCGGCCTGCGATCCCGGCCAGCGGCGTGACGCACGCACGCACCGGCGCGCCATCGACCAGGACCGTGCAGGCGCCACAGGCGCCGACCGCGCAGCCGTATTTCGCGCCGGTCAGGCCAAGATCCTCGCGCAGCACGACGAGCAGGCTCCGGTCCGGCTCTGCCGTGGCGGCATGACGCGTTCCGTTGACGTTCAGCTGGATCGGCTCGGGCATTACCCCATCCTCTCGCACGCAGGGGCTTGAGCTTTGGCCATCGCCGATGAGCTACCCGGCGGGCGCCAACTGCCGCTTGCCGCGTGCCAGCGATCCGGGCCGGCGATGCGACCGGCTCCTTGGCACCCCGCTGCTCGCCGGTCCAGGGGCGATCGTCGCGACCATGGTCTTTGAAGCAGATCAACGGCGCGGGTGACGTGCTCGCCTTCTCGGCGGCAGTGGTGGCGGTGAGCATCCTGCTCTGGCTTTCCATGCGGTTCTCGGTACTGATCTTGCGGGTAATCCGCGCGAACGGCGTTGAATTGCTCACCCGGATCTCCGGCCTGCTACTGTCGGCCATCGCTGTGCAACTGGTGGCCCGCGCCATCCGGGCTTTCGTCAAGCAGGGCTGAGGCCGGCGCCGCCGCTTTTGGCACCGTCGCCGCAGCCGCCCGCGGCCGGACAAGCGGCCGGAGAGGCGGCCGGAGAATGAGAATGCGGAAGGAAGACGCAAAGGTGACTACGCGCATTGATCGTGTCGTCTCGTCCGGGGTGCTGGTCGCCGACAGCGCAGGCAGCGCGGAAGGCGCTGCTGCCAGGCAGGTGGAGAACAACACCTGGATCGTCGGTGACGACACCGACGTGATCGTGATCGACCCGGCACACGACGCGGCCGCCGTGCTCGACGCGGTGGGGGACCGCGAGGTTCTCGCGGTCGTCTGCACGCACGGGCATGCCGACCACATCGCTGCGGCGGTCGAGGTCGCCGAGCGGGACGACGCGGAAATCGCACTCCACCCGGACGACCGCCTGGCCTGGCGCGAGGTGTACCCAGACGAGAACCCAGACATCGACATGGCGGACCGCGGCAGCTTCGAAGTCGCGGGCATGCGGCTCGACGTGCTGCATACACCCGGCCATAGCCGCGGCTCCGTCTGCATCTACGCGGCCGATCTCGGCGTGGTGTTCTCCGGTGACACGCTGCTCAAAGGCAGGCCCGGGCCTTACGGCGACGGCTATCCCGATTTCCCCGGACAGCTCACCTCGATCGGCGAGAATCTGCTGACCCTGCCCGCGAGCACCCGGGTGCTGCCCGGCCATGGTGAGGAGACCACCGTGGCGGCCGAGGAGAAGCGGTTCGACTCCTGGGTGGCTGCTGGCCCGGTGGCGCTCCTCACGGAGTAAGAACGCCCGCCGAGCGCGGGGCCGCTGCCGAGCGTTGGGGGCGTCCGCCCGCTGCGGACCGGCCGCCGCCGGCTGCGCACCAGCCGCTGAGGGCGGACCGGCCGGGCACGGTTATCCACAGGCTGCCGATCGGTCGCGCACAAGACGCACGGGTAGGCGAGGATGGTCAGGTGGACCAGTTGGGTTTCGACGGCATGCCGCAGCGGCTCTACCCATGTACGCCATCGCGGCTCACCGCCTGGCTCGACTGCCCGCGCCGCTACCGGATGACCTACCTGGACCGGCCGCCGCCGCCCAAGGGGGCGCCGTGGGCGCACAACAGCCTCGGGGCGAGCGTGCACAACGCACTTGCCGGGTGGTGGCGCCTGCCGCTGGCCGAGCGCACTCCCGTCGCCGCGGGGGCCCTGCTCGAGCGGGGCTGGATCTCGGAGGGATTCGCAGACGCCGCGCAGTCGGCGTCCTATCGCGCGATCGCGCGCCAGATGGTCGAGGCATATGCCGGCGGGCTCGATCCAGCCGACGAGCCGGTCGGCGTGGAGCGCACGGTGGCCACCAGGACGGACCGGATCGCGCTGTCCGGCCGGATCGACCGGCTCGACGAGCGACCCGTAACCGGCCCGCACGACAGGGGTCAGCGCGACGATAGGGATTACTGGGACGGCAGCGACAGCAGGGACGGCGGGGACGGCGGCGGCAGCAGCGGCGGCAGGGACGGCAGCGGCAGCCGCGGTAGGGACGGCAGCGGCGGCAGGGCCAATGGTGGCAATTTGGCCGGCCAGGCGACGCACGGTACTGAACTGGTCGTCGTGGACTACAAGACCGGACGGCATGTGCTCACCGTCGACGACGCTCGAACCTCGTTGCCCCTCGCCCTTTACGCACTGGCCGCGGAGCGGGTCATGCGGCGCCACTGCCACCGCGTCGAATTGCACCATCTGCCGACCGGTCAGGTGCTCACCTGGGTGCACTCCGCCGAGACGCTAAGCCGTCATTTGCGCAGGGCCACCGAGATCGCCGCCGAGTGCGCGGCCGCCGACGAGCATTACCGCGCCGGGCTCGCCGTCGACCGCTACCTCGAGGTATTCCCGCCGAACCCGCGACCGGCCTGCGGCTGGTGCGATTACCTGCGGCATTGCCCTGAGGGGAAGGCGGCAGCCACGCCGCGCCTGCCATGGGACGGGCTGGCCACCGCGGGATCGATCGCCTGAGGCCACAGCCTTACGTGGCTCGATGAAGTCCTGCGGGGGTGCCGCCTGATGTCGGCCTGGGCGTCATGACCTACGCTTTATCCATCCAAGGGATCTGTTTGACCGACTCGGGGGTCATTGCCACAATCTGTTGGGTCCGTAGCTGCTGCTACGCCCATCGAGCTCAATCTCCGGACCGCATGGAGGCATGCCTAGATGGCGAAGCTCAGCGTCGTAGTGCCGTTCTTCAACGTCGACGAGTACATCGCAGCGGCGCTTGAGTCGATCGCGAGCCAGACGCTGCGCGACATCGAAGTGATCATGGTTGACGATGGGTCCACCGACGGCAGCACGGTCATCGCCAAGTCGTTCGCCTCCCGTGACCCGCGGTTCAAGCTCGTACAACAGCAGAATCAGGGCCTCGGCCCCGCGCGCAACACCGGTGTGCGGCACGCGACTGGCACCTATCTGGCCTTCGCCGACAGCGACGACCTGCTCGACCCGCACGCCTACGAACGCCTCACCGCTTCGCTGGAAAAGACCGGATCAGACCTCGCTTGTGGCGGTGTCCTCCGGCTGAACCGGTTCGGCGCCGGCAAGTCGTGGCTGCACGAGGAGCCGTTCCGCAAAACGATCCTGCGGACACATGTCTCAAGGTATCCGGTGTTGCTGCAGGACCGGACGGCGTGGAACAAGGTCTTCCGGCGCTCGTTCTGGGACGCGCATGGCCTGCGGTTCCCCGGCACGCTTTACGAGGACGGCCCTGTCATGATCAGGGCACATGTCTTCGCGTCGGCCGTAGACGTCTTCCGCGACGTGGTCTACTACTGGCGGGTGCGCGACTCCGGTGATCTATCGATCACTCAGCGTGCCCGCGACCTGTCCAACATCGAGGATCGGATGACGTCCGTCGAGAGCGTCAGCCAATTCCTGGCCGCCAGTGCCCCGACTCTCAAGCGCGTGTACGACGAGTCCGTCCTCAACGTCGACCTTGCCATGCTGGTCAGCGCCTACGAACTCGCCAGCACTGCGGATCGGGAGCGGCTCGCCGAGCTTGCCGCCGAGTATCTGCGCTCCGTCGACGACTCGGTGTTCCGCCGGATATACGCTCTGCGGCGGCTGCACTACTACCTCTTGCGCAACGGGCGGCTCCCCGAGCTACTGGACGTGCTGCGCTACTGGCGCCGCTACGGCTCAACCAGGGTTGAGGTGGCACGATCGGCCGGCCGGCAGCCGCGATGGTTTGCCGCCTACCCGTATTTCCGCGAACCAGCCCAGGGCATCCCTGATGAGGTTTACGACATTACCGACGAGATGACCCTGAATGCCCGCCTCGACGCTGTCAGTTGGCAGGCGGGACGGCTTCGCATTGAGGGCCACGCTTACATCCGCTGGCTGGCTTCCTCGGACCCGGCAGACTGCCGGATCCGGGTGACGCTGCGAAACAGCAAGACGCGGCGGACTCTGCGGCTGCCTGTGCAGCGGGTACAACGGCCGGACGTGACGGCGCGCTCCGGCCAGCCCTCGGTTTGCTATGACTGGTCGGGCTTCGCTGTCGAGGTCAACCCGGGGCGGCTGGCCACCGCACCAGGTGTCTGGCGCGCGGCGAACTGGGAACTGCGGATCGAGGTAACCGGGCAGGGGCTTCGGCGTGAAGGGCCAATCGACGGCGTGACGCCGGGGTCCGCGCAGTGGCCGGAGGGTCGCTGGGTCACCGGCAGCGTGTGGGTCCAGCCCGCGCCCGAGCACGATGGCCGGTTCTTCGTCCGTGGCCGGCGAGTCGGAGCCCTTGTTACCGGCTGCCGATCCGACGGTGACTCGTTGGAAATCGAGGGCTGGACCACCGCCGGCATGTCACCCGGCGCTGCCCTGGTGATCTCACCACGGACGGGAGGTGCCGCTTCAGTAAGGATCCCCGTCGACGCTGGCTTCCAGGCTGGCGAGGCGGCGGGTGGCGGCCCTGCAGGCGGCCGGCGTGGCCGCTCTTCCTTCCGCGCCAGGATACCTGGAGCGCGGCTGGCGGGCGTAGCGGCGCACGCAAGGCTGATCGACCAAGCCGTCAACGTTCATGACGAGGTGACGTGGGACGTCTCGCTCGCACCAGGCGATGCCGATGCGATCAGGCTCACCATCGCGCCAGGCACCGCGGGAGCGCGCATACGCGAGGGCGACCGGGAGATCACCGCGCTCGTTACCCATTTCGGCTACATGTCGATTCTGGACCGGACCGCCCGGCCAGTTGTCACGCACCTGGAGTGGACGCCTGACGAGCGGCTCGTCCTGCGCGGTGACTACACGGCCGAGGACACGCGTCCTGCTCAGCTGTGGTTGCGCCATGGCGACTCGGGCGACCAGTACACAGTCCCGCTGACCTGGGAAGGCCGCACCTTCACCGCGTCGTTCGCTCCAGGCCGGATGCCGGATCTCGCCGGTGATCTGCCCCTGGCCAGCGGCAGCTGGAACCTGCTCGCGCCTACCGGCGACGGCGATCGTGTCACGGTCGGAGTCAACCGCGGGCTGCTGCCGCGGCTGCCCGGGTATCACCGCGCCGGGCGTCACGAGATCGAACCGCAGCCGTACCGGACCGACGCGTTGCGGCTGCGGGTCAGGCCCGCCGTCGGAGATGACGAGCGCGGTCGTCACGCGCTGCGCCGGCTCGAGGAACACGACTATCCGCAGGCGCGCAGCCACCCGCTTCGCGACCTGGCCGTCTTCGACAGCTTCGGCGGCCTGCAATGCTCGTGCAACCCACGCGCGATCTACGAGGAACTGCGGCGCGGCCACCCAGAGCTCGACTGTGCCTGGATAACCAAGGACGATCAGTTCACGGTCCCAGACGGGGCCCGTGTTGTGCTCGCCGACAGCCGGGAGCATTTCGAGGTGCTGGCGCAGGCCCGGTTCGTCGTCACCAACAACCTGCTGCCGGACTGGTTTCAGAAGCGGCCCGGCCAGTTCTGCCTGCAAACGTGGCACGGCACCCCGCTGAAGCGTATCGGTCTGGAAATCGAGCAGCCCAAGTTCTCCAACGCCGTCATCTACAAGGATCTGCTCCGCGAGAACGTCGCGAACTGGGACGTGCTGCTTGCACCCAACGCCTTCAGTACGCCGATCTTCCGCCGGGCATTCGAACTCGAGGGCCAGATCCTGGAGTCCGGGTATCCGCGCAATGATCTTTTGCACCAGGCGAACAGGGCGCAGCGTGCGGCCGCGGTTCGGGCGCGGCTTGGGTTGTCCGCGGGCCAGCGCGTGCTGCTCTACGCGCCGACATGGCGCGACGACGCTTTCCAGCAGAACGGGCGGTACCGATTTGAGCTGAAGCTTGACCTGCAACGCGTGACTGCGGCCCTCGGCGACGATCACATCCTGTTGCTACGGCTGCACACCAACGTGCGCAACAGCCAGCAGGCGCGCATGGCGGGCGCACGCGTCCTCGACGTGACCCGCTATCCCGACATCGCCGATCTCTACCTGATCAGCGACGTGCTGATCACCGACTACTCGTCTGCGATGTTCGACTTCGCGGGCACCGGCCGGCCGATGCTGTTCTTCACCTACGATCTGGAGCGTTACCGCGACGAGTTGCGTGGTTTCTACTTTGACTTCGAAGCGGAGGCGCCCGGCCCGCTACTGAATACCAGTGACGAGCTTATCCAGGCACTGCACGACGTCGACCGAGCCGCGGGCTCGTACGAGGAATTGTACAAAGCCTTCAGGGCCAAATTCTGTGCCCTTGACGACGGAAGCGCCGCCGCGCGCGTTGTGGACCGCCTGCTGGCTCGGGTATAGGTGCGGCTCGACCGGCGTTCGCTCGGTTAGAGTGTGTCTCGTGGATCTTGGTGGAAGCGGGTGGTGATCCGAGGCTGCGTCCGGCGATGTGGAGGAGGAGCCGACAGTGGGGCTATCGGGCGACGGCAACGACGCTGGTCGTCGTCTGGGCGCCGATCCGCGCCGCCGAAGATCCACGAAACGTGCCCTTGCCGTGGACCTTCTTGCCGTCGCCGTAGAGCGGTCCCGCGGTCCCTCGGTTGGGTTGGTGACAAACAGCGGGATCAGCTTCTCGGGGGAACTGGTCATTAATGCCTGTAGCTGTTCGAGGGCCTCGTGGCCGGCTGCGAGTCTGTCGGCAGCGTGATCCGCAGACACGGCCCGCCATGAACTGGTACACGTGGGTGCGTCATGATTGGCGTAATTCTGACATCGCCTGCGGCGTGCGTGCGGAGTTGCGTGGACTGCTGGCTATTCTAATAATTCATCTCGCGCGGGACCGCACGGTCAGTCCTGCTGACCTCACTAGCTGACCTGCCGCGTGCCAGCGCACGCGGCAGGTCAGCTAGTGACACTAACGAGGGGGCCTAATGTCCGCCCACGACACGGCCGGGTCGGCCGGGCGTACCGAGCCGTCCGGGGCGCGGGTGCCCGAGCCAGCGCCCGGGTCGCGGACTGTGCGCCCTCGACCGTGGCGCGATGCGATGGCCGGGCGAGTAGGCCGGCGGCTGCCGCTGGTGGTGTATGCGGTCTGCCAGGTGATCTTCCTGTTCTGGTGGGCGGCCTTTTATCCCGGCCTGATTAGTTATGACTCCGTAACATACCTGATCCATGTGACGACCGGGCCGTGGGTGGGCAACCATTCCGTGCTATATGACTCGCTGGTCTGGCTGAGCCTGCACGCGACCGGCGGCCTGGCCGTACTCACGTTGGCGCAAACCGTCGCGATTTCGGCGGCGCTGGCCTACACCGTCGTGGCGTTCCGCCGGTTGGGCGTGCCGGGGCGGTGGACCGCGATGGCCGGGGTCGTGGTTGCGGTGCTGCCGCCGATCGGTACCTTCGTCGTATTCGTCTGGAAGGATGTGCCGTTCTCGATCTGCGCCTACCTGGTGGTGCCGACGGTTGCGCACCTCCTGTCGCTACGCGGACCTGCCGGGTGGAGCACGGACCGACGGGTGAACCGCCTGATCGCCGCCCTGGGGCTGGAACTGCTTGGCATGTGCCTGTTCCGGCTCGACGGCTTCCTGGTCGTGGTCGTCGCCGCGCTCGTGCTGCTAGTGCTGCTGCCTGGTGTGCGGGCCCGGCTGGCCGCCGCTGCCGCGGCCGCGGTCTGCCTGGCCCTCGCGCTGAACCTGGCCGTCTATCCGGCTGCGGGCATCGAGCGTGCGCCGACATCGCTGGCGCTCGGTCCGGCCTTCGCAGACATCGCTGTCGCCTATGCGGAGCGGCCGTCGAGCTTCACCGCGGCGGATCAGGCGTTGATGGCGCGGGTGGCACCGTTGGCCGTCTGGAAAACGAGGGCGAACTGCTACGACTCGGACTGGACGACGATCGACATCCCTGGCTTCAACGCGAAGGCGGGCAAGGTGAGCGGCCAGCTTTTCTCGTTGTGGCTCAGGGTGCTCGGGCGCTCGCCCGACCTGGTCCTTGGCGCCCGATTCTGCCGAGGTTCCATCGCCTGGAGCATCTTCCAGGGCCCAAGCCGCCTTGACGCGCAAACGTTGATCGCGGGGCTACCCTTGCCGCCAGGTAATTGGCAACGTATCGAGCACAATCCGTACCGTCACGCGGTGCTCTCCCGCCCGATATCCGTCATAGTGCACAAGGCGGGGACCTTCCTGTGGAGTGCCAGCAAGACGCAACAGCTTGACTGGCTGCTTTGGCGGGCTCCGTTCTGGTGCTACCTGTGCTATTTCATGGTCTTCGCCCTCGCCCGCGCCAGGCGGAACTGGCTATTCCTGTCGCTTGCCGCGATCGTGGCAGGCCAGCAGGTGGTAGTTCTGGCCGACAACCCGGCGCAGCTATTCCGGTATATGGTCAGTCCGATCATCATCGGGATCATGCTGGTGCCCTTGTTCCTGGCGCGGCATCGGTCCAGCCCGGGCGCGGGTAACGGCGCCAGCCCACTAGCCTGACGGCTACACGAAGGAGGCCCATGCCCGTCCACGAAACAGCCGGGGGGCCGGGCGCACCAAACCGTCCGGGGAGCCGGTGCCCGCGCCCCCGCAGGACGCGACTTCCCCGCCGCGGGCGGCCCGCCCGGCGCGCTACCCAGCTGGCCTGATGGAGCGGGTGCCGCGCAGGTGGCGGCTGCCGTTGGCGGTGTATGCGGTATGCCAAGCGGTTTTTCTGTTCTGGTGGGCGGCCTTTTACCCCGGCTTGATGAGTTACGACTCGGTCATCTATGTGCTGCATGTGACGACCGGGCCGTGGGTGGACAACCATTCGGTGCTGTATGACTCGCTGGTCTGGCTGAGCCTGCATGTGACGGGCGGCCTGGGCGCCCTCACACTCGCGCAGACCGTGTCCATGTCGGCGGCTCTGGCCTACACGGTCGCGGCTTTCCGCCGGCTGGGTGTACCTGGGCGGTGGACGGCCGTTGCGGCGGTCGTGGTGGCGGCGCTTCCGCCGACGGGCACCTTCATCGTGTTTGTCTGGAAGGACGTGCCCTTTTCGATCTGCGTCTACCTGGTGGTCCCGACGCTCGCGCACCTGCTGTCGCTGCGCCAGGCTGCCGGGCAACGCACCGGCCAGCGGGTGAATCTGCTGGTCGCCGCCCTGGGGCTTGAACTCCTTGGCATCTGCCTGTTCCGGCCAAATGGGTTTGTCGTTGTTGTCATCGCCGCGGTCGTGCTGCTGGTGCTGCTGCCTGGCTTGCGGGCCCGGCTGGCCGCCGCCGTGGCGGCAGCAGTCTGCCTGGCGTTCGCGCTGAACTTGGCCGTCTATCCGGCCGCGGGCATCCAGCGGGCGCCGGCGTCGCTGGCGCTGGGTCCGGCTTATGCGGACATCGCTGTCGCCTACGCGCAGCGGCCGTCGAGCTTCACCACGGCCGATCGGGCGCTGATGGCGCGGGTGGCACCGTTGGCCGAATGGAGCGCGACCGCAAACTGCCTCAGCGCCGATGCCACGACCCGTATCCCTGGCTTTAACGCGAACGTCGGCAAGGTGAGCGGTCAGGTTTTCTCGCTGTGGCTGCGAGTGCTCAGGCGCTCACCGGATCTGGTTCTTGGTGCCCGTATCTGCCGTGGTTCGATCGCATGGAGCATTTTTCCCAGTTCGTCGGCGGGCTCCGCCGGCTATCTGAGCTCGTCAGTGATTCCCGCCGACCTATTCGGTTTGGCAGCGGTCAAAGATGTGCGCGACAATCCGTACCGGGCCGGGCTCGCGACTAGACCCTTGGTGACGCCGCTAAACAGACTCGCCGTATTCGCCCGGTCCGTTGCCCAGGTGTCTCAGCTGCAATGGCTGCTGTGGCGCGGCGCGATCTGGTGCTACGTCACCTACCTGGCGGCATGGGTGTTCGCGCGCCGACGCCACGACTGGGCGCTGCTTTCGCTAGCCGCGATCGTTGCCGGCCAGCAGCTGTCGATCATCGTCGACAACCCGTCCCAGCTATTCCGTTACATGGTCAGCCCGATTCTCATCGGGATCATGCTGGTGCCGCTGTTTTTCGCCCGGCCGGGCACGCCGGTCGGGAAACCCGCTGCGATCGACGAGTATTCTCAGCCGGCCGAGGCGTAGTCGAGCCCGGCCGTTCCCGATCCCTCGTGCGCAGGGGTCGATTGCTGCCCATCACGCGGCCGGGTGGCCCTCCAGACCAGGGCGCCGAGCGCGGTCAGCCCAATGGTCATCAGCAGCAGCGGCAGCGCCGACCCACTGACCGGGTGCCAGCTGCCCTGCAGCGGGTTAAGCGAGCGGCCGACCCCGAGCCCCGACTGCCATCGGTCCATCACGTACCCGAGGCTGAGGAGCTGGAACGGCAGCATCAGCACGGTCATGATCCGTACGAGGGAGGCCTGGCGGGCCTGGGGAAGGACGCCGGCCCGGCCGGCGGTGAACGCGGCCAGCAGCGGTATGCCCACCGCGAGCGGCATGAAGTAGCGGCCTTGGAACGGGAAGCGGTACGTGTTCACCGTGGCAACGTCCGCGATCACTGGAATGGCGAGCGTGCCGGTGATCAGCAGCGCGAGGCGATAACGCTGAACCGGCGTTCCCCACGCGAACGCGGCGATCAGTAGCAGTCCGAGCGGCATCGCCCAGGCAAGGAAGATCACGTCCGGCGGGTTGGTGTCGTAGTACGAGAATCCGTCCACGATCTGCTGCAGGTAGGAGGGTAGCCGCTGGAGCAGCTCAATTCCGAGTGCTTCGGCAGTTGTGTAGTGCTGTGTGGCGTAGTGCCCAACATCGGCGGCCTTGAAGGCGATGGTCCAGGCCGCGCCGGTGACGCAGGAGGTCAGTATGCCCGCCGACCAGAACCACGTGGATCTACGTGCGCGCAGTTGCCTGAGGCGGGCGCGGACCGGCGGGAGCAGCAATACGATGAGCCAGCCGACCACAAACAGCGGCCCGATCGCGCGGAACTGCGCGATCGCGATTGCGGCAATCGCTGCCCTGCGCATCAGGCTGCGGACGTCCGGGGACTCCTCTTCGAGCAGCAGCGGTATCGCGGCTGCGGCGAGTGAGATCCCTGCCATGATCTCTACAGCGTTCGGGTTCACGCCCCCGGCCAGTTGAAACACCGCCGGGGTCACGGCGACAAGCAGCGCGCCGGTCAGGAGCGGGGACCGCCGCCGTCGTACGCAGCTCAGCCACGCCGAGGCCAGGAAGGCGGCGCAGAACCCGGCGCTGATGAGCCGCGTCAGCATGACGCCGGTCCAGTTGGGCCAGCGCACCAGCGGCTCGCCGACGGCGGCGTAGTAGAGAGGGTTGTAACGGCCCGCCCCAGTCAGGGCCGTGACTGGGGTCTTCCCGCCTGGCCCGGGCTGCGGGCCGCATGCCGCGCTACGCGCGGGCAAGCCGTGATAACAGAACAGGTTCTGCGGTGAGATGTTGAGGCCGTGCGGAACCAGGCCGCTCGGCACGGTCTGATATGCGCCAGTGATGCCGTCCGGGGACATGACCGGGGTTACGAACACCTGGCCCTGGACTACGCCTGCGGCCCGGACCAGATGCCTGACCTCATCGGGCGTCCCGTCGTACGGGGCAGCCAACGCCCATGCGGCACCGATGCAGAAAAAGGTGAGTAAGGCAGCTAGCCAGATCTGCATGGCCCGGCTGAACGCCGGTCGGCGCATCCCGCCTCCCCAAGGACCGGCGCCGACCCAGGCCCGGTGCCCTAAAGCGCATGCCCTACGCGCGGCAGCGTATCCGCAAGCACTATATCGGCTGAATCGGGAATGTTGAGCACGACGTTTCATGGACGTCATTCCTGGTGCAGGCCGTCGCTTACCTGAACCACAGGACCGGGGGCGATCGATCCACAGGCGAGGCCACCAGGCTGCACTGCCCGGTATCGCCATCGATTCCTGCCCGACGTCAGTCCGGGCTCTGCTGGATGTCCAGGGTCAGCGCGTGGATCAGCATATTGATCCCGACAAGAAGTGGCCCGGCTGACAGCAGGACCGTGCCCGCGCTGGGCTGACCGGCGCTTTGCGTGACGATGATGGCCCAGATGCCGACGGCGACTCCGAACAGGCAGAGGAAGAGCCCGGTGAACAGCAGCAGCGCGATCGGCGAGAACGACATCAGCACATATCTCATGAAGATCCGCCGCCAGAAGCCGGTGAACAGTAGCCGCGATATCTCCGGGACGACCTTGCTGAGCCGCATGCCGGATACTTCCTCGCCGTACACGCTCGGAACGGGCACATCCTTCGCCCGGATGCCTGCGATGCCCAAGCTGATCAGCAGGTCGTTCTCGAACGAATAACCGCGGGCCACCTTGTCGCAGTCGATCTCCGCGAGCGCCTCCTTCGTGATCGCCGTGTACCCGTTCTGCGGGTCGAACATGTTCCAGTAGCCGCTGGCGAGCTTGGTAGCGAAGGACAGCACGATGTTGCCGAGCATGCGGACCACGGGCATTCCGGTAAGTGCCTTACGCGAGTAGAACCGGTTCGCCTTGGTGAAGCCGTAACCATGGTTGGCAATCGGGTCGAGCAGCTGGGGTAGGTAGGCCGGGTCCATCTGCGCGTCGCCCGCCATGACCACGTTGACATCCGCCCCGAGTTCGAGCGCCCGCCGGTGACCGTCGATGATCGCGCCGCCGACGCCTGTGTTTCTCTCGTGTTCGAGCAGGCTGAGGCGCGGGTCGCCGGTCTCCAAGGCGCGCTTCGCGGTGTTGTCGGCCGATGCGTCGTCGATGACAACGATGAAGTCCACGAACGCGGGCATCATGGTGATCGTCTTCGCGATCAGCTTCTCCTCGTTGTGCGCTGGCACGACAGCGGCCACCCGGATGCCCTTGTACATGCGTCACCCCATGCAGATTGCCTGGTCGCGGATGCGTATGGCTGTATCGAGTGCGGCGAGACCGTCCTGGCCGGTCACCGCGGGTGGTGTCCGCCCGCGCACGCACTCGACGAAATGCCGCTGCTCCAGCGAGAGCGGCTCGCCCTGGTTTTCGAGGTAGGGAATTTCGATGACGCCGCTTTGCCGGTACATGGAGCCTCGCTCGTCCACGTACTCCGCGTGCTCCACGCGGTGCACGGTGACCTGCTGGCGGATCAAATCAGCGACGACCACGTTCTCCCGCTGGGTGAGCTCGATCTGCCGTTGCTTCGATTGGCTCACCCGGCTCGCGGTCAATACTGCTGATACGCCGGTGGGGAAAGTGAGGATGCACGTCGCTATGTCTTCGGTGTCCGAACGTACCCGGTGTGTCACGGCGGCAATCTCGTCGGGCTGGCTGCCGGCAAGCGAGCTGACCAGGTCGATGTCGTGGATCATCAGGTCGAGTGCCACACCGGTGCGGATCCGCGGCGTGAAAGGCCCCACTCGCCTGACATCGATGTGAATGAGCCCTGCCACGTGCCTGGCTAGCTCGATGACGGCTGGGTTGAAGCGTTCGACGTGGCCGACCATCAGGATGCGGTCGTAGTCCTCAGCCGCAGCTAACAGGCTCTTGGCCTGCTCGACGGTCGCCGCGACCGGTTTCTCGATGAGGACGTCTAGCCCTTTTTCCAGCAGCACGGTGCCGATTTCGGCGTGCGCATCGGTCGGCAGCGTAACGATCGCCGCGTCCATGTCGCCGGGCAGGTCCGCCACGGAGGGCAGGTAGGCGGCGCCGACATGGCCGGCGAGCTGGCGCCCCTTGCTCTCGTCGTGATCGACCACCACGGTCACTTCCGCGCCGGGTGTGGTGCGGGCCACCCGGGCATGGTGGCTCCCCATGATTCCCGCCCCGACGATCGCGAGCTTAACCACGTATGGCCGCCTTGGCCGCGGTGACGACCTCGATCAGTGCCTTCTCATCCAGGCCGGGATGCACCGGGAGCGACACGACCTCGGCAGTCATCCTGCGGGCGTGCGGCGTATCATCCAAGATCACCTGGGGATTGTCCTGGTAGCAGGGATAGTCGTGCATCAGCCTGGGGTAATAGACGCCATGGCCCACGCCACCGTCGGCGAGCCTGGCGCAGAATTCCTCCCGGCTGGCTGGGCCGTCCGGGTTGACGCGCACGGTGTACTGGTGCCACACGTGGCCACGGCCCGCAGGTACCGAAGGAAGAATCAGCTCTGGTGTGCCCGAGAGCCCGGCGGTGATCCTGGCCGCATTGGCGTTCCGGGTGGCCGTGATCTCCTTGAGCCGCTGCACCTGGGGGATCGCGACCGCGGCTTGCAGGTCGGTCAGCCGCCAGTTGTACCCGGGTACCTCGTAGTCGTATGGGGCCCGCATGCCCTGGTTACGGAGCAAGCGCAGCATCCGGGCGGTGTTGTCGTCGTCGGTGGTGACCAGGCCACCTTCGCCGCAGGTGATGTTCTTGGTGCCGTAGAGCGAGAACGTGCCGATGCCGAAGCTGCCGACGCTGCGTCCCTGGCAGGCGGCGCCGTGGGCCTGCGCGGCGTCCTCCACGATCGCGAGAGCGTGCCTGGCTGCGAGGGTCGTGATGGCTGTCATGTCGGCGGGAAGCCCGTATAGGTGCACCGGCAACAGCGCCGCCGTCCGGCTGTTCACGAGCGCCGCCACCGCGTCCGGGTCGGCAGTGAAGTCGTCGCGGATGTCCGCGAACCTAGCCGTGGCCCCAGTGTGCAGGATCGCGTTGAGCGTCGCATTGAAGCTGAATGGGCTGGTAATGACCTCGTCGCCGGGCCCGATGCCAAGAGCGCGCAGCGCCGCGGTCAGCGCCACCGTCCCGTTGCTCACCGCGACAGCGTGCGCGACGTGATGTGCGGCAGCGAAGAGCTCCTCCAGCAAGGCCACCTTCTCACCCTGCGCGAGTCGCCCGGACCTAAGGACCTCGAGCGCGCCTTGCTGTTCCTCCTCGCCGACGATGACCTGGCTGACCGGGATCATGACCTTTTTCCCGAACGGCTGCCGCGTGTTGTCCCGCGATTGCCTGCGGGTTCGCGTGTGTGGTTGGTATGGTGCATAAGGCTCACGGCCCGCGCACCGGTGTCCCAGCTTGGGGATGGCCCGGTAACCAACTTCCCCCCTCCGTGACGGGTGGCGGTGGTCTTGCCGGAATTGCCTGGCTCGCACCTCACCCTGCAACGGGAGCGTAGCCGAAATCCGGCAATTCGACGATCGTGACTGCCCGCCTGCCGTTAGCCCGGTGTCACCACGTTCTGCGGGGTATCCGGGGTTGCTTCCCGGGACAGTCCGGGAATCCGGCGGTTGAGCAGCAAGTAACCGATCTAACAGACGCCCCCATCGTCGTCGTATGCGGCTTCGCACGTGTCCGGCCGTCACACGATCGGCCGCCGTGCGAGGCGGGGCGCGCGGCAGGCGTGGCCTGTCCTTAGCGAAGCGGATCAGCGGTCTCAGGATCATCTGCGAGCGGGGGGCCGTATGATGCCAGTTGTGACTCAGGCTGAACCGCTAAGCGCCCGCTCGGAGGCGGGGCGCTTAGCGGGCGTTGCGTCCAAGCAGCCGGTAACCACAACTCGCAGCCTGCCGCGATACCTGATCACGGGCGTGCTCAGCTTCGGGGTCGATGCGGGCACGCTATTCCTGGCGCACGGTGTCCTCGGGCTCTGGCTGCCGCTCGCCACTACGCTCGCCTATGCGGTGGCGTTCGCGGTCAACTTCAGCCTGAACCGAGTTTGGGCCTTTGCCAGTACCGCGGCAGTCCCCGGGCAGGTTGTCCGCTATGGCGTACTGACGGGCGTGAACTATCTCATTACGCTCGGGATGGTCACCGGCCTTGCCGTTGGGGGAATGCATTACCTGCTCGCGAAGGCCATATCGGCGATGGTGATCGCCGTGATTAACTATGTCGCTTACCGGACGTGGGTGTTTCGCTGAGGTGCTCTCCGGCGCCGTACGCCGTCCGCGTGCTTGGCCGGCCCGCAACGAGCTACAGTCGCCCGCTAATGACGCGCCAGTAGGCGCTTGTGATCGCGTTGAAGATGCTAACTCCGGGCGGCGCCGCGACGTTCGCTGGGTCGAAACGCGCAGTGACGCGCCTGAAGATCACAGAGTCTGGAACCAGGCGCTCCTGCTGGATCAACTTCCGGCGGGCTCGAATCCAGCCGCGATGTTGCCAGAGCCACCGCCAGCCGCGCAGCTTGGCTGCACCCCAGCCGCCCGCAATCGCCGCACCGAGCATGACAATTTCCGTGAGCAACAACATCGGCGCGAGTAGCAGGAGGCTGCGCCGCTGGTACGCCGTGAGCAGCAGGATCGCGCGGTTACGTTCCAGGAGATAGAGCTTGCGCTCATTGCGCGAGAACTGATAGTGATGCAGCACTATTGCGTCGGGGACGAACTCGACGGTAAGGCAGCGTTGCCACAGCCTGAGGCTCAGCTCAGTGTCTTCGACGTATGCGAAGTACTCCTCGGCGAAGCCGCCGAGATCGGCCCAGAGGTTCCTGCGTATGACGAAGCAGCAGCCCGATCCCGCGATGATGCTGCGGCGCTCCGCGTAGCGTACGGCCGGCTGGTTGAAACCGCCTGCCCATGACAGCCCGACAAAGTGCAGGGGGTTACCGGCAGTATTGATCAGTTCAGGTGAATCGGCGAGCCGGATGGAACCCATCGCGAACCCGACTCCTGGCTCGGCGGCCACCTCCGCCAGCCGGCCCAGCGCATCCGATGTAACGATCGCGTCCGAGTTGACGAACGCGAGGTAGTCCCCGCTCGCCTCGGCGGCGCCCCGGACGCATCCGCCGGCAAACCCGAGGTTGGTATCCGGTGTGATCACCCGTACGCCGGCCAGCCCTTTGATGCGGGCGACCGCATCGGAGGTGCAGCCGTTGTCAACGACCACGACGTCGATGTCGATGCCGCTTGAGCCGAGCACCGCGGCCACGGCCTGCTCCAGCCATTCTTCGGCGCCGTAGGCAAGCATCACCGCAGTGACCGAGGCCCTCATTCGGCGCCGCCCGGCTGCAGCGCCATGTGATAGTCAGGCTCACCTGACGGACCCCAGTGCTTGGCCGCGCGCACGTAGAGCACAATCGCTAGCGCGATGGCCGCGGTCAATGAGCTGAGCGCGTACGCCACTTCGACCCTGACCCTGACGTCGCCTGGCACGAGTGTGACGGCGACGAGCACCACCGTGCCCGCGATCCAGGCGAGCAGCTGGTCGCGGTGGTGGGACAGCGCCATCGCGCCCTGCCCGAGCACCATCGCGAGCATGTAGAACAGGGTGCCGGCGGCGAGCAAGGCGAAGTCGGCGGGACCGAGTACGCGGTGGGCGGCGAACAGCACCTGGACGAGCCAGGGGCCGAGAATGACGGCGATCACGGCACCGGCGAGGCCGAGAGCGGCCACGATTCCCACGCCGCGTATCATCAGCCTCCTGAACTGGGCCCGCTCATCCGAGGCGATCGCGCCGGACAGGCCAGGTAGCAGGGACGCCTGAAGTGACGCGAAGATGAACAACGGCACCCGGGCGAGAATGATGGCGGAAAGTAGCGCCCCAACGACCGCCGCGTCGCCGGGCGAAAGCAGCTTGGCGTTCACGACCCCTATGTTCACGACGAGCTGGGCGAGGAGCGTCGAGGCGATGAGCAGGCCCAGCCCCCGGCACATCAGCTTCCACGTGATGGCTGGCCCCGGGTGCAGGTCGCCAAGTACGGGCCGCAGTGTGAGGGTCACTGCGATGAGCGGCGAAACGGTCAGGATCAGCGCGAACAGCACGGGTGAGTGCAAGCCCGCCACGCCGATTGCGACGGCGAATGCGATCCGCATCCCGCCGTCGAGCGCGAGCTGGCGTCCGTAGACGTTGAACCTTCCCATCCCGGCGAGCACCCCGTGGGACACCGAGACGACTGCCAGCGCCAGGAAGCCCGTCCCAAGCGCCGCGACCATGCCTATATTGCCGTTGAACAGCTTGTCGGCCAGCGGGCGGGCGGCCACTACGAGCGGGACGAGGGTCACGAACAGGATGCCCGTGGCGAGCGCGGCTGCGCGGCGTACTACGGGCGCGATGCCCTGGCCGGCCGCCACCCGCGCCGCGACGTGCCTGATGAGCTCCTGCTCGACGGGGAAGAACAGGCCGAGTCCGAGCAGGAAGACGATCGACCAGAGCACCGACATGGCCGCCATGGAGTTCGTGCTCAGGCTGTGGCCTGCGACCGCGAGGTGGATGTAGGAGGCCACGCCAAACACCATCAGGCCGGCGCCCACCTGGAGAGTGCCGACGGGAAGCACTCCCAGCGCCTTCGTCAGCAGCAGCCTCATCGCCGGATGAGTGCGAGCAGCAGTGTCAGGAAAGCGCGGCACAGGTAGATGAGCGCCTTGATCGGCGAATGGCTCGGCGTGCCGCCGAACCTGCGGCGCATGGCGACGGGCACCTGACGGACGCGATAATGAAGGCGGATCACGCGGACGAGTGTCTCTACCGTGTCGCCCAGGTAGTCCACCGGGTACCAGTCGGCGAACAGGTCAATCAGCGAGCGGTCACACGCGCGGAACCCGGAGGTCGTGTCGGTCAGCCTGCAGTGGGCCATCGCGGAGAGCACGAGCGAGAGCAAGCCCATCGCCCATCGGCGGGGGCCGCTTACCTGATAGCCGCCCTCGCCCGCGAAGCGGGCGCCGATCACGAGCGACGCGTCCTGCAGCGCATCGACGAGCTTGGGCACATACCTGGGGTCGTGCTGGCCGTCCGCGTCCAGTTGGACCGCGACGTCGTAGCCCTCGCTCCTGGCGTACCTGTAGCCAAGACGCATCCCTCCGCCAACCCCGAGGTTGTACGGCAGGCGGGCCACGATCGCGCCGGCGCCGCGGGCGATAGCGGCGGTGTCATCGGCGGAGCCGTCGTCCACGACAAGCACGTCGGTCCCTGGCAGCTCGCCCCGGATCTCCGTGACAACCTCGCCGATCGACTCGGCTTCGTTCCAGGCCGGCACGATGATCAGCACCCGCTTGTTATTGATCACTTGGCTTGATCCCGCTCCATGAGCATCGTGCGGATCAGCGCGATCTCCTCGGCGAGCGTCCGTGTCTTCTCCTCGAGCCGGCTGGCTTCCCAGCTTAGGTGGATGCACACCATCAGGAGGAAGACGACGCCGAGGAAGAGGACGAGGCTGACCCCGGACGCCACACCGACCAGGTCAGACATCTTGTCGAGCAACCGTGGGAAGAAGCCGAGCACCAATATCACCGGCACGGCGCACATCCACAGGGCAGCGTATTTCTCCCGAAGTTGCCGCCGCCGCAGCAGCTCGAAGATGACCGCGAGTACCAGCAATGCGGCGATGGCGGTTAGAAAACTAAGCCTCAACAGCGTCCCTCCGGGTCTTCGCGAAGGTCCGTGTGGCGGGCGGCTCGCCCAGGCGCCGATCGGCGCTGGGGCGGGCGGCGATTCTGCGATTGGCCAGGCGACGGTGGCCGCGAGCCACTCGTCCCCGCACACAGTGTGGTGCGGCCTGCCTCCTGCTGGATCTTGTGATGTCGAGTGGTAGCGTCATCGCGCCATGCCCGGCCCAGCGATTGTTAGCGAGTGTGGACCGCGCGAGCCAGGGAAGCCGACCGAACCGGTGGCCAGGACCTTTCATGCAGACCTGAGTATACCGGCCGTCGCGACGGCGACCGAAATTTCCGCTGAATTCAAGCGCAGCGGGAGAGGGCATTTGCGGTCGGTGAGGTCTCCACGCTGGCCGGGGTGCGGCTTAACCTGACAGGTCGGGTGACCGCGACGAACTCGTTGTGCGGAAAGATTCCTCCTGCCATCCTCGGAAACGGGAACGAGTACTGCCTGGTGATCGCGAAACCGATTGTCGCGGCAAGGTCCGCGAGGCCGGCGAAGTCGACGAACCGTACATGCGTGTCGTCCGTCCGGTACCCGGCTTCCTGAGGTGTGATGAATACCACCTGGCCGCCCGGCTTGAGGAACTCTATGTACTCGGCGAGAAGATCGGCCGCGGCGTCGCGGTCCATATGCTCGACGACGTGCGCGAGCAGCATCGCGTCATAGCTCGCCTGGACGCAGTCGGCGGACGCGAGGAACCCTTTCGGTGTGTAGGCGGTCAGCCCCTGCGAGCGGGCGACCGCTACCGACCGGGCGTTGTGGTCGATGCCGACGGCATCCGCGCCGAGGTGCTGCAGGTTGCGGCCGATTCCGCAGCCGACGTCGAGGGTGCGGCCCAGGCGAAGCCGCCGGACGTTCCAGCGGTACGGGGCCTGGACGAAGGCAGCACGCTTCCACCTCGTGGATCGGAGCTTGAGGAGCCGGTCGGTATAGTCCGGCTGGGCCGTCGCCAGTGGCTTGCTGGCCGTCGGCGTCTCCTCTTGGTTCATTGCGCTCCTCTGCTCCAGTCAGGCCGACTGCAATGCGAACCCCAAGGCCGGGCCGCCCGGTTTGGGGAGGCTACCTTCTTTTTGCCATTACCGTGCGGTTTACCTGCCGTCATTTTCGTCTTCCGCCATCAGGTCCGGCCGGAGGCCGCAAGCCGATCGGTATCCTGGTCATTCGTCACGAACGCAACCATCACGCCGAGCGCCCGCAATGTGCTGCGGGCCGCGGCTTGTAACATCGCCGCTACCAGGAAGCCAATGCCTGTCGAACATACTGCCGAGACGGCCGGGCCACCTGCGGACCAGGCACCGGGTCAGGCCTCTCTTTCCCCTGCCGGCAGGTTCCGCAAGCTGCGTGGCACCGTAGCTGAGCGGATGCCGCGGTGGCGGCTGCCGCTCGCCACCTACGCCGTCTGCCAGCTGATCTTCATCTTCTGGTGGGCGGCATTCTATCCCGGCCTCATGAACCGCGATTCAATCACATACGTGCAGCATGTGACTACTGGGCCGTGGGTCAACAACCATTCGGTGCTGTACGACTCCATGCTGTGGCTGAGCCTGCACACGACGGGCGACATCGGTGCGCTGACCTTCGTGCAGACCGTCGCGATGGCGGCGGCGCTTGGCTACACGGTGGCCGCGTTCCGGCGCCTGGGCGTACCAGGGCGCTGGACCGCCGTCGCCGCGGTCGTCGTAGCGGCGCTGCCGCCGCTTGGCTCGTTCATCGTCTTCGTCTGGAAGGACGTGCCCTTCTCGATCTGCGCCTATCTGGTGGTCCCCACTGTCGCGCACCTGATCTCGCTGCGTGGCGATCAGGGCTGGCAAGCCAGCCGCAGGGTGACCTGGCTGATCGCCGCCCTCGGGCTTGAACTGCTTGGTGTCTGCCTGTTCAGGAACAACGGCTTCGCTCCCGCCCTGGTCGCCGCGGCTTTGCTCGTGCTGCTTCTGCCCGGCATCCGCGCCCGGCTTGCCGGGGCCGCCGCGGCCGCGATCTGCGTGAGCTTCTTCCTGAATCTGTTCGTCTACCCGGCAGCGGGCATTCAGCCGCCGCCCTCGTCGCTGGCACTCGGCCCCGCCTACGCGGATATCGCTGTCGCCTATGCCGACCGGCCCTCGAGCTTTACTGCGGCCGACACGGCGCTGATGCGGCAGGTGACTCCGCTCGCCGCGTGGAAGAAGACCGCGAACTGCTACGACTCGGACCTGACGACGGCGATCCCGGGGTTCATCCACCGTGCGACTGCGCTGAGGAATCAGCTCTTCTCGCTGTGGCTGCGGGTACTCGGGCGCTCGCCGGACCTGATCCTGGATGCCCGCATCTGCCGCGGCTCGATCGCCTGGCTGGTCTTTCCAGGCTCGCCGTCCTCGCGGGCCTTCCTGTATGGGTCGCGGATCCCCGCTGATCTGTACGGCGCTGTGAAGCTCAAGGACGTGCGGGACAACCCGTACCGGGCTGATCTCGCCACCCGGCCGCTGTCGGGCCCGGTGAACACCGCGGCGACCTTCCTCCGCCGCTCGAGCGAGGCGCGGCAGCTCGAGTGGCTACTGTGGCGCGGCGCGACCTGGTCGTATGTCACCTATCTGGTGGCCTGGGCAGTCGCGCGCCGCCGCAGAGACTGGGCGATGCTGGCCCTGGCGGCCATGGTCGCGGGGGAGCAACTGACCGTCTTCCTCGATATCCCGACCCAGGCGTTCCGTTACATGGCGACGCCGATCTTTATCGGGATCATGCTGCTGCCGTTGTTCTTCGCGCGCAACCGGGCGGCACCGGCGCCGGCCTAGGCGTCATGCCAGGGCCGCCTTGCGCGGGCACCGCAGGCTCAGTGCGTGTGCGGCGGCCTGCGACGGCGTCGGCGCGGCTTCTCGCCTTTACCGTCGGCTGCCTGCCTGGTGGCGGCCCCGCGGGCGGCTCGTCCTTTGTCCGCGCCACCTGAGCTGGTGGGTTCCGCCCCGGAGCCGTTCGGTATCGGCCGGCCAGACCGGGTACGGCGCCTGACCCTCGCCCGCTTCGCGGTTGCCTCGCGCGGCCGTGGTGCGCGGGTGCGTCCGGTCTCTCCGATGTCCTCGACCGCCTCGGCCTCGAGCCCGGCGCGCCCTCGCATCGCCCTTGGCAGCATGCCGGTTGCGGACGCGGGGATGCGGAGCTCGGTGTAAAGCTGCTCCGAGGTCGAGTAGATCTCGGCGGGCTCCGGTTGGCCGAGCGCGAGGGCCGCATCGATCAGCTTCCAGCGCTGCAGGTCACGCCAGTCGGCGAAGGTGACAGCGACGCCGTCGCGGCCGGCCCGGCCGGTACGGCCGATGCGGTGCAGATAGGTCTTGTCGTCTTCTGGGCACTCATAGTTCACCACGTGGGTCACGTCATCCACGTCGAGGCCGCGGGCCGCGACATCGGTGGCGACGAGCACATCGACCTTGCCGCCGCGGAAGGCCCGCAGTGCGCGCTCCCGCTGCCCCTGGCCGAGGTCTCCATGCACCGCTGCGACCGCGAAGCCGCGATCCGTCAGGGCACCTGCTACCTGGTCCACGACACGTTTGGTCTGGCAGAACACCATGGTCAGGCCACGATCTTCGGCTTGCAGCACGCGAGCGAGCACCTCGATCTTGTCGAGGTGGTGGATGCGGAACACATGCTGCTCAGTGCTCGGTACCAGTTGCGGCGCGTCATGCTGCTCGGCCCGGACGTTCATCGGCTGGCGCAGGTAGCGCCGGGCGAGACCGACTACCTCGCCCGGCATGGTCGCCGAGAACAGCATCGTCTGCCTTGCGCCGGGGATGAGCTGGAGAATGCGCTCGATGTCGGGCAGGAAGCCCAGGTCGAGCATCTTGTCCGCCTCGTCGAGGACGAGGGTCTCAACGCCCGAGAGCACGAGGTGACGCTGTCTTGCCAGGTCGAGAAGCCGGCCCGGGGTACCCACGACCACATCGACCCCAGCCTGGAGCGTATCGATCTGCGGCTCGTAGGCGCGGCCGCCGTAGACGGTCAGTACCCGCGCTCCGTGCGACGTGCCGTCGGCGCCGAGAGACAATCTCTCGCCCGCGGTCTGGATGTCACCGGCGACCTGGATGGCGAGTTCGCGGGTCGGCACGATGACGAGCGCGCGCGGCTCGCGGGCGCTCCGCTTTTCGTCCCTGCCAAGCCGCTGCAGCAACGGGATACCGAATGCGAGCGTCTTACCTGTGCCGGTTCTGGCCTGGCCGATGATGTCGTGTCCGGCGAGCGCGATCGGCAGCGTGAGGGACTGGATGGGGAACGCGTATGTGATTCCCCGCGCTTCGAGCGCGTCGCAAATATGGTCTGTGACGCCTAGTTCACGGAACGAGGGAGCCTGCGGCTCCGCGACGCTCCGGTCGTCCGGCATGCTTTCGTCTGTCAGGGTGTTGCTTGTCAGGGCTTCCGCCTCCATTATGAGGCCTGCTTCCGGGCCTCGTGGTGCTGCCGGCTGTCGCCGCGCCCCCTGCCGCCTGCGTCCTCAACGGATCATGCAGACGGTCTGCCCGGGCAGTAGCCGGCCGAACGTATCTTGACCGATGCCATCGGTCGCTAGACGGTATAACGCCGTCGAGTGGGCCCAAATTCCGATCAAGAGCCGGGCACAGTGTAACTGAGATCGCGTTGTTACGCTCGCCGGCGTGACACAGGCAGCGCTTCCCGATGACGATCCCGGGTGTCACGCGGCCATCGTCGGCCGCTCGTGGGTTACTTCGGCGGCGGGAAACGTCGCACCGGCGCCGCGGCCGCGGGCTCCGACGATGCGGGTGCTGGTACTGGCGGGCCGGGCGGTGCTGGCGCATGGTGGGCCAGCACGTGCCGGGCAGCCGGGCGGCTGGTTCAGTGCTCGGTCCGGCCGTCAGATCGTCGTGCCGAACCCGACCCTGCGCGATTCGGTGCCGCTGAATTCGACATACGCGATCTTTTCGGCCGGCACAAGAATCTTGCCGCCCTTCTCGGCGGCCAGGGTGAATATCGCGTGATCGCCGCTGACGGCCGTGGCAAGGTCGCGCTCAATCTGCTCGGCGGGTGTGTCAGTCTCGATGACGAGTTCACGGGGGACTGACTGCATGCCGATCTTGACTTCCACGGCGCTCCTCTCGGCGGCATTATCCGCACGTTTCCTGCGCCAGGCTAGCCCGCCAGACGCCGGGTACGATCGTGATTGCCGGGGGGCTACGCTTCAGGCGAAACGACGGGGTGCGGTCAGCCGGTGCGCGGCCAGCCGCTTATACCGCGCCATGCGAGCCTGGCTATAAGCTCCTCAGCCGCGTCCTTCGGGATCGACTGGTTGGCGCTCAGCCAGTACCTGGCACTCACCTGGGCCATGCCGACAAGGCCCATGCCGAGCAGATGCGCCTCGGCATCGGAGATACCGGCATCCTCCCGGATGATCTCACTGATCATCTCAGCGCAGGCCTGCAGGATGCGTTCGAGCCGCGCCCGCACCGCCGGCTCGTTGCTCAGATCCGACTCGAAGACGAGCCGGAACGACTCGCCTTCACCAGCGACGAAGTCGAAGAACGCGCCGAAGGTGGCGATTACCCGCTGCCTGTTCTCGGTGGTGGACTCGAGGGCGTCACGCATGATGGCGGCAAGCTCGTCCACACTCTCGTCGAGAAGCGCCAGGTACAGCTCGAGCTTGCCTGGGAAGTGCTGGTAAAGCACTGGCTTGCTGACGCCCGCCCGTTCGGCGATCTCGTCCATCGCGGCAGAATGATAACCGTGCGAGACAAAGACCTCCTGTGCGGCGCTGAGCAACTGGCGCCGCCTGGCCGGCCGTGGCAGCCGCGTGCCGCGCGGGCGAGCATCCGGGATTGCGGTCACCACACACTCCGATAGGTAGCACCAATTCTGGCTACGCAGCCCTCGCTGCGCCGTGTCGGCGTAATCCTACCTACCAGTAGCAGTGCTGGACAGCACTATGGCCATGGCGAGCCCTGGCTGATCCCGCAAGAGGATTGCCTGACGCCACTGGCCGAACAGGCGCCACTTCTGCCGCCTGCTCGGCCATCGAATTTGGTGGCATGCCCGCGGTAACAGGCGCGCCACCGAGTGGGCGTGATCCTCAGCGGTAGTCGTCCTCGTCGGTTTCCACCGTGCGGACTTGTTCTGCGGCGTCGGCCTCGTCGGCGTCCAGTGGCAGCTCATCAGGCCAGTCCTCGCGCTCGGCATCCTCGTCCGGGCGGACGCTCTGGTCCTGCTCGATGGCGTCATCGACCGGCGCTTCCATACCCTTCTCGGTCATCAGGCGCCCTCCTTGGTCCGGCTCGGAGCCCGCTAAGTGCCGGTTCCTGCCTTTAGCCTACGGCGGAGCCGGACGTCATTTCCCACCAACGGGCCGTGCGCGTCATTTCCTTCCGGCAGGCCGTGCGAAGCGCCGGACAGGATCTCGCCGGTGTAGCTCGCTTCCTTTGGCGCAGCGAGCCGATCTGTCGCCTGGCGGCTGAGCAGCGCCGCCGTCCGCATGCCTATGTATCTATCGAACATATTGTCGATGGGAGGAATCTGGACAAGTATGGATTGATGGGAGGCAGCGCCAGGCGGGTAGGGACTTACTATGCGCAGCATCTGGAAGGGCACGATCTCGTTCGGCCTCGTCACCATCCCGGTGAAGCTGTACGCGGCCACCGAGCAGCGTGACATCTCATTCCGTCAGGTCCACCGGGCAGACGGCGGCCAGATCAAGTTCAAGCGGGTCTGCTCGGCGTGCGGACAGGAAGTGCCGTACGCCGACGTAGCCAAGGGGTATCCGCTGCCGACCGGTGAGATGGTGGTCCTGACGGACGACGATCTCGCTGGCCTGCCGCTGGTTACCGGCCGCACGATCGAGGTGCTCCAGTTCTCGCCGGCCGAGCAGATCGACCCCATCCTCTTCGCGAAGTCCTATTACCTGGAACCGGAGGCCGTCGGGGTCAGGCCGTACGTGCTGCTACGCACGGCGCTGGAACGCTCGGGGCGGGTAGCTGTCGTGAAGATCGCCTTGCGGCAGCGAGAATCACTCGCGACCCTGCGCGTCAGGGACGGCGTGTTCGTGCTCGAGACCATGCTTTGGCCGGACGAGGTGCGCAACCCCGACTTCCCCTTCCTAGACGAGGACATCGGCGTGCGCGCGCAGGAACTCAAGATGGCCGCGTCCTTGATCGACACTATGACCGGCGACTTCGATCCGTCACAGTACCGCGACGAATATCGGGAAGCACTCGAGAAGCTGATCGAGACGAAGATCAGCGGGCAGGAAGCTGTCCGGCCGGCCGAGGTACCTGGCGAAGCGGTGCCCGCGGAAGACCTGGTTGCGGCGCTGCGGGCGAGCGTCGAGGCAGCGAAGGCGCGAGACGGCGGAAGCGGCGCAGAAGGCGGGGAGGCTGATTCGGGCAAGGGCGCGGCGCGGCGGCGGAGCAAGCGGAAGAAGGGCGACGTCGCGGCCACTGGCGGCGGCCGACGGTAGCCTGATCGATCTATGGCTGCGCCAATTCCGCCATGGCCGGGGCGGCTTGTCGGCGTCGGGGACCGCGAAGTCTTCGTGCGCAGTGCCCCGTCGGCGGGCCCTTTCGCCGAGCCCGCCGTCTACGTGCACGGACTCGGCGGATCGGCCACCAACTGGACCGACCTGATGGCATTGCTCGGCGGGCATCATGCCACCGCACCGCCTGGCTCGGCCACCGCACCGCCTGGCTCGGCCAGCGCAGCGCCCGGCTCGGCTCTCCTTGCGGGCGAAGCCGTCGACTTGCCGGGCTTCGGCTTCTCGCCGCCACCACCGGACGGCGATTACTCGATCAGCGCGCACGCCCGGTCAGTGGCACGTCTTATCGACAGCCAGGGCCGCGGTCCCGTGCACCTGTTCGGCAACTCGCTTGGCGGCGCCGTTTGCACGCGCCTCGCCGCCCGCCGTCCCGGCCTCGTTCGAACATTGACCCTGATCTCGCCCGCCCTGCCCGATCTGCGACCGAGGTCGGCCACTGTCAGGTTCCCTTTGCTCCTGGTGCCCGGCCTCGGCGGCTACCTGATCAGCCGATTGCGCCTCCAGCCAGCATCTGCCAGGGTGGCGGCGACAGCTGACCTCGCCTATTTCGATCCGCTGCGCATAAACCCGCAGCGTCGTAGCGAAGAGATCGCCGAGCTTGCCCGCAGGGATGGCCTTGACTACGGCGGCGCCGTGCTGCTGGGCTCGTCGCGAGCCGTTGTCAAGGAGAACTTCCGCGTCGGCAACCGTTCGCTCTGGCGTGATGCCATGCAGGTCAAAGCACCTGTGCTAGCCATCTTCGGCAGCCATGACCGGCTGATCGACCATCGGCAGGCACGCCGGGCTGCTCGCAGGTTCCAGGCGGGCAGATCCGTCGTGCTGATGCGGACCGGCCACGTGGCCCAGATGGAAACCCCCGCCGCCGTGGCGCGCGAGGTACGGGCATTCCTGCGTGATTGCGCGAAGCGCGGCGTCAGCGAAGCACGTGCCGGCCTGGCTGAACCCGGGCTTCGCTGACAGGGCCACGCCAACGCGGCGCGCACGAGGCTACGCCTGGCGGATACGGGGAATGCGCCACCCGGGCGGCCGGGTTGAAGTAACCGCGATGGCACAGAACCCAAGGCTTTGCAGAGCGGAGAGAGCACCGTGTCGCTGCCACCCCTGGTCGAGCCCGCTGACGGGCTCACCGTCGACGAGGTCCGGCGCTATTCAAGGCACCTGATCATCCCGGACGTCGGGATGTCCGGCCAGAAGCGGCTCAAGAACGCGAAGGTGCTTTGCGTTGGTGCTGGCGGCCTCGGCTCGCCCGCCCTCATGTATCTCGCTGCCGCGGGCGTCGGCACGCTCGGGATCATCGACTTCGACGTCGTCGACGAATCCAACCTTCAGCGGCAGATCATCCACGGGCAGGCCGACATCGGCCGGCCGAAGGCGGAGTCCGCGCGGGACACCGTGCGGGAGATCAACCCGCTCACGGAAGTGATCCTGCACAAGGAGCGGCTCGACTCGGGCAACGCGATGCGGATCTTCGAGTCCTACGACATCATCGTCGACGGCACGGACAATTTCGCCACCAGGTACCTGGTGAACGACGCTTGCGTGCTGCTCGGCAAGCCATATGTCTGGGGATCGATCTACCGCTTCGATGGCCAGGCGAGCGTGTTCTGGGCCGAACACGGACCCTGCTACCGCTGCCTGTACCCGGAGCCGCCGCCGCCCGGCATGGTGCCCTCGTGCGCCGAGGGCGGCGTCCTTGGCGTGCTCTGCGCATCCGTCGGATCGATCCAGGTCACGGAGGCGATCAAGGTGATCACGGGGATTGGCGACCCCCTGGTCGGACGGTTGATGATCTACGACGCGCTCGAGATGAGCTACCGCTCGGTGCGGGTAAGGAAGGACCCGGAGTGCCCCGTGTGCGGCAAGAACCCATCGGTCACCGAGCTGATCGACTACGAGGCGTTTTGCGGCACCGTCTCCGATGAGGCCCAGGAGGCCGCGTCGGGTTCGACGATCACCCCGCGTGAGCTGAAGGGCATGCTGGATGCGAACGAGGACGTCCTCCTTATCGATGTGCGCGAGCCGAACGAGTATGAGATCGTCTCCATCCCCGGCGCCGTGCTGATCCCCAAGGGCGAGTTCATCTCCGGCGCTGCGCTTTCCTCGCTGCCACAGCACAAACGGATAGTGCTGCACTGCAAGACGGGCGTACGTTCCGCGGAGTGCCTCGCAGTGGTGAAGGGCGCCGGTTTCGCCGACGCCGTCCACGTTGGCGGTGGCGTGGTCGCCTGGGTCAAGCAGGTGGACCCGTCGCTGCCGGTCTACTGACCGCGGCGCATGGTCTGGCAGCCGCCCAGGCCCGCCCGGCGCACTGTGTGCGCGACACAGGGCGCCCTGGCGCATCGTGGCCGGACATACCGCACGGACGTCAGTGCCGCAACGTCAGTGCCCGAACGCACAGCGTCCGATTCAGGTCGTAACATTCCCCTGTGGCAGACCAGCCGGTAGACGAGGGCCAAAATGGGTCAGCCGCTTCCTGGCCCGGCCCGACGTCTGGGAGTCGCAAGACGTCTGCCACCGGGCGGCCGCCCCGGCCGCGGGTTGGCCTGGCCGTAACGGCGGTCGTCGCGGGTCTCATCGGCCTGGCGGCGTCGCTTGTCGGTTTGGGTATCCGCATCATGCCGCGCCACTTCACCGCGGCCGAGCAGCAGAAGATCATCTCCTGGGAAATCGGGAAGCGGTGGCGGACCTGGCCGGCCGGAGAGATTTTCCCCGCCAGCATCGCCTACCAGGTGCCCGCGTCGATCCTCGCAAGCGATACGGGACTCACCCTGACCGCCCGCCGGGTGGCCATCGCGCCGGGGGCATCGTGCGGCACAGTGACCGACGCGGCCGCGGCGCGGATTCTGGCCCGGGGCGGCTGCACCACAGTCCTGCGCGCGACCTACGTGGACGCGGCCGGGGCGTTCGTCACCACGGTCGGCGTCGCCGTGTTGCCGAGCGCCCGCGCGGCTGCGGCGGTGAACACCGCGCTGTCCGGCCCGGGCACGCTGCGGCCCGGCATCCGTGCGGCCGCCTTCCCCGGCACCCTGACCGCATGGTTCGCTGACCGGAGCCGCCAGGTCTCGCTGAGCATTTCTGCCGGGCCCTACCTCGTCATGTACGCGGCGGGCTACGCAGATGGCCGCCCGCGCGCCGCCGCGGACGGCACCCACTATGCGCAGAGCGAGCTGCTGAACTCGGCGGAGGGGATCGCAGGTTACATCGCGGGCAAGATCAGTGCGCCGCCGCCGGTGCCCGCCTGCCCGGGGGCACCCGGATGCTGAGCCACCGGGGAGTCGGGAAAAGGCTCGCGCCAGCCGTCAAGACTGTATTGCCCCGGGGGGACCATCCCCCGGGATCCCCCCGCAAGTTGTGGCGGCCCGCTCACCGCTGGATGAGAATCCGCCGATTCACGTATCAGACTGTATTGCCCCGGGGGGACGACCCCCCGGGATCCCCCCGCAAGTTGTGGCGGCCCGCTCACTGCTGGATGAGAATCCGCCGATTCACGTATCAGGACCTGGTTGTTTCAGCGCTAATTGCTGCGGCGCTGCTTGCGATGGCCTTTGCGGGCGCAGCGCGTCCTGCCCGCGCCGACGGCGTGCGTGATGCGCAGCAGTGGGTGCTTGATGATTTGCGGGCGCCGCAGGCATGGGCGGCGAGCGAGGGGCGCGGGATCACGGTCGCGGTCCTCGACAGCGGGGTAGATCCAGTGGTCTCCGACCTGGCCGGATCGGTTACGACGGGCCCGGATTACACCAAGGCGGGCACCGCGCCTTCGAACCCGCACTGGGGCGAGCACGGGACCTGGATGGCGTCGCTGATCGCCGGTCACGGGCACGACGGCGGCGGCAGCGGCATCCTGGGGGTGGCGCCACAGTCAAGGATCCTGTCAATCCGGGTGATAACCGATCGTGACGATCCCGGGTACAACCGCTACCAGCA
The DNA here is from genome assembly GCA_963727015.1 of uncultured Actinomycetota bacterium. Taxonomy (GTDB): domain Bacteria; phylum Actinomycetota; class Actinomycetes; order Streptosporangiales; family Streptosporangiaceae; genus DATFVJ01. Next base: position 389,224 of record CAVSEV010000013.1, on the reverse strand, counting down.
CGAGCAGCCAGGCGAGATCCAGAACGCCCTGGCGCGTGCCATCACGTACGCCGTGCGGCAAGGCGCGGCTGTGATCAGCATGTCGATCGGGTACGGCGAACCGAGCGCGGCGGTCCGATCGGCGCTGCAGTACGCCGACACCCGTGGCACCGTCGTTGTCGCGTCATCGGGGAACTCCGGTGACGGCTGGTTCGCGCGGACTTACAGCTACGCTCCGTATTCCTTCCCTGCTGATTATCCAGGCGTCCTCGCCGTGGGCGCGGCTGATCAAAACGGCTCAGGCGCGGCTTTCTCCAGCGACAACCTCTCCGTTCAGGTCGCGGCACCGGGCGTGAACGTGCCAGCGCAGGGCAGAGATGGCCAGTACTGGGAGGTGAGCGGGACGAGCCCCGCATGTGCGCTCGTCGCGGGTGCGGTTGCGCTGATCAAGGCCAGTTACCCGAAGCTGCCACCGGCTCTGATTGGCCAGGCGATCGTTTCGACCACGAGCGACCGCCCGCCAAACGGTTACGACGAACGAGTGGGGTTCGGCATGGTCGACGCCGCCGCGGCGCTCAGCAAGGCGAAGATGATCTCCAGGATCTTCCTCACCGGCGGCGGTCTGTCGGCCCGGAGTAACGCGGGCGGGCAACTCGTCGTGTCGCCCGATCGGCAATTTGGTGGCGGGCCAGCCCGGGTTGCCCCGTCGCCGGTGCGCCCGCGCGGCAACCTGCCGATTGTCGGCTTCGGGCTGCTCGGGCTGACGTCGCTGATCCTGGTGGTGACGTCGCTGATGCGGATTATGGTGGTGCGACGATCGAGGCGTTACCGCTACGCCGGCGTCGACCTGGCCGCGCCCGGCGAGTGGCCTCCAGCCCGCATGGCCGCGGATCCGCCGCCGCCGGTTCCCCCTCCCGCACCGCCGTTGGCTTCCGCGCCGCCGCCGGCTCCCGCGCCGCCGTCGGGTTCCGCGCCGCCCTCGGCTCCCGCGCCGCCGCCGGCTCCCGCGCCGCCAGGTCCCGCGCCGCCAGGTCCCGCCCCGGCCCCGGGTTCCGCTCCGGCCCAGGGTTCCGCTCCGGCTCCGGGTTCCGCTCCGGCTCCGGGTTCTGCTCCGGTCCCGGGTTCTGCTCCGGCTCCGGGTTCTGCTCCGGTCCCGGGTTCCGCTCCGGCCCCTGGTTCGGATCTGGCCCCGGGTTCCGCTCCGGCCCCGGGTTCCGCTCCGGCCCCAGATCCCGCCCCGCCTTCAGATCCTCGTCAACCCGCGGCCCCCGCTCAGCCCGACCGTCCCGCGCAACCGACCGCCCCGGACAGCGTTCCGCCCACTTCCCTAACGGAACCGGGGTGACACGCGGCCACACCGACTCTTCGTTCGGGGTGGACGGCTTCGCCGGCAAAGTGCTCGAGGTGGTTGAGCAGATCCCGCCTGGCCGCGTTATGTCCTATGGCGACGTAGCGGAGTACCTGGGTGAGGGCGGCCCTCGCCAGGTCGGCAGGGTGATGGCATTGTGGGGCGGCGCCGTTCCCTGGTGGCGCGTGATCCACGCCGACGGCTCGCCGCCCCCCGGGCACGAGCGGGCAGCCCACAGGCACTACCTGGCAGAAGCAACGCCTCTGCGCTCACCAGGCGCCGCGATCCGAGTGGACATGCGCCGTGCCCGGTGGCCCGATCGCTCAGGCATCCTTGACGCATGACAACTGGGCGGCAACCTCGGGCGGCATCGGCGCCGCCCCCACGCGATCCGGACCGGCGCTACCGGATCTGCCTCGTGTGCATGGGCAACATCTGCCGGTCACCGATGGCCGCGTCCGTGCTGCTGACCGAGGTGGAGCGGGCGGGCCTCGCTGACCTGGTCGAGGTCGACAGCGCTGGCACCGGAGACTGGCACGAAGGGGAGCAGATGGACCCGAGGGCAAGCGCGGAGCTTGCCCGGCAGGGTTACCCGCGAACGGGCCACCGAGCTAGGCAGATCGGGCCGTCGTGGCTTGCGGAGCGAGATCTGATCCTGGCCATGGACGTGCAGAACATGCGTGCACTGCTCGCAATGGCCGGTGGCGGTGATGGCGCGGGGCACGGCGGAGCGGCCGGAGAGCCCGAAGCGCGGATCCGCCTGCTGCGTTCCTTCGATCCCGGCTCACCGCCGGGCGCCGAGGTCCCTGACCCGTATCTCGGAGACGGTGACGCGTTCGCCCACGTGCTTGTCTTGATTGAGGCTGCCGCGAAGGAACTCGCGGCACGCCTCGCCGAGATGCTCGCGCGGCGAGCGTGATTGTGCCGGCCGTGCGCCGCCCGGCGTCCGCTCTCGCGGTGGCCGTGCGCCGCCCGGCGTCCGCTCTCGCGGTGGCCGTGCGCCGCCCGGCGTCCGCTCTCGCGGCGGACGGCCATCGCGGCGTGCGGCAAGCCGAGGACGTGCCGTGGCCGTGATCGATGCGCGCATCACGGTCCTGCTCGGCACCCCGGTGCGGCGGGTCTGCCCGCTCGGCGCGCAGCATCGCTGGCGTACGTACCGTGCCACCCTTGCCGACGGCCGTGAGGTGTTCGTCAAGGCCGCCGACAAGCCACTCGGCGGCCTCCTTCCCGCGGAGGCGCGTGGACTGCGCTGGCTGCGGGAGGCGGGGCGCGCGGCCGTGCCCGAGGTACTCGGCTGCGACGAGTCGGCCCTGGTGCTGTCCTGGCTGGAGGCCGAGAGCCCTGATCGGGCCGCAGCCGAGCGGTTCGGCCGCGACCTTGCCGGGCTGCACGCGTCGGGAGCGGACCGGTTTGGCGCGCCATGGGACGGCTTCATCGCCTCGCTACCGCTTGACAACGCAGCGGGCGACACGTGGCCGTCTTGGTATGCGCGGCGGCGGCTCGCGCCTTTCCTGCGCCGCGCCGCCGACGGCGGTCTCTTGTCCACCGCTGACACGCGCCTGATCGAGACGGTCATGGCGCGAGCCGGTGATCTAGCCGGGCCTGCCGAGCCCCCGGCCAGGATCCACGGCGACTGCTGGTCAGGAAATGTGATGTGGGCACAAGGCCGGGCCTGGCTGGTAGACCCAGCAGCGCATGGCGGGCACAGGGAGACGGACCTGGCGATGCTGTCCCTGTTCGGTGCCCCCTATCTTGACCGCATCATGGCCGCGTACGCCGAGGCCGCACCGCTCGCGGACGGCTGGCGGGCTCGCGTCCCCCTGCATCAGCTTCACCCGCTCCTTGTGCATGTGTGCCTATTCGGCGCCGGTTACCGCGCCGCCACAGTTGACGCCGCGCGCGCCGCACTCGCCTCCGGGTGACCTCGTCAGATCAGACCGCGGCACCGCAGACGGATTACGCAGGCGCACCATTCGCCCCGATGATGCCATTCGCCCCGGCGGTGGAATCCGCCCCGGTGGTGCCATCCGCCCCGATGATGCCATTCGCCCCGGTGGTGTTCGCCCCGGTGTTGCCATTCGCCCCGGTGGTGCCATTTGCCCCGGTGGTGCCATTCGCCCCGGTGGGGGTGCCATTCGCCCCGGCGGGTGCCATTCCCCCGGCGGTGCCATTCGCCCCGGCGGTGCCATTCGCCCCGGCGGCCCCGCAGGTCCCGGCGGCCCCGCAGGTCCCAGCGACGCCGCAGATCCCAGCGACGCCGCAGGTCCCAGCGACGCCGCAGGTCCCAGCGACGCCGCAGGTCCCAGCGACGCGCAGGTCCCAGCGACGCCGCATCCCAGCGGCCGGGCGCGCGGCTGGCTCTTCCCGCCAGTTGGACCGGTGACTCGCCCTGGCCCAGACACGGTCGGGTTGATGATCCCTGTTCGTGTTAACTAGCCTGCACTATTTGCGGGATAGTTAACACGATTTCAGATCATGGTCAGGCTGCACCTGGAATCGGCCGAGGGCGGTGCCGCTGGCGCCGGCATGAGGCTCGGTCCGTCCTCCCGATTGGGCCCGGGAGGTGATCTCAGCGAGGTGCACACGACCAGAGGTGCACACGACCAGAGGTGCACACGACCGACCATTGGTGAGCCTCCGGCCGCGTCGCTGTCCGGGCTCCGGCCGCGCCGCTGTCGCTGTGACCCACGCGGTGACCTGGCACGCGATGTGCCTGGCGAATGGCGGCGCACAGCCCGGAGCCGTTCAGGATCCCCGGGGGCTGTTGCGGATCAAGAAGCCGCGCATCCGGCGCGCGGCGACGCGCGGCCGCTTGGATAGCGAAAGTCCCGCGGACTGTCAGACCTTTCTGCTGGAATGCGTACTGCCATGGACCAGCACGTCCCTTCCTACCGACTGGTCCGCCAGCCTTCCCAGGCGGCGGACCGGCCGCGCCTCGACGAAGCGCAGCAGGCGGTGGTCGACCACCACGGCGGCCCGCTGCTGGTACTTGCCGGCCCCGGCACAGGCAAGACCACGACGATCGTCGAGGCGGTCACCGATCGAATTGAGGAACGCGGCATCGAGCCGCAGCGGATCCTGGTGCTCACGTTCAGCCGCAAGGCGGCACACGAGCTCCGGGAACGGATCACGGCCAGGTTGCGCAGGACCACGCGCGAGCCGCTCGCTCTCACCTTCCACAGCTACGCGTATGCGCTGGTGCGAAGGGAATTCACTGCGGCGGGGGACGAGCCGCCGCGGTTGCTCTCCGGGCCTGAGCAGTTGCTCGAGATCAGGCAGATGCTCCGCGGCGAAGCACAGGATGGCGCCGGGCTGTGGCCCGCGGAGCTGCGGCCGGCGCTCACCACCCGCGGGTTCGCCGAGGAGCTGAGGGACCTGCTGCTCCGCGCGGCAGAACGAGGTCTCGACGGGACGGGCCTCGCCAGGCTGGGCCGCCATGGCAAGCGAGCAGAGTGGATCGCGGCAGGCGCGTTTCTCGAAAGGTACGCCGCGCGGTTCGATCTGGCGCCCGTGCCCGCATACGACTACGCGGAGATCATCCGGATAGCCGCGGCCATGCTCACCCGCTCCGCCGTGCGGGCCAGGGAGCGCGGGGCCTACGACGTCGTGCTGGTGGACGAGCTGCAGGACACCGACCCTGCGCAGGAGGAGCTGCTGTACGCGCTGGCATCCGGTGGCCGCGAGCTGATCGTCGTCGGTGATCCTGACCAGTCGATTTACGGGTTCCGTGGTGCCGACGTTCGCGGCATCCTCGGCTTCCCTGACAGGTTCAGGTCAGCGGACGGCCGGCCCGCAACCGTCGTCGCGCTGCACGGGAGCCGCCGCAGTGGTGCGGTGCTGCTCGCGGCCTCGCGGCGGGTGGCCGCCCGGCTGCCCGCCTTCCAGAGCGCTGCCGCCGCCGATGAGCGCCGCGGTCCCCACGGTCCCAGGCACCGGGACCTCGTAGCCGTGGGCACTGGGACGCCTGCGAGCCCGGGCGAGGTGAGGATCGTCGTGGCGGAGAGCGCCAGCCAGGAAGCGGGGGTGGTTGCCGACACGCTGCGCCGCGCCCACCTCGCGGACGGCGTGCCGTGGCGAAACATGGCAGTGCTTGTACGGTCGGCGCGGCTGCAGGTACCGCTGCTGCGGCGTGCGCTCACGGCGGCGGGCGTACCGGTGACGGTCGCGGGCGATGAGGTGCCGCTCGTCGGAGAGCCTGCGGTCCGGCCCCTGCTGCTGTTGCTCCGCTGTGCGTTGTACCCCGGCGCGCTCGACGGGGAGGCCGCCGCGGACTTGCTCACCGGCCCGTTCGGTGGCACCGACGCGCTCGGCCTGCGCCGCCTTCGGCGGGCCCTGCACGCGTTGGGCGCAAACCCGGCCGAGGACGCAGCCGATCCGGCGCCCGCCGGAGTGCCGCTGGCGGACCCGCGCGCCGGGGAAGCACCCGCCGGCACGCCGGCGGACGCGCCAGCCGGGGAAGCACCCGCCGGGGCAGAGCCCGCGGACGCGCCAGCCGGGGAAGCACCCGCCGGGGCAGCGCCCGCGGACGCGCCAGCCAGGGAAGCGCCAGCCGGGGAAGCACCCGCCGGGTCGCCCGCCGAGCCTGCGGCCGCCGGCGACCTCCTCGTGGCTGCCCTCAGGGACCCTCGTGACCTGATCCTTATCGCGCCGGGCGTCCGCGAGCCCGCGCAGCGCGTCGCGGCATTGCTCGCCGCCGCGCGGCAGGCCATCGACGCTGGCGGCAGCGCGGAGGACGTTCTGTGGTCGCTGTGGGAGCAGTCGGGGCTGGCGGCACCCTGGCAGGCGGCCTCGGCCGAGGGTGGCGCACGCGGCGCGGCCGCGGACCGCGATCTGGACGCGGTACTCGCGCTGTTCGATGCGGCTGGCCGACATACCGAACGGCTGCCGCCAGGCGCGCCCGGCCTGTTTCTCGAGAGCCTCACCGGTCAGGAGATCCCCGGCGACACCCTGGCAGAACGTGCCGCGGCGGGCGACGCGGTCCGCGTGCTCACCGCGCACAGGTCCAAGGGCCTGGAGTGGGATCTCGTCATCGTGGCCGGTGTGCAGGAGGGCACCTGGCCGGATCTGCGCACGGGCGGTTCGCTGCTCGGGGTGGACGAGTTTGTCGAGGTGGCGGCCGGTTCGCAGCTCGCGGCCCCGGAGGCCGCCGCGGTGGCAGCGACCTACAAGCTGCTCGCCGAGGAACGGCGGCTTTTCTATGTCGCGGTGACGCGGGCGCGCCGCAAAGTGGTGGTCACCGCGGTCGGCGGCGACGATACCGAGGAGCGCCCTTCCCGCTTCCTGCGTGAACTGGCCGGTGACGACGTCACGATAGAGCGGGTCGCTGGCACCCAGGCGCGCTGGCTGTCGCTGCCGGCCCTTGTTGCCAGCCTGCGTGCCGCCGCCGCCGATGTGACGAGGCCGGATCAGCTGCGCGCGGCGGCGGCGGCCCGCCTTGCGGAGCTCGCTGCCGCTGGGGTCCGCGGTGCGCACCCCAGCCAGTGGTACGCGCTCACGGAGTTGTCCGACGCCGGCCCGGTCACCGCCGAAGGGGAGATCGTCCGGCTGTCGCCATCGCAGGCCGAGTCGTTCACCGCATGCGGGCTGCGCTGGCTGCTCGAAGCGGCCGCGGGCGCGCGCTCGCCAGACGTGGCAAGGAGCCTGGGCACGGTGATTCACGCCGCGGCCGTGCTCGCCGCGGCCGGCGCGCAGGACGACGAGATCGGGGCGCGAATCGACGAGGCGTGGCGGCATCTGGATTTCGGCAGTGCCTGGTACGGCGAGAAGCGGCGCGAGGACGCGCACCGGATGGTCCGTCGCTTCCTCGAGTGGCACGAGGCGAACCCGCGCAAGCTCGCAGGAACCGAGGAGGCGTTCCGTATCCAGGTTGGCGGCGTCGAGATCACTGGGCGGGTGGACAGGCTCGAAGAAGACGACCATGGCCGTGCCGTGATCGTCGATCTGAAGACCGGTGCGAGCAGGCCAGCGGACGACGAACTTGACCGGCATCCGCAGCTTGGCGTGTACCAGCTCGCCGTGCTGCTCGGGGCGTTTGAGCGGTTCGGCCTCCTTGAGCCGGGCGGCGCCGAGCTTGTCCAGGTCGGCAAGGCGGGGCTGAGCGCGAGGGCGCGCGTGCAGCGGCAGCGCGAGCTCGCGGCGGACCCCGAGCCTGACTGGCCACGTGACCTCGTGGATGCCGTGGCCGAAGGCATGGCGGGTCCTGTCTTCAACGCGACGGTCAACCCGGGCTGCCGCACGTGCCCGGTGGCTTCCTGCTGCCCGGTGCACGACCGCGGCAGCCAGGTGACGCCGTGAGCGGGCCAGCTAGCGACGGCGTCCGCTACAGCCCGGCGCAGCTCGCACGGCTGCTCGGCTTGCCGGAGCCAACGACCGAGCAGGCGGCGGTGATCAGCGCCCCGCTGTGCCCGATGGTCGTCGCGGCGGGCGCGGGATCAGGCAAGAGCGAGACCATGGCCGCACGGGTCGTGTGGCTGGTGGCGAACGGCCTTGTCCGGCCAGAACGCGTGCTCGGCCTCACGTTCACCCGCAAAGCGGCCGCGGAACTCTCCGAACGCGTCAGGCGCAGGCTCGACGGCCTGCGCGCGGCCGGCTTGGACTGGGGCGCGGCGAGCACCGGCGCGGCGAGCACCGGCGCGGCGAGCACGGCCGCGGCGAGCACCGGCGCGGCGAGCACCGGCGCGGCGAGCACGGCCGCGGCGAGCACCGGCGCGGGCACAACTGGCCGGGGCAAGGACGGCGCGACCGGCCCCTCGCACGGCGGCGACACGGACGATCTGCTCGCTGGTGAGCCGACGGTGTGCACCTACCACGCTTACGCGGGCCGCCTGGTCGCAGACAACGCCCTGCGGGAGGCACTTGAACCGTCGCTGCGCCTCATCACGCCCGCGGTGCAGTGGCAGATCGCGGCGAAGGTGGTCGCCGGTTACGACGGGCCGGTCGACAAGATCGCCTGGACGCCTGGTTCTGTCACGGCCGCGGTACTCGAGCTCGCCGGCGAGATGGCCGAGCACCTGCGCACCGCGGACGAGATCGCTGCCGTGGGCGAGCGGCTCGCCGAGCAGGCCGCAGCGCTGCCCGCGGGACGCGGCGGCAGGCTGCCCGCCGCGACGGCGAAGATCCTCGCGACCCAGCAGACCCGCGAGCAACTGCTGCCGATGGTGGCCGCCTTCGACGCCGCCAAGGCAGCCCGCGAGGTCATGGACTATGGCGACCAGATCCGCCTGGCAGCCACGATCGCGGTACGTCACGCCGCGGTGGGTGCCGCCGAGCGTGCCCGCTACCAGGTCGTGCTGCTCGACGAGTACCAGGACACCAGCCACGCGCAGCTTGTCCTGCTGCGGGCGCTGTTCTCCGGCGGTCACCCGGTCACGGCCGTCGGTGATCCGTGCCAGTCGATCTACGGCTGGCGGGGCGCGAGCGCGGGTAACCTACGCCGCTTCCGCGCCGATTTCGCGACCGGGTCGGGACGCGCCGCGAAAACGCCTCTACTAGCTCAGCTGTCTACGAGTTTCCGCAACAGTGAGCGGATTCTCGACGTGGCCGGGGCCCTGCAGGCCGATCTGCGCGCCGAGGCGGCGGAGGTGCCGCGCCTCATGCCGGCGCCCGAGCGCGCGCGCCGGGGCATGACCGCCTGTGCCCTGCTTCCCACCGCTGCCGATGAGGCCGCCTGGGTTTCCGAACGGCTGACGCGGTTGCTCACCCTTCCGCCAGGTGTCGCGCCCGACGGGCGGCGGTGGCCAGACGGGCGCGACGACCGGGTGCGCCCGTCGGACGTCGCGGTGCTCTGCCGCAAGCGCACCCAGTTTCCCGCGCTGCGCCGTGCGATGGAAGACCGCGGTATCCCGGTGGAGGTAGTGGGGCTCGGGGGCCTGCTGACCGTGCCTGAGGTTCAGGATGTGGTAGCGACGCTTCGGGTGCTGCACGATCCCTCGGCGTCAGATGCGGTCGCCCGGGTCCTCACCGGGCCGCGCTGGCGGATCGGGCCGGCCGACCTCGTTGCCTTGGGACGCCGGGCCAGGGAACTCGCCCGCCAGGGCGCCGGGCCTGGGCAGCGCGGCGCGCGAGAGCACGAGGTCAGCCCAGGTGAACGTGCCAGCGTTCGCGCCGGTGCGAGCCCGCTTGACCTCAGCGTCGGCCCAGGTGGAGGCGCCAGCGTTCGCGCCGGTGCCAGCCCGCGTGAGCCGTTCGGGATCGATCCGGTGAGCGAAGCGATCGCCGACATGACAGCCGAGCCGGCCAGTCTTGTCGAGGCGCTCGATGATCTGGGCGATCCGGGTGGGTACTCGCATGCTGGTTATGAGCGCCTGTCCGCGCTGGCGGGCGAACTTCGGATGCTCCGCGGCCAGGTCGGGCAGCCGCTGCCCGATCTGGTGCTCGAAGTCGAGCGGGCGCTTGGGCTCGACATCGAGGTGGCGGCGCGGCCTGGAGCGCATCCCGCGGCTGCGCGCGCGGACCTTGACGCGTTCGCTGACGCGGCGGCGGCCTTCGCGGGCGACGAGGAGCAGCCGACCCTCGGCGCGTTCCTCAATTACCTGATCGCGGCCGAGGCCGAGGAGTTCGGCCTGGAGGCGGGCCGGGTGGGGGAGACCGACAGCGTCAAGCTGATGACGGTGCATGCCGCCAAGGGACTGCAGTGGCCGGTGGTGTTCGTGCCAGGGCTATCCGCGGGCGACCGCGCTCAGCTGTTCCCGGCCAAGCCACGGGTCTCGACCCGGTGGACGGACAATCCGCGGAAGCTGCCTTTCGTGCTGCGCGGCGACGCGATCGATCTGCCAGGACTGGCAGGTCTTGACGCGCCTGCCATTGATGCGTTCACCGCCGCGGCCAAAGAACGGGACCTCCGCGAAGAGCGGCGCCTTGCGTACGTGGCCGCGACCAGGGCGGCGTTCTGGCTAGGCTGCTCCGGCTATTGGTGGGGCGACGCGCTCGCACCGCTCGGACCTTCTGTGTTCCTTTCTGAGGTGCGGGTGGCGTGTGCGGAGGGAGCGGGCCGCGTGTGGCACTGGGAGCCCGCACCCGCCGAGGACGCGCAAAACCCGGTGCTTGCTGACACGCCCGCGGCGCCGTGGCCCGCCTCGCCGTCAGGCGCGAGGTATGAGGCGACTGTGGCCGCCGCGGCGATGGTGGAGCGCGAACTCGCGCTGCTATCGTCCCGCGCGTCACCCACGTCGCGCAGCGCCGCTGAGGCCCACATTGATCGCACTGGAACTACCGAGCCCGCTAGCACCACCGATCCCGCTAGCACCATCGATCCCGCTGGCGGCCCCATCGACACCACCAGTCCAGTCAGCACCACCGGTCCCATGAGTAGCATCGAGCCCGCCAGCACCACCGAGCCCGCCAGCACCACCGAGCCCGCCAGCACCACCGAGCCCGCCAGCACCACCGGGCTCAGTGATTCGGACGAGGAACTGGTTGCCGCCTGGTCACGTGACGCCACCATGCTTCTCGCCGAACGAGCGTCCCGCCGCGGCCATGCCGCCATCCCCGTTGACTTGCCATCACGTTTGTCGGTCTCCTCCCTGGTCTCGCTCGCCGCCGATCCCGGTGAGTTCGCACGCTGGGTGCGGCGGCCCATGCCGCGCCCGCCGGCTCCGCAGGCCCGCCGCGGCACCGCCTTCCACCGCTGGCTGGAAGCCAGGTTCGGACAGCAGCAACTGATCGATCCCGACGACCTCCCAGGGGCGGCGGACGAGGGAGCGGAGGCGGGGGATGCCGAGTTCGATCTCCTGTGCGCGCGTTTCGAAGCTGGTGAGTGGGCGTTCCGGGTGCCGGCCGAGGTCGAGGTGCCGTTCGAGACGTTGATCGGTGACCGCCTGGTGCGCGGCCGGATCGACGCGGTCTTCGCCGATAGCCGCGACGGCATCTTTGACGTGGTGGACTGGAAGACGGGCCGGCCTGCGCGGACCGACGCGGAGAAACGCGCTGTGGCAGTTCAACTGGCCGCGTACCGGGTGGCCTGGGCGGGACTCGCCGCAGTGCCCACGGAGCGGGTCAGGGCGGCGTTCTACTACGTCCGTGCGGATCTGACCGTCCGCCCTTCGGATGTGCTTGACGCGGCGGGACTCGAAGCGCTGATCACCAGCGTGCAGCCAGCGGGCGCCGCCTGACCCCGAAGTTCGCGGCGGGTGCTCATTCGCGTCAAGTGAGCGGATCCGCGAGAGGTGAGCGGATTTGTAGCAGCTCCGTCCCTGCGGTCTCTAAGGTAGAAAGCATCGTGTGAAGCTATTGCTGCAAAGGGGAGAGCTATGCCCGCACTGGACTGGGGCCAGGTAATGGACCGCCGCACCCTGCAGGCAGCCGCGGTCGCGGGAAAGGCGCTGCCGCCGGGCGTGGTAATCGCCTCAGCCGCAGCGGTGGCGTCGCCGACCACCGATCCGCTTCAGCGATTCGTCCGGCTTGTTCCCGGCGGTAACGGGATCATCTACGGCATCCAGACGGACGGCACGCTCATGTGGTATCGGCACAGCAGCTGGCAGACGGGCGGCAGTGGGTGGGCCAACGGCGGCGCAGGTCGGCAGATCGACACCGATTGGCAGCAATTCCGTGCGGTCCTAACGTCTGCGGACGGGCAGTTATTCGGCTTCCTCCCTGACGGCACGGTTCGCTGGTACAAATACAACGTGACCGACCTCACGACAGGCGCGGGCACCTGGGCCGGGAACGGTACCGGTCCGGTCATCGGCAGCGGGTTTGACAGGTTTCCGCGGGTGCTCGGCGGCTGGCAGGGTGTGATCTACGGGGTGGACGACAACGGCGACATGTGGTGGTACCACTACGTGGCCGGGGATGGCACCCGTGGCGCCGGCGCGTGGGCGAACGGCGGGGCTGGATCCATGATTGGCAGTGGCTGGAAGGAGATCAAGCGACTCTGGGCAGACCCGGGTGGCGTGATCTTCGGTGTCCGGCACGCAGGGGAGTTGCGCTGGTGGCACTACCTGGCGACCAACGGCTCGATTTCGTGGGCGAACGGCGGGAATGAGATCCCCATCGGCGAAGGCTGGGGTGAGGACTCCCAGAAAACCGCGTTCTCCAACGGATCTGGTGTCATTTACTCCGTCGGGCTCGACCCCGATGTCGTGCAGGGTTCCGACGACAAGCTCTACTGGTATCACCTCACCAATTCAACGTCTATCACGCCGCCTGCCCCGGGGCATACGGCAGGGACATGGGCGAACAATGGCAACGGTGTGCAGGTCGGCAGTGGTTTCACGGTTGAGCAGAGCGCCGCTCTGCAGGGCTATGCCAGTACTCTCAGCGTGCAGCCCGGGGGTACGGTCGACATCGCAGTCTCCACGACCTTCCCGTCCTACACCGCCACAGTGGTGCAACTGGCTCCGGCGGCCGGCGATCCGGTCGTGCTCTCTGGACCGGACACTCACCCCGGCCGCCTCCAGAGGCTGTCCACCGGTTACCGTTTGAACGGATGCGGCTGGGCGAGCGACTTCACCATCGCAATTCCCGCGAACTGGGACTCGGGCATCTACGCGGCGCGACTGGAGGCCCCCAGCGGCCTGAGGTACTACGTCGTCTTCGTGGTCAACCCAGCCGCGCCGTCGGCGCCGATCGCCTTTCTGCTTCCGACCAATACCTACAATGCCTATAATTACTGGGCCGGGCACAACCAGTACGCGTACCAGGGCGCCACGCAGACCCAGGGCGGCAAGCAGCGCATTTACACGTTCCTACGGCCAAGCACCAGCACAGAGGTGGACCCTCCAGCCACCATTAGCCACACCCTCTACAGCGACTTGTTCCTGCTCCGTTGGATGAGCGCCAACGGCATCGCGTTCGACTGTTATCACGACGGCGACTTGCACGGCTCCGGTGGCTGGCTCACCAACTACAAGGCGCTGGTACTCGCGAGTCATCCCGAGTACTGGTCCGACCCCATGCGCCAGAATCTCGTCACTTACCTGTCGAATGGCGGGCGCCTGATCTGCACAGGGGGTAACGGCATCTACGAACGTGTCAGTTTCGGTACAGACGGGAATGCGCTCATCTTTCGCCGGCCCGCCACCGGTGCCCGCGACACCTTTGGCAGCGAAAGCCCCGCGCGACCGGAGTCTCAGATCATCGGAGCCAACTTCGATGGTGCCCAGCCCCCCTTCATGACGTTCGCGGCCTATCAGGTAGATAAAGCCAACCATCCGCTCTTTGCCGGGACCGGGATGTCAAATGGCAGCACCTTCGGCGGCGTCGCCTACAACGGCGGTGGGAGCGGCTGGGAGGTGAATACGCCCGTCGACCCGGCAGAAGTAGGGACGTATGTGCAGATCGCTCACGGCCTAAACGAGTCCGCTGGGGCGGTCATGGTCTACGCAGAGCATTCGGGAGGCGGCTGGGTCTTCAGCGCCAACTCGATCTCCTGCAACGGCTCCCTGCCGTACGACAACGCCATGTCCACCATATTCAAGAACCTCTTCAAACAAGCGGTCTCCTGACAAACCTCGAAAGCTGTCTCTTCTTCAGCGGGAATCCCCGAAGGGAAACCCGGAGCTGGCCGATTCATCAACGTGCCTTGCGGCGATGCCGCAGCGCTTATTAGGGGCGATCCAGGCAGAGGTGCCGTCCGGGCGTGCGTCCCAGGGGTGCCGTCCGGGGACGGCGCATCCTGGCGATCCTCGTTCGCAGCCCGGTGGTGCACCTCCGAATGGAGATACTCGATCTCGGACGGCACGCCGTTGCGGCGGCGCGTTGCCGCGCGGGCGCGGGACGAGGAGGGATCGCCAGCATGGATGAGCCCGTCATGGATAAGCAGGGTATGGATAAGCAGCAGGGTATGGATAAGCAGGGTATGGATAAGCAGGGTATGGATAAGCAGGGTATGGATAAGCAGGGTATGGATGCGCGGAGTTATGTCGCGGCTAATGCGGCAGGGTTCTTCGCTGCCCTCAAGGACTGGCTGGCGATCCCTTCGATCTCGGCGGATCCCGCACACCATCGCGACGTGGCGCGGTCCGCGGACTGGCTGGCTGAGCACCTGCGGCGGAGTGGTTTCCCGATCGTGGAGATCTGGCCAGCCGGGGAACCAGACGCGCCCGGCTTGCCCGCGGTATACGCGGAGTGGCCCGCGGATGAGCGGCCCGCGGCTGAGTGGCCCGCGGCTGAGCGGCCCGCGGCTGAGCGGCCCGCGGCTGAGCGGCCCGCGGCTGAGCGGCCCGTGGCTGAGCACGCGGCGGGACGGCAGGAAGATGAACAGGCGCTAACCGTTCTGGTGTACGGACATCACGACGTGCAGCCTGTGCAGCCGCTGGAGGAGTGGGAGTTCGATCCGTTTACGCCGGTGGAGCGCGGACAGCAGTTGCTCGGCCGCGGCGCTTCCGATGACAAGGGGCAGGTCCTGTTCCACGCGCTCGGCGTCCGGGCGTGCGTCGCCGCGTCGCAGCAGGCCACGGGAACGGCGCCGCCTGTCACCCTCAAGTTGCTCATCGAGGGCGAGGAGGAGTCGGGTTCGCCGAATTTTGCCGGGCTGCTCCGCCGCCACCGCGACAGGCTCGCCTGCGACGTGATCGTCGTCAGTGACACCACCATGTGGGCAGCGGACGTCCCGTCGATGTGCACGGGTATGCGGGGCCTGGTCGACGCCCAGATCGACTTTTACGGCCCGGAAAGCGACCTGCATTCCGGCTCGTTCGGCGGCGCGGTGCCGAATCCGCTGCATGCGATGGCGGCGCTGCTCGCAGGTCTGCACGACGAGAGCGGCCGGGTCATGCTGCCCGGTTTCTACGACAAGGTGGTCCCGCTTTCTGCCGAGGAACGTGAACTGCTCGGTCGGCTGCCGTTTGACGAGCAGGAGTGGCTTGCCACGGCGGGCGGCAGCCGGGCCACCGCGGGTGAGCACGGATACTCCACGCTGGAGCGTGTCTGGGCGCGGCCGACCGCAGAGATCAACGGCATCTGGGGCGGGTACACCGGCCCCGGGCCAAAGACGATCATTCCTCGCGAGGCTCACGCGAAGGTGTCCCTGCGGCTGGTGGCCCACCAGGAGCCCGCCAGCGTCGGCGCGGCGCTGCGCGATTACGTCGACGCGAAGACGCCGCCTGGCATCGAGACCCAGGTGACCTTCAGTGGGCCAGGTGTGCGGCCCTGCTTGTCCGACATCGGCTCACCCGCGGTGCGGGCGGCACGCGGCGCGATGCAACGCGCGTTTGGGCAGAAGGTGCTTTTCACCCGTGAGGGTGGTAGCGGGCCGGAAGCCGACCTAGCGGGCATTCTCGGCGCCCCGCTGGTGTTCATGGCTGTTGGGCTGGACTCAGACCGGATCCACGCGCCCAACGAGAAGGTCGAGATGCCGTTGCTGCTCCGGGGCGCCGAGGCCGCCGCATATTTGTGGGATGAACTCGCGGCCATCGGCAAGGCTGGGATCGTATAGGTGCCGTTCGCTGCCGGGTGGCCTGTGCTGCGGTGCCGGCTTCGTGGCGGCGTGCTGGGCCGGCCAGTGAGCAAATCCGGGTAAATCCTGATCCGGGTAGGCACGGGATCCGGGTAGGCACGGGATTCGGGCAGACACCGGATCCGGGCAGACACCGGATCCGGGTTGCCAGCGGATCCGGTTAGCGGGCCGGCGAGCGATGTGATCAACGAAACGTGGTGAGTGGCTTGGTGAGCCGGAACGACGGCCCGATGATCCTCGGGCGCCTCGCGCTTGCTCGTGGCACCTTGGACCGGGCAGCCCACCGCCGGGGCGACACGCGCTGGCTCGCGCAGGCCTGGGCCGACCATCGCACCCGCGTTCTGGTCGTCGATGATGGCGATGCACTGGTCAGGTTCTCTGGCGGTGACGGAAGCTCTGCAGGTGCAGGTGCAGGTGCAGGTGCAGGTGCAGGTGCAGGTGAAGCTCAGCAGGCGCAAGCGCGGGTACCGGCGAGGGAAGCTCAGCGGGTGCGGGTCCGGGATCAGGCGAGGGAAACTCCGCGGGCGCGGGCAACGCCGAGCTGGTTCTCGTACCACCAGCCGAAGCGCCGAACGGCTCGCGGATACTGCTCGGCGTCGATGCGGACGGCATCGCGTATTTCGCCGTGCTCGGCCCGCTTCCGGATCCAGGCCCGCTTTCCGGGCCCGGTCAAGATTCCGGTATCGGCCGCATCGCCGCCGCGGACCGGACGGCACCTGGCGAGGCACCGGGTGCCGGTGAGCCGCCTGGCGCGGGTCGCGGCGAGGCCGCAGGGGCCATGCGCCCGGGAGCGGTGCGCTCTGGGCCCGTGCGCGCCGCGCCCGTGCGCTCTGGGCCCGTGCGCGCCGGGTTGCGGCAGACCGGGGCGCTGCTCGGCGACCGCGATGCAGGGCTGTTCACGCACGCGGTCGCGCTCGCTAACTGGCACGCCACCCATGAGCATTGCCCGAGGTGCGGCGCCCGCACCCGGCTGGCCACGGCGGGCCACACCCGGGTATGCCCGCGCGATGGCAGCGAGCATTTCCCGCGGGTGGATCCAGCCGTGATCATGCTTGTGCTCGACCCGGCCGACCGCTGCCTGCTGGCCAGGAACCAGAAGTGGCCGCAGAAGCGGGTGTCGATCCTGGCGGGTTTCGTTGAGCCTGGGGAGTCGGTCGAGCAGGCGGTAGCCCGTGAAGTGCGTGAGGAGGTTGGCATTTCTGTCGCAGACTTCCGTTATCTCGGCAGTCAGCCGTGGCCGATGCCGCAGAGCCTCATGCTGGGCTTCTGTGCGCGCGCGATCGCCGACGGACCCAGCGATCAATCCATCCGCGTCGACGACGATGAGATCGCCGAGGCGCGCTGGTACAGCCGCGACGAGCTGCGGGCCGCGATCGAGGCCGGCGACATCCTGCTACCGCCGCCCGTCTCGATCGCTCACCGGATTATCGAGGCGTGGTACGGCGCCCCGCTGCCGACGCCTGGTGACCAGCCGGCCGCCCCGCTGCGGAACGCCTGGTGACCGGCCGCGAAGCATCGGTGACCGATCCCAGTGGCTTACCCGGCTACCCTCAGCCGGCCCGCCCAAGATCCCTAACGGCTTCCGCGACGTCCACTCCGGGCGCGGGAATGATCGCTATCGCAGGGGTGTCGAGGCCATGCGCGTGGTACTCCGCGATGCGCTCCCTGCACGCCGCAGGTGCACCGTGCACGATCAAGTCATCGACGACCTCATCGCTGATCTCCGTCAGCGCCCGCTTGCGGTCCCCGGCCGCCCATGCGGCCTGCATCGGGGCGAGCGCGTCCGCCCTGCCGAGCCAGGCCTGAAACGCGGCGTAGACGGGCACGGTGAGATAGCTGGCGATCAGCCGCCGGCCGATGCCCCGGGCGACCTCAGCGTCAGCGGTCGGACATACGAACACCCGGGCAATGACCTCGGGCTCTGGGCCCGCTACCTCGCGCACCTGCCGGACGTCGGCAGGGGAGAGCCAGTTGGTGATGACGCCGTCGGCCTCGGCCGCCGCCAGTTTGATCATGCCAGGGCGCAGCGCGGCCAGGGCGAGCGGGGGAGGCGGAGAGGGCGGCACGTCCAGGCGGAACCCGCGTATCGTGAACGTCTCGTATTGCTCGGTCACCTTCTCGCCTGCGAGTGCGGCGCGCAGGAACCGCAGCATGTCACGGGCGCGCTGGTACGGCTTCTCCAGCGGGATGCCGTTCCACTGCTCAACCACGGCAGGGGACGATGTCCCGATCCCGAGCACGAAACGCCCGGGCGCGAGGCTTTCCAGCGTTGCCGCGCTCATCGCAAGCAGGCCTGGACCTCGCGTGTAAATCGGCACGATAGCGGTGCCGAGCCGCAAGGCGGGTGCCCACTGGCTTGCCATCGCAAGCGGCAGGAAGGCGTCGGTTCCGCTGACCTCCGATGACCATGCGTCGGTATAGCCGAGATCGGTAAGCCCGGCCACGATGTCACGCTGGTCGGCGATTGGTATCTGCAACAGCGGCAGGGTGATGCCCCAGCGCTTCATACGCTCGGTCGCTGCCATGCCGGTTCCTCCTTCGCGCCGCGATGCCGTCTAGCCCATGGCGCCTTGCGGCGCGGTGCGCTGCGCCGGGTTTGATGGAGGCTCCGATCCTACGGCGATGCAAGCCGCCGCGCCTTGGGCGGGCTGGCGTGCCTGTTGCCGCACGGGAGCCACCATGACCAAGCGGCGCCTGGGTCGCAGCCAATGGCCCATTGGTCTGGCCCATCTGTCGCCCGGCGGGCCCCTGCGTGTCCGGGGAGCGCTTCATGATCCCGATCCGTGTGAACTTTCCGGCGCTATCGGCCGGAAAGTTCACACGAACACGGATCATGAGCCGTGGGGGGCGATATCTGGGCCGCGCCATGCCATCACGGCACCGATGCGCCCGTAGAGCGCGGGTCAGTCAAGAGCGCGGTCAAAAAACGGCTGGTCAGAAAACGCCGGGTTATGGAGGAGATGGCGCGACGGGCCTGGCGGACCTAACCTAACCCGACCGCGAGCGGCGGCGCTCTCGTGACGGCTGCTGCGGCCGCGCGAGTTCCTCGGCGACCGGCAGCAACGGATTCGTGACGTTCGCCACGACCTCTTCGGCGAGCTGCTGCACCCGGCGGCCGCGCGACCGTGCCGCGGCGCGGAGCATGTCGAAAGCCTGCCGCGGCGGCACCCGGTACCGTTCGGTAAGGATGCCGATGGCCTGCTCAACACGCACCCGGTTCGCCAGCGCATGCTCGAGTTGCGCGATCGTCATCTTCAGCCGTGCTGTCTGCGCGCCGGCTGCGCCGGCTGCGTCGGCCGAGCCGGATGCGCCGGCTGCGTCGGCCGAGCCGGATGCGCCGGCTGCGTCGGCCGAGCCGGATGAGTCGGCCGAGCCGGATGAGTCGGCCGAGCCGGATGAGCCGGCCGAGCCGTCGCGGTCCGGGACCGGTCTCGCCGACGATGGCAGTTCGCTGACGAGCAGATCGGCGAACACCATCGCGCTAACCAGATCGGGTAGTTCCTCTTCGCCGACGCGCCACCCGGAGGCCGTCCGGTGCACCGCCGCGGTGCGCATGCTGTCCCCGGGCCCGCTCGTGCTATGAGTCTTCTCGTCAGCGCGGGCGGCCCCGCGGGTCTTCGGGTCGGCAGGCGTGTCAGGTTCAAGCGGCGCGTGCCCGGCCGCGCGATCGGCCGCCGCACCAGCGTCGGCTGACCCGGGGGTGCCTCCCGCGGTAGCCGTTATGGAGCTTTTTTGATTCATAAGCAGTTTGCCAGAGTGTTCATCCGCGCGACGACCTGGGCGGCGGAGGGGTTCGTGAGCGCGCTGCCGTCGTCGAAGACGACCGTCGGCACGGTCTCGTTCCCGCCGTTCACGCTCATCACGAAGCTGGCGGCAGCCGGGTCGGCCTCGATGTCAATCTCGATGAGGTCGATCCCCTCGCGCGCGAGCTGGCTCTTCAGCCGTCGGCAGAACGCGCACCAGCGCGTCGTGTACATCGTCGGACCCGTCCGCGGGGTCACTGGCCGTCTCCCTCCTCGGCCGCGGCTTCCCGCGGCCCCGAAGGATAGCAACACCGACAGTGGCCGCCGCCTTCCCGCCCGCCCCATCCGCTACGGCGCACTCTCGTCAGTCCATCCTGCGATGATGTGCACCATGCCGGACACCATTCTCTCCGGGCTCGATCCGGAGCAGCGCGCGGTCGCGGAAGTCGTCCGCGGGCCGGTCTGTGTGCTGGCGGGCGCGGGTACAGGCAAGACCCGCGCTATCACCTACCGGATCGCGCACGCGATTCACAGCGGCGCGGCGGATCCGCGGCACGTGCTCGCGGTGACGTTCACGAACCGTGCGGCAGGCGAGTTGCGCGCCAGGCTGCGTCAGCTCGCGGGACCAGGATCGGGCGTGGAGCGGGTCCAGGCGCGCACGTTCCACGCCGCGGCACTGCGCCAGCTTGTCTACTTCTGGCCGCGCACCGTTGGCGGCGAGGCGCCCAGGGTTATCGCCTCGAAGCTGAGCCTGGTGGCCGAGGCCGCCCGGGCAAGCCGGCTGAAGCTCGACCAGCCAGGGCTGCGCGACGCCGCGGCCGAGATCGAATGGGCGAAGGCCGTCCAGTCCAGGCCGGATGATTACGCCGCGGCGGCCGGGCAGGCGGGCCGGGTCCCGCCGGCGCCGCCCGAAGAGATGGCCAGGCTGTTCGGCGCCTACGAACGGCTGCGCCGCGACCGGCATGTGCTCGACTTCGAATCGATGCTGGAGCTGACCGCGGGCATTCTCGCCGAGCACCGTCCCGCGGCCGCCCAGGTGCACGACCAGTATCGCTACTTCGTCGTGGACGAGTACCAGGACGTCAATCCGCTGCAGAAGCTCGTGCTCGACGCCTGGATCGGCGGCAGGGACGACGTGTGTGTGGTCGGCGACCCAAATCAGACGATCTATTCGTTCACCGGTGCGACGCCCGCGTTCCTCACCGGGTTCACCGCGGAGTTCCCCGCTGCAGCCGTGATCAGGCTGGTCCGCGACTATCGGTCGACGCCGCAGGTCGTCCGGCTGGCCAACCGGCTGATCGCATCGGCAGGGCCGGGTTCGGCGCGGTCGCGGCCGGCCGGAGCCGAGCTTGTCGCGCAGCGCGCCGACGGCCCGCAGCCACAGTTCACGGGGTATCCGGACGAGGAGGCGGAGGCGGCGGCGGTCGCCGCTCAGGCGCGCGCGCTGATCGACGGCGGTCTTGCCGCCGGGCAGATCGCCGTGCTGGTGCGAACCAACGCCCAGACGGAAGCATTCGAGCGCGCGCTGCGGGCCGCCCAGGTCTCTTATGCGGTGCGCGGCGCCGAGCGGTTCTTCGACCGGCCCGAGGTGCGGCAGGCGCTTGTACTGCTCCGCGCGGCGGCCAAGGCCGAGCCGTCAGGTACCCCCGTGGCCGCCGCCTGGCATGTGTTCGCGGGCCTCGGCCTGACCGCGGAGCCACCGCACGGCGGCGGGGCGATGCGGGACAGGTGGGAGTCACTGGCCGCGCTCGCGAAGCTCGCCGCGGATCTGTTCGGCACCCAGCCTGAGGCGACCCTCGCTGACCTCGCGTCCGAGCTCACGCAGCGCGCGTCCCTGCAGCAAGCCCCCGCGCTCGACGGGGTGACGATCGCGTCGTTGCACGCGGCCAAAGGGCTGGAGTGGGACGTAGTGTTCCTGCCCGCGCTCGTCGACGGCGTGCTGCCCATCGTGTACGCGAAAACCCCGGACGCGGTTGAGGAGGAGCGGCGGCTGCTGTATGTCGGGCTGACGCGCGCACGCGAACGGCTGCTGCTCTCATGGTCGCTGGCCCGGTCCCCGGGCGCCAGGCGGTCTCGTCGGCCGTCGCCATTTCTGGAGCCGCTACTTTCCCTTAACGGCTCACGCGGGCGGCCGCGCGAGGCAACTGCGGAGGCGCCTGGACGCACGTCATCGCGGCGTAACCCTGCCGCCCCGCTGCCGCGGTGCTCGGTGTGCGGGCGGGCGCTCGGCGGCGCCGCCGAGCGCAAGCTCGGCCGCTGCGAAACCTGCCCGGCGCACCGCGACGAGATGCTTTACCACCGGTTGATCCAGTGGCGCACGGCAGCGGCGCGCGAGCGCGGCATTCCCGCGTACGTGGTGTTCACCGACGTGACCCTGCAGGTGATCGCCGAACGGCAGCCGTGCAGCGAGGCGGAACTTGGCGCGGTGCCCGGCGTCGGCAGGGCCAAACTGGACAGGTACGGCGCGGAGGTGCTTGACCTGTGCAGGAATCATGGCGTCAGCTGAGCCGCTGGCCCGGCCCCGCCGGGTGAGCCGCCCGATTCATCAGCGCCGCGGATCGCATGTGCTATAACCCACGCGATCCGAGGCACTCGCCCGCCAGTGGCTCCTCTACGCCCCGCACACGCCCTTCACCGGAGGCGCGCGCGGCCTGGCCCACGGCCAGGTCTTCACCCAGGACGGCGAGCTGGTCGTGTCGGTCATGCAGGAGGCCTGATTCGCATAACAGGTTCCAGAACGACGGAATGCGCAGCGAAGCGCCAGAATTGACCTGTTCTGCTTACCTCGCAGATACAGCGAAACCGCACGTCAAAAAAGGGTTGCCGAACCCGCAGCGGGTTCCTAGGCTTGTTGTCACGCCCAATTGGGCCTGACTGCAGACCAGCAGGCCAACGACAGCAGGCCAACGACAGCAGGCCAACACAGAGGGAGGTGTTTGACGTGGTTACAGAAATCTTGGCTGCCCCGCGCGGCGTCGTTGAGCTGCCCACGCCGGGTGCCTTCTCCCATTTCCGGGGCGGAATGTGCCCTGCTGGCGCGGCCGGCACAAGCACGGTGAGCACCGGTGCACCCGTGCGACGCTGCGGGGCTAACGCTGTGGCTAACGCCGGTGGCTAACGCTGTGGTGGCTAACGCTGTGGTGGCGGCTGTCGTGCCAGCGGCCGACGTGCGCGAGCAGGTCAACGCCGTGCCGTTCACCGCACCGCCGACCGTTGGGCAGGCGACCCTTGGGCAGCCGACCCTTGGGCAGACGACGTCCGTGCAAGTGACTGTCCGCAAGCGGAACACCTACATCACCCGTTTCATCGCCAATGGCGGTGACGCTCCGGGTCCGCATCGATGGAGGGTGCCGGTCTAGACTGACCGGCCTCAAGCTCCTCCAGGCCGCGGACCCGAAAGGGTCCGCGGCCTTTGTTATGCCGGGCCACCGTTTGTCGCATCAGCGACTCGATGACGAGCACAGCAGAACGACAACGAGAGCAAAACGAGCAGAGGAGAGGGGTTGACACCGATGCAGTGGCCCGACACCATCGCCGTCTCGATGGGAGCGGCGGCGGGGTACGAGGTGGGCGCCGCGGGTGATGCGTTGCGGGGTGAAGACGGGAGCCTGATTGCAGGCATCGAGGCTGCGGCCAGCATGTTCGGCGGGCTTGATCTGCCGTGCCGCGAAGAGCCTGACCTGTACTTCGCCGAGTCGCCCGCGGACGTGGAGTCTGCGAAGGCCCTCTGCTGCGGCTGTCCGGCACGGCTGGCCTGCCTGACAGGGGCCATCGAACGCCGGGAGCCTTGGGGCGTCTGGGGCGGAGAACTCTTCCTGCGCGGGGAGGTCGTCCCACGCAAGCGGCCTCGCGGCCGGCCGCGCAAGACCGAAGTTGCTGCTTAGGACATGTTCGTGGAGCTTCGGCGGCGTGAAGGTACCGCTTACGACCCCAGACGACGACCGGGGTCGGGACGGCACGTCGCCGGTCGTCGTCTGGGCGCCGATCCGCGCCGCCAAGGATCTGCGGGACAGCCCTAGCCGCGACTCCCGCGCCACGCGGGACGAGCAGGTCGCGGCCGCTGCCAAGCGGCGCGCCACTCGCGGCTCCCAAGCCGCGGCCCACTGTCCGGGGGCCCGCCAGCCGGGTTCACTATCCGGGACCCGCCAGCCGGGACCCGCTATCCGTGGCTGCCATGCCCGGCCCGCCATGTGCGCGCCGAGGCGGGGCGAGACGACAATTTCACAACGCTGACAAGGGACATGGAAATGTTGCTACAAGAACAGCTGGCAAAAGACCGAATAAACTCAATGCTCGCAGAGGCGAGGGAGTCGCGCCTGGCCAGGCAACACGCGGCGCTCATCCGAGCGCGGCGGCGCGCCGACCGGGCAGCGGCCCGCCTGAACCGCGCCGAACGGGCGGTCATCCGGCTGCGCAGCGCGTTGCACGCCGACGCGTAGCACGCCGATGCGTAGCACGGCGGACCCTGCGGGCAAGGCTCGCCGGGTGTGTTCAATCCTGTCCGGGCTCCGGCGGCGTCCCCGCTGCCGGAGCCCGGCGGCTTCCTGCGCCGGGCCACGCGAAAATAGAGCGGCCCGTGTTAGGACATTTCCGGTTCGTCGGCGTAGCCGGGTATCCACCTGATGACCTCGGCGCGGAACTCACCCTCGCATTCGAGTTGGCAGAGCACGCCAATGCCGGCCGTCGAGACCCGGTGGATGAGCACATATGACGGAGGTACGTTAAACCTCCTCGTGATGTTGGAGGGACGCAGATCGGTCACGCGCCCGGCCTCGGTGCGCAGCCATTCGCGGGTGAACTTGAACGAGTCCACCTTGGACGGCTCGGCGAGCGGTGCCAGGAAGGCTTGCAGTGCGTCCAGGTCTATGTCGATGCCCTCGCGCAGGAACCCCTGTTCACGTAGTTCCTCTTCGACCGTCTCGATGTCGCCGTCGTCATGCATGATCCGCAGTAGTTTTCCGATGAATGCTGGAAAGCCGTCAGGCAAGTGGTCAACCGCACCGAAGTCGAGCACTCCAAGCCGGCCGTCGGCCATCAGCCGGAAATTCCCAGGGTGCGGATCGGCGTGTAGCAACCGGGCGCGGGCGGGGCCGGAGAAGAGGAACCGCGTGAGCAGAATGCCGGCCCGGTTTCGCTCATCCTGGCTTCCGTCGCTGATGACCTTCGAGAGCGGCGTACCGTCCATCCATTCGCTGATCAGTACGTGATCGGAGTTGGTCACGACTCGCGGCACGTAGATGTCGGGATCGTTCTCGTAGGCGGTGGCGAACGCCTGCTGCGACTCGGCTTCGAGGTTGTAGTCAAGCTCCTCGGCGACGCGGTCCTTGAGCTCGGCTATGAGCGGCTTCACATCGAGCCCGGGCATGAGCACACCGAACAATCGCGCCGCCCGGCTCAGCTGTGCGAAGTCACTTATCAGCGCCTTGCCCGCGCCGGGGTACTGGATCTTGACGGCGACCTCGCGGCCGTCGTTCCATACCGCCCGGTGCACCTGGCCGATCGAGGCGGCCGCGGCGGGCCTGTCATCGAAAAGAGCGAAGTTACTGCGCCAGTCGGTGCCGAACTCAGTCGCGAGAACCTGGTGCACCGTACGCGACGGCAGGGGCGGAGCGGCCTCCTGAAGCCGGGTGAGTGTCGCCCGGTACGGGCCGGCAATCTCCGGCGGCAGTGCCGCCTCGAAGATCGACAATGCCTGGCCGAACTTCATTGCCCCGCCCTTGAGCTCGCCGAGGACCTTGAAGATCTGCTCGGCGGTGCGCTGCTGGATCTCGGCCGCGACGATTTCAGCCGGGCGGCCGCCGATGCGCTTGCCGAAGCCGAGTGCGGTGCGGCCCGCGAACCCGATGGGCAGCGTGGCTAGCTTGGCGGTCCGCGTCACGGCGCGGCGAGGCAGGTCACTCACGTCTCTCATTGTCCGCTAGGCAAGGTTGTTACTTCCACAAGCGCACTCATCGTGGGGCGGCCAGGTCCTGCGACGCCAGCGCCAGTCGGGCAAGACAAGCTCGAGAGTGCCGTTCGTCACAATCGGCCCTGGTGGGGACCTGTCAATGTACGCGAGGACCTGAGCGGTCGCGTGGGCCGCAACGGCGGTGGCTAGCACGGCGTCGCACGCAGGGGTCGCGGGACTTTTGCCTGCCAGCTGAGCGGTGATCAGGGGCCAGGCGGGGTCGCGATCCCGCCGGGTCAGATCCAGGCAGCGCAGGCAGGCCGACCGGCCGGGAAGCACGAGCGGCCCGACCACACCGATCGCCTCCGCCGCTGTGGCCATCAGGTGCGGAATACGCTCGGCCATCAAGTCTGCGATCAGGCCAGAATCGTGTGCCTCCGTCAGCACGACGAGATCTGGCCGGGTGTCGTCGTCGTCGGTGCGCACATCAGCAGCGGCGCGTCTGACTGCCCGCGCCACTCCTCGTTCGCGCGGCGCACCGGAATCAGTGACCTCAAGGCCGGCGGGCGCCACGTCGGCTGGCCCCGCCGTTCGTTGGTCCCTGCAGGTGAGATGGCCGATGCCGGAGGCGGCAAGCAGGCACGCGACGCTTGACCCTATGCGGTCGGCGCCATGCACCCGCACCTGGCTTGACCGGCGGCGCACCATTGCCCGGACGCCGCCGTCGCCGTCTCGTTGCGCGAGCGATGCGGTAGCAAGCTCGGGTGCCAGCCGTTCCTGGGTCGCGAGCGGCAGAACGTGACGTGCTACCGCGGGAAAGTCGTCGAGCGCCCCGCCCGCCGCGAGGAGGGTGAGTACCCGATCAGTCGCGTCGGCGGGTATGCCGCGCTTGGCTGCCTCCGCGAGCAGCGCCGCACGATCACGGCTTCCGTCCAGGACGGAAAGCACTGCGGCCGCGGCACGACCCAGGCCGGTGACCGCGAAGCCGCGGCGCGGGTCGACCCCTATCTGGATCGTCTCGCTGTCGCGCCATAGGTGGAGCAGGCCCGGTTTCAGTACAGGTCTCATGACCGTCAGCGTGCCAGCGCGAGCAACGAAATAGGAGACCGAGTTTCCCGGCTGTGGATATCGCGGCGGAGCGCAGGTCCCGTACGTCGCTACGCGGCCTGGCATTGACGCGCGATCCCGGTGATCTTCATTAACAGCGTGACTCGTGGGATTGGTTCATGATCGGATCGGGGAGGCAGGCAGGGGATCGCGAACGGCCGCGCGCCGCGGTTGCGATGATGGTGGCTCCGCCGGTACCGGCGGGTCGGCTCGAGCGGGAGGGCGGTAATGAGCGCACAGTACCCGGCCGGGGACGAGGCGAAGAGAAAGCTGCGGCAGTGACTGCGCACAACGGGCCCGCGGCGGGCAACCAGGGGCTACCTCGCTGGGCTTCGACCCAATCGATCGAGAACCGGTGATCGACGACCCGCTGCGGCTGCGGCTTGAGGATTTCCCCGTGACCGTGCCGCTGCCCACCCGCTGGGACGACGATGACGCCTACGGCCACATGAACAACGTGGTGCACTACGCCCTCTTCGACACCGCGGTGAACGGGTGGCTGATGCGCGCGACCGGCACCGACATCCGTACCCTCGACGCGATCGGCCTCGTCGTGGAGAGCTCGTGCCGCTACCTGGCATCGCTGGGCTTCCCCGAGACGGTCACCGCCGGACTTGCCGTGGAGCGGCTAGGGAACTCCAGCGTCGTGTACCGGCTGGCGCTGTTTGGCGAACGCCGCGACGAGCCTGCGGCGGTCGGCCGGTTCGTGCACGTCTACGTCGAGCGTGCCACCCGGCGGCCCGCGCCTGTCCCGCCAGTTATCCGGGACTGCGTGCAGCGGCTCGCCTCCGACCGCCGCGGATGAGGGCAGCACAGTCCTCCTGAGAGTCGCGATGCCCATCAGCAGGAGTATGCGCGATCAGGGTCGCGTTGCGGCCGACCCGGCCGCACCTATCGAGCTCATCGCGCTGATTGAATCGTTCCCCCGGCAAGGGCCATTGAGCCGCGATCCCGGTGATCTTCATCAACAGCCTCGGTTGTCATGCCCGTTCGGTCAGCTGATGCGAGCGGCGGCAGAGTGCCCTGAGCGCCACAAGTGCCTGATGAGTTAGAATGAGGCTTAACGTACCTATGGGGGGGCCAGCATGTCAGCAGGACTCATCCTTCAGTTCCCAGCCAGTGTCGGTGAGCAGCAGTACGACGAGGTGAATTCCCGGCTCAAGTTCGACCCGCGAACGGGTGAGGGCAACTGGCCACCCGGGTTGCAGAGTCACTCGGCGGGCGCCTCCGGCGAGGGCTGGGTCGTGACAGAGATCTGGGAGTCCAAGCAGGCACAAGCGGCCTTCATGGAAAGCCGGCTCGGCCCAGCTCTTTCCGACCTACCTCAACCCCGCGTCCTTTGGTTCGATGTCGTGGCGAGCCAGCACCGTCACTGACCCGGCTCTTTCGGCGTGCCCGGCTAAAGTCCCTAGGCCTAAAGACCCTAGGAGGCATCTCTGCGCGCGGCCCACGATGGAACCATGACCATCGCTGGTGACATTCGAGCCGTGGGTTTCGCCAAGCCTCATAGGTCCCTTGCCGGGATCCTGCTGGCATGCACGCTGGGTGCGGGCTTGGCAGCCTGCGGCAGCAGCAGCACCTCGACATCGAGCTCGCCATCGAGCTCGATGTCCAGCTCGCCAGCCAGCTCGGCTTCTTCGACGTCTTCACCGGCGGCAGCCCCCAGCGGCTCGGCCACCGAGAAGGTGATCGCGGCCAACTGGACTACCTTCTTCGACGCGAAGGCGCCCGTATCCAAGCGGGTCGGCCTGCTGCAGGATGGGCAGGTGTTCTCCTCGGTCATCAAGGCCCAGGCCGGCTCCAGCCTCGCGTCGGAGGCGTCCGCGAAGGTCACGAAGGTGACGCTGGTGTCGCCCGAGCAGGCTAAGGTCACATATTCGATCCTGGTGGCCGGCCAGCCAGCGCTGTCGAACCAGGCGGGCATCGCCGTCTACGAGGGCGGCAGCTGGAAGGTCGGCGTTGGGAGCTTCTGCGGCTTGCTGGCCCTTGAGAACGGTGGCAAGACAGCCTCGCTGCCGGCTGCCTGCAAGTCTGCGGGCTAGCCGGGGTGGTCCGTTCGGCAGGCGTGCCCGCCGGGCGGGCGGCCGCGCGCCATGGTGGCCGGGCATTCGCGCTGGCGGTGCTTTGCGTCGTGCTGTTCCTGACGTTCCTCGACAATACGATCGTGAGCGTGGCGCTCGGCAGCGTCCAGGACGAATTGCATGCGGGCGTCAGCGCCCTGCAGTGGGTCGTCAGCGCTTACGCACTGACCTTCGCCGCCGCCATGCTCGCGTTCGGGATGGTCGGCGATGAGTTCGGCCGCAAGCGGGTCATGCTGGCCGGGGTCGGCATCTTCTGCGCCGGATCGGTCATGTCAGCGGTGGCCCCGGGCATCGGGCTCGTGATCGCGGGACGCGCTGTCATGGGCCTCGGCGCAGCGGCCAGCGAACCGGGCACACTGTCGATGCTGCGGCACCTGTACACCGACGAGCGCAGCCGCAGCAGGGCCGTGGGCGTCTGGGCGGCGGTGTCCGGACTCGCCCTCGCTGTCGGCCCCGTCGTCGGCGGCGCGCTAGTGGGTGTGTGGAGCTGGCGTGCGATCTTCTGGTTCAACCTGGCCTTCGGCGCGGCGGCTCTGGTGGCCGGGGCAGTCGTGCTGCAGGAAAACTCTGATCCCGACGCGCACCGGGTGGACATCGCAGGAACCGTGCTCGGCGCCGCCGCCCTGACAGCGCTGATCTTCGCGGTGATCGACGCCGAGAGCACCGGCTACGACTCGCCCGGCGTGCTCGCGCTGCTGTGCATCAGCGCGGTGGCGGCAGCAGCGTTCTTCTGGTGGGAGAGCCGTGCCGCCCATCCATTGCTTGACCTGAGGTTCCTGCGTGTCCCGCGCTTCCTCACCGCTAACGTGGTCGCCTTCTGCGCATACTTCGCAACGTTCGCGGTCTTCTTCTTCACCGCGCTGTATCTCGAGGAGGTGGTCGGTGACAGCGGCTACCAGATCGCGCTGCTCTTCCTGCCGATGACCGCGCTTATGATCGCCGCCTCGCTGCTGGCCGGCCGCTGGACCGGAGGGGCCGGGCCGCGGTGGTCGATCTTGACCGGCTGCCTGCTGTTCGGCGCGGGCCTGCTGCTGACGACATTCACGCTCAGCCCGCACCCGGCCTATGCGCCGCTGGCAGCGACCCTCGCCCTCACCGGTATCGGCATCGGGACCACGGTGGTCCCTATTACCTCGTCGTCCCTGTCGGCGGTGCCGCCCGCGCGCTCGGGCATGGCCGCCTCGGCGACGAACACCAGCCGGGAGATCGGCGCCGTGATGGGCGTGGCAATCCTCGGTGCCCTGGTGAACGCCCAGCTGCGGTCCAGCCTCACCAGCAAGCTGAAGCACCTGGGCATCCCGGCCAACTTCCAGTCGATTGTGATCCACGCGGTCGAGACCGGCGGGGTCCCCTCCAGCGGCAACGCCAATAGCGCCGCCGCGGCGCCTGGCCAGGGCGCGCTCGTTCAACAGGTAATCCACGCCGCCTACAGCGCCTTCTACACAGGCCTGCACGCCGCGCTGCTCTTGTCGGCACTCCTGGTGCTCGGCGCTGGCCTGTTCACCTTCGTGGTCCTCGGTCGGCGACCGCCGCATAGGCAGGCCGGCGCTACCCCGCGGTGACGAGGCCGCGGAGGAGGGCCGGTCAGTGCGGCAGCGGGACCGCGGAGGAGAGCCGGTCAGTGCGGCGGCGGGTGAGGTGCGGCGCGGCGGGTGAGGTGCGGTGCGGCGGGTGAGGTGCGGTGCGGCGGGGGACGTGCGGTGCGGCGGGGACGTGCGGCGCGGCGGGGGACGTGCGGCGCGGCGGGGGACGTGCGGCGCGGCGGGGGACGTGCGGCGCGGCGGGGGACGTGCGGCGCGGCGGGTGTGGCGTACGTGCGGCCGTGGGTACCCGAGCCCCCGGGCGCGGAGGCGCTGCGTGTGCCCTAAAGTGACGCCACAGCCTCCACCAAGGCCGCGCCGTGCACTGCCCGCTGGCGGGCCCTTCGCCCCCCTTCCCCGAAGTGACGAAAGGTCCACAGGCCCGGGGACTCGTGTCACGGACCGTAGGAGGGATCGCCTGCCGCGTCAACTCAACCTGTGGACGAACCTGTGGACTGCCTGGGGAGACTACGGTGTGTTGCTGTGGATAGAGCGCTACGGCGCTTGTGGATACCGGCCAGAAGCGCCCCGGGGCCTGACCGCTAGCTGGTGAAATGTCGCATACCCCCTGTGGAAGATGAAAAGTTCTGAGTTACCGTTCATCCGTGCCGCCCAAAACATCCGTGCCGCCCAAAACATCCGTGCCGCCCAAAACGGACGTCGAAGTGCGCCGCAGCCCGCGGCGCCGGCGCACGGTATCCGCGTACCGGGAAGGCAACAAGACGGTGGTGCTCGTTCCTGCCCGGTTCTCTCGCGCAGAAGAGCAACAATGGGTGGCTCGGATGCTCGAGCGTCTGGCCGCACGCGAGCAGCGGCGACGGCCGACGGACGTCGGCCTGCTGGCGCGTGCGCAGACCCTGTCGGCCCGGTATCTCGACGGCGCCGCTGTCCCCGCAAGCGTTCGGTGGGTGGATAACCAGCACGGCCGGTGGGGTTCGTGTACGCCCGCAGACGGCTCGATCAGGTTGTCGCGCCGGTTGCTCGGCATGCCAGGCTGGGTGCTCGACTATGTGATGGTCCATGAGCTTGCCCATCTGATCGTGCCCGACCATGGGCACCGGTTCTGGGAATTGGTGGCTGGTTATCCGAAGACTGAGCGTGCCAAGGGTTACCTCGAGGGGGTAGCGTACGCGGCGCGCCTGGAGGATATGGAGCTTTGAACGCCCCCGACTCCGTGCGGAGGATGGCGGCGGTGCTCGTCACGCCGGCCGTCCAAGCCGCCGCGCCCCCTGGCACCGATCCCGGTGAATTCGGCCTCGCAGTGATTGAGGATGCCTGCGACCTCGTGGGGGAGCTCGAATTTGTGACTCCCGCGATCGCGGTCAGCCACGATGCGCGGCAGCGATTCGGCGAGCGTGCGGTAGAGGAACTCGCCTGGCCAGGGACCGCGTTTATCCGGCTCGCGCCCGCCGATAGCGCTGGACTCGGCCTGGCCAGCCAGACGCTGCGGTCGCTCGAAGCGCTCGGCGCGGTGCAGGGGGTAGTACTCGCTGCCGATGCGCCCGACTTGCCGATCTTGCTAATCGGCAAGCTGCTGCGGGCGCTGGGCGGTAGCACGCGGCGCGCCGATGTCGCGGTCTGCCCTGCGGACGGCGGTGGGCTGGTGGCCCTTGCCGCCTGGCTGCCGGTGGCGGAATGGGTGGCCGGGATCGTTCCTGCCAGGGACCTGTCCGGCGGCACGGTAGAACTCGACCTCGCTGACGCGACCGACCGCCTGCGCCGCTGCGCGCCGCGCCGGGGCGCTGTGCAGGTGGTACCCGGATGGCACCGCCTCAGGTCACCTGCTGACGTTGGCCGGCTTGACCCGGGACTTGAGGGCTGGCCCGCGACTCGCGGGCTGCTGCGGTCCGGCTGACCCGGCGCCGTGCGGACCGCCAGTCGGCGGGCCTCGTGTCGCGTAGGCTCTGCGTGTGTTCCGGCCGCAGCAGCCAGATCAGCGAGGTGGCAAGGCCGGCCGCGGTGGCCGGGTCAGCAGCGGCGCCAGCGTAGGCCTGGCGTGCAGCAGCCGGGCCACCAGCAGCCGGGCCACCAGCAGCCGGGCCACCAGCAGCCGGGCCACCAGCAGCCGGGCCACCAGCAGCCGGGCCACCAGCAGCCGGGCCACCAGCAGCGCGGGCCGGCTCCGGTTGCGTCGCGATCAGTAGGAGCCTGTCGCGGTGAAGGCCGTGGAGGTGAACGCTGTCGTCGCCGCAACAGTGTTCGCGGTTATCTTCATGGCGGAACTGCCGGACAAGACCGCGCTCGCGAGCCTCATACTCGGGACTCGGTACCGGCCGCTGTACGTCTTCGCCGGTGCCGCGGCAGCGTTCGCCCTGCATGCAGTTATCGCCGTGGCGGCCGGAAGCCTGCTTGGCGCGCTTCCGCACCGATTGCTCGAGCTGATCGTCGGTGCCGTGTTCCTTATCGGCGCCGCCGTATTACTGCGTAGTCATGCCGGCCTCGATGAAGGACCCAGCCTCAAGGATCCGCCGCGTACCTCGTTCCTGAGGGTGGCCATGGCCAGCTTCGGCGTGATCCTGGTGGCTGAGTTCGGCGATCTGACGGAGATCATCATCGCCAACCTCGCAGCGAAGTATCACAACCCGGCGGCGGTTCTGGTGGGTGCGGTGCTCGCGCTGTGGGCGGCGGGGGCTGTAGCCATTCTCGGCGGCCACGGCCTGGTGCGGATCGTGCCGCTGAAGCTGGTCGCCCGCCTGGCGGCGATCGTTATGGCGGTGCTCGGCGTGATCAGCATCATCGAGGGGCTTACCGGCTGACGGCGCATGCGCGGCCAACCAGCCTGCGCACCGTGTCATCCGTCGAAGCAGGCAGCGAGCCGACCGGCCACCACCGGAGATCATCAGACTCGTCGCCACGGACTGGACGTGCGCCAGGCGGGGCGATCGCCAAGAACTGCACGTCGAGGTGCCAGGTCCGGCCGCCGGATCCGGCGGCCGTGGGGCGGCACGGAGCGGCGTGCCTGTCAAGGTTGACCGGGTCGGCCAGCAGCGCGAGGTCCGCGATGCCCGACTCTTCCGTCGCCTCGCGCAGGGCAGCGGCCGCGAGCGTCGTGTCGCAGGGCTCGCAGTGCCCGCCGAGCTGGAGCCATCGGCCGATCTTGTGGTGGAGAGTCAGCAGCACCCGGCGGCCGGCCGCGTCGAGAACAGCCGTGCTCGCCGTAATGTGCCCGGGCTTGCAGGCCCGCGACAGGCCGTCGGGATGTGCGCGCAGATGGGCGAGGTACAGATCGCGGAGCGCCTGCTGCTCGTCGTCTGGTGGTATCCACCCGGCCAGGACCTTAACGGCATCCGCGTGCAGATTCACCCGTCGCCAGGTGGCTCTTTGCGCGGGCCGCCATCGGTGCCCGCGTCACCTGACCCGCCGGGCGGGGAAGAGCCGGCAGAGTCATCGGGCCCGGCAGAGTCATCGGGCCCGGCGGAGTCATCGGGCCCGGCGGAGTCATCGGGCCCGGCGGAGTCATCGGGCCTGTCAGGTCCGACCTCGGCCTGCTGTGCGCCTTGCTCGGTGTCGAGCGCCGAGATGTCAAGTTCTTTGGGACCGCGGACGAAACCTTCAGGGTCGTCGAAGTCGTCAGGATCCGGCAGCAGATCTGGATGGGCCCAGATGGCATCACGGCCGGCCGCTCCACGTGCGTCGGTGAGCCCGCGCCAGATCGCCGCTGCCTCACGGAGCCTGCGTGGCCGTAGTTCGAGGCCGACAAGCGTGGCAAACGTACGTTCGGCCGGGCCGCCGGTCGCGCGTCGGCGCCGCACCGCCTCCGCGAGTGCTGCAGACGCGGGCAGCCGCTGGCCGGCGGCCTCCTCCACCACGGTGGCGACCCATCCCTCGACGAGCGCGAGTGCGGTTTCCAGACGGGCGAGCGCGGCCTTCTGCCTAGGTGTCTCCTCTGGACGCAGGAACGTGCCGCCCGCCATCGCCTCCTGCAGCGCTTCCGGATTGGTGAGGTCGATCTGCATCAGCGACTGCTGCAGCTGTGACGTGTCAACCGTGATGCCCTTGGCATACTCCTCGACGGCACCGAACAGGTGGGCCCGCAGCCAGGGGACATGGGCGAAGAGCCGGTGGTGCGCCGCTTCACGGAGCGCGAGAAATAGCCTGACCTCGCCATCGGGTACCGACAGGCCAGAGCCGAACGCCGCGACGTTGGCCGGGATCAGCGCGGCCGTGCCTTCCGGGCCGACTGGCAGGCCCACGTCAGTAGAACTCACCACCTCGAGTGCGAGTGCGCCGACCGCCTGGCCCGTTTGGCTCGCGACCACGAGGCCGCCGATCTGGCGCACCAGGCCCAGCATGGGCCCGGCCATCGCGTGCAATTGCGCGCGGAGATCGTCTGGCACCTCACCCGCGGCACCGAAATCACCGCCGAACGTTTCAGGTCCGAGGCTCTCGGTGCCCGCGGTGAGCGCCCCGCTCATGGTCTCAACCGCCTTCGCGGCGATGGGGTCGCAGAGCTTGGACCAGACCGGGAGGGTCGCCTCGACCCATTCGGAGCGGCTCCACGCCACCGCGGCGCGGACACCTGACGGGAACGGGGTGACGTCGTCGAGCCACAGGTCGGCAAGCCTGAGCGCCTCCGCGACCTCCTCGGCCTGCGGGGCGAGGATGCTCGCGTCGCCTTGCGCGGCCACGGTCTGCCGTGCCACGTTCTTGGCAAGGTCCCAGTTGACCGGGCCGCCCTGCCAGGACATCAGGTCAGCGAATTGCCTGAGCGCATCGGCGAACTGCTGCGGGTTGCCGAACATCGCCATCGGGTCAGGCGGCCCAGGCTGCCCTGCCCCGCCTGGGCCGGGGCCGCCGGGGCCGCCGGGGCCGGAGCCGCCGGGGCCGGAGCCGCCGGCGCCGGAGCCGCCGGCGCCGGAACCGCTAGATTCACTGCCACCTGGCTTGTCGGGCTCGCCAGGCAGGCTGAACCCGAAAGGGCTGTCACCCATCCGTGTGACCTCTCAGGCAGGATGGAAGGGTCATGTTGATTGTGTTAGCCACGTTATCCCGGGAGCGACACAGGGTGAGCAACTCTGGCGGCCAGGTTCGCCCACGGCGCAGCGGCAGGCAGGATGCTACCGCTCCGCCGCCAACTGCCAACCCGGCGGCTCCTCCGCCGCCGGGCCCTGCGGCCACGCCAACGCCTGCGCCTGCGCCGCGCAGCCGTGACCGCCGCCCGGCGCGCGGTCCTGGCCCGGTTGTGGCGGTGACAGGCGCAGCGCAAGGTGTCGGCCACGCACTCGCTGCCAGGCTCGCCACGTCCCGGCGGGTGAAGAAGGTGGTGGCGATCGACGATCGCCGAGGGGAGGCCACCGGGGTTGTCTGGCGCGTGGTGGACGTCCGCGACCCGGTTCTCGCGGGCCGGCTGGCAGGCGTGGACGTGGTAGTGCACACCGACGTGGACCTAACGCCGGACGCCGACGACAGGCAGCGCCGCGCGTTCAACGTGCGCGGGGCGCAGACAGTGCTCACGGCCGCCGCGGCGGAGGGTGTGGGCCGTGTGGTGCTTGTCACGAGCGCGATGGTGTATGGCGCAAGTCCGGACAACCCCGTGCCGCTTGCCGAGACCGCGCCGCTGCGGGCGGATCCTGACACCAGCATCGCCGGTGACCTGCTGGAGATCGAGCATTTGGCGCGCCGCGCGCCGCGCGCCTACCCGGGCATGCAGGTCACAGTGGTGCGCCCCGCCGCGCTTGTGGGTGACGACGTGGATACGTTGATCACCAGGCATTTCGAGGCGCCGCGGCTGCTCACCGTGAAGGGCTGCGCCACCCGCTGGCAGTTCTGCCACGTCGATGACCTCGTCTCCGCGCTTGAGCTCGCGGTCTCCGGCGAGCTGACTGGCGAGTTCGCGGTCGGCTGCGACGGCTGGCTCGAGCAGGAGCGGGTGGAGGAGCTGAGCGGGCTGCGCAGCATCGAGCTGCCCGCGGGTTTCACCTTCGGCACCGTGCAGCGTCTGCACCGAGCGGGGATAGCCCCGGCTCCCGCCGCTGACCTGCGCTACGTCGCCTACCCGTGGGTGGTGGATGCCGCGGCCCTTCGCGCCGTGGGGTGGCGGCCCACATACGACAACGAGACCGCGCTTGCGGTGCTGCTCGCGCAGCGTGCCGGGCATCACGCGGTGGCTGGCCGGCGGCTGGCCCGCAAGGAGGCGACGATTACCGCGGCCGGTGCGGCGGGCGCGACTGTCGCAGTGATCGGCACCGCCGCGATCGTCCGCCGCGCGCGCCGCAAGCGGCGCAGCAGCTGACCCGTCCCAATTCTGGCTACCGTCCCTCCCGCAGTCCTTACACGACGCGCCTGCTTTACACGACGCGCCTGCGAGTTTCGGCCTTACCGCAGGAGGTCAGCCACGGAGCTGACCAGACAGCCATGCATGTCCCGTGGTTCCGAAGGATCTATCCGTCCTTCTCCGCATAGGCAGGGTGCAGGAAGTAGGCAGGCCTGCTTAAGAGGCGTACGCTGAGGACATTTCAGGAGGGGGATCATAATGATCTATCTGCTAGTCTTCTTAGTCCCAATTGTCGCTCTGCTGGTCTGGGCAGTCATGTTCGACCGGAAGCAGAGACGACACGGGGACTCAGGTCACGACATCGAATCGGCGGCGCGAAGGGCCAGGCTGGACGCGGAAGGCCGTGGTCAACCAGGGAATTGAGGTTCGAACCCGGCAGTCAGCCTGGCGTTCGCCCGCCCGAGGCTCTTTCGGGTGAAGTCGGCGAAGCTGAGTTCCGCATATGCTAGGTGCGCACCGGAAAGGCTAGCGCCGTCGAGTCTCGCGCCGTTGAGGTTCGCGCCGGTAAAGGGCGCCGAAGCTCGGTATCGAGGAGGTTCGTGCTGCTGAGGTCCGCGCCGATGAAGTCAGTGCCCATGAGGTTCACGAGGGCGACCTTGCGAAAGTGGCATAAGACACGGTATTGAAGGCGAGACCCCCATTTTGGGGCATGTCTCTTGGATGAACCAGCACATTCTGTCGCGGTTAAGGAAGTCATCAGCATTCATTGTGGCTCCTTCTGTGCTGGACGCACTGGGACCTCGACCCACTGGAACCGCGCCTGCATCGCGACCGGCGCGCCACGCGGCAGCCGTTAGGCATGGGCCATGGGTCCGGCGGCCAGAACCGGGCCGGTACGGTGTTTGGCGTGGGAGTCGTCAGGTTGATCGGGATTCGCGCTACGCCGCTGTCCGTTGACGAGGTGCTCGGCGCCGTCGCTGACACAGGGGCCGGTGGCACGGTGATATTCACTGGCCAGGTCAGGGAGTCCGACCATGGCCGCGACGTGACCCGGCTGTCCTACACCGCGCACGACTCGGCGACGGATGAGCTGCGGCGGGTGGCGGAGAAGGTGGCGGCGGAGTCCGGCGCGCTCGCACTCGCGGCCGTGCATCGCATCGGCGAGCTTGCCATCGGGGATCTCGCCGTGGTGATCGCCGTGTCGTGCCCGCACCGCGCGGAGGCGTTCGCGGCATGCCGTGCGCTGATAGACGAGCTGAAGGCCACCGTGCCGATCTGGAAGCACCAGCAGTTCGAGGACGGCGGCAGCGATTGGGTCGGCAGTGCATGACCGGCGGGACGTGACCGGCGGGACGTGACCGGCGGGACGTGACCGGCGGGACGTGACCGGCGGGACGTGACCGGCAGAGCGTGACAGTGCAATAGTCTTCCGTGCATGTCGCGACGCGCCCTGACGATGCTCGTCGCCGGGATCGGCGCCGCAGTCCTGGCTCTGACCGGTGCCGTGCTGCCCGTCCCTTACGTGGTGCTGAGCCCGGGCCCGACGTTCAACACGCTTGGCAGCCAGGGCGGGAAGCCGCTGATCACCGTCGTCGGCCACAAGGTGTATCCGACGACCGGTCACCTCAATCTGGTCACGGTCAGTTACCAGGGCGGCCCGGGGGACGAGATCAACCTCTATACGGCGCTTCGGGCATGGCTGGAGCCGCACGACGCGGTCGTTCCGCAGGAGGAACTGTTCGGCACAAGCACGAACGTGCAACAGGTGCAGCAGCAGAACGTCCAGGAGATGACCGGCTCGCAACAGCTCGCCACCGCGGCGGCGCTGCGCGAGCTCAAGATCGGGTTCACGACGGTGGTGATCGTCGGCCGGACCGTGAAGGGAATGCCCGCCTACTCCGTGCTGCGGGCGGGCGATGTGATCACGGCGATCGGCGGTACTCCGGTCTCTTCCGCGGACAAGACGGCGAGCCTTATCCGCGCGCGTCACCCCGGTGCGCCTGTCGAGCTCACCATTTCACGGCATGGACAGGTAAAGACCGTCCGTCTTGTGACCAAATCGCAACAGGGACAGGCCGCCGTCGGGATTGTCGTCACCGAGCAGTTCAAGTTTCCTTTCAACGTGCAGATCAGGGTCGGCGACATCGGCGGCCCGAGCGCAGGAATGATGTTCGCGCTCGGCCTCGTCGACAAGCTGACACCGGGCAATCTCGCCGATGGCAGATTCGTCGCGGGCACCGGGGAGATCGACGCGAACGGGAACGTGGGCGCGATCGGCGGCATACAGCAGAAGATGGTGGGCGCCCGCAACGAGGGTGCCACGATCTTTCTTGCGCCGGCGAGCAACTGCCCGGACGTGCACGGCTCCGTGCCGCCGGGCCTGCGCGTCGTGAAGGTGAGCACGCTCGGCCAGGCGGTACAGGACCTGCGGGCCATCAATGCGGGCACGCCGGTACCGTCGTGTTAGCGCCGCTGCCCAAGCGGCCGCCATCGGCATCCGGTCCGGGCGGCGCGCGTTCGTCGTGTTTGGAACCGGCGGCACTCCAGGTAAGTTGCCGTCAAGTGAGACTAGTGTTTGCGGGGCTGCTCGCGACGGCCGGAATCCAGTGGGCGCCCCACGGCGTCAGGGCCTTGGACCGCGGCGTCGGCACCCGTTTGATTGTGACGTGAGGGGGAGGCGTGACCTTCCGTTCTCCGGGGCGCTCCAGGCCGGTGCGGTTGCCGCACCGGCCCCGTTACCTGATCCCGGTGCTGGCCGCGATCGTCGCGGTCATTGTCGTATTCATCGTGTTCGCGAACGTGTGGACCGACTACCTCTGGTTCCAGGCCATCCATTACGGCTCGGTCTTCACGAAGATCATCAGCGTCAAGCTGGTGCTCTTCGTGGTTGGCGGCGCCCTCATGGCCTCGGTGGTCGGGGCCAACATCTACCTGGCCTACCGGCTCCGGCCGACGTATCGTGCTTCCTCACCTGAGCAGCAGGGGCTCGAGCGGTACCGCAGCGGCCTTGATCCGTACCGAAAGCTGGTCATGGCTCTCGGGCTTGGCCTGCTCGCGCTGATATCCGGGCTGTCAACCGCCGGAGCGTGGCGCACCTGGATCCTTTTCGTCAACCAGACGTCATTCGGGGTCAAGGACCCCCAGTTTCATCTGGACATCTCGTTCTTCACCTTCACCTACCCCTTCATCAGGCTCGTCCTCGGTTTCGCCTTCACCGCCGTCGTGCTCTCGGTGATCGCCGCAGCTGCCACTCACTACCTGTACGGCGGGCTGCGGCTGCAAGGGCCTGGTGAGCGCTCCAGCGTGGCTGCGCGGGCCCACCTGTTCGTGCTGCTCGGAATATTCGTGCTGCTCAAGGCCGTGGCTTACTGGTTCGACCGGTACGGCCTCAACTTCTCGCAGCGCGGCGCCGTCACCACGGGCGCTTCCTATACCGATGTGAACGCGGTGCTGCCCGCGAAGACGATCCTCGCGGTGATCGCGATCGTCTGCGCCCTGCTGTTCTTCGCGGGCGCACTGCGGCGCAGCGTGATGCTCCCTGCGGTCGGGTTCGGGCTGCTCGTGCTATCCGCGATCCTGGTCGGCGGCGTCTACCCGGCGATCATTCAGCAGTTCGACGTCAAGCCGAACGAGCTTTCGAAGGAGTCGCCCTACATCCAGCGGGAGATCGCGGGCACCCGGCACGCGTACGGCATCGCCGGTGCGCAGGAGGCGCCATTTCTGGCGACCCCGGACCAGCCAGCCGCCCAGCTCGCGGCCGATGCGGCCACGCTGCCCGGCGTCCGGCTGCTCGACCCCGCGGTGGTAGCTCCCGCGTTCCAGCAGCTACAGCAGATCAAGGGCTACTACAAGTTCTCCAACGTGCTCGACATGGACCGTTACCCGCTGCCCGGCAGCGGCGCCATGCCGCAGGACACCGTGGTCGCGGTTCGCGAGATGCCGGGACCGCCGGCCAGCCAGAGCAACTGGGTCACCCAGCACCTGGTCTACACACACGGCTACGGCTTCGTCGCCGCGTCGGCGAACACCGTGGCTGGTCAGGGCCAGCCGAACTTCCTGGAGAGCAACATCCCGTCCGCGGGCGTGCTCCCGCCCTTCCAGCCGCGCGTCTATTTCGGCCCGCTTGAGTCGAACTATGTGATCGTCGGAGCGCCACCGGGCCGCGCCCCGCAGGAACTCGATTTTCCCAGCCAGAGCGCCAGCGGCCAGCAGAACACGACATACCGTGGCGGCGGGGGCGTCGCGATCGGCTCGTTCTGGAACCGGCTGCTATACGCGACCAAGCTCAAGCAGCTCAACATCCTGCTGTCCGGTGCGGTCAACCATCAATCGCGAATCCTGTATGTGAGGGACCCGCTGGCCCGGGTGGCGAAGGTGGCGCCGTTCCTCACCCTTGACGGCGATGTGTATCCGGTGATCTCCGGCGGCAACCTCGACTGGGTGGTCGACGCCTACACGACCACCAACCTTTACCCGTATTCCGAACGGGAAAGCCTGGATGACGTCACGGCGGACTCCATCGGCACGCCCGCGCCCGTCGAGCAGTCGGGCGACCAGATCAACTACATCCGCAACTCGGTCAAGGCCGTGGTAAATGCCTACACCGGCACGGTGACGCTCTACGAGTGGAACCCGGATCCGGTGCTGCGTACCTGGATGAAAGCCTTTCCCGGCGTCATCAAGCCGCGCAGTGCGATCCCCGCGGATCTGCTCGGGCACCTGCGTTACCCGCAGGACCTGCTGAAGGTCCAGCGGCCGATCCTCGCCCGCTACCACGTCACGCAGGCGCAGGCCTTCTACGGCGGTCAGGACTTCTGGGCTGTGCCGAACGACCCGACCACTCCGGCGGGCGGAACCCAGCCGCCCTATTACCTGACCATGTCCATGCCCGGTTACGCCGGCCCGAGTACTCCCTGATTAGCTCCTTCGTGGCGAAGGGCAGGGAGAACGTGTCGGCCTTCATGGCCGTGGACAGCAACCCGCTGAGCCCGGACTACGGCGTGATCCGGCTACTCGAGCTGCCGCGATCCACCGTCTTCCCTGGCCCGAGTCAGGTGCAGAACACGTTCGAGTCCTATCCGACCGCCTCGCAGCAGCTTGCGCTGTACCGCCAGGGCGGGTCAACGGTGATCACCGGGAACCTGATCCTGCTGCCGGTCGGCGGCGGGCTGCTGTATATGGAGCCGGTGTACCTGCAGGCGACGGGGGGCGAAGGCGTGGGCTCCTATCCGACGCTGCAGCGTGTCTTCGCGTCCTTCAACGGGCGCATCGGCTACGCGGCCACGTTGCAGGGCGCACTCAGCCAGGTGTTCACCGGACTTCCGAGCCAGCCCTCCGCGTCGAGCACTGGATCAGGGAACGGCCAGCTGAGCGCCACCGTGCGCGCCTACCTGACCCAGGCGGAGAGCTACTACAAGGACGCACAGGCGGCGCTGAGGAACGGCGACCTCGCGACCTATGGCCAGGACATTCAGAAGGTGAAGCAGTCGCTCGACGCCGCGAACAAGGCCGCACTGCCGACGGCGAAGCCGTCACCGTCACCGTCACCCTCGCGGTGACGGGCGCAATAGGGCGCCCGGTGGCGGGTGCGGGTGGCCGCGCGAGCGGGCGAAGGTCCCCGGATAAACATTCAGCAACAATCACAAGAGCTGCCACATGCGACTAGCGGACGCCGTTGCCTTCACCGGCCATCAGGTACATGTCTGCCGTTACCGCGAGGCCGGCGCCTTGCTGCGCTGGCTCGGCGGCGACCTGCGCGGGATGCGGGTGCTCGACGTGGCGGGGGGCGACGGGTACTGGGCCGGCCGGGCGAGGCGGCGCGGCGCCGAGGCGGTCTCCATCGATCTGGCCCGCGCCAAGATGCTGCGCGGGCGCGCACTGGCCGGCGCCCCCGCTCTGGTCGAGGGGGACGCGCTTCGGCTGCCCTTCGCGGACGGCTCCTTCGACCGGGTGATGTCGATCTGCGCGATCGAGCATTTCGACGACGGCGACCGCGCGCTCGACGAGATGGCGCGGGTGCTGCGCCCGGGGGGCGAGCTTGTCATGTCCGCGGATGCGCTCACCCGCGCCGCCCAGTGGCCGGATCTCTATCGCGCGCACTGCTCGCGCTACCACGTCAAGCGCACCTACACCCACGAGACCTTGACCAGGCTGCTGCGGGCCCGCGGGCTAGAGGTGGTGGAGCACGCCTATCAGTTCCGGGCCGGCTGGTCGGAGCGCCTTTACCTCGGGCTGTCCGCGCACGGCGGCCGGGTCGGTTTTAACGCCGCCGCCGCCCTGATTCCGCTGGTTGCCGCCAGTGATCGGCGGGCAGATCAGGAACGGGGAAGCATCGTCCTGCTACGTGCCCGCCGCGCTGGCAACTGAATTGCCCATGACGACCGGCGGCACCTTGCCCACATGCTGCTTCACCGGTCCATCCTGGCCAGTAACCGGCGTACCCTCGTCTAGGGAGGACCGATCAATCGGGATACCCGCCCGGCTTAGAGGAGTTCCCGGTTTAGCCCGCGGGGCTGGCGGCTGGGCTGCTGGCCCAGCTGAAAGCCCGGTGCGCCGGGTTCCGTGTGCGGCTCATCCGGTTCCCGGTCCTGCCCACAGGGTTGTCCCCGCCGAAGAAAAGGCCCAAGAAAGGAGCGAGATCGCTCGTGGCGCCTCGGGTGCTTGTTGACGCGACGGCAGTGCCCGCTGACCGCGGCGCGGTCGGACGGTACGTTGACGGGCTGATCGGCGCGCTTGTGTCCGCCGACGCGGACCTGGCGGTTGCCTGCCAGCGTGCGGACGAGGAGCGGTACGCGCGGCTAGCGCCGAACGCGAGGGTCGTCGCTGGCCCTACCGCCATCGCGCACCGCGCGGCCAGGCTGGCATGGGAACAGACCGGGCTGCCGCTGGCCGCACAGCAGGTGGGTGCGGACGTCATCCACGCGCCGCACTACTCGATTCCGCTGCGTCCCGGGGTGCCGTGCGTGGTAACGGTGCACGATCTCACCTTCTTCACCGACCCGGATCTGCACACCGCGGTCACCGCCACCTTCTTCAAGTCAGCCATCCGTACCGCCGTGCGCCGCGCCACGCGGCTGATCGTCCCGTCGAAAGCGACCAGGGATGAGCTTGTGCGCGTCCTCGGCGCGGACCCGACCAGGATTGATGTCGCCTACCACGGCGTGGATCACAAGCTCTTCCACCGGCCGGATCCCCTGCAGCTCGGGCATGTCTCCGACCGCCTCGGCCTGCACGGTAAGCCGTATGTCGCGTTCCTGGGCACGCTTGAGCCACGCAAGAATGTCCCCGCACTCATCAGAGGCTGGTCCGACGCCGCCGCGGGCTTGGCGGAGCCACCCGCGCTCGTGCTGGCCGGCGGCTGCGGCTGGAGCGAAGAGGTCGATGTCGCGGTGGCAGCAGCGCCGCCGCACCTTCGCCTGATACGCCCCGGCTACCTTCGCTTCTCCGATCTGCCCGGGTTCCTCGGCGGTGCGATGGTAGTGGCATTCCCGAGCCGCGGTGAGGGATTCGGGCTCCCCGTGCTCGAGGCCATGGCGTGCGGCGCCCCCGTGCTGACGACGCACTGCACGTCGCTGCCTGAGGTGGGCGGCGACGCGGTCGCCTACACCGAGCGGGACGCCGGCAGTATCCGCGCCGCGCTGCGGGCACTGCTCGACGACCCGGCGCGTCGGCAGGCGCTCGGTGACGCGGGCTTCGCGCGGTCGCAGGAGTTCACCTGGGAAGCGTCGGCCGAGGCGCACATGGCCTCCTATCAGCGCGCGGCTGAGCAGCAAATGCCCTGACCTGGCGCTGCCACGTGCCCTGTCGCGAGCGGGAACCGAACCGGTGCGCGGCGCCTCGCCGCCTGCCTTCATTGCCGGCCCACACGGGCGGTCCCGGCCTGGTAACGTCCCTGCCTATGGAACCCGTCGAGGCGATTGTGCTGGTAGGCGGCCAGGGCACCAGGTTGCGTCCGATGACGATTTCTACGCCTAAGCCGCTGCTCCCAGCGGCGGGAGCACCCTTCCTCGCCCATCAGCTCGCCCGGGCGGCGGCAAGCGGCGTCGCCCGTGCGGTTCTCGCCACGTCCTACCGCGCGGACATGTTCGAGGCCGTTCTTGGCGACGGATCCTCGTTCGGCCTGGAACTCGATTACGTCATGGAGGACACGCCGCTCGGCACGGGCGGCGGCATCAGGAACGCCGCCGGCCGGCTGGCCTGCGGCCCCGATGACCCCGTGCTGGTGCTCAACGGGGATGTCCTTTCCGGTCATGACATCGCGGCACAGCTTGACCTGCATCGCGCCGCAGACGCCGCGGTGACACTGCATC
The DNA here is from genome assembly GCA_963727015.1 of uncultured Actinomycetota bacterium. GTDB lineage: Bacteria > Actinomycetota > Actinomycetes > Streptosporangiales > Streptosporangiaceae > DATFVJ01. Next base: position 344,581 of record CAVSEV010000013.1, on the reverse strand, counting down.
TGGTCGAGGTCGACGATCCGTCCAGGTTCGGCTGCGTGCCGACCGATGACAGGGGGCGGGTCACCGCCTTCCTTGAGAAGACGTCCACGCCGGTAACGAACCGGATCAACGCGGGATGTTATGTCTTCAGGCGGAGTGCGATCGACCGGATCCCGGCTGGGCGGGTCGTCTCGGTCGAGCGCGAGACCTTTCCTGGGCTCATAGCGGCAGGTGAGCCCGTCCTCGGCTTCACAGATACCGCGTACTGGCTTGACGTCGGCACCCCGGAAGCCTTCCTCCGTGCCTCCTGCGACCTGGTTCTCGGCCTGCTGCCGTCCCCGGCGATGCCGGGCCCGTGCGGCGGCGCGCTCGTGCTGCCCGGGGCAGCGGTCGATCCGGCGGCGAAACTGACGGGCGGGGCCGTAATCGGCGCGGGCTCGGTGATCGCCCCTGGGGTGCGTATCCGCGGGAGCGTGCTTTTGGACCAGGTCACCGTGGCGCCAGGCGCCAGCGTCGAGGGTTGCATCCTGGGCCGCGGCGTCCGTATCGGCGAGGGTGCCGTGCTCGACGGCGCGTTCATCGGCGAAGGTGCCGTGATCGGAGCGGGCAACGAGCTTCGGCACGGCATCAGGATCTGGCCGCACGTCGAGCTGGGGCCGCGGACGGTCCGGTTCTCGACCGACGCCTGAGCAGGCACCTGGGTGCCAGGTGCCGCCGTGCCGCCGCCACCACTGACTCGCATCTGGCGGCCAGCGTTCCCGCTGGACATCCCCGCGGTCCTCGGTGTACACAGGCGCGGACCCGGTGACCCGGCCTTCCAGGTCGGCGCGGACGGCGCGGTGTGGAGGACCTGCCTGACCCCGGACGGGCCGGGCACGCTGCGGGTCGCGGCGTCAGGCAGGGTCGCTTCAGGCACGGTGGCTTCAGGCACGGTGGCTTCAGGCACGGTGGCTTCAGGCATGGTGGCATCGGCCGCCGCCTGGGGGCCAGGCGCGGCGTGGCTGCTCACCCACCTTCCCGAACTGCTCGGTTCGTGCGACGACCCGGCCGGTTTTGCTCCAGAACACGGCGTGCTGCGCGACCTGGCGGCCAGGCATCCGGGGCTGCGGGTAGGCAGGACCTCGCGGGTCCTCGAGGCGCTGGTGCCCGCCGTACTCGAACAAAAGGTGGTGGGCGCCGAGGCTTTCCGTGCCTGGCGGCTGCTGATGCGCAGATACGGCGAACCGGCGCCGGGCCCTGGCCCGGGCGGGTGCGCTCCCACTGGGTTGCGTGTGTTCCCTTCCCCGCGGGTGTGGGCGTCGATCCCGTCCTGGGAATGGCACCGGGCCGGGGTGGAGAGCGTGCGGGCACAGACGATCATGGCCGCGGCGAGGGTGGCGCGGCGCGTTGAGGAGATCGCGGAAATGGATCCGGCCGCGGCGGACCGCAGGCTGAGGGCCATCGCCGGGATCGGGCCGTGGACCTCGGCGGAGGTACGGCAGCGCGCATCAGGTGACGCGGACGCGGTGTCGGTCGGCGACTACAACCTGCCCGCCATGGTCGGATGGACTCTGGCGGGGCGGGTCGTCGGCGATTCCGGCATGCTCGAACTGCTCGCCCCATATCGCGGTCACAGGTACCGCGCCACGCGTCTGGTGGAACTCGGCGGCGCGTCGCCGCCCCGTCGCGGCCCGCGCCTCGCCGCTCGCGACTACAGCGCATTCTGATCCAGCCGGGAATGTCCATGATCGTGGTACCTCACCCGTCATATTCACGGGCCAGGTACCACGATCATGAGGGCCGCACAGGCGGTGATGGCGTGCCGCGCAGGCGGCGATGCACGGCGGCGATGCGCGGCGGCGATGCCGCGGCGGCGATGCGCGGCGGCGATGCGCGGCGGCGATGCGCGGCGGCGATGCGCGGCGGCGATGCGCGGCGGCGATGCGCGGCGGCGATGCGCGGGTGTGCTCGGCGATGTCGGCCCGGCCAGGTGGCGCGTCTGTTGACCAGGGCGCGGACAATGGTGATCTGGCCTCCACGTAGGGTGCCGCCATGGGCCTTTCTGAGGATCGCCCCCCTGCCACTGCGATGCGAAGGGCGCTCGCCCGGGCAAGGGATGCCAAGCCGCTCGACCAGTCCGAGGCAACGGTGCTGCTGCACGCCTGCGGCGGTGACCTGGATCAACTGCTGGCTTACGCGTCCCGCAGCAGGGACGCGGGCCTGGCGGCGGCGGGCCGCGAACGCGTGATCACCTACTCCCGCAAGGTCTTCATCCCGCTCACCCGGCTCTGCAGGGACCGCTGCGGCTACTGCACCTTCGTCACAGTGCCGCACCGCCTGCCGAGTCCCTACCTGTCACCGGACGAGGTGCTCGACATCGCGCGGCAGGGCGCCGCGCTCGGCTGCAAGGAGGCGCTCTTCACTCTTGGCGACCGCCCGGAGGACCGCTGGCCGCAGGCACGCGAGTGGCTTGACGCGCACGGCTACGACGACACGCTGTCCTACCTCCGGGCGGTGGCCATCAGCGTGCTCGAGGAGACCGGGTTGCTGCCGCACCTCAACCCCGGCGTGCTGAGCTGGCAGGACTTCCAGCGGCTGAAGCCGGTCGCACCGTCCATGGGCATGATGCTCGAGACCACCGCTGCCCGCCTTTACACCGAGCGCGGCGGTCCGCATTTCGGCAGCCCGGACAAGGATCCCGCGCTCCGCGTGCGGGTGCTCGAGGACGCGGGGCGCAGCAGCGTGCCGTTCACCACGGGCATCCTCATCGGCATCGGCGAGACGGCGGCCGAGCGCGCCGATTCGATCTTCACGATCCGGCGGATCTCCCGCGAATACGGCGGCATCCAGGAAGTGATCGTGCAGAACTTCCGCGCCAAACCGGATACCAGGATGCGGGATGTGCCGGATGCAGGCCTTTCTGATCTGGCCGCGACGATCGCGGTGACCCGCCTGGTACTCGGCCCGAAGGCGCGCGTGCAGGCGCCGCCGAACCTGGTCGGCGATCAGCACGGCCTGGTCCTGCGGGCCGGGATCGATGACTGGGGAGGTGTCTCGCCGCTCACCCCCGACCATGTCAACCCGGAACGCCCCTGGCCACAGATCGACGACCTAGGATCCCTAACGGCGGCCGCGGGATTCACGCTCGCTGAGCGGCTGACCGTCTATCCGGGCTACCTCGGGGAGCCGTGGCTCGATCCGCGCCTGGCAGGCCATGTCGCGGCATTGGCGGATCAGGCGACCGGGCTCGCTGCGGCCGGCGCCATGCCGCGCGGCCTGCCGTGGCAGGAACCCGACGGCGGCTGGGCCGACAGCGGCCGCACCGATCTGCACGTTGCGGTCGACACGACCGGCCGGACCGATGATCGCCGCAGCGACTTTGGCGAGGTCTATGGCGACTGGGCGGAGATAGGTGCGCGCATCAAGCCAGGGGCCAGCCCGCGCGGCCGTATGGATGCTGACGTGGTTGCCGCGCTCAGGCACGCCGAAACGGACCCGTCTGGCCTCACCGACGCGCAGGCGCTTGCGCTGCTCGACGCGGACGGCGCCGAACTCGAAGCGCTCGCGAAACTCGCTGATGACGTCCGGCGCGACGTGGCGGGCGATCCGGTGACCTACGTCGTGAACCGAAACATCAATTTCACCAACGTCTGCTACACGGGCTGCAGGTTCTGTGCGTTCGCGCAGCGCCGCACGGACGCCGATGCCTACACGCTGTCGCTGGAGCAGGTGGGCGACCGGGCCGTCGAGGCGTGGGCGGCAGGCGCGACCGAGGTGTGCATGCAGGGCGGCATCCACCCTGATCTGCCCGGAACCGCGTACTTCGACATCGCGGCCGAGGTGAAGCGGCGTTGCCCGGACATGCACGTGCATGCGTTCTCACCGATGGAGGTGGTCAACGGCGCGTCCCGGACCGGTATGTCCATCAGGGAGTGGCTGACGGGAGCGCGCGAAGCCGGGGTCGACTCGCTTCCAGGTACCGCGGCCGAGATTCTGGACGACGACGTGCGCTGGGTGCTGACGAAGGGCAAGCTGCCCGCCTCCACCTGGATCGAAGTGATCACGACGGCGCACGAGCTTGGCATCCGGACAAGCTCGACCATGATGTACGGCCACGTAGACAATCCCGCGCACTGGGTGGGGCACCTGCGGGTGATCCGCGGCATCCAGGAGCGGACTGGCGGGTTCAGCGAGTTCGTTCTGCTGCCGTTCGTGCACGCCAACGCGCCGATCTACCTGGCGGGCCTGGCCCGCCCCGGGCCGACCAGGCGGGAGAACCGCGCGGTGCACGCTGTATCGCGGCTGCTGCTGCATGGGGCGATCGCGAACATCCAGTGCTCGTGGGTGAAGCTCGGTGCTGAGCTGTGCCGCGACGTGCTACGGGGCGGCGTCAACGATCTGGGTGGCACGCTGATGGAGGAGACGATCAGCCGGATGGCGGGCTCCGCCAATGGCTCGTTCAAGACCATCAGCGACCTCACCTCGATGGTGGCGCCGCTCGGCCGGGAGGTGCGGCAGCGCACCACGATGTACGGCGACGTGCCGCCGGACCGCGTTGCCGCCGCGCGGGTGAGCGACGGAGTCTGCGACGCGGTCCGCCGCAAGCTCCCGGTGGTCGCGGGCTGAGTGGGCCCGGTCAGCGGCGGATGATGAACGCTTCGACGTCGCGATCCGGGCGCGGCGGGGGGGCCGCAGCCGGATGACCGACGCCGACGACGCCCATCGGCTCCCAGTCGTCGGGCAGGCCGAGCGCCTTGCGGGCGACCTCCGGGCAGAACATGCTGCTCGACACCCAGCATGAGCCGAGTCCCTCGACCGCGAGCGCGACAAGCAGGTTCTGCACCCCCGCGCCCATCGACACCAGGAACATCTCCCGTTCTGCGCGCTGCCTCCGCTGGTCCGGATAGGTGTGTGCCGCGTCGGCGACCAGGCAAGGCACGATGAGCAGCGGAGCGCGGCGCAGCGGCTCACCGCGCGCGATCCTGCGCTTGATCTGATCCTCGGTGAAGCGGTCGCCGCGCAGGTCGGCAACCCACGCATCGCGCATGGCGTCGAGTAGTCCTGAACGCGCCTGAGCGGAGGAGGCGATGGCAAACCGCCACGGCACCGAATGGTGCGGAGCGGGAGCGGTGAACGCCGCGAGCACGGCGCGGCGCGCCGCCTGGTCGTCGACCGGATCGCTGGTGAAGTCCCGCACTGTCCGGCGCGCGAAGACCACGTCGCGCGATCCGAGCGGGAACATGTCCTCAGCTGACGGCCGGATGAGCGCCGCGGCACCCGGACCATCCGCCGCAGTGACCAGATGCGCAAGGCCGCGCACGATAGCCACCGGCGTGTTGCCGAACTTGCCCTTGACCAGGTCCCCGGCCGCGGCGATCTCATCGGCCACCGCGGGCAGGGTGACCTCGAGCTGGTTGCCGTGAGAGTCGGCCTGCCCCCGGTGGTCGAGCACGGGTGCCACGCCCGCAAGGCCGATCGCGGTGTCGATCTGGCCGACCCGCCAGGCACGGCCCAGAGTGTCGGTGATGACGACGCCGAGCCGCACCCCGAGGCGGTCGGCAAGCGACGCGCGCAGCGCGCGTGCGGAGGCGTCAGGATCCTCGGGCAGCAGCACGACGCTGCCCGCCTCGCTGTTGGAATTGTCCACACCCGCCGCGGCGAGCACGAGACCATGACTGGTCTGCACGATGCGGGTGGCGCCACGGCTCGCGACGACCCGCACGGTTTCCATTTCTATCGCGGCATCCCGGAGCCTCGCGGCGGCGGCCACAGACCGCTCCGCGGTGCGCATCACCCTGCCCTCGGCCTTGCTCACGATCTTTGAGGTGACGGCCAGAATGTCACCATCCAGAAGATCAGGCGCGGCGTCCGCGATCAGCGCCGCGAGGTCGTCACCCGCGTCCACCTCCGGCAGCCCGGTGATGGCCGTGACGGTCAGCGCGGGCGCGCCGCCCGGCCTGGCCCCGGCGGCGTTGCCGGACGTGTCGCCGGTCACGGCGACGACCCGGCGCCAAGCGCCGCAGCGAGATCGAGACACTCTATGGCGATCTGGATGGTGGCCGGCAGATCGTGCATGTAGAGCGGGCGAGCCCGGACGGCGATCCCCGCGAGTTCCGGATCGTCTGCGGCCGCCTTGTCCGCGTCATCGACAAGCCATCCGTTCAGCAGCACGTCGCCGTACCAGGCCGCGACGGCAGCGGCGCTGGCCGGCACGCCGATCGCGGCGAGGCAACTGTCGGCCATTCCGCGCACTGGCGCGCCGCCGATGATCGGCGAGACGCCGACGACGGTCTTGCGCCCGAGCGCGTCCCGGATGCCAGGTACCTGCAGGATCGTGCCGATACTCACCACCGGGTTGGACGGCGGCAGCAGCACGACATCGGCGGACGCGATCGCATCCAGCACGCCGGGTGCCGGGATGGCGCCGGCCGCGCCCGTCGCGACGATCTCAGCGGCGGGGATTCGCGCACCGTGGCGTACCCACCATTCCTGGAAATGGATCACACGCCGGAAATGCTGGTCGCGCTGGGCTGGCTGGTCGCGCTTGGGCGGCTCGCTACGCTCGCGACGTTCGGCCGGCTGGTCTCGTCGGCCAGCGTCGCCCAGCGGATCGGGCGGCCGCGCGTCAGTTTCGTCGATCACGCCTGTTTCCTCGATCTCGACAGGTTCCCCGATCTCGACAGGTTCCTCGATCACGACATGGGTTTCCACGCGGTCATCGGTCATAGGCAGGAGGGTCACCCCAGGCTGCCACCGCTCGCACAGAGCCGCGGTCACCGCGGAGAGCGGCTTGCCCGACCCGAGCATCTGAGTCCGCAGGATATGGGTGGCGAAGTCGCGGTCGCCAAGGGTGAACCAGCGTGGCTGCGCCTGGTAGGCAGCGAGTTCCTCGCGGACCGAGAAGCTCTCGGCCGACCTGCCCCAACCCTGCTCGGAATCGATCCCTCCGCCGAGCGTGTACATGACGGTGTCGAGGTCCGGGCAGATCCGCAGCCCGAACAGGGTGATGTCGTCTCCGGTGTTGCCGATGACGGTGATCTGGGCGTCTGGGGCGGCTGCCTTGAGGCCGCGAAGGAAACGTGCCGCGCCGACGCCGCCGGCCGGGACTACTATCCGCATGGGCACAAGTGTCCCAGCCGCGTCGCCGGACTCGTTCAGGCGGGCACCGGCTGGTGTGGCCGCGTGCGTTGCCCCGCCGCACGGGTCTGTCCAGGGAGGCGGGGAATCCGCCGATCACGCATCAGGCTGTTCGCGGTGGGCGTTGCGAGCTGGATGAACCGCGAGACGCGCGCTGGGATCCCAGGATCGGCCGGCAGACTTTTTGCATGATCGCGGACAAGACCGCTGCCAATACCACCGACCCCGCTTGACTTCGAGCAAGACACGCGCGTGTAATTCCATCAATGTGGTTTGCGTCTCTAGGGGAGACGGGCGCGAGCCTTGGGGGCTCCGACAGGGGTAGGAGGTGCGCTCTTGAGCGAGGTGATCATCCCGCTGGCGCACGGCACATTCGGCAACGGCGTGGACGAAGTCGAGGATCTGGGCTGGCAGGAGCGCGCGCTGTGCGCGCAGACCGATCCGGAAGCCTTCTTTCCGGAGAAGGGCGGGTCGACAAGGGAAGCTAAGAAGGTATGCCGTGCCTGCGACGTCCAGGCCGAGTGCCTTGAGTACGCGCTCGCGCACGACGAGCGGTTCGGTATCTGGGGCGGGCTCTCCGAACGCGAGCGGCGCCGTCTGAAGAGGCAGGCCGGTTAGCCGCTGCGGCAGGGACCAGAGCGCCTTCGCGATATGCCCGACCTGTCCTTCAGGTCCCACCTCTTGCGGGCCCGCATTCGCGTATTGTTCACGCTTACCACCCGACGTGCCGAGCCCCACCAGGCACGATCGGCGGCCAATCCCTCCCACCAGCGAGCGGACCCGTGTCGCCCAACGATTCGAACACGCACGTCGTTACCGCTGTCATCGTCGCGCATGACGGCGCCCGCTGGCTTCCCGATGTCGCCAGTGCGGTGCGCGAGCAGACGCGCCCTGCTGACCGCGTCGTCGCCGTCGACACCGGCAGCAGGGACCGCAGCGGCACTCTGCTTACCAAGGTGTTCGGCAAGGGCTCGGTGTTCGGCGCGGATCGCGGCACTGGATTCGGCGCCGCGATCAACCAGGCGTTGCGGCACCGCGCCGCCTGCACGCCGGTGCCCTCGGGACCGCGAAGCGCCGGTGAGGTCGTCGAATGGATCTGGCTGCTGCACGACGACTGCGCACCCGATCAGGAAGCTCTCGGATCCCTGCTCGATGCGGCCAGCGCTTCCCGCGGCAGTGCTGTCCTCGGTCCTAAGGTCACAGACTGGGCGGACCACCGGGTTGTCATCGAGGCAGGCATCACGATCGACGGGGCCGGCCGCAGGGAAACCGGTCTCGAACCGAACGAACTTGACCAGGGCCAGCACGACGGCCAACGTGACGTGCTTGCTGTCGGCAGCGCGGGCATGCTCATCCGCCGTGACGTATGGGACCGGGTCGGCGGCTTCGACCCCAGCCTCCGCCTGTTCCGCGACGACATCGACTTCTGCTGGCGGGTGATCGCGGCCGGCTACCGGGTCAAGCTGGTCACCGACGCGGTAGTTCACCATGTGGAGGCATCCGCGCGGCGCTACCGGCCAATATCGGCACCTAGCGGCGAGCGCCCCGGGCGGCCACACCACTTGGACCGGCGGAACGCGCTTCTCGTGCTTTTCGCGAACCTGCCTGCCGCCCCGATGCTCGCCGCGATCGGCCGCAACATCGTCGGCTCGCTGCTTCGCACAATTATTCTCCTCGCAGGCAAGCGACCGGGTGCCGCCTGGGACGAGATCACCGCGCTAGCGTCGGTGCTCGCTCATCCGTTCCGGCTGCTGCAGGCGCGTCGGCGGCGGGCACCTGGCCGTCGCCGCGCCTACCCGATCGTCCGCTCGTTCATGCCGAAGGGCCAGACGGCCGGCCGAATCACCGAGATCATCGGCACCGCGCTGTCCGGGTCGCAGCCAGCCGCGCACTCCCTGGCCGGGGCGAGCGCGGAAGACGACGAAGAAGGGACGCTGCTCACCGACAGCGGCCTGGCTCAGCGGCTGATGACCAACCCTGGTGTGCTCACGGTACTCGGGCTGACCGTTGTCGCCCTCGTCGCGGAACGGTCGCTGCTACGGGGCGGGTGGCTCGGCGGCGGCGCCCTGGTCCCCGTCTCAGGTGGCTCCGCGGACCTATGGCGGGAGTACCTGGCCGGATACCACGATGTCGGACTCGGCACTGCCGCGAGTGCGCCGCCCTACGTGGCCGTGCTTGCCCTGCTCTCCACCCTTCTCGGCGGCAAGCCCTGGCTCGCCGTCGACGTGCTGTTGCTTGGCTGCGTACCGCTGGCCGGCAGCACGGCCTATCTGGCGGCCCGCCGTATCACCGTCCATACCTCCGCCCGGGTCTGGGCTGCATGCACGTACGCGTTGCTGCCCGTCGCGACGGGCGCGATCGCGGCGGGCCGGATCGGCACCGCTGTGGCGTTCGTGCTCGTGCCCCTCATCGGCATCCTGGTCGGGCGCATGCTGACCACGCCTGGGCGCCGCGGCCGCCAGTCCGCCTGGGCGGCAGGCCTGGTGGTGGCGGTCGCGGCGGCCTTTGTCCCGCTCGTCTGGGCCGTCAGCCTGGTCGGCGCCGTGGCGGCCGTGGCGGCATTCGGCAGGGGCAGGCGCCGGGTGGCGATCCATTGCGGCATCGTCGCGCTCGTACCTGCTGTGCTGCTCGCTCCCTGGACATTCGACCTGTTCATGCATCCGTCGCTGTTCCTGCTCGAGGCCGGCGCGGCGGGCGGGGGACTGGCCGATCCGCGGCTGCCTGCGCCCTCCTTGTTCCTGCTCAGCCCCGGCGGCCCGGGCCTGCCACCGGTGTGGGTGACGGCCGGATTGGCTCTGGCCGGGCTCCTCGCCGTGCTGCTGAACCGGCGTCACGTGCTTGTCGCCGCCGGCTGGGCAATCGCACTGGCCGGCCTGCTCACCGCGATCGCGGTGAGCAGGATCAAGGTCGCCGCGCCGGCCGGCGGCCCAGCCGCGCCTGGCTGGCCGGGCGTCGCCCTCGCCTTAACGGCGGGCGGTGTGCTCCTCGCCGCCATCACCGTCGCCGAGTCGTGGCCCGGCCTCCTGCGGGCGGGCGGGCTGCGCAGGATCGGCGGCGCCGCTATCGCCCTTGCTGCCTGCACGGCACCGGCACTTGTCGCGGGCATCTGGGTTGTCAGCGGAATTCGTGGTCCGCTGGCGGGGACGAGCTCGAGTGTCCTGCCCGAATTCGTGACGGCATCCGCGACGGGCGGCTTGCGGCTGCGCACGCTCGTACTCCGGTCCGGGCCAGGAGCGCTTCGCTACACGGTGCTGCGGAACGCCGATCCGCTCATTGGTGCGCCCGAACTGGCCCAGCCGGTGGCGGCGCGGCGCATCCTGGACTCGGTGGTGGCCGGCCTGGCCACCGGCAGCGGCGCTGACCTTGGTGACGATGGCCATACCCTCAGCCAGTTCGCCATCGGTTACGTGCTGCTGCCTGCGCCCATGAATCAGGTCCTGGTCCGGGTGCTTGACGGGACGCCTGGCCTACGGCCGGTAAGCCTTACCGGATCTTTCGGGTTATGGCAGGTCACGGATGTTGCGGCCCGGGTCCGGGTGGTCGAGCCTGACGGCACGGTCGTTCCGGTGCGATCCGGGCGCATCGACGTTAAGGGCGCACACGTGCCCTCGGCAGGTGGCACGCTCGTGCTCGCGGAACCGGCGGACACCCGCTGGCACGCAAGCCTGAACGGCCGTCCCCTGACACCCCTCGCCAGGCCGGTCGACGGCTGGGCGCAGGGCTTCAGCCTCCCGGCGGGCGGTGGCAGGGTCGGCATAAGCCGTGGCATGCTGAGCCGCCAGGTGATCCTGGCTCTGGAGGCCGTCGCCGTTGCCGTGGTCGTGGCGCTGGCACTGCCGTCGGCGCGGGCGCGGTCCATGGCTGAACAGGAAGAGCAGCCTGTGGCAGGCGACGACGCTGGACGCAGGCACAGCCGGCACAAGCCAGCCAGGGCTAGGCGGTCACGGCGAATCCGGGGAATATCTCGCAGGCGCCCGGCCATGTCGGATCGTCCGGCCCGTAACCGGGCGGCGGAGCGCGTGCCGTCGGGAACTGCTGGCCCAGGTGGCACGGGCGGCGGATCCGGCCCGGACAGCGGTCCCAGCGTCGCCACCGGGCCCGGTGGCCGCGCCCGGCCAGGCGCGCACGCGGCGCAACAAGACATCCCACCTGGCGGCCGGGCGGCTGGGCGCCCTGCGCCTGCCTCGGCCAGCCCGGCCCGTCCGGCGGGCCCGAGATCGCCGGCACCGCCTGGAGCGGCCGAGGCGCCCGGGCGATTGGGCTCCGATGCCGCTGGATCGCCTGCATGAGGGGTCTCATCGCGAGCCGTTTCGTCCTGTTCGGGCTCGTCTCGGCGGCGCTCGCCGCACTGTTCGGTGTGGCCTGGATAAGCCGGCCCCCGGCAGGAAGCGCAGATGGCGCGACGGCAGCGCCGCGGCTCGCGCCTGTGACGTCGGCCGTCAGCTCCTGCCCCGCGCCAGGGTCCGGCCGCGTCGCGGTATTCGCCGCGCCTGGCGGGCAGGCCGGCCAGGGTCGCGCCGAGCTTGTCGCGGCACCGAGCGTAGGCATCTCGGCCGTGGGGAGCGCGGAAAGCAGCGCTGGGGCGGGTGTGGGAAGCGGCCCAGGTGCGAGCCTCTCGGCGCCAGCGGCACCGCTGCTCACCTTCTCGCAGCCGCAGCGGCTCTGGTTGTCGGGCAACGGCCTCGCCGTGGGCCTCAAGCCGCGCGGGACACCGCACGATGCGCAGCCGGCAGCGGTCATAATCGAGGCGACCGGCGCGATGGCGCGAGGCCTTGAGGCCGAGCAGACCAGCTACCCCCCTAACGGCTCCGCGGGCACCGTCAGCAGTGTTCAGTGCTCGCGGCCGGGGACTGACTTCTGGTTCCTTGGCCCTGGGCCCGTGCGGGCTGCGGCCATCGACCTGCACCTGGTGAACCCGGACAGCGCGACCGCCGCAGTCGATGTCGAGATCTTCACGGACACCGGGCCGCTCCAGGGAAACACGGATACGGGGATAGAGGTGCCACCCGGCGGCAGCGTTGTCCAGTCCGTCAGCACGCTTGTGCCTGGCGCTCAGGTCGTTGCGCTGCATGTCCGCACGAGCGTCGGCCGGGTTGCCGCGGCCGTGCAGACCGCGGGCGTGTGGTGGCGGGCGGCCACGGCGCCTGCCACGCAAGTGGTCATCCCAGGCCTGCCCGGAGCCGGCACCGGCCGCAGGGTTTACCTGGTGGATCCTGGCGGCAGCGATGCGCAGGTGCACGTTCAGGCGGTCACCCCCGCGGGTACCTACGAGCCGGCCGGTGCTGGTGGTATAGACGTGCCCGCTGGCTCCGCGGTGGCGCTGGATCTGCCGTCGCTCAACGGCATTCCCGCCGCACTGCAGCTGCAGTCGGCGACTCCTGTGACCGCAGCCGTGCTCGCGGGGGATCACGCGTTCACCGCGGCGACCCCACCGCTGCAGCAGCAGGGAATCATCGCGGACAACCAGTCAGGCGATGGGTACACGACGTCGGTCGTGCTGTCCGCGCCGGCTGGCCGCGCGCAGGTCCGGATCACCACGGCGGGCACAGACGGCGCAGCGGGCGCCGGCCAGCTCGTCTCCATACCGGCGGCGCATTCCGCCAATGTCAAGGTGCAGGCGCCGCGGGGCGGACGCGACGGGTTCGCCATCGTCATATCGCCCGTGCACGGTTCAGGTCCGGTGTACGCGGGCCGGGTGCTCCAGATGCGGATCGGCGGAGTCCAGTTGATCACTCCGATCGTGAGCGCGCCCTCCTCGGTGCTGTTGCCGGCCATCAACGGCTCACTGGCGGCAACGATCCCATGAGAAGGCCCGTTACCCTGGCGCTGGCCAGCGCCAGCCAGGTAATGAGCGCGCAAATTGCACCGGCTGCCCCGTCACCTCTCCGGCGGGCCGCTCGCCGGGATCCCCCGCTGCCGCCGCCGCGGAAACGACCCCCGGGTTCTCCCCAGCACCCTCCGGTGGCCCCGGAGCCACGTTTCCGTGACGAGCCTGGCGCGGTTATGGCTGTCCCGCAGGTCGGGGCTTTCTGCCAGCTTACATAATTATTAATTGCTGGCTTGTTGTGACCATTCGGGTTGACGGGACATAGTGCCTACCATAGGTTTCTAACCGGTTTGCGGCGTGGGATTCCGCCGTGTGCCTGGCTGTCCGCTGGGGCCGTCAGCAAGACGGGCCCGTAGGTACAGGCGCGCGCGCGGGTGATCTTGACGAGGTTCCGTGTGCGACCGCCAAGCAGGGCAATTAACGGGCAGACATCACGGAGGTGGGCGATGGCGGGCGAAGTTTCCGTTTCCAGGGATGCCATCAACACAGCGGCCGGCCAGCTTGACGAGGCGTTCAGCGTCGTAACGGCGCTGCGGCAGCAGCTAGAAAGCCACGAGTCCGAGTTGATGGGCAACTGGAAGGGCAACGCGGCTACCGCCTTCTCCAACGTCTACCATGCCTTCGACGCGGACCTGGGGAAGGTACTTAACGCGATGGACACCCTCCACCAGAACATGGTTCAGACGCACGCGAGGTACGAGGCCACCGAGGCCCAGCAGAGCCAGACTGTCAGCAAGGTCGCTGGACTGCTCAACAAATGAGCGCCGCCGGGTTCAAGGAAGGGAACGGCAGTGAGTGAGTACACCAGCGCCAATTTCGCCGGGATGGCCCAGGGCGAGTCGGATTTCCTCGCGATCTACAACACGCTGACCAGCACCCTGAGCGACCTGCAGCACAATCTGGAGGGCTCGCTTAGCCAGTGGACGGGTTCGGCCCGGGCGTCGTACGCGCAGGCCAAGGCTCAGTGGGATGCGGCAGCACAGCACATGGGCGCCGTGCTGAACTCGCTCGGCACCGTTATCGGGACCGCGAACACGACTTATCAGGAGACCGAGCGCGGCCTCGCGCAGATGTGGAGCTGACGCCGCGCTTCCCGGTCGCGACGGTCCCGGCTGCGGTCCCATGGCACCGGTGGCCGGGACACCGATGGTGAGGACAACGCTGGTTCAGTAAAGGGAACGGGTGGTTCATGATGGGCGACGGCCCGCAGCCGGCTCCGGCCTCCGCGCCAAGTCCGGCCACGGCTCCGAGCCAGCGCACCGGCGGCGGGCAGTACTACTCGGACGGGCGCGGTAAGGCCAACGACTACCAGCCCGCGCCCGCCATCCAGTCGGCTTGGCCAGCATCCTTCGCCGGCGGCGGGTTTTCGGTTGACCGCGACGGGCTGCGGCAGGTTTCCAGCGCGTTGAAGCAGGACGTTGCGGAGATCCAGGCGGTATGTAGCGACCTGCAGGCGAATGGCCTGGTAACCGAGCTTCAAGTGGGTGAGTGGGACGCGCCATCCGGGCTAGCAGGTGCGACAAGCAACGCGTTCGCCGGCATCACGAGTTTCGTTAATGATCTCATCCAAGCCCAGAACGCCGTGAGTGAACGACTTAGCAAGTCCGCGAACGCGTACTCCGACACAGAAGCGAATAACGTCGCATTGTCGAACGGGGTGCACATTTGATGACCGCGCAATCGTCCCTAGTCTCTGCTGGGCTGTTAGCGCGCGAGGTGACGTGCGATGAGATCGGGTGACGGCGGCGGGCCCGATCCCCTCAGCAATGGCGGGAACACCTGGCATTTCAAGCTCGACGGCATCTACTCAGGATCGACAGCCGGCCTGACCCTCCAAGAGGTCAAGGCGCTGGTCGACCCCATTCAGCCGGAGCAGGTGGTCGCCGCGGGCGCCGCGTACCAGCGGGCAAGCCAGAAACTGACCGAACTCGCGTCGAACCTGATCAATCACGGGCAGAAGCTGGCCGGCGCGTGGGGTGGCGAGACCGCGCCCAAGGCGATTTCGCAAATGCAGCAGCTGCACGACACCGCGATCGACCTCGCCAACACCAGCCAGGGCACCGCCTCGGTGCTGAATTGGTACGGCGGCACGATCCAGCCCTGGTACAAGGCGCAAATCCAGAGCATGAGCGACACCCTCGGTGACAAGGTCCATGGCTTGCTCACGGGAACCGATCCGGCCAACACGGCGGCGGCCAGCCAGCTCGCCAAGCTGAATGCCCGCACAGTCGAGGCCTATGACTCGATCCCGCCGGCGGCGACCAAGAACCTGCCGCCGCTAGCCGGCTCCTATGACGTACCGGGCTCAGGCAGCGGCGTCGGCAGCGGTTCAGCCGGCGGGCCCGGCTCGCGTGCCGGGGCGTCTGGCGGCGGCTACGGCTCGCCGGTCACGGTTTCGCACGGCAGCGCCGCCGCTGGCAATGGCGGTGCTGGGGGCCGCGGCGGTGCTCAAAGCCGCGGCGGTGCTGGGGGAAGTACCGGTGCTGGTGGCGGCGCAGGCGGTGCGGGCAGTCCTGTGATCGGTGGCGGTCACGGCAGTGCGGTGGCAGGCGGCCGTGGCACGCTTTCCGGCTTCAATCCGACGCCGGGCGGCGGCGCACCCGCCGGGCTGGGCGCGGGCGGTCCTGGCATGGGTGGTCCTGGCATGGGTGGCCCTGGCGGCCCTGTGGCCGGCGGTCCAGGTGCGGCTGGCGGCGCTGGGCCCATCCTCGCGGGTCCGGTCATCGGCGGCCCGCAGCCCGGCAGCGCGGCGGGCGATCCCGTACCCGGCGGGTCCCTACCGGGGGATCCGGCGGCGGGTGGCCCGGGTATGGCCGGCGCGAGCGGCGAGCCCGTCGTCGGTGAACCTGTCATCGGCGGCAGGACAATCGGCCTGATGGGCGCCGATCCCGGCGCCGGCGAGCCTATTGGCGGCCGCGGGATCGGCGTGCCCGGCGGCGAGCCCATTGCTGGCGACCCCATTCCTGGCGAGCCCATTGGCGGCGAGCCCATTGGCGGCGGGTTCGGCGTGCTCGGCGGCGAGGACGCGGCCAACGGCGGTCAGGCATTCGCCGGGGGCGGAGCGCTAGGCCCCGGCCAGGCTGGCGAAGGCCTCGCCGCCAGCGACGCTTCGGGTGCGGAGGCGCTGGCCCGTCCTGGCTTCATGCCAATGGGTGCCGGCGCTCAGGGCAGCGCGGAACGCGAGCACGACACCTGGCTGACCGAGGACAGAGATGTCTGGGGCGACGATCGCGAGATGACACCGCCGGTCATCAGCTGAACCTGCTCGCCGCCTGCAGCTGGCACACGATGGCCCATGGGGTGCTAGATCAGATCTTGACGCCCAATGGCCCATTGTGTGCCACCGGTGGCACCCAATGGCCCATTGTGTGCCACCGGCCGCAGGCGATCTTGCCGGTTTCGTCGGCTTAGCCGCGGCCATGCCGGTTTCTTGGCTTAGCCGCGGCCTGGCCCGCCTAGCCCGGCGACGGCTTAGCCGCGGCTTAGCCGTCGTCCGAGTAGCCCGGATCGACGGTCTCCGGGTCGACGCCGAGCAGGCGGGCTACCTCCTCCACGACTACGTCGAAGACGAGCGCGGCCAGTTCCTCATCGCCCTCGGCGCGCGCCTGCGCTGGGCGGCGGTAGACGACGATGCGGGCGGGCTTCCCAGCCACGGCTGGCTGCAACCTGCCCAACGGCACCGGGTCGCCTGGGACGTCCGGGTCGGCAGGGGGCACCTCTTCTACCGCGAACTCCACGCCCGCGAGCTGCTTCTCCCAGCGGGCTGCTAGCCGGCTGACCGCGTCGAGCACAAGGTCGTCAAAATGCTGCGCTCGGGTCCTCGACAGCGGTACACCTGCAGGCGCGAGCGGGCCGCGGAGCCCCCGGCCGTGCCGGTCCCTGCGCACGGCACCGGCCGGGCGCTGCCTGCGGCCTGGATCAGCTGGCTGCACATGGCCGAGGTTATCCGGTGCACCGGCCCGACGCCGCCGGTGCGCAGGGAAGACACGATCGTGCAGAGTGCCCGGGGTGATGGCGTTACGGCCTGCGGCCGGATACGGTCAATGACTGAGGTGGGCGAGGCGAACGCCGCGGCGTGCCGGGATGAGCGTTCGTGGGCGGGGCAGTGTGGGCAGTATCCCGCGAGCACGAGCACGAGCACGAGCATGGCGCGGCGAAACCGGTGCGCACACCAGCATTAGCGCAACCAGCGCCAGCGCAACAGCACTAGTGCAACAGCACTAGCGCAACAGCACTAGCGCAACAGCATCAGGGCAACAGCATCAGGGCAACACTGACGAGCGAGGTGGACAGGTGGGTACCCGTCGTTGCTCCCGAACCGCCTGCAAGCAGCCTGCCGTCTGCACCCTCACCTACGTCTACCGTGACTCCACTGCCGTGCTGGGGCCTCTCGCGTCGTATGTAGAACCGCACTGCTATGACCTGTGTGCGGCGCACGCCGAGCGGCTGACCGCGCCGCTTGGCTGGGAGGTTGTCCGGCTGCCCGTGGAGCCTGCCCAGCCGGCCAATGACGACTTGGAAGCGCTGGCGAACGCGGTCAGGGAGGCTGCTCGACCGCAGCCGGCCGAGGAGCCAGTCGGGCAGGGCATCGAGGTGGGCCGCCGCGGGCATCTGCGGGTACTGCGGTCGGCGCCGCCCCGTGGTCCCGGCGTTTGATCCAAGCCGGTCCATGACCGCGGCTGGCCGGTAGGCCAGCGCCCCAGCTGATCGGCGCCGCACCAGAAAGAATCGCGCATTTGCCGCGATCCCTGGCGAACGCCAGCCACGAGGGTCGGCGGGTGCCACTTGGCGCCGCCCCCGGCCCGGTAGGCTCGATGACCGGGCAGATGGGCAGGGAACGAGGCGGACCAAGCCGGAAGTGGCGAACCAGAAGCTGGAGCCGGAGTGAGCGAGCTCGCCAAGATATTCAAGGCATACGACATTCGCGGCATTGTGCCCGACGAACTGGATGAGACTGTCGCCGAAGCGATCGGCGCCGCATTCGCCCGCCTCACGGATGCCAACGCGATCGTGACCGTGCACGACATGCGCACGTCATCCGATCCGCTGGCGGCGGCGTTCGGCCGCGGGGCCGCCGCGCAAGGCGCCGACGTGGTGGCCGCCGGCCTCGGCTCCACTGACATGCTTTACTACGCGAGCGGCAGCCTGGGTATCCCGGGTGCAATGATCACGGCGAGCCACAATCCGCCCAAATACAACGGGATAAAGCTGTGCAGAGACGGTGCCCGCCCGGTCGGCCGCGACACCGGCCTGACGCAACTGCGCGACATCGTGGCGGGCGGCCTGCCGCAGCATCACGGACCGCAGGGCACCATCGAATCCAGGGATCTGCTCACCGGTTACGCCGCGCACCTAAAGACGCTGGTGGACCTGTCTGCCCTCCGGCCGCTCAAGGTCGCCGTGGACGCCGGCAACGGGATGGCTGGTTATACCGTGCCGAAGGTATTCGAGGGTCTCCCGCTCGAAGTCATTCCGCTTTACTTCGAGCTGGACGGCACATTCCCGAACCATGAGGCCAATCCGATCGACCCGGCCAACCTGAGGGATCTACAGGGCGCCGTCGGGGCGCACCACGCCGACCTGGGCCTTGCCTTCGACGGCGACGCCGACCGCTGTTTCGTCGTGGACGAGCGGGGCGAGATCGTCTCACCGTCTGTACTGACCGCGCTCATCGCGGTCAGGGAACTGGCTCGCGAGCCGGGCGCGGCAGTGATCCACAACCTGATCACCTCCCAGGCCGTGCCTGAGATCATCACTGAGCATGGTGGCAGGCCGGTTCGCACCAGGGTGGGGCATTCCTTCATCAAGGCCGAAATGGCTGCCGCGAACGCGATCTTCGGTGGCGAGCATTCTGGCCATTTCTATTTCCGCGACTTCTGGTACGCCGATTCCGGCATGCTGGCCGCCCTGCACGTGCTCGCCGCGCTCGGAGAGCAGGCCAAGCCGCTGTCGCAGCTGCTCGCGCGGTACTCCAGGTACATGGCCTCCGGTGAGATCAACACCGAGGTGGCCGACCAGCACGCCGCGACGCGCCGCGTGCGCGACGTGTACGCGCGCCGGCCGGATACCGTTCTGGACGATATGGACGGCCTGACGGTCACCGCACCCGGCGCGTGGTTCAACCTGCGCCCTTCGAACACCGAACCCATGCTCAGGCTCAACGTCGAAGCCGCCGACGGCGGCACCATGACCGCGCTACGCGACGAGGTCCTCGAGATCATCAGGTCGGTGCCGACTGATTCCCCCATGAGCCCGTCCGCGGCGACAAGTTAGGAGACAGCGTGAAGATCGACGACTGGCTACTTGAGATCCTCGCCTGCCCGAAATGCAAATCGCCGTTGCGCCCGGACGGGGCCACGAACGAGCTTGTCTGCACCGGTTCCAGTTGCGGGCTCGCCTACCCGGTTCGTGACGATATTCCAGTGCTGCTGGTCGATGAGGCCCGCCAGCCCGCCACCGGGTCGCCGGCCGGCGGCGGTTCCGCGGGCGACGCCAAGGGGACCCCATGACGACTGTCCTTGACGAGCGGCTGCTTGACGACGGGAACCTGCTCGAGGCGGCGGATCCTGGCGGCATGCTGCGGCAGGTGGCGTCCGCCGCGGCCCAGGTCCGCAGCGGGCAGCGGGCCGCTGCCGAGGCGGACCTCGGCGCCATCGCCGGGCCTGACCGCCCACGGGCGATCTTGGTCACCGGAATGGGCGGCTCGGGAATCGCCGGGGACATCCTGGCGGCGGTATGCGGTCCGGGCAGCCCCGTGCAGGTGGCGGCCGTTCGTGACTACCAGCTGCCCGGCTGGGCCGGCGCCGCGGATCTGGTGATCGCCGTCTCGTGCTCGGGCTCGACCGAGGAGACGCTGAACCTGGCGCACGAGGCAGTACGCCGTGGCTGCAGGCTCGCCGCGGTCGGCGCGGCAGGATCACCGCTTGCCGATCTTGCCGCGCAGGCGCGGGCGCCGTTCATCCCGGTGGTCTCGGCCGGATGGCCGCGGTCGACGCTGTGGGGGTTGTCTGTCCCGCTGATCGCGATCGCGCAGCGGCTCGGGCTCGCCGAACTAGGTCAGGACACCTACGAAGAAACGGCCAAACTGCTCGAAGACATCTCGCACCGGTGCCGGCCCGGCAGCGAGTCCTTCGTCAACCCGGCGAAGGTCCTCGCCGCAGAACTGGTCGGCTGCCTGCCGCTGCTCTGGGGCACGTCGCCGCTGACCGGGGTGGTCGCGTACCGGTTCGCCGGCCAGCTCAATGAGAACGCCAAGCTGCTTGGCCTGCCAGGTGTGCTACCCGAAGCCAATCACAACCAGGTCGTCGCGTTCGACGGCCCGCTGGCGGCTCCCGGCGCCCCGTTGCCAATACGGCTCGTGCTGCTTACTGACACCCGTGAGCACCCGCAGGTAACCAAGCGTCGCAAGGCTTCCGCCGAGCTTGCGGCCGAACGTGGCATCGGCGTGACCGAGCTGTCCGCCCAGGGTGATCATCCGCTGATGCGCCTGGCCAGCCTGGTTCAGCTGATCGACTACGCCACTGTCTATCTGGCGCTCGGCAGCGGCATCGACCCGAGCCCGATCAACCCCATCCAGGAGCTCAAGGCGCGGATCGCCTAGTGTCGTTGCTGGAACCTGTGTTCGGCTGAACGCCGGACCTCAGGGTCGCCGCCGGAGCTGGACATCTCTGGCGCAGCAGCGGGCGCAGGAAGGAAGCACCATCGCCGAGAGCAAGCCGAGGGCGATTCTTGCCGCTCTCGCCGCGAACCTGGGCATCGCGGCGACGAAGTTCGTCGCGTTCCTTCTTACCGGGTCGTCTTCGCTGCTCGCGGAGTCCGTGCACTCGCTCGCCGACACCGGGAACCAGGCGCTGCTGCTGGTCGGCCGACGGCAGTCGAAGCGGGCGGAAACGACGGAGCATCCGTTCGGATTCGGGGCCGAGCGGTTCTTCTACGCGTTCCTGGTAGCGGTCGTCCTGTTCACCGCGGGTGGCGCGTTTTCGGTGTACGAGGGCTGGCACAAGATCACCAATCCGCACCCGGTGCGCGATCCGCTGATCGCGTTCGTCGTCCTTGGCATCGCGGTTGTCCTCGAGGGTCTCTCGCTGCGCACCGCCGTCGGCGAGTCGAACAGGGTACGCGGCAGGCGCGGCTGGGTGTCCTTCATCCGCCGGACGAAGGCGCCGGAACTTCCCGTCGTGCTGCTCGAGGACGTGGCGGCGCTGGTCGGCCTGGCGTGCGCGGTGCTCGGCGTCACTGCCGCGGTGATCACGGGGAACGGCGTTTGGGATGGCGCCGGGTCGCTCGCGATCGGCCTGTTGCTCGGGTGCGTCGCCATCGTGCTCGCGCTGGAGATGAAGAGCCTGCTGATCGGGGAGTCGGCGACCGCCGACACCCGGCGCAAGATTGTCGCGGCGCTTGAGGACGGGCCGGAGATCCAGTGCGTCATCCACCTGCGCACCCTGCATCTCGGCCCCGAATCACTTCTTGTCGCTGCAAAGGTCGGGGTCCGCGCCAACGAAACGGCGGCCGAGATCGCGGGCGGCATCGACGCGGCGGAACGCCGCGTCCGCCGGGCCGTGCCGATCGCTGAGCTGATCTACCTCGAGCCTGATCTCTATAAGCCGGCAAAGGTGGATGAGACCGACCCATCGATGCGCAGCGTCCACCCCGCCGACACGGACAGCTAGATTTCCTGGCACTGAACCGGCCAATTCTTCGTCAACGGCGTGTGCCGCGCTCGCGGTGCCGGCTCGCGGTGCCGCGCTCGCGGTGCCGTGCCACGGATGATGATCTACGTCAGGGAACTTAACGGGCACGCGGGGCGTCGCGTCCAGGCTCTCGCGTCACCGCGCCAGGTGTCACCGCCGGACCCTGCCGTGGCCTCGGGCGCTGCCGTGACGTAGCTCCGAGCAGGCGCAGCGCGCGTTCCTGCTCGAAATCGAGCGCACGCGCCCGGCCGAGCCGGCCCGTGCGCTCTCCGAGATCGGCCACCGCGGCCCGCACTGCGGGCTCAGCGAGCACCCGCAGCCCGAACGCGAGCGCGGCGGGGCTGATATCGAATCGCCGCTCGAGCGCGAGCGCCGCCGCCACCGCGTCCACATCGCGGCCCGTGAACTGGCGGTGTCCCCGGCGCCCGGGCTGAACGGGCGGGAGCAAGCCGAGCGACTGGCGGTAGCGGAGCATCCTGGGCGACGTGCCGAGGCTCCTGGCAGCCTCAGTGATGCGCATGGCCGCGATTCTAACATTCTCGTGTTAAGAACCGGCGGATAGGCATGTGTATCCGGGTCCGCCGGCCTAGGGTGAATGAGCAGCAGTACGGACGCCGGGGGCGCGTCACCCTGATCAAGCTTCGAATGCCGCCGCCACGCCGGGCCGGGCACCGCCGAAGGCGGCCACCGCCTAAGGCGGGCCACGGCGGGGTGGCCCGCCAATGCCCCCGTACCCAGCGAGGCCCCAGTACCAAACGAAGCTCAAGTACCCGACGAACATCGCGGAGGACCGCATGCCAGCTGAACCATTCAAGGTCGCCGACATTTCGCTCGCTGATTTCGGGCGCAAGGAGATCCGTCTCGCCGAGCACGAGATGCCCGGCCTGATGGCGCTGCGCAGTGAGTTCGCTGCCGCGCGGCCGCTGGCGGGCGCGCGCATTACGGGCTCGCTGCACATGACCGTGCAGACGGCCGTGCTCATCGAGACGCTCACCGCGCTCGGCGCCCAGGTGCGCTGGGCAAGCTGCAACATCTTCTCCACCCAGGACCACGCCGCCGCCGCGGTCGCGGTCGGTCCGGGCGGCACGCCTGACGCGCCCGCTGGCATCCCGGTCTTCGCCTGGAAGGGCGAGACCCTGCAGGAGTACTGGTGGTGCACCGAGCAGGCGCTGACCTGGCCCGACGGCGAGTCAGGCGGCCCCAACATGATCCTTGATGACGGCGGCGACGCCACGCTGCTTGTGCACAAGGGCGTGGAGTACGAGAAGGCAGGCGGAGTGCCGGCCGCGGGCGACGACGACCCGGACGAGTGGAAGGTGGTCTGTGACCTCCTCACCCGTTCGCTGGCTTCGCAGCCTGGAAAATGGACACGCCTCGCGGCAGCCGTTAAGGGGGTGACCGAGGAGACCACGACGGGCGTGCACCGGCTGTACGAGATGTACCGCGGCGGCACGCTGCTGTTCCCTGCGATCAACGTGAACGACTCGGTGACGAAGTCCAAGTTCGACAACAAGTACGGCTGCAGGCATTCCCTGGTCGACGGCATCAACCGGGCCACCGACGTGCTGATCGGCGGCAAGGTCGTCGTGGTCTGCGGCTACGGGGATGTCGGCAAGGGCTGCGCGCAGTCGCTGCGGGGCCAAGGCGCCCGCGTCGTCGTCACCGAGATCGACCCGATCTGCGCGCTGCAGGCGGCCATGGACGGCTACCAGGTGGCGACGCTCGAGGATGTGGTGGCCGTGGCCGACATCTTCGTCACCGCGACCGGCAACCGCGACATCATCACGGCGGACCACATGGCCGCGATGAAGCATCAGGCCATCGTCGGCAACATCGGTCACTTCGACAACGAGATCGACATGGCCGGGGTGGCCAGGACGCCCGGGATCCGGCGGATCAACATCAAGCCACAGGTCGACGAGTGGGTCTTCCCCGACGGCCACTCCGTGCTCGTCCTGTCCGAGGGCAGGCTGCTCAACCTGGGCAACGCCACCGGCCACCCGAGTTTCGTGATGTCCAACAGCTTCGCCAACCAGGTGATCGCGCAGATCGAACTGTTCGCGAAGTCGGAGGACTACCCGCTCGGTGTGCACACGCTGCCCAAGCACCTGGACGAGAAGGTCGCGAGGCTGCACCTGGACGCGCTTGGTGTCAGGCTCACCCAGCTCACCAAGGACCAGGCGGACTACATCGGGATACCGGTGGACGGGCCTTACAAGTCCGACCACTACCGCTACTGAGGCACGTGCGCGACATGACGGGCGCCGGCGATGGCGGAATCACTGTCGGCCATGCGGGCCGCGACTCGGCCATCGCCGACCCCGGTCTCGCCGACCCCGGTCTCGCCGAGCCGGGGGTGCGGCGCATCGAGTGGGCCGACCATGCGATGCCGGTGCTCCGTCGTATCCGCGAGCGGTTTGCCGCCGAGCGGCCACTGGCCGGCCTGACGATCTCGGCGTGCCTCCACGTCACTGCGGAGACCGCTGCGCTCGTCAGGGTCCTGCTGGCCGGCGGGGCGCGCGTCTTCCTCGCTGCGTCCAACCCGCTGTCGACGCAAGACGAGGTGGCTGCCGCGCTGGCCGTCCGCTACGGCGCCGCCGTGTTCGCCCGCGCAGACGTTGATCGCGCGACGTACTACCGCAGCATTCACCGGGCCATCGAAGCGGGCCCTGACCTCGTCCTCGACGACGGCTGCGACCTGGTCAACACACTGCACAGCGAGCGCGCGGACCTGGTCAGCCGGGTGCTGGGCGGTTGCGAATCCACCACGACCGGCGTGATCAGGCTGCGTGGCATGGCCGCGGCAGGCGAACTGGGTTTCCCGATGGTCGCGGCCAACGACACGCCGGTGACGCGGATGTCTGACAACAGGTGCGGGACCGGCCAGTCCGTTCTGGACGGCATCCTGCGTGCCACTAACACGCTGCTGGCGGGGCGGATCGTGGTGGTTGCGGGATACGGCTACTGCGGCAAGGGCCTGGCCGAGCGGGCCCGCGGGCTCGGCGCCCAGGTCATCGTGACCGAGGTCGATCCCGCCGCCGCCCTAGACGCCGTCCTGCAGGGTTTCCGCGTCCTGCCGATGGCGCGCGCCGCGCCGATCGGAGACGTGTTCATCACCGCGACCGGAAACCGTGATGTGATCGCCGGTGACCATCTTGCCGTCATGCGCACCGGCGCGATTCTCGCGAACGCGGGGCATTTCGACGTGGAGGTGGACATCGGGGCGCTGCGGAACCAGGCGCTCGCGGTGAACCGCGGAGTGCGCCCTGACACCGACGAGTACGTCCTTGCCGGCGAGCGCCGGCTGCTGCTGCTCGCCGAGGGCCGGCTGGTCAACCTGGTCGCGGCCGAGGGTCACCCGCCGGGTGTGATGGACCTTTCCTTCGCGACGCAGGCCCTGGTCACCGCCTGGCTCGCGGGCCGCCGCGATGACCTGGCGCCTGGCGTGCACGACGTGCCGGCTGACATCGACGCCGAGGTAGCCGGGCTTGCGCTCGCGTCCCTCGACGTGCAGATCGACGCGCTGACCTCGGCCCAGCATGAGTACCTCGAGTCCTGGCGCTACGGGTCCTAGGGCTGGTGTCCCGTAGATCTTGGTGGATGCGGGCGGCAATCCCAGGTGCTCGTTCCTGCGCTGCCTGAACACGATCATC
The DNA here is from genome assembly GCA_963727015.1 of uncultured Actinomycetota bacterium. Classification (GTDB taxonomy): domain Bacteria; phylum Actinomycetota; class Actinomycetes; order Streptosporangiales; family Streptosporangiaceae; genus DATFVJ01. The sequence goes on along the minus strand of CAVSEV010000013.1, from coordinate 319,316 downwards.
GCGAGCAACATGATGTGCGCGGGCAGCGACAGCCTGACGTTGCCGGAAAGATACGGAATGCCATCGTGGGAGGTGAGCCCGGCGCGGGCTTACGGTCCGGACCTCGCTGGTTCTGGTTCCAGCGTCTGTGGTCACAGCGCATAATCGTCGTTATGCACTTGGTGCACGGCGTCGACCGCGACCGCATGCTGCCTGACCTCGTCCCAGGACACCGCGAGCCGCTGCTGGTTCCCTCGTTCCCTTTCTACGACTTCCCTTCCTGCGACGTCCCTTTCTACAACTTCCCTTTCAACGACGGGTGAGCGCCGATGGATCCCCTCCAGCCCGGTGACCCCGGCCAGGTCGGCGGCTACCAGTTACTGGGGCGGCTGGGCGCGGGCGGGATGGGTCAGGTGTTCTTGGGCCGTTCTCCTGGTGGCCGTCCGGTCGCGGTGAAACTCATCCGCCCCGAGCACGCCCGTAGCGGGCAGTTCCGCAGCAGGTTCACCCGCGAGGTGGAGGCCGCCAAACGAGTGAGCGGCTTCCACACCGCACCTGTCGTCGACGCCGAGCCTCATGCCGACCCGCCATGGATGGTCACCGCCTACATCCCCGGCCCGTCCCTGCACGACGCCGTCACCGGCCACGGCCCCCTCACCATCGAGGTGGTGCGGACCCTGGGCGCCGGGCTAGCCGAAGGACTGGCCGCCATCCACGCGTGCGGTCTGGCGCACCGCGACCTGAAACCCGGCAATGTGATCCTGGCCCCCGATGGGCCCCGGATTATCGACTTCGGCCTCGCCCGCACCCTGGACGCAAGCGCCATGACTGACACCGGTGCCGTCCTTGGCACCTACGCCTACATGTCCCCCGAGCAAGTCCGCGGACAACCGGCCTCGGCCGCCAGCGATGTGTTCTCCCTCGGCTGCGTCCTGACCTTCGCCGCCACCGGCCGCAGCCCCTTCGATGCCGGATCGATCCCTACGATTGTCCACCGCATCACCAGCGATCAACCCGATCTGCGCCAGATGCCCGAGGGGCACGGGCTCCGGGGCCTGGTCAGCGCTTGCCTGACCAAGGACTCCGCCGGCAGGCCCAGCCTCGGCGACATCCTCACCCAGCTCAGTGGGCCCGACGTCGGCAACGCCTTGCTACCACCCGCCCCCGTGGCCACGATCACCTCAAGACCGTCAGGGTCAGGCGATGCCATTGGTGCCGCGGCCGGTGAGGGCGGGACAACAATCCCACCTTCGCAGGACGGGGCCTGCCGTGGGCCCGCCGGCCACAAGCCTGCTGCGGACAGCATCGGGCAGGCAGATCAACCGCAGCTAGCCCACGGTAACGTGAGCGTTCATGCCGCCAGCGCCCGCGGATCCGTGGACGGCAGGATCGGGTCCCTGGACGGCAGGATCGGGTCCCTGGACGGCAGGATCGACCTGGATGAGGCGGCTGCCCAGCTCGCCGTCGCGGTAGGTGCGCAGTGGCGCGAGGAGGAGCAGCGACGGCGGATACATGACCCGTTCCCGCTGCCGGTGCGCTGGCATCCCGCGGCGCCACAACTGGTGGATCATTGGGCGAATATCCGCCGTGCCCCGGCCGGAGCAAGCCCCGGCCCGCTGGCGGTGACAGGCCGATTGGAGCGGATCGCCGATGTCTACCGGCAGATACCGTCCGGGCGGCTGGTCGTGCTTGGACGGGCTGGAGCCGGCAAGACGATCGTGGCCCTCCGTTTCGTCTCGGACATGATCGCCACCCGCGGCCGTGCCGACCCCGTACCGGTGCTCTTCAGTGTCGGGCCATGGGACCCGGCAATCGCCCCACTGGGCAGTTGGCTGATCCACCAGCTTGAGCGCGAGTACCCGGCCCTTGCCGCGCGTGGCCCTGCTGGGTCGAGCCTGGCCGCTGCCCTGGTCGGCGCCGGCCGTATCCTGCCTGTCCTGGATGGATTCGACGAGATCGCCGACGGCCTGCGCGGCCCCGCGTTGCACGCGCTCAACGCCACTACGACGGCGCTGCTGCTGACCAGCCGGCCCGACGAATATGTCGCCGCTGTCACGACCACAGACGTCCTGTCCGCCGCGGCGGGCATCGAACTCGATGATCTCAGCCTGGCCGACCTGAACGACTATCTTCCGCGCACGACCAGGCCCGCTCTCGCCGACGGGCAGCTGACCACCGTGTGGGATCCGGTGCTGGCCCACCTTCGTGACCAGCCAGCCGACCCTGCGTCCAAGACGCTGCGACAGGTCCTGTCGGTCCCGCTGATGGTCACCCTCGCCCGCGCCGTCTACAGCGACACTCCCGGCCACAACCCGGTCGACCTGCTCGACACTGACAGGTTCGGCACTGCCGTGGCGCTGCAGGATCACCTCCTTGACGCGTTCACCCCAGCCGCGTACCAGGACCAGCTCCGCGAGTGCCCCGGCCGCCGGCGCCGGCGGTGGGACCCCGCTCAGGCTGAGCACTGGCTCGGCTACATCGCCTCGCAACTGGACCGATGCGGCACACACGACCTGGCCGTGTGGCAGCTGGGCACTACCACGTCCCGGCTCACCCGCGGGCTCATCGCCGGGGCCGCCAGCGCCGTGGTGTTCGGGCTTGCGGGCTGGCTCAGCGGCGGCGGCGCGGTGACGGGATCGCCCTACGCCCTCGCCTACGGCCTCATCAACGGGCTCGTGTTCGGGTTAGCCGGCGGTCTCTCCTTCGGACTGGGCCCACGGCGGGAACCCGCGCATGCGCAGGTCCGGTTTCGTGGCGCCGCGTCCCCTTGCCTTCAGCGATTAACCGGGGGGTTCGTCGTCGGTGCCGCTTTCGCCCTCGCCGTCGGGCTCGGGCTCGGCGGCACTGTCCTGTCCGGCCTCGCCTGCGGGCTGGCCCTCGGATCACATGTTTGGCTGCACCGGCCAACCTTCATCGCCGCCGTGCCCAGTCCAAGGGAGGTGCTGCGCCAAGACCGGACGGCCACCCTCGCGTTCGGGGTTGCGGTGGCGCTCGCCTTCGGGACCGTCGGCGGGCTCACCGTCGGGTATGCGGGTGATCCCGTGTTCAGCATCAGGATCAGAACCGCCGACATCGTTGTCGCGGTGCTCATGGGCTTGGCGGCAGGCACGCTGATCGGAGGCCTGTCGTACGGGCGGGTCGGCGCGATTACCTATGCACTGCCGGTGACGATTGCAGGCGCCCTGGCCAACGGTCCCGCACACGTGACCGGCCTCGGCCCCGGGCTCTCCTACGGAATCACTTTCGGATGCGGCATTGCGGCAATAACGATGCTGCCAAGGGCATGGGGCACCTATACGGTCAACCGGACATGGCTCGCCCTGCGAGGCCACCTACCGTGGCATCTGATGGCCTTTCTAACCGATGCGAACCGCCGCGGCGTGCTGCGCCAGTCAGGCGGGGTGTACCAGTTCCGGCACGCGCGACTGCAGCACCACCTCGCCGGATCCATCAAACCCGCGACTGGCGGCACGAACACCACCGTGGCCACTGACAGCCGGTGAAGCCGGTCCCCTCGGCGCCAGGGCGCGCCACGGCGCGCCAGGGCCGCCACGGCGCGCCCTGGCGGCGGTCAGCGGGCTGGGGCGCCGTGCGGTGGCGCCGTGCGCGTTACCTGGCGGCCCGCGCGGCGGGCGAGGGCGGCGAACGCGACGGCGTCGTACACGGCCGCGCCGCCCGGGTCGTTGTTGAAGTAGACGTATACGTCCGCGTCGTCGGGCCACGTTTTCGTGATCAAGTCCACCCATGACCTCAGCGCGCGCTGACCGTAGCGCGGCCATGGGCTGGCCGCTCCCTCATGAAATCGCAAGTAGCCCCAGCCGGCCGTGTTCCAGCGCGGGGTGAGCGGATGCCCGAGCCTGTCGGTCCAGGCCAATGCGGCGTGGTGCTTCGTGAGGACCTGCCGCACCTCGTCGGTCCACCAGGACTCGTGCCGCGGCTCGACCGCGACGCGCACACGCCCGAATTGGTCCTGCCCGGATTGGTCCCCGAACTGAGCCTGCCCGAATTCACCCAGGCACGCGTCAAGGAGATGGGGATCCGCGGCGAGGTTCGGCGGAAGCTGGACCAGCACGGGGCCGAGCTTGTCGCCAAGACCCGCGGCCGCGCCGAGCAGGCGCCGTACCGGTTCGGCGGGATCGCGCAATCGCCTGACGTGGGTGAGGTAACGGCTCGCCTTGACCGCCATGACAAAGTCATCTGGCGTCCGTTCGCGCCAGTCCGTGAATGTTTCGCGTGTGGGCAGGCGGTAGAACGTGTTGTTGTTCTCCACCGTGGCGAAATTCTCGGCATAGTGCTCCAGCCAGCGGCGCTGCGGTACCTCGGGCGGATAAAGCACCCCTCGCCAGTCGCGGTACTGCCAGCCGGAGGTGCCGACGAGAACAGGCATCGTCTTAGCGCATATCTCGCAGATCTTTGGCCTTGCCGATCGCTGCTGACCCGCATACTCTGGCTTACCCGCATCTCTGTGCTTACCCGCATTCTTCTCGCTTACCTGCATCTCTATCTTACCAGCATCCTGGCGCGGTCGCGAGGACGGGGCCTGTCTCTGCCGTGCGGCCGGAGCCCCGGTCAGCGGTGACGACCCGCAGGGCTTGCCCGCGCAGCCGTTAGGTATCCGTTTTGCGCCATTACGCCGGCGGTGCGAAGCCCCGGCCGGGCGGGCTCGCCGTCGGCAGCCGGCGCTGCGGCTGGCGCTGGCGGAACGGTCCAGGCGGCCGGCGCTGCGGTCCAGGTGACCGTGGGGAGCCCGCCAGGCGGCCGCGGGGCCGGGCATGCGTGCCTGCTCGCGAGCGCGCCGTTCGGCGAGCACTGCGGACAGATAGTCAGCGGGCGGCGTGCGCGGAGGTGGCGGTGGCCTGATCCTGGTCGGCCACCTCCGCGGCGATGCTGGCGCCCGAGTTCGTCCCGTGCCGCCGGGCTGAACTCGTAGAACCTCGCGAGGTACTGCCGTGCCATGGCCGCCGTTTGGTCCTGCAGCCCTGTAAAGCTCCAGGCTGGCCGCCCAGCCAGACCAGCGCAGGGCGGCATCATGCGCCATCTCGCCGCCCCTGCCGGGCAGCCGCTCCTGAATGACCACCGTCCCCGCGAAGATGTCTCCGAGCCGCTTACCCTTCGCCGACAGCAGCGAGCAGATCAGCGCGTGGAGACCCTACGAGCAGCCATATCTCGACCACTGCGGCAAGCCCACGCATCAGCGCCTGCCGGAATCGTTCCGGACCGCCGTCGTCGCTCACCACCCGAAGGCCAAGAGTGAGCTTTCCTAGCTGAGCGGCCACGAGTCATCGTTTCGAAGATCGTCGGATAGCCGACGATGACGAGCACGATCATTGTCAGACCGATCGCGGCCGAGCGCTGCGCCATCGAGTGAGTCCGCCGACTCGTGTCAGCAGCACGAGCGTGCCCACAAGCAGGGTGACCTGGATCGCCAGGTCGATCATGATCGCGACCATCCGGCTGCCGAACCGGGCATAGGGATATCGACTATGACGGCCTCTCCGGTGACGAGATTCGCCACTATCACTCCCTCTGCTCGACGTAATCGCCGCTGGCCGCTGCCTCGCGCGGACTTGCGCGCCACGGCAAATCCTGCGCAAAGGCTACCTGCGCGCGGAGCGTCAACGGGCAAATACTGCCTAAAGGCTAGTGCGTGCAGTGGTCATGCGGCACTACTCGCACCGCTCAGTCGACCTTCGGCCCGTCGCGCTCGCGGCTGCGCACGTTGTCTCCTGACGCGTCACGTCCACGCCCGGGCATATTGTCCCTTCGTGGACGTCGACGCGTTCGTGCTGGCCCACGCCGCTGAGTGGCGGCGGCTCGAGCATCTCATCAGCCGCCGCAGGCGGCTGTCCGGGACCTGAGGTGGACGAGCTTGTCAGCCTCTACCAGCGCGTGACGACGCATCTGTCCGCGGTCCGCGCGGCCTCGCACGATCCGGCCCTCGATCGCACGGCTTTCGACCCTCGTCGCGCGGGCGCGTGCGGCCGTCACTGGCGCCCACACGCCTGCCTGGCGTGACATCGGGCGGTTCGTGCTTGTGTCCTTCCCCGTCACCGCCTATCGCGCCCGGTGGTGGTGGCTCGGCTCGGCGCCGGCTCGCTTGCCGTGGCTCTGCTTGTCGGCTGGTGGGTAGCCAGGTCACCGCGGGTTCAGCGCGGCATCGCGGCGCCCGCCCAGATCAGGCAGCTTGTCGGGCAGGACTTCCGCGGCTACTACTCGCAGTACGCGGCGACCTCGTTCGCTGCCAAGGTGTGGACGAACAATGTCTGGGTGGCGGCGCAGTCGCTGCTGTTCGGCATCCTGCTCGGTATCCCAACCCTGATCGTGCTGTGCGAGAACGCGCTTCAATGTCGGCGTCGACGGCGGGCTGATGTTCGCCTACGGCAGGGCCGCGAGTTCTTCGGGCTGATCCTGCCGCACGGGCTGCTCGAGCTGACCGCCGTGTTCCTCGCCGCCGGCGCCGGCCTCCGGCTCGGCTGGTGCATCATCGATCCCGGCCGCCGCCCGCGCGGCCAGGCCCTCGCCGAAGAGGGCAGGGCGACGATCGGCCTGGCGCTCGGCCTGATCGTGGTTCTGCTCGTGTCCGGCGTGATCGAGGCGTTCGTGACTCCGTCGCCGCTGCCTACCTGGGCCCGCATCCTGATCGGGCTTGGCGCGGAGGCGGCCTTCCTGAGCTATGTCATCGTGCTCGGCCGCCGCGCCATCCGCGGCCGGGCTGTCTGGCGACATCGAGACCGTCGCCTGACACGCTGCCCGTAGCGGGCTGACAAGCGCCGTAACCGACCTGTGATCCGCGCCGCTAGCAGCCGTTATGTACAAATGTTCCTGAACGGCTGCACGCGGCGCGTGCCGTTCACCGGCACGCGGGGGGTTCCCGGGGCTCGGTCCCGTACACGGCCACGGTGTCACAGCCTCCCGGCGGCCTTGAGCGCCAGGTAGGTGTCGGCGAGCGCGGGGGGCAGCCGGTCGGGCGGCGCGTCGACGACCTGTACGCCGCGGCGCCCGAGCGTTGCCGATACCTGGCTGCGCTGTGCCTGCGCCCGCTGCGCCGCCGCGGCATCGTAGACATGCGGCCGCGTCGCCGCGGCCGGCGGCCATCTCCGCGGTGCGCGGGTCGGCGACCGCGGCGAGGACCACCAGGTGCCGGGTGGTGAGCGCGGACAGGCTGGGCAGCAGCCCTTCCTCGATCGCGGCCGGCGTTGAGTTCGGTGAGCAGCACCACCAGGCACCGCCGCCGGGCGTGGCCGAGGATCGCGCTGACCATCCCCGGCCCAGTCGGACTCGATCAGTTCTGCCTCGAGCGGCGCCATCGCGGCGACGATGGCGGGCAGCACCTGGGCGCGGCCGCGCCGCCGAACCCGGGCGCGGATCCGCCGGTCGAAGGCGATCAGGTCGACGCGGTCACCTGCCCGCGCCGCTAGCGCGGCGAGCAGCAGGGCCGCGTCCATCGCGCAGTCCAGGCGGGGCATATCGCCCACCCGACCGGCCGACGTGCGCGCCCGTGTCGAGCACGATCAGCAGCCGCTGTCCCGTTCCGGCCGCCAGGTCCGGACCACCACCTCGGCACGCCGCGCGGTGCTCCGCCAGTCGATGGAGCGCACATCGTCGCCGATCACGTACTCGCGCAGTGAGTCGAACTCGCTGCCCTGACCACGCCGCAGCGACCGGTGCTGCCCGTCCAGTTCGCGCAGCCTGGCGAGTTTTTCCGGCAGGTGACGGCGGCTGGCGAAGGGCGGGATCACCCGGACGGTCCAAGGCACCTCGTGCCTGCCCTGCCGTGCCGCCAGGCGCAGCGGCCCGAACGAGCGCACCGTCACGACCGCCGCCGTCCGGTCTCCGCGCCGCACCGGGGTCAGCGTCGTGCTGACGACGCAGCCGGCCGCCCGCGTGCGATTTCGATCGGCATCGCGGCGCGGGCTGCGCGCCCGCGCTCGGCGGCCAGGCGTCACGAAGCTCGCCGCGCATCCGCCGGCCCGGGTTCTCGATGGTGAGCGTGACCGTCGCCGTCTCGCCGAGCCGCACGAGCGTGTCCCCTGCGCGGGCCATGCGCAGCGGGCGGACCCGCGCGGCGACGGCGATGTCGGCCGCGACGCAGGCGAGCAAGCGCCGCGTCGAAGACCAGCAGCGCGAGCAGCGCCGGTGCCGTCGCGGCTGGCGCGGCAACCGCCGCGACCAGCACGACTAGCACGCCGAACAGGCCCGCCAGAGCGACCCGCCCGGTCAGCGCCATTCGGTCGCTCACCGCGGGACCGGCACCGACGCCAGGATTCCGGCCAGGATCCCGTCCGGCGTGGCGCCCTCGAGTTCGGCCTCCGGCCGAAGCTGCATCGCGATGCCGCAGGGCCGGGCGGGCGAGGGCCTTCACGTCGTCCGGTGTCACGTAGTCGCGGCCGGCCGAGCCATGCCCATGCCCGGCTCGCGGCTTGCAGGGCGGTCGCGCCGCGCGGTGACACGCCAAGCCCGAGCGACGGGGACTGGCGGGTGGCACGGCACAGGTCGACGATGTAGCCGGTGACCTCCGGTGGCCACCCGCACCGTCTGCACCTCGCGGGTGGCCGCGGCCAGATCGGCGGGCCCGGCGACGGGCCGGATGCCGGTCAGGTCACCGGGATCGAAACCAGCCGCGTGCCTGCGAAGCACGCCGATCTCCTCGTCCCTGCTCGGCAGCGGCACGGTCAGCTTGAGCAGGAAGCGGTCGAGCTGCGCCTCTGGCAGCGGATAGGTGCCCTCGTATTCGATCGGGTTCTGGGTGGCGGCCACGACGAACGGCTCCGGCAGTGGGCGCGGCTCGCCCTCCACCGACACCTGCCGCTCCTGCATCGCCTCGAGCAGGGCGGCCTGCGTCTTCGGCGGCGTCCTGTTGATCTCGTCGGCGAGCAGCAGGTTGGTGAAGACCGGACCGTCGCGGAACTCGAATTCCGCGGTCCTTGCGTCGTACACGAGTGATCCTGTGACATCTCCGGGCATCAGGTCCGGGGTGAACTGCACCCGCTTGCTCTGCAGCGAAAGCGCTGCCGCGAGCGTACGCACCAGCAAGGTCTTCGCAACGCCTGGCACCCCCTCGAGCAACACATGGCCGCGGCAGAGCAGTGCGATGACCATGCCGGTCACCACCGGGTCCTGGCCGACTACGGCCTTTGCGACCTCTGCGCGCAGCGCACCCAGGGCCGCCCGCGGCCCTCCGCGTCCTCGCTCACCGCTCGGCATCCGGGCATGCCCGGCGCGGGCGGATCAGGGCGCGGGTGCGGCCGCGGGCATTGCCCGCTGGCGCTGGACCGGGCTGCGACATGCCCGCGGGCGGAGGCTGCGCGGTCATGTCTTGCGCACCTCGCTTTCCAGAGTGTCAAGGTCGCTGGCCAGCCGGACGAGCGCGGCGTCGCTGTCTGGCGGCTGCGCCGAAAAGCTCCGCGCGCACCGCTACCACGTCACGCCCGGAGCGCGCCGCAACCGCCGCGGCGATCGTAGCTGGATCCGCGCCCGCTGCGAGCCCGAGCCGTGGCACCAGCCGATCGATCACCGCGCCGCGCAGGGCTTCGGCCGCGCGGTCGCGCGAGCGGCGCGACCGGTACAGGCGGCCGTGACCCTCGACGGTTTCCGCTGCCCGGACCACGACTGGCAGCGGTTCGGCGACAAGCGGGCCGAGCCTGCGGGCCCGCCATGCGGCGGCGGCAACGACCGCTACAGCCAGCTGGATCGCGACGAGATACGCGCCCAGCGGGATCAGGCCTGCCAGGGTCGTCTGGCCGTTTCCAGCGCGTGGCGAGCGCGGCCGTGCCCGGGGTGAGCCAGACAATGGCTCGCCGGGCGGCGAGCAGGTTGAGGGCGAGCGCGGCATTACCGCGATCGGCCAGGCTGCCGTTGGTGAGCGGGATGCCGGTCCCGAGCACGGTGATGGTTCGCCCGCCGGTCACATACCGGATCAGCGACGGCCCCGCTGACACCGGGTAGCACTCCTGCGCGCCTGGCAGGGGTGGTGCCGAGGGGCGCAGTGTCACGCCTCCCATGCTCGGCATTTCCCGCAAGCTGCGCGGCCGCCAGGCCGCAGACCGGGTCGGCCGCGCCGACCTGGAGTGCGTGCCGGCACTGGCTGAGGCCCGGTGCGAGCGCGCGCAGCGCCTGTGCGTCGGGTTCGACGAGGACTCGGTCACCGGGTAGCGCGCCGAGCGCCGCAAGCTGTCGCGGTGATCAAGGAAGGCGGGACCGGTGACGACCAGCGTGCTGTCTGCCGCCGTCGGCACGGGCGGCCTGCTGCGGCGAGTTCACCCGCACCACCTGCTGGCCGCGCTGCGCCAGGATCTGGGCGAGCGCCCTGGACCCGAATGGCCCAGGATCGTTCGGGTCCAGGTAGCCGGGCCCGGCATGCGGCCCGAGCAGTGCTACGCTCCGGCTCCAACGGCCAGGATGAACGCGGCCAGTGCGAAGCGCGAATCGCAGTCGGCGGAACACCTCATCGTGTGGTCGGGGAAACTGGTCGCGAACCCGCCGACCTGCCGTCGTCGCGGGCCCGCATGGCATCCGGTCCGGCACCCTTCGGCTCGGCCGTCACGGTGCTGGTCACGCCGCGCCACCTACGTGGGACCGGCCGGCTGAAGCGGAAGCGGCCTGGCCGACGTGGATAGCGGCATCGAGTTCCCGTAGTTCGTGCGTATCCGTCCGGGGTTCCCGGCCGTTCGCCCGTAACACACGTCGTCGAAGATCCGCGCGGCCGCCCGGAGCTCCGTCGGCGTAGTCCGGGCAGGGCGTGGCCTGCCTCGGCAGCCAGTTCGTCCGCGGTCCGTCCCGGGCGCGGCGGCAGGATCGCCCGTTCCTCGAGGTCTCTGGCGATGGCGCGCAGCGATTCACGGGTGGCCCCGGACCAGTCGCCTTCCGCCGCCAGTTGCTGCGCCCGCTCGCGGTGGTCACGGGCAGTGACCAATGCTACCGCCGAGCAGCGCGGCGCGGCGTTCCCGGTGCGCAAGTGAGATGGGTCCGAGCCTCGCGAGTACCGACGCCAAGGACGATCACTGCGAGAGCGCCAAGAGCCACCAGCGCCCACCAGCCTCCCGGGGACGGCGGAGTTCGACGTGCTGTATCAGCTCTGCCGAGGAGGCTGATGATCTTTTCGAATGACCCGTTCTCGGTGAGCGAGACGCCCTGGTGGTAGACGGGTTTGGCCAGTTCCCTGCGGGCCAGTCGGTTCGCGGCACCGCGGCCGGTCAGCGGGGGGCCGCCCACCTCGAAACCAGCCGGCCAGGTGGCGATGCTTGCAGGTGGCACAGTTACCACGGCGGTGTGCCCTGGCCCGGCGGCGCACCGGAACCCGAGCCACCCTGCTCCGGCGGCGCGGCCGGGCCCTTGCGCCGGGCCCACGGGCCGGGTCCCCATGGGCCGGGTCCCTGCGGCCGGGTCCCTGCGGGCCGGGTCCCCACGGGCCGGGTCCCCATGGCGCCGGGTCCGCCTTGGGCCTGGGTCCACTGCTGCGCCTGGCGTACCGCCATGGGCCGGGTCCCTGCGCGCACGGGCCCCTGGCTCCTGATCCCCACGATCCGGGCCCGGGCGTTTGCCATACGGAAGCGAACTCGTCGCCGGTCGACAGTTCGCGGCCGGCCGCGGTCTGCAGCGTCATGTCCAGGCCCTCACGGCGCATCCTGAGGTCGATGTAGAGCAGGGCGGCTACGCCGGCGATCATCGGGCGTGTCACAGTCGCCGCCACCAGGCTGCCGACTGCGCCAATGACCAGGTAGGTGATCAGCTTCCCGCCGCTCAGCGACGTCGAGGGAGCACCGTAAGCCGAGCCCGCCCGCGCCGGTTACGAGAGCCGCGATGATCCGGGATGGGACGTCGAGCACCAGGTCGGCCAGCAGGACGACAAGGTAGGCGACGATCCAGATCCCGAACACCCGCCAGAAACTCCGCCTGGTCAGCCGCCAGGACCGGCCGATCGCAGCCCGTTGGGCTCAGGCGCTCGAGCACCATCGCCGACGGGGCCACGCTGGTTTTCACCCAGAACGAAGATCGTCAGCGGGAATAGCTGCCGATGAATGGCCGGTATGGCGAGGGCGACCACCGGCGGGGCCCGAGACCAGAAAACCGAGCACCGGCACGCCCGATCAGCACGGCCCACATGCGCGATGAAGATCGCCAGTATCAAGTAGAGTGAGCCCGATCAATGCGCCGATCCGCCCGCGCGCCTGCTGCCACGCCTGGCCCACCGTGACCTGCTTGGCCGAGCACCGCCCGGCCCACGACGGCGGTCAGCGTCCCGGTCAAGATGACGCTGGCCGACGAGCCCGAGCAGCACGTTGACGAGTCCGTAGGTCGCCAGCCAGCCGAGGAACGGCCTGTCGTCGGCGCCCGTCAACTGCTGGCCCGCGCTTCCGCGCTGGGAGAATCCGCTCGAGGCTGGGCAGTTAGCCTGCCGACAATAGCGGTTGTGATAGCCGTGCTCACCGCCATCACCATGGCGGTGAATCCGAGTGTCGCCTTCGGGTTGCGACGGATGGTGGTGATCGAGCCGTCGATTATCTCGCCGAGACCGATCGGGCGGAGCGGGATCACACCGGGCTTCGGCGCAGGCGGCGGCCACGGCGCCCCGGATCCGACCCTGGCCCGGGCTGCCGTATCCGCCCTAGCCCGGGCCGCCGTATCCGCCCTGGCCCGGGCCGCCGTATCCGCCGTATCCGGGCGCCGCCGTAGTCAGGCGGATTCGGTGGCGGCCATCCCTGGCTCTGGTCCCGGCGGCGGCCAGGGTCCTGCGCCTCTGGCCCGGGCGGCGGTGTTCCCAGGGTCCTGCGCCTTGGCCCGGCGGCGGCCCTGACCCCCACGAACCTTCTCCTTGTTCCGGCGGCTTCCACGCCGGTCCGTCGCTCATCCTTTGGCTCCCGCCGTCAATGCGATGCGTACCGCTCATCCTGGCACCAGAAAGGCCCGAGGCCGCGGCCCGCTGCGCGGCAGACTACGAGTTTTCCTGCCGGAGTGGCATGACGCACACTCTTTGTGTGGAAATGATTCCCACGCTCCGCTGGCTGGACCCTCCGGAGGGCCCGGCTGTCGCATTGCTCGACCAGACGCTCCTGCCCGCCGAGATGTCCGTACTGGTCTGCGGTGACGTGCCCGCGCTTATCGGCGCGATCAGGCGGCTGGTCGTTCGCGGCGCGCCGATGCTCGGCGTGGCTGGCGCGTTCGGCGTCGCGCTCGCGGCGCAGCGCGGCGACGATGTGGCAGCCGCGGCCGATGCGCTCGCCGCCGCCAGGCCGACCGCCGTCAACCTCGCGTGGGGCGTGCGGCGGTCGCTCGCCGCGTACGAGGACGCGCTCCGAACCAGCAACGGTACTTCCCAGCCAGATCCTGAACGGCTTGCGCGGGCCGCAACGCTCGCGGAGGCGCGTTCGATTGAGCGGGCGGACGCCGCTGCGAGTGCGGCGATGGCTGCCCGCGGTCTCACCCTGGTGCCGAACCAGGCCCGCGTGCTCACCCACTGCAACACCGGTGCTCTCGTTTCTGCGGGGGAGGGGACCGCATTCGCTGTCGCGGTGGCTGCGCACCGGGCCGGGCGGCTGCGGATGCTCTGGGTGGACGAGACGCGGCCACTACTGCAGGGGGCCCGGCTGACCGCATGGGAGGCACGGCGCGCGGGAATGCCTTATACGGTCCTTCCCGACGCGGCAGCAGCCTCGTTGTTCGCCCGGGGCGAGGTGGACATCGTCCTGGTCGGCGCGGACCGCATCGCGGCCGATGGCAGCGTCGCCAACAAGGTGGGCACGTATGGCCTGGCTGTGCTCGCCCGTCGGCACGGCGTGCCGTTCGTGGTGGTGGCGCCGGCCTCGACAGTGGACCCCGGCACGCCGAACGGTGCCGCGATCGTGGTTGAGCAGCGCCCCGCGGGTGAGGTCTTGTCGTTCGGCGGCCGCGCGGTGGCTCCTGAGGATGCCGGCGCCTACAGCCCGGCCTTCGACATCACGCCGCCCGAGCTGATCACAGCAATAGTGTCCGAATTTGGTATTGCGGCCGCACCTGTTGGTCCGGATACCCTTCGTGTGCTGCTCCCCGCCGGCTCGCCAGCCCCTGGGGATGTGGTGACTGCCGTTCACGGCGGCTCAGCTCACAACACGTGAAACGATGAGGTCCATGAAAGGACGTGTGCTTGTCGTCGATGACGACGCCGCTCTTGCCGAGATGCTCGGGATTGTGCTGCGCGGTGAAGGCTTTGAGCCGACGTTCGTCTCCGACGGTGACAAGGCGCTCGAGATGTTCCGCGATACGCGCCCGGATGTCGTGCTGCTGGATCTGATGCTGCCTGGCGCCGACGGGATAGACGTATGCAGGCAGATCCGCGCCGAGTCCGGGGTGCCGATCGTGATGCTGACGGCCAAGACCGACACCGTCGATGTCGTTCTCGGCCTCGAGTCGGGCGCTGACGATTACATCGTCAAGCCGTTCAAGCCCAAGGAGCTCATCGCCCGTCTGCGCGCACGGCTGCGCAGAACCGACGACCCGGCCCCGGAGGTGCTGGAAATTGGCGATATCTCGATCGATGTCGCCGGGCATTCCGTCAAGCGTCAGGGCGAGCCGATCAACCTCACGCCACTTGAGTTCGATCTGCTTGTTGCGCTCGCACGTAAGCCCCGCCAGGTATTCACCCGCGAGGTGCTGCTCGAGCAGGTGTGGGGGTACCGGCACGCTGCCGACACCCGGCTGGTCAACGTGCACGTGCAACGGCTTCGCGCCAAGATCGAGAAAGACCCCGAGCACCCGGACATCGTGGTGACCGTGCGCGGCGTGGGTTACAAGGCGGGACCGGGCTGATGATGCCTGCCGCGCTGGTGTGGCGGACAATGACAGCGGCAGGGCAGCGACGGACAGCCAGCGACGGACATTAGCGACGGACAGTTAGCGACGGACAGTAGCGACGGACAGTAGCGACGGACAGTAGCGACGGACACGGTGGCTCTAACGCGGTGACGAAGGTCATGGAGGGGGCAGCTACAGGGAGGCGGACGACGGCTGGCGCGGCTCGTCATCTGAGGCCCGCCCGCAACCTCGCCAGGCGCGCCCGCAACCTCGCCAGGCGGGGCCGCAACCTCGCCAGGCGGGCCCGCAAGAAGGGCCGGCGCCTGGTCGTCAGGTTCCTTATCCGCTGGCGCCGTTCCCTTCAGCTGCGGGTCGTCGCGACCACGCTGCTCCTTTCTGCCGCGGTTGTCGCGGTTCTCGGGTTCTTCCTGCTGCAGCAGATCAGCGTCGGCCTGCTGCGCAACAAGGAGCTTTCCGCGCAGGACGAACTCTCCGGGGGCATGGCCACGGCGAGAGGCGAGGCCGGGTTCGACACAGCGCCGTCACCGTCCGATCCGCAGGCGTTCGGTGCGCCGCTCGCAAATCAGCTGCAGGCCCGCAGCAGCGTGAGCAATCCGTATGTCGTGGTGGTACGGACCGCACCGCGCATTCTTGGCTCGGAGCCTTACTACTCAATTACCTGGTGCGGCGATCAGCATCAAGCGAGCTGCAGCATCCCGGCACCGCTGATCACGCAGGTCACTGCCGAGCAACGCACCGGAGACGACACCTTGCTTATGTCGGTGCCGACCCGGCTGCAGCGCGCACATGGCTCGGTACCCGCGCTCGTCGTGGGCGCTCCCTTGGGCGACTACCAGCTTTATTACCTGTTCCCGCTTGATCAGGAGCAGCAGACCCTCCTGTTGCTGCAGCGCACGCTGGCCGGAGTGGGGCTGGCGCTCGTGCTGCTGCTCGCCGCGATCGCCTCGCTGGTGACGCGATGGGTGGTCATACCGCTGCGGGAAGCGGCTCAAGCGTCGGAACGGCTGACCGGCGGGCATCTGGAGGAGCGGATGGCTGTGCACGGCACGGACGATCTGGCCAGGCTCGGCACTTCGTTCAACCAGATGGCCAGGAGCCTGCAGGACAAGATCGCAGAGCTTCAGGAACTCTCCAAGGTTCAGCGGCAGTTCGTCTCCGACGTTTCGCATGAGCTGCGCACGCCGCTGACCACGATCAGGATCGCGGCCGACGTGCTCTTCGAGGCAAAGGACGAGCTCGCAGAGGCTGAGGCAAGGTCGGCCGAGTTGTTGCAGAGCCAGCTGGAACGGTTTGAGTCGCTGCTCGTCGACCTGCTGGAGATAAGCAGGTACGACGCGAACGCGGCGACTTTGGAGACCGAGCAGGTTGACATCCGCGATCTCGTGCTGCGCGCGGTGGCGGATGCGCAGCAGATCGCGGAGCGTCGCGGCAGCGGGGTCGAGCTCCGGTTGCCCGGGGATCCCTGCATCGCTGACGTCGACGGCCGCAGGGTCGAGCGGATTCTGCGCAATCTGATTGTCAACGCGGTCGAGCATGGTGAAGGCAAGGACGTTCTGGTGAGCGCGGCCATCGACAGCTACGCGGTCGCCATCGCCGTGCGGGACTACGGGGTGGGCCTGCGGCCAGGCGAGGAGACGATGGTGTTCGACCGCTTCTGGCGCGCCGATCCAGCACGCGCGCGTACCAGCGGTGGGACCGGGCTCGGGCTGTCGATCGCGCTCGAGGATGCACGCCTGCATGGTGGCTGGCTGCAAGCCTGGGGCGAAGTCGGCAAAGGCTCGGTGTTCCGGCTCACCTTGCCCCGCTGTGCCGGCGAAGAGCTTCAGGGATCTCCGCTCCCGCTTGTCCCGCCAGGTTCGGCTGGCCCAGTGTTCGGCATTGACATGAGCGGGCTTGCCGAGTCCGACCTCCCTCGCAGGGAAGTGAGCGCCGGTGGCTGAAGGTCGCCAAACTGGCGCCCCCGCGCCCGCCGTGCCTGCATGTGAGGACCCCGGGCCGGCCGCGCCCGCCGTGGCTGCAGCGTCTACGCGCGAGGGCCCCGCGCCCGCCGTGCCTGCATGTGAGGACCCCGTGCTCACCGCGCCCGTGCCTCGCCGCTTTGCGCAGCGCCGCGGCGCCCGGGTGACGGTGCGGCGGGCGCTCGCCGTCGCGTGCGCCGGTCTCGCCATCGCGCTGGTAAGCGCCTGCGCGGCTGTGCCGGACGGTGGCGTGGTCACCTCCGCCACGATGGCCCAGAATGGTGGCCAGCCGGCTGGGTTCGTCCAGATGATCCCATCTGGGCCGCAGCCGGGCTGGGATCCTGGCACGATCGTTTACGGGTTCTTGCTTGCCAGCGCGAACTTTACGAACAACCACGCGATCGCGCGTGAGTACCTCACGCCTTCGGCGGCGAGGGCATGGCGGCCGGGGTCATCGGTTCTGGAGTTCGCGGACATGCCGTCCGTCGCGGCGGACTCTGTCCAGGCGAACACGGTGACGATGCAGGCCACCGGCAATCTGCTCGGCACGATCAGTGAGGACGGCCAATATCAGGCGACCGAGCAGGGTACCGTCCCGAGCCCGACGAACTTCACTGTGGTCCGCGTCAACGGACAGTGGCGCATCGTCAATCCGCCGGACGAACTGCTGTTCTCCAAGAGCGACGTCGGCAGGGCGTTCCGCTCACGTGACCTGTACTTCTTCGATCCGTCGCTGTTGTCGCTCGTGCCCGATCCGGTCTACGTACCCGCCGAGGCGACCGCGCAGCAATTGGTGGCCCGCCTGGTCGCGGCGCTGCAGCAGGGGCCACAAGGATGGCTTAAGAGCGGCACGAAGACTGAGTTTCCGCCGGGTACCGCTCTGCTCGGCACCTCCGTCACCGGCAGCACCGCGACCGTCAACCTCGGTGGTGCGGCCGCGCGCACACTACCGCCGCAGCGCGAGCATATGGCACAGCAATTGTTGCAGACGCTGGCAGGCCCTCCGGCATACCCGCAGCCGGGTTCCGCCTCGATTCAGTCGGTGGTGTTCGAGATCAACGGGAAGCCGGTGAACATGTCGTCGTGCACCGCGTTGCAATTGTCCATATGCCAGCCGCCGGTCGCATCGGCCCCGGACGCGCAAGCCTACTATGTCGACACCAAGGGACGCGTGGCGGGCTTGTACGGCCCTCGATCGGACAGTCCGCAGCCAGGGCCCGCGGCGGCAGGCCAAGTGGTGTTCGACAGGATCGCCGTGTCACCGGACCAGATGACCCTGGCCGGGGTGTCCGGCGGTGCGCTTTACACCGGTGGCCTGACTCAGAACGGCACGCTGACTCGCCAGCTGACCGCCACGGCCATCACGTCGCTGTCATGGGACACCGACGGTCTGTGGGCCGTCGGGCGGGTCGGCGACCGGACGCAGGTGTGGTGGCTTGATCACGGCGTCCGGCCGGTGCCGGTGAGCATGCCAGATATTGGGCCGGTCACGGCGCTGCGCGTAGCGCCGGACGGCGTGCGGGTGGCGATGGTGACCGGATCGGGTGCGCACTCGCGCCTGTGGCTGGCCGCGATCGTACGAGCGGGGGGCCAGGTGGCGATAGGCAAGGCGCACCCCCCGGCGGTCCCCATTGGCACCGACGTCACTGATTTCACCGATCTGATCTGGTACGACACGGGCGACGTGATCGCCTTGACCCAGCCACCATCAGGTTCGCTGCTGTACGAGGTCCCGGTGGACGGCGGCCAGTCCAGGCCCATCGTCACCCAGCCACACACGGTATCGATCGCCGCATCGCTCGACGGCCAGCTGCTCGCGGCCCTAAGTGATGGCACACTGCTGCAACTGCCGGATCTGAATGGATCGATCTGGCAGGCCGCGGGCGCGTACCAGTACGTACATGGCCACGCTCCGGTGTACCCAGGTTGATCTGCGGTGAGAATCTTTGAACTCTGTGTGATTGATCACGGCGATATCCCGCCCATGCCTCCTGACATTCCGCCTCTGGCGGGTTAGCGTTCGTCACATGGCACCCGCCCGGGTCCGTGGTTGCGTCGGGCAGGGCGCCCCTGCAGAGGGACGCTCTATCCGGCAAGCCGATGCCAGCCGCAGGCGAAGCGGCCCACGTAAGGCGACTTCTCGTCGACCGATCACGGTGCGGCTTAGGGGTAAGTCCTGCCCCGCCGGCGGATCAGACGTCCTCCGGGCAGGGAGAAGAGCAGTAGTGGCAACAGGAACGCCGCGAGGCCCTCAGCAGGCGGATGTGGGGACGAAGACCAGGTCGGCCGGGCGGGTGCTGCCGTTGCGTGTTGCGCGGAAGGGGGTCCCAAGTGGACATCGTCTTCAAGGGTCGCCGAACTGGTGTACCGGAGAGGTTCCGTCAGCAGGCGGCCGTCAAGCTCGCCAAGATCGAGAAGCTGGATCAGAAGCTGATCCGGGTCGATGTGGAGGTAACCCAGGAGCGTAACCCGCGGCAGGCGGGCCGTCGGGAGCGCGTCGAACTCACAATCAGGCACCGTGGACCGGCGATCCGGGCTGAGGCGGCGGCCGACGACCGTTATGCCGCCCTCGATCTTGCGCTCGCCAAGCTGGAATCGCGATTGCGCCGTGCGAATGACCGGCGTGATGCCCGCAATTGCGACCATGCTTCGGTCCGGCTGATGGCCGCCGACGCCGCGGCAATCGCCGCGATGGGGGATGCGCAGGCGGGCAGCTCGAATGGTTCGGTGGCGCGCGCGCCGGCCCGGCCCGATATGGATGGCGCGGTGGGTGATGCCGAAGCAGCTGATGGGGTCGTTCCCATCGAGATGGATGGTGACGGCCCGCTTGTCGTGCGGGAGAAGTCGCACCCAGCCAGGCCGATGACGCTAGACCAGGCGCTGTTCGAGATGGAACTGGTCGGTCACGACTTCTTTTTGTTCCGCGATTCCGGCTGCGGTCATCCGAGCGTCGTCTACAGAAGGCGCGGCTATGACTACGGGGTGATCCGCCTCGTGGAGGGCTGACCTGCGCGACCGCGACGCCGCTGAACCGGTGTCGCGGGCGCGTCTCGCGGTCTGCTATATCCACACGCAGCGCTCCGGAGCTTGCGTGTCGTGACCGGCTCCGCCAGAGTCTGATTACAGGGGTCCGGTGCCTGCGCGCCGGGTGAATGTCAGTAACGGGTGGCAGGTGGCTTCCGGCTGCCCGCTACCTGCAGGTACCGTCGGCGGCCGCCTCCGGCAGCCGTGGTTGAGTACACCAGTGCTGGAGGAACGGTGAGCGCAGATCCCGGCAAGCGGGAGCGCGGGCGGCACGCCGAGCCGATTCGCGTGCTGATCGTCGATGATCACGCGCTGTTCCGCCGTGGGCTCGAGATGGTCCTCAAGGATGAGGCCGATATCGAAGTGGTCGGCGAGGCGTGCGATGGTGCCGAGGCGGTTGCCAGGGCGGCGGCGGCGCTGCCCGACGTTGTGCTGATGGACATCAGGATGCCCCGTAGCAGCGGCATCGACGCCTGCGCGTCGATGAAGGCGGCCAGCCCGAGTGCGAAGATCGTTATGCTTACGATCAGCGACGAGGAGGAGGACCTCTTCGACGCGATCAAGGCAGGTGCCAGCGGTTACCTGCTCAAGGACATCCCCCTTGACGAGGTCGCGGAGTCAGTCCGCGCCGTGTACGGTGGCCAGTCGCTGATCAATCCGTCGATGGCCGGGAAACTCATTACCGAATTCGCGACGCTCGCCAGGCGGGAAGGCGAGGAGCGGTCAGAGCAGGTCCCGGTGCCCAAGCTCACCGACCGTGAGATGGAAGTTCTCAAGCTCGTGGCAAAGGGCTCGAGCAATCGCGACATCGCAAGGGAGCTGTTCATCTCGGAAAACACGGTGAAGAACCATGTGCGGAACATCCTGGAGAAACTCCAGATCCACTCCCGGATGGAAGCCGTGATGGTCGCCGTGAGGGAGAAGCTGATCGAGCTCAGCTAAGCGGGAGCCGCGCGTGGCATGCCGAACGTGAGCTTTCCGCGCGGCTGGTCAGGCGAGACCGCTACGAGGTGGTCAGGCGAGACCGCTGCGAGGTGGTCAGGCGAGACCGCTGCGAGGTGGTCAGGCGAGAGCGGCGCGCAACCGTTCGGCATGGTGGGGAGGATTGACCTGCTCCACCTGAATAGCGGAACAACCGACCCACTCTGCGGCTTCGCGCAGGGCGTTGGCCATGGGCGTGATGGCGGCGGGCTTGTCGATACCGACATGTCGGGCTATCAGGGTCTGTCCGCTACGGGCCGGATCCACCCGGCCAACCAGGCGGCCGCCCGCGAGCAGTGGCATCACGAAGTAGCCGTGCACGCGTTTCGTCTTCGGTAGGTACGCCTCCAGGCTGTGGTCGAAGCCGAAAGTGCGCTGTGTCCGCTTGCGGTCCCAGATGAGCGAGTCGAACGGTGAAAGCAGGGTGGTCCGGTGGCGTCCGCGCGGTGCTTCGGCGAGCGCAGCCGGGTCGGCCCAGGCCGGTACCGGGCGCGCGCCGTCGATCATGACCGGGACAAGCCCCGCGGCCTCGGCGCCATCGTCCGTCATGCCGGTGTGGCCCGCCGGGCTCGGGCCGAAGTTGCGGAGCCGGTGGTAGTCGACTAGATCTGCACGGGTGACCACACCGAGCGCTCCCGCCGCGACACCTGCGAGATGGCTCATGCACTCCGCATCGGACAGTTCGCTGCCGAGAAGATCTGCCGGAATTACCCGCTCCGGCAGGTCGTACACCCGGCGCCAGCCAGACCGCCGTGCGCAGACGACCTCACCGATGTCGAGCAGCCATTCCACTGCGATCTTGACGTCAGACCAGTCCCACCAGGGTCCACCTGCTTTGGCGCCGCCTAGCTGGGTCGCGGTCAGCGCGCCCTCGGCGCGCAGCCTGGCGAGTACCTCCTTGCAGGCACGTTCTGGCACCTCATGCCAGCGCAGTCCGCGCGCGCGGAACGAGCGCCTGCGGAAGGCGTAGTACGGCCACCGGTCGATCGGCACGACACACGCGGCGTGCGACCAGTACTCGAACGCGGTCGGCCGACGTGGATGCCAGTAGGAGCGCTCGACCCGGTCGCGGCCGATCGGCCCAAGGCGGGCGTACGCGACAAGCTCGTGTGACCGTGCCAGCACGCTGATCGTGTCAAGTTGCACCGCACCGATGCGGTGGATCATGCCATTGACGCCGCCACGCCGACCGCTCGCCCCTAGGAATCCCTGCGCACGCAGGGTGATCCGGCGAACGTCGTCGGCGGAGAGGGTCAGTTCAGGCGACCGCGCTGCGGCCCCAGGCGTAGGTAGGGTCACGTCGCCGATGCTAGCTGCGGGGTCTGACAGTTTTGGCGCGCAACAAAACGCCGCGGTGGCGGGGGGTCAGCTATGATCAGGCTTCGAGGGTGCCCTCAGTACCAGTCGTTGAAGATTCCGGTGCTAAGAGCGAAGATCCCGCCGACACCCGCGACGCCCATGCCGACCCAGAACAGCAACCACGTCGGCCCGAACACGAGCCCGGCTCCACCGACGATGAAGCCGACCAAGACGATGCTGACGGCGATCCAGGAGGCGGGCCTGCCGTGATGTCCGTAAGGAGCAGCGCCAGCCCCCATCGCGGCGGCGAGCTCAGCGTTGCCCGCAGCGGGCTGACCCGCTCCGGGCACCGCAGCGATGCCTGATGATGCCTGGTCGGCCATGCGCCCAACTCCTCTCACCCTGCCGCTCTTATCATTGTGGTTGGTGCGTTCGCGAAGCAAACTCCCGCCCCCCATCATAGGAAGCTCTGTTTTGCCGCGACGGTCGCCTACGATGATTTCCAGTGCCGTGGCATCCGTGCGCCACCGACAGGTAGCTGCCTGCCGGCTGTGGCGCGTGGTCGCCAGGAGAGGTCAGATAATCCGCGAGGAGCGCGACGAGAGTGCCAGCCATCATCGATAAGGTCCTGCGCGCAGGCGAGGGCAAGATCCTGCGCAGGCTCAAGCGGATCGCCGACCAGGTCAACTCGATCGAAGAGGACTTCGTCGCGAAGACCGACGCCGAGCTCCGAGCCCTGACCGACGAGTACAAGCAGCGGCACGACGACGGGGAGTCGCTCGACGACCTGCTGCCCGAGGCGTTTGCCACGGTGCGGGAGGCAGCGAGGCGTACGCTCGGCCAGCGTCACTTCGACGTCCAGATGATGGGCGGTGCCGCCCTCCATCTCGGCAATATCGCAGAGATGAGGACCGGCGAGGGCAAGACCCTCGTCGCGACGCTGCCTGCCTATCTCAACGCACTGACGGGCAACGGCGTCCACGTGATCACGGTCAACGACTATCTGGCCAGGCGCGACGCCGAGTGGATGGGCCGTATCCACAGGTTCCTCGGTCTCGAGGTTGGCGTCATCCTCGCCCAGATGACCCCGGACGAGCGGCGCAAGGCGTACGAGGCCGACATCACGTACGGCACCAACAACGAATTCGGTTTCGACTACCTGCGCGACAACATGGCCTGGGGACTCGACGAATGCGTACAGCGCGGGCACAACTTCGCGATCGTTGACGAGGTCGACTCGATCCTCATCGACGAGGCGCGTACCCCGCTGATCATCAGCGGTCCTGCCGAGCAGAGCGCCCGCTGGTACGTGGAGTTCGCCAAGATCGCGCCGCGGCTGCGCCGTGGCGAGGACGGCGAGGGCGACTACGAGGTCGATGAGAAGAAGCGGACGGTCGGGATCCTCGAGGCTGGCGTGGAGAAGGTCGAGGACGTGCTCGGCATCGAGAACCTGTACGACCCGGTGAACACGCCGCTTGTCGGCTACCTCAACAACGCGCTTAAGGCGAAAGAACTATTCAAGCGCGACAAGGACTACGTCGTCATGAACGGCGAGATCCTCATAGTGGATGAATTCACCGGGCGGATCCTGCACGGCCGCCGCTACAACGAGGGCATGCACCAGGCCATCGAGGCCAAGGAGTCGGTGCAGATCAAAGAAGAGAACCAGACGCTCGCGACGATCACGCTGCAGAACTACTTCCGGTTGTACGACAAGCTTGCGGGAATGACCGGAACGGCGATGACAGAGGCGAACGAATTCCACCAGATCTACAAGCTCGGCGTGGTGCCGATTCCGACGAACATGCCGATGGTCAGGATGGACGCCTCGGACGTCATCTACCGGAGCGCGCAAGCCAAGTTCACCGCCTGCGTCGGTGACATCGCCGAGCGGCATGAGAAGGGCCAGCCCGTTCTCGTCGGCACGGTGAGTGTCGCGAAATCCGAGATCCTGTCGCAGATGCTGAAGCGCAGCGGAGTGCCGCACGAGGTCCTCAACGCTAAGCAGCATGAGCGGGAGGCGGCGATCGTCGCACAGGCGGGCCGGCTCGGCGCGGTCACCGTTGCGACCAACATGGCAGGCCGGGGCACCGACATCATGCTCGGCGGCAACCCTGAATTCATGGCCGACCTCGAGCTCCACCAGCGGGGCCTGTCACCGCTGGAGACGCCAGAAGACTACGAGGCGGCGTGGCCGGAGGCGCTCGAGAAGGCGCGCCGCGCGGTCGCGGAGGAGCACGAGCAGGTTGTGGCCGCCGACGGCCTGTACGTCCTCGGCACCGAGCGGCACGAGTCACGGCGGATCGACAACCAGCTACGCGGGCGGTCCGGCAGGCAGGGCGACCCGGGCGAGACCCGCTTCTACCTGTCCCTCGAGGATGACCTGATGCGGATGTTCAACTCGGCCAGGGTGGAGTCGATCATGTCGACCCTCAAGCTCGCCGAGGACGTGCCGATCGAATCGAAGATCGTCACCAACGCGATCAGGTCCGCACAGCACCAGGTGGAGCAGCAGAACTTCGAGATCCGCAAGGACGTGCTCAAGTACGACGAGGTGCTCAACCGGCAGCGCCAGGTCATCTACGGTGAGCGCCGTGAGGTGCTTGAGGGTGCGGACTTGCATGAACAGGTCCGCAAGATGATCGACGAGGTGATCGAGGGTTACGTTGTCGGCGCGACGAGCGACGGTTTCCCGGAAGAGTGGGACCTAGAAAAGCTGTGGCAGGCCTTCCACCAGCTCTATCCCGTGAAAATCACCCAGGACGAGCTCGTCGAGGAGGCTGGCGGGGAGCGTGCCGGGCTGACCGCCGAGTTTATCGTTGAGCGGGTCAAGCGTGATGCGCAGGAGGCCTATGACCGGCGCGAGGAGGAGATGACGCCCGAGGTGATGCGCGAGCTCGAACGCCGGGTCGTGCTCTCCGTGCTGGACCGGAAGTGGCAGGACCACCTGTATGAGATGGACTATCTGCAGGAGGGCATCGGCCTGCGTGCCTACTCGCAGCGCGACCCGTTGATCGAGTTCCAGCGGGAGGGCTTCGAGATGTTCAACGCGATGCTCGACGCTATCCGCGAGGAGTCGGTCGGCTATCTGTTCAACCTCAAGGTCGAGGTGCAGGATAACCCGGTTGTCGAGGAGACGCCGATCGGCGCGACGCGCCAGGCGGCCGTGCCGAATCTGGTCATCGGCGGGGCTCAGGCGGGCGCTCAGGCCGCCGCCCAGACGACCCAGAACAGTGGTGCCCAGACCAGCGGCAAGACCACTGCCAAGACGGCCGCAAAGGGCGGCGTCGCGGGGAGTACCGCGGTCGGTTCTCGAGCCTCGGGTGGCGCGTCCGGCACGGGCCGGGCCTCGGGTGCCGCGGCGGGCCGGGCCTCGGGTGCCGCAGCGGGCCGGGCTTCTGGTGCCGCAGCGGGCCAGGGCTCGGGTGCCACAGCGGGCCGGGCGTCGGGTGCCGCAGCGGGCCGAGCGGCTGGCGCCACCGCCAGCGGCCCAGCGCGCCCAGGCGGCGCGGCTGCCGACGCGGCGGCGACCGCAGGCGCGGCTCTTCCGCCCGGGCTCAAGAAACCGCAACGCCCGGCGAGACTGGAGTATTCGGCGCCAACGATGGACGGCGCCGACGGTGGCGTCGAGCATCGCGCGGAATCCGCTGGCAGCGGTGAATTCGCCCGGGTTGGCCGCAACGAGCCGTGCCCGTGTGGCTCTGGCCGTAAGTTCAAGCGCTGCCATGGCGACCCGCGGACACGGGCGGCCGACTGATACCCGCCTGGGGCTGCCCGGCAGTCGTTACGCGGCCTCGATGGCCGTACACTGCCATGCGGCTGCGCGGGCGGAGTCCGCGCGCTCCAGCCGGACGGCGAGCGCGCGAACCCGCGGCCCGAACCGCACCACCACCGCCATCTCGACAACGCCGGACGAAGGTGTACTTGCGACGATGCGCCGTATTCGCGGCTCCTGGCTGCCCGCGAGCAGGGGACCCAGGCGCCGGATGTGGCCCCTGGCACGCTCGGTGGTCCACGGTGTCAGCTGGCGTGACGGCCTCGATCCGGCCAGCGTCTCGGCAAGAACCTGGGCGAACTGGCTTGGCCAGGCCGGCGCCGGCCGCGTCGCGCCGTCGCCGGCTGGCCGGGGCCCCGCATCTGGCCTGCCGCCAGCCCCGCTGCCGGGGCTTTCGCTCGCGCCCGCCGCATTGCCTGGACGCGGCGGGTGGGCCGGGTTGTCGCCGTCATCAGCGTGTACCACAGCCTCCGGGCCCGTCCGGATCGCGTGGATCTCGTCGTCGTATGGGGGTGCCGGATCGGGCAACGCGCGCAGCCCGGCGAGTGCCGGATCTGGGAGGGGGGAGGCGGGCTTCGGGCACGGTAATGGCCAGGATCCCGGAGGCGGATCAGGAGCGCGACGCTGGCGCCGCCGTGCCCGCGCCGCCCGCACCACGGGAACCCCGGGCGCCACAATGCCCTGGGAACACGCCAGTGCTTCTGTCCACTTTATTACGCTTGCCCTATTAAGGCTTTCCCGTGGCGACGATGACGTTGACATTTGGCCTCCTGGGAATGGCAGAAAACGTCCATACTCCGGCAACAGCCAGACGGCTCAGGCGTACTCACGCAGTGTCTTCGTTGTAGCGCATGCCTGTGACATTTTCGCGTGCCGGGCCGTCGTGATCCGCCGCGCGCACAGCGAGGCCGCGACCGCGGTCCGCCGCCCGGTGTGCGGGACCCGCGCTGAAACAGCGGGACAGGGCCGCGGTCCGCCGGCCCGGACGCCTTCGGGGCAGTAAACTGAACGGCTGTCGCGGCGCGACGACAGCGGATCTGCGGAGCCGCTGTTGGCCCGGGGGACGGCCGCCGGGCCCTGCGGGCAACAGTGCCCGGACGGCCAGCCGTCGGCGGACCGCCCGCACGGATGGCTCCGCCGGGGGGCAGAACTACATGTCCGGGGGCAGAACTACATGTCCGGGGGCAGAACTACATGTAGAGACGGCAGGAGCCTGATGCGAGTGCATGGGCTGCTGCCAGGAGGGGGGCATCGTGGCGGACACGCTGATCGCTGCGGGCCGCGTCGTGCCTGCCACCGGCGCGGAGATCCTGTCGCCCGGTTTCGTGAGGGTCAGCGACGGGGTGGTGACCGAAGTGGGACGGGGACGCCCGGCGGAGCCACCGGACGTCGACCTCGCGGCTGGCCTGCTTGCGCCCGGCTTCGTCGATCTCCAGGTGAACGGCCATTTCGGTGTCGACCTCGCGGCGGTCGAGACCGCCGCCTGGGCGACCGTCGTGCGGCGCCTCCCTGAGACAGGCACCACCGCATTTCTGCCCACGTTTATCACCGGCCCCGTGCACAGGCTCGCCGGGGCGCTACGTGCGACGGAAGGCTTGCTGCCTGGGCTGCCGCTCGGCGCGCGGGTACTTGGCGTCCATTTGGAGGGACCATTCATCTCGCTGCGGCACCGGGGCGCGCACAATCCTGAATGGATCATCGACCCGGAGCCCGAAGCGGTCGGGGAACTCTTGACGGCGGGCGACGGCGCGCTCAGGCTCGTCACGCTCGCCCCCGAACGTCATGGTGCTATGACAGCGATCAAGCTGCTGACCGATGCTGGCGTGCGTGTCAGCGTGGGGCACACCGACGCGAACTCGGCCCAGGTGGCGGCGGCAGTGGATGCTGGCGCCCGGATGGTGACGCACCTGTTCAACGCGCAGACGGGGCTGCACCACCGTGAGCCCGGCGTGGTCGGCGCGGCGCTCGGCGACCCGCGCATCACGAGTGGCCTCATCGCGGACCTGCACCATGTCGCGCCGATCGTCTGCAAAATCGCCTTCGCGGCGGCAGCCGGCCGGATCGCGATTGTCACCGACGCCGCGGCGTGCGCGGGCATGCCGCCGGGCCGCTACCAGCTCGGCGGGCAGCCGATCCAGCTGCCGGCTGGCGATGGCGCGCCACCGGTGCGCGCCGACGGGACGATGGCGGGCTCGGCCCTGCGGATGGACGTCGGCGTGTCGAACATGGTGGCCGTCGGCGTCGACCTGACCGCTGCGATTGCCGCGGCGACCCGGATACCTGCCGACTTCATCGGCCGGCCGGATCTCGGCCGCATCTGCCCGGGCTCGGCAGCCGATCTTGTCTGGCTCGGCGACGATCTACGGACCCGGTCCACCTGGATAGCCGGTGATCTGCTGTACTCGGCGGAACCGGACAGTACTCGCCGCAGCCACCATTCTTTTGCGCATGAGCCTTCTTTGGCGGATGGCTCGCCGCCTGGGCACGGATCGCGGGGCCAGCTTGGGGCGCGAGGCTGGGAAGCGCGCGGTGAGTAGGGCAGGGCTGGACATACGTACAGGGTTCGGTCACGCACCCGCCTGAATCGGGGCCGCTGCCTGCTTATGCTTACCGCATGCGTCACCGCATGCAGGCCGGGTCGCACCGCCTCGGGTGGGCCGCACGGGCCATCAGGCCGTGCCCCGCGGCATCCGGTTCCTGTGGTTAGCCCTGGCCACGACTCCGGCACCGACATCGAGGCGCTCGCGGCGCGGATGAGCCTGCCGGAGAAGGTCGGCCAGCTCTTCGTGTCGGCCGTGCCAGGCATCGCAGCGGCCGAGGGAGGCGCTGACCTGGTGCGCAGGTATCACCTCGGCGGAGTCATCTATTTCGGCGCCAATCTGCGTGACGCGGCGCAGGTTGCGCGCCTGTCCAATGGGCTGCAGCGTGCCGCCATGGCGCAGCCGCCTGCGGTGCCGCTCACCATCGGCGCAGATCAAGAGGGCGGCATCGTCTCCCGGCTTGACGGCATTCTCGCGACGTTCCCCAGCCAGCTCGCGGCGGGGGCGACCAGGGACCCAGCCCTGGTGGAGACGGCCGAACGCGCCACCGGGCGGCAGTTGCGCGCGGTCGGCATCAACCTGGATTACGCGCCGGTCGCCGATGTGAACGTCGCCCCGGCCAACCCGGTGATCGGCACCCGGTCGTTCGGCTCGCAGCCCGCGCTGGTGGCCGTGATGACGCAGGCCGCGATCGCTGGTTTCCACGCCGCCGGGGTCGCCTCTGCCGCGAAGCATTTTCCCGGGCATGGGGACACCAACGTCGACAGCCACACCGGGCTCCCGGTGATCCGCCACAGCCTGCGGCAATGGCGGGAGATCGACGCACCGCCGTTCGAGGCCGCCATCTCGCGGGGGAGCCGACATGATCATGTCGGCGCATATTGCCGTGCCGGCGCTCGACGGATCGGGGGATCCCGCGACGTTGTCGCCGGAGATCATCACCGGCGTGCTGCGCGTCAGCCTCGGTTACCAGGGTGTGGTTACGACCGACTCGCTGCAGATGGCGGGCGTGCGCCAGCGTTATACCGACGCGCAAATCGCGGTACGCGCGATCCAGGCGGGATGCGACGAATTGCTGATGCCGCAGCGCCTGCAGACGGCATACGATGCCGTGCTCGGCGCCATCCGAGCCGGCGAGATTTCGATGGCGCGCCTGGACGAGTCGGTGCGCAGGATCCTCACGCTTAAGCTGGACCGCGGACTTTTCACAAGCCCGTTCGTGGATTCAAGCGCGGCCGTGCGGCAGGTAAACACCGCCGCGGACAGGAGCGTCGCGGCCCGCGTCGCGGACAGGTCCGTGACACTGCTGAGGAACGCGGGCCGCGTGCTGCCGCTACATCGCGGTGCACGGGTCTACGTCACGGGCACCGGCGCAGCGCCGCTCGCCGCCGCGCTCGAGCGTGCGGGCGCGGTCATCGTCGGCTCGGCCCGCGGCGCCAGCGCGATCGTCGCGGCGACTACGGACGCCAGCCGCGATCCGGTGCAGCAGGCCGCGGTCCACTGCGTGCTGGCCGGGTACGCCCCGGTGATCGTCGTGGCCACAGGCAAGCCGTACGACCTGGGGCTGTTCCCCACGGCCGCGGCCGCCGCCGCGACGTACTCGGGCACTGCCGTATCCATGACCGCGGTGGCGGGCGTCCTGATGGGCGCCGTCAGGCCGTCCGGGCTGCTGCCCGTCGCCGTGCCCGCGTCCAATCGGAAGACCGCCTACCCGTTCGGCGCCGGCCTGCAGTACTGACAGTCAACCGCGAGGCGGCGGTGAGCCATAAGAGGATTCGGGGTCGCCAGGCTGAGCGCAGTTGGCTCGCCAGTCCTCACCGGCGCAGTCGCGGGCGGCCCGCCGCATTCAGGCGCAGGCTTCATTAGGATCGGGAGTGTGCTTGCGAGCCGGTCAGAAAGTCAGGAACCGCAGCGGTCCGTGCCGGTTGGCCTGATCACCGACTGGGGCGGCGTCCTCACGATCCCCGTTGCCACCGCCGTGGCCGCCTGGCTGGACGCGGACGGTATCGACAAGCCCGCCTACCGGGTGCTGATGAGCCAGTGGGTCAGCGAAGCGTACAGCGGCGATGGGCTGGCCAACCCGATACACGCGCTTGAACGCGGCGAGAGCAGGCCGGAGGAGTTCGAGGAACTACTCGCCGCGCAGCTAGTGCGCAGCGACGGCGCCGCGGTGGCCGCCAGCGGCCTGCTCAGCCGGATGTTCGCGGAAATGGCCCCGGTCGAGCCCATGTATGCGCTGCTGCGCTCGCTTCGCCGGGCCGGAATCCGGATCGGCATGCTGTCCAACTCGTGGGGCAATGACTACCCGCGCGAGATGTTCGCAGGCCTCTTCGACGCCGTCGTCATCTCCAGCGAGGTGGGCATGCGCAAGCCCGAGGAGCGAATCTTCAAGCACGCGCTCGCCGGGCTCGGTCTCTCGCCGCAGCAATGCGTCTTCGTCGATGACATCGAGGCCAATGTCGCCGCGGCGCAGGCGCTCGGCATGATCGGTCTGCATCATCGTGACCACGAAGCCACCGCGGCAGCCGTTCGGGATCTGTTTGGGCTCGTATGATGGCCAGCGCTTCCTGCCCCCAAGCGGCAAGCGAGGGGCGATCGGCCAACATGCGCGCCAACAGGCGCACCAACACCAAGCCCGAGATTGCCCTGCGCAGCGCGCTGCATCGGCTGGGCTACCGATACCGTAAGGATCACCGTCTCGACCTTAGCCCGGGCGTCCGGGTCCGGCCGGACATCGTGTTCACGGCCAGGAAGGTCGCCGTCTTCGTAGACGGGTGCTTCTGGCATGCCTGCCCTGTGCATGGCCGCGAGCCAGCGGTGAACGAGTGGTACTGGTCGCCGAAACTCCGCCGCAACGTGGAGCGTGACCGGACTGCCGACCTGGCACTGGCGGCGGCGGGCTGGCGGGTGGTCCGGCTTTGGGAGCATATGCCGCTTGCCGAGGCCACGGCAGCGGTGATCGCCGTGCTCGGCCCGCGTCGAGGGCCGTGTTAGGTGCTGCGGCTTCGCACCGGCAGCACGGACCAGCACGGCATTGCGACAGCGCCCTCTCACCGAACCGGGCACCGGATTTCGCGCCCACCCGGCGCGGTCTGCTGGCAGACTTCGATCATCCGCGCACACCGGGCTGGTGCGGTCACCGGATCACCGGCAATGTCCGAGGAGCAAATGCGCGTCTATCTGCCAACCACGCTTCCGGCGCTCGCTGCCGCCCTTGACACGAGTGAGTTCGGCACGCCACCGATCTGCGCGTTCGCCGTCACACCCGCGCTGCGCGAGTGGTATGCGACCGGTGATCTCGATGAACTCGAGTACGCGGCGATGACCGCGGCCGCCCGCACCTCGCTACGGATGCTCGCCGCGAACCCCGGAGCGCCGCGGCGGCGGGTCGTGCTAGCCGCTGAAATTCCCGGCGAAACGGTGTGCCGCGGCGCCAGCAGCGCCGATCGCGCCGCGGTCCTGGTTGGGTCGGCCGTCCCGCTCGGCAAAGTCGTTTCCGCGCACATCGACGACATTGTCGCGGCGCCCGATGTGCGGGCCGCGATCGGCGCGCTCCCGGCCGCGGACAAGGGCGACGACGACGCTAAATTCGTGGTGGACAGCGCCGAAGGTCACGAACTGCTGTGGTACGCGGCGTCCGAGCTTCCCCACCTGTTCTGGCAGTCGGCCAGCGACCCGTTCTGAAAGTCGCCAGCGACCCGCCGCAAGCATGCGACACAGATGTTTACCGGACTAACCCGTTGCCCGAGTCGAAGCCGGGCCGGCGCGCTGGTGACAGCGCTGGTGGCGACGTCGGTGGCCATGTCGGTGGCCACCTCGTGAGCCGGGCCGGGGGCTCCTGGGGCATGCCCGTGCCAGGATCGCCACAGATCGGCGTAAGCGCCTCCGGCGGCGACCAGTTCTTCATGCGAGCCGAGTTCGCGAATACGGCCGTCCTCGACCACTGCCACCCGGTCGGCGTCCCTGCCCGTGTGCAGACGGTGCGCGATCGCTACCACCGTGCGTCCATCGAGCACCGCGGCGAGCGAACGTTCGAGATGACGTGCCGCGCGTGGGTCGAGCAGCGAGGTCGCCTCATCGAGCACCAGCGTGTGCGGGTCGGCGAGCACCAGTCGCGCCAGTGCCACCTGTTGCGCCTGAGCAGGTGAAAGCGTGAGCTGGCCCGAACCGACCATGGTGTCCAGGCCGTCGGGCAACTGCTGCGCCCACTCCAGGGCATCCACCGCGGCAAGCGCCGCGCGGATGCTGTCATCAGCCACGTGCCCGCCAGTTGCGCCCAGTGCGATGTTGTCACGCAAGGTGCCGAGGAAGACGTGGTGCTCCTGGGTGACGAGCGCGACCTGGCCGCGCAGTTCGCCAAGTGGCAGGTCGACCAGTGGCACCCGGCCGACGGTGACCGCGCCCGAGCGGGGCGCGTGAATGCCCGCGAGCAGCTGGCCGAGCGTCGACTTCCCCGCGCCACTCGGGCCCACCATCGCTAGCCGCTCGCCTGGCTGCAGGCGCAGGTCAACACCATGCAGCACGTCATTGCCCGGCGAGTACGCGTAGCGGACCGACTCGGCCGCGAGGTGCTCGCCGACCGGCGTGCGGCCACTTTCCACGCGATCCGCCGGCACCAACGCCACCCCGAGCAGCCTCGCCAGCGAAGCCCCGCCCACCTGCAGCTCGTCCACCGAGCTCAGCAGCCGGTCCAGCGGATCGATGAGCTGCTGCACATATAGGGTCGCCGCGGTCATCTGGCCGATAGTGGCCCAGCCACGCAGAGTGAAGAGCCCGCCGATTCCGAGCGTCGCCGCCACCGGGATCACGTAGCCGAGCTCGACCAGCGGGAACCAGACCATGCGCAGCCCGAGCGTGTACCTCTCCGCCCGCCAGGCCCGCTTCAGGTCGGCCTGGGTGCGGGCGAGCCTGCGGGCCTGCAGCCGCAGTGCCTCCACGGTGCGAGCGCCCGCCACGGTTTCCGCGAGACCTTCCGTCAGCTCCGCGTAGGCGGCGTTCTCGGCGAGGTAGCCGTCCCTCGCCCGAGCCAGGTACCAGCGCGTCGCGAAGAACAACAGCGGTACCGCGGTCAGGCAGGGCAGCGCGAGCAACGGCCCGTTGAGTATCAGCGCGCCGACCGCGAAGGCGCCGGTCACGATCGCTATCAGAGTCTCTGGTACCGCCATGCGGACGGCACGTGACATCGCGTCCACGTCCCGCGTCGTGCGGGTGAGCAGATCGCCGCTGCCGGCCCGTTCCACCATGGACAGCGGCAGCGTGAGCACCTGCCGGACGAAATCCTCACGCAGCTGCGCAAGTACGAGTTCGCCGAGCCGCGTTGAGCAGTAGACGGCGAACCGCAGGACCACGGCCTGCGTCACGATCAGGCCGCCGATGGTAAGCGCGACCAGGTCCACGTGCTGCCGGGTCAGGTGCCCGCCGCTCACCGCCTGGACCAGGTTGCCGATCAGCCGCGGCGAGATCAGGCCGGCCGTTGCGGCCAGGCCGTGCAGGGTCAGCGCGGTGGCGAGTTGCCACGGGTGGCGCAGCATTAGCCGCCGCGCGTAGCCGCGGACCTCCCGCCGGGTCGCGATGGGCAGGATCGGCCGGGCCGGTTCGCTGGCCGCACCGGCGCCATCCAGCGGTGCGGTGCCGGGCGGTGCGGTGCCGGGCGGTGCGGTGCCGGGCGGCGCGGTGCGGGGCGGTGTGGTGCCGGGCGGTGCGGTGCCGGGCGGCGCGGTGCCGGGCGGTGCGGTGCCGGGCGGTGCGGTGCCGGGCGGTGCGGTGCCGGGCGGTGCGGTGCCGGGCGGTGTGGTGCGCGTGGGCGGGCGGTGCGCTGGCGCGGCCGGCCTGGGTGCCAGCCAAATCAGGTCTCCTCTCTGGTTACCGTGGCGGCATATCCGGGATTGCTGGCGAGCAGTTCGCCGTGGCTGCCCTCGGCGACGACCTTGCCGCCGTCGACGAAGGCCACGTGGTCGGCGCGGGCAAGGACGAGTGGGCTGGTGGCCGCGATGACCGTCGTCCGGCCCGCCCGCGCGGGTCCCGAGCCTGGCCGCTATCCGGGACTCGGTGTGCGCGTCTACCGCGGAGGTCGGCTCGACCAGCACGAGCACGGGCGGATCGGCCGTGAGCGCGCGGGCGAGCTTGAGCCGTTGCTGCTGGCCGCCGGAGAACTCACGGCCAGAGTCGGCGATCCTGGCGTCAAGGCCAGCCGGCAGGGCGTCGACGATGTCGGTAGCAGAAGCCGTGCGCAGCGCGTCGGTCAGGGCCGCCTCTCCCGCCCCGTAGGGGTCGAGTTCGTCGCGGAGCCGCCCGGCGAGCAGCCGGTCGGAGTTCTCGCACACCAGGATCGTCCGGCGGACAGTTTCGATCGGCAGGTCGGCGAGCCTGACCCCGCCGCAGGACACCTCGCCAGCCGAGAACCTGCCGAGCCTGTCCGCGATGGCGATCGCGTCGGGCGCCGCAGCCGCCGCTATCGCGGTGACCAGGCCGGGACGCACCACAAGACCCGATTCCGCGTCGACAAGCTCGCCGGTCCCCAGCCCGGCGCCGCGCTCCCCAGTCCCGGCAGCCGCGGTCCGCCAGCCCCGCACCAGTGATGTCAGGCGGCAGGTTCAGCAACGAGGTGACTCTGCGGGCCGCCACGTGCGCCTTGGTGATCTTGTCAGCGGCCTCGGTAAGCGTCCCGATGGGGCCGGTGAGGAAGACGGCGTAGCCGTAGCAGGCGACGAGCTGGCCGGGCGTGATCGAACCGCTGATCGCCATCCGCGCACCGGTCCAGACGACGAGCGCGACCAGCAGTCCGGGGAGGAGGATCTCGGCGCCGGCGAGCAGCGAGTCGATCGCGCCGACGCGGATCCCCGCCCGCATCACGTCCCGTGACCCAGTGGCGTAGCGCGCGGCGAACAGGTCCTCACCACCGATACCACGCAGCACCCGCAGCCCGGCGACGATGTCAGAGGCGCGGGTGGCCAGATGCGCCTGCCGTTCACGCTGCGCCTGCTGGCGGTGGTGGAGCGGCCGGACAAGCAGTGCCATCGCCACGGCCATGACCGGCACCGCGGCCACGGTGACCAGGCCAGCCGTCGCGTAGGTGCTGAGCATGATCACCGCGACCACGATGATGGCCACGACCGATCCGCTGCCGCGGCCGCAGATGTCCATCGCGCCGCCGATCTGCATAACGTCGGAGACGCCGATGCTGACGACCTCACCCGCTGCGAGCCGCTTCGGCAGCGCCGCGCCGAGCTGGACCGCCTTGCGCACAGTCACCTGGACGGTCAGGAAGGCGCCGCCGAGCCAGTTCAGCACTGAGTTGCGATGCCGCACGACCCCGGCGGCCGCTTGTATCACGCCAAGGCAGAACAACATGCCTGTCCACAATGCGAGTGCGCCGCCGTCCCGCGCGGTCACGCCCGCGTCGATGGCGCGCCCGATGACGGCGGGCATCAGCGCCTGGGCGACCATCCAGACGATTCCTGTCGCCGCGGCCGCGACCATCCCGCGTGGCTGGCTGCGCGCGACCCACCACAGGTAGCGTGCAGCCGACCTATGGTCGGGTTCCCCGGGGTCGGGGACGGGTAGCTCGCGCATGGTGTGCCTCGTCAATGCTGGCGCGCACCGCGTGAGCCGTTAAGGATCATGCTCGTTCGTGGCGGGAGGGCAGTGCTGCGCCGTGCTTGCTGGGTGATGCCCCCCAAAACCCCCCGAAGCATGCCGAACGGCGGTGCGTGGTGACACCGGTTTGTCGTGCAGGGATGTACGGATGGTAGCCAGGCTGGCCCGGCCGCGGCCAATGGTTTTTGTTCGCGGCGCCGCGGCCAAACCGGCCAGCGCGGGCTCGCCCGTAGTTTGGCGCCGCCTGACGTGGCACGATTCACCCATCAGAGGTTCTGGCGCCGCGCCCGCTGTTCCCGCGATCCGGGGGGCCACGCGCGACACCAGCGCGGCTGCGATGTTGGATCAAGCACCGGGAGCGATCTGTCATGGACGCTGTGACCAACGTGCCCGTGCCGGCGAACGAGCCGGTCAGGCAGTATGTGCCGGGAAGCCCCGAGCGGGCGGCGGTCGAGCGGAAGATCAAGGAGCTGACGGGCGAGCCCACGCCACTGACCATGAACATCGGCGGTGAGCGGCGGATGGGCGGCGGCGAGCAGATCGACGTGGTACAGCCGCACAACTTCAGGCACGTGCTCGGCCGGATGGGCGACGCCACCGATGACGACGTCGCGGCGGCGGTGGCCGCGGCACGCGAGGCGGCGCCGGGCTGGCGGGCGCTGTCCTTCGACGACCGCGCGGCCATCTTCCTGAAGGCGGCGGATCTGCTCGCGGGACCGTGGCGGGCCACGATGAACGCCGCCACGATCCTTGGCCAGTCCAAGTCGGTGTTCCAGGCCGAGATCGACGCGGCCTGCGAGCTCATCGATTTCTGGCGGTTCAACGTGTCTTTCGCCCGGCAGTTGCTCGCCGACCAGCCCGCCTCCGGGCCAGGGACGTGGAACCGGATGGAGTACCGGCCGCTCGAGGGCTTCGTGCTGGCGATCACGCCGTTCAACTTCACCGCGATCGCGGCGAATCTGCCGTCCGCCCCGGCGCTGCTCGGCAACACCGTGGTCTGGAAGCCCTCGCCGACGCAGCAGC
The DNA here is from genome assembly GCA_963727015.1 of uncultured Actinomycetota bacterium. Taxonomy (GTDB): domain Bacteria; phylum Actinomycetota; class Actinomycetes; order Streptosporangiales; family Streptosporangiaceae; genus DATFVJ01. The sequence continues at coordinate 282,354 of CAVSEV010000013.1, read as the reverse complement.
TTGCCGCGCACATGACCATGGTGCTGCTCGAGGTGGCGGGCCTGCCGCCCGGCGTGATCAACATGGTCACCGGCAACGGCCAGGCGGTCTCCCGGGTCGCGCTGGCGCACCGCGACCTCGCCGGGATCCACTTCACCGGCTCGACCGCGACCTTCCGGCACCTGTGGGCCACCGTCGGCAGCGGCATCGCGAACTACCGCAGCTATCCCCGCATCGTTGGCGAAACCGGCGGCAAGGACTTCGTGTTCGCCCATCCGTCCGCCGACCCCGACGTGCTCATCACGGCGCTGATCCGTGGTGCCTACGAATACCAGGGCCAGAAGTGCTCGGCGGCCTCGCGCGCCTACATCCCGCGGTCGTTGTGGGATCGGATGGGCGACGATCTGGTGTCCCTCGCCGAGTCGCTGTCCGTCGGTGACGTGGCGTCCGACCTGTCGCTGTTCATGGGCGCGGTCATCGACGCGCGGGCCTTCGCCAAACATCGCGCGGCTCTCGACCGTGCGGCGGAACGCCCGTCCGCGCGGGTCCTCACCGGCGGCTACGACGACTCAGAGGGCTACTTCGTCAGGCCGGCCGTGCTTGAGTGCTCCGACCCGTACGACGAGGTGTTCACCACGGAGTACTTCGGGCCGATCCTCTCCGTGCACGTGTATGAAGACAGCGACTACACGGCCATGCTGCGGCAGGCCGCGGAGGTGGCGCCTTACGCGCTCACCGGCGCGGTCATCGCCCGGGACCGTGCCGCGATCGCCGAGGCCAGCGACGCGCTGCGGTTCGCGGCGGGAAACTTCTACATCAATGACAAACCGACCGGTGCCGTCGTCGGCCAGCAGCCGTTCGGCGGATCGCGGGCGAGCGGGACAAACGACAAGGCAGGCTCGATCCTGAACCTGACGCGCTGGGTCAGCGCCCGCACCATCAAGGAGCTGTTCTCGCCCCCCGTCGACTATCGCTACCCGCACATGGGCTAGGGCCGGGCTAGGGCTGGCACGCGATGGCCTGGGGGTGGCACACAATGGCCCATCGTGTGCCAGATCTGGCACCTGATGGGCCATTGTGTGCCAGCAACAGATGATCTTGACGGCAATTCAGGGATCAGGCCGGCTCGGCGGGCCCCGTCGAGCGGCGCCGGGCCGGGCCTATCCGGGCACCGGGCGCGGAGCGGGCCCCGTACCGGGTTGAGCCGGCCCCGTGCCCGGCTGGCCCGGTCCAGTGCCCGGCTGGCCGGCCTGCGCCGCAGTCAAGTGTGCGTGCGTGCGCAGCGGTGTCTCCTTCAGGATCAGTGCGAGCACGAACGCCACTGCGAGCAGCGGAACCAGATAGGCGTAGATCGGCGGCAGCGCGTCAGCGAAGGACACCACGATGGCATGCTTGATCGACGCGGGCAGCTGAGTGAGGCCGTGCGGTGTGAGCGAGCTGACGAGCTGGCCGCTCAGGTGGCCTGCCGCGGCACGGGGCATGCGTGCGGAAAGCTGTGCATCCAGGCGGTGCACGAACAGCGCGCCGATCAGTGCGACACCTACGCTGCTGCCGATCTGCCGGGCGAAGTTGACCGATGACGTCGCCGTGCCCAGATCACGCCTGGCCGCGCTGTTCTGCACGATCAGCACCATGACCTGCATGATCAGGCCAATGCCGAGGCCGAGGATCAGCATGTACAGGCTCGAGGCGAGGTGCGTCGTGTCCGCTCGCAAGGTGGACAGGAGGTACATGCCTACGCCGGCGACCGCCGTGCCAGCGATCGGGTAGGCCTTGTAATGGCCGGTCCTGGCGATGAGCCTGCCGGACGAGATGGATGTGATCAGCAGGCCGGCTATCAGCGGCAGCAGCAGCAGCCCTGACGTGATCGCGCTGACACCGGTGACGATCTGCAGGTAGGTCGGCAAATAGCTGATCGCGCCGAACATGGCGATCCCAAGGATGAGCGAGATCGTGCACGCAATGTTGAAGGTCTGATCGCGGAACAGCCGAAGCGGGATCACGGGTTCAGCCGCGTACCGGGCTGAGACCAGCCAGGCCGCCGCGAGCGCCAGGGTAACGGTGCCGAGGCCGATGATCATCGGCGAGCCCCAGGCATAGGTGGTGCCGCCCCAGCTCGTCAGCAGGACCAGGCAGACCACGGCGCCGCCGAGCAGGGCCATGCCCAGGAAGTCGATCCGTGGCTTGGTCTGCGGTTTGGGCAGGTGCAGCACGACGCCGGTGACAAGCAGAGCGACAGCGCCGATGGGCAGGTTGATGTAGAAGATCCACCGCCAGGACAGGTTGTCCACGAAGAATCCGCCGAGCAGCGGCCCGATGATTGACGCCAGCCCGAAGACGCCGCCGATCAGTCCCATGTACTTGCCCCGCTCACGCGGGCTGACGACATCGCCGATGATCGCTTGTGCGCCGATCATCAGCCCGCCCGCGCCCACCCCCTGCACCGCGCGGAACATGATCAGCTCGGTCATTGATTGCGCGAGGCCGGACGCCACCGAGCCCACCAGGAAGACCACGATCGCGAATTGGAACACGGGTTTGCGGCCGAACAGATCGCCGACCTTGCCGTAGATCGGCATCACGACCGCCACCGCCAGCAGATAGGCGGTGACGACCCAGCCGATATGGTTCAGCCCGTGCAGGTCGCCGGTGATCGTCGGCAGGGCCGTGGCGACGATCGTCTGGTCGAGCGCGGCGAGCAGCATGCCCAGCATCAGGCCGGAGAAGATCAGGAGCACCTGGCGGTTTCCAGCACCGGCTACCCCGGTATCTGCGGCCCCATCCGGAGACGGCCGGGCGGCCTGCGCCGACGGTCGCGGCATGACGAGTCCCTTCTGCCGCAGGCACTGCCAACCCGCGTCCGGCCAGGTACTGTTGGATTTGGTTAGAGAAAAAATTCTTCTCTAACCAAATCCACGTTAGACTCGGCCCGGCGGCGGCGCAAGGGAATCAGCGGAGGCCGAAATGGCCGGGATGGTCAGCAGCGTGGAGCCGGCCGGAGGGGCAGAGCGGGCGGGGCAGAGGCCGGCGGGGCAGCGCCGGCCGGGATGGTCAGCAGCGTGGAGCCGGCCGGCGGGGCGGGGAGGACCGGCGGGGCAGCGCCCGCCGGGATGGTCAGCAGGGCGGGAAGGACCGGAGGGGCAGAGCCGGCCGGCGGGGCAGCGCCGGCCGGGATGGTCAGCAGGGCGGAGAGGACGGGCTGGGTGGAGACGGTCGCCAGGACAGAGCCACCGGCCGGGATGGTCAGCCGGCCCGGGCCGGCCCCGCCGGACAACTCTCCTGCCGATCACAGGAAGGCGCCGCGGCGCCGCGGCGAAGTACTTGAGCGCGCGATCTTCGATGCCACCCTCGCGGAGCTTGACCAGGTCGGCTACCTGAACCTAAGCCTGGAGCGCGTCGCCCAGCGTGCCCGCACGGGCAACGCATCGCTTTACCGCCGCTGGCCAAGCCGCGCGGAGCTAGTGGTCGAAGCTATCCGCCATGTCGTGCCTGATCGGGAGGCGCCGCCGGACACCGGAACGGTCAGGGGTGATCTCCTGACCCTGCTCCGCAACATGGCGGCCAGGCAGGCCGGGCCGACCGGCGAGGTCATCCGCGGCGTGATCGCCGAGTCACTAGGCAACGAGCGCGTGCGCGCGGCCCGCGCCCGGCTGGCGAGCTACCGGGACCAGCAGGTGCTCGAAATCCTGCGTCGGGGAGCGGCCCGCGGCGAGGTGCGTCCAGGGGCGCTCACGCCGGAGATAGCCGGTGTCGGGCCCGCCCTCCTGATGAGCCATTTCTTGCTGCACGGAGCGCCGATCCCCGACCGGGTTGTCACCGGCATCGTCGACCAGGTTCTCGCGGTACTGATCAGCCCACGCTAGGGCGTCCCGTGGCTTTGGCGGCGCGGCAGTGCCGCCCACGACCCCAGACGGCGACCGGGGTCACCGGCGGCGCAGTCGTCGTCGCGGATAGCTCCACTATCGGCTGAGACGGGGCCGTTTGTGCGGGGTTGTGGGTGCGTCGCCGGTGTGCACATGGGATAGTGCAAGCGATTGTCAGGCGGCGCTGGCCGGCGCCAGGAATGTCCCTGAGCTGGGCCGGACTGTGCCGACCGCCCCTTACGCACCGGAGGTGCTCATTCACCGTCTGGTTGTGTGGAACATCGATCTGACGCTGGTCGACGTTGCACAGGTGACGCGGGAAGCGTACGTGGAGGCGTTCCGTCAGGTGACCGGCCGCCCGCTGGTGCGGCTCGCGCCAATGGCAGGTAAGTCGGAGTCGGAGATCTTTTTCGAATCCTTCGCGATGAACAGCGCGGACAGCGGCGACCCCGACCAGACCGCCGAACTGCTCGCCAGGTTCAACCAGGCGCTAGGCGCGGCGTTCGCCGCGCGGCGGGCGCTGCTGCCGCAGCGCGGGCGGCTGCTGCCCGGTGCCATGGAAGCCGTGCTGGCCGTTGCCTCGCGCAAGAACGTGGTTCAGACGGTTCTGACCGGCAGCATCCGGCCGAACGCGATTGAGAAGCTGCGCGCGTTCGGCCTCGACAGGCATATCGACCTCGAGGTAGGCGGATACGGCTCGGAGGCCTACCCGAAGGGCACGCTGCTAATGCTCGCGCACCGCCGCGCCGCGGAGAAGTACGGCCCGTCGCTGCGTGAGAACCGCGCTGTTTACATCGCGGACTCGCCGCGCGACGTGGAGGCCGCACGAATCGGCGGGGCCCGGGTGATCGCCGTGGCGAGCGGGCGTGCCACCACGACGCAGCTGCGCGCTTCGGGCGCGGACCGGGTGCTTGCCGACCTGGCCAATACGGCCGCGGTGATGCGTGCGATCGATCAGCTCACCCCGGTCCCGGGTACGCGGCAGGCCTGATCAAGGCGGCGCGATCGTTTCCCGTCCTACCGGCGCGGGTGGCGCGGCGGCGGCCGGGCCGGCCACCAAAAAGGGCGAGTACAGCCATTGACTGAGGCGGAAGCCGCAGGTCGGCGAGCCAGATATTACGGTCCGAGGACCCAGGCCCCAAGTTGCCGGGAATGGCCGTCTTGCGCCGCTAACGTCATGCTCGCGATCAGACACACCGCCGTGGATCGCTGCGGATCGCTATGGACAACCGTGACCGCCGCGGGCCGTTGCGTACGAGGTCGGTGACCTAAGCCGCCGTTATGCCGTGCCAGCTTGGGGAGCGGACCCAAAGCGACGTATCGAGATGCATGGGAAGGGGATCATAGTGAGAACGAGGTTTGACCGGGTAGGCGCGACCCCGCGCAGACCCCGAATGAGCAGACGCGGAACGGTGTCGACCGGCATTGCCGTCGTCGCCGTTTCAGGCGCCGTCGCAAGCGCATTAATCCTGAACGGGCACAGCGATATCAGCCTCACGGCCAGTGCGAGCCGCGCGCATGGCATGCCCCAGTCACGTGGTGCCAGCCGTTTTGTGTTCAGTACGCTCGACAACAGCAATGACCTCACGTTTAACCAGTTGCTGGGGATCAACAACCGCGGCGTGATCGCCGGCTACTTCGGGTCCGGCGCGAAGGGCCACCCGAACAAGGGCTACCAGCTGATTCTGTCACGCCATGGGTCGCGGTTCAGGAACGAGAACTTCCCGAACTCAGTCCAGACGCAGGTCACCGGGCTCAACAACCGCGGCGTCACGGTCGGATTCTGGTCAGACATGAACAACGCCAGCCAGATGAACGACAACTTCGGCTTCTATGCTGTGCGTGGCCACTTCCATCGGGTCAACTTCCCCACGATGAACAATGCCAAACCGCCCGTCAACCAGCTCCTCGGCGTGAACGACGCCAATATCGCGGTGGGCTTCTACACCGACGCGAATGGCAATAACCACGGGTACCGCTATAACATCGCCTGGCATAGGTACCGCTCCATCACGATCAGGGGGGCGACCAGCCTGACCGCTGCCGCCATCAACAACATGGGCGACGTCGCAGGTTTCTTCACCGGTTCAGGCGGTGCCACCAAGGCATTCCTGATGCGCCCTGGCGGCCACGCCACCAAGCTGGCCTATCCGCACGCGACGATGACCCAGGCGCTCGGCGTCAACGACGCGGGTGAAGTGGTTGGTGTTTACCAGACCGGGAACGGTAACAGCGCCAAGATGCACGGTTTCACCTGGACCAGCCGTCATGGTTTCAAGACCGTGGACGACCCGCACGGCCGCGGTGCCACCACGATCAATGGCGTGAACGACGCGGGTGACCTCGTCGGCTTCTATACCGACGCCGCTGGGAACACGCACGGCCTGCTTCGCGCCCGCGGCCATTACCTGGCCTTGCCTGCCCCACCTGTGCCGATGCCGATGCCGATGCCCTCGACGATGCCGACGAAGTCAGCCATGGCAACACAGCCGGCAACGTCGGCAATGTCGCCGGCGCCCATGCAAGGGACGTCGACTTCGTCCGCGCCGCCGCACTGGTGATGCCGATGAGCAATGCTCGGTGAGCACCGGCCAGTGAGCACCGGCCAGTGAGCACCGGCCAGTGAGCACCGGCCAGTGAGCACCGGCCGGTAAAGCCGGCCAGTAAGACCGGCCAGTAAACAGAGACGCGGCGGGGCAGCTGGGCCTAACCTGGCTGCCCCGCCGAACTGCCTGATACCTCGCGCAGGTAGGGCGGCAGTTCTGAGTAGGTCGCCACCTCTTGCGGGGGCGGTGGCGTCGCCTGCACCTGGGTACCCCAGTTGGAGTAGGTCACGTCCGCGGTAATCGGGCCAAGGGCTGGCGAGTACGCGGTGATGACACAACTCACCGGCAGCAGGTGCGAGTCGAGCACGACATGCCAGGTCGCTTTCTCTGTGCCCGGTCCGGCGAAGGTGATGACCGCGTCGCGTGCTCCCGGGGTGGCATGGGGCAGCGCAGTTGCGAGCAGCACTGTGCCCGACATGTTCGCCCGTGCGGATGCTCCACTTCCCGACCAGGCCGGCCGCGCGGTGTCCGTAGCGTACCTGAGCAGGTTCCAGCTTGTCGCGCTCGCGTAGATAACGTAGGCGGCCTCTCGTGCCGCGTACGAGGCTCGGCCGTTCGGCACTGCCGGCGTGATCTGCGTCCAGGTCTTACCCGGGGGCATCAGGTTCGCGGGCGGCGCGAAGTAGATGCGGCTGCCGGTGAGGAATATGGCGGGTGCACGGACGTGTACGCCGTTGAACCTGTCCGCGGTGGCGACAGCGCTTCCTGTGAGCGTCCCGTCAGGCGCGACAGATACCGCGCCGGTCAGTGTCTGCTGCAGCGTGTGCGCCTGCGGCGTCCCCACGACAACGCTGATATCCAGCGTGCGCGCGGCGAATACCCGGCTGCTGACCTGAACGGACAGCTGACCAGAAGTAGCGGGTAATGCGGGCAGCGAGCCGCTCGAGGTCGGGCCCGGCGCTGGCCGGCTGGCGGAATGCGACGGCTTCGCGGAGGCGGTGGACGGCGACCGGGTGGCATGGACAGCGGATGGCGACCGCGTGGCATGCGCTGAAGAATGCGACGGCGTGGCAGGGGTGGCTGGCCTCGAGGGCGCGGCAGCGGTGATGGACGGTTTCGGGCTCGGCTTGACGATCTGGCAGCCCACCAGCAACCCGGCGAGTGCGACGACGCAGGCAAGGGCCGGGACGATGGGCCGTGTGGTGGGCTGCTGCGGCGCGCCCGGGATTCCTGGCGGCAGTTCCCTCGGTCCGCTGCGGAGATAGCCGACCAGGTCGTCTGCCCGGTCCGGTGCGTCCGGTTGGGGGCGTGTCATGCCGGTGCCTAGCATTCGCCAGTCCTCACAGCGGAAGCCTCGTCGGGACCTCTCACTTCATCATCCCTCATCACACCGGGTCCGCACAGCGTCACAGACCACCGCTCGCTGGCTGTCATGTTGCGTGTCTCGCCGCGGCACCCGCCCCGGCTCTGCCAGGGTCAGGTGCGTCGCGCTAGGGCATTGACGGCATCGACGAACACGGACATGGGCGGCGTCACGAGGCCGGCCCCCACCTGCCCGACGCCTGGAACCCGGCCGGCGATCCCCGTGTTGACGATCGGCGGCACGCCCGATCGCACGACCAGCGTGGGGTCGATCCCTGCCGGCGTGCCCCTGAAGCCGAGCACCGGCACTTGGTACATCGGGTGCTCGGTCAAGGTGATCTCGTACATGGCGAGGGTGTGACCCACGGCGGCGCCGACGTCGCCACCGACGAAGCGGACGATGGCAGGCGCTGCCGCCATCGCGAATCCGCCCAGGCCGACAGTTTCTGTGATGGTGGAGTCGCCGATGTCGGGATTCGCGTCCTCCGGCCCGAAACCGGGGAGGTAAAGCCCCTCTGGGACGGTCGCCGCGGCGGTGAACCAGGCGTCACCGGTGCCCGAGGTCTGGATGCCGAACTCGGTGCCGTTACGGGCCATCGCGACGACCATGGTCGATCCGGGCACGTCGCGGGCGGCGTCGGCGCAGGCCTTGCCGACCGGCATGACGAGGTTCAGCAGAAAGTGGTCGTTACCGTTGATGAAGCGCGCTGCCGCCGCGATCCGCGCGGTCGGCGCGTCGACCTCGATCAGGTCCGCGATGATCTCGCGGACGAACAGCGACGTACCTGCGCGGTTGCGGTTGTGGCCCTCGTCGCCCATCTGCAGCGCCTGCGCGATAAGCGATTTCAGGTCGACAGGCCCGTGCCGGCGCACGCATTCCTTGAGCAGCGGTCCAAGCACCCGTTCCAGCCAGCGCAGCCGTTCGATGACCTGCTCGTCGTAGGCGCCGTAACGCAGCACCTTGCCGAGGCCTTCGTTGAGCGTGCAGAAAGCCGCGCCGCCGAACTCCTCGTCGGATAGCACGAAGACAGGCATGGACGCGCTGACCACACCTGCCATCGGCCCGACGGTCCGGCGCGAATGGCAGGGGGCGAGCGAGATGCCTCCGCTGCCGGCCAGCCGGGTGGCTTCCTCGACGGTGGCGGCGAGACCCTCGTAGACCATAGCGCCGAGCAGGGCGCCGCGCAGCGGCCCGCAGGCGTCGGCCCATTCGATCGGCGGCCCGGCATGGAGGAACTCGGCTGCCTGCAGCCCGAGCACGTCCCCTGCCCGGGCGACGTCCACCAGGAACGGGCGGGCGCTGGTCAGCCGGCGGGCGGCCTCCGCATTCGCCTCGGGCGTCCGCGGATCTGCCGCGATCCTGGCCAGCGCGTCGCGGGACTCTCCGGCCGGCGGCTGCCACCGCACCGGGGTAACGGCGGCTCCCTGGGCTGCGAGCGCGTGCGGTCGGTGACGCGATGAGCGAGCAGATCCTGCCCGAAGACATCGGCCGGCCCGCGATGGTCGAGAAGGTTGCCGCCGGCGTCAGGGCGGCGATGGCACGGGCCGGTATCGCCGACCCGGTGGACGTCCACTACGTCCAGACCAAAACACCTCTGCTCACCCAGCAGACCATTGCCGACGCGCTGAGCCGGGGCAAGAGCGTGTGGACAGACGACACGGGCAAGTCCATGGACGTGTCCAACTCGACAACCGCGCTGGGGATCGCGGTCGCGCTCGGTGAGATTGAGATGCCGGTCGCCGAGCAGATCCACCACGACCTGTCCCTTTACTCATCCGTAGCGTCCTGCTCGTCTGGGGTCGAACTGGACCGGGCCCAGATCGTTGTCGTCGGCAATGTCCGCGGCGCCGGTGGCCGGTACCGGATCGGCCACAGCGTCATGCGCGACGCTATCGACCAGGACGGGATCTGGGACGCGATCCGGTCCGCCGGGCTCGACCTGCCGGACCGGCCACGATCGAGCGACCTGGCTGGGCGGCTCGTCAACCTCTTTCTCAAGTGCGAGGCGGACCCGTCAGGGCGGGTGCGCGGACGCCGCAACATCATGCTCGACGATTCCGATGTGCACTGGCACCGGCAGATCAAGGCGTGCGTCGGTGGCGTCGCCGCCGCGGTCTCCGGTGACCCGGCCATATTCGTGTCGGTCGCAGCAGTGCACCAGGGACCTTCAGGTGGCGGCCCGGTCGCGGCCATCGTCGACATGGGATGACGCCCGGCGGTCTGGTAAGCCGCCGTCGCCGCCGTCGCCGCCGCCAGTGGCCTGCGCGGCCCGGGTGGCTCACGTTGCACGGACCCCTGTCAGGGCCGATGCTGGGGCCTATGTCACATGACGACGACGTCGCGGCACCTGCCGTGCGTGCGCCGGACACGACACCGGCACCCGCGGTGCCGCCGGCGCCTGAGGGAAAACTGCTCTGGGCGCCAGGCCCAGCCGATCTCGAGCGGGCACGTGTCACGCGGTTCCTGCGCTGGCTTAGCGCAGAGCGCGGGCTGGCCTTTGGCGGCTATGACGAACTGTGGCGCTGGTCGGTGGACCGGCCCGGGGAGTTCTGGCAGTCGGTCTGGGATTTCTTCGACATGCCGGGACGGCGCGGGGACGCGCCGCCGCTTGACGGCGGGCCGATGCCGGATGTCCGCTGGTTCGCCGGCGCCACGGTCAACTACGCGCGTGTCGCGCTGCGGACGGCGGCCTCCGACCCGGACAGGACGGCCGTCATCTTCCGGTCTGAGGCCGGCGACGCCGCCAGCCTCACGTATCGGGAGCTTGCCGCGCAAGTGGCGCGGGTCCAGGCTGGGCTGCGCGCCCTCGGCGTCACACGCGGCGATCGCGTCGCCGCCTACCTGCCGACCATTCCTGAGGCGCTCATCGCCATGCTCGCGGTCACCAGCCTTGGCGCGATCTGGTCGTCGTGTTCGCCCGACTTCGGCGCGGCGAGCGTCATCGACAGGTTCGCGCAGATCGAGCCGAAGGTGCTGATAGCCGTGGCTGGCTACCGCTACGGCGGCAAGTCCTTCAGCCGCGCGGAAGCGGTGGGCGACATCGTCGCGGCGCTGCCGTGCCTGCGCGCCGTGGTCGCGGTGGATTACCAGGGCACCGGGATTGACCGCGGTGACCGGGCGGAATACCCAGCGCAGCCGTTCGGGAAAAGGGGTGAAGGCGCGGCTGAGGAGCGGGCAGTGCCCGACGTGACCACGGTCGGCTGGGATGAGCTTGGGATCCGCGGCCGCCCGGGTGGCGACGGGGGGCCGGCTGGCGCGCCCGGCATCGAGTTCGCTGACGTGCCATTCGACCACCCGCTGTGGGTGCTCTTTTCTTCCGGCACCACCGGTCTGCCCAAGCCAATCGTGCACGGGCACGGCGGCGTGCTGCTCGCGCATCTCATGACGATCAGCTTTCACCAGGACCTCGGTCCAGGTGACGTGTTCTTCTGGTACACCACGACCGGCTGGATGATGTGGAACTACCTGGCGGCAGGGCTGCTGGTGGGCGCCACCGTGGTGCTCTATGACGGCAGCGCGACCTATCCGGGCACCGACGCGCTATGGCGGCTGGCGGCCGATACCGGCGCGACGTATTTCGGCACTGGGGCACCCTACCTGCTCGCCTGCGCCAAGGCCGGGCTCCGCCCAGGCAGCGAACTGGACCTGACCGCGCTGCGCGGCGTAGGCTCCACCGGCTCGCCGCTGCCCCCCGAGGGGTTCGACTGGGTGTATGACCAGGTGAAGCGTAACGTGGTGCTTGGGTCATTCTCCGGCGGCACGGATCTGTGCACCGGTTTCGTCGGGCCCTGCCCGCTGTTGCCCGTGCGGGCCGGTGTGATCTCCGGCCGGTGTCTGGGTGCGAAGGTCGAGGCCTATGATCCGGCTGGCAAGCCGCTCATAGGAGAAGTCGGCGAGTTGGTGATCACGGTGCCCATGCCGTCAATGCCGGTCGGATTCTGGAACGACCCGGGTGGTAGGCGCTACCGGGACAGCTACTTCGCGCTGTACCCCGGCGTGTGGCGGCATGGCGACTGGATCAAGGTGCTGGCTGACGGCGGCTGCGTGATCTACGGCAGGTCGGATGCCACGCTCAACCGTGGCGGAGTCCGGATGGGCACCAGCGAGTTCTACCGTGTCGTCGAGCGCTTCGCCGAGGTAGCTGACAGCCTGGTGGTCGACACGGGACAGCTCGGCAGGGAAGGCAGACTGATCTTGTATCTTGTCCCGGCCGCGGCGAAGCCGCTCGATGCGGACGCGATCGACCGGATCCGTGCCGCCCTGCGGACAGCGCTCTCGCCACGGCACGTGCCCGACGAGATCCATCAGGTGCCCGGCATCCCGCGGACTTTGTCAGGTAAGAAGCTCGAGGTGCCGGTGCGGAAGATCCTCCTTGGCACACCGGTCGCCGAGGCGGCCGACGCGGACGCGCTCGTCAACCCCGAGGTGCTTGATTACTTCCGCGCGCAGCCGGGGAGCGGAACCGAGATGAGCGGCGAAGCCGAGCGGGAGAAGTGACATGGGCGGTGGGCCGGTGACCGGAGCAAGTCTCGACGCGGAAAAGGACGCGGTGCTGCGGCAGGCAGCGCGCGGTAGCGCGGAGGTGCCCGCCGCCGGGGTGGCTGGCAAGGCGGATTCCGCGGCCACTGCCGACGGCGGCGGGCGTGACCCGAGCCCGGTTCCGGAAGATCTTTTCGAGTACTTCCGCCTCTACTACCGCCATGTCGCGCCGGAGGATCTGGCCGGGCGTGACCCGGCGCGGGTGGCCGCGGTGGCCATCGAGCACGCCAGGTTCGGCGCTCACCGGCCGCAGGGCCGCGCCCTTGTCCGCGTCCGCGGCGAGCGCGCCGACGCGGCCGCCATCGGGCTTGAGCCTGGCAGGATCTTGATTGACATTGTCACGGACGACATGCCTTTCCTTGTCGACTCGCTCACGATGGAACTCAGCCGTCACGACCTTGGCATCAACGTGCTGATCCACCCTCAGCTGCGGGTCCGCCGCAACATCGCCGGCGAGCTGCGCGAGATATGCGGCCAGGTCTATGGGTACTCCTGCGCGCCCGATGAGCAGCCAGAGGCGTGGATGCATATTGAGGCCGGCAGGTCGGCCTTGCCGCCGCCCGGGCTCGAGGATCATCTGCGCCGGGTGCTCGCCGACGTGGCGGTGGTGGCTGAGGATGGCCCGCGCATGGTGTCGGCCGCGATCCGGCTCGCCGACGCTCTCGGCAGTGAGCCGGCGGCACCGGGAGTCGCCGCACTGCCCGCCGCTGAGCTTGCCGAGGGCCAGGAGCTACTGCGCTGGCTCGCCGACGGTCACTTCACGTTCCTCGGCTGCCGCGAGTATGACCTCGTGATCGAGCCGGCTGGGCACGCCGGGCCCGACGATGCGGCATTGCGGGCGGTCCCAGGCACCGGCCTGGGCATTTTGCGCCATGACAAGGAGCGCTCGGAATCCTTCGCGGCATTGCCGCCCGAGGTGCGGGCGAAGGCGAGGGAGCGGCGGCTGCTCATACTGACCAAGGCCAATTCGCGTTCGACCGTGTACCGCCCCAACTACCTCGACTACATCGCGGTGAAGAAGTTCAGCGAGAGCGGCGAGGTGGTGGGGGAGTGCAGGTTCCTCGGCCTGTACAGTCACGCGGCCTACACCGAGAGTGTGGCGCGGATACCGGTACTCCGGCAAAAGCTGGCCGAGGTGCTTCAGCGCGCGGGACTGTCGCCTGCCAGCCACGACGGCAAGGACATGGCCGAGATCCTGGAGACCTACCCTCGCGAGGAGCTCTTCCAGATCTCCGTCGATGAACTGCTGCCGATCGCGCTCGGCGTGCTGCGGCTCCGTGAGCGCAAGCAGACCAGGCTCTTCCTGCGCAGGGATCGGTACGGGCGCTACATGTCCTGCCTGGTGTACCTGCCGCGGGACAGGTACACGACGCACGTGCGGCTGCGCGCGATCGATATCCTGCGCGCCGCGCTGAACGGCAAGACCGTTGACTACAGCGTGATGATCGGCGATGCGTCCCTCGCCAGGGTGTACATCGTGGTGCGCGGCGAGCGCGGCGTCCCGATGCCAGCGGTGAACGCGGACGAACTCGAGCGCGCTCTTGCCAACGCGGCGCGGTCGTGGGACGAAGACCTCGCCGACGAGGCCGAGGCACAACTGGGCCCCGGGATAGCGGCGCAGCTGGCGCGGATCGCCGGCCGCATGATCCCGGAGGGCTACAAGGCGGCCGTGCCCGCCGCCGCCGCGGTCGCCGACCTGATGCGGGTCGCGCGGCTCGCCGAGTCTGGCGGCGTCTTCAGCGTTGACTTGTACGAGCCGCCAGGCGCCGGGCCGGGCGAGGAGCGGCTCAAGGTGTACCGGGCAACGTCCCCGATCGTCCTTTCCGACGTGCTGCCCGAGCTGCAGCACATGGGAGTGGAGGTGGTCGACGAGCGGCCGTACGAGTTCAGCGCGCGGGCCCTGGATTTCAAGGATCCCGAAGGCCCCGGCGGGCACGTGCTCGCAGGTGATGACCACCCTGAGGGCCCGATCACCATCCCGGCCAGGTTCTGGATCTACGATTTCGGCCTGCGCCGCCAGCCGGCCGGCCCGCGGGAGCTACCGCCAAGAACCTGTTCCAGGATGCGCTCACCGCGCTGTGGCACGGTGAGGTGGAAGACGACGGCTTCAACGCCCTTGTCCTCGACGCGAGCCTGTCCTGGCGGCAGGTCGTCGTGCTGCGCGCTTACGCGAGGTACCTGAGGCAGGCGGGCAGCGCGTTCAGTCAGGAATACATCGAGCGCGTGCTCCGCTCGAACCCGACCGTGGCTAGGTTGCTCGTCCTGCTCTTCGAGTCCAGATTCGATCCGGGGCGTCAGCCCGGCCTGGGCCATGGCCGAGCCGGCGACGCCGCTGGGCACGATGCCGCCGGGCACGATGCCGGCAATGGGGAAGCCGAGCGCAGTGACGCGATCGCAGAAGAGATCGCCGGGCTGCTCGACGAGGTCACGAGCCTCGATGAGGACCGGATTCTGCGCTCCTACCTGACCCTGGTCCGTGCGACCCTGCGGACGAACTATTTCCAGCGGGGGGTCCGGGGGGTCGTCCCCCCGGATATGCAGGGCCAGCGGGGGGATATGCAGGGCCAGGTTAACGACGGCGCCGAGTACAAGCCGTATCTGGTACTGAAGCTGGATCCGCAGCAGGCGCCCGACCTGCCCGCGCCGCGGCCGCGGTTCGAGGTGTTCGTCTACTCACCGCGCCTTGAGGGCGTTCACCTCAGGTTCGGCCGGGTCGCGCGGGGCGGGCTGCGCTGGTCGGACCGGCGTGAGGATTTCCGTACCGAGATCCTTGGCCTGGTCAAAGCGCAGCAGGTGAAGAACGCGGTGATCGTGCCGGCCGGCGCGAAGGGCGGGTTTGTCTGCAAGCAACTACCGAGCCCGGCTGATCGTGAGGCCTGGCTGGCCGAGGGAACTGCCTGCTACAAGCTCTTTGTCAGTGGCCTGCTCGACGTGACGGACAACCTTGAGGGCGGTCAGGTGGTCCCGCCCGCCGACGTAGTACGTCAGGACGGCGACGACCCTTACCTGGTGGTGGCGGCCGACAAGGGCACCGCTACGTTCTCCGACCTAGCCAACGAGGTCGCGGAGCAGTACGGGTACTGGCTCGGGGACGCATTCGCGTCTGGCGGTTCCGCGGGTTATGACCACAAGAAGATGGGGATCACCGCGCGCGGCGCCTGGGAATCGGTAAAGCACCACTTCCGTGCGCTCGGCATCGATGTGGCAACCCAGGAATTCGAGGTCGCGGGCATTGGAGACATGTCCGGAGACGTGTTCGGCAACGGGATGCTGCTTTCTGAGAAGATCAAGCTGGTGGCTGCCTTCGACCACAGGCATATCTTCATCGACCCGGCCCCCGATCCGGCGTCGAGCTTCGCCGAGCGGGCCAGGCTCATGCGACTTCCGCGGTCGTCGTGGGAGGACTACCGGCACGAGCTGATATCCGCTGGCGGCGGGGTGTGGCAGCGCACGCTGAAATCGATCCCGGTGAGCCCGCAGGTCAGGGCCGTTCTTGGGCTGGGCGACCAGGTGATCACGCTGACGCCGCACGAACTGGTCAAGGCCATCCTGTGCGCGCCCGTGGACCTGCTGTGGAACGGCGGTATCGGCACTTATGTCAAGGCGACGAGCGAGAGCCACGCCGAGGTCGGAGACCGGTCAAACGATGCGGTCAGGATTGACGCGACGGAGCTACGCACCAGGGTCGTCGCCGAGGGCGGGAACCTCGGTCTCACTCAGGCCGCCCGCATCGAATATGCACTCGCGGGCGGCCTGATCAATACCGACTTCATCGATAACTCCGCCGGGGTCGATACCTCCGACCACGAGGTCAACATCAAGATCTTGCTGAACGGCTCCGTGCGTGACGGCGAGCTGACAACGCCGCACCGTGACAAGCTGCTGCAACAGATGACCGGCGAGGTCGCGGGCCTGGTACTGAGGCACAACTACCAGCAGAACGCCTGCCTCGCAGCGGCGCGCGCGCAGGCGGCGTCCATGCTGCACGTGCACGCACGTTACATCCGCAAGCTGGAAAGGGACGGACGGCTGCGGCGGCGGCTCGAATACTTGCCGAACGACAAGGTCATCGCGGAGCGGCGGTCCGCTGGGCTCGGCCTGACAGCACCGGAGTTCGCCACGCTGCTGGCCTATACCAAGATCGCCCTGACCGAGGAGCTTGTCGCCTCGGACCTCCCGGCCGACGAGTACCTGAACCGTGAGCTGGCGGATTACTTCCCGCATCCGCTGCGCGAGCGATACGCCGGCCGGATGGCCGGCCACCCCCTGTGCCGGGAGATCATCACGACTGGCGTGGTGAACGAGATGGTCGACAGGTCCGGCACCACGTTCGCTTTCCGGCTCAACGAGGAAACCGGCGTATCAGGGCCGGACTTGGCACGCGCCTGGCTGGTCGCCCGCCAGGTCTTCGGTATGCGGGCGTTCTGGGCATCGGTCGAGGCGCTCGACGGCAGGGTGGAGGTGCCCACGCAGGTGTCGCTGCTGCTCGAGGGCCGCAAGCTAACCGAGCGCGCGGCGCGGTGGCTGCTGATTAGCCGGCGCCCGCCGGTGCCCATCCGTTCGACCATCGACTTCTTCGCCGACGGTGCGGTCACCATCGGTTCCGGGTTGCCGAAGCTGCTCACCGGCCGCGACCTGTCGGGATTCGAGGAGCGCCGCGACTCGTTCACGGCCCGTGGTGTGCCGCTTGAACTGGCCGAACGGGCGGCCGGGATGGTCCCCGCCTACTCGGCGTTTGACATCGTGGAGATCGCCGCAAGCGTCAAGCGCGACGTGGATGAGGTCGCCGAGGTCTATTTCGACCTGGCGGACAGGCTGCAGATTACCCGTCTTAGGGAGCGGATCATCGCGCTGCCCAAGGACGATCGGTGGAACACCATGGCACGCGCGGCGCTTCGCGACGATCTCTATGCGGCGCACGCCGCCTTGACCAGCGACGTTCTTGTCGTCAGTGGCTCCGGCACACCGGAAGAGCGGCTCGCGGTCTGGACGAACCGCAACGCGTCAGCGGTCGCACGAGCGAGGCAGACGCTCGCCGAGATCTGGGAGAGCGAGCGGTTCAACGTGGCGACCCTGTCCGTCGCGCTGCGTGCGATTCGCACGCTGGTCACGACGAGTACCCTTCCGCACACCGGCGCCTGAGTGCCCGGGGCTGACCGGCCCGCGGCTGAGTGGCCCGCCGCTGAGCGGCCCGCCGCTGAGCGGCCCGCGCTGATGCGGCTCCGTGGCTGAACGGTCGTCAGGCACCGCCGGCGGTAGTCGGACCACCGTCGGAGGCGATGACGCGCATGAGTCCGGATGGCTGACCGGATGGCTGGCTCGCCGGCACCTCGGCCGCGTACTGGTACGTTTCGCCGGTGTCAAGTTCCGACCGGATGATCAGGCGGCCTGTCGCGTAGAGAACCGGCGCGAAGGCAGGCGGGATCTGGATCGGGCCGTTCTGCGTGGTTCGCTTGATGACCGTATCGAGCGTCAGCGAGTACAGGACCAGCGCACCGCCATCGGAAGTGCCGAGCGCGTACAGCGGGAACGAGCTGCCCTGCAGCTGTGAGTCGTAGCTGACGCCCGGCTGAGTCACGCGGCGCGTGGCGGCCACGATCTGGTCGTGTATACCGGTGGTGTACGGGCCGCCGGCGACGACTCCGGCCGCCGCGGCGCCGGGGCCATCGTCGGCGACTGCCGCCTGCAGCGCTCCCACACTGTTCGGGCTGATGAGCAAGCCGTGGTCGAACGTCGCGAGTGCGGTGGCATGGCCGCCCGCGCCCAGGGCGATCTCCGGCGCTGCCGCGCCAGGTGCGACCAGGGTGGACAGGCTCAACTGCCACGAGTCGGCGACAGTGGGCCGGCTGAACACCATGATCGCGGTGCGGGCCGGTCCGCCACGAACGGGTATCCGCGGCGCGACCGCGACGAACCACAGCGGGAAGGACTTCATCTGCGGCACATAGAGCGCAGGGGTCCCATATCGGTATTTGGGCGCCGGCGTGCCGGTGTAGTCAGCCTGCTCGTACGCCGACACAGTAAGCGGCAGCTGAGCTTCGCTGACGAGTGACAGCTCCAGCGACTCGTCAGCCGCGGCACGAGCCACCTCGTCGGTGACGGCAAAGGTGTCGAACACCCGCCTTGCGTAGGCCAGGGTGAGCTCCCCGGGTGGGGCGGCATCAGGCCCCGCGGTGGGCAACCTTGTTCCTGCGGTGCGCGTTCCTGCGGTGCTCGCGGACAACCCGGTCCCCGCGGACAACCCGGTCCTCGCGGACAACCTGGTGCTCGCGGACAACCCGGTCCTCGCGGACAACCCGGTCCCCGCGGGCAACCCGGTCCCCGCGGACAACCCGGTCCCCGCGGACAACCCGGTCCCCGCTGGCGCCGCTGCCACGGAGGGCGTGCGGGCAAGCGCGCCGAGCACCAGGCCGGCGACGGCCGCAAGGCCGACGGCGGTCCGGTACATGTTGCGCAAGGCGGTGATCTTCGTCTCCTTGTTGATCGTCATCTATCCCCGTCAGACTATTACTCTGCGTGACGAATCACACCGATGGCGCCACCGGCGAAGGCGCGCCGACGGGCTGGGCGGTCGCGGCAGGGACAGAAATCACCCTTTCCCACGCCCGCGAGTATGCCAGCCTCCATACGCCGTGCTCACCTCGCGTAGGCTTTCTCGCATGGCAGCGACCGACCCCGCGGAGGAGATCAAAGAGCTTTCGTCCAAGCTCACTGGCGTCGAGACCGTCCTTGACCTGGACGCGATGCGACGTGAGGCAGCCGGTCTGCGCGACCAGGCTGGCGATCCGCGGCTGTGGGACGATCAGGAACGTGCGCAGGCAGTAACCCGCAGGCTGTCATATGTGGAAGCCGAGCTTTCCCGGGTGGAGAATCTGCGCCGCCGTCTCGATGACACCTCGATCATGTTTGAGCTTGCAGAGAGTGAGGACGACGAGCCGACACGCCGTGATGCGGCACGTGAACTCACCTCGCTCCGGAAGGAGATTGATCAGCTCGAGACCCGCACCCTCATGTCCGGTGAGTACGACGCGCGTGAGGCGCTCATCACCATCAACGCGCAGGCGGGGGGCGCGGATGCCGCGGATTGGGCACAGACCCTCCAGCGGATCTACCTTCGCTGGGCGGAGCGGCACGGCTATCCGACCGAGGTGTACGACACGTCGTACGCGGAGGAGGCGGGCATCAAGTCGACCACGTTCGCGGTGAAGGCTCCCTATGCGTACGGCACCCTGCGCGGCGAGCACGGTACCCACCGGCTTGTGCGCATTTCGCCCTACGACAACCAGGGCCGCAGGCAGACCTCGTTCTCAGGGGTGGACGTAGTGCCGGTGGTAGAGCGGACAGATCACATCGATATCCCGGAGGACGAGATCAGGGTTGACGTCTACAGGTCCAGCGGACCCGGCGGGCAGGGCGTCAATACCACCGACTCCGCGGTGCGGATCACGCACCTGCCGACGAACATCGTCGTGTCTTGCCAGAACGAGCGCAGCCAGATCCAGAATCGGGCCACCGCGATGGCGGTCCTCCAGGCCAAGCTGCTTGAGCGCAAGCGCCAAGAAGACGAGGCCAAGATGACCGCGCTGCGCGGCGAGACGACGAGCAGCTGGGGCACTCAGATCCGGAACTACGTGCTGCACCCCTACCAGAGCGTCAAAGACCTGCGCACCGGCGTTGAAACAGGCAATACCGCGGCCGTGCTCGATGGTGAGATCGACGACTTCATCGAGGCCGAGATCCGCTGGCTTCGACGCAGGGAAGCAGGCGGGACGCAGGGCTGAGTGGCCCGCGGCTGAGCGGTTGCGGTTCAGTGGCCCGCGCTGAGCGGCAACCGCGGTTAAGCGGCCCGCGGCTAAGCGGTTGCGGTTCAGCTGCCCGCGGGGGAGTGGCGAGCACGGGATTGAGCGTGCGGTTCAGTGCGACAGGTGCAAGGCGATCACCAGCAGCATTATGATCAACGCCGCGATGAGCAGTGGCGATGCGAGGCTGGCCGGCCCGTGGTGGTGCACTTCGGCCCTGGCTGCGCGACACACCGCGCAGCGGCCTTCTACCACTGGTCCCGCGCATTGAGCGCAGATCAGGTGTTCGCAGCTCATGTAGGCCCTCTCCGGCCAGCTGGTGCCTGACCACTTCTCAAGTGTTGGACCTTCAAGGCCAGTTTCCCCCCTAGACTGTCCGATGACCAACCGGAGCCACCGAAAAGTACCTGGGGACATCATGACGCGATGCGGCGGCAGGAGCGGGAAGGGCCCGTTCGCCGACGCGTCGCTAGCCGTCCACTATCGTCGAGCGCTTGTGATGGGCCCGTGATCCACTTCGACAATGTCACCAAGATGTACCCGAGCCAGAACCGGCCCGCCCTTGAGAACGTCAACATTGATGTGGAAAAGGGAGAGTTCGTTTTCCTGATCGGGCCGTCAGGCTCAGGTAAGTCTACGTTCCTGCGGCTTGTGCTCAAGGAGGAGCAGCCGACCGATGGCCAGATCCACGTGGCGGGCAAGGACCTCGCCCGGCTGACCAACTGGAAGATTCCCCACCTGCGCCGGAAGATCGGTTGCGTGTTCCAGGATTTCCGGCTGCTGCCCAACAAGAACGTCTATCAGAACGTGGGCTTCGCGCTTGAGGTCATCGGCAAGCCACGCCGGTTCATTCGCAAGGTGGTACCCGAGGTGATCGACCTGGTCGGCCTCGACGGCAAGGCCGACCGCATGCCCGATGAACTGTCCGGCGGCGAGCAGCAGCGTGTGGCGATGGCCCGGGCGTTCGTGAACCGGCCGATGATCCTCCTCGCGGACGAGCCGACAGGCAACATCGACCCGGGTACCTCTATCGGGATCATGAAGGTTCTCGACCGGATCAACCGGACCGGCACCACCGTCGTGATGGCTACCCATGACGCGGCGATCGTGGACTCGATGCGTAAGCGCGTCATCGAGCTTGAGCACGGCAAGGTCGTGCGTGACCAGTCGCGCGGAGTGTACGGCCAGGCCTACTGAACCTGGTCGGCGTTTCGCGCGGTACCGGGCAATCGAGGGATCAGCGAGAGCGAGCATGCGGTCTAACTTTGTGTTTCAGGAGATCTGGATTGGCCTCCGGCGCAACCTGACGATGACGGTCGTGCTGATCGTGGTGGTTGCCATCAGCTTGTTCCTGCTCGGCATGGGTCTGCTGATCATGAAGCAGGTGAATAACACCAAGACCTTCTGGCAGGGCAAGGTCGAGATCTCCGTGTACCTCTGCACGGCGACCAGTCCCAGCTTGGCGTGCAGGCAGAACGGCCCGGCCACCCCGCAGGAGCGGGCCCAGATCATGCACGACCTGCAGGCGCTGCCGCAGGTCGAGCACGTCTACTACGAGTCGCGGCAGCTTGCGTACCAGCGCTTCAAGCAGGAATTCTCGAACCAGCCCTCGTTCGTCCAGGCGGTGCCCGCCGGCGAGATCCCTGACTCGTTCCGGGTGAAGCTGCGTAACCCGGCGACCGACTATTCAATCGTCGCGGGCACGCTGCAGGGCAGGCCAGGGATCGACCAGATCATGGACGAGCGATCGCTGCTCGACAAGTTCTACAAGCTGCTCAACGGGCTGCGTAACGGATCCTTGATCGTCGCACTGATCATGGTGGTCGCTGCGGTGCTGCTAGTCGGCAACACGATCAGGCTCTCGGCGTTCAACCGGCGCAGGGAAACCGGGATCATGCGCCTCGTCGGCGCCTCCAATTTCTACGTTCAGCTGCCGTTCCTGCTCGAGGCAGTGATCGCGGGGCTGCTCGGCTGGATCATCGCCTCTGGCTTGCTGCTTGTCCTGAAGATGCTGTGGCTCGACACGTTGCAGCAGTACTTCACCTTCAATGTCCAGCTGAGCGCCTCGGATTTGGTCCAGGTGGTCATCCTTGCCCTGTGCGCGGGGATCCTGCTCTGCGGCGCCACGTCGTTCCTGACACTCCGGCGCTATCTGCGCGTTTGATGGGTCCGGTGAAGACACGGGCGCGTCGTGCTGTGCAGCGCGCGCTAGGGAGTAGCGTGGCAGCGGAGCGCTGAGGAGTACCGTGGCACGCGAGCAGGGACGCAACGTAATCGCACGTAACCGGCGCGCAAGGCATGATTACCACATCGAGGATGTGTACGAGGCGGGGCTGGTACTCACTGGCACCGAGGTTAAGTCTTTGCGCGCGGGCCGGGCATCGCTGTCCGAGGGCTTCGGCCAGGTAGCCGACGGCGAGGTGTGGCTGCACGGCGTTCACATTCCGGAATACACGCAAGGAACGTGGACTAACCACGAGCCGCGGCGGATCCGCAAGCTGCTGATGCACAAGACCGAGATTGACAGGCTCAGCAGGGCAACTGCCGAGCGAGGTCTCACGCTGGTCCCGCTATCGCTGTACTTCAAAGACGGCAAGGCCAAGGTGGAACTGGCGCTGGCCCGTGGCAAGCGGAACTACGACAAGCGACACGACCTCGCTACGCGTGATGCGGCCAGGGAGGTGGATCGTGCCCTCCGGCAGCGGCGGTGACCCGCGGCGGGTGGGCCGCCGCCCGGCGCAGCCACCCGGGCGGCTGCCCGGCCGCTCAGGCGAGCAGCCGTGGTCACCCTCCCGCCAGGAACAAGCACGGGGCGTGCCGCCCGGCACCGGGGAGCCACCGAGGCCGCCACCCGCCGCTGGGGTTTCCTCCGGCGCATCGCCCGGCCCTGGGGCTTCCTCCGCCGCATCGCCCGGGCCTGGGGCTTCCTCCGGCGCATCGCCCGGGCCTGGGGCTTCCTCCGGCCCACCGCCCGGGCCTGGGGCTTCCTCCGGCCCACCGCCCCGCTCGGCGCGTACCCGGGGGTTGCCGCGGGCCGGCGGGCGGCCAGGCTCGGCGGGCCGGGCGGTGCCGCCCAGGTCGTCCGCATCGTCGCGACGGCCGCAGATGCGGGGATTTTCAGCTCGAGCCCTGTGGCGGCGCGTGCTTTCCATTGGCGGCTTCCGGATAGCCGCGGCGCTGTCGGCGCTCCTGATCCTTGGTGTCAGCCTGATTGGGGGCTGTGCGGCGGAGCCATCCGCGGAGCCGACCGTCCGCGGTTTCCTGCTTGCCTGGGAACAGGGCAGGTATTGGGACGCGGCAACCTACACCACGGGGTCTCCTGGCATCGTGTCAACGGCGCTGCGCGCCGAGTATCAGCAGCTGAACGCCGCCGCCCTGTTCCTGAACATGGGAAGCGTCGCCGTGCACCACGGCCAAGGGGAGGCGCATTTCTCGGCGTCCGTGGACCTGGGCCAGGACGGTGCTCCATGGCAATACGAGGGCAGGTTCGCCCTTCGCAGGGCCGGGACCGACTGGAAGATCGACTGGAACCCGGGCGTCATCTACCCCAACCTCCGCCCCGGCTTGAGGTTTGCCGTGGTCACCCAGGTGCCTTACCGCGCACCGATACTAGATTCAGCCGGGCGCTCGCTTGTCCAGCTGTCCGCCGCATACGCGCTGGGCGTTCAGCCGAACCAGCTGTCAGATCCCAGCGTTACGGCGGCCGAGTTCGCGAGCCTTACCGGGCTCGATCCGGATCAGATTCTCGGCCAGATACGCACCGCGCCGCCGGACCACTTCCAGGAGCTTCTCACCCTCGATCCGGCGACCTACGCACGGCTGCGGCACCGAATCAGCCGGATCGAGGGCGTCCGGGTGCACCGCGTTGAGCGCAGGCTCTTCAGCAGTGCGGCGCGCGGGATCGTCGGCACCGTCGGCACGGAGAACGCGCAGCTATTGCACCAGGAGGGATTGCCGTACCTGCCGGGCACAACGGTCGGGCGGTCCGGGTTGCAGGCCGTTTACCAGCATCGGCTCGTCGGCACGCCGACGACGGAAGTGGTCACAGAGAACGCGCGCGGCGAGGTCGTCTCGGTGCTCAAGAAGTGGCCCGGCCAGCCACCCGCACCGGTACGGACGACCATCGACGCCGGGGTTCAGGCGGCTGCGTCGCAGGCAGTGGGCACGGCCCCGGGTGCTGCGGCGATATTGGCGGTCCAGGCGTCCACCGGACGAATCCTCGCCGTCTCGCGGCGCGAGGCGACTGGCCAGCCGCTGACGACCTCCGACGTGCTCGACGGTCATTATCCGCCAGGCGACGCGTTCACAATTGTCTCCACGGCGGCGCTGCTCGATACCGGGTTCGCTGTCGACACGCAGATCCCGTGTTTCGGCGCGAAGGACGTCGGCGGTGAGACGTTCACCAACGACCAGCCGGAGCAGGGGATCGGCGCGCAGCCGCCATTCCGCGTTGACTTCGCGCACACCTGCGGCACGGCGTTCGCAGGCCTGTCCAGGCTGCTCACGGGCAACGAGCTCACGACGGCGGCGACAAGGTTTGGCCTCGGCGCGAATTGGCAGCTCCCGTTGCCGGCGTTCACCGGGTCCGTGCCGTCCCCGGCCAGCGATGCGCAGCGGGCGGCGGACACGATCGGCCAGGGCTCGGTGCAGGTCAGTCCGATGTCCATGGCGCTGGTCGCTGCGGAGGTGGACTCCGGCGCGTGGCATCGCCCGATTCTGGTGACCGATCCGCCGGATCCGGCCAATGTCCCTGTCGTGCCCTTCGACGCCCAACTGATGGGCACTCTTCGTGCCCTGATGCGGGGTACCGTCGCCTCGGGTGCCGCGAAGGTCGCGAACCTGCCCGGCCAGCCGGTATTCGGGCAGGTCGGTGCGGCGCCCATGACCACAAAGAACGGGCGGACCTGGGCGAACTGGTTCGTTGGCTACCGTGGTGACGTCGCTTTCGCCGTCCTGACGTTCGGCAACCCGGATGCCGCGCCGGCCGCGCCGGTCGCCGCCCAGTTCCTCCGCGACGCGGCCCGCGGCTAGAGGGCGTGTCCCGCATCTTTGGCGGCGCGGATCGACGCCGATCCATTCCGCCGAAGATCCACGACATGTGCGCTAACGGCTGCCGCGGTGTCCCCGCTCCTGGCACGGCTGCTCGCACATCGCCCGCGGTCCCGGCAAGTCTCGTGCCGTCATGGCCCGTTACCTAATCGTTACCATATTTCGATTACAGGGAGCAACCTTGTGAGCACCCATTGGCGTCTTCAAGTGTGACTGGGAGTCGCTTGGGGGGTTGCGGCCCAGTCGCCGTGATGAGAACCGGGCCTCATCTCGGGGGAGGCCCGGGCGTTATGACCGGCCCCGACCCTGCCGGTCGACCCCCGTGGGCGCAACTTCGGCCACCGCCAGCGCCCACGGGGGTTTCTCACGTCCCGGGCTCATTTGTTCCTGCGCGCGTGCTCACGGATATCCACCGCTCAGCCGGCCTAAGTCTGCGTCCCCGGCACACCCCCGCCCTGGCCCGCCCTCCCGCTGCCCCGCCCTCCCGCTGCGCCGCCCTCCCGCTGCGCCGGCTCTCGCGCGCCCACCGCGACCCGCACACAATGGGCCATAGGGCGCCATATCTGGCACACGATGGGCCATAGGGTGTCAGCGATTCGGACTGGGGCCTCGGCCAAGGGCGTGCCACGTTCGCAAGTGTGCGATCGCGGCAGCCGTTCTGGATCGGTCTGGGGAATCCGGCTTGGCGCAAGAGCGTTGTGAGGGTACGGTCAGCCGTAACGGCGAGCCCAGTGCTGGCAGCGCTGAGGCCACTGCGTTGGCCGGACAACTCAAGAGGGGGTGACTGGCTTCGACTTCGGTAGTTGATCCAGGTGAAGCGGGTCGAGGGTCGCGGACATGACCTCGTTAATACTGTGACCGCAAACCAATAAGTGCCAATAAAACGCACAAGAGCTTCGCGCTCGCCGCTTGAGCGAGTAGTGAGGCTGTCAGCCCGGGAGCGCCTCCGGCCCGGTGACTGGCATCAGTAAGGAGGCTCCACTAGGCGGCCTGGCCGCGGGACTGCCTAGGACACCAAACAGCGGCTGAGCCCGTCGGTGGCTTGCCTGCGTGACCGCCGGGGCCGACAAAAGCACAGCAGGCTGCACCCGGAGAAGCCCTGGTGATGTACTGAAGGACGCGGGTTCGATTCCCGCCACCTCCACCTGATGCGTCTTACCCGAACCCTCGTCCTGGTACGCGAGGGTTCGGGTGGGCGCTTCTTCGCGTCTTGGTGCAGGGTGGCCCGGTGCAGGGTGGCCCGGTGCAGGGGTGGCCCGGTGCAGGGTGGTGGCCCAGGTGCGGGCCTGGCGCTGCACGGCCGGGTCGAGCAGGAGCTCGGACTCAGCCAGCGACATCCCGTGCCGCGCCTTGAGGTCCCGCTCCAAGGCGTCGGACAATCTGGCGCTGCCCTCGAGGTACGCGCGCCAGTCGTGCTGCTTTTGCAGCGGCGAGCCAGCGCGATCCGGCCATGATACGCAGCGAGCCTGCCGCACCAGGGCGCCGCGGACGAGCCATCGGCCCGCTGACGGCCCGGGCGCGCGAGCATGATCAGCTGATCCATGAGTAGCCTTAACGGCTGCGCGGCGAGGCCCCGGCCACCCGGCATTTCCGCGCCCGGGCCCGAACCAATGGCGGCGAGGCGGTTGCGCGGCTGCTCGTCCTGCACGCCCCGGCGATGGATGCCTACTTCGAGGATTGCACCAGTTGTGGCCCGGCGAGCAACCACCAGCACAGGAACAGGAACGTGCCTTTGATGAGCCGCTTCGGCATGGAGCCCGCCTAGTCACAGCCGGCACGCAGCCCGCGTCGGCGACGAGCCAAGCGGCCAGCCACCCCCGCTGCGGCCAGAGGCGGGCCGTCGCGTGTGGCCGGTCCTCCACATCGGTTGCCCGGGAGGCCGGCACCGCCTGACCAGAACCCACTTAACAACCGTTGTCACCGCGCAGGTCAGCGGGCGGGCGGAGGCGGCGAAGACCGGAAACCTGGGTCCCCGCCCGCTGTCCCACCCGTCCGCCGAGCGCCTTTCCCGTGGACGAGGCCCGGCGTGTGCCGGTCTACCGAGAATCGTCAACTCTAGGTTGACGTTCTACGCGCGTCAATCTAGAGTTGACGCATGACACCCCCGCCAACGCTTCAGGAATTGATAGAAACCGTCCGGCAGGACTCCCCCAGCGACGACCTGCTCGACCTGCTTGTCACGGCATCCTCGACCGTCGCGCAACTCGAAGACCTCAATGATGCGCTACTCGGGCACTTCGTAGATCGCTGTCGCCGCGCCGGGCGGTCCTGGTCGGAGATCAGCAACGCGCTCGGCGTCAGCAAGCAAGCTGTGCACAAGCGCTTCTCTGCGGCCCTGGCCGGCCGGATCATCTCCTCCGGATCGCCCCTCACCCTGGAGCGCTGCACCGCTCGCGCACGCAACACCTTGTCCGCGGCATCCCACGCCGCGCGTTCGCTCGGAGCCGGGAGTGTCGGCTCTGAGCACCTCCTGCTCGGCCTGTTCGACGAGCCTGACGGTCTGGCCGCCGAAGCGCTGTCGGCGATGAAGGTCAGCCGCGCCGCGGTCGAGGCTGCCGTGCACGGCGCCAGCCCGTCGCAGGGGACCAAGCGCCCGCAGGCCACGGCCGGCCCGGCTGGCACCGCCGCGCCGCCGGGGCTGCCGTTCTCGCCGGAGGCTGCCGCCGCCCTGCGTGATGCCCTCGCCGAGGCACTCGATCGGGCGCACAACTACGTCGGCACGGAGCACCTCCTGCTCGGCCTGTACCGCAATCCAGGCAACCGGGCCGCGAAGATCCTCGACACTCTGGGCGCCGGCCCTGCGGAGGCGGAGGTCCGCATCAGCGAGATGCTGCGCGGCTTCAGCCCGCGCTGCTGACGGCTCCGCCGGGAAAGGCGGTGCCCGTACCCGGCGCGCCGAAGGCAGGCCATGTGGGCGATCCAGGCATCCACACGTCCCCTATTCGGCCCCTGTGCCACGGTCCGTCCAACCCGGTAGCAGATCTTTAATGGCGCGGTGCGGCGGTGCCGGATCTGCCCAGCCTGCTAGCCGGCCGCGACTATCAGGACCGAGGATTCCATCCGATTTCATGCGAACACATGTACGAAACTGTGATCCTTCGATAAACTGTTCTATGTACTTGTTTTGGCCAGCCGGCTCGCGGGAGGTGAGCTCATTGCCGACGACTTTTCCGGCGGCGAGCTCACCTGGCGTGGTGACCTCGACCGGCGAGCCCTTGGCGGTCAGCGGTACGCCACTGATGGCCGGTGGGCTTGCGGAGCAGGGAATCTGGCTGTGCGGGAGCGGCGCACTGCCCGGCGGGCTGGCCGGCGCGCCGGGCCGGATGGGTTTCCAGCAGGGCGGCCTGCTGGAAACGCTGCGCCCGGGCCCGGAGCTTGCCGTCTTCCTGCAGGACCCGGTATGCGCCGGCCCGGGCATTCCAGGCAGCGGCGCCGGTGACGCGTATCGGCGCGAAGACGCGGCCGCATCCGGTGCTGGCCGCCGCGATGTCACCGGCGCCGGCGGGGATGGCGCGGCTGCTGACGGGACAGCCGGAACGCTGGGCCTGCTGGGTGATGACGCCCTGACCGGGGTGGTTCGCGGCTGGCGCCGGCTGGGGTCGTGGGCGGCGGCGATGGAGCACGCGGCGGTCGCGGAGCTTGCGGGCCGGCGCATCGGCGAGGCACGGGCCGAAGGCTGCTGGACGATGGAGGCCGGCCGGTACGCGGCCGCCGAAGTAGCGGCCGCGCTCACCCTGACCCGGACGGCAGCGGAGAGCCTGGTCGATCGCGCGCTTGCACTCCAGGAACTGCCAGCCACCCGGGCCGCGCTGGCCGCCGGGCAGATCGACGTGCCGAAGGCACTGGCGATCGTCAATGGCGTGACCGGGCTGACCAGCGAACTGGCGCGCGCCGTTGAGCAGCGGGTGCTTCCGGCTGCCCCCGCCCAGACCACCGGGCAGCTGCGGGCGGCGGTGACCAGCGCCGCGCTCGCCGCCGACCCCGCCGCCGCGGAAAAACGGCGCGCCCAGGCCGAACGGCGGGCGCGGGTGGAACAGCAACCAGAGCCGGACGGCGTCAGCGCCACCCTGGCCGGGCGGAACCTGCCCACCGCCGACGCGGCGGCTGCCTGGAACCGGATCACCGCTATCGCCAAGGCGTTGCAGGCCGACGGTGCACAGGGCGGCATGGATCTGCTGCGCGCCCAGGTGTTCCTGGGCTTGCTGCTCGGCCGCCCCGCCGCGGCCCAAGCCCACGATCCAGCGCCGCACGCACCGCCCGAAGCACAGCCCCGCCCGAAGCAGGGCCTGACGCACGGCCCGACGCACAGCCAGGTGCAAAGCCGAACGCAGAACCTGCGCGGGAACCCGCAGCAGAGCCTGACTCACGGCGCGATGCTGCGCCGACCGGTCCGGTTGCGCCCACCGGCCCAGGTACGCCCGCCAGTCCAGTTGCGCCGGCCGGTCCAGGTACGCCCGCCGATCCAGGTACGCCCGCCAGTCCAGTTGCGCGCCGCCGGTCCAGGTACGCCCGCCGGTCCAGGTACGCCCGCCGGTCCAGGTACGCCCGCCGGTCCATATACGCCCGCCGGTCCAGGTACGCCCGCCAGTCCGGTTGCGCCAACTGGTCCAGTTACGCCCGCCAGCCCAGGTACGCCCACCAGTGCAGCTGCCAGTCCAGTTGCGCCCGCCGGTCCGGGCGACAGCGGTGAGGCATGCCTGGACCCGCTGGATGCGTGCGTGGCCGGCGGTTGCGGGTCCGGCCGGCTCCATAGCGCCGGCCTCTCACCCGGACCTGGCCTTCCGGGCGCGGTCACGCGTCCGCAGGATCTGCCTGCCGGGCTGCGGCGGGTGCCCGCGGGCAACGGCGGCGCCCATGTCCGTCCGTTCACCGCGCCGGACCGGCCGGGACTGACCGGATCGGTAAACCTGACCGTGCCGCTGACCACGTGGCTCGGCCTTACCGGCACTCCCGGCTACCTGGACGGATTCGGGCCCGTCACTGCCATCACCGCTCGCCAGATCGCAGCCGCCGCCGCGAACAGCGGCGCCACGAAATGGTGCGTCACTGTCACCAACGAGGACGGGTGGGCGATCGGGCACGGCTGCGCCACCCGCCGGCGAGTGCGAATGCCCCGCGGCCCAGACCCAGGCCCAGCAGGCCCAGCAGACCCAGGCCCCAGGCCCAGCAGACCCAGCAGACCCAGGCCCCGGCCCAGGCGCAGCAGACCCAGACCCAGGCCTAGCAGCCCCAGACCGAAGCCCAGGCGCAGGCGCGAGCGCACGCCTCGAAGGCCCGGGCGCACGCCCTGACCCGAGGCAAAGCCTGAGCCTCGGTGATCCAGCCAGTCCCGGCGGCTGGCAGCTCATGATCAAGGTGAATCCATTGACGCTTGGCGCTTGTTCACATGAGCGCGAAAGCCCGGGGTATCAGCCCACGTCCTCGCTGCGCCATCTGATCGAAATCCGCGATCGCACGTGTGCGTTCCCAGGTTGCAGGTGGCCAGCGGCACGTTGTGACAAAGACCACACCGTGCCGTATCACAAGGGCGGCCGGACGTGCTGGTGCAATATCGCCCCGCTCTGCCGGTTCCATCACAAAGTGAAACAGGCGAACGGGTGGGAACTTGCGCAACCAGAACCGGGATCCCTGATCTGGACGGCGCCATCCGGCTGGACCTACCGCGTCACCCCATATGCGCGTCCCCGGTAACGGATCTCGTCGCCGTTGGCCGCATCACGACTACGCGGCGGGTGGCTGGTCGATGCGCACCAGATTGCCGGACGGGTCACGCACGGCACAGTCTCGCGTGCCCCACGGCTGTTCGGTCGGCTCCTCCACGATCTCGGCGCCCCAGGCGCATGCCTTCTCGAAGGTGCCGTCGAGGTCGTCGGTGTGGAAGTGGACGCCGTTCAGGGCGCCCTTGGCGACGAGGGCGGCGAGCGCGTCGCCGTCGGCGGGGCTGCCGTGCAGGTAGTTCGTGAGGACGATCTCGACGCCGGGCTGGGAGGTGGCGCCGACGGTGATCCAGCGGAAGCCTTCGCGGGCGACGTCGTTGCGCAATTCGAGGCCGAGTGCGTCGCGGTAGAAGGCCAGTGCGAGGTCGGGGTCATGGACTTGGACGAAGCACCGGGCAAGAGTGAGATCCATGCCCGCAATGCTAGGGAGCCAGCGTTCCGCGCGCTTCCCGGATCCCGCTCGGCTTGGCGGCTCGGGCGGCTGAGGTCCTTGGCGACGCAGCCCGGCACGCTCGCGAGCGCGCTATGGTCACGGTCCCGGTAGGCCGTCGGCGCCTCGCCCACCATCTGGGTAGCGCGCGCTGAACGAGCCGAGCGGCGTACGTAGATCGCGGGCGCGGCGCAGCCGCGCGAGGTTGGCGAGCTCCTCAGGCGTCACGATGCCAGCGTAGGAGCGTGCCAAGGGCGTGTTTCAGAAGTGGGCCGGGTGTTGGCCTGGAGCCGTCGAGCGTCAGCATCCTTCGCTGACGCTCGACGGCTCGCTGCGTACCCGGCTTGACCCATGGGCCAGCTGATCGAGTTCACCGGCGAGGTGAACTGGGAGCCGCTAAGTTCCGGGCGCTAGCGGCGCGCGGGCCAGCCCGGCGGCGGGCGTGCGGAGGACGCCAGATGGCTAGTGAGCAGCTTAAGACCGTGCTTGAGCTCGTGGGCAGCGTTGACCTGGGCACCCTGACGCTCCAGGAGCGCCGTGCGCTGATGGGATCGGCCGGCGCGCCGCCGCCCGAGGGCACGCAGGTCGATCCGGTCGACGCGAATGGCGTTCCCGCCGAGTGGGTGGTCGCGGCCGGGGTGACGGGCGAGCGGGTGGTGCTGTTCTTCCACGGCGGCGCCTACCACCTCGGCTCGCCCGCCCGGCTCCGGGGCCTGCTCGCGCTGCTGTCGGCGGCGGCGCAGGCGCGGGTGCTCAGCGCCGGCTACCGCCTGGCCCCCGAGCATCCTTTCCCGGCGGCCGTCGAGGACGCGCTGACCGCCTACCGCTGGCTGATCGCCGGCGGCACGCACGCCCGGCAGGTCGTCATCAGCGGCGACTCCTCAGGTGGCGGCCTGGCCCTCGCGGCGCTCGTGGCGCTGCGCGACGCCGGCGACCCCCTGCCCGGCGCGGCCGTCGTCATCTCGCCGTGGACCGACCTGGACCTGGGCGGCGAGTCGCTGCGCAGCCGGGCGGCGGCCGATGTGATGGTCACGCCGGATGGCGCGCGGGAGGCGGCGGACTGGTACCTCGCCGGGCAGGATGCCCGGCACCCTTACGCCTCGCCGCTCTATGCCGACCTGCGCGGCCTGCCGCCGGTCCTGATCCAGGCCGGGGACGCCGAGATCCTGCGCGACGACTCCCTCCGGTTCGCCGCGGCGGCGCAGGCCGTGGGGGTCGACGTGACGCTCGAAATCTGGGCGGAGATGCCGCATGTCTGGCACGCGTTCGCCGGGCTGCTGCCGGAGGCGGACGAGGCCGTCGAGCGGATCGGCCGCTGGCTGCGCGAGGATCGGCCACCCGGTGACGGCGCCTAGAGGGCATGTCCCGTAGATCTTGGTGGATGCGGGCGGTGCTCCAGGCGGCGATCCGGCAAGGCGGAGGAGGAGCCGATAGTGGAACTATCGGCGACGACGACAACGCCGCCGGTCGTCGTCTGGGCGCCGATCCGCGCCAAAGATCTACGGGACATGCCCTAGCGCCAGGCCGGCGCTACGGGCGTGTTTCATACGTCGGGCAGGAGCCATTCGTTGATCGCTGCGATCGTGACGGTTGCCTGGTAGCGGGCGGCCAGCTTGTCGAAGCGGGTGGCTACGCCGCGGTTGCGCTTGAGGCGGTTGATGCCGCATTCCACGGCGTGGCGCTGCTTGTAGAGCTCCGTCACCACTAAGGTGGCCACGAGGTCTCCGAGCTGATGGTCTTCTTCGTCGATGAACCATCCACCGGAGACCTCGCTTGTTACCGGCCAGCGACACGCCGGCGCCTCCAGGCCGCCACCCGACCCACTTTCTGAAACACGCCCTATCGAAACAGATGAGAGAACTCGTCCTCACGGTGTCCGCGGGGGCTCGGTCAGCTACCGACGTAGGCCGCGAGGTGCTCGCCGGTGAGGGTGGAGCGGGCGGCGACGAGGTCGGCTGGTGTGCCCTCGAACACGATCCGGCCGCCGTCGTGGCCGGCGCCGGGGCCGAGGTCGATGATCCAGTCGGCGTGCGCCATGACCCCCTGGTGGTGCTCGATGACGATGACCGATTTGCCGGAGCCGACGAGCCGGTCGAGCAGGCCGAGCAGCTGCTCGACGTCGGCGAGGTGCAGGCCGGCGGTCGGCTCGTCGAGAACGTAGACGCCGCCCTTCTCGGCCATGTGGGTGGCCAGCTTGAGCCGCTGCCGCTCGCCGCCGGACAGCGTAGTGAGCGGCTGGCCGAGGCTGAGGTAGCCGAGCCCGACGTCGGCGAGCCGGCCGAGGATGGAGTGCGCGGCCGGCGTGCGCGCCTCGCCGGCGCCGAAGAACTCCTCGGCCTCGGTCACCGACATCGCGAGCACCTCGCTGATGTCGCGGCCGCCGAGGTAGTGGTCCAGCACCGATGCCTGGAACCGCTTCCCCTCGCACTCCTCGCAGATGGTGGCGACGCCGGCCATCATCGCCAGGTCGGTGTAGATGACGCCGGTGCCGTTGCAGCTGGGGCAGGCGCCCTCGGAGTTGGCGCTGAACAGCGCCGGTTTCACGCCGTTGGCCTTCGCGAACGCCTTGCGGATCGGGTCGAGCAGTCCGGTGTAAGTAGCCGGGTTGCTCCGTCGCGAGCCGCGGATCG
Organism: uncultured Actinomycetota bacterium; assembly: GCA_963727015.1. Taxonomy (GTDB): domain Bacteria; phylum Actinomycetota; class Actinomycetes; order Streptosporangiales; family Streptosporangiaceae; genus DATFVJ01. Next base: position 248,439 of record CAVSEV010000013.1, on the reverse strand, counting down.
CGCCCTGGTCGATCGACACCACACCCGCGCCGGCCGGGATCGACCCGCGCACGAGCGAGCTCTTGCCGGAGCCGGCGACGCCGGTGACGACGACGAGCACCCCGAGCGGGATGTCGACGTCGACGTCGCGCAGGTTGTGCGCCGTCGCGCCGCGGATCTCCAGCGTGCCGGTGGGCGTCCGCACCGTCTCCTTGAGGGCGGCCCGGTCGCCGAGATGGCGGCCGGTGAGGGTGCCGCTGGCCCGCAGCCCCTCGACGGAACCCTCGAAGCAGACGGTGCCGCCCGCCGTACCGGCGCCGGGGCCGAGGTCGACGACGTGGTCGGCGATCGCGATCGTCTCCGGCTCGTGCTCCACGACGAGCACCGTGTTGCCCTTGTCCCGCAGCCGCAGCAGCAGGTCGTTCATGCGCTGGATGTCATGGGGGTGCAGGCCCGTGGTGGGCTCGTCGAAGACGTAGGTGACGTCGGTGAGCGAGGAGCCGAGGTGGCGGATCATCTTGACGCGCTGAGCCTCGCCGCCCGACAGCGTGCCCGACGGCCGGTCGAGCGAGAGGTAGCCCAGCCCGATCTCCACGAACGAGTCGAGAGTCTGCTGCAGCGTCGCGAGCAGCGGCGCCACCGACGGCTCGTCGACGCCGCGGACCCATTCGGCCAGGTCGCTGATCTGCATCGCGCACGCATCGGCGATGCTGATCCCGCCGATCCGCGACGACCGGGCCGCCTCGCTGAGCCGGGTGCCGCCGCACTCGGGGCAAGCGGTGAAGGTGACCGCCCGGTCCACGAACGCCCGGATATGCGGCTGCAGCGCCTCCCGGTCCTTGGTGAGGAACGACTTCTGGACCCGCGGGATCAGCCCCTCGTAGGTGAGGTTGACGCCGTTGACCTTCACCTTGGTCGGCTCGCGGTGGAGGAAGTCGTGCAGCTCGGTCTCGGTGTAGTCGCGGATCGGCTTGCCCGGGTCGAGGAAGCCCGACTCGGTGAAGATCCGCACGGTCCACCAGCCGTCCACGTTGTAGCCGGGGATGGTGATCGCGCCCTCGGTGAGCGACTTGGAATCGTCGAAGAGCTGGCCGAGGTCGATATCGGAGACCGTGCCAAGGCCTTCGCAGCGCGGGCACATGCCGCCGGTGCGGGTGAAGGTCTGTCTCACGGTCTTGCCGGCACCGCGCTCGATCGTGATCGCACCGCTCGCCCGGACCGAGGGGACGTTGAAGGAGAACGCGTTGGGCGAGCCGATGTGCGGCTGCCCGAGCCGGCTGAAGAGGATCCGCAGCATCGCGTTGGCGTCGGTGGCGGTGCCGACCGTGGAGCGGGCGTCGGCACCCATCCGCTGCTGGTCGACGATGATCGCGGTCGTCAGCCCTTCGAGTACGTCGACCTCGGGCCGCGCCAGCGTCGGCATGAAGCCCTGCACGAAGGCGCTGTAAGTCTCGTTGATCAGCCGCTGCGACTCCGCGGCGATCGTGCCGAACACCAGCGAGCTCTTGCCCGAGCCGGAGACGCCGGTGAACACCGTCAGCCGGCGCTTCGGGATCTCGACGCTGACGTCCTTGAGGTTGTTCACGCGCGCGCCGTGCACGCGGACCAGATCGTGGCTGTCACCAGCGTGCGGCGCAGGCGGCTGGGTGTCCGTCCTCGTGGCCATGCTCATCGTGTCTCCATCTGTTAGGCGGGGCCGCCCTCGCGGTCTCCGCCGGCGCCGCCTGGCTCGATCTGACCAGCTTCGAACAGTACGTCTGGTTCTCCTTCGCCGGCCCGGTCGCGGCAATGGTCCGCTGCCTACCTGATCGGCGGTGCCGGCCCGGGGTGGCGCGACCCCGTCCGGCTGACGCCGCCCGCGACCCTGTCCGGCTGACGCCGCTCGCGACCCTGTCCGGCTGACGCCGCCCGCAGTCGCGCTCGGCGCCCGGACCAGGGCACCCACGCCGCTTCGGCCCGTGGAGCCGTTGGGCCCCGGCCACGTGGCGCGCCCGGCCGAGGCATCAGGCCAACCAGCGGCCGTCGCGCGTCAGCGCGCGGCCGGGCAGCTCGTTCACCTCGCGCCAAGCCTGGATGCGGCGCGGCGAGATAAGGAACCAGCGGTACGGCGTGGCCAGCGCACGCGGGTCGAAGCCGGTGCGCGCGGCGAACCGGTCACCCCGCTCCCGCGGCAGCGCGTCGCTCCCGCGACAGCGCGTCGATCTAAAGGACCTCGACGTCGCCCTCGATCATGGACACGTCGCGGGTGTGGCCCAGCCCCAGCCGAACGGCCCGGGTGGCAGCCAGGTTCCTGCCGGTCGGGCTGTCCGCCGGCGTGGCCACCAGCAGCGCCTCGCCGTCCCAGTCGAAGGACAGCGGCACCAGATACGGCGCACTGTCCGCCGAGGCACTGGCCACCCAGACATCGATGTCGTGGGTGAGCCGATGCTCGGTGTCGCGACGACGCTGAGCGCGGGAGCGGGGGCTGGCGCTCATGGGTCCTGAAGCAGCCCGAGGACATTGCCATCGGGGTCGGTGACGGTGGCCACCAGGCGGCCGCCACCGACGTCGCGCGCGGGCTCCTTCACGGTGGCACCCGCGGCGGTCACCTCGGCCAGCTTCGCCTCGATGTCCGGCACGTGCCAGTAGGCCACCGGCGCGGTCATGCCCTGTGGTCCACCGCCCGGCACCAGCCCGATGTGCTGGCCCGCGGCCTCGAAGCCGACGTAGTAGGACCCGTCGGCCTGCGGCGGTACGCCGAGCAGGGCGGCGTACACCGCCTTGGCCGCCGCCAGGTCGGACACGGGATGCAGCACGGTCTTGATTCCCTGGGTGGAAGAGCCGGTCATGGTCACTCCTGACGTAGTGGGTCAGATCGACCCGGTATGTACGGTCGTGTTAGGACGAAGGGCGAGGCGCGAAATCGACAGCCGGCACCAGAAGTCTGCACCCCACGGGGTCGGCGGCCGGCGGCTCCAGGACGATCGACGTGCCGGGCTGGTCGGCGGGGCCGACCGTGATCCGGCGCATCCCGCCGTATCCGACGTCGTTGCGGACCTGGAAGCCGAGGGCGTCGCGATAAAATGCCAGCGATGCGTCCGGGTCGTCATGCGGGAGGAAGGTCTGGTGAATCGTGATGTCCATGACGGTCATGCTAGGCGTGGCTCCGTGACCTGCGCTTCTCCAAAACTGCTCACTTTCGGCCTGAAGCGACCTAGGCAGTGCGGCCAGCAGGCACAAACTGGCCAGCGGCGCAACCCGCGGAGCTGTAAGTCAGCCCGGCCGCGAGGATCAGCCCCTGTATGAGAGTGGAGAATATGCCGGTGAGTGCCGATATTGACGAGCTGCGTCGGCTGCGCCGGGCGCGCGACCGGATGGACCGCGAGTACGCGCAGCCGCTCGATGTCCCGGCGCTCGCCCGCACGGCGCTGATGTCGCCGGCGCACTTCAGCCGCCGCTTCCGCGAGGCGTACTCCGAGACGCCGTACTCCTACCTGATGACCAGGCGCATCGAGCGGGCGAAGGCGCTGCTGCGCCGCGGCGATCTGAGCGTGACGGATGTCTGCTTCGCGGTCGGCTGCACGAGCCTCGGCTCCTTCTCCGCCCGGTTCACCGAGCTCGTCGGCCAGACGCCGTCCACGTACCGCGCCCGCAACCACGACGAGCTGCGTGTCGTGCCTGCCTGCCAGACGATGGTGCTGACCCGGCCGCGCAGGGGCGGGGGCCAGGGGCGCGCGGAAGAGAGCAGTTTCGGAGAAGCATCCGTCGCCGCACCCGCCTAGCGTCGGTGCCATGGCCATTTCGCTCGGCGGCGTGCACGTCCTCGCCGACGACCCCGACGCCGCCCTCAGCTTCTACCGCGACACCCTCGGCCTGACGGTGCGCAACGAGGTCGCCCGCGACGGCTTCCGCTGGATCACCCTCGTCACCGACAGCCAACCCGAGATCGAGATCGTGTTGTCACAGCCGCATGCGGGCCGCTCCCAGGAGGACGGGGACGCCCTTGCGGCCCTGCTCGCCAAAGGTGAGCTGCAGATGGTCCAGTTGCGCTGCGACGACCTCGACGCGACCTTCGACAAGATCGCGGCCGCACCCGAGGCCGAGGTACTACAGGAGCCCATCACCCAACCCTGGGGCGCCCGCGACATCGCCGTGCGAGACCCCGCGGGCAATCATGTCCGCATCGAGCAGGGCTAATCGAGCAGGCTAATCGAGCAGGGCTAATAGAGTAGGGATAGAGCCGGGACGACGCCGAGCGCACCCGAAGCTGCTGATCGCATTTGCCTGCCCGGCCTCGTCGCCGGCCTCGTCGCCGGCCACCAGGGCCTCGATCTCCGGCCGGGACAGCCGCCGCTGGACGTGGACGCGCTCAGGAGCAACGACGTTGCCGGATTCTTCCGCGGCCATCACACCTACCGGCTTTGACCCGGCGCGTCGTCCGGTACCGCGTCCAAGTGGGCGATGTCAGCCTCGCGGGCAACTGGACGTCGAGGTAATCCCGGTCGATGTTCAGGCGGTGGCCGCCGAAGGTACGGTTGGTGGCGCCACTGAACTGGTGGATGCGCTGACGCCCGGCCCATTCACCTGGCGGGATGAGAGCGTCTACGGTATCGGCATCGCCATCCCAGAGCGCGTCGAAGATCACATCGGGCATGGTGTAGCCGCCCGCGGCCGGGTAGCTGGGCGAGCCGGTGTAGTGATCGGCGAGGTCGGCCACCGCAGCATGCGAACTGCTGTACACACCGGATGCGTATCCATCAGCGTGCAACTCGTTCGTCCATGCGGACAGAAATCGCAGCGCGCGGCGGCTCTGCCGGCGCGGGTAGGCCTCCATGTCGTAGTAGAGCGGAGTACCAGGCCCGAAACCGAGGGCTTGTGCCTGCGTGACGGCATCGTCCGCCGCGCTTATGCCCTGTATGGCTGCCGCCGTGAGCTGGCCCCATTCTGCCTGCGGGCCCACGTAGAGGGGGATGAAGTGCCAGCCCTCTGCCGCTTGCTGGCTTACCCAGCCAGCGGTCAGATTCGGCTGGGCGCAGGCCCGATCTGCACCGCCGATGTAGATCCCCACTGCACGGTACGGTGAGCGTCTCAGCCAGGCCCTCATCGTGGCGGGGCCAGGCGCTGCGCATGCGTCGAAACCCAGCCCGGCTTCGTTGGTCACGCCGGCGGGGAGCACCGCTGGCGGCGCAGCAGCGGGGGGTGCCTGCCCGGGCAGGAGGCGGGTGAGCGGCGCCCTCGCTCGTAGCGGTTCCGGTGCCGGCCGTACCGCTCGCGCGGGAACCGGCGCCGCCGGTGCTGCAGGGATGGTTGCCGGATCGGCTGGCGCCCGTTGCGGTATGACTGCGGCGCCGCCTCGCTCCGGTATGACAGCGGCGCTGGTCAGTATCTTCTTGATCAATGCCTGGTCGCTACCGTAGGCCGCCGTGATCTGAACTCCCGCGGGGGCGTCGTTGACGACGTACTGGTGAGCGACGGCGTCGGCGCCGGCCCTCGATGCTCCATAACGCGCTCTCAGCGGCTCAATCAGGAGGGACTCGGTTTTGGCCGCGATGAGGTGGGCCGGGCAGTACTCGACGGGACCGGGCGCACCGAGATAGACGGCGTGCTGGTCGAAACGCACACACGCCGCCGGCGTGGCGCGGAGGCTGACGACTCGCCATGAGGCTGGCACCAGTGCGCGAAAGCCAAGGAATGACACTTCTCTCATCGCGGCCGGCGGCTGCTCGCCGGTGGCGGCACCAAACGCGGGAATGCTGCAGAGGGTCACGGTTGCAGCGGCGAGAAAAATGCCGCAAATCCAGGTCGGCCAGGCGCTTCGGCAGAAAGGTATTCGGCTCATCGCTGAACTCCTGAAGCTCATGGCTGAGCTCCTGACAGGCTAGTTGTGTGATGCATGGTTTCTGACCATGTGCCCGGCCTGCTGCGGGACATGCCAGCGAATGCGCTACCTATTGCCGTCGGCCTGGCCCGATGTCCCCATTTCAGGTAGACGCGCCCGGTGACTCGATTTCGGAGTTAGGGAAGCCTGCTGTGGATTGTGCGGTAGCCGTCCGATTTGGTATCGGCTATTTTGGGTAATGATTGACCGTTCGGCGGGCTAAAGGCGGCTAAAGGCAAGCGCCAAAGGTTAGGCAGTACCGCGGCGCTTGCGCTGCCAGCCGTGCCCGGTCCGGCCGCGGTCCGGCCGCGGTCCCGTCGGCTGGCTGCACCGCCAAGCCGCGGGCGGGACGGGACGACCACCGCTGCCGCGCGCTAGCTGGAAGAAACGACGACGATATACCTTGCTACCCGCTTGGGAATCTTCTCCTATCGTGACGTTAAGCCCGATAGAATGCGTGCGGCGGTGGGCGATTACCTGACTCGCGCCGCGCCGCTTCTTTGTCGGCTGCTTCCTTGGCAAAGAATGTTCGCGCGGCACGAATGATCTGGCGTGAGGTGCGTGTGGCAGGGGCTGCGGGTTTGCAGAATGGCAACCTGCCTGGCGAGATGACAAGTTTTGTCGGCCGCCGCGCGGAGCTTTCCGAGATGCGCCGCTTGCTCGAATCGTCACGCTTGGTGACCGTCACGGGCATGGGCGGAATCGGAAAGACACGGCTCGCCGTGCGCCTCGCCTGTGATCTGAGCAGGCGGTTCCCTGACGGCGCGTGGCTGGCGGATCTTTCCTCGGTCAGCGCACCGGCCGTGGTCGCTTACGTCGTCGCCGACGTGCTCGGGCTGCGTGACCAGACCGCACGCCGCAGGGCCGATGTGCTTGCCAAGCAGGTGGCAGGCAAGCAGCTGCTGCTGGTGCTCGATACCTGCGAACACCTGGTTGATGCCTGTGCGGCACTGGCGGAGAAGCTGCTTCGTGCGGCGCCGCAGTTGCGCATCGTCGCCACCAGCCGGCAGCCGTTCGGCATCAGTGGCGAGCACGTGCTCGCCATTCAGCCGCTCGCGGTGCCCGCGCCGGAAGCCAGCGCCGATCTTGCCGTGCTGCTTCGCAACGAGGCCGTCATCCTCTTCGCTGAATGCGCCGCCGCGGCTGTACCGGAATTCGCCATTGGTGAGCACAACGCCGCGGATGTCGCGATGTTGTGCCGCAGGCTCGACGGCGTGCCGCTGGCCATCGAGCTCGCCGCGGCCAGGCTCCGCGCACTGTCTGTCAAGCAGTTGCTTCGCCAGATGGACAACGGCCGGCGGGTACTCGGCGCGGGCCGGCACGGCGGCGTGGCCAGGCATCAGACGATGCGCGCGGCGATCGCCTGGAGCTACGAGCTGTGCACGCCCGCCGAGCGGCTCGCCTGGGCGCGGCTGTCCGTCTTCGCCGCAGACTTCGGGATCGCGGCGGCGGAGGAAATCTGCGCGGGACCGGGGATCGCGCCTGGCGATGAGCTCAATGTGGTCTCGGCGCTTGTCGACAAGTCGGTCGTGCTTGTGCAGCGCCGCGATGCCGAGGTCAGGTACCGGATGCTCGGCGACGTCAGGGAACACGGCAGGCAGTGGCTGAGCAGGCTTGGCGAGGAACCGCGGCTGCGCCGTGTGCACCGTGACTGGTGCCTCGCCTTGGCGCGCCGCGGCGAGCAGGACTGGTGCGCTGGTCGTCAGGCGGATGCCGTCCGGCGTACCGAAGCCGAGCACGCCAGCCTCGAGGCTGCGCTTGAGTTCTGTTTCGCGACGCCAGGCGAGCAGCTGGCTGGCCTTGAGCTTGCGGAAACACTCTGGTTCTACTGGATCGGCTGCGGCTGCCTGGCGGAGGGACGCTACTGGCTGGATCGCGGGCTCGCGGATGCCGTCGCGGCGCGAGCGTTCGGACGCGCACCGCCAGAAGGCACTAGGTGCGCCCCGGGCGGGCCGTTTGATCGCGCCGCGAAGGGTGCCGTGCGACTGGCGGTTTGGGCTAAGGCTCTGTGGGTCAGCGGCTATATCTCGATCCTGCAGGGTGACATCGCTGCCGCGGTGCCGATCTTGGAGGAGTGCCGTCGCTGTGCGAGCGCAACGGCGGACGAACTCACGCTCGCGAACTCCATTCACCTGCTGGGCTCCGCGGCCCTGATCGGCGGCGACCATCCGAAGGCGAGCGTGTTTTTCGCTGACGCCCTTGGCAGGTACGAGCGGCTCGGCGAGCAGCACAGCAACGTGACCATGGCCAGGGCCGAAGTTGCCTTGGCGGCCGTGTTCCGTGGCGAGCTGGAAAAAGCGGTCCGGATCTGCGTACAGATTGAGGGTGCGTGCGCGGAATCGGGCGAGCAATGGGCCTGCGCCTACGCCAGGTGCGTGCACGCTTTCGTCGCCTGGGCCAGATCTGACCCGGCGACCGCGATGGCGCAGGCGCGGGAGTGCCTGCGCATCGGCCACACCTTCCACGATCTTGTCGCCATCCTGCTCGCGATCGAACTGATCGCGCTTTTTTCTGTCAGCGATGATGATCCGTGCCTGGCAGCCGCGCTACTCGGCGCGGCCGACCGTATCTGGCCGAGTGTCGGTCTGCCGCTGCTGGGGTCCAGAAACCTCAATGGCCCGCATGAGGAGTGCGTGCGGCGCACCAGGGCGGCGCTGACCGAGCGGGAGTTCACTACGGCCTTCGAGTACGGCGCAGGGCTGTCACTCGACCTGGCCGTGGCGTGTGCGCTCGGTGACCGCGCGATGCCCGCACGGCTGGGACCCGCGGCCTCGCGTCATCGATCACCCGCGCCCGATGGCGCAGGCCCGCCGCCGTACCGGGAACCTGGGTCAAAGTGGACCGGTCATGCCTCATCCGGCGCCGCCGCCGCAGGATCTGTGGAGGGCCGGGTTGATGGGCTGGCGCGGACCGGCCGCAGGGCCGGTGCGTCTGGACGGGTTCGAGCGTGTGCGGCGCCAACCGCGCCGGCCACAACCCCGGCCACGGGCGCCGGCCCAGGGGCGGCCCCGGCCGCAGGGGCGGCCCCGGCCGCAGGGGCGGCCCCGGCCGCAGGGGCGGCCGATGCGGCAGCGCCATGGCCGCCTTTGAGCCGGCGGGAGTGCCAGGTCGCAGCGCTTGTCGCAGACGGCCTGTGCAATAGGGAAATCGCGCAGCGGCTAGTGATCGCAAAGCGCACCGCGGACGCCCATGTCGAGCACATCCTGGCCAAGCTCACCTTCAGCTCACGGACCCAGGTAGCCACCTGGGTGACGCAGCAGCGCTCGAGGCGTGCGGAGGGGGAACAGCCTGGCCTGGAGCGTGCGGAAGGGGAACAGCCAGGCCTGGGTGCGGCATAGGCCGGGGTTCAGCGGTGCGCCCCCGACGCGGCGGGTGACCCGGGTAGGTATGCCATGGGGAGATCTCCCTATAGCGATGAGCGGGCGGCTACGCCCAGAATGTGAACGGCCCGGGAGCCAAGGCAGCCCGCTCCCGACGCCAGGCGTGCCAGCAGGTTCATGTTTCCGCCGTGTGCCTGTGCGCGGTCACGCTCGATCGATTGGAGGCGCGATCCGGCGGTGCTCACACCGCTGGAGGGGGTGGATGCACCGCCGGATCCGCCGCCGCCCGGTAAGGTTGCGCCGCCGAGCGGCGGCTGCGAGGCTCTGCGTGATGCCGAGGTTGCTGCTCGTCCACCACACGCCATCTCCTGCGATGCAGGAGATGTTCGAGGCTGTCCTGTCCGGCGCATCGACCGACGAGATCACCGGCGTCGAGGTTGTCGTCACCCCAGCGCTCACCGCCACGGCACCCGAGGTGCTTGCGGCGGACGGCTATCTGCTCGGCACCCCGGCCAACATCGGCTACATGTCGGGAGCATTGAAGTACTTTTTCGACGGAATCTACTATCCGTGTCTGGAGGCGACGGTCCGCCGCCCATATGGGCTGTACGTGCACGGGAACAACGACACGACGGGTGCCGTCCGGGCGGTGGAATCAATCGCGACCGGGCTAGGGTGGCGGCGTGCCCGGCCCCCCGTCACCGTGGTCGGCCCGCCTTCACGCGATGACATCGAGGCTTGCTGGGAACTGGGCGCGACCGTCGCGGTAGGGCTCGCCGATGCAGCAGGCTGACACGTTAAAGATCCCTAACGGCTGCGCGTGGCGCGACGCTTCTCCATGATCCTGGTACCTCAGCCGTCAAATGAGCGGCCAAGGTACCACGATCATGGACAATGGTCTGCCGCGGGCCGCAGCGGCCTGTATCCCTACCGGCGGGTAGCTTATTACCCGAATCTCGTTCTACAGTTAAGGCGAGCTGGTGACTCGCGAGTAACCGCCATGGACGTGCGCCAGAGCGAACGCGCCGGAGGCACCTTCAGGACCGAGCAAAGGGCGTGGGCATGGCAATCGGGCTGACTGAGGAACATGAGGCGCTGCACGAGTCGGTGCGTGGCTGGGCAGAGCGGCACGTGACGTCCGACGTTGTGCGGACGGCACTTGGCGCGCAGGCCGAGACCGGCCTCCCGCCGTACTGGCAGGCTCTGGCCGGCCAGGGGCTGCTGGGCTTGCACATCCCGGAAGTGCACGGCGGCCAGGGCGCAGGCATGGTCGAGCTCGCCGTGGCCCTCGAGGAGCTTGGTGCCCGTGCGGCTCCTGGGCCTTTCCTGCCGACCGTTCTCGCCAGCGCGGTGCTGCTTGCCTCTGGTGCGATCAAGGCCCGTGACGAGCTGCTGCCCGGGTTGGCGGACGGTTCGAAGGTCGGGGCGGTGTTCGCGGGCCGCGCCGCTGGCGTCGCGGGCAGCGCCGCGCCGGCGTCGGGCCTCACCGCCCGGCGGGCTGATGGCGGCCTGGTGATCAGCGGCGCCGCGGAACCCGTCCTCGGGGCCACGGTCGCGGATATCGTCGTGCTGCCCGTAGCGACGGACGCGGGCGAGGAATGGGTCGCCGTCGACTCCGCCGAACTGGCGATTACCGAACTGCCAAGCATGGATCCGGTGCGCCGCGTCGCCCGGGTCGAGGCGCATGACCTGACCGTCGCACCCGACCGGGTGCTCGACGGCCTGAGCGGCAGCGACGTGCTCGACCTGACGGCGTTGCTGTTCGGCGCGGAGGCGGCGGGCATCGCCGACTGGTGCGTGACGAGCGCCGCGGCGTACGCGAAGGTGCGTGAGCAGTTCGGCCGGCCGATCGGCCAGTTCCAGGGCATCAAGCACGTGTGCGCGCGGATGCTGGTCGCGCTCGAGCAGGCCCGCGCCGTTGTGTGGGACGCGGCGAGGGCGTTCGACGAGGCTCGCGCGGGCGGAGCGCCGGCCGGGGACGGGCCGGCCAGCGATGCGGCGGGCGCCGGCCGGGGGAGCGGCGGCCACGGGAGTGGTGACGCGGCGGGCGAGGGGACCGGCAGCGCCGGCGGCGTGCGGCTGGCGGCCGCTGTCGCGGCGCTTATTGCCCCTGACGCGGCGGTCAAGTGCGCGCAGGAGTGCATCCAAGTGCACGGCGGGATCGGCTACACGTGGGAACACGATGCCCACATCTACTACCGGCGGGCGCTGACGCTCCGCGCGCTCACCGGCTCGCCAGCCAGGTGGGCGGACCACGTCGCGACGCTCGCGCTGCAGGGCGCGAAGCGCGACCTTGACGTCGACCTGCCCGCGGACGCGGAGCCGTTGCGCGAGAGCATCGCCGCCGAGATCGCCGGGATCGCGGCGCTGCCACCTGCCGAACAGGTCCGCAAGCTAGCCGCCGACGGACTGGTCGTGCCCCACCTGCAAAAGCCGTGGGGCCGTAGCGCCGGACCGCTCGAGCAGATCCTGATCCAGCAGGAGCTGCGCGCCGCGGGGGTTCGCCCGCCGTCCCTGGTGATCGGCGCGTGGGTGGTGCCATCCCTGGCCAGTTATGGCTCGCAGGAGCAGCAGCAGCGCTTCCTGCCCGCGACGCTGCGCGGGGAGATCGCCTGGTGCCAGCTGTTCAGCGAGCCGGGTTCCGGCAGCGACCTGGCCTCACTGCAGATGCGCGCGGTGCGCGCGGACGGCGGCTGGAAGCTGACCGGGCAGAAGACCTGGACGTCGCTTGCCGACCAGGCGGAATGGGCGATCTGCCTGGCCAGAACCGATCCTGCCTCCAAGCACGAGGGCATTACATATTTCCTCGTCGACATGAAGTCGGCAGGGATCGACGTGCGCCCGCTTACGGAGATGACTGGCGAGGACCTGTTCAACGAGGTCTTCTTCGACGACGTCTTCGTCCCCGACGACATGGTGGTGGGCGAGGTAAACGAGGGCTGGAAGATCGCACGCAACACTCTCGGCAACGAGCGGGTGTCACTTTCCGCTAGTGCGACAGCGGGGATCACCGTTAAGGAACTGCTTGATGCGGCCCGCGGCGCCGATCCGGACGCCGCGGCCCGCGAGCGCATCGGCCGGCTAGCCGGTGAGGGCCAGTCGCTGGCCTTGCTCGCGCTGCGGGTGACGCTCAGCCAGTTGTCAGGCACCGAGCCAGGCGCCGCGGCGAGCGTGCGCAAACTGCTCGCCATGGAGCATGCGCAGCACATAGCCGAGGCATGCTGGTCGCTGCTCGGCTCGCGCGGCGCGATCACCGGCGCGCTCACGTCGGGGCCAGCGGGCTACTGGAGCCGGATGATCCTCGCCACCCGCGCGATGACGATCTACGGGGGCACGTCGCAGGTGCAGCTCAACATCATCGGCGAGCGCATGCTGGGCCTGCCCAGGGACCCGTAGGGGATGTCCCGTGGACCCTTGGCGGCGCGGATCCGCGGTGTGCCGGCCAGCCAGCTACCCGTTGACCCTGGCCGCCGCGATCCTGCCCGCCGGCTCGCCGACGGTTCCTGTCGCCTCGCCGCGCCTCGCCCGCTTCAGCAGGCGCGTGTGTTCGGCCTCCGCGACCGGCTTCGCCTGTTCCGCGAGCATCATCGGAATGTCGTTCTCGATGCTGAACATGCGGCGCAGGCGCGGATTGTAGAGGGTTCCCTCGTCGGGGAAGTACAACAGCCCGCGCTTGTCGATTGGGCAGACGAGGATATTTAGCAACGCGTCTTCGAGTGCCATTGAACATCTCCTAATGAATATCAATGAATATCTCCTAGGTTCGCGCCCGGCCGGCCTCGCGGCGCTGCACCGCCGCGGGCCGTGGAACCTGGCCCGCGGCGGTGGCCTGTCGTGGCAGCAGTATGAGCACGGAGCCTGCGACGAGGATGCCGATGAGGCGCAGCGCGAGTTTGCCGGTGTCCGCGGGCAGATGCTCGTGAAAGAGCCACGTGCCGGCCACCATGAAGTACACGCTTCCCGCGATGCTGGACACCGGCACCACGATGGACGCGCGGCATCGTTGCAGCGCGGTCTGGAAGAGCAGCAGGCCGGCCGCCGAGCAACCGGCCATTACGTACAAGTACGGTGACGCGGCGATTGCGGTCGCCACGCCGGCGACGCCGTGGCCGTTCTCGTGGCCGTGGCCGTGGCCGTGGCCGTGGCCGTGGCCTGGCCGTGGCCGTGGGCGAGAATCCCGGACATGGCCTTGATCGCGAGTGCCGCGACGCCGTAGAGCAGCCCGGTGCCAATGCCGTAGGACACGCCAGTTACCGGCAGCCGGTGCTTCCTTGATGTCGCCCGCAACGCGCTCCCGGCTACGATCAGGCCCGCCAGGAACGAGGGGACCGCCGTCGCCGCCATCCAGCAGCCGTTCACGTTGTGGCCGGACCCGGGCGTGGGCCCGCCGGTGGACAGCGCGAGCAGAATCACCGAAACGGCCATTACGGCGACGCATCCGAATTCCCCGCCGCCTAGCTGCTCGTGCAGCAAGAGGCGGGAGAGCACGATGACTATCACGACCCCGCAAGCAAGCACGGGCTGCACGACGGTCACCGGCTCGATGGTCAGCACGATGACCTGGAAGGCAAGTCCGCACAGCATGAGCGAGAACCCGGCGAGCCACTGCGGCGCGGTCAGGACGTTTCGTGCCAGGGACAAAGCGCGCCGGACATCAATGGCCGGCAGTTGTTCCAGCGCGCGCTTCTCCAGAATCAGCCCGGAGTTGTAGGCGGTGGTGGCGAGCAGCGCCAACGGGATCCCGGCATAGGGCACGTCGTCACCCCTCAGGTCCAGCGCCGGTGAGCAGTGACAGCACCGCGGCGTAGCCGGCGGCGAACTGCGCAGCCGCCGCTTCGTCAAACAACGCGCGCCGGTAACGGAAGCACAGATGAAGCCCGTCGTCCGTGGTGATGGCGCCAAGGGACAGGCCACGCGGCATGTGGGCAGATGTTGAGAACCACATCCGGGTCGCGGTGGCCGGCCCGAAACGGGGTGGATCAGCCAGGACGCCGAGGTTGGAGATGAGCGAGGTGTCGCAGACGAGTGGCCCGAGTGTGCGCAGCGCGACCCGGAGCGCCCGGCGCTTGAGTCCAGCCGGGCACCAGGCGGCCACCAGCGCGCGGCACAGCGAGCCGACCTGCGGCCCGGGTATCTCTTTGGCGCGGCGGGTCTGCCGCGCCACGTCGGCAACGAGTTCACGGTGCGTGGCGCCCTGACCGGGTGGGCTCGCGGTCACGGTGGCCAGCCTGGAAAGGTTTCCCGCCGTGCCGTCATTCAGGCCGCCCCGGTGACCGCCGAGGGGCATGGTGATCCGGATCCGGCCGGCGCGCCGTCCGTGTGCCGCGTTCCAGCGGCCGATCGTCATGATCATCGCGGCGATGAGCATGTCGTTGACTGTGCCGCCACACTGGCTCAGCCACGCCGGAGTGCGCGTCCACGGCCACGTCATCAGATGAAAGCCATAGCCGGGCTTGTGCCGCCACGACGCGCCGTCCGGCCGCTGGGCGGCGACCCGGGCCGCCGGCCGGGGCAGCACGCGGCCGCCCTCTGCCGCCCGCGGCTTCGGGAAAACCGCGGGCGGGCCGGGCACCGGATCGGAAGTGCCAGCCGTGGGCCAAACCGCCATCTGGGCGGCCTGAGCGGGTTCCTTGGATACCTGAGCACTTTCCTGCGTGCCTTCGTAATTGTGCGCGATGCGGCGCAGCAGTTGAAGGCATGAGATCCCGTCGAATGCGGCGTGATGAACCTTGAGGATGACGCAGTCTTGGCCGGGCCCCCTAGCGAGCAGCAGGCGCAGCGGAGGCGAGGTGCCAAGCGGCAGCGCGGTCGCGAGGAATGACGCACGCTCGCGCGCCAGACCCTCGTCGTCTGCCCAGGTTGTGCACAGGACCGGATCCGTGTCTGGCCGCGGCGGGCACTCCCAGGTGTAGCCGCGGCGCCACGGATGCCCTGGCACTCGCCTGGCCCGTGCCCGCGGCTGCGCCCGGAGGGTGGCCGCGACCGCGGCCCGCAGTTCCCGCGGGTCCAGGTGACCGGGGAGCCAGGCCTCCAGGTGGACATTGTTGGGTTCGGCGGGGCCGTCGTAATAGCAGCTGAGCTCGTCGACGACGCCGAACGGCGCGCGTGGGTACGGATCCGGGCCAGGCATGCGGACTGCTCTTGCGCTGCGGATCACGGGCTGTCACCCCCCGCACGCTCACCAGGCGTGCCGGTTATCAGCCGGCCGGACTTGGTGCCGCCCGGTTGGCCGTCGTCTTTGCTGCGGCCGGATTTGGTGCCGTCCGGCATCCTCCAACCCGGCTTGCCACTGATCTGCGGGGTCAGGGCGCAGGCCAAGGCGATCAGCGCACCGGCCTGGGCCAGGCCGCTGAACGCGCCATAGCCGAGCGTGGCGGGCTTTGCCGTCGCGGCCGCCACAAGGCCGGCCGCGAGCATCGCCGCGAACGCGAGGATAGTGCGCGAGTGCCGCGGCCACCGGGAAAGAACGGCGATTGCCGGCACGGCGAGCGCCACCGGCCCGCCGATCACGAAGAACAGTGCGGACAACGCGAGCAGCACAAGCCACCCACCCGCCCCCGCGAATTGTGCACCCCTCCCGCCGTACCGTGTGGCGGTCCTGCCGAACGGCGTCCAGGGGCGGAACCGTTTCCAGGTCCTGCCGGGCCATGCCCGTGCCTGCGCGGGCCATCCGCCGGAACCTGCCGGCCATCCCCGTGGGTTGCCTGCGGGCCCTGCGGGCGACCTCGCGGCTCGCTGCCCGTGCAGCCGCCTGCGGTTCCGGCGGGTGGCCATGATTATCAGGGCGATGACCACGAGCGCGGAGAGGGCAAGGGCGATGTGGTACACGGTCGCGGGAGTGAACTTCAGTGTGACGATCCCGCCTTCGCCGGCCGGCACGATGAATCCTTGCTGCCATCCGTCAAGCCGCACCGCCCGCAGCGAACGGCCGTTGAGCGTGGCAACCCAGCCAGGATTGGCGTTTTCATGCACTTCCAGATAGGAGGCAGGTCCGGGCCCAATGCCAAGCTGGCGTTCCTCCGGCTGCCACGAGAACACCTCCATGGCGCGGGCCGCCCCGCCCGCGCCGCCCCCGGGTGCCGCGGCGGCAGCGAGGCTGAGGTCAGTAATCGTGAAAAGCCCGGGCGTGGACGCCGTGAGCCAGTGGCGGCCCTGGCCGAGGTCGAGGGCGCCGCGGCGGGTGCAGAGCGTTAGCTGCACGGGACAGGAACTGGGTCAGATCACCAACCGTCCCGCTGACGGCCGTCTGATACGTCCGCCCGTCGACCCTGAGCGCGGGTCCCTGGCCACACCTAAGCCTGAACCGCTGCGCGGGACCTGGCACCGCTGCCTGCAGGCCCGCGAGGGCCGGGATCTGCAGCTTGGAAAGACCGACGGTGAGCGGGACCAGTTGACCGGTGTAAGGGTTGACCGTTTCCGCGGACTGGATCTGCGGGAATGTGACGTCGATCCGGTCGGTGGTCAGAGCTGGCACGAACTGGACCTCGCCACCAGGCCCGATGTTGGCTTCGCGGGTTCCGTTCGGGCTCGTGACTCGCACGCTCCGCGGCGCCGCCGAGATCCCGAACGCTGGCTGTAGCACCATCTGGCCGATGCGACGGTTGCCGTGCCAGCTCAGCTGGATGACGGGATTCGCCGATCCGGCTACCCACGGGGCATTGCCCGCCGCGCTGAACAGGTTGGCGGGCCCGAATCCGGGCAGCGAGCCCCAGGTGGAACTCGCCGTCACGTTCAGTGCGGTCTTCCTGGCCGGCGCGAGCTTGCCGAGAACCGCGTCGAGCGTCCCGCCCGGTAGTGCCAGGGCGCTGCCCGAGACTCTCAGCGTCTGAGCGCCAGGCGTTGTGAAGGTGCGGGCGAGCGGCGGATCCGCGGCCGGGTCGGCAAGGGTAGACGGGGCGGGCACCTGCTGGTGGAAGGAGAACGCCGTCGGATCGGTGACGCCGCTTGGGGCTGTCTGCGGTGGCTGCAGATAGCGGGCCACCTGGACGCCGGGAATCAGTACGTCGCGGATGCCGGCGCCCGCGCCGCCCGGCGTCACGCGATGCGCTCCAGTGATCGTGATACGCAGCCAGGTGGTGCGCCCCGGCATGACGCGAAGGTGCTGGGTAGCGTTCGATGCCGCGACGGCCGTCGAGACGCGCCCGGCTGCGGTACTGACCCGCACATGGTCCGCGATGGCGCGGAAGGAGCTGTCGTCGAGGAGCCGTATCCCGATGCTGGCGGGCAAGTCGAGCGCGCGGTTGAAGGTGATCTCGATCCACTGGCCCGCGGGCGTCTGTGGATCGCCCTCCGTCCACGCCGTGCCCGCATTGCCGTCGAAGGCGTTGACCGGGTCGTATTGCGGTGACTCTGCCAGCCATGAGCCGTACGAGGACGCCGTGACGCTTGCGGCGCCCGAGATGACCGCGACGGTCTGGTGACCCGCCGCCGTTACCGGCAGTAGCTGGCTCGGCGGTGCGCCCGCGCCGCCGAGCGGATCGTCTATTGGGTTGCGCTCGGTCGCGGTGTACGTGTACGACACGCTCGAGTTGATCAGCCCGAACGCGTTGTCCGCCCTGCGCATGCCGTCGGTGACCACCCACCTGGATAGCGGTGTGCCAGCGGTGTCACCTGCGATGACGGCTGCCTGGGTGCCGAGGATGCGCTGACCCGCCAGTTGCAGCAGCGAGTCAGGGCCGCCATTGACCAGGGTGGCCTGGCTGAGCGGCAGCACCGTCGCGGGTCCGTCCGGCCGCTGCGCGCTGCTCGCTGCCTGGTAGATCTCGACCGACGGATACGCGGGCAGGATGCTGCGGATCTGCGGCGGCGCTCGCGGGTCGGCCTGCCCGCTGGTGATGAGCGGCCCGAATCCGGCGACCCGGCGGAAGCCGGACAGGCTCAGTGTGTCGTGCAGGACCTGCGGCGGCGCGTATCCGACGGTCGCGGGGTTGAGGTCGTTGCGCACGACGACGTAGCGGATTCCCGCGCGTTGCAGGTACGTCGTGAGCCCGGGTACCTCCTCGCCGGATTCGATGGCGCTTTCCGCGGTCTCAAGGACCGTCTGGGAACCGGCCCCGCCGTAGGGCACGAGGCCGCGTTCCACCCATGGCGAGCGGGCGAGCGGCTCGAGCGGGTCGTCGATGGGATCACCCCATCCGAATGTTCCGTGCGCGGCGGCGGGCACGACGAGCGCCTGCGCCTGCTTCGAGTGCGCGGCAAGGAAGTCCGCAACCTGGTACCAGTAGCGCGGCACCTTGGTGAACGACCCTGGCTGCAGGATCTGGCCCGACAGGTAGGGCAGCGCGAGCCCGGCGAGGACGAGCGCGGTGACGGGCGCGGTGGCAAGGCCCGAAGTGATCTGGCGCGGGAGGCGTGGCACAACGATGCGCCGCTGCCACAAGCGGGCTGCGGCGTGCGCGGTGCCGAGAATGAGGACCACGGCGATCACGGGTTCGAACTTGTAGAGGTTGCGGAACGGGGCGAGCGCCCCGTCAAGGAGATGATCGACGGGGGCGTGGAAGACGCCGCCGAGCGGTCCCCAGTAGCCCGCAAGCGCCAGGAGCGCCGCGAGGCCGAGCGAAAGGCGCAGCCACCGCCCTTCTGGCATGTCCCTGCGGGCCAGTGCGGCCAAACCGGCGGCCGCCGCGATGGCACTGGCGAGTATCGCGAGCGGGGTGGTGACTACCTGCCAGCCGGCGGACAGCCACGGGGCGCCGAGATTGAAATAGGCCGTCCAGTTGCCCGCGCCGCGCAGGAACGCGGTAGCCGACATCGTCCTCGTGGTGGTGGCGGCCTGCTCTACGTAGGGCAGGAAGTTGAATGAGTAGCCGCCCTGCAGCAGCAGCGGGATCAGCCACCAGCTCGTCGCCGCCGCTACCGCTCCGCTCCACCAGAGGGCGAGCGAAACGCGCCGCCTGCCGCGTGTGTGGGTCAGGATGTACAAGGCAGGAAGCATCAGCGCGTCGATCGTGGAGACCGCGTTGACCCCGCCCATGCACAACACCACGACGCCGGACCTGGCGGCCGCGACCGCGACGGAGCCACGTGCCGCCCCCGGTATCGAGCGGTAGCAGCGCCCACGGCACGAGGATGCCTGGCAGCACGGCAGCCGAGGTCGACCCGATGACGATAGTGAACGTCGGCCACAGGGCGAACATGGCGCCCGCGAGCAGCCGGGAGCTCGGCGATCCGATCCGCAGCGCCGTAGCGAGCCGCACCATTCCCCAGAAGGCAAGCGCGACAAGCAGCGACAGCCACAGCCGCTCGGTGATCCACACCGGCAGGTGCAGCAGCTGGCCGGCCAGATAGAACGGTGCCATCGGCACCGCGTAGCCGATGTACTGGTTCTGCAGCGTCCCGAACCATTCCTGCGGGTTCCACAGGTGCCATAGGCCCGCGTAGAAACCGGCAGGGTCAATGTCGACCCCGAGCTTGGTATCGAAGATCATCCGGCCCGGTGCGTTGGCGGCGAGGATGATGAAGGCCAGCAGCCACGCGAGCAGGAACCAGCGTGCGCTGGCCGCTGACGGCGGCTCGCGCGGCGCGGCGTGCCTGCCGAGAATCCGGAGCAGCCGATTGCCGGGCGGTGGTGCCTGCGGGCCGCCGATGGCCCTGACGTCACGCGCCGCACGGCCGGTGACTGGCCGGGCGGGTGCGGAACGTCGTCATCCCCTTCGCCTCAGGATCAGGAGAAGATTCCACGTCGCGATCTCGCGCAGGCCAGGGATCCGCAGCAGCGGGCGGCACCAGCGCGGGTAGTAGCGCGGCCGGGCATCGACGACCTCGATGTCCGTGCGGGACCGCAGCAAGCGTAGGACTGGCCCCACATGGAGCGGGAACAGGCTCGTACCGAACCGGTTCTTCGGCGGCCGCTTGTGCCGCCTGGTGTAGCGGCGCTCCGCGAAGCGCGGGCCGAGATAGTGCCAGGGCGAGGTCTCGTGCCCACCCCAGGGCGAGTACCAGTTGGTGTAGGAGAGGTAGATGAGGCCGCCAGGCTTGGTGGCGCGGACCATCTCGTCGATGAGCCCCACCGGATCGCTTACGTGCTCGAGAACATTGGACGAGAAGCAGATGTCGGCTCCGCCGTCACGGACGGGGAGCCAGTATCCGTCGGCGACAACCGCGCCGCCTGGGCTCTCGCCGCGGCTGCTCATCTCGCCCGGATCGGGTTCGAACAGGTAGCAGCTTGCGCCGCGGGCCCGGAATGCGGCGGTGAAGTATCCGGCGCCGCCGCCCACATCCACGATCGTACGGCCGGCCACGTCCCCGTAGTCCTCCAGCTGGCGCACCGCGTCCTCGGCCAGGCCGGCGTAAAAGCGCTCCGGATCTGCTCTGTTCATCGAGGAACAAGCGGAACAACCGGGCGGACCGCAGCAGCCCGCCGCTGCGTGCCCGCCGAATTGACCTTCGCGGGATTCCCATCCACCAGTGAGCGGGCCGGCGCCGCCTGCGGGGGAATTCAGACGGGTCGCCCCCGGGCATTACAGCCTGAACGGCTGCGCGGGCCATTTGTGCCTGGCCGGGTTGCTCGCCACCAGGGCCGGCAGGGTCAACGGAGCCGGCCGGGTCAACGAGCCGGCCGGGTCAACGGAGCCGGCCGGGTCAACGGAGCCGGCCGAACGGGTGCGGCGGCGGCGAATCGGCGACAGCAGGCTCATGCGCGTCCTCAGGTAGCGCCTCTCCTGAGCCGGACGGGCAGTGCAGGCGCGGCAGCGAACGGCCGGTCCTTGACGGCGTCACGGGTCACGCGTGCCGGCGCGGCACCGGCTGCCATCCGGGAATCGGCTCGGGCCCTGCACACCTCATGCCCGCCGTTCACCTGGTCAGGGGGTGGCTCGACGGCGGTCAATGTCACATGCGATCGGTCAACCTAGGCTACTCCCAAGTAGGGGTCAATGTATCGATAGTCCGTCACTCACGGCCAATGTGCCGCTCGAGCAGCCAAAGCGCTCCGGCTGGTCCTTTCCGGTCGCCAGGATGCGCCCGGGTGGCACGGCGCCGCCGCGCCCGCGGAACCACG
Source organism: uncultured Actinomycetota bacterium (assembly GCA_963727015.1). Taxonomy (GTDB): domain Bacteria; phylum Actinomycetota; class Actinomycetes; order Streptosporangiales; family Streptosporangiaceae; genus DATFVJ01. The sequence goes on along the minus strand of CAVSEV010000013.1, from coordinate 227,285 downwards.
AAGCATTCCTCGAGAACAAGCAGTCTGACAGACCACTCGCACAAAATCGCGCGCCGGGAATTAGCCGATGGCAACAACAATTCGGAAAAATTCGTCTATATGCCGCTACAATCTCTATACATATCAAGTCCCGCATCTGAACCAGGCCGAGCCGGCGCGATGATCCTGCACGCGCGCGGTGTTTCGGCACCGAAGCATGGCGAGCCTGGTGGCGAAGAAGCAGGGCCAGCGGACCTACTACTACCTGGTGGAGTCGGCCAGGGTCGGCGGCGAGCCGCGGATCTTCCCCGAGGTGGCCGGTGAGCTGGTCGCCCGCTACCGGGCGATCGCCACCGACGACCAGGACCTCACCGTCGTGTTCGACGCCGGGCAGAACTCGGCGGGCAACTTCGCCCACCTCGCCGACGCCGGGCTGCAGCATGACCCGGGATAGCGGGCGCTTTGCTGCTCGGGCTGTTAATTAGCCTGGTGAACTAGCGGTTCATCAGGGCGAAGACACCCCAGCCGAGGTATTCGCGCTGGTGGCTGGCGTATCGTGCGGGCGAGGTGGCGAGTTCCGCGCGCATTTGTCCGGCTAGCTCGTCGCCGGGATTGCTGTCGAGCCAGCGGCGGATGTTCAGCCATTGCGCGGCGGCGTACCGGTCCCAGCTGTCCTGGCTGGCGAGGACCATTTCCACGACGTCGCAGCCGAGGTCGCCGAGCTGTTCGATCAGTTCCGGCAGCGGCAGGAAGTCGTCCTTGCTGGCGGCGTGGCAGCCCTCAACGGTGGCCTGGTCGGGAGGCTCGCGGCGCCAGTATGGTTCGCCGATCAGCATCACGCCGCCGGGCTGCAGGCTGTGCCGGAGGAGTTCGACCGTGCCGGTCACGCCGCCGCCGATCCAGGTGGCGCCGATGCACGCGGCGATGCCGGCCGGCTCGCTGGCGACATAGCCCGACGCGTCGCCGTGCACGAAGCGGACCTGGTCATCGACACCCAGCTCGATGGCCCGGGCGCGGGCGGCGGCGAGGAACACGGTGCTGATGTCGATCCCGGTCCCGGTCGTCTGGTGGTCGCGGGCCCAGGTGCACAGCATCTCGCCGGTTCCGCAGGCCAGGTCGAGCATCGGTGTTCCCGGTCGCGGGCTCAGCGCCTGGCCCAAGGTGGCCAGCTTGTCGCTGGTGAACGGGTTGTGGATGCGGTGACTGCTCTCACGGATGGTAAAGGTGCGCGGAAGGTCCACTTCGGGTCTCCTTGTGTGCCAGACGGTCTCTGGTACCACGGGCGGCTCGGTGTGATCTTGCCTGCCGCGTGGGTGCGCGTCGTGCGGCGGCCGCCGGGCCATTGTCCTGGCTGCGCAGGCACCGGAGAAACCAATTACCCGGTCAGGTCTCCTCCGGCTGGACGGCGGTGCCGAATGCCGGCCGCGACCGGTGCCTCAAAGATCTCCGACGGCGCGATGTCGTGGTCGGCCATCAGCTTCTCGGCCCGCTTGCGGAACTGCCGGCGCTCCTCCTCATCAATGCGCGGGTCCATGGCCTGCGTCATGAGCTTGCGGATCGTATCGACCCAGTCAGCCTTGGTCTTCTTGGCCGTCATGACCCTTCCGTTCTGCGACAAGTTCTGCTCTACTTCTGGTCCGTGCGCCCCGGCGGAGCAAAGGCCATCACCCAGGCGACCCTATGCGAGCCGGGCACGCGGGCCGATCCCGACGTTGTGCGTCCGATCCGTCCGATCCGTCCGGCCTCTCCGGATTCTGATCGAACTGCTCCCCAGCCAGCTCCGCGGAATCCGGGATCGCCTGCTATATAAGGGAAAGCCCCCCGCATCTATTGACGATCTGTCAAAATCGCCTCAATAATGCTTCATGGCTCGCGTAAAGGATCATGATCTGGTTACCCACATTACGGAAATAGCCCGACTCGCCGGATGGTGTGGAGCGTAGGCATGGAGCACGAGTCATCACTCCTGTCGTCATGGCTCGGAGGCGGCGGTCGCGTCGGCAGCCTGGCAGCCTGCGGGTGTCGACGTCGCATCCGGGCGGCCGCAGTTACCCCAGCCGCGCAGCGCCGGGCAGCCGGTCGCCGGGCTTGACGGCAGCCCTGCCGCCGGTGGCGCAGGGGGCCGGCGCGGACCGGGTGCACCGCGCGGCCGCGGGCGGTCGCCATGTCCTGTTCGTCGCATGGCGGGATCTTGCCAACCCACGGGCAGGCGGCTCGGAGGTGCTTGTCGACCGGCTCGCGGAGGGGATCGCGGCGCACGGCCACCGCGTCACCCTCCTCTGCGGCGGACCCTCGGGTCAGCGTCCCTACCGGGTGCTGCGTAGCGGCGGTACCTACAGCCAGTTCCTCAGGGCGCCCTTCGTGTACCGGCGGCACCTGCGCGACTGCGACCTCGTCGTGGAGGTCTGCAACGGAATGCCCTATCTCGCGCCCCTGTGGTCGGGCCGCCCGACACTGTGCCTCGTCAACCACGTGCACACCGAGTTGTGGGGGCTGCGTTTCCCGCCGCCGATCTCGACCGCAGGTCGCTTCGCGGAGAACGTGCTGATGCCATGGGCGCACAGGAAGAACCTGTTCCTGACGGTCTCTACGTCCACGGCCGCCGCTCTGGAGCAGATCGGGGTGCACAGGGCGAACATCAGGCTCATCTTCAACGGTGTCGAGCCCCCAGGTCCGCTGCTGCCGCGCTCGCCCGAGCCGATGTTCCTCGCGCTCGGGCGGCTCACCGACTACAAGCGCCTGGACCTCTTGCTGCGGCTGTGGGACCGGGTGCGGCCGGTTGTCGGCGGGCAACTGGTCATCGCCGGTGACGGTCCGGAACGCGAGCGCCTCGAGGCTCTCGCTGGGCCCGGCGTCGTCTTCACAGGAAGGGTCTGCGAGGAGGAGAAGCACCGGCTGCTGTGCGCCGCGTGGATGCTCGTGCATCCAGCCATGATCGAGGGCTGGGGTATCGTCGTCGCCGAAGCGGCGATCCGTGGCACACCGGCGATCGGGTTCGATGTGCCCGGCCTGCGAGACTCCGTATTGGATGGCGAGACAGGGACGCTTGTCCGCAGCGAGGGCCAGTTCGCCTCCGCGTGGGCGTCGCTCGCGATCGACCATGCAAGCAGGGCGGCATTCGGGCAGGCGGCCCGCGGCCAGGCCCTCCGGCTGCAATGGTCGGCCGCGGTGGAAGGTTTCGCCAAGGTGGTCGACGAAGCGATGGCGCTGGCCGACCGTGGCGTACGACGTGGCAGCGATGCCGGAGCGCGGCAACTGGTGCGGAGCGCGGCAACGGTGCAGGACGCAGCAGCCGGGCATAACGCGGCGAGTGAGGAGCATCCGACGATGCCGGTGACCACGTCAGCCGGGCAGAGATCCCTGTCCCAGCATCGGATGCCGCGCAATCCGCTGCAGGACTTCTATGAGAATCCCGATGTTCCCGCAAGTTCCGGTCTCGATCGCGCCCGGCGCCAGGCGGCCATGCTCACCGAACTGCTAAGTGGCAGTCACCTCCCCGGCGCGCATCGTCGATATCGGCTGCGGCGACGGCGCCGCGACAGGGCTGGCGGCGCATTGCAATCCCGCTCATCACGTCGTCGGCGTGGACTGGTCGGCCGACGCGCTGCGGCGCGCGAGACCGCTCGGACTGACCCTCATCCAGGGTGGCGTGGATGCGCCGGGGTTGCCGGTGGCGACGGGAACCGCCGACGTCGTGATCATGAGCGAACTGATCGAGCACCTGGTCGACACCGACAGCGCGATCGAGGAAGTCCACCGGGTGCTCAAACCGGGCGGCGCCCTGCTGCTTTCCACGCCGAACCTAGCGGCCTGGTTCAACCGCGGTCTGCTGGCACTTGGCACCCAGCCGGTTTTCTCCGAAGTCAGTCTCCGCGGCGTGTTCGGCAGGCCGGGCAGCCAGGTCGCGGGTCACCTTCACCTGTTCACCCGCCGCGCGCTGGTGGAATTCCTCGAGGCCAACGGCTTCGCGTGCGTCAATGTCGCCGGTGCCCGTTACCACGATGTGCCGCGGCCGCTGCGCCCACTCGACTGGGCGTTCTGCCTGCTGCCCTCCGCAGCGTCCATCCTGCTGGTCCACGCGCGGAAGAAGTGACCCCGCGCTCGCTGACCAGCGGTGCCGCGGCAGCCGTATCGTCCAGGACGGCCTTGGCGCCCAGGTTCGCGCGTGCCGGGCCCGCCCTGGTCGGCCTTGCGCTTGGCCTCCTCGCCATCGGGCCAGGTATCGCACCGGGCTTCTTGCTCTCCTACGACATGGTGTTCGTGCCGGCTCCGCCGCTGTCCGCCGCGACGTTCGGGCTGACCGGCGGGCCGCCACGTGCGGTGCCGAGCGACGCGGTCGTAGCCCTGTTCGCCCACGTGATCCCGGCCGATGTAGTGCAGAAGCTGATGCTGCTCTTGATCTTCGTGCTGGCCTGCTCCGGCGCCGCCGCCCTCCTGGACGCCGCCTGCCGTGCGCGGGAACCTGCAGCCGCAAAAGCCGGGCCGGACGGCCGGGCAGATGCGGCAGACGCGGCGGACGCGGCCGGACCGGCGGCGTCGGCGGCCCGGACCTGGCGTGGCGGGCCCGGCAGACCTGGCCGGCGTGGTGGGCCCGGCAGACCTGGCCGGCGTGGCGGGCCCGGCAGACCTGGCGGCGGCCGGGACCTCGCTGGTCCGGCCTGCGGCCCGCCCGGCAGACCTGGCCGCCGGCCGGCAGTGGTGGCCGGCGTGGTGGGCCCGGCAGACCCGGCCGGCCCGGCTGGCCCGGTTGGGATGTCCCGCGCCGGCGCGCCACTGCTTGCCCGCCTGGCTGCTGGCGTGTTCTATGCCTGGAACCCGTTCGTCGCGGAGCGGCTGATCATCGGTCAGTGGGCTCTGCTGCTTGGCTACGCGGGGCTTCCCTGGCTGCTCCGGTCGCTCTGCTGCGGCCCGGTGCGGATCCGTGCCTGGCGGCTGGCGGCAGCATTCATCCCGGCCGCGGTGGGCGGGTTCACCGCGATAAGCCTGTCGGCCCTGGCCGCCATGCGCGGCCGCGCTTGCGCGCGGCGGCCGCCGCGCCCGCGTCCGGCGGGTTGCCGTGGCCGGTTTGGTGACTCGCGGTTGGCAGCGCAGCCCTGGCTGGTGCCGGCCCTGCTTGTGCCCGTGCACACCGACCCGCGGGGCGCGGACCTGTTCGTGGCACGTGCGGACACGCCGTTCGGCCGGGCTGGGCAGCCTGCTCATGCTCGGCGGCGCGTGGAACGCCGAGACAGTGCCGCGCGGGTACGGCGGCGCCGCGTCGGCCGCCTGGCTGGTGATCGTCATCGTGGCCGTCGCTGGCTACGTGTGCCTGGTGCGGCCGCGGCGGCTGTGCCCGGGCCTCGGCGTGGCTGCGCTCGTGGGACTGGCGATCGCGGCGATCGGGCTGACCGCGCAGGGCCGCGGCGTGCTGCGTGATCTCATCGGGATCTGGCCGGGCATCGCCGTGCTCAGGGACGGCCAGCAGTACGTGGCTCCGCTCGCGCTCGCCGAGGCGGTCGGGCTCGGCGCGGTCGTGACGTGGCTGCTGCGTGATCTGCGGACCGCGGCGGCCGGCCCGGCAGTGGCGCTCGGCCTGATGGCGGCGCTCGCGCCGGCCTGCTGCTGCCCGGGCTCGCGTGGGGTGCGGCCGGGCGGCTGCACCCGGTGCAGTACCCGGCTGACTGGCTGCGCGCACGCCGGATCATTGACGGCGACCGCCATCCTGGTGCCGCGCTGGTACTGCCCTGGGCGGCGTACCGCCGCTATCCGTGGAACGGCGCGGAGGCGGTATTCGACCCGTGGTCCAGGATGCTGCGCCGCCGGGTGATCTTCAATGATGCGCTCCGGGTCGGCGACCAGACGCTGTCAGCGGAGGACCCCGCCGCGCGGCGCCTGGATCCCGTGATCACGTCGGCGGGCCCGATGACCCAGGCGCTGCGGGCGGCGGGTGTCAGGTACGTCATCATCGACTCGGGGCCGCTGCTGCGGGCAGGCGCGCCGCGCTGCGCCGCCCGCGCAGCGCGCACCGCCCGCGCCCCCCGCGGCGCCTGCGCGCCGCGCGCCGCGCAGCCACGTCTGCCCGGCGCCACCCTGCTACTCGCGAGTGGCGATCTGGTGCTTTTCCGGCTACCCCCATCCCCGCCGGGCAGCCGCGCCCAGGCGCATGCATCGCTGCCTGAACTGCCGATCTTTCCTGGCCGGCTTGGCAGCCCGCAAAATGGCCTGTCGGCAGGACAGAGCAGCGGATTCCATGTGAGGATATGAAAGTTACCATTCGGTATAGATCTGGATTGTTAGCTGGATCAGGTTCTAGTCTTGTCCCACCACCCGGGCCGCTCGGCGCCGCGACCCATACCTCCCAGGCGGGGAGCCCGAGCCAAGGAGGATCGCCGTGACGCGTCTCGCACTCATCGCCGTCTCTCTCGTCGCCGGCGCGGCGCTGGCTATCGCGGTGGCATTCGCGCTGAGCGGCGTGGTGGGCAGCGCCCAGCCGAACCCGGTGAACCAGCAGCTTTACAACTACGGCTCGCCGTGAGCTGGGCCTGGGGCCTCGTGACGACGTTACGACGATCATGATCCCGGCCGGCCACCTGGCGGCGGGCCCGCTGCATCTGGAGGACGAGTGCGCCGAGTCATTGGTCTGATACTTGCCGGGCTAGGCGCCTTTTTCCTCGCGCTCGCCCTCCTGTCGCGCTTTTATGTGCCCGGCCAGGTGATCAAGTTTCCGCTGAATGAGTACCAGGTCTCCACTCTGAATGACCCCAACGGCAGTTATTTCAGCGCGGACAAGCTGCGCGAACTCACCGGTGTGTCGGTTACCGCCACCGACACGATCGAGGGGGACGTGACCGGTGGCAATGGCAGCCGGGCGGTCTGGAATCGAGTTCACCGCCGTGCACGACAACAACAATAACGTGAATTTCAGTTACTACCAGCGTCGCGCGCCGTTCGACCGCAGGTCGGGGCTGCTGATCAACTGCTGCGGCGCTTTCGTCAATCAGGGCAGCCAGAATAAGACGGTGCATTTGGCCGGGCAGGGCTTTGTCTGGCCCTTCAACACGCAGCAGGAGACCTACCAGCTATTCGACACCACGCTGAACAAGCCCATGCCGGCTACCTACGCGGGCACCGAATCGGTATTGGGCACGGCAGACCTACCGTTTCGTCGAGCACGTCGTCACCACAGCAAACAGGCACGCAAACGGTGCCAGGCTCGAATGTCGGCATGCCTGATCAGCCATCGGCCACGCTTCCCCAGTACTACCAGGCCATTAATACGTACTGGGTGGACCCAGTCACGGGAGCCCCCGTCAAGGTCGAGCAGAATCAGCTGATCACGCTCAAGGACAGCACCGGTGCCACCCGCCTGGTGCTCTTCAAGGCTGACCTGAAGTTCAGCCCGCGGAGCACCCAGAGCTTCGTCAACACTGACCGCAATGGCCGGAACAAGATCACGCTCGTGACGTCGGTGCTCCCGCTGATCCTGCTGCTGGCCGGCCTCTGTGTTCCTGCGTGGCCGGCCTCATGCTGGCCATGGTCGGGCGCCGCCGGACCAGCGACGTCGTGCACGACCAGGACTTCCAGCCGCAGGATCAGGGCGCTGGCGCCGCACTGAGCGGCGCGACCCGCGTGCGGCAGGCAGGAGAACTCGCTGAATGGCGTCACCGGTCCGCAAGCTTGAGGTCGGCTTGGCCGTGTGCGGCCTGCTCGTCGGGTTCGGCTCTCACACTCGCTGGGATGAGTGCTATCAGGAACGCTCATCACCGGGCCGCCGCGCCGGCCACGTCAGGGCCCGCGGTGATCGATTCAGGCAGCGGGGACCAAGCTTCGCCTTCCGCTCTTGACGCGGAGTGGGCCGCCTACTCCGGCCACTCCACCTGCGCCGACTGGGCCGGCGGCGATGGGGTATCGGCGATCAGGCTGAGCTCGTCTCAGATTGCCTGGTTCTTCTCTGACACCTACCTAGGGCCCGCCGGCGCGACGATCGGCTTCTCCCACGTCAGCGGCTTCGTGCATAACCTTCTCGTAGTGCAGACGACGGCCGGGAGCACCAGCAGGTTCGTCACCCTGACCGGCGGAGGTGCCTGCGGCGGACCTGGCCAATCGAGCAGGCGCGCCGCGCCGGTGGTATCGGACGCTCAATCGGTCGCGACGCGAATTCACCAGTGGCTCTGGGATGAGGACGGCGTCACGGTCGGCCCATACGTGCTGAAGTTCTACAACAGTTACCTGCCTGGTACCGAGTCATTTGTCCCCGTCGGTACCTTGATCGCCAAGTTTGCCGTCAGCTCGCTCGAGGCCGCAGGTCACGGGCCGGTCTATGGAGGCTTGGCGCGCCCCCAGGTGACTTCGCTGCCTGCCTATATTCCGCCCGGCGGCGGAACGCCCATCGTCTGGGGATCGGCACTTCTCCAGGTCGGCGCGACAGTGTATGTCTATGGCTGGCAGAGCCCCGATCCGCGGGCCGACACGAGACAGCTTTACCTCGCGCGGGTGCCTGCGACCCAGCTCACCGATGTCGCGAAATGGCAGTTCTACACCGGCGGCCGGTGGCTGCCCGGCCAGCAGAACGCGCATCCGGTCCAGGCGGCAGGCAGCCTCAGCGTCTCGACCGGATTCAGCGTGGTGCTGATCGGCGGGCGGTACTGGCTGATCCAGCAGGCGGTACAGGCCGGCCGCCCGGACATTGACGCCTATCCCGCGCCTGCGCCATGGGGGCCGTTCGACCCGGCGAGAGGCGTCCTTGTGTACCGGTCTCCCGACATCGGGCTCGACCAGGCCCACGACTACCGGATCATGTACGAGGCCCGCGTCGAGCCTGCCGTGTCCACCCCCCAGAACCTGATCATCAGCTACAACGTCAACTCGGAGGCGGTCACCACCGGATGCGTCCCGATGTCGGTGTATACCAACACGATCATCCAGCCCCGCTTCATCACGGTGCCGCGCGCCGCGTTCAGTGCCGTGCACGCCGGCCCAGTTGGCGGCCTGCGCGTGGTGGCGGGTTCTTCGCCGTACCCGTCGATTGCCAGGAAGAACCCGACGCAGTGGTTTGACGGCTGGGCGTACAAAGGCGGCTGTCCGCCCGTCCCCGCCGTGCTGAACGTCGCGATTCAGCAGGACAAGGGCACGCTGTGGCTCGAATGGTCCAATATGGGCCTCGGCCTGCGATACGAGGTCCACGTCCGCAGGCTCGGGGACCCGCGGTTCACGCTGGCCCGGACCGTCTCATCGCCAGGCGCCACCCTCAGCGGCCTCAGCCGCAGCGCGACGTACCAGATCCGCGTGGTCGCGATCAACTTCAAGCGGCACCCAGGGCCGGCCACAGTGGCGACGGTCGCAGTCCACTGACCAGCGGGTCTGCTCAGGTCCTCGGTAACCTGCCAGGTCCTCGGTAACCTGCCAGGTCCTCGGTAACCTGCCAGGTCCTCGGGTCGGGGTCTTGGTTCATTCGAGCGGCCGGCGGGCCCCGCCGGTGCCCGGCCCACCGTGGTTGGCCCGTTAGGTGCCATATAGCACCACCAACGGGCCAACCACGGTGGGCCGGCCGTTGGCAACAGGCACGGCAGCCGAGAATCCGGGGTTATGCAACGGCCTCCTACCGCTGGAAAGATCTGGATCATGGAACTTGCGGCGGCGCCCCCGGGCGCGCCCGGGGCGCGCGCCGGGGCACGCCCCGGCGACCGGTACAAAACTAGAACACGTTGCAGTTTTTCCCGGCGCGTAGATAGACTCCGCACGTGCGGACACGCGTAAGTGAACAATTCGGGATCGAGTACCCCATCTTCGCGTTCAGCCACTGCAGGGATGTTGTCGCAGCGGTCAGCAAGGCCGGCGGGATGGGCGTGCTAGGTGCGCTCTCCTTCACCCCGGACGAGCTGGAGCTCGAGCTGAGGTGGCTGGACCTGCACGCCGGGGGCAGGCCCTACGGGGTGGACGTGGTCATGCCCGCCTCATACGAGGGCGCCGAGCTTGCCGCAGATTCACCCGCGGACCTGCTCGCGCGGCTGCAGCAGATGATCCCGGCAGGCCACAAGAATTTCGTCGAGCAACTCCTCGCCGACAATGGGGTCCCGCCGCTGGCGGAGAACGGCGAGGCCGGGCGGTACCTGCTTGGCTGGACGGACGCGACCGCGCGCCCGCAGGTCGAGGTGGCGCTACGGCATCCCATCGCGCTGCTCGCCAATGCGCTCGGGCCGCCGCCCGCCGACGTCGTCGAGCAGGCGCACCGGCACGGCGTGCAGATGGCCGGGCTGGCCAGTAACGGGCGGCATGCCAGTAAGCAGGTCGAGGCCGGCGTGGACATCATCGTCGCGCAGGGCACCGAGGCCGGCGGCCACACCGGCGACGTTTCGACCATGGTGGTCGTCCCCGAGGTCGTCGACGCCGTCGCGCCGCGCCCCGTGCTCGCCGCGGGCGGCATCGGCCGCGGCCGCCAGGTAGCCGCGGCGCTCGCGCTCGGTGCGGAGGGTGTCTGGACGGGTTCGGTCTGGCTGACGGTGGCCGAGGCGGACACACCTCCGGCCACCCGGGACCAGATTCTTGCTGCGACCTCCTGCGACACGGTCAGGTCCACGTCGATGACCGGCAAGCCCGCGCGTCTTCTGCGCAACGACTGGACTGCCGCCTGGGAGAGCCCGCAGGCGCCGGGCGCGCTCCCCATGCCGCTGCAGTTCATGCTTATCTCTGACGCGCTCAGGCGGGCCTTGCGGGCGGGCGCCGCGAACCTGACCGCGATGCCGGCCGGCCAGATCATCGGCTCGATGACCAAGGTCAAGCCCGCCCGCGACGTGATCTTTGAGATGGTTCAGGAATACGTAGAGACGCTCGAGCGCCTCGACCGCATCACCGCGCAATGACCGGCGGACAGCCGGGGGCGGCCGGTCGCCAGACGGCGTCGTCACCCGGTGCGTCCAGCTACGAAACAACTACTCGTGAGTACGCGGAGTCACAGAGTCCACGGGTCCACCGCCGGACAGTTACATCGGCCACGCCGCGGAGAGAGAGGTCTACCGGCCGTGGAAGACCGCGGGGCGCTTCTCCGCAAAGGCGCGCGTGCCCTCCTTGGCGTCCTCGGAGGCGATGACCGGCCAGCCGATTTCGTCGGAGATCTTCAGCGCGTCTTCCTCCGCCATCCCCTCGGTCTGCCGGTAGCAGCGCAGGATGGCCTGGACCGACAGCGGACCGCACGCGGCGATCCTGGCCGCGATCTCGCGCGCTGCGGCGAGTGCCGTGCCATCGCGGACCACGCGCGTGATCAGGCCCATCGCGAGAGCCTCCCTGGTGCTCACCGCCCGCCCGGTGAGCAGGATGTCCATCGCGTGGGCGTAAGGAATCTGGCGGGGCAGCCGGATCGCCGAACCCGCCATGGGGAAAAGGCCACGGCGGGCCTCGAAAAGCCCCAATGTCGCGCTGACTCCCGCCAGCCGGATGTCGGTGCCGAGCAGCAGTTCTGTGCCGCCCGCGACGGCGTGTCCCTCGACCGCGCTGACCAGGGGCTTGCCCGGCCTGGCCTCGCGGAGCAGCCCTTTCCAGTGGTAGTTCTCGATCTCGCCAGCCCGCCGGCGCACCCGTTCGTCGCTGGACTCCTTGCCCATGCCCTTCAGGTCCGCGCCCGTGCAGAACTCGCCGCCTGCGCCGGTCAGGACCCCGGCCCGCACCTCAGGTTCCGCATCGATGTAGGCGAACGCATCCGCTAGCCCGACGAGCATGTCCGTGCTGAGCGCGTTCTTCGCACCGGGCCGGTTCATTGTGACGATGACCACGTGCCCGTCCTGCTCCACATCGCAATGCGGGGTGCTGATCGGCAGCCGCTTGATTCCTGCAGTCGGGCTCATCGCCTATATCTTCCCTCCGGAGCCATCGGCCCAGTTCAAAGGCATTTCAGTAACAGGTTTCGAGAACGGATTCTAGTTAACGTCCACGATGCAGGGCACCCCTTGTGACCAGAAACGAGAACGTGATCTACTTACGCCGGGGAGCGGTCAACTGACGCGCAAGAATGGCGAGGCACGTTCGCGAGGAGGGCGGAGCGGATGGGGTCGCTGGGCTTCTGGCGGCTGGCGGAGGCGCAGCCCGATTGGATCGCGGTGGTCGACCCTGACGGTACCGAGCACGCGGCAGGGGACCTGCTGGCCCGGGTCAACAAGCTGGTGAGCGCGCTGCGCGATCGTGGCTTGCGGACAGGCGACGGAATCGCCGGCCTGATGCCGAACGCCGCACGCGCCCTCGAGGTATACCTTGCCGCGCTCCAGGCAGGCTGGTACTTCACCCCGGTCAACTGGCACTACACCGCACCGGAAATCGCTTACATCGTGCGCGACAGCGAGGCGAAGGCGTTCTTCGCGGACGCGAGGTTCGCCGCGCAGGCCGTCCAGGCAGCTGACGAGGCGCGGCTTCCCGCGGCGGCGCGCTTCAGCTACGGCGAGGTGCCCGGATTCCTGCCGGTGCGGCGACTGCGCGAGGGCCAGCCGGGCTCGATGCCCGGCGACCGTACGGCGGGCGCCACGATGCATTACACGTCGGGTACCACCGGCCAGCCGAAGGGCGTCAGGCGGCCGCTGACCGGGCTAAACCCGGATGACATGGCCGAACTGATGACCGTCCTGCCGCAGATGTTCGGCATTACGGCGGGCCAGCCCAATACCCACCTGGTCACCTCGCCTAATTACCACACCGCGGTGACCCAGTTCGGCGGCGCGGCGTTGCAGCTGGGTCACACGCTTGTCTACATGGACAAGTTCCACCCTGAGGAGACCCTCGCCAAGGTGCAGCGGTACCGGGTGACCAACTCGCACATGGTGCCCACGCAATTCAAGCGGATGCTGGCCCTGCGAAAAGAGGTGCGGGCGCGCTACGACCTGTCCTCGATGAAGTGGCTGATTCATGCCGCCGCGCCCTGCCCGGTCCTGGTCAAGAGAGCGATGCTGGACTGGTGGGGGCCGTGCGTCTACGAGTACTACGCTGCCACCGAGGGCGGCGGCACGATCGCGACCCCGCAGGACTGGCTGACCCACCCTGGCACGGTCGGCAAGCCGTGGCCGATCAGTGCGGTCCGCGTCGTGGCCGACGACGGCAGCGATTGCCGCACTGGCGCGCCAGGCACCATCTACATGAAGATGCTGACCAGCGATTTCGTCTACAAGGGCGACCCGGAGAAGACGGCGGCGAACCGGCTCGACGGCTTCTTCACGGTGGGTGACATCGGGTTCTTCGACGAGGATGGCTTCCTGTACCTGTGCGACAGGAAATCCGACATGATCATCTCGGGTGGCGCCAACATCTATCCGGCCGAAGTCGAGTGCGAGCTGACCACACACCCGAAGGTCGCCGACGTGGCCGTGTTCGGCATTCCTGACGAGAACTGGGGCGAGCAGATCAAGGCCGTGGTGCAGCCCGCCGAGGGGGTGACGCCAGGGCCGGAACTCGCCGCCGAGCTGATCGCCTCCCTCGATGGGCGGCTGGCGACGATGAAGTGGCCAAAGTCCGTGGACTTCATCGAGGAAATGCCGCGCGACCCGAACGGCAAGCTGCTCAAGCGCAAGCTGCGCGATCCGTACTGGCAGGAACGCGGCAGTGTCATCTGAGTCACCCGCGGATGAGCGGCCGCCGGATGAGCCGCCCGCGGATGAGTGGCCGGCGGATGAGCCGATCGCGGATGAGCCGATCGCGGATGAGCCGCCCGCGGATGAGCCGCCACCAGGGCCCGGCGATCCAAGCACATCCCTAACGGCTGCCGCAGAGCCGTCGCGCAACCAAGGTGCGCCGCAAGCCGCCGAGTCGGCGCCAGTGGCCGCACTGTTCGCCGGCCACGCACTCGAATTCCCCGGTGGCTACACGCGCTCGACCGGCCCGGTCATCGGGCGTTTCCTCACCGAACTGCGTGATGGCAGGATCGTCGGAATCGCCGCGCCTGATGGCAGGGTCCTGGTCCCGCCGCTCGAATACGATCCAGCGACCGGCTCCGCGCTGGGCGGGATCGGCGGAGCCGATCCCTTCATTCCAGTGGGTCCCGCCGGCACGGTCACCGCCTGGGCATGGGTCACCGAGCCGCGTAAGGTCCATCCGCTGCGGCAGCCGTTCGGGTGGGCGCTGATCCGCATCGATGGCGCTGACACCGCACTGCTGCACGCCGTCGACACCGGCGGAAAGCAGCAGGCGATGCGGACCGGCCTGCGCGTCCGGCCGCGGTGGCGGGACGTGAGCGAGCGCGTCGGCGCCATCAGCGACATCGAGTGCTTCGTGCCCGAGGTGACGATGCTCAACGCGCCGGCGCGGCTTGAGTACCGGCTGCCCGCCGGGCGGGCGCTCGGCCGGTTTCTCGACGGCATCGCGGAAGGCAGGTTCCTTGGTCACCGCTGCGGCGTCTGTGGCAAGGTGTATGTCCCGTTGCGTGGTCTCTGCCCGGCGGATGGCGTGCCCACCGCCGAGGAGGTCGAGGTCTCAGGCACCGGGACGATCACGACGTTCGCGGTGAACAACATCCCGGACCCGCGCGCCCCCGACGTGCCGTTCGTGTGCGCTCACATTCTGCTCGACGGGGCGGACACCCCGATCCTCGCGCTGGTCGGCGGCATACCAGCGGACCAGGTCCGGATGGGCATGCGGGTGCGGGCGGCATGGCGGCCGCGCGCCGAGTGGGAACGATCGATGGCCAACATCAAGTGGTTCGAGCCAGCCGGTGAACCTGACGCGCCCGTCGAGTCCGGCCGGGGTGACCTCTGATGGCACTGCGTGACGTCGCGGTCGTCGCTTTCGCGCAGACGAAGCACGCCGCCGCCGACAGTGGGCTCACCGAGACCGAAATGCTGCAGCCGGTCATCGCGGAAGCGCTCAGGCAGGCGGGCATGGCCCGCGCGGACATCGGGTTCACCTGCTCGGGCAGCTGCGACTATCTGGCCGGCGCGCCGTTCGCTTTCGTGTCGGCGCTCGACGCCGTCGGCGCCTGGCCGCCTATCTCGGAGAGCCACGTCGAGATGGACGGCGCGTGGGCCCTGTACGAGGCATGGGTGCGCCTGCAGCACGGCGACATCGATTCCGCGCTTGTGTACGCATTCGGCAAGTCCACCCAGGGGGAACTGCGGGAGATCATGACGCTGCAGCTTGACCCCTACTACCTGGCGCCGCTCGGGCCCGATCAGGTTTCGCTCGCCGCCTTGGCGGCCTGCGCCTACCTGGAGGCAAGTGGGCATACGCCGTCGGATCTCGCCGACGTTGCAGCCCGCAGCCTGGGCGCCGCGGCAGCGAATCCGCACGCGGTCCAGGCCCCGCCGCTGACCGCTGCGCAGATCATGGCGCAGCCGCCCCTAGTGGCACCGCTGCGGCCCGCGGACTGCGCGCCGATTACCGACGGCGCCGCCGCCGTCGTGCTTGCCGCTGGAGATCTGGCCCGCCGGATACGTGGCCGCCCGGCCTGGATTCGCGGCATCGATCATCGGATCGAGCCGCACTACCCGGGCGTACGGGATCTGACCCGGTCGGAGTCGACCGCGCGCGCGGCGCGCGGTGCCGGTGCGGGTGCCGGTGCGGGTGCCGGTGCGGTCGGCCGCGGGCAGCCTGATGTGGCCGAGCTGCACAGCCAGTTCAGCTACGAGGAACTGATCCTGTGCGAGGCGCTCGGCCTCACCGACGACGTTGCGGTCAATCCGTCCGGCGGCCCGCTCGGCGCGAACCCGGTGATGGCGACGGGCCTGATCAGAATCGGCGAGGCGGCGACCCGGATCTTCGATGGTTCGGCAGGCCGCGCGTTGGCGCACGCCGCCTCGGGCCCGTGCTTGCAGCACAATCTCGTCTGCGTGCTGGAGGCCGAGTGATCCTGACACGGCCAGCGAGCACCGAGGGCCCGCGTGGGTAATCGCTGCGCGGTCGTTGGTGTCGGGCAGACGCGGTACCGCACCAAGCGCCAGGACGTGTCCATCGCGGGCCTGGTCCGCGAGGCCGCGCTCCGCGCGCTCGAGGACGCTGGCCTGGAGTTCGCCGACATCGACGCTGTGGTCATCGGTAAGGCGCCGGACCTGTTCGAGGGCGTGATGATGCCCGAGGCGTACCTGGCCGACGCGCTGGGTGCGGCGGGCAAGCCGATAATGCGGGTGCACACCGCGGGTTCGGTGGGCGGGTCCGCCGCGCTTGCCGGTGCCAGCCTCGTCCAGGGCGGGGTGCGTGAGCGGGTGCTCGTAGCGGCCTTCGAGAAGCAGTCTGAGTCCAACGCGACCTGGGCGCTTTCCACTCATCTGCCGTTCAACGCTTCCTTCGTGGTGGGCGCGGGCGGCTACTTCGCTCCATATATCCGCTCCTATATCCAGCGGTCGGGCGCGCCAGATCACATCGGCATGCTGGTCGCCGTTAAGGACAGGCTCAATGCGCTGCGCAACCCGTATGCGCACCTGAAGATCCCGGGTATCGACCTCGCGATGGTGGCTGCCACGCCGATGCTGTGGGAACCCATCCGCTATCTGGAGACCTGCCCGTCCTCCGACGGTGCCTGTGCCATGGTGCTGGCGAGCGAGGCCGCCGCGACGGCGCCGAACCCTCCTGCCTGGGTGCACGGCGCGGCGATGCGCAGTGAGCCGATCGTTTTCGCTGGCCGCGACACGGTGAACCCGCGGGCGGGATCCGATTGCGCGGCCGATGTCTACGGTCAGGCCGGGATCACCGACCCGCGCAGGGAGTTCGACGCCGCCGAAGTCCATGTGCCCTTTAGCTGGTACGAGCCGATGTGGCTGGAGAACCTCGGTTTCTGCGCGGAAGGCGAGGGCTGGAAGCTGACTGAGTCAGGTGCGACCGCGCTTGACGGCGATATCCCGTGGAATGCTTCGGGCGGCGTGCTCTCATCGAATCCGATCGGGGCATCGGGCCTGATCAGGTTCGCCGAGGCCGCGTTGCAGGTGCGGGGCACGGCGGGGGAGCATCAGGTGGCTGGCGCCCGCCGTGCACTCGGCCACGCCTACGGGGGTGGCGCCCAGTTCTTCGCCATGTGGGTGGTCGGCAGTGACAAGCCTTGATGTACGCTGCCGACCCATTGGCTGCGAAACCCACCTGCTGCTTGCAAGGCCGACCTGCTGCTTGCCAGACCCAGCACTCCTTACAAGGCCCACTCGCCCCTCCTTACAAGGCCCACTCGCCCCTCCTTGCAAGGCCCACCGCCCCCCTCAGGCCCACTCGCCCCTCCTTGCAAGGCCGACCCGCGCCTCCTTGCAAGGCCCACCCGCCCCTCCTTACATCGCCGATCCGCCTGCTCCTTGCAAGGCCCACCCGCGCTGGGCCTTGCCCTACTACTTATTCTGGCGAGTTGTAAAGGCGGAACGAAAGGTTGAATGTGATTCTGGGGATAACTCGCCGAAGGGAGGCAGTGAACTGTGCCGTTCAATCACGCTGATCTCTTTGAAGGAGTCGTCGACGCCGTTGCGGAACGGACGGCGCTGATCTGCGGTGACCGGCGTCTCACCTATGCCGAGCTCGACGCCGAGGCGAACCGATTCGCCCACCACTTGGATTCGGCCGGTGTCCGGCCAGGTCAGCACGTGGGCATGCAGTTGTACAGCGGTGTGGAGTACGCCGCGGCGATTATTGCAGCGTTGAAGATCCGAGCAGTGCCGGTCAACGTCAACTACCGGTATGTGGAATCCGAACTCGAATATCTCTACCGGGACGCCGACTTGGTCGCCCTGCTGTACGACGCCGAGTTCACCGATCGTGTCGCCGCCGCGGCGCCGACCGCCCCCGCACTGCGACATCTCATCTCGGCCGGCGCTTCTCCCGCTGGGCTGTCGGCTCCCGCTCGGCCGCCGCGCCTTCCTGTCCCGGTGCGGTACGAGGACGCGATCGCTGGCCAGGCACCTACCCGCGGCTTTCCGCCGAGATCGGCCGAAGACGTCTACATCATTTACACAGGCGGTACCACGGGCGTGCCCAAGGGCGTCATGTGGCACACCGGGGACCTGTTCTTCGCTTTCGGTGGTGGAAATCCTGGCGGTGAGCCGGTCGGTTCGCCGGAGGAACTCGTCGAGAAGGCGCGGACCTCGGGCCCGATTGTGATGATGCCTGTCTCACCGCTCATGCACGGCGCGGGCCAGATGGCGATGTTCATCAGCTTCTGGATGGGCGGAGCGGTCGCTTTCGTGCGCAAGTTCGACCCGGCCGAGGTGCTCCAGACGATCGCGCGCGAGAAGGTTGTGACGATCAATATCGTCGGCGACGCGATGGCCATTCCCCTGGCTGACGAGATCGCTGCGGGCAGTTATGACCTGTCGTCTCTCCTCGTCGTCAGTTCGACAGGCGCCATATTGTCCGGTTCGGTACGTGATCGCCTGCAGTCGCTGCTTGGCAGCACCATCATCCTGGACAACTTCGGCTCGACCGAGGCCGGTTACACCGCGTCTGGGGTGGCTGGCGCCACACCAGAGTCCGGCCTGAGATACAAGCCCAACGATTCGCTGATCACCGTGCTTGACAGCAGGCTCAAGCCGGTTGAGCCCGGATCGGGTGACATTGGCCAGGTGGCTCGCAGCGGTCATATCTCGTTCGGCTACTACAACGATCAGAAGAAGACGGCCGAGACGTACGTGACGGTCGACGGCAGACGCTGGCTTCTGAGCGGCGACCTCGCGACCGTCGAAGGGGATGGCATCATCGCCGTGCTCGGCCGTGGCACATCGTGCATCAATACCGGTGGCGAGAAGGTCTTCCCAGAGGAGATCGAGGCTACCTTGAAGGCCCACCCCGCGGTGTTTGACGTGATCGTTACCGGTATCCCGGATCCGCATTACGGTGAACGGGTGGCCGCGGTCGTGCAACTACGGGCCGGGCGCCCGGCGCCCCGGATCGATGAGCTTGACGACCATTGCCGGGCTAGGCTGGCGGGCTACAAGGTGCCCCGCACTTATGCGTTCGTAGCCGAACTGAAGCGCTCGCCCGCCGGCAAGGCCGACTACAGATGGGCACGCCAGACAGCGCTACGCGCCGATTTGGCAATCAATTCCAGCAAATCGGGCACGGGGGAATAACTGGCGCAGGGGCACAATCGGCACCTACTTCCGGAGATCTGGGGCCCCGCCACCACCGCTCGAACTGGGAGCACTGCGCTCCTCCTGTTCTATTTATCGGTATACCCAAACGTCGACACGGCCGCAATCTTGACATTACCGTAGAATTTTATTAAGGTCGCGCTGTCAAATTAGCGCTGTCAAATTACCTTTTCGACATGATCGCTCGCCGCAGCCATATCGTGATGCGTGAGGCGATCGGCGGCAGTCCGCGCTGGCGGCGCACGCGGATCGACCCAACTAAGTTTCGGGGGGAATATATGAGAATTCTGGCCAAGGGCACCCTTATTGCAGCGACCGCAGCGTGCCTTGCTCTCGGTACCGGAACCTCTTACGGCGGCATGGTCGGTAACCCGCATAGCGGCACCGAGAACCACGCGCGCAAGGCCTCAATGGCGGATCTGGAGCCAAATCACTACGCGCTGAACGGCAACGGGCTGCACGTGACGTACGACAGCACCGGGCTGGTGGGCAAGCCGCAGCTCACCTACCAGGATCGGCGGCAGACCCTACACTTCGCAGGCCCGGATATCAGGCAAGTCGCCAGCGACGCAGGAACACTGGTCAGCGTGACAACTGTCATGACCATCGACACGGGCTCGACGACATTCTCACTGCTCATTCCGCGGGTTGCGGTGCGGAACGGGCAGCCCGCACAAATTCACAGCTTGGGCATTACGACAGTGCATCGATTGACCATCGATACGCCAGCCCGCGGCCAGTTGGACACCTACCAGTTCCGCTATCTGGCGGGCACGGCGTCTGTCGTCGAGTTCTACCGCAGGCGGCCTGCATGAAGAGCCAGGTGCCGCCTCACGACGGCGGGTTCGCGTGCATGGCACGCTCGCCTGCGGCTATCAGCGCATCAAGCAATCGCGCGGTCGCGGGCGGATCGGGCGGCTCGCCATAGGTCATGGCAAACACGTAACGGCGGGCTCCTGGCAGCGGTGCCGCGGTGATCCCTGGATGCCGCGCCGCCCGGAGGGCGAGGCTGGGCAGGGTGGTAACGCCGAGGCCGGCCGCCACAAGTGCCTGCACCGCCACATAGTCGTCGGTGGTAAACGCGATCTTCGGGGTAAACCCGGCACGCGCGCACTGTTGCAGCAGGAAGCTGCGGCAGTGGTCGCATCCGGCTATCCACTGCGCGGCTGCGTGCGCGGTCAGATCAGGTGCTCCCGCCAACAGCGGGGCGCCTGGGGGCGGGGCGACCCGGGACGGAGTACCTGAGGATGGGGCGCCCGGGGCCGGGGTACCTGAGATCGGGGTACCTGAGATCGGGGCGCCTGCGGCCCGTGTCACCAGGCAGACGGGCTCGTCAAGCAGCATCGCGCCGCGGGCGCCCTGCCCCGCGACATCTGGCTCGTGCCCGAAGACCAGCGCCACGTCGACATAACCAGCGCGGAGCATGCGCAGCGCCTCCGGTGGTTCGGCCTCCGCCAGGGTGAGATCCACGCCGGGGTTCTCCGACCTGAGCCGCGCCGCCGCCGCAGGCACGATGGTGCCGAGCGCTGAAGGGAAGGCGGCCAGCCGCACTCGCCCGTGCCGCAAGCCGACATGCGCGGCAAGCTCGTTCTCCGCGGCATCTAGCCTGCCGAGGATCTCCGCGGCGCGTTCGGCGAGCAACCTCCCCGCGTCGGTGAGCTTGATGCCACGTCCGGCGCGCTGGATGAGCTTGGAACCGGTCTCCGCTTCGAGGCGGGCGAGGTGGTGGCTCACTGACGGCTGCGCGTAGTTGAGTTCCCTCGCGGCGCCCGTCACCGATCCGTGCCGAGCTACTGCTGCGAGCACCCGAAGCCGGGTCACGTCCAGCATGGTGCAAGTATAGATGTGTTCGATTTTTCGTCTTTTGAGTCAGTGTCGCCCCTATCTGACCAGTTCAGCGCCCCTCGCGATCGGCGAGCAGCGGACCGGATGGGTCGCGCGCACGGCGGCCGGCCGCGCGGCGGCGGCGCCATGCAACGCCTGACAGAGCCTCGAGCACCACTCGGCCCGCGAGGAGGGCCGTCACCTCAGCGTGGTCGTACGGCGGCGATACCTCGACCACGTCCATCCCGACGAGCGGCAGTTCCATCCCGATCCGCCGCACCGAGTCGAGCAACTGGCGCGCGGTGAGCCCTCCGGGTTCAGGAGTGCCGGTGCCTGGCGCCATCCCGGGATCGACCACGTCCACATCCACGGAAAGGAACACGCCCGTACACTCGTCGGTGGCGATCGCGAAGGCCTCCGTGAGGCACGGTTCGAGGCCGCGAGCGACGACCTCGGTCATCTCGTAGCTCCGCATGTTCTGGCCCGCCATCCAGTCCAGGGTTTCCGGCTCCGGCCAGTACCCGCGCAGGCCGACCTGCAGGAATCTGTCGCCGCGGACCGCGCCGGACTCGATGAGCCTGCGCATTGGTGTGCCGTGCCCGTACAGCGACCCCCACTGGGTGTCGCCGGTATCGGCATGCGCGTCGAAGTGGATCATCGACACCCGCCCCCACCCGGTGGCGCGGGCCGCTCCGGTCGCATCGGGCCAGGCAATGGTGTGGTCCCCGCCCAGGATGACGGGCATGCCGCCGGCCTGGCAGACGGCCTGCACGGCCTCCTCCAGGCGGTGCAGCGCCTGTTCGGTCTCACCGGACGGCATCTCCACGTCGCCGGCATCGACCACGTTCAGTTCGGCAAGCGGGTCGACGCCGAGCGCCAGGTGTGGCCGCGCACCGTCGTGCGGCAGGTAGTCGGTGAACCGGATCGCCTGCGGGCCGAATCGGGCGCCCGGCCGGTGCGAGGTGCCACCGTCGAACGGTGCGCCGAGGATGACCACATCGGCACCAGCGATGGAACCGGGGTCGGCGAGATCCACCGCGGGCACGCCAAGGAAGGTTGCATCCGGGCCATACATATTGCCAACCCTGGTCACGTGACCTCCTTCGGGTTGAGTGATCATGCTAGCCCGTGGCGCCTACCGGCGGTACCCACCGCCCGCCGGCACCCGGCCCGCCCACCGGCACCCCAGCGCCGGCGCCCACATCGCGTGCCGGGCCCACCGGGGCGCCGCACCCACCGGGGCGCCGCATCCACCGGGGCGCCGCATCCACCGGGGCGCCGCGCCCACCGGGGCGCCGCACCCACCGGGCCCCCACAGCCACCCGGCGCGCCGCGCACACCGTGCGCCCAGGCCCAGGAGGCGGCACCCGGCCCTTGGCAGCTGCCCGGCATGCGATGCCACACTCCAAGCCACTGGTGGGGTAACTACCCGCCAAGTTGGCGGGTAGTCGGTTGCCGACACAGCCCAAAGATCGATGGCCCGTCGATGTTGTTCGGCCGCACCAGCAATGCCGGGTCAATGGAGTTCCTGTGAGGATGCTGGCGAACCGGTCATGGGCTGTCCGACTTGGTTACCTTGAGCGCATGGCGCTGGAGGATGGGCGGCTCCCTGAGCTGATGGAGCTCGGCCTGACGATGTACGAGGCCCGCGCGTATCTAGCCTTGGTCAGACGTGAGTCCTACACGGCCGCGCAGTTGGCCCGGGCCGCCGGTGTGCCACGTCAGCGAATCTACGACGTGCTCGAGAGCCTGGTCCACCAGCGGCTCGCGATCATGCGCCCAGGCCGGGTGGCGAGCTACCGGGCGATCGCGCCGGATCTCGCTATCGGCAGGCTCGTGGACGAGCGTCGCGCAATGCTTGGCCGGCTCGAACAGGTGGGGGAGCGGCTCGCCGGAGCGCTAGCGCCGACCTGGTCGGACGGGCAGACTCAGACCGACCCGCTGGACTATGTCGAGGTCTTGCGCGATCCGCGGGCGATTACCCTGCGCTTCACGCAGATCCAGCGGCAGGCGCGTGACGAACTGCTCTGCTTCGCCAAGCCGCCCTTCTTTGGCCAACCTTCCGACAACATCGAAGGGCTGCGGGTAACCCGCCGGTTGTCCCGCAACCGCGGCAGCGTCCGTACTGTCTGCACCTCCGACATCCTCGATGACTCCGCCACCCTGGACGTGGTGCTGAGGTTCGCCGGGGCGGGGGAGGGCGTGGCGGGTCGCTGACGAACTGCCGCTGAAGCTGGTGATCGCCGATCAGTCGCTGGTCCTGTTCGACATGGCTGACCCCGTTGCTGAGACAGGCGCCACCACATCACTGATCATCGAGCACGCTGCGCTCGCCCTGACCCTGCGGCACGCATTCACGGCGATCTGGGATCGAGCCCTGCCCCTGGACGAGGCCCTCGCCCACCGGACATGAACGCCAGCAACTGAGTCCATGATCGTTTTGCTTGCCGCGCGCGGCCGGCTCGCCATTATGTGCCCAGAACACGCCATGATCCGCAGCTGTGTTAACTTTCCGGCGCTATCCGCCGGTAAGTTAACACAAGAACGGATCATGAGCGCGGCGGGCGGATTAGCGATGGCGCGGAGGCCAGTTCCGGCCCTCCAGCCGTCGTCGTGCGACACGCGGCCGCGCGGCCCCGGACCGGAGGGGCCGCCCTCAGGCCGTCCGCGGCTACGACGACGCCACCGGGTCGGCTCGCCCCCATCAGCGCGGGGGAGAAGGCATACCTCCCGTCCGGCAGCGCACGCTCGGGCCGACCACAAGCCCAGTCCGTGGGTTGGCGGCCGCTGACAGGTCGGGGATCACCCTCATCGGCTTGCTGCTCGTTGTGCCGTCCGGCAGCCGGCGGCGGCTATTCGGCCACGATGCGGCGCGCTGGCAGCCGCAGGCCGTACGCGAGCAGCGGGATGCCGGGGGCGGGACTCCAGTCGCGTTCTGGCAGCCGGGTGAATCCGGCGGCGCGGTACAAATGCTGCGCGGCTTCCATCGTCGGCCTCGTCGACAGCAGCAGATGCCTGATACCGCTGGCGGCGGCCCGCTCGATGACAGCGCTGACGAGCGCCTTGCCCGCGCCGCGGCCTTGTGCACCTGGCGCGACCGCAAGGGCCCTGACCTCCGCCTCGTCCGGCACTTTGGCGATCTCGCTGCCCGGATGGAACGGCTCGAGCATGACGGTTCCCACGATCCGCCCGTTGTCTTGCGCCACGAGCACGTCGCCAGGTGTCGACACGCCCAGGTCACGCAGCACGTCAGCATACGGAGACGCCGACGGCAGACCCTGCGCGGTGTAGGCGGCGACTCGCAGCTCACCAATCGCGGCAAACTCACCATTTTCCGCGGTTCGCACGATCACGTGCTCCATACAACCATGGGCTCCGATGGCCCGGCGTCGTGATCCGTTCTTGTCTTAAGGTGCCTGCGCTATTTGCCGGAAACCTAGCACGGGCTCCGTATCATGCAGTAGCTATGCACGTAATTGCGGGGCCATCCGCGTCGGCACGCAGGTTCGCTGTACGGAGCGCTGCGTTGCTCGCCCTGGTCATCATCCCGGTGACCGGGTGCAGCTCACCGGGGGGCACGGGGCCGGGTGGCGCGCCGGAAGGCAGCGCGGCGTCTGGGCGGACCGCCCGGGTTCCGGCGGCACGGCCGTTTCCCGTCGCGGAGAACCAGAGGCGGGGCACAGGCGATTGGCGGGTGCGCCGGCTGGCTGCGCCCGCTGCGATCGAGGGGTTCGCCAACCGGGTGAGCGTGCTGCCTGGGCAGCCGTTCCGGCTGTTCGTGTCCACCACCTCGCGCTCGTGGCGGGTGGAGGCGTTCCGGATGGGCTGGTACCACGGGGCGCAGGCACGGCGGGTCTGGATGTCGGGCCGGGTCGATGGTCACCCCCAGCGCGGCCCGGCGATCTCGGCGGGCACCAATATGGTGAGGGCGCCTTGGCAGCCATCGCTGACGGTGCAGACCGCGGGGTGGCCCGCCGGGTCCTATCTGCTCCGATTGGACGCCGCGAGCGGCGCGCAGCGATTCGTGCCGGTGACCGTCCGGTCGGCAAGCACGGCCGGTGCCGTCGTACTGATCAACGACGTGACCACGTGGCAGGCCTACAACTTGTGGGGCGGCTACGACCTCTACACCGGGCCCGGCGGGTTCGCGGACCGTGCCCGCGAGGTGTCGTTCGATCGGCCGTACGACGGCAACAGCTACGACAACGGCGCTGAGTGGTTCATGTCTTTCGACCAGCCAGCGATCGCGATAGCAGAGAAGACCGGTGTCCCGCTCGCCTACGAGACTGACGTGGACTTGAACCAGGATCCGGGACTGCTGCGCGGCGCACGCGCGGTGATCTCGCTTGGGCATGACGAGTACTACTCGGCGGCCATGCGGGAGCGGCTGACTGCGGCAAGGGACGCCGGCACGAACGTCGCGTTTCTCGGTGCGAACGCGGTGTTCCGTCATATCAGGTTCGGCTCGTCGCCTCTTGGGCCCGACCGGGTGGTGATCTGTTACAAGGTCGCCAGCGAGGACCCGCTCTTCCGGGTCGATAAGAGCGCCACCACGCAGGATTGGCGTGAGCCGCCAGATCCAAGGCCGGAAAGCGTGCTAACGGGCGTGTTTTACGAGTGCAATCCTGTCAGCGACCCTTACGTCGTGTACGACCCCCAGAACTGGATTTTTGCTGGCACCGGTGCGCGCAAGGGGGAGGCATTCGCCGGCCTGGTCGGACCCGAGTACGACCGCGTCAACCTCGCCGTGCCGGTGCCGCGGCCGATCGAGGTACTTGCGCATTCGCCGCTGACCTGTGATGGGGTGTCGAGTTACGCGGACTCCGCGTACTACACAGTCCGCGGCGGCGCGGGCGTGTTTGCCTCGGGCACCATGCGCTGGGTGTGCGCCATGAAGGGCCCGGCGTGCGGTCACGGGGTCAGCAGCGCTGCACAGCGGTTCGTCGACGTGGCGACCACCAACCTGCTGCGCGCCTTCGCCGCCGGGCCAGCCGGGCTGGCCCACCCGGCCCGGGACAATCTCGCCCGAGTCCACGAAGCCTCCGGCTTCTCCGGCTCGGCAGGCGACTGACACGGGCCTGGCGTGGCCATGGCACTCGACGATCTGGACCAGCAGATCATAGGTGCGCTGATCGAGGACGCCCGCGCGACGTACGCGGAAATCGGTGCCCAGGTGGGGCTGTCCGCTCCGGCGGTCAAGCGGCGGGTGGATCGGCTCAGGGCTACCCGGGCAATCACCGGTTTCTCTGCGCGCGTGGATCCCGCGGCCCTCGGCTGGACCACGGAGGCGTACGTGGAGTTGTTCTGCCGCGGCCGGACGTCGCCCGCCGATATCCGCGCTGCGGTGGCAAGGTACCCGGAGGTGGTCGATGCGTGCACTGTGACAGGAGAGGCGGATGCACTGCTCAGAATCCGCGCCGCCGATGTCCGGCATTTCGAGCGGATCGTCGAACGGATCAGCGCGGAGCCGTTCGTCGTCAGGACCCGAAGCGAGATCGTGCTATCGCGCCTGATCGACAGGCCTGGAAGCGGGCCCGCGCCAGCGGCGGCGGCGCCATGACCGCCACCCCGGGCTACGTGGCACGCCGCCTGCGGGCGAAGATCGTTTTGACTGTTCCGGCTGAGTGACAAGGGTGCCCGGCCGGGCGGCGCGGCGTAGCGGAGTGGCGGAGCGGCCGGGGATAAAGCGGCCTCAGCAAGCGGAACCCCCGGAACTGGGCATCTCGCCAGCGCTGGACCGCTAAAGTCGTCCCATGTCCGAAGCCAAGCCGGACCCTAGCGGCAGCACAGGAGAGTTCCGCGCCTTCGTCGAGAGGGGCGGAACGGAGTCGGTGCGCCGCGGGGGCCTGCGCAACCCCGTGATCATCGCCGCACTCGTGGCCGTACTCGTCGTGATCGTCATCATCGCGCTCGCGGTGCGCTAGAGGGCGTATCCCGCAGATCTTGGCGGCGAAGACAGCGCCGTCCACGAGCCCAGACGACGACCCGGGCCGGGGACGGCACTGTCGTCGTCGATAGTTCCGGCTTCTCCTCCGCCTTGCCGGATCGCCGCGCGGAGCACCGCCCGCGTCCACCAAGACCTACGGGACAGGCCCTAGCGGTCACGGTGAGCGTCCTGCGAGAGGCCCCACAGGGCGGCGCTGAGCAGGATCAGCACGAATAGTGCGAACGTGATCACGTGCACGCTCGTGCACCACAGGCAGATCGCGTTCACCTTGAACAGCTCGACGTAAATCAGGTACAGCACAAAGCCGATCCCGACGATGACGGAGAGCAGGCGGGCCAGGTGGACCGCCCGCAACGGTGAGCGCCACGCGAGCGGATTGTTGACCGCAACCATGAGGACGAAAAAGGCCAGGCCAAGTACCGCGACCGGGATCCCGAAGACGACCGACTCCGGGCTTGAGGTCACTTTCTCGCAGTTGATGGTGCCGGTGTCGGGGCACGCCAGGCTCACCGATGTCGAGTAGTGCGTGATGGTCAGGTAGATCGAGGCGCCGAGGCCAGCCACCGAAAGGATCATGGTCGTCAGCCGCAGCCAACGCGGCGGGCCGCCGATCGCGGCGGGGTGTTTCTGGGCGCCTGCGCGGGCGCCGGTCGGGACGGCAGCGTCTTCCGTAGCCGCACGTCCCCCGTTGCTGGCCGGCCGGGCAGCAACGGGCGGTACCGGACGTGGGCCGCGGGCCGCACCACCGGCGGAACGGGCATTGGCCTGCGTCGTGCCCGGCTTGCTGCCCCTGGCCCGGCCCGCCGCCTGGCCCTGCTTGCCCGGGTTGGCCTGCTTGCCTGAGTTCCTCGCTTGTGCCTGGCCCTTGCTACGGGGCCTGGTCCCCGACATCACACCTTCCCGCTCAGCGCGGTAATCGAGGGAGCGGTGCACACGTTGCCAGGCTGATTGTTTGTCAGCTTGCAGATGGCCGCGGTCATGTAGTTGGCCGTGCCACCCACGGCCTTGGCGATCGGGCTCGACGGGTCGGAGAGAGCGGCCGAGATCTGTGCCCAGGACTTGCCCTGCAGGATCTGCGGAGTGTAGCTCGCCCCGCTGATCAGGTACTTGTTGCCGAAGTCGAGGAACGGGATAGCTCCCTGGCTGGCGGAAGGCACATACGGCGGCGAATCGTACTTGGCGATGAGCGCGTTCTCCTGCGCTGTCGTCGTCTCCAGGGTCTTCTTGTTGGGGTCGGTCTGCTCGACTGGGGAGAAGACGATGTACTTGCTCGTGTAGGTGGAGCCGTGGAAGGTCAACGTCTTTGTGCTCGGGTACGCGTCTGCAGTGTCTGAGTGCGTGACGTTGAGGTTCGAGAAGGTGCCGAAACGGCTGAGCGCGACCACCGCCGGCCAGCGTTCCGCCGCGCAGTACGGGCAGTACTCCGCACCGATGTAGACGATCTCCGGTTTACCGTTCTTGGTGAGCGCGGGCTGACCTGTTAGCACGGTCGGGGTCGTCTGGACAGTGCCCTTGCCGATTGTCGCCAGCGTGGCGGCGGGCACGTTCGTCGCATTAGTGACGATCTTCGAGAGCGCGGCCCCCTGCGGCAGGGAACTTGTGCCGGACGAACCGCCCGAGACGCCCTTGACGACGATGAACGCCACCACGATGGCGACCACCGCGACCACGCTGCCGATTACCAGGGAAACCCGGGTACGTACCTGGGCGCGGCGCTCGGCCGCCCGTTGCATCGCGACCTTCTCGCGGGTGGTCAAGCGCTGCTTGCTCCTGCTCGCCTTGCCCATCGCCTGTCTCGACCTGCTTCCTGACATGCCTGTGTGTTCGCGCGCGTACGTCCGGGCTGAACCCGCGCCGCGCCGGCCCGCGCGGCCGCGCCGCCTACCCGGACACGGTGCCCCAGGCCCAGGTTGCCGGACTCCACGTTAAACCGAGATAAGGACCGCTGCGGCCAGTCACAATTATGGCCGGACTAGGCGGGCGGTATCTCGCCCGACCCGCGGATCACTAGGCGCGTCGGTAGCTCGATTCGCTGGGCGGGTCCTTGTTCACCAGAAAGCCGCCTGAAGAGCCGTTCAGCAGCGATGTTGCCCATTTGCCCGGGATCTTGTGCCACCACCGTGACGCCCGGACTCAGCAGGTCCGCAAGCTCGAAATCGTCGAAGCCCACGATCGCGACTTGCGCGGCGCGCGCCGCGAGTTCGCGTAGCACGCTGACGCTGATCCTGTTGTTGCCGCAGAGTACCGCCGTGACTGGGGCGTCCCCGGCCAGCATCCGGCCGAGCGCCCGCTGGATGACTTCGGGCTGGGCAAGCGCCATCGCCACCCAGTGTTCTTGAATCGGCAACTTCGCGGCAGCCATGGCCTGCTGGTAACCGCGCAACCGCTGCCCGGCCGTGTAGATATGTGGCGCGTCGCCGATGTAGCCGATTCGCGTATGGCCCTGGGATATGAGATGGCGTACCCCGTCCCTTGCGCCGCCGACGTTGTCGGTGAGCACGACGTCGGCGTCAATCAGCCCGGGCGGCCGGTCGGCGAAGACAACGGCGATGCCCGCCGCGATCTCAGGCAGCAGGTAGGTGTGATCGGTAGAGGCGGGGACAATGATCAGCCCGTCGACGCGGCGCGCGCAGAATGTGAGCGTGAGCTTGCGCTCACGTTCTGGATCTTCGTCGCTGGAACCCATGAACAGCAACGATCCGTTGCCGTGCGTGACGTCCTCGACGGCGCGGGCCAGGGTCGAATAGAAGGGGTTGCCGACGTCTTCGAGTACCAGGCCGATGGATGCCGTCTGGCCCTTGCGGAGCACGCGTGCGCTGTCGTTGCGCCGGAAGCCGAGCGAATCGATCGCGGCGCGGACCCGTTCCGCGGTGTCCGGCGTGACCCCCGTCTCGCCGTTCACCACTCGGGAAACTGTCTTGAGGCCGACGCCGGCCCGCGCGGCGACATCCTTCATCGTGGGACGGCCGGCGGCCGTCCCGTGGTTGTCTGCTGCATGAAGGGACGGACCTTCGGTCTCCCCCGTGAAGGCTGGTGCGTCGTTGGACACGGCCTGCGACCTCTTAGTTAGCTGTGAGCTGGAGCATACCCACGCAGCGTCACCTGATCACGAACCGAATCGGCCGCGCGGGCAACACCCCCGTCATATGCCGCACTGAACCACGGGGCACCATCCGCCCCACTGGTACTCGTACACATTACGGGTCATCGCCTGGGGAAGTCCGCCGTGGCCGCCAGTCCGGGGCGCCGTCCCGGGGGGACGGCCCGCGAGCGCGTAACCGCTGGCAAGATGTTGCACGTGCACATACACCAATCGCCCCCCAGGATCGGGTCGTTCGTCGCTCTCGGCGACAGTTTCACGGAAGGGCTCAATGATCTCGACGCCGCCGGGCATTACCGCGGCTGGGCCGACCGGTTCGCCGCCCTGCTCAGCGCGTACAGCCCGGGCCTGCGCTACGCGAACCTCGCGATCCGAGGCAAGCGGCTCGGCGAGGTGGCAGCGGAACAGGTGCCGGCCGCCGCCCGGATGGCGCCGGATCTGGTGAGCATCGCCGCTGGCGGGAACGACATCTTGCGCCCGGGAGCGGATCCGGATGTGCTCGCGGGGATCTTCGATGAGGCCGTGGCGAGCCTGCGAGCCGCCGGCTGCGAGGTCGTGGTGTTCACCGGATTCGACACCGCGCACTTCCCCGTCCTCCGGCTGCTGCGCGGCAAGACCGCGACCTACAACAAGCACCTGCGTGCGATCGCCGACCAGCGGCAGTGCCACCTGGCCGATTTGTGGTCGATGCCGCCGTTGCAGGATGTCCGGGCGTGGAGCGCCGACAGGCTGCATCTGTCACCTGACGGCCACCAGAGAGTGGCGCTGCGGCTATCCGAGGTGCTCGGCGTGCCGGTGGGCGCCGACTGGCGCGACCAGTGGCCGCCAGCGGCGGCGGCCGACTGGCTCACGATGCGACGCCGGGACGTCCAGTGGGCACGCCGGCACGCGGCGCCGTGGGTCAGCAGGCGCCTGCGCGGCATTTCTTCAGGCGATGGCCGCGAGCCCAAGCGGCCCGGCCTGCTTCCGCTCCAGCCTGAGAGCGCTCTGTAGCCCCTTTCGGGTTGCTACTTGTAGCCGCGCGGTTGCTAATAGTGCAGCGCGCGCCAATCAGAGAGCTACCGTCGGCCGGTCGCCCACCGCGATCCGGTGAATGATCCGCGTTCGTGTTAACTTACCGGCGAATAGCGCGGGCAGATTAACACGATCAGGGATCATGGGCGTTCGCGCCGGCCTTGGATCCCCGGCGGCCGGTGTCGGATGGGCCCGGCAGCCGGCGTTGGATCCCCGCGGCCCGGCGGCCAGCCTTGGATCCCCGCGGCCGGGCGGCCGGTGTCGGATGGGCCCGGGGGCGGCCGGCCTTGGATCCCCGCGGCGGGGCGGCCGGCGTTGGATCCCCGCGGCGGGGCTGCCGGCGTTGGGTCCCCGTCGGCCAGGCAGCCGGCCTTGGGATCCCCATCGGCCGCGCGGCCGGCCGTGGATCACAGCGGCCGGCGGCCCCGGATCGTCGCGCAACTCAGCCGCCACGTGGGGACGTCTGGCCCGCCACGTCAGGCCGCACTTTAACCGGTCAGATCCTCGAGCACTTCCTCGATGCGTGCCAGCGCGGACGCGATCCAGGGCAGTGCCAGTGGATCATTCGCCGCCAGTGCTGTTTCTCGCTCGGCGTCGGTGTCCCCATACAGCAGGCTGGTGGCGACCCGGAGGCGGAGCGCGGGCTGGTCGTCGCCGAAGGCGCTGCCCGCAAGCACGCTGGTGCCGTAACGGTCGAGCAGCAGCGCGCTGAGCCCGGCGGCGGTCGTCACCCCGTGCACGCGGCGCAGGCGGTCGCGGCCCGCCCCGAAGTCGGGATACAAGTAGAATGCCGCCTGCGGCGGTGGCACTCGCGCGCCAGCGGCGGTGAACCGGGCGGCGACCGCCCGCGCGACGCTGGCATGCAGGCGGCGGCTCGCCGTGATCCGCTGGGTGAGCGCCGCAGGCTCGGTGAAGGCAAGCGCCGCGGCCTGCTGGATCGGCCCCGACGGCGTGGACCAGATCTCGCTGCCGATGGCGAGTAGCTGGTCACGAAGCCCGGCGCCGTTCTTTCCTGCTGGGAACCTTGCGACGCCGATCCGCCAGCCGCCGAGGGCGAGGCTCTTGCTCAGCGCCGTGGTCACAACCGTGCGGTCCGGCGCCATCGCTGCCGGGCTTGGCACCACCTGGCTGGGGTCGTGCACCAGGTCACGGTAGATCTCATCCGAGATGATGATCAGCCCAAGGTCCGCGGCGGTGGCGCAGAGCCGGCGGACGGTGCTGGTCCTGGCAAGAGTTCCGGTCGGATTGTCAGGCAGCGTGACCACCACGGAGCGGATCTCACGCCCGGCGATGCGTGCCTCCCGCACCCGCCTGGCCAGTAGATATGGGTCGGGGACGCCGCCCTCGCCTGGTGGCGTGGGCACAAAATGCGGCCGGACGCCGATGACCGCCGCCTGCGTGGCGTAACTCACCCAGCTCGGCTTGGGCACGGCCACGTCCCCGCCGATGGCGAGCAGCAGGCCGAACAGCAACGGCTTGCTTCCCGGCCCGCACACCAGCTGGCCAGGTTCGGTAATCAGGCCACGGCGCTGCCAATAGCCGGCGGCGGCCGCGCGCAGCGAAGCCAGGCCGGCGACCGGGCCGTAGCCGCCGCGGCCAGCGGCGGCGGCGAGCGCCTCCCTCATCTGCGCGGGGACAGGGAGGCCGGCTTCACCGAATGCGAGTGGAAGGACGGGGATTCCGGCCCGGCGCTTGCTGGCAAGGATCTCGTTCGCGGCAAGGGTGGCGGATACGGCGATGGGCGCTCCGGCGAAATCGGACTGGACTGCGGGCACGATCGACCCAGCCATCGGCATGGGTGGCTCACTCCTCAACCGCGGGGATGCTCGAGGACGCGCAGCGGGCAACGGCGTCCGGCCGGCTTTCCGGCCCATGTCCTCTCAGCGTCGTCCCGAGCGAGCGTCAGGACAAGCGAAGGTATGCGACGCATAGCCTAAGATTTGCTAATGCTCGACTTGCACAGACTCCGGCTGCTGGCGGAATTCGCCAGCCGGGGCAGTATCGCGGCCACCGCGGCGGCGCTCGGTTACACGCCGTCCGCCGTGTCGCAGCAGCTGGCCACGCTCGAACGCGAGGCCAGCACCGCTCTGCTCGACCGGACGGCGCGCAGCGCCGAGCTCACCGATTCCGGCCGGCGTCTTGCCGAGCACGCCGAGCAGATCCTGGCAATGGTCGAGGCCGCGGAGGCGGACCTTTCCGCCCGCACGCAGACACCGTCCGGGCGGGTAGTCGTGGCCGCGTTTCCGACGGCCGCCATCGCATTCGCGCCCGCGCTCGCCCGCAGCCTGCGTGCGCATCCGGCGCTGACTTTGCTGCTGCGCCAGACAGGCCAAGGGGAAGGGCTGCGCCAGGTCCGGTCGGGCGAGGTGGACGTGGCGCTCGTCGATGACTGGTCAGGCAGCCTGCCAGCGGACGAGGCGGGTGTTCTGCGCATGTACCACCTGATCCGCGACCCGCTGGTGCTCGTAGTGCCGTGGGGTCACTGGATGGCCGACCCCGCCCAGCCAGTTGACCTGCGGCGGCTGCGCGAGGAGCCGTGGATGGCGGCGCCGGCGGGTGAGCCATCCAGGCAGGCCGTGGAACGGCTCCTCGCCGGTGTCGGAGGCGCGCTACCCGTGCCCTGGGAGTTCGAAGGGCTCGCCACGATACTTGGCCTGGTCGCCAGGGGGATCGGGATCGCCGTCATCCCGGAGCTCACCCTCGCCGCCGACACCGCCGGTCCGGGTAAGCGCGGGGTGGAGCGGTTCGCGGGCGGGGGAGCGCTCGGCGCGGGCAACAGACCTGTCATGGTCCGTGCGCTTCCCGGTACACTCGCCCGAAATATCTACGCGGTTGCCCGCGCGGCCAGCGTGCGGCGGCCGTCCGTTGCCGTGGTGCTGACGGCGCTCATCGCTGCCGCGGCAAGCATGGGCGGCGCAACCTGACGTAGCAGAGCGGGTAGGGGGCAGCCGATGTCGCGGGTGCGGTGGCACACGCCAGGCCGCGCGGTCGCTGCCATGGCGACGGCCGCGATCGCGGTCACCGGATGCGCCGCAAGCGCGAAGGTTCATTCCGGCCCTGCTGCCGGTGTGGCGAGCCCCGCCGCGACCGCCGCGGCAACCACTCCGGCCCCGGCGACGGCTCCGGCAACGGTTTCGGCAACGGCCCCGGCGACGGTCACGAAAACGGTCCCGGCGACGGTCCCGGCGACGGTCCCGGCGCCGGTCCCCGCGACGGCGCCGCCCCCGGCTCAGGATCCACAGGCGGCCTCGACCGGTGATCCGGACGGAGCGCTGATGCCTGCCCCCGCCCCGCCACCGCCTCGCTGCCCGCCGCTCGCCAGGTACGCGGCAGGAAACGCGGGCCCGCTGTTCTGTACCGACGGCACGGACAACCCCGCCGCGCTTGGTTACTTCACCACCCTGCACCTCAAGATCATGAGGCTTGGCGCGACGGCGTCCCAGGCCCAGGCGTCCGCGGCGATCTGTGCCGACCTCGCGCAAACCGCGAGCGGCACCGAATACTCCGCCTACCTGCTCGCCGCTACCCGGGAGCACTGGTTTTTCACCGGGATCGCGAAGGTGCACGGAAACCTGCCGAACCTGTGCCCCAAGCAGTGACGCCGTCCTGACCGGCGCAATCGGGATTGGTCCTGAACGTTACAAGCGGGCGCGGCCAGGCCGACGCGGGGCCGGTGCCGCGATGTTGAGCCCGCAGTTCTGTTGCTCGCGCCGCGCGGCAGCCGTTAGGGATAAATTGCCTTAACGGCTTCGCGGGGTGACGCGGCCGGCTGCCTGACACTGGCTGAGCCGTCAGCCCGGCGCCGGGCTACCCTTGCCGTCCATGGAACTCGACCTTTCCATGGACTGCGCGGCGCTGACCGCGTGCCTGGTGGACGTCGCCTCGGTCAGCGGCGATGAGGAACCGCTCGCCACGGCCATCGAGGCGGCGCTGGACGGCGTTGCGCACCTGTCGGTGGACCGCGACGGTAACGCGGTAATCGCCCGGACTCACCTCGGATACGCGGAACGGGTCGTCCTGGCAGGACACATCGACACGGTACCCATCGCGGGCAACGTACCGTCCAGGCGGGACGGACAACGGCTGTACGGGTGCGGCACGACCGACATGAAGGGCGGCGTCGCTACGGCGTTGCGGCTTGCCGCGACGGTGACCAAGCCGGAACGTGACGTTACGTACGTGTTCTATGACTGCGAAGAGGTCGAGGCGGAAAGGAACGGCCTGCTCCGGCTGAGCCGCCAGCATCCTGACTGGCTGGCCGGCGATTTCGCGGTGCTGATGGAGCCGACAGATGGCGTGGTGGAGGGCGGCTGCCAGGGCACGATGCGTGCCGAGGTGCGGGTGCCGGGTGTGCGCGCGCACAGCGCCCGATCGTGGCGGGGCCGCAACGCGATCCATGAGGCGGCAAGCGTGCTCGACGTGCTTCGCGGATACCAGCCGCGCCAGCCTGAGGTGGACGGCCTTGTTTACCGTGAGGGGCTGAACGCGGTCCACATTGGCGGTGGGGTGGCAGGGAACGTGATCCCGGATTCGTGCGTGGTGACAGTCAACTTCCGTTTCGCTCCCGACCTGAACGTGAGCCAGGCCGAGCAGCACTTGCGGGACATCTTCGCCAGGTGGGAGGTGGAGATCACCGACGTTGCGGGAGGTGCCAGACCGGGGCTGGACCAGCCCGCCGCGGCCGCGTTCGTTGCCGCCGTCGGTGGATCTCCCCGTGCCAAACTGGGCTGGACGGACGTCGCCAGGTTCGCCGCACTCGGGGTGCCCGCGGTCAACTATGGCCCAGGTATCCCTGAGGTCGCGCACAGCCAGGGCGAGTACGTGGAGCTTGCGCAAATCCCCGAGTGCGAGGCGCGGATGCGCGCCTGGCTGGCCTCTTCGTGACCCCACGTCAGGCCGGGCGTCCCGGCGCGTGAGGGGCCCGGCCCGGCGGGGCCGGGACAGCTGAAAGGCCCGGCCCCACCGGACCGGGCCCCTCACGTCCTGTTACCTCAGCCGGCCGGGCCGGCGGTGAGAGTCACCGTCGCGGTGTGCTGCTGACCGCTGGTGTCCACCCACGTCAGCGAGACACTGTTACCGGGTCGCTTGGACTGCATCGCGGTGGTCAGGGATTGCGCCGACGACACCGTCGTGCCGTTGACGCGGGTGATGACGTCGCCGGCCGCCACACCCGCGGACTGCGCGGGGGTGCCGTTGTAAACCTGGCAGACGAGCGCGCCGGAGCTGGCTGGGGCGGTGGACCCGCCGCCGCCGGTGCCGCCACCTGGCGCGAGGTTACCGAAGCCGGAATCGCAGCC
Organism: uncultured Actinomycetota bacterium; assembly: GCA_963727015.1. Classification (GTDB taxonomy): domain Bacteria; phylum Actinomycetota; class Actinomycetes; order Streptosporangiales; family Streptosporangiaceae; genus DATFVJ01. The sequence continues at coordinate 191,123 of CAVSEV010000013.1, read as the reverse complement.
CGTGCTGATGTCCTGCACGCCCACCCCGAGGAAGCCGCGCGTGCCGATCTGGATGGTCGAACTGCTTTGCCCAGCCGCTATCTGCTTGGCGATGGACAGCGCGTTGTTGACCGGGATCGCGAATCCGATGTTCCCGCCCTGGCTGGTGTTGCCGCCTTGGCTGCCCTGGCTGCCGCCGGACCCCCCGCCGGACCCCCCGCTGGACCCCCCGCCGAAGCCGCCGCCGAAGCTGCCGCTGCTGCCGCCGTTGCTCGAGGCCGCCGTGTCCATGCCGATGACCTGGCCTGAGGAGTTCACCAGCGGTCCGCCGGAGTCTCCCGCTGCTATGTAGGCGTCGGTCTGGAGCATCCCGTGCAGGGTCTCGGTGTCCGAGCTTCCCTCGTCGCCTGCGGTGATGGACTTGTTCACGCCGGTGATCGCGCCTGAAGTCACGGCCGGCGAGCCACCTTGGCCGCCCTGGTTGCCAAGGGCGACAACCGGATCGCCGACGGCGACCTTGGACGAGTCTCCGATTGATGCGGCCTTGAGGCCTGACGCGCCCTCCAACTGCAGGAGCGAGACATCGTCAGTCTTGTCCGTGCCGAGGATGCGCGCCGTGTAGGTGCGGCCGGCGCCGTCGATCTGCGCAGTCACATTGGTGGCCCCGTTGACGACGTGGTTGTTCGTCAGTACCAGGCCGGACGAGCTGATCACGATGCCGGTGCCCTCGGCGGTCTCGTTGCTGTAGGTGAGCTTGGATGTCACGTCGACGACTGATGGCGAGACCGCGTTGGAGATCGCCTGCGCGTTGATGTTGCTGGTGCCCGTGTTCTGCAGCGGTGCGCGCGACGACCCAGGTGTCGGGATCGCGCTAGCGCCCGGGCTGGACGATGACTGCTGTGAGTTGTTCGCGAGGCCGAACGAGGCGGCCGCCCCGATCCCGACTCCGATGATCGCTACCACGGCGAAGGCCAGGGCGCGCCGGCCACGCTTGCGCGGCGGCGGCGGAGGCGTACCCCACTGCCCGAACGGTGATCCGGGCGGCGGCGGCCAGTTACCTGCGCCCGGCGGTTGCCATGAGCCTGGGTACGGTGGCGGCTGCTGGCTCCCCGCGCCGTAGCCGGGCTGGCTTCCCGCACCGTAGCCGGACTGGCCTCCGCTTCCCGCGCCGTAGCTGGGTGCCTGCTGGTTGCTGATCCAGAAAGCGTCCGTCTGCGGGCTGCTCGCGCTGTAGCCGGGCTGATCGCTGCCGGTCCCGTAGGCCGGGGGCTGCTGGCTGGCGGCCCCATAGGCCGGCGAGTCGGCGCGCGGCGCCTCGCGGCCGGCTTCATACCCGGGTCCCTCGCGGCCTGCGCTCCAATCGGCCGGCGTCGGCTCGCCGCTGATCCCATAGGAAAGAGTTTCCTCGCCGCTGCTGCGCGACGCCGGGTCCTGCTCCCTGTCGTGCTCTTGCATCCTCATCACCTTCGATTGGAACAGGCTGTGTTCGCGGACAGCACTTCGGTCCGACGATCCGCACCCAGCGCCGATGCTCGGCTTGGGTTGTCCACTTACAAGTAGGCCAGTTCGTTGTTAAGAGAGGCGTAAGACCTATCGCCTATTCCCTTGGCGGTTTGCTGAGGAAATGCTGAAGGCCCCCGCCGGGCAGTTGGACCATGCCTGTTGCCTGCCGGGCCGCTCCGCTTGCCTGCCGGGCCGCTCCGCTCCCGCGCTGGCAAGGCTGGATCGGGGCCGGTGAATCTACGTACCGGCCTTCGTAGGCCGTGCCGTGGGCCTGCTGGGCGTGGCCGGTCTTGTCCGCCTGAGCTGGTACCCCGCGAGGATGGCGGCGCCCGTGGCCACGATGAGCGGGAGGTAGGCGGGTCCCCAGGAGTATCCGAGGGCGAAGAAAACGGAGATTTGCCGCGGATACGATCAGCAGCTGAGGGCCGGGTAGCGGCTGTGCACCAGGAGAGCGGAGCAGTTGACGGCGAGCAGGACCACGGCCAGCCGGTCGAGGTGGTGCGCGGCAGGCTGGTGCGCCTGCGCGCCGAAGATGCCGCCAATCGTGATTTCCGCGACGATGGCTGCGCCGAGGGCCGTCCTGGCGGCGGCTGTGCCACACGCGCCGCGGGCCTGGTTCCAGGGCCGGCGCGGCCGTCGCTGGGTCGCTGGCCTGCGTCCACACTCGAAAGGCGGGTGACAATCCTGGGCACGTCATCGCGCCGCGGAGACTGTGTTCAGCAGGCGGCTACTACCAGGGGAGTAGGCGCTCGGATGCGCCTAGTCGGTACTGCGCCAACCCCGCGGCCGTGGGCCGGCGATGACGCATCAACTCTGGACGCGACATATCTTGTCAACGGAGCGCCCGCGTGGCATTCTGAAGTAGTCGAGATATGACGCGTGATCCGCGGAGCTGGCCCGCGGGGCCAGCCGCGCGGCGGGCGCAACCGCAAACCAGGAGTGAAGATGTCGACATTGTCCCGGCGCGACGAGATGGCCGTCTCGGGTGCGGCGCTGTCTGGCGCACCCTGGAGTGCAGCCACAGTGACCGGCGGAGTCGTCGCCGCAGGCGATCTCGGCCTGAACCTCATCGGTGGCCACATCGGGCTGACCATGCTCAGCGGCCCGCTTTCACTTGGCATCGTCGCCTTTTTGGCGGTCGCCGGATCAGGTGCCCTGCTGCGGGCGCGCCGCACCCGTGCGCTGGCCTGGGCCAGGAACAACCCCTGGCGATTCGCTCTGCTGCCCGCACTCGCCTGCGCGGCCGCGGTGCTGCCGGTAGCGCTCGTTCTCGGCGGCGCCGGGCTTTTCGGCGCGGTCTTCAGCGCCTTCTGGCACGGCCTGCTCGTGTTCGGCATCACGGGCGCGGTCGGATCGGTGCGCCGCCGCTCGCCGGCGTAAGCCAGCCGAGAACCTGCGCCGCGCGGCAGTAGTCTTTCTCGCATGACGCGATCGGCACCTTGTGGTCCGTGCGTTGCGCGTGAGTAGGTTGTGATTCGCCCCACCGACGCGGATACTGCTACCATCACTGCGTCGTTGGCGCCGCTAGCTCAACTGGCAGAGCAGCGGACTCTTAATCCGCGGGTTCGGGGTTCGAGTCCCTGGCGGCGCACCCGGAGGTATTCACACCTCACCACTGTCCATGTTCACATCTAGGTCGGACATTCTTGTTTGCCGGCGTTTGAGTGATCATGGTCACGGCTGGCGGTCCGGGGTGTCTGTTTGTGCCGGGTCGCGGGGCGCACAGGGCCCGGGTGGCTGGTGTGGTGAGAACGGCTGAGGTGCCGCGGCGCGGGGCTGCTGGTGTGGTTATGGCGGCCCGGCGGCGAGCTGGGCGATGCTGGTGCGGCGGCGTTTGCGGGTGCGGGGCGGCAGGCCGGCGGCGGCGCGGCGGGCGTTGTCGTCCTGGCGGGCCTGGTAGGCGGTGAGGATGCGCTGGTTGCGGATGGCTAGCAGGCAGGCGATCCACAGCGTGAGCGGGGTCAGGCCGGTGAGGCGGCACCAGCCGCGGGCGATGTTGTTGCTGGCGGTGTCTTTGATGGTGGCGTTGGCCCGTTCTGCGCTGGTGCGCCGCCGGTAGGATCGCCGCCACTGCGCCGACGGGTAGTCGTGTTTTTGGCGGGTCTTGGTCGCGACGTTCGGTGGCACGGTGATGGTCTGCTGTGTGCAGCAGGCGGGCGGGTGATGTGGCGGGGTTAGGATCTCGGGCCGGTCCCGGCTGATGGTCATCGACTGCGGCCGGAGCGGGCAGCGGATCTTGCCCGTCACTGCTGGGCAGGTGACGCGGTGGTAGCCGTCGGCGTCGTCGGCGGTGAGCCGGCCGAGCTTGTGCCGGGCCAGCTCGGCGGTCTGCTGGTCGTGGCCGGCCACGGTGTCCAGCGCGGCGCCGGGCGGCAGCGGCGCGAGTTCCGGCAGCGGCTTGGGCGTGGCGGGGCAGTAGAGGTTGCCGTTGGCGATGACCGCTCCGTGATGCGTGCCCTGGGGGGCCGCGGTGCCAGATTGTGCGCGCACATGACAGCGCTGGCATGGGCGGTCCTCGGCGACGATGACGACCTGGCTGGGCGATTCACGGCGATGTCCACCAGGAACTCGTCGCCCTGGCCGTGGACCTTGCCGGCCGATTTACGGGTGGCACGCGAAGCGATCTGGTCCCGGCTGACGCCGTGACAGGCTCGCGCGTGCCACCCGTAATAGGTGCCGGTGATGCTGATGTGGTTCAGGGGGCATTTCACGCCAGTGCGGCGTCGCGGAGCGACACCCCGGCTGACAGGTAACCCAGCGCCGGGCGGCCGGGACCTGCCTCACGACGATGAGCCAGGCGGAATCAGGCCTCTCGGCAGGCCCTGCGCATCGGCAAAGTCCCGGCCGGTGTGCGCCAGCCAATAGTGTTGATTGTCTGCGTCGGCACCGGCTCAGCTCACCGCAGAGCACCTCACGCCGGTGGCGCGGAAGCTGGGGCGGGCTGCCGTGCCCTGGTGGCCGCGAATAGCCGGTTCAGGTAATCGAGCAGGCTGTCAGGCCTGGTCACGGACCCGCGTACTGCCACATAGCCGTCGGGCCGGAGCAGGTAGACGCTCTTCGCAGGGCCGGGGGCGGGCCGGTCCGTGCGGCTGTTCTCTTGTGTGACCACATCTATCTGGTCCTGCCAGGGGCGCATCTGTGGCTGCAAGTCCCCGCCCGGGCCTGGGCCTGAGATCAGGAGCACGTGCCGGCCGTGCCGCAAGACCTGGTGGAGCCGGGTTTTTCCTTCGTTGCCGGTCACTTCGAGGTCTGGTGCCCGCTCGCCCGGTTGGAGGCCGTCGCGCCTGCGGCCGGGATGCGTCAGCGAGCTTGAGGGGTAGGCCACGTGGATGTGGCTAATCCGGCGGACGGCCCGGCGCTGGATTGGCGTCAGGCCGCCGACGATCGGGACGATGGCGTTCCGCAGCGCCCGCTGCACGGGGTGCGTCATGGTCCCGAGTTTGACCAGGTTGTGCGTAAGGGCTAGGACGTCTGTGGCCACCGGCCCGCGCTCCTGGCCGTAGCTGTCCAGCAGCCCGTCTGGCGCCTGGCCGGAGGCCACCAGGGCCAGCTTCCAGGCCAGGTTGTGCGCGTCCATGATCCCGGTGTTCATGCCCTGCCCGCCTGCCGGACTGTGGATATGGACGGCGTCGCCGGCCAGCAGGACGCGCCCGCGCCGGTAGACGTGGGTGGAGCGCCGTTGGGTCTGGAAGCTGGCGAGCCAGGCCGGATCGGACACCGGCACCGGCTCCGGTGCCCTCTCGCCGACGAGCCGCTGGATCTCCTCCAACGTCGGCGGCCGCCGGTCGCGCTCCCCGGCGTAGGGGAGGATCACCCGCCAGAGGTGCTCGCGCATCGGCATGCAGATCAGCGGTCGGCCGTCGCGCCTGAAGAACGCGTGCATCTCGTCGTCGGGGCGGTCCCAGTCCAGGTGGACGTCGGCGAGCAGCCAGTCCTGCGCGTACGCGTGCCCGCGGAAGTCTAGGCCGAGCTCGCTGCGGACACTGCTGTGCGCGCCGTCGGCGCCGACAACGTAATCAGCCGTGACGGTCCGGACAGCGCCTCCCGGCTCGATGAGCGTGGCGGTGACGCCGCCGGGATCCTGGCTGAGGCCGCTGAGCTCGGTCCCCTGCTCGACGCTGCCGCCCAGCTCGCTGACCCGCTGGCGGAGAATCGTCTCGGTCACGTCCTGCGGGACGTCGAGCATGAAGCCGAATGCTGACCCGTTGCGGGCCAGTTCCAGGCGGACCAGAGTCTTCCCGTCGGTGTACATGTGGAAGCGCCGCACCACCTGGCCGTGGTCGAGGAACCGCTCCGCAAGGCCCATCATGTCGAGCACCTCGAGCGTCCGTGCGTGAATGCCCAGGGCGCGGGTCTGCAGGACCACCCCGTCCCCCTTGTCGATGATCCGGGCCCGGACGCCGCGGGCCAGCAGCTCGCAGGCCAGCACGAGCCCGGTCGGCCCCGCGCCCACGACAAGGACCTGACGATCGCGGCGGCTGCCCTGCCGGGACTGGCTGATGCTTGTCATGTCTGCAGGCTGGACCCGGGCGCCTCGCCCGGGCATCGGAAGAACTACCGAGGTCCTACGTATCTTTCGGCGCCAGCCCGGACTCGTAGGCCCAGGCCACCAGCTGCGCGCGGTTGCTGAAACCGAGCTTGGTCAGGATGTGGTCGACGTGCGTGTCGACGGTGCGGACAGAAAGGTGAAGCTGGCCGGCGATGCCTCGGTTGGTGAGGCCCTGCGCGACGAGGGCCGCCACCTCCAGCTCCCGCCGGGTGAGCGTCCGGCGCGGTCCGCTGTGCCACGCCTCCTCCGGCCCGTCCGCCAGCGCGTAGGAGACCGCCTCGGCAAGGCTCATCCCCTGTCCCTCGGCCATGACCTGCGCGGCCGTCGAGCCGAGCTGGTTCTTGGCCGGGGCCAGCCACCGCTCCAGCTCCGTATCCACCGGCACTGGCATGCTGAACTGGCCGGCCTCGCAGAGGCCCCGCGCCACTCCGGCCAGCCTCAGGGCACGCCGCGGCCTGCCGGTACGCGCCGCCACTCCGGCGAAGCCGACCATGACGACGGGGACAACCCAGCGGTCCCCGAGTTCCAGGCAGGTCGGCAGGGCCTCCTCAAGCGCACTGCGCGCCCCGCGGATATCGCCCAGCTCAAGGCGGGATTTGCCGAGCTGCTGAAGCGAGCGCGCGCCCACCGACCGGAAGCCGACCGCCCGGCACAGGTCGACGGAGCGTTCGTACCGGGCGCAAGACTCCTCGAACCGGCCGGTGAAGTGCTCCGCCAGGCCCGCGTACAACAGGCCGGTCGCGACAGCAGCCGGATCGTCCAGCCCTTCCAGCAGCTCCAGGGCACGCTCCAGGTGGGGGTCCGCCTCGGCGGGACGACCGCTTGCAATCAGGCTGCGGCCCAGGAACACGAGAGCGATCGCTTCGCCGCGCCGGTAGCCCTGCTCCTGGCTCAGCCGGATGCTCTCGCCCACTAGATCACGGGCATCGGCATGGTCGCCCTGGTCGATGGCGAGCGAAGCCGCGCCGTTCAGCGCCTTCACTCGAGTGGCGGTTTCGTCCCCGCACGCGTCGAGTAGCGCCCTCAGCCGCTGGCGCCCTTCGGTGAAGTGACCGCGGACGCCCCAGAATCGGGACATCGCCGCGGCCAGGCGCAGCGCATCGCAGGGCTCATGCTGGGTGTACCAGTCGATGGCGGCGCGGATGTTCTGGTGCTCGGCCTCGAGGCGGTCCAGCAACTCCTGCTCGCCGGGACCTTGCAGCCCGCGCCCGGCCGCTTCGGCCAGGGCCAGGAACGTAGCGGCATGGCTCGCCTCGACCCGTGTCCGCTCCGACATCTCGGCCAGCCGTTCGGCGGCGTACTCGCGGACCATGAACAGCATCCAGAACCGCGGGCCGCCCGCACCCGCAGCCTCGACCCGGCGCAGCAGGCTCTGGTCAACCAGCTCCTCGAGCCCGTCCAGGACCTCGATGCCCAGATCGATCGCCGCCGCGCAGACGCACTCAGCGTCTTCGAGGCTGATACCACCGCGGAACACCGAGCAGGCCGCCAGCAGGCGCCCGGCGCCCGCACCGAGCAGCCCGTAGCTCCAGGCGATCGTGCCGCGCAGGGTCTGCTGATGTCGCGGCAGGTCACGGGCACCGCCCACCAGCACGGGCAGCGACTGCTCCAGCCGCGCGAACAGCGACGCGAGCGGCAGGAGCTTGACCCGCGCCGCCGCCAGTTCAACCGCGAGGGGCAAACCATCGAGTCTTCGGGCGATCCCCGCGACCAGGGCCGCGTTCTTCTCGTCGAGGACGAAACCTGGCCAGACGGCCTGGGCGCGCTCGGTGAACAGCCGCACCGACTCACAGCCGCCAACCGCGGCGACCGTCGTGCTTTGAAGATCCGGCACCCGCAAGGGAGGGACTTCGAACTCCTGCTCACCGGTGACATGCAGCGGCGCGCGGCTGGTCACCACGACCCTCAGCGCCACCGTCGCCTGCAAGATCTGCGCCACCACGGGAGCGGCTGCGATCAGGTGCTCGAAGTTGTCGAGCAGGATAAGGACCCGCGCGTTTTCGAGGTGGCTTCGCAGGCGATCCAGCAGCGGCCGGTCGCCCACATCCCGCAGCCCGATGCCCTGCGCGATCGTCGACAGGACCAGATCCGGGTTCCCGACCGGGGCCAGGGCAACGAAATACACCCCGTCCGTGAACCCGCCGGTAACCTTCGCAGCCAGCCGGAGGCCGAGCCGGGTCTTGCCGCTGCCACCCGGGCCCGTGAGAGTCAGCAGGCGGCTACGCTCCAGGAGCCCCTTCAGATCCTGCAGCTCCCGCTCCCGGCCGATGAAGCTGGTCAGCTGGCGTGGCAGGTTACCGGGGACTTGATCCAGCGCGCCCGTCGAGGGCATGCGGCCATTATCACACCGGAACCCATCCCCCCAGACAACCCGGGAACCGCTGACGGACGGCCCGCGCTGATCAGCGCCAGCCTGCTGCCCGGCTCGTCCGGCTCATTGCCCGGCACCGCAAGGGATCGTCTTACCGGACAGCGCAGCGCGAAGTGCCCACCCGCCCATCAGGCAACTAACTCAGGCCACCCCGAACGTCCTGATCGGGGCGCCTGCGGCTAGTCCGAAGTTCCGTGCGCCCAGCGCATCAGGAGGTGATTGTCCAGCGGTCATGACCTGATCGAAAGCTCGTCGTCGCCAGCCGGTGGAAGTCCGGTCCGGGTAGTCGCCAGGGAGCCCGGTAACAGGCTGGCGGTCTGGCCTGGAAACGGGCCGGGCCGGAGCCCAGCGTCGAATGCCCTTTAAAAGGAGGGAGCAACTGAGCGGTCCGTAGCGTGAAAGCGAAGCCTGCCGCGTCGTTAGGGGACAAGACAGTGCCGAGCCGCGGGAATCACGGCGAAGGCCACGGAAGCGGTGTAGATCCTGGAAGCGCAGCGACCGGTGCCCGATCAGCAGCTCAATGGCCGCCTCCACGCTGAACAGGCCTTTCGCCCACACCCGCAGCGCGGCGACAAGGTCTTCGAAGCACGTAGTGTGCCGGGGCTTCCTTCGACGCCGTCTTCCAGGCCACCGGCACCACGATCCTGCACACCGCCGTCCAGGCTCCGCGGATGAACGCGATCTGCGAGCGCCTCCTTGGCACCCTGCGCCGCGAGCTGCTCGACCGCCTGCTCATCCTCGGGGGAGGGCCACCTGCGCACCGTCCTAGCCGAATACAGGTGCACTACAACACGGCCCGGCCGCACCAGGGCATTGCCCAGCGCGTCCCCGACGGCGAACACGACGGTAGCCACACCACCGTTACCGACCTCGACCGCGAACGGATCCACCGAAAACCCGTCCTGGGCGGCCTGATCAACGAATACGCGCGCGCCGCCTGACACCCCGAGGAACCGCAGGTCACCAGGGCGGATCCTGTTTTCGAGCGGGACAGGATGGGCGAAGCCAGCCAGTCATGCCGCCGGTTTGTCCATCGATGGTTGTCCGGATCGGCGCGTGAACGGTCACGCCGGACTGCCCGCCGACGGCAAGCCTGTCACTGAGCGTGTCTGCGCTGGCCCAGGCGACTCTGGCGTCAAGGGCACCTGATCCGCCTTAATTGTGGCTGAGGGCGCTGCGGTCGTGCCGTAGCGTTCGTGAGGCCGACGGCTGGCTCCCGAACCGCCTGCCGACCGTGCCAGCACTGGCGCGGTCTGGCTCTATAACGAGGTGCCAGCCTGCCGGTTCTCGCCGTGGCGTGGCTCACAAGAGGTGTGAGCGCTTGCAGATCTGTAATTGGGCATGCCCGCCACGTTCTCCGTTCCTGGTGACGACGACTTGGAGCGTGCTGATGGCGGCAGTGATGATCGGCGTGGACCCGCACAAGGGCTCGCACACGGCGGTGGTGATCGGTCCAGCGGAGGAGCCGCTGGGCGAACTGCGGGTTCGAGCCTCTGCTGCTCAGGCCGGGAAGCTGGTCGAGTGGGCGGCGGCGTGGCCAGAGCGGACCTGGGCGGTGGAGGGCGCCGGCGGCCTGGGTCACCTGCTCGCTCAGCAGCTCGTCGCCACCGGCGAGCGGGTCCTGGATGTGCAGCCCAAGCTTGCGTCCCGGGTGCGGCTGCTGCAGGCCGGGGACACGAACAAGAACGACCCCAACGACGCCCTGTCGGTGGCGGTCGCGGCGCTGCGGTCCAGGACCTGGCGGCAGGTGATCGCCGATGACTACCCGGCGGTGCTGAAGGTGTGGTCCAAGCGCTGCCGCGACCTGGCCCGGACCCGCAACCAGGTCGCCTGCCGGCTGCACGCCGTGCTCTGCGATCTGGTCCCCGGAGGCCACCCGAAGGAGATATCCGCAGCTCAGGCCGCCAGGATCCTGGAACAGGCTTCGCCATCCGGTGCCGTCGCGCTCGCCCGCGCCGAGCTCGCCGCCGAGTTCCTGGCCGACCTGCGCCACCTCGACGCCCAGCTGCGCGATACCAGGAAGAAACTGGCCGCCGCGGTCAGGGCCTCACGCACCACCCTCACCCAGGTCTTCGGCGTCGGCCCCGTGATCGCCGGGACCATCGCCGGCGACGTCGGCGATGTTGCCCGGTTCCCCGGGCGCGATCACTTCGCCGCCTATAACGGCACCGCCCCGGTCGAGGTGTCGTCAGGGAACCGGAAGATCCACCGGCTGTCGTTGCGCAGCAACCGGCGCATCAACCACGCGATCCATATGGCCGCGATAACCCAGCATGTCGGCCGCCTCGTCGGCGAGGCCGGCCCAGCGCTCACCATCCGGGGGGCCACCAGCAGCCCGTTCACGCCGTGACGCACCCCGTCCGCGGTGCCGCCGACCCGCGTGGCCACCACCGGCAGCCCGGCCGCCATGGCCTCGATCAGCGCCGAGCTGAGATCCTGATACGGGCTGGGTAGCACCAGCAGGTCCACGTGCCGCAGCACTGCCGGGACCGCAGCGTGCGGCACGAACCTGGTGAAGTGCGCCCGGCTGCCGAACCGCTGTGCGCGGTGCTGCGCGCTGGGCGGTCTGGCCCGTCGCCGACCAGCAGCAGCTGGGTGTCCGCAGGCAGCAGGGTGAACGCCTGCAGCAGTGTGTCCACGTCCTTCTGCGGCGCGAGCCGTCCCAGGTAGGCCACCCGCGGCCGGGGCAGGCCGGGAAACGGATCCGCCGATGCCGCGGCAAACAGGGCCGGGTCGTAGCCTGGCGCGATCACATGTACCCGGCCGGCCGGGATCCCGTCGCCGTGCAGCAGCCGCGCGGTCGATGGGGTCAGCGCGATCATCGCGTCCGCGCCGGGCAGCAGCCTCCGCTCCGCAGCGGCCCCGGCGGCCCGCAGCAGCGCGCCGCGCGCAGTGACCGGGCGCAGCGCGTGCCACATGCTGAGGTGCATGGTGGCCACCAGCGGGCAGCCGTGGCGGCGTGCCGCGAGCCTGGCTAGCGGCAGCATGGCCAGGTCCTAGCCGCTGTGCACGTGGACCAGGCCCGCCGCCCAGCACGGGCCGCACCGCCCGCAACGCCCAGCCCTGCCGCAGCACCGGGATCGGCAGGCCGGTCCGGATCACCTGGCCATGCGCCCCGAACTGAGTCCGGTCCGCGGGCCCGGCCAGGCGCAGGTGAGGCATCATTCGCCTGGGCCTGGGACGGTCGGGACCGGCCCGCTACTGTGCTCCCTGGGCCAGTTCAATCAGCGCGTGCAGGTCCCCGGCCGCGAGCAGGGCGGCAGCGCCGGCGCTCAGGACGACCAGCGTGCATACGGTGAGCAGGAGTATCTGCCGCCGCGGCGGCGCGGTGAGCAGGGCCGCGACGCGGCGGGGCACCGGGCCGGCCCAGGCTACCGAGACCCGGGCGGTGCCAGGCCTGATGATGCCCAGAGCCAGTCCGCCCGCCTGCCGGCGGCGGGTCCCGGCGAGCAAGGCGACCTGCCCGATGGTGCGGGCCACCAGCTTGCGGTCGCTGGTGACGGCGGCGGCGTGCTCGTCAGCCCAGCGTTCCACGGTGTAGTCGACCTCGCGGGCCACCGGGATCAGCAGTGGGTTGGCCGCGGCGGCGAGGCGGGCTATGGCGCAAAACAGGTGATGCCGGCTGGCCAGATGCGCCTGCTCGTGGGCGATCAGCGCGGCGCGGCGGCGGTCGTCCAGGCAGTCGAGCAGGCGACCGGAGACCACGATGAGGCCCGGCTGGCCGGGTAGCGCGTAGGCCTCGATGTCCGGGCCGGGCACCACGACGATGCCGTCTTCGGGGTGCAGCCCGGCGGCGCGCCGGTATGACTCGGCCAGGGCCCGCGCCCGGTTGCGGAACATGACCGCGACCGCCACGGCGCCCCCGGCGAAGGCCAGCGCGGCCGCCACCCCCACGGCCACGGGGATCGGGTCGCCGCGCCGGATGACTTCCGCCGAGTAGCCCCCGGCCGCGGCGAGGAACGGGGCCTTGGCGGCGGCGTAGGCCACGAGCAGCGCCAGCGCGGCCATGCTGCAGGCGGCCAGGGCCACGGCGGCGGCGGTGAGCAGCCAGGTCGCGTGGCGCGGCTCCAGCCGGGCGGCCAGCGGGCGTGCGGATACCCCGGCCAGCGCCGGGATCACCAGGGGCAGGTACAGCAGCCACATGTGGCTACCCCAGTTCCCCGGCCGGGCCTGGGCCGCTGCCGGCCGGGTCGGAGTCGCTGGCCAGCAGTTCGCGGAGCAGCCGGGCGTCCCGGCTGGACAGCCCCGACACGAACCGGCTGAGCACCGCGTCGTGGTCGTGCTCGCTGCCGAGCACCTGGCTCATCCGGCTGGCGGCCAGGCTGGCATCATCGAGCGGCGTGTAGGTGAACCCGCGTCCGGCCCGCTGGCGGGCCAGCAGGCCCTTGGCATGCAGCCGCGACACGATGGTTACCACTGTGCTGTACGACAGTTCGCCGCGCGGCCCGTCTGCCGGCGCCCCGCTGGCTGGCGGCCGCCTGCCAGGCTGGCGCGCCGTGAGCCGCTGGCGGACTTCACCGGGGGTGAGCGGGCCGCCCGCCTCGCGGAGGATCGCGAGGATCTCGGCTTCCAGCGCCCCTGCCGCCCGCCGCGCCACGCTGGCCGGGCCGTCCGGGGCCTGCCGGCGACCTTCACCACCCACGCGGGCACCTCCCATGCAGGGATCAGCATCTACAATTCCTGTAGACGCTCTACAGTTGCTGTAGAACAACGTCTTCCAGCATGCCACCCAGCCTTCCCGCCCGGCGAGCCGAGCGTATCCCCGCCGGCGTGGGGGCGTGGGACACCTCATCGATCTTCAGTGAAGGGCCTGGCATGACACAACTGACTTACCTGGAAGCGGCCGTGGTTGGCCTCGTCCAGGGCGTCTCCGAGATGTTCCCGGTCTCCAGCCTGGGCCATAACGTGCTGATCCCGGCCATCATCGGCGGGTCCTGGGCCCGCGACCTGAACGTCTCCGCCGCCGACTCCCCCTATCTGGCGTTCGTCGTCGGGCTGCATGTGGCTACCGCGATCGCGCTGCTGATCTACTTCTGGCGGGACTGGATGCGGATCATCGGCGGCTTTTTCACCTCGATCCGGGACCGGAGGGTGCGCACCGAGGACCAGAAGCTCGCGTGGCTGATCATCCTGGCCACGATCCCGGCCGGGATCGCGGGCCTGCTGTTCGAGCATGCGTTCCGGGTGATCTTCGGCAAGCCGGTCATCGCGGGCGTCTTCCTCGCGGTGAACGGCCTCATCCTCCTCGCCGGGGAGCGTTACCGGAGCCGGGCGTCGCAGGCCGCCGAGGCCGCGATCGCCGCGCAGCGCGATCCAGGGTTGGTCCCAGCCGGAAAGCCCGAACTGGTGGCGGCGGGCCGGCCTCCGGACTGGGCCGAAGCCCGGCCCGGGGGCCGGGTGCTGCGCGAGCGGGAGCAGGCCGGGGTCATCCGGGCCGACCGGCGGCTGGCCGGGATGAGCTACCTGCAGGCGGTCGTAGTGGGGTCCGCGCAGATCCTGGCCCTGCTGGCCGGGATCAGCCGGGACGGGGTCACCATGGTCGCGGGCATGGCCCGCGGCCTGGCGCGCGAGGACGCCGCCCGGTTCGCCTTCCTCCTGGCCACCCCGGTCATCCTCGGCCGCCGGCGCGCTGAAGAGACCTGACCTGCTCGGCCCGCTGGGCAACGGCATCCGGGGCCAAATCCTAGTTGGCAGTGTGCTGTCCGGGCTCGGCGCGTACCTATCGGTCCGATTCCTGCTCCGCTACCTGCAGACCCGCACCCTAACCCCCTTCGGGATCTACTGCCTGATCGCTGGCCTGGCCAGCGTCGTGTACCTGGGTCTGGTGAAGTAATGCAGCATTTCATCGCCACCTACGGATACGCCGCCATCTTCCTGCTGATGCTGCTGGAGTCAGCGTGTATCCCGGTCCCCTCCGAGCTGATCATGACGTTCGGCGGCGCGCTGGCCGCCGGGACCGTCCCGGGAACGGGACTCAACCTGGCCGGTGTGATCATCGCCGGCGTGGCCGGTAACGTCGCCGGCAGCTACGTCGCCTGGGCTGTGGGCCGTTACGGCGGCCAGGCCGCGCTGCGGCGGTGGGGCCGCCGGCTGCGGATCCGCGAGCACGAGCTCGACCGGGCCAACGCGTGGTTCGACCGCTACGGACCCTCGGCCGTGCTGATCGGCCGTCTCCTGCCGGTCGTCCGGACCTTCATCTCGCTGCCCGCGGGCATCGCGGACATGGCCCCAGCCCGGTTCGGCATCTACACCACGCTCGGCTGCATCCCCTGGACAGCCGCCCTGGCCTGCGCCGGCTACGCCGTCGGCGCCAACTGGCACTCGATCGTGGATGCACTCAAAGGCCCGACCTACATCATCGCTGCCATCGCGCTCATCATCCTGGCCATCGCCGCCTGGCGCTACCTCCGGACTCAACGGTCTGCACCGCCCAGCGCCTCAGGAGAGCAGGCGGCCGCGCAGGACAACCCGTCGGCCCGCGAGCCGGGACCGCAGGAGACCGGACAGCCGCCCGGCGCCCGCGAGCACCGCATGTAGGACACACGCTGCACACCGCCAGCCCTATGGACGGTCAGCCGACTGTAGCTATTCAGCAAGGGTCGGCGTCTTATGTTTGCTCGCTGAGTGGGCTGGGTTTGGGCTGGGTTCGCTGGTGCCGCCATCGGAAACGTTTGCCGGGTCTAGCTGGCCGGTGCCGGGGGCCTCATATTCGCGAGCACAACAGAGCGTCCGTCAGGATCGGCCAAGACGAGGAACCGGCCCCAGGCTGCCTCCTGCGCTGGCCATAGGACGGTAAGCCCGTGAGCGCGGGCGTCTTGCTCGCAAGCGTCAGGGTCGTCCACCGTAAAGCGCACCGCAGCGCCGCCCACGCCAGAGCCAGCAGGGAAGATGCCCCGCTCGTCGTGGCCACGGTCATTGCGGTGCAGGACGACTCGGCCCGATTGGTCCCCGGCCACGACGATGATCTCATCCTCGAACAGGACCGGCAGCCCGAGCGCATCGACGTAAAACGCCCTCGCCTCCGCCAGGTCCGCGACGTACAGGATCAAGCTGTCAAAGTGCCCGGCCCGCATGGGGCCAAGTTAGCGAACGGGGCGGACGCGCCCTGGCACGGCACTGGTTGCGACACGCCGTAACGGGTGGTTGACCGGCGGGCCGGGATGGTGATTATTGCCTGCTGTGCCCGATGTACCTGGTGTTCCCTCGGTGGAGGACCTTTCGGCTTTGCCGGCTGCTGAGCTGGCGGCCCGGCTGGCTGAGGCGTACCGGGTGATCGGGGAGCTGACGGCGCAGGTCGAGCGGCTGTCGGCTCAGGTTGAAGACTCAGGCGCCGGGCGGGCAGGGATTCGTCCACGTCGTCGCGGCCCCCGTCGTCGGACAGCCCGTATCAGAAGAAGGGCAGGGACCGGCCGCTGCGGGAGCGGGGGAAGCGGCGGCCGGGCTACTATCTACAAGTCCTGTAAATTCTCTACAGTCGCTGTAGAACACTAGGGCTCCCAGTGTGCCACGCCGGTGACCTGCCGCGCTCGCCCTCGCCGGCTGTTCCGCTTCTCAGGAAGGGACTGTTATGACGTTGCTGACGCGCGTGAAGGCGGCGGCCGGGCTGGTGCTGCTGGCCGCGGCGCTGATCCTGGGCTGGCTCGCGCTGACCCCGCAGATCACCCATGACGACCTGCGCGCCGACCAGGCGCTGGTGCCGCTGCGGTTCCACGCGGCCACCAGCGTATTCACCGGGCTGACCGACGCCGCGGCCGAGGTGGCCGGGCTGGCCGCGCTGGGCGCCGGGATCATCGTGCTGCTGGCCCGGCGCCGCCGCTGGGACGCCACCCGCCTGGTGCTGATGGGCGGCGCTGCCTGGACGCTCGCCGTGGCCGTCAAGCACATCATCAACCGGCCCCGCCCGCCCGCCAGCCTGTGGCTGATCCCCCCCGACGCGACCGGCAGCTTCCCGAGCGGCCACGACACCACCGCCACCCTGGTCGTCCTGATCGCCTTCATGGCACTAGCGGGCACCGGCCGGCTGCGCATCGCCGGCACCACGCTGGCGGCGGTGTTCGCGCTGGCCGTCGGCGCCAGCCGCGTCTACCTCGGTGACCACTATCTCACCGATGTCCTTGGAAGCTACCTCACCGTAGCCGCCGCTGCCCTGCTCGTATCGGCATTCACCGACCTGCCCCGCGTGCGCCGCCTGGCTGCCCGGCTGCTGCGCAGCCCCGGAATCGCCGTGGCTCCTGCCCGCCATCTGCCGGCCAAGGGCGCTCACCAGAACTTCAGCGGCCAGGCTGGGCGGGCCGCGGAGCAGACAATGCTCCTGGGGTGCCCCGAGGCACGCGGCCCGCGGGTGAGCCAGTGACCAGCCGGGGACAGCCCTGCCAGGCCCGGTGCCGGGTAGCGAAAGGTACACCGCCCGGCCAGGTGGCACTTTTGCGCACCGGCGCCAATCCGGTATCACCAAAGACCGCCGGCCGTCTACACGCCGGCCAGCGGTCTTGGACGACCGCGCCGACCAGAGCCGGAGCGCAGAATGAGACCTGATCTGTTCCTGGCCGAGGGCAGCAAGTTCGACGCTGATCTCGACCAGGAGATCCGCATCGAGAAGTCCGCGGCCGCCGAGCTCGACGAGGAGGAGCAAAATCCGGAACGGCTGCGCCGGTGGTTTCGCGACCTGCGTCGCCGCGATCTGCCTGTGGCGCCGTCCCAGCAGGAGGCGGAACGACGGCTGAAGGAGCGCGAGGAGCGGCTGGGGAAGTTCGTGGAGCGGATGTACGCCTGCCGAGGTGGGTCATGAGAACGAAGCCTGGCCGACTCCGGCGACGGAGCACCGGCCCCTCGACGGTACGGTAGCTGCCGTGCTCATCCCGCGTCACCTGCTGCGCGCGGCCGGAAGTGATGCCGTCGCCGGGCACTGGCGTGGCGGCCCCGCGACGCTTGCACGACTGTGCCGCCTCTTCGCGTCAACGATGGCTCGGCTAGACACCGGATTGGGCTGAGCCTCGGTGGCAGCCTTGGGTCTGGTCGCGAGTATCACCGACCGCATCCTGTCGCTCCCGGGCTGGCTCGTTCTGGCGCTGGTGTTCGCCTTCCCGGCGCTGGAGGCCTCGGCGTTCGTCGGGTTCATCTTCCCCGGCGAGATCGCGGTCATCTTGGGAGGAGTCGCGGCCTCGCGTGGCACAGTCCCGCTGTTGGCGGTGATCGCTGCCGCGGTCTCGGGCGCGATCATCGGGGACTCCATCGGCTATCTGGTCGGACGCCGCTGGGGGACCCATCTCCTGCACGGCACCCTCGGCCGGCTGCCCGTAATCCGCACTCACCTGGACAAGCATCTGGACTCGGCGCGCGCTTACGTCCAGCGGCGCAAGGGCAGCGCGGTGTTCTTCGGGCGCTTCACCGCGGCGCTTCGGGTGCTTGTGCCCGGCCTGGCCGGCATATCGGAGGTGCACTACCCGACCTTCCTGGCCTACAACGTCGCCGGCGGCGCGCTATGGGGGACGGGGTTCGCCGTGCTCGGCTACGTGGCGGGGGCGAGCTACCACCGCGTAGAGCAGATCGCCGGCCGGGCAGGGCTGGTCCTGCTCGGCCTCATCGTCGCCGGCCTGATCGCCTCCAGGCTCCACCGGCACTTCGCGGCCCGCTCACCGGGCCTGGAAGCCGCCGGTGACCGCGTGGCGGCGACGCCCCCGCTCGCCTGGGTCAGGCGCCGGTTCCCCGCGCAGGTGGCCTGGGGCCGGCGCCGCCTCGATACACGCAGCCCCCTGGGCTTCTGGCTGACGTTCACGGCCGCGGCGGGGGCGCTTGCTGCCTGGGCCTTCGGTGGCCTCACCCAAGACGTGGTCGGTCACGACGAGGCAGCCCTGGCCGACCCGCACGTGACCGCATGGGTCATCGCCCACCGGACCGAGTGGCTGACCAGCGCCCTGAACGTACTCACCTGGCTCGGGTCGACCGCGTTCATCATCCCCGTGGGGCTGGCCGCCGGCCTGTATTTCGTCATCCGCCGCCGCGACTGGCGGCCGCTGGCGCTGCTGGCGGCGGCCGTCGCGGGCGCGATCGGCCTGTATGACATCGTCAAGCCGCTGGTCGGCCGGCCGCGGCCGCCCGCAGTGATCTGGATCGGGCACTACACCGGTGGAGCATTCCCCTCCGGACACGCCACCCAATCCACCGCCTTCTACGCGATGCTCGCCATCGTGCTCGGGACCGGACTGCCTTTCCGGAGGCGGGCCGTCCTGTGGAGCGCCGCCGCCCTGGTCGTCCTCATCGTCGGCGCCTCCCGCATCTACCTCGGCGCCCACTGGCTGACCGACGTGCTCGCAGGCTACGCCCTCGGTGCCTCATGGGTGGCCATCGTGATGGTCGTCGTGCTGATCACATCGCGAGGCACCGGCAGGGCGAGGGCAGCGCGACAGCGGAGTCAGGCACCGACGTTGGGACATCACAACGGGCGGAAGGCCGCATAGTCCCTCCCCCCGGGGGCTGAGGCGCGTTATGCCGCCGCAGGGCCAGGCAGCAGCACAGCTGCGCGAAACGGGGGCGGCGCACCCCGTTGACCGGCGAGACCGTGCCGCGCGCCGCCGTCGAGCCAGCCGACCAGAGCGGATCGAGCCGCTGACCATGCGCATACTTGGCTAGGAGCTCGGGGTCGAGGCGATGTCGCTCTACAACCACGTCGCCAACAAGGACGACATTCTCGAGGGCATCGCCGACCTAGCCGTCAGCGAGATCGACGTGCCTGGCCGAGTGGACGATCGCCCTGCGGCAGCGCGCGATCTCGGCTCACAAGTCCTCGTGCGCCACCCTTGGGCGGCCATGCTGATCATGCCGCGCTTCTGCCCAAGTACGAGTCCTGTTCCGGCTCCAGGCGGCCGCAGCGCGGCCGCCGCAGCTGAGCGAGATCACTGCCCAGCTGCTACCCGACAGCAAGTCCATTCCGTGCACCCTCTGCCACATGGATTGACGGGATCCGGCGAAGTTGACGCACCGAACCCCAAGTCTGTGCGACGGCAGCCATCATTTGACTGCCTCCTCCAATGGTGCAGAACGGCGTCTCAGTGCGTGCCCAGCTGGCATCCACCACGGTGTCGCGCTTCCCTGGTCATCTGCTGCGCCTCGTCGAGCCGGCCTCGGCTATCCCGGAACCGGGATGCGCTGGCGGGCGGCCGCGTCGGCGACCCTCGCCTCCCACCAGGACAGCTCGCCGGCGTCGCCAAGCGCCTTCTCCCAGCTGAACGTGGCCATGATGCCGATCATGCACAGGTCGAGCTGTTGCTGCCACCAGCTGCCGGTGTCGGTGCCGCGGTATTCGAGCGCAGCCCGGAACCGGCTGATCGCTGCTTCCTTCGGTTCGGGCAGCCGGGCCCGGTTGAGCGCCAGGTACCAGCACAGGTCCCAGCAGGCCGGCCCGGCGCCGGGGAAGGCCCAGTCCAGCAGGATGGTCCGCCCGTCCGGGTGAGTGCCGAGGTTGCCCATCTTCCAGTCGACCGCCAGGAACGTGCGCGGCGTCCGTGACAGCGGCCCGGTTATCACTTCGGGCCGGTCGTGGACCAGCCGGGCCAACTGCCACAGCAGCGGCGACCGGCCGGGCAGGGCGCCCCATCCCGCCGCGGCCGCGGCGATCGCCGCAGGCACCTCGGCCGTGGTGAGCTCGGCAGCGATGGTATCGGGCGCGAACAACCCCACCCGCTGCGCCATCGAGGTGAGGCCGACCTGGTCGTCCCAGCCCCAGAACGCGCTGCTCATCGCGGCCATGTGCGCGATGAACCCAGCGTGCTGGCTAGCTGGCACGATGGCGTCCCCGGGCGGAACCAAGAAGCCGCCGACGTCGCGCATCACGATGGTCAGCACGGCGTCGTCGCCCGCGCCGGCCAGGCCCATGGCCACCACCGCGTGATCGATGCAGTCCGGGGACCGGTCCATGATCCCCGCCTGCCAGACCAGGTACTGGCGGCCCACATGATCGCCGCTGACCCGCATGATCCAATCCGACCCGAAGCTGACCTGCTTGACAAAGTAACAATCCGAGCCAACCACAATCCGCTCGAACACCGCACCAGACCGCGCATCAGCAGGCATCACCCGCTCCCGCGAGGAGGCCCGGGCCAGCAGCTCGGCCACTGATCTGCTGATCGTCATGATTTCGCTCCTTGCCGCAGATCGCGGACAACAGGCCACGAGGAGACCGGCCTGGGGATATCAATCATCCCCGCCGCCGACCGGCGCGAGAAGACCCCAGCCCCAGCAGTGCCAGCGAACGC
Organism: uncultured Actinomycetota bacterium; assembly: GCA_963727015.1. Lineage (GTDB taxonomy): Bacteria > Actinomycetota > Actinomycetes > Streptosporangiales > Streptosporangiaceae > DATFVJ01. The sequence goes on along the minus strand of CAVSEV010000013.1, from coordinate 170,470 downwards.
GCGCAGAGCACCCGGGTCCGCGCCCATCGCAAGCCTCAGCGCCTGACGCTAGTTACTCGCGCCGAACGGCGGCTCCGGCGTGCGTGTTCGGTGGCGCCGTCCGTCACTCTGCGTGAAGGCCGTCTGTCGACGTGGCTGATGACGGCCATCGACCAGTGTGTCGTGATTGGTCAAGACTGTAGCCGGGCGGGTCGGTGCGGCGAGAGCACGGCTCGGCTGTGGCTGCCCGGCTTCGCCTGAGCTGCGTGCTGGGTGCTAGCTGCTGCGGCCGAGGAGTGCCAAGAACCGTTTCTGGGCGCTGGCAGCGGCGGGGACCGCGACTGGCGGGCCGAGGGCGCCGGCGCTGCGGAACGCGTCCAGCTGCGGCTCGATGATTTCCAGGCAGGCTTGCATCAGTTCTGGGTCGAGGGCCTGGTCCTGCCCGGTCGCGACGGCGAGATCCCAGCCGTGGACGAGGACGTCGAGGAAGCGGTGCCCGGCGTAGACCGAGCCGGGCACCGGCCCGTAGGACACCGCGCACGGCGCGTCGAGCGCCCCGGGCCTGCGGAACGCGGCCGCGGCCGCCGCCGCCGAATCTGCGTAGGCGGCGGCCGGGTCGGTGCCGAGCAGGTCGCTGTCGAGCCGACTGCCGACGCCGTCGATCGTTCCGCCAGCGGCGAGCTCGGCGGCCCACAGGTTCCCGGCGACGAGGTGGTTGACCAGGGCACGCGCGTCCCAGCCGGCGCAGGGTGTGGCGGCGTGCCAGCGGTCCCCCTGACCGAAATCCCCTGACCGAGCGGATGCCTGATCCAGCCGGTGATCACCTGCGATACAGGAGCCTGGCCGCTCGCGGAGGAAGACCTGGATTCCCCGCGAAGGCATCACCGATGGAGGCGACGATCCCCGGCGGGAGAACGCGATCAACGTGACAACGCCCGGGGAGGGAACGGCTGGCGTTCTTAGCCAGTATGACGACACGGACGTTAACTACCTGAGCTACTGGGCGGAACGCCGGTATGAGCATCGCGCCTCGGCGCGGTGCTCGCGTTCGCCGCCACCGGTGAAGGGCCGTTCGGCACCGGGTCCACCCCGACGCTGGCCTACCGGGTAGCCGGGGTGGTGAGCGTTGCGGGAAAAGGCCCGCGGTCAGCGGGTCACGTGGGTGGCCGCGCGTGACGCACCGGCGACGGTGTCGAGTCCGTCCAGTGCAGCCAGGAGTCCTGGACCGTGTCCTCGCCGTCGGCGACGCTGCAGGGCATGTTATGGGCGCAGGCGAGCACGAAGCATGCCCAAGTGCATCCCGCAGGACTGGGAGACCCTGGAACGGGAACTGCTCGCGGCCGGCGTCTCCCCCGAGGAGATCGAGGCCCGAGCACGCACGCTGCTCGCCCAGTCCGGCGGGCACCAGCTCGCCGAGGCCCGCAAGCAGCTGAGCCTGACCCAGCGGGACATCGCTGTCGCGATGGTGTGAGCATTGCCCGGGTGTCTCAGATCGAGCACGGCGAGGTGATCTCGTTTGAGGTCATCGCGCGCTATGTCGAAGCATTGGGCGGGCGTTTGGACCTGGTTGCTGACTTCGGGGACCGGACCGTGCGGCTGCCCGTTAGTACCACCGTGACCGATGCAGCATGACGATCAGCGTGTTTGCTCGCTGTTAGCTCGTCTGCATCGGTACGGCCGGGTAGTATCTGACATTAGACGGCAGAGGTAATTAGAGAAAGATGTGCATGACGGCATGAATTGGCAGCGCGTGACATCGACCGTCATTTCTTAATTGCCAGAACTGCGGACTCTTAACTCTTAATCCGCGGGTTCGGGATTCGAGTCCCTGGCGGCACAACGATGCTGAGCGGGCAATACAGGGCGTTCGCTGGCATTCCCGGGCGTTCTGGTTGCAGTTGTGGTTGCGATTGCCACCAGCAGATGCCGCCAGCGCAGTTACGCCCAGAGTGCCTTGCCCATCTGATCGGCGGCGTGTTGCGTGAGTTTCGCGGTGACGTGTGTAGCGCTGGGTCTGGCTGAGCTGGGAGTGGCCGAGGATCTGTCGCACGACGCCGGATGTCGATGCCCTGCTCCAGCAGGAGAGTCCCTGCCGTGTGGCGGGCGTCGTGAACCCGCGTTCCCGGACTCTCCTCGCGCCTCAGAGCGTGAGAGAAAGACGGTGCAGCTAAACTACTGGGAAGGAGGAGACTTTAGGGAAACTATGTGACTGAAGCGATGGTAGGGATCGCAGTGTCAAAGACGTTTCAGTGGGGGTGCCGTGGCCCAGGAAGGGTCACGAGACGGATATTCGCAGCTGTTGGCGCCCTGACGCTCATGACCGCAGTCGTCACGCTCGGAGGTACGTCAGCGGCCGCAGCGACCTGCAATGCCAGCGATGAGTACACCCCGTGCGTAAGTGTCCAGCCCACCGCTGCCGCACCAGGTCAGTCGGTGACGGTAACCGGTACAGGCTGGATAACCTATGGGCAACTAGCATACGACGTCCCCATCATGTTCGGCTTTACGTCGCAGGGGAATTTCGTCGCAGACCCAGTTCCGTCCAGCAACGGGATTTTCACGGTCGCGGTCACGGTACCAGCGGACGCGCGACTCGGCCCGACCACGGTCGAGGGTCTCAACGGCAATGGCGTAAGTCCAACGACCCCCTTCACGGTCACACCGGCGGCGAACTGCCCGTCAGTCCTGTTCCTCGGGGCGCATGGAGTCAACGAGGGCAGCAGCACCGACTGGGGTAACACCGTCCAGGCGGTGTGGAAGGCCTTTCACAGCCAGGTCTCCTCAGCAGTCCCCGACGCCGCGAACTACCCATACACCGCGCTGGACTGGCCTGTGGACTTGAAGACTGTGCCGCAGGCCTCGGCGCTGCAGTCGAAGGCGCAGTCAGCCGCTCAGGCCCTGGAAACGCAGATGTTCAATCAGTTCACCTCGTGCGGCACCCGCACCCGGTTCGTGCTCGCCGGGTTCTCTCTTGGCGCTTGGGCGGTGGACCTGACGCTGCGGGGTCTGAACAGCACCGTCGCCGGTCAGGCTGTTCTCGCGCAGGTCGCCGGTGCCGGCGTGATGGGGGACCCGGCGTTCCCGGTGAACACGTGCGAGGTCATCGGCGTCTACCAGAAGTGCCGCGAGGGAGTGGCCACCTCCTTTAAGCACGGTTACCCGAACCAATCGGACTACCTGGCCAACGGGCTGCCCAACCGGTTCACCAGTTTGTGCCTGTCCTACTCCGATATGTATCTCGACCCGGTCTGCGGAGGGTTCGGCGCGTCCAGCCTCTTCGATGCCGCCAACGTCGGCCTCCACGAAGACGGCTACCCGAAGTCGGGGTCCGCGGCTTACCTCGGCGGCGTCCTAGCCGGTGAGGCGAAGCCGTGAGGCGCCCCGAAACCGCCTGTATGGATTGTCTTTGGGCACTCCAGATACGGCAGCCGTACTTCGTGACCTGTCGCTGAAGCCGGTCGGCTCTGATGCCGGGGGCCTTTCCCGTGCGCTGCTCTCTACTGGCTCCGATGTCAGTGCAGGTATCAACTACATATGGGGATTCTGATAGTCAGTGCACTGTGCTGCGTCCGCGGTGCAGGTGCCTCGTCCCATCTGACGATCCGTTGGCGAGGTCGGCGAGCACCACGCGCACGTACACCTACCCGCCGTTCGCTTCGGGCCGGTCCGTAAGCTCGATCAGGACGCTGGCGGGTCCTAGCGGGGTTGACCTGTGCCGCAACGCGTCTGGCGAGGTCGTCCACGGCTTTGAGCGGCCCCAGCATAGGGGAAGGGGCGATGGGCCTGATTTACCCTGTAATACCGATGTGAGTATGTATGTCGGCCGTTCGGAGGGCGACGCATTGCCGCATATCGGCGGTTAGCTATTCCGACTGTGTCGGCTCCCTGGGCGCGGCCGCTACGTCTCAGGCTGAATGTGACGGATGCGGGAACGGGTGAGTCGCCGTAGGTTGCGGATGGTGTTGGTGTCGAAGGGGAGTTGGCTGACTTCCTCGATCCAGGTGTCGGCAGCCGCGACCTGATCGCGGACGACGTCGGCAGCTAGCCGTCCGGGAATGCCGATGGCTTCGCTGAGGTGTCGCAGCATCGGCCAGGAGATGTGCTGACGGATTCTGCCGCCGATGGGCAGTGCCATGGTGCGGTCGCCGTAGACGGCGGAGGAGGGCAGGTCGTACGCCGGGGTGACTCTCCACTCGTCCCGTTGGTCCTTTAGTATCGCGAGATTTTTGGCATGAAGGTCTCCGTTGCCCGAGAGGTACGCGAAGACGAGCAGGCGGTAGAGTTCGAGGGCGGCCACGCCGGGTGCACGGCAGCACCGTGCGAGACCAGTGATGGCGTCCTCGGTGGAGATAACGTACTTGTCGCCGGGCCATCGGCCGAGAACCTGGCAGGCGTCCTCGACGGCAAGCGGCCGGAGGTGGTCCCCTGCGGGGATCCGGTCGAATCTGCGCACAAGCAGGCCCGGCGCCCCTAGCCGATCATGCGCCAGTTCGACATCGGCTAGTCTGAGCCGGGTGTGCGCGGCCGCGCGGAAGAAGAAGTACTCGTTTTCCACGAGGTGGGGGAATTCCGGCGGGTTGAGCTTCAGGATGTAGGCGCGTGACCGGCCATGGACAGGCACGTTCAGCATCTGTCCGGAGATCTTGTCCTGCACGCCTGGCAGGGCGATGCGATCCGGCCGCTGGCCAATTGCCTGGGCGAACAGGTCGGCGAAGACGACCTTGCTGAAGTTATCAACAACGACCGGCCTGGTGCCGGCGAGTGTATCGCCAGCCGGGAGGACCTGAACGTCGCCGATGGTGTCACCGCCGACCGCTAGCAGCATCGAGAACTCGTCGTCGGCTGAGGTACCCACAGTGCGGCGCAGCGCCGTCAAGCGCCTGCCCTCTGGCAGCAATCCGGCGAAGAACGCAGGCACCGCCGCCGCGGGTGCGGCAAAGGCCTCCTCCCTCGTGGGTAGGCTCCAAGCCACCGGCAGCCCCCCGCCGTCGAGGTACTCCGGCAAGTAGCGGAACTCGGTACGGTCCGGCAGCCGGTGCAGGACGCCGGCCAGCACGCCTGCCTTGTAGACGTCGGCGTACCTGACAAGCCGCAGCTGGCGCAGGGAGGTGCGAGCCAACTTACTCAGCCCTTACCATGGCGGACAACGCCAGTACCAGGCTCCAGCACCAGATCCAGACCCAACTGGCCCAGCACGGCGAGTACCTTGTCCAGCCGCACCGTTGGCTTGCCTTGCTCAAGGGTGTGGACAAAGCGCGTGGACACGCCAGCAAGCGCAGCGAGCTCGTCTTGGCGGAGTCCCAGCTCAAGTCGCCGACGCCGGATCTCCTCCGCCCAGACGGCGGGGTCATTTGCACGATCGTGCATACGGGAAGTGTACCCTCTTGCGCCGGCCCCACCTCAGGCGGCATATGCACGATCATTCATTTCGATGCCGTGACTGGCCTGAGATTAGCCCAATCGGCGCACGCATGCGCGATCGTGCATATGATCTCTATCGGTCAGGACGCCAGACCCAGGCACGAGGTTGCGGGTGAATGTGATCTCGAAGGCCAGGTCGGCGGCGAGGTCGTCGAGGCTGTCAGGGGGAAGAAGCCGGGTCCGGCGGGTGTACCCGGCCGATGCGTGCCGGAATTCCTGGTGCAGACCACGGGAGAACACCCGACTGCTTCTGGCCCGGCCGGCCGGGGTACTCGCCGGGGTGGCTGGGACCAGTGTGCCCGGGCATCATCAGCGGTCGCGCTGGGCGTACCAGCGCTCGGCCGTGCGGTGGAATAGCATGGCTCGCTCATGATCAGAGAAGCCGGAGAAGATTGCGTGGTAGGCGGCATAGAGCGGCCCGAACCCGGATCGCAGGTTCTCGATCGGCAGGTCTGAACCGAGCATGCACCGCTGCGGGCCGAAGATGTCAGTCACCGCGAGCAGCCAGGGGCGTATCCGGGGGAGGGCCCAGTCGCCGAAGATCGTACCGATGGCGTCGATCCGAGTCGCCACATTGGCGGCTGCTGCCACGCCGGCGAGGCGCTGGATGTGCTCGTCGAGGCCTCCGCCGCGAGGGCTGGCTGGCGGCCAGCCGAAGTGGTCGACGACGATCTTCAGTGCGGGGAACTCTGCCGCCAGCCGGGCCACGGTGCCCAGCTGGCTGGACGTCGCCTCGACGGTCGCCACCAGGCCGCTGCTGGCGAGCAATGCCAGGTTGTCCGAGGCCAGCGGGTCATCGAGAAGATCCGTGCCGTGGGCTGACCGCCCGGACAACTCCGCCACCAGGCGCATCCGGACGCTGCGAATGAGCGGCCGCTGACGACAGCCCTCGACGAGATCGGCGAACGCCGCTGACCTCGGGTCACCCAATGTGACCATCGCGATGACCGGCGGCGCCCCGTCCTGCCGGCCGACCCAGTCCGCCGCGGCCAGCGGATCCGCGGCCCCCGCGTCCGACCAGATCACTCCGCGCACGTCATGGCCCGACGTTTCCCGCCGGTAGTCCGACAAGGTGTAGCTATCGGGGAGGCTGTCGTAATCGCCGAGCATGTCCCGGACAACGGTGCGATCCGAGAGCCAGAACACCGGGTTGTCGCGCTGATCCCACAAGTGCACGTTGCAGTCGACGATCGGGCCGATGCCCTGCGCAGTCTCCACAGCCACCACGAGAACCTACCGCGGTGCGGGCTCCCCGCCAAGCGGGCGTGCGGGCGGCCACCACAACGCCCCAGCCATGCCTCAGCCACGGCGGGCGTATGCGATCGGCCGGCGACATGGCGCCGCGGTCCAGCTACCGCGATCAGCGAGAAGCACGCCTCGTAACGCAGACCAGCCGACGCGGCGCGCACAGGCAAAACCGGCGTGGCAAGGCACCGGCTCCCCCACCAGATCAGCACGGACCAGGCCAGCACACCCCGGCTAAACAGCACCGTGCCAGCGGCCACCTGGCGGGGCTGCCTGCCGGCGGCCACCCCGAGTTCGGCGAACCGGGGGCCTGCCCGGATATTCAGACCGGCGCATCCTCCGGGGCCGATGGCTCCGCCACGGGCGTTTTCTTCGGCACCCGGCGCCCGGCCAGTAGCGCGACCGCGAAAATGGCCAGCGCGTTGAGGCCGTGCAGCACACCGACGATGGCCGCGGAGTAGGCGGCGTACGCGAGGAAGAACTGCGCCACGATAAGGCCGAGCAGGATCGCCGCCCAGCGCACGCCGTGCTCGACCTTGGCGCCGAACGAGACCGCGAGCACGGCGACGGCAAACAGCAGGACAACGTAGGCGAAGGAATGGTGCAGGGTCACCCCGGTGGTGTCGCCATCGGAGATCGGGCCGTTGTCGATGTTGTTCTTTCTCCAGGGCGAAGGCGCCGAACGCGATCAGCGACGCCTGCAGGGCGACAGACAAGGCCAGCAGGTAGGCGAGCACCCGGTACGCGGTTCTCATGGTCATGCTTCCCTTCGATACGCCGAGGCCGCGGCGCTGGCGATCAGCCCGGCGGCTGCCGCCGCGTGCGCCCATCGCCGTGCCGTGATTTCGGTCATGCTGGCGACGCTAGGCCGCGGGGGCGGTGCGGCTGAATCATGCACGCCGCAGCGGCGGGTGCGGTAAACCTCGAGGTGTGGTTGCGGCTGGCCACGTGGCGTTTCCCGTCGGCCGCCCCCACTATGGAACCCATGCGGGCCACAATTGCCGCGCTGGCGGTGTTCGGCTACGGCGCGCTCGCCGCTGCTCTCGGCGTGTCCCTGGCCAATGGCGACGGCTCTGAGGTCGGCTGGATTCTGGTCGGGCCGCTGCCGTTTTGCGTGGTGGGGGGATCGGATTCCTGCGCCGTCCGGACAACCGGGTGGTCTGGTGGCTGGTCGGCGTCGGCGCTGCGTTCGGCGCCTCGACAGCGCTCGGCGACGTATTCTTGCCGATGGCCGAACGCCACTGGGGTACCGGCTCATCGATGACCGCGATAATCGCGCTGCTGTGCCAATGGGCCGGCACCGCTAACGCGGTCGCCGCCATCGGCATGATCGGCCTGTTCCCAACCGGGCGCCCGGAGCGCGGCTACGAACGCGCAGTCATCTGGACGTCGGCCGTGGCCGCTGCGCTCTTGCCGTTGCTGGATGCGGTCAGTAGCGCCAATATCGCGCTGCTCGTGCCTGGCCAGGGGGTGGCGCCTATCGTGCGCAGCGGCGTGTCCCTGGCCGTCCTGGCGCCGCTGCGCGGGGCCATCTCGGCGGTGTATGAGTCCTATCCGTTCTGGACCGTGGCCGGTGTGGTACTGCTCGCGCTGCGCTACTGGCAGGGCAAAGCCGCCGAGCGGCGGCAGATCCGCTGGCTGCTGATCGGCGTGACGTGCTCGTTCAGCCTGTGGGTTCCGCTGTTCGTGCTCTGGTGGGAGGCCGACCCGCAAAGCGCGGCCACCAACGTCCTGGCGACTGTGCTGTCCGCGCTGGCCATAGGTACCGCGCTCGTGGCGATGCTCACAGCGTTGTTCTACTCCGGTGTCTTCGGTATCGACGAGCCCGGACGGCGCGCGCTGGTGCACCGCGTCCTGCGGGTATCGATCGCCACCGCCGTCGCGATCGCCGCGGTGACCGCTGGCCTGCTCACCAGCCTGGCGGCCCCGGCCACGGTGGCCGTGGTGGTCGGCGTAGCGGTCGCTATAGCCGGCCAGGCGCTCCGGGGACGCCTTGAGTATGCCGCCGACCGGTGGGTGCTCGGATCGCGGCTGGCCGGCTACGCGAACCTCAACCGGTTCGGGCGGAGCCTGATCCAGGCGCCCGGCTCTGCCGGGCTGCTCAGCGACCTGGCCGGGGAGGTCCGCCGCGGCCTCGACCTGACCTGGGCCCAGGTGTCGCTGGACGCGGCGGACGGGCCGTTGCGGGTGGTCACGGACGGCAAACCGGCCGGCGAGCCGGCCGCGACCGTGCCCATCGAATATGGCGGCACCATCCTGGGACGCATCGAGTGCGGCCCGCGTTCCGACGGCCCGTTGCTGGCCGAGGACCGCAGGCTGCTGGCATATTTCGCCGCCCAAGCCGCGGTGGGCGTGCACAACCTCCACCTTGCCGCGGAACTGTCCCGGCGCATCGAGGAGGTCCGGGACCAGGCGGCCGAACTGGCGGCGTCCCGCGATCGCGTGGTGGCGGGCCAGGACGCCGAGCGCCGGCGGATTCAGCGGATCCTGCACGACGGGGTCCAGCAAGAGATCGTGGCGCTGTCGGCCATGGCTGGGCTGGTCCGCCAGCAACTGCTGCGGGGTGACCCGGCCGCGGCCGGCGGGCTGGCCGACATGCAACGCGATCTGGCCACCACGCTGCAGGACATCCGGGAGATCGCCTACGCGATCCATCCGCCGGTGCTGTCCGACCGTGGGCTGCTCGAGGCCATCGAGGCTCAGTCCAGCCGGCTCGCATTGCCGATGGCGGTCCGCGCCGACCCCCGGCTGCGCGGCGTGCGATTCGGTGAGCAGATCGAGGTAACCGCCTGGTACGTGCTGGCTGAGGCGCTGTCCAACGTGGTCAAGCACGCCGCGGCCAGCGAGGTCGAGGTGTCGCTGAGCCAGGAGGACGGCAGGCTCGGGCTGGTGATCCGCGACGACGGATGCGGTTTCGATGTTGACCGGCCACGCGGGCTAGGGCTTACCGGACTGTCCGACCGCCTGGACACGGTAGGTGGCTCGCTGACCATCAACAGCGGCGCGGGACTCGGTACCGCGGTATGCGTGCACATCCCGGTCGGCCAGGACCAGGAATCCGGACCTGAACAGCCGGTCGGCAGAGAGCATGCGGATGCCTGAACCGCTGCGGATCGTCATGGCCGACGACAACTACCTGGTGCGGGAGGGCGCGCGGCGACTGCTCGAGGATTCAGGCGACGTCGTCGTGGCAGCCGCCGTCGGATCCGCGCCGGAATTGCTCGATGCCGTCGAGCGGCTGCGGCCAGCGGCGGTGCTCACCGACATCCGGATGCCGGCCAGCCCGCGCGGCCCGGAGGGACGGCCCAGCATGGAGGGCATCGATGCGGCGCACGCGATCAGGTCTGCGTACCCTCGCACCGGCGTCGTGGTCCTCTCCCAGTACGCCGACGAGACCTACGCGTTCGAGCTGTTCCGGGACGGCACAGCCGGGCTCGCCTACCTGCTCAAGGACCGCATCGGCGAGGTGGGCCGCCTGCTGGAAGCGCTGCGTGAGGTCAGCGCCGGCGGGTCCCTGATCGACCCGCAGGTGGTCGAGGCGCTCGTCCGCGGCAGGGCCCGGGTGCGCGCCTCGGCACTGAGGGACCTCACGCCGCGCGAACTCGACGTGCTGCGTGAGATGGCGCAGGGACGCGGCAACGCCGGGATCGCCGCGCACTTGCACCTGTCCGAGTCCTCAGTGGAAAAGCATGTCAACGCCATCTTCACCAAGCTCGGCCTGACCACCGAGGACCTGTCACATCGCCGGGTCACCGCGGTGCTGACGTTCCTGCGCGACGCGGGTCTGCGCGGCTGAATTCCTAGCAGCCAGCCGGAACCGGCCCTGCGGGCAGCCGCAACCACCCCGGCGGCTTACCTCGTTCTGCGCGGGCGGCCCGGCCCCTAGCGTCAATGGCACGTACCCGAACTGAACTGGGAGAATGCCATGACAACGACCCACGAGACGATTGCCAGGCCCGCGTCGCTCAGTGACGCCGCTGCCGCCATCTTCGCCGTGCTCGGGCTCATCGACGTCGCGCTGACCGGCGTCATCGGGTCCTCGGACGCACCGCCGCTGATCGTGAGCCTGGGAGTAGCCGCACTGGGGCTCATCACGTTGCTGGCCCTGGTGCCCGCGCGGCGGGGCAGCCGCGGGGCGCTGATCGCGGTCGTGGTGACCCGGGTCATCTCGGCAGTGCTCGCCGTTCCCGCGTTCTTCCTGAACGCGCCGGTATGGGTCGTGATCGTGGAGGGATTCGTCATCGCCGGGACGATCACCGCCCTAGTCCTGGTACACCAGCAGAACCGTCGGCTCGCATGAGGACGGCAAGCTCGCGCCCCGCGCTGACAGCCACCTCGCGCCCCGCGCTGACAGCCAGCTGGCTGCGGCGCGCGGTGCCCGCGCCGCTGCCCTGGGCGGTCCGCACGGCCGGCCGGTGGGGCCTTCTCGCCGGCGTGGCCGGGTTCCCGTGCGACGTCCTGCTGTCGGCCCACTCGCCGATACACGACATCACCCGGCTGCCCGGCCACCTGGCTGACCGCGCCGGCTCCCCGATGAGATCATCGGAGGAGGACTGAATGCGTTATCGCGCCATGGGCATCCTGTTCGTCCTGTCCGGCGTGTTCTTCGTCGCCGGCGTCCTCGACCCGCCGATCCTGCCGGCTTGGGGCGGTTCGGCCACCGACGTCATGGCCACGGCGTCGGCGCACCGGGCGGCGTGGTTCGCCTCGACCTGGCTGATTACGCTGTCCATCGCGGCCGGGCTGGCCGCGGTCGAGCTCCTCGTCCGCACCCTGGACACGGATCTGGCCTGGGTGGGCCGAGCGCTGTACCTGGTCGGCAGCGCGCTGGGCATCGCGTCGACAACGTGCGACCTATCCGTGACCAGCACGCTGCTCGGCGCCCCCCGCCTGCCCGGCTGGTACTTGGGCGTCCAGCACTGGGCAGACGGTCTCGGCACCGCGTACTTCGCTTTGCTAGCACCAGCTGCGATGGGCTGCATCGCCGTGACGATCCTGCGTACCCGCGAGCTACCTAGGTGGACGGGGTACACCTTCCTGATCGCGACGGTTCTGCTGCTGGGCCAGTACGCCGCATTCCGCGGCGCGTTGCCGTTCCCGCAGTTCCTAGCATTCATTGCCATCGGCATCGCGGCACTTGTCCACCGGGCGCCGGCAGTGCCGTCGCTCAGCCGCGAGCCGACCGAACTGGCCGCCCACGACTGACTCGGGCCCCAGGAGGAAACGCGAGCATGGCCATCAAGAGATCGCGTACGGGGCCGGGTTGCCGGGGTTCCGCACGGAATGCGGCGAAGCGAACAAGATCATCTTTTGGAGCACGTGATGCTTTCGCAGCCGCCCGGGGCACGCATTTTCGTTGCCGTGGCTGGCCTGAGATTAGCTCAATCGGCGCCCTCACCCTGACACCCGCGCTAGCCATGGCCGATCACACCGGCGACGACCGGGCCCGCGCCGCGCCACAGTCAGGGAAATGCCGACTGGATCTTAACGGCTGCGCGCACTGTCACCCGCCAGCTGACCGCCGCGCGCCTGCCCCAGAACCCGCCGCGGAACCTGTCGCCAAGCACACGTAGGCCGCGGTGACCGGGCGGCAGCCCGCGGATAGAGCACCGCGAACCGCCGCCACCCAGACCGGTGCACGCGGCGCGGCGTCCCCGGGCCGCCGGATGCCCCGGACGCAGATCCGCGTCTTTCAGAGGAGGGCTGCGCGGCCGGCCCGTGATCGGAGTGCCGCGGTCCCGGCCTCGAGGAAGCGCATCGCGGCTGCGACGGCCTGCTCGCGTTCTGCGCCAGGCTCAGTGTCGATGATCTCCATCGCGATCGCGGCGGCTGCGGCCGCTGCCAGCCGGGGGGCGATGGCGTCGGGGGTGCTGCCAGTGTCGGCCGCGATCATGGCCGCGCCTTCGCGGACCGTGGCGGCCATCGGGGCCGTGCGCAGGGCCCCGAGGTCGGGGTTGGCCGCGAACATGCGGCTCGGAACCCTGTAAAGTTCGCGTCCTTCGCCGCCCGGTCTGGCTGGCCAGCACCCAGCCCCCGAGCTCGTGGACCGTCGCCGCCCGGCAGCCGATGGCGATCGCGCCGGTGCAAGCTATACCACCCCGTCGCTGAACCGGGACAGCGCGATGTCTTGCTTGGCCGGGATCTACATCGCGACCGCTCTTCCGCCGCGCGCCCCCAGCACCTCGGTCACCCAGCCGGACGACGAGGTCGTGGCAGCATGAGCCCGCAACAGGCCGGCATCTCCGCACCCGCGCGGCGATCAGCGTTACCAGGTTCACCTGTTCGCGCTCACATCCGTCGTCCGGGGTTGCGGGGACCCGAGCATCTGAAGATGTCGTAGGCCCCGGAAGCCCACGACGCCGGCGGCGGCAATGATCACGCCAGCCAGAAGCAGGGCGAACTCGAAGCCCCGAAGGAATGAGGCAGCCGCTGGGTAGAGCGCGTCCCGCCCGACGGACGCGGCGACCAGGTGAACCTGACCTCCCGCAACGTCAGCACCGAACCGCGCTGCCTGCTGCCGTTCGGCCGACGGGAGAAATCCGGCCCGCCGGTGCCAGTCGGCCAAGATCGCACTGGCGGCGATGGATCCCAGGATCGCCAGTCCCATCGCGGTGCCGATCTGGCGGCAGGAGTTGAACAGGGCTGACCCGATCCCGGACGATCCCGCGGGAACCTCGGCCATGGCCGCAGATGAACCCGCTGGGACCATCAGGCCGAAGCCCACTCCAACCACGATGTAGCACGCTGCTGGCCACGCAAACGGTGTCGTCGTTTTCAGCTGGCTCATCCCGAGCATGCCCGCGGCAGCGATGAGGCAGCCCGCCCCCACCGCCCAGGCCACCGGCAGCCATCGTGCCAGCCGCTTTCCGAGCTGGGCCACGACGAAGTACGGAATGCAGAAGGACAGCCAGGACAGGCCGGTGCGCAGCGCGGACCATCCCTCAATGTTCTGGAAGAACAGCGTGACGTAGTAAATGAATCCCGAGAAGGCCAGGTAGGCCAGGAGGTACACCGTACATGCCCGGCTGAAGCTCGGGGTTCGCAGCAATGCCGGCGGGACCATCGGGGCCGCGGCCCTGCGCTCCCACGCAAAGAAAGCAACCAAGAACACGATGCCGACGGCGGCGCAGGCAGCCACAACCGGCGAATGCCAGCCGGCGTCAGCGGAATCGACCAACCCGAAGGTCAGCAGCAGCAGGCCGAACGCACTCAGCGCGACCCCCGCAACATCGAAGGAGCGGGGTACCGGCTCCCGGGACTCGGTGACCGCGACCAGGCAGATGACCACGGTCACTACCCCGATCGGGACATTGACCCAGAAGATCGATGACCAGGGAAACACGCTGAGCAGCAAGCCGCCGAGCACGCTGCCGCCTGCGACGGCCAGGCCGCTCACCGCGGCCCACAACCCGATCGGACCGGTCCTCGCATCCGGAGGGTAAGCCTCAGAGATCAGTGAGAGGGTCAACGATGACATGACGGCGCCGCCGATTCCCTGGATCACCCGGAAGCCGATCAGCATTGCGCCCGAAACCGACAAAGCACAGCCGACTGAGGCAAGCGTGAACAGGGTGACTCCGCTCACGAAAATGCGCTTGCGCCCGAAATGATCACCCAGCGCGCCGCCTGTCGGTATCAAAGCAGCCAGGGCCAGGGCGTAGCCACTGACCACCCATTCCAATCCGGCGGGCGACAGGTGCAGCTCATGCTGCATGGCCGGAAGGGCGACGCTCACGATCAGGACGTCGAGCACCATCATGCCCTGAGCCATGCATGCCACCGCGAGGGTCAGCCGCTGCCTGGGCCCTGTCCCCACAGTCATAGCCAAAGCCTGCCTGACGTGACCGGCCCGGCACCAGTCGCATCGCTCTCGGTACGGTTCGCTCGCTGACCGCCGCCAAGTCGCGGCGCTGAACGTGCTGTCCGGGACAGCTCACGCTAGGCGTGAGCATCCGCGCCTGAGCCGGGCACCGGGACGGGGACGCGGCCTGCGACCAAGCACCGTGCCGGTGGGCGAGCATGTTGTGGTCGCGGTCACCACGTGCCGGTCCTGCCCGTCCTCGTAGCTGTAGCGCAGCACGTTCGCCGCGGGCTGCCGGTCTTCTCGTCGGTGTGGACGTCCTCGCGTGAAGGGCGACCTTCGCGGCGTCGCCCGCCAAGACGCGTCCGTCCCTGGCGAACATGAAGTTGGACAACCTCGGCGTTCCCGCAGGTAGCGAGCTGGGCCGGGGACGACGAACGGGCCCGCGCCGCCGCCACAGTCAGGGAAATTGCCGACCGGATCTTAACGGCTGCGCGCACTGTCACCGCCATCTGACCGCCGCCCGTCTGCCCCAGAACCCGGCGTGGAACCTGTCGCCCAGCACACGGAGGCTGCGCTGACCGGGCGGCTCTCCCTCACCGGCGCCTTCCCGCGTTCCATTGTCATTGCCCGGGTGACACGAGCGGTGACCATGCGCGGGAAGATTCCGCGCGGGCTCTCCATCGTCTGCCCGGCTCGTGTTTGCTCGTCTGCATTGGCACGGGGTGGCAGTGCCTGGCATTGCCCGGCACCGGGCAGCCGGTTGGCCGTCGACGGCGCGCCCAAAGGGATTTTATGTGCCTAAGGACGAGGATGATTGGCAGGCCAGGCCTCGACGGGGGGCGGCGCCAGTCGAACGGGGGACAACGGGGTGGCTCGCTTTCTGATGATCCTGACCTACATCGCCGGTGGTGCGGGCGTGGCAGTGGCGTTCTACTACCTGGGCAGCGACAGCAAGCGGGCGCTCACCGCCATCACCATCGCCTACGTCGTCATCGGCCTGGTCAGCTGGGTGCGCCACGTCCTGGTCTGGCAGGAGGACGCCAAGCGTCTGGATGCGGCAGGGCAGGCAACGCCGTTCTTCCAGTGGGAGACGGGGTTCGCCAACGGCGCCTTCGCGATGGCAGGCCTGATGGCTGTTGTCTTCGATTGGGGAGTGGCCGCGATGGCCGTTGCCGTGCTCGGCTACGCCCTCTACCTGCTGCAGGCCGCCCTCCTCAACGGCCGCCGCTATTTCAGTGGGCAGAGCCGTACGCCGGCGCGACTGTGGGGCAGCTTCGTCGCGAGTGGTGCGTTCTGCATCATGGTGGGCGTCATCGCCTTCACCGCGTTGAGCGACGCCGCACTCGGGCCGTTCTAGCCGGGGACCGACTGCCGCCAGCCCTTAAGACTAAGTGGGTGACGCCGTAAATTCGTCGGGGGTGTCAGGCTGCCTGGACAAGATCGGTTTGCTGGGTGGTGGCTTGCTGCTCCGGTTCGCTGATGCGGCGGAGCAGGTCGGTGAGGTCGCTGGCGGTGAACTTCCAGTTGAACGGCCGCGCGGTCTGGTTGTAGCGGTCGACGAAGGCGAGCAGGGTTTCGGATAGCTGGTCCAGGCTGGCGAAGTCATTGGGCGAGACGACTTTCTTCTGGATGATGGAGAAGAAGATCTCGATCTGGTTCAGCCAGGAGGCGTGGACCGGGGTGTGGATCATGGTCGCGTTGGGGTGCGCTTTGCGGAGCCGGTCGATGGCGGCCTGGCCGCGATGGTCCGAGCCGTTGTCGACGATGATGAACACACGGGACGCGTCCCGGTACTCCGGACGGGCCATCACCTTGCCGGCGAGGTCCATGAACGGGGTGATTCCCGTGGTTCCCGGGGTGGAGGCGAATACTTTCCCGGTTCGCACGTCGAGGCCGGCGAGCAGTGCGAGCGCACCGTGACGGACGTATTCGTGCTCCACGCGGGCGGGCCTGCCGGGTGCGGCGGGCAGGGTCTGGTGGATGCGGCCGCGGGCCTGGATGGACGGCTTGGCGTCGATGGACAGCAGCCGGTCGCCGGGGCCGAGCGGCTTGCCGCCGTAGAACCCCTGGTAGAGGTCCAGGATCACCTTCGCCTTCGTCTCGAAGTCCGGGTCACGGGGGAAGATCCAGGACTGGTACTGCCACGGCCTGACCGGGTTCTGCGCCAGGATCCGCAGCAGCGACGTCACCGACATGGGCGCGCTGACCAGGCCCTGCGCGGTCAGTTCGGCGGCCAGCTCCGGGCCGGTCCAGCGGGACAGCGGCACCCCAGTCGCGGCGGGCAGCTGGCAGGCCAGCGCGACCACCGCGGCCCGGTCCGTCTCGCTGATCCGCCGCGGCCGCCCGGACCGGGGCAGGTCTCCCAGCCCCGGCATCCCCCGCTCCGCGAACCGGCCCCGCCACTTGCGCACCGTATCGGCGGTAACCCCCAGGTCAGCGGCGATCCGGGCGTTATCCCGGCCGCGCGCGGCGGCCAGCACGATCTGCGCCCGCAGCCGGTCCCGCCAGCACGTCTTCGCTCCCCGGACCCGTTGCTTCAGTGTCTTGCGCTCGGCGGCGGTCAGCGTGACCGGCACCGCGGCAGGCATCGCCATGCCAGCTCCCGGATTAAATTACAACGATGTAATTCCTTCCGGGCACGTGATCATAACCAGCGCGGATGCGCCAGCCGGCACAATGGGGCGCATGCCCGCCATCCCGGCCTCGACCCGCAGCTCCATCACCTTGCGGCTGCTGGACCACGCCGAAAAGCAATGGCCCCAGCTGGACAAAGTCCAGGTCACCTGCCGCGGCGGCTTCGCCTACGTCACCGGCGTCCTGCCCAGCGGCGAGCAGCTCCCGCTGTTTCGGCTGCGCTACGGCGGCTCCGCCCACTCCTTCGGCTTCGCCATCTACTCCGCCACCCGCGAATCCTACGAAGACGCCGTCCTGCTCACCGGACTTCCCGTCGGCACTCCCCAGGAAGCACTCGACACCGCCTGCACCGTCCACCTCGCCGGCCTCGGGCACGAACCCTGACCCCCGACGAACTTACGGGACTACCCACTAAGGGTGATGCGCCAGGCCGGTCTTCGAGGTCGGCTGCTGGCCATGGCAAGCGCCGGCGAACGCTTGGAGGTGCCCTGGTCGTCCTGCGGGTCAGCGCCTGGCCAGCCATCGCTGCGGCGCTGCTCGCCTTGTGCCTGGTCGCCGTGACCGCCGCAGCCCTAAGTCGCCGCGGGCGCTCCTTGGCCGACGCGACCTAGACCCATCTCCTGAATAGAGTCCTCGCGTTCGCGTGACGCCGTTGGATACGGCGGCGCTGGGAAGCTGGGGTCAGCCAGGTCGGCAGCGGTCTCGCCGTGGGTGGGCGCTCGGGTGTGTCCGGTTGATGAGTCGGCAGGCTTGAGAGTGACACTTTCGCGGAGCCGTTCAGCTGCTGTCCTTGCCGGCCGCCTGCGCTGCGCCAGCGTTGACGCTGGGCCGGCGGGCCGCCCATGGCAGCGCCTTGTCCAGCTGGCTGCCGACCCTGAACAAGACGGCTTCCTCACACATCCGCCCGATCAGCTGGACTCCCACCGGCAGACCATCGGAGGACGTGAAGAGCGGCAAGCTCAGGGCGGGCTGCCCGGTCGCGTTGAAGAGGCCGGTGAAGGGACAGACAGTGAAGATCTTACGCGTCCAGGCGTCGGCATCGAGCGAGGGATCATTGGCGTTGAGCACCCCGAGTGGGGAGGGCGGCGTCGCCATCGTCGGCGTGAGCAGGAGGTCATAGCGGGTGAAGAAGTCACCGACGCTCCGGCTCACCTGGTTGACGATCGCGCCCGCCTCCGCCCATTGGAGCGCGGTCAGCTGGCGCCCGTACTCGTAGCAGGCGAAGGTGGTCGCCTCCAGGTTGTCGCGGCTGGGCTGAACGCTGAGAGCCCCGGACAGGGCGCTGATCCCCTCCGCCAGGAACTCGCACCAGATGCGCACGTTGGCCAAATGGAAGGCCTCGGAGTCGAAGCTGGGGGATGCCTCCTCCACCTCGTGCCCTAGGTTCTGCAGCTCTCCGGCCACCTTCTGCACCGCCGCCTGGCACTCATTGTCGACCGGGACACCGGACCAGGCGTGCGTTGTGCAGGCAATCCGCAGGCGGCCTGGGGAAGCACCGAGCTCGTGACTCCAGGGACGCTCCGGCTCACGAATGTAGTAGCGGTCGCCGGGCGCTGGACCGGCCACGGCGTCCAGCAGTGAGGCGCAGTCGCGGAGGGTCCGGGTCAGCGCGAATTCGATCGCGAAGCCGCTCACGGCCTCGCTGTAGTCGGGACCGAGCGAGGTGCGGCCCCGCGTCGGTTTCAGCCCCACCAGGCCACAGCAGGAAGCCGGGATGCGGATCGAGCCGCCCCCATCGTTGCCGTGGCCAAGCGGGACGGCTCCCGCCGCGACCAGCGCCGCGGTGCCGCCGCTCGAGCCTCCCGGGCTTCGGGAAAGATCCCAGGGATTGTGCGTGGAGCCGTAGGCCAAGGCCTCCGTGTTGGCGTTGAAGCCGAACTCCGGGGTGGTGGTGATCGCCATGGTAGCCAGGCCCGCGGCGCGGAAGCGGGCCATGAGGGAAGTGTCGTAGTCCAAGCGGATTCCGTCGCCGGTCATCCGGGTGCCCGCGCGCTGCGGGACGCCTGCGGCGTGGCAGACCAAGTCCTTGACCACGAACGGTACGCCGGCGAACGGCCCATCCTCGCGATAGGCTAGCGGCTGCTCGAACGGCTCGCCCACGATGGCGTTCAGCCGGTCATCCACCCGCAGGATAGCCTCCCGCGCCGCCCGCTGAACCTCCGCTGCGGTCACCTGTCGTGCGCGAATCAGTTGCGCGAGCCCGGTCGCGTCGTGCTCAGAGTACTCCTCGACGTTCATCCGCCCCTCCTCCACCGCTCGTAACAAGTGCTCATCGGCATTCTGTCCCCTCAATGACAATCATCTGGTCTCCGGCTTTGGTGAGCGACCTTTGCGAGCTTGATTGTTTATATGAGAAAAGTGCACGAGGGTGATCTGGAGGCGACTCCTGTTCTCCAGCGACACTGACCTGCTTCCCGCGCTTGAGACCATCGCCGGGTTAGGACTGGGGCATGTCGAAGTGCGTGCTGGTCCGGTTTCAAGCCGCTACGGTTCTTCCGAACAGCCAGGCATCCTCACGGTCTTTTTGGCGGCTGGGAACAAATGAGACGGCAGTTAGCGCACTGCTCCGTCAGAAGAAGGCTGTTATGGGTCGCGGAGCCTTTCCATAACACGGTGATCCGGCGGCCGTGGGGAGAGATATTTATAATGTCACCGGAGGTGAGGTGTGCCAATTCGGCAGGCAGCTCGATAGTCGGCCATGGGCGACCCAGCCCCCGGGACGAATTCCGCAGCCACTGGCTGTGGCTGCCGGTCCAGATGTTCCGCACCGATCACACCCCGGACCAGCCGCCGGTCACCATCGAGGTGCGGACCGGCGACCAGCCGATGCTCATCGAAACCGCCGACGGCGGTGTCCGCTGCGCGCCGGCCGCGCCGACCACCCCGACGCGACGCTCACCGGCCCTCCGCCGCTCAGATGGAGGTCGACTGTGTCGCGAGTGCAGCGAGTATCTGCTGACGGGTTGGTTGAGCAATCCCCGGGTCTAGATGCCCACGAGGTTGGAGAACGTCCATACCCCTCGACCTCAGGGCGTCCTGGGTGCAGGCGACGATATGCGGGTCGCGGTAGACGTCGTCCGGTTGGCAGAGCATGAACATCAGCTTCCAGAAAGCGCGGAAGGCGGTGGGGTCGAACGAGGCGGCTACCCGCAACTGCGTGAAGCCGATCCGGTCCGACTCGGGTGGTGGTGGCGGCGGGGCGGGGCCGCCCAGGATGGCATGGCGCAGGGTCGCCAGGCGGGCGGAGTCGACCGCTGCCTGTTCCTCGTAGTATGGCGCGACATGCCAGGCGATTCGGTCATCCATCTCGACTGCTTGCCCGGCCCAGTCGCCGTCGTGCGTGCCGATCACGTCGACAAGATCGGCCGCGCCCCACATGGCGAGGCTCAGGCCGCGTCCAAAGGTCGGATTGGTGGTGCACACCGAGTCCCCGATGCCTTGCAACCCGGTGACAACAGGTCTGCCGTCGACTACGAGCCGGCGCAGCGTGTTGCGCGGCCCGGTCATCGGAAACACTGGGCTGATCGGCCCGAGGCGCCCGGCGGTTCGAGGAGTTCAAGCGGACTGGCATTTCCGACAACATCCTCACCGCCCGGCTGAGGCGCCTGGTCGAAGCGGGCATCTTCGAACGCCATCGCTATCAGCAGCGGCCAGACCGCCACGAATACCTGCTGACCGCCAAGGGCCGGGCGCTGGGCCCGGTGGTGGCTGCGCTGCGCGACTGGGGTGCAACGTGGACCGAGGGTCCCGACCGGACCAAGATAGCCCACCGCCCCTGCGGCCACCCGGTCTCCGTCCGGCTGTACTGCAATCACTGCAACCGGCAAGTCACCGGTGCCGAGATCGGCCCGATCGACTAAGCGTGTCGCGGAGCCCGCCGCGCGAGCTGTCCCTCACCATGAGCCCTGCGGCGCCACAAGCAACGGCGGGGAAGGTCAGGATCCCCATGAGAGGTACAGGCCGCGTCTCACGCTGCGTGATCGGCGTGCGGCGTGGGCTCGCGTACACCGAACATGCAACCCGGCCCTTGCCGGGCGGGCCGCCGCAGCCGACGCCCGACGTAACCAAGCGCGTGCTGCACTCACCGTGGTAGAAGAGCGTGGCGCAGCATCCCTGGAGGAACGCTGTGCCCGCCGACATACCCGCCCGGCCCCTCGTGGGCCGGGTTTACATTTGTCTGCACGCAGCGGCGCCTTCAGGCTTGCTTTCTCGTCTTTTGCTCGCGTGCCGTGGTACGGTCCGTCAGCGCCCGGCACCGGCCGGCATGGCCACCCGCCGTGACGTGCACGGAATGGCAGCACGCGGCATTCTCCGGTATTGGCTGATACCTCGTGAAGCAGGATAAGGCGGACTCTTAATCCGCAGGCTCGGGTTCTATTCCTGCCAGCCAGCCGATGCTGCGCGGGCAATACAAGACCATCGCCGGCATTCACGTTCGCTTTTGATTGCAGCTGTGGTTTGCGGTTGCTCCCGGCGCAGTTACGCCCACAGAGCCGCTGCTGCGGGGTGACCCGGCCGCGGCCGGCGGGCTGGCCGATATGCAACGCGATCTGGCCACGCCTACGCCCACAGCGCCCTGCGCAACCGATCGGCGGCGTGCTGCGTGAGCCGTGGGTGTAACGCTGGGCGCGGCTCTGGTCCTCCTTCCGCAGCCGCGAGCTCACTGCTGCGGAATTGTCTCCGAGCTGGCGAACCCGGCTTCGTCCTGGCAGGCGCCGCAGAACTCAGTCCTTGATCCATGCACATGCGTAATGCAATCGCTGATGCACGTGCATATGAATTCCCGGGGGACAGGATGATGAAAGGCGAAGGAGCGCGTAGGTTATATTGTGATTTGAACGCCTCCGCAGCAAATACAACCAGCGAAGCCGAATAATCGCTGGGCGTGGGTGGGGGACAAGTGGCGCGCACTAGGACGGTCCGCGCACTAGGACGGTCAGAGCCGGGCCAGCTCATCGCTGCGGGAGTCGCTTGAGCGGTGCTCGCACTGTACTGCGGGGACGACGAGCAACTGCGGGCTGTCTGGCACGGTCTTGCGGTGGCGAGTACGGGGAAGTGATGGTCCGGCGGTGGGCAGGGTATCCGGCCGTGCTGTATGCGTTGCTGGTGCTGGCGGCGGCCTGCGGCGGTAGCGCTACCGCGGGCTCCCCGGCTCGGCCGCCAGCAGCGGTGAGCCGCCAGGCAGCACACCTGCCCTCAGGCACGCCCGGCACACGCTCGCCGCCATTGCCGGCACGCCCGGCAGGACCGGTACGCCCGGCAGGCCCAGTACGCCTGGCAGGCCCGGTACGCCCGCCACGGCCGGTCCGGCCTGTGCGGCCGAGGAGCTGGCCGGTGCCCGGGACCATAATCAGCAACCTCGACACTGCCCCGGGGTCGCCTTATAGGCCGGGCCAGAAGGTGGTCGCGCTCACCTTCGACGACGGGCCCTCGCCCCGCTACACGGCACCGATTCTGCGGATCCTGCGGGCCCGCAAAGTGCCCGCCAGCTTCGAGATTATCGGCCTGGAAGGCGCTGCCTACCCAGGCCTTTTACGCGAAGAGCACGCAGCTGGCATGTCCCTGGTGAACCACACCTGGACCCACGTCGATCTCGCGGCTCTTCCCGCCGGGGAATGGTCCGCCCAAGTCGACCAGACCGAGCGGCTGCTTCAGCGCATCACCGGTCAGCGGGCCCGGTGCCTGCGGCCGCCGTACGGCCTGTCCGATCGGGCGGTGGACGCACAACTGGGCCGGCGCGGCCTCGCCGAGCTCGGCTGGGACATCGACCCTTCGGACTACCTGCGGCCAGGCCCCCACGCGATCGCCAGACGCGTGCTATCGGCTCTCCACCCCGGCGGCATCGTGATCATGCACGACGGGGGCGGCAACCGCTCCCAGACCGTGCACGCCCTGCCAGCGATCATCAGCGGCATACAAGCCGCCGGATACCAGATCGTGCCCGCCTGCGCAGGCTGACGCACGTCACGAACGAACGCCGGCGGTCGCGCATAAGGACCGCGGTGCGCTGGCGAGGTCGACGGAACTGCGAGGTTCCAACATCGCGGTCAACGAACTGATCCCCGGACCGACGCGGACGCCCGGGATGGGAATCGACGGTTCCCGGCGCGACCGCGAGATCGAACGGGGGCGCTGGGCGGACCTGTGGGAGTGGTTGAAGGAACCGCAGGAGGTCGCGCGTCTCGCCCTTTTCATCGCCGGCCTGCCGCCGCACGGGACGGCGGGCCAGGTGTTCAGCCTCGCGGGGCGGCTCCTTTGACGTAGGTGGTTAGCTGCCAACATGGCTGTGTGACCGTCTTCCCCAGGCTACGACTGGTGGCCCGAGAACAGCGCATCGTGGTCGAGCGGTTGTGGCAGTTGTATGCACATGACCTGTCGGAGTTTCGGGGTTCGATGCCAGACGGCGAGGGGTTGCACAAACCTGGCCGGCTGCCCGCCTACTTCGATGATCCCGACCGGTGCGGCTACCTGATTTGCAGTGGCCCAGCTCTCGCGGGCTTTGCCTTGATCCGTGGGTTGTCCGGCGAGCCGAGGATCATGGGCGAGTTCTTCGTTGTCCGCGCCGCGCGCAGGCAGCAAGTGGGGCGTACGGCTGCCTTGGAACTCCTTGTCCGGCACCCCGGGGCGCTGGGAAATCGCTTTCCAGGAGGAGAACCCGGGCGCCGCCAGTTTCTGGCGCCGGGTCGCGACAGACGCGGTGGGGACCGCCTGGCGGGAAGAGCGTCGGCCCATCCCGGGGAAGCCCGGGATGACGCCGGACACGTGGCTACTGCTGAGCACCTGAGGGCGATTGTGCCGGCCTCTCGCCGCACCGCATGCCCGCAGCCCCTTCCGCGACATCCTCGCGGGCACGCTAGCTGCCGGCCGCGGGTGGTGGGTGGTGGGTGGTGGTTATTGGGGTGTTGCCTGGCAGGTGGTGGCTTGTTGCTGGAGGTATTGGTGCATGGCGGTGGCGGCTTTGCGGCCGGCGCCCATGGCGAGGATGACGGTTGCGGCGCCGGTGACGATGTCGCCGCCGGCGTAGATGCCGGGGCGGCTGGTGGCGCCGGTTTGGGGGTCGGCGATGATGCAGCCGTGGGGGTCGGTGTCCAGGCCGTGGGTGGTGCGGGGGACGAGGGGGTTGGGGTTGGTGCCCAGGGCGATGACGACGAGGTCGGTGTCGATGGTGAATTGTGAGCCGGGGATGGGGATGGGGCGGCGGCGGCCGGAGTTGTCGGGTTCGCCGAGTTCGGTGTGGATGCATTCGAGGGCGCGGACCCAGCCGCCGGCGTCGCCGATGAAGCGGGTGGGCAGGGTGAGCCAGTCGAAGATGACGCCTTCGTCGCGGGCTCGTTCGTAGTCTTCGGCGCGGGCGCCTTTTTCTTGTTCGGAGCGGCGGTAGACGATGTGGGCTTGTTCGGCGCCGAGGCGGATGGAGCAGCGGACGGCGTCCATGGCGGTGTCGCCGGCGCCGATGACGGTGGCGTGGCGGGGGCGCTGGACGGGGGTGTCGTAGTCGGGGAAGGAGTAGGCGTGCATGAGGTTGACGCGGGTGAGGAATTCGTTGGCGGAGTAGATGCCTTTGAGGTTTTCGCCGGGGATGTTCATGAAGATGGGCGAGCCGGCGCCGGTGCCGACGAACACGGCGGTGTAGCCGTGTTCGGTGGTGAGCTGGTCGATGGTGACGGTTTTGCCGATGATGACGTCGCGGACGAATTCGACGCCGAGGGCGGTGAGGTGGGCGACGTCGTCGTCGACGATTTCTTTGGGCAGCCGGTATTGGGGGATGCCGTAGCGGAGCACGCCGCCGAAGGCGTGCAGCGCTTCGAAGATGGTGACGGGGTAGCCGGCCTGGGCGAGGTCGCTGGCCACGGTCAGCCCGGCGGGGCCGGAGCCGACGATGGCGATTTTCTGGTCCCGCCAGGGCGGCGGCGCGGGGCTGGCGGCGGGGGGGTGGGTGTGTTCCCAGTCGGCGACGAATCGTTCGAGGCGGCCGATGCCGGCCGGGTCCTGGTGGGGGGCCAGCACGCAGCGGGCTTCGCATTGGTGTTCGACGGGGCAGACCCGGCCGCAGATCGCGGGGAGCAGGTTACGGGAGCGGATGGTCGCGGCGGCGGCGGCGAAGTCGCCGACCGCGACGGCGCGGACGAAGTCGCGGATCGGGACGTTGACCGGGCAGCCTTGCTCGCAGACGGGGTCCTGGCAGTTCAGGCAGCGGCGGGCCTCGGCGATGGCGCGGGCCTCGGTGTAGCCTTCGGCGACCTCGTCCCAGCTGTGCCGCCGCTGGCCGGGGTCGGCGCAGGGCATCTCGGTTTTGTGCGGGTACACGATCGGCATGGCTGTTACCTCCCCAGTCCCGCGAGCTCGCAGGCCAGGTCCTCTTGTTGCTGGTAGGTGCTCATCCGGGCGGCGGCTTCGCCGAAGTCGACCTGGGCGGCGTCGAAGAACGGGCCGTCGACGCAGGCGAACAGGGTTTTGCCGCCGACGCTGACCCGGCAGCCGCCGCACATCCCGGTCCCGTCGACCATCAGCGGGTCCAGCGACACCCAGGTGGGCAGGCCGCGGCGGGCCGTCGCCTGAGCGACGGCGCGCATCATCGGCATCGGGCCGACGGCCAGGCAGCAGGTGTACCCGGCGCCGGTGTCCAGCAGCTGCTCGAGCCGGCCGGTGACGAAGCCGTGGTAGCCGGCCGTGCCGTCGTCGGTGCACACGTGCACCGGGTCGGCCGCGGTGGCCAGCAGGTCGGCCAGGATGACCAGGCCGGCGGTGCGGGCGCCGACGATCGCGCTGACCGCGACCCCGCGGGCGCGCATCTCGCGGGCCAGCGGGAACACCGCGCCGGTGCCGAACCCGCCGCCGATCAGCACCGCGTGCCCGGCCTCGGGTAGCGGCGCGGCCGCGCCGAGCGGCCCGGCGAAGTCCAGGAACACGTCGCCCTCGGCCAGCGCGCAGGCCAGCGCGCTGGTCCGCCCGGCCTGCTGGACCACGATCGTGATCGTGCCGTCGGCGCGGCTGAAATCGGTGATGCTGATCGGGATCCGCTCACCGGTCTCGGTGATCCGCACGATCACGAACTGGCCGGGCGCCGCGTTCCGCGCGACCAGCGGGGCGTGCACGACGAACAGCTTGGTGATATCGGTCAGGTCACGCTTGTCGACGATCCGTGCAGTGGTATCCATGATCTCTCACTCGCCAGATGGGGTACTTGCCTTGCCCGCGGGGCCCGGCCCGGCTGTCCATCCCGGGCCGGCCCGGCTGCTGTTGTTAGAGGAGGGGGCTGGCGTCTTTGGCCTTCAGCCGCTGCCAGCGGCGTTCCACCTCGGCCTCGATCGCGGCCAGGGTGGCCTCGTTGGCGGGCTTGCACAGGTGCCGGGTCTTGCCCATCAGCGCCAGCCAGCCGGCCACCGGCAGCCGCCGCCCGATCGGCTCGGGGTCGTAGGTGATCCGGGTCACCCCGGACTCGATCTCATACAGCGGGAAGAAACACGAGTCGACCGCGGCCTGCACGATCTCGACCCCGGCGCGGTCCTCGGTTTTCCAGTTCAGCGGGCAGGAGATCAGTATCTTGCCGTAGGCGGTGCCCTGGTGGCGGGCGTACCACTGCGCCTTGGCGGCCTTGGCGACCAGGTCGTCGGGGTAGCCCTCGACGCTGGTGAACACGTACGGGATGTTGGTCGCGGCCATGATCTGCGGGGTGTCCTTGTGGTGGAACGCCTTGCCCAGCTCGGCCGGGCCGACGTGGCTGGTCGAGGTCAGGTGCCCCAGCGGGGTGGAGTAGGACAGCTGGCTGCCGGTGTTCATGTAGCCCTGGTTGTCGTACTCGACCACGATCATCCCGTGGTTGCGCAGCGCGGCGCCGATCGCCGCGCCCATCCCGATGTCCATCCCGCCGTCCCCGGTGACCATCACGAAGGTGATGTCCTGCCCGGCCGGCAGTTCCCCCCGCCGGACCCGCTCGTGGAACATCTCCACCAGCCCGGACAGCGCCGCCGCGCCGTTCTGGAACAGGTTGTGCACGTAGGTCACCCGGTGCGCGGTGTACGGGTAGCCGGTGGTCACCACCATCGCGCAGCCGGTCTGGTACAGCACCACCACATCACCCTCGATACCGCGCAGGAACTGGTCCAGCGCGGGGAAGATCCCGCAGCCCGGGCACGCGCCGTGACCGGGCAGCACCCGCTTCGGCTTGGCCGCCAGCTGCCAGTACGGCGGCGCGTCGACCCGCAGCCGCCCGTCCGGGCCCGGCGCCACGTCCAGCAGCCCGCTGGTCTGCTCGGCCCGGGTCAGCGCCGGCGCGCCGCGCCGCCGCGGCGGCGCCGCGGCGCCGTCACCCGGCTCCACCCCGTAATAGCCGAACGGCTCCGCCACCACACCGGCCTCGGCGGCCGCCATCGCCAGCGCGAAGAACGCTTCGGCGTCCTCGGCGTAAAAGTCCCGCCCGCCCAGGCCGTAGACCCGGCTCAGGCACAGCGTCCGGTTCGCCGGGTCATCCTGCAGCGCCGACTTCACCTCATGCGACAAGCTCGCCCCGTGCGCCCCGTAACTCCCCGACCGCTCACCCAGCACCACCGCCCGCACCCCGGCCAGCGCGGCCCGGATCGCCGCCGCCGGGAACGGCCGGATCACGTTCGGGCTGATCACCCCGGCCCGCACCCCCGCGCCGCGGAGCCGGTCCGCGACATCCTTAGCGGTCTCCGCGGCCGAGTTGACCAGGAACACCGCGACCTCCGCGTCGTCCATCCGGTACAGGTCCACCGGGTCATACCGGCGGCCGCTCAGCGCCTCGTACTCCGCGACCACCCCCGGCAGCGCCGCCGCCGCCGCGTCCATCGCCAGCTCCAGCTGATACTTGTTGTTGATCAGATCCGGGTCGTTCATGTACGGCCCGATCGTCACCGGATGCCGCGGATCCAGCGCCGTCACCATCTCCGGCACCGGCCCCAGCCACCCCGCCACGGTCGCGTCGTCGGCGAAACTGGCCACCCGCCGCTTCTGATGACTGGTGAAAAACCCGTCGAACGCCACAATCGCCGGCAACCGCACATCGGCCCGCTCCGCCACCCGCAACGCGATCAGGTTCAGGTCATAAACCGCCTGCGGCCCCCGCGCCATGAAAATCAGCCAGCCCGTGTTCAGCGCGTAATACACATCCGAATGATCCCCGCGGATATCCAGCGGCCCGCTCACCGCCCGCGTCGCCAGATCCAGCAGCATCGGGAACCGCGTCCCGGACTGCACCGGCAACTGCTCCAGCGAATACAGCAGCCCCTGCGAACTCGTCGCGTTGAACACCCGCCCGCCGCCGGTCGCCGCGCCGTAACAGATCCCCGCCGCGCCATGCTCCCCATCCGCCGGCACCATCACGATCTTATGCTCCCCGGCCGCCTTCATCTCATCCAGCAGCTCCGCGATCTCCGTCGACGGCGTGATCGGGTAATAGCCCATCAGATGAAAATCGATCTGCTTCGCCGACAACGCGGCCATCTCATTACCGGTCCGGAACCCGACCACCTGCCCAGCCCGGCCCGCCGCCACCTCCGCCGCCTGCACCGCAGTCATCGGCCCGTTCCCTTCTCACTGCCCCGCTCGGTCTCCCGCTCGCCCCGCTCGCGTCCCGCTCGGCCGCGGCTCGCCGCGCCCGGCGGCCCGCTCGGCCTCCAGCCACCCGAACAGCGGCACCCGGTTCTCCTCCGCCCAGCCGTCCACCTCCCGCAACTCGGTCAGCGACCCGGTCGGGCACGCGTCCACGCACTTCAGGCAGCCCTTGCAGTAGTGGTAGTCGATCCCCGCCAGCCGCACCGCCGGCCCCTCACCCTCGCCGCCGCCGCCGGCCGCGTCGCCGCCCGCCGACCACACGAAACACAGATCCGGGCAGACAATGTCGCAAATCCCGCAATGCGCGCACAGCTCCGGGTCATACGCCGGCAAAAACCCCTGCCGCGACATGCTCAGATCCTTCAGCACACTGTTGCCCGTATCCACGATGATCCCGCCGATCGGCGCGTCCAGATACCCGAACGCCGGCCCCGCCCGCGCCACCGCCCGCCCCGGCTCCCCCGCCACCGCCGGCCACGACACCCGCCGCAGCTCCCGGTACCCCCGGTCGAACGTCCGCAAATTCGCCTCCACCAGATGCGCCGCCCGGACCGACAACTTCGCCCGGATCGTCTCCCGCACCGCCCCCGGATCCACAAACGGGCAGCACCGCGCCACCGCACCCAGCATCGCCGTGTTCACCCGCGTCTTCTCCTCCAACGCGATCCCCAGCGCATCCAGCACCGCCACCGTCCCCGACCCCAGCCCCAGCAGCTCCCGCACCTGCTCCGGCGCCGACCGCGTATTGACAATCAGCGTCCCCGCCGCGTCCAGCCCCGCCGCCACATCAAACGACCGCGCCAGCGCCTCATGAAACACCGCCACCACCTGCGGGCTGTCAACCGGGCTACTCGACCGGACCTCCCGCCCCGCCGCGCAAAACCGCACAAACGACTTCACCGGCGTGCCCTTCTTCTCCGAACCATACGAAGAAAAATGCGCCCCATTCAGCCCCTGCCGCAACACCCCAGCCTCCGCCAGAATCTGCCCCGCCAAATGCGCACCCAGCCCGCCAATCGACTCAAACCGGATCCCGAAAAAACCCTCGTCATCGGCGCCCGGCAACACAACCGCCCCGGT
Source organism: uncultured Actinomycetota bacterium (assembly GCA_963727015.1). Taxonomy (GTDB): domain Bacteria; phylum Actinomycetota; class Actinomycetes; order Streptosporangiales; family Streptosporangiaceae; genus DATFVJ01. The sequence goes on along the minus strand of CAVSEV010000013.1, from coordinate 140,733 downwards.
CCCCGCAGAATCAAACGCCGCCAGCGCTGCCATCACACGCCTCCACGATCCGCTACCACCAAGCCCAGACCCCAGCAACCGGGTCCAGCACTCTCACACCACGCACGCTGCGCCAACCCAAACCCAGCCAACTAGAGCCAGACGTCCCGGCCTAAACCCAAACGTCCCGGCCCACCCCGCACCCCCGCCCCCACACGCAAAACACCGCCAGGAGCGGCGCATGCCGCGCCAGCGCGGCATGCATGCGCCGCTCGGCCCGCAGGACACCCAAACCTCGGCTTCGCGAGACTGCGGGGGTGAGCGACGGGGTTGAGCGTTAGGGGCCCGGTCGAATAGCGTGCGATCATGTCCTCGGGCTGGTCGGCACTCTCGTACGAGCAATGGCGCGCGACTTGCGACACGCTGCATGCGCACACCCAGGTACTCGGCAAGCTGGCGGCGAAGCTTGCCCCGCCTGAGCCGCAGTTGCAGCATGCCGCGCTGCGGCTGACGGCGCGGGGCTGGGAGACTGCGCCGCTGCCCGCGCCTGATGGCTCCGGGTCACTCGTCGTCGTGCTCGATTTGCGGGTCCACGAGGCGGTGGTTGAGCATAGCGGCGGGCGGGCCGAACGTGTCGCGCTTACCCCTGATCGGGCCGTCGGGGCGGTGACGCGGGAGGTTCTTGCGGCCGTGAGTGCCGTAGGCGGCGCGGTGGATATCGACCCGGCGCCGCAGGAGGTTCCGTGGAGCGTGCCACTCGACGAGGACGATGTGCACGCGCATTACGATCGTGGCCAGGTTGGAGACTATTTCGCCGCGGCGACACAGGCGGCGCTGGTCCTTTCGGCGTTCCGCGCGCCGTACCGTGGCCGCTCGACGCCGGTGAACGCGTGGTGGGGTTCTTTCGACCTCGCGGTGAACCTGTTTTCCGGATTGCCGGCCGATCCTCCCTCGACTGACTTCATCATGCGCAACGCGATGGACGCGCAAGAGGTCGCCGTCGGCTGGTGGCCCGGTGATGCGCGCTACGGCAAGGCGGCTTTCTACGCGTATGCGCATCCGGCGCCAGAAGAATTCGCGCGGATGGCCCTTTCCCCGCCAGCGGCCCGCTGGGACGCCGGCCTGGGGGAGTACATCCTGGACTGGGACGACGTCCGCGCCAGCGCGGATCCACGCGCGGCCGCCTTGGAGTTCGCCCGCTCGGCGTTTCTCCATGCGTGCGCCGTCTGCGCGTGGGATCCGGGGCTCGCCGCCAGCGCCGAAGGAACACCGCCGCCTCTCGCATGAAAGACCGGGGAGGGCTCAGGTGCCGGTGAAGCGGGGTTGGCGCTTCTGCGCGAAGGCGGCAAGTCCCTCAGCGAAGTCGCCCGAAGCGGCCATCTCCTGCTGGATCCGGGCCTCGAGCTCAAGTTGCTGGTCCATCTGCTGGTAGAGCCAGTTGTTTAGCTGCCTCTTGGTTCCCGCGTAGGAACTGGTGGGACCGTCGGCCAGCCGGGACAGGAGCGCGTCGGCGCGGGTACCGAACTCATCGTCGGGCCAGACCTGGTTGATCAGTCCCCAGTCGAGCGCTTGCGGGGCTGCGACCCGGTCGCCAAGCATCGCCATCTCGGCTGCTCGCGCGAAGCCTACCCGCGAGGGGACAAGCAGCGACGACCCGCCGTCCGGCACGAGTCCGATATTGACGAACGCGAGCAGGAAATAGGCGGACTCGGCGGCGATTACCAGGTCGCAGGCAAGTGCGAGCGACAGGCCGACCCCAGCCGCCGGGCCGTTGACGGCGGCGACGACCGGCTTGGGCATCTGGCGGATCCCGACGATGATCGGGTGGTAACGCTCGGTCAGCACGCCATAGACGTCCCGATCAGCGCCATGCGTCTGCTCGAGGCGGTCTTTGAGGTCCGCGCCGCTGGAGAAGGCGCGCCCCGCACCTGTTATCAGCACCGCGCGAACGTCCGCGTCCTCTGCCGCGCTTTTCACGGCTGCGAGCAGGTCGAACCCGAACTGGGTGTTCCATGCGTTCATGCGCTCGGGACGGTTGAGCTCGAGCTTCGCGGCGGCCCCGCGGCGGTACAGGTTGACGGTGTCGTACTGGCGGGCCAGCTCGTAGTCGCTCACGGCGGCAATCCTATCTCTGCGATCGTCAGCGGCCCGGCGCACGCGATCGCTCGGCGCTGGCTTGCCGGTCAGCTGGCGTCTTCGCTGACGGCGTTCGTGGACGAGATCGCGGCGCGGCGTGCGCCGGGCTGCGCGGGACCGGAGGTGCGGGCACGACCTGAGCGGCGTGTCCCAGCCTGCGGCCGCGTCACGCTCGAACTCGTCTGCGACGACGGCAGCATCGTTGCGCACGGCGAGGCCACCGCACATCTCGTCCTGCGAGGAGCCGGCTCCAGCGCCACCTGACTGCGGCCTGGCGGCCTTTAGGCTGGCCGCCACGGCCGACCGGAGAGGCTCATGGGTCCCGCCAAGCGACCTTAGGCTCCCGCGGGCATTTGCGCCGCAGGCAATGTGCTGGCCAACGACCCCAGCGTGCGGCCGAAGCAAAGAACTGCGAGTGTGCTAAACAAGTACGTGGGCAAGCCATGACATAAAAGACTTGGGTCACCATCCCGGTCACGTTCGGGGCTTCCTGGCAAGCGACCCAGTCGTGACGACCCCGCGAGTCATTGCCCGCGGGATGGACCTGAGGCGCAACGGGTACATCCTTGGAGATGACCGCCGAAAAAGCCGGCGACAGGCAGGAGCGTACGTCATGATCGACCGCACCGCCCGCATCGCGGAGCTGGAGGCGGACGATCACCTGGACAAGACCGGCGAGACCGAGCTGCGCGTGCTGTATGAGCTGCGCGACAGTCAGGAACAATTGCGCGCTTGGTGGGAGTGCCACAGCGGCGAGACCAGCTTCTGGGACTACACCAGCCAACCGGAGTCGTGAGCCGCTTAATAGCGCAGCGTCTGGCTTCTCGGACGGCACCGATCGTGTCGCGTCGAGGGTGCGGCCCGGCCGGGCATGCCGCGGCCGCCTGCCCTCGATGCCCTGGCCACCCTGAACAAGGCCAGGACAAGGCCAGGCCAAGGCCGCTGACAGCGAAGGCGAGGAAACGGTGAAGGTACTGGAGCGTTTCGCCCCTGAGCGGTAAGAGGGCCCTGGTTACCGGAGGTAACCAGGGCCTGGGAAAGGCCTTCGCCGCAGCGCTGGCCGCGGCTGGTGCCAGCTGGTGCCCGAGTGTCTCGTCAACAACGCTGGGTTCTGTATCCACAAAAAATCCTGGCAGGTGACTGACGAGGAATGGACGCGCGTGTTCGATATGAACGTGCGGGCGCTCCGGAAGTGCAGCGTCGCGGGCGGGCGGCACATGGCACGGTCGGGAGGGGGAGCTCGATCATCAACGTCGGATCGATTTCCGGCATGATTGTCAGTTCCTTGCCAGCGCCGCCTCGTCGTTCGTCACGGGATCCGTGCTGGTCATCGACGGTGGGTTACACGCTCTGGTAGCGTCGACGCCAGCGATCCACTGCCTTATCCTCAGGTGGATGCCGGGAGCATCGCGGCCGGACGACGCCTTTGCGATCCAGGACAATGAGCAATACCAGGCGGCCGAAACGGGCGGGGACCAGCACGTCCGGGTAATTGACGGCGCCGGGGCAGGCCTTTTGCTGTGCAATGCGTCGCATTCCCTCGGCATTCCGCACAGCAGCATCGAGCGGCTGCTGATCGTCGTTCACGGCGCGCTACGGGATTCGGGCCGCTACCTTGGGCTCGCCGAGGCTGCCACCGGGCGGTACGGCGCGCGCACGCTCATCGTCGCGCCGCAGTTCCTCGCCGATGTTGACACCGGCGCGCGCGCTGACGCCCAGAAGGCGCGCTGTACTGGGACGTCGAGGGCTGGAAGGGCGGTCAGCCCGCTCTCGGGCCCTCGCCACTCAGCTCGTTCGCTGCGATGGACGGCCTGCTGCTGCAGTTGACCGAGCCGGGAAGGCTCTCCGGTCGCGGGAGGCTCGCGGTGGTCATCGTGGGTAACTCGGCGGGCGGCCAGTACGTCAACCGCTACGCTGCGGTCGGCCGCGCTCCGGATGCCCTGGCGGAGCGTGGCATCCAAATGCGGTTCATCATCGCCAACCCATCGACGTATTTGTATTTCGACCAGGAGCGGCCGGTGGATGTGGCCGATGGTTCGCGCGTCAACCGCTGGCGCTACGGCTTCGAGGCCGCGCCTGCCTACGTCGACATCAGTCCGCGGCAGAGCCTGCAACGTTACCTCGCGCGCGATGTCACGATCGTCCTTGGTGCCCAGGACAACGACGGCGCGGCGCTGCTGCTGGAAGTGAGCCCCCCCGCCATGGCTCAGGGCTCGAACCGGCTCGAGCGCGGCATCTACTACGACGCACATGTCCGCGGGCTCGCCCGCGCGGCCGGCCTAACGGCGGGGCATCGGCTCATCCAGCTTGCCGGGGCTGGGCATGCCGCCGGGGACATCCTCACCGCCCCGCAGACCCGCGAGGCAATGTGGGGCTGACTTGCGCTTGCCCGGCGGCCCGAGATTACGCCCAAGACTGCGCCTTGACGCCTACTCCACCCCACATGGCCGTTGGGCCGGCGCCGTCGAGGTCAGAGTCCGGGCGCCATTCCTGGACCGCCACGACACCCGGCTCCACCAGCTTCAGCCCTTCGAAGAAGCGTGACACCTCGGCGTGCGAACGGAAGGTGACCTTCTGGCCCATGGCCCTCGTCAGCGACTCCTCCGCCTGGGCCGAATGCTCGGGCACCTGATCAATGGCGGGGTGGGTAATAGCAAGGTGGCTGCCTGGCGGGACAGCATTGAGCAGGGTGGAAACGATCCCGCTTGGCTCGTCATCGTCAGGGACGCAGTGCAAGATCGCTATCAGCATGACACCGACGGGCTCGCTGAAGTCCAGCAGTCTTGCCGCCGCTGCCAGTATCTTCCCGGTGTCGCGCACGTCTGCGTCCAGATAGGAGACACCGCCGCTGGCGCTCGTCAGCAGCGCCCTGGCATGGACAAGCACGATTGGATCATTGTCGACGTACACCACCCGGCATTCGGGATCGACAGATTGCGCGACCTCGTGAGTGTTGCTCGCCGTGGGTATGCCTGTTCCCAGGTCAAGAAACTGCCGGATGCCAGCCTCTGCGGCCAGGTACCGCACCGCACGGCCAAGGAAGCGCCGGTTAGCGCGCACGCCAGGCAGAATGGCCGGCGTGACCTCCATTACCCGCCGGGCGGTTTCCCGGTCGGCAGCGAAGTTGTCCTTGCCGCCCAGCCAGTAATCGTAGATCCTCGCGATGTGGGGCACCGTCGGGTCGATCCGCTGGCGCAGTGCCGCATCATCGGCAACAACGCTGGCGGGCCATTCACTTGGCACGGCGTCCGTCCTCTCACCATGGCAGCTGGTGCCCGATACATCGGGAATCCGGAAGATTTCACGCCTTACCTTAGCCCGGTCGCGGTCGCACCTCAGCTCAGACGTGGAGCCGATGTGGAGCGGTCACTTGCCCGTCGTGACCGCGCGGCACGCAGCCCCGGAACGTCCGCCGCAGGCACGCCGTTGCATGCCGGCGCCGGCCACCTCGGCCAGCCACAGATGACGACTATCTGAGCATTTGGGTGTGGCGGGGGCGCTGGTAGGGTCACAATTCGTGCGGCGCGTCTCGATGGTCGGTGTCTCCGGATCGGGTAAGTCGACCCTGGGGAGGGATCTCGCTGCGCGTCTTGCGGTGCCGTATGTGGAACTGGATGCGATCTTCCACCGGGAGAATTGGACGCCACTGCCCGAGGAGGAGTTCCGCCGGCGCGTTTCCGCCATCGCATCCGGGGACGGATGGGTGATCGATGGCAACTACAGCGCTGTCCTGCGGCAAGTCTGGGAACGCGCGGACACGGTCGTATGGCTGGACCCGCCCCGGCGGAGTGTGATGTGCCGGATCATCTGGCGCACGATACGGCGCGCAGCTGGCCGGGTTGAGCTGTGGAATGGCAACCGTGAGCGCTGGCGCAACCTCTTCACCTGGGATGAGCAGGAGTCGGTCATCGCGTGGGCCTGGCGTCACTATCCCATTTATAAGGAGCGCTACGCTGCGGCAGCACGCGACCCGGCATGCGCCCATCTCACATTTACCAGGGTCGCCACGCGCGCTGATCTGATTCAGCTCCTTGCGTCTGCGCGCTAGCCACGTCGAGCGCATTCGCCAACCCCGGCGGCCGGGTGCGAGGATCAGGGAACCAGACGGGTACTGGAAAGGATGGGACCGAGATGGTCACACCGGGTTCGGAAAGCCACATCCCGATTGGGGTGTATCGTGGCCGGGGCTGCGGGGTGCCCGCGGTCCAGGCATACGAGACTTTCCTCGGCAAGACGGTCAGTTTCGTTCTTGATTACGCCATGGAATCGCCAGCGACGTGGGCGCAATTCGAAGCATGTAATCTCACTTCTGCTATCGACGTGTCCGCCTGGCCGAGCCAGCTCGGCGGGCGGCAGCTGGTGCTCGGGCTTTCCGCTTGTGTGCTCGGATCTACCTGGGTTACTGAGCAGGGCGGAAACGACGGCCACTGGACCGCCTTGGGCAATCGTCTCATATCTCTCGGTTTAGGCGGCGCGACCCTGCGGATCGGCCGGGAGTTCAATGGCTCCTGGTATTCATGGAAAGTCATAGAAGGCGGTCAGGCCGCATATATCGCGGGCTACAGTCACATCGTGAACCTGCTCAAGTCGCTGCCCGGTGCGAACTTCCGCTTCATGTGGAACCCGTACATTGGCGCCGGGAACCTCACGACCACCGGCACAGAATCCTGCTACCCCGGCGACTCGGTTGTCGACAGCATCGGCATCGACATCTACGACAGCGACAGCACCGGCACCAGCTACCCGCCGGGCGAAACGATACGCACCACCGCGCAGCAGCAAGACGTGTGGACGAAGTTCCTTACTGAATGGGACGGCCTTAACGGCTGGCTTAACCTCGCCAGCAGCCACCACAAGCCGCTCGCATTCCCAGAATGGGGATTGCGCCTGTGGAATGACGCCGGGATTTACCGGGGCGGAGGTGACGACCCGCTATTCATCAACGAGATGGCCGGGTACATTAAAGATAACGGCATCGCAATGCACGCATTCTGGGAGGACCCTTGGGGCGCCGGCGTTTGCGATCCAGATGACACGCCGACCCGGCTCATCGATGTGCCGAATTCCCGGCAGACTTTTCTCTTACATTTCGCTGGCTGAGCTGCGCCGCTGGGCAGACCGCCCTGCCCGTCGGCAAGCACCGCAAGCACGGGATGACGGTTCTGGCGGCCGGAGGCCCGCCCGCCGTCTCAGCCAGGGCCGGGCCCCGCCGCCGGCGGCAGGGTCAGGGTGCCCGGATCCGGGCCGCCCATGTCGAGCCGGAACGGCGGGTACTTGTCGGTCATCAGCCCGGCGTAGCCGGCCACCCGCAGCACCCACCGGTTCATGCCGAGCACGAAGTCGAAGATCCGCTCCGGGTACCGGCCGGTGACCAGCAGGACCACCGCGGCGATCACGGCCACGATGCCGATCAGCCCCAGACCGCCCCAGCCGAACATCTCCAGATTCCCCCCCAGACGGCCCCAGCCGCCGTAGGAGACGCCGACCCGGTCGTAGCAGAAGCCGACCGAGACCGAGGGGGAGCAGTTGCCGGGCAGCCACCCCCACCACGGCACGCCGCTGGTGAACACGCCGATGATGATGTACTGCGGGATGGCCAGCAGCCACCATTTCACCAGCGCCAGCCCGCGGGACAGCCGCTGCGGGTACTCCACCTCCAGGTGCGCGGGATAAGCGGGGTCGTCGGCCAGCGTGAACGGCGGGTACCGGTCGGTGCCGAACGCGCCGATCGCGTAGTACTGCACCCGCCAGGTCCACCGCAGCACGCCCACGTTGAACTCGAAGATCGCCCGCGGGTAGCGGCCGGTGACCACGATCGCCACCATCGCCACCGCGCTGAGCACGACGAAGGCCAGCCACAGTAAAGCCAGCGCGATGTAGTGCGGGATCACCAGGATCCATTTGACCAGCCACAGCCAGCGTGACGGCGGCGCGTCCAGCGAGGCATCCACCCGCAGCGGGTACGCCTGCGCAGCAGCCATCGAGACCACCTCCTGCTGCCCGACGACACTGCATGTTCACCGTGCGCGGCGCCAATCCGGCTGCGCAAGAGCCAGATGTCCTGCCCGCAGCGGCAAAGGTCCTGGCTATCGGACCAGGAACCGGCGCGCGCCTCGTCCGAGATCGACGGCTCCAGGGAAGCGGATGAAATCGGCTCAGCGCCGTCTACGACCCCGGGCGATCGTCTGGGTCGTGGACCGCACTGCCGCGCCGCCCAAGATCTGCGGGACACGCGATAGGCGGTCAGGGCGCCTCCAGATCGCGCTTAAGCCGTGTGAGGGTCGTGCGCATCCCGTCGCGGTTGGCCTCCGGCCGGGCGTTCGCGACCCGGCCGGTGAACACCCGGCCCACGACGCGAGCACCCCGGCTTCGCTGGTCCTGCCAGCACTCGATCACCTCGGTGCCGCCGGGCACCGCCGCGAACCGGTAGCTCCACCGCGACACCGGCATCCCGAACGTCGTGACCTCGAACGCGAACTGCTCGCCAGGCTCGGCTGCCACGACCCGGCACGTGGTGAACCAGACAAACGGCCCCCGCCGGTTGAAGCCCACGAACCGCTGCGGCGCACCGGCCCGCCCCGACCGCACCCACACGGCGAAACACTCTGGGCTCCATCGCGTCATCCGGCGGACATCGGACACACGCGCGTACACCTCAGCCGGCTGAGCGCCGACCGTGATGCTCTCGGCCACCTCAGTGGACATGCACCCACGATAAAACGCCCGGCCTACCCGGCGCGGTGCGGGGTCGCGGCTGAACGCGACCCGAAGGCCACCTGGCCGCGGGCCGATGCCGGCAGCCCGCATCGTCGGCTCACCGAGGGTCAGCGGCCGCTGGCTCGCCGGCAAAGACCACCTCGGTTTCCCAGGCGCCGGGAGGCTGAGTGTGCAGACGCCAGTAATGCTCCGCGATGCGGTCTGGATCGAACTGGCTGCCGGGGGCCACGGCACCGCCGACCGTGACCGTCGCCACGTGGATGCCCGAAGGCCCGTACTCCTTGGCGAGCAGCACGGTGAGCGCCCGCACGGCCGCCTTGCCGAGCGACAAGCTCGTGGCCCCGGGCTCGGGTTCGGGCATCCCGCCAGTAATCAAGATCGTCCCTCGGCCCTCCGCCGCCATCCTGGGCGCGATGTGGGCGGCCGACGTCAAGGCGCCGAGGACGTTGATGGCGTACGCGGCGAGTTGCGCTTCGTAGCCCAGCTCGCCCGGCCGGTCGGACCGGATCAATCCGGCGTTGTAGATGAGTACCTGCGGAACGCCGAGTTGCCCTGCGAGCGCGTCGAGTGCGCCCGTGAGCTGGATCTCCTGCGCGGCGTCCGCGATCGCACCGACCGACTCAACGCCTACTGCGGCAAGCGTCGTCCGCGCGACATCGATGCTGTCCTTCGCGCGCGCGATGAGCCCGACCTGCATTCCGGCAGTCCCGAACCGGCGGGCGACGGACGTGCCGATGCCCGGTCCTGCGCCGACTATCACCGCTGCTCGCATGACACTTTCCCGCCCCCTCCTATGCCGCCGCATCCGACCGGCCCGAACACCGGGCCCACGGCATCTCTTCCCAGCCGGTTGAGGCGCGTTTCAACCCGGGCGGCGGCGCAACCCGCTAGGCGCTTCCGTTGTCGCTGTCGTCGGCGCAGGACCGAAAGTCGCGGCCCACGGGACATCGGCCCACGGGACATCGGCCCGCAGCGATCCCGCGCGGCAGCGGCGCACCGTCAGGTGGTGCGCGCGGAATTCCGCTGGGGCGTCGTCCGGCCCGGGGTAGTCGTCCGGCAAGGTGTATCAGGCGGCCCGTCCGCGTATCTGGTTAAGTGTGCTACTGCCGCGCTGGCGGCAGGGCCCGTCCTCGTGATTGGGCGGCTGGTTGAGCGGCCCCGCGCCCGGCGGTTCTCCTGCTTGTCTGCTGCCCCGATCCCGGCGCACCCTGTGATCCGTCGCGCGGCACGGCCGGCGATCCAGCTCAAGGGGGCAGCAGTGATCACTTCAGCGCTTCGAAGGGGAGCACCGGAAGCCTGTTCAGCCGATGCCCGAACTCCGGCGTGCCATCACGTCCCGCCGTGTCCGGCGGCTACCGCTCCTGACCGCGACGCCGCGCACACCGTCGCCGCTCACCCGGAGCAGGGGTGGAGCCTGCTGTGCAACGGCGTCGTGCTTTTCGACGATACTGGTGAGCTCCTTCCGGACGGCCGGGTGGTTCCTCCCCGAGCATCAGTGATCCGGTCTCGCGCGGCGTAGACTCGCGGCCATGTCACCGCGGATCGCCACCAATACCCGGGTCGACCTGGCCGGGCTGCTGGAGTTCGTGCGGTCGCGGCATCGCGCCGTACTGGTCACCAGCCGTGCTGACGGCACACCGCAGGCGTCTCCGGTCACGTGTGGCGTCGACAGCGGGGGACGAGTGGTCATCTCGACATACCCTGAGCGCGCCAAAGCCGCAAATGTGCGGCGTACCGCTACCGCAACGGTCGTTGTGCTCTCCGACGACTTCAATGATCCCTGGGTCCAGGTCGATGGCGACGCCGAGGTGCTGGACATGCCCGACGCCGTGGAGCCGCTGGTGGACTACTTCCGCAGCATCTCCGGGGAGCATCCGGACTGGACGGAGTACCGCGAGGCGATGCGGCGCCAGCACAAGTCGCTGATCCGGATCACGCCACGCCGCTGGGGCCCGGTCGCCACCGGCGGCTTTCCCGCCCGGCTCGCCCCCTGACCAGGCTTACCCGAGGGTGAACGGGTCGCGTCTGCTGCACTGTCTGGGCCCCCGCCCCTTCGAGTCGCATGCCGGGTCGGAGTTCTGGTACGACCGGCACATCTCCCAGCCACTTACGCGCCACCTTTTGCTGTAAGCCCAGTCGGCAGGTTTGCGGGAGGCGCTAAGCCGCTCGGTGCCTTTCCGGTCAGCGCGATTTCCGCGGCTTGGCCGGGCTGCTTGCCATGAGGCCCGGCCAATAACCGCGCCCGTGGGCAGTGTCAGGAAGCAGGTGAGCTTACCGAGCAGGTATCCCGCCACGGCTCCCAGCAGGGCTGTGGCGATACCGATCAGCCACATGTTGCCCGTCCGCTGCCAGTAGGTGGGCCGGTCAGCACGCGGCGCATTGATGGGCCACATAGCCGGCTCAGCCGTCAGGGCGCGCGACGCGGGACTTCTAGCGGACGCGAAGTTGCCGCCATGGCGGTTACGGAGCGCAGTCGCTGACGCGGCGCAGCCCGGGCACCCCGGCCAGCGTGATGACAGGTTTCCGTCCGACTGGCAGGTGGTTACGGCGTGCTCAGCCAGACATTGGTCGGGTCTATCTGCAGCAATGACTGGACATAGACCGCGTTGTGCACATAGCTGGCGTGGTAGACGGGCTGATACGGGTCGGTGATCGGGTAGATGGGCGCGTCCTGCATGACCTTCTGGTCCAGCTGGCCCCACATGGCGTCGGCAGCGGAGGTGGTTGACGCCTGGGACGCCTGGGAGATCATTGAGGTAACCGTGGGGTTGCTGTAAAACCCGAAGTTGCTGCCGGACGGCGGATAAGACGCTGGGCCGGAGAACAGCGGCCTGAAGAACGATACCGCCGCCTCGCCGTACCAGTCGGGGAACCACGATGACAGCGCGATGTCCCATACGCCGCGCTTGGCCACGGACGGAACCTCGAGGTATCTCACGAAGAAGTCCGCGTTCGGGACGCCGACGCCGGTGACCTTGACGCCGATGGCGGACAGGTCAGCCTGCAGGGTCTGGAACATCTTAGCCTGCAGCGCTAGCGCGGGCTGGTACAGCATCTTGAGGGTCAGCCCGTTCGGGTAACCGGCCGCTGCCAGCATGGACTTGGCCTTGGACGGATTGTACGCGTACGGGTTATAGCCCGCCGGCACATTCTGGGACCCGCCGATACCAGGTGGCAGGATGTGCGTGAGCGGCGGGCTGACTTGCGCGCCACCGGCATCCTGGACCAGGTGCGCGCGGTTTAGCCCGTAGCTGAGTGCCTGGCGGACCGCGACCTTACCGAGCGCCCCGCCGTTGTCCGGCGACACCCCATTGAACACGATGTACGGGTTCGTCCCGTAGGTGGGCCCGAGGGTGAAGTTCTTGCCTCCGGACTTCATCTGGCTGATCAGGCCAGGAATCGCCGCGATCGGCGGAGGAGCATCCCACTCCGTGCTCGCCGCCGCGGTGTCAGTCTGGAGTTGCTGCTGGACGGTCTCCGGCGCGCCCGCCTCATTAACAACGATCTTGTCGACGTACGCCTTGCGGATTGGGTCGCTGCTCGCCTGCCAGGCCGGGTTGCGCACGAACACGATGCTCCGGGCTGGGGTGTAGCTCTGCACCATGTAGGGGCCGTCAGCGATCGTGTGCTGCTGCGCCGCGGCGCTCCCAGGTACGTAGTTGAGGGTCTCGACCGGCGCCGGGTTGAACGGCGGCATGGTCAGGATGCCCGGGAAGTAGGTCGCCGGCTGGGTCAGCCTGTAGGTAATGGTCTCGCCGCTGGCCGTCACGCCGGAGATCTGGTTGCTGTCGACGTAGGCCTTGATCGCGGCCGCGGTCGGCGCGACCTTGACGAAGCCGGTGCAGAAAGCCTGGTAGCCGACGATCAGCGTCTCGAAGTCGGGCAGGCCGCCGAACGGCTCCGCCGGGTTGCACGCGCGCTTGAGCCCCAGCACCGCGTCTGCCGCGGTGACCTGCCGAGGCGGGGAGGTGTCCCACATCGCGCCTGGCCGGATCGTCATCGAGTAGGTCCGGCCGCCGTTGCTTATGGCCGGCGCCGCGGTCGCGAGGTCGGGATAGGGCAGCGTCGTCTTTCCGGCGATGGCCGGCCAGGCGTAAAGGCCACGGATCCACATGCGCTGGGCCAGATAGCCGGTCGTGAAGTAGCTGATGTTCGGGTCCATGTAGTCCACGTCGCCGGTACCGAGCATGTTCAGCGTGCCGCCCTTTTGCGCCGCGCCCGTACCCGGGTTGAGACCCTGCTGACCGGCTGCCGAGGACGACGTGCCGGACGATGTCGACTTGCTGCTGCCCCCACACGCGGCGACGACGAGCGCAAGGATCGCTAGGGTAGCGATGGCGGCGTAACCGCGCGTGAACGTCCGCATCGACACTCGCCCTTCCTCTTGTCCACGAAGTTCGTCCGCGAGTCGATGACCGTAGGCCACCGCGGCGCGACCGCCCGCATGCTCGGCGAGCCGTCGAATCATGGTAGGAGCCGGGCAGCCAGGCTGTGAGTAACAATTCGGCCTCTCTCGTGCCGGGTTTGTGGCGGGGCCGCGCCGAAGGTGGTCGGCTGGCGCGATACGAGCAGGGCGTGCCACCAGGTCTCGTAGCCGACGGCGTGCAGCCACTCGACGAGCTCCTGGCCGCGGTAGCTGTCGAACCTGGCCGCGGTCAGCCCGGGGACGTTCTCCAACAGGACCGCTCTCGGCCGGATTTCATCCACGAGGCGCAGCGCCTCGGGCCAGAGGTCGCGCTCGTCGGCGGCGCCGAGCTGCTGGCCGGCCAGGGTGAACGGAGTGCAGTTCATGTGAGTTCATGTGGGCCTCGGTGGCTGGTGTGAAGCTCAAGCGGCCTTCAGCCCTCGCTTGTGCTCAGTCGGCGGCGGCAGCTCGCGCTAGTCGTATCTAGGCGACCCACAACGTCGTACCTCGCCAGTCACCAGCTCGGCCGGTTCGGCCTCGGTCAAGGAAGCTTGCCGAGTTGCAGCCGGACGACGTCGAGGGCGCCCTCTTCAAGATCACGCAGACGAACGGCGACCGCAGCGTCAAGCTGGCAAAGGACGGCCTCGCCGCGGCGACTGACCGCGCGATGCGGAACGGCAAGGTCGGCCGAAACGTCGCCAGGCTGGCACTGAGGCCGAAGGGCGCCAGCGCCGGCCGGCCGTCCTACGCGATGACCGCCGTGCAGGCCGCGGTGCCGCTGAAGGTGGCCGTGGATGACACCACCCTCGCCCGCTGCTACACCACGGTCGCGCTGCTCACGGGCGTGCGCACAGAGGAGATGCGCGAGCTGACGTGAGCGGACGTGGACCTCGTCCGGGCCGCGGTCAACGTGTACCACTCGGTGCGCGCGGGAGGCGACACCAAGACCGAGAAGTCACGCCGCCGGGTCGGGCTCCCGCAGATCGCGGTGGCCGCGCTGGCGGCGCACAAGAATCGCCAGGAGGCGGCGGGGCTGGCGGATGACGGCACCTACGTGTTCTGCACGGCGACGGGCGCCCGCCTCAGCGCGGAGCAAGTGCGGGACGAGTTCGAGAAGCTGGTCACCCGGGCGGGGCTCGACGGCACGCACCCGGGCGGCGGCAACTGGGTTCCACCGGAGGCTGAGGCACACCTTCGTCAGCGTGCTCAGCGATGCCGATGTGGATCTCCTGTCGATAGCCGACCTCGTCGGCCACTCCAGCACGAAGGTGACCGAAACCGTCTACCGGCACCAGCTCAAGCCGGTGCGGTCGAAGGCCGCGGAGACGATGGACCGGGTGTTCCCGTCAGAGTCATGATCGGTTCCGCGCAGGGCCCCGGGCCACCTCGGTGGGACCGGTGCTTCTGTCTGGGTGCCTCCCGTACCGGTCATGTAACGCACAGCCTAACGATCGGTGGGCTCCGGTTCGCTCCGGTTCGCTACGGTCGATGGTCTCCCGTCTGTGCAGGTCATGGCGTTGCAGAGCGAACCGCGGCGTACCGCACCGGACGGCACTTTCTTGATCTGAGATCAAATCCCCCAGGCGGCGCAGCAACACCGCGCGGGCGAAGCCGGTCAGCCGTCCCCATTTCCCGTCCAGCGCAGCGCGCAGCGGCGGCGTCCTCGGGGCCGCCGTCGGGCACCACGGCCCAGCTACGGCCGGTGACCACGGGCCATGCGCTGTGGCCAGCAGCCATCCGCCGCGGCCGTACCAGGCCGGCTGGACCTTTGGCGACCAGTTGATTAAAGCGGCACGGCTATGGTCTGCGCCGTACCGTGCAACTCGATGCTCCGCCACGATGGCGATCGGCTCGGGAACGAGTCGGGCCCGCCGAACATCTCGTACACGCCGACCGTCGTGAAGTTCTCCGTCTGCCGCGGCGGGACGTCACGTTCGGGCAGGAAGAAGCCGAACCTCTCGCCGCCGGTGTCCACTGTTATCAGCAACGGAACGGAGATCAGCGATCCGAGCGCCGTGTCATCCATTGTGATTTCACTCGACGTGAAGTTTTTCACGGCGGAACTGCCGTCGTTGTAGATCAGCGCTGGAAGCCCCGGGGTAATGCCGATCGTGTACTCGACCTCAATCTGGTGATGTTTCAACACGAATTTGTTCGCGGACATGGTTCCCCCATTCCCTTGGACGCTGAGCGTCCGTAATCCTGCTGCACTCCGCGTATACAGAGGCGCGCCGAGCCGGCCTGATACATCCATGCGGCCAGGTTGAGCAGCACCTGCCCGGCCTGGCCGCGATCGGCCACGATGGCGGCCAGGTCGGCCCGGATTTCGATGGCCCCCCGCCGCGCTAGCCAGCAAGTCGCGGGTGTCGGCCACGACGGCGCTCGGCCCGAGTGCCGCTGGCCTAGTCATCTCTCGCCGCCCGGCGACGAGCAGTTGCCCGGTGATCCGGGCGGGGCGTTCGGCCGCGGCTTGGATCTGTTCGATGTCGGCCCGCACTGCCGTGCGTCGGCTCCGGATTCACCGGAAGCGGCGTTTGGATCGTGCATTCAAGTTCAACCTGGCCGAACTTTCGTCTATACGGCCTGTGCCTCAGCACCCCAAGGACATCGGCGCGGCCAGGGACGGAGTGCATGCCACACAGTTATGGGCCTCCCGAAACTCCTTGAGGGATTGCCCGATACTTCCGGCTCTTGACCACCTGGACACGCCATGGCAGACTGTGCGCGCCGAAAGTCTGGCCTTCAGCGAGGGGTGCGAGAGGTCAACGGCGTCAGAGTTAAGAGGCCTGGGGGAATCGTTGCAGCTCTTCATTTCCTATGCTCGGCCAGACCGGCCTAACGTCGATCCTCTGGCGCAGAGATTACGGCAAGCGGGAAACAGCGTCTGGCTCGACACCGATCTGAGCGGCGGCCAAGTGTGGTGGGACAAAATTCTAGACCAGCTTCGCCAGTGTGACGCTCTCCTCGCGATAGTGTCCCGAGCTTCCCTGAAGTCTCAAGCGTGCACGATTGAGCGCCAGTATGCAATGCGCCTGGGCAAGCCTGTCCTTCCGCTCGCTATCGATTCGCTGGACTCCGCAGTACTGCCGTCCGATATAGCGCGGCTCCAGATCATCGATTACTCACGGCCAGACGAGGCTGCCGCCTTCAAACTGGTCGGCGCCATCATGCGACTTCCTCCGCCGCAACCGCTGCCGCGTCCGCTCCCGAGACCGCCGGACGTCCCTATCTCCTACTGGGACACTATCGCCGATCAGCTATCGGCCCCAGCGCTCAATCTGGACCAGCAACTCGCTATTGTCGGCAGGCTGGAGGGCGCCTTTGCTCCTTCTGCGGACCCGAACGACAGACCTGCCGCGTTCGAGTTGCTCCGCCAGATGGAGGCGCGTTCTGACCTTTTCGCCGCCGTCGATAGGCGAATAGCAGCCCTCAGGAATAGCCTGAAGAGTGCCACTGCTCCCGACCCGCCTATCCGAGCGTCAGAGCCACCCACGCAACAGGCTCCCCCGGCGAATGGCATGGACGGGACCAGCTTCCGGCCGGTCCCGCACCCTGCAACAGCACAGGGCTGGCAGCAGCAGGCGACTCACGCTCCGTCACAAGACTGGCAGCAAGCGCCTCCTGGTCCATCGCAGGGGTGGCAGCAAGCGCCTCCTCGTCCATTACCCGGCTGGCAGCAGCAACCGCCTCCCCCTGCTTCCGCTGTCTCGCCGCACTGGGTAATGGCTATTGTGGCGCTGCTTTGTTGCTGGCCGACGGGCATACCGGCGGTCGTCTACGCATCACGAGTAAAGCCGAGCCTGGGAACGAATGACGTAGCAACTGCACTGAAATCTTCTTCCCGCGTGAAGGTTTTCTTCTGGATAAGCCTCGGGCTGTTCGTCCTGTTCTGGCTCATTGTGATCGCCGCGGGCAGCAGTTCCAATTCCCAGAATGCCGCGGCCCTCATCAATCCGATCTTGCCATGAGGGAGTGAACGGCCAACGCAACGATTCAGGGCGGCTCGGGCGAAGCCAGGCCGCACCGGCGGGCATATCCAGCGGATACCAGGGCGAGATACCGCTCCGGCTGCGGGTCGGAGTCTCCGGGCATCGTGACATCGGCCTAGATCATCCGGGCCTCGCCCGCGCCATCGATGACGTGCTGGCTGCCATCGCGCATGTGCAGACGTCGATGTCGAAAATGTCGACACGCATCGGCCTGACGGTGGTGTCATCGCTCGCCGAGGGCACCGACCGCGTGCTTGCGCGCGCCGTTCTCAGCAGACAGGGCGGTCAGCTCGAAGTGGTCCTGCCCTTGGACTCGTCGGACTACTGCGACGACTTCCCCTCGGCGGCATCGAAGGAGGAGTTCAGGGACCTGCTCGCTGAGGCGGTAGCCGTGGACACTGCCCCACCGACGGAATCTCGCGAGCATGCGTACGAGTTGGCTGGCCAGGCCGTCGTCGACCGCAGTGACGTCGTGGTCATCGTGTGGAACGGACAGCCGGCCCGCGGCCGTGGCGGCACCGCTGAGATCTACGAGTACGCACAGAAGCGCAACAAGGCTCTCTACTGGATACGTACTGATGGCCATTGCGCCGAAGTAGCTATGCTGCCGGCCGATCCGGCCGCTTCCGTTGCCCCGCTACCTCCCAAGGCCGTCACGCACCTCGATCGGTACAACCGTGAGCGCCTGCCCAGTGCGCTCTTCACGGATCCCCTGCCACTGCTGGCGCATCTGAGCGCGGCGAGTGGGGTCAGTGCTGCCATCCCACTCGTGCAGCACGTCTCGCGCTACTTCGTCCGTGCCGACGCGGTCGCCGGCCGGTTTCAGCGGCGATGGTTCTGGGTTACGCGGCTGATTTATACGCTCGCCGCGCTCGCGGTTCTCATCGTCGCGGCGCAGATACTGTTCGCGCCCCGTCACGAGCGCTACGCGTGGTTCGAGTTCGGCGCCCTGGTGTCCGTGACTCTCCTGCTCCTGGTGGCGCGTTTCACGCGCTGGCGTGACCGTTGGATTTCGGCCCGGTACCTCGCGGAGCAGATCCGCTCCCTGGTGTTTCTTGGGCTGGTTGGGCTGGCCACTCTCGACGATGCGACGCCCTCAGCGGGCCGTCTCGCTGGCCCAGCTGACTTCGTCGGCGAGTCGGCCTGGACCGAGCGCGCTGTCTCCGAGATCTGGTGGTCCCGGCCCAGGTATCACCCCGGTGACGACGTCGAGGCCATTCGCGAAGTCCTGGCGGAACAGTGGATCTGCGATCAGCTGCTTTATCACAAGAACACCAGCGACAGGTATGAGCGACGAAGCAGACGGTTCACCACGGCTGCCGTCGGCCTCTTCACGCTGAGCGCCGGTGCCGCGCTGCTACACAGCCTTGGAACGGGCCCGGACATACTGCGCCCAAACACGCTATGGGACTTCCTATCTATTGTCATACCCGCCGTGGGTGCGGCCCTGAGTGGCTACGGCGCCCAGCGCGACTATGCCCGCCACGCCGAACGGTCCAAGCGCTTCGCCGCCAACCTGACGGAGGCTAGTTACCAGCTCCGCGCGGCCCGGAATCTCCGCGACATCCAGCAGGTCGTGCTGAGCGTGAGAAGACTGATGCGCGGTGAGGCGGCCGACTGGTACTCGGTCGTGCGCCTCCAGGACGTCGAGCCTCCCTAGAGACGTTCCCTTAGCCGTTCCCTAGCCAGGCTTCGTTCGTGAACTTGGCGGTTTGATGGGCCATCGGGTGCCAGCCCCAGGACCGCGCGTCCCGGCCCGCCGGTCAGCTCAACATAGAGCGCACACCGGGCCGGGCGGGCCCGTTGGGCGCATATCGCTGGACGAACCGGCGCACGATAACGGGCGGGTGGGTGACGCTGCTGCGGCGCGCCAGCGCCTTGAGTTCCTCGGCCTGTCCGGGATCGAAGTAGCCGGCGTGCTTGTAGACGTCGATCCGGATGCACAGGCCTGACGCGTCGAGCTCGGGATGGAACTGCGTGGCGTAGACGTGCGAGCCGATCCTGAACGCCTGCACCGGGCAAGAGGGGGAACCGGCGAGCAGCACGGCGTGGTCCGGCAGCCTGCTTATCGCCTCCTTGTGGCCCACGAACGCGTCGAACGTGGCGGGCAGCGCGCCAAGTAGCGGGTCTTGCCGGCCCTCGCGGGTGAGGGTGACCGGGACGGAACCGACAGGTTCGGCGTACCGCCGGTCGATCACCGCCCCTTGGTGGCTGCCGAGCGTACCGACGCCGTAGCAGGCGCCGAGAAACGGGAAGTCCGCGTTGATCACCCGGTTGAGCAGGCCGCGCAGGTCTGCCTCGACGCGCCGCTGGACCGGCGTTTTGGACCCATCCGGGTCGCTGTAGTTGAACGGGCCGCCGCCGAGGATGATCCCGGACCAGTCCGGTAGATCGACCTTCCCCAGCGGCCGCTGCTCCAGCCGGACCCGGCGCAGGTCGCGCTCGTCCAGCCCGGCGAAGGCCGCGAACGACTCGTACTCGTTGTCCGCGGCGGCGTCCTCGGCACGGGTGGCCAGCAGCAGGAACGGTTTCACGTGATCACCCTAAGGGCTGCGGTCCCTGGTCCGGCCGGCAGGCCGCAGGCGGCCCCGGGGATCTGCGGCACATGCCCTCTGGCACCCTTATGGCCTGGCACCCTTATGGCCTGGCACCCTTATGGCCTGGCTTGGAACAGGGTGATTTTGAGAGCCTTGCCGAGGAGCGGATCGGTGAGCGGCAGAAGGTAGCGGTACAAGGGCGGCAACTGGGCACGCAACGCCCTGGGCGGCCGGGTGATGGTCGTGGACTCCACTACCCGCAGGCCGAGCCTTTGCAGCGAGCGCGGGTCATCGCACGCCCACGCCCACCGCGCTGGAATGTTCTTCTTGGCGGCCATCCGATGCTGCCGGTCGAAAGTCCGCCGGGGATAGGTGTCCAGCGCGACAAGCGCGCCGGGGAATCGCTCCGCGATACGGGACAGCGCCCGAACGACTTCGTCTTCCCGCAGATAGACGAGCACGCCCTCGGCAACGAAGAAGTACGGCCCCGGGCTTTCCTGCACGATCCGCAGCCACGCCTCATCCAGGACGGAGGCGGCTGCCATCCGGCGGCGGTCAGTGTCGGCGAAGAACCGTCGGCGCAGCTCGATCGTGTCGGGCAGGTCCAGGTCGATCCACCGCACCGTGCCGTTGTCGACCCGTTCGAAGCGGGTGTTCAGGCCCGTGCCGATCTCCACGATG
The DNA here is from genome assembly GCA_963727015.1 of uncultured Actinomycetota bacterium. Lineage (GTDB taxonomy): Bacteria > Actinomycetota > Actinomycetes > Streptosporangiales > Streptosporangiaceae > DATFVJ01. Next base: position 120,289 of record CAVSEV010000013.1, on the reverse strand, counting down.
GTCCCGGCCGGGTGCTCAGCCAGGAACGCGCGCACCCATACGTCGAAGATCGCGGTGCGCAAGATGGCCACCAGCCCGCCGGCTCCCCGGCCATACTTGGCGGTGTCATAGTCGATCGACTCCACCATCTCCACGGCCTTCGGATCGCGCAGCACCGGCCGCCTCTTGCTGGTCTCCCGTGCCCGGGCGGCCAATGGGATGAACAGCGTCTCCTGGACCGCGCCAAGCCGCACCCGCTGCCTGTCAGCCACGGTGGCCATTAGACACGCGGCACGGTCCCGTGATCGCGCCGGCCCCCGCCGGTCAGATCAGGGCAGGACACCAGCTGCAGCGGCCCGCAGGCGTCCGTGACGGACGGCTCGGCCCACGTTCGAGCGCGCCCTGGGTGTCCCCGGCCCGGTAGCACGGTGAGTCGTCGGGGGACCAGCCCCAGGTTCCGCCGATCTGTCTGCTGGTGTGCGCGCATCCCGCCGCGGTCCCGCCGTCCCGCGCAGCCGGCCCGCGGACATGGAGCGGAGCCGCGGACACGGAGCGGATGAGGCAGAGCACGCGGCATTACCCCCTGCCCGGCTCTCATTTGCCGGTAAGCTGGCATGGCGCGGCATTGAAGACCATTCACAGCTCGAAGTCCCGATCCTAAGGATCATCGTTGGGCACCTCGGCAATCTGCTGTGCGTGGCTTATTTCCCAGTCCGGCACAGATTACGCGGAACGTTGAACGGGGGTTCACGCTCGAACTGGCGAAGAACGGTGCCGCACTTAATTCCGTATAGCATGAAACCGCTGGCACGTAGGGGGGGAGTGGTGGGCGGTGACACCGAGGCCGTTGAATCTGACCGACGAGCAGGTGCGTAACTGGGTGGAGCAGCTCGCGGTGTTCGCCGCCGGCCAGTACGGCGTCGCAATGGTCACCGGGAGGGTACTGGGCTGGCTGATGATTTGTGACCCGCCGCAGCAGTCCGCCGGGCACATAGCGCGCGCTATCGGATCCAGCCGCTCGTCCGTCGCTGGCAGCCTGCGGTTCCTCACGGCGGCCGGATTCGTCCAGCAAGGCCGGCAGCCGGGTGACCGGGTGGTCCGGTACCGGATCGACAACGACGCGTGGATGGCGGTGCTGCACCGGCGCCTGGCCGCGCTCGTTTTGTTCCGTGAGGTCGCGCAGGACGGGATTCAACTGGTCGGGCCCGCCGACCCGCGCTCCGAGCGGATGCGGGCCGCTCGCGACAGTTTCGACTGGCTGGACGCCGTGGTTTCCGATGCCGAACGCCTGCCGCCGCAAACGTTCCGCTCCGCCGCCGACGCCTAGGGCTCGTGGATCTGAGCGCAGCTCGCGCGCGAGTCGCCGATCATGGGCGAGCCGTCTGCGGCAGCCGTTCAGGATCAAAGGCCTGCCACCCGCAGATACCGAACGGCTGCGCGGGGGTCTCCGCCCGTTGGCTGCGATACCGAGCGGGGCGCGAACGGCTGCGCGCCTGGGCCGTGTCGCGGCCGGCGCCGGGAAGGCTACGCGGTGCTCGAATTGGAATTTGTGGCCGCCGGCCCCTGGTCGAGGTCGCTAAGGAGCAGGTCCAGGCACTGCTCCGTGCCCTGAAGTCCTTATGATCTTGCGTCATTTCCGCGCAGCCACTCGCGGATGTTGCCGAGCGTGATGCCGGAGATGCGGCGGATCGCCTCGCGTGTGTTGTAGGCGATATGCGGGGTCACCACGGTGTTCGGCAATGCCGTACCCCATTCGGCATCGCTCACCGGCTCGACGACGTCCAGGCCTGCCGCCGCCACCTGTCCTGTTCGCAACGCCACCGCAAGCGCCCGCGTGTCGATCAGTGAGCCGCGGGCCGTGTTAATGATGATCACGCCCTTCTTCATCAGCGCGATCCGGTCACGGTTGATGAAGTGACGGGTGGCAGGAGCGGCGGGGATGTGCAATGTCAGCACGTCGGCCTGGCCCAGCAGATCATCCAGCGGGGCGTAGCGGATTCCCGGGCGCTGCTCCAGGTCGTAGGCGAGCACGTTCATGCCAAAACCATGCGCTATCTGCATGACGTGCCGGCCGATGGCGCCGGTGCCGATCACGCCGATGGTCTTGCCGGAAAGGTCGGTGCCGGGCGCGAGGTTAGGCTGCATCCTGGTCAGCGTCAGCAGCAGCGCGAACGTATGCTCGGCCACGGCCACGCTGCCGTAGTCGGGCACATTTTTCACGCTGATCCTCCGGCGTGCGGCCTCATCGAGGTCGATGTGGTCGGTGCCCGTCGACCTCGTCGCGATCAGCCGAAGCTGCGGCATTCGGCGCATGACGTCGGCCGTGACCTGCGTGCTGACGAAAGGGACCAGGATGGCCGCGTCCGCCGCAGCCGAGGTGATCTCCGCCCCGCCGGCGCGCCGCACCTCGATACCGTCTCGCGATAGCTCACTGGCAAGGTAGTCAGACTCGCGCGGGTTCGCGTCCGCTTCGGTGATCAGCGCGACTGTCATGATGACACCATCGCTCGCGTCGCGGCCGGATGACAACTGGCCGCGCCGGGCCGGTGCGCGAGCCAGCGTGCGGTCCCGGCCGGAACCGTTCTGCGTGAGGGCGCGATACCTCTCCCTGGGGCGTGTCCCGTAGATCTTGGTGGATGCGGGCGGTGCTCCAGGCGGCGATCCGGCAAGGCCCTGCTTGTTCTCGAGGAGTCGATAGTGGAACTATCGGCGACGACGACAGTGCCGCCGGTGACCCCGGTCGTCGTCTGGGGTCGTGGGCGGCACTGCCGCGCCGCCAAAGATCTACAGGACACGCCCTAACGGCTGCGCGGCGTGTCACGTCCCCGCGCGCCGGCTCGAGAACACATGGCGCCGGATGTCAGCCTGTTGCCGCGGAGCCGCCGCGGGGGCGTGGCCGTGTGCCGGTCTCCTGGGCGGGGGGCCCGCTGTTGGCCGCGGGCACCCCCGGCGCGGGGAAGTTGCTGATCTCATAGTCGGCCTGCGCGAGCTGGCGTTTGGTGTCGGGCAGCCGCGGGAACCGAGCGCGGGCAGGGAAGCCGAACGCCGACGTGAGGTCGCCGAAGGCGGACCGCCGCCAGCCGGTCAGGTTCGCGGCGGCGACGCCGGTAACGCGCTCGAGGAACTGCAGCGTGGAGGTGTGGTCAAACGCCTCGCTGGCGATCCAGCCACCCTGCGTCCACGGGGACACGATGATGCATGGCACCCGGAACCCGCCGCCGATCGGCAAGCCGTCGACGAATTCGAGCGGCGTGCCCCACGGCGGAGTGGGCGGCGGCACGTGGTCGAAGAGGCCGTCGTTCTCGTCGTAGTTGAGGATGAAGACGGTCTTGGCCCACACGTCGGGGTTGGACGCGATGGCCTCGATCTTGCTTGCGACGAAGTCCGCACCGGAGGCCGGTGTGTAGTGGGGGTGTTCGGACTGGTAGCTGGTTGGTATGAGCCACGACACGGTCGGCAGCAAGTCATGCGCGGCGTCGTACTCGAACTGGCCTGCCTGGTACGTGCGCAGGCCGTTGCGGTAAAGCGGTGAGGTGACCGGCGCGTCCTGGAAACTCTGGAAACGCTCGAGCATGTTGCACCCGTAGTTGTCGGCCTCCTGGTAGACCCGCCAGGTCACCCCCGCTGTGGTCAAAGCCTCCGGATAGGTTTGCCAGCGGTATGCCATGGGATCGGTGTTTGTGAGGATCGGCCCGCCGTTGTCGCCGAGCGGGTCGATGGTGGCGCTCATGAGGTAGAGCCGGTTCGGCCATGTCGGGCCGAACACCGAACAGTGGTAGTTGTCACAGATCGTGAATGACTCGGCCAAAGCGAATTGGAATGGTATGTCCTCGCGCGTGTAGTAACCCATCGTAAACGGACCGTTGGCGCCATCTGCGGCGACGTGGGCGGGCAGCCAGTTGTCCATCTGCCCGTCGTTCCACGCCGAATGCTGAACGGTCCATGCGTGGCTCGTGGAGGGGATGGCCTGCGCACTCGTTGTGGTCGTATCCAGATGGAACGGGAGGAGATACCCGTCGGGACTGCCTGCATACGGCTGGTAGAAAACCGGCCGTCCGGTGCTCAGCTGCAAGGCGGCCGGGTCAGAGAATCCCCGCACCCCGGGCAGTGTGCCGAAATAATGGTCGAATGAACGATTCTCCTGCATGAGGATCACAATGTGCTTGATGTCGCTCAAGCTTCCGCTGTCCCGGCTGGGGGCTGCTGCCATGGCGCGGCGCAGGTTGGGCGGCAGGAATTCGGCAGCGAAAGCAGCTGCGGCCGTTACGCCAGCCGTGGTCAGGAGACGGCGGCGGGTTATCTCGGGCATCGGGCTTGCTCCCGCCAGAAGGTGTCAATAAGCGCCGACATAAATGATTGCGGCCGCAGCGTGAAGTTCTATGCTATGGCATCAATGTAAGGAAGTAAATCGCCGAAACCCGGTAGCAGAAACCGGTCGGCAAACCGACCGGGATATGGGCTTTTAGATGACGTTATTCAGCATTATTTGCGCCGACGTTCCACGCGGAGCGCTGGGCAGGTCCCCGGACGGCCGCGACATCGACCAGCGCCGATGCTCGGAAACAGCACGCGTGGGCCGTTCGGGATATTGCGGCTTAACGGCTTCCGCAGGCGTGCCACTGCGTCGCCCGGTCGGCAATCTGGCCCACCCGGCTGGCGTCAGTGCGTACGCCGCGACGCTTCCTGAGGCGAACCATTTCCATGCTCGCGGGCGGATGACAGTGGCCGCCACGGCGACGGCCAGCAGGACGCCCGACCGCGGGTCGTGGCGCAGGGGCGTGAGTTCTTCTGTGCTGTTGCGGTAGGCGCCACGGTGAAGGCACGCAGTAAGGAGTTCGCCGAGAATGTCGCGGCGTCCGCCGTGCTGGGCGGCGCCGAGCACGGCGAGCAGCAGCTGATGGGTGCTGACTCCCGCCGAAGCGGCCGGCTGCGGTTCCTGCGGCGCTGATCGCGCGACCTCCAGCAGGCTCGCGACCAGGTCGACGCCGGATCGAAGGGCATTGACCGGTTCGACGAGGCGGGGGTTGATATCGATGAACACCGGGCCTGCCGGGCCGAGGATAACGTCAGCCGACAGGGCACCATGCCAGCCAAGTTCCTTGCCGAGTTCCGCCATGTGGTGGCGCACGGCGGGCACGGCAATGCTTCGCTTGTGGCTCGCACCGCCCTGCGCTCCCTCGCGAACCCGGGCGCATGCGTGGAAAGCGAGGAGTTCACCGGCGGCGAAGATCGCCTGAACCATTACCAGTTGTCCTTCGACCGGCGCCTGCGCGAGCAGTCCGCCCGCCGCGAACGCCGCAGCCCCACGACGGCCCGAGCTCGTCAAGTTCGCCGGCAGCGGCGATGCGGCGGACGCCGCTGGTCGCCGTGCCGATCGGCGTCTTCAGGAAGATTGGGAATTCGTCCCAGGCCGCCAGCGCCTCCGGCGCCACGATCACCGTCGCCGCAGGCTGCGGAATGTGCAGGCGGGTCACGGTGGCGAAGGCGGACAGCTTGTCCTGCAGCTGTGCCAGGGCCCGAAGGGCGGCACGGCCGTAACCACGCCCGCTTCCCGGAGCCGGCCGGCGCTGCACGACAGGACGGCGACCTGCTCCTGGGTAGGCAGCAGGACGTCGAACCGGCGGCGGGCGTAGATGGTGAGCGCCGCGTCAAGCCAGCTGAACGGATCCGCCCCGTAGCTGGGAACACGGTGGACGCGGTGGACGTGGCTGGTGAATCGGCACAGGCACAACGGATCCGGGGAGCTAGGCGAATAGCCCGCGAATGTCGTCGGCGTCCAGGCTGGCGCCGAAGACGTTGCCGTGATCCAGGACGCTGGAGAACAGCTCGGCTTTTCGCGCCTTCAGGGCCATGACCTTCTCCTCGATGGTGTCCTTGGCAATGAGGCGGTACACCATGACGTTGCGCGTCTGCCCGATGCGGTGGGTCCGGTCCACAGCCTGCGCCTCTGTCGCGGGATTCCACCACGGGTCCAGCAGGAAGCAGTAGTCGGCTTCGGTGAGGTTCAAACCGAATCCGCCTGCTTTGAGGCTGATCAGGAAGACCGGAACCGAGCCGTCCTTGAAGCACTGGACCACCGTGGCTCTGTTGCGTGTCTTGCCGTCCAGATAGCAGTACTGCACGCCCGCGGCGTCCAGTCGCCGGCGCACCATGTCGAGAAATCCGGTGAACTGGCTGAATACCAGCGCTCGATGTCCGCCGGTGGTCACGTCATGAAGCTGCTCGAGTATGGCGTCGATCTTGCTGCACGGCAGGTCCCTGTGCGTGTCATCGACGAGCCCGGCGTGCAGGCTTAGCTGGCGCAGCAGCATGAGCGAGCGCAGGATCGTGAACCGGTTGGAATTCATGTCGTCGATCAGGCCGAGGACCTTCTGCCGCTCCCGTTGCAGGTAAGTCTGGTAGAGCTTGCGGTGTCGCGGATGCAGGTCTATCTCCAGTACCTTCTCCTGCTTCGCGGGCAGCTCGGCCGCCACTTGTTCCTTCGTACGCCGTTTGACCAGCGGCTTGATCCGCCGCCGCAGCTGGGCCAGCAGGTCGGCGTGGCCCTGTTTTTCGATCGGGCGGGCGTAGTAATCGCGGAAACGTGTCGGATTAGGGAACAGTCCGGGGGCTGTGATCGACAGCAGCGACCACAGCTCCATCAGGTTGTTCTCCATCGGGGTGCCGGTGATGGCGAGCTTGAACGGGGCCGGCAGCCGCCGCGCGCACTGGTAGATCTTCGATTGGTGATTCTTGGTGAACTGGGCCTCGTCCAGGATCAGTCCCGACCAGGGCATCCTCGCGTAGGCGTCGAAGTCGATCCGGAACAAGGTATATGACGTGACCACCGCGTCGGCGCCGGCGATGATGTCGTCGAGGGATTGGCCGCGGCGAGATACCGTGTCAGAAATCGACACCACTTTCAGTCCTGGCGTGAACCGTCTGGATTCGGCCGACCAGTTCGGCACCACGCTCGTGGGCGCGATGATGAGGAAAGGCGAAATGGTGGGGTCGGCCTGCTTGGCGTGGCTGATCAGGGCCAGCGACTGCAGCGTCTTGCCGAGCCCCATGTCGTCGGCGAGGATGCCGCCGAGCTGATGTTGCCAGAGAAACGCCAGCCACTGGAATCCGTCCATCTGGTAGGGGCGCAGCCGTGCCTGCAGCGTCGCCGGTGGCTGTTCGCAGTCGACGGCGTCAATCGACAGCAGTCCCTGGACCTGCTGCTGCCACGCCCGCGCCTGGTGGTTTACCACTCCCAGTTCGGTGAGCTCGTCCCACAGTCCTGCCTGGAACCTGCTGATCTTGAGCGTCCCCTGCGGGGAGTCTTGCAGCGCCCGCGCCTCCGCTATCAGCCTGGCCAGCGTCTGCAGCTCGGGTTTTTGCAAGGAGAAGTAGGCACCGTCGTCCAGCAGCAGGTGCGGCTCGCCATGGCTGAGCGCCACGAATACGTCCGTGAAAGGAACCTGCCGTCCCTCAACCGTGATGGTGACCCCGAGGTCGAACCAGTCCGTGTCCCCGGCCACCTCGTCGGCCGACACGCCGATGCGTAGCGAGTCGCCTGCCTCGCGGTAGTCGGCGGGGGCTCCGGTGACCTCGACGGCCACCCCGGGCTGATCCTTCAGCAGCGGCAGCAACTCGGTGGTGAACCGCATGGTGTCGATGCCGCCGAGTTGGCTGTGCGGCGCGAGAGCCTGCTGCGGATCGGCGGATACCGGATCAGGGCGGAGCAGTCCGAAGCGATCGAGCGGAAGGCCCAGGCTGGCCAGGATCGTCTCCTCGGCGTCCAGATCCCGGTATCCGGCCTCCGGCGGACCCGGATGCAGCGATGCGCTTAGCCGCGAATCGCCAACCTGGTAGGCCCAATCCCAGCTGATGTCGAGGTCGTGGCCGTTGCCATAGCAGGCGTGCAGTACCAGGGTCGGATCAGAAATCGCCGGCGGTGTGAACGATCCATCCGACGAGATCACCGTGGCCGCGTGCCGCAGCCGGGGATAGTATCCATCGCGAAACCGGGGCCGCTCAGCGGCGGGAACTTCCAATCGCTCGTTCTCCAGCGCCATACGCTGCAGTTGCGGCGGAACGGCCTTGGCGAGCTTGGCCAGCCGGAAACGCCAGCCGCCGTGATCGCTGCTCGCCTGGGCCTCCGCGGGGTCGACGTAGACCAGGCCGTGACCGGCAGTACCGATGAACCGGACCGGTGCGGCGTCATGATGCATCCCGTCGACGCGGATTAGCGGGGTGATCACGAGCGACCCGGAAGGTTCGCCGCCTGTGACGTCCAAGCACAGCTCCGCGGAACGGTATTTCTGCACCACTCCCAGCTTGCGCCCGTACACAAGCGGCAGCCCGATCGACTCAGCCTCGTCCAGCATCGGCCAGAGCTGGCGAGATTCGAACGCGGACAGGTCGATCGACTTTTCGTCACCGTAAGCGTAGCCATACGGGTAGTAGGCCGAACGGTTACTGCGCGACCGGTAGAGGGCGTACATCTCCTGTAGCCACCGCACATGCGTGGCGGGGAAGGCGCCGTAATAGTGTAGGGAGTCGAGTTTGGCCCAGCTCAGACCACCGCCGATCCAGCTGCCGTTCCTGCCCGTCTGCACCAGCCGGGCCAGCAGCTTCAGCGGCTGCCCGCTCGCCGCCTGCCCGCCCGCCGCCTGCCCGCGTGCCAGCGCATGGCCGCGTGGCTGCGCCTGGTGCGGGTTCCCCGACAGGGTCAGCTCGACGGCCAGCGGTGTTCCACTGGCGCCAGCGGCTCCGCGCGGGGCTGGCCGAGGCTCCAGCAGCGACGCTAATGACCGTTCCCACGCCTCGGTTTGTGCGCTATGGAGCGGCACTCCGGCGGCGCCTTCCAGGGCGGCGGGACCGACGTGACCCGACACGAGATGCTGCATGTGCCGAAACTAGCGCCCCGCACCGACATTTTTCACTCGACATTCCGGTATCGCCGCGATCTGTTCCGGTCAGCCCTCGGGTGACCCCCGCGCCCGGAGCTCACCCACCCCAGCTCACGCCGACCAGTTCGCCGCCATCCTCGTTCAGCTCAGCGGCCAAGCTGAGGTCGGCCCATCCGCCAGGTTTCCTCCGTCCAAATGACCTTGCGAGCTGGCATTCAGGGACTCCAGTGGGCTGACATCGCGCGCTTCCGCAAGATGAGATTCGGCGGTTTCGGGCAGGCCAGCGCATGCGGCAAGGACGCCGGCGCGCTCGCACATCGGGCGCTGGCCCTTGGCCGAGGCTGAGGCCGCAGCCTGCCGGTCAGCTCGCTACGACCTAGCCTTCCTGGCCGAGCCCCGGTCATCCGGGCTGCCCACAGTCGGCCAGGTCGAAGCCGCCTTCTGCCGTCGGCTCGTCGCCGCGATCGAGGAAATCTACACTGAACTGGGCATACCGGAAATCTACACTGAACTGGGCATACCTGTTGTCAGGCTGCCTTACGGACCGGTCGGCGAGCGCGTGGCATTTATCGTTCATACAGTCCGCGCCGACCCGGCTACGCTGACCGTGCCAACCCCGTCGCGCGCCATCCGATCCGAACGGAGAAGCTGACCGTGAGCCGCTTCCTGCCGACCGCACCATACCGCGGGACACGGGATTTCCTTCCCCCGGAGATGTCGGTGAGACAGCAGGTGTTTCATCGGCTCTACGAAGTCGCGGAGAGCTACGGCTTCCTGCGGTATGACGGTCCCGTCCTGGAACCTGCGGAGATCTACGAAGCCAAGTCCGGGCAGGAAATCGCCGAGCTTCAGCTCTACACCCTCACCGACCGTGGGGGTCGCCGCCTGGCGCTGCGGCCGGAGATGACTCCTTCGGCCGCCCGCATGATCGCCGGGCACGCGGGCGCCCTCCAGTTCCCCGTTCGCTGGTACTGCCAAGTCAACTGCCACCGTTACGAACGGCCCCAGCGCGGGCGGGTCCGAGAGCACTGGCAGATCAACGTCGACATCTTCGGATCGGAAAGTACGAACGCGGATATCGAGATTTTCAGTGTCGTGCACGACATGATGGCTGCGGTCGGTGCGACTCGGGAAATGTACGTTCTGCGCGCGAGCGACCGCGTCCTGCTGGAGGGCATCCTCACTCAGATCGTAGGCGTGCCCGCCGACCGCGTACGTGCCGTGTCCAGCATTATCGATCGCTGGGAAAAAGCACCACGAGATAAGATACGGGCCGACGCCGCCGACGCGGGCATGAGCGACACCCAGTTCGACCACCTAGAGGCCGTGCTGAAGGCGGGCGAGGACGCGCTGGCTGAGCTGCCATCTGATGTCCTAGAGCGGTCGCACCTGGCGAAGGTTCTGCAATCGGACGCGAAGGACCTGGTGACTTTCGACCCGCTTATTGTCAGGGCTTTCGAGTACTACACGTCGACCGTCTTTGAGGTCTTCGACCGAGATCCCGCCAATAGCCGCTCGCTGTTTGGTGGCGGGCGCTACGACGATCTTGTCGGGCTCTTTTCCAGTCAGCGCATTCCCGGCGTCGGGTTCGGCATGGGTGATGTCACGCTGTTCGACTTCCTCGACACGCATGACCTGCTGCCCAAACCTCGCGCCGAAGCCGACGTCGCCGTAATCCCAGTGACCGAAGACCTCAGCGCGGCGGCACGGAGCATCGCCGGGCGACTGCGGCGCGCGGGCTGGCGGACGAGCATACCCGTTGAGGTACGCAAGCTCAGCAAGGAGATCGCCCGTGCCGATAAGGCCGGGGTCCGTGTGATCGTGATCATAGGGCCGGGCGAATGGGCAGCAGGCAATGTCACTGTCCGGGACATGACCTCTGGAGAGCAACAGGTTGTCGCTGCGACGTCGGCAACTGAGGCAGTAACAGGCATCGCGAAGCAGTGACGATAGGGAGGCTCTCGTGCACGCCTCACCCGCCCCGGATCACTCCGGTCACTCCGGACCTGGATCACACCGGGACCTGGGTCACTCCGGGTCCGGGGTCACCGGGCCTGGGTCACTCCGGGCCCGGGTCACCGGGCCTGGGTCACTCCGGGCCCGGGTCACCGGGCCTGGGTCACTCCGGGCCCGGGTCACCGGGCCTGGGTCACTCCTGGTCCCGGTGATCCGGACCCGGATCGCTCCGGACCGAAGCGCTTCTGGAAGACGGCAAGAGGGCGAAATCGACACCGGCAGCGATGTTCAATGCCGCATCCATCTGACGTACCAGGTGATCAACTAGGCTGCGGCAAATGCGCTGCGCTGGCGTGCGGTCGCGCCTACTCCCGCGCCGTCAACCTCATCCGGTGCCATTGACGTGGTAATAGGCCGTTGGGTGCCAGTAGGAGTTGGACCACGCCCACCCGATCCGCGTGCCAGATTCGTGCGCCCCGAACGTGATGTTGGCTCGATCGACCAGCTCCACATGCCCGGTGCCAAAGAAGGCCAGGTCTCCGCGCCGCGCCTGGGCATGGCTAACGCGGACCAGGCGGCCGCTGCGGAGCATGTCGTACGTGGTCCGGCCCAGCCAGATGTGAATGTTCCCGTAGGCCGCGTAAACGAGCCCGGAACAGTCGTAGCAGGACGGCCCGGTGCCGCCCCAGCAGTACCACTTGCCGTGCTGCTTGAGGGCGTACTCGTAGGCGAGGTATCGTAGGGGCTGCCGGACGGAACGCGTGGCGGCGTGGGCGGGCAGGGTGGTGAACGCCAGCGACGCCAAGGCTAGGGACACGATGATCACAAATGTTCGGTGCAGCATCTGTTCTCCTTTTGTGCGCGTGAAAACGGCCTCGGTTGGCCAGGGGCCTGCCTCCTTCCTTCGTGCGCTTGCCTGAACCGGGCAGCGCTTCACGGTCGGCCGGGTACTGCTCGCCAGATGGGCGTTTTGTGCTAGGGCGACCGTATTTACCGTGCGCAGATTTGGGCTCGTTTGTCCTGGTTTTCGGCAAAATGCCAGGTCAAGAGGGGCCTGTCAGGGGTTGATGAAGGGGTTGATGAAGGGGAGGCCGCGGTAGCCAGGTGGATCGGGCGGCCGCGGGATGAACTCGAGCGCCCCCGGCTGTCAGCAGGGGGCGGCCGGTCTTGTCGTCGGCATCACAGGGTCGTGGCTGCGGCGTCGCGTGGCGCGCCACGCCGGCAGGCAGCGTCCCGCGCCGGCCGGCAGCATCCCGCGCCGGCAGGCAGCATCCCGCGCCGGCAGGCAGCATCCCGCGCCGCAGGCAGCATCCCGCGCCGCAGGCAGCGTCCCGCGCCGGCACGCAGCGTCCCGCGCCGGCACGCAGCGTCCCGCGCCGGCAGGCAGCGTCCCGCGCCGGCAGGCAGCGCGCCGCCGCCCTATAGGGCGCCGCTAGAAACGGCTGCCAGTCTGTGCCATTCACAGTGCCCGACGATCACGTATTACGACACGGTTTAGATGATCGCGGCTTATTCCGCGCATAACGATGAGTTTTGCACCACGATCATGACAAGCTCGGCATTACCGGCGTCACTGCCGGGCCAGGCGGCGGACAGGCCTTCAAATGGCACGAAGTGGCCCATGCACCGTCACCCGGTCCGCCCACTTCCCTCATGATCCGTTTTTGCGTTAACTAACCCGCGGATAGCGCCGGAAAGTTAACACAAGAACGGATCATAGCGGGGTTTCCGGATACGACGGCCATTTCGGTCCAGCGCGGGGAAACCGATACAATCACGAAACGCTGCCGCGCACGGTCGGGCGCTGCCTGCAGCAGACATGGGAGCGAATCGATGCCTGACGTTGCGGCGCGCCGGGCGTTTCCGCACACTCGTGCCGATCAGCGTCGTCGCCTGGAGACTGGGTGTGGGAGTACGTGCCGAAGGACCGTGTCACTGCGACTTATCTGCAGACCGGCTTCCTGTCAGAAAATTCGCCTCCGGCGGCGACGTTCACGATAACTACGTTCGAACTGGCGATTTTCCTGAAAGCTCATGACCGGGCAGCAGGGACGCCGGGGGCCGCCTGCAGGGCCGCCGATCGTAGCGAGAGGATGGTGGCGTTCATGTCGCTCACGGTGAAGCCGGGCGCCCGCCTGGCGGCCCGTGCGACCGAGCAGAACGTGACACGGCCGGCCGTAGCCGTCGAGTTGGGCGATGGCAGCCCGGCGGGGCGTAGCCTGCAGTCGCGGCGGCGGCGCGGCGGCCGCGGGCCCGCGGCGGCGTTGGATTGGGCGAGCGCAATGCACCTAGAACCGGCTGATAGATAGGGAGCGAGGTTGAGCTACGACGTTGCCGTTGTCGGGGGCGGCCCTGCGGGGTCGGTCGTGGCGATTCAAGCAGCGCGACTGGGTGCGCGGACGTTGCTGGTTGAGAAGAACGGCATGCTCGGCGGGACGATCACGAGCGCCGCCATCAACGTTCCCGGCCTGTTTCACGCGTGGGGCAAACAGGTGATCGCCGGCATCGGCTGGCATCTGGTGAACCGTGCCGTGCACCTCGCGGGTGACCGCCTGCCCGATTTCACCAAGTACGACAGGCCGCCCAACATGCTTCAGGTCCGCGTCAACGCTACTATCTACGCCGCGTTGCTCGACGAGGCCGTCCTCGGCTCAGGTGCCACGCTTGCGCTGCACACCATACTTGCCGGGGTCGGCAGGCAGCAGAGCGAATGGCGCCTGACGTTGTGTGGCAAAGAAGGGCTCCGCGAGGAGCATGCTCGCGTGCTGGTCGACTGCACCGGGGACGCCAACGCCGTGGCGCTGGCGGGTTTCGAACTGGAGCGGAATAAGGATCTCCAGCCAGGGACGCTCAACGTCAGGCTGAGCGGTTACGACCCTGCCGCCTTGGACTACAAGCTCCTCGATCGCGCATGCCAAGACGCGGTGGCTGCGGGTTCGCTGCTGCCATCCGATCTCGCCATGCACAAAGATGGGCCGCGCACCTTTCTGCATCAGCGAGGCGAGAACTCTCTCAACGTAACGGGGATCGACGGGAGCACGAGCGCGGGCCGCACGGCGGCAGAGGTCGCCGCGCGAGCGGCGTTGATGCGGATCTATTGCTTCCTGCGCGGCCAGCCAGGCCTGAAGAACCTGACGATCGACTTCGCCGCCGCGGAGTGCGGCATACGTGAGAGCTGCACGATCCGGGGCAAAAAGCGGATCACCGCCCGCGATTATGCCAGCGGGCGATTGTGGGAGGACGCGGTCTGTTATAGCTTCTACCCGATCGACATCCACCGGCCAAGCGGCGACGGGATCGATCTGCACCGGCTGGAAGAGGGCACATTCCCGACCATTCCCCGGGGAGCGATGCTCCCTGCGGGCAGTGAGTGGCTCCTGGCCGCTGGCCGCTGTATCGCGGGTGACCAGGAGGCCAGCTCGGCCTACCGTGTCCAAGCGTCGTGCATGGCGATGGGCCAGGCGGCAGGCGCGATGGCGGCCTTGTCGGCGCATTCCGGTGTCGAACTCGAGCAGCTGGCGATGGCGGACATTCACACAGCGCTGCGGGCACACGGTGCAGTCGTGCCGGGTGACATTGGCTAATACCACGGCCGCGTTAGCTGACCAGGCCCTTCAAGATCGCTGCTCGCGTCAGGGTTAGGCGGCAATTGAGCTGCGGCAGATATGACAGTCCTGTTCGTATACGATCGGGCTTGAACTCACGGAGTTCTCCCCTTCCGCCTGCCTAGGGTATCCATTGTAGGCGCGAGCGAGCGCGTCCGTTATTGCGCGCCCACGTTCCACGTAGCGCGGGATGACGTGATCAAGATGTGCCCGGTAGTCCGACCGGTGCTTCGCCAGCTTGCCGAACAGGCCATGAAGACCAACAGCAGATAGCTCCCGTGCCGGGAGCACCCAACCGTCGAGGCTTAGGTCGCGCATGATTCCGCGCGTCTTGTGCTCATATCCGATGGCGATGCAGGGAACACGTGCCGCCAGCGCGAAAATTACCGAATGGAACCGGGTGCCGACCAGGTAGTCCAGGTCGGCGATGAACGAGGCCACGCCACGGAAGTCAGCCTCCGTTTCCAGCAGGATCGGCTGTGTGCGCCCGCGGCACAGCCCAGCGACTGCCCGCGACGCGATCCGGTCGTCGTCCCGCTGATCAGCAGCGGTGGCCTGCGGAAAGATCACCACGCGGTGGCCGGGGACCTCATGGACCAGGTCTACGAATGCCGCGAGCTCCGCCTCGTAGCATGCCTGCTGCGCCGCGGGAAGGCAGCGGCGGACCGTCAACCCGACCAGCGCGTCGCCGACGCCGACGCCGTGGGAGACCCGCCACGCGTGCTGATCGGCGCGGTCCCGTCGCGGTAGGTCAAGGGTGAAGGCAGAGTCCACCGCACGCTGCGCGACGCCGTCCGGCAGGCGCAGTTTGTTAAGTTCCGCGAGGCTGATGTCTTCCCGGGCAAGGACCAGGCGCGCCCGGCTGAGCGTCCTCGCAACGATCCACGCCGACAGCCGAGCCGAGAACGGGCCGTAGGACTGTGGCGCGCACACGACCGGCTTGCCGAGCCGCTGCGCAAGCATCAGCGGCAGGAGCTGGTAGATGACCCGTGGGCCAAGACCCGGCTGGTCAGCTCCTTGCAGGTACCCGCCCGCGGCCACCAGCGAGACGAGCAGGTCGGCCCGCTCGATCGCCGCCAGCTCCGCCCGTACTTCTGCTGGCAGCCAGGAGGAAGGCCACCGGTACCAACGGGCAGGCGCGACGAACCATGACATTCCAATGGCGAGGAAAAGGACCTTGCGGGCGGCACGGACGAAACGTGGGATACCTTCTTCGTCCGCGTATCGGCGCATCGAGCCGAGGTTCTGCACACCCTCGAAATCTTGGTGCAGGCGCGGATCCTCCATGCCAGCTATTTCAACCAGGCAACCTGGGAACGCTTTTTCCACCTGCAGAATGATTGCGTGCAGCAGAGCGGCGTCGCCGGCGTTCTGCCGTGCGTAGCCGCCGACGATCAAGATATTGCGCTGAGTAGCCATTTGCTTGTCCGCCGTTCTTCTGCAGGTAGCGCACGGCCTGGCGAGAAGTCATTGAGCTGTCAGCTCGTCTGGTGATCACTGTTGAGAATGCCCGCAGGAAAGATACCCCGGGTCGCGCTGAATCCACCAGGCTTGCGCGGCTGTGATCCTCCCGTGTCGCAGGATGAAGCCTCGTTGGGCCTGCTCGGTAGGCAGGCTAGGCCTGCCCGGTAGGCAGGCGCAGTAGAAGAAACAAGCCTTCTGGCCTGAGTACTATCGCCTGCTCCAGTCCCGGGCAAACAAGGAGGATGCCGTGACGCTCGTCACATGCCGGGCGCGGCGCCGCCGTGCTTAGCCTGCAGTCGGGTTCCGCGACACCCGCCCCGCGGCGAGAGCGGCGAGCCCCCAGTCGTCGTCGCCGACAGCTCCCACTATCGGCTCCTCGAGAACAAGCAGGGCCTTGCCGATCGCCGCCTGGATCACCGCCCGCGTCCACTGGGATCTATGCCCTAGCTCGGGTAGCCGAGCCTGTCACGCACATCGACCACGCCCTCGACGTGCTTGACGGTGTTAAGCAGGCGAAGGGCGATCGCATCGGTATCGGCTTGCCCAGTGATCGTGACGATGCCGCCAGCCACGGTCACGCCGAACGCGTTCGGGTCCAACGAGAACTCGCCGGCGATGACTTTCTTGATCACATCGTCGCGTATCTGCTCGTCCGGCCGACCGAAAACGCTCAGCACGTCTACCCGGCTGATGACCCCGATCAGCCGGTCGGCGTCGTCCACAACCGGCAGCCGCTTCACCCGCCGCGCGTACATCATCTTGGCCGCCTCGGCCAGGGTCGCATCAGGGCCGATCGTGACGGCGGGCTGGCTCATCAGCTCGCCGGCGGTCACAGCGGCCGCCTTGGCCCGCTCCCCGCGGCGGCCCGTCGCTAGCAGCGACCCTGCCGGCCCGGTAAAGGGTTCCGGCCCAACCTCCTTGAACAGCAGATCGGCCTCGGACACGACGCCGACAACGCGATCGGCCGCGTCAAGCACTGGGAAAGAGCTGATGTGGCGCCGCTGCATCATCGTGATGATTTCCTTATAGCCGGCCGTCTCACGGACAGCCGCGACACTCCTGGTCATTACATCGTTGACGGTGCTGTCCACCGCGACCGCTCCTTCGTTCCGCCATTCCAGGCACCGCAGGCCGACGTGGGCGCGACCTGAGGGCGCCTACTTGCCCGCCCTGCCGCCAGTCTCCCATCCGGCGGCGCGCGCTGCGGCCCGGTACCCCGAGCGGCCCAAGAGCCGGCAGCCCGAGCGGCCCAAGAGCGGCAGCCCGAGCGGCCCAAGAGCAGGCAGCCCGAGCCGCCATGGGCAGGCAGCCTGAGCCCCATGAATCTACGGCCCATGAATCGACAGCCCCGTTGAATCGACAGCCCCCGTGAATCGACAGCCCCCGTGAATCGACAGCAAGCAGACTTGGTCAGTTGCCAGTCATGTCGGCGGCCATCGGCCGATGAGCGTCGTCGACTTCGAACGCGAGCCCGCTTATGGCATCCACCACGCAGGCGACCGCGTACGTCATGCGGACCGCGAGCGGGACCATGCTCCTGTTCTCCACCTCACCATCCAGCGTCACACGCCGGCGGCGACGGTGACCTTGACCCGCTGGGTCGGTGCCGAGGTAGCTCTTCAGCACCTCGCCCACGATCTCGTCCCTTAGCTAGAGCTGGGCGTGCAGAACGTCGGCAAGTTCCGCTGGCCGGCTGAGAAAGGGGCTGTGGCCTCCTTGCAGCTCGGTCGCGATCGTGCCGAGCCTGTCCGGCGCGGCTTGCCTGGCCCAGTCGGCGCTGATTACCGCGTCGTCTGCGCACAGGATGTAGCGTGCCTCGGTCGCGGGCCAGTCGGGCAGCGGCGATACCTCCTGGGCCGGCTTCCAGTTCTGCCGCCGTAGCTGGCCGGACGCCCACTGGGCGATGGCTGGCGGGCAGTCAGGGTAGAGGGTGCTTGCGGCGCTGGCGGCGTCCCACGATGTCGACCCGTCAGGATGAGCCTGCTGGCCCGCGCCGACCCCTGGGCAGATCATGGCGGGGTTCTCGGCGGCCTGGTCATCGAGGCTGCGTCCGGGCTCTGGCAACAACGCGCAAAGGAAGATAAGGCGTCGTACTGGCCGGCGGGCGGCGACCAGGGGAATGGTCAGTCCGCCGAGTGAGTGCCCGACCAGCGCGACGTCCTCATCCGCATGTTCCAGCGCCGCCGTGACGACGTCGGCGTACCGCGCGCAGCCCGCCGCGGGGTCCTCGCACGGCAGGTCCATGGCCACCACGTCATGACCCCGGCGCCGCAACTGCTCCGCTAGGCGCATCCAGCACCAGGCGCCGTGCCAGGCGCCGTGCACCAGGGCGAAGGTGCTCATTGGAAATCCTCCACGGAACACGCGTCACGGACGGGCTTCGAGAACGATGTTGAACGGTGTCTGCGCCGCGCGGCGGAAACGCGTGCAGCCCGCCTGGGTGACGACGTCACGGATCCGCTCCTGACCGGCCTGGTTACCGAGGACAACGGCTGGCTGCTGGGCCAGCGCGTTCGGCATGCACAGCAGCGTGGAGAACGCGTAGTAGATGCGCCCGACGGGGTTGAGGTTACCGCTGAGGCCGTCAGCCGCGCGCCGGCCGGTACGGATCAAGTTCGCTCGCCTCGGGCAGCCCGCCCGGACGAACCGCCGACATCAGCGCCTCGGCGAATGGCCGGCAGGGCGCGGGTACACCTCCCGCCACCGCCCGCCCCGGCGAGCACGATAAGGTCTCTCGAGCGCGCCGGCGCTGCCACTTCGCGGGCAAGGCGCGATCTTGCCGATGCCAGCCTCGTCGGCCAGCAGGACCGTGCTGCCATGACCCGCCTGCGCGCTGGTCGCCGCCTGGATCATCGCCCGCATCCACCGAGATCTACGAGAAATGCCCTAGGCTCGCGATATGTCAGACGAGCGCAGCCCAGCAGAGTACGCATCCGGCATAACCGAGGCTCGCCAGCGGCTACTCGGGTTCGTAGCAGGCTGCAGTGCCGATGACTGGAGTGCGTGCGTTCTGGGTGGCGATCCAAGACCCGTGGGCGTGGTCGTTGATCACGTCGCGCATTCGTACGGGTATCTGGCCGGATGGATGCGGGAGATTCTCGCCGGGCGCGGCCCAGCGGTGAACGCGGACGTTATCGACGAGCTGAACGCGCAGCACGCGACGCAGGCCGCGCAGGTGAGCCAGGCTGAGGCGGCGGATCACCTGCGCAGCAGCGGAGACGCCATCGCCGCGCTTGTGGCCGGGCTCGACCAGGGCGACCTGGACGCTGGCGACGGCCGGGTGCGGCGCCTCGCCGAGGTCGCGATCAGGCACGCGGACGGCCATCGATCGGAGATCGAGGCCGCGCTCGCCGCATCGGGCTGACGGCCTGCGGTGCGGGACCTGCGCCCTAGCCGCCCAGGCAATTCGGCACGCAGATGCGGCGGGCGATGGCATCGAAGAACACGCTGGAAATATCGGCTGGCCGGGCGACGGTGTAGGACGCCCCGTGGGTGATCGCCGTGATCTGCCTGAGGGCGCCAAGCTCGCCGTCGGTTCCTGCCGAGACTGCGATGATCTCCACCGGCCGCTGCGGGTTGTACGCCTGCCGCAGGCCGTTTAGCAGCTCGCCAAGTGAGATGTCGTGCCGGTCGGTGTCCGTGCCCGAGCCCAGTATGATCAAGGCGTTGACATGGTCCGCCCGGTACAGGGCCGTCATCTCATGGAAGGCGGCCAGGATCGATGCGTACATGGCCGCGGAGGCGCCGGCCTTGGGCCGGAGTGTCTCGGCGATCTGCTGCAGTTGCTGCCGCCTGGTGAGCAGCCCGAGCCGGGCAGGAAGCGGCCCGATCGGCACCATCTCCCGGTACGGCAGGGCGCCTTGCATGTGACTTGCGTACTCCCAAAGCCCCATTTCCGTGCTGTCAGGGAACAGCGACAAGCCCAGGCTGGCGGCTTGGGTCAACACCTGCAGGCGGGTCGGGTCACCGAATGCGAGCGGCTGGTTCTCCACGCCGGAGACGTCGAAGAGCACAATGGAACGGTCGCCGAGGTTGAGCCGGCTCCAATCCTGCAACGCCTCGCCGGCTTCTCCTGCTCCAGCGAGCGCGACGGCCGGCCCCGGGCTCCCGGTAATCCCGGACTGGCTTCCGCCCTGCTGGCTTCCGCCCTGCTGGCTCCCGCCCTGCTGGCTCCCGCCCTGCTGGCTCTGCCCGCCTGCCGGCCTGAACCCTGCTGTCTGGACGTAGGCAGCGGCGAAACTCGACCTGAGGACCTGCTCGAACTCCTGCGCCGTCTGAACCTTCAGCCGGCCGGACGTCGTCAGCACGAATGGATAGTCGAGGTCGTATTCTCCTGACGGGTAGAACGCGGCGAGGGGCTGCCGGGGGTTGGCTCTGTTGAAAGCCTCGACCGCCTGCTCGCTGGTGACCGTTACCGGCCGCGAGTTCCACGGCGGCTGGGCGAGTGCAGCGAAGTAATACAGCGACTGCGGATCATCGAAGGAAGTCGTGGGCTCGACGTTGTGCACGAGGGCGGTGAACTGGTCGCGCGCTCGCGGCTGGTCGCCGAGCAGTCTCCTTGCCTGCACCAAAGTGGCGAGGCCCGCCGCGCTCTGCGCCGGATCCGGCAGCTGAACCTGCAGTCCAAGCGAGGACGGCGGGCCACCGAGTGACGGCGGGAAAAGCGTCTTCCAGCCGACCCGATGAGAAGCGCCGCTGAGCTGGGCGGCGAGTCTGCCTGGCATTGTGATCACCAGTGGTGACCGCGCCACAGAGACGCCGGTCTGCTGAGCCGCCGCCGCACCGCGGGCCGAGTTGTGGGCCACATCCACCCATAAGCTGGAGTCGGGCACCCACGCATCGGCGGGGGACGCGTACTGGCTGCTATTGAGGCCGGACAATTCAGCGGCCATCAAGTCTGGCTGCTCCTCTGTGACCTCCACCCGGGCGCAGTGCCCCGATACGTCGCGGTTGAGGTCGTTGAAATAGGTGCCGATCCGCTCCACCGTCGGGGCGATATCCAGCGATGCGGCGACGCGTAACCGGACTGGCCCCTGCTCGCACAGGGCACGGACGAGCATCGCCCGCGCGCCGATCACGCCGATCGCGGCGATGACGGCGATGCCCGCGAGTACCAGGGCGACGGCGCGCACACCGAAACGGTCCTCGGTGCGATTCGGCGGGCGGGTGTTCGAGTCGGGCAGTTCGCCGTCCATCACGATCCCTCACATGTGGCCCGCGCAGGCGCAGCGCTGCATGGCCGGGAACTTTACCTGTTGTCCGATCAGGAAACCCACCATTGGGATAGTCCCGTCCGTTTATCCGGGAGCCATCGGATGCGAATAGCTCGCGCGGCGGCACCGCAGTCCGGCGGCACAGCAGGCCGGCGGCACAGCAGGCCGGCGGCACGGCAGTCCGGCGGCACAGCAGTCCGGCACAGCAGTGTTGTCTGGTCAGCGGCATGCGCCGTCACCCCAGTCAACTTGTGTCGCAGCAGCTAACTTGTGTCGCAATAAGTTACTATCGCAATAGATAAACTTGTATCGCAATAGGCAACTTGGTCTCAGTAGCTAGCTTGTGTCGCAATAGATAACTTGATCTCAATAGATAATCTGTGCCCAATAGGTAACCTGTATCGCAATAGGTAACTTGGTCTCAGTAGCTAGCTTGTGTCGCAACAGATAATTTGATCTCAATAGGTAATCTGTGCCCAATAGGTAACTCGTATCGCAATAGGTAACTTGGTCTCAGTAGGTAACTTGCGTCTCAGTGGGGGAATGGCTACTGGGCGGCACGGCGCGGTTGCGCGTCCCCAGTCAGCGGCAATGTGGCGGCGGTTGCCGCAATCACACGTGTCGCAGTGGTGGATATCGGCTGTATGACCGCCGACCGCCGACCGACCACCGACCACCGACCACCGACCGACCACCGACCACCGACCGCGACCACCGACCACAGCTCGCACCGCAGCGGGACCATCCGCCGGTCCTGCTCGCGGGAACCGGCGCCTGGCCTAGCGGTTGCGTGGAAGGACTACGTTCCATGATCCCGGTCCATTTGTCGGTAACTATGTACGCCGAAGGGCACCGCGATCATGAAAACTGGCATTGCCGGGCCCCTCTCGGCGCCCGGCTCACCCTGGTTGGCCCGTTAGGTGCCTTATAGCACCACCAACGGGCCAACCACGATGGCCGGCTGTGTGCTACACGCTGGGTGGCCGAAGATCGGCGGTTATGCGACGGCCTCCGATCCCTGAAAAGCTCCTGGATCATGGAAATGCTCAGGCGGTCAGGCGCTCAGCATCGGCCGTTCGCCGGCGACGGGCCGGCTCTGCGCGGAATCGGCGGCCATCGCGCCGTCGGTGTAGGTGAGCGAGTTCGAAGGCAGCGCGGGGACGCGCGGTCCAGGGAGCACGATTCCCGCGAGGTTGAGCGGGTCCGCGGCCGAGAGCGTTACCTGCTCGCCGGTGCGCTCCAGCTTTCTGACCGATCGCAGCGCGTCCACCGCTTCAGGCAGCGCGAACTGCTCGCCGCTGAAACCGGCGACGAAACGGCCGCCCCTGATCGTTCCACGCGCCTCCATGCGCCGGAACGCCCAAAGCACCTCGCGCCAGGGCACGGCGAGATTCTCGCGGGCCACGAGGTCACGGAAGACCACGCCCCACCGGGCAGCCAGCTGCTCCGCAACGGCTTCCGCCAATTCGTCACGATCTTCCTGCGCCATCGCGTCGGGTAGCAGCGACCACCGTCCGCCCGATTCCGCCGTCATCATCCCCCGCCCGCGGCGAAGTCCCCGGCGCTGCGGCGTCCTCGCGAGACTGCGGCGGCGCAGCAGGGCGCGGACGGCGCGGAAGCCGTCCGCAGTGACGAGCCCGCGGGCCACTGCGTCCCACAGTGCCTCCTCGACCTCGGTGGGCAGGCGGCCGGCCAGCGCGGCAAGGTCGGGCTGGAAGAGCGCCCCGTGCTCGCGCAGCGCGTCGAGCACATCCCGAGTGCGGCCGGGGCCGGGCTGCGCGGGCTTGCGATCGCCGCGGGCCGCCCGGAGCAGCCAGGGCAGGTCGGCCCGGATCGTCAAAGTGATCGGGGTCGAGCGTGACGGGGTCATCCCACTGCGCCTGGGGACCTCGTCAAGCTCCGCGGCGCGTACCGATAGCCGGCCCCACGTGACCTCACCCGACAGGCACAGGTCGTCCAGCCAGTCGCGGCGGTAGTTCGCCACCCGCGCACCGAGCACGGCGTCTTCCCAGGCACCCGCGGCAAGCTCGAAGCCCTGCAACTGCTCGACGACGGCGAGCACGCCGACCCGGCCTTCTCGTTGCGTGCCAGCGGCCACGTGCTGCCAGCGCAACAGGAACCGCATGAAATCCTGAGCGGTCACTGGCTCGATCTCCCGCCGCAGCCGCTGCTGGGTGTAGGCGTGGATCCGGGCAAGCAGCCGCCTGGAACAGAACTCTTCGTGGGGCTCCCATGGGGCCGTCCCCCCGGGCCCCCCGGGCCCTTCGGGCCCCCCGGGGTGGCGCTCCTCGGGAGGTTCCCGGGAGGTCATCCCTCCGAGCCCTCCGGGCCCTCCGGGCTCGCCTGGACGGCGCGGTTCCCCGGCACCGTCTGGCGCGGTGAAGTGCCCCCTGATGGCGAAACCCTCCTGTTCGAGGCGGCCGAGCCCGCGCAGCGCGTCGGCCTCCGCGAGCCCCGTCACCAGCGACAGTTCCGTGACCGTGACAGGACCGCGGCAGTCAAGATGGCCGCGGAGCATCTCCGCGGCGGCGTCGTCCGGGTCAATTGCCGCAGCCAGAGCCGCATCGGTAACGGGTGCCGCATCGGTAACGGGTGCCGCATCGGTAACGGGTGCGGCATCCGCGGCCTGTGCCGCATCGGTAACGGGTGCGGCATCCGCACCGCGTGCCGCATCCGCAACGCGTGCCGCATCCGGGGAGTGTGCCGCATCCGCAACGCGTGCCGCATCCGCGGCGGGCGCCGTGTCCACATGGGGTACCGTGCCGGCAGCGCGTGCCTTCTCTGCGGCAGGTGCGGTGTCTGCGGAGGGCGGTGACCGGTGAGGCTGCGTCACGCGCGCGCCTGGAAACAGTGCCTCGATGAGGGGCAGCCTCTCGACCGCGCACCACAGCACCCCGCCCGGTGCGTCGACGGAGACGGCGCGGCCGTCGCTGACCAGCGTGCGCAGCCAGCCGTGCCAGTCCGCCACCGGCCGGAGCCCGACCAGCGTCATCAGCAAGTCGTGCAACTCGTCCGCGTCGCGCGGGTCAGGCGCAACCTGTGCCCGCACGCGTTCGATCGCACTTGGATCGAGCCTGGCCAGGTCACGAGCCTCGACGGGCAGGCCGCGCCGGAGCTGAACCGCCCGGCTGCGGCGTTCTTCCAGCGGTGCGTCGTCCAGGTAGGTGAAGGGCCGGCCGTTCAAGATCTCGTGAGCGAGTACCGAAGGTTCGGTGGTATCCCGCACGACAACGCTGACCTGGCCGGAGTCGATCCTGTCAAGCAGCTGCTTCAGCCCGTCGATGTCCATTGCCTCGCGCAGGCAGTCCTCGAGCGTCTGGTACACAAGCGGGTGGGCCGGAATCTCCAGCGGGCCAGGGGCGACGTTCTCCTGGCACGCGGCAAGCGTCGGGAAGATCGCGACCATCAGGTCATCGGCCTCCATGCGCTGGATGGCCGGCGGGTTCTTGCGGCCGCCTCGCATCCTCAGCACGGCCAGCGACCGGTTCAGGTTCCACCGCCACCGTGCCTGGAACATGGGCGAGGTGAGGACCGCCTGCCTGACCACGTTCTCCACCGTTTTCGAGGCGAGGAATTTCGGCACCCGCTCGAGCGGGAAGCTGTGCTGTGGCCCGAGCGAGAGCAGGATCGCGTCGTCGCTGGCGGCGGCCTGCAGTTCGAAGTCAAATGTCACGCAGAATCGCTTACGCAGGGCGAGCCCGAGCGCACGGTTCAGCCTGGCGCCGAACGGCGCGTGCCCGACAAGCTGCATGCCCCCGCTCTCGTCGAAGAACCTTTCCAGCACGATGGTGTCCATGGTCGGAAGCGTCCCGAGGGCGGCAAGACCGGCTCCGAGGTAGGCCGTGATGGTGTCGGCGGCGGCCTGGCCGATTCCGCACTCCTGCCGCAGCCAGTGGCCGGCGCTGCCAGGCTCACCGGCGGCGAGCCTGGCGGCGACCGCCCGCCGTAGATCGGAGACCTCTGCGGAGAGTTCTTCCGTACGTCCCGGCGCCTCCCCGAGCCAGAACGGCACGGAGGGCGGCGCTCCCTGGGCGTCGACAACCCTGACCGTGCCAGGCTCCACCCTGCGGATCCGCCAGGAGGTTGTGCCGAGCAGGAACACGTCGCCTGCCATGCTCTCGATCGCCCAGTCCTCGTTCACCGTCCCGACTGGAGTGCCGTCAGGCTCGGCCAGCACACGGTAGTCGCCGAGTTCCGGGATGGCACCGCCCGACGTGAGCGCCGCAAGCCGGGCACCCCGCCGCCCCCGCAGGCGGCCGCCCACCCGGTCGCGGTGCAGGTAAGCTGCACGGCGGCCGCGGCCGGTGTGGATCCCCTCCGACATCAGCTCAAGCACGTCTTCGAAGTCTTCTGCCGACAACGCCGCGAACGGCGCCGCACCCCTGACGAGCTGCAGCAGGTCGTCTTGTGACCATTGCTCGGCCGCGCACTCGGCCACCACCTGCTGGGCCAGGATGTCCAGTGGCGCGGAAGGCACCTGGAGCGCGTCGAGTCGGCCGTGCCGCACGCCGCGCAGCAGCGCCGCGCACTCGACCAGTTCGTCGCGCGACGTCGGGTACAGCCGCCCCGATGGTGTCCCCGTGCGGGTGTGGTTGGAACGGCCCACCCGCTGGAGGAACGTCGCGAAGCTGCGCGGCGAGCCGATCTGGCAGACAAGCTCCACCGGCCCGACGTCAATGCCGAGCTCCAGCGAAGCCGTCGCCACCAGGGCCTTGAGGTCACCGGCGCGCAGCCGTGACTCCACGCGCTGGCGCCTGGCGACGGACAGGCTGCCGTGGTGAGCGGCGACCTGATCCTCCCCGAGCCGCTCGCCTAGCTGGTGCGCCACCCGCTCGGCCATCCGCCTGGTGTTCACGAATACGAGCGTTGTCCTGTGCTCAGTGACGTGCTCCGCGATGAGATCAAGAATCTCGGCCATCTGTTCCGCGGAGGGGACAGCGCCAAGCTCGTCGTCGGGAAGTTCGAGCGCGAGGTCGAGGGCACGCAGGTGCCCGACGTCGACGATCGCGCAGCACGGCGAGCCATCCGGGGCCGAGCGGTCCGCGCCCGCCCCGACCAGCAGCCGGGCGACGGTCTCAATTGGGCGCTGCGTGGCGGACAGGCCGACGCGCTGCACCGGCCCCTCCGCCACGTAGGTCAGGCGCTCGAGCGTCAGGGCGAGGTGAGACCCCCTCTTATTACCAGCGACCGCGTGGATCTCGTCGACGATGACCGTCTGGGTCGCGCGGAGCATGGCGCGGCTCCGGTCCGCGGTGACCAGGAGGTACAGCGACTCCGGGGTGGTAATGAGGAAGTTCGGCGGATGCCGCAGCATGGCGGCGCGCTGCGCTGCGGCGGTGTCCCCGGTCCGGACGGCCACCCGGATCTCGGGCGCGCTCAGCCCCAGCTCGGCGGCGACCGCAGCGATCTCGCGGAGCGGCGTCTCGAGGTTCTCGCGGATGTCGACCGCCAGCGCCTTGAGCGGTGAAACGTATACCACTTGGGGGCCGTCGCTCAGGTCGGTGCCCGCCTCGTGCGCGCGGTAGATCCGGTCGATGCAGACGAGAAACGCGGCCAGCGTCTTGCCTGATCCGGTCGGCGCCGCAATCAAGGTGTGCGCACCGGCCGCGATCTGCGGCCAGCCGCCCTCCTGGGGCGCTGTCGGCCCAGCAGGAAACCGGCGTTCGAACCAGCTACGCACCGCCGGATGCAGCGACTCAAGCACCCGGCCAGGCTATCTGCGACCACCGACAATAGGTACAGGCGCTCGACCGGCTGTCCGGGCTGCGCACGCCCGAGCAGAGGCCCAGCAGCCGGCCGGTGCCCCGAACGGACGGCCGATGTCCACGTACGCGGCCGGCGCCCGGTCACGCGGCGGACTCCAGGGCAGCCTGCCGGCGCCCGGGCACCGGCCGGCTCCAGGGCGGCCGGCCGGTGCCCGAGCAGGAGGCCGGCGCCCCAGCAAGGCCGAGCCCATCCCTGCCCGAGGCCGAGCCCATCCCTGCCCGAGGCCGAGCCCATCCCTGCCCGAGGAGCCCATCCCTGCCCGAGGCCGAGCCCATCCCTGCCCGACCGCCATCCGCACCCAGCCGCGCCGTTAGGGTCTCCCGTGGATCTTGGCCGGGAGAACCGCACGGCACACAATGGCCCATTGTCTGCCATATACGGCACACAATGGGCCATTGTGTGCCGACGCGGGAAGGCGAGGACACGCTCGGCCGCCACTATCGGCGCCATGGCGGTCAAATCGGCAATGCGGCCGAGCAGACTGCAGACGGCCGAGCACATTCCTGCCCGGCCGTTTGCCGGACCGCATCGGTGCCTCGTGGCCGGGGGTGCGTATGGGTGCCTGGCGGTTGGGGGTCTGCGTGGATGCCCGGTGGTGGCGTTCGCGGGAAGGATGCTGCTTCTCCTGCCGATCTTCGTCGCGGCATCTCTCCTGACGGGGGGTTCCGGGGAATCGTCCCCCGGGCCAGCACAGCCCTAACGGCGGCGCGGGGCGGCCCCGCCGGGGCGGCACGCCGGGCCGTCACGCATGACAGGGGCTCAGCGCAGCCCTATTAACGGCTGTGCCGGCTGGCACTGATGCGTCAGGTGGCGCAGCCGTTAAGGCAAAAGCCGTTGCCACCGGCGCTGAGGCGGCGGCGGACGGGTGCAGACTGTTTACCGTTGGCCCCTTTGTGAGCGGGCCGCGTGGACCGTCACGGCTTTGCCGCCAGATGGGAATGTGAAGATGTTCGAGAGGTTCACCGATCGCGCGCGGCGGATTGTCGTCCTGGCCCAGGAGGAGGCCAGGATGCTCAATCACGACTACATCGGCACGGAACACCTCTTGCTTGGCCTCATCCACGAAGGCGAAGGAGTAGCCGCGAAGGCGCTCGTGTCGCTGGGGATCAGCCTGGAGGCAGTGCGTCAGCAGGTCGAGGAGACAATCGGCCATGGCCAGCCCCAGCACTCCAAGTCGGGGCACATCCCGTTCACGCCGCGTGCCAAGAAAGTGCTCGAGCTTTCGCTGCGCGAGTCGCAGCGGCTTAACCACAACTACATCGGCACCGAGCACATCCTGCTCGGCCTGATCCGTGAGGGCGAAGGCGTCGGCGCCCGGGTGCTGATGGCGCTTGGCGCGGACGTGGACCGGGTCCGGCACGCGGTGATCGAGTTGCTCCACGGGAACCCGGGTGAGAAGCGCGCGTCGCGAGCCGGCCGCCGCCTCCCCGACTTCATCGACGACATTGTTGATCGGCTCGACTTGATTGCCGGGCGCCTGGCGGCCATCGAGCGGCGCCTCGGCATCGAGCCGGAGCCGCTAACGAGCGAGCTCCGCGAATATGACGCGCAGATCGCCGGGCTGCGCAGGGAGAAAGAGGTCGCGATCGACGCTCAGGACTTCACAAAAGCCGCCGCCCTGCGCGATAAGGAAAAGGAGTTACTTGCGCGGAGGCTGGCCAAGAGGCAGGAGCTGAGGAGGGAGGCCGTGCGGCGCGCGTCGGGCCAGGCGGGTTCGGGCCAGGCGGGTTCGGGCCAGGCGGGTTCGGGCCAGGCGGGTTCGGTCCCTGGGGACGTCGTCTCTGTATCCAAGGAGGCGGAGCGGCTGCGCGCCGAGGTCGTTCGCCTGCAGGCCCTGCTCCGTGAGCATGGCGTCGATCCCGGGGACAGCGCCGCATAGGACAGCTGGTGCCATCCTTACCCCGGTCGTCGTTTGGGCGCCGATCCGCGCCGCCGAAGATCGGGACTACGCCTAGCAAACCTGCCATTCGCGCCAGCCGCTCGCCGTCGCCCCGCTGACCTGGCGTCACTGCCCCATCCTGCTGGCCGCCACCTGCCCCGATCATGATGGAGGTCGCGCGGCAAGGTGGCGAGCCGCTGTGAACGTCAGGGCCGAGGGTGCGAAATCATTCGTTGAAGCGTGGCAGGACCTGATGGCGAGGATCGACGTTACGCCTGATGGGCCGCCAGCCCCGTACCGCCCGACTGATCGGAGATACCCGCCATGCCCGTGACCCCACTTCGAGACCGGCCCGCTTACCAGGCACTTGAGCGGCATCACGCCGAGATTTCCGGCCAGCATCTCAGGGACCTCTTCGCGGCGGACCCGGCGCGTGGTGAGCGACTGGTGGCCGAGGCGGCCGGCCTCTACCTGGACTACTCGAAGAACCGGGTCACCGGCGAGACCATGCGGCTGCTCGTGGACCTCGCGGAAGAATCAGGAGTCGCGCAGCGGCGCGAGGCGATGTTCCGCGGCGAGCACATCAACGTCTCAGAAGGCCGGTCCGTTCTCCACGTCGCGCTCCGAATGCCCAGGGGCACCGCGCTCGTGGTCGACGGGGTGGACGTCGTCGAGGAGGTCAACGCTGTCCTTGACCGGATGAGCGACTTCGCGGAATCGGTGCGGTCAGCGCAGTGGATGGGCCACACGGGCAAGCCGATAAGGAACATCGTCAACATCGGGATCGGCGGCTCCGATCTCGGGCCGGTGATGGCCTACGAGGCACTCCGCCATTACTCGCGCCGCGACATGACCTTCAGGTTCGTCTCCAATGTCGACTCGACCGACTTCGTCGAGGCGACCAGGGATCTGTCCGCGGAGGAAACTCTGTTCATCGTCTCGTCCAAGACGTTCGGCACGCTCGAGACCATCACCAACGCCACGTCGGCGCGCGACTGGGTGGTTGGGGAGCTTGGCGACGAGAAGGCGGTCGCCAGGCACTTCGTGGCCGTATCGACCAATGCCGAGCGTGTCGCCGAATTCGGCATCGACACCGCGAACATGTTCGGCTTCTGGGATTGGGTTGGCGGCCGTTACTCGATGGATTCGGCCATTGGCCTGTCGACGATGGTTGCCATCGGGCCGGCGAACTTCCGCGAGATGCTGGCCGGATTCCACGACATGGACGAGCATTTCCGCACCGCGCCGCTTGCGGCGAACCTGCCGGTTCTCATGGGCCTGCTCGCAGTCTGGTACGGGGATTTCTTTGGCGCCCAGACAGTCGCCGTGCTGCCCTACGAGCAGTACCTGAAGCGCTTCCCCGCCTACCTGCAGCAACTGACCATGGAATCCAACGGCAAGCACGTCACGCTCGATGGCCGGCCGGTGGACTACCAGACCGGCGCGGTCTACTGGGGCGAGCCAGGCACCAACGGCCAGCACAGCTTCTATCAGCTGATCCACCAGGGCACCAAGCTGATTCCTGTCGACCTCATCGGGTTCGCCAAGACCCTCAACCCGTTGCGTGACCATCACGACATCCTGTCCTCTAACGTGTTCGCCCAAGCGCAGGCGCTTGCCTTCGGCAAGACCGAGCAGGAGGTCCGTGCGGACGGCACGCCGGCCAGTGTCGTGCCGCACCGCGTGATGGCGGGGAACCGGCCGACCAATGTGCTCCTTGCCGAGAAGCTGACTCCTCGGCTGCTCGGCTCGCTGGTCGCGCTCTATGAACACAGCGTCTTCACCCAGGGCGCCATCTGGGACGTCGACTCGTTCGACCAGTGGGGTGTCGAGCTCGGCAAGGTGCTCGCCAAGCAGATCATTCCCGAGCTTGCGAGCGAAACCGAACCCGGCCTCACCCACGACTCGTCGACCAATGCCCTGATCAGGCGTTATCGCTCGCTGCGGAAGTAGCCAGCGAGCTGAAGGAGGGGCTGCGTCAGCCGCCGGGGTGGCTGACGGTGATGGTCTCGACCGACTGCCCCCGTCCCACGAGCACGGTCGTCACCAGCCGTGGCGGGAAGAGCCCGTGGTCCACGACGCCGGGGGTCCCAGACAGCCGGGCCGCAAGAGCCTCGGGGTCATTGAACTCACCGGTGAAGTCGGCGATGACCCCGCCATCGGGGCTCCTCGGGACGTCGCGGAGCTTGACGCTGCCGAGGCGGCGCAGGGTGGAGGCCAGGCCGAACTGAAGGAGCTCGAGCGGCACCGGCGGGCGCAGCGCCTGCACGGTCTTCGTCGAGTCGGCGATGACCACGAAACGGTCCGCCGACACCGCGACGATCTTCTCGCGGGTATGCGCGGCGCCGCCGCCCTTGATCAGCCATCCGTCCGGCGCGACCTGGTCGGCGCCGTCGATCGCGATGTCGAAGCGCTCGATCGAGGAGAACGGCTCCACGTGCAGACCGAGCCGCTGTGCTGCTTGCTCGGTCCGGGGCGACGTGGATACACAGCGCAATGAAAGCCCGCGCCTGGCTAGAGCGGCCAGCAGAAAGGCAACGGTCGAACCAGTGCCGAGACCGACCGTCATTCCGTCTTCGACCAGTTCCGCCGAAGCCTCGGCGGCCACCTCCTTCTCGTTCAGCGCCTCCTCACTTCGTGCCTCCTCACTTCGTGCCTCCTCACTTCGTGCCTCCTCCCTTCGTGTCTCGCCGATTCGTGCCTTCTCGCTCTCTTCGCTGGCAGCCATCACGCCTCCCTGCAGAAGAATGTAGCGTCTGGACCGCCGGCGGCCCGCACTCGTTCAGGCGGCGGGCGCGGCCCCCGCCGCGGGCGCTTCCCGCCCATAAGGCCGTCGTCTGCCACGCGCAGCCGAACCTGGCCGCAGCGGCAGCCGGTCCTTGCCGCGCGGCAGACGATCTTGGGCCGCGCCGCAGCCGATCCTTACCGCGCGCCAGCCGAACTTGGCCACAGCGGGGGCATGATCTCAGCCTCGGGGCAACCGGACCTGGCACCCGTATGGACCGTGCATGCGTCAGATCGCGCGGCTCACCAAATGGGAAACGACACAGCCAGACGACTGCCAGCATGATCGCGACGGTAGCTCATGTCAGCTCCGCAGGTCCAGGCCCGGGTTCTTGCACACTATTCGTTCCATTTTCGATCATGGCGGCGAATAAACGGGTCTCGTCTTTTCGAGGCGTCGACCCGGTTTGAAGGGCTTCCTCGCTTGATACTCCAACGCGCCACCCACGCCGACGCGCCCGGTGATCGTATAACGCGCCGAGGCCCACGACCACGACGATGATGCCGCCAATCACTTCTAATGTGATCATCGCTTGCCCCCTGAGTCTTTATTGGCTTATCGCCGTGACTGGGGTGATGCGCAGCGTGACTGCTTGCGGGCCCACGGCGACCTACCGCCGGTCTCCCGCTTCCCGTTCCCGGCCACCTCAGTACCCCATCGTCGCAACCCGGCACCACGACCATGAATCCCGCGCCCTCCGGCACCCGGCGCTCTGCGCCCCCAGGGGACTCAGTCAGTGCCGGGAGTCTCCCGCGTCCCGCCGTCGGGTTCAGCGCTTGTGTGGACCTCGCGGGTCTGCACGGCGGCGCTTTCCCTGAGGCCTGGCGTGCGGGCGGCCGCCGCGACGTACCAGTGGGCGTACCTGTCCGCGAGCGGCGTAGCCGTGACGCCGTGTGCGAGCACGCTGAGGCCCACGGTGAGCGCCACGACGTTGGCGAGCGCCAGGCCACCGGGGATGCGCTCCTCGAGCACCAGCAGGCCGAGCACGATGGAGGCGAGCCCGCGCGGGCCAAACCAGCCGATGTAGCCGACGGTCGCAGAGCGCAACCCGCTGCCGAGCAAAGCGAGCGCGACTGGCAGCAGGCGGATGACGGTGAGGCTCGCCGCCGCGTAGGCGAGGTCGTGCCAGGCAAAGTGCTGCAGCGCCGGACCGAGGAGCGCGGCGCCGAAAACGAAGAAGCTCAGCGAGCTGAGCAGGTCGGCCAGTTGCTCGGCGAGTCGGCCGGTTGCCCTGACGTCTGCCGGCCGCGGCGCGGGCTCGCGGCGCAGGCTCCCGCCGAAGGCGAGCCCCGCCACCCAGGCGCCGATGAAGCCACTGCCGTCGATCGCCAGGCAGGCGCAGTAGGCTGCCACGACGACGGCGATGACGAAGATCTGCTGCCAGCCCTGCCCTGACCAGCCCGCAGCGCGCGACCTGGTCAGCAGCCGACCGCCGCCCCATCCGATGACCGCGCCGATCGCGGTGCTCGCGATCAGCGCACGGCCGAACACGCTGGCTTCCGAGTGGGCCGTGGCGTGCCCGGCCGCTGCCGCAAGAAAGATCACGAAGAACGGCAGCGCCATACCGTCGTTCAGGCCGCTCTCCACGTTGAGCCCTTCGCGCACAAGCGCGGGCACGGCGCGGTTTGCGATCGCCGGCTGCCCGAGCGCCGCGTCTGTTGGTGCCAGGATGACGCCGACAAGGGCAAGGTCCCAGCGGGAGAGCCCGGGCAGCAGGGGCCAGGCGAGCAGCCAGCCGAGCGCGATCGTCAGCGGCAGCCCGGCCCCCAGCAACCGGATTGGCAGGAACTCGTCGCGGCGCAGTGCCTTCGCCTGGATGGCGAGCGCGTCGGTGAACAGCAGCAGCGCGAGCGCCGACTCCGTCAGTTCGCGGATGCCACTTGCCTCATGACTGATGGAGATGAAGTCGAAACCGAGCGGTCCAAGCGCGAGACCCACCGTGACGAACACCATGGGCCCGGATACAAAGCTGCGTTCGAGCCGCCGGGACACCAGCGCGTACCCACCCGCGGTGGCTGCGATCACCAAGCCTGCCGAGCCGCTCAACCCGACTCACCCCCTTTCCCACGTGTCCAGGCCGCATGGCTGGCAACTCGCCGGCCAGGCGCCGACGCCGTGGTTATGGGATCCCCGCGCCGCCGCTACTTCACCCTGCCCGCAGGGCACCGCTCCAGTGGCCCCCGCCCCGTTGGGCACCGCTCCAACGGGGCAGGGTGGCCCCCGCCCCGTTGGGCACCGCTCCAACGGGGCAGGGTGGCCGCTGCCTGTAGTGGATCGCCGAACAGGCTGTTATTCACCAACTGTGACGCCGCTCGCCGCCCAATCCTTACCAAGCCCAGCGATTCCTCAACAAGCCCAGCGATGGCCCATTGGTGGGCTATAACCCAGCAATGGACCATCGGTGAGGTAGTGGTGTGCCAAGCTGCGGGGGAGGGGCGGCGGCTGACGCTCCTATACACCGGGCGCCACACCGCGCCGCCGTTCGGGATCATGCTCGTTCGCCGATACGGTCGGCTCGCAGCCTGCGGGTCGCCTTCACCCGGCCAGGGTGAACCGCTCCCGCCCCTCGATCGGTTTCACTCTGAATGGGAGCAAAGTCGCTCGAAGTGCAGCCATCAGAGGGTGGCGGAGGAGCATACGTGTCGCGCAAGGCCGAAAAGGTGGGCGCGGGCGGCGACGACCCGCCGCACGGCGGCGCCGACCCCGCTGGCGGGGCGCAGGCGACCGGCGGGGCGCAGGCGACCGGCGGGGCGCAGGCGACCGGCGGGGCGCAGGCGACCGGCGGGGCGCAGGGGACCGGCGGGGCGCAGGGAACCGGGGGGCCCCACGGGACCGGTGAACAGCCGATCCGAGCAACCCGCGGCCAGCGCTGGCTGGCCAGGCTGGCCTTTGCCGCCGCCGTTGCCGCGGTGGCGGTGATCTTGGTGTTCGGTGGTCTAAGAAGCATCACCGCGCTGCTACTTGGCTTCGTCGGCCTGGCCGTCACCGTCGCGGCGGCCTGGTGGTTCGTTGCCCACCGCGGCATCCAGCGCTGGCTTGCGTTCGTTCTCCTCGTCGCCGCGCCAGTTTTCGTGATCGTCGTGTACATCATCGTCGGATTGCTCTGGGATGTGGCGGTCGGCATCGTGCTCGCGGTGGGTGCCGTCGCGGCCGGGCGCGCGGCACTCCGCAGCGACCACCATTCGGCCAAACCAGTCGAATATGCCGCCACGCCGCAGCGGCAGCCTTATTTGATCATGAACCCAAGATCAGGCGGTGGAAAGGTCGGGAAGTTCGGGCTCAAGGAGAAGGCTGCCGCGCTCGGCGCCGAGGTGGCACTACTCGAAGGCCCGGACGTCCACGGCATCGTTGACGTGGCCGCGCTGGCACGGCAGGCGGTGGACCGTGGAGCCGATCTGCTCGGCGTCGCTGGCGGAGACGGGACGCAGGCCCTGGTCGCGGGAGTCGCGGCGGAGCGTGACATCCCGATGGTGGTCATTTCCGCAGGGACCCGCAACCATTTCGCCCTCGATCTCGGCCTGGACCGTGACGACCCCGCCAGCTGCCTCGACGCCCTCACCGACGGCGTCGAACTCCGTATCGACCTCGGCCAGATCTCAGGCCGCACGTTCGTCAACAACGCGTCGTTCGGCGCCTATGCCGAGGTCGTGCAGAGCCCTGCCTACCGCGACGACAAGGTGGGCACCGCGCTGCA
This sequence comes from uncultured Actinomycetota bacterium, assembly GCA_963727015.1. Lineage (GTDB taxonomy): Bacteria > Actinomycetota > Actinomycetes > Streptosporangiales > Streptosporangiaceae > DATFVJ01. The sequence continues at coordinate 85,072 of CAVSEV010000013.1, read as the reverse complement.
GATGCTCCCCGATCTGCTCGGCGGGCACGAGGGAGCGCACCTGGTGGTCCGGGTCGATGGCACGGTGATACTCGACGGGCCGCAGGCCGTGCTGGTGAGCAACAATCCCTACGGGACGAGCGACATCGCTGGCATGGGGCGGCGGGTGCGGCTCGACCGCGGCGTCCTTGGCGTCGTCGGCGTTACGGTCCAGTCCGCCGCCCAGGCGGCCGGCCTGCTGCGCGGCTTGCAACGGTCACGCGAACTGGTCGTGCTGAGCGCACAAGAGGTCGTCATCGAGGCGGATGCACCCGCTATCCCTGTCGGGATAGATGGCGAGTCGATTTTGATGCCTACGCCGGTACGCTGCACCATCCGCCCGCTGTCGCTGCGGGTGCGGGTTCCGCGCAACCGGCCTGGCGTCCCCGAGCCGCGGCCGCAACTGGATTGGGCGCAACTCGGTCGCGAGGCGCTCACGGTGGGGCGGAAAACGGGCGGGGGCTCCACCGCGCGAGCACAGATACCATGATCGCGGTCACCGTTGGCGAGGAGTTCGAAGCCGGTCAACGTGGCCCGGTCATGAAGCCCCAGCCTGCCACCCGTGACCCTGCCCCAGCCTGCCGCCGGTGACCTTGGATGTGCCATTGCGGGTCGATATGACCAGTGCCGGTACATCCACGCCCGCCAGGCCGCGCCCCTCATGGAACCGAGGGCAGCGGGCCCGCTGCCATGACGTCGCGCTCGAAAGCGAGCAGGTGCTGCTTGCGCGCCAGGCCACCCCCATATCCGGTGAGGCTGCCGTCCGAGCCGATGACGCGATGGCAGGGCACGATGATGCTGATCGGGTTGCGCCCGTTCGCCAGGCCAACCGCCCTGGACGCGGTGGGGCGCCCTATCCGGTCGGCCAGCTCACCGTAGGAGATCGTCTCCCCAAAGGGAATCTCCTGCAACGCTGCCCAGACCCGTCGCTGGAACGGGGTTCCCTCGAGGTAGACCGGCAGGTCGAACCGCGTGCGCCGCCCCGCGAAGTAATCGCGCAACTGGCTGGCCGGCGCTGAAAAGAACGCGTCAGTCCCCGCCGCACCGGTACCGAAGGTCTCGGGGGGCGGCATGTGCCGTGCCATGTCCATGTAGAGGCCGGTGAGGACGCCGCCGGCCACCACCAGGGTGAGCGGTCCGACGGGACTGTCCACTACGGCGTGCGCCCGCCGGGGTGCCATGGTGGTCGCGGTCATTGAAGATCCTTTCGTGTCTGGTCGCCGTCGCGCGGGAGTTCGCATTGCTGGCCGGTCGTGTTGCTGGCCGTGTCGTGCTGCTGGCCATGTCGTGTTGGTTGCCGGGTTCAGCTGCCAGGGGCGGCTGGCGCCGGCATGCGGTTGATCGCGTGGTCTCCCGTGGCCCACAGATATTGGACGGCGTAGGCGCGCCACGGCCGCCAGGCGGCGGCGTGACGGGTCAGTGCCGCTGGTGCGGCTGGCAAGCCGAGTTCGCGTGCGGCGAGGCGGACGCCGAGGTCCGTCGCGGTGAATGCGTCTGGGTCGCCGAGCGCACGCATCGCGATCGTCTCGACGGTCCACGGGCCGATCCCGGGCAGCCCGGCGAGCTGCCCGCGGGCGCGCTGCCAGTCGCTGCCCACCCCGAGGTCGATCTCTCCGCTGGCGAGCGCGCTTGTGAGCTTGACCAGGGTGTGACGGCGCGACTGGGGGAGGGCCAGCGTGGCCGGATCGAGCGTTGCCAGGGTGGACGCTGCCGGGAACAGGTGAGTAAGCCCCCCGGCCGAGTCGGTGACCTGCTCGCCGTGCGCGGCCACGAGCCGGCCGGCGTGCGTGCGCGCCGCCGAGGTGGACACCTGCTGCCCGAGCACCGCGCGCACCGCGAACTCGGCCGCGTCGACGGTTCGCGGCACCCGGCGTCCCGGGGCCTTGTCCACGAGCGGGGCGAGCACCGGGTCGCCGCTAAGCAGATCGCCGACGGCCGTCGGGTCGGCGTCGAGGTCGAGAAGCCGCCTGCAGCGGCTGATCGCGATCGCCAGATCCCGCAGATCGGACAGGGCGAGCTGGCAGGCGATGTGGTCGGGCAGCGGCCGCAGGGTGACGATGCCATGGCCGTGCGGCAGGCGTAGCGTGCGCCGGTAGGCCCCGTCGCGCCATTCCTCCACGCCAGGCACGGCGGTCGCGGCCAGATGCCCGAACAGGTTGCCGGGGAACAGCGGCGCACGCACCGGCAGGCGCAGCGACAGGGCCTCCGGAGTAGGTGCGGGGTTGCCGCGGGCGGCCCGGCGTCGCAGGTCAGTGGGTGAAAGCGCGAAAACCTCCCGCACGGTGTCGTTGAACGCCCTGATGCTCGCGAATCCGGCTGCGAGTGCGACGTCACCCATGGGCAGCAATGTCGTCTCGATCAGCAGCCGGGCCGTCTGGGCCCGCTGAGCGCGCGCGAGTGCGAGTGGTCCCGCGCCGAGCTCGGCGAGCAGTTGCCGTTCGACCTGCCTGGTGCTGTAACCGAGCCGCGAGGCAAGGCCGGGGACCCCGTCGCGGTCGACAACGCCATCGGCGATCAGCCGCATCGCGCGGGCGACCACATCGGCGCGTTCGTTCCACTGCGGGGATCCGGGGCTCGCGTCCGGCCTGCACCGCTTGCACGCACGGAATCCGGCCTGCTGCGCCGCGGCCGCGCTCGGATAGAAGCGCATGTTCTTGATCTTGGGTGGCACCACCGGACAGCTCGGCCTGCAGTAGATCCCGGTGGTGACCACCGCGATGAAGAACCATCCGTCGAAGCGGGCGTCCTTCGACTGCACGGCCCGCACGCACCGGTCCACGTCTGTGTACATGACCTCAAGCATCGCCGCGGCACAAGCGCGCGTCTAGCGAAAATACGACATCATCAAAGACCGGGAATGGTGGTGTCGCAAAATCGCTAGTCAGTCAGCGCGACGCGACTGCTGAGGTGACAGATCAAGGCACCATACGGCGGTGCGGTGTGGCACACGCTCCGCAGGTGGCGCCGGCACGGGGTGCGCGTGGTGTGGTGTGGCGTTCGGCCCGCAGGTGGCGCGGGCACGGGGTGCGCGTGGTGCGGTGTGGCGTTGGGCCCGCAGGCGGCGCGGGCACGGGGTGCGCGCGGCGTGATGTGGCGCTCGGCCCGCAGGTGGCGCCGGCACGGGGTGCGCGCGGTGTGGTGTGGCGTTCGGCCCGCAGGTGGCGCGGGCACCGGGTGCGTGGCTCGTACCTGGCCGGGGAACCCAATTACCTTCATGATCGTGGTACCTGGCCCGCGCTATTCGCGGGCCAGGTACCACGATCATGGAATCCGAGTCAGCCGGCGGTTTCGCCGCTCACGCTCGCGTGGGCGGCTGGGATGCTGCCGAGACGGCCCGCCTGGTAGTCCTGGAAGGCCTCGGCGAGTTCGGCCCGGGTGTTCATCACGAAGGGACCGTAGGCGGCGACCGGCTCGCGGATCGGCCGCCCGCCGAGTAGCAGCACGTCGAGTGCCGGAGTTCGGCCGTCCTGGCGGGCATGCGCCGTGAAGTTGATCGTGTCGCCTGGCCCGAAGACGGCGAGTTGGCCACTGTCGATCGGCCGCGCCTGCGCGCCAACCGTGCCGCGGCCGGACAGGACGTAACCGAGCGCGTTGAAATCGGGCCGCCAGGGCAGGGTAAGTGAGGCGCCGGGACTGATCGTGGCGTGGACGAGCGCGATCGGCGTGTGCGTGCTGCCGGGTCCGGCGTGACCGGCGATCTCGCCGGCGATGACCCGGATCAGCGCGCCGCCGTCCGCCGAGGAAAGCAGGGCCACGTTGCCGCTGCGGATGTCCTGGTAACGCGGCGGCGCGAATTTCAGCGCCCGTGGCAGATTTACCCACAGTTGGAAGCCGTGGAACAGTCCGCCGCTTGCGACCAGGTGCTCGGGCGGAGTCTCGATGTGCAGGATCCCGGCGCCGGCGGTCATCCACTGGGTGTCGCCGTTGGTGATGAGCCCGCCACCGCCGTTCGAGTCCGAATGGGCGAATTCGCCGTCGATCATGTAGGTGACGGTTTCGAAGCCGCGGTGCGGGTGCCACGCGGTACCCTTCGGTTCGCCGGGGGCGTACTCCACCTCACCCATCTGATCCATGTGGATGAACGGATCAAGCGCGGCCAGGTCCACCCCGGCGAACGCGCGGCGGACGGGGAAGCCCTCGCCCTCAAAACCTCGCGGCGCCGTGGTGACCGACGTCACCGGGCGCGGATGCGCGGTAGCGGCGGCAATGTCTGGCACGCGCGGCAGGGCAAGGATGTTTTCGACGGTAACGGCGGGCATCGCCCCTCCTGGCTGATTCGCAGGTTTAGCACAGCGTCGGACGGCTGCGGGATATTCCTCGCGGCCGGGGCCTGCCAGGCCGGGATGACCGCTGCTCCACGGCGGTCAGACGGCCCCGGCCAGGCGGCGCCGCGCGCCGCGGCGCCGGCCGACGGCCCCGGCCAGGCGGCCCCGGCGAGACGGCCCGGGCCAGACGGCCCGGTCAGACGGCCCCGCCCAGGCGGCCCCGGTCAGGCAGCAGCGGCGCGACCAGCCGGGGCTCGGCGGCCCAGCGCACGAAGTGAGATCGAGCCGGCGCTGCGTGCGCAGCACCCGTCCGGCCGGGCCGCCCCGGTCGTGACCGGCTCCGCTTGCGCCGCCGCCACGGGTCCGCTGGCGCTCAGGACCCCATCATCATCGGCGAGGTGTGCAGGCCGGGTGCCAGCCACGGCAACCAGATCGTGGCGACGGCCAGGGCGAGCGCGGCCGCACCCGCGAGGCGCCCTGCGGCCGGCCCGCGTATCCACACCTTCTCCACGACCACGAGGACCGCGAGGCAGACCATGGCAATCACGTTCATTACCCCGACCGCGATCAGGATGGCCATCAGGGCCCAGCAGCATGCGAGGCAGTACGCGCCGTGGTGGGCACCCACGCGGACGTCCCGCAGCCGGCCGCGGTACGAGCCGTAGCGCATAAGCAGGCCGAGCGGTGAGCGGCAGCGGGTGAGGCAACGGTCCTTCAGGCTGCTCAGCTGGTAGACGCCGCAGCCGGCGAAAACCGCGATGGCGAGCACGTGAGCCCCGCCCGGGTGATGGCCGGTCAGCCATCCGGCGAACGAGGCAAGCCCGTATGCGGGCACCCCTGCCGCGGCCCACACGGCCAGGTAACCGAGCACCAGCGCGGCGAGGCGCGCCTGGCGGCCGCTACCCATCGCACGGCCGTAGAGCGAGGCTGTCGGCGCCACGGACGGCAGCATCATGGCGCCCATCATGAGCGTCCACGCCGGGATGAACAGCAGGAAGTCAAGCCCCATCGTGCCTGTCATGCCGCTCATACCGCGCGCGATGATCAATGTCGCTGACCAGGCTGCGGCGGCTAGCAGGAGGAGGAGTGCGGTCTCTGGGGTGGCCAGGCCGGCCCGGGATCCGATCAGGCCTGGCGCGGGCCTGCTCACCCTGCCCAGGAGAACGGGGCGGAGAACCCGCTCTGCCCGTCGCGGCCCCAGTCGATGCCGAACGTCGACATCCGGGCGGACTTGGCCGGCGCCACGGTCAGCGTCGTGTTGGACGGGTGGAATACGTTGGTCAGCCGCACGGGCTCGTGCCCCTCGATGGCCACGAAGTCCTCCACAACGACGTCCGCGGCGTCGCCAATCCGGACATGGTGGCCGAAACCGTCGTCGTGGTACTCGATCGTCGCCCGCTCGACCCCCAGCATTTCGCCGACCAGTGGCCCCAGCATTGCGGGCGGTCCGCCAAGCTGGCCGGACACGAGCGCACCTAGTTTCTCGGCCTGCGCCCCCGACGCCGAGTCGTCGAGAAAGACGCCAACCCGCCAGTTTCCCTCGCTCATCACGGCCGGTGTGTCGAGGAACAGGGCGAAGCTGAGATCGCTCACGTCGACGCCCTCGATCTCACCGGAATCCACGTGGTACGCAAGCAGCGCGCGGCACCGGTCCAGGGTGGCCTTCGCGGTGAAGGCCGACCACGTGCACGGGCACACGGCGTCGCATGAGCACGACTCGAAATACGTCCCGTCCAGTCGCCATGTCATCGGCTGGCCCCCTCCCTGCGTTTTCCACCTAGATTGACCCGCGGTCGTGAAGGTCGTCAACAGGCAGAGCCGCCATCACGGCTGGCCAGGCGTCAGCCGCCGAATTGATCTTGCTGTCAGGGGCCGAGCGCGCCTGCTTGCGCGGGCCCGCCAGGGGCGGACGGGGTGCGCTCGAAGATGTAGTAGACGGCGACCAGGCCGACGATCGCCACCGACACGGGCGGGCTGATGAACGCTACGCCGATGGCGATCAGGTAGGGGACCTGGCCGACGTAGAACCGCACGCGCACCGGCCAGCGGGCCTCGCGCGGCACCGGCTGGTGCAGCCGCCCCTCGTGCAGCGTCCATTCGAACATCGCCGTGAAGCCGATCGACATGCCCTCGAAGACCGCCGCCCACAGGGCCGTCGCGACCTTGGCGTCCTGGCCGCCGGCCGTGAGGTAGTCGGCCATGGTGGCCGTGGCGAACGGGATGGCGACGACGAACAGCAGCAGCAGGAGGTTGAGGAAAAGCAGCGTCCGGTCCACGACGGCGATGTTGCGGACGAGTGCGTGATGGTTGACCCAGATGATGCCGATCGTGAAGAAACTGATCACATACGCGACGAACGAAGGCCAGTGGTCACCCAGCTGGCGCAGCAGGGAGGGGTGACCAGGCCCGGGTCCTGCCACGGCCAGGTTGAGGGCAAGCAGGGTGATCGCCACTGCGAACACGCCGTCGCTGAACGCCTCCAGCCTGGACCGGTCCACCGCTACCTCCTGCCGCGCCACCCCGGAGCCGTTCGGCTAGCTTTTGACCCGTCACGCAGATCCATAACGGCTGTGCAAGCTGCGCCACGCCTCGGACGGAGGGTCCAGTCTTACAGAAGCCCGCTACCGGGCGGCGCGTCCGGGCATGGCAGCTCAAAGGCTGGCCAGCGCCCTGCCGAGGGAGATCACGTCGCCGTACTCGGCCTGGACGTCGAACGGGTTCGCCTCGTGCGGGCGGGGGTCACGGTCACCGCGTGCGTCCCGCACGACGATGGGCCGGAAACCGTGCCGCACGGCGTCGACCGGTTGCGCGCACGCAGCCGCTGCGGAAAGGCCGCAGAGCAGCAGCGTATCGATGCGCATCGCGGTGAGCGTCGCGCTCGCGCACTGCGTGCGCACGACGATCTCCCCCGGCCGGGGCGCGGGGTCCGCGGGAAACCCGCCGAGCGGGTTCCCCGCGTGCGTGCTGGCCTGCCGGGCCGCGGCCGATGGCACCCGATGGGCTGGCCGTGGCCCGGCGCTCGCTGCTGTTGCGGTCAGATCTTGACGGAGATCGGCTCCAGCGGTCCTGCCGGTGTAGTCGGAGTCGGTGCCGGGTTCGGCTGCCTCACGTTGAAAGCGCATTCACCGAACGCGTGGCCTCGGACCTGATTCGGGGAACTCCCCGAGTCGCCGTATTGCACCACCGGGCTGTTGCTGAAACACGCGATGTTGCCATTAACGACGTTCGCCAGCACCTCACCCGCATCCGGGTCGGCCATCTTGTTATTTCGGTCAGTCACGTTTCCCCGCACGTGGTTGCGCAGCGCACCCAGCCAGCAGGTCCGCAGTCCAGTGATCTTGAGGTCACCACCGATGGTGTTGTCCTCGGAATCACTGAAAGGCGGGGACTGCAACGCCGCGAAAATCCCGGTGGCCGGGACGGCGCAGCTCAGACCGCCGCCCCCGCCGTTCAGGGTGACGTTCCCGTTGATCTTGCTGGCGTGGAGGATGACGCCCAGCGCCTGCGTCGCTCTCACATCACCGGACACGTGGTTCTGGCCACTCAAGGTGCCGCCGGTCGAAGCTTTCGGGTCGTCTGTGCAGGGATTGAAGTTCGGCTCGCAACCCATGCCCAGGGTGGCGCCCTTCCCCACCTTGACGTCACCGCGCACGGTCAGGCTGGACGTGCCTTTCCCGGCCACGTGGTTGAGCGCGAACGTCGCATTCAGGGCCGAGCCGGGCGCGAGGATCAGGTCTCCTTTGATCACCGCAGCGCCGCCGTTAACGGCACAGACGCCGGTGACGACGACATCACCGCGGTATTTCCCGGCTAGGACGCCTGGTTTAGTCACCGTGCCAGTACAGGTGTTCTGTTGCGGATGGTGAGCTTCGGCCGCTCCTGCCGCACCTGCTCCCATGAGCACGGTCGCTAAAGCCAGCGATGTTACCGCTGCGAGCCGTAGCACATTTGGCATGAATCCCCCTTCGGTTTAGTGGCTCTATGTCACCGCGAACTCACGAAACGTGAGAATCGGTCGAACCCACTACCCCTTTTGCCGGGACTGTAACCCGGCCGTTCCTGGCCGGCAAGAGTCGGGGCCGAGCACATGCTCAGGCTTGGTCTGAGAGGTCGCAAGTTGCACGAACCGGCCGATTGTGTGCCACCGCAGTCCGGAGCCGACGGCACCTGACGTCCGCCAAAGAGATCATCCGCTGCCGCAAAACGACAGGCGGCCCGCAAGCTCTACCTGCGCCGGCGGACGGCACGCACAAGACAGTCTCGTCTACCGCGAGCGGCCCGCCGGGGCAATCGAGCTTTATAGACGGCTAGCGCCACCATGGCGGAGTCCGTGGCTTTGCTACGAGGGAGCAGTACGCAGAACGGCACCGCTGGCCGGCCCCAGCGTGAGGGCGGAAAGCTGGTGCCCCCCGTTGTCGATGTAGCTGCCGCCAAGGTAGACAGTCGATTTGTACTCGGAGGGATTCGCGATAGCGATACCCCCCGCGAAGTATCTTGCCCGGGCCGGGCCCAGCTGCCTCATGGCGCTCAGTGGTGTGCCCAGAGGCCAGCGCGGCGCGAGCGGCCCGGAGCTCATGTCACCCACTGCCAGGAGCTGCCGGCCGTCGGTGGCGAGCAGATAAGAGGCCAACGCGTATTGGCTGGTCTGGGCTGTGACGGCAGTCGAGTAGTCGCCGGAGTGGAACCAGCAGCTCTTGTGCTGGACGGCACAGGACGAGATCTCTTCCTCGTATGCGGCCCACGAAGCGAGGCCCACGGCGTTTGGCTGCGCGGAGTACGAGAGATAGAACTCCTGCTCCAGACCCTGGACCTGGCGTAGCCACCGTTGCCACAGCCCTGGAAACATCGTCGCGTAACCGACATTGAACACCGATGCCACGCCGGCGTGCCGCAGGGCCGGCGCCACCTCTTGAAGGGCTGCGTAAGTGGCGGCCTGGACCGCTGCGTCGGTGGGGTATTTCGCCGCGATCCCGTAGGCGCCCGCCGTGGTTAAGGCATTGTCCACCTCGACGCCGTCCCATCCGCGCTCCTTGACGTCGGCGATGACGTTCTGCACCCAGTCGCGCTGGTAAGGGCGATTGCCGTAATCGGTCTCCCAAATATGCGGATAACCCTTGAACTGGAACGGCTGGCCTGTTGCGGCGGCGCGCAGAAGCCAATCCGGGTTATGGCGTTTCACCCAGCAGAATCCCATGCCAGATGACAGGTAGGTACTGTCACTAACTCCTTTCGGGCACGCACCGCATTCACCATTACCCGTGGCACAGTCGTCTGATCGTACTCCCGACAGGTCCTTGTATACCCAGACTTGGACTTTCGGGTTGGCTTGCTTGAGTATTGGGATCAAGCGAAAATCCCAGGAATTGAGCACGACGATCGTATTACCACGCGCGATCGCGGCCCACTGAGCGTTGGTTGTCGCCTTGACCATCGCTTCGTCCAGCCACGCGCTGAACGTCCTGACCGCCCTTGCCCGCGTCAAATGACCCGGTGCGGCAGGTGCGGCAGGTGCGGCAGGTGCGGCAGGTGCGGGGCGGCGTGTTCGGCGCCCCGCCGCATGCGGTGCCGACCGCGGCGAGGATCGTGACCAGCCCCATCAGCAGGACCGTCGTCCAGCCGCCCCTACGCAAGAAGTCCCCATCTGATGGAGCGGAGACCGTTGGCTGCGGTCATGAGCCAGAGGTTAGCGCTCGTGGTGGAGTGGTGTTGCCATCGTTTGACAGCCCTCACACGAGGGGGCAATCTTGTCAGGGCGGTAGGCGGCACAGCTTAGGCGGCCCAGCTTAGGCAGCACACTAAGGCAGCACAGCGGCGGAGGCGAGCTTGGTCACGCATCCAGCTGGTGAGAACACTCCCGACGCTCGGACAGCTTCCCTTCGGGGGAGCATTCCCTGAGCGGCCGGCGGAGTTTGTCCACAACCTGCACGAAGATAGCCGCCTGACTCTTACGGCCATTGCCGACCTGGCTGATCGGCTGCCCAGGCAGTCGGTGATCTGTGACACCGCTGCCCAGCCTCTGCTGGTCCCGCAGGGAGGCCCTCCGCGCGGCGCCCTGGCGCGGCCTGGTGACGTTATCCGCAACATCGAGGACGCCAACGCCTGGCTGACGTTGCTGAACATCGAGGACGACCCTGCGTACGCCGACTTAATGCAGACTGCGCTCGGCCAGCTTGAGCCTGGCATGCCGGGTCGGCAGGGAAGGCAGGGAAAGCAGGGAAAGATGCGCAACCGGGTGGGGTTCATTTTCGTCTCCTCACCCAACTCTGTGACCCCTGCCCACTTCGATATCGAACACAGCCTGCTGATGCAGGTCAGCGGCGCCAAGAGGGTGAGCTTCGGCCGCTTCGAGAACGAGTCGGTCCGGCGACGTGAGGTTGAGCGCTACTGGGACGGCTCGCACGGTCGCATCGGGTCCCTGCCGCCGGAATTGGCGTCCTACCCCCTCACGCCTGGACGCGGGGTGTACATACCCCCCGTCGCACCGCACTGGGTGCACAACGGCCCGGCCATCTCGCTGTCTGTCACCCTGACGTACTTCACCGCGGCCACCGAGCGGGAGAACATGATCGAGGCCTTCAATGCCCGCCTGCGGCCACTCCACATGACGCCCCGGCCGCCTGGCCGGTCCGCGCCCGCCGACGTGGCCAAGGTAGCCGCGATGCGAGCGTGGGGACTCCCCGGGAAGGTGCGGTCAGGGATCGGGGCCAGGCTCGAGGCCAGAACCTCGCGTGCGGTGGCTCAGCAGAAGGGTTGAACTGCCTGCTGCGCCCGGCGCTGACCGCGGTCAGGCGCTTGACCGCTGCCACGCCTTCGACCGCCACCACGCGTTTGACCGCCGTCGCCCGTTTGACCGCCGCTGGCCGTTTGACCGCCGCCACGCGTTTGACCGCCGTCGGCCGTTTGACCGCCGCCAGCACGGCGGGCCGCCGTGGTTTTCTGGCGGCGGCCGTGCGCCCGCACGCCGGCACTGACAGAGCGGGCGGTGCGCACCGAGCGGGAGCGCGCGGAGCGGGCGGAGCGGATGGAGCGGGCGGCGGCAAGACGGGCCTTGCGCGCAGCCGTGTCCGCCGCGAGAGCAACTCGGCCGGTCCCGCCGGCGGCTCCGCGCAGCCGGAGTAGGTCTCGCCGCTGCGGCGCGAAGTTGTTCTTGTAGGCCTCGTCGCCGCGGAGGAAGTCGACCTCGGCGAAGCCGCGGTCATACGCGTCGGTGATGATCGCGGTAAGCAGCACCGTGGTGGCGTCGCGCCAGCGGAAATCGGTCATCCGGGCACTCTGATAGAGGCTCACGCGTCCCGCCACCTCGAAAGTGACCATGATCGCGATGACGGTCTCACCCACGGCGAGCTCATGGACCGCGACCTCGTCGAAATCGGCGGCCAGGCGGCATGCCGCGGCGAAGCGATCGAAGCTGGGCAGGAAGCGGGAGCGATCTCCCCACTGAGCGCTGTGCAACTGCCGCAGCGTCGCGAGTGAGCGGACCGCTGACAGGCCACGGTTGATGCGATGAGTTGCGCCCGCCTCCTTCAGCCGTGCCGAGGCGCGCCGGAGAGTCTTGCGGAATCCGGCTGGGCGGATAGCAAGGTAGGACGTGACGTCGGCGGCCAGGGGTGCCCATGGCGCGACCGCGAGCAGTTCGCGGCGGACCAAGCCTGGCGCGCAGGTGATCAGCGGGGAGCCGGCCCGGATGCCCTCCAGGTCAAATAGGCGCCCTCCCGGTCGGAGCAACCAGTCCCGCACAACCCTGACGACGGCATCCTCTTGCCCAGGGACGGCCAGCAGGTCGAGATGGTCGGGGCAGAGCGGCCCGGCGCCCATCATTCGCAGACATGGCACGCCAAACCGGCGTGCTTGCTCCAGCAGCGAGGCCGCCCACCAGCCGGTCATCCGCCACGACCAGCAGGAAGCGATGCTGGGGACCGCCGGTACCGGCCAGCCACCACGACCGCAGGAACGGAGAGGGGAGGGGCGATACATCGACAAGCTGATCCCACTGCGGAGCCCAGCTGTCCAGGCGCGGGACAACGAGCAGAACAGGCCCCTGGCTCTTCACAGGACCGCCCGCAGGGCCGTCACGATCGGCAGGATGTTCATCTCGCCCCAGCTCTCGGTCCAGCGGTCAGTTAGCCCGTCCTCGTTCTCGCCGGTCGCGTAGTGGGTGGCTGTCGCGAGGAGCAGAGCCTGTTGCTGTGGCCGCTCCCAGTCGCCGAAGGGCCTCCCGCCGACCTGCGCTGCGGCCAGTTCAGGTGACGGAGATCGAGCCAGCCGCGCGGCCGCCTCGCCGAAGGCGCATCGCCGGGCCATCACGACGCGGCACACCTCGATGTAGACAGTGTCCAGGCCCGCTGGGGCGTCTGGCCTGGCTCGTTCCCAGTCGATGACCACCGGGGGCCGGGGTGGCCTGCGGAGTATCACGTTTCCTGGCCACAGATCGCCATGACACCATGCCGTGACCATCCCTCCGGCCTCGATCGGCGCCAGGGCGGCGACGATCTCTTCGACAAGGGCGGGCGCGACGGCGCCCACTCCGCTCACCCAGCTGCGGGCCCAGCCGGCGCCCGTGCGACCGGTTTGGGCCGCGACAGCCAGTTCCGCCGCGATGGCCCGCAGCGCGCCCCAGCCCGAGCCTGACCGTCGCCAGGCGCGGGAAGCCCGCACAGCCGGGCTACTGAGCCAGCCCTCGGCGGCCCATGAGACGCCATCCGCCGACCCGGAAGCGACGGGGGCAGGAAAGGCGACAGCATTCTGCGATCCGAGACGGGCTGACAGGCCGGCCAGGGCGCGCTGGTGGTTGCCGAGCCGCCGGGCGCTATCCGGGCTCGCGGCCACCCGGACGGCTAGTTCGTGTCCCGCGCAACTCACCCGGAGCGTGAGCTGTCCGAGCCCGCTGCCCACGATGAGGCCACGCAGCTCGGCACGCCCGCCGACAGCCGCGCCCACGTGATCGAGCACGGCTTGCACCACGCTGTCAGCGGGCCAGGGCAGGTCAAGTCCCGCCCGGCCCATGAGGCCCCAGATAGGGGTGGTAGCGAGCCAGTACCCCAGCCAGCGGCGGGGAGAACCGTCGTACGTCAGCGGCCACCCGCGGCCGATCACCGCCCGCAGCTGCTCCGGTGTCGGGAACAGCGCAAAGCGGCAGCGCCGGCTTGACCGGACGATAGTCACTTGCGTGCCACCCTCCGCCAAGGCGGGGGCCAGCGCCTCGGCGCACCCGCCAGCCCGATCGTCACACACGGCCAAAGCGATGGATCCGGGGCGAAATGGCGGCCTCCGGCCATCCCAGATCGCCGCGCGCGTCGCCCCCTCCAGGTCAGCCATCGACCGGCCCAGCACGACCGCGGCGGGATAGGAACGCAGCAGGTTCTGGGTCGTCGTCGGCTCCAGGTTGGCGAGCACGACAGGCCCGCGAATCGAGCGGGGTAGCAGGAACCGCCACGCCGCAGGGTGCCTGGCGGCCTCCTGCGCGATGTGGCCGGCGGATTTCGTGGCGCTCACGCCTGGCGCGCGCGCGTCAGCGTTCACTCGCGGGATCCGGGCTGCTCAGCACCGGCCACCAAGATGAAACTACCGGCGACAGGCAGCAGGGCGTTGGTCTCCGCCAGCTTCTGCCGGTACGAGCCTGGCTCTGCCGTGTCCGCTGCCTGCTCCCTTCGCTGCGGGACTGTACGCGCCAAGCCAGCTCTTCGCGGGCCGCCGGGCCGGGTGCGCCGATGCCCGGCTTCCCTCCCCGGATCCCGGTCAGCACATCGGCCGGATAACCAGCACAACGTTAGACTAACGCAGACAAACCGCTAGCCCGGAGCACGGCGGTAGCGCCGCCGGGTGTCACCAGAGGGGGCTTCAAATGGCGTACCCAGCATTCGAAGGTCCCGGCTGGCGGACGCCATAACTGCTCCTGACCCGCCGATCACGAACGGCGGCACCCTTGTCGCGCGTGGAGCCCTGTGGCTGTCGGTGGGCTCATGGGGCGCGAAGGGCATGCAGACCGTCGTGCTGCTGGTGCTGGCCAGGGCGCTGGCGCCGGCGGAGTTCGGCATCCTCGCCATCGCCGCCCTCACGTACAACGTGCTGCAGGCTCTCAACCAGATGGGTGTCGCCGACGCCCTGACCTACCTGCAGGACCGGATCGAGGAAGCGTCGAGAACCGCGCTGTCCATGGTCCTCGCGGCAGGGCTGGTCCTCATGGCCGCAACGTGGGTGCTTGCACCGGTGATCGCGTCCTTCTTCCACATCGCCGACGCCACCTTCGTGCTCAGGGGCTTCGCCCTGGGCCTGCCTTTCGACGCAGCCGCAGAGGTCCCGGTCGGCCGCCTGACTCGTTCGCTGAAGTTCTCCCGGCGCGCTATGACCGATACCTTACCTTCGGTGATCGGCGCGCTGGTCACCATCGGCGTGGTCGCTAGCGGTTACCCGTTGATTGGCCTGGTCGCCGGTCAGGTGGTGGGGTCGGTGGCCAATGCGGCAGTGGCTATGCTCCTAGGACCCCGGTGCCTGCCTGGCTGGAACGCGACGATGGCCCGGCGGCTGCTGAGGTACGGCGGGTTTCTCAGCGGCGCCGACCTCATCAACCTAGGCCTCCTCAACGTCGACTACATCGTCGTGGGCCATGTTCTTGGTCCGGTGGCACTTGGCTTCTACTCCCTCGCATACCGGATCTGTTTCATGCCCTACCTGTCGATCGCGGTCGTGGCGAACGGTGCGGTCTTTCCCTACTTCTGCAGGCTGCCCTCACGTGAGGCCATTGCCAGGGCGGCAGAGAACACCTTCGGCCTCATTAACGCGCTGAGCATTCCGTGGTTCGCGGGCCTCGTGCTGTTCGCCGGCGACATCTCTCTGCTTGGCGGCAAGTGGGCGCCGGCGGCGCCGGCGGTACGGTTCCTGGCCTTGTACGGGCTCTTCCTATCCTTGACTCTGAGTGCCCTCCAGGTTCTCAAGGCGGTGGGCCGGGCCGACCTCGTCTTCCTGGGCCGCGGGTTGCACCTGGCGGTCCTGACCGCCGTTCTTATCTGCACGGTCCACTTCGGCATCACGGTCGTCGCCCTGGACCAGGCTCTCGTCGGTTGCGCCATGGCCCTCACGACCGGTCTGTGGATCGTTCGCCAGGCATCTTTGCGGCCCGGCGCGCTGGTCCGGTCCGTGGCACTGCCAATGCTAGGAGCGCTCGGCATGGTCGTCGTGGTCCTCACGCTCGGCCGTATTCCCGGGCTGAGTGCCACTCCGTCGTGGACCTCGCTGCTGATCCTGGGCCCACTGTCCCTCTGCGTGTTTGCCCTCATCTCACTGGCCGTCATGCCCGCACTGCTTCGCCAGGGATGGGCCGCGCTGCGTGGCCGATCCGACAGCGCGCCGGACCTCGCCCCGCAGCCGGCGTCCGGCTCAGGAGAACCGCGCCGGGCGCGCAGCCTGGGAAGCCGGGCGGGAAGCCTGGGAAGCCGGGCCGGGAGCCTGGGAAGCTGGGCGGGAAGCCTGGGAGGCATGGCGGGGAGCCTGGGAAGCCGGGCCGGGAGCCTGGGAGGCCGGGCGGGGAACCTTGGAAACCGCGCGCCGAGACTGGGAAACCGCCAGCACTTGCTCGCGGGTGCTGTGCTGCTCGCGGTCGCGTCGGGCGCTGCGATCATCGTCGGCAATTGGGCTGGGCTCACTTTTGCCGGGATCGTCGCCATCATCGTTCTCGGCCTCATCTTGTGCCGCCTCGATCTCGCGGTGGCCGTGCTGGCCGTCAGCTTTTTCTTCAACGCCTATCTGGCGCACGGCGCGGGAATCATCACCATTGACAAGGTCCTCGGGGCTCTTGCCGTGATGGCGTGGGGGCTCGAGTGGGCCGTCAATCGCCGGCCGGTCCTCGGCAATCGCCAGCTATGGCTGATTGGCGCATTTCTCCTCTGGAGCGGCGTATCGATCGTCGTCGCCGTGAACGACAAGGCCGCGCTTGTCACCTCGCTCAGGTATGTGACGTTCGCGACCCTCTACTTCCTCGTGCTCCAGACGGTCAGGGGGGACAGGCGCCGCGCCGACCTCCTTGTCAATGTGGTGGTCATCGCCGCCGCGGTGGCCAGTGTCATCGGCTTGATCGCGTTCTTCAGCCATCACGCCGCGCGGGCCAGCGGGCCCATTAATGATCCAAATGACTTCGGGTTCATCCTCGCCAGCAGCCTGCCGCTGGCGATCTACCTGGTGCGATGGGGCGCCACCCGGTGGGCAAAGTCCATCTGGAGTGTCGCCCTCGTCCTGATCCTGGCCTGCACGCTGGCGACGTTCTCCCGCAGCGCATTGGCGGGCCTGGCAGTGGCGGGCATCTGGGCCGTAGCGGCCCGGCGCCTCAGAATCCGCTGGCTGGTGGCCGTGGCTACCTGCCTGGCTGTGGTCGTCGCAGCGGCCTGGCTGGTGGCGCCGCAGCTCCTGCGATCCGCCTTTGGCCAGAAGAGTTATGTGGCCACACAGAACGTGAGCATCCGGGTCGGCTACTACCACGTTGAGCTCAACGAGTTCGAGCACTACCCGATCACAGGGGTGGGACCGGGCAACTTCGTTTACAGGTTCTACCAATTCGCCCCAGCGGCGGGAGAGAGCCTGCCCTTCCCTTCCAACGTCCTGACGATCAGCGGCGAGGAAGCGTATCTCGTAATCCTCGCCGAACAAGGGGCGGTCGGGCTGGCGTTGTTTGTCGGCTACCTGGCTCTATCCTGGGCCGACCTGCGCCGCCGCTTCCCCGCTGATCAGCGAACGGATCACCTGCAAGCGGCCCTGGCGGCCGGCTTCGTCGTTGCTTGTGTCGGCGCCTTGTTCCTCGCCGAGCAGTACTATCCGCCGCTATGGTTCCTGCCGGCTCTCGCAGCAAGTATGGCCAGCTCCCTGTCCACCGCCGGGCGCCACGGCGCCGCCGGGGCCGAAAGGGCCGAAGGGATCGAAGGGGCCGAAGGGGTCGAAGGGGCCCAAGGGTCCAGTGATCCGCGTGAGGTTAGGTCAGGCAACCGCGAGACGGCGGCACTTGCGCAGGGGAGGCACCTGTGAGGCCGGTGGCACTTTTGCGGGGGAGGTACCTGTGAGTCCGACGGCTCTTGTACAGGGGAGGCAACCGCGAGACGGCGGCATTTGTCCAGGAGGCACCTATGAGGCCAGTGGCCCTTGTGCAGGGGAGGCACCTGTGAGGCAGGCGGAACTTCTGCAGCGGAGGCACCCGTGAGGCCGGCGGTTGCTGGCGCGGTCCGGCTGCGCAGCCGCTGGCCGCTGCCCGTGGGCCCCGCCGTGGCTGTACTCGGCTGGCACCGGATCGACGTCGAGGGGGGAAGGCTGGCCGTCCCGCCCCGGGTCTTCGCCCGCCAGATGGCCGTTCTGGACGAATCACGGCAACAGGTGCCTGTCGCCCATCTCGATCAGGTCGCGGCCATCTTCGCCGCCAGGCAACTTCGCGCCCGCCGGGTGGTCTTGACCTTCGACGACGCCTGGGCCGACAACCACACCCATGCCCTCGGCCCCCTCAGCCGTCATCGCCTGCCCGCCACGCTCTTCGCTCCCAGCCATCTGCTTGGCACGCCCGGTTATATGACGCGTAGCCAGCTTCTGGAGATGGACGCGGGCGGCGTGATCATCGGCGCTCACAGCCGTACCCACCCCGATCTGCGGGCATGTAGCGACCGCGAGCTCGAGCGGGAGGTCCTGGGCAGTAAGCAAGATCTCGAAGATCTCCTTGGCAAGCCCGTGACCTCCTTCGCTTACCCGGCGGGGCTGCTCGACGACCGGGTGGCCGCCGCGGTCGGGGCCGCCGGTTTCACGGCTGCTGTTACCACTCGTCCCGGGTGGTGGCGACCGGCGACGGACGCGCTGCGGATTCCCCGTAGCTTCGCGGAGGACTTCTCCGACGCCACGTACCGGGCCGCCATCGCAGGCGGCCTCAACGTCCTTGGCCCGCTTGATGCGATCAAGCGCCTGGCCGGAGGGCGCGGGGGCGGATCATGAAGGTTGTCTTCCTGCTGACCCAGGACCGGGGCGGGCCAGTCGACCTCACCGTTAGCCTCGCCAGGGAACTCGCCCGTTCCGGCGGTCCTGAGGTAACAATCGTCGGGCCTGTCCCCGCCTCAAGCGCCGGACAGCCCATGGACATGCTGCGCCAGCTACATGTGCGGTCCAAGGCGGATCTCCGCGGCTATGCCGAGGTCTCGAGATTGCTCGCGAAGCTGGCTCCCGACGTCATTCATGCCCAGGACCGCAGGGCAGGCCTGGTGGCTGCGCTCGTGGCAGGCAGAAAGACCCCGGTCGTGATGACCTTTCACGGCGTTCCCGACAATGCCGCTGGCCGGTGGGTGCAGGCCGGCCCCTGCACGGCCGCCGCCCGGGCATGTCAGGCGGCAGCCGCCTGGTGGCTGACGCGCTCGTCGCTCGCCGGGTCGACTGTACGGTCGCGCCCTCTCAGGCCATGGCCGGGTTCCTGCATCACGAGCTGCGGGTGCCGGCGCGCAGGCTCCGGGTACTCCACAACGGTGTCGCCATGCCGCCGGCCCACCAGTACAGGAATGGCATCCGAACGTTCGCCACGGCCGGTTCTTTCGAGCCGTGTAAAGCCACACCCGTGCTGGTCGAGGCCTTCATAGCCATCGCAGCGAACCGTACCGACCTTCGACTTCTGATGATCGGAGACGGCTCCGACCGGCGCCGCTGCGAGCAACTCGCGAGACAGGCCGGCATGGAACGCCAGATCGAATTCATGGGCTACCGCACCGACGTTGACGCCCAGCTCCAGCAGGCCGACGTCTTCGTGCTGCCATCACTGAACGAAAACCTGCCGCTTGCCCTGCTCCAAGCCATGGGCGCCGGCCTGCCATGCATCGCGGCAGACGTCGGCGGAGTTCCAGAAGTACTTGGCGCAGACTGCGGCGTGCTCGTCGCCCCAGGGGATGCCAGCTCGCTGGGCGCGGCCATGCGGCGATTGCTCGACGAGCCGGGTCTTGCCGCCAGGCTTGGCGTCGCAGCCCGCAGGCGCGTGGCGCAGCGATTCTCCCTGTCCCGCTGTGCCGACAGCCACCTGCGGCTGTGGTCGGACATCCTCGGGAACGGGCACGGATGAGAATCCTGCATGTGCTGCCCGTCATGGCCCCAGGTGGCATGGAGCGGCTCGTCCTCCAGTTGGCGGCCGATGCTACTGCCCATGGAGACAGCGTGCGTGGTGGCGTCGGGGCCTGGGGCTTGGGTGGATAAGGTCACGCAGGCCGGCGCTGCGCACGTCGCCCTGCCTGCCACCTCGCGCGGCACTTCCTTCAGCCTGGCGACGGCGACGGCAGCGGCTCGCCTAGGTCACTGCGTCAGGCACGTTCGACCGCACGTGGTGCATTCCCACAATGTCCGGGCCACGGCCCTCGCCAGGCTTGCCCTGCTGGGCACCCGCCATCGGACGGTCCTGATGCCGACGCTGCACGGCGTGGCCCCCAGCGACTACCGCGCGGCCAGCCGGATCCTTCGCCGCGTCACCCGCCGGGTGATCGCCTGTGCCCCGTCGGTTGCCCGCTCGCTCAGGGAGGCTGGTTTTCCAGCTGACAGGATCGACGTCATCACCAATGGCGCTGCGCTGCGCCCGGCCGGCCCCGAGCGGCAGGCCGGTCTGCGGGCGTCGCTGGGCCTCGGGCCGGCGCCCCTCGTGCTGGGCATCGGGCGGCTTGTGGAGCAGAAGAACTGGCCGGCGTTCATTGAGGCCGCTGGCCACCTGCCGGGGCCATGCTACGCCGTGGCCGGTGAGGGTCCAATGCGGCAGGAACTGGCGGCACTGGCCCGGCGGTCAGGAGACCGGGTGCGGTTCCTCGGCATGGTCGATGACGTGGCCGCTCTCGTGGGCATGGCCGCCTGCGTCGTCTCCACATCGGCCTGGGAGGGGCTGCCACTGGCGCTGCTCGAGGCGCTCTCGCTGGGCACACCGGTGGTGGCCACGGCTGTCGACGGCGTCACCGACCTGGTGCCGCCGACGGCAGCCCTGCTCGTCGCCCCCGGAGACGCGGCGGCGGTCAGCGACGCCATCTCGCGCATCCTCGCGGACGACGGCTTAGCGAAGGACCTGCGAAGCGCAGCCCTGGCCGCGGCGCCCAAGTGGGGACCGGATTGGATGCTAGAGCGCTACCGGAACGCTTACCGAGCCGCCTGCGCGGGCGAGTCTCACTGGGCCTGAGGCTCATCGCTCGAACGGGTTACCGAGGACGAGTGAAAGGCGTTGGGAAGCGTCCTCGGCTCAGTGTCACTCTCGCTCAGGCCGGTCCCCGGAGGGCCGCCGTTGCCGCTCCGCTGGGTCACGACCATGTTGCTAACAGTGTCAACTCGGCTCGCACTATCCGCTCCGCTCGCACTATCCGCTCGGCTTGCACTGTCCGCTCGGCTTGCACTGTCCGCTCGGCTTGCACTGTCCGCTCGGCTCGCACTGTCCGCTCGGCTAGCACTGTCCGCTTGCCAAGCGGTATCGGCTCGGCCGGCACCATCCGGTCGCCAGGCAGTGTCCGCTCGGCCTGCACCATCCGGTCGCCAGGCACTGTCCGCTCGGCCAGCAGCGTGCGCGCGGGGGAACAGCCGATCCCACACCAGGCCCGCGCACAGGCCAAGGATGACGGCGATGACCAGGATCGCGCCGAGAATGAGCTTGGTTCCCGGACCCGCCGGCGTGTCCGGCACCGTCGGCTGACCATAGATCTGAGGGCGGACGACACCATTTCCCCGCAGATCGGCCAGGAATGCGGTGGTCGTCCGCGCGGCGATCTGCTGGGCACGGACGGCGTTCGGGCTCGCGGCGACGATGTTGATGACGGCAGCACTGGACATTGCTTCTGCGTGAACCTGGCGCGCCAGCTGGGTCTCGGAGGTGGCGAAGGGCAGTGTCTGCGCAACTCGATCGAGCAACGCCGGACTTGAAACGAGCTGCACGTACGTGGGAATCAGGCTGGTGATCAGGTTCGGGTAGTTGGGCAGGACGCTGGCGTTGGTCGAAACCGGCAGGAGGGCGACAGAGGAGCTCGACTCGTAGACCGGCTGCCGGGTCGAAAGCAGCAAGGCGCCCCCCAGGGCGACGACGCCAGCAACGACCGAGCAGACGAGCTTGCGGCGCCAAAGTACCCGGGCCACACGGTGTGGAGTGATCGCGTCGCGAGATTCGCTCGGACTCAACAGGCCCCCTTCTGTGCCGATACGTCCCGAAGCGGGGTTTCTCCGCCGATCCTATGCTGGCCTCGCGCCGAGTCGTCGCCACAGGCTGATGGTCCCCTCAACCGAGCGCTGGATCGGGTAATGCTCGACGACCCGCTGGCGGGCGGCGGCGCCAAGCAGGCTGCGCTGTTCCGGGTCAGCGAGCAGCGCATCGACCGCCCCGGCAAGGGCCGACGGGTCTTCGACGGGGACGAGCTTGCCAGCTCCGTCAAGCGCGGAACTGCCGGGTACGCGAGTGGCCACGATCGCGGCACCGCAGGCCATGGCCTCAAGCAGGATCAGAGCCATCCCGTCGTAGCGGGAGGGGACGATGACAACATCGGCTGCGCGGAGATGGGGCGCGGGATCGGGGTTGAAGCCGGCCATCTCGACCCGGCCGGTCAGGCCCAGGGCGCCGACCTGATGCTCGATCGCAGCCCGGTCCTCGCCATCCCCGACCAGCCTGAGGCGTGCCCCCGGCGTCCGCATCTGGGCGAGAGCGGCCACGGCCACATCGGGTGCGCGCTGATAGCACAGCCGCCCGACACAGACGACGAGCGGCGAGTCCGACCGGCTCGCGACCGGTCCCTGCGGGCAGAACCTGGAGGCGTCAACTCCGTTGTAGTTGACCTCGATCCGGGCAGCCCGGGGGCCTAGAACAGCTTGGCCATGCGACCGCTCCTCATCGGAGACGGCTACCACTGCCGTCGTCACTGGGCTCATGATCCGCTCGAACAGCCGGTAGGTGGGCGCCAGCCGCCCGCCGACCAGCCATGACCAGCCGTGCGGAGTGAACACGCTGGGTGGCCGCGTGCGTCCCAAGCTGAAGAGTGCGAGGCGTCCTACCGCTCCGGCCTTCGAGGAGTGCAGATGCACCAGGGTGTTGGCCTGGGCAAGCCGCCGCACCCGCACGGTAGCGAGGATGTCGCCCGGGGCGGGGGAGCGCTTCAGCTCGAGCGGCTCCCATGCCGCTCCCCGTTTCTGGACCCAAGCGGCAAGATTGCCTGTCGATGGGCAGGCCACGGTTACCTCGTACCCTCGGTCGATGGCGGCTTGCACTAAATCGCGCACGCAGATGGCCACGCCGGAGACCGTCACCTGCGAAACGATCAGGACACGCGCGGGCTTTGGCCCTGGGCCGCTGGCTGGCTGGCTTTCGTTGACCGATCTCATCCGAGTGCGGAGCGGCATTACCCCAGCAGCCTCCATCCGCATCGTGTGGAGCGCTCATCCGTGGTCCGTTACGTTCCAGGGCATCAGCCGTGATGCCATCACACGTACCGCCGTTAACCTTCGTGGTCGCAAGGCACCACCGGCTCTCGGCCACGCAGGCCCGCTTCACCGGTTGCGGCGGCAAATACGGCTCAGGCCCATACTCGCGGGCCTGCCGCTGCGCGGTGAATCCCATCCATCGGCATGATCTATCGATTGAGCCAGGCTCAACTCACTCCGGCACTCCTTCGAGGAGTCCCGTCAAGACGGCGTCACAGCTGAGGACAACACCGCCAATTTTGCGCATCGCGGACAATTTACCACCCGCCCGCGGCCGGCAGGCCACCGGCCATCATTCGTGTCCGACCGGGGCATGACTTGCCGTAAAGCCATGGTCAAGGGCGCGCCAAGGGCGTGGCGCGGTAAGGCAAGCAACGATCTACCTGAGCCGCCGCGCAACCGCGAAGACGCGTCAAGCTGCCCCAGCCGACCGGCTCTGGGCGCGCCATGGGCGCACCATCCGCACAACCCGGGGCGCACCTGTGGCCCACCTATGGGCGCGCCATGGCCGAGGCCCCCCGGATGGGTCTCCCGGGGGGCCTCAGCCATCTAACTTGCGGGTCGTGGTTACTTCGTTGACGCCTTGTGCGCCTGCGGACGCCCCTTGACGCCCCTGCCGGTGACCTTGTGGTCGGCCTCTTCGACCTTGTGCTCGGCATTCTTCAGCGCCTTCTCGGTCCTCGAGAAGACCAGGCGGGTCTGGGGCCGAGTCCGAAGGTCGTGGATGACTTCCTCGCCGCGCTTGGCGAGGTCCTCATAGGCATCCATGACCTGCTTGCGGACCTCTTCCCTGTTCAGCTTCTTGGCCTGCTTCTGCAGCTTCTCGACCTGCACCCGGTTCCGGGCCTCCAGGTCCTTCAGCTCGGCGACCATCTTCTCGTAGGCGAGATTGGTCGCGCCGACCCATGCGCGCACGATCTTGCGCATCTCTTCAAGCGAAGTCTTGCTCTGGTCGCGCATGCTCTCGCTGTACTTACGCACGTCTACGGTAGGCATGACGCCTCCTTTCATTGCGCCGTCAGGCAGGACGCGGCGGCGATGTTCAGCCTTGCCACGGCCCGCCCCGGTCGGCGAAACTTCAGTTGTTCTCAGTGAGGCGACCCGGCCATCTCGGGGGAGAAAGTGCACATCTCGCGACGTGCCCGGGCCAGGAGAGGGATCTCCCGCCTCGTTCTCTTCTGCCTCTACCCCTAGGCTAGGTGCCAGTGCTTGCAATTGCAAGCACGGCAGCAAGCACTCGGGTGTGACCTTCGCCACGTATCGCAACCACGCCTGACACTGAGCTTCCCCACGTGCCGCAACCACGCCTGACACTGAGCAACGCGGCCGTGTGGCGCCCGCATGCAACCGCCGGGCCGGCCGGACGCTGGCACGCGGCCACATCGTGCTAGCTACCCATGGTGGATAGGCGCGACACTAAGCACGTGGATCCGAACGTCAGGACGCTTGTCCGCGTGGCAGGCGTCGTGCAGGGAGTGGGCTTCCGCCCGTTCGTGTACGCGCTGGCCACGAGGCTGGGCCTGACAGGTCACGTCGGCAACGACGCCGGCGGCGTCTTCGTCGAGATCGAGGGCCCGCGGGCGCGTGTGGGCGACTTCCTCGCGTCGCTCGCCCGCGACGCGCCTCCCCTTGCCCGCATCGAGCGGGTGACCACCACGCCCCTCACACCGAACGGCGCCACCGGCTTTGCCATCGTGCCAAGTGACCCCAGCGGCCAGCGCAGGGCCCTGGTCTCCGCCGACAGCGCGACCTGCGGGGATTGCCTGCGGGAACTTGCCGATCCCGCCGACCGCAGGTTCGGCTACCCGTTCATCAACTGCACGAACTGCGGGCCAAGGTTCACCATCGTGCGTGACGTCCCCTACGACCGCCCGCTCACCACGATGGCGGGCTTTGCCATGTGCGCCGATTGCGCCGCCGAGTACCACGATCCGGCGGACCGCCGGTTTCACGCGCAACCGGTGTGCTGCCCGGTCTGCGGCCCAAGGCTGCGCCTGCTCGACGCGGCTGGCGACGAGCTGACGGGTGAACCGCTCAAGCAGGGCGCCAGGTTGCTTGCCGAGGGTCACGTCCTGGCCGTAAAGGGCCTGGGCGGTTATCACCTGGCGGCCGACGCGGGCAGCCAGGATGCGGCGGCCAAGCTGCGCGCGAGAAAGCATCGTGAGGACAAGCCGTTCGCCCTGATGGTCGCCGACGTCGACGGCGTCCGCGGGCTGTGCGCGCCCGCCGCGGTGGACGCCGCCGCGCGGGCGCTGCTGACCAGCGGCCGCAGGCCGATCGTGCTGCTGCCGAGGAGCGCGCGGGCGCGGGTCGCGGAGGCGGTCGCGCCCGGCAGCCACCATCTCGGCGTGATGCTGCCCTATACGCCGCTGCACCACCTGCTGTTGCGTGAGCTCGGCCGGCCGATCGTGCTGACCAGCGGTAACGTCTCGGACGAGCCGATCGCCTACCAGGACGAGGACGCCCTGGCCAGGCTGGCGGGGATCGCCGATGAGTTTCTCGCGCATGACCGGCCGATCCACATCCGCACCGACGACTCGGTCGTGCGCCCGGTGCGCGGGCGGCCGATGCTGCTGCGCCGTTCCCGCGGCTACACGCCCGAGCCGATCACGATGCGCCGCGGGTTCGCGCGGCCGGTCCTGGCCTGCGGTGCGGAGCTGAAGAGCACGTTCTGCCTGGGTAAGGACGACCATGCTTTCATCTCGCACCACATCGGTGACCTGGAGAACTTCGAGACGTTCAGGTCCTTCACCGAGGGCATCTCGCATTTCCAGCGGCTGTTCGACGTGACCCCGCAGGTCGTCGCCCATGACCTGCACCCCGAATACCTTTCGACGAAGTACGCGCTGCAGCGCGAGGGCGTGGAGCTTACCGGCGTGCAGCACCACCACGCGCACATCGCCTCCTGCCTGGCGGATAACGGCGAGGAGGGCCCCGTCATCGGGGTTGCCTTCGACGGCCTTGGTTATGGCACCGACGCGACGATCTGGGGCGGTGAGTTCCTGCTCGCCGACCTGACGGGATTCGAGCGGGCCGGACATCTGGCCACGGTGCCGATGCCGGGCGGCGCCGCCGCGATCAGGCAACCATGGCGGATGGCGGCCGCGTACCTGGACGCCGCCTATCCGGGCGGGCTGCCGGGCGGGCTGGACATCGAGCGCCGCAACGCGCCGCGCTGGCGTGATGTGCTCACGATGGCCCGGCGCGGCATCAACGCGCCCGTCACGTCGAGCGCTGGCCGCCTGTTCGACGCGGTGGCCGCGATTCTCGGGGTGCGGGATGTGATCAACTACGAGGGCCAGGCGGCGGTCGAACTCGAGCAGCGAGCCGCGCCGTCGGAGCACGCGGGATACGCGGCCGCGATCGAGGAAGGCGATCCGCTGCGGATCGCGGGTGCCGACCTGGTACGTGCGGTAACCGGCGACCTGCTGGCCGGAGTCGGCGCCGGCGTCATCGCCGCGCGCTTCCACAACGGCGTCGCCGAGACCATCGTGGCCGCGTGCCTGCTGCTGCGCGAGCGCTGCGGTCTCGGCGTGGTGGCTCTGTCCGGCGGGGTGTTCCAGAATCTGCTGCTGCTCGACCGGACGGTGGCAGGGCTCGAGCGTGCGGGATTTCGCGTGCTTGTGCACTCCCAGGTCCCGCCGAACGACGGCGGGATCAGCCTTGGCCAGGCCGCGGTGGCTGCGGCACGCGACCGGGCACAGTATTGATCCATTACTACGGCTGCCGCATGGCGCGACCGGCGACCGAGGCGGCACCAACGTGGGCCGGCGACGCAGCGGTTCGTCACAGCTAACCGTGCTCCATGATCTAACCGTGCTCCATGATCCATTTTCGTGTTAAGTTTCCCGCGGTATCCGCAGGAAAATTAACACGATCGCGGATCATGGACGCCACATCAGCGCCGGGTGCCGTCAAAAGGCAACCGGCGCTGACGTGGCGAGTCGCGTCAGTGACAGGTCAGCGACAAAGACCCGACGGGATTGAAGTCCTGCAGTAGTTGGCCGTGAACTTCACGTGGGTTCCGGTGCCGTCCCAGCGGAGATCTGCGGGATGGTTACGGAAAGCGGTGTTCTTGGCGATCGTGTCGAAATTGGGGTTGCTCCCCCCGTTCATCGCATGGGCGCTCAGCACGACAATGCCGCCGGAATTGATCTGCTTGCCTGCGTTGCCTGCCACGCTGTTGCGCGTCACCAGCGTGTGGGTCGCGCCCACCAGTGCGATGCCGCCGCCCTGGATAGCCGGCGTGTCCGCGTTCTTAGGACAGAGCTTGTTGTTCTTGACGGCGCTGTTGTCCCGGATGGTGGCATTACCCGCGCCTCCCGGCTGCCCGTCGTCGAGTACCAGGATGCCCTGGCAGTTCCCGCTGAGATAGTTGCGTGTGACCGTGACATACCGGGCGTGCCGGACAAAGATCCCGAACTGGTTGCCGAAGGACCGGTCGTCGCGCACCACCGTGTCGGCATGCGGCGAATCCCCGACATAGAAGCCGGCCTCATGGTTTCCGATCGCGGTGTCATTGGCGAACAGGGTCCTGGTGGAGACGAACCGCGAGATGCCGTAGTCACCATCATTGGTGGCCACGACCCTGGTGACATGAAGGCCGTCGGTTCCGTAACCGAACACGCCGTTGCCGGTGAAATTCTTGACGAGCAGGGCCGTGATGGTGTCGTTGCGGACGGGCGTGATGACAGCGCCGGTCTTGGCGTTCACCTTCTTCGCGAGGATGCACACACCCGTCGGGCCGAACTGCTCGTTGCACAGCGTCTTCGGGACGGACGCCGGGGGCTCAAGAACCGTCCCGCCGGCGAAGTCGCCGGAACCGCGCAGGGTGATGCCGTCCTTGCGGATCTGGACGTACTGGCGGTACACACCCGGCTTGATGAAAATCGTCTCACCGGGCCTGGCCCTGTTGACCGCGGCCTGGATGGATTGTCCCGGTCTTACCACGATCGTTGTTGATGCCGACGCTGAGGCCGCGTAGGCCACGCTGAGCGCGGCCCCCAGCCCGGTCGCGCATGCTGCTGTGACGAATTTGCGCATGTTCGGTCTCCCCTGGGTCCAAGAAATGCCCCGTGAGCAGGAAACCGGGTTCCCCCCTCTGGGCACCCCACCTACTGATAAATCGGACTGTAACGGATAGTCCGTAATACGGCAATCATTGGAAGCTGCGGGTTTTGCTAGCTAATTGGGCCGGATACCGGGCAGTTGCCCGCCTCTTGGAAGCGCTCCCGCGAAGCCGCCCGCTGGGTGCCCTGTTTCTGTGTTCCTGATTGGGGCGGCACCGGGACCCGGGCTCTGGGGCTCTGGGTGTCAGCGACCGCCCGACCATACGCCTGTGATCGGCGCGGCCGCGGCGGCGGAGCCGTCGCGGCGCAGTTGATAGGCGGCCTCGATCGTCGCGAGCACGTTGTAATGAGTGATTGGCTGACCGTACCTGCCCGCCCTGACCGGCTGCCCGGCGAAGATGGTCGGGATATGGTTTGCCGCGCTGCCATCGTCCTCGTCCCACGTCACGATGAGCAGGCTGTGATGGGCTTGCGCCCAGCGGGCATAACCGCCGAGGTGCTGCCGCAGCCAGGAGTCCCCGGCCGGCACGGAGCAGTCGTGCATGTCGTGGCACAGGTTCGGGATCACCCACGCGACAGTGGGCAGCGCGGCAAAGTTAGAGCCGGGGAAATTCGTCAGCGGCTGGCTCGAGGCAGCAGGTACGTTCGCGAAGTCCGCCCACGGCACGTGCTTGCGCGCGTACTCGCCGCTCGCGCAGACAGCCGAACCGCGCGCGGGAAGGCTCTCCGCATAGCCGGTGAAGGACCTGCGGACGGCGGCCAGATCCGCGGCGAGGTTCGGCGACCGGAACGTGTGCGGGCAACTGTCGTCGGTGATGCCATGTGTCGAGCCTGAAAACAGCGCCAGGTAGTTGGGCTCACTCGGGTGCGTCACCGCGAACGACCGGGTGAAGAGTGCGCCCTCGCGGGCGAGGCCGTTGATGAAAGGCGCGGCAGGGTTGCCGAGGATGTCGCCGTACGAATGGTTCTCAAGCACGACGAGCACGATGTGCGCGGGTGCGGGCACGATCCCCGGCGCCGGCAGCGGCGCCGCATGGGACGCCCGCCCTTGGCCAGCAGCGGGCGCAGTAGCCACCCCAGGAGTGGCCGCCGCCGGTGCGGACGCGGTAGCTGACGCCGTCGCGGAAGCGGCCCCGCCGCCCTGGCTGCCGCACGCGGCGGCCAGCGCGCCAAAGCAGATGACGCCCGCGCAGACTGCGGCCGCACGGGCGAGCGCTCTCAAGGTACGCCACCCATGAGCGGTCCGGAACGGAGGCTTATCGCTGACGCTTGCCGCCCGCGGGTCAGCGGCGAGCATTCCACACCTCACCCCTCATCGGGTCCACTGGTTAGTCGGCTTCTGCCGGCACGACACCTTCCGGCAGCGGCGCGGACTGCCCGCCATAAAAGTCGTCATACTCCGCCGCCAGGGCTAGCGCCCGAGCACGCTTGTGCACCAGTCGCAGTCCCTCACGCACCACTTCCGACATGCCGCCAAGACCGAGGACTGGCGCGTCATTCCCCAGAAGCTCTGCCGCAAAATCAGCGTCAACACGTGCCTTCATGGTGACCGTGCCCGAGGTCATAGGCATAGGCTGCGCCTCCGATGGCACATGCTTCAAGCAGCAATCTACCGGGATCATGAAAATGCGAGGCGAGTGCGGAGCCACTCGTACCACGCCGGCACGCCCTCGCCGGTCGTGGCCGACAGCCGCAGCACGTCCGCGCGGGGGCTGACCTTCGCGAGGTCCGCGCCGTGGCGAGCGGTGTCGAACTCGACATAGGGCAGCAAGTCGATCTTGTTCAGCACGACCAGGTCCGCCACCCCGAACATCTGCGGGTACTTGATCGGCTTGTCTGCTCCCTCGGTCACCGATGTGATGACCACCTTGGCCTGTTCGCCAAGGTCGAAAAGAGCCGGGCAGACAAGGTTGCCGACGTTCTCGATGACGACCACGCAGCCGGCCGGCGGGTCAAGCGCCCGTAGCCCCGCCGCCATCATTGCGGCGTCGAGGTGGCAACCGGCGCCGGTGTTGATCTGCACGACCTTGCAGCCCGCCGCCTCGATGCGCCCGGCGTCCAGCGACGTCTCCTGGTCGCCTTCGATCACCGAGATCACGAGTTCGGCGCCGAGTTCCCTGGCGGTGCGCTCGAGCAGGGTCGTCTTGCCCGCGCCGGGCGAGCTCATCAGGTTGACGGCCAGGATGCGGCGGTTCTCCAGCCACTGGCGGTTGCGCGCGGCGAGCTTGTCGTTCTTCTCGAGCACCTTCTGCTGCAGCAGAACCGTACGGCCTGGACCGTCCCGCACTGGGCTGTCCCGCGCGGAGTCGCCGTGGGTGTGGTCCGGCACGGTCCCGGGGTGTGAGCCGTGGGCGCGGGCCGGCGAGGCCATCCGGTGGCTGTGGCCTGCCCCGTCACTGTGCCACGCCCCGTCACTATGCCACGCCCCGTCACTATGGCCAGCCTCGTCGCTATGGCCCATCCGGTCGCTACGGTCCAGCTCGTCACCGGGTCCGCTGTCGCCACCGAGCGGGCGTATCCTCGCGCCCTCGGCGCAGCCGCACGTACCGCACATGGTCAAGCCACCTCCGTGCCGCACATTGGTCAGGCCACCTCCACCGACGCGATCTGCAGTTGCTCGCCCGCGATCACCGCGGCATCGGCGCTGCCGCACGGGCACAGCACGATCAGGTCCTCGGGCTCGAACTCCTTGCCGCAGTCGCGGCACCTGCATCGGCCGGCGTGCTGAGTGATCTCCAGCCGGGCGCCTTGCAGATTCGTCCCCTCTGCCACCAGATCGAAGCAGAACCGCACCGCGTCGGGGACGACGCCGGAAAGCGCGCCGATGTCCAGCCTGACGCAGGTGACCATGGCGTCGGGAATCCGGTCAAGTACCGCCTCCACCACACTCTGGGTGATCGAAAGTTCATGCACTCCAGCCCCGGCCTCCGTCTCCGTCCGGCCTCCGCCTCCGTCCGGCGTCCGCCTCCGGCCTCGGGCCCCTTTACCCAGCGCCAGCGGCCTCAGCAGATACGCGGCAGCGGGTCACCGACCAGCAGGTCCACGATCCTGGTGCCGCCGAAGGTGGTTTTGAGCAGGACGATACCCGGTGGGTCAGCCGCGACGGCGCCGATGATCGCGGCCTGCTCGCCGAGCGGATGAGCCCGCATCGCGGCGAGCGCCTGCCCGGCTTGCGCACCGTCCACGATGGCGACGAGCCGCCCTTCGCACGCGACGTAGAGCGGATCGATGCCCAGTAGTTCAGATGCGCCCCGTACCTCGGTGCGGACCGGGATGGCGTCCTCGTTGACGACCACGCTGACCCCGGCGGCGCTCGCCACCTCATTCAGGATGGTGGCGACGCCGCCCCGGGTCGCATCGCGCAGCGCACGCACACCCGGCGCGGCGGCGAGCAGGTCGGCGACGAGCCCGTTGAGTGGAGCCGTGTCCGAGGCGAGGTCCGCCTCGATGTCCAGTTCGCCGCGGGCGAGCATGATCGTTACGCCGTGGTCGCCGATCGGCCCTGACACGATCACCGCGTCGCCCGGCCTGGCATTGGCCACACCCAGGTGCACTCCATCGCGGACCAGGCCGACCCCTGCGGTGTTGAGGTAGCAGCCGTCCGCCTTCCCCTTCTGCACCACCTTCGTGTCGCCGGTGACCACCTGAACACCCGCGCGGGCGGCCGCGGCAGTCATGGACGCGACGATCCGGTTGAGGTCGGCGACGGGAAAACCCTCCTCGAGAATGAAACCGGCCGACAGGTACAGGGGAGTGGCACCGGCGACCGCGAGGTCGTTGACGGTCCCGTTGACCGCGAGGTCGCCGATGTCACCGCCGGGAAAGAACAGTGGCGAGACGACATAGGAGTCGGTGGTGAAGGCCAGCCTGGCCCCGTCCATGGTGAGCTGCGCCGCATCTTCGAGCGGTTCGAGCAGCGGGTTGCGGAAACTGTCGAGGAAGATCGCCTCGACCAGCGTCCTCGTCGCCTTGCCGCCCGACCCGTGCGACATCGTGATCCGCTCTTCCTTGACCCGCGGGCGACGGCGGCGAGCGCGATCGATCCGGTCAAGAACCTGCTGCTCACGGTCCGAGGCAGGCTGGCCCGCCACCGGTGGGCCAGCGTGCTCTTGGTGGTCGTGCAGCGGTTCCTCGGCCCAGCCGGCGGCCCGCGGCCGCGCGCTGCCCTGGCCGGTCACGAGATGGTCACCTCCTGCACCCGCTGACGGCGCAGCCGGCCGAAGTTGTAGTATGCGGCGCAGGCGCCCTCGGGCGAGACCATGCAAGTGCCGATCGGCGTCTCGGGCGTGCACGCCGTTCCGAACACCTTGCATTCCCATGGCTTGAGAACGCCCTTGAGCACCTCGCCGCACTGGCAGGCCTTCGGATCGGCCACCCGCACACCCGGCACCTGGAAAAGGTTCTCCGCATCGAAGCTGGCGTAGTCATCGCGCATTCGCAGCGCGGAATGCGAAATGAAGCCGAGCCCGCGCCATTCGAAGTACGGCCGCAACTCCATCACCGAGCCGATCGCCTTCAGCGCCGTCGGGTTGCCGTCCCACGGCACCACCCTGGCGTACTGGTTCTCCACCATAGACCGGCCCTCGGCAAGCTGCAGCATCAGCATGTAGATCGACTGCAGGATGTCCAGCGGCTCGAAGCCCGCCACGACGACCGGCTTGCCGTAGTCCCTTGCGATGAACTCGTATGGCCGGCAGCCGATGACCGTCGATACGTGTCCCGGGCCGATGAAGCCGTCGAGCCGGAGATCGGGAGAGTCGAGAATGGCCTTGATCGCGGGGATGATCGTGACGTGATTGCAGAACACGGCGAAATTATCCAGCCCTTCCGCGGCGGCGCGGAGCACGGTCATCGCGGTGGACGGGGCGGTGGTTTCGAAGCCGATCGCCATGAACACGACGCGCCGGCCGGGGTTCTGGCGGGCGATCTTCAGCGAATCGAGCGGCGAATACACCATGCGGATGTCGGTGCCCTGCGCCTTCGCGTCGAAGAACGAGCCGCTGCTGCCCGGCACCCGCATCATGTCGCCGAACGAGGTCATGATGACGTCGTCCTGCGCGGCCAGGTGCATGGCGTCGTCGATGCGGCCCATCGGGATGACGCAGACCGGGCAGCCGGGACCGTGCACGAGGGTGACGGACTCGGGCAGATAGTCCTCCAGGCCGTGTTTGTAGATCGTGTGGGTGTGCCCGCCGCACACCTCCATCAGCTTGTACTGGCGCCCGGGCTCGCACAGGCTTGCGATCTTCGCAGCCAGTGCATGGGCCTTATCGGCGTCACGGAACTCGTCGACGAACCGCATTCCTGTCAGCTCCTATTCGATCCGTGATTCCTGCAGCGCGGCCAGTTCATCCGCGTACGCCTGCCCGATCGACTCGAGGAAGTCGAGCGCCGACTTCGCCTCGTCCTCGTCGATCTTCGAAAGCGCGAAGCCGACGTGGATGAGCACCCACTCGCCGGGCTCAGGCAGGTCGTCGCTGAGCAGGCCGACGTTGATCACGCGGCGTACCCCGCTGACGTTCACCCTGGCCAGGTCGGGCTGATCGGGGAGGAACTCGATCACCTCACCTGGTATGCCGAGGCACATGCGACCACCTCTCCCTAGCGCTGCTTGTTGCTCTCGTCGAGTGGGTTGTGGCGCCGGCGGTGCTGTTGATGAGCCTCAAGACGATGCGCACCGCCTCGTCCACCGCAGCCGCGACCGGTGCGCTGAGCCCCATCCCGTGCTCGATGCTCGCGGGCTCGCAGCCGACCACGAGCACCCGGCCCGGCTCGGCGCCGAGCGTCTCCACCAGCCCGAACACCACCTCGGGTTGCATACCGTGCGCGTCGAAAAGACGGCTGCTTGCCAGGGCGTCGTCCGTGCGCGACGCCGCCGGCCCGGCAGGCTTCGCCTGTTCCGGTTCGATCACGTACAACGTCCCTGGCTCGCCGCCGCGGGCCGTGGCGTCCACCAGGATTGTCGTGTCGTACCCGGCTGCCATGTCGTAGGCCAGGTGCATGCCGCTGATCCCGTAGTCGGCGACGCGCACCCAGTCGGGCAGGTCCGCGCGGGCCAGGCGGTTCGCCACCTCGCCGCCGAAGCCATCGTCGCCGAGGAAGATGTTGCCGACTCCCGCGACCAGCACCCGCTGACCCACCGGTTCACCCCTTGCCATCGACAGCGCCACCATCAGAACCGGTGCCATCGGGAGCGGTGCCGTCCAGCGCAGCGAGCGTGAGTTCCCACAGCACGTGGTAGATCGTGGTCTGCGCCTCCTGAATCCGGTGAACCGACGCTGACGGCACGACGAACAGGTAGTCCAGGTTGTCGAGTTCGGCCATCTTGCCGCCCTCGTAGCCCGCGATACCCACGGTCAGCAGGCTGCGCCGGGCCGCCTCATCGAAGGCGCGGATCAGGTTCTCCGAATTGCCGCTGGTGGAAAGGCCGACCGCGATGTCGTTCTTCCTGCCGAACGCGGCGATCTGCCGGGCGAAGACGACCTCGGGGCCGATGTCGTTGCACAGCGCGGTCACCACCGCCGTGTCGTTGGCGAGCCCGAACGCCGGGAGCGGCCGCGCGTCACCGCCGGGGCTGAGGAACAGCGTCGCCACCTGCTGGGCATCGGTGGCGCTACCGCCGTTGCCGAACGCGAACAGCCGTCCGCCGCCGGCGAACCGGTGCGCTATGTCCCGTGCGCAGGTGACCAGCCTCTCCCCGTCGCGGGCGCATACCGTGGCCCGCAGCTCAATGATCTCCTGCGTCTTGGCCACCGTCGACCTGCGAACCTCCTCGAGGACGCCATCGAGGTTACCGCCGCCGGAATAAAGGAACGGGTAGAGCGATTCGATCCCGCCGGTGCCTGCCGAGCCGTGCTGCTTGGCCGTGGCCGTCACCTCCCCACGACTGCGATCGCTTCCCCGGCGTGCACAAGGATCGTGTCGCCCACTCCAGCGGACACGAGAGCGACGCTTACCTCTTCCTCGCCCGAGCCGGTATCCACTACCGCGAGGTCGTCATCGAGCAGTCGCGCTATGGTCACGGCGACAGCAGTGTCCGAGCAGGTCACGCAGACATCGTCGTGGCATTGCGGCGTGCCTGCGGGGACGGACGGGTGTGTCTGCGGTGAATGCGCGCGTTCGGCGGTCACGCGACCACCCCGGTCATGCGACTACCCCTGGGGCGAGAACGCCCGGCTGCTCGAAGAACACATGAACCAGCTCCCAGAGAACATGGTAGGTGGTGACCTGCACCTCCTTCACGACCCGGGGATCCGCCGATCGGGCGACCAGCAGGTGGTCCGCGGCCGCGGCGGTACCGATCATGCCGCCGTCCCCGCCGGCGAGCGCGACCGTCAGCATGCCCCTGTCGTGCGCGGCTGTCAGGCCACGCAGGACGCATTCGCAGTTCCCGTCGGCGGAGATCCCGAGCGCGATGTCGGCGGGCTCGGCCAGGAAGCGGATCTGATGGGCGAAGATATCGGCCATTCCTTCGCGGTCGCCGATCCCGGTGATGGTCGCGACGTCGGCGGTCAGCGAGATGGCAGGAAGGGCGCGCTTGCCCACGATGACGGGGTGCACGAATTCGACCGCGACGTGCTGCGCGTCGGCGCTCGCCTGGCCGACGCCGAATACGACCAGCTTGCCGCCCCGATGGAACCGCACCGCCATGGCGTGGCAGGCCGCGGCCACCGGATGAGCCTGCTCGGCGAGGTCGGCGGCCGGGGCGATGCGCTGCTCGAACAAGCTGCCGGCTCGGTCGCTGCCCGTGGCTGACCGCACCATTTCGGTCACTTCCTCAGTGGAATTTCATCCCTCGGATTTTTCCGGCGCTGACATGTCGATTTCGACCTCCACGTCGACCCCGTCACGCACCTTGAGCGCGCCGAGAAAAGCTTTATAGGGCCGGATACCGTAGGCCGATTGCACCACCGTCGTGGTACCACGGTAGCGGTCCGGCCCGGTCTGGGTAACCTCAAGCCCCAGCGGCTGCGCGGTGCCGGCCAGTGTGAACGTCCCTTCGATCACGCCGCCGCCGTCCTTGGCCTCGAAGAGGTCTGCGGTGTATACCGCCTCGGGATTGCGCTCGGTGGTAAGCAACCGCTGCGCGGTGTGCGCGATCTCGCGGCGGTCCCTGTCGGTCAGCGGCTTGATCCCGCGCACTCCTTCGCGCACGGCCAGTGAATCCATCTGAATCCGCACCTCGAGGGCGGTTGGAACGCCCTCCTCGCCCATCGTCAGCTCGCCGTTCCAGATGGTTACCTCGATAGTCAGGTCATGCCCTGCCTGGGAGGCGAGCCCGTCGCGGAACGTGCGCAGCATGATCCGCCCGGTGTCTGGGCCGAGGTGGTAACGGCCTGGTGGTGCCACCATGTGGAGCACGTTAGGACAGTTGTGGGTGGACGTCCAGTGCTGAGACCCGTGGCCGGAGCGCCGCTAGATCTACAGGACACCAGCCCTTAAGGAAATGGCAGCTCGCCGAACAGTTCCTGGATGCGGCGCAGGTCCCGCATCCGGGGCTCGGTCTCGCCGCCGACCCAGCGTCCGACCGTCTTGACCGACACGCCAAGCTGGCGTGCCGCCGCCTCCTGGGTGAGACCCTCCCGGCGCAGCGAACTCGACATCCACTCGGCGAACGACGCCGCAGGCTCACCATCGCCGCCGCCATTGCCTGAGTCGTACGGCGATTGGCCGGCGGAGTAGGGCGCCTGGCCGGCGGAGGCGTAGGGCGCTTGGCCGATGGGAGCGGGGCTCGCGGCGGGGGCCGGCCGCTGCTGCGGCACGGGCTCGCCGGATAGCCGCAGGTCCGAGTGCAGCACGTCGACCTCGACATGATCCGGGTAGATACGGAACGAGACCTGTATCGACCCGGTCGGGCCTGCCGCGTCCAGCAGAGCACGGAAGACCGTCGCGCCAACCTCGCGGTTGCCCTCCTCGGTGAGCGGGGACTCGGCGAGGCATCTTCGTACGAAGTCCCTGATGTCAGGGATCGAGGAGGGTCTGGCCGGAAAGGTCTGAGACAGCACCACGACAGGGAGGATCTCGATCGGATCCTCTTCCGGCCCATTGATGAGTTCAGGCATTCGGGGGTCCCTCGGGCGTCCCGGCCGCCGCGTCGACCGGGGGTTTCAGTCAGCGTACGCGGACAGCCGTGCCGCGTCGCCTACCGCCTCGGTCAGGATACCGGACATATGTGTCTGGTCATATGACGGTTCCGTCTTGACACCCTATGTGGCGGGCGTTACGTTTCCCGTGTCTGTGCGGCGCACAGACGAGGCCTGCCATGAACTTTTCACCAGGCGCAGTGGCGCCACCAATGGCTTGGGCCGCCGGACGACCTGAGCTGGCCCGGCGGCACGAGGTCGCTTGCACCAACACCCGGCCGGTCCCTACTCCGGCCATTTTCCCGATTTTCCCGCCATCGCGGTCAAGTCCGCCAGATACCGGTCCGCCAGATACCGGTGCGCCAGACGCCAGTGCGCCAGGTACCGGCGCGCCAGGTACCGGTGCGCCAGCTACCAGCGGGCCAGGTAGGCGCGCCGCGACGCGTCCGGTGGCGGCATCGACAACCCTTGCGGCGGATTCCGCCCGCAGCCGATCCGGTAGCGAGGAGGTGGCCGGTAAATGGCCACGCCCACACAGAGCAACGAGACGTCATCCGCGTCGGCCGGCGAGGAACCGGTCGTCCACATCCTCTGGATGAATGGGGGACTGGGCTGTGACGGGGACTCCGTAGCGCTTACCGCGGCAACTCAGCCGAGCATCGAGGAAATAGCGCTTGGCGCCCTGCCCGGTTTGCCCAAAACTGCGATACATTGGCCGCTTATCGACTACGAATGCGGCCCGGAGCAAGGTGCCGACAACTTCATCGAGTGGTGGCACAAGGCTGACCGCGGCGAACTCGACCCATTTGTCCTCGTGGTCGAGGGCTCCATACCCAATGAGTCGATCAAGTCCGAGGGCTATTGGTGCGGTTTCGGCAACAACCCGGCGACGGGCCAGCCGATGACCACCAGCGAATGGCTGGACCGGCTCGCGCCGAAGGCGACCTGCATCCTCGCGGTAGGCACGTGTGCCACCTACGGCGGCGTCCACGCGATGGCCGGCAACCCGACAGGGGCGATGGGCGTTCCTGACTACCTCGGCTGGGACTGGCGGTCCAAGGCCGGAATCCCCATCGTGTGCGTTCCCGGCTGCCCGACGCACGGGGACAACCTGTCGGAGACGATTCTCTATCTCCTCTACCAGGTCGCAGGCCAGGCGCCGATGATCCCGCTCGACGAGGCGCTGCGCCCGACCTGGCTGTTCGGCGCCACCGTGCATGAGGGATGCGACCGGGCCGGGTACTACGAGCAGGGCGAGTTCGCGCTCGAGTACGGCTCGCCCAAGTGCCTGGTTAAGTTGGGCTGCTGGGGCCCGGTGGTCAAGTGCAATGTGCCGAAGCGTGGCTGGATCAACGGTGTGGGGGGATGCCCGAACGTGGGCGGCATCTGCATCGCGTGCACCATGCCCGGTTTCCCCGACAAATTCATGCCTTTCATGGACGAGCCGCCCGGTTCCAAGGTCTCCACCGGCGCGACGACCCTGTATGGCTCGGTGATCCGGACGCTGCGCGGGTTCACCCAGCGGACGGCCGACGAGGAACCCAAGTGGCGCAAGAGGGGCGACGACCTGCTTACGGGGTATCAGAAACCCTGGTGACATCGACCGGCGTCGGCTCCGGCTGGCGCGGGGGGACACCATACGGAGCCCGGGACACCCCAGACCCCGATGGCCCGGACCCCCCGCTACGCACGCGGCTACGCCCCGCAAAGGGAGATGAACTGAGCGATGACGACGGCCGAGGACTCTGGCGTTGTGGAGATGGCCTGGGATCCGATTACCAGGATCGTGGGCAGCCTAGGAATCTATACGAAGATCGACTTCAAGCAGCGCAAGGTCGTCGAATGTCACAGCACTTCGTCGATCTTCCGCGGCTACAGCATCTTCATGAAGGGCAAGGACCCGCGGGACGCGCACTTCATCACCAGCCGGATCTGCGGGATCTGCGGCGACAACCACGCGACCTGCTCCGTTTACAACCAGAACATGGCCTACGGGGTGCGGCCGCCGCATCTGGGTGAGTGGATCATCAACCTGGGCGAGGCCGCCGAGTACATGTTCGACCACAACATCTTCCAGGAGAACCTGGTCGGGGTGGACTTCTGCGAGCGGATGGTGGCCGAGACCAATCCCGGCGTCCTCGAGCGGGCCAACGCCACCGAGGCGCCGCACGCGGCCGACCACGGCTACCGGACCATCGGCGACATCATGCGCTCGCTCAATCCCCTCGAGGGCGAGTTCTACCGCGAGGCACTGCAGGTCAGCCGGTCGACGCGGGAGATGTTCTGCCTCATGGAGGGGCGCCATGTGCACCCGTCGACGCTGTACCCCGGCGGGGTCGGTACCTCCGCGACGGTGCAGTTGTTCACCGACTATCTGACCAGGCTCATGCGCTACGTGGAGTTCATGAAGCGGGTCGTGCCCATGCACGACGACCTGTTCGACTTCTTCTACGAGGCACTGCCCGGCTACGAGCAGGTCGGGCAGCGACGCGTCCAGCTTGTCTGCTGGGGCAGCCTGAACGACCCTCGGCACTGCGACTTCAAGTACGAGAACATGAGCAACTGGGGCCGCAAGATGTTCGTCAGCCCCGGTGTGGTCGTTGACGGCAAGCTCGTCACGAACGACCTGGTGGACATCAACCTGGGCATCCGCATCCTCCTCGGCAGCTCGTTCTACGAGGACTGGGAGGATCAGGAGATGTTCGTCACCCGCGACCCCCTCGGCAATCCAGTCGACCGTCGCCACCCCTGGAACCAGCACACGATCCCGAGGCCGGCCAAGCGGGACTTCGACGACAAATACAGCTGGGTGATGTCCCCGCGGTGGTTCGACGGCAAGGACTACCTCGCGTGTGACACCGGTGGCGGCCCCATCGCCCGGTTGTGGGCGACGGCACTCGGCGGCCTCGTCGACATCGGCGGCTACGTCAAGTCCACCGGCCACAGCGTGCTGATCAACCTGCCCCGGACAGCCCTCAAGCCAGAGGTCACCTTCGAGTGGAAGATCCCGAAGTGGAGCAACGCCATCGAGCGTGACCGCGCGCGCACCTATTTCCAGGCGTACTCGGCGGCTGCCGCGCTGTACTTCGTCGAGCAGGCACTGGCCGAGGTACGGGCAGGCCGCACGAAGACATGGGAGCCGTTCGACGTGCCGGACGAGGCATTCAGCTGCGGTTTCACCGAGGCGGTGCGCGGCGTCCTGTCACATCACATGGTCATCAGGGGCGGGCGGATCGCGAACTACCACCCGTACCCGCCGACCCCGTGGAACGCCAGCGTACGCGACAGCTTCGGGACGCCCGGCCCCTACGAGGACGCGGTGATGAACACCCCGATCTTCGAGGAGAACCCGCCCGACCGGTTCAAGGGCATCGACATCATGCGAGCGGTGCGCAGTTTCGACCCCTGCCTGCCGTGCGGCGTCCACATGTACCTCGGCGGCGGAAAGGTGCTCGAGAAGGTCCACTCGCCGACCATGGTGACGCTGGCGACATGACCCGGTCATTAGGGCGCCCCAGCAGATGGGGCGCAAGCCAGCGGCCGCACCCGCGCGGCCGCTGGCGCACGGAGAGGCGGGCGCAATGACTGCCGTGTCAGATGTCGGCTCACGCATCGAGGAACTACTCGGCGGCTTGCGGGCGAGCGGCGGGCCGGGTGTCGCCTCGGCGGCCGAGGACCTGGTGACCTTGCTTGTCGGCCTGTACGGCGATGGCCTCGCGCACATCATGACCGCGCTCGCCGCGGAAGGCGAGGCCGGCACCGCGGTGCTGGACCGGCTGGTGGCAGATCCGCTGGTGGAAAGCCTGCTGTTGTTGCATGGGCTGCACCCGCTCGACGTCGACGCGCGCATCCAGCGTGCCCTCGACAACGTGCGGCCCTACCTCGGCTCACATGCGGGCGGAGTCGAATACCTCGGTGTCACCGAAGACGGCACCGCGCGGCTGCGGCTGGCAGGAAGCTGTCACGGCTGCCCATCGTCAACGGTTACCGTGCGACTGGCCATCCAGGGTGCGGTAGAGGGGGCGGCGCCAGAGGTCAACAACGTGGTAGTGGAGGGCGTGAGTGAGCCGCCTGGCCCCGCGCTGCTCGACATCGGGCGCCGTCCACCGGATCGGGCATCCGCGGAGAACGACGAGCGGGATGGCGAAGCTGGCTGGGTGAGCCTGCCAGGCACCGGGCCGCCGACCGGGCGGCCTGTCGTCATCGTCGCGGCGGGAACGGCCGTGCTTGTCTGCTCGGTCCGCGGTACCCTGTACGCCTATCGTGACTGCTGCCCCGCGTGCGGCTCTTCGCTCGAAGGCGGCTCGCTCGCCGGTACGCGGCTAGGCTGCCCTGGCTGCGCGGCCTCCTACGACGTCCGGTCGGCGGGCAGGAACCTGGACGACCCCAGCTGTCACCTCGACCCGCTGCCGCTGCTCGCCGACAGCCAGGGTGTGCGGGTCGCGCTGCCGCACGCGGTGCCGTCATGACCCCGAACACCGGGCTGCGCCGCTTCGTCGGCCGCCCGGCCGGGGCGGCGCGCCCGGACGGTGCGGGGCAGCCGGCCGGTGACAGCCCGGCGGACGCCGTCGGCAGCCACACGCCGGAGGCCGGCCGTCCTTGGGAGGCCGTCCAGCCTGGTGAGCACTGCGGTCTGTGTGCCAAACCGATCTCGTCACCGCACCAGCACATCGCCGATCTTGACCATTCCACTCTCGTCTGCGCATGCCGTGCCTGCTATCTCCTGTTCACCCACGATCGGGTCAGCGGCAGATACCGGGCGGTGCCGGACCGCTACCTGAAAGATCCCTCACACGCCATGTCCCTGGCCGAGTGGGACGAGCTCGAGATCCCGGTCGGGATGGCGTTCTTCCTGGGCAGCTCCAGGGCGGAGCAGATCAGCGGCTTCTACCCGAGCCCGGCGGGTGCCACCGAGTGCGTGCTCGAACTGGCCGCGTGGCGGCGGCTCGCCCGCGCCCACCCGCTGCTGCGGGCCGCCGAGCCTGATGTGGAGGCCATCCTGATCTGCCGCACCGGCGGGACCATCGAGTACTTCCTTGTGCCGATCGACGCTTGCTACGAACTCGTGGGCCAGATGCGGCTGAAATGGCGCGGCTTCGACGGCGGCGCAGAGGCGCGGGCAAGCATCGAGGCGTTCCTGGCCGGCGTGCGCGAGCGCGCCGGCGTGTACGCGGGGGAGACATCGGATGGCTGAGCTGTCCTTCGACTGCGTTGGCGGGCGCGCGGAGCGCTACTCTGCGATGCCGACTATCGCGTTGACCCTGCGCATCAGCGAGACAAGCGGGCAGCGCATCGACGCGATCGCACTCCGCTGCCAGATCAGGATCGAGCCGCAGCGGCGGCGCTACACGGACGTCGAGGCGGAGCGGCTCGCGGATCTGTTCGGCGATACCAGCCGGTGGGCGGACACGCTCAAGCCGCTGCAGCTGACCACGGTGTCGCTGATGGTGCCGGGATTTACTGGCAGCACCGAGATCGATGTTCCTGTTATGTGCGGTTACGACCTGGAGATTGCCTCGACGAAATACTTCAACGCCCTGGACAGTGGTGAGACGCCGCTGCTCCTGCTGTTCAGCGGGACCGTGTTCACCACCGCCGAGCACAGGCTCAGCGTCCAGCAGGTGCCCTGGAGCAAGGAGACGTCCTACCGGCTCCCCGCGAGCGTATGGCGTCAGGCGGTCGACGTGCACTTTCCGAACAGCGCGTGGATCAGGATGAGCAGCCAGACGCTGGACGCGCTGCAGCGATTCAAGAGCAGCCGCGCCCTGCCGACCTGGGACTCCGTCGTGACGGCGCTGCTCGCGGAGGCGGCGGAGCATCGGTCATGAAAGGCGACGGGGCATCGGCGGCCAGCAACGTCGACCCCGCGCATCTCGGCCACGCGCGCAAGGTAGCGGACGCGATCCTCTACGAGG
This sequence comes from uncultured Actinomycetota bacterium, assembly GCA_963727015.1. GTDB lineage: Bacteria > Actinomycetota > Actinomycetes > Streptosporangiales > Streptosporangiaceae > DATFVJ01. Next base: position 42,302 of record CAVSEV010000013.1, on the reverse strand, counting down.
GTTACCTCCTTTATCCCTATCGCGGCAACGCGCAGAAGAATCAGGAGCGCTTCCAGTTCGGCGTCTTGATGCCGCCCGCCTATCGATCCGTCGACGCCCACGAGATCTCCGAGACCCAGACCGAATGCCTGCTCGAATGCCGGGACGACGCCCAGGTGCACGTGACGGCGCGGTTCCTGCAGTTGCAGCGGCGAACGGTAGAGACGATCTCGGCAGGCGCTGGCTCCCCGGGCCAGGCTCAGTCCCTCACCACCCCAAGCGCCACGGCTACCCCAAGCGCCGCGGCTACCCCAAGCGGCGCGGCTACCCCAAGCGCTGCGGCTACCCCAAGCGGCGCGGCTACCCCAAGCGGCGCGGGAGCAGCAGCACCTGCGTACGACACGGCGCCGTGGGACGAGGCGATCGAACGTGAGCAAGAGGTGAGCGCGTCCGTCGGCGCGCTGCTCGCTGTCCGCCGCGAGGTCGCGTTCCACATCAGCGGCGGTCAGGCGACCGAGGCGGTCACCGGCGAGGACGGGAGCGTCACGGGCTGGACGCTGCGCCAGTGGACGTCGCTCAGAGGGACGATCACGGTATGGGCGCAGCGCGTGGCCGGGCCCTACCGCGCGCTGCGGCTCGGAGTGCGGGTAGCGAATCGCACCGCTCCGGCCGGTCCGCTCCGCAGCCGCCAGGACGGGCTGCGCCAGGCCCTGATCGCCGCGCATATCCTGATCGCGGTACCCGGCGCGCGCTTCCTGTCCATGGTGGACCCACCGGAATGGGCCGCCGATGAGGTGGCCGCGTGTGTCAACAACGGCACCTGGCCGGTGCTCGCCGGACCGGAGGCCTGCCACGATCTCATGCTCTCTTCGCCAGTGATCCTGTACGACCATCCGGAGATCGCGGCAGAGAGCGCAGGCGATCTGTACGACGCCACCGAGATCGACGAGATCCTCACCCTGCGCACGATGGCGCTGACAGATGCGGAGAAACGCCAGGCACGCGCCACCGATCCACGTGCGGCCGCGCTGATCGACCGGGTCGGCGACCTGCCCGCGGAGATGCTCGAGCGGATGCACGGAGCCATCCGCTACCTGAAGGCGGTGCCCGGGGCTGGAGTGATCGAAGGATCCGGCTCATCAAGGCCCGGCGCATCAGGGCCCGGCGCGGCGGGCCTTGATGCGTCCGGCCCCGGCGCGAGCCAGGGGGGACCGGGAACGGGCGGCCCTGGCCCGGGAGGGCCGGGGCCGTCCCGGCCGGATTCGTGTCCTGCCGCGCCCGGCGCGTCGATGGCCGCCATGGCCGGCCATCCGCTGGTCCCCTGGTGGGATCCGGGTGCCGACACATCTGTGTCACCGGAAACCGACCACGTCATCGTCGATGGCGTGCGGATCGCCCGCGGCAGCAGGGTCCGGATGCGGCCGGGCAGCCGGCGGACCGACGCCCAGGATCTGTTCCTGGTCGGCAGGGAGGCAATGGTCGAGGCCGTTCTGCACGATGTCGACGGCCACATGCATCTCGCGGTCACCCCGGCGGACGACCCCGCCGCGGACCTGAACCGCCAGCACGGCAGATTCCTGTATTTCGCCCCGGACGAGGTAGAGCCGATCGCGGCGGCACCGCCGGAGATCGTTAACGAGTCACGGCCCGAGGAGGAAGCGAAATGATCATGAGGCTGATTAAGGCCACGGTCCTGGCGGTGGTGATCGCCGCGGTGATCCAGTCGCTGCCCGACATCAAGCGGTACCTCGAACTGCGGGAGATGTAGGCCCGCGCCATCGGTGGCCGGGCGGCCGGCGAGGTCGATTCACCTGAGTGCCTGGAAAGGCGCTAGGAAGGTTAGGCAACAGGATGGAAACTATCATCGGCTTCGTTGTCGGTTTCATCGTCGGCACGCGCGAGGGAAAGGACGGCGTTGACCGGCTGCGCACGTCGTGGCGTTCGATCCGCACCTCCCCGGAAGTGCGCAGGCTGGCTCGCGAAGCCACCACCGTGGCCGAATCGGTCGTCAGGCAGGCCGGAAAGGGCGGGCTCGGCGAGACGATTGGCGGCGCGACCGAACTGCTCATGCGCAAGGCGGCAGGGTCGAACGGCAAACCTCAGACGCGGCGCGCGGCATAACCCTGGCGTGTCACCCCGGCGTCGTTAAGATTCGCTCGTCACGCGATGCCGGTCACGCCCGGCGATGCCAAGCGAGCGGCGCAGGGAAGTCCGACTGCGGGCGCAGCATGTCCGCCAGCACGCATCGTCGGTGACCACGTGCGTTGAGCCTGGCAGTAGCAGGGTTTCATCGTCGGCGCGGATGAGGGGAAGGACGCCCTTGACCGGCTGCGCAAGCCGTGGCATTCGTCCGTACCTCCGCAGAAGTGCGCCGGCTGGCTCGCAAAGCCTGTAGCGTGACCCAATCAGTGGCCAGGCAGGCCGCCAGTGTTGATCCGGCGGCGACCCTGGGGCGTGCCCCAAGGATCCTCGCAAGGGTCTGACGGTTCGTCACGACCCAATACGGGTGCGGTAGCTGCCTACGTTCTGCGTCGATCGGCGAATCCCCCCGAACGCTCCCCAGGCCATTGCCGGTAAACCATTACGACGCCATAGGCGTCATTGTACCGATGAGCTATGGTGCTCGTTTACTGGCGGTTAGCGCAGGCTCACGCATTTGGGCCTGGAGCCTTTTTCTGGAGGGTTCAATGGGTCTTGTCAAGCGGCCGGGTTCGCGGGTGGCCGGGATTGGACGTCGGCCGATCCTTTGGCGGACGTCCGGAGGTATCCGTCGCCGCGACGCTCAACACAGTCCCGCTCAACACGGTCCCGCTCAATACAGTCCGGTGGGCGGGTCCGGTGTCCGGCTCGTGACTGAGGGAGCATAGTGGCCACCGACCTGCTTGTGATCGGCCTTGGGTACGTCGGCCTGCCGCTGGCCCGTGAGGCGGCTTTGTCGGGGCTCAGTGTCGTGGGCTACGACCTCAATGGCGAGATGGTGGCCGCGCTGAATTCCGGTCGCTCGCACGTGGGCGACATCGGTGCCTCCGACGTCGCCGAGATGCTGGCGAGAGGCTTCCGCGCCACGGCCCTAGAGGCGGACGTGGGGAACCCGGACACGGTGGTGATCTGCGTGCCCACGCCGCTGTCCGCTGAAAGCGCACCCGATCTATCCGCAGTCCGCGCAGCGGTCGAGATGACCGGCCGTCTGCTCAGGCCCGGCATGCTCGTGGTGCTCGAGTCAACGACCTACCCGGGCACGACCGATGAGGTCGTGCGGCCGCTGCTTGAAAAGGCTTCCAAGCTGACCGCCGGGATCGGGTTCTCGCTGGCCTTCTCGCCCGAGCGGATCGATCCCGGCAATCCGCACTACGGTATCCGCAATACCCCCAAGGTCGTCGGCGGGCAGACGCCGTCGTGCGCCGACGCGGCCGAGCGGTTCTACGGCAAGCTCTGCGACCAGGTGGTCCGGGCCAGGTCCGCGCGCGAGGCGGAGATGGCGAAACTTCTGGAGAACACCTACAGGCATGTGAACATCGCGCTGGTCAACGAGATGGCGATCTTCTGCCACGAACTCGGTGTGGACTTGTGGGACGCCATCGGGTGCGCGGCCACGAAGCCATTCGGTTTCCATGCCTTCTACCCCGGACCTGGAGTCGGGGGCCACTGCATCCCGATCGATCCGAACTACCTCTCCTACAAGGTGCGGACGCTCGGTTACCCGTTCAGGTTCGTCGAGCTCGCTCAGGAGATCAACGGCCGGATGCCCGTCTACATCGTCGACCGGGCGGCCGAGCTGCTGAACTCCAACGCGAAGCCGCTGAACGGCGCGCACGTGCTCCTGCTCGGTGTTACCTACAAGCGGGACGTGGCCGATCAGCGCGAGTCCCCGGTCCGGCTGATAGGCCGCAAGCTTCGTTCCCGCGGTGCGGTGCTGGCCTATCACGATCCTTACGTGGACGAGTGGCCTGTCGACGGAGAGACTGTCCGGCGGGCGACCGATCTGGATGCCGAGGTCGCCAGCGCCGACCTGGTGATCCTGCTGCAAGATCACGCCGTGTACGACCTGGATCGCATCTCTCGTGACGCCCGCCTGGTCCTCGACACGCGCGGCCGCATCGAGGGACCTCACATAGCGGCGCTGTGAGGCTAGGAATGCCGATGTTGGGCCCCTGTACTGCGAACGGGAGCGAGATCCGCGGCCGAACCGTGCCGCACCCGGACCTGACCACGGTGCGGATGGACGATAGTCTTTTCCAGCTGTGGGCTGCCCGGTGTGCGGGGTTGGGTCACGTTCCGGCGCCGTGCCGGACACAGGGCCCCGCCACCGGCAACGTGGCCGGCAGCGGCAGGCGGCGGCAGGCCACCGGTGATCGTGGGATCGTCAGAAGGCAGTGGTTGTGATGGGCGGTATGGGTTCGGGCCTTCAGACGGGCAACTCTACGGTGGTCGCCGCGTTCCGTGCCGCGCTCATCCATCAGGGAATCATCATCGCGTTGATTTTCGCCCTCCTGGTTGTCGGGTGGATCAGCTTCCGGGAGTGGCTACCTGCCGCCCGTGGGGGTGATTCTGCCGGGCGGGCGCTGGCCGAGCCCACCGCCCGCCGGGTGCTGAGAATCGGTTTCGGGGTGCTGTGGGTCTTTGATGGCCTGCTGCAGATCCAGCCGGCGATGCCGCTCGGGCTCCCGTCCCAGGTCATGGTGCCCGCGTCGACGAGTTCGCCGGGGTGGGTCCAGCACGTGGTGAGCTGGGCGGCCAACGCGTGGACGTATCACCCGGTCACCGCGGCAGCGTCGGCGGTCTGGATCCAGATCGGCATCGGTCTCTGGCTGCTGGTGGCGGCGCGCGGTGTCTGGTCGCGGCTGGGCGGACTCGTCAGTGTGGGCTGGGGACTGATCGTCTGGGTGTTCGGCGAGGCATTCGGCGGCGTGTTCGGCCACGGGCTGACTTGGTTGTTCGGCGCGCCGGGAGCCGTGCTGTTCTACTGTGTCGCGGGTGGCCTGATCGCGCTGCCCGTCAGCGCTTGGGCCACCCCCCGGCTGGGGCGGCTCATCCTGGTCGTGATCGGCTTGTTCTTCGTGGGCATGGCGGTCTTGCAGGCGTGGCCGGGCCGCGGGTTCTGGCAGGGCACGCTCCATGGCCAGCCCGGCAGCCTCACCGGCATGGTCCAGGACATGTCACAGACGTCGCAGCCGCACTTCCTGTCGGCATTGGTCTCGGACTTCGCCTCGTTCGTCGCGGCGCACGGGTTCGCGGTCAACCTGTTCGTCGTGGTTATGCTCGCGGGGATCGGCGCCGTGTTGTTGAGCGGGCAGCCGGTGCTGCTCCGCCCGGCGATCGTGGTCATGGGTGTGCTGTGCCTGGCGGACTGGGTGCTGATCGAGGACCTCGGCTTCTTCGGCGGTGTTGGGACGGACCCCAACAGCATGATCCCAATGGCGCTGGTGGTCGTCGGCGGCTACCTCGCGCTGACGCGCGTGCCCGTGGCCCTGGCAGAGCCAGCCGGGCAGGCGGCCGAGGGCACGGAGCCTGCGGGCGCAGCGGAACCGCTGGCGGGCGGCAGGCCCGCGGGAGGCGGGCGGTCTGTGCGGGAATGGCAGGACAGGATCAGGCCAGCCACCCTGCGCCGGGCCATCGGAGCGGCCAGCCTCGGGTCCATTGCCGCTGTCGGTGCTGTCGCCATGCTGGCGGTCGGCGCGATCCCGATGGCGAGCGCCTCCGCCAACCCCAACGCCGATCCGATCATCGCCGAGGCCATCGGCGGATCGGGCGCTGCGCTGAACTACCCGGCTCCGGCGTTCCGGCTCACCGACCCGCGTGGCGCGCCCGTTACGCTGGCGAGCCTGAGGGGCAAAGTGGTGCTGCTCACGTTCCTCGATCCCGTGTGCACCACGGACTGCCCGCTGATCGCACAGGAGTTCCGCGAGGCGGGCCAGCTGCTCGGCAATGACTCCAAGCGTGTCGAGCTCGTCGCGGTTGTCGCCAATAACATCTACTACTCGCCGGCCTTCACCAATGCATTCGACCGGCAGGAACGCCTCGATACCGTGCCCAACTGGCTGTACCTGACCGGTACGCTTCCACAGCTCACAAGAGTCTGGCGAGCCTACGGCGTCGCCGTGGAGTCCCTGCCGGGCGGTGCGATGGTCGCGCACAGTGACCTCGCGTTTGTCATCGATGGCGCGGGCCGCGAGAGGCAGGAGCTGAATTCCGATCCGGGCCCTGGCACGCCCAGCTCGAAGTCGTCCTTCGCGGTCGTGCTCGCGAACGCGGCTGAGCAGGCGCTGAGGTCGTCGTGACCGGCCAGCGCCGCACGGCGCTCGCACGGCGCCGCACAGCCGTCGCACCTCGGTGCCGGGCGGCACTGCTCTTGGCCGCGGGGATCCTTGCCGCGGGCTGCGGTGCCGCGCGGGCCACCCGTCCGTCAGTCGCCCCTGCCCCTGCGCCGCCTTCGCTGGCCACATCCCTCGTCACCGCCGCTGGCACCTGGGCCGTCCTCCCGATGGGCGGGAGCCCGGCGTTCTGGCAGCTCGTCAGGTACCCGGCTGTGACGTCACGAACGGCCGGCTGGTCGCTTGTGACCCCGCCCGGTGTCGCGGACAACGGCGGGCTGGTGCTTGCGGACCTGGGCGGCCAGTCGCTGCTCGCCGGTTTCCGGCCCAGCCAGGACCTGCTCTATTCGCCGCTCGCCACGACAGCGGACGGCGGTCGAACGTGGTCACCTGGCCTCCTCGACGCTTCGCTGGTGGACGGCCCCGATGCGCTCGCGGCCGGGGCGGACGGTCATCTTCTCGCGCTGCTGGAGGACGGCACGGCCGAGGAGTCCGTGCCCGCCGCGGGCGCGCCGACCGCGAGCGGGTCGGCCGCCGGCGCGGCGGGCTGGTCCCGGGTGACCAGCGAGCGTGCGCTGGCCGCGACCATGGCGGGCCGCGAATGCGGACTTAGGGCGCTGACCGCGGCCGCTTTCAGCGCCGCCGGGGTCCCTTTGCTGGCAGGGGACTGCGCACGGCCGGGCACGACCGGGATCTTCTCCCAGCGGGCGGGTTCCTGGCAGGCCGCGGGGCCGGTACTGCCACAGTCGCTCGCCGGCCGGACAGTCACTGCCCTCCGGTTGGCCACAACCGGCGGCCGGACCGTCGCGCTGCTCGCCGCGGGCACCGGCCAGGCCGCGGACCTGATCGCCGCGTGGACCAGTGACGGCGGCGCTCATTGGACCCTCGGGCCGCCGCTCGCTGTTGGCGGCGCGCAGGTTCAATCGTCCGGGCTTGGAGCCGACGGCGCGCTGTGGCTGATGCTCGCTGGTGGCCGCGCGGAGACGCTGAGCGGGCCTGGCGGGTCGTGGCGGGCGTTGCCGGCGCTGCCCGCTGGGACCGCCGCGCTGGCGATGGGTTCGGCTGTGCAGTTGGACGCGCTGGCCACCCATGGCACGACACTCACCGACTGGCGGCTGGACCCGGCCGGCACGGGGTGGCACAGGGCACAGAAGATCAACGTGCCGGTCCAGTTCGGCTCGTCCGGTTGAACGTGCCGGTCCAGTTCGGCTGATGCTGCTGAGAGCCATGAATTACTGCACAGGCAACCGGTCATTTGAGGCCCTCCTGCCGGTGCCACGGGGCCGTTGCTGATCATCTTCCTGTGAGCAGGGGGCCGGAGGCTGACCTGGGCCGCGCCCGGCCGCCAGGCGCCCGACCGTCCGCCCGCGCGCCGCGGAGACGCTCTTGTCCGTCGGCCCGTTCCACGTCGGCTCCTGGCCACCGGCGCGCTCGATGACGCCCGCCCGCGAGGTCTGGCGCACCGCCCGCCAGGCCTGGGCCGATCACCCGGCCTGGCACTCCAGCCAGTCCATCCGCCTAGCGGAATGCTTGGCCCCGAAGCTGGAAATGCGTCGCCGGTCACGCCACGTGGCGTGACCGGCGACGCGGTCAGGCTGAACCGGCTGAACTGCTCAGCCGCACCCATCCCCGATCGATTTGAGCTTGGGGTTGGAAGCTAGCAAAGCAGTGGTGTTCTCGGGCACCGGGAAGATCTTGTTTGTGCTGATCTTGCCCTTGCCCGGGATCAGCGGGCGGGCGTGCGAGTGCACGTGCAGGCGCGGGCGGACCGAGCCTATGGCCGCGGTTGGCCTTACTCCGAGTAGGGCTGGTGTGGTGGCCGTTGGGATTACTAGGGCCGCTGTGGTGGCCGTGGTGGTTGCTGGTGCGGTTCCTGGATTGACGAAGCTGTAGTCGTCGGTGGTCAGGGACCCATTGGCGATCAGGGCCAGCCCGAAACTCACGCCGTTGGCCCCGGCAGGCACCGGGGGCGTGGTGAAGGTGGCCTGCGTCCAGGTGGAGGCGGTCGCAAACCACGGGCTCGACGTCCAGTACGCCCAGGCGCCATTGGTCGTCCGGTAGTAGAGGGCGAACTGGGTGATCCCGGTGGACTCGTACCAGGCTCCCAGATTGTACGTTTGACCCGGGACGACAGTGGGCGTGCAGGCGCCGAGGTCAAGGGTGGGCAATAGCTTGGCGTCGCCGGAACTGTAGTTGCTGACCGTGAGGTTCTCCGCCACCGAGCCGCTGTGGGCGCTGGAGGAGGTCGCCCAGGCCACCGTGTTGGTGCCCCAGCCTCCAGGCTGCCAGCACGCCGGGAATCCCGTCGTGGTGTTGGGGGTCTCTAGCGAGGGGTTCGTCAGGGCGTTCACGCCTACCGCAGCCGGCGGTGGCGGGGGAACATATGTCGGTGGGGTGTACGCGCCGCCGATCACCTGCTGAACGGTCTTCACCGTGGCCTTCGCGCTTTGGGCGGCCAGCCAGGTCGCGAACTGGCTAAAGAGGGTCGGCGTGGTCGACTGATCGGCCTGGCAGTTGGCGGCTCCGAAGTTGGTGCAGAAATGGTGGAAGGTGAGGATGACCCATCCGCCGCCGTGTGTCTCGGCGTTGGTCACCTCCTTCTCCATCTGCGCCAGTGTCCACGTCGAGTCGACCTCGTCCGGAGCGCGCAGATAGTACGGGTCAGGCGGCGGCGTCGTCTCGGCGTAGACGCAACCCTTACAGCTGGCCGGGCTGACCACGTCACCGAGACCGCGGGCGCTGTTGTACCCGCAGGCCTTCGCCAGCGTCTCGGTCGTGTCCGCGTCCGCGAACGGGTAGGCAAAGTCCGTCGGCTTGAAGCCCCAGTTCACTAGGTTCACCCGGTCGTTGCAGATCTCACGCTGCTGCTCCGCTGGCGCGAGGGTGGGCAGATCCTGGTGCTGGACCGTGTGCCCGGCGATCTCGTTGCCATCAGCCGCGATCTGCTGCACATTGGCGAGCGTCAGATAGCCCGGCGCGTTGACCCACCCAGACACCGTGTAGAAGGTGCCATGCAGGCCCAGGGACTTCATCGTCTGCTCAGCCGGCAACTGATCAGCGTCAGAGTCGTCGAACGTGAGCGACACCGTCGTATTGGTAGTCGCCGCGTGCCCGCTCGACCCGAACGGTCCGACGAGCAGCGCCGCGACGAGGGCGGCCACGACAGTTAATGCCCCGGCCAACAACGGTCTGTGTCCGCGCCACCTTCGGCGCGGTGCAGACGGAGCGGAGTTGAGCACGGGCGACCACCCCCAATAGAATCGAAAGATATCCCTTATCGCGTGTTCGACGCGGGACCGTTCTTATTGGTTTACTTCGGGCGTCATGAGTGACACCAACATCGGCCGCCGGTCACCGTAAGCCATCCGCCGAGTGCAATAACCGAAATACCCGTGGACATTGGCGGAACTTGTGAGTGTGCTTTCGCGCGGTCCGCCTGCAGCACTCCGCGAGGGGGGTCATCCACCTTGGCGAGCGTCGGTCATGGCGAGCGTCCGCCATGGCGTCACGTCGCGGCCCGTCAGGTGGCGCCGGCCGCAGTTTGGGTCGCAGGCAGGGCATGGTGCAGCGCGGTCCAGGTGCCCGTGTCCTCAAAGCCGTATATCCACAGGTAGACGCCACCGATACCGGCGTCCTGCGCGGCCTCGAACTTCGTCTTCGAGCTCGGCGTGTTCTCGAACCAGACAACGTGCCGGCGGCCGGACTGGTCGGTGTAGCCGAACCACGGTGACTGGCTGGCGGCATCGAAGTTCGGCCGCACCCCGTACTGGTTGGCCAGCCGGAAGACCTGCAGCCAGCTCACCGGCGTGCCGTGCCCACCGACCCAGTCGTAGCCGTACAGCGGGACGCCGAGAATGATCTTGTTTGCGGGTATCTGGGTCTTGGCATAGCTGAGCACGGCACGGATCCAGCCGATTGGCGCGATCGGGCCGGGCGCTGAGTTAGCCCAGTGATAGTCATAGCCCATTAGCCGCACCTGATCGGCCGCCCGGCCAATGGCCGCGTAGTCCTGCGCGACATTGCGCTGGTCGTATCCGCGGTTGGTCGTCTTTGCGAAAAGGTCGACGGACAGAACCTTGCCCTTAGCGTGCAGCGCGGCGGCAAGCTGGGTGACGAAGGCGGCGAAGACGCCCCTGTCGCCGGCGTGCAGGTTCTCGTAGTCAATGTCGATCCCCGCGTAGCGCTGCTGCTGGACGAGCGCGACGATGGCCGTCACATGCTGTGTCCTCAACGTGGCGTTATGCAGGATATTGGCGACCGGCTGGTAGGCCCAGTTGCCCTGGACGACGTTCGCGATTGTGGGCACCAGCGGGATCCTCGCCGCCCGCAGCCGCGCGAGTTGCGCATCCACCCCAGCCGCCTGGCCTGGCGGGTACTGGGTGACGATGCGGCCGCTGCTGTCCAGCCCGTACATCCAGGGTGATGCCTCGCTGAAGGTATGCCGGTTCGAGACCACCGCGGTGGTGCCGTAGTCGATGTTCCAGTACGGCACCGAGGCCACCACGATGGTGTCACGCACGCCCGAGCGCAGGTTCAGCAGGACGGCCACTGCCACAAACAGGGCGCCGTACAGCACGACTGCCAGCCGGAGGCTGACGGGCAGTCTTCGCCGCAGCGTCCAGAGGCGGCCGAACGCAGATCCCCTCGCCGCGGTGAGGGCGTGCGCTGGTTCGCCGCGCCTGCGCCGCGGGATCCGCCTGCGCCGCGGGATCCGCCTACGGCGTTCGCGATACGAGCGCGCGGCTTCGGCGGCACGCCTGTCTGCAGCTGGCAACTCGGTTCGCAATGGGTCTTTCCCGCCATCACAAGGCGGTGTCTGCCGGGACCCTGCGGCCTGCCGCCTGGCCTTCGCTTGCCGGCCGGGCAGTGCCGTCAAACGTCCGGTTAGCTGTTGAAACCGACCAGATCGTTCGTGAGAGTGCGGCCGGGAACCCCCGGGTGCCGTGCCCAGTCACATCCGTCGCGGCCCGGACGATCACGTGAACCTGACCAGCCACGAAGCCGTGTTCACGACCCGACGTCGAGACCGGATTGACCACAGCCTGAGCATAGTCGTTAGTGCCGTGATCACTAGCAAGATCGCCTGAATCACCCCTGGGATGACGGTTGAACCACCGGCCGCTGACAGCGGTGCCCCCCCGCGCCAGCCTCCTGCGACGGTATCACCATCGTCGTTTCCCCCCTCCTGCTCAGCGTCGGCAAAACGGCTGCGGTATTGGTTTGGCCGGTCGGTTCCCGCAGCCCCGCTGTATGGTCATTGCAATGGCCGCGGTTGGCCGGTTTTGCGCCTCCAGGAACTCACCTCGTTCGGCGTGCAGTGAATGACGGCGAAACCGGCCTCGCGGAGCCGGACATGCGAGGAGACGGAATGCCGGGAAGGCAGGCGGGGGCGGCTGTGGCGGTTGCCGTGCTCAGTGCGTCACTCCTATTCCAGACCGGTTGTTCAGTGCACGCCCCGAGCAGCCAGCCGGAAACCCGGCCCGTTGGGAGCCGCCAGCCGGAAACCCGTCAAGGCGCCGGGTACCGGCCCCCGCAAGCCACCCTGGTCCCGCCCCCGCAAAGAGCCAAGGCGACGGCCCTGCCGGGCCACGCGCCCAGGGGGACGGCCGAGCCGCGCGGGAATCGGTATCCCCTGCACACCCGAATCGTTGCGACGACTTTCTGGGTCGGGGAGATCTTCGATCCGAATGCCTCAGACGGCAGTCAAGTGATCTCCACCTATGACAGTCATTGGATGCAACACTACGGCGGCTGCGACGGCGTGGTCATGAACGGCAACTGCCAGACGGAGCCGCGGACAGCCGGAAACGGGTTCTTCCCCACTCGGATGACTCCGGGGGAGAACCCCTTCTACCTGGACCTGCCCTTCGACGACCTGAACGACCCGGCGGCCTTCTCCCAGCGGGCCCGGGTCATCCCGTGGGCCAAGGATTCCGGCTACTCCGGGCGCGCTGACGACTCCGCGTTCAGCTACATGAAGAACCGCTGGGTGAAGCTGATGCGCGACGGCAGGACCTGCTACGGGCAGATCGAGGACGCCGGCCCGGGGGAGTATGACGACTACCCGTATGTCTTCGGCGCCGACGACCGTCGCCCCGCCAACACGCGTTACAACGGAGCTGGCCTGGACGTCTCGCCGGCCCTGAACGGCTGCCTGGCGTTCAGCGAGCTCAACGGCGAGAATGACCTAGTGGACTGGCAGTTCGTCGACGGGGCCGACGTGCCGCCCGGGCCATGGACGAGGCTGGTGACCACCCGGGGCGTCTCGGAGTGACGTAGCCGTCGCGCGTCAGTGCGACCCGCCTCGGCGGCCCGGGCCCACCAGGTTGTTGGCCTCGGCCAGCTCCGGCGGCTCCAGCCGGTCGGCGAGCAGCAGCCCGAGGCGGTTCTGGGCGCCAGTGTGCCCGGCGCCCGCGGCCCTGGTCCACCAGGTGCGGGCTTCGGCCAGCTCCGGTGGCTCCAGCCGGTCGGCGAGCAGCACCGCAAGGTTGTACTGGGCGTCGGTGTCCCCGGCGCCCGCGGCCCTGGTCCACCAGGTGCGGGCTTCGGCCAGCTCCGGCGGGTCCAAGGCGGTAGCCAGCAGCCGCCCGAGGTTGTACTGGGCGCCGGTGTGCCCAGCGCCGGCGGCCCGCGTCCACCAGCTGCGAGCCTCGGCCAGTTCCGGCGGGTCCAGCCGGGCGGCGAGCAGCAGCCCGAGGCGATACTGGGCACGGGTGTCCCCAGACTTTGCGGCCCTGGTGTACCAGGTGCGGGCCCCGGCCAGCTCCGGCGGGTCCAGCATGTCTGCCAGCAGCACCCCGAGGCTGAACTGGGCGCCTGTGTCCCCAGCCTCGGCCGCCCTGGTCCACCAGGTGCGGGCCTCGGCCAGCTCCGGCGGGTCCAGCCTGGTGGCGAGCAGCACCCCGAGGCCGTATTGGGCGCGGGTGTCCCCAGCCTTGGCGGCCCTGGTGTACCAGGTGCGGGCCTCGGCCAGCTCCGGCGGGTCCAGCACGTCTGCGAGCAGCACCCCGAGATTGTTCTGGGCCGCGGTGTGCCCGGCGCCCGCGGCCCTGGTGTACCAGGTGCGGGCCTCGGCCAGCTCCGGCGGGTCCAGCATGTCTGCCAGCAGCACCCCAAGATTGAACTGGGCGTCAGTGTGCCCGGCGCCCGCGGCCCTGGTCCACCAGGTGCGGGCCTCGGCCAGTTCCGGCGGGTCGAACTCGGTGACGAGCAGCCGTCCGAGGTTGTCCTGGGCCTCGGTGTGCCCGGCTTCGGCGGCCCGGGTCCACCAGGTGCGGGCCTCGGCCAGCTCCGGCGGGTTCAGCCCAGTTGCGAGCAGCCACCCGAGGCTGACCTGGGCCTCGATGTCCCCGGCTTCGGCGGCCTTGGTGTAGGACGTGCGGGCCTCGACGGGCTCGGGCAGGTCCAGCCGCTCTCGCAACCGTCCGACAGGGTGGACGGTTTCGCCGCCGGTGGGGTCGCGCCGGGCCGGGCTCACCCATCGGCCGGTTGATTTCTCCCGCCAGGCGCGCGGCAGCGTGTAAAGAGCGATCGCCGCGTCGATCGTGCGCATGAAGATGAAGAAGGGGCCATACAGGAGATACCGCGGTCGCCGCTCAACGGCGGCCACAGCGCAGGTCAGCAGCTCGTCGGGCAACAGGACGCCGAGGTAGATGGTCCGCAGGCTGATGTGGTCCGCGATGGCGGAATGGATCGTCGACGCCACGGACCAGTGCAGCACCAAGGGGAAGATCCCGGGAAGGGCGAGGACGGCGACGATCAGAGGCAGCACGAGGAAGGTCAGGCTGGCCGTTAGCAGCTCGAGGAGAAGCACGAAGAGCATCGCCGAGAGGAGGTCCAGGTGCAGGCGGTGACGGCGTACCGTCTGCCACAGGCCCAGGGCCCATCGCTTGGTTTGGCGAATGTAGTCGTGGAGCGTGTCCGGGTCCTGCGTGACAGCCTTGGCGTTCAGCGCGAAGCCCACCTGGCCCAGCTTCTTCCGGTACACCTCGAACGTCATGTTGAAGTCCTCGATGACCAGGCCAGGCGGATTGATCGTGATGTGCGGGAGCACGGATGTGCGGTACATACTGGCGAAGCCCGGCACGATGTGCGTGGCATTGGTCCTTCGCCAGGTCTGGCCGTACTTCAAGAGGCGCTGAGTCAGCGCGTATACCCGGCTTCTGTGCGCGGTTATCAGCCGTCCAACGTGCGAGAGGCCGGAAGTACGCCAGTGGCTGTGGGCACAACCTGCCACCGCGGCAACGTCCGGGTCGTCGAACAACGGCAGCGCCGCTTGGAAGTAACCAGGATCGAGCCGGGTGTCGGCATCGAGCAGGAGCACAAGGCTGAACCGTTTGACGAGACCGAAGCGACGTATGCCCTCCTCCAGGGCGCCGGCCTTGCCGACGTTCGTGGCGGTTTCGATCACGTTGACGCCATGCCGGCGGGCCAGTTCGACCGTGCGGTCGGTTGAGCCGTCGGATACGACGTGCACGTTCTCCGGCGGCACGAGAGAGGTGATTGCCGCGAGGGAGTCGTCGATCACCACCTCTTCGTTATGGGCAGCCATGAGAACCGCCAGGTCGGCGATCGTGAGGAGCCTTCGGTCGCCGCCGCCGGCGAGAGCGGCGCCCGCGAGGCAGTCCGTAGCCGCGGGCAGCGTGAGCGCGGCCGAACGGCGGGCCAGGTGCGTCGCCGAGCCGGCGTTCCGCGGCGAGGCCCGGAACCTGTCCAACTTGCCGTCAAGGAACCGAAGCACCCCGACCGCACCCCAGAGCGTGAAATTGACGCCAAAGATGAGCACGATCAGCAACCAGGCCGGGATCACGGGATAGCTCCCTGAGGGCCCGGCCGGCTTTGCGGCACGGCGGCTGATCCAGCAGGCATTTGTTCAGCTAACAAATGGCGCTCACCCGGGGGCTGCCGGCGAGCTGGTCCGCCGCGACGGCCTCGATGATGTCCACCAGCGACCGGCTGGGGCGGAATCCGATCTGCAGCTGAGCCCGGGTGCAGTCGGGCACGCGTCGCTCCATGTCCTCGAAGCCGGCGCCGTATGCGGATTCATAGGGCACGTGGGTGATCGTGCCGGGGCAACCGGTGACGTCGAGCACTCGCTCCGCCAGTTCCTTGATTGACACCTGCTCGGAGCTGCCAAGGTTGAAGACCTGGCCGTACGCGCTTTCGTCCGCCATCAGCGCCCGAAGGGCGGGTACCACGTCGTAGACGTGGCAGAAGCAGCGCACCTGGGTGCCGGTCCCGTACACCGTGAGCGGCTCGCCGGCGAGCGCCTGCCCGACAAATCGGGGGATCACCATGCCGTAGCGGCCGGTCTGACGCGGCCCCACCGTGTTGAACAACCGGACGATGACGGTCTCGAGCCCGTGCTCGACCGCGTAAACGTACGCGAGGGTCTCGTCAATCGCCTTAGCCTCGGCGTAGGACCAGCGGCTCTTCAACGGGGAGCCGGTGATGCGGTCGTCGTCTTCGCGCAACCCGATCTTGGTATTCTTACCGTAGATCTCGCTGGTCGAAGCGACGAGGATACGTGCGCCGAACCGGTGGGCGCTGTGGACGACGTTCTCAGTCCCGTGCAGGTTGGTACGCAGGCTCTCCAGCGTCTTGTCGAGGATCGTAAAGGTCCCGACCGCCGCTGCGAGGTGATAGACGGTGTCGGCCTCGCCGACAAGCTCGTCGACCAGCGGCGCGTCGAGGATCGAACCCTTGACGATCCGAAGCGACGGATTGTCCAAGACCATGGCGAGGTTCTGCTCACTGCCCGTGCTCAGGTCGTCTAGGACGACGACCTCCTCGCCGCTTTCGAGCAGGCTCTCGGTCAGGTGGGAGCCGATGAAACCGGCGCCGCCGGTCACGAGCGTGGTCACTTTTCCTTGCCTCCAGGGTCGTCGGCCTGTGTCCAGGGCGAATGTCCAGGGCGAACCGCAGCGATCAAGTGGAACCAGTCTTCGAGGCTGAGCAGGCCGAGGGCGCGCCTGCTCGCCGCCGTGGTGTAGGCCGCTCGCCGTCCCGTGCGACAGCGACGTTTGGCGGAGCGGACTTGTCCCTTCGCCCCTAGCTCCGCCGCGACGCGAACCGCCTACAAAAACTTGGGGCCGAGGCAGCAAATGGCGGGTTGGCTGCCTGGCTGCCTGTACGACGTCCGATTCGCGCCATTAGATGACAGTATGGCGGTATCGTGATCGTTCTGTTATTTTTATGCCATTCCATTGGCAGGGAGAAGGGCCTGGGTCCCTCCCCGCGCTCGGCAGGCGACGCGGAGGTGCAGTCGACGGATGAGGCGCGGCGTGCCCGTCTGCCCTGCGCGAAGCCGGGGTGACATGGCTTACGCCCCGGGTGGGCGCAGCCGTCAAGGCCGATTGCCCAGGCGGCCCAGAATCCAGCCAGCTGCGGCGGAAGCGTAACCGGGCCATACCGCGGAGTAACATTGCGGATCCAATCTCGCCGCCTGCACCTGGCGACGTATGATTGGCGGAGGAATGGCCAACGCCGGGACCGCCGTTTGGCGGGGCTTAGGTTTGCCGTCGCCCTGGATCAGCCTTAGCGGCCATTCCCGTTTTGGCGCGTCGGCAGACTGGTTGCCGTGCTCACCGTGCGCTACGACGCGGGTACGCCGATCGGGTGCCGCGAGTCGTGGGCGGGTCATTGGATAGCGAACGGCCATACAGGATCATGAGCCGGGTCTGGCGATCATGGGCTCGTGCGGCCGGCGCCGCCGCTCCGTAGAGGCCGATCACACGGGCATGCTAGGCAAGGACGTCCCGAGCCTAATTACGCACCTCGTCGTAAGCTCCGCACGATGCGACGGTCCGGCGATCGCGTGGTCCTCCGGCGACCGCCAGGCCCCCGGCAGCCTGCGGCGGTGCGGGTGCCGCCGGCAGCACCCGGTCGAACCGGCGCCGCTCGCGCAGCAGATCGGCGGCGGCGGGACCTACCGCGAACAACAGGTCCACCACGGACAGGTTCGGCCGGAACGGCTCGAACTGCTGCCGGTAGCGCGGCTCGCTGAAGTGCTGGGATTCCACGGCGATCCCCGCGGCCGCCACCCGGGTCCAGTCGATGTACTCGCGCGATGTCCCGTAGGTACTGGTCAGGTGGACGTCTCCGGCCACCGCCCGGGTGAGTTGAATGACCCGCTCGGTGTTGTCCCCGGCGTGGTCGAACCAGGTCGCCCGCGCCACCTGTACCGTCGCGCCGACGTACGCAAGCAGCGCGCGCAGCAACCGCAGATTGAAGTCGACCAGCAGGCGGTCGTCACCGGCGTACACGCTCTCCAGCACCGGGTACACCTCATGGAAATACGGAGCGCGCCGGTAGTGCTCAGTGAGCAACCGCAGATGGGCGGCACGCCAGGCGCGGTCGTCCACAAGTTCCACCGCGCACAGCGGTTGCCGGCCGCGGCCGCGCGTCAAGACAGGCGCCGACAACCACACGGGGCCGTCCCGGCCGGTGATCCACTGCCGGGCGTGGAACTCGCTATGGGTGTACTGCACGCTGTCGTACGCCACGTAGACGTCGCTGCCCAGCACCTTGTCGAAGAGCTTGGTCCACGGCAGGAAGTTCGGTTGGTGGACGCTGACGCGTGTCCCGTCGGATGGGCTCCCGGCTGGGTGCATCGACGCCTTCACCACACCAGCCGGAGGGCCTGGAAGGCCTCGGCCGCCGCGATCGACACTTGACCGCCGCAGAAGGCGGCGACGGTCTGCGCTCCCTCGGGGCTGCCGTGAAACGGCGCGGGGCGCAGCTGGGAGGAGTACCGCCGCATGGCCTCGACCTTGGTGTCCAGGTGCGCGGAGATGTCGACGAACACGTTCGGCGACGAACGGCTCATCAGGCACCGACCAGAAGGCCGTCGTGTTGTCGTACGCCAAGACGTACGGCACAAGGTGCCGCGCCCCGGCCGCCGCGGGACGGGTTGCGGCCAGGCAGGCCCGGAAGGTAGCCACGTGGTCCTGGTTGAAGCTGCGGGCCGGGAGCAGCACCATCGAGGGCCGGAGGTTCTCTAGTGACAGCGAGGCGGCGTACTCGATCCGATCGATCAGTTCGCGCTGCGGCACCGTGTCGAGCCGTTGGTGCGACGCGTCGTCGTCGAAGAGCACCTCGTAACCGTCGACTTCAAGGAACTTCATCACGTCGTCGAGTTCGGCACGCCGGTCCAGGCCGGACACGAATCGAAGCCCCCGGCCACCAGGGCCCCTGCCGTGCTGGGTGATCCCGCCCGCCGAGACGACCATGACGTACGCCTGGCCGCCGAGTGCCTTCACCCGTGCGATCGTGCCGGCGCAGCCGATCGTCTCGTCGTCTGGATGCGGGGCGACGACCAGCAACCGCTGCTGGCCCAAGAAGGCGTCACCTAGCTTCTCCAATGGCTCTCCCTAAGTCGGGGCTGGATCCCGCGACCAGACCACAGCGGTTCACCTGACGCCGTCGCGGCCGACACCGACAACAGCTGCCCGATGCCCGCCTGACCCAACAGCAAACGCGGCGACGCGTGGGGTTTGCTCATCTTATGAGCCGTCACGACCACCTGTGATGCCTACGCCTGTTTCCGTCACCCGCGCAAGCCCAGCGGCGCTGGACGCGATAACCATAGCTGCTCGCCGCCTGTATGACGCCTGCTTAATGGCAGAAGACGACAGTTGCGCAGCGCTGTTAGATTTTCGTTATATTTCGATGTCTTCGTCAGCCGCCGCCAGTGGCACCCAACCCGCAGTGGTGTGACACCTTCAGGACAGCTGGTCGCGCCGCCGAAGATCCACGAAACATGCCCCTAGTAGGCGCCGGACCCGCGGATGACGGCGGACCATGTTTTCCAGAGGATCTGCAGGTCAAGAGCGAAGGACCAGTTCTCCACGTAACGCAGATCGAGCCTGACCGCTTCATCCCAGGGCAGGTCCGACCTGCCGTTGACCTGCCACAGGCCGGTCAGGCCCGGCTTGACGGCGAGCCTTCGCCGCATGTGATCGCCGTACTTCGCGGCCTCGGCAGGCAGCGCGGGCCGCGGCCCGACCAGCGACATGTGCCCGACCAGCACGTTGAATAGCTGGGGCAGCTCATCCAGGGACCAGCGGCGCAGCCAGCCGCCCGTCTTGGTCACCCGCGGGTCCTTGCGAATTTTGAAGAGCACGCCGGCCGCCTCGTTGTGCGCGGCCAGTTCTGCCTTCGCTTGTTCGGCGTCAACGACCATGGTGCGGAACTTCCACACGGAGAAGGTGTGGCCATCCTTGCCGACCCTGGTCTGCCGGAAGAAAACAGGCCCCTGGTCGGTGATCCGGATGGCAAGCGTGATGACCGCGAACAAGGGCGCCAGCAGGATCAGCGCCGCCAGCGCCGATATCTTGTCGAACATGCTCTTGAGGGCCTGCTTGCCCCCGGAGAGTTCCGCGTGGTCCACGTGCAGCAGCGGCAGCCCGGCGACTGGGCGGATGGTCGTTCGCGGACCGGCGACGTCGAGCAGGGCCGCCGCGACGTACATGTCAGTGCCGGTCTTTTCCAGGTCCCAGGCCAGCTCGCGCAGCCGGATGCCGTTCATTTCGGGGCAGGCAAGCACGGCCACGGTGTCGGCCCTGATCCAGCCCACGGCCGACGTCACGTTACCGAGCCCGCCCAAGACCGGGACACCGGCGATCTCATCCCGCGTGGTCCGGCCCGCCAGGCAGGCACCTACCACGGATAGGCCGTGGTAGGTGCTGCGGCGCAGTTCGCCGACCAGATCGGCGACCGCCGGGGCGTGACCCACGGCCACCACCCGCCGCAGGCAGGCACCGCGACTGCGCAGCCTGTGCAGCCGCTTACGGAGACCATGCCTGGCGACGAGATCAAGGACCGTTGCGCAGGGCAGCGCGATCACGACGTAGCCGCGCGCGAATTCAAACTTCACCACGTATGAGGCAATGGCGACCACGGCGGTCAGGCTCACCGCGGCGTTCAGGATCCTCCGGAACTCATCCGAGCCGACACCGATAAAACGGGGATCATAACCCCCGGCTAAAGCCACCGACGCCGTCCAGAGAACGGGAAGCAGGACGGTAAACGCCAGATAGACACCCGACTGGTAGGCCTGGGCGTCGAAGCGGATCTCATAGGCTAGCAGCCCGGCCGCGACAGCACAGGAAAAGTCAGCCACCACCGCCCGGCGACGGTACGCACTGGTCCATGCCGCGGGATCCCGCACGGCCAATCGGGCCTGGGTCCTCCGACTCCTAGTGGTGGCCGTGCTACCAGACATCTGTCCCCACCGTCCCCATGCGCCGCCCCGCCTTCGCGCCGGGCACATATGGGAGACGCCTGACTAAATCGGTGGGTTGACGTGTATCTCATCATTGAGACGGTAATGTCCAGACAGGCACATGAACGTGGCCCGCGGGCCACTCTGCGTGGGTGCCGAACAGCCCGTCCAGCCGCCGGAGAACGCCGCGCTGTACACGTTGCCGAACGCGGCAGATGGGGGTCGCGGCGGCGCAAGCAGCCGTCCGATCACCCATGCTTGAGCACGATGGTGGTCATGAGCCAGATGGTGTTTGGCCCGGTGGCGGTGGTGGCTGCGGGGGTGGCGCCTTGGGCGGTGGTCTGGTCTTCGGCGAGGAATTCCATGTCGGGGGTGGGGGAGACGTTGACGCGGCTGGTGTAGCCGGTGCCGGCGGTGAGGTTGTCGCCGAAGCCGGAGTCGGCGTAGAAGCCGATGGCGAGTTCGTTGCTGCTGGTGGTGGCGGGGGTGGGGCCGGAGGTGACGGTGGCACTGTTGCCGGTGGTGCCGCTGGCGTGGGCTTGGACGTCCATGGCGGCGGCGCCGGTGGCGGTGGACAGGCCGGAGTATTCGAGTGCGGCGACGCCGATGTCGGCGGCGGAGGTGGCTTTGGCGGTGATGGTGGGTTTGGTGCCGCCGCCGGCGGTGATGGGGGCGGTCCAGATGGATTGTTCGGTGCCGTCGGAGGCTTTGAAGTGGGTGAGTTCGGTGTAGGTGTTGCCGGCTGAGTCGGTGACGCCGCTGGCGGTGGCGCCGGCGGAGTTCCAGGCGCCGACCTCGACGACGAGCCGGTTGCCGGTGGTGACCGCTGCGGTGGGGGTCACGGCCAGCGAGGACGTGCTGCCCTTATGGCCGGACACCGCCCTGCACGAACGCCGGGCTCGTCGACCGCGGCGTTGGACGACGCAGACACAAGGCCGACCGCCACGACGACGACCGAGGCCAGAGCCGTGATGAGCAACGCACGAAATAGACGAATGGCGCGAGGCATGGTTGTCCCCCCACAAGCAAACAGCGGATCCGGCTGACCAGAATCCAGGCAGATACCATCAAGGACGTCCGGGGGGACGTATCGGATGGCAAGCTTCTGGGAAATGCAGCAAGCTCGGCATGATGACCATTGCGTTGGCCCTCGGTGGCCTCGCAGTCAGCGGCACCGCGTCGTTGGGAGCCCATGCTGATACCCACCATCAGCACATTGTGGCGCTTCCGCCGGATCCGTGCTGATACCCCCGGCCAGTGTCACAAGGAACCAACCGCAGGTTAGTAGGCGCCGGACCCGCGGATGACCGCGGACCATGTTTTCCAGAGAATCTGCAGGTCAAGAGCGAAGGACCAGTTCTCCACGTAACGCAGATCGAGCCTGACCGCTTCATCCCAGGGCAGGTCCGACCTGCCGTTGACCTGCCACAGGCCGGTCAGGCCCGGTTTGACGGCGAGCCTTCGCCGCATGTGATCGCCGTACTTCGCGGCCTCGGCAGGCAGCGCGGGCCGCGGCCCTACCAGCGACATGTGCCCGACCAGCACGTTGAATAGCTGGGGCAGCTCATCCAGGGACCAGCGGCGCAGCCAGCCGCCGGTCTTGGTCACCCGCGGGTCCTTGCGTATCTTGAAGAGCGCGCCGTCGGCCTCGTTGTGCGCGGCCAGTTCTGCCTTCGCTTGTTCCGCGTCAACGACCATGGTGCGGAACTTCCACACGGAGAAGGTGTCGCCATCCTTGCCGACCCTGGTCTGCCGGAAGAAAACAGGCCCCCGGTCGGTGATCCGGATGGCAAGCGTGATGACCGCGAACAAGGGCGCCAGCAGGATCAGCGCCGCCAGCGCCGATATCTTGTCGAACATGCTCTTGAGGGCCTGCTTGCCCCCGGAGAGTTCCGCGTGGTCCACGTGCAGCAGCGGCAGCCCGGCGACTGGGCGGATGGTCGTCCGCGGACCGGCGACGTCGAGCAGGGCCGCCGCGACGTACATGTCAGTGCCGGTCTTCTCCAGGTCCCAGGCGAGCTCGCGCAGCCGGATGCCGTTCATTTCGGGGCAGGCAAGCACAGCCACGGTGTCGGCCCTGAACCGGCCCACGGCCGACGTCACGTTACCGAGCCCGCCGAAGACCGGGACTCCGGCGATCTCATCCAAGCGTGGTCCGGCCCGCCAGGCAGGCACCTACCACGGATAGGCCGTGGTAGGTGCTGCGGCGCAGTTCGCCGACCAGATCGGCGACCGCCGGGGCGTGACCCACGGCCACCACCCGCCGCAGGCAGGCACCGCGACTGCGCAGCCTGTGCAGCCGCCTGCGGAGACCATGCCTGGCGAC
The DNA here is from genome assembly GCA_963727015.1 of uncultured Actinomycetota bacterium. Classification (GTDB taxonomy): domain Bacteria; phylum Actinomycetota; class Actinomycetes; order Streptosporangiales; family Streptosporangiaceae; genus DATFVJ01. The sequence continues at coordinate 19,462 of CAVSEV010000013.1, read as the reverse complement.
GAGATCAAGGACCGTTGCGCAGGGCAGCGCGATCACGACGTAGCCGCGCGCGAATTCAAACTTCACCACGTATGAGGCAATGGCGACCACGGCGGTCAGGCTCACCGCGGCGTTCAGGATCCTCCGGAACTCATCCGAGCCGACACCGATAAAACGGGGATCATAACCCCCGGCCAAAGCCACCGACGCGGTCCAGAGAACGGGAAGCAGGACGGTAAACGCCAGATAGACAGCCGACTGGTAGGCCTGGGCGTCGAAGCGGACCTCATACGCCAGCAGTCCCGGCCGCGACAGCACAGGAAAAGTCAGCCACCACCGCCCGGCGACGGTACGCACTGGTCCACGCCGCAGGGATCCCGCGCAGCCAATCGCGCCTGGATCCCCCGACCCCTAGTGGCCGCCGTGTTACCAGACATATCCGTCCCCCGCTTCCCCATACGCCCGCCCCGCCTTCGCACCGGGCACATATGGGAGACGCCTGACTAAATCGGTGGGTTGACGTGTACCTCACCGTTGAGCCGGTAATGTCCCGACAGGCACAGGAACGGCTCCAGCGGGCACCGCGCGATCGTGGCCAAGGCCCTGACCGCGCGACTTCACCTGACGGCCTGCCGGAGCCTGCGAGCCGCCTCCTCCGGCAGTACGTCGTTGGACCAGACTCCCGCCGCTGACTCCGTTCCGGCCAGGAACTTGACTTCTCCCGGTGCTCGCCCGACCGGAAGCACCTGCAGGTGCAGGGCGAACTCCGCGCGGGCCGCGCGGCCCCGCACCGGCGCCTGCTGCCAGGCGGCGATGTAGGGCATCGGCGTGCCGAACAGCCCGTCCAGCCGCTGGAGAATGTCGCGGTAGACGTTGCCGAACGCGGCGCGGCGGGGTCGCCCAGCGCTGGCAGGTCGGGGACCCGCCTCGCCGGGAACAGCATCACCTCGTACGGCCAGCGGGCGGCGCGGGGCACGAACGCGATCCAGTGATCGTTACGCGCCACGACCCGGCGCCCATCGGATAGCTCGCTGGTCACCAGGTCGTCGAAGAGGTTCCGGCCGCTGCTCGCGCGGTGGGCGCGTGCCCGTGCCAGCAGCCGGCTGGTCCGCGGCGGCACGAACGGGAACGCGTACACCTGGCCATGCGGGTGGTGCAGGGTGACGCCGACCTCCTCGCCCCGGTTCTCGAAGCAGTACACGTGCTGCACCCCGGGGATCGCGCCGAGCACCCGGGTCCGGTCGGCCCACGCCTCGAGCACGGTGCGGACCCGGCGCGCGGAAAGGCTCGCGAACGAGGCATCGTGTTCGGCGGTGAAGCAGACGACCTCGCACCGGCCATAGCCGGGGCGCTCGGCCAGCGGCAGTGGGTCCGCCGTGAGCTGGGGATCCGCGACGGGCTCCGGGCCTCGAGGCGGGAGAGCGTGCCGCGCGATGCCCGCCACCGCGCCCCGCAGCACCGGGAACCTGTTTTCGAACACCACGACGTCGTAGTCGGGCGCCGGGATCTCCGTACTGCGGCCCGGCCGGGACGGGCACAGCGGGCAGAGTTCGGCCGACGGCAGGATCGGGCGCTCGCGGCGCCGCGTCGCGAACATCACCCACTCGCCCAGCAGCGGATCCCAGCGCAGCCCGCCATCCGGGCCGATGCCGTTCCCGCGAGCGCCATCATGGCCACTGTCCTCGCCGGCCGCAGGTCCGCTCGCTGGCATGGCCAGGGACGGCAGGGCCCTGCCGTCACGGACGTCCGCCCGGCCCAGCTCCGGCGACTCATCGAAGTAGATGATCTCGCGGCCGTCGGCAAGCTGCCCGGAACTCCGCCAGACCCGCTCGGTCGCCGCGAGGTCCCCGACTCGGCCTCCGCCACAACCATGGGATCGAGGCTAGCCGATAAGGCAGCCGGGACTGGTAGCACACCGAAGCGAGACAGGCCTGATAGGCGGTCGCACGCGCCGGCATGGGCGGTGATCAGCACAGGCGGTGAAGGAGCAGTTGAAGTCCAAATTCCAGGCCCAGCGCCAGCTGTTAGTGGCGCCTGAGAGTAGTGCGCCTCGATGCTTGGGCGGCTGGCAGAACGTCGGCGACGCCTGTCCGCGAGGCGAACGCCTGGCCCAACCGCGCGTTGCCCGCCACATAGTCAAGGCGGGGGTCCTGGCCGTAACCGTACAACGACTCCCCACGGCTGGCGACCGGAGCCCACTGGCCGATGTGGCCTGCGGCCCAGTGCTCGAGCCCGCTGTTGCAGGGCAGCATGGCGTCATCCGCCTCCGCCCACAGCGCGCGCGCCCAGACACGGCGATCAGCCGGCAACAGCCGCGCTGAGCACCGCAGCAGCGCCGCCATCACCCGGGTCAGCCAGCTCATGGCGCCACCCTGGCCGCGACCCGGCGCCCGCCCCGGACGCGGGCGCCTGCAGGGTCCCTGCCGGTAGAAGAAGGTGCCCGCGCCAGCGCGGCCGTGGCGGCCGCGAGCCCTTCGGGCGTCAGCCGGTACAGATGCCGCCGCCGGCCGGCCTCCCGCTGCCCATCCTCCCAGCACGCCTCCACCAGGCCACGGTCGGCCAGCCGGATCAAGACCGGGTACAGCGTCGCCCGACTTGCCGCGCTGGCCTCCACCTCGGCGAGCGCCTGGTAGGACGAGACCACCTCGCTGCTTCCCAGGCCGCTGTCAGTGACGGTGGTGCGCAGCACGTAGATGGCATCCGGGGCGGCTTCGGCGGTGATGGAGTCCTGGTTGCGGGCGTAGCTGAAGCTCGCGAGCGCAGTGGGCTGCGCGTGGTGGCGCTTTCCGGTGGGGTCTTCCAGAATCTGCTGGTGCTCGACCGGACCGCCGCGCAGCTGGTCACGCCAAGCGCCAGCCGTCAAGGACGTGCCAGCCCCGGAGACGGCCCCCGCAACCCCGCCGCAGCGCGCCCAGCACGCCAAAGCGCCAGCCGTCAAGGACGTGCCAGCCCCGGAGACGACCCCCGCCACCCCACCCACCGCACCGCACACCGCCCGCCGAACGGGAGCCGTCAAGGACGAGCTTGCTGGGACGATTCGTGGAGCGCGCCGACGTCGGGCGGGATCACCCAGGCGCGCGCCAGCGGCTGGGCCCGGAGCCACTGAGGGAGCCCAGGTTCCCAGGCTGGTAGTGACGCAGTAGACGGGCGCCCGGCCAGCCTCTTCGCGCCTGATCGCACCGCCACCGCTGAACGGCTTGGTCTCGCGGCACAGGGGCCAGGTGATCATACCGCTGCGCTTGAGCAACGCAACGCTGCAGGATGCACGCAGTGCGGCGAGGCGCGACCGGATACTACAGGACCGGCGTGTTCCGGCGCGGCCGAACGTTCCGGCAGATAGTCAACTCGCCCGACTCCGCGCTTTCGTAGGAAAAGCCGTCAAGGGCTTGGAAGAACGCCTCACGGGCTTGAGGCCCGTGCAATTCGATGGCGATGTTGGAGACCTGCCGCAACCATGTGAGATCGTCGTCCCCGAAGACTAGGCGCTCGACCCCCTCGATGTCCATCTTGAGTAGGTCGATGGGCAAGCCTGCCATTTCAATTACTGAGGCCATATCGATAGCCTCCACCTCGCCGGACGGAACGGGCGGATTGGGCCCACGGTAAACGTGCTCAGGTAGCGCCCCAAGATCTAGTGATCCCTCGATTACCTGTACACCCCACTCACCTCGATCGCCCAGATCGCCGTAATGCAAGATCGTCAGGCGCGTTGGATGAGGCCACACCGCACGTATTAGCACGCGCGCGCGATCCCCATAGGGCTCCAAGTTACGGCGACACGCCTCGGCGTTGTCTGGGTCGGGCTCCAGGGCAATTACTTGTGCCGTGGGGAAGCGGCTGAGGAAGTAAGCGCTGGAGTAGCCCACGTTGGCGCCCGCGTCAATGATTAAGCTGGGAGCCTCCATGTCGTCCAAGGGCGCGTATTCTCGGCCCACGAAGATCTGGTTGAATACGACCAGGTCGCTCGTGCCAGGGCGTATCAGCAAGGGATGGTCTACGCCGCGTCCCTTTACGGAGACTGGGGAATACGCACGCCGCTCACCGATTCGTGACAACAGTAGAGCGAAAGGTGAACCAGGGATATACGAGAGCACCAATTGGTCCCATCTGCATCGGCATCTGAATGGCGAGCTTCGTGCGGAGGGCTATGCGCCGGGATCTGCGCACTGCCCGGCGAACCAGTGTGCCAGCCAACGTATCCTCCTCCCGCTAGGTTGCCGGGTACCCACGGCCTCCTGCCGCAAATATGAGCATAGCGGCGACCGCCTGCACAGCGGCGGCGTGACCGAGTTGCTCATGCGCAAGGCCGCGGGGACGGACGGTAGGCACCCGTCACGCCGGGCGGCCTGATCGCTGGCGTGTCAGACGGGGTTTCGCCGGGACTGTGCGGCCTGACCAGCGCGGTCAGCAGGATCAATCAGCACGCGAACGTTCGCACACTGCCGCCCTCCTCCGCTTCGGTTGTCCAGCTCGCAGCGGCCGTGTCCATGCCGCCATCCGGCCCTCGCATGCGACCGGACTGTCGTCCGGCCATCGACACGGCTGCCACTCGCATGGGTAACGCGCCTTGCGAGGAGTACGGACAGGAGCAGGGTCACAGTCTGCGGGCGTTCTCTATCTATGTAGACAGCGCTGGCTCTACCTAGGTAGGGTCAGCGGCCATGGGTAATCGTTCTGGGTTTTCCGCGCAGACGCTGGCGGTCCTGGCGGAGCTGTGCGCTACGCCGTCGCGGTGGCGGCATGGTTATGGGATTGCCAGGGACACCGGGCTGAAGTCGGGCACGCTGTACCCGGTCTTGATCCGGCTGGCCGACCGTGGCTTGGTGGAGGCGTGCTGGGAGGATGAACAGCCGGCTGGCCGGCCGCGGCGGCACTTGTACCGGCTGACGCCGGAAGGACTCGCGGCGGCCACGGCGGCGCTGGCACAGGCACCTTCCACCGGCCGGGCCGCCGCCGGCGCCCGCGGCGGGGGCGGGCGCCGGGTCGCGGCGAGGGTAGCGCAATGAACTGGCTGACGCGGGTGATAGCGGCGCTGCTGCGGTGGTCGGCGGGGTTGTTGCCGGCTGATCGCCGCGTGTGGGCGCAGGCGCTGTGGGCGGAGGCGGACGAGGTTCCGGCGGGGTGGCGCCGGCTGGCCTGGCTGGCCGGCGGGGTGCGGCTGACAGCGCGGGAGGCCGCGCTGGCCCGCAGGTTGGGGTACCCACTGGCATTCGCGGCTGCTGCCGCGGGCGCGACGTGGAGCGCATGGTCTGGCCCGGCCGGCGACTCGGCCATGGTGGTCAACCGGGTCGATGTGATCACGATCGCTGTGATCTTGGCTGGGCTGCCGTGGGCCATCCGCCGGGCCCACGGCCCGGTAGGAGGCGGTCGGCTGGCCCGTCTGGTGCGCACTGGCGGTTACGTGGCGGTGCTCGCCCTGGTCGTGGTTAAGGCCGCGGTGGAGCGGGTCGCCGATGCCCCGCCCAATAACCTGCAAGGGTCGGCACGTGCCTGGGTAGGCGAGGTTGTCTTCCTGGCGGTGATGGCCGGCTATGCGGCCGTGATCCTGGCCTTCACGGCGCGGCGGTCACCGGCGGCCCCGGCTACCGTTGCCATCGGCACCGCAACCGGCGCCGTCATCGGCGTCCTGCTATTCGCGCTGGGGCCACTGGGATTCCCGCTTCGCTTCACCGGTCCGTGGCCGGCAGGCCTTTATGACGCGGCGATAGCGGTGGGTGCGCTGCTGGCGCTGTGCGCTCCCGTGGCGGCGGGGCTGGCAGCAACCCGGCGGGCCCGCCGCTCGCTGCCCGCTAGTTCCCGCTGGCGGCAAGGCGCCATGGCCGGACTGTGCACCGGGGCGGCCGCCGCGCTGGTTGTCGCCGTCCTGTCCACCGCCACCATCGCCATGCTGCCCTACAACAGCGGGCTCGAGCACTGGGCCGCAGGCCACATCGGCCAGTGGGCTCCGGTCGCCAGCCGTGGGGAGTCGTTTTACGGTTACGGCCAGGACCCCCGCCTTGGCTATGTGGCGGGCAACAGCGCCTTCGCGGCCGGATACCTCATCGTGCTCCTGCTCGGCCCGCTGTTTGGCTGCGGCTTCGGCGCATGGGCCGGCCGGGCCGCAGACCACCCGGACCGTCAAGGCCGCATTCGTGCACGGCCAGCTGACCAGACGAGTTTGACGCGCGGTTGGGCCAGGCGTCCGCCGCACGGACAGTCGTCGCCGACGTTCTGCCACCGCCCAGCATCCGCCGGGATGCGGCACACAGGCGTACACGCCCCTGCCGATGAACCGGCTCACCCAGGTCCAACACGCCTCGCTTGACGCCATCGATGAAGGCGCGCCATTCGCTCGGGCAGGTGGTCTTTCCGGGATGTTCCGGAACCCCTGCGGACCCGGGCCGGGGTCAGCCGACCCGGCTGGGCCGGTTCCCAGGGGTGACGTAACTGGTATCAATCCGGTCACACGCGGCGTGTCACCCTGGAACGCGAGAAGACTAAGACTAAGGCCGCGCCGCCACAGCGACCGGCCGCACGTTCCCCGGAGGCCGACGGGGATCCGGCAGACGAGTGCCCATCGTTCGGCGGGGACGACGATGTCGGCGGTTTCTACCGGCTGGACGCTGGTGGCGTAGGTGCTGCGGGCGATGGCGAGGACGGCGGCGCCGGGCGGGGCGTGGAGCCGGGTACCGGCGTGCGGGCCTTCCTCGGGCAGCGTGACTGGCGTGCCGCCGGTGATGGCGAGGGGTTCCCATGAGGTGGACAGCATGACGGGGTCGCCGTCGGCGAGAAACGTGTAGCGGGGTGACATCGCGGCCTGGCCGGGTGAGGCGGCGAGCCGGGCGGCGATGGCGGGTGTCATCGGCGCGCTGCGACGATGACTGCCGGGTGCCGGTCTTGCCGATGGCGGCCATGCTGGCGGCGAACGGGGAGGTGCGGGGCGGATCGGTGTACCACTGGCGGGTCATCCGCATGACGTCCGGGCGTTCGCGGACGTAGGAGCCTGTGCGCTGCCGTCGATCGGGATAATCAGCGGCCCGGTCGGGAACTGCGAGAGCTACAGCCCGTTCAACGTCCCCTGCATCATCGGCGGATAGCTAGCCAGCACATAAAAAGGCAGGGCGTTTGACCAGTCCGGCGGATCTGGCGTGCTTCCATGGCCGAGGCGTCACCGGAGGCGATGCGCCATTTCCGCGCGGGCGCTGCGGGTGGCGCTACTGTGATTAGGGGCGCGGAGGTGGTTTCCCAGCTCGATGGCCGCGTCCTCAGGCCGCTGGGGCGAACCCGCCGCCCTGCGCCGTTGCCACCCGTGATATCGCTGGTATCGATATTTATCCTTAACGGCTGCGCAGGGTGGCGCCCGATCTGAAGGTGGCGCTACCAGGCAGGCAGGCGCACTCATGGGGTAGGTCGCAACGTGGACGGTTCACGGGTCCAGCCGACCGCTGATGTGGACGACAGCGCCGTGCTCGGCACGGGCACCACCGTCTGGCACCTGGCGCAGATACGGGAGAATGCCCGGCTCGGCCGTGACTGCATCGTCGGCCGTGGCGCCTACGTGGGCCCGGGAGTGATCATCGGCGACAATGTGAAGCTGCAGAACTACGCGCTGGTCTATGAGCCGGCCCGGCTGGAGGACGACGTGTTCATCGGCCCGGCCGTCGTGCTCACGAATGATCTTTACCCCCGCTCCGTCGACGTGTCGGGAAAGCTCAAGCGGCCTGATGACTGGGATGCGCTTGGCGTGGTCGTGCGGGAAGGCGCCTCGCTCGGCGCGCGTGCGGTCGTCGTGGCCGGCTGCACGATCGGCCGCTGGGCGCTCGTCGCCGCCGGTGCCGTCGTGACCAGGATGTGCCCGATTTCGCGCTCGTCGCCGGGGTGCCCGCGCGGCGGATCGGCTGGGTCGGCCGCGCCGGAGTGAAACTGGTGCCCGCCGGCGGCGGCGCCTGGCGCTGTCCGCAGACCGGCGAACGATACCGCGAGGGACGGTGTCCTCTTTATCGACGTTGGTGACCATAATCGCCCGGATAGCTGACCTAGGCTAGCCGTATGGGGGAAAGGACATTCAGGCCCGCATGGAAGGGCCCTGGCCGCTCAGCCGCGAGACCGTTGGTGCCGACCGCCGCCCGTCCCCTGGCTGTGGCAATTGTGGTTGTCTGCGTGCTGGTGACGGCGGTGCTGGAGCGTCGCTCAGACACGAGACGCGCCCCGGTTGGGTGGACGCGGCGGTTGACGCCCAACTGGTGGCCCGCCTTCGGCAGGCATCCGCTGCTGCTGGCCATGCTGGTCTGGCCCGGCGCGCCGGTGCTGGTAACCGCGATGGCCGCGGCCCTGGTGCTGGCATTTATCCTGCGGCGGCGGTATGGCGAGGCCCTGTTCGTGGCCATATCTGTGCCCGTTGCGGCTGCGATCAGCGAACGTCTGCTCAAGCCCCTCGTCGGCCCGACGGCCTGGGGCAGTCTAGAGCTTTCCCAGCGGACATGTCACCGGCGTGGTAGCCCTTGCAACTGCCGTAATGCTGCTACTCGCCAGGGCGCCCGCGAGGGTGCCACGCGTACTGCGTCTTGTCCTCGCCTGCACAGCATTCCTGATAGCAGTCGGCGTCGCATTAGGCGTGATCGGCGCGAACATGCATCACTTCACCGACACCGTCGGGGGAGCCGCCGTCGGCGCTGGTACGGTCCTTCTGGCCGCGCTCATCCACGACCTGCTCACTCCGAAGTGGCAGCGTCCTCATGATCGGCCGCTGGTCACTCTCATGCCAAACCGCCGTGACAGTCTGTAACCCCCGCGCCCAAGCAATACGTAGCCCGCTACCGTCTCTTGGTTCGGTTGATGCTGCACCATAAACATCGCCGCCGCTGTAACGCCGACGGCCCTGGCGGCCACATCGAACAGAAATAGCAGAGCGCCACCGATCACGAGGGCGTCATCCCCCATAGGCCGCCCGCCGCAAGACCTCATCCCCCCCCACACTCCCAGGCTGATGGCCGATTGAGCCGAGCATAGGCAAAAACCCCGCCCGCCAGCCCGAGCCACGGCCTCACCTTGTGCGTTTCAAGCAGCCGGCTGACCGATTGGCGGATGGAGTGTTCGAGCAATGCCTGCACCGAGGCGGCCGCGTTCTCGCGAGTTTGGGTCGAGGCGGAGCGGCTTGAAAACATTCGCGCATTTCGCGATGATCGGCAAAATCCATTGTGATCCGCCCGTCATCGCAGACGCTGAAGTGGCGTAGCATCTCAGGCAAATAATGTCGGCTCGCCGTAAAGCGGCAAGCCCGGTCAATTTCCCCTCGTGACGATTGATCTTCCAGCCCAGGGCCTGGGTCACACAGCCATAGGCGAGCCCCGAGGCTGCCCCGAATTATCGGCTTTACACAGCCAGCGATCGTCGCCGTAAAGGTTCACAGAGCTTGCCGTGCTGTGATCAAGTAATGGCTGTGATCGACTTGATCGCCGACCCCATCGGCGGTGTACAGCAGCGCCTCGTCCCAATCGGTAAAGAACAGGCTCGGCAGCGCGTGCGTGAAGTGATAATTCGAAAAGAAGACGCGCACGTCCGGCCGCGATCCGAGATCGGCCAACAAGGCTTGATAATTGAAAAGGTCCTCGGCGCGATGGCCCGGGTTTTTGCGCAGCACGAGGCTGATTTGGTCCATTTTCGAATGTCCGGTAAGCCGTCGCCACTCTTCCCGCACCCGCTCATAAGAGCGCCGATGCTTGAAGTAATGCCGCTGAAACAGGCAGCGGGTAGTGACGAGCACATCGACCTGCCGACGCTCGACACTGGCAATGCGCAGCACCTCGGCGATTATCTTTCGGGGAAACCGCCGGAACATTTGATCCGATTGAGCCGCTCCTCTGCGACCGCGGCGAGCAACCGGTAGTCGTCGAACAATGCTGCCGACGGATCTTGTGGTCCGCTATGCAGACTGAGGATCAACATTCAGTGTTTCTCGCTTCGTTCGGCGGCGTCGCTCAGAGCGGGTCAGGCGATGATAGCAGCGAATTGGCGGGCGAAGGCGTCTGGCCCGAAGCGCTGGATCACCTCGGCCCGGATCGCTTTCCGGTCATAGCGCGAGGCCCGGCCCTGCATCTCTCGCAAAGCATCGCGCAACGCCGGCATATCGCCGCACGGGACCAGCATGCCGTTGTCCGGAGCGATCAGATGATCGGGCCCGCCGCTCGCAGTGCTGACGACCGGGAGACCACAGGCCAATGCCTCGATCACGACAACGCCAAAGGTCTCGTGATTGCTGGCAAGCGCAAAGGCGCTCCGCCGCTTCCATTTCCGCTCGGACGTCATTCGCGGGCAAGGCGCCGATGAAATCGACTTGCTTCGCAATACCGAGTTGGCGTGAAAGCTCGCCAAGGATTGCCAGCAAGGGGCCATCGCCGACAAGCCGCAACCGCACATTCTCGCTGCCGCGAAACGCCCCGGCAAACGCCTGGAGGAGCAATGCGTGACCCTTTTCGGGCGACATCCGGGCGACGCAAAGAAACACAAACGGGTGATCTCCGTCAGCCGCCGTTGCCGAGGGAGCCGCCCCCGTGGAGCCCTTCCCCCGGAAACCTTCACCGAGGAATGCTGCCCCGAGCACATTGGGCAAATAGCGCCACTGCGATCCCGGGTAGTGGCACTCGAGCGGACCCGCAAGATGGGGGCTGACGGCAATGCACCGGCTAGCGTGCTTCGCGACGCGGCGGATCAGGTCGCGCTCCCACCACCGCCCGCCGGCGGGGCCCGCGCTATGTTCGGTGACAATGTACGAAATCCCAAAGCGGCAGTTGATCGCCAAGGCCAATACCCCGGCGTTCAAGCAGCAATGCGCGTGAACGAGGTCAGGCCAACCATTCTCGCCAATGTATCAGCGAAAAGTCTCAGGCCGCATCGGGTCCACGCGAGTGGATTGCGATACGGCAGCCGCGGCAGCCCGGTGAAGTCGTTGCGGCGGTAGACCGGCACGCCATCGTTTTCGAAGCCTAGATTAGCGAGCCCAGCATGCGGTACACGGCCGGCTCGCCGATCACGCCAAGTGTGAATAGCGGGGGCGAGTATCGCGACACGATGACCAGCCGCCTTTAATGCCAGCGCCTGGTCGCGGAAATAGCCGCCACCCGAGCCTCGCCCATCCCGAATACCACGACGGGATAACGAGAATATGGCTGGTCAAGCGCCCGTCTTTTGCGCCGCCTGTTCGGCGCGGTACTCGGCGAACGCTTTACTCGCCACCATCATCAACTCGCGGATAATCGGCACTCCGACATAGCCCGAGAGGTGTAGCAGCGCTTCAGTCAACTCTTCCTCGGACCAACCCTGGCGCAGGGCCATGCGCAGATGCAATCCGAGTTCGGGCTCCCGCCCGGTCGCCGCATCCGAGATCACGCAGATCAACGCCCGCGTCTTTAGATCGAGGCCAGGCCGCGTCCAGAGCGCCCCAAACACAGTCTCGGTCGCGATCTCGATAAATTTCTTCATGACCGGATCGCTGTAGATCTCGCGCGCCGAGCGCTCGACCGCGGCATCACCCATCAGCCGACGCCGCATCGCCGCGCCTTTTTGATACAACTCGCTCTCCGCCATCGTCCCCTCCGGCTGGTTGATTGGTTGGCTCTGATCGATATTGCATGGCGATCACGGTTCCGAACAAGGGCGAGTGCACCTGCTGGTCGTGAGAAGCCTTCGTGTATCTAGACTTGACCCGCTCGCGCAAAGCAGGCAAATCAGCGACGATGGATGATCTCGCGACACTTGAAGCGGCGGCGGAACTGGTGCATCGGGTGGTGCCGCCAACTCCGGCTTATTGCTGGCCATTGCTGTCGCGGCGGATCGGCGCCGAATTGTGGGTCAAGCACGAAAACCACACGCCGATTGGCGCATTCAAGTTGCGCGGCGGTCTCATCTATCTCGATCAACTGAAGCGGCGGGAGCCACAGGTCCTGGGCGTCGTGACCGCAACTCGCGGCAATCACGGTCAGAGCATCGCCTATGCCGCAACGAGCCTCGGGCTCGCCGCAACAGTTGTCGTGCCGCACGGCAACAGTATCGAAAAGAACCGCGCGATGGAGGCGTTTGGAGCGCGGCTGATCACGCATGGTCACGACTTCCAGGCAGCCTATGAGCACGCAATCGAACTGGCTGAGCGCGAGCGCCTGCACTGCGTGCGATCGTATGATCCGCTGCTGGTGCGCGGGGTCGCGAGCTATGGGCTCGAGCTGTTCCGGGCGGTGCCCGATCTCGATACCGTCTATGTGCCGATCGGCCTCGGCAGCGGCATTTCCGGGGTCATCGCGGCACGCGAGGCGCTGGGGCAGACGGCCGAGATTATCGGGGTCGTCGCGGCCGAGGCGCCGGCCTATGCATTGTCCGTCGCCGCCGCCCAACCAATCGCGACCAATTCCGCCGACACGATCGCCGACGGGCTTGCGGTGCGGGTGCCCGACCCGGCGGCCCTCGAACTTATTCGCTGCTGGGCAGCGCGCATCGTGACCGTATCCGAGACCGAGATCCGACGCGCAATGCGTATCCTCTACACCGACACGCACAATCTCGCCGAGGGTGCGGGGGCAGCGGCTCTCGCCGCGGTACTGCAAGAACGCGACCGGTTGCGCGGCAAGCGGGTAGCAGTGATCCAGACCGGCGGTAATATCGACCGGAGCCTCTTCGCCGGGGTGTTGGCGGAGGAAGATCACGACTGACGGCGCGCGGCGCGCGGTTGGGGAAAACGGATCATGACGGGTCGTAAGACGTGGTGGGAATTTTCTGCCGGATTGGGCTTTTTTATGCTCCCCGCGTTACAGCCGGCCGTCGCCGCGGTGTGGACGCCCGACCATGTCGTCATCGTGATCGAGGAGAACCTGTCGTCCCGCAATCTCGTGCCGGAATTGACCTATCTAACCGGTCTGATGCGGGAAAACGCGAACTTTACTAATTCACATGGTGTCGACCACCCGTCGCAGCCGAATTATCTGGCGCTGTTCTCAGGCGACACGCAAGGCACGGGATCGGAGGCGAAGCGCAACCCCGACGGCTCCAACCCGATCATCAGCGGCCATACCGAGGTCGGCACCGATGCGCCGCTCGCCAACGCCCCGCTCGATACCCCAAATCTTGGGGCGGCGCTGATCCATGCCGGTCTCAGCTTTGCCGGTATTCGGAGGATCTCCCCTCCCCCGGTTTCACCGGCACCTTGCGGACCGGTCCTCCGGGCAGCGGCATCGACTATCAGCGCAAGCACAATCCCTGGGTCAATTGGCAGGCGGCAAAGGACAGCGCGATTGGCCATAATCAGCTGCCGTCGTCAGTCAATTTGCCGTTCACCGCATTTCCGAGCGACGAAGCCGGTTTTGCCCGGCTGCCAACGGTCGCCATCGTGGTGCCCAACCAGATCAACGACGCGCACGAATCCGACGCTGCTCCGCCCGGAACCGACTTTGGCAAGGCGATGGACGACTGGCTGCGCCGTCATATCGAGCCGTACCGCCGCTGGGCAATGACCCACAATAGCCTGCTGATTGTCACCTGGGACGAGGATGAAGACGATTCGACGCCCGTCAAAGACGCTAAGGGTGCGATCGTCGCCAAGCGCTACATCAATCTGATCCCGACGGTCATGGCCGGCGAAGGGGTGGTGCCGGGCAGTTACGGCGAGCGCATCGATCATTACGCCGTATTGCGCACGATCGAGGATTTCTACGGTCTGACGCCGCTCTCGCATGGGGATGCCGGGGCAAAGCCGATCACCAACGCCTTTCGCAAGCCCTGATAACCCCGTCTGCAGCGGTCAATCCACAACCGCCGAAATCGGCCGGCGCGCGGTGACCTCGATCTCGATTTTCATTCGCGGGTCGACGAGGCCGCACACGAGCGCTGTCGCCGCCGGCCGAATGACACCGAAGGCTTCGCCCAGTACCGGCACGATTTTTGGCCAGTCGGCTAAATCGGGCAGATAATAACGCACCCGCACAGTGTCGGCGAGGGTGGCCCCGGCTTCGGCCAGCGCAGCCTCGATATTGCGCAACGCTTGCCGGGCCTGTTCGGCCGGGTCATCGGCGATCGTCATCTGCGCATAGTCAAACCCGGTCGTGCCGGCGACAAAGACCCATTCGCCATCGACCACTGCCCGGCTGTACCCCGCTGCCGCCTCGAACAGCGAGCCCGACGAAATCAGCCGCCGCATCTCACGGCTCATGTCCTAGATTGTTCCTCAGCCGACGCAGCCCGATGTCGAAGCGGTTGTGTTGAGCGGTTAGCGCTTGTAGTTGATCGAGGATGCCGTTGAGGGTTGCATCGTGACGGAGCGCGATGCTGGTCAAGACAGTCAGATCTCCTCGGATCGCACTCTGTTCGTCACGGATTGCGGCTAATTCGGCAAAAACGCGCTCGAACTGCCTACCGACGAATTCCAGAGTGATCGACTCAGCCATGGCAATAGCATTGGCGGCCTTCAGGGGCGTGTCAAACTACGCAGTCTCCTCGAAGATTTCGCGGCCGATCAGCATGCGGCGGATCTCAGAGGTGCCGGCGCCGATCTCGTAGAGCTTGGCGTCGCGCAATAGGCGCCCGGCGGGAAATTCATTGATGTAGCCGTTGCCGCCCAAAATCTGCACCGCATCGAGCGCCATCGCTGTTGCTTTCTCGGCGGCGTAGAGTATGGCGCCGGCAGCGTCTTTGCGCGTGGTTTGCCCGCGATCGCAGGCGCGAGCGACGGCATAGACATAGGCCTTGCACGCATTCATGCCGGTATACATGTCGGCGATCTTGGCCTGGATCAGCTGGAATTCGCCAATCGGCTGGCCGAACTGCTTGCGGTCGTGAATATAGGGCACCACGAGATCGATGCAGGCCTGCATGATCCCGAGCGGCCCCGCCGCCAGCACCGCGCGCTCGTAATCGAGACCGCTCATCAACACGCGTACGCCCTCGCCTTCAGCCCCCAACACGTTTTCGTCCGGAACTTCGCAATCCTCGAAGACCAGCTCCGAGGTCGGCGAGCCGCGCATCCCCAACTTGTCGAGCTTTTGCGCCGGGCGAAAACCGGCAAGGCCCTTCTCGATCAGAAAGGCAGTAATCCCGCGCGCACCCGCATCAGGCCGTGTCTTGGCGTAGACGACGAGCGTGTCGGCGTAATGGCCGTTAGTGATCCACAGCTTGGTGCCGTTCAGGATCCAGCGATCGCCCTTTCGGTCGGCGCGGAGCCGCATCGAGACGACGTCGGAGCCCGCCTCCGGTTCGCTCATCGCCAGAGCCCCGACATGCTCGCCCGAAATCAATTTCGGTACAGTATTTTCATTTTTTTCCTTCGCTGCCATTGCGGCGGATTTGGTTGACGCACAAATTCGAGTGTCGCCGTAGGACGGCCGACCGAAGCCGAGGCGCGGCTGACCTCCTCCATCGCGACGCAATGGGCGAGATAGCCCATGCCGGCCCCGCCGTATTCCTCCTCGACGGTAATCCCGTGCAGCCCGAGCTGCCCTATCTCCGGCCACAACTCGATCGGAAAACGGTCGGTGCGGTGGATTTCGCCGGCGAGCGGCGCGACTTGTCCTCGGCGAAGTCGCGCACCGTTCCGCGCAGCATGTCGATCTCCGGGCCGAGATCAAATCGAGAGCCGTCAGCCTGGTGTTCTGCATTGCTCGAACGCCGTTTTCCGAATGCCGATATGAATTCTATACGCCTTGCGCGAGATCGGGCCACGTCACCACTCCCGCCGCAACTCAACACCGAACAGCTGGAGCATAAACGACCATGCGGACCATCCAAACTCGACTGACACTCGATACCGAACCACGCGAGCTCAAGGAGATCACCGCCGAGGTCCAGCGGTGGGTTGCTCAACAGGGCATCGGCACCGGGTTGTTGTCGGTGTACATCTCACACACCTCGGCCTCGCTGCTGATCCAGGAGAACGCCTCGCCTGACGTCAGGCATGACCTCGAAGCGTTTCTGCGGCGGATCGTCCCCGAGAATATGGCGCTTTACCGTCACAATGACGAAGGTCCGGACGACATGCCGGCGCACATCAAAAGCATGCTGACCCAGACCCAGCTGACGATCCGGTCACCGATGGGCGGCTGACACTCGGGACCTGGCAAGGGATCTTTCTGCTCGAGCACCGCGCATCACCACATCGCCGTTCGCTGATCCTGACCCTGATCGGTCAGGACACAGGCTGACATCGCCGCTGCTCGCAGGGCTTGGCGGCATTGCGGCAGTGTGCTTCTCGCCGTGCAGCCCTAGGCACAGCCATTCCCGGTCGTGTCGCCCGGCCGGCCAGCTGCTGCGCGATGCCGGCGGGTTGGCGCGCGCAAACGGGGATGCTATCTCGCCGCGGTACGCGTTGCGTGAGGGCAAATGGATAATATTCTCGACCGCTTCGATAAAAGCGCCGAGCCGCTCATGAGGGTGGTGGGGCGGCGCGCGTCGAGGCGCAGCACCGCCGCGGCAAGCTGACCGCGCGGGAGCGGATCGAACTTTGCTCGACCCCCAATCCTTTGAGGAATGGGACATGTTTGTCGAGCATCGCAGCCACGATTTCGGCATCGACCGGCACCGCATACCGGGCGACGGCGTCGTTACCGGCTATGGCACGGTCAACGGCCGGCTGGTCTTTGTCTTCAGCCAGGATTTCACCGTGTTCGGCGGTTCGCTGAGCGAGGCGCACGCCGAAAAAATCTGCAAGATCATGGACCAGGCGATGAACGTCGGCGCACCGGTGATCGGGATCAACAATTCCGGCGGGGCGCGCATCCAGGATGGGGTCGCCTCGCTGGCCGGCTATGCCGAGGTTTTCGAGCGCAACGTGCTCGCCTCCGGCGTGATCCCGCAGGTTTCGCTGATCATGGGGCCGTGCGCCGGTGGTGCAGTGTACTCCCCGGCGATGACCGACTTCATCTTTATGGTCAAGGACACTTCGTACATGTTTGTGACCGGACCGGAGGTCGTGCGCACCGTCACCCATGAGAGTGTGACCCAGGAAGAATTGGGCGGGGCGCTAACTCATACCAGCCGCTCGGGCGTCGCTGACCGCGCTTTCGCCAATGATGTCGAGGCGTTACTCGAACTCCGCCGATTTGTCGATTTTTTTCCAGCTTCAAATCGCGTCCAGCCGCCATTGCGGCCGACCGGCGATCCGCGCGATCGCGCCGAGCCGTCGCTCGATACGCTCGTGCCGGGCAATCCGAATAAGCCTTACGATATGAAGGAGTTGATCCTAAAGGTCGTCGATGAGGGCGATTTTTTCGAGGTGCAACCCGATTTTGCGCGAAACATCGTGGTCGGTTTTGCGCGGATCGAAGGTTCGCCGATCGGTATCGTCGCTAACCAACCGATGGTGCTGGCCGGTTGCCTCGACATCGACAGTTCGCGCAAGGCAGCACGGTTCGTTCGCTTTTGCGACTGTTTCAACATCCCGATCGTAACTTTGTCGATGTCCCCGGATTTCTGCCGGGTACCGCGCAGGAATATAGCGGGATAATCAAGCACGGCGCCAAACTGCTGTTCGCCTACGCTGAGGCGACCGTGCCCAAGGTCACACTGATTACGCGCAAGGCTTATGGGGGGGCCTCTGCGTGATGAGCTCAAAACATTTGCGCGGCGATTTGAATTTTTCGTCGCCCTCCGCCGAAATCGCGGTAATGGGGCCAAAGGGCGCGGTCGAGATCATCTTTCGCGCCGATCTTGGCGATACCGCGGCAATCGAGGCCCGCACCGAGGAATACCGCGAGAAATTTGCAAACCCGTTTGTCGCTGCGAGCCGCGGCTTTATCGATGACGTAATCCCGCCGCGCGACACCCGCCGCCGGCTCGCTCGCGCGCTCGCAATGCTCCGCGGCAAGCAGTTGAGCAATCCGCCCAAAAAGCACGACAACATCCCACTCTAAATACGGCTCGTTTAAATACGACGGGGGCGCCGCGTACGGCGGCACCCCCGGTTCAGGCGAGATCGTGAATTCAGGCCTAAGGTTTGCGCTCCTCGGGGACGGTGCGTTCTAGACGGTCCCTGCGTTCGAGGTTATCCGCCCGACCACCGGCCTCGTTTTCGACATCAACCCTGGTCTGGCGGACGGTGTCGCGAACCTTCTCTGTCCGCTCGTCGACATCCCGCCGGACGACGACTTCCTCAACATTCCGCGCGCGTTTCTCTACCACGGGCTCTTCGTGCCGCTCGACGACCTCGAACTCGCGCTCCTGCGGCACCTCAGCGCGTAGCCCCGCCTCACCGGTGACCGGGCGGTGTTCGACAATCACGCGCTCGTCACGCAAGGTCACATCTCTTTCGACGGGCGTCTCGACGACATAGGTGCGGATCCGATAACGCCGCTCTTCCGCGCGCTTTCCGACTTTCAATTCCTCTTTGACGACCGGGATTACCTGCTCCTTGCCAGTCTCCATCCCGGCTCGCTCGCCACGATAGTCCGTCATCGCGGCGGGGGTACCCGGGATCGCCGCGGAAGTCGCACCGATAGGACGCCGGCGATGCCGGTGTGGTCCCAGTGACAGTATCGCGGCGGCTCCATGCCTCGGGTGAGCCGAGCGCAGTTTCGCTGGCGGGCCTCTCAGCAGACGTGGCGCCGAGGGCATCTCGACCCAACCGTGAGCCGAGGCCTACCCCGGTCCCAGCAGACGTTTCAAGCCCCGTGCGGTCCCCTGGCTGACGCATCGCGGGATTCGCCGTTTCAAGTGGCGTCATTGCCGGACGCGCTACCGGCTCGCCGCGCGTATCGAGCGGTTCGGCGTAGCGGTCCCGCCGTTCATAGCCGGCAAACTCGGCTTCCGGGAAGTCAATTGGATCGAATTCTTCCAGGACATCCGCAACTCGATCCTCCTGCCCGATATCCCGAACAAACACTGATAGCGCGGTACGCCCTTCGCGGAGATTTGATTGATACCAGCTGCGATCGTTCTCGGGCACCTCGTCGCGGCCAAACAGCCAGTCCCAGAAACCAACTTGATGCTCGTGCGGGACACGCCCCTCGCTCAAATCCGACGTGCCGCCTGCAACATCGGACGCGGCGCTCATTCTGATATCGCTGCTCGGAATTCCAATTTCGATCAATCGGTCGCGCGCGCGCTCGGCGGTATCGCGCAAACCGTAGACCGCTACAATATTGTGCCCATCCATGATGTCTTCTCCGTGTTTCGGGTGACAACCAGACAAACGTTGCTGTCATGGCGACCGGTTCCGAAAAACCCAGAGAAGGGGGTGGTAGAGCATTGTAAAACGTTAAGGTTGATGAACGTGAAACGCTCTGTTCTCTCCAAATGCTCGACTTCACAGGCTCTCAGCTTCAGAACATCTGCAAACGCTTTGCCGAGGTACCCCGTTTCATTTGGGCTAGTACGCTCGGATCATGTGGGCCGGGCGGTCGCGAAATCCTTTTGTCGTCGTGGTGGATATGCCTCAGCTCCCTCCGCCTGTGCTCGAAGGTTGTTCTCTATGTCGTGAGTGAGGATGCGGCACCCAAGGACGATCGCCGCGGCTGCCATTGGCGCTATCAATCGT
>CAVSEV010000012.1:0-587446 GCA_963727015.1 uncultured Actinomycetota bacterium | reverse complement strand
ATCTTGTACGTGGTGACTCCGGCACAGCTCAGCGGCGCTGCTTCGAACGGCGTGATGCCGCTGGCACGCGCACCACGAAGTCACCGGAGGCGACCGCGTACTCCGCGTAGGCGCCGTCGATCGAATAGCCGCTCATCTCCTGGCTTTCGCACAATGTCTCCCGGCCGGAGGTGCAGAACTCGCAGTGCCCGCATGCCCATCCGAGCCACGGGATGGCCACTCGCTCCCCGACCCGGCTCTCGGGTACTCCCGCGCCCACCCCCTCGATGATTCCGACGCCTTCGTGCCCGGGGGTGAAGGGCGGCGTCGGCTTGATCGGCCAGTCGCCATGCGCGGCGTGAATGTCGGTATGACACAGGCCGCTTGCCTCGATCCGCACGAGTACCTGGCCCGGCGCGGGCGCTGGCACCGGCAGGTCCTGGATCTGCAGTGGCTCGGTGAACGATGTAACGACGGCAGCCTTCAAGGTGTACCTCCAGGTATGGATCCGGACGCTAGATGCGCAGGACCTACGGATCAGCCTGTGGCGGATAGGCCCTGGTTGTTAGGGTGGTTCGGCCGTGAGTGGCGGCCTTAGGTCCCGCGCGGGGTCGCCGCCTGCGCGGCGCGCCGCCCGGTTGAGCCGAGCCAGTCGGTGATGACCCTGGCGGTCTCGCCAGACACCTCCAGCTGAGGTACGTGACCTATCCCGGGCATGATGACCAGCGTCCACGACGGATTGGCGCGCGCCGCGGCGACAGCGGCCCCGACGGGCACCAAGCGGTCGCGCGCGCCGTGAATCAGCAAGACCGGGCAGGTGATCATGCGGATACGGCGCAGGTATGCCCCCCGGCCGCGCGGGTAACCTGCGGTAGCGATGATGGAACGCGCGGAATCGGCGAACTGCTGCTCGACACCGCCGAACTCCAGGCGACGGCGGGCCACTTCGACATGCTGCGCCAGAACGTCTGTGGGCACCCGTGCGGGGTCGACGCAGCACAGCGAGAGCACGCGCGCTACGAGTTCCTCCGGGGTCAGCCGACGGCGGCGGCCGATCAGTATCTGGCGGATGCCAGGCGTGGCGTAGGCGGCGAACATCGCGGCCACGATCGGGTCAGGACGGGCGGCCACAAAAGGCAGGGCCGGGTCGACAAGCACCAGGCCGACGACGGTGCGTGGCGCGGCGCTCGCCTCGAGCAGCGAGATCATCCCGCCCATCGAGTTGCCTATCAGGATCACCTGGCCGCCGGGCACGGCCTGGATGAAGTGGTGCAGCAGACGCTGATTCGCCGCCACCGCCGTGTCGCGTCCGCGGGATTCGGTGAGGCCGTGTCCGGCGAGGTCTGGGGCGAGTACGCGGTAGCGGCCGGTCAGCAGCGGGGCGATCGCCGACCAGTTGACGGCCGAGCCGCCGAGCCCATGCACGCAGACGAGCGTGGGCCCGTCGGCTGGGCCGCCGAAGTCGAGATAGTGCACCGGGCCGTCGAGTTCGATCCAGCGCGAGCGCTGGTCGAGGATCTGCGGTGGGCCGTCGGAGCGTGCGCTCTGATCCATGGTCATCGCCGTATCAGACTATCTGGTCTGCCATATCAACGATTCAGGCGGTGATAAAGGCTTCTTCCCGCCATGCCGCGCCTGCTGTCTCGTTGCCCAAGCAGCACTTCCTCGCCGGGCAGCGGCCGGCCGTTGCCTGCCGGCGGCGGTGTTTCGCCGGGGCCGCGGCGCTGCGGCAACGGATCGGGTACTGCTGGCCTTCCACCGTCCTGGCGCAGTACCACCAGCCGCCTTCGCGAACCGGAACAGATAGATCGGTCTGTACTGCCGCTGTGGCGGAGCGGGAGGCCGCGACCGCCGCGTTGCGGGCGGATAAGGCCGAGCTGAACGCGCGGGTGGCGGAGCTGGCCGGGCAGGTGGCCAGGCTGCAGGAGAGCGTGACGACTGCCTGCTGACCGGCCAACTGCAGGAATGCGCCCGCAATGGCGGAACTGCCGCGGCCGGAGCCGACCTGAGTCCCTTCCTGCCCTGGACACCCCAAGGACGCGCCCGCCGTCGTCCCGCCAGCGATCCCGGTCCCGGCCCGTAATCCCGGCAATCCCGCAGCCCGGCAAAGCCAGCCCATGCCTCTCCGCCACATGCCGGCCGCAGGGCACCACCCGCAGCGGAAGCCGAAGCTGCCGGTGGATGACTCAGGCGACGGCTCAGCTGGGGGAGATCATCGACCTTATCAGGGTGCCCTGCCGGACTTCGGCGGCATACTGCCGGGCAAGGACGCCGAACTGGAGCATGGCGTCGGCGGTGCGCTGCATGCGCTGCTCATTAACTGGGCCGACGGGGAAGTCGGGCAGCCACATGACCGTGGTCACTTGGCGCGGCAGCTGATCGGATTTCCCCATGGCCGCCCGGGCGGCGGTGGGATTTTCCTGGGCGAGCGTCTGCCCCTCCTCGATCGCCCGCACGAACGCGGCCGCTGTCTGCGGATGCTGCCGCGCCCACGCCTGGGTGGCGACATACCCGCCGATCGGGAAGTTCATGGTGGCGCCCTGGTCCAGGTCGGCCAGTTCCACCTGGCCGTAGTCCTCTTCGGCCTTGGTGGCGTAGGGCTCGGCGAGGAACGCCGCGTCCCACTGCCCCCGCTGGAGCTGTCCCGGCATATCGGGGAAGCCCTGCTTGTCGGTGACGAAGCGCACCTTGGCCGACGATATCCCGTTCTCGGCGAGCAGCACGCTGATCAGCATGGTACCGATGCTGCTCGTGCCGTTGACCGCGATCTTCTTGCCGACCAGCCCGGCCACGGTCGTGATGCGCGAGCCGGCGGTGGTGACCAGCACGCGCGTGTGCGGCCCGAGGGTGGAAGCCTCGGCGAGAATGCGGAACCTGGCGCCCGCCGCCTGCGCCGATACGTAGCCGACATAGCTGCCCGCGCCGATGTCGACCTGGCCGTTCAGCTGACTGGCGATAACCGCCTTGGTGGTGGCTATCGTCTTGATCGTCACGTGCAGCCCCTGCCGGGCGAAAAGCCCCTCATCCTGCGCGATGTACAGGCCGGCTAGGTCGGCTGAGGGTATGGCGGCGACCGTGACGTTCCGGTCGCCGGGCTTGGTCAGCGCGGTGAGCCCCGCGCCGCGGTGCGCGGCGGCGCACCCGGCCAGCATCATGATCACTGCCGCGGCGAGCGCTGCCGCGCGGACATGCCCGGTGTTCATTATTGCCCCCCCTGGGCATTGCGACCCATCCTGGACTGACGAGCCGTTGCTATCAGCGCGCGGGCCGGACAGCGGCAAGGTTACTGATCCGTGACCCTTTCGTCCCTCGATCGTGTCATATCAGGCCACATTGTGAGCAAAACGGCGAACCGGACGCGCCCCGGCTGCCGCCGCTGACCTGTCTCCGCCGGCTGGGACAGGATCTGGAGCCGCCCGGGCTTCGGCGCCCTCCGCAGCTTGGGGGCCGGCGCGGTGAGCCGCGCGGCGATTCCAGCCGGGTCATGACCGGGCCGGTCTGCAGCACCGAAAGCCGCTCCCGTGACAACGTAAGGTCCGCGATGTTGCCGCCACATGCCGGCCGAGGGTAACTCCGCCATGCCCAGCCGACGCCACAACACGATCTCCCACGGGTTCCCCGATTACTTACCTTCCCCTCTGTCGGGGATGGGATATGAGCAGGGATCGTGGCGGTATGTCGGGTCTTCCGCAAGGCTGAGCAGGACCGCGACGCCGGCCGCCTGGAGAAACCAGATCTGACCGTTGCCGCCGTCCCTGCGGTCGACTCGGTCGGCTTGTACGTCGCGCAGCAGCGGGGGGTGTTCGCCGCCGCGGGCCTGCACGTGAAGATATCCCTGCGGCGAGTAGTTCCACGGCGATTGCCGACCAGCTGTCCGGTAAGTACGACGTTACGGACGGGAACTACGTCTCCTGCATCCTCGCGGAGGCACAGCAGCACGCCAAGCTGCTCATCCTCGCTGAAGGATCCGTGATGCAACCGCGCACCCAGGAGGTGCTGGTCCCTGCCGGATCACCCATCAGGTCCGTCGCGCAGCTCAAGGGCAAGTCGATCGGCGTCAACGTGCTGGACAATATCGGCACCTTGCTGCTCAGCTCGGTGCTTGCAGGCAATGGGATGACGCGTTCGGGGTTCACTTGGTCCCGATCCCGTTCCCGTTGATGAGCGCCGCGCTCAAGGCGCACGAGGTGGATGCCGCGTGGCTACCCGAGCCTTTCATAGCCGGGGGCGCAGGTGGCTAACGGTGCCGAGGAGCTCTTCGACGCCGACCAGGGCGGCACCCAGAACCTCCCGATCGCCGGGTACGTCGTCACTCAGGCGTGGGCGAAGAGGTACCCAAGGACCGCCGCGGCGTTCCGCCGCGCGATCGAGCAGGCTCAGGCGATTTCCGACGCCAATCGCACTGCAGTCGAGCAAGCCATTGTCGGCTTCACCGGGGCGCCGCGGCTTGCGGCGACGCTCGTCGCGGCCGACAGCTATCCCCTGCGCGTCGACCCGGTGTGGATCCGGGTCTGTCAAGTCGCTGACCTCATGCAGCGATTCGGGCTGCTCGAGGGCCCGTTCAATATCACGTCGATGATCAGCGGTGGCTGAGGGGACGAGAGGATGTCAAAAGGGCGGGGCCGTTCTGAAGTACGTCCGCACCGGACCGGAGGCGGTAACTCAGGCGGGTCGGGCGGATCCCCGCAGCTCAACAACCGTGATGCCGAATGTGGCGCGGCACGCGCCGGTCGCGGCCCAGGGAAGCGCGTTGGGTGCGGGTGGAGCGGGGTGTCGCCGGGCGGGGTTCAGGGGATGCCGGTGGTGTATTTGCGGCCGGTGGGGGTGGTCCAGATGAGGAGGCCGGGGCGGGGTTGTTCGAGGTGCCAGCCGGGGGTTTGTTTGATCTTGTGGTGGTGTCGGCAGAGCGGGGCGATGTTGCACCAGCACGTTCGGCCGCCGTGGTGGTAGGGGATGGTGTGGTCTTGGTCGCATTGTGTGGCGGGGCGGCGGCAGCCGGGGAAGGCGCAGGTGGGGTGGCGGATTTCGATCAGGTGCCGTAGCCGCGGGGTGGGCTGGTAGGCGGGTGTTTGGCGCTGGTGGTCGCAGCCGGGGTAGGCGAGCTGTTCGAGTTTGATCAGTAGGCCGGCGGGGACGGGGCCGGGGCTGCCGGTGTGGTTGGGCTGTGTGGGGCCGGCGGGGCGCGGGCCGGCGGGGCGCGGGCCGGCGGGGCGCGGGGCGGGGTGGCGGTGGTGGCCGCAGCCGTGGCCGATGACGTGCCCGGCCTGGTCGGTGACGGTCAGGCACCATCGGGTGGCGGGGTGCCGGGCGGCGGCGGTGGCCAGGGTGCGGGTGGTGTCGGCGTCGAGCGGGCCGAATCCGGCGGCGTCGCCGGGTTCGTCGGCCAGGTTCAGCAGGGTGGCCAGGGGGACGGTCAGGTTGACCGAGCCGGCCAGCTGCCCGGGGTCCAGGTCGCTCCAGGCTGGCCCGGCGGGTGCCGCGGGCCAGGTTGGGGACGGCCGGGCGGCTCGTCCCGCGCCCGGGCCGGCCGGCCGGGCGGGTTCGGCGGGCTCGGCGGGCCGGGCGGGCTCGGCGGGCCGGGCAGGCTCGGCGGGCCGGGCGGGCTCGGCGGGGCCAGGGGCGGTGGCCGCGGGGGACGGCGCCCGGCGCGGGCCGGGCGGGACCAGCTGGCCGGCCGTCCCGGGACCCGCGCCAGCGGCACCACCACCACCACCGCCACCGCCACCGTCGGCGGCGGCGGCGGCGTGGGCTCTGGTTGCGTCACCTTCGGGCCTGGCGTGACCGTTGCCGCCGGCTCCCGCAGCGGCCCCGCTGTGGACAGAGGCGCCGTCACCGGCTCCGCGGTCACCGGCTCCGCCGTCACCGGCTTCGCGTCACCTGCTCCGCCTCCTCGCTCCGCCGTCACGGGCTCCGCCGTCACGGGCTCCGCCGTCACTGCGTGTGCCGTTACTGGCTCTGCCGTTACTGGCTGCGCGGTCCGCGGCTCCGCCAGGCCCGCTGTCTGCGGCTCCGCTGTCACTGGCTGCGCGGTCCGCGGCTGCGTGAGGACCGCTGCCTGCGGCTGCGCCGTGACTGGCTCCGCGGTCCGCGGTTGCGCCGTGACTGGCTCCCCGGTCCGCGGCTGCACTGGGCGCGCTGTCCGTGGCTCCGTTGTCACTGGCCCTGTCATTGGCGGCGTCGGCAGGGGCCCTGCCGCGGCTGCTGCTGCTGGTGCTGGGGGCGGGGGCGGGTGGCTGTTGGGCGGTTGCGGGGGCGGGCAGGAGGTGGTCGAGGGGCTGGCCGGCGAGCAGGGCGAGGTAGACCTTGGCGCGCAGCAGGCTGAGGGTGCCGGCGGCGCCGCGGTTTTTCAGTTCCCGGGCGATCGCGGAGATCCGCTGGTCGGCGGCGAGGACCTGGGCGGCGGGCAGGTCCCGCCCGGCCAGGGCCTTGGTGCCGGCCGGTTCGTCCCACAGTTCGACCCGGGCGTCTTTTTCCGCTTCCCGCCGCCGCCGGCTGGCCGCGCGCGGGTCCGCGGCGGCGACCGCGCGGCGGACCGCGGCGCGCAGCTCCCCGGGGGTCTGCCCCGGCGCCCGGGCCAGCACCTTGTCCTCCACGGCCCGGGCCAGCGGCGGCGCTAACCCGGCGACGCCGTCGATGACGGCCAGCGCCTTGGGCACATCGATCCGGCCCAGCCGCAACGCCGCCCCGGTCGCCGGCAGCGCCGCGAGCCGGGCCGCCCGCTCGGCCAGGTTATCCGCGCCGCGGCGGGTCAGCGTCAGCGCGCAGGCCAGCTCATCGGCCACGTCATCACCGGGCTGGTAGCCGGGCCCCCTGACGGCCGGGCCGTCACCGCCGCGCTCGCGGCGGGCCGCCAGCTCCGCCACCGCGGCGAGCTCACCAGCGGCCGTCCACGACGACAGCCGCCGCCACGCCCGCACCACCCCGACCAGCTCGTCATCCGAGCACCCACCGAACCCGGCCGCCCAGGCGCCGGCCGCGAACCCGGCCAGCACCGTCCCCGGCGCCAGCACATCCAGCACCTCCCCGGCGCCGAACCCGCCACCCAGGCCATCACCGTCACCCAGCCACCGCCCCGGCGAACTAGAGGCACCACGCGGGCCAGGTGAGCCAGCGGCACCAGGCGAACCCGGCGAACTGGAGGCACCACGCGCGCCAGGTGAGCCAGCCGCGCCAGGCGAACCCGGCGAACTTGAGGCACCACGCGAACCCGGTGAACCCGGCGCGCCGCTGGGGCCAGCGCCGGGCGCGGCGTCCGCGGCAGGCATGGCGGCGGTGGCGGTCACGGGTTCACCTCCTCAGCCAGCTAACCATCGGCAATACGAACATGTTAGCGATTCACGCAGACACGGGTCCGCCTATCCACAAGCACAATCGCCAGCCGCCCGGTTATCCACAGATCTAGGCCCTTCCGCCGCAATTTGGTTGCACTGTGCGGACGCCGTCGTCCTGCGGTGTCCTCGACGCGCGCTCGAAAACTCCGGTGGGTCTGGCCGAACACGCCTTGCCGAAGCCAACGGCAGCAGATGGGGGCCGCCTCGAGCACCAGAGCCTCGGGGTGCCGATGGCGCCCAGGTTGGCAGCCCCCCAACCCGGCGAAGTCAATGAGCTGCACGTGTAACCGGTATTTGAGCTTAGACGGTTGCCAAAAGACCTGGCTCGCGATAGCGTCACCAACGTAACTGCTTAGCAGGTGACCCACTAGCTAGGAGTACGGGCATGAGTGACTGGGGGCTGGTCGGAGTTCCGAGTAGCGCGGGAGCTCACCACGCGGGCCAGGAGCGGGCTCCCGCGGCGTTGCGGGAAGCAGGCCTCGCCACGCGGCTCAGGGCAGGCGGGCAGGCGGTGGAGGACCGCGGTGACCTGCGGCTAACACCGTTCCGCGTAGACCGCGAGCATCCCGCCGGGCGCAACCTGCCTGCGGTTGTCCAGGTCGCGGGGCAGGTGTCCGATGCGGTCGCGAGCGTGCTCGCGTCCGGGCGCATGCCGCTCGTGGTCGGTGGAGACTGCACTATCACCCTGGGGGTTGTCGCCGGGTTTCGCCAGCATCACGACGACGTTTGTGTCGTCTATGTAGATGGCGATGCCGATCTGAATACGCCGGATAACCCGGAGGCGCCCAATTCCGGGATCTTCGACTCAATGGGCGTCGCGCATCTGCTCGGCGGGGGAGCGCCGGAACTGGCCGGATTCGCTGGTCCGCCGCCGCTGCTTGAGGCGTCTCGGCTAGCGCTTGTGGGCTGCGATCCGCGCGAGATCGACGACGCCGGGCGCCGGTTCCTTGCTGATCGCGGGGTCAGCTTCCAGGAGGCACCCGCGTTGCGCGCCGCCCCGGTCGCCGCGGCGGAGCGGGCGCTTGCCGCCGTCGCAGTTGCTGGAGGCCCGATCCTGGTCCACCTCGACGTCGACGTGGCCGATTCGGGCGACCTGCCGCTTGGTAACTTCCCGCACTACGGCTCCGGAGTAGCCTTCGCGCAGGTGGTCGAGTGCCTGCGGGTGCTGCGGGAGCATCCGCTGTTTGCCGGGCTCGTACTCACCGAGGTCAATCCGACCTATGACGCGGACGGGACCGTGATTGACCGCTACGTGGCGGGCATCACCTCCGCGCTGACGGGAACCTGACAGGGCGACTGAGGCATGGCGATGCCGCATTCCCGCCGGCGTCGGGCTGCATTCCCGGCGGCGTCGGGCTGCGGCAGAATGCACTCATGGCGGTCATCGACGTATGGATGCAGCACACTACCGCTCACTTCTTTCAACACGAGATGTTCGGGCCACTGCGGCGTTGGGCGGGGCAGCAATGGCCTACGGTGCCGACGCCGCTGCATGCGACGGTCGCAGCCATGGATGAGGCCGGGGTGGACCGCGGCCTGATCTGCGCCTGGTACGACGCCACCGGCCCCCTGATCAGCAACGATGAAGTTGCGTCCTTCGTCGCCAGCTACCCTGACCGGTTCGTCGGCGTCGCCTCGGTTGACCTGCGTGAGCCGGTCAAGGCGATTGGTGAGCTGCGCAGGGCGGTCAACGACCTCGGGTTCCGTGCGCTTCGGATCGTGCCCTGGCTCTGGGGACTGCCGCCAAATCACCGCCTGTATTACCCACTGCTCGCGGAGTGCGTACAGCTCGGCATCCCATTCATGACCCAAGTTGGCTATACCGGGCCGTTGCGAACCTCAGAGGCTGGACGGCCGATTCCTTACCTCGACGACGTTGCGCTCGAATTCCCCGACCTAGTGATCATCGGCGGCCACATCGGCTACCCGTGGACCGCTGAAATGGTCGCCTTGGCCACGAAGTACCCGAACGTCTACATCGACACCTCCGCCTACGCCGCCCACCGTTATCCCGCCGAGTTGGTGCAGTATCTGCGTGGCCATGGCCGCAGGAAGGTGCTATTCGGTACGAACTATCCCATGATGACCGCCACCGCCGCGCTCGCGCGGCTCGGTGAGCTCGGTCTTGATGACGAGACCAAGGAGCTGTTCCTGCACGCAACTGCCGAGCGGTTGTTCAGCCTGTAGGCTGCACCGCCCAGCTGCCTGACACAGACTGTTCTGTACCCCCGAGTACGCGGGCGGGTTGCCGGGGATGTTCAAGAACCTGCTCGACTGGACGGCTGGTGGCGGCGAGATCTATGGCAAGCCGGTCACCTGGATCAATGTGGCCGCCGATGGCCGGGGACCGGCGCATCCAAGCGGCTCGCTACAGTACTTGTCTACGTGGGCGCTACCGTCATCGAACCCGCCCGCCGTCACATCCCGGCGCCGCCCGAACGCAGCTTCACAGCTCAACGATCATGCCGTCGTAGGCTGCGGGCAGCTCGGCTTCGGCGAGCCTGCCGAGCATTGCCGCGGACATATGAGTGAGCAGGACTCGTTCCGCATGGATCTCATCGAGGTGCTCGCGCAGTGTCTGATAGTCGAGGTGGTAGCGGACTGGCCGGTCGAAGGTGTAAGCCTCGGCCGCGAACAGGTTCACGTCACGCGCCGCATCGGTCAAGGCAGCCGTCCACTGCGTATCCCCGGAGTAGGCAAAGCTCACCCCGTCGAGGTCGACCCGCAGCGCTAGCGGCGGCGCGCCGCAGGCGTGCACGACTTCCCACCCGCGCACGGTAGCCGCGCCGACCGTCGCTGGCGCGCCATCGGTGGCCAGTTCGGCCACGTTCACTTCGAAGCGCCGTCGCGTCTGGCTCGAGCCAGGGAACAGCGTCTCCATGGCCTCGGTCAGCCTGGCCCGGATACCCGGCGGCCCGACCACGAGCAGCGGCGTCGACCGGCGCGCGAACTGGCCCTCGAGGATGAGGAAGGGCAGCCCGCCGAAGTGATCGCCGTGCAGGTGGGTTACCGCCACCCCATCGACGGCATTCGGGTCAAGCCCTTGCGCCTTGAGCGCGACCAGGCTGGTTGCGCCGCAGTCGACTAGCAGCACCTGGCCTCGCCCGGCCAGGTGGATGCAGGTCTGCATGCGCCCGCCACTGCCGAACGCGTCGCCGCTGCCCGCGAACCGAACCTGCACGACATCATCCTCACCCACCAGCGCGCCAGCTAGCCGGGTCACCGCTGACGTATCTTTTTCGGTCCGTCGTGCTCATTCTTCATAGACGCCGAATGAGCACGTCTCTGCCCGGGCCAGCTCTGGCTCGAAGGAGGTCGACGTGGATTCCCAGCCGAACTCAGCCACTTTGCCCCGGATCGTGATCGCGAGGCCTTCTGATTTGCGGGGCACCGCCTTCGCGCTGACGGCTGATCGCCTTCTGCTCGGGCGCGGGGGGGACTGCGATCTACGCCTGGACGATCCACATATCAGCGCCACGCACGCCGCGTTTCTCTGCTCGGCCGCTCAGACCACGGTGCAAGATCTGGGATCGACGAACGGCACCCTCGTCAACGGCGACCGTATCGCGGGTGCCCGGGTCCTGCGGCATGGCGACCTGCTGCTGTTCGGTACCGTCGAAGCGCGGTACGAAGAACCGGCGGTGGCGCAGGCGCAGACGGCAAAGGCGCCAAGAGCTGTGTCTGGCGACGCGCGGTCAGACATCGCGGCCGCGTTGCGCGTGGCGCCGGCCGGCCGTCATCTACGGTCCGGCAGCGCTGGCCAGCCAGCCGCCGAGCTCAGTAATGGCGCGGGCGGCCAGGCTGGCGAGTACAGCACGCACGTCGAGCACATCATCACGCAGCAGGCAAGCTTCCTGCGCCAGGTCGCCGCGACCGGGACCCGCGCCCGCCGGCTCTTCGCCATCGGCTTCGTGGTCTTCGCGCTCGGGACTGGCATGATCGCCGGACTCGTGCTGCACCTCGCCGCGCAGATCAGCGACGTTGCGGCGACCGGAACGGGGACCAGATTCACTGAAACCCCGGTGCCGTCGATCTTCGGGCCCGCCTTCCACGGTGTTCCCGTCGGTGCCATCGGCCTCGCCGCCGCGTTCATCGGGCTAGTCGTCATGATCGTCGGCATCGTGCCGCATCTGGCCGCCACCGCCCGGTCGGCTGCCCGGTGGAATGACCCATCCTCAGTTGCGGCGCGTCGCGAGGACGCGGAGACCCGTCAACGTGATGACCTCACGCGGCAGGTTCTGGCCCTGCCGCAACGCCGGTCGGCGTAGCAACGCCGGTCGGGGCCGGTGATGACTCGGTTTCGCCGTCCAGGATTCTTCCCGCAGCGGCCCGGATGAGGACGACGGCCCAGGTCCTGAAGGGCCTCCATGGCTCGGCGAGCTGACGGAACTGGGCCTCAGAGGGCGGCGCGGCCAGGTGGTAAAGGCGACCCGCCAGCTTTAGCGCCCTGGGCTCGCTGACGGCTAGCACGTCGGCGAACCCGGTGCCGCGGATCACGATGAGCGCGCTGTAGAACGGGCCGATGCCCTTGATCGACTGCAGCTCAGCCATGGCGAGTTCCGGACCCTGTTGCTTGAGCAGGTCCACGTCCAGGCGGCCATCGACCGCCGCGTGCGCGACGCCGTGCAGTCGCAGCATCTTGTCCGCGGGAATGCCCGGGAACGACTCGATGCGCAGTAGCTGGCTCGGTGTGGGGAACGCGGCTACTTGCGCGCCTGCGAGGTCGAACACCGCACCGTGCGCCTGGCTCAGCCGATCGCGCACCTGCATCATCTGCCGCGCCCGCCGCCGGGCACTCAGCACAGACCACGCCGCCGCCTCGTAAGGGGAGTAGAACAAAGGCGGCCGCAGCCCGGGCGCCGCGGCCTGCAACTTGCCGATAACCGGGTCACGTTCACCGACGAGCATGAACTCCGCGCCGTCGTGGTCCAGGGAAAGGACGCGAGCGACCTGGCGTCGGACGCCGGCCACGTCGATATTGGCCGGGCCGTGGATAGCGGTATGTACATCGCCTGCGTCGTCTTGGCGCACCTCGACGCCGACATGCTCTTGGTAGCCGTCGAGACAGAACGCCAAGCGCATCACACCGTCCCAGTCCGCCGCATCGCGCTGGCCGAAACCGAAGGTGGCCGCCTCAGCGAGCGAAAAAGGCCCGCTCGGCGTGATGGTGAACGACCCGGCAGGCATGAGTTCTCCTTGGTGATCCGAGGGTTGGGCTGATCCGAGGTTGGGCTGATCCGAGGTTGGGCTGATCCGAGGTTGGGCTGATCCGAGGTTGGGCAATCCCCCAGGTTGCGCTAAACCGGATGCCTAAGGACATACTCGCGCGAGGGTCCGACAATTCCCGGCCGCTGGTAACGGCCGTTACGGCCGGTACCGGCCTGCCCGCTCGTGCCTGCGCTCGGTCAGCTGCGCTGGTCCTTGTCGTAACCAGCAACGAGGCGGGCCGGAGCCTTGCGCCGCCAGGATTCCGCGATGAGTTCGTCTACGCGTTGAGCGGGGCAGGCCGCAACGTGGATGCGTAGCCCTCTGGTGCGCTTTCCCCGCCGTAGGAGCTCGAATGCCGCGGCGTCTTCCGCCACACAGGCGGCGGCCTCATGTTCGTCGACGAACACATGCAGGTGGCCCTGGTCCGGGGGCACGGTTGCGAAGATCTTGCCGCGCACCCGGAATGACGACATGTCAAAATGCGGTTCTTCGGTCGCCTCGGGCAACGATAGGGCGAATCGCCTGGCGTGCTCGAGGTCGCTCACCGGGCCAGGTTAACCGCGCAAGCACGACGGCACGGTGTCACGACGGCACGGTGTCACGACGGCACGGTGTCACGACGGCACGGTGTCACGACGGCACGGTGTCACGACGGCACGGTGTCACGACGGCACGGTGTCACGACGGCACGGTGTCACGACGGAACACGGTGTCACGAGAGCGCGGCATCAGAAAAGCAAGACGTAACGAGGGCAAGGCGTCAGAAGGCAAGGCGTCAGGAAGAGATGCCGAGCGCCTCTGGGTGGGCCTTGCGGTAGTGCTCGGTCAGGACGGCACTCACCTGACCGGGCCGGTACGCCATGGTGCGCTGGCAGATATCACACCGCACGACGGGTAGGTGAGTAACGGTGACGGGGAAACGATTAGCAGCAGAGTTCTTCATCGCCTTCTATTATGCCAGGCGCGCGGAATCTGCGCTCGCGCTGGCCTCGGGCGGCGGCGCCCCGCACGGTGCGGGGCTGTCCCTGTCAACGAGCTGATGTTCCGCTTGTCATAATCTGATGGACGACCCTGGCAGCTGAACCGAGATGAGGTGAATGAATATAGGAGGCCGAGGCGCCCGCCTCCGGCTGAGTGCAGCGATCTCCGTCGCCCTGCCAGCCCCCTCATTGTCTTCACGGGAGCGCCGCCCGATGGCCGCCACGCCGACGCCAGACCACCGCCCGCGGATCGCGACCTACCGCGTCCAGCTCCACCCCGGCTTCACCTTCGATGACGCGACCAGCATCGTCAGCTACCTCGCCGACCTCGGCATTAGCCACCTCTACTGCTCCCCCTACCTCCAGGCCGCCGAGGGCAGCACGCACGGCTACGACGTCGTCGATCACGGACGGCTGAACGAGGAGCTTGGCGGCGCCGCGGCGCACCGCCGGCTTGTCGAACGGCTCGCCGATGCCGGTCTCGGCCAGGTGCTCGACATCGTGCCAAACCACATGGCGCTCGCCGGGCGGGCCAACGCGTGGTGGTGGGACGTGCTGGAGAACGGGCCTTCGAGCCTCTACGCCTCCTACTTCGACATCGACTGGGACCCGCCGCAGCGAAAGCTGACCGCCACTGTGCTCATGCCTGTCCTCGGTGACCACTACGGCCGGGTCCTCGAGGCGGGGGAGCTGAAGGTCGAGCGCGAGGGCGGATCGTTCACCGTGCGTTATTACGACCACGAGGTGCCCCTGTCGCCCCGCACGCTCGACGAGCTTCTCGCCCGGGCGGCGGCCCGTGCGCGGTCCGTGAAACTCGAGAGCCTGGCCGCCGCCCTCGGCCACCTCCCGCACGCCCGGTCGACCGACCCGGCCGCAGTGGCCGAGCGCCACCGTGACAAGGAGGTGCTGCGCGAGCGCCTGGCCGAGCTGTGTGCTGCCAGGCCGGAAGTGGCGGCTGCCGTCGATGCCGAGATCGAGGAGCTGAACCGCGACCCGGATGCCCTCGACGAGCTACTCGGCAGGCAGAACTACCGCCTGGCTTACTGGCGCACTGGTGCGGAGGAGCTCTCCTACCGGCGGTTCTTCAACATCGAGACGCTCGCGGGGCTGCGGATAGAGAACCCAGCCGTCTTCGCGGACACGCACCGCCTCGTCATCGATCTCGTCTCGGCGGGCGCGCTGGACGGGTTGCGGGTCGACCACGTGGACGGGCTCGCCGACCCGGAAGGTTACCTATACCGGCTGCGCGACGCCACCGCGTGCGCGTACGTCGTCGTGGAGAAGATTCTCGAGGCTGACGAGGAGCTGCCTCGGTCCTGGCCAGTGGCAGGGACCTCCGGCTACGACTTCTTGAACCGGGTCAACCAGCTGTTCGTCGACGCCGGTAACGAGGCAGCCATGCGCGCGGGCTACGTGCGCTTCACCGGCCAGCGTGAGAGCTGCCCCGAGGTCGTGTACCGCGCCAAGTGCCAGATCATGCGCCAGGAGCTCGCCGCTGAGGTGGAGCGTCTCACCGAACTGCTTGCCGACGTTTGCGAAGGGCATCGCCGGCAGCGCGACCATACCCGCCGTGAGCTGCGCGACGCGTTGCGCGAGGTGATCGCCGCCTTCCCCGTTTACCGTACGTACGCGCGGCCGGGCCACCCGATTACGGCCGCGGACCGCGCGCACGTGGCCGCCGCCGTGGCTACCGCCCGGCAGCGCAGGGAGGACCTGGATACGGAGCTATTGGGCTTCATCGGTGAACTGCTCGTGCTCGATCATCCCGGCGATGTGGAGGCCGCGTTTGCCATCCGTTTCGCCCAGGTCAGCTCGCCTGTCATGGCCAAAGGGGTGGAAGATACCGCCTTCTACCGCTATCAGCCCCTGATCTCGCTCAACGAGGTAGGCGGCAACCCTGGCAACTTCGGCCGCCCCGTGGCGGACTTCCACCAGGAGATGGCCGAGGCGGCGCGACAGTGGCCAGAAGCGATGCTGACCCTGTCGACGCACGACACGAAGCGCAGCGGTGATGTGCGGGCCCGCATCAACGTGCTGTCGGAACTGCCCGAGGCGTGGGAGCGGGCGCTGCGGCGCTGGGCGCAGCTGGGGGAGCGCTACAAACGGGGCGGCTGGCCGGACGGCAACGCCGAATACCTGCTCTACCAGACTCTGGTGGGTGCCTGGCCGATCGACTCGGCGCGGGCCGCGGCCTTCATGGAAAAGGCGGCCAAGGAGGCCAAGGTGCATACCTCCTGGGTCGACCCGTGTGCCAGCTACGACGACGCGCTCCGCGCCTTCGTCCTGGCCGTTCTCGCGGACAAGACCTTCATCGCCGACATGGAGGCTTTCCTTGCCGGCCATCGGATTGTCGAATGGGGGCGGGTCAACTCGCTAGCCCAGACGACGCTGCTGCTCACGTGCCCGGGCATTCCCGATCTGTACCAGGGCACCGAGTTGTGGGACCTGTCCCTGGTCGACCCGGACAACCGCAGGCCAGTCGACTACGACAGCCGCCGCCGCCTGCTCGGCGCGCTCGCGGCGCGGGCGGCCCCGAGGCGGCGCTGGCTGGCGGCGGCCCCGAGGCGGCGCTGGCTTACGGCGACGAGGGCGGCACGAAACTCTGGCTCATCCACCGCCTGCTGCGCCACCGCCGCCAGCATCCCGATTTGCACGGCCCGGCCGCGGGCTACCAGCCGCTGGACGTCTTCGGCCACAAGGCCGCCCATGCGGTGGCCTTCACCCGGCGCCGGCTGGCCGTGGTCGTGCCGCGCCTGGTCACTCGCCTGGCGGACGGCTGGGCTGACACGGCGGTCGTGCTGCCACGAGGCACCTGGGCCAATGTGCTCACCGGCGAGAAGGTGGCGGGCGGCGACGTCAGCCTGAACGCGCTGCTCCGGCGGTTCCCTGTCGCGGTGCTCGCCGCATCGGCCGGGGAAGAATGATGCACGAGTTCCGCGTCTGGGCACCGCGCGCCGACCGGGTCGAAGCCGTGGCCGGCCAGCGCCGGATCGCGATGAGCCAGGCGGATGGCGGCTGGTGGACGTGCCACGCCGAGGAGGCAGGCCCGGGCAGCGACTACGCCTTCAGCCTCGACGGCGGGCCGCCACGCCCCGACCCGCGGTCGGCCTTTCAGCCAGCGGGCGTCCACGGGCCGTCCCGTGTAGTGGACCACGCCGCCTTCGCCTGGGCTGACAGCGGCTGGCGGGGCGTGTCACTCGCGGGATCGGTCCTGTATGAGTGCCACGTCGGAACCTTCTCGGCGGCAGGCACCTTCGACGGGGCCATCGAGCACCTGGGGCACCTGGCCAACCTTGGTGTCGACGCCATCG
The DNA here is from genome assembly GCA_963727015.1 of uncultured Actinomycetota bacterium. Classification (GTDB taxonomy): domain Bacteria; phylum Actinomycetota; class Actinomycetes; order Streptosporangiales; family Streptosporangiaceae; genus DATFVJ01. The sequence continues at coordinate 570,637 of CAVSEV010000012.1, read as the reverse complement.
AACTGCTCCCAGTGGCCGAGTTCCCTGGCCGCAGGGGCTGGGGCTACGACGGCGTCGACCTGTTCGCCCCGCACCACGCCTACGGCGGCCCCGCGGGCCTCAAACGGCTCGTCGATGCCGCCCACGCGCACGGGCTCGGCGTCGTGATGGACGTCGTCTACAACCATCTGGGCCCGGCAGGGAACTACCTGCCTGAGTTCGGCCCCTATTTCTCCGCGCAGCACCACACCAACTGGGGCGAAGCGGTGAATTTCGACGGGCCGGGCAGCGACGAGGTCCGCCGCTTCGTCATCGACAATGCCCTGATGTGGCTGCGGGACTACCACTGCGACGGGCTCCGCCTCGACGCCGTGCACGCCATCGTGGACGACTCCGCCACGCACATCCTCGAGGCGATCGCCGTCGAGGTGGAGGCGCTGGCGGCGCACGTGCGGCGGCCCCTCTTCGTGGTGGCCGAGAGCGACCTGAACGACCCCCGTTTCGTCCGCGGCCGCGACGCGGGCGGCTACGGCGTCGACGCTTCCTGGGCCGATGAGTGGCACCATGCTCTCCATGCCACGCTGACCGCCGAGGTGAGTGGCTACTACCAGGACTTTGGGCCGCTGCCCTTGCTGGCAAAGGCGCTGCGCCAGGCGTGGGTGTACGACGGCACATATTCACCGCATCGCCAGCGGGTCCACGGCCGGCCGCCGACAGGGCTCGCCGGAAACCAGTTTGTGGTCTGTACCCAGAATCACGACCAGATCGGCAACCGCGCCCTCGGTGAACGGGCCGCCGCCCTGATGAGCGATGGCCGGCTGCGGATCGCCGCCGCCCTGCTGCTCACCTCGCCGTTCGTGCCGCTGCTCTTCCAGGGCGAGGAGTGGGGCGCCCGGACACCGTTCCAGTACTTCACCGACCACTCCGATGCCGGGCTCGGCCGGGCCGTCAGCGACGGAAGAAGCCACGAGTTCGCCGCTTTTGGCTGGGATCCGGCCGACGTGCCCGATCCGCAGCACCCGGCGACATTCGATCGCTCCAGGCTCGACTGGGAAGAGCCCAGAAAAGACCAGCATGCCGACCTGCTAGACTGGTACCGTCGGCTGATCGCCCTTCGCAGGCAGATCCCCGCACTCACCGACCCCCGCCTGGATCGCATCGGGACAGAATGCGACGAAGACGCAGGCTGGCTCGTCGTCCGCCGTGGACCAATTGTGGTGGCAAGTAACATCGGTGCAGGAGCCTGGAATTTCCCGGCCAGCCGGTTCCCGGTGCTGCTCGCCGCCTCCGATCCCCGCGTCGAACTGACGCAGCAGGGCGTAATCCTCCCACCCGACAGCGTCGTCATCCTGACCGAAGCAGGTATGCCATGACCGATGCCGTGTCACCCCGGATGCCGACGAAGAACAGGACTCAGCCACATATGAGCGACGCCATGGAGACCTGGCCAGGTCGTTCCTATCCGCTCGGTGCCGCTTACGACGGCGCCGGGACGAACTTCTCGTTGTTCTCCGAAATAGCAGATGGGGTCGAACTCTGCCTGTTCGACGACGACGGCGCAGAGCGGCGAGTGGGCCTTGAGGAGGTCGAAGCCTTCTGCTGGCACGTCTACCTGCCCTCGGTTACTCCGGGGCAGCGTTACGGCTACCGTGTCCACGGGCCATGGGCGCCCGAGCACGGCCAGCGCTGCAACCCGGCGAAGCTGCTCCTCGATCCCTATGCCAAGGCCATCGAGGGCCAGGTCGATTGGGACCAGGCCTGCTTCCCTTACACCTTCGGCGACGAGAACTCACGCAACGACGAGGACAGCGCCGCCCATGTGCCGAAGGCCGTCGTCCACAACCCCTACTTCGACTGGGGCAACGACCGGCCCCCTGACATCCCGCTCAACGAGTCGGTCATCTATGAAGTGCACCTCAAGGGCTTCACCGCGAGCCATCCCGACATCCCCGAGGCGCAGCGGGGCACCTATGCCGGCATGGCGCATCCCGCCGCCATCGAATACCTCACCCGGCTCGGAGTTACGGCGGTGGAACTGCTCCCTGTCCATCAGTTCGTGCATGATGCCCACCTCGTCGAGCGGGGGCTGCGGAACTACTGGGGTTACAACTCGATCGGCTTTCTCGCCCCGCACAACGAATACGCCGCCGCCGGTCAGCGCGGTGAGCAGGTCGCCGAGTTCAAGGCGATGGTACGGGCGCTGCACGAGGCCGGCATCGAGGTGATCCTCGATGTTGTCTACAACCACACGGCGGAGGGCAACCACCTGGGCCCGGTGCTGTCGATGAAGGGTATCGACAACGCCGCCTACTACCGGCTTGTGGGCGAGGACCGCCGCTTCTACTACGACACGACGGGGACGGGGAACAGCCTGAACGTGCGCCACCCGCACACGCTCCAGCTGATCATGGATTCGCTGCGCTACTGGGTGACCGACATGCACGTCGACGGGTTCCGCTTCGACTTGGCCGCCAGCCTGGCCCGCCAGTTTCACGAGGTCGACCGGCTGTCGGCGTTCTTCGACCTGATCCAGCAGGATCCCGTCGTCTCGCAGGTCAAGCTCATCGCCGAGCCGTGGGACATCGGCGAGGGCGGCTACCAGGTGGGCAACTTCCCTGCCCTGTGGTCGGAGTGGAACGGGCGCTACCGCGACACCGTGCGCGACTTCTGGCGCGGCGAGCCTGCCACGCTGGGCGAGTTCGCCTCGCGCCTCACCGGCAGTTCCGACCTCTACCAGGCCGATACCCGCCACCCTGGCGCCAGCGTCAACTTCGTCACCGCCCATGATGGCTTCACCCTGCACGACCTGGTCTCCTACAACGACAAGCACAACGAGGCCAACGGGGAAGGCGGGGCAGACGGCGAAAGCCACAACCGTTCATGGAACTGCGGCGCCGAGGGCGACACAGACGACGCGGGCGTGCTCGCGCTGCGACGGCAACAGCAGCGCAACTTCCTTGGCACCCTGCTGCTGTCCCAGGGGGCCACGATGCTCCTCGGCGGGGACGAGTCCGGCCGCACCCAGGGCGGGAACAACAACGCCTACTGCCAGGACAACGAGATCTCGTGGCACGACTGGGGCCGGATCGACGACGATCTGCTCGGATTCACCCGCGACCTCATCACCTTGCGGCGTGACCATCCCGTGCTGCGCCGGCGGCGTTATCTCCGTGGCCGTCCCGTCGAGGGTTCTGTCGCGCTTGGCTGGTGCAAGCCCGACGGCACCGAGATGAGCGAGGACGACTGGGACGCGGGCCTGGCCCTGTCTGTTGGCCTGTTCCTGAACGGCGAGGGGATCGCCGACCGTGACCGCCATGGCCAGCGGGTAACCGACGACTCCTTCCTGCTGTTCTTCAACGCTCACCACGAGCCGATCGACTGGACGCTGCCCAAACAGTGGGGCGAGTGGTGGCTGCCGATCCTCGACACCTCGGCCCCGGACCAGAAACGGGAACCTGTCGAGAGCGGCGGCACGCTACCGGTCACCGGGCGCGCGGTGATTGTCCTGCGGCGCGAAGAAAACAGTCCTGATACCAGGCCGACGCCATCTTCGCCGCCGAAGAGGAATTAGAAGAAGAATTAACTGGCATGCGGTGGCGCATGCGCGGCAGCCGTTAAGAAAAATGATCCATAACTGCTGCCGCGGCCACCGTCAGGCCCTGCAGCGGTCACGACGTCCTCATGACGCGCCCCGCAGCGCCCATGTGCCGGTTTCCCGCACATGCTGCGGCGGCCTTGCTCGCGGTTCTGTCGGCCGCACGTTCCGCGCGTGCCAGAGGTCCGTGCGATCAAGCCGCGCCGTCAGTCGCCGACGGCTGCGACGAACATTCTGGATCCGGGCGGGGCGATCTGCTGGTAGTCGGCCGCCGTCGCCCTGCCTTCAGCCGAACCGAATCCAGCCGCGAGAGCGGCCTGATCGGCGAAGTACGACTCGGTAACGCGGTAGTAGGCTTTCTCGCCGCCGTCGAGGGCGGTCACGATCCGGCCGCTGTCGGCACGTGCGTGGGACGGTTACGCCACTCGCCGGTCACTTGCCGGCTGCGCCGCCTGCTGACAACACCTTGGCGGCCCGGTAGCGTCCCGGGCGTGACGGTCAAACTCGTTGTCCTGTACACCCATCCTGACGACCCAGACGCCTTCGACCGGCACTATCTGGGCACCCACATGCCCCTCACCAGGAAGATTCCCGGCCCGCAGCGACTGACCGGAGGCACTGACCCCGGAGGGCACAGACCGGCGTCGGGCTGCACGGGCTCGGCGGATTGGCGGCGCCGGACGGCCCTCGGCGCACGGATGGCACCGTGGCGGGACTGGCAGGTGCCGGGGCTGGCATCATCGAGCACATGACCGTAGTTAAGATCAACGCGATTACAGTGCCGGCCGACAGCGGGGACGAACTCGCCCGCCGATTCGCCGCCCGGGCAGGTGCGGTCGACGACCAGGATGGTTTCCAGGGCTTCGAGCTTCTCAAGCCGGCCGACGAGCGCACCACCTGGCTGGTGGTAACACGCTGGCGGGACGAGGCCTCCTTCGCAGCATGGCTGAACTCACCCGCATTCGGGCACGGGCACCGCAGCGCGGCAGAACGGAGTGGCGGCGCGGCGCCTGCCCCGGTCGGGATCAGCAGTGAGCTGTGGTCCTACGAGATCGCTGGCGGCTCGTCCGGCTGACAGACATCACGAGCCGCTGGAATGCCCCTCAGACCCCAGGCCATGACGAATGTTCATCACCCGGTGCTCGATGTCGGCCCAGGTCTTGCTCCACTCCACGAGCGGCTCGAGGATCCGCTCAAGCACCACGAGCTGCTCGTCGAACGCCACCAGCTGGGCCTTGAGTGCCTCGACACTGCGTCGCTGCGCGGCGATGCTGGTGGAGAGCGTCTTCAGCTGTGCCGCGGAAAGGGCGCCCGGGGCGGGCAGGGCCCGCAGGCCCTGCGGCAGCGAAGGCAAGACTGGCATCGAAGGGAGGGAAACACCGAGACCGGTCAGGCCCTCGAGCCTTTCAGTGACTCCGCGGAGCTGCGCGACGAATTCCTGCATCACCCCGGAGATAACGCCTGGCGAGCTGTCTTGATCATCGCCCATCGATTTTCTCCTTTCGGTGGGCATCCCACCGTCTCTGTCCCACAGTTGTGTCCCGGCGCCTCTGTCCCTGCGCCTCTGTCCAGGCGCTCTGTCCAGGCGCTTCGTAGCCGAACCGCGTGGCCTCGCGTTACGCCTGCGGGGTACGTTAGCCACATACAACCACGGTCCCGGAGTGGCCCGGCCAAATCCGGCGTCGTGACACGCGTAACATCGCGATGGGAAATGCATGAGCTTCAATCTTGCCACCATCCTTCGCGAGTCTCGCCTGGCGCATCCGGATAAGCCGCTGTGCCACATCGCGGACTTGACGTTCACCTAGGCACAGGTCGACGAGATCTCGGGCCGCGTGGCGACGAGCCTGCGAGGTCCGGGGCTAGAGCGTGGCGACAAGGTCGCCGTTCAGCTGCCCAGCCTGCCGCAGTTCCTGTTCACGTACTTCGCCGTCCTGAAGGCGGGCCTGGTTATGGTCCCGCTCAACCCGCTGCTCCGCGCTCCTGAGGTCGCCTACCACCTGCGGGACTTAGACGCCAGGGTGCTGGTGACCTTTGAGATGTTCGCCGCGGAGGCGGTCAACGGCGCCGCGCAGGTCGAGGGTGTGGCGCCATAGCCGCCCATCAGGGTGCCTGAGCGGGCGTGACCCCTCATGGACTCCGGGACACGCCTCAGGTTCGCTTCGCCGGGCCCCTCTTAGCCTCCTAGGTCCGGCGTGCGCGTGCGGGCAGCGGCGGCAGGCGCCGGGTTGGGCGGTCCGCGGTGTCCGGCGGCGTGAGCGGCTGACCGGCGGCGAGTGACTCCAGGGCGAGCTGGACGGCCCTGTCAAGTTGCGGATCGGCCCCTCGTGCCCAGTCGTCAGGCGACATGACGACCTCGACGTCGGGTTCGACGCCGTGATTCTCCACGTCCCATCCGTAGGTGTCGAGCCACGTTGCGTGCCGGGGCACAGTGATCGCTGTACCGTCGACGAGGTTGTGCGCGCGATCGATTCCGATCACCCCGCCCCAGGTCCTTGTCCCGACGACCGGGCCGAGGTGCAAGATGCGGATCGCTGCGGTGACGATGTCGCCGTCGGAGCCCGAGTGCTCGTCGGCGACGGCCACGATCGGGCCGCGTGGGGCGTCATAGGGATAGGTTTCCGGGCGCAAGCCGCGCGGCACGTTCCACCCGATGACCCGCCGCGCAAGCTTCTCCACGACGAGTTGTGAGACGTGCCCGCCACGGTTCCCGCGTACGTCCACAATGAGCGCGGCCGCCGCCATTTCCACCCGCAGGTCCCGGTGGAACTGTGCCCAGCCGGCTCCCATCATGTCCGGCACGTGCAGGTATCCGACACGGCCGCCACCGAGCTCCCTGACGTGGCGCCGCCGGCCCGCCACCCAGTCCTGGTAACGCAGGCGGTCCTCGTTTCGTAGCGGCACCACTGCCGCGCGCCTGGGCGGCCCGCCGGCGGCCGGATCCACGGTCAGCTCCACCGCCTTGCCGGCCGCGCCCACCAGTAGCGGTGCAGCGCCGGTCAGCGGGTCAACCGGACGCCCGTCGACCGCGATGATCGCGTCTCCAGGCCTGATCATCGCGCCCGGCGTGGCGAGCGGGGAACGCGCCCGCGGATCGGAGGACTCGCCGGGCAGCACCCTCGCCACCCGCCAGCGGCCCGCGGCGTCGCGTTCCAGATCGGCGCCAAGCAAGCCCACCGGTTGCGCCTGTGTGGGCTGCGGCGCGGCGTAAACGTAAGCATGTGAGGTGCCGAGCTCGCCGAACAACTCCCAGAGAAGATCGGCGAAATCGTCGGATCCGCCAATCCCATCGAGCAGCGGGCGGTATGCGGCCAAGATGGCATCCCAGTCCGCTCCCGCCATGTCCGCTACCCAGAAGTCGTGACGCATGATCCGGCCGGCCTCGTCGAAGGCATGGCGCCATTGCTCGGCGGGGTCGGCCATGACCCGCAGCCTGGACAGGTCCACGGATAGATCGGCATCGGAGTCGCCGGAGTCGACCTTCTGCTGCGACGGGATCACCCGCAGGTCGCTGTGATCGCATACGACGATCTTGGTGCCGTCGCCGCTTACCTCGAACCAGTCAAGTTCGTCGACCAGTTGATCGCACGTGCGCCGCTTGAGGTCGAACCGTTCCAGGGCCGGCCGCGGCGGCGCGGCGTCGATATCCGCGCCGCTCTCGCCGAGCGCTCCGTATGGTGCCTGCTTAAGCCACACCAGCCCGTCCTGGACGCCGCGCAGCGACGAGTAGCGGAACTCGGCTACCGGCAGCTGGACGACCCGCTCGGTCAGGCCCTCCACGTCAATGGTCACCGGCTTCTGCTGGGCTGGCCCGTTCCCTTCGCTGCTCTTCCCTTCTTCGCCCGGGTTCTCGCCCGGGTTCTCGCTCGAGTCCTCGTCTGCGGGGTTGTCCGCGGAGATGAGGACGGGACGCCCGTCGGGCACCGGGGCGAATGGCGACGGAGTCGCCTCGGCGAGCGGCACCAGGTACGGGCGGCACCCGTAGGGAAAGGACAGATCGAAGAAGTGCGCGTCGTAAACGGGATCGAAGCTGCGCCTGGACAGGAACGCCAGGTATGTGCCGTCGGCTGTGAACGCGGGATCGGTGTCGTCGAAGCGCCCGTCGGTCACATCCACGACGGTGCGGTCGGCAAGGCGGGCCAGGCGGATCCGGCTTAGCGGCTCGGGGCCCGGATGCGACCAGGCGAGCCACGCCGAGTCGGGGGAGTAGGTGAGGCCGGTGACGGGCCCGGCATCGGAGACGGCGAGTTCGGCCGTGTCGCCCGTGCCGATGTCGACGACCTGCAGCCGGCCGTCGCGGCTGGCGACCGCGGCGCTCGTCCCGTCGGGAGCGGCGCACAGGTCGGCCACCATGCCCAGCCTGCCGGACGCGAGGCGGCGGGGTACCGCTTCCGCGTCTGCCCCGGTAACCGGGGGGATCCCGCTGACCGGAGCCACCTCGAGGCCGTCTTGGCCGCCGGTGTCGGCCACCCACACCACCTGGCCAGTCGTGCCGAGGACGCGGGGAAGGCGGGCACGCACGCCCGGGGTCACGGCCAATGCCCTGGCCGGCCCGTCGCGATGGGTCAGCCAGTGCGCGGTGCCCTGCACCTCGACCGCGCTGGCCCGCCCGGTGTGGTCGACCGACAGGTCGTCCAGGTGCTCGTCCGCGGCCACCAGCCGAGCCTGCCGTGCGGTGCCCGCGGCGCCGAGCACGATATCGAGCGGCCGGGCATCGCCGTCCAGGTCGTTGAGCAGCCAGATCCGCCCAGCGCGCTGGTAAACGATCCGGTGTCCGTCTGTGCTGGCATTGCGGGCGTAAAAGTCCGTGTGATCGGTGTGGCGCCTGAGGTCGCTGCCGTCGAGGTGGCAGGAGTACAGATTGCCGACGCCTTCATGGTCGGAAAGGAACGCCAGCAGGCCGCCAACAAGCAACGGGCTCGCCAGATGCCCGCCAAGGCCCGCAAGTATCCGGGTGAAACCTACCTGGCTTGCGGGCGCACCGGCGGCTTCGCCGCGTGCCACCCACAGCTGGCCGGTCCCGCCGCCGCGGTAACGCTTCCAATGCGCTGGGTCGCGGCCTATGACGGCGGTCAGCAGGATCGTCCCGCCGGGTCCTGACGCTAGGTCACCCACCGGACCGTAAGGAAGCTGGCCCGGTGGCCCGCCGTCGACGGGGACGGCGTAGGCCCAGGTATGGTGCGAGAACGGCTGGCCATATGCGCTGACCGCGAGCACCTGGCCGTCCGCGGTCCACCCCCGTGTGGCGGCATCGCCCCAGTAGGTCAGCCTGCGGCTTGGCCCGCCCGCCACAGCGGCGAGCTGGACGTCTGGCGGCCCGTCGCGCCAGCTTGTCCACGTCACCATGGTGGCGTCAGGCGACAGCCGCGGGTGGCTCGCCTTTGCCCGGTCGCAGGACAACCGCCAGGCACGCCCGCCGCCGACGCCGCTGATCCAGATGTCGTCTTCCGCTACGAACGTGAGCAGGTCCTCGCGGATGTGAGGAAAGCGCAGGTATCCGCCTGGCGGCGCGGCCATATTCAGCACGGCCTCATCCTAGAGAAAGCAGATCATGATCATCCATAACGGCTGCCGCGGTGCGCGACACGCTTTTGCACCGGGACTACGGGCCGTTACCCCCCGTCATCCTTCCTCCGCGCGCAGGTAGTCATGGACAAGCTGAATGGCGATAGCTCCCTCGCCCACCGCCGACGCGACCCGTTTGATGGACCCGTGCCGCACGTCCCCGGCCGCGAAAACACCCGGCATGCTTGTTTCGAGAAGGTGCGGAGGGCGCTCGAGCGGCCACCCCGCCGGCGGCTTCCCTGCCCGGAACAGATCCCGCCCGGTAAGGATGAACCCACGGTCGTCTCGGTCCACGCTGCCCTCGAGCCACTGCGTATGCGGTTGCGCACCGATCATCAGGAACAGTGCCGAGGCCCGCAGGACATCGGTGGTCCCTTTCGTGTTCTCACGCAACGTCAAGGTCTCCAGGCTGCCGCGGCCCCCGCCGTCGATGACCTCGGTGCATGAGCGGATACCGATGTTAGCGGTCTTGCTGATTTCGGTGATCAGGTACTCGGACATGCTGGCGTGCAGGCCGCGGGCGCGCACGACAAGCGTGACCGACGCCGCGTGCTTGGCCAGGTGGAGCGCGGCCTGACCGGCCGAGTTGCCCGCGCCGACCACGAAGACGTCCCGGCCCGCCATGGCGCGCGCTTCCGCGCCCGCGGCGCCGTCGAAGACACCCGCGCCGACCAAGGCCTCAAGCGGCGCCACGCCGAGGCGCCGCCAGGCGACGCCGGTGGCGATGACGACGGCGCGAGCCGCGATCTCGCTGCCGCCGGCCGCCCGCACGACTCGGTCCGGCCCGCGTGCGGTCAGCCCAGCGGCGCGGGTGAGCACAATGCACGCTCCGAACAGCCACGCCTGCTCGACAGCCCGGTTGGTGAGGTCGTCACCGCTGACGCCCCGCGGGAACCCGAGGTAGTTGCGAATCAATGAGCTTGTACCGGCCTGCCCGCCGGGCACGGCAGGCTCGAGGACCACTGTGCTGAGCCCCTCGGACGCCGCGTAGACGGCGGCCGCGAGACCGGCAGGCCCAGCGCCGATGATCACGACATCGCAGGCTTGCACATCCAGATTCGTCCGGAAGCCCAGGTTCCCCATGAGATCCGTGCGCGACGGATCGACGAGCACGGTGCCGTCATTGCACACGGCCACGGGCACGCGGGCGCCCTCCATGTGGTGCTCCCGCAGCAGTTGCAGGCCCTCCTCGGAGTCGTCACCGAAGAACCGGTAAGGGACGCCGGCGCGGGAAAGAACGTCGCGAATCTCATGCGACTTCGGGGACAGCGGCGGGCCGGCGATGCGGAAGACGGCGTATGACGGCTCACGGGAGTTGTCCCAGGCCGCAAGGAACTCGCTCACCGCCGGGTACAGAATGCGTTCCGGGTACCAAGGGCTCCACAAATGGTAGTCGATCTTGCCGAGAGCCAGCGCGGCAACCGCAGGGTGCGCCGGTGACCAGTCACCATGCTCAACGAGCAGGACGCGCTTGGCGCCGGGATGCAGATCATGCGCCCGGGCAAGGAAATCGACCGCAGGCATCTCCACCAGCCGCTCGTCCGCTATCAGAAGGGCGATCTCCCCGCCTGCAGTCTGCAGTTCGGCCAGCACGGTCAGTGCCGTGCCGGCCGAGGCCAAAGCGACGATTTGGTAGTCGGCGTCGTAGCGCCGGGATAGATCCGTGGCCAGCGTCTCGAGACGGTTCCTGTCCTCCGCGACCAAGAAGAGGATCGGACGCGGCATAACGACCTCCCGTCGAGGATCGCTGTTGTCAGCATCTCGCCGATAGACACCGGGGCCTAGGCAAGGCCGAGGATCCGGGCCGCGTTCGCGTAGCGCACCCGGCCCGCCACGTCGTCCGGGAGCCCGAGACCGTCGAATTCGGCTAGGCACCGTTCAGGGGTCAGGAAGGGGAAGTCGCTGCCCCAGCAGAACCGGCCGGACAATCGCCCCCGCAGTTCGCTTATCAGCTCAGCAGGGATGCGGCGGGGCGACCAACCGGAGATGTCGATGTACACGTTGGACTTGTGCAGCGCCATGGCGACAAGTTCCATGTGCCACGGCCAGCCGAAATGCGCGGCTACCACCGTCAATGCCGGGTGGGCGGCGGCGACGGCGTCGAGCCTGATCGGCCTGGCGTAGTCCAGCATGATGCCCTGGCCCCCCGGCTGGCCCGCGCCGATCCCGCTGGTCCCCGTGTGGAACAACGCGAGCAGGCCTTGCTGCTCGCAGGCGGCGAAGATCGGCCGGTACGAGGGGTCGTCGGGCGCGAACGCCTGCAGCGACGGGTGAAACTTCACCCCACGCAGCCCGAGACCCGAGATATTCGCCACCTCGGCGACGGCCGCGTCACCCTTGTGCGGGTCCACGCTGCCGATGCCCACGAAGACGTCGGGATGATCGCGGCAGGCGGCGGCCACGGTCTCGTTGGGTACCCGCGGCCGCCCGGTCGCCGTCTCCGCATCCCAGGCCAGCAGCACTGCCATCGCCCGCAAGTCGCGGTACCTGGCCGCGAGCTCGTCAAGGGAGGCCCGCTGCACCGGGGAGCGGAAGTAAGCCTCTGCCGCCTCGACGTAGCCTGCCATGCTGCCGTCCAGCCAGTCGGGCGTTGGCAGGTGCACGTGGAAGTCGATGGCTCGGGTGGGCTCGGTCACCTGGCGATACCGTGCCTACTGGCGCGCGAGGTTCGGGGCGCCCGAGCGCAGCACATATTTCTGGATCTTGCCCGTCGCCGTCTTCGGTAGCTCGCCCACGAAGCTCACCTCGCGCGGTGCCTTGAAGCCCGCCATCCGGTCACGGGCGAATGCGATGATCTCTTCCTCGCTGGCCTGCTCGCCGTCACGAAGCACCACGAATGCATGCGGCGTCTCGCCCCACTTGTCGTGCGGGAATCCCACGATCGCGGCCTCCGCGACGGCGGGATGGCGCAGCAGCACGCCCTCCACCTCGACCGAGGAGATGTTCTCGCCGCCGCTGATGATCACGTCCTTGATCCGGTCGCGGATTTCCACGTAACCGTCGGGGTGGACCACCGCCGCGTCCCCGGTATGGAACCACCCGGCGCCCATCACCCGTTGGGTTTCCCCGGGGTCGCGGTAGTAGCCGTCCATGACGACGTTCCCGCGCACCACTATCTCGCCCATGCTCTGCCCGTCGGCGGCGACCTCGTTCCCTTTCTCGTCGACAACCCGCAATTCGCCCGAGGTGAGCAGTTCCACCCCCTGCCGCGCCTTGACCACGGCGAGGTCTGCGGGCGTGAGCTGATCGTGCTCGGGCAGCGGGGCGCAGACGGTGATGAACGGTGCCGTCTCTGTGAGCCCGTACACCTGGGTGACCTGCCAGCCGAATTCCCCTTCCAGCCGCTCGATGGTGGCCGCCGCGGGCGCCGCCCCAGCCGTCACCACACGCACTCCCGCGGGTACGTCGCCGCGTGCTTGCGGTGCGGCGTTCGCCAGCGAGATCAGCACCGTGGGCGCGGCGCAAAGCAAGCCGATGTGTTCGTCGCGGATGAGCCCGAACACCACCGCCGGATCCACCTTACGCAGGCAGATGTGCTTTCCTGCGGCGGCAGTCACCGCCCAGGTGTAGGTCCATCCGTTCGCGTGGAACATGGGCAGCGTCCACAAGTAGGGTTCGCCGACGCCGATCGGCAGGTGCAGCAGGGTGCCTATCACGTTGATCGCCGCGTTGCGGTGGGTGATCATAACGCCCTTGGGGCGGGCGGTGGTGCCGCTGGTGTAGTTGATCGTGAGCAGGTCCCGCTCGTCGATCTCGGGTTGCTCGAAATCCGGGGACGCGGCGGCGATGGACGCTTCGTAGTCGACCCATCCGTCCCGGCCGTCCCGCGCGCCTTCGAATGCCACAAAGTGGCGCACCTGCGGCATCTGGTCGCGCACGCCGTCCAAGGTCTCCAGGTAATCGCTGTGCGCGCAGACCACAGTGGAACCCGAGTGGTTCACGATGTAGACGAAGTCGTCCGCGGTGAGCCGGTAGTTGATCGGCACGAGCACGGCGCCGGCCTGCGGTACCGCGTAGAAGGACTCAAGCTGTGCGTGCGTGTTGGGCGCTATCGTGGCGACCCGGTCCCCGGGCTCGACGCCCATTCCCGCGAGCGCAGACGCCCACCTGTCGCAGCGGTCGAAGAACTGCGCATAGGTCAGCCGCAGATCGCCGTCGACGACCGCCTCCCGCTGGCCGTGCAGACGGCGGGTGCGGCGGGCGAATTCGAGCGGAGTAATTGGCACTTCCATGGCTAAGACCTCTGTATGGCTAAGACCTATATGCAGTGGGCGAGCCGGCCGCCCCCGGCCGAACGGCCCTTGTGACCCGAACGGTAGTACCTCTGGGGCGTTTTCACGAGTGCGATAGGGCCCTTGTTCGTGCTCCCCCGGTGCTCTCTACTCACCGGTCTGGTCATCGATGAGCTCGCGCGCTATGCCGAGGTGGCCAGCACCCGCACAGCCAGCACCTTAATGCCCGGCGTGGGCCCACACCGCTGCCACTTTCGCGGCTACGGCTTGGGCCTGGGCATGTCCCGCGCGTGCCGCGGGCACGCGCCGCGCCGGATCAAGCATTTTGAGGCCGATCGCGCGCCGCGCCCGCTGGTCCGGCGACACCACCGCGACGGCGGCGTGCTTTCTCAGCCCGGCGACCTGGGCGGCCAGCGTCGGCATCGGACCGAATCCGACGCTGATCGGGGCCAGTACCACGATCATCTCGCACGGTGCGGCCAGATCGGCGTTGGCGATCGATCGGACCCCGCCGTCCATCCAGCGCCTGCCGTTGATGGTGACAGGCGGGAACACTCCGGGCACCGCGCAACTGGCGCAGACCGCGTCCACCAGCGTGGCCCCGCTGGCCGCATCGAACAGGGCGAACTCGCCAGATCCAGTATCCACCGCTGTGATGAGCAAGCCGTCGCGGCGGCCACTCGGGCACTGGTACCCGCGCCTCGATTAGCTTCCTGCGCTGCGCCTCCGGCTCCGTGTTCGCGGCCAGGGCGAGGGTCCCGATCCGGGCGCGCACCCGCACCGGATCCCGTGACCCGGCTACCGCCCAGGCCCATCGCAGCAGGTTCCAGGCGCCAAGCTGCGGTGCGGCGAACCCGCCGGACGGCGGCGCGAGCTGCGCCGCGTACAGGTCCCGCAGGCTGACGCCGGACGTGACCTGCGCACCCACCAGCGAGCCTGCCGAGGTGCCGACCACAAGATCCGCCTGCGTCAGGTCGACGCCGCGCTCCGCCAGCCCAGCAAGCATGCCAAGTTCCCATGCCACCCCGGTCACTCCACCGGCGCCAAGCACCAATGCCCTGCTCGCCATAGTCACCTCCTACCGCACACGATCCCGGCGCAATCAGGAGGACAGGAAAGTCCCATCCGCCTAGCCAGCCGGCAGCCAGCAGCCGGCAGCCAGCAGCCAGCAGCGCCTGCGCTGAACGTGATCTCAGTTACGAGGGCTGCCGGTGCGGGCGTAGCGAGCCCGGGGAAGGGGGACGACGGCGTAGACGGTCTTGCCCGGACCGCCTGTGCTGTCGATGCATCCCAATTCGCCGCCGTTCAGCGTGGTGAGGGCCTGGATCACGGTCAGGCCGCGGCCGGTGGTGTCCTCGGGGCTGGCATGGCGCAAACGCGGTCGTCCCGAGCCTTGGTCCGTGACCTCGATCCACAGGTTGCCGTGGGTGTAGGCGAGTGAGATGCCGATCCTGCCGCAGCCATGGCGGATGGCGTTGGTAACCAGTTCGCTCACGATCAGTACGACGAGGTCGGTGTGCCGGTCCAGGCCCCAACCGGGCAGCGCCTTACGGGCCCATTCGCGGGCCCGGCCGACCTCGGTGGGTTCGCGGTTCAGCCGGCAGGTGACGGACTGGCGCCGCGGTGCCGTCATCGCGGTCACGGCTGTCTCGTCGCGGCTGATTGCTGCGGATGCGCGCCGATCGCGCCGTGCGGCACGGCCGTTGGCAGTCATCGTTTGCGCCCGCGCACGGAATATCCGGGCATCAGCCTGAGTTGCTTGCCTGGTTCACGGGGATCGGCGTCGCGCAACCGCGGGTTGCCAGCGAGCCCATCTCCCGCGCCACCGCCGACGGCCGGCCCGGCGAGGTCAGCCACACCCAGGCTCTCTTGCCAGCGCTGGGCAGCTGCGTCGCCGTCCTCGAGCCGGCGTGGCCAGCCGGTTGGGGGTTCGGGCCACGAGCGGTCGAGCTTCATGGCTGATCACTTCCTTGTTCCTGCCCGGCTGGAGCACCGAGGTGGCCTGGCTGCGCCCTGGCTGAGGGTCGCCGCCGGTCGCCGGCCTCCTTCTGGGCATCTACTGCTGCGCCCTGGGCATCTACTGCTGCGCCATCGACACAAGTACGACAAAGATGAGCGCAGCGGTTCAACCAGCCCTGGGGCTTTTCCGGCTGCCTTGCCGTACCACGCCAGCGATCCGTACGCTCCGGCGGCGCCGCACGCCGGGCTAAAAGGGAAACCCGCACGTAACTAGATAGGTCCCTCTCGCGTTGCTCGCGGGTGGCGGCCGGTCACGGGTTGCCAAGATTAAGCCGGCCGGCTGAGCGTGTCGTGTTGCTTACCGAGGGCCGGCTCCGGCAGTGTGCCGGATGTGCCCGATACGCCCCCTGCGCCCGGTGATGCGGCCGCTGCGGATGAGCTGATCCGCGGGCTGCGCGCGGCGAACGCCCGGCTCCGGGATCTGCTGGCGGAGCGGGACACGCGGATCGCGGACCTGGAAGCGCGGGTCGCGGAGACCGAGGCGCTGGTGGCGGACCTTCAGGCGCAGCTCGCGGATCTCGCGGCCCAGGTGAAGCAGACCTCGAAGAACTCCAGCAAGCCGCCGTCAAGCGACGGGCTGGCCAAGCCGGAGCCGAAGTCACTGCGCAAGAAGACCGGCCGCAAGCCGGGCCGGCCCAAAGGCCAGCCGGGGGCGACGATGGAGCTGACCGATCACCCCGACCGGGTGATCCGGCACGAGCCAGGCGAGTGCTCCGGGTGCGGGGCCGGGCTGGGAGACGCGGCGGAAACGGGGATGGAACGCCGGCAGGTGACCGAGATCCCCGAGGTGAAAGCCACGGTCACCGAGCACCAGATGATCGAGAAGACGTGCCCGTGCTGTGGGCACGCCACCAGGGCGGCAGCGCCGGACGGGGTGAACGCTCCTGTGCAGTACGGGCCGCGGGCCGCGGCGCTGGCCGCCTACCTGTGGCACGGCCAGTTCCTGTCCAGGGACCGGGCCTGCCAGGCCCTGGGCGACATGTTCGGCTGCGAGCCGTCACCCGGCGCGATCGCCGCGATGACCAAGAAGATCGCCGTCTTCATCAGCCCCGCGATCAAGAAGATCGTGCAGGCGCTGATCGCCTCCGAGGTGGCGCACTTCGACGAGACCGGGTTCCGGGCCGCCGGGAATCTCGCCTGGGTTCATTCGGCCTCGGCCGGGAAGTACGTGCTGGTCACCGTGCACGCCAAGCGCGGCACCGACGGGATGAACGCCGCCGGGGTGCTCCCGTCGTTTGCCGGGATCGCCTGCCACGACGCCTGGGCGCCGTATGACACCTACACCGGCGTGGCCGGCCACGCGCTGTGCGGCGCTCACGTGCTGCGGGAGCTGACCGCGGTCACCGAGAACGGCACCAGCCTGGACGTGATCTGGGCCAGGCAGGCCATCGACGCCCTCCTGGCCCTCAAGCAGGCCGCCGATGAGGCCCGCGAGGCGGGTCAGGGCGCCGTCAGCCGCGAGGACCGCGTCAAGCACGGCAAGTACTTCACCGACGCCGCTAAGGCCGGCATCGCGCTCAACGCGGCCCGCCGCACCAAACTCGAGAAGAAACGCCACGCCCTGGCCACCCGGATGCTGACCCGGGCCTGCGACTACCTGAGATTCGCCCGTGACCTGCGGGTTCCCTTCGACAACAATGAAGCGGAGAGAGTAATCCGGATGAGCAAGCTCCGGATCAAAGTCTCCGGATGCATGCGGTCGATGGCCGGAGCCGAGACCTTCTGCACCCTCCGGTCCTACATCGCCACCGCCGCCCGGCACGGGATCAGCGCACTCGACGCCCTCATCCTCGCCGCCCAGGGCACCCCCTTCGTCCCCGGCGACGCATAACGCACACCCCTACCCACGGCCAGCTACCCAGCGCATACAAGGCACTACAGCAACTGCCGAACCTATCCAGTTACACCCGCACATGGCTCGATACGGCCGGGCGAGCCTCCGCCGAGCGATCGATGAGGGAATATTCGATGGCCGTGAAACAAGTTTTGCCGGGACCGGCTGACGCATTGGCCAGTGAGCGCTGCCATCGGGCCATTTGCGCATTTGCGCCGTCACCGAATCGCGGGGCCGCACTTCCTGCCGGGTGCGCCCGCTCGCTCTCAGTTTCAGCGTCTTATCGCGTCGGCATTGGGCAACCAGGTGTGCCTGCCGCGAGGCCGCGAGCTCGGGAGTCGCCATGTGTGACCGGTCTGTTCCTACTGGAGCAAGTCATACTGGAGCAAGTCATACTTTGAGCAGAAAGCCGGCGCAGGCTTGATCGGTGGGCGGGCTGGCGTCGAATAACTTGGCGGGGTGATCCTGCTGGTGTCAATGACCGACGTAGGGGATCGGCTGGCCGGCGAGGAGGCCGATCTGATGGCCGAGGTCGCTGCGGGTAACAGCGGGGCCCCGGTGGCGGAGTTATACCGGCGGTATGGTGGCCGGCTGTACCGGCTCGGGGTGCGGGCGCTGGGTGACGCTGGCCTGGCCGAGGAGATGGTGCAGGAGTCTTTCGTTCGGCTGTGGCGGACCGCGGGGCGGTTTGACGCGGATCGCGGTACCGTGGCCGCCTACCTGTTTGTGATCGCCCGAAGTGTTGCGAACGACGTGCGGAAGCGCCCGTCCTCGCGTCCGCTGGTGCCGGTGGAGGATGACCAGTTGCCGCCCCAGTTGGACAGCGTGGACCGGATTCTTGAGAGCCTGATGGTGCGTGATGCGCTTGATGCGTTGAGCCCGGCGCATCGGGAGGTGCTAAGGCTGGTGCACGAGGACGGCCTGACCCAGGCGCAGATCGCCGAGCGCCTTGCACTACCGCTCGGGACGGTGAAGACGCGGATGTTTCACGGGTTGCGCGCGCTGCGGACCGCGCTGACCGAGCGGGGTTTCGATGCCTGATCGTGACGCCTACCCGGAGCTGGGACATCCTGAGGTCGCCGGCTGGGTGCTCGGCGCCCTGGATCCGGACGAGGCCGAGCGCTTCGAGGAGCATCTGCGGTCCTGCGGCCAGTGCCAGGCGGCGGTCGCTGAACTCCAGCCGACTGCCCGGATGCTCAAGGAAACGGCGTACGCCGACGGGACCGCGGCAGATGCTGAGCCGCCAGCCGGCTTGAGAGGCACGCATCCTCCTCAGCGTCGAGCAGGCGGCCAAGACGGAGCCGGACGTTAGGGCAACCTGGTGGCGGCGGCGGAACGTACGGATACTTTCTGTGGCCGCCGCCGTGGCAATCGCAGTCGTGATCAGTGCCACCTTCTTGGTGTCACGGTCGCCTCCCGCGCTTGCCTTCACAATCCCGCTGCATACCCCGTCGGGTGGGGCGGCTTCAGGGCAGGCAATGATCGACCACACCGCGGACGGCTGGTCCGTCCGGCTGACCGTCCGTGGGCTGAGGGACCTTGGACCTGATCGATTCTACGAATGCTGGTATGCGGGCCCGGGCAATCGGCCCGGCCACCCCGACCTGATCACCGCCGGCTCGTTCACCGTCGGCGCCGGAGGCAGCGCCACCATGCAGATGTGGAGCGCCGCAGACCCGCGCAGGTTCCCCACCATGCAAATCACCGCCGGGCAGGCCGGGGACGCCGGGCAACATGGCCAGATCATCCTCGCCGGCACCGCCGGCCGCTAAGTAGGTTCCGGCAGGCTCTCGACGGCGCCGGTTGCGATGGCGCTGGCGAGCTGGGCGTGGTCTCGCTCGTTTTGATCGGCGTACAGGCCGGCGAACCGGCCGATTCCAGCGGCGAACTTGGGGCCCTTCCCGATGTAGCCGTGGATGGCCACTGGGTCGCCGGTGCGGGCGTGGGCCCCGGCGAGTGCCTCGCCGCACGCGGTGGCGAACTCGGCAAGGCGAGGGGCGATCAGTTCGGTGGTCGGGATGATCTTCATGTCGCGGAACTGCCGCACGTAGTAGTCCTTCCCGTGCAGCGAGCCCCAGCCGACGAAGATGTCGGTGGCGCTCTGGACCAGCCTTTTGCCGTTGGTTACCCGCGCGCCGTGGTTGCTGTGGCGGCTGGGCTGGGTGTGGGCCTCGTACACTGACGGCCCGGCCTGCTTGACCTGCAGGAACAACGGGTCGGCACCGGTGCGGCCCTCCAGGAGCACCAGGTAGACAGCCATCCCCACGCTGCCCACCCCCACGACCTGGCGGACCACATCGACCTCGGTGAACCGGTCGAATAGGCTTCGCCGGTCCTCTTGGAGGGTCAGCCGGTACTCGGCAAGGAGGTGGTCGACGAGGTCGGCCTGTTCGTCGTCACTGATCGTGACGCGGACCGGAGGATCCTCGGTTATCCGGGGGCGTCCGTTCGCCATCGTCGTGAGCTTGGCGAATGCTCCACGGCTCGTGCGCCGCTTCCGCTTCTTCTCAATGTGGATCGATACCCGCCCGCGGTCGGCCGGCTCGAAGTAGTTGATCAAGCTGTCCGCGTGGATGCCGTCGTACCAGATGTCGAGCTCAGGCATCATCGTGTACCGGCGCATCCGCTTGCAATAGGCCTCCACACCGGCGGTCACCGCGGCGGCGGCCAGCGCCGGCTCGATCCCGTTCTCCCGCGCTGCCACCACGACGCTGGCGGCAAAGCGCTTGATGTCCCACTCGAACGGGCCGGGGAGGGTTTCGTCGAAGTCGCGCAGGTCGAACAACAAGTTCCGCTCCGGCGTGGCCCACAGTCCGAAGTTCAGGATGTGCGCGTCACCGCAGAGCTGCACCATCAGCCCGCTGTCGGGCTGGCAGGCGAGGTCGCCAGCCATGACTGCTGCGGCACCCCGGTAATAGTTCCAGGGGGACGCCGCCATGCGCTGATGCCGGATGGGAACGAGCTCGGGAACTCGGATCCGGTTCTGGGCCAGGATCGTCGCCAGTGCGTCGTGCCCGCGGTCTTCCTCCTGCCAGTACCCCAACGTGCCCCGTCGAGCCCGTTTCCTGGCGGCCTTCCCAGCCGCTAGTCTCTCGTCGCTTGTCGCCCGCAGATCATGCAGCGCAGCAGCCGAGGGCGATGATGTCGGTGAGCTGGAGTCCGTCATATACCTAAGTCTTCGATCGAGGCGGGTGGCGTTATGTCCGGCTTCTGCTCAGCCGACTCTACGCGGCGCGCTCCCGGCTCACCTCCGGCTGGTGCGCCTGGGCCGTGCTCCAGCGCCCGCTCCAGCGTCCGTTCCAACCTGAACGGCCACGATCAGGTCATCCGATACCTCGAGCATGAACCGACTCCAGCCGCCAGGTTCCTGCTTCGTGCCAGCCAGCATGGTCTCGAACCGCCGCCCCGGTGGTCTGGCCCAACCGGCGAGACGATGACCAGGCGGAGATCGCCGTGGGTGACCATGGCGAAAGCGGGATCCGGGTGCATCTGTTCGTGGAAGCCCAGGTGCTTGCGGTAGAAGGCGATCGCGGCGTCGACACCGTCGACGATTCAGCGGACGCTGACTGTGCTCGTCGAACCTTTCCTCCGAACGTCGCTTTTCAAGCGGGCGCGTTTTGGCTGCCCTGATCGCGACCTCACATCCGGCCGGCGTGACACGTTTACTAGATGTGAGACAGCAACCCTTCGAAATGATCGTGGCCAGGTACGGGCAGACGGTGCTGCGGGTGTGCCGCGCCGTCCTGGATCCCATCGGGGCCGAGGACGCCTGGTCGGAGACGTTCCTGGCCGCGATGCAGGCCTATCCGGACCTGCGCGGCGAAAGCAACATCGAAGGCTGGCTGGTGACGATCGCCCACCGCAAGGCCATCGACCAGCGAAGGGCGCAGGCGCGGGGGGCAGTCCCCACCGCCCAGCTGCCCGATACGCCGAGCACGGACGGCCTGCCAGGCCGTGGCGACGACGACCTGTGGGCGGCGCTCAGAGCGCTGCCGCTCAAGCAACGACAGACCATCGCCTACCACTACCTGGCCGGCCTGCCATATGCCGACGTCGCCTCCATCGTGGGCGGCAGCCCGGACGCGGCGCGCAGAGCCGCGGCAGACGGCATCGCCGTGCTCCGCAAGACCTACCTCAACCAAGCCACAGAAGGAACACCACGATGATGCCTGGATTCACCGCCAGCACCGGCGACGGCCACCTGTTCGCCGCGCTCGAGCAAGCCGACGAGCAGGCCCAGCGCAGGCTACACGCCCGCCTGGCCGCGGCCGCGGCCGCGGCGGGGATTCTCGATGTCGCATACCGGACCATCGACACGCCGGTCGGCCCGCTGCTCCTGGCCGCGACCGAACAGGGCCTGGTCCGCGTGGCCTACGACCGCGAGGACCACGACACGGTCCTTGCGCAGCTCGCGGATCGCGTCAGCCCAAGGGTGCTTCGTGCCCCGGCCCGCCTTGACCCGGCCGCGAGGCAGGTGGACGAGTACTTTGAGCGCAGGCGCAGGCTGTTCGAACTCCCGCTGGATTTCAGGCTGTCGCACGGCTTCAGGCGCACGGTCCTGACTCACCTCATCGAGATCGGCTACGGCGAGACCGCCAGCTATGCGGCCGTCGCCGCGGCCGCGGGCAGCCCGAAGGCGGTACGCGCCGCCGCGACGGCATGCGCGACCAACCCGCTCCCTGTGGTCGTGCCGTGCCACCGCGTGGTACGCAGCGGCGGCGCCATCGGCCGTTACGTCGGCGGTACCGACGCCAAGAAGGCGTTGCTTGCGTTGGAGGGCGCGGTATGAGCCAGGTGGGCAACGTTGCCACGAGCGTGGGCCAGGCCGGCTGGCCCGCGCTGGTGGCGGAGGTCAACGACTACGGGTGTGCCAGCACGCCGCAGCTGCTCAGCCCGGCCGAATGCAGGAGCATCTCCGCGCTCTACGACGATGCCGAGCGCTTCCGCGCCACGATAGACATGGCCAGGTACCGGTTCGGGTCCGGGCAGTACAGGTACTTCAGGCGTCCATTTCCTCAACTGGTCGAGGACCTTCGGCAGGCGTTCTACCCGCACCTGCTCCCGATCGCCAGGGACTGGGCAGGCAAGCTCGGCACGCCCGCACCGTGGCCGGACACGCTCGACGAGTGGCTGGACATGTGCCACGCCGCCGGGCAAGCCAAGCCGACGCCGATCCTGCTGCGCTACGGGGAGAAGGACTGGAACGCACTGCACCGCGATCTCTACGGAGACCTGGCCTTCCCGCTGCAGGTCGTCATCGGCCTGGACCAGCCGGGCACCGACCACCAAGGCGGTGAGTTCCTGCTTGTCGAGCAGCGGCCCAGGGCGCAGTCACGCGGCACGTCCACGCTGCTCGCCCAGGGCCACGGCCTGGTCTTCACCACCAGGGTCCGGCCGGTGCGGTCCGCGCGTGGCTGGTCGGCGTCGCCGGTCAGGCACGGGGTCAGCACCGTGCGCTCGGGGATCCGGCGCACCCTCGGCCTGGTCTTCCACGACGCCGCGTGATGGGTGTCCCTGTGGACATAGGCGAGCAAAGGTCTCACCGGCCTGGAGCGTCAGAGCTTTCCCCGGTTTCTCGACGTGAGGATGATCTGGGTGACCAGGTACGTGCTCAACCTGAGCTTGTCCGCGATCTCGTCAGGCCGCATTCCTTGCTGGTTGTACAGCAGCGCCAGCCTCTCCTGGGACTTGCTCCACGGCCCGGTGGGCTACCCTGCCCGGTGCCTGCGGGGTGCCGGAGCGGGTGCCGGAGCTGCGGTGGTGCCGGAGTGCGGGGTGCCGGAGTGCGGGGTGCCGGAGTGCGGGGTGCCGGAGTGCGGGGTGCCGGAGTGCGGGGTGCCGGAGTGCGGGGTGCCGGAGTGCGGGGTGCCGGAGTGCGGGGTGCCGGAGTGCGGGGTGCCGGAGTGCGGGGTGCCGGAGTGCGGGGTGCCGGAGTGCGGGGTGCCGGAGTGCGGGGTGCCGGAGTGCGGGGTGCCGGAGTGCGGGGTGCCGGAGTGCGGGGTGCCGGACTGCGGGGTGCCGGACTGCGGGGTGCCGGACTGCTCGGCGCCTGATTGCGGGGGGCCTGACCGTGGGGTGGTGCCGTATCGCGGCCCGGCCTGACCTGCGGCCTTGCTGGCCTGGGAGCGCGGGACGCGCTGTCCGCCGCCCCCGCATCGGATGACGGCGCCGTGGTAGCTGGCGCGGATGGCAGCGAGGTACCGAACGAACCTCGGCGCTGGTCGTGGTATTTGCCGCTGGCGAGCTCCTCGCGGGTGCGCTCATCGAGTATCAGGTACTGCTCCGCCGCCTTGTTCACGCCGACGGCTACCATCGTCAGGCCTTTGGCGTTTTTCTCCTGGCATTCACGTGCCGTGCAGTAATTGTATTTCGCTGCTCGCTCGGGATGCAACTCGCTCCCGCACGTGATGCACTGCGCCATTACTTTCTTCCGGTGCTTGTTTTCCGGTGCTTGTCAGTACTTGTCTTTTCGGTGCTTGTCTTTCTCCAGCATGGCGCATACCGACATCGCGCTGCGATGGCCGGCCGCCATGAAGGTCAACGCCCGCGGTGCGTGCGGTGTTCCTGACGCGCCTGCGTTATGGCGGTGCGGCAGCGGGAGGTTCCGGGGGCAGTCGTTCCTCCCGGGCCGGCGCAGCCATAACGGTTCGTAACTTGCCAGCCTGGGCGCGAGGCTGAGCGACCACGATTCACCGTTGCTGGCATGACCGGGGGCCGGCTGCGCGGCGTGGCGGCAACGAATCCGGTGCGATCCACCGGAGCGGCCAGGTGTGGCTTGGCGTGGTTTTGAACAGCTAGAAGAACCCGCCTGGGCGGCCGTTGCGATCGGCGATCAGGCCGGCCAGCGTGGCGATCGCGATTTCCGGTGGCGTCCGCGAGCCGATGTTCAGGCCGATCGGGCGGTGCACGCGGGCGATGTCGGCCGGCCCGACGCCGAGTCCGGTGAGTGCGGGGATGTGCGGCGGCGCAATCCCTGGTTTGCCCATCACCCCGATCCAGCGGGCCTGGCCCGCCAGCGCATCGCGGAGCACGATGCCGAGCTCGGGCCGGTCGTGGTCGGTGACCACGACGTCGGCCGTCTTGCCGAGGATTGCGGGAACCTCGGACAGCACCCTCGCCGCGGCGCCGCTGTCGCGCGCGGCCTGGGCGAGCCGCTCGTCAGGCTCGACGAGGACGGTAGCGAACCCAGCGTCACCGCCGTAACGCAACAGGTACTCGGCGACAGGCGAGGAGAAGACCGCGATGAGCACGCGCGTGTCCGCCGATGCGGGGACGTGGCCGTGCGCGACTTCGCAGGCCGGGTCGGCGCCTGCACTGTGTGAGCTCGTCATGCTCCCGAGCTTGCCACGGCCTGGCCTCAGGTTGGCAAGGCAGCCTCTAGCGGCATGGCTGCCTCACCGTCAGGCCCGCCAGCCGGCCCGTGTGCCCGCATCGCGCGCACGTCGCGCGGGATGAGTGCGAGCGCCGACGCCGCGAGGATCGCGGCTGCAGCGCCGTACTGCGTGGCGGAAACCCCGGCCACGGCAGCGACGGGACCTGCCACCAGGGCACCCGCGGGCATGGCCATAACCGAGCCGAGCGCGTCGTAGGCAAACACGCGGGCCAGTTTGGCTGGTGGGATGTTCCTGGTCAGGGTCACGGTCCACTGCACCATCATCATCTCGATCGTGATGCCGAGGCCGAAGGCCGCGAGGCAGATCACCGGCAGCGGCCACAGCATCGCCAGGGAAAGCGGGGAGATCGCCATCGCGCCGCCGATGAGCACGGCGAAGAGCATGGGCCGGCGCGGGCTGAAGCGCAGCGAGGCGAGCGCGCCGCCGATCAGGCCGATCGACTCGGCCGCGGTGATCGCGCCCCAGGCAGCGGCGCCGCCGAGATGTTCCTTGGCCACCACGGGTCCAAGCACCTGAAATGAGCCGTACCAGGCCATCATGATCACGCAGAACTGTGCGACGATCACCCAGAGCCAGGTGCGGGACCGGAACTCCGACCACCCCTCGCGTAGCTCGCGGAACATCCCGGGCCGCTGCTGCGGCTGATGCGGGACGGTGCGGATGGAAAGCAGCAGCGGCACCGAGATCAGCATGCCGATGCCGCAGGTGGCGAGGGCCCAGCCGGGTCCGGCGGCGGCGACGAATATACCTGCGGCGGCGGCGCCACCCATCTGCGCGGCATTCATCGCCAGCCGGCTGAGCGCGCTGGCTTGCTGTAGTAGTTCGCCAGGGACCAGCCTGGGCAGCAACGCCTGCGAAGCCGGGTAGAAGACCGCCATGCCCGTGCCGGTCAGCGTCTCGAGCAGGATCATCTGCCATATCTGTGCGTGGTGGGCGAGGACAAGCAGGCCGAACGTTCCCTCCCCGAGCGCGATCATGACGTTTCCCGCGATGATCACTCGCTGTGCCGGGATCCGGTCTGCTATCACGCCACCGATCAGCGTGAACACGAGTGACGGCGCGATCTGTGCGGCAAGCACATAGGACAGGTCCGCGGTCGACCCGGTCGCGTTCAGCACCGCGAAGGAGACACCGACCAGGGAAAAGGCGAACGCGGCCGGGGCGATCAGCCGGTCAGCGAGCAGCAGCCTGAAATCGCGGAACGCCAGCACGCGCAGACGGCGCCCACGCGCGCGCCTCGCCATTTCCCCGTCCGTTCCATCAGCTTGCCGCTCTAGTGTTCTGTCAGAGGAGTCTTCGTTGGCTCTGTGGTCCACGACGACGCCCACGCGGATCTGAATTTCAGCCGCCACCCACAGTAGTCAACGCCTTCCGGCGGGACCCGATTCCCGGCCCGGCAACACAAGGGGCAGGGTCACCGGGCGCCGCGCCGCAGGTCACGGCGGTGCAGCGCTCGGGTCAGCGAGTATCCTCGTGCACCGGCGTGGGAGGTGGCAGTGGCGGCAGCCGTGGCTGGCGGCCTGGTCTGTGTCCTTGGTGACGCGAACCTGGACGTCGTCGTCTGCCCGTCCGGGCCAGTCGCTGAGGAGACCGACACGGACGTGCGCACCTGGGTGGGCGCGGGAGGCCAGGCGGCCAACGTCGCGGCCTGGATCGTCGCCCTCGGCGGGCACGCGCGGCTCGTCACCGCGCGCGGAACCGATCTCGCTGGCCGGCTCGTCGCAGCGGAGCTTGCGCGCCGCGGCGTCGATGTCGTCGGGCCAGTGCTGGACGGCAGCACCGGCGTGGTCGTCTCGCTGTCGGATCATGGTGCCACCAGGTCGATGCTCACCGACCGGGGGGTCGGCCCGCGATTGACGGCGGCCGCGCTGCGGGAGCGGTGGCTCGCTGGCGCTACCCGGCTGCACCTGCCTGCCTACAGTCTGGTGTCGGAGCCGATCCGCGCAGCCGCGCTAGCCGCCGCCCGCCAGGTGCCCAACGTCAGCGTCGACCTGTCCTCTACCGCCGCGCTGCGCGGGCTCGGCGTCGAGCGCTTCCGCGACCTGCTCGCGCGCCTGCGGCCCGACATCGTATTCGGCAACGAGGCTGAGGCCGAACTGGTCGGCGAGCTTCCTGGCGCCGATCTCGTGGTAAAGCTCGGTGCCAGGGGCGTGCGCGCAGGCGGGGTAGTGCACCGGGCACTGCCCACCCGGGCGGTCGACTCGACCGGGGCAGGCGACGCGTTTGCCGCCGGCTACCTGCTCGGCGGGGTCAGCCTGGGCCTGCGAGCCGCGGCCAGGGCGGTCGCCAGGATGGGAGCCATGCCGTGATGATCCCGTTCGAGGCCTCGGACGAGGTCGCGGCGGCGCTGAGACTCGGCCGTCCGGTGGTCGCATTGGAGACCACGCTGATCGCGCATGGCTTCTCCGGCGGGCAAGGGTTCGATGTGGCTCTCGCGGCCGAGGAACGGGTGCGCCGGGCAGGGGCGACGCCGGCCACGATCGGCATCGTCGACGGGACGGTCCGGGTGGGCCTGGGTCGTGCGGAGGTCGAGCGTTTCGCCGCGGCAGGCGCGTCGGCCAGGAAAGTAGGCGCGCGCGATCTCGCGGTCTGCGTCGCCCAGCGCGCCCTCGGTGCCACAACGGTGGGCGGTACGCTCGCGATCTGCCGGGTCCAAGGCATCCGGTTCATGGGGACGGGCGGGATCGGCGGGGTCCACCGCGGCTTCGCAGAGAACCTGGACATTTCCAGCGATCTGGTGCAGATCGCGTGCACTCCGGCCGTGGTGGTGGCGTCCGGCGCGAAGTCGATACTCGACGTCGGCGCTACCGCCGAACTCCTTGAGACGCTCGGCGTGCCCGTGCTGGGCTGGCGGACGGCGACGCTGCCATTGTTCTACAGCGCCGACGGCGGCCCGGCGGTATCCGCGACGGTGTCCGCGCACGAGGAAACGGCCAGGATCGCGGCGCTGCACTGGGACCTCAACCCGTCATCGGGCGTGCTGCTTGCCCAGCCACCTGCGCATGGCCTCGACATTGAGCCGCTGATCGCGGCGGCGGTAGAGCGTGTGCGGCGAGCGGGAGTTAGCGGTCAGGCAGTCACGCCGGCGGTGCTCGCCCTTGTCCATGAACTGAGCGGTGGGCGTAGCGTGGAGGTCAACCGTCAGCTCATCGCGGACAACGCGGCGCTGGCCGCGGAGGTGGCCGTCGCCTACGCCAGGCAGCCAGGCTGACCACGGCGGCACACCGAGCCGCGACCCGCGCCCGAGCGCCTGGCGCGTTGATATCCCACGCCACCCGGCGAGCGTAGGATCGCTTTGTCGAAGGAGGTAGCGTGTCGGTCGCCGTCACCGTCTCGGGCGCGGGTGCTGCTGAGGAACCCTTCGCGACGGCCGAGTCCGGACTGCGGCGCGGCCTGGGCGTTAGCCCGCAACGGCAGCAGGCGATCGTCGGCGTGCTCGCGGATCTCGTGCCTCGTTCGGGCAGGTTGTCGCCCGCACGGCTGCGGGCCATCACGGCGAGGATGGCCGCGCACGGCGAGCTGTGGGCGGACCTCGTTGTGCACGACCCTGACGTCCGCTGGTACCTGCCGCTGTCCAGAACCAGCACCTGCGACGTCTGGCTGCTTGCCTGGGAGCGGGGCCAGGATACGGACTGGCATGACCATGGGGGATCGTCCGGCTCGTTCGCCGTTGCAGAAGGCAGCCTGGTCGAGCACTACCGTGTCCCGAGCGGCCGCAGGCTGGGCAGGCGGCGCCTCACCGCCTTTGAGGCCGCCGCGTTCGGGCCCGGTCACGTTCACGACGTGGCGCACGGCGGCGAGGGTTCGTCGATCAGCATCCACGCCTACTCCCCGCCTCTCGTCGCGATGACGTACTACCAGCCGACCGTCTACGGCCTGATCGCTAGGGAGACGGTCGCCATCGACGGCCCAGAAGGTGCGCGCGGCCGGGGTGGCCACGACACCGCGCTCGCCGACGCGACCGCTTCCGCGGCGAGCCTCACCAGTGACGCCCTGCCGGTCGGCGCGCCGGGCATCGACGAGCTGATCGCCGAGTCAAGGTGTGCCGTGGTGCGGTTGCGGCCAGAGGCCGCCCTCGCGGCCCTCACCGACGGTGCCGTGCTGGTGGATATCAGGCCGCTCGAACAGCGGATCGTTGAGGGAGAGGTCCCCGGGGCGATCATCATAGGCCGCAATGTGCTCGAGTGGCGGCTCGACCCGCGCAGCGAGGCCCGGATTCCGGCCCTGGCCCGCGCCGACGCGAGGATCATCGTGATGTGCTCGGAGGGTTACGCCTCCACACTTGCCGCGGCGAGCCTTCGCCGTATCGGGCTGCGGGGTGCCACCGACCTGGAAGGCGGTTTCCAGGCATGGAAGGCCGCAGGCCTGCCGACGCGGCCCGCGCAGTCGCTCGGCTGAGCGTGCGGAGCGGAGGTGGCGGATGGTGAGCCGCCAGGGACACGCTCTAGCTGCTTCGGCTGATCCCCAAACCCAGGCCGTGCTGCTTCCACTATCGAGCACCGCCCGCATCCACCAAGATCTACGGGACGCGCCCTAACCCACCCCACATGGTTGAGGCGCTTGCGGCCTCAACCTCGGAGGCCGGCCGCCACTCGGGTGCCGGGACAACGCCGGGCTCCACAATCGTCAAGCCGTCGAAGAACCGCGATACTTCCGCGTGGCTGCGGAGCGCGACCTGCTGTGCCATCAGCTTGTTGAGCCGCTTGGCCATGTCGGCCATCGCCTTGGCTTCGATGTCGCTCGCCGGGTGGGCGATCACCAGGTGACTGCCTGCAGGCACCGCAGCGAGCAACTGGGTCACGATCTTGTAGGGGTCGTCGTCTGCCGGGATGAACTGGAGCACCGCCACAAGCATGACCGCGATCGGCTCGCCGAAGTCGAGCGTTTGCGCGGCCTCGGCAAGTATGTGGCCGGTGTCGCGCAGGTCGGCGTCGATGTAGGCGGTGGCGCCCTCCGGCTTGCTGGTGAGCAGTGCTCGCGCATGACTCAGCACGACGGGGTCATTGTCTGCGTAGACGATGCGGCTCTGCGGCGCAACGGACTGTGCGACCTCGTGGGTGTTGTTCGCGGTGGGGATTCCGGTGCCGATGTCCAGGAACTGGCGGATGCCGGCCTCGCCGGCCAGGTAACGGACCGTCCTCGCCAGGAATGCCCGGGTGGCGCGCACCGAGGCGACCATGCCGGGAAAGGCGGCGATGCCCTCCTCGCCTGCCGCACGGTCGGCGGCGAAATTGTCCTTTCCGCCCAGCCAGTAGTCCTGAACGCGGGCGATGTGGGCCACGGAGGTGTCGAACTTCGGCGGCTCACCCTCCCGTTCTGGGATCACGCTACTGAAGCCGCCACCCGCCTTGCCCGCGCTGGCCGCTGCGCATGCGCTGCCCGTTGCGCCCGCGCCGCCCGTCTTGCCTGCCTTTCCTTCCCCGCCCGCTTTACCGGCCGTGCCCGCTGTGCCGGCCCTGCCCGCTGTGCCGGTCAAGGATCCATCCTCCAACCTCGCCCGCATTCGCTACGCTGTGTCCTTCAATGGTGACCTGTCCGTCAATGGTGAACCTTAGCCTGATCGGGTACCGTTCTGCGGACCGGCCGCGACGCGCGGTTAGCTAGCATCCGCACATGGCACTGCACATTCCGAGCCCGCCGGTGAGCGGTATCCACATCGGCCCGCTCTTTATCCACGTCTACGGGCTCATGTACGTGGTCGGGATAACGCTGGCGATCATCATTACCAGGCGGCGCTGGAGTGCCAAGGGCGGCGACCCGGACCTGGTCGCCGACGTGGCGCTGTGGAGTGTGCCCGCCGGGATCATCGGTGGCCGGATCTATTTCGATGTCACCACGCCCAAGTACATCCCGCCGCACTGGTGGGGACCGTTTGCCGTGTGGGACGGCGGGCTTGGCATCTGGGGCGGGGTCGCGCTTGCCGCGGTGGTGGGCATCTGGCGGCTGCGCAGGCACGGCGCCGAACGTGCCGGTTTTCATGGATGCCGTCGCGCCCGCGCTGCTTGTGGCCCAGGGCATCGGGCGCATCGGCAACTACTTCAACCAGGAACTGTTCGGCGGCCCGACCAGCCTTCCCTGGGGCCTGGAGATCTCGCCCGCGCAACGCCCACCCGGCTACCTCGCGTTACACCACGTTCCATCCGACCTTCCTGTACGAGCTGATCTTTGACCTGGCGCTGGCTGCGGCGCTCGTCTGGCTCGGCCATCACCGCGGCATCAGGCCGCCGGGACTTTTCGCCCTTTACGTGACCGGTTATTCGGCGTTCCGGATCTTCGAGGAGTCGCTGCGGGTCGACCCGTCAGAGCATTTCCTCGGCCTGCGGCTGAACTTCTACGTTGCCTCCGCTCTCACCTTGTTCGGGCTCATCTGGTTCATCCGCATCCAGTGGAAGGCCGCCCGGTCGGATGTCAGCCTGGACTCCGCGGCAGGGGTCACGCCGCAGGGGTGACGGCGCACCGATCTGGTCACCGCCACCGCGGCAGCCGTTCGGGCGTCCTGCAGGGCTCTGGCTGCGCGAAACTACGTGCCGGGCAGCGTCGCCCGACGTCCTACGGCACCAGAACAGACCCGCGACCCGGCCGGAACTCATCGCGGCGGGGCCCTCGGCCGAGCCTGCACGGACCACGTCGGGCTGACAAGTTCACAGCCGCACTCTGAGATCCGGCTGGCGGTCCGTGGCGGATCCGGCGGGGCGGTAACCGGGACATCCGTAGGATGTCGGTGTGGTTTCCCCCGACATCGAGTCCGAGGCGGACGAGGCGTCACGGGTGCTGCGGCGCGTGTTCGGCTACGGCAACTACCGCGCGGGCCAGCAGGAGATCATCGATCACGTCATCGCCGGTGGCGACGCGGTCGTGCTCATGCCGACCGGGGGCGGCAAGTCGCTCTGCTACCAGATACCCGCACTGGTGCGCAAAGGCGTCGGGGTAGTCGTCTCGCCCCTCATCGCGCTCATGCACGACCAGGTCGACGCCCTGAGCATCCTCGGCGTGCGCGCGGGCGCGCTGAATTCCACCCAGGAGCCCGGCGAGCGCCGCCAGGTCGAGGCCGCGTTCCTCGCCGGCGACCTCGACCTGCTCTACCTGGCGCCGGAACGCCTCCGGGCGCAGGCCACACTGCGGCTCCTCGACCGCGGCGCGATCTCGCTGTTCGCCATCGACGAGGCGCACTGCGTCGCCCAGTGGGGACATGACTTCCGGCCGGACTACCTCGCCCTCTCCGCACTGTACGAGCGGTGGCCCGACGTGCCCCGCATCGCGCTGACCGCCACCGCCACCGAGGCCACCCACGCCGAGATCACCTCCAGGCTGAACCTCGGGGAGCGCGCCACTTCGTCGCTAGCTTCGACCGCCCCAACATCCGGTACCGCATCGCGCCCAAGAACGAGCCCAAGCGGCAACTGCTCGACCTGCTGCGCACCGAGCATCCGGGTGACTGCGGCATCGTCTACTGCCTGTCACGTGCCTCGGTGGAGAAGATCGCGGAATTCCTGGTGGCCAGCGGGATCCAGGCGCTGCCCTACCACGCCGGGCTCGACGCGCGTACCAGGGCAGCGAACCAGGCACGGTTCCTGCGCGGGGAGGGCGTCGTCATGGTCGCCACGATCGCGTTCGGTATGGGCATCGACAAGCCAGACGTCAGGTTTGTCGCCCACCTCGACCTGCCCAAGTCCGTCGAGGGCTACTACCAGGAAACCGGCCGTGCCGGACGGGACGGCCTGCCCTCGACCGCCTGGCTCGCCTACGGGCTTCAGGACGTCGTGCAGCACCGCAGGATGATCGACACCTCCGAGGGTGACGACGCCCACCGGCGCCGCCAAAGCGCGCACCTCGACGCCATGCTCGCCCTGTGCGAAACGGTCGGCTGCCGCCGGGTGCAGTTGCTTGGCTACTTCGGCCAGCGCTCCGCCGCCTGCGGCAACTGCGACACGTGCCTGTCGCCGCCGCAGGCCTGGGACGGCACGATCGCCGCGCAGAAGATCCTCTCCACCGTGCTGCGGCTGCAGCGCGAGCGGCGCCAGAAGTTCGGCGCCGGCCAGATCATCGACATCCTGCTCGGCAAGCAGACGCCCAAGGTGATCCAGCACGGCCACAACTCCCTGACCGTCTTCGGCATCGGCGCGGAGCTGCGCGACTCGCAGTGGCGCGGCGTCGTGCGCCAGCTGCTTGCCCAGGGCCTGCTCGCCGTCGAGGGCGACTACGGCACTCTGGTGCTCACCGGTGCAAGTGCCGAGGTGCTGAGACGGCAACGCCAGGTCCTGCTGCGGCGCGAGCCGGAGCGGCCGGCGCGAGCGACCGCGAGCGGCGAGCTAGGCAAGCCTGATAAGGCTGGTAAGCCTGGTAGCGCCGGCAAAGCCGGGCGCGCCGCTCCCGCTGACCTGACCGCGGAAGCCGCGGAGGTCTTCGAGCGGTTGCGCGCCTGGCGCGCGGCCACGGCGAAGGAGCAGGGCGTCCCCGCATACGTGATCTTCCACGACGCGACGCTGCGCGAGATCGCGGCGGGGCCTCCGTCGTCGCTGGCCCAGCTTGGCAAGGTGAGCGGTGTTGGTGAAACCAAACTGGCGAAGTATGGGCAGCAGATCCTCGAGCACCTTGAGCGCACACGGGCGCGCGCCGCGAGCGGCTAATGGGGTTGGCTCACGGGAAGGGGCGGTATGGCCGGATTAGCGTTGTCGCCGAAGATCCTCCGCGGTCTCGAGTTCGGAGCGCCAGCGGCGGAAAGGGACATCGGGCGCGGGCTTGAGAAATACTTCGTCGAATCCGCGGCGTACGAGCGGGTCCGCTCGGGAGCCAAGACGATCATCCTCGGCAACCGTGGCTCGGGGAAGAGCGCCATCTTCAAGGTGCTCGCGAGCAGGGAGCGGGCCGCGGGAAGTCACGTCATCGAACTCGCACCCGAGGACTACTCCTACGAACTGCTCGGCTCCACCTCGGCGGCCGCGGGTTCCGGCTCGTGGGCGAAGCATGGCGCTTACGCGGCCGCCTGGAAGTACCTCATCTATGTGCTGATCATGAAGGAGGTGTCCGCGAAGGGCGGCCGGGGCGCTTCGAGCGCCATTTACAAGTACGTGCGTGACAATCACGCAGATGGGCAGCTTGGCAAGCTGGCGCTCCTTGTCTCCTACCTCAGGAGGCTCGAGGGCATCAAGGTTGGGGTCGGGCCGCTCAAGGCCAGCCTGAAGGCGCGTGAGCTAGACAGGCTGTACAAGCTCGAGGAGATCAACCACCTGCTGCCGCATCTCAATCAGGTGCTGGCCAGGCAACGGGTCGTCGTGTTCGTCGACGAGCTTGACCGCGGCTGGGATTCGTCGGAAAGCGCCAAGGCGTTTGTCTCTGGCTTATTCCAGGCGTGTGTCTCGGTTAACGAGATTAATGACAACCTCCGTGTGTACGTTTCGCTGCGGCAGGAACTCTACGACGACATTCCCGCACTCTACGAGGACGCGCAGAAGTACAGGGACCTGCTCGAGACGATCAGCTGGACCGAGGAGTCGCTGCTCAAGCTGATCGCCAAGCGGATCAGGCACTGCGCGCAGGAAAATGGCCACAATAATCAGGCCATCGACCAGGCCGGTGACAGCGCGTGCTGGAACGCGGTCTTTGCCACCCCGCCTGGCCACCCAGCGAACAATTCCTTCAGATACATGGTCGGCCGGACGTTGCACCGCCCAAGGGAAATCATCCAATTCTGTACAGAAACCGTCGAGCACGCCCGTGAGCGCGGGGTGGGGCTGCCGTTGCCTTACGCGGCCATCGGCTGGACCGAGCACGCCTATTCCGCCGAGCGCGCCAAGGACATCGCCGCCGAATACCGGTACCAGTACCCGGGGCTGCTCGGCGTCTTCGACGCGTTCCGCGGCCAGGCCGAGATCCTCAGCCGCGATGACATCGAACTGCTATGCCTCGAGCTTGCGACTGGTGAGACCCCCACCCGCGGCACTTCCTCCTGGCTGCCCGACCGCGAGCCGGGCGACCTGATCGAGATCTTGTGGCATATCGGGTTCCTCACCGCACAGCCCGCCAGCGGCAACAGGGTCAAGCTTGGTGACCGCGCCCCCTTCGTGGGCGTGCATCAGGTCCAGCACCTGAACCTCGCCGCCGTCCAGCGTTTCCAGGTTCATCCGATGTTCCGTACCTATCTCGGCAGCAGGCAGGAGTCCGGGGCGCAGCCGCGCCCCGCACACTGATGCCTGATGCCTGATGCCTGATGCCTGATGCCTGATGCCTGATGCCTGATGCCTGATGCCTGACGCCTGGCGCCTGGCGCCTGACGCGGGATGCCTGCCACCGTGCCATCCGGCACCTTCCACCTGCCGCCCGGCACCTGGCACCCCGCACCTGCCGCCCGGCACCTGGCACCCCGCACCCGGCGCTGGTGCGCCCGGCACCTGGCACCCCGCACCTGGCGCCCGGCACCCGGCACCCGGCGCCCGGTACCTGGCGCTGGTCCGGCCGGCACCTGGCGCTGGTCCGGCCGGCTCCCGCCGCCAGTCGCAGTCATGATCCGCGATTGTGTTGAGTTGCCCGCACTATTTGCGGGTGGATTTACACAATTGCGGATCATGTCACGCCGGACACCGGACGCCGGACGCCGGACGCGGCCGGACGCCGGACGCCAGACGCCGGGAGGAAGGCGCGTTTGCTGGCACCGGATGTCGAACACGTGTTTGATGCGGGCTTACAATGGACGCATGCCCGCTGGTTTCCAGGGTTCGCTGCTTGACTGGGGCGATGAGGCAACCCTGCGCCCGCTCGGTTCGGCCGTGCGGCGGACTGCTCTGGCGCGCGGTGCCTGGATCGACGTCAGGCCGAGCTGGGTCGCCGGTGCGGACTTGCTGTTCGACCGCCTGGTCCGGTCCGTTCCTTGGCAGGCAGAGAAGAGACACATGTACGACCGGGTCGTCGACGTCCCGCGGCTGCTCAGCTTCTACCCCGAGGGCGAGGGACTTCCCGACCCTGTGCTCGACGAGGCGAGGAACGCGCTCGATGCGCACTATGCAGCCGAACTCGGTGAGCCATTCCGCACCGCGGGACTTTGCCTGTACAGGGACGGCCGCGACAGCGTCGCCTGGCACGGCGACACTATCGGGCGCGGCAAGACGCAGGACACCATGGTCGCCATCGTCTCTGTGGGTGCACCTCGTGCACTGATGCTGCGCCCGCGCGGCGGCGGCACGGCGCTGCGGCACGACCTCGGCCACGGAGACCTCATCGTGATGGGCGGCAGCTGCCAGCGCACGTGGGAGCACGCCATACCCAAGACCGCGCGCGTGACGGGACCGCGGATCAGCATCCAGTTCCGTCCCCGCGGCGTGCGGTAGCGGCACGGCGGCGTGCGGCGGACGGCGGCATGCGGCAGCGCTGCCTAGACCGGGGTCTTGCGGCTGCTCAGGGCGGGGTGAGCACCTCGAAGGCTGGGTGATCGGGCGCGATGGCACGGATCTGCTCGTCGGTTGAGTCCGGGCCGACCCCGCCGAAGAACACCCCGACCTCGGCCTTCCACCGCTTGAGGTAGGCGCGCATCACAGGCACTTTCTCATCATCGGAGAGTTCGCGCCCGCGGAACGCTTCGACGCGCTTGCCCACCCGGAGCTCGCCGGTCCCGACGGCGCGCAGGTTGCGCACCCACTGGCCGTGGCCGCGGGCCGATAGGAGGTAGCGACGCCCCTGGTAGTCGAGCAGGTTGACCGGCGTCGTGCGCCACTCGCCACTTTTGCGGCCCTTGACCGCGAGTACCCGGGAGCCCATGAGGCTCACCCCGTTCCGGGTCAGGAAGGCGACCATGCGGTTGAAGACGTTCCTGGTGAACCAGCCTGGGGCGCGGTAATGATCTGGCATGGCCACAGTCTGCCCGAGTGGCGCATGACAGCCAACACCGCCGCGGATCCCCGGACTGCACCGCTAGCTCACGAGCCGCAGGTAGTAGTCCTCGCGCCCGAACCGCAGGTTGCGGATCCTGTCAATACTGGCCGACTTATACTTCGGCCGTGATGGATGGCCGAAGCCAGCGGCTCTCTGGACCCCTGTCAGCACGCGCGAAGCGGCTGATGGTGGTGGCAGGCGCGGTGATCGTGCTCGGCCTGGGAGCGGCGGGGATCTGGGCGGCGACACATCAAGACGCCTACGGGCCCTCCCGCAACGGCTGCGTCACCGTTTCCGTGCCCAGTTCCACCGGTGGCGCGATCCTGCACGACTGCGGCGCCGGAGCACGCGCGCTGTGCCGTAACGCGTTTGCGGGCCACGACAAGATCGCCCTGCTCACCCAGCGTCAATGCCGTCTTGCCGGTCTCGGCCAGCCGGGGGCGAGCCCCACTTGACCGTGATCCCCCATCCTGGGGCTCAGGGCACGACGGCTCCGTGGCCCCCCCGTCCGGGGCAGTGGTACGAAGGATCAAACCCATGCACATCCTTAACGGCTGCGCGGGCTGGCCCGCCAGCCTGTGTGCGCGCCTGCCAGGTCAGCGGCTGATCCTGGAGCGCGCCAGCCGCGCGAGTGCGGCGGGCCCGGTGACCGGCCGGAACCGGGCGGCCGCGGCGCTGAGGACCTCGTACTCCTCCCGGCTGAGTTCGATCTCGGCCGCGGCCGCATTGCTCTCCACCTGAGCCACGCTCGAGGCACCGGGGATCGCGGTCACCTGCGGGTGGTGGATGACCCAGGCGAGCGCGACTTGCGCGGCGGTGGCCGAGTGGGCCCTGCCGACTTCGTGCAGTGTCGCGATCAGTTCACCGGCACGGTCCAGGTTCTCTGGCAGGAACAGCGGGTTGGCGGCCCTGATCCTGTTGGCGGGCCGGTTTCCCGGGCCGTACTTGCCGGAAAGCAGTCCCTGGGCGAGCGGGCTATGGGCGATCACGACACGGCCGTGCTCGCGGGCGAACGGCAGCAAGTGGCGTTCTGACCTCCGGTCGGCGAGGTTGTATCTGACCTGGTTGCTCAGCACCCGGCTGCCGAGTGCCTGCTCGGCCGCGTGCCAGCGGTTCAGCGAGTAGTTGCTGACACCAATCTCGTCCACCAGGCCCACCGCCTGCAATACGCGCATGCCGCGCATCGTGGTGCAGTCACGGATGACCGGGTTGGGCTGGTGCACCTGGTACAGGTCGAGCCTGCGGGCCCCGAGCCTGTTCGCGCTCTTGACGCCGCGCTGCTCGACGATCGGGGCGAGCGGCAGGACGGGGAAGATCTTCGTCGCGAGAAAGACACGCTCGCGCTCATCACCGAGAGCGCGGCCGAGAATCCGCTCGCTTCGCCCGAAGCCGTACATCTCGGCGGTGTCGAACAGCGTGATGCCAAGGTCAAGTGCCCTGCGCACGATGGTGTGCGCCTCGTGGTCGGCGTAGGGCTGGCCGTAACCCCACTCAGGCGAGCCGAACTGCCAGGTGCCAAGCCCGATCTTGGAGATCTTCTTGGCGGTTCCGATTTCCAGGTAGCGCATGTTGCTAGTCTCCCCCCGCCCGGCCCGGTGACAAGCCCTTGGACCGGTTGCCTGAACTGGCCGGATGCGGACAGGATAGCGGCGGCCGCGGGCCGGAGAACGCAGGCTTCGCCGCGCCTGCGGCATCTTCTGGATGACCTACGCTGGCCGGCATGGACTTCGGGCGGCCCGTGG
Organism: uncultured Actinomycetota bacterium; assembly: GCA_963727015.1. Classification (GTDB taxonomy): domain Bacteria; phylum Actinomycetota; class Actinomycetes; order Streptosporangiales; family Streptosporangiaceae; genus DATFVJ01. The sequence goes on along the minus strand of CAVSEV010000012.1, from coordinate 532,415 downwards.
CTGCGGACAGCGAGATGATGGACCTGGCCCGCAAGGAGGCGCGAGCGAGCCTCGCGAGCGGTGGCGTTCCCGTTGGCGCCGTCCTCGCGTCAGGGGGCTCGGTTCTCGGGGCCGGGCACAACGAGCGGGTACAGCTCGGCGACCCGGTCGCCCACGGCGAGATCTCATGCCTGCGTAATGCCGGCCGGCGGCGCTCTTACCTGGACACGACGCTCTACACGACGCTTTCCCCCTGCCAGCTGTGCAGTGGCGCGGTCCTGCTGTTCCAGATCCCGAGGGTGGTCGTGGGAGAGGCGGAGACGTTCGAAGGCGACCTGGGCTTTCTCGCCGGCCGCGGGGTTGAGGTAGTGCTGCTTGCCGATGAACGGTGCGTCGCCGCGATGCGGGAATTCCAGACGGGTTACCCCGAGGTGTGGAGCGAGGATATCGGCGGCAGATAAGGTCACCGGTAATGACAGCCGCTCGAGAGCTTGCGGGGCTACCGTTCGCGGACCTGCTCCGCCCGCATACGGGCCCGCTCGACCGGGCCGGGGTGTACGAGACGGTCCATTTCGACCGGCTGGAGTTCGATGACGCCCAGGCGCCGAACACGAGGTTCGGCGAGTGTGCCTTCACGTCCTTGTCCGTCACCGGGTGCGGGCTGCGGCGCTCGAAGTTTCATGACGTGTGGCTGCGCGGGGCGCGCGTGGTTGGCAGCAACCTCGCTGAGACGCAGTGGTCGGACGCCGTGGTGCTGTCGGCCGCATTCGCCGGCGTGGAGGCATTCAGCTCGCAGTGGCGCAGGGTGCTGTTTTCGGGCTGCAAGCTCGACTCGGTCAACTTCCGCGAGTCCAGGTTCAGCGACGTCGTGTTCGAGGACTGCGTGCTCCGCGACGTCGACTGGTCGGGATCCGCGTTGCGCTCCGTCCGGTTTCCGGGATCCGCGCTGCACCGGGCGCGATTCGGGCGCACCGAGCTGGCCGGCACGGACTTTCGCGGTGCCACTGAACTCGACGTTGCCGACAGTTACGCGTCACTCAAAGGCGCCATTATCGATTCAGGCCAGCTCGTGCCGATCGCCCCGATGCTCGCGGCCGCGCTGGGGATCACGATCAAGGACAACTGACGCGGCGGTGCCATTACCACGGCCACCAGCGGCCGGTAGAAGGTCGGTCGTCTGGGCGCCGATCCGCGCCGCCAGAGACTGCCTCACACGCCCTAGGGCATGTCCCGTAGATCTTTGGCGGCGCGGATCGGCGCCCAGACGACGACCGGCGGCGTTGTCGTCGTCGCCGATAGTTCCACTATCGGCTCCTCCTCCGCCTTGCCGGATCGCCGCCTGGAGCACCGCCCGCATCCACCAAGATCTACGGGACACGCCCTAGGAGGCTGGTGTTTTTCGTCAATTTTCACGTAGAGTAAGAATGATCAGTGCCGTTGACCAATGAGTATTACGATTCGTATTCGGTCCTATGACTAGATTTGGTCGTTTAGCACCAGCGTCCTAGGGCCAGCCCCTGGTGGATCATCGTGGCGGGCTGCTGGCCCGCTTCATCGATCCCCTAGGCGATCTTCCGCGCGCCCGGGCCTGGCAGCGGCGTCACGTCGCGGGCGGATCCGAGCACGTGGCCGCGCGCGCAGGTCACCTCGAGCCGGACGGGCGCACCGCAGTCGCGATGCGTGAGCACCACGGAAGGACCGCCATCGACGGCGGCATGCTTGTCCCCCCACTCCAGCAGGGCAGCCATCAGCGGGAACAGGTCCATCCCCTTTTCCGTCAGCCGGTACTCGTGGCGGCTGCGCTGCCCGCGCTCCTGATAGGGCACCTTCCTGAGCACACCCTCGCCGACCAGGCGGCTGAGCCTGTCACTGAGGATCTGCCTAGGTGCCCGGGTGCGCCGCTGCATGTCATCGAAGCGGCGGACTCCATTGAACGCCTCGCGTAGCACAAGGAACGTCCACTTCTCGCCGATCATCTGCACGGCGGCGCCGATCGTGCAGTTGGCCGAGTCGTAGTCAAGCGCCCACGGACGTCTCATGCCCGCATGCTAAGTCCAGTTGACAGACTCAGCAACTTCGGCGGATGCTAGGTCCGTGAAACGAACCCAGACACAGGCCCGCGCACCGTCATCCGGGCCGGGCAGCGGGCGGAGACGGATGCCGAGCATCAGGCCCGCCTCGGACCTGGACAGCGACGCGATAGGTGCCTTTTTCGCCGGGCTGTCGCCGCGGACCAGGTATCTCAGGTTCTTCACGGCCGCGGCTCCGTCGAGTGCCGCCGCTGCCCGGTTGCTGTGCGGCGGTGGCGGCAAAACCGACGTCATCGTGGCGGCCGAAGGTGGGCTGATCATCGGGCACGCCATGGCGGTGCACAGCACGCGACCTGACGGGATCCGGGTTGCTGATGTCGGCATGGTGGTGGCCGACGAGTGGCAGGGCCGTGGCGTCGGATCGGCGCTGCTGCGGATACTCACCGGCCGTGCGCACGCACGAGGTGCCATGGTAGCCGTGATGGACGTGCTTGCGGAGAACAGGCGCGTACTGGCCATTATCGGACGCCGCTGGCCCGATGCCTGCTATGACCGCTCGGCTGACGCGGTGACCATTCAGGCGCGCCTGCTGCCGAGCACGCAAGAGACGCGCCTGCCGAGCACGCAAGAGAAAGGTCCGCACCGTGACGCAACCCGCCAAGCAGGGCAGCACCAGGCAGCGCCAGTACCAGTGGGAAGATCCCGCCATCTCCGCCGCTGCGGCGCGTGAACTTGATGGCCTGGCGTTTTTCCAGGCGTTGATTGCGGGCACGATACCGCCGCCGCCGATCACATTGACGCTTGATTTCACCCTGGTATCCGTGCAGCCGGGGAAGGTGGTCTTCGAGATCACCCCAGCCGAGTGTCACTACAACCCGATCGGCTCCGTGCACGGCGGCGTCTACGCGACCCTCTGCGACTCGGCCTGCGGCTGCGCCGTGCACAGCATGCTCCCTGCTGGGGCCTACTACACCTCGATCGACCTGAACGTGAAGTTCATCAGGCCGATCACCGCGGCCAGCGGGCGGTTGCGCTGCGAGGGTACTGTGCGGCACGTCGGCGCGCGCCTGGCCCTGGCCGAGGCGAGGCTCACCGATCCGGCGGGAAAGCTGTACGCGCACGCGACAAGCAGCTGCCTGATCTTCCGCCCTGAACAGCATGCCGCGTCCGGCCGTCCCGGATAGGCACATCCGGCTGGGATATGCCCATCCGGCCGGGCCGGACCGGCGGCAGTTAGCGGCCTCAGCAGCTTTTCACGTCCATTTCGGCACTCGTCGTGCGGGTCTGACTTCCAGGTCGCCGACGTATTCCACGGCGAGATCGAATTGGCGGGTGCAGAAGTAGCGCGGCCGGCCGTATCGGAGGTTGCGGTTTCGAGCCTGCCAGGGACGCCCCCGCCGCTGCTCAGCCCGCGTCCTCCGGCACATAGTGGCGGCTCTGGTCCGCCGGGTCGATCCAGACGCGCATGATGTTGCCAGTGGCCGGGTCGCGGAACCGCTCGGACGTCGGCAGCCAGCCGGTACCCGGCGTAGCGGTCTGCGCGTGCCTGCGGCCGTGTACCCGTGGAGTCCTGCCCTGCCCGCCCCGGCCTCCGGCCGGGGCGGGCAGGGCAGGAAGGCCGTCGACAGCCGGCCCGGCCTCGTCGGCGAATTCGGCCAGAAGCACGATGCCGACACGCCGGTCAAGCTCGTCGAGGCCCAGCTGGCCTTGCGCGTAGTGCTCGCGCAGCAGCGCAATCAGCTGTTCGCGGTCGGCGTCGCTGATCGCGGCACGTGGCCCGCCCGGCTGCGGCGCGGGCACGGCTACGCCGTGGGCCGGACGACGACGGCCGTGCCATACGCGACGATCTCGGTGAGTTGCTGGCCCATCTCGGAGGAGTCGAAACGCATCGCGACCACGCCGTTGGCGCCGAGCAGCCGCGCGTTCTCGATCATCCGGTCGATCGCGTGACGCCGGCTGTCCTCGAGCAGTTCCGTGTACTGCGTCACCTCACCCTGACGCAGCGCCTTGAACCCGGCACCCACCGACCTGGCAAAGCCCATGCTGCGCACGACCAGGCCGAACGCGACACCGAGGTCTTTTTCTACGGTCATGCCCGGCAGCTCGAACGCGGTGGTGACCGGGAGACCGGACTGTGCTGATTGCGCCATGCCCGTCATCTTACGGAGAACGCGTGCCGGGGGAGGGGGCACGCCCGTCAGGCGGCCGGCCCGTATCCGCCGCCGCCCGGCGTCTCGATGACGAACACGTCGCCGGCGGCGACCTGCACCGAGGCGCACGCAGGAAGCGGGGTCACCGAGCCGTCGGCGCGCTGCACCCAGTGCCGGCCTAGCGTGCCCGGCTGCCCGCCCGCCATGCCGTAAGGCGGTACCCGCCGGTGGCTGCTCAGCGTGGTCACGGTCATCGGCTCGAGGAAGCGAATATGGCGGCGGCCGCCATTGCCGCCTGGCCAGCGTCCCGCGCCGCCGCTGCCGCGGCGGATCTGGTAACAGTCGAGGCGGACCGGGTAGCGCCACTCGAGCACCTCGGGGTCGGTGAGCCTTGAGTTGGTCATGTGCGTCTGCACGACGTCGGTGCCTGCGAATCCGGCCCCCGCACCGGAACCGCCCGCGACCGTCTCGTAGTACTGATGAAGATCGTTGCCGAAGGTGACGTTGTTCATGGTGCCTGCCCCCTCCGCCATGACGCCGAGAGCGGCGTAGAGCGCGCCGGTGATGGCCTGCGAGGTCTCGACGTTGCCCGCGGCCACGGCCGCCGGGTAGCCCGGCGACAGCATGCTCGCGGGCGGGATCGTCACCCGGACCGGCTTGAGGCAGCCCGAATTCAGCGGGATGTCGTCGGCCACCAAGGTCCGCAGCACGTAAAGCACGGCCGCCATCGCGACTGAGGATGGGGCATTGAAGTTGTCGCCCAATTGCGCCGACGTGCCGGTGAAGTCGATCTCCGCTGTCCGGGCTCGCCGGTCGACGCGGACCGCGACCTTGATCACTGCACCGTTGTCAAGTTCGTAGCTGTACTCGCCGTCGCGCAATCCGGGTAGCACGCGCCGCACGGCTTCCTCGGCGTTGTCCTGCACGTGGCCCATGTACGCCGCCGTCACGTCAAGCCCGTACTGCCTGACCATCTTGTGCAGTTCAGCCACGCCCTTCTCGTTGGCGGCGATCTGGGCGCGCAGGTCCGCCATGTTCGTGGCCGGATTGCGCGAGGGGTACGGCGGCGAGCTGAGCAGGCCGATCGTCTCGGCGTCCCGCAGCACGCCGCCGGAAACGAGGAGCCAATTGTCGATCAGCACTCCCTCTTCCTCGATGCGGGTGCTGAACGCCGGCATCGAACCCGGAGTCATGCCGCCAACTTCCGCGTGGTGGCCCCGCGACGCGACGTAGAAAAGGACCTCGTCGCCCGCCGGGGTCTCGTCGCCCGTTTCCCTGAATACCGGCGTGACCACGGTGATGTCGGGCAGATGCGTGCCACCGTGGTAGGGATCGTTCAGCATGTAGACGTCGCCGCGCCGGATCCGGCCCGCGTTGCGCTCGGCCACCAGCTTGATGCTTTCGCCCATCGAGCCCAGGTGCACGGGGATGTGCGGCGCATTGGCGATCAGGTTCCCGGCCGCGTCGAATATCGCGCAGGAGAAATCGAGGCGTTCCTTGATATTCACGGAGTGAGCCGTGGCTTGCAGCCGGACCCCCATCTGCTCGGCGATGGACATGAAAAGGTTGTTGAAGATCTCGAGCCGCACCGGATCGACGGCGGCGGCCGCGGTGTCGTCGGCGCCATAGCAGGCCGCGGGGCTGTCGTTGGCGGTGCCGTGGCCGGCCGCGGGGCTGCCGTTGGCGGCGGTGCCGTCGTTGGCCGCGCCGCTACGGCTGACTGCGGGGCTGTCGCCGGTGGGCGGGCCGCCCGGCCGCGTGCCTACGCGGCTGAGCAGCAGGTCGCCGAGGCCGGTGACCGTCGCCTGCCAGCCGGGCTCCACGACGGTCGTGGCGAGGTCCTCGACGATGATCGCCGGGCCCTCGGCCACCTGGCCCGGGCGCATCTCGCCGCGGCGATGCAGTGGCACGTCGGCCCACCCGCCGCGGACGAACATCCGGACCGGTGGAGCAGGCTCACCGGGCGCCCGAGCGCGCGGCGGTTCTGCGACAGCGGGCTCGCCGCCGCCTGCCAGCTCGACCGACACTGCCTCGACCACGATCGGCTTGTCGCGCATGAGGAAGGAGAAGCGCTGCTTGTAACCTGCTTCGAACTCACTGACCATCGCGGCTACCTGGCCCATCGGCACCTGCAGGGCGGTGTCGGTTCCGTCGTAGCGCAGGTGGACCCGGCGGATGCTACTGACCTGGTTTTCCGTGACGCCCGCGCCGGCGAGTTCGGCGAGCGCACCGGCTTCGAGTTCGCTGGCGGCACGGTCGAGTTCGGGCAGTATGGCAGGGGCCAGCGGCACCTCCACCGCGGACTCGCGCATCGCGATGACATCCGCGAGCCCCATCCCGTACGCGGAAAGGACCCCGGCGAGCGGGTGGACAAGCACCTTGGTCATGCCGAGCACATCGGCGACCGCGCACGCATGCTGGCCACCCGCGCCACCGAACGTCGCGAGCACATACCCGGTGACGTCGTAACCGCGCTGAACCGAGATCTTCTTGATCGCATTGGCCATGTTCGCCACCGCGATCTCAATGAACCCGCCGGCCACCTCCTCGCTGCCACGCCTGTCGCCGGTGGCCTCCTCGATCCGCCGCGCGAGGGCGGCGAAGCGGTCGTGCGCGACGCCGGCGTCGACTGGCTGGTCACCCCTGTCCCCGAACACCGCAGGGAAGTAGGCCGGCTGGATGCGGCCGAGCGCGATGTTCGCGTCGGTGACGGTGAGCGGCCCGCCGCGCCGGTAGGCGGCTGGTCCGGGATTCGCTCCCGCGGAATCAGGGCCCACCCGGTACCTGCTGCCGTCGAAATGCAGGATCGATCCGCCCCCAGCGGCGACGGTGTGGATACTCAGCATCGGCGCCCGCATGCGGATCCCCGCCACCTCGGTTTCGTACTGGCGTTCGAACTCGCCCGCATAGTGTGACACGTCGGTCGACGTGCCACCCATGTCGAAGCCGATCACCCGGTCGAAGCCGGCCGCCGCCGAGGTCCGTGCCATGCCGACGATGCCGCCGGCAGGCCCGGACAGGATCGAGTCCTTGCCGCGGAACGTTCCCGCATCGGCGAGACCGCCGTTGGACTGCATGAACAGCAACCTGGTTCCGCGTAGCTCGGCGGCCACCTGATCCACGTACCTGCCGAGGATGGGCGAAAGGTAGGCGTCCACGACGGTCGTGTCGCCGCGCGACACCAGCTTCATCAGCGCGCTCGTCCGGTGGGATTCGGAAACCTGCGAGAAGCCGGTGGCGCGGGCGATCTCACCGATCCGCATCTCGTGCCGTGGGTAGCGGTAGCCGTGCATGCAGACCACGGCGACTGAGCGGAACCCGTCGGCATAGGCCGCACGCAGGTCACGGCGGAGGGCATCTTCATCGAGTTCGGTGATCACCTCGCCGCGGGCGCCGATCCGCTCGCCTGCCTCGATCACCCGGGCGTAGAGCAGTTCGGGCAGGACGATCTGCCGGTCGAAGATGCGCGGCCGGTTCTGGTAGCCGATCCGGAGCGCGTCGGCGAATCCCCTCGTGATGACGAGCACGGTCGGCTCGCCCTTCCGTTCGAGCAAGGCGTTCGTCGCGACCGTCGTGCCCAGCCTGACGACGCCGATCCGGCCGGCGGGCACGGGCTCACCCGCAGGCACCCCGAGCAGCCGGCGAATGCCCGCGATGACCGCGTCGTCGTACCGCTCAGGATCCTCCGACAGCAGCTTGCATGCGGTCAGGCTGCCGTCGGGCCGGCGCGCGACAACGTCGGTGAACGTGCCGCCGCGGTCGATCCAGAAGTCCCACAGGGACATAGGTCACATCACTCCCCGACGTCCGGCCCCTCCCGGCTCGCGCCGTATCGGCGCAGGCTAGGGCATGTCTCGTAGATCTCGGTGGATGCGGGCGGTGATCCAGGCGGCGACCGGCGAGGCGGAGGAGGAGCCGACAGTGGAGCTATCGGCGAGGACAACAGTGCCGCCCACGACTCGGGTCGTCGTCTGGGGTCCTGGACAGCACTGCCGCGCCGCCAAGGATCTGCGAGACATGCCCTAGAAGGTGAGAACAGGAGGAGTCATGCAGGTTCTCATCGTGTACGAAAGCATATTCGGCAACACCCACCGGGTCGCGGGTGCCATTGAGCGCGGGATCCGCGACGCTGCCGCCGAGGCGGTGGTGAACTGCCTGCCAGTCTCCCGCGCCACTCCCGACCTGGTCGCCGCCGCCGATGTGCTTGTTGTCGGCGGGCCGACGCACGCGCACGGCATGACGATCGCAAGGAGCCGCAGGGATGCGGTGGAGGGTGTCACAAGGGACCCGCCCAAGGTGAATGCGGCCGGTGCCACGCAGGAACATCCGCTCGACCAGGACGCAGAAGGCCCTGGCCTGCGTGACTGGTTCCACGGCATGCCCAAGACCGGCAACGGCCACCGCGCCGCCGCCTTCGACACCCGGCTGGCTTCCCGGCTGGCCGGCGGCGCCGCCAAGGGCATCGCCCACCGCCTGCGCCAGCACGGCTACAGCCTCGCGGCCGAGCCGGAGGGCTTCATCGTCGAAGGGGCCGAGGGCCCGCTGCGCGCTGGTGAACTCGACCGGGCACACGACTGGGCCGCCGCGCTGCTCGGCGCCGGGGTGCCTACCGGGTGACCGCTGTGCGTGCCGCCGCGCCCTAACGTTCGTTGTCGCGCGGCGCTAGCTAGCAGCAACGCTCAATGGCGATGGGGGTCGGCGTCTGGACCGACGTGCATGGCGAGCCAGTCATTCAGCGGCCCCGACGCGCGCAGGAAATCCTGCACCCTGGCCTTCGCCTTGGGCGTGCCCAGCCAGGCCCCCGCTGGCCACCGCTGCCAGGTGATCAGGCCCTTGTAGCGGAGCAGGTCGACGCGCGGATGATCCTTGGGGTAGCCCTTCGGGCAGGTCTTGAGCGTGTCGTGGGCGGCAACCTCGAGGCCGGCCTGCCGCGCCGTGGTGACGATCGCGGTCAGCGTGGCTCCGCTCGCGTCGTCGGCGACAGCGCGCCGGTAGCGATCCAATTGTCCGGGGCTCAGCAGGTACTTGCCGCAGCCCGCGCTCAGTCCGTCCGCGGAGAACTGAACGTAGCCGCCGCTGGCGAGGGTGGCCCCGAGCGCGGTCTTGTAGGGCGACTTGTCGCGGCTGAAGCGGATGTCGCGGTAGGGCCGGAAGATCTTGCCCGCGCCGAACTCAGCCTCGAGCTCGGCGAGCAACTCGGTCATCGGCTGGTGCACGAGTTCGTCGTAGACGGCCTTGTGCGCCTGCCAGTAGTGCTTTGAGTTGTCCGCTGCGAGCCCTTCGTAGAACTCGATCGCCTCTGCGGGCCAGCCGGAGAAAGCCACAGCGTCAGGCTAGCGTGCGCGCCTTGGCTGCCGCCCCGCTGCGTGGGACATTGCGCCCGGGCGTGGTTATGGGAGGAAAGCAGCTATGGACGACCCGCGAGAGATCGCCAAGGTGGCTGCCTTCAGGACCCGCAAGCAGACTGTCAAGGCCAGCTATCAGGCGGCGCGGGCGGTGCAGGACGCGGGCGGCGCGCTGGCCGGCTTCGGCGGAAGTGACATCGTTCACGTCCTATGACAAGGAGTCGTTTCGCCGCGAGTTCTGCCCGGGCGAGGCCGCGGAGGCGCAGGCAGGCGCGGCCGCGCTCGCCGCGAGGAACCGTGCGCACAGGCTCGTCGAGTTGCGCCGCCGCAGCGGGCTGACCCAGGCCCAGGTGGCCGAGCAAATGCGCATAGGGGCGGATGCGCATAGGGCCGGAGCGGGTGTGGGAGATCGAGCACGGCACGCCCGAACCCACCGAGGTCGGCACCCTCGCGGCCTATGCCGCCGCCCTCGGAGGGCGCCTTGACATCGTCGCGGAACTCGGTGCCGAGCAGATCGTCCTGCAGGGACGCCCGGTGGAACAGGCATGAGGCATCGCTCACCCGGCCGGGGGAGCACCCCTTCATGATCGCCGCCACCGCGCAGCCGTTAAGGCTCATTCAACACCCTGGCGGTGCCGAGGTTGTGCGGCGCGAAGCCAGCTGCGGTAAATAGGAAGCTGCACCTTGTCGTGCGCGGGTGAGAGGCGGGTCAAAATCGTGACGGTGACTGTTTATCAGCGGATCGCGGCCGAGATCAGCGCGGCCGAACGGCAAGTGAGCGCCGCCGTGGACTTGCTCGACGGCGGGGCGACGGTGCCGTTCATCGCCCGTTACCGCAAGGAAGCGACTGGAACGCTCGACGACGCGCAACTTCGGACGTTGCAGGAGCGCCTTCGCTACCTGCGTGAGCTAGACGAGCGACGCTCCGCCGTCCTGGAGTCGATCCGCGGCCAGGGCAAACTTGGCCCGGAACTCGAGGCGCAGATCATGGCCGCTGATTCGAAGGCGCGCCTGGAGGACATCTACCTGCCCTACAAACCCAAGCGCCGCACCAAGGCGCAGATCGCCAGGGAATCCGGATTGGAGCCACTGGCTGATCACATTCTCGCCGACCCAGCGGCCGACCCGCTGCTGGCGGCCGCTGCCTTTGTGGACGCGGCCAGGGGTGTGCCCGCCGCCGCGGCCGCACTGGAGGGCGCACGCGCGATCCTTTCTGAGCGGTTCGCCGAGGACGCGGACCTGATCGGGACGCTGCGCGAGCAGATGTGGTCGCGGGGCCGCCTGGTGTCGCGGGCGCATCCGGGCAAGCAGGAGGCCGGGGCGAAGTTTGCCGACTACTTCGACTTCGCTCAGCCGTTCACGAGGTTGCCTTCGCACCGGATCCTGGCCATGTTCCGCGGCGAGAAGGAAGAGATCCTCGACCTCACGCTCGAGCCCGAGGAACCGCTCACACCCGGCAGGGACGCCGCGACCGACTACGAACTGAGGATCGCGCGGCGGTTCGCGATCTCACCCGCCGGGGGTCCGGCCAGCCAATGGCTGATGGACACGGTGCGCTGGGCCTGGCGGACGCGGATCAGCGTCCATCTGTCCATCGACCTGCGCATGCGCCTATGGCAGCGGGCGGAGGAGGAGGCGGTTCGCGTATTCGCTGCCAACCTGCGTGACCTGCTGCTCGCCGCGCCCGCGGGCGCGAGGCCAGTAGCTGGCCTCGATCCTGGATTTCGTACCGGCGTAAAGGTCGCGGTGGTGGACGCGACGGGCAAGGTGGTGGCGACTGAGACGATCTATCCGCACGAGCCGCGGCGGCGCTGGGACGAGGCGGTCGCGGTGCTGGCACGGCTGGCGCGCGCACACCGGGTCGAACTGATCGCGATCGGCAACGGTACGGCCTCACGCGAGACCGACAAGCTGGCCGGTGAGGTGATCAAGCTGCACCCGGAGCTGGGCCTTACCAAGGTCATGGTGTCGGAGGCGGGTGCGTCGGTCTACTCGGCCTCCGCTTATGCCTCGCGTGAGCTGCCCGGCCTTGACGTGTCGCTTCGCGGCGCGGCGTCGATCGCACGCAGGTTGCAGGATCCGCTCGCAGAACTCGTCAAGATCGACCCCAAGTCGATCGGCGTCGGTCAGTACCAGCATGATCTGTCCGAGGCCAAGCTGTCGCATTCGCTGGACGCAGTCGTCGAGGACTGCGTGAACGCGGTGGGCGTCGACGTCAACACTGCCTCGGCGCCGCTGCTCTCGCGTGTCTCTGGCATCAGTGACGGGCTCGCGGCGGGCATCGTCGCGCACCGGGACGCCGGCGGGCCGTTCCGGTCGCGGCGTGCGCTCAAGGCCGTGCCCCGCCTCGGCCCGAAGGCGTTCGAGCAGTGCGCCGGCTTCCTGCGCATCCCCGCTGGCGACGACCCGCTTGACGCTTCCGCCGTGCACCCCGAGGCGTATCCGGTGGTGCGCAGGATCCTCGCGGCCACGGGTGGTGACATCATCACCTTGATCGGCAATACGTCGGTGCTGCGCGGGCTCAAGCCGGCGGAGTTCGCTGACGTCACGTTCGGTATACCGACTGTGACAGACATCCTGAAGGAACTCGAGAAACCTGGCCGCGACCCGCGGCCGGCCTTCACCACCGCGTCGTTCAAGGAGGGCGTGGAAACCCTGGCGGACCTTCGGGCGGGCATGGTGCTCGAGGGTGTCGTCACCAACGTCGCCGCGTTCGGCGCCTTCGTCGATGTCGGCGTGCATCAGGACGGCCTGGTGCACATCTCTGCGATGTCGAAGGGTTTCGTAGCGGACCCGCGCGAGGTGGTTAAGCCAGCCGACGTCGTGCGCGTCAAGGTGGTCGGCGTTGACATCGCTCGCAAGCGCATCGCCCTCACGCTGCGTCTCGACGACGAGGTCGGCGAGGCTGGTGGCGGGGCCGCCAGTGGTGATTCCGCTTCTGCCGGCTCGGTGCCGGGCCGTCCTGGTGGTGCGCGCGGCGCCGGAGGTAAGCGGGCGCAACCCGATGTGCGGTCACCGGATGGCGACCGCGCTCAGAGCCATGGGCCGAGCAGCGGGCAGTCGCGCCACGCGGGCAGCGGCCGTGACCGCGGTGGTTCGGGGGGTCGTGGGTCTGGTGGTGGTTCGGGGGGTCGTGGGTCTGGTGGTGGTTCGGGCGGCGGTGCGCTCGCGGACGCCCTGAGACGGGCCGGTCTGGTCGATGGCCCCCCCGCCACAGACCCGCGGTAGCCCCACTGGCCATGATCCTGGCCCCCTGCCAGTTCAGCGCGCCGCACACCTCAGCCGCGCCGCGAGGAACCCGTCTCGCACCCCGCGCCGCACGCACCTCACCGGCACGGCTCACCTTGCGTGCCGCACCGCTCATCGCAGCCGCACCGTTTGCCTTAGCCGCACCGTCGGCCTTAGCCGCACCGTCGGCCTTTGACGGTGCCGCTGAACTCAGCGGCACCGTGCGTAACTGCAGGCGGGGAGGTCGTCGGCGCGCGTGGCGGCGAGCACCGCGGGCCAGCGCTGGCCCGGTTCATGATCCGATTCCGTGTTAACCTGCACGCGCTATTTGCAGGAAACTCAACACGAAATCGGATCATGGCCGGGTTGCGGGCTGCGCTGTCCCGCGTTTCATGATCGACAGCCGCAAACGTAGTACCAATTGCGGAGATCCTGCAGATGCGGGGCTCCAGCGCGCGCTCCTGGCAGCTAGTCGGGGCCTAAGTGCACGGCAAGATCTGCACGGCAAGATCTCACGGCAAGATCTCACGGCAAGATCTGCACGGCAAAATGTGCACGGCAAAATATGCACGGCAAATGTGCACGGTGTTTGGGCGAAGGTCGCCAGGAGCGCCTGTCGCTTGGATCGCCGTCACAGCCTTGACCTGCGACTTTGCTTAGTGAATTGTGGTCGGGGGGTCTGACCGCAAACGGGGGTATGAACATGCCGAGCTACGTATCTCTCATCAACTGGACTGAACAAGGCATCAAGGATTTCGAGAACACCACCGCGCGGGCCGGGGACTTCTCCAGGCTCGTTGAGCGCGGGGGCGGCAAGGTGCGCGAGTTGCTCTGGACCGTGGGTGAGTATGACCTGGTCGCGGTGATCGAGTTTGCCGACGAGGAGACCGCTGTGGCCGCCCTTCTCCAGCTATGCCGTGGGGGCAACGTGCGTACCAACACGCTGCGGGCCTTCGACGCCGATGAGATGAGTGCGATCGTCCGCCGGGCCGGTTGACAGCGATCGTCCGCCGGGGCAGCGCGATCATCTACGGGCGCGGACCGCGTAGCGCCACGATCGACCGGGACCGAACGGTCGACTGGTCGCCTGCATATATCCCGGCTGCGCCCGGCGCAACCTGATCGTAGGTGTTTATCTCGGCATACCAGGTCGGCCTGTCCACCGCCAGCCTGTCCACGGCGGGCCCGCCCACGGCCAGGCCGCCCCACGGCCAGGCCGCCCACGGCCAGGCCGCCCACCGCCGGCTGCGGCTGGATGCCGAGGGCGCCAAGTCGTGCGCTGTCATGACCTGGGCCTCCGGGCGAGACCGCGGATCACGTCGCCGACGGAGCTGACCGCGCCGTGGCGGCGGCGGATCACGTCCGCGATCAGCCCGGTCCAGCCGGTCTGGTGGGAGGCGCCGAGCCCGGCGCCGTTGTCGCCGTGGAAGTACTCGTTGAAAACGAGGTTGTCTTTCCACGCCGGGTCGTGCTGCAGCCGGTCGGCCCAGCCGAAACACGGCCGCCGCCCGTCCGGGCCGGTGATGAACAGGGAGATGAGCCGGTCCTGCAGGTCCAGGCTGATCACGTCGAGCGGCACCTTGTGCCCGGAGCCGGCCGGGTATTCGATGGTGAGCTCGTCGCCGAAGAACCGGTAGTAGCGTTCGAGGACGCTGACGACGAGGTAGTTGAGCGGGAACCACAGCGGCCCGCGCCAGTTGGAGTTCCCGCCGAACATGCCGGTGGTGGACTCGGCGGGCTCGTAGTCGACGGTGGCGCTGAACCCCTCGACGTCGAGCTGGTAGGGATGGTCGCGATGGTAGGCGGACAGCGCGCGCAGCCCGTAGGGGGACAGGAACTCGCTGGTGTCGAACAGCTTGGCGAACAGTTTCTCCAGCCGGTCGACGCCGACCACGGACAGCAGCAGCCGCTGGTCGCCGGGTATGCCGCGCAGCATGCCGGTTTCGCCGAGCTTGGCGGGGTCGGCCAGGCCGTGCCGGTCCAGGAAGCCGGCGAATTGCTTGCCGACCGTGACTGCCTGGGTCAGCCAGCCCTCGTCGATGACGGCGGCCGACAGCAGCGGGATGATGCCGACCATCGACCGGTACTTGACCGGGACCGCGGTCCCGTCCGGGGTGAGCAGCCGGTCGTAGTACAGCCCGTCGGCCTCGTCCCACAGGCCCTGGTCGTCCATGGCGTCCGTGATGGCGGCGAAGTGCTCGAGGAACTTCAGCACCAGATCGACCGCCGGGCGGTGGCCGCTGCGCTGCAGCACACCGGCGATGCCGGCCATCGCGATCGCGTAGAACGCCATCCAGCCGGTCGCGTCCGACTGCTCCAGGGTGCCGCCGACCGGCAGGTGCGACCGGTCGATCGGGCCGATGTTGTCCAGCCCGAGGAAGCCGCCCTCGAACACGTTGTTGCCGCCGGCGTCCTCCAGGTTGACCCACCAGGTGAAGTTGACCAGCAGCTTGTCGAACACCCGGCTCAGGAAGTCCAGATCGCGGCCGCCGTCGATGGCGAACACCTCGAGTGCGGCCCACGCCTGCACCGGCGGGTTCACGTCACCGAAGTCCCACTCGTAGGCGGGCAGCGCCCCGTTCGGGTGCTGGAACCATTCGCGGCACAGCAAGATCAGCTGGTATTTCGCGAACGCCGGGTCCAGGTGCGCCAGCGTCACGCAGTGGAAGGCCAGGTCCCACGCGGCGAACCAGGGGTACTCCCACTTGTCCGGCATCGACATGAGGTCGAAGGAATCGAAGTTGCGCCACCGCGCGTTGCGGCCGTCCCGCCGCCCGGGCGGCGGGGCCGGCTGGGTCGGGTCGCCATCGAGCCAGCGGGCCACGTCGTAGTTGTACAGCTGCTTGCTCCACAGCATCCCGGCGAAGGCCTGCCGCATCACCATCGCCTCGTCCGCGCTGGCCCCCTCCGGCGTCAGCTCCGCGTAGAACTCGTCAGCCTCGGCCCGGCGCTCACGCACCACGCGGTCGAAATCGCTGCCGAGCGGCGCCGCGGCACCCGGTTGCCTGCGGCGCGCGGCGCCCGTCGGGCGCAGCCGCAGCCGCAGTTCGGCGGTCTCGCCCGGCGCGACCGTCAGCTTGTACCAGAAGGCGCACTTGGTGCCGCGCTGATCGGGGTTGACGGTGCCCGCCCCGTGGATCACGTGATCGTTTATCCCGTCCTTGGGGTACGGCGTCGTCGCCGCCGCGCCGTACAGCCGCGCCACGTTGGTCTCGTTCTCGCAGAACAGCGGAACCGGCCTCGTGCCGTCCGGGCCCGCGCTGGCGAGCAGCCCGAGTGAGCCGAGGAACGGGTGCTCCACCGTGACCGCGGAACCTCCTGCCCCCACCAGGGCCGGCTTGGGCGCGCCGGTGTCCCAGGACCAGGTGTTGCGGAACCACGCGGTCGGCAGCACATGCACCGTGTCGGCCTCCGGGCCGGCGTTCGTCACCCGGACCGTCATCAGCACATCGGCAGGGTCGGCCTTGGCGTAATGGACCTCGGTGATCCAGTAGCGGTCATCGTTGAACACGCCGGTGTCCAGCAGCTCGTACTCGGGGTCGTGCTTGCCGCGGCGGCCGTTTTCCGCCCGCAGGTCCTCATACGGGAACGCCGCCTGCGGGTAGTGGTAGCGCCACCGGTTCCAGGCGTGACTGGGCAGCGCGTCCAGGTACCACCAGTACTCCTTGACATCCTCGCCGTGATTGGCCTCCGCACCGGTCAGCCCGAACGGGCGCTCCTTCAGGATCGGGTCGCGGCCGTTCCACAACGCCAGCCCCAGGCACAGCCGCTGCTCCACGTCGCAGAAACCAGCCAGCCCGTCCTCACCCCACCGGTAGGCACGCGACCGGGCATGGTCGTGCGGCAGGTAATCCCACGCCTCGCCATCCGCGCTGTAATCCTCACGGACCGTCCCCCACTGCCGCTCACTCACATACGGCCCCCACAGATACCACGGGCTGGCCTGCCGCAACCCGTCCTCCAAATGCCCGAACCCGTCCACCCGCTCACGCTCAGCACCCATCGTCGTTCCCCTGGCCCGTCGCCGTTCCTGGCTGTCGCTGTTTCCTTGGCTCTCCCTGCACCACCGCACTTACCCGCGGCGGCAGCTGACTCATCACCCCGGCTGGGACGTCGGCCGTAGGCCTATCCGCGCACATGAAGGACGCGGTAATCGCCGGTAAATTCACGCGCAATTCTGCTGGCCGGTGCCGGTGCAAGGCGGTGAGCCGCAGCAGAGTCCTGGGCTCCCCGTACGTCCCGATGCCGTACGAGCTTGCCGGGGAGGTAGCGGCGAGTGGGTGCATGACGTGAGCCTCAAAGAGCAGGGATGCCGCGTCAACTGTCGGCCCGCGCGCGGCGGTCGCGCGTCACCCCGAGCGGGTGATCCAATCCCCGGCGTGTCCGCGCATAGTTCAGCGTGTACCGAGGGTCGTCGGGAGGGTGCATGGCTGGCGTCAGTGGGCAGATGGATCAGGCGCACGCTGACGCCCTCAGGCGCCGGTACCTGATCCGATTCGAAGAAGACACGCTCAGGCAGCGGCCACTGCGGATCCGGGTGATCATCGAATTCATCGGCACGTTCGTGCTGGTGACCGTGGCCGCCGGGTCCGGTGTGATCAACCACTACGTCGGCGGCGGCCCCGTCAGCAGGGCGGCCGCGGTGATCGCACCTGGTGCGGCCGTGATGGCCATGATCTATGCCTGGGGCCCGCTATCGGGGCTGCACATCAACCCAGCCGTTACCTTCGCCTTCACCAGCCGCCGGGTGTTCCCGATGGCGTGGGTGCTGCCGTACCTGGTCGCCCAGTTTGCGGGTGCGATCTGCGCGGCCCTGTTCCTTCAGCTCATGTTCGGTGACGTCAGTCAGGGGGGCAACTATCCCATCGCCAAGCCGGGCGGCGACTGGCGGTCGTTCGTGATGGAGATGGTTCTCACCGCGATCCTGGCGAGCATTATCCTCAACACGGCGACCGGGCACCGTAGCATCGGCCACAATGCGGCCATCGCCGTCGGGTCGACTGTCGCGCTTCTGGGGCTGTTCGCCAGCCCGATCAGCGGGGCGTCCATGAACCCGGCCCGCTCGCTGGGGCCCGACATCGTCGGCAACGACTACACGGGCTGGTGGGTCTATGTCGCCGGTCCCGTCGCGGGTGCCGCCATCGCCGTCATGATCATCACGCTGGTGCGCGGGATACCTGACAAGCAGGAGCGGGCGGCGGCGCAAGGCGGCGAGCTGCCACTGGAAGGCCCGGTGCCTGATGGCCCGGTTGTGCCCCCGATAAGGCCGTGAGGCGTCCCGCAGAGGCGACGCGTATGGGGCGAGCTCCTCAGATATCGCGTTCGGCCTTGATGCGCCCTGACGCGGCGGCGGCGGCGAGCGCCGCGTGGTCGCGCTCGTTCTGGTCGGCGTAGGCGCTGGAGAATTCGGCGATCGCCCGGTCGAAGGTATCGCCGCCGCCCAGGTAGGAGGCAATGGCGATCCGGTCACCGGACCTGGCGTGCGCCCGCGCCAGCGTCCACCCGCAGAGCTCGCCATACAAACGCATGCCGTTTGGGATCATGCCGTCGATGTCAACGGAGAACTTCCAGTCGCGCAGCTGGCGGACATAGAAGTCCCTCGTCTTGCCGTCGAGGCCGCGGTCAATCCGCTGCCAGCCGAGGAAGATGTCGCTGGACGCCTGCATGAGCCGCTGGCCCGCGACGACCCGCTGGCCCTGGTTGGCGTACTTGCTCGCGCCGACGAAGTTGCTGAGCACGGATCGCTCCGCCTCCTTGACCTGGAGGAACAGCGGATCGGACTCGTCGCGGCCGAGCATCAGGACGATCCAGCACCTGGTGCCCACGCTCCCGACACCAACGACCTTGCGGGCAATGTCGGCGAACACGAACTGCTCGAGCAGGTAACGGCGGTCTGTCTCCAGCGTGCGCCGGTACATTCCGATGAGCGGGCCAAGCTGGTCTTCGAGTCCTGCCGCGTCCGGCTGCCCGGCGATCAGATCGGACATCGGCACGAGCAGCGGGGGATCGGCGGCGATCCGCGGCCGGCCGTCGACCAGGTGACAGAGCTTGTCGAACTCCTGCAGGCTGTCCCTTGTCTGCGCCTTCGCCATGCTCTTGGCAACGGTCTTGCGCTGGCGCTTGTCCAGCATGGCGCCGAACTGCGCCTGCAGTTCGTCGAGTTCCGCGTGCGCATACCAGATCTCAAGGTTGCGCATGCTCGCGAAGCGCCGCATCGCAACCCGGTAGCGCGCCACAGCAGCCGTCACGATGTCGCGGCGCTGCTTGCCGGTGAACCCGTTGCCTCGTGCCGCCACCTCGAGGCTCGCCGCCAGCCGCTTGACATCCCATTCCCACGGCCCGGGCAGGGTCTCGTCGAAGTCGTTGACGTCAAACACGAGCCGGCGCTCCGGTGAGGCGTAGACACCGAAGTTCGACAGATGAGCGTCGCCGCACGCCTGCACCACGAGGCCGGAGCTAGGCGTCTTGGCCAGGTCGCTGGCCATGGGCAGGGCGGCGCCACGGAAGTAGGTGAAGGGCGAGACGAGCATGCGTCCGTAGCGGACAGGCACCAGTTCTGGCACCCGTGACACTCCCTGCTGCTCCAGCAGGCTGACCGGGTCCGGGCGGTCCGCGGGCGGGTCGAAGACCGCATGGCTGGCGCGGGGCACCTCGGCCCGCGCTGCCTTGCCGCGTGCTGCTCGCTCTGCCGGGGTTAGCTGCGCGAGCGCGATATCGGGCTGCGGACGATGCGTGCGCCGCGGCTGGGCGGTGGGCGCGCTTGCCGGCTGAGCAGGCTTGGCGGCCTGCTTCGCCGGTCGATTCGCGGCCTGCTTCGCCGGTCGATTCGCGGGTTTCTTAGCAGCCGGCTTCACGGGTTGCTCAACGGATTGCGTTCCGGATTGCTGCAGCCGCCTCGCGCGCGCCTGCGCTTGAGTCTCCACCACGAAACCACGATGACCTGCATCGAGTTGGGCCGCGTCACCCGGCGTGGGTGACTCCGCGCCTCCGGTCACATCGCCGGCTTGCGGCCAACCCCCGCGTAATTGGGCGCGCGGCCCGGCGAGCCGACGCCATCAGCGGGCCGCCACCTGTTGGTCGCCAGGACCCCGGGCTCGAGCAGGTCGAGGCCGTCGAAGAAGCGGCAGACCTGCGCGTACGTGCGCCGGGTCTGGGCGGTGGACACGAGCGCGTTATATCGCCGCGCCGCCCGCGCGGCGGCATCCGCGTCGATGTCGCTTGCCGGATGTGACAGCACCAGATAGCTGCCAGGCGCAGTCGCATCCATCAGCCGCCGCACGATTCCGTACGGATCATCGGAATCGGGGATCAGATGCAGGATCATCAGCAGCATCACCGCGACCGGCTGACTTAAGTCCAGCGTCCGCGCGGCCTCTTTGAGGATCTTCCCGGTGTCACGCAGATCGGCGTCCAGGTAGGCGGTCGGGCCCTTGGTGCTGTTCAGCAGCGCGCGGGCGTGCACCAGCACGATCGGGTCGTTGTCCACGTAGACGACACGGGACTCGGGCGCGAGCGACTGCGCCACCTCGTGGGTGTTGTTGGCGGCCGGGATACCGGTACCGATGTCGAGGAACTGCCTGATCCCCATGTCGCCGGCCAGGTACCGTACCGTACGCCCGAGGAACGCGCGGTTCGCGCGCACGCCGACAAGGATGGCGGGCTGCGCGGCGATCACCTGATCTCCCGCCTCGCGGTCGGCGGCGAAGTTGTCCTTGCCGCCGAGCCAGTAGTCGTACACCCTGGCCGGATGGGCGACGCTGGTGTCGATGCCGGGATAGCGGTCTTTGCGCTGCCGGCTAGCGGATGACTCAGGCATTTCGCTACGAGACTACCTAAACCTGAGTGCCAGTGATCCGGGGCGGTCCTTGGCGGATGCGGGTCAGCGCGTCGGCAGTGCCGCCGCGCCACCAGCCAAGCGCCTCGATCCACCAGGTCAGGCCCGCTTGCGCGTAGGGCACAACATGCTGCGCGCCGCGGTCGGCGGCGGAGCCGTCCGTGCGCCCCTCCAGCGCCACGTCGAACGAGGTCTGCGCGGTGCGCTGTGCCTGCGTGTAGCGCACCGCCGCGTCGAATTCGGCGGGCGGCATGGTCTCGCCGAGGCCGTACCTGGTGTGCGTCGGCATTACCCCGTCCCACCGCGCGCCGCGCCGGAAGGGAGCCTTGTTGGGCCACCGCCCTGCGCACCAGATAGGAATCCGCGGCTCCTGCAGGGGTCGCGGGAGCATGGTGACATCGGTGGCGGTGAGGTGCTCACCGGTGTACGTCACCGGTTGCCCGGTCCACAGCGCGTTCAGCAGGTCGAGTGATTCATCCATCCGTGCCGCGCGCTCCTTTGCGTCGCCGGGCTCACCGAACGCGGTGAACTCGGCAGGCACTGAGCCGAGCCCGGCGCCGAAGATGAGCCGGCCCGCTGACAGATGGTCGATGGTGACGGTCTCGCGCGCCACCTTGGCCACCCTCCGCCTGGCCAGAACCGTGACGAGCACACCGATCCTGATCCTCGTGGTCCGTGCCGCCACTGCCGAGATCACCACGGTCGGATCCGCCACCTGCCAGCGCGGATCGGCGTACAAAAGGTGATCCCACACGAAGAAGGCGTCCCAGCCGGCCTCCTCGGCGGCCACCGCAAGACCCACCAGCAGCCGCGGCTCACCGAACTGGCCGACATTGGGTACACCCACCGCGTATCGCAGCGACTCAGCCATGGCCTGTACCTTAGACGATCTTCGCCAGCCCATACGAACAGCCCGCATTCACCACGGACCGGATAACCATGCAGGCCGCCGCGGACCTGCAGTCCTGCTGCTGCCTTGTCCCATGAAGCCAGCCTCGGCCACGGGGCGGGCCGGGAAAGTGACTGGAACGACATCATGCGCTAAATTCCAGCCATGCACACCGTCGTATGTCGAACGACGGGGACATCCTGACCTCCGCGGGCGCGGCCGCGGGGATCGACCTGTGCCTGCACCTTGTCCGCAAGGACCATGAAACCCGGGTGGCTAACGCGCTCGCCCGCCGCATCGTCGTCCCGCCGCACCGCTCGGTGGAACACGGCGGGCCAGTGGAGCGCGCCGTGGAGCGCGCTGTGGAGCGCGCTGCGGGCCACGACGGGCCTGTGGAACGCCGCAGGCCTGCCATCTCGGGCGCGCGGAGATGAACCACGAAGCGGGCGACGGACCCGCCATCAGGCAGTTGTCGTCGCGGGTCGTCTACGAAAACGCGTGGATGACCGTCCGCGAGGACCAGATCGAGCGGCCCGATGGCTCACGCGGCATTTACGGCGTTATCGACAAGCCAGATTTCGCGCTCGTCATCCCGGCCGAGGATGGCGGGTTCCACCTGGTCGAGGAGTATCGCTACCCGATCGGCCGGCGCAGTTGGAGTTTTCCCCAGGGCACGATGCCTGACCGCGCGCCCGCCGACCCTGAGCAGCTGGCGCGCCGCGAGCTTGCCGAGGAGACCGGCTTGCGCGCGGGCACGCTCGCGCATCTTGGCTTCCTGCACTGCTCTCACGGCATGAGCAGGCAGGGCTGCAACGTCTACCTCGCCACCGATCTGCACCATGGCGAGGCGCAGCGCGAACACGAGGAACAGGACATGCGCCAGGCATGGGTCTCCCGCGGCTCGTTCGAGCAGATGATCGTCGACGGTGCCATCACCGACGATTCCACCCTGGCCGCGTACACCCTGCTGATCCTGCACGAGCGCGGCGTTCATGGTGGCGCTACGCGCGGCCCGGCCGCGCACTCTTAGCCTCGTCCGGCCTGAGGCGCACCGTCCCTTGTCGTGATCGTGGTACCTAGCCCCGTGATATGCGCGGCCCGGGTTAGGTACCATGATCACGAAAACCTAACTGTCGCGTTCCACCGGGCAGGTCATGCAGTGCGAGCCGCCCCTGCCACGGCCAAGCTCGTTGCCCCTGATGGTGATGACCTCGATGCCGCTGCGCCGCAGGAACGTGTTGGTGGTGTCGTTGCGCTCGTAGGAGATCACGACGCCAGGCTCGATGGCCAGAACGTTGCAGCCGTCGTCCCATTGCTCGCGTTCTGCGGTGTACACGTCGTAGCTCGGGGTGAGCATCCTGACCTCGTCGAGCCCGAGCGCCGCCGCTATCGCCTTATGCATGTCGGCCGGCGGATGGTCGGTGACCTTGAGTTCCTTCTCGTTGTCACCTGGCTCGATCGTGTAGGAAGGGAGCATCCCGAGCCCGGCGTATTTGGTGAACACCCCACGGTCGACCATGGTCATGACCGTGTCGAGATGCATGACGGCCCGTGCCTTCGGCATGTTGACCGCGACGATGCGCGCTGCCCCGCCCGCAGCGAAGAGGCGTCGCGCGAGCATCTCGATCGTCTGCGGCTGGGTCCGCTCACTCATCCCGATCAGCACCGAGCCGTTGCCGACCGGCATCACGTCGCCGCCTTCCATCGTGGCAGGCGCCGTTACGGTGCCCTCGTTCCAGACCTCGAACCGCTTGCCCGCGAACATCGGATGCCATCGGTACAGGGCCTCGTAGTGAATGGTCTCGCGCCGCCTGGCCCGCTTGCGCATCGCGTTGATCGACACACCGGCGTAAACCCAGCACGAGGTGTCCCTGGTGTACAGATGATTCGGCAGCGGGCTGAGGACGAAGTCGTCAAGGGCCAGCGAGTGGAACCAGACACTGGGCGGCTGCGGGATACGCTCGAGCAGTTCGCGTTTGGTAATGCCCCCGACCAGGTACTGCTCCAGCATGTCGACGTCCATGGCGTCGAAGGCGTTGCGCACCGCGTCGATCGCCATCGGCCCGTAGAACCGCTCGTCAAAGGTCCGGTCGAGGACGTAGGCGCGCGCCTCGGGCGTGGCGAGCGTGTCGCGGAGCAGGTCACCGAACAGGTGCACGGTGACGCCACGCGTCCGCATCGCCGCGACGAACTCGTCGTGCTCCTCGCCCGCCCGCCGTGCCCACAGCACGTCGTCGAATAGCAGGCCGGCGGCGTTTGACGGGGTCAGCCGGCTCAACTCGAGGCCAGGCCGGTGGACGATGACCTGCCTGAGGCGGCCGACCTCGGAGTTGACGTGCAGAGCCATGGTTGCCTCCACGCAGACACGGGAATCCCTGATCAGAAATGCCCCAAACCCGCTACTCCCGAACGGCTGCGCGGTGCGCGACCGCTGAATACCAGTGAGACTGGATGGTATGTGGCCCACGGGGGCGGATGACCTGATCGAGGAGCAGCAGCGCCTGGCGGCTGCCGCGCCGCCCGCCTGGCGGCCGCCGTCCGGGGATCTGATCATCGCAGGCTGTTTCGTGTGTTTCGGGCGTGACCGCTATGGCCCTGGCGCGGCAGGTGAGCCCGCGTGGGCCGCCGCGGTGGCGCTGCGCGGCCACCGGCACCTGGCTGGAACGGTCCGCGCGGGTACGGCGGGCGGCCGTTATGAACCAGGCCTGCTGGCGCTCCGCGAGGGCCCGCTGCTGGAGGCTGCCGTCCGTGACCTGCCTGCCGAACCCGCCGTGCTGCTCGTCAACGCGACCGGGCGCGATCACCCACGGCGCGCGGGCCTGGCGCTGCACCTCGGTGCGGTGCTCGGCCTGCCCACCGTCGGTGTCACCCACCGGGGGCTGCTCGCGGCGCACGAAAGGAACTCGGCCGCTCATCCGGATTGGCCACCTGATCGTTACGGCGCCGCGAGCCCGCTCGTCGTCGACGGCGAGCAGGTCGGGTGGTGGCTGCGGACTCGGGCAGGTACCCGCCCGCTTGCCGTCCACGCCGCCTGGCGGACCAGCGTCGACGTGGCGGTCGATGTGGTGCTAAGAAGCTGGTGCAGGCGCCGCACGCCGGAACCGCTACGGCAGGCGCGCCACCTCGCTCGCGCCGCGCGTGCCGCCTGATAACCGGCGTGCCGCGATGGAAGAGGCGGCGCGCGGAGATCAGTGTTGAGCGCGGATGGCAGCGAGCTGGCACCTTCTGGTCACAGTGATCTCCACGGTGATCTGGGCTCATCCGCGTGCGCTTGCATGTGGCGAGTCACGCGGTCAGCCGGTTACGGGCAGCACGATCGCGGACGGGTGTTCGGGGTCGTGGAAGACTTCCTGGTCAGCGGTGACCATGCTGGCGGCGCCCAGGGGCTCGCCGGTTCCGGGGTTACGGTCGACCCGCGGGTAGGCTCCGCTCGCCACCTGGACGCGCACCCGGTGACCCGGCAGGAACCGGTGCCCGGCCGGCCAGAGATCGACCTGCGCGCGCCGCACGCCGTCGGCGGCGGGTTCAGGGCTGCCGGGCACCAGGCGGCGCACGCCATCGCAGACGTTAATCGACGCGCCGGTCGGCCCCACATCGCAGAGCCGGACGACCAAGTCTGTGTTGACGCGGTTAGACCGGACGTACAGGTCGGCGGTGACCGGCCCGATGATGTCCAGGCCGGACCGCAGCGTCGGGCCGGTGAACGTGAGCACGTCCTTGCGCATCTCAAGGCGGCGGTTGTCCTCAGGCTCGGAGTTGCCAACGAGCGTGGGGCCGCTGAGCGTGGGTGTCGGGTGCGCGGGATCGTAGCGGTAGGTGTCAGGTGGCGACGCCGCGGGCTGCGCGCGCTGAAGGCGCAGGCCGGGCTGCAGGTGCCAGCGTTCCTGCCGCATTCCGGGCACTGGCCAGTCCGGATACTGACGCCATTCGCCCGCTCCCGTGATGTACAGGCGGACCGGCTGATCACGCAGCTGGGACCGCTCGCCGAGGAGATGGGCGCGGAACCAGGCGAGCGCTTCAGCGCTCGCCGCGCGCAGCTGCCGCGGGTCGGCGTGATACCACGGCCCGATCGTCAGCTGCGGCTGCCGGCCGGCTTCGCGCAGCACCGCGTAGTCCCGCAGCTGCCACGGCAGGAACACGTCGTACCAGCCGCCCAGCAGGCTGACAGGGACGGCCACGTCGGCCACGCTGCCGCTATGGTCCCGCTGCTGCCAGTAAGGCCCATCGGTCGCGGTGTTGGACAGCAGGTCCTGGAAAAACGGCACCGGCGCACCCGCGGCGAGCGTGTCGAGCTCGGCAAGCGGCCGTCCCGTCGAAGCGGCACGCCTAGCCCGGCGGATGGACGTGATGCCCGCGGTCAGCCCGCCGATCGGCCGCTCGATGCGGGTGGTCAGGTCGCTCCAGGTGAGCGTGGACTCGAGAGCGAACGCGCCGCCTACGTAGGCCGCGTCGTGGAACTGTGACGCGGCCATTTGCGCGGCCATGGCCTTGAGTTCTGGCCCGGCGTCAGCGGCGATCGCCCACTGGGAGTAGCCGAGATAGCTCGGGCCGTACATAGCGAACGTGCCGCCGAACCACGGTTGCGCCTTAAGCCACGCGACGGTGGCAAGCCCGTCCGCCCTTTCGTTGCCGAGTGGATCGAACACGCCGCCAGATCCGAACGTGCCGCGCACGCTTTGCACGATCGCCTGGAAGCCGTGCTGTGCGAAGAAATGGCCGTAGGCGAGGCCGACGAAGCCGCCGCGCCCGTACGGCGAGCGCACCAGGATCACCGGCGGATTCCCGCTGCCCGCCTGATCCCGGCCGGCCGCCCGGTCCTCGCTGCCTGGCTGTTCCCCGCCGCCGCGCTGGTCCCTGATGTCTGCGGGGAAGTACCTGTCCGCGAGCAGGGTGACGCCGTCAGGCATCGGCACGGCAAGACTGCGCTGGACGGCCACCGGGTGCGTCCCGCGCGGCAGCCGCAGCGCCGCGGCGCCCAGCTTGCGCGCGGCGCTGGCAGCCCTGCCCCTGGCGGCGATCACGCTGGCACCGACGCCGCCCCTGGCAGCGGTCACGGCCGTGACCCTGCTCCCCCGGGCGGCAGTGACGGTGCTGCCCCGAGCTGTCGCGACGGTGCCGTCCGGCGCCGCGGCGGCGCCGGGCTCTGCTGCCGCCGCTGCCGCCGTCCCCGTACTCCGTGTAACGCTGCGGACCGTGCGTACGGCGCGGCTGCGTAGCTGCTCAGGAGACCGCACATTCGCCCCCTATCCGATACCTACCGGTTAGTAATAATACTGGCTGATCGGTGCGGCCGAGGGAAAATTGCTGCCCCGTGCCTCGCCCGGCCCCGGTGCCTTGCGCTCCCGGCTGGCCTCCGCGCCCCGCGCGCCTCGCCGGCCTCCGCGCGCCTCGCCGGCCTCCGCGCCCCGCGCGCCTCCGCGCCCCGCGCGCCCCACCGGGCCCGCGTCTTGCGCGCCCCCCTGCGCGCCCCGCTCGCCTCCCCGCCTCGCCGGCCTCCGCGCCCCGCGCGCCCTGCCGGGGTCAGGTCGCCGAGCCTGCGGCTGCGCCTGTCACGAGGTCACCCCAGCGAGCCAGCGCCGCGTCCAGGTCGAGCGGCGCGATCATGTCGCCCTTGCGCAGCTCGTCCACCCAGTCCTGCGCAGGGACCCGCCACATCACCTCGAACTCGATACCGTCAGGATCCTTCGCATAGAGCGATTTCGACACCCGGTGGTCGCTCGCGCCGACGAGGGCACCGTGCGCAGCGAGCTTGCCGCGCGTCTCGGCAAGCTCGGGCAGGGTCCCGACCTCCCAGGCGAGGTGGTACAGCCCTGGGCGCGGTGCGCCACCGGAAAGCCGGGCGCCCTGGCCGCTGTCTGACCGCGCGGAATCTCCGGCCTGGAACAGCCCGAGGTCATGGTCGTTAGAGCTGCCTTGTGCGCGCAGGAAGGCGGCGCGGCCTGCGATCTCGGTCGCGATCTCGAAACCGAGCGTCTCGCGGTAGAACCGCACCGAACGTGACACATTGCTGACGTAAAGCACAGCGTGATTCAGCCGGCGGACGGACATGGCGCCAACTCCTCGGTTTCTGCTCCTAACCACCACAATGCCCGCCGCGTCGCCGCTGATTCCCCTCGGCCCCGGCAACCGCGCCGTCGCCGACGGGGGAGCCGTCGCCGAGGCGGGATGTACCAGTTGCTCGGGCGCCTCAGCTGGTTACCGAGATCTCGTTCCACAGGTCCAGGTAATACTGCGCGGCCTTGCTCCGCGGCGCGTAGGCGGGCACCGGCGCGCGGCGGACTGCCATCTGCTCGATGAGCGACAGGGCGGGGATGGCGGCCTTGGCGACGTCGGAGCGTTCTCGTGGCAGGTGCTCGATGATGTCGCGGTGCAGCCGCTTGCGCCTGTCGACCATGGAGAAGAACGCCACGATGGCCGGCCGGTGGCCATCGAACGAGTCGACGAAGCCGGTGAGCTGATCGAGGGTGCGCGTGCAGAGCATTGTCGGGATGAGCGGCACGATCAGCGTGTCCGCGGCGTCCAGCACGTTCTCTGACACCAGCGACATGCTCGGCGGGCAGTCGAGGAAGACCGTGTCGTACTCGCGCGCCAGCGGCGCGAGCAGCCGGGCGATCTGCCGCGTGGGCTTCTTGGCCGCGTCGAGCAGCAGGTCCATCCTTCGGTAGGTGAAGTCGGCAGGCAGCAGGTCGAGGTTGTCGAAGTCGGTGCCCTTTATCGCGGCGTCCAGCGGCCTCGCACCGCGCACCAGGGCCTTGCTGCCGCCTTTCACCCGCGGCCGGATCCGGAACAGGAATGTCGCCGCGGCCTGCGGATCCAGGTCCCAGAGCAGGGTGTTGCCCTCGCGGCTGGCCAGGTAGGCGAGGTTGACCGCTGCCGATGTCTTACCGACGCCGCCCTTGACGTTGTAAGCGGCGTAGACCTTCACGCGGCGGCGACCTTCGTGAGGCTGGCGATGAGCTGTGCGCTGCGCCCCCCAGTGAACCGGGCGAAACGCTTGCCGAAGTCGTCGCGTGCCTCGCTCGCTACCGCGTCGAGCTGCGCCGCCAGCTCGCCCATGGCGAGCAGTGTGGCGGCAGGCGCGGCTCGCTCGGCCACCATCCGCACGGCGAGCGCCCGGATCGCCTCGCGCTGCACGTGCCCGTCCTGGATCTCGCCGAGGCAGTCCTGCAACTGCTTCAGCTCCCTGACGGCGCTGCGGTGTGTCGGCGGGTCGTGCAGCGCGGCGAAGAACTCGAGCAGGTACCGCAGTTCCTTGCCACGCTTGCGCACCATATGAAGGTCTTCCTCCGGTGAGCTCGCGGTGACGGCCGCACCGGCCCTCGCGAGCCTGCGGTAGGCCCGCTGGATCCGCGCCGCGGCAAGGCCGGCAATGGGTGCCCGCACTGGGCCGCCCCTGTCAGCTGGGAGCCCGCGAGCTTTCTTGCCCGGCTGGGCAGCGCCCGGTTCGATATCGCCCCGTGCGACCTTGCGCAGTTCGGTCCGCCATTCCCTGGTGAGCTCGGCGAAGCGGGCCGATCGCAGGCCGCGGACGAGGCGCCGGTGCTCGGCCGCGCGATAGCGGACGAGGCTGTCGTGCAGCGGCGTGAGATCGGCGGGTGCGGCGGTGACGAGGCCCGCTGCCGCCTCGGCGAAGCCGAGCAGATGCACGTCCAGGTCGCGGGTCGGTGTAGTCAGCTGCCCGAGCCACCTGAACTCGGGCGCGAACCTTGCCGCCAGGTCACCGGGCAGCGCGTCGCCCGCGAGCTTCAGCGCGGCCCTTGTCCGGCGAACAGTCACCCGCAGATCGTGCAGGAACTCGGTGTCGATGTCGCGGATGACCCCATCGACGTTGGCTTCCGCGATGTCGAGCAGGCGCAGAAGTATCGCCGCGACGGCCGCGCCCGCTGGCATCGACGACGTCAGCGCAACGTCCACGTGGCTGCTGTAGTCGCCCGCCGCGCGCCCGATGGCCGCGAGCGTCACCTGGAA
Source organism: uncultured Actinomycetota bacterium (assembly GCA_963727015.1). Taxonomy (GTDB): domain Bacteria; phylum Actinomycetota; class Actinomycetes; order Streptosporangiales; family Streptosporangiaceae; genus DATFVJ01. The sequence continues at coordinate 502,992 of CAVSEV010000012.1, read as the reverse complement.
GGCAGATCCGCCGGCCGCGGCCAGGCCGGGCAGATCGGCGAGCAGCCGCTCGACCTGACCAGCCTGGGCGTCGTAACCGCGTACCGGTGTCACCGTCAGTCGCGGCAGCAGCGCGGTCGCGGCCGGGCCGGGAAGCGACCCGCGGTCGATGGTCAGCCGCACGACCGTCTTGTCTTCGCCGTCGAGCAGGCGCAAGCTGCGTTGCATGCTCGTGGCGGTGGCAACAGGCAGCAGTGCGCGGATTCCGGCGATCGGCGCTACTCGTTCGCGCAGCAGGCCCGCGGGAAGCTCGCCGGACATGCAAGGCAAGCTCAGTCGCGGCGCGGCCGCGGTGACCCGTTCGCCCCCATGCGTGACGAGCGTGACCTCGTGCATTCCGTTGCCGCTTAGGTATTCGAGCGTGCAGCCGGCGTGGTATAGGCGCCAGTCGAACGTGTCCAGCCATACCCGCCGCGCGGTGCGCGAGCCGTCGGCGGCGACGTGGAACCTGGACCGCAGCACCTCGGCCATCCCGTTCCACGCGGCCGTACCCTTAGCCGCGCCGGTGGCGGTGCCTGTGGCTGCGCCGGCTACAGAGCCGGTCTCTACGATTACGAACTCGCGAAGCTGCTGGGCCAACCCCGCCTCCCGTCGATGTTGACTCCAGGTACTGGCCAGCTGAATGCCGGTGGCCGCGCCGCTGGGTTCACCGGATACGACGCACTATAGCCATCCTCGGTTAATTTACTGTTTGCCCAATCGTCTCCAGCCAGTTATTTCTGGAGCTCCACCGGTACGGGCTGGCCAAGCATCCGGCCGCGGGTGAGCGGCAGGGCGGCCACCATGACGCCGGCCATGACCGCGAAGGCGGCGGCGGGCTCCTTGAGCAGTGCCTGCACAATGAGGGCGACGATCAGGCCGCCGGCGTTTCCGGCCAGCCAGAGGAGAGCGGCGGCGGTGGCTCCGGCGTCACCGGCCCGGCGCTCGGCGATCTCAAGCACGACCGGCAGCGCGGTGAGCAGCAGCGCTCCGACGAAGAACATCACGACTACGCCGACTGCCGCCCCGGGCAACGCCGCGAGCGCGACGCAGCCGGCCGCGGTCACGATTACGACAAGCCGCAGCAGCATCGCCTCCGCACCCCGCATGGCGACCCACGGTGCGAGCAGCGCCGAGGCCAGGACGCCTGCGAGCACCATCTCGACGAGCAGCGCGCCCGCGGTGGCGAAGACACGCCCGCCGGTTTGAGCAGTGCCTGTAGCCAGGTCGACATCGCGACGAAGACACCGAACCCGGCGAGGACCATGCCGGTCAGGGCGCGCATCACCGGGTCCGACCAGACGATCTTGAGCCGCTGCGGTCCGGCCGCGACCAGGACAGCGCCCTCCCGGTGGCCGGGATGCCGCAAAACGATGAGCAGCACGACGGCCGCCGCCGATGCGCAGGCGGCGCCGATGACCAGCAGCAGTCCGATCTGGCTGGCGTGACTGAGCACCGAGCCGAGCACGAGGGCCAGCACGAACCCGCCGAAGATGCTGGCCGAGCCGAGTGCGATCCCGGTGGCTCGGTGGCGGGCCTCGAGGTATTCGCCTGCCAGTTTGGTCAGCGCATTGAGGACGAAGGGCTGGGCGATCGCAATGATGAGTTGCCCGGCGAGCACCCGGTCGTAGCCGCCGCCAATCCGGACCAGGGCCCCGGCCGCGGTCAGTACCCCGCCGATGCCGAGCCAGCCGCGGAACCAGCGATCAAGCAACGCCCCGGCGGGAAGCGCGAGCACCACGTAGACGAGCGGGAAGACTTCTGCCATCCAGCCCATCGCGCTGACGGACACGCCGTAGTGGCTCGCCGCCACAGTCGTGATCGGCGCGAAGGTCAGCCACAGCATCTGGTTGGCCGAGGACACGGCGCAGTACGCGGCCACCACCGTCCACCGGTTCCGTGGCTGGCCAGCCGGCCCGGCGGGCCGCTGCGCGTGGCTCACGTCCGCTCGCGAAGATCAGGCATTGCTCACCTCCTTACCGGCCATGTTGGATCATGGGCGCTTCGATCGCTACTGGTCCGGATGACTCCGCTGAGCGGGCGGGCCACCCGCGGCATCGAGGTCGGGCAATTCCCGGCCGCGGACCATGACCACCGGGCATGCTGACGTCATGAAGGTCCTCATTTCCGCGGACATGGAGGGCGCCACCGGAGTCACCTGGCCTGCCGACGTGGAGCCGGGCACGGAGCAGTGGCAGCGCTACCGCCGGATGTTCACCTCGGACGTCAACGCGGCCATCGCGGGATTCTTTGACGCGGGCGCCATCGGCGTTGTCGTCAACGAGGCGCACGCCACCATGCGTAACCTGCTGCTCGAGGAACTCGACGGGCGCGCGGCCATGCTGACCGGCCGGCACAAGGAACTTGGCATGGTGGAGGGCATCCAGCATCCCGACGTGACCGCGGTCGCCTTCGTCGGCTACCACGCGGGTGCGGGCGAGGAGGGCGTGCTCGCGCACACCTACCTGCCGAATTCGATCATCGGTGTGCGGGTCAATGGCGAGCGGGCCAGCGAGGGCAGGCTCAATGCTCTGGTCGCGGCCGAGTACGGGGTACCCGTTGTCCTGGTCACTGGCGACGATCGAGCTTGCGCCGACGCGGCAGGTTACGCTCCTTCCGCGCGAGCGGTCGTGGTGAAGGAATGCGTGAGCAGGTACTCGGCCGTCTGCAGAACGCCGTCGGTGACGGCTGCGGCTATCCGGTCCGCAGCGGCAGGCGTCGGCAAGCTCGCATGCAGGAGGGCGCCTGTTCGTTTTGCCACCTATCACGTGGAGGTGGATGTCGATGCCGTGCAACTGGCTCAGGCAGCAGCGATCGTGCCGACGGTCGAACGGGCCGGCGAGCGGACGGTCGCGTACGACAGCGCAACGGCCTACGAGATGATCCGCTGCTTCAAGGCGGTCGCGACATTGATCTCGGCGGCTTGCGAGAACATGTACGGCTGAACCGGGATGGTCCACCAGTCAACACGAGCACCGAATAAGCCACGGTTGAGCTGCGCGGGCGCTTACCCGGCGGCTAGTGTCTACTATCCAAGTTCGGATTTGGCAGGCCGGCGCGACGCAGACGTGCTCGGGTTCCTGCCGCCCGGCGTCCCATTAGGTGGAGCTAGCGACGTGAGGTTGCTGCGGGGCGAGGTGCCGGAGTGACGCGGTGAGCGACAAGGATGCGGCAATGCCCTTGTCGGCGCCCGCGCCCCGGCCCGCGCCCGCGCCCGGCGCCGGCCCCCGCGCCCGGGCCGGTCCCCGCGCCGGGCCGGTCCCCGCCGCCGGGCCGGTCCCCGCCGCCGTGCCGCCCCCCGCGCCCGGGCCGGCGCCGCGCCCGGGCCGGCCCCCGCGCCCGGGCCGGTCCCCGCCGCCGGGCCGGCCCCGCCGCCGTGCCGGTCCCCGCGCCCCTTTCTGTCACCCCGCTCGCACCTGCACCCACGCCCGCACATGACCCCGCGGCACTACAGGCAACATCGGTAACACCGGCACCACAGGCACCACAGGCACCACAGGCAATGGCACCACAGGCACCAGCGGCAGCACAGGCACTAGTGGCAGCGCAGGCACCAGCGGCAGCACACTCGGATGAGCCTGTATGGTCAGCGCCGCCGCCAGTTTCGCCCGCCGAGCCGAGGGTCCGCAGCGCGCACGGGACGCAGACCGCGGCGCCGTTCGGCTGGATGGCTGACCGCAGTGATCCCCGGCTGTTCGGCTACCTCATGGCCGAACGCGACTATTACGAGGCGGCCGTGAGCGAGCTCGGCCCGCTGCGGGATCGGCTCGGCGCGGAGTTCGCCGCGCGGCTGCCGGCCGAGGAGGGTTCAGTTCCATGGCGCTGCGGCCCGTATGACTACGTTGAGCACACGCCGGCCGGCGCCGAGTTCCCGCAGCTGCGCCGGCGCCGCCACGGCACGGACGGCGGCTACGAGGTCGCGCTCGACGGCGCGGCGGTCGCCTATGCCTGCGGGCCGGAGGGCCAGGCCGGTTACTTCCGCTTCGGGGTCTGCGAGCCGAGCCCGGACGGCGCGCTGATCGCCTACTCGGTGGATTTCGCCGGCGACGAGGTCTATGAACTGCGCTTCCGTGACACGGCGAGCGGCACCGACCTGGCCGAGCGCGTCGGCCGCAGCTATTACGGCTGCGCTTGGAGCGCGGATTCGCGCGCGCTGTTCTATGTGGTGCACGATGCCTCGTTCCGGCCGTTCCGGGTGCTGCGCCACCTGATCGGCACCGACCCCGCCACGGACACGCTCGTCTACAGCGAACCTGACGCGCGCTTCTACGTCACGGTCGCCGCCACCCGCAGCGGGGAGTGGATCGTGATCTCCACCGAGGCACGTGACACCAACGAGCAGTGGATCATCCCCGCTGCCAGGCGCCATGACCTGCCCAGGCTGATCGAACCGCGCCGGCCAGGCATCGAGTACTTCACCGAGCACGTCACCGGCGTCGCGCCAGGACAGGCGGGTGGCAAGTTCGCGATCCTCACCAACGACGGCGCGCCAGAGTACCGCGTGGTCGCGGCGCCGGTGGAGGCACCGGGCCGGCCCAACTGGCGTGAAATCGTGCCCGGCCAGCCGGAGATCAGGTTTCGCAGGCTGGACGTGGTGGGCGGTCACCTCGTCCTGTCGTGCCGGTCGGGCGGCGATCCCTTCGTGCGGATCGTGCGGCCGGACGGCAGCCACCACGACCAGCATCCGCAAACCCCCGCGGGGCACATCGAGGCTGCCGCGCGGGGGGCCTACGACGCGACTGAGCTGATCGTCTCGACGCAGTCCCTCGTCGCGCCCAAGTGCCTGTGGACGGTGGACCTGGCCACCGGCCAGCGGACGCTCGTGCATGCGACCAGGCCTCCAGGTTACGACGAGACCGCCTACCTGACGCAGCGGCTCTGGGCGCCCGCGCCTGACGGCGAGCTTGTTCCCGTCACGATTGCGTGCAGGCGCGGGTTTCGGCGCGACGGGACGGCGCCCTGCCTGCTCTACGGTTACGGCGCGTACGAGGCCTGCGCGAGCCCGCGGTTTTCCGTCACCCTCGCCAGCCTGCTCGACCGCGGCTACGTGTATGCGATCGGGCACATCCGAGGTGGCGGCGAGCTTGGCCACCGCTGGTGGCTGGACGGGCGGCTGGCGGCCAAGCCCAACACGTTCAGCGACTTCGTCGCTGTCCGCGATCATCTGGTGGCGGAGAGCTGGGCTGCCCCTGACCGCGTGGCGTGCCGTGGCCTGTCGGCGGGGGGGCTCACCGTGGGTGTGGGCTATACGTTCTGGCCGGACCGGTGGGCGGCGGTGATCGCGGAAGCGCCCGCCGTGGATCTGCTCAACCAGATGCTCGACCCAGCCATCCCCCTTACGGTCAACGAGTACGACGAGTGGGGCGATCCGGCCGACGAAGAGCAGTTCGGCTGGATGCGCGCGTACGCGCCGGCCGAGAACGTGACCGACGTGCCGCGGCCGCCGCTGCTCGTCACCGGGATCCTGCACGATCCCCGCGTGATGATCTCTGAGCCAGCGAAGTGGGTCGCGGCGCTGCGTGCCGCGGACACGCACGGCAACCGCATCCTGCTGCGTCCCGAACTCGGCGCTGCCGCGCACCGCGGGCCGGCCGGGCGGTCGGGCTCGCTTTCCTACGAGGCCGAGCTCCTGGCCTGGGCCATCTCCCTCACCCTTGAGCCATAACGGCTGCCGCCTGGCGCGGCTCGCGGAGCGCAGCGGTGGGTTGCGGGGGGTCCTCCCCCGGCTGGCGCAGCCATGACGGCTGCCGCCTGGCGCGGCTTGCGGAGAGCGCAGCGGGGGGTTGGCCGTCCCCCCGGGCCCGCGCAGCCATAACGGCTGCGGCCTGGCGCCGCCCGCGGAGCGCAGCGGGGGGTTGCGGGTCGTCTCCCACGGCCGGCACAGCGATAACTGCTGCTGTGTGGTGCCGCTTGCGGGCCCCCCGGCGCGGCGGGGGTTCCGGTGGTCGCCGCGACGGCGGTCGTGGCGGCGTGGCCTAAAACCGCGCGCGCCTGGTGGAGGCGCGCCCGTTCGTCATCGAGCAGCCGGTAGCGCACCGCGAAGGAGGCCGCTTCGAGCCGCGAATGCACGCCCAGCTTGGTGAGCACTGCCTGGATGTGGGTGCGGATGGTGGTTCGTGAGACCCCGAGCCTTGCGACCATGGCCGCAGTGTCCAGGCCTTCGACGATCATTCCCAGGCACTCCCGCTCACGGTCGGTAAGGTATGAGGCCAGCCGTTTCGCATGGTCCGCCTGTACCGACCTTCCGGCCGTGACAGCCCCGTTGGCTCCGCTGGCTTTGGGGACGCTGACCACCACCTCGCCGCGCAGCACCCGGTCTATCGCGGCCCTGAGCGCCGACACGCCCTGGGTCTTGTGCAGATAACCGGATGCCCCGGCGCGCAGAGCCCGCAGAACCCCGTCGGTATCCGGGTCGGCACTGAGCACGAGCACCTTCGTGCCAGGGCTGGCAGCGATCACATGTCCGATGGCGTCGACGCCGTCGTCATCGGCGAAATGGCGGTCGACCAGGCAGATGTCCGGTTTGTTGCGGCGGACGGAGTCAACCGTCTCGGCCGCATTCCGTGCGACGGTGACGTCGAAACCTTGCTGGGCGAGCACGGTGGACAGCGCGTCGAGGAACACGGCGTGGTCGTCGCCGATTACCAGGTCAGGCATGCTCATCACCCACGCCCCGCCCGGCCGCCAAACGGGCACCGGCGCGTGCGGCTCCGGTGGCGGCTTGCCCAGGCAGCACGATGCGGACCCTGGTGGGACCCGCCGCGGGTGAACGCGTCTCCATGCTGCCGCCGCAGGATTCGAGCAGCGAAGCAACGACCTTCAGGCCGAGCGATGATGTCCCTTGCGGACCGGCGCCGAAGCCAGGGCCGTCGTCGATCACGTCAATGATGGTCTGCGATGCCTGCCTGATCACCACGTCGACCCGGCCTTCCCGGCCTGCCGCGCGAGTGGCGTTGCCCACCACATTGGCGAGTATGCGCCACAGCAGGTTCGGGCTCACCCGGATTCTCACGGCGGGTCCTTGGGGCACGACGACGCGCGTTCCGTGGGCAGCGGTCGCGAGCCGCGCGACCTCGATGCCCATCGCCCGCACGTCGACAGCGTCAGGGGTCTCGCTGCCGGACAGCGCGTGCCTGACCATCTCGAGCAGGCGCGACACCTCGAGCGAAGCGAGTTCCGCCCGGATACCCGCTTCGTCAGGCAGCGCGGGCTCACCGCGGATGGCCTCGATCAGATAGGACAGCGTTGTCATCTCGTGTCCGAGATCGTGTAGCAAGCCACGTACGGCGAGCGCGTCGTGGCCGTCGTAGCTTCGACGCCCTCGCCCTTCCCGCCGGTCCAGGGACCACTCCATCGGCACGCCCGTGTCATCCATGGGCTCACCGTGCCCCGCTGGAGTAGCGGCGCGGGTTTCCAGCCAGTTGCATATCGGTTGCACGCGTCGCCCAGCGGTCACGTGCTACGCCACCCCCGCTCCGCAGTTCCCCGGCAACGATGCGTTCGAAGGACCGCCGCCGCGATGCCGTCTGCGCGGCGAGACGACCTTGTTATCCCTTGTTATCCGAGTATCAGCCTACCCAGCCAGTCCCGGTAGCCCCAAAGGTCCCAATTTGGTCATGAGTGTCCGATTCTTGACCTGAATGAGAACTGGTCCGTAGGGGCACAGTCGCACCACGGAAGGGCGCGCGCGTGGCTGAGACCCCCGCGCAGCGGCTCCAGCCCGCGTTTCATCCCGCGCGCTCCGCCGCGCGTAGCCCGCAAGCGTGCGCCATGCTCACGGCCTCGAGGCGGCTGTGCACGTCCAGCTTGGCGAAGATGTTGCGGGTGTGCGTGCGAACCGTGTCGGTCGAGATCCTCAAATCCTCCGCGATCTGGCTGCCACGCTTGCCATCCATCATGCTCAGCAGAACGTCCCGCTCGCGCGGGCTGAGCACGTCAAGCGGGTCCGTATGGTCGCTGGCGCGGCTGACGTCGGCCCGCAGTTCGCGCAGGATCTCGCCGAGCATGTCCGGCGGGAACCAGGAATGACCGCGGCCGACGCCGCGAATCACCGTCTCGAGTTCCGCGGCTCCTTGCTCTTTTGCCACCCACGCAGCCACACCAGCCCTCGCGGCTTCCACCGCGTGAGCGACATTGCGGTCGGCGCTCAGTACGATGATGGCCGCGCTGGGCCGCGCCGCCACGAGTTGCCGCAGTACCTCCCCGACGTCGGAGCCGAACGGCTCGACCTCGATCGTAATGACGTCAGGTCGCAGCCCACGGACGATGTCGATCAGGTTGGGGTCGAGCGCGGCGCAACGGCCCGCGACCCAGAGGTCCGCGGCCGCGGACAACCGCGATGCCAGCGCTTCTGTGACCATCAGGTGGTCGTCGACGAGCAGCAACCGCAGGATGTCCACGTGTCCACTGTGCGCCGTCACCGCGGCCAGGTCCTCATCCAGATGCATGACCGCGTTCTCATCCGGATTCATGGCTGATCGCGCATTAACCAAGGTCGGGACCATCAGCGGTCACTCCAGCAGGGTGAGCGTCACCAGCGGTGTCCGTCCGCCTGGTGCCGGTCTGGCTATGCCCGTGGAGCGTTTGCCGGGGTCGCCGAAGCGCGGTGCTCGCGCGCCCGTATCGCCGCAGCAGCAGGTCAGCAACGTGGAAGAGACTCGGGTGTTGCCTGATCTTGCGGACGGCCCACTGGCTTGGAGCGGTGCGCGCCCGGTGTGCCACCGCGAGCGGGGACCGCCCGATCGCTACGCCTTCGCTGACGAAGATGTCGCCGCTCTTCAATGTCTCCTTGTAGCGCTTGGCGCCCTTACCCATGTCAATCAGGCGGACTCCCAAACCGGCGGTGTCCTCAGCCATGCGCAGATGCTGGATCAAGCCAGGGGAGTACCTGCTGAAACGCGTGTCGTACGCCGGGAACCAGTGCGCGAGCACATCACCGGACAGCAGGCCGAAATGCGCGGCGACCGGTACGTCGCCCGCGTACAGGACTGAGAACAGGCCGCTGAAATGGCTTTCGTGCGTGCTGAAGAGATCGTGGACCAAACCGACTATCGATGGCTGGGAGAAGCGGTCCATCCGGCCAGTCCGGCGGTATTGATCCGATTTCCAGGTCATGAGGGCGTCCAGGGCCGCAGTATCCCTTGAGTCCACCACGAAGCGGAGTTCACCGGCTTCGCGCGCGAGCTTTCGCGCCTTGCGCGCGACGTCCTTGCAAAACTGCGGGGACTTCTGCTGGAGTTTTTTGTAGATAGATATCGAACCCGTCGTTCAGGTCAATCACCGGCGACGGGGCCATGGCCGTGCGGTAGCGCTCGAAAGGACGCTGGTCTTGGCCCAGGTGGTCGAACTGCCAGGCGGATATCCGGCAGGCCCGGAGTAGCTCCCGCGGCTCCAATTCCACCCCGGGAGCGTGGACAAGGCCCTGGCAATCGGTCAGTCCGGCGCCGATCGGGACGCCAACCCCGAGCTTGCGTCTTTCGAACGGGAAGAACCCGATGATGGCCGGCCCATCGGTGATGACTGCGACTCTCGCGCTGGGCCGGAAGCGGCTGACGGTGATGGCGAATTCCGGGGATAGGAAGGGGTTGGCAAGAGACGCGGTGCTGCGCTGCATGGACTGCCACGCGGCGATGTCGCTTGGTCCCAGCTCATCTGGGCGCACGATCGAGATTGGCATTTGCGCTGTCTCCCTCGGCGTGGCTAAAGGATTTCGTGGGACGTCGCCGCGCTCACCCGGCGCGCGGCGAAGCCGGCGCCACAGACGAAACGCATGACTGGGCCGAACGTTTCCGCGGCGGGCAGGCCGACGAAGAACAAGCCCGGTGCGGAGGACTCGAAGGACCGTGAAAGACGTGGCCAGCCGGCCACGGTCTGGATCTGGTCCAGGAGATCCGGTCCCAGAAAACCGAGTCTTTCCAGATCGACGCGGTAACCCGTGGCGGCGAGGACGTGATCCACCTTCAGCTCGCGGGCGCCACCTCCCGCCAGCGACAGCGCCACCTTGTCGCCATCCCGGACCGCTTTCAGCACGGCGTGGCCATCCAGAACCGGGATGCGGCCCACCACCCGGTCACGAAGCCACCAGGCGCCGAGTGGCCCGAGTACTCTCTTCACCAGCTTGATCCGGGTCCGCGCCGGGAGGTATCTGAACAGGCCGGGAGCATGGCTGAAGGGATAGATGCGCCAGGTCGGTCCAAGCGGCGAGCGCGGCTCGGGAACGAGCGACATGAGGCCGGTGGCCGGCTCCTTGGGCGGCTGGCCGAACCGGGCAGTGCCGCGGACCAGCACCGTAACCTTTGCGCCCGCCTCGTGCAGCAGGGCCGCGTCTTCCAGCGCCGACTGGCCGCCCCCGACCACGGCGACCGTCCGCCCGGCAAAGCCGGTCAGGTCCTTGTGCTGCGAACTATGCGAGACGGGGCCGGCCGCTGATGGCCCCTGCGGAGCGATCGCCGCGAGTGCCGGAGGGATGTAGGAGAAGCTGGTCAGGCCGGTGGCTATCACGACGGATTCCGCCTCGAGGTCATCCCCGGAACTAAGGCTGAGACGGAACCGGCCATCCTTGCGGTCAATCTGGCATACCCGCCTGGGATCGACGTCAGGGACGAGACGCTCCTGGAACCACTGACCGTAACGAACGAAGAGCTCGATGGGCACCACCTGGTTTTCCCGTAGCTGCGGGACCCCGTGAGCCGCGCAGAAGTCGGCGAGGGTGAAGCCGGGGGCCGGTGCGGCGATACTTGACGCGTCCGGCGTCGACTTCAGGCACATGCCACTGGGCATGTGGTCGCGCCAGCTGGACATCACGTCGCCGAAGACCCGCACCTGGATTCCCTTGGCACGCAGGTGAGCTGCGACCGACAGCCCGTACGGCCCGGCCCCGATCACGACAGCAGGCGTGGAATCGATTGAGTTCACTGAACATCCTCCTTGGTATGTTGTTCCGGTCGTCCGGCCGGCCGCCGGCCACGCGGCCGGCGGCGGTCGGTCAGGTGGGAAGCGAGCAGCCTCGGAAGACGCGGCCACATCGCGAGGAATGGAAGCGGATCGTCGTACGCAGCCCAGGCCAGCTCCGTGGTCGCGGCCCTGCGGGGAGCGGATGGGGTGGCGTAGGCGCTGCGGCGGTAGGCGAGCCTCGCGGGCAGGTCGATGTGCTCGACAACTATCCGTCGCCCGTTGACCTGGTGGCTGGCGGGTACCGTGCGGCCAGTCAGGTCGAGGTAGAGGGCACGTATCACGTCGATGCCAGCGGCGGTCTCAAACAGCCGGAACTGGTTTCCCATCCGCGGGTTGAAGTCCACAAGCTTGAACTGGCCGTCCCGGCGGTCGAACCGCACGTCGAGGTCAGCCACCCCCTGGAAGCCGATCTCCTTGCAGAAACGCTCCGCCAGCTGGGCCAGCGCCGGGTTTGGTACCGCGTATCCGCAGGCGGTCGCGCCGGCGTGCGGTGGCCAGGAGCGCACCTTCACCCCGGTGAACAGCACGAGGCAGTCCGAGTTCGCGCCGCAGTAAAGGTGGACGATCCAGTCCTCGGCATGTTCCGCCGGGATGTAATCCTGGAGGACCAGGCTCGGTTCCCCGCTTAGCGTCCCGGTCAACGCGAGTAGCTCCGATGCGGTGCGCAGCACTGTCGTGCCCGCTACTACCGGGTTGCGCCGCCGCACCCAGGGCTCCGCGTTCTTCGCCACCACCGGGAACGTCCCAGCCGCGGCGAAGGCTGCCACCTCGGCGGAGGTCGACAAGAACACCGACTCAGGGGCGGGCACACCGTGCCGGCGGCACAGTTCGTAGAGCCCATGCTTGCTGGCCAGTTGCCTGGGCAGGCCGGGCGGGATCTGGGGCAAGAGAAAGTACTCGGACAGTTCGCCCGCATGCTCCGCGATCAGAACCGCGGCCTCGTCGTCCACGGGAACGGCGACTGATCGTCTCCCTAGCTGCCGCCCGATGTCGCGCAGGCCCGCCACCAGCTCGTCAGGATCTTCCCTCCCGGTGGTCCGCCACCTGAACCGGCCGGTGCAATACCGGGACAGGGCCGCTGGCGTGAACGGGTCCTCTGTTGTCGCGTATACGGGCACGCCAAGGCGCCCGAGCGTGCGGATCGCGGCCACCCCACCGGAGTGGAGCGGGTATTGGCCGATCTTGACGATCAAAGCCGGGACCCGGCTGTCCGGCTCCACCGCAGGCCTGCTCATCGGCCGCACCTTTCCCTCACGAATAGTCACGACAACACGATGAAACGCTCGACAACCACGGCGAGCAGCGCCGCGAGCAGGGGCAGCGACGCCAGCGTCAGGGTCTGCCTGAGCCACCGCTGGGGCGGCAGGCACACCCGGGCGAACTCACGCGCCGCGAGCACCAAGACCAGCAGTCCGAGGACGATCAGGCCAGCGGGGGTCCACGGGGTCGAGACGATCCCGAAGCCGCGGGTGTTGAGGACCAGGGGCTTTGCGTGCGCTCCCCGCTGCCCGCGGAGCGCGTAGATGACGGCGTCGTGGTCGGCGAACACCACCTGCACGCCGGGAGCCGCGGCCATGTGCGCACGGAACTGGCTGCCCCAGCCGGGCGGATAGCTCGCCGCCTGCTGGAGGTAGGTCTCCTGGGTGCGGGTGGTGATGAGGTAGCTTCCCGGGCCGAGCGTCCGGAGTGTGCTGACAAGCCCGGTGACGCTCGCCGGGTCCTGGGGCGCCTGTGCCGGGATGTAGTCGACCTTCTCGATATCGCGGTACTGCCAGGGCATCTGCGGCGTGTTGTCGACCGAGGGCGCGGGGCTGAGCCACGCCAGCCTGGTGCCCGCGCCGTCGTGGGAGTAGATGTAGTTCATCGCGGTCAGCTCACCGCGTGGGACCTGCTCGAACGCTTCGTTCCCGTAGCGCGCCACAAAGAAGGCGACGACGAAGACGAGGCCGCACGCCGCAGCGGCCGCGAGCGCGCGCCACGAGCGGGTCGCCTGCCTGGCGGCGGGGAAGAAGGCAAAGGCGCCAAGGATGCACGCGGCGGGCAGCGCGAACAGATAGATGCGCAGCGCGATCTCGCCGCCGTAGCTCTGCAGCCCGAACGCGAGAAATGGCACGCACAAGAGCACCAGCGCGGCACGGTCCGCAATGCCACGGTAGCGGCGCCTGGCCAGCCCGAGCGCAGCCATGATCATGACCACCGCGGCAAGCGCGGTACGCACGTAAAGCACGTGTGCGTGCTGTGGCGTGCTTCCCGCCACTCGTCCCGCGACGCTGGTGGACAAGTTGGCGCTGAGGTGGCCGATGCCGCCGAAGATGTCCGACTGATGGCCCGACCAGAAGGCGGCGGCCGCGAAGCTGATCCAGCCCACCAGGATCACGGCGAGCAGCAGCGGCAGCCCGGTGATCGTACAGCGGCGGACAAGGACGAGGCCGCCGCAAGCCAGGAGCATGAAGAACGGCGTTAGCTGGTGGCTCACCGTGGAGGCCACGAAGATGGCGATGACCAGCGCCAGGAGGATCGCCCGCTGACCGGTGCCCACCGGCCGGCTCGGCAGTTCGCCAGGCTCGGAAACGCCGCGCCTGCCCAGCATCGCGAGCCAGCGGGCAACGTGGTCTGCCAGCCGCCTGCGCAGGCTGCTCGCAGCGAGCCGGCCGGCCAGCCGGTCCCGTGCCAGCCGGGTCGGCGTCGGCCTGCTGAACCAGTTCACCAGGAGCGCGATGAACACCAGGTAAAGCAGGTAGTTGAAGGCCTGCGGGGAGAAGTAATCCTGGCCCACCCAGTTGCCCACGCAGAACAGGAATGCCGCGAACCACCTGGCCCGCCACGTCATGCGCAGATTTCGCATGATCAGGAAGAGCGGCACCAAGCAGAGCAGGTCTATCGTGACGGGCCACAGCCGAAGCACGGGGATGAGGTCATGCTTGCCGGCCACGCCTTCCACGAAGGCCACCAGCGCCAGGAACCCGGGCCAGCTGAAGTAGGCGGCGAGACCTGGCGCGGCGTGCCCCGTGCGGCTGATGTACTCGACGAATCCGGCGATCTGGTAAGCGGTGGCGAATCTCGGCTCGGGCTCGGCAATGACCGTGACTCCGTCCAGGCAGATCACGATGGCGGCAAGCATCGCGCCGAGAATGACCGGGCGGTGCTTGCCCAAGCCGAGGGTGAGGATGAACGCGAGCACAAGCAGCCCGGCGCCGGCGAGGGATTGCCTGGGCAGCACGGAGATGAGGCCGAGCCCGTTCATCCGGCTCAGGTCGATACCGCGCAGCGGCGCCAGGAACAAGCCGAGACCGCTCGCCGCCAGAACACACAGCGCGCCGAGGGGCAGCCAGCGTGCCAGCGACCCTGGCAGACCGGGCGCGGCCGGTGGTGATGCGGGCGCGGCTTCATTCACCTGCGGACCCGGGGGCGCCACGCTCAACGGGCCTCGCCCTCCGGCACGAGGGGCAACGGCTGCCGTGGTCGCGCCCCGGCGAGGATGCGCTGCAGGCCCGGCGCCACCACAATGGCCATAAGCACCTGGCTGGCGAGTACCGCCACCCCTGCGCCGATGATTCCAAGCAGTCTGGTCAGTACGAGCGCGAGGCCGAGGATGAGAACACAGCGGACCCCCTGGATCAGCGCGATGAGCGATGTCCGGCTCTGCGCGCGCAGTGCGCCCAGATAGATCTCGGTCACGCTCCGTGGCAGCGTCGCGACCGCGAGCAATTCGAGGATTGGCGCGCCGTGGGCCGAGTAACCGGCGCCGAACAGGCCGAGCGCCCACGGCGCGAGCAGGGCCACCCCGGCGGCCAGCGGCAGCAGGATCAGCATCGCCCTGCGCAGGGCCGCGCGGCAGTTGACCGCGAGCGTAGCCGCGTCGAATGCGCCCTCCACCGTCAACGATGTCGCCATGTTGACGGCGAAGAGATCAAGGGTCGCGCCGATAATCCACGCGATGTAAAAGTAGGCGTACATGCCCGGGGCGATATGAACGGCCACCAGCACCGGGACGAGGGTGGTGCTGGCGAGGACACATAGAGCGCCGGTGTAATCCCCGGCGAGGAACCGGCCGATCTGTCTGCCTGTCGGCGGCTGACGGTCGGCGGTCAGCCGCGCGTGGCGGGGCACCAGCCTGTTGAAGATCAGCGCATTGACCAGCGGAAGCGAAATGGCGACGGGCAGCATCCAGGAGACGTAGATGCCGGTATGCGGGAACCTCGACGCGAGTGCCACCAGCAACGCGATCTTGACGATGCCGAACAGCCCGTTCTCAACAGGCACCCAGATGGCACTCCGCAGGCCGGTGAGGACACCATCCTGCAGGGTGAAGATTCCCCAGACGACCACGCACAAGGTAAAAAAGAACCCGGCGGTTGCTCCCCCCAGCTGGGCGTACGACAAGCCCCAGTGGCTGACAGTGAACAGGAACGGGATCGAGATGGCTACCGACGCCATGGCACTTACCGCGTAGGTCCGTAGCACCAGCGCCCGGGTGCGCTGCCCCGATTGCGGGATGAATCTGGTTAGCGCCCCAATGAGATTGAGGGCGGTGAAGCCGGCCAGCAGGCTCATCGCCGACCAAGCCGCGGTGGCACGGCCGACGTCGGCGACCGGGTAGCGGCGCGCGGCGAGCAGCCAGTAGGCGAGGCCGAGCAGGCCGTTCGTCCCTGTGTTGACCATCAGCGCGTACGCGTTGCGGAAGAGCGGGTCGGCAAGATCTTTGCGGCGTGCCGCCAGATACCCGCGCACATCGGGGACCCGGCGCCGCACCGCTGGCGGCTCCCGCAACGCCTGAGCCCTGCCGGGCCCTCCCCGGGCGGACGGCGTGAGCTGACGGCCCGGCAGGCCGCGAGCGCGCCAGGAGTCCGGCCGGTGTGAATCGTCCGGGGCGCCCGGACCGCCTGGATCCGGCGGCGGCGCTGGGTCGGTCTGGGCCCCTCCGGATGCTGTCGTCCTACCCATTGCGCGAAACGCCGGCCAGGGTGGCCCGGGTCCGCCGGACGACGGCCCAGCCCCTGGTGAGTGACCGGTCCTTCATGAAGATCATCGGAAGGCCGCGGCCGTGCACGATGTGGTCGAAGGACCGCAGCCCGGTGGACCGCCTTATCGTCAGCCGCGGCACGGCGAACGGGTCCCATGCCGGGCCGGCGATCATGTTGCCAACGGCGCACGCATACTGGTGACCCGCCGCCCGGGCCGCGCGCCGCACCCTGGTGCTGGAGTAACCGAACGGATACGCCAGGCCGGGCACCGGCCGGCCGAGCCCGTCCTCGAGCAGTGCCTTGCTGTCGTGCAGCTCACGACGCAGGTCAGCATCGGTCAGCTGGTCAAGCTGGGGGTGCCGGTGGCTGTGGGCGGCGATCTCCACCCCGGCGGCTGCCGACTCGCGGATCTGACCCCAGGTCAGCATCTGGCCGGGCCTGGAGCCGGCCGACCAGGGCCCAGCGTCCTGGATCCAGCCTGTCGTCACGAACACCGTGGCGGTGAAGCCGTATCTGCGCAGCAGGGGGAGCGCTTCGCGGTGAAAATCGGCGAACCCGTCGTCGAACGTGAGCACTACTGGCCGGGCCGGCAACGCGCCGGTGCCGTCGCTGACCGCGGCAGCGAGCGCCGATGCCGTCAGCGTGGTGAAGCCTGCTGCGTACAGGTGCGCGAGTTGCGCCGCAAAAGCGCCAGGCGGCACCGCGAGCCTGTCGCTGGTCTCGGGCGGGCCTGCGATCTGGTGATACATCAGGATCGGGGCCACCGGCCTGATCGGATTCATCAGTCCCTCCGATCCGGTTGCGGGCCGCCGGAAGGGGGGGTAGATCCGGCGCGGCGACGCGCCGCAGTGCTGACTGAGCCGGTCGAGTAACCCGCCGCCGTAGCCGTGAATCCCGCCGCGATGGCACCTGCCCGAAGGAGACCGGTCCACTGGCCGCGGCAAGCGTCGGCCACGCCGCGCGCCACGCCGCGGGGCAGCGTCCTGGTGGTGTAGTGACGCTCGGATGACAACCCGTCCCCGGCGCCGACGCTCCGCGTGACCAGTGCCTTCGATAGGCCTTCCGCGTAGCAGCGGGCACGGAAGTACGTGAAGCGGGAGCGATTAGCCGGCACCCTGTGCCAGATCACGGCACGGTTGTCGAATAGCAGCACCGAGCCGCGGACGCGCTGGCCGAGGCGGATGCAGAACTCGGTCTCTTCGCAACCCAGCGGACGCTTGTGAGCTGACCGCCCGATGCCGCTGCTGAAGCCGCCGATCACGTCGAAGACTTCTCGCCGGAACGACGCATTGCCGCCGAGAAGGTTGCGGACGGGCGCGCGGGTGGCCGGCATGCCAACGTAGGTGCATCCGACAACCCAGTCGAATTCGCCAGGAAACCAGGCAGGCCGGCTGGATTCCCATAGGGGCAGGGTCAGCCCGCCGACACCCAGCACGCATGGATCCGCGTAGGAGTCAACGAAGAACCTCAGCCAGTCAGGCTCCGCGACCGCATCGTCGTCGAGGAACGCCACGATCTCGCCCTGGGCCAGCGCGACGCCGGTGTTCTTGCCACCCGACAGCCCGCGTTGCTCGCGGTTTTCGACCACGGTCACGCCAGCGAGCGCGGACGTCAGCCGTTCGTAGAGGACGGGATTATGGTCGACGACCACGATGATCTCGCGGGCCGCGAGGCTCTGTGCCCGCACCGATGCGACCGCGACGAGCGTGTCGTTCCACCGCTGCTCGGTGTGAGCGCAGATGACGACTGAAACATCGGACACCTCGCGGGGTATTGTCACCGATCGCAGCACTCGGTCAGCAGTTCCTGATGGGTGAGCGGCATCTGCTGCAACCGTCCGCAGACCCTGCTGCCCCCGTGGCCGCGCGATGGAGGCCCCAGTCATATGACCTCCTGATCGGCTTCCTGGATCGTTGCGATCGCCGCCCTTTCTCGCCACTGAGCGGCAATTCCCGGATCGAGGACCGCGGCGCGGCGCCGGCGGTCACGGAACCTCTCCCGCAGGATCACCTTGAGGATCCGCCAGCCATCCCTGATCGCCCGCAGGTTGCTCGACCCGTACATGCGAGGGTGTTCGTGACTGGGAATCTCCTGGATCCACAGCCCGGCCTTGGCGGCCCGGATGCTCATCAGGGTCTCCACCTCGAACCCCGCGCAGTCGACCGCCATCGCGCCTAGGTGACGGGCCCAAAACGCGTTGTAGCCGTAGCACAGATCGGTGTACTGAGTGCCGAACATGCGGTTGACCAGGACGTTGAGCATCCGGTTTCCATAGCGGCGGCCCACCGTGATGTCATCGCTTCCGCCACCGCTCGCGAAGCGCGATCCCTTGGCGAAGTCGGCCCCAGCCACCAGCGCACTCACGAACTGAACGATTTCGCGCCCATCGGTCGAGCCGTCTCCGTCGATCATCACGATGATGTCGCCGCTGCACGCGGCGAAACCGGCGGCCAGCGCGTCGCCCTTGCCGGCACCCTGCTGCGTCACGATCTTGATATCGGGGCGGATCCCCCGCGCCACCGCGACCGTGTCATCCGTCGAGTGCCCGTCCACCAGCACGATCTCATCCACCCACAGGGGCAGCGTCGCGAACACGTGGGGGAGGTTGGGCGCCTCGTTCAAGGCCGGTATCACGACGCTCACGCTCGGCGCGATGGCGAGGGCAGCGGACACAGGCCGATATGGGAACCATCTGCCGCGCGGGACCAGGTTCCCCGCTTCCCTGGAAGTCTTTGATGAACTCATTGCCTGCTATCCCTCTGTCCGCTTTCCCGTGGGCGCCGCCTGACTGCGGCCTGGCAGAGGCTGCGAGGGGGGGCCAGCTTTCTGCGCCGGTTCCCCTGCTCGCCGTTGATCGCAAGTGAGAGTCGGTGTTCTGACACTGCAAGTCCCCCAACCCCGTGGAAGGCACGGTGCCCCGTCGGTGTGTTCCGCGACCGACAGTGGCATGGGGGCGCCCACGGTTTGCTCCTTCATCCGGGGTAGCTGCCCTCGCCAAAATGGGGGAGAAGAGGTGTCGCTCGCCGCGACATCAGTGCTGGTGGCGCGAGCCTTTTGAGGGCAGGAGCGTCGGCAGGTCTGCGTCCTGACGCGGGGTTCGGGGTGGTGAATGCCGGCCGTGTGCTCCGAGCGCCAGAGCACGCGGCCGTAGGCGTAGCCCGGCCGTTCCCTGATCCACCGCCGCAGGGAAGCGGACGCAGCTCACCTGGCTGCTGATGTCCTGCAGTCCCGGCGGCTACTTGCGAGCTTCCCGGTCAGCGCCATGTCCCAGGCGGGCGCGGCCGCCATGTGCCGGGCTGACCCCCGGGGGATCCAGATACCCCATTCGGCCGAGAAAACCTGCTCAGCATTCGGCTTCACTGGTGCCATGACAACTGCCATGACAACGGAGAACCGGTCTCGCCTGTCCTACAAGATCATATTTGCCGTCAAGCACCCGGATCAGATCCTGCCATACGCTCGCCGGGTCCTTGTCGACGCGTGGATGCGAGCCAGGGCCCGTGACCACGTCAGCTACTACCGCGCTGTGATGAAGTACAAGGCTTCAAACAGCCTCGAGGTCGCCGTTGGCAGCAGGAGCCACGACCAGTGGCTCGAGTTCGGCCAGATGCAATTCGACTACTTGCTCGAGCACGGGCTCAAGCCGGGTGACCGCGTCCTGGAGATCGGATGCGGCAACCTGCGGGCTGGCCGGCTGCTCATTGACTACCTCGACACCGGCAATTACTACGGGATCGACATCTCGCCGGATATTCTGGTGGCCGCGGAGCGCGTGCTCGCCGAGTCCGGGCTGCAGGGCAAGCTGCCCAGGTTGAGCATTGTCGAGGGCCTGACCTTCGAATTCCTGCCCGCCGACTACTTCACCGTGGTACATGCGAACAGCGTGTTCACGCATTGCCCGATAGAGATTATTGACGAGTGCCTGGCCCACGTGGGACGTGTCATGGCGCCGGGCGCCATCTTCGACTTCACCTTTTACCGCTGCGATGAAGGCGAGTACCAGGTGCACCATGAGGACTATTACTACCGGACGGACACGCTACTCTCGCTCGCCGAGAAGAACGGGCTCGCGGCGCGGCTTATGGATGACTGGTGCGACCCGTGGGACCACCAGCCCAAGATCCGCGTGACCCGTCGAGGCTGAACGGCGGGCACCCCGCCCGGCTCGCATCCCTCCGATGGGGGTCGCAGCTCGAAGGTGCTCTGTGCCGCCAGCCCGGTCCATGACCGGCATCTCGATCGCGACCGCGCTCAGCGCTGCGGCGGCAGGCCGGTCAGGCGGGCAAGACGGGCCGATGCCCGGGTTCAGATCCCGCCGGTCACGGTCACGTTGCCGCCGCTGCTGCGCGCCGTCCCGGCCGTCGCGACCAGGTTGCCGCTCGAGGCGACGACGAGCTTGCCCGGGCTGCCGCTGAAAGAGAACCCGACGTCGCTGGGCCTGGCGCCGACGATCACGTTACCGGTGACGGACAGATATCCGGTGCTTTCGCCCGGCTGGCCGGCCCACGTGATCGCGATGTACGTGTACCTCGCCCCGGCGGTCTCACCGCCGTCGTTGAACACCTTGTTGCCCGCGATCGTCGATCCGGCTCCGCCGGCCGTCGCCGTGATTCCGTACCACGCTCCCGAAGCCTGCTTGGCGCCGAAGTCCTCGATGTAATTGCCCGAGATTGTCGTACCGAATAGGCGGCTGGCGTAGATGCCGTCCTGGCCGTCGCCGTAAAGGTGGTTGCCCGAGATGACCCAGCCGGCCGCATTGCCGAGGTGGATAGCGTCCCTGGCGACTGGCCCGATCTGGTTGTCGTCGAGAAAACCGTCGGTGACGGCGTTGCCGCTGTCCGAGACTTCGAACCCGTACGCGCCGCTCCTGGTGATGACGTTGTTGTCGAACCTGCTATTCACGCTCGTGTTCGTGATTGCCCGGCCGTTCGCCGTCGTGTTGGTGTCCACGATGCCCGATCCGCCGCAGTCCGTCACGTCCACGTGCTCGACGTCGGCCTGCCAGTTGAGCACGACGATCCCGTTGGTACTGCCAGAGCCGTTGCAGCTGACAGTCAGGTCGCGGATGGCAAGCGGATCGCCCGTCGTCGGCAAGTTGCCGGCGTACGCGGCAGAGGCAAGAACGTAGGTCATCCCGGCGTCCTGCTCGAGAACGGTGCCGGTAGTACTGCTGCCGGCATAGGTCCGGTCGCCGGGCAATGAGATCCCCTTCGTGAGCAGGCAGATTCCGCCCAGGATGTTGATGGTCGCGCCGGGCGCGCTCGAGCCGATGGCGTTCTGCACTGCCGCTGCATCCGAGGTGGCGTCCTTGCATGTGACATTGACCAGAATCGCCCCCCCGGCGGCGCCGGTAAACGTTGTGCAATCGCTCAACGAAACCGCCGCGAAGACGACCCCGAGCACAGCCATCGCTTGCTTGATTCTCACGTGGCAACTCCCCCGTATGGCAAGGCCCGTCAAGATCAGCAGCGCCCGGCCACCACGAGCGCCGTCGCCATGATCGTCAGCTACCTCGGCGCCGCCTCCCGCCAGCCAAGTTCTCGCGCCCGCGTTGCCGCCGTCAGTACGTGACTCCTGTGACTGTGGTGCACACCGCCACCGTACAGGTCGAGTGGCGGCCGCTGGCGGAACTCGTCCAGGGTGTAACGGCGGGTCAAGCCGAGGAGATCAGGCCGCGGCGGCTCAGACGCGGCGGCTCAGACGCGGCGGCTCAGACGCGGCGGCTAAGACGCGGCGGCTAAGAAAGAGATCGCCGGGGGACTTGCGGCTCGCCCCGCTGGCCACCAAGTGCCAGGTCCTCAGGGCAGCCTCTACGTCACCCTAAGTAAAATCCCTAGCATGCGAGTAATCGTCACCGGCGGCGCCGGTTTCATCGGTTCACATCTCACCGACGCGTTCGTCGCCAGAGGCGACGACGTGATCGTGGTCGACGACCTGTCCGCCGGCCGCGCTGGACGCCTGGGCGACGGTGTCACCCTGCACAAGGTCAGCATCACGGACGCGGAGCCGCTAGCCGCGAGTGTCAAGCAGGCTCGCCCGGAACTGATCTGCCATCTCGCCGCGCAGATCGACGTCCGCGCCTCGGTTGATGCCCCAGCGGAGGATGCGCATGTCAACGTGGTCGGGACGGTCAACGTCCTTGAGGCGGCCAGGAGCGCGGACGCACGCGTGCTCTTCGCCTCCTCCGGAGGCGCCCTCTACGGCCGGAACGCCCCCATCCCATCCGGCGAAGACGTGCCGCCGATGCCCGAGTCCCCGTACGGCATCGCCAAGTACTGCGCTGAGCGGTACATAGGCCTTTACAACCAGCTGCACGGCACGCGGCACGCCATCATGCGGCTGGCCAACGTCTACGGGCCGCGCCAGGATCCCGGCGGCGACGCCGGGGTGATCCCGATCTTCTGCGGCTGTGCCCTGGCAGGGCAAGACCCCACCATCTACGGCGATGGGACGCAGACTCGTGATTTCGTCTACGTCGGCGATACGGTCAATGCCTTCCTCGCGGCGGCCGACGTCGGCCTCCCCGGCACGTGGAACGTCGGCACCGGGGCGGAGGTCAGCATTCTCGACCTCGTCCAGATCACCGCTGGCGCCGCCGGCCGCCCCGTGCAGCCGCAGTTCGGCCCCCCGCGCGCGGGGGAACTGCCGCGCAGCGTCCTCGCCGTCGGCCTGGCAGCGCAGGACCTGGGCTGGAGGGCGGAGACCGGGCTCGCCGATGGCATCAGCAAGGTGTACCGCTGGATCGAGGCGGGCGCGCACGACCGCGCGCGCTGTTAGGGCGTCCCGTGGATCTTTGGCGGTGCGGCAGTGCCGCCCACGACCCCAGACGGGCGACCGCCGTCGTGGACGGCACTGTCGTCGTCGCCGATAGCTAGGCAGCGCCGGCCCGGGGGGCGGCCCCCCGGAACCCCCCGCGGGCCCTGCGGGCGGCGCCACGCGGCAGCCGTTATGGCATACTGCTCGTGCCAGGCCCGGTGGCTGTCAGGCGCCGCTGACCGCTACCACCCCGTCGAGCGTGCCCACGTAGGCGTGCGAGCCTGACAGGCTCGGCGCGGCGAAATGGGGCGCGGTGCCGATACGGACGCTGGCCCTGATGCTGCCGTCAGCGGCGTTGAGGGCATAGAGGACGCCGCCGTCGTAGTCGACGACCCAGACCGCGCCGCCGCCCGTCACGGGGGACCCGTGGGCCGACGCCGCCTGTGCCGTCCAGCCGGGATGCGGCGTGCCGTCGGCGCCGATCGTCACCTGGCGGATGCCGCTGTCCCTGCACGGCACGTACACCACGGCGCCGGAGACGGCACCGGTGCCGTAACCGGTGCAGACGTTCGCCTGGGCCACCTCGCCGCCAATCCCGCCGAGATGTGCGGCCCGGAGCACGTAGCCGGTACCGCTCTTGCCGGCGATGAAGACGTAACCGCCGGACACGGCGGGGGTCATCGAGCCGAGATCCAGGTCGTTCGCGTTGTCGTGGGCCCAGCTTGACGGCGCGAACAGATCGACGCGGCGCAGCGCGGGGGACAGGGCGATCACCGAGTCGCTGCCGTCGTAGGAACTTGTGGACGCGCCGTTGCCAACGCTGGCAAACAGCCGGCCACCCGCTGCAACCACACCGCCCGTCCCCCAGATCGCGCCCTCGCGGCTGGTCGGCACGGAATATGATTCCGCCGCGCCGTTGCCGCCTGCTGGCACCGAGACCACCGCGCCGATGTAATCAGCGCAGTCGCCGTTCAGCCCGCCGAACGCGATGTACACGCGCCCGCCGTACAGGGCCAGCGCGGGCCGCTGCTGCGTCGCGATCGGGGTGCCCCGCGGCGGCTCGACCTCGCGGCGTACCTTCAGCTCCCCTGTCGCCAGGCTTACCCCGGCGAGCAGGTGGGTGCCGCCGGTGGTCTCCGCGACCGCGTAGACGAGGCCCGTGGCCGGATCGTAGACGGGCGTCCCCGTGATGCCGAGCGGGTCGATGTTGCCGCACGGCAGATCCGACAGGGGCACCGGTGCCGCGATGTGCCTGCGCCAGATCACCTTTCCGTTGTGCGCGTTCAGGGCGTAGAAACTGCCACCTTCCGTGGCTGCGACGATCACGCCGCCGATCACCAGCGGCTGGGCATACACCGCGCCGTCAAGCGGGCGGTGCCAGGCGATGCGAAGCGTCCCAGGTGCGGGCACGCCCGTCGCGGCGGCGCTGCGGCCCGGGTCGTGATCGTAGGTGGTCCAGTCGGCGGCCGACGGAGCCGGTCCTGGTGCCGGTGACGTGTTCACGATTGGGGGCGGCGGGCTTGGCCTCGGCGGCGCGGCCGAGCTGCACGCGACGACCGCGGTAATCGCCGCGACCGCGGCGAGCGCGCCGCGGGCGTGCACGGATGCCGCAATGCGTCCGGTCCCGGATGCTGCGGTCCCGGATGCCGCGGTGCGTGCGGTCCCGGATGCTGCGGTCCCGGATGTTGCGGTGCGTCCGGCCCCGGATGCTGCGGTGCTTACGGCCCTGGATGCTGCGGTGCGTGCGGCCCTGGATGCTGCGGTGCCTACGGCCCCGAATCTTCCGGTGCGCATGGCCACGGATCCTCTGGTGCGGCGACGTCCGATCACGGGGCCAGGCTATTCCCGCCGCGTTGCGGTACGGCGGCAGCGCGCCGGAATGCGCGGCGGCGTCTTGCGCCCGGGCCGGCGACGGCGCGGCTGCGCGGCGTCGCGGTGTGCCGGCAGCGCGCGGCGGCGACTGCGCCGCCTGCGCGTACGTCGGGCGCTCCCCGGCCATGATCCGAGACCGTGTTAACTAGCCCGCGCTATTTGCAGGTAAGTTAACACGATCAGGGATCATGAGCCCGGTCATGTCGGCCGCCCGGGCCCCGGCAGAACAGCGCCGGCCCCCCGGCCCCCGGCAGAACGGCGCCGGGCCCCCCGGGCCCCGGCAGAGCGGCGCCGGGCCCCCCGCCCCGGCAGAGCCGCGCCGGGCCCCCCGCCCCGGCAGAACAGCGCCGGGCCCCAGGCCCGGGACTGCAGCGCTGGCCACCAGCGAACCATCACGGGCAGCAGCGGCCGGCCACGGCTAGCGCCATCGCCATGATCGTGAGCTGCGGATTCACCTCAGGGCAGGTCGGCAGCACCGAACTGTCGGCCATCCAGACGCCGTCGGCGCCGCGCAGCCGGCCTTCCGGATCCACCGGGCAGCGCTGCGCGTCGGCGCCCATCCGGGCGCTGCCGGTCGGATGGAAGGCCGCCAGGTGCAGCGCGGATACCGGCGCACCAGCGACATGCGCGGCGAGGCCAGCGGTATTACGTACGGCAGGGCGGCCAGGCAGCCCGCTCAGCACCTCCCTGGCGCCCGCGGCGAACAGCACCCGGCCCATTGCCACGATGGCGGTGCGGAGCTTCGCGCCGTCCCGTTCCGCCAGCCCGTAGCGCACGACCGGCCTGCTCCGGCCGTGCACCGATCCGGATGGCGCGTCAGCGATCATGGCGCCGAGGAACGCCAGCCGGTCGGCCCGGTCGAGTTCGCCGCGCAGGGCGCGGCCCACTCCCGGCAGCACGAACGAGCTCATCCCCGGTGGGCCGGCGGTGGCCTCGATCAGGATGCCCTGGTCGTGCAGCTCTTCTATGCCGACGCTCTGCAGTATGCCTGACCAGGACACCACCGGCCGGTCGAACCGGCCAGCGACGCTTAGTGCCGGGTGGATGGCGAGGCCGCGGCCGAGACCCGGATGCCCGCCGAGCCCACTGCGGCGCAGCAGCGGCGGCGTCTGCAGCGCCCCCGCCGCGACCACCACGAGCGGCGCCAGGATCTCGAGCGCCGATCCGTCCGGCCTGAGCGCACGGACGCCCGCGGCACGGACGCCCGCGGCACGGACGCCCGCGGCACGGCGCCCGCCCGCGGCAGGGCGCCCGCCCGCGGCAGGGCGCCCGCCTGGCGCCCGCTCGGTGAGCACCCGCTGCACCCACGCGTTCGTCACGATGCGCGCGCCGGCCTCGCACGCTTGCGGCAGCGCGTTGAGGTGCACGCCATTCTTGGCGTTGCGCGGGCAGCCCACGGCGCACTGGCAGCAGCCGCCGCAGCCCGGCGCGTTACGCCGCAATGGTGCTGCCCGCCAGCCGAGCTCGC
The DNA here is from genome assembly GCA_963727015.1 of uncultured Actinomycetota bacterium. Taxonomy (GTDB): domain Bacteria; phylum Actinomycetota; class Actinomycetes; order Streptosporangiales; family Streptosporangiaceae; genus DATFVJ01. Next base: position 476,961 of record CAVSEV010000012.1, on the reverse strand, counting down.
GGGCGCCGGCCAGCGCGATGAGCCCGTTGCTGCCAAGGATGCCGAGCGGTGCCTGCGCGACCTGGAGGGTCCTTTCCACTTCGTCCAGAAGCTCGCCGAAGCCGTCCATATTTATCCCGAACGGCTGCCGCCAGCGTGACACGACCCGCGATGGCGGCCGGTAGCAGGTGCCCGAATTCACCAGCGTGGCGCCGCCGACGCCGCGGCCTGACATGAGCACGACGGGGGGCCGGCCGAGGGCGATGGTCAGGCCCGCTTTGCCATGGTGACCGGCGCGGCTAGCGTGATCATCGCGGCCAGTGTCGCCGTACAGATCAAGGAACCGGTCCAGCGGCGGCCGCTGCCTGAACTCGTCCACCGCGTAACGCCGCCCCGCCTCGATGATGATGGTGTCCGCGCCCGACCTGGCGAGGGTGCGTGCCACCATTGCGCCGCCCGCGCCGGAACCGATCACCACCGCGTCTGCGGTCGTTCTGGACGGCCACTGCGCCGACGAGGTGCAGTTGAGGGGCGGATCGGGCCGACCGGGACCGGCGCCGCAGGTGCCGGCAGTAGCGCCCGCGGCGCCGCTTGCCGCCTCGCTGAACCGGTCCGCCCCCGCCGCGAGCAGCACCGGCAGCTTCAGCGCCTCGAGCAGCGGACCGCCACCATGGCTGGCAAGCGTTGTGCACACCCAGTCGCGCTCTGGCGGGGCGAGTTCGGCGAGCGGCTTAGCCGCGATCAGCCGGGATGCCACGTCGAGCGCGGCCGCCGCGACGCGTATCGCTGAGCCCGCGGGCGCTGGCAGGCGCGCCGCCACCTCGCCAGCGCGCGCCGCGATCCGCCGCGCCTCCCGGGGGTCATCGATCCCGAGCAGCGCGGCCACCGCGGCGGTGTCGAGGCTCGTTGGCCCGCGGTCACTCACGGGCGCCGACCTCCGCGTGCGCGGTCGCTTCGAGCCGCCAGAGCCGGTTCGCCCGCCAGCCGTGGGCCGTGCGTTGCTGAAGGGTGATGACGGCGTCGGCCCGCTCGCTGTTCCTGCACACCGCGGCGGACCCGTCAGGGTCGGTGTAGCCGACCGTTACCGTGCGGCCGGCCGGCTGGGTGACCTGAATGCGGATCCTCCGGTCGCCCGCGATGCCGAGCACCGTCCAGGTGGGCAGGCCGATGCGGGCGACAAAGCGGAAGGCGTGCAGCATAGGGTCGCCCGGCGGCCAGTCGGTGCCGTCGACCCGGAGCCTGACAAAGGGCAGCGGCGGCAGCTTGCCCAGGCCGGACCTGGTGGATGAGGCCGCCACCACCTCGCACACGTCACCGCCGCCCAGGTCGGCGTGCAGCCAGGCCCAGCGCTCCGGATTGCCGTGGCCGTAGATGTGCGCGGTCCCGCCTGGCGCGCCGGCCATGCTGACTTCGCGGTCGCCGTAGCGCACGGTGCCGTGGAAGGAGCCCGTGGGGACGGGGACGATCTGCGCGCCAGGCAGCGCCTCACGTTCCCATGCCCAGCGCGGGAATGTGAATAGCGGCGGCCCGCCGTCGCTTGATGTCAGATTCCACCGGATCCATGCTTTCCCCGAGCCCGCGCTGCCGCGCAGCGTCGTCGGTGTCATGTGCACGTCACCGGCGGCGAACACGGTGTCGCCGTCCGGCGCGCGCCACGCCGCCGGGCCGAACCTGGCCAGGATGGGCGCGCCGTCAGGGGGAAATATGGCCGCCCAGCCGTGCACTTGTGCCTTGCCGCCCGCGGCGGGCGCGACGAGTTCGTGGTGCAGCCAGCAGCCTGTGCCCGTCGCAGGATCGGTGAGCGTGGTGTACCACACCTCGAGCCTGCCCGGCTGGCCGCGCCACCGCGGCGGCAGGTACGCCGCCGCGGGCTGCGCGGCCGCGCGCTGGCTCACGCGGGAGTTCCGATGGGAATTCCCTGGTGATGTGCCGCGGCGAGCGGGGCGGATACGGAAGCTCGCCAGTATCGGGCCCAGCGCGTGGCGCAGGTCGAACCGTAGCTGTGCCTCCGCGGCGACGTTCCCCGCTTCGTCCGTTATTGTCGCTGGCAGCGTCGTCATGGACGCCAGCAGGTGGGCGAGGCTGACCGACTTCCAGCCGTCCAGGTGCATCTTGTGCCCGCCGGTTGTGGTGAAAGCGAGCCGGTAGCGGATGCGGCGCGCGGCTACAGGCGCGATGCGCAGGGTGCCGGTTGCGCCGGGGTCATCGGCCCAGCCGTCGATCTGGACCCGGCCGGTCAACGCGGCATCGACGTCAGTCCACGGCAGCAACAGCCCGGGAACCTCCGCGGCGAGGTCGAGCATCGCGGCCCGTGGACGGTCCTCGCCCGCCAGCCGTGCCTGGCCGGTCATGATCTCCTGGAATCTCGTGTGCACGAGAAGCACCTCCGTGAGCGTGCCTGCCGCGGGCTTCGCGCCCAGGCGGCGCGAGCCGTGCGGTGTCGGTCATGGACCCCTGAGCGCGCGTGACCCTGATCGCTTCACCGGGCCCGGCCGGTTCGACGTCGCCCCGGCAAAGGCCCGGATCTCGGCTCCGCCGCGGGCATCCACTTCTGCCATGGCGCTCGCCCGGCCCGGCTCGAAGCCGCTGTGGTGCTTACCCGGGTGCTCGAGCGCTTCGACCGCATCCAGCTTGCGGGTGACCCCGAGCCGCGTCCAGGTCTCAACCCAACGAGGCCTGCCGCCGCTGGCGGTGCCCCTCGCCTGACCGCAGGCCCCGACGGCGGGCTGCGGCGCAGGCACGGCCGCGGTCAGCCGGGCCCGGCGGGCTCGCCTGGTCGTGGCAGGTACCTGTCGTCACGACGGGCCCGGTTCTCTGCGGCCCTCTTGTTCCGCCAGCTTCGCACCGAGCGACGAGACGGTGCGCGCGTGAATCCTCAGCGGTGGCTTCGGGCTCTTGCGCTTGCCCTTGTTCTGCTGTGCGGTGAATCCTTCGCCGCGTTCGACAGGGCGGATGGACCACGCGACGAACCGCACCTTCAGCCGCGCCAATTCTGCTGCCGCCGTCCTGCTCATGGCGGCCTACCTTCCTGGCCGTTCACGGCCTTCCGTGCCGGGGTGCCACGGCGGGCACGTCCTCTTTAGTCTGCCTCATGAAGGCGCTTTGGCCCGTCATCCCCCCCGGCAGGTCGGCGACGGGATGGCGGCAGGAAGCGCTCGCCCGCTCGCCTTGCGGGGCGGCGATGGCCGGTAAGGCGCCACATATGGCGCCTTACCGGCCGTCGATCGTGGAAGCGCCTGCGGCCAGGGATCGCCTGCGGCCAGGGATCAAGGGACTGTTTTGCTGCCAGGCGCGAGGGCTTCGAGGATCTCACTGGCGCGCTCGGTCGCCGCGGCTGGGTCTGTGTCGGGCGATCCGATCAGTGGATCCCAGTTGAGGTCGTAGAACACCTCTGTCACGCCCTGCGTTTCGAGCCAGGCCGTGTCCGCCCGGATCTGGTCGTAGGAGCCTGCCAGCCGCGGCCGGTCGGCGGCCCTTTCGCCGGTGGCTCCCACGAACGCGCCAGCCTGCACGACACCACGGCAGACCACACGCACCAGCGCCGGATCTCGCCCGGCTTCCTCCGCGGCGCCGCGGACGATCGCGGCCTGCGCGGAGATGCTGGCGAGGTTGGCGCGGCTGCTGCTCAGCCAGCCGGCCGTCAGCCGTCCTGCCCTGCGCAGCGCGGCGGGCACCACGCCGCCAAGCAGGATCGGCGGCCCCGGCCGCTGCACCGGCTTCGGGGCCATCCGGCTCGGCGGGATTTCGTAGAAGTCGCCGTGGAACTCGCTGACCTCGTCCGACCACAATGTGTTGAGCGCGGCGAGGAACTCCTGTGCCCGCGCGCCCCTGCGCGCGGTGTCCGCGCCGCTGGCCGTGAACTCGACCGGGGACCAGCCCACGCCGAGGCCGAGGTCGAGCCGGCCGCCGGAAAGCACGTCGAGGGTGGCGGCCTGCTTGGCGAGCAGCGCGGGGGACACGAACGGAATGTTGACGATGGAGACGCCGAGCCTGATCCGCGACGTCCGCGCGGCGGCGAAGCCGAGTGAGACCAGTGGGTCGAGCACGCTGCGGTAAACCGGCGCGGGTTCGTCGTCCGCGGGCACGAGCAGCCGCTGAAATGCCCACAGCGAGTCATAGCCGAGATCATCCGCGCGGCTGGCGAAGTCGGCCAGCGTCTCCGGGTGTGCCCACGCGCCCGCCACCGGCAGGCCGAATCCGATGCGCATGCGCGACACCTTACTGCCCACCTCCGCCGCGGGCCCGGGCGCCTGGCATCCGGCCGGCCCCGCAGCCGCGCTCCCGGTTCCGCGCCCGCGCGCTCCCGGTCCCGCGCCCGCGCGCTGCGGTCCCGCGCCCGCGCGGTCCGGTCCCGGCCTGCCGTCTGGCGCCGCGGTCCCGCGCCCGCGCGCTCCGGTCCCGGCCCGCCGTCTCGCGCTGCCGTCCCGCGCCCGCGCTCCGGTCCCGCCCCGCCGTCTCGCGCTGCCGTCCCGCGCCCGCGCTCCGGTCCCGCCCCGCCGTCTCGCGCCCGCGCCCGGCATCCCGCGCTCACGGCCGACTCACATACGGTTGACCGGACACGTCTCTAGGCGCTGGTATGCCAATGAACTAAGGTATGCCTAACCTTAGTTTCACGGGGAGGCCGCTGCCATGCTTGCCACGCTCGTCATCTTCTTGCGCGAGGGCGTCGAGGCCAGCATGATCGTGGCGATCCTGCTCGCGTACCTGAACCGTATCGGCCGGCGCGACCACTTCCGTGACGTCTTCGTCGGCGTGGGCGCGGCCCTCGTGCTCGCCACCGCGGGCGGCGTCATCGCCTATGAGACGATCAGCAGCTACGACGGTTCGCGGGCGCAGACGATCTTCGAGACGTTTACCTATCTGCTCGCGGCCAGCGTCCTCACCTACATGACCTTCTGGATGCGAAACCATGCCCGCTCCCTGTCGAGGGAGCTACGTGCCCGCGCGGACGCGGCGCTCGACGGCAGGGCCCGGCTGGGGCTTGGGCTGCTCGCGTTCCAGGCAGTCGGCCGCGAGGGCCTGGAGACGGTCGTGTTTACGCTGGCCATCGTGTTCTCCACTACCGCCGCTGGGGCGCTGACCGGCGCGGCGATCGGGCTGGCGGGCGCTCTGGCGGTCGCGTTCGTGATTTACCGCCTCGGCCACCGGCTCAACCTTGCCAGGTTCTTCACCGTGATCGGCGTGCTCCTCATGGTCTTCGCGGCCGGGCTGCTCGCCGACTCCGTGCAGAACATGCAGGAGCTTGGCTGGCTGCCGGTGCTCTCTTCGCCGATGTGGCACACGACCAGCGTGCTATCGGAGAACAGCGCCTTTGGCGACGTCCTGCACAGCTTCTTCGGCTACAGCGACGCGCCAACGCCCCTCCAGTTGCTGATCTACGTTAGCTACCTGGCGGTCGTGGTAATCACCTATCTGGGACTTCGGTCCAGGATGACCGCACGTCTGGACCGCACGGGCGCCGCTGGCCACTAGAGACGCTCTCACTGTTTGGGTGGCACCTGCTATGGCAGGGAGCGACGGCGTCAGCGCGTGCCTGGCGTGACCAACCCACGGTCGAAGGCCTCTGCGACGGCCGCGGCGCGGTCGCTCACCCGAGCTTGGCGTAGATGTGCAGCAGGTGCGTCTTGACCGTGGCCTCACTGATGAACAGCCGCGCCGCGGCCTCGCGGTTGGTGCTGCCGCGAGCGACCATCTCGAGGACCTCGTATTCTCGCTGGCTGAGCGTTTCCTGGGCCGGCGCGCGCACCTGGTCGAGCAACCGGGTAGCAACCGAAGGCGAGAGCACCGCCTCGCCGCGTGCGGCGGCGCGCACCGCGCGGAAAAGCTCCGCCCGCGGTACGTCCTTGCGCAGGTACCCCGTGGCGCCAGCCTCGATCGCAGGAAGGACATCGCTCTCGCTGTCAAAGGTCGTGAGCACGAGCACGCGCGCGGCGGCGCCACGCCTGGCCAGCTCGGCGATCGCGCTGACGCCGTCCATTCCCGGCATCCGCACGTCCATCAGGACCACATCGGGTTCGAGCGCGAGCGCGAGCGCGGCGGCTTCCGCCCCGTTGGCGGCTTCGCCAAGCACCTGAAAATCGGGATCACCGCTGAACATGCCCCTCAGGCCGTCCCGCATCACGGGGTGGTCGTCGGCGATCAGCAGGCGGATGACCCTGCGCTGCGAAGTGGCGCCGGGCGGCAGCCGTTATTGCTGTGCCGCCCGGGGGGCGACCCCCCGGATCCCCCCGCTGCGCTGCGCAAGTGGCGCCAGGCGGCAGCCGTTATTGCTGTGCCGCCCGGGGGGCGACCCCCCGGATCCCCCCGCTGCGCTGCGCAAGTGGCGCCAGGCGGCAGCCGTTATTGCTGTGCCGCCCGGGGGGCGACCCCCCGGATCCCCCCGCTGCGCTGCGCAAGTGGCGCCAGGCGGCAGCCGTTATTGATCATTCTGGGCATTACCGCGGCTGCGCCCCCTCCGACCGTCCAGCCGCGGAACGCGATCGGGATCCGCTGGCTGCGGCAAGGACCAGCCTGCCTGGTGGCCGCACCGAGGTGAGGGCGGGCTGCTCACCACTCGGGTCAGAAGGCGGCGCAGCGCCCGGGCCGGCCGCCCAGGAGGTGTCAGGCGTCGTGGCCAGGTCGTAGTCAAGAGTCGCGCCGCCCGCAAGTGACCCGTAGTCGACGTACGCCTTGTCCCACGGCTTGCCATCAACGGTCAGGCCGTGCACGTACGGCGCCGCGACCTGCGCTCCAGGCGCGTTGATCGTGATCGCGGCGCCCCTGGCCAGGTGCACGACGGCCTTGCGGAACACAGGACTGCCGAGCACGAGCGTCGTGGTGCCCGGAGTCTGCGGGTAGAAGCCCAGCTCCGACCAGACGTACCAGGAACTCATGGCGCCGAGGTCATCATTGCCGAACTGGCCGACGGGCGCGTCGAAGTACAACTTCTGCTGGGCTTTGCGCACCACCCGCTCAGTCAGGTAGGGCGCGCCCGCGTAGTCGTACTCCCAGGGGATCTCCAGGCTCGGCTCGTTGCTCAGGTTGGCGTTGGCAGGACCGGGCTTGGTGATGTTGGAAAGCAGGCTGTTCAGGTAACTGACCCACGCCTTGTCGCCGCCCCGAGCGCTGATCAGCGCGTGCAGGTTGAACGGAACCATCGGCGTGTACTGCGACGACGTGCCTTCCACGAAGCCCTTTCTGGTGGCGGGGGTGAACCCGCCCAGCCATTGGCCGTTCGCCAGCTTCGCCCGCAGGTAGCCGGTTGCGGTGTCGAAAACGTTCTGCCAGCTCTGCGCCATCGTGGCCAGCTTGGTGTAGTCGGCGAGGTCGCCGGTCGCCCGGGCCAGTGACGCGATCGCGTAATCGGCGGTGTCGTACTCCAGCTGGGTCGAGACCGGGCCGTAGAAGTTACAGCACTCGTATGCGTGACCGTAGGGCAGGTAACCGTAGTGCCTAAGCTCGGCAAGTCCGGGCCTGATGCTGTTCGGCCTGGTCGCCTCGGTGATCATCGCTTTGAGTGCGGCCGCCGTGTCGAAGCCGCGCGCGCCGAACGCGTACCCGCCCGCGATGATCGCGTCGGCCGGGTCGCCGACCATGACATACGATTCACCGCCGCCGAGGTTCCACTTGGGCAGCATGCCGGTCTGCTCGTAGTCGTTCAGCATCGACCTGATCGAGTCGCTCGTCTGCCGCGGCGCGACCACCGCGGCGAGCTGCACCTGGCTACGGTAGATATCCCAGCCAGAGTAGTTCCCGTACTCGGCGTGGCCGGGGGGTGCGTCGTGCACCCGCCCGTCGAAGCCCATGTAGCGGCCGCTGACGTCGCTGATGACATTCGGGTGCAGCAGCGCGTGGTAGAGCGCGGTGTAGAACTGCACCTGCTGCGCCTGCGAGCCACCGTAGATCCGGAGCCGGCTCAGGATCTGGTTCCAGGCGCGGTGGCTGGCCTGCCTGACCTGGCCGAAGTTCCAGCGCGGTATTTCCGTGCCCAGGTTGGCGCTGGCCCCGGCGTCGCTGGTGAAGGAGATCCCTACCTTCGCCGTGACCGTTTGGCTCCTCGTGGTATCGAAGGTCAGATAGACACCGCTGGGGTTGGTCACGCCTGATGCGGTCTGCGGGGTGACGCCGTGCGTCGCGGGCGACACTGTCTGCGGCACCGCGAAATGTGGTGCGGGACCTGCGAACACTTCGGTGGACAGAGGCGTGGGTGTGCCTGTCGGTGTCGGCGTGCTTACCGGCGTGGGTGTGCCTGCCGGTGTCGGCGTGCTTGTGGGCGTGGCTGGCGTCGCGGGCGGGCGGGGCCACTGGCGCACAGATGCTGCCGATGTTGCTGATGTTTGCGTGCCCCGCGTCGCGCGCTGGATGAGACGTCGTTTCCCTGGCATAACGGTCGAGGTCGCGGTGCCTCCCCAGATACCACTCGCGGTGAACGGCCGCTCGAAGCAGATGACGAAGTGGAGTGTGTAATCCCGTTCCCACCTGGCCGGCGCACCGCAGAAGTGCCCAGCCGTCACCGACCCGCTGACCTCGTGGTTTCCGACGATCTGGGCACTGGTGCCGTCGATGGAATCCTGGCTTCCCGTGAGCTTGAGCAACAGGTTCGCCTGCTTGGTCGCGGGGAAGTTGAACGTGCCGATGCCTGCGCGGACGGTGTCGGTGAGCTTTACCGTGATGCCATCGCCCAGCGTGACGGAGTAATAGCCAGCCTGGGCGGACTCGTTGGCGTGCGAGAACGCCGCGGTAGCGGCGCTTGGCGATGTGCCGATCTTGCCTACCGTGGGCAAGATCGGCACATCGCCGTAGGCGCCACAGCCAGGTCCGCTTAGGTGAGTCAGGCTGAAGCCCCTGAGGCGCCTGCTGTCGTACTCGTACCCGCCGCCGTCCGGCCGTTTGGGTGCGGTATCCGGGCTCCACTGCATCATTCCGAACGGCATGTCAGGGCCTGGGAACGCGTCAACAGAACCGGATGTGCCGATGAACGGATTGACCAGCGAGGCGGGATCCCTCGCCCTGCTCAGGGCGGAGGCTGGCGTGACGCCCGCCGCGGTGACGGTGCTGAAGGCACTGCCGAGGGCCACGAGCACACGAACGAGGCTTCTCCGGCGATGAGGCACCATGAAGAGTCGCCCTTCGATCCTGGGAAGTTCGATCCTGGGAAGAACGGGGGTGGCCAGAAATCGGGTGGCCAGAGTCGGGCGCCGGCACGGCGCGCCTTCATGCGAATATTGCTTTGGGTTATCGATCGAGTGCTAGCAGTGACAGCAGTTCACCCAAGCACCGCCGGGCAACGTTCTCAACGATGTCGTGCCGCGTGGCGAGCTTTTCGGAGCGAGCGGCCCTGCTCGCGGCCCTGACGGTCCAGGCGCCGTAGCAGCGGCTGCCGTCCCGGGTGCCGGTGGGCCCGGCTAGAGTCCTGGCGTGAGCGTGCGCGGGGGGAAGAGCACCGGCGACGACCGGGCGGTATCGACCGTCCAGGTGGGCACATCGGTTCTTCCCCGCCGGCTTGTCGGCTGGGAGATCTTCGTCGTTTTCGCGGTCTCGCTCGGCGCGAGCGGCGTTACGGCGCTTGTCGAGCTGATCGGCTCGATCACCGGGCCAGCCGCGCTCCGCCACCAGCACGCTGTGCTGAACGGCTCGCTTGCGCCGGGCCGCCCATGGCTCGATCTCGCCCTGCAGCTGACCAGCACAGCCCTTTCGCTTGCCCCCGTGGCGCTCGTCATCTACCTGCTGGCGAGGTCGGGGGAGCGGGCCACGGCGATCGGGCTGGACCTGCGCACTCCTGGCACCGACGTCGCGCGCGGGATGGTGCTCGCCGCCGTCATCGGCGGTAGCGGGCTGCTGCTGTACCTGGCTGCGTTCCACCTCGGGGTAAATCTCAACGTCGTGCCCGAGGCGCTGCCCGCGGTGTGGTGGCGGATCCCGGTGCTTATCCTCTCTGCCGCGCAGAACGGCATCCTGGAGGAATCGGTCGTTCTCGGCTATCTGCTGCATCGGCTTGACCAGCTTGGCTGGCCCGCAGGGCGTGCCATCGTGCTCAGCGCGGTGTTGCGCGGCTCGTATCACCTCTACCAGGGGTTCGGCGGTTTCGCGGGCAACGCGGCAATGGGCGTCATCTTTGGCGTCCTTTACCGCCGCTGGGGCAGGGTGATGCCGATGATCATCGCGCACACCCTCATCGACTCGGTAGCGTTCGTCGGCTACGCGGCGCTGCACGGCAGGGTCTCCTGGCTACCGTGATCGGGCGGCTCGAACGGCTGCGCCGGGCGGCCCTGCGGGCCGTCACGCCTGAAAAGCGGTCGCGCCGCCCCGCACAGTGCTCCAGCATTGCCAGGTGGAAATTGCGGGCGAGGAAGGGCGGGCACATGGATGATCTTCTAGCGGCTGCGGAGTCGATACTCGCGCACGCGGGGACGCAGCGCACCTCCGGCGGTGCCGCCACGCCGCCGCTTGTCCCGGCCAGTATCTTCGTATCCGCTGGCGATCCGGATCCGGCCCGTGCATACGGGCGGGCAGGCAATCCTGGCTGGGAAGCACTCGAGGCCGCGCTTGGCGCCGTAGAGCGGGCACAGGCTCTTGCCTTTGCCTCGGGCCAGGCAGCCTCGATGGCGCTGATGCTGGCCCTCGCGAAGGGCCGCGACCAGATCCTGCTTCCCGCGGATGGCTACTACAACGCCCGCGTCCTCGCGGAGCGGCTGCGGCCGCACGGTGCCAGGCCCGTCTCGGTCGATCTGCAGGATCTGGCTCAGGTGGAGCGTGAGCTCCGGGCAGCGCCCTCCCTGCTGTGGGCGGAAACACCGACCAATCCGCTGTTGCGCGTTTGTGACATCTCCCGGCTGGCAGTAGCGGCGGAGGCGGCCGGTGCGCCCATGGTGGTGGACAACACCGTCGCTACCGGGCTCCTGCAACGGCCACTCGATCTTGGCGCGACCGCGGCGCTGTTCTCGCTGACGAAATCGGGCAACGGCCATTCTGATGTCGTCCTTGGCGCGATCACCACGCGCGACGCTCAGCTACGCGACGAACTGCATGATTGGCGCACTATCGGCGGAGGCATCCCCGGGCCGTTCGAGAGCTGGCTCGTCCTGCGCGGGCTGAAGACATTGCCGCTGCGGATCGCCCGTCAGTGCGAGAACGCCCTGGGTATCGCGAGGCACCTCACCACGCACCCGCGGGTACGGGCTGTTCATTACCCGGGCGTCGAGGCCACCACCATGCGACTGGCTCGCGAGCAGATGCCGGCCGGCTTTGGCCCGCTGCTTTCTTTCGAGCTCGACGGTACCGCCGCGGATGCCGACGCGGTGGTGGCCGCGTCGAGCCTGATTCTTCCGGCCACCAGCTTCGGCGGCGTCGAGTCGACCTGGGAGAGGCGGGCCCGCTGGCCCGGGGAGACGGCGCCGCAATCCCTGATCCGCCTGTCCGCGGGTATCGAGCCGCTGCGGGCCATCGTGGCCGACCTCGATGAGGCGCTGAAGGCGTTCTGACGGGGGCGAGGCCTGGCTCACCGGCCGAGGCCGGTGAGCACCACCGCGCCGGGCAGCCCGGCTAGCGCAGCGCCTGGAAGCGCCAGCTTGGACCGCCGCACGCCGCTGCCGACGATGACACGGGGCGCGGCGGAAACCGCGGCGTCGATAAGGATCGGCCAGCCTTCCGGCAGGCCAAGCGGCGTGATACCGCCATATTCCATCCCGGTCTCCTCGACGGCCACGTCCACCGCGGCGAAGGACGCTTTGCGGGCGTCGAGATGCCTCCGGACTAGGCCGTTGACGTCTGCTCTTGTGGTGGCGAGCACGACGCATGCCGCCAGTCTGGCCGCACCACCACGGCGCCCGGCGACCACGACGCAGTTGGCCGACTCGCTCAGCGCGATCCCGTAGCGCTCGCAGAAGGCCGCGGTGTCCGCGAGATCCGGATCGATCTCCGCGACGCCGATCTCGGCAGCGGGGACCGCATTCTTCCAGCCGGCCAGGGCGGCGGCCACTGGAGCGGCGAGCAGGTCCGGCCGGTCCGCCGCCGGCGCGATGTGCAAAGATCCCATCCGCGCTTCCATAGCCAGCAAGTTTAGGGGGAGCCGCCGCCAGGAGTCACCGCCCTGTAATTCGCCAAGAACAACTGCGAAACATGTAATTCTCCACGAACCGCCGCGAAATATCCACGAAACGCAAAGAACCTAGACTTAGGAGGTGATAGAGCGTCCGGACTTTGTGGCAGCCGGGGTTGAAGAGGAGTTCCATACGGTCGACCTGAGGACGCGGCGGCTGACCGCGCAGGCCGACAGCATTCTGGAGCAGCTGCCCGCGGACCGGTTTGCCTCCGAGCTCCAGCGGTCAATGGTTGAGGCCAACAGCCGTCCCTGTGTCCGCCTGGTCGACCTCGCCGAGGACATCGCGGCCCTCCGGCGGGCCCTCGTCGCTGCGGCAGAACCCCTCGGGCTCGGTATCGTGGCCGCCGGCACGGTGCCCCTTGCCGACCCTGACGCGCTCAAGGTCACGCCGGATCCCCGCTACGAGAACATGCTGGGCGAGTACCGGACGCTGGTCCGCGAGCAGCTAATCTGCAGCGCGCAGGTGCACGTCGATGTGGGCAACCGCGATCTGGCGGTGGCGGTCGGGCACCGCGTGGCGCCGTGGCTGCCGACGCTGTTGGCGCTGTCGGCGAGCTCGCCCTTCTGGCTGGGGATGGACACTGGCTACGCCAGCTACCGCACCCTGGTCTTTCGGCGCTGGCCGACCACGGGTGCCCTGGGCGGGTTCGAGTCGGCCGCTGACTACGACCAGACCATGGCCGACCTTGTCCGGTCCGGGGTCATAAGCGATCTCGGCATGATTTACTTCGACGCCCGGCCCTCCGCCCATCTGCCCACGGTGGAGCTGCGTATCTGCGATGCGTGCCCGCGCCTGGAGGACGTGGTCCTCCTTGCCGGTCTCTTCCGCTCGCTGGTGCTGCGGGAGATCGACATGGTGATCGCGGGCATACCGCCCATGGCGGTCCGCCCTGAGCTGCTCCAGGCCGCGACGTGGCGGGCCGCTCAGTCCGGCCTGGAGAGCGATCTTGTCGATCCGGCAACGGCGACGCCGGTGCCCGCCCACCAGCTCGTCCAGCGGCTGCTGGACGAGCTCCGGCCCACGCTGGAGTCGACCGGCGACTGGGAGCTTGTGGCGGAACTCATGGAGTCGGCGCTGGCGCGGGGCAGTTCGGCGGCACGGCAGCGCGCAGCGTGCGCCAGCGGTGGCCTCGAGGCGGTCGTCGACTCGCTGGTGGCGGAAACCCGCGCCAACACGGAGTGGCTGCCGGGCGCGGGACCCGCCCGCACGGCCGTCAGCGCGATGCTGCAGGGGTACGCGGCCGAGGGCGACGAAGCGATCCTCTTTGACGGCAGCGCCCGCGGACCGTACGGAATGATCATGTCCGCGCTGGACAGGATCGGTATCGACGGGTTGTCCGAGCGGCAGAGTTATCGCGACGAGGTCCAGCGGCGGATGGGAATGATCTTTCACATCGGGGGCGAGGAGGAGGACCGGCTGTTTCCGATCGACCTCATTCCCCGGATCGTTGCCGCCGAAGACTGGCGTCCGTTGCAGGCAGGGCTCACGCAGCGGATCCGCGCTCTGGAGGCGTTCCTGCACGACGCCTACGGGGAGCGCGCCGTGGTCCGCGACGGTGTGCTGCCGGCCTGGGCCATTGACGAGTCGCCCGGTCTGCGGGCGTCAGGGCGGCTGGTCCCCCGGTCGGCGGTGCGGTGCTGCGTGGCGGGCATTGACCTGGTCCGCGACGGCGCGGGCCGGTGGGCGGTGCTCGAGGACAACCTCCGGGTTCCCTCCGGCATCGGGTACGCCATTGCCAACCGCTGGCTGGCCGCCCGGGTTCTACCCGAGCTCATCCCCACATCGCTGGGGCTCACCCCGGGGCCCAGGATGGCGACGCGTGCGCTGCGGTCCGCGCTGACCATAACCTCCGCCTACGTCGCCCTGGTGACCGAGGGCCCGGCGGACTCGGCATTCTATGAGCACCGGCTGCTGGCCCACGAGCTGAAGATCCCGCTGGTCCACCCGGGCGAGCTGCGGATGGCCGATGACGGCGTATGGATCGACGGCCCCGAGCCCGCCCGGGTGGAGGTGCTCTATCGCCGGATCGACGAAGACGTGCTCTTCGGCGCCAATGGCGCGGACGGAAAGCCGCTTGGCCCCGCGCTGCGGGAGGCGATCCGCAATCGCGCCCTCGTCATGGCCAACGCGCCAGGTAACGGGGTCGCCGACGACAAGTGCCTGTACGCATATGTGCCGAAACTGATCGATTACTACCTCGGCGAACGCCCCTTGCTTGACAACGTGCCGACCTACCTGTGCCGCGACGCGCAGGCGCGCTCGCAGGTGCTGGACCGGCTGGCAGAGCTGGTGACTAAGCCCGTGAGCGGTTACGGTGGCGAGGGAGTCGTGATCGGCCCCGATGCCACGCCGGCGGAACTGCGGACGGTCCGCGCCCGCATCCTCGCCAACCCGGCCCGCTGGATCGCCCAAGAGACCGTGTCCTCTGTCGACGCATCCGACGCTCGCCGACGGGCGCCTGGAGCCGCGGGCGGTCGACCTCCGGGGCTTCGTGTGCCTCGGCGGCTCGCCCATGGTCGTGCCGATCGCGCTGACCCGGGTGGCGCCCAGCGGCAGCAGGATCGTCAATTCGTCGCGCGGAGGCGGGGCGAAGGACACGTGGCTGATGTATTGACGTCTAGCGGGAGGATCCGTATGTCCGGCAAACCCGTTCGGCCAGGGAGCCAACGATGTGCGGTTTGAGCGGCGAGCTCCGCTTCGACGGCGAGCCCGCCGACGTAGCCGCGGTGGCCCGGATGACCGCGGCAATGGAGCCGCGCGGCCCCGACGGCTCCGGTATCTGGGCCCAGGGACCTGTCGCGCTCGGCCACCGCCGCTTGAAGATCATCGATCTGTCCGCGCGTGCGTCCCAGCCCATGGTCGATGCTCAGCTGGGCCTGACCGGCGTCTTCAACGGTTGCCTCTACAATTACAAGGATCTTCGCGAGACGCTGCGCGGGGAGGGCTACCACTTCTTCTCCACCTCCGATACCGAGGTGCTGGTTAAGGCCTACCATCGCTGGGGGCAGCGGTGTGTCGATCATTTCAAGGGAATGTTCGCCTTCGCTGTCACGGAGCGCGATACCGGCCGGGTCATCCTGGGACGCGACCGGCTGGGAATCAAGCCGCTCTACACCACGCGTGACGCCGCCCGGCTGCACTTCGCTTCCACGCTGCCCGCCCTTCTGGCCGGCGGCGGTGTCGACACCGAAATCGACCGGACCGCCCTGCACCATTACATGACCTTCCATTCGGTGGTGCCGCCACCGCTCACCATCCTCACCGGGGCCGGCAAGCTGCCGCCTGCCACCGTCAGGACCTTCGAGCCAGACGGGAGTGCCTTCGACGACTACGTCTACTGGCGCCCGGACTTCGCCCGCGGTCAGCAACTCACACCGGCGGAATGGACAGAGGCGGTGCTGGCAGGCCTGCGCACGGCCGTGGACCGGCGAATGGTGGCCGATGTGACGGTCGGCGTGCTGCTGTCCGGCGGGCTCGACTCGAGCTTCATCGTGGCGCTACTGGCGGAGGCGGGGCAGCCGGACCTGCAGACCTTCAGCATTGGCTTCGCCGAGGCAGGCGGCGAGTCCGGGGACGAGTTCGGCTACTCGGACCTTGTCGCCGAGCGTTTCGGCACCGACCACCACAAGATCCGGATCGACGACTCGCGGCTGCTGCCCGCGCTCAGCGGCGCCATCGGAGCCATGAGCGAGCCGATGGTGAGTCACGACGCGGTCGCGTTCTACCTGCTGTCCCAGGAGGTATCGCGACATGTCAAGGTGGTCCAGTCCGGGCAGGGCGCCGACGAGGTGTTCGCGGGATACGACTGGTATCCGCCGCTGGCGGCGGTACCACGCGAGGACGCGGCGGCAGCGTATTCCCGCGTGTTCTTTGATCGGGCGCATGATGGGCTGGCCGAAATCCTGAGCCCCGAGTACCTGACGCCAGACGATGTGAGCTCGGCGTATGTCGCGGCGACACTTCGCGGCTACGGGCGCCGAGACCGCGCTGGATGCCGCGCTTCGGCTCGACACGGCCGTCATGCTGGTAGACGATCCCGTGAAACGGGTCGACAACATGACGATGGCCTGGGGTCTGGAGGCGCGCACCCCATTCCTCGATCACGATCTGGTCGAGCTTGCGGCCTCCTGCCCGCCGGAGCTCAAGCTTGCCTCGGGCGGCAAGGGCGTGCTGAAGAGCGCCGCCCGCGGCCTCGTCCCCGACGAGGTCATCGACCGGGAAAAGGGTTATTTCCCGGTGCCGGCGATCCGCCACCTGCGGGGTCCATACCTTGAGATGGTTCGCGCGGCGCTGACCAGCCCTGCGGCGAAGTCCCGCGGCCTGTTTAAAATGTCATATGTCGAGCGGTTGCTGGAAGCGCCGAGCGACTATCGAACCACTCTGGGTGCCAGCGCGCTGTGGCAGCTCGCCTTGCTGGAGCTATGGCTGGAGACCCTCGGAATATAGGGCGCCATTGCTTGGCAGCAGCCGCACGAGCGGGGAAAGCACGAGCGGGGAAAGAACGTGCAGCAAGGGCAGTCTGAAGGGAGTCATCGCCAATGTGCCGTCATTTCGGGTGGATCGGGCAGGCGCGCACGCTGCACGAGCTGTTCTTCGAGGCGGGTTACGGGCTGCCACGGCAGGCTAAAGTACCGCGGTGGCAGCGGGTCGGGCTGGTAAATAAGGATGGCTTTGGCGCCGGCTGGTTTCCTGCCGGGAGCGCCGGTAACACCGAACGCTATCGCACGACGATCCCGATCTGGGACGACGGCGTGTTCCCCATGCTCGCCCGCGAGGTCGCCTCGAGCTGTGTCCTGGGCGCGGTCCGAGCGGCCAGCCCAGGGATGCCCATCGAGAAGAACGCGAACGCGCCGTTCACCAACGGCCGCTGCATGCTCAGCCTCAACGGGCATCTCAACGTCGACAAGATCCGCCCCCTGCTCGGCTCCGGTTGTGAGCCGGAATCCAGTTGCGACGCGGCGGTATTGTCTGCGCTGCTGTGGCAGCGCCTGAACACGGGCCTGACGCTGCCGGACGCCCTTGTGAGCCTGCTGCGCGACGTCGTGGAGCTGGATTCCGGCGCCTGCCTGAACATGCTGGCCACCGACGGCGCTCGGGTCGTCGCCACCACGTGGGGCGAGACCCTCTGTTACCGGAAGGAGGCAGCTGGCGTCCTCGTCGCTAGCGAGCCGCACGACGAGGAGGATGGTTGGATCGGTGTCGCGGACAAAACCGCGGTCATCGCCGACGCATGGGACGTCGAGCTCCGCTCGATAATCCCGGATGGCCCATTGCCCGCCGAAGTCAATCCGGCTGCTGCGCCGCGCTGCGGGCCGGCCGGAATACCAACGGAAGTCCGGTGCCCGGACGAGCGGCAGTCCATTCCAGCCGAGTTACAAGTGGCTCCATGCTGAGTGCGCGGGAATATTGCCCGCCGCGGACCGGAGAATCCACTGGGACGCGGGCGCGGCTTGCGACGTCGGCTGAGCCGGACGACGGCCACCGGGGGAGCGGCGCCCAGACGGCGAGTGGGTCGTGGACGGCACAAGCGGGCGCAGAACCTCAATGGAGAAAGCCATCGCAGATCTCCTCATAGCCGGCAACCGCAAGGTCCAGCGATTCGAGGTCGATTCGTTCATCGGCGCCGTGGAAGCGTGACCAGTAGGCCTGGGGTGTCATGCCGGTGCTGAGGAGGGCGAATCCGTAGGTCACCGTTCCGGCGGGGCGGAGGTAGCGCGCGTCGGTCTGTGCGGTGAGGAGCGTGGGCACTAGACGCCCGCGTGGGTGGTGCGCTGCGACGATCCGTTCCAGCAGCCGCCACAGCGGTGTCTGCGTGGGGGAGCGGGTCGGCAAAACCGCCCCGGCGGGGGCAACGTCCGAGGGGTCAACGAGATCTTCGAGCAGGCGCCGGAGTTCACCCACCACGACCTCGTGATCGTCACCTGGCACGGTGCGCACGCTGACGCCGACCGTCACGGTGCCGGGGATCGTGTTGATCCGATCAGCGCCATGCAAAATCGTGGGGACGACAACGGTGTGGGTGCTGGCGTGCGCTTGCCGGGCTAGGTCGGGAGGAAGTTTAGGCAGGGCACCATTGAGACGGTCGGGGTCAGTGAGCAGTTGCGCGACGGCCGGGTCAAACTCCTGGTGGCTGACCCAGGCGCGCCACACCTCGCCAATCCTCGTTGCCGGGTGGTAGGCCGCGATCCGCTGCACGACCTGCGCGGCTTTCACCAACGCGTTATCGACACGCAAGGGCATCATGGTGTGTGCCGAGGTGCCGCGGACGGTGATACGCACCACCACCCCCCCTTTGTCGGCGACGTACCCCTCAACGAGCGGCCCCTTTACCGTCTGGCGAACTGCGCCGCCAACCTCAGTGACCGCGTAGTCGGCTTGGACGAGGTCGGCGTACTGCTCGAGCAGCGGCTTCAGGCCCGCCAGCCCGCCACATTCCTCATCGGGTGCCGCGACGAAGATAAGGTTTCCGCGCGGCCGGAACCCGGCATCGGCCAACCTGCGGATCGTGACGGCCATCGCCGCGGCCTGTCCCAGCATGTCGACAGCCCCACGGCCCCAGATCTCACCGTCGGCCAGCTCGCCGCCGAATGGATCACGTGCCCACTCGCTTGCCTCAGCGCCGACCACGTCGGTGTGTGCCACAAGGCACAGCGACGGCGCCGCGGAGTCCGACCCCTCGACCCGCGCGACGAGCGACGGCCTGCCGTCCTCCGGGGTCACGATGGCTGCCTCGACGCCAGGCCCCGCCACGACCTGGTGCAGCAATTCGGCGTTGCGGATCTCTTCGCCGGTCGAGGGGAAGCCTTCGCTGACGCATCGGTTCCGTATTAGCTGCTGCAGCAGCTCAACAACGCCCGGAGAGTCTCGTCGCATGGTCAACCCGAACGGCCTAGCAGGCCACCAGGCAACTTTACGGCCTGATCGCCACGGGTGAAAGACCGGTGCGGGCAGGGCGCCCAGTCCCGCCGCGCGGCAACACGCCCGCAGGCTCAGTTCGCCGCACTGTCCGCCCGGCACTCGCTATCAGCGATCCAGGGCAAGCTCGTGATCCAGCTTGGGCCGGGGTCCTCGGGCTGGCGTCGTCTGGCGGGCTGGCATCGTCTGGCGGGCTGGCGTCGTCCGGCCGACGTCGTCCGGCGGCCGTCGTCTGGCTGGCTGGCAGCCTTAACGGCGGCGTGGTGTCCCCCGGCCAGCGTCGACCGGCTCATGCACGTGGGTCAGGATAGCCTGGCTTTTATGGAATCGTGGCGTGGTGTCAGCCTCCCCGACCTGCCGGGACGCGGTCAGGAGCCCCGGCTGACCGACACAGCCAGCGGTGCGCTCACCGTCGCCGCCGAGGGACACACCGCGCGGATGTACGCCTGCGGGATTACCCCGTACGACGCGACGCACATCGGGCACGCCGCGACATACACCGCGTGGGATTTGCTAGTGCGGGCGCTACGGGACGCCGGCCATGACGTGATCTACGTGCAGAACGTCACGGACGTGGACGACCCGCTCATTGAGCGTGCCGCGCGAGACGGAGTGGACTGGCGCGAGCTCGCCGATGCCGAGATCATGCGGTTCCGGCTGGACATGGAGGCGCTCAGGGTTCTGCCGCCCGCGCATCTTATCGGCGCGGTTGAGGCGCTGCCGCTCATCGAGGCGATGAGCAGGCGGCTGGGTGAACGGGGCGCGCTGTACGATCTTGAGGCCGATGTGTACTTCGCGCGGTCCGCTGACGTGTCGTTCGGGTCGTTGTCTCGGCTCTCGCCCGGGGAGATGCTCAGGTTGTCGGCGGAACGTGGTGGCGATCCGGGGCGTACAGGGAAAAAGGATCCGCTCGATTGCTTCGTGTGGGTGGGTGAGCGGCCGGGGGAGCCTTCGTGGCCGTCCGCGTTCGGGCCGGGCAGACCTGGCTGGCATATCGAGTGCGCCGCGATCGCGTCGAGGTTCCTCGGGATGCGGTTCGATGTCCAGGCTGGCGGCACCGATCTGGTGTTCCCGCACCACGAATTCAGCGCGTCGCATGCGCGGGTCGCGTCGGGGGATCCGGCGGCGTTCGCCCGTGTCTACGCGCACGCGGGCATGGTGCGGCTGCACGGCGAGAAGATGTCCAAGTCGCGCGGGAACCTGGTCTTCGTCTCGGCGCTGCGCGCGGCGGGCGCCGATCCGATGGCGGTACGCCTCGCTCTGCTCGCGCACCATTACCGGTCCGACTGGGACTGGACCGACGCCGACCTCGCGGACGCGTCGGAGCGACTCGCCCGCTGGCGCCGCGCGGTCTTGGTGCAAGCGGCGCCGCCTGCCGAGCCCGTGCTCGCGCTGGTACGCGCGCGCATGTCCGATGACCTGGACGCGCCAGGTGCGCTCGCCGCCGTTGATGAGTGGGTGGACGCGGTGCTCGACGCCGCGCCATTGCCGTCGTGGGTCCCTGATGCGCCCGCGCTGATACGACGCACGGTTGACGCGATGCTCGGCGTGGCTATCTGATCTCCTGCTCCTGCTCCTGCTCCTGCTCCTGCTCCTGCTCCTGCTCCTGCTCCTGCTCCTGCTCCTGCTCCTGCTCCTGCTCCTGCTCCTGCTCCCGCTCCCGCTCCCGCTCCTGCTGCTTCTGCTGGCTCTCCTGCCCCCGGTCTTGGACGGCAGCCGGCTGGCGGCTGTTCGCCCGCTCGCGCAGTCGTTCACGGGCTGAACCAGATGCTGGACGTGTTCGCTGTGGGGTGGTCCAGCCCTTCCCGGTGCCGCGTCGGACCGGCGCGTTCGCCTGCAGCCGCCAGGATCTGCCCATCTGATATCATCAGCGATATCGTTCGATATCGGCTCGGTGGGCGCACGCCTGCGTCGTAGATCGGCTGCGCAGCGGCTGCGCCAAGTCGGCTGGATTGGGGCATCCGCGTGAGCGAAGAAATGAAGGACCCTGCGGCGCTGCTGGTGCAGGCGGTCGGGACCTTGCCGCCCGAAGACAGGGACTCGGTACTGGCCTGGCTGCTGCGCAGGGACCCGCGCAGGATCAGCGTGGCTGCCCTTGGCCAGCCCGACTTGGCCCGGCTCGAAGCGACGCAAGTGGGTTTGGTCAGGGATTTCATTACTGCGCAGGCGCCAGGTGCTGGGCGGCCGCAGCACGGTGCGCAGCAAGTTGTGCCTGTGCGCTTTCCTGCTGAGCAGCACGCCCAGTTGCGTGAATGGTGTGCGGAGCATGGTTTCTCCATGGCCACCGTGATCCGCGGCCTGGTGGCACGGTTCCTTGAATTGCAGCTACCGGAGCGGAAATAACCGGTCAGCCTGCTGCCGACTGTTGTCTAGGCTGTACATCCTTTTCCGTGCTTCTTCTGCGTTTCCTTTTCTGCGCTTCCTTATCCGGTGCCTGGGCTTCGCGCCCTTTGATCGGGT
Organism: uncultured Actinomycetota bacterium; assembly: GCA_963727015.1. GTDB lineage: Bacteria > Actinomycetota > Actinomycetes > Streptosporangiales > Streptosporangiaceae > DATFVJ01. The sequence goes on along the minus strand of CAVSEV010000012.1, from coordinate 455,527 downwards.
TAGCCTGCATGTTTGACTGGGCAGGCAACAGGCTTCGGATTATTGCGGGGCGCTCTGCTGCTGCTGCTGCTGCTGCTGCTGCTGCTGCTGCTGCTGCTGCGGTGGTGGTGGTGGTGGTGGTGGTGGTGGTGGTGCGCCATTTTCTTGATCGCACCAAGTACACCGGCTGGGCAGCTGTCGTAGCACTCCCGGAGGCTGACTCGCTTGATAGCTGACCTCATGAAGTCGTATTTCGCCCCTAGAGCCAGCCACCGCTACCAGGCCCCTAACAGGCGTCGTATTTGTGGTAGCTCCGGGAACGTGTTCAGTTATATCGCTAATAAAGCGCATCCAGTCATTCGGGTCAAGCCCGCTCTGGCTTCTGTGGATGACTTGTGGATAAGTTCTGTGGATAACTAGCCTGTGTCTCCCTATAACTCGTCTATGTCCCCAGAAACGCATTTTCCACTACCGCGGTGTTGTCTTGCCGAGCACGCTCGTCGGTATGAAACGCACTACATCCTCCACCGGAGCGCCAACCGCGCTCCCGCAGAATCAGTCGAACATCTCGCGTCAGCCGCCTGTAAAGGTCGGCTCCCCGGCCGAAATTCTCGCGGCCGTGCCCTACCTGATCGGCTTCCATCCCTCACGCAGCCTGGTTGTGATTGGCGCCCGGCCGCCCCGCGACCGGGTGCATGTCAGCTTCAGGTACGACCTGCTCGACCCGCCTGAGACCGAGTACGCGCGGGAGATCGCGGAGCACGCGACGGCGGTGCTCGTCAACCAGCATGTCAGCGTGGCGATCGTCGTCGGGTACGGTCCGGGCGCCCTTGTCACGCCGATAGCGGAAGAGTTCTGCGCCCGGCTCAACGAGGCCCGGGTCGAGGTACGTGAAATGCTCCGGGCCGAGGACGGCCGGTACTGGTCATATATGTGCCACGACACTGGTTGCTGTCCAGCTGAGGGGGTGCCTTTCGACGTGTCCGCTAGCACCGTCGCGGCCCAGCTGACGCTGGCGGGCAACGTGACGCTGCCGGACCGCGCGGCGCTTGAGCGCAGCATCGCACCATTCAGCGGTCCGGCGCGCTCGTCGATGGCCCAGGCCACGATCCGCGCCGAGAACCGGGCGGCCAGTCTGGTAGCGCGGTCGGCGCGGTCGGGCCGTAAGCGTGGTGGGATACTGCGACCGGTGATCGAGGACGGCCTGCGGGCGGTTGGCGAGGCGATCGGCACCTACCGCTCCGGCGGGCGGATCAGCGGCGACGACGAGATCGCTTGGCTGACCGTCACGCTCGCCGACCTGCGTGTCCGCGACGATGCGTGGGCACGGATGGATCCGGAGTACCGGGAACCCCATCAGCATCTGTGGACCGATGTTGTTCGCAGGGCCGAACCACGCTACGTTCCCGCGCCCGCTTGTTTGCTCGCCTTCACCGCTTGGCAGGCAGGAGACGGGGCGCTGGCGAACGTCGCGCTCGCGCGGGCTCTTGAATCCGATCCGGGCTACACGATGGCACTGCTCCTGCTGGAAGCGGTCGGCGGCGGCCTGCCGCCGTCCGCTGCACGGCTGCCTATGACCCCGGAGGAAGTCGCCGCTTCCTATGCCACCGTCGATGGAAGGCGAAGGCCGGCCAAGAGGCGGCCCTCTGCATAGCAAAGGGCCGCGGCGGGAAGCTCGCCGGGAGCGCCGCTCAGCAGAACATGTACCTCTGGCGCACCCGGCTCGCTGGCGGCCGAGGCATCACTTGCTCCCGTCCGGGCCTGTCCGCCTCCCGGTTCGCCACCCGCGACCGGCCCGACTACCAGCGCCTGCTCGCCGACATCAGCGCCGGCAAGCTCGACGTGGTGGTGCTGTGGGAGGCATCCCGCGGGGACCGCAAGCTCGCCACCTGCGCGGCGGTGGCTCGATCCGCCGCTGCCTGTTGTCGCTGCGCGCTGGTCACCATCGTCGTGCTCAATATGGCGGCGGCCACCGTCGCCACGGCGCATATCACGATGGCGATGGGTTCGGACAAGCGTGGATGCCAGGCCTGCCTGCGATGGGGAGGTCGCCAAGTCTCGGTTGTTGTGGCGTGGGCCGCCGACTGCCATCGGCGCTCGCCTGAGCGGGAAGGTTTGGAGGGTGGATGTCAGCACGCCCACACCGAAACTTGCCGCTGGTACCAGCCGGGGAGCATCGAGCCCAGCCGCAGCGCCGCGACGACAAGGTAGATGGCCAACAACGACATCGCGAATGTGGTTAACCGCCTGCGGCGGCCGTGGCGGTATCGTCCATGTGCTGTTTCCGTTTCCGGGATCAGTGGGTAAGCGCCGCATAGGGGTTTCAATCGCGGTGCGGTCATGTACTGGTCATGTACTGCGTGTGGTGGCAGGCAGTGACGGTTTTACCGCGCGAGATGTCGGCGCGGCGGTATAACCGCGCATCCCTGCAACCAGCAGGCGATCTTCGGCGATCATGGGACAACAATGAGACACGCGGCGGGGGCGACTAGCGCGTGGAGCAGGGACAGCCGTTGCGCTGCGGCGAACTGGCGTTTGATCTCCCATTCGGTCCGTGCGGCTGGGGGCGGTAGCTCAGCAAGCTCGGCCTGATAGGCCGCGAACACGGCGGCGATGTGCGGCAGTCAAACCCTGAGTGAGCGCGCGTTTCGCCTCCTTTGCTGGTTCGGCAATTGGCGCGAGCCGCCGACGCCACGTGGTAAGGAGGGAAATGGGGTCAGCGACGCCACCCCACCCGGCCGATGATCAAAGCCAAGGACATAGCCTGACCTCAGGCCGCAGCGTTACGGGACTGTAAGATACGCAGCGCACGGCAGGCGACTGCGGTCTAACGCGGAAAGAAATGACGGAGCGCTTCGATGCGAACGAGATCCTTAGCGTCGTCTTACGAAGCTGGCTGTGGTTCGATAAATGCTAGATTGCAGAAATCGAACGTCTTTATCTGCTCGATGTAGCCTGATGTCGGCCGATGATGGCTCCCCACTTGGCTCCCACCGGCGCGAGGTGGCCGAGGCGCTCGCGATGGTCCGGCTACGCGGACCACGGTTTGTCACGTCACGTGACTGGATAACTACTAATCGTAGATCATGGGCTTCGCGATCTTGCACTGTCCGCTGTGAGCGAGGCCACCACCGGGGGGAACAAAAGATGGCCGATCAACGGCTTGAGAGATCTCAGCACAGCTGTGGACGCTCGGCCTGCCGGCCGAGCGCGCTGCGCCTTGGTTTGGTGACTGCGTCGGTTGCGCTGGCCGGGGCCGTGGTGCTAGCCGGACCGGCCAAGGCTAGCCGCGGCCAACACAGCGCCGGATCTACGCCTACCGTTAGTAACACAAAGCATTCTCCGGTGAGCCCGCCGTTGAAAGGAGGTACTACTGTCTATGTCCTCAACGCCGGCGACGGCACGGTGACTCCGATCACGGACGGTACGGCTGACTCGGCGATCACGGTCGGGACCGACCCCGTCGCCGTCGCGATCGCGCCGGACGGGACCGCCTATGTCGTTAACAAGGGCTCGGGAACAGTGAGCCCGATACCTTTCGGCAGCACCACCGCCGACACCGATATCCCGGTCGGATCTAACCCCATGGCCGTCGCGATCGCGCCGGACGGGACCGCCTTCGTCGCCAACGCCGGCTCGGGGACTGTGAGCGCGTTTTCGACCACGGCCACCGGCACCCCCACCGCGACATCGATCACGGTCGGAGCCGGAATCTTGAATCCCAGGCCTGACGTTATCGCAATCAGCACGGACGGCACGACCACCTACGTCGCGGACGCCAGGGACAACACCGTGACCCCGATCACGGTCAGCGGCGCCACGGTCAGCGGCGCCACGGCCGATGCGGCGATCCCGGTCGGCGCCGACCCCGTAGCTATCGCGATCAGCGGCACGACCGCGTACGTCGCCAACGCCGGGGATAACACGGTAAGCGCTATCGACACCGGCACCGGCACCGCAACACCGATCATGGACTACGTCGGCAACAACCCTGATGCCATCGCGATCAGCGCCGACGGCACGACCGCGTACGTCGCCAACGACGATTCGGGGACGGTGACCCCGATCACGACGACCGACAACACCGTCGGCACGCCGATCACGGTCGGCAACGACCCCGATGCCATCGCGACCACCGGCACGACCGCCTACGTCGCCGGCGAAGATTCGGGGACGGTGACCCCGATCACGATCGCCACCGGCGACGCCGGCACGCCGATCACGGTCGGCGGCAACCCCGATGCCATCGCGATCAGCCCGGACGGCACGACCGCCTACGTCGCCAACAAGGGCTCGGGGACGGTGACCCCGATCGCGACTGCCACCGGCACCGCCGGCGCGCCGATTACCGTCGGCAGCAACCCCGATGCCATCGCTGCCGTCGCGCCGGTGCCGCTGGTGCTCAGCGGCGGCAGCTACGGGTTCAACCGCCCGCAGGGGGCCGCGTTCGACGGCACCCACCTGTGGATCGCCAACGGCGGCGGGAACTCGGTGACGGAGGTGAACGCCTCCGACGGGTCGTGGGTGCGCACCCTCAGCGGCGGCAGCTACGGGTTCAACGGCCCGGATGGGCTCGCGTTCGACGGCACCCACCTGTGGATCCCCAACTACAGCGGGAACTCGGTGACGGAGGTGAACGCCTCCGACGGGTCGTGGGTGCGCACCCTCAGCGGCGGCAGCTACGGGTTCAACCGCCCGCAGGGGGTCGCATTCGACGGCACCCACGTGTGGATCACCAACGTCGGCGATTCGGTGACGGAGGTGAACGCCTCCGACGGGTCGTGGGTGCGGACGCTCAGCAGCAGCAGCTACGGGTTCCACAGCCCGCAAGGGGTCGCGTTCGACGGCACCCACCTGTGGATCACCAACTCCGCCAACGTCGGCGATTCGGTGACGGAGGTGAACGCCTCCGACGGGTCGTGGGTGCGCACGCTCAGCGGCGGCAGCTACGGGTTCAACGGCCCGGGCGCGCTCGCGTTCGACGGCACCCACCTGTGATCGCCAACGGCTACGGGGACTCGGTGACGGAGGTGAACGCCTCCGACGGGTCGTGGGTGCGGACGCTCAGCGGCGGCAGCTACGGGTTCAACGGCCCGTATCGGGTCGCGTTCGACGGCACCCACGTGTGGATCTCCAACTACTTCGGGGGTTCGGTGACGGAGGTGAGCGCCTCCGATGGGTCGTGGGTGCGCACGCTCAGCGGCGGCAGCTACGGGTTCGCCAACCCGTGGGGGGGCGCGTTCGACGGCACCCACCTGTGGATCACCAACTACGGCGGGAACTCGGTGACAGCAATCCAGGATTAGATCTTCGGGGAAGGACCGCAGGTGCCGTGTACGCCTGCCCGGCGCCGCGCAGCCCCAGGCGGGTGTATTCACCGCGCCGGACGGCAGGTTGATCAGTGCCCTTGCGGCTGGATGGGAACGGCGGCGCCGGGCCCTGACTTGGGCTCATTGCGCAGGGCGTAGGACACGTCCAGCAGCGGCGAGATGGCTTCCTGCGCGGTGAGAGCTTGCGCGAGGGCCTGGTGGAACACCTTGAGGTAGGCCCGCTGGGTGATGATGCCGCCGCGGGTCAGTGACCCCGGCCAGGACGGCCTGCAGCCCCCGTTGGTCCGGCGCGGCTTGTTCAGCGAGGCCCGGCGAGGTGGCCGATGACGGCCTGTGCTGATGGCGGCGCGAGGTATGGTCGCCCTGGAAGCGATCTGGCTGGCTTGAGAACCGCCATGATCACTACAAGGGCCGTGCCCGCGCTGCTATCCGCCGACCATCGGCGTGTCCTTATCTTGCCTCGTCCCCTCAGAAATGACTTTGCCCGCCCCCTGCCGGATATGCTGGCTTGCCTTTATTTGCCTGGGTGCTGTTCCCGCGGCGCCCGGGCCGCACCCGGGCCGGGCGAGCGCCGGCGGTGTCATAAGCATCGAGTCCAGCCCAGGCACGCCGCTGGAGATCCGCTCGCTGGACGCGCCAAAGTCGAGCGCAACCGACGTGACCGGCGGCACCTCAAAGCCACGCTCCGTGATCAAGAACGGGTACGGGCTCGTCCCGTGCGCCGACGCGCGGTACTTGACCACTTGCAGCCGCCGCGTGGAAATCTCATCCCGGGTGCGGTGGTCCAGCGCGATCACGCAGTCGGACACGTACTGCTCAATGCCGTACCGGGTTAGCGCGTCGTTCTCGCCGCGCTCGCCGGTCACGACCCGGTCCTTCAGCCAGCGGAACAGCCGCACGCATCTGGCAGGTCGATCACCTCCAGGTCCATGACACGGCCGATGGCGGCGAAGCCGCCCCGGCGCGTTGTCACGATCACGTGACCGGGGATCCCCGGCGGCAGCGGCCCAGTGGGCAGCCACGGCCGGATGTCGTCGACCCGGTTGGCGTCATCGAAGATCATCAGCCATCCCGGCACGCTGCGCAGATAGTCGTGTACTTGCGCCTTTAGGGCGTCCGGGTCAGGAACCGGATCAAGACCCAGCCGGGTAGTTAGCGCGGTGAATTGGCCCGGTATCGAGGTCGGCTCCTCGGCGGCGATCCACCACAGCAGGTCGTAGTCCGAAGCGTGCGCGTGAGCGTATTCGGTGGCCAGCTGGGTTTTGCCGACGCCGCCCATGCCGTGTACCGAATGCATGGTCACTGCCGCCCCGCGGCGAGCGCGTGCGCCAGCCGTCCAGATCTGGGTCCCGGCCGGTGAAGTTAGGATTGCGCGCGGGAACTTTCCACACCTGCGGCAAGCCTCCCCAGGAACTGGGCCAGGCCCGGGTATGGCCCGGCCCGCCCCGGGAAAACCGGGCGCGGTATGGGGTTTGGCCCGGCCGGTGATCGCTGCCGAGACCTTGGCTAGCAGCCGGGCCTTCGCGGCGGTCTCGGTCAGCCCGAACAGGCCGAACCCGACTCCCCCGGCCAGCAAACCCGGCCGGTCGCAATCGGTCACGCGGACCGTGAGGAGCTTCCGGCCAGTGGTATCCGGATCGCTGGCCCATGCGGCCCGCCACTCAGCGCCCCCGTAAACCGACTGCAGATAGTCGCTGGACAGAACAGCGATGGTACGGGCGGCATCCCGAGTTCCGGCCTGCATGCTCTGAACCCAGTCGCTCCCCGGGACAAAATCCCACGCCTGAATCAGGATCCGATGGTCATCTTCCTCCAAGATCCACGCGATCCACTCCGCCCAGGCCCGGTCCGCCTGCGTAAACGAGACGCAGAACTCCCACCCGGCCCGTGAATTTTTACCCGCTGTCACACCGCAAAGAATCCCATACGCGCCGATACCGCTGAGCAAGGGTGAGCGAGGCTCCGTGGTTCTGCAGCGCCTTAAGTATGGCTTTGCCTGGCACCGCCACCGTCTCCGCCGACTCGTCACCGGCAGGCTGCGCTTACCCCGCCACATCCGCGATGAGTCAATAGGCTGGGCTGCAGCAGCGCGGGGCGGCCTGTGCTTCGCTGGGCGCGCAGGCAGGCCCAGCCTGTCGATGATTCGCGGAAACACCGGTTGTACCGTGACCTGATGCTAACGACCCATTGCTTTCACCGCTTGGCAGGCAGGAGACGGGGCGCTGGCGAACGTCGCGCTCGCGCGGGCTCTTGAATCCGATCCGGGCTACACGATGGCACTGCTCCTGCTGGAAGCGGTCGGCGGCGGCCTGCCGCCGTCCGCTGCACGGCTGCCCATGACCCCGGAGGAAGTCGCCGCTTCCTATGCCACCGTGGATGGAAGGCGAAGGCCGGCGAAGAGGCGGCCCTCTGCATAGCAAAGGGCCGCGGCGGGAAGCTCGCCGGGAGCGCCGCTCAGCAGAACATGTACCTCTGGCCTGGGGGATTCCCGCGCCGGAAGGCGAAAGCCGGAGAGCATCGTCGTCGCGTCGGGTGATGGATCTGTGCTGCGTTGGAGAAACCGGTGGAAGGCCGCCCTCAACGCCTTCGACATCACCTTTCGACGGCCGGCTCTCGGCCCACCGGAAGTAACAAAGCAAGATCAAGTTACACGGTTAGGTTGGCTCTGTCCCACTTTCGATGGTGACGGCGTGTCAGGCGATGTCACGGTAAGTTTGCGTGGCATATTCGGTTGCGTGTGGCATAAGTGGTCTTGTGGGAATTGTGTTCTCGGGATTGTCCTCCCTGGTCATCGAGGACGTGACGGACCAGGATGAGGTGATCGTGGTCCGGGCGCGGACGGCGGGCGAGCCCGTGCCGTGCCCGCGGTGCGGTGGCCTGGCCGGCCATGTGCACGAGTACTGCGAGCGGATTGTGGCGGACGTGCCAAGCGACGGGCGGCCGGTCGTGCTGCGTGTCCGGGTGCGGCGGATGCGGTGCCCGGCCCTGAATTGCCCGGTGCAGACGTTCCGGGAGCAGGTCCCGGGCTTGCTCGGCCGCTACCAGCGGCGGACCACGCGGCTGGCCATCCAGGCCGGCGATGTCGCCCGGCAGTTAGCGGGCCGTGCCGGGGCGGCGCTGCTGGCGGCGCTCGGAGTTCCGCTCTCACGGCACACCTCGCTGCGCACTCTGCTGCGGATTCCGCTGCCCGAGGTGACCGTTCCCCGGGTGCTGGGAGTTGACGACTTCGTGCTACGCCGCGGCCAGGTCTACGCGACCATCCTGATCGACGCCGAGACCGGGGGGCGGGTCGATGTCCTTCCGGGCCGGACCGCCGATGTCGTGGAGGCGTGGCTGCGCGATCACCCAGGCGTCCAGATCATCTGCCGCGACGGATCCGGCGCATACGCCGAGGCGGCCCGCCGCGCGGTGCCCGGCGCGGTCCAGGCCGGGGACCTGGCACCTGTGGCACGGCCTGGCTGAGGCCGTGCTGAAGGAGGTCGCGGCGCACGCCTCGTGCTGGGCCGCGGCCGGGCCGCCGATGAAGGAAGGCAAGCGGGCCGCGACGACCGCGGAGCGGTGGCGGGAAGTCCACGACCTGCTGGGCAAGGGCACGGGCCTGCTGGAATGCTCGCGGCGGCTCGGCCTGTCAGTGAACACGGTCAAGCGGTATGCCCGCGCCGCCGAGCCTGAGCGGCTGGTCCGCGCGCCGCAGTACCAGCCCACGCTGGTCGATCCGTATCGCGATCACCTGCGCGCCCGCCGGGCCGAGGACCCGGCAGTACCGGTCCTGCGCCTGCTCGCCGAGATCCGCGACCTCGGCTACACCGGCAGCATGAACCTGCTCTACCGCTACATCACCCAGGGCCGCGTCGAATCTGACCGGCCGCACCTGTCATCCAGGCGCGTCGCCCGGCTCCTGCTCACCCGGCCAGCCGCGCTCAGCGACGCTCAGCAGACGCTGCTCAGCAAGCTGACCACCGCCTGCCCTGCCCCGAGATGACCAGCCTCGCCGGCCTCATCCGGTCCTTCGCCGCCCTGCTCAAGCCGGATCCCGGAAACGACGAGAAGCTCCAGGAATGGACCCGTGCCGCACAGGCCGCGGACCTGCCAAGCGTCCACGCCTTCACCCGGGGCCTGGACCTCGACATGGCGGCCGCCACCGCAGCAGTCACCCTGCCGTTCCATAACGGCCGGACCGAGGGCGTGAACACCAAGACGAAGATGATCAAGCGGCAGATGTATGGCCGCGCCGGCTTCACCCTCCTGCGCCACCGCATCCTGCTCAACTAACCACGCACCGTCACCACCGAAAGTGAGACAGAGCCGTTAGGTTGACAGACCCAACCAACTGAAAGAAGGCACCAGGGCAGCGCATCCGGACTGGCCGCCCATGCCTGGGTCCGCAGCGAGGGAGCCCCCTGCTCGGCGGAGGCTCACTCGGTGGTCAGACGTCGTTTCTTGCGGGCTTATTTCGGCTAGAAGGTAACGCCCTCCAGCGATACGAACGTGTAGTCCTTCACTGCCGGGGGCCTCGGATCTATGACGTATATCTGCCCTTGGGTGTTGACAACAAGATCGGCGTAGGTCCCGGCGAAGGTGTGCACGATCTCGTACACGGTACGGTTCGGCCAGGCCGCCGGCGGAAGGGTGCCGACCAGGTTAGCGTTTCCACTGGTGGACACCTGCGCGGCGGCCCCCTCCAGGTGCACGTTGCCTGCGGTGTCCTTGTACCAGCCAGCCAGCCCGGCGTCGAACCCGGCGTTGCCTGACCAGTTCGCGGTATTCATAGGGATCACCGTGTATGGCCCATTTATGTTGTAGCTGATGCCGTCGAGGGATCATAAACGTGTAGGAGCGCTTGACGGACGGGGCCTGTCGGTCGAAGAGGATGATCTGCCCTTGCCAGGTATGACGAGATCTGTCTAGGTCCAGGCAAACGTGTGCATGACCCTGTAGACGTCAGCGAGAAGGGCGTCCGCCTTGGGAAGCGTGCCGTTCAGGTTGACGTTGCCGCTGGTTGACACCTGCCTGACGCCGCCCTTGAGGAACACCATGTTGGCGGTGCCGGGAGGTTGTTGCTGTCAAGGCCAGGACGCCGCTGGCCATGCCACCTCCGGACCAGTTAACGCCGTGACCGCGCGGGTTGCCGTACCTGTTGCTGTCCCTTCCAGGTTGACAAACCCGTTGCCCTTTGAATGTCCTCGTTGATCGATTCGATGATCTGGCGCAGTGGCTTGATGTGAGAACTGGCGCAGGTCCCGTTGGCGTGTGCGCGATGGCGTAGACATCATGCGCCGGGTGGCACTAGGCACCAAGCATCGGCATATATCCCAACTTCTTTCCATGCCCCATACGCGCGCTGTAGTCATTCTCGGCGCAGGTTGGTCAATACCCGCTGGTCTTCCGTCTGCAGGCCTACTGCACGCCTACAGCTCCGGATGCGGCGCCATCTCGCGTTCCCGGATATACGCTGAAGGAGCCGGGATGCCGTCGCGCCCGCCAGCTCAGCTCCCCGAGCGCGCTGAGCTCGAGACGGGATCCAGGATATTTAGAACTGTCAGACTGATCAACAAGCAGCACAGAGAATAAAGTCGGCCATGATCGTGGCAGCAGGTGCGGCGCTATTCCTCGAACTCAAATTAAGCGCCTGCGCTCGACGATCTTTGAGACTGTCAAATAGTTGGGCTGTTGCCTGCTGGCCAATTCCCCAGCAGCCGATGTCGTTGATCACATCACCGCCCGCCATTCGATCGCATGTCGCACCTGCACTCCGTCGAGGCATCCCAGCTACCCGCAATAGAGCAGCTTCTGCAAAGGATAGGGATACTTGACCGGACGTCTGTATCCGCCACGAGGCTAGGTCAGCCGTTCTCGGCTACTATGCTCCAGCTGCACCCGGAGTTGACCGCAAGGTAGTAGCTGCCGACTGTCTGCGGATTCACGGTAGTGCTGATCCACCCGCCCGATTCGCCCACGCCGTTCAGGTTGGCGATGCTCTGGTCGTCGTTCGGGCTGGATGCGCTGCCGCTTATCATGTCGGCGGCGAAGTTCCCCGAACCGCCCGCCGACGAGCAGTTGTAGGCGTAGTAGACGGTCACGGTTCCGGTGTTGATCAGGAACGGCACAGAGTACTCGCTGCCGTTCCCGGAGAATTGGACGGGGAGGCCGGTCCCCCTGCCCCTCCCCCTGACCCTCGGCGAGGCGGCTGCTCGGTTTAGCTCGCTCGGCTTTTCAGTGGACGGCTGAGCGAACGGCGCGCCGGACCCGCCGGACCCGCCGGACCCGCCGGACTTGCAACCAGCCCCAGCCAGGAAGACGGTCGCCACGCCGAGGCAGCACAGGCGCGCGGCCAGCCCTATTAATCTCGGATTGCTCATCCTCAAACTCCCCGTCACAATCTTCGCGAATCGGCTAGCAGGACGAAGATACTAGGCTCCGCGTGACTCTCGTGTGAACGGACATTATCCTCATTTACGATAGCTCGGCAACTGCGGGTGAGCACGAAGTCGGCGTAACAATGGCGACGGCGCTGGCGGGCCGGGATACGGCCGCGCTGGCCTCGAAGGGCGCGGTCGGGGCGGTGTGTCGGCTGAACGCCGCGCAGCTGGCCTGGCTGGGCGCCGAGCTCGACAAGGCCCCGGCGGCCTAGGGCTGGGCCGAGGATCAGCGCTGGACCCTGGCCGGGTCACCACGCTGATCGGGCGTCTGTTCCGCGTCCGTTACACCCCGCGTGGGCACCTCGTACTCGCTCCATCGGCTTGGCTTCACCCCGCAGCCCGGTTGCACCCGGGCTGCGGAGCGGGATGACGCGGCCATGACCGCGTGGCGGACCGGGACCGGCGACCGAGACGGGGTCCCACCCAAGCCCTGACGTTCCTGCACGGCCGGGCAGGCGGCGTCATAGCCGATCCGGCACCCCGCCGCCCCGAACCCGCCCAGGCCCGGCGGCGAACCGAGAAGATCATCAACAAGACCCTGTCCTGCTACCTGGCCGCCCAAAAACCCCACCCGGACTACCCGGCGGCATTACGTAGTACGCGGCTGGCCCGTCGCAAACGGCGCAATCGAGGGCGCCTGCCTACACCTCGTCCAAGATCGATTGGGCATCACCGGTGCCCGCTGGGGGCCTGCCCAGCGCCGAGGCGGCCTTGCGGCTACGCGCCATCCGCGCCAACCACGACCTGGACTCCCACTGGACCCACCACGTCGCCCAAGAACACCAGCGCAACCACCTCAGCCGCTGACAGCAACAGCTTCGCGCTCGCCGCATGAACGATCACTCCAGGTAAGCAACACCCTTCACCCACACATGTGTCCAGCCGACGCACTCCACCTTCGAGAAGCGGAGCTTGATCAAGCAAGGTCGCCGCTGCCTCGCCCGGGCGTGGAACTACATGATGCTTGAGGCAGCTGTAACATCTATAAGTATCCCAAGGCCTGCGCCTGGCTCGCCAGGATCACGGGCGTCTGACTGCACTTCGCCCATCGGATGCGCATTGTGCGCGCCTGATCTAATGCCACTTCTCGAACAGCGCCCGCAAAGGCATCTACCTCTCAGCAATCAACACAAGTTGCTCCCGAAGCCTTAAAGTCAAAACTTGAGGGCCATTGTGTTGGTTCTTCGAGTACAGGTTTCCCCTGCGCATTCTTCAGTAATATCTTCTTCGAATTATACCTAGCCTTCTTTAGGTTGGTGCCCCTCAGGTCTGTGCCGGTCAGGTCGGCGCCTATCAGGTCGGCGCCGGTCAGGTCTGTGCCGGTCAGGTTGGCGCCAATCAGTTCGGCAGCGTTCAGATCGGCAGCGTTCAGATCGGCTTGCTTCAAGTTCGCGCCGCTTAGGTCAGCTCCGTTGAGGGTGGCACTCATAAGGTCAGCGCCACTCAGGTCGGCACAGACACCTGTATGGCTATCTATAGGCCGACAAGTCAGACTGGCCCCAATCAGGTCGGCTCCAATCAGAATGGATCCCCGCAGATTGGCTCCATCGAGCCCCGCGCCGGTGAAATTAGCATTGCTTAGACCGACCGGGCTCAGGGAGACTTGATACAGATTCGCACCCACCGTGAAAACCGCTCCGTTCAGATCGGCATGGAATAGCTCGACTATTGGATTCGGTCTTCTAATAAGATCTGCTTCCCAAAGATATTGTATCAAGGTACTCTTGCGCGGTCCATCTAAATCTCGCACAGCTGTAATTGTCCGTGCTGAGGCAATTGCGCGAACTGGGTCTCCTGGTTTGGACTGTGTCAACTTGTACTGGAGTGCCAGCGCTGACATATCACCAAGATAGCCGCTTAAAGTGGCCTGACGCTGCTGATCCAACAGCTGCGCCGCGTTTGCCTTCTGTTGCGCATTGAACTGATGCACGTTTATAAGCAGGCCGCCTATCGAAACAACGATAGCAAATGCCCCTATTGCTTGGACGACTACCGCGGCTTTATCCCAACGCGTTTTTGCTGCTGCTGCTGGCAGACGTGGCGCGGTTCTGAGCGTGCGAAAATACGCCGGTGGTCGTCTTGACCTGTTCGGCGGTCGTCCTGGACTTCGAAGCACAAGCCACCGGATTCCCTTGGGTGACCTTGAATGTGATTGTGGCTGTCCCGTTCCCACCCGGGCAACGTACATTAGCGGTTTTATTTTGACAAGCAGACAGTGCATCGGGCAACGGCCCAGACCAGAGAACGGTCTACGCGACAGGATGCTGCTATAAGGGAGGCCCATCACTCCGACCGCCATCGGCTCAGGCGTAGACCGAGCCGAGGAGCGAAGGTCGTTCGTCCGGTGGGGTGCTTCACCTTCACCCTGTGGGCTCTGGCTCGCTCCACTGAGGGTGGCGCCGACGGCAGACGGGATCAGCAGCATGACTTGCGCGCATGCGACCAGCGAAGATCACGTGCCATTAGTGTGCCATTAGCCAACGTAAAACGGGGTCAACCACGGTCACCAGCGGACAACACGACCACCAGGTCAGGCCCTACGACGGCCACGAGCGGGCAGCTTCCCAAGCCGACACTTCAACCTCTGAGACACCCTATCTCCCACGCGTGGGACATAAGTGGGATGCGCCCAAGCCGACTCGCCCGGATTCGGAAGTTTCCTCAGGTCAGAGCAGATAGCCCACTTGGAGCGGTCACCGTGCGTAAAACCGTCGGATCCGCCTACCAGGTTCGAATCCTGGACCTACCACCACCAGCGCAAACGGCCCCGGATCACCGAAGAAGCTCTCGGGGGCGATCTTTTATGTGTCCGGTGGTGTCTTGTGACAACGGCACGATGCGGCTGTCTGCGGATAATACGCGGCGAGGCGCCGCGCGTCGCGCGCCGCGCGCCGCGCAACCAGATCACCATCGACGACACCTGCCTGACGATCCGCAAACGGCCTGGAACTCCAGCACACGCGCGTCCGCAGCATCCGCCGCCGCCCGGCCGGCTCATCCGCCCGATGACCAAGACCCGCGGACCGTCACCTTCGGCGCGGCATGCGCCGGCTGCCCGCTGGCCGAACGGTGCACCACCGCCAAAGACGGCCTGCCGGTGGGCATCAACCCGCACGAGGACCTGCTGCGCGCCGCCCGCGCCGAGGCCGACACCGAGGCGTTCAAGCGGGCCGACCGCGCCGCGTCCCAAACCCTGCCCGGGAGACCGACCCGTCAGTGCCGCGGACGGTCGTCACCCGCAGGCTGCAAGCCGAGAACACAACGTTGCTGCGGTGTACACCCCATCACTCGCCATCCGGCACGGGATGCGATGAGTCAATGAGCTGGGCTGCAGCAGTGTCGGGCGTCCCTGTGCTTCGCTGGGCGCGGCAGCAGGACCAGCCTGTCGCTGAGCCGCGGAAACACCGGTTGTACCGTGACCTGATGCTACTGAAGTTTCGTATTTATGCCACGGCGGCGTCCCAGGCCGCGAGCACGGCGTGGATTTGCTCGTCAGTGGGCTGAGCTGGGCGGCGTGCGGAAAATCGGGCGGCGATCAGGGTCCGGCGCAGCTTGATGAGCATGTCCTCGAAGGCGGGCTCGGTCTTGGTGCGGTACCACGGCTGCGCGGCCCTGCGGTCGTCGATGTCGGCCGGGTCATGGCCTGACCGGGCGTACCAGATGACGATCAGGGTATGCACCAGCATCCCGAACGGGACGGTGCGCTCGACGGCGAGCCTGACCCGGTTGCGGGCCTCGCCGGCGCCCAGGACGTTGCGGGCGTCGGCGAACGCCTGCCCGATGGCCCACCGGGCGGCGTAGCGGGCGACCAGCGCGGCGGGGGCGGCGGTGAGGTCGGTGGTGACCAGGGCCAGGTCATATCCGCTGGTGGTGTGCTCGTCGCGGGCCAGGATCAGGCGCACGGCGCGGGTGTGCCATGACCCGTACCACAGGCAGGTGACGGCGGTGACGTGCTTGATGTGCTCGCGGCCGTAGGCGGTGACGGTGACGGTGTCCCAGGCCGCCTCGGCGGCGATGTCATCGGCCGTGCCCAGCCGGGCACCCTTGGTCCTGGGGCGGCCGCGGCGGCCGGTGCGCGGTGGTGCCAGGTCATACAGGACGGCGTTGCGGGGGATCCGGCAGGTCCAGGTCACGTTCTCCGGCAGGGCCCGCAGGGCCGGGCCGTGGTAGGCGGCATCGGCCACGACATGGATCATCCGGCCGGGGAAGGCCAGGGCGAGCAGGCCGGCCAGCGCGGCGGCCGTCTCCACCTTGCCCGGCCCGGCGCCCTTACCGGGCAGGTGCAGCCGCGCCAGCACCGGCAGGCACACCTCACGGCTGCAGAACGGCAGCCGGGCCAAGATCGCGGCGGTGACGAAGCAGTTGCCGTAGCTGAGCTTGCTCATCGCCGGGGAGCTGCCGTCATGCTGCCAGCCGGCCCCGTGCACCCTGCGCCCGCAGCGGCGGAACACCGAGTCATCGACGGCCACGCGCAGATCAGCGCCCGGCTCGGTCACCAGCAGGACCGCCAGCTCCGCGACCGCCAGGCCGAGCTGATCGAGTTCCCAGCGGGCCCGGGCGAAGAAGTAGTGCGCCCGGTCATGCGGCCAGGCATGCTGCAGGCAGCCGCCCAGCAGCATGCCCACCACGGTGCGGCGGCGCACCCGGCCCGCCATCCCGGCGACCAGGCCGCAGA
Organism: uncultured Actinomycetota bacterium; assembly: GCA_963727015.1. Taxonomy (GTDB): domain Bacteria; phylum Actinomycetota; class Actinomycetes; order Streptosporangiales; family Streptosporangiaceae; genus DATFVJ01. Next base: position 439,124 of record CAVSEV010000012.1, on the reverse strand, counting down.
ACGTGGCAAAGCCCGGCGCGGTGAAACACGGCCGCAGCTCACTCAGCAGGCACAGCAGCGAAGCGGGTAGATTCAGGCCCGGAAGCATCGGCGGGTTCCCTCGGCATGAGGCGGACGTAAGCACCGCCGATGCTTCCGCGTTCAGCCCGCAAGATCACGTAACCAGAGCCTCACCGCACCTCGTGTCGCGACATCTGCCAATCCGTCCCCTCCCGCGACCGCCAGCCCCCAGCCACCATCAAAAGTGCGAAACTTCAGATGCTAACGACCCATTGCTTTCACCGCTTGGCAGGCAGGAGACGGGCGCTGGCGAACGTCGCGCTCGCGCGGGCTCTTGAATCCGATCCGGGCTACACGATGGCACTGCTCCTGCTGGAAGCGGTCGGCGGCGGCCTGCCGCCGTCCGCTGCACGGCTGCCCATGACCCCGGAGGAAACGGCTGCCCATGACCCCGGAGGAAGTCGCCGCTTCCTATGCCACCGTGGATGGAAGGCGAAGGCCGGCGAAGAGGCGGCCCTCTGCATAGCAAAGGGCCGCGGCAGGAAGCTCGCCGGGAGCGCCGCTCAGCAGAACATGGACCTCTGCCGCACCTGGCTCGCTGGCGGCCCAGGCATCACTTGCTCCCATCCGGGCCGGACCGCCTCCCGGTTCGCCACCGCACCTGGCCCGGCTCGATCTCTCGCAGATCATCGCCGGCACTTGACGTCGTGTGCGGTGGGAGGCATCCCGCGGGGACCGCAAGCTCGCTACCTGGGCGCAGTTCCTGGACGCATGCTGCGAGCAGGGCACCGGGATCTACATCACCAGCCACGGGCGCCTTTACGACATGGCCAACGGCAGGGACTGGCGCAACCTCGTCGAAGACGGGGTCGACTCCGGCTACGAATCGGGAGAGGACGTTGATCCGGATCCGGCGCGCCGTCGCCGCGAAGGTGCAGGTCGGGGAACCGTCCCACATCGCCTACGGCTACGACGTGGGTACGATCCCCGTACCCGGCAGCTGATCGAACAGCGGCCCAGTACGGAACCCGCCAAGCCTGGCGACATCGGAGGGTTGACGAAAGCCGGGGTCGTCCGGCACATCGTCCGCAGCATCGCCCAGGGTGTTCTGGTCAGCTCGGTCCGCCGCGACCTCAACCACCGGGGGATTCCCGCTCCGGAAGGCGGCGAACCGGCGGCATTGCTCAGCTCAGTCACCACCCAGCCGCCTGGCAACCCCAGCATCAGCATTCCCAATGCCGCCAAAGCACCCTCACATCGGAATCTTGAGCGCCGCTCAACAAGCGAAAGCCCGTATGGCCGGACTTGATGCGGCTAACAGGCTCACGGCTCCGGAGGCCGCCGACCCATCTCCCGAATTGTGCGCTCTGCCTCCTTGCACTTAGTTGCCGTCGCCGCGTGCAGCCAAGATTATTCCGCATATTTCCGGACTGCGTCGACACGCTGAATCCACCCACTTGGAATGGAGATTAGAAGGGAACGCCCTGCAGCGATATGAACGTGCACTCTCTTGCGGCTGTTCGCGTAGATGCTGCTTGCCTGCATTGTAGAGATCGTCAACCGCGTCCTTCACTGCCGGGGGCCCGGATCTATGACGCTTTCACTGCCTTGGCGGCTTGACCACAAGCGGCGGATATCACGATGATCCTTTCTTCAGGCGGATGCCGGAGCTCTAATTTTACTCAATGGTAACAATTGGCGGGCTGTCTTCTTCCCGGCGGACAGTAACGTTGCCGTTACGGAGAGCCGGTACACGCTGTCCGCGCGGTCCCTCCAGGCGCCGGGCATCGGGGTGTCCCTGTACGCCATCCACCCGGCGTCGCAACCCGGTGGTGATTGACCAGTCGGGTATTCAGGATCACCGTGTGGCCCGCACCTTGTTCTAGCACAGGGTAATCGGCAGTGATCACAAGCTGTGGTGCGGCGCGCACGCTTGCGGTGTTGACGCTAACGTGACTGATCTCTCAGGGATTTCTATCCGAGCTGGTCGGGGATATCGAACGAATAGTCGGAATATTTCCTCCACAACACCAGTCAAGATCACACAGAGGGGAAAGGTTCCGCCAGCCCGCACCACTGGCACAATCATGTGGTTTGCGGACCCGGGTAGGCGACGCGACTTGGGCGCACTCACCCAGGCGATCCGGGAGCCATTATCTCGCCGCCATGTTCGAGGATCTCGGCTGCGCCCCGGACTACACAGCGGAGCGGGTCGTCCACGACGACGGCGGGGATGCCCGCCGACGCCTCGATACGGCTGGCCAGGCCCAGGAGCAGGGCCCCACCACCGGCGAGGCGGATCTTTCCCCGGACCACATCTTCGGCGAGATCTGGCGGGATGCGGGCCAGCAGCTCCTGGACCGCGGTGACAATCGCGGCGACCACATGCTCAAGTGCCGCCGCCACCAGCGGCCCTGGCACGTTTTCAACGCGGGGCGCCCGGCGGGCGGCGTCAACACCGGCCGCCTCTGCGTAGCCCGTGTCGCCCCCGGTGAGCCCGAGTGTCATCTTCAGCCGCCGGGCCGCGTTGCGGCCCAGGAGCAGCCCGAGCTCGGCGCCGGCGGCCTGCATGATCGCCTCGTCCATGGCGTTGCCCCCTAGGCGCAGCGACTGGGCACGCACGACGCGGCGGCCTATCACCACCGCGACTTCGGTCGTCCCGCCCCCGACGTCCACCATGAAGGCACCCTCGCCGCCGGAAAAGCCGACGCCGGCCCCGGCGGCGGCGGCGACTGGCTCGTCCACGAGCGTCACCACGTAACGAGGGCGGCGCGCCGCCAGCGCGGAAGCAATGGCCCGGCGCTCCACCCCGGTGGCGCCCGCCGGCACGCAAACCACCGCGCGCGGCCGTAACAGCCGGCGGGGCACGTCCGCCCGGCGCAAGAAGGCATGCAACATGGCCGCAGACGCGCCCAAATCGGCGATCACCCCATCCCGCAGCGGGTGGATCACCTCGACATCGACAGGTTCCTTCCCCGCCAGCGCGTCCGCGGGCTGGCCCACAGCGGCCACCCGGCCCGTCGCCCTGTCAACGGCCACCGCGGAGGGCTCTTCGACAACCAGGCCCCGGCCAGTGACGCTGACGAGCGTATTGACCGTGCCGACGTCGATCGCCACGCCCGGCTGTAAGCGCATGACGCGCACCCCCTGATCGAACCGCTGTCCGCCTCGCCCAACGACGCGCCGCCTGCCCCCAGTATGAGGGGCCGGCAAACCCGGTGCAGTGGTGCTGGGCGCGGCTTATCCGGCAGGCAAGAAAGTGCCCTGGTGGACGTAGAGGCGCCATTCTGGCGGGGACCAGGTCGCCGCCTCTGCCGAGCACGCTCCGGGCACCGGGTTGCCGGGAGCGGCTACAACTAGGCACGCGAGGAGTTCGGGGCACCCGGTCGCCGATCTGCTCAGGCTCGCTCAGCAGGGCCCTGCCAGCTACCCCCGACCCCGGAGGAAGTCGCCGCTTCCTATGCCACCGTTGATGGAAGGCGAAGGCCGGCCAGGAGGCGGCCCTCTGCATAGCAAAGGGCCGCGGCGGGAAGCTCGCCGGGAGCGCCGCTCAGCAGAACATGAACCTCTGGCGCACCTGGCTTGCTGGCTGCCGAGGAATCACTTGCTCCCATCCGGGCCGGACCGGCTGCCCCTGGAGGGCCCGTTGCCCCTTGGCTACCTGACGCTCCAGGCGGGTCGGATGGTCCTGGAGCGCCGGATGCTCCTTGAAGTCCCGATGCCCGAGTGAGGCGCGGTGCCTCGTAGGCACCGGGAGCACGGCCGGAGCCGGTGGGCTGGGCGGTGCCGGTGGGCTGCCCAGTGCGGGATGGCTGCGTCGTGCCGAATGGCTTGCCAGGACTGGATGCCTCCGGGCTGGATGCCTCCGCCGGGGTGGGTGCCGCCGGACTGGGCGCCGCTGGACTGGGCGCCGCTGGATTGGGCGCCCAGGCATGGCCGGCCGGCGCTGCCGGGCCAGCGGAGCCCGCAGGCCGGGATGACCCTCCCGGCCCGGTCGCCGCGGTCGCCCACGTCGGCATCGTCTGCTGCTGGCCCGCTGGCCCCGCATGGTCCTTGGCGGCGGACGTGTTATGGCCCTGAGCCGCAGACGATGGTTGCCGTTGGTCGGCCGACCCCGGCGCTGCGTCGGCCGGAGCCAGAGGCCGGGCCGCCATGCGGCGGATCGCCTGGGCTGCGACCGCGGATGCCGAACCGTGCAGGCGAACCCTGGGCAGGACGCCGCGGATCCGGTCCATCGCGAGCTCGTACTGAGTGCAGCCCAGTACGACGGCCCGTGCGTCGGGCGGCGTGAGGGCAGCCGCAGCCTCAATCGCGTCCGCTATCGCATCGGCGTCCGCGGATTCGATCGCGGCGGCGAGGCCAGGGCAGGCCACCTCGGTGACGTGCGCGCCATCAGCGAACTTGCGGATCAGTTCGTGCTGGTAGGGGCTCCCGGTGGTGGCAGCGGTGGCCCAGATCGCAATCTTGCCACCGCCTGCGGCGGCCGGCTTGATCGCGGGCACCGTACCGACGACAGGCACGGCTGGTTCGAGTTCGCGGCGTAGTAGGTCGAGTGCCCGCACTGAGGCTGTGTTGCACGCGAGCACGAGGACGTCCGGCTGCCAGGGAAGCGTGGCCTGCGCGCAGGCAAGCGCGCGCTCGGCGATGTCATCCGGAGTACGCGGGCCCCATGGCATGCCCTCGGGGTCCATGGAAAGCACGAGCTCCGCGCCCGGGCACAGCCTGCGCAAATGCATGGCCGCGGGCAGAACCCCGAGACCTGAATCGACGAGCGCGAATCGCATGCGCCCAACCTTAGCGGCGCACCATACAACGCCAGCGCGATGGCGACGAACCGCCACGCTGACTAGCGGGCCGGCGTCACTACGAGTTCGCGGCTAACCACGAGTGATGTCACGCCGAGATGTCATCGTCTTCTCGCGCCCCGCCAGCATGCCGGCCGGACTCGCCGCCACGCTCCGCCGCCACCAGGGCCCACACAACTTTTCCTGTCGGCTGGTGCTCCGCACCCGGCTCATGGGAGCCGTCGCCGCCATCGGTGACATGGTAATACCCCCACGTCGCGCTGACAGCCTCGACGAGGAGGAGCCCGCGGCCGTTCTCCGCGGTGAGATCAGGCTCGGCGCGTACCGGCGGGTCAGGATTGCTGTCCCAGACCTCAACCAGCACCTGGCGCTGGCCGGGCGTCAGACGCACCCACACATAAGGGAGTCCCGCCTCGTCGCCGTCCTTGTGCGCTGCGGCTGCCTTGACACCATTGGTCGTCAGTTCAGAGACGACCAATTCGACAGTATCCGCCAGTTCTGTGAGCCCCCACTCCCATGCCAGCGACTTGGCGTGCAGCCGAGCGCACGAGGCCGCTGTTGGGTACGCTCCCAGCTTCAGGTTCGACTGAACCGGCGTGCTGGTCATGGGTAAGGCTCGTCCTGTCGTCGTCATCGGGCTCGGCGAGACCGGCGCGGGGAGCCACACTCCGCCGGGCAAGTAGTAGGCACTCTTATGACAATGCCAGTCCGGCGGCTCGTTGGGGGCCTTGCGGGAGCTATCAACTTAGATCCTGGCACGGTTGGTCGCAGTTTGCGCTCAGCCGACTACGGAATTGCAGCGATCTGGGTAGGGCGGACGTCCCGGTCGTCGGCAGGCGATCGGCGCTCCGAGCGCTCTTCCGCCTCGCCGGCTATGACCACGTCCGCGACGCGCTGGGCCTGAGTGGCCGACGTGACCTGGAGTGGGACCTTCGGCTCTGGCTGGAAGTGTGTGGCAAGACGACCTTGACGAATGGGCCGGCCCACCGGGCGATTCTGACGATACCTGCGAGTGCTGACCCGCCCACAACACGTTAAGGGAGCTGATCTGGCGATGCTGACTGCACTCGAAATTGCCCGCCTAGCCAAGCTTAGGCCGGTCGCGGATGTCGCCGAGGACATGGGGATTCCGCCGCACCTGCTTGAGCCGTACGGCGAGCACGTCGCCAAGATAAAGCTCGCTGCCATTGACCAGCTCGCAGGCCGGCCGCGGGCCCGCTACGTTGTCGTATCCGCTATCACTCCGACGCCGTTCGGCGAGGGCAAGACAACCGTCGCGCTCGGCCTCGGGCAGGCGATGCGCTACATCGGCAGGCGCGGGGTCGTCGCCATCCGCCAGGCGTCCATGGGCCCGACCTTCGGCATCAAGGGGGGTGCCGCTGGCGGAGGCTACAGCCAGGCGGTCCCGTTCGAGACGGTCAACCTGCATCTGACCGGCGACATGCATGCCGTCACCGCCGCGCACGACCTGCTTTCCGCGATGGTCGACAACCACTTGCAGCGCGGCAACAAACTGGGACTCGACCTCCACAACATCACCTGGCGCCGCGTCCTTGACGTGAACGACAGGGCTCTTCGTAACATCGTCATCGGGCTTGGGTCGCGGATGGATGGTGTCACCCGCCAGAGCGGTTTCGACATCACCGCCGCGTCCGAGGTGATGGCGATCCTCGCGCTCTCGACGTCTCTGCACGATCTGCGGGCACGGCTCGGCCGGATCGTGGTCGGCTTCACGCCAGCCGGTGAGCCGGTCACCGCCGAGCAGTTGAAGGCCGCTGGGGCGATGACGGTGATCGCACGTGAGGCCATCAAGCCAAACCTCGTCCAGACGCTCGAAGGAACACCGGTGCTTGTCCACACAGGCCCGTTCGGCAACATCGCGCACGGGAATTCGTCGGTGATCGGCGATCTCATCGCGATCCACGGCGGGGACTACCTCATCACGGAGGCAGGCTTCGGCGCCGATATGGGAGCCGAACGCTTCTTCAACATCAAGTGCCGGACCTCCGGTCTCGTCCCTGACGCGGCCGTGGTGGTGTGCACGGTGCGCGGCCTGAAAGCGCACTCGGGCAAGTACCGGATCGTGGCAGGCCGGCCGCTGCCGCCCGAGCTCCTCGCCGAGAACCCTGAAGAGGTTCAAATCGGCGGCGCGAACCTGCGTAAGCAGATCGAGAACATCACGCGCCACGGCGTCAATCCGGTGGTGGCCATCAACGCCTTCCCGGAAGACTTCGCCTCCGAACACGCGGCTATCAGGGAGATCGCCGAGTCGATGGGTGTGCGGTGCGCAGTCACGACCCACTTCGCCGACGGTGGCAAGGGCGCGGTTGAACTCGCCTGCGCGGTGGCAGAGGCAGCCGAGGAGCCTGGCAAGTTCGAGCTGCTCTACCCGAGCGAGATGCCGCTCCGCCAGAAGATCGAGACGATCGCGACGCAGATCTACGGTGCGGACGGCGTCGATTTCGCCCCGGCGGCGGGCCGCCAGCTCGACATGTACGAGCGCGACGGTTTCGGGAATCTGCCCGTGTGCATCGCCAAGACCCACCTGTCCCTGTCGTCGGATCCCAGCCTGAAAGGCGCTCCCACCGGCTGGCGGATGCCGGTGCGCGAGGCCAGGGCCTCCGCCGGGGCGGGATTCATCTACGCGATCAGCGGCGACATGAGCACGATGCCCGGGCTCTCCTCCGCGCCCGCAGCGGAGGTCATCGACATTGACGAGGCGGGCGAGGTAGTGGGCCTCGTCTAGGGCATGTCTCGCAGATCTTTGGCGGCGCGAAGGTGCCGCCCACGACACCAGACGGGCGGCCGGGGTCACCGGCGGCACTGGCGTCGTCGCCGATAGCTCGACTATCGGCTCCTCGAGAACAAGCAGGGCCTTGCCGATCGCCGCCTGGATCACCGCCCGCATCCACCGAGATCTACGAGACATGCCCTAGGTTAGGCATCACCTCCTTTCAGGATCGCCGTGGGTAAGACGCCGAGGAGAGCCAGGACACTGTCGAGGCGGCGGGCCAGGTGTTCCATGCCTTGCGGGACGCTGAGGCATCCGGCCATGCGCAGCAGGCTGATCACGATGTTGCGGGCGGTGGCCAGGAACTGGGGCGAGGACCCGGTGCGGACCTGGGAGCGGTCCTCGTCGAACGTTTTGTCCCGCACGTAGTGCTCGCGGTTTTCAACTTCCCAGTGGCCGCGGTTGCCGGCCAGCAGGTCGGCCGGGTTGGCCTGCCATCCGGTCAGACTGGTGATCCCGTGCACGGTCTCGGGGTGGCGCAGCGGGTTGCCGGCCAGGTCGAACGTGAGGCGGTGGATCCGGAAGGCCTGGTACACGCCGGGGAATTCCAGCCCGGCTACGCGCGGGCTGGCCCAGATGAAGCGGATCTCCTCGCGGCCGTGGCCGCGGTCAAAGGTGACGTGGTGAGGGGGGAAAGCCGGGTCCTCAGGCCCGGCGGGGAACAGCGCTGCGATGTCTTGTTCCAGTGATGGCATGTTGCTCTTGACGGTGAGGATGTAGTCGCCGCCACGGTCGAAGATCTGCTGGATGTTTTCCCGGTGGACGTGCAGCGCGTCCGCGGTGAAGACAAGCCCGGACAAGTCAGCAGCCGGTGCGGCGCTTGCGCTGCCGGCACCGGCGCGAGCGGCGGCAATGGCGTCGATCAGCGGCAGCACCTGGGTGACCTCGGTGGTGTCCTCGGGGACTTTCCGCTGGCCGATGATCACGCCCTCGCCGTGCACCAGCGCGGAGAACAGCTTCACCTTCATATCCCGCAGCTCTTCCCACGCGCCCTTGAGCACCTTGCCGTCCAGCGCGACCATGGTGAGCGAGGCCGCGTCGCCGGCAGCCAGCCGCCCCGCGGCGACCTGGGCCAGCAGCCAGCCGCCGGCCACCGCGTCGGCCTCATCGGCGTCGATCATCTGCACGTGCCGGCGGATCGTGGCCTCGTTCGGGGGGATGTAGCAGCGCTTGACGGGGTGCCAGCGGGCGCCGAGGCGGGCGAGCGCGTCTTGGGGCAGGTCGGCGACGAAGTCGCCGATCGAGCGGAACGACCGCCCGCAGTTGGCCAGCCCGGCCGCGGCGACCATGGTCAGCGTCGCGGCGATCTGGTGGCGGATGCCGCGTTTCCTGCGCGGGTCGCTGACCTTCGCCAGCGCCTCCAGCAGGCTGGCGCGCTCCCCGGTAAACGGCAGCGCGTTCAGGTCGATCACAGGGCGGTTCTCCTTCCTGGCCAGCAGCGGGTGATCGAACGGCGCGGACAAGATGGCGGCGGCGCGGCGGTGCAGCGGCGCAGCCACACCCGCTTGGGGTTGCCGTGATGGTGGTAGCGGCCGGCGCTGCGGCCATAGCCGAGCGTGTCGCCGACCGGGACGAAGCTCGAAGCTGCGTAGCAGGCGCCGGTGTGTCTCGCGGGTCGGTGAACGTCTCCACCGCCACCACCCGGTGCCCGTACACGGCCAGGTAGTCGCCGGGCAGCCAGCGCAGCGCCCGCGCCAGCACCGCCGAGGCCAGGTTCGGGGCCCGGCCTCCCGGTAGCACGCAAAACCGCTGGTTGTTCGCGATGTGGATCAGGCGCGCGTACTGCTGCTCGCGGGTCCAGCCGATGAACGCATCGCGCGCCGCGCAGCTCAGCGCGGCCGACCCGAACCCGAGCACCGCGACCCAGCGGCCGTCCATCTCGGCGACATAGCGCAGCACCTGGCCGGTCAGCCGGTGACCCAGCCAGTGATGCACATCCAGCAGGTCGTTGAACCGGCCGGTCTCCCCGAACGCGACCAGCCGGACCGTGACGCTGGTGACACTGGCCCCGGGCACGGGGCAAGTTCTACCAGGATCGGCGGCAAAAAGCCAGTACCGCTGACCGGTGCCAGGTCACGACCATGATCAGCTAACTTTGCCGCAGCCCTGGGCCTGGCATTGTTCGATTTGTCGTCAGCATGGCTGGAAGGGCATAGCTGCCCGCTGGGCGCGTTCGGGCATTCCCGCGACGGGAAGAAGAACCGCGAGCAGATCGAGTTCGGCATGGTCACCAGCCGGGCCGGGATCCCGGTCGCGGTCCGGGTATTTGCCGGGAACACCTCCGATTCGGTCGCGTTCGGGGAAATCATCCCGGTGGTCAGAGACAAATTCGGGCTGGATGAGGTGGTCTTGGTCGGCGACCGCGGGTCGGTCACCCAAGTGCGGATCCGCCAGCTGAAGGCGCTGCCCGGGGCGGGCTGGATCACCGCCCTGCGCGCCCCCCAGGTCGCCGCGCTGGCCCGCGATGACGGGCCGCTGCAGATGTCCCTGTCCGGCCAGCAGAACTTCGCCGAGATCACCGACGCCCGCTACCCGGGCGAGCGGCTGATCTGCTGCCGCAACCCCGCGCTGGCCGCCCGGCGCGCCGCCACGCGCGAATCCCTGCTGGCCGCCACCGAGAAAGAACTGGAAAAGATCGCCGCGCAGGCGGCCGCAGGCCGCCTCAAAGGCGCCGACAAGATCGGGGTCAAAGTCGGCAAGGTCATCAACAAGAATAAAGTCGGCAAGCACTTCATCACCGATATCGCAGACGGCCGCCTTTCCTGGCGGCGAGACGAGGACAAAATCGCCGCCGAGGCGGAACTGGACGGGATCTACGTCATCCGCACTTCCGCCACGGAAGAAATACTCGGCACCGCCGGCACCGTCGAAGCCTGCAAAGACCTCGGGAACCTCGAACGCGACTTCTGGTCGATGAAAGCCGAAGACACCGGCCTGCGGCCCATCTACCACTACCTGGAAAACCGGGTCCGGGCGCACGTCTTCTTGTGCATGCTCGCCACCTACCTTACCTGGCACCTGCGCCAGGCGCTCGCCCCGCTCACTTTCACCGACAACAACAAACCCGCCCGCGAAGACCCGGTAATCCCCGCCCGCAGATCCGCCACGGCAACGGTGAAAGACACCGCGAAAATAACCCCGGATAAGCTGCCCGTCCGCGGCTACCACGAACTCGTCGCCCACCTGGCCACCCTGACCAGAAACACCGTTAGCTTCAACGGGCGGCGCCTCGAAAAACTCTCAACACCGACCCCGGAACAGCGCCGCGTATTCGACCTGCTCGGCAAGCCGATCCCGCTCCGCCTCGACTCACCGTAACCAGCGTAGCCACGAAACGGAGGTCCCACCAGGCCCAACCAGACGGCAAAACCCCAGGTCAGCAAGCGCAATCCTGCAGTAGAAGATCACGTAAGGACGGCCTAGGCCCGTGGAACGCGGCCCACGCATGCGAGCGGCCGCCCAGTTCCTCATGATCCCTTCTCGTGTTAAGTTTCCGGCCGATAGCGCGGGCTAGTTAACACGGGAACGGATCACAACGGCGTGGCGATTACGCCAGAGGCGCCGTCGGCACCGTCGCCTGGCGTGAGTGCCGGCAGGCCGTCGATGCTGACGGCATTGCGCTCAGCCCGGTAGCGCACGAGGCCGTCCACCGTCTTCTTCTCCGACCAGCGGTTTAGCAGGTCACGTTCAACCCGCAGGTCCATCAGCGGCACCGCGTAGCCGCACGAATCGGAGATCCGGTCGAGTTCCACGACGATGATCGCGCGCCGGTCGCCGCGGTCACCGTTCTCGCTGGCCGGCCGCGAAAAGCGCCCGAGCAGCCCCTCGAACTCCGTCTCGGCGGGCAGTACCACCCGGCCAGTGCCATATAGGCGGAGGATCTTGGGTTGCTCGCGGAAGGAGCAGAACATGATCGTGATGCGCCCGTTCTGCCGGATATGGGCGATGGTCTCCGCGCCGCTGCCGGTCAGGTCCAGGTACGCGACCGTACCCGGGCCGAGGATGGCGAAAGTGCCGCGGTAGCCCTTGGGTGACACGTTGACGTGACCGCCGGCACCGGAGCCGGACAGGCACGGTGCGGTCGCCACGAAGTAAACCGGCTGGTCCGCGATAAACTCAATGAGCCGTTCGTCCAGTTCGGCGTACAACTTTCCCATTGGAACCTCCCGCGTCAACCCTGCCGCAGGAGGCGGCTCAGCAGAAGGGAGAGGCTCGTGACAGGCGTCACAGGCGCGGCCACCACAGGCCCTTCGCCGGGCGGCCGCCCGTCCGGCGGTGCCGCGGAGCGCGATGGCGGCACGACAGACGGAGGCGTTGCGGCCGGGGACGCGGCGGGCAGCATCGTCGCCGGCGCGGAGCGCCTCGGGAGCAGCGCTGAGCGCCTCGGGAGCAGCGCAGAGCGCCTCGGGAGCAGCGCGGAGCGACGGGCGGCCGGCCGCGGCGCGGAACCCGCCGCAGCGGCAACCGTGCCAGCCGCAGCATCCGGCCGGTATCGCGCTGCTGTCGCGGCGCTGCGCCAGGCTTATGCCGAACTCCCAGCAGGGGAACCCGTGCGCCTCGCCAAGCCGACGTCGAACCTTTTCAGGTTCCGCGACCCCGCACCCGCTCGCCACGGCCTCGACGTCTCCGCCTTCGGCCAGGTGCTGCACGTGGACCCGGTGGCGCGCACGGCGGTCGTCGGCGGGATGACGACGTATGAGCACCTGGCCGACGCCACCTTGCGCTACGGCATGATGCCGCTCGTCGTGCCCCAGCTCAAGACGATCACCCTCGGCGGCGCGGTCACCGGACTCGGTATCGAATCCACGTCCCTCCGCAACGGCCTTCCGCACGAGTCCGTCATCGAGATGGAGATCCTGACGGGCGACGGCCGTGTCGTGACCGCCGCGCCGGAAGGCGAGCACGCGCGGCTCTTCCGCGGCTTCCCTAACTCCTACGGCACCCTCGGCTACGCACTGTCGCTCACCATCGAGCTCGAGCCCGTAAAACCGTATGTGCATCTCCGCCACCGGCCGTTCGGGAGCCTGGACGACTGCATGCGCGCGGTCGGGAAGGTCGCCGCGGAGGGGACCATCGACGGCGCGCCGGTCGATTTCGTCGACGGGATCGCGTTCGGGCCCGATGAGGTGTATCTCACTCTCGGAACTTTCAGCGATGTCGCACCGTGGCTAAGTGACTACACGGGCCAGCGGATCTACTACCGGTCCGTCCAGCAGTACCGCGAGGACTTCCTGACCATTCGCGACTACCTGTGGCGGTGGGACACGGACTGGTTCTGGTGCTCGCGCCCGTTCGGCGTCCAGAATCCGGCCATCCGCCGGATGTGGCCGCGAAAGTACCGGCGCTCTGACGTGTACCGGCGACTCGTCGCCTTCGACCGCAGGTACGGGCTTACCGAGCAGATGAACAGGTCACGCCAGGTCAGCGCGCGAGAGGATGTCATTCAGGACGTCGAGATCCCGGTTGAGCGCGGCGCCCGCTTCCTCGACTTCTTCTTCCGTGACATTGGCATGAGCCCGGTCTGGCTGTGCCCGCTGCGGCTGCGCAGTGGTGCGAGCTGGCCGCTTTATCCGCTCGAGCCGGGCCATGTGTACGTCAACTTTGGCTTCTGGGGGACAGTTCCGCTTGAGCCCGGCCAGCCCGACGGTTACCACAACCGGCTAGTCGAGGACGAGGTTACGGCGCTCGGCGGCCGCAAAGGATTGTACTCGACCGCCTTCTACACAGAGGAGGAGTTCTGGCGGCAGTACAACGGGCAGGCCTACCAGGATCTCAAGCGCGCCTACGATCCTGATGGACGCTTGCTCGGCCTCTATGACAAGTGTGTGCGCGGGCGGTAGCGGCGGATAGCCATAGCGGCGGATAGCCATAGCGGCGGATAGCGGTAGCGGCGGATAGCGGTAGCGGCGGATAGCCATAGCGGCGGATAGCCATAGCGGCGGATAGCCATAGCAGCGGATAGCGGTAGCGGCGGATAGCCATAGCAGGGGATAGCCAAAGCAGCGGATAGCGGTATCAGCGCGGATAGCGCTTGTGGGGAGGACATAAACATGGCACTGGCTGATGTCTTCGAACGGGTCGCGGGGCCGGGCGCGCCGGTCGAGTTCCACGCGTACGACGGAAGCGCCGCGGGCAAACCCGGTGCCGACATCAAGGTGACGGTCCGCTCCCCGGTCGCCGTGTCCTACCTGGCACAGGCACCGGGTGCGCTAGGTCTCGCCCGCGCGTACGTGTCCGGGCATATCGACCTCGAGGGTGACATGTATACCGCTCTGGTCCGCCTGTCCAAGGCCCAGATGACCGACACGGACTGGCCAGAACGGCTGCGCTTGCTGCGCGACCTAGGCGGTGTCAAAGTTCTCTTCCCACGGGTGCCGCCGCCACCGCAGGAGGTGCGCAACGGCAGGCGCTGGGTCGGCGGGCGCCGGCACTCCAAGCAACGTGACGCCAGCGCGATCTCGCATCACTACGACGTGTCGAACCGCTTCTACGAGTGGGTGCTCGGCCCGTCGATGGCCTACACCTGCGCCTGCTACCCGACTGCGGACGCCACACTTGAGGAGGCGCAGGCGTACAAGTTCGACCTGGTCGCGCGGAAACTGGGGCTGCGCGGGGGCATGCGGCTGCTCGATGTTGGCTGCGGCTGGGGCGGCATGGTCATGCACGCGGCGCGCGAGTACGGGGTCCGCTCACTCGGCGTCACGCTGTCCCGCCAGCAGGCCGAATGGGCGCAGCGCGCGATCGAGGTAGCGGGTCTCAGTGACCTCGCCGAAGTGCGCCACCTCGACTACCGCGATGTGCGGGAGACGGGTTTCGATGCGGTCAGCTCGATCGGGCTGACCGAGCACATCGGCAAGGCCAATCTGCCCAGCTACTTTTCCTTCCTCTACGGGAAGCTAAAGCCGGGCGGCCGGCTGCTCAATCACTGCATCACCCGGCCGGACAACACCGAGCCCGCGATCCGCGAGAGTGGTTTCATCAACAGGTACGTGTTCCCTGACGGTGAGCTCGAAGGTCCCGGGCACCTCATCTCCGTCATGCATGACACTGGCTTTGAGGTGCGCCACGAGGAGAACCTGCGCGAGCACTACGCGATGACCCTGGCCGGCTGGTGCGCGAACCTCGACGCGCACTGGGCAGAGGCAGTCGCCGAAGTGGGTGAGGGCACCGCCAGGGTGTGGCGCCTCTACATGGCCGGGTCGCGGCTCGGCTTCGAGCGCAACCAGATCCAGCTGCACCAGGTATTGTGCGCGCGACTGGATGCCGACGGGAATTCGGGTATGCCGCTGCGGCCTGATTGGGAGGCCGGGGCGAAGCTAATCGCGCAGCCCGCGGCCCAGCCGCTCGCCCAGCCCGCGACCGAGCCGTCCGCGCCAGACCTCGTCCGGAGCTAGGGCACGTCCCGCTTCTGGTTGGCCCGTGGGTGGCGCTACAGCGCCACCCACGGGCCACGATCAAAGCCCGTTCGGCCCGCAGGCTCCGTCACGGCTCACCGCGCGGAACGCTCCGGATCATGGATTTCGCGCCGCGACGCTGATAACGGCTACCGTGTGAAGTCGCACGGCAGATGCTTGACGCCGTTGATAAAGCTGGACAGCAGCCGGTCCGGCTCGCCCGTGGCCCGGATGTCAGGCACCCGGCGCAGGAGTTCGCGCAGCATGACGGTGATCTCCCGCCGCGCGAGGTGCGCGCCGAGGCAGAAATGCCGCCCTGGCCCGCCAAACCCGACGTGCGGGTTCGGGTTCCTGAGGATGTCGAACCGCCTGGGGTCGGGGAAGACAGTCTCGTCGCGGTTCGCGGCCCAGTAGAACAGCACGACCTTGTCGCCCTCGCGGTACTGGTGGCCGCCGAGTTCGTGGTCCCTGGTGAGTGTCCTGCGCATGAAGATCACCGGCGAGGCGAAGCGGACGATCTCCTCGACCGCCCCGCCGATCCTGGCCTCGAAGTCCTCGAGAAGCAGTTCGCGCTGCGCAGGAAAATCGGTGAACAGGGTGAGCGCGTGGGAGATCGCGTTCCGCGTCGTCTCGTTGCCGGCCACGACAAGCAGGATGAAGAAAGACGCCAGCTCGGAGAACGTGAGGGCCTCGCCGTCGATATTGGCGTTGACCAGCGCGGATACCAGGTCATCCGCCGGGCGCCCGGTGCGCTCGGTGGCTAGGTCCTGCACCAGCTGGCCGAGTTCCTGGCCGGCAGTGAGGATCTTGATGGCCGCGTCGTCGAAGCTGTCGCCGATGAACTCGGGATCGGCGCCGGAAAGGATGATGTTGGTGTTCTCAAGCACCATCTGGTAGTGATCACCGGGAACGCCCATCATCTCGCAGATGATCTTCAGGGGCAGCTGGGCGGCCACTGTCGTGACAAAGTCGCACGGCCCGCGATCGACCAGGTCGTCCACGATGAGACCGGCTGTCCGGTGCACGTCGTCCTCGAACTTCTTGATCATCCGTGGCGTGAAGGCACGGGATACGATCCGCCGCAGCCGTGCGTGCCGCGGGTCGTCCATGTTGATCATCGAGCCGAAATACTCGGCGAACTCGACAGGCATGTCGACAATGCTGGTCGC
This sequence comes from uncultured Actinomycetota bacterium, assembly GCA_963727015.1. Classification (GTDB taxonomy): domain Bacteria; phylum Actinomycetota; class Actinomycetes; order Streptosporangiales; family Streptosporangiaceae; genus DATFVJ01. Next base: position 422,965 of record CAVSEV010000012.1, on the reverse strand, counting down.
CCCGGCGCTGGAGCAGAACACGTCGTGGTTCCTGCTCGCCCCGATTACGTCGGCGTGCTTCACCAGCGCGTAGTAACCCGCGCCGCGCGGCCCGAACGCCGCTGGAGCCTCGGGCTCGGAGAAGAACACCGGCTGCGGTTGCGCCCGCAGGAGGGCGAATCCCGCCTCCCGCTCGGCTGGTGGCCGCCCCCAGAAGGCGTAATCGGACAGGTCAATGTCAGCGAGGTTGAGAGCGGGCAGGCCCAAGCACTCCACCGCCTTCCTGAATGAGGACGCTGCGAGTTGCCGCGTACGCCGCGGAGCCGTTCAGAATCGTATTCGGCTATATCCTGCCAGACTCTGCCTGCTCTGCTGCCCGGATTGAGGCAAAATGGTCGCTGTAAGTGCCGGATTCGCTACAACCTGCCGCTCGGACGCTGGCTGCGGAGGCCCGGAGGCCCGGAGGCCCGGAGGCCCGGAGGCCCGGAGGCCAGGAGGCCAGGAGGCCAGGAGGCCAGGAGGCCAGTTTGAAAGTGTCATCGACAAGGCCGTCAATACGGTCGGGGCCGTGGACCGGCTGCTTGGAGCTGCGGAGCATAAGAGTCCCGGTTTCTGCGCCGGAGGAAATCTGTTAGTGCCTTGCGTGCCGCTCGCCGTCGTTGTTGGCTGCACCGGTTCGCGAGCCCGTGGGGAACTTCTTGATCACGATTGTGAGGCACGTGATCAGGGACCCGCCGCCCAGGGCCCCGATCGGCAATACATAGCGGAGGGTGAGACCATTTATGCCCCCGGTCGCCAGCAGGACGACTTCAAGGACCAAAGAGGTGCCGAGGCAGCACGCGATGACGGTGACGCTAACGATCACAACGAAGCGGAGCGTCTTGTCCCAGTCGCTACACAGAGCGTAGAGCAGCCTGACCACAGAGTCCGGGACGGCAGGAGGCGCGCTCGCGTACTCTTCATGCTTTCGCTTGAAGGCACTCATGCGGCTTCTCCTAGATGGCCGGCCTGCAAAGGCGTTCAGGCTCTTCTGGCCAGGACGGTAAATCTATTCTCGCCACGGCGACCCGTGGTGACCATAAAGCGAACCCACCCATTTCATGATTGGATGTCCCTCTAAACGGACCCGTCGCTGACATCGGACCATTCAAATAGGCGATTGTCTGCTATGGAAAGATCCGGTGTCAACGCCTCGGCTTTGAAGACTGGCACCCGCATGATTATGTAATATGTCGAACCCTGCGGAAACCGGGGGATCAGATAGCGCTCGTTGCGCTCCCGCATCTCTGGGTCGATGAAGCATTTCGCAGCGCCATGAACGCCTCGGGTCGTGATTCCGGCACAGATCGTCAGGGTTCGTTTCGGTGCGGACGGGTTTGCCCCTCGGGCGAAGAATCCTATGTCCTCTATAAGGTGATCACCGTCGAACGACCGGTGGAATTCTCGCTTCCCGGCGTCGGCATCCTTGACGACGATGCACCCGCGATCAGAGGGATCTCCGCCGTCGATGGGGGAAGGAAAGATGCGGGAAAACCAGCGGCTCGCCGTCTTCCAGGCACGCCCGCCAACTAGCACCAGATGGTTGGGGACTGCGTGCCGATCGAGATCTTCTGCGGCGGTCATAACTACTCGGGACGTCGGATTGTAGGCTCTGATGGCCCCGTAGATGTCGATCAACGTGTCGAGGTCGACGAGTCCCGCGGTACGTTCGTAATTCAGGTGCCCTGGCTCCGCATATGGCGGCCGGCCCTCGCCGCGGGGGACATGAGAACTGGCAAGCGTGATGCCTGCCCCATCCGGGAAGTGCCACATCGATCGCGTACGACCGCTCGCAGGCGTTCCGTCTGCCTCCGACGCGTTGTCTCGGAGGTGAAGTAGTTCGCTCTTTAGCCGCTCGAAACGATCGCGCCCGGCTGGCGGCAAATCATCAAGCCGGGGCATGTGCACCTCGCCTTCAAACGTTCGCGGCGAGCAGAACAAGAGGGCGTATGCCTCGAGCCTGAACGGCGGTGGAACGCGTTGGCTGGCGGCATTTTCCCACATCGAGATTGTCGCGGCGCTAAGCGGCTCGGAACCACCGATGGCGCGGCCCAGTTCAGCCTGGGTGAGCCGTCTGAAGGCGTGTTCCCGCAGGTCACGGAGCCGCTCAGCCAGTCGTAGCAATGCCACAGACGGTTGGCTGCTCGGCATCGCCATTTTGGCCTCCACGTGCTGCTTGCTGCGGAGAATCACGTACTAGATGGTTACCCATAACCTGAAGATGTAAAGCTTGACTCGATCATTACATATGCAAGGTGAAGCGCGGTGACAAGAAGTGTGCCGCTGTGAAATGAGCCAGTTTCACCCGAACGTTACAAGGCGTCATGAAGCGGCAGGCACGGCAACGGCAGGCACGGCAGCGGCAGGCACGGCAGCGGCAGGCACGGCAGCGGCAGGCACGGCAGCGGCAGGCACAGTGGGGAGGTTCGGACGGGGCGAGGCACCTTCGTGCGTCTCGAAGGCCCGGACGGGGTGCGGGCCCGGATCACAGCCTTGCTGGCGCGGCCATGATCGCGATCATGGCTGGACTGCGGGATAGGGCCTGCCTGACGGCAGATAGACGGCGGTCCCCTCTGCGCGGGCGCGCAACGCGGCAATGACCCGCGGTGCTCCGTACGGCGGCAGAAAAGACGTGACGTCGTCCGGCTCGACGAACCTGAAATCGTCGAGTTCCTCGCGCTGCAGCCGGATCTCGCTGCCGTCGGGCATCGTGGCGCCGTCGAAGACGAAATGCATGATCGACTTAAGCCGCTCGCTGTTGGGAGCCGACCAGTTGACCACGAGCAGCCTGCCGACCGGGATCATCAGGCCAAGTTCTTCGAGCAGTTCTCTGGCGCATCCCTCATGCGGCGGCTCGCCCTGCTCGCAGATGCCGCCTGGCACGGCCCAGTGATCGCGGTAGTTGGGCTTGACAAGCAGCACGTGGCCGCCGGGATCGGTGATGAGGGCCCCCGCCGCCATGATCACGCTCGGCAGCGTCGCGAACCAGTCCGCCGGAGCCAGGTAGTTACCGCCAGTCATCGCGCCCGTGAACCCGCGTGCGATCAGTCACGGTCACTGACTCTAGTCGCGTCCGGGGCCGGCTGGCGAATGGCGCCGTCGGATACCGCTGTCAGGCTGCACGGAGCGGCTCTCCGGCAGCGTCCGGCTGCCGCACCGGCATTGGTGGCTGGATCCGGCAGTCGACCAGGTCGGGAAAGGCTTCCCGCGGCGTGGCTGCTACCGGTGGCCCGTAGCCAAGCCGCAAGACCATCTGGGGGTGCTTGAGCCACGACGGCAGGCGGAAAATCGGCGTGGCGTATCGGTCCTGCAGCTCGAACGGCTGGGTGAGGAAGGAAGCCGCCACGCCATAGCGGGTCGCCGTCAGCAGGACCCGCTCCAGGGCCTGGCCCGCACGAAGCCAGTCCAACGGCGTATCGGTCTCGGTCGAAAGCACCATGAGCCTGGCGCGGTGCTCGAACCGATCGACCCGGCGCGTGCCGGGCGAGCCAAGACCCAGGTCGCGAACGGGCGCGTAGGCCCTCTTGGGCCGTGGCCCGAAGGCAGCCGTGGGCACGCCGTGGCCAAGGCCGCCGCTGACGCACCGCCGCAATTCGCTCACGTATTGAGCGTCGCCGGCCAATGCGTGGTCGGCCTTGGCGGTGATCTGCAGCATGAGCTTCGCGCCGTGCCGGTGCAGCAACCAGACGTGGGCGTGCTCGCGCCAGGCGGCATGCTCGAGGTCAGCGACGATGGGCATCGGAACAATGCGGTTGCTGAACGGCTCACGATTGGTGTGCCGCTGCCAGATCGCCTCGTACAGCAGCTGCGCAGTGCGCGTCGGCGGCCGTGCCCGGCTCGGCGAGGTTTCCACAGACGCCAGCAGGTCCGGATCGTTTTCCCGGTCGGGGACCAGCCACACGAGGGGATCGTGCCCTGCCATCCTGAGCGCCATCCGCAGATTGAACAGCGCCGCGCCGCAGCTGATGACCATCTCGCGTCCATGCGGGTCAGCGATCCGAAGCTGGCGTCCCCGGTTGGCGCGCAGGTCTATCCGGTCGGCGCCGGCGATACGGAACGACCAGGGCTGGGTGTTGTGGACTGAGGGCGCCCTCTGGGCGGCATTCACTAGCCGGAAGAGGCTGTCATTGGTCGCGAATGGGCTCAGCACGCGCACCTCGCTCGGCTCGGAGCTACTTCCAGGGTCAGCCCTGCAGGCCGCACGCAGCACAGTCGTTGGTCCCCGTTGCGCTGGGCCGCACGTCGCGTACGCCCGGGTCGTTCGCCCACGCTGGCGCGTCCCGCGCCGGGCGCGCCGGGCGCGCCGGACGGGCCGGACGGGCCGGCGCGAACGGTCCTCAGGTCGTCGGCTGCTGCGTGCCTTCGCGGATTCCGTGGATGGATCCGAGCGCGCTGTCCGCCTCATCTTGGCGCCCGCAACCCGTCATGAGCGCGACTGCCACCAGGCCGGTGACGCCGCTGATGGCGACGACCGTGCTCGCGAGCACGGCGTCTCCGGCACGTAGCACGGCCCAGCCGTCGTCGTGCACCGCGTCGAGGACGAGCGGCAAGCCCGTCGGCAGGCCGGCCTTGGACATGCACTCGACCACGGTCCAGATCCTGCTCGCTGCCCTGGCGGACGGCTCGCCGCAGCGCTCCCGCAGCTCGTCGTGCAGCGCGGCGCAGCCGGGTGATGGCGGCAGCGGTGGATCACGGCGCTCGTCGGCCAGCTGCCAGTCGCAGGCGGCGGGCCCGGTGGCATCGACCGCGAGGGTGAGCCCGTCCAGATGGCTGCGGCACGCGCGGCTCGCCAGTCCGGGCCTCTCGTAGAGCAGCCCGCTAGCCAGCGTAGCCCCGGTGCCGCTGCGGCTCCCATCGCCCGCCCAGCCGCAGGAAGGCTCCCGTGGATGCCCCGCGCGTACGGTGACCCGCAGCCCCGGTCCGAGGTCGAGCGTGGCGGCCCATCGCTCCAGGTAGGCGGCGAGCAGCACGGGTGACCATGGCTGGGTGCGCGGGCGCGGTCCCGCGTCCGTCAGCCGAAGCCCCGCCCACGCCACAACGGTCCTGCCGTCACTGTCAACTGCCTCCACGTCCCACACGTACTCGTCCTTGCTGGCGGGGCGTTCGCAGGCGCGGACCTCCACCGCACCAGCGACGGCGACCCCGCTCACCGTGACGCTCTCGCACCCCGCGGGGGCAAGCCGCCGATGCGGCACACATGCCTGCAGTACGTGAATGGCCGCATCGTTCACGGCCGGGCTGCCGAGCAGCAGCGGCCCATCGGCAACGCCAGGGCCAAACCAGGGCAGGCGGTCTGCCCCGCGCACCAGGGCGCGGCAACCGCGCGGGGTCAGGCTGGGCAGGAAGGCGACCCGGCGGAAGCGCCCGGCCTGTGAGCACAGCGGGCCATACAGTTCCGTGCCGTCGACGATGCCTGTCGCCACCCCGTCAAGCAACGCGCCATCGGCCACACCGGCCGTGGGCGCCGCAGGGACAGCAGTAGTGGGCGGCGCGCAGCGCACAGGGAAGAAAGCACGGACGTGGTCGCTGTGGTAGCCGTCCACTGCGCTGCGCAGGACGGTCCGCACCGCGTCGTCATGGTGCAAGGCATAGATCCTGATCTGCGCCGTTCCGTCCTCCCCGATGCCCACCGGGCTCGTTACCTGCACGTCGGTGGCCTGCCGCAGCGGCTGGCCCGCGAGTACGGCCGCCGCCTGCGCCATCGCCTCGAGCCCGAGCACGACGGGCAACACGGCCCGGCCTTCGAGGCGGTAGTCGGCCAGATACGGGTCGGTTTCCGGGCCGAGCGTCGCGTCCGCGACAAGCTCGAGGCCCGGATGGTGCACGCGGACCTTCTCAAGGAAACGGCAGGACGAGGCCAGTCTTCCTGTTCCTGCTGTTGCGGAATCGTCGGCGAACGCCTCGCGGATGATTTTCCCGAACGGCTGCCGCCCAATGACACGTATCCGCCATGGGCCACGGACCGGCCGGGGAATCGGTCCGGGGACCGGCCGCTTTGCCGGGTGCACGGTGTGCACCGCGTGCGCTGGGTCCGCCGCGGACGTGGATTGGGAGGCTGGCAACGAGGCTGACGATGCAGACAATGCAGACAATGCAGACAATGCGGAGAGGGATGGCGCTGGCGTGGCTTGCTTTCCTGGTGGCGCGCTGATGACGATGCGCTCGTGCCAGATATTGACCGGCCGTGCCGCGGCGCGGCCGCTGAATAGCGCCGCCAGGCTGCCTGCGGCCCCTGCGGCGAAGAGGGCCGCGGCGGCGTCCGCGGTGGCCGCGTCGCTGAGGCAGGTCCCTCCGTCAGTAGCCTCGATGCTGACCGCGGGCACTGGGCTGCACTGAGCGGCGAAGCGCGCGAGTGTCCTGCCTGGCCCGGTCTCGCAGAACAGGTCGGCGTATGGCGCGGCCGCGCGGACCGCCTCGTGGAATCGCACCGGCGCGCTGAGCTGGTCGCCAAGGAGCGAGGAGATGTCGTCGCGCGGGCGCAGTTCGCGGCCGGTCAGGGTCGAGATGAGACGTCGCCGCGGCGGGCCAAATGTGATCGAGTCGAGCACCGGCCGCAGCGCTGCCGCGCAGCGGGCCATCGTGGGAGGGTGGAACGGGCGGGCCGCGGGCAGCACCGTCGCGGCGATTCCTTCGCGCGCGGCGCGTTCTGCGACGGCGTGTATCACTGCCGCGGCGCCCGCGAGGACATGCGCTCGGGGTCCGTTGTACTCGGCCATTACCAGATCGGTGTCCGCTGAAAGGGCCCGGGCGGTCGCCACGTCGGCAGCAAGGCTCAGCATGGCGGTTCCTGATATCGCGTTGCCGCTCATCGCCCGCCTTCGCTCAGCGATCAGCCTTGCGGCATCCGCATCGGCGAGACAGCCGGCCCATACGAGCGCGGCAATCTCGCCCGCCTCGTGCCCGATGGCGGCGACCGCGGTCACGCCGATGCGGTCCAGCCACCGCAAGGCGAGCGGGCCTGCCGGGCAGATCGCGGGCTGTGGTGTGGCAGGCGCGTTCGGGGGCGTCGCACGGGCTGGTTCGCCATCGTCATCCGTAAGTGTGCGAGCCGCTGCCGGATCCGGCGCCATGGGCAACGCGTCCTGGCCTGTGAACAGCAGCACGATCCGGCCGCCCACGCTGTCGCCGGCGAAGACGCCGTCCTCGTGGTGCAGCAGGCCCGGGCTCAGCGTGGTCACGAGCTTGGCCGCGGATCCTGCGCGGCGCGCGACTTCGGCGGCAGTTGCCCCGGAAAAAGCTACCCGCACTCTGCCGGTCGGCGTGACGTCCGCCGCCTGCAGGCATGCGAGGTCGTGCCGCTCGCGATCGGAGAACCCCTCGGCGATCGCGGCGATCCGGCTCATCGTGGCGGCGAGTACGGCGGGATCGTCCCCGCTGAAGGCGTAAACCTCGGTGCCGGGATATCCCTGCATGCCTGAACTGAGTGCACTGCCCGAACTGAGAGCACTGCCTGGACTGGCCGCGGCGCTTGAGCTGACGGCGCTGTCTGAACTGACTCCGGCGCCTGAGCTGACGGCGCTGCCTGAACTGACCGCGGCGCCTGAGCTGACGGCGCTGCCTGAGCGGGCCCGTGCTTGCTGGCGGGTCAGCATGCGGACCGTTGACATTGCCCGCGGCGCCGGGTGAGGCGCGGCGCTGGTGTGGCCGATGCTCGCCTTGATGGCGCCCGCGATGCCGGCGTTGACGGGTACAACGACGGCGCGGGCCTCCGTTGCGCGCATCAGCGCGACGATGCCGCACCCTTCACCGGGCAGGAATCCGGTCGGAGCGGCGCCGTAGCTGCGCGTCTCGTCCGTGCTCGCAGCGCCGGTCTTGGCAAAACCGATCAGGTCGAACGGGTCGACCCCCCTGGCGAGCGCGAAGAAGAGGTCGCCCACGGTCAGCACGCTGCCCGCGGCGGCCACCGCGAGCAGCGACGACGAAAACGCCTCGGTCAACGTGTGCCAGCCACCCCCACGGCCAAAGTGGGCGCAGATCCGGCCGGCAATGGTGCCCGCGTATCCGTCGGCGTGCGTGCCGGCCGTTATCTCAGTCAGCGGCGTTGCTAGCCCTTTCGCCGCTGCCTGTAGCACCTCGCTGTGCCATCCGTCCGGCGATCCGGCCGCGCGAGGCTGCGCGGCCGCGAGGGCGGCGGCGATCGCTCTGCGGACATGTGGCGGGCGCGGCCGCACGGCCGCCGCCGTCAGTTCGCTGGTGAGCGTCTTTCCGATGACGACATCGGTCCGTTCGCGACCGAGCCGCTGCCCGCCGTGGAATCGCGCACCTGTGTGGGCGCGCGCCGCGGTCTGCAGGGCGAACCGGCGCCCCGGCTCGGCTACGCCGCGCGCCACAACCGGACGCTGGAACGCCGCATGGTCGAGTCTCCAGCCTTCGGCCAGCGCCGAAACCGGAACTCGGGGAAGTCCTGCGGTGTCATGGCCTCGGGCGCTGTGTGCCACGGCGGCGGCCGCGCTGTTGTGGCAGTCGTCGTAATAGAGCCGCGTCGGCGGGACCCGCCGGAACGCGCGCCGGCCGGTGATCAGCAGATCCCACAACCACCCGAGGTCCGGCGCATCGGGGCACCTGCAGGCGAGTCCGGCGATTGCGATGGCCTCGTCAAGCATGATCAACTCCACGGGCCAGGTCTGCTGCGGCCCCCTGCGCCGCTGTGGCCCGTGGCGCTGTGGTCTGTGGCGCTGTGGTCTGTGGCGCTGCGGGCCCGTGTGGCGCTGTGGTCTGTGGCGCTGCGGGCCCCTGCGGCGCTGTGGTCTGTGGCGCTGCGGGCCCCTGCGCCGCTGTGGTCTGTGGCGCCGCGGGCCCGTGTGGCGCTGTGGTCTGTGACGCTGTGGTCTGTGGCTCGGCGGCGGGCGGCGCGGTGTCTTCCGGCGCTTCCGGCCGTGCCGCCGCAGCCCGCGCCAGTGCCAGTGGGAGTGCAGCCATGGGCGCCGTCGCCCATTGCTTGACGGCTGGCGCCGCGGCGCTCCCGCGCGCCTCCGGTCGCGCCGCTCGCGCCAGGGCCTGCGGGAGCGCCGCAAGTGGGGGCGCTTGCGGCGGCGCCGCGCCGAGCGCTGAGCTCGGGGCGGGATCTTCGGCGACCGCGCGGTTGCCGGTGGCGCCACGCCTGCCGGCGGCCGAATGGCGGCCTCCGGTGGCCTGACGGCCTGGGGCCGCATGACGGCCTGCCGTGGACCTGTGGCCGAAGGCTGGGCTGCGGCGCGCTACGGTGCCGGCCGCTGTGGTGCGGTCCGCTGTGGTGCGGTCCGTAATGGCGGCGCGGTCCGCTGTGGTGCGGTCCGTAATGGCGGTGCGGTCCGCTGTGGTGCGGTCCGTAATGGCGGCGCGGTCCGCTGTGGTGCGGTCCGTAATGGCGGCGCGGTCCGCTGTGGTGCAGCTGCGCGTTCTTGCATCGCGGCGCGACTTTCTCACTGCGCCGGGCGCGGCCGCCACGGCAAGGAATGCCGCGCAGAAGGCACCGTGCAAACGCGCGGTGGTGGCAGCGATGAACTTAATTGCGCCGGCCAGGCACAAACCTGAATCGGCGGTTGAAGGAATCGACGTTACTGTTCTCATGCCCCGGGTCGGCAGCAACTTCCCGAACGGGCCAAATGCGTGCCACTGGTCCGCGAACGTCCACTTGTTCCCCCCGCGCAAGCCCGGGGCGCACCCCGGATCCCCCTGTGCAAGCCGGGGCGAGCCCCGGATCCCCCGTGCAAGCCGGGGCGCACCCCGGATACCCCGCCGTGCAAACCGGGGCGACCCCCGGGATTCTCCGCTGGACAAATGCGGGCACGACCCCGAATCTCACTGAAAAGTGCTGCGTACGCAGGCGCCGCCCAAACGAAGAAGAGTGCCACACCGAAGGCGCTGAAGAAGAGCCATCCGGCGGATTGCTGATGACCATATTGGCATCGCACGGCCCGGTCAAGGGGCGAAAACATTGACACTCTTTGCCTTGCGTGACACCTATTCCGGTAATTTGCGACGGCCGCGCGAGCCGTTAGGCATGAGCTTCTGCCACACGGACGGCACGGTCGCACGGCCGGAATGGGCGGGTCGCAAGGACCCACAGGCCTCTGACAGGTCGCTGGCCCGGCCTGGGGTCACTGGTTCGTGGGACCAAGACTTTCGTGGGACCAAGACTTTCGTGGGACCGAGTCCCGGGTACCAGCGCCGTGCCCCAACCAGTCGATCCATCCTGCAGTTATTTCAGCCTGGCTTGGTGGTTTGCATCACTCTAAGCTGAGGCGACCAGCGCGTATGACCACTGTTGGGTGCGCAGCTTTGCGCCTGTGACCTCGCGCGACCTGACGGGCGGACGGTACAGGGGGTACTGGTCAGTGGGCAGAATGTCACCAGGAGTGCTGACGCCACCGCATGAGTTGCACACGCCCAGCGAGTGGCGCCGCCTAGGCCGAAGCCGGCGCAGTGCCTCGAGCCGCTCGAGCCATGCCGAGTGGGCGCCGCCGCCTGATCGGCCCGATCCGGTCGCGATCCTCGAAGAACAGGCCAAGACCCGCGTCCCCGACCTGGTCCCCGTCCGCTACGGCCGTATGGTCTCATCGCCCTTCGCGTACTTCCGCGGCGCTGCCGCGCCGATGGCGTGGGACCTCGCGCACACACCGGCAACCGGCATTCGCGTGCAGGGTTGCGGTGACGCGCACCTGCTTAACTTCGGCATGTTCGCCGCGCCCGACCGGCGTTTGGTCTTCGACATCAACGACTTCGACGAGACGCTGCCGGCCCCGTTCGAGTGGGACGTCAAACGGCTGGCGGCCAGCTTCGCTGTGGCCGCCCGCGACAACGGCTTCAACGGCGCCGCTGGCCGCGTGGCCGCCCGCCGCTGCGCGCAGAGTTACCGCATTGAGATGGCGAACTTCGCCGACATGCGGTTCCTCGACGTCTGGTACTCGCGGCTTGATGTGGCCGAGGTGACCCAGTTGTTCGACGCGGTCCAGCCACCCAAGGCGGTACGGCGCCGCCGCAGGGATATCAAGAAGGCCTACCGCCGGACCAGTATGGAGGAACTCGTCAAGCTCTGCGAGCACGTCGACGGACGGTATCGCATCCGGTCGAGCCCGCCTATGATCGTCCGCTATCCCGTCGAGGAAGACCCGGGCATCCTCGAAGAACTGCGCAGTGCCGTCGCGCTATACCTGAAGACGCTGGAGGCCGACCGTCGTGCGCTACTGTGCCGCTATTACGTCGGAGACTTCGCTCGCAAGGTCGTCGGGGTCGGATCGGTCGGCACCGAGGCTTTCGTCCTCCTGCTCATGGGCGACCGCGAGGACGAGCCGCTGTTCCTTCAGCTCAAGGAGGCGCAGGAATTCAGTGCTCGCCCCGTATGCGGGCCCGAGCGAGTACGCGCACCAAGGCGAGCGGGTCGTCGCCGGCCAGCGGCTCACCCAGGCGGCAGGTGATCCGTTCCTCGGCTGGACTACCGGCATCGCCACGGACGGCGCCGTCGGCAAAGACTACTATGTGCGGCAGCTTCGCGACATGAAGGGCGGTATGGATGTTCCGGCGATGGACCCGCCGCAGCTTACCTATTACGCACGGCTGTGCGGCTGGGCACTCGCGCGCGGACATGCCCGCACCGGGCGGGCCACGGAGATTGCCGGTTACCTTGGCAGCAGGGATGACTTCGACCGGGCGATCTCTGCTTTTGCCGTCGCGTACGCCGACCAGAACGAACAGGACCACCAGCGCCTTGTCGACGCCGTTAAGTCCGGGCGCGTCGAGGCGCTGACCGGGTTGTAGGGGCCGGAACGCTGAGCTCTGCGCGACGATCACGGGACACGTTGGCTGGCCGGACGCGGCCCGGTGGCCACGCCTTGATCACCGGACGGGTGTCCTGGCGGGACACATCGTGCGCTACCCTGACAGCGTGCATCCCGTCCGGCTGCTCCTTATCTAGCCGCGCCCGGCTCTCCTGCCGCCGGCGTGGCTGCCCCTCGTGAGCGAGGGGCCTCTTCATTTGAAGCAGGTTCATTGAAACAGGTTCATTTGAAGCATGTTCAGTTGAAGCAGGTTCGTTCGAAGCAGGGTTTTGACGCGGGTGAGCACGTAGATCCAGAACGAGAAGCCGTGAGGGAACGATGACAGCCGCCGACACCGCCGGGGCCGGCCAGAAGGGCACGGCGCCGCCCGAGGGCGCCGCCTCGCTGGAGCCAGGCGCGCGCATCGGCCCTGCGAGCACCGGCCCAGCGCGAAGCGATGGCGTGCAGTACGACCCGCGAAACGTCCAGGACAAGTGGCTGGCCCGCTGGGCCGAGCTCGAACTGTTCCGCGCGTCCAATGACCCGGCCGACACCAGGCCGCGCGCCTACGTGCTCGACATGTTCCCCTACCCGTCAGGCGACCTGCACATGGGTCACGGCGAGGCGTTCGCGATCGGCGACGCGGTGGCCAGGTACCTGTTCCACCGTGGCGTCAACGTGCTGCACCCGATCGGCTGGGACGCGTTCGGGCTGCCTGCTGAGAACGCCGCGATCAAGCGCAATGCTCACCCGGCCGACTGGACCTATGCCAACATCGAGACACAGGCGGCCTCGTTCCGCCGCTACGCGGTGTCCTTCGACTGGTCCACGCGGCTGCACACCTGCGACCCCGGGTACTACCGCTGGAATCAATGGCTGTTCCTGCGTCTCTACGAACGTGGCCTCGCCTATCGCGCCGATGGCTTTGTGAACTGGTGCCCGGTCGACCAGACCGTGCTGGCCAACGAGCAGGTGGTCGACGGACATTGTGAGCGGTGCGGCGCCGAGGTCGTCAGGCGGACGCTGACCCAGTGGTACTTCAAGATCACTGAATATGCGGACCGGCTGCTCGAGGACATGGCGCAACTCGAGGAGAAGTGGCCGGAACGGGTGCTGCTCATGCAGCGCAACTGGATCGGGCGCTCGGAGGGCGCCGAGGTCCATTTCGCGATCGAAGGGCGCGACGAGCCGGTGACCGTGTTCACCACCCGGCCCGACACCCTGTACGGCGCTACCTTCTTCGTGGTGGCAGCCGACTCACCGCTGGCAGGGGAGTTGTGCGCGCCAGACCGCGTAGATGAGCTGCGCTCGTATGTGGCGGAGGTCCGCAAGCTCTCCGACATCGAGCGTCAGTCGGCCGAGCGCCCGAAGACCGGGGTCTTCCTCGGCCGCCACGCGATCAACCCGGTGAACGGCGAGCGGATCCAGGTATGGGCCGCCGACTACGTGCTGTCCGACTACGGCACCGGCGCGATCATGGCGGTTCCCGCGCATGACCAGCGCGACCTTGACTTTGCCCGGACGTTTGGGCTGCCGGTGCGCGCCGTGCTCGAAACCGCAGAGCCGGATCCGGCCCAAAGTGGCGTCGCCACTACGGGTGACGGCGCGATGATCAACTCTGGTCCGCTCGATGGGCTCGCCAAGGCGGACGCCATCGGGCGCATCATCGGGATCCTCGCAGAGCGTGGCCTGGGCAACGCGGCGGTCAGCTACCGCCTGCGTGACTGGCTGGTCTCCAGGCAGCGGTTCTGGGGGACGCCGATCCCGATCGTGCACTGCCCGTCCTGCGGCGAGATCCCGGTGCCCGACGATCAGTTGCCGGTCGTGCTGCCTGACCTGCGTGGCCAGGACCTGGTGCCGAAGGGCGTGTCGCCGCTGGCCGCGGCCGCCAACTGGGTGAACGTGGAGTGCCCCAAATGCGGCGGGCCTGGGCGCAGGGACACCGACACGATGGACACGTTCGTCGACTCGTCCTGGTACTACCTGCGGTACTGCTCGCCCTCATTCGAGCAGGGGCCGTTCGACGTCGCCGCCGTCCGCCCCTGGTGCCCCGTCGACCAGTACGTCGGCGGCGTCGAACACGCGATCTTGCACCTCCTCTATGCGCGGTTCGTCATCAAGGTGCTCCACGACATGGGCATGCTGGAGTTCACCGAGCCCTTCACCCGGCTGCTCAACCAGGGGCAGGTGATCAACCGGGGCCGTTCCATGTCCAAGTCGCTCGGCAACGGCGTGGACCTCGGTGAGCAGGTGGAGGCGCATGGAGTCGATGCGATCCGGCTCACTATGGTGTTCGCGAGCCCGCCCGAGGACGACATCGACTGGGCGGACGTGTCTCCGGCCGCGTCGGCGAAGTTCCTTGGCCGGGTGTGGCGGCTCGCGACCGACGTGGGCGCGGCGTCGCCTGCCGCGCCCGGCGCGGCCCGGCCCCGCCACGGGCGACATCGAACTGCGCAAGGTGACCCATCACGTCATCGACGAGTTCACCCGCCTGGTCGAGGGCTTCAGGTTCAACGTGGCGGTCGCCCGGCTGATGGAACTGGTCACCGCCGCGCGCCGGGTGATCGACTCCGGGGCCGGCGCGAGCGACCCTGCGGTGCGCGAGGCGGCGGAGACCGCCGCGGTCCTGCTGTCGCTGTTCGCGCCCTACACCGCCGAGGAATGCTGGGAGATCCTCGGTCATCCGCCATCGGTCGCGATGGTCGCCTGGCCAATCGCCGATCCTGCGCTGCTTGTCAGGGAATCGGTGACGTGTGTCGTCCAGGTGGCGGGCAAGGTCAGGGACCGGCTTGAGGTGCCGCCGGGCATCGCAGAGGACGAGTTGCGGTCGCTGGCGCTTGCCGCCCCCGGCGTTGAGCGGGCTCTCGGCGGGCGGGGCATCCGCAAGGTCATCGTCCGGGCGCCCAAGCTGGTCAACGTCGTCCCTGATTGATACTGACGGCCCAGGATCCATTACGGCTCCGGGCAGGCGCCGGGCTTGACAGCCGAATCAGCTATGACGATGTTCGCGACCCTACCCGGCACTATCACGACGCGGTCGATCACCGCGTTGTGGGTGTGGCGCGCGTAGCCCGGGTGCTCGGCCAGTGCCCTGCTGATCTCCTCCTCGCTCGCGTCAGCCTCGACCCTGATCCTGAACCGTGCCTTGCCGTTGATCTGCACCGGCATGACCACGGAATGCTCCGCTGCCAGCGCCTCATCGAACTCGGGGAACGGTGCGTAGGCCAATGAGTCACCGTGCCCGATCCGTGACCACAGTTCTGCTGCGATATGCGGTGCCAGCGGGGCGATCATCAGCAGCAGCGGTTCGGCGAGCGCGCGGGGGATCGCGCGTTCGCGTGACACCACCCTGCTGGCGTGGGTGTTGAGCTCGATCAGGCGCGCGATCGCCGTGTTGATGCGCAATTGCTCGACGTCCCTTCGCACGAGCATGATCGTCCGATGCAGGCGGCGCGTCGTTTCCTCGTCCAGCGGACGGTCGCCGACCAGCGACTCGCCCGTCCGCTCGTCAATCATGTTCCGCCATACGCGCTGCAGGAAACGGTGGACGCCCACCATGTCGTCCGTCCGCCACGGCCTGTCTGCGTCGAGCGGGCCCATCGCCATCTCGTAGAGCCGCAGCGTGTCCGCGCCGTAGGCGGCGTAGACGTCGTCCGGGCTCACGCTGTTCTTGAGGCATTTGCCCATCTTCCCCGCCCGGCGGGTCACCGGCTCGCCCTGGAAACGGAACTCGCCGGCTGCCTCTTCGACGACCCCAGCGGCGGGCACGTACAAGCCGCGGGAATCGGTGAACGCGTCGGCCAGGACATAGCCCTGATTGAACAGGCGTTTGAAGGGCTCCCTCGTCGAAACGTGGCCAAGGTCGTAGAGGACCTTGTGCCAGAACCGGGCGTAGAGCAGATGCAGCACGGCATGCTCCTCCCCCCCGACGTAGAGATCCACGCCGCCCTCGCCGGGCGCGGCCCCGGCTGGCACCATCCAGTACCGCTCGACGTCCGGATCTACCAGGCGCTCGTCGTTCGCCGGGTCGAGATAGCGGAGGTAGTACCAGCATGATCCGGCCCACTGCGGCATGGTGCTGGCTTCGCGGCGGTATTTCTTCCTGCCGTCGCCAAGGTCAAGCTCGATTTCCAGCCAGCCGGTGGCGCGGGCGAGCGGGGGAATTGGGTCGCCGGACTCGTCCGCCTGGGGCTGCGGGCGGAAGTCGGTCATCTCAGGAAGCCGGATGGGCAGCATCTCCTCCGGGAGTGCCACCGGAAGCCCATGCCCGTCGAACACGATAGGGAATGGCTCGCCCCAATAACGCTGGCGGGAGAACAGCCAATCCCGCAACCGGTATGAGCGAGTACGCCGGCCGACGCCACGCCGCTCCAGCCAGCGGATGGCCGCCTCAATTCCTGCATCCTTGCCCAAGCCGGATAGCTCGAGCCCGGGCACTCCCGAACCGGCATAGCAGCCTTCACCCTATGAATGCTTCCGGCCACTGCCCGGCCGGCGTATCAGGCGGGACAGCGCGGCGTTCGAACCATTCCGACGGCGGATTGAGGACCGCGCGGACCGGCAACCGGTGCTCGCGGGCGAACTCAAGGTCACGATTATCGTGGGCCGCCACCGCCATGATCGCCCCGGTGCCGTATCCAGTGAATACGTAGTCGGCGATGAAGACAGGTATCGGCTCGTCCGTCATCGGGTTGAGCACGTACGAGCCCGTGAAGACGCCCGCCTTCCCGCCGGAACCGCGTGTCCTGTCGCGGTCGCCAAGCTTGGCTGCGAGCTTGCGGTATGCCTGTACCGCAGCGACCGGGGTCCACTGGCGGCCAGCATTAACGCTGGCACGCCCGCGGGGTGATGCCAGCGGCTGTGCCTGGCCCTCCGCCGCCAGAAAACGCCATTCGCGTGGGGTTGTCTCCGGCCACGCATCAGCGGCGAGGCTGTCGGCTAGCGGATGATCTGGCGCGAGCACCAGATAAGTGGCGCCGGGCAGCGTGTCGGGACGCGTGGTGAATACCTGGATGGTGACGTCCGGACCGCCGCTCACCTCGAAATCAATCCTGGCACCGTCACTTAAACCGATCCAGTTCCGCTGCATCACCTTGATCGGCTCGGGCCAATCGAGGAGATCAAGGTCGTCGAGCAGGCGTCCGGCGTACGCCGTGATCCGCAGCATCCATTGGCGCAGCGGCCGCCTGAAGACCGGATAATTGCCGATGGCGCTGCGGCCGTCCGCGGTTATTTCCTCGTTGGCCAGCACCGTGCCGAGGCTGGGGCACCAGTTGACTAGCTGCTGCGAAATGTAGGCGAGGCGGTAGCTGTCGACGACCTCGCGGCGCTCGAGCCCGGTGAGCCCGGCCCAGCTTCGGCCGGCTGGATTGGCCGCGCTCACAGGCTCACGCCGGCCTGATTCGAATTCGGCAAGCAGTTCCTCGACAGGCCGGGCGCGGCAGGCTTCGTCGTCGAACCAGCTGTTGAAGATCTGCAGGAAGATCCACTGCGTCCAGCGGTAATAAGAAACGTCCGTGGTCGCGAACTCACGGCGGCTGTCGTGGCCCAGGCCAAGGCGGCGCAGTTGACGCCGCATATTGGCGATGTTGTTTGCAGTCGTAACTGCGGGATGCTGGCCGGTGTCGATGGCGTACTGCTCAGCAGGCAAGCCGAAGGCGTCGTAGCCAACCGGATGTAACACGTTATGACCGGTCATGCGCAGATAACGTGCGTACACGTCGGTGGCGATGTAACCGAGCGGGTGGCCCACATGCAGGCCGGCGCCGCTTGGATAGGCAAACATGTCCAAGACGAGGAACTTGGGCCGGCTTGCGACCTGGTCGAAACCCGCGGCGAGCGGCCCAGCCGGGTTCGGGGTATTGAACGTGCCAGCTTTCTCCCAGTGGTCCTGCCAGCGACGCTCGATCTCTTCCGCCAGGCGTGCGTCGTAACGAAATGGGGGCCGGGCGTCAGGGTCGTCATTGCGGAGCGTGTCAGGGTCGCTGTCGCGAAGTGTGTCAGGGTCGCTGTCGCGAAGTGTGTCAGGGTCGCTGTCGCGAAGTGTGTCAGGGTCGCTGTCGCTGTGCGCGCCGAGGTGGTCGCCGCCAGGTCCGCGGCTGCACTTGTTCATCGGGTCCTCAGCATGATCCGCTCCTAGCGCCGGCACATGATGGCCCATTGTGTGTCAGATCTGGCACTCAATGGCCCATTGTGTGTCACCGGCCACGGGTGATCTCGACGGCCTTGAAGGCTTCAAACCGGCTCGGCTGGCTCGTCCACCGGGTCCTCAGCATGATCCGCTCCTAGGGTCGGCACATGATGGCCCATTGTGTGTCAGATCTGGCACTCAATGGCCCATTGTGTGTCACAGCACGGGTGATCGCGACGGCCTTGAAGGCTTCAAACCGGCTCGGCTGGCTCGTCCACCGGGACGGTTGCCCGGGGCGCGCGATGATCGCGTGCGCCAGGCGGCCACGACCAGCAGGCGGCTGAAAGCGCTCTACGCGGCGGACAGCGGCCGGGTGAGCAACGCCCGGCCCGGCTCACACGCGGCGCAGGACAGCGACTACCCGGCCAAGCACCGCTGCCTCGTCGCCTGGGATCGGGTCGTAGGCGGCATTGTGCGGCATCAACCAGACGTGCCCGTCCTTACGCTTGAGCGTCTTCACGGTCGCCTCGCCGTCGATCATCGCAGCCACGATGTCGCCATTCTCGGCGACAGGCTGCTGCCTGACGACGACCCAGTCGCCATCTGCGATCGCGGCGTCGATCATGGAGTCGCCCGCGACCTTGAGCAGGAAAAGCGTGCCTTCACCCACGACCTGCCTTGGCAGCGGGAATACGTCCTCCACAACCTCCTCGGCGAGGATCGGACCACCGGCGGCGATCCGCCCGACAAGCGGAACGTACGCCGTGTCGCGTCCGGCTTCTGTGTCGGCGAAGGCCGGTTCTATGATCCCGTCGGCGACAGCATCGTCCATGCCGTCAGCCAAGGCGCCCGTCCGCACCGGCGGCTTACCTGGCAGCCTGACCTCGACGGCACGCGGCCTGTTCGGGTCCCGGCGCAGATACCCCTTGCTCTGCAGGGTGGAAAGCTGGTAGCTGACGCTCGATGTGCTCGTCAGGCCGACCGCCTCGCCGATCTCCCTCATCGACGGCGGGTAACCCCTGCGCTGGACGGACTCACGGATCACCTGAAGGACGCGGCGCTGCCGCCAGGTGAGCACGTGCGCGGGATCGGGCTGATCGGGAAACTCCACCACGGTCGGGTTTTTCCTTTTCCCTTTCTTCCGTGGCGTGACCACTGGGTCGAGGGGGTGCTTGCGTGGCCGGCCCGGGCTCCTCCGCGCCGGGCCGCCATTGTCATTGCTGCTCATCTCTACGGTCTCCTTATGGCCGTTGCCTTAGTGCGTCGCTGCGTTGCCTTCTTCATGGCTGCGCTGCCTGGTTGCTGGCGAGTACTGCGGGCGGGACTGCGGATCGCCCATCCGCTGACCTGCTGGCGCGCGCGGGCCTGTGGTGCCTTACGGAGCCGACGTTAGCGGTTCTCGTGCGTCACCTCAAACACCTGTTCGAGGGTTGTGGAAAATGTCGTACCCCTGCGATACAACCGTACCTGTGTTCGATCGAACGCACGTACGATCGAACACACGTACGATCGGACGTGTGTGCCTATTCGGAGGGAGACCGCGATGATTGCAACCGGAGCCGCCGCACCGTCACTTAGGCTTACCCGCCGCGGCAGGATGGTGGTTGTCGGCTTCCTTGTCTTTGCCGGCGGGCTGATCTGGCTGGCGGCGGCAGGCGGCGCCGCCGCCACCGGGTCCGGCGTACCACCCAGCGTGTACGAGAAGCTCATGTCCCAGGTCGTTGTCCGGCCAGGCGACACGCTCTGGTCGATCGCCGCGCGCGCGGAACCCCGCGCTGACCCGAGAATCGTGGTAGAGCGGATCAGCGACATCAACGCACTGCCGAGTCCGGAGATCGCCGTCGGCCAGCGGCTCTGGGTACCCAGGGACTGAGTCGGGAGAATTCGCGGTCCGCGACGCTTGACCACGGCAGCTGTGGCAGATCTGTCGGTCGGCCGAGGCGGGACGGGTGCGGCGACTGTGGACGCCCGTGCGCCGGATGTGCTGGGCCCGGTGCACGGGCTGCGGCAGGGCAGTTGCTCCGGCCGCCGCGGGTCCCGTGCAAGGGCTGCGGCAGGCGGGGCAGGCTGCGCCTGTCGTGCCCGCCCTCCGCGGCGAGTCCGTTGTGCGGGCGGGGCGCGCCGGCGCGGCTAGGGGATTATGCTTGCGGCTACGCCCATGTCTGTCGTACCGTGACCACAACATATAGTAGTTACATTGCTGTAGTTCTTCTATAAGTTGTGTTCACGGTCCGGAGGTGTAGGTGCACTGCCCGTTCTGTAAAAACCCAGACAGCCGGGTCATCGACAGCCGGACGGCTGAGGACGGCACGGCGATCCGGCGCCGCAGGTCGTGCACGGAGTGCGGGCGCCGGTTCACCACTCAGGAGGCCGTGATCTTGATGGTGGCGAAGCGGAGCGGCGTTACAGAGCCGTTCGCCCGCGACAAGATCATCCGGGGTGTGCAGCGGGCATGCCAGGGCCGGCCAGTCGACGAGGACCAGCTCGCCGTCCTGGCGCAGCGTGCTGAGGATGCGATCCGGGCGCGCGGCTGCGCGGAGATCGCATCCCATGAGGTTGGCATGGCGATCCTTGGGCCGCTCCGCGAACTCGATGAGGTCGCGTATCTGCGTTTCGCCTCGGTGTACAGGGGCTTCGAGTCGCTCGCGGATTTCGAGGCTGAGATCGCCCGGCTTCGCGCCGCGCACGCGGAGGACGGCGAGCCGGGCGATGCCAGCGCGGTCGCGGCGGAAGATGGCGGCACCGCCGCGGCGGAAGATGGCGGCACCGCCGCAGCGGAAGAC
This sequence comes from uncultured Actinomycetota bacterium, assembly GCA_963727015.1. GTDB lineage: Bacteria > Actinomycetota > Actinomycetes > Streptosporangiales > Streptosporangiaceae > DATFVJ01. The sequence goes on along the minus strand of CAVSEV010000012.1, from coordinate 402,299 downwards.
GGCGGCACCGCCGCAGCGGACGCGGGCGATCACGCCATGACCCCGGCGGGCGGAACGGGCGGCGGCGGAACAGGCGGCGCAACGGCCGGCGGCGCAACGGCCGGCGGCGCAACGAGCGGCGGCGCAACGGGCACAACGAAGACAACGGGCGGCGGTGCAACGGGCACAACGAAGGCAACGGGCACAACGAAGGCAACGGGCACAACGAACACAACGGGCAGCACCGCGGGTCGGCCGGATCTCGCGGATGTGGTGGTGCGGTCCCAGTGACCGGTCACGAAGACGGTGTGCGACTGGTTGGCAGCCGACGCGGTCCAGACTCAGCGGCGGTCTTCAAAGGAGCCAAGAAGGACCCAGCCGGGTCCCGGGAGGGGAAAGAAATGACGGAGACGGCGAGCGGCCGGGCCGGGCGAAATGGCAGTGGCAAGGGCGCGCGCAAGGGAATGGCTGGTGGCCTGACGAGCCAGCGCATCCATACCAAGGCCGGCATCCACCCCTATGACGAGGTGACCTGGGAGCGCAGGGACGTCATCATGACGAACTGGCGCGACGGCTCGGTCAACTTCGAGCAGCGCGGTGTGGAGTTCCCTGACTTCTGGTCCGTCAACGCCGCCAACATCGTCACCACCAAATACTTCCGCGGTGCCGTCGGCGCCCCAGAGCGCGAGTGGAGCCTCAAGCAACTCGTCGACCGTGTCGCGGGCGCCTACGTCACCACCGGCAAGGAGAACGGCTACTTCGCCACAGCCGAAGACGCAGAAATCTTCGACCATGAGCTGAAGCACGCCCTCGTCCACCAGATTTTCAGCTTCAATTCGCCGGTCTGGTTCAACGTAGGAACGACATCGCCACAGCAAGTCTCAGCCTGCCAGCCCTACGACGCCCCGGTGAGCACGCCTGCCGGTCTCGTGCCAATAGGCAAACTCGTCGATGCCAATGCCATAGGCACTAAGGTCTACGACGTCCATGGCGTGACCCGGATCGTCGCGACCAAGGCCAATGGCATGAAGGGCGTACTGCGGCTGCATACGAAGGCTGGTTACACCCTTGATGTAACCGCCGATCACCTCGTCTGGCGAGCCATGGATTTGAGCGATGGGGTATTCGTCGAGGCTGAGTCGCTTCGCCCGGGCGATCATCTTCTGTGCATCGACCCTGAGGTCGGCGGGTTGGACCGTCGGCTTGCCGAGATCCACTCCGTTGAGGCACTTGGCCCGATGGAGGTCTACGACATCCAGACCGAGAGCGGCGAATACCTGTCGAGCAACCTTCGCGTGCACAACTGCTTCATCCTGGCCGTCGACGACACGATGGATTCTATTCTCGACTGGTACAAGGAAGAGGGCCTGATCTTCAAGGGCGGATCGGGTTCCGGCGTCAACCTGTCGCGCATCCGCTCCAGCAGGGAACTGCTTTCTTCCGGCGGTACGGCGAGCGGCCCGGTGTCCTTCATGCGTGGCGCGGACGCCTCAGCGGGGACCATCAAGTCCGGTGGTGCCACGCGGCGTGCGGCCAAGATGGTCGTGCTGGACGTCGATCACCCGGATGTTGGCGAGTTCATAGAGACCAAGGCCCGTGAGGAAGAAAAGGTCCGCGTGCTCCGCGACGCCGGATTCGACATGGACCTGGGCGGCAAGGACATTACGAGCGTCCAGTACCAGAATGCCAACAACTCAGTCCGGGTTTCCGACGAGTTCATGGACGCGGTCGAGTCAAGCGGTCAGTTCGACCTGCTCGCCAGGCGGACCGGTGAAGTCGTCGAGCGCATCGACGCCAAGACGCTTTTCCGCAAGATGGCTCAGGCTGCATGGGATTGTGCTGATCCTGGAATTCAGTACGACGGCACGATAAATGACTGGCATACCTGCCCGGAATCGGGCCGGATTACGGCGAGTAATCCGTGCTCTGAATATGTCCACTTGGACAATTCCTCGTGCAATCTAGCCAGTATAAACCTGCTCAAATTCCTGCGCGATGACGACACTTTCGACGCGGAGCGTTTCGCGCGGATAGTCGAGCTCATAATTACAGCAATGGATATCTCTATCACATTCGCGGACTTCCCGACGCAGAAAATAGCCGAGACCACGCGCGCATACCGCCAGCTTGGCATCGGCTACGCGAACCTCGGCGCGCTGCTGATGGCGACGGGCCACGCGTACGACTCCGCGGGCGGCCGGGCCGTCGCGGCCGCGATCACCTCCCTGATGACCGGCACGGCGTACAAGCGGTCCGCCGAACTTGCCGCCGTGGTCGGGCCGTACGACGGGTACCAGAGGAACGCTGCCGCTCATAAGCGGGTTATGCGTAAGCACGCCGCGGCGAACGACTCGGTCCGCGCGTATGGCGACATGGACAGGGACATCCTCGGCGCCGCTACCGCAGCGTGGCGTGAGTCTCTCGCGCTGGGTGAGAAAAACGGGTACAGAAACGCCCAAAGCAGCCTGCTCGCACCCACCGGCACCATAGGCCTGATGATGGACTGTGACACCACAGGCATCGAGCCGGACCTTGCCCTGGTCAAATTCAAGAAACTGGTCGGCGGCGGTTCCATGCAGATCGTCAACCAGACCGTGCCTCGCGCCCTGGCGAATCTCGGCTATCAGCCCGAACAGGTCGAGGCCATCGTCGAGTACATCGCCGAGCACGGCCATGTGGTGGACGCGCCAGGGCTACGCGAGGAGCATTACGAGGTTTTCGACTGCGCGATGGGTGAGCGGGCAATTAGGCCGATGGGTCACGTCCGCATGATGGCGGCCACCCAGCCATTTCTCAGCGGGGCCATAAGCAAAACTGTTAACATGCCCGAAGATGCCACGGTCGAGGATGTCGAGCATATCTATTTCGAGGGCTGGAAGCTCGGGCTGAAGGCATTGGCTATCTACCGCGACAATTGCAAGGTGGGCCAGCCGCTCTCGGACGCGAGGAAAAAGGTGGCGGCCTCGGGCACGGCGGCGAGTGCCGAGACGACCGAGCAGGCCGGACCGCACAAGGCGCCGCCGGTGCGCAGGCGGCTGCCCAAGCAGCGCACCGCGACGGTGACGTCGTTCTCCGTTGGCGGCGCGGAGGGCTACATGACCGCGTCGAGGTATCCGGGTGACGGGCTCGGCGAGGTATTCCTCAAGCTGGGTAAGCAGGGATCCACGTTGGCGGGCGTGATGGACGCGTTCTCGGTGGCTATCTCGATCAGCCTCCAGTACGGAGTCCCGCTGCGGACCTGGGCGGAGAAGTTCACCAATATGCGGTTCGAGCCGGCCGGTCTGACCGACGATCCCGACATCAGGATCGCCAGCTCGGTGATGGACTACATTTTCCGCCGCCTCGCTCTCGACCATCTGTCCTTCGAGGATCGCGCCGAACTCGGCATCCTGTCCGCGGCAGAGCGCAGCGCACAGCTGGCAGGCGAGGATCGGGCCGAACTGGCCGAGGCCGATCCGGAGGCGATGGCGCAGTCCGCACCCGTTGAACATCGTCCAGAACGGCTGCCGCACGCTGCGGAGCCTGCCCACGCGCACTCATCCACGGAGCTGATCGAACAGCAGCAGGGCCGCACCGCGGACGCGCCGCTCTGCCTCACCTGCGGCAGCAAGATGCGCCCCGCGGGTAGCTGCTATGTGTGCGAAGGCTGCGGCTCCACCAGCGGCTGCAGCTGATTCTGGGCAAAGTTGCGGCAGATGCAACAACTGAGCCCATCCAAATAATCGAATGACCGCAGGCCAGAGAGGTGGGCGACGCGCATGGCCTCGTCCACCTCTGGTGGCCTGGTCCAGCTAGTCCCCGCATGACGAACGGGAGGCAACAATGTTGTATTCATTGCAACAGAATGGACGGTGTGGAGTTCGTTGCCACAGATCACACATCGTGACCTTGTCGCGTTCGCTGACGAGAGGGTCAACCTGAAGAAGTCCGAGGTCGATGATCAGCGTGCCCAGGTCAACCGACTTCGTGGCCGTATCGAAGCCAAGATCGCGGCGACCCCCGGATACGGTCTTGTCAAGTCGCTGCACGCCGGGTCTGTAGCGAAGGGCACTGCGCTGCGTAATGTGAACGACCGCGACCTGGCGGTGTATGTCAGGGCAGAGCAGGCACCAGAAGACATTCCATCGCTGGTGCTGTGGCTGCGCGACCGGATTGTCGAGGCCTACTCGACGCTCGCGGCGGATCAGATCGTGGCCAACACGAACTGCGTGACCGTCACCTTCGCCGGAAGCGGCCTCAGCGTCGACGTGGTACCGGTTCTTTACGACGGCGAGCCCAACGATGTCGGCCGCCTCGTCAGCAAGGATACTGGCGAAAAGCTCACGACAAGCGTTCGCCAGCACCTCGACTTCATCAGGGGCCGGAAGAAGGAATATCCGACGCACCTTGCACAGCTGATCAGGTTCAGCAAGTGGTGGGCGCGACAGCAGAAGAAGCGCAACAGTGAGTTCAAGTGCAAAAGTTTCATGCTGGAACTATTGTGGGTGCATCTGGCAGATGGCGGACTAGTGCTCAATGACTATGCCAAGACGCTTGAACAGTTCTTCGCCTTCATTGTCAACGGCGGCCTCAACGATCAGATTGCCTTCACGGACTTCCACCCAGCATCTGAACAGCCGGCCCGGGGGAGCAGGCCGATCCAGATCCTCGACCCAGTCAATTTCGGCAACAACGTAGCCGAGCGCTACGAGGTGCGGGACCGAGATCTGCTCGTCGCAGCGGCCCAGGAAGCGCTCGACGCGATCTCCACTGCCTACTACGAACCCGCCAAAGGCCAGGCAGTTGAGCTCTGGCAGGACGTACTCGGCACGAGCTTTATGGCGGCAGCGTGAGCAGCTACTCCTACGCCGAGACATTTAGCCACACCCATGCAAGGCGGCTTGCTGGACGCGTGACCACTGACCTTCGGCAGAGCCGCATTCTCTATGGGAGCCCAAGCGAAAGCCGCCTTGAGCAGTACCGCCTAGAGCTTGAGGAGCTGCTCAGCGGCGGATATGTCGATCGCTACCAGTTCGGCTTTAAGCGTGATGAAAGAGCCGTGTGGTCCCTGCGCTACGTGGTCGGGCCAGATGGATCGCTGACGGGAACCGGAACGGCCGGAGGTGTCCCGGTGGGCCAGAATGTCACGGGCGCGACGTTCTTTAATTTCCTTACCTTCTCTGATAGCTGGTCTTGGCTTAGCCCTGTTGGGAGGAAGGCCGTCGAGCAGAAACTACCGTTTATCCGCACTGATGGGACGTTGCCCAGTGAGGTAGGCGGATACTGGACGAGCGACCGGACGTATGCTGCGGGCGGCGTCGCGCTGGAAAGGTCTGTCTTCCGGAGGCTGGCAGCGTGACCGAAGGTATTGAGGGTCTGTTCGCCCGCACCGAGGAGTTCCCGAACCCAGGTGCCCAGGCCCGCCTGGCCGCCCTCGTCGGGCTCGATGAGACGAGGGACCGGCTCGTCGCCGATGCCGTGGTCCTCCTGGACCCGACCTCCATCAACGACTGGAGTACTCAGGTCCATGGCGACGTTATCCCGGCCGTTGGAGCACTCCTGGACCGAACACCGTTGTTTATCTTCGCGGGCGATGTTGGGGTTGGGAAAACCGAACTTGCTGAGGTTCTCGGCCAAGCCATCTCCTGTGAAGCGGACACGGATGTGACCCTCTATCCCCTGAGCCTCACAGCCCGGGGGCGCGGCGCAGTGGGGGAGATGACCACCTTGCTGACCCGGGCGTTCGAGCGTGTCAGCAGGGACTTCGCCCGCGCGCGCCGCCCAGACGGCAAGGCCGCCGCCATGGGCGTGCTCCTCATCGACGAAGCCGATGCGCTGGCGCAGTCGCGTGAACTTGCCCAGATGCATCACGAAGACCGGGCCGGAGTGAACGCGCTGATCCGCGGCATCGACGGGATGAGAACCGACCGGCTTCCCGTCTTGACCATCCTTTGCACCAACCGGCTCGACGCGATCGACCCCGCGGTGCGGCGCCGGGCTGCGGCCGTCGAGATGTTCGAGCGCCCGGATCATGCGCAGCGAGCCGTGCTGCTGACGCGGTTGCTCGGCGGGACGAAGCTACAGCCGGACGACATCGACGAGCTCGCGGCAGCGACCGGCGGCACGACTGGCCGGGATTACGGCTATGCCTATTCCGACCTGCGCCAGCGGCTCGTCCCGGAGATGGCGCTTTCGGCATACCGCCGGGGCGTGGCCATTGACAAGGCGATCGCACTCGAAGTTGCCGCGGGAACGCTGCCGACGCGCCCCTTCGAGCTGAAGGACCGATGACCAAGAAAGTCGTCACCCGGGCGGCGAGCGGTGCGCGGCTGCTCGGCGACGACGTACAGCATCTGATCGCCTGGTATCACGTCCTCCGCACGCAGCGAGCCGATTCCACGGTCACCGAACTCGCTGTCGAGGCCGACGAGGCCGGTAACGTCGATGACCTGACATTGCGATACGCGGTAGGGCCCAGCGAGTACTGGCAGATCAAGGCCTCCGTCGACTCGACCAGCCCGCTCACCGAAGCTTGGCTATTCCACCGCCCGAAGGGCAGACCCAGCATTCTCCAGCGGCTTTACGCAAGCTGGCTGAAACTGTGCTCCGAGCACGCGCAGCCGCCGAAGGTAATCCTGGCCACGACGAAGGCTATCGACCACGCCGACCCCGTGCTCGGATCCCGAGCGACAACAGACGCACGCATCGTCGAGACCCTGCGGCACGGCACCGGCTCGCTCGCTGAAGCCCGCAAACGCTGGGCGGAGCACCTCGCCGTGAACGAGGCCGAGCTCCTCGAGTTCCTCGAAAGCCTCGAGATCCGGCATTCATTGTCAGAGAAGGAATGGCGCGAGAAGGTCCAGGATGCCGCAGCTGGGGCTCAGGCCCGCGGCGATGACGCTGCGGTCGCAGCGGGCGTCCAGCAAGTGCGCGACTGGATCAAGGCATCGCGGCAGACGTTCTCTCCCGCCCAGTTGAGGAGCGCCATCGAGAAGCTGGGCCTGTTTGCCCAGGCGCAACGCCCGTTGTTCGTGGCCCAGGCACTCGAACGCAATCCCCGGGCCGATGCCGCCACCTACTCCGTCGATTGGACTGGGCTCCTCCTGGGTGACGACCCGCGCGAGCGCAGGGTTTTTGCTGATCCGGTGACCGCCGACCAGCAGATCACAGCCGATCTCGCCGTTGCCCGTAAGCGGCTTCGAGCTGCTGGTATCCACGACTTCGAGGTCGACGGACCGATGCGCCTGCCGCTGTGGTTCACCATCGGTGCCCACTTCCCCAGCACGGCCGGGTTCACTGTCAGTTCCCGGGCCCGTGATGGCATCTGGTCCTCAGGCGCCGTCCCAAGCCAGCAGAGGGATCTTGAAATCCATCTCCCGGTTGCTCCGGTCGGCGGGGCGGAAGGGCGTTCCTGGGCGGTGAGCGTCAGCTTCGCTACGGATATCGCCGAGGACGTCGATGAGTTCCTGGCCAGGGAGCTCCCGGATGCCTACCACATCAGGACAAGACTTCCTCTGCCTGGACGCGAAGCGCTGGGTGGCCTGCCGCACGCTCAAGCGATCATCTTCCAGCTCCGCGATGATCTGCGGGCTCTCCGGAGACAGCTCCGCCCACCTGAGCTCCACCTCTTTCTGGCTATGCCAGGGGCCTGCGCGCTGCTGCTGGGCAACGCCTGGGATCGCATGCCTCCGACCTGGACCTACTGGGACCTAGGGATGCCAGGACGCTACGAGCGGGCAGTCAAGATCTGCAACTGATCGCTGGTTGCCTGCCAAACGAACTGGTCCGGTCTCTTGCCTGCTTGCTGATTTTGCCGAAGCGGTTGCAGATCCACGGAGTAACCTCAACAATGAGTCATCTGATGCAACAGCTGACTTGGGAGCCGAGGTGTCTGGTCTGCCGGGTTCTGCCCGTCTGGAGCTGGCCGACGGCGTAGTCCATCTCGACGCCAAGGGCGCGATGCTGGAGGCCATGCTGCAGGGGTGGGCACGGCAGTAGCGTGCGCGGTTCCTGAACGAAGGCGGGACGATCAAACCGCGTCTGGCCATGGTGCGGCGGCTAGTCGATTTCACCAACCTCTACCCGTGGGAGTGGCAGTCGGCTAATGCGGAGGCGTTTATCTCGTATCTTCGGTCGCCCAACCGGAGCCGCCCGGTCGTGATGTCGACCAGCCGAGGCTACGAGACTGCGCTCGCGCTGTTCATGAGCTTCATCACGGACGAGCGGTACGGCTGGGCTGCGGAGTGCCTGGCGCGCTTCGGGCAGGCACCTCAGCAGATTTTCCACGAGGACAACCGCGTTCCTCACGTGGCTGAGTACGAGGGGCAGCCCGACCGGCGGCCGCTGACCTACGACGAGGTCCAGGCTCTCTTCGACGCTGCTGACGGCCAGGTCGAGGTGGCTCGGACGCAGGGCCGGAAGTTTGCGCTGACCGCGATGCGGGCCTCGGCTCTGCTGAAGACGGTCTACGCCTTCGGACTGCGGCGCAACGAGTCGCGGATGCTCGACCTCGCAGACCTGCGGCGGGCCCAGAAGCTGCCGCAGTACGGCACATACGGCAGCGTCCACGTCCGCTACGGCAAAGCGTCTATTGGCAGCCCGCCCAAGCGCCGCACGGTGCTTACGGTTAAGGAGTTCGACTGGATCGTCGAAGTGCTCGATCACTGGGTCACTGAAGTCCGGCCCGCCTTCTCGCCCGGTAAGCTCGCTGCGCTCTTCGTGACTGAGCGTTCGGGCAGGTTGTCGCTGCGCTCGGTGAACAAGGCGTTCACCACGGCCAGGGATGCCGCCGGCCTCCCGGCCGAGCTCGACCTGCACTGCCTGCGGCACTCGTACATCACGCACTTTGAGAGCGACTATCCGGAGAAGTTCGTGTCCATGCAGGCCGGCCACAGCTACGTCAGCACGACGGCGATCTACACGGGGGTGTCCGACGAATACCCGCAGCCGGGTGATCCGGCGTGCATTGCAGGCGACAGTCGCTGGCGCTGACGCCGAGCATCATCTGGCGCCATCGACGATCCGGTGCTATCAGGGCAGCCTGCGCCAGTTCAACACGTACTTGGCGACGGCCGCTATGGCTGCGCTGCAGCGGCCAGCGGGAGTTCGGGGCGGGCGGCATCCGGTGGCGATCGTGCACGAGTGGAACACGATCCCTCATCTCAACGACTACGAGGGTGATCCGGAAGCGCGGCCGTTCACGCGGGAGGAACTGCAGCGGTTCCTGGACTACGCCGACGGGCAGGTCGGCCGGGCGGTTGCCGCCAACCGGAAGGGGGCGCTGACTGCTTACCGGGATGCCACGCTGTTCAAGGTGCTCTACGGCTGGGGGCTGCGCCGGACCGAGGCCTCGAAGCTGGACGACATCGACTTCGGGCGGAATCCGGCCGCCCCGGAGTCGGGCGGTACGGCATGCTGAACGTGCGCTACGGCAAGGCCAAGCGCGGCCAGCCCCGCGGGGGTTGTCGGCCAGTCAGGTTTACCGGCTGGTGACGGACCGGCCGGAGCGGCTGAGCCTGAAGATCTTGATGGCGCTGTGCGACATCCTCGGCTGCGCAATGGGCGAGCTGATCGAACCCGTGGCGGCCGGGACGTCAGCGAAGACCGCGGCGGCCTCGGGCAGCAGGGGCACGGCCGCGATCGGCGTCGGGGAACTGCGCCGATGCGGGCCCGGATCGCCCCGCCCGCCTCATGACGGAACTCGCTGGCCTCGCCGACCCGGCCGCGGTCGTAGTGGCGGCGGTGACCGAGGTCGTTCCCGGTCTTGACCCGGGCATGATCCGGGCCGCCGTCGAGGACAGCGGCGGGCGGGCCCGGCGCCGCCGCCTGGCAGCGGCACTCGCCGCTGACCCGTCGGTCCTGACCACCGGACGGTCGCCCGCACCCGCCGTCATCGCCGGCCTGCTGCTCGCGCTGCGCGCCGCCGGGGCGGCGGTCTCAATGCCGCGGTGCGCCGCCTGCGACCAGGAGATCACCTCGGTGCAGCGCCATGGCCAGGACTGGTACTGCGCGGTGTGCGTCCGGCGGCTGTCACTGCGGACGTGCGCGGCCTGCGGACGTGAACGCCCAGCCGCGAGCCGCGAGCGGTCCGGTCAGCCGCGCTGCGAGCGGTGCCCCGACCGTGACGACCGCGATCCGGTGACCGTAATCGCCGCGGTCATCACCGGGCTGGACCCGTCGCTGCCGGATGGCGCCGCCGCCGATGCCGCCTGCCGGGTGTTCACCCGCCAGGGCGACCTGCGGCACCTGGCCTGGATGGTGGAGTCCAAGCCTGGATGCTTACCGGCGACGGCGCGCAGGCGCCCGCCGGTCGGTGCTGCGGCTGATCGACGAGCTGAGCGCCGCAGGGGCGGAGGAGATCGTGCGGCAGGCCTGCCCGCACTGCCGCCGGGTCATCCGCCTGCACCGGCGCGTGCAGGGGCTATGGAGCTGCCGCAATTGTGCCGCTAAACCGCTGCCCTGACCTCTGGGATATCAAATGATCAAGAAGATGGGAATCACCTGGAACCTGCGCAAGCTCATGGCTAGCCGTGACATGTTCCAGACCACGGACCTGGTCCCGCTGCTCGCCGAACGCGGCGTCCACCTGTCTCGCGAGCAGGTCTTCCGGCTGGTGACTCAGCCCCCGCAGCGGCTATCGATGGACACCCTCGCCGCGCTGTGCGACATCCTGGAGTGCACCCCGAACGACCTGATAGAGGTTCAGGCGGCCAATGTTCAGGTCAGCAAGGCCGCAGGCGATGCCCACAGTCCGGCACCGCACGTCCGGCGGACCACGATCCGCCGCCCGGGTGAGTGAACCGTTACCGGACGCGGGAAGAGCGCCGGGTCGAGGAACGCGCAGGGCGCCGCGCCCGGGTTGACGGCGCGCTAGCCGCCGCCCTGCCCGGTCTGGACGCGGATGCCGTGTCAGCGGCTCTGCAGCAGGCCAGGGCGGACCCGGCAATGCCCCTTAGGGCGCTTACTTCCGGCGACCCGCGCTGCCCGGCGGTCGCCATTCGCCTCGCCCAGACCTTGGCCGCCGTCGGCCACGCCGATGTCATCCTGCCCGGATGCTCGGAATGCCCGGGCGGACTGATCTGTCAGCGATGCGCAGCCCGCGACCCGGCTAAGAAAAGGCCTTGTGCGCGCTGCGGCGTCACCGCCAGGATCGTCGCCCGCCGCGACGAAGGTGGCATCTGCTCCTCCTGCTACCGCAAGGACCCGCAGGTGACCGAGGAATGCGCGGGATGCGGGCGCCTGCGGATGCCTGCCATCCGCCGCCTGGACAGCCAGCCGCTCTGCCGGTCCCGGCAGGCCAGCGAGACCGCGCCTGGCGAACAACTCCCGGCCCCCGCGGCGGGAGACTCCGATGCCTCCGGAGCGGATGGGTCGAGCACAACAGGACACAGAACCAGATTGCCCGGATCGTCGCAGCCCGGGGATGGGCGCCGCGGTCACCGCGGGCTGAAGAGCCGCGATACGACCTGGCCTGGGCGCGCGGGCGGACCATCTGGGTCGCCGAGATCAAATCGGTCAGCAGCCAGAGCGAGGAACGGCAGCTGCGCACCGCTATTGGGCAGGTGCTGCGTTACCCCCAGAAGCTCACTGCGAGCGGCCATGACATGCAGGCGGTCATCGTCACCAGTCGCCTGCCGTCCGACCCAGCTGGGATGAGCTGTGCCGGTGGGAAGGGATCGTCCTGGCATGGCCGGACATCGCCACGGAACGGCTCGCCCCGCCAGAACATCAAGCCTGAGCGGCGTGACGAGCGCCGCAGCCCTCCCGCTGGCGGCCAAAGAATACTGCACCCCCCGAATAAGTGCACTGCCCCAGCAACGTGAGCGGAATCGCATTTGGATGCAACATCTGGCATGGCCACCGAACTCCCTTAGCTGCAGGTCGCGCGGGGTGGGCGGGCCCTGTTGTCTCGGCCATCCCTGGCAGGGCCGTATCTCCGGGCGGGGTGTCCAGGGAAGTTGCGCTTGATGCAGCGGGCGGTGGGGCATGAGGCGCAGCATGCAGGGCCAAGGCACCGGGCTCTTGGGCCGGATCGAGCAGGACGTACTTGACGAGGGCAAGCCGCTCAGCGCGGCGCCGCGAAGGTGCATGTATCAACAACCGGAAACCCGCTAAACAAACCCGCTAAACATGCCAACCGACGCTATGATTAGGTTGTTTAGTAAGTTTAGCTGGGAGATTCCTTGCGCAGCTTCGCTGACCTTGACGCGCTCATCGGGCTGGTGCCAGCCCAAGTTGTCACCCGGCTGAGCGCGATCGACTTCGGCCGGGGCTCGGAGGCGCTCCACCGTGATCAGATGCCGGGGCTGCTCACCGAGCTCGCCGACCGGGCGCGCGTCCAGAGCATCACCGCCTCGTCCGCTATCGAGGGCATCATCGTCGCGGACGCCGATCGTGCCCAGCGGATCATCAACCGGCAGGCGACGACGCTGCGTAACCGCAGCGAACAGGAACTCGCAGGCTACCGCGACGCCCAGGACTACCTGTGCCAGCAGGACTGGCGCCCGCTGAACGCTGGCTTGATCCTGCACCTGCACCGGCTGCTGTTCGCTCACACGGCGATGCCCGGCGGGGCGTTCAAGACGGAGGACAACCTGGTCGTGGACCGCTCGCCAGACGGTTCGACCACCGTTCGCTTCAAGCCAGTGTCCGCGGTGAGCACACCATTCGCCATCGATGACCTGATGGAGCGCTACGAGAACGCGGTTGCCGTCGGCGAGCACCATCCGGTGCTCCTGTCCGGCCTGTCCATCCTCGACCTCCTCGTCATCCACCCCTTCGAGGACGGCAACGGGCGAGTGGCTCGTCTGCTCACCAACGCCATGCTCAGCGAGCACGGCTACACGGTCGGCCGCTACGTGAGCCTTGAGCAGGCGGTCGCCGAATCGGCTGACGCCTACTACCAGGCGCTCTTGGACTCCACCCACGGCTGGCACGAGGGCACAGCCGACCCATGGCCCTGGCTCGGCTACTTCACCAGAGTGATCGCCGCTGCCTATGCCGTCTTCGCCGATCGCGCAGCCGCGGCCCAAACCCCCGGGACCAAGCAGCAGCGCGTCCGCGAACACATCCTGCGCCACGCACCAGCTACGTTCCGCCTCGCCGACATCAGGACTGCAGCGCCCGGTGTCAGCGACCAGACCATCCGGCTCGTCCTGGAACAGCTAAGGAACGAGGGTAAGGTCCGGGCGGACGGAACAGGCCGCTCCGCGACCTGGACACGGATCCCGAATACCGCACCCTCCGGATAAGTGCGCTGCGCCGCCAGTAAACGCGCGCACCCGATTGCCGCGGCCCGCCGCAGGCCGTAGCGTGGCGGGATTATTGCTTCCTGGTCGGGGTGAGGCTCGTGGTGGACGTCGCGCATGTCGTGGTGCTGATGCTGGAGAACCGCTCGTTCGATCATTTACTTGGTTACCTGCGGCATCCCGATCCGGCCTTCGACGGCCTGCTCGGAAATGGCGAGTTCACCAATCCTGGGTGGGCGGGTGCCCCGGCAGTGGCAGCGTCGCCCAATGCGAAGGTTGTGCTGCCGGTCGGCCCGGATCATTCGCACGACGCGGTGATGGAACAGCTGGCCCTGACGTCGACCGGGCAGCCCACCAATCAGGGTTTCGTGATCAGCTACGAGCGCAAGGGGCGGGGCCTGGAACCGCCAGCCTTCGGCGGGTTGCTTGGGCCGCTGGTGGGCTGGGCGAAGGGCCGGACTGCGCGCGGCGCAGCGCCCGTGACCGGGCGTGGCCCGCTGGCGATGGCGTGCCAGCCACCGGAGCACGTGCCGGTGCTGAGCCGGCTCGCATCGGAGTTCGCGGTGTGTACCCGCTGGTTCTGCTCGCTGCCCGGCGAAACGTGGCCGAACAGGAACTTCGCCCATGCGGCGACGTCGGACGGGGAGACCGACATCGAGATCCGCCCCTACACGAACCGGACGATCTTCGAGCTGCTCGAGGAGCACGGCGCCGACTGGCGGATATATCACGACGACACACCGCAGGTGTGGGCGTTCCCTGAGCTGTGGGATACCCCTGAGCGGCACGCGAAATGGTTTCCGCTTGACCAGTTCGCTGCGCACGTCGCGGCGGGCGAGTTGACCGCCTACACGTTCCTCGAGCCCAATCACCGGCCGCCGCTGCACACCCTCGACCACGACCCGATCGTCGGCACCCCGGACGTGAGCAACAGCCAGCATCCGGAGAACAACCTGGTCAGCAACGCCGCATACGACGCCTTCAGCCCGTACGGAGAGTCCGACTTCACCCGGGCGGAACGGCTGATCGCGACCGTCTACGAGGCATTGCGAGCGAACCAGGAGGTGTTCGCGAGGACCGTCTTACTTGTCACCCACGACGAGCACGGCGGCCTGTACGACCATGTCCCGCCGCCAACCGGCGTGCCGAGTCCCGGTGGGCGGCCGAGCCTGGTGGGCCAGCTGCTGCGCATGCTGTTCTGCCGCCAGGCCACCGCGTTCGACTTCACGATGCTCGGCCCGCGCGTGCCCGCCGTCGTCATCTCGCCGCATGTGCCGGCCGGCGCGATCGACACCCAGACTCACGACCACGCCAGTATCCCGGCGACAGTGCGGGCCGTGTTCGCTCCGGAAGCGGCTCCGCTGACCCGCAGGGACGCCTGGTCGCCGCCGTTCCACGGCCTCCTCACGCTGCCAGCGGCCCGCACCGATCTGCCCGACCTGTCCGCATACGTCACAGCCGCCACCACCGGGAGGGCGTCACTCGCTGCTGAAGCCCCAGCCACGGCCGTTGCAGCGCCCGAGGCTGCGGCGGCGCTGGTCCCTGAGTACTACGAGTCGTTCATCGCCTTGGCTGAGAAGGTCCAGGAGCATCTGGTCGCCGTTGGCGAACCGGAGGCGATTGGCGCTTCGCCTTCCGGCGGACCGGTCGAGCGGAGCGCGCAGATCAGCCAGGCCTTCGCCGCGGCCGCCGACCGGCATCGCCGCCCGCATGCTGATGAGGCAGCGGCGGCTGCCCGATGAGGCAGCGGCGGCCCGATGAGGCAGCGGCGGCCCGATGAGGCAGCGGCGGCCCGATGAGGCAGCGGCGGCACACCATCTGGCAGGCTTGCGTAGGCGGCTAACGGTTGGGCAGGGCCATACCCCGGGCCTTCCCTGTCGAGAACACGCTCGAACCCCTGGGCCTGATCAGCCGCGCGGTGGGTGATCAGGCGATCACGCTCGGCGTGTCTGGGTGCCCGACGGCTAGCGACTTGTGGATGGGCGTTGAATTCCGCTGTGGCTACGGATTTGCCCAGGCGCTAAGCACCCGGTCGATGCCGCGCTGTACGCGGTCCCTCGCGGCCTCACGGGGAACTCCTGACATAAGCAGCGAATCGTAACCGGTGTCCTCGTGCCGGACGGATGCCACGACCGCGAGGGTGATCGCGTTCTCGTCAAGGGCCCGGCCGGCGGCGGAACGGCCAACCCGGCCGCTGCCCCTCGTGCCAGTGTGGCGGGCGATTGCCTCCGCTCGTGTGAGCGGGCAGCCGGGGAACAACGCCACGATGCCGGCCGCGAGGCGAGCCTGAAATTCCGTGTCCTCGTGCGCGCGCCGCTCCTTGTCGCGTGCGCGGCGCCGCGTTCGCGCATCGTCGTCGGCAAGGCACTGCAGTTCGGCCTGCTCGAGCGCTGGCTCTTCTACCAGCACTCCCTGCCGTTCGTACCGCTTTCTCGATCGGCTCCAGCGCACGACAACAGCGGACAACCCGCTCGCCTTCTTGGCACGGCGGGTGAGGGCCGCGTCTCCCGCTCCGAGGAACACCAGGTGGTCCATGTCCGCGCAGGTCAGGCACAACGGCCCGGGGTCGTCCATGATGAGGAAGGCCCCGGTGTCGCCGCATTTGGCGCACGTCCAGTCCTTGATCGGCATGACCACGACGAGGTCGGGCGCCCTGCTCTCGCGCTGCGTGAGGCGTTCACGTCTGGCCTCGGACATGTCTGGCGAGATCCAGTGCGTACGGTACGCGCGCTCAGCCCCGGGGTCACCATCGGCGGTGAACCGCAGCGGCCGGCGGTCCCTCGCGGCGGCCACATAACCAGTCTCGGCCGGCGTCAGGCCTGCCGTCTTCGCCCAGCGGTCAAGGTATTCGAGCACCGCCGCGCGCTTGTCCGGCAGGGCGGACACGACGGCTTCCAAGTGATCGACCCGGCCCTGCCGCCAGTTGCCGACCGTGCGCTGCGGCAGCCAGCCGATACCGGTCAGCACATCGAGCGGTGCCACGTAGTGCTGTCTGGCGAGGGCGGCTTCGGCGGCCGCGGCCACTCGGCGCTCGAGCTTCGACGGGGGATTCTGGCTCACGGTGGCGAGGGTAGCCAGTCGGGCGCGGTGGCGCATCCTGTCCCCCGCGCCACGTTTTCTCCCTAACGGCTGCCGCGGCGAGGCGCCGCCCATAAGCAGCGAGGCGCCGCCCATCAGGGGCGAGGCGCCGCCCATCGGGGGCGAGGCGCCGCCCATCAGGGGCGAGGCGCCGCCCATCAGGGGCGAGGCGCCGCCCACAAGGCGCACCTTCTGGCAACGGGTGTCACATGCGCGGGGATTGCGCGCGGTGGCATCTGTTCGGTCCGCGGCCTGACCAGGAATCCGGGGGGCCGGGGCCTGGCACCGACATCCCGGGTCTGGCCGTCATCGTCTGGACGGTCAATAATTGTACAGGTTCACGGCTGTGCCGCCCTGCCATGATGGCGGTATGCGAACCCTGCGCACTCCCGATGACCGTTTCGCTGACCTGCCCGGCTTTGGCTACGAACCGCATTACGCCGACGTGCCGGACGGGACGGGCGGCATGCTGCGGATTGCCTGGGTAGCCGCTGGCCCCTCGGACGGCCCCCCAGTACTGCTGCTCCATGGCGAGCCGAGCTGGTCATTCCTCTACAGGAAAGTGATGCAGGTGCTCGCCGACGCGGGCTTGCGCGCGATCGCACCCGACATGCCCGGCTTCGGCCGCTCGGACAAGCCCGCCGAAGCGGCCGATCACAGCTACGCGCGGCACGTCGAATGGATGCGGGTACTTGCGTTCGACAGCCTCGGCCTGGAGGACGTCACGCTGGTCGGGCAGGACTGGGGCGGCCTGATCGGGCTGCGGCTTGCCGCGCAGCATCCGGGGCGCTTCGCCCGGATAGTCGCGGCCAATACCGGGCTGCCCACCGGGGATCAGGAACTGCCGGAAATCTGGTGGGCGTTCCGCCGGGCCATGACCCGCGCGCCGTCGATCGACATTGCCAGATTCGTCCAGTCGGGCTGCAACAAGCCGCTGGCCGGCGATGTGCTTGCCGCCTACGAGGCGCCCTTCCCCGACGCCAGCTACCAGGCGGGCCCGCGAGCCATGCCCGCCTTGGTCCCCGCCACTCCGGACGATCCGGCCGGACCGGCCAACCGGGCGGCCTGGCAGCGGCTGCTCGGCTGGGAGAAGCCTTTCCTGGTCGCGTTCAGCGATGGCGACCCGATCACGGGCGGAATGGCCCCAGTCTTGAAACGGGCGATCCCTGGCGCGGCGGGCCGCGACCACCCGGTGATCGTTGGCGCCGGCCATTTCCTGCAGGAGGATGCGGGTGAACAACTCGGCCGCATAGTCGCAGCTTTCGTCCGTGAGACGCCCTGAGGCTGCCGCGCCGGACCGGAACGTCGTGCCGCGCTTCCGCGGTCGTCCTGTGGTCCCGCGGTCGTCCTGTGGTCCCGCGGTCGTCCTGTGGTCCCGCGGTCGTCCTGTGGTCCCGCGGTCGTCCTGTGGTCCCGCGGTCGTCCTGTGGTCCCGCGGTCGTCCTGCGGTCCCGCGGTCGTCCTGCGGCGGTCGTCCTGCGGTCCCGCGGTCGTCCTGCGGTCCCGCGGTCGTGCTCCGGTCCCACCAATCTCTGTCGCCGCTTTAGCGCCAAACACCAACACCGCTTACAGCCACTCAGCGGCGACAATACTTAGGCTAGGGGCGCATTTCTCCGATCCGTGACAGCATGCGGTAACGAGGCGACGCAGCCTGCGATGGACGGTGAACAAGCGTGACGCACCGGGCCCGGAGTACTGGGCCGCAGCACAGGCCGCAAGCATTGGGCGGCAGCAGCGTAACCGTGCTCGCGGTAGCCAACCATTGTGATGGACTTGTCGAGTGCGGGGCGGGGGCTTGGGCAGCAGGCTGGCCGTTTTGGCCTGCTCCTGACATGGATTCTGCCCCTTGCTACAGTTCGGGTGATGCCGCGTCCGCCGTGTGTGCGCTATACAGGGACGAGTGCGAGGGAGCAAGGTGCGGCCTCAAGAGAAATCCTCGTCGGTCAGTAACCCGGCGCAGGATTGGCTAAGCCGTACTCGGTCCGCGTTTAACCGCGCGCCGTTCGGCTTGAAGATCATTCTCTTGGTGGTGTTCGCTCTGGCCGCCGCCCTCGCCTCGCCGTTCCTCCTGCTTGCCGCCCTCGGATTCGGGATCGTCGCCGTGCTTGAGGGCCGCCGTACCGTGGCCGCGTCACTTTCCGTCGCGGCCTGGGGCCTCGTTGGGGCGATCGTCGGTGCGAGCGGACGCACAAGCTGGCTGTTCCCGCTTCTCGCATTGCCGTTCGCCGTGGTTGCGGCTGCCCACGCCGCCACTCTCGCCCGCTGGTACGTGCCATGCCGCACCGTGGCGTGGGCGCTGCTCTGGTCGGTCCCCGCGGGTGTCGCGGGATTGCGGCTCTGGCCGTCGCAGCCCGTCATCGGGCTGGGCGCCGCCTGGTTGCTCGCCATCGCCGTGCTTGGCTGGCGGCTGGCCAAGGCCATGCAGGACGAGCGCGTGCGCGGGCGTACGCGCGTGCGCGGCGGCGGCGCCGGCGCGTACGGCTACGCACATTCGGCCGATGCCGCCGTCCGCGAACAGGCTGTCGCCGGCGAAGCGGCGAGGCCGCGGGAGAAGGAGCCAGCCGGCGCGGCGGCAGAAACCGCCTTGCCGGAGATCTCGGTGGACGAGGCGATGGCCGAACTCGCCAGCATGATCGGTCTGGAACCGGTCAAGGAGCAGATCAGATCGATCGCGGCGTCGATCGAGGCGGCCCGGATGCGGGCCCTCGCGGGCTACGCGACCGACAAGCCGATGCGCCACTTCGTTCTGCTCGGCCCGCCAGGCACCGGCAAGACCACGGTGGCGCGGGTGATCGCGAAGATTTTCTATGCTTTCGGGCTGCTCGACACCCCATACGTGATCGAAGCGCAGCGGGCCGACCTGGTCGGGGAGTTCCTTGGCGCTACCGCGATCAAGACCAATGAGCTTGTCGACTCCGCCCTCGGCGGCGTCCTTTTCATCGATGAGGCGTACAGCCTCGTGAACGAGGGCGACGGCCAGGCCGACAGGTTCGGCAATGAGTCCGTTCAGGCACTGCTGAAGCGGGCCGAGGACGATCGCGAAGATCTCGTCATCATCCTTGCCGGATATGAGAAGCAGATGGAGGACTTCCTCGCCAGCAACCCGGGCCTGGCGTCGCGGTTCGCCACCCGGGTGAAGTTCCCCAGCTATGCGCCGGCTGAGCTACTGCAGATTGCCGAGTCCTGCGTGGAGCGGCGGGGCGATGTGCTTGACGCCGACGCGCGGCCAGCCCTGTGGCGGATGTTCGAGGAGGTGGCGCGCCGCCGCATCGTCGATGATCTCGGCAACGGGCGGTTTGTGCGCAGCCTTGTAGAGAAAGCGGCGGAGGCGCGCGACGTGCGGGTAATGAGCAACGCGCACGATCCGGATCCGGCCGAGCTCATCACCATCTGCCCGCAAGACACCGACCGCGCGTTCGCCGAGCTGACCTCTCGTTTCCGCGGTTATGAGCAGACACCAACGCTGGCGAGCGCGCTAGCCGAGTTGGATGGCCTCATTGGTCTCGACCCTGTGAAGCAGCAGGTGCGAGCGATCACCGCTCAGCTCCAGGTAGCTCGGATGCGCGAGCGTCAGGGCCTGGCCGCGATGCCGCCCGCAAGGCACTTTGTGTTCACCGGCCCACCGGGCACGGGGAAGACCACGGTCGCGAGGGTCCTCGGCCGTGTATTTGCCGCACTCGGCCTCCTTGCCCGGCCCGCGGTGGTCGAGGCACACCGCGGTGACTTGGTCGGGGAGCATCTGGGCTCGACGGCGGTCAAAACGAACAAGCTGATCAACTCCGCGCTCGGCGGGGTGCTGTTCGTCGACGAGGCATATTCGCTCAGCAATAGCGGGTATTCCGGTGGCGACGCATTCGGTGCCGAAGCGATCCAGATCCTGCTCAAACGGGCGGAGGACGATCGGGACCGCCTGGTTGTCGTGCTTGCCGGTTACACGGCGGCGATGGAATCGTTCCTCGCGAGCAATCCGGGCCTCGCGTCACGGTTCGCCACCCGGGTGCGGTTCCCGAGTTACTCGGCCGTGGAGTTGCAGAGCATCGCGATGCATCTGGCGGGTCAGGCCGGCGACGTTTTCGACTCGGAGGCGCTCGCCGGGCTCGGGCAGATCTTCGGCGAAGTCTGCGCGCAGGGCCGGGTGGACGAGCTTGGCAACGGCCGGTTCGCACGGTCCCTGTTCGAGCGCGCATGCGCGAACAGGGACCTGCGGGTGTCGCGGCTGGGCGAACGCGCGAGTGCAGCCGAACTGACGACCGTGACCGGTAACGACATCCGCGCCGCCTATCAGGAGTTCACGGCCGGCTGATCCCAGCGGCTTGTCCGATCAACGCACGGGACGCGTGCCTGAGGCTGGCTCGGCCAGGCGGCGCGCTCAGGTGTCCGGCGGCAGATCGGCCAGGGCGGCTGCGATGTCGTCCTCGTCCGGGCCTGCCTCGTCGAGAGTCTCCATCAGCACGTGCAGGGCTTCGTGCCTTTCGGTGCCGAGATCGAGGAGCCGCTGAGCGGCCTCCCATAGTTCCGGCGGTTCGCCGCGCCACAACCTGTCGGCAAGCGTGACGTGACGGTCGAGATGGGTGCCCGCGTCGCGTTGCGCTCCGTGCCTGCCCACGCCCGGCTGGCTGCCGCCGTGGCTGGCCGCAAGGAGCCGCCTACGGTCGGCCGGATCAGCGGGGTTCAGGGATGCCAGGTCCACTTCGCCGCAGCGGCCGGCTATCAGCGGAAATGCGAAAGTGCGACGCGCGAGTGCCTCCAGGTCACCGTCCGGCAGGAGGCGGTTGACCAGATCGCGGTTCAGCCCGAACGATTCAGGGCCGCGATAGGTCCGCGCGAAGGTGGCGATGGACTCGAACACTGCGTCGAGCGTTGCCCTGATCGCACTTGACTGCAGGTCGCTTCGCCGCCCGGCCCATCTTGTCCAGGCCGCGAGGACATGCGGCATGGCGTCCTGCTCCGCCGGGCTCAGCACTGCCTTGCGAGGCAGCCAATCAAGCAGGAACCGCTCGACCTTGATGGGGCTCATTCGCAGTGGACGGCGGAAGTCCTGGTCACAGCCGTAGTCGATGATGCGGTCCGCGCAGCGGCTCGCCGCCCGCCGGTCGGACAGATCCTCGGCCTCGTCGGAGGCGAGGAACTCGGCTGCCAGCATGGCCCTATGGTCTCTGCTCCAGGCCAGGCGCCGAGGGCCAGCCGTTACCGCGAGTCCGGGAGCGGCCGCGATGGACCCCGCCACCTCGCGGCCTGGCGGGAGGGTGCGGATCCTCGCCCTGATGAACGCGTGATAGGCGGCGAATGAATCGCTGACGGGCGGTGCCACGGCGCGGTCGGTTTCTGCAAGCGCGGCTTCGAGCATGCGCCGCGCCCGCCCGGGTGGCAGCGCGTCGAATGAGCCGTGGCCGGCGGTCTCCCGGGCGCCCGCGGCCGCACGGCCCCGCTCAAGCAGCTTGTCCACCTGCGAGGTGACCCAGCCGTCACGGAGCATCCCGCCGTAGTTGTAGTCCACGGCGGCGACGAGCGCGTGCCTTTCCTCCCCGGCGTAGCTGAAGACACAAACCACCTCGTCGTGGTCGCCGTAGGTGTCGTGGTTGACGTAGCACTCGCCCGGCGCGACCCTGCCGACCTGGTCGGCCCAGCGCGGGCGCGGCACACCACGCTCCATCAGTTCGAGCGCAGTTTGCTCTGCCTGTGCGGCCTGGCGGGTGGTGCCGAGGCAAGCGATTCCCGCGAGCAGGGCAAGCGCCGCCGGGCTGCGCTGGCGGGCGGCGTAAGCGACAAGGCCCTCGCCCACGAGTTCCTCGACATCAACGCCGTGCCTGCCGCGGTCGCGCTGATTACGCTTCGTTCCCTGCTCGGCCTGCTCGGCCTGCTCGCCCTGCTCACCACCGCCCAGTCGCTGCCCCCACCAGGTGCCGAGGATCTCGCTCACCATGAGTTCCGCGTCAAGCGGGCTGCGCAGCGCGAGCAACTCACGTGCTGCCCTGAGCATCTCTGCGAAGAGCGTGTTCGGCGGCGGGCTTACGCTCGGGGGTGCCCGGTGTGCTGCCCGCTGACCGCGCGGACCTCCTCTCGAGCCGCCGTGCGGACGCTGGTCACCGGGGGGTTTGCTACGGCGCTGGCTCACACTGTCGCCTTGTTGCCTCTCCGGCCGCGTGCCGCGTCGCTGCGTTGCCACTCGGCCACGGTCTCATCTTCATCAGGCGGGCACACGCCGCAGGCTCACGGAGCGGCCCAGGATACGGACCAAGCCTCTCAGATGCGCCCACGGCAATGCCATCTTTACGCGCGCGAGTCGCCCGCATCGTATCTTTCTCGCGCGGTGAGGGTGCGGGCCGACCGTGAGGGTGCGGGCCGGCCGTGAGGGTGCGGGCCGGCCGTGCAGGGTGCGGGCCGGCCGTGAGGGTGCGGGCCGGCCGTGAGGGTGCGGGCCGGCCGTGAGGGTGCGGGCCGGCCGTGAGGGTGCGGGCCGGCCGAGAGGATGCGGGCAGGCCGTGAGGGTGCGGGCCGGCCGTGAGGGTGCGGGCCGGCCGTGAGGGTGCGGGCCGGCCGTGCGGATGCGCGCCACCGGGTGCGGCGGCGGGCCACGGTGCGGGTGCGCGCCGCCGGTGCGGGCCACCGGGTGCGGCGGCGGGCCACCGGCGCGGCGCGGGCCACCGGCGCGGCCCACGGTGCTGCACGGGCCAACGGCGCGGCGCGGCCACCGGCGCGGCGCGGGCCAACGGCGCGGCGCGCGGTGCTGCGCGGGCCACCGGTGCTGCGCGGGCCACCGGCGCGGCGCGCAGCCGCGAGCCGGTTGGCTGCTACCCGGACGGCGGTACTGAGTTCACCAGCCCGAGCAAACGCTCGCGCGCGACCCGCTCGACGAGTCCTGCGGTGACCGCGAGCCCCAGGTGGTCTGCGCAAATCCAGGTGTCGGTGACACAGCGCTCGACCGTAGCCGGCGCCAGCGCGGGGAACTCGGCGGTGAGCCGGCTTGTGACCGTCTCGCTTGCGGCCAGATCCGTCCGGAGAACCCGCTGCACCTGCGCGCCCGCAACGGCGCGCTCAATTACTGCCTGCATGTTACTGCCTGCATATCGGACCTCTGTCAGCGTGTGTCAGCATGCCTAGGCGGCGCGGCACTGCCCCAGATCCCATTCCAGCCGCGCTGACAGCCAAGTCAAGGGTCTGCGACGTAAACCGCTTGTTACTTCTTCCGTGGCCGGTGGCTCGCGTTGTGCTAGCGGAGTGAGCCCGTGGGGAAAAGACGACACCCGCGTCATTGATGCCGCTGGCCTGCCGCGTAGCAGCCTATACCCTCAGGATCCCCCGATAACGGTCGGTTAGAGCCTCAGCACGACTAGTCTAGGTCGCGCCGGATGAAACTGCCATGCCCGAATCAAGGGCCTCTGACCTGGGACTTTACGAATTTTCGGTAGGTTTTTGCCTTGATTTTGAGCGCCTCGCAGGTAGGCGTGCGACGCGCATGCGAGTGCCCGGGTGGCGGGGGGCAACCTCCGTCGTGCCACGGCCAGAAGGAGCGGCTTTCGTGCAGTGGTCCCGCACGCAGCGACGAGGCTTGACCTGCGCGGCCCGCACCGCCGCCGCCTTGTCGCGAGGCCAGCGCGGCCGGCTACCGCGACCCGGTGAACGCCGTGCTGATCAAAGCGGACCGTGGCGTGCGGCGAACTCCAGTTCCTTACACCTGGCACCATTACCTGCCGGATCAGGTGCCGGTGATCTGGCAGCCGCTCGCAGCTAACGAGTGCACCAAGATTCGCGAAGAACCTGCACGGGGCAGTCCCGCAGCGCCCGATGCTCACGATCAACCCGCAGAACTGGTATCCCGCCAGGTGACCTCGGGCCGGTCAGAGGGAGGGGGAGAAGTGGCTGGTTCTCTCATCCGTTGCGCGCTCTGCCGAGTCAGTTGCGCGCTCTGCCGAGTCAAGGGCCTTGCGCGCCTGCTGACCGCACACCTCTCGTGCGTACCTGTCTCCAGTACCATGCCAAGACCGATAGCCTGCTGTATTCAGGGCACACTGTACGTCACCCAGCACGTAGCAGGCCGAAGGGAGCCATCGCATGACAGGCGCCGGCCCCCACCGGGGGGCTTGCCCGTGAGTACGGACACCTCCATGCCGCAGCCGCGGGTTTCGGGGCTGGCGGTGTCCGACTCTGCGCTGCTTGCGACGCTGTTGCGCGAAGCGCCGATCGGATTCGCGTTCTTCGACCCGGACCTGCGTTTCCGCCGGGTGAACCGCACCCTGGCGCGCCTGCATGGGCTGGGTCACCGTGAGCATCTTGGCCGGCTGCCTTCCGAGATCTGGCCGCCTGACCTCGCCACCAGGGTGGAGTCAGCAGTGCGCCGGGTGCTCGCTGCGGACCGGCCGGTCTTCGAGGCCGACCAGCAGATAGCCACGGTCGTCGGCTCGGCGGCGCAGCGGCAGTCGCCGGATGGGCGCGATTTTCAGGTGGACCACCAGGCGGAGGTGCACCACTGGGCGTTCTCATGGTTCCCTTCGCACGATCCGGATGGGAAGATCACCGGCGTCGTCCTTATCGCCGTGGACGTCACCGACAGGCAACGGGGTGAGGAGGCGGTCCGCAGGAGCGAGGAGCGGTACCGGTCCCTCGTCCGGGCCGGCGCGCAGGTCGTCTGGGTGACCACGCCCACCGGTGACATCGCAGAGGACTCGCCCGAATGGCGGGCGATCACCGGCCAGACGCTCGGCGAGTATCTGGGCAGTGGCTGGCTGGACGCCATCCATCCGGAGGACCGCGAGCGCGTGGAGCACGCGTGGCGCGAATGCGTGCGCACAGGTGCCGTGTTCGACACTTCCTACCGGGTGCGCACCCGGGCCAGGGCATACCGGTACTACGACGTGCGCGCAGTGCCCATCATGCGCGACGGTGAGGTGGTCGAGTGGGTCGGCGCCAACACCGACGTCACCGGCCAGCGTGAGGCCGAGGAAATGCGCGGCCGTCTCACCGAACAGTTGTCAGCCGCGGCGCTGCGCACCGCCAGGCTGCAGCAGGCGACGTCAATGCTCGCCGAGGCGCTTACGGTGGAGCAGGTCGTCGAGGTGATCACCGAGGTTGGCCGGTCGGCGATTGGCGCGGACCGGTCGGCGGTGGCCCTGCTTGATCCAGAACGGCTGCGCTTGAAGACGATCAACGCTGTTGGCATCCCTGACGGTCCTGGCTCACACGGCGACGACATTCCGCTCGACCGGCCGAGCATCATGACGACCGCGATTTTGACCAGGCGGCCTGTTCTGGTCGAGACCCCGGACTCGCTGCGCGCGTACTTCGACCCTGAGGCGAACCTCGACCTCTTCCTCGAACATACGGACGAACGGGCGTGGGTCGGTCTTCCGCTGCTCGCCGCTGGGGCGCCGCTTGGCGCGCTCAGGTTCTCTTTCGCCCGGCCGAGGAAGATCACAGAGGAGGAGCGGGTCTTCCTCGAGGCGCTTGCCGGTCAGTGCGCCCTCGCGGTCGAGCGGGCCACCTTGTTCGAGCGCGAGCACACGACTGCGGAGACCCTGCAACGCAGCCTGCTGCCTGACCGCTTGCCCGACGTGCCAGGTATCGTCCTGGAGGCCAGGTATCTGCCGGTCACGAGCAACATGGAAATCGGCGGCGACTGGTACGACGCGTTCTTGCTCGCGGATGGGCGGCTGGCCGTCGCGGTTGGCGACGTGATGGGCAAGGGCGTTACGGCGGCTGCTGGCATGGGCCGGGTCCGCAACGCCCTTCGTGCGCTCGCGCTCACCGACCCGCGTCCCGCGGCGGTCCTTACCGGGCTCGACAGGCTGTTCGCGGCCACCGAGCTTGAGGAGCAGGTGACGACGGTCGCTTATGTCGTCATCGACCCTGCCACCGGCGAAGGCGTCGGTGGCAACGCCGGTCACCTGCCACCCCTGCTACTTGCGGCGGATCGGCCGCCGCAGCTTGATGCGACGCCTGCGGGAACCCCGCTCGGCTGGGCAAGCCCGCGAAAGCAGTACGCTTTCCGGTTGCAAAGGGGGAACACTGCGGTCTGGTATTCCGATGGACTTGTGGAGAGCCGTGATCGCGGCCTCGATACCGGCCTCGACGAACTCGTCAAGGTCGCCGGGCAGGCATCCCCGGAGGTGATCGCACATCCAGGCAGGCTTCTCGAGTATCTGGTCGACAGGATGCTCGCGGGTCACGAACAAGATGATGATGTCACCGTTCTTGTACTTCAGGTGCCGTACGAATGATGTGCATGAGCGCAGGTGAGAGCCCGGAAGGCGCCGGTCACCGCAGCGGTCAGGCTGCCCGATCTGGACGATCCACCGTCCAGGGCGGCCTAGTGTGGTGGCTGGCATGGTCCAAGCAACCGGGTCCTCGGAGCAGGGTCCGAATCTCGGCAGATTTTCGCGGGAGAGGTATCTGTGTCGCCGGCCAGACAGCAGCGAGAAACAGCGGTCGCACTTGTGGATGACGCCGTACCCGCGCCAGGCGAAGATGAGCCAGGCGCGGATTCCGGCCAGGTGCGCCGGGGCGCGGCAAGCAAGCGGCCGCGTGCGGTGAAACAGCCGGCCGCCGAGCCGGCCGCGGACGCGGAACGCGCTCCGCGGAAGAAGGATGCGCCCCGATCGGATAAGGCCGGCCCTGCCGGACCTTCGCCGGAGGATCCGGCTTCCCGGCCGGAGGACGACGCGGACGTCGGCCTGGACGAGGCGGTGGACGCCCCTGCGGGTGACGACCTCGATCTGGTTGGCCCCGACGACGTCGCGGATCTGGTCGACCTCGAAGAGGTCGACGTCACCGACGACGAGATCGCGGTGGAGATCGAGGCTGGCGTCGTCGTGGATGAACCAGCGGACGCGGCCGACGCGGACGAACCCGGGGAAGGCGGCGACGGTCCAGAAGAGGTGACCGCCGAGCGCGAGGCCGGTGGGCCGGCCGGCGCGGTGCGCGAGACCGAGGGCGACGACGAGGCGTTCGTCTACGGTGACGACGACGAGGATCTCCCCGCGGCCCAGGTCGCAGCGGCTGGTGCCACCGCCGACCCGGTGAAGGACTACCTCAAGCAGATCGGCAAGGTCCCGCTCCTCAATGCCGAGCAGGAGGTGGAACTGGCGAAGCGCATCGAGGCTGGGCTGTTCGCCGAGGAGAAGCTTGCGGCGGACGGTGTCAGGCTCGCCGCGAATGGCCGGGGCGATCTGGAGTGGATCGCCGAGGACGGCAGACGCGCCAAGAATCACCTGCTTGAGGCGAACCTGCGGCTGGTGGTTTCGCTGGCGAAGCGGTACACGGGGCGCGGCATGCTTTTCCTTGACCTGATCCAGGAGGGCAACCTCGGCCTGATCCGCGCGGTGGAGAAGTTCGACTACACCAAGGGATACAAGTTCTCCACCTATGCGACGTGGTGGATCCGGCAGGCCATTACCAGGGCCATGGCCGATCAGGCACGCACGATCCGCATCCCTGTGCACATGGTGGAAGTGATCAACAAGCTCGCGCGTGTGCAGCGGCAGATGCTGCAGGATCTGGGTCGCGAGCCGACACCTGAGGAACTTGCCGCCGAGCTCGACATGACCCCGGAGAAGGTCATCGAGGTGCAGAAGTACGGCCGTGAGCCGATCTCGCTGCACACCCCGCTCGGCGAGGACGGCGACAGCGAGTTCGGTGACCTGATCGAGGACTCCGAGGCCATCCAGCCGGGGGAGGCTGTCAGCTTCACGCTGCTGCAGGAGCAGTTGCACTCGGTGCTCGACACGCTATCCGAGCGCGAGGCCGGCGTGGTGTCGATGCGGTTCGGGCTCACTGACGGTCAGCCCAAGACGCTCGACGAGATCGGCAAGGTCTATGGCGTGACCAGGGAGCGGATCCGCCAGATCGAATCCAAGACCATGTCGAAGCTGCGTCACCCCTCGCGTTCCCAGGTGCTGCGCGACTACCTCGATTGATCAGAGCACGCCCGGCATAAGCCGTGGAGATCACTGTGACCGGAAAGTGCCAGTTCACTGCGACCCGCGTCCACACTGATCTCCACACCCGCCGCCCGCCGGGCGGGTGCGTCACGCCCACACCCGGTGCGTCACGCGCGGGCCGGGCGCCACGGGCCACGGGCCGGCGCGCCACGGGCAGGCGCGCCACGGCCTGCTTCACCTGGGCCGGGCGTGACCGTCCCCGCCCGCCGCGGCGAACAGCGTGGCCGCGTGGTCGGCCACGTAAGATTGCGACTCGCGCGGCATCCGCACGTAGCCCTGCGCGGGCGGGCGGGCCGGCAACTCCAGCGGCCGCCACTGGACGTCGCGGTAGGGAATGCTCGAGAGCAGGTGCGCGATCATGTTGATCCGGGCACGCCGCTTGTCGTCGCTCTCGACGACATACCAGGGTGCCTCCGGAATATCGGTGTGCACGAACATCTCGTCCTTCGCCCGCGAGTAGTCCTCCCACTTGGTGATCGACTCAAGGTCCATGGGCGACAGCTTCCAGCGGCGCATCGGATCGTCCAGCCTGGACCTGAACCGAAGCTGCTGCTCGGCGTCGCTGACCGAGAACCAGTATTTACGCAAGATGATCCCGTCTTCCACGAGCAGCCGCTCGAAGATCGGGCACTGATGGAGGAACCGCTTGTATTCCTCTTTCGCGCAAAAGCCCATCACGTGTTCGACGCCCGCGCGGTTGTACCAGCTACGGTCGAACAACAGGATCTGGCCGGCCGCGGGCAGGTGCTCGACATAGCGCTGGAAATACCATTCGGTGCGTTCACGCTCGGTGGGTGCTGGCAGCGCGGCGATCCTGGCGATGCGGGGATTGAGGTACTGGGTCACCCGTTTGATCGTGCTTCCCTTGCCTGCCGCGTCACGCCCTTCGAAGATCACGACGACGCGCTTATGCTCGGCGCGCACCCATTCCTGGAGCTTGACAAGTTCCGCCTGCAGGCGAACCAGTTCGTTCTCGTAGATGCCACGCGGCAGCCGTTTGGTATCTGCGGCCTTCACCTTGCCGTGCGCGTTCTTCGCCTTGCCGTCCTTGCCGTCCTTGCCGGCCTTGTGTGCCACTGTCGTTCCTCCCTCGGCTGAGTATGGACGTACCCGGCAAACGGCAAGCGATCCTGGCAAAATCCGCACGGCTGGGTCAGCCGAGTGGGACGACCAGGTCCTCTTCGGCGGTGAGCACCTCACCGGGAAAGGCCGCGGCCGCTTCGGCGAGCGACACCGCGCGGTCGCTGCCCGGCCAGAAATGGGTCAGCATGAGGCGCCGCGCGCCGGCGCGGGCCGCCCAAGCACCGGCCTCCGCCGCGGTCAGGTCGAGTCGCGGCTTGCCGGCAGGCGGCGCACCCTGGCCGGTCGCCGCCACGACGAAGAGGTCGGCACCGGCGCCGAGATCCGCGATCGCGGGGTCCGGGCCTGTGTCGCCGGTGTAGGCGAGCGTTGTCCCGGCCGCCTCGAGCCGTACGCCGACGTTCGGCACGTGATGTGGAAGCTCTACACCCATCAAGCTGAACGGCCCCGCGCGCTGCGGCCAGGGCAGTTCGTAGACGTCAAAGACCTGGTGGAGGCTGGCGCGGGGGTCGAACGCCGCCAGCCGCTCGATAACACCCTCGATGCAGAACAGCGGTATCCGGGGGAGTTGCCCGTTCCCGTGGGCGCGTGCACGGTAGAGCGCATGGGCGTCCACGCAGTGGTCGGCGTGTCCGTGGGTTATGACGACCGCGTCGACCTGATCGGCAGGGCAGTGCGTGAGCAGGCGGGGCAGCGTCGCGTAGCCGAGGTCGAGTACGATCCTGAAGCCGTCCCACTCGACCAGGAAGCCAGCCGTCGCGCGCCCGGCCTCGGGCCATGCGCCGCAGCTGCCGAGGACCCGCAGGTGCCGCATGGCAGCCATTGTGTCAGCGCGCCGGCGTGGGTGCGGGAGCGGGTGCCATGGCCGACCGGCTCAGGCGGCCAAAAAAGGGCGCCCGGCCACCCATCAGGGGGAGGCGGGGCGCCCCGGGGAAAACGGGCTCAGCGTTCGCGCGTGGTCTGCGCGGCGCGGGAGAGCCGTTCGGTTTCATCCTGAATTTCCGCCGCCACCTTGGCCAGCACCGGCGCATGCTGCCTGTTGTGATGAGCACAGAACAGCAGTTCGCCGGAGTTGGGCAGCAGGACGCGGACGAACGCCTGGGCACCGCAGCGGTCACAACGGTCCGCGGCAGTGAGCGGCTTGGTGGGGGCTAGAGCTCCGTTCAACGTCGCTTCCTCGCCTTCAGCTGGCTTTCTATCGTGCGCTTCGGCCGGTCAGCCGTTATGCCTCTCAGCACAGCACAACACCTAACCGCAGCTCCACGTTCCCAATCCGGGTCCTCCTACGCCACGAGCGAAAGTCCATGGTTAAGTGACCAAGGTCACTGCTGGCTTAATGTCACCCGCTTGCTCACGACAGTAGCCGGTTTCGTTCACGGAAATGCCATGATCCGATACTCTGCGCGGTCATGCCCGGCGTGCGGCGTGCCTTTCCCGTGTTGTCGGCGGGACCGGCTACCCTGCGGTGAGGCATCAGTCCCCGCCACTGGCAGGGATCCGCGCCTGAAGGAGATCATCCGTGACCGCCCCTATCATTACGCCTGTGCCTGGAGCGCCGGCCGGCGCCGACGGCTATACGGCGCACCACCTGTCGGTGCTCGACGGGCTCGACGCGGTACGTAAGCGCCCGGGTATGTACGTCGGCTCCACCGACAGCCGGGGGCTGCTGCATTGCCTGTGGGAGATCTTCGACAACTCGGTGGACGAGGCGCTGGCCGGGTACTGCTCGCGGATTGAGATCACGACTCACGCCGACGGCAGCGCGGAGGTGCGCGACAACGGGCGGGGAATCCCGGTCGACGTGGAGCCCAAGTCAGGCCTGACCGGCGTGGAGCTTGTGCTGACACGGCTGCACGCGGGCGGTAAGTTCGGCGGCGGCTCGTACACCGCGTCAGGCGGGCTGCACGGGGTTGGGGCATCGGTGGTGAACGCGCTCGCGGCCCGGCTGGATGTGGAGGTCGACCGGGGCGGCCATACTCACGCCGCCAGCTTCAGGCGTGGTGTGCCTGGCGAGTTCGCCGGCCCCGGCCCGCAGGCGCAGTTCACCCCCAGGCCAGGATTGCGGCAGGTGCGCAGGATCGCCAAGCGGGTGACGGGCACGAGAATCCGGTTCTGGCCGGACCGGCAGATCTTCCTGAGGGACGCGGACATTCCGCTCGGTTCGCTGGCCGAGCGCGCCCGCCAGACCGCCTATCTGGTCCCCGGCCTCACCGTGAGCGTGGTCGATGCCCGTGGCCAGGAGCGTGGCCGGGCAGGCCCAGCTGAGCAGGACTTCGCGGCTGAGCAGGACTTCGCGGCTGAGCGGGACTTCGCGGCTGAGCGGGACTTCGCGGCTGAGCGGGACTTCGCGGCTGAGCGGGACTTCGCGGCTGAGCGGGACTTCGCGGCTGAGCGGGACTTCGCGGCGGAGCAGGACTTCGCGGCGGAGCAGGAGTTCAGGTTCGACGGCGGCATCGCCGAGTTCTGCGCCCACCTGGCGCCTGACGAACCCGTCACCGACGTGTTGCGCCTTGCCGGATCGGGGCGGTTCACCGAGACCGTGCCCGTACTCGATGAGCAGGGCCACATGACCCCCGCCGACGTGGAACGCGAGCTCAACGTCGACGTCGCGCTGCGCTGGGGAACCGGATACGACAGCGTCACCCGCTCGTTCGTGAACGTCATCGCGACGCCGAACGGCGGTACACACGTGACCGGCTTCGAGCGTGCGCTCGTCCGCACCCTCAACGAGCAGTTGCGCGGCGCCAGGCTGCTCAAGAACGGTGACGACCCGGTCTCCAAGGACGACGTGGCGGAAGGGCTGACCGCGGTCGTGGCGGTGCGGCTGCCCGAGCCGCAGTTCGAGGGCCAGACCAAAGAGGTACTCGGCACCCCGGCCGCGGCGAAGATCGTGGCACAGGTCGTCGGGCAGGAGCTCCGCTCGTTCTTCGCCGAGCCCAAGCGCGGGCAGAAGCAGCAGGGCCGCGCCGTGCTCGAGAAGGTGGCATCCGCGGCCAAGGCACGCATCGCCGCCCGCGAGCACCGGGAGAACCAGCGCCGCAAGAGTGCGCTCGCGAGCTCGGCGCTGCCCGCGAAGCTGGTGGACTGCCGGTCGGCGGATGATCGCAGCGAGCTGTTCATCGTGGAGGGTGACTCCGCCCTCGGCACGGGCAAGCTCGCCAGGAATTCGGAGTTCCAGGCCTTGCTGCCGCTGCGGGGCAAGATCTTGAATGTGCAGAAGGCGTCGCTTGCCGACATGCTGAAGAACGCCGAGTGCGCCGCGATCATCCAGGTGCTCGGGGCCGGCTCCGGCCGTACCTTCGACCTGGACGCGGCGCGCTATCAGCGGGTCATCTTCATGGCCGACGCCGATGTTGACGGCGCGCACATCCGGTGCCTGCTGCTCACCCTGTTCCACAGGTACCTGCGGCCGATGCTCGACGCCGGCCGGGTGTTCGCCGCGGTGCCGCCGCTGCACCGGATCGAGCTGGTGAATCCCCGCAAGGGGCAGGACAAATACCGGTACACCTATTCCGACGCCGAGCTGCACCGCAGCCTGCTCGAGCTCGAGCGGAAGAACCAGCGCTGGCGGGAGCCGGTCCAGCGGTACAAAGGCCTCGGCGAGATGGATGCGGCACAGCTCGCGGAGACAACGATGGACCCGCGGCGCCGCACGCTCCGCCGGATTCGCAATGACGACGCTGCAGGCGCGGCGACCATGTTCGACCTGCTGATGGGCAACGAAGTGGCGCCACGACGCGACTTCATCGTCGGTGGCGCCGCCGAGCTCGACCCATCCCGCATCGACGCGTGAGCCTGGGGGTTTCCCGCGAAGGTGGCTTAGCATCGTCCGGGCGCAAACCGGGGCAGCACGAGCAAGCCGAGCCCGAGCTGCGGTCATGATCGGCTCGCCGCTCGCCGCTCGCCGCTCGCCGCTCGCCGCCCGCCGCCCGCTGCGCCGAAGTCCGGTCCGCGATGCGACCGGCTGAGCCACCCAAAGTGGATGGTCAGGGCATTGCCTGCAACGATCCCCTAGGTGTGCGCGGCCAAGCCGGCGCCGACGACCGCGAGCGGATGCGTGAGTCCCGCTCCCGAGCCGTCCCGCTTGCCTGATGGTCCAGGCAGGTCCACGGGTGCGCCCGCCGCCGTCGCGCCGAGCGCGGGGGAGATGCCCGCCCAGGCGAGAATCAGCTCATCCTCGCCCTTGAGGAACCGGTGGCAGCGCACCCCGCCGGTGCCGCGTCCCTTCGGCGGGAATTCGGTGTAGGGCGCCACCTTGACGCTGGCGGCCGCCGTGCCGGGCAGCGCGCCCGCGCTGCCCGCGACCGTCACCACGACGGCGCCGGCGAAGTCGGGGGGAACATCCACCGCGCCGAACCACACCACCCGGGCACCGGCGGTGAGACGTATCCCTGCCATCCCTCCAGCCGCCCGGCCCTGCGGCCGGACGGCCGCGGCGCCGAACCTCAGCAACTGCCCGTCGCTGGTCACGAACACCAGATCCGCGGTGTCGGCAGCCGCCACCGCGCCCACAACCCGGTCGCCGTCCTTGAGCGCAATCACCTCGAACTCGTCGCGCGCCTGCGGGTAGTCGGGCATCACCCGTTTGACGACCCCATCCGCGGTACCGAGGGTCAAGGCAGGACCATCGGGGAGCAGGCCGGCGAGCCCTGCCACGGTTTCGCCGGCGGCGAGCGCCACGAACTCGGTCACCGGCGCGCCCCCGGCCAGCCCCGGCGCGTGCGCGCTCGGCGGCAGCGCGGGAAGGTCGAGCACGTTGAGGCGGATCAGACGGCCGCTCGAGGTGACCACTCCGACGCTGCCCCGTGCCGTGGCGGGCGCCACCGACGAGATCACGTCGTGCGCGCCGCGCTGCCCTGCCGAGCCTCCTGCGGCATCGGCGCCAGAAGCGCTGGGCGGTGCGCCGCGCGGCAGCTGCTGCGGATCATGGTCGGCTGCTGCTGCGCGGGCGATCAGGCCGGTCGCCGACAGCAGGACCGTGCAGGGGTCGTCGGCCACCTCGAGCGGAACCGCGGCCGTCTTCGGCGCGCTGCCCTGGCCTTCGAGCAGCACAGTCCGGCGCGGCGTGGCGAACCGCTCGGCGATCTCCGCGAGCTCGCCGGAGACGACCGCGCGCAGCCTGGTCTCGGATTCGAGGATCGTGGTCAGTTCCGCGATCTCGGCCTGCAGGGTTTCGCGCTCACGCTCGAGCTCGAGCTTGTCGTACTTGGTGAGCCTGCGCAGCGGGGTGTCGAGAATGTACTGCGCCTGGATGTCGGACAGCTCGAACACGGTGATCAGCCGCTGCTTGGCTTCCGCCGCGTCCTCGCTTGAGCGGATGACCTGGATAACCTCGTCGATGTTGAGCAGGGCGATCACGAGGCCGTCGACCAGGTGCAGCCGCTCCTGGCGCTTTCTGCGCCGGTACTCGCTGCGCCGCCTGACCACCTCGATGCGGTGCTGCACGTACACCTGCAGCAGTTCGCGCAGGCCGAGCACGCGCGGCTGGCCGTCGACGATCGCCACGTTGTTGATCCCGAACGACTCCTCCATCGGAGTCAGCCGGTAGAGCTCCTCAAGCACCGCCTCGGCGTGGAAGCCGTTGCGCACCTCGACCACCAGGTGCAGGCCGCGCTGCCGGTCGGTCAGGTCCTTCAGGTCCGCGATGCCCGCCAGTTTCTTCGCCTGCACCAGGTCCTTAATCCGGGCGATGACCTTCTCCGGGCCGACGGTGTACGGCAGTTCGGTAACCACGATCCCGGTCCGCCGCGGGCTGATCTTCTCGATCCGCGCCGCGGCCCGCGTCCTGAACGTGCCACGGCCTGACTGATAGGCGTCCCTGACCCCGTCCAGGCCGATGATCTTCCCGCCGGTCGGCAGATCGGGACCGGGCACGAAACGCATCAGCGTGTCGAGGGTCGCCTCGGGATTGTCGATGAGGTGCCTGGCCGCGGCGATCACCTCGCCGAGGTTGTGCGGCGCCATGTTGGTGGCCATGCCGACCGCGATGCCGGCGGCGCCGTTGACCAGCAGGTTCGGGAAGGCCGCTGGCAGGACGTCTGGCTCGGTCTCCTGGCCGTCGTAGTTCGGCCGGAAATCGACGGTGTCCTCGCCGATCGAGGCGACCATCTCCATCGCCGCGGCCGCCATCCGCGCTTCGGTGTAGCGCATCGCCGCCGGCGCGTCGTCACCGCCGAGCGAGCCGAAATTCCCGTGCCCGTCGATCAGCGGGAGGCGCATCGCCCACGGTTGCGCCATCCGGGCGAGGGCGTCGTAGATCGCGGTGTCGCCGTGCGGGTGCAGGCGGCCCATCACCTCGCCGACGACCCGGGCGCACTTGACGTGGCCGCGATCGGGCCGCAGGCCCATCTGGTTCATCTGGTAAAGGATCCGGCGCTGAACCGGCTTCAGCCCGTCCCTGGCGTCCGGCAGCGCCCGCTGGTAGATGACCGAGTACGCGTACTCGAGGTAGCTGCCCCGCATCTCCTCAGCGACGTCGATGTCGACGATCCGCTCTTCGAAATCCTCAGGTGGCGGGGGGGTGGTGGTTCCGCGTCGTGCCATGCGCCCATTGTCCCGGTCCGGCCGTGGATTTTTGCATAACGGCCGCGTGGCGCGCCGATCAGGCGCATCCGGGGATCCCGGGTCCGGGGTCCGGGGTCCGGGGTGTTCCCGGGCGGACGCGATGCCCCCGGGTCCGCCCTGTACAGGACCCACCCACCCTGGGGGCCTTCCTGCCACTGCTGATCTTGGCAGGTTGTCAAGGGCTTCGGTAGGGGCGAACCGCATTCTGTGGATAAGCCGCGGCCGTTTGGCGCGGCCGAACCGTGAGGGACTGGTGTTACGCCAGTGGCAGGCCATTAGACGCGCCAGGCGCACCCGTCAGGGGAGCGGCCGCGGATCGTGATCGTGGTACCTCACCCGCGCATATCACGGGCCAGGTACCATGATCATGGAATTCGCGCGGGAGGCGGGGCGGTCATTCCGTGCTGCAGCAGCCGTTGGCATGGTCAAGACGCCACCGGCGTCGTGATCGGGTGCATTGTGCACCGGGTGTAGTGGCGGGTTGGCTGGGGGAGGCCGTCAGGCTGCCAAGGGTTGAGCCAGACGGCCTGGATGCGTGGCTAGAGGGCCGGGCGGGCCCCGACCTGGCTGAGCGCCTTGGCGGCGAGCAGGTTTCCTGCCGCGAGAGCCTCGCCTGGTGGCTTCTTGTCCAGCCAGGCGGGCAGGAACCCGGCGCAGAACGCATCGCCCGCGCCGGTGTGATCCAGCGGCCTTTCGACTGCGAACGCGCGGACGTGCACGGCCTCGGGCTGCCCATTGGCGTAGAACAGCGCCCCGTCCGCGTCCATCTTGATGACCACTTGCGGGTACCAGGCCGTGAGCACGCGCGCCGCCTGGTCTGGTTCCTCACGGCCGGTGAGCACGCGAGCCTCTGGCTCGTTCGCGAAAAGCAAAACGGCGCCGTGGCTGAGTTCGAGGAACGGCTCGGCGCCCACCCGCTCAACTGGCGCGTGCGAAGCCGCGTCCACGGAAATCGACATGCCTGCCCGCTTGGCCAGTCCGAACGCGGCGAGCGCCGCGGGCCTTGAGCCCTCGTTGAGCAGGGTGTACCCCGACATGTGCAGGTGACTTCCCGGCGTGAACAGGTCTTTTGGCAGGTCTTCAGGCGAAAGCGCGGCGTTGGCGCCAGGGTCGGACAGCAAGGTGAGGTCGCCCCTGTGGGTCACCATCACCACGCAGGTCCCCGTCGGCCGCTCCGGGTCCATCACGAGCCTGGCGTCCACGCCGTAGCCCATGAGCTCCATGTCCCTGTTGCGGCCGGCGATATCCGCACCGCGCCTGCCGACGAACGCCACATCGGCGCCCTCGACGGCCATCCAGGCAGCGATATTGGCACCGGAACCGCCGCCGTGCATCGTCACGGTCGCGGGCGTGTCGCTGCCTTTTACCAGCGGAAATGCAGCGCGGGCGACCGCATCTGTCATGAGATCACCAACGACGACCACTCGCGTCATTGTCGTCACCACCTCGTCCCGAGCGCGGACGGCGATCCTGTGTATCGCGGCTCCGGTCCGCCTCCAGCCGGACACCACCGGCCGGCAAGTCAATTCCGCCACCGTAGTGAAACCTAACAGCTTTCGTTCATCCTGGCA
Organism: uncultured Actinomycetota bacterium; assembly: GCA_963727015.1. Classification (GTDB taxonomy): domain Bacteria; phylum Actinomycetota; class Actinomycetes; order Streptosporangiales; family Streptosporangiaceae; genus DATFVJ01. The sequence continues at coordinate 364,868 of CAVSEV010000012.1, read as the reverse complement.
GTGAGAGCGCTCTGCCCGCTACCACAAGGACGGCTTCCTCTGACTGGGCGGCGAGCAATTGGTTGAGGCTGCCAAGCTGGTCACGGAATGCGCGGCCGCTCGCCGTGGCTGGAACGATGCCCGATCCTGCCTCCTCGCTGACCGCGACGACGTAGCTGCGCGTTTGCCGCCACGCGGTGGCGAGTTCGGTGATCCGGGCGGCGAGACGGTTCGTGACCTGCGGATCTCCAAGCGGGTGCCGCCATGCGCCCGCCTCGTCGAGCACGGCGGCAAGCCAGCCGCCGATGCTGTCGATCAGAACGGCGCCGGTGCTCGCCCGCAGCACGCCGACGACGTCGGTGGTCTCGACCGTCCGCCACCAGCGCGGGCGGCGTGCCTGGTGCGCGGCTACCCGCGCTGTCCAGTCCGCGTCGTCGGCGGCCGCGGGTCCGGCCGCCGCGACGTACGTGACCTCGGCTTCGCCCGCGAGCCTGAGTTCCGCCTCCGCGGACTTGCCCGAGCGAGCCCCGCCGAGCACAAGCGCTCGCCAGGGCCGTGGCAGGCTGGGCGCTACGTCGCGCCGCCGCCGCACGTCCCGTGGTTCTCCCGCGTGCACAGCGAAATGAGTGCCGTCAGCGGCCGCGATGACCTGCCAGAACCCGCATCGGCGGGCGAGTTCGCGTTCCGAAGGCAGCCGGTGGTCAACATGGACGACCGCGACCACCGTCGTGTCCGTCACCACGCCCTGCCGTCTTAGGCCGCCGAGCTGTGCTGGGTCGCCAAGCAGGTCGAGCAGCGCGATGTCGTAGGGCGCGGCTTCGTCGGGCGGCTGCGGTACCGCGCCTGGCCCGGCCGCGCAGAGCAGCCTGCTCCCATCGGGCGCGGTGATCTGAAGCCCGCCCGTCACGTCCTCGGCCAGAAACGTGCCGCGCGCGGCCGGCGGGCCCGCGGCCCGGAGCGGGAAAGCGATGCGCAAGACCCCGTCGAGCACGACCTCGGCCGGCGCGCGCGCCGCGCCGTCCCGTCTCGCGCGCGAGCACGAGGCGCACCGGCATCCCGGTCGCGGCCATCCGGCAGGGCCACCGGTGCCGGCCAACTCCACGTCCATAATCGTCGTGCAGTGCAGCATGGGCTCGTGGCCGGCGTCAAAACATGGTGCCTACACTTAGACGGTGACCTGGACCTGGCGTTACGAGAGAGCAGACGGGGCAACGCTTTCCGCGAAGTCGCTGCCACAGGAGACGTTTCCGAGCCAGTCCGACGCTGAGACCTGGCTCGGCGAGCGCTGGCGCAGCCTGCTGGCGGCCGGCGTCGACCAGGTGACCCTGCTCGATGACAGCCAGGTCATGTACGGCCCGATGAGCCTGCACCCCGCCGAGTAGCGGTTGCAAGCCAGAGCGGCCCGGGAACCGGAGGCAGCTGCCCGGGAGCCGGACATAAGCAGATCTAGTGGTCTGTCAGAGGAGTCTTCCTTGGCTCCGTGGTCAGCGACGACGCCCATGCGGGCACCTCGCGGCGTTGTCGTCGTCGCGCGTAGCACCTAGAAAGGGCTCGCCGAGGACAAGCACCGCCTTGCGATGCACCCAGCTGGACGCCGTTCGCTCAAAGATGACCCTCTGACAGACCACTAGCCCGGTGATTCAGGGGCGCTTGGGCGGGCTCGCGGTCTTGGCGGGGTCCTGCACGATCACCGGCCCGAGCACCTCGTTGATCCGCCGCATGACCGAGTCGGCCAGCTTGACCCCGGACGCCTGCACATCCTCGCGGACCTGATCGGGGCGAGTGGCGCCGATTATGGCCGCTGAGATGTTGGGATTCTGCAGCGTCCACGCGATCGCCAGCTGCGCGAGCGACAGTTCCGCCTCCGCCGCAATCGGCGCGAGTTGCTGCACGCGGGTGAGGACGTTGTCTTCCAGGAAGTGGCTGATGAAGCCCGACCCGCTCGGATCTGTCGCGCGCGAACCAGCAGGCGGAGCACCTCCGGGCGGGTACTTGCCTGTCAGCACACCCTGAGCGATCGGCGACCAGACAATCTGGCCGATCCCCTCCTTCTCACAGAGCGGAATGATCTCGGCCTCGATCACCCGCCACAGCATGTTGTATTGCGGCTGATTGGACACGATCCTGTCGAAGCCCATCTGGTCAGCGATCCGCAGCGCGTGCCTGATCTCCTCTGCCCGCCACTCGGAAACCCCGACGTAGAGGACCTTGCCCTGCCGGACAAGATCGTCGAACGCGTGCAGCGTCTCTTCGAGCGGCGTCTCGTGGTCGTAGCGATGCGCCTGGTAAAGATCAATGTGGTCGGTCTGCAAGCGGCGCAGCGAACCATGCACTGCTTCGGTGATGTGCTTGCGCGACAACCCTCTGTCGTTCGGGCCTTTCCCCGTCGGCCAGTAGACCTTCGTGCAAATCTCGATGGACTCGCGGCGTACGCCGGCGAGGGCGCGCCCGAGCACCTCCTCGGCCCGGGTTCCCGCATATACGTCAGCCGTGTCGAAGGTGGTGATCCCCTCGTCGAGCGCCGCGGCGACACACGCCCGTGCCGCGTCCTCTTCCACCTGCGAGCCGTGTGTGATCCAGTTTCCGTAAGCGATCTCGCTGATCTTCAGGCCGGAGCGGCCAAGGTGACGATGTTCCATGCGCCTGACCCTATGCGCTCCACTTGCGCTGGCATGCGCGCCACCTGCGCCGCCACTGGCGCCCGCCGCACGCGCGCGCCAGTGGCGGCCGCCGCAGCGCGTGCCAGTGGCGGCTGCCACCGTGCCAGTGGCGGCTGCCACCGCGGCTGCCGTGAAAACGGCTGCGTCACATGCGCAGGAGCCGTCCGGCGTTGGCGTGCGCGCTGCTCACGGTCGGCCGCGCTGACGCGCCACGATCACTTGCACGCCGCTGACACGATGGGCCATCAGGTGTCAGGTTTGACACCTGATGGCCCATTGTGCGTCACCCGGGGACCCGACCCGGCAATCCGCGAGCGGACCGTGACCGGGTAATCAGGCAGCGGGCGTACCGCAGATCTTTGGCGGCGACAGTTCACTATCGGCTCCTCGAGAACAAGCAGGCCTGGCCGGATCGCCGCCTGGAGCACCGCCCGCATCCACCGAGATCTACGGGCACGCCCTAGATCTTGTCGCCTCGCTTGACCCGTGGCGGCGGGAGCCGGAGCTTGCGGATTTGCGCGGACCTTACGACGGCGTAGAAGGCGACGCCCTTGGTGCGCTCGCCGGGAAAACGTTGCGCGGCGATCTTTCGCACCCGGCGGCCGGTGAGGTAACCCTCGAACACGACCGTAACCATCGCGGTGAGCACCAGCGGGTAGACGACCAGCTTCGCCGCCTTAAAGGGCAGGATCAGCAGCACAAAGAGGACGCCAACCACATAGAGGTAGTACTCGGACAGCATGCGCCTTGAATCGACATAGTCGCGGGCGAGCGCCCGGACTGGTCCAGCGTCCTTGACCGGCAGGTATCGCTCATCGCCTCGCCGCACTCCTTCCGCGCGGCGCGCCCGCTCCGTCCGCGCTCGTGCGCGCGCCTGCTGGGAGGCCTCCTTGCGGTTGCCGGGCGCGGCGAATGGCTGGCGCCGTGGCGCAGCTTCGCTTCGCTTGGGGGTCGGCCGACCCTTACCTGCGCTGGCCGCACCCCGGCCCTGCGGCCCGGGGTCGGCAACCGCGGAGTCGCCGTTCTGAGCGGCCGAGCTGCCGGTTACGTCCATTTTATCCTGGGCAGGCTCGTCCGCTGAGGCTGCGCTACGGCGTCGGAACACGCGCAAATCCTACCGGTTGTGAGCGTGGTGACTGTCACATACGGGACCGCGTAGGGTGGAATCCGATCTGCGGAACGGCCGGATTGCGGCTGCACGGCAGCAGAGCACGGGCTAAGTAGTTCTACAGTTAGTAACACCGGGCACCAAGTCAGCGGACACCGTGAGACGGCCTACAGGACGAAGGGGACGGCCGCGCCTATGAGCGTCATCAAGAGGTTTTCGATGATCTTCAAAGCCAAGGCCAACAAGGCCCTGGACAAGATGGAAGATCCACGCGAGACCCTCGACTACTCCTACCAGCGGCAGCTCGAGTTGCTGACGAAGGTCCGGCGCGGCGTTGCCGATGTCGCTACCTCACGCAAGCGCGTCGAGTTGCAGATCAACCAGCTCGAATTGCAGTCGGGCAAACTCGAGGACCAGGGACGCAAGGCGCTCGGGGGAGGCCGTGAGGATCTCGCTCGTGAGGCGCTCACCCGGCGGTCGGGCGTGCAAGGCCAGATCAGCGATCTGCGCGCGCAGTATGCCTCGCTGCAGGCCGAGGAGGAGAAGCTGACGATCGCCTCGCAGCGGCTCCAGGCGAAGGTGGACGCGTTCCGGACCCGCAAGGAGACCATCAAGGCCACCTACACGGCCGCAGAAGCGCAGACCAGGATCGGCGAGGCAGTCTCGGGCATCTCGGAAGAGATGGGCGATGTCGGCATGGCGATCCAGCGCGCCGAGGACAAGACGTCCCAGATGCAGGCGCGAGCCGGCGCGATCGACGAATTGCTTGCCTCCGGTGCGCTCGAGGACTTCACGGGGAGCGGTCAGCAGGACGATATCCAGGCCGAACTGGACCGGATGAGCAGTTCCTCTGACGTCGAGCTTGAGATGCAGCGGCTCAGGGGTGAGATCGGCCAGGCGGCGCCCGCGCAGATCGAGGGCGGTTCGGCAGCCACCGGCCAGACCGCGACTCCGGCCGGACAGGCCAGCCAGGGCGGCCAGCCCAAGCCGCCCGTGACGTCGGCCGATCAGCCGCCCGCCGGGGAGGGCGCGTGATCGTCCGGATCATGGGCGAGGGCCAGCTCAGCGTCGCAGACTCTGCTGTTAGCGAACTGAACCTGCTTGACGACAAGCTGGATACTGCACTCAAGGGTGGTGATGAGCCGGCCTTCCACGCCGCACTCGAGGCACTGCTTACCCAGGTCCGCGCGGTGGGCGCACCGCTTCCACCTGACGCTCTGCATGCTTCCGACCTGATCCTGCCGCCCGCGGGCGCCACGATGGAAGAGGTCAGGGAGCTGATGAGCGAGGACGGCCTTATCCCGGGCTGACACCGGGGCTGGCAGCATGTAAGTGGCGCCGTTGGGTGACAGCGCTCGGAAGGTGGAGATTGTAAATGGCGCGGACCCGATTCGCCCCTGATCGGGGGCTCACTGCACGGATGGGCCTGACGATGTTCCTGCTCGGGCTCGTGCTGGTTGTGTTTGTCTTGGCCATGGTGTTTCTCGCTGGCCGTTTCCCAGCCAACGCCGGTTTCATCGTGGTCGTCGGTGTTCTTATCGCGGGCGGGATGACGATCGGGTCACTCTTCTACTCTGACAAGATCGCGCTCAGCGCTGCGCGGGCGAGGTTGGTCAGCCCGCAGGAAGAGCCGGAACTGCACGGCGTCGTCGACAGGCTCTGCGCGCTCGCGGACATGCCCAAGCCGAGGATCGCGATCTCCGACACCGACATGCCGAACGCGTTCGCGACCGGGCGTAACACCAAGTCCGCGGTGCTCTGCGTGACCACCGGGCTGCTGCGCAGGCTGGACCGTAGCGAGCTCGAAGGCGTGATCTCCCACGAGATGTCACATGTGGCGCACAAGGACGTTGTCGTCATGACGATCGCCTCGTTTCTCGCGATCGTCGCTGGCCTGATGGTCAGGTTCGCGTTCTACGGTGAGTTGTTCGGCGGCGGTCGCGGGCGCCGCGACAGCAATGACAATGGGGCCATCGTGTTCCTTGCGATCATGGCGGTCAGCATCGTGGTCTATGCGGTCAGCTTCCTGCTCATCCGAGCCCTGTCGCGCTACCGTGAACTGGCCGCCGACCGCTCGGGCGTGCTGCTCACCGGCCAGCCGTCAGCGCTGGCGAGTGCACTGCAGAAGGTGAGCGGGACGATGGCGCGGATCCCGACCAAGGACCTGCGCGCCGCAGAGTCTCTGAACGCCTTCTACTTCGTGCCCGCGTTCACCAAGAGTGGCGTCACCAACCTGCTCTCCACTCACCCGCCGCTGGAGAAGAGGCTGGATCAGCTGGCCAAGATCTCGCAGCAGATCGGCAGGTAACGGCGTGGGGTTCCTGGACAGCCTGCTTGGCAGGACCAAGCCGGTCCAGCCAGACCTTGACCGCCTCTTCGCGCTGCCATCGGCGGCGGTCACGCTGGAGGCGAGCATGTCATTCACCCCCACAGGCACAGGTTCTGTCTGCTTCCGCCCGATGGAAGGGCGCGCGTTCAGCGATGTCGAGGACGACGTCCGCCAGTTGCTCGACAGCGACGCAGACAAGACCATGCCGGTAGAGGTCACCGCCGACTCGTACGGCTTCACCTGGATGGTCATCCGCCAGCCGCCGGATCAGTTTGAATCACTCGTCACCGACCTGCACGCGGTGAACTCGACACTGGCGGACAACGGCTTCGGCCCGTCGCTGCTCTGCTCGCTCGTGACCTTCCGCGACCCGCGCCAGCGCCGCATCGCCATCGTGTACCTGTACAAGCGGGGCACGTTCTACCCGTTCGCGCCGCTGCCGGGGGAAAAACGCGACAACGCGCTGGAATTGCAGCTCAAGGCTGCGATCGAGGGTGAGCTTCCGCTTGAGGCCGACCTGGGCCGCTGGTTCGCTGTCTGGGGCGCGCCTGGCCTGTGAGCCCGGCCAAGCGGGCCCGGCCAAGCGGGCCCGGCCAAGCGGGCCCGGCCAAGCGGGCGCCCGGCCCCTGGCGGTTAGCTCACGGCAGCGCGAGCATCTGATCGAGCGCCGCCCGCGCGTAGCGCGCGGTTTCCTCCTCGACCTGGATACGGTTGACCACCTCGCCGCTGGCGAGCGACTCAAGCGCCCACACCAGGTGCGGGAGATCGATCCGGTTCATCGTCGAGCAGAAGCACACCGTGCGGTCGAGGAAGACCACGGTCTTGTCCGGGTTTCCTGCCGCGAGGCGCTGTACCAGGTTCAGTTCGGTGCCGACCGCCCATGCCGAACCCGCGGGCGCCTGTTCGATTGTGGCGATAATCCGCTCGGTGGAACCGATGACGTCGGCGCTGGTGGCGACCTCGTGCCGGCATTCAGGATGGACGATCACATTGACGCCGGGAATCCGCGCCCGTACCTCGTCCACGGCTTCCCTGCTGAACCTTCCGTGCACAGAACAGTGACCCCGCCACAGGATCATCGTCGCGCTGCGCAGCCGTTTGGGCTGTGCCGACCTGGGGGGCGACCCCCAGGAACCCCCCGTGAGATCAAGCCCGCCATCGGGCTTGTGCGGGTCATAGACGACGCAATCCGCCAGGTCCATCCCCATTTCGAGCACGGCGGTGTTGCGGCCGAGGTGCTGGTCGGGCAGGAAGAGCACTTTGCTTCCTCGCTGGAGGGCCCAGTCGAGCGCGCGCCGGGCATTTGAGGACGTACACACGGTGCCGCCGTGGCGGCCCACGAACGCCTTGATATCGGCGGAGGAGTTCATGTAAGTGACCGGAATCACATCGTCGGCGACGCCCGCGTCTTCGAGCACCTCCCAGCACTCCTCGACCTGGTCGTAGGTCGCCATGTCCGCCATGGAACAGCCCGCCGCGAGGTCGGGGAGCACTACTTGCTGCCTCCCGGTGGTGAGGATGTCCGCGGACTCGGCCATGAAGTGCACGCCGCAGAACACGATGTAGTCCGAGCCGGGCCTTGCCGCCGCGTCGCGGGCCAGCTTGAACGAGTCACCCGTGACGTCGGCGAACTGGATGACCTCATCGCGCTGGTAGTGGTGGCCGAGCACGAATACGCTGCTGCCAAGCGCCTGTTTGGCGGCGCGGGCACGGTCGGCGAGCGCGGGATCGGACGCCGGGGGTAGCGCGCCGGGACATTGCACACCGCGCTCGCTGCGGCGGTCGGATCCAGCGCCGAGTACGAGCAACGGCAGTGGGCGGCCGGTTGTCACCGTCATGGCGTCCCCTTATCGTCGAAATGACGATACCCATGATACGCGGTGCGGATACGTGCCTCCAGGTCAGGTCGGACATATGGTGATCGAGTGCCAGGGGTAAGGCGGGACCTGTGGCCGTGGCGCGGAATGACCGCTGGCGTCATATCGTTGACCAGGACAGGCCCATTGCGCGCCGCCTGACTGGTGGCGATGATTTACTACGATGACTTACTAACGAGTGCAGGAGCTACCGAGACATGACGGTTCAAGGCGAGACCACGCAGCAGGGCGTCATCCTCACTGAAGGCGCCGCGGCCAAGATAAAGCATCTGATCGACCAGGAAGGCCGGGACGACCTGCGGCTACGTGTTGCCGTGCAGCCAGGCGGCTGCTCGGGCCTGCGCTACCAGCTCTACTTCGATGAGCGTTCGATGGAGGGTGACGAGGTAAGCCAGTTCGGCGGCGTCGAGGTTGTCACCGACCGGATGAGCGCTCCTTACCTGATGGGCGCGACCATCGATTTCGTCGACACGATCGAGAAGCAGGGTTTCACCATCGACAACCCGAACGCCACCGGGTCGTGCGCCTGCGGAGACTCCTTCCACTAGGCGTCCTAGGGCGTCGTCCCGTAGATCTTTGGCGGCGCGAAGGTGCCGTCGACGACCCCAGACGGGCGGCCGGGGTCGCGGGCGGCACTGTCATCGTCGGCGACAGTTCCGCTATCGGCTCCTCGGGAACAAGCAGGGCCTTGCCGGATCGCCGCCTGGAGCACCGCCCGCATAGACCAAGATCTACGGGACACGCCCTAGCCGCCACGGTAGCCTTGCCTGGCCATCGGAAGTTCGCAGGCACAGCCACCAAGGAGCACATTGTGCGGATCGCGGTAACGGGATCGATCGCGACTGACCACCTGATGACTTTTCCTGGCCGGTTCACCGACCAGCTGGTGGCAGGGAAAATGGACAGCGTGTCGCTGTCGTTCCTCGTCGACACCCTGGAGATCCGGCGAGGCGGGATCGCGGCGAACATCTCCTTCGGGATGGCAAGGCTCGGGCTGCGGCCAATCCTGGTGGGCGCGGTAGGGGCCGACTTCGAGGACTACCGGTCGTGGCTGGAGCGCAACGGCGTGGACACCGCGTCCGTGCACGTGTCCGAGTTGAATCACACCTCCAGGTTCCTGTGCACGACCGACACCGATCACAACCAGATCGCCTCGTTCTACGCCGGCGCCATGAGCGAGGCCCGCAACATCGAGCTTGGCCCGGTGGCGGATCGGGTCGGCAGCCTGGATCTCGTTGTGATCAGCCCGAACGATCCCGAGGCGATGCTGCGGCACACCAGCGAGTGCCGCGAGCGGGGGGTTCCGTTCGCGGCCGATCCGTCGCAGCAGCTGGCGCGCATGGACGGCGCCGAGATACGTCGGCTTGTGGACGGTGCCTTGTACCTGTTCACCAACGAGTACGAGACGGCGCTGACGGAGCAGAAGACCGGTTGGTCCGAGGACGAGGTGCTGGCCCGGGTCCAGGTCAGGGTGACGACCATGGGCCAGAAGGGCGCCCGCATCGATCGGGCGGGAGGGCCATCGCTGACCGTGCCCGCGGTACAAGTGGAGCGCCCGGCCGACCCCACCGGCGGAGGCGACGCGTTCCGCGCGGGCTTCCTTTCCGCGCTGGCGTGGGGCCTTTCTCTTGAGCGCTCGGCGCAACTCGGCAACATGATCGCGGTGCACGCGCTCGAAACGGTCGGGCCGCAGGAGTACGAGCTGAAGCCGGGCACGCTGCTTGACCGGTTCGCGGCGGCATACGGCGATGCCGCGACCTCGGAGATCGCCGCGCACCTGTGATCCGGCGCCGCAGCGCCGGACATGATCCGTTTTGGTGTTAACCTGCCTGCGCTATTCGCCGGAAAGTTAACACCGTCGCGGATCATGGACCGTCGGATGCTGGCCGAGTCCGCCGTAGCGGCGCGCTGGCGGGGCCGGGCCGCTGATAGAGCCGGGCCGCTGGCGGAGCCGGGCCGCTGGCGGAGCCGGGCCGCTGGCGGAGCCGGGCCGCTGGCGGAGCCGGGCCGCTCGCTGGCGAGCCGCCGGGCCGCGGGGCCACCGGCGAGCTGGGCCGCCGTGCTGGCTGCGAGACGCGCGCCGCCGAACCCGATCCGAACGACGCTGCTCAGCGCCGCGGCTGCTGCGCGCGGAGTCGCATGTGGCGTGGCGGTAACGTGGCCGGTGTGCCGCCCCTCGCCGCGCCGCTGCTGACCGCCGGCTACCACGGCCCGCCAGAACTTACCCTCGGCAGGGCGTTCACCTCGTGGACGCTCGATCTCCCGGTGCTGATCGTCGCTTTGCTTGCCGCATATTGCTACCTGACCGCGGCGCGCCGCATCCGGACGGGCGGCCAGCCGTGGCCGGCCATCCGGCCGGTGTTCTTCGTCGGCCTCGGCCTCGGTCTGCTAATCGTGGCGACGATGTCGTGGATTGGCGTCTACCAGAATGTCCTATTCTGGGTGCGGTCTGTGCAGACGGTGTTCCTGTTGCTGCTGGTGCCGTTGTTGCTGGCCCTCGGCCGGCCGCTCACGCTCGTGATCGCGGCCTTGCCGCGGTCGGCCGGCAGCCGGATCGAGGCGGCGCTACGGGGGAGAGCAGCCAGGATCCTCACCTTCCCGCTCGTCACGGCCGCCGTGCTGATCACCACGCCCTTCCTCCTCTACTTCACTGGCTGGTACGCCGCGGCCTTCCAGAATGACCTGGTGCGCGAACTGACTTACGTTGCCCTGATCGCCCCTGGTTTCCTCTTCTTCTGGACGTTGCTGCGGGTGGACCCGGTGCCACGCGAGTACCCGTACCTGGTCTCGCTGTGGATTACCGGCGCGGAGGTGGTCTTCGACGCCTTCCTCGGCATCGCCGTCATCGCCGACCAGAGCCTCATCGCCGGGACTTACTATCGCGCGCTGGCCCGGCCCTGGGGCCCCAGCCTGCGTACCGATCAGGTCCTCGGTGGCGGAGCGCTGTGGATCCTTGGTGATCTCGTCGGCCTGCCGTTCCTCGCCGCAATGCTAATTCAGATGATCAAGGAAGATGAGGCGGAGGCTGCCGAGATCGACGCGGCACTCGACGCGCGGGACGCCGCCGCGTCGGCCCCTGCCATTTCGGCGCCTGCCGCTTCGGCGCCTGCCGCTTCAGCGCCTGCCGCGTCGGCGCCTGCCGCTGCGGCGCCTGCCGCCTCAGCACCTGCCGTGTCAGCACCTGCGGCGGCTGCCTCGGCTGGCTCCGCAGCGGACAGCGCCGTCAGCAACCCGGTGGGCGGCGCTAACCCCGCAGATAACCCCGGCGCCGCCGGGGACAGGCCCTGGTGGGAGACCGATCCCCGATTCGCGGGCCGCTTCAAGTCCAGCCGCCCGTCAAGCGGCCGAGAGTGATCACCAGGCGACTGCCGCTCCCGGCATGTTCGCTGCGACCCCGCGCCCCACAATGGCGTCTCAGGCCCCGCCAGCCCCGCGATCTAGCGGCTGTGGAGGCGCGCGCCGCACTGATCTTCACTCGGGCCGCGTTCATCCATGTTGCGACGTCAGTAGCAGCGGCGGACGACAAATGCCCAGCCGCGCGGCAGTGCTTGCTCGACCACGAACTCCTGTGATTTCATCCGGCACCAGGCAGGCACGTCGGTCCGCGCGGCCGGATCGTCCGCCAGGACCGCGATCAGCGCGCCGACAGGGACGGCCCTGATCTGCTCCGCCAGCATGATGATCGGGATTGGGCACTTGCGGCCGAGTGCGTCGACGGTGAGAGCGGGCGTGACCGTCGCGGGCTGTCGTGGCGTGCTCATGCGCTCACCGCTGGATGCGCGTTACCGCGCAGACCCGCGACGATGTCAGGCAGCACGGTGAGGAATCGCTCGACCGTGTCCTCGGTGGTGGCACGGGGTAGCGATACCCGGACGTTCCCGTGCGTAACCACCCCCATTGCCTCGAGAACATGGCTTGGCTGCAGCGTGTCGGCCGTGCACGCACTTCCCGACGACACCCCGAAGCCAGCCCGGTCGAGTTCCGTCACCAGCGCCTCACCGTTTACGTAGAGACAGCAGAATGTCACAATGTGTGTCAGCCTTTTTACAGGGTCACCGTACACCACGCTATCCGGAACGACGCCGGGAATCCGGATGCGGATCCGGTCGGTGAGAGCGCGGAGCGCGGTTTCCCGCGTGAGCCGTTCTGTATCCATTGCCTCGAGGGCGGCAGCGGCGGCCAGAGCGGCCGGGACGTTGGGGTAACCGGGTACCTTCCCGCCCTCGCGTTCGTCGTCCGGCAGCGGGCTGCGCCACCTGGTGCCCTTGCGCACGGCGAGCACGCCGATCCCTGCCGGGCCGCCCCATTTATGCGCGCTCGCGGTGAGCAGTGACCAGCCGCCGGGGATGGGCAGGCGGCCCGCGGACGCCGCCGCGTCAACGAGCAACGGCACTGATACCGAACGGCATGCGCGGGCGATTTCCTCGACTGGCTGGATCGTTCCCACCTCGGGGTTCGCGGACTGCAGGCAGGCCAGGACCGTGCGGCCGGGGCGCTCTGGCGCCGTGGCGTGTTCTGGTGCCGCGCCTGGCGCGGTATGTCTCAGCGCCGCGGCGAACTCGGAGGCATCGACCCTGCCCTGCCGATCAACCCCGATGATCGTTATCTGCGCGCCTTCTCGCTCGCAGTAACGGGCGGCGTGCAGCACGCTGGAATGCTCGACCGCGCTCGCCGTTATGTGCCCGGCGCCCCGCACTGACCTGCGGCGGGCCACCACTGTGCCCAGTACCGCAAGATGCGCCGCCTGGGTGCCAGAACCTGTGAAGGAAAGCTCATCCGGGCGGCAGCCGAGTACCGCCGCGACCCGCTGCCTGGCCTGATCGAGCATGATCCGGGCCCGCCGTCCCTCGCGGTACAGCCTGGCGGGATCGGCCCAGCCGTCCTCAAGCGCGCTGAGCAGCGCATCCCGCGCCGCGGGATGAAGCGGCTCTGCCGAGGCGGCGTCCAGGTAGGCCACGATTACGACAGTAGCCGGGCGGCCAGGGCGGTTCCGCCCTCCGCTACCGGTGTGCCGTGGGTGCGCCGATCCGGCCGGCCCCGCGGCGAGGCAGATTTGCACCGGGTAGTGTGCAAGGATCCGCTCGTGCGGGCGGCACGGCCGCTGGCGCGGCCGCTCGCGCGGCGAGGCTGATCCGCGGATTCGCCGAATACCGGGGACCCGCCGAAGCTGCCGCTCGCGGGCCCGGTACTGTTTCGCTTTGTGAGACCCACCCATCAGCCGATTCGCCGCGGGCGCGCGAAGCCGGCGCGCTCTTGGCGCTCGATGCCACCGCGCTCGATGGCACCGCGCTCGGTAGCACGGGGGCCGAGGCGCCCGGTGGGGCGGCGCCCCATGACACGGCGCCGTCTGGTGGCGCGGGCAGCCGTCGTCGCGGTGCTGCTCACCAGCGTGGCTGGCTGCACCTCGAATGCGTTCACCCGGCTGGGCATGCCAAAGCCGATCACCACCCAGGGCAAGGTGACGCTGGACCTGTGGCAAGGTTCGTGGATTACGGCTCTCGCGGTCGGGGCCCTGGTCTGGGGCTTGATCATCTGCACGGTGATCTTCTACCACAAGCGCTCGGATGAACTGCCACCGCAGGTGCGCTACAACCTGCCGATCGAGGTGCTCTATACGGTTGTGCCCTTCATCATGGTGGCGGTGCTGTTCTACTTCACCGCGCGCGATGAGAACTACATCGACAAGCTGTCGGCGAACCCCAACGTGGTCGTCAACGTCACCGGTTTCCAGTGGAGCTGGCAGTTCCAGTACCCGGACCTCGGGAACGTGGAGGTGCTCGGGCATCCGGTTGATGTGTCACAGCTCGCGTCCTATTCGGGCCCGCAGCTTGTCCTGCCGGTCGGGGAGACTGTCAGGTTCAACCTGACCTCACCTGACGTGATCCATTCGTTCTGGGTCCCCGCCTTCCTTTTCAAGCGTGACGTGGTGCCTGGCCATCCGAACCATTTCCAGATCACCACGACCGCGACGGGAACTTTCGCTGGCCGGTGCTCGGAGCTGTGCGGCTTGTACCACAGTGAGATGCTGTTCACGGTAAAGGTCGTCAGCAAGCAGGAGTTCCAGCAATACATCGCCACTCAGCAGGCAGCTCAGAAGGCACAAGCTGGGAGTGCACAGTGACTACCACGCAGCAACCGGTCCCGGGAACCGAGGAGGCACCGCCCCCCGCGCGGAAGGGTTCGATAATCGCCGCGTGGGCGTCGTCGACCGATCACAAGGTGATCGGTCACATGTACCTGATCACCTCGTTCTTCTTCTTCCTCGCCGCCGGCATCATGGCGATGATCATGCGGGCCCAGCTGATGCGGCCGAATCAGCACCTGGTCTCGGATCAGCAGTACAACGAGCTCTTCACCATGCACGGCACGATCATGCTGCTGCTGTTCGCCACGCCGCTGTTCGTCGGCTTCGCGAACGAGCTTGTGCCGCTCCAGATCGGGTCGCCCGACGTCGCGTTTCCCCGGCTGAACTTGTTCAGCTACTATCTGTTCTTGTTCGGCGGGCTCATTCTGCTCTTCAGCTTCCTCGCCCCCGGCGGCGCGGCCGAGTTCGGCTGGTACGCCTATTCTCCGTTGACCAGCGCCGTCTATTCGCCGGGCATCGGCGGTGACATGTGGGTCATGGGCCTCGTACTGTCCGGGTTCGGCACGATCCTCGGCGGCGTCAATTTCATTACCACGATCTTCTGCATGCGTGCGCCTGGCATGACCATGTTCCGCATGCCCATCTTCACCTGGAACATCCTGCTCACCAGCATGCTGGTACTGCTGGCGTTCCCCGTGCTCGCGGCGGCACTGCTCGTGCTCGAGATTGACCGCAAGCTCGGCGCGCGGGTATTCGACTCGGCCGACGGTGGCGCGATCCTCTGGCAGCATCTGTTCTGGTTCTTCGGGCACCCAGAGGTCTATATCGTCGCCTTGCCATTCTTCGGCATCATCACTGAGGTGCTGCCCGTCTTCGCCCGCAAGCCGCTGTTCGGCTACAAGAGCCTGGTCGCCGCGACGATCGCGATCGCGGGCCTTTCGATGACCGTGTGGGCGCACCACATGTTCACCACGGGCGCGGTGCTGCTGCCGTTCTTCTCGTTCATGACGTTCCTGATCGCGATACCCACCGGGGTGAAGTTCTTCAACTGGGCAGGCACGATATGGCGCGGCCAGCTGACGTTCGAGACCTCAATGCTGTTCGCGCTCGGGTTCCTTGTCACATTCCTTTTCGGCGGCCTCACCGGCGTCATCCTCGCGTCACCGCCGCTTGACTTCGCGGTAAGTGATTCCTACTTCGTCGTCGCGCACTTCCACTACGTGCTGTTCGGCACCGTGGTGTTCGCGATGTTCGCCGGCTTCTACTTCTGGTGGCCGAAGATGACCGGCAAGATGCTGAACGAGACGCTCGGGAAGTGGCATT
This sequence comes from uncultured Actinomycetota bacterium, assembly GCA_963727015.1. Lineage (GTDB taxonomy): Bacteria > Actinomycetota > Actinomycetes > Streptosporangiales > Streptosporangiaceae > DATFVJ01. The sequence goes on along the minus strand of CAVSEV010000012.1, from coordinate 349,507 downwards.
TCTGGACCTTGTTCTTCGGCTTTCACGGCACGTTCCTCGTGCAGCACTGGCTGGGCGTGGAGGGGATGCCGCGCCGCTATGCGACGTACCCCGCGAATGCGGGCTTCACCGGCCTGAACGAGATCTCCTCGGTAAGCTCGTTCGTGCTCGGCGCGTCGACGCTGTTCTTCCTCTGGAACGTGTACATTACCTCGCGGCATGGCGAAACGGTGACCGTGGACGACCCATGGGGTTTCGGGAACTCACTGGAGTGGGCCACCAGCTGCCCGCCGCCTCGGCACAATTTCACCCGCATACCGCGGATTCGCTCCGAGCGGCCCGCGTTCGATCTGCATCATCCGCACGTGCGTGCAGGCCGTCCGGTACAACCCGCCGGTGCTACTCGACCGGCGGTCGAGTAGGTGACACCGAATCAGCTTTTTCCGCGAGGTAACCGATGAAGGTCGAAGGTTTCCTGTTCCTGCTGTCTGCGGCGTTCTTCGCTGTCGTGGATGTTATCTACTGGTTCACGTCCTATGACCCGACCGGAACGACCGCCCTCGGCATCTCGGTCGGCCTCGCCTTCCTGAGCGGCTTCTACCTGCTCTTCACCGGCCGCCGCCTGCCGCGTACGCGACCCGAAGATAATCCGGACGCCGAGATCAGCGAGGGCGCAGGCGAAATCGGGTTCTTCAGCCCGCATAGCTGGTGGCCGCTGTTCACCGGCCTGTCGGCTGCCCTCGCGGCGTTTGGGTTGGCGATCGGCTGGTGGCTCTTCCTGATCGGGATGCTGGCCGTGCTGCTGTCCTCGATCGGGTTCGTGTTCGAGTACTACAGGGGCCAGTACGCGCACTGAGCCCGCGCCACTGCTCGGTTTCATGATTCAGTAGCGTTAACGAATCCTTGCCTGCCCAAGGCGCAATCAACCCCTTACTTAGCGTTATCTTGCTGCTACTGCGGGAATGAGTGTGGCGTGCCACCTGGGGGAGGTTGAGCATGCGGGGGACTATTAAGACGATGGCGAGGCGGCGTGGGTGCCGCCGGGCCTGGCTGGCTCCGGTAGCCATGCTGGCTGTGTCATCGGTCATGTCCACGGCCTGTCAGGGCGGCAGGGCCGCGGCGAGACAGCCAAGACCTGTGCAGGTCATGATCATTCCAGGCCAGGGTTCCGTCGATGACCGGCCCGATCTGGGCGTCCTGGTCAGCGCATCCGGGGGTCGCCTGACCGGCGTAACCGTCGAGAACACCGACGGGAACGCAGGTGGCTGGCTACCTCAACCCCAGCGGCACGACCTGGCACAGCACCTGGGCGCTCGCCTCGCCGCAGACGTACGCGGTGACCGCGACGGCGGCCGGCCCGCGCGGCAGGTCGTCCACGGAGCATTCGACGTTCCGCACCTCCGCGCCCGCGAGAACGTTTACCGCCTCCGTCGACATGGCGCCGGGCGAAACCGTGGGCGTCGGCATGCCGATCATGGTGACGTTCAACCGGTCGATCCATGACAAGGCGCAGGTGGAGCGGTCCTTCACACTGCAAAGCAGCAAGCCGGTGGTGGGGGCTTGGTACTGGCTCGACGACAAGACTGTGTGGTTCAGGCCGAAGAAGTACTGGCCGGTCCACGACAAGGTGCGCTTTACCGCCCATCTCGCCGGCGTACGCGGCGCGAATGGAATGTATGGTACGGCGAATCTTTCGCGGCACTTCAACGTCGGCGAGTCGCTGGTAACGGTGGCGAGCACGAGCAGTCACCGGATGAGGGTATGGGTCAACGGCAAGCTTCGATTCAACTGGCCCATCAGCACCGGTCAGCCCGGCGACGACACGCCGGATGGCAGCTACCTGACTATCGAGAAGGGCAACCCGGTCGATATGGACTCGTGCAGTTTCGGTGTCTGCCGTGGTGACCCTGGCTATTACAACGAGCTCGTCTATGACTCGGTCCGGTTCACCTGGAGCGGCGACTATATACACAGCGCGCCGTGGTCGGTCGGCGAGCAGGGTTTCACGAACGTCAGCCACGGCTGCGTGAATCTGGCGCCTGGCTACGCAGCCTGGTACTACGACCACGCCGACCGCGGCGACCCGGTCACCATCGTCGGGAGCCCGGTGCGGGGAACCTGGGGCGACGGCTGGACCATCTGGTTCCTGCCGTGGAAGAAACTGGTCAAGGGAAGCGCGCTGAAAGAGGCCATGGTGGCAGGAGGGGACGGCAGTCACTTCGCCATGCCCGGTGCGCTGACCGCGCCGGCGGCGAACTCGGCGCGGCCTGGCGCGGCCGCGGCGTCGTCCACTCCTGAGCCGTCCGCTTCTGTGTCATCGCCTGGTGAGCGATCCTCACCCGGGCGATCGGCCCCCGCGCCGCCGGCGAGTCCTACGTCAACCGCGGCGGCGCTCAGATGACGGTGCGCGTTCCCGTGCGGTGAGCACGTTCAGTGCCTGCTTCCGCTGCTGACCTGCTGCGCCTGGGGTCGTTCTCACTCAAGGGCGAAGCCGTATGAGCACGCACGCCGCCGCGGCAGCCGTTATGGCTGCGGGGCGGTCACGGGCGGCCGGTTGGCTCCGGCTTTTCGGATCCCTCCGGCAGCGCCGGCGGTTCCTCGGCGCCGGGGATCTCGCGGTGGCCGTTGCCGTGCCCGTTACCTCCGTGCCCGTCCGCAAGGGGGATCTCCTCGGCGAACACGTGGTTCAGCCTGACCCGGAGTTTGCCCATGACGCCACGGGTCCCGGGGGCAGGCACGCCGTTCTCGTCCGCCCCCTGGCCAGCCGGCAGCCTCAGCGGCTCCTTCCTGCTGGTGAGGACGGCGCTGGCTTCCTCAGTTAGCGGACGGGTGACCTCGACGAACTCGCCGGTCGGCTTCATCACGATGATGCCGCTCTCGACGCCGTGCTCCAGGAGCGCGCGGTCCTTGCGCTGCAGGCCCAGGCAGATCCGTTTGGTCAGGATGTAGGCGATGATCGGCCCGACGATCACCAGGATCCTGCCGAACCACGTCGTCCAGTAGAGCTGGATGTCGAAGTAGCGGGCGATGAGGTCGTTGCCGCCGATCAGCCAGAGCACGCCGTAGAAGGTGACGCCGCCCACTCCGATGGCCGTCCGGGTCGGCGCGTCACGCGGCCGGTCAAGGACATGGTGCTCCCGTTTATCCCCGGTGACCCATTGCTCGAGGAACGGGTACATGGCCAGACCTGTTATGAGCACGCCGAGGACAAGAAGCCCGGCTATGAAGACGCTCAGTGCGAGGCTGTGGCCCAAGAAGTTGATCTGCCATGCGGGCATCATCCGCAGCGCGCCCTCCAGCCAGCCCATGTAGAAGTCGGGCTGCGAAGCCGCCGAGATCGCTGCGGGGTTGTAGGGACCGAACAGCCAGATCGGGTTGATCTGGGCGAACGTGGAGAGCCCGGCGCACGCCGCGAAGACGAAGAAGAAGAACGCGCCCGTCTTCGCCATGAAATACGGATACGTCGGCGCGCCCACCACGTTCCGGTCCGTGCGCCCCTTGCCGGGCATCTGGGTGTGCTTCTGGTGGAACATGAGGAACAGGTGCACGCTTACCAGCGCCAGGATGATTGCAGGCAGCAGCAGCACGTGCACGATATAGAGCCGGGGGATCAGGTCGTTCCCCGGGAACTGGCCACCGAAGACGAAGAAGCTGATGTACGTGCCGACGATCGGGATCGACAGCAGCACCCCCTCCAGGATCCGCAGCCCGGTGCCGGAGAGCAGGTCGTCAGGAAGGGAGTAGCCAGCGAATCCTTCCACGATACCGAGGGCGAGCAGGGTGACGCCGATCAGCCAGTTGAACTCGCGCGGCTTGCGGAACGCGCCGGTGAAGAAGATCCGCAGCATGTGCACCATGATCGCGGCGAGGAACAGGATCGCCGCCCAGTGGTGGATCTGGCGCATCAGCAGGCCGCCGCGAACGTCGAAGCTGATGTTCAGCGTCGAGGCGTAGGCCTCGCTCATGTGCACGCCGTTCAGCTTCGTGTAGGAGCCGTGGTAGATGACGTCGGTCATGCTCGGCTTGAAGAACAGCGTGAGGAACGTTCCGGTGAGCAGCAGGATGATGAACGAGTAGAGCGCTATCTCCCCGAGCAGGAAGGTCCAGTGGTCGGGGAAGATCTTCTTGAGCAGGGTGCGTACTGACTTGGCACCACGGAGGCGGTCGTCCAGGTACCCTCCGACGCCGCTCAGTGCCTTGTCAACGCTCATCCCATCTCCCAGAAACTCGGGCCGACCGGTTCATGGAAATCGCTCTGCGCCACGAGGTATCCCTCGGCGTTGACGGTGATCGGCAATTGCGGCAGGGGGCGTGGTGCAGGGCCGAAGAGCACCTTCGCGCCGCGCTGCGCGTCGAACGTCGATTGATGGCACGGGCACAGGATGTGATGCGTCGTGTGCTCATACAGGGCGGCGGGGCAGCCGACATGCGTGCAGATCTTGGAGTACGCGACGATCCCATCAACGGTCCAGTTCATAACGGTTGGCGGCAGAAGTTCCTCCGGCCTGAACTTGATAATAAGCACAGCCGCTTTTGCCAGCGCGTCCAGGTCGTTGCCGATTCCCTCAGGAACCACCGTGATGATCCCGCCGGGCGAGGCGAAGTCGGCGGGCCTGAGCGGCCTGTTAGTGCCCAGCACAACGACCCGGCTGCCCTTCCGCCACGCCGTGTACCGTAGCTGCTTGCGGGGCAACGGACCGAGGTCGCGCAGCAGCACCAGTGGAGCGATCGCCAGCGCCGTCGACGCGGCGAGCAGGCTCCGCCGCAGCAGCGGCCGCTTGACGAACTGGCTCGCCCCGGCGCCCTCCTCGAACGTCTCAGCGAACGCCGCACGGTCCTGCTCCGACGAGGCCAGCGGCTTGCGCTCCTCGGTCAGCTCGACGTGTGGCATCAGGTGCCGGACCCAGATCGTGGCGCCAGCCCCGAGGGCCAGGAACGCGACCGTCATGGACAGGCCGAGCCCGAGATTGGACCTGAGGACCTTGTCGACCGAGTGGACCTGGAAGATCACGTAAGAGGCAACGAACGCTGCGCTGGCCAGCAAGGAGATCGTGAAGAACAGCGCCACGATCCGCTCGGCGCGCTTGGCTCGCTCGGCGTTGGGCAGCTCGGCAGGCAGTTCACGCCGCTTGGCCGGCGCCGCGGGCCGGTCGCCAGGACCGCCGTCGCCGAGCAGCTTTCGCCCCGCCGCGGGCGGGGGGGTGCCGATCACACGGCGTCGGCGCGCTCTGCTGGGGCTGGCTTCGCTCGCCTGGCCGCCCTGCGGGCCTTCGTGCTGGTTGTCGTGTTCAGTCATCGCTCACGCTGCTTCGCAGTGATCCACATGGCGGCCACGATCACCAGGCCCAGGCCGAAAAGCCAGCCGACGAGGCCTTCGGTCACCGGGCCGACGCGGCCCAGGCTGAATCCGCCCGGATTGGGCTCAGCCCGAGTCTGCGTGATGTACTTGATGATGTCCCGCTTCTCGCTCGGTGTGATGGTTGTGCCGTTGAAGACCGGCATCGACTGCGGGCCGGTCAGCATCGCTTCGTAGATCTGCGTCGGAGTCGCCGCGGTGAGGGCGGGGGCGTATTTGCCATAGGTCAGCGCGCCGCCGGCGCCGCTGAAGTTGTGGCATTGCGCGCACTCCGCGACGAAGATCTGCTGGCCCAGCCCGGCGTCGGCGCCGGAGGTATTGACCTCAGCCGCGGTCGGGACCGCTGGGCCGCCCCCCAGCGAGGCGATGTAGGCGGCGAGCGCCCGAGTCTGCGCCGCGTTCAGGGTGCGCGGCTTCTGTGGCACCTGTGCGCCCTGCTCTTTGGCAGGCATCCGGCCTGTGCTCACCTGGAAGTCGACAGCCGCGGCTCCGACGCCGATGAGGCTGGGACCCCTGCTGCTGCCCTCGGCGTTCAGGCCGTGGCAGGTTGCGCATTCCTGCCCGAACAACTGCCTGCCCTTGGCGACGTCCTGCCCGCTGTAACCCGGGGGAGCGCCCGCCGCCGCGGCACGGTGCCCGGCGAGTGCCGCGTAAACCACGCCGACGAGCACGAGCCCGAGAAGAACGATGGCGTACCCGGCCGCCGGGTGCCGTCGCCGCGCGGTGATCCAGCTCACTGCTGTCCCTGTCTCCGCTCAGTGGATGAGATGGCTCAGTGGGATGAGATGGCTCAGTGGGATGAGATGGCTCAGTGGATGAGATAAGATAGTCGCGAAGAGGCCGATCCACACCACGTCGACGAAATGCCAGTAATACGAAACGACGATGGCGCTGATCTGCTGCTCATAGGTGAAGCGTTTTGCGGCGAACGTGCGTCCGAGGATGAAGAGGAACGCGATCAGCCCGCCGGACACGTGCAGGAAGTGGAAACCGGTGGTGAGGTAGAACACCGAACCGTAGCCACTGGACGACAGCGTGACACCCTCTTTTGTGACCAGGTCGTGATATTCGTACGCCTGGCCGCAGATGAAGAAAAGCCCCATCAGGAACGAAAGTACGTACCACTCGCGCAGGCCCCAGCTCAGTTTCCAGAACGCGGGCCGGAGCAGCGGGCCGGTGCGCCTGATCTTGCCGCGCTCGACCGCGAACACGCCCATCTGGCAGGTGACGCTGGACAGCACGAGGACCGTCGTGTTGATGGACGCGAACGGCTTGTTCAGATGGGCCCCGGGCCAGACACCCCCTGCCCCCTTGGTGACCGAGCGCACCGTGAAGTACATCGCGAACAGGGCCGCGAAGAACATGAGCTCGGAGGACAGCCAGATGATGGTGCCCACGCTGACGAGGTTGGGCCGATACGGGGACGGCGCGCGTGGCGCCGTCTCGGCCCTGGTTACTGTCGCCACGTGGGCCATTATTGCGATACCCGGCGGCTCTGTTTCGCGCGCCCCCCGTACTCGCGTCAGGCAACCGTGATCGGGGGCGGCTAGCATCCTTGCGTACACCGTGACCGCACCCTGTTGCTCACGCAGCCGCCAACCAATGGACGAACACATGAGCAGTACCGACGAATCGTCGCAGGCACAGCAGATCCCGCCGGGCTCGTCGCGGGAGCCGCCGGGCTCGTCGCAGATCCCGCCGGGCTTGTCGCGGGAGCCGCCGGGCTTGTCGCAGGACCCGCCGGGCTCGTCGCAGGACACGCACAGCTCGTCGCAGGACCCGCCGCGAGAAAAGGCGATGAAGGTCCTCGTCTACAGCCATGACGGCGGTACCCGCGCTGCGATCCGGATTGCCATCGGGCGCAGGCCCGCGCCTGATGTCCCGCCGGCCGAGCTGATCGAGTGCGCGACTGAGCCGGGGCTCTTCAGCCGCCTCGACGCGGGCGGGATTGACATCATGGTTCTCGACGGTGAGGCGCAGCCCGCCGGCGGGATGGGCGTGTGCAGGCAGGCCAAGGACGAGATCTACAACTGCCCGCCTGTGCTCTTGGTGATCGGCCGGGTTGACGACGGCTGGCTGGCCACCTGGAGCGGCGCCGATTCCGTGGTCAGTCACCCCATTGATCCCCCGGCACTAGCGGCCGCGCTGGCCGGCCTCATGCGCCACCGCGCCGCGCTTACGCAAGCGTGAAGGAGCGGGCCCCAGGCTGGAACGCACCCGCTCGCGCGGTCGCTTCCGCACCGGACCGGTACCGCGCCCCATGATCCCTAACGACTCCGGAGGTGGCGCCATGGATTCCAGGACTACGTGGCCGGCCCTGATTGGTGCCCTTGTGAAGGGTCAGTCGCTCACGACGGCGGAGGCCGCGTGGGCGATGAACGAGATCATGACCGGCGCGGCCACCGCTGTGCAGATCGCGGGCTTTGGCGTGGCGCTGCGTGCGAAGGGTGAGACGGCCGCCGAGATGACCGGCCTCGCGCAGGCCATGCTCGATCACGCGCTGCCGCTGTGGATCCCAGGCCGGATCACCGATCTTGTCGGGACAGGTGGCGACGGGGCACGCACGGTGAACATCTCCACGATGGGCGCGATCGTCGCGGCCGCTGCGGGCGCCAAGATGGCCAAACACGGCAACCGCGCCGCGTCATCGGCGTGCGGCGCCGCAGATGTGCTCGAAGCGCTCGGTGTGGTTATCGATCTGCCCCCTGCCCTGACCGAGCGGGTGGCGGAGGAAACGGGGATCGTGTTCCTGTTCGCGCCGCTCTACCATCCTGCGCTGCGTCACGCGGCCACCGCGCGGAGCGAACTGGGCGTGCCGACGACGTTCAACTTCCTCGGCCCGGTGGCCAACCCCGCCCGGCCGCAGGCGCTCGCGGTCGGGGTGGCGGACGCGGGCATGTGTGAGGTCATAGCCGGGGTCCTCGCCGGGCGCGGGTGCTCAGCGCTTGTGTTTCATGGCAGCGATGGCCTCGACGAGCTCACCACGACGACGACATCGCGGGTGTGGGTTGTTCAGCCTGGCCAGGAGGCGCAGGTCAGCGAGGTTCTGCTCGACCCGGCCGACCTTGGCATCGCCCGCGCCGAGCCCGCTGACCTGAAAGGGGGGGACGCGGCGCACAACGCGGCCGTGGCGCGCGCGGTGCTCGGCGGCGAGCCTGGGCCGGTTCGTGACGCCGTGCTGCTGAACGCGTCGGCGGCTCTGGCCGCCGACGCGGGAGTGCCAGGCGCGGATGCGCTGACCGGGTCACTGCGTGACGGTTACGCCCGCGCCCGCGCCGCCGTCGACTCGGGAGCCGCAGAAGCGCTGCTCAGCCGCTGGGCGCTCGCAACGCAGCGGCTTGCCGCGAGTGCCTGAACCGCCCTCGGAGATCCCGGTGAGCCGCTGACCGCCGGATCGAGGGCGTGCAAATTTAGCCTTCTGCCCCGTCGGTGAAGCCGAGAGCGAACGCGGCCTCGAGGTCGTGCCGTGAATACGCGCGGAACGCAACGTGGGTCTCCGTGTGCGTGACGCCGGCCACCTTGTTGAGTCCCCCGGGGATGACGTCCGCGAGGTCCTCGTGTGCGCGGACCCGCACCATCGCGACGAGGTCGAACTCGCCCGTGACCGAGTAGACCTCGCTGACCTCGGGGAACTGCGCGATCTCGGCGGCAACCTCGGGGATGCGCTGGACCTCGGTGCGGATGAGAACTATCGCGGTGACCACTTTCTGCCTCCTACGGAACCATCCGGCGGAATCGCTATGTGGCCGCCGTCTCCTTAGCGCCGGCTGCCTCGCCGTCGCCCTGGTTGCAGCGTCTGCTGGGCAGCGTCTGCTGGGCACTGTCTGCTGGGCACCGTCTGCTGGGCAGCGCCCACCCTGGGCGCCGCGCAGCACCCGCCGGGCAGCACCCGCCGGGCAGCACCCGCGGGCAGCACCCGCCGGGCAGCACCCGCCGGGCAGCACCGCCCAGCTGGCGGCTGCATTCTCGCGTGGCGACAGCGGTAGGTTATCTGACTCGCCTACGGCGGGACCCGCGAGCACCAGGTGCCTTCCACCCTGATGAGCCGAACGCCGGGTGACTCCAGCCAGCTCACCAGGCAGGCAGTCTCGGCGCTCCCTGCTCCGGCGGTGGCGGGCGACGCCGGGGGGACGGCGCACGGCATTACCTGGCCGAGCAGGCTGCCCGTCTTATGGGCCCGCTCGCATGCTGGCGGCATAGCACCCCGCGGTAGCACCGCAGTAGCTTCAAGCAGCCCGTTTCCGATCCATGCCACATCCCACCCGCCAGCGAAGCGCGGCCGGGCCGCGACCACGCATCGGGCCGCCGCGAGCGGCTGAACTGCGAGGTCAGGCGTGTCCCCGCCCGGCCTTTCAACGCCACTGTGCGCAGGGCCGCCGTGCGCCGGGCTGCCGCTGTCGTGCGCTGGGCTGTCGTGCGCTGGGCTGTCGTGCGCTGGGCTGTCGTGCGCTGGGCTGTCGTGCGCTGGGCCGCCGGGCGGTGCGGAGCGGACCCGGCGAGCGGCGCCCGTGGTATCGGCCCCGTCGCCGCGCAACTGCCGTCCCGTGCAGAGCGGCGGCCGGTGCACGGCGATCAGCCGGATCTCCGCGACTTCGGCTTCGAGCGCCGTTGCGCAGCTGAGCGGCAAGATCCGGGCCGTCTTGCTGATCATTTCGCGAATCTCTCGGCGAGCCTCGGCCGCGGCGAAGTAGCCGCAGGCACGTGCGTGCATATCGGAGCTGCGTACGACGTGCAGCACCTGCCCGTCCGCGCCGACGAATACGCATACCCCGGGTGTGCGGGGAATGGTGGCGGTGAGCAGGCGCATCCGCCGCCGCTCAGGCGCTGGCGGCAGGCCGAAACCATGAAGCGCCTCGAGCGTGTGCACGCCGCGGCGCTCGAGCCGGTCTAGGAGGCCATGCAGTACCGCGGCCGTCGCATGGGCGTCGTCAAGTGCGCGATGGCTTGGCCGTGTGGTTGCGGCGAAGAAGTCGGCGAGCGTGCCGAGCCGGCAGTCATTGACCTCGTCGGTCGTGAGCATCCGCCTGGCCAGCGCCGCGGTGTCCAGCGTGGGCAGCGCGGGCCAGGTGAGGTTGTGTCGCGCACACGCCGCCTTGAGAAAGCCGATGTCGAACGGCGCATTGTGCGCGACAAGCACGGATCCGGCCGCGAACTCAATGAACCGGGGTAGCACCTCCTCAGCCGGGGGAGCGGCGGCCACGAGGGCATCTGTTATTCCGGTCAGAGCGGCGACGTGCGGAGGTATGGCACGGCCCGGGTTGACCAGGGCGGCGAATTCACTGCCTGGCGCGTCCGTCCCGCCGCGGCCCTCTTGGCGGGTACGCACCGCGCCAATTTCTGTGATCGCAGCGTCGGCGGGAGAGCCGCCAGTCGTCTCCAGATCGACGACCACGAATTCCGTTTCCGCCAGCGGGCGGGCCAGTCCGTCGAGGGCTCCCTGCACCAGGCTGAGGCATGGTTCAAGCGGTATATCACCCGGCCCCGCCGAATCGGTCTGGGCTGGCGTCTCGCGCGCGCCGTCACTGCGAGCCTCCGGCACGCCACTCGAGATCGTCACGCTGCCGACGATAGGCCCTGGTACCGACAATACGGGGACACCGCCCGCCGGATGCGCCGCCTCAAGGTGAGGGCATGCGCGAGGCAGAGTATGGGGGCCAGCGCGGGGCAGCGCAGGCGCAGCGCGAGGCTGCGTGCGGGGCCAGCGAGGCGCACCGGGATGCCGGGGTGCTGGCGCGCGGGGGGGTACCGTACGACACATCGAATCTCATTCGGTATCGCGGGAGGGTTAGTGGACGCCCAGCCGAGACGGGCATCAGACGGTGCCGCAGACGGTGCCGCAGATGGCGCAGCCGCCATGCGCGAACTGGCGCGCGATCTGGCTGAGCGGAAGGCCGATGCGCTCGGGATGGGTGGTGACAAGCTGGTCGAACGCCAGCACGGGCTCGGCAAGCGGACCGTCAGGGAACGTCTGGGCCTTCTTTTCGACGTGGGGACATTCACCGAGGCCGGCCTGCTGGCCCAGGCAGCCGACACACCGCAGACTTCCGGGCGCCGTACCTGGGCGGACGGGGTCGTCACCGGCACCGGCGAGATCGATGGCCGCAGAGCCGCGGTCATTGCCTACGACTTCACCGTCCTCGCCGGGTCGATGGGCGTGCATGGCGAACGTAAGGCCGCGCGGACCCGAGAGCTAGCCGTCCGCCATGGGTATCCCGTCGTTTACCTGCTCGATTCCGCCGGCGGGCGGGTTAACGAGGCGGTCGGCGCCTTCGGCGGCACCGGTGATTTGTTCCGTGAGATGAGCCAGATGAGCGGGGTCGTGCCGCAGGTAGGTGCCGTGCTCGGGCACTGCAGCGCGGGGACCGGGTACGTGCCGGCGCTGTGCGATTTCGTCCCCATGGTGAAGGGCACATCGTCGATGGCCCTCGCCGGTGTCCACCTTGTGCGCGCCGCCACAGGGGAAGAGCTCACGGAAGAGGAGATGGGCGGCTCGGCCGTGCACGCCAAGATCTCCGGCGTGGCGGACGCCGAGGCCGCCGACGACGCGGAATGCCTCCGCCTGGTCCGCGCGTACCTGTCGTTCATGCCCTCGCGCTACGGCGACCCGCTGCCAGTCAGGCCCGTTTCCGATCCGCCGGACCGACGCTCAGAGAAGCTGTACGAGATCGTGCCCGCCAACCTTCGCAAGGCGTACGACATGCGCCGTGTGATCAAGGAAATCGCCGATGACGGCGAATTCTTTCCGCTTAAGGCGGATTGGGCCAAGGCCCTCATCACGGGTTTCGCAAGATTCGCGGGCCGCCCCGCGGGCATCGTGGCGTCTCAGCCCATGATCCGGGCGGGCGCCATCTCCGTGGACGAGGCGGACAAAGCGGCCAAGTTCATCAACATTTGCGACGCGTTCGGGATACCGCTCGTCTTCCTCGTCGACGTCCCGGGCTTCGTCGTCGGACGTGAGGTGGAGCACCGGGGCATCCTGCGGCACGGTGCCAAGTTCCTACACAACATCTCGTGCGCTACCGTGCCGAAGGTTACGGTCATCCTGCGCAAGGCCTACGGGGCCGGCTATTACGTCATGGGCGGACGCCAGTATGAGGCCGACTACATCGTGGGCTGGCCGACTGCCGAGATCTCGATCATGGGACCGGAGGGTGCGGTCAATATCCTGTTCCGCCGTCAGCTTGCCGCCGCGGAGCCCGGTGCGCCGCAGGACGACCTGCGGCGGGACCTGCTCGCGACGGTGCGCGCCCAGATCGATCCCTACCTCACGGCCAAGCAAGCGCTCATCGACGACATCGTCGACCCCGCCGATACCAGGGGGCACATTATCCGTGGCCTGAAGATCTCGGAAAACAAGCGGTTGGCGCCGCCGGTGCGCAAACGCGGTGTAATCCCCGTGTGACATGAAGCAGCGCCCCGTACGCTTGGGTAGCGCATGCGGGCTCTGCTTGCTCCGTGCGGTGCGCGCTCTGCGGTGCGGGCTCGGCGCTCCCTGCGCCCACCCCGGGCTAGGCGCAAGGCGAGCGGAGCGCCCGGCAGGCCGCTGAGGCGGCGCGGCCGTGCGCGGCCCGCGATCCGAGAGGCCCCGATCTCCAGGAGGGATTACATGGGCGTGTCTTGGCCCACCGGGCAGACACGGTGGCGTTGCACCCGCTGCGGCAACCTGACAAGGTTCGACGTCACCAGAACGGTCCGTTCCCGTGAGTACGTGCACCAGGACCTGTCGGGAGAACCGAAGGTCGAGGAGTGCCAAGTGCTCGCGGAGACGGTCGAGCAGGTCCGCTGCCGTTGGTGCGATACCGCAGAGACCGTGGAACTCGTCGCCAGGCCCGGCTAGCACATCGTCGTTAGATTTGCTGCCGCCAATCCGCATCTGCAGCAGGCATTTCAACTCCCTCCGCTCCCTCCGCCAGGGCCACACCCCGTTATTTCGGCTCGGGCGAGGACTCGCGATGACACACGATGGCCCATTGGGCGTCAAATTTGACACACAATGGGCCATCGTGTGTCATACGGCATCGTCGGGCAAGGGTCACAGGCACCCCTCTGGTGCTGTGGGTTCACACTGATGCAAGCACGTGCCAGGTGCCAGGCTGACATGGCCGCACAGGGAAATGTCGGTGCCTCCTTCTAACGTCTCATCCGTGGTTCCGGCACGCGGGATCACGAGTTGGAGGGAGCGGCCATGCTGATCGACTGTGACCGGTGCGAGATGCGTGAAATCGCCTGCAAGGATTGTGTCGTTGGCGCGCTGTTGAGCGTCGAGGTCGAGATTGAAGAACCGGAAAGGCACGCACTCCGCACGCTCGCAGATGCCGGGATGGTGCCGCCGCTGCGGCTTGCCCTCCCCGACGCGCACGCATCCTGAATCGTGGCCCGCAGTGGTGAGGGTGCCCGCATACGTGACGGCGCCCGCGCGGCGGTGACGGCGCCCGCGCGGCGGTAACGGCGCCCGCGGCCGTGAGGGTTCCCGCGGACGTGACGGTGCCCGCGGACGTGACGGTGCCCGCGGACGTGATGGCGCCCGCGCGGCGGTGACGGCGCCCGCGCGGCGGTGACGGCGCCCGCGCGGCGGTGACGGCGCCCGCGGACGTGCGGGTGCCCGCGGCCGTGACGGACTTGAACCGCAGGTCACGCGGCTGCCCTGAACCAAAGGAACCGTTCAGCGACGGCGGCGGCTACAGCAACGGCAGCATGGCGGCCGTTGTCAGCGCCGGGCTTCACACAGATTGCGACACGCCGGGCGAGTCTGTCCGAAGTGGTTGAAACGGTTCGTGATCTTCACTAATGTCTCCGCCCGAGCCACATTACTTTTCAGCTGTCATCGTGGCGGCAGTAATGGGCTCCCGCCGAGTCCTCATCGCCGCACCGTCGGCGTTGGAGCCGGGGAACCGCCGGAGGAGACCGTACAACCCAGTGGCGCGTGCCGCCGGGTCTGTTCCTCCAGGGGTGAATCGGGAGCGGTCATCTGATGGCCGCACCCGTAGGGCGCGTCTTCCACCGCCCGAACCCGTCAGCTCACCCGGTAGGCGGCGCGTGGGAGAAGGAGCGTGTCACATACGTGGGTGCGCACCCGGCAGGAAACGCCTCCAGGCTACGTCGAGGCGTCGTAACCATCACCGGCGTCGCGCTAGCCGGTGCGTTCATCGCCTTCGGTGGGGCGGCAAGCGCCACACCAAATCCGACCGCGAGCCAGGTGCGGGCCAAGATCAGCGAGTTAATGTCGCAGCTTGACGCCGTCTCGCAGGAGTACGACCAGTCGATCGCCGATCTGAGGTCAGCCACCGCCAAGCTGAAGATGATCGACCGTACGCTCGGCGAGGACAGGCAGAATCTCAGCATGACGCGCGCCGCCGTCGCGCAGATCGCCTCCGCCGCGTACGAGCAAGGCAGCCTCAACTCGGTGAGCGCGATACTCACCAGCGACAACCCCCAGGTAGTCCTCGACCAGGCGGCCCTGCTCAACCACTTGTCCACGGACAGGCGCGCGCAGTTGGTCGCATATGTCAGTGCCGCGAATGCGGTGATCCAGTCGGACCAGCAGCAGACACGCGCGACCGCCGCGATCAGCCAGCTGAAAAAGAGCAAGCAGGCACAGTACGAGCGGCTCAAGAAGCTCGTGTCGAAGAACCAGGCCAAGCTGAACAAGCTCACCGCACCAGCGCCGTCGGGCACGGCCGGCAGTGGCGGCACTGGCGGCTCGTCAGGCGGCGGTGGTGCCGGTGGCGGCGGTGGTGCCGGTGGCGGCGGTGGTGGCAGCGGTGGCGGCATCGCCTACAACGGCCCGGCTACCGGCGCGGCTCGCACGGCGGTGGCCTTTGCCATGGCCCAGATCGGCAAGCCGTACATATGGGGCGGCACCGGCCCCGACGGCTTTGACTGCTCGGGACTCGTGATGACCGCGTGGGCGAACGCGGGCGTGCAGATCCCGCGTACGACCTATGCCCAGTGGGCGGCGCTCCCGCATATTTCGACCGCGAGCATCCAGCCAGGGGACCTTCTGTACTACGACGGAGAAGGTCATGTCGCGATGTACGTCGGTAACAACATGATCGTCGACGCACCGCAGCCAGGCGAGAACGTCGAAGAGATCCCGATGGACACGTCCTGGTACACACAGACCTTCGACGGCGCCGCCCGCCCGTAGGGCACGTCTCGCAGATCTCTGGCGGCGCGGCAGTGCCGCCCACGACCCCAGGCGAACGACCGGGGTCGTGGACGGGCACTGCCGTGTCGCCGCCCGCTATCGGCTCCTCGAGAACACGCAGGGCCTTGCCGGATCGCCGCCTGGAGCACCGCCCCGCATCCACCGAGATCTGCGGGACGCCCTAGCGCGTGGGCCGGTAAACACCTCGTGGTTACTCCGCCGCTCCGCCCCAGTGACGTCACCGCGGCGGAGCGGCGGAGCGGCGGAGCTGACGAGTTGCCCATGATCGGATGCGGTATCCCGGGCGGCCCGGGAACCGGCAATCATTGCCGTGCCGGCGACTAGGATTTCCGAGCGTGGTGCCGAAGACCCTGGTGGTCACCAACGACTACCCGCCAAGACAGGGCGGCATCCAGTCGTTCGTGCACGCGCTCGTCACCGCGCGGCCGCCCGACTCCGTCGTCGTGTATGCCCCGGGATGGGAGGGTGCGGCCGCCTTCGACGCGAGACAGCCGTTCCCCGTCATCCGTCATCGCGGCTCGCTCATGCTGCCCGTCCCTGGAGTCCTCCGCCGGGCGCAGGAGATCGTCAAGGCATACGGCTGCGACACGGTGCTGTTCGGTGCGGCGGCACCACTCGGCCTGCTCGCCCCGGGACTTCGCCGCGCCGGGATCAAGCGATGCGTCGCAGTGACGCACGGCCACGAGGCCGGGTGGGCCATGCTGCCGGGCGCGCGGCAACTGCTGCACAGGATCGGTGACGAGGTCGACGTGGTCACCTACCTCGGCGACTACTTCCGTGCCCGGCTCGCGATGGCATTGTCACCGGCCGCGGCGGCCCGCATGGTCCGCCTCGCACCCGGCGTCGACGTCACCGAGTTCCGGCCGGGCAGCGGCGGCGCCGCCGTGCGGGAGCGGCTTGGCCTAGCCGGGCGCCCGGTCGTCGTGTGCGTGTCGCGGCTTGTCCCGCGTAAGGGGCAGGACACGCTGATCCGCGCCTGGCCGCAGGTACGTGCCGCGATCGGCGATGCGGCGCTGCTCATCGTCGGCGGCGGAAGGTATCGGGCGGCGCTGGAGAATCTAGCCGAACGGCTCCGCGTGAAATCTTCGATCACGTTCGCCGGCTCGGTGCCCTGGCGGGACCTGCCGGCCTATTACGACGCCGGTGATGTTTTCGCCATGCCTTGCCGCACCCGCAGGCGCGGCCTTGACGTGGAAGGGCTCGGCATCGTCTACCTGGAGGCGTCGGCGTCCGGCCTGCCTGTCGTCGCAGGTGACTCTGGCGGCGCCCCTGACGCTGTGCTCCCCGGTCAGACCGGCTTCGTGGTGGACGGCAGGTCGGCCACAGCGGTGGCCAGCCCGCTCATCCAGCTGCTCAGCGACGCCGAGCGCGCCGCGGCCATGGGGAGAACGGGCCGCGGCTGGGTGGAGGCCGAGTGGCGCTGGGACCTCGTCGCAGAGCGCCTGGCGGCCGTGCTGTCAGGCGGCCAGCCCGCTTAGGAGCAGGCTCCTACGAGTAGAGCGCGTCGATTTCGGTCGCGAAATCCTTCGTCACGAGGTACCTTCGCACGCTCAGCTTGGGGGTGAGGTGGCCGCCTGCCTCGGTGAAGTCTGTGCCGAGCACGCGGAACCGCCTGATCGATTCGGCCCGGGACACCGCCTTGTTGGCATCGTCTATCGCTGCCTGAATCTCCGCCACGAGCTCGGGGTCGTCCCTGAGGCTGGCGAGGGTCGCGCCGGCGGGTTTGCCGTGCTTGTCCTTCCACTGCTCGAGCGCCTCCTCGTCCAGCGTCACCAGGCAGGCGATGTACGGCCTGCCGTCGCCGACGACAATGCACTGGCTGATCAGCGGATGAGCGCGAATCCGGTCCTCGAGCATGGAGGGAGCGACGTTCTTGCCCGCGGCGGTCACGATGATTTCCTTCTTGCGGCCGGTGATGCGCAGGAAACCCTGGTCGTCAAGCTCCCCGATGTCGCCGGTGTGGAACCAGCCGCTCTTGTCGATCACCTCGGCCGTGGCCGGCTCGTTGTGCCAGTAGCCGGCGAAGACGATCGCTCCCCGGATCAGAATCTCGCCGTCGTCGGCGATCCTGACGGCGACGCCAGGTAGCGGAAGGCCGACGGTGCCGATCTTGTTCCGGCTGGGCCGGTTCACCGCGGCCGCAGGGCTCGTCTCGGTAAGTCCGTAGCCCTCGAGGATCGTGATGCCGGCCCCGCGGAAGAAGTGGCCGAGCCTTTCGCCGAGCGCGGCGCCCCCGGACACCGAGTACTGGACCTGCCCGCCGACCGCGGCACGAAGCTTGCCATATACCAGCCGGTCGGCCAGCCCATGCTGGAGCCGGAGCGGCAGGCCCGGGCCGCCGCTGTCCAGTGCCTTGCTGTAGGCGACGGCGGTATCGGCGGCGAACCCGAAGATCCGCTTCTTGACCGGGCTGTCCGCCGCCTGCGCCGCGGCGGAGTTGTACAACTTCTCGAAGACCCGCGGCACCGCCAGGATGAAGGTCGGCCGGTAGGAGGCGAGATCGGGCTGAACATTGGCGATGTCGGGCGTGTGGCCGAGAATCGTCGCGGACTGCACGCAGCCCACTTGGATGATTCGCGCGAACGAGTGCGCGAGCGGCAGGAACAGCAGCGTCGACCCGCCCGCGATGTCGAACGCCTCGGCCAGCGCGCCCTCGAACGCGTTGCGCGCGTCGGAGAGCAAGTTGCCGTTCGTTAGCTCGCAGCCTCTGGGCCTGCCGGTGGTGCCTGAGGTGTAAATGATCGTGGCGATGTCGGCGGCGCCGCGTGATCCGCGGCGCTTAGCTATCTCCTCGTCAGAAATGCCGGCGCCCGCGGCGGCGAGCTCACCGAGCGCACCGGCGTCGATCTGCCAGACGTGGCCGAGGTCCGCGACCTTGTCCCGGACGTCGGCGACCGTGGCCTCGTGCGCAGGGGTCTCTACGAAGACGCCCTTGGCTCCCGAGTCGGAAAGGATCCACGCGACCTGCTCGGCCGAGGACGTATCGTAAATCGGCACGCACACCGCGCCCGCGGACAGGATCGCGTAGTCGATCTGGGTCCACTCGTACCTGGTGCGGGACATCAGCGCGACCCGGTCGCCGGGTTCGATCCCCGCCGCGACCAGGCCCTTGGCGGTCGCCACGACGTCGCGGTGGAACTCGCCGGCGGTCACATCACGCCAGCCGTCGCCGACGTTGCGGCGCAGCGCGACGGTGTCTGGCGCTTCGGCCGCCCGCTTGAACACGATATCGGTGAGGTTGGCCGAGGCTGGGATCTCCACCAGGGTCGGTGTGCTGTATTCGCGCACGACGTCTCCTTGTCACGTCCTGTCGGGCTGCATGACAGCCTGGAATGGACCGTATCGCGACTAGCTACTGACCGGTAGTACCGGGCCGGCCACACATCGGCCCGGCGGCAGCGTGCGGAACGCGGAAACGGGGCCGCGAATAAGGCACTACCCGCCAGCGCTGCCCGTCACCATGCGCGCGGCCTCCTAAAGTGTCATCATGCGGGTCCACGTGGTGAGCGATGTGCACGGCAGGACCGAGGCCCTCGCCCGGTCAGGTGACGGTGCCGATGCGCTCTTCTGCCTCGGCGACTTGCTGTTGTTCGTTGACTACGCTGACCATGGGCAAGGTATCTTCGCCGACCTGTTCGGCGAGGAGAAGGCACGTGAGTTCATCGCGCTGCGCACGGCGCGGCGATTCGACGAGGCGCGGGTGCTTTCCAAGGGGCTGTGGGCGACGCTCGGCAGTGACCCGGCAGAGCATGTCGAGGCCGCCGTGGGCCGTCAGTACGCCGAGCTCTTCGCCGCGCTACCGGAGCCCGCCTACCTTACCTACGGGAATGTCGATATCCCTCGCATGTGGCAGGACCACCTGCGACCAGGCCATCGGGTCCTCGACGGTGAGCGGATCGAGCTTGATGGATGGACGTTCGGCTTCGTCGGCGGCGGCCTGCGTTCGCCTTACCGCACGCCGAACGAGGTCGACGATGACGCCTACGCCGCTAAGGTGGCGGCGGTAGGGAAGGTCGACGTGCTGTGCGCTCATATCCCGCCGGCTATTCCCGATCTTCTCTACGACACGGTGGCGCGGCGGCTTGAACGCGGCAGCGAGGCGCTGCTCGAGGCGATCAAGGAAACCAGGCCGAAGTACGTGCTGTTCGGGCACGTGCACCAGCCACTCGCCGCCCGGGCGAGGGTCGGCACCACCGAGTGCGTCAACGTCGGTCATTTCCGTGCCACGCAGACGCCTTACGTACTCGAGTGGTAGGGGTACGCTCCGGGCAAGGTTACGGACGGGAGAAGGGCGCGCCGATGGCAGACGTAGCAAGCTCGAGCACGGTGATCGGAGCGCCGCGGGAAACCGTGATGGCGGTCATCGCTGACTTCGACGCCTACCCGAAGTGGGCCGGCTCGTTCCGCTCCGTCGAGGTGACCGAGCCGGGCGATGATGGCCGCGCGCGGCAGGTGCGTATGGTCGTGGACGCCGGCTTCATCAAGGACACTCTTGTGCTCGCCTACGACTGGGACGCCGACATCCGGTCGAGCTGGGAACTCACCAAGCCGACAACGATGCTATCCGCACTGCACGGCGACTACTTGCTGGCCGATCATGACACTGGCACCGAGGTCACCTACAGCCTCACCATGCACCTCCGGATCCCCATGCTCGGAATAATCAAGCGCAAGGCGATAAATATGATTATCGATCAGGCGCTCAACGGCCTGAAGAGGTATACCGAGAACCTGGGAGACGCCCGATGACGTGGCTCGATGACCTTCAGCGGCGGATCGCCATCGCGGGCGCACGCAGCGTCGGCCAGCAGGTCGCCGGACAGGTCGGCAGAACCATCCGCGGCGAGAGCGGCGACGTTTGGGAGACCGCGACCACCGAGCCCGCGGATTCGGCCGCCGGCTATGCGCCCGAGTGCGCGTGGTGCCCGGTGTGCCGTGCGATCCGCATGGCCCGCGACTCGAACCCCGACCTGGCCGGCCGCGTGGGCGAGACCGCCGGGGCGCTGATGTCGGCCGCGCATGACGTGGCGACCGCGGTCGACGCGGCAATCTCCCGGATCCCGGGGCCGCAAGACAGCGCGCCACCCCCGCCGCCACCGCAGCCCGCGGCGCCACCCCCAGCAACGCGCACGGCTGTGCGGCAGGAACCCGCCGCGCCGGCCGGTGCGGCGCCGCCGCCCGCGCCGCAGGAACCTTCCGCGCGCCCCGGCCAGGCACCGCCCCCTGACATGCCGCCGTCCCCGAACGGGCAACAGGCCTGAGGTGAGCCTGACCATAGGTATCGATGTCGGCGGTACCAAGGTCGCGGCCGGAGTGGTAGACGAGCGAGGAAAGATCGTCGAGAAGCTGCGGCGGCCGACGCCCTCGAGTGATCCAGCGCAGACGGTCACCACGATCAGTGAGGTCGTCACCGAGCTATGCAGCCGTCATGTCGTCGACGCGGTCGGCCTTGGCGTCGCTGGCTTTGTCGACGAGGCCCGCGCCTGCGTCGGGTTCGCGCCGAACCTTGGCTGGCGTGACGAGCCGGTCAAGAAGGCCGTGGAAGACCGCCTCGGGATTCCAGTCGTGGTGGAGAACGACGCCAACGCCACGGTCTGGGCCGAGACCAGGTTTGGGGCCGCGCGCGGTGAGGGCTACGTGATCCTGCTCACCGTCGGCACCGGTATTGGCTGCGGCATCGTCATTGGCGGCGAGCTGTACCGCGGCCACTGGGGGATGGGCGGTGAACCCGGCCACTACCGTGTCGTGCCTGACGGCCGCATCTGCGGGTGCGGCAACCGCGGCTGCTGGGAGCAGTACGCGAGCGGCAACGCGCTCATGGCCGAGGCGCGCGAGTTCGCTCGGAGGTCACCAGGAGCGGCGACGCGCCTGCTGCAACTCGGTGGCGGCAGGCCGGAGGGGATCTCCGGGCCCGAGATCACCCGGGCGGCCGCGGAGGGAGATCCCGCGGCGTTGCGCTGCTTCGACATCGTGGGATCGTGGCTCGGCTATGGCATGGCGGATCTGGCGGCCATCCTTGACCCGGGCTGCTTCGTCATCGGCGGGGGCGTGTCAGAGGCCGGTCACCTGCTGCTCGATCCCGCCAGGACCAGCTTCGAGAACTCGCTGGCCGGCCGCGGCCACCGCATGCCCGCGCAGATCCTGCTGGCAGAGCTCGGCCCCGACGCGGGTTTCGTCGGCGCCGCAGACCTCGCCCGCCGCTAGGGCATGTCCCGTTAATGATCTTGCAGGCTTTTCCGCAGGTGGCGGCGCGTGCCGGGTGGCCGGGCGCCTATGACCCAACTACGGGGGGCCCACCGCTGGAGTGCGAAGATCTTATATAGTTCCCGCTGCTGGCCGCTGAGTTCGGTGGTCATGTGGCGGGCCTTGGGCCGTCCGCCGGTACAGAGGTAGAGCAGCACGTCTCGCCGATGGCGGCGAGTTCTCCGAGCAGCTCGCGCACGGACAGGTCCAGGCCGGCCTGGGCGGCCTTGCGCCGCATCAGGTGGGCGATCTGCAGGGCGAGGACGCAGGTGAACATGTGGACTGTGATGTTGTGCTCGGTCCAGTGGTGCATGGTGAGAACGACACCACGCGGGGTCTTTGAGCTGGCGGAAGGAAAACTCGGCCTCGGACTGGGATCGGTAGCCGGCGATCACCTCGGCGGCGGGCCAGTCGTCGTGATCGGTAATGAGCACGTGCTTGCCGAACAGCTCGTCTTCCAGGGCGGTGCTCGCGTTCTCGTCGATGCCCCAGGTAAGGCGCAAGTCCTTGGGTTGCCCGCCGTCCAGCTGCCAGGTGACCACCCGCCGGACCCAGGGCTTCGTGGTGATCTTCCCGATTTCGGCTTCGACCTTCTCCCGGGGCCGGCGGGTCTTGCCGCGGCGAGGGTGCGGCCAGCTCGTCCAGCTTCTTCGCGGCCTTGGCGAGGGTGTGCCGGCGAACCCGCGGGCCTGGCGGCGTGCAGTTCGGGCGAGTGGGTAGCATCGCCCGGCGCTCGGCGCCGTAGGCGACGCGGCGGGTGTCGTAGGCGGTCAGGGCGCCGAACCGGCCCGCATCGACGATGGAACGGGCGCTGGCGGGCAGGGCGGTCAGGTCCGCGCAGTCCGACGCCAGGACCGACCCGATGTAATGCAGCCCGGTGCCCGCCAGGTGGGCGAAGTTGTCCTCGGAATTCTGCCCGGCGTCAAAGACCACCGTCATGTCCGCGCCGCCGCTGGCCGCACCGCCGGCCGCGGCTGTGATCGCTTCGTACTGGCTGCGGGGCTGGCCGATCATGGTGGTGAACTGGGTGACGTCGGGCCGTCTCCGGGGTAGGCATGCCAGGTCAGCGGGATCCCGCCATCGCGGGTGACCACCAGGCCCGGCCGACTATCCGCAGGTCCCATCGTTTCTGCTTCGCCTTGCCGCGCTGCGCGATCGGCGCCTTCTCGTTGCCGGTATCGATGAAGGTGGCGAAGTTGGTCATGTCCAGGGCCACCGAGGAGCAGTCCACTCCGGACGCGGCGACGATCCGCACCGCGATCCGCGGGAGATCTCCTCCAGTTTCTCCAGCCGGACGGCGTGCATGGCGTCCCAGAACCGGCGGTGATCCATCGCGCTGGCGGGGATCTTCGCGACCGGTCGCCGGCCGTCGTCTTCCACCAGTCCGCGAAGGCCAGCTTGGACACGGGGCGACCAGCCGGTTCAGCGCCGCCAGCGCCAGGCAGGTCCCTGCCGAGCACCCGCATCGGATCGCCGCGCCCCCGTCACCTCGTCGATGATCCCGGCCACGGCGAGGTCCTCCAGCATCCCCCAGGCCGCAGCCACATCCCCGAACGCCAGGTGGCGGTGCGCTCGGGCAGCACCGCGGCCTCGCGGGCATCCAGCAGCGCCTCGATGTCGGCCGCGCTTCCCACGTACCTCTCGGAGATCATCTTCGGCTTGCCGTCCACCCAGCCCATCTCGCGCAGGTACCAGTACGGCTTCCCGCTGATCACCTTCCTATACAGACTTCCCATGGCTTTAGGTCATCTAGTGGTCTGACAGACCACTACGTAGATTTCGGTGGATGCGGGCGGTGCTCCAGGCGGCGATCCGGCAGGCCCCGCTTGTTCTCGAGGAGCCGATAGGGGGCTATTCGGCACGGCGCTGTCGTCGCCGCCAAAGATCTGCGAGACATGCCCTGCCTTCCGGCCCAGGCCTGATCCGCAATTTGCGGTCGGCGCGCCACGCGGCAGCCGTTATGCATCTTGGCTGGCTTTGCCGGGACAGTCCTAGACGACGGCACCGTCGTCAGGGCCCGACTCGTCGCGGTCCTCGTCGCTCATGCGGAGCACGAGGGTGACGAAACCGCCAACGAACGCGGCCACCCCGCAAAAGGCCGCCCAGGCGGGAATCGTCCAGCCGGCGATCGTGGCGACAAGCAGGTATGCCGGGCCGCCGAAGAGGGCTAGCCAGGCGCCCTTGGTGACGCTGTCGAGTTGCGGCAGTGGCGGCGGAGGCGGCGGGATGTAATGCTCGTCGGCGTCGTCGGGTTCTGCCGTCGCCGGCTCGCCCGGCTGGGCTGCCGCCGGTTCGTCCGCGCGGGCGTCGGGATCGGCCGGTTTGATCACACGGGTGCCGAACAACCTGGCATCCACGTTCTCCTCGGCCGGCCAGGGCGCGGCTTCCGCGGCTTCCTCGTCCGCCGCAGGATCGTCGAACCGCGATACGAGGTCGCGCCAGATTTCTTCCTCGTCGTGCTCACGCCCGGCCGTGTCCGGCTCGTCCACCGCTCACTCCTTCCCGGCATGGCTGTGCGCGCGTACGAACTCCACGCTTCCCTCGAAGATGGCCGGTGCGTCATTGTCGAGCGTCGCGACATGATAGCTGTTGTCACAGGTCCTGACCGTGAGCTGGTTTGGGGGCAGGCCGCTGCGCAGCGCTGCCAGGCTTGCCGGTCCAACCACGTGGTCCTCGGAGCTCTTGTAGACGAGCACCGGCTGCGTGACCTTGCCGAGCCCACCTCTGGTCAGGCTCCACAGGTGCGGCAGGCTCGCGGCCGCCTTCACCGGCACCCGGTCATACGCGAGTTCGGGCGAGCCTTCCTTCTTGATGTCGCTTCCGATGCCCTTCAGCGATGGCACGACGTACTTCATGACGGGAGCGAGCGCGAATAGGCGGCTGTCCGCGACGATGGACGGGTTGACCAGCACGAGGCCGCTGACCTCGTCTCCGTGCACCTCGGCGAGCCGCAGCGCCAGGCACGCGCCGAGGGACAAGCCCATCACGAAGACCTCGCTTGCCCGCCTGGCCAGTCCCTCGAACGCGCGGTCGACCTCGGCGTACCAGTCCTCCCACCGGGTACGGGCCATTTCCTGCCAGGTGGTCCCGTGACCGGGCAGTCTGGGCAGGGACACGCTCAGCCCGGCGCTCGCGAGGTACTCGGCCCACGGGCGCATTGACTGCGGCGAGCCGGTAAATCCGTGGCATAGCAGCGCGCCCACCGGCCCGCCATCATGGGAGTACGGCTCGGCGTCAGGCATGACGGGCATGGGAATCCCTCGCTTTCGCACATCACCTGACTGGCATCGTCGCATGCCAGGATCATTCACGCGACGGGGGCGGGCGGCGCGTGACAACGTGTGCGCCTAGCACAGGTAGGAACTGCCACGTCCCTGGTGGCAAGATGCAGACGGGTGGTTCCACGGTGAGGAGGCCGGGGTGTTCTACGGGCTGGTGAAAGTGATCTTGGGGCCGATCCTCAGGATCGTCTTCCGACCGTGGGCTGAGGGAACGGAGAACCTCCCTCGCGAGGGCCCGGCGATCGTCGCGAGCAACCACCTGTCCTTTTCCGACCACTTCTTCGGGCCGCTTCCGCTGCCGCGGAAGGTGATCTTCCTCGCCAAGGCTGAGTACTTCACCGGTTCTGGGCTCAAGGGCATCGTGAGCAAGGCGTTCTTCCGCGGCATCGGCCAGATCCCGGTTGACCGCGGTGGCGGGCTGGCGAGTGAGCGTTCACTGCGGACGGGACTTCGGGTGCTCGCGGAGGGAAAGGTGCTCGGCATCTACCCCGAGGGCACGCGCTCGCCTGACGGCCGGCTCTACCGGGGCAAGACCGGCGTCGCCAGGCTCGCACTCGAAGGCCGTGCCCCGGTGGTCCCCGCCGCGATGGTGGGCACCTTCGAGATGCAGCCTCCGGGTAGGGTCTGGCCCAACCTGCGGTTCCGTCCGGGGGTACGGTTTGGCGAAGCTCTCGACTTCTCCCGCTACTACGACATGGAATCGGACCGCATGGTCCTGCGTGCGGTCACCGACGAGATTATGTACGCGCTCATGGAGCTATCCGGGCAGGAGTACGTGGACAAGTACGCACAGCAGGCCAAGGCGGAGCTTCAGGCCGCACGCAAGCGCCAGGCGGCCGTGAGCGGACTTCGCGGGAGTGAGCCCCGTGACGGTAGCCCTGGCGGGCGCGCGGAGAGCGACGCGGCCACGCCCGGCGCTGAGGGCAACATAGCCGGGGCCGGGCCGGCAGGCGGCGAGACGGCCAGGAGCGAGGCGGCCGCCCGCGACCAGGAGTAGTCACGTGGGCGGACAGGTGCGCGTGCGGCTGGTCGCGAAAAGCATGTCCTATCGGCAGATGGCACAGCGCCTTGTGTTGTCGCACCGGACCGTCCGGAACCACGTGTGGAATACGCGCGGCAAGCTGCAACCGCCCAATCGTGTGGAACTGGCCGGGTACGCGATCGAGCAGGGCCTGGACGACATTGGCTGCCCGTGACCATGCCTCACCCCGGGACCGGCCGCCCACTTCTTTGCGGCCGTCGCTGCCGTCCCGCCCGTCCCGCCCGTCCCGGCTGTCCCGGCCGTCCCGGCTGTCCCGGCCGTCCCGGCCGTCCCGGCCCTCCCGGCCGCCGCCTGGTCCTGGTCATACTCGTCGCGGCGCTGCTGGCCGCGCCGGCGGCCTGCGGCCCGCTGAGCAAGCCGGGCACGCTGGCGCCTGTCCAGGTCATGTCCCGGTTTGAGCGCTCGGGTGAGGTCAGCCTGGCCCGCGATTGTGGTTATAGCCAGCCGCTGCCGGCCAGCCCACGGCGCAGCCTCTGGTTGTTCTGCGACACGCCCGTGTACGTACGCAAGCCGGACGCGAGCGGGCACCTCAGCTGGGCGCTCAAGGACTTCATCAGCGGCTCGACGGCCGCGGTGGGTCCAACCGTGGCGCGGGCAGGCGCGGCGGCCCGCGTGCCAGGCTGAGCGAGCTTGGCGCGCCAGCCGCCGCGCCGGGCACGACGCGCCACAACGCCGGGCACGACGCCGGGCACAACGCCGAACACGACGCCGGGCACGACGCCGGGCACAACGCCGAACACGACGCCGGGCACAACGCCGGGCACGGCGAACGGCGCGGTGCCCGGCAGCCGCGGACCTGCACCATTCCTGCCCGCACCCACCGGGCTCGTCACCTTGGCCGGTCTGCCATGTGGCTACGGCGGCGGTTACGCCACGTCGTGGGTCAGCGGCGTCACCCGGATGCCGTCATCGCCTGACCTGCTCATAGCGTTCAACAACTACTGCGTGCTGAGCGGAGCAGGTGGCTTCCTGCCCGAGGGCTTCGGCCTGGTCGAATACGATCCCGCCACCGGCACGCTGAGCAACGAGGTTACGGTGTTCTCCGGTGTTGATCTCAGCATCGCGGCGTCAGCCAAACTGCTTGGCTCGCCGGTCTTCTCCGGTCCTTATCTGTACCTGTTCGGCCCGACGTGCACTGATCTGGCATTCGGAAGGTGCGCAACGGGGACGGTGTTCGAAGCACGGGTGGCCGCCAGCCCGCTCGATTGGGCCGATCCGTTTCGCTACCAATGGTGGATCGGCGGCTCATCCGGCCCGTGGACGCCTGACGCCGCCGTGGCGACATCGATCATCGCCGGAGCGAGACCGTCCGCCGTGAGCGTGGCCGACTTCGCTGCCGCCGGGCGCCAGCTCATCCTCGTCGAGCAGACAGACATCGGTGGCGGCTTCACGGTGTACGAGTCGCGCGCACCGGCCGGCCCCTGGCGGCGGATCAGATCCGGGCGCGTCCCGTGCCGGGTGGGTGGTGGCTACGTGAACTTCTGCCGCGCGATAATCGGGCATCCGGAGCTCAGCACGCGGACCCAGTTAGTCCTCTCGTATTTCAACCCGTTGGCGGGCGCTCGCGGTCACGTCATGGTGGCCGGGTTCCGCTGGTAGCCATTCCGCACGTCGGCGTGGTCCGCGGTGTTCTTGATCGTGGCGGTTCCCGTCTCGGCCGGGGCGTCGATTCGGCTGACCCGCGTGCGAGTGAATCAGCCGATTTGTAACGTCGGTCGCGGGATGCAACCGTTTGCTTGATCATTTCCGCAAGAATTGTGAGAGCAGGTTCTTCACTGGGGGAGGTCATGGAGAGCGCCAGCCCCGGGTTCGGTGTGGGCGCGGTCGCGCGGCGCCTCGGCGTGGCCGCGTCCACGCTGCGGACCTGGGACCGCCGCTACGGAATCGGGCCCAGCCGCCGCAGCGAGGGACACCACCGTCGCTACGACGCCGTTGACGTAGCCCGGCTCGAAATGATGCATCGCCTGATCCTGAATGGTCTCCCGCCAGCGGAGGCGGCGCGTACGGCCCTCGAGGCCGGCCTGGGCGCACCCGCGCCTGGGTCACCGGTGCCTGGGTCACCCATGCCTGGGTCACCGGTGCCTGGGTCACCCGTGCCTGGGTCACCCGTGCCTGGGTCACCCGTGCCTGGGTCACCCCTCCCTGGTTCACCCCTGCCTGGGTCACACACGCCTGGGCGGCCGCGTACTGGCACAGGCGTGCCCGGCATAGGCGTGCCCCTGTCAACGAGGCGGCGTCCTCAGGCGGCCGGTTCCGGCGGGAACCGGCTGGCGGTGCCCGGTGCGACGACGGAGGCGCGCGCGCTGTCCCGCGCGGCGATGGCCATGGACGAGCCAACCACACGGGAACTGATCCGGGCGGCACTTCGCCGCCGTGGTGTCGTCTGGACCTGGGACAACATGCTGGTCCCTGTCCTCACCGGGCTCGGCGAGCGTTATTCGTCGAGTGGGCGCTGCGTCGAGATCGAACATCTGCTCACCTGGTCCGCACTCGCCACGCTTTCCGCCGTCGCCACCCGGCCGGGCGAAGCGGTCAACGCGCGCCCGGTACTGCTCGCATGTGCCCCGGACGAACAGCACACCTTGCCGCTGTACGCGCTCGCCGCGGCCCTTGCCAAAAGGCATGCCGCCACTCGCGTGCTCGGCGCCAGGGTGCCCTACCACGCACTTGCGGAAGCAGTGCGCCGGCTCGGTCCTGTGGCCGTTTTCTTGTGGTCGCAGACCACAGCGACTGGTGCAGCGGAGCCATTGGCCGATCTGCCAGCCCTGCGTCCGGCGATCCAGGTGATCGTCGGCGGCCCGGGCTGGAACAGCCACCAGATGCCGTCGGGGATCGAGACCGTGCAGACCCTTTCCGACGCGGTCAACGCCGTCATGACGGCTCTTGGCGCAGGCTGAGGCCCCTGCGGCAATCCTGTGCGGCTGGTTGCCGGGCCGCTTCGCGGGGTCGCAGGCCACCGCGGGATCGCAGTACCCGCGCCGCCGCCGCACCACTGCCCTGCCGTGCTCAGCCACTGCACCCAGTACCTGACGCACGAAGGTCCGCGTCTCATCCTCGCGCTGGCACGGGATGGCCGTCCGGCGGGTAGGCGGTGCCTTGCTGCCGGTAACCAGCGTGGTCACGTCTTGGCCGTCGCGGTCCGCAACCGCCGGTGTGGCAAGTCACAACTAGATCCCGGCCTGGGCGGCTTGCACTAATGAACAACTTTCGAGTAGATTTCTTCTAAGAAATAGCAGGTAGACACCATACATGTTGCGACATATTGTGTCTTACCCCGATGTGGGACGCGAACGCTCACACCGGCACGAGGGGGCCCGATGGACAGCGCAGAACATGGCGCTCTCGGCGCGAAACTTGCGCACGGTGACGAGACGGACCTAGCCGAGTGTTTTGCCGCGCTCTGCCCGCTGCTCCGTCGCTACCTTCTCCGGCGCGTACCGCCTGACGACGTCGACGACGTGATCCAGATCGTCCTGATCGAGCTTTGGCGGTGCCGTGACCGCTACGATCCTGCGCGCAGCCTTGAAGGCTGGGTGCTTGGCATAGCCCGCATGCGGGCCATCGACCATCTTCGGGCCCGCCACCGGGTGACCCTCCCGCTCGACGAGGCTTTCGGGCCTGCTCTCGCGTCCGTGCCCTCCGCGGCGGACCGGATTGACCAGGCCCACGATGTGGGAAAAGCACTCGCCGTGCTGCCACAGGCTCAGGAACAGGCGATCAGGCTGGCCTACTTCGGTGACCTCACTCAACGGGAGATCGCGGAGTCCCTGGACGTCCCGCTGGGTACGATCAAGGCGAGGACCGCGCGGGGGCTGCGGCGCCTGGGGGAGTTGCTAGCTGCGTGAGCGGCGTGCCGGTGAGACCGAGGGTGGGCGTGTCAAGCTGCCTGCTCGGCGTCCCGGTGCGCTTCAACGGAGGACACAGCAGGGATCGTTTCCTCACCGGCGAACTCGGCCGCCACGTGGACTGGGCGGCGGTCTGCCCGGAGATCGAGATCGGACTTGGCGCGCCGCGTGAGACGCTGCGCCTGGTTGCCGAGGGCGGTCGGACCCTGCTCATGTCCAGAACCGGCAGCACCGATCACACCGACGCGGTTCAAGCGCTTGCCGCCCGCCGCGGCGCCGAACTCGCCGCCATCGACGGATACGTGTTCAAGTCGGGGTCCCCGAGCTGCGGCCTTCGTGGCATCAAGCGGTATCGCGATGATCAGGTCACCGATCGTGGCGGGCGTGGCCTATTCGCCGCCGCGTTCACCGATGCTGCGCCGCTGCTTCCGGTGGAAGACGACGGACGGCTGAACGACGCGCGGCTGCGCGAGGAGTTCATTGAGAGGATCTTCGCGCACGCTCGCTTGCGGCTGTTGTTCGCTGAGCCATGGCGGCCGGCCGACCTCATCGCTTTCCACGCGCGCCACAAGCTGCAGCTGCTGGCACACGACCCGGCCCGATACCGGGAGGCGGGCCGGCTGGTCGCAGCAGCCGGTACCCAGGCACCCGAGAAGCTGCGGGCCGGCTATAGCGTCATCTTCAGCGAGGCGATGGCTACCAAGGCCACCCGCGGCCGTCACGTCAACGCCCTGCAGCACGCCTTCAGCCAGATCAGTGAGGCTCTTGACGATGCCAGGCGGCATGACATCGGCGCCGTTTTCGAGGGATACGGGCGCGGGGAGGTTCCGCTCAGCGTCCCGATCGCGCTGCTGCACCATCATGCCGCCGGTGAGACGATGACGTATCTGGGCGAGCAGACCTACTTCGAGCCTTTTCCTGCGGACTTGCGGCTGCGGCACCATCTGGACTGAGCGGGCGCGCTGAGCCCGGCCCGGCCGCCCCACCAGCGGCCCAGTGCGGTTCGGCCAGGGGCCGCGCCGCCAGCGCTCGATGAGTCGGTGCGAAGGCCGGCTATGTGCCCTTCCTTGGCGGGAGCGGGAAGAACCCGCTGGTACGGCGCGCGTACTCGACGTAGCCAGGACGCGTGCTAGCCATTCCCTTCTCGAGCAGCGGCTTGCCTGTGCCGAAAGCGAGGAAGTAGGTCATAAGGACGGGCGAGAGGATAGTGAGCGCGCCAGTCCAATGGTCGCAGGCAATGAGGTACAGGCCCCACCACACGCAGGCATCACCGAAGTAATTTGGATGACGGGTAAAGTGCCACAGCCCACGGTCCATGACCTTGCTCCGGTTCGCCGGGTCACGCTTGAAACGCGCGAGCTGCGCGTCACCGGCAGCCTCGAAGCCGAAACCAATCAGCCACACAGCCGTGCCTAGCCAGGCGAGCGGCCCAAGTGGCGACCTTTCGAAGCACGCGACCTGCACAGGTAGGGAGACGAACCACATTACGGCACCCTGGGTGAGATACACGGTCCGCAGCGCGTAGATATCCCGGCTGCCCTTGGCGCGGCTCAGCAACTCCGCATAGCGTGGATCCTCACCTTTCCCCCAGGCGCGCCGGGCGATGTGAGCCGCCAGGCGCAGGCCCCAGATCACCGTCAATGTCGCGACCAGCAGCCGCCGCCCGCCGTCACCGTGGCCTGCGGAGATGCCGTACGCGGTAAGCGCGGCGGCGGCGAAACCGAGTCCCCAGGCGACGTCGATCACCCGGTGCTTCTTCTGCGCGACGGCGATAGCGAAGGTCGCCGCCATGACGACCGCAACGACCCCGGCGCTGGCGGCCAGGCACCAGCCCAGCATCACGGGCTCTTTACCCGCGGAGTGTCACCAGGCATGCGCCGGCATCTCGCCGCGCACCGCCGGCAAACGGCGATCGCCGTCAGCTCGTGGCCGTACTGCCAGGATCTGGTCCACGCCCATCCGCCCCTCCGCGAAGGCCAGCGCCCCGCCCGCCAGGTAAAGCCGCCACACCCGCGCCTGCTCCTCGCCGATCAGCGCGACCGCCTGATCCCACTGACATTCGAGGACGTCGTGCCAGGCGCGGATGGTGCGCACGTAGTGTTCGCGAAGGCTCTGCACGTCGCGCACTTCAAGGCCGGCGTCCTCGATCAACTGGATCGTGGCGCCCAGCGGCCGCATGTGCATGTCGGGCGCGATGTAGGTCTCGATGAATGGGCCACCGCCTGGCGCGGTGTCCGTGCGCCGTGACATCTGCTGGATGAGTACCCGGCCACCGGGGCGGACCAGCCGGCGGATCCCGCGGGCGAAGGCCCCGTAGCCGTCCGCCCCGACATGCTCGCCCATCTCGATTGAGGCAACGGCGTCGTAGGGCCCGCCGCTGATCTCACGGTAGTCCTGCAGCCGCACCTCGACGCTGCCAACTTCAGCGCCGGCACCCGCCGTCTTCGCGGTGCCGGCCGCCGTCTTCGCGGTGCCGGCCGTCATCTTCGCGGTGCCGGCCGTCGTGGCCGCTGTCTTCGCGGTCGTGGCCGGCGTGGCCTTCGCCTGCGTGGCCTTCACCTGGCCGGCCCGGCCCTGGCCCCGGCGAGGGCGGCCTGCTGCCGCGACAGCGTCACGGCAGTTACGTGGGCACCATGGGCGCGGGCAGCGTGCACAGCGAGAGATCCCCATCCGCACCCGATGTCGAGCAGTCGCATGCCTGATTGGAGGCGGAGCTTGCGGCAGATCAGCGCGAGCTTGTCGCGCTGGGCGTCGTCGAGGCCGTAGCCGGGCGACTCGCTTGTCCAGTAGGCGCACGAGTACGCCATGGATGAGCCGAGGATGAGTGCGTAGAAGTCGTTGCACAGGTCGTAATGGTGTGCGATCGCGGCGCGGTCCCTGCCCCGCGTGTGCAACCGCCCGGCCAGCCGGGCTTCCGCGGCCGGAGGGCGCGGCCGCGGTCCTGTGACGCCCAGCCGCAGCGCTAGCCTCCCGGCATCGAGCCGCTGCCGCCACGGCAGTCCGGCGCCCTCGAGGCCGCGTTCGCGCACCGCCTGCCAGCACCGCCCGAGCCCTTCGGCGAGGTCGCCGTCCACGTCGAGGTCGCCGCTAACGTAGGCGCGTGCCAGGCCGAGCTCGCCGGGGCTCCACAGCAGGTGCCGGAGCGCGCGGCGCGAGCGCAGCACGACGGTGGGGCCGTGACCGCCGGCCCCAGCTTCGCTGCCGTCCCAGGCGCGCAGCCGTATCGGGGGCGGTCCGCGGAAAACCTGCTCCATTAACGGCCAGAGCGCCTGGGCCGCGGGGGCGCTCATGGCGTGTGCTCCAGCGCGAACTGGTGGACGTTGAGATATCCGGACCGGAAACCCGCCTCCGAGTAGGCGAGGTAGAACGTCCACATGCGGCGGAACACCGCGTCGAAGCCGAGCGCTTCGATGTCGCCGGCGTGCTGGCAGAACCGCGCGCGCCATAGTTGCAGCGTCCTGGCGTAGTGCCGGCCGAGGGATCGCCGTGCGGTCACTCTCAGCGATGCGCGGGCGGCCTCATGCTCGATGGCCATCGCCGACGGGATGACGCCGCCAGGAAAGATGTACTTGTGAATCCAGGTGTAGCTGGTGCGGGTTGCGAGCATTCTGTCGTGCGGCATGGTGATCGCCTGCAGGCCGATGCGGCCGTGCGGCGCGAGAAGGCGATTGAGAGTGGCGAAGAACACCGGCCAGTAGCTGTCCCCGACCGCCTCGATCATCTCGACGCTGACGATTGCGTCGTAGCGCCCCGTGGTGTCCCTGTAGTCTCGCAGGTCGATCGCCACCTGACCCGCGACACCTGCC
Organism: uncultured Actinomycetota bacterium; assembly: GCA_963727015.1. Lineage (GTDB taxonomy): Bacteria > Actinomycetota > Actinomycetes > Streptosporangiales > Streptosporangiaceae > DATFVJ01. Next base: position 315,787 of record CAVSEV010000012.1, on the reverse strand, counting down.
CGCGCGGCACGGCCCTGCGCAAGCTCACGCTGTTCTTGCGACAACGTGATCGAGTTAACGCGTGCGCCACGCCTGGCTGCCCTGATCGCCAGTTCGCCCCAGCCAGTTCCGATCTCGAGAACCCGGCTGCCCGGGCCGACCGCCGCGAGGTCGAGCATCCTGTCGATCTTCCGGCGCTGCGCCTGGGCCAAGCTGTCCTCCTTGGCCTCGGCGAGCGGCGGGCTGAGGGATCCGCCGGGGTCGTCGAACTCGGCCGCCGAGTAGGTCATGGTCTCGTCCAGGAACAGCGCGAACAGCTCATTGGACAGGTCGTAGTGGCGCTGGATGTTGCGCCGCGCCCCGTCGGGGGTGCCGTCCTCGGCGGCAGGCATCCGGGGCACATACCAGCGCCGCAGCGTCTGCGCGGGCCGGGGCACGAGCGTCGCCATCCGGGCCGCGAAGACGCTCAGCAGGCCGGCCAGATCATCCGCGTCCCAGTCGCCCGCCATGTACGACTCGCCGAAGCCGATCAGGCCACCTGCGCCGAGGCGCCGGTAGAAGTCGCCAGGGCGATGCAGCAGCATCGTCGGTGCGCCTTCGCCGCCACCACCTGTCGTCCCTTCCGCCGTCACGACCCGAACCGGCAGCCGTGCGGTAACCCGGCGGAACAGCGCGCTTGCCACGGCGGCACGCGCCCGGCCGTCAGGAACAACCGCGACATCGGGCCAGCGTGCCGCGTCGACGTGCCCGGCACCGTGGATGTGCCGTGCACCGCTGGCGCCACAATCGGCTCGGCTGCGGATCGCGCCGGCAAGCGCGCCGTGACCCGTGCTCCGGCCCGGCGACCTGACCAGTTCCGTAACCAGTGATCTGAGTCAAGAGACTCCCTCCCGTATATCGGCCAGCGAGCCGGGACGTGCGTCAGGCTGAGCGTCAGGCCGTGTGCCAGGCCGTGGGTCAGGCCGTGTGCCAGGCCGTGGGTCAGGCTGTCTGCCAGGCCGTGGGTCAGGCCGTCTGCCAGGCCGTGCGTCCGGCGCCGGCCGCGGCAGCACAGGCAGTCCGCGAAGATAGAGCCCGATGCCCTGGCGCCGGATGCGTGCCGTGACGGCGGCGGTGGACCAGGGGCGAACACGCTGGCCTGGGACGGCATGACCGCGCACGGTCGCAACGAACGGCCGTTCTCCCGCGCGATGCAGCGTCACAGACAGGTTCAGCCGGTCACCGGGCGTGGGCAGGCTCATCCGGTAGCTTCCATCTACCGGATAGAACGGCGAGACGTAGAACTCCTTGGCTACCCGTGCCCGTCCCCGCTCGTCGGTGCGCAGTAGATAGCAGTGCCTTTCACCGTGGGTGTTGCATACCTCGGCGATGACGGCGGCGAGTGCGCCGTCGGCGCGGTGGCACCAGTAGACGGTCAGCGGGTTGAAGACGTACCCAAGAGCCCGGGGCTGGGTGAGCATGAGTACCTGGCCTCCGCCGAGGCTTACGCCGCGGCTGGCAAGAAAGCGGTCGACGTTGGCGCGGATGCTCAGGCCCGGATCGCCCAGATGATCCCTGGCCAGGAAACCGCGCCGCGGGAAGCCGCGCCGCGGGAAGCCGCGCCGCGGGAAGCCGCGCCGCGGGAAGCCGCGCCGCGGGAAGCGGCGCCGTCGGGTGCCGCGTAGCCGAGGGCTGGAGGCTCCGCTGAGCGGCCGGTCACGCGGCAGGTCGTCGAGGTCGGTGAGCCACAGCTGCATCGGATACGTGAAGGCGTTTGTGATCGGCTCGGCTCGCACGTGCGTGACACGGCATTCGTACAGGGTGGGCGCGGTCACCAGGTGCCCCCCAGGGCACGCGCCGCGGCGACCCCCGCCCGGCAGCCGTCCTCGTGGAAACCCCAGCCGTGATAGGCGCCCGCGTAGGCGATCCGATTATCGTTGAGTTCTGGCAGCCTGCGCTGCGCCGCGACCGCCTGGGGCGTGTAGATCGGGTGCTCGTAGACCATCCGGGCCAGCACCCGGCCGGCGGCAACCGACTCTCCGCCGTTCAGCGTCACCACGTACCGAGTCGGTCCAGGCAGCCGCTGCAGCCTGGTCATGTCGTAGCTCACTCGCACCTGGCCGCCGGCTTCGTGACACGACCGCTGCAGGTAGTTCCACGACGCGCGGACGCTTGGTGAGCGGGGAAGCGCGGCGGAGTCGGTGTGCAGCACGGTCTCGTTGCGGGAGTAAGTGAAGGCGCCCAGCACCCTGCGTTCGGCCGTGGTCGGTGCCGCAAGCAGCCGGAGTGCCTGGTCCGCGTGAGTGGCGACCACGGCCGCGTCGAAACGGTACGTGGTGTCCGCGTCGTCGCGGATCTCCACGCCGGCTAGCGTCCGGCGCAGACTCGTGACCGGCGTGGTGGTCCGCACCGCGGTGAGTTCCTTCTCGACCCGCTCGACGTAGGCGCGGCTGCCACCGGTAACGGTCCGCCACTGCGGCGAGCCACGCACCGCGAGCATGCCGTGGTTGGCGAGGAAGGCGAACAGGTAGCGCGCCGGATAGCGGCCGGCCTCGGCCGGCGCGCACGACCACACGGTGGCCACAAGCGGCGTTGTGAAGTGGTCAATGAAGTATCTCGAATAGCCGCCGTCGGCGAGGAAGCGGGAGAGTGTAACGTCGTCGCCGGAGTCGGCGAGCACTCGCCGCGCAGCCCGGTAGAAACGTGGCACCTCGGTGAGCATCCGGAGGTAGCTGGCGCGGAGCGCCGAGTGCGGCCGTCCGAGCAATCCGAGCGGCCCCCGCCCGCCCGCATACTGGAGGCCGCACCCGGCGCACCGCACCGACATGCTCATCTGGCAGTCCTGCGTGGCCACCCCCAGCTCAGCGAAGAGCCGGCTCAGCAGCGGATAGGTCCGCGGGTTGTGCACGATGAAGCCGGAATCCACGCGAAGGCCGCCGACCTCATGAGTGTGCGCGTGACCACCCGCCCGGTCATCGGCCTCGAACAGCGTCACGTCGCACGAGCGCTGCAGCACGTACGCGGCCGTCAGGCCCGCAACGCCGCCGCCGATGACGGCGACCTGTCGCCGCCCCATGATTTGCTCCCTCCCGCGCTGTCCTGTCGACAGGCAGCTGTCCTGTGCCAGGCAGCTGTCCTCTCACCAGGTATTCGGAGGGATTCGCCCGATCGGATGCCATGCCATCGAAAGAAGCGGGCGGCCGATGGGCGTCACGAAGCCAGGTGGCACCGACCATGACTTGATATGTGAATCGGCGGATTCTCATCCAGCAGTGAGCGGTCCGCTGCAACCTGCGGGGGGATCCCGGGGGGCCGTCCCCCAGGTAATACAGTCTGAACGGCTGCCGCCTGCGCAGCCAGCCCGCCTCGAGCACCGCCCGCATCCACCGAGATCTACGGGACGCCCCGGCTACCGCGGATCGGGCGCGGTGATTATCTGGCCCAGCCCTTGGCGCGCCGCACCGCATCCCGCCAGCGATCGTGCCCGGTCTCGTCCCGCGGCCCAGGCTCAAAGCTGCGGTCGAGCTGCCACGTTGCTGCGAGTTCAGCGGCCGACGACCACATGCCCGTGCCGAGGCCGGCGAGGAAGCCCGCGCCTACTGCCGTGGTCTCCGCCACCATCGGCCGCTCCACCGGGATCTGCAACTGGTCGGCCTGCATCTGCATGAGCAGGTTGTTGGCGCTCGCGCCGCCGTCGGCCTTCAGTAGCGCCGGCACGTGCCCGGTCACGTCCGTCATCAGGTCGAACACGTCCCGCACTTCGAAGGCGATCGCCTCCAGGGTGGCGCGGGCCAGGTGCGCGCGCGTGGTTCCGCGGGTGATGCCGAGGATCGTGCCACGCGCGTCCGGGTCCCAGTCCGGTGCGCCGAGCCCGGTCAGGGCCGGGACGAATACCACACCGCCGCTGTCAGGGACCGTCCCAGCCAATGCCTCCGTCTGCGGTGCGACGTCGATGATGCCGAGACCGTCGCGCAGCCATTGCACGGCCGCGCCGGTGACGAAGATCGCTCCTTCGAACGCGTAGGTCAGCTCGCCGCCAGGTTCCTGCCAGGCGACCGTGGACAGCAGGCCCGACCGCGGCGTGACGATTGACTTGCCAGTATTGACGAGCAAGAAGGAGCCTGTCCCGTACGTGCACTTGGTGTCGCCAGGCGCGAAGCATGCCTGGCCGAACAGCGCCGCTTGCTGGTCGCCGGCGATGCCTGCCACCGGGACGTCGAGCCCGAGGAACTCCTCAGGATCGACCTGGCCCGCCACCCCGTAGGACGGAACCACCTCGGGCAGCGTGCCCATCGGCACGCCGAAAAGGTCGCAAAGCTCAGCTGACCACTGCCCGGTCCTGATGTCGTACAGCATCGTCCTCGACGCGTTGGAGGCGTCGGTAATGTGCCGGCGCCCCGCGGTCAGCCGTGCGATGAGATAGGAGTCGACGGTACCGGCTACCGCGGTTCCTTCGGTGATAGCAGTCCAGGTAGCCTCGTCGTTCGCCGCGATCCAGGCAAGTTTCGTCGCCGTGAAGTACGGGTCGAGCCGCAATCCGGTCAGTTCGGTCACCCTCGGCTCGTGCCCGGCCTCGCGCAGGCGGGCACACAGCGCAGCCGTTCTGCGGTCCTGCCAGACGATCGCCCGGCGCGGGGCGGCCAGCGTGCGACGGTCCCAGACCACCAGCGTTTCGCGCTGGTTGGTGATGCCGACCGCCTGCACGGTCGCGCCGCCGGCCAGCGCTTGCCTGCCTGCGGAGAGCGTCGCTTGCCAGATTCCCTCCGGCAGATGCTCGACCCAGCCCGGCTCTGGATAGTGCTGACGAAACTCCGCGTAACCGCGGCCCCGGATCTTTCCTTCGGGGGAGACCACGAGAGCGGTGACTCCGGTGGTGCCGGCATCGATGGCAAGGACGCTCATGGGCACCAGTGTGTCGCATCGGGATCGTCTGCGCCGCTAACGGCGCCCCGGCTCGCGGCGTTGTCGCCGTCACGTGCGGGACACCGCTACCCACTCATTCCCGGATAAGCAGGGGCACCGCGACGATCCATCCGGACACCCTTGTCGGCGAAGGAACCCACGATGCGATGCCCTAGTGTTGGCCCCGGGACCGTGTCCGGCCATCCGGCGCGACGAGAGGAATCAAGATGCGAGTGGGAGTGCTCACTGGTGGCGGCGACTGCCCTGGGCTGAATGCCGTTATCCGTGCCATTGTCCGCAAGGGTGTTCAGCAGTTTGGCTATGAATTCGTCGGCTTCCGCGACGGGTGGCGCGGTCCGCTTGAGGGTGACACCATCGCCCTTGACATGCAGGCAGTGCGCGGGATCCTGCCCCGTGGCGGCACGATTCTTGGCACGTCAAGGACGAACCCGCTCAAGTCCGACGGCGACGGCCGCTCCGGCGTGGAGCGGATCACTGACAACATGGCAGGCCTCGGCGTGGACGCGCTGATCGCGATCGGCGGCGAGGACACGCTCGGCGTGGCCGCCAGGCTGTTCGAACAGGGCCTGAAGGTGATCGGGGTGCCCAAGACCATCGATAACGATCTTGGTGCAACAGATTACACATTCGGCTTCGACACCGCCGTCAACATCTGCATGGAAGCGATCGACCGGCTGCACACAACCGCGGAGAGCCACCACCGGGCCCTGATCGTCGAGGTGATGGGCAGGCACGCAGGCTGGATTGCGCTGCACGCCGGGCTCGCGGGCGGCGCCAACGTGATCCTCATCCCGGAGCGCCCCTTCGAGATCGACAAGGTCATCGGCTACGTGGAGAGCAGGTTCCAGACCAGGTACGCGCCGATGGTCGTGGTCGCGGAGGGTGCGCACCAGGCCGCCACCGATCTGGAGCTTGCCGATCAGGAACTCGACTCGTTCGGCCACGTCAGGCTCGGCGGCATCGGGCAGCGCCTGGCCGACGAGATCGAGCGGCGCACAGGCCACGAAGCGCGGTGCGCGGTCCTCGGGCACATCCAGCGCGGCGGCACGCCGACGGCTTACGACCGCGTGCTCGCCACCCGGTTCGGTCTCCATGCGATTGACGCGGTACACGACGGCGACTTCGGCAAGATGGTCGCGCTGCGCGGCACGGACATCGTCCGGGTGCCGCTGGCAGACGCGGTCAAGGAGCTCAAGCTCGTACCCCCCGAGCTGTACGCCGAGGCCGAGGTGTTCTTCGGGACATAGCCATAACGGCTGCCGCGCATGCGCCCTGGCCTGCCTGCGCGGCGCGCGTTCCAGGGAGCGGCCTGCCGCGGCCTGCCGCGGCACCGCCGCGGTCCTGCCGGGCCGAAACCTCCCGCTGCCAGCGCGCTGCGGGCCGGTACGGGCCAAATCCGCCGTGTGGACCTGGCACACTATGGTCGTGTCTGCCACTGACTTGGCCGAGCCATGCGTCCTGCTCAAGCTCGGCGAGATCGTCCTGAAGGGGCGCAACCGCCAGCACTTCGAGCGGATGCTGCACGACAACATCCGCGCCGCCCTGCGTGATGTCGACGCGGATGTCGACGTGTGGCGCCGCGAAGGTGTCATCGTCCTGCGCGTCAACCAGCCACGGTGCCCACCTGAAGATCAGGGCAATCCGCCGCCCTTCCGGCCGCCGGTGCCCGGTGCAATGGCCGCCGGTGGCGGCGCGGCCAGCCAGGCTGACCTGGTCGAGACGGTGGACGCGGTGGCGCGCCGGGTCTGCTCGGTCATGGGGATCGTCCGGGTTCACCGTGCGGTACGGGTGCGGAAGGACCCGGCCGCGGCCGCCGCCGCGGCGGTGCAACTTACTGCCGGGGCGGCGGGCACCTTCGCCGTCCGGGCACGGCGCAGAGACAAGCGCTTCCAGATGCGATCAATCGAGCTGGCGGCGTACATCGGCACCCAGGTTCAGCAGGCGCACGGCCTTGGCGTGGACCTGAGCCACCCCGACACAGAAGTGTTCGTCGAGGTCGACCAGCAGGAAGTGTTCGTCTTCACCAGTGGCATGCCCGGCCAGGGCGGTCTGCCGGTCGGGATGAGCGGCCGCGCGCTCGTGCTGATGTCGGGTGGCATCGACTCGCCCGTGGCCGCATACCGGATGATGCGGCGTGGCCTTCGCTGTGACTTCCTGCACTTCTCCGGCATGCCGTTGACCGGGCCGGAGTCGATCTACAAGGCATACGCGCTGATCAGGGAACTTGACCAGTTCCAGGGCCGGTCCCGGCTGTTCGTGGTGGCGTTCGGCAAGACGCAGCAGCGGCTCGCGGCCAGTGGCGCCGAGCGCCTGCAGATCATGGCCCAGCGCAGGCTCATGCTCAAGACGGGCGAGGCGCTCGCCGCCAAGCTTAGTGCTGCCGCGCTGGTCACTGGTGATTCGCTGGGCCAGGTGAGCAGCCAGACCCTGGCGAACATCACTGCGCTCAACGACGCGGTCGCGTTGCCGATCCTGCGCCCGCTGATCGGCTGGGACAAGACCGAGATCATGGCCGAGGCGCGCCGCATCCGCACGCTTGCCATCTCTGAGCTACCCGACGAGGACTGCTGCACGCTGCTCACCCCGCGCCGGGTTGAGACCAAGGCGAATGCGGCCGACCTGCGTGTGATCGAGCGCAGGCTCGGCGCGGACGAACTAGTCGACGGCCTGGTCTCGGCGGCGCGGGAGTACCGGCCTGTGCAGGTGTGCCACGCGGGCTGAGGGTCAGCCTGCGGGAATCCGCTCGGGCGCGGGCGTGAGGGTGCGCCCGACAATCGGCGGCAGATGCTGCGCCACGCTGGCAAGCTCGCGGATGTCGGTGCCGACGAGCGCCTGCGCCCCGTCGCAGAGCGCGGTTTCCGGGAAGGGGTGGACGTCCACGATGATCCCGTCGGCGCCGACCGCGATCGCCGCCCTTGACAGCGGCAGCACGAGTTCGCGGTGGCCGCCCGAGTGCGACGGATCCACGATGACCGGCAGGTGGGAAAGCCGCTGCGCGACCGGCACCGCGCTGATGTCCAGGGTGTTCCTCGTGGCCGTCTCGAAGGTCCGGATACCGCGCTCACATAGCACGATGTCGAGGTTGCCGCGCTGCGCGATGTACTCCGCGGCCATCAGCCACTCCTCGACGGTGGCGTTCATCCCGCGCTTGAGCATGACCGGTTTTCCCGCCCTCCCTGCGGCTTGCAGCAGCGCGAAGTTCTGCATGTTTCTGGTGCCGATCTGGAGCATGTCGGCGTAACTGGAAACGAGTTCGACGTCATTCGCGTCGACCACCTCGGTCACGACGGGAAGCCCGGTCTCCGCCCGCACATCGGCGAGGATCTTCAGGCCCTTCTCGCCGAGTCCCTGGAACGCGTAGGGAGACGTGCGGGGCTTGTATGCGCCGCCGCGCAGCAGTGCGGCGCCTGCGGCCTTCGCCATCTGCGCCGCGGCGAGCGCTTGCTGCGGAGTCTCCACCGCGCATGGGCCCGCGATGACCGTTAGCGTGTCAGGGCCTATCGGCACGCCGCCGACCCGGACAACCGAACGGTCCGGATGGTTCTCCCTGCTCACCAGCTTGAATGGAACCGAGATCCGGATGACGTCGGTCACGCCGCGCAGGTTGCGCAGGTTCAGCGCCTGAAACTGCTCGATATCGCCCACCAGCCCGACGATCGTGCGGGACACGCCCCGGCTGACGAATGCCTCGCCGCCTGAGGTACGCACGAGTTCGACGACCGCGTCGACATCCTCCGCGGTTGCCTCCTGGGCCATGACGACGACCATGGTGGTCTCCTTTTGCCGGTCCTGGAAAGTTTGCCGGTCCTAGAATTTGCCGGTCCTGCGAATTTGCGGTCCTAGAAAGGGAAAAGCCCCGGGCCAGCCGGCCCGGGGCTTCCGTCACGTCGCTCCGTCAGTGCAGCGTCTGGCGGGCGACCGTCCGGGCTTCGGGCCGGTTGCCATACCAAAAGAAAAACTGCTGACGCACGGAGCCGAGTTTAGCGCATCAGCGCCGGCCTTCGCGCTACTCCGGCATCGTGGGCGTGGCGGTCGCCGTGTCATGACACTCCCTGAGTTGCTTGAGCGTGGCGATGTCGCGTGCGTGCGCCGCCGCTGAGCCCGGAGTCTCGACGATGAAAGGGACTCCCTCGGTGAGCGGGTGGCGGAGCAGTTCGCGGAACGGCTCCCTGCCGATGTGCCCGGCGCCGATGTTCTCGTGTCTATCGCGCCGCGAACCCAATGAGTCCTTGGAGTCGTTGGCGTGTACTAGCTTCAGCCTGCCCGGCCCGGCGGCGCCGTGCAGCGCGTCGAGCGCCGCGCTCACGCCGCCGGGCGCGCCCAGATCGTGGCCGGCGGCGTAGGCATGACAGGTGTCCAGGCAGATCGCTACGCGCGGGTGCCTGTCGAGCGCGTCGAGGTAGGGGCCGAAGTCGGTGACGGCTGCGCAGAGCAACTTGCCGTGGCCAGCCATCGACTCGAGCAGCACGTCTGGGCCAGCCTCCCCGATCTCGTCGAGCAGCGGCAGCAGCAGCTCCCTGACCTGGCGCAGCGCCACATCAGGATTTCCTCGCACAGCCGATCCGGTGTGCACGACCACCCCACGCGCGCCGATCTCGCCGCCCCGCCGGACGGCGTGCCGCAGTGACGCCACAGAAAGCTCAGCCGTCTGCGGGTCCGGTGAGGCCAGGTTGACCAGGTAGCACGCGTGCACGAAGACGGGCAGGCCGGCGGTGCCGCGGGTGAACGCGGCATCCTCGGCAGGATTTCCCTGTGCCAGCGCCCAGCCGCGCGGATTGGAGACGAACACCTGGATCGCCTCGGCTCCCACCTCGGCCGCATACCGCAGACCGGCGGCCGCGAGGCCGCCTGCCACCGGCACGTGGGCGCCGATCGGTGGATGTGGCATGATCGTCAACCGGTCCATTGCTGGCCGTGGCCCGCTACGGGCCACTCGGCCGGGACCTGCCAACTCAGCCCAGACCGGCCAACAGGGTGATCGTGCTGCCCTTGGGCGCCTGCCCGGTCGGCTGGTAGACGAGTACCCGGCCACGGCCGAACCCGATGACGCTGACCTGGAAACCGAGCCGTTGAAGCTCCTTGCGGGCATCGTGCACGGGCATGCCGGTCACGCTGGGAATCTGGACAACAGGGGGACCGGCCGAAATGGAGAGCGTGATCACTTCGCCCTGTCTGACCGCGGTGCCCGCGGCTGGGCTCTGCTTGATCACGTTGCCAGCCGGCTGGGTGCTGCTCGGGTGCGACTGCTCCTGCACCTGCAACTGATGCTGCTGCAGCCACTGTTCCGCGGCCTGCTTCGGCTGCCCGGTGAAATCAGGCAGCCCGATGCCCGCGCTCACCGTGAGCTCGACCGGCTTTGTCTGTGGCCACGACGTGCCCGCGTTAGGGTCCGTGCTGATCACTTCACCCTGTGGCACGGTGGGCGAGGTCTGCTGCTGCGTGGCGCCAGGTATCAGGCCTGCGGCGGTGAGCGCCTTCTGGGCGTCGGCGACCGCCTGACCCGTCACGTTTGGCACCGAGATCATCCGCGGGCCCGCGGACGAGATGACGGTGATGACGCTCCCGTTCACCGCATGGCTGCCGCTGCCCGGCAGGGTGCGTGCCACGTCCCCCTTGGGCACCTGGTTGTCCGCCTGCGGCGAGCCTATCGTGACTTTGAACCCCAAGTTGCGCAGCTCGGCGGCGGCCGTTGGCGCGGCCAGACCCGCAACGTCGGGCACCCGCGTGTACCGCCCCGACGTCTGCCACCAGGCGAGCAGACCGACCACAAGCACAACCGCGAGCGCGCCAGCAAGATACGCCGCCCGGCGGCTGAACAGCCAGTCGGCCAGGCTGCGACGCCGGCGCGGCCCATGCTGACCACCGCCGTCGCTTGACACGATCAGCGTCTTGTTCTGTCCGCCCTGCTGCCCGAAGAATCCGGTGTGCTCGCCGCCCGCCTGCGGGGCAGCGCCGAAGCCGCTGCTGGCCCCGTCGCGGCCCGGGCCGAACGCCGGGAGCGCAGGCACCCCCGGAACGCCGGGCACGCCGAGGATCGCCGATTGCTGCGGGGGGGTGGCGCCGGCCTGCGGAGGGCCAGCGGGAGGTGGCCCGGCGGGTGAACCCGCGGCTGAACTCGCAGGTGGCCCTGCGGGTGGCTCTGCTTGTGGCCACGCCGATGGCACGCTCACCGGCGGCACGAGGCCGTAGGGCGCTGCGAAGGGCCCTTGCTGTCCGGGCTGGCCCGGGTATGTCTGCGCAAGATGCTGGCCCTGCTGCGCCGTCAGCGGCATCTCGGTGCCAGGAGCGAAGATCGAGCCGCCCGGCAGCTGCCTGCGTGCGTCGAACACAGCGCGCAGCAACTGGCTTGCGTCGCCCGGCCGAAGCCCGGGATCGCGGCTGGTAGCGAGTGCCACAAGCGCGTCGACAGCAGGGGGCAGCCCGGGGACAAGACTGGATGGCGCCGGAACGGTCTCGTTCACATGCCTGTAGGCCACAGCGAGCGGCGTGTCACCCGTGTACGGCTGGCGGCCTGTCACCAATTCGAACAGCATGACGCCGGCCCCGTAGACGTCGCTCCTGGCGTCAGCGGATGCCCGCGAGACCTGTTCGGGGGCCAGGTAGGCGACGGTGCCGATGAGCATGCCGGTGTTGGTATGGCGCGCCGCGGCGACCGCGCGGGCGAGGCCAAAGTCTACGACCTTGACCCGGTTGTCGGCGGTGATCAGCACGTTCTCCGGCTTGATGTCCCTGTGCACGAAGCCCGCCTGATGCGCAGCGCCAAGGCCGGCAAGCACAGGCACCATGAGGTCGAGCGCCTCGGCAGGCCCGAGCCGCCCGCGCTCGTTCAGCAGGTCGCGCAGATTGCGGCCGGGCACATACTCCATGGCCAGGTACACCTGCTCGCCATCGCTGCCCTGGTCGAAGACGGCGACCACGTTGGGGTGGGAAAGGCGCGCCACCGATTTGGCCTCGCCGATGAACCGGCGCACGAAATCGGCGTCGCCTGCCAGTTCGCTGTGCATGACCTTCAGCGCCACCGTCCGGTCAAGCCGGGTGTCAGTGGCGACGTAGACCGTGGCCATCCCGCCGCGAGCGATGCGGGACTCGACACGGTAGCGCCCGTCGAGCAGTCGCCCGACGAGAGGGTCCGCAAGCGTCGCGTCCATTTGCGATGAAGTCTACGGACAGTCGCATCTGCTTCGCCCTGCCAAAGCGCAGAAGCCACCCAGGCAGTGACCAGCCGCGATTGAGCGCTGACTCTGCGGCGCCTTCAGGCCATTGCCGCGATAGCGGATCATGGTGCAGAAGGCTCCGCCTTGGGATCGCACAAAGCGGTTGCTCTAGCTTAGGCCGAATGAGCATCTCGCGGGTCGTTGTGGCTGGAGGCGGGCTTGCGGGCCTGCGCACCGTCGAGGCACTGCGCGGCAGGCGATACGCCGGTGCCATCACGCTGGTCGGCGCGGAACCGCATGCCCCGTACGACCGGCCGCCGCTGTCGAAGCAACTGCTGGCGGGCGCGGTCGACGACACGACGCTAGATGCCGATTTCGGCGCGCTCGGCGTCGAGTTCCGCGCTGCCGAGACGGCCATGGGCCTCGCTGAGGGTGCGCTGCTCACTGACCGCGGCGTGCACCCGTTCGACCGGCTTGTCCTGGCCACGGGCGCGGTCCCTGCGGCGCTTCCAGGCGACGGGGCGCAGCGTTTCCTGCGCACCATCGACGACGCGCGGTCGCTGCGCGGCCTGCTGCGTCCCGGGCTGCGGCTCGCGGTGGCCGGCGCCGGGTGGATTGGCGCGGAGCTTGCCACCGCCGCGGCGGCGCACGGTTGCCAGGTCACCGTGGTCGAGGCGGGGCAGGCGCCGCTCGCGGCGGCGATCGGCCCGCAGGTGGGTGCGCAGACTCAGCGCTGGTATGCGGAGGCCGGGGTTGACCTCCGGCTTGGCACAGCCGTGGACTCCGTGCACGCGGGCGGTCTTGTGCTGGCCGGGGGCTCGCATCTGGCCGCGGACGAGGTCGTGACAGCGATCGGCGTCCGGCCTGCCGTTGCGTGGCTCACCGAGTGCGGCATCGGGCTACACAATGGCGTCGCCGTGGACGAAGGCTTGCGTTCTTCGATGGCTGACGTGTTCGCGGCCGGGGACTGCGCCGCGTTCTGGTCTCGCAGGTACGGGCGCAGGCTGCGGGTCGAGCACTGGGACAACGCGCTGCACGCGCCGGAAGTCGTCGCGGCGAACGTGCTCGGCGAGAGCGAGGTGTATGATCCGGTGCCGTACTTCTGGTCAGAGCAATTCGGCCGGATGGTGCAGTACGTCGGCCACTATGAGGCCGCCGACCGCCTGGTATGGCGCGGCGATCCGGCGGGGCGGCGGTGGAGCGCATGCTGGCTCGCGGGCGACCGACTGGCAGCGGTGCTGGCTGTGGACCGCCCGCGCGACCTCGCGCAGGGGCGCCGTGTTGTCGCGTCAGGCGCCCCGGTGGATCAGGTTCGGCTCGCGGACCCGGATGTCGCTGTGCGCGATACCGTCATCACGGCGTCATGAGGACTAGGGGTGACAGCTGCGATGAGTGAGTTTGACTGCGTGCAGGACGTGGGAAATTGGGATACGTGGCACAGATAGACCCTGAGACCGACGCTTACGTCGGTGACTGGCTGACCCTTTCCGAGGTCGCCAGGCAACTCGCCGTCCCCGGCGCACGCGTTAAGCAGATGCTGCGGGACCACAAGCTGCTCGGCGTCAACCGGCCGGACGGCACTCTGGCGGTGCCAGCCGCCTTCATCGACGGCAACCAGGTGGTGAAGGGCCTGCACGGTACGCTCATCCTGCTTTTCGACTGCGGGTTCGACGACCTGGAGGCGTTGCGCTGGCTGTTCACCGCCGATGAGTCGCTGCCAGGTACGCCGATCCAGGCCATCGCGGCGAACCGGCGTACCGAGGTGAACCGGAGGGCACAGGCGCTCGCGTTCTGAGCGACGACCGGTGAGAGGCGCCGATCGCGCTCGACGCCACAACACACGTTTTGGCACCGCGCACCAAGTTATGTGCACGCGTACCCAGCGGCTGTAGGTGCGTGCCCAGCGGCGCGTGCGCAAGGCCCATCACGCGGTCGCACTATGGGCGGCACTGCGTGGCGGCGGCATTGCGTGGCGGCGGCATTGCGTGGCGGCGGCATTGCGTGGCGGCGGCATTGTGTGGCGGCGGCATTGTGTGGCGGCGGCATTGTGTGGCGGCAGCACGGTGTTGCGGCGGCACTGCGTGGCGCGCCCGTGACGCGCGGGACGACAACGGTCTCGTGAGGCACACGCACACAATGCCCAGGGGGATACCCGCCAGCCGGAGCAGGCTAGGACGCTGGTGCTAAACGACCAAATCTAGTCATAGGACCGAATACGAATCGTAATACTCATTGGTCAACGGCACTGATCATTCTTACTCTACGTGAAAATTGACGAAAAACACCAGCCTCCTAAATGCCCTCTCGTGGTCGCGGGGTAACCAGGCTGCTACTGCCTGGTTAGCCTCATCGCTCGCGATTGTCCCGTCCTTGCCCCGGATTGAGACCTATAGTGCCAATATCCTGTCGCGTCTCGGGCGCGCAGCAGAAAGAGCGGCAGCCAGCACGGACCGGCAGCAGGTTTGCCTGCGAAGGCGGAACGGGACAGCCCATGAGCCACTGGAACCCTTCGTCCAGCGGCTGGGAAACCTCCCAGGGTGAGCCCGCCAGCGACCAGGATGACCCCGGCCCCGGATTGCTGTCGGACCCCGCATACCCCTCCGGCGACGAGTATCCCTCCGGCCACGAATACCCCTCCGGCGACGAGTATCCCTCCGGCGACGAGTATCCCTCCGGCCACGAAATTCCCTCCGGCCACGAATACCCCTCCGGACACGCATCTCCCCCTGGCCACGAGTATCCCCCTGGCCACGAGTATCCCTCCGGACACGGGTATCCCCCTGGCCAGGAGTACCCGTCAGGCGGCGGATACCCGCCGGGCCATGAGAGCGGCGCGTGGGCACACGAGGCATGGGCCGGCTCGCAGCCGTCCAGCGCTGAGCCGCGGCCATCGGACGCGGGGCAGTGGCCGTCGGCCGACCCGTACCAGCAGCCACCGGTATCGCCTGCGCCTATCTGGGAGGACCCGGCGCCGCGGCCGGAATCGGCGCCGCCGATGTGGGAGGACCAGCAACCGCCAAAGGCTTACCTGCGGCAGCAACCCGAGCCTCCGGGCCCCCCTGGCCACCGGTCCAGGACGATCGCGATCACGCTGCTTGTGATCGTGCTCCTTGGCGCAGGAGCAGCCGCGCTTGCCCTCAAAATGAGCGCGGGCAGCAGCCACGGTGCGGCAGCGGCACCAAGCCATGGCGCGACGGTGGCGCCAAGGAACAGCGCGACGGCCAGCCGGCCGCAGACGTCGTCGTCACAGCCGCCACCAAAATTAACCCCGACACCCGCGCACACCACAGCGCACCCGTCCCCGCCCAGCGCGCCGATTGGCCGCGCCGCCGTCGCTGTCGCCCCCGCCGCGGTGCGCGACCCGGCCGCTGCGTCCGTGGCGAGCTTCCTCACCAGCTATTTCAGCGCTATCAATGTGCATGACTATCAGCGTTTCCGGCGCCTGCTCGGCCAGCGGATGCAGCGGGCCGAGACCGCGCCGCGGTTCGCGGCCGGATTCCGTTCCACCACGGACTCCGGCGCCATCCTCATCGGCCTCGCCCCGACAGCGGGCGGCCGCCTCGCCGCGATTGTCGAGTTCACCAGCCATCAGTCGCCGGCAGACAGCCCGGACCGCTTAGCGTGCACGCGCTGGACCATCACGCTCTACCTCCAGCCAAGTGGTGGCAGCTACCTGATCGGCGTTCCGCCCGCTGGTTACAAGGCCTCTCAGCGAGCTTGTTAGCGGCCAGGCAGCCGGTGCTGTGACGGGCAGAGACGCGCACGCGAGGCCGGCCCTTCTCGGCGGCCAGAGCCGCCTGGCTGACGGCGCCGCCGACGGGATCCACTGAGGCGACCGTCAGCTGCGCTCATGATCCGTTCTTGTGTTAACTAGCCTGCGGATAGCGCCGGAAAGTTAACACAGCGACGGATCATGGCGCTTTTCCGGACACACCATGGCCATTCGGCCCGGCCGGGAAGGCGCAACGATTACGAAGCGTAACGCGCCGTTTACGCTGTGGCCAGCATGGTGTGGCCAGCATGGTGTGGCCAGCATGGTGTGGCCTGCTCGGGACATCACGCCCGATCCGCCCTTCCGAGCGTAGAAGCTGCTGAGATCACCGCGAGTGGATACAGTCGGATACCGTGTCGGCGGGCAGCCCGCACGCCCCGGCCTCGTCCGCAGTATTCTCCTCCGCGTCCGAGTCCGTCAGGGGCAATCGAGTCGTCCGTCAGGGGGCAATCGAGTCGTCCGTCAGGGGCAATCGAGTCGTCCGTCAGGGGCAATCGAGTCCTACCCTGCGCAGTGATCGCTAGAGGCGTTTCAGCAATCTCCTAGTGGTCTGTAAGAGGGGGTCCTTCGAGCGAACGGCGTCCAGGTGGGTGCATCGCAAGGCGCTGCTTGCTCTCGAGGAACGCTTCGTGGTTCCTACGTGCGACGACGACAGTGGTTCCCACGTGCGACGACAACGCCGCGAGGTGCCCGCCTGGTTGTTGTCGTGGACCACGGAGCCAAAGAAGACACCTCCCGCAGACTTCCTAGCTATTCGGTTCTGGATGTGGCGGCAAGCGCAAGCTCGGCGAGCGCCCGCTTGGCTTCAGCGGTGACCGGCGCATCGGTTAGTGCCGTCAGTGCCGCGGATAGGTAGCGCTCGATCATCTCCTCGCATGCGAGTAGCGCACCCGTGCCGCGGATGATCTCCTGAGCCTCCGTCACCCCCGCCTGATCGAGCCCGGGATCCCCGAGCCGCCTGCCGAGCGCCGCCGCCTCGTCCCTGCTTGCCTTGGCGAAGGTGATGGCGACGAGCACTGTCCGCTTGCCCTCACGCAGGTCGTCGCCGGCAGGCTTGCCGGTCTGCGCGGGATCACCGAACACGCCGAGCACGTCGTCGCGGAGCTGGAACGCGGTGCCGAGCGGCATTCCGAACCGTGTGTAGGCCTGTGTCACGGAATCAGGTGCGGCGGCGAGCGCCGCACCGAGGTGCAATGGCCGCTCGACCGTGTACTTGGCCGACTTGTAACTTGCGACGCGCAGCGCAGACGCGACCGTGCCAGCGCCGCTGACCTGCTCGAGCAGGTCGAGATACTGCCCGGCCATGACCTCGGTCGCCATCACGGAAAGCACTCGCCGCCCGCGCTGCGTCGCCTCAGCGGGCAGGCCACAGGCGTGGAACATCTCGCTGGTCCAGGACAGCAGCAGATCGCCCATGAGGATCGCGGCCCCGACGCCGAACGATTCCGCCGATCCATGCCAACCCGAGCCCACGTGCCTGGCCGCGAAACGGCGGTGCAGTGACGGCTGGCCGCGCCGGGTGTCGCTGCCGTCCATCACGTCGTCATGGACGAGTGCGCTCGCGTGCAGGAGTTCGAGCGCCGCGGCGGCAGCGATGATTTCCGGGCAGTCCTCGCCGCCCGCGCCGCGCCATCCCCAGTAGCAGAACGCGGGCCGCAGCCGTTTTCCTCCGGCGAGCAGCGACTCGATCGCCGCAAGTCCAGGCAGGAGTTCCTCGCCCGCCGCCAGCAGAACCGGCCGCTGCCGTTCAATGAACCCGTCGAGCGCCTGTTGCACCCCGGCCGTGATCCGTTCGAGCCCGGCATCGCTGCTGGCCCAGCTGTGCGGATCCACACCGTGCCCACCCCCGCGCTGCCGATCCACGCCGTGCCCACCCCCGCGCTGCCCACCACCGCCGTGCCCACCCCCGCCGTGCCCACCCCTGCGCTGCCCACCACCGCCGTCCTCGTCCTGCCCTTCCTCGCCCGGCCCGGCCGCGCTGCCGGCGGCCAGGCTCGGGGCCGGGTGACCTGCTGGGTCGTGCGCGGAGGGGAATGCCATGGTCGCGAGGCTAATCGCGGCAATGGCCTGACGGTCAGGCGGGTAGCGTGACCGGGTTCGCATTCGGGCCTGGCGCCGGGCTAGCCTTGCCGCATGGCGCGTGCACCGAATCACCGGGCTGCCACGATACGTGAGCTGCTCGCCGGCGGCGGCGAGTCTTACTCGTTCGAGTTCATGCCGCCCAAAACGGAGGATGCCGAACGCCAGTTGTGGCTGGCCATACGGCAACTCGAGGCGCTCGCGCCGACGTTCGTTTCTGTCACTTACGGTGCCGGTGGGTCCACGAGGGATCGCACTGTACGGATAACGGGCCGGATCGCGGCGGAAACGACGCTGACCCCGGTCGGGCACTTCACCGCGGTCAATCACTCAGTAGCCGAACTCCGGCATGTCATCGGCTCATATGCCGCCGAGGGCGTGCGCAACGTGCTTGCGCTCCGCGGCGACCCGCCAGGCGACCCCAACGCCGACTGGGTGCCCCACCCGGCTGGCCTCAGCTATGCGGCTGACCTCGTTCGCCTGATCAGGGCATCGGGTGACTTCTGCGTCGGCGTGGCGGCGTTTCCTGAGAAGCACCCGCGATCGCCAGATTTCGGTACGGATGTCGACTATTTCGTGCGCAAGTGCCGTGCGGGCGCCGACTTCGCGATCACCCAGATGTTCTTTTATGTCGCGGACTACCTGCGACTGCGCGACCGGGTCGCAGCGCTTGGTTGTGACATTCCGATCATCGCGGGCATTATGCCGATTACCAATGTCCGAATGATCGAGCGGGCCGCCGTGCTGTCAGGCGCCAAGTTCCCGCCCGAGCTAGCAGAACGGCTTCGCGGGGTGGCGCACGACAGCGGAGCCGTTAGGGAAATCGGGGTGGAGTTCGCGGCGGGCATGTGCCAGCACCTGCTCGACGAGGGTGTCCCCGGCCTGCACTTTTATACCCTCAACCGGTCGACCGCCACCAGGGAGATCTATCAGTTGCTCGGCCTGCGGGACCGGGCGCTCGCGCGGTCGTCAGCCTGATGCGAGGGGCAGCGGCGCCCCCATCACCGCGTAACGCTCAGGTCCGCCAGGGAAGCGGAACTGGCTGAGCAGGTCGGTGAAGCCGAGCTTGCGGTAAAGGTGCCGGGCGGGCGAATCGGCGTCGCGGGTCGACAGCACGGCGGTGCGCTCGGCGCGGTCGGCGGTGAGGGCGAGCATCATGCGGCGGCCGACGCCGTAGCCCTGATACTCCGGGCGCACGTGTACCTCGCCGATCTCGAAGGAGTCGGCGAGCCAGGTTTCTGCGCGCCCGCGGCCAGCGGTGGCGGCGACGGCGGCTGCGACGAGATCATGCCACCACTGTCCCGCCTCACCGTGGAAGCCGTAGGCGAAGCCGATAATCGCGCCAGACTCGTCGCTGCTTGTCGCGGCGACTCCGCGGAAGCGCGGATAGGCGAGGTGCCGCTCCATTATGGATCGCCTGCCAGGAAGCTGGATGGCGGGCGGGTTCATCGCGGCCGCGTAGACGGACAAACACGCCTCAAGTTGAGCGGTAAAGGCGGCCGTGTCGAGTTGCCGCCAATCGATCTGTGGAGCCACACGAGCCAGCCTACCGAGACGATCACGCGCCTTTCGGCCCGGTGCCTCAGGGTTCGTACCGCGGCACAAGATCAGCCCACGGCGACCGCGAACAGGTGCAGGCAAGGCACCCCGCCCGCGGGCGCTGACCCCGCGGGTACCGTGACGGCCTCCACGGTGGCGCCCTGCTGAAGCGGGATCGACGCGAAGTAGACCGCCACCGGAGGACCGGTCAGTGGCGGCCGGCCAGGGGGGCCGTTTGGGCGTGCCGTGGTGACCGCGAGCTCGTCCTGGCCAGGTGTGGGCTGGTTGGTCCACCAGTCGTCCATCGCGAGGTGGAACGACTGCTGGGTTCCGTTCTGATAGAAGATTGTCCCTTTACCGCCCGCGCTGCCGAAGTCCGCGGCACCTAGGAACGCGAGGTTGGCGCCGGTCGCGGAAATGAGGAACGTCTGGCCCTGTGCCGCCACGTTGTCTGGCGCACCGGCCGGTGCGTCAGGCCACTCGAACGAAATGCCGTCGTGTGCCACCTGGCCGCCCGGCAGGTATCCGGCGCCCGCGAGCGCCTCCGCCTGATAACTCTGCCCAGTTCCGTCGAGGTTCGCCGCTGCGGCGTCCGCTTGCGGCGCGATTCCCGCGTTGTCGAAGGCCTGGCTGAACGACGCGTAGGGGACCACGGCGGTGCCGGTGACAGGGGCCGCCGCGCAGGCTGCGGCTGCCGAGCAGGTGGCGGCGGCGACTAGGTTGAACCCGCCGGGATTCGCGCGGGCCGGGACGGTGACGCGCCACGTAACCGTTGCCTTGCCGCCTGCTGGGACGGGCGCCACGGTCGGCGGGGACTCGGGTGTGACGGTCCACCCCTGGGGCGCGGACAGGTGAAGCGTGGCGCTCGTGACGGGTTCCTGCGCATTGTTGACCAGGGTTTCCGCGAGCCGCACCGTGGTACCAGGCGGGGCGAGCAAGGGTGGCGGCTGCGGCTGACCCGGGTCCTGCCGGGTCCCCGCGGCGATCACCCAGGGCGTCGCGGGTGACGAGTCCGGGGGCAGCGGGGACTGCGAGGCGGCGGGGTGGCCGTGCATATCATGGGCAGCCGCCTCATGCGGCATCGCCGCGTGCTGTGCCCCGGGCGCCCGCGCGACTGCCATCGCGATCCCGGTTCCCGCGACGATCGCGGCAACGGCCGCGGCGGCCGGTAGCCACCAGCGCCGCGGGCGTGATCGCCTCGCGGGCCAGTGCTCGGTTATGGGCAAGGCCTGAGTCGGCGGCCAGGTCCCGTCGGCGTATCCGACCGGGGTCCCCGGACCGCCCGCTCCGTCGAGTGTGCTTTGGGTGCCTATTCCATTGCTCGTGCCAGGTTCGCTTGGCGCGGATCGGCTGGCTGGCAGGGCCGCGGTCGAATGCCCGGATCCATTGACTTTAGGCGCTGCGGCG
This sequence comes from uncultured Actinomycetota bacterium, assembly GCA_963727015.1. Classification (GTDB taxonomy): domain Bacteria; phylum Actinomycetota; class Actinomycetes; order Streptosporangiales; family Streptosporangiaceae; genus DATFVJ01. The sequence continues at coordinate 294,955 of CAVSEV010000012.1, read as the reverse complement.
TGCTGCCCGGGTCCGGCGAACGGGAGGGCGCCGTTTGGCTGCCCGGCCGCGCCGGGTAGGGCGGCTCCCCTGGGTGACCCTCCGCTTCGCGGGACGCCAATGGGTGGGCCTGCGTTGCGTGGCGCCGGTCCGCCTGACGCCCATGTCGCGTCTGGCGCCCATGTCGTGTCTGGCGCCCGCGTTGTGTCTGGCGCCCGCGTTGTGTCTGCTGCCCGGGTCGTGTCTGCTGCCCGGGTCGTGTCTGCTGCCCGGGTCGTGTCTGGCGCCCGGGTCGTGTCTGGCGCCCGGGTCGTGTCTGGCGCCCGGGTCGTGTCTGGCGCCTGCGTCGCGTCTGGCCGCAGCGCGCCGCTTGGTGCGGACCGCATCCGCAGCGCGCTATCGGTCATCAGGGCGTGCCGCCCGCGCCCGGTTCCCGCACGCAGCATGGCAGCGAACGCGAGCGCCGAGGCGGGCCGCATCGCCGGATCCTTCTCCATCGCGCCAAGGCAGCATTGGGCCAGGCCACCGGGGACGTCGCCGGGCAATGGCGGAACTGGCTCGTGGGCATGGGCGGAGACGAGGTAGACGGGATCCGCGGATATGAATGGCGGCTGTCCCGCCAGCATGTGGTAGAGGACGACGGCAAGTGAATACACATCCGAGGCCGGGGTCGCTGGCCGCCCCGCCCCGCGTTCGGGTGCGAGATACGTCGCACTGCCGACAAGCGTCCCTGTCGCGGTCAGCCGGTCGTCTCCCGCGCCGAGTGCGATCCCGAAATCCACCAGCTTCACGCCCTGCTCGGTGAGGATGACGTTGCCGGGCTTGACATCGCGGTGGATCACACCGGCCTGATGAGCGGCGTGCAGCCCTTCGGCCACCTGCGCGGCGATCTCGGCTGCCTCGGCGGCGGGTATCCGGCCTACCAGGCCAAGCCGGTTCTGCAGCGTCTCGCCGGTGAGGAATTCCATCACCATGAAGGCCCGGCCTTCTTCCTCGCCGTAGTCGTGCACACCGCCGAGACGTGGGTGTGACAGCCGGGCGAGTACGCGGGCTTCGCGGCGGAAGCGTGCGCTCGCGTCGGCATTATCGTGGACCTGGAGCATCAAGATCTTGATCGCAACATCGCGGTCAAGCACCATGTCCGTGGCACGCCACACCGCGCCCATGCCACCCCGCCCGATCGGCTCGCCGAGGCGGTAGCGGCCGCCGAGCAACGTGCCCACCCGCCCGGTCACGCCAGTCAGCCTCCCTGCGCGGCCCTTGCCGCTTCATTCACAGGTCATGACATCAGATTCGATGGCGGTTCACGTCGCGTTTGTGACGACCCGGTGCTCCGGGTCGCGGGCGGCGCCCGAACGCGTGCCACGGCACGCCCAGGCATGGCCGGGCCACGCGCAGGCCGCCGGGAGGACCAGAAAATGTCACACCTCCCGCGTAACTTCGAACACGTGTCCGGCTATCGGCTGGACATCTCATCGAACTCGTGTTCGAATGAGAGTAAGCGGAGCCGCACGGCGGCCTCAATACCCCCGGGGCAGCCGCGCGGTGGCCAGGCGCGGCGAGGGGAAGCGCCTCGCCTGGCCACCGCTCCGCACGAATAGGGAGGTAGCAGCGATGAACGCAGTCACGACACCCGTGCGCCCAGAGCGGCCCCGGGTGGCGCCGTCGATCATGACGCTGCTCGAGTCGGCCCGCCAAGGCGTCGCGGCGGCGGCCGCCGAGCCTGCGCCAGCCACTCGGTATGTGGCCGCTCATCTGGCCGCGCTGCGCGCGGCCGCTGCGGTGGTGACGGCGCGGGCAGAGCCCAGCGGCGGGCCGCGCCGGCGAGGCCCGCGCAGTGTCTGGGAGCTTCTTCCGCGCGTGGCGCCAGCGCTCGCCGAGTGGGCGGCGTTCTTTGCCGCGGGCGCCGCGAAGCGCGCGGCGGCGGAGGCGGGGCTTCCCCGGGCGGTTAGTGCGCGGGAGGCTGACGACTTGCTCCGGGATTCCGAGACGTTCCTCGGGCTCGTCGAGGACGCTCTAGGGGTGCTCGCCGCCTGATTCGGCGCCAGGAGCAGCCCGGCACAACAGCAACGGTCTGTGTGGCAGAGGCCGCGCCTGGCGGGTCTGTGTGGCGGCGGCCTGCTGGCTGGCGGGTTTGTGTGGCGGCGGCCTGCTGGCTGGCGAGCACGGAGCTAGCACGCGCCGACTGCTTTAGCCCTGATGGGACCGGATTCCGGGGCGCCTCCGCTGGGCCAGGGCGGTGGGACGGCCTGCCCTCACGCCGGACGGCCTGATGCGGCGACAGGCCGGTCCTGGAATATCGGGCCTGGGAACCGATGCCGGGCCTGGGAACCGATGCCGGGCCTGGGAACCGATGCCGGGCCTGGGAACCGATGCCGGGCCTGGGACCCTCAGAAAGCCTCGACGGCGCGGCGTGCCTCGGCGTCGAGAACACCCCAGCTGATGAGTTCCTCCGTGAGGTCGGTTGGGGACTTGTCGTAGATGACCGCCAACGAGCGCAGGTCCTCCTGACGGATCGAAAGGACCTTGCCGTTGTAGTCGCCCCGCTGGCTCTGGATGGTGGCCACATAGCGGGCCAGGGGACCAGCCTTGTCCTTGGGCAACTCGATCATCCGCTCGAGGTCGATGACGAGCTTCGGCGTCGGCGCAAGCGGCGTCGGAGCGGCGTCGCCAGGCAGCAGCTCAGATACCGGCACGCCGTAGAATTCGGCAAGCTCGGCGAGCTTCTGGACAGTCACCGACCTGTCGCCGCGCTCGTAGGAGCCGACTACTACGGCCTTCCACCGGCCGCGGGACTTTTCCTCGACCCCATGCAGGGAGAGGCCTTGCTGGGTGCGGATGGCGCGCAGCCGCGCGCCCAGTGCCTTTGCGTACTCGGATGGCATGTCTCGGCCCCCCGGCCACTCGTCACTTACGGTAATGGTTACGGACAGTGACAGTAAGCCGCGAGCGGGCCCAGGTCAAGCCGAACGGCAAAAACTGGGTGAAGCTTCGCTCTTTGTTCATGCCGTCCGGCGGCCGTCCATGGTCGGCCGTTCACGCCGGAAAACTCTATGTGGCAAGGGTTCTCGTCCGCTTGCCGGCCATGCGGCCCGGCCGGCGGGCCGCCCGAAATGTGTGTTTCGTCTCTAAAATGTCCGGGGCTTCGCGTTGCGGCGGCGTTGTTACCGTATCGGCACTTAAGCGGGTGCGCCGCGCTGCTGTCCCGAACCTGCGGTCGGTGCTGGTAGCGTGACGCCGACAGACATCCTTTAAGGCCCGTCCGGAGAGGCGGGAAAGGAGGTCCCTTTCATGTGTGCTGCTTTTGGCACTTCTAGTCCGGGTACTGGCGCCTCGGCGCGTGCGGGCGGTTCGGCCGGCGCTGGCGGTTCACCTGGCGATGAGGGCGGTAAGGCGGTTCTCGAGCGCGCCGACATAGGGCGCGCATTGACGAGGATCGCCCACGAGATCATCGAACGGACCAAGGGCGCGGGCGATGTGGTCCTGCTGGGCATTCCCACCCGCGGCGTGCCGCTTGCGTGTCGGCTAGCTGAGCGCATCTCGCAGGTGGAGGGTCGTTCGATGCCCTGGGGCTCGCTTGACATCACGATGTACCGCGACGACCTGAGGATGCGCCCGGCCCGCGCGCTCGGTCCCACCAACGTTCCTGCGGAGGGCATCGACGGCCGGACCGTCGTGCTGGTCGACGACGTGCTGTATTCGGGCCGGACCGTGCGCGCCGCCTTGGACGCGCTGAACGACATCGGGCGGCCGCGCGCCGTCCAGCTAGCGACGCTTGTCGACCGCGGTCACCGCGAATTGCCGATCCGCGCCGACTACGTGGGCAAGAACCTGCCGACCTCGCAGCACGAGGTTGTCCGGGTGCTGCTCGAAGAGACCGACGGCGAGGACACGGTGCTGCTCGGCGCGGCCGCTGCGGGTGGTGATCCGCGCGATGATCCGGGCGCCGATTCGCGCGGTGACCCTCGTGCCGGTCCCCGGGACGACTGGCATGGCGAGCCGCGGCATGGCCCGCGCACCGAGTCACAAGGTCATTCGTCCGAGCAGGTCGCGCGGGGGCAGTCATGAACCGTCATCTGATTTCGGCGGGCGATCTGACCAGGGACGATGCGCTCCTCATCCTCGATACCGCGGACGAGCTCGCGCGGATGGCCGACCGTCCGATCAAGAAGCTGCCCACCCTGCGTGGCCGTACCGTCGTCAACCTCTTCTTCGAGGATTCGACGAGGACGAGGATCTCCTTCGAGGCGGCCGCCAAGCGGCTGTCGGCGGACGTGATCAATTTCTCCGCGAAGGGGTCCAGCGTCGCTAAGGGTGAGAGCCTCAAGGACACGGCCCAGACGCTGGAGGCCATGGGCGCAGACGGCGTCGTCATCAGGCACAGCGCCTCAGGCGCGCCACACAGGCTGGCCGGCTGGGTGCGGGGCAGCGTGGTCAACGCGGGGGACGGCACCCATGAGCATCCGACCCAGGCGCTGCTCGACGCTTTCACCATGCGGCGCCGCCTCGGCAGGCTGGAGGGGCTGCGGGTAACCATCGTCGGCGACATACTGCACAGCAGGGTGGCAAGGTCCAACGTGCTGCTGCTGCACACCCTGGGCGCGGATGTCACGCTCGTCGGCCCCCCGACCCTGCTGCCTGTTGCCGTGGACACCTGGCCCTGCAGCGTCAGTTACGACCTGACCGCAACGGTGCCGAAGAGTGACGTCATCATGATGCTGCGGGTACAGCAGGAGCGGATGAACGCCGCCTTCTTCCCGAGCGTGCGCGAGTACAGCCGCCGCTACGGGCTGGATGCCGCCCGGATGGGGCTGCTGCCCGAGCACGCCATCGTGATGCACCCGGGACCAATGAACCGTGGTGTCGAGATCGCGGCCGATGTCGCCGACGCGCCGAGATCTACCGTGGTCGAGCAGGTAGCCAACGGGGTAAGCGTCCGGATGGCCGTGCTCTACCTGCTGCTCGGCGGGATGGAGGTGCCGGCATGACGGGAATGGGCGCGAGCCGCACGGCCAGCGCGGCAGGGACAGCGAGCGCGGCAGGGACAGCGAGCGCGGCAGGGCCAGCGAGCGCGGGCGGGCCACTGGGCGCGGGCGAAACACCTGGCGGGACGCGGCGCGCCGCGGCTACCTGGCTGATCAGGGGTGCCAGGCTGGCCGGCGGGGAGCAGGAAGATCTGCTCATCCGCGACGGCGTGATCGCCGAGACCGGCCGCGGTCTTGACGCGGCAGGCGCAGAGGTGATCGACGCGGATGGCCTGATCGCGCTGCCTGGCCTTGTCGACCTGCACACGCACCTGCGTGAGCCGGGCCGAGAAGACGCCGAGACCGTCGCGACGGGCACCGCCGCCGCGGCGCTCGGCGGGTTCACCGCCGTGCACGCGATGGCCAACACCGAGCCGGTCGCCGATACCGCGGGCGTGGTGGAGCAGGTGTGGCGCCTCGGCGGCCAGGCCGGTCATTGCGACGTGTACCCGGTCGGCGCAGTGACCCAGGGCCTGGCCGGCGCCCAGCTTGCCGAGCTCGGCGCGATGGCAGACTCGGCGGCGAGGGTCCGGGTCTTCTCCGACGACGGCCGGTGCGTCTCCGATGCGGTACTGATGCGCCGCGCGCTCGAATACGTCAAGGCTTTCGACGGTGTGATAGCCCAGCACGCGCAGGAACCCAGGCTCACAGAAGGGGCGCAGCTGAACGAGGGCGAGATGTCGGGCAAGCTGGGCCTGGCTGGCTGGCCAGCGGTAGCGGAGGAGGCGGTGATCGCCAGGGACTGCCTGCTTGCCGCGCATGTGGATTCACGGCTGCACATCTGCCATGTCTCCACCGCGGGTTCGGTGGAGATTCTCCGCTGGGCCAAGAGCAAGGGCTGGCGGGTCACCGCCGAGGTGACGCCGCACCACCTGCTGCTTACCGACGAACTCGCGGCTAGCTACGACCCGGTATACAAGGTCAACCCGCCGCTTCGGACCACCGTGGACGTCACGGCGCTACGCGCTGCGCTCGCCGACGGCACCATCGACTGCGTAGCCACCGACCACGCACCGCATCCGGCGGAGGACAAGGAAACCGAGTGGGCCGTGGCGGCGTTCGGGATGACTGGGCTTGAGACGGCGCTGCGCGTGGTTCAGGAGGCCATGGTCGATACCGGCCTGCTCGACTGGGCCGGCGTCGCGGATCGGATGTCGGTGCGCCCGGCCCAGATAGGGCGCCTGGCCGGACATGGCCAGCCGCTTCGGGCCGGGGCTCCAGCCTGCCTGACGCTGTACGACCCGTCCGGCCGCGCACAGGTGGACCCATCCGCATCCCTGTCAAAAAGCCGTAACACCCCGTTCGCTGGGATGTCTCTGCCCGGCCAGGTGATCGCCACCTTCCTGCGCGGATCGCCCTCCGTTCTCGATGGGAAGCTGACATGAGCTGGCCCCCGCGAGTCCCCGATTGCGATGGAATTCCCGTCGCCATGAGAATGTCCCTTTACCTTGCCGTCGAGGCACTCGAGCTTCGTGGTTGTCCCGTTGGGGGCGCTATAGCGCCCCCAACGGGACAACCACGGCGAAGGGGCGAGCTACCGGCGGGCTGCAGCCCGCATCGCCAACGATCCGCGATCCTGCGGCAGGCTCCCGGGCCGGCGAATCCGCCACGATCATGGAATGGTCCTGCGATGGAGGCAAGGTGAACGGGCCGGCCGCTGTCCTAGTGCTCGAGGATGGCTGGACGGCGCGGGGGACCGCATTCGGCGCGGTGCCGCCGGTGCAGCCGGGGCGTTCAGCACAGCTTGCGCATTCCGTGAACGGTGTGGAGGCTGCGCACGGTGTGGAGGCTGCGCCGCCCGCCGGCGCCTCATTCGGTGAGATGGTCTTCAACACAGCGATGACCGGCTACCAGGAGACCCTGACCGACCCGTCGTACCACAGGCAGATCGTGGCGATGACGGCGCCGCACATTGGCAACACGGGAATCAACGACGAAGATAACGAGTCGCGGCGGATCTGGGTCGCGGGCTACGTGGTGCGTGAACCGGCGCGGGTGGCATCCAGTTGGCGGGCGATGCGCAGCCTGGAAGACGGACTACGTGCCCAAGGCGTCACCGGCATCGCCATAACGGGCACCCGTGCGCTCACCAGGCATCTGCGTGCCAAGGGCGCCATGCGAGCTGCTATATCGGTGGACGCCGTGGACGTAGCGCACCCGGACGCCCTGCTGGAAAGGGTCTTGGCCAGCCCATCGATGGCAGGCGCCGACCTGGCCCGTGAGGTCTCGACGCGGCAGCCCTACGAGGTGCGGCCGCCGCGCGGCACCGCTACCAGATACCGGGTCGCCGCGGTGGATCTCGGCATCAAGGCGATGACACCGCGCAAGATGGCGGAACGCGGCTGCGAGGTTCACGTGCTTCCCGCGACCGCCACCCTCGCGGACATCCTGGCCGTCCGGCCCGACGGCGTTTTCTTCAGCAACGGGCCAGGTGACCCGGCCGCGGCCGGTTACGCCGTGGAAACGATGCGCGGCGTGCTCGATGAGCGGATCCCGTTGTTCGGTATCTGCCTGGGCAGCCAGATACTTGGCCGCGCGCTCGGGCTCGGCACCTACAAGCTGCTATTCGGGCACCGCGGCGTGAACCAGCCTGTGGCGGATCTGGCCACCGGCCGGGTGCACATCACAAGCCACAACCATGGCTTCGCGGTCGCACCGCCAGGCTTCCTCGATGCCAGTGCGGCTGGTGAGGCTAGAGAGGCCGTTGTGGCGAACGAGGCCAGTTGGGCTGGAAATGCGGACGGGTCCGGTTGGGCGAACGAGGCCAGTTGGGCTGGAAATGCGGACGGGTCTGGTGGGGCGAACGAGGCCAGTTGGGCTGAAGATGCCGACGGGGCCCGCAGGGCGCACGGCGCTGGCTCCGCACCGACCTGGGCGATGCCTGTCGCGCAGCCGTTCAGGACTCCTTACGGCGCTGCCCAAGTCAGTCACGCCTGCCTGAACGACGGCGTGGTGGAGGGGCTGCGGCTGATCGACCGCCCCGCGTTCAGCGTCCAGTATCACCCGGAGGCGGCCCCCGGGCCGCACGACGCCATCGGGCTTTTCGACCGGTTCGCCGAGCTGATGGACGGCGGGCGCTGATGCCGCGCCGCGCCGGCCTGCGTTCGGTCCTCGTCATCGGCTCCGGCCCCATCGTCATCGGCCAGGCTTGCGAGTTCGACTATTCGGGCACCCAGGCCTGCCGGGTGCTCCGCCAGGAGGGCATCAGGGTCAGCCTGGTGAACTCCAACCCGGCGACGATCATGACAGATCCGGAGTTCGCGGATGCCACGTACGTCGAGCCGGTGACGCCAGACACCGTGGCCAAGGTGATCGAGCGGGAGCGGCCCGACGCCCTGCTGCCGACGCTCGGCGGCCAGACGGCGCTCAACTGCGCCGTCGCGCTGCACGATTCCGGCGTGCTTCGCGAGCACGGAGTCGAGCTGATCGGCGCGAACATCGACGCGATCCGGGCGGGGGAGGACCGCGAGCGGTTCAAGCAGATCGTCACCGCCCTTGGCGCCGAGGTGCCAAGCAGCCAGCTTTGCCACTCCATGGACGAGTGCCTGCGCACCGCCGCCGAACTGGGTTATCCCGTCGTCGTGCGGCCCTCGTACACACTCGGCGGGTCGGGCTCTGGCATCGCAGCGGGCCAGGATGAGCTGCGGCTGATCGCGGGCGCGGGCCTTGATGCGAGCCCGGTCACCGAGGTGCTGCTGGAAGAATCGATCCTCGGCTGGAAGGAGTTCGAGCTCGAGCTGATGCGCGACCACCACGACAACGTGGTGGTGGTCTGCTCGATCGAGAACATCGACCCGATGGGCGTGCACACCGGCGACTCGGTGACCGTAGCGCCCGCGATGACCCTCACCGACCGTGAGTACCAGCACATGCGTGACGTAGCGATCGCGGTGATCCGCGCGGTCGGGGTGGACACTGGCGGGTGCAACATCCAGTTCGCGGTGCAGCAAGGGACCGGCCGGATGGTCGTGATCGAGATGAACCCGCGGGTGTCGCGTTCCTCGGCGCTCGCCTCCAAGGCCACCGGTTTCCCCATCGCCAAGATCGCGGCGAAGCTCGCCATCGGCTACACACTTGACGAGATTCCCAACGACATCACGGGCGAGACCCCCGCCAGCTTCGAGCCAAGCCTGGACTATGTGGTGGTCAAGGTGCCGAGGTTCGCGTTCGAGAAGTTTCCTGGCGCCGATCCTGCCCTCACGACGCACATGAAGTCGGTCGGGGAGGCGATGGCGATCGGCCGGTCGTTCCCCGAAGCCCTGCAGAAGGCGCTGAGATCGCTTGAGCGCCCCGGCGCCACCCTGTCCTGGGCGGATGCCCCAGGAGACGCCGCTGAGCTGCTGACGTGCTGCAGGACGCCGCACGACGGCAGGCTGGTGGCCGTGCACCAGGCGTTGCGGGCAGGTGCGAGCGTGGCGGAGCTGCATGATGCCACCGGTATCGACCCGTGGTTCCTAGATCAGATTGCTGGGATCGAAGAAGAAGCAGAACGGCTCACGCGGGCTGACGCGCTCACGGCGGGCGTGCTCCTTTCCGCCAAGCGCCTCGGCTTCTCTGACGCGCAGATCGGCGAGCTGCGCCGGATGCCCGAGCCTGTGGTGCGCGAGCTTCGCCGTGCCCTCGGCATCCGGCCCGTTTACCACACGGTCGATACCTGCGCCGCTGAGTTCGCCGCCCGCACGCCCTACCTGTACTCGACGTATGACGAGCAGACCGAAGTACCCGAGGGCCGGCGGCCGAAGGTGATCATTCTCGGCAGCGGCCCGAACCGCATCGGGCAGGGCATCGAGTTCGACTACGCGTGCGTGCACGCCTCGTTCGCGCTGGCCGGGGCCGGCTTCGAGACCGTGATGGTCAACTGCAACCCGGAGACGGTGTCCACCGACTACGACACCTCACACCGCCTCTACTTTGAGCCCCTCACGCTTGAGGACGTGCTCGAGGTAGTGCACGCCGAGCAGGCGGCTGGCCCGGTCGCCGGGGTCATCGTGCAGCTCGGCGGGCAGACGCCGCTCGGCCTCGCCCGCGGGCTCGCCGAGGCGGGGGTGCCGATCGCGGGCACCAGCCCTGAGGCTATCCACCTGGCCGAGGAACGCGGTGCGTTCGGGCGGCTGCTGGCCGCGGCCGGCCTGCCCGCGCCCAGGCACGGCACGGCGTTCTCCTATGCGGAGGCCAAGGCGATCGCGGACAAGATCGGCTATCCGGTTCTTGTGCGCCCGTCCTACGTGCTCGGCGGCCGGGGCATGGAGATCGTCTATGACGACGCCACCCTGGAGGGGTACATCGGCCGCGCCGGGCGGCTAGCCGACGTGAGCGCGGAACACCCGGTGCTCGTGGACAAGTTCCTCGACGATGCGGTCGAGCTTGATGTGGACGCGCTGTTCGACGGTGCGGAACTGTTCCTCGGCGGCGTTATGGAGCACATCGAGGAGGCAGGCATCCATTCAGGCGATTCGGCCTGCGCGCTGCCGCCGATCACATTGGGCCGCGAAGACGTGGATCGTATCCGTGTCTCGACCGAAGCGATCGCCCGTGGGGTCGGCGTGCGCGGCCTGCTGAACGTGCAGTATGCGCTGGCGGCCGGCGTGATGTACGTGCTCGAGGCCAATCCGCGAGCCTCGCGCACGGTCCCGTTCGTGTCCAAGGCGACCGCGGTACCGCTGGCCAAGGCGGCGGCGCGGATCATGCTCGGTGCCACGGTCGCGCAGTTGCGGGCCGAGGGCATGCTGCCGTCGTCGGGCGATGGCGGGACACCGCCGCTCGAGGCGCCCATCGCCGTCAAGGAGGCGGTGCTGCCCTTCAACCGCTTCCGCGACGCCGCGGGCCGCGGCGTGGACACGGTGCTCGGCCCTGAGATGCGGTCAACCGGCGAAGTGATGGGGATCGACGAGGTCTTCGGCACCGCGTACGCGAAATCGCAGGCGGCGGCCTATGGGTCGCTTCCCGTCAAGGGCCGCGCGTTCGTCTCGGTGGCCAATACCGACAAGCGGTCCATGGTGTTCCCCGTCAAGAGGCTCGCCGACCTGGGGTTTGAGATCCTGGCGACCGCGGGAACCGGAGAGGTGCTGCGGCGCAACGGGGTACGTGCCACGATCGTGCGTAAGCACAGTGACGGACCTGGACCGGATGGCGAGCCGACCATCGTGACCCGCATCCTGGCCGGCGAGGTTGATCTCATCGTGAATACGCCGTTCGGCAGCGCTGGCCACGCCAGCCCGCGGCTGGACGGCTACGAGATCAGGACCGCCGCGGTGCGCCGCGGCATACCGTGCGTGACGACGGTGGCCGGCCTGGCCGCCGCCGTGCAGGGCATCGAGGCGATCATCAGGGGCGAGGTCGGCGTCAGGTCGCTGCAGGAGCATGCGAGCCGGATGCGTGGCCCAGCCACTAGCGCTGAAGGTCACGGCGCTGAAGGTCGTAGCGCTGACGGTCATAGCGCTGACGGTCATAGCGCTGACGGTCATGGCGCTGACGGTGGGCGTGCTTTTGATAATCGTGACTGATGGTGGTCGTGACGTTGGGCGTGCTTTGGTGATCGTGGTTGGCGGTCGTGACGGTCGTGGCGGTCGTGGCGGTCGTGGCGGTCGTGGCGGCGGCGGTCGTGCGGGCGGCCGCGACCGCGGGCGGGCCGGCAGTGGCAGTGGCCGCGGCCCGTGCCGGCGGTCGCGCAGGTGGTGATCGTGCTGCTGGTGGCGGCGGCCATCGAGGTCGGCTGCCTGGCAGCGACCCGGGCCCTGTCGCCGCTGGCGGCGGCAATTGCTCATGGCCGTAGGCCAGGGGCCGATGACAGCTGAGGACGGTGAGACAGGCGTGGCACCTGTCCAGATACGCGGAACGGTGCTGACGGTCCGCCGGGTTGATGCCTACTACGCGATGACCGTTGTCGCGCCCCCGATCGCCGAGCGCTTCAGGCCTGGCCAGTTCGTCGCGGTCGCGGTCGGCGGCCCGCACACCGCCATGTTGCTGCGCCGCGCCTTCTCCATCTACGACGTGCGCCCCGATCACGGCGGCACGGTCGAGTTCGTGTTCGCCGCACTCGGCAGGGGCACCCAGTGGCTCGCCCGGCGGCGGGCGAGGGACATGCTGGATATCGTCGGCCCGCTCGGCCGGCCCTTCCCGATTCCCCGCGACCCGGTGAACTGCCTGCTCATCGGCGGAGGCTACGGAAGCTCCCCGCTGTTCTCGCTGGCTGATCGCCTGCGCTCGCGCGGCTGTCAGGTTGATTTCCTGCTCGGCGCCGCAAGTGCCGACCGGGTGTTCGGCGCGCTCACCGCCAGGCGTACCGGCAGGACCGCCATGGTCACGACCGATGACGGTTCGCTCGGCAGCCGGGGCATGGTGACCGACGTGCTCAGCCAGGTCGTCCATGAGGCGAGGACCGACGTGATCTACGCCTGCGGGCCGATGCCGATGCTCCGCGCGGTCAACGCGGACGCCGGCAAGTACGACATCCCGGTGCTCGCCTCCGTCGAGGAGTCCATGGCCTGTGGCATCGGCGTGTGCATGACCTGCGTCCTGCCGGTACGCGGCAGCGACGGGATTACCCGCATGGTGCGGTCCTGCGTCGACGGCCCGGTATTCCGTGGCGACCAGGTCCGCTGGGACGACGTCGGCACGATCCCGTTCGACGCGCTCGGCGCGCCCGGCTGGAAGGCCAGGGCCAGCCAGGACCCGCTGGAGGCCGGTAATGCCGGTTGACCTGCGCACCAGGCTTGGTCACGTCGAGCTGCCCAACCCGATTCTCACCGCCTCAGGATGCGCCGCATCGGGCCGCGAGCTCGCGCAGTTCTTCGACGTTTCCAAGATCGGCGCGGTGGTGACCAAGTCGGTCATGCTGGCACCGCGGGCAGGCCGCCCCACGCCGCGGATGATGGAGACCGACAGCGGCATGCTCAACTCGATTGGCCTGCAGGGACCGGGCATCGACGCGTTCCTGCAGCGCGACCTTCCGTGGCTGCTCTCCCGCGGAGCCCGCGCGATGGTGTCCATCGCGGGCGGGAGCGTGGATGAGTACGCGGAACTCGCCGGGCGGTTGTCGGAGGCGCCAGGGGTCACCGCGATCGAGGTGAATATCTCCTGCCCGAACGTGGCGGACAGGGGCAAGGTTTTCGCCTGCGATCCTGACGCTGCCGCCGCCGTCGTGGCCGCGGTTCGTGAGCGGGCCAGATATGACATCCCGGTGTTCGCGAAGCTGTCACCAGACGTGACGGATATCGTTAGCGTGGCTCGGTCATGTGTCGCCGCGGGTTCGGACGGCCTCGCGATGATCAACACGTTGCTCGGCATGGCGATCGACCCTGACACCATGCGGCCCGTTCTGGCCGGCCTCACCGGAGGTTTGTCCGGACCTGCCATCCGGCCGGTGGCGGTCCGGTGTGTCTGGCAGGTCCGCGAGGCCCTGCCAGACATCCCGATCATCGGGATGGGCGGGGTGCGTACCGGCAGGGACGCGCTCGAGTTCGTCCTCGCGGGCGCCGACATGGTCAGCGTGGGAACCGCGATCTTCAGCGACCCGTCTGCCTGCCCTCGCATCCTGCGCGAGCTTGAGGAGGAACTGGCCACGCGCGGGGTCGAGCGGCTGCGGGACGTCGTCGGGATCGCGCACAAGCCAGCCGGTGCCGTGCGGCTTCGCAGCGGCATCTATCACAGGAAGCTATGACGGAGGCCTGCCCATGAACATCCCGCCGCGCCCGGCGCCCATCGCCGTCGCGCTTGACGCGCCTGACCTGGAAACGGCGGCGCGGTGGGCGAGCCTGGTCACGCCGCATGTGAGCACGGTCAAGATCGGGCTCGAGCTGTACCTGCGTTACGGGCCAGACGTGCTGGCGTCGGTGCGGGGAGCGAGCATGGTTCAGGTATTCCTTGACCTGAAACTGCACGACATCCCCGCGACCGTCGCAGGCGCCGCGCGGGTCGTGGCGCGGCTGCGGCCGGCCCTGCTCACCGTGCACGCGGCCGGCGGCCAGGCCATGATCCGTGCTGCGGTGGACGCCGCGCCAGAGACTCAGATCGCCGCCGTGACTGTGCTCACCTCGCTCAGCGCGGCCGACCTCGCGCAGGCCGGCGTCGCGGGCACCGTGCCTGACGTGGCGCGCAGGCTCGCGGCGCTCGCCGTGGGCGCGGGCGCGCGGGCGCTGGTCTGCTCGCCGAAAGAGGTCGCCGCCGTCCGCATGGAGGTCGGGCCGGAGATCGCGCTTATCACGCCAGGCGTGCGGCCCGCGGGATCCGATAGCCAGGATCAGGCCCGGGTCGCGACGCCGGAGGAGGCGCTGAGCGCGGGCGCGGACTTGCTGGTGATCGGCCGCCCGATCACCGGCGCGCCTGATCCTGGCGCGGCCGCGGCCGCGCTGGCGGCCTCGCTGCGCCGCGGCGCCACGACCTCGCCCTAGCGCGGCCGCGCTAGGGCGAGGTCGGGTTCCCGGCCGCGCTGGCGGCCTGGCCGCGCCCCTGGCGCGGCGGCGGCCGTGCCCTGGCGGCCTGGCTGCGCCGCGGCGCCATGATCCCGCCACGACCCCGCCCCTGGCGCGGCGGCGGCCGTGCCCTGGCGGCCTGGCTGCGCCGCGGCGCCATGATCCCGCCACGACCCCGCCCCTGGCGCGGCGGCGGCCGTGCCCTGGCGGCCTGGCTGCGCCGCGGCGCCATGATCCCGCCACGACCCCGCCCCTGGCGCGGCTGCGGCCGTGTCCTGGGGGCCTGGCTGCGCCATGATCCCGCCGTGGCGCGGGGGCGGCCGCGCTGGCGGCCTGGCTGCGCCGCGACCCGCCCGAGGCGTGCCTAATTCCGGGGCCGCTTTACGGACATTCGCCACGAGAGCATTCGCAGACTGTCATAGCAAGCCGTGGGCACTAGCCCGCACCACATCGTCTGCTGGCTGCCACCCGCCTGGGGGTCCACGGCGGGTAACATCGCGCCCGGGGAGCGTGCGGCATCGTGCCTGCGCGGACCTCGGATGACCAGGATTTTAGTGACAATCAGTATTCGGTCCTGATCGGATAGTAATATCAGCCAATTTGTGACGTGACGAACACGGGTTTGCGTTGCCTCACTGGGCACCGAGTCGCTAGGTTCCCCTCCCGACCGCAGTTTTTCTAGAAGAAACCCGAGGTGAACCGGCGTGGCTCTTCCTCCCCTCACCCCCGAGCAGCGCGCCGCGGCCCTGGAAAAGGCAGCCCAGGCCCGCAAGGAACGTGCCGAGGTCAAGAACAGGCTCAAGCGGGGCGGTACTACACTTGCCCAGATCCTCAAGGAGGGCCAGACCGACGACGTCATCGGCAAGATGAAGGTTTCGTCGTTGCTGGAGTCGCTTCCCGGCGTCGGCAAGGTACGTGCCAAGCAGATCATGGACAGGCTCAATATCGCCGACTCACGGCGTGTTCGTGGTCTCGGTACCAACCAGCGCGCCGCGCTGGAGAACGAGTTCGGCGGGGATGATCTCTGACCGAAGCTGAATCCCCAGGAGGCGGGCGAGGGGGCACGGCCGCTTCGCCCGGCGGTCGTGCCCGCGGCCAGCCAGGCACAGGCCAGGCGGGCCGCGAGGCGCGGTTGACCGTTTTGTCAGGGCCTTCCGGCGTCGGGAAGAGCACAGTCATAGCCCGGCTCAGGCAGGCCTACCCGCAGATCTGGCTGTCGGTATCCGTGACGACACGTCGGCCGCGTCCAGGCGAGGAGGATGGGCGTGAATACCACTTCGTCAGCGACCGTGAGTTCGACGCGCTCATCGGCGACGGCGAACTTCTCGAGTGGGCGCGTTACTCGGGGCACAGATATGGCACTCCACGCGCGCCGGTCATGGCGAAGCTCGCGGCGGGCGTGCCGTCATTGCTCGAGATCGACGTGCAGGGAGCCCGCCAGATACGCAGCGCGATGCCAGGAGCGCTGCTGGTCTTCCTCGCGCCCCCATCCTGGGATGAGCTTGTCCGCCGCCTCAACGAGCGCGGCACCGAGCCTGCAGAGGCGGTCAAGCGTCGCCTCGCCACCGCGGGGCGCGAACTGGCAGCGAAGGACGAATTTGACGTCACCCTCGTCAACACGTCCGTCGATGAGGTATGCGAGCGGCTGGTAATGTTGAGCCGCGCTCCAGTGAGCCGGTAACGGATTCCTGAGGCCGGTGACGGTCGTCCCGTATGACGGCCGAAGATCGTGACCAGGGAAGGCAGAACGTGGCAGGGAGTCCCACCGCAGAAGGCATTACCAACCCGCCGATCGACGAGCTGCTGGCCATCGTGGACAGCAAGTACAGCCTCGTCATCATGGCCGCGAAGCGGGCGCGGCAGATCAACGCCTATTACGCCCAGCTTGGCGAGGGCCTGCTCGAGTACGTCGGCCCGCTGGTGGAGACGCACGTGCAGGAGAAGCCGCTCTCCGTGGCGCTGCGGGAGATCCGTGAGCAGCTGCTCACCGCAGAGACCATCGAGTCCTGACAACGCGGTTCCTGACAACGCGGTTCCTGGCAACGCGGTTCCTGAAGCAGCGGCTCCCACAGAAATCATTCTCGGCGTCGGCGCAGGCATCGCGGCCTACAAGGCGTGTGAGCTGCTCCGCCTCCTGACCGAATCCGGCCATCGTGTGCGAGTGATACCCACGCCGGACTCGCTGCGTTTCGTTGGCGCGGCGACCTGGGCTGCACTATCCGGCCAGCCGGCGACAACGGACGTGTGGGCGGACGCGCATCAGGTTCCGCATGTCCAGCTGGGACGGCGGGCTGATCTGGTCTTGGTTGCGCCCGCGACCGCGGACCTGCTTGCGAAGGCGGCGCACGGGCTCGCCGGTGATCTGCTCACCACGACACTGCTCACCGCGCGCTGCCCGGTCATGTTCGCGCCCGCGATGCACACCGAGATGTGGGAGCATGCCGCCACCCGTGCCAACGTGACGCTGCTTCGCGAGCGCGGTGCGATCGTGATCGAGCCCGCCGCCGGACGCCTCACCGGTGCCGACAGCGGGCCCGGCCGGCTCCCCGAGGCGGCCGAGCTTTTCGACACGGCCATCCGGCTGCTCGCCCGCGGCGCGGCAGGCCTGAACCCGGATCTGGCCGGGCGACGCGTGCTTGTCTCTGCCGGAGGGACGCGCGAGGAGCTCGACCCGGTGCGCTTCCTCGGCAACTGGTCCTCGGGCCGGCAGGGCTACGCCCTTGCCCGCACGGCGGTAGCCCGCGGCGCCGAGGTAACCCTGGTAGCCGCGAACGTGGCACTGCCTGATCCGGCCGGCGCCACCGTCGTCCGCGTAACGTCCGCCCGTCAGTTGCGTGCGGCCATGCTGGCAGCGGCGGATACCGCCGATGCCGTGGTGATGGCCGCCGCGGTAGCGGATTTCCGCCCTGCCGCGCGCAGCGAAACAAAGATCAAGAAGAGCGGCCACGTCGCAGATCCGATCACCCTGACCGAGAATCCCGATGTCCTGAAGGAGCTCGTCAACAACAGGGACCACAGGGGCATCTGGGACCAAGGGGAAAGCGGAGACCATAGAGACACTAGAGACCATGGGGACAGCGGAGACCATAGGAACAATCGGGACCATAGGACGCAGGGGCGGCGGCCGGGACAGGTGATAGTCGGCTTCGGCGCCGAGACCGACGATGTGCTCGCCGCCGGGCGCGAGAAACTTGCCAGGAAGGGCTGCGACCTGCTTGTCGTCAACCAGGTGGGCAAGGGGCTGGCCTTCGGGACCGGCGACAACGCCGCGCTCGTACTCGGCGCAGACGGCACGGTCACCGAGATCCCGCGTGTGCCCAAGGAGATTCTTGCCGACCAGGTGTGGGATCTGGTCACGCAACGGCTGCAACCGGGTGGTTCCTAGCTAGGGCATGTCTCGCAGATCTCGGTGGATGCGGCGGCGACCGGCAAGGCCCTGCTTGTTCTCGAGGAGCCGATAGTGGAGCTACCGGCGACGACGACAGTGCCGTCGGTGACCCCGGCCGCCCGTCTGGGGTCACCGTGGACGGCGCTGCCGCGCCGCCAAAGATCTGCGAGACATGCCCTCGCCGCGGCGCGCACATCAGCCCTGCCTGTGCCACCTGGCACCCGGCGCCCGGTATGCTTCCGGCTGGACCCGCAGGCTGGCTCCTCGGCTAAACTTCGGCAAATCGCCATATGCCGGGCTGGATTCCGCGTCCGCGCACATAGAACCTGACCGTGTGCACGGTGCGGCCGTCGCAGAAGAGGGAATCAAGTGTCACGTCGCCTTTTTACTTCCGAGTCGGTCACGGAAGGCCACCCGGACAAGATGGCTGACCAGATCAGTGACGCCATTCTCGATGCGATGATCAAGGATGACCAGCGGAGCCGGGTTGCCGTTGAGACCTTGATCACAACTGGCCAGGTACACGTCGCGGGCGAGGTCACCACCAAGACCTACGTCGACATTCCAGGGATCATCAGGGACAAGATCCTGGAGATCGGCTATGACTCCTCCGCCAAGGGCTATGACGGGGCCTCTTGCGGTGTCTCGGTCTCGATCGGGGCACAGTCACCGGACATCGCCCAGGGGGTAGACGACGCCTACGAACGGCGAGAGGGCGAGGGCACCGACGAGTTCGACCAGCAAGGCGCTGGTGACCAGGGCCTGATGTTCGGCTATGCCTCCCGTGAGACGCCGGAACTGATGCCCCTGCCGATCATGCTCGCGCACCGGCTCGCGAAGCAGCTCACCGAGGTGCGGCGCAACGGGGTCGTCCCCTACCTGCGCCCGGACGGCAAGACCCAGGTCACCATCGAATATGACGGTGCGCAACCGATCCGGCTTGACACCGTGGTGGTTTCCTCCCAGCATGCGCCCGATATTGACCTGCGCGAGCTGCTCGCGCCCGACGTCCGCGAGCTTGTGGTCACCCCCATACTCGACGGAATCGAGCTTGACACGGACAACTACCGGCTGCTCGTCAATCCCACCGGGCGATTCGAGATCGGTGGGCCGATGGGTGACGCGGGCCTGACAGGCCGGAAGATCATCATCGATACCTATGGCGGCATGGCCAGGCACGGGGGAGGAGCCTTCTCCGGCAAGGACCCGTCCAAGGTGGACCGCAGCGCCGCGTACGCGATGCGCTGGGTGGCCAAGAACGTCGTTGGCGCAGGTTTGGCCGATCGGTGCGAGACGCAGGTCGCATACGCCATCGGCAAGGCCAAGCCGGTGGGGCTGTTCGTCGAGTGCTTTGGCACAGAACACGTCGCGGTGGACGTGATCCAGCGTGCCGTGCTCGAGGTCTTCGATCTTCGCCCCGCGGCCATCATCCGTGATCTTGATCTCCTGCGGCCGATATACTCCCAGACCGCCGCCTACGGTCATTTCGGCCGCGAGGAGCCCGACTTCTCCTGGGAGCGCACCGACCGGGTCGAGGCACTTCGCGCAGCAGCCCACATCTAGGGCGCATCCCGGCAGATCTTTGGCGGCGCGAAGGTGCCGCCCACGACCCCAGCCGGACGACCGGGGTTGTGGATGGCACTGTCGTCGTCGATAGTTCCACTGTCGACTCCTCGAGAACAAGCAGGGCCTTGCCGGATGGCTGCCTGGAGCACGGCCCGCATCCACCGAGATCTGCTACGCCGTAGCAGCAGCCCCGCCAGCAGTCGGCATCCGGTGGCAGCGCGTGCCCGGTGGCAGCGTGCGCGGTGGCAGCGCGTGCCCGGTGGCAGCGCGGATCCCGGTGACAGCACGGATCCCGGTGACAGCACGGATCCCGGTGACAGCCCGCATCCAGCGGACTGTAAGGCTCGATTCCCTGACGGGCCGCGTACCGCTCTGAGGCGGCGGATGATCTCTTTGGGTAGACATCATGTCCCGCCGGTTCCGTCGGCGATCATGACCCCATGCGGCTCATCTCGCCCGATCTGCCGCTGGTGATCTTGATGCCGCTGAGGGATCAAGCCGGACCGGGGGCTTGCGCAGGTACGGCAGGGTAGACGACGGCAGCCAGCGCCGTCGAGTCACCTGGCAGGGCCGCCCGCCGCCTTGCCGGGGCTGTCCGCGTGGCCGGGGCTGCCCGCGTGGCCGGGCTGCCCGTGCGGCCGGGGCTGCCCGCGCGCATTCCTTTGGCCGCGGCCTTCCCTGACGTACTATGCACGAAGGGTTTGGCCCCGCCCCGTTGCCGTGATGTGGGCGTGGTCGATCCGGGTAGCACTCAGGAGAGTGGCCCGATGATGGTGATCGAGATCAAGGTCCCGGATGAGTGCGCCGCGGGGGTGACGCTCGCGGCCGGCCAACTGCTTCAGGGATCCGTAGACCGCGGATTAACCCTCACCACCCATGATCCGGCCCGACGCAAACCATGGTTATTCGTGATCGCATTGCCGCATTGATCCAGGAAGCGGGCCTCACCGCGTGACCCGGGTGGAGGTGATCCGCCTGTCACACGGCTCGGCGTGCGTGTGACCAGGTATGGGTCCCATGGCACTAGCCGCGCAGATCCGCGCCGGTATCACTTGTGACCGTGATGAGTGGTCTAGCTTGGAGGCCAGGGGCCGCCAGGGATTGCGGTCGCAGAGATAGCAGCGATAACAGAGATAGCAGCGATAACAGAGGTAACAGACTAATGCATGGTGCCGAGCGCGCTGAACCAGGCGACGGCGCTGAACGAGGCGACCGCGCACAGAAACGCGGCGGCGCTCAAAAACGCGGCTGCGCTCAAGAACGCGACGGCGCTGAACGAGGCGACGGCGCGGGCCGCGCGGTTGATGCCGCCAAGCACGTCCGGTTGCGGGCGCTGCAGATTGACGACCGCATTCGTGATCTGCATGAGCGTAACCAGCGGATGGAAGACGCCCGGATGGGCAAGGGTTCGACGCCCGAGCAGGTTGGCCGTGCGGCGCACTACGTGCGCCTCGCGCAGGAGCGCGCGAGCGAGGCGGCTGACCGAAGTGCGTCCGCACACCTTCGCGCCGCGGTTGCCCACGATCGCACCGCCGCCAAGCTCGAGGAACTTGCGATCAGCGGCGTCAGCGGAAGCGCCGTATACGGCGAAAGGGCCCGCATGCATCGCGGCTGGGCTGTGGCGGAGCGCGAAGCCGCGGGTGCGCTTGGTGAGCAGGACCCCGCGCCAGGCATTCCGCCGATCGGCGATGATTGAGATGTGCGCCCGACAGCGCCGTCGGGCGTGCATGGCCCCAGCTGAAGGATGGCCATAGAGAGTGTGAGCCGAAGATGGGATCGAACCTCGGACGCAGGACCGTGGTGGTCGCCGCGTCAGCAGGTGGCATAGAGGCGTTGCAGGCGCTGCTTTCCCGCCTTCCCGCCGACTTTCCCTCGCCCATCCTCATCATCTTGCACGTCCCGGCAACAGGCGGCCGTGCGCTGCCAAGGATCATGAACAGGGCCGGTCGTCTGCGGGCCGGCGCGGCGGTCGATGGCGAGGAACTGCGCCCGGGCCGGCTTTACATTGCCCCGCCGGACAGGCACATGCTTGTGGTCGGCGACCAGGTCCGGTTGTCCGCTGGCCCGCCGCAGCACGGGCACCGTCCCGCGGCTGATCCGCTGTTCCGCAGCTCCGCGCTCGCACAGGGGCCGCGCGTCATTGGTGTGGTGCTGAGCGGCACGCTTGACGACGGCGCCGTGGGCTGTGCCGCTATTGAGCGGCACGACGGGATGGTCGCCATCCAAGACCCAGCGGAGAGCCCGTACACCGGAATGCCACGGGCCGCGCTCGCCGTGACCACGCGGGCGGCTGTCCTCAAGATCCGCCAGATCGCCCAATTCCTCGACGAGCAATGCCGCATCCCGGTTGAGCCTGTCACGCAGCCGGCAGACCCTGAGCTCGAGCGCTACGTCGCCGTACTCCTCAATCCGCCGCCTGCCGCCGGTGCGGCGACCGGCCTCACTTGTCCCGACTGCGGTGGGCCGTTACGCAGCGACAAGCACGGCGCCGCACCGCTGAGTTACGAGTGCGGGTCCGGCCATTCGTGGTCGCCCGCGCGCCTTTCCGGCGAGCGCTCGGCCGCGGTCGAGCGCGCCAGGTCGTCGGCCACATTGCGCCTGGAAGAACGCTCGCGGCTCACTAGGGAACTGGCAGAATCGGCCGAGCGCAGAGGGTACTGGGTCTCCGCGGCGACCTTCAGGAAGGCTGCCGACCAGGCTCGGGACGCGGCGCAGGCCAGCCGAGCGTCGCAAGCCCCGCCGCCAAGCACGGAAAGCGCAGACAACGCGAAAAACACGGACAACGCGAAGAACACAGATAACGCGAAGAACGCAGATAACGCGAGAAGCACCAATAACACAGATAACACAGATAACGTAGCTGCCAAAGGCGCGACAGGTAACGCTGAGCACACAGACGACGCAGAGAACGCTTGACAACGGCAAACGGCAGGTCTTCGCAGGACCCAAGCGGGTGGTAGCGCCGGTGCGTAGGTCCGGGGTGTGTGACGCGAACTGGCCGGCGTACGCTTACCGACGTGCCGGGCGACGTGGACCACGATTTCGACGAACTCCTTTTGATGCTCAAGGAGACCCGCGGATTCGACTTCACCGGTTACAAGAGATCAACGCTGCAGCGGCGGATCAGCCGCCGGATGGACGCGCGCGGACTGCAGTCGGTCGGCGAGTACCGCGATTACCTCGAATTGGAACCGGATGAGTTCGGGAGACTCTTCGACAGCGTCCTCATCAATGTGACCGGCTTTTTCCGCGACCCGCCCGCTTGGGAAGCGCTGCGCGACGAGATACTGCCCCAGTTGCTGGCCACGAAAGGAACCGCAAGGCCCATCCGGATCTGGAGCGCGGGCTGCGCCACTGGTGAGGAGGCATACACGCTGGCGATCCTGTTCGCCGAGGCGCTTGGACCCGAGGGTTTCAGCCACCGAGCGAAAATCTACGCCACTGATCTCGACGAGGATGCCCTTCAGCAGGCACGCGCGGGAACGTATACGGAGCGGCAGGTCGCCGAGGTTCCTGACGAGCTTAGGGAAAAGTACTTCGAACCCGCGGGGACGCGGTACTCATTCCGCCGCGACCTGCGTAGGCAGGTAATATTCGGCCGCAACGACCTGACCAGGGATGCCCCGATCTCGCGCGTCGACCTGCTTGTCGCGCGCAACACGCTTATGTATTTCACCGCAGAAGCGCAGGCGAACGTCATCCGCAAGTTCCACTTCGCGCTGACCAGCCAGGGTTACCTCTTCCTTGGCAAGGCCGAGATGCTGCTCAATCACGGCGACCGGTTCGAACCGGTCGACCTGCGCAAGCGCCTGTTCCGTAAGATTCCGGGCGTGGGCCCGGGCGACGTCCCGCGGGCAGCGGCGCAGTACGGCACCGACGAGCAGTTCGGCCCCAGCCGGGCTCGAGGCCGCGGCGCTTGCCGCCGGGCCCGTCGCGCAGTTCGCAATAGACCAGGCGGGCAAGCTCGCGGTGGTCAACGTTCGCGCCGGGAACCTGTTTAACCTGCACGCGCGCGATGTGGGCAGGCTGTTTCAAGATCTCGAGGTCTCGTACCGCCCGATAGAGCTCCGGTCGGTGATCGAACAGGTGAAGAAGGACAAGCGCGCCGTCGAGCTGACCGACGTGACCTGGCACCGAGGCCTGGGCGCAGAGCCCGCGGTGCTCGACGTCGCGGTCGTCCCGCTCGTGAGCGACGCGGACGAACTGGTCGGCGTCGGGATCAGCTTCGTCGACGTGACACGTAACCGCAGGCTGCGGGACGAACTTGAGCGCTCCAACCAGGATCTCGAGCGGGCCTACGAAGAGCTGCAGTCGCTGAACGAGGAGCTGGAGACGACCAACGAGGAACTGCAGTCCACTAACGAGGAACTCGAGACCACAAACGAGGAACTGCAGTCCACTAACGAGGAACTCGAGACGATGAACGAGGAACTGCAGTCGACTAACGACGAGCTGCAGGCGATCAACGACGTGTTGCGCGTGCGGACCGAGCAGCTCGACGCGGCGAACGGATTTCTCGGCTCCGTGCTTCGCAGCCTTGGCAGCGCGGTCATCGTGGTGAATGAGGATCTGCGGGTGCGGGTGTGGAGCCCAGGCGCCGAGGAGCTGTGGGGGCTTCGCGCGGACGAGGCGGACGGCAGGCACCTGCTCACGCTCGATATCGGCCTGCCTGTGCAGCAGATCGTGCCGCTGCTACAGCGGATGCTTACCGAGCGGGCAGAGGGCAGTGATGCGACAGTCGACGCCGTCAACCGGCGGGGCCGGCCTGTGCAGCTGCGGGTGGCGTGCAGCCTGCTCCGCGGCGAGGACGGGATGATCCACGGGGTGATCCTGATCATGGACCGCATTGACACTCCTGGCAGCGAGGGCACTGCTGACCCTGTTGATGAGAACCAAGATCAGCTGCAGAAGGCCGCGTCGGCGAAGCAAGACTGACGCCACGGCGGCAAGGAAACCCCCGCAGCCGTCGCTGACCGTCAGGGCGGACAGCCGCCGCAGTTTCGATTGCCCGAGTTTCGATTGCCCGAGTTTCGATTGCCCGCAGTTTCGATTGCCCGCAGTTTCGATTGCCCGAAGTTTTCCAGTGCCCGAAGTTTCCGAGTGCCCGAAGTTTCGAGTGCCCGAGGTTTCGAGTGCCCGAAGTTTCGATTGCACAGATGCCGCGCATTCAGCGGCTGCCAATGCCCCGGCTCGAAATTGGGGCCGGTGCCGCCGTTTCGACGGCAGCCGACGCCGCGGTCTCGATGGCAGCCGACGGGGCAAGGATCGTCGCCGGCGTCTGGTAGGACGGGACCGTGCCTCAGGTAATGCCAGCCAGGCGACGTCAGCCGCGCAAGCCGGCCGCGCGCACACAGGCCGCGGAGTTGCCGGTCGCACGGGTAGCCGTTGACGTGCCGCTCACCCACCTCGACCGCCCGTTCGACTATCTGGTGCCCGAGCGGTTCGCGGGCGCGGCCGTGCCCGGATCCCGGGTCCGGGTCAGATTCGCGGGCAAGCTCACCGACGGCTACCTGCTCGAGCGCGCGGCAAGCAGCACCCACTCCGGCAGGCTCGCCTTCCTCGAGCGGGTCGTGTCCCCCGAGCCGGTGCTCACAGCCGAGGTCGCCGGGCTCGCCCGGGCGGTCGCCGATCACTACGCGGGTACCCTTGCCGACGTCCTGAGGCTCGCGATCCCGCCGCGGCACGCGGCAGCGGAGGCGCGGCCATCCTCCGTCTCCCATGAGCTGGCGCCGCCGAGCGCGGGGCACGGAGCCAACGGCGGATACGGAGCGCGCGCGGTCCCTCACCCTGGCCCATGGGCGCGCTATCCCACCGGTGCCGCGTTCCTCGCGGCAGTCGCGGCCGGCCACGGTCCCCGCGCCGCGTGGTCGGCGCTGCCAGGTCAGGGCTGGCCGCGGGCCATCGCGGTCGCGGCCGCAGCCGCGGCGGGCGCCGGCCGCGGCGCCGTTGTGGTGGTGCCAGCGGCCGCGGACCTGGCGCGCGTCGACGCCGCGCTCACCTCGGAGCTCGGATCCGGCCGGCACGTCGCCCTGAGCGCCGACCTGGGCCCGGCGCAGCGGTACAAGCGCTGGCTCGCGGCGGCTCGCGGCGACGTGCGTGTCGTCGCTGGCACCCGGGCCGCGATGTTCGCCCCTGTGCGTGACCTCGGCCTGGTCGTCCTCTGGGACGACGGCGACGATCTGCACGCAGAACGGCGCGCACCCTACCCGCACGCGCGCGAGGTGCTCGCGCTGCGCGCGCATCGCTGCGGCGCTGCCGCTTTGATCGGCGGCTTTTCCCGCACGGCGGAGATGACGCAACTCGTTGAGGCCGGTTGGGCCCGCACACTCCGCGCCGACCGGGTGGAGGTGCGCCGGCTGCTGCCCGCGATCCGCGCGGCAGGTGACGACAGCGAGCTTGCCAGGGACGAGGCAGCCAGGGCGGCCAGGCTGCCGAGCGTGGCCCTGCGGGTGGCCAGAGACGCGCTGGCACGTGGCCCGGTGCTCGTCCAGGTGCCAAGGCGCGGGTACCTGGCGGCGATCGGCTGCGCACGGTGCCGCGAGCAGGCCCGCTGCGCGGGCTGCGGCGGCCCGCTTGCGCTCGAATCCTCCGGCGCTGCCGCGCATTGCAGGTGGTGCGGCCGCGTGGCGGCAGGCTGGCGCTGCCCGCGGTGCGAGGCCACCGAAATCCGTGCCCTCGTCACCGGTGCCAGGCGGACCGCGGAGGAACTCGGTCGCGCGTTCCCTGGCGCGGCCGTCCGGCTGTCGGGCGGCGACGCACGGCTGGTCAGCGTGCCTGCGACGCCGGCGCTCGTGGTCGCGACCCCGGGCGCAGAACCGGCCGCGGAGGCCGGTTACGCCGCGGCGCTCCTGCTTGACGCGCATGCCTTGGCCGGCCGCGCCGACCTGCGGGCGGGAGAGGAGGCGCTGCGCAGGTGGATGAACGCCACCGCCCTTGTCCGGCCGCGCACCGGCGGTGGCATCGTGGTGGTGCTCGCAGACGCGGGGCTGCGCCAGGTCCAGGCGCTCATCCGCTGGGATCCAGTCACCCACGCGCAGCGCGAGCTTGCCGACCGGGCGGAGCTGGGTTTCCCGCCCGCTGTCCGGATGGCGTCCGTCACTGGTAGCGCCGAGGCCCTGCGCAAGCTGCTTGCCGACGTCAGGCTGCCGGGTGGCGCGGAGGTTCTCGGGCCCGTCCCCGTTCCTGTCAGCCATGACCGGCCGGTGGAAGGCGAGCAGAACCGTCTGCTCGTGCGGGTGCCGCGGCCGGCGGGCACGCAGCTCGCTCGCGCCCTTGCCGAGGCGCAGGCCGCACGGTGCGCCCGCAGGGATCCCGAACGGCTGCGCGTGCAGATCGATCCGCTCGAGCTGATTTGACGCCAGGGCGGTCTAGTGGTCTGTCAGAGGGGTCCTTTGAGCGAACGGCGTCCAAGTGGGTGCATCGCAAGGCGGAGGAGGAGCGCGTAGCTGGTGCTACGCGCAACGACGACAACGCCGCGAGGTGCCCGCAATGGGCGTTGTCGTGGGCCACAGAGCCAAAGAAGACCACTCTGACAGACCACTAGAGGGCATGTCCCGTGGATCTTTGGCCGCGCGGCAATGCCGCCCACGATCCCAGACGACGACCGGGGTCACCGGCGGCACTGTCGTCGTCGCCGATGGTTCCACTATCGGCTCCTCGAGAACAAGCAGGGCCTTGCCGGATCGCCGCCTGGAGCACCGCCCGCATCCACCAAGATCGATCTACTACGCCCAAAGAGGGCATCTGATCCACTAGATCAGATGCCCTCTAAGGCCACCTGTCGCTGATGGCGGCCCGGCCTGGACTCGTGACGGTAACGCGGCCGGCCGGTCCCTCCGGTACCCAGTACCTGCCGGGTTATCGGTTCTGGCCCACCGTTTAGCATTGAATAAGGCATTTCGCCCGCAACGGCCCTCGCGCGGCGCGATACGCATAGCGCGCTGAGGCCGTAGGGTTCTTGCGTGGGCCGAAGGGCGTCACTCACCCGCCCGCCACGCGCACAGGCGGCGGGCGGCGCTGGTCTGGTGCTGCCCGCGGTACGGATGGCGCCGGCGCACGAGCTCGCCGCCGCCGTGCTCGCGGCGCCGCTGCTGCGCGAGGCCTGGCAGCTTGCCCGCTGGGTGGGTGCCAGCAGGCGGCTGACCGCGCGCGGGCTGCTCCGGCTTGCCGACGCGGCCGCCGTCATCGCTGATCTTGAGATAACCGGCGGCGGCGAGGCGCCCGCCGCCCGCGGCGGCCTGCGCAGCGCCAGCGATGTGCGGGAACTCGATCTGCTCTGGCACGCGGCGGTCGGCGCCGGGCTCGTCACGATCACCGGCAACCGGGCATCGGCGCGTACGGACGCGCTGCGCAACGGCGACCCCGCCGGGCTGCTCGCTGGTTGGCGCGGCGCGCTTGACGCGGTGCTTTGCTGTGGCCCCATTGATGTGCGGGAGGAACTCGAGGGCCTGGCGACCGTGCTGTACGCGGCCGGCTCGCCGGTACGGATGGATGCGCTCGCGGAGGCGTTCACCGCCGCGACCGCCGCGACCGCCACGGCGCCCGGCCGCACAGCCCGGCCGCGCGGTGCTGAAGCCGATCCGGGTGCGCGGATGTCACAGGCACTCGAGGTGCTGGCCGATCTTGGCGTGGCCGAACTCGGCGTTGACGAGCAGGACGATCAGCTCACCGTGGCCCTGACCGCGCTCGGCGTGGCAGGGATGCGCGACCGGCTGATCGCGGTAGGATTCTCCGCGCCGATCCTGGGCTGCGCCGCGGCCGCGGGTGCGGCCGGCCTGCTCGAGGGCCTGGCAGGCTACGACGCCGAGGATGGTGAACTTGAGATCGCCGCTTGGCTTGCCGGGCGCACGCCGCAGCGGGCCGCGGCCGAGCTTCTCGATGCGGCGAGCACGTCCTCGCCTGGCGCGCGCGGCGCCGCGTTCGCCATCATCGATCGCCTCGGTGAGCAAGTGATCCCGTTCGTGCGGTCGGCACTCGCCGACCCGGTGCTTCGCCCGCACGCCGCCATCTGGCTGCGCGAGCTAGGCGTGCACGCCGACCTGACACCGGCGGAGAAGGCCTGGCTGCTTGTCGACCTCGGAGCCGGGCTGCTTGAGGAGGCCGATCCCAGCGCCGTCGCGCCTGAACTGCTGCCAGATCTGCCCGCTGCCGAGCAGGCCGAACTGGTCGGTGGCCTTTGGCAGGTCTGCCACCCCGATCTGATCACTCTGCTCAGCACGCTGACGGAGCACCACCCCGATCCGGGTGTCGCCAAGGCAGCGCGGAAGGCCGCGTTCAAGGCGCGATCACGGTATCTCGGCGCCGGCCGCGTCCGCTGAGCCCGCCGCACGCGGGTGCCAAACAGGTGGCAAAAAGGTGGCTAGAGGCGGCAAGCAGGCAGCACCGTCGATCCTGGCCGCCGCCATGTCCGGGTGCCCGTAAACTTGACGCGGCGCACCGCGCGAGCCGTTCTGGAGGAAAATAGTGGCCGTCAAGCCGATCCGACTTTTTGGCGACCCGGTGCTGCGCACCCCAGCCGAGCCGGTCCGTGATTTCGACGCCGAGCTCCGCAGGCTGGTCAAAGATCTCACCGAGACGATGCTTGACGCGCCCGGTACCGGGCTAGCAGCACCACAGATCGGCGTCGGCCTGCGGGTCTTCACCTACCACGTCGAGGATGATCTCGGCCATCTGATCAACCCCTCCCTCGACCTGTCCGACGAGCAGGAAACCGGGGATGAGGGCTGCCTATCCATCCCCGGCCTCGCCTTCCCGACGACAAGGGCGCTGCGCGCCGTGGCCAAGGGCTTCAACATGCACGGTGAGCCGATCACCCTGGAGGGTACGGCGCTGCTCGCCCGCTGCGCACAGCACGAGACCGACCACCTTGACGGCGTGCTGTTCATCGACAAGCTCGACCCGGAGCAGCGCAAGCTCGCGATGAAGGCGATCAGGGAGGCCGAATGGTTCGGCGAATCGGTGCCCGCGGTCAAGGCGTCACCGCACCCGACTTTGGGTAAGGCGCTGTAGCGCGATGCGGCTGGTGTTCGCGGGCACCCCACCGGCGGCGGTGCCGGCGCTGGACGCGCTGCTCGGCTCGCGGCACGAGGTGGCCGCGGTGGTCACCAGGCCCGACGCCCCTGCCGGGCGCGGCCGCTCCGCCGGCGGCAGGCGGGTCACGCCCAGCCCTGTTGCCGCCCGGGCGCGGGCGGCCGGTCTTGAGGTGCTCACCCCGGTGAAGCCGCGTGACCCGCCGTTCCTCGACAGGCTCAGGCAGATCGGCCCCGACTGCTGTCCCGTCGTCGCATACGGAGCGCTGCTGCCCAGGGCGGCGCTCGACATTCCGGCCCGCGGCTGGGTGAATCTGCACTTCTCCCTGCTGCCCGCCTGGCGTGGTGCGGCGCCGGTGCAGCACGCGATCCTGCACGGGGACGACATCACAGGTGCGACCACGTTCTTGCTCGTCGAGGAACTCGACGCCGGCCCGGTGTTCGGGGTGGTGACTGAGCAGGTCCAGCCGGCGGATACAGCGGGCGATCTGCTGGCCCGGCTCGCCGTGGCAGGCGCGGATCTGCTCGTGGCCACGCTGGACGGGATCGAGTCCGGTGAGGTGGTGGCCCGCCCGCAGCCGGCGGATGGGGTCAGCCACGCGCCCAAGATCACACCAGCGGATGCCCAGGTGGACTGGGCCCGCAGCGCACTGGCGGTGGACAGGCTCATCCGGGCGGCTACCCCGAATCCGGGCGCGTGGACCATATTTGGCGGCACGCGCGTCAAGATCGGCCCGGTCAGCCTCGCGTCCGCTCAGCTCACCGCGCTGGCGCCCGGCGAGCTGAGCGTCGGACGCGACGACGTGCTCGCGGGTACCGGCACCGGGCCCGTCACGCTCGGCGAGGTACGGCCGGAGGGGAAGCGGGCTATGCCCGCCATCGAATGGGTGCGCGGGCTGCGGCTTTCCGGTGCCGAGCGGCTGGGCTGACGTGGCCGGACCTGGGACGAGGCGGCGGGCCGACCCGGCGCGGCGTACAGCGTACGACGTGCTGCGTGCGGTGGCGCAGCGAGATGCCTACGCCAACCTGCTGCTTCCTGCCCTGATTGCCGAGCGCGGCCTGGCTGGCCGGGACGCCGCGCTCGCCACCGAACTGACCTACGGGACGCTGCGCGGCCAGGGAAGCTATGACGCGGTGATCGATGTCTGCTCGGACCGGCCGGTCGGCAGAATCGACCCGGGCGTGCGCGACGTACTGCGCCTCGGCGCGCACCAGTTGCTCGCCACCAGGATCCCGCCGCACGCCGCCGTCGCGGCCAGCGTTGACCTGGCCAAGGATGTGGCAGGTGTGCGGCCAGCCGGTTTCGTGAACGCGGTCTTGCGCCGGGTCGCGACGCGTGACCTTGCTGGCTGGCTCGCGATCGTGGCGCCCGAGCCCGCCGACGACCCTGTCGGTCATCTTGCCGTCATGCACAGCCACCCGCGCTGGGTTGTGGCGGCGCTGTCCGACGCGCTCGGCGAGCAGCGGGATGGTCCGCTCACAGAAACGGCGGCGCTGCTCGCGGCCGACAACAGCCGCCCGGGGGTCACCCTGCTCGCCAAGCCAGGCCGGGTCGTGCCTGGCGAACTCCTCGCGGCGGGCGCGACACCGGCGCGGTGGTCACCATACGGCGCTTACCTGAGGGAAGGAAACCCGGCGGACGTTCCGGCCGTGGCCGACGGCAGGGCGGCAGTTCAGGACGAGGCCAGCCAACTGGCGGCGGCCGCGCTCGCGGGTGTCCCTGTCACCGGCCCGGACCGGCTCTGGCTAGACATGTGCTCGGGGCCGGGCGGCAAGGCCAGCCTGCTCGCCGGGCTCGCAGCGGGGCGGAACGCCCGCCTTATCGCGGCCGACCTGCAGCCACACCGCGCGGCACTGGCCAGGGCCGCGATGGGGGGCGCGGCCGCGGGCGGGCCCGCGCGTGCGGTCGCGAGTGCTGGCGGCGCGGGGCGGATCGTGGTGGCCGACGGAACTTCGCCGCCGTGGCGGGATGGCAGGTTCGACCGGGTGCTCGCCGACGTTCCCTGCTCGGGGCTTGGTGCGCTGCGCCGCCGCCCCGAGGCGCGCTGGCGGCGCAGGCCACGGGACGTCGCGGGGTTCGGCCCGCTGCAGCGCCGGCTGCTCGCGACCGCGCTCGCCTCGGTGCGGCCGGGCGGGGTGGTCGCCTACGTCACCTGCTCGCCCCATCTCGACGAGACCCGCCGCGTGGTCGAGGATGTCATCAGCGATATGGCCGCCACGGCAGGCGTCAGCGTGCTTGACGCGCCCGCGGTTCTGGCCGGGGTGCCTGCCGCGGGTGCGGCGGGGCTGGCCGCCGAGGGCCTGCGCTGCCCCCCCGGCCATGCTGCCCTGACAGGTGGCACCGATCTTGGTCCTGGCGCTCTTCGACCTGCCGGTCCTGGACCCGCCGGTTCTCGGCCTGCCGGTTCTCGGCCTGCCGGTCCTCGACCTGCCGGTCCTGGACCTGCCGGTCCTGGACCTGCCGGTCCTCGACCTGCCGGTCCTGGTGGCTACGCGCAGTTCTGGCCGCACAGGCACGGAACCGACGCGATCTTCCTCGCCCTGCTACGCCGTGACACGTGAGCGCCGCATATTCCGCGGCACCGTGTACCAGTTCGTCACGATTGCCGCCCGCGGTTACCCTGGCGCCCATGATCGTGGTACCTGGCCCGCTGTATGCGCGGGTAAGGTACCACGATCATGAAAATGGCAGCTTGCTCAACGGTGCCCGTCCGGGTCAGGGCACATCCTTCGAAACAGCCGCCATGACCACCGCCGTGGTCAAGATCGCCAGCGGGACCAGCGCGGCAATAGCAGGGTTGAGCTGGCGCACGAGGATGGCAAGCACCGCGCCGGTGCCCAGTGCCACCAGGGCAGCGGCCTGCGAGATGGCGTGCCTCGGCGGCCGGCCTGCCGCCGCGAGGCTGCCCATCAGCGAGGTAAGCGTGCCAGTGACGTAGGTGGTCGACACCCCGGTTACGGAGAGCCGGGTCGCGGTGGCGCTCTGGATGCCCATCGCGACAGCCGACAAGCAGATGAGGACAAGCAGGGTGCTGCCTGCCGGGTGCCCGGCGGCGGCGACCCATACCGCGACGAAGGCCGTTACGAGCAGGAGTTCGAGCGCGAACGCCACGCGGACGCTGATCCGAATCCATCGTGCGATAGGCGCTGCCGGGTGGCCTAGCTGGTAGCCGGCCAGCAGCCCGGCCGCGAAGCTGGTGAACGCGATTCCAGAACGCCAGGTCTCCGCGCCCAGTCCCTGCCCGGCGGCGATGCCGAGCAGGATAATGTTGCCGGTCATGTTCGCGGTGAACACGCGCCCGAGCGAGGTGAAGCTCAGGGCGTCGACCGCACCCGCGACCGCCGTGAGCACCACGGCCAGCGCAGCGCGTTCGCGGGAGAAGCCCTTGTCAGGTGCGGTCGTGGTCATCGTCCAGAGATCCTCTCAGAGCCGCCGGCCGGGGCTTCAGGCCGGTTGCCCGCTGCGGTGAGACGCGGCTCAGCCTGGCGGCAGCCGGACGCCCAGGCTCGCGTCTGGCCGGCCAGGGGCGGGCCTGGGCTCGCGTCTGGCCGGCCAGGGGCGGGGCCGCCCGGGCGAAACTCACCCGGGCGGGCGAGGGACACGGCCCGCCGATCGCCTTTAGACTGGCCACGATGGGCGTTCAAATGTCACCGAGCATCCTGGCCGCTGACTTCGCCAGGCTCGCCGAGGAAGCGCAGGCCGTGGCCGGCGTTGCGGACTGGCTGCATGTCGACGTCATGGACAACCACTTCGTGCCCAATCTGACCCTCGGGCTGCCGGTGGTGGAGTCGCTGCTCAAGCACACGAGCCTGCCCATGGACTGCCACCTCATGATCGAGGACCCGGATCGGTGGGCGCCCGCCTACGCAGAGGCCGGGGCCCGCAACGTGACAGTTCACGCGGAAGCATCACAGTCGCCGATCAGAACGCTGCGGATGATCCGCGCCGCCGGCGCGCGCGCCGGGCTCGCCATCAACCCCTCGACCCCGGTGGAGCCGTACGCGGATCTGCTGCCGGTGATGGACATGCTGCTCGTGATGACGGTCGAGCCTGGTTTTGGCGGCCAGCCGTTCCTTGACATCGTGCTGCCCAAGCTGCGCCGTGCCCGTGAGCTCATGGCGGGCCGCGAGGCATCGGTCTGGCTACAAGTCGACGGCGGCGTTAGCGGGGAGACGATCGAGCGCTGCGCCGAGGCCGGAGCGGACGTGTTCGTAGCGGGCAACGCGGTGTATTCGGCGGACGACCCGGCGAGCGCGGTCCAGGCACTCCGCGCCCAGGCCGAACAAGCCACCGCGCACGCCGCCTGGGCGGCCGGTCGCAGCGCCACCTGACGCGGCGCCCGAACCAGCGGGCGACACCGGCGCGGGCCCGTCCCGTGCCCGCCCCACCCGGCCGAGGTGCGCGACTTGGGGTGTGGGGATCGGTTGCGGCCCGGCTTTGGCAGTTTGCTGCGCGTCCGTTCCACGGTGATCTCCACGGTGGTGCGCAAACTCCGGGGTGTGGAGATCGGTGTGGCCCGGCGGTGGCAGCGCCGCTGAGAGCGGCCCTGGCGGCGAGAAATCGCCAGCCGGCGATACCTGGATTCACCGTAGCAAGCGCCTGGTTAGCCAGGAGTTTCACCAGGACCGGGCGCTCCGGCCGGAATAGCTCATATGGCTACACTGGTTAAAGCAGAAGCGTGCTCCGGGGTCGGTGTAACTCCGAACCGGCGGTTACAGTCCGCGACCCGGCCGATGCCATCGGCCGGCTGAACCGGCGAAATTCCGGTACCGACGGTGAAAGTCCGGATGGGAGGCAGCACGCGGGCGTGGCCCGTGAAGGCCGGCGCCGTGTTCATGCGTACATTCCCCGGAGCCCGGACTGATCGGAATGCTCCGGAGGGTGCCGCAGATGTTCACCGGAATCGTGGAAGAGCTTGGCGAGGTCGTCGCCCTCGAGCGACGTGAGGGCGCCGCGCGGCTCACCGTGAAGGGCCCGAAGGTGGTGGCGGGTGCCACCCGCGGCGACTCGATCGCCGTAAACGGCGTATGCCTCACCGTGACCGCCAGCGGCGATGGCGCGTTCACCGCGGATGTGATGGGCGAGACGCTCCTGCGCTCGGGTATCGGGGCCCTCACTGCTGGTGCGCGCGTCAATCTCGAGCGCCCCCTCCGCGCTGCCGACCGCTTCGGCGGCCATCTCGTGCAGGGCCACGTGGACGGGATCGGCCGCATCGCCGCCAGGACCCCGGCGCGGCACTGGGAGGTGGTACGGATCATGCTCCCTTACGGCTTGGCGCGTTACGTCGCGGAGAAGGGATCCGTCGCGGTCGACGGGGTGAGCCTCACCGTATCCGGCGTCGGCGAGCTGGCAGGCCAGCACTCAGCGGAACATGAGCGCGGCGATCCGTGGTTCGAGGTCAGCTTGATCCCTGTCACCCTCGAGCAGACCACTCTCGGCCGTAAACAGCCAGGCGACACGGTCAACCTGGAGGCCGACATCGTCGCCAAGTACGTGGAGAAGCTGCTCGACGGGAGCCAGCGATGAGCACAGAAGACACAGTCCCCAGTCCGCCGAGCGGGGTCCCTGGTCCGCCGGGCGGGGTTCCTGGTCCGCCGGGCGGGGTTCCTGGTCCGCCGGGCGGGGTTCCTGGTCCGCCGGGCGGGGTTCCTGGTCCGCCGGGCGGGGTTCCTGGTCCGCCGGGCGGCCGCAGCGTGGTCGCCGCTGTGGGCAACACACCGCTCGATGACGTGGCGCGGGCCATCGCTGACATCGCGGCCGGGCGCCCAGTGGTTGTGGTGGACGACGCCAGCCGCGAGAACGAGGGCGACATCGTGTTCGCAGCGGGCAAGGCGACACCGGAACTGCTCGCATTCACGATCCGTCACGTGCGCGGCCTGATTTGCGTGCCCATGCTCGGCGCGGATCTGGATCGGCTGCAGCTGCCGCCAATGACCAGCGATAACCAGGAGCACATGGGGACAGCGTTCGCCATCAGCGTGGATGCGCGGCACGGCATCACCACAGGTATCTCCGCCGCGGACCGGGCGAAGACCATCCGCACCCTGGTGGACTCCGCTACCGAGCCCTACGAGATCGTCCGCCCCGGCCACATCTTCCCGCTGCGTTACGCCGACGGAGGCGTGCTGCGCAGGCCCGGGCATACCGAGGCCGCCGTCGACCTGGTCAGGCTGGCCGGCCTGACCCCGGCAGGTGTGGTGGCCGAGATCTTCAACGACGACGGGACTATGGCGCGCCTGCCGCAGCTGCGCGAGTTCGCCGACACCCACGGTCTGGTCCTGATCTCCATAGCCCAGCTCATCGCTTTCCGCAGGCACACCGAGCAGATGGTCCGCAGGATCGTGGAAACGAAGCTGCCTAACTCGCGCGGCCTATGGCGCGCGTTCGGGTACCTGAACTCGGTGGACGGCACGGAGCAGGTCGCGCTGGTGCTCGGCGACCTCGGCGACGGCGCGGACGTGCTCGTCCGCGCGCATTCTGAGTGCCTCACCGGCGACGTCTTCGGATCGCAGCGCTGCGACTGCGGTGTGCAGCTTGACGCGGCAATGGCGGCGATCGCGGCCGAGGGCCGCGGCGTCGTGCTCTACCTGCGCGGCCACGAGGGCCGTGGCATAGGCCTGCTCAGCAAGCTGCAGGCCTACCAGTTGCAGGACGGGGGCGCCGACACGGTCGACGCCAACCTGGAGCTTGGCCTGCCCGCCGACGCGCGCGAGTACAGCACGGGCGCGCAGATCCTGGGCGACCTCGGCGTGCGGTCGATCCGGCTGCTCACCAACAACCCGGCGAAGGTGAGCGGCCTGTCGGGGTTCGGCATCGACGTCATCGGCCGCGTGCCGCTGCCTGCCGTCGCTACCACGGACAACCTGCGTTACCTGGTCGCCAAGCGGGACAGGCTTGGCCACCTGATCGACGGCCTGCCGTCCTCGAACGGCGGGGCGGGGCCAAGGCGGTCCAGGCAGGGGTCGTCCGCTGGCGCTGCCGCGGCAACCGAATCCGGCCAGGGCGACCAATCCTCACCTGCAGGCGCGGGTCCTGCAGTCGTGGCGCCAGCTAGCGGCAGCCGTTCTGGAATAGCTCCATGAGCGGCGCGGGCAGGCCGGAGCTGCCGCCGGTAGATGCCGGTGGCCTGAGGCTCGCTGTGGTGGCAGCCCGCTGGCACCCGGAGATCACCGACACGCTGGTGGCGCGCGCGGTGGCAGCCGCGGTTGCCTGCAATGTGCCAGACCCGCTGGTGGTGCGGGTGCCAGGCACGATAGAGCTGCCGGTGGTCGCCGCCGAGCTCGCGCGGCACGCGGACGCCGTGGTGTGCCTGGGCGCGGTGATCCGCGGCGGCACCCCGCATTTCGAGTACGTTTGCGACGCGGTGACCGCCGGCCTCACCAGGGTGGCGCTTGACACCGGCGTTCCTGTGGGTAACGGCGTGCTCACATGTGGCACACTGGAGCAGGCCCGCGAACGCTCCGGGCTACCGGGCAGCACCGAGGACAAGGGTTGGGAGGCCGCCGTGGCAGCCCTGGACACCGCGCTGGTGCTGCGCACGCTCCGGGCCGGTCACGCTGCCAGCCTCGCCTCGCCGCGCCGCGCGCGAAACGGTGCGTTTCATGAAGGTGGCGCTGCCACCACCGACGGGCGCCGACATCCCTAGCGGCACGCGCTAGTGGTGTTCTGTAAGGTCTGCTGTCCCGTCGGTCCCTGGCTGAAAGGCTGCTCGCATGTTGTCCCTCGTCCTCCCCAAGGGCTCGCTCGAGCGAGCGACACTCGATCTGTTCGACGCCGCCGATCTCACGGTGCGTCGCGGCTCCGACCGTGACTACCACGCGTCGATCGATGACCCGCGCATCGATCGTGTCCGGTTCCTGCGCCCGCAAGAGATCCCTTCCTACCTGGAGCAGGGCCTGTTCGACCTCGGCATCACCGGCCGTGACTGGATCGCTGAGACCAACGCCGATGTCGTCAGCCTGGGTGAGCTCCGGTATAGCAAGAACACCGCCAATCCCGTGCGGGTCGTGCTCGCGGTACAGAAGGACGCGTCATGGGACGCCGCGGCCGACATGCCAGAGGGAATCCGGATCTCTACCGAGTATCCGTCGCTGACCAGGCGATTCCTTGACTCGCGCGGGGTGAAGGCCAAGGTCGTGCCCTCCTACGGTGCAACTGAGGCCAAGGTGCCCGACATTGTGGACGCGATCGTGGACGTGACCGAGACCGGATCTTCGCTGCGCGCCAGCGGCCTGCGCATCCTGGAGATCCTGCTCACCAGCTACACCGAACTTGTCGCCAACCTTGCCGCGTACGAGGATCCGGGCAAGCGCGCCGCGATGGAGGACATCTCGCTGCTGCTCTCTGGCGCTATCAGGGCCCGTGGCAACGTTCTGCTCAAGCTCAACGTGCCTGGTTCCAGGCTGGCCGCGGTGACAGAAATGCTCCCCGCCATGTCCTCGCCCACGATTACCGCGCTTGCCAGCGGCGACATGAACGCGGTGGAGACGGTGGTGCCCAAGCGCGGGGTGAACACGCTGATCCCCGCGCTGAAGGCGGCAGGCGCGCGGGACATCCTCGAGATCCCGATCTCCAAGATCGTCGAGTAGGGCTAGGGCGTCTTGGTGGACGCGGGCGGGGTCGTGGGCAGCACTGCCGCGCCGCCAAAGATCTACGGGACTACGCCCCTGCCGCTCAACCGGTCAGGGCCTCGTCAAGGAGCGGGCGCAGCGGGTAGGCGGTCACGGCGCCACGGCTCGCGACGGTGGCCGGCGTGTCAGGTGCCAGCTCGTGGCCCAGCAGGACCAGATCGGGCCGGATGGCGGGCCGGGGAAGCCGCCGCCCTCGACATGGCCGGGCGCCGTGCCGTCCCATGCGTGCGCCTGGTGGAAGATGCTCTCATGAGCGGATCGCAGCGGCTGCCGGTGCGCTGGCGGCCCCGGCGGGGGAGGGTGGTGCCACACGCCCTAGCGGCGCTCAGCCTCGGCGCCATTGTGGTGGTCGCGCTGGTCGTGCCCACCTTCCAGGTCGCCGACCGGGTGGCGCTGATCATCCTCGGCGGCGCCGTCGCGGTAGCCCTGCACTTCTTCGGCCGGTGCGAGCTTCGCGCCGCGGCCAGCGGGCTCACCGTCGTCAATATCCTCCGCACGACCGAGCTTGACTGGGCGGAGGTGCTCGATGCGCGGATGGAACCTGGCGAGCCGTGGCCGACCCTTGATCTGGCCGACGGGACCACGATGGCCGCGATGGGCATCCAGTCCACTGACGGGAAACACGCACGGCAGGCGGTGACGGAGTTGCGGGCCCTGATCGCTCAGCGGGGCGAGGCGCGCGAACCCAAGGTTGGCCGTTAGGGCGTGTCCCGTAGATCTTGGTGGATGCGGGCGGTGAGCCAGGCGGCGATCCGGCAAGGCGGAGGAGGAGCCGATACTGGACCTATCGGCGACGACGACAACGCCGCCGGTCGGCGTCTGGCGCCGATCTGCGCCGCCAAAGATCTACGGGACACGCCCTCTAGGCTTGTGTTCGTGGATCTTCGGCGGCGCGGACCGGCGCCCAGCCAGTTGCTCGGTCAACGAAACGGGATCGTAACGACGTGCCGGTGGACGTAACCTGAGTTTGTGCGCGACATCATGTCCGAAATCGGTCACTGGTGGCAGGCCGGGGAGACGTTTGCCCTCGCCACCGTGGTGCGGACCTTCCGTAGTGCACCGCGCGAGCCAGGCGCCGCCCTCGCCGTGTCGGCGGCGGGCGAGGTGGTGGGGAGCGTATCGGGCGGCTGCGTCGAGGGCGCCGTGTACGAACTGGCCGGTGAGGTCCGCGCGAGTGGCAAACCCGTGCTGCAGACCTATGGCGTGAGCGATGACGACGCGTTCGCCGTCGGGCTCACCTGCGGCGGCATAATGGAGATCTTCGTCGAAGCGGTGAGCAGGTCCCGCTTCCCTGAGTATGGCGACATCGCCGCCACGGTGGAGCGGGGCGAGCCCATCGCCGTCGCGACCGTCGTGGCGGGCCCTGGCAGCCTCGGCGCCCGCAGAGTGATTTGGCCGGACGGCGCGTCCGGCAGTCTCGGCCCCGCCCGGCTTGACGACGCCGTGGACGACGACACCCGTGGCATGCTCGCCCAGGGCCGCACCGGCATCCGGCATTATGGCGCGCAGGGGGAGCGAAGGGCCGATGAGCTGAGCGTCTTCGTGCACTCGTTCGCTCCGCCGCCGCGGATGGTGGTTTTCGGGGCGATCGACTTCGCGGCCGCGGTCGCCAGCATCGGCAAATACCTCGGCTACCACGTGACGGTATGTGACGCCCGCCCCGTTTTCGCCACGCCTGCCAGATTCCCAGACGCCGACAAGGTCGTCGTGGACTGGCCGCACCGCTTCTTGCAGCGGGCGGCCGTGGACGAGCGCACGGTGATTTGCGTGCTCACCCACGACCCCAAGTTCGACGTGCCGGTCCTCGAAGTGGCGCTGCGGACACCCGCCGCCTACATCGGCGCGATGGGCAGCCGCCGCACCCACGCGGAGCGGCTCGAGCGGCTGCGTGCAGTGGGGCTGACCGATGCTGAACTCGCGAGGCTGCGATCGCCGATCGGGCTCGATCTCGGTGCGCGAACGCCGGAGGAAACCGCCGTCTCCGTGGCTGCCGAACTCATCCAGCTGCGGTGGGGAGGATCTGGCCGGGCGCTGACGTCGACCGAAGGCCGCATTCACCACGAGCAGGCGGGGGATCGGCAGCCGGTTCCGTGAGCGCGCCCGCCCCGGTTGCCGGGGTGCTGCTCGCCGCGGGGCAGGGCGCCAGGTTCGGCAAACCCAAGGCGCTCGCTGAATTCCGTGGCGCACCCCTTGCCGACCGTGGTGCGCGGATGCTGCGCGACGGGGGCGCCGCGCCGGTGGTCGTCGTGACCGGCGCCGTCGCGGTGAGTCTGGCACCGGATCTGGCCGGCGTGATCCTCGCGCACAATCCCCGCTGGCGCAGCGGCATGGGCTCGTCGCTGGCCGCCGGGCTTCGCGCCATTCCCGCTGCGGCAGGTGCCGCGGCAGGTGCGGCGCCAGGACCTTTGGCAGGACCCGCGGCCGCAGGTACGGCAGCAGGACCCGCGGCAGGTGCGGCGGGCCAGGACCCGCGGCAGGTGCGGCGCCAGGACCTGCGGCGAGGACCCGCCGCAGGACCCGAGGCAGGTGCCGCGGTGGTCGCCCTCGTGGACCAGCCGCTGGTTGGGCCGCAGGCCGTGCGGCGGCTGATCGCCGCGCACCGGGACGGCGCGGGCGTGGTCGTCGCCGCGTACCGCGGCGTGCCGCGCAACCCCGTGCTACTCGCCCGCGAGCACTGGGCCGAGGTCATCGAGCGTGCGGTCGGCGATGTCGGTGCGCGCCCGTTCCTGCGCGCTCACCCCGAGCTTGTCACCCTGGTGGAGTGCGGTGACATCGGCGACCCCGCGGATGCGGACACCCCGGCGGACCTGGCCGCGCTCGCTCTGCCCAGCCGGCGCGTCAGCGCCGCAGGAAGTCAAGCCCCCAGGAATGGGCCAGGCTCTGACCAGGATCCAGGATGATCAGGTCCTGCCCGGTGACGAAGCTGTTCGGCGGGCAGGTCATGGGCTCGACCGCGATCGCCTGGCGCCGCCGCGGCTCGGCGAGCGTGTCGCCCGTAAAGAGCTGCAGCCAACCGTAGCCCTCGCCCACCCAGAGCGCGAGCTCGCCATCGGCCGTGCCGACGCGCGTCCACGCCTTGCCTTCCGCGTCGC
The DNA here is from genome assembly GCA_963727015.1 of uncultured Actinomycetota bacterium. Lineage (GTDB taxonomy): Bacteria > Actinomycetota > Actinomycetes > Streptosporangiales > Streptosporangiaceae > DATFVJ01. The sequence continues at coordinate 253,837 of CAVSEV010000012.1, read as the reverse complement.
GTTCGAGGCCGGTGAAGGCATGATCGATTTGCGTGCCGCCCAGCGGCCTGGCCTGACGGAAATCGAGCGGCGTGCCGGCGACGTCGGTTGCCGGCCCGGCCGGGATACCGCGTTCGCCGGCTTGCAGCCACTGCGCCGCGGGGATCTCAAGCAGGTACTCGGCGATTGGGGTCCCGCCGGTCAGATACGGGTGCGATCCCGTGCCGTAGGGCGCCGGGCTCCCGACGTTACGGACCGTGATAGTTACCCGCAGGCCGTCCGTGCCGACCTGGTACTGCGCGTCGAGCTCGAGGCAGAACGGGTAGCCGGGCCGTCCATGCAACAGGTGAGTCAGCAGCACCCGGTCCGGCTCGTGCTGCACCGGAGCCCAGCTCGCCCAGCGGGTCAGCCCGTGGATAGCGTTGCCGAGCCCGGGCTCGGACAGGTCGAGCTGGTAAGTGGAGCCGGCGAAGGCGTACCGGCCATGGTCGATACGGTTCGGCCAGGGGGCGAGTAGCTGGCCCGCGGCGTCAGGTGGAAGCTCGTCCTGCTGGTACGAGGCGATGAGCGGGCGGCCCGCATGAGTGAACTCTCGCAGGCCTGCGCCGACTTCGGTGACCGTCGCACGGTAGTCGCCCGCGGAGATCTCGTACTGGGCTCCAGTGATCGGGATCATCCCTCCGATATATCAGTGCCTGCCCTTCGCTGTCCGCAGCGCGCTAGAGATTCGCTGTCCGCGGCGCGTAAGAGATTCGCTGTCCGCGGCGCAAGAGAATCGTCGGGTGGCGAGACTATGCGGGTCGCTCAGTCCTGGTCGTCGCCGAGCCCAGCGGCCTCCAGGTCGAGGGAACGCTGCAGCCGCCGCCGGGTCGGTTCACTGATGGTGCCGTTCTCGTAGAGCCGGTTCAGCTCCGCGTTCTCCACCGCGATCAGGTCGCGGCGGATGTCTCGCTCGGCGGCGCCCGTCGACGCGGGATCCGCGCTTTCCTTCATGCGCGCGCGGGTACGGCCGATATGGGTCTGCAGGCCGCGGCGGAGCCTATCGATCACCACATCGGGCGCGGCCTCCACGTCGGCGATCTCGTCGAGCCGGGCGAGCCCTGCTTCGGCCAGGCGGAGCCTGGCGATGGTCTCCTCGTGCCGGGTGTCGGCCGCAGGCCGGCTGATCCCTGCGAAGCGCACCAGCGGTTCCAGCGTGAGCCCTTGCACGATGAGCGAGATCGCGATCACCGCGGCCGCGAGCACAAGGACTAGATCACGCTCTGGCAGCGGGGCGCCCGTGTCCGTGGTCAGCGGGATGGACAGGGCCGCGGCCAGCGGCACCACACCGCGCGTGCCCGCCCACGACATGACCGCGGGGACCTGCCACGACGGGCGGCGCGTACCGCGCCGCCACTGTGCGAGCGCGGACAGCGGGAACACCCACAGGACCCTGGTCGCGATCAGCGTCGCCGTGATGGCGAGCGCCTCGAGCGGCCATTGCTGCCCGGTATGCGCCAGGGCACGGATGAGCGTGGGCAGCTCGAGGCCGATGAGACTGAATACCACGCTCTCCAGCAGGAAGATGACCGTCTGGTAGACCGAGTGAAGCTGCAGTCTCGTCTGCGCATTCGTCACCCGTTGAAGCTGCGTGCCGAGGATCAGGCCCGCCACTATGACCGCGGTCACCCCGGCGACTCTGAGCGTCTCCGCCAGCACATACGCGGCGTACGGGGTGACGAGCGCGATGACGGTTTCAAGCACTGGGTCGGTCGTCCGCGCACGGACGAGGACGGCACCGGCCGCGATCGCGCCGCCCGCGAGCGCCCCGCCACCCGCTAGGACGGCGAACTCGCCGATGGCATGCAGCAATTGAAGCCCGGCCGACGCTCCCGCTGCGGTCCCGGCTACCGCGATCGAGACCGCGATCCTGAAGAGCACCAGGCTGGTCGCATCGTTGAACAGGCTCTCCGCCTGCACGAGCGTCTGCACCCTGACTGGCAGCGAAAGCCGCCGCCCCAGCGCGGTCACCGCGACAGGGTCCGTGCTTGCGAGGACCGCGCCGAGAACGAATGCGGTGATCACCGGCAGCCCCGCGACCGCCGCTCCGACGAGCGCGACAGCTCCGGCGGATGCGAGTACCAGACCCACCGCGAGAATCGTGACAGGCCGCCACACCGCGCGCAGATCCCGCCAGGGCAGATCCTCGCTCGCCGCGTAAAGCAGCGGCGGCAGCACCACCAGGCTGACCAAATCCGGGGTGACGCGGACGGGGGGAACACCCGGCAGCAGGCCGACGACGAGGCCGGCGACGACAAGCAAGGCAGGAGCCGGGATGCGCAGCCGTTTGGCAAAAGCCGCGACCACCGTGGCGAGAACCACGAGCGCAAGGACGGTTTCGACACTCCGCACGCCGCTGACCTCGCCAAATCGATGTCGTGACTGCCGACCAGACTTCCGGCGCGCCAGCTTTCAGTGTAGGCCGTGGGCGTCCAGCGCCGTGCTCACAAGCCCGCGGCGTCACGCGCCGCACGGGGTTCGCCCGACCCGCTGAGTTTGTTCGCGGACGATTCTCGCGTACAGGTGATCACCGCGGCGGGCGCCGTGGTCGTCTGGCGCCCGCGCCGCACAGCGGAAGGGCGGCAAAATGAGTCCCATCGCCGAGGCTGGATAACGTGATGGCAATCCACCACAGCAGGAACCGGCCATCACAGCAGGAACCGGCCACCAAGCCGGAACCGTGCCCGCCGGCGGAAGGTGCGCATCCGCGATCATGACCGGGTCCCATCTCACCAGAAGGCGTTGGGCGTCGCTGCATTTGGCGCCGCTGCGTGACGTCGCGGTGCTTATCGCGTCGCCGCGCGGCGTGCGGTTCTGCGCCTTGTGCGGGCTGGCAGGCCCCGCCTTGTTCACCGCGGCATGGGTGGTTAGTTCCCTGCGGCAGAGCGGCCATCCCGCGGCGGAGGTGCAGCTCAGCGGGCTCGCAGCGATCGACGCGCGTGATCCGCAGATCATGATTGCCGGATTCGTGGCGCTCGGGGCCGGCGAATAGTGTTCGGCGGCGCCCTGGGCCAGTGGCTGGCCGGTGCCGCCTGCCGGCAGCCCAGGGCTGGCGGCAGGCGGCGCGCCGTCGGCGGCCTGCTGGCCGCGGCCGCGGGGCCATGGCTCGTCATGGCCGCGGGCGCGGCGGCCGTCGCCGCTGGCCTGCTGCGCCGCGACCACATGCTGCTCGCCGGCCCGGGCTTCGCGGGTGAGTCGTGGCACAACCAGGGGCATGACCTGGTCAGCGGTGTCGCCTACACCGCGATGATCGCGGCGCCGATCGCGCTGTCGCGGCGCTTGCGCACCGAACCCGGCTGGGCGGCCGTGTGTCCGATCCTCCTCGGGCTCGCTCTGGTCAGCGGTGCGGCACTGGTGCTGTTCGCGTCGGGGGTGCTTGAGCCGTGGAACGGGACCGTGCAGCGGGTCGCCGTCACGCTCCCGCTCGCGGCCGAGGCAATTGCCGCGGCGCGGATACTGGCCCTTTCACGCGCCCGGTCCGGCCCCGCGCACGGGCCGCTTGGGCGCCGCGACCCAAGCGCCCGCCGCGGCTGACAGCCGCATGGGCCTGAGGTGGCACCGGCCGTAGGTGATCTGGAAGCCCCGAAGGGACCAGGCCGGCTCGGCTGGCCTGGGTCCAACGGGACGGTGCCGGGACAGGCTTTGACCGGGCGCCGCTCGGCCCCTGCCGTGCGAGCCCGGGCCCTGTCACCCGGGGGCGCCCGCGATCAGCCTGCGGCGCAGCGCCGTACGTTCGAGCACGGTCCACGTCGTGGTGGTCAGCAGGTAGAGTCCCGCGGCCAGCGGCACGACGGCAGCCACGATCAGGGTGCTGTACGGCAGCAGCCTCGGCAGCGCGCCGGGCACCCCGGCAGGCTGGTCGGCAGGCTTGCCGCCGCGTCTCGCGCCCGCCCGGGCCGTGGCCAGTCGAGCCCCCCTCCCGTCAACCTCCCGATTGGAGCCGGCCTGGCCGGGCGCCGGCTGGCGCGCCAGCCTGACGGAGAACCAGGCCGCGACACCGAGCAGCGCAAGCACACCGGCGAAGACTGCGCCCTGAAGGCTGAACGGCCCGGCGCCGGTCAGCCAGTGACTCGACAGCGGGGCGCTGAGCAGGTGGTGGGTGAGCAGCGTGTTGGGTTTGCCGGACACCTCGCCGGAGAGGAACAGCCGGTACATGATGCTGAAGAATGGCAGTTGCGCGAGCAGCGGCAGGCAGCCGGCGAAGATGCCGGCGCCCTCGGCTTGCTGCAATGCGCTCAGCTCGCGCCGCAGCTTGTCCGGTTGGCGGGCATAGCGCCGCTGCAGCTCCTGAAACTGGGGCGCCAGCCGTGCGCGTGAGCGTTCACCGCGCATCGCGTAGTAGCTCAGCGGCAGCAGCAGGAGCCGTACGGCTGCGGTGAATGCGACGATCGCCGCCGCTGTGGCGAGGCCGCCGGGCACCGGGGCGAGCCACGTGGCGAGCGTGGATACGACGTGGTAGGCGACGCCGACAGGGGCATCGAGCAGACGGGAAATATCGAGCAGACGGGACATGGTGCGAAACCCTCCAGCGGGACCCTCCAGCGGGCCGGATATAAACGGCATGACAGCTGGAGGCGGCCGCGTGCCATCCCGGGTAGCCGAAAGGCGGCAGGCCGAAGGCTGCGGTCGGCCCGCGCGGCGCACCCAGGTTCAGACGACCGCCGGGCTCGCGTCAGGTGCTCTCGGCCGGCTGCGGCCGGCCGCGCCGGGATCTCGCTGCCGCAGGAATGCGGTCCGGCGGGACTGTGCCCGCAAAGCCGCAGCGCGGCTGCGCAGCGGGACTGTCGTCAAGGTACGGCCAGTCCGCGCGCCGCGGGCCAGGAACCCGGCGAGCACGCATGTCAGCGCGGCCGCGGCCAGCATGATCAACGCGGCGGGCGAAAGCAGCACAGACGGCGCCGCGATGAGGTGCCCGGCGAGATGGCCGTAGCCGGTCATCTGCCCGAGCGCGCCACCAACCGCCGCGAACAGCAAGTCGACCTCCACCGTGAACCGCTTTCAAGTCATCATTCTGCCAGCCCGCAGCGGTGCCAGCCAGGGTCAGAGAACACCGTCGGCCAGCCGGGGCAGGAGGGATTGGGCTGGGGCAGGAGGGTATTGGGCCGGGGCAGGAGGGATTGGGCCGGGGCAGGAGGGATTGGGTAACACAGGAGGGATTGGGTAAGAATGGCCGGATGGTGAATGATGCCAACGCTGTACCAACTGTGCCGCTTACCGGCGACGTGGCCATGCCCATTGTGGGCTTGGGCACCTGGCGGCTGCGCGTCCGCCAGGCCTGCGAGGCGGTCAGGTTCGCGCTTGATACCGGGTACCGGCACATCGACACGGCCACGATGTACGGCAACGAGGCGGAGATCGGGCGAGCGCTGCATGAAAGCGGCGTGGACCGGCGCGAAGTGTTCCTGACTACGAAGCTGCCGGCGGCAAATGTTGGCAGCGAACGCGAAACACTCGCCGCTAGCCTTCGCGCGCTCGGCACCGATTACGTTGACCTGTGGCTGGTGCACTGGCCGCCGAGAGGCAGGCCCCGCCCGCAGACCTGGCGCGAATTCCTGGCGGCGCGGGAGCAGGGGCTCGCCCGCGCCGTGGGAGTCAGCAATTACAGCATCGCCCATATCGACGAGCTTGCCGCCGCGACAGGGCAGGCGCCCGCGGTCAATCAGATCCCGTGGAGTCCGCGCAGGCATAACCCCGGCCTGCTGGCCGAGCACCGCGAGCGCGGCGTGGCGGTCGAGGGGTACAGCCCGCTCAAGGCCACCGATCTGAGCGCCCCTGTCCTCGTCGAGATCGCGTCCAAGCACGGGGTGACGCCCGCTCAGGTCGTGCTGCGCTGGCACATCGAGCACGGGATAGCGGTCATCCCGAAGTCGGCGGAACCGGCGCGTATCGCGTCGAACTTTGACCTGTTCGGCTTTTGTCTCGACGCCGATGAGATAGCCCGCATCGACGGGCAGGCGGACGGCTAGCTAGCTGCGAGCCATAAACGTCCTGATACGTGAATCGGCGGATTTTCCCCAGCAGTGAGCGGGCCCCGACAGCCTGCGGCGGGAGTCACCCTGCGTTCCGGCGCAAAGGGATAGACGCAAAGGGGCAGGAGCCCTGACAAACACCAGCCGGTCCCGGCGCGTGGATAGTCTTGGGCCCCAGATCCGCGACGCGCGAAGGGGTAGACGGCCGGTGGCTCGGGATGAGGCGGCAATAGGCGCCGTGGGCGTTCTCATCATCGGTACCCGCGGCTCCGCAGGCCCGGGGGAAGTACTCATCAAGATTCGCGGCGGCTCGGAGGCGTTCCTGGCGTGGTCGGACAAACCGCTCCAGAAGGGCGCGACCGTGCTGGTCATCGACTCCCGTGGCGCGCGGACCGTCGACGTGATCGAGTGGGCAGGCCCTATGGATGCTACCCCCGATGCCGCTACCTAGGAGATGAGAGATGTTTGGTTACCGCGTGCCCGCACCCGACGAAGCCATGCTGATCGCCGGCGGCAGGCGTGGCCGCGACGGCACACCATTCCGGGTCGTCACCGGCCATGGTGCCTTCGTTGTCCCCGGCTTCCGCAAGGCAAGCTTCCTGACCCTGGCCATGTGTGAGGCCGAGGTCGCGGAAACCTGCGTCACCGGCCAGGGCATTTCGGTGAATGTCCGTTCTGTTATCGCCTTCAAGGTCGGCAACGACGAGGAGAGCATCGTCAACGCGGGACAACGGTTCCTGTCCGATCAGGATCAGATGTCGGTGCTGACCGGGCGGATCTTCGCCGGGCACCTGCGCTCGATCATCGGCTCGATGACCGTCGAGGAGATCGTCACCGAGCGGCAGAAGCTCGCGACCGAGGTGCTGGATGGCTCGAAGGCCGAGATGGCCAAGATCGGCCTGATCGTCGACTCGCTGCAGATCCAGTCCATCGACGACATGGGGACCGGCTACATCGATGCGATGGCCGCCCCGCATGTCTCGGCCATCCAGCGGCAGGCGAAGATCGCGCAGGCCCAGGCCAACCAGGCGGCGGCCGAGGCCGAGCAGGAGTCACAGCGCAAGCAGGCGGAGTATGCGCGCCAGACGGCTGTCGTGCAGGCCCAGTACAAGGCGGAGGTGGACAAGGCGCAGGCCGAGGCGGCGCAGGCCGGTCCGCTCGCCCAGGCGGACACCCAGCGCGCGGTCATCGCGGCGCAGACCGAACTTGCGCAGCGTCAGGCCGAGTTGCGCCAGCAGCAACTGGTCGCTGAGGTCGTGAAGCCCGCGCAAGCGGACGCTGAGCGGGTGCGCATCCTCGCTCAGGCCGAGGCGGAGCGGATGAAGGTTCAGGCCGAGGCGGCAGCGTCCTACGATCGCGTCGCGCTCGACCGGATGCTCATCGACCAGTTGCCGCAGATCGTCAAGGAGGCTGCGGGCGGTCTGGCCGGCGCCAACCTGAGCGTGCTGAACGGCTCCGATGGCCTCGGTGAGATAGCCGCCGGTCTTGTCGCCCAGGGCGTGACCATTCTCGATCTGGTCAAGAAGAACCTCGCCGCCTCACCCGAGCGGCCAGCCGCCCCGGGCCCCGGCCGCCTGCCGGCCGCGCCCCCCGACCGGCCGGCCGCACCTGCGGGACCGGCCGGCCGCGCCCCCCGACCGGCGGGACAGGCGCTAACTAGCAGCGTGGTGCCCGTTCTCGCCGCTGCCGCTGTCGTCGCGGCCGTCGCCTGGATATACCTGCTGGTGGCGCACGGCGGCTACTGGCGGACCGGCCAGCGCCTGCCCCGCCGCCGCGGCGGGCGCGACGGCGTGGACGTGGCGCGCGCGCACGGCGAGGACGCGGCGCGCTGGCCCGCGGTCGTCGCGGTCGTCCCCGCGCGCGACGAGGCCGAGATCCTGCCTGCCACCCTGCCGACCCTGCTCGCACAGGACTATCCGGGCAAGCTCGAGGTACTGGTGGTGGATGATCGCAGCACTGACGGCACGGCCCGGGTGGCAGCCGCGCTCGCCGGCCCGCACCGGCGGCCGCTGCGCGTGGTAGCTGGAGAGCGCCGCCCAGCCGGCTGGGCAGGCAAGGTGTGGGCCATGGAGCAAGGTATCCGTGCGGCGCCCGACAGTGAGTACGTGCTGTTCACCGACGCCGACATCGCCTACAGGCAGGGGACGCTCACGGCATTGATGACCGCCGCGGTGGGCGATGAGCGCGACCTGGTCTCGCAAATGGCGCTGCTACGCGCCGAGACCGCCTGGGAGCGTGCCCTGGTGCCCGCGTTCGTCTACTTCTTCGCTCAGCTTTACCCGTTCAGGCGGGTGAACCGGCCGGGCGGGCGGACCGCCGCGGCGGCCGGGGGCTGCATGCTGGTGCGCCGTCAGGCGCTCGCGGCCGCGGGCGGGATGCGGCAGATCAGCGGCGCGTTGATCGACGACGTCGCGCTCGGGCACCTGATCAAGCGTTCGCCCGGGCGCGGCAGGTGCTGGCTGGGATTCAGCACGGCCGTCGTCAGCCGTCGCCCCTACCCCCGGCTCGCAGAACTGTGGCAAATGGTCACCCGCAGTGCCTACTACCAGCTGCGCTACTCGCCGGCCCTGCTCGGCTGCACGATCGTGGGCCTGCTGTGGTTCTACCTGATCCCACCGGTCGCGGCGCTCGCTGGCTTGACCGGCGTGGCGGCGGGTGGTGGCCCGCCCGCGTTGTGGTGCGCCGTCTCCGGCCTAGCGGGCTGGTTGATCATGGCGGTCACCTACCTGCCCGTGCTGCGGCTTTACCGGCTCTCGCCGCTGCGTGCGGCGGCGCTGCCGGTTGTCGCGCTCATGTACGCCGCGATGACCCTCGACTCAGCCCGCCAGTACCGGGCCGGGCGCGGCGGCGTATGGAAGGGCAGGACCGCTGGCGCCCCAGCGGGCGGCCCGCCAGCCGGCCCGGCGGACGACTCGGCCGGCGACTCGGCGGGCACGGCCGAAAGTGCCGCCGGGCAGACTGAATCACACTTAAAGTAATCGATCAGACACTCTGTGATGGCTGACTGGTATCTTTGTGCATGGTGTGCAACGGGTGATGCGGGGGCACATGCAAGCCAGTGAGCGGATGTCGGCTCGTGCGCGGGTTCTGCTGATCGACGACGATCCCGCGTTCGGCCGGTTTGCCACGTTCGTCCTGCGGGTGCGGGGTGGTTTCGAGGTCAGGCACGTGCTGGATCCGGTTGCCGGGCTGCGGTACATCGAAACCGAGCCGTGGGACCTGGTGGTCGCCGACATCGAGCTGCCGGGCCTGTCCGGGCTTGAGCTCGTCGAGCGCGTGCGCCGCCTCCGGCCCACCTTGCCGGTGGCCGTGGTCACCGCCCACGCGACCGTGGATCGAGCCGTCACGGCCCTGCGGATGCCCGTCACGGAGTTCCTGCAGAAACCCATCCGTCCGGACGATCTCATCGCCACGGCGGCCACGCTGGTCGAGCGAGGCAGGATAGCGGGATCCACCGGCAGCGAGAGTGTCCTTGCGATCGGCGCGCACCCCGACGACGTGGAGATCGGCGCGGCAGGCGCGCTGCTTGCTCACCAGGCCGCGGGCGACTCGGTGTCGATCTTGACGCTGTCCCACGGCGCGGGCGGAGGCATAGAGGCGCAGCGCGCTGGCGAGTCGGAGAAAGCGGCCGGCCTCATCGGCGCGCGCCTTTTTCTCGAGAACCTCGAAGACACCCACATCCGGGAGGGGAATCCCACCATAGCGGTGATCGATGACGTGATCGCGGCGGTTCAGCCGACCACCGTCTACACCCATTCCATCCATGATGTCCATCAGGACCACAGGAACACTCACCGCGCGGCGATGGTGGCGACGCGGCGGATCGGGCGGGTCTACTGCTTCCAGTCCCCTTCTGCCACGGTCGACTTCCGCCCGACGCACTTCGTGACCATCGATAATCACGTTGGCCGCAAGCTCGAGGCCATCGAAATGTTCGCCTCCCAGTTCGCCGTGCGCGACTACCTGGAACCCGACCTCATCGCCTCGACTGCCCGCTACTGGTCACGGTTCTGCGAAGGAAACCACGCAGAGGCGTTCGAGGCCATCCGTGATCGCGCGGCCATCCGGCCAGCGAATGACGATCACCCTGGCTCGCCCAGGCGCGCCCGGTCGCAAGCCGGGCGCCGGGCCCGCACCGGTCCGGAGGCGGCGGGCCGGACGTGAGCAGGCCTTACGGTGGTCGCCGCAGGCTGCGCGTCCTGGTCACAGGCGCCGGCGGCCCCGCAGCGATCAGCGCCATGAAGTCGCTGCGCGCCGACGAAACGATCGAGCTGGTCGCGGCCGACATGGATCGGTGGGCCGCCGGCCTCTACCTCGTCCCGCAGGGCGCCCGGACGCTGATCCCGGCGGGCTGCGCGCCGGATTTCGCCGAATCGCTGCTGGCTAGGTGCGTTGCACTCGGAGTGGGCATAGTGCTGCCGACCGTCGACGCTGAGCTGCGGCCGCTGGCCGCCGCCCGCGCGGCGTTCGCGGCGGCAGGCATTGGGCTACTGCTCGCACCCGCTGGCGCGCTTGACATCACTCTCGACAAGCTGTCGCTCGCCAGGCACCTCGCGGGCGTCGTCCACGTACCGCGCACCGAACCGTTCGGCTCCGCCGTCGAACCAGCCACCTGGACCTATCCGGTAGTGGTCAAGCCCCGCACGGGCAGCGGATCTCGCGGCATCGTGACGGTCGAGTCCGCGTCGGCGCTCGCCGCGATTGAACGATCGGCGGACCTGATCGTTCAGGAATTCCTTCCTGGCGCGGAGTACTCCATCGACGTGCTCGCCGACTGCCGCGGGCATGTGATCGCGGCCGTGCCGCGCATCAGGGTGCGCGTCGACTCCGGTGTCTCGATCGCCGGCCGGACGGTCCACGACGCCGAACTCGAAAAGTTCGGCCACGACGTCGCCCGCGCCACTGGCCTGACCTATGTCGCCAACGTCCAGTGCAGGCGCGACCGCGCGGGCTGCCCGGCGCTGCTCGAGGTGAACCCTCGGATGCCGGGGACGCTTCCGCTGACCATTGCGAGCGGGGTCGACATGCCGAGGCTCGCCCTCGATGCGCTGCTCGGCAGGCCGGTACCCGCGCACGTCGGCTTCCGCGAAGTTGCCGTGGTGCGCTTCCTCGATGAGCGCTTCGTCGAGCTCGCCGACGTCCTCGAATCCGCCGAGCCGGTGCCGACATGACTATCCGTGTCGAGCTCGACGAGGATTACCACGTCCATTCGACGTTCTCGGACGGTGCGAGCACCCTGGCGCAGAACGTGCGGGTCGCGCGCGACCGTCAGCTGCGCACCCTCTGCCTGGCCGACCACGTACGCAGCGACACGGCGTGGGTTCCCGATTTCGTCGCGGCCGTGTCCGTGTACCGGTCCCTTTCCCTGCCCCGGGTCCTGGCTGGCCTCGAGGCCAAGATTCTGGACTCCTCAGGCCGGCTCGATGTCCCCCCCGGCGTCGGCTGCCTCGATGCTGCCGACGGTATCGACCTTCTCCTGATCGCTGATCACAGGTTCCCCGCCGACCGCGGCCCCGTTCACCCGGCCGAAATGCGCGCGGCGATCGGCAGCGGCGACGTGACGGCGCAAGAGGCGATCGAATGCCTCGTCGAGGCAACCGTGCATGCCCTCGCGTCGGCGCAGCATGCCCTCGTCGCGCACCTGTTCAGCCTGCTTCCCAAGATCGGCCTAAACGAAGATCAGGTTCCGCCGTTGCTGCTCAGCCACCTGGCTAAGCGGACGGCACGCGCGGGCGCGCTCGTCGAGGTAAACGAGAAGTGGAGATGTCCATCGGCTCGCACGGTCGACGCTCTCGCCCGGGCCGACGTGCGCCTGGTTGCTGGCAGCGACAGCCACCACTGCGCAGACATCGCCGGGTACGACTCGGTCATCCAGACGGTGCGCGCCGCGTCGGGTACCTTGTGCGCCGCGCCATCCACGGCCCAAGCCGCGCCGCGAAGCGCGGGCACGCCGCAGGGAGCCTGACCGGAGTGGGTCACGATGCCAGCACAGGCGGCGAATGGGTACTCGTCGCCTTCGTCATCCTCGCCGCCGGGCCGCAGCTCGCGGGGAGCTGGCAGTTCCTGCTCGTCGCGATCCATTTCAGGCGGAACCACTATGCCGAGTGCGAGCCCTATTTCCCGCGGACCGCCATCTTGATCCCGGCGTGGAACGAGGCCGCCGTCGTCGGCAACTCGATCGATCACCTGATGTCGCTCGACTATCCCGAGGAAGCCCTGCGGATCTTCGTCGTCGACGACGCGAGCACGGACGCCACCCCCGACGTGGTCGCCGCCAAGGCCGCCAGGTACCCGGGCCGTGTGGTCCACCTGCGCCGCGAGCATGGCGGCGAAGGCAAGGCCCACACCCTGAACCATGGCCTGTCTGTCATCCTCGGCGACAACTGGATGCAGGCGCTGCTTATAATGGACGCCGACGTCGTCTACGAGCGCGACACGCTGCGGAAGATGACCCGCCATCTCGCCGACCGCAATGTCGGCGCGGTCACCGCGTACATCAGGGAAGGCAGCCGGCCGGGCAACTACCTGACCCGCTTCATCGGCTACGAGTACATCACCGCCCAGGCGGCAGCCCGGCGCAGCCAGAACGTCATCGGCGCCATCGCCTGCCTGGCCGGAGGTGCCCAGCTCCACTCGCGGGCCAACCTCGTGCTGCTAGGTGGCCGGATCGATACCTCCTCACTCGCCGAGGACACCTTCACGACGTTCAACACCCAGATCGCGGGGCAGCGGGTGGTGTTCGAGCCGCACGCGACGGTATGGGCGGAGGAGCCGTCCACCATCGGTGGCCTGTGGAAGCAGCGGCTGCGCTGGGCCCGTGGCAACTTTCAGGTCACCCTGCGGTTCCGGCGGCTGTGGTTCCGGCGCAGCAACGGCCACCATCTCGGCGGCATCAACTTCGGCGTGTTCTGGTTCTGCATCTTCCTGCTCCCTTTTTTCATGATCACGGCATCGGCCTCGCTGGTCGCGCTGTATTTCAGCAACTTCCCGCTGGCATGGCGGACGTTCCACGTGCTGTGGATCACGAATGCGGCCACCTACATCTTCATCACGGCATTCTCGCTGCTCATCGACCCCGTGACCGGACGGCGGGTCTGGCGGGAGGCGGTCTTGTTCCCTGGCCTCGTGAACCTCGCTGTCATCGTCTACACGTGCTTTCCGCTCCTGTGCCGGTGGGCCACGCGTGAGCTGTTCAGGCTGCTGCACGTCGTCCCCACGCCCCTCTACGTGCACTCCGTGATGCTGCTGGTGTACGTGTGGCTCGCGGCATCCATGGTCGCGGCCTACCTCGCCAAGATGGCCGAGCCACACAGGTTCGGCAAGATGATCAGTCCCGCCCTTGTCTACGTCGCCGGATATGGGCCGTTGCTTTGCGCCTGCGCGTGCAGCGCGTATGTGAAGGAGTTGCGGAAGGCGGAGATGAAATGGGACAAGACGGAGAAGACTGGCAAGGCGGCGACGCCGGTGTGAGCGGCGCTTCCTGCAATGGGCCGCCGCGGTCCTTTGCTGAGGAGATCCGCGAAGCGGTGAGGTACGAGCAGGGCTTGTTCGTCAAGGCAATGCTCGCGCTGGCCCTTGTGGCTCTGGTCGCACTCTTGCGATTCCTGCTGTTCGCCTGACAGCCCGCTAGCTAGCTAGCGGGCTGTCAGCGCCACGCCCATGGCCCCATCATCTGCCGAATCTGGCACGCGACGGCCCCTGTGTGCCGCTCGGGTGAGGCACGGGTGGCACACGATGGCCCATTGGGCGTCAAATCTGGCACACGATGGGCCATTGTGTGCCACCGGCCGCAGTGATCCTGGCGCCGTTGAGGGATCAAGCCAGCTCGGCTGAACCTCGTCGGCCGGGACGGTTCCTGGCATGTGATGATCGGGGGCCACGCTGGCCACGCTGGCCAGGCCAGCCGGGCCGCTGTGGCCAGCATATGCCAGGGCCGGGGGCGGCATTTTGCGCTCCCGCCCGGTAATGCCCCCGCGCAAGGTGGTCTTGGAAATCCCTCGATAACGATTTCCGACAACGTTTCCCGACAACGTTTTCCGGGCAGCCTTTTTCTTGACAACGTTTTCCTCCCGCGACAACGTTTTCCCTGGTGGTGGCGCCACTTCTATAGGTCGTGCGCTAAGTTCAAAAGCCGTCAGGGCAAGGTGAAGTCAGCCCAAAAAATGGTGGACATTGAGCGCAAAGCGTATTCTTTCGATTACGAATCGTAAACATTTTGCGTGTCGCACCGCATGAATTGAAGTGCCATCGGGAAGTCTCGTGTACGCGCCGCACGGCGCTTCCACGGTTGAGATCCAAGGCAGCCCTTCGCGGCCGACAGGGGGACGACTCGACAGTGATCCGATCAACCCGAGTTGCCATCGGCGCCGCCCGCGCCGCGGTGGTTGCTTATGCGCCACCGCACCGCCACCACAGTGTGACCGGCCGTGGTATCGCCGGTCAGGGACGGACGATATGGGCACGGGCAATGGTCACCAGGGACATGGCGCTCCGCTGGCCTGGCCGCATGACCCCGAGGATCTCCAGCCAATAGAGGATCCCCAGCCAATAGAGGATCCCCAGCCAATAGAGGGTCCCCAGCCAATAGAGGGTCCCCAGCCAATAGAGGATCCCCCAGCCAATAGAGGATCCCCAGCCAATAACAGAAGGGACGGAACCCTATGTCCAGAATGCTGTTCAAGCGGGCCGCGGCCACCAGTGCCGCGATTGTCGCGCTCGGCTTCGGTGGCGCGATGAGCGTGTCCACCATGGCAAGTGCGGCAACGACCCAGCCCGCCGCTGTGCAGAGCGTCCATGCGGCTCAGGTACACGAGCACTGGCGCGACTGGTGTGGCCACTGGCCGTACGTGTACTGGTGTGACCACCACGGTGACTTCGGTGATTTCGATCATCACCACGGTGACTTCGGTGATTTCGATCATCACCACGGTGGCTTCGGTGATTTCGATCATCACCACGGTGGCTTCGGCGATCACGACCACGGTGACCGCGGTGACTTCGGCGATCACGATCATCACCACCGCTGAGTGACAATGGCTGCTGCGGGCCGGCGGGCGAGCACCTGCCGGCCCGCGGTGCGCCACCACGTCCGTGCAGGGTGCGCCACGGCGTCCGTGAAGGCAGCCGTCGGACGGCCAGGGTGGCCGCTCGTCGAGCTACGCCCTTCGCGGCTGACCGGCGAGTCAGCGACCGGTCTCGCCGGCCTGTCAGGTCCCCAATTCGGGCGCGGTCATCGTGAACCGGGCCTCGACCTGGGCGGTGACGGTCTGCTTCGCAGGTTCAAACTCGAGATCCTCGGTCTCTTCCTCGAACGCTGCCGCGCGGCTGGCCGCCATGGACCGCATCCGGGCCGGTCGTTCCCCCTCGGTGAGCAAGCCCGCGTCGGCTACCTCCGTCAGGCCGTTCACCTGGCCGCCGAAGGCTTCCGCGTACTCGCGTGCACGCGCGACGGCATCTCGCGCCGCGTTCTGGCGTGCCTGCCGGTGCACCGGGCTGCCCGGGCGCAGGCCCCACCAGGGTCCCGTCACGGCGACCATTTCCTCGCTCGCCAGTCCCGCGACCAGATCGCCGAGGACGGTGAAGTCCCCCACTGTGACGCTGACGCTGCCGCGGGCCAGGTAACTGAAGATGCGCTCCTTGGCCTTGCGCTCTTTGCCCTTGTCGGGCCTGAGTTCGGGATGGACGCTGACGGAGGCGCTTTCGATCTTCTCCACCGCGTCGCCCTGCGCCCGGACCAGAGCCATCACCTGGGCGTTCCGTTTGGCAAACAAGTCGATGACCCGCCGCCTTTCGGCGTCGCGGGCCATGATGGTGACCGAGATGACGGCGATCTCGGGGTCGACCTCGAGCGTCGCCTCACCGCGTACGGAGATGGACGGCTGGGCGGTCATTTCCGCTCCGTTCATTGCGGCTGAGCCTGATCTGACACGCCTATCCTGCCCCCGATCCCGGCACTCGATGACGCCATTCTGCGGGAGGGTCTCGCCCGGCCATGCGACGCGGTGGAGGGACCGTTCCGCGATCACCCGATCGCGGCGCTCGTCCTGAACGTCAACCGCGAGGCCCTCCACCACGACGGCCGAGATCGTCCTCCTTCCGCGACCTGCAAGTGCGCGAGCCATGCGCGTCTGACCCGCGCTGCGTGCGCTCCGCCAAGCGCATCTGACCGCGCGAGACCCCCGCACCTGGCCCTGACCCGGAACGGTCAGGGGCCAGGTGCCCGCAACCGCCGAGCGGACGGGCCGGGCGCCTGCCCGCGCGCTCACGCCTGCCGGGGCGCTCACGCCTGCCGGGGCGCTCGCGCCTGCCGGGGCGCTCGCACTTGCCGGGGCGCTCGCACTTGCCGGGGCGCTCGCACTTGCCGGGGCGCTCGCACTTGCCGGGGCGCTCGCACTTGCCGGGGCGCTCGCACTTGCCGGGGCGCTCGCACTTGCCGGGGCGCTCGCACTTGCCGGGGCGCTCGCACTTGCCGGGCGCTCGCACTTGCCGGGGCGCTCGCACTTGCCGGGGCGCTCGCACTTGCCGGGGCGCTCGCACTTGCCGGGGCGCTCGCACTTGCCGGGGCGCTCGCACTTGCCCGGGCGCTCGCACTTGCCCGCGCACATCAGGTTTGGAAACCGTTCGCGCAGCCGTTCTGGCTGTCCTGCCCCGGGCAACCCGGGTCAAGCGGCTTGCGGCGCGCTGCCGGCGCTCCCGGCCTATTCATGATCCGTTTCCGTGTTAGGTTTCCGGCGAATAGCGCGGGCTAGTTAACACGAGAACGGATCATGAGCGCAGCCGACGGCATATAGGCCAATCGTGCTACTTAGCGTGTGCCATCTGGTACTCCGTTCTCGATCGCGAGACCGGGGAAGGCCGCGGGCCTTGATGCCGCAATCTTTCGCCCGGCGACCGGCGCGGACTGCCCGATCTAGTGGTGGCCCGGCGCTGTGCGCCGGGCCACCACGGCTTCCCGCCGCCCGCGGCGGGATATGCCGGCTGACAGAATGTGGGTCACGTGCCCAACGGTGAGCCTGGTGAAGTGCAGCAGGTGATGACGGCCGTGCAGCCGCCGGACCCGCCAGAACACAACGCTTACGTGGTTGTGGGAGAACTTCCCGTGGGCACAGTCGGGGGTGCAGGCGTTCACCCATTCCACCCCGCGGCCGAAGGCCTCGGTCGGTCCCCAGCTTGACCACCTCAGCCCGGCCAGGTAGTCGTTTGCGTCCGCGCAGGTGATGATGAACTTGCGCGGGCGGACCTCGGCGCGGTTGCGGCAGTTGAGGACCACGACTCGCGCCCTCGCGCGCCGCGCCTGTCCTGCGTGCCCCGCCGGTCGCGCGTGCCCCGCCGGTCGCGCAGGCCCCGCGGGTCGCGCGTGGGTTGCCGGACCCGCCGTCCCGGCCGGTCCGGCGAGCCCGGCATGCGGGCGCTGTGCGAAGCTGGCGCGTTGCGCCACGTGCACGGCCGGCCTCGCCGACGCCGTCATCGGTGCCGCCGCGGCCGTTGCGGCGGCTGCGACTCCGCTCGACACTGCGATCGCCAGAGCCGAAACCGCGGTCAGTCGTGTGCGTGCCATCATCATTTAATCCCCCCGTTCTCCGGTCTGCCGGCAGGCCGATTGATCTACCGGCTGATGACCACGTGCGCACAGTATCCGATCAAATACGAGTTGCCTATAGGGGGCGCGCGTAGCGCGCGGAGCGCGCGTATTGGCTAAGGGCGGTTCCCGCTGTCAATCTCGCGTCATAATTGACGGGGACTCAAGAACTTCCCCCGATGAGGCGCCGCCCGACGACCATGATCCTTACACGTTTTCAGGGATATTCACTAAAACGCTCCGGAATCATGAAAACCGGGCAACTGGACATACATTGCTAACCGTAATGGCGCAGGCGGGTCCAGAACCCCGCCCACGGCGCGTCCGGACCTGTGCACGTAGAGATCGTGACCCCGTTCTCGTCGTTGTTGACGTTGTGCGGCGGCCGGAAGGTAGCAGCGGGGACGCAGCTGCCGAAGAACTGCCGCAGAAGACACCCAGGCTGCGGTCGGCTTGGCCGTGCATGCTCCCAAACGGCTGCGCGGGCGGCCCTGGTTCAGCCACGCTGACACGCCCACCGGGGCCCAAGGACCGGGAGCCACCTGGCGCTCTAGGATGTGTCCCGTCGATCTTGGTGGATGCGGGCGGTGCTCCAGGCGCCGATCCGGCAAGGCGCCACGACCCTTGCCCATAGGACGTCCTCCTGTGTTGCGCCTGGGACATCAAGTCCGCACAATCGCACCAGGAGCACGTCCCCGTCTCAACTACGTCCCGCAGAACACGACTACGTCCCGCGGAACCCACGCCTCCTGCGCTTCGTACTATCACTACGCCCTAACCGCCGCACGCTCCGGACCTGACGCGCAGGCGCGCGAGCAGGCCCTTGACCGTAGCCGCGGATTCCGCGGACGGGCGGCTTACCTGCCCAGTGGCCTGGCCGGGACTCGCATTCTGGCTGGGGCTGGGACTCTGGCCGGGCCCAGGCCCGGGGATGTTGACCAGGTGACGCTGGATCTGCACATCCGCACCGCCCAGGCCCGCAAGCGTGATGTCGTCCCACGCCTGCAGGCGATGCGTGGCACGATCGAAGTAAAGTACCGCGAATTCGAGCGGGGTCGGCGGCGTTGACTGCAGCGCGCGCAGCCCCGCGCCGCCGGTCGAGCCCTGCACGAACAGGAACGTGCCGCCAGGCAGCATCTGGGTGAGCCGGCGGTGGAGATGCCCGGCAAGCACGAGCTTGACGGCCCCGGCGAGGGGCACGGCCGCGGCGGGGTCGTGCACGACGGCGATGTCAGGTGGCGGGTTCGCCTGGGCTGCCGTGGCGGCAAGCCGGCGTCCCATGGCGACCACGTCCCGCTCGCCTGGCACCTCGACGGCGAGGTTGGGCGTGAACCTGGGGTCACCGGCGCCGATGAGCCGCAGGCCGTCGATGGTGACCACCTTGCCGGTCAGCACGACCGCGTTCTTTTGCCTGGCAACCGCCTCCTGGGTGGCGTCCGAGTCGTGGTTGCCCTTCACGAAGACGTAAGGCATCCGGAACGCCGGTATCTCTTTGGCGAACGCATTCTCCGGGCCGCTGCCGTGGTCGGTGAGGTCGCCGGAGTCGATGATGAAGTTGACGTGGAACTCGTCCGTGACCGAGTGCATGACGTTCCACGCGGCGGGATTGTCATGGATGTCGGAGACGTCGAGGACTCGTACGGTCTCCGGACTTGGCTGGTATGTGGGCAGGTGCGAGGTTGCCTGGTAGAGCTGCGAGACATTCGCGACCAGCCGCGCGAGTTCCTTGCGGTAGGCCTGGAAGCTTGTCACGATGTCCTGCGTCGTGCCGATCAGCGACGGGGCGCTCGCCAGCAGGCCGGTGTAGCGGGGCTCCAGGATCGCGTCGGGATTCCAGGTCGCCGCGGCGAACAGGCCGCTTGCCGCCAGGACCACGAGCGATATGGCGCCGGCCAGGATGGCCCGGCCCAGACGGCGGAACACCAGCAGGCCAAGCAGCAGGCTCCCCGCGACCGCGGCGAGCAGACCGCGCACCGCGACCACGGTCACGGCGTGCCTGAGATCGCGGCTGACCTGGTTAGGCATGTCACGGAGCTGGCCGGGATCACGCGAGATCGCCCGGACGTCGGTCTCCTTGATCCGCTGAACCGTCACGTCAAGCCGCAGCAAGCCGCGATCGCTGTCGATTTGCAGCGTGCCGAGCGGAGGTATCTCGACCACGGTCTGCCCGGTAAGCGACGGCTGGAGCGCCATCCGCGTCTCGACCGGGCCGATGCCGGCGTTGCTGTGCCCGCCGAGGACCAGGCCAAGCCAGGAGCCGAGCAGTGCCACCATCGTCAGTGCCACGACGCGGCCAGCCACCCGCGCTGCGCGCGACGACGCCAGCCTGGACCAGATCGGCCGCTGCGGCTCGCTTTCCGCCAGGGTCACGGTGTTCCCATTACCCCGCCCCAGTACTCGCCAATAGCCCAGGCCCCGGCAGTGGCAGCGTGCCGCGCGTGCCAGGGCTGCGCCAGTCCCCACGCCGAGCAGAATGTCCGGACTAGTCCGGACATTCTGCTCGGCCACTGCACGGCGAACCCAGTAGTGCATTCCGTCCATGCAACGTTCAGGCCCTTGATGTGCACGTGTTGGGGAGGGGGATCGCCGCCTGGAGCACCGCCTCACCGCCGCCACGTAAGCGGTGACCTGACAGCCGCAGCTGCGCTACCACGCGCGGGCGCCGTTGGCGAGCGTGATGAGCCGCCCGCCCCCGGCTCCGGGGAGGACTTCTTAATGCCCGGGTCCGCGAAAGTTCGCGGAAAGCGCCAGCGCGGCGCGGCATCCAGCGGCCAGTCCCCAGGCCAGGTCCGCGCCCGAGGTATGGCCAGCGGCGAGCAGCCGGGTAGCGGCACGCGCGGCCGGCTCCTGGCCGGCGAACGCGCGGAGCACGGCCGCGACCTCGGCGGCCGCCTGCCCCCTGGCGGCGCAATGCAGCAGGGTGGCTGACACCGAGGTCGTCCGGTCACTCGCGTCACTGGTGACCGCGGCACCGAGCCAGTCAGCGAGCCAGACCGCCCGCGTGCCGCCCCGGAGCGCGCCGCCGAGCAGGCGCAACGCGAGCAGCATGCCTGCGAGCACGTCGTCGCCGCTCGGGGTGAGGCCGGGCCCGAGGCCGACCAGGTCTTCTGCCGCTTCGACCGCACCCGCAAGGTCCCCTGCGGCGCAGCGGGCGGCCAGGGCCGCTGGCGCTGGGTGGCCGTCCAGGCCCGGTCGCCGAGCGGAGGCGGCGCACGCCTCCTCGAGCCGAACGCAGCCCTGCTCGAGCCGGCCACGGGAAAGGGGGCCAAGCACTGGGGACGGGTCCCACCAGCGCCGGACCGGTACCCGGATGCGGCCGGCTTGAACAGTTCCCTCACCCACCGAGGCGCCTCCATCCGCCGCGGCCACGGCCAGCGAACCTTGCTCCGCGGCTGCGGCGCGGCTCACAACTCCAGCCGGGCCTGGTTCGGCGGGCCGTCCGCCTCACGATGACGGCGTTAGGCAACCGGACCGCGCCGGGCGTGACGAGCGCGAGCACCCGTGGCTCTGGGCCCGGAATGCTCAGTTCCAGGTAGACGGCGACCGGGAAAGCAGCGATTACCCTGGCCGGGCGGCGCGGGCCGTCGATCAGGCTCCGCACCCCGAGGCTCGCTGCGCCCGTCATCAGTTTGGCGTTTCCCCCACGGTGATGGCCTGCATGGTGATGGCCGGCGGCCCTTCGCCGTTGGCTCGATCCGGCTCGGCCGACCGCTCGCCGCCCGTCTCGGGCCCGCCTGGCCCGCTCGTGACGTCCGCCCTGCCCGCCGTCCTCATTCATACATCATGTCCTGGCGGGGATCATGCGCCGGGTGAGCCGGCCGATCACGTTGACGGGGCGGCGCTGGACGGTGCGTGCGGTGCTCGGCAGGGGCGGGCACCGTGTCTTGGCCGCGGTGGACGCGTCTCCGGCGCCCTCTTCCACGAGGACATCGAGACCTGCCTGGGCGAGCCGGTGGCGGACATTGCGGTGGACATCGTCGAGATGCCGACGGGGCTGCTTGGGGAGCGGGGGACCGTCAACCCCGTCGGCTTTTGCACCTTAACGCTTTGCGGGCAACGCATGTGCGCGAACGGCGCCAACTCAGGAACTACTGGTCCGTAAGGTCCGGCCACTGTGGCGAAGCCCCTGGCAGGCGATGCCGCACGTCGATGCCCCGGCAAGTGATGCCGCACGTCGATGCCGCGGCAAGTACCGTGCGATAACCGGGGGGCAGTATGGTTCCGGAACCATTCATCAGGGAGAATTCTCGTGACAGGACCGCTGACAGGCATTGTTGTCGCCGATCTCACGCGCGCGCTCGCCGGGCCGCACGCGACGATGCTGCTGGGTGATCTAGGCGCCCGGGTGATCAAGGTCGAGCAGCCAGGTACGGGTGACGAATGCAGGCATTGGGGACCGCCGTTCGCCGGGCCTCCTGACCATCAAGTGAGTACCTATTTTCTGTCCTGCAACAGGAACAAGGAGTCGGTCACCTGCGACCTGAAGTCGGCCGATGGCAGGGAACTGCTTGCCCGCCTGGCCCGGCACTGCGACGTCCTCGTCGAGAACTTCAGGCCCGGGGTGCTCGATCGGATCGGGTTCGGTCCCGACCGGCTGCACGAGCTCAATCCCCGGCTGGTGATCTGCTCGATCAGCGGCTTCGGGCACGACGGTCCCGAGCGCGAGCGGCCGGGCTACGACCAGATCGTCCAGGGTGAGGCGGGCCTGATGAGCGTGACTGGGCCGGACCGAGATCACCCGGTCAAGTCGGGCCTTTCCGTCGCGGACGTGCTTGCCGGTGTGAACGCCGCGGTCGGTGTGCTTGCCGCGCTGCTTGAGCGGCAGCTGACGGGTCGCGGCAGGGTGGTCCGTACATCACTGCTCGCTTCCATCGTCGGCGCGCACGCGTTCCAGGGCACGCGCTGGACGGTGGCCGGCGAGGTGCCGCACATGACGGGTAACCATCACCCGTCGATCGCGCCTTACGGCGCGTTCAGATGCGCTGACGGTCTGATTCAGATCGCGGTGGCCAACGACCAGCAGTGGCGGCGCTTCGCGGCGATCGGCGGGCTCGATCCCGATGACGAGCGGTTCCAGGTGAACCACCTGCGGGTCACAAACAGGGACGAACTGACCGCGGAGATCGAGGAGCGGCTCGTCGTCGCGGCCTGCGCGCACTGGCTTGGGCTGCTCAGCGAGGCAGGCGTGCCCGCGGGCTCAATACGAACCATCGACGAGGTCTATCAGTGGGAGCAGACGCGTTCCCAGGGCTTGGTGATCACGGTGCGGCATCCGGTGCTCGGCAGCATCGAGCTGCCAGGCCCGGCGCTCAGGTTCGAGGACGATGTGGCGGGTAACGGGGGCCTGCGAGCCGCTGCGGACGCGGGGGATGGCTACCCTGGGCACGCGCCGCCGCCACTGCTCGGCCAGCATGACGCGGCCGTGCGGGCGTGGCTCGATGAGATGGACGCCGCAGGCGGCCGCGCCACTTGATGATGATTGCCCGCACGGGACCGCACACGGCCCGGCGGATGACGATTATTGTGTCTGCGGCACCAGCCGGCCGCCGCGGATCGCCTCCGCGGCAAGCACGCCGAACAGATAGAAATACGCGGCTTCCTCGTCGTCGAAGAACCGAACCTCGTGTTTGGCGCCATCAGTCGCGATGAACACCTCGTATCCGTCGTCGGTCTTGATCAGGCACAGCGCACCGTCTATCTCCTCGTCCACGGCGTAGGAGCCGTGCGGTATCGCGGCCATGTCAATGAGGTCCTTGAAGACCCAGCGAGTCTCCACCCGGGTCCGCCTGCGCCGGCCACCAGGCGCGCCAGGTACGTCCGTGCCAGTGGGTCCGGCGAGGTCGCGCCCTGGCGAGTATCGAGGCAGCGGCCCAGATGAGGCAGGCCCAGATGAGGCAGGCCCAGATGAGGCAGGCCCAGATGAGGCAGGCCCAGATGAGGCAGGCCCAGATGAGGCAGGCCCAGATGAGGCAGGCCCAGACGAGGCAGGCCCAGACGAGGGGTCGACGGAGATCTGCCCTGACGTGGGCAGCCCGGCTTCGCGCTGTGCGGGTCGCCGCGGCACGAACGGCGTCGGGGGAGCCAGCGATCCGGCGGATGGCTCGGCCGCGGATGGCCGGGCCGCGGATAGCTCGGCGGGGGATGGCCGAGCCGTGGCTAGCTCGGCGGGCGATGGCCGGGCGGTGGATGGCCGGGCCGTGGCTAGCTCGGCGCGCGATGGCCGGGCGGTGGATGGCCGCTCAGGCGCCGAGGGCTCTGCGGCGGTCGGCGGGGGCTGGTCGGCGGACGATGCCGCCACCCGAGGCCCCAACTGCGGCGCTTCCCACGGCGCAGACAGCGGCGGGCCTTGCGGGGATGCTTCCGATGGGAGTGCGGCGGGCGGTGCCGCCGCCTCGGCCACCGCGGGCGGTTGCGACAGTGGCAAGGTCACGGGCTCGTGCGGCGAACCTGCCGAGTCAGGGACCCGCGGCTGCAGCGGCGTGGATTCGGCCCGCCGCCGCTTCGGGAGCCGTGGTTGGGCGCGGGTTTCCTGCGCGTCCGTCCAGCCGGTCCCTGACAACTCCTCCTGGGACGTGGGACCGGCCAGGGCATCGGGCCGCGGGGAACCGGACCTGTGCGCGCCACCGCCAGGCCTGCGTGCGCCCGCGCCGGGTCCCGCTTCGCTGTGCGCAGGCATCGCCTGCCGGGCACCTTCGCCCGATCCCGGCTCGCCCGCGCCATCCAGTGCCCGCTCGTCCGCGCTTTCCCACGCCGCGCGATGGCCTGCGGCGACCCTCCGGCCGCGCGCGCTGCTGCCTTCCCCGATCCCGCCCGGGCCGACGCTCTCCCCTGCGGCGCGGCCAGCACCATCGCCTGCGTCCGCGTTGCGACGGCTCTGACCGGGCTGGTCTGTGCCGGGCTGGTCTGTGCCGGGCTGGTCTGTGCCGGGCTGGTCTGTGCCGGGCTGGTCTGTGCCGGGCTGGTCTGTGCCGGGCTGGTCTGTGCCGTGGTCTGTGCCGGGCTGGTCTGTGCTGTGGTCTGTGCCGGGCTGGTCTGTGCCGGGCTGGTCTGTGCCGAGCTGGTCTGTGCCGGGCTGGTCTGTGCCGCGCTGGCGTGTCCCAGCGCTCGAACCGGCTGGGCTCGGTCTCCCTGCGCTCGGTCCCCCTGCGCTCGGTCCCCCTGCGCTCGGTCCCCCTGCGCTCGGTCCCCCTGCCCTTCGTCCGCCTGCCTTCGGTCCCCCAGCCGCCGGACCCGCTGCTCTCCGGCGCCGTGCTCTTGGATCCGCTGCCTTCGGGCCCCCTGCCGCCGGATCCGCTGCCGTCGGATCCGCTGCCCTTGGATCCCCTGCGCGTGAATCCCCCGTGCTCGAATTCACTGTGCTCGAATTCACTGTTCTCGAATTCAGTGTGCTCGAATTCCCCGTGCTCGAATTCCCCGTGCCATCCACGTCGGCCGGTGTCCCTTGGCCGCCCCGCGAGGGTTGCGGCAGCGCATGGGTACCATTTGCGAAAGGCGGATGGCCCGTGTAACCGGCTCCGTTCAGCGTCCCAGCATCGTCCCAGTCGCGCGCGGTGACGCCGCGCCCGCCGCCGCCGTGCGCGCCGCTGACGCCGCGCCGCCCTCTGCCCTGTACGCCCCTCGTGCCGCCCGGTGCGGAGAATCCGTTCCAGCCGTCGTTGCGGCCCGGCTCCGTGCTGCCGCGGTCGGGGCCGTGGCCCGGCGCCTCGAACTCACGCCAGGACCGGTCGTGCGCTGCCGCGGACGGCGCCTGGGCTGCGGGCGGGGCCTCAAGGCTGGCCGCCGGCTCATCGCACTTCGACGCATCGGGTATCCCCTCACCCAGGTTCCTGCGCGCCGGATAGTCCAACCGCTGATCCGTGAGTTCGGTTACTTCATCGTGCGGCACGACCACCTCGTATGCACCGCGGTCGACCTGCCAGTAGCCGAGCCGTTCCGCACGGTAGGCGTCGTGCCCGAGGTGGGCGATGTGCAGCCGGTCCCCGATCTCCTCGAGCACGAGACATGGTTCGGATCTGTACCGGCCGACGGGCCGCGATTCCCACAGCGCGTCGAGTGCCTCACGGCTGATCCGCTTGCGCCAGTAGCCGGCTGCGGCCTGGAAGCCGAAGTCCGCGTGTGGCGGGCTCGACGCGAACAAGACCACGTCGGCATCGGTGGGACCCATGGCAGCCTCATAGGAGACTCCGCGGTAGGTCGCCATCAGCCGGTAACGCAAGACTCAAACCTCCCTCGGCGGCCGCAACCAGGTCCGTCCGTCGTACTGGGCAATGAACTCTTCCCCCGAGGGGGTGATCCGGTACATCTCCGCGCCAACAGGTACACACGTCGGTCCCGTGTAGAACTCGGCGACGACGTGGCGGCGGGAGGACGTGAAACCAGTCCCGCTGAATGGTGGTTTGTCTTGCCAGTCGCCACCCATCTGGGTGGAGTAGGGAACCAGATACGTGTCGATGTCCCTCGCGAGCCATCGCAGCACGTACACCTCAGGCATGTCCCTCCTGAACTCCGACCCCTCGTAACCGAGGTCCAGCGCGTCGTAGAGTTCGGCAGGGTCCTGCAGCGCGCTGTCCTTCGCCCGGTAGACGAAACCGGCGACGACCGTACGCTGCCCGTTGAGATACGGCTCTACCAGCCGAGGCGGGATCACCTTCTGCATCGGTGTTCCACGTTCGACCGGCCAGGCCGGAACCGCGCCCTGGGACACGCCACTCCCTGGAGTCAGGACTGCTGTGCAGTCAAGAAGGATCCCATATGCGAAATAACGTCTTCAACCGCTTCCGAGGTGCTGGCGGCCCGCCGCGCCGCGGCCATCAAGGGCGTGATCGCAGTTCGGCCGGCCGGCCGGCCGCGGACTTGCCGTGAAATCCGACGTCGAGGCATCCCGTTCCTGGCCCCTGCATTGATGGGCCTGGCCGGGCGGAAGGCCGCCGGCTGACGTAGCCTCGAAGGCGTGCCAGGCCTGATCACGCCGGATCAGCGGTTCCGCGACGACAATGGCGCCGCGGAACCGAGGCTCGCGGCCGCACTCGCCGCCTATGCGGCCGGGCAGGAAAGTGAGTACGCCGTGCTGACGGCGCTGACACGGGCCCGGCTTCTCGTCCCTGTGGTCGCCGCCGTCACAGCGACCGAGGACGCGACGGCCACGGGTGGCCGGGCGCTGCGCCGCGAGAAGACAAGCGACATGACGGTACCAATGCTCACCGGGCACGATGGCCGCCGCGCGATCGTCGCGTTCACCAGCCTGGATGCGCTGAGCAGGTGGCGGCCTGACGCTCGGCCACTGCCCGCGGGAACTGAGCAGGTGTGCCAGGCTGCGGCGGCCGAGGCCGCGCACGCCGTGGTCGTCGATGTAGCGGGACCCGTGCCACTTGTGGTGGAGGGCGCCAGGCTTGCCGCGCTCGCCGGCGCCAGGCCCGCACCGATGCCAGCGGATGACCCGGACGTTCGCGCCGCGGTGGATGCCGTTGTCGCCGAAGATCCCGACATCGCGGCGGCTGTGCTGGTGAACGGTAGCGTGGGGACCCCAGGAACTACCGAAACCCCTGGGGCCGGTGGGAGCTGCGGGACCGACCTGACCGTGCGGCTTGTGCTTACTGCCCACCCGGGCGGAGCGGCTGCGGGCTTGGCGTCGTCGTCGCAGGCCGAAGTGGCGGCGCGCCGCGCGGCCACAGCGATCATGGTAAGCCTGGCAGGCAGGTTCAGGCGCGGGATCGAGATCGCTGTCGAGCCCGGGCCGCCGGGCTGACGGCCCGTGCGGGCGTGGTCAGGCCGGGGCCGCCGAGATCAGGCTGGCGAACACCACGGTGTTGTCCAGATAGCTGCCCGCGCTTTCGTCGAACGGGCCACCGCAGGTAATCAGCCGCAGCTCAGGATGGTGGGTGTGCCCGTAGACGCGGCGCGAGGGGAAGGCGTCCTTGGGATACAGGGCCACCGAGTAGATGCGGAACACGGCCACGCTGCGGTCGGCCCGCGTCACGCTGACGGACTCACCCGGCCGCAAGTCGCCAAGCCGGTAGAAGACAGCCGGCCCGGTCCAGGCGGAGTCCACGTGACCGAGCAGTACCGCCGCGCCGCGTTGCCCGGGCGCGGGTCCCTGGTCGAACCAGCCGGCAAGGAAGGGCGTGGACAGCGCGGGCACCTGCAAGGACCCGTCCGCGTTCTGGCCAAGCCTGATGATCCTGGCATGCACGCCGATCGCAGGGATGTCCACGTGCACAGGCCGTGAATAGGGCAGCGGGCGAGGTACCGCTGGCGGCAACGCTCGCCGGCCCGATCCAGCAGGCGCGCCGACGGGGCTGCCCGGCGCCGCGAGTGCCGCGGACGTGGGAGGTGCCGGGGGCGGTGCGTAGCGCGGTTGCCAGCCGGTGATGGCGATCGCCACACCGGCCGCGAGGAGGGCAAGGGCGGCGGCCTCCAGCAGGAAGCCGCCGCCCTGGCCGCGCCGCATCAGCGTCGGGCTCCCGCGCGCCGTCGTCGCGCCGCGACGATCCCGGCCAGGCCGCCGAGACCGGCGATGGCGATGCCGCCAGCGACGAGCGGGCTGTCCGTGCCGCTCGAGGTCGTCCCGTCACCCGTCGCGGGTCCGCCCGGTGGCAGGTGGTGCGGCGGAGCTGGCGGAGGCGGCTTCGGGCCAGGTGGTGGTGGTGGTGGCATCGGAGTCGGCGGGGCCGGTGGTGTCGGCGGAGGTGGCGGAGATGGCGACGGCGGGGATGTTGGAGGTGGCGGAGATGGCTTCGGGCCTGGTGGCGGAGGCGGCGGTGGGGGTGGCCCGCCTCCGCCAGGCCCACCCTGTCCACTAGGTTGTACGCCGTTCGGGTTAGGCGCTGTCGGCGGCTGGGCGTTGTTGCCTGTCGCATTGGCCACAGCGGGTGCCGCGGCGCTGCCGCCGGGGACCGTGCCGCTGCCGCCGGGGACCGTGCCGCTGCCGTCAGGGGTTGTGCTTCCGCTAGGGGTTGTGCTTCCGCTAGGGGTTGCGCTTCCGCTAGGGGTTGCGCTGGCGCTAGGGGCTGGGTCGCCCTGGCTGGCCGACGCTGGATGGGCGCCTGCGGACATGGCAAGCGCGACGCTGGGTGTGCTAAGGCCGAGCAGGACCGCACCTAGCGCGGCGCCCGGCAGGACGTATCGAATGGTCTTCATATACATTCCCCCGATGACACTTTATGTGCCGTTGTTTAATTGCAAAGCGGACGAATCGCAAATGGCGATCCACTTCGCGCCCCAGTCGTTAGCGATACCCCGCCAAGAGCAAAGCCACGGTGAAAATCCATTCGAGATTTCTTCTTTTTCGCTTCTTTGTTCGCTATGGAAGGGCGCCGCCCGTCATTTGGGCGCGCGCGCTGCCCTGGCGCAGGTAGTCCCCGCGCACATGGCAGGATTGGCAAACGCGTTGCGCAGGTGCAAGGGGCGGTGCGCAGCGCGGTTGCCAGCCGATGATGGCGACCGCCACCACGGCCGCGAGAAGGCAAGGGCGGCGGCCTCCAGCAGGAAGCCGCCGCCCTGGCCGCGCTGCATCAGCTTCAGGCTCCCGCGCGCCGACGTCGCGCCGCGACGATCCCGGCCAGGCCGCCGAGACCGGCGATCGCGATGCCGCCAGCGACGAGCGGGCTGTCCGAGCCGCTTGAGGTCGTGCCGTCACCCGTCGCGGGCCCGCCAGGTGGCAGGTGGTGCGGCGGGGGCGGCACCGGTGGCTTAGGGCCCGGTGGCGGAGGCGGAGGAGGTGGCGGAGGCGTGTGGGTTGGCTTCGGTGGTGTGGGCGGCTTCGGTGGTGTGGGTGGCTTGGGCGGCTTGGGCTTGGGTGGCGTGGGTGGCTTGGGCGGCTTGGGCTTGGGCGGCTTCGGTGGCTTGGGCGGCTTGGGTGGCTTGGGCTTGGGTGGCCCTCCCGGATGCCCGCCATGCCCGCGATGCTTGGGAGGCGGCCCGTCAGTTCTCCCGAGCGTTATGGTCCGCGACTGGGCGGCGTCGCCTGTCGCGTTGGCCGAGCCAAGGGCCGAGCCGCTGACAGGGACCACGCTGCCCCTGGTGACCGACGCTGGATAGGCGCCGCCGGACGTGGCAAGCGCGATGCTGGGTGTGCTCAGGCCAAGCAGGGCCGCGCCGAGCGCGGCGCCCGGCAGAACGTGCCGAATGGTCTTCATGTACATTCCCCCGATGACACTTTATGTGCCGTTGTGTAATTGCAAAGCGGGCGAACCGCATATGGAGATCCACTTCGCCCCCCGTTTCTTAGCGATACCCTGCTCGGAGCAAAGCGACAGTCAAATGCCGCCCGAGAAGTTTCTTTTTTTTCGCTTCTATTCGCGGCGGAAGGGCGCCAACCGCCATTTGTCTCCCGCCCGGCACCCGCGGCTCGGCAACCACATCACGGGTTCACCGATCTGGGCGGCCGCCCCTGGCACGCGGTTCTGCCCGCGCGCATGGCAGGATCGGCACCATGTTGCGCTGGCTGACCGCGGGGGAGTCACATGGCCCTGCCCTTGTTGCGATCCTGGAGGGCCTGCCCGCGGGCGTGCTGACCAGCACAAGCGACATCTCCGCTGCATTGATGCGCCGGCGGGCCGGTTACGGACGCGGCGCTCGGATGAAGTTCGAGCAGGACGAGGTCGAGATCATCGGTGGGGTGCGGCACGGCCGAACCCTCGGCAGCCCGGTCGCGATCAAGATCGCCAACACCGAATGGCCAAAATGGCAAGTGGTGATGTCCGCCGATCCTGTCGATCCAGAGGCTCTCGCCGACCAGGCAAGGAACGCGCCGCTCTCGCGGCCGCGGCCAGGCCACGCCGACCTGGCCGGCATGCAAAAGTACGGGGAGGCTGACGCGCGCGCGATTCTGGAGCGGGCAAGCGCGAGGGAAACCGCGGCGCGGGTCGCGCTCGGCGAGGTGGCACGCGCATTTCTGCGCCAGGTGTCGGGAATAGAGATATTGAGCCACGTGGTGGCGCTCGGCCCGGTGCAGGTGCCCGATGGCCTGGTCCCGCAGCCTGCGGACCTGGCGCGGGTGGACGCCGACCCCGTCCGCTGCGCCGATCCGCAGGCGAGCGCTGCGATGGTCGCCGAGATCGACGCGGCCCGCAACGACGGCGACACGCTCGGCGGCGTGGTTGAGGTCGTAAGCTACGGCCTGCCAGCCGGGCTTGGCAGCCACGTGCATTGGGACAGGCGGCTAGATGGGCGGCTGGCCGCGGCGCTGATGGGAATCCAGGCGATCAAGGGCGTCGAGATAGGCGACGGATTCGAGACCGCGCGGCGCCGTGGATCGCGGGCCCACGACGAGATTGAGTTGAGCGGAACCGGCAGCGCGCAAGCTGGCGGGCTCCGGCGGCGGACCAACCGGGCCGGTGGCATCGAGGGTGGCATCAGCACTGGCGAGGTGCTCAGGGTGCGGGCCGCGATGAAGCCGATCTCGACGGTGCCGCGGGCTCTGGACACGGTCGACATGCGTACTGGCGCGCCAGCCAAGGCCATCAACCAGCGCAGCGACATCACGGCGGTGCCGGCCGCCGGGGTGGTCGCGGAGTCGATGGTTGCGCTGGTGCTGGCCGACGCCACCGTGGAGAAGTTCGGCGGTGACTCGGTCGACGAGTCCGCGCGCAACCTTCGCGGGTACCTGACCTCGCTGTCTCAGCTGTCAACCGGGTGGCCAACATGACGGCAACAATCACGGCAAAATGAAGGTTTGCGCAGCTGATGCGCGAAGGCAGCCAATCGTGATCGCGGGACGGAGCAGTTGTGAGTGGGGCAGCCGAGAGCGGGCCAGCCGAGAGCGGGCGCGCCGAGAGCGGGCCAGCCGAGAGCGGGCCGGCCAGCAGTGACCCGGCCAGCAGCGACGCGGCGAGCAGCGACGGGCCGGTGGTGGTGCTGATCGGCCCGCCAGGTGCGGGTAAGTCCACCGTGGGCTCGCTGCTTGCCAGCCTGCTCGGCGTGCCGTTTCGCGACACGGACGACGATGTGGAAACGGCCGCCGGCAAGCCCGTTGCCGACATATTCGTGCAGGACGGCGAGCCCGCTTTCCGCGATCTTGAGCGGCAGGCAGTGGCTGCGGCGCTGCGGGAGCATCGTGGCGTGCTCGCACTCGGCGGCGGCGCGGTGCTTGACCCGCGCGCCCAGCGCCTGCTCGGCGGCCGGACCGTCGCCTACCTCGAGACCGGCCTGCCCGCGCTGGCCCATCGCAACGGGCTTGACCGGCCGAGGCCGCTGCTGATCGGCAACCCGCGTGCGCAGCTCAAGGCACTGCTCGCGGAGCGACTGCCCGTCTACCAGAGCCTCGCCACCTGGATCGTGGAGACGGACGACTACGCGCCGGAGGAAGTCGCGGACGAGATCGCAGCGAAGATCGCCGCTGCGTCCGTGGGGGATAGATCGAATGGGCCGCGCGGGTGACCACGCGAATCGACGTCGGCGGAGTAAGCGGCAGCGCGGCGTACCCGGTCGTCATCGGCGCTGGCGTGCTGAGCGAATTGCCCGGCCTGGTGGGACCAGGCGCCCGGTCGGTCGCGCTGATTCACGCGGCAGGCCTCGGTGAGGTCGCGAGGCCCGTGCACGTGGCCCTTGAAGCGGCCGGCTTTCGCGTGTGCGCGCTGCAGGTGGCCGGCGGCGAGGCCGCGAAGGAGATCGGTGTGGCGTCAGCGGTGTGGTCAGGGCTGGCACGCGGCGGCATCAGCCGCACCGACGCCGTCGTCGCGGTCGGCGGGGGAGCGGTCACCGACCTCGCGGGTTTCGTCGCAGCCACCTGGCTGCGCGGCGTCAGGCTCGTCTTGCTCCCCACCACCCTGCTCGCGATGGTTGACGCCGCCATAGGCGGCAAAACGGCGGTGAACATCGCGGCAGGCAAGAACCTGGTCGGCGCGTTCCATCCGCCCGCAGGCGTCCTTTGCGACCTGACCACGCTGGTGTCGCTGCCGCGCGCGGAGTATGTGAGCGGCCTCGCCGAGGTCATCAAGGCGGGGTTCATCGCGGATCCGGTCATCCTGGATCTGATCGAGGATGACCCGCAGGGCGCCCGTTCACCCGACGGGCCGCACACACGGCAGCTTGTGGAAAAGGCGGTGCGGATGAAGGCGCAGGTAGTCTCGGCCGATCTTCGTGAGACCGGCCTGCGCGAGATTCTCAACTACGGGCACACGCTCGGCCATGCGATCGAGCATGCCGAGGAGTACCGGTTCAGGCACGGTGACGCGGTCGCCATCGGCATGGTCTACGCGGCCGCGCTCGCCCGGATGACCGGCCGGCTCGACAACGGCACCGCCGCACGGCACGCCTCCCTGCTCGCCGCCGTCGGGCTGCCGACGGTCTACCGCCGCGGGGCATGGCCGCAGTTGCGCGCCGCCATGGCCGTGGACAAGAAGGTGCGCGGCGCAAGGCTCCGGCTAGTGGTGCTCGACGGCCTCGCCAAGCCAGGGATATTCGACGACCCGCCAGAAGAACTCCTCGCCGCCGCCTACGCGGAGGTGAGCGCGCCATGAGACGGGTACTCGTGCTGAATGGGCCTAATCTCGGCAGGCTCGGTTCCCGTGAGCCCGAGGTGTACGGCACGGCGTCGCTGAGCGAGCTAACCGACCTGTGCCGGGCTAACGGCCGCGCACTCGGCCTTGACGTCGACCTGCGCCAGACCGACGACGAGGCCGAGCTTGTGCACTGGGTGCATGAGGCCGCCGACGCACGGCTGCCGGTAGTGCTCAACGCCGCGGCGTTCACGCACTACTCCTATGCGCTGCGGGACGCGCTTGCGCAGCGGACCGCGCCGCTCATCGAGGTGCATATCTCCAACCCCGCCGCCCGTGCGGCGTTCCGGCAGAAGTCGGTAGTGGCCGGGGTGGCGGACGGCACGATCGCCGGATTCGGGCTTAGGTCCTATCAGCTTGCCCTGCAGGCGATCGCCGACATGATCGCCGACCGGGGAGACAGCACGCGTTAGCGGGCGGCAACGGTGCTAGCCGCTACTCTGCAGTAGTAAGCCGAACGACATTCGGCCCTGCGGAGCACGTGAAAGGTGCGGCGCATGCGAATCGGGATGCCCCTGGGCTATGCGGGTGGTTTCGCCGAGACCGCCGGCGAGCTTGCCGATTTCGAGAAGGCGGGCCTGGAGATCGTGTTCGTGCCCGAGGCGTACAGCTTCGATGCGGTGAGCCAGCTCGGCTACCTCGCGGCGAAGACCGAGCGCCTGCAGCTCGCGTCGGGGATCCTGCAGCTTTATTCGAGGACGCCGACCCTGACCGCGATGACGGCGGCCGGCCTGGACTACGTCTCGGGCGGCAGGTTCGTGCTCGGTATCGGCGCTTCAGGACCGCAAGTGATCGAGGGCTGGCACGGTGTCCGTTACGACGCGCCGCTCGGGCGCACCAGGGAGATCATCGAGATCTGCCGCAAGGTGTGGCGCCGCGAGCGGCTCACTCATGAGGGGCGTTACTACACGATCCCGTTGCCGCCTGACGCGGGAACCGGGCTCGGCAAGCCGCTCAAGCTGATCAACCATCCGGTGCGTGAGCGCATCCCGATCGTCGTGGCCGCGATCGGGCCCAAGAACGTGACGATGACCGCTGAACTCGCGGAAGGCTGGGAACCGATCTTTTTCCTGCCGGAGAAGGCATCCGCCGTATGGGCAGAGGCGCTCGCGGCTGGTCAGGCCTTGCGTGACGCCCGGCTGGGGCCGCTCGATGTCATCGCCCAGGCGCCACTGGCGATCGGCGACGACACCGAGGGCGTGCTGGACTTCTTCCGCCCGGTGCTTGCCCTCTACATCGGCGGCATGGGCGCGCGGGGCCGCAACTTCTACAACGACCTCGCCTGCAGGTATGGCTTCGAGGCGCAGGCCAAGGATATTCAGGACCTTTACCTGGACGGCAAGAAGGACGAGGCTGCGGCTGCCGTGCCGCGTGAACTGCTCGCGGGTACCTCGCTGGTGGGGCCGGAGCCCTACCTGCGTGAGCGGCTCGCCGCGCTGAAACAGGCCGGCGTCACCACCCTCAACGTCACCCCGGTCGCGCCAAGCCACGCCGAGCGGGTGCGCCTGATCGAGCGGATCCGCGACCTCGCTACCTGACAGTTGCTGCCTGACAGCTATCGTGCAAACTGGCAGCTACCTGTGGAGAGCTGTCAGCGCCGCGGATCGGGTGGGCTATGGCACGTGCGATCCGCGGCACTGATGTGGCCGAGGCGCCGGGTGCGTACAGTCGGGGCATGCCGGACGCTCATGCCGCACGCAGGGGACTCCTTGCCGCCAAGGTCGCGAAAGCGGGCGCCGGTGCCGCGCTCATCACCCACCTGGCCAATGTCCGCTACCTGACGGGCCTCGCCAGTTCCAACGCGGCCCTGCTCGTGACCGCGGCAAACGCAGGACCGCCCGCAGCGGCCGCGGTGCTCGCCACCGACAGCAGGTACGCCCTCGCGGCCGAGCGTGACTGCCCCGACATGGAACTCCTCACCACCAGGAACGTCGCCGCCGGTTTGGCCGCACGCGCGGCTTCCCGCGGACTGCGCCGGGTGCTCTTCGAGGCGCACGCGATGACGGTGGAGCAGCACGCGGCGCTGGCCGCGGGCACACCGGAGATCGAGCTCGCACCCCTCGGCAGGGCGGTGGAACAGCTGCGCGTGGTCAAAGACGAGGAAGAAATCACCGTGATCGCTGTCGCCTGCAGGCTCACCTGCCAGGCGCTCGACGAGACGCTGCCGTCAATCCGTCCCGGTCGCACAGAAAAGCAGCTCGCGATCGCGCTCGAACAGCGGATGGTGGAGCTGGGTGCCGACAAGCCCGGCTTCGCCACGATCGTCGCCAGCGGGCCAAACGGCGCCATCCCGCATCACGTGCCCACCAGCCGGGCCCTGCAGCTC
Source organism: uncultured Actinomycetota bacterium (assembly GCA_963727015.1). Lineage (GTDB taxonomy): Bacteria > Actinomycetota > Actinomycetes > Streptosporangiales > Streptosporangiaceae > DATFVJ01. The sequence continues at coordinate 218,449 of CAVSEV010000012.1, read as the reverse complement.
GGCGACCTGGTCACGATGGACCTCGGTGCCTGCTACCGCGGCTACCACGCGGACCTGACCAGGACCGTCGCGGTCGGCGAGCCCGCGGGCTGGCAGCGGGACGTCTACCGGGTCGTGGCGGCGGCGCAGCGGGCCGGTGTGGACGCGGCGCGGCCAGGGGCACCCGTCGCGCAGGTGGACGCGGCAGCCCGCGATCTGATCGCGGCGGCAGGTTACGGCGAGCATTTCGGCCACGGGCTCGGCCACGGAATCGGCTTGGAGATCCACGAGGCGCCGCTGCTGCACCATGAAGGGACCGGTACACTCGGGGACCGAGTTCCCATCACTGTTGAGCCAGGAATCTACCTGCCAGGCAAGGGCGGTGTCCGGATCGAGGACACCCTGGTGGTGCGCTCACGGGGACCTGGAGAACTCCTCACCACAACCACCAAGGAGCTGCTCGTTTTGTGACGGGTGGCACCGCTTGCGGGAGACAGACGTGGCCACCACGAACGACCTGAAGAACGGCATGACCCTGAATCTCGACGGGCAGCTCTGGAACATTGTCGACTTCCAGCACGTCAAGCCGGGTAAGGGCGGCGCCTTCGTGCGGACGAGGCTGAAGAACGTACTGTCGGGCAAGGTGGTCGACAGGACGTTCAACGCAGGGGTCAAGGTCGACGTCGCCAACGTCGACAAGCGCGAGATGCAATACCTCTACCGTGAGGGCGGCGATTTCGTCTTCATGGACACCCAGGACTACGACCAGCCGCACATCCCGGCCGGCGTCGTCGGCAACGCCGCCGACTACCTGCTCGAGGAACAGACGGCCACGATCGCGTTTAACGAGGGTAACCCGCTGTACGTCGAGCTTCCCGCCGCGGTCGAACTGACCGTCAGCCAGACTGATCCGGGCATTCAGGGTGACAGGTCCACCGGCGGCACCAAGCCCGCAACGCTGGAGACCGGCGCGCAGGTGCAGGTGCCGCTTTTCATCACGACCGGCGAAAAGATCAAGGTCGACACGCGCAGCGGTGACTACCTCGGGCGCGCATGACACCCGCGCAGCCGTTAAGAATCGGGCATTGAAAGGTGGCGGTCAGCGGTGGCTGCGCGAAGCAAGGCCCGTAAGCGCGCGCTTGACGTGCTGTTCGAGGCGGAACTGCGTGGGGCGCCGGTAACCGACGTGCTCGCCGAGCGGACGGCGCAGGCCAGCCCGCCAGTTCCGGAATACGCCGCGGAACTGGTACGCGGAGTGCAAGCGCATAGAGACCGAATCGACGCGCTGCTGTCCGGCTATTCGGCGGGCTGGCCGCTCGACCGGATGCCCGCGGTCGACAGGAACATCCTGCGGATTGGCGTGTTCGAGCTGCTGTATGCCGACTCCGTACCCGACGGCGTCGCGATCAGCGAGGCCGTGCTGCTCGCGGGAGACCTTTCCACCGAGGAGTCGTCCGCCTTCGTCAACGGCCTGCTCGCCCGTGTGCTCGAGCTGAAGCGGCAGCCGGCCACCGAGCAGCCTCAGTAACCGAGCGCGCACCCGTCGGCGCGGGGCTCGGTACCCGCGATGTAGCCGCCGCCCGCCAGCCGCCAGATCACCTGCCCGCAGCCGACAAGATCGGCTGCGTTGTCCGTCGTTATCTCGTGGCCGCGCTCGGCGAGGTCGGCGCGGATGGCCGCGGGCACCTGCGGCTCGACGTGCACGCGGCGATCCTGCGCCCAGTACCAGCGCGGCGCGTCGAGCGCGGCCTGCGGATCCATGCCATAGTCGACCGTATTGCTGATCAGTTGCAGATGTCCCTGCGGCTGCATGTGCCCGCCCATGATCCCGAACGGCCCTACGGGCAGGCCGTCGCGCGTCAGGAAGCCGGGAATGATCGTGTGGTAAGGGCGCTTGCCTGGCTCGAGGCAGTTGGGATGATCTGCGTCCAGCGAGAAGCCCGCGCCACGGCATTGCAGCGACACGCCCGTCCCCGGCGCGACGATATGCGCGCCGAATCCCAGGTAGTTCGACTGGATCAGGCTCACCATGCCGCCATCAGCGTCGGCGGCGCACAGGTAGACAGTACCGCCGCGGTCCGGCTCGCCTGGTTGCGGCACAAGCGCCCGGGTACCGATCAGCGTGCGCCGTTGCCGCGCGTAGTCGGGGGAGAGCAAGCCCGCGACAGGCACCGCGGCGTGCTCCGGGTCGGCGATGTACCTGTGCGCGTCGCAAAGCGCGAGCTTGACGGCCTCGATCTGCAGGTGGTACCTCTCGCCCGACTGGTAGGAGGGCACGTCAAACCCGCCGAGGATGTTCAGCGCGAGCAGCGCGGCGAGGCCCTGGCCGTTTGGCGGAAGTTCCCACACGTCGTAGCCGCGGTAGGCCACCGCGATGGGCTGCACCCACGTGCTGGTGTGCCCGGCGAGGTCGGCTTCGGTCAGGTACCCGCCGGTGCGCCGCGCGAAGGCGGCGATCTGGGTTGCCGTCTTGCCCGTGTAGATGTCATCCGCGCCGGTGGCGGCAATGCGGCGCAGCGCACTCGCGAGATCTGCGCAGTGCCAGCGCTGCCCGGCGGCGGGCGCCCGCCCGCCGGGCGCGAACATCGGCAGGAAACCCTCGAACTCGGGGCCGATCAGGCGCCCGGACTCGGCGATCCCTTCCTGCCAGTAGTACGCGGCGGTCGGCGACACCGGGTAACCGCGTTCGGCGTACTCGATCGCGTCAGTGAAAAGGTCCTCGAACGGCAGCCTGCCGAACCGTTCATGCAGATCCAGCCAGGCCCTTGGTGCGCCGGGCACGGTCACAGGCAACCAGCCTCGCAGCGGCATGACCTGCGTCCCGCCACTCCTGACCTTGGCCGCAGTGAGCGCGGCGGGGGCGCGCCCTGACCCGTTCAGCCCGTGCAGCCGCTCGCCGTCCCAGACGAGGGCGAACAGATCGCTGCCTACGTGGTTGGAGGCAGGCTGCACAACGGTCAGGGTGATCGCGGTGGCGATGGCGGCGTCCACGGCGTTGCCGCCGCTGCGCAGCGCGCCCAGGCCGGCCGCGGCCGCGAGCGGCTGGCTGGTCGCGACGGCGCCGCGCGGCGCGTACAAAGGCTTGCGGTCGAGTTTCGGCAAGGGCATGCCCTCCTCCTGCCCTGCGCCCGGCGGCCGCGGGTGGGCTGTTCCTTGATCATTCCGCGAGCCTGGCTACCGCGCCAGCCTGGCGTGCAGGGCCGTAAGCGGAATGTCCCAGTCCCACGGCTCCTTGCCGCTGCCCGGTACACCGGGCTTGCCGCCGCCGGCGGGGCCGGATTCGCGGTCCGGCCCGTACAGGACAGTGACACCCATGGCCCGAAGCTCGGCCAGGCTACGTGCGAAGGCGCGGTGCAACGCCTGCGCGCTGTTCACCGACGGAACCGCGACCAGGGGCAGTCGCAGGCCGATGGCCTCGGTCAGGAGCCCGACCGCCAGGGTGTCGCTGATCCCCGCCGCCCACTTGTTGATCGTATTGAAGGTGGCGGGACAGACGATCATGGCGTCCGCCGCGGGCAGCACGTCCGGCTCGTCCGGGTGCTTGTACTGGTGCCGCACGGGATAACCCGTCTGCAGCTCAAGACCGGCAATGTCGGTGAAGTTGACCGCTTGCGGGGTGACGACCACGCAGACCGTCCACCCGGCGTCCTGCGCCCTGGTGACAAGCTCGGTGATCTCCCTCGCGGGCGGCGCGGCGCAGGCGACCACGTACAGCACTCCACGCCGGTCTCCGTCCGCTGGCATGCGCCCACCCGCCCGTCCGCGCTGGTTGTGTCCGTGCTGCGCCCGGCCCGAGCGTACCCGCCAGGCATAACCCGTACCGTCAGTCTCACCCGGTGGCCTGCTCGCGTCATAAGGGGCATCGATCCGCCCAGCGATGCCGAGCCGGTCGCCGTGGTTGGAAGTTTGGGGGCGCTATCGCGCCCCCAAACTTCCAACCATCAAGATCATTCGGCCTTGAGCGGCCCCGCCACTACATTTGACTGCGGGTGGCGACGTGGCGAGGAGGACGGCTGTGGCCGAGGACCAGCTGGGCAGGCACAACGCGGCCCGCACGGCGGTGGTATGGGCGGCCTTGCGCGGCGCCGCGTCTGCGCGCGCGCAGCAGACCGGGCGCGAGCATCTCGACATCCTGGACGCGGGCGGGGGCACGGGGGGCTTCGCCGTGCCGCTCGCCTGCCTGGGCCACCGGGTGACCGTCGTGGACCCGAGCCCGGATTCACTCGCCGCGGCGCAGCGCCGCGCCGCGGAGCAGGGCGTGCCGCTGATGGCGGTCCAGGGTGATGTCGCCGACCTGCCGGGGATCGCTGGCGAGGCGGGCGCCGACCTGGTCCTGTGCCACAGCGTGCTCGAGTACGTGGACGACCCTGCGGCGGCCCTCGTGACGATCGCCCGCGTGCTGCGGCCGGACGGCGCGGTGAGCGTACTCGCCGCTGGCGGCGTCGCGGCCGCCATCCACCGGGCGCTCACCGGCCACTTCGACGAGGCCAGGCGGCTGCTCGGCGAGGCAGGGCCCAGCGGCGCCGCGGCCGGCCCGCCGCGCAGGTTCACGCTGGCCGGTCTGACCACGCTGATCGAGAAGGCGGGCCTGCGGGCCGGCGCCGCGCACGGGATACGCGTGTTCTCCGACCTGGTTCCGAGCGCACTGGTGGATTTCGATCCCGGCGCCGGTGCCGCACTGCTCGCGCTCGAGCAGGCCGCGGCCGAGCACCCCACGCTGCGCGACATCGCCACCCAGCTGCACGTCCTCGGGTATCGGTGATGGACGACGCCGGTTGCCACATCCTGCACGCGGACATGGACGCCTTCTTCGCCAGCGTGGAGGTACGCGACCAGCCTGGGCTTCGCGGCAAGCCGGTGATCGTGGCTGGCGGGGGCCGCGGCGTCGTCCTTTCCGCCACGTACGAGGCGCGCGCCTACGGGGTAAGGTCCGCGATGCCAACGGCGCGGGCCGTTGCGCCTGTGCCCGCAGGCCGTTCTCGTGCCGCCGCGCCGTGGTGAATACACCGCGGCCTCGCGCGAGATCATGGGAATCTTCCGTGCCATCACTCCGGTGGTGGAACCGCTGTCACTGGATGAGGCGTTCCTGGACGTGGCCGGCGCGCGTCGCAGGCTCGGGCCGCCGGCCAGGATCGCCGCCCTGATCCGCTCGCAGATTCAGGATCAGCACGGGATCACCTGCTCGGTCGGTGTCGCGCCCAGCAAATTCATCGCAAAGCTGGCGTCCGCGCGCTGCAAACCCGACGGCCTGCTCGTCGTGCCCGCCGCGGACGTGCTCGCCTTCTTGCACCCGCTTCCCGTGGAGGCACTCTGGGGAGTGGGGGACCGGGCGGCCCAGACCCTCGCGCGCCTCGGCCTGCACACCGTCGGGGACATCGCGCAGACCCCGGCGGCGACGCTGACCCGCGAATTCGGCGATGCGGCCGGTACGCACCTGGCGTGCCTCGCCTGGGCGAAGGACAGCCGCCCTGTCGTGCCGCATACGCCGGAGAAGAGTATCGGCGCGGAGGAGACGTTCCCCGAGGATGTCGCAGATCCCGTGGTGATCCGCCGCGAGCTGCTGCGCCTGTCCGAGCGGACCGCGCGCACCCTGCGTTCGTCTGGTTACGCCGCGCGGACAATCGTGGTGAAGCTGAGGCTCGCCAGCTTCACCACGATCACCCGGTCGCGCACGCTGTCCGAGCCGACCGACATCGCCCGCCAGATACACACGACGGCTTGCGCGCTCTACGAGGCCGCGGGAATCGATCCGCGTGCGTCCTTGCGGCTCGTCGGTGTCAGGGCCACGAACTTGATCGGGATCAGCGCCGCCACGGGTACCCAGCTCACTCTCGACGACCGCCCGTCAGGGTGGTCTCAGGCGGAACGCGCGATAGACAAGATCACGGCGCGTTTTGGCGCTGCTGCCGTCGGCCCGGCGACGCTCGTCAAGGCCGACGCCACCGAGGAGAACAACCGCAGGGACGGTGGTGACGGCAGTTACGGGCGCGGCATCCGTAGTTGATCGGATCGGCCGCGTATGCACATGATGACCCCCTAACTGTGGAGCTCCCTTCCACCCAGCATGGTGGGACTCGTATTCTGGATATACCGCGAGGTCATGTCCCGACTCCGCGCGCGGACAGTTCCTATGGGAGGCGCCGTGCCGCTCTCTGAGCACGAGGAGCGCCTGCTCGACCAGATCGAGCGGGCGCTGGAGGCTGAGGATCCCAAGTTCGCGCACGCCGTGCGCAGCAGTGACCCACGGGTGCACTACAAGCGCCGAGTGGTCAAGGCAGGGCTGGGGTTCTTGCTTGGTGTCGCCCTGCTGCTTGCCGGGGTCGTATCCAAATACATCTGGATCGGTGTGGCGGGCTTCCTCGTCATGCTCTCAACCGCGATGTGGGCTCTCACGAGCTGGCGGCGCATCAGCGGCTCAGCCGCCGGGCGAGCGCCTGCTGCTGCGCGCCCCGCCCGCCCACGCCGCAGGCGCCGTGACCGCAGCCGTGGCCCTGGCCGTGGCCGTGCAACGGGCAACGGTTTCATGGAGCGGCTCGAAGAGCGCTGGCGGCGACGCCAGGAAGGTGACATGTAGACCCAGTTCGCGTTACGGCGCGGCGGTGTTGTCTGCGTGCTTGCCCGGCCGCAGGTGACCGGACAGCCGCGACGTGGCGACCTCGATCCAGCCGAATATGTCAAGCGCGTGCCGCGAGGATTGCCGCAGCGCCGATAGCTTCGAGGCGGGGAAGATGCGGGCGCGCCAGCGCGCACGCAGGTCCACCGACGCGGCGACGGCTCTGCGAACCGCCGTCACATCCGCGCGAAGGTTCGGCAGGCCGGCCACGGTTACGGCGTACCTCGCGCGTTCCTCGGCGAACGCGACCCGGCCAAGCGCATCACGGGCTGCTTCTGGCAGCAGAAGGTTGGTCGTGACACGGTGAACAATCGCGCGCGGTGACTCGCTCGCCGGGCAGCCGATCCCGAAATCTTCGAGGTCATCGTGTATTTCGAGCCAGGCCGCGTGGACGCGCGCCCGGGTGGCGGCCGCTGCTGCCTCTGCTACGGCATCCGCGGCTGCCGCGCCCCCGGCGCCCGCACCCGCGGCGCCCGCACCCGCGGCGCCCGCACCCCTGGAGCCTGCGGGCCCGGTGCCCGCTGGCCTGGTTCCCGCCGGCCCGCTGCCCGCACGCCGGGTGCCGGCCCGGCTTCGTGAGCGGCCGGGAGCGGTGCCCCTGGCGATGATGACCATCCGCCACATGCGCGTGAGCAGCCTGGCGGTGAGTGGCAGGATCAAGATGATCAGCCCCAGGATGGCAGCTGCCAGCAGCCACCAGAGCCATGACCAGTGACTGTGATGCGCGAGCTTGACGCCGGCCGGTCCCTCGTCGGGCAGGAGACGCTTCTGCTGCGAGACGCCCGCGCCTTGCGGCTGCCGAGGCTGCAGTCCCGTGCTTCCTGGGGTCGTCTGACCCTGACTGCCGCCGGGGCCCGTGCTGCCTCCGGCCGAGACCGAGTAGTCGGGCGCCGTCGCCGTGCCCTGGCCGACACCGGTGCCTGGCGGCGTAGGCTCCCAGGGCAGCCAGCCGGCGCCTTGGAAGTAAAGTTCGGGCCAGGCGTGCGCGTCGCTAGTGGTGACCCGCCAGTTGCCCTTGCCGAGGTAGGTGCCCGCCGTGTAGCCCACGGCAACCCGCGCGGGTATGCCGAGCAACCGTGCGAGTACCGCGTAGGCGAACGCGAACTGCTGGCAGAAGCCGCGCTTTGTGTGCAGCAGGAACTCATCAAGCCCGGCGACGGTGTTCGGCTCGCTCGCGTCGAGGCTGTAGCTGAAGCCGCCCGTTTTGGTGAACCACTGCTGAAGCGCGAGGGCCTTGTCGTAGGGCGTTTTGGCCTCGCCGGTGACCCGCCGGGCGAGGCTCAGCAGCGAGCCGTAGGCGGCTGTCAGGTTCTCCTCATTGACGCTGATGCTTGGCGCGGGCCCGGGGGCAGCGCGGAGCTCCCGCGGGCTGGGATCCACGTCTCTGCTCGTCACCGCGTACTTCAGCTCGCTGATCGAGTCCGGAGACCACATCATGAGCGTCTCAGGGTCCACGGCCCAGTCGCCTGGGACCTGCACCTTGACGGGTGCGTACGGCAATGGAAGGAAGTTATCCGCATGCGAGCCGCTGAACACGGTCCCCGTCACCCCGGGCGCGACCGTGACGCTCGTATGGATGAGATGGGACTGGTCGTGCTGAAAGCCTGGGGCGGCCGGCATGTCTTCGTGCCCAGACGAGCGTACGACCTGCTGCAGGTACAGACTCCAGCTGGCGGCGGTGGGGCTCAGGTCCAGGGTGTAGATCCTGAGGTATGGCGGGGTGGTCCCACTATCGGTGTGGTAGGTCAGGATGGTCCGCGCGCGCGTGCGATGCAACTGCTCGTCCAGTTGAACCACCGGGTTTGGCAGCGTGGCGGCCGTTCCACCACCCTGCCCTCCGGCGCCGGGGCCGCTGCCGAAAAGGTCCCGCACGTGCAGGCCAGGGATGAGCAGCGGCACCAGCAGCGCGGCCGCCACGGCGGCCATTCCGACGCGGCGCCCGGCTGCGGCGAGCGCATGGGTATCAGGCACCGGCGGCTCCTGGCGCTGGCCGGGGGACAGGTCCGGTCGCTCGCCCGCGCCAAAGCCTGGTCCATCGCCTATGTCGGCGGCCTGGCCTGGGCCCGCGCCGGGCCCGAGGCCTGCTCGCTGCCCCGGCCTCGGCCAGCCGGTCTGACGTATCCGGCCGGTCTGACGTATCGAGACCAGCCGGCCCCACAACTGGATCCGCTCGCGCTCGTCCGCCACAAGCAGGGCCAGGTATCCGGCTACGCCAGCGCAGAAGATCGCCGCTTCGTAGATGGTCGACTCGGCTGCCTTGCTCGCGACGGTCGCGCTGAACAGGGCAAGAAGTGGCAGGCCAGCGGCTGCGGCCTTACGAAGCCGCACCGCGAGCAGGTCGGTGAACAGCGCGGCGAGCCCGATTCCTGCGACCGTGAGGAATGTGACGCCGCGCAGCCCCGGGACAGGCGGAGCGAACCTGGCCGCCTCTGCCCATCCGGTGCGGTTGAGCTGGAGGAGCCCGGCCAAGGAGGCCGGCGTGGGCAGCAATCCGCCGAGCGAATGCTGCCCGGAGAAGAGCAGGTTCACGTAGCACAGCAGGCCCGCTGCTGTGGCAACCAGGCAGACGAGGACGGGCAGCGTGCGGAGCCTGGTCAGCGAGCCCACGCCGGCCACCACGATCACCGCCCCGACGCCTTCCCAGAACCACGTCGAGGAGGCGATCAGCGGGTGCAGGGCAATCGACGCCGCGATGGTCGCGATCGCGGCAGTCAAGGTGAGCCGGATGTTCATGTTCGCGCCCTGAGTCCTGCCGCCCCGTGAACGCTCATTGCGCGCCTGTCCGTGCCACTGCAGGCGGTACTGCCTGCCGCAGCAGGCCCCAAGCCTGCGCCAGCGGAGTGCCTGCGGTTATGGTCAGCACCTGCCACCCGGCATCAGCGAGGATCGACGCCGCCTCCGGCGAGCCCGCTCGGGCCCCTTCGCTCGACCCGCCCTCCCAGGTCAGCACGGAAAGCAGGACCGCCACGGCCGACTTGGCCCTGTTGCAGCTGCGCGCGAGCTCGCGGGCCTGGGTCTCGTCCAGCCGTCCGGCCACCGCGACGACCAGGCCACCAGGATTGGCCGCGAGGGCTTGGAGGCCACGTGCGAGCGTGGTGCCACGCGACGGCCGCGCGGCGGCGAGCACGTCGAGCATGACTTCCTCGAACATTCCGCCAGCCTCGATCGCTCCAGCATCGGTGATCATCTGCATCTCGAACTGCTGGCGCGCCAGATGCACCCCGATCGAGGCCGCGGCGCTTACCGCGTACTCGAAGGATGAGCCGATTCCCGAGCCTGCGTGCGCGATCGAGCGCGTGTCGATAAACAGGAACGCCCTGCTGTGCCATGGCTGCTCCTCGCGGCGCACCATCAGCTCCCCGTGGCGTGCGGTCGAGCGCCAGTGCACCCGGCGCAAGTCGTCGCCGTTGCGGTACGGCCGCGGCGCGACATCATCTTCGCCCGCGCTCGCCGCCATCCGCATTCTTCTGTCTCCCGTGCCGAGCCAGTCGGCGGCGGTCTGGGTGGCCGGCAGCGTTACTACCCGCGGTGTTACGACGAGCTTGCTGCGCTGGGTGAAAGAACGGGAAATCTCCACCATGCCGAACGCGTCAGCAACCCGCACCTTGAGCGGCCCGAGGTTGAATCTGCCGCGCGCGTCGGAACGGATCCGGTAGGCCAGCTCACGGACACCGCCGCCTTCTACCCCCTCGAGGATGAACCGCGGATGACCCCCAAGTGAGTGGGGCAATTCGTCTTCAGCAAGCAGCAGCCCCGTGCGCAGCCGGGTGACGTTGGCCAGCCGGAGCGTGACCACTGTCGGCTGGCCGGCTGGCACCCGGGCGGGGTTCACCTGCCGTGCGCACGTGAGCTGGTAGCGCGTGCGGCTGGTAGCAAGTGCGGACAGCAGCGGCAGTGCGACGAGGAGCACCCCAATCTGCAGCAGGCCGCGCTCACCGAGAGCGAGCCCGCACACTGCGGCGGCGAAGCCCGCGGCAAGGAAAGACCTGCCCCGCGTGGTGAGCCCGGTGATCACTTCCCGCATGCGGGCACCCCTTCCAATCCGGCCACCATCACCGCCGCTGCGGCAGCGGGAGCCGCTGGATGAGATCGGTCACGACCTGTTCGGGCATCCGTTGCTGCGCGGCGGCTTCCGCCGCGGGGAGCAGCCGGTGCGCAAGCACCGGGCTCGCTAGTGTCTGCACGTCGTCGGGGATCACATAGTCGCGACCGTCCAGGGCGGCATATGCGCGGCACGCGCGTACCAGGTGCAGGGTCGCCCTGGGCGAAGCGCCGAGCCGCAGATCAGGGTGGTTACGCGTGGCGGTGACGATCTTGATGATGTAGTGCCGCACTGGCTCAGAAATGTGCACGTTGCGCACCGCGCTGATCAGGCCGCGGACATCAGCTGCCTCCGCAACAGGGATCAGCCGGTCGAGTGGCGAGGACGCGGAGTGCACGTCCAGCATCTCAAGCTCCGCCGCCGCCGAAGGATAGCCCATCGAGATGCGCGCGGTGAACCTGTCACGCTGCGCTTCGGGAAGGGGGTAGGTGCCTTCCATCTCGATCGGGTTCTGGGTCGCGATCACCATGAAGGGCCGCTCGAGCGTGTACGTGGTGCCGTCGACCGTGACCTGCCGCTCTTCCATGCATTCGAGCAGTGCCGACTGAGTCTTGGGTGAGGCGCGGTTGATCTCATCCCCGACGACGATGTTAGCGAACACCGGCCCGGGCTTGAACTCGAAGTCGCGGGTCTCCTGGTTGTAGGCACTAACCCCGGTGATGTCGCTTGGCATCAGGTCCGGGGTGAACTGGATCCGCCGGACGGAGCAGTCAATGGACCGTGCCAGGGCCTTGGCGAGCATCGTCTTGCCGACGCCAGGTACATCCTCGATCAGCACGTGGCCCTCGGCTAGCAGTACCGTCAGGGTGAGCCTGACCGCGTCCGATTTTCCCTCGATCACAGACTGGATGGTCTGGCTGATCTTGCCGGCCCTGCCGACGAGATCATCGAGCGCGTCCTCCGGTCCCGCTCCGGTGCTCAGTACCACGTAGCCTCCTCGAGGAGCGTGCCTCCGGCGCCCGCCACGCCCACGCCACCGTGACGCCGATGACGGGTGCAAAAATACCCGCCACACCTACTACGCCGTGCCTACAGACAGTACGTCTTCGAGCAGTCCGCGCGCGATTCCTTGCCTGCGATACTTGACCTGCGGCGTCACCATGGCGTAAAGATCCTTGCCTGCCGTGCCTGACCTGCGGCGTCACCATGGCGTACAGAACCACCGCGGGCGAAGCCGATCGGGATCAGCAGGTCGTAATTACTATGGCTGCCGCCTGGCGTTACTATGGCTGCCGCCTGGCGCCGCTTGCGGAGCGTAGCGGGGGGTTCCGGGATCGGCTCCCCGGGCCAGGCACAGTCATACCGGCACAGTCATACCGGCTGCAGCCGGGCGCCCACCATGATCCGTTCTTGCGTTAACTTGCCCGCGCTATTCGCCGGAAACTCAACACGATTAGGGATCATGCACGCCGTCGGCGCGGCGATGCCGCTACATCCACAGGTCCTCCGGCAGGCCATGCGACATGCCGTCGGGTGGTGGCTCCACAGCGAACCGGTCAGGCGGCATAGTGAATCGGTCCGGCTGCGTCCGTCCTCGACCCGCGCTCCACTTCACTCCACCCTCTGTGAGCTGGAACTTTGTGCTACTAACGGGACTGGTGCGGCGGTCCTGATGATTGACGGTGGAGAAATGTGGGGTACAGTGGGGCGGTGTGGAGCGACCGTGCTTCACACCGCGCTGCAGTGGGGGCAGGGAGGTGAGTGCCGGTGTTCCTCGGCACCCACACACCACGCCTCGATGAGAAGGGACGGTTGTTCCTTCCCGCCAAGTACCGCGAGGAGCTCGCCGGAGGTCTGGTGATCACAAAAGGCCAGGAACGATGCCTCTATGTTTTTCCCGAGGCTGAGTTCGGCCGGATCACCGAGGCGCTGCGTAACGCTCCTGTGACGTCCAAGGGCGTCCGCGACTACAGCCGGGTCTTTTTCGCGAGCGCGTCTGATGAGGTGCCCGACAAGCAGGGCCGGATTACGGTGCCGCCGAGCCTGCGCGAGTACGCGGGCCTCGGCCGCGATTGTGTCGTGATCGGCGCGAACACGCGTTTGGAAATCTGGGACGCGCAGGCGTGGGACGCCTACCTCACCGACCAGGAGGAAGCGTTCTCAGCCGCATCCGAGGAGGTGCTGCCGGGAGTGTTGTGAGGCGCCCGGTCGCCGCGCTGACGCGGCGAAGGGCGTGCAGGTGTTCGGCGAGGTCTTCACCCGCACCGGCCTGCGACGGCTGACGCCTCTTCCCCGGCGCCAGGCGGCGCGGCAACTAAATGGCGCGGATGAAGACCTGGCCGGACGCCAGCTGTTCGGGCGGGTGCAGCCGTTTGCAGCGTGGCAGCCGTTTGCAGCGTGGCAGCCGGTTACAGCGTGGCAGTGCGGCCCGCTGCGGGCCGAGGTGTTCGCGGCGCCGACCTGGTGCCTGCCTACGAGCGAGAGGGGGTCTGGTGAGCGCAGCGGCTGACGAGCACGTACCTGTGATGCTCGACCGCGTCCTGGCCCTGCTCGCCCCGGCGCTTAGCTCGCCCGGCGCGGTATTTGTTGACGCCACTCTCGGCCGGGCGGGCCACGCGCGCGCGCTGCTCGACGCCCACCCGGAACTCATGCTCGTCGGCGTCGACAGGGACGCCGACGCGATCGAGAGGTCCAGGCGGGCACTCGCGTCGCAGGCCAGCCGCGTCAGACTGGTCCAAGCGAGATATGACGAGATCCCCGAAATCCTCGACGGCCTCGGCTACCGCCACGTGCAGGGTGCCTTGTTCGACCTCGGCGTGTCGTCGCCCCAGCTCGACCAGCCGGAGCGCGGCTTCAGTTACTCCGCCGACGCTCCGCTCGACATGCGCATGGATCGCGGCCAGGAGCTAACCGCCGCGGACGTGGTGAACACGTATACCGCCGTACACCTCGCCCGTGTGCTGCGCGAGTACGGGGAAGAGCGGTACGCGCGCCGGATCGCGGAAGCCGTTGTGCGTGCGCGCGCACGTGCTGCCATTACGTCGACGAGCCGGCTAAGTGACCTTGTGCGGGAGTCGATTCCCGCGCCCGCGCGCCGCACTGGCGGGCACCCGGCCAAGCGTACGTTCCAGGCGCTGCGGATCGAAGTGAACAGCGAGCTCGCCGCGCTCGAGCGGGCGCTGCCTGGTGTGCTCGACGCGCTCTGGGTGCATGGGCGGATCGTGATTCTCGCCTATCACTCGCTTGAGGACCGGATCGTCAAGCGGGCACTCGCCGCTCGGGTCACCGACACCACACCGGCTGGCCTGCCGCTTCCGCTTGAGGCCGGGCAGGCCGAAGTTCCGGCTGCTCACCCGTGGGGCGGAGCGGCCTGCCGAAGAAGAGACGGCACGCAACCCGCGCGCCACGCCCGCCCGGCTGCGGGCAGCAGAGCGGGTAGCAGCGTGACGAAGGCCGAGGGGATCCCATGACCACAACGACACGGCGGCAGGGCGAGGCGACCCACGTCACGGCGCCTCCGCCCGCCCGCGACCGCGTTGCGGCGGGGGACAGGCGGCAGCAGGACCGGCGTGCGGGCCCGCGGGACGACCGGCGTGCGGGCCGGCCGGACGACGGGTCCGCGGGCCGGCTGGAGAACTGGCGTGCGGGCCGGGACGATCGGCGTGCGGCCCGGCAGGAGGAGCGGAGGGCGGCCCGGCAGGAGGACCGGCGTGGCCGGCAGGAGAACCGGCAGGAGGACCGGCGTGGCCAGCAGGAGGCCCGGCAGGAGGACCGGCGTGCGGGCCAGCAGGAGGACCGGCGTGCGGGCCTGCAGCGGCGGGCACCGCGGCAGGGGACAGCGGCGCAGCAGGTAGCAGCGGCGCAGCGGAAGGGCGCGGCGCGGCAGGGCGGCGCGGTGCGGCAGGGCGGCGAGGTGCGGCAGCTGGAAGCGACGGGGCGGCGCGGCGCGGCGCGGCAGGCCGGTCAAACGGCTGGCAGGCACGGAACAGAGCCCGTCCGGCCAGGGCGCGTACCGCTGTCGGCGCCGGCGCGCCCGGCGCGCCCGAGGCGCACCACAGGCCCGGGACGCCCGGGACGCCCAGCACGCCCGACAGGGCCAGTGGGTCCCACCCGTCCAGCAGGCCCAGCACAACCTACGGGTCCCACCCGGCTACCAGGCTCACGGCCGCAGCCGCAGGGCGGGTCCGCCAGCATCTCGGGCCCGGGGCTCGTCGCGCCGGCGCCCCAAGGGACGGGCGGCAGCGGTACGGGGCGGCGTCCGCCGTTTGTCTTCCTGGTGGTTGGCCTGCTCAGCGGCGGGCTTGTCTGCCTGCTGCTGCTGAACACCGTGCTCGCCGCGGGCGCGTTCCAGACCACATCCCTTCAGCAGGCCAACGCCACGCTCGCGCGCCAGCAACAGGAATTGCAACAGGAGATCGCGGAAACCGAATCACCAAGCGCGATCGCGCAGCGCGCGAGAAAACTCGGCATGGTCCCGGTGAGCCAGCCGCGATTCGTGAACCTGAAATCAGGCCGTATCTATGGCGGGACTCCGCCGCTCGCTAGCCGGACGGGCAATTGACCGGCGGAGACGACCGGCTGGGCCGTCGCCGACGGCAGGGCGACCGGTCGGGCCGTGGCCAGGGAACCGGACCGCCGGCCGTCGGTCGGCATGCTGGCCCGGGGTCCGCTGATCCCGGGTCCGCTGGTCCCGGGTCCGCTGGTCCCGGGTCCGCTGGTCCCAGGTCCGCTGGTCCCAGGTCCGCTGGTCCTGGGTCCGCTGGTCCCACGTCCGCTGGTCCCGGGTCCGCTGGTCCCGGGTCCGCTGGTCCAGGACCAGCCGGTCCCGGGTCCGCTGGCTCCGGGTTGGCTGGTAACGGATCGGCTGGTACCGGGTTGGCTGGTAACGGATCGGGTGGTGCCGGATCGGCTGGGTCCAGGCCTGTCGGCAGAGCCGTCGGTCAGCGGCCCGCCGGGGCGAAGTCCGGCGGCAGGACCCATGGCCATGGCCCCGCAGGCCAGCATTCCCCGTCCGGACGGGGTTCCCCGCCGGGCCAGCTCGGCCCGCCGGGCCAGCACGGCCCGCTGGGCCAGCACGGCCCGCCAGGCCAGCAGCGCCGCGAGAGCGGAAACGATGGGGCGCGCCGGTCCCTGCCGCGCGGCCGCGCCCGGGCGGGACGTGACGATGGCTACGGCAGGGACGGCGGCGGCGAGGGTAATGACCGCCCAGGGCCGGACGGTGCGCGGCCGCGACGGCCGCGCCCGCGGCAACCGCACGTGCTGGAGCCGGCCGGCCGGGTTGGCCAGCTCACCAGAGCGACATTCCGCCGTGGTAACCCGATGCGCCGGCTGCGCGTCGGCGTGCTCGGCATCGCCTTCGTACTATCGCTGTTCGCAGGCAGGCTGGTGCAGCTGCAGGGCATGGAGTACGGCAAGTACCGCGCCATCGCGCAGCATGAGCGCGTGCACAACTTGCCGCTCCCCGCGGTCCGTGGCGCGATAGACGGAGCGGACGGCCGCCCGCTTGCCATGACGGAAGAGGCCGACCTCGTGTATGCGGATCCCACCCAGATGACGATGGCGGGCTGGACCGCCGCACAAAATGCCGCGGCCAAGGCGAAGTATGCCAGCGAGCTGGCCGGCTACCTGGGCATGGCGGCCAGCGACGTTCTGACCAGGCTGAACTACCCCACTTCGCCTGAGTACGTGGTGCTCAAGGACATGGTCACACCTCAGGTGGCCGACCAGATCAACGGGCTCATCGCGTCGATGCATATTCCTGGGATCGCGATGACCCCGGAATACAACCGCGTGTATCCGGATGGCTCACTCGCGTCGGCGCTGATCGGTTTCACCAACACAGACAGCTCCGGCGTGCTGCACGGCGCGGCCGGGCTCGAATATGCGGACAACTCGCTCCTCGCCGGGCGCAGCGGAAGCCAGGTGGTGCAGCTGGGGGCGGGCGGCCAGCCGATCCCGACCGCGGGCGGCAAAGTGACCCCGGCCGTGCCAGGTCGCAATCTGCGCCTGACCATCCTGCCGGACTTGCAGTGGGAGGCGGAACACGCCTGCGCGGCCCGGGTCACGCAGGTCGAGGCGGATAGCTGCATGGCTGTCGTGATGCAGCCGGGAACTGGCCAGGTACTCGCGATGGCCGCCGAGGCGAGGCACTCCAAGGGCGCCCCGGCGGCAGCGGCGGGCAGCGCCGATCCCGCGGTCGCCGACGTATTCGAGCCGGGCAGCACCGCCAAGGTGATCACCGCGGCCGCCGCTCTCGAACGAGGCGGCCAGACTCCGGACAGCCCCTACAACGTTCCATACCAGATCACGGTCGACGGGTTCCAGTTTCACGACGCCGACCTGCACCCCACCGAGCGCCTCACCCTGGCAGGCATTCTCGTCCATTCGAGCAACGTCGGCATGGTGCAGGTTGTAGAGCATGTCAGCCCGCAGACCCAGTACCAGTACTTCAGGAACTTCGGCATCGGCCAAGTCACCGGCCTTGGGCTGCCAGGTGAGAGCCCGGGCATCCTCGCAACGCCGGACCAGTGGTGGGGTAACCAGCGTTACACGCTGTCCTTCGGCCAGGGTGTGGCGATGAACGCGGTCCAGCTCGCCAGCGTGTATGCGACCATCGCGAATGGAGGCGTGCGAGTGGCGCCTACGATCGTGGCGGGCACGGACGGTGCCGCAGACGGTCACGGCGGGTTCATCCCGGCGAAGCCCCCGCAGCGGCAGCGCGTGCTGCAGCCGCGCACGTCGGCGCAGATGCTCCGGATCCTGCAGTGGGTGCCGAAGCTGGACATCGGGCCGTGGGGCCTGATCCCCGGATATGCGGTCGCGGCCAAGACCGGAACCGCCCAGCGGACCGATCCGGCGTGCGGGTGCCTGCGCGGCTACAACTCGAGCTACGTCGGCATCGCGCCCGCGGGCAACCCGCAACTGGTCGTCGCGGTGATTGTGGAGAACCCGCGAAGTGCCGACTACTACGGCAACGCGGTCGCGGGACCCGTCTTCAACGAGATCATGAAGTTCGCCCTCCAGACGATGAAGATTCCGCCGACTGGGGCCAAGACACCGTACGTCCGGCTCACGGCTCCGTGATCCCAGGTAACCTCTCCGCGTGCCCGTGCCGATGCGCCCCAGCCAGGTCGACCCCCGCCCCCTCGGTGAGCTCGCGGCTCTGCTCGGGGCGGCGATCATCACGCAGACTGGGTCCTCGGCCGGCGCCGCGGCGAGCCTGCGGACGATCGACGGGCGCCTTGTCACCGGCGTTACCCACGACTCACGTCGTGTTCTTCCAGGTGACCTTTATGTGGCGCTGCCCGGCAGCCGCCATCATGGCGCCGAATTCAGCGACGAGGCCGCGGCCGCCGGCGCGGTGGCGGTGCTCACCGACGCCACGGGCAGCCGCGCCGCCGCCGCGGCTGGGCTGCCGGCACTTGCCGTGGCAGACCCGCGGGCGCGGCTCGGCGAGGTGGCGTCCCTGGTCTACGGGGACCCGTCGGCCCGCCTGCTGATCATCGGGGTCACCGGCACCAGCGGCAAGACGACTACCACCTACTTCCTCGAGGCGGCGCTGAAGATGGCCGGCCACAGGACCGGCCTCATCGGCGGCGTGCAGACCAGGGTCCCTGGCGAGGCGTCGGCAAGTACCCTGACCACCCCGGAGGCCCCGGACCTGCAGGCGATGCTCGCGGTGATGGCGGAACGCGGCGTGACCGCGGCCGCGATGGAGGTCTCCAGCCACGCGCTCGCGCTCGGCCGGGTGGCCGGGACGTCCTACAACGTCGCGGTCTTCACCAACCTGTCCCAGGACCATCTGGATTTCCATAAGGACATCGACGACTACTTCGCCGCCAAGGCGCGGCTGTTCACGCGGGAATACACCCAGACCGGCGTCGTCAATGTGGACGACAGGTACGGCCGGATGCTTGCCGGATCCGCCCCGGTACCCGTGACGACGTTCTCGGCCGAGGGGAACCCGGGAGCCGACTGGCGCGCCCTCGACGTGCGGCTCGGTACGGACGGCAGCTCGATGCGGGTCGTGGGCCCGGGAGGCGTGGAGGCGGACGGGGTCGTGGCGCTGCCAGGCCCATTCAACGTCGCGAATGCCCTCGGCGCGGTGGTTGCGCTCGTGGAGGCGGGTATCGGCCTGCAGACCGCGGTAGCGGGAGTGGCCTCATGCCCTGGTGTGCCCGGACGGCTCGAACAGGTCGAGGCCGGCCAGGACTTCACCGTGCTCGTCGACTATTCGCACAAGCCGGCCGCGGTGGAGGCGGTGCTGCGGGCCCTGCGCCCGGTCACGCAGGGAACGCTCACCATTGTGCTCGGCTGCGGCGGTGACAGGGACGCCGCGAAGCGCCCGATGATGGGGGCCAACGCCGCCCGCCTGGCGGATGTCGCCATCTTCACCAGCGACAACCCCCGTTCCGAGGACCCGCTGGCCATCCTGACTGCGATGCTCGACGGTGCGATTGACGTACCGCAGGCGCGGCGCGCGCATGTGATAGTCGAGCCCGATCGGGCCGCCGCTATTGGGCTCGCGATCGGATCGGCCGGCCGCGGTGACGTCGTGGTAGTAGCGGGCAAGGGCCACGAGACCGGGCAGTATGTGGGCGGCTCCGTGCTTCCCTTCGACGACAGGCACGTGGCAGCCGAGGCGATTGAGCGCCAGCGGGCCCGCCGGCCCTCGCGGCCAACTAACCTGGCTGCGTCTGATTCGGAGGACGTGTGATCCCGCTTTCGCTCGCACAGATCGCCGCAATCACCGGGGCCGGACTGGACCAGGTCGCCGACCCCGGCGCTGTCGTTTACGGGCAAGTTGTCATCGACTCGCGCCGCGCCGGACCTGGCGGCCTCTTCGCCGCACTGCCAGGCGAGCGCTCCGATGGTCACGACTTCGCTCTCGCCGCCGTCCGCGCGGGCGCCGTCGCGGTCCTCGCGACCCGGCCGGCCGGGGTGCCCGCTCTGATCGTGCCCGATGTGCCCGCCGCGCTTGCCGCGCTGGCCCATGAGAATGCCGAACGGCTCCGCGGCCTTGGCCTAACTATCGCGGGAATAACCGGTTCGGCTGGTAAGACGACCACCAAGGACCTGACAGCGCAGCTTGCCGAGCGGCTCGGCCCGACCGTCGCGCCTGAAGGCTCCTTCAATAACGAGCTCGGCCATCCGCTGACCGTGCTGCTGGCCGGTGAGCAGACCAGGTACTTGATTCTCGAGTTGTCCGCCCGCGGGCGCGGTCATATCTCGAAGCTGTGCGAGATCGCTCCGCCGCGGCTGGGCGCGGTGCTGAACGTGGGACGGGCGCACATCGGCGAGTTCGGCAGCCTGGACGCGGTCGCCGCCGCAAAGGGCGAACTGCCAGAAGCCCTGCCAGCCGATGGCGTCGCGGTGCTGAACGCAGACGATCCGAGGGTGGCGGCGATGGCGGGCCGCACCCCGGCACGGGTGGTGACATTCGGGCGATCAAGCCGCGCCTTGATCCGCGCGGCAGATGTGACGGTCGACACCGACGGCCGGCCCACATTCACCCTCGTCACCCCCGAGGGTGCCGCGTCAGTGCGGCTGAACCTGCGCGGCGAGCACAATGTGCCCGACGCCCTTGCCGCGGCCGCCCTCGCCCGCGAGCTTGGCATGGCAGTGGACGCCGTCGCTGAGGGCCTGGATGCTGCGGTGGCGCGAAGCAAATGGCGGATGGAGGTGACCGAGCGGCCCGATGGGGTGACCGTGATCAACGACACCTACAACGCCAGCCCCGAGGCGATGGCATCGGCGCTTGGCTCACTGCGAGCCATGACTCGGGCGCAGCAGGGCCGTCGGTGCCGGCGGTCTTTCGCCGTGCTTGGGCACATGGCCGAACTCGGCGAGATTGCCGCGCCCGCGCACGAGGAGGTGGGCGCGCTCGCCGCCCGGATCGGCGTGCACGCGCTGATCGTGGTGGGCGACAAGGCGGCGCCGATGCTCGCGGGGGCGAAGTCGGAGGCTTGCTGGCAGGGTGACCTGCTGCACGTCCCGGACGGCCGGGCCGCGGTTGCGGCCATTTCCGGGCTGCTCGCGCCGGGAGATGTCGTGCTTGTCAAGGCGTCACGTGCGGCCGGACTCGAGCAGGTGGCGCTTGGGCTGCTCGGTGAGCCGCGCGGCAACCACGAGGCGCCCGGTCAAGAGGCGCCCGGTCAAGATGCGCCCGGTCAAGATGCGCCCGGTCAAGATGCGCACCGCGGCGAGGTGACGCCGTGAAGACCATTCTCGTCGCTGCTGCGGTGTCACTGGTGCTCGCGCTCATCGGCACGCCGCTTGCGATCCGCCTGTTCCGCCGGCACGGTTACGGCCAGGCGATCAGGGAGGACGGCCCGGCCGGGCACGCCACCAAGCGCGGCACGCCCACCATGGGCGGCACAGTGATCATCATCGCGTCGCTGGTCGGCTATCTTGTCGGGCACGTGGCCACGCTGTCGCCGATGTCGGTCTCTGGCTTGCTCGTGCTCGCGCTGATGACCGGGCTCGGTTTCGTCGGCTTCACCGATGACTTCATCAAGATCTACAAGCAGCGCAGCCTTGGCCTGCGCAGCGGTGCGAAGTTCGGCGGCCAGGTTGTGGTGGGCGTGGTGTTCGCGCTGCTCGTGCAGCATTTCCCGGACGGGTACGACATTACGCCAGCGGATACGCACATTTCGTTCCTGCGCGACGTCGGCGGCTCTATTGGGCCGTTCTTCGTGCTGTGGGTGGTCGTCATGATCGCCGCCTCGGCCAACGCGGTGAATCTGACCGACGGCCTTGACGGCCTCGCCACCGGCGCGGCGGGCCTGGTGCTCGCCGCATATGTGCTGATCGGGATCTGGCAGGAGCGCAACGACTGCACGAACTTCCTCGCCTCGCAGTGTTACAGCGTGCGCGACCCGCTCGACCTGGCGGTCGTGGCGGCGTCCGTGCTCGGCGCCTGCTTCGGTTTCCTGTGGTGGAACGCGCCGCCGGCGAGAATCTTCATGGGCGATACAGGATCGCTCGCGCTCGGTGGCGTCCTTGCCGGGCTCGCCGTCTGCACACGGACCCAGTTGCTGCTTGTGATTCTCGGCGGCCTGTTCGTGATCATCACGCTGTCTGTCGTCATCCAGGTCGGCTCGTTCAAGCTGACAGGTAAGCGGGTCTTCCGCATGGCCCCACTGCAGCACCATTTCGAGCTGCTCGGCTGGGCGGAAACCACGATCGTCGTCAGATTCTGGCTGATCTGCGGCCTGTTCATAGCGCTCGGCCTCGGCATGTTCTACGTGGAATGGATGCCCAAGTGAGCTGCCGTGCCCGGGTTGCCGGAGTGGGCTGCCGTGCCCGGGTTGCCGGAGTGGGCTGCCGTGCCCGGGTTGCCGGAGTGGGCTGCCGTGCCCGGGTTGCCGGAGTGGGCTGCCGTGCCCGGGTTGCCGGAGTGGGCTGCCGTGCCCGGGTTGCCGGAGTGGGCTGCCGTGCCCGGGTTGCCGGAGTGGGCTGCCGTGCCCGGGTTGCCGGAGTGGGCTGCCGTGCCCGGGTTGCCGGAGTGAGCCGTTTCACGGCCCGCCCGCTTGAGACCCGGCCCATGATCCGCGACAGTGTTAACTTGCCTGCAAATAGAGCGGGCGGGTTAACACAAGAACGGATCATGAACGCGGTGTCCGGCTCAAACTTGCTGAGATCATCCCGATGATCTTGCGGCTGAAGGGCCGCGCCGTCTGCGTGGCCGGGCTCGGCGTCTCGGGGCCGCCTGCCGCGCTGGCACTGGCCGCCCTCGGTGCTCGGGTCACCGTGCTGGAAGGGTGTGACGACGAGACCCGGCGGGCGCAGGCCGCCACGCTCGAGTCCGCAGGAGTCACCGTCGTGCTCGGGGCCTTGCCTGACGCCGTGGCGGCTGGCACGGATCTCATCGTCACGACGCCGGGCTGGCGCCCGGACACGCGCCTGCTCGCCGCGGCGCGCGAGACCGGCATCCAGGTCATCGGCGACGTCGAGCTTGCCTGGCAGTTGCGACCCGTGCTCGCTGACGGGCGCCGCCAGGAGTGGCTCGCCGTCACCGGCACAAACGGCAAAACGACCACGGTGAAGATGCTCGCCGCCATGCTCCGGGCGGCGGGCCACAGGACGATCGCCGCGGGGAATGTTGGTGTCGCGCTTACCGAGGTCGTGGCCGACCATGAGCCCTACCCGGTGCTCGCGGTAGAGCTGTCCAGCTTCCAGCTGCACTGGAGTGCCACGCTGCGGCCGCTGGCCGCCGCCGTGCTCAATGTCGCCCCCGATCACCTCGACTGGCATGGCGGCATGGACGCCTATGCCGAGGCGAAGGGACGTATCTACGCGCCAGGAACCATCGCTATTTGCAATGCTGACGACGCCTGGTCCAGGCGGCTTGCCGCGAAGGCGGCGGGCGACGCCGCCGTCGCCTTCACCCTCGGGGCGCCAGCGCCAGGGCAGCTTGGGGTCACCGATGGCGAGCTCATGGACCGTGCGTTCGGCCCGCCAGGTGCGGCGGTTGCGCTCGCGCCCGTGACCGATGTGCAGCCTGCCGCGCCGCACAATGTCGCGGACGCGCTCGCCGCGGCCGCGCTGGCACGTGCCTACGGCATCCCCCCCGCCGCCGTGCGCGGCGGACTGCGGGCGTTCGAACCTGATCCGCACCGGATCAGCCTGGTCGGCCGGGTCGGCGGCGTCGACTACGTGGACGACTCCAAGGCCACCAACCCGCATGCGGCAGCGGCCTCGCTCGCCGCCTACCCCGCGGTGGTGTGGGTCGCGGGCGGGCTGCTCAAGGGCGCTGAGGTCGACGATCTCGTCCGCGCCGCCGCGGCGAGGCTCCGCGCGGCGGTGCTGCTAGGTAAGGACCGCGCCAAGATCCGCCAGGCTCTCACGCGACACGCGCCGAATGTTCCAGTCACAGAGGTGAGCGGCACCGACACTGGAGTGATGGACCACGTGGTGACCGAGGCCGCGGCGCTCGCACGGCCAGGTGACACGGTGCTGCTCGCACCCGCGGCAGCATCGCTTGACATGTTCGCGAACTACGGCGCACGCGGCGACGCGTTCGCCGCCGCCGTGCACAAGCTCGCCGCCGCCTCATGAGCGGTGCGGCACGGGGCGCGGGTTCCGGCCCGGCCATGAGCCCCACCGCGAGCGAGGCCGCCACGGCCGCTTCGCCGGCCGGGGGTTCGCCAGCCGGGGGTTCGCCAGCCGGGGGTTCGCGAGCCGGGCGTTCGCGATCCGGGCGTTCGCCAGCCGCGGCCGGTTCGCTAGCGGCGGCCGGTTCGCCTGCCGGGTCGGCTGGCACATCCGCTGGCGGCGCGAATGCGACGTCACCCATGGAGTTGCTCGCTGGGGTGCGCGGCCTGCTCGACCGTCCGCTCGCCTCCTACTACCTCGTTGTCGGCATCAGCGTGCTGCTGCTCGCGCTCGGGCTCGTGATGGTCTTGTCCGCGTCATCCGTGCAGATGCTGTCGCAGGGCGACTCGCCGTTCCTTGAGTTCCAGAAGCAGATGTTCGGCGTGGCGCTCGGGCTGCCGCTCATGTGGGGCGCATCCAGGCTGCCGCCGAACGCGTTCCGCGTGATCGCCTACCCGTTGATGGGCCTGTCCGCCGTCGGCCTCGTGCTCGCGGTGATCCCCGGTGTGGGAGTGGAAACCAACGGCGCCGCGCGGTGGATCGCGGTCGGTGGCCTGCAGCTTCAGCCCTCCGAGTTCGCCAAGCTCGCCTTCGTGCTTTGGGGCGCCGATCTGCTGGCCCGGCACGAGCGCCACGGCCAGCTCACCGAGTGGCGGCAGCTGCTCGTGCCGTTGATGCCTGGCGCGGGAATACTCGGCGTGCTTGTCATGATCGGCAACGACCTCGGCACCACACTCCTGCTGCTGACCATCTTCCTCGCCCTGCTGTGGGTGATCGGTACGCCAGGCCGCCTTTTCATCGGCATGCTGGCCTTCGTCTGCCTGGTCATCGGCATTCTGATCATTGCCGCGCCATACCGGCTCGAGCGCATCACCAGCTTCATGGACCCGCAGGCGCACGCGGCCACGTCGGGCTGGCAGCCGCTGCAGGGCAAGTACGCGCTCGCATCGGGCGGCTGGTTCGGCGTCGGGCTCGGCGCGAGCAGGCAGAAGTGGGGCATGCTGCCCAACCCGTCGAGCGACTTCATCTTCGCGGTCCTGGGTGAGGAGCTCGGCCTCGCTGGGACGCTATGCGTGATTGGCCTGTTCGGCGGGCTCGGCTACGCGGGCCTGCGGATCGCGCGCCGGGTGAGCGATCCATTCATGCGGCTCGCCGCGACGGCCATTACCGCATGGATCGTGGTCCAGGCGCTGGTGAACATCGGCGCCGTGATCGGCGTCCTGCCGATCACCGGGGTGCCGCTGCCGCTAGTTTCCGCGGGTGTCTCGTCGCTCCTGGTCACGATGACGGCAGTCGGCATGCTGATGGCGTTCGCGAAACGAGAACCCGGCGCGGCGGAGGCTCTCGCCGGCCGGGGCCCCGGCGCCGCCCGCCGCACTCTAAGCTGGCTTGGCCTGGGCAAGGCGCTTGAATAGCGATCTGGCCATGCCCGTGCACCACGTCTGTCAGGTATCCGGTGCCTGGTGGCCAAAGATCCCTGGTGCGCCACGATGCACAGGAACGATGCACAGTAGCGAGGAGGTAAGCCCGTGATGAGGGTCGTCCTCGCCGGCGGCGGCACGGCCGGCCATATCGAGCCCGCACTCGCCCTCGCCGACGCGCTGCGCGGGTACGACCCGTCGATCGAGGTGATCTGCCTCGGCACAGAACGAGGCCTTGAGAACAGGCTGGTCCCAATGCGGGGCTACCAGCTCGCGCTCATACCAGCGGTGCCGCTGCCGCGGGCGGTGACGCCGCATTTGCTGGCCGTACCCGGCCGCCTGACCGGTGCGATCAACGCGACGGCGCGGATCCTTGACCGGATGCGGGCGGACGTCCTTGTCGGGTTCGGCGGGTATGTCGCCGCGCCCGGCTATCTGGCGGCGCGTCGCAGGCGCGTGCCGATCGTCGTGCACGAGGCCAATCCACGACCGGGCCTCGCCAACCGGCTCGGCGCCCGCTTCACCAGGTATGTGTACACCGGGCACCCGGACACCCAGCTGCCGCACGCGACCTACATCGGCATCCCGCTCAGGCACGAGATCGCCACCCTCGACCGGCTGGCACTTGGCGACAAGGCGCGCGCGCATTTCGGGCTCAGGCAGGACCTTCCCGTGCTGCTCGTGACCGGCGGATCCCAGGGTGCCCGCTCGCTGAACGCAGCGGCTTTCGGCGCCGCGGGTTACGCGCGGCAGGGCGGGGTTCAGGTGCTGCACATCGTCGGCCCGAAGAACGCCGCAGACGTGCAGTCGCCTGCCGACGGCCCGCCATACATCACCCTGCCCTACGTCGATCACATGGATCTCGCCTACGCGGCCGCCGACTTCGCGATCTGCCGCGGCGGTGCGATAACGTGCGCTGAGCTCACCGCGGTAGGCCTGCCCGCCGCCTACGTGCCGCTCCCGCACGGCAACGGCGAGCAGCGGCTGAACGCGGCGCCGATCGCGGCCGCGGGTGGTGGCCTGATCGTCGAGGACGCGCAGCTCACCCCCGAGTGGATCCGTGACACGGTGATCCCGGTACTCCGCGACCCCGAGGTGGTCAAGCACATGTCGGAGGCGTCCGCCTCGCTCGGGCGCCGCGACGCCGATCTCGCCCTGGCGCACGAGGTGATGGCGGTCACGCGAGGTGAGCCGTGACCAGGACTGCCCAGCAGGAAGGTGCCGCTGCGTGGGCCTGGTAGCACCTGCCGACCCGGTTCCCGTCGCCGAGCTTGGCGCCGTCCACTTCACTGGTATCGGCGGTGCGGGCATGTCCGGCATCGCCAGGGTCATGCTGGCCGGGGGAGTCGCGGTGTCAGGCAGCGACGCCCGCCACACAGCCGTCCTCGACGAGCTCGCCGCGCTCGGCGCGGTCGTGCACGTCGGTCATGACGCCCGTCACCTTGGTGCCGCGGACACGGTGGTGATCTCCACCGCGATCAGGCAGGACAACCCGGAACTCGCCGAGGCGCGTGCCCGCGGTCTGCGCATCCTGCACCGGGGGACCGCGCTCGCGTCCATCATGCTCGGGCGGCGCGGGATCGCCGTCGCAGGTACCCACGGCAAGACCACGACGTCCTCGATGCTCACCACCGCACTGCAGCGCTGCGGTGCCGATCCCGGCTACGTCATCGGCGGCACGCTGGTGTCCACCGGGCTCGGCGCGGCGGCCGGGACCTGCGAGCTGTTTGTCGCAGAAGCCGATGAGAGCGACGGCTCGTTTCTGCTGCTCGCGCCCGACGCGGCGATCGTGACCAACATCGAGCCCGACCATCTGGACAACTACGGCAGCCTCGCGGAGATCGCCGTGGCATTCGAGCGCTTCGCCGCCAGGATCCGGCCCGGCGGGCTGCTTGTCACCTGTGCCGACGACCCTGGCGCCGGTGCGCTCGCCGCGGCCACCGCGGGAAGCGGGCTGCGCCTGCGCAGCTACGGCGAGTCGGCCGCAGCCGACTACCGGGTCACCGGTGTGACTTCCCGGGGCATGGGTGTCACTTTCGAGGTGCGGGCCGGCGAGCGCCAGCCGTTCGGGATAAATCTCGGGGTCCCCGGCCGTCATAACGCGCTCAACGCCGCCGCGGCCTTCGCCGTCGCGGTGGAGCTTGGATTTCCCGCCGGTGACGCCGCCGCCGGCCTCGGCGCGTTTGGCGGCACGCGGCGGCGGCTGGAGCTCAAGGGGCAGGCCGGCGGCGTCAGGGTGCTCGACAGCTATGCCCACCATCCCACCGAGCTTGCCGCCGACTTGCGCAGCGCGCGGGACATCGCGGGCGGAACCGGGCCTCGGAACGGCCGGGTGATCGCGGTCTTCCAGCCGCATCTGTACAGCCGCACGCGGATCTTCGCCCGCGATCTCGGGGCGGCGCTCGGCCTCGCGGACGAGGCGCTCGTGCTCGACGTCTACGCCGCCCGCGAGGATCCCGAGCCTGGGGTGACCGGGCTGCTCGTGGCGGACGCCGTGCCGGGCGGCCGCGCACAGTTCACGCCCGATCCTGCTGCCGTTCCCGCAGTGGTCGCAGGAATCGCCAAGCCCGGTGATCTGGTACTGACCATGGGCGCGGGCGACGTCACCGCACTCGGGCCGCTGATCATCGCGGCGTTGCGTGAGCGCCAAGGCGACCGCGCTGGCGAGGGCCGGTGAAGTGACAGACCAGTATCCAGAACGGCTGCGCAGACGCGGCGCGTTCGCGCCGCCCGGCCAGTCGGCAGCGGCAAGATCCGCACCTTCGCCTGCTACGCCTGCTACGCCTGCTGCGCCTGCTGCGCCTGGTGCGGCTGCCGGGGCAGCTGCCGGGGCAGGCTGCGGCGAAAGCTCCGGCCCCAACGTCACTCCGGGTGGCGCCGGGCCGCCGCGCAGCCGGCCCAAGGGGCAGCGGCGGCCGCTCGATCCATGGAAGGCCGCCTTCATCCTGCTCGCGCTCGCCGGGATCGTCGCGGGCGTGGCCTGGGCGCTGCTCGGCTCCAGGTTCTTTGTCGTCAGATCCGTGCGGGTGACCGGCCTGAACCGGGTTTCACGCGCGCAGGTGATCACGGCCGCGGCGATTCCTGCCGGGCTGCCGCTCATCCGGGTCAACGACGCGGCGGTCGGCCGCAGGGTGGACGCGATCACACAAGTCGAGTCCGCGCACGTCACCAGGAGCTGGCCCAACGGGATAGTGATAAACATCACCGAGCGTACCCCTGTGATCGCAATCTCGGACGCAGGCAAGTACGACCTGGCCGACCGGTTCGGCATCGTCGTAGTGTCCGCGTCGCAGCGACCGCCGCGGCTGCCGCTCTTCACCACCTCAGGCGCGATCCGCGGTAGCCCCGCGGTCGCGGCGGCGGTCGCTGTGCTCCATGAACTCCCTGCCCCGCTGCCCGGCCGGGTGATGTCGATCAGCGCGCCCACCGCCGACGACGTCACGCTGCACCTCACCGGCGGTGTGACCGTGGTCTGGGGGAGCCCGGCCGGCGCCGCGGCCAAGCAACGGATCCTGGCCGTGCTGATGCGAACCCACGCGCGTTATTACGACGTGAGCGCGCCGAGTGTCGCCACGACACACTGACCGCATACAGCTCAACCGGGCAGATCAAGCACGCCCGCGGTGCGCGCCTGTCAAGCACGCCCGCGGTGCGCGCCTGTCAAGCACGCCCGCGGTGCGCGCCTGTCAGGTACGCCCGCGGCGCGCGCCTGTCAGGTACGCCCGCGGCGCGCGCCCTTCAGGTACGCCCGTCAGGTACGCCGGTCAGGCAAACCTGGGCTTGCCGCGACACGCCGGAGCGGAACGCGGCAGGTTAGTTGACCCTGCTGCCCAGCGACCCTACTGTCCGTATCAATCGTCAGGTTGACATAACGCTAAATCTCAACTTGAGGGTGAGAGTTTAGCCAGGCGGATCCGCGCACCGTGGATCGCGCCGCCAGCCCGGCAAGTTCAGCCCAGCAAGTTCAGCCCAGCAAGTTCAGCCCAGCAAGTTCAGCCCAGCAAGTTCAGCCCAGCAAGTTCAGCCCAGCAAGTTCAGCCCAGCAAGTTCAGCCCAGCAAGTTCAGCCCAGCAAGTTCAGCCGAGCCGGTTGAGCAACCCAGCGGAAAGGTCCCTCCTCGTGGCAGCACCGCAGAACTATCTCGCGGTCATCAAGGTCGTCGGAATCGGCGGGGGTGGCGTCAACGCCGTCAACCGGATGATCGAAGAGGGGCTCAAGGGCGTCGAGTTCATCGCGATCAACACCGACGCCCAGGCACTCCTCATGAGCGACGCCGACGTCAAGCTCGACGTCGGACGCGAACTCACCCGCGGCCTTGGCGCCGGTGCCAATCCTGACGTCGGCTGCAAGGCGGCGGAAGACCATCGCGAGGAGATCGAGGAGGTGCTCAGGGGCGCCGACATGGTCTTCGTCACCGCGGGTGAAGGCGGTGGTACAGGTACCGGCGGCGCCCCAGTGGTCGCGAACGTGGCGCGCTCTCTCGGTGCGCTGACCATCGGCGTTGTGACGCGGCCTTTCGGATTCGAAGGCAAGCGCCGCGCGATCCAGGCGGAGGAGGGGATCGATCGGCTGCGCGGCGAGGTCGACACGCTGATCGTTATCCCGAACGATCGCTTGCTGTCCATCTCCGACCGGCAGGTCAGCGTGCTCGATGCGTTCAAGGCAGCCGACCAGGTGCTACTCTCCGGCGTGCAGGGCATCACCGACCTGATCACTACGCCCGGCCTGATCAACCTGGACTTCGCCGACGTCAAGTCGGTCATGTCAGGCGCGGGCTCGGCGCTGATGGGCATCGGCTCCTCGCGCGGCGACGACCGGTCGGTGGCAGCAGCGGAGATGGCGATCTCGAGCCCACTGCTCGAGGCGAGCATCGATGGCGCGCACGGGGTGCTGCTGTCCATTCAGGGCGGCTCGGACCTCGGTCTCTTCGAGATCAACGAAGCGGCGCAGCTCGTCGCCAACTCGGCCGCGCCCGATGCGAACATCATTTTTGGCGCCGTCATCGACGACGCGCTCGGCGACGAGGTGCGGGTCACCGTGATCGCCGCCGGGTTCGACGAGGCAAGGGGCTCGGCCACGACGGTCACCGGGTATTCCTCTTACCTGGAATCTGCCCGCCTGGACTCTGCCCGCCTGGACTCTGCCCGCCTGGACTCTGCCCGCCTGGACTCTGCCCGCCTGGAATCTGCCCGCCTGGACTCTGCCCGCCTGGACTCTGCCCGCCTGGACTCTGCCGCCGTGCCGCGGTCATTCGACCCTGCCACGGCGCCAGCGGGCGCAGGAGCGGCATCGCCCGGCTTCGCGGGCTCAGTGGGCTCTGGAGGCCAGCTGGGCTCTGCGGACTCGCTGTCGGGCACGCGGGGATTCGAAGCCGGCTACGGCGATGACGCGCCCGCCCAGCGCTCGCCTGCGGTGGCGGGGCACGGGATTGGGGATGGCCTAGGGTCGGCCGACGGCAGGACCGCTAGCTACGGCACGGGCGCTCCCGATGGCACCCGTGCTGCTGGCACGGGCTCTGCGGGCACGGGGCCTGCGGCTGCGGGCACAGGGGCTGCGGGTACAGGGCCTGCTGCGGGCACCGGGTCTGCGGGCACGGGGCCTGCTGCTGCTGCTGCTGGTACCGGTTCTGCTGCTGGCGCCACCTGGTCTGCTGGCGCGACCTGGTCTTCCGGCGGCACCGCCTGGTCCGATCGCACCGCTCGACCTGATCGTGCAGTGTCGCCCGACCGCGCGGTCCCCTCTGACGGCACCGGCTCCCAGGGTGCCGGACCAGCAGCCGGGATCGCAGACGGCTTCACCGAGTCCGGCAGGATCGCCGGCGGGTATGCTGATCGCGCGTCGGCGCGTGGCTTTGTGGCACGGGCCGCCGAGCCCGACTCGGCCGCCGCAGCGCGCGTTTTCGACGCGGCGACCACCCGGCGCCGTCCGGTGGTCTTCGAGGAAGACGACGACCTTGACGTTCCCGACTTCCTCAAGTAGCCGATGGGTGGTGCTGTTGCGAGCGTCGTATCGTGCGCCGACATAGTTCCCGGGGTTCGCACCGCCGTCACCGGGCGGCTGGGCGGAGTCAGCCAGCCGCCCTACGATCCGCTGAACCTAGGGCTCTCGATCGGCGATGATCCCGCCGCGGTTAAGCGCAACCGCGAACTCGTCGCGCAAGCCTGCGGCATCGACGCTGCCCAGATGGTGTGGATGCGGCAGGTGCATGGTGCCCGCGTGTGCTACGTACGTGGAGGCGACCCCGTCCTGGAGGCAGACGCGGTGTTCACCGATATGCCAGGTGTAGCACTCGGTGTGCTCGCCGCGGACTGCGCGCCAGTGCTGCTCGCCGATCCTGGCACCGGCATCATCGGTGCCGCACATTCCGGCCGTGCGGGAACCGAGCTAGGCGTCGTCCCCGCGCTCGTTAAGGCGATGGCTAGCGTCGGCGCCCAGCCCGCACGGATGCACGGCGTGGTCGGCCCGGCGATCTGCGGAGGCTGTTACGACGTTCCAGCGGGGCTGCAGGCTCGCGTGGCTGGGGCTGTCCCGCAGGCTCGATGCGTCACCAGGTCCGGAGCGCCGGGCATCGATATCCGGGCCGGAATCTCGGCCCAGCTAGCCGAGCTTGGCGTCGGCGGCGTGCGCCATGACCGGCGCTGCACCGCCGAGACCAGCGAGCTCTGCTCGCACCGGCGGGACGGCCAGGCCGGCCGGTTTGCCGCCCTGATATGGCGCGAGCAATGATGCGCCGATGACGGCTTCCACGGCAGGCCGTCGGGGCGAGCTAGCGGAGAACCTCGCCGCGCTGCGAGCCAGGGTCGCAGCCGCGTGCGCCAGCGCCGGCCGTGACGCGGGTGAGATCACCGTGATTGCTGTCACCAAGACCTGGCCAGCGTCCGACGTCCGGCTGCTGGCCGGGCTGGGCCTGACGGACATTGGGGAGAACCGGGACTCGGAGGCCGCACCCAAAGCGGCGCAGTGCGCTGATCTCTCTTTGACCTGGCATTTCGTCGGGCAGTTGCAGTCGAGGAAATGCAGGAGTGTGGTCGGCTACGCGGATGTGGTCCACTCCGTGGACCGGCCGCATTTGGTGCAGGTGCTCGGCCGGGAGGCCGCAGCGGCAGGCCGGATCGTGACGTGCCTCGTGCAGGTCGCCCTCGATAGGCCGGCCGGCACCCTCGTCGGCGGCTCGGGTGGCGCGTCAGGGGCACCGCGCGGCGGCATCTCCCCGGATCAGGCAGTGCCGCTCGCCGGCCAGCTGGCCGCCACGGAAGGACTCAGGCTGGGCGGCGTGATGGCGGTGGCGCCGCTCGACATGGCGCCGCGCGAAGCCTTCGCCCGGCTTGCCGGCGTGGCGGCCGCGTTGAGGGCCGCGCACCCCGGCGCCACCATGATCTCGGCCGGCATGAGCGGGGATCTTGAGGAAGCCGTCGAAGCCGGCGCGACACACGTGCGTGTTGGTACGGCGTTGCTCGGCGCCAGGCGCGCCTTCGTCAGGTAATGTCCCGCACGTGAGGGGACACGCGACCCTGCACAAGGTTTCGGCACTACAAGGTTTCAGGCGCTACAAGGTTTCACAGCACAGCAAGCTTCAGGGCACCAGCAGGGGTTTCACAGCACAGCAAGGTCCGCGCTCTTTGCAGCAGGGTTCAGCTAGCAGGGTTCTGCTAGCAGAGTCCAGGCAGCAGAGTCCAGGCGGCAGGGTTCAGGAGCAGAGTTCAGGCAGCACAGTTCAGGCAGCAAGGTTCCATACGGCAGAGTTCGGGCGGCACGGTTCGGACAGCACTGATCAGGCGGCGTGGCTCGAAGCGTCCGTTCCGGCCAGGAGCGCAGAGGCTACCGGAACAGAGCCGCTGAGCTGGCGAATAGCTGATCACCGGGGCTGCACCTTTGGCATGACGGAGGACTGACGGATGGCCGGCGCGATGCGCAAGATGGCGGTCTACCTCGGCCTCGTGGAGGACGACCACCGCTACGATGACCGATATCAGGATAAGTACGACTCATACGAGGAGTACGACGAGTATGACGAGGAGCCTGACCGGGCTGATGCCGCTGACCGGCAGGAGATCCGCGCGGGCCGGGCCGATACCGGCTCGGACGAAGCCTATGCGGGGGCCGACTGGCAGCAAGCTGACCCGGTCAAGCACACGACCGACCTCGCGCGGATCACGACGCTGCATCCCCGCACCTACAACGAGGCTCGGACGATCGGCGAGCATTTCCGCGAGGGCACTCCCGTTATCATGAACCTCACCGAGATGGTCGACAGTGACGCCAAGCGCCTAGTGGACTTCGCCGCAGGACTGATCTTCGGCCTGCACGGGAGCATCGAGCGGGTCACCAATAAGGTGTTCCTGCTCTCTCCGGTGAACGTAGAAGTGACAGCGGAGGACAAAGCTCGTATTGCGGAGCGGGGGTTCTTCAATCAGAGCTAACCAGGCCAATTTGACACAAGGTCATTTGTCGAACACGTAGGGATACAGGACAGTAGCCATTCAAGGTAGATGCGGGTTAGGCGTGAGGGCAGGGTAGCGTCGTGGGACTCCTTCAGATCATTCTCATCTACGCTCTCTCGCTCTACTTGCTGTTGCTGATAGGGCGTTTGGTGCTCAGCTGGATCCAGGCGTTCTCACGGTCTTGGTCGCCGTCAGGGATCGTCCTGGTGATCGCCGAGGCGATTTATACGACCACAGATCCGCCGCTTAGATTGCTACGGCGGTACCTGCCGTCGGTCCGACTCGGTAACGTTGCCTTGGACCTGAGCTTCACCGTGCTTTTCATTGTGGTTTTGGCGATGATCAGGCTCGTCGGGTTGCTTTGATCAGGTACGGTCCGTAAGGACACTTCCAAGCGCGCCAAGGGAGACGACATGCCGCTGACGCCCGCGGATGTGCGGAACAAGCAGTTCAGCACGACCAGGCTTCGGCCGGGTTACGACGAGGAGGAGGTCGATACCTTCCTCGACGAAGTCGAGGCCGAGCTTGACCGGCTAATCCAGGAGAACGAGGAACTCCGGGCGAAGCTGGCCGAATGCATGCGCGGCAAGGTGCCCGCGCTCCACACTTCGCCCGTCATTGAGCCCAAGCCAGACCTCATGGCCCCTGAACTGCCGCCGATGGAGCCGAAGCAGCCGGAGCCCGCGATGATGGGCATGCCTCCTGCCGAGGACAACATGGACACGGCGGCCCGTGTACTTGCGCTCGCGCAGCAGACGGCCGACCAGGCCATCGCGGACGCGCGCAGGGAGGCCGATGAGACGCTCGGCAGGGCACGCCGCGAGGCGGACGAGATCCTCGGCAAGGCGCGCCGCCAGGCGGAGCAGATCACCAGCGACGCCAGGGCACGTGCGGAGAGCTTGGAACGCGACGCGCAGGAGCGGCACCGCCAGGCCATGGGCTCCCTTGTGCAGCAGCGGGAAGAGCTTGAACGCAGGGTTGACGACCTGCGGGCGTTTGAGCGTGAGTACCGCAGCAGGCTCAAGGCGTACCTCGAGGGCCAGCTTCGCGACTTGGAGGCTGGGGCGACCGACAGCGGCGCCTTCCCGGTGATCGGTGCGGGTCAGCAGCCCGTCGCCGCGGGGTTACAGCACGCCGATATGCGAAATGGCCAGCAATCGACTACCACCGGCCCACTGCACGCCCCCGTCGAGACCGCGCCCCACGGCGGCGGGTACCGGTCTGCGGATGGTCCGGCACCCCACGAGCGCCGCTAGGGCATGTCTCGCAGATCTCTGGCGGCGCGAAGGTTCCGTCCACGACCCCAGACGACAACCGGCGTCGTGGACGGCACTGTCGTCGCCGATAGCTCCCGCCTATCGGCTCTTCCTCCGTCTTGCCGGTCGCCGCCTGGATCACCGCCCGCATCCACCGAGATCTATGAGGCACGCCCTGGGCACCGCTCGCCTGAAGACCTGTCCCGCCTCCCGTCTCCGGCTGGGTCAGCCGGGTCCCGCTTCCCGCGGTACGTGCGGTTATGTCTGCGGGGGCGAGCCACTGGGTCGCGAGACGCCAGTCGCGGCGGCTGTCGCGGGGTCCTCGTGCTGGGGAAGGTGCGTGGACCGGTCGGCGAATCGCGATGTGCCAGCTGGCGGTAAGCCAGCTGACGGTATCACCGAGCCTGAGCAGCCGGTTATCGCGCTGACGTCCTGACATCTGGGGGAGCAGCTCAGGGAGAAGGTTACTTGTGATCGTCATTAGTGCCGCTGGGGCTGTGATCGCGATCCTGCTGCTGGTTGCTGGCGCGGTGGCAAGCAGCCTGCTGGTCGTGTACATCGCGATCGGGGTGGCCGCCGCCGCGGCGCTGGCGCTCGGGGTGGGCTTCTTCACGCTTGTGCGCGCGAGCCCCGCCGGTATCGGGGCGACGGCCGGGATCGGAGCCGAGGACAGCGGGATCGGAGCCGAGGACAGCGGGATCGGAGCCAAGGACAGCGGGATCGGAGCCAAGGACAGCTCGACAGGTCAAGTCGGGACGGCTAAGGGTGCGCCCGTAGCGAGAATGGGATTCGGCAGCAAGCTGGCGGGCATCCTAGGCAAGCGATCGGCCAGGCGAGGTGATCAGTCGGCAGCGCCAGCCGATCAAGGGGCCAAAGCCGACCAAGAGGCCAAGCAAGCCGATCAGGGGGCCAAAGCCGACCAGGAGGCCAAAGCCGATCAGGATGCCAGGCCAGCCGATCAGGATGCCAGGCCACGCGAGCCGGGGGGGCCGGCGGGCGCCCTCGCTGCCGAGAGGACCGCGGGGAAGGTACTGGCTGGGGCGGCCCGCGGTGGGACGCGCACAGCACGGCCGGCAGCTGCCGCATCGATGCCGCCGGAACGAGACATCGTCCTCGTGATACCTGGACGGCAGCGTTTTCACGCGCCCGGTTGCCTTCGCCTGACCGGTCGGCTCACCGAGGAACTCATGATCGACGAGGCGCTCGGGGAAGGCTTCAGCGCGTGCACCACATGCCTGCCGGATTCTGGTCCGGGTGACCGGGGAGTGAGGCTGGCAGGCAAGGGGACGCAGCAGCGGACCTTCCCTTCGGCCGGGCCAGCACCAGCGGATACCACGACCGCCTGGCCCGCGCTGGCCAGCGCGCCTATGCCGGCGCCTGGCGCAGGTGCCGAGACTGCACGCCCGGCCGGAACGGATGGTGGCACCGGCGGTGCAGGCGGGGTTGCCAGGACTGACACCAATGACGGCACTGGCGGGACCGCCGAGGCTGGCAGTGCCGAAGGGACTGGCGGGACCGCCGAGGCTGGCAGTGCCGAAGGGACTGGCGGAGCTGCCGAGGCTGGCAGTGCCGAAGGGACTGGCGGAGCTGCCGAGGCTGACAGCGCCGACGGCGGCGCCAAGGCTAACCACTCCAACGGGACTGGCGGGAATGCCAAGGCTCACAGCGCCGAAGGGACTGTCGAGGCTCAGGGTCCCAGTGAGCTTCGAGGGTCTTCCGGTGTTGAGCGAGACCGAGCTGCGAAGCGGGATGAGGTTCTCGAGCAAAACGGGCCTCGTGTGCAGGATGGGCTCCATGAGCAGAATGGGCTCCATGAGCAGGATGGGCTCCATGAGCAGGATGGGCTCCATGAGCAGGATGGGCTCCATGAGCAGGATGGGCTCCATGAGCAGGATGGGCTCCATGAGCAGAGCCCCGACGGAGAGCGGGCCGCGGAGCAAGATGGGGCCGCCGAGTCCGCGCAAGACCGGGCACTCGGCGGGGGCGCGGCGGGCGACGCCGGTTCAGCACGGCGTGATATGGCCGCCGAGACGGGCGATCCTACGGCGCGAGTCTGGATCGTGCGGGGCGTCTCGCGTCATCACCTCGAGGAATGCGTGTTCATTCAGGTGGTCGGCGATGACGATGTGGATACGATGACGCTAGCGGAGGCGGAAGCGAACGGCTGCACCCCCTGCCGGGCATGCCACGCTGACTACTGAAAGTGCCTGGATCGGCTGAACCCGCGCCGCACGCGCGTCCCCGGCAGCACAGTATTCATGATCTCGGAGCCCGCGGATGAGGCTGTCGCAGCCAGGGCCGCAGACGGACGACCTCGCTCGTGTCCCGCTTAGATCGCCATGATCCGTTCTTGTGTTAGCTTGCCCGCGCTATTTGCGGGGAGGTTATCGCAGTTAGGGATCATGAAACAGCCCGCGGTCCGTTCATGCTCAGGATCCGGCTCGCAACGCCCCTGCTGGGCTTTCACCCGAAACCGAATGCCTCCATGATCGGGTAAGCGACGGCACTGTCGTCGTCGCAGTTGGCTCCACTATTGGCTCGTCGAGAACAAGGAGGGCATTGCCGGTTGCCCCGGTGGATCACCGCCCGCGCCCACCCGAGATCTACGAGACTCTAGCTGTGGCGACGGAACCTGAAGGTGAGGCCGAGCCCGGCGTCGCGATGTCCGTAAAGACCCGCGTCGCCGTCGCCGTGCCCCGTGGCCACCGTCAAGGCCAGCACCTCACGCGCGATCGTGTCGCCATGTTCGGCCAGTGCCGCGGTCAGCTCGGGATCCGACGAGGACCACCACAGCTCGATCCGGTCGCTTACATCGAGGCCGTCGCCGCGCCGCGCGTCCTGGATCAGCCTGATGACCTCGCGGGCCAGCCCGAGCCGCCGCAGCTCCGGGGTGATCTCGAGGTCGAGCGCGACGGTTTCGCCGCCTTCCGTGACCACCGCCCAGCCCGATTTTGGCGTCTCCGTGACGATGACCTCGTCTGGCTGCAGCGGCACCGCGGCGCCGTCCACGACGGTGGTGGCCTCGCCGGCCGAGCGGAGCGAGGCCGCCAGCGAAGCCGCGTCGGCGGCAGTGATCGCCGCCGCCACCGCAGGCGTTCTGGACCCAAATCGTTTACCCAGCGCGCGGAAGTTTGGCCGCACGGTGTATTCGACCAGGTCCGCCCCTGCGGCGCCGAGCGAGTCGAGTGAGTGCACGTTGAGTTCGTCGGCGATCTGGCCACGCAGTTGCTCCGGCAGGTCGGCGAATCCGGCCGCGCCCACGAGGCCGCGCGCGAGCGGCTGGCGGGTGCGGACCGAACTTGCGGCCCGCGCCGCGCGGCCGAGTTCCACCAGGCGCCTGGTCAGCGCCATCTGGCTGGTCAGGCGCCGGTCGATCAGTGACTCGTCCGACGTCGGCCACGCCGAGAGGTGGACGGACGCTGGTGCGTCGGGTGCACGCAGCACGTCCCAAACGTAGTCCGGCAGGAACGGCGTCATCGGTGCCATCAGCCGGGTGAGCGTCTGCAGGCATTCGTACAGCGTGGCGAAGGCCGCGGCACCTTGCGACGTCCCCGGCCCATCCCAGAACCTCCGCCGCGACCGCCGTACATACCAGTTCGAGAGATCGTCGATGAAGCCGGCGATGCGGCGGCCCGCCCGTGCGGTGTCGAAGTCGCCGAGCGCGGCCGTGACGTCGGCCACCGCGCTGTGCAGTTCGCTCAACGCCCACCGGTCAGGCAGCGGCCGCTCCGCTGGTGGTGGTGCCTCGCCGAGCCTGTCAGGACCCCAGGCGTCGCCTGCCGATGCGGCGGCGTTCGAATAGAGCACCAGGAACGAGACGGTGTTCCAGTACGTCAGCAGGACCTTGCGGACGATCTCTTCGAGCACGTTGTGCCCGATCCTGCGCGCCGCCCAAGGTGAGCCGCTCACGGTCATGAACCAGCGCAGCGCGTCGGCGCCGTGCGTGTCCATAAGCGGGATGGGCTCGAGCACGTTGCCCAGATGCTTGCTCATCTTGCGCCCGTCCTCGGCCAGAATCAGGCCGAGGCACAGGACGTTCTCGTAGGACGACGGGCCGAACACGATCGTGCCGACGGCCATAAGCGAGTAGAACCAGCCCCGCGTCTGGTCGATCGCCTCGCAGATGAACTGTGCCGGGTACGCCTTCTTGAACTCGTCCATGCCCCGGTAGGGCGCGCCCCACTGCGCGAAAGGCATCGAACCAGAGTCGTACCAGGCGTCGATGACCTCGGGTACCCGGTGGGCCTCGCGTCCGCATTGGGGGCATCCGAAGGCGATGTCGTCCACATAAGGCCGGTGCGGGTCGAGGCCCGACAGGTCCCGGCCGGCCTGAGCCGACAATTCGGCCAACGAGCCCACACACGTGACGTGCCCGTCCTCGCACTCCCACAGCGGCAGTGGCGTGCCCCAGTAGCGGCTGCGCGACAGTGCCCAGTCCACGTTGTTGCGCAGCCATTCACCGTACCGGCCGTGCTTGATCGTCGGCGGATGCCAGTTCGTCCGCTCGTTCTCTTCGAGCAGCCTGTCCTTGACCGCGGTGGTCTTGATGTACCAGGACGGCAGCGCGTAGTAGAGCAGCGGCGTGTGGCACCGCCAGCAGTGCGGGTAGCTGTGCTCGTGCGCCGCGACGCGGAACGCCAGGCCGCGGTCGTTCAGGTCGGTCACGAGCCGCGCATCGGCGTCCTTGAAGAACATGCCGCCCACCAGCGGGACGTCCGGGCCGAACCGGCCGTCGGGCCCGACCGGGTTGACCACGGGGAGCCCGTGCAGGCGGCTGGTGGCCAGGTCGTCGGCACCGAAGGCGGGCGCCAGGTGGACCAGGCCGGTGCCGTCCTCGGTGGTCACAAAGTCGGCGGTGACGACGCGATGGGCATCGGGAATGTCGATGATCCCAAACGGCCGTGCGTATGTGGCACCGGCCAGGTCGGTGCCGCGGACCCTGGCTGCGATGTACCAGCCCTCGCCGAGCACCTTCGCGAAGAGTGGTTCCGCCACGACGACGGCATCGCCGCTGCCAGTCCGCCGCGCGACGACATAGGTCACATCCGGGTGGACCGCGACGGCCGTGTTGGCCACGAGGGTCCACGGCGTCGTCGTCCACACGAGCAGGTCGGCGCCCTTGAGGGCGGGATGGGCGCCCTTGGGCAAGCTGAGCAGCGGGAAGCGGACGGTGACTGACGGGTCGGTGACAGTCTCGTAACCTCCTGGCTGGCCAAGCTCATGATCAGACAGGGGCGTGCCGCAGCGCGGGCAGTACGGGCTGATTCGGTAATCCCTGATCAGCAGCCCTTTTTCGAAGATGACCTTGAGCGACCACCACACCGACTCGATGTAGGCGGGGTCCATTGTGCGGTAGGCCTGTGACAGGTTGACCCAATAGCCCATCCGCTCGGTGAGTTCTTCCCAAGCGTCCACGTGCTGCAGCACGGACTCGCGGCAGCGCGCGTTGAACTCGGCGACGCCGTATGCCTCGATGTCCTTCTTGCCTGTCAGCCCGAGTTCCTTTTCCACCGCGACCTCGACGGGCAGGCCATGGCAGTCCCAGCCGGCCTTGCGGGCGACGTAGAAGCCCTGCATGGTCTTGAACCGGAGGAAGGTGTCCTTAAACGACCTGGCCTCAACGTGATGCACCCCCGGCATGCCGTTCGCGGTCGGCGGGCCCTCGTAGAAGGTCCAGCGCGGCCCGTCCGCGGTCTTTGCGAGCGACCTTTCGAAGATCTTCTCGTCGCGCCAGCGCTTGAGCATCTCGCGCTCGATGGCCGGAAAGCTTGGCTGGCCAGGCAGGGCGGGAAAGTAGCTCCCACTGTCGGTGCGCCTAGCCAAGCCGCGTCGCGATGTCTCGTGCGGCGCGGTCTCGTGTGGCGCGGTCTCGTGTGGCGCGGTCTCGTGTGGCGCTGTCTCGTGTGGCGCTGTCTCGTGTGGCGCTGTCTCGTGTGGCGCTGTCTCGTGTGGCGCTGTCTCGTGTGGCGCTGTCTCGTGTGGCGCTGTCTCGTGTGGCGCTGTCTCGTGTGGCGCTGTCTCGTGTGGCGCTGTCTCGTGTGGCGCTGTCTCGTGTGGCGCTGTCTCGTGTGGCGCTGTCTCGTGCGGCGCGGTCTCGTGTGGCGCGGTCTCGTGTGGCGCGGTCTCGTGCGGCGCGGTCTCGTGCGGCGCGGTCTCGTGCGGCGCGGTCTCGTGCGGCGCGGTCTCGTGCGGCGCGGTCTCGTGCGGCGCGGTCTCGTGCGGCGCGGTCTCGTGCGGCGCGGTCTCGTGCGGCGCGGTCTCGTGCGGCGCGGTCTCGTGCGGCGCGGTCTCGTGCGGCGCTGTCTGGTGCGCCGGTGTCTCTTGCGGTGGCATCGCGGGCGGGTCTCCTGCGTCGGGCTGATGCGCCGGGGCTGGCCGGAGGGACGAGAAACGCCGATGGCGCTCCCGCGGTACCACCCTCCTTGGCCGCGCATACGCGTGACCCACTCATATTTCACTGCTGCCGGTTCTACTTGGCGTACCCGGGCCGCGCCGCGGCTCCTGGCTGCCTTTCTTCCGGCTGCTCAGGGGTGATCTGGTCCGCTGCGCGTGACCCCGGGCTCACACCGTCCCCGGTTCGCTCCTTGCCCGCGCGGTGGCGGCAGCTGTCCCCATCAACGCCTTGCAGACTGCCACAATAGCTGACGGCCA
Source organism: uncultured Actinomycetota bacterium (assembly GCA_963727015.1). Classification (GTDB taxonomy): domain Bacteria; phylum Actinomycetota; class Actinomycetes; order Streptosporangiales; family Streptosporangiaceae; genus DATFVJ01. The sequence continues at coordinate 176,951 of CAVSEV010000012.1, read as the reverse complement.
ATGGTTGACGCAGTCTCGTTTTTCCGCTGTGGATTGCTGGTGGCCCTCGGGCCGCATCGGCAATCTTGTGACGGGCATCATCTGGGGGTCGTATCATGGCGCGCTGGTTTGCCTCTCGTGCCTGAGCGACTTATCCTCCGGTCACTGTCTGCATTCAAGATCAGCGCGTAGGGAGGCCGGCATGGCCGGTACCGCGGGCATCAGCAAGGACGACCAGGAGCAGTCAGGCCACCCACGCCGCGGTGGCCTGTCGCGGCCCGCGCGTTCCCGGCCCGGTCGTGGGGGAAAGGGCGGGGCCGCCGCGCTTGCGGTAGGCGAAGGTGAGCGGCGCTGGTCTGAGGCGGAGCTTGCCGAGGTTAGCTCGAGGCTGGAGATAGAGATCGCTGAGTTGCGCGAGGAGATTTCCAAGGCGGAATCTGAGATCGCCGCCCGGCTGACCGATTCGGTTGGCGACGCGGGCGACGACCAGGCCGACGCGGGGGCGAAAACCTACCAGCGTGAACACGACCTCGCGCTGACCCACAACGCCAGGGAACTGCTTGCGCAAAACGAGCGGGCGCTCGCCCGGATGGCCGAGGGCACCTACGGCATTTGCGAATCGTGTGGCAAACCGATCGGCAAGGCACGCCTGCAGGCCTTTCCGCGCGCGACCCTTTGCGTGAAGTGCAAGCAGCGACAGGAGCGCCGCTGACCATGCCGCGGGAAGCAGGAAGGCCGATGTGGCGCCAGGCCGCGCGCTACCAGCGCATGCCCGCCACCGGAGGGGAGACCGTGCCCGCAGCGTCGTCAGCGCCTGACGTGCCCGGAGCTTCCGGCATGGCGCAGGCCGTACCACACCGCAGGGTGGGCGTCCTGCTTGCGGTCGCGGTGACCGTGCTCGCGGCGGACGCCATCAGCAAGGCGGTCGTTGTCGCCGAGCTGTCCGGGCACGCACCGGTCCGTGTTCTGGGCGGGCTGCTGACGCTGCAGGTCATGCGCAATAGCGGTGCCGCGTTCAACATTGGCACGTCGATGACCGTCGTGTTCACCGCGATCGCCCTTGGCGTGATCATTTTTATCCTGCGTACCGCGCGGCGGCTGCGCAGCCTGCCCTGGGCGGTCACGCTCGGGCTGCTGCTCGGTGGCGCGACAGGCAACCTTGCCGACCGCTTGCTGCGCTCACCTGCTCCCCTGCGCGGTTATGTCGTCGACTGGATCCAACTGCCGCACTGGCCGGTCTTCAATCTCGCCGACTCCGCGATCGTCTGCGGCGGGGCGATCGCGATCCTGCTGTCTGTCAGGGGCATGCGGATAGACGGGACGCGTGACGGCGGGCCGCCGGCGGACGAAACCGCGGGCCGTGGCTGAGCGGCCCGTGGGTGAGCGGCCCGTGGGTGAGCGGCCCGCGGCCGAGCGGCCCGTTGGTGAGCGGCCCGTGGGTGAGCGGCCCGCGGCTGAGCGGCCCGCGGTGACTTACGCGGGTGACCGCCGCACCGTTCCGGTTCCCGATGGCCTTGACGGAGAGCGGGTGGATGCCGCTCTTGCCCGCATGTTCGGGCTGTCAAGGTCGCGTGCGGCCGGGCTGGTCGAGACGGGCCAGGTACTCGCGGACGGTCATCGTCCGGCCAAATCCGACCGCGTGACCGCCGGAAGCTGGCTGGAGGTGACGCTACCGCCGCCACCGGTGGCGGCAGTCCAGCCACGGCCGGTACCCGGGCTCGAGGTGGTCTACGACGACGCGGACATCGTGGTTGTGGACAAACCGGTTGGGGTGGCTGCGCACTCGGCACCCGGCTGGTCGGGACCGACCGTGCTGGAGGGCCTGCTCGGGGCTGGCTACATGATCGCCGCAGGCGGGCCCGCCGAGCGGCAGGGCATCGTGCACCGCCTAGACGCGAACACCACCGGGCTTATGGTCGTGGCCAAGAGCGAGCACGCCTATAGCGTGTTGAAACGTGCGTTCCGTGAGCGTGAGGTGGACAAGGGCTACCAGGCACTCGTGCAGGGCCATCCTGACCCGCTCCGCGGCACCGTGGACGCGCCGATCGACAGGCATCCGTCCGGGGACGGCAGGTTCGCTGTTGTCGCCGGCGGCAGGCCCAGTGTTACGCACTACGACACGGTCGAGGCGTTCCGTGCGGCGAGCCTGCTCGACCTCCGCCTGGAGACAGGCCGCACGCATCAGATCCGGGTGCACATGGCGGCCATCAAGCATCCGTGCGTGGGCGACCGGCTGTACGGTGCGGATCCCGTCCTCGCCGCGCGCCTCGGTCTGGACCGTCAGTGGCTGCACGCGGCGACGCTCGCCTTCCGCCATCCCGCCGATGGGCACAGGTGCGAGTTCAGCAGCGATACCCCGGCCGACCTGGCGCACGCGCTCGCCCTGCTGCGAGCCGAGGGCTGAGCCGAGCGGATACTGCCGCACCCCCATGGCCCTTGGCCCCGTGGCCGACGGGCTGCGGTTCGTCGTCCCTGTCCAGACCATCAACGCGCTGCCCAGCCCGCGCTACCTCGGCCGCGGCCGCGGTGTCACCTGGCTGAACGCCATCAACGACCATGTCGCCGGGATCGGCGCCGTGGTGGTGCCCGGCGCCGCCCGCGACTCGCTGCACATCCTGGACACGCTGCTCAACCTCGACGCGGGCCCCAAGCCGGAGATGGTCGCCACCGGCAGCTTCCTGCAGCGACATCGTGTTCGGCTTGTTCCGGCTGCTGGGCTACCGGTTCTCCCCGCGCATCGCCGACCTGGCCGGCCAGCGGTTCTGGCGGGCCACCCTGCCCGGCGCCCCCGAAGGGGACTACGGGTCGCTGAACGCGCTGGCCCGGCACCAGGTCAGCCTGGCCAAGATCCGCACCCACTGGGACGACATGCTGCGCGTGGCCGGGTCCCTGGTCACCAGCCAGGTCCGCGCCTATGACCTGCTGCGCATGCTCGGCCGCGACCTCCACCCGACCGCGCTTGGCCAGGCGTTCGCCGGATACGGGCGGGTCGCTAAGACCCTGCACCTGCTCGCCTTCGTCGAACCCGCCGGCGAAGGCTACCGGCGCACCGTGCACCGGCAGCTCACCATCCAGGAATCCCGGCACCGGCTCGCCCGCAAGATCTTCCACGGCCAGCGCGGCGAGCTGCGCCAGGCCTGCAGAGAAGGCCAGGAGGATCAACTCGGCGCCCTCGGCCTGGTCCTCAACGCCGTGGTGCTGTGGAACACCCGTTTCATCGACGCCGCGCCCACTGCGCTCCGCAGCCAGGGGGAAGAAGCAACCGACGAGGATGCCGCCCGGCTGTCTCCGCTCGGAGGCAAGCACGTCAACCTGCCGGGCCGGTACGCCTTCACTCCGCCAGCCGGACCGCAGCTGCGCCCGCTACGCGACCCCGCCAGTGCCGACTACCAGTGACCCCCGGCGCGCCGCCGGGAAGCTCCGCCGGGAAGCTCCGCCGGGGACGCGGGCTCGGCGGTGTGGCGGGCGGGTAGGGCTGGGTGTGCGGCGGCCCGGCGCTAGCCGGGTTCGGCGAGCAGCCGGCTGGCCCAGACTTCCGCCAGCCAGTCCCGGTACCTGTCCGGTGACCAGCCGCGCTGGCAGACCAGCAGGTGGTAGACCTCGGCGGCTCCCAGCGCCCACAGCTCATCGCGGGCCGCCTCCACGGTGAGCCCGGGGGCCAGCAGGCCGGCGGCGGCCAAGTGCTCGGCGAACATGGTCATGCTGGCCAGCCGCTGGTCGCCGAGCTCGGCCCACAGCATGGCCACGCTTTCGTCGGCATCGGCCGCTCCCCGGATGATCTGGAACAGCGGGGCGAGCCGCGCCTGGACCTGGCTGAGGAACGCCGCGTAGCGGGTGAGCTTGCCGCGGCCGTCCGGGTCGGACCTGATGGCCTGGATCGGGGCCCGGTCCGGGACCGCTACCGGCTCATCGTCGCCTGCCACCGTGACGTCGAGGAGCTCCTTGAGCAGGCCCGCCTTGGTGCGGAAGTACCCGTACAGGGTCTCCACCGATACCCCGGCCGCCGCGGCGATGTCGCGCATGCTGGTCCGCCCGTAGCCGCGGGCGGCGAACAGCTGCCCGGCGGTGTCCAGCACGGTACGCCGGGTGGCCCGGGCCTGCGCCCGGCGCTGGGCCGCGTTGTAGCGGCGGCGCGGTTTGACAGGCTCCAAATTTCGTTCCATCATTGATGTATCCAATACAGCGCTCTTGCATCTAATATATTTCAGCCGCTCCAGAGCCTGCCACCTACTAGGAGGTCGCCATGTCCGTGCCCGCCCCGTCCGCCCCGCCCGCTCCCGGCCAGCGCACGTCCGAGGCCTTCACCGTGATGCAGCGCATGTTCGACGAGGGCTTCGCCGCCGGGGACGCCAGCGTGGTCGACCAGCTGTGCTCCCCGGACCTCATCGACCACCAGTTCGGCCTGGCCGGGGCGGGCGCCGAGGCGATCGCGCACGTCAAGGCCGCGATCGGCAACGTGCACGCGGCCGTCCCGGACATCGCCTACACCATCGAGGACTTCGCCGAGGCGGGGGATGTCATCTGGGTGCGGGTGCGGGCCCGGGGCACCGTGACGGGCCCGTTCTTCGGGCCGCCGCCCGGTCGCCCGGTGGACTTCACCGTGATCGACATAGCCCGGGTCGTCGGCGGGCGCATCGTGGAGCACTGGGGCGTGCCGGACCGGTTCGCCATGCTCGCACAGGCAGGCGTCCTGGACCGGCTGGCGTCCTGACCGGCCCGCCTGGTCCGGGCCGCCGCGACCATCAACCCATGCCCGCGTGGCGTGACCAACCCGTGAGGAACCGTCCATGGCGACATCAGCTGTGGTGCGCCGGTGCCCTGCCGCTGCCCGTGCAGGAGTCACGCGGTGAGCAAGCGGGCGACGGGCCAGCTTCACCGTCCCGAGGTGTGGAGCCGTGCGGCGCCGGGCTACGACGACGCAATCGCGCCGATCATGCGCCCCTACGCAATCACCACCTTGGACTTACTCGGGCTGACCAGCGGCATGGGCCGGTTTCGGCTGCTGGATGTCGCGGCCGGTACTGGCGTGGTGGCAGCAGAGGCGGCCCGGCGCGGGGCCGAGGTTCTCGCGACCGATTTCGCCCCCGGGATGGTGGAGGTGATGCGCGCCGTTTCGCCGCCGAAGGTCTCGACGCCCAGGCCGAGGTGATGGACGGCCAGGCGCTGGGCCTGGAAGATGAAAGCTTCGACCTGGGGACGTCGACGTTCGGGCTGATATTCTTCCCCGAGCCTCTGGCCGGCCTGCGGGAGCTGCGCCGGGTACTGCGGCCCGGCGGGCGTGCCGGGATCGCCTCCTGGGACATGACGCGGACCGGCCTGCCCCAGCTGATGGGTGCTGCCCTTGCCCGCGCAGTTCCTGATCTGCCTGCGGGTGCACCGCCGCCGTGGGCGCATCTGTGCGAGGCGGCGGGGCTGGGGCAAGCTCTGCGGGCGGCGGGCTTCACCGATGTCGCCGTGCACCAGGTGACCCATCGCTGGCGACTGCCCGATCCTGCGTTGTTTTTCCGCCACCTGCCCGATTGGACTCCTCCGCTGCGGCCGCTGTTCACCAGCCTGCCCGCGGCGGCGATCGACCGGGCGACCGCCGCATTCGCTGATCTCGTCAGGGAGCACTCGACCAGCGAAGGCATGCCGCAGGCCGCCGTGATCGCCATAGGAACGCGATGAACAAGCTGCCGCGGGCCGGCCGTACGCGGTGTGCGGGGGCAGCGTGATCGGCCCGTCCGCAGCGGTCATGCTCGCACGGGACGGGCACCAGGTCACGGTGCTGGAGGCGGACAGCGAAGGTCCGCCGGCGGCGCCCGCTGCGGCGTGGGAGCGCTGGCGGCGCCAGGGCGTGGCCTCTTTCCGCCAGCCGCACAACGTGTTCCCGCGGTTCGGCCTCCTGTCCCGCCGCACCCGCCCGGCATAACGCCGCGCTCCGCCACGCCCGCACAAACCGCCGGAACCAGGAAACACGACAAGCACCCCCAGCACCCAGCCCAGACCGCACCAGTACCAAGCCCAGCCCGCGCCCTGAACCACAACCCGCAAGAGTTCTGCAACACGCTCCATGCGACCCGCAATGGCGCATCCAGGGTTCCACTGCTCGTGAGCGCCCGGACACCCATGGCCAGCAGCGGCGAACAACAGCAAACGGCGGAAAACGAGGGCAACTGACGCATCCGGAGTGTCGTATAGCCGCCACCTCCGGCGCCGGTTAGGCTACGTTGCACAGCCCATCCAAGCGAGCCATCCGGGCGAGTTCTGCCCGGGCAGCACAGCTAGCATGGCCGGGCCGGCGCGGCCGCCAGCGGCGGCGCTTCGGCCACTTCCCCCGGTCCTGAACCGCGACGCGTGTGCAGCACGCGCGATGGGGCGTGCCCCAATACAGGCTCAGCTCGGCAGGCTCAGCTCGCCAAAGGCTCAGCTCAGCAGGCTCAGCTCGGCAGGCTCAGCTCAGCTCAGCAGGCTCAGCTCAGCAGGCTCAGCTCAGCAGGCTCAGCTCAGCAGGCTCAGCTCAGCAGAATGCAGAGCAGGCTCATGAGGAGGAAGATCGCCCATGGCGGCAGCCCAGTCCGCGGCCTCTTTCGTGCATCTTCACGTGCACACCGAGTACTCGATGCTGGATGGGGCGGCAAAGGTGGGGCCGCTGTTCGCAGAAGCCGCCAAGCTTGGCATGCCAGCAGTCGGGATGACCGACCACGGCAACATGTTCGGCGCCTACGAGTTCTTCCAGCAAGCGAAGAAGGCAGGCGTCAAGCCCATCATCGGGATCGAGGCCTACCTGGCGCCTGAATCCCGCTTCCTGAAGCGCCCGGTCTTCTGGGCCGAGGGTGGTCAGCGTGATTCCGACCCCGACGGTGAGGGCGGAGACGTCTCGGGCGCAGGGGCGTACACCCACATGACCATGCTCGCGGCGGATGCGACGGGGCTGCGTAATCTGTTCCGCCTGTCGAGCCTGGCGTCCATCGAGGGTTACTACCGCAAGCCGCGGATGGACGCTGAACTGATCGCCGAGCATGCCGGGGGGATCATCGCCACCACCGGGTGCCCGTCAGGCGAGGTGCAGACCAGGCTGCGGCTTGGCCAGTTCAGCAGGGCGCTCGAGGCGGCCGCCTCCTACCGCGACATCTTCGGCAAGGACAATTTCTTTCTCGAGTTGATGGACCATGGCCTGCCGATCGAGCGGTCGGTGCGGACCGGGCTGCTCGACATCGCGGGCCGCCTTGATCTTCGGCCGCTCGCGACGAACGATGGCCACTACGTCACCAAGGACCAGGCCGAGGCCCACGAGATCCTTCTCTGCGTGGGCACCGGCAAGACGCTCGACGACCCGAAGCGGTTCAGGTTCAACGGCGACGGCTACTACCTGAAAAGCCCGGCGGAGATGCGCGGGCTCTGGGACGCGCAGGTGCCTGGCGCGTGCGACAGCTCGCTCATGATCGCAGACCGGGTGGCGCCGTACGACGAGGTCTTCAAGTCGATCGACCGGATGCCGAGGTTCCCCGTCCCCGACGGGGAGACGCAGTCATCCTGGCTGCGCAAGGAGGTCGTCAAGGGTGTCGCCCGCCGCTTCGGCGCCGCGCCTGCGCAACAGGTGCATGAGCGCATCGACTACGAGCTCGGCGTCATCGAGGCGATGGGTTTCCCGGCCTACTTCCTCGTAGTCGCCGACATCTGCCAGTACGCGCGCGCCAACCGCATCGGCCTCGGTCCGGGCCGCGGGTCGGCCACCGGGTCGATGGTCGCCTACGTTCTCGGCATCACCGACCTTGACCCGCTCGAGCATTCGCTGCTGTTCGAGCGTTTCCTCAATCCCGAGCGGATCACAATGCCCGACGTCGACCTGGACTTCGACGAGCGCAGGCGCGGCGACATGATCCGTTACGTCACCGAGAAGTTCGGCGATGACCGGGTCTGCCAGATCCTCACCTTCGGCACGATCAAAGCCAAGGCCGCCATCAAGGACTCCTGCCGCGTCCTCGGCTATCCTTACGCACTCGGCGACAAGATCACGAAGGCGATGCCCCCTGATGTGTTCGGCAAGGGGATCTCGCTGTCGGGAATCATCGATCCGGCGCACGAGCGCTACAGCGAGGCGGCTGAGGTCCGCGCGCTCTACGAGGAAGACCCTGACGTCAAGCGGGTTATTGACACCGCCCGCGGCATCGAGGGCCTGACCCGCGGCAGCGGCGTGCACGCCGCAGGGATCATCTTGTCGGCCGAGCCATTGCTCGACGTGCTGCCGATTCACCGCCGTGAGGACGACGGCGCGATCATTACGGGCTTCCCATTCCCGCAGTGCGAGGAACTCGGCCTGCTCAAGATGGACTTCCTCGGCTTGCGGAACCTAACGGTGATCGGGGACGCGATCGTAAACGTCAAAGCGAACCGTGGCATCGATATCGACCTGGAGAATCTCGCGCTCGACGACAAGGCCACGTATGAGCTGCTTGCCCGCGGTGACACGCTGGGCGTCTTCCAGCTCGACGGCGGCCCGATGCGGAACCTGCTCAAGTTGATGATCCCGACAGGCTTTGGCGACATCGCCGCCGTGCTCGCGCTGTACCGGCCGGGCCCGATGGCCGCCAACACGCACATCAACTACGCCGACCGCAAGAATGGCCGGCAGCGGATCGAGCCGATACACCCAGAGCTTGCGCAGGCCCTGGAGCCGATCCTGGGTGAGACGTACCACATGGTCGTCTACCAGGAGCAAGTGATGGCGATCGCGCAGCAGCTTGCCGGTTACTCGCTCGGCCGAGCGGACCTGCTGCGCCGTGCGATGGGCAAGAAGAAGAAGGAGATCCTGGACGCGTCCTGGGAGGAGTTCTCCGCCGGGATGGCGGCGAACGGATACTCGACGGAGGCGATCAAGGCCGTGTGGGACGTGCTCGTCCCGTTCTCCGGCTATGGCTTCAACAAGTCGCACACTGCCGGTTACGGCGTCGTCTCCTACTGGACGGCCTACCTCAAGGCGAACTTCACCGCAGAGTACATGGCCGCGCTGCTGACCTCGGTCGGTGACGACAAGGACAAGATGGCCATTTACCTGGCCGAGTGCCGCAAACTTGGTATCAAGGTGCTGCCTCCCGACGTCAACGAGTCGGACTGGTCCTTCACCCCCGTCGGCACCGACATCCGCTTCGGGCTTGGCGCCATCAGGAATGTCGGTTCCAGCGTGATCTCGTCGATCGTTGCGACGCGCCGCAAAAAGGGCGGCTACACCTCATTCGCAGACTTCCTCGACAAGGCCGAGATCACTGTGTGCAACAAGCGCGTGGTCGAATCGCTGATCAAAGCGGGCGCCTTCGACTCCCTCGGTCACTCCCGCAAGTCACTGTGCCTGATTCAGGATCAGGCCGTCGACGCGGTGATCGGCGTGAAGCGCCAGGAAGCGATCGGGCAGTTCGACCTCTTCGGTGCGAGCGAGCAAGACGGCGACGCCGACCCGCGCCAGCGCATCGGCCTGAACTTCGAGCTCAGCGCGGAAGAGTGGCCGCGCAAGTTCCTGCTCAGCCAGGAAAGGGAGATGCTCGGCCTGTATGTGTCCAGCCACCCGCTCGATGGCGCGCAGCGCATTCTGGAAGGAAACAGGGACGTCTCCATCGCCGAGCTGCTGGCCTCTGGCCGCACCGAAGGTGACGTCAAGGTGGCAGGCCTGATCTCGTCGGTGGACCGCCGGATCAACAAGAAGAGCGGCAACCCATGGGCCATCGTCACTATCGAGGACCTGGACGGCTCCATCGAGGTGCTGTTCTTCCCGAAGGTGTATTCCCTGTACACGGGCGAACTGGCCGGCGACGCGACGGTCTGTGTCAAGGGCCGGCTGAACGAGAGAGACGGCACGGTGAGCATATTCGCCCAGGATCTGACCCCGCTCGACATCTCGTCGGCCGGCCCGGGAACCGGTCCGCCGCTGGTCATCGCCCTGCGCCAGGACAAGATCACCGCAGGGCTCGCGGCCGAGCTCAAGCACGTCCTGCACGCCCACCCTGGTGCCACCCGCGTTCACCTCAAGCTGGAGCGACCGGGCCGCAACCCATTGCTCATCGACCTTTCCGAGTTTTCTGTGGAGCCGAGCAACAGCTTCATGGCGGACATCAAGAGCCTGCTCGGAGCCGCCGCGCTCGTCACCGCCTGAGCGACTTCAGGCTGGCTCAGGCGTCTCGGCGCACCAGCAGGAATGCTGCCACGCCCAACAGCACGGCGGTCCATAGGCAGAACACACCGAAGCCCTGCCACGGGCTGAGCAGCTGACCGGACTGCTGATGCGCCTCGTCGATCAGTGACCCGGCTTGCACGGGCAGGTAGGCGTCGATGTGCGCGCCCCAGCTGCCGGGTAGCAGGCCAGAGAGAATCGGCAGCACGAACACGACGCCGATGACCGTGGTGATGGCGCCCGCGGTGTGCCGGATCAGCGCGCCGATCGCCAGCGCGAAAAGGCCGAGCACGCTGAGGTAGAGCCCGGCGCCGACGACGGCGCGGGCAACGCCCTGGCCGCTCAGCGACACGGCCACGCGGCTGTGCAGGATGGCCGAGCCGAGGAAGAACGAGCAGAAGACCACGATTTCCGCCACCACGAGCAGCAGCGCCGCGAATACCACCGCCTTGGCGGCCAGCATGTGGATCCGCCGCGGCACCGCAAGCAGCGAAGCGCGGATAACCCCCGTCGAATACTCGGTTGTGATCACAAGCGCGCCCAGCACGCAGATCGTGAGCTGGCCGAGCCCGATCCCAGCGCCCAGGATAAAACGGATCGGATCGGACGCGACCGTCGCGTCACGCGGCGCCGCCCGCGGGCCGTTCCAGTTGGCCACGGTCAGCCATGTGAACAGTGTGGTGAAGCCGACAGTGATTACAACGAAGAGGATCAGCGTCCAGACCGTGGAACGCACCGAGCGGATCTTCGTCCACTCGGCGCGCAGCAGGCCGCCGAATCCGGCGCGGCCAGCCGATGGGACGGCGGGCACGCGGGCCGGGGTGGTGACCGGCGATGCGCTCGTCATCGTGCACTCCCGTCCGTGGCAGCCACCGGTTCAGGTCCGTGCTTGCCAAACTCCAGGCTGCCGGACGTCAGCTCCATGAACGCGTCTTCCAGCGAGGCTAGCGGGGTCAGCTCGTGCAGCACGATCGAAGCGGACGCCGCGAGCTCGCCGATCCGCGGCGCCTCCATGCCCGTGACCGTGACCAGCCCGGCACCGTTCGTGGGAACGAGCTCGCCCGGCGCGACCGTCCCGCCGGGCACCACGGTGCCGCCCGCCGCAGTGATCAGTTCCGCGAGCCGCGCCGCGTCGGGACTGCGCACCCGGACCGACTTGTCGGTGCTGCGCGCAATGACATCCTGGGTGCTTGATTCGGTGATGAGCCTGCCGCGGCCGATGACGATCAGGTGGTCCGCAGTGACGGCCATCTCGTTCATCAGGTGACTGGACACCAGGATGGTCCGGCCCTCGGCGGCAAGCTGCTTCATGAGGTTCCTGATCCACAGCACGCCCTCGGGGTCAAGCCCGTTCACCGGCTCGTCAAGCAGCAGGACCTGCGGGTCGCCGAGCATGGCTGCGGCGATGCCGAGCCGCTGGCTCATGCCAAGCGAGAAGCTGCCAGCCCGCTTGTCAGCTACTTCGGCCAGCCCGACAAGCCCGAGCACCTCATCCACCCTGGTGCGTGGCAGACCCTGGGTCTGCGCCAGGAACAGCAGGTGATTACGGGCGCTGCGCCCGCTGTGCACTGACTTGACCTCGAGCAGCGCGCCCACGGTGCGCAGCGGCCTGGCCAGCTCGTGGTACGGCTTGCCGTTGATCGTCGCGGATCCGGCGTTCGGATGGTCGAGACCGAGCACCAGCCGCATCGTGGTCGACTTGCCTGCGCCGTTGGGCCCAAGGAATCCAGTGACTCTGCCCGGCTCGACAGTGAAGCTCAGGTCGTCGACGGCAAGCTTGCTGCCGTAGCGCTTGCTGAGATCGTTAACCTCGATCATGCAATCCCCTGTGCGTCGCGTTGGGGCTCCTGACCGTTAGTACACCGTAGCAAGGCGCGGCCGTCGCGGCGATCCCATACCCTTCAGCACACGATGGCTGCAGAAGAAACGCTCGCTGCCGGCCGCCGCCAGGGCCGCGCCCTTGGCCGCACACCGGTGGTACTCGCCCTTGTCACGCTCGTGGTCGCGCTGCTCGGCGTGCCCGCAGGGTTCATCTGGGCGGCGATCACCCCGCGGGTGGCCGTCATCGTCACCGGGCACGGTGTGGCGGAGGTTATCAACCCGGAGACGAAGGCGTTCATCGCCGCCGACGGCTGGTTCTGCGTGATCGGCGTGGTCGGAGGGCTGCTCGCCGGCGTGGCCGGCTACCTCACCGCCGTGCGCAGGTACGGCGCGGCCGCCGCCGCGGGGCTGATCCTCGGCGGCCTGGCCGCGTCGCTGGTGGAGTGGTGGATCGGCAGCAGCATCGGCCACTCGTCTTTCCACAGCACGCTGTTCCTCAGCCATCAGGGCGCCATCCTGCACGCTCCGCTCGTGCTGCGCGCGCACGCTGCCCTCGTATTCTGGCCGCTTACCACGGCCCTCTGCGTGGGGGTGGCCGAACTGCTGGCCGGTCAGCGGCACAGCCGCTCCGCGGCGGAGACGCTGGCGCCGAGGGGCGGCGCCGCGCCGCCGCCAACGGAAAGCTACTGAAGCCCGCTGCGCTGCTTACTCTTGAGCACCGCGGCCCGCCCCGAGCACCGCGACGCCCCGGCGTGGCACCGAGGCGAGGCGTGACCGGAGCGCGCGGCCCCTAAACTTGGGGGGTGATTTCTCGAGTCGACTTGCGCGGGGCATCTGCTGCCGACCTGAGCCAGGAGAAGCTTTCCCGCGTCCTGCCGCGGGCAGCCCTCGACGTCGGGGCCGCGCTTGATGCGGTGCTGCCCATCTGCGAAGAGGTTCGCCAGCGCGGCGCCGCCGCGATCCGCGATCTTACTGCGAGATTCGATGGAGTGGACGCTGAGTCAACCCGGGTGCCGCCCGCCGCGCTGACGGCAGCGGCGAACGGGCTCGGCCCGCCGGTCCGCGCGGCACTCGAGGAGGCCGCCAGACGGGCGCGGCTTGTGCACGAGGCGCAGTTGCCCGTGCAGACCACGACTCGCGTCACCGGCGGCGCGCAGGTCACCGAGCGCTACATCCCGGTCGGCAGGGTCGGCCTTTACGTGCCGGGCGGCCTGGTCGCCTATCCCTCGTCCGTTGTCATGAACGTCGTCCCCGCGCAGGTGGCAGGAGTGGGATCCCTCGCCGTGGCGTCACCGCCGCAGCGCGAACACGGTGGCCTCCCGCACCCCGCCATTCTTGCCGCGTGCGCGCTACTCGGCGTGGACGAGGTGCACGCTGTCGGGGGCGCCCAGGCGATCGCGATGTTCGCGTACGGAACGGCCGGCTGCGCCGCCGCCGACATGGTGAGCGGGCCGGGCAACGTTTACGTCGCAGCCGCGAAGCGGCTGCTGCGCGGCCGGATCGGAATCGACTCAGAGGCCGGCCCGACCGAGGTCGCGATCGTCGCCGATCAGAGCGCCGATCCGGTGTTCGTCGCCGCCGACCTCATCGCTCAGGCCGAGCATGATGAGCTGGCCGCCTGCTTGCACATCACCCCGGATCCGGCGCTCGCCGACCGTGTCGATGCCGAGCTTGCCCGCCAGCTTCCCGGCGCCGCGCACCGCGGCAGGATCGAGGCGGCGTTTGCCGGGCAATCCGCGCACGTCCTGGTGGACGATATCGCGGCCGCCCTTGCGGTCGCCGACGCATGGGCGCCCGAGCATCTCGAAATACAGACACGGCATGCTCACGCCGATGCGGCGCGGGTCCGTAACGCGGGTGCCATATTCGTGGGACCCTACGCACCGGTGTCACTCGGTGACTATCTGGCCGGCTCGAACCACGTGCTGCCCACCGGTGGCACCGCCCGCTACTGCGGTGGCCTTTCCACCCTGTCGTTCCTGCGCGGAATCCACGTGGTTGAGTGCGATCGCGCGGCCCTGTCCGGCGCCGCGGCACACATTGGCGCGCTCGGGGGCGCCGAGGACCTGACCGCGCACGTCGCCGCGGTCCAGGTAAGGCTGCAATGAACGTCCCGGCGATGCGGCTCGCTGATCTGCCGATCAGGGACGACCTGCGCGGGCGCGAACCTTACGGTGCGCCGCAGCTCGCGGTAGCCGTTCAGCTGAACACCAACGAGAATCCGTATCCACCGTCGCCACGGCTAGTCGCGGCGATCAGCGCCGCGGTCGCCGCCGCAGCGGCCACCCTCAACCGTTACCCTGATCGTGACGCCACTGAGCTGCGCGCGGACCTGGCCCGCTATCTGGGCCACGGGCTGACCGCCCGCCAGGTCTGGGCGGCCAACGGCTCGAACGAGGTCATACAGCAGTTGCTGCAGGCGTTCGGCGGGCCGGGCAGGACCGCGCTGGGATTCGAGCCTTCCTACTCGATGCACCCCGTGATCGCCCGGACCACCGGCACCGCCTGGATCAGCGGACAGCGCGGCGTGGACTTCGGCCTGAGCGCGGAGGACGCGGTGGCCGCGGTCAAGCAGCATCAGCCCGACGTGGTCTTTCTCACCTCACCGAACAACCCCACCGGTAGCGCGCTCGCGCTCGGGGTGACCAAAGCGGTGTGCGAGGCAACCTCCGGCATGGTCGTAGTGGACGAGGCGTACGCCGAGTTTGCCAGGGCGAGCGGGCCGAGCGCGCTGACCCTGCTGCCCGATTGCCCGCGCCTTGTCGTGACCCGCACCATGTCAAAGGCGTTCGCGATGGCCGGCGCCCGGCTGGGCTACCTCGCAGCGGACCCGGCCGTGGTCGACGCCCTGTTGCTGGTCCGGCTGCCCTACCACCTGTCGGCAGTCACGCAAGCGGTCGCGCGCACTGCGCTCGCATACGCCGGCGAGCTGCTCGAAGCGGTCGCTGCGCTGCGGGCCGAGCGCGACGCCACCGTAACCTGGCTGCGTGATGAGGGCTTCGAGGTGGCTGACTCGGATGCCAACTTCGTGCTCTTCGGAGAATTCGCCGACAGGCATGCGGCATGGCAGGGCCTGCTGGACCACGGCGTGCTCGTACGTGAGGCCGGCCCGCCCAGCTGGTTGCGGGTGAGCATCGGCACCCCGACCGAGATGGCGCGGTTCCGGCACGCGCTCAGTGCCGTAACAGCGGGCCGGCCCTCGGCGGCAGGTGACGCATGAGCAGGACTGCACGCGCCGAGCGGGTCACCAAGGAGACCCGCGTCGTAGTGGAACTCGACCTCGACGGCACCGGGCTCGCCGAGGTCTCGACCGGAGTGCCGTTCTTCGATCACATGCTCGCCCAGCTCGCCAAGCACGGCGGGATCGACCTGGCCGTGCGCGCGAACGGGGACATCGAGGTAGACGCGCATCATACGGTCGAGGACACGGCGATCGTGCTTGGTGAGGCGCTACGGGCGGCGCTCGGCGACAAGGCGGGAATCCGCCGGTTCGGCGACGCGCTCGTGCCGCTCGACGAGGCACTCGTGCAGGCAGCGGTGGACCTGTCGGGGCGGCCTTACGTCGTGCACGAGGAACCGGCATCGATGGCTCCGCTCATCGGCTCGTATGACACCACGCTGACCAGGCACATCTTCGAGTCCCTCGGGTCGAGCGCGGGGATCTGCCTGCACGTGCGGGTGCTGGCTGGCCGAAATCCGCACCACATCGTGGAAGCCCAGTTCAAGGCCGTCGCCAGGGCGCTGCGGGATGCCGCCGCGCCCGACCCGCGGTCCACCGGGGTGCCCAGCACCAAGGGGGTCCTGTGAGCCGACCGCACCGACCGGAGATCGCCGTGCTCGACTACGGGTCGGGTAATCTGCGCTCAGCGCAGCGTGCGCTGGCCCGCGTCGGCGCGGACGCCGAGATTACCGCCGACCACGAGGCCGCGCTGAACGCGGACGGGCTGGTTGTTCCCGGCGTAGGCGCCTTCGCGGCCTGCATGACAGGGCTCAGGAAGATCCGCGGCGATCACGTGATCGGCAAGAGACTGGCCGGCTCGCGGCCGGTTCTCGGCATCTGCGTTGGCATGCAGATCATGTTTGCCGCCGGTGTCGAGCACGGTGTGGTCACAGAAGGCTGCGGACTCTGGCCCGCGACGGTGGAGCGCCTCAATGCCCCCGTGCTTCCGCATATGGGCTGGAACACGGTGCGCGCGGCGCCAGGCTCGGTCCTTTTCGCCGGGCTTGACCCTGGCACCCGGTTCTACTTCGTGCACTCCTATGCCGTGCGTACCTGGGATGATCCCGGGACCGCGCGGGTGACGTGGGCGGAGCACGGCGAGCAGTTCGCCGCCGCGGTCGAGGACGGGCCGCTTTCTGCCACCCAGTTCCATCCGGAGAAATCCGGCGACGCGGGCGCCGTGCTGCTCAGGAACTGGCTGGAAAACGTGTAGATATCCCCGCGTCGAGCGGGCGTCAACCGGAACGGATGTTCTTCTCATGACGCTGACCCTGTTCCCTGCGGTCGACGTGTCCCGGGGCCTGGCCGTGCGGCTCGTCCAGGGTGCGGCCGGTACCGAGACCTCATACGGCGACCCGGTCGAGGCGGCGCTCGCGTGGCAGCGTGGCGGCGCGACGTGGATCCATCTGGTGGACCTGGATGCCGCCTTCGGCCGCGGCGCCAACCGTGACCTGCTCGCGGAGGTGGTGGGAAAACTCGACATCAACGTTGAGCTGTCTGGCGGGATCCGCGACGACAGTTCGCTGGCTGCCGCGCTCGCCACCGGGTGCGCGCGCGTCAACATCGGCACCGCTGCGCTGGAGAATCCGGGTTGGGTGCGCGAAGTGATTGCCGAGCACGGCGAGAAGATCGCCGTCGGCCTGGATGTTCGCGGCTCGCGGCTCGCGGCCCGCGGCTGGACCTCCGAGGGCGGCATGCTCGCCGACGTGCTGCAGCGGCTGGAGAACGACGGGTGCCCACGATACGTGGTCACCGATGTAAGCAAAGATGGCACCATGACGGGGCCAAATCTTGACCTGCTGCGCGCAGTGTCGGCCGCCACGCCGCGGCCGGTGATCGCCAGCGGCGGGGTGGCCAGCCTGGACGACCTGCGTGCGATCGCCTCGCTCGAACCTCTCGGGGTGGAGGGCGCCATCGTCGGCAAGGCGCTTTACGCCGGGGCGTTCACCCTGACCCAAGCGCTGGAGGCAGTGGCCGCATGAACACAAAGAAGATTTCCTCGGAGACGCCGTGGGAGCCGGTGGTTGGTTACAGCCGGGCCGTCGCGGCGGGTGACTACGTCTTCGTCAGCGGATGCACCTCGGTGCAGGATGGCAAGCTGCTGCACGAGGGTGACGCGTATCACCAGACAGTGCAGGCGATCGCCAACGTGGCGTCGGCGCTTGGCCAGCTCGGCATGACCGTTGCCGATGTCGTGCGGACCAGGATCTTCGTCACCGACATCAGCCGGTGGGAGGAGTACGGCCGTGCGCACGGCGAGGCCTTTGCCGAAGTGCTGCCCGCGACCACGATGGTGGAAGTGTCCCGCCTCGTCGACCCGCGGATGCTCGTGGAGGTCGAGGCGATCGCGTACGGGCCAGGGGGCCACCTGCGGGGGCGGCGCGCCGGTGCGGTGGCATGACAGTCGCTGTGAGGGTCATCCCCTGCCTCGATGTGGACGCGGGCC
Source organism: uncultured Actinomycetota bacterium (assembly GCA_963727015.1). Taxonomy (GTDB): domain Bacteria; phylum Actinomycetota; class Actinomycetes; order Streptosporangiales; family Streptosporangiaceae; genus DATFVJ01. Next base: position 159,341 of record CAVSEV010000012.1, on the reverse strand, counting down.
GTGTCGTCAAGGGGGTGAACTTCCGCACGCTGCGCGATGCCGGTGACCCCGTGGAACTGGCCAGGGCCTACGGCGAAGAAGGGGCCGACGAGCTCGTCTTCCTCGACATCACGGCGTCCAGCGGGGGCCGCGACACCATGTACGACGTGGTCGGGGCCACCGCGAGCCAGGTGTTCATCCCGCTGACGGTCGGCGGCGGGGTGCGCAGCGTCGGTGACGTGGACCGGCTGCTCAGGGCGGGAGCCGACAAGGTCTCGCTGAACACGGCGGCGGTGGCCAGGCCGGCCCTGCTCGGCGATGCGGCTGCGCGGTTCGGTTCACAATGCGTGGTGCTGTCGGTCGACGCCCGCCGGGGCTCGGGCACGCCGAGCGGATTCGAGGTGACTACGCACGGCGGCCGCCGCGGCACCGGGCTGGACGCGGTCGAGTGGGCGGCACGCGCCGCCGGGCTTGGCGCAGGTGAGGTCCTGCTGAACTCGATGGATGCGGACGGCACCAAGGCTGGTTACGACATCGAGATGATCCATGCCATCCGTGCCGCGGTAACGGTGCCGGTGATCGCGAGCGGTGGAGCGGGCGGCCTCGCCGACTTCGCGCCGGCGGTCGAGGCCGGCGCAGACGCGGTGCTCGCCGCCAGCGTGTTCCACTTCGGCCAGCTCCGGATCAGCGAGGTGAAGGACGCTCTTCGTGCCGCAGGGCATTCCGTGCGCTGATAATGGCCCACGATGTGCCCACCTGCGCCCACGGGTGAGGCCGGCCAACGGGACGCGGCTCGGTAATGTGCCGGTCCGGGATCGGGTATCGTCCCGGGCCGCGGGATCAGTAGCGTCGTGGGGCGCGGATCACTGGCATGCCCGGGCGGGCAGCGTGGCCCACACCACTTTCCCGTTCCGGCCCGGTGCGGTCCAGCCCCAGCGGTCACTAAGTGAAGCGATGACGTGCAGGCCACGACCGGTCTCGGCGAGGTGATCGGGCTCCCTGACGACCGGTACCTGATCGCTCGGATCTGCCACCGCGCACAGCACGCAGGGCCCAGGGTGGAGCAGGCCGATCCGGATCGGCGCGGCGGCGAATCCCGCCCGCCTCGGCAGGGCGTGCCGAAGGGCGTTGGTCAGCAGCTCGGATACGACCACACCGACGTCGTTTCCCAGGTCCGCCATTCCCCAGCGGCGCAGAGTCGCGCGGGCGAAGTCCCTAGCCGCCTTGACCGATCCGAATTCAAGGCCAGGCGTGCGCGTGGCCACCCGCGGTGAGCGGGTCCAGCCGCCCCTGACGGGCACGGGGGCGAAGTACCTGCCCGCAGGTGCGGCGACCTCTACGGCCGGCCGCAGCCAGTCCAGGTACGCTGCGCTGGTTACAGGCCGAGCCGCCAAGCGCGACGAGTGTGCTGTCATCACCATCCGCGAGGGTCCCATCGATCGGGGCACATACGTGGTATGTCCGGCCAAATACTCCCGTACGCACGCGCCAGTTGCAAGGTCTGATTCAAGCGCGAATGCACGTGCATTTGTTACGTGCGCGTCTGGTAACGCTGCGCAGAACTGGCGCCGCACCCCGCCGCGGCAGCCGCGGTACTGAAATGCCGCGCACCGCGCGTCATAAGGGGACGAAACGGTGTGCAAGTGATAATGTGCGCTGTGCGCCCCGCAGCCAGCTGTACAGGTCATGCCCATAGATGGCCCCTCCGGCGCGGGGAGTACGTGACATGCATTCCGGCGACGGCCGTGAACGGGCACCTGGTGCCCTCCCATTGCTCCGGGAGCCAGCATGAGCGCCGTTCCGCCGGCCAGCGACTTGCCCGTGGACCGCATCCTTGCGATGCCAAGGGGCGGTCCCACGGTTCTGCGCATGCTGCTCGGCGGCCAATTGCGCCGCCTGCGCGAGGCGCGGGGCATCACCCGCGAGGAAGCCGGCTACGAGATCAGGGCGTCCCGCTCTAAGATCAGCCGTCTTGAGCACGGCCGGGTGGGCTTCAAGGGACGCGATGTCGCGGATCTGCTGGCCCTGTACGGTGTCGAAGACGAGCAGGAACGCGCGGCACTCGAAGCGCTCGCGGAGCGGGCCAACGTCCAGGGCTGGTGGGCCAGGTACAACGACATCCTGCCGGACTGGTTCGAAATCTACATCGGCCTCGAACAGGCGGCTTCGCTGATGCGATCCTATGAGCTGCAGTTCGTACCTGGGCTCTGCCAGACCGAGGACTACGTCCGCGCCGTCACCATTCTCGGTCACAGGTCCGCCCCCGCCGAGGAGATCGAGCGCCGGGTGAGCCTGCGCCTGACCCGCCAGGAGCTACTGACGTGCCCCCAGCCACCTACCGTGTGGATCGTGGTGGATGAGGCGGCACTGCGGCGGCCGATCGGTGGAGCTGAGGTGATGCGGGGCCAGCTGAAGCATCTCATCGAGATCAGCGAGCTGCCGAACGTCGTCCTGCAGGTCGTGCCTTTCCGGCATGGCGGTCACCCCGCTGCGGGGGGCGCGTTCACCATCATGCGCTTCGCCGAGAGTGATCTGCCGGACCTCGTCTACCTCGAACAGCTGACGAGCGCCGTTTACCTGGACAGGCGCGAGGACACCGATCGTTACATGGAGGTCATGGACCGGCTTAGTGCCGAGGCGGAGCCGCCCACCGCCACCTCGAGGTTCCTCGAGAAGATCATCAAAGCCATCTAGGGGACTCCCTAGTTCTCGGCTCGACGGCCTTGAGCTTTTCCCGCCCGGCATCGTGCAGTGCCACCGCTGGCGGCCGGGACCCGAGGAGGCCGAAGCGGATTACGAGGTGGCGAGCAGCGCACGGGCGTGCGCATGCACGAGCGGGTCGTTATCGACGTAAACGACGCGGCTCTCCGGTGCGATCGTCTGGACAATTTCGTGCACGTTCGGGCTAGTGGGAATGCCGGTGCCGACGTCAAAGAACTGCCGCATGCCCTGCTCGCGGGCTAGCCACGCCACCGCACGGCCAAGAAAGGCCCGGTTCGCGCGGATGTCGCGGAGAATTGTCGGCCGGGCGCTGATCACATATTCGGCCGCGTCCCTGTTGGCGGCGTAGTTGTCCTTGCCGCCGAGCCAATAGTCGTAGACGCGGGCCCAGAATTCCGGCAGTTGAGCACCTACTGCCGGAGATCTGGGGCCGGGTGGGCGACCGTCGTGTCGATCTCGACCGGCTCTTTGCCGGACGGGATGGGGGCGAACCAGTCATCTGCCTTGTTGTCGGCCACAGTATGCCTTTCCTCTCATGGCTTCCGGCCTACCGCGCCGTAGTGCGGAATGTCACGAATGGTAATGGGTTAGCTGGCGCCGGCCGCGGGCGGTGCACCTGGCCGACGCCCGTGTTCACCATGTCCAGACTGTGGAAGAACGGGGCGACGTCGGGGCGGCTGCGGACGGTGACCTGTTCGGCAGCCACACCGGGGTCGGCCAAGTCAAGCGTTTCTGCAGGCAGCCAACGGTAGTCGTAGACCCGCGCCACGTGCGTCATGCCGACATTGATCACGGCTGGTGCCATGCGGGTTGCTGCAGCGGCAGGCCAGTCGCCTGCCCGGATGCCGGCCACGGCGCACCTCTCCTCGGAGCCGACGGTCACATGGCGCCTGGCCCTAAGCGTAACTTCCCCTTCGCCCGCGCACGGAGATTGCTTGAGTGGCCAGTCAGCGGACTGCGCCGGCCCGGCCAGGTGCGCACCGCACGGACCGCTTGGCGTCACAGCCGCCAGCGGGCCTCGCCCAGCCGTTTCACCGCGTCGGCCTCGCCGTCCACTTCCACCTGGGCGGCCGAGGTGCGGCCGAGAGACCAGAGCGTCAGTTCGCCCGGCGTGCCCGTCACTGTCACCGTCGGCGTTCCCCGTTTCGCGGTGATCGCCTGTGTATCCGGTGATCCCGCCCGCCGCAGCACGACGCCGCACGGGGCCCTGCGCAGCAAGATCCTGGCCATGCCGAGCCTGCGCCACAGCACGTCCTCCATGGCCGGGTCGAGCTGCCGCGGTTCCCAGCCGGGCGCCCCCCGGCGCACGTCCTCGTGATGTACGAAGTACTCGACCGCGTTGGCGCGCTCGTCCACGCCTGGAATCCCGAAGAAGGACAGCCGGGGCGGACCGTGCTTGATCATGTCAATCAGCCGCGGATAGTCATGCTGTTCCGCGATCCGCTGCTGGACGTGGGCGGTGTAGCCGGCGAGCGGGCCACCGAGGATGCCGGCCGCGGCGTCCGGGCGGTGCTCACGCAGTACCAGGTGGGCGGCGAGGTCACGGGTCGCCCACCCTTCGCAGAGCGTAGGCGCGTCGGGGCCCTTCTCGCCGAGCAGCACGCACAGCGCACCCCGTTCCTTGCGGGAGAAATTCACATGTTGATCTTAGCCGGATCTGCGCCGCGTGGCATCGATGCGTGCGCGGGCCAGTTCAGCTGGGAGAATCAAACAACACACTGGAGCAGGAGCAAGGAAGCCGTGATGCTGGACCCCGAGATCGCCGCCAGGCTCAAGCGCGACGAGCATGGCCTGTTCGCAGCCATCGCACAGCAGTACGACACCGGCGAGGTGCTGATGCTGGGCTGGATGGACGACGCCGCGCTGCACCGGACGCTCACCACGGGCCGGTGTACCTACTGGTCGCGCAGCCGCAGCGAATACTGGGTGAAGGGTATGACCTCAGGCCACCTGCAGCTGGTCAAGTCAGTCGCGCTTGACTGCGACGGCGACGCCGTGCTCGTCCAGGTGGATCAGGTCGGCGGGGCGTGCCACACCGGGGACAGGACATGTTTCGACGCGGGGAACCTTGACGCGGTCGCTGGCGAGCGCCCGGCTTCCGGGTGACGCGATGCCGCAGAAAGCGCTGGCGCGCCGCGAGTTCGGCGTGACGCTCGCCGCAGGAGCTGCGGGCGCTGGGATCGTACTGCTCGCCGCCGCTCAGCCGTGGGCGCATGCGTCGTTCGTGCCCGCCCCGCCGCTGCCGAACTCCAGCGTCACCGTTACCGGGCACGAGCTGGTGCCGGCCGCGAACGCCCTCGCGCTCGCCGCGCTCGCCTGCCTGGCCGCTGTCATCGCGACCCGCGGCGCGCTCAGGCGGGTTGCCGGCGTGCTGCTCGCCTTGCTCGGCTTGCTGATCGTGGCCGCTGCTCCTATGTCCGTCAGCCATGCGCATGTGGCGGCGGCAGCGGCCGCCCGCTCGATCGCCACGGCCGCCCCGGCCCACCTGGCGATGGCAGCGTTCCCGTGGTGGGCGGTGGCCGCCGCAGGCGGCCTGGTTATCGTCTGTGCCGGCGCGCTCGCCGCGTGGCGCGGGCCCCGGTGGCCCGCCATGTCGGGCAAGTACGACCGGCCCGGGGGTCCTCCGCCACCGGCGGGCGGTGCAAGCACGGATCCCGCCGCGGCGTGGGACGCACTCGACAGGGGCGCCGATCCGACGGTGCCACGCGGGCACGGCTGACCGGCCGCGCCGGATTCCAGCTAGTGCACCATCGGCCCCGGGGCGGGCTGGCACCCGATGGGCCATCGCGTGCCACCCTCGGCTCGCGCCGAAGCGCCTGCCTGCACTCACCCGCCTGGGCACCCACCTGGACGCCGTTCGCCGCAGGGCGCCCCAAACGGGCCAGTAAGCGGAGCTACCCTGGCTATGGAGAACGCCGTTGTGTACTTCGAGGTGGTTACGCCCGGCGGCCGTCGCGGCCTGGCCATCGTGCGGAGGTGAGCGTGAACAGGACAGAGTTGCTGCGGCGGGCCCCGGCCCGCGTGGCCGGGCCCGCGCGCGAACACGTACATCTGGTCTCCAGGCTGATGGTCGCGCAAGCGGGTGCGGCCGCCGCGGTGAGCTTGCTGTTCAGCCGCCGGACCACCTCGCTCGTGGTGACCACGCTGATGCTCGTCGCCGCGCTGTGCGTGCTCGCCGCGCTCGCGCGTACGGGCACGCAAGCGGCACGCACCGTGGTACTTGGCTTTGAGATGGTCCTGATCGTGTTCGGCCTCTACCGGTTCCTTCTCGAGCGCTACGTGGGCGGCACGGTCTTCGCCATCGTCATCGCGGGCGCGCTGTGCCATCCGGCCGTCGTCCGCGCTTACGGCGGGTTGCCAGCGGCCGCTGCTGGACCATCGGACCTGGCGCGCGGCGACGGGGCCGTCGGTCGTGGTGCGCCTGGCACATCACCGATTCCCGACGCTGCGGGCGGAGTGCTGGGTGAGTCCACCGGCCGATGACGGCGATCAAGGCGATCACGGCGATCACGGCGATGACGGCGATGACTGCGGCCCTGGCCTCGTGCTCGTCGTCGAGCATGAGGCCGCGGTCGCCGAGCTCGCCCGCAGGTACCTCGAGCGTGACGGCCTGAACGTACGCGTCGCGGTCACCCCGGCGGAGGCAGCGCTGGCGCTGCGCGGCGGGTCACCGGCTGTGGTGATTCTCGACCTCACCATGCCTGGGCTCACGCCCGGCATGATCCGCCGCAGGCTGCCGCTGCGTGGCCACGCGAGCGGGCCGGAGTTGATCTGCCTGGCCGGTCCGGGTGGGCTGCGACCGCGCCACGTCGGGCTCGCAGGTGAGAGCCGTTGCCTCGCCCGCCCCTTCAGCCCGCGGGTTCTGGTCGCTCGGGTTCGTGCCGCGTTGCGCCAGCCAGTTGCCGTGACGGAGCGCGCCGCGGTCAGCAGCGTGCCCGCGGGCACCTACACCGTGGGTGAGCTGACGCTCGATGCCGAGGCAGGGCGGGTCAGTGTCGCCGGGGCCGAAGCGAGGCTCACCGCCACCGAGTTCGGGCTCCTGGCGTTTCTTGTCGGCAACGCGGGCCGGGTGTTCAGCAGGGAGGAACTGCTTGGCGCGGTCAGGGCCGCCCGGGCTGCGGCTGGCACGCGGGCGGTCGACGTGCATGTCGCGGCGCTGCGCGCCAAGCTTGGCATGCACAGCCCGATCCGTACGGTGCGCGGCGTCGGCTACGCGGCCGACGCACCTGCGCCGCGGGATGGGCAGCCGCGGGACGGGCAGCCGCGGGACGGGCAGCCGCGGGAGGGGCAGCCGCGGGAGGGGCAGCCGCGGGAGGGGCAGCCGCGGGAGGGGCAGCCGCGGGACGGGCAGCCGCGGGACGGGCAGCCGCGGGACGGGCAGCCGCGGGACGGGCAGCCGCGGGACGGGCAGCCGCGGGACGGGTAGCCGCGGGACGGCTACGGGCCGCGTGCCGCCACCACGCCCGCTGTGCATCCAGACCCGGTTACGCTACGCTGCCCGGCCATGAGCCACGGGAATCCGCCTGGCAGCACGGGCGAGCAGGGTGGTGCGGGCCACGAGCCCCAGGGCGCAGGCGGGCGGCCGCACTGGGGACCGGACGGGTTCCCGCAGGGCGCCGGTCCACATCAGCCTGGTTACGGCGCCCCGCCGTACGGAGGGGCGGACCCGGCGGGCGGCCACGGCGCACCGGAGGGCGGCTACGGCGCACCAGCGGGCGGTTACGGCGCACCAGCGGGCTATGGAAGCCCAGCGGGGTGGTCCGGCACGCCGCCGCCGACGTATCTGTCCTGGGCGATCATCGCCACCATCGGCGGAGTGCTGTTCTGCCTGATCGGTGGCGTCCCGACCGGTCTGGCGTCCATGCATTTCGCCCGCCAGGTCATGCCGAGGTGGCTGGCAGGCGACCGGCAGGGCGCCGTGGCAGCCGCAAAGAACGCACGGACCTGGGCTACCGTGTCGACCGTGCTCGACGTGCTCGGCTTCATCTTCGTCGTCTACCTCTTCTCGAGCAGCAAGAACGGGACGGTCGGCTGACTCGCGGGCTGTGCCGCGGCCGTGCAGTGCCTGCGCCGCGACCGCGGCACACGCAGCCGCGCCGCGACCGTGGCATAGACCGAGGCTCAGCGGGCCGCGCCGCGACCGCGGCACAGACCAAGGCTCAGCGGGCCGCGCCCGCGACTGCGGCACAGCTGCGGCCGTGCCGTGTTCTGGCAGGGTATGACCGCTGCGTCGGGGGCGGAGTATCGGCGGGCCAGCTGTCCGGATAGCATCGGGGACGCATGGCAACCGACCGGAGGGGACCCGTATCGGCGTGAGCGTTCTGGACGAAATTCTGGCCAGTGTGCGCGCGGATCTCGCCGAGCGGCAGCGGCGAACCAGTCTGGATCGCCTGAAGGAGATGGCCCGCGAGGCACCGTGGACGCGGAGCGCGCTGTCCGCTCTCAATGGCGACGATGTCGCGGTGATTGCCGAGGTGAAACGGGCGAGCCCGTCCAAGGGCGAGCTTGCGGCCATCGCGGATCCTGCCGCCCTTGCCCGTGACTATGCGGCGGGTGGCGCGCGTGTCATCAGTGTGCTCACCGAGCCACGCAGGTTTGGCGGCACCCTGGCGGACCTGGCCGCCGTGCGCGGTTCCGTCGAGGTACCTGTGCTGCGCAAGGACTTCATCCTCAGCTCCTACCAGCTCTGGGAGGCGCGCGCGCATGGTGCCGACATGGCACTGCTGATCGTCGCCGCGCTCGACCAGAGCGCGCTGATCTCTCTTGTCGAGCGGGCGGAGTCCATCGGGCTGCTGCCGCTCGTCGAGGCGCACACCGCCGAGGAGACCAGGCGTGCCGTTGACGCCGGCGCGAAGGTCATCGGGGTCAACGCGCGGAACCTGGTCACGCTCGAGGTCGACCGCACGATCTTCGCGCAACTCGCTCCGCTGATCCCCGACTCGATCGTGAAGGTCGCGGAGTCCGGCGTGCGCGGGCCGCACGACCTGCTCGCGTACGCCGCTGCGGGGGCGGACGCGGTACTCGTCGGGGAGAGCCTGGTCACGGGCAAGGACCCGCGCAGCGCGGTTGCCGATCTGGTGACGGTGGGGTTGCACCCGGCTTTGCGCGGTGACCGAGGGTGACCGTTCCAGGCGAGGCACGCGCCGCGGCAGCCGTTCAGGACCAGCTCGCGTCAACCGCGCCTGACGCGACTGTACCGGACGCGACCGGCCACTTCGGGCCGTACGGCGGGCGGTTCGCGCCCGAGGCGCTCATACCGGCGCTCGACGAGCTCGCGGCCGCCTACCGTGACGCGCGGGCGGACCCGCAATTCCAGGCCGAGCTTGATCATCTCCTGCGCACTTACGCGGGCAGGCCGACCGCGCTCACCGAGGCGCCGCGTTTCGCCGCTCACGCGGGCGGCTGCCGGGTCCTGCTCAAGCGCGAGGATCTGGCGCACACCGGCTCACACAAGATCAACAATGTGCTCGGGCAGGCCCTGCTTGCCCGCAGGATGGGCAAGAGCCGCGTGATCGCGGAAACCGGCGCGGGGCAGCATGGCGTCGCGACCGCGACCGCGTGCGCCTTCCTCGGCCTCGACTGTGTGGTCTATATGGGCGAGGAGGACACCAGGCGGCAGGCGCTCAACGTGGTCAGGATGCGCATGCTCGGGGCGGAGGTCGTCCCCGTGCGGATCGGCACCAGGACGCTCAAGGATGCCATGAACGAGGCATTCCGCGACTGGGTGACCACCGTCGGACATACGCACTACTGCATCGGTTCTGCGGGAGGTCCGCATCCCTTCCCCGTCATGGTGCGCGACTTCCAGCGGGTCATCGGCGTTGAGGCACGCGCCCAGGTGCTCGAGCTCACCGGGCGCCTCCCAGATGCGGTGATCGCATGCGTGGGCGGCGGATCGAACGCGATCGGCGTCTTCCACGCGTTCATCCCTGACGCTGGGGTGCGCCTGTTCGGCGTCGAGGCGGGCGGCGACGGCTTGGCGACCGGCCGGCACGCCGCGACCCTGGTCGGCGGATCATCGGGGATCATTCACGGCATGCGTACCTACCTGCTGCAGGACGCCGATGGCCAGACGCTGGAAACGCATTCGATCTCGGCGGGCCTCGACTACCCGGGTGTGGGCCCTGAACACGCGTGGCTGCGTGACACGGGACGTGCCACCTACAGCGCCGTAACCGACCAGCAGGCGATGGATGCCTTCGTGCTGCTTTGCCGGCAGGAGGGGATCATCCCGGCGCTGGAGTCCGCGCACGCCCTGGCCGGAGCGCTTGACATCGGCCGTGAGCTCGGACCGGACGCGATCCTGCTCGTGAACTTGTCGGGGCGGGGCGATAAGGACGTCGACACCGCGGCGCGCTGGCTGCACATGACCGCCGACACCGCCCTGGACGGCACCCCGGGCACCGCCGGGGCGCGGCCGTGACTGCGGTCTCCGGTGTCTTCGAGAAGGCCGGGGCCGACGGGCGCGGCGCGCTGATCGGCTACCTGCCAGCAGGATTCCCCTCCGTCGACGGCGCGATCGCGGCCGCGACCGCCATGGCGGAAGCGGGCGTCGACATGATCGAGGTCGGGCTGCCTTACACCGATCCGCTGATCGACGGGCCAGTCATCCAGGAAGCGGTGCACCGTGCCCTGACCGGCGGCGTGCGCACCACCGACGTGCTGCGCACCGTGCAGGCGCTCGCGTCGGCCGGCGTGCCCGCGCTCGTCATGACGTACTGGAATCCGGTGGAGTCATATGGCGTGGACGCTTTCGCCAGGGACCTCGCCCTGGCCGGGGGATCCGGCATGATCACCCCCGATCTGAACCCGGAGGAGGCCGGGCCCTGGCTGCGCGCCGCGGACCGCTGCGGGCTCGATCCGGTGTTCGTCGTCGCGCCGAGCTCAACCCGCGAGCGGCTGGCGAAAGTGGTTTCGGTGTGCCGCGGCTTCGTGTACGCGGCGTCGGTCATGGGAGTGACTGGCGCGCGTGACGTGGTGAGCGATGCGGCGGCGGGACTCGTCGCACGGGTGCGGGAACATACGACGCTGCCTGTCGGCGTCGGGCTTGGGGTCAGGGACGGCGCGCAGGCCGCGCGCGTCGCGCAGTTCGCTGACGGGGTCATCGTCGGCTCCGCTTTCGTGCAATGCCTGCTCAGCGCGCCTGATCTGGACGCTGGCGTGGCGGCCGTGGCCGGCCTCGCCGCCGATCTTGCCCATGGCGTCCGGGTCCGCACACCGGTCAGGCCGAAGACACCCCTTCGGCCTGACGATGCGCCATCGGCCAGCGGTAGCGAGTAACGTCCGGGGCTATGGCCATCGCATTCATCCCGAGCCCGTCTCAGGGCGTGTGGCATCTGGGACCGATTCCCATCCGTGCCTACGCGCTCTGCATCATCGCCGGGGTCATCGTGGCGGTCTGGGTGGCAGAGCGCCGCTACCAGGCGATCGGCGGCCGCCCCGGGCTGATGCTGGACGTCGCCACCTGGGCAGTGCCTTTCGGCTTGGTCGGTGCCCGGCTTTACCACGTGATCACGGACTATGAGCTGTACTTCGGTGCCGGCAAGGATCCGTGGAATGTGTTCAGGATCTGGGATGGCGGAATCGGCATCCCAGGCGCCATCGCGGTCGGCGCGGTGGGCGCATGGATCGCGTGCAGGCGCGCCGGAGTCAAGCTTGGCCCTGTCGCAGGCGCGGCGGCGCCCGGAATCGCGTTTGCGCAGGCGATCGGCCGCTGGGGAAATTGGTTCAACCAGGAGCTTTACGGCCGGCCCTCGACGCTGCCTTGGGCGCTTGAGATCTCACCGCAGCATCGTGCCGCAGGGTTCGAGAACATCACCACCTATCAGCCCACGTTCCTCTACGAGTCGCTGTGGGATGTGGGTGTCGCACTGCTCGTCATCTGGGCCGCGCGCAGGTTCCTGCTGACCGGTGACCGCACGTTCGCGCTGTACGTCGCGGCTTACGGTGTCGGCAGGTTCATCACGGAATCGCTGCGGATCGACTATGCGCACCACATCCTGGGCCTGCGGGTCAATCAGTGGACGGCGATCATCATCATTGCCGGCGGTGTCCTCTACCTGTACCGCACCCGCGGCAAGGTCGGCCCCGACCGCATCGAACCGCCGGCGGCGGCCGCGCCCGCCATCGCCTCGCAGCCAGGCGGTCCCGCGGCTGCTGGCCAAGATCAGGCCGCGGTCACGCTGACCCAGGAGATGGTCGCTGGCGAGCGGAGGCGGGCTGACGACGACGGGGGCGAATTGGCGGCGGACGAGGACGCCGCAGCGGCGAAGACGGAGGAAGCCAACAGGTGACCGGACTGCTGCCCGCCGGCGAACGGCCGCGGCAGCAGCCGGTGTTAATGATCGCGAGGGCGTCCCGTGGATCTTGGTGGATGCGGGCGGTGATCCAGGCGGCGATCGGCAAGGCCTGCTTGTTCACCGGCCCCACCGGCCCTACCGGTCCCAGCGGTCCTACCGGCCCCAGCGATCCCAGCGGTCCCACCGGCCACTGTCGTGGAGCCGAGGCCGTGACCGGAGGCCGGACGAGCTTGATCGTTGGCCCGTAGGGGGGTGTCTGCCGCACCCTACGGGCCAACCACGGCGGCCGGCCAAGGCCGGTCAGTCCTCGCGGTCCGCCTCGCCCTCGATCTCGATCTTGATCTTCTTGCCCACGACGAAGCCGCCGCCCTCGAGCGGCATGTTGGTGTGGATGCCCCAGTCCTCGCGGTCGATCTCACCGGTCATGCTGAACCCGATGACCTGCTTGCCGCCCATCACGGCCGGCTGGTCGGTGACCCCCTCGATTTCCACCTCGAGCTCGACCTGGCGGGTCACCTCGCGGACGGTGAGGTCGCCGACGACGTGGAACACGGCGCCCTCATGACCGGCGACGCGGGTGGTGTGGAAGGTGATCTCTGGGTACTTCTCCACGTTCAGGAAGTTCTCGCCCTTGAGGTCGCCGTCCCTGGCGGGTACGCCAGTATCAACGCTGGCGGTCTTGATTACCAGTTCGGCGGTTGACTGCAGCGGGTCCTCGGCCACGTTGATGTATCCAGAGAACTCGCCGAAGCGGCCGCGGACCCGGCTTACCATCAGGTGCCTTGCGACGAACCCGATCCGGGTGTGGTACGGGTCAAGGGCGAACTTCCCCGGTGCCGGGATCGTGATGCCTTCCCACGTGCGGGTGTTTGCATCGCTCACGGAGACCTCCTGGAAGATGCTGAAGCTTGAATATTTGACGAAGCAAACGTTACATGTAAAGTATTCCCACCGTCAACAATATTGAGGACAGCGTAGTGATTACTGACGACCCGCGGCTGACGGCGGTGGGCTTGCTTGCCGAGACCTTCGCCGGGCTGCATGCCAAGCTCGCCCCGACATTTGCTGCCCACGGCATCGCGCCGCTCGAGTTCGAGGTGCTGCTGCGGCTCGCGAGGTCGCCTGGGCAACGGCTACGGATGACCGATCTCGCCGCCCAGGCCGGCATGTCCACGAGCGGCGTCACCCGGATTGTCGACAGGCTCGAGCGGTCGGGGACCGTGGAGCGGCAGACCTGCCCGTCGGACCGCAGAGGCTCGTTCGCTGTGCTGACCGGGGAGGGCGCACGGCGGCTCGCCGGCGTGCTGCCAGACCACCTGGCTGACATCGACCGATGGTTCACCAGCGCCCTCAGTCCCGGGCAGCTTGCCGGATTGCTTGACGCACTGCATACGCTCAGAGACAGCGTTCGTCCGGGGGCTACCGCGGGTACGAGCCGCCCTGCCTGTGCCACTTCGGACGTTTCGGACTCTGCGGATTCAGGGGATCATTCCCCTGGTGAGGTAATCTCAAGCGGATAGCATGAGCAGGGCCAAAGTTGTCCCGGCTGCATCTTAAGCAGGATCCGCAGGCGAGACGGCTGGAGGTCCAATGCTCCATGCACGCACACAGGATCTCGGTGGGCTCCGGGGCGTCGCGTCCCCGGATCGCCGCCGCGGGCTCTACGACGCCAGCTATGAGCACGATGCGTGCGGCGTCGGCTTCGTTGCCGACCTCACGGGCCGCCGCGGTCACGGCACCGTCGCGAAGGGCCTGGCCGTCCTCCGCAACCTCGAGCATCGTGGTGCGAAGGGCAGCGAGCCCGACACAGGTGACGGCGCCGGCATTCTGACCCAGATCCCCGACGGATTCTTCCGCCAGGTGATCGCGTTTGCCCTGCCCGAGCCGGGAGCGTACGCGGCAGGAACGGCCTTCCTCAGCCGTTCGGCGCCCGAGCGCGCGGTGGACGTCGAGGCCATCGAGCGGATCGCGGCAGAGGAGGGCCTGACCGTCCTCGGCTGGCGTGACGTCCCGCACGATCCATCGTTCTGCGGTCCGGGCGCGCGCGCTGTGATGCCGCACCTGGCGCAGTTGTTCGTAGCGGGCGCGCGCGCGGAGCCGGCGGCGGCCGGCGCGGCCGGCGGCGCTGGCGCTGCGCTGCCTACCGGCATCGACCTTGACCGCCGCGCGTTCTGCCTCAGAAAGCGTGCCGAGCACGAGGCCGGCGTGTACTTCGCCAGCCTTTCCGCGCGGACCATCACCTACAAGGGGATGCTGACCGCGCCGCAGCTTGAGCCGTTCTACCCGGACCTGTCCGACCGGCGGTACACGAGCGGCCTGGCTCTGGTGCATTCCAGGTTCTCCACGAACACCTTCCCTTCCTGGCCGCTCGCGCACCCGTACAGGTACATAGCGCACAACGGCGAGATCAACACGATCAGGGGCAACCGCAACTGGATGCGGGCACGCGAGGCGATGCTGGCCACAGGCGGCATCCTGGACGGCCCGGGCGGCATCCTGGACGGCCCGGGCGGCCGCGGCATAGAGCGGCTCTTTCCGGTGCTCGACAGCGACGCCAGTGACTCGGCCAGCTTCGACGAGTGCCTGGAACTGCTGCACATGGGCGGCCGCTCGCTCGCGCACGCCGTGCTGATGATGATCCCGGAGCCGTGGGAAAACCACGCGGAGATGGACCCGGCGCGTAAGGCCTTTTACCAGTTCCACGGCACCCTCATGGAGCCGTGGGACGGCCCGGCCTGTGTGGCCTTCACCGACGGCACGGTGATCGGCGCCGTGCTCGACCGTAACGGCTTGCGTCCAGGCCGTTACTGGATCACCGATGACGGCTTCGTGGTGCTCGCTAGCGAGGTCGGGGTGCTCGACATCGATCCAGCGACCGTGATCCGCAAGGGACGGCTGCAGCCGGGCCGGATCTTCCTTGCCGACACCAGCCTGGGCCGGATCATCGAGGATGAGGAGGTCAAGGCCGAGCTTGCCGCCCAGCACCCGTACGACGAGTGGCTGCACGCCGGCCTGCTCCACCTGGACGATCTGCCCGGCCGGGAGCGGATGCTGCCCGCCCACGACGAACTGATAAGCCATCAGCGACGGCACGGGTATACCGAGGAGGAACTGCGGCTCATCCTGACCCCGATGGCCCAGACCGGGGCCGAGCCCATCGGGTCGATGGGCACCGACACCCCGATTGCCGCCCTATCCGACAAGCCCCGCCTCGTGTTCGATTACTTCACCCAGTTGTTCGCCCAGGTGACCAACCCGCCGCTGGACGCGATCAGGGAGGAACTCGTCACCTCACTCGCGTCCACCATCGGGCCGGAGGGCAACCTGATGCATCCCCGGCCCGCATCATGCAGGCAGATCGTGCTGCCGTTCCCGGTAATCAGCAATGCCGACCTGGCGAAGATCGTCCACATCAACGAGGACGGCAACCTGCCCGGCTTCGCCGCGTACATGGTCGACGGCCGTTACCGGCTGACCGGCGGGGGCGGCGCCCTGGCCGCCAGGCTGGCGGAGATCTGCGCGGACGTGTCCGCGGCGATCGCCCGCGGTGCCCGGATCATCGTTCTTTCCGACCGGACGGTGACAGAAAGCTGGTCCGCCCGCGACCGCGCGCCGATCCCGTCGCTGCTGCTCGTGGGGGCGGTGCACCACCATCTGATTAAGGAGAAGACCCGCACAAGGGTTGGCCTGGTAGTGGAGGCGGGCGACGTCAGGGAGAGCCATCACGCGGCGCTGCTCATTGGCTACGGCGCCGCAGCGGTCAACCCGTACCTGGCCATCGAGACCGCCGGGGACCTGGTCCGCAGCGGTGTGCTCGACGGGCTCAGCGAGAAGCAGGCCGAAGCCAACCTGATCAAGGCGCTGGGCAAGGGCGTCCTGAAGATCATGTCCAAGATGGGCGTGTCCACAGTCGCGTCCTATACCGGCGCGCAGATCTTCGAGGCAGTGGGGCTCGGCCAAGAAGTGATTGGGCGGTGTTTCACCGGCACCACCTCGCGGCTCGGCGGCGTCGGCTTCGACGTTCTCGCCAGCGAGGTCGCGCAGCGCCACGCAGACGCGTTCCCCCTCTCTGGCGCGCCACTCCCGCACCGCCGTTTGGAAACGGGCGGCGAGTACCAATGGCGGCGGGATGGCGAACCGCATCTGTTCAACCCGGAGACGGTGTTCAAGCTGCAGCACGCCACCCGCAGCCGCCGTTACGAGATCTTCAAGGAGTACACGAGCCTGATCAACGACCAGGCACGGCACCTGATGACGCTTCGCGGGCTGCTTCGCATCCGCGGGGTAGACGGCCGCGGTGACCGGCCGCCGGTGCCGATCGAGGAGGTCGAGCCGGTCAGCGAGATCGTCAGGCGGTTCGCCACAGGTGCGATGTCCTACGGATCGATTTCCGCCGAGGCGCACCAGACCCTCGCGATCGCGATGAACCGGCTCGGCGGCAAGTCCAACACGGGGGAGGGCGGTGAGGACGCCGACAGGTTCGCTCCCGACCCGAACGGTGACCTGCGCAGGTCGGCGGTCAAGCAGGTGGCAAGCGGCAGATTCGGTGTCACGAGCGAATACCTGGTGAATGCCGATGACCTGCAGATCAAGATGGCCCAGGGAGCCAAGCCGGGCGAGGGCGGTCAGCTACCCGGCCACAAGGTGTACCCATGGATCGCGAGGACCAGGTACTCCACCCCCGGCGTGGGGCTGATCTCGCCGCCTCCGCACCACGACATCTACTCCATCGAGGACCTGGCGCAGCTCATCCACGACCTGAAGAACGCCAACCCGGCCGCCCGGGTGCACGTCAAGCTTGTCGCCGAGGTCGGCGTCGGCACGGTCGCCGCCGGGGTAAGCAAGGCGCACGCCGACGTCGTGCTGATCTCCGGGCACGACGGCGGTACCGGGGCCGCGGCTCTGACCAGCATCAAGCACGCGGGCGCGCCGTGGGAGCTTGGCCTCGCCGAAACCCAGCAGACTCTGCTGCGCAACGGGTTGCGCGACCGGATTGTCGTGCAGGTGGACGGCCAGATGAAGACGGGCCGTGACGTGATCATCGCGGCGCTGCTCGGCGCGGAAGAGTTTGGTTTCGCGACCGCGCCCCTCGTCGTATCCGGCTGCGTGATGATGCGCGTCTGCCACCTGGACACCTGTCCCGTCGGTGTGGCCACCCAGAACCCCGAGCTGCGCAAGCGCTTCTCCGGCAAGCCGGAGTTCGTGGTGACCTTCTTTGAGTTCATCGCGCAGGAGGTCCGCGAATACCTGGCCGCCCTTGGTTTCCGCACGCTCAACGAGGCGATCGGGCAGGCGGAACTGCTCGATATCGCCGCCGCCGCCGACCATTGGAAGGCATCAGGCCTTGACCTGTCGCCCGTGCTTGACCTGCCCGCCACGGTGGCAGGCGGCGGGCGGGACGCGCCAAGGCACCGGGTGACCGATCAGGACCACGGCCTCGCGAAGGCCCTGGACAATACGTTGATTCAGCTAGCCGAGGGCACGCTGGCCGAGGCCACGCCTGTCCGCCTCGAGCTCCCAGTGCGCAACGTGAACCGGACCGTGGGCACCATGCTCGGCTACGAGGTGACACGGCGGTGGGGTGGCGAGGGCCTGCCTGACGACACGCTGCACATCTCGCTCACTGGGAGCGCGGGGCAGTCGTTCGGCGCGTTCCTGCCGCGTGGGATCACCCTCCGGCTCGCCGGTGACGCAAACGACTACCTTGGCAAGGGCCTGTCGGGCGGACGTATCATCGCGGCTCCCGACCCGGCGGCGCCTTTCGCCGCGGAGGATCAGATCATCGCGGGCAACGTCATCCTCTACGGCGCGACGGCGGGCGAGGTGTTCCTGCGCGGTGTCGTAGGCGAGCGGTTCTGCGTGCGGAACTCGGGCGCCGTCGCCGTCGCCGAGGGCGTGGGGGACCACGGGTGCGAGTACATGACGGGCGGGCGCGTGGTGGTGCTCGGCCCGGTCGGCCGTAACTTCGCCGCCGGTATGTCAGGCGGCATCGCG
Organism: uncultured Actinomycetota bacterium; assembly: GCA_963727015.1. GTDB lineage: Bacteria > Actinomycetota > Actinomycetes > Streptosporangiales > Streptosporangiaceae > DATFVJ01. Next base: position 141,348 of record CAVSEV010000012.1, on the reverse strand, counting down.
TACGTGCTCGACCTCGACCCGCGCCGGGTGAACACCGAGATGGTGGACCTTGACCCCCTCGCGGACGCCGACCACGTGTTCCTGCGCGAGATCGTCCAGCGGCACTTTGCGGAGACGAATTCCGCTGTCGCCCGTCGGCTGCTCGCCGACTGGGACGTTGCGGTCGAGCGGTTCTGCAAGGTCATGCCGAAGGACTACAAGCGGGTGCTCACCGCGGCGAGGCGGGCAGAGCGCGAGGGCCGCGACGTGAACGAGGCCGTGATGGCCGAGGCCATGGCCGCGGCGCACGGTTGACCCCACACGTCACTTGACCCCACACGTCATCTTCAGCACCTCATCTTCAGCACCTCATCTTCAGGAGACGGCAAACTCAATGGCGGACCCAAAGGGATTCCTCACCACGCCGCGCGAGACGCCTGTGCGGCGGCCATTCGACGTGCGCATTCAGGACTGGCGCGAGATCTATACCGATTTCGACCGGGGCAAGCTGGAGCGGCAGGCGGGCCGCTGCATGGACTGCGGCATCCCGTTCTGCCATCACGGCTGCCCGCTCGGGAACCTGATCCCGGAGTGGAACGACCTGGTCTGGCGGCACGACTGGCATGAGGCGGCCGAGCGGCTGCACGCGACCAACAATTTCCCCGAGTTCACCGGGCGGCTCTGCCCGGCGCCGTGTGAGGCAGCGTGCGTGCTCGGCATCAACGCCGACCCCGTCACGATCAAGCAGGTCGAGGTCGAGATCGTGAACCGGGCCTGGCAGGAGGGCTGGGTGCAGCCGCGCCCGCCGCTGGCAGCGACGGGAAAGCGGGCCGCGGTGATCGGCTCCGGGCCGGCCGGGCTCGCCGCCGCGCAGCAACTGACCCGCGCGGGGCACGAGGTTACCGTGTTCGAGCGGGCGGACCGGCCGGGCGGGCTGCTGCGCTACGGCATCCCCGAGTTCAAGATGGAGAAAGACCACCTGGACAAGCGGCTCGCGCAGATGCGGGCGGAGGGCACCGTGTTCCGCTGCTCCGTGACCGCGGGGGAGGACATCTGCGCCGAAGACCTGCGCGCGGGCTACGACGCGATCGTGCTGGCCGGCGGCGCCACGGCGGCGCGCGACCTGCCGGTGCCCGGCAGGGAACTTGACGGCGTGCACCAGGCGATGGAGTACCTTCCGCTCGCCAACCGGGTTAGCCAGGGAGACCTGGCCATGACGCCGATCACTGCGCACGGGAAGAACGTTGTGATCATTGGTGGCGGCGACACGGGCGCCGACTGCCTCGGCACGGCGCTGCGCCAGGGCGCGGTGTCTGTGACCCAGCTGGAGATCATGCCGCGGCCGCCCGGGTCACGGCCTGAACATCAGCCGTGGCCGACGTATCCGCTGATCTACCGGGTGTCCGGCGCGCACGAGGAGGGCGGCGAGCGCGTCTACGCGGTGTCCACGCAGGAGTTCCTGGGCACCGCCGGCGGGCGGCCGCGGGTGCGCGCCCTCCGGCTGGTCGACGTCGAACTGACCGGCGGCAGGTTGCAGCCGGTCCAGGGCACCGAGCGAGAGATTCCCTGCGAGCTCGTGCTGCTCGCGATGGGGTTCACCGGACCCGAGCGCGGCCCGTTGCTGACCGGCCTCGGCGTCGGGTTCGACGCGCGCGGCAACGTCGCGAGGGACGAGTCGTACGCGACCTCGGTGCCAGGCGTGTTCGCCGCGGGAGACATGGGCCGAGGCCAGTCGCTGATCGTGTGGGCGATCGCGGAAGGCCGCAGCGCCGCGGCGGCGGCCGACAGGTACCTGAGCGGCAGCACCGCGCTTACCGCAGCGATCTCGCCAACCGCCCGCCCGCTTTCCTGACGATGCAAAACGAATAAATCGGGGCCGCGCACCCCGACGTGATACTAATCACACGAATCGGGCGGTCTTTCGCCTCGTGCCCCGGGTGGGATTCGAACCCACACTGCACGGTGTTTGAGACCGCGGACTCTGCCTGTTGGTCTACCGGGGCTTATTCAGGTCGGTCAAAAGGCGGGTTGCTGACAGGTGCCAGGTCCGGTCAGGCGCCAATCTACCGCCTCCGGGTACGCTCTTGCAGGTGACCGAGACCCAGCGCCGTGTCGTGATCGCGGAGGACGAGGCACTGATCCGCCTCGATCTGAAGGAGATGCTCGAGGAGGAGGGCTACGTCGTCGCAGGGGAGGCGGGCGATGGCCGAACCGCCGTCGACCTGACCAGCAGCCTCAAGCCAGACCTCGTGATCCTGGACATCAAGATGCCGGTGCTCGACGGCATCTCCGCCGCCGAGCAGATCGCGGCCCTGCGGCTCACTCCGGTGGTCATCCTCACCGCCTTCTCCCAGCGTGACCTCGTGGAGCGGGCCCGCGACGCGGGTGCCATGGCCTACCTGGTGAAGCCGTTCACAAAGGCTGACCTGGTGCCAGCGATCGAGATGGCGGTCAGCAGGTTCACCGAGATCCACGCGCTCGAGTCTGAAGTGCAGAGCCTGCAGGAGCGACTCGAGGCACGCAAGGTACTCGAACGCGCGAAGGGCCTGCTGCAGGAGCAGTACGGGCTGACCGAGGCGCAGGCCTTCCGGTGGATCCAGAAGACATCCATGGACCGGCGGATGACCATGCGCAATGTCGCCCAGGCGGTCCTCGACGGCGGCACAGGGCCGGCCGGCGCGGATGCCGGCAGGCCCGCACCGGGGGCCCGCGACGGCGCTGCCGGGCAATCGCCGGGCAGTCCCGCTCCGCGACCGGGCCCGGGAACGGCATCACCCGCCCCCCAGGCCCGCAGTGATCCCGACCGGGGAGGACCGGAGGTCTAGGGTTCATCTGGCGCATGATGGGCCATCATGTGTCACCGGCGGGTGCCTGCCGGAGGTCATTTATGGCATTTGGGGAGCCCGGGGGACCTTTGGTGCCGTGCTGGCCTTCCCCGGGCCGGCACGTTATCTACTCGGCCGCCCCGGGCTCTGTGCCCAACCGTAGCGATGCGCTGGCTCACCGCGCAAAGCACCGCTACTTCACGAACCTGACGCCGCAAATGGGTTAGTTATCCGTTGTTTGTCATGGTTGCTGCCAGTATGTGTGGCATCGAGGCCGGTTGCGTAAATGATGGCGAAGTCCCGACGTGAATGCGTACTGTGACCTGCTGAACACGTGCCACCAGGGGCGCACTCCACCAGGAACTGGCGCAGGCCGCTGCGGCGCCGACCCGGCCGGCGGCCATTTGTCCGTGGCCAGAGCCCGGCCGTGCAATCGGCACGGTCCAGCGCCGCGATCCATTCCTCAGGGCTCCGATCTTCTGACGTCAGCGACGGTATCCAGAAGCGCGATGACAATGGGTCATTATGGCGGCGCAATACGTGTTCATCAACTTTCTCGCCGGATGTATTTGCCTTAGCTGGGCGCCGCGGCTAGATCAACAGATCAGGATGTACTCCGGTATCCGATCTCGCTTCCCAAAGGGGCGAGGCAACGCAGTAATCATGCGCATTCGCATAACGCGGGGAAGAGCAGTACGCCTCGGCGCGGCGGTTGCCGTCGCGGCCGGCGCGGCGGGCACCCTGGGCATCGCAAGCGCCACCGCGGCACGGGTAGCAGCGGGCACGCCGCAGCGGCCCGGCCGTGAGCCACGCGCACTTCGGCAGCACCGTTGAGCCTTACATAGGCAAAGTGACGCCGACCTACCGTTACACCCTGACCAGCTGCAGCGGCATGCAGGTCAAGGTGCTTACCTTCGGCGGGATCGTCCAGTCGATTTGCCGTCCCAGGCCGTGACGGCAGGAAAGCCGAGTCTCGGCAAGACCGAGACCTGCACACTGCCCATCAACAATGGCGTGAACAGCCTGCACGGTGGCATCGCCGATCGCCGATCGCCGAACCAGCCGAACCTCCCCTCCACCGAACTGAAACCGGGCAAGGCGTTCAACTCGACGACCATCTTCGCGTTCAGCACCCGCTGAGCCGGCTGACAGCACCCAAGCGTCGCGCCGCCCGCGACCGGGCGGCGGGACGCTGCCTGTCCGGCACGCACCGGCCACGGCACGTTGCGCGCGGGTGTCACACCTCACGTCTAGGATTCCGGTGTGGCGACCGCGACCAAGACGCAGACCCAGACCGCTAAGAAGAGCTCAGCCGAGGCAGCGACCAGGGACCGGCTGCTGCTGCTCGACGGGCACTCCCTTGCCTACCGGGCGTTCTTCGCCCTGCCGGTGGAGAACTTCTCCACCACCACCGGCCAGCCCACCAACGCGGTCTACGGCTTCACCGCGATGCTCATCAACGTCCTGCGGGACGAACAGCCCACCCACGTCGCGGTCGCCTTCGACCGCAGCGAGCCGACCTTCAGGCATGACCAGTACGTCGAGTACAAGGCGAACCGCCGCGAGACGCCCGCCGACTTCCGCGGCCAGCTCAGCCTCATCCACGAGGTGCTCGCCGCGCTCGGCATCAGGCAGCTTTCCGTCGCGGGCTACGAGGCGGACGACGTGATCGCGACGCTGGCCACGCAGGCCGCGGCCGAGGGTATGGACGTGCTCATCGTCACCGGCGACCGTGACGCGCTGCAGCTGGTGACGGATCGGGTGACCGTCTTGATGACCAGGCGCGGTATCAGTGACATGACCAGGTTCACCCCCGGCGCCGTTAAGGAAAAATACGGTCTTACGCCCGAGCAGTACCCCGACTTTGCCGCGGTCCGCGGCGACCCGAGCGACAACCTGCCGAACATCCCTGGCGTGGGAGAGAAGACCGCCATCAAGTGGGTCAGCGAATACGGCTCGCTGGCCGCGCTCGTCGACCGCGTCGGCGAGGTCAAGGGCAGGGCGGGCGACGCGCTGCGCGAGCATCTCGGCTCGGTGCTGCGCAACCGCCAGCTCACCGAACTCGCGCGCGACGTACCGCTCGAGGCAGGCCCGCACGACCTCCGCCCTGGCGCGTGGGATCGGGAGGCGATCCACCAGCTCTTCGACACCCTGCAGTTCCGGGTGCTGCGGGACCGGCTCTACGCCACCCTCTCGTCGGCCCTGCCGGAGGCGGAAGAGGGCTTCGAGGTGGATCTCGCCATGCCCGGTGCCGACGAACTAGCAGGCTGGCTGGAGGAGAATGCGGGCGGCGACCAGACCGCGGGCCTCGCGCTCACCGGCAGCTGGGGCCGCGGCACGGGCACGCTCACCGGCCTGGCGATAGCGAGCACGCAGGGGCCGGCCGCGTACGTGGATCCGGTCGAGCTGACCGAGGATGACGAGCGCGCGCTTGCGGCCTGGCTCGCCGATCCGGGCAAGCCAAAGGTCCTGCACGACGCGAAGGGGCCGATCCTCGCGTTCGCCGCCCGCGGGCTTCGCCTTGACGGCCTGGCAAGTGACACGGCACTCGCTGCCTACCTGGCGCTGCCCGGGCAGCGCTCCTTCGACCTTGCCGACCTTGCGCTCCGCTATCTGCGCCGTGAGCTGCGCACGGACGCCGCCGACGGCGGCCAGCTCACCCTGGACGGCACGGGCGAGGAGGAGGCCGCCCGCGAGCTCGCGTTGCAGGCGCGCGCCACTGCCGAGCTCTCAGCCGCACTCGACAGTGACCTTGAGCGCCGCGGCGCCACCCGCCTGCTGCACGACGTCGAACTTCCGCTTGTCGCCGTGCTCGCCGAGATGGAGCGGACCGGGATCGCCGCGGACACCGCTCACTTCGCTGAGATGTCGGCGAGTCTCGGCGGGCAGGTCAAGGAGGCTGAGCAGGCCGCGTACGCCGTGGTCGGGCACGAGTTCAACCTCGGCTCGCCCAAACAGCTGCAACAGGTGCTGTTCACCGAGCTTGGGCTGCAGAAAACCAAGCGGATCAAGACCGGCTACACGACCGACTCTGAGGCGCTGACCGGACTGCTCGCCCAGACCGGTCACCCCGTGCTCGAGCACCTGCTCAGGCACCGCGACGTCGCGCGGCTGAAGAGCATCGTGGACTCGCTGATACCGATGGCCGACGATCAGGGCCGCATCCACACCACGTTCAACCAGATGATCGCTGCGACCGGCAGGCTCTCCTCCACCGATCCCAACCTGCAGAACATCCCGATCCGGACCGAGGAGGGCCGCCGGATAAGGGAAGGATTCATAGTAGATAGCGCTGGGGCCGGCTTTGAGTGCCTGCTCACCGCGGACTACAGCCAGATAGAGCTGCGGATCATGGCGTCCATGTCCGGTGACGCCGCACTGATCGAGGCCTTCGGGTCCGGCCACGACTTCCACGCCGCGACCGCGTCCCGCGTCTTCGGCGTGCCCGCCGGCCAGGTGAGCCCGGATCTGCGCGCCAGGATCAAGGCGATGAACTACGGCCTGGCCTACGGCCTGTCCGCCTACGGCCTTTCGCAGCAGCTGCGGATCACCCCGGAAGAGGCGCGCGGGCTGATGGGCGAGTACTTCGAGCGGTTCGGCGGGGTCAGGGACTATCTGCGCTCGATCGTCGACCAGGCGCGCAAGGACGGGTACACCGAGACGATCCTCGGCCGCCGCCGCTATCTCCCCGACCTGCTGTCCGACAACAGGCAGCGCAGGGAGATGGCAGAACGGATGGCTCTGAACGCGCCGATCCAGGGATCTGCGGCCGACATCATCAAGGTGGCCATGCTTGCGGTGGACGGGGCGCTGCGCGAGCGGGGACTTCGCTCGCGGATGCTGCTGCAGGTACACGACGAGCTTGTGTTCGAGGTCGCCCCAGGCGAACTCGACGAGCTGCGTGAGCTTGCCACCTCCAGCATGTGCGGCGCCGCCAGCCTGCGGGTACCACTCCAGGTGTCGATAGGTACCGGCCGCACCTGGGCCGAGGCCGGTCATTAGCCGGGGCCGGTCATTAGTGAGACGCTAACGTGACCGGGTTCGATTGACCGGCCACGCGTGCTCTCATATCCTGATCGCTGCGCTCTGGCCGCGAGTAGCTAATCGGCTGGCGGCCAAATCCTGGCGCTCAAGAAGATTCCAATGTCCGTATCCGGAGCCAACCACCACATGACGAGTAGCACCGAGGCACCCTCAGCGCCCAAGGTAGCGGTCAACGACATCGGGTCCGAGGAAGCCTTCCTCGCAGCGATCGACGAGACCATCAAGTACTTCAATGACGGCGACATAGTCGAAGGGACCGTCGTCAAGGTCGATCGAGACGAGGTCTTGCTCGACATCGGCTACAAGACCGAAGGAGTGATCCCGTCACGCGAGCTGTCGATCAAGCATGATGTCGACCCGCATGACGTGGTCAAGACCGGCGAGCACATCGAGGCCCTTGTCCTGCAGAAAGAGGACAAGGAAGGCCGCCTCATCCTGTCCAAGAAGCGCGCGCAGTACGAGCGTGCCTGGGGCACGATCGAGAAGATCAAGGAAGAGGACGGCGTGGTCACCGGCACGGTGATCGAGGTCGTCAAGGGCGGGCTGATTCTGGACATCGGCCTGCGCGGCTTCCTGCCCGCCTCGCTCGTTGAGATGCGGCGCGTCCGTGACCTGCAGCCATACGTGGGCAGGGAGCTCGAAGCGAAGATCATCGAGCTGGACAAGAACCGCAACAACGTGGTTCTTTCCCGCCGCGCGTGGCTCGAGCAGACCCAGTCCGAGGTGCGCCAGACCTTCCTCAACACACTGCAGAAGGGCCAGATCCGCAAGGGCGTCGTGTCGTCCATCGTCAACTTCGGCGCGTTTGTCGATCTTGGCGGTGTGGACGGCCTTGTGCACGTGTCCGAGCTGTCCTGGAAGCACATCGATCACCCGAGCGAGGTGGTCGAGGTCGGCCAGGAGGTCACGGTCGAGGTGCTTGATGTGGACATGGACCGCGAGCGCGTGTCGCTGTCCCTGAAGTCCACTCAGGAGGACCCGTGGCAGCAGTTCGCGCGCACCCATCAGATCGGGCAGGTAGTGCCGGGCCGGGTCACCAAGCTTGTTCCGTTCGGCGCGTTCGTGCGCGTCGAGGAGGGCATCGAGGGCCTGGTCCACATCTCTGAGCTCGCGGACCGCCATGTCGAGATTCCCGAGCAGGTTGTGCAGGTCGGCGACGAGATCTTCGTCAAGATCATTGACATCGACCTCGATCGGCGCCGGATCAGCCTGTCGCTGAAGCAGGCCAACGAGGGCACCATCGCCGAGGCCGTGGGCGACGACTTCGACCCGACGCTTTACGGCATGCCCGCGACGTACGACGAGCAGGGCAACTACGTCTATCCAGATGGGTTCGACTCCGACACCGGCGAGTGGCTCGAAGGGTTCGACCAGCAGCGCGAGGAGTGGGAACGCCAGTACGGCGAGGCGCGCTCCCGCTATGAGGCGCATCGCAGGCAGGTCGAGGAGGCACGCAAGGCCGATGCCGAGGCGACCGCGGACGCGGGCACCCAGTCGTCGTCGTCTTCGTCATCCTCGTCATCCTCGTCGTCCCCGTCCCCGTCCCCGTCGTCGTCTTCGTCGTCTTCGTCGGCTTCGCCTTCGTCTCCCGGCCCGGGCGGCGGGGGTGAGCGTGAGAGCAGTGGCGCGCTCGCGTCCGATGAGGCGCTCGCGGCGCTGCGGGAGAAGCTGTCCGGCGGCCAGAACTAGGGCGTGTCCCGTGGATCTTGGTGGATGCGGTCGGTGATCCAGGCGGCGAACCGGCAACGCCCTGCTTGTTCTCGAGCCGGTAGCGGAGCTATCGGCGACGACGACAGTGCCGTCTATGACCCCGGCCGCCCGCTGGGGTCGTGGGCGGCACTGGGGTGCCGCCAAAGGTTCACCCGGCATGCCCTAGGCGGGACCCAGCGGATCGCTGAGAATCGATGCTCCGGGTCGGGCTGACCGGGGGAATCGGGAGCGGCAAGAGTGAGGTGTCCCGGCGGCTGGCGTCCTACGGTGCGGTGGTCATCGATGCCGATGCGATCGCACGTGAGGTCGTCGCCCCGGGTACGCCGGGGCTCGCCGCGGTGGCCGAGGAGTTCGGTGCAGGCGTGCTGCACGCGGACGGCAGCCTGGACCGGGAGGCCGCCGGGCGGCTCGTCTTCGCCGACGCGAGCCTGCGCGCCAAGTTGAACGCGATTGTGCACCCGCTCGTCGGGCAGCGGATGGCGGCACTCGAACGGGCGGCGCCCGCTGGTGCCGTCGTCGTGTTCGACGTGCCGCTGATCGCGGAGAACAACCTGGCGGCCGGATTCGACCTCGTCGTCGTCGTGGATGCGCCCGAGCACACCCAGCTGGACAGGCTCGTCCGGCTGCGCGGCATGACAAGGGAGCAGGCGGTGGCCCGGATCGCCGCGCAGGCCAGCAGGGACAAGCGGCGGGCGATCGTGGGCGAGCGAGACATCCTGATCGACAACTCCGGTTCGCTCGCCGAGCTTGACAGGCAAGTCGGTGACCTGTGGACCGAGTTGCGGCGCCGCGCGCGCGGCGCCTGACAGGGGATTCGCTCGATCGTGCGCGCGGCACGGTCTGCTGATCGTTTGGCTTGCGCGGCGCGGCGCGGCCGGATGGCCGGATGGCCGTCTTGTGCCCTAAGACACGCCATGATCCGCAGCTGTGTTAACTTTCCGGCCGTATCCGCCGGGAACTTAACACAAGAACGGATCATGACCGCGGCGTCCATCAGAGCGGGGCAGACGCGAGGGGCAGACGCCAGGGGCAGACACCAGGGGCAGACACCAGGGGCAGACACCAGGGGCAGACGCCAACGGCGTCCTGCAGAAGGCCGCTCGAGGTCACTCCAGGCCAGCCGCACCCACGGCCGATTGACGGCCATCGTGCGCCAATACCCGGTGGGCGACGGTGCCACTGACGGTGCCACCGACGGTGCCAGGAGGGCCGCAGGGCAGGGAATGCCGCCATCGCGGCGCCGCGTTGGATTGTCGGACCCCGGCCCTACAGTGGGAGGAGCCGACGGCGGAAATGCCGTAGCGATGAGGAGTGAACGCTGTGCGCCCTGTCACCGACCTGCAGCGCAAGATCGCGCCATTCGACGTCGTCACCGACATGGTGCCGTCAGGGGACCAGCCGCAGGCGATCGCCGAGATGGAGCGGCGGATCCAGCGCGGGGACGAGCATGTCGTGCTGCTCGGTGCCACCGGTACGGGCAAGACCGCCACCGTCGCCTGGCTCGTGGAGCGCGTCCAGCGCCCAACCCTGGTGATGCTCCCAAACAAGACGCTAGCTGCGCAGTTCGCCAACGAACTGCGCGAGATGCTGCAGAAGAACGCGGTCGAGTACTTCGTCTCCTACTACGACTACTACCAGCCCGAGGCGTACATCCCGCAGACCGATACCTACATCGAGAAGGACTCGTCCATCAACGACGAGGTGGAGCGGCTACGGCACTCCGCCACCAACTCGCTGCTGACCCGGCGGGACACGATCGTCGTCGCGTCCGTCTCGTGCATCTACGGGCTCGGCACGCCACAGGAGTACGTGGACCGTATGGTCCGGCTGCGGGTCGGTGACACGATCGAGCGCGACGCGCTGCTGCGCAGGCTCGTCGGCATGCAGTACAACCGCAACGACATGGCGTTCACAAGGGGGACGTTCCGTGTGCGGGGTGACACCATCGAGGTAATCCCGGTCTACGAGGAACTCGCTGTCCGGATCGAGATGTTCGGCGATGAGATCGAGCGCCTGATGACGCTGCATCCGCTCACCGGCGAGGTGATCACCGAGGACAAGGAACTGTACATCTTCCCCGCGTCGCACTACGTGGCAGGCCCGGAGCGGATGGAGCGGGCCATCGGGGGGATCGAGGCCGAGCTTGCCTGGCGGCTCGCCGAGCTTGAGCGCCAGGGCAAGCTGCTCGAGGCACAGCGGCTTCGCATGCGTACCACCTACGACATCGAGATGATGCGGCAGGTCGGCACCTGCGCGGGTATCGAGAACTACTCGCGGCACATCGACGGGCGCGAGCAGGGCAGCCCGCCCAACACGCTGCTCGACTACTTTCCCGAGGACTTCCTGCTCGTCATCGACGAGTCGCACAACACGGTGCCGCAGATCGGCGCCATGTACGAGGGGGACGTATCGCGAAAGCGGACCCTGGTTGACCACGGGTTCCGGTTGCCGAGCGCGATCGACAACCGGCCGCTGAAATGGGAGGAATTCACCGAGCGGATCGGGCAGACGGTGTACCTGTCGGCCACGCCGGGCCCATATGAGCTGCAGCAGGTCGCCGGTGATGTGGTCGAGCAGGTGATCCGACCGACCGGGCTGGTGGACCCGCAGGTGGTGGTCAAGCCCACCAAGGGCCAGATCGACGATCTCGTGCACGAGATCAGGGAGCGAGCGGGCAGGAACGAGCGGGTGCTCGTCACCACGCTCACCAAGAAGATGGCCGAGGACCTCACCGACTACCTGCTCGAACTCGGCATCCGGGCCCGCTACCTGCACAGCGAGGTGGACACCTTGCGCCGGGTCGAGTTGCTGCGCGAGCTCCGGCTGGGTGAATTCGACATCCTGGTCGGGATCAACCTGCTGCGCGAGGGCCTCGACCTGCCCGAGGTGTCGCTCGTCTCCATCCTGGACGCTGACAAGGAGGGCTTCCTGCGCTCGGGGACGTCGCTGATCCAGACGATCGGCCGGGCGGCGCGGAACGTGTCCGGTCAGGTGCACATGTACGCCGACCAGGTGACGCCCTCCATGCAGCGGGCCATCGATGAGACCAACAGGCGGCGCGATAAGCAGGTTGCCTACAACACCGAGCACGGCGTCGACCCGCAGCCGCTGCGTAAGCGTGTCGCCGACATCCTCGACCAGCTTGCCCGCGAGGACGCGGATACCGAGAAGCTGATCGGCGGGTCCGGGCGTCAGCAGAGCCGTGGCAAGGCGCCCGTACCAGGCTTGTCGTCGCGTGGCGGGCACGCGGAATCCGGGGGTGCCCACGGCGAGGCCGCCGGGATGCCGCGTGGCGAGCTTGTCGCGCTGATCGAGCAGCTCTCGGATCTGATGCACGCCGCGGCGGCCGACCTGCAGTTCGAGCTCGCGGCGCGCTACCGCGACGAGATCAAGGAACTCAAGCGGGAACTGCGCGGCATGCAGGCCGCTGGCATCTGATCACCGTGACGTGGGTGATGTTCGATTACGGCGGTGTCATCTGCTCGCCACAGCCGGAGCAGGACGTGGCAGCGATGGCGGCCGCCGTGGGCAGCACGGTGCCAGAGTTTCGCGATGCGTACTGGGCCCGCCGGCTCAGCTACGACCTCGCTGAGTTCACCGCTGAGCAGTACTGGCGGGCCATCGCGGAGCAGGTGCGCGGCCCCTCGTTGGACCGCGCGCTGACCGCTGAGCTCCGCTCGCTGGACACCGCGAGCTGGATGCACCTCCAGCCGGGTACCGTTCGCCTGATCGAAGATCTCGCCGCCCGGGGGACCCGGATGGCGCTGCTGTCGAATGCGCCGTACGCGGTGGCGGAGGCTGTAGCGGCACTTCCTGTGGCCCGCAACTTCGAGGGGCTGTTCTTCAGCTGTTACCTGCGGGCAGCCAAGCCGGACCCGAGGTGCTTCCACGCCGCGCTCGCCGAGCTGGGCGCAGCGCCCACCGATGTGATCTTCACGGACGACCGCGCAGACAATGTCGAGGGGGCCGCCCGGCTCGGCATCAACGCGATCCGCTTCACCAGCGCGGATGCAGTGCGGGAGCGGCTGCCCGGACAGCTGACCTGACAGCGGCCGGAATGCGAGCGGTGCGGTCAAATTCGCGCGCCACCGTCAGCCGTTAAGGCCTATCCGGGTGAGCGCCACGGACAGGGCCGCCTCCCAGTCGGCCGCTGACCTGGTCGCCCCAGCCTGAGCTGGTTTGACCCGGTCCAGTGCGGCGAAGGTGCTCCGGACGACATCGGCCGGGCGCGCGGACGTCACACTCGCGTCGCCAAGCTCGAGTTCATGCTGCAGGTTGTCGCGGCCGTGCCCGGGTACGGCATCGAGCAGCAGCACGTGCCGCCCTACCACCCGGGCTTCGGAGCACGTGTCGCCCGAACTCGTGACGACCAGATCCGCGGCGGCCATCAGCTCAGGGATCCGGTCGGTGAATCCGAATACGCGCAGCCGCGGCTCGCGCGCCGCTGCGGCTCGGAGCCTCGCCTCGAGTTTCCTGTTGTGCCCGGCGACCGCGAGCACGCATAGCCCGGCCCCCGCGAGCGCCGACGCTGTGACGGCGAGCGGTCCGATTCCCCATGCGCCCGACATGAGCAGCACGCAGCGCTCGGTGGCGGGCACGCCGAACCTGGCCCGCGCTTCCTGCTGGGCAGGCGGGTGGTAGAAGCCCGGCCGCACGGGCGCCGGCACCACCGCCACCTGGGCATCGGGCTGGAATCGCAGCACGGCGCTTTCTGCTGCCCGCGAGGTCACCAGGTACAGGTCGGTGTGCGGGTGGACCCACAGCCGGTGTGGCGTGACGTCTGTGCAGAAGACCACGTGCGCCATGTCACGGTAGCGATTACCGGCGGCACCGGCTTCACCTCGCGCACGGCCCGCGCGGAGCCGGCTGACGGCGGACGCCGCGGTCGCGAAGACGGAGACGACCAGATCGGCGGGCTCGGCATCAAGCTGCCGCCGCAGCCGCGGGACCATCTGCCCGCGCGCCGCCGCATCGGTCAGCAGCGCCAGGCGGTTGCCGGTGCGCAGGGTGCCGAAATGGTAGGCGTCATAGAGTCCGGGCACCGCGAGCATGCCCCTGAACACCGCCTCGCCGGCCGAACCGCCGGTGCGCCCGAGCAGTCGCATGGCGTCAAGGGTTCGCGTCGACCAGCCACGCGCTTCGAGCGAGTCAGCACACGCCTGGGCCATTACGTCGTGGCCCATGCCGAGCGAACCGGAAAGCAGCAGGGCGTGCTTCATGAGCGCCCCCCGGCCGGCCCCGCCCCGTCGGCAGGATCGCTCGCCCGGCACCAGTCCAGGTAGCGCCGGACGCCCTCGGCGAAGGACGTGCTTGGCGACCAGCCGAGTATCTCCTTCGCCAGCGCGTTCGACACGCTGCGGCCGTTGTAGTCCGCGGGCCGTGCCGGAACGTGCTCGATTGGCACGGGGCCACCCAGCCGGCGCACCGTGTCAGCGACCTCACGGACGGACACTGGCGTGTCGCCTTCGAGCGCCAGCGTCTGGTCCTCGGCGGCCGGGGAGAGCGCGCGGACGTGGGCGTCCGCGAGATCTTCGACGTAGATGTAGTTGCGCTGCTGCTCACCCGTGCCGGCGATGGTGATCGGCAGGCCCGCCAGCGCGGCGCGCGCGAAGCGAGCCACCACAAGCGCGTCGCGCATCCGCGGCCCGTACGGGATCCCGTACCGCAAGATGGTGAAGTGCTGGCCGTACATCTGCCGGTAACTGTGCGTGAGCAGTTCGGCGGCCAGTTTGGTGGAAACGTAAACGTGCCCGGCCCTGGGCAGCTCGATTGGCGCCTCCTCGGCCAGTTCGCCACTGCCCGCCGCGGCGCCGTACACCCATACGGTGCTCGCGAGCAGCACGCGCCCGCAGCCCTGGCGGCGGGCGGCCTCGAGAACGGACGCGGTGCCGTCGACATTGACCCGGACAGCGCTCAGCGGGTCGGCCGCGATCAGGTCCACGTCGCTCGCACCTGCCAGGTGGAAGACCGCGTCGCTGCCCTGCACCGCGGCCTCGAGCGCCGCCTGGTCGAGAATGTCGGCGCTGCGGTAGCTTGCCCGCGGGTTCAGCGGGTGAACGGCGGTGTCGATCACCATGACCTCGTGGCCGGCCCTGATCAGGTTGTCGACGACGTGAGAACCGATAAATCCACAGCCACCGGTCACGACGACTCGCATGCTCACCCCTCAGACCCCCGCGAAGGAGCTGTAAGCGCGTGACACGGCGGTTAGTACTTGGTCCACCTCATCCTCGCGCATGTCCGAGTGCACGGGCAGGCAGACATGCCGCGTGCACAGATCTTCGGCCACTGGAAGTCGTGCCCCGGCGTAGCGTGTGAACACCGGTTGCTTGTGCAGTGGCACGTCATACACCTCGCCGGACAGCCGGACGCGGTGGCGGTCGGCTAGCTCACGCTTGAAGCGCGCCCGGTCCACGCCGGGCGGCAGAACGGCGATGTACTTGTAAAAGTTGCTGCGGCAGCCGGGTGGCTCGCGCAGCGGCTGCGGGCCGCCGGCCTGGGTGAGCTGCTCCGTGTAGCGGGCCGCGACGCTGCGGCGGCGGGCGATCGCGGAGTCCATCCGGCTCATGTGCACCAGCCCGGTCACCGCGTGCAGCTCGCTCATCCGCATCGCCGAGCCCAGCCGCACATGATGATTGGCTGTGAAGGCCCCCTTGCCCTGATCACGGTAGATGCGCGCCTCGTCACGGACGTGCGCGGATGCGGTGAGCACCATCCCGCCCTCACCGCTGGTCACGACCTTGGTCGGGTAGAAGGAGAATGCCGCCGCGAGCCCGAACGAGCCCGCGAAGCGGCCGTCGTAGCTGCTGCCGTGGGCATGCGCGGCATCCTCGACGAGCGCGACGCCACGTTCGGCGCACATCTGCCCGAGCGCGTCCACCTCGGGCGTGATGAGCCCGCCGATGTGCACGAGCACCACCGCCGCGGTCGCGGGCGTGAGGGCTGCCTCCACGGTGGCCGGGCTGAGCGCGAGCGTCGCCGGGTCGATGTCGGCGAACACGGGCCTGCCTCCGGCCTGGAGTACGGCGGCGGCGGTGGCGAAGAAGGTATTCGCCGGCACGATTACGTCGCGGTCGGCCACCCCGACCGTGCGCAGGATAATGTCGAGCGCCGCGGTGCCGCTGGAGGTCGCGACCGCGTGGGGTGCGGAGTGCGCTGCCCCGAAGGCTGTTTCGAAACGCTCGGTATAGGGCCCGAGCGTCAACGCGCCGCTGGCCAGGATGTCCTTAATGGCCGCCGCGATCTCCTCCCGGTCCTCCTTGAGGAACACCACGCGGGCTGCTGGCACTTCCACCCACTACCTCCCGTATCAGAAATGCTCATGCTTCAGCCATGGAATGATCCCATGAAGAGGAGACAGGACGGGAATGGATACTAGGACCGTGTGTGCCGGCGCCTCTGGTACTGGCGTGTGCGCCGCTGTTGCCGCAGGTGCCTGCGTTATGGCGGGCGCGGTCGCGCACGCGGGTCCTGGCGTGACGGCCATCGGCCCGCTGCGCCGCAGGTTTTTTCCCGGGCTGGCCGGCCGGGGTGCCGCCGATCACGTCGCGCTTACCTTTGACGATGGGCCCGACCCGCACTCCACCCCGCGCTTTCTTGACCTGCTCGGCGCCCGCGGCACGCGCGCGACGTTCTTCCTGCTCGGATCCATGGTCGTGCAGTCGCCAGGGCTCGCAGCGGAGCTAACGGCCGCCGGGCACGAGGTCGGCGTGCACGGCTGGGATCACCGCTACGTGCTGCTGCGCAGCCCCAGGGCCGTCTACGACGACATTGCCAGGGCTGCTGGTGCCGTGGCCGACGCAACCGGAACGGTCCCTGCCTTCTACCGGCCGCCGCACGGAGTGCTGAGCAGCGCCGCGATCTCCGCCGCCAAGCGCCTTGCCCTGACGCCGCTGCTGTGGACCTGCTGGGGCAAGGAGTGGGTGCCCGGTGCGACCACGGAATCGGTGCTCGGCACGATCCGCGGGGATCTCAGCGGCGGCGCTACCGTTCTCCTGCACGACTCCGACTGCACCTCGCCGCCCGGTTCCTTCCTGTCCGCGCTCGGCGCCGTCCCCGGCCTGCTCGACGAATGCGCGGCCAAGGGCTGGCGGGTCGGCACCGCCGCCGCGCACGGCTGCCAGCCAGGGGCCGCGGGTCAATTGTGACCGAGTTGGCACCTAGTAGGGCGTGTTTCCTGGATCTTGGTGGATGCGGGCCGTGATCCAGGCGGCGTCCGGCAAGGCCCTGCCTGTTCTCGAGGAGCCGACAAGTGGAGCTATCGGCGGCGACGACAGTGCCGTCCACGACTCCGGTCGTCGTCTGGGGTCGTGGGCGGCACCTTCGCGCCGCCGAAGATCCACGACGCCCTGAGACAATACCGGCCATGGCGACTTGTTTCGCGCGCGGATAATGGAGAGGCTTGGGAGGTGTGGTGGAGCCTGGGTAGCGCCATCGGGGCCGCGTGCTGTTTCGGCGTCGCGTCCGTCATTCAGGCGCTCTCGGCCCGTGCCGCCTCGGTCGGCTCCGCGAGCGTCAGTCCGCGGCTGCTCATCCGCATGCTCGGGCAGTGGCGATTCATCGCCAGCCTCTGCCTTGACCTCATCGGCTTTATTGCCCAGCTGTTCGCGCTCAGGCGGCTGCCCCTATTCGTCGTGCAGGCGGCGATCGCCGCGAGCCTGGCGGTCACCGCGGTGCTGGCCGCGTGGCTCGCCCACCATGCGCTCGCGGGCCGTGAATGGCTGGCGGTGATCGCGGTCACCGTCGGCATCGCCATGCTCGGCGCCTCCGCAGGCGACACCGGCGCGGTTAACCCGGGCGCCGAGTTCAGGCTCGGCCTGATCGTCGCGGTCGGCGTGTTCGCGATCGCTGGTTTCGCGGCCGCCAGGCTACCCGGGCGCAGACGCACGCTCGCGCTCGGCATGATCGCCGGGCTCGGCTACGGGGTGGTCGCGGTCGCGGCGCGCATCCTGATCGGCTTCTCGCCCGCCGACCTGATCCGCGACCCGGCCGCCTACGCGCTCGCGGGGGCCGGAGTGATCTCGTTCATGTTCTGGACGTCGGCACTTGAGCACGGCGATGTCACTACAGCGACGGCGGCCGTGATCGTCACCGAGACGGTGCTACCCGCGATGATCGGCGTCATCTTCCTCGGCGACACCACCCGTCACGGGCTGGTCGGGCTTGCCGCTGCCGGCTTCGTGCTTGCCGTCGTCGGCGCGCTCATGCTGGCCCGATTCGGTGAGACCGAGCCTGCGCCGCCGCAGGCGCGAACACCGGATAGCTCCCACCCGCTGTCGGATGCACAAAGCGCACGCTGACCGGCAGGCCTGCGCCCAAGCCTGGCGGATGCGCGCCGGTCGTGGGCAAGTTTCGGCGAGCGGGCGTTCATGGCGCCGGTTTCGGTGTTGCCGTGGGGCCACATAACGGTCGGCTGTTATCCTGGTAGTCCGTGGGAAGCACAACGCGGGCACGGTCGAAGCAGGACCGCAGGGGTCACTACCGCCGACCCGCGATCGCACCGACCACGGGAGCCCCATTGGCTGCGTCACCGCTCGTCTCAAGGCCAACTGCCACCAAGTACGTATTTGTCACCGGCGGAGTCGCGTCCAGCCTGGGCAAGGGCCTGACCGCCTCCAGCCTCGGCCGGCTGCTGAAGCTCCGCGGACTGCGGGTGACCATGCAGAAGCTGGACCCGTACCTGAACGTCGACCCGGGCACGATGAACCCCTTCCAGCACGGTGAGGTCTTCGTCACCGATGACGGCGCGGAGACCGACCTCGATGTCGGGCACTATGAGCGCTTCCTCGATACTGAGCTGAAGGGGCCGGCCAACGTCACCACCGGCCAGATCTACTCGAGCGTGATCGCTAAGGAGCGGCGCGGCGCGTACCTCGGTGACACGGTCCAGGTCATCCCGCACATCACCAACGAGATTAAGTCGAGAATCACGGAGATGGCGGGTCCTGACGTCGACGTCGTCATCACAGAGGTCGGCGGCACCGTCGGCGACATCGAGTCGCAGCCGTTCCTTGAGGCGATCCGCCAGATCCGCCACGAGATCGGCCGTGACAACTGCTTTTTCCTGCACATCTCGCTGCTGCCCTACATCGGGCCGTCCGGTGAGCTCAAGACCAAGCCGACCCAGCATTCGGTGGCGGCGCTGCGGAGCATCGGCATCCAGCCGGACGCGATAGTCTGCCGGTCGGACCGGCCGATCACCCAGGAGCTCAAGCGGAAGATCAGCCTGATGTGTGACGTCGACGAGGAGGCTGTGGTTTCCGCGGTCGACGCGGTGTCGATCTATGACATCCCGAAGGTGCTGCACTCCGAGGGACTCGACGCCTACGTCGTGCGCAGGCTCGGTCTTCCGTTCCGCGACGTGGACTGGAGCGACTGGGACGAACTGCTGCGCCGGGTACACCGCCCGGCCCGTACCGTGACGATCGCCCTGGTCGGCAAGTATGTCGATCTGCCCGACGCCTACCTGTCCGTCACCGAGGCGCTCCGCGCGGGCGGCTTCGCCAACGACGCCAGGGTCAACATCCGATGGGTAACCAGCGACGATTGCGCGACACCTGAGGGCGCGGCGCGGCGGCTCGACGGTGCCGACGGCATTGTCATCCCCGGCGGGTTCGGTGTCCGCGGCATCGAGGGGAAGATCGGGGCCGTCAACTACGCGCGTATGCACGGTATCCCGCTGCTCGGCCTGTGCCTTGGCCTGCAGTGCATGGTTATCGAGGCCGCGCGTGGGCTCGCCGGGCTTGCCGACGCCAACAGCACCGAGTTCGAGCCTGGCACCCCGCATCCGGTCATCGCCACCATGGACGAGCAGCGGGACGTCGTCGCGGGCGAAAGGGACATGGGCGGCACCATGCGGCTCGGGCTGTACCCGGCGGTGCTCGGCGAGGGGACAATCGTCCGCGAGCTTTACGGCACCGACACGGTGCAAGAGCGGCACCGGCACAGGTACGAGGTCAACAACGACTACCGCGAGCGCCTTACCCAGGCAGGACTGGTCTTCTCTGGCTTGTCGCCGGACGGGATGCTCGTCGAATTCGCCGAGCTGCCGCGTATCACCCACCCGTTCTTCGTGGCCACCCAGGCCCACCCCGAGCTGCGGTCGCGGCCCACCAGGCCGCACCCGCTCTTCGCCGGGCTTGTGGCGGCGGCATTGGACCGCGCCAAGGGTTCCGCGCGCCCCGCCGAGGGCAGAACGGGCACCAATTCCATCCTGACCAGCGCATGACAGGTCCATCGATCGCTGACGTCCCAGCGTGCTGGCCTGTGCTTACCACGACTGCGCGGTACGCGGGCAGCGTGTTCAGCGTCCGTACCGACCGGGTCGCGATGCGGGACGGCGAGGTGGCCGACCGTGACGTGGTGAAGCATCCAGGTGCCGTCGCCGTGGTTGCCATCGACGAGGGCGAGCGGGTGCTGATGGTCCGCCAGTACCGTCATCCGGTCAGCAGGCTCCTGTGGGAGCTGCCGGCCGGGCTGCGCGACGTCGATGGCGAGACGCCGCTGGCCACCGCCAGGCGCGAACTGCTCGAGGAGGCCGGTTACCGCGCCGCGGAGTGGCTCACTCTGGTTGACTTCTTCACCTCGCCGGGTATGAGCAATGAGCGGATCCGGATTTTTCTCGCCCATGGCCTGACCGAGGTGCCGACGGCCGAGCGTGACTTCTCGCCGCGGCACGAGGAGGCGAGCATGGAGGTCGCCTGGGTGCCCCTGGAGGACGCCGTCCGCGGCATCTTCGCCGGTCATCTCCACAATCCAACGGCTGTGGTGGGTATCTTGTCCGCGTACGCCGCCCGGTCTGACGGATTCGCAACACTGCGCAGTGCCGACGCACCTGAGGGCTGATCGGCACGAGCTGAGAGAGGTCTGATGGCCATGAAGGTGGGCGTCCCCAAAGAGGTCAAGAATCACGAGTACCGGGTGGCGATCACCCCGGCCGGCGTGCACGAGCTTGTGCGTGGCGGTCACGAGGTCTTCGTCGAGGCCGGCGCGGGCGATGGTTCCGCTATCCCCGATGCGGATTTCACTGCCGCGGGCGCGTCCATCCTCAGCTCCGCCGACGCGGTGTGGGAAGCAGGCAACCTGATCCTCAAGGTGAAGGAGCCGGTGGCGGATGAATACCACCGCATGCGCAAGGGCCAGCTGCTCTTCACATACCTGCACCTGGCCGCCTCGCGGCCGTGCACAGACGCGCTGCTCGGCTCTGGGATCACCTCGATCGCATACGAGACGGTGCAGCTGCCTGACGGGTCCCTGCCGCTGCTCGCGCCGATGTCCGAGGTGGCGGGCCGGATGGCGCCCCAGGTCGGCGCGCATCACTTGCAGCGTGACGGCGGCGGCCGCGGCGTCTTGATGGGCGGGGTTTCCGGCGTCTACGCCGCAAAGGTTGTCGTGCTGGGCGCCGGGGTGTCGGGCATGAATGCCGCCGCGATCGCGCTCGGCATGCAGGCCGAGGTGCTCCTGGTGGACAAGAACGTGGCGAGGCTGCGCTCGGCCGACGCCATCTACCAGGGCCACTGCCAGACCGTCACGTCCAACACCTACGAGGTTGAGCGGGCCGCGATCGATGCGGACCTTGTCATCGGCGCGGTCCTGGTCCCTGGCGCGAAGGCACCCATGCTCATCTCCGATGACCTCGTCAGCAGGATGAAGCCAGGCTCCGTCCTGGTGGACATCGCCATCGACCAGGGCGGCTGCTTCGAGAGTTCGCGTCCGACCACCCACGCCGACCCCACCTACCGCGTGCACGACTCGGTCTTCTACTGCGTCGCCAACATGCCCGGCGCGGTGCCGCACACGTCCACCTACGCGCTCACCAACGTGACGCTGCCCTACGCTGTGGAGATCGCGAGCCGCGGCTGGCGTGCGGCGCTGCGCGCCGATCCCGCGCTCGCGCTCGGGCTCAGCACCCACGAGGGGATGCTCGCCTGCCAGCCGGTCGCCGAGGCGCACGGGCTGCCCGTGAGCAGCGTGGCCACGCTTGAGGAGGTGCTTGGCTGACCGCGACCTGCGAGCTCGACCGCCAGGTGCACGGTTATCTCGAGCATCTCACGGTCGAGCGCGGCCTTTCCCGTAACACGCTCGAGTCCTACCGTCGCGACCTGCTACGGTACCTCGACGCGATGGCTGCACGGGGCAAGACGAGCCTGGCGGTGGTCACGGCGGAGGACGTCGCCGCTTTCCTCACCGGGCTGCGCCAGGGGGGCGACGGGCATCCGCCACTTGCCGCGGGTTCGGCGGCCCGCGCGGTGATCGCCGTGCGCGGCCTGCACGCGTTCGCGCTCCGCGAGGGCCTGGCCCCCGCCGACCCCGCGCGGGAGGTGCGCCCGCCGGCGCCACCAAGGCGGCTGCCCAAGGCGATCTCGGTCTCGGAGGTAGGACGCCTGCTCGACGCGGCGGCCCCGGGTGCGCCGCCCGCTCCGGACTGTGCGTCGTCTTCTCCCGGTTCCCCGGATTTCACGGTCACCGCGACCGAGCCCGCCGCGCTGCGCGACCGCGCCTTGCTCGAACTGCTGTACGGCACCGGGGCGAGGATCTCGGAGGCAGTGGGTCTCGACGTCGATGACCTTGAACTCCGCCAGGCCGATCGCGACACTCCCGGCGCCGTTCGGCTGGCTGGTAAGGGTGGCAAACAGCGGGTCGTGCCCGTCGGCAGCTACGCTCGCGCCGCGCTCGACGCATACCTGGTGCGGGGCAGGCCGGCGCTCGCGGGCCTGCCGGGGGCAAGCCGCAGGCATTCCCACGGCGCCGGGGCCGGTGCCGTGTTCCTCAACGCGCGTGGCGGCAGGCTGACCAGGCAGGGCGCGTGGATGGTGCTTCGCGCGGCGGCCTGCCGGGCCGGGCTCGCCGACGTCTCACCGCACACGCTGCGGCATTCGTTCGCCACTCACCTGCTCGACGGCGGCGCGGACGTCCGCGTGGTGCAGGAACTGCTCGGCCACGCATCGGTCACGACCACCCAGGTCTACACGCTTGTCACCGTGGATCACCTGCGTGAGGTGTACGCCGCCGCGCACCCCCGGGCACTGGGCTGACCTCACTGGGCCGACCTCACTGGGCTGACCTCACTGGGCTGACCTCACTGGGCTGACCTCACTGGGCTGACCTCACTGGGCTGACCTCACTGGGCTGACCTCACTGGGCTGACCTCACTGGGCTGACCTCACTGGGCCGACCTTGCTACGTGACTCGCTGACCCCGACCGGCCGTCATCGCGGCCGGTGCGGAAACAATCCTTGCGGACATATCGCGCGTGACCGGTGAGTCGGCTTGCCGCTAGCCTGCGCAGGGCCTAATGTCGCGAGCCAGACAGTCCAGGGTCGTCTGCCGGGGAGGTCACAACTGGTGGCAACAACCCAGATAGCAGCAACCCAGCGCGCGGCTACCGAGCACGCGGCACAGGCAGCAGGACAGGCAACTGCACAGGCACCGGAGCAGGCCACGCATCAGAAAACGGAGCGCCGGGCGCAGGGACGCGCCGCGTCCGAGCGAGCGACGGTGTCTGAGCGGTCTGCGGTGTCAGATCGAGTTGCAGCATCTGATCGAGTCGCAGCGTCTGATCGAGTGGCAGCGTCTGATCGAGTCGCAGGTGTCGAACGGATAGCCGGGCACGAGCGGCCGCCCGGGTACGGTCCTACCGGTCGGCCGATGCCTTCGCTGCCCGAGCCCGAACCGCTCACCACACACGGTCCCGCGCGGGTGGTCGCTGTCTGTAACCAGAAGGGTGGCGTGGGCAAGACCACGACCACGATCAACCTCGGCGCCGCGCTCGCGGAGTGCGGTCGCAGGGTGCTGCTGGTGGACTTTGACCCGCAGGGCGCGCTGTCGGTCGGCCTGGGTATTCACCCTTTGCAGCTCGAGTACACCGTCTACAACCTGCTCATGGAGCGCGGTGTGACCCCCGCGGACGTGGTGCTGAAGACCGGTGTGGACGGCATGGACCTGCTGCCGAGCAACATCGACCTGTCCGGCGCCGAGGTGCAGCTCGTGCAAGAGGTCGGCCGCGAATACGTGCTCGGCGGCGTGCTGGAGCCTGTGCTGTCCGAGTACGACGTGCTGCTCATCGACTGCCAGCCGTCGCTCGGCCTGCTCACCGTCAATGCGCTGGCCTGCTCGCACGGCGTGCTGGTGCCGCTCGAATGTGAGTACTTCGCCATGCGCGGCGTGGCTCTGCTGATGGAGACGATCGAAAAGGTCACGCGCAGGCTGAACCACAAGCTCGCCATTGAAGGGCTGCTCGCGACCATGTACGACTCTCGCACGCTGCACTCGCGTGAGGTGCTGTCGAGCATGGTCGACGGATTCGGCGACGCGGTCTTCCATACTGTGATCAATCGGACCGTGCGCTTCCCCGACGCGACCGTCGCGGGGGAGCCCATTACCCGGTTCGACTCCGCTTCCATGGGCGCCTCCGCGTACCGTGAGCTCGCCAAGGAGGTTCTGGAGCGGTGGAAGGCCGGTCCAGGCGGGTAAGGCTGCCTGAAGCCAGAACTGCCCTAAGCCAGGACCGCCGGAAGCCAGGACCGCCGGAAGCCAGGACCGCCGGAAGCCAGGACCGCCGGAAGCCAGGACCGCCGGAAGCCAGGACCGCCGGAAGCCAGGACCGCCGGAAGCTGCTGAGTTCTTTCGCCCCACCACACCGACGCCGTACCGGTCCAGCATCTGCCCCGGGCGAGGCCCTGAGACCACCGTGTGCCCGCGGCGGGACGATGCCAGCGGATCACCGAGTGGATCCGTCCGCTTCGCTGTGAAGGCGCCTGGCCTGCGGAAGTGACGCGGCTCACCGGCGGCCGCGCGATCATCCGGCTCCGGATCCGGCAGCCGGCCAGATAATGGGGATATGAGAAGACCTGCCCGCCAGTTTGCCGCGCAGGCGGGCGAGGTCGCACGCGAGTTCAGGCCAAAGCTGCGCGGCTGGCTGCATCTTGTCGCCTTTCCGGTGGCGACAATCGCTGGCGTCGTGCTGATGGCACTCGCGCCGACGACAAGGGCATTCGTCGCCGCCGCTATCTACACGGCGTCCTCGTCCCTGCTGTTTGGTATCAGCGCCCTCTACCACCGGGCGGCAGTGTCGGCGGCGCCCCGCCGGGTGCTCAAGCGCCTCGACCACTCAAATATCTACCTGATAATCGCGGGTACCTATACGCCGTTCGCGCTACTCGCCCTGCACGGCGCCGCTCAGGTCGCGGTGCTTGCCACCGTCTGGACCGGCGCGGCGCTCGGGCTCATCTTCCGATTGGTGTGGATCGACGCCCCCCGGTGGCTTTACACACCGCTGTACATCGCGCTTGGCTGGGTCGCGATCTTCGTGCTGCCGGGCCTGGTACGCGGCGCGGGTGTGGCGGCCACGGTGCTGGTAATCGTCGGTGGCCTCCTCTACACCCTGGGCGGCCTCGTGTACGCGCTCAAGCGTCCCAACCCATCGCCGCGGTGGTTCGGCTTCCATGAGGTCTTCCACCTACTCACAGTGCTCGCGTGGGTGACGCAGTATGTCGCGGTGTCACTTGTCACCTACCGGGCAGGCTGACCTCAGCGACCGGCGGGCCCCAGCTATCGGAATCAACGGCTCCCTTCTGGATCCCTGCCGCGATCTTCGCTAAGTCGTCACCCTTCGGATGTGAGAGCTGGGCGGCGATGTGTTGCGTCCCATTCTCATCAGTTATTTCATGATTTGTGTTCATGACGTGGTTGGAAACCCGTGCTTGTGAGGCGCGGGCAACCAACCACGCGCATGAAATCTGGGCGCCTCGATGCGCCTGTGGGTCAAGCGAGGTCGAACGTGCCGTGTTTCGCGGCGGCGGTGAACATGCGCCACGCGGTCGCCGTGAAGATCAATTTAGGCCCGTCCGGATCTTTGGAGTCGCGCACCGCGACCACGCGATGCGGCTTACCCGCGGGATTGGCCGCCGCGACCTCGACGCAGTTGCCGCCGTTTCCGCCGCTCCACGAGGACTTGCGCCAGCCAGGGACCGCGGCGATCTCGACGCAGTTGCCGCCGTTCCCGCCGCTCCACGATGATTTACGCCATTTGACGTCGGTCAGGTCCATTCCTTCATCACCTTTCTAATGCGATCGAGTGAGGCAGTACTGGATAGCGCCTCGGCCCGCAGCGCGTCGAAGCTGAACGCGCAGGACTCCACGGCCTCGGGCCGCTCGACGATGAGCCCCGCCGAGGCGGTCTCCAGATAGAGCGAATCCGGGCCATCACGGAATGTCGCGATGACGAATCCGCCGGTGAGCCCGGCGTGGGCGCCCACACCGAGCGGCATCACCTGAATCATGATCTTCGGCTGCTCGGCGGCCTCGGCGAGGTACGCGAGCTGCGCATGCATCACATGCGGGCCGCCAATGGGCCGGCGCAGGACACTCTCATCGAGCACCGCCCACAGCATCGGCGGCTCATCTGTTGCGAAGACCGCCTGCCGTTCCATCCGGGCGCTGACGTCTTGCTGGACGCGGTCGTCCGGATCTGCGGGCCGCGCCGCTCGCAGAACCGCAGCTGCGTAGTGCTCGATCTGTAACAGCCCGGGAACGAGCAGGGGCTCCCAGGACCGCAGTGACGTAGCGCCTGCCTCGAGTTCCACGAACGGCCGGAACCACGAGGGGTGGGCTTGACCGGCGACGAGCCGGTGCAGACGACCGAGCACGCCCCCGGTGCTGAGCACTTCGTCGCAGCGCCGGGCGAAGTCACGGCTCGCTACCCGGCGGCACGTTTCCACCGCGCCGACAAGTGCCGGGCTGTAGGCGATCTTCACGGCGAGTTGTTCCTGAGTCAGGCCGGTCGCGTTGCGGGCCAGCTTCAATTCCTCCGCGAACACCGCCAGCGCCGCGTCAACTCTGTCAGACCTGCCACCCATCGCGTCCACCGCCTCGTTACGAAATGTGCGTACTTAGCGTAACGCTGTGGCCCCAGCTTTGTCTACGTTATGGGCTCGTCTGGTTACCGTGTAGGGGTCCCGCAGGTTTTTGGCGTCGCCGACAGTTCCACTATCGACTCCTCCTCGCCCTGCCGGATCGCGCCTGGAGCACCGCCCGCCGCCTCGAGCGCCGCCCGCCGCAGCCATCCCGTGTCAATCAGCCGTTCCGAATCCATCAGCCGACCCGCAGCCACTAGTCACCCCGCAGCCACGAGTCACCCCGCAGCCACCAGCAGCGCGCAAGCCTTCAGCCACCAGCAGCGCGCAAGCCTTCAGCCACCAGCAGCCCGCAAGCCAGCAGCCGCCACTCAGCCGCGCGGCATCCATCCGCAGCCATGCCGCGCCCAGTAACGCCCAGCCGTCATTCCGGTCCTGCGGACACGCTCTAACGCGGCGCAACGCCGTGCCAACGGCCGGGTTCGGCTAACGTCGGACCCGTGAGCGGCGCAGCCATCGGCGACGTCGTCGGCGAGACGGCCGGCGCGGCCCGGCTTCCAGGTGCACCTTGATGTATTCGAGGGGCCATTCGACCTGCTGCTGGCACTTATCTCCAAGCACAAGCTCGACATCACCGAAGTTGCGCTTTCGCAGGTGACCGACGAGTTCATCGCCTACATCTCGGCGCATGGCGGCGCCTGGGACTTGGATCAGACCAGCTACTTCCTGCTGGTCGCGGCTACGCTGCTCGACCTCAAGGCGGCGAGGCTGCTTCCTGCGGGTGAGGTGGAGGACGAGGAGGACCTGGCCTTGCTTGAGGCCAGGGATCTGCTGTTCGCGCGGCTCCTGCAGTACCGGGCGTATAAGGAGGTGGCAGGCGTGCTCGCAGGAAGGATGGCGGAGCAGGCCCGCCGCTTCCCGCGCCGCGTCCCGATGGAGCCAGCCTTCGCCGAGATGCTGCCGGAGGTGCTCGTCGGCCTTGGCGCGGCGGAGTTCGCCGCACTTGCCGCACGGGTCCTGACGCCCAAACCGGTTCCCATGGTCTCGGTCGACCACATCCACGCGCCGCGGACCAGCGTGCGCGAGCAGGCCCAACTGCTCGCGGGACGGTTGCGCACGCAGCGCCGTGCCACGTTCCGGGCCCTGACGGGGGATTGCGCGGGCACCTACGAGGTGGTTGCGCGCTTCCTCGCACTGCTTGAGCTTTACCGTGAGCAGGCGGTCTCGTTCGAGCAGATCCAGCCGCTCGGCGAGCTGCACGTGACCTGGATAGGTCCGGACAACGGTGAGCCGGTCAACATCGAGAGCGACGACGAGGAATGAGCGAGGACATGCCCGGCGACACGGAACCGGGGGGCTCGGCGGGGTCGTCCCCCAGGGCAGACACGGAAACCGGCGGCTCCGCGGGGTCGTCCCCCGGGGCAGACACGGAACCGGGGGGCTCCGGGCCACCGGAGCCCGGGGTGCCTACCGATGAAGCGGCGTCCCCCCAGCCGGGCGCCGCCGAACGGCTGCCGCTTCAGCCGGACGCCGCCGAACGGCTGCCGCTTCAGCCGGGCGCCGCCGAACGGCTGCCGCTTCTGCGGGCGTCCCTCGAAGCAGTCCTCCTTGTCGTGGACGAGCCCGTGGCCGAGGTGGTGCTCGCGCAGGTTCTCGAGAGCCCACGCGGCGATGTCGCGCAGGCACTTGCTGAGCTCGCGGCGGAATACACTGCGCAGGGCCGCGGCTTCGATCTGCGCGAGGTGGCGGGCGGCTGGCGGTTCTACACAAGGGCGGAGTGTGCGCCCGTGGTGGAGCGGTTCGTCCGTGACGGCCAGGAGGTGCGGCTCACGCAGGCGGCGCTCGAGACCCTCGCGGTGGTTGCCTACCGGCAGCCGGTGAGCCGGTCCCGGGTGTCGGCGGTACGCGGCGTCAACTGCGACGGCGTCATGCGGACGCTGGTGCTGCGCGGCCTGGTCGACGAGGCGGGCACCGACGCGGAGACCGGTGCGATCCTGTACCGCACGACCGGCTACTTCCTTGAGCGAATCGGCCTGCGCGACCTTGATGAGCTGCCGGAACTTGCCCCGTTTCTGCCTGAGGACGTCGAGGACATCGAGCGTGAGCAAACTGGAAACTGAGATAGGGCCCCAGACGGAGCCTGAGCCCGGCGTACGGCTGCAGAAGATCCTGGCCGCTGCCGGGCTCGGCAGCCGCAGGCATTGCGAGGAGCTGATCGCCGAGGGCAGGGTCGAGGTCGACGGCGAGGTCGTCGGCAGGTTCGGTGCCAGGGTGGATACCGCTCGCCAGATCATCCGGGTGGACGGCAGGCGTATCCCGGCCCGCCAGGATCTGGTGTATCTCGCGCTGAACAAGCCGCCTGGCGTGCTCAGCGCGATGTCGGATCCGCACGGCAGGCGCACGCTCGCCGACTTCGTCGGCGACCGGCCGGAGCGGCTGTACCACGTCGGCAGGCTCGACTACGACACAGAAGGCCTGCTCCTGCTCACCAACGACGGCGAACTTGCACACAGGCTGGCACACCCCCGCTACGGGATGGTCAAGACCTACCTGGCGGACGTACCTGGTCCGCTGCCGCGCGACCTCGGGCGGCGCTTGCAGAACGGGATCACGCTGGATGACGGGGTGGTGACGGTAGATAGGTTCCGCGTGGTCGAGCAGGCGAGCGGGCGCGCGCTCGTCGAGGTGACGCTGCACGAGGGCCGCAAGCACATCGTCAGGCGGTTGCTTGAGGAAGCAGGCCACCCGGTGCGCAGGCTGGTCCGCACCAACGTTGGGCCGGTGCGGCTCGGCTCGCAGAGACCAGGCACGGTCCGGGAGCTGAGCACGGCTGAGATAGGTGAGCTGTACTTTGCCGTCGGGCTATAGGAACCACGCACCGGCCAATCACCTAGGGCCGATAACCTGAGATCGTGGTGAGAGCGATACGAGGCGCCATCCAGGTCGCGGCGAACGACCGCGAGTCGATTCTGGATGCCACGATTGAGCTGGTAACGGAGGTGCTCGCCCGCAACGAACTGACCACAGACGACGTGATCAGTGTCATCTTCACCGCGACCCAGGACCTCACCGCGGAGTTCCCCGCGATCGCCGCCCGCAAGATCGGCTTCCACGACGTTCCGCTGCTGTGCACCACGGAGATCGAGGTGCCCGGCGCGCTACCCCGGGTGGTACGGCTGCTCATGCATGTGGACACGGCAAGGCCACGGTCGCAGATCCAGCACGTGTACCTGCGCGGCGCAACCACGCTGCGGCTGGACATCGCACAATGACCGCTCTTCGCGGCCAGCGGCTTGTCGTGCTCGGCGCTGGGATGATGGGCACGTCGGTGGCACTCGCCGCACGCGAGCAGGGCGCGCGGGTCTGGCTCCGTGACTCCGACGACGGTGCCCAGCGGCTCGCCGCCGACCTTGGCGCCGGGGAGATCCTGCCCGCGGCCGGACTGCCCGGAGGTCCCGCGGACCTCGCCGTGCTCGCGATGCCCCCCACGGCGGTCGCGCCCGCGCTCGCCAGCGCCCAGACGCGTGACCTCGCCCGCGTCTACACCGATCTGGCCAGCGTGAAGGTGCTCCCACTGACGCAGGCCCGCCAGCTTGGCTGTGACCTGGCCACCTATGTCGCCGGTCATCCGCTGGCCGGCCGCGAGCGGTCAGGGCCCGCCGCCGCACGCGCCGATCTGTTCCTTGGCCGTCCATGGGCGCTGTGTCCGCTGCCGCAGACCGACGCGGCCGCGCTTGCCGCGGTGCGTGCGCTCGTGCACGCCTGCGGCGCCGAGCCCGCCGAGGTGGACGCCGCGCGGCACGACCGGTTCGTTGCCCTCGTCTCGCACCTGCCGCATCTGGTGTCGGCCGCCATGGCGGCCAGGCTGAACAGCGCGGAGCAAGGCGCACTGGGGCTGGCAGGCCAGGGGCTGCGGGACGTGACCAGGATCGCGGCGGGCGACGCGCGCCTGTGGACCTCGATCCTCACCGCGAACGCGGAGCCTGTCGCGAGGCTGCTCGACGCGACAGCCGCCGATCTCACGGCCGCCGCCGAGGCCCTGCGCGAGGTCGCGGACGGCGAAGAGACGTCCGGTAAGCGGGTCACCGACCTGCTTTCCCGCGCGGTCACCGGCGTGGCGAGGATCCCGGGCAAGCGCGGCGGACCCGCTGCCTCCTACGTCATCCTCCAGGTCGTGATCGCCGACAAGCCCGGTGAGCTGACCCGCCTGTTCCAGGCGGCAGGCGATGCGGACGTCAACATCGAGGACGTCTCCATCGAGCACTCGCCGGGCCTTCCCGTCGGCGTGGCCGAACTGTCCGTGCGGCCGGAGGCCGCGGGGCGGCTGGCCGCCGCGCTCCGCGAGCATGGCTGGCCGGTCCACGACTGACCCGCGCCGCGTATAACATCACGGCGTGACTGCGACCGGCCGGACCCTAGAAAACGACGCCGCAGAAGGCGACGCCACAAAAGACGACATGGGCACAGCAGACGACATGGGCACAGCAGACGACATGGGCACAGCGGGCACGGCAGACGACGCGGGCCCAGCGGACGACATGAGCATGGCGGACGACATGAGCATGGCGGACGGCATTGGCACGGTGGACCACCAGGTCGCCGCGCCGGTGCTTGCGGTGGTCGGCCGGCCCAATGTGGGGAAGTCGACGCTGGTCAACCGGATTCTGGGCCGCCGGCAGGCAGTTGTGGAGGACACCCCGGGGGTGACGCGTGACCGGGTGGCCTACGACGCGAACTGGCGCGGCCGCTCGTTCACTGTGGTCGATACGGGCGGCTGGGAGCCGTCGGCGTCCGGCCTGGCCGCACAGGTCGCCGCGCAGGCCCAGCTTGCCGCGGAGACGGCCGACGCGGTGCTCTTCGTGGTGGACGCCCCGGTTGGTGTGACCGATACCGATGCAGTCGTGGCGGGGGTTCTGCTCAAGTCGGGCAAGCCGGTCGTACTCGCCGCGAACAAGGTCGACGACACAAAGGCCGAGCCCGATGTCGCCGCCCTCTGGTCCCTCGGGCTCGGTGAGCCGCTGCCCGTCAGTGCGCTGCACGGCCGGGGCAGTGGCGATCTGCTCGACGCGGTGCTCGACGCGCTGCCACCGACACCACCGGAGCCGTTCGGGATATCGGGTGGTCCGCGCCGGGTGGCGCTCGTCGGCCTGCCCAACGTGGGCAAGTCCAGCCTGCTGAACCGGCTGGCCGGGCAGCAACGTGCGGTCGTCGACGACGTCGCTGGCACCACCCGCGATCCGGTGGATGAGCTGGTTACGCTCGGCGGCGAGCAGTGGAGGTTCGTGGACACTGCCGGCATACGCCGCCGGTTCAGGGACAGCCAGGGCGCGGACTACTACGCGACGCTGCGCGCGGCGGCGGCGCTCGAACGTGCCGAGGTCGGCGTGGTGCTCGTGGACGCCAGCGCTCCGCTGACTGAACAGGACCTGCGGATCGTGTCCATGGTGATCGAGGCGGGGCGGGCGCTGGTGATCGCCTACAACAAGTGGGATCTGGTCGACGAGGAGCGCCGCCGTTACCTGGAGCGCGAGATCGACAGGCAGCTTCACACGGCGCGCTGGGCGCCGCGGGTCAACATATCGGCGGCCAGCGGCCGGCACACCGAGCGGCTGGTGCCCGCGCTCGAGGCGGCGCTCGCCGGCTGGGAAACCCGCGTGCCGACCGGGCGGCTCAATGCCTGGCTGGCGGACCTGGTGGCGGCGAACCCGCCGCCGGCCCGCGGCGGCCGCGCGCCGAAGATCCTGTTCGCCACCCAGGCGGGGACGCGGCCGCCGCACTTCGTGCTGTTCACCACGGGCTTCCTCGAGGCCGGGTACCGCAGGTTCATCGAGCGGAAGCTGCGTGCGGAGTTCGGTTTCGTCGGCAGCCCGGTCCACGTGTCGATGCGGTTGCGGGAAAAGCGCCGCGAGCGTACAGGGCGATCCTCGGGTTCGTAAGCGGGCAGCCGCGCATGGCGTCGTCGAAGCCGCGGCGCGGGCACTTTCATGACCGTGATTGACTCGCCAAGATCTAGGCTCGCACGGTCGCGAGCCGAGCAGCACATGGCACCATAGGGCACCCACCTGTCCACTTGCCGTCCGCTGTGCCGCACGCCGTGTTCGAGCCTTTGCACGAGTGACGGCGACTATTGCCGGTGAGTTGAGCGCATGCCGGATCATGGCCGAGCCCTTGCCGAGCGCTCGTGGCCAGGCTCCGTGCGCCGCGACCTCGCCTGATGCGGCTGCCGCGCGCCGACCGCGTGCATGATCCGTTTCCGCGTTGAGTTCGCGCAAATAGCGCGCGCTGAGTTACACGCAAGAACGGATCATGGCAGTCTCGCACTGGTGGCTCGTCAAGCCCTGCCCGCTGGCGCCGCATCTCATTCGCGCAGCTAATGGACCGCGATCATTAAACGCTAGGATATGAGCTGTGGTTGTTAGCGCTAACAAATCGGATAGGTACGTGGTTGGCGTCGACTTCGGCACGCTGTCCGGCCGCGCGCTCGTCGTCCGGGTCGGCGACGGCGCGGAGGTCGGCACTGCTGTGCACGAGTACCAGCATGGCGTGATCGAACGCGAGCTCCCTTCTGGCGGGCGGCCGCTGCCACCTGACTGGGCGCTGCAGGACCCCGACGACTACCGCGAGGTGCTCAGGCGGGCGGTACCAGCGGCGGTCGCGCGGGCCGGATTGGATCCTGGGCAAATCGTCGGCATCGGTGTCGACTTCACCGCCTGCACCGTGCTGGCCACGACCAGCGAGGGGACGCCGCTGTGCGAGATCGACGAACTGCGCGGCCGCCCGCATGCGTACCCCAAGCTGTGGAAGCACCACGCGGCTCAACCGCAGGCTGACCGGATCACCGAGCTTGCCCATGCCAGGGGCGAGCCGTGGATCGCGAGGTACGGTGGCCGGATCTCGTCCGAGTGGCAGTTCGCCAAGGGCTTGCAGGTCCTCGAGGAAGATCCAGGCGATCTACCGGCGCGCGGACCGCTGGATCGAGGCCACTGACTGGATCACCTGGCAGTTGTGCGGCAGCGAGACCCGCAACGCCTGCACGGCCGGGTACAAGGGGATATACCAGGACGGCCACTACCCGTCCAAGGATTACCTTGCGGCCCTTGATCCCGGATTCGCCGGTTTCACCGCCAAGCTCGAGCATCCGATCTCGCCGCTCGGCAGCCGTGCCGGCGGCCTGACTGCGCTCGCCGCGCAATGGACCGGACTGCGCGAGGGGACGGCGGTGTGCGTCGGTAACGTCGACGCGCACGTCACCGCGCCTGCGGCACGGGCGATCACGCCCGGCCAGATGCTGCTCGTCATGGGCACATCGACGTGCCACGTGGTGAACTGCGAGAACCTCGCGGAAGTACCGGGGACGTGCGGTGTCGTCGACGGCGGCATCGTCGCCGGGCTCCGGGGTTATGAGGCCGGGCAGAGCGGGGTGGGTGACATCTTCGCCTGGTACGTGCGGCAGGGTGTGCCCGCGGAGTACACGGAGCGCGCCGCCGAACGTGGCATCTCCGTCCATGACCTGATGGCCGAGCTTGCCGCCAAGATCCCGCCCGGCGGTCACGGCCTGGTGGCACTCGACTGGTGGAACGGCAACCGATCGATCCTGGTCGACCATCATCTGTCTGGGATGATGGTGGGCCTGACCCTCGCCACCCGGCCGCCCGAGATATACCGCGCGCTGCTGGAATCTACCGCGTTCGGCACCCGGGCCATCATCGACGCCTTCGACCGCTCCGGCGTGCCCATCAACGAACTGGTGATCGCGGGCGGCCTGCTGAAGAACAAGCTGCTGATGCAGATATACGCCGACGTCACCGGCAGGCCGCTCAGCCTGATCGGTTCGGAGCAAGGTCCCGCGCTCGGCGCCGCGATCCACGCCGCGGTGGCCGCGGGCGAGTATCCAAGCGTTCCTGCTGCCGCCGAGGTGATGGGCCGCATCCAGCGCAACGTCTACCGGCCCGATCCCGGCACGTCCTGGGCGTACGACGCCCTCCATGCCGAGTACACGCGGCTACACGATTACTTCGGCCGCGAGAACAAGGTCATGCACCGCCTGCGCGAGACCCGTGCCCGGGCGCTTGAGAAAGGCGGAGCCGGCTGAGACTGCGGCCCCAACAGCTGAACGGCAATGGTCAGCGGTGCGGCGGTGTGGTGCTCTGGCGGATGACAAGCTCGGTGTCGATGAGGTCGTAACCGGTGCCGCCGGGCTCCGAGGTGATCTGGTCAATCAGCATGTGCAGGCTGCGCCTGCCGACCGCGTCGAAGTCCTGCCGTACGGTGGTCAGCGGCGGGGTGTAGTAGGCGGCCTCCGGGATGTCGTCGAAGCCGACGACGCTGATGTCGGACGGAACTCGCCTGCCCCGTTCGTTGAGCGCGCGGAGCAGGCCGAGCGCCATCTGATCGTTGCCCGCGAAGACCGCGGTGACGTCGGGCATCCTGGCCAGGACCTGCCCGGCCTGGTAGCCGGAACGTGCGCTCCAGTCACCATTGAGCAGCGGTGGCACCTCGGCATCTGCCTGCTCGAGTGCTTCCTGCCAGCCGGCGATGCGGCCGCGCGCGTCGAACCAGTCCTGCGGTCCCGCGATGTGCCAAACCGTTCGGTGGCCGGCCGCGAGCAGGTGCTGGGTTGCGATCCTGGCGCCCGTCACCTGGTCGACCCCGACCACGGCATCGTGCGCCTCCGGGTCGCCGTCCACCGCGACAATCGCGGTGTCCTTGGGCAAGTCGCGCAGCGCATCGGCGGCCGACGCAAGCGGCGCGATCACCACTAGCCCGTCGACGGCCTGGCCGATTAGCCGCGCGGTGGCCTCGCGCAGGGACATCCGGTCGAGCGAGCGGACACTGGCCACGGTGACGAAGTAGCCGGCCAGCTTGGCCGCTTCCTCGATGCTGTACAGCGTCGAGGCCGGCCCGAACAGCGTGCTGTTCAGGCTGACCACGCCGAGAGTCTTCGATCGCCCGGTCGCCAGCGCCCGCGCAGCGGTGTTCGGCAGGTAGCCGAGTTCTTCGATGGCGGCGAGCACCCGCGCCCTGGTACGCGGCCGCACATTCGGATGGTCCGCGATCACCCGCGAAACAGTCTGGTGCGAGACACCGGCGAGGCTGGCGACATCACTCATCGAGGGCGCTCTGCCACCTGGCGCGGCGCCGCGTGCACTCGTTCTGGCCGCCTGGCCCACGGATTCGCCCTCGGCAGGGTGCGTTGACCTCATTACCCTGCGCCTCTGCCGGCTTGCGTACGGTTTGACACGGGAACGCAGCTCCTGAGGCCTCTTGACGCCCCCAGAACGTTAGCGCTAACAATAACAACATCCGGAGCTTCTGGCCTGCCCTTCTGCCGCCCGCTGCTACGTCAGCCGCCCATGAGCCGGCATTGCCTAGCGGGGAAGCACTGCCCTGCGGGAAGCATTGCCCTGCGGGAAGCACTGCCCTGCGGGGAGGCACTGCGTTGCCGGTGCGTCAGCTGGGACGCGTTGCATGCATTCTCGCCGAGCGCGGGTATCGCGCGTACTCCGCCCACTTCGACGCGATCGGCGAGGACGGGCGGTTCTCCAGGCTCCCGCTCGCGGCCGCGTCTTCGCTGATGGCGCAGGGTTACGGCTACGGTGCCGAGGGTGACGCGCTCGCGGCGACCATGGTCTACGCCGGCCACGGCCTGATCGGCAGGGGACACTTCACCGAGATGTATGCGATGGACTTCCCCTCGGACTCGATCCTGATGAGCCAAATGGGTGAGGGCAACTGGCAGCTGGCGCGCGAGGACGAGCCCGTGCGCCTGATCAAGCGCTCGTTCGGCATCGGCAAGCTCGGCGATCCCCCGACGTTCCTGTTCCGGATCAACCCAAGGGGTCCTGCGACCATCGCCTCCCTGGTCTCACTCGGCGGCGAACGGTTCCGCATGGTGGTGTCTGAGGGTGAGGTGCTCGACTCGCAGCGGTTGCCCGCGCTTGAGATGCCCTACGGGCAGTTCCATCCCGCTACTGGGAACCGGCGCTGCATGGACGAGTGGCTACGCGCCGGCGGCACCCACCACATGGTTATGAATTTCGGCCTGCACGGTGCCGATTGGGAGGTCTTCTGCGCGCTGTCAGGCATCGAGTACCGGGCTGTCTAACCTGATCCTGAACGGCTGCCGCTGCGTGTCACGCCCATGTCCGGCGGCGTCACTGGATCGTGGTTGGCCCCTTGGTGGCGCTCCAGCGCCCCCTACAAGCCAACCACGACACCTGCGGGGAAGGCGCTGCGCGGAATTGTCGTCCCCTGGTGACACGCTGCGGTCATGAGGGCCACAACCAGTCACGTCCAGGCGGCATTAGCGGTGACGTTGCGGAAGCAGCAACAGGTCATCGCGCGCCAGCAGGCGCTGGCGGGCGGGATGACCCGTGACATGCTGAAACACCGCTGCGGGCTGATGGGCCGTGGCAGCGGCTGCTCCCGGGTGTGTACCTGGCCCTCACGGGCACGCCCACCCCAGATCAGCAGGAGATGGCCGCGCTGCTGTACGCCGGAACTGGCAGCGTGATCACAGGGCCAGCGGCCCTGGACCGCCAGGGAGTGCGGGCAGCCGGCACCGGGATCGTCGACGTCCTGATACCGGTCATCCGCAAGCGCTCAAGCGTCAGCTTCGCCCGAATCCACCGGACTGCCCGGATGCCCGGCCAGGTGGTCGTGATCGGAGCTCGCGACTACGCCATGGTGGCGCGTGCGGTGGCTGACGCCGCGCGTGTCACGGAGGACCTGCGCGGCGTGCGCGCGCTTGTCGCGTCCGCGGTGCAGGCCCGGCGCTGCCCGCTCAACCTGCTGATCCGCGAGCTACGCGAGGGGCCCTGGCGAGGCTCCGCACCGCTGCGCCGGGCGTTGGCGGAGATGGCCGACGGAATCCGGTCCGCCGCTGAGGCTGATCTGCGGGATGTCATAAGGAAGGCTGGCCTGCCTGTTCCCATGTTCAACGCGCGCCTTTACGTCAGTACGGGCGCCTTCCTTGCCAGTCCTGACGCCTGGTGGCCCGACGCTGGCGTCGCCGCCGAGGTCGACTCCCGCGAATGGCATCTTTCGCCCGACGAGTGGCAACGCACGTTGGCCCGCCACGTCGCGATGACCGCGCACGGCATCCTGCTACTGCATTTCACCCCGCAGCAGGTTCGCTACCAACCGGGTGCGGTCATTACCGCCATCGAGCACTCGCTCGCGGCAGGGCGCGCCCGGCCGCGGCTGCCGATCAAAAGCTCTTGCCGCCTCGGCATGAGGTCTATGAGGCTTGCACAGATCCCAGCCTTCCGGCGCGGCCAGGGCGTCCCGTGGATCTTTGGCAGCGCGGCAGTGCCGCCCGCCCACGACCCCAGACGGGCGGCCGGGGTCGAGGACGGCACTGTCGTCGTCGCCGATAGCTCGGCTATCGGCTCCTCATCCACCTTGCCGATCGCCGACTGGATCACCGCCCCATCCACCAAGATCCACGGGACATGCTTAGGGGAGCTGACGGTAGATGCGGGCGACCATGAAGGCGAGGTCGAGGGACTGGCTGCGGTTGAGGCGCGGGTCACAAGCGGTCTCATAGCGCTGGTGCAGATGCTCCTCGGCGATCTCGTGGCTGCCGCCGACGCACTCGGTGACGTTGTCGCCGGTGAACTCGATATGGATCCCGCCCGGATGGGTGCCAAGTTCGCTGTGTACCTCGAAGAAGCCGGCCACCTCGGCAAGCACGTCGTCGAATCGCCGGGTCTTGTGGCCGCTCGGCGCTTCGAAGGTGTTGCCGTGCATGGGGTCGCAGACCCAGGCGACCGGCGCGCCGCTCGTGGTGACCGCCTCGATCAACGGTGGCAGCGCGTCCCGCACGAGTTTCGCGCCCATGCGCGTGAGGAGTGTCAGCCTGCCGGGCTCACGCTCAGGGTTGAGCCGGTTGATCAGGGCGAGAAGATCCGCCGGAGTCGTTAGGGGGCCGATCTTGACTCCGACCGGATTGCGGATGCGGCTGGCGAACTCGATGTGTGCGCCGCCGACGTCGCGGGTGCGCTCGCCGACCCACAGGAAGTGCGCCGAGACGTCGTAGGGAAGGCCGGTGCGCGAGTCGATCCTGGTGAGAGCGCGCTCGTAGTCGAGCAGCAGCGCCTCGTGACTGGAGTAGAACTCGACCGCGCGGAACTCCTCGGGGTCGGCGCCGCAGGCGCGCATGAAGGACAACGCGCGGTCGATCTCGCCCGCCAGTTGGTCATACCGCTGCCCGGATGGGCTCTGCCTGACGAAATCCTGGTTCCACGCGTGCACCTGCCGCAGGTCCGCGTAGCCACCGGTGGTGAACGCGCGGCAGAGGTTGAGTGTCGCGGCGGAGTAATGGTAGGCAGATAGCAGCCTGCGCGGGTCCGGCCGCCGCGCCTGCGCGGTGAAGTCGAGGCCGTTGACCGCGTCGCCGCGGTAGGCGGGCAGTTCGGTGCCTGCGCGCGTCTCTGTGGCGGTGGAGCGTGGCTTGGCGAACTGCCCCGCCATCCGGCCGATCTTGACGACGGGCACGCTGGCCGCGTAGGTAAGCACGACAGCGATCTGCAGCAGGGTCCTGAGCTTGGTCCTGACATTATCGGCGGTCGAGCCCGCGAAGGTCTCAGCGCAGTCGCCGCCCTGCAGGACGAAGGCTTCGCCCCGTGCCACCGCCGCGAGCCGCTCCTTGAGCTGGTCGCATTCGCCAGCGAACACCAGCGGCGGCAGGCCGGCCAGTTCGTCGATCGCGGCACGGAGCGCGTCGTCGTCCGGCCAGTCGGGCTGCTGCCCGGCTGGCCGGGCTCGCCAGGCGTCGAGATCACCCAGATTTGACCGTGCAGACACAGGCATCAGGTTAGCGGCCCCCGGCGGGCGGGTGGCGCCGTGCCGGTGGGTGGCGCCGTGCCGGTGGGTGGGGCCGGTGCCGGTGGGTGGGGCCGGTGCCGGCGGGTGGCGATAAGCCTGCGGGTGGCGCCGGCACGCGGGGTGTCATGGCCGGGCCGTGGCGCCCGACGCGGGCGGGCAGGCCGAAGATCGCGCGGCGCAGAGCGTCAAGTTGCCGGGTCGGGAGCAGGGCGGAAAGGAGGGCCAGCCGTCGTGCATCCTTGCCGACCAGGTACCGCGCTCGCGGTCGGCGGGTCGTCAGGGCGCGGCCGACCACCGATGCCACGGCACTCGGCGGGCTACTCTGGCGCTCGCGAGCGATCCCAATGCGGGACACCTGGCGGTATGAGCGTTCGTGCACCTACCCGTTCGGGAGGTGCCTCGACGACTGGCTGGCGGACTGCCTCACCGGGAAGAGCCCCGCCACCCGCGAGTGCTACACGAACATGGCCGCGCACCTGCGGCGCAGGTTCGGCCGGGTCATGCTCAGGGACTTGACCAAGCGCGATGTCGAGGCGGCGCTGTCGGCGCTGGCGCCCCAGTTGTCGGCCCGGTCGCTGCGCTGGTCCATCAGATCCTGGAGCGCGCCATCGACCATGCCGATGACACCTGGTCGTAAAGAACGTCGCCGGCGCGGTCAAGGCTGGCTGACCTGGGGGTCACCGGTCGGCGGGGGCGCCCCGAGCAAGTCACTGACGCTGGCCCAGGCCGTGGCCGGCTCGACGCCGCGGCCGGGACCCGCTTGCACGCCTACATCGTGGTGTCCCTGCTGTGCGGCGCCCGCACCGAGGAGCTGCGCCCTGTGGCGTGGGACGACGTGGACCTGACTGGCCAGCCCGCCGCGGCCCCCCGTCCCGCCGTCCATCTCCATCATCCGGTCGGTGCGGGTCGGCGGGGTGCTGAAGCCCGAGAAAGAGCCGCCGTCGGCTGGCGCTCCCGCCGCTCGCGGTCGGGGCCCTTGAGGCGCTCAGGCTCCGGCAGGCCCGTGACCGGGTCGTGGCGGGAACGCAGTGGCAGGACCATGGCCTGGTGTTCAGCTCGGATGCCTGGCACGCAGCTCGACCACCACAATGTCCGGCGCGGATTCATCAAGGTCACCAGGGCCGCCGGGATCGGCCGTGGCTGGACGCCGCGCGAGCTGCGGCACAGCTTCGTCAGCCTGCCCAGCGACGGCGGGATGTCGATTGAGCGGACCAGCCACCTCGCCGGCCACAAGACCACCGCGGTCACCGAGGCCGTCTGCTGGCATCGGGTGTCGATCCGGCCGATCACGTCGAGCCCTTTGCTAGGCTCTTCCCGTCGCGGGAGGCGAGTTAGGCTACAAGTGAGGCTACTCGGCACCTCGCGACAGCACGGAAACGCAGTACGGGACGTGGCCCAGCTTGGTAGGGCACTTGACTGGGGGTCAAGGGGTCGCGGGTTCAAATCCCGCCGTCCCGACGAGAAACCGCAGGTAGACGGCCTGATCGTGAGAGCTGACGATCAGGCCGTTGATCATTTGTAGGCCAGTTGTAGGCAGGACCGGCCGTCAATTCGCGGCCCTGGTGGACACTCG
The DNA here is from genome assembly GCA_963727015.1 of uncultured Actinomycetota bacterium. Taxonomy (GTDB): domain Bacteria; phylum Actinomycetota; class Actinomycetes; order Streptosporangiales; family Streptosporangiaceae; genus DATFVJ01. The sequence continues at coordinate 100,537 of CAVSEV010000012.1, read as the reverse complement.
GAAGTGACGGATGTCACACGCCGGGTCCTCGGTGTCTGTCTTCGTTGAACACACGCGGCTTGATCAGCGCGGCCGGTGACAGGGATAACCCGTGACTAGTCGGCGCTCCTGCGCACATTTGGGGCCAGCCCAGCGGTGCGAGCCGTTGATGAACGAGCCGGTTCGGCACTTCCTGGCCGCGGGCGCCAGCCTGCCTGGACGTCTGCGCGGCCGTGCACCGATCGCACCGTGCGGCGCCATCGCATGTTCCCCCGCCGTGCCTGACCGCCGGATGCGCTGACGTCATGACCTGGCGCTGTGCCGTTCCCCTCGCTGGGTCCTGACCCTTGGGTGTATTTGCCGGTGCGCGTTGCTGGAATCGGGCAAAATGGGCTGTTGCGTGCATTCGCGGTTTTGATATGTGTTTGAAAGAAACCGGATGCGAGCCAATGAGGTGCGACGGCTACCGGGGGACTGGTGTCGATCTTCGAGGAGACCGGCGGGGCGCAGTCCGCCGTGGCGCATGACCGCTCGCTGGAGTTGTTCTGCGACCGGTTCGAGGTCATCGCGCATTTCCTGTCGCTGATCAACGATGATCCGCCGCCGCGGCGGCTGCTGTTCCTGTATGGCTTGGGGGGTAACGGCAAGTCGCTGCTGTTGCGGTATCTGGCGGCGCGGTGCTGCGTGCGGCTGCCGCCGGGGGAGTGGGATAGAGTACGGCGCCTGCCCGAGGCGGAGGTGCCCGCCGAGTTAGGCGGGATCGCGAAGCCTGCGAAGGTGCCGGTGGCGCGGATCGATTTCGGTGCCCGCCCGGTGGGGGAGAACCGCCCGCAGGAGTGTTTTTCGGCGTTGTTCATGCTTAAGCAGCAGCTGGCCCGGTACCGGATCGCCACGCCGCGGTTTGATTTCGCGGCGGTCACCTATCTGCACAAGCTGGGGTTTGATCTGGGCCGGCGGTTGCCGGAACTGTTCTCGCGCGGGGAGATCGGGCTTGCGCTGGACGTGGCTGATGCGCTGTTGCCGGTCCAGGTGATGCAGGTGGGCCAGGACCTGTTCGGCGCGCTGGATAAGCGGCTGGATGATGTGTTCACCCGGCGGCGGGTGCAGCGCCGGCTGCCGAAGGCTGATGCGCAGGAGATCTTGTCGCTGGCGCCGGAGCCGGACCTGGTCTGCCAGCTGCCGCGGCTGTTCGCCGCGGATCTGGGCTGGCGCGGTGGGGGAGAAGGCCAGGCACCGCCGGGTGGTGTTGTTGTTCGACACCCATGAGGCGTTTTTCGGCGAGGCGATCGCCGATCCCGGCACCTTGCTGCACGCCGACTATCTGATGCGTGATGAGTGGCTGCGGAGCCTGCTGGGTCATCTGCCGCTGGCGGCGGGGGTGGTGGCGGTGGTGGCCGGGCGGACCCGGCCGCCGTGGGCGGCCGCGCCGGTCGCGGCGATCCCGGATGCCTTTGTGGAGTGGTCGCCGGTGGGCCATCTGGCCACCGCCGATGGGCTGGCGTACCTGGAGCACGCCGGTGTCGATGACCAGGCGCTGCGGCTGGCGCTGACGCGGTACGCGTCGGTGGGCGCGGGTGAGGTGCACCCGTATTTCCTTGGCCTGTGCGCGGATGTGGCGCTGGCAGCCGGGCGCCGGGGCGGGCGGGTTGACCCGGCGTCGTTCGCCCAGTCGGGTGAGCTGGCGGGCAAGGAGCTTGAGCTGGCGCGGCGGCTGCTGGCGTGGGTGCCGCCTGAGGTGGAGTACGGCATCCTGGCGCTGAGCGCGTGCCGGTCGTTCAGCTACCGCACGTTCGGCTATCTGGGCGGGCAGCTGGGTTTCCGGCATGAGCGCAGCGACTTCGCCCGGCTGGTCGCGTTTTCGTTCATCTCGCCGGCCACCGGCAGCACCGCCGGCCCTGACCGGGTGCACGAGGATCCCTGCACGATGCACCAGCTGCTGCGCCGGGCGCTGCGCAGCGCACGGCCGGACAGCATCCGCCGCGCCCACCAGACGCTGGAGCAGCGGTACCGGGCCCTGGCCGCGGGTGGTGACTTCACCGCGCGGCTGGAGCAGATCTACCACGCCGGGCAGCTCGACCCCGCCGCCGCAGCCGCCGGGTGGGTGGCGAGCATGGACCAGTGCCTGGCGGCCGGCCGCTACGACCGGTGCCGGGCAATGATCACCTTGCTGGCCGGCCTGCCCGCCGGTGAAGCCGACCGCAGCCGGTTCACCTACCGGGTCGCCCGCGCGGACATCGGGCTGGGCCAGTGGGCGGAGGCGGAGGCGCTGCTGGACTCGCTGCCTGGCGGGTCGGCGCACGCCACGCTGCTGCGGTCCGAGCTGGCGTTCGTGCGCGGCGACTTCGCCCGTGCGGAGGATCTCGCGAGCGCCGCGCTCGGCCAGGTGAGCGGGCCGGCGCGGGAGGGCTTCTTGTTCCGGCTGGCGGAGATCGAGCTGTATCTGGGGCGTTTCGGCGACGCCCGCGGGCACGCGGCCGACGGGCTGGAGATGGCGCGCGCCGCCGCGGACGCCACCAGAATGTGCCGGTGGGACAACCTGCTGGGGGAGATCGAGTACTTCTCCGGCAACGTCGAGGTGGCGACGGGGCTGGTCGGCCAGGCGCTCACCACCTTGCAGCGCATGCCCGAGCCCGGCCAAGACCAGACGCTGCTGGCGGCGCTGCTGCAAAACGCGGCGCTGATCAGCGAGGCCACCGGTGACTGGCCGGCCGCGCTGGGTCGCCAGCAGCAGGCACTGCGGATCCGCCACGGTGCGGAGGACGCCCGCGGCGCGGCGCAGTCGCTGCACGGCATCGGTAAGGCCTACTGCGGGCTCGGCCGGACCGGCGAGGCCGACCGCGCTCTCGACGAGGCGGCGCAGGCCGCTGGCAGCCTCGGTGAGCATCTGCTCGCCGCGAAAATCACGCACGCGCGGGCAGATTGCCGGATCGCCCAGCGGCGGCTGGATGACGCCGCCCAGCTCACCAGTGCGGCGCTGGACGGGTTCCGGCGCCACGGCACTCCCTATGATGTCGCCTCCGCGCGGCTCACGCTGGCCCGCATCGCACGCCGGCAGGACCGCTGCGTCGACGCGGTCGGGCTCGCGGACCAGGCGCGCACGGCGATCGAAACCGGCGGGTTCCGCGTGCTGTACCGGCTGTTCCCCGGCCAGGATGTGCCGCCGGCCGGACGGTTCCGGGCCGGCCTGGCCGCGTTTGCCGCCGGGGATGCCCTCGGGGTGCCCTGGGAGGGACGGCCGCCCAGCCAGATCGACCCCGATCAGGTGACCGCGGTGCCGGCGCGGGGCGGCTGGCCGCGCGGCGCCACCTCCGATGACACGGCGCAGCTGCTGCTGGTGGCCCGCCATCTGCTGGCCACCGGCGGCCGGGCCGGTGAGCGGGAGTTCCTGGACGAGCTGTCGCGGGAGCTGCCCGCGATGCGTGGCGCCGGGCCGACCACCAGTGCCGCGGTCGCCCGGTACCGCGCCAGCGGGCAGATCCATGCCATCAGCGGGGATACCAACGGGGCGTTGATGCGGATCGTGCCCGCGGGGTGGGCGATCCCCGCCACCCGGGCGGACCGGCGCCGCGAGGTGGTCACCCGGCTGACGCGGGTCACCCACGGCGCGCCGGTGGCATCGGCCGCCGCGTGCGCGATCGCCGCCATGGCGTCCTACGCGGTGGAGGGCTGCCCGGCAGGAGAACTGATCACCGTCGCGCTCGCTGAACTCGAACATGCGCTGCGCGCCTGCCCCGCGGCAGCCGTTTGGCTTCGGACTGCGCGGGCCGCTGCGGACGGGAGCTGGCGGCCGGGCCCGGCCGGGGTGACCCTGGATGCGGCGGAGACCCTCGCCGCGGTCGTGCATGTGCTGGCGGCGTGCGGGGATGACCTGGGCGGGGCGATGCGGTACGCGGTCAGCCTGGGCGGGGACACCGGCACCGTGGCTGCGATCACGGGAGGCATTCTGGGCTGCCGCAGCGCCGGCGTGACGATCGGATGGCTTGATCACGTCATGCTCCCGCCCGCCGCGGAGCTGGACCGCCTCGCCACCGGCCTGCGGGAGGCGAGGCGCGCCGCCTATGGCTGACTTCTGGGTCATCGGCCCGATCGCGTGGGACCGCGTCCTTGACGTGCCCCGGCTGCCGCCCAGCGGCGGTTTCGTGCAAGCCGGCGGCGCCCGCGGACGGCCCGGAGGTGCGGGCGCCAACGCCGCCATCGCGCTGGCCAGTACCGGCGCCGAGGTTCACATGGCCGGCTACGTCGGCGATGACGAGCCCGGCGCCCGGCTGCTGGCGGTACTCGCCGCATCCGGCGTTGACACGCGCTTCGTGCACGTACGCGGCGCGCACACCTCCGAGGTCGTCATCCTGGTCGAACCATCCGCAGAACGCACCATCATCGGCATCCACCCCGGCCTGCTGCACACCATCGCGGTCCCGGCCTCGCAGGCCCGCGCTGGCGACGTGGTCTACTTCGCCGCCTGGCACGATGAATTCCTCCCCGCGATGACCGAGCTCATCGCCTGCGGCGCCATTGTCGCCACCGTTCCGCCGCCGCTACTGGCCGCCAGCCTGCCAGTCACCTATGTGATCGGATCCGACGACCAGTACGGCGGTCACGATCCGGGCGGCCGCGTCTGCGCCGCGGCCCGGACGGTGCGCGCGGTCGTGGTAACCAAAGGCGCCGACGGCGTGGTCGTGCACCACCGCGACGGCTCGGCCGTCTACCCCGCGGAACCGGTCACCGCCGTCGATACCACAGGTGCCGGAGACGCCTTCGCCGCCGCGTTCCTCCACCAGGTCGCGGCCGGCCGCACCCTCGGCGAGGCGGCAGCCGCGGGCATCGCGTGGGCGGCCGCCGCCGTGCGGGCGCGCGCTTCGATCCCGCCGCCCTCGTCCGCAGTGCGCCACAGCACCCCGGGTCCACCGGCACGACCGGCTATGAAGTCCAACTGGCGGTCCGCGGTCCGCCCTGCTGATGGCTCAGCCCCTTGATCTGCTTTCACGCTCGATCCAGCTGGCAGGGGCGGCGCCGGTTGAGCAGCTCTTCCACGTCGCCCCTGCGGTAGCGGCGCTCACCCGATGGCGTACGAATGTGGGGCAGGAGCCCGCTATCGGCCCAGCGAGAGACCGTGCTCGGATGGATGCCGAGCACCTGCGCCGTCTCCGCCCGGGTCAGCACATCCGGGCCAGCGATCGTGCAAACCACAACGCGGGCATGGGGCTCAGCGAGACGGACCCGTCATCAGCCACCGGGCATCGTTTGGCCCGGGTGATGATCTGCCCGCGGCTTGCCGCCTCCTCCGCATGTGAGCTCGCCGGGGGCTGGTTCGGCGTTCCGGGCGTTGCGGCAGCCGTCTGGTTCCCGTCATGGGTCTCATCCTATGACCCGTATCGACACGTATCGAGCCGTATCTCTCGTGAGCGTATCGTTGCTGGCCAGATACCTTGATCACGTGGATGCGCCGAAGATCGATTACCGCGCTGAGCTGCCGCCACACCGGCAAATAGCGGCGTGGCTACTCGCGCACATCGACTCGGGAAACCCCGCTGAGGGCCAGCCGCTGCCCTCTGAGAAGGACCTTATGGACCTGTTCGGCGTGGCACGGACCACCGCCAGGCGCGCCATCGCATACCTGCGCGACCAAGGTGTCGTCCGCACGGTGCCCGGTCGCGGGAGCTACGTCGCCAAGCGCGGGTAGATGTCGCCAGCCGCGTCACGAGTGTGGGCGCGCCGGCTCTCTTGCCGGCTCCGGCCGCGGCTATCGACATTCGCCCGGCGGGCAAGCCGATCCGCGTCGGTGCGGCGTGGGTGCGGTCGAGCGGATGCCGGCGCTTCCGATTCCGAGCTGCACAAAGGATAACGCAGTCGCGGCCGACAGGGATCATCATCAGGTGTACCTGTTTGACACAAATCGGCACCTTCTTCGCATCGAGGGGGTCAGGGGTTCAAATCCCCTCAGCTCCACCCAAAACCGCAGGTCAGAGCTGCCCTCTGGCCTAGCGTAAAGATCATTTGTTGGTGATTGGTTGGCTGGAACAGGCACCAGTCGGCAGCAACGCCCACGAGCCGACGAACCTCTTCGGCACGGCGATCCGGGTTTTCTGGCTGGCGTATGAACACCGGCGAGTCGGCCGGGGTTCATGCGCGGGCACACCTCTCGCCGGTGTGGGCCGCGGACACGATCATCGTATCGGGGCCAATCCGCCGGACCGTCTGGCCTATCGGCCGGCCGTCCGATCCGATGCGACGCAGGTGGACGGGCTCAAGAGACATGGCATGCAAGAGGTCAGCGGTTCGAGCCCGCTTAGCTCCACTGTTTTTCGTATGTGTGTTCGATGAAAAGTGACTATCTCTAGTCACTTGGAACCTGCCCGGTATGTCCCCTTGCGAGGAGATTTCAAGGCTGGCCGCATGCGTTTCGCGCAAGAAGTCAGGCTTTAGGCGTCATACGGCGAGTCTCATACCGTGTGAAGGAGGCATCCCCGACCGATCCCCAGCGAAGGGGAAAGCCGTCATCGAGGGGCGCATCTTGGTCGATTGCCGTCCGGGCCGGGTCCGGTGTCCCCATCCGGCGCTCTCGAGCTTCCTGGACGACTGCATGGACGGCGGCCACTCAAGCCTACGAATGGGAAACCCATGTAGCTCCGGCTGTTGCGGTAACGTCTGAGGACCGGGTGAGCGTTGTGAGCGTTTACCTTGGTCGGGTTTCGCCGCACGGGCGCTGCTTCCGGTTGTGCTGGGAGGTCGGATGTCCGAACTGGATCCCGCGCCGCCATCTGGTCTTGGGTTGTCTGAGGCGATCGGGTTGCTGCGCGATGAGCTGCTCAGGGCGCGCGCCGTCGGCGCGTTGTCGGATATTCAGTTGCCGGTGGAGTCGATGACGGTGGAATTGAGCGTGACCGCCACCAGGTCGGCTGATGGCAGGGCAGGGTTTGTTGTGCCGGTCGTTGCGCTGCAGCTAGGTGGCAGCGGGGGTCGGCAGCGGGGGTCGGAGCAGAAGGTGACAGTGGTGTTCGGGGGGCCGGTGGACAGGGACGGGCGTCCGGTGAAGGTCGCTTCGGCATCTGACGTCCTGCCGGGATAGCCGTTGCCGTCGTTGCCGCTGGCTGCGCGCGTGGTGGAGGTTATCGCTGACTGGGGCGAGGGCTGCAGTCCCCGGTACCGGTGCGCGTCGGGCTGCCTGGTCGCGGGGCGCACGGTCCTGACCGCAGCGCACGTGGTGGGGGGTGCGGTCAATGTCGTGGTGCGCGGCCCGGACAAGATCGTGCGGCAGGCAGCGCTGGACGCGAGATTTATCGGCGACGTGGACGGTCCGGGTCCGGACCTCGCACTAATAGAGATCGTCGCCAGTACTGCCGGTGTGCCGGCGATGGGCCTGGCGGCTGTGGACCGGGACAGCATGGCGGGTAATCCTGTGGAGCGGTGTCATGTTATCGGCTACCCGGTTTTTAAGGAGCGGAGCACCGCTGATGGCGGTCGGTTCCGGGAGACAGTTGATGCGGTCGGTCAGGTGCCGGTGCTGTCGGGGCTGACCGCGGGATTGCTGTCGGTCCAGGTAAGCAGCACTCCGCTGTCGCTGCCGCCCGCGCAGGTGGCGCTGGGAGATTCACCGTGGTCGGGAATGTCGGGAGCCCCCGTGGTCGCCGACGGGTGCCTGCTGGGAGTAGTGACCGAGCATGCTGCAAGGGAAGGCCCGTCGGCGATCACGGCGACGCCGCTGACGGCGCTGGAGGCTGATCCGGCGCATCCGGGCTGGGGACCCGGAGTCATGGATTCGGGCGCGTGGTGGGCCCGGCTGGGGGTCTCCGACGCGGGGGCGCTCAAGCGGCTACCGGCTCCGCTGAGAGGCGGGAGGCCTGCTTACTGGGCGACGGTAGCGGAGATCCGGCAGCGCACCGAAATGCTGACTGGCCGGCAGGACGAACTGGCCGAGCTAGCGTCGTTTGCGGGCGGGGATGAGGGTTACAGGTGGCTGGTTGGGGACGCATGGGCCGGGAAGACATCCTTACTCGCCGAGGCCGTGACCACGCTGCCGGTGGACGTTGTCTGCTATTTCCTGTCCCGCCGCGAAGCTGATGCCGACAGCTCGCGGTTCCTGGCTGCGGTAATCCCGCAGCTGGCCAGCCTGCTGGAGGAAGAGCCCCCGGCTGCCGAATTGCATCAGTTCCGGGCGCTGTGGCAGCGAGCCGTCGAACGGGCCCGCGCCGCGGGCTCGCCTTTGCTGCTGGTCGTCGACGGCTTGGATGAGGACCTTCGCCCGCCGGGGCTGCCCAGCGTCGCCGCGCAGCTGCCCGCCCGTTCAGGCGACCACGTTCATGTCCTGGTGAGCAGCCGCCCTTATCCTGAGCTCCCAGTGGACGTCCCGGCCGGGCACCCGCTGCGCCAGGTACGGCCGGTACTGGTAAAGCCGTATTCAGGGGCGCAGGAGCGGGCCGTGCTGGCGCGGCAGGAGCTCGACGATCTGCTCCGTCGGGACGACGACGGGCTTGCGGCAGATGTGCTGGGATTGCTGACTGCCGCTGCCGGGCCGTTAGCAGTACAGGACCTGGCGGCTATGACCGTCGTAGCGCCGCAGTCCGCGGCCCTCGCACGGCAGATCCGTAGGCTGCTCACCACGCCGGCGGCCCGCAGCATGCAAACCGCCGGCCTGCCCGGAGGTGACCGCTATCAGTTCGCTCATGAGTCCCTGCTCGCGTACGCGCAGGCTGACGATGACCTGAATGACCCAGACTTCCGCCGCCGGGTCCACCAGTGGGCGCAGAGGTGGCGGGCCGCCGGCTGGCCCACAGCGGCTCACGGCGAGCAGAGCACGCCGCAGTACCTCCTGGACACCTATCCCTCCACCTTGGCCCGCGACCCCCAACGGCTGGCTCAGCTGACCAGTGATCCCGGTTGGATCGAGGCAGCGATCGCTTCAACGGGCGTCGACCGCGTCCTGACCGACCTCCGCCGTGCTGTGGCCGCGAACCCCGCCAGCACAGTGGTCGCGGCTGTTCTGGAGGCTGTCACCGGTCAGGCTCTCAACCTGCGGTTCCCGCAGCCGGTGGACCAGCCCGGTTACATCTTGCGGCAGCTGTGGATGCAGTCAGCCGAGCTTGCCGACCATGACCTCGCTGACGATATCCGTGAGCGTCTGGAATCCCCGCGCGGACCTGCCCTGGTGCCCGAGTGGACAACGCGGCGGGCCAGCCGGGCTCTGTCCGCAGACCTGGGCCGTCATGACGGCTGGGTGGCGGCGGTGGCGGTGCTGGCGGACGGAAGGGTGGTCTCCGGCGGGGACGACGGGCGGGTGCTGGTCTGGGACCCAGCTCACCTGGGCGTCGGCCCGGCCGAGCTGGGCCGCCACGACAGCCGGGTGGCGGCGGTGGCGGTGCTGGCGGACGGAAGGGTGGTCTCCGGCGGGGACGACGGGCGGGTGCTGGTCTGGGACCCAGCTCACCTGGGCGTCGGCCCGGCCGAGCTGGGCCGCCACGACAGCCGGGTGAGTGCGGTGGCGGTGCTGGCGGACGGAAGGGTGGTGTCCGGCGGGGACGACGGGCGGGTGCTGGTCTGGGACCCAGCTCACCTGGGCGTCGGCCCGGCCGAGTTGGGCCGCCACGACGGCTGGGTGGCGGCGGTGGCGGTGCTGGCGGACGGAAGGGTGGTCTCCGGCGGGGACGACAAGCGGGTGCTGGTCTGGGATCCGGCCCACCTGGGCGTCGGCCCGGCCGAGCTGGGTCGCCACGACAGCCGCGAGCTGGGCCGCGACGACAGTCGGGTGAGGGCGGTGGCGGGGCTGGCGGATGGAAGGGTGGTCTCCGGCGGGGACGACGGGCGGGTGCTGGTCTGGGATCCGGCTCACCCGGGCGTCGGCCCGGCCGAGCTGGGCAACCTCGACGGCTGGCTGCTGGCGGTGGCAGTGCTGGCGGACGGAAGGGTGGTCACCGGCGGGGACGACGGGCGGGTGCTGGTCTGGGATCCGGCTCACCTGGGCGTCGGCCCGGCCGAGCTGGGCCGCCACGACAGCCGGGTGAGTGCGGTGGCGGTGCTGGCGGACGGAAGGGTGGTCACTGGCGGGAGCGATCGGCGGGTGCTGGTCTGGGACCCAGCTCACCTGGGCGTCGGCCCGGCCGAGCTGGGCCGCCACAGCTGGGTGACGGCGGTGGCGGTACTGGCGGACGGAAGGGTGGTCACTGGCGGGAACGATCGGCAGGTGCTGGTGTGGGATATGGCCGGTCCGGTTGCCGCCCCGGTTGAGTTGGGCCGCCACGACAGCTGGGTGGCGGCGGTGGCGGGGCTGGCGGACGGAAGGGTGGTCACCGGCGGGAACGACGGGCGGGTGCTGGTGTGGGAGACGGCCGGTCCGGTCGCTGGTCCGGCCGAGCTGGGCCACCAAAGCTGGATAAGGGCGGTGGCGGGGCTGGCGGACGGAAGGGTGGTCACCGGCGGGAACGACGGGCGGGTGCTGGTCTGGGACCCAGCTCACCTGGAAGCCGGTCCGGCCGAGCTGGGCCACCACAGCAGGGTGACGGCGGTGGCGGGGCTGGCGGACGGAAGGGTGGTCACCGGCGGGAACGACGGGCGGGTGCTGGTCTGGGACCCAGCTCACCTGGAAGCCGGACCGGCCGAGCTGGGCCACCACAGCAGGGTGACGGCGGTGGCGGTGCTGGCGGACGGAAGGGTGGTCACCGGCGGGAACGACGGGCGGGTGCTGGTCTGGGACCCAGCTCACCTGGAAGCCGGTCCGGCCGAGCTGAGCCGCCACCACAGGAGGGTGACGGCGGTGGCGGTGCTGGCGGACGGAAGGGTGGTGTCCGGCGGGAACGACGGGCGGGTCCTGGTGTGTAACCCGGCAGGAGCCGGGAGCCAGGTCGTTCAGCTGACTTGCTCAGTGACAGCTTTGGCTACGGCACCGCCTGGTCCAGCCAGGTCCAATCTGGCAATTGTCCACCAGGGCAGCGGCTTCTCGCTCTGGTCTTTCGCGGGATGATATGCACGATATACCGCCCACAGGCATTGGCTTCGCTCGCAGTATCACAGGACCTCGGGCTGAGGCAAGCCCAGCTGGCAAGGCCGGTCTTTTCCGGAGGGCACCGGGGAAGCAACGGGCCAGAACACGGGCTTACAGCAATCGGACTGGATGGGCCACGACCGAAGCCGGTCTACCAAGGAGTACATCACCTGTGATCAACCGAAATGCGCAGCCCGCATTCCGTAGCGCAGGCCACGACCGGCAGCTGTGTCATTGAGTGCCTGCGCTGAGAGTGTTCAGCCGGGCTCGGATCTGGTCTGCTTGAGGGTCGCCGAGGTCTTCAAAGCTGGCTAGGGCTTGGCGCCAGGTTTGACGCGCGGCGTCAAGGTTGCCGACGTCCTCCTGAACGTCGCCGATGTCGGCGAGGACACCGGCTTCCGACCGCCGGTCCCCGATCTCGCGGAGGATAGCTTGCGCCTGCCGGTAGTAGCCGATGGCCTTGTCGATACTCCCTTGGCTGTGGTGGGCGCGGGCGAGATGAGCAGCGGCGAGCCCCTGTTGCCACTTGTTGCGGGTCTGGCTGAGGACGGTCAGTGCCCGCTGGTGCAGGGCGATGGCAGCGTCATGACGTTCAAGGTGTTGGTAGGCGACGCCGAGGAAGGTCAGGGATAGGCCCTCGTTCCGCCGGTTCGAAGTCCGCCGGGCAACTGTCAGCGCCTCCTGGAAGCACTCAGCGGCATCGCCGAACCGCTTAAGGTCCAAGAAGGCCAAGCCCTGGCTGTGCCACGGCCCCCATTGGGCGTTCAGATTGCCGGTTTCAGCGGCTATGGCCAGGGCGCGCTGGGAGAAGCTAATCGCCTTATCTGGCCGGTCGGAGTAAGTGTATGCCTCGCCGAGTCTGTCCAAAGTCCAGGCTTCTGCGTTGCGATCACCGAGGTGCTGAGCTGCTGTGAGAGCGAGATGGAGGGTCGTGCGCCAATCTGCCAGCCGTGCCTGGATTATGAAGACCGGCCCGAGTGTGGCAGCGAGTTTCCATGTAAGGGTGTGCTCGCCGCTGGCGTCGGCTTGGCGGACTGTCGGCACGAGATTGGTGATTTCGGCTTGGGCCCACTGCAGTGCTTGGTGGTGGGTGGCGAAGGTGAGTGGTTTGCAGGCTGGTTCGGGTGGGTCTAGCGGGACGTGGGTGGCGTCTGGGTTGAAGGTGCGGAAGAAGGCGTCCGCCGTGTGCAGGTACCAGGTGAGGAGGCGGCAGATGGCAGCGGTGCGCTGGGTTTCTGGTTCGTGGGCTTGGGCGCATTCGGCTGCGTAGACGCGTACTAGGTCGTGGAATCGATATTGGTCTCGGCCGGTTTCCTCGAGCAGGTGCCCGCTGGACAGTGTGGTGAGCAGTTGCCGTGCCTGGGGGTGGGTGGCACCGATGAGGGCGGCGGCCGCTGGGGTGGTGATGTCGGTGCCGGGGTGCAGGCCCAGCAGCCGAAACGCCCGGGCCGGTTCGGCCGATAGGGCGTCGTAGGACCAGGAAAAGACGGCCCGGAGCTGGGTGATTTCCTCTTCGGCGTTGAGAACATCCAGACGATCATGTTCGCCGGTGAGCTCGTCGGCTAGATCAACCAGCGTGAGATGGGGGTGGGCAGCGGCGCGGTCGGCGGCGATCCGCAGCGCCAGCGGGAGTCGGCCGCATAGCTGGGCGAGTTGGGCAGCCGCAGCGGGGTCGGCAGCGACGCGTTCGGTTCCGGCGACGCGGGCCAGCAGAGTGACTGCCTCGGCGGGTGTCAGGATGTCCAGGGTGAGACGGTGGGCGCCGTCGCGGGCGACCAGCCCGCTGAGCCGGTTGCGGCTGGTGACCAGGACAAGACAGGTTGGCGCGGCGGGCAGCAGGGGCCGGACTTGGTCAGCAGTGGCCGCGTTGTCCAAGACGATCAGCACCCGCCGGGTGGCGAGCAGGCTTCGGTACAACCCGGCCAGCTCGTCCACGTCACTGGGTATCTGTGACGGGTCGGCGCCAAGGGCGCGCATGAACCCGGTGAGCACGGCGTCGGGGGCGAGCGGCGGCTGGCTAGGGTCGAAGCCGCGCAGGTTCACATACAGCTGACCGTCCGGGAATTGGGCGGCGACGCGGTGCCCGAAGTGGACCGCCAGCGCAGTTTTGCCGATCCCGGCGGTACCGTCGATCGCCGAGATCACCACCGCAGTACCCTTATCGCTCGCGGCGAGAGCCTCCAGCGTGGCCAGTTCCGGTTCGCGGCCGGTGAAGCCACCCGTATCGTGGGGCAGCTGCGCGGGCTCAGGCCACCGTGGCCGACCGCCACCGCTGCTAGTAGCGATGCCGATGGTGCCCGGTAGCGACCCCAGCGGATCCACAACGTGGGCGCCGCCGCTGGCCAGTTCGCGAGTGGCGCGCCAGGTGTAAGCGGTTGGGGAGGGAGTTATTCTCATCCACCCCGCCCGGACAGGCTCTTCCATTGCGGTATCGGGCAGCCGGATCCACGCCACCGTCTGCGTCTCCTTGACCGCGACCTGCACCTGCCAGTAGGAACCGGGATCGGCCGCCGGGTCGTGCCGCACGACCTCATCGAAAAACCAGCCGGAAACCATAACGGCCACTCCGCCGGGCGAGGTGCCTAAGGCCGACTTCAACACGGGAGCCTCCACCAGCCGGAACGCATGGTTGATCGCAGCCCCGGCGACCCCGTGCTCATCCCGGTGAATCTCTCCCGCATGCAGCGCGACCCGCAACCGCATCCGCGCCGGCTCCGGGCATCGCGCGTTATGCTTGCCGATCGCAGCCGCCAACGCTGCCGGGTACCTGGTAACCAGCCGGGACTTCGGCACCTCCGGCGGGATCAGGACAAGAACCCCGTCGCCCCTGTCCTCGGTGACGCAGTCCGCCCAGCCGATCCGGCTTTTTCTGAACGCGCCTCCAAGTGCCTTGTACAACCCATCCCGGACGGTCAGCTGGTCCAGATTTGTGCGCGATGAGTCACCGAACCGCTCCACGTCCACGACCATGATCGCGCGGTGCAACGCAGGTTGCCGCCGGTCCACTAGGCCTCACCCCTTGCGCCTGCCAGCCCAGATGTAGCCCATGCCGCACCTACCGGCCAGTAAGCAATCGCCCGGATTGTTCCGGATACAACAAGTATCAGCCGAACCGGTTGGGTGGCGGAGTGGCAGCGGAGGGCGTAGATGGCCCAGCGGATCGCTTTGTCCTGTCGCGCTCGCCTGGAAGCACGGCCATGGCAACTATCGGCGGGGCGGGACAGTCTAGCGGCGGTCCACCTGAGCCCCTGCGATCTGAACTCCTGCTGCGCTCAGCGTGACGCCATTCCAAGGCGCTGGTTGAAGATGAGCCCGGGCTGACCGAGCATTGATCACGTCTGTCCGTGGCCATGAAAAAGTCTCCACTGGTGGCCAGATCGAGGTCTCCGCTGGTGGCCAGTTAAAAGTCTCCATCCCTTGTTCGACGTGTCGCCGGGGAGTGTGAGCCCCGGGCGGTGAGGGTGGCGGTGTCAGCCAGTCACGATCACCGCCCGGGGGGGCCTCTCAGTCATGAAGTCTGCGAGGGAAGTCATGGATGTTATCGCTGCCTACCAGCAGGTGGGCACCTACCGTGGGGCCGCCGTGATGTGCGGCGTGAACCACAAGACGGTCAAGCGCATCATCGAGCGGCAGGAGGCCGGGGGCAAGGCGCCGGACCGCAGGCCGCGTGGTCACAACTACGATCCGGTCGGCGATCTGGTCGCTGAGAAGGTGCAGGCCACCCACGGCCGGATCTCGGCCAAGCGGCTGCTGCCCGGCCGCCAGGGCCGCCGGGTATCCGGGGTCGGCCCGTAACTTCCGCCGTCTGGTCGCGGCGGCGAAGAAGACGTGGCGGCGTGACAATCATCGGGGGCGGCGCCCGGCGGTGTGGGCGCCGGGTGAGGTCCTGGCGATCGACTGGGGAAGCGCCGGCGCGCTGCATGTGTTCTGCGGTGCTGGCCTGGTCGCGGGTCCGGTTCGTGCGGTTCGCCGGCAACGAGCGGGCCGCCACCACGCTGTCGCTGCTGGCCAAATGCTTCGAGGAGCTCGGCGGTGTCCCGAAGGTCGTGCTCGCCGACCGGATGGGCTGCCTGAAAGGCGGTGTGGTCGCCAACAAGGTGGTGCCCACCGCGGACTACGTCCGTTTCGCCACGCACTACTGTTTCCGGCCGGACTGGTGCGAGGCGGCCGATCCGCAGTCGAAGGGGATCGTGGAGAACCTCGTCGGCTATGCCAAGCGCGATCTGGTGGTCCCGCAAGCCCCATTCACCGATCTGGGCGCGGCCAATGCCGCGGCCCGCCAGTGGTGCGCGGAGGTGAACGGCGTGCCGCACTCGGAGATCTGCGCGATCCCGGCCGAGCGGCTGGATGCGGAGCGGGATCTGCTATCGGTCCTGCCGTCGCTGCGGCCGGTCATCGGCAGGGCCGCCGCACCCGCAAGGTGGACCGGTTGTCGTGTGTACGGTTCGGGTCGGCCCGTTACTCAGTGCCGGCCCAGCTGATCGGTCACACCGTCGCCGTCGTCGAGTCCGGCGGCAGGCTGCTGGTGACTGACACCGCGACCGGTGAGGTCGTCGCTGACCACGCACCGGTCGCCCCCGGCGAAGCCAGCGTGCTCGATGAGCACTACGGTGGGCCGCGGCCAGCGCCGCGCCGGGCGGTCCGGCCCAAGACCGCGGCGGAGAAGGCGTTCTGCATGCTGGGCCCGGTCGCCGAGGCGTTCCTCACCGGGTCGGCTGCGTCCGGCAACACCCGGCTCGCCTCAGACTTGGACGAGCTGGCCGCTCTGCGGGCCGCCCACGGAGATCAGCCGCTGCTGGCCGCGCTCGAGCGGGCGGTCACGTTCCGCCGGTGGCGGGCCGAGGACGTCCGTTCCATCCTGGCTGCCGGGGCCGGGACCCCGCAGCCCCGCGCGGCCGGGGACGCCCTCGTCCTGGAACTGCCCCACGTGCCCACCCGGCCGCTGTCCGCATACAAAATCGGAGACGTGTCATGACCGCCACCACCGTCCCGGCGCTGGCCGCCGACCTCGACGGCGGGCTGCGGCGCCTCAAGCTCGCCGCGATACGCCGTCTCGCACCCGAGCTGCTGGTCACCGCCAAGACACAGCGGTGGAACCCGGAGGAGTTCCTGCGGACCCTCATCGACGCCGAAATCACCGCCCGCGACGAGTCCGGCACCCGCACCCGGATGAAAGCCGCCGCGTTCCCAGTCGTCAAGACCATCGACGAGTTCGACGTCGCCGCGTCCTCGATCCCACGCGCAACCTTCGACTACCTCGCCTCCCTGGAATGGATCCGCGCCACCGAGAACTACTGCGCGGTCGGCCCCGCCGTCCACGCCGGGCACAAGGTCCGCTACTTCACCGCCGCCGAGCTGGCCGAAACGCTCTACCGGGGACTGGCCGACAACTCCGTCGGCCGCGTCATCGAGAACCTGCTGCGCGCCGACCTGGTCATCGTGGACCTATCCGGGGTTCCCCGGCCCCCGTCCGTAACGTCAGCCAACGTGGCCTGAGCTGCTGTTTTCCCACGTCGGCGTGTCGTTATCCAGGTCCCACACCAACCTCGGCGACGTCGGCATGATCACCTGCATGGGGGTGCAGCGTGTCCTGCTCGACGGGCAGCGGACCTGGACGGTGACCGGTGAGGATCACCTTCCGGTCGGTCCGGTCGAGGAGTACCTCGAGTTCTTGCGGGTGGCGCAGCAGTCCTCGCCGAACACGGTCCGCTCGTATGCCACATCGCTGGCTCGCTGGTGGGAGTATTCTGACAACCGCCTGCATGCTCCCGCCCGCCCTGCGCACGGATTTTCAGTACCTGCCAGCGTGGCGGTCCGGCGTACGCGAGGTCCTGGACCTGGTCGCACGCAACCATGAAGGCCCGGTCATCGTCCCCATGACCATGACCGACTCCCGCTACTTCACGCAGATCATCGGCGGGCTCCGCGACGACGGGCACGATGTGCGCCACTTCGCGCTGCTGGCCGACCGCGCCACGGTGCTACGGCGGCTCAGCCGACGCGGGTTCAGCTACGGGCTCAGGCGGGGAGCGCTGGGCAGTGGACAGGCTCGATGAGTGCCTGGCCCGGCTGCGTGAGCCCGAGTCCGCCCAGCACATCCCTACAGACCAGCAGACAGTGCCCCAAGCCGCCGACACGATCGCCCGGATCGCTGCACTGCCCATCGTTCCGGACACCGGTGGACGAGCACGGGCATCGCTGCGCCGTTACGCGACGACCCTGCGGCACATCCGCTTCGATTGACCACGCCAAGATCAACGGCAACCGCACGCCGCCGCTCCCCAGAACACTCCCGGGCATGACCGGCAGGGCAACCCTGCCTGGCACGGCACCAGCCACGTTGCGGACGTGTCCGCAACGTCCCCACCTGCGGAAACGTGTCAAAAGTATGTTCGAACACCAGATAGCTGGTCGAGGTGGGCTTCGCCCCCCTCGACGACACCGGCGCTCAGCTGCTGTTCCGGTTCGTCGCCGCCGCCTACGAACGCCGCGCCCTAGGTATCGGCTCCCACTGGCCCTTCGACCAATGGGGCCGGTTCCTGCCCGAGCACACCACCGCCGTCAGCCTGCTTGACCGGCTCCTGCACCACAGCATCGTCGTGGTCACCGAAGGAGAATCGTTCCGCATGCGCCAAGCCCGAACCAGAACAGGAGGACGCCTCAACAAGACCTGAGATCAACCCGAGGGATGGAGACTTTCTTCTGGCCACCAGAGGAGACACGGACTTGGCCGTTGACAAGTGCGCACCTCCGCCACGATAAGGTAGGGCTGCACAGTCATCAGCGTCCGCTCCTGGCTTCGGCTAGACGGGCTAGAGCGAGCCCGGACCCAGGTGTGGTTCACGGTCAGGTGCGGGGTCACGGATACTGGCGGCAGCGATGCACCTGCATGTTCTCCGCATCTGACGCCGATCGCAGTGAGTAGTCGGCCTGCGGCGAACATCCAGCGCCCAGTTCCGCCGATCGGCGTGGCAAGTGCGATTTCGACGTCCCCCGGCGAGGGTGCGCCGATCTGGCTGATCTGGGACCCGGGCTGCGGCCGCGCCCGGCGCCCGCGAACGCACGGCCGCGGCGCGAGACTGGGCCCGAGACCACCATTCTGTGGAGGCACTGACTCATGACGGAACAAGCGCACCCGGAGTGGGACGCCAGCTACACGGCCGACACGCCGGCCCCGTGGGACATCGGCAGGCCGCAGCCGACTTTTGTCCGGCTCGCTGACGAGGGGCGCCTGACCGGACGCCTTCTCGACGCTGGCTGCGGCGCCGGCGAGAACGCGCTGTTCGCAGCCAGTCGTGGCGCCGATGTCACCGGCATCGACGTTGCGCCGACCGCGATCGCGCGGGCGCGCGCGAAAGCGTCCGAGCGCGGGCTGACCGCGCGGTTCGAAGTGGCAGACGCACTCGACCTCGGCCGCCTCAGCCTCACTGCCGACACGGTGATCGATAGCGGGGTGTTCCACGTATTCGGCGACGACGACCGGGCCCGGTACGTCGCCAGCCTCGCGGCTGTGCTGAGACCAGCCGGCGCTTGCTACCTCATGTGCTTCAGCGATGGGCAGCCAGGGACCTGGGGCCCGCGCCGCGTCCGCGCGGACGAGTTGCGCGCGGCGTTCAGCGACGGCTGGGCCATCGAGTCGATTACCGCCGACACCTTCGAGATCCACCCGATGGACGGCACGACGCAGGTCCAGGCCTGGCTAGCCGCGATCAGGCGTAACCAACCGGGCCCCGCACGGGTCCGGTAACGCTAGCGGGCGGTTGCTAACGCCCAGCCCTTGCGCAGCCGGGCGATCGCACAGATCACGAAGAAGACCACAACCAGGTCCATCTATGTGTCACTTCGCTTCCCCGATCATTGACCCGTTGCCCAGGTGTCAACGGCCACCACCCAGGCGCCGATTCGGCGCTCGGACTTCGGAGCCGCGGACGACATCTCACTACATCGCGTGATCGGCGCTCGTCTCGAGGGACGCGCACACTCCCGCCGTTCGGGACGTCCTGGCGAGCGGCCAAGATGGTCGTCCAGGGCGCCCGAGAACGGATGTTCTGTCACGTCACGCCGATCCGCACGTCATGCTCAAGATTGCTGGCCTGCCGCCCCGCCGACCTCATCTGCCGAATAGCGGACGTTGACTCCCCGCATACTTATGCGTTGATTTGGATGTCACAACGACCGCGCCGACCGGTAGCTCAGCATCAATGCCGATCTTCCGCGCACGATGCGACTTTGGGCCCCAAAGCTATGCCGCAATCCGAGGAGAGGACTCCTGGTCAACCACAGGCTACGTCACTAACGATCCCCAGTATCTCGGGCTCTAGAAGGATTCAAGGTCCAGGTCAGCGTCGGCGAGGAACCCCTGGCGTAGGCTTCCTGCACGCTGGTAATGAACTGCACCGAATCACGTGGGCTAAGCGCGACATCGCGCAGGTACTCGATTGCTTTGCGGAACCGGGCTATGTCCGCATCGCGCTCATAGTAGTAATTATTGACAATGCCTTGAACAAAGACTATGGGCGATATCGCTTGCGCGAATTCCAAAAAGACAAATGCATTATCGGCTGCCGGATGAGGGCCGACTTTGAACGGAATTATCTGTACCGTCACGCCGCCGGCCTGCGCGAGTTTTAGTATCTTCTCAAGCTGGCTGGCCATCAGCGAATGACTACCGACTGGGTGGTGGAGCACAGCCTCATCGAGGAACACCCGATAGATCAGGGAATGCTTACCGTCCAGGAGCTCCTGACGGCGGAGCCGCACCTCAACATGCTGCTGATGGATCTCGGGCTGAATTTCAGGAATCATGGCCTTGATAATCGCGTGGGCATAATCGGCTGTTTGCAGCAAGGCCGGTACGTAGAACATGGAGTAACATATAATCTCCGACGCTTCCTGCTCCATGCCGATGTATGGAACCAGGTATAGATCGTCGTACTGCCCCCACCAGCCTGGCTCACGTGCCCCGCGGGCGAGGTCCATCAGCTTCGCTGCGGTCGCCTCGTCCAGTTTGTACAGGGTGCACAAGTCTCGGACGTCGCGTAGGCTCGGGCGGCGCACGGCCGTCTCGATACGGCTAATCTTGGTGGCCGAGCATAGGAGCTCGGAAGCCACGTCCTCGATGGTTAGGTCAAGCCCAGTGCGGGCCTCGCGCAGGCGCCGACCGAGTTCTCGTTGCCGGATAGTCGGCGAAGGTCTCCGGGTTGGCTCCGAAGGTCGCCGGGTCGGCTCCGAAGGTCGCCGGGTCGGCTCCGAAGAAGGCTTGGGAAAGATGGTGACCTGAACCACACGCTCATCCGTCGCGACCACCGGCTCGGGGGCACCGGTCGACTCGCAGTCGGCGATTGACCGGGGTACCCCGGCACCGACTCCTTCCACAAGCTTGGACCAGGTCAGGGTCTGTGCCAGGCGGAAGTTACGCTTCTGGGATCGCCGTTCAAGCTGCCCGATCGGGTGTTCCCCCGACTCGGTGATCGGAGCGCCGCCCCACTTACCCGGGCTAATGATCTCTATCCGGTCGTCGAAGGCGTGGATCTGCACGCAAGATTCCGGATCCGCGTAGTCGCGGTGCACGACGGCATTGGCGATGATCTCGCGGACTGCGATCATGGGATAACGGTAGGCCGCCTCGGCATAAGCCCCGCCTGCAGTCGGCAACTCCCCGGTCCGCGCAAGGGCGGCTACAAAATCGCGCGCTCTGACGATCAGCTCCGGGACTGATCCCTGCAGGTCAATGGTTTCCAGAGGCGCCGTCATGGTGGTGCCGTGGAACCTGACGCATTGGACAACGGCGGCGGGAAGATAGGTCGTCGGATTCTCGCCGAATAGGAGCAGGCCCGTGTACGTGAGTCGGCCGTGTCGTATGAGACCCGCCCGCCTGAGAAACTCCGTCGGCGGGAGCTTAAGGGGCATGTCCTCTAGCAGGTCGCTGCGCATCTGGGCGCGGAAAGAGTCAACCCGGCTCTGGCTGAAGGACGCATCGGAGATAGTACGGTCCAGGTACGGGAGGTCCGGCTGGGCGGACTCAAGCGCGTAAACAGCAGCGTCGTCGCCAACGGATAGCCTTTCCGGAACAGGGCTGGCCGATGGCGAGTCCTGGCGCGCGTGATTCCCTGGCTGTCTGACTACCCGGCGGGCAATCGGGACCGCTCCCGCTCCGTCGAACTTCCGGTGCGGCCGGGCCCCGGCAACGGAGACCGTATCCAGGTAGGTGTATACGTCATCAAGATCGACTAGGCCATCGCCGTCGCGATCCTCGGCCCGAGAGTACAATGCCTCCACGAGAGCCCCAGTGAAAGGGCTCGGCAGACCCCGCAACTGCCCATCGCTCGCGCGCTCGGTCGCTGACGTCGCAGCGATCACAAAGCGACCGGTACCGGCGAACTCGTCGGCGATCTCACCACCCTTGAACATCGCGCTGTAGCAGCAATCCAGGACCAGAATCTTGACCTGAGCGAGGCTGCTGGCCACGATATCCTTCAGCGTTGCGCTCGGGATAGCAGTGGAGTACAGCTTGTCGACATTGGTGTCCTGCGCGCAGAGGAATAGCTGTTGGTTCCGCGTGCGGCCATGCCCGCTGTAGTAGAAGAGAAGCGTGTCGTCTGGCTCCGCGGCGCCGAAGAACTCCTCGACGGCTGAAGTGACCTCGCGTGATTCCCCCTCGTTGAGGTTCTGCACTTCACTCTTGTCGAACATCCCGGTCGTATGGTCGGTGAGGACGTCCCGGAGCAGGAAGCCATCCTTCTTTGGCCCGTGCAGATCGCCGAGCTCGCCGCGGCCATCTGGGAAGCGCGAGTTACAGATGATCAGAGCCCGATACACGTCATTCCTTCGCTCGCCCGGCGCGGCATAGCTAGTATGAAATTTAGCTGCATGTTACCCAGCTCGGGGAGGACGGGCGATGGCCGAGGTTGTCATGGACGTTCACTTGCCCAATGTCGATCCAGGTCATTCGGCGTCCCAGGCCGCGCTGGCCGAGTTCCTCGAGGACTTGGGGACGGTTCCGCCGCTGCGGCCTACGCAGCGTGACCTGCCCGCTGAAGGCGCTTTTAAGGGACCGCTGACCGAGCTAGTGGTTTCCGTATCGACCTCGGGCGGCGTCGCCGCCTTGGTGAAGATCATGCGGATATGGCTGGGCCGGGACCGGAAGCGCTCGCTCAAGGTCACCGTGCGGACCGCCGAAAATGCGACAATGTATGAAATATCAGGCGATGACGTCTCAGTCGAAACACTGCGGGACGCACTGGAGGCGGCAGTCCGAACCCAGACTCCTAGTGACTCTGGCTCCGCCTGATATCTACAGGTACCAACCCGTGTCTCTTACCAACGACGACCCTCTGAGCCGCTGGAGGAACTGGCCAGAATCGCTGCGCGGCTAACGTTCTATTTGCCGACTGGTGACCGAATGCTGTCGTCAGCATCTCGCACCATTCGATTACTCAGCAGAAAGTCGTTCACTTGAGCAAGACCACCACGTTCGCGCTGACACGCCAGAGCTAGCATACTGAACGGCAGGGCGGTGCGCTGTAATTCAGCGGATTTCGTGCCTCTAGGCGCACGGTAATGGTGCAAACGGGCGAGCGGCTGCCCGTATATATATGCATCTGGTGCTTGAAGGTGGATGTCCGCAGATGCTGCTCCGAGTGCAAATGACCGGCCGCGCAGTTCTTGCTGCGCGGGTCTGGCCGTAGGTTGTCCTTACCTGTCTGCCTGGCGGGGCCGAACGGGTCAGCTGCTCGCGCGGACCGGCTTGGCCGGGAGCCCGGAGACGAAGTCGAGCCCTCGCTGCACCCAGCTGACGAGCGCATCATCAGCTGCATAGCCTTCCGGCTCGATGCAGATAAAGCCGGACAAAGCCCGGCCGGCGAACAGCATCGGCTGCACGTGCGGCTCGCGTAGTGCCTGCTCCCGGCTTTCGGCGCCCACCCGGACCATCAGCGCCATACCGGTGATGCCACAGCACATATTGCCGTTGACCAGGAAAGACAGGCCGCCCACGTGTCCATTCACGGGTGGTGTTGATGTGCGTGGATGAGGCGGCACGACGCGCCGTGGCCGACGGTGCTTGACGTTGACCGCATTGTGGTGATCATGGTCTTTTGTGTCCGATACGCCGCCGATTACGCCGGCCGAGGAGCGGCTTCGGGCTGCCAATGCGCGGTTGCGGCAGGTGGTAGAGGCCAAGGACGCGGAGATCGGCGGGTTGAGGGCGGCGGTCGCGGCACAACAGTCGGAGTTCGCCGCTGAGCTGGCGGCCCGCGATGAACGGGCGGCCGTTGATGAACGGATCGCGGCGTTGGATGCCGAGCTGGCCAGGTTGCGCGCCCAGAGGGGGAAGGATTCGACGAATTCCTCGATCCCGCCGTCGAAGGACTCGATCGAGGCCAAGGCCAAGCGGAAGAAGGCGTCTCGCAGCGGGTGCGGTCCAAGGACCGCAAACGGGGCGGGCAGCCGGGCCACCGGGGGTCAGGGCTGGAACGGGCCCGTGACCCCGACCGGACCGAGCAGGCCGATCCGCCGGCCGGGTGCTCAGGGTGCGGTGCGGAGTTAACCGGCGCCGCCGATGCGGGCAACAGCTGGACGCAGATCTGGGACATCCCGCCGATCGAGCTGGAGAAGGTCTGCTGGATCTTGCCGCGCCGCCGGTGCGGCTGCTGCCGCAAGACCACGACCGCGGCGGTGCCGTTCGGGCAGCCCGGTGCGGTGGTGTACGGCCCGAACCTGAACGCCGCCGCGGTGCTGCTGGCCAACGAGGGCAACGTGCCGGTGGAGCGGACCGCAACGGCGATCAAGGCGCTGCTGGGCGTGCCGGTCTCCAGCCGGGTTCGCAGCCCGCGCCCTGGAACGGTTCGCCCAGCGGCTGGCGGCGGCCGGGTTCGATGCGGCGATGAAGACCGCGCTGGCCGCCGAACCAGTGATGTGCGGCGATGAGACCCCCGTCAACATCGTGCACCCGGACACCGGCGAGCACGGCGAGGTGATGCCGGGCGCCCCGCACGTGGTCACCTTGCGGACCCCGGACGAGCGGCTGGTGTGGCTGACGGTGATCGGCTCCCGGTCCAAGACGGCGATCAAGGACCTGGGCGTGCTGGACGGCTACACCGGCTGCCTGGTCCGCGACGACTACGCCGCCTGGCACCAGTTTGACGCGCAGCTCGCCGGCGTGCGGCAATGCGTCCAGCACTTGTTCCGTCACCTGCAAGGCGTGCTCGACCTGCACAAAGACTGGCAGGCATGGGCCGAGAACGTCCGCCAGGTACTCCGCGAAGCCAGCGCCGCCGTCGAGCAGGCCAAAGCCGCCGGCCGCGCCGCACCCGGCCCGCAGCTACTTGCCAGGCTGCGCAAACCCTACGACGACGCGGTGCGCTGGGGAATCATCACCAACCGGCACCGCGACTGGCCCAAAGGCAACCACCCCGGCTACAACCTGGCCAAACGCCTGCACGACAAGGCCGAACAAGTCTGGCTGTTCACCCGCCAGCTCAAGATCCCCTGGACGAACAACGCCTCGGAGCAGGCACTAAAAGCCCCGAAGCGACATCAGGCCGTCTCCGGATACTGGCACACCACCACCACGCTCGCCAGCTACTGCCGCATCCGCTCATACCTCGCCACCGCACGCAACCACGGCTTGCCCGCCATCGACGCGATTCACGCCGCCCTGCTCGGCAACCCGTGGCTCCCCGTGCCCGTCACGGGGACCTGACCACCCCCGTGAATGGACACGACTGCATGAGGATGCCTCGGCAAGGCTCCCTGAGCATCCGGCTCTCCTCAGCGGCTTAATCTTGGCGCGGTCCTCGCCGCTGTCCAGTGTGGGCTGTCACCAGGATTTCGCTGGCGGTACGAGGAGGGCACCGTAGCCATCACAGAGAGCGACCGGATTCTCGGGACACTGCGCCGCAGGACAGGTGCCCTGCCGACTATGTATGGCTACTAAGTCGATAGGCATTCGTCCGTCACGGTATGCAGATGAACCTGATATGAATCGGCAGCCCGACCACATCGGCGATATCTCAGCTGAGGTCCAGCAGATGGGCTTGATCACAAGGGGTGAAGGCAATCGGGTTATTCGGGAGAGCGTGATTTTCCCGGAGGTATCGATGTCTTCCTGTCGGTGATGTTTTTTGCTGAGAGTCTCGGCGGACCTGATGATTGTTGGAGGGGTCCGTTGGGGGAACTTCGACGGCCGCTGACGCTTGAGGATCGTGAGGAAATATCGCGCTGTCTGGCGATATGCTTGACGAACAAGGAGATCGCGGCCCATATTGAGCGTGCCGAGTCGGTCGTGTGCCGGGAAATCTCCCGCAATGGCGGGCGGGAGAAATACCGGGCGCACCGGGCGCAGTCGCGGGCGGAGGAGGAGCGATGCCGCCCTAAAGCCCGGAAGATGGACGCTGATCCGGTGCTGCGCGGCCGGGTGGTGTCCGGTTTGCGCCGCGGGTTCTCGCCGGATCAGGTGGCGGGCCGGTTGAGGTATGACCGGTCCTGCGGGCAGGCTGGGCAGGTGGTATCGCACGAGGCGGTTTATACGTGGATGTACGCCTTGCCGAAAGGCGAGCTGGCCCGCCTGGGCGTGGAGCTGCGATCGGCCCGCGAGCAGCGTAGGCCGCGCGGGCGGAAAAAGACCCCCGGTGCGCGGATCGTGGGCATGCTTCCATCGACGATCGTGCCGCCGAGGTAGCGGGCCGCCAGGTGCCCGGGCATTGGGAGGGCGATCTCATTGTGGGGAAGAACGGGGCGACAGCGGCGGGAACCCTGGTCGAGCGCACGAGCCGGTTCACCGCGATTGTCCCGCTTCCGTTCGGCCGTACCGCTGATCATGTGCGCACGGCCCTGATCGGTCGGGTCGAGGGCCTGCCGGCCGAACTGGTGAAGTCGATCACCTGGGACCAGGGAGTGGAGATGGCCGGTCACGCCGCTTTCTCCCTCGCCACGAACATCGATGTCTATTTTGCCCACCCTCATTCGCCGTGGGAGCGGGGAACGAATGAGAACACTAACGGGCTCGTCCGGGAATACATCCCGAAAGGGACGCCGGTTTCTTCCGATCCCGTGTTCCTGAATTCCGTGTCTCACTCACTTAACATCCGGCCGAGGCGTATACTAGGTTACAGAGCACCAGCCGAAGTGTTCGCCGAGATACTCAGCGAAATTGCTTCCACCGGTTGAGACCGCCGGGTCAACACCCAATGCCATGTAGTTCGACGTGATCGGGCGTTGGAGTCGCGGCGGCGCTGGCTGACGGGTGTTCGCCGGGTTGTTGACGGAGAGTGAGGACAGCGAGCGGGCGTGGCGGGCGGCCCGGATGTCGCTCCGGGCGGCGGGCGGTTCCACGGCCGGCGGGTTCTGCGATGGCTGCGGCAGGATGGAGACGGGGGAAAGCCGCGGGGTCAGGCGGCGATGGGGCGGCAGACCGTGATCTGGGCTTGCGCGGTGAGGCTGGGGAGGCGCGGCCCGCCCGGCGGGAAGCCGGGTCGGGCCTTGGTTTTCCGGTCGCGGTGGCGGTTGCGGTCGACGTCGACGCGGCGGCGGGCCAGGCCGGCCAGGTAGGCATCGCGGTTCGCCTCGGTCAGCTGGGCGGGCAGGCTGGCGGTGGCGGCGCCGGCCTGGGTTGAGGTGGTGACGGCGCGGCGCGCGGCGGTGAACGAGATCTCGCGCGGGTGTACCGGCTGGCCGGCGCGCTTGCCCTTGCCGGCCGGGATGGCGATCGCGGCGGCGGCGCGGGCCGTGGCCCGGGCCAGCTCAACGGCGATGATCCAGGCGGCGTGCTCCTGGGCGATCAGGGCCGGGGAGGCGGAGCGGAGCATCGCACCCGTGGACGGCCCGGCGCCGTTGATCGCAGACTTTGCTTCCTTCAGGCAGGTCTCCGACCCTATCCACCGCCAGTGGTAGGCGGCGGCGAGCACTTCCGCCGGGTAGGTTTCCTGGTCCAGGAGGTCGGTGATCAGGGCGAACAGCTCCGGGGCGTCGGCCCCGGCGACGCTGACTGTGTACTCGATCGCGCGGACGGTGAGCGTGACGCCGCCGCCGGAGATGCTGGCCAGGTAGGAGCCGTCGGGCAGGAACTCCCCGGTCCGGTGCAGCGGTATGTCACTCTTGACGCGGATCAGCACGTGCGTCCCGGTCGCGAGCATCCGCTGGATCCGGGGGGCGCCGGGAAAATTCCGGTCCATGATCCACAATCGCTGCGGGGTGAACACTCCCGGGTAGTCTTTCAGCGCCTTGTCCAGCAGGGCCTGTTCCGCCTCGCCTTTCTCCCTCCCGCCGTCGGCTGCGGCCCCGGACGGCCCGCTTACCACGGCCAGCGTGGCGCGGGTGGAGGCGTTGCTGAGCCGCAGTTCCCGCAGCTGCGGGTAGGGCGAGGAATCGTCGGCGGTGCCGGCCGACCCGAACGCTTCCCGGTTCGCCGGCGTGTCCGGCACCCGGGTCAGCGACCCGTCGATCGAGCAGGCGTCCAGGTCACCGACCTGCACCGCCCGGTAGTCACAGGCCTGGTGCGCGGCGCCGATGGCGGCCAGCAGCAGGTCCCGCAGCTCTTCCAGCGGCCCCGCGCCGATGGCCTCCCGCCAGGTGGACATCACCGTCGGCGTCGGCAGCGCATAGGGCCGCTGCCACGGCACGGCGGCCAGGTCACCGATCACAGCTGCCATCACCTCGGCGTAGTCCGCGGACGGCATGAGCGTCATCAGCACCACCAGCCGGATCGCCAGCGCGGGCGTCATCGCCCGCCGCGCCGCGCCCTTGACCTTGCCCTGCAGCGTGACGCCCGCCGCGATCCGGCCGATCACGTCTGGCCGGCCGGCCAGAGCGCCGAGCCTGTCCTCGGCCACGCCGAGGCGGGCGTGATCAGCCGGATGTCCCTGAGCCTGCACCCGCCCGTCGCGGCGCACCACCGCTGGGGCGATGGCCACTGGCTTGCAGAACACCACCAGGTCCCCGGTAGCGATCTTGCCCGCCCCGGCCGCGACCAGCGCCGACCGGCCGTCCTCGCCCATCCCCGGCCCGGCCGGGGAGGCCAGGTCCGCTACCCGGACGGCGACCATCCCCGCCTGCCCGGGCAACTCCAGGCCGGCATTCCCGCAGGGACCGGGGCTGACAACCGGGGGCGCGGCAGCGCGGCGCGGAGCCGCGACACTGGCCGGCGGCGCTGAGGGCATGTCACAATGGCCGGGCAACGAAGCTCCCTGGCTCGTGAGGATCATCGACAATCCCCACTGCTAGCGGAGCTTCGCTGCGCCCCCACGCGTGACACGCCGCCGCTGCCAGATCGTGATCAGTACCGCCAGCCACCCGCCGGCCCGGTATCACCGCCAGCGCAAGCAGCCATGCCGGGCGTCCCGCAGCACCCGTCAGCGATCACAGTACGTAACCGAAACGATCGGCCACCAAGCCCCCGGCGACTGCCAGCCCGCCAGAGCGAACACGCTCTTCTACACGGCATTGGGTCAACACCTGCCCCCGCCCGTCGGTGAACTAGCTCGGGACCTTCGGCGACGTCGCTATTCCCGTCGGCGAAACAGCGACAGATCGAATCCGCTGCCCGTGAGGCTGCTGGTGACGAGCTGGCCGTCGGCGGCGTCGTACGCCAGTTGGTGAACGGCCTCGTTCGACAAGAACGCACCCTCCACGGGGTAGTGCGGGTCGCTCTTGATCCGGCGAGAAAGCTCCCTGGCCAGGTATTGCGCAAGACTATTTCTCTCGCCGGTCCCGGCTCCGCCGACCCGGACGTTGAGGGCGACCTTGACGTCTGGGTAGCGGCTGTCCAGCTTGATCGCCAGCTGGTAGGCCGTCATGTAGGGCCGCCCGAAGTGGTGGTGCTCGCTCACCAGGTGCACGTCAGTGAGGACGGTCAGAACTTTGCCCTCGATGTCGCTATCGTCCCATATACTCATATTCGCATCTCCTCAATCCTGTGGGGCTCGAATATACGATCGTGGGGTGACCTGCTCCTTCTCGTAGGAGCCTGGGGGCTGTCACGCGGCGATCTGGTACTCGTGTGTGAGTCCGCTGAGGACTTGTCTTCGGCGGATCCGGTGCTCGGCGAGGTTGATCTCCGGCGGCCGGGTGTGAGCTTCAGCCGGCGCGAGCTGGCCGAGGGCGCGATGCGGCCGGGCTGCGTTGTAGTGGCGCAGGTACTCGACCAGCACCCGCCGCAGGTGGTACTCACTGACGATGAGCAGCCGGTCGAACAGCTCCCGGCGCAGGGTACCGATCATCCGTTCGCAGATCGCGTTCGCTCTGGGCGCCTGCGGCGGGCTGGCAAGAACCTTGATGCCGTCCGCCTGGAATACGGCGTCGAAGGAGCCGGTGAACTGGCCTGCGCGATCTCTGATCAGGAATTTGACAGAAGCCACGCGTGCGCCGAGGTCCATCAGGAAGTTACGCGCCGCCTGCGTTGTCCAGGCGCCGTCGGGGTTCGCGGTGATGCCGGCCAGGTGGGCGCGGCGGGTACCGTGCTCGATGACGATCAGGGCATAGAGGCGCCGCAGCAGCACGGTGTCCACATGGACGAAGTCGGCCGCCAGGATGCCGCGGGCCTGTGCGGTCAGGAACTGCTTCCAGGTCGGACCCGGGCGGCGGGGTGCGGGATCAATCCCGGCTGCATGCAGGATCTGCCACACCGTGGAGGCGGCGATCGGGTGGCCGAGTTTGACGAGCTCGCCTTGCACCCGCCGGTGCCCCCACGCCGGATTGTCCGTCGCCATGCGGATCACGAGCTTGCGGATCGCCGCCGTCGTGGACGGTCGTCCGGGACGCCGTCGGCTCGTGTAGTCCCATTTGCGTGTGACCAGGCGGCGGTGCCAGGCGAGTAGTGTGGCCGGGGTCACCGCGAACACCTCGCCCCACCGGCGCCGGGGGATCAGCCGGGACAGGGCCGCGAGCCACAGCCGGTCACCCGGCTGGTAGCGGACCCGGCTAATCTGGCGGCGCAGCACCGCGTTCTCATGCCGGAGCACCAGGAGTTCGGCATCCTTGGACACCTCACGCCGGGCCAGCACCATCACACAGCCGAGCAGGCAGCGTACGAGCTGGTAGCCCACTGAGAAGATCACCCAGCGATGATCTCAGCCGCAAGCCTGGCCAGGCGCGATCGAATAATCGAGCCCCACAGGACCTGCACGACGTCCTTCATCCTGCTCATCCGTTGAGCGACACCGTCCCCACCCGCCTCAGCGGTACCAGGGTGGCGAAGAACCAGCAGGACCTGGCCGAGCAGGAAATCAAGGCATTGCTCGCGCCTGGCGCCGCCTCGGACTTGGCCTTCGACGTACTCGGCATGCTGGCCGCCGCCGGCGGCGGCCTCGCTGTCGAGGACCTGGTTGCGCTGACCGGCTGCAAGCGCCGCGCAGTGCGCGGCTTCGTCGACGGCACCGCGTCCCGGATACTCGAGACGG
This sequence comes from uncultured Actinomycetota bacterium, assembly GCA_963727015.1. Taxonomy (GTDB): domain Bacteria; phylum Actinomycetota; class Actinomycetes; order Streptosporangiales; family Streptosporangiaceae; genus DATFVJ01. The sequence goes on along the minus strand of CAVSEV010000012.1, from coordinate 70,192 downwards.
TGGGCATCATCGTGGTAGCTACTACGGGTTTTCGCACCGGACCATCCAGGACGTCTGCCGCGAGCACCAGGAGGTCGGCGATCCTGCGTACTGGCGTAAGGTCGGCGCCTGGGCCGATGAGTGGGCCGCCCGGCACTGGCCACCCGCCGATGACAAGGGCGGCGGCACTCCTTGGTATCTGCTCAGCAACTACCCGGCCGCCCTCGCCGGTCCCGACGACACCCCGCCGGGATCGAGCGATGATTACCCGCGGCTGGCTGCGCTCGTCACCAATGTAGCGTGGGTCGACAGCGCGTTCGCGGCGGTCGGCGTCGACCAGTTGCGCGCCGCCCTGGCAATCGCCTGGAGACGCATCCCCGATGATCCCACTGTCGCCGCGATGCTCGTGCAGCGTGACGCTCCGAACCTGCAACCCGATCAAATTGGTGACCTGGACCCGCTGGGCGTGTACTACTACGGTAGCATGGCGGGGGATGAAGGCCGAAAATCGCACTTCGTTGCGCCGTGGGTGGGCCGACCGGGATTTATGGTTCAGCAACTGCTGAACCGCGCGGCCTCGGCGGGTAACAGCGATGTCGCCCGCGCGGCCCGCGCCGAGCTAAGGAGACGATCGCTGGCCCGCGTGGAACTGCAGTGGGCCGCATCTGGCTCGCTTCCGCAGATCTTCGCCTCCAGCGTCTCCTCCGCGACGATCGTTGGCGCGACCCGGGATGGGCGCTGCCTTCTCACCCATTCACGCAGCGAAGGTGTCTTCGAACTCACTGTATGGGATACGGAAACCGGCGCGCGGTTGACGCTTGCGACAACAGAAACGGACTTCGCCGCTGTATGGGCGGTGAGCGCCGGCGGAGCAACCGCGGTCTCTGCAGCCGGCGGTCGCGTCAGCGTGTGGGACCTGAGGGCCGGTGAGCCCGTCGGCCAACTCGCTGAGTCCGGCGCGGTGGTGACAGCGCTCGCGGTCGCCGATGACGGCACCTGGACGGTGGCGGCCGACGAAACAGGGGGGTTGCGCTTCTGGGATCTCAAGAACAAGGCGTCGGCGCCACGCGCCGCGATAAGACCGATTCGTCACCCCATTGCCCGCATCACGGTATTTCCGGGCGAACGCCGAGTGCTGTGCGCAATCCGTTACGGTGATCTCGAGGCCTGGAGTCTCGAAGGCTCGACTCAGCTCATCCGCCATCGCGAAAACCCGAAACCAGATCTGGGACTGTACAGCCTGGCTGTGTCGCCGGACGGCCAGCGGGCAGCCTACGGTTCGTTCGACGTTCATGGCCCTAGGCCCCTCGGCACGGTGACCGTGGTTGATCTCGCGACCGGCCAGACCAACTCGGCTCTGACTGTCCCTGCTCCAGCCGACACTTTAGGATGCACTCCCCTGACCAGCGTCGCTTTTCTGCAAAACGGGCGCACCCTCGGTGGCGTCTACGCCGACGCGCCCCTCCCCATCTCACTGGGACAGCCTCGACCGGCCATGCTCGTCGGGTACGCCCACCACTCGACCAGGCTAGTGGAGTGGGAGCTGGAATCCGGCCGGGTGCTTGTCGACTACACGCTGGAGCGGGGCTGGAGCGGCACCACAATGACGGACGCGGCTTGCGCGTTTTCGGCGGCTGGCAATAGCTTCGGGTTCGACCGGGTGGCCGGATGGCGGCTGGAACCGACCCGCGGTCATTCGGCCGCCGTCACAGGCGTGGCATGCGCCGAGCAGGCAGCTCGCGCGGTCTCCGTTTCACGTGACGGCACGTTGCGGATCTGGGGGCTCGATGATAAGCGGTCTACCCGTACGCTGCCGCCCGAGCCGCTCTACGGGTCCTTCTTGGGCAGTAACCAGAAGTTGTGCGTGGCGCTCTCGGCGGACGGAACTCGCGCGGTCACGGGGTCGCACAACGAGCACCTGGCAGTCTGGGACCTGGAGGCTGACGAGTACAGGACCATCGTACCTAGCTACCCTCCGCGCGGAGGGCTCCACGGGCTCAGCTACAACCCTCGGCCGGCGATAATGGTGGGTGCGCGCGGTCGCGATCAGCGCGGACGGAAACCGCGCCCTCTCCGCCTCGGGTTACGCCGACGAGCTGATCCTTTGGGACCTGGAGAACGCGACCGAGCTTGGCCGCGTCACGGGAATCCCAGTGAGCGTTCTGGCGATGACCCCCGATCTGCGTTACGGGATCAGCAATGGCCCAGCCTGGTGGGACATGCCCGCGAGCCGGTGCACAACGCTCCCGGGGGCACCTACCTCCCCCTTCCGACCACCTCCCTCGGTCACTGCTGTCGCCATCACTGCGGACGGTGCGTGTGGCGCCGCTGGGTATGCCGACGGCACTGTCCAGTGGTGGGACATGAGAGACAGCCCGGTCGAGGCCGGGCGAGTAGCCGCGCATGCGATGGGAGTGCACGGACTCGCCTTCATCGCGCGCGGAACCCGGCTGCTGTCAGCATCCGGCGACCGAACCGTAGCAATATGGGACACCAGGACAGGACGAGAACTCGGCCGAGCGGCCTTTCCCGCGGCGCTGCGGTGCCTGGCCGCGTCCGGGGCTTGCGTGGTAGTGGGCGACACGGCGGGAAGTCTCCACTATTGCCAATGGCGCGACATTGCCGACCAGTAATCATGGCGGAACGTGCCAGCCCAGCGCAGGCAGCCAACGCTGATGAGTTCACGGCGCCAGTGACGCTGCACCGGCCCGCGCACGGGTTCGGGGCGAAGGATCACACGCAGCAGCCGGTCCCGCCGCTCCTCGGCTTCGGCGGCCTAGTCGCGGGCTACCCCCGGGCTAGGCAGCTTAGGCGGATGGGCCGTGCCTCTTTCGGGCCCTGCAGGCAATCCGGGCCAGCCGATTTGGGCCACTGCATTTGGTCACAGCCTTTGCCCAGGCCTCGTCAGCGCGATCGCGTGGCGAATGCGAGGCGAAGTTCAGCAGCCAGCCGGTTTCTCTCGTATACCTTCCCGTCTCGCTCACCAGGCCCGGCCCATCCGGCAGTACTGAACCGGCCCGACTTTGTCGAGGCTGCTCCCGCCGTTCCCGGCGACCCCCGGGTCAGGCTGCCTCCCGCTTCACCCCGCCGCTGCGACGGCGAGGAGATGGACGGTCTCTCACCTCGATCCGGAACAACAGCGCCTCGTGGCGCACGTGAAGATCAGATAGAGCAGACGGAGGGACACGGCTGATCATCATGGCCGACCGCTGGCCCCGGTGCATCGCTGCAGCTCACAGGCCAGGCAGACTTCTGGCACCCCACAGGGCTTTCAGGAACTGGCCCCAGGTCGGGCCGTCGCGCCGGGGTGCGGGATCCAGGCCGGCCCGTTTGAGGAGGTCGCGTACCGTACCGGGCGGTACCCGGATCCCGGCACCTGCGAGCTCGCCGCTGATCCTCTGGTATCCCCAGGTGGGGTTCTCGCGCGCCAGGCGCAGCACCGCAGCGCGGACGTCTGCCCTGGTGGAGGGGCGGCCTGGACGTTTCCGCGGATAGGCCCACTTGCGGGCGATCAGGTTACGGTGCCAGCGCAGCAGCGTCGCCGGGGTCACGAAGAAGACGTTCCACGATGGGCGGGGCAGTAGCCGCGACAGCGCGGCCAGCAGCACCCGATCCCCATCGTTGAGGTCTGGCCGGTGCACCTGACGGCGTAACACGGCGACCTGGTGGCGCAGCGCGAGGATCTCGATTTCCTTGGCGCGGTCACCGCGCCCGAGCAAGACGAGGAGCTGGAAGATGCGGCAGAAGACGAGGTACAGCAAAGACCAGGACACGAGCAGCGAGGATGCCCTCTACCCGAGGATGCTCAAGCCATGAACTCGCAGGTCAACAGCATCGACCCGGGTTTCCGCACCCCACAGGCGGGCCAGCGCGGAGATGATCGCCCGGTCGGCCCAGGACAGCTTGGGCGCGGAGGCCTGCCGGCGCAAGACCAAGACCTGGTGGCGGAGCACCAGGATCTCGGCGTCCTTGGACGCCTCCGACCGGGCGAGCAAGGTGATCCAGCCGAGAACACGAAGAAGAATCAAGTAGAGCAGGCGTACGGCCACCGCTCGCATCCTGCCGGAACTCAGGCTCCGGCACCTACGAAACCGCAGATCACCATGTGACACGGTTACGGGCACCCACAGGCACAGGCTCAGGTCCTCCCCGGCTACGGGTGTGGCCGCAACTGGCGCTGGACGGTCGCCCATAGCGAGTCGAGGCGGGCCCAGGTGAACCGCCTGACGAGTCCTTCGTCGATGTCGGGGAGCCGGGAATGCGCCAGGTGGTTACGCAGGTCATAGAGGTTGGCCCAGGTACGCTCCGCGCGCACTGGCTGCCTGATCGATGCAGTGTAGGCGAGTGCCTCATTCCCGGCGGCGATCCACAGCCGGTGGAGGACCCAGCGGTAGCGGGCATCGTCGTTGAATCGGGCTGCGTTGCCCTCGGCCCGCAGGGTGGCGATTTCCTTGAGCAGTGCCTCGAGCTCCAGCAGGGCGTGACGGTCCGGGCGAAGGTCGACATTCACAGGGCAGACGCGGTCACCAGGTCGGGGCTGACATGGTCATTGTGCAGTGCACCGTCTGAGAACAGCACGACCTCGGCGCCAACCAGGTCCGTTGCGGCGCGCTGGAACTCGAACATGTCGAACAGGTCCCGGTCGTCACCGACGTGGCCCCGGAGCCTCCCCGGTGACGCGAATGCCAGGCCGGTGATCCCGTGTTCGGCGGCAAGTTCGACCAGCTGGGCAGCATGCGACCGCACCTGCTCCTCCGTCGCGGGCGGCAGATGCGGTGGCTCGGCAAGCGGCTGGCTCACTCCATCAGTGTACCGGCGGCCCTTCGATCGCGCGCGCTTGACAACAAGGACCAGTCGCCCGCAGCGGGACTCGTCTGCGACCCAGTGCTATCTGATCGATTGACTGGGTGGCGATGACCCTGGTCGGCTTGACGGGAACAGACATAGCTAGCTGAAAATCCGATCCATGGCCTCGGCTCCGCCTAGCAGGACTGGCCGGATCTGCTTGCGGTAAACCGTTTCCGTGACTGTTGTCCCGCTGTGGCCGACGAGGCGTGCGATCACTTCCAGTGGTACGCCGTCAGAGGACAGCAGGGATACGAAGCTGCGCCGGCCTGGAGGCGTATTTTCGGGCCAGCCGGTCCGGCGAATGACACACCACCACATCGATGGGCACCTGAGCCACCAGGTCCCGCAGCCGCTCCAGAGCCGGCCGTACCAGCGACGCACCCGAGCACCCGTCGTCGGCGAACACCCACTCCGGCGGGACGTCAAGCCCCAGCCGCCCGGCGTGCGCGCGCACCGCCTCGATCTGGGAGACGATCGTCTCCTGTTCTTTCTGCCGGGCGGACGACACCCGGGCGTAGATCGCCGCGCTGGTCATTGCGGCACCGTCCTTCCTGGCCGGCTCGCACGAGACGAGACGGCCGCTGGGGGACCACGATGGCGTAGGCCGCCGGTAATTCCGCGGCACCGAGGCGGTCGAAGACGAACTCGGTCGCGACCGCCCGCCTGTTCACCTGCGGGGATGGTTTCTGCAGGCCCGCTGAAGAAACTCCTCCAGCGCCTGGGTGACCACGGCCGAGATCGACCTGCCCGACAAGCGGGCATACTCACGCACCCGCTGGGCAACGGTGACCGGCACCTTGACCGTGAACACCGACTGCTCCTCGGGCACGGCCATACTCCCCGACCGGGTTGCCACCTCCACATAACGGCGGCCCTGGCGCACCGACACCCCATACCGCCCAGCCAGCACACCGGCCGCCTCCGCTGCGGGCAGCCCCCTCGCCACCAGATCAGCAGCCGCGTTGATGCGACCGGCGTACTCAACACCATCCACCCGGCCACCACGTGACATGTCATGATCTTACTACCAGACATGTCATATGCCCTTCGCGACACACTGGGGCCTCTCACAACGCTGATAACCCAGCGTCACCTCGAAACAGAAGTTGCCACTTGTGTTGGAGGAGTCAACAGAACACACTCTCTATAATCCGGCGGGTGATGGCCCGGCCGGTTCCGCAGCGGTGACGCGAGCGCGCCGGCGAGTGGAGCGGGCGCCTTTTTGGACGATCGATGCCGTGCTCGCCACTGTGATCGTGCTGGTCGGCCTCACGACCGCGGTCAGGCACGGGACGGATCCCAGCGGGGTCTACCGGGATCGCGACGCGCTGGCCGTGTCCTTGATCTTGGCGAGCACGCTTCCGTTTTACGTGCGGCGCCGGGCGCCGGCCGCGGTGTTCGTCGTGACCGCGACGGCCGTCGCAGTGCTCATGCTGCGTCATTACGAGGCTGGAGCGCTGCCGTGGGTGCTGCTCGTGGGCGCGTACACGGTGGCGGCCTACCGCCCGGCACGCGAGGTGATAGCCGGGGCAGCGCTGACCGCGCTGCTGCTTATCGTCCTGTTCATCGGCGATGCTCCCGGGTTCGGCATGGGCGAGCTGATGTCGGCCGGTGTCGGGTTCGGCGCGGCGATGCCGGGTGCGGCACGGTGCTGCACCTGCTGCGGCCGGTCGCGCGGGCGCTGGCTGGGAGGACGGCAGCGCACCGGTTGGCTGGTGTTTTCTGTCCGGGTGTGGCAGAAAGGCTGCCAGCACGCGCGGCGAACTGGCGGATAAGCGAGGTCCTGCTGGGCAGCAGGCTCACCGAGATCGTTGTTGATTGTCACGACCCTGGTGCGCAGGCTGCGTTTGGGCTGCTGCCCTGGGCTACCACGTGGTGCGCACCGAGGAGGGGCAGGCTGAGATCGCGCCCTGGCAGCGGGAACCGCCGGACCTGGCCGGGCAGGTGCGGCAGGCTCCCCTTGCCCGGGCGCTTGTGTTCGTGACCGTTCCTGAGGGCAAGACGGTCAAGAACCGCCTGCACTTGGACCTCAGGCCGGTTGACTGCTCGCACGGGGCAGAGGTGGAGCGGCTGATCGGCCTGGGAGCCCGCCGGGCTGACGTGGGTCAGGGGACGCAACCATGGGCCGTGCTCGCCGACCCCGAAGGCAATGAGTTCTGTGTACTCGGCTCACTTGCCTCCCCGGCCTAGTTAGGAAAATGACCGTCCCGCAGCGACGGCTTTGCGGCTGGTACCCGGTGGAGCTTTGACACGCTCTGCGGCCAGTCCCGAACGACCGCTTCCCAGCATTATGCCGGTGATCCTCGTCAAGTTGATCACGGTTTGTTCCGGTAGCGGCGCCGTCGTGGCGGCGGTGGTGCCGAGTAGTTCGCCGATCTGAGTCCAGGTGAGTTCCTGGTCGCGGGCGTCGTGCACGGCTTCGGGCAGGATCTGCTGGGCCTGGGTGATAAGGCTGGCCAGCGCGTGGAGCCGGACGGCGGAGTCGCCGAGCCAGACGGCGGTGCGCCCGCCGCGCGACGCCGAACGCCAGGTCACGAAGTCAATATCGCTACCTGGGCCGTCTCGCCGACACCCTGATAATGAAGGTCAGCCTTGTCTGTCACCCCAACTGCTGCCAAACCGCAGGACCACATCCGACACGCCGGGCAGGCGTGGAACATCGGCGCTCGTAGCGATGCAGTTGCAGCAACACCCGGTTCTGCCTGTTCAGCATCCGCGTCCATCGCTCATGTGGCCGAGCCGCGGTCCCTTTCAAGACCGCCGTTGGGCGACTACAAGGAGGAGGGGTAGGGCCCAGGAAGCAGCAGGTCAGGAAACGGTTCTACCGGGTCCGCACCCACCGTGGGCGCAAGGGCGAGCGCCGCTCGATGTCCGAGCCGACTACGCTGACCTGATCACCGCCGCGGACCAGCAACTGCACGCCCCAGTCATCCAGCTCAGACCTGGGGGAATTTCATGATCGCCGACATCCTGTGCTGGGACAACCTCAACACGCACATCAGCGCCGCGATGCGCACGTTCATCCAAGCTCATCCCGATTGGCTGACCGTAGTGCGGCTGCCCCCGCCTACGCCCCCCGGACCTCAACCCCGTTGAGGGCGCCTGGGCGGACATGAAAAACGGCCTTGGCAACCTCTCTACCACCGACGTTGACCAGCTCGCGCCATCGTCAAGAACCGGCTCGCGCGCATCCGGTACCGGCCTGCCCTCATCGACGGGTTCCTCGCCCAAACCGGACTTACCCTCGAATCCCAGCCACCGTAGACAGGCACAGATGCTGGCCCCTCAACCTCTGTAGCGTCGATGGTGGTAAGCGCCTGGTCAGAAATGAGGGCGCTGCTCGCATGAGCGGAACCCGGTCCTGGGTTTCTGGGGAGGTGCATGCCCGATGTTGGCGAGCGTGAGGCTTGGCGAGAAGTCGGCTGCCGCGTGCGCGGTGACCACCTGGCGGGATCAGCTGTACCTTGCATGGACCGGAACCGACATGCACATCAACGTGGCCTCGTCAGTGGATGGCCGCGAGATCATGGGCAAGCGGCGGCTAGCCCAGGTGAGCTACAAGCGCGTCACGAAAAGCTCGTCGGGCACGAACCAATCATTAACGACGGAGACGGTCGCATTGGCCCCCGCGCTGGCCGGGTCCGGTGCGCGGCTATGCCTTGCGTGGACGGGCAGCGACGGATCTCTCAACGTGCTTGGCGCGGAGCATCCCGATTACCCCCGTCCGGTGACTTTCAAAGAACGAACCGCAGAGTCGCCGTCGCTCACGACAACCGAGCCTGGCAACCTCGCGGTCGCGTGGACGGGCACTGACCGCCACGTCAACCTGCTCACCGTGGCTGAGGACCCCTCGGGGGCGACGCTGCGCATGGGAGGCGCCAAGAGCCGGTTCGACGAGGCGAAGAGCGATAACGCACCCGCGGTATGCCGCCACGAGGGCCGCCTGGTCATCGCATGGACTGGCACCGACCGCCGCATCAACCTGCTGACCGTGGCCGAATACGGGCCCGGCGCACCCGTGCGGCTGGAGGAGGCCAGGAGCTACGGCGCGCCTGCACTGTGCAGCCACCAGGACCGCCTGATCCTGGCCTGGACCGGCTCCGACCGCCGCATCAACCTGCTGACCGTGGCCGAGTACGGGCCCGGCGTACCCGTGCGGCTGGAGGAGGCCAGGAGCTACGGCGCGCCTGCATTGTGCAGCCACCAGGACCGCCTGATCCTGGCCTGGACCGGCTCCGACCGCCGCATCAACCTGGCATCCGTGCTGTAGGTGAACTCGCGTCCGGGCCACCCGGACCAGCCCTATGCCTGGCCGGGCCGCTGCCGCTCCCGCCGGGTAGGCAGGCCCCGCGGCACCGATTCACGCTCACATTCCCGCGGGCGTGCAAGGACACATACAGCCTCGACACGCTCGACAGCCGCCGCAGCAGCGTGCGGGCCGATACCCCGCCGGCGCGGGGGCCCTGCTGGCTGGAGCCGGCCTTCCCCCGCCGGTGCGCTGCGCGGTCATGAACGCCAGCACATCCGCTGCGCAGGCCCGAGGCGCCAACGATGTGGGCGCTGTCCAGCTCGAGTGCGTCGAGCAGGGCGACGGAGTCGGCCGCCATGTCTGACAGCGTGTACGACACCGACGAGGTGTCACCCGAGAGCGCCGCCGTGACGTCTGGGGGAGGCGCGTCGTGACGGTGCGTCGACAGGCCGACGTCGCGGTTGTCGAAGCGGATCACGTGCAGGCCTCGGCCGTCCAGAGCGGAGCAGAACCCCTCAGGCCAGCCGAGCATCTGGTTTCCGAGCCCCATCACCAGCAGCACGGGCGGCGCGTCGGGAGCGCCGAAGCGCTCGTAGGCCAGGTCGATCCGAGACGTCCTACACCGGAGACGATGGCGACGCTCATCGCCGGGCGATACCACGATCGCGGATGAGCGCCACGGTGCCCGGAGAGACCCGTGGAAAGATCTACAGGACCGTCGGCGTGCGTGGAGCAAGGGCTGCCCGTATGACACTGGGCGCATGACCGTTTCTGACCCGATCCGCACGAGCAACTGCCTCACCTACCACGTGGATGAGCACGTCGCCCTCATTACCATCGACCGCCCGGTGGCGCGCAACGCGGTCAGCCCCGAGGTCGCCCAGGGCATCGAAGGCGCGGCGCCGCCGAGGAGACCGACGACGTCTGGGTCGCGGTCCTCATGGGAAGCCCCCGCCAGTGTTTTGCGCCGGGCGGACCCGCCGACGTCCCGGGCGTCATTGCCACAGACGCCGACGGCATCGGGCTGCTGCGCACCGAATTCCTCTTCCTCGACCGCCGTGACGCGCCCACCCCCGGCGAGCAGCGGGCCACCTACGCCGACATCCGGTCCGCCGCCCAGACGGTGTGCAGGCCATCGGTGCGGTGGTGGTCGTGGCACTCGAGTACGTCGAGGACGAATCCAATGCTGAACCGCTGGTCGCCTTCGGCGCCGGGCGTCAGCGCATGTGGCCCGTCATGACGCCTCCCCGGCCTCGTCCACGTACTACAGAGGTCACAGAACAAGCCAGCCCAGCGCACCCCTCCGTGACGTTATCTGCAAGATCGCCCGATCGCTTTCCATGGCTAGACCCGTGCGTCGCGGACAGCACGAAAGCCGCGGCTGCGAATCATGCGGCTCACCAACCGCCATCAGCACGGCGCTGCACCTGGAACTACTTACCGTACTTGGGGTGGCTGCTCCAGCGCCCGGCCAGGCGCAGGCTTTCCCCGACCTGGGCGCCCAGCAGCGGCCACACCTCCGTCAGCGATCCGCGCCGGTCCGCTCAGTGGCCAACGGGCAATGTGTAGCCGGTGTCCTCATTGGCGTAGGTGATCCGTTCCAGGACCGCCGCCAGCACCGATTGGCTCTGCGGCGCCTGGGCAAAGGGGACTGACCGGTCACGGCGACCATTCTGCCGGGCATCCTCAGCCGCGCGGTGCGCTGCGCGCCAGGCGGTCCAGATCTCGGGCCGAAGCTTGCCGCGGTCGGGGATTGCAGCACCGGTGGCACGCGCCCAGGCCCGGACCTCGGCCGTGGAGGGCTCTGGTGCGTCCGGCGCTTGGGCGAGGCTCTCCCGTGCTGTGCCGGGCGCGCAGGTCGAGGCGCGCCTGCTTGACCTCGTCTCGTTCGCCAGCGTGCGCGAGCTCGCGAGTGCCTTTGTGTGGAAGGGACGTTCGCTCGACGTGGTCGTGCACAACGCGGGCACACTCGTCCCGCCCGGGCAGCGGACGATGACCGCGGACGGCGTCGAGGAGACGCTTCAGGTGCACGTGGTCGGGCCGTACCTGTTGAGCAGGCTGCTCTTGCCCGTGCTGAGCCGGGCTCCCGGCGTCAGGCTGACCCGCGGCCTCAACCGCACCAAGATAACAACGACGTCACGGGCGGTACCACCGCTATTTCACGCAGGTACGGCCGCGCCAGCGGCACCAGGGACTGCCCCGAGACTGACCGACGGCTACACAAAGACTCTGACCACGACGAGACCAACGGCGCTAGGCGGGACAAGGAGTTCACCCAGGTGCCCAGGACTCCTGACATTGCCCTCCGCTGACGTATCGTTACACCGATTGTGATCTGCGAGTTTGCCTGATTTTCTTGCTGTTTCAGACCGCCTCCCGGCCGCCTTTCCGCTAAAATTGATGCAACACGTTTGGCCGATTCTCCGGGAGGTGCGATGGCAGCGCGGCTGGCGCAGGCGCCGCTGCCGTGGCTTCCGGAGGGCGCAGTCGAGGCGGCCCCGGGGGTCGGGTTCGTGCTCGGCGAGGACGGCAGCGGGCAGGCGTGGGTGTGCACGGGATGATGACGTTCGCCTGGGACGCCGGGGATGAGGTGCTGCGGCGGCTGGCGGCGGTGCAGCTGGCCACCGGGCTGAGGGCAGCGTCGGTGCGGCAGGTGGCGGACGCGCTCGGGACCGCTGCTTCGACGGTGTCGCGGTGGGCGGCGGCGTACCAGCGTGACGGGCTGGATGGCCTGGTCCCGGAGGGGCGCGGGCCGAAGGGGCCGTCCCGGCTGACCGCGGAGCTGGTCACCCGGATCCGCCAGCTGCGCGCGGACGGGCTGCCGATGGCGAAGATCGCCGCCGTGTGCGGGGTGTCGGAGTTCAGCGTGCGGTGCGCGCTGGGCCTGGTCGCGGAGCGCCGGGAGGCGATCGCCCGGCTCGCCGGGGACATCCCGGCCCGCAACGGCGGCGGTGAGCAGCCAGAGGAGCCGCGGGACCACATCGGCGGCGCGGCGGCAGAAGAAGAAGAAGAAGAAGAAGAAGAAGAAGAAGTGCTGCCGGTGCTGCCGGATCCGGTGCCGCGGGAGGCGGAGCGGGTGCTGGCCCGGTTCGGGCTGATCGGGGAGGGCGCGGAGCCGGTGTTCACGCCGGGCGGGCGGTACCCGCTGGCCGGGCTGCTGCTCGCGCTGCCCGCCCTGGACGGCACCGGGCTGCTGCAGTCCGCCCGCGCGGTCTACGGCCGGCTGAGGAACGGGTTTTACGGGCTGGAGACGGTCCTGGTGCTGCTGGTGTTCCTGGCGCTGCTGCGCGAGCCGCGCGCGGAGGGCGCCACCCGGGTCCCGCCCGCGGCGCTGGGCCGGGTGCCCGGGCTGGACCGGGCGCCGGAGGTCAAGACGATCCGCCGCAAGCTCGGCGAGCTCGCCGCCGCCGGGAAAGCGGCGGCCCTGCAGCTGGCGGTCGCCCGGTACCACGCGGACAGCAGGCCGGACGAGCTCGGGTTCCTCTACATCGACGGGCATACCCGGGCGTACTTCGGCACCCGCGAGGTGCAGAAGATGCACATCGCCCGGATGAAACTGCCCGGCCCGGCCACCGAGGAGACCTGGGTCACCGGCGCGTCCGGGGACCCGCTGCTGGTCGTGATGGCCGAGCCGTCATCGTCGCTGGCCGCCCAGATCAAACAGCTCCTGCCGCAGCTGCGCGCGATCTGCGGCCCCGGCAGCCAGCCGGTGCTGTGCTTTGACCGGGGCGGCTGGTCCGGCGACCTGTTCGCCTGCATCATCGACGCCGGGTTTCACCTTCTCACCTACCGCAAAGCCGGGGCCGGCAAGGAGATCCCCGCCATCGAGGACGAGAAATTCACCGCTGTCATGCTCACCGGGGACGACGGCCGCGCCCGCGCATACGACCTCGCCGGCACCGACGTCCAGATCACGGTCACCAGCGGGGAGCGCAAGGGACGCGTCCTGGACCTGCGGCAGGTCACCCGCCGCGACAAGGGCAAGCAGGTGCACGTCCTCACCACCCGCAGCCCCGGCGAGCTGCCCGCCGCGGCCGTCGTCTACCGGATGGGGAACCGGTGGCGGGAAGAGAACTACTTCCGGTACGCCCGGTGGCACTTCGCGCTGGATGCCCTTGACAGCTATGCCGTCACTCCCGACGGCCAGCGGATGGTCCCGAACCCGGCGAAGAAAACCGCAGCCACACAGGTGAAAGCGGCCCGCAAAGCGCTCGCCGCCGCCGAGGCCACCCGGCAGCGCACGCTGGACAAGCTCCGCAGCCCCGCCCCCGGCACCACCGCCGTCATCACCAACTCCGACCTCGCCAGGCTGGGCAAACCCGTCGATGCCGCCCGCCGCAAGCTCCAGGCCGCGCAGGACCAGGCAAAGGCCATCCCCGCCAAGATCCCGCTCACCGAGCACAACCCGGATATGGTGCGGCTCGACACCGAGACCAAGCTCCTCACCCACGCCATCCGGATGGCCGCCTACAACAGCGAGATCACCCTCGCCCGCGCCCTGACCGCCGACGAAGCCTGCGCCATCATCCGCGAAGCCTTCACCACCAGCGGCGACATCATCCCCGGCGACCGAACGCTGACCGTCCGGCTCGACCCGCTATCCGCGCCCCGCCGCACCCGCGCCATCGCCACCCTCTGCGGCAAGCTCAACGCCGCCGGCGCCCGCTACCCCGGAACCAGCCTCGCACTCCGCTACGAGATCAAGCCAGACGTTGCATAAACGATCCCGCTATGTCAGGAGTCCTGGTGCCTGACCTCACCTGACGCGCGACGCTGGTCTGCGGTTCACGGCTTGCGCTGTCTCCTGAACCTGACTGCACGATCCATGATTAGCCCACCACCGTGACTTGGTAGTCGGCAGAAGCGTCGGTCCTGCGGGCTCTATGAGCGCGCCGCAGCAGTGCCGATTTTCTCCCACGGCATGATGGCCGAGGCCATTGCCCAATCGAACGCCCCGGCCGCGGATGTTGACGGGCCAGGCCTTCATGGAGGACCGTGGTCACGTGGCTGACGACGATCGAATTGCAGGAACGCGGCCGCCAAGAGACCAGCGCTATCGACGTGTCATGCCCGATTGCAAGCGAACTGCCACGAGGGAGTACGTGCCCTACTGCCCTGACCATGAGATCCCGATGGTGCCTGTAGAAGACGCATGAGCTGAGCGCGCCAGGCGGATCTCTTGGCCAGCCCTATGGGGACGGCGTCTCGTCTTGCGCGGCTATCGCGCTGAGGACAACCCCATAACCGCGAGCGCTGGCAATGGCTGCCAGGTAGCTAATAAAGCTAAGGAGCAGGAAGATCACGCAAACGATGCCTGCGCTGATGTAGTGGTCCTGTCGTCGAGCTAGCACAGCAAGTAGCAAGATGACCAGCGCCAGTGTGCAATACATGTCCAGCCTGTTACGGAATTGATCATGCTGGGTCATAAGGCGGACGGGGATGCGTTCGTAGCGTTCGTAGCGTCTCATTACCAGACCCTCGAGTTCCCCGCCGTCATCCCGGATCCTATCCTCTCTGGCGCGCAGGACGTTGCCCAATTTGGTTGGGAGGACGCGGTGCTGTGGAGGGTAGTCGGCCAGTCGCTGAACGCTGCGATCGAGGGCGTCGAGCAAACTGGGCGAACTCTGTGGACGCCAATCCATCTGACGTGCGGCGTTGACGATCGTCGCGGGGTGCTGGCGGCGGTCTTCGTCGGCAATGCTGAAGAAGTCGTCCTCGATCACCTCGATAAGGGCTGGCTTGATGCTGGCGCTCCACATATGCGAGCGCGCCAGCTCGAACGCTGCCAGCCGCTGGCGCTTAATTTTCTCAAGCAACTCCTGCCGTCGCTTCCGGTGCACATTAACTCTTGAGCGCAGAAACATTGCCGAGACTCGGTTCCCGCCCCAATAGCCTTCGAGCAGCCGGATCGCCTCGAACGAGAACGCCTGAGTGATGACTGCTGACAGGACAACTGCGAACAGCAGAACGACCGTGATACCGAGCGGTTTGCTGGCGAGTGCCTGCACTGCGTCCGCGAGGTTCATGTTGTGCTGAGCGTGCAATTGTAGAAGCAGCGCAGTCATGCCCACTAGCATGGCCGCCGGCAACCAGGAGGGTTATCAGAAACTCTCCAGCGCAAGCTTTCCCGGATCTCCATCTAATTGTTAGTAAAGTTCTAATTCCGGTACGGCGCGCCTAAAAGGCAACGGCTCCCCGCATCGGTAGAAAGGAGGTGCGAACCAAAACCTTTGACCGACGGAGGAGCCGTTGCGTTACCATCGTACCTTCGGACTGGATGCCGAACAACTCGATGAACTTGAGGCGCGTATCGAAGATATCCTGCCCGATCCCTGGGATAAGGGAACCGGGCGGCCGAAGAGCCTCTCATTGCGGGAAGCGATCATGGTAACGCTGCTCTACAAGCGGCAGAATATCATCGAAGAAGTTATTGCCGATCTTTTCGGGGTCTCCCAGGGCACCGTCTCGGAGATCATCACAGAATTCACCCCGCTGATCGCGCAGGCTACCGAGGAGTTCCGACCGGACGCGGAGGACGCGAAGCAGATGACACGGGGCAGGCTAGCGCTGGTAGACGGCACGTTGTGGCCATGCTGGTCATGGGAGCGCGCCCCCGAGATGTGGGCCGGGAAATATAAGACTACCGGCCATGGCAGCCTGATTATCGGCGACGAATTCGGGAACATTATCTTCGTCTCGGACCCGGCCCCCGGATGTGACCATGACATGAAGAAGCGGGAGGGTTATCAGAAACTCTCCAGTCGGATCTTTACGGATCTCCATTTAATTGTTATAAAGTTCCAATTTCGGCCCGGCGCGCCTAAAAGACAACGACTCCCCACATCGGTAGAAAGGAGGTGCTAACCAGAAACCCTCAACCGATGGAGGAGCCGTTGCGTTATCATCGTACCTTCGGAGTGGATGCCGGACAACTCGATGAGCTTGAGGAGCGTATCGAAGACATCCTGCCCGTGCCCTGGGATAAGGGAATCGGGCGGCCGAAGAGCCTCTCGCTGCGGGAAGCGATCATGGTCACGCTGCTCTACAAGCGGCAGAATATGATCGAAGAAGTCATTGCCGATCTTTTCGGAGTCTCCCAGGGCACCGTCTCGGACATCATCACAGAATTCACCCCGCTGATCGCTCAGGCTACGGAAGAATTCCGGCCTGACGCGGAGGAGGCGAAGCAGATGACCAGGGGTCGGCTGGCGCTGGTAGACGGCACGCTGTGGCCGTGCTGGTCGTGGGAGAACGCCCCCGAGCTGTGGGCCGGGAAATACAAGACCACCGGCCACGGCAGCCTCATTATCAGCGACGAATCAGGAAACATAATCTTCGTCTCGGACCCGGCTCCCGGATGCGACCATGACATGAAGAAACTGGAAGGCGAGGTGAAGGAGATTCTCGACCTTGCCGGATCCGTTATCGCAGACAAGGGATTTCAAGGATCCGGTTACGTCACGCCGGCAAAGAAGCCAAAGGGCCGTGAACTCTACATGCGTGAGCATGAGTACAATAACCAGGTCAGTTCCATCCGCGCTCCCATCGAACGTGCGGTTGCGCACCTGAAAACCTGGAAGATCCTCTTCGCCGATTACCGGCGGCCGCTCAACACGTTTCTTGATTCTTTCCGCGCGGCCATCGGTCTCTATTTCTTCGAATTGAGTTTTCAATAACCCTCCGGGAAGGCGAGGTAAAGAATATTCTCGACCTTGCCGGATCGGTTATCGCAGACAAGGGATTTCAAGGGTCTGGCTACGTCACGCCGGCTAAGAAGCCACAGCACCGTGAACTCTACACGCGTGAACACGAATACAATAACCAAGTCAGTTCAATACGCGCTCCCATCGAGCGCGCGGTTGCGCATCTCAAGACCTGGAAGATCCTTTTCACCGATTATCGACGGCCGCTCAACACGTTTCTTGATTCCTTCCGCGCGGCCATCGGCCTATATTTCTTCGAATTGAGTTTTTAATGATCCTCCAGGATGTCAGGCTGAGCTGGCCCAGAACCCTGCTGATAAACTGCGATAGTCCCTCAGCTGGTTTCGGGGTTGCGTCAGCTGGTTTCGGGGTTGCGTCCGCCGAGGTGTCACGAGTTGTCGTCGGAGTCACACCGAGATTCTGGCGCAGGAGCCCCTGAGGACAGCGTCAGCGCGCCGATGAGAGTCAGAATGTGACCAACTCTGACAATCACGATCAAGCAACCAGATCGTGCCATGAGGTTGCGGTCGGCCTCTCGAGCGCTAACCCGGCAGCATGCAGTTGCTCGCCTGCTCCGGTAGCCGGTCGCCCCGCATGTCTGGCCGTCGGGATAGGTCCGTCGAGGCATGATCCAAATGTCGAGCGCACCCTCAATCGGCACATGGTCGGACGTTCCGGCATCTGCCGGGGGAGATGATCCCTGCGACCACGGCGACGGTGACCACCGCGATTGCGGTCGTGATCCTGATGAGTCGGTCAGCCACGGCGCAGCTCCTCTCGCCGCGCGGCGACGAACGGGTCATCGTTGCCGTATCCGGCGGCGGGCCGCTCAGCGAGCGTCATCGTCGTCATCGCCTGATTGCGGGTAAGGCTGACGGGCCATGTGCTCATCCCGCGTCACCGGTTTGGTTGTGGCGGCGATCGCTGAGCTGTTGGTCTTGGCTGACATCGTGCAGGCATCCCAGACGTACCGCCAGGTTACGAAGTGCGGCTGCCGTACCGGTGCGGCCAGCCTTGAGCTGGTAACCGACGAGCACGCGCTAGCAGACGCCAACCGGGCGTGCCAGTCGATGTGGGACTGGTACGAGTTCGGCTGTGGCGTGGACCACGAAACCTTCGAGGCCGAGGACGCGTGCACCGAGTGCGCCGCCGCCAACGCCGCGAAGCTTGACCTGCGCCAGCTCGACCGCACCGTCGCCGAGCGGCGGCCACGGCAGGCCGCATTACCATGGCCAATCCTCAGGGCGGCTACGTCGCCAAGCAGTGCCCGGCGCGTGCCCAGTGGGACACCGTCCGGCCATGCGAGCCGCTGCCGCCTTCGCCGTTTCGGCAGCGCCTGTTCACACGCGGGCGCGACTTCGAGTCGGAGGTCGTGGCGCAGCTCCTCGAACTTCACCCGGACGCGCTCGCCGTCACCCAGCGGACCCCCCAGAACACTGCCGAGCGCGAGCAGCAGACGCTTCAGGCGATGCGGGACGGTGTCCCGCTGATCCTGGGCGGCCGTCTGCCGGCCGACCCTGTCGGCCGCCGGGTAGGTGAGCCCGACCTCCTCGTGGCCGCAGCCGCCGGAGGCTACCGCGCCGCCGACGTCAAACACCACCTCTGCCTCGACATCGACGGGATACCCGCGCACTGCTCGTCACTCGATGGGCCTGGGAGACGGCGGACACGCCGGCTTCGGCCCGCAAGCGGAAGGACGACCTCTTCCAGCTGGCCCACTACCAGCGGATACTAGAGGCGATCTTGATGGCCGCCCCCGGCGCCCACCTCGGCGCGATCATCGGCACTGAGGATCATCGGCACTGAGAAGGACGTGACCTGGTTCGACTGGACACGACGCTCGTCAACTATGAGCCGGTCGTGGAGGCCTACGACAGCGAGTTCGCGTGGCGGCCGGCCATCATCGAGGTCGCGACCGAGCACAACGCGGACGAGAATGTTGAGCTGGCCGTGGGGCAGGTCCGCTCGGCCGAGTGCGGCGAGTGCCCGTGGAAGGACTGGTGCCGGGCGATCCTGGAACAGGGTTCCGGTGACGTCAGCCTGGTGCCGGACCCGCAAAGCGCGGGGCATCCACCTCGAGCACCGGACCAGCGACCGGGCGGCCCTGGCCGCGCTCGACTACCGCACCGCGTGCCTGGTGGCCGCCAAGGTTGACCTCACCCCGATCATGGACGCCCTGGAAGTTGAGCCTCCCGGCACCCCGCTCCGCGGCGTCATCGGCAAACGGAAGTGGCGGCAGCTGGAAAAGCTCAACGACGCCGGATTCTTCCTGCTTGGCGACGCCCGCAGGCTGTGCCCGCACACGGCCGGTTATCCGCCGATGGGCGGCCTGCCCGGGCAGATCGACCAGGCCCGCGCCGTCCTTGGTGACGCGATGGTTTACCGGCGCCGGGGGGTCACGCACGTTGAGGTCCCCCGCGGGGACGTCGAGGTGGATGTTGACGTCGAGAACGATGACAACGGGGTCTACCTGTGGGGGACCCTGGTCATCAACCGGTCGGGCCTGGATGGGATTGAGGAGGGCTACCGCTCGTTCGGCAACTGGTCCCTGCTTGATCCACAATCGGAGGCCGAGCTGTTCGCGGAGTTCTAGGACTGGTTCTCGGCCCTGCGCACGAGGGTCATCGGCGCCGGGCTCTCGTTCCGGGCCTACTGCTACAACGAGGCCCACGAGAACAGCCGGATGCGCCGCGGCGCCGCCGTGGCCGGGCTGCTCGACGAGGTCGAGGAGTTCATCGCTTCCGGCCAAAGGATGCGAGGCCGCGCTGACCGAGGCGCGCCGGGTCGTGCGGCCCGGTGGGCTGGTGTTGGGGTCATGTGGGCGGGGTAGGCCCGGCCGGAGATCCAGGTGCCGAGGGCAGGGAGCCCGGCCAGCCGCACGCCAGCAAGCCAGGTGCGGTAGCCGGTGGCATTACCGCCAGCCTGCGCATGGGACAAAGGGCTCTATTTCCGCCGGGCCGTCCCGGCCAATGTGATGGGCAGACCACGAAGGGCTACCCGTAGCACTCAGCGAAAGGACGGCATCATGACCAGCACAGAGCAAGGCGGTATGAGCGAGGGCGCCAGCAAGATCATCGAGTCGGCACGCGAGGCCGAGGAGTCCGCGCTGGAGGCGGTGCGGAAGTTCCTCGACACCGTCGACAGCGTCTTCCCCGACGTGGGCGAGGACCGGCCTCGCCGCAAGATCATCGATTCGGCATTCGAAATGACGGAGCAGCTGGTCGGTTCATGGAACCAGGTCGCGGAGAAGATCCTGAAGGCAACCAGTGACGCGTTGGCCCAGTCCAAGACCGCTCCCGGCTCGTCGAAGTAGCGGACCGCACGCGCCGCCGCTGACCGCGGAACGCCAGGCCGTCCACGTGCTTGGTTCTCCGTCGGCGGGGACAGGCCGTCGAGGGCGGCCTTCGGCGACATCGGTGAGGCGGATGTTGGTGTTGCGGGCGTAGGTCCGCAACCGGGAGAATGCCTCGGCTCGATCGGCGCGGCGCGCTCTGAGATCACCGTTCTTGCCCTGCTCGGTTACCACGCGGCTGGTCGGGGCACCAGCCAGCTGCTCGTTCAGGCGGTGGCCTTGAGCGCAGCTCGCCGCCGCCGCGGCGCAGCGCGCCACCACGGGCCCGGCCGCCATGTCCTTGGTTACTGTCTTCCCTGGCATTGCTGTGGCCTCGCATGGCTCAGGACCTCAGCTGATCGATCTTGTCCTTGAACACCGTGGTCGCGATCGTCGACAGGAGCGGCTGGCCCTTCAGGAACGACTCGGCGAACTTCTTCGCGGTTGACCGCAGGCATCTCGATTGGCGTGGTTCCGTTTGGGGGCGGCAGCAGGCCACCACCGATGTGAGTCAAGCCGCCTGCGGGGGCTCCAAGACGGTCGTCCCGCCAGTTCCTGACCAGGCCCCGCCAGTCAGGCGTGGCTTCTCCTCCGCTGACCAGCCACCGATCCTGCCAGCTGCCGCCGGTCTGGGCCTCCAGCCAGTACACCACCGCGGCCAGGCCAAGCCGCCGGGCACGAAACTTGAATGGAATAGGGGTTGGCCGCTTGATCCTCAACCAGGACCGTCCAAGCGAAAGCCCCATCTGCCACATTGCCGGACCGTAACGTCACCCGATGATGAGAAACAACCGACTCCAAGGGTCCGGTTGGGGGAATGTCAGCGGCGGTGTACGCCTTTGCGTTTGTCGCAGCCTCCAGGGGTGTACTCCTCGAGCACGGCGTGGAAGTTGGTGCCGCCGAAGCCGAACGCGCTCACGCCCCGCGGCGCAGGCCACACGGCGGCACTGGCCAGTCGCGCAGTTCGGTGTTCACGCGGAACGGCGAGGTCGGCCAATCGACGTTGGGGTTGGGGTCACGGAAGTTGAGGCTCGGAGGGAGCACCTTGTTGTGCAGTGCCATGGTCATCTTGAACAGGCCGGCGGCGCCCGCGGTCGCCTTCAGCTGGCCGATGTTCGACTTGACCGAGCCGAGCGCGATCGTTCCCGCAGCGACGGCGTCGCCGAAGATCGCGGTCATGGTTTCCAGCTCGGAGGCGTCTCCGACGCGGGTGGAGGTGCCGTGCGCTTCGATGCACGACACCGTGTCCGGTGACGCGCCCGCGTTGCGCCAGGCCCGCTCGACGGCCAGCTTCTGCCCGACCGGGTTCGGCGCGGTGATCCCCTTGCCCTCGCCGTCGCTTGATCCGGCGACGCCCAGCAGGACCGCATAGATCTTGTCCACGTCACGCTCGGCGTCGGCAAGGCGCTTGAGCACGAACAGCGCCGCGCCCTCACCCATGACGAAGCCATCCGCGCCCGCGTCGAACGGGCGTGTGCCGGTCGCGGACAGCGCCCCGATCTTCGGCGGGTCATATTGAAAGGGCGTCGCCAGGGGCTGCGGCTGCTGCTGGTCACCCCGGACACGATCGTGCGCTGGCACTGCGACATCCTCTAATGCCGGTGGGCGGCGCGGTGCATGCGTGGCAGGTCCGGCCGCCCGGCGACCCGCAGGAACATCAAGGCCCTGGTCCTCCGGCTGGCCCCCGAAAACCCGAATGGAGGTACCGCAGGATCCCCGGGGAGCAGGCCGGGCTGGGGGTCAGACCAACGGCATCGACCCCCACCCGGCGACGGACCGGGCCGGCCTGGTCACCGTTCCTGTGCTCCCAGGCCGAGACGATGCTGGCGGGCGACTTCTTCACGGTCGACTTGCTCGACGGCCCCCAGGCTTACGTCCTGGCCGTGATAGAGGACGCGACCCGGCGCATCCGCATTCCTGGGAGTCACGCCGCGTCCCACCACGGAGTGAGATCGCCCACGCGGTCGCCTTCCTGCTCGCCCGAGCCAGCGCCTCCATCTATATCGACGGCGGCACCGACGCCCCTGCTGCGGCCGGACGCGATCTCGATCTCGACCCCGGACCTAGCGGCCCGGCCACTTCCGGCCCGTCAGCCGTGAGCGACACGAGCCTTGCCGTCCACCGGTCGTGCCGGGAGTCCGGGAAGCCAGTCGGCGCGCGAGGCCCGGGCGCTCCGGATGACGGTGGGTAACTGCGATCAGCGCCGTCTGTCGGTATCGCGCGCGCCGGATTACCTTCGACTCATGCTCAAGCATGAGATCGTCTTGCCGCCGGAGCATATCTACCCGCCTGATCACTGGCGCATCGTGGAGGCGCGGTACGCGGATGAGTTTGCCGACCGCGCTGAGACGGTCTTTTCGCTGGGTAACGGTTTCGTCGGCGTCCGCGGCAGCTTCGAGGAGGGACGCCCGGCGCTGTCTCCTGGAACGTTCGTCAACGGTTTCCATGAGACGTGGCCGATCGTGCATGCGGAAGAGGCACACGCGCTGGCCCGGCACGGCCAGACGATCGTCAGCGTGCCGGACGCGACGATCCTCAAGCTCTACGTCGACGATGAGCCGCTGTTCCTGCCGACGGCACGGGTCCATGACTATGCGCGGATCCTCGACATGCGGGCCGGGACGCTGACGCGTGAGTTCGTCTGGGCCACTGCCGCCGGGAAGCACGTCCGGGTCCGTTCGTGCCGGATCGTCTCGCTCGAGCACCGCCACGTAGTCGCGATGAGCTACGAGGTGACGCTGCTCGACCACCGGGCGCCCGTCGCGGTCTCCTCACTGGTCCTCAACCGCCAGGACGCCCGCCCGTCGGCCCAGCTGCCCGAGTACCGGCCGGGCGATCCCCGGCTCGCGACGGTGCTGCCGCAGCGGGTGCTCAACGCGCGGGTGACCGAGCTGGCGGGCCTGCGCATTGTGCTCGGCTACCAGACGACCAACAGCCGGATGACGCTGGGCGTCGGTGTCGACCACGTGATCGACGCGGCGTGCCCGTACCGGGCAGTGGGGTCGGTCAGCGAGGATACGAGCGAGGTCACCGTCACGGCGGACGCGTTGCCCGGCGGGCCGATCCGGATCATCAAGTACGCGGCCTACCAGGCCTCCCGAACCATCCCGGTGCCCGAGCTCGCCGATCGGTGCCGCCGGACCCTGGACCGCGTGGTCCGCGACGGGTTCGACACGCTGGTGACGAGCCAGCGTGAGCATCTCGGCCGGTTCTGGGACCGCGCTGACGTCCGCGTGCGGTCCGGGCTCAATCCGGTGCGGCTCCAGCAGGCCATCCGGTGGAACCTGTACCAGGTCGCGCAGGCGTCGTGGCGGGCCGAAGGGGCCGGCGTCCCCGCGAAGGGGCTGACCGGGCAGGCCTACGAGGGCCACTACTTCTGGGACACCGAGCTCTACGTGCTGCCGTTCCTGTCCTACACCCAGCCGAGGATCGCCCGTAACCTCCTGCGCTTCCGGCACAGCATGCTCGAACGCGCCCGGCAGCGGGCGCGCGAGGTCAGCCAGCGCGGCGCGCTCTTCCCATGGCGGACCATCAACGGCGAGGAGGCCTCGGCCAACTTCCAGGGCGGCACCGCGCAATATCACATCAACGCCGATATCGCCTACGCGATCAGGCGCTACGCCAACGTCCGCGGCGACCTGCGCCTGCTCGGCGAGATCGGCGCCGAGATCCTCGTCGAGACCGCCCGGCTGTGGGAGGACCTCGGGTTCTACGGCACCGACGGAAAATTTCACATCCACGGGGTGACCGGGCCCGACGAGTACACCACCGTGGTCAACGACAACACCTACACCAACCTCATGGCCCGGCTGAACCTCAACTTCGCCGCCGCCACCGTACGCCGGCTGCGCGAGGAGCGACCACAGGACTACACCGCCCTCGTCCACGAAACAGGGCTGCAGCCCGGCGAGGCCGCGTCGTGGGAACGCGCGGCAGCCGCGATGCACGTGCCGTTCGATGACCAGCGCCGCATCCACCCCCAAGACGACACATTCCTCGACCGGGAGATCTGGGACATCGACAGCACACCGCACGGGAAGTTCCCGCTGCTGCTGCACTACCACCCGCTCGTGATCTACCGGCACCAGGTGCTCAAACAGGCCGACATCGTGCTCGCGATGTTCCTGCTCGGCAACGAGTTCTCCCAGCAGCAGAAGCAGCGTAACTTCGACTACTACGACCCGCTCACCACCGGCGACTCCTCCTTGTCAGCGTGCGTGCAAAGCATCATCGCCGCCGAGATCGGCAACGAGCGCCAGGCCATCGAGTACTTCGACTACGCGCTGCTGATGGACCTGGCCAACGTCGCCGGCAACGCCTCCAACGGAGTCCACATCGCGTCAGCCGCCGGCGTGTGGTCATCACTCGTCTTCGGGTTCGGCGGCGTCCGCGACTTCGACGGCCGGCTGTCCTTCACACCCAACCTGCCGCGCGCCTGGACCGAACTCACATTCTCGCTGCGGTTCTGCGACCGGCAGATCCGGGTGCGGCTCACCCACAACCAGGAGCGCTACCTCATTGACGAGGGCGAACCGCTGCAGGTCAGCATCCGGGACGAGCCCCACCTGCTCACCCCCGGCACTCCCCTCGCGATCAAGCTTTCGCCGCCGTGAGATAGACCGTGAGCCAGCCCCTGCTGGACAACGAACCGGGAGGGCTTCCCGGTTTTGCGCTACCCCGCCGTCCCGTAACCGGGAGTCCCCACGTGACATCGGCAAATTCGGTGGGATGCATCGCGCCACACAGGAGGGCGCGGTTCGCGCCGCCGGAGCGCACGATGACCGAAGGCTCGCACCACGGCGATCTCGCCACCGATGATCACTTCGGTCAGATCAAGATCACCGCCCAGCTGTCCACCAGCTGCAGCGCGGTGGGGGCGAATCTCGCGGTGGTGAACTGGCAATCCGTCCCGATCAGCCGGGCGCGGACCCGGTTCGCCGAGAACCGCGAAGGCGGGCCAGCGCATCATGGACGCAAGCCGCGAATTCTGGTTCCGCCTGGCGTGGGCGCGGCTCGGTGACGCTGCCCGCAGGGCGCCCGCAATGCCCGAGGGCGAGGGCTTCCGCTGTGACCACCTGGTCCCCGCCCCCGAGGTGGGCTCGATGGCGGCCACCGCGCCCGCCCGGCTCAATGTGGCACCCGCGCGTGCCGAGAATCGCATCTGCGGCTCTGACCAGCAGAGTTGCTCCTCCCGGCGCTCCGCCGTGAGAATCAGCGATCATGGCGCCGGCCGAGGACAGCTGAGGGCAGGGCCAGACCCGGTCAGGCCGATCCGGGACCGTTCATCCACCACCCCGGTGAGCTGGGCAATCGTTCAGGGGTGTGCAGGTGGGCCTCACCCCACCTGCCGTCCGCCGCCACGCCGGGGGGAAAATTGGCCAGCGGCCCCGGCCGGGTCTCGGCGTGCCGCGCAGTGACCCCATTAGCGCGCCGGAGAAGCGAGGCATCACGGCCCAGGCTCCGGACGGCCGTAGACGTCCAGCAACCGGATCCGGGTCGCCTGCAGCCGGTGCACTACCACCGCGATGAACCTGCTGGTGAGCTCGCGGCCGAGGACCGGATCGGCCGCAAGCAACCCGCGAACGGCCCGGCCATCCAGTTCAAACGCCTGCGTCGGCTGCATGGTGGCCGCCCCCAACTGCCACTGGTACGGCGGGAACAGCCACGACCAGCCAATCACGTCACCTCGGCCAACGGTTTCGATAATGATCGGGCCGTGCCCCGGAACGTGCAGGTCGAGGGCTACCTGGCCAGCCTCGATCAGCCAGAAACGGTCGGCCGTCCCCCCTTCCTCGAAAAGCCGGCACCGGGCCGGAACCGATATATAGCGCGTGACCTCGCTCAGCCGGGCGATGTGCTCTTCCGCCATACCGCGCACGAACGGGTGCACGGTGAGCGGCGGCGGGTCTGGCTTGCTCATCGGTCCTCCACTCTGCCGCTGCCATCCGCATCGCTTCCGTGAACCTCCTGCCATAGGCACCCAACTTCATCAGACGCCATTGCTCGATGTGACCTCGTAGGGGCAAAGGTCCCCATATAGCCCATGGCGCTGTCCACGCTGGCCAACCGCCTGCGCACCGCGATTATCGCCTGCTGGACCAGTGCGCCCCGGATAGAGACCAGCGGCCTCCCGGGCGGCCATCCGCCCCCGGTTCAGCACCCAATGGGCAAGCATCCCGCCGCCAAGCAACAGAGCCCAAGGGCCGCAGGGGCAAATACGCGGCCAGAACTGCGCCGCTCCTGACTTGGCCGTGCTTCAGCGGAGGGCCATGCAGCCGGCCGGAAGCGTCAGCCCAGACTGTGACCGTAGCGCCGGCCGCAGGCCGGTCGTCGTCCAGAGCCATCGGTGGCGGCCGGCCGCCGCGTTCGGCGCGGCCGCAGGCGTGGGTGCGGCTGGCACTGCGCCAGGGTGCGCTCGGCCGGCGGGACGTCCCACAGCCGGTGGTACAGGCCGTGGACCGCGTACCCGGTGGCGGCCACGTTCTTGGTGTAATTCCCGGCGCCGAGTGTAATCCCGGGTGGGCCAGACTCCGTCCCCGGGCATTAACCCGAACTTACGTAAGCGTTGACGGCCGATCTTCCGCTTGACGTGCGCATATGGCTGTGACACGCCCGTTGGTGTAACCACTAAAATAGTGGACTTCAAGCGGCCGTGATGATTGGATGCTGCTGTGGGCAAGCGCAGTGGCCGGATGCACGTGGATCAGGCTGGTCGCCACTACACCACGGTGGGCGGCGAGCGGCGAGCCTACCCGACGTACCTGCTGCGCCGCTCGTTCCGCGATGGGCACGGGCGCCCCCGCAAGGAGACGCTGGCGAACCTGACCGGCCTGCCGGAGGAGTCGATCGCCGCGCTGCGGGCGACGCTGCGGGGCCGCACCCTGGTCGACGCGGAGGCGGCGTTCGAGGTGGAGCGGTCGGTGCCGCACGGCGACGCCGCCGCGGCGCACGTGATGGCCTCCCGGCTGGGCTTGCGGTCGCTGCTAGGCCCGCCGTGCCGGGAACGCGACATCGCCTACGCCCTGATCCTGTCCCGCGCGGTGCGGCCGAAGCCGAAGCTGTCCACCGCCCGCTGGTGGGCGGCCGGTGACACCACGCTGGGGATAGACCTCGCGGTGGCCGATGCCAGCACCGATGAGATCTACGCCGCGATGGACTGGCTGACCTCCCGGCAGCGCGAGATCGAGAAAAAGCTCGCCGCCCGCCACCTGCGGGAGGGCGGGACCGCGATGTTCGACCTGTCATCCTCCTGGATGGAGGGCTCATGCTGCGAGCTGGCCGCGTTCGGGCACTCTCGCGACGGCAAGCGCGGCCGCAAGCAGATCGAATACGGGCTGCTCACCTGCCCCGAAGGCCGCCCGGTCGCCGTCGAGGTGTTCCCCGGCAACACCAGCGACCCCGAGTCGTTCAAGACCGCCATCACCCGCGTGCGCCGCGACTTCGGCATCGAGCGCCTGATCATGGTCGGCGACCGCGGGATGATCACCGGAACCCGGATCAGCGACCTGCGCAAGCTGGACGGCATGGACTGGATCACCGCGCTGAAGGCCCCGGCCATCGCCAAGCTGGCCCATGACGCCGGCCCGCTGCAGATGAGCCTGTTCGACACCCACAACTTCGCCGAGATCACCCACCCCGACTACCCGGGCGAGCGGCTGATCTGCTGCCACAACCCGGTGCTCGCCGCCAACCGGGCACGCACCCGCGAAGATCTGCTGACCGCCACCGAAAACGACCTGGCCAAGATCAAGGCATCTGTCGCCGCCGGGCTTCTGAAGGACCCCGACAAGATCGGGATACGGATCGGGAAGGTCATCGGCAAGCACAAGGTCGGCAAGCACTTCATCACCGAGGTCACCGGCGCCAGCTTCACCTGGCGCCGCGACCAGGAAAAGATCGCCGCCGAGGCCGCATTCGACGGGATCTACGTGATCCGCACCAGCGTCGATGCGGGCACCCTGGACGCCGCCGACGTGGTGAGCGCCTACAAGGACCTCAAACACGTCGAGCGGGACTTCCGCATCACCAAAGCCGACGACCTAGACCTGCGCCCCATCCACCACTACCTCGCCGACCGGGTCCGCGGCCACGTGCTGATCTGCATGCTCGCCTGCCACCTCACCTGGCACCTGCGCCAGGCCCTCGCCGAGCTCACCTTCACCGACCAGCACATCCCCGCCCCCGCCGACCCGGTCGCCCCCGCCCTGCGCTCAGACCAGGCCAGAGCAAAAGACGCCGCCAAACACACCACCGGCGGCCTGCCCGCGTACCGCCACCGCGACCTGCTCGAGCACCTGTCCACCCTCGACCGGCAGGCCATCGTCTTCACCGGGCAAAAGATCCAGAAGCTCACCACCCCCACCCCCGTCCAGGCCCGCGCCTTCGAACTGCTCGGCGCCCCCATCCCACTGGCCCTCAAGTAGCCACTCAACAAAACCGCCGCCAACCCGAGCGTGCAGCGTCACCCCCGGTCAGACAGCCCGCGATCACCATCAAGATCACGTAAGTTCGGATTAACGGTGCTACCCGCGCTCCAAGCCCGCACCGTCGATACGACATCATGGCTGCCGCCCGAGAAGTCAGAAGCGCTCAGCTATCAAGCGGCTCATGACTCCCCCTGATGGTCGGGTAGTCCCAGAGGCTCGACGCGCCGCTGTGGGACTCCCACCAGGCGCGGAACTGGTCCTCATTGTCGCGTGCCTCAGTCACCACGCGCAGCTCGGTCTTGCCGGCCTTGTCCAGGTGATCGTCTGCCTCCAGGTCCGCGATGCGGGCGGCGCGGCCCTCGGTCATGACTCGCGCCCGTACCTCTCGTCAGCTTCCTCGGCCAGCATCTCCAAGGATGTACCGTTGTGCCCCTCAGGTACATCCCCGCGTGCAATGTCTCGCTGGGTGATGCGGGCAGGCCCTTGAGCCCGTCGCAGACCACGATGCACACATCCTGGACGCCGCGGTTCTTGATCTCGGTGAGGACCCGCAGCCAGTACTTGGCACAACCCTCCCCGTCGCCGTGCTCCCCGGCCCACAGGCCGAGCACGTCGCGCTCGCCGTCAACCGTGACGGCCAGCGCGGTGTAGATGGGCCGGTTGGCGACCTGCCCGTCGCGGATCTTGACGTTGATGACATCGATGAAGATCACCGTTTCTCCGGGGATCCAGCGGCCGGGACTGCCATTCGGCCAGCCCCTCCAGTACTCGGTCGGTGATGTTGCTGATGGTCTCCCTCGAGACCTGGATGTCGTAGATCTCGGCCAGGTGAGCGGCGACCTCGCCGGTGGTCAGGCTCTTGGCGACCAGCGAGACCACCAGGTCGCTGACGCCGGGCAGCCGCCGCTGCCGCTTCGCGACGATCTGCGGCTCGAAGCTGGCGTCCCGGTCCCGGGGCACCTCGACCTCCACCGGGCCGATGTCGGTGATCACGGTCTTGGCGCGCTTGCCGTTGCGCGAGTTGCCGCCGTCCCGCCCGGCCGGGTCGTGGCGCGCATACCCCAGGCGGGCGTCCGTCTCGCCCTCCAGCGCGCCCTCCAGCACGATCTTCGTCAGGCGCTGCAGCAGACCCCCTCGCCGGTCAGGGACAGGCCACCCGCCACGGCCGACCCGGCCAGCTGGCGGACCAGCTGCTCATCGACCGCATCCACCAGGTCACCATCCGCGGCAGGCAGGGCTGCCCCGGCTGCCATGCCGTCAGTGGTCTCCGCCGACACGGTGCTCTTCGCCGGCTCAATCCTTGCTGTCACTGGTGCTACCTCCCTGGACGGTCCATCCGTCCGTCATGTCCGAAAGTTGCGGTACTTCCCGCTGCTTGTTGCTCGCCGTGGATCTTCCTCCCGCTCACGAAGTGAGCGAGCTGATGCCTGATGTGGCAAAAGGCGGAGAAGCGCCGGCGGACACGCCGCGTGGTCGGTCACCTTGAGACGGTCTTGCGACCCGTGGGCGCGCACGTGGAGCCGTGCCAGGGCGTCGGGGGAGGTTCACGTGACGCCGCGCATCGGCGAGGACAGGGAGCATGACGCCGTGGTGTCGGGCCGTTCGGGGCGACCGGGTGGGGCGGGACTTTCTACTCTTTCGGCCGAAACGCCCGGGTGGGATCGTCATGTGGATGGTGGTCGGCGACAGCCCTGGTGATCTGACCAAGGCTCGGATCGCCTACACGTTCGTCACTGCCTGCCGGGCGTTCAAGCTGAAAAGGCCATCCGGACGTCGTTTCTCGACTATTCGACGTTGCCCGCTCTTGCGTGGCCGTGAGCGGGAGGCCGAACCGGCGGCCGTGCCCGGACGTGCCGGCAGGAGATGGCTACGAGCAAGGAGGGTCCGGTCATGAACGGCATCGGAATGCCCATGGTCGACACCGTCCGAGCCGACTTATCGGAGAAAGGCCACTCCGAGCTTGCCGCGCTCGTGGTGCTGGGCGCCGACGGTCGTCCCCTCTGCGACTGGCCGAAGCTCGGAAGAGCGCTAACGACGGAGGATGTGCGCCTCGTCCACGCCGCTATGTTGGGTGCCTACGAAGCATTCGCCCCCAACGAAGTCGGCGACGGGCCGAACCAGTTCACCAGAAGCCGGACAGAGTGGTTGAAGGCAATCGTAGCGATGAGTGGGCTCGAGACAGCGCCCATTCTGGTCGTCGAGGATGATCGCGGCGACGCTCGGCTGGTGCTCGAGATGCTGGCCGACGCCGACCTCGGGGTCCCCACAGAGCTGGTGGCCACCCTGGCCGAGGCACGCCGGAAGCTCCGCCTGCCGGTGTCCTGCGTTCTGCTGGACCTGGGCCTCCCTGACTCAACTGGCCTGGAAAGCCTCATCGCCGTGCTGAACGAAGCTCCTGAGGCCGCCGTCGTTGTTTTCACCGGGCTGCTCGACGAGGAATCCGGCTCTCAAGCAGTCGCAGCAGGCGCCCAGGACTACCTCGTCAAGGGGCGGGTCGACGCATCCATGCTGGCCCACGCCATACGCTTCGCCATCGACCGCAAACAGGCAGAGCTAGCCCGAATCGCGGCCAAGGGACAATAGCGCAGCATCCGAACAGAAAGCGACGAACACCGGCCTGCGCCGGAGACCGAGTGTTGAAACAACGATGTGGAACATCGTCGGAAGATTCAAAGTTCCCCGGCCTGAGTGGGACCAAACTTGTGCCCGCGGCAGGGCGCGCTCACCAGCGCAGGAGGAGCTGAGGATGCCCGTGGCTTCTCCAGCCAGCGCGGCGGCCGAACTCGGTGTCGGACTCGGACGCTCATCGGCCGCGGCCGTCTCAGGCACCCCGGCGGCGTCGCAGGGCGTGGCGGGGGACGGGGTCCGGGTACTGGTGCTTGACGACAGCACCAGCGACGCGTGGCCGACAGCCGGCAATTGACCGAACGAAGGTGGCGGTTTCGGCGGGGCATCCCCGGCTCGGACCGACCCGTGGGACGGACGCCGAGCGTGAGAGCCTGACGGCAACGCGCGACCGCTCGTCAGATGTGACGTTCGGCTCTACCGACGACCCGTCTTGACGTGGAAGCTGCCTGTGGGTTGTGGTCGGAGGGAGTGCCGTGAGTGCAGGCGGAGCGGCTGCTCGCGCCGCCGGTGAGCGACCCGGCAGCTCGCCGTGACGCGGCGTGCGATTGCCGGCGCGTCCGACGCAGCCAGTGACGGCCGACCCGACGTCACCGGGCGGGACGGGGCGCAGCAGGCGCTGGAGGCGTCGGAGAAGCGGTTCCGCGCGGCGCTCGAGACGATGCTCGACGGTGTCGTGATCACCACCGCGGTCCGCGACGGCGATGGCCACATCGTCGATTTCGTGGTCGACTACACCAACCCGGTCGCCGAGATCGGCCAACGCTCAGCCGGGGAGATCGTGGGCCGCCGTTTCCTGGACGTGTGGCCCTCAGCCCCCGACAACGCGCTTTGGGAGATGTACCTGCGGCTGGTGGAGACGGGCGAGCCGATCGTGTTGGACAACTTCACCTACACAGAGCTAATTGACGGCCGTCCGGTGACCGCCACGTTCGACATCCGGGCGACCCGTCTGGGTGACGGCTTCTTGCAGAACTTCCGTGACGTCACCGGGCGGCACCGGACCCAGCAGGCGCTGGAGGCGTCGGAGAAGCGGTTCCGCTCGGCGGTCGACGCTCTGCCGTACTCGTTCATTATTTTCGGTCCCGTCCGCGACTGCCAGGGCCGGATAGTCGAGCTCGCGTACCGCTACGTCAACCAGGCTTTGCTGCGGCTCTACAACCGATCCCGGGACGAGGTCGTCGGGCATGGTCTGCTCGAGTTGTTTCCCTCCGTGGGCGAGCTCGGTCTCTTCGGCCGCTACGTCGAGGCGATCGAGACGCACAGCCCGGCAACGATCGACGTGCCCTGGTTCGACGAGAACGGCGTGGCAGGCTCGTTTGAGGTCGCTGTCACGCCCAGCGATGAAGGGGTCATCGTCGCCTCCCGCGACGTCACCGCCCAAACGCGAGCCGCGCAGTACGCCCGGAGCCTGATCGAGGCGAGTCTCGACCCGCTGGTGACGATCAGTGCCGACGGGAAGATCACCGACGTGAACGAGGCCACCGTCGAGGTGACGGGGGTTCCCCGAGACGAGTTGATCGGCACCGACTTCTCCGACTACTTCACCGAACCGGACAAGGCCCGGGCCGCCTACCAGCAGGTCTTCGCCGAGGGCTCAGTCACCGACTACCCGCTCACGTTCAGAGACGACAAGCTCACCGACGTGGTCTACAACGCCTCGCTCTACAATGACCCAGCCGGGCAAACCCCTCGGCGTGCTCGCCGCCGCCCGCGACGTCACCGCCCAGAAACAGGCCGAAGCCGAGATCGCGAAGCAGCGGGCCCTGGAACTCGAGCGGCTGGACGAGCTCGAGCGATTCCAGCGGCTGACGGTAGGACGCGAGCTGAAGATGATAGAGCTGAAGAACGAGATCGCGGCTCTGAGAAAGGAGATCGAGGAACTGAAGAAGACCGGGATCGGGAATGCCTCGTGATGGTCATGCTCACTGAGGAAGCCAGTTCCGGCGGATGCGACCCGGTCGACGCAAGCGCGCTGACCATGGCGATGCTCAACATCCTTGACGACCTCACCGCTGAGAAGGAGCGGCTCGGCGACACCCAGCGGGCCCTGCTCAACATCCTCGAGGACTTCGATCTCGAGAAGCAACGTGTCGTCCGGGTCAACGACGACCTTCGCCGTGAGATCGCCCAGCGGACCCAGGCCGAAGATGCACTTCGGGACAGGACCACCGAATTGGCCAGCTCGAACGCCGAGCTGGAGCAGTTCGCGTACGTCGCCTCCCATGACTTGCAGGAACCGCTGCGCAAGATCACCGGTTTCTGCCAGCTGCTGGCCCGCCGCTACCAAGGCCGGCTGGACGAGCGAGCGGACGAGTACATCGGCTTCGTGGTCGACGGCACCGCACGCATGCAACAGCTGATCAACGACCTGTTGACGTACTCGCGGGTGGGCAGGGTTGGCAACGACGTCGCTTTGGTGGACTGCAACCGCATCATGGAACGCGCCCGCCTGGACCTGGCCGCGGCCATCGAGCAGTCGGGCGCGGACGTGACGGTGGCCGGTGAGCTGCCCACGGTGACAGGCAACCCGACCCGGCTGGTCCAGCTGTTCGAAAACGTGGTGGGCAACGCGGTGAAGTTCCACGGTCCCGCGCCGCCCCGGGTGGTCATCTCAGCCGAGCGGCGCGGGGCGCAGTGGCGATTCGCGGTGTCCGACAACGGCATCGGGATCGGGCCACAGTACGCCGAGCGGGTCTTCGGCGTGTTCCAACGGCTCCACACCCGGGCCGAGTACCCCGGGACCGGGATCGGGCTCGCCGTGTGCAAGAAGATCGTCGAGACTCGGGGCGGCACGATCTGGTTCGAGTCCGAACCTGGTGCGGGCACAACGTTCTACTGGACCTGGCCGGCGGAAGCGAAGCCGTCACGATGAGCACCCCTGGCGTCCCAGTCCAGATCCTGCTAGTGGAAGACGACCCCGGCGACGTGATGCTCACCCGAGAGGCCCTGACCGAAGGCAAGGTCTGCAACAACGTTCACGCGGTAGGGGACGGGGATGCGGCCATGGCCTTTCTGCGACGAAAACCGCCGTATGCCGACGCGCTCCGACCCGACCTGGTGCTGCTCGACCTGAATCTGCCGAAGAAGGACGGCCGCGAGACGCTGGCCGAGATCAAGGCGGACCACGACCTGCGCCGGATCCCCGTGGTGATCCTCACCACCTCCGGCGCCGAGGAAGACATAGTGCGCAGCTACGACCTGCACGCCAACGCGTACGTGCAAAAACCACTCGACCTGGACCAGTTCCTGCACGTGGTTCACTCCATTGATGACTTCTACCTCACCGTGGTTCGGCTCCCGCCCCGTTAGCTCTGCGCAAGCGGACCAGCCCACGCGGGCCCCAGCGGCGGCACTGGCCACGCCGGAGGGCCGTCGGTCCGGGTGTGCGATGCGCCGGATGCGGCGGTTAAGCGGCAGGTGATGGGCGATGGCAGTTGCCCGGCGTGACTATTACGAGGTGCTCGGGGTGGGTCCCCCGGGACGCCGATGCGAGGGCGATCAAGAATGCCTTCCGGCGGCTCGCCCGCAAGTACCATCCCGATCGCAGCACCGAACCGGATGCGGAGGAGCGGTTCAAGGAGGTCGCCGAGGCGTACGGCGTGTGTCCGACCCGGCCAAGCGGGCACTGGATGACCCTGTTCGAAACCGCCTGCGGCCCGCCCGCCCAGGCGGCCTGACCAGCCCAGAACCGGTCACCGCGCCCTCACGGCCCCCAGCGGCCACCCCGGCAGACCGCCAGCCAAGATCCCCGGCAACGACCTGTGGACAAGCCGCAATTACGTAAGCGGCAGGAAACCCACGCCCACCGCCAACCTAAAGATCAGGTTCTCCAGACCGCCTCGAAGAAAGCGATCACCCGAATTTTCGCGGTGGATTGAGGCTAAGACGCTCACGCTCCAGGAAACGACGACCACAAGCACGCCGGCCAGTGCCGCCACGTGCTTGTGGCGGGCGTGAGTGGTCCTGCGGTGCCATGTGAGCGGCCGTCTATGACCGCTGAGAATAGGATGACTGATGACCGGTGCCTGCAGGTCCCCGTCGTGACTCTCGGTTGATCGCTACTGCGGCATCCGCAGCACCTGTCCCGGGAATATGCGGCCAGGATCGTGAATCTGGTTGCGATTTGCTTCAAGGATTCTCGGCCACTCGTTTGGATCACCGTAATACTTCGCCGCGATGCCGGAGAGCGTGTCGCCGCTGACGACCGTGTACTGTGCGAAGCCGTGGTACGGGTCGAGGAGAGCCCGACCGAAGGTGATCGGCACAACCACCTTGCTCAGCTCCGACCCGTCCTTTGCCGAAACGTCGAAAACCTCCAGTGTGCCCTGCGGAGTGGGCGGGACTCCCACAGCCAGTGTGACGTCGAAGTTGCCCCAGATGCCGGTGCCACCCGCCCTGACCCGGGGCCTGCGCGATCTGAGCGCCATGGCCATCACGCACTCGCGCGGAGAACTGACCCTCGAATCCGGTGCCGATGCCGCAGGCCCTTACTGGGTCATCAACGATGTCGTAAGGTTGGGGCTGGCGGACGCCGATCGGCGGAAATCCTGACATGAGCGTCCTTTCGATGGATACTGATGCCCCGCATCCGACGCTAGCAGGGCCAATGACCGTTCGCAGGTTAGCGGGACTAGGCACCAAATGTCGTATTCGGCCCGGGCTTAATTGCGCGAGTATTCGCAAATGCCGCAGGTCGGTGGTCCGCTGTAGTGTGCGTGCCGAGAATCGCATCCATGGCTCTGACCAGCTGAGTCGCTCGCCCGGCGCTCCGCCTGTGATGATCACCGGTCATGTGCCTGCGGTTCGTGTTCCCCTGATCACGCGAGTAGCCGTGTGGCTGCGGCCGTCCCGCCGTGAGGAGACGTGGAAGACCGCCGAAATCCTGATCCTGCGCCACTAGCTCGCCGTCCTGCAGCGGCGGCAGCCGCGCTGCCCGAAGCTGAACTGGGCGGACCGGGCCCTGCTCGCGGCACTGCTGGGCGTGATACCGAACGCCCGCCACCACAGATTGCGGCTGCCGCGTCGTGTGGCGAAGGGTATGCGGGCTCACGGGCTTGGCGGCCAGCGATGCGAGGTTGGTGGCCGCCACCGCTACGTTGCGTTTGAGGATCGTCCCGACGCCGAAGCGGGTGATGCGCTTGCCGTGCGCGTTGAGGAACAGCGGCGCGTCTGGCTGGGTGCCGTCTGCCCGCTGACCGAGATAGGCACGGAGCGCGTCGGCGGTCTCCTGCCACAGCGGGCAGACCCGCTCTTTGCGTCCCTTGCCGAGGATGCGTACCTGGATAGGCGTGTCGAGGCGGAGGTCCTTGATGTTCAGCTGGACTATTTCGGTGGCCCGTGCGCCGGTGTTGTAGAGGAGGGTGAGCAGGGCCCGGTCGCGCAGCCCGAGACGATGCCGAGCCGACGGCACGGCCAGCAGGGTCTTGACCTCGTTCTGGTCGAGGTAGGTCATCGAGTTCGAGGTGGTCTTCTTGAGCGGGATCGGCGAGCTGGAGCCGGATCAGTTGGCGGCCGCGGTGCCGTGCCGCGAACCGGAGGAAGGGTTTGCACGCGTCCCCTGTTGGCGTAGATGGTGTTCTGGCTGACGTCGCGGTGCGCCGCGAGGTAGTCCTCGAAGAAGCCGCGGAGCAAGCCCGGAACGGGGGTGTGCGCGTTCATGACTGGTCACCAGCCGCTGGGAGCAGACCTTCGGCGAAGGCGTGGAAGCGGGTGTTCGCCTCCTGCAGGAGCGTGGTGGTAATAACGGCACAGTCGGATATCAGAACTGTCCGAATGCCTGGGTGACGGGGGGCAGGTGGGCGGTTCCGGGTGCGCGGCTCGCGGGGTGTGCGTGCCGTCATTCTCCGGGTGTGTCCGGTTCCTGGAACAGGGGCGCTGTCTGCGGCGTGCCGGTCGCCGCGTGGGGGTTCGTGCGGCGTGAGCTCGGCGATGAGCCGGTGCAGTGCTGCCGCGGTATCGGCGGGGCGCGTGCGGCGCGCGGTGCGCGGGGACGCGAACAGTGCCTGCTGGCCGCTGGCGGCGTCGGCGGCCAGGGCGGCGGTCAGTTCGCTGATCTGCTGGCGGATTCCGGTCGCGCGGGCGTGCCGGGCCCCGGTGGACGGGAGCGCCGGTTCCGCCGCGCTTGCGCGCTCGCTCTTCGTCGGCAGCGCGTGCGCCACTCCCCGAAGCCTCGTGGAGGCGCTGGAACGACTCAACCGGCCGGGAGTGGTCCTCGTCCATTTCCTCACCGTGTCGGCACCGGCGACCCGCCGCATACGACCTATCGGCACCGAGTCTTCTACGTCGGGCGCGACGTCCGCGCTCTAGGCGAGTCGGGTTGGGTGGAGTACCTACCGCTCTCGCTCGGCGACGTCCCGAAGCTCTTCCGCAACGGGCAGATCCCGCTCGACGTGGCGATGATCCAGGTCGCCCTACCAGATCCGGACGGTACCTGCAGCCTGGGGATATCGGTCGACGTGACGAAGGCCGCCGCCCTGACCGCACGCACCGTCATCGCCGAGGTCAACCCGGCGATGCCTCGCACGGCCGGTGACAGCCGGATTCCTGTCGACCGCATCGCCCATTTCGTAGCGGTCGAGACCCCTGTGGTGGAGTACCTCCACGATCCCGTCGGCGAGGCGGCCGAGCAAATTGCCCGCTACGTTGCCCGGCTCGTCGACGACCGCTCCACGCTTCAGGTCGGCCTCGGCCGTGTGCCGAACCAGATGCTGACTCACTTGACCAACCGGCGCGGGTTGGCGATTCACTCGGACATGATCACCGAACCGGTGGTCGACCTCGTCGCCAATGGCGTCATCACGGGGCCGGTCGTGACGAGCTGGGCGATGGGCACGCGCCGCCTCTACGACCTCGTCGACGACGATCCGCGTTTCGCGTTTCATCCGGTCGAATACGTTTGCGATCCTGCGATCATCGCGAGCAACGAGCGGATGGTTTCCGTCACGCAGGCGTTCGCCATTGACCTCACCGGCCAGGTGTGCACCGAGAGCCTCGACGGCGCGCTCTACGGCGGGGTCTCCACCGGGCCCGCCTTCCACCGCGGCGCGCTCGCGTCACCGGGCGGTATGGCCATCGTCTGCCTCGTCTCGCGCACCCCCCAGGGCCGGTCCGCGATTTGCCTCGACCTCGATTCCACCGAGCCCGTCGCGATCCCGCGGGCCGATGTGCATTGGGTGATTACCGAGTACGGCACCGCGTACCTCTTCGGCCGGTCGCTGGCCGAGCGTGCGGTCGCCCTGATCGAGATCGCGCATCCCGACGCCCGCAAGTCTTTGCTCGACGCCGCGATCGAGAGGGGGCTCGTCGGACGGAAGCAGCAGCTGCGCAGCCGCGGCGCGTACCCGGTCGCCGAGGTGCGCGACGTGCGGCTGCGCGACGGCCGCCAGGTGTGCGTGCGCCCGACACGAACGAGCGACACCGGCGCAATGCAGGAGCTTTTCCATCGACTCCCGGAAGAAGACGTGGAGAGTCGCTTCCTCCAGAAGCTGAGCTCGCTCACCGACACGGTCGCCCAGTACCTGTGCAGCGTGGACTACGAGCAGGAGATGGCCTTCGCGGCCGTAGTAGGCCCGTCTGAGCGCGAACGGATCGTCGCCGCCAGCTCCTACTACCTCAGCCCGGCGACCGGCCTCGCCGAAGTGGCGTACATGGTGGATCCGGAATGGCAGGGCACCGGTACGGCAGCCGCACTTCGTTATGTGATGTAGGGGATTGTTTGCTGGCGGCGGAGGCGGGTGCGCTGGTGGAACCAGCGGGATCGGGCCTGGTGTCGGCGGGTCCACTGGTCCCAGTGCAGGTGGTGCCCGAGAGAGCGCGGGAGGCGGTTGAGCAGGTTGAATAGGCGTTTGACCGCGTTGACGGTGAGCGGGATCAGGCCGGGATCCTGCGGTGGCGGGTCATTGGGGCTGGCCGGCGGCGGTGCTTGGGTGTCGGTCTGGTTCCGGGCCAGGGCGGCGGTGACGGCGCAGACGGCTAGGGCGGCCATCGCCAGCACGGTGTGGCGTAAGATCGCGGTATACAGCCGGACCTGGGATTGGTCCAGCCCGAAGTAGTCCTTGCCGAACTCGAAGTCCTCCTCGACCGGCCAGCGCAGGCCGGCGACGGCGACCAGGACGGGCAAGCTAGCAGGCCGGCCTTGGGGGACGTGGCAGTACATGAAGGCCAGTTCGCCGGTGATCAGGTGCTTGCGGACCAGGAGGGTGTGGCCAGGGGAGGCGGTGGCGATCCAGGCCCACCGGTACAGCCGCTGTCCCTTGGTTCCCTTCCCGGCGGAGCGCGTCTGCCACCACCCGGTGGTCTTGCCCAGCGCGCCGGACACGGCCTGGGCCGCGGTGAGCCGGATGCCGCCGCCAAGGGTGAGGTAGAAGTTCGAGGGCACCCGCAGCACGTAGCCGATACGCTCGCGTTCGCAGAAACCGCGCAGCCCGGGGTTGTTCCCATAGACCTCATCGGCGGCGGCCCAGGGGATGGCGGTGCCGCCGGCCAGGCACTCAGCCAGGATCTCGGTGGCCAGCTGCGGCTTGGTCTTGAACACCAGGTCCTGCGGCAGGCCCATCGCCTGGCGGCATCGCGGGTCGGCGATCTGCTCTTCAGGGATCCACTCCCGGGCCCCGATCAGCGCGTGCCCGGCCGGGGTGGCATAAGAGACATGCACCGTGTTGATGCCGTTGGCCACGCCATCGGCGCAGCCCATATGCTGGCGCTTGACGCCGGCCGTGCGGATGCCTTTCTTCTGCTGGCCGGTCTCGTCCACGGCGAATACCCGCAGCGTTCCCGGCCCGGCCGCCTCATCCAGGTACGCGGTCACGAAGCCTCCGATCTCGCGCATCGCCGCCAAGGTGTCCCAGGACGCATGGCTGAGCAGCCGCTGCGTCTTATCCGGGGTGCGGTCACCGGCTTCCGCCGCGATCGTCCAGCCGTTCTTCCGCGGCAGGCCGCTCATCAGCGCCCGCACGTACCTGCCGGCCTGCAGCCGGGGCTCACGGCGGGTGAAGCACGGCGCCAGCCGCGCCATCAGCTCACCCAGCTTCTCCTCGGCCAGCTCAGCGCCTACCATGGCGGCAGCGGCCGCCTCAAGATCGTATTCTGTCACAAGGCGATGATCACGGGGCGGCCGCCCTCAGCTGCTGACCGACACGCCCTAACCCGCCCGAAACAGGAGCATCAGCCTCCTGCAGGCATCCCAGACGTACCGCCAGGTTACGAAGTGCGGCTGCCGTACCGGCCTCGGCGGGCTCCTCCACGCGCGCATGTTCGAGCACGCGCGGGGGCGCGGCGTTCGCGGCTTCAGGGCCGACGTCCTCATGGGCAACAGGCGCATGATGCGCGTCTTCAAGCGTGCCGGTCACCAGCTGAGCGTCAAGACATCTGCGGGGATCGATGAAGTGACGATGCTGTTTTCCTAACCGTATGCCCGGCAGAATGAGGACGGAGAGTGGACGTAGGGGGCCCAGGGATGGTCCAGGGGCAGCGTGCGCAAGCCGCCGTGTTCGATGCCGGGCTGCTAACGGTGCCCGGATTGGAGGCGCTCCGTGAGATCCACGCGGGACGGTCTCCGCAGCCGCCGATCCACTACTGGAGCGGGCGGAGGCTGGTCGCCCTGCAGCACGGTGAGGCGTCGATCGCGATGCCCGCCAGCGGCTGGTTTTGCGGTCCCAAGGGTCGGCTGCACTCGGGGATCTTCGCTTTCCTGCTCGACATGGCTCATTTGTACGCGGTCGTCTCTACGCTGCCTGCCGGAGGGGGTGCACGACGGCCGAACTTTCAGTAACGGTGCTCGGCGAGCCGCCTCCCAGTGGCGCAGAGATCACGGCGCGCAGCCGGGTCATTTACTCCGACGAGCGCAACGCTCTCGCCGAGGGGCTTGTGGTCGACCAGGGAGGGCAGCCGCTTGCCCACAGCACGTCTCGGTACTTTCTGTTCGCACCCCGTGCCGTCGTTCCGCGTTCTGGCAGCGGATCGCCGCCCGAAATGCGGCTACCAGGAACGGGCGCCATGCTGCGAGAACCCATGCCGCAGATCGCCCCGGTCGGCGCCGCGCTGCTCCAGCGGCTGAGCGGACTTGAGATCCTTGCAGCGCAGCTCAAAGGGGAGATACCAGCAGCTCCGATCGACGGGTATGCGGGCTTTCGGCTGATCGAGGCCGAGGACGGGCGGGTCGTGTTCTCGCTGCCCGTGCGTTCGGGCCTGCTGCAGGAGCTGGGTACAGTCTTCGGAGGTGTCATCGCCCTGCTGGCCAAAAGCGCCAGCGGGGCGGCGGTCCAGACGATTGCACCCGCTGGCACCGGATTTACCGCCCTTGATCTCAAGGTGAACTTCTTGCGCCCGGCCCGTACCGAGGGTGAGGAGCTGATCGCCACCGGCGCCATCACTCATCGGGGCAGGAGGGACGCGGTCGGGCAGCAGCTCCGCACACGCCGCGCCAGCAGCCTCACTGAACGTCGAAACTCGACTGGGTGCCCAACCCTGATCACGCGGGCTTCTACTACGCGCAGAACAAGGGCTACTTCTCCACGCAGAACCTCACGGTGAACTTCCGGGTCCCCTCAAGCGCGGCCGACCCGCTCAAGCTTGTCGGGCTTAACAAGGCCGACCTTGCGGTCTCCTACGAGCCAGAGATGTTCTACGGCCAGCAGGAGGGCCTGCCGGTCGTAGCCGTGGCCGCAGTGGTGCCCGTTCCCCTCAACGGGCTCATCGTCTCGCCGAAGATTCCGGTCACGGGCCCCTGCCAGATCAGGGGGCATTCCGTGGGATTCACCGGGCTCCCGAGCGACTTCGCCTTCTACGACACGTTGCTGCACACCTGCCATCTGTCCGCTCAGCAGGTCCCGCACCAAAGCGTCGGGTACAACCTGGTCCCGTCGATCCTGTCCGGGAAAGTCGACGCCATCATCGGCGGGCACCGCAACGTCGAGGCGATCCAGATCAGCCAGGAGATGCATAAAAGGGCGGCCGATTTCCCGGCCAACCAGCTGGGAGTGCCGACCTACGACGAGCTGGTACTTGTCGCCAACGCACACCGTCTCGGCTCGGATCCAGCCTACGCGAGCTCCGTCAAACGTTTCGTCGCCGGGCTGGTCGCCGGAACCAACGCGGCGATGAAGGATCCGGCCGGGGCCACCACGATCATGCAGACAGTGAGCCAGTACACGCCATCGTTCCTCCAGGCGAGCGTCCCCTACACGCTCAAGCTGCTGGCGCAAAACAGCATGAAGACGGGATGCACGAGCCTCAGCGCGTGGCAAAGCTTCGCAAGCTGGATGAAGACGCACAAGCTCATCCAGGACGCGCCCAACGCGTCCGCCATCGTGACGGACACCTACCTCCCCTATCCGTCGTGCTAAGGCAACAGACACCCGGCGCAACCACCCCGCCGGGTCCCTCCGGCGGCGCAGAGGAGGGGTGACGGAGAAGTCGAAGACCGGGTCATGCGGGACCGGCCACCGGCCGTTGCGGCAGGCAGCCGTCGTGCGTGACCATGCCGCCACGCCCCCGCATGCCCCCCTCCGAGCGCACCGCAGCAAAGATGATCTTGCTGGTGAAAATGGGAACCGGGCGATGGGCTCACCACGCCAGGAGGGCGTGGAGTTGCCATAGCCAGTGGGCCGGCTGTTCCAGGTGCAGGTCGTGGCCCGCGTCGTGGATGGTGACCCGGCCGGTCGGTGGCCGCTCGGCGCACATCTGGTCAACGCGTCGGCGTCGAAGGTGGACCTGCCCTGGGCAGGGTACCCTGGCGCGCCGCCGCTCCCCGGTGCTGGTGCGCGCGGCAGCGGGATGTCATCGGGCGGGCGGACGGGTGGCGGCGGCATGCCGACAGGCCGCCCGATGGCCCGAGCCGGCGGCGCCCCGCCGGGGTTATGGTCCTGGTGTCCCGGGTCATGCGCGTTGCGCCGGGCCGTGGGGAGGCGCTGCCGGGTGAGGCGGGCGACCGGGGATATGACAAGACGCCTCGCGGCGCAGATGCCAAACTGAGTGCGCAACGGGACCTCTGGTATCGGGAAGATCGTGAAGGGTTGACCCGATCTACCAGAGGTCCCGTCCTTTTATCGCCCCGCCACGCCGGCCAAGATCCTTGACTTGACCCGAGTACGCCTAATGACGCGGCATTGCTGCGCGATGGCGCAAGCGCCACCCTTGAGCAGTGATCTTCCTCGGCAAATTCGGCGCCCATGAGAAGGATGGGGGACAATCGATCCGCACCTGTTGACGCTTAAGTCTCAAGATCAACATACTGGCGGCGGGATGTGTTCGTCACCATCACGGCCCGCTTGGTGACGCTTGGGTGGAGTACTCAGCGCCGCGTCCACCTTTTCAAGCAAGGTGTGACGGGTGAACGGTTTTTGGATGAACTCCGCCCCCTCGTCGTGGATGCGCCGTGCGCTCAGCGCTTCCGCGCTATAGCCGGACATGTACAGGACGGGCAATCCGGGCCGCAGCTTGAGGACGCGTTCTGCGAGCGTTGGACCGGACATGCCGGGCATGACGGAGTCGGTCAGGAGAAGCTGGAAGTCTTGCGAGGACGCCAGCGACAATGCTAGGTCGAATGTGTCAGCCTCTATGGTGGCGTAGCCATTCTGGCGCAGGATCCGCGAGGTGAGCTCTAGTACTGGCTGCTCATCGTCGACGACGAGGATGGTCTGGCCGTTTCCTCGGGCGTCGGGGATGTCAACGGTCGGCGTTGCCGGGGCGGCCGCGCCAGTGGCAGGGAACAAAAGGCGGAAGGTCGTGCCGACGCCTTCTTCGGAGAAAACGCTTGTGCTACCACCGGCGCCTGTGACGATGCCATACACGGTGGCCAGCCCAAGGCCAGTGCCTTGGCCCACCGGTTTGGTCGTGAAGAATGGTTCGAAGATGTGGGCTTTGACCTCCCCGCTCATTCCGGTTCCCGTGTCGCTGACGGCGAGCTCAGCATAGCGGCCAGGGCTGACGCCGGGACGCGAGCGGGCCTGCCGCTCGTCCAGCTCGGCGAGGCTCGTCTCGATGGTCAAGGTGCCGCCCTGCGGCATGGCGTCGCGGGCATTGACGGCCAGGTTGAGCAGCACTTGCTCGACCTGGGCCCGATCGGCCTCGATGGTGGGCAGGTCCGCCGCCGGGTCGACCCGGATTTCGATGCCCGCGCCGACGGCG
This sequence comes from uncultured Actinomycetota bacterium, assembly GCA_963727015.1. Classification (GTDB taxonomy): domain Bacteria; phylum Actinomycetota; class Actinomycetes; order Streptosporangiales; family Streptosporangiaceae; genus DATFVJ01. The sequence goes on along the minus strand of CAVSEV010000012.1, from coordinate 25,903 downwards.
CTGGACAGCAGGTCGTGGGTGTCGGCCACGATCGCGTTGAGCCCGAGCGTCTCTGGCTGGGCCGCTTGGCGTCGGCCCACGATGAGCAGTTGCTTGGTAATCCGGGCGGCGCGCTGCGCCGCGGCTTGGATCTGTTCGATGTCGGCCCGGGCCGCGGGCTTGTCGGTCGTCTCCTCGGCGGCGAACGCGGCGAAGTTCATGATGACGGCCAGCAGGTTGTTGAAATCGTGGGCGACCCCCCCGGCCAGCTGGCCCAGGCTCTCTAGCCGCTCGGACTGATGCAACTGATGTTCCAGCGCGCGCCGATGGGCCTCAAGGCGGTTGCGTTCGGTCATGTTCCGGATTACGGCCGACGCCCCGGCCACTGCGCCGCTCGCGTCTCGGATCGGGGAGACGGAGATCGATACATCGAGGATGGTTCCGTCCTTACGGGCACGTTTGGTCTCGAAATGCTCGACCCGCTCTCCCCGTCGGATGCCGTCGAGGATGGGCGCCAGCTCGTCGGCCCGGTCCGGCGGGTAGAGCGCGGACACGCTGCGCCCGATGATCTCATCGCGGGCGTAGCCGTACTCCTGCTCTGCCCCGGCGTTCCAGCTTGTGATGACGCCATCGAGCGTTGTGCCGATGATGGCGTCGGCCGACGACCCGACAATGGCCGCCAGCCGCGAGGTCGCCTCGAAGTCGGCCCTGGCTTTCGCGATCATCTGGTTGATGTCGTGGGCCAGCGAGGAGACTTCCGCCGGGCCGCTAACCGTGATCGGGCCTGCCAGCATGTGCGTTGTCGCGGCCCGGACCCCGGCGCTCAGCTCGGCGATGGGCCGCACGACCCCCTGGTAGAACACCAGGGCGGCCGCCACAAAGACAAGAAGACCGGCGAGCGTGAGGATAAGCAGGCGGTCGCTCAGATGGTCGGCCACGGCGAGGCCGACGAGGCCCGCCCCGGCCGCGAAGGTGAACAGCGCCACGAACCCCACGACGTATACGCTGACCGGCCTGGACCGGTTCCCCTTTGAATTGGCAGCCACACCGGGACCTCCGCTCTCAACCCTCCATGGACTCCCCTGGAGTGTCAGCACTGGAGCAATATTCAACACAGTGCGATCAGAACACTACAAAACGTTACACTAGGATCGATTCGGCGGCGAGCCTCTGTTGCTTCGAGGCGAGGGCCTGGCCCCTGCCACGGGGACCTGAGAGCTTGATCATGCTGATGTGCGCCCAAGTCGGGCACCATCCCAGGACCTACGCAGGTCAGCGAGCTATGGTCGTAGGTCTGTCCGCTTCAGCGTCCACTACCGGGGGCACCGGGTCGAGATCATTCTGACCGAGGATCACCTGTCGGTCAGCTCCCGGCCCGGCCGCGCATCGCCGATCAAGATCCTCGTCCGCGAGGAGGCCCGCGAGCTCGCACCAGGCATGCAGGCGGAGTTCCGGCTGGAGCGCAAGCCGCCCGTGCCGGACGGCAGATGACGGTCCGCTCACGACAGGCCGCCGCCGACGGCATCGGCCGGCGTGCCATGCCGTTCCTGGGCCGCTGCAGCTGCCACCTGAAGCACGACGGAGTCGGGAGCGGTCCCCGCCTCTGGGGTGCGCGCGCTGTAACCGAAGTCCTGCCCAGCGATGATGATCGACCCTGGGCTGCACGAGGCGGCAACATGCGCGCAGGCCAGCACCTGTAGGGCTCGATTACTCGATCTGGCCTGGCTGGTGGAGTCTTCCGGGCTGAGATCATCCCTGAGTGATCTTGTCGAGCGTCTACTAGCTCGTGCGCAATCTGCTCGCCTGCCTGATGGTGCTGGCCCGGCGTGAGGTGTCCAAGGATGCCGAACTGCTGGTGCTCCTGGCGCTGCGCCGCATAAGCCAGGCAGCCGGTCACCGCGGTGGAGCTGCGGCAGGTATTCGAGGACCTGCCGCCTCTGTCGGTCCAGGTTAGTGACGCGGCGGCCTGCGGCCCGCGCGGCGGGGTCACGTTTGGCAACGCTCCGTCAGCTGCCTTGTCGCTGTGCGTGCCGAGAATCGCATCCATGGCTCTGACCAGCTGAGTTGCCCGCCCGGCGCTCCGCCCGTGATGATCACCGATCATGTGCCTGCGGCTCGTGTTTCTCCTGATCACGCGACTAGCCGCGTGGCTGCGGCTGTCCCGGTGTGAGGAGACGTGGAAGACCGCCGAAATCTTGATCCTGCGCCACCAGCTCGCGGTCCTGCAGCGGCGGCAGCCGCACCGCCCGAAGCTGAATTGGGCGGACCGGGCCCTGCTCGCGGCACTGCTCGGCGTGATACCGAAAGCGCGGCGCGACGGGCTGCGGCTGCTGGTCACCCGGAAACGATCCTGCGCTGGCAGCGCGACATCGTCCGCCGCCGCTGGGCCACCAGGTCCATGCGCGGCAGGACCGGCCGGCCTGCCACCCGCCGGGGGGCCGTCAAGGACCCGGCCGACTCGGGCGCTGCGTCTCCAGACGAGTCCGTGACAGTCAGTGATCTTTCTGACATCTACAACGCGCGCATCGCCGCCGATATGCTCGGCTGTTGGCTCGTGTGCGAGCGAGCATCTGGCCCGGAACACCCGGATACCCTGGCCGCCCTACGCGAGCTCGCCATCTAGACCGGGCAGGCGGGGGACCCGGCCGGTGCCCGGGACCTGTTGGCCGGGCTGCTGCCGGTGTGCGAGCGGGTCCTCGGCCCGGAGCACCGGCGCACCCGGCCGCCCGGCGGCTGCGGGAGCAGGCTGCCGCCGAGGTCGCGGAGCGGGGGATCACCCCGGCGGCGGCCCGCCACGCCGGGGTGTCCTGGCCGGTGGCACATGGCGCGTTCGCGGCGGCGGACCCGGTGCTGGAGCGGCCTGCCAGGCCGGTGGCGCACCTGGGGATCGATGAGCACCGCCGCGGCCGGGGCCCCGGTGGCGGACGATGAGGAGACCGGGCAGTACGTGCGGCCCGGTTCACTGGGAACGGGAGGCCAAGTACTGGGACAGCGTTAGACGCCGCGCGCCAGGCGAGCCGGACAGCCTGGGAGAGATCGCTTCGCGCAGGTTAATGCATCGTTCGTCGAGGCTCACGGCGGCAGGTACCGTCTGCGCGGCGGCGTTGGGAGGGCGTTGGTTCAGGCTCTGGTGGGGACGATGCCCGTTGTAATGCGCCGTGTACGCGCCAAGGATTCACCGCGCGTGACCCGGTCCAAGTATCAAGATCCGGTCGAACAGCTCGCGGCGCAGCGTCCCGATGAGGCGCTCGCAGATCGCGTTCGCCGTGTGCCGACACCTGCCACTCACCGTGGCTGCCCGATGAACCGCTTGACGTGCCCGCACCGCCTCATTGAGCGGCGGGCCTGGCCTCGCGGCGGGTGACCTCGTCGGCTAGTGTCCCGCGCCGTAAGTTCGCCGAATATTTCTAGCAGGAACTGCGCTCGATTGTAAGGTCGTCACCAGTTCAGATTATCTCTGATTTATTCGACGAATTTTAGGCGCGGGACACTAGGACCAGTTCGAGGAAGTCAGGGTGGGCAATCTTCTGCTGGCGGGTAATAGCTGTTCCCCGGGAGCGTTTGGCGAGCGGGTTGGGCACCGGGGGTCTTTCGCCTCTATTGACGGGACCTGCGCCTCTGCTAGGGGCCCGTGGCGCGGTCAGGCTGGTCTTAAGAGCACAGGGAGATCCCGCACAGGGAGATTCCCTTGGCGGACTCCCGGGTTTTTCTGGAGGCCATGATCATGAAAGCACTTCAGGGGCACCCGCACCGGCACTTGCACCAGTACCTGCAGGCGAGAGCCGAGGCCCATGAACAGGAGCGTTCTTCCCGTGATAGCGCCCTGCCGGCTCAGACAGCCGGCCCCGAGACCGCCGGGCCGGTGACCGCCAGTACCTCCGCCAGCGCCCGCGGGTCGCCTGCGCCGCCACGCGGCGACCGGCCAGACGCCCCCACCGGAGCCCGGCCAGATGGGCGGGCAGCGAAGGTCGCGGAAGCGATCAGCCGTGCACCCGCCCCGGTGCCGCATGATCGGGTTTCGCAAGCCCCGGTAATCGAGGTCGGTGGATTACGGAAGTCCTACGGCAGCGTCGAGGCGGTGGCCGGCGTCGATCTGGAGATCGCGGCCGGTTCCCTCGCCGGGCTGGTCGGGCCGAACGGCGCGGGAAAGACCACGTCCCTTTCGATGATGACCGGCCTGCTGCGGCCGGACGGCGGCCGGATCCTGATCAACGGGCTGGATGTGTGGGCCGACCCGCCGGCCGCCAAGGCGATCATCGGGGTGGTGCCGGACCAGGCCCGGCTGTTTGAGCGGCTGAGCGGTGAGGAGCTGCTGGAATACGCCGGGCGGCTGCGCGGCCTGCCGGCCGGTGAGGCCCGCGACCGGGCCGCGGAGCTGCTGGAGGTGCTGGACCTGTCCGCGGACGCCAGGCGGCTGGTCGCCGACTACTCCACCGGCATGCGCAAGAAAGCCGCGCTGGGCTGCGCCCTGATCCACAACCCGTCGGTGCTGTTCCTGGACGAGCCCCTGGAAGGCGTCGACCCGATCTCCGCTGACGTGATCCGGCGGTTGCTGACCCGCTTCGTCGGCTCCGGCTCGACCGTGCTGTTCTCCAGCCACGTCATGGAACTGGTCGAGCAGGTCTGCGACCACGTGTCGATCATCGACAAAGGCAAGATCGTGGCCACCGGCACCACGCAGCAGGTGCGGGGCGGCAAGACCCTGCAGCGGGCGTTCATCGACCTGGTCGGCCCGCGCGCGAGCGGCGAGGAGGTGCTGTCATGGCTCGGCTCCTCGTCCAGCTGAAGCTGCGCCTGCTGGGCAACGCGCTGCGCTCGTCCACGGCGGCCAAGGCCGGTTTCTTTGTCAGCACCTTCTTCGCCGTGCTGTTGGCGGCAGGTACCTTCGCCGGCCTGGCCGCACTGGGCGGCCAGGCCGGGTCGGTGTACGTGACCACGGTCGTCTTCACCGTGTTCGCGTTCGGCTGGCTGATCCTGCCGATCTTCATCTTCGGCCTGGACAGCACCCTGGACCCCGCCACGCTGGCGCTCTACCCGCTGCGCACCCGCCCGCTCGCCGTGGGGCTGCTGGCCGCCTCGGCCACCGGCGCCTGGCCGCTGGCCAACCTGATCGGACTGCTCGGGGTGACCGTGGGGCTGGCGCGCGGTGCGCTCGGCGTGCTGATCGCGCTGGTCGCGGTGGTGCTGCAGGTGCTGTTCTGCATCACGCTGGCCCGGTTCGTGGCCACCAGCCTGGCCCGGCTGCTGCGCTCCCGCCGCGGCAAGGACCTCGCCGCCTTCCTGATCATCCCGATCTTCGCCCTGTACGAGTTGTTCACCCTGGTGGCGCCGAACCTGACCACCGAGGGCAAGCTGGCCCCGGCGAGCTTCGCCGGTGTCGACGGATGGATGCGCTGGACACCGCCGGGCCTGGCCGCGCACGCGATCCAGGACGCGTCGAGCGGCCACCCCACCGCGGCGTTGCTGCGCCTGGCGCTGCTTGGCGCGGTCATCGCTGTGCTCGGCGGGCTGTGGATAAGGTCCCTCAGCCGCGCTCTGGTGACGGTCGACACCACCACGCAGTCCTCGGCGGTGCGCGGTGCGGCGCTGCCGTTCGCGCGGTACCGCCGACCCGTTACGGCCTGCGTGGCACGGTGGCCGCCCGGTTCTGGATCTACCAGCGCCGCGAGCCCCTGTCGCTCATCTACTGGGGCATGACCGCGGTCATCATGGTCGTCGTGTCCGTCAACACGATCCTGACACCGCAGTATCTGGTCGCCTTGTTGCTCAGCGCAGGCGTCGGGGCCGCGGTCATCGCCGCGTTCCATGCCGACTCGATCGCGATGACCGGGCCAGGCTTCTTCCTCGAGGCGATGGCGCTCACCGGCCGCCGTGCGCTGCGCGCCTACTTCTCCGGCCAGAACCTCGCTGTCGGCGTGATCGCGGTGCCGCTGCTAACTGTCATCTCCTTCGTGCTCGCGGCCGTTGCCAAGCATCCCGTGGACGGATTCGTGGGCATGGCGGTGGGTCTCGCGGGGATTGGCGCGGGCCTGGCCTTGAGCAACATCTTCACCAGCACCGTGGCCTACCCGCTGGACAAACGCGCCGGCCTTCCCACGCCCAGGGCCGCCGACGGATATGGGGGATATTCGCTCGCGAACTCTCTCGGCAGCCTCTTCGGCACGCTGGTGGCGATCAGCCCGGTGGTGCTTGGCGCAGCCTTGACCCGCTCGGATCCCGCGGTATTCCGGATGCCGGTGCTCGTGCTATGCGCCGCCGGGTACGGCATCGCACTGGCCTGGATCGGCGTGCGGATCGCCGCCCGCGCGGCCGACAAAAGGCTGCCGGAGCTGTGCCAGATCGCTAACCTCAGCAGGCTGTAGACAGATCATTTCGAGCCCGATACTCCACCCGCTGGCGGTCTCGAGGTGCCCTGCGGGATCGGGCACGCGACCGCACGCGTGCTCGCTGAGCGCGGGCGCGGGTACCGGGTCGTCGGCACCGCCAGGAACCCAGTTCGCAAAGCACTGACGGCATGGACATGCTGCCGCTGGCGGCTGCGGCCAAGCAGCGGATGCACCTCCCGGCCCGCGCCGCCGCTGCTGACCAGGACGAGACGCTCGCACCGTTCCGGGAATTGGTAGGCGAACTGCATGGCGATGCCGCCGCTAGACGCCGGGATCGAGGTGCCCTGGGCGGCCGCCGACCAGACATCCGGTGCAGAACAATCAACATAGCCGCAGGTCAACGTCCCGATCCTATCTTCGTGCGGCAAGGCTGACCGCAAGATCGATGTGATGCGCCGGCATGTGGCCGCGCAGGCCGCGACCGGGCGATCCGGGGTCGCGGCGATCGGGGTGGCGCAGGAATACCAGAACGTGTTCACCGCGACGGCCCGGCCGGGCCGTAACGGCGTGCCGTGGTTCTCGTTCACCAAGGCCGACCGGCGGGTGACCTGCTTCTACTTCTACCTGTGGGACGCCGGGCCAACTGCTTCCACATCGAAGCTAAAAGCGGGCTGCGCCAGGAAGTGGTCAGCCACCTGGCGTGGCAGCGGCTCTTGCGCCCAGTACACCAGCGTCGACGGGTCAGGCCACCAGCCGCTGGCCCAGCGCGGGATCCACCTGTCCTCCAGCCAGAGGGCGGAAGAGCTGGCCGACGGGGCGCGTCGGGACGGGCAGCGGGTGCAACACGGCAAGGTGCTGGTGCACCAGGTCCGTAAACTCGCCAGCCTCGGGAACGCTGGTCGTGGCCAATCTCGCCGACCATCGGCCTGATCTTGCAATGGCTCTCACTAACCTCGGCATCGGTCTCGGCAGGCTAGGTGATTACCAGGCCGCCGACGTCGACTTCGCCTTGCTGCGCGGCGGTGGCCTCGAGTGGCTTCGCGCGGCGGACGCACGTGGCGGCGCGCATGACCTCGGCGGCTGTCTCATGCGTCCACTGTCGGTGTGCCACATTTGAATAACACGGGCGGCTTCCTAATCATGGCCATGAACCAGGCCCTGCAGCACATCGAGACGGAAGAGCGAGCTCAGTGGGCCGATCCCGCGCGCGGCACCGACGAGGAACGGCAGGAGCTTTACCGGCGCCGCGCGGAGTACCTGTCCCAGATGGTCCACGGCCTCGACCTCAACCCCGGGCTCGTCCGTGCCGCGAAGATGAACATGGTCATGAACAATGACGGCTCCGGCGGGGGGTCCATTCACGGGTGGTGTTGATGTGCGTGGATGAGGCGCGGACGACACGCCGGGGCCGACGGTGCTTGACGTTGACCGCATTGTGGTGATCATGGTCTTTTGTGTCCGATACGCCGCCGAGTTTCGCCGGCCGAGGAGCGGCTTCGGGCTGCCAATGCGCGGTTGCGGCAGGTTGTAGAGGCCAAGGACGCGGAGATCGGCGGGTTGAAGGCGGCGGTCGCGGCACAGAAGCTGGAGTTCGACCGCTGAGCTGGCCGCTCGTGATGAACGACTGGCGGCCTTTGATGAGCCGGATCGCGGCGTTAGATGCCGAGCTGGCCAAGTTGCGCGCCCGAGGGGGCAAGGATTCGACGAACTCCTCGATCCCGCCATCGAAGGACTCGATCGAGGCCAAGGCCAAGCGGAAGAAGGCTGTCTCGCAGCGGGTGCGGTCCAAAGACCGCACACCGGGCGGGCAGCCAGGCCACCCGGGGGTCAGGGCTGGAACGGGCCCGTGACCCCGACCGGACCGAGCAGGCCGGTCCGCCGGCCGAGTGCCCGGGGTGCGGCGCGGAGTTAACCGGCGCCGCCGATGCGGGCAACAGCTGGACGCAGATCTGGGACATCCCGCCGATCGAGCTGGAGAAGGTCTACTGGGTCCTGCCGCGCCGCAGGTGCGGCTGCTGCCGCAAGACCACGACCGCGGCGGTGCCGTTCGGGCAGGCCGGCGCGGTGGTGTACGGCCCGAACCTGAACGCCGCCGCGGTGCTGCTGTCCAATGAGGGCAACGTGCCGGTGGAGCGGACCGCCAGCGGTGATCGAGGCGCTGCTGGGCGTGCCGGTGTCCGCCGGGTTTGCAGCCCGCGCCCTGGAACGGTTCGCTCAGCGGCTGGCGGCGGCCGGGTTTGATGCGGCGATGAAGACCGCGCTGCGGGCCGAACCGGTGATGTGCGGCGATGAGACACCGGTCAACATCGTGTACCCGGACACCGGCGAGCACGGCGAGGTGGTGCCGGGCGCCCCGCATGTGGTCACGTTGCGCACCCCGGACGCGCGGCTGGTGTGGCTCGGGGCGATCGGTTCCCGGTCCAAGACGGCGATCAAGGATCTGGGCGTGCTGAACGGCTACACCGGCTACCTGGTCAGAGACGATTACGCCGCCTGGCACCAGTTCGACGCGCAGCTCGCCGGCGTGCAGCAATGCGTCCAGCACCTGTTCCGTCACCTGCAAGGCGTGCTTGACCTGCACAAAGACTAGCAGGGCTGGGCCGGGCAGGTCCGCCAGGTGCTCGGTGAGGCCAACGCCGCGGTCGAGCAGGCGAAAGCCGGCAACTTCGCCGCTCTCGACCCGCAGCTATTGCATGAGCTGCGGAAACGTTACGACGACGCGGTGCGCTGGGGGATGATCACCAACCGGCACCGCGACTGGGCCAAAGGCAACCACCCCGGCTACAACCTGGCCAAACGGCTGCACGACAAGGCCGAACAAGTCTGGCTATTCACCCGCCACTTCAAGATCCCCTGGACGAACAACGCCTCGGAGCAGGCATTAAGAGCCCCGAAACGACATCAGGCCGTCTCCGGATACTGGCACACCACCACCACGCTCGCCGGCTACTGCCGTGTCCGCTCCTACCTGACCACCGCACGCAACAACGGCGTGCGCGCAATCGACGCCATCCACGCCGCCCTACTCGGCAACCCCTGGCTGCCGGTACCCGTCGCGGCCTGACATCACCCGTGAATGGACACCCGGCGGGCTGTGGCAGGCCAATTCCCTGGCGAATCCGCGGACCTGGAATCCGGAGGCAGCAAGCCGCGTTCGCCTCGGGTCGTTTGACTGCCTGGTCGCGAACCCGCCGTTCGGGGCGAACATCTTCATTGACGATGAGGAGGTACTGGAGCAGTACGAGCTCGCTGCCATGTGGGACCGTTCTGCGGAGGGCCGCTGGGAACTGCGCCGCGACAGGCACGGCCGTCCCGTCCTGCAGAAGAGCCAGCCACCGGAGATCTTGTTCATCGAGCGGTGTGTCCAGCTTCTCCGGCCCGGCACCGGGCGATTCGCGCTGGTCATGCCTAACGGGATCCTCAACAACCCCGCACTCGGCTACGTGCGGGCCTGGCTCATGGCGAATACCCAGATCCTGGCAGTCGTTGACATGGCCCGGGAGCTATTTCAGCCGAAGAACGACACGCAGACCTCGATGGTGCTGGCCCGGCGGCTGTCCGCCGAGGAGCGGGACGCGGCCCGGACCGGCACGCTCGAATATCCCATCTTCATGGCCATCGCTGAGCGTGTCGGCCACGACAGGCGGGGCAACGTCTTGTACCGGCGCACCGAGACCGGCGACGACCTGATGGTCACGCGCTCGGAGACTGTAGCCGAGATTGACCCGGAGACAGGCGAGGAGGTGCTGCGCCTCATCGAGGTCCAGGAACGGCAGGTCGATGACGATCTCCCCGACGTCGCAACGGCATTCCGGCGGTGGATCACCACGACCGTCCGGTCGCGGTCGGCCGTGGCCAATGACCGCCTCGACGCCTACTTCTTCACGGCTCCGGGCGCTGCGGCGTCCCAGCGCATGGCCGTCTTCGAAGCCTCGGGCGGGATTCCCGGGTCGGGCGGAGCGCAGACAGTCGGCGACGTCGCGAAGGTCTGGGACCCGCCCCGGTTCGCCCGCGCCTACGCCGCCCCGGCAGAGCCAGGACAGCCCTATCTGCGGCCGTACGACGTCTTCGATTACCTGCCCGACGCGGCCGACACGCTCTCGCTAGACCGCAACAAGGATGTCAAGCGCCTGACACCAGCGCCGGGCACCCTGCTGCAAACTTGCTCGGGCCGCAACCTCGGACCAGTAGTCGTCACGGATTCCGACCTGGCCGGATTCGCGCTCAGCCACGACATGATCAGGATCGAAGTCGACGACGAAGATACCCGGCTCTACCTCCTGGCCTACCTCAAGACACCGACCGGCCAGGCCCTCCTGCGCCGCGGCAAGAGCGGCTCAGTCATCGACCACGTCACTGTAGCTGACGTCGCGGCTGTGCCGCTGCCGGTCCTCCCGGCGGACGTTCGCGGCAATGTGATCGCGCAGATGCGTTCCGCGGTCTCTGCTACGGAATCGGCCCGGGGGCGCCTGCGAACCGTGCAAGCCGAGCAGCAACGCAGATGGCCAGTCCCGCCTCCCGCCCAGGAGCGCCGCGGCGGCTGGACCTTCAGCGCAGCTGACCTGCGGGACCGGGTAGATGCCGCCTTCTACGAGCCACGCGTGCGAGCGGCCCGTGAGCAGGTCGCGGCCGGCGGTGTGCGGTGCGGCGACCTGGCCGAGGCCACGCTGCCCGTCCGCTACAAGCGGTACTACGTCGACGCCGCCACGGCCGCCCGATCCTGTCCGGCCGGCAGATCCTGCAGCTGGAGCCCGTGAACCTGCGCTATGTCTCCGACAGATCCTTCAGGGATCCGGCAGCTTACGAGCTGGCCGCCGGCATGACTGTGTTCGGTGCCGTAGGCAGGTCCGAGGGACGGCAGGGCACGCCCGCCCTTGTGACAGCCGAGCGGTACGGGTGGCTCGCCAGCAACGACGTGATGCGCCTGCGCCCCCGCGCTGGCGTGCGGCCTGCCGCGCTCTGGCTTGCCGTCGCCGCGGCCCAGACACGACTGCAGATAAACGCCCTGTCGTTCGGATCAGTCGTCGATCACATGAATCCCTGGGATGTGGAAGACCTCATGCTGCCACCCGTCGGCGATGACCTCGCCGAGGAGGCCGAGCAGGCTTGGGAGGAATTCGCAACCGCCGGAGCCGGGTTCGCCCGCGCGTCGCAGCTCCTGGACTCGGCGCTGCAGTGAGCGCCTATCACGGCATCCAGCAGCGCAAGCGAGGCGCTCGTGGAAGGTGTCGAGGCTGAGGTCCAGGACGGCCCCATGCCGCGCATGCAGCAGCCTATGGAAGTGGTGCGTGATCGCAGACTGATCATCATGCGCCATGGCTGCGGCTCGTTCGTCGCTCTGGGGGCCGGCCGCGCCGCCGGGCTGATTACGCGGTGCGGCGCAAGTGCGGGAAGCCGAACTGCCAGTGCGCGCGGCCGGGTCATCCCGGTCACGGCCCGCAGTACAACCTGACCCGGTGGGCTCGCGGGAAGACGGTGACGGCGCACCTGCGGCCGGGCCCGGAGCTGGAGAAGGCTGAGCGGGAGGTCGCCGAGTGAGAGCGGTTCAAGTCGCTGACCGGGCGGATCGCGGAGGTGAACGAGGCGATCTGCGATGCCCGGCCGACGTTACCGCAGGCTGCCGCCACGGCCCCTGACACCGAGGGGCAAAAAAGGGCTCTGCGAGCAGCTCGCCGCGCGGCTCGCGGCCGACGCGGCCGCCGAGGTAGCCGCCCTGGCCGCGAGCGTGGCCGCGTCACTGGGCGGCGGGGACGGCATCGAGGCGGCGGAGCTGGCGATCCGGGCCGGGCTGACCCGGCTCGGCCGCAGCGTGCTGGAAGACCTGCTGGCCGCTGATGGCGGCTACCGCGGCCCGCGCGCAGACTGAGGGGCCGGGCACCAGGCGCGGTTCGTGTCCTGCCGGGACAAGGCCGTGGACACCGTGCTCGGCCCGGTCACCCTCAGCCGGGCCTGGTATCACTGCGCCGCCTGCGGGCATGGCTTCGCGCCGCGCGACGCCGAGCTCGGGGTGGCCGGGCAGAGTGACATGTGGCGAAAGTCCCGCCGGATCGGGTAGAGGCTCGGGCTGCCGTATGCGCGTCCCAGCGCCTCCTGGGCTTGCTTGGCGGAACTAGACGGGCTTGTACCCACTGTGGGGTATCGACAGCTTCCACGCGGCCTCGAAGGCGGACCGGCACAGCCTGATATCAGCGGGTTCGGACGAAAGCAGCTTCTCTGTGGCCAGGCCGCTGCCCGCGTACAGCAGGAATACGATTAGCCGGTCATCGAACAAGTAGAAGTCGTTTCCCGGCACAGCGATCGACGACACCAGCCTGGGGGGGACCCACCGGATGTCCTCACCGGCTTCGACCATCGGGTCAGCGATGCTGAAAGACCAGCGCTGATAGTCGCTGAGCGGCTCGGACACAATCCGCGCCCGCCGGACGGATTTGCCAGCCTTCACGGCCTCGCGGAGGGTGGCGCACCAGCCTTGGAGCCATTCCAGGTCATCGGGCTCTCCGGCCGCCCACTTGGCCATGTGCGGCATATGCCGACTCCCCGCTCGCCTGCCTGCTCATCGGCCAGCCCACCCTGCCGCTGCCGCATGCAGCGCCGCCCCGATCACCGCGCCCTCATCAGCTCGCCGCGATAGACACCAGGCGGGCAGCAGCACATGCGTCGCCCCGCACTCCCGGCACCGTGACCGGCGCGGGACCACAACCGCATCCGGCCCTTCCGCCACCCGCCGCGGCCGGGCACGACCCCACCCGCCCAGCCCCCCGCCGCACCCAGGGCAGTCCAGCTCCCCATCTGCCAGCTGCCGCTCGACCATGCCCCCGTCACCATTTACCGTGAGCACGACGCCTCCGCGCGTCACTCAGCGGCCTCTCCCCGAGGGCTTCGCCAAAGACAACGGGGAGAGGCCGCGCCACATCCGACGCTCCTCACCGTGCCGGCACTCGCCCCACACGGCAACCCGGACACCCCGCCCCGTCGGCAAGGCGCCGCCGCCGACGAAAGACCCGCCAGCCGCCCGCCCTCTGTGCCGCCATCAGCATCCCCGATGCCGCTATCCCGCCCCCGTCATCAGCATCCTGAGCGCCGTCTAACACGCAGCGTCGCGGCGAGCGCGCGCAACGCGCGGTGCTTGTCGTCGAGATCGGGCAGTGATCGCCCGGGAAGGAGGGTCATTCCGATCGCGGGCTGGTGAGGGGCCAGGTCGATCCACAGGGGTTCTGGTGTGCTGGTGATCTTTTGTTCTGCCAGCAGGGTGAGGGACTGCCATTCGCGGTGAATTCTGCGGCGGTCGTCGACTCGGTCAATCTTGATGCAGACAGGGCCGTCAGGCGAGGCCCGCTCGTAAACAGCGTTGTTCCTGCCCCCCGCCAGTGACCGCAGGCCAAGGGACCACATGTGCTCGTCTCCGGTCGTGTGTCCTGCTCGTTCTCGCAGCTCGGCGAGGACATCGACGGGAGGCACGTGGCGGGCATGCGATGCGATGAATACTCCGCTGGCGGACTTGTCAGGGATAAGCGGTTGCGCTGGGCGAACTGCAAGCGTAGGCCGCGTTACGGCGGCTCGGCGGGATGACCTTGCCGCCGGGCGAGTCGGCCGGCTCCCGGTTGGCGCCGGCCATCCAGACCTGGCGATCGAGGGGCCCATCGGCCTGGCGCGGAAGGCCATGCGCCGACTGGCCGTCGCACGGTTGATCGAGTTTAGGCAGGCTGCAGCCGCACGAGGTTCCCTAGTGTGCGCGGTGAGGGGCGAGTTCTGGACTTGGGACGACGCGCACGTTGACCATGCCCCGCCGATCTCCGTGACGTTGGCGGACGGATGGGCAGGACGTGTCGGTGGTTACTCCCAGCTACTGCCAGCCGATGATGGAGAGCTGGGATGCATGGCCGAACTCCGGGCCGCCTTCCACCAAGATCGGGTGAAGCTGCGCATCGTGTCCAGGCTGACCGATCTCTCCACGCCTGCAGAGAGCCAAGCCGCGAAACTCTCCGCTGAGCTGGAGCCAGCTCGCAGGTGTCGTGTCGTGCTGGACTTGCAGGAGTCATCAAGGCACCACGCCACTGCTAGGAGCGCCACGCCCGACAGCACGACTGTCACCATCCGCACCCTCGATGGCCTGTGTGCAAGGATCTTTGAGTTGTCGTGGTGGCGAGTAGTGTCGGTGGGTGTCGAACCCGCACCGGTGGGTGGTCCACGGCGAGCGGCTGGTGGACGATACCCCTCATATCCGTGTCAGCCTGGCCGATGTGGAGCTGCCCAACGCGGTGCGCTTCACCCAGTACGTGTTCCGGATGCGGCGCTGCGCGATGACGGTGGTGCTGGATGATCCGGGCGAGCGGGTGCTGTTGATGCTGCGGCACCGGTTCATCGTGGATCGCTGGGTGTGGGAGTTGCCGGGCGGTTACGTCGATGATGGCGAAGACCCGGCCGCGTGCGGCGGCTCGCGAGGTTGAGGAGGAAACCGGCTGGCGTCCTCGGCACGTGGAGTATGTGCTGTCGTGCCAGCCGATGATCGGCAACGCGGACTACCCGCAGAATTTGTACCTGGCACGCGGAGCGGAGCAGGTCGGTGCGCCCGAGGTGGACGAGGCAGCGGAGGTACGGTGGGTGCCCCTCGACGAGGCGCTCCGCGATGATCGTCAAGGGGGACATCCTCGGTGCGATCACCGTCATCGGCGTGCAGCATGCCCTGCTGCGGCGGGCAGGCGTTCTCGTACCTCGGCCGTGAACTCGCGCACTATGGGAACGTCGGCGCGTGGCCGAAGCCGCCGCACCAGGTCGCGGACGTAGTGGACGCTGCGGGCGGACGTGAGGCGCACGGTCAGGTCGAGGGCCTGCAGGCCGACGCTGCAGGCCCGTTCCGGCTCGCCCTGGGCAGCATGGGCGGTGGCGAGCAGGGCCAGGTTGAAGGCCCGGCCGCGGACGTAGCGGCCGTCCATGTCGAGGGAACGCCGCGCATACCTGGCGGCGTGGTTAGCTTCGCCAAGGTCACGGAAACATTGGGCCATGCGGGCTGCCAGGTATGCCTCATCGAAGTAAGCCAGCCAGGCAGGGCTGTCCTCTTCGGTGGCGCGGTCAAACGTCCGCTCCGCGGTGGCGAGGGTCGTGCCGCAGGCGTGGGCGTCGTTGCGGGCTGCCTGGCCGTGCGCTTCCATGACCAGGCATTCGGTGAGCAGTGTCGCTGATCCGTGCTTGAGCGCGGCGGCCTGGGCGGCGCGGGACAAGTCGATGGCCTCGCCGGGCCGACCCAGGTAGAGAGCCTGGTGCGCCTGGGCGGCAAGGATCTCCGCGCCCAGGGCGGGATCGCCGGCGTGACGGCCGTAGGCGAGGGCCTGGGTCAGGTACCGCTGGGCAACTCCGTGTTCGCCGCTGTCGTAGGCGACCCAGCCGGCCAGTTGCGACAACTCACCGCATGCGGCCGCGAGCTGCCGGCCTGTCTCCTCGTGGTAACTGCCGTTGGTCAGCAGATGGGAGACATGGTCGTCGAGGTACGACAAGATCACGGCTCGGAGGCGTCCTCCGCCGAGCCGGTTGTCCAATTCCCGGTAGGAGAGCGTCAGTTCGCGGATTGCGTCGATGTCGGCGCGTCCCACTCGCAGCGGGCCGCTGCGGGCGGGGGCGTCGGCTGGCGGGCTGGTGAGCCAGCGCAGCGCTGACGCGGGCATGGCGGCAGCAGCGAACACCGCGTTGACCAGGAACCGCCTACGCTGCACGTCGGCCCTCCACAGGGCGGTTGAGATGGCTACGGTGTCGGCCCACGCAATCGGAAGGTGCAGGCCGAGGTCGGCGGGGAGGTCGCTGGGTGCCATGCCCAGTTCGATCTCTGGCACCGGTCGGCCGAGAGCGTCACCAAGGACACCGGCGATCAGTTCCGGCACGGGCGGGCGTGGCTGTTCCCCTGCGAGCCACCGCAGCACCGAGGTGTGGTCGCAGCGCACGTTCGCCACGCCCCGCGCCTTGGCCAAGTCAACGACCCTGCGGGCCAGGCCCTTGTTCGACATTCTGGCCTCGTCCATCAGAGCCCGCAGCCGCAGATTCGCAGCTCGTGGCTGTTGCGGCACTCCTTTGCCCCTTCCACCAGCCGTGGACACGATCAGTTTGACATTCCCACAGGCCACGGGTCTGGTCGAGCCGTATTCACACACCCTCTTCACACATCTGCCCTCACCGCCAACCTCCCGCTGCCAGCCACGTCTGCTGTTCGCTGATGAGTCATGCCGAAGGCGATGCAAGAAGCCCGCGTGGCCGCACAACTTCGTCAAGCCGCTCGTGATATGGCGCGTGTTGCCGCCCGCCGCGATCAGGCGGGAATGGAGCCGACGGACGAGCCATGCACCGAAAGCGGCGCGCCCACGCCTGGGGCCAACGGCGGAACTAATTCTTTTGGTGACGAAGTGAGCCGCCTGCAAGCGGCACGGGGCTGGTCGCTGCGCGAGCTTGCCCGCCGGGTGCCTTGTGATGCCGGCTACTTGTCCAAGCTGATCCACGGCCATAAGAGTCCGTCCCTGAAAATGGCCGTCCGGCTGGAGGAGTTGCTGGGCGCGAATGGCCGACTCCTCGTCTGCGTGCCCAGGCAGGACTGCCAAGCACAAGCGATGACGCGCCGGATGACGGCGCTCTAAGGGGAAGCCAATGGAGTGCACGGCTGTTGCTGCCGGCCTGTGCGGACACGTCGGCTTTACCGCAGATGAAACGCCCGGCTCTCCGAGGGGTAACGCCCGCGCCTGGGTGCCGATCCCGCGCTTCGCGGCGCAACGGAGATATGATATTAAGGATCAGTGGCCGCTTAGGAGCTTTCTGGAATTCGGCCCGCTGCCGAGTGCGGTGCCCTGCGCCCGGCTGCACGCGCGGCAATTATTGTGGGAATGGAACCTCACCGATTTCAGTGAAGCCACTGAGCTTGTGGTCTCAGAATTGCTGACCAACGCGGTGCAGGTATCCCGCGCGCTGGAACTCTTCACTCCGGTACGGCTGTGGCTGGTATCGGACGGGCAGCGCGTGCTCATCCTGGTGTGGGATTCCAATCCGCAGCCGCCCGTGCGGATCGACACCAGCGACGCCGCAGAAAACGGCCGGGGACTGCTGCTGGTGGAAACCATCAGCACACGGTGGAACTGGTACTTCCCGCATGGCCAGGACGGAAAAGTGGTATGGGCGCAGATAGGCACGGAACCGCGATGAACACGATCACCACAGCAGCTCACCGGTTAACCGAGACCGTCCGTCAAGCCGCCGGCATTCACCTGCCCCCAGTTGACGACACCTTGTTCCTGGAACCACACCGGCTGCGCCACAGCCTGGAGTCCGCCCTTGCCGGAACGGCCGGCCGGGTACGCGTCGCCGGCACACTGGACCGCCGTCTGGCCCTTATCGAGCGCCGGGACGGCCGGTGGGTAACCGCTGACCTGTCCGGGCAGCCGCACCAGACCCGGGCCTGGCCCGCCTGGACATCCGGCCAGATCAAGCTGGAGGCCCCTGGCTCGTGGCTGTCGCTGGCCCGACTGGACGAGCAGGCCGTCTACCGGCTGACCCGGCCGGCTGTGCTGCTGGCAGCGCTGTATCACCCGGAGGTTTTCCCGCTGCCGCGCTTCCCGCTGGGGATCAGCGACGTGGCCCGCGCGGCCCGCTCCACCCTGCTCGGCGGCGTACGCCTGGCCGATATGCAACTCGGCGTCACGCTGGAAGAGCTGACCCGCCAGGTCAGCACCGAGGAGCCTGACCTTCTCGGAGTGTCGGCCACCTTCGGCCAGCATGACCTCATGGTCGCGCTGCTGGATGCCGCCTACCGGCTGCCACGGCCGCCACTGGTCATCGTGGGCGGCAGCCTGACCGCCCGCAATGAGAGCCTGCTGCTGGAACGCTACCCGCGGCTGCTGGTCGCCCGTGGCGGCGGGGAAGCCACAATCGAGGGACTGCTGGCCCACTGGCACGGAGACATTGATCTGGAGTAGTGTGGGCTGCCCGGCGAGGTCCCGGGTTCATGCTGCATGAACTCGGGCCTTTTTCCGGGCAGCCTCCCTCCGAACCCGGCGTGCACCGTTTCGGTGCACCGGGCTCTTCAGCGATTTATGCCGCGTGCGCGACGGGGTTCGCGTGGATCCAGTCATGGCAGGTGCCGCAGACGATGAGCGTCTTGCGCCGCATCTTGGCCATGAGGGCGGCCCACGCGGGCTGGCCCGGTCCTGGCCTGCCGAGGCTAGCGAGCGCGGTGACCTGGTGGACTGCCACCGTGGCGCCGTGCTCGCATAGCTCGCACCGCCGTTTGCGGAGCCGGTGGATCAGCTCCTTGCGTGAGGTGGTGACCGGGACCGGGGCGGGGTCGGTGATGACCGCGCGCCTGTCTTGCCTGAGGGGTATCCCGCCGAATCGTGCTACCAGGTCCTTCTTGCCCTCCCGCCGGATCCTGGCCTCGAAGCAGGTCCTGGGGCCGTCGGCTGTGATGGCCTTCGCGGTGAACCGGGCGGCCATCTTGGTGACGGTGGACTTGTGCTTGGCGGCCAGGGTCTTCAGCATCGATGTCAGGGCGGTCCAGCACAAGGTGCCGAGCCGCGAGACGTCCTGGGCGAGCAGGTAGTAGTTCACGACGCCCCGGTATTCGGCCCCGTAGATCCGCACGATGTCATAGTCGGGCAGGTTCTGGAGCCAGGACCGGTGCCAGGGCTTGCCCCGGGACCGGTAGCGGGCGCACTGGGCCTTGACCACGTCCGGCGGTACCCGCAGCGCGACCTTCCCGTTGGCCGAACGGAGGCCGTGGGTGATCCGCGTGTTGCAGTGCTGGACGATGATGTCATAGCCGAGGAACCGCGCCGGCTGGGTGCGGGCGTGGGTGATCAGGGTCTTGTCCGGGTTGAGTTCCAGGGCGAGGGTCTCTCGCAGGAACCGTGCCAGTTCCGCCTTGATCTGCTCGGCTGTGCGTCCAGAGACTGGAGGTTGATCATGTAGTCGGTTGATCGCTAGTCGCGCTCGTCGTTGCTTGCCGGTGTAAGTCCGGCCGGGGTAGCTGCCAGGAGGCCCCGTAGCAGGCTGGCGGTATCGGGGGGAAACGCCCGGTGCCGGAGCATGTGCGGGTAGGACTCGGCGGTCAGCCTCAGGTAGTAGTCGGTGTCGGCGATCGAGGAGTGGCCCAAGTAGGCCTGCAGGACTGGCAGTAACGCGCCGGCGTCCTTGCCGCGGGCGAACCACGGTTCCGCCCGAGCCTGCGCACCGGCCTGCCACTGGCACGCTGCGGCTGCTGGTCTTCAACGCCCAGCACGCCTCACCCGGCCGTGCCCGCCGCCAGGCCGCCTGGATTGCCAGCCAGGAGAACGCGGATCTCGTGGTGGTCACCGAGGTCGGCGCCGGGCCTGGCGGGCATGCCCTCACTGAGGCTCTGGGCGAGCACGGATACTCCTCGGTGCTGGCTCCTGAACCGGCGGCACCCGATTACCGCGCCATCCTGGCCTCGCGCAGCCCGAACCTCACTCCGGTCCCCAGCGGCATCGGGGTGCTCCCCCATCGTGGCCCGGCCGCAGTGGTGGACTTCGCTGGTCACGTCGTCGCACTGCTGGGCCTGTATGTGCCTTCGCGTGGCCCCCAGCACCGGCGCAACGAGAGCAAGCGCGCTTTCCAGGATGCCGTGGCCAAGGCGCTGCCCAGCTTCCTGGCCCGGTTCGGCGGCCCGGTCATCGTCGCCGGGGACCTGAATGTCGTCGAACCAGGGCACATGCCGCACCTGCCGGTCTTCGGTGACTGGGAGTACGGCTTCTACCGCTCCTTCCTGGCCGCCGGGATGGCCGACGCCTACCGGGCCATGCATCCGGACGGCAGCGATCACAGCTGGTTCGGCCGCAAGGGCAACGGATATCGCATCGACCACATATTCGTCACCAGGCACCACACGGCACAGGTACGCCTCTGCGGCTACGTCCACAGCCCCAGGCAGCAGGGTCTGACCGACCACGCCGCCATGACACTCACCCTCGCCCTCACCACCGGCCACGGCTGAGCTGGCCGCCCGAGAGCCGCGTCCCAAGCATGGACCTGGCCCGTTCCGGTTTCCGTGCCCCTGAGCGAGCCACACAGCCGAGAACGCCAGACGCCTCGGACCCCAAAGCTTGCCGTGGCGTCTGTGGCGCACACGGGCCGCGAGGTGGCCCCGTCCCGGTGTTCGCGCAATGGTGCGGTCGGTGGTGTGAGCCCCTACAACACGCTTCATCCCGGCACGGGCCTGCCGCCGGAATTCCAGATTAGCAGACTCGACAGCGCGCGCTGTGGCAATCAAGTCCGCGATCTGGTCTGCGGCCCCGCAGGTGTGGCACCAAGCGCGGATGTCGTCATCCGCCGGAGCCTGCACCCCGTGCTCGATCTTGCTAACGCGGGTGAAATGCTGACCGGTCGCCGCCGCGAGCGCCCGCGCCGACAGGCCCGCGTCCTTGCGAAGCTCCCGGAGGCGGATACCCAGCGCCTCCTGCGCTTGCTTGGCGGAACTAGACGGGCTTGTACTCACTGTGCGGTATCGACAGCTTCCACGCGGCCTCGAAGGCAGACCGGCACAGCCGGATATCAGCGGGTTCGGACGAGACCAGCTTCTCTGTGGCCAGGCCGCTGCCCGCGTACAACACGAACACGATCAGCCGGTCATCGAACAGGTAAAAGTCGTTTCCCGGCACAGCGATCGACGACACCAGTCTGCGGGGGAACCACCGGATGTCCTCACCGGCTTCGACCATCGGGTCAGCGATGCTGAAAGACCAGCGCTGATAGTCGCTGAGCGGCTCGGACACAATCCGCGCCCGCCGGACGGATTTGCCAGCCTTCACGGCCTCGCGGAGGGTGGCGCACCAGCCTTGGAGCCATTCCAGGTCATCGGGCTCTCCGGCCGCCCACTTGGCCATGTGCGGCAGCTCCACGGCTGTCCCGTATGCGTCGCGCGTCTCCAGATGGATGGCTTCACGATCGAAGCTGGTGAGCAGCTCATCGAACTCCTCATCAGTTACCGGCGTCACGGTCCTCCTGCCTGAAGAACTGAATGATCCTCTCCGGGATCTCGACGGCCGTCTCCCCGCCCGGAATGGTTCATCTGGGTGAGCGCTTCGGGGTCGGTGACGATCCAGCCCTGCACGACCCAGGTCTTGCGGTCTGTCCGGTGCACGGCGGGCGACCCGGTCGGTTCGACTCCGGATCCTTGCCGATGAACCCTAGGCGCATGCTTGGCTCCCTGTCCTGCCGGTTGCGGAATGTTGCGCTTCCCCGCGGTCGTCGTTCGGTGCGTCGGGCAAGTCAAGGAGGTTGCGGGCGTCGCCGAGCCCTCCGAGGTAGATGATGCGCTGCAGCCCGGCCCGCGCCCCCGCCTGCCCGAATGCCGCCGCGGCGGCTGCGTCTTTGCGTTCGAAGTCCGCGTCGGCGAGCGAGTGCACGAGGTAGTAGGCCACCTGGCAGCCGGCCATCGCGGTGCCCAGGGTGGCGGGGTCGTGAACGTCTGCGTGGACGGGTGTGCCGGTTCCGGCGTAGCCGGCGGGGTTGCGGGTCATGGCGACGACGTCGTGGCCGGCGCCGGCCAGGGCCGGGCACAGCCGGCGGCCGACGAAACCGGACGCGCCGGCCACGAGCACTTTCACCGCGGCCACCCGGCCCGCTCCGCCCCGGTCACTGGGTCGCCCGCCAGCAGCCGGGCCCCTGCGGCGCTGGCGATCTGCGGTGTGGCGCCGGCTCCGGCGAGGGCGAGCGGGGCGCGCCGGGCCAGTGAGCCGAGCTGCGGGCGGAGCGGCTCGAGGGTCTCCGGGACGGTGGCGGCGAGGACGACCAGGCCAGGACGCGTGGCGCCGACGGCCCGCTCCAGCTCCCCGGCCGGGGCGCTTGACCCGAGATAGCCGAATTCCTGCGCGGGGGCAGAGATGACCGGGCAGCAGCCGTATGAGGTGGTGGACCGCCGGGACGGGTTCGAGCTACGCCGCTATCCGGCGCACCTGGTGGCCGAGATCGAGGTGGACGGCTCGTTTGATGAGGCACCCAACCGTGCGTTCCGCCCGCTGGCGGGGTTCATCAATGGCGCCAACCGCTCGCGCCGCCGGATCGCGATGACGGCGCCGGTCACCCAGCAGGAGGCCGGCCCGGAAAAGTATCGCAATGACGGCCCCGGTGGTGCAGCAGGCCACCGGCCGGCCCGGCAGCTACCTGGTGCAGTTTGTGATGCCATCGCACTTCACCGCCCAGACGCTGCCGGTGCCCGACGATGCCCGGGTGCGGACCCGGGAGATCCCGCAGCAGCTGGCGGCAGCGGTGCGGTTCTCCGGCCGGTGGACACGTAACGGGTTCGAGGAACGCGCGGCGGCGCTCCACCAGGCCGTCGTCGCGGCAGGCCTCCGCCCGGCCGGACCGGTACGTTATGCCCGCTTCAACCCGCCCTGGACGCCATGGTTCCTCCGCCGGAACGAGGTCGTGCAACCCGTCGAGGAGTAAAGGGTGGAGCGCAGGCTGGCTGCGACCGCCGGAGTGGCGATCGTCATTGCGGGCACGCTGCTGCACTTCGTTTACGGCTGGTCGGGACAGAACGCTCTGGCCGGGCTGGTCAGTCCCGTCAATGAGAGTGTGTGGGAACACACCAAGCTGCTGGTCGTCCCCGTGGTCGTTGCCGGGGCAGTGGAGGCGGTCCTGCTGCATGAGGTCCGGCGGGTGGCGTGGGCGACGCTGGTGGAGGCGATCCTGGGGGCTCTGGCCATCGTCGCCATCTTCTACACCTATACCGGGGCTCTGGGGACCGGGCCGATCTTGTGGGCCGACATCACCTCGTTCGTACTGGTCGTGGCGGGTGGGCAGTGGCTGCACCTGCGGGTCATGCTCTCCAAGCAGATCACTGTCCCGCCGGCGGTGGTTTCTGTGCTCGGTCTGCTGGCCCTGCTGGTCCTGTATGCGATCTGGACTGCGACGCCGCCAGACCTGCCTGTCTTCCAGCCCGGCTGAACCGCCGGGTTGTGCCCATGGCCCGGTCCATGTAGCCAGCCGCTTTGACCTCCCGCTGCGCTGCGCCGGATCACAGCCGACCGCGCCTATGTACGCAAGACGTTGGCGAAGATGAGCCAGGCGAGCAGTGATTTGGCGGTGAGGCTCAAGGCGATGTAGACGACCTCGCCGTGGAGGTAGTCGCGCCAGCGCCCGACCTGCGCGTACTGCAGCGCCATGTTGACCGCGAAGCTGAAGAACAGCACGAACTGGACGATGGTGATGGCATAGACAAACCCCGGCACCTGGGCCGGCTGCGCGACGTAGACCGCGATCAATACCCAGGGCACGACGCCCACGAGTGAGCCGAACCAGAAGGCGCTCCAGTCGGCGGCGCCCGGCCGCTGCTGGCGCTCCATCAGCAGGCCGAACAAGATCATCGCCGTGTTCGCCGCGAAGATAGCGACCACGGCAGCCAGGTCGCGGATGCCCACGAACAGCCCGATCAGGACGATCATCACCGACGCGCTGATGGAGTACTCGATCCACCGCGCGTAGTTAGCGCGGCGGGCCAGCCCGTGCTCATACCAGCGGTGCACCGACGGCGCCGCGACCAGCAGATGGTCCAGCGCCGCCAGGGCAAGGAAGAAAGCCACCGCCGGGCCGATCCGGAGCAAGAACACCACCTGCGGCATCGTCGGCCCGGTGACAGCGACCGGGTCGTTCCGCAGATACGACGCGGTCACCGGCAGCGCCAGATTATTGCTGGCCACCAGCATGAACGCCGCCTCCGCCACCAGCAGCACACCGGCCAAGACGTTGAGCACCCGCAGCCGCCGGTAACGCTGCCTTGTTTGCGCCGGAACACTGTCCACCACCGGGCTGCTGCCGACCGCCATCACTCCCCCTCTGTGCGCACACCACTACGAGGCTGACCTGGCCAGCGGGGCGACCTGTAGGGGCAAAGGTCCCGCCCGGCGCCAGTCACCTCCAGCAGACCGCGCAGCCCCGCTGACCGCGCAATTGCCGCTGCGCATGGCGCACCACGGCAGCCATGCCTGCTACCAAGGACTATCTGCGCACGGAGGGGGAGCGCCCGGGTGTGCTGGCTGCCCGGGTGATGTTGCGGGCCATGCCGCCAAAGACGATGGCATGCAGTGGCAGCAACGCGCGCCAGTAGAGGTGGCCTGCCAGGCCACGTGAATGGAACAAGGCGCGCTGCCGGTAGACCGTCTGCCCGGCACGTTCGCCTACTGACAATTCCAGCCAGGCCAGGCCGGGCAGTTTCATCTCGGCGCCCAGCCGCAGCAGGTGGCCCGCTCGATCGCCTCTACCGCCAGAAGTCGAGCGCGTCGCCTGGCCGCAGATGGTCCGGATCGCGTCGGCCGCGCCGCAGTCCTGCCCCGCCAGCCGCCCGGTCCAGGCAGCCGCGCACGGCCCACGCGAGCGACCAGGAGTACCAACCAGCCCGACCCAATGGCTGGACAGCGACGGGCTGAGAACGCCCACCGGCAGCAGCAGCCGCGGCCGCAGGCCGGCCACTGCGGCGTACCTTTGCATCATCTCCGCGTAGGTGAGCACGTCCGGCCCCGCCGATGTCGAACGCCCGGTTCACCTCCGGGGCAGCCGCGGACAGCCGGTCAGCGTGCCCAGCACGTCCTGGATGGCGATTGGCTGAGTCGTGACCGCACCCCATTTCGGCGTGATCATGACCGGCAGCCGTTCGGTCAGGTACTGCAGCATCTCGAACGAGGCCGATCCGGACCCGATGATCACCCCGGCCCGCAGCACCGCTGTTGGCACCCCGGAGCCGAGCAGGATGTCCCCGACCTCGGCCCGGGAACGCAGGTGCGGGTACAGCCCCTCGCCCGGCGGGCGCAGGCCGCCCAGGTAGATGATCCGGCTGACCCCGGCGCTGCGGGCACAGGCCGCGAAGGTTTCCGCGGCTGCGCGGTCGGTGGCCTCGAACACAGGGCCGGAGCCCAGCGAGTGGATCAGGTAGTACGCCACGTCCACCCCGGCCAGTTCCGGCCGAAGGGAAGCCGGGTCAAGCGCGTCGGCCTCGGCCACCTCGACCTGGCCGATCCACGGGAAGCCCGCCAGTCGGCCGGCCTCGCGCGCCATGCGCCGGACCCGGTAACCGGCCGCCAGAAGCTCCGGCACACCAGCCGGCCGCCCAGCCCGCACGGTGACGCTCAGCATGGAAAACGATCGCGCGCGCACGACGGGAGCCGGCAGCCGCCGCGCCAGCGCCGGGGTTTCGGCCAGGGCGGGGCACGGCCGGGTGCCCACGCAGCAGGAGGCGCTGGCCCGGTCCACCAGGCACAGCCAGATCGTGCTGCGGTCATCGATGGCCAGCGGGATCGTCACCCGGCGGACGTCGGTTGAGATACGGCAGCACAACGTCCCGGAGCACCGCCGTCAGGGAAAGATCGGACACCAGCCGGTCAAGGACTGCGCCGGCAACGGCGCGCCGCAACGGAGCAGGGGGCCCTTGCGCCGGTAGGCGGCGGCCCCGGTGTAATAGCGCACGAACCGGTAAGAGCTCGCAGATGATTAACACGCTGATTTCGACTCCGGCCGGGGCGTGATGCCCTGGCGTGCGGCGTACGCGGAAATGTCGGCCAGTGTGTAGAGGCGGGCTGCTGGCTGTCCGGCTGGTGAGCCCGTGCCGGTCAGTAGCGGCC
>CAVSEV010000011.1:0-1121478 GCA_963727015.1 uncultured Actinomycetota bacterium | reverse complement strand
CCAGCGATGTTGCCTTCCGGCCACTGGGACGGCGTCGGCACCCCGGATATGTGATTTCGCGGCTCGATAACCCAGCCTACGTCTCCCTCTGTCAACGCTTCGCCTGCGTCCTCACGGGCGCCGACGCATGACCCGAGGTCACCGTGGATCGCTACTCCTTCGATGCAGGACGTTCTCATGTCCCTTCTCCAGGCCGGTTTATCCCGGCGCTCCCCAGTCACCACGCCACCCGGCCCCGGCCGGCCAGCCATGGCAGCCGGGATTCACAGGTGGTCTTGGCCCTCGCTGCCAGCACTGCGCTGCGCGCGGAACGCGAGGAACTCACGGTAAAGTGCGTCGTCCTCCTGCCGCCAGCGGGTGCGCCGCTGCTCGAGTTCCTCCTCGGTGACGGCCTGGCCCGCCAGACGCTCGTAATCCGCGTCCGAAGGTCCGATCTCCACATAGGCCTGCCCGATGACACGGCCGCCGTCGCCGACGGCAGTCCGTGGCACCTTCAGGTTTCCGTTTGGGAGCTGTATGACGAACATTGCCCGATCATCCTAGATGCCATAGCGGCGATTGAAGAAGAGCATCACGTTCAGCGCTGCCCTGGTATCTCCGCCCAGCATGTCCACAAGCGCTGGGCGCTGCCTTGAGGCGATCGCGGCGAAGGCGTCCGCGAAGAACTCCCTGCGCCCGAGCCCGTTAGGCTGGCGATGGAAGTCACTCACCAGGTGCGGAACGCATTGATCATAGAGCGTACGGAATTCGGCTCGGTCAGAAAGCCACTGGCCGGGCGTGTCGATGTCGTCGAGAGCGTGGCCGATCTCGTGGCACATCACGTCGGGCGTCGGCGACGGCTGAGACCCGACGACGATCTTGCGGCCGCCGTACGCACCAGCGCAAATGTCCCAGGTCGCGCGGCCCGCCGGCAAAGGTACGCCGCGCAGGTGCCGCATGTCGTCCAGGTCGGGAACTCCGCCCGGCCCGACGAAAATCCCGTCAAGGCCCGCGGCGAGTTCTTCCTTCAGCTTCGCGGGAAGCTCCGCCAGGCGGTCGATCGCGCGAACGATTTCTGCAGGCGGCGGAGCCGCGCTGTCCCATTGCCGGTGCAAGACACTTTCTAGATTGCCGCAGTGCCTGCGTCCATCCGGGTGATAACGCTCGTCAGGCCGACGCGGCGCGGCATAGGGAATGCCGACGGCCGATCTGCCGTCCGGCCGCGCGCGCTGCCCCTGCTGCGCCACATCCGAGGCCTGTCGGGCCGGCTGCGCCGCACTGCCGGGATTGGCCATCTCGTACCAGGGCCGCCGCGCCGCGGCCTCCCTGCCGCCGCGGCCAGCTGATGCACGCCGGGAGTCGGTGCGCGCGGAACTCGCGCTCGCCTGCTTGTCACGAACGGGTGAGGTGAAAGGCTCGCCGCGGTTCGGTGACTCACGCACACGTGCTCTGGCGGCGCCTGACCGGGCGATTCCTGCTTGAGTGCTCCTGCGCGCTTGTTCCCAAGCCGCGGGATCCCTGGGCGCAGCGTCCCTGGACGCGCGATCTCTGCGCGCCGGATCCCAGGGCGCCGGATCCCCGAGCACCGGATCCCTGGATGCGGGATCACTACGCGCCGGATCCCAGGGCGCCGGATCCCCGAGCACCGGATCCCTCGGCACTGGCTCCATGGATGCGGGATCACTGAGCGCCGGATCCCTGGGCACCGGATCCCTGGGCACCGGATCCCTGGGCACCGGATCCCTGGGCACCGGATCCCTGGGCACCGGATCCCTGGGCACCGGATCCCTGGGCACCGGATCCCTGGGCACCCTGCCCACTCGCCACGGCGCAACCGGTCGTGACGGCTCCATTCGCGGCGTGCCTGGCGGGCCGTCGCGACTGGGCCAGCGCGGGTCGCCTGCGGGTGGCGAGCGGTCAGGTCCGGAACGTCCGCCCCCGGACCGGTCGTCAGAACCGTCGGGACCGGCCGTCCTGCGGCTGCCGCCCGGCGGAAATGGGTCCGGCGGGCCACCACTCAAGTCACGGCCCAGCCAGGCGGGCCGTTCGCCGGCGCTCGCCGGAGCCCGGCGCTGGTTCCAGTCGACAGGCGGGCTGCGCCGATCGGGCGGGCCAAGGTCTCCTGAACCAGGCCAGCGCCGCGGCCCGAGCTCCTTAGGCCGGGGGCTGCTGTTATCCCAAGGCCGCGAGCCGCTGCCATCCCCAGGCGCCTGGCTACCCGCCGGCCGCGAGCCCCTGCCATCCCCAGGCCCCTCACTACCCACCGGCCGCGGGCTGCTGCTATCCCCAGGCCCCTGGCTACCCGCCGGCCGCGAGCCGCTGCCATCCCCAGGCCCCTGGCTATCCCACGGCCACTGGCTGCCCGCAGGCCGCTGGCTGTCCGCGGGCTTGGCCTGCCAGGTGATGCCGCCGAGTCGTTCCGCCCGACCACGCCGCCGGTCGGCGCCTCCGGCTTGGTCGGCCGGGCGACGCAGCCTGCTGGCGGCGGCCCCGAGCCGGTGCCGGCCCGATCCCCGTGGCCGTTCTAGGACATCCCCGCCGTGGCCCTTTTCCGGCTTGCGAGAACGCCTGAAGCGATCGAAAAGCCGGAAACGCACGCTTCCTACTCCTTGCTTCGACGCGTTGGTCACGTGTTCCGTACCCGTCAGCCTGGCGCCCGCAATACCCGGATCAAGCGCCGTGCCCGCACCTTACGGACTGCGGCCTATCACCCGGCCCTGCAAGCGGCCTGGGCCAGCGTACGACGAAATCGCCGAAACAGTCACCTCGCGTGATCAAATATCACGGCGTGCGCTTAGTCTTTGTCCTAGCGGCAATCCAATTGATTCCGGGCGCAGGCCCCCCTGTTCGCCAGCTAGGCTGCCGCCATGCTGCTGTTGGGTGCCCTATTTGCCCTGCTCGCGACCGGGGTATGGCTGTACTGCCTAGTGGATATAGTTCTCACCTCCAGGTCAGGTTGCCGTCATCTGCCGAAGCCGGCCTGGTTGGCCGTGGTCACGTTCACCTATGTGGCAGGAGCCGGAGCTTGGTTCCTGCTGGGACGCCCGGGTGCCGGGCCGTCACGGCTTGCCGAGTCACCGCCGCGCCGCCCCGGCCGGCCCAGAACTGGCCACGCGAACCCACGGACCGCACTGGCCAGGAGCAGGCATCCAGCAGGGCGGGCACGGCCAATCGGCCCGGACGACGATCCCGCCTTCCTGCTCGAACTTGATCACCTGATCCGCGGCGGCCGCGACGCGGGCAACGACCTGTGAGCCCGCGTCGTCCGATCGGATGATCCGCGGTCAGCTGATCCCGGCATAAGAATGCAGCCCGGTGATCCAGAGGTTCACCCCGATGAGGTTGAACATCAGGCAGCCGAAGGCGAGCAGCTGAATGACCGCAGCCTTCCTCCCCCGCCATCCCGCGGTGGCCCGGGCATGCAGGAAGCAGGCGTACGCCACCCAGGTGATGAACGCCCAAGTCTCCTTCGGGTCCCAACCCCAGTACCTGCCCCACGCCTGATCCGCCCAGATGGCACCCGCGATGATCGCGAACGTCCAGATCGGGAAGCCGAACACCACGGTGCGATAGGCAAGACGGTCGAGGACCTCGGGTCTCGGCAATCGCCGCATGATGCCACCGGCGGCCGACCCGGCCGCGACCCGTGCAGCATTACGCTCCGCGAAAAGGTACATCACGGTTGTCGTGGCCGCGACAATGAAAATCCCGGAGGAAATGATCGCCGCGGTCACATGGATCGCGATCCAGTACGAATGGAGCGCAGGCATCAGCGGCCCGGCGGCGGTGTAGAGCACCGTCGCGCACAAACCCAGCCCGAGCACGACGGGAACCATCACGAACAGGCCGAGGAAGTATGCACGATAGCGCACCGCGAGCACGAGGAAAACGATCACTGCGCCGCAGGTGATCGCCGTGACGAACTCGTACATATTCCCCCACGGGATCCGGTGCGCGGCCAGCCCACGGGTCACGATGCCGAGGACGTGCGCAGCAAGCCCGATGGTGGTGAGCACGAGCGCAAGACGGACCCACAGTCCGGCAGGTGCTGCGCTGGCCGGCGTGTCCGTGCCGCCGGCGGCCGCATCCCCCGCGCCAGCGCCCGTTGCCACCTGCCCGGCCGGACCGGACGGCAACACCGGACCGGACGGCAAAGCCGGACCGGACGGACCGGCTGAACCAGCCCGCGCGGCCGATCCCCGCTGACCGGCGCGCGCCGCCACGGCCCCGGCGAAGGCCAGTTCAGGTTCCTGCTGCTCGGCAGTGGCCTTGCCACGGCGCCGCCCGTACGCGATCTCGCCAGCGTAGGCGAGCATGGCGAGCGAGTAGATCACCACGGTGAACAGCAAAAAATGATCACTGAGCCTGGCCATGCCGATATTGACGGGCACGAGCCTCACTTCCTGTCTGTGCTTGTCGAACTGCCGGTGCTTGCCGAACTGCCGGTGCTTGCCGAACTGCCGGTGCCTGCCGAACTGCCGGTGCCTGCCGAACTGCCGGTGCCTGCCGAGCTGCCTGCGCTTGTCGTGGCTGATACATCCAGCGGCACCTGGCCTGGTGCCGCATGCTGCGTTACGTCGTGCGCCGCGCGCATCGCGGCGGTGAGTTCAGCGAACTCCTCCTCGAAACCGCCGGCCACATCCGAACGGGCCAGGCCGCCGAACTCCACGTCGGCACCGTTCCCTGCCGCAGCGCCTTGCCCGGCCGTTGCCGGGCGCACGCGCACGAAGAGGCGGCGCCTGCGGACCAGGAACGACAGCAGCAGACCGAAAATGGCCACGATGGCGGAGATCAGCGCGGGAACGCGGCCCGGGTCGTAGGTCACCTGCAGGCTGATCCACTGCCGGTATCCAGTGAATGCGACAGTACCGGCGCCGTTAGGTAGCTTCATCGACTGGCCGGGAAAAAGCGGCCGCGGCTCGATCGGCAGCCGCCGCATGCCACTGGTCTGCAACTGGTACACCGACTGCGGTGCGCCCGAATTGAGGCCAAGGTTGCCCGCATAGGAGACCAGGCTGACCGCCGGGTTCAGCGGCGCGGGGAAGACGGAGCTGAGCTGTCCGCCGGATGCCACCTCGGTGGGCAGGAAGACGCCGACGAAACCGAGCTGGTGCGGCTGCGCATCCGGGACCTTGATCACGCCTTCCGACGTGAAGTCGGTGTTGTCCGCAGGCAGGAAAGGCACCGCCTGCTGCAGTGCCAGACGGCCCGTCCCGTCGGTGATCCGGAACTGCGGCGCGTAGCCGTGACCGAGCAGGTACACCTTCGCCCCGTCGACGTTCAGGGGGTGGTTGACCTGCAGGTCGTAGCGGCGCATGGGCCCGCCAGGCTGTTCCTGGTAACGAAGCGAGGCGGCGAACGAGGACGGCTCGCCACGCAACGGGCCGGACGTAATGTAGCTCGCGTTGAACTTGTCCAGCCAGATCGTGAACGGCTGCAGGTCACCGGGGGCGACCGCACGGCCCGGATGGTACTGGTCGTAATCGGCGACCGTATTCGCAAAGCCGTCACCCTCGGTGAGAAGGATATCCGCCTTGTAGCCGAACACCGCGCCGAGCCCCACCGCGGCCAGCAATGCGAGCAGCGCGATATGGAAGAGCAGGTTTCCAGTCTCGCGCAGGTAGCCCTTCTCCGCCGCCAGCCAGCCGTCGCCGGTCCGCAGCCGGAATCCCTTCTCGGAAAGCAGCCGGGTTGCGGCCGCGAGAGCCTCGGCTGGCTGCTGCTGCGTCCGGTACTCAGAGCCGAAAGGCAGCCGTGCCGGATGCCGCGGCGCGGCAGGCGGCTTCGCGCGTGCCGATACCGCCAGGCGGAACGCACGTGGCAGCACGCAGCCCGCGAGCGATGCGAATAGCAGCAGGTAGATCGCGGCGAACCAGGGCGCGGCGAACACGTCGAACAGCGACAGCCTGTTCAGCAGCGGGCCGAGAAACGGATGCTGGCTGATGTACTGCTGCACCTTGGCCGGATCTGTCCCGTTCTGCGGCAGCATCGAGCCAGGCACGCTCGCCACGGCGAGCAGGAAAAGCAAGACGAGCGCGGTGCGCATCGAGGTGAGCTGGCGCCAGCACCACCGTAGCCAGCCCATTATCCCGAACGGCTTCGCGGGCTGGCTCGCCGATTCTTCCTGCACACCATCCTTGGGCGGATACGGCCCGGCGTCCTGGCCGGCCTGATCGGCCACGCCGGCGGTTCGCGCACCTGTCACGGGCTCATCCGCCACCTTCCGTGGATGACGACCCGCCGGTGCCCGCCGCAGCCAAACCGCTGATCTCGTTCTTGAGGTTCGTGTAGTCCACGGATCCGATAACCCGTGCGGCAATGTGCCCCGTGCGGTCAATCACGAGCGTGCTCGGGATCGCCGCGGGCGGAACAGTGTCACGGAACGCGAGCAGGACCTGCCCGGCCGGGTCGTACAGGCTCGGGTATCTGATCCCGAAACTCCGCTCGTACGCGGCGCCGTTGGCCTGCCCTGGATCCTTGATGTTGACGCCGATGAACTGGACCCCCTTGGCCTGATAGGTGCGCGACAACTGGGCCAGCACCGGGGCCTCGGCACGGCAGGGTGAGCACCAGGACGCCCAGAAGTTCAGCACGACGACCTTGCCACGGTAACTGCTCAGGCTGAGCTGCTGCCCAATCAGCGTGACGCCGGAGACCTGCGGGGCCTGCGGGCGCTCGCCGGGCCGGTAGGCGGTGGTGCCGACCGTCCCTCCGACGTAATTCGTGTCACCATTTCCTGGGCCGCTCGAGGCCGCAGGCCCAGCCGAGCAACCCGTGAGGGCCAGCGTCGTGGGCAGCACGGCAAGCAACGCCAGGACCAGCGTGGCGACGCTCGTCCGCATGACGGCTGGAGTGGCGCGGAGGGACCGGGGCATCAGGAGGTGCACCGTAGATCTTTGGCCTGCTGCGCGACGCCCAGAC
Organism: uncultured Actinomycetota bacterium; assembly: GCA_963727015.1. Lineage (GTDB taxonomy): Bacteria > Actinomycetota > Actinomycetes > Streptosporangiales > Streptosporangiaceae > DATFVJ01. The sequence goes on along the minus strand of CAVSEV010000011.1, from coordinate 1,114,578 downwards.
GACGGCTGGCCGCCTTCTGGCCGGCCCGCGCAGGACACCGCTGCGAGGGCGGGCCGCGGCCTTGCCACCCGGCGCCTGGCCCTGCTGCCCCCAGGCGCTGCGCGCCGGGCCGCTCGCGGGCGACCAGGATCCACAGACACCCCCTAAATGATCTCCTACAGGCGGTAGTTTCCCGCCCTATTGTGCCGGGCGGGTCCCCTTCGCCGGACACTGGGCCGGCAGTTCGCACCGAGCGCCCGGGCCGGCCGCGAATTCCATGATCACAAGGAGTTGCGGGACATTAACCGGGAACGCCGCGGGATCGGGCGGCCGGAGGCGGCGCGTTCGTTTCAGGCTCCTGGCACGTCCGGGCGGTTGCTTGCCACCCCGGCCGGCTCGAAGTAACCGATGCTGACGACCTTGTTTCCCTCGTAAGTGAAGGTGGTCAGGCTGGCGAGGCCGCACTGACGGCGTCCGGGGTTGTGCCAGAGCTTGACACCCTCGACCGCGCGCCGCGCGATCCAGATGGGCAGCTGGTGACTCACGCAGACCGCCTCGTGCCCGCGTGCCGCGTCGCGGGCGGCTGTCATCGCCGCGAGCATCCTGTCCGCGATCTCGCTGTACGGCTCCCCCCACGACGGGAGGAACGGGTTGCGCAGCTTCACCCAGTACTGCGGGCGGCGTAGCGAGCCGTCGCCTACCCCGAACGTGAGGCCCTCGAAATGGTTGCCCGCCTCGATGAGGTGATCGTCGATGACGACGGGCAGGCCAAACTGCTCTGCCAGCGGCCCGGCCGTCTCCCGCGCACGCTCGAGCGGCGACGAGAACACGGCCGTGACATCGCGGGCGGCAAGATGGCGCGCGGCCACCTTGGCCATCAGCAGGCCCTCGTCGGACAGGTGGAATCCCGGCAACCTGCCGTAAAGCACCCGCCGCGGGTTGTCGACCTGCCCGTGCCTGAGCAGGTGAACCACGGTCGTCTCGGTCATATCGTGGCCAGCCTACCGGCAGGCCTGGCCACCGCACCGGGGGCCGCCGGCCCGCCCGGCCTGGCGATCTGCGCCGCAGGCCGCCGGGTAAACTCACATCAGCATGCGGTTGCGCCTAGGGTTCCGCGCCCGGTCCGCCCGACGACAAATACAATCAGGGCCGGTGGTCTGGACCGAGCGGCGCCAGGAACCGTCTCAAGGCGGCCAACACCTCACGGGAGAAAAGCCTCGAGGGTCCGAAGTTCGACGCGCCCGAATGGGGCCGAACGGACAGGAGACCGCCCGTGAGCCTTACCGCAGTATCGCTGATCGCCGTCGCCGCTGTCGCGCACGCGAGCTGGAACCTCTTCAGCAAGCAGGCCGCGGCCGCTGGGACGATCGCTTTCGTCTGGATCGTGACCGCGCTCGGCACCGTCATCTACCTGCCTGTGCTCGGCATCGACCTCGCCGTGACCCAGCCGCACCTGCGCTCCCTCGCGTTAGTGTTCCTTGCGGGCACGGCACTGCTGCACATCGGGTACTTCCTTACCCTGCAGCACGGCTACGCGTCAGGTGACCTCTCCCTCGTCTACCCGCTTTCCCGCGGCAGCGGTCTGCTGCTGTCGAGCTTCGTGGCGATCCCGCTATATGCCGAGCATCCAGGGCCCGCGGGGATCGCCGGAATCCTGCTGATCTCGGGTGGCGTCATCGTCCTGAGCCTCCCCGATCGCGCGGCAATGCCCCGTGCCGCAGCGCTCACGTTTGGCCTGCTGACGGGGATATTCATCGCCGGGTACACGCTGTGGGACAAGTACGCAGTCGCGAGCCTGCACATCCCGCCGCTGCTTGAAGAGTGGGCCGCAGGCGCCGGGGTGGCGCTCGTGCTCGCGCCGCTGGCCGCGAGGAATACCGGCCGGCTCGCCTTGCTGTGGCGCGATTACCGCGGGCAGGTACTTGGCGCGGCGGTCCTGTCGCCGCTCGCCTACATCCTGGTTCTCACCGCCCTGGTGTTCAGCCCGGTGAGCTCGATCGCTCCGGCCAGGGAGATCAGCGTGCTGATCGGCGTGCTGCTCGGCCGCCGCCTGCTCGGCGAAAGCAACCTCGGCCGACGGCTCGGAGCCGCGCTGGCCATCACGGCAGGCGTAGCCGCCATCATCGTCGGATAAGCGGCTAGGGAGCTAGGTCCGGCGAAGCCGGGAAGATCGGGCGTGGCCCGTAAATCTCGGTGGATGCGGGCGGTGCTCCAGGCGGCGATCCGGCAAGGCCCTGCTTGTTCTCGAGGAGCCGATAGTCGAACTCTCGGCGACGGCGACGGAAGGTCTGCGGGACACTCTGCTAGGCGTGCGCAGCCGTTCAGCCATCTCCGAGCGCCTGTGCGGCGGCCTTCGCGGCGCTGGGCAGCGCGGCGGCCACCCGGTCGAGTGCGGCCTCGTCGTGTGCCGCGGACAGGAACCAGGCCTCGTACGGTGACGGAGGGAGGTACACGCCCGCGTCGAGCATCGCGTGAAAAAAGGCCGCGTAGGCGGTGCGGCTCTGGGCCCGCGCGCCGTCGAAGTCGCGCACCTGGCCAGTGACACCAAGGAAAATGGAGAACAGGTTTCCGCCGGACTGGAGGCGGTGCGGCACGCCTGCGGCGGTGAGGGCGTCAGCCGCGAGCGCCGCTACCCGCGCGGCCGCGGAATCGACTCGCGCGTACACGTCATCGGTACATTCGCGGAGCGTGGCGAGGCCGGCCGCCACCGCGAGCGGATTACCCGACAGCGTCCCGGCCTGGTATACCGGGCCGGCTGGTGCCAGCCGATCCATAATCGCGGCCCGGCCGCCGAAGGCGGCGGCCGGCAACCCGCCGCCCATCACCTTTCCGAACGTCATCAGGTCCGCGGCCACGCCCTCGCGCCCGTACCAGCCGGACCTGGTCACCCGGAAGCCGGTCAGGACCTCGTCGAGCACGAAGAGCGCCCCGTGCTCCGCGCACAATTCCGCGAGCATCTTGTTGAATCCTGGCGCGGGCGGCACCACACCCATATTCGCCGGGCACGCCTCCGTGATCACGCAGGCAATACCGGCACCGTGGCTGGTGAAAGCCGCCTGGGCCGCACCGGGATCGTTGTAAGGAAGCACGATCGTGTCGGCGGCCGCGGCGCCTGTCACACCCGGGCTATCCGGCAGGCCGAAAGTGGCCACTCCCGAACCCGCGGCGGCGAGCAGCGCATCCACGTGCCCGTGATAGCAGCCGGCGAACTTCACCACCTTGGACCGCCCGGTCCAGCCGCGCGCCAGGCGCACCGCGGACATGGTGGCCTCGGTGCCCGAACTCACCAGCCGGACCTTATCCACGGGCGTGCGCGAGACGATCTCCTCGGCCAGTTCCACCTCGCCAGGGGTCGCGGTGCCAAACGAGGTGCCCCGCTCCGCCGCCCGCGCGGCCGCGCTGACGACCGCCGGGAACGCGTGCCCGAGAATCAGCGGTCCCCACGAGCAGACGAGATCCACATACTCGCGGCCGTCCACGTCGGTCAGGTACGGCCCGCTGCCCGACACCATGAAGCGGGGCACACCACCGACGCCACCGAACGCGCGAACCGGCGAGTTCACCCCGCCTGGGGTGACTGCCGCCGCGCGGCGGAACAGTCCGGCGGACAGGTCGGTCGTGGTCACCAGTCACCAGCCTCCTCACACGCATCGACCAGGACAGGAAGAACCCGCATCGAATCCGCCAGCGGCCGGCCTGCCGGCGCGCAGATCCAGTGCGCCTGCTGTCCTGAAATATGCCGCGACGGCGGGGCGAGTACGAAACTGTCCCTGCAATGCCAGCGTAGGCCAGGTGTGTCCGCGAAGCCGTCAGGGACGCAGTCCAGGTGACACGACCACCATTCGACCTCATCGATGGGCGCGCCGCGGGTGACGACGAAGAACAGGCACCTGTCCGGGCCGCACGCCGCCACCGGGCCTGGATCGTCGCCAGACTCAGCGAACCTGTCGAGCGCGATATGGCCCGCCGCCGCCGGCACGTCGAGTACGTCGAAGACACGGCCGGTTATCAGGAGCAGGTTCGCTTCCGGCTGGTCGCGCCACCACTTCGCGATCACCCCCGTGTCCACTGTCGCCTGGATCTGCCAGGCCGCGGAGACGGGATGCGCGCCCGGATCGGGGCAGCCGACCCGGTCACAGGAACAGGCGCGGCCGGTGCTGTGCGAAAGTCGCCCGGCGGGCGGTTGCTCCGCACCACGCAGCGGGTATGCCCCCGCGCACACCGGCCAGCCCATCTCGGCGTAGGCGGCCGCAGCGGCGAGCCGCTCGCGGAGCTTTCTGCGCCCGCGGCGCGACACCACCTCGGCCATTGGCCACCCCTCACCACGGCCGGGCGCACTGCGCCCGCGCCATTAAACACCGCGCTCGCGCCATTAAGCACTGCGCCGGCGCCATTGAGCACTGTGCCGGCGCCATTGAGCACTGCGCCGGCGCCATTGAGCACTGCGCTCGCAGCTTAACCACTGTGCTCTTACCCCTAAGCACTGTGCTCGCGCTTTTAAGCACCAGGCCGCGCCTTTCCCGTCATTATCCCTTACCCGGGGCGGCACGGGGATCCGTGCGTTCGTGACCGAGCATGGGGGGTCCCGCGCTACAGATGATGCCGGACCTTCTATAAGGCGGCGGTCAAGCCGCGAGCAAACCCTCGGGCAATCATCCGCACGGGCGGTGGCGAGCTGCGCCCGGGTAGCCCGAACTAACCGGCTGACACTGGCCACACAGCTGCTGGAACCAGGTTTTCATGATCGCTGCAAATCGGCGACAATACGGCACAATGCTACCTGGATCAGGAAATTGTGCCCTTTGGACATGGCTGCCGCGGGTCAGGTCCGCAGCCGTTAGCGAGCTTTCGTGACTGCCGTTACCGGGTCTGGTGTTAGCGGGTCTGGTGCGTCACTGCCACCGAGGGCGGTGCAGTGCCATTGGCGAATCCCTGCAGTGCGTTGGCAAGCCCGCGGCACCGCTATTAGCGGCGCCGGCGCACCGCCTTAGCCGAATCCGCCGCGCAGCCGTTAAGCCCGTATAGCGCCGGGGGGACGACCCCCCGGGATCCCCCGGCAGACTGTAGCGGCCCGCTCACTGCTGGACGAGAATCCGCCGATTCACGTATCGGGCTGCATTATCCCGGGGGGACGACCCCCCGGGATCCCCCGGCAGACTGTAGCGGCCCGCTCACTGCTGGACGAGAATCCGCCGATTCACGTATCGGGCTGTCCGGGCGTTCAGAGACGGCGCGCGGCCTCGGTGGCCCAGTAGGTAAGGATCATGTCGGCCCCTGCCCGCCGGATCGCGGTGAGCGTTTCCATGATCACCCGATCGCGGTCCAGCCAGCCGTTCGCCGCAGCGGCCTCGACCATCGCGTATTCGCCGCTCACCTGGTAGGCGGCGACGGGCACGTGCACGGTCTCGGCGACCCGGCGGACGATGTCCAGGTAGGCGAGCGCCGGTTTGACCATGACCGCGTCCGCGCCCTCGTCGATGTCGAGCAGGACCTCGCGCAGCGCCTCGTCGGAACTTGGCGGGTCCATCTGGTAGGCGGCCCGGTCGCCGAACTGCGGCGCACACTCCGCCGCGTCACGGAACGGCCCGTAGAACGCAGACGCGTACTTCGCCGAATACGCGAGCACGGCCACGTCCGGGTAGCCGGCCTCGTCGAGCGCACCGCGGATCGCGGCCACCTGGCCGTCCATCATGCCGCTCGGCGCGACCACCTGTGCGCCCGCCGCTGCCTGCGCGACCGCTATCGACGCGTAACGCCGCAGCGTCGCATCGTTGTCCACCTCGCCGCCGGCGGCCAGCATGCCGCAGTGGCCGTGGTCGGTGTACTCGTCGAGGCACAGATCCGCCATCACCACCGCGCCGTCGCCGACCTCGGCGTGAACGTCACGGAGCGCCAGCTGGACGATGCCGGCCGGGTCGTCAGCCGCCGAACCCCGGCCGTCCTTGACCGCAGGGATCCCGAACAAGATCAGCCCGCCGACACCGGCGTCGACCGCATCAACCGCCGACTTTCGCAGGCTGTCCCTGGTGTGCTGGACCACCCCGGGCATCGACCCGATGAGCTGCGGCTCGCCGATCCCCTCTTTGACGAACATCGGCAAGATCAGATCGGCGGGGCGGACGGTAACCTCCGCCACGAGGCGGCGCAGCGCCGCGGTGCGCCTGAGCCTGCGCGGGCGCGCGGCGGGAAAGCTTGCACTCATCACCATCACTCCTCATCCCCCGCCAGTTGCCGTCCCCGGGCCGTGGCCAGCGTTCTCGCCGTGCCGCCGCGGTCACGACCGTCATGATGTCGCCGCGTCAGTTGGCCCTTCGCCGGGCGCCGCGGCGGCGCTGGCTCGGGCGCCGCACCTGCTCGCCTGCGGCTATCGCCGCCGCGCGCAGCCTCGCGCCGTGCTCAGCCAGCGCCTCTACCAGCGCGGTGACCGACGGCCGTGGCGCCATCACGTCCACCCGGAGCCCGAACTCCTCGGCCGTTTTCGCGGTCTGCGGGCCGATCACGGCTATCACGGTGACCGCATGCGGCTTGCCTGCGATCCCGACCAGGTTGCGCACGGTTGAGGACGAGGTGAAAAGCACCGCGTCGAAGCCGCCGCCCTTAATGGCCTCACGGACCGGCGCAGGCGGCGGCGCCGCCCGCACCGTGCGGTAGGCAGTGACGTCGTCGGTCTCCCAGCCGAGCTCGGTGAGCGCCGCGACAAGGGTCTCCGTCGCGATGTCGGCGCGCGGCAGCAGCACCCGATTGATCGGATCGAGTACCTCGTCGTACGGCGGCCACACCGCGGCCAGTCCCTCACTCGACTGCTGGCCCTCTGGCACGAGGTCAGGAGTGATACCGAAGGCCCGCAGCGCGGCCGCGGTCTGCTCACCGACCGCCGCGACTTTCACTCCGGCGAACGCGCGCGCATCGAGGCCGTACTCCTCGAATTTCTCCCTGACGGCCCGGACTGCATTGACCGATGTGAACGCGATCCACTGGTAGCGGCCGGTGACCAGGCCCTTGACGGCACGTTCCATCTGCTGCGGCGTCCTTGGCGGTTCGACCGTGATGGTCGGCACCTCTTCAGGTACGCCGCCGTGCGCGCGCAGGCGCTGCGACAGCGCACCTGCCTGTTCCTTGGTCCTGGGCACGAGCACCCGCCAGCCGAACAACGGCCTCGTCTCGAACCACGACACCTTCGCGGCCGCGGCGACGGACGGGCCGGCCACCGCAACAGCGGGCCCATCGGTGGTTAGCGGGCTGACGCCGGCCGCCTTCAGATCTGCCGCGATGCCGCCGAGGGTCGAGACGACCGTCCGCTGCGCGGTGGTCGTCCCATTCCAGGTAACAGCGAACGGCGTATCCTCGCTCCAGCCCGCGCCGATGAGCATCTTGGCGATATCAGCCGGCCCGGTCTCCGCGTCGAGGACCACGAGCGACCCCGGGCTTGCTGGCACGCGGCTCACCTCGGATGCGTGCACGATGCGGACGTCACCGCCGACGTCGGAGCCGAGCGGAATGCCCGCGTAGACGGGAACCCCCGTCGCGGGCGGCACACCGGGAACGACCTCGAACCGCACTCCCGCCTTCGCACACGTCGCGGCGACCTCGGCGCCAGGCGAAAGGGCGAAGGGATCGCCTGGATACAGGCGAACTACGTGCCGGCCGGCCTTGGCAGCCTTGACGATGGCGCGGGCATCACCAGTGAGCTCCGTCGGTCCGGTGATCTCCGCATCCTGCGGCATGCGGGCATTGAGCTTAGCGGCAAGATCGGGACTCGCTACGACAAGGTCAGCCTGCGCGAGCAGTTCGGCCGCGCGCAGCGTCAGCAGGCTCTCGTCCCCAGGTCCCGCGCCGACCAGGGCTACCCAGCCAGCCTGTTTGGCGGAATTGCGGGCCGCACTCGAAGTTGACGAAGCGGCGCGTGCCCGGGAGGGCCCCTTCGCCGTGGCATCTGCCCGCGCGGCGGTGGGCGGACGGGCGGGTGGGCTGGCGGCGTCGTGCTGGGCGCCGCCTGGCGTGTTCTGTTCGGGCGTGGGGTTCAAGTCGCATGCTCCCCGATGTTCGGCCGTGCGCCGTGCACGGAAATGTGAGCCGCGGCTCCGCGAGCGAGCAACTCGGCCGCGAGCTGCCGGCCTAGTTGCTCCGCCGTACCGGCGGGACCGCTCCTTGACAATCGCACCCCGCCGGAGCCGTCCACCGTTAGGACAATGGCTTGCAGGTGCAGCACATCTGTTCCTGCAGCGTATGCGCCTACCGGCGCGCTGCAGCCAGCCTCCAAAGCGGCGAGTACGCTGCGCTCAGCCGTAACGGCTGCGCGGGTCGACTGGTCATCGACTGCGGCGAGCTCACCGACGAGCTCCGCGTCATCGCCGCGGCATTCCACGGCCAGCGCACCCTGCCCTGGCGCCGGCAGCATCTCGTCGGGCTCGAAGATCTGGGTGACAGCGTCCTGGCGGCCAATCCGGATCAGGCCCGCAGAGGCGAGGACGACCGCGCCGAGATCACCTGAGGCCACTCTCGCGAGCCGGCTGTCGGCGTTGCCGCGGATTGGCACGCAGTCAAGATCGCGGCGGAGCGCGCGAAGCTGTCCCACCCGGCGCGTCGACCCTGTGCCGACCCGCGCACCAGCAGGCAGGTCGGCTAGCTTGGCGCCGCCGCGGGCGGCAAGCGCATCCCGCGGATCGTCGCGCGGCGGCACCGCGGCGAGCACGATGCTGCCCGGCTGCGCCGTCGGCAGGTCCTTGAGCGAATGCACGGCGAGATCGACCTCACCAGCGAGCAGCCGCTCGCGCAGCGTGTTGACGAACACGCCGGTGCCGCCGATGCTCGCAAGGTCAGCCTTGCTGACGTCGCCGAACGTGGTTACCCCGACGAGTTCGACCGCGCGGCCCGTCCTCGCAGTGATCATTTTCGCGACCTGACCGGCCTGCGTCCTCGCCATCAGGCTGCGGCGGGTGCCAAGCCTCAGCGGGGGCCGGTTCACGGGGCCGGTCACGACGTCCCGCCCGATTCGCCGCCCAGATCCGCGTCCGCGCGCGTCACCGCCTCCACCGCCTTCGGATCGAGGTCGAAAAGCTCGCGCAGGGCCGCCGCGTACGCGTCGCCGCCCGGGGAACCCGCAAGCTCCTTCACCCGCACCGTCGGCGCGTGCAGTAGCTTGTCGACCACCCGGCGCATCGCCTGCGCGATCTCGTCAAGCTCATGGCTCGCCGTGCCCGCGAGGCGTCCGGCCAATCGTGTCAGCTCAGCATCGACCACGCCGGCCGCTTTCGCGCGCAACGCCACGACCGTCGGGGTCACCCTCGCCGCGTGCACGGCAGATGCGTGCGCCGCGACCTCTTCAGCGACGATCCGCCTGACCGCAGCGACGTCCTCGTCGCGGGTAACCGTCGCGTCGCTGGCTGGGGCGTCCTTGCGGCTCGCGGCGCCGATTTCGGTAAGGCCGATGACCACGGCACCGGGCAGGCCGGCGATGGCCGGATCGACGTCACGCGGCAGCGCGAGGTCGATGAAGACGACAGGCCCGCTGCGACGACCGGACGAACCTCCGCCGCGATCGGGCCCGGAACCTGGCGCCCGACCGCGGGCAGCGAGCGCGTCACGCGCCATCTCGGCCGTGATCACCATTCCCGGGGCTCCCGTGCACGCGATAACAAGGTCGGCCTCGGCGATCAGGCCGGGAAGCTCGGCCAGCCCCGCGGTCCCGCCCCGGATCGATCCGGCGAGCCGCTGCGCGTTAACCGGCGAACGGTTCACTACCACGATGCCGCCCGCACCGGCCCGGTCGGCCGTGGTAGCGGCGAGCGCGCTCATCGAACCGGCGCCCACCACGACCGTGCGCGCGGCGGCCAGCGGCCGTGCCGGATCTGGCGGGCCAGCCGGGTACAGGCTGCCGGCGGCGAGATCGACGGCGACGCTGACCATGCTCGCGCCTGCCCGGTCGATCCCGGTCTCGCTGTGGGCCCGCTTACCCGCGTGCAGGGCAAGCCGGCCGAGATCCGCGAGCGGGCGCCCGAGCGTTCCCTGCTCCTGTGAGTACTTCAAGGCCTGGCGCACCTGGCCGAGGATCTGCCCTTCGCCCGCGACCATCGAGTCGAGGCCGCAGGACACCGCGAACAGGTGCTGGACGGCGCGTTCCTCGTAATGAACGTACAAGTGCCTCGTCAGCTGGGCCAGATCGATACCCGCGTGCCTGGCGAGCATTTCCGAGATGGCCGAGACGCCACCATGGAACTTCGCCACGTCCGCGTACACCTCAACGCGGTTACAGGTGGAGACCACGAAGGCCCCGGCGGCGTGTTCGGTGGAATGGACATCGTGCAGCAGCTTGCCGGCGGCGTCGCCGGTAACGGTCGCGCGCTCAAGCAGCGCGACGGGCGCGCTTTTGTGGCTCAGGCCGACCACGAGCACACTCATGCCCTCACCGCCTACGCCTCGACCGGCGAAGAAACTGCTTCAGCCGACGCCAGCCGCGACCCCAGGTCCGGCACCTCACCTACCGCGGCCCTCGCCGTAGCCAAGGTGGCTATCGCTGCATCATCTGGTACCGCCACGCTCGGCGACAGCGATCCGGCGCGGCGCGGAAATGGGGTTGCGGACCTGCGCTGGGCATGGAAGGCCAGAATCTGGAGCTCGATTGACAGGTCAACCTTACGCACGTCGACGCCGTCAGGCACGCCGAGCACGACGGGCGCGAAGTTGAGAATGCTCGTGACCCCGGCGGCGACAAGACGATCGCAGACGTTCTGGGCGGATCCTGCGGGCGTGGCGATGACGCCGATAGAAACGCCGTGCTGCTTGACGACGGCCTCGATCGCGTCCGCGTGGTCGACCGTCAGCCGCGCGATCCGCCTGCCGACAACCGCGGGGTCGGCGTCAAGGATCGCCGCGATGCGAAAGCCGCGGGTGGCGAAGCCGCCGTAGTTCGCCAGCGCACGGCCGAGGTTCCCGGCCCCGACGATGACCACGGGCCAGTCCTGTGTGAGCCCGAGTTCACGGGATATCTGGTACACGAGGTAATCAACGTCGTACCCCACGCCGCGAGTGCCATAGGAGCCAAGATGAGACAGATCTTTGCGAAGCTTGGCCGAGTTGACACCGGCGGCGGCGGCAAGCTCCTCACTGGATACCGTCGTGACGCCGCGCTCGGCGAGCGCATGCAGAGCACGCAGGTACACAGGCAACCGGGCAACGGTTGCCTCGGGAATGCCGTAGCTGCCATTGGGGGACGTTGGACGGCGGGTCATACGCCGGCGCTCCTGTGCGGGATCGACGGCGCGACGGGCCGTCAGGGATCCGGTGGACGCCTGGCCCGGCGCGTGGACTGTGCGTCAACGGTACGCCTTTGTGAACGTTTGCACAAAGTCACCGGCGTCCACCACCCAGTGCCGCGCGCAACCGGTCCTCGCTGACCCGCCAGAAATCGTGCTGCACACCGTCGATGAGTGTGACAGGAATCATGTCCCCATACTGGCTCATGTCCGCGGCTGAACCGGTGATGTCCCGCTCCTCCCAGGTCAGGCCAAGATCCGCCGCAACGCGGGCCACGACAGCTCGGGCGTCGTCGCATAGATGGCACCCGGGCCTGCTGAGAAGCGTGATCTCGTGAGCCGCTGGATCCGGCCGGCCGGCATCACCGCCGGTACCGCGTCGCTTGCCCAGCACGATGAATCACCCTCCGCCGTCTCGGCTGAACAGCGCGCCGAGCGGCGGCAGAGCCGACACTTTCGCATCGCGCAGGTCAAGTTCGATCACGTTGGTGGCGAGCACATACCGGCGTTGCCTGGCGAAGAAGTCCTCGACATACGGCATGTGCTGGTGATCGCGGTAGGCCATGCGGTCACGGTAAACCTCATAGAAGATCCGCTGCATCGGGGCCTTCGGCACGGTATGCACAACGAAAATCAGCGTGCCGGGTTCCTGCGCCCTGACCGCCTCGACCGTCCGCTCGCTCAGCATGTCGAAGTCGTCCCCGCTGCCGTCGAGCAAGGTATAGATCGCGATCAGCCCGAACAGCGGTGGCGGCGCACCGGCCGGCTGCCCGGGCAGCGCCGCGGCAGGCACCGGCGGCGTGGCCGACGCCGCGCGCCCCATGGGCACCGCGGGTTCCACAGCCGGCCCAGGCGTAACGGCCGACCCCGTGACCGGGCCGAACTCCCGCGCCGTAGGGAATCGGTCCTTACCAAGCGCCGCGAGCGCACCTGTCAGGGGATCGTCGATCGCGCGGATCGGCCCCACGGTGCCCCCGGTATCCCTGGTCCCCGTCAACTCTTGTGGGCCCATCGGGTCTTCTGGGCCTTCTGGGTCTATCCAGTCCCTGGCGCTCATTCCGTCCCTAGCGCCCATCGGGTCCATCGGGTCCATCGCGCCCATCGTGTCCACGGTGCCCATCGGGTCCACGGCGCCCATCGGATCCACCGTGCCGATCGGACCCATCCGGTCCATCGGATCCATCCGGTCCATCCGGTCCATCGGATCCAGCCGGTCCATCGGATCCATCCGGTCCATCGGATCCATCCGGTCCATGCTGTCGGCGTCATCGACGATCGGACGGCGGTGCCGGCTGCGCCCGATTTGCACCGTGGCGGCACCCAGATCGCCATCCGCATGCGCATGATCCAGCCGGACCCGCCCGGACCTGCTTGCCGCGAACCAGACCAGGCCGGCCGCGACGGCCGTCAGCAGCGGGTACCCCACGCTCGGCAAGCTGAATCCGAGGCCGACCATGAACAGGACCGCGGCCGCCGCGGCCGTGGCGGACACGAACACGTCCCACCACGCCGGGTCGCGCCGGGTTCGTACCGCGGCAATTGACGTCATTAGCAGCGCCACCGCGACGGCGATGACGTGGATCCCGGTGAGCGCCGACTTGGGCAGCAGCATGTAGTGGCCCTCGCCCGGCCATGCCTTGCCGAACGCGGGACCTGAGGTCAGCGGATCGAGAATCAAGATCACGCCAGGTACGACAGTCAGCGCGGCCACGGCCAGCCGCGCCGCGAACCTGGCAGGCATGGTGCGCCCAGCAACTTCCACCAGGCCCCAGGCCGTCCACAACGGGGCAAGCAGCAGCCCGGCGACCTGCACCGCGCGGAAGGTGGCGGCGCTGAAGCCGAGCGCGAAGCCCATGGTCTGCGCGCCAAGCGCCACCGCAAGCAGGAGCAGCACGGAAGACCAGGCAGCGAGGCCCACTCGCGGTGCGCGGATGAACCGGCCGGCGAGCATACCCGTGCCCACGGCGGCGACAAGGGCGCCGGCAAATGCGACGAGAACGGCAACAGACATCCCGCCTATGGTGCCCGACACGCGCTGCGGATGCGAAGGGCAGCCAGATATCCGGTAGTTAACTTGCAGGTGGAACGGTGTTCACCCGGTGCGGCGACGAGCGTAGGTAGTGCGTTTAAGCTGGACGTCATGAGGGGGCTGATGCGGGTCTGGCCCGGCCATACGACGAATGGAAACGAGGCGAACGGGCAGCGGGCCGCGCTGGCCGGTGAAGCCGCTGCCGCCGCCGCCCACGTGGCGACGGCAACACCGGATCCCGATCCTGCGGCGGCGGCGTTCTTCGACGTCGACAACACGATCATGCGGGGCGCCTCGATCTACTATTTCGCGCGCGGGCTCGCCGCGCGCAAGATGTTCGGCACCCGGGACCTGGCCAGGTTCGCCTGGGGTCAGATATCGCTCCGGCTCAGCGGCGAGAAAGCCGATCACCTGGATGCCGCACGTGAGGCGGCACTCGCGTTTGTGGCCGGGCACAAGGTCACGGATATCCACACGCTGGGCGAGGAAATCTACGACGAGACAATGGCGGACCGGATCTGGGAAGGCACCAGGAACCTTGCCCAGCACCATCTCGACGCCGGCCAGCGGGTCTGGCTGGTCACCGCCACTCCTGCCGACCTCGCCGAGACCATCGCGGCGCGCCTGGGGTTCACCGGGGCACTCGGCACCGTGGCCGAGGCGGCTGACGGCAGGTACACTGGCCGGCTTGTCGGCGGACTGCTGCACGGAGAGGCCAAGGCGGCTGCGATCGGCGCGCTCGCCAGCCGGGAGGGCCTGGACCTTTCCCGCTGCTCCGCATATAGCGACTCGGTCAACGATCTGCCGATGCTGTCGATCGTCGGCCACCCGAATGCGGTCAACCCCGACTCCGAGCTGCGTGCGCACGCCCGTCGTGAGGGCTGGCCGGTGCACGATTTCCGTACCGGTCGCAAAGCCACGATGATCGCGCTGCCGGTGGCGGCAGGAGCGGGGGCCATCGCGGGCGGGGTCGCGGCGGGCGCCGCCATCCGGCGCAAGCGGCGCCTCGGGTAATCTGCCCAGCGGAGGCGGGCCGTCAGCCGAATGCCTCGCCGCGTTCGAGCAGCAGCTTGTACAGCATCTGCTGAATCGTCTCCCGCACCTGATCGGTGAGCTCGAAGACGGTCGCCGGATCGTCTGCCGCACCCGCCTCGTAGCCGTTGGTTTGCACCGGCTCGCCGAATCCGATGAGCCATTTAGACGGCAATGGGATCACGCCGAGCGGCCCAAGCCACGGGAACAGCGGGGTGATCGGGAAGTAGGGGAATCCGAACAGCCGCGCGACCGGCCGGGCGTTGGCGATCATCGGGAATATCTCCTCGGCGCCGACGATCGCGCATGGGATTATCGGCACGCCCGCGCGGATCGCCGACGCCGCGAAGCCACCGCGGCCGAAGCGTTGCAGGTGGTACCGCTGCGAGAACGGCTTGCCGAGGCCCTTGTAGCCCTCGGGGCACACCCCGACGAGTTCACCGAGGTCGAAGAGGCGCTCCGCGTCGGGCGGGCAGGCGAGCGCGTGCCCGGATTTGCGCGCCAGATGGGAAAGCACCGGCATCGCGTAGACAAGGTCCGCCCCGAGCAGCCGCAGATGCCGGTGCGCCGGGTGCTCGTCCAGCAGGCCGACCTGCAGCATCATTGCATCGACGGGAAGTGTGCCCGAGTGGTTGGACACGACGAGCGCGCCGCCCTTGTCAGGCACGTGCTCCACATTGCGCAGCTGAACGCGGAACCAATGCCGGTAGAGCATCCGGACTGCGGGCATTAGCACGGTTTCGTTGAGGTCGGTGTCGAAACCGAACTCATCGATCTCGTACTCACCCTTGATCCTGCGGCGCAGGAAGGCCAGCAGCGTGCGGATCTGCTCCGCGAGTGCGTCGGCCTCATCCGCATGGCCGCCCGGGCGCCCGTTGGCGGTGCCGATGTCTGTCATGTCATCGCGCCTTCCGAGTACGGCTGCACCTGGCGAGCCTCCGCGGACCGCAGAGCGTCGAGCGCAGCGGCGAGCGCGCCGTCTACCGCGCCGACGGAGCGGCCGCAGGTGAGCCCGCGGTCCGCTACGAAGGCGGCGAACGCTTCCTCCGTGGTGCGCCGCGGCGCCCAGCCCAGTTCGCGCTCAAGCTTCGTCCCGTCCACCACACGCCCGTACCTGAGCAGGTCACGCTGTTCGGGCGACACATCGGGGAACAGGCCGAGGCCCGCGATGACGTCGAGGGCGGGCCCGGGCATCGGCACGGGCACGCGACCGCGGCGGCGCAGGCACTGGGAAAGGTACATGGCGCCCCGCCCGGTGACGTTGAAGATCCCAGGATGGTCGTCCGCGACCATCCGCCTGATGACCTCGACGCCGTCCGAGATGTCCACGAATTGGATCCGCGGATCGTAGCCGAGCACGGTCGGCGTCACCGGCAACATGAAATACCGCGTCAGCGGCGAGTCCACGCGATGCCCGAGGAAGTTCACGAACCGCAGCACAGAAACGGCGATGTCAGGCCGCCGCCGCGCCAGGCCACGGACGTACCCCTCGACGTCGAGCACGTCCCTTGCCAGGCCGTAGCTCGCCCTCGGCTCCATATCCTCGGTGAAGACGGTGGGATTGCGAGCCGAGGTGCCGTATACCGCCGTGCTGGACCGAACAACCAGCTTGCGCACGCTCGGCGACCGCTGGCACGCGATGAGCAGTTGCATCGCGCGGACGACGTTGGTCTCCTTCATCGACGCGCGGCCACCCGCGGCCCCCGGCATGGTGGCCAGGCCGAGATGCACGACAGTATCCGCGCCGGTCGCCTTGATCAGATCCCCGAGCTGGTTTGTCCGCACGTCGAGCCGGACAACCTCCTCGTCCGGCCGCATCGCCTGTCCCGCAGCCTGCCGCGGCCAGTCGGCTGCCGCCTCAGCGGGCCGCGGCCGCCAGGCAGCATCAGCGGCGGTATCCGGGCCCGCCACCTCGATCAAGCGCTCGATGCCTGGCTCGTCCCGCAAGATCGCGGTTACTTCGGCGCCGAGGTATCCGGAGACGCCGGTTATGAGGACAACTCGAGCCATCGGTGCTCCTAAGCCTGGAGCGGCTTGCCTGGGGCGCTTGCCTGGAACGCCGGCCTGCAGCGGCCTGCCTGGAGCCTGCCCGCGGGCCGCCCAGCCCAGTCCTGCCCAGCCCTGCCCGCTCAGCCCCCGCCTGCCCGCTCAGCCCCCGCCTGCCCAGCCCCCGCCTGCCCAGCCCCCGCCTGCCCAGCCCCCGCCTGCCCAGCTCTCGCCTGCCCAGCTCTGCCTGCCCAGCTCTGCCTGCCCAGAGCTGCCTGTCCAGACCTGCCCGGGCGGCGGCAGCGGCCAGGTGGCGCCTGGCGCGCCTTCCCTTTACTTCTTGTTGCGCCGCTGGATACGCGTCTTCTTCAGGAGCTTGCGGTGCTTCTTCTTGGCCATTCGCTTGCGGCGCTTCTTGATGACAGAACCCACGACACCACCTTCACTCAGACCCGAGGGACGGGCACGCATAACTGAACACCAGATACCAGGCGCATGCCCGGAGTAAGGGTACCGCCGCTGCCAGCGCCCTCAGTGCCACGTGTCCCGTCTCACCGACCTGAGCCGGACCTTGGGATCCCCGCGGCGGAAAGACCTACGATGACTGTCCGGTCATCCTAGGCGTGCTCACCCCGTCCCGACGAACGCGTCTTCCAGGTAGTGGTGAACTGCCTGCTCTGGCACACGGAATGACCGCCCCACCCGGATCGCCTCAAGCTCGCCTGAGTGCACCAGCCGGTAGACGGTCATCTTGGACACGCGCATGATCGAGGCAACTTCTGCCACGGTCAGGAACTTAACTTCGCTAAGCGGACGGTCGCCTGCATCCATTGATTGCCCTCTTCCGCACATGACCTGACGACGTCCGGAATCTGCGCATCAGTCACGCACGTCTCCAGGGTAAGTCCCGTACAGAATGGTGCAACCCTGGCGAGGCAGGTCTTTTGCCCCTGCAGTCTCCACAGCCCCGGTACATGAGGTCCTGTCAGGGCTGCGGATCAAGCCCATGGCCAGGGAAAATGGCCACCCGGGTAGCCATGATGGACCGATCCACGGGATCAGCGGGATCGTAACCATCACCGAACGGCCTGTACAGGGCGTCTTCCCCGTCCGTCATCCGCTCAGGCGCCTGCTCGCCCGTGCGCGACCTGGCGTAGTCCCGCCACTCCCGCGGCGTCTCGGTGGCGGGATCAATCGGCAGGCCAGCAGCCTCGGCGAGCAGGTGGGTCCAGGCTCGCGGCACGACCTCGACAAGCGCATAACCGCCGCCGCCGGTGAGAATCCAGCGCCCGCCCGCCGTCTCGTGCGCCAGCCGGTGCACAGCGGAGTAAGCGGTCCGCTGCGCATCGAGGCTCAGCTCGAAGTGGGCGAGCGGGTCAAGCCGGTGGCTGTCACAGCCATGCTGGCTGACGAGCACCTGCGGCCGGAATTCGCGCAGCAGCGGCGGCACGACCGCGTTGAACGCGCGCAGCCACGCCGCATCACCCGTGCCAGCGGGCAGCGCGACGTTGACGGCGTAACCCACGCCGTCGCCTGACCCGGTCTCGGTGGGGTAGCCAGTGCCGGGGAAGAGAAAGCGCGGATGCTCGTGCAGGCTGATCGTCAGCACGCGAGGGTCAGCGTAGAAGGCCGCCTGCACGCCATCCCCGTGGTGGACGTCAAGGTCGACGTAGGCGATCCGCTCTGCGCCCTGGGTGAGCAGCCAGGCGATGCCGATAGCCGGGTCGTTGTACACGCAGAACCCGCTGGCCGCACGGCGCATCGCATGGTGGAGGCCGCCCGCCACGTTGGCGGCGTGGGTCGCGGGATGCGCCGCGTCGGTCCAGACGGCTCTGGCCGCGGCTACGGTGGCGCCTGCGACGAGCGCGGACGCTTCGTGCATCGCGCCGAACACCGGGTTGTCCGGCGTGCCGAGGCCGAACGCAGGATCGGGCGCCATTGTCTGGCCTGCCCGCCTGACCGCGGCGATGTAGGAGGGGTCATGCACGAGTTCGAGAAGCTTCTCGCTGGCCGACTCGGCCGCGACGAGCGACACCCCGGGCGAATCGAACACGCGAAGCGCACGGGCGAGCGCCATGGTCAGCTCAACCCGGACCGGAGCCAGCGGATGCCCAGGCCCGAAGTCGTAATTCGCGAGCGTGTCGTCCCAGACGACCTGAAGCGTGCAGCCCGCAGCGGCGTCCGCCATTCCGGGGATCCCCACGGCTCTTCCCTAGCCCTGCGTGCCCAGTTCACGGCCGCGGTCGCGGGCGGCCTCGATGGCGGCGAGGAATGCCGCCCGCACGCGGTGTTTCTCCAGCTCACGCACGGCCGAGGCGGTGGTACCCGCGGGCGAGGTGACGGCCTCTCGCAGCAGCACCGGATGCTCTCCCGATTCGCGCAGCATGGTGGCCGCGCCGCAGACGGTCTGAATGACCATCTCGAGCGCGACGCTGCGCGGGATGCCAAGCAGGATCCCAGCGTCCACCATTGCCTCGACCAGGTAGTAGACGTAGGCGGGCCCGCTGCCAGACAGTGCGGTCGCCGCGTCCTGCTGCGACTCGGGGATGCGCAGTACCTTGCCGACCGGGCGCAGCAGTTCCTCGGTGCGGCGCAGATGCTCCGCGCCTGCGAACCGCCCAGCCGATATCACGCTCATCGCCTCGTCGACGAGCACTGGCGTGTTCGACATGACACGGACCACGGGCAGGTCAAGGCCCAGCCTGTTCTCGATGAAGCCCGTGGTGATACCCGCCGCCACCGACACGACGAGGCGCCCGGGCTCCAGGCACGGTGCGATCTCGTCCAATGCCGCGGCCATGTCCTGCGGCTTTACCGCGAGCACCAGCGTGGCCGCCACCTTCGCGGCTTCCCTCGCTGTCAACGCCTCCACGCCGTAACGCGCGCGCAACTCGGCGCCGCGCTCAGGCCGGCGCACTGCGACGATCACCTCGGATGTCGGCCGCCCCGCCTTTAGCAGCCCGGAGGTCAGGGCCTCACCCATCTTTCCGGCGCCGAGAATCGCAATCACCTGGGCAGTTTATCCGCCGCGGGGCGGGCGGCCCATGACCGTGGCTACCCGGTTACCCCGGTTACCGCCGCGAAGCCAGCGCGCGGAAGAAGAACATCAGGTTGGCCGGGCGCTCCGCCAGCCGACGCACGAGGTAGGCATACCAGTCATTCCCGTAAGGCACATATACCCGCATGGTGTAGCCGGAGGCAGCGAGCTTGCGCTGCGCGGCCGGGCTGACGCCGTACAGCATCTGGAGCTCGTAGCTGCTAGCTGGCCGGCCATTCAGCGTCGCCTGCGCGAGTGCGATCTTGATCATCCTGGGGTCGTGCGTGGCAAGCATCGGGTAGCCCCGTCCCGCCATCAGCACACGCAGGCATCGCGCGTACGAACGGTCAATCTGGTGACGGGTGACGAACGCGACATCGTCTGGCGCCTGGTACGCGCCCTTGCACAACCGGACCCGGATGCCGGGCCCGGCCAGTTGCGCACAGTCCCGCTCCGAGCGGCGCAGATACGACTGGATCACGCAGCCGAGCTCGGCGAACTCCGCACGCAACTCCGCCACGATGCGGAGGGTGGGCTCCACCGCGGCGTGATCTTCCATGTCGACGGTGACAGTGGTTCCTGCGGCGCGGGCGGCCGTGCAGATCCTGGCGATGTGGCCGGTCGCGGTCTTCTCACCATGACTGGCGAGCCCGAGCCCGACCGCCGACGGTTTGACCGACACCTCGGCCGCGCCGATCGCGGCTCCCGCCGCGGGCCCAGCAGGGCCAACAGGCCCAGCGAGCCCTGCCCTGGCCAGGCCTTCGATGAGCCCCACGTACTCGTCGGCAACCGCCGCGGCATGCTGGGGCTGCGTCGTGTCCTCACCGAGGTGATCGAGCGTGACAAGCAAGCCGTCGCCGCGCAGCCGTTCGGTAACTCTTGCCGCGTCCGCCGCGGTGTCACCGGCGACGAAGCGGGCGACGACGTCCCTGGTGTACGGCGCGGCGGCGATGAACCTGCGGATGCGGGCGCTTTCCGACATCGCCAATAGGCTGCGGCGCAGCATCGCGTGCGACCTCCAGGCGGTACGAGGAACGGTGCGCTGGTGCGCCCAGGCTACGCGCGGCGCAGCGACCTGGCTGCCGCTCGCAAGCTGACCTTGACGTTTGCGCCCTCGTCAGGGGAGACCACGACCTCCTGCGCGGCGGCGATGCCGGCCGCGAGAAGGTCAGCGTTCACCGGGATGGTCCGCTTGACGAGGGCCAGCGCGATCGGCCCCAGCTCGTAGTGCCGCGCCGCGGAGCCGACAAACCCCACCACCGCACCGCCGAGCTCGACCGGGTCACCGTGGCTGGGCAGCCTGTCCACGCTTCCGTCGAGGTGAAGCATGACCAGGCGGCGCGGCGGATGGCCAAGGTTATGAACCCGCGCCACCGTTTCCTGGCCCCGGTAACAGCCCTTGTCCAGATGCACGGCGGTGGTGATCCAGCCGGCCTCGTGCGGGATAGTGCGCTGGTCGGTGTCAAGGCCAAAGCGCGGCTGGTGGGCGGCGATGCGCAGCGCCTCGAACGCCCACATGCCCGCTAGGCGGGCACCATGGCCAGTACCCTGCCCGCCATCACCATGCCCGCTATCACCATGCCCGCTATCACCCTGCCCGCTATCACCCTGCCCGGTCAGCTCCGCGGCCAGCGTCTCCAGCTGATTCCTCATGACGATCAAATCGATACCGAACGGCTGCCGCAGCGTTGCCGCAGCTTCAGGTGCGAGGTCGCCTGCACGCGGGCCCTTCAGCGTCAGCACCGCGAACTGCCCGGTGACGTCCGCGGGCTCGACCCGGAGCATGAAGCGCATCGAATCGAGGAACGAGACCAGGCCTGGCGCCATCCCAGGCTCGACATGCGCCCACGCTGCGGCGCCGTCGTCGACGAGCGTGAGGTGGTGCTCGACGTGGCCGTTCGGGCTGAGTACTAGCGCCTGGGTGGCGGTCTGCGGGGCCAGCCGCTCGAGGTGCTGCGTGGTCAGGCTGTGCAGCCAGGACAACCTGTCGGGGCCGGTGATCCGGACCACGCCTCGGTTGCTGCGGTCGACCAGGCCGGCGCCGGAGACCAGCGCACGCTGTTCTGCGAATGGCTCACCGTAGTGCCCGGCGACGTATGAGTCTGGCTCGTCCGCGGCGACCGCTCCAGGTGACCGGAGCAATGGGCTTTCCATGGCGCCAAGGCTAGGGCATATCCCGCAGGTGTTCGGCGGGGCGGAGGTGCCGCCCAGACCCCCAGACGACGACCGGGGTCGTGGCCGGCACTGGCGCCGTCGCGGGCGGCCCCGCTATCGGCTCTTCGAGAACAAGCAGGGCTTGCCGGGATCTCCGCCGTTGCCCCAGCAGCCGCGGCGTGCGCTCAGCAGGTCGCCGCGTCAGCGCCGCCCCTGCTGTGCGTCCTGCAGGCACCGCAACGGCCGAACACGGTCAGGTGACCCACGTCGGTCTCGAAGCCGAGTTCACGGTCGAGCGCGTTCACCAGGTCGCGCACGATCGCGGGGCTCACCTCCGTCACCTTGCCGCAGTCCCTGCAGACGAGGTGCACGTGATCCGCCTGCGCCGCCAGGTGATAGGTCGGAGCGCCGTGTCCGAGATGCGTGTGACTCACCAAGCCGAGCTGCTCGAGTAGCTCGAGGGTCCGATAGACCGTGGAGATGTTCACGCCTCTGGCCGTCAGCTGCACATCCGCGCAAATGTCCTCGGGTGTCGCGTGTTCGAGCTTGTTGATCGCTTCGAGCACAAGCTGCCGCTGCGGCGTGACACGGTATCCCCGCGACCGGAGTTCCTCGTGCCACGTCCGGGCCATGAGCAGAGTCTACGGCCTCGGGCTGGCGACGCGGCCTGGGCCGGTTCTGCGCATCTGCCCGCGGGTTTCAACGAGCCGCCACGGAGGGCGGGCAGCTGCCCGCCAAATGCTCTTGCCATGTCGGCGCCCTCCGGCATAGCCTGCGGCTACGCGGGAAAGGAGGTGGTCCAACAGCATGCATAGCAGTAGGACTCGCGAGGTGGCTGTCAGCTAGCCGCCGTCCCGCCTGAACGCAGGCCGCGGATCGGCGGCCGGCGAACACTAGGCAGACACCGCACCCCCGGGCTGGCCGGAACTCGTCCATCCGGCCCCCGTACTGGAAAGCTAGGTGCCGTCGTCGGTATCGGCCTGCTGTACGGGAGTGGCCCGGGGGATTTTCTTCCCCTGCCCGTACACGCACCTGCCCCCTTGGGGCGTGTCTCGCAGATCGCCGGCGGCGCGGAGGTGCCGCCCACGACCCCGGACGGACGACCGGGGTCAGCGGCGGCACTGTCGTCGCCGCCGATGCTAGACACCGCCATCAGCTACGCGCTTGAGCTGTGCGGACACGTGCGGCTGCATAGGCTGGCCAACGGCCGCCATGTCATACGCCCACGCCAGATCGTCCCCCACCAGGCCATAGAGCCGGTGGCCCGCGGCGACATCCTTGGCCGTCGCGGTACGGGCGACGATATCGGTGCGAAGCTCGATCCGGGTATCGGTTACCTCGCCCAGGTAAACCTCGGCGAGCCCGGTGGGATGCGCGAGCAGCACCTCGACGTCGCCGCCAGGCTGCGGCCGCCAGTAGCCGCTCTCCGTGGCAAGCGGACGCCCGGGGATGCCTTCCTCGTCGAGCAGCCAGGTCCGGCTTACGTAGCTAAGGAACGGCTTGCCGTTATGCGTGAAGCTGATTTCCTGCCCGAACCTGAAGCTCTCGATGGTCGGGTATCCGCCGATACCCGCGCCCTCCCACGTGCCGAGCAGGAACAGCAGCGGAGCCAGGCCGGGATGAGGATCAGCGGCCGGCATCATCGGCCGCTACCGCTCTCCGGCGCGCCCGCCGGCTCGGCCAAGTTCACCGGTTCCACCTGTTTCACCCGAGTCGGCCCGACCGGCGCCGTACCGACCGGCCCCGTACCGACCGGCCCCGTACCGACCGGCCCCGTACCGACCGGCCCCGTACCGACCGGCCCCGTACCGACCGGCCCCGTACCGACCGGCCCCGTACCGACCGGCCCCGTACCGACCGGCCCCGTAGCGACCGACTCAGGCCTGACCGGCTCCGGCCTGACCGGCTCCGGCCTGACCGGCTCCGGCCTGACCGGCTCCGGCCTGACCGGCTCAGGCCCGGCCGCTTGCGCCGATACTGGCCCCGCCGGCCCGTTCACCTCCGCCGATACTGGCTCCGTAGACCCGGCCACCGGCGCGCCCGGTCTCCTGCCCGCGCGGTTTCTCCCGCCGACGCGGTTCCTCCCTCCCGCGCGGTCCCTCACGCCCGCACGGTAGAGCCGCGCCGCCAACCACAGCGCCGCGGTCGCGACAGCGCCGAATACGGCCGCCAGGATGGCCACGCTGAGGACACCGGACATGGCGGAAGCATACGGCGCCCAGCGCACACGGCGGCGGTGCCATGCCATCAAGCGGCGAGCTTCGCCCAAGCAGCGAGGTGGCTGGATCCGTCGGGCCGCAGCGAGGAGCCATTGCTTGAAACCCATATCCACCAGTGCGGCTACCGCAGGCTGATACGGGGGCGACCGGCCATGCTGGGCTCATACCTCCAGCGAAGGACATCGCCGGGCACCCAGCGATGGGCGTTGCCGGCCCACGCCCCGGGGCGAGGGCCGTCGCCCTTGGCGGCCCGGCTTGTTAGGGTCAGCGCATGGCGACGCGATCACTCGTGGTCAAGGTAACGGCGGGCAAGGACGACGCGGAACGCTGCAACCAAGCGTTCACGGTAGCCGCGACGGCGGCGGCCAGCGGCGTTCCCGTTTCCCTTTGGCTTACCGGCGAGGCGGCGTGGTTCGCCCTGCCCGGTCGTGCGGAAGAGTTTGACCTGCCGCATGCTGCACCGCTCGCGGACCTGCTGGCGGGTGTGCTCGCGAGCGGCACCGTAACGCTGTGCACCCAGTGCGCCGCGCGCAGGAACATCGCGGAGCAAGAGGTCATCAAGGGGGTGCGGATCTCCGGGGCGACGACGTTCGTGGCAGAGATCACCGCCGAGGGCGCCCAGGCCGTCGTTTACTGACAGCCGCAGCCGGCGCGCGACAGCCGTCGCTCGTTCCAGGCTCGCGGCACCTCGCCCCGCCGTTAGCTAAGCAGAGCCGGTGCGCCGTTAGTTAGGCAGTGCCGTCAGCTCGGGGCGCCGCTCAGTGCGCCACGGCGGCCAGGCGCTCCTCGCGCAACCGCCGCGCCCACTCCTCGTCCTGCTCCGCGACCGGCCCTAATCGGGCCGGCAGCCCAGGTCAGCAGCAGATCCGCCAGCCCCGGGTTGCGGACAAGCGCGGGGCCATGCAGGTAGGTGCCAAGGACCCGGCCCGCGTAGGCGCCTTCTGTGCCGTCACCGTTGCCGACGCCGCGCACAGTGCGCGACAGCGGCCGTGCGCCTGGACCGAGCGTAGTGACGCCCTGGTGGTTCTCGAATCCGGTCAGCTGAGGTATGCCGAGCGCCGGGTCCACGTCCGCGAGTATCTCTCCCACACCTCGCGTGTCGCCGCGGCCGCTGCGGATATCGAGGAGGCCGAGGCCGGGCAACTGCTGTCCCTCGTCGCCGCCGAATTCCGCACCAAGCAGCTGGTAACCCGCGCAGACAGCGAAGATCACCGCGCCAGAAGCCGCGGCGGCGGCAAGCCCGCCATCCGCGCGCAGCCGCCGTGCGGCGAGTATCTGCGGCAAATCCTCGCCACCGCCCATGAGGTAGATGCCGCCATCGCGCGGCACCGGCTGGTCGGAATTCACGCTGACCGCTTCGGTCGCGATGCTGCGCAGCCGCGCGCGCCGCTCGAGCACTAGCAGATTCCCGCGGTCACCGTAGGTGCTGAGCAGGTCCGGATAGACCCAGATCAGGCGCAGTGGCCTGCCGGTCACGACACCCTCCCCAAGGTTGCGCGGATCTGCTGGAATGCCGTGTAGTTGGCGAGCACGTCCAGCCTGCCCTCCACCCGGTCCACCGCGTCGTCTATGCCCTTCGTCAGCTCGAAGGGAATCTGGTCGGCCTCGAGCCGCACCGCGAGATCAAGACGGCGTTCTCCCGTCAGGAAGACCCGGCGTCCGCGCAGCACCCGGTAGTCGACATCCCACAGCCAGGAGGTGTCCCTGCCGTCAGGCTCCTGCGCGTTCACGGCGAGGACGATCGGCGTTGGCGGTGGATCGAGCACGTCAAACGCTTCGAGCCAGCCGGCCGGATTCTTGGCGAGAAGTAGCCGCACCGCCCTGCCGCGCCGCTCAACCTGCGTATAGCGGCCGGCGACGGAGGTCACCCCGCGCAAGGCGGGCAGCGCCTGTGCGACGTTGACGCCGAAGATATCGACCACGGCGAGCGCGACCACCGCGTTCGCGCGGTTGGCCCTGCCAGGCAAGGCGAGGTCAAGCTCGTGGGCCCGGCCAGCGGAATCGATCACCTTTCCGCCGTCCAGGACCCAGCTCACCCGGGGCCGGGCACACGAGCATTCGCCGCACCGCCAGTCGTCGCCGTCCCTGCGTAGGTGGGAACCGCACTGCGGGCAGCACCATGAGTCCTCACGCCACCGCTGACCCGCAGATACCCAGGTGACGCTCGCTGCAGACGACGCCGCCCACGCCACGAGGGGGTCATCAGCGTTGGCCACGACCCGGGTGCCTGACGCGGCGCCAAGCGCGTCCCGCCAGCGCCGGGCGAGCAGCCAGATCTCGGCCGCCCTGTCCATCTGGTCGCGGCTCAGATTCAGCAGCACAACGACCCGCGGGGTGGTCGCTTTGAGTACCCTGGCCAGATACTTCTCGTCGACCTCGAGCGCCGCGTATGGCGCGTTCGGCGCCAGGCCGAGGGCCGCGGCGAGGCCCTCCTCCATGTTCGCGCCGAATGCGTTCGACGCCACCCCTTGGCCGAGCGCGCCGAGACCCGCCGTGACCAGGCGCGTGGTCGTCGTCTTGCCGTTGGTGCCGGTGATCAGGACAACCTGCCGCCCGGCCGCGAGCATGGAAAGCAGGTCGGGCTCGAGCCAGAGGCCGATCTTCCCGCCGATGACCGAGCCGTCACCACGACCCGCCATTCGCGACAGCCTGCCGGCCGTCCCGCCCATGGCTGTGGCCAGCCGCGCGCGAAACGGAAGCCTGTCCACTGGCCCAATGTTATCGGCCACAGGTGACAGTCACCGTGGATCCGCGCTCCTTCGCCTGCGCCCCCGCGAACCCGGCGGGCGGACGCTCACGAGGCCCTGCTTCACCCGCGGCGCGGGCACCGGTACGGCCGGCCCCGGCACGTGGCCATCAAGGGGCCCATGATCGACGCCATCCGCGAGGTCGGCCATGAACCGGCCGGGCCAGGAAAGAACGCGCACGAGCCAGTTCGTATCCATGCACCGCGCCGCTTCGGCCGCCCGGTCGTGGCCATCGACGCCGACCAGCACCGTGTCGATGTCGTCGAAGAAGGCCGCATGCTCATCGCTGCCTACCAGTGCGTTCCATGCGGGCAGCCGGTTGCGTTCGAGCTCCATCGACAGCGGGTGCTGCGCCAGTTCCGCAAGCCGGTCCTCGGCCGTTACCCCTGGGCCGTCCGCGATCTGGAGGTCGTAGGTCAGATCAGGCGCCTGATCGGAAGGGCTCGCCGCGGCGAACGCCTGCTCGATCTCGTGCACCCAGCGGAGCTGTGGGATCACCCACGCCGCGCCTGCCCGGCCGCCCACCAGATCGACGGTGCCATCGAGGATCCGCAGCGCGGTGTCGGCCAGGCTGTCCATCAGCCGGCCCGGATCGTAGGATTCCCGCAGCGACGTGGCCCGGGCCGCCACCGCGCGGTCGATCACCGTCGCCAGCACGCATTCGCGCAGCCTGTGCTCGCTGTCCAAGCCCGCCCACCTGCGGCGTAGAGGTTCGGGCACGGCTGGGATCCCGCGGTTGGTCAGGAACGCGAGAACGAGTGTCTCCGCCCAGATCCGCAGCCACGCCTCATCCGCCGAAGCGGACATGAGCTCTGCCTTGCGCAGCTCGAAAAGGCTGCACGGCCTGCCGTAACGGCATTGTCTCCCGCACGCGGCCGACCGGCTGCCGGTTATCGGCGGGGCAGGCCCGGCAAGCACCCGCTCGCGTCGTTCGCCGAGCGGGATGCGGACCCGTAGTGGCCGGTCCATGCCGTCAGCGAACACCGCGGCGATCCCGGGCTCGAGCGAGACGACCTGGCGGGACTGCTCGCCGTCAAGGTTCATCGCGGCGCCGACGAGCTCACGGTCGTCATGTGCCGGCAGCCGGTGGACCACCTTCAGCGCAGTGTTCTTCACCACATCGGGCAGCAGCTTTGCCGGGATCTGTTCGGCGACCACGATCCCCTCGCCGTAGGCGCGGATCTCCGCCAGCAGGCCGGCGAAAAGCTCGACCGCATGTGAGCTCGACCGCTCCTTGCCGCGGTTACGGAGCAGCCGGTGTGCTTCCTCGATGACGATGACGTGGCGCAGGCCGCCCGCTTTCTCCTGGCGGGCGCGCAGCCGAAGGTGCTCAACGATCCGGATGATCAAGGTGCCCATGAGAAACGCCTTGTCCTCGTCGTTCGCGACGTCCTCGATGGCGAGCACCACATTACGGCGCAGCAGCTCGCTGATGTCGGCTGGATGGCCCCCCTCGAAGAACCGGCCCGCGGAGCCGATCCGCAGCGAGCGCAGCCGCACATCTACGAAGCCGCGCACATCCGCCTGTAGTTCCTTGCCGTAGCCGACATCCTCGATCACTTCAAGCGCGGTGCGCTGTAGCTGCGCGAGAGTGGGCACCGCGGGCGCTGCGAACGCACCGGGAACGCCGCCGCCGGTTACCACGTCCCAGCCGTTGGCTTCGTACACCCGCTGGAGTGCCTGCGACATGATCTGCGGGAACGGCTCCTCCGCGTCGAAAGCGGCCTGGAAAAGCGCTCGCACCATGTCAATATGTGCCTGGACCGGGTAACCGGGCTCAGGCGCGAGCGGGTTCACCGACAGCGGGATCGCCCGCGGGTCGGTTGGATTTATCACCGTGACCTGCCCGATCCCTTCCACCCGGCCCGCCATCGCGGCGTACTCCGACTTGGCGGGCTCGATCGCCAGCCATGGCAGGCTCGCCTGCGTTAGCTGCTCGAGCAGATGCCTGACCGTCTGGGACTTGCCCGCACCGGTCGCGCCGGTGACAAACGCGTGCCTGTTCAGGGTGCCGAGCGGCACGCGGAATGTGCCGACCGGCCGATCCTGGCTGTCCAGTATCGCGCCGAAGTCGATCATTTCGGGTGCGTGCGGCCGATGGTCCCCGGCACGGCCGTCCGTCTCACTCGTCACGTCAAAGTAACCGGACTCGAGCACCCGAAGGCCCGGAACCTCACGGCGGGGCAGGCCCGCGAGTGCGGCGATCGTACCGGCCGTGGTGGGGAAGGGCACGCGCGCGCCGTCTCCGCAGTCGTTTGCGCCGTCTCCGGACCTGTGCCCGCCGTCTTTGCAGTCGCGCGCGCCGTCTCCGCAGTCGTGCAGATTGGCCGCTAGCGCGTCCGAAAGGCTGCGGGCTTCGAGCCCGCAGCCCAGCCGGTAGGGATGGCGGCTGAGATCCACCGAGCCGATGAGGACTGGGGCGACCCCGCGCAACTCGGCTGGAGTCGCGGCGCCAACGAGGACCCGGACGCTCCAGAGCCCGGCTTCGCGGAAGGCGTCGAGCTCCTGAATCCGGCGCTCGGCACGCTCGACGTCGAGCCTCGCACGCTCCTCCTCGAAACGCCGGATCGCGGTGAGCTGTGTGCGGAGCTGTGCCATTTCCGCGTCGAGCAACTGTGTCGGCTCGGCGACGATCAGCCAGCCGAATGGACGGTCCATGAGCGTGACAAGGGTGGATTCGAACAGCGTGGGCTGCCGCGCGTCCTGCGGCGGTTCCCGCCCATCCTGATTTGCCAGCGGCGGAGCCTGCCTGCCCGCGCACGGTGCCCAGACCAGCCGATCCGCCTCGCGGAGCCAGCTGTCACTGATCACCGTGCCGCGCGCGCCGTTCGGGAAAAGCATGCCGGTCAGCTGCGGCGATGACAGTCCAGCTGCGAGTTCGGCAGGGCGCACGTACGGGTGCGGCGGTTCCGGTGCTGGCACCCGCGCGGTAGACGGCACCGTTTCCGCATTCAGCTGATTTGCGCCGCACGGCAAGGCCAGCGGACCAGCATTGGTGATCAGTTCGAGCGGCGCGCCTGCGCCGCGCGACAGCCAGCCGACCACAAAAGGCTGACCACGTTGCGCTGCGCTCAGCGCCGCGGGTAGAACCGCGACGAAATCCGACTCCGGCGAACCCATCCTGACCGGCGCCGGCACCGCGAGAATGCGGTACCACGGCGACTGCAATGCCGCACAAAGCTCTGCTGTCTCGCTCACGAAGTGTGCTTAGCACGATGCCGGCTGTCGCGTCAGCGGAACGAAATTCTGGCTGCGCAGAAAGTTCCCGGCCAAAGGGCGCGCCAAGGGGCGCGGGCGCAGCGGAATCCGCCATCCAGCTGATCACGACTTCTGCTCAAATCCACCAGAGCCAACCGGGACTCAGAAGGACTGCGCCGGTGCGCGGAAGATGACCCGGTGCACGCAAGATGACCCGGTGCACGCAAGATGACCCGGTGCACGCAAGATGACCCGGTGCACGCAAGATGACCCGGTGCACGCAAGATGACCCGGTCAGCACGCAAGATGACCCGGTCCACGCAAGATGACAGGGTGCACGCAAGATGACAGGGTGCACGCAAGATGACAGGACAGCTGATCACCTGGGCGGAGGACCGCAGTATGTGCGGAGCGGCGCGTTCATGATCCGTGATTGCGTTAACCTGCCCGCGCTATTGGCCGGAAACTTAACACGATCGCGGATCTTGGACCCGGTCGTCAGCTGATGCGGACGCCATCGGCGAGGATGGCCCCAAAGAAAGCAAAGAAAGCGAGGATGGCACCCCAAACAAGAGTTACGACGCTCCGAATGGCGGCGTAAGCGGGGTGACCGGGGATCGCCGCCACACGCGCCAATCAACACAATGCGGGAGCGCGCGAAGGACCGGCGGTACGGCGAGCGCCCGGCTACGAGGAGTCGCGCGGCCGCCGCCTACGCCAGTCGAGGCGATCCGGCGGCGGGCCCAGATTAGGAGGCGGCTGATCCTCCCCTTGCCAGCTGACGGGCGTCGGCGGTCGACCGGCACGGCCGGGGGGCCGACCAGGCGGGCGGCCAGCCGTTGAACCTGCCGCGCCTGAACCTGCCGCGCCCGCGCCGCCCCAGCTGCCCGGGCCACCATAGCCGCCTGGGTCACTGGAACCTCCAGAACCACCCGGACCGCCCACGCCACCCGGGCCGCCCACGCCACCCGGACCGCCCACACCACCCGGGCCGCCCACGCCACCGCCAGAACTCTGGTCCCCAAAGTCATAACCACCGCCAGGACCCTGGCGACTGCCAGGACCGAGCCCACCGCCGGGACCCTGGCCACCGCCGGGACCCTGGCCACCGCCGGGACCCTGGCCACCGCCAGGACCCTGGCGACTGCCAGGCCCGTAACCACCGCCAGGACCCTGGCCACCGCCGGGACCCTGGCCACCGCCGGGACCCTGGCGACTGCCAGGACCGAGCCCACCGCCGGGACCCTGGCCACCGCCAGGCCGAAGCCCACCGCCGCCGGACCCACCGCCGCCGGACCCACCAGGGCCGGACCCACCAGGGCCGGACCCACCAGGGCCGGACGGTGCCACGCGCGTGAATGGCTGGTAGTCCGCTGGCCGCCACCCCTCAGCTGCAGGGTTCGCTGCCGCCGCAGCCATCTGCGCGGCCGCTGACGCCGCAGCCGCCTGCGCGGCCGCCGCGGCCGCTGCCATCTGCGCGGCGGTCTGGGGCGCCATCTGCGCCACGGTCTGTGGCGGCGACAGCATCGCCTCATCCAGGTCCTGCAGGGTGGCCGTCGGCAGCAGGAGGATTGCCGGATTCGCGTCGGCCATCACGACCCGCCGCCCATCCTTGGCCGCGTACGCGATGATCATCGCGCTGGGCGGAAGTTGCTGCAGCTCATGCTGTTCGACGAGAAACTCCCTGGACCGCTGTGAGGTGCGGGCAAGCGACTCGCTGACGCCCGTGGCCCGTGAGGTGTTCACACCCCATGCCGTACTCAAGTTGATCCCCTCGGTCACCGATTCGCTGTCACTGGTGCCGTACGCGTAGCTCGCGTCCCTGCTGCGTGACCGGGTGGAGTGCCCAAATGGCATCAGGACGCTCTCGTGGCCGCGAACCCGGCCGCGGCTGCTGCCCGCGGTCTCACTCGCCGAGGCCGACATCGAGACCGAATCGGCCGTGCCTACCGTGCTGGTATATGAGCCACCCGCGGTGTCCGTGACCGAGGTGCCGACGGTCTCGGTGAGCTGGCTGAGCACGAACCGATGCTCCGTGCCGATCTGCTCGCTCGCGGCCTTGGCGTCCTCCGCGTTGCCGAGCCGCATGAACGCGACCGCGGCGTTTCCCCGGCCGATGCGCTCCCGCACGTGACCGGGAACTGACCGGTAGGCGAGCACAAGGCCCGTCCTGGTCTGCTCGCAACTGTCGCAGAGCCGGTCGAGCACGTCGCCGCGGAGCTTCTCCGCGCCGAACAGGAACACCGTATGCTGCCACGGCCGCCCGGCGGGAGCGTGCCGGAGGGTGTGCGTCAGTGCGGTGACCATGAACGTGCCGAGCACCCTATTGCCGAACACGCCCGCGCGCCGGTCTGTCGAGAGCACGCGCAGCCTTGCCGGGGCGAGTGGCGGAGGCGCGGAGCCCAGGCTCTCCAGCTTACGCAGCTGGGATTCCAGGGCCCAGGCACGCTCGATCACGACCCGGTCCGTCGCGCCGCGGCCGAACATCGTTCCTATCCGCGCTAGCTGATTGGGGTCGATGAGACCGAGCCGCACGTCATCTCGCGCGTCACCCATTTGCGCCAGCGCCCGCAGCGCCGCATTGAGCTGAGCGATTGTTGGCTGCCCGCCCAGCACCTCGAGGACACGCTCCAGAATCGAGTTGTCGTATGACAAGTCCCGCGTGCTCGCCTGCTCCTCGCTCACGTTCACGACGAGGGAGAGCACGTCAGCGAGTTCCTCCTTGCCGAGCCCGGTGCCGACGTCCAGCCTGGGCAGGTCGGCCGGCAACACCCAGACAAGGGGATCTATGCCCGACCGCCCGGCCACCGAGATGAGGTCGGCGGCGGCCGCACCCTCGGACAGATCGACGACGGTAACCTCGCCGCCTGAGCTCAGCCTGGCGGCGCCTATCAGGGTGCTGAGCGCGGACCAGCCAGAAACCGTGCCGCCCGCCACATCGACGCGGTCGATGTCGCCGGGCAGCGAGACCGCGTACCAGTGCAGTTGCTGTTCGTATGCCGTGCGGCGCGCCTGCCACTCGTGGAACCGCCTTGCGTGCTCCTCCTGCCACGCGAACAGCCGGCTCTCCTGCTCCGCGCGGATCTTGCCGAGCCGCCGGCGCTCCTCACCGATCCTCGACCGAAGCGCCTGCTGACCCTGCCAGAGCGCATATCCACTGAGCAACGCCCCGGCCAGGAAGACGAGGATCCCGAAGCCGGCGACCGGGCCGCCGAGCAGCCCCGTGAGCCAGGCAGCGAGCAGCGCCCCGGCGAAGACGACGGTGACGCAGAACGCCAGCTTCAGCGGCCGGTCGAGCAGATTCTCCTCGCGCCGCTGCGCGGCCACCCACTCAGGATTGAGCTGCTCCTGCTCAGGCGGTGTGGGGCGACGCGGCGGCGGGCCAGGATCAGCGCTGCGCAACGTGTACTGCCAGCCCAGGTAGACGCGGTCGGGCCGGAACGCGCGCGGGCCGCGATCCGGGGTGGCGGAAACAGCGGTTAGGTCGGCCATCGCCGCTGCCCCGCGGGCTGCCTCGGGATCATCCTTGCCAGCCTAGGATCCTGCCGGGCGCCTGGGCCTGCTGGTCCGGCTGGCGCCGGGTGGTAACTGTCCGGCATGCCCTGGTGCTGCCGGTCACCACGGGCTGGTTCGAGGCGCTGGCCGGGGTGATCGCCGGCCAGGTCGCCACCGCGGGTGGCGGGTCCGCTATTGATACCGAACGGCTGCCGCGGTGGCGCGGATTCCTGCGCGGCGGCGCCCGGCACGGCGGGCCACGGCACGGCTGTGCCCGCGGCGGCGCTCGCCTGACGACGAGGACGGTTACGGTATGGCGCGGCCAGCCGCGCGCGCACTGTTCTTCCGAGCGGAACGAGCCGCCGCAGCGGCGCATTGACCACGAGCACGAACTCCCCGTTGCCCAGGCCGCACAGCGTTTCTGGCGACACGACGGGCCTGCGCACGAAAGCGGCGTCGGCCGGGAGGAAGGCCGGACCGGCCGTCATACCGGCGTCCGCATCACCCCGTGCCCTGCCGTGCGCACCCCGGCCACGGGCCGCGGCGGGACCTGGCCTCCCGGCGGTCACAGTCGCCAGACCGGGCGCCTGCGGCCGGCCGGCCTCGCCCGGCACTAGCTTGCCGCCGGTGACCCTGGCAAGGCGCTCCGCCATCACCGGATCCGTTATCCGGTGCAACACCACCGCATTCACCTGTCCGGCGAGTTTGTCCGCAGCCTGCGCCGAGGTCGTCGTAAGCACGGCAGGAAGGCCGGCCGTCGAACCGCGCGTGATCAACTCGGCGAGCAACCTGGTGGGGATGTCGCCGCATTGTTCGAACCAGACCAGGCCATCGCCCTCGACGCCGATTCTGCGCAGCTCGGCACTGATCGCGATGACATCCTGAGCGACCAGGCTTGCCACCGCCGTCACCGGCCGGCCATGGCCCTCGCCCGCCAGCGAGAACAGCACGACGCCACGCCGCCTGACGGCCGTGCCAAGGTCAATGCTGGAGATCGTGGACGACATCGGCCCGCCCGTGGCAGCGGGTGGCAGCGGCCCAAGCCAGCGGCCAAGCCCCGACGAGCGCAGCGGGGTGAGCTGGCCCGCCAGGGCAGCCATTGTCTGCGGGTCAGCTTCGAACAGGCTGGCCGAGACCTCGACCCGCTCGATGAGCGCGTCACGCTGCGGATGGAACCGCGGCACGTGCTGCGCCCTGGCCCGCAGTGCCGCCGGGTTGAGCAGGTGCGCGAGCTCGTCGAGCACTGGCGTGCGCGGATCACCTGGCGCCGCATCGACCACGGCGAAAAGGTCGTTCAGGTAGGCGCCGCAGCTGCGGCGGTACTGGTCGGCCGTACCCGCCCAGTCGATCATCCCGATCACGAGCGCCGCGCGGCGGCCGGGGTCGCCTCCCCGGAAAGGTTCGTAGTACGCCGGTCCGGTGGCCGAGAAGACCTGCAGCGGCGCGCCGGTCGCCCCGCACACAATCGCGAACCATTCGGCGAGTTGCCTGCTGCCAGACATGTCTACGGCGATCACCGGCTTCCTGCGCCTGATCGCAGCGTGCACGAGCTGGAAGCTGGTGGAGGTAGTGCCGGAACCGCCCGCGCCCGTGCACAGCACGCCCGCGGTTACCTCGGTCCAGGAAAGCGCGGCACGCCCGCCGCTCGGCGCGGCGATACCGAGGCATGCCCCGTCCCTGGTGACGACGGCGCCCGAACTGACCGCACGGGTCAGATACCACCTGCGGATCGCCGTGATCACACCGGGCCGTGGCGCGGCGAGGTTCCACTCATCGGTGTGCAGCCAGCTAAACCACAGGGCGATCGCCGCCTCTGCCGCGCCCGCCACGAGGGCCAGCGGCAACTGCCTGGGCAGCCAGCCGCCCACACCGCCAAACGCGGCACCTAGGTGCATCACCCGCTCAGGGGCTCCGCCGACGCCTGCCAGGTAGGCGACGATGTGCCGCGGCCCCGCGAGGAATCCGCTCACCGCGGTCGCGGGGATAATGGCGAGCGCCCAGATCACGCCCGCGACGGCCGGCACGGCAAGCCATTGTGGCCGCCACCTCGTCAGCTTGGTGATCGCATAGAAGATGACGGCGAGCACTATGGTGAGCTGGGCGAAGACGAGATGGGCGAGCACCACGAGGACGCCGAGGGCAGCAAGAAACTCGGCGCGCCATGGTGTCGTTTTCGGTATCAGGTAGCGCGCGCGCCGCGGTACGCGCTCCCGGGTTGTCGTTGCGCCGGTTGACATCTCGGCTCAAGCGTCCCAGCACCTCTGGGTGCCTGTCCAGGTGCCCCTCGTAACCGCTGCTCACGGTGATCGGGCAACTGCCACCGGCACCGCCCGCGTCGAGGTCATCGTGCCCGCGGGGCCCCGTGCGGACGCGCGGTGCTTCAGTCGCCGGCCGAGCCAGCGCTGCCGCACAGACCTAGTGGCCTGTCAGAGGAGTCTTCGTCGGCTCCGCGGTCCACGACAACGCCCATGCGGGCACCTCGCGGCGTTGTCGTCGTCGCGCGTAGCACCAGTCCCGGCTCACCGTCCGCGGTCCACGTGGCACGCGACGCTCGGCTCACCGTCCGCCCGCCTGGGGCCCGGCTCGAGCCGCTCGCCGCGACGTCCGCCGCCGCTCGACCACCGTGACACGCGTATCGTGCCGTGCATGATGTCGTAGATGTTCCAACGGGATCGAGCCAAACGCGGCACCGCAGACCATGGCGAGCCGCGATCGTGGCTCGCCGAGGTAGTCGACGGGCGCGGCCCGATGCACGACCTCGCCGATGAGCCCCGAGCCGACCCCAGGGCAGGGCGACCTTGCAGCGCGCACTCGAAGCGCGGCCGCATCTGCGGCGTCGCTCCCGGCCGGTCGCTACGCGCTCCTGTCCGTCGCTTTCGTGATGTACGTGATCGCGATTACCGACAGCACCACGACGGCCGGGCCCGGTCGGCTCAGGAAACCCGGCCGGCCTAGGAATGCCTGGACAGCGAACGGCCGCGGATCGCCCTGATCCCGCGGCCGTTCGAGGCGGAAATGACGGTTAGATCACGATATCGACCTTGGCCACCCGGCCGTATCCAGCGGAAACGGGCCTGTCCACGGTCACCCCGCCAGGGGCGAGCACCCGGACCGTCCAGTCGCCTGGCGCCGCGAAGAAGGTGAATCCACCCGCTTCACCGAGCGGCACCTCGGCGACGAAGTCCCCGTCGGCGTTGAGCAGCCTGGCGTAGCCGGTGGTGACCGCTGACCCGCCTCGGCTGACCAGCCCCTGGACCACCGCCTGGCTGTCGATGTCGATCCCGGCCAGGCTCGTCACGCCGCCGGCCGGGGCGCCGCATCCGTCCGTCACTTGGCCCCCCCAAGCTCGATGGGCACGCCCACCAGGGAGCCGTACTCGGTCCACGAGCCGTCGTAGTTCTTCACGTTGCCCTGGCCGAGCAGTTCATGCAGCACGAACCAGGTGTGCGCGGACCGCTCGCCGATCCGGCAGTAGGCGATCGTGTCCCTGCCGAAATCTAGCCCCGCCTCGTCGCCGTACAGCGCCCGCAGCGCGTCGTCCGGCTTGAACGTTCCGTCGTCGTTGGCGGCCTTCGCCCACGGCACGTTCTTCGCGGTCGGGACGTGCCCGGGCCGCTGCGCCGACTCCTGCGGCAGGTGCGCAGGCGCGAGCAGCTTGCCGCTGAACTCGTCGGGTGAGCGGACGTCCACGAGGTTCTGCTTGCCGATCGCCTCCACCACCTCGTCACGGAACGCCCGGATCGACGGGTCGGGCTCGCTGGCCACATACGACGTGCGCTGCCGCTGCGGAATGTCCTCCGCAAGCTCGCGGGAGTCGAGCTCCCACTTCTTGCGGCCACCGTCGAGCAGCTTCACATTCTGATGCCCGTACAGCTTGAAGTACCAGTAGGCGTAGGCCGCGAACCAGTTGTTGTTGCCGCCGTAAAGGATGACCGTGTCGTCGTTCGAAATCCCCCGCCCGGACAGCAGGGCCTCGAAACCCGTCTTGTCCACGAAGTCACGGCGGACGGGGTCCTGCAGATCCTTCTTCCAGTCGATCTTGACGGCGCCTGGGATGTGGCCCTTGTCGTAGGCGCTGGTGTCTTCGTCAACCTCGACGAGCACCACACCAGGATCGGACCGGTGAGTTTCCACCCAGTCGGCGTCCACGAGCGCGTCGGAGCGGCTCATGCGGGAACCTCCTTGTCAGGGTCGGCCAACAGCCCCCCATGGCGGCTCGGCCAGAACTTTCGGATCAACAGATACATCTGGCAGCCCAGGCAGTAGCCGAAGGCCGCGTTGAGGAAAGCTGCGGCGAGCGCCGCAGCGGTTGCGACAATGCCAAGTGCGGTGACGCCTGCCGCATAACCAGCCACGCCAACCACGCAGAAGACCGTGCCCACCGCCTGTGCGAAGCGTGGCGGCGCGGCGGGCTCGAGTTCGGCCGGAGGTCCAAGGCGCGGCCGGACCAGCCAGCGGAAGAGCAGCCCATACGGCGCGTACTGGAGCCCGAGCAGGGCGCCGGTCGCGAAGACAAGGCCCTGCGCGGCAAGCAGCCACCCGCTGCCTGTGATAAGAATCACGGCGAGCACCACGGTGGAGAGCAGCGCAGCGAAGCGCTGGCCTCGGGGATCTACCTGCATATGTACGTGCTCCTGCGATAGTGGGGTTCCGGGCGCGGCCCTCAGACGCCCGAGTATCAGGAAGCAGGCGTGACGCCGCGCAGGTGAGGCACCGGCGCCGGACACAGCGCGGTAGACACGCGGCAGAAGTCAACCGCGCGCCGCTTGGTCAGTAGCCGCTCCGGCCTGCGGCCGGGCCAGCGGCTCCCGCTGGGATGCACGTACCCGATGGTATGTGGGCAGATCCGGGCTGTCACGTCTCAGGCCGTCGTGCTCGTGGCCGAAGGACCGGCAAGGTTTGCCGCACCGGTGCCCACGGCACCGAGCGCCGCGATCACGTCGGCCTTGCGCGGCTGGCCGGTGCCACGCCGCAGGATGGTGCCGTCCGCACCGAGCACCAGGACGGTGGGCGTGCTGTGAATGCCGAGCCTGCGGACCAGCGGCAGGTTCGCTTCCGCGTCGACCTCCACAAGCGCGATGCCGTCCACCACGCCGGCGACATCCGCGAGGATTCGCCGCGTCGCGCGGCACGGGGCGCAGAATGCTGTCGAGAACTGCACGATAGTGGCGCGGGATCCAAGCGGGCGACCCAACTGCGCCTCGGTCAGCACCCCGCCGCGCCGCCCGGCCGCGGCGCTCACGGGCGCGCCGTCGGCACCTGGCCGGCTGCCGGCGACGGGCGTTTCAGCGCCTGCCGCACCCGGGCCACCACCCCGCGCTCGCGCCAACGCCAGATGCCGCGGCAATATCCCGTCCTGCTATGGCCTCCCAGCGCTGCGCGCCGGGCCCAGAGACCACGCGAAGCACGCCGTTACGCCGGCGCCAGATCGTGCCGAACACGGTCGCAGAGGCGAGCACGGCGGCGCAGACGACTAGTCCGACAATCACGTT
This sequence comes from uncultured Actinomycetota bacterium, assembly GCA_963727015.1. Lineage (GTDB taxonomy): Bacteria > Actinomycetota > Actinomycetes > Streptosporangiales > Streptosporangiaceae > DATFVJ01. The sequence goes on along the minus strand of CAVSEV010000011.1, from coordinate 1,075,958 downwards.
GTGCACAATACGCGGCGGCGTCCATTCATTCCCTGGCAGTCGCTGCCTGCCCAGTCGCTGCCTGCCAGTCGCTGCCTGCCAGTCGCTGCCTGCCAAGCATCACCGGAGGCCGCGCGTCAGCGGCGCAAGATAGTGCCACGCCGCGTGAGCCGTTAATGGGTCATACTCCGACGCCGCGGCGGGGTCGCCGGGTCAGGCGGGAACCGTGACGAGCGTTTTGCCCTGGGAGGTGATCTCGAAGTGGCTGATGCTCTTCGCTGCCACCGACGATGAAGCCGGATACCACGCGTCGCCGGCGTGGTACAGCGCTTGCCAGCTGCCCGCTACTGTGCGGCGTCCTGACGCATCGGTCAACACCAGCTGGCATCTGGTGCCGCCCGGCACGCCCGCCACCCACACGCTCATCTCTGTCCCCCACGGCTCGGGGCGATACTTCACGATCGCGCGGACACTTGTCGCGGGGTCGTGTCCTGACTCTGTGTCCCAGTTCGGCGCGGCCGCCACGTGGTGCTGCCCTCCGGCTTCCGGGCCGGAGACAAGTGCATCCACCCCGGCGAACGCACCGACGGCCACCACCGCCGAGGCTGCGACAGCTACGAAGCCCATCAGCACGCTGCGCCGGTGCCTGGCCTTTCGCCGCTTCGCCATCTCGTCAAGCATCGAGTCGAGCAGCCGATCTGGCGGCTCCGTCGCTGCGGCCTGGTCGCCCGGGCGTTCCGCCTCTTCCAGGCTCACGCGGCCGAGCAGGGCGGGCAGGCCCGCGAGACCGGCAAGCTCATCCCTGCAGGCGCTGCAGCTGGCCAGGTGCTTGTCGACGACAGACCGCTCGGCGGGGTCGATCGCACCGACAACGTAGACACCCAGCAACTGCCGGAACTCACCGCATCCGGACGTATCCGCGGGTGTCATGGCGCCAGCCCCCTTTCCTCTAGAGCGAGCTTGAGCGCGCGAAGCGCGTAGAACGTGCGGGACTTGACAGTCCCTGACGGGATCCCGAGGACAGACGCGGCCTCAGCCACGGAACGACCCCGGTAGTACGTCTCCACGAGAACCTGACGGTGCTCTGGGCGCAACGCGGACAGCGCATCTGCGACTGCCCACGACTCCAAGGCCCTCTCCGCCTCATCCTCGGCGGGAAGCAATGCGATTGCCGCATCCCCGATCTCTGCCGGCCGCGCACGCCGCGCCCGGTATGCATCCACGACGAGGTTCTTCGCCACGGTGAACAGCCAAGGCCGCACCGGCCTCCCGGCCAACGCGTCCGGATGCCGCCACGCGCGGAGCAATGTCTCTTGGACGATATCCTCCGCCGCCTGCCGGTCACCACCTATCAGGCGTTGAACGTAGCCGAGGAGCGGCCCTCCGTGTTCGGCGTACAGCTCACGAATCAGCTCGGCGTCGGCGACCGCGCCGCGCCGCTCTGCCAGATCGCTGCCCTGCACACTCATAGCACGTCTGCGAGGGCGGTTCAGGTTCAATGGTTAGCCGCTGTTCTGAAGCTCCACATCCTGCGCCGACGCGGTGACCTCGAAGCCACCCGTCGTCACCCGCACGCTGCGCACCTGCAGATGCATCGGCAGGTCGCGCACCGGCAGGGCGATAGCAAGCCTGCTGCCAAGCAGCTCTGGCGGTACTACGACAGGCACCCCGCCCGCGACCGTGACGTGGCGCGGTGCGACCTCGATGGCGGAATTACTGACCTGCAAGGACACCGCAGCGGCGACGGGCACGTCGAATCCCAGGTAGCCAAGTCTGCCTGACAGTTTGAGGTCACCGCCGTCCGGCGCAAGCTTGATCCCAGGCGGCAGCCGCTGCTGCACGGATGCGAAGGGGATGAACGCGGTCGCGGTCGCCCGGTCGGCGGTCATCGGCCCTTGCCCGTTGCCGATAAGCCTGCTAAGCGGTGCGTTGACCCCGGTAAAACGAGCCTGCATATCCCGCATCTGCATGCCACCCGCGGTCAGCGAGCTCACCGTGATATCGACTTCGGTGTAACGCCCCGCCACGACCTGGGTGAGGAAGGGAAACCCCTTGATGTGCACAGATGGCAGGGCGGAAAGGTGGTAAAAGCTGGCGAGGCGGTTGGCGATCTTCCGCTGCGCGACATAGGCCGAGATCCTGTCGGCCGCCACCAGCAAGATCGCCAGGACGAGGGGAACAATCAGAAGCTTCCGCATCGCCGCTAAACCTACCCGCCGGCAAATGGCGGCAGGACCTCAATCACTGAGCCCTCGCCGACGGCGACTCCCGCGGCGGGTTTTGTGCCAGCGGGCGCGCCGTCAACGAGGAACGACGACCGGGCCAGCACCTCGCGGAAACGGAGGTCGGCGCCCCGATGCGCGCTCGCCGCGGCGAGCGCTTCCGCGAGCGTGCGCGCCTCCACCGGCTCCTCAGCGACGCCCGCCGCCTCCTTGGCCGCCGCCCAGTAGCGAATTGTCACCGTTGCCACGTCGGTTATCCTCACTTGTGACGGGATCCGGGCGACGCTGCCCCCGGATCCTTATCTGTTTTACCCGGTCGGCGGCGATTCGGTGGAGGTGACGGCTCTTGAGCAACCTGCTCGTGCTCACCAGCGCACTCGAACCGTCCGCTGAGGTGCTGCCCGCACTCGGCCTGCTCCTGCACTCTGTCCGGGTCGCACCTGCGGAGGCATCCGCTCTGGTCGAAACGGCGCCTGCGGACGCGGTCCTCGTCGATGCCAGGCGGGAACTCGCGCACGCGAAAAGCCTGTGCCGCCTGTTGCGCACCACCGGCCTGGACTGCCCGTTGCTCGTGATCGTGACGGAGGGCGGGCTTGCCGCGCTCACCGCCGAATGGGGCGCCGACGACGTCCTGCTTAACACGGCCGGCCCGGCCGAGGTAGAGGCCAGGCTGCGGCTCGCGGCCGGGCGCAGAGCCGGGCAGATGGCCGATTCGGCGCCTGATGAGATCCAGTCCGGTGATCTGACCATCGACGAGGCCACCTACGCGGCGCGCCTGCATGGCCGGGTCCTGGACCTCACCTTCAAGGAGTTCGAGCTGCTGAAGTTCCTCGCACAGCACCCGGGACGCGTATTCACGCGGGCCCAGTTGCTGCAGGAGGTCTGGGGCTACGACTACTTCGGCGGCACCAGGACCGTGGACGTGCATGTCCGGCGCCTCAGGGCCAAGCTGGGCCCGGAGCATGAGGCACTGATCGGCACGGTGCGCAACGTCGGCTACCGTTTTGTGCCGCTGCGCGGCAGCGAGGAGGAGCGGGAGGGCCGTCCGGCGCCGATACCCCGCTGACGCTCATGACGGGAGACGGGATGACGGAGCCGAGCGGACCGGCCGGTGGCACGGCGGCGCCTGGCAACGTGGCTGACGGTAGTGCTGCGCAGGGCAGAGCGGCGGACGATTTTGCCGAACGGGGCAGGCTGGCGGACGGTATTGCCGAACGGGGCAGGCTGGCTGACGAGGAGGCGGACGCTGTCCTCCGGCTGGCGTCGGCCGCCGCAGACGAAGACGGGGTCAGGCCGCTGTCCGAGCACGTCATGCTGCACCTTCGCTACGGTGGCGAGGCGCCCGCACGCAACCTGCTGTACTACGAAGGCGGCGAACTGGCGGGATACGCGCATCTGGACCCGACCGACCCGGTCCAGGGCCCGAGTGGTGAGCTTGTCGTGCACCCGCGCTCTCGCCGCCGCGGCCTGGGCAGGAACCTGGTCGAGGCCCTGGTCGCCGCTGCCGAAGGCCGGCCGGTCCGGCTGTGGGCTCACGGTGAGTTGCCGGCCGCCACTCAGCTCGCCACGGCGGCGGGATTCGAGCGCATCAGGTCCCTGTGGCAGATGCGGCGGTCCCTGCAGGCCCCGCTCGAACGGCCCGTCTTCGCCGAGGGGATTACGGTCCGCACCTTCGTGGTCGGCCGCGACGAGCAGGCGTGGACCGAGCTGAACCGGCGCGCGTTCGTCCGGCACCCCGAGCAGGGCACCTGGACGCGTGAAGATCTGGAACAGCGGGAGCGGGAGGCTTGGTTCGACGCGGACGGCTTCTTCCTCGCCGAGCGGGAAGGCCAGCTCGCGGGCTTCCACTGGACCAAGATCCATGGCTCTCGGCCGGGCGGTAGCGCGGGTGCCAGCGGGGACAGCGGCGGCAGAGCGGCGGCAGAGCGGCGGCGCGCATGGGCACGACGCGATGGGTGAGGTATACGTCGTCGGCGTCGACCCGTCCCACCGGGGCACCGGTCTCGGCCGTGCGCTTACGCTCACCGGCCTGCGGTACCTGCGTTCCCGTGGCCTCTTCCAGGTGATGCTGTACGTCGACGAGTCCAACACTGCGGCGATACGGCTGTATGAATCGCTCGGTTTCACGCACTGGGAGACCGACGTCATGTTCCGCCATCCAGGGTCACCGCGCTAGCGCGTCTCCAATGGCGCGTCTCCAATGGCGCGTGTCCCGTGGATCCGTGCCGCTGGACCTGCGCCGCTGGACCCGCGCGGCTGCGTCCGCGCGGCTGCGGAGTCAGTCAGGCAGCCTCGAAGGGTGGCCGATGCATCCGGCCGCGCCACGGTCGGGAGCCGACCGCAAACCGAGGACGTCATCGATCTCGGCCGCCGTCAACGGCCGGTCCGCGATCGCCACCGCGCTCAGCACCTCGGCGTAAAGCTCGATCTCATCAAGGGCAACGCGGTCGTGGACACGTAGGTCGACTCGCTCCGGCATCGCGTCCACCTCCGTTGCCGAGTTATCGCATAAGGTCCCTAGTTACCAGGCTACGGTGCCGCGCGGGGGCGGCACATGACCCGACAGGACCATTCCAGGCCCACCCTCATGTAGGGTTTCCCCGCTCACCCGGTAACGATTCCAACAAGCAGGCAACAGGATTGACTCTGATGGGTTAGGGGGTCCCGCCCGGCCACCACGCTACCGACCGGTGCAGCCTGGCCCTGGCGACATATCGCTCCGGCGTGGCAGCGAAGGACTCGCGGTCTTCCGTGGTCAGTTCCCTGCGGATCCTCGCCGGCACGCCGGCGACGAGAACCCCGGCGGGGATACGGATCGCAGGCGTGACCACGGCGCCCGCGGCGACAAGCGAACCCGCACCGATCCGTGCCCCGCCGAGCACGATCGCGCCGATCCCGATGAGTGCGCCCGTTTCGACATATGCGCCGTGCACGACCGCGCGGTGCCCGAGGCTCACGCGATCCTCGAGGATCACAGGCTCTCCGGGGTCGACGTGCAGGCAGCACTGATCCTGGATGTTGCATTCGGCCCCGACCACGATCTCATCCTCGTCTGCCCGTAGCACGGACCCGTACCACACGCTGGCGGCTCGGCCAAGGCTGACCCTGCCCACTACCACAGCGCCCGGGGCTACCCAGGCATCAGGATGGATCGACGGTACGAAGAGGGCGTCACCGCCGGGACCGCTGCCAGCCGGGCCGCTACCAGCCGGTCCAATGCCGGCCGGAGCGCTTTCAGCCGGGCCACTGCGGACCACAGCGTTGCCGTCGGCGGGGCCGATGATGCCAGCCAGACCGGCCATTCCAGCGACGCGGCCCGGCGTGCGCTCGCCCGGGGGCACACCAGGATCAGCTTGCGACATGAACGCCATGGTGCCGCATCACGGTGCCGACCGCATCACTGTGGCCGACCGCATCGCCGTGGCCGACCGCATCGCCGTGGCCGACCGAGTCGCTGTGCCGGCCGCATCGCTGTGCCGGCCGCATCGCTGTGCCGGCCGCATCGCTGTGCCGGCCGCATCGCTGTGCCGACCGCATCGACCCGAGAGACGCAGGTGCCTTGCGGGGGCCGCGGTGTGAAGCCCGCAATCGCCCGCTATGATCCGCCTACAGAACATGCGGCCCGCGCCTGCGCGTGCCTCGCATTCCCCCGAGCGCCTGCCTTAATTGTGGACAAATCAGGATACTCAACCATTTCGGTTGCGCGCACAGCGCAACCGGACAAGAGTCGACCATGTCGTTCCCTCTGATCTGGACTCCATGAGACATGACTGAGCACAGCGAACTCCTCCCCAACCTCCTCGATGAAGACGCTTTCGAAATTCAGATGCGCGGTTACAGCCGCCGGCAGGTCGACGAATTTGTCGCCCGCAGCCGTAGCCAGACCCGCGACCTGGAAGAACGGCTCGCGCGAGCTCTCGACGACAGCGAGCAGCTCCGCCAGCAGCTTTCCGCCGCGCACCAGCAGCCAGGCAACAGGCCGCCACACGAGGAGATCAGCGAGCGGATCGCCCAGATTCTCAAGCTCGCCGACGACGAGGCCACGGCGCAGAAGGCGCACGCAAACGAGGAGATCAGCAAGGTTCGCAGCGACGCTCAGCGCGAAGCGGAGGCCGCCGGGACCGAGGCCCGTGAAAAGGCCGAGCGCATGCTGACGTCGGCGCAGGAGCAGGCGGAGAGTTTCGTCTCCGCGGCACGCAAAGAGGCGGACAAGACACGCGAGGCAGCGCGCGCCGAGGCCGAGCAGTCCGCAGCCGAGACCCGTGCGGAAGCTGACGAACTGCTCTCGTCCGCCAGATCCAAGGCGGAACGGATGCTCGAGGAAAGTACTGCGCGCGCGACAGCCATCAACGACGGAGCAGCGCGCAGGCTCGAACTCTTGGCGGGCACGCACGCAGAAGCCGCCAGGCGGCTTACTGAGATCCGCGACGTCGTGACCGAGCTGCTGAGCCGGGACTCGGCCAGAGGCTCGCTCGAGGACGAGGTGGCGAACGCGGTCGCTGCCGCGACGAGCGGAGCCGCAGCCGATCCGGCCCGCAGCCACGGCCCGGATCAGCCCGCCGACAGCCGGATGGCACGAAAGGCCGCGAAGGGCGCTGGCGGCGCCGCACCCGTGACGCCCGCGGGTGGCATCGGCGCTGGCGCGTCGGCACACCCTGCAGCCAGCCCGGCCGCGCCACAGGCACCGGCCGCGCCACAGGCACCGGCCGCGCCGAACGCGCCGGACACCGGCGCGGCGGGCACCGGGCCAGCAAGCACCGGGCCAGCAAGCACCGGACCAGGCTCGCAGGGCCGGGCGACGTCGGCCGGCAGTGCCGCATCCGTCTCGTCGGCGGCACCGTCAGTCACCGCGCGGCACAGCATTGGCGGCGGACGCCGTCGTTCGATTTCGGCTGCTAGCGCGGACCCACTCGAGCTCGGCCGGGATCGTACCCAGCAGCGGGCCGATACGGCGGAAGAGCCTGCGCCATACGTTCGGCCGCCGCGCGACGGCTGAGCACGCATAAGCCGTCAGGGCATTACAGGCCTCTAGCGCTCCTTGGTGTAGCGCTCCTTGGTATAGCGCTCCTTGGTGTAGCGCTAGGGCGTGTCCCGCAGATCTCTGCGGCGCGGCAGTGCCGTCCACGACCCCAGACAGGCGGCCGGGTTGTGGACGGGACTGTCGTCGTCGCCGATAGTGCCACTATCGACTCCTCGAGAACAAGCAGGGCCTTGCCGGATCGCCGCCTGGAGCGCCGCCCGCGTCCACCGAGATCTACGGGCCCCGGCCGCCACGCCATTGCGCGAGTAGCCGTCAGGCCATTACCTGCGCTTCGCCGATGAAAGCGGCCCAGAGCGCGGCGTAGGTGCCTGCGGCCGCGACGAGCTGGTCGTGGGTGCCAATCTCAACGATCCGGCCTTCATCCATCACGACGATCCGATCGGCTCGGGCCGCCGTCGTGAGCCGGTGTGCGACGACCAGGGTGGTGCGACGCGCAACCAGCGTCTCGGTGGCGCGGGTCACCGCCGCCTCCGATGCGAGGTCGAGTGCCGCAGTCGCCTCGTCGAGCAGCAGGATGTCTGGGTCGACTAGCTGGGCGCGTGCGAGTGCGAGCAGCTGACGCTGGCCTGCGGACAGGTTCCGTCCACGCTCGCCCACCAGGTGGAGGTATCCGGCAGGCAGCCTGGCGACCATGTCGTGCGCGCCCACCGCCCGTGCCGCCGCCTCGACCTCAGCGTTGGTTGCATCTGGGCGCCCATAGGCGATGGCATCGCGCACGGTGCCGGGGAATAGGTATGGCTCCTGCGGTACGACGCCGAGCCGGTGCCTGAAGGACGGGAGGTCGTAGTCGCGCACGTCAACGCCGTCGACGAGCACGGCTCCCGCGGTCACGTCGTAGAAGCGCGCGACCAGTTTGACGAGCGTGGACTTCCCCGCGCCCGTCTGGCCGACGAGGGCGACCGTCTCCGCTGGGTCGATCACGAGGTCGACGCCGGAGATCGCCTCGCTGCCGACGCCGTACCCGAAGTGCACGCCTCGGAACTCGATCCGCCCGGCAAGCCGCTTGACGCGCACCGGCTGAGCCGGCTCCGGCGTGGATGTGGGCAGCCGGAGCAGATCTTTGATCCGCCGCAGTCCGACCACGGCCTGCTGATAACCATCGAAGACCTGCGACAGCTGCTGCACCGGTGAGAAGACCATGTCGATGTAGAGCAGATAGGCGATGAGCGCGCCGACCTGCAGCGTGCCGCTGCTCACCTCGCCGGCAGCGACGAGCAGCACAAGCGCGCCCGCCACGGTGGAGAGCATCTGCACGAACGGAAAGTAGAGCGCGATGTAACGCTGGGCTCGTAGCCTGGATACGCGATAGGCGTCACTGCGGTCGGCGAAGCGGGTCCGGTTGCGTCCTTCACGCCGGTACGCCTGGGTAACCCGCATGCCGGCGACATTCTCCTGCAGGTCGGCGTTGACCACGCTGACCTTCTCCCTGGCTTCCCGATACGCCCGCGACGACTTTGACCGGTACACCAGCGTGGCGGCGATGAGCACCGGCATGACCGACAAGACGATCAGGCCCAGCCTGAGGTTGATCGCGAGCAGTGCGATCATGATGCCGACGAACGTCAGCAGCGCGCTGACCATGGTGATCAAGCCGGTCTGCAGGAACGTGGACAGAGCGTCCACGTCAGTGGTCATCCTGGTCATGATCCGGCCAGAAAGCTCACGCTCGTAGAAGTCGAGGCCCAGCCGCTGAAGATGCGCGAAGATCTTAACGCGCAGTGCGTAGAGCAGCCGCTCGCCGGTACGCCCGACCACCATGGTTTCGCCCATGCCGATCACCCAGTCGGCTAGGACGATCGCAAGGCCAGCGATCGAGACGACGACGATGGCATGAAAGACCTTTGTCTCGACGCCGTTGTCGATGCCGTTCCGCACAAGCGCGGGCAGCGCCAGGCCTGCGAGAGCGTCGAGGCCGTCGAGCACGAGACCCGCCACGAGCGCGATCATGAAGGGGCGCAGCAGCCGCCTGAGGGTGAAACTGGGATCCGGAGCACGGGCGAACTCCTGATCGACGCCGGGGACGTCACGCGCCGGCGGTAGTGCGTCTACCTGGGCAAGCAGTTCGGGTGTCGGCGGCACGCTCGCGAGCATGCCGCCGTCGTGGCTCCGCCCCGCGGCGGATGCCGTGCTGGCCGCCGCCGCCACTCCGCCGCTCCCCCCGCCCGGCCTGCCGGCCGCCACCCCAGCGGAACCAGCACCGACGGCCGCCGGGTCAGCCTGCGCGGCGCCGGCGACCGCAATGCCGGCGTGCTGGCCGTCCGTGCCTGCCTGCGCCTCGCCCCACAGGGCCGGCGTGATGCCATCGACCTGCGCTGGCGCTCTTGCTGGCACACCGTCAGGCGCGCCTTCGTTCTCATAGAAGGCGAGTTCACCCGCGTCGACACCCTCGATGTCGTCACCCGGGCCGGAGAGCAGCAGCCGGTAGAGGGGGCAGCGGCCGAGGAGTTCCAGATGCGTGCCCGTGTCGGCCACCCTGCCCTCGTCGAGCACCGCTATGCGGTCCGCGAGCTGCAGCGTCGAGCGCCGGTGCGCGATGAGGAGCGTGGTTCTCCCCCGCATCACCCGGTCCAAGGTGGCGTGGATTTCGGCCTCCACGCGCGGGTCGACCGCCGACGTAGCGTCGTCGAGAAGCAGAATGCGCGGATCGGTGATGAGCGCGCGGGCGATCGCCACCCGCTGACGCTGACCACCTGACAGGGTCAGCCCCTGCTCGCCGATGACAGTGTCGTAGCCCTGCGGCAGGCCTGTGATGAACTCGCCGGCCTCCGCGGCCTTCGCCGCCGCCAGCACCTGCTCGTCGGTGGCATCCGGGCGGCCATAGGCGATGTTGGCGCGCACCGTGTCGGAGAAAAGGAAACTCTCCTCCATGACCAGGCCGATCGCGGCGCGCAGCGAATCGAGTGTCAGGTCGCGGATGTCGCGGCCGTCGATCCGGATCACGCCGCTGCGAACGTCATAGAAACGCGGGAGCAGCAACGAGAGGGTGGACTTGCCCGACCCTGACCTGCCGATGACAGCCAGCGTCTCGCCAGGCGATACGCGCAGCGTCATGCCACGCAGCACGGGCTGCGAAGGCACGTAGCCGAATCGGACATCCTCGAACTCGACCGCCGCCGCACCCGCGGGCAACTCCACCGCGGTGGGCTTCTCCGTGACCACAGGACGCGAATCGATGACCTCGAACACCCGGATGACGCTTGCTCGCGCCTCCTGGCCGATGGTGACCAGGTTCGTCAGCATCCGCACGGGGCCGACCAACTGAACCAGATACGACGAGAACGCGAGGAACGTGCCGAGTGAGATCGAGCCGTGGATCGCCAGCCAGCCACCGAGCGCCAGAACCCCGATCTGGCCCAGGGACGGGACCGCCTGCAGCGCCGGGTTGTACTTCGCCATCAGCCGCACCGTGCGCACGCGCCCGGCGAACAGGCCCTCGCTGGCCCTTTCCAGCCTTTCAAGCTCCTGTTCTTCCTGGCCGAATCCCTTAACCACGCGCACGCCTGTCACCGCGGCGTCCACCACGCCGGCAACCTCCGCGGACTGCTGCTGCGCGTACCAGCTCGCGGGGAAGAGCCTGCGGCGTGAGGCGAGAGCGATCACCCAGAGAGCAGGGCCGACGAGGAACGCCACGATGGTCAGGGCTGGCGACAGGATGAGCATGATGACCAGCGACAGCACAAAGAGCAATGCGCTGCCCAGCATGATCGGCACCATGCTGAGCAAGCCTTGCGCCATGTTGATGTCGGAAATCGAACGGCTCACGATCTGGCCCGTGTGCAGCTCGTCCTGCCGTGCACCGTCGAGCCGCGAAAGCGACGCGAAGAGGTCGGTCCGCAGGTCGTGCTGCACGTCGAGCGCGAGCCGCCCGCCGAAATAGCGACGCAGGTACATGCCGGCGAAGTTCAGCAGCGCAGCTGCCACGAGCACGATCGCCAATGGCCAGACGGCCTGTTTGTGCGTGACAATCGAATTGTCGATGATGTCGCGCTGCACGAGCGGGATGAGCAGGCTGACCGCGGTGGCGAGCACCGCGCCGCCGAGCGCCACCAGCACACTGCGGCGATAGCGCCAGCAGTAGCCGCTGAGCCGCCGGAGCCAGCCCTGGTTGCTGCCCGGCGTTCGGGCAAGACGAATCCGGCGGCTCACCAAGGCCGCTCAGGCACGTTCGTTCTCGTCAAAATTCCTTTCGCCTCCGGGCGCATAACGTCCGCGACGGTGCGTCAGATTCCGCCTGGGCGCGGGCCGCTCGCGTTCGGTGAGATCAGCCAGCCGGCGCGCCGCCGGATTGACGACGCTTGGCAGGCGAGGGCCAGGCAGCGGCAGCCGTTATGGCGGTTCTGGCCCGGAGGACGACCCTCCGGATCCCCGCGCAGACCCGGCGGTTGGTACTCGCCGCGGCAGCCGTTATGTATGGGGCGGGCGCTTTTCCGCGACCGTTGCCAGAATTGCCGGCAGGCGGGTGGTCGTTCCGCATGACACGATTCGTGACAGGGCACGCGCGCGGCCCCTTGGGCAGGCCCGCGGGGAGGGGGAGCCGCCAGTCATGAGGAAACCATTGCTTACCGGGGTAGGTGCGCTGATCGCGATCGTGGGGATCCTCTGGACGCTGCAGGGGTTCGGCGTCGTTGGGGGCAGCGTGATGACGGGCCAGACCTTGTGGGCGGTCATCGGCCCGCTGGTCGCGGTTGCCGGGCTCACCATGGTCGTGACCACCATGCGGCGGTCTGCGCGCTGACCGGAAAATAACGATCTTGACGGGCGGACGGCAGCGGCTCAGCGTTTAGGTCTAGCGAAGCGCTAGAGCATGGCTCGCAGATCTCTGGCGGCGCGGCAGTGCCGCCACGACCCCGGACGGGCGGCCGGGGTCACCAGCGGCACCGTCGTCGTCGCCGATAGCTCTACCATCGGCTCCTCGAGAACAAGCAGGGCCCTTGCCGTCGCCTGGATCACCGCCCGCATCCACCGAGAGCTACGAGACCCTAGTCGTCGTTGACTCTGCGCAGCCGTTTGACCTGGGAACGGCGCTGCTTAGCGGCCAGGCGCCGCTCGCGCGCCGCGCGGCTCGGCTTGGTCGGGCGCCGGCGAGGTGGCGGCGGAGCGGTCGCCGCCTCGAGCAATGCGGCAAGCCTGTTCGCCGCGGCCTGCCTGTTGCGCAACTGTGAACGGTGCTCCGATGCGGACACCGTAACTGTGCCGCCAACAAGCCTTCCTGCCAGTGCGCGCAACGCACGTTGCTTGCGCACCGGGCCGAGGGCGTCGGAGGCCGCCACGTCGTAGGACAGTTCCACCCGGCTGTCGGCAGTGTTCACCGACTGACCGCCAGGACCGGCAGATCTGGAGAACCGCCAGGAAAGCTCGTCGGGCGGGATCACCACGTCGCGGACCCGGACTCGGAAACTCACAGGACCGATGATCCGCCCCGGTACGCCGTCCGTCGAGCGCCCAGGCCTCAGCTCTGGGCAGGCGCTGGTGAAGTCTCCTTCGGTGCGGGGAGGTGCCGCCGCAGAAATTCCTCCGTTCGCTGCCATGCCCTGGCCGCTGGATCCGGCTGGTGGAACATAGGAGCCATCCGATTGTGGAACGCGTGCCCAGCGTCCTCCTCCACGTGGATTTCCACGTTCGGGCGGGCCGCGGCAGCCTCTTCCACCCGTGCCACCTGATCGCGCGGAATATAAGGGTCGCTGCCGCCGAAATGGAACTGCAGCGGGGCCTGGATCTGGCTGAGGGCATCCAGGTTGCCGGGAACCGCCGAACCGTAGAACGAGACGGCGACGTCAAGCTCGGCCTGCGCGGCGAGGAAATACGCGATCGACCCGCCGAGACAAAAACCGATCACGCCGATGCCGCCTTCGGTCTCCGGGAGCGCGGCCAGGTGCCGCAGCGCTACCGCAGCGTCGGCGACCCCCTGCTGGACATCAAAGCGCGACGCGAGCTCCAGTGACTCGGTCAGACCGCTGCGATCATGGGCGGCGCGGTAGCCGGGCTTGATGCGCCAGAACAGATCCGGCGCACCGACCACATAGCCAAGGCCGGCGAGATCGCCGGCAACAGCCTCGATGTAGTCGCTCACGCCGTAGATCTCTTGGATGAGCAGCAGGGCCGGCCCGCTGCCCGCGGCCGGCAGCCACACCGGCATATTGAACGACCCGCCGGAGACCTCGACCGGCTCGACGCGCGATGACATGGCTACCCCCTTGCGCAGCGACTCATTATCTTAGGGGCCGTGCTGGCGGTGACTAGGTCTGGGACGGTGTGAGTTCTGCCATCCTCGCCCAGTTGTCCCCTGGAACCTGAACGTTAATGATCTCCGGGGTCTCTGCGATCACTTCGGGCATCCACGCCATGGCGGTCTTGAAGTGGTCGGAGTTCACGTGCTCCGCACCGGCGTCGCCGTCGCGGAACCCCTCAACCAGGACGAACTGGTGGGGGCTTTCGACGCTCTTGGACCACTCGAAGAAGATGTTGCCCGGCTCGTTCCTGGTGGCCTTGGTGAAGGCATCGACGAGCGTAAGCCACTCGCCGCTCCGGTCGGGCCTGATGGTCCACTTCACGACGATGAAGATCATTTCACGGTTCCTTCGGCTTCTGGCGCGGGCGGCGGGGCGAGTTGACCGGTTTTGGTGCTGGTTATGACACTTTACAAATCTCCGGCGCGACCGCGCATCCGCAGGGAGGAGCACGGGCAGACGATGAGCCGCGTCCTGACCGGCTCGAGCGCGCCGGCTACGTGACGCGGGAGCGCGATACCTCCGACCGGCGCCGCCTCGTCGTCAAGCGCACCGCGGCGGGCGAACAAGCGTACCGGGGTGCCATCGACGCCGACGTCGCCAGCAGCATCGTCACCGACCGGCTGGACGATCCGGAGGCGTTCAGGCGGCTGCTCGTTCAGCTCGTCGCCGGGCTGCTGGCAGCCCGCGGGGAAGGCGTTCCTGACAGCCTGCTTGCCGCCCGCGACAGAACTTATCCTTAACGGCTGCGCGTCGTGCCGGTGGCCCGCCGGGCGGCTCGGCTCGCAGCGTGGGTCGTACCCCATCGCCGACCTCGCCACCGGGGAGCCGATGATGGCGTGGCACGGCATTCAGCATGGTCCCGGCCTTGGTATGTTCCGCGGCCGATGGCCGAGCAATGAAGGAGACCAGGATGAACAGTGCGCGCGAACGATCCCGCGGCGACTTCTCCAGCAGCGGGCGAACCGTGGCGGCGTACGAAGGGATCCCGGGGCTCCCCGCGTGCCATCGTCCAGATCACGCACGGCATGGGAGAGCACGCCCTCCGATACGCCGGCCGGCCCAGGCGCTGAACGCGCGAGGACATAGTGGTCTAGCCCAGGACCACCGCGGGCACGGGGCGACAGCGAGGTCCGAGGACGAACTCGGCCAGATCGGCGGGCAGGGCTGGACCGAACTCGGCCACGACATCGACCGGCTCCGGGTCAGGGCCCGCCAGGAGCACCCGGCGGTCCCGCTGGTGCTGCTGGGCCACAGCATGGGCTCCTTCGCAGCCCAGCAGTACCTCCTCGACCATAGCGAGGACGTCAGCGCCGCCGTGCTCACAGGCACCGCGGTCCTCGACCTCCTCGAGCCAGCGCTGAACCTGGACGAGCCCATGGACCTCGTGATGTTCAACGGCCCCGTTCCAGCCCGCGCGCACCGACGACGACTGGCTCAGCCGCGACGAGGCCCAGGTGGACAAGTACGTCAACGACCCCCGATGCGGTTTCGGGCTCGACACGGCCGCAGCCAAGGCCATGTTCGCGGCCGCCCGCCAGATGGCCGACCGCGACCGATCGCGGGAATGCGCACAGACCTGCCGATCTACATCGCGACCGGTGAGCTGGACCCCGTCAACGGGCAGCTCGCTCTCGTCAACGCGCTCGTGGACCGCTACACCGCCGCCGGGCTCACGGACGTCACCCTGAAGGTCTACCCGCAAGCGCGCCACGAGATTTTCAACGAGACCAACCGCGACACCGTCGTCGATGACCTGCTCACCTGGCTGGACCAAAGCTCAGCCCTTGATGGCGCTGCCAGCGCAACCCGCGGCGGCGCTGGGCGCCAGACTGGCAAACGGCGCGGAACTGGCGAAGGCGCTCACGTGCGGCCACGCATATCAGTCGGGCTGGGATTTAGGCTGCCGTCGACGGCCGAAAGCGAAGTATGACAGTGGCGCGCCGCCGAAGGAGTTGACGACCACCACGACCGCGGCCCATATCCACTTCGAGCCCCGGATCTGGCTCGCTGGCCGACGCTTGATGTCGATGAGCGCCGCCGTCTTCAGGCTGGTCTCGGCAACTGCTGCGACAATGATCAATCTGCGGCTGCGCTTGCTGAGATCGCTCCACTGTTTCTTGGCGGCCACGACATCCTCCGCGTACATGGCAGGGATCCCTATGGCCTGAACCCTACATCGGTAAGGCAGCCCCCACTGCTTGGACAGCCTGCCAGCGGCGCCAAGGTGTCGATCACCGGCCAAGGCACCCCAGGGCTGCACCGCGAGTGCTCGCCTGCGCAGTGTGCGGCTCCTGCTGATCGGCTGTGCCAGCCTCGCGCGGCGCGTTCCGCGCGCCATTGAGAATCGCCGTGAAGAAAGTCCTCACACGCGGGGGGACCGGCGGTTTGCCCTTGTGCTAGCGGGCTGCTTGGTGGTTCCGATCGCCCCGGGCCCGGCGCCCAGTGGCGGCCCGTTGGTACCGCCGTTCGGTACCGTGGATCGCATAACGGCCAGCGAGCGGGCTGCGCCGACCCGTCGATGCCAGTCCGGCGGCCCGCTGACGGAAAAGCTAGTGGTGTGTCAGAAGGGTCCTTTGAGCGGACGGCGTCCAGGTGGGTGCATCGCAACGCGGTGCTTGTCCTCGACGAGCGCTTCGCCGGTGCTACGCGCGACGACGACAACGCCGCGTGGTGCCCGCATGGGCGTTGTCGTGGACCGCAGGCCGAAGAGACTCCTCACTCAGAGCTCTTCTTCATGCTCGACGGCACTCTCGACGTGCTGGTCGGATCAGAGATCCTGACGGCGAGCACCGGCGACCTGCTTGTCGTACCCCCGCAGTGCGACCACGCCTTCCGCGCCCATCCAGATCGGACCGCCGACACTGTCATCGTCATCACGCCTGGCGTGGAACGATTCGAATACTTCCGCCATGTCGTCCGCGTGCGTGCTGGCGAGGCGAGCCGGGAAAGCCTCCTCGCCGAACAAGAGCGCTACGACACACACTTTGTGACCAGTCCAGTCTGGTAGGTCAGTACGCGCGGATGTGAGGGTCTCACCCGCGCTGTTGATGGCCTTCTGCCGAGCTGACAGGGATGCCTGATGCCCTGCCATCGTGGCTGGCGTCCTCGGGCGTGCAGGCGTCCCAAGGCCGGGAGAGCGCGGCTTGACGGTCATGCTCGCCAGGAACTTATTTTTAACGAACATGTTCGCTACAGTTCAGTCATGGCATCTGGATCTCGTCCCATCGTCAGCCGCCGCGAGCGGCCGGCCAAGCCTGCGCTGACGCGCGAGGGCATCGTCGCCGTTGCCGTCGGGGTGATGCAGGCGGAGGGACTAGACCGAGTCACGATGCGGCGTCTTGCCCAGGAGCTAGACACCGGCGCGGCGTCGCTCTACGTCTACGTGCGCAACACCGCTGAGCTTCATGCGGCCATGCTCGAGGAACTACTCGGCCAGGTCGACCTGAGCCCGGTCACGGCGGCGGGCGACTGGATCGACCGGCTCATCAAGGTCCTCTGGTCCTACACCCGCATCCTCTTCGAGCAGCCGGGCCTGGCGCAGTCGGCGCTGGCGACCAGGCCATCCGGGCCCGCCTACCTCAGCCTGGCCGAGGGGATACTGGCGCTGCTCAGTGCCGGCGCGTGCCTGCGGACCGGGCAGCGTGGGCGGTGGACCTGCTGTTGCACTTCGCGACCTCGACCGCCGCCGAGAAGGGCACCCGTAAGCGCGCGATCGACGCGCAAGACGAAGGAGACGCACTCGTCGCGGCGCTACTCGAAGCGCCCGCCGACACCTTCCCGCACATAGCCGCTCTTGGCATGGAGGAACTCATGTCCGGTTGGGGCCCCGACCGGCTCAGGTGGGGCTTCGGCGTGCTGATAAACGGGGTTCTCCAGACGCCCCGGCCGGAACCGGCAAGCACACCGGGCACCTGACCCGTCAGCGCCTAAAGCTTGACAGACCAGGCGGTCCGTGGCGGGCCGCACCACATCACCTGACAGCAGCGCCCGGCCATCTGCCTCGCACCGCCATGTTGGCGATCCGAAACCTGATCTTTGACGAAAGCGAGCTCCGCGATGACCACGACTAGCGCGAGCGCGGGCCCTGGCGAGGCCCCGCGCACGCCAGGCACCACACCCGATCCAGACAGCACGGCACAGCCGCCGCCCACAGCCGATCCCACCCGGCTCACGACCCGCCTGCGCGTAGTCCTGGCCATCGTGCTGATCGCCGACGTGCTGGACCTGATGGACTCGACGCCTCTGGGCCGGAGCCCTGGCACAGCTCCAGGATAACCACCGGCCCCTAGCTGCCTGTCATGCGCTATTGCAACTGACTTGCAGGCTTTCTACACTAACCGTGACTGAGCCGCCCGAGGAAGGTGCCCCCGAATGGCCGATCCGCGCGCCCGCCTCGCCAGGATCCGTAACGGGCTGACCCCAGCCGAGTGGGCCCGGGCCGGGGCCATGGCGGCGGTGGTCATCGCGCTGAACGTGCTCGGCTGGATCATGCTGGCCGCTGCCGTCGGGGGGCACTACCACATCACCGGCAAGCAGATCTTCGGGTTCGGGACCGGGATCCTGGCCTACACCCTCGGCATGCGGCACGCGTTCGACGCCGACCACATTGCCGCGATCGACAACACCACCCGCAAGCTGGTCCAGGACGGCAAGCGGCCGCTGTCGGTGGGGTTCTTCTTCTCCCTCGGGCATTCCACCATCGTGTTCGCGCTGGCGCTGCTGCTGAACTTCGGTATCCGCGCCCTGGATAACCAGGTGAAGAACGACAGCTCCGGGTTGCACAACGTGACCGGGATCATCGGCACGACCGTCTCGGGCACCTTCCTGTACCTGATCGCCCTGCTGAACCTCGTCGTCCTGTTCTCGATCGTCAACGTGTTCCGCGAGATGCGCAAAGGCAGCTACAGCGACGAGGAGCTGGAACGCCAGCTCGATAACCGCGGGCTGATGAACCGCGTTTTCGGCGGCTACGCCAAGCGGATCGACACCCCGTGGAAGATGTACCCCGTCGGCGTGCTTTTCGGCCTCGGCTTCGACACCGCCACCGAGGTCGCCCTGCTCGTGCTCGCGGGCACCGCGGTGGTCAGCGGACTGCCGTTTTACGCGATCTTGTCGCTGCCGATCCTATTCGCCGCCGGGATGTGCCTGCTGGACACACTCGACGGCTGCTTCATGAACTTCGCCTACGACTGGGCGTTCGCCCGCCCCGTCCGCAAGGTGTTCTACAACCTGACCATCACCGGCCTATCGGTGTTCGTCGCCTTCTTCATCGGCACCATCGAGATCCTCGGCCTCATCGGCCAGGAATATGACCTCAGCGGCGGATTCTGGTCCTTCATGGGGAGCTTCGACATCAACAAAGCCGGGTTCGTCATCGTCGGCATCTTCGTCCTGACCTGGGCCGTCGCCCTGTCCATCTGGCACTTCGGCCACATCGAGCAAAGATGGGACGTGGCCGCTGCCAGGTCGGACGCCAGCGACTAGCCGCCCAGCCAGGGCCTTGGATCCTTTGGCGGGTCCGCTCGTCTCCGGGCTTGGCCGCCCCAGGCGTCCGGCCTCAATCCTCCCCCATGGGGGGCATTTCCTGCTTTCCACGGAGGCATTGACATACTCGGCTCACGTTGACCGACGCACTCGTAGGGCCAGGTTTCACACTCGGTCGAGACCGTCCGAAGCGCGGCTCAGGCAGGAAGGGAGCAAGATATGCGGGTGATGTTAATGATCAAGGGGGATCCGGAACCGGGCGCAGCCCCCAGCGAGGAACTCCTCGCGGCTATGGGCAGGTACAACGACGAGCTCAAGCAGGCCGGAGTACTCCTCGACCTCGCGGGGCTTCACCCGAGCGCCGACGGGAGGCGTGTCAAGTTCTCCGGGGGGAACCGCACCGTCATCAACGGGCCGTTCGCCAAGTCGAAGGAACTGATCGCGGGTTACTGGATCCTCCAAGTGAAGTCAATGGACGAGGCCGTCGAATGGGCCAAGCGGGTGCCGTTCGAGGCGCTTTCCCGCAGCTACCCCGGGGAGTACGGCGCCGAGGGCGAGATCGAGATCCGTCAGCTGTTCGAGCTGGAGCGTCTTGACGCATCGAACTAGCGCGACACAGCTCGGGCAATACCTCACGGCCCTGCGACATTGGCATGCGGTCGCTGCCGAACCGGATGAGCTGATCATTGAGGATGCCCGGCAACGGGTGTGGGTTGGTGATGCCCAGCGTGCCCGCTTCGCGGAGCGCACGCTCCGACGTGCCCGCTGCTGGAGATCGGTTGATTGCTGCCAGCCACCGGAGCTACAACGGATTCCAGACTTGCCCACGGTCCCCAGACTTGCGGCAGTGGATACGGCCGCGATCCACGTCAGGCGGCCTCGTCACCGCAGCCGCGTGCAGGCCCCATTCCAACAGGAGAGCCATGACAGGTGCAACCCAACCTGAACCGGACGAGGATGAACTCGGCCCGATCGACTTCCTCGCGATCGAGTTCCCCGGCGCGCACATCACCGCACCGGGCTTCGAACAGCTGCTCTCCCTCGCCGACCAGGGTGTCATCGCCATCCTGGATGTGGAATTCATCACCAAAGACGCCGCTGGCCTCGCCCGCAAAGTCGACGTTCACGAGCTCACCAACCCAGACGCCGTCGATCTAAGCGCCTGGGCAGGCGCGTCGTCCGGCTTGCTCGATCGCACCGATGTCGACGAGATCGCCGCGGCGATCCAGCCTGGCAGTGCCGCCGCCGTCATCGTCTATGAGAACAGGTGGGTTCTTAGCCTGGTGGACACCTGGCGGCGCGAAGGCGCACGTTTGATTGCAGATGGCGGGATATCAGCCAGCGATATGGTCGCCGCCCTCGATGCGACCGAGCCTTCCTGAGAAAGACGAGGAGATCTACGGTGGGCCTATTGAAGACCGCCGCCACGGTTGCTGTTGCCAGTTCAGTGCACGGACGGGTACAGCGTCGGCAGCAAGCCCGGTGGGCCGGGCAGGACCACGGCGGGACCGCAGGTGTGTCAGTACCGCCGCCGCAAGCACCCGTTGCGCCAGCACCGCCTGCACCGCCACCGCAAGCACCGACCGCACCGGCACAATCGGCCGATATGGGCGAGCGGCTCGCCCAGCTGGCGCAGCTCGGCGAGCTGCTGAAGGCTGGCGTCCTGACCGAAGCCGAGTTCCAGCAGCAGAAGGCCCGGATCCTGACCGGGTGACAACGAGGCCTCACGCTCGCTCACCCCACGCTGAGAGCGAGATCGGAGGGTGGAGCGGCAGCACCTGCTGGAGCCGGGTGTCACGGCGCCGCTGCCGGTGATGCTGGTCGTTACCTGCGGAGGATTGCCACCGTAGAGGACCGCCGCCGCTGCCCGGCACCTTCGCGTCCAGGCTCCGTGTCGCCGTTCCTGAGGGTGAAGCTCCGCTGGTCAGCGCCGCCGTCGCATCATCCGTCCCGGTCGGGGCTGCGGTCACGGGGCACGATCACTGCGCGGCGGGCGGCGTATGGATGAGCTTCTTGTTGACGAACTCGTCGATCCCCAGCGGCCCGAGTTCGCGCCCGACACCGGATCGCTTGGTGCCGCCAAACGGTAGCTCCGGGCCGCCGAGTTCGGCAGTGTTGATCCAGACCATCCCGACGTCGAGCCGGTCGGCGACCTCCACGGCCAGCTTCTCGTCGCTGCTGAAGACGGCCCCGCCCAGCCCGAAAGCGCTGCTGTTGGCCAGCTCCACCGCCTCATCGGCGTCGGCCACCTCATAGACCACGGCCGCCGGACCGAACAGTTCCTCCCGGTAGGCCCGCATGTCCGGGGTTACGCCGGACAGCACGGTCGGCTCCACGAATGCGCCCGGCCCCTCGATGCGATGTCCTCCGAGGTGCACCGTTGCGCCCTTCCTGACCGCGTCGTCGATCTGCGCCATCAGGTTGCGCGCCGCCTGCTCAGAGGACAGCGGCCCGTAGCTCGTCGCCGGGTCGGTCGGATCTCCGGTCACGTAGCTGGACATCGCCGCCGTGAACTCGCGCATGAAGTCGTCGTAGACCGCATCGGTTACGATCATCCGCTTGGATGCGTTGCAAGCTTGCCCGCCGTTCTCCATCCTGGCCGCTGCGGCCGTCTTGGCCACCTTCGGCAGGTCGGCGTCGTCCAACACGATGAACGGATCCGAGCCGCCCAGCTCCAGCACAACCTTCTTCAAGTTCTGCCCAGCCACAGATGCCACGGCCGACCCGGCCCGCTCGCTGCCGGTCACCGACACCCCGGCGATGCGCGGGTCGGCGATCATGCGGGCGACCTGCTCGTTACTCGCGAAGATGTTGATGTAAGCGTCTTCTGGCAGCCCGGCGTCACGGAATATCTGCTCCATGGCCAGGGCTGACTCTGGGCACTGCGGCGCATGCTTGAGCACGATGGTGTTGCCGATCATCAGGTTCGGCGCGGCGAACCGGGCGACCTGGTAATACGGGTAGTTCCACGGCATGATGCCCAGCAGTGCCCCGATTGGGGTCTTGCGCACCCAGGCCGTGCCCGGCAGATTCGAGGCCAGCGGCTCGTCCTTGAGCAGTGCCGCCCCGTTGTCGGCGTAGTACTGGTAGATGGCGGCGGTGAACCGCAGCTCTCCCCTGGCCGCCTTGGCGATCTTACCCATCTCCCGGGTGATGATCGCGGCCAGTTCGCCAGCGCGGTCGCGGTACTGCTGGGAGACCCGGCGCAGGATCTCGGCGCGTTCTTCCATAGAAGTGCGCCGCCACGAGGTGTAGCCCCGTCCGGCTCTCTCCAGCACGTCGCTGACCTCGGCGTCGGTGGCTGTCGGGTACTCGCTTTCCACCTTGCCCGTGGCGGGGTTCACTACCTGGTAAGTCATCGAGCCTGCCTCCATCGCAACAGCGGGTCAGTCCATTACACGCCAGGACGGCCCTGCTGCGCGACGCCCCGCGCCTGGCCGGTATCCCCGGCGCGCTGATCCACGGCCGCTTCGGCATCGGCGGGACCACCGGACGTGCCCTGGCTGCTCCACTAGGGCCTGGCCGGGCTCCGAACCGCACCTGGTCCGGACCGGGCCAGGGTGGCGATGAGATGACCGAGCACATGATGACCGCGCTGAACCGCTTCGCCGGACCTAGAGTCGCCACGGCGGGATCAGGCGGCTACTCCGGCACGACAACTGCCGTTGCAGTATCAACCGTCTGCCGCCACCCACCCTGCTCGGCGATGGTGTCACCTGCATTATCCCGATTACGTCGAGCGACGAGGGTGCTGGAGTCGAAGTAGACCAGCGGCATCCCTCAGCGCCGCTGTTCGCTGACGATGCCGGCCGACGCGGACAGGGACGCGGACGCCCGGACGCTGTCGGCCACCGACAGGCTCAATCACGCCAGACGGGAACGCCGTGGGTTGCGGGCGGACGCGGCGAGCGCGGCACGCACCTGTGGATAGGCCAGCCGGCTCGCGAGCGCGGCGTCACATCCGTCCCACAGCTCCGCGGCCACGTCGCTGCCTTCCTCCTCGGTCAGCAACTTCCACGATCTCGATAACGGGGACCTTGGGTGACCTGCGGCCGAGAGCGCCGCCTCAACCACGTCACCGGCTAGCCCCCATACACCACACCCGTAGACGTGAACCCCGCCAGGTGGCCTGGGTCAGCTGGCTATGAGCTTGCGTGCATGGCCGCGGCGTTGGCCTTCATCGTGGCAAGCGTCTCGGCCAGCCTGGTCGGTAGGACTGAACTGGAGGAACTCCGTGCCGGTTTCGGCGGCAGGCACATGACCTGGCGGCATGTAGAAGGCATCTCCCGCCTGGTAGGTCTCCTCGTGATCGGCGTAGCTGACAGTGATCCGGTCGGCGAGCAGGTAGCCCCAGTGCGCGGGCACTGGCAGCTGTCGCCGGGAAGTCCCTTGAGGAGGGGCGCCAGAGCGTTGTGCTCGACGTGGATCAGCTCCCATCGGGGTCGAACTGCGTCCCGCGGCGCTTGCGGGCCATCGCCACCGCGGCGTCCTCCCCCCCGACGCGATGCGCCACCTCCATGTACTCGGCCAGCTGCGCAAGCGGCGACGCCAGGGGTACCGAGTCGCCGCTCAGCTCGCCAGGCCAGCCGCGGCCATCCCAGCGCTCATACGAAGCTCCGATCGCGTTCTGTACCTTATCTGGCAGGCCGAGCTCAGCCGCGAGCGAGCACGCTATGTCCGCATGCTGCGCGATCATCCCATCGAGATCACGGAATCCAGACAGCGCGAACTCCAGCCCGATCCGGAACCTGTGCATCGGCGGATGACCCCGGCCGAGGCGCCGGATTGAAGCTGCCACGGCCACCAGGCTCTTCTGGTCATAGTCGTACTTGTGCGACTTCAGCTCGATGTCGTCGCCGAACCACTTCGCCTGCTCGTGCGCATCGGAATGGCAGCCGACGTTGACCAGCAGCGCCGTGTAATAGACAGCAGACCGGGCGTCGTCGTCCAGGCCCATCCGCCCTGCTAGGCGCATCGCGATCAGGCACTGACGCAGGACATGCTCCATCGGCTGACCGAAACCCAGGTCAATGCCAAGTGACAGGGCGGCGACGAGTTCAGCGAGCCTGACGGCCGTCCTTGGCTGGGCCATGAAGCCATTCTCCCGCTACCCGGGCCAGGCGTGATGCAGCAGGAGCCCGGCTGCTCCCCACCCGGGCCGTACTGGCTGGCGAGCCTCCCCGGTCCGGCGGCAGGGTCATGCCGTGTGCGCGGCAGGTCACAACGGCCCAGTTGCCTGACGCTACCCGTTCGCCATCGGCTACAACGGAGCACCAGTGAGCCGTGCCGACCGCATGCATGGCGGCACGGCTCACCCCTGATTTGGCGCTGACCCGCTCGACCGGCGAGACGGTCGGAGCCGCGCCGAACGGCGGCTATTCGCGCGCCCGACCGCTGATCGAGCTTGATCCGTCGAGGCCTGGCGGGCCGGACTGGGTGCATATATATGATGATGGTCGGCCATGACATGCGCGGTCATGCCGCATAGGGCGCGCGCCAGGGTCAATCGGAAATCTAGCCAGCGGCCGGGTCGCTCAGCATCGACGGGCTCGCCCGGCGGCGAGCTGCAGGTCGTCCGCCGCACCGAGTCGACGGTCGGCATCGGGCTGCGCGAGCAGACGGCATCACGCTGAATGATGGAGAAGGTCAGGGAGAACGCACGCCGAGCCGCCTAGTTCTGTATCGCCGGCAGGCCAAGATTACTTTTTGCCGGGCCTCGGCCCTCCCAGATCGGGCAATCTGTATGTCTCAGGAAAGGTGCTGTCTCGGGTGAGCGATGAGCCAGAGGTCTTCGAGTGCGCCTGCTGTGAGCAACCGCTCACTGGCGGCTTCGTTAGGTTGTGGCCTCCCACGAATATCCGAGTCTGCTACGACTGCATCGATTGGATGAACAGCCAACGTGATCTCCAAGTCGAGCGATCAGGTGGTCCTGTTCGGGTCGTCGGTCACGAGCCTGTCTTCAGGGTGATCGATATTGCGCGAGCGGTCGAGCACTACCAGCGACTGGGGTTCAGGACCGAGCACCATGATGAGACCTACGCATTTGCTCACTTCGGCAACCTCACCGTGCACCTCGTCCACGACCACGCCTGCGTCTGGACCGGCCTCCAGCCCGAGCCGCCTGGTCAACACATGACCAGCGTCCTGTACATACACGTCGAGGATGCGGACCGGCTCGCTGCCGACTGGCGAGCCGCCGGAGCGACTATTGATGGACCCCGGAACGAAGACTACGGCAAGCGTGAGGGCCAGCACGTTGACCCCGACGGAAACCTAATCCGATTCGGTTCACCGATCCCCCGCTAAGTACCGATCTGCCGCTCGGTGTGGGCGCGGCTGCCCAATCGGGAACAGTCCGGCCTAACAGAATTGGCAGGAGCGCGCTTGGTCGCGGCCGCCTGCCGCCACGCCACCCTATCGCAAACGCGATGGTATTCGGCGTCCGCGCAGTCCGCTTCCCGAATCGCGTCAAGAATCGCTAATCATACCCAGACTGTACAAGCGGGCTGCGGCACTCATGGATAGCGAGCCGACAAACCGTGCCATTAATGTGCCACTCGCCATGGTGCCTAGCGGTCAGCCACGGTACCCACGGTCAGCCAGATCAGCAGGTCATGTGTATGACCGCCTCGTATTAGTCTCCTTACAAGCCAGGGGTCAGATGCTGGCCCGGCACCTCGCACCCTTACGTGTACCCGCCACCCTCGACGGCGGCGATGAAGCCGTCTGGGTCAACGAGGCTCACAAGAAGTGAATCCACCCGTTCCTTGACGAACATGGTGCTGAGCGTGCGATCGGTATGGCACGGTGGCTCGATCATGACTTCCACCAGGCCGTCAGCAGAGCCGGTCACCAGCAGCTGACCCTTCTTATAGATATGCACGCCCGTCGTTCCACCGAGCTTTTGCTGAGACGGCGAGCGGACCGGACGGACCGCCGCGGTATGTCGAACTTGTCGCGGGCCATCCGGACCCGGATCTCGTCGGTCCCGACCTCTACCCCCGATTTACCCGGGCCGCCACCGAAAAGGGTGTCCATCCAAGTCGTAATTTTGCCTGACACGGAGTTGCCTTAGCTGATCGCGAACCACTGAGTGTCCGAACGCGGGCTCTCGCCCGCGGCGGCCTGGTGCTCCCTGATGACCTCCCGCCGGGCGGCGGCATAGGACTCGCCGGTCTCCGCCATGCGCTTACGGGTGCTGCCCTGATCTTGTCGTGTGACATCGCGTCCTCAGTCCGGTGACCCCTGTCCCGGCGCCTGGCCACCATGAAGTGATCACGATGAAAGGAGAAGAAGGAACCGCGTGAGGGCTGCGCCGCTCTTGTCCTCGGTTGCTACCACCAGCGCCGGGCTGGCGTAACTCGGATCACGCAGACGTGGCTGCCCAAATCAAGAATACACGCGGCAGCTCCGGAGACCAGGAGCTGGCACACGTCGTCCACCTCGATGACCGCAGCGCGAGCGCACCGGCGGGCGACAAGGCTGGTCGTCGTGATCTTACCCACCGCAGGACCGCCCGCCAGCACCAGTGGTCGGCGCCCGCGCAGCCCAGTCACGTGGCCAGCACACCATCACAGCTATGTCCAATGGTGTCGCCCGGGCTACAGCAGCGAAGTACAGCAACACACCCTCGCATCGGCCAGCAGCGGCCAGCGCCTACATCCAGCGCTAGCTGGATGTAGGCCATCTGCCCAGCGCTACCGCCAGTTCGGGACGAAGAGGTCGTCTTCCAGCGTGCACTCCACGTGCAACAGCGAACGGCAAACCACGGTCACAGACGGATCCCAAGGGTCAATCAGAGATCTCAACTACCAACAACCGATGACTGCATTTACGCAGGTCAGCGCCTTGCGGGTCATCCATTTCGCTGGTGGTCAGGGGCAGGATCGAACTGCCGACCTTCGGCTTTTCAGGATTAGGGACGGCCGTGTAACGGGGTCCATGGCCGGCCATCTGTGCTGTGGTGAAAGGTGCTGGCCGTACGCGGACGGCTTTGGACCTAGATGAATGAGACCCAAACTGAGACCGCGGAGCTGGGGCAGTGGCCGACGTGACAACAGCCCCGTACGGCCCCGTGTCAGTTGGCAACGATCTCCGACGTGCTGGCGGCGAGCCCTGCGTCTCTGACGGGGGGGTCTCACGGTGCATCGCGTGGTCTTCGGTCTTCGGCCTGGCCGTCGCCCTCCCTGATAAGAGGCTGGCCTGGACAGCCAGCATGTCGTGGCGTTCGGCGTCGAACAGCCGCTCCATGACCGGCACCAGCGTGGCGAACTGATCCCGGACCGCGGCTGCGGCGCGGGCCAGCTGCCCGGCGAAGTAGCCGGAGCCCATCATGCCTTCCGCGCCAGCAGTGTGTCGTCCCGGCGGAAAAACCCCGCATCCGGTGGCCCGGCAACCCTCCTGCGGCACCCTCCCCTACGCCAGCACCCCCTGCCCCAGCACCGCCCCCGCAGGCCTCGTCGGCGCGGGTGAGCTGGCTCAGCGGCTGCTCGTTGGCAGTATCAGCGCGGTTCCCGGAAATGGTCATGGACTGGGCGCGCGGGTTATCCGCTCGAATGCGCTCGCCTGGCCGTCAGGCCTGCCGTCGCACTGGCCGCGTGCCTGCCGCCGAGCGCAACGCGGGCAGACGTCCGGCGGGCAGACGTGACGGGGATGGCGCGGCTTCTGACCTGGGCGGTTGGCCTGGTTGACGGCTCGACGCGGCAAGGTTAAAGAATATTCTTAACACGTCGCGAGGCGAGGAAGACGCCGCGTGGAGTGGGAGATCCTGATGACCACGCAGGTCGAGGGCTTCCTCAACGACCTGTATGACGCTGATCAGGTCAGCCACCGGCTAGTCAATCAGGCCATCCTGATCTTGGAGCGCAACGGCCCGGCCGAGGGGCGTCCGCTCGTGGACACGGTGACCGCGTCGCGGATAGCCAAGATGAAGGAACCGCGGCCGCCGTCGGCGGAGCGAGGTCCGGATCCTGCTGGTCTTCGACCCGTGGCGGTCCGTGGTGCTGCTCGTCGCCCGTGACAAGTCCGGTCAGTGGTCACGGTGGTACCGAACGGCGATCCCGCAGGCTGAGCAGCTGTATGCCGATTACCTCGCCGAGCGAGAGAAGGAGACAGGCCGATGAGCGATATGCAGCGCTGGCGGGACTCGGGTCACCTGGAGCGCGCCGTCAACACCGCTGGCGGCCAGGAGGCGTTCGACGCGGCGGTCGCCGCAATGCTGGACGATGCCCGCGGCTGGCGGCTGGCAGAGATGCGCAAGCGGCGCGGGATGACCCAGGAGCAGGTCGCCATCCGGATGGGCATCTCGGTCGCCCGGGTCTCCCAGATCGAAAGTGGCGACGTCTCCACTCAGGACGTCCTGAACCGCTTCATCACCGCGCTCGGCGGCACCCTCAAGCTGATCGCCGACTTCGGCGACGAGCAGCTCAAGATCGCGTGACAGGGTAAAGACCCGGGCTGGCCTTGCGGGTCCACGGCGGCGCTCTTGCTCGCGCCCAGCTTTCAGAGGGGTTTCTGCAGTAGGTGGTGGGTGCTGGTGCGCCGTGTCCCGCCCCGGCCTTCTACTCGCGGCCGCGCAGGGCGGCCAGTTCGGTAAAGCCCGTACTGCCGCTACAGCGAATCCAGGTGGAACGGGCCTCTCGCGCAGTGGTCCGGTCCCACAGACGGCGAATAGCATCCGGGTCCGCGCTCGGATCGACAGCCAGAACTGTCGCTGTGGCCTGTTCGAAGGACAGCCCGGTCAGCGACAACACTGACCCGGGGGAGGCGCCTGCTGCATCAGCCGACGCCAGGCACCTCTGCTCCCGGGGCCCTCAGGACGGGACCCGAGCACCACCAGCAGACGGTCACCGTAAGCGCGGTGAACCAGCCAGTACAGCGACTCGACCGACTCCTGATCGGCCCACTGCAGATCATCGACCAGGATCAGCACCGGACCGGTGGGGCTGAGCGTGTTGACCAGGTCCCGGAGGCCCTGGCTCGCGCAGCAGCTAGGTCTTCCCCATCCCTGGGGCTGTCGACTGACCAACCCGAGCATAGCCAAGTCTCACACCAGGCCCGGCGCTTGACCCTGTCCGCGGCATTATGCCGGTGATCGAAGATCAGATCACTACGCCTCCGGCCGGCATAATGCCTGTTATGCAGGTGATCGAGGCGCAGCGCGCCTCGCCTGGTGCCTAACGATCACCTCCATAACAACCAATTGAGGACGTTCACTCACAGTGCGGCCGGGAATTATGCGCCCTCGCATGCGTTAACATGAGCAGTGCCCAAGAACCGAGCCGGTCGTCGGCGGCGACTTTCCCGTGCCGTGGTTACCAGCCCACCCACCGGCGGCTCCGGGTCCGCGTGAGAAGCTTGCCGGGGCCCGCTGTGTTGATCCTTGGAGATCCGCAAGCCGGCTCGGCGTTTGAAGCACCAGGCCCTGTGCTCGGGACGTTCCTCGCCCCGGCCGCGGGACTGTGCGGCATGCTGCCGTGGCCACCGTGCCCCGGCATTCCAGAGGAGAAGTCTGTGGCTCGACCAGGCCAGCGCCAGACGGGCGCTCGCCGTACCGCCCCGCGGAAGCAGCGACGCGTCCACCACCGCGGCGACGTCGTCTCGGTGCTCGCCCGAACTGTCCGTGAGGTCGAGGCGGCTGCTCGGCGCGGCCGCGTGACGCCGGCCGTGCGTACGAAGTTCCAGGCCGTCGCCCTGCTGCTGCGGGACGAGCGCGCCCGCGTCCGGGCGGCGGCCGGAAGCGACAGTCATCGGGCCGGGCAGCTCAAGAGCCTGGACGGCCTCGCGACCATCCTCGCGACGACCGCCGTCCAGGACGCTGGGCTGCTGGCGCTGCTCGCCGAGGGCTCCGGCGTCTCCGACGCGGCCAGGTCGCTCAAGCGGGAAATGCTGCGGGACCTCGGCATCGCGCCGGCGCCCGAAGAGATCGCGCCGGCGGAGACCGCTACAGCTTCCGCCGGCTCGGAGCGGCGGGTCGTGCCGCAGTCGGTGATCTCCCGGCAACTGGCGAACCCCTTTCTCGCCCCCGACTTCTCCGCCGTTCCGCAGCTCACCTCCCGTCCGCGCCGCCTGGCCGGCTGGGAGCTGCTCGGCCCGCTGCTAAGTTCCTTCGAGCGTGCCGGTGGGGGAACCCCGGCGTGCATGGCGCTCCCGGCGCCGACGGCACGGTTCACCCCGGCGGGCCTGGAACTGATGCCGCACCAGGGGCAGCTGGTCGCCGCGGCCGCTGCCGGTCACCGGACGTTCCTGCTCGCTGATGAGCCCGGTCTGGGCAAGACGGCCCAGGCGCTGCTCGCCGCGGAAGCAGCGAACGCCTACCCGCTGCTCGTCGTCGTGCCGAACGTCGTCAAGACCAACTGGGCCCGTGAGGCGGCCCGCTGGACTTCCCACCGCCCGGCCACCGTGGTGCAGGGCGCCGGCGAGGCTGTCGACGGCTTCGCCGATATCGTCGTGCTCAACTACGAGGTTCTCGACCGTCACATGGGCTGGCTCAGCGACTTCGGCTTCCGCGGCATGGTCGTGGACGAGGCCCACTTCATCAAGAACAAGACCTCGCAGCGCTCGCAGCACGTCCTCGCGCTCTCCGACCGCATCCGGTCCCGTCCGGGCCAGCCCCTGCTGATGGCGCTGACCGGCACCCCGCTGATCAACGACATCGAGGACTTCCGGGCGATCTGGCAGTTCCTCGGCTGGATCGACGGCAGCAAGCCCGTCGACGAGCTGGTGGACGCGCTTGAGGACACCGGCCTGACGCCCGCCGATCGGGGCTTTTATGCCGCGGCGCGCCAGAGCGTGATCGACCGCGGCATCGTGCGCCGCCGCAAGCTCGACGTGGCCGCCGACATCCCCGCCCGCCGTATCGCCGACCTCCCCGTTGAGCTGGACGAACGGGCCGGCCGGTCGATCCGGGCGGCAGAACGGGACCTCGCCGGCCGGATGGTGGCGCGGTACGAGACCGCGCTCGCGAACCGATCCTCCGACGTCGGCGCCGGGGGCATCGACCACGACCTCGTCCGCTGGGTGGCCCGGTCGGAGCTGAAGGACGCGACGACCGCGCAGTCCGGCGAGAACGTGTTCACCATGATGCGACGCATCGGCCAGGCGAAAGCCGAACTGGCCGCGGACTACGCGACGCAGCTGGCCCGCAGCGCCGGCAAGGTCGTCTTCTTCGCCAAGCACGTCGACGTGATGGACGCCGCTGAAGAGATTTTCACCCGGCAGGGGGTGCGCTTCTCGTCGATCCGTGGCGGCCAGACGCCCATTGCGCGGCAGGCGAACGTCGACGCCTTCGTGAACGACCAGGACGTCACGGTCGCGGTGTGCTCGCTGACCGCGGCTGGCGTGGGCCTGAATCTGCAGGTCGCCTCGAACATCGTGCTGGCCGAGCTGTCCTGGACCGACGCGGAGCAGACCCAGGCCATCGACCGCAGCCACCGCATCGGGCAGGCCGAACCGGTCACCGCGTGGCGCATCATCGCCGCGCAGACCATCGACGCCCGGATCGCCGGGCTGATCGACGGCAAGGCGGGGCTCGCCGCCCGGGCGCTGGACGGGGCGGACCAGGAGGCCTCCTCGCCGGCCAACGTGCAGCTCGAGGCGCTGGCCGCATTGCTGGCGGATGCGCTCCGGGCGTCTTTCGGACATAGCGACGCCCCGGGTTCCTGACCGTCAAGATTCCCCAGGCGAGACTATGTCCGAGGACCAAGGCCTGCCAATCGCGCATGCTGGTCCTATCGCCCCGACCATGACCATTGCTCTTGGTAGTACCCGGTGATGGCAGCTGATCGGGTCATCAGGTGGACCACCGCGGGCGCCGTGGCCGGTGTAGCTGCGAGGGCGTCCTATGAGCATGCCCACGCTCTCGCGCGGGCGCACGGCGAGGCGGGCCGGACGGGGCGACCGGACCCGCTGACGATGGACGGGCTGATCTACGTCACTTCGATCGTGATGCTCAACTCGGCGCGGCGGAAAGTACCGGTTCGTGCCCTAGCGGGGTGGCTGCTGGGACTGGGGATCGCCGGGCGGACCGGCCGCTATCGCGATCACGGTGAGCGCAAAGTACTCCTGAACCCGGGTCGCTTTCGGGACGCCCGGAGTTCAGGGCCGCCCGTCAGCCGTCAGAGCCTGCGGGCCTCCGTATGGTCCCCCTCCCCGCGGGCCAGCAGCCTGGCTGACTGCCTGGCCGTGGCCTGCCAGGCCCAGGCCACAGCCAGGCCCCTTTGCATCCCCGGCTACGGCCGGGCTGGACCGATAGGAGGAACGCGTGAGACGAACAAACAGAGCGGCACTGACGCTGGCGGCCATGGCGAGCATGACGGCCGCGGTGTTGGCGGCGGCGAGCCCGGCGTCGGCGACGTCTCACCCGCCGCCGAGCATTCACCTGGGATGCACCGGAGCGCCCACCAGCGGCAGGCTGGAGGGCAGCGTATGCGTGCTGCCTTTCGGAGTCACCGCCGCGCCCAGCAACTCTCCGAGACCATCACGGCGACCAGGCGTGGCGCCGCTGGCCCCACCGTCACCTTCGCGCTGACCGCGGGAAGCCTCCCGCCCGGCCTGGCCATGTCCACCCAGTCCCCGACTGCCGCCGCCATCACCGGCAACCCACCAAGGCCGGGACGTTCAACTTCACTATCAAGGCGACCGACGCAAACCTGACCTCTACGCAGGCGTACCAGATCAACGTCACCGTGCCGGGTCCGCCGGACCTCAGGTGTGCGAGCCGGGCGGCAACGGCGGTTTCCTGGAGAGCGGGACCTGCGTCTGCCTGACGCGATCCTCGGCCGGTCCTACCAAGGGCACCTGCTCACCAGCCACCAGGCCGGCGGGACGCTCAGCGTCGTCTCCGGGACCCTGCCCCCGGGCCTGTCCCTGCCCCACCTTCACCGGGTCCGGCGACACCATCGGCGGGACCCCGGCCCAGCCGGGCACCGAACCCACCTACACCTTCACCGTGCAAGGTACCGGCGACCAGGGCCCAGCCCCTGTACCAGGTCTTCTCGATCACCGTGGACCCGAATCAGCCGCTGGCCGTCGTCCTGCCCTCCAGCGGATCAACCCTGTTCCCGGGCACCGTCGGCCAGGCCTTCGGTGACTTGGTGCCGCGACATCGTCGGCCCGGTCGACCGCATCGGCGGCACCCGGTTCCCGGACGTGCCCGAAATCGGCGCTCGCGGCCGAAGCGATCATCCGGGCGCCTCGCGCGCGGCCGAGCTGGACGACAGCCCCGCCAGCGAAAACGGCGGCGCCGGTGACCAGAGCGGTCGTGCCATCCTGCAGTCCACCGGCATCGACTGATTGCTGGGCTATGAGCGAGGTGCCTGGCACTCGCGATGAAGCCCAGCTCAGTCGGGAGGGCGGCGATCAGGGACGTTGGCAGGACGACGAGGTCCGCGGCGACGCCCCCGCTCCACGGTTGCGGGCTGAAGCCCAGCACGCGGTCTTCCGGTTCCCAGCCCGTCACCGAAGATCCGACCGAGGCTATGACGCCGGCGAAGTCCCAGCCACGAACCTGCGGGAAGGTAGAATCCCTCCGATCGCGACGAACGCGCCTTCGGTAACGCCAACATCCCACGGCGCCAGTGCTACGGCGTGGACGCGGACTGTCACTGCGTCGTGTGGCATCTCGGGCTCCGCCGCGTCGGAGAGCGCCACGCTGTCCAGGCCACCGAAGCTTGTCAAAGTTAGTGCTCTCATCAAACCGTTCCTCCCTGGTACGAATGACCTGCACCGTTAGCCAGCTGGCGTCGTGGCCAGCGAGATCTCCGGTAGCCGGCCCGGCACGACGGGCCACTCTCCGGTCATCGAGCCGTCCAAAGTCAGGTTCCCTTTTCTTGCAGCACGAGCCGGCATCGTGCATGTCCCTTTCAGGCGATCGCTCCGCCGCCGTCGACATACAAGGTCGAGCCGGTGGCAAAGGGCGTCAGAACGACTGCCCGGCCTGCTCGCGCTGGCGTGGCCACCGGGGGGGTGCGTTGGAGCCGGTACCACATGCTTGCGGGTGCGGGGCAGCCGCCGGGTCGAGGTGGCTGGCGAACAGCCCAAGGTGACCACCGGGCAGCCCGTCCAGGTCCGCGGCCTCGTCTTCGCGCCGTGGGTCGGACGCGACAACAAGATCCGCCGGTCGTTCCGCGCCGACGGCATCGAGCCGGTCAACGGCTCCAAGACAGCACACGCGGTCTGAGCCGTGCCTGACCATGCGCAACCACCCGGCCACTGTCGTGCCGGACCCTGCCGCGCAGCGTGATCCGAACGCGCATCCGTCCTCATCCCGTGATCAAGAACAGGAGCGGCAACCATGACCAACAGCACCACTGCCAAGGCCGCCAGCAACGGCGACACCACCGCAGAAAAGCACGTGCCCGCGCAGCGTGAGCACGGCATGAACCGCCTCCGCGAGGAGGAGTGCTTCCACCTCAGCAACCTGATCAGCGACTGCCTCAGCGAAGCCGAGAACCTGGTCAAAAAGGTGCACAACAAGGCATATAGGCGCGTCGTCGACTACGACGGCACCAACGGCACCCAGCCCCTCGACCGTGACGACATCAACACGACGCTGCTTCCCGGAGCGGGTCCGGCTGGGCGAGGAGGTGTCGCTGCTGGTGCGGCTGGGGCTGCAGCCCAGCGGGCGGCTGGAGGCCGGGCTGCGGCCGCTGGCGGTGCCCGAGGCCGGGCTGGACTTGGTGGTGCTGCTGCTGGTGGAAAGTCCCGGGTTCACCCTGCGCAGCCCGGAGCGGCAGCTGGTTCACGTGGTCCCGCGGCAGGACTCGGACTGGGCCGGGTTCGAGCTGCAGGCCACCGGGGAAGGCGTGCACACGCTGCAGGTGGAAGCCTTCGCCGGCGGTCGAGATCGCCGCTGACAACGGCAGCGCTTAAGCGTCGCCTCGACATTTTCCAGGTACGGCAGGTCTTCAGAGTTCGGTGCTGCTAGTCGTGGATGCGCTGGTTACGTCGGTGGTTTAGGGTGAACGCCCCACCTAGTCCGATCACGATCAAGGCGAGCATCCCGCCAGCTCCGATTCCGGCGTCGCCCCAGTGGAAGCCGGCGCCGGGAGTGACGACGCGAACGGCTGTGGGAGGGGTCCTCGCGGCGTGGTGTGCGCTGGAGTCCTCCGGCGTCTGGGACGGTTGGCTCAGGGATCCATAGCCGCCGCCGGAGCACACTTCTGAGCACGGTGCGGGGTTTCCGACGTTGTTGAGGATCTTGGGCAGGCTGTAGGTCGGTTGCGTGGTGTTGCTGTTCCCGGAGGTGTACCCGCCGCCCGAGCAGACCTCCGAGCATGGGCTTGCGCTTGCGAGACGGCTCGGCTTGTCTGGCTGCTGAGCGGCAGCAGCCGCGGGAACGCCGACGGCTAGGGCGAGCGCCAATGCGATCGTTGCGGTGCGGTGGTGGTAGGCCATGAGCTCTCCTCCTGGCGTTCGGGCGCGACGCTCATCAAGTCACTGCTGGGGCTCCGCCCGCACGCCCGCGTCCTGATCATTGACCCGAAACCGGCGCCCGATCCCGCGTGGGCCGACATGCCCGGCGTTGAGCACACCTGGGGCCGGGAGGTGAGCGAGGTCGGCCCCGGATTCGGCAGCGATCAGGAAGGGGGCGGCCCCTACGGCTACTGGTTCCGGCTGGTCGCGATGCCCGACCGTGACGCCGCGGGATCGGCGCTGGCCACCGCGCTTGAAATCGCGCGCACCGAGGGTCACATGATCCTCGTCATTGACGACGCGCGAGGTCTGCCGCGCCTTTCCCGAGCACAAGCTAGCTCAGGCCGTCGAGTCGGTGATGCTGCTAGGCCGGTCCAACGCCACCGCGGTGATCCTGGCCACCCAAGAACTTGGCTTCGTGCCGGGCCGCGCGCAAGGCTCGTTCACCTGGGCTGGCCACACCGGGGGCCTCGACGCGGCCAAGGACGCGGCCAAGCTGCTCGGCAAGCGCGGCGGGGCATGGGTGGACACGATGGCCGCAATCCCTCCCTATCGCTGGGTCTACGCGGACGACCAGCCCGGCAACCCGAGCGCCGTCCTTACCGGACACGACACCTGACCGGGACCCTGGGCCCCGCCCCGGCCACCCCGCCCGCCTGCACCGCCCACGGGAAGCTCTGCGGCGATCCTGGCGCCGCGCCTGGCGAGTGAAGCGGGCCGTATATGCGTACACGCATACACGCATCGCGGAGAAACACGTCCATCACGCTCGCATGTATGCACTAACAGGCCCGTAACGGGTGCCAGATAGGGAAAAAGTGCCCCGTCCGCCGGTCGCGTCCCTTAAAGGACGCCGCTTAATTAAGCGGCGCAACCGGAACACGAATACCGGGCACCAGCGACCGCACGCCTCGATCAGGCGTGGCGAGCCGACGAGCCGGGCTGGCCGACGTCGACTAGGGACCCTGGGCCGGTCGACCTCGCGAGGGAGGCGCGGCCATCTGGCAGAGCGTGAGCGCATGCCTCGACCAGGCTGCGGCCGTGCGCGTCGACCAGACCGACGCCCGGACGGCGCCGGCCCCGCGCATTGACCTGTGGAACTCGGCCAGCGGTTTCGTTTCACAAGAGTGCGCAGTCAAACCAATGCGCGGGCTGAGGGGAGCGGCCGGTGGTCGGGATGACCGTTGGCCGCGCCTGCGGCGCTCAGCACTAACCTGTCAGATGGCCCCGTACCCGCAGTTAGTCAACCTCCCGCGAGCCGCTACATTACCGACGTCTACATGTATGCCGATGAGACCGGCAACCTGGACTACGACGTGTCGGGCGGAGGATCGAAGTACTTCGGCATCGGCACTGCGACCTGGACCGGAGACCCTGCCGAGCATCTATGGCACGGCGAGCGCATGCGGTTCGGGCACGCAGGCGCAGGTGTTGAGTGCCCGAAGGGATATCACGCGAAAGATGACACCCGTCCCACTCGCAATGAGGTTTACCAGGTCATTAAGGAGCAGGGACCTCGTTTCGACACCACCTTCCTCGCCAAGGCACGGGCCTACGCGCCAGTGCGCGCAAAAGGGGCCACGTATCTCTACCAGATGGCCTGGTACCTCCACTTCAAAGAGATCGCCCGGCAGGTCACGTGTCCCGGCGACACGCTCTATGTGGCCGTGGCGACGCTGGGGACCGCTGCCAGGAAGACGGCGTTCAAGCTCGCGATCGACAACGTTTGTCAGCAGGTGAAGCCCCGGCTGCGCAAGGTTGTCGTCGCACACCGGGAATCGGCGACAAGCTGGGGCCTCCAGGTCGCGGATTACGGGCTGTGGGCGGTTCAACGCCGAGTCGAACGAGGCGACCATCAGTACATGTGGGCCGTGGAGCCCACTCTGGCGACAGAGTTCTTGCCATGGGGCCGGGCGTGATATGGGCAAGATAAAGACCGGCTATCCCGGTCTCCCGGGAAGAAGTCCCCTGGACCTCTTATCACCGGCCAATTTCAGTACAGGTCATGGCGGTGGAGCCGTCAAGTACCTGACACTGCCCGAATCCTATGCTCACCTGCCGTCTATCTGGGCAGCTCTCCCGCCAAAACTTGGCGATGGCGGCGCCGCAACGGAGGGACGTGCGCTCGCCGGGTTCGGGTCACGATCGAGCCACCCAGCGGGTGGGGTCCTGCACGCGAGCTCCGTACGCGGCTGCTGGGTTTGGTTGCCGCGTCGAGGAACATCGCACAATCTGCGGCAGCGTGCTCCTGATCACCTGCCATCGGCCCTTGGCGATGGCAAGCCCTTGTCCGAAGTTCCCGCGTACTCGCTCTCTGTGGCCGACAGCTGCCGGCCACAGGCGCTCATCGCGGCGAAGACATCGTCCGAATGGTGGCGCAGGCGGGCACCATCAATCGGCACCGACGATGGCCAGGCGTCTCCCTGATCGAGGGCCGTCCTTGTCGAGGGGCGCAGCGAGTACCGCGGGCCGCGCGACCCGCGTTTGTGGTCCACGGCTCGGCGGCGCGCCGCCACAGATACCAGCTCGCGAGGGTACCGAACGTCAAGGCCTGCCGTCATCTTGGCCTCCAGGGTGCCCGGGCCAAGACCAAGGCGCGGACCTGGGCAGCGCTCCCTTCATCAAGCAGGCAGCCAGCGACAGCGTTTAGCTGGCTCCCGGTTGTGCAGACGTCGTCGAAGATAAGGATCTTGCGCCGGGCGGTCCGCGCGGGATCAGGAATCTGGAGCACGGACCGTAGCTCGCGGCCCGCGGCGCGCTTCGCTCTGGCCGTGGTTGCGGCGGACCTGGCCGTTGGCTGCGTCTTGATGACCGCTGTGGGGCTCTGGACGTCGAACGGCCAGCGGCCGAGGAGGTCCTCCCGGGCGGCCGATCTGATAATCGCCTCGATGTGACCGTCGCCCGAGCCGCCAGGTCCGAGGTAGGTCGGGTTGGCGATGATGAGGCCGGGAGGATCGGCGGCAGCGCGGGTCTCAAGCCAGCCTATGAGAAGCCGGCCGAAGAGCAGTGACCAGCCGGTCTTCCCTTCGTACTTATAGCGGTGGATTTTCCGCTTCAACGCCCCTGACGAGTAGGCGATCGCGTCAATGCGCTCGATGCGCCGGTCGGCGTCGTCGCACAGCCAGTTTGGGCACGAGCCGTCCTCTGCGAGCATCTGGCTGCAGACCGGGCACGCTCTCGGAACGATGCGCTCCAGCGACGCGCTGGCGCAGTCGACGCAGATCCGCGCTGGACCCACCCGGACGTAGGGGCACTTTTGGCAGCGGGGGAATCCGAGGGGTTCCCCGGCGGGCAGCGCGGTGGACGGGGCCATCTGCGGTTACAGGAACGAGAGAGAAAGCTGCTGATGCTGCTCGGTGGCCTGCCGCACGCGTTCAGGCGCGGCTAGCTGGGCGCTGACCTCATCAACGTCGTCCACCTCGATCGCGCCGCGCCGGTCCACATAGTCCCTCGCCCACGACTGCGTGGTGACGAGTGACCGCACCAGGAACACCTTCTTACCGTGTTCAAGCGCGAGACGCGCCTGCATCTTGGCACCGGACGTCCCGCTGGCCTCGATCACGACAGTCCCCTGGCTGATGCCCGATGTCACGACATTCCGCCGCGGGAAGGTGTCCCGTCCTGGCGGCCGGGTGGGCCAGAATTGCGACACAAGGGCACCGCTAGCCGTGATCGCCTCGGCCAGGTCCCGGTTTTCGCTCGGATAGCACCTGGTGATTCCCGTGCCCAGCACGGCTATGGTCCGGGCGCCTGCGGCCAGCGCGGCACGGTGGGCTGCGGTGTCGATGCCCCTCGCCAGGCCGGAGATTACAGTGACGCCCCGCTCAGCGAGCAGTCGTGACATGAGCGCAGCCTGGTTCATCCCGGCTTCGGTCGCCTCTCGCGTGCCGACGACGGCAACGGAGCGAGCGTCGTCGTCCCTAAGCTCCCCCCGGTAGAACAGGAATGGCGGAAGGTTCGGGATCAGGCGCAGGTTCGCCGGGTAGTGTCGGTCGAGCACCGTGACCAGCTGGGCGCCCGCACCCGATGCCGCTTCAAGCTCCGACACGACGCGCTGGCTCAGCGTGGATCTATCGCGGAGCCCCTTGCGCAGGATCGGCAGAGATCGCTTTTCCGCGGCCGATTTCTCCGTGATGATCGCCTGCGACAGGTCGTCGAGGCCGCTGGGGTATTGCGCCTGACGGGCGATAAGGCTCCAGTCAACGCTCTCGTGGTCAATACGGATCGCACATAGCTCAAGTAGCCTGCGCTGCTGGTCAGTAACCTCCATGCTACTCCCGGCTATCGAACACATGTTCGC
The DNA here is from genome assembly GCA_963727015.1 of uncultured Actinomycetota bacterium. Taxonomy (GTDB): domain Bacteria; phylum Actinomycetota; class Actinomycetes; order Streptosporangiales; family Streptosporangiaceae; genus DATFVJ01. The sequence goes on along the minus strand of CAVSEV010000011.1, from coordinate 1,036,289 downwards.
ATGGGTGCCGATCCCATAGTCTCAGGGGAGTGTGACACAGATCAAGCGCGACACGCTCGTCTTACGCGACTCAATACGGGTGCGCTGACCGCCAAGGACTGCGCCCCGGCATGCGAACACATCAGAGAGCGGTAGCCAGCAGCTTCCCAGTGCGGACTCCTGCCGTCCCCATCAGCTCGGCCGTCCTCGTCGAGAGGCACGCTCACGCTCGTCGGCCGCGGTGGGCCGCCCGTTCTCGTCCGCCCGCCCCTCCGCTCGTCGGCCTAGCCGTTCTCGTCGAGGGGCACGCTCACGCTCGTCGAGGTCGGCCAGCCGGGCTCGTCGGCCAACTGGGCCCGCTCATCGGTGGTGCCGCCTGGTGGGCCGCCGGGCGGGCGCACGCCTGTCGGCCCGGGACCGCCAAGTGGGCCGTCCATTCTCGTCGGCACGCCTGCCCTCATCGAGGCGCACAGTCATGGGTCGTCGGCCGCGGCCTGGCCGGAGCGCACGCTGATGGGGCCACGGCCCGGCTCGTCGGCCAGCTGGCCCGGCTCATCGGCCCCGATGCCGCCTGGTGGGCCGGCACATGATTTGCGATCGCATAGCGATCACGTTCCCCTGGCAGTGCGGCTAGCGCGGAGGGGATGACACGCCGGACATCGGCTGATGCGGCCATCTTCGTTCCCGATCAACCGCGTTCGTTCGTCACATCGGCCACACCAGTTCGGTCTAGCGACCGCGCAGCCTACTCCATTCTGACTGTCGGCGAGAAGCCCAGGCCAGTCCTCCGCGTGAATGCCCACGGCGATGGGCAAAGTCGTAGCCGCTCGTCAGGCGGATTGACCGAGGAATAACAGGGCCCGGGTGGGCTTGTATGACACCCAGCGCAGCGTCGAGGCGATCTTGGTTCGGCCGGTGGCGTGGATCAGCCCGACGGTGAGGTTCCTGATGCCCGCCATGATCTGTGGCGCTGAACCCCTGCGGAGCTGGGAGTGGTCTTCGTCGAAGACCACGTCACGGATCCAATGCAGCGATTCGATTCCCCAATGGTCTCGCACCAGCCAGTTTAGCCGCGCGGGGCCGGCCTGGGCGGCGGTCAGCGCGGTCAGGCCGAGCGCCGCGACCGCGGAGGTCAGCGTTCCCTGCAGGTCGTGGACGTACCGCTCGATGAGGAACACCTGCCTGGCGTGCGGCCAGATCCCCTCCGGCGCGGGCAGCACCTGGATGGTGCGTCTTTCTTCGCGGCCGTGGCCGCGGCCGGACATGGTGTGGCCGATCGGCGCGCTGTCCCACGGCAGCGCGTCCAGCTTGGCGACCAGGCCCGGCTGGTTGTCCTTGGCCGCGGTGAACACGTACGCTGCGCCCTTGTCCCCGGCCAGGAACCGGGCCGTCTTCTGGCAATGCATCGCATCCAGCGTTACCGCCCAGCCGGCCAGGCCCAGCGGCCCCAGCAGCACCTTGACCTCGGGGATCTCGTTTGCCTTGTGGGCCACGTCCCGCTGGGCCACCACGAACTTGGTGCCGTGGATCAGCGCCGGCAGCAGATGCACCGCACGCCCGCCGGCTTGCCGGGCGCCACGCCCGGCCTTGCCGTCCACGCTCAGTGCCCCCGCCAGCGGCGGCCCCTGTTCATCCTGTTCATCCTGGTTATGCTGCTCGTGATGCGCCTCGTGGCGGTGGCTGCCGCCGGCGCTGGCCGGCCCGGGGGCGGCTTCCGGGCTGGGGGCATCGGGTCTGGCCAGCGAGGCGAATCCGGCGAGCTCGGCCAGAAACGAGCCGATCACGGCGTCCACCGCGCCGGCGTCCGTGCGCCGCAGCGCCCGCCGGAAGGTGGCCAGGTGCGGGGCGGTGTAACGGCCGGTCCGCCGGCTCTTGCGGGCTCCCAGCGCGGCCAGCAGCTCCTGCGGAGCTTCGGCGGCCCACTCGCCGATCGCCAGCACCGACTTGCAGTTGGCCATCACCGCGGCATTCGCGATCGCCAGGATCGAGGCGATCGAATGCCGCACCCCGCGGCGCTTGCGCGGGTCGGGTATCAAGCTCAGCAACTCCACCAGCCGGCTGCAGCCGGCGACCTCAACAGGCAGGTCGCAGCCAGCGGCTGGAGAGAACAACACGGCGGGCACGGCGGGCGTGACAGACTGGCCGGGCATCGGAGCTCCCGAAGAGTGCGGATCTTGGACAATCAGCACTCCTAGCGGAGCTCCGCTGCGCTTCCCGCGCCTGACACGCCGCCGCTACCAGATCGTGATCATTCCGGCTATACCCACCGCAACCGGGTCCGGCCGTCACGGCACCACGACTTTGCGCATCACCGTGCGTGAATGCCCCGGAGGTACGGAATCCACTTCTTCCACGGCTGGGTGGTTTTGATGTAGTCGAGGACTTCTCTCTCTCTGCGGGCGAGGCATCGGGCAGGTGCCTGGCGGCGATTGCCTCAGCCGGAGAGAGATCTTTATTGACGGTACTGACGAGAGGGGGTGCGGGTTTTGCGCACCCTGAGTGCCGGTTTTCCGCACCCTGAGGATTGTTAGCCTGCCGGTTTACAGCATCCTGAGAATCCTCAGCCGACCAGTTTTCCGCACCGTGAGGCCTGAGCACCGGGATCGCATACACAGCCGCGACGTGCTTCTGACCTCGACGGGCACGAGTCAGGGTCTTTTTTTCCACGAGGTTCGCTAGGACCTGGTAGCGCTGCCGCTTTTCCAGCCGAAGGCGCCGGATGATGTGCTCTCGCTGCTCGATGCCAAATGGGCATACCCGTGTCGTGTCATTGGCTGCGTTGGCCAGGACACCAAGCACGTACAGCTCGCGGAACGTCAAGCAGTCAGGAGCGTGCTCCTGGACTTCCTCCGCGAGGCGCCAGCCCATCAGGCACCGCCACACCCAGACCGCTGGTGCCAGTGGCAGAACGTTCTGCCTGCAGGCGGGCGGGTACGGCCCAGCCGCCCGGTGCGGTTGCGGCCTGCGCACCATCTGCCGGTCACGGTGAGCTGGGCTGGGCCGACGACCCACGCCACCGTTTCCTGATGGACGCTGGCCGCCGGGTAAATGGCGATGAGCAGGCCACCGCCGATCCGGTCCGCATCCGCAAGGTAGGCCGTCTCACCGCACATATGGCACCAGATGAAGCCCGCGGACAGGATCGAGTCACAGTGCCAGGCAGCAGGCCATGGGTCATTTGCTTGTCGCCCCCGCGGCGGTCTCAAGCTCGTCGGCGGCGTTGCGCAGCTCCTCCGCGGCCTTGCGCGCATCGGCGCCGACGCGTCGATCACGCGCGACGGTTCGGGCCTCAGCGGCTGCCCGGCGGCTGCGGGCCGACAGCAGGGCCAGGCGCGTGAAATGAGCTCTGCGCCTGGTCGCAACTCGGCGGGCGCGCTCGTCTGGGTCGAGCTTTCCCTCTGGGTCGACTTCGAGCTCGAACCGCGCCTCCAGGCCTGCCCGGGCCGGCGCCGTCGCGGCCGTGCGGTCGCCGGTCTTCGACCATCTTTCCAATGCGGCGATCCGGCCGCGCAGGCTCGCTTCGCCTGCGGCTTCTGGCATGGCGTAAAGACCCTTTCTTTCAATGGGCGCGCGGGCCGCCCAGGAGTTATCCAGGTGTCCTGCCCATACTGGTTTCCTAGTCCCTCTGAGCAGGGCGCTCAGCACTGTACGGCGATAATTCCGCCCGGGCATAATCTGCGAGATCATTAAATGCCTTGGCACTGCGGTGCGGGAGAATCCGCCTAACGGCCGGGCATCTCGAAGCCATAGCGGAATATCTCGTCTGCGCGATTTGCCGCCTGTCCTTTGCAAAGTCGCCGATAGCAGAATTTCTCATCTGCGGGGCTTTGCCGCCTCCTTTGCAAAGTACCGGCAAATTTGTTTTCGTACGCACTGCGGTGACGGCAGGCATTTCACGCGGGAACCGGATGAATCATTTCTATCAGGCCCGCACAGTGCGATCATGCCCAGTCCCATGCATAAGACCGCCCCGCCGGCGCTGGGCCGGCGGGGCGTTGAGGGCGGCAGTGGTCGCGCCGCGGTGGCACGGATGCGCGCCCCGGTGCGGCAGGGGCAAGCAGGCGCGCGGAGGGGCCGCCGAGCTATCCGGCGGAGCCTGGCCGGCCGTGTCCGCCGCGCCGCGGGCGCCAGCACCACGACGGGCCGGTCATGACGCGTCCATGATGCGGTCGTAGGACCGGCGGGCGCGGGCGCTGGCGGCGCTGTGGCCGTAGCGGCGGAGCATCTGCGGGGACGTCCACCCGTTGAGTTCCATCAGGTCGCCCTCGGCGCCGCCGTTGTCCAAACTGGTATGGGAGAAGTGGTGCCGGAACTTGTGCGGGTGGACCTCGACGGCGGCCTGCTCGCCGCGCCGGCAGACCATCTGGTAGATGCCGCTGGGGGTCATCGGGCCGCGGTTGCTGATGCCGAGCCACATTCGCGGGGACCGCGCCATCTTGTGCCGGGCGCGCTCGCGCTGGTACCGGTCGACGGCGCGGGCGGCGTCGTAGCAGAACCGCACGGTGCGCTGCCTGCTGCCCTTGCCGGTGACCAGGGCCTCGCGGCCGCGCAGGTCGACGTCGGGCAGCTCCAGGCCGGCCAGCTCGGACAGCCGCATGCCGGTGTCGCGGAACAGGGACAGGATCGCGTGATCGCGCCGGTTCTCGAATCCGCCGCCCTTGCAGGTGGCGAGCAGCCCGGCCAGTTCCTCCGCGGTGAAGACGGGCACGACCGTCTCGTCGACCTTCGGGGGCCGCAGCCCGGCCATCGGGTTGGGGCGCGGATCGGCGGGGTCCTCGGTCGCGTGCCACTTGAAGAACTGCTGCAGGGCGCGGAACTGGTTGTTGGCGTAGGCGCCGGAGTAGCGGGCGGCAAGCGCGGCGATCCACCGCTGCACGTCCCTGGGCGTCACCTGCGCCCAGCTGTCCAGCCCCGCGGGGAGCAGCTGGCCGGCGGCGAGCCACTGGGCCGCCTCGGTGTAGGTGCGGATCGTCTTGTCTGACTTGCGCTCGGCCAGCAGGTGAAGCTCGAAGCTGCCGATGAGGTCCTGGAGGGGCCCGCGGCAAGATCGCGCCGCAGGCCACGGCCTGCCTTCGCATTCATAAAGTTTTCCTCTGTTCAAGCGGTGTGCGCGATTCCGCATCGCGCGGGGGGCGCTCCGCGGAGCGCGTTACCGCTGGTCAGAGGGACTAGGGTGGTCAGGGGCAGGATCGAACTGCCGACCTTCCGCTTTTCAGGGGTCCTATCACCCCTTAAACCATAGTTCGCCAATCATCCATAAGCCCAGCTCACCCGCATTACCGCTGGCCAGCCAGTCTTATTGCCATCATAGCGACCGTGCCGCCAAGTACCGTATAGTTCCGTTTCGTCTGTGGGCTTTCTGTGGGGCCTTCGCCCGGCCGCGGACTTGTGGGGAAATTGTCGGCCTCGCGGTAGCACGCGGGGGGCGCTGGCAAGCCTAGGATCTACCTGCCGGACGGCTGACGGCCTGTGGCTGCGTTCAATATCGTGACCGGCTGATTTTGCATGTGGAATCGGCGCTGGCGCAGCTGCCGACTCGGTGCCGCGAAGAGTTGAGTCCGGCCGTGCAGGGGTTGCTGGTAATCGTCCAGTTATGGACGTCCTCGGCGACTTCGGACGATTGGCCCAGGCGAAGGTCGATCCGGGCTGCTGTCAACTCCCGGTCGTTTCGGTGCGGTGCGGCGGTTGGAGTGGGGGATCTAGCCCTCAGTCCGGGGTGCAAGCCCCGGGATGCTCACCTGGGGCGAGCCTGCGGGTCTGCGCCGGCGTCTTGATGAGGTTGAGGTGGCATTGTTTCGGGCACGGCCGGTTGCCGGGCCTGGTGCTGGGCGGGGGCCGGCTGGGCGGACAGTTCGCCGGGGGTGGGGCTGGGCGGCTGCCTGGCTGGGCCGGGTCCGTAGGCGAAGCCTGCTATCGCGCCGAGGGCGGCGAACGCGGCTGCGGCGAGCAGGACGTCGTTGAGGCCGCTGGCGGTGCCGGCGTGGGCGGCGTGGGTGACCGCGGTGCGGGCGGCGGGCGGGACCGCGGCGGCTACCCGGGTGCCGGCGCCGGAGGCGACGGCGGCGGCCAGCCGGTGGACGGCGCCGGGCGGGGCGGGCAGGCCCGCCAGGGCGTGCAGGGTGGCGGTGACGACGCGGGAGGCGTAGAGGGCGCCGAGCACGGCCACGCCGCTGGCGGTGCCGACCTGGCGCAGCGTGTTCGTCAGGCCGGCGGCCATTCCGGCGCGGGCCGGCTCCACCGCCGAAAGCGCTGCCGAGGCCAGGCCGGTGGAGGTGATGCCCAGGCCGATCCCGGCCAGGATGAAGCCGGGCACCAGCACCAGCCAGCTGGACGTGGCGGTCAGGTGGGCCATCGAGGCCAGCCCGGCTGCAGCCGCGGCCATGGCCACGCCCAGCAGCACCCGCATCGCCACCTTGCCGATCAGCCGGCCGGTCAGGAGGGCGACCGTGAAGGAGGCCAGGAACAGCGGCAGGAACCGCAGCCCGCCCTGGACCGGGGAGTAGCCGAGGGTGTTCTGCATATACAGCGACAGGTAGCTGATCATCCCGATGACCGTCGCCGATATCGCGAACGCCACGAAACCGGTCGCGGCAAAGCTGCGCCGGGCGAACAGGCGCAGGTCGGCCATGGGCGCGCCGGCGATGCGCAGCTCGTATATCACGAACCCGGCAAAGGCCGCGGCTGCGGTCGCGAACAGGACCACGATCGCCGGGCTCGCCCAGCCCAGCGCGTTGCCGCGGATCAGCGCGAACATCAGCGCGGTCAGCGCCACGGTGATCAGGGCCGTGCCCACCCAGTCGGCCCGGCCGCCCGCCGGGTTCCGGGATTCGCGCAGCCGGGCCACCCCGCCCGCGAACGCCGCCACGCCGATGGGCAGGTTGATGAAGAAGATGGACCGCCAGCCCAGCGTGTCGGTCAGCACCCCGCCGGCCAGCGGCCCGATGGCGCTGGCGCCGCCGAGCGTGGCGCCGAAGGCGCCGAGCGCCCGGGCCAGGGCGGCGCCGGAGAATTCCGCGCGGATCAGCGGCGTGGCGGTCGCGAACAGCACCGCGCCGCCGATTCCCTGCAGCGCGCGGAACAGGTCGAGCTGCAGCGCGGTCATGGCCAGCGCGCACGCTAGCGACCCGGCGGTGAAGATGACCAGGCCGGCCAGGAACAGCCGGCGCCGCCCCAGCCGGTCACCCAGGGTGGCCGCCGGCAGCAGCAGCACGGCCAGCACCAGGGCATAGGCGGCGCTCACCCACTGCAGGTCCGGCAGGCTCGCATGCAGATCCCGCTGGATGGACGGCAGCGCCACGCCGACCACGGTGATATCCAGCAGCAACATGAACGCCGCCGTGCACGCCAGCAGCAGGGTCCACCGCTGCCGCGACGACGTCCCCGGGACTTCAGCCATCTGCCTCACCAACCTTTGGGATGCACGATCATTTTCGGCTCCTTGCATCTGCGGCGCCTCGCCGTGTGGCCTGCCCAGCTAGGACGGGAACTGGGTGGATGCCGCAGCGAACAGGGTGTACCGGTTGCCGTAGGCGGGGTACTTCGCGAGCATGACGTCGATTACCTCAGTCGGCGTGCTGGACTTGGCCACCGTCTGGTCGAAGTCCTCGATGTAGCGGCGCGACTGGTCGAGCACACGCGTGGCGTTGTCGTCGGGCGCGTCGGGATCCTTGTGCCCGGTGATGACCGCGGACGGTTTCAGGGCAGCCACCGCGTCCAGGGATGCGAGCCATGACTCCCGCGTGTCCGGCGTCGAGTTCCATAGCCACATGTGGATGTTGTTATAGGCAATGTCGCCGGAACAGATGGTCTGCGTGTCCGGCACGTGCACGATCGTGGCGAGCGCACCGTCGGCGCCGCCGATCGTGCGGAACAAGAGGGGATGGCCGTCCAGGTCGAGCTCCCGCGAACTGGCCAAGGCCGGCACCGCAGGGGACTGCGAGATCTGCCCGGCGAACCGGGAGTTCCAGCTCGCCATGACTTGGGGGGCGGTCTGGCCACGGGCCTGGTCGACGACCTGCTGATCGCAGGCCACCAGCTGGGCGCCGGGGAAGGCGTCCAGCACTGGCCCGGCCCCGAAGAAGTGGTCGGCGTGACCGTGGGTTACGAAGATCACGCTGGGTTGCCTACCGGTGTTCTGCGCCCACGCCGCCAGTCGCTGTCCCTCGCTCGTGGTCAGCAGCGCGTCAACGAGGACGGCGTCGCGGTCGCCCGAGATCAGCGTCGAGGTGCTGGCTGGCCAGGTGGCAGGGGTGCTGTCATCCCATCCCGGGCCACCAGGGATCGGTTTGTACCCGCTATTGAAAACCTCGATCGACAACGAGCTGGCCATCCTGACTCCTTCCTCGATGAAGCAATACGCCTGACACGAAATCCTTAGCCCGGCGCCGGGCGATGGAACCTCAGTCCGTCGATCGTCCGGCTCAGCTCGCGCTCGGCCACGAACATCCGCAGCCCGCCGTCGGCCAGCGCCCCGGCGCAGTTCTCGCCCGGCGAGCCGGTGCCGATGACGGGGACGTCGTAATCGCTCATGTCGGCAGTTCCGTCCCGGCCTGCTCCGCCGCCATGTACCGGGCGTACCAGTCCGGCCAGTTCGCGTCCGCTGCGCCTATGCGCTTCTCGTGCTCACCGTGAGCGATCGACGCCCGCCGCATCGCGCTCGCCAGGTCGCTTGCGGAGCCGAACGAGGTCGCGGCCTGGTCGATTCGCCCGGGCAGCCGGGTGGTGACCTCTTGCAGCAGCCAGCTGTTGCCGTCCGGGTCGCTGAATGTGGCGAACGAGCCGTAGCTGGCGTGATCGGGCGCTGGGCCGCTCACCCGGCCGGGCGTGCCGTCGGGCTGGAACTGATCGCCCGGCGTCCCGGCGTGAAAGACCTCGGTGACCTTCGCCCCGCGCGCCGCGAGCTCGTCGCGCGCTGCGTCGATGTCGGAGACGATCAGGTACAGGCCCTGTGCTGAGCCCGGCGCGGCCGACGTGATGTTCGTGCCGAACTGGATCGAGCACCCCGAGCCCGGCGGCGTGAACTGAACCACCCGGAAGCCGTTATCGAAGGGGAAGTCGGCGTCGGGCCTCCACCCCAGCCCCTGGTAGAAGTCCTTAGCCCGGTCCACATCGGCGACGGGCACCACCACAGCCTCCAGTTTCATGTCCACGAGCGGAACCCCTTTCCGTTGTGTCAGCGGCCTGCGTGCGTGCCACCGGTTGAGAGCCACGCTGTCAGTTGCAGGAAGCCGGTCGCACCCGTGGAAGACCCTGGCTGGTGCCCTGGCCAGCAATAGTCACCGGTCGACTCTTCGGCTGAAGAAGAGGTCGTCATGTTCTGCTGCTTTGCAGCTCATTCGACGAACTGCTGCCCGCCGTCGATGTCGTATGTCGCGCCCGTGACAGCCGTGTTGGCCATGAGGTGAACCGCGAGCGCAGCGATGTCAGCCGGACCAACGACGCGCCCGATGGGCAGCGTCGCACGCAGCTCCTCGCGCCGCCTGTCGAGATCATCACCGAGCAGCGACGCGGACAACGGGGTGTCGACGAAGCCGGGCGCGATGAGGTTGACCCGAACCGGCGCGAGGTCGAGGGCCAGGCCGGCCGTGAGCGCGGGCATGCCGGCGGTGACTGCCGAGACGGTCTCGAGGCCGGGACGTATCCGCCGGCCGGGCGTGCCGCCGATGAACAGAAGCGTGCCACCGGGCCTCACGCGGCCGACGGCGTTGCGGCCGACCGCGAGTGCGAGCAGCATTTTCCCGCTGAGCGCGACGCGCGCTTCTTCCGTGTCCATTTCGAGCGGGGCTTGTAGTGCAGGCCGCCGCCCGTGACCATCACATGGTCAATTGGCGTTGGCAGGTGCTCGAAGAATCGCTCCAGCGAGACCGCGTCGTTGGCGTCGAAGGCGGCAGTGCTCCGGGCGCCGAGCTCGGCCCCCGCTTGCTCCAGGCGCTCGGGATTACGGGCCGTGAGAACAACGTCAGCGCCCTCGGCTCGCGCGCGCCGGGCGGTCTCCAGGCCGATCCCGGAGCTTCCGCCGATCACGACGACGGTCTGCCCGAGCAGTTCTGGCTCGCGGGCGGTGGACTTAGGGGTGGTCGCGGTGGTCACCATTCCTCCATCGGTATTGCGCGGTTCCGTCTCTGGCTGGAAGAAAGCATCAGGCTCACACGCGGAGCGCCCGGTCGCGCCCGTGCCGCTCCCTGGTCACTTCCCTAGTGCCTAGTGGTGCGACCGGGGCGTGCACGCCCTCCCGACGAATCGGAGGGCGTGCGGCGACCGGTGTGGTTACCCGGCGGCCCAGAATGCGCAGTGGTGCCGGGCGGAAAAGTCGGTCTCGGGTTGTGGTTGTGGTGGCACGAGCGACAGCATCTGCGCGCTGTGGCCGCCGCCGAATGAGGGCCAGTTCACGGCCCTGGTCGCGGGGTTGCCGCGGGCGGCGAAGTTTGTCCAGGCCGCGCGCATGCTGGCCGCGAGCGCTTGCTGGCCGGCGCTTAGCGGGGTCGGGACGGGGGCGTTGGGCAGGTCGAACAGGTACTGGAGCTCAGAGGCATGGGTGGCCACGGGCGGCGGGATGATCGGGCCGGAGAAGACCGGCGGCGCGTTGTCGTCGTTGAACTCGTAGCCGTAGGTCGGTACCCGCTGGGAGGTCAACTGATCGATCTGCCGCGCCGGGCAGGCGAAGCTGGCGTCCCCGACCAGCGTGCTGAAGGCCACAGCCGGCGACGGGTAGGCGGCGGGCGGGTATTCGGCCGCGATCGCCGTGGCGCGCGCGGCGGGCACGCCCAGCGCCGCCGCGATATCGGTTTGGTAGTTGTCGGGGGTCACCGGCCGTCCGGGTATGAGCACGTCGGTGCCCTGGCTGACGGTCAGCCCGATCGTGACGAAGATCCGTTCCTCGTCGTGGTTGGTGCCGTTGAGGACCGGCACACGGGCGAACTGCCCGGCGGCCAGCGCGGTCCCGATCGGCTCGGTGAGGACCTTGCCGTCGACGACGCCGGGGATCTCGACGAAGTTGGGGTTCACCAGGTCGGAGACGGGCAGCTGGCGCAGGCAGGCCGCGGTCTGGTCCGGGCAGCCCGCCTGGGCGGCGAAGGCCTCGCCGGCGGCCTCGGCGTCGGCCAGGGGCCGCTGGTTGAGCGCGAAGGACCCGCTTTGGATGATCGCCTTGGCGAACAGCCCGCGTGAGCCGGGCGAGACCAGGTGGGCCAGGACCGACAGGCCGCCGGCCGACTCGCCGGCGATCGTCACGTTGTGCGGGTCGCCGCCGAACCGTGCGATGTTGTCCCGGACCCAGCGCAGCGCGGCCTGCTGGTCCATCAGCCCGTAGTTGCCGGCTGGGCCACCCGGCCGCGATGCAAGCGCCGGGTGCGCGAGGAATCCGAGCGCGCCGAGCCGGTAGTTGATCGTGACAACTACAGTGCCATCCGCCGCGAGCTTGGAGCCGTCATAGTTGCGGCCGGCATCCTCGGTGAGGCCGCCGCCGTGGATCCACACCAGCACCGGCAGGGTGCCGTCGTCGCTGCCGCGCACGTCCCGGCCGGGCAGCGCCGGGGTGTACACGTTGAGGTACAGGCAGTCCTCGCTGAACGGCCCGGGCGGCGCGAACGGGCTGGGCGGCTGGGGGCAGCTCGGCGCGAACTGGGTGGCGTCGCGGACGCCGCGCCACTCGGTGGGAGGCTGCGGGGGGCGCCATCGCAGGTTGCCGGTGGGGGGCGCGGCGTAGGGGATGCCGAGAAACTCATCGACGGTGCCTGCGGTCGTGCCGCGGACGGCGCCGTCGCCGGTCGTAACGATCGGGGCAGTGCCCGGGCCCGAAGCCGCAGCAGTGGCAGCGGTGGCGCCGGATGCCACGAGGGTGAGCGCGGCCAACGCCGCGCAACAGGCGGCGGCCAGTGGGGTGCGCCGCCGGTGGGTCATATTCATGATCTTGACTCCTTCTGTTTCGCCGGGGTGGCCGCGTGCCAGTTCGCCGGGGGTGGCCCATGCCACGGTCACATCCCGCCTCGGGCCGTCGGACCAGGCAGATCCCTGGTCGGCACGCGGGTGGCGTGCAGGAGAACGCGAGTCAGCCCGGTGGGGAACTATGGATCGGCGACCGCCCGCGGTTCCCGCGGCTGTTCGCGTGGGGGCAGGCACGAGAAAGTAGCTGGCGCCGAGGGCTTGACAGCACCACCGCTGGGTTGGATGACCAGGGAAGTGGCCAGGGGGTTCACGGGTCTGACGGGCGCCCCGAATCCGGAGCATGTGCTGTATGCCGACGACAACGTCCCTGCAAGCCCGCTTCCGGACGATCGACGGAGTCCGGATCCGGTATGCCGACAGCGGTAGCTCGCAAGAGCCGACGGTCGTGCTGACCAGTCCGTGGCCGGAGAGCGTCTACGCGTTCGCCCCGATGTGGGCGTCGCTTTCCGGGCACGGCCGCCTGTTCGCCGTTGACCTGCCGGGCTTCGGCGCGTCCGAGCGCCGCGAGGACCTGCTGTCCCCGCGGGCGATGGGCGAGTTCCTGGCCCGGCTCATCACCGAGGCTGATCTGGGCACGCCGCACATCGTCGCGCCAGACGTCGGAACCGCGGCCGCGTTGTTTGCGGCGGCCGCGCACCCGGAGGAGATCGCTAGCGCGATCGTGGGCACCGGCGGAGCTGCGGTTCCGATCCAGCTCGGCGAGCCGCTGGCGTCGTGGGTGCTCGACCCCGACCTGGACAAGTACCGCAGGATGGATCCGCGAGCCATCGTCGGCACGGCGGCGGACACCATTGCCGGCGGGATACCCGACGAGATCCGCGCGGACTACCTGGCCTGCTACGACGGCGACCGCTTCGCCGAGTCGATGCGCTACGTCCGCAGGTATCCCGAGGAGCTGCCCGTGCTTGCCGGGCTGCTGCCGCAGATCACCGTGCCGGTCACGATCATCAACGGCCGCCACGACCGCGTCGTCCCGCTCGTCAACGCGGAGTTTCTCGACCAGCGGCTGCCAGCCAGCCGTCTCGTGATCATCGACGTCGGCCACTTCGTCTGGGAGGAGAATCCAGCCGAGTACGCCTCGGTCATCCTCGACTCGATCGCAGGCAACTGGGCCATGACGGAACCGGCCCGAACAAGGGAAATGGACGAGTAGCCATGGCCGAGGGATATTCGGAGCTTCGGAACGAACGAGTCAGTGCCGCCAATGGCGTCGACTACGCCTATCGCGACACCGGCGGCGAGGACGGGGTGCCGCTGGTACTGCTGCAGCACTTCCGCGGCAATCTCGACAACTGGGACCCAGCGCTGATCGACGCGCTCGCGCCGGCCCGGCGGGTGGTGACGTTCGACAACGCAGGCGTCGGCGGCTCCACCGGAACCACCCCCGGCACCATCGAGCAGATGGCCCGCGATGCCCTCGCGTTCCTCACTGCCATGCAGGTCACTCAGGCCGACCTGCTCGGCTTTTCCATCGGCAGCTTCATCGCCCAGCAGATCGCGCTGGTGCGCCCGGCCATCGTCCGCAGGCTCGTCCTCGCGTCCTCGGCGCCGCAGGGCGCAGCCGGCATGCACGGCTGGGCGCCCGCGGTCATCGGCGCGATCGGCACCCCGCAGACCAGCCCGGAGGCATATCTGGACGTGTTCTACACCCGGTCGGCCGCCAGCCGGCAAGCCGGCCAGCAGGCACTGCGGCGCATGTACGCCCGGACCGAGGACCGGGACACGGCCACCACCTGGGCGACCCGCGAGGCGCAGTATGACGCGGTCTGCACCTGGGGGATCCCCGATCACTCCCTGCTGCAGCGGCTCAGTGTCCTCGGCATGCCGGTGTTCGTGGCCAACGGCGACAGCGACCCGATGATCTTGCCCCGCTACTCCTACCTGCTGGCGGGCCTCATCCCGCATGCCCAGGTCAAGATCTACCCGGACTCCGCCCACGGATTCCTGTTCCAGCATCATGCCGAGTTCGCCGCCGACGTCGGCACATTTCTTACCCGGCGCTAGCTACTTCGAGCCGAGAAAAGCCGAGCCGGTGCTTGGGCGGCTGCTGGAGCGGTGGATGGCAGCGTCGTGACTCAGGCAGTCCTGGATGCCGGCACTCTCGGTCGCCTCACGCAGGAGCGTGAGCACCTCGGTGTCGAGGCGCCTGGCGACCTCTGACGCAGCCGCATCGTGATAGGGAGCGATCGCGCTGGCGACCGAGTCATAAGCGACACGGCTTCCCTCATCCGGCAGTTCCTGGATGAGGATAGTGACCGGTGCGTACGATCCAGCGTCGGCTACATGGCGGGTCATCTCACCCATGGTGACCGGGTTGCCCGCGATCAGGCGGACCAGGCGGCTGGCCTGATGCCGCGCCTGAGGATCGAGAGCCAGGGCGACGTCGAGTTGCAGCTGCCAGAACCGCATGAGCCCAGTACTGCCCTGCGCTTGCTGAACGAGAAACCTGAACTGCTCGTAGGACGTGCTTGCCTCAAGGTCGCTGATGCGATGAAGACATCCGATGCGGTTAAGTTGTCAAGCTGCGATGGCGCGTGTCGCTTGGGTGGTCGCGGGGAAAGCAGTGGCTTCGTGGTAGTGCTGGCCGGTGAGCAGGCAGTGATGGAGGCAGCCGAGGAGCCGGCCGAAGAGGTTGCGCTGGGCGGCGGTGTGGCGGTCGCCGTCTTGCTTGCGGCGGTCGTAGTGGGCTCTGGCGCCGGGTGAGGCTGTGATCGCCGAGAAGGCCCAGCTGTAGCCGGCGGCGGCCAGGCGCTGGTTCTTGACACGGCGGTGCAAGACGGCCATGGTTTTGCCGCTGGCGCGGGTGATAGGGGCGGCTCCGGCGTAGGCCTTGAGACCCTTGGCGTCGGCGAAGCGGGATCGGTCGTCGCCGATCTCGGCGAGTACCCGGGCGCCGGTGAGCGGGCCGAGCCCTGGGAAGCTGGTGATGATCTCGGCGTCCGGGTGCTGGTTAAAAGACTCCGCAGCGGCGTGCTCGAGGTCGTCGGCGCTGGCGCAGGCGGCGTCCAGGTGGCGCAGCAGGGCCAGGGCCTGGCGTCCCATGGCCTGCTCGACGAGCGGGAGCTGGCGCATCTGCGGTGCGCGGAAGGCGTCACGCAGCCGGGCGGCTTCGGTGTCGATGCCGCGGCTGCGCCCGGCCGTGCGGAGCAGGGCCCGCAGCTGGGTGAGGGTGAGTGTGCCGGCGGCGGCCGGGGTGGGGGCGGCAGCGAGGATGACGCGGGCTTCGGGGCGCATGATGCCGCCGCGGGAATCGGCGAAGGCGCCCAGGAAGCCGGGGAAGTACTCGCGCAGGTGCGAGCGGAGCTTGTTGTGCGCGCAGGTCCGCTGCCACACGGCGTCTTGCTGGGCGCGGGCGAGCACCGCGATGGCCTGGGCGAGCTCGGTGTCGGCGGGCAGCGGCCGGTGCGCGTGCAGGTCGGTGCGCAGGACGCCGGCGAGCACGACCGCGTCGCCGTGGTCGGATTTGCGGCCGGCGATGCTGTGCCGGTCCCGGTAGCGGGCCACAGCCATCGGGTTGATCGGGTAGACCTTGCGGCCGGTGGCGCGCAGGCACGCGGTGAGCAGCCCGCGCGGGGTCTCGATCGCCACCGGGATCGGGTCGCCGGCGCTGTCGCCGTGGTCGGTGAGCAGGCCCAGCAGCGCGGCCAGCCCGGCCGCGTCGTCGCTGATCCGGCGGCGGGCCAGCAGCTGCCCGTCGCGGTCCACCAGGGCGATGTCGTGGTGGTCTTCGGCCCAGTCGATGCCGCAGAACACTTCCATGATCTTTGTTCCCCCCGTCTTGTTGTTCCTGTTGGCCGTAAGCCGTGCAGGTCACGCACGCTCCCTAATGGAAGGGCTCAAAGGCACCGCCATCCGATTAGCCGTTCGTGACCCCAGCTGCCCGCAGGGCCCCGGTCCTGGCTGGAGCTCGAAGGCTCCCGTCAAGGTGAGGGGTCCATCCTGCGGGTGGCTCAGGCCACGACCACCCATACCGGCCCGGGGACCGGGTTTCCCGTACCCGGCCGGCGTGTCGCGCACGACCACCGTGGTGGCGGCGGGCGGCACCGGGCCCAGGTCTCGTCGGAAGGATCGAGTCCCCCGGTCTACGGTGCGGATCACGCGGCACCAGCCGCGCCGCCACCACAGGCCCAGCCCCTCTCACATAAGGCATCGCGTGCCAGGCGCACTCAAGGCTTGGGCTCCGCAGCGGGAACCGGGCTCCGGGATCCGCCGATCTTCATCGAGCGCTCCCTCGCGCTGGAGCGGGGAAGGCGTGAGCCCGGAACCCGGCCCCTGCTGCGGCTTACACGCCCATTAGGAGCGGGGCCTCCGCTCCCGGCGGATGCTGGCGTTATCAACAGATCCGTCTCCACCAGTAAGGGAGCCCCCCATGGAGACAGCGTATGACGGCCGGCAGGTCGTGGGCATGGATCTGCACCGCCGCCGGTCGGTGCTGGTGCGGATGACCGAGGACGGCCGGCGGCTGGGCACCGCGAGGATCACCAACAGCCCGCAGGAGCTGCGCCGCGAGATCGCCCGGGCCGGGCAATCCCCGAAGGTCGTCCTCGAGGCCACGTACGGGTGGTACTGGGCCGCGGACACTCTCGCCGCCGCGGGCGCCGAGGTGCACCTGGCCCATCCGCTGGGAGTCAAGGCGTTCACCTACCGGCGGGTCAAGAACGACGAGCGGGACTCCGCGGATCTGGCGGACCTGCTGCGGATGGGCCGGCTGCCGGAGGCGTGGATCGCCCCGCACGAGGTGCGGGAGCTGCGGGAACTCACGCGCTACCGGCATAAGCTCGTGCACCTGCGGACCAGCTGCAAGGACCAGGTCCACGGCGTGCTGGCCAAGCTCGGCGTCACGGTCACCTGCACCGACATCTTCGGCACCGCCGGGTCGGCCTGGCTGGACGGGCTGGGCCTGCCGCAGCCCTATGGCGGGAAGGTGACCTCGCTGCGGCACCTGGCCGGCGAGCTGTCCACCGAGATCACCATGCTCACCGAGGTGATCGCCGACCTGCTCGCCGGTCACCGCGGCTACCGGGTGATCCAGCAGCTGCCCGGGATCGGCCCGGTGCTGGCCGCCGTCATCACCGCCGAGATCGGCGACGTGACCCGGTTCAAGAACGCCGGCCAGCTGTGCTCGTGGGCCGGCCTGACCCCCCGGCACCGCGAGTCCGACACCAAGGTCGCCCGCGGCCATGTCACCAAGCAGGGATCGCGGCTGCTGCGCTGGGCGCTGATCGAGGCCATCCAGCGCATCCCAAGGGACTGCGTGATCGGCGCCGCCAAGGCCGCCATCATCGCCCGCCGCGGCAAGGAGGCCAAGAACATCGCCAAGGTCGCCGCCGCCCGCCGGCTGCTCACCCTGGTCTTCTACGGCATGCGGACGGGCAGATCCGCTGCCTGTCCAAGCCACCCGCCGGCCCGCTCACGACCCAGACGGCGCCGGCCGCATGACCGGCTCCCCCCTGGGCCAACGGCCGGACGCGAGGCCGCCAGCCATTCTGCCCCCCGCCAGGCGCGAGGCCGCAAGCTATTCTGCCCCCCGCCCCAGGCGGCAGGGCGCCCATCTGATTGGCCCCGCCTGACCGCCCTCTGACGCGGACCCGCCCCATGCCCCCCGGCCACGGCCGGGGACACGCGAAGGGATGAATGCAGCCAGCGGCACTGCCCGCACCGGATGACCCGGAACATGGGACGACCTAAAACAACCGAATATCCGCGCACACCCCCGGCTCCCATTCCCCGCCGCCCAATTATCGGGCTCCCGGCCGGCCACCTCAAGGACGCCTCCGGCGCCGCTGCGCGGCCCGGCTACGCCCGGTCCTTGACCTGCCCAGCCGCTCGCCACAGACATCGGCAGCTATCGGGGAATGGCAGACGCTAGTCACGCATGCCCCCGCACAGCCGCCACAACCCGAAAACCCCAGCTCAGACACCCCTTGACACGGCCCCGCTCCTTCAGGGATGAATAGCGACCTGATGTCCGGCCGGCTGATGCCGCCGAAGATGCCGTCGAGAACGCGCGCGAACGGCCGTTCGCTTACGAAGATGTGGCGGCGAATCGAAACCTCCAGCACTTGTTCGGTTGCCATGGATTTCCCTCCCTCCCTCAGTTCTTTGAGAAGTTCCTATTCCGGCCAGCGCAGTGACCGGAACGCCGCCCGTATCTCGGCAGCGAAGAGCTCGGGTTCTTCCCATGCCGCGAAGTGGCCGCCCTTGTCCACTTCGTGGAAGTAGATGAGGTTGTGGTAGCAGCGCTGCGCCCAGCTGCGCGGTGCACGGTAGATCTCCCCGGGAAAGACAGTGATGGCAGCGGGCAGGGAGATATCCACGGCATTGAAGTTGTTGGCGTTGTTCTCCCAGTACAACCGAGCCCCGGACGTCGCGGTTCCGGTGAACCAGTAGAGCGAGATGTCGTCGAGCATCTCGTCCTTGGTCAGGCACCGCTCGGGGTCGCCGCCGCTGTGTGTCCAGTCGGCGAATTTGTCGTAGAACCAGGCGGCTAGCGCTACCGGCGAATCGGCCAGCGAATAGCCGAGGGTCTGCGGGCGGGTCACCATCATCTGGGCGTACCCGGAGCCGAGCCGGTACAGGGCCGCCATCTGCTGGTAGGCGGTCCTTTCCGCATCCCACAGCCCTGGCGGTGGCGGATCGCCGGCCTGAAGCGCTTTCGCGATCTCCGGCGGCACGGTCGCGGGCATGTTGACGTGGATTCCGGCCAGCCCCGGCGGCGCCTGCCGGGCCATCACATCCGAGATCACCGACCCCCAGTCGCCGCCCTGCGACACATACCGCTGGTAGCCCAGGCGCCGCATCAGCTCATCCCAGGCGCGGCCGATCCGGTCCGGGCCCCAGCCCACCGACGTGGGCCGGGCCGAGAAGCCGTAGCCGGGTATCGAGGGCAGCACCAGGTGAAAGGCGTCCTCCGCGCTTCCGCCGTGCGCGGTGGGGTCGGTCAGCGGGCCGATGACCTTGAGCAGTTCCAGGATCGAGCCGGGCCAGCCGTGGGTCATGATCATCGGCAGGGCGCCCGGATGGGCGGAGCGGGCGTGGATGAAATGGATGTCGAGGGCGTCGATCTCGGTGATGAACTGCGGCAGTGCGTTCAGCTTCGCCTCTGCCTTCCGCCAGTCGTAGCCAGTCCCCCAGTAGGCCACGAGCTGCTGGATCTTCACCAGTTGCGCGCCCTGGGACCGGTCAGCAACCGTCTCCCGGTCCGGCCAGCGGGTCGCCGCAACGCGCCGGCGCAGCTCGGCGACTTCGTCTTCCGGAACGCCGACGCGGAACGGGCGGATCGTGTTGCCTCCGGCCGCTGCGCCGGGTTCTGCGGGAATCGGTACCGTGCCGGGGGGCCGCGGGTCCGGAACGGTCGGAACGGGCATGTGCGTCTCCTCGCGCTGGCGAGTGCAGGTCTCCGGTGAGCCGATGCTCTGCGTAGCCGGTCCTGGCATCTACGGTCACGCTCCAGGCCGCCCATCGGACCCGGGCACACACTGGCCGACACCCTGGTCCCCCGCCGTAGGAGACCTGCACGTTCTCAGGGCCAGGGTTTCGCGAGGAAACAACGAACCGAACGACACGCCTGTGGGGTGGCTGGACCAGCCGCCGGTCACAAGTTCGCGCGAGCCGGCGGTGCCAGGTCTGGCAGAGTCCGGCCCAGCTCCCGGCGCGAGCTGATGCCGAGTTTGCTGAACACCTTGCGCAGGTGCCATTCGACGGTACGGGCACTGAGGAACAGCTGGGAGCCGATCTCCGGGTTGGTAAGCCCGTCACCGGCGAGCCGGGCGATCTGTACTTCCTGCGCGGTGAGCTGATAGCGCGTCTGGACTGTGCGCTTGTGCACTGTCTCGCCGGTGGCTACCAGCTCGCCACGGGCGCGCTCCGCGAACGCTTCCATGCCCATCGCGACGAGCCCTTCGTAGCCAGTTCGGAGGTGCTCTCGGGCTTCCCCGCGGCGTTTCTCCCGGCGGAGCCACTCGCCGTACAGGAGATGCGCGCGGGCCAGCGCGGGGCGCACGCGGGTGCCACCGAGCCGCTGGATCGCCTCGCGGTAGCAGCGTTCGGCGGGCTCGCCGTCAGCGAGCAGCGCTCGGGACCGCGCCTCGATGCCGAGCGCCAGCTCGGTTCCGGCCGCTTGCGTCAGCTCACAGAGCTGCGCCAGCGCGTCGCCCGCGAGCTCGATCTTGCCGCAGCGGGCAGCGGCTTCTACCAGTTCGGGCAGGGACCACACCGAGAACATCAGCTCGTCCTGCGCGCTGGCGCTCTGGGCGGGATCCAGCGCCGCCTGATAGTGGCCGAGGCCGTTGTGGAGCACGGCGCGCGCGTGCTCGCCAGCGGTGAGCACCACGCCTTCACCCCGGGCGATCGCCGCGGGCTCGCCGGCCTCGGTCAGCGCCGATGCCTGTGCCTCATTGCCTAGAAACCCGGCGAGCAACAATCTTCCGAAATGGAGGGTCGCAGTGCCGGTTGCGTCCGCGATCGCCTCGGACTCGTCGAGCAGCGCCCCCGCGGCTTCCAGCTTGCCTTCATAGATGCGGACCGTCGCGAGATAGTTCAGGGCCAGCGGGAGCACAGCCAGCGCGCCGGCGTCGCGTGCGATCTGCACGTTGCGGGTGGCCAGCGCATGCCAGGTATCGTCATCGAACAACTCCGGCGCGACGCGGCGGGCCGTCCACGGCCAGCGCACGTCTTGCCCGGGACGCTCGCCTTGGTCGCGGACCGCGGCCAGTGCCCGCTTGAGCGTCGGCGCACTGGCCGCGTAACCATCGGTGTAACGCGCAGCCAGGCCTTCGAGCAGCAGGTCAACAGCACGCGGGACCCCTTCTGGGGAGGGTGCCCTGGAGGCGGCCTCGGCGGCGGCTCGCGCGCCGTCGCCAAGCCGGCCGGTGACGCTCGCGGCTCGCAACGCCTCCAGATACGTCTCGCGCGCTCGGGCGGGATCGAGCGGTTCGAGCTGACGGGCCGCATCGAGGAGCAGCGGCACCGCGTCACCCCCGCGCCTCAGGTCCAGGGCGATCTGCCCGTGCAACCGCCGGAGCATGGCCTGGTCGAAGTCGCTTAGCGGGCCGACAGCTGCGCTAGCCAGAAGAGACAAGGCCTCGTAGGGTGCTCCGGCCAGCTGCTTGTCCCGCGCGGCATCGAGCGCGCGCCGCGCGCGGCGGCCCCGGTCGGGTGTCAGTGCCGCCGCGCGTTCCAGGAAAGCGGCGGCCGCGGCTAGCCCGCCGCGCGCCTGGGCCCGCCCGGCCGAGCGCTCCAGCTCGGCGGCGACGTCCTCGTCGGGCGCGAGTGTTGCGTGGGCCCGGTGCCAGGCCCGGCGGTCGGGATCGGTCTCGGCATTGGTGGCCACGGCCAGCGCCAGGTGCGCGTTTTGGCGTTCTTCCGCCGACGCGGCGCGGTAGACGACCGAACGCAGCAGCGAGTGGCGGAAGGCAATTTGCGCGCCGAGCTCAAGCAGGCCACCCGCTTGCGCGGGGCCCACAGCCTCAGCTGGGATGCTGAGCATCCCCGCAGCTCGCCAGAGCAAGGCCGGTTCACCGGTCGGCTCGGCCGCGGCCACGAGCAGCAGCCGCTGGGTAGCGGCGGGAAGCTGCTGCGCGCGCTGTAGGAAGCTGGCTTCGATCCGGCCCGGCAGCGGTAGCGCGCCTGGAAGGCCGAACCCGCCGGCCAGTTTCGCCGGAGGCAGTTCACGCGGCAGCTCCATGAGTGCGAGCGGGTTGCCACGCGCCTCGGCGAGTATCCGATCCCGCACGCGGTCATCGAGCGGCCCGCTGAGGGCCAACGTGAGCAACTCGCGTGCGCAGTCGTCCGGCAACCTCCGGAGCGGCAGATCAGGGAGCCCGGCCAGGTGGTCAAGCTCGACCGGCTCGCGCTCGGCGAACAACAGCACAACCGATTCCGCCTGCAGGCGCCGCGCCACGAACGCGAGCGCCTGTGCCGAGGACCGGTCAAGCCACTGCGCATCATCGATCAGGCACAGCAGGGGCCGTCCCTCGGCGGCGTCAGAAAGCAGGCTGAGCACCGCCAGGCCGACCAGAAACCGGTCGGGCTGCGCCCCCGGGCTCAGCCCGAACGCTGTCCCGAGCGCATCGCGTTGCGGCGAAGGCAGCCTTCCGAGGCCGCCCAGCATCGGCCCGCACAACTGATGCAGGCCGGCAAAGGGAAGCTCCATCTCCGACTCGACCCCCGCCGCCCGGGCGACCTGGAAGCCCCCGGCGCTGTCGGCCGCGTAATTCAGCAGCGCAGTTTTTCCTATCCCCGGTTCGCCGCGCAGCACCAGCACCGCACTCTGCCCCGCCCGCGCATCCGCGAGCAGCCGGTCCAGCCGGGCACCCTCGGCACCGCGGCCCGCCAGCGGCCTTGGCTTCTCGAAACGGGGAAAGGTCATCCGCTGATCCGGGCCCGGCGCTAGCCGCCGGAGAGCATGGCGATGATCAGTACTTCGCGGGCACCGGCCAGCGGGCACGCAGGACCACCCAGCTCGCGCGCGTCTGTGTCGTCGACGAACACGTTCAGGTGCCTGCTCCATTCGCCTTGCTCGTTAACGAGGAGGTCGGCGACGGGGAGCGCCAGCAGCGCTTCGCCCACGGTCGTTGCCTCGACGTCGAAGCGCTGTCTGCCGTCAGCCTGTGCGGCGACGATGCTCGGGACGACTACCTGGACCACTGTGTCACCTCAACCGACAGGATCGGCGGAAGATGGCGCGCCGCCTCAACCCACGTATCGCCGTCGGCGAGTGCGAAGAAGGAGCCGCTCTGGGTGCCGAAGTAAACGGAGTCCGCGTCGGATGCCGAGGCCTCGCGGAGCACTGCCGCCCAGGCCGGCCGCGGTAGGCCGTCCGACAGCTCCTCCCATGTCTGGCCGCCGTCCCGCGTGCGGTAGACGGCCAATTGTCCGTTCGGGATGTAGTGATACTCAGGGCTTGTCTCCGGAATCACCAGCGCCGTGTCCGGGTCGTTCGGGTCGATCATGATCGGGAAGCCGAATCTGCTGGGCAGCCCGTTGCCGTCCAGCCGTTCCCAGGAGTCGCCACTGTTGTCAGAGCGGTAGACACCGCAGTGATTCTGCTGCCAGAGGCGTTCCGGCCGCGCCGGGTGCAGCAGCAGCTTGTGTACGCACTGCCCGACCTCCGGATACGGGGTGGGGAGGAAGTCGACCAGCACGTTCTTGTTGACCGGCAACCAGGTCTGCCCGCCGTCATCAGACCGGAACGTGCCCGCCGAGGTGATGCCAACGTAAATGCGTTGCGGGTCGCTGGGGTCAAGCTGGATGGAATGACAGCACAACCCGCCGGCGCCGGGAAACCAGCGATCACGCGTGGGGTGCTCCAGGATGCCACGGTTCGGTTCCCAGGATTCGCCGGCATCGTCAGAGCGGAAGAGAACCGCCGGATCTGCCCCGAGGTACAGCGTCCCACGCTGCTGTGGAAGGCCAGGCTCGATATGCCACGCCGCGTTTACCGTCAGCCCCGACCATTTGGGCAGGCCAACCTTCTTTGAGCGCGTCCACGTCTTGCCACCGTCGGCCGAGCGCTGGACCGTCGGACCGTAGACAACATGGTTCGCTGCCGCGTAAAACGTGCCGTCACGCGCATCGACCATCGCGTGGTACACGCCCCAGCCATCAAGCAGCGGGCCCTCGACCCGCCACTCACGGCGGTCATCATCCGCGTTGAGGACGAAGAGCCCCTTACGCGTGCCCACCAGGGCCAGGACGCCGACAGCCACCAGCCTAACCCCTCGGCAGATAGCCGCACGACGACCTGATCTCGGCGCCGGCCGATGACGGGCACCATCGCAGTCGGGCGGATGACACCTTCGAGGATTGGGTCCGCGTTGTACAAGGGTCCGCGGCCATCCTGGACCGCTGCTTGCGGCACCGCATCGTCATACGGCGCCCCCCTTCAGCGGTTGCACAGCTATCGTAAAGCCAGGCCCATGAGTGGGGAAAGCCCAACTATCTGCGACCGTGCAACCCGGGACGACGGGGACCTCAGATGGGAACACGCTCACCACGAGCAGCTCGTTGTCCCATGACAGAACATCAGCGCTGGCCTGCGCGAAAGAAGCGCTCGCGCCAGGGCGGCCGCGGCCAGCGCCTCGGTGCGTGTCTGCAGGGCGGGCCGGATCTGTTCTCTTGTCAAAGGGCTCCGAGGCGGTCACCCAGGTTGAGTTCGAGCGGGCCTCGGGTCTGCAGGCCCTGCCTTAACAGCGCGGCCGTGCGGGCCTGGGCCGGGTCCGAGATGACCAGCTGGTGGAACCGCCGGGCGTCGGCGCGGATCGCGTCCGCGCCGGGCAGGGTCAGCTCGTTGAGCACGCGCTTGGCAGATCGCACCGCGTCGGGGGGGAACGACGCTATGCGCCGCGCGAGCCGGGCCACGAACACGTCCAGCTCAGCGTCCGGTAGGGCCCGGTTGACCCAGCCGTACCGTTCGGCCTGCTCGGCGCTGAAGTCGTCGGCGCCGAGAATCGCCTCCATGGCCCGGCCCCGGCCCAGCAGCCGGGCCAGGTGCTGCACGCCGCCCGCGCCCGGGGTGGCGCCGGCGCCGACCTCGATCTGGCCCAGGATGGCGTTCTCCCGCGCGGCGAACCGCATGTCGCACGCCAGCGCCAGTTCGCTGCCCGCCCCGCGGGCCCGGCCGCGGATCTTCGCGATCGACACCACTGGCAGCTCGCTGAGCTTGTGCCACAGCATGCCCAGCGACGCGTCATCCGGGCCGCCCGCCTTGGCCGCCTCGGCGGTGTACTCGGCGACCTTGGTCAGGTCGACGTGCGGGACGAAGTACTCAGGGTCGGCGCTCTCCAGGACCATGACCCTGGTCTCCTGGCCGGATTCCAGCGCGCCGAGCAGCCCGACCAGATCGCGCACCAGTTCCGGCCCGATCAGGTTCATCGGCGGCGCGTCTATCACCACGCTGAGCACACCCTCGCCGCTCGCAGCGACCCGCAGCGTGCTGTACACCTGAGTCATCACCCGCTCCTCTGCAACTTGTACTTGTTGCCCTGCAAGACTGCTATGCGCGGGCGGCGGATCACAAACGTAGAAAACCCTGGCAGATGCCTAGTGCGCAGTCCCGCCCGCGGCCCATCGGTCACGTCGGCGAGGACCTACTCGACGATCGCGTGGTCACCTGGCTGGCCCTGGCTTGGGATGAGCAGGCCGCCGGGCAACCGGCGCGCGACCCGGCAGCTAGAGCTGGTTCGCGCACAGTCCAGGGATGGTGCCCCACGAAGACCCTGGCGCCTGCTACCGCCCCGAGGAAACGCGACTTGCCCTCCGGGAGCAACCCGCCGGACTGACAACGCATAACCTGCTGCCGGTTAGCGGCATTTGCGGAGGTGCATCGTTGCCGTCAAGGTGATAAGCCGCTCTGCCCCGGGTTCGTCGTCGCCGACCGGCGACACGGTAAGAATGAATCCGCCCTGCCCCAGACGGACCATCTTGACCTGCACTTCATTCCCGGCGCCAGGGAGCATGATCACGTCGCCGGCGTCAACATCACCTGGCAGGACATCCTCCACGGACGGCGACGCTACCGCCCAGCACGGCCCGATGTCATCCGCACGGCCGGCCGGCGTGCACCTCGCCTGCACCGATAACGACGGACCGTATGCGGCAGGCCGGAACGAGCAGCGTGTGCGTGCATGATCAGGTGGCCAGCCTGAGATCCCGGTCGTACGCGGCAGGGCCGCCCCTATCGTGCGGAGCCGCGGATCGGCTGAAGCCGAGCCGGGACCTCAGGACGTTAGCTGCCTTGGAGCTGGCGTAGGTGATGACCGGGCCGCTGTAGGAGTGCCCGACCAGGGCCACGGGCCCGTCGACCTCACTGTGCCTACGGGACCGGGCAGACCAGGGAACCGGCCAGGGTGTTCCCTGGTATGGCGCACCGGTTGAAATCGTAGCGTCGTCCCTGAGACAACCCCAGGGAGGCGGCAATGAGCACAGCCGAGGACCGCACAAGCAGCGAACTTCGGGAGGGCTACGCCGAGATCGGCGACCAGCGATTGCATTACGTCGAGGCCGGCGAGGGGCCGCTGGTCGTCCTGCTGCACGGCTTCCCCGAGTTCTGGTACGGCTGGCGGCTGCAGATCGAACCGCTCGCGGCGGCCGGATTCCGGGTCGTCGCACCCGACATGCGCGGCTACAACCTGTCAACGCGGCCGGACGGCGTCAAGGCCTACGACACCGGCCAGCTGACCGCCGACATCCGCGGCCTCATTCACGAACGCGGTGCCCAGTCCGCGCTGCTGGCCGGTCACGACTGGGGCGGAAGCGTCGCCTGGGCCACCGCGATGAACCACCCCGAGGTCGTGGACCGGCTGGCCATCCTCAACGCGGCCCATCCGCGGAAGCTGTCGCAGGGACTGCACCACCCGGGCCAGCTCCGCAAGTCCTGGTACTTCTTCTTCTTCGACCTCCCCGACCTACCGGAAAGCGTCGTGCACGCCGACCACTGGCATTTCTTCCGGCACTTCCTGCGCGACGCCCGCCCGGCTTACCCGCCGGAGGAGATGGAACGTTACATCGAGGCGTGGTCGCAGCCAGGCGCGGCAACCGGGATGATCAACTACTACCGGTCTTCTGTGCGGACCCCGCCGAAACAGGCCGAAGCGGCGATCCGCCCCATCAAGGCGCCCACGCTGGTCATCTGGGGGCAGCGCGATCGCTACCTCGGCCCCGAACTGGCCGAGCCCGAGCACGACGACGTACCCAATCTCGACCGCGTCGAGCGGCTGCCCGACGCCTCGCACTGGGTGCATCACGACGAGGCTGAGCGCGTCAACCAGCTGCTCATCGACTTCTTCGCCCCCGCCCTGCCAGCCAAGAACTGACCAGGGACTCCCGGCAGGCGCCACTGCCGTCACCGTTGCATGGCGAGCCCGACGTGGCCGAGACGCACTCTTGGATTAGCTGGGCGGCCGCGACGGGCCAGGGTACAGGCCAGGGTGTTGACGGGCGTGATGCGGCGGCTCCAGCTGTGACCGTGGATGCCGCCAGTGGCGCGGCTTCTGCTATCCGGCGCCGCTAGATCTTGGTCGCGGAGGCGGGCATGAGTAAAGACGGGTCACGCCCGCGGCGCCACCTGAGAGGCGGTCATCCCATGCGTTCCGGCATCATCCCCGGCGGGCACGACGTGAGCCCGCCTTCCCGCACTGCAGGAGGTTTCCAGTGAATGTGACAGACCAGCAGTCCCGGCAAGCCGACGTCAAGCCGACGATCGTGCTGGTGCATGGCGCCTTCGCGGATGCGTCCAGCTGGAACGGCGTCATCGAGCGGCTGCAGCAGCAGGGTTACACCGTCATCGCCCCGGCTAATCCGCTGCGCGGCGTGGCCGCCGGTTCCGCCTACACCGCCAGCCTGCTCCACCAGATCGACGGTCCGGTGCTGCTGGCCGGGCATTCCTACGGGGGCGCGGTCATCACCAGCGCCCCGAACGTGGTCGGCCTGGTCTTCGTGGCCGCCTTCGCCCCCGATGAAGGCGAAAACCTGGGCGACGTCGAGGCCGGCTCGAAGGACAGCATCCTCAACTCGACCCTGGTCCAGTACAGCTATCCGGCCGGACCGGACGGGCAGACCTCGGTCGAGTTCGCGATCAACCCGGCGTTGCTGCGGGAGGCCTTCGCCGCCGACCTGCCCGAGCAGCAGACCGCGCGGATGGCCGCGACTCAGCGCCCCGTTGCCGCCGCGGCGTTCAGCGACGCGTCCGGATCGCCCGCCTGGCGAAGGTTGCCGTCCTGGGCGGTGGTCGCCACGGGCGACAAGGCCGCCGGCGCCGACGTCGTCCGTTCGATGGCCCGCCGGGCCAGCGCCGACATCGCCGAGGTCGAGGGCTCGCACGTGATCATGATCTCTCAGCCGAAGGCGGTGACCGACCACATCCTGACGGCGGCCCGGGCCGTCGTCGGCGCACTCCAGTAGACCACGATGAGCACGCCACGGAGGATGAGCGCGACGGGTACGACGACGCCGGGAACGAACGCCCCGTTCGGCGCGCTGAAGCAGGTCGATGCGGGCCAACTGAGTGTCGGGCACGCCGAAGACGGTCCGCCTGATGGCCGGGCGGTCATTCTCCTGCACGGGTGGCCCTACGACATCCACACCGTCCGCGAGCTCAACACCGGCATCCGGCACTGGATCGATACCTGGAATGACAACCCCCGGCCCTACCTCTGGACCAAGACTGCCGACCAGATCCTCGAATCCATCGCCAGATACTGCACGCGAATTAACGACTCAGGACACCAGCTGCCCATCAGCCGCCCCGTCATACGCGTCCGGCGCCATTGCCAGATGATAAGAGGCCACCCCCGGCCCGGGTACATGCTCGCGCTGTCCCCGCCAACCGCCCGGTTTGCCAACCGTTGTCCGCCCGGACATGGACATGGGCTCAAGGGACGCTGATCATGAGAAATATGACCCGTGCATCTTGATAACTGGGAGGCCAACATGACCACTCCCTTGTCCAGAGACATCGGCGACCAACTCGGCCGGATCGGCCGGCACTGGGGCTGGCTGCTGTTCTTCGGCATCCTCATGGTGGCGGCGGGGGTGGCTGCGGTCGCCTGGCCCGGGCCGACCGTGGTCGTCCTGGCCATCCTGTTCGGCATCCAGATCATCGTGTCCGGCATCTTCTCGTTCATCAACGCGTTCGCCGCCGACGAGTCCGGCGGGATGCGGGTGTGGAATGTGATACTCGGGCTGCTTGGCATCGTGATCGGGCTGTACGCCGTCCGGCACATCATCGTCTCGGTGGTCGCACTGGCCCTGCTCATCGGGATCTACTGGGTGGCCTACGGGATCGCGCAGATCTACGCCGCGATAGCCAACCGTGAGCTGCCGCATCGCGGCTGGATGGGCTTTATCGGCGTGCTCAGCCTGGTCGCCGGGATCATCGTGATCATGTGGCCGGCGCCCTCGCTGGTCACCCTGGCCATCGTGCTCGGCGTCTGGCTGATCATCTACGGCATCATGGAGATCGCGCTGGCGTTGCAGGTGCGCTCGGCCATCAGCCACGTCCGGCGCGCCGTCACCAGTTCCGCCTGATCTGCCCAGGCGGGCAGCCCAGCAATTCCGCCGCTCGCTGCGGCGCTCCTGCGCGACGGAATCTCCGGGCTGATCCACATGTCGTGATCGCGGCTTCTTGCTCAAGTCTCCCTGTGCCTGCCGGGAATCTCGTGCGTGGCTCTGACCAGCAGGGTTGCCCTCCCGGATCACGGGCATGGGGCCGTGCGGAGACGGCACCTGAACGGGCACGGACTCGTACAGCCGGCGAGGCGAAAGGCTGCCTTCAGCGTCCGCCCGGCCGTCGCCCCCACAAGTGCCCAGATAAGCGGACGCTCATAGGCACGCCAGGCCGGTGGCCGCCCTCGACGGTCGGATCAAACCGGAGCGAGCCGATGACCAGCGGGAACGCCTACGGGGCAGGCTGATCACGCTGCCGGGGACGTCGCGCCGCCACACTCATAATTTGCCTGTGGTCCCGCAGGGAGCGGAGCCAGCGGCCGTTCCCGCAATCGGCGTTTCCGCAGGTCAAATGGGATTCGAGTGGTCAGGGGCGGGGTCGAACCGCCGACCTTCCGCTTTTCAGGGGTCCTATCACCCCTGAGGCCATGATCTCAAGATTGCTCGAAAGCCCAGCTCACCCGCATTGCCGCTGGTCAACGACCGTTATAGCCATCATAGCGACCGTGCCGCCGAGTACCGCATAGTTCCGTTTCGTCTGTGGGCTTCCTGTGGGGACCTTCGCCCGGCCGCGGACTTGTGGGGGAATTGTGGGCCTCGCGGTAGCGCACGCGGCCGGGCGCAGGCAGGTCTCGGATCCACCTGCCGGACGGCTGACGGCCCTGTAGCTGGCGTTTACGTATCATGATCCGCTGACCTTGCAAGTTGAATCGGCGCTAGCACATCCTCCCTGCCGACTCGGTGCGCTCCGTGGAGTCGAGCTTGCGGCGGATAGCTGAGCACAGATCAGCCGAATCTGTATGCCTGGGTTCGGGCCCGCGGCTTCGAGGATGAGCCGTCGAGGTGGCTGTTGGGTAAGGCTGGCTGGCCTCTGGCGGGCGCTGCAGACTGGCGCTGACGGCGTATGCTGCGGCATCGACGCTGAGCTCGTTGGATGACTGGACCAGTCACCCGCATCGCCGTCCGCTATCACCCGCGCAGATGCCAGAATCTTTCGCCGTCGGGCTCGCCGGGGCCTGAGCCAGCTGGGTGGATTCCGCCGTGGTCCTAATTAACCTCGCGGCGGCAGGCTACGCGGTTGCGGTGAGCTTGGAGGATGGCCCGTGGCCGTGCTCGAGGTCGCCGGCGCTGCCGAGCGCGCGGCTTCGGCTGCCGCCACCGTCAGCGGACGTGAGCCGATCTCTGGCAGTCGGGCGCGCGCGGCGTCGAGGGGCTGGCCGGCGAGCTGGCCGCCGGCGCAGTCCTGGCAGCTGACCGGGCGGCGGGGGTTGCGGATGGCGGTGAGGGCGAGCACTCCGCCGAGTGCGACGAGTAGGGCGGAGATGCCGATTCCGACGTGGAAGGCGTGCACGGAGGCGGCCTGGACGGCACGCGCGACCGTGATGCCCGCGCGGGCGGGGTCGATACGGGTGAGGGTCTGGCCGCGTGCTTGCGTGAGGGCGGTGCGGGCGGCTGGTGAGAGCGGCTGGCCGCGGAGGCGCCGGTCTAGTTCGAGGCTGAACTGGGCGGAGACGATCGCGCCGACGGCGGCGATGGCGAGCAGGCCGGCGATCCTGGCGATGGCGTTGTTGACTCCAGAAGCGACGCCTGCGTTGGAATCGTCGGCATCGGACAGGACGGTGGCGGTGAGCGGGGCCACCGTGCAGGCCAGCCCGGCTGAGAAGAGCAGTAGCGCGGGCAGCAGGCTGGTGAGGTAGTCCGGGCGGGCGCCGAGGCGGAGCAGGAGCGCCAGGCCTGCGGCGGCGGCGAGCGGGCCGAGGCCCATGAACAGGCGGGGCCCGAACCGGTCGGCGAGGCGGCCCATGCGCTTGGACAGAGTGAACGTCACGAGGGTCATGGGCATTAGGGCAAGTCCGGCGCGCAGCGCGCTGTAGCCGGCGACTTCCTGCAGGAAGAGCACTAGCAGGAAGAAGGTGACGCCCAGGCCGCCGTACATGGTGAGGGTCTGCAGGTTGCCTGCTGCGAAGTTCCGCCGC
Source organism: uncultured Actinomycetota bacterium (assembly GCA_963727015.1). Taxonomy (GTDB): domain Bacteria; phylum Actinomycetota; class Actinomycetes; order Streptosporangiales; family Streptosporangiaceae; genus DATFVJ01. Next base: position 1,005,228 of record CAVSEV010000011.1, on the reverse strand, counting down.
CGGAACAGCTTGAGCGGCAGCGCCGGGGCGGGGGTGCGCCGCTCGTGCACCAGGAAGAGACCCAGCAGCGCCAGCCCGCCGAGCCCGGCCCCCCATACCTGAGGGCTGCCTCAGCCCGCGGCTGGCAGCCGGATGAGCGCGAGCACCGGCCCGGCGAGCCCGAGGAAAGTGAGCGCGGCGCCCAGCCAGTCGACCCGGGCATGCGAAGAAGCGCTGCGCGCCCGGGCGGGCACCGCCAGAGTGATCAGCACCAGGGTGATCACGACGAAGGGAACGTTGATCGCGAAGATCAGCCGCCAGGAGGCCGCGTTGACCAGGTAGCCGCCGGCCAGCGGACCGATGACAGTGGCGATCCCGGACCACGCCGTCCACGAGCCGTTCGCGGCGCCGCGCTCGGCGTTGGGGAACGCGGCGACGATGACGGCCAGCGCGCTGGGGGTCAGCAGCGCCCCGAACGCGCCCTGCACGGCACGTCCCGCGATCAGGACCCCGATGTCCGGTGAAACGGCGCATACCAGCGAGACGAGCCCGAAGCCCGCAACGCCGACAAAGAACACCCGCCGCTCGCCGAAGATGTCGCCAAGCGACCCGCCGACCAGGATCAGCGAGCCCAGGGCGAGCAGGTACGCATTGGCTACCCACTGCTGTCCGGCCAGGCCACCGCCGAGACTGCTGCGGATCGCGGGCAGGGCCACGTTGACCGCGGTAGCGTCCAGCCCGGCGACGAAGGATCCCATGATGGCCGCGAGCAGCGCCAGCCGCTTACGGCGGCCGGTAGAGTTCTCGAACGCGGGCATGTGCCGGGCCTCAGGTTGTCTTGATCAGGCCGCCGTCGATCACGTAGTTGACGCCGGTGACGTTAGCGATCCGGTCGGAGGCCAGGACGGTGATCAGCGTCGCGACCTCCTCCGGAGTCGTGAAGCGGCCGGTGGCGAACCCGCCGATCCCGGAAATGATCGTCTTGCGGGCGGTGTCGGCGTCGACGCCGGTGGCCTTGGCGACGGTCTCGGCCACGCCGTGCTCGCCCAGCCACAGGTCGGTGGACACCGGGCCGGGGGAGACCGCGTTGACGCGGATTCCCCGCGGCCCGAACTCCTGGGCGAGGGCCTTGGTGAGGTTGACCAGCGCGGCCTTGGCGGCACCATAGTCGATCGTCGCGGCGTCAGGCTGGAAGAAGGCGTTGACCGACGCGACGTTGACGATCGCTCCGGTGCCCTTATCCACCATCGCGGTCAGGGCGGCCCGGCTGGCCCGCAGCGCGATGAAGAAATTCATCTGCATCGCCCAGGCGAAATCCTCGTCGCTGGTGCCGAAGAACCCCTCCAGCCGCATCCGGACGGCACCGACATTGTTGACCAGCACATCGAGCCGGCCGTACTCTTCGGTCGCGCGACCGATCAGCTGGGCCGGCCCGTCGGCCGCGGATAGGTCTACGGCCATAGGAGTGACGCCTTTGAGGCCGTCGAGGCTGTCTGTCGTCAGTGAGCCCGCGACGACATGCGCGCCCTCGTCGGCCAGGGCCTTTGTGACCGCCAGGCCGATACCCTTGCCTGCCCCAGTTACCACCGCGACCTTGCCGGCGAGGTTAAGGTTCATTGGACTGCCTTTCGTACAGATATCTCGATCGCCAGAGTCGTTCGGGTCCTGGCGACCGTTCCGCGGCGCCGGAGCCGTCCCGTTCTCCGGGACCGACGGATGGGGACCGTTCCCGCCATCCTTCACCACGCCAACTGCGGGCAACTCCGGCATATGACCGCCTGGCGCGGGTGCCGAGAGGCATCGAGGCCTCGTAGATCATGCCCCGGTCGGCTGGGGCAGGGCGAAGCGCTGCACGAAGGCGAGGGCGGTGCCGGCGACCTCCCGCCAGCCGCTGTCGATGGTCAGCGCGTGCCCGCGGCCGGGCATCTCGACGATCTCGGTCACGTTCTTGTTGTGCTTCTGGTGCTTGTAGGAGGCATTGGTGATCGCCCACGGGACGGTGTGGTCCTTCTCGCCGGAGATGAGCAGCAGCGGCCCGCGGTCGGGATTTTCGGTGTCGACCTTCGCCTCGGTCCACGGGTTGAGGTTGGCGGCGGCGGCCTGGAAGAGCGGCAGGCCCGAGGCGGGCACGGCGAAGGTCTCATAGAGCTGTTTCGCCTCGTCCTCGGGCACAGCGTTGGCGAAAGCGTAGCGGAACTGGTCGTAGGTGAGCGGGACCGCGCGGTGCCGGTTGGCCGGGTTGCCCAGCGCCGCTGATGCTGACCTCAGCGCCGAGATCGGCAGCGGCAGTACGCCGCGGAACGGCGCCGGGTCTATCGCCACCGACACGGCGGCCAGGCCGCGCCCGGCGAGGATCTGCGCGAGCAGGCCGCCGAAAGAGTGGCCGATGATGGCCGGCTTGCGGGCCAGGGAGTTGGCGATAGCGGCGAAGTAATCGGCGACCTGACCGATCGATTTGTGCGCGAACACCTCGGGGTGCTCGCTGGCCTGCGCGGTGGTCTCGGGGTCGTCGGGCCAGCCGGGCATCACCGCCGCGTAGCCGGCAGCCTCGAACAGCTCTGCCCAGCGGTCCCAGCTGCTGGGCAGCAGCCACAGGCCGTGGACAAACATGACCGGGGTGAGACCGGAGGCGTTCGCACGGTCTACCTGCCCGGCTTCATGCTCGGTGATCGTCGTTTCGTTAACAGTGGCCATGCGGGTTCCTCCTTCAGCAGGGATGCGTTAGCGCATCCCGTGCAATGCGGTTCCGGACTAGGTGTTCAGGAATACGGGCAGGTCGTCGCAGAGCGCGTGTTTGCGTGTTTCGGTGATCCCGTGCGGTGCGCGGCCGTGATCACGCTCATCGTGCTTCCTCCTTCGTAACCGGGCCTTGGCCATCAGGCTGCGCCTGGGGTGCGGGTGGATGCGGCGGCGGCCACGGCGATCAGCTCGGCCACCGCGGCGGGCTGAGTAATGGTGATGGCGTGCGAGGCGCGGATCTCGATGGTGTGCGCGCCGGCGCGCTGGGCCATGAACTGCTGGGCCTCGGGCGGGATGACCTGGTCGGCGGTAGCGATCGTGTACCAGCTGGGCGTCGTCTTCCAGGCTGCGGCGGGTGATTTCTCGGCAAAGGCCGCGGCTACGATGGGGCGCTGCGCAGCCGCCGCCGCGGCGGCCGTCCGGTGGGGCAGGTCGGCGGCGAATAACTGAGGGAAGGCTTCGCGGTCGATGTACAGCTCGACACCCGGGTCGCCGTTGACGTCGGGGAAGGTGGCCGGGCGCAAGGCGGGCACCAACTGGCTGCCGGGGAAGCGGCCGCTGATGTCGAGGGCGCTCTCACCCTCCTCCAGGGCGTAAGCGGTGACATACACCAGGCCCACGACATTGCCCGCCGCAGATCCGGCGACGGTTATGACCGCGCCCCCGTAGGAGTGACCCGCCAGCATGACCGGACCGTCGATCGCCGCCGCGACCCTAGCGGCATAGCGAGCGTCGGACGCAAGGCTCCGCAGCGGATTGGCCAGCGCGATGACTCCGATTCCGGCGGCCTGCAGCTCGGCGATGACACCCGCCCACATCGACCCGTCCGCAAACGCGCCATGCACCAGCAACACCGTCGGAATGCTCCCATTCCGGAACGGACCGGACGGGCTCATCCAAGGCTCCCGCAGCGCGGATAAGACACCTCACGAACGTAAGGCAGTGGCACGGGGGCTCGCTTGGGTCAGGTGACTGCTTTTCCGCCTCATCTGCGGCTCAGGGAGTGCCGACGATCAGCCAGGCGTTCGCCTAGACCCTGGGCGCGCGAGCGTGTGACGATGGCCGTGGGTGTTATCGAATGGGTCAGGCTATACCGGCAGTCACCTCGTTGTTCGGGCGTGAGTCCGAGACGCAGGTGCTTGCTGAGCTGATTGATCACCTGCCCGGCCACGGCGGCTCGCTGGTGCTGAGCGGCGAACCCGGCATGGGCAAATCAGCGCTGCTGCGGGAAGCCAGCGCGCGCGCGCAAGACCGCGGGATGCTGGTTCTGACGGCCACGGGCGTGCAATGCGAGGCACAGCTGCCCTTCGCCGCGCTGCACCAGCTTCTGCGGCCAGTTCTCGGCCAGATAGACGGGCTGGCCGCACCGCAGCGCAGCGCGATCCTGGCGGCGTTCGGCCTGACCGATGCCGTCGCTCCGGATCTTTTCCTGACAGCGCTCGCCGGGCTTGATCTGCTGGCCGAAACCGCGGCGAGAGCCCCGGTCGTCGTTGTCCTGGAGGATGCTCACTGGCTCGACCGTTCCAGCTGCGAGGTGCTGGCGTTTGTGGCACGGAGGCTGGAGTTCGAGCCGATCCTGCTGTTGGCAGCGATCCGCGACGGCTACGAGAGCCCCTTCACCGACGCCGGGCTCCCGGCCCTGCATCTGGAGCCGCTGCCAGCGGCGGCGGCCGCGGCGCTGCTCGACAGCCGCGCTCCCGGCCTCCCGCATGCGGTGCGCGACCGGTTGCTCGACGAAACGGCCGGTAACCCTCTTGCGCTAGTGGAATTGCCGATTGCCTTCCGGCATCTCGGCAGCGGAGCGCGGCTGCCCGCGTGGCTGCCGCTCACGACGCGCCTGGAACGGGCCTTCGCGGACCGGGTGTCTGATCTCGCCGCCGTGACGCGCACCACGCTGCTGGTAGCCGCCATCGACGACAAACCACGGCTCACTGAGGTGCTTAGGGCGACGGCCCTGCTTGAGGGCGCAGAAGTGACAGTCGATACGCTGGCCCCCGCCGTCGCCGCGCGGCTAGTGGAGCTCGATGATCCGGAGTACCGGTTCCGCCACCCGCTGATGCGCACGGCGATCCATCAAGAGGCCAGCGTGTCGCAGCGGCACGCGGCGCATGCCGCGCTGGCGGACGTCCTGGCCGGCGAGCCCGAGCGCGGCTTGTGGCACCGGGCAGCGTCGATGATCGGGCCGGACGAGAGGGTGGCCCGCGAGCTGGAGACGGCCGCAGCGCAAGCGCAGCGGCGCGGCGCGGCGCGACCGCCATGGCCGTATCGGCGCTCCAGCGCGCGGCCGCGCTCAGCGATGCCCCGCGTCGCGCTGGACGGCTGCTGCGCGCCGCGGAGCTGGCGTTCGAGCTGGGCCGGCAAGACCTTGTCCTCAGCCTGCTGGGACAGGTCGAGCTTCTCGATCTGGGGCTGCGGGAGCAGGCGCGGGTGGCGTGGATCCAGGAGAGCTTCGCCGACGGCATCCCGGGAGATGCCTCGCGGGTGCGCTCGCTGGCCGCGATCGCGGACCGCGCGGGCGCTGACGGCGACCGCGATCTCGCGCTCAAGCTCCTCTACGGCGCGGCCCTTCGCTGCTGGTGGGCCGAACCCGGACAGGCCGCACGCGATCACGTCGTCGCCGCGGCCGAGCGGCTGAAGGAGGACGAGCGGGATCCGCGGCTACTGGTAATCCTCGCGTTCACAGCTCCGATCGGGCGGGGCGCGGCCGTCATCGACCGCCTATCCCGGCTCGAGCCGGACATGGGAGGCGACCCCGGGGCCACCCGGCTGGTCGGCAACGCCGCGATGGCGGTGGGAGCTTTCGACATGGCCGCCCGGTCGCTCGCGGCTTCGGCCGCCGCGCTGCGCGCCCAGGGGCGGCTCGGCCTGCTGGCACGAGCGCTCGCGCTGCAGGCGTGGAGCGCCGCGCATCTCGCGGACCTGGGCGCGGCGATCCCAGCCGCCGAGGAAGGGCGGCGGCTAGCACAGGAAACGAACCAGCCGCTGGTCATGGCGACGGCTCAAGCTGTCCAGGCAGTGCTGGCCGCGCTGCGCGGCGACCAGGAGGCCACCGCGGCGCTCGCCGCCCAGGCCGAGCAGGTAGCGGTACCGATCGGCGCCAGCGCCGTGCTAGCGGCGGCGCAGCTCGCCCGGGGCATCGCGGCTCTGGGCGGCGGCCGCCCCGCCGACGCACTCGGGCACCTGCGGCGTCTCCATGACCCTTGCGATCCGGCCTATCACGCCGCGATCAGGTGCTTCACCGTCGCAGATCTTGCCGACGCCGCCCGCCGCAGCGGCGACCCGGACAGCATCCGCGAATTGGTGGAGGAGATGGAGACGGCGGCCGGGGTGACCCCCTCGCCGCTGCTGCATGCCGGCCTACGCTACGCCCGTGCGCTGCTGGCCGCCGACGCCGACGCTGGCGCGCTGTTCGAGACCGCGCTGCGGTCAGATCTGAGCACGTGGCCGTTCCTGCGGGCCAGGGTGGAGCTTTCCTACGGGGAGTGGCTCCACCAGCAGCGGCATGACACCACCTCCCGGGCACCCCTGCGCGCCGCCCGGGAGACATTCGACGCCCTCGGCATCATCCCGTGGTCCGAACGGGCCCGCCAGCAGCTCCGCGCGACGGGGGAGACAAGCCGCCCGCGGACCCCCGAGGCACGGGACCAGCTCACCCCGCAGGAACTGCAGATCGCTCAGATGGCCGCCGAAGGGATGAGCAACCGCGAGATCGCGCAGATGATCTACCTCTCCCACCGCACCGTCAGCTCGCACCTCTACCGCGCCTTCCCCAAGCTCGGAATTACGTCCCGGGCCCAGCTGCGACGCGTGCTGGAACCCAGGCTCCGCGGACGCACATAGCCGCCCGAGTCCCTGCCGGACTGGGTGCCGGCATTCCCGCCGCATGCCGGCCCTGACGCGCTGAAGTCGGCACCCCACCGGGATGCCCGCGGCCCGCCGCGCAAACCGCGCTCGCACTGGACCACTGTGGCTGCGCAGCCGGACGACCGTCTGGGTGCAGTCATCCGACTCAAGCGATGCCGCGACCGCCGCACGTACCGTCGCACTGTCAGCTGGCCACTTCACCGACGTACCTCGTGGAGGGAATGCCCATGAACCGCACCCGGGCCGCAGGGCACCCAAGGCTCACTTCTCTTCTTGCTGGCCGCCCCCGTCCTGGCCATCACAGGATTGCTCATAGCCGCAACCCAGCTGGCCTCAGCCCAGACCCGCGCGCAGCACACCCAGCCGCCAGGGCCCAAGCCCACGATCGTGCTGGAGCACGGCGCGTGGGCGGACGCATCCAGCTGGTCCGGGGTCATTGCGCGCTTGCAGCAGGATGGCTACACCGTCGACGCGCCGCCAGACCCCCTGCGGGGCCTTGCCTATGACTCCTCCTACCTATCCGACTTCCTCAAGACCATCAGCGGGCCGATCGTCTTGGTCGGCCACTCCTATGGCGGGGCAGTCATCACCAACGCCGCCACCGGCAACCCCAACGTCAAGGCCCTCGTCTACGTAGATGCGTTCATACCCGCACAGGGCGAGACACTCCTGCAGCTCGTCGCCGCCCAGCCCGGGTCCTGCCTGGGCGGTGACCCGGCGAACGTCTTCAACTTCGTGCCTTATCCCGGAGCCCCAGCCGGGGACGTTGACCTGTACCTCAAGGCAGCCGCAGACCCGCCCTACCCCGGCTTCGCGGAATGCTTCGCCAACGGCCTGCCGGCCCGTGTGGCTGCGGTCCTCGCCGCAACCCAGCGTCCGCTGGCCTTCAGCGCAGCATCGGCGCCGTCCGGAGTTCCCGCATGGCTCACGATCCCGTCCTGGTCAGTCATCGGCACGGCCGACCACGTGCTCCCCGCAGCTGAGCAGCTATTCATGTCCAACCGCGCTACCGCTCACATCACGGAGATCAACGCCGGGCACTTGTCCATGATCTCCGACCCGGGCGCCGTCGCCGCAGTCATAGTCGAAGCGGCGCGCGCCACCAGCTGAATCGCCCGCGGGTCCTGGCAGCCGGTGTCCTTTGCAACCACGGCAGTACAGGACACCGGCTGCGGCGCGACAATCAGCTGCCCGGAAGCAGGCAGCAAATCGGAGTGATGCTCAGGATGGCTGCGGCGCAGGAATTTCACCGAACGGCCAGGACATCGATGCCGGTGCGGGACTATTGCCGCTTCCCGAGCCTACCTATAACCCGGATATGAGTACCGCTCATTGGCCAGAGTCGAACAGTCGCAACCGAACAGATCGGCGGCTCTCGCGTGTAGGCCGCGGACCAGTAGCTTGCTCCAGAGTGTGGTTTGAGCCTGGTGTGGCGTTTTGAGCTTACGGGCGGGTGAACACCGCGTGGATGACGATGGTGTTGTTCATCGGCGCCATGCGCAGCGGGCTGTATGTCAGGCCGAAGTCCGCCCGGTTGACCGGGACCTCGGCGTCTAGCTGCACCTCGCCGGCAGTGGCGGAGACCTTCGCGTCGAAGGAGAGCGGGCGGGTGCGGCCGCGGACGGTCAGGCTGCCGGTCACCCGGACGCCCCCGCTGGCGGGCTGCATGCCATCGGCGGTGTAGGTGATGTCCGGGTGGTTGGCGATGTCGAAGAGCTTGGCCGACCGCAGGTCCTTGTCGCGCATCTTGTTCTTCGTCTCGATCGACCCGGCGGCCACGGTGAAGGTGCCGGTGACCTGGCCGGCCGGGGTCACCGTCCCGTTGCCGGTGACCTTGCGGAAGACGCCGTGGAGCGGGAGAAGACCCCAGGTGTGCCTGGTCTCCAGCAGGACCTGGGACCTGGCTGGGTCAAGGGTCCAGGACCCGGCCAGCGTGCCGTCCTGGATTAGCGCCTGGAGCGCTGAGGCGGTCAGCTGTCCCTGCGGTGTCACGCCACTCTCCGTATGTTTTGTTCTTGAAACAGAATAATTTGGATAGCGAAAGCATATAGACTCGGGCTCGGGTGTCAAGGCGAGAGGGCGCACCTGGAAAGGCAGGGCCATGACGGACGCGGCGGGCAGCTCCGAGCACTCCGCGCTGTGCCTGCGCCTGATGCAGCTGTTTCCCCGAGTGACCAGGGGAATGCGGCGCTGGCAAGACCGCGGCACGCCCGCGCCCGCGCCGCTGAGCCCGCGGCACGTCGCTGCGCTTGAGCAGATCCGTGGCGGCCCGCTCACCGTCGGGGAGCTGGCCTCCGGGCTGGGCCTGACCATGCCCACGGTCAGCGGCGTGCTCGCCGACCTTGACCGGGCGGGCCTGGTCGAGCGGCGCCCTGACCCGGCCGACCGGCGGCGCACGATCGTCCAGATCATCCCCGGCCAGGCAGCCCTGATCGGCCACTGGCTCGACGGTGCCGCCAAACCGCTGGCCCGCGTCCTGGACCAGCTCACCCCCGCCGAGCAGGAAGCCTTCCTCAAGGCCATGGACCTGCTCGAAACGGAGCTGCACCAGCAAGACACCCACGGCTGAACCGGCCCGGAGAGCCATTAACACCTGAGCGCGAATGCATAACGCAGCGCCAGCGCGGCTTAATACCCGCACATCGTTCGTCTCACCGCGTAGGGTGGGCTGCACGGCGAGGTCCCATATCCCTTTTGCAGGGATTTGGGCCTTTTCCGTGCAGCCTCCCTCCCTGCCCTTTCAATGCGCCGGGCTCTCCGGCGATTTATGCCGCGTGCGCGACGGGGTTCGCGTGGATCCAGGTATGGCAGCCGGCGCAGACGATGAGGGTCTGCGCCGCATTCTGGCCATCAGGGCGGCCCACGCGGGCTGGCCCGGTCCGGGCCTGCCGAGCTGGCTGAGCGCGGCGACCTGGTGGACTGCCACCGTGGTGCGGTGCTCGCACAACTCGCACCACCGTTTGAGGAGCCGGTGGATCAGCTCCTTGCGGGGGTGGGTGATCCGGGCCGGGGCGGGGTCATGGATGACCGCGCGCCTGTCTTGCTTGAGGGGGATCCCGCCGAACCGTGCTACCAGATCCTCCTTGCCCTCGCGGTGCCGCCTGGCTTCGAAGCAGGTCCTGGGGCCGTGGCCGGTGATAACCTTCGCCTTGTAGCGGGTGGCCATCTTGGTCACGGTGGACTTGTGCTTGGCGGCCAGGGTCTTCAGCATCGATGTCTGGGCGTGCCAGCACAGGGTGCCGAGCCGCCAGACGTCCTGGGCGAGCAGGTAGTAGCCGGTGACGCCCCGGTATTCGGCGCCGTAGATCCGGACGATGTCGTAGTCGTCCAGGTTCTGCAGGCCGGGCCGGTGCCAGGGTTTGCCCCGGCGCCGGTAGGGGACGATCTTGGCCTTGATCACGTCCGGCGGCACGCGCAGCGCGATCCTCCCGTTGGCCGACCGGCGGCCGTAGGTGATCCGGGTATCGCAGTGCTGGACGATGATGTGGTAGCCGAGGAACCGCGCCGGCTGGGTGCGGGCGTGGCTGATCAGGGTCTTGTCCTGGCTGAGTTCCAGCCCGAGGGTCTCCCGGAGGAACGCCGCCAGCTCGGCCTTGATCTGCTCGGCTTCGGCCTTCGGCCCGATGAATCCCAGTATGTGGTCGTCTGCGTACCTTATGTACCGCAGCCGCCGGTATCCGGGGTCCATCGGGTCGATGGAGGGGAGCGTGCGCATCTGGCGTGTCAGGTCCCGGGCCGCGGCCCGGTCCCCGCGCCGCCGCGCGCTGTCCCGCCGGGCTCTTATCCTCATGTATTCGGGGTTGCGTGCCCGGCTGGCTCCCCGCGTGTATCGCGGGATCAGTTCCCTCTCGACGAACTCGTCGAGCTTATTCAGGTAGATGTTACTGAGGACTGGTGAAACCACGCCGCCCTGCGGAACTCCGCTGAGCGTGTCACGGTATTCCCAGTCCTCCAGGTACCCGGCTTTGAGCATGTGACGGATCAGCCGGAGAAACCGCTGATCGTGGATTGCCTCCGCTAGGATCTTCAGCAGGATCTGGTGATTCAAAGACCCGAAGCAGTCGGAGATGTCTCCCTCGATAAACCACGTGGTCCCGACCCAGGTATTGCGGATTTCCCGCAGCGCGGTGTGGCATCCGCGGCCTTTCCGGAACCCGTTGGACTGGTCCGAGAACTGCGGCTCATAATACGCCTCTAAGGTGTCCATTCAGGGGGCTGCAGGGTGACTGCGCTGCGCGACACGCCGTAGCGGGTGCTTGAAGTTACAGTTCAGGTTGAACAAGCTTGCGGCTTGTGTCCGATGAGCCCGATCTGCCTGGCGGTGCCGGGGAGCTGCGTGAGCTGCTGGCCCGGCTCCGGGCTGTGGTGGAGGCGAAGGACAGCGAGAACGCGGTGCTGCGGGCGGAGCTGTCGGCGGCGCTGGACCGGGAACGTCGGCTTGAGCTGCGGATCGCCGAACTGGAACGCCGGCTGGGCATGGACAGCAGCAACTCGGGGACGCCGGGCTCGAAGGAGCCGATCGGGGCCAAAGAGCGCCGCAAGGCCGAGCGCCGGGACCGGAATACCTCGGAGCGGGAGCGGCGCAAGGACCGCAAGCGCGGCGGGCAGCCCGGGCACCCCGGCGCGGGCCTGTCCCGGGACCGTGATCCGGACGAGCGGAAGACCGCGGATCCGCCGGCGGAGTGCTCGGGGTGCGGGGCGAGCCTGGCCGGGGTGAGTGCGGCCGGCTCGTCGTGGGCGCAGGTCTGGGACGTGAAGATCGCCCGGTGGGTGACCGAGTGGCTGCTGCCGTCGCTGCTGTGCCGGTGCTGCGGGAAGCTGACGACCGCGGACGGGCCGCCGGGCGCGTACCCGGGCACCATTTCGTACGGGGCGGGGATCAACGCGGCCGCGGTACTGCTGAGCGGGTACGGGAACGTGCCGTCCGAGCGCGCCGCCCGCCTGATCGCGATGCTGCTGGGCATGCCGGTCTCCCCGGGCTTCGTGGACCGGGCCAGCGCCCGGCTGGACGAGAAGCTCCAGGCCGCGGCGTTCGACGACGCGATGCAGGCCGCCCTTGCGGACGAGCCGGTGCTCGGTGCGGACGAGACCCCGGTCAACGTGCTGACCCGCGATACGGACCCGGAGACCGGGGAGCCGGAGGAGGGGGCGCCGCACGTGCTGATCGTCCGCCCGCCGGGCGGGAAGCTGACCTGGCTGCGGGCGATGGGATCGCGCCGCGCCGCGGCGATCACCGCGATCCTGTCGTTCTTCACCGGGATACTGATCACCGACGGGTACACCGCTTACCAGCAGATGCTCACCGATCTCACGGGTATCCAGCAGTGCGCCGCGCACGTCATCCGCCGCTGCCGCGCGGTCAGCAAGCTCGGCCCCGGCAGCCTGCAGTCCTGGGCCACTGACGTGATCATCATCCTCCGCCAGGCGCACCTGGCCTGCGAGGACGCCCGGTCCCGCGGCCAGCCTCCCGACCCGCAGGTCATCGCGGACCTGCGCACCCGCTACGACGAGGCCGTCTCCTTCGGGATCACGCACAACCGGCACCGGGACTGGCACGACGGCAACCACCCCGGCTACGCGCTCGGCTCCTGGCTGCACGGCTACGCCCCCCAGGTGTGGCTGTTCACGAGCGACTCCGCCGTCGAGTGGACGAACAACGTCTCCGAACAAGGAGCCAAAGCCGCTAAGCGGCACCAGGCCGTCTCCGGGTACTGGCACACCCAGGCCACCCTCGCCCGCTGGTGCCGGATTCGCAGCTACCTCGACTCCGCCACCGCCCACGGGCTCACCGCCCTGGACTCCGTCAGTGCCGCCCTAGCCGGCAAACCCTGGCTCCCGCCGCTCCCCGCCGGCGACCTGCTTGCAGCATGAAACCCACAGATGGCAGACACCCCTGAATGGACACCCTCTAAGAGCAGGCGCACCGCCTCGCCGACCAGTTTATCGGACCACGACGGCAGTCCCAGAGGACGGAGCTTCCCGTTCTTTTTCGGGATATAAGTGCGGCGGGCTGGGGAGAACCGGTACCGCTCGTACCGCATCAGCTCGATGATCTGGTCGATCTTGTCCTCGGTCATGCCGTCGGCGGTTTCCTCGCTGGCGCCCGGCGTCATTGCCCCCTGGTTGGAGTAGATGTTGCCGTACGCCAGCAAGTACAGGTTCTTGCTGAACATCTGCCGGTACAGCTGCGTGAGCGGCAGGCCCTTCCTGCCGCGCTCGCGGAGAACGCTCAGAACCACTGCGGCTTCCTGCATTACGCAGACCTCCTGGCCTGGTGCTATTCATCGCCTGTGCCCCTTCGCCCTGTGGACCGGTTCTCCCGGTCTCCAGATTGGCCGGACGTTACTCCGGCGACTAGTATGGGCACTCCGTCGCCATAGGACTTGCGTCCCTTAGGCGATCCCACGTTCACAACTGCTATACGTGACTAGCGCGACTTAGGCGTCCCGTCCGTCTCCTTCAATGCCCTGATCGGGCATCGCTCCTGCACCCCGGAGGATTACCACAAGGATCTGCGCACCTTGCGGCAGGGGCCGGTACCGGTTTCATGCGTCTTTCCGGCAGGCTCGGTCTCTCGCCTTCATTCGGTTATGAATCGCTTGTGCTGGGTGGCTCCCCGGATGCGATCGGCGTGCCGTCACGTCTTGTAGCCGGCGACTGGTCGCGTGGGTGCTGTGCGGCTGCTGTTCCGGTTACTTTTCGTGAGTCTGGTTCGTGCCAGCGGGCCTGCTGAGGCTCCTGTTCGCGGTAAGCCGTGTTCCTGCGGGCGTTTCCGGCAGCGGGGGCATGCCCGGCATCCCGGCGCGGCGGTGCCGGGCCGGGATGGCGGGGTCGCGTGTCAGGCTGCTGGCGGCGCGTTCGGCTGCGCGGCCGGCGTGGTGACGGGCAGCGGGAGCAGGTGCAGCCGGTCGCGGCCGGGACGGCGTGGCGGCTTTTGCGGGTCCGGACTTTCTTGATGGTGAACCGGGGTAGTGCCGTCCGGGCCGCCAGGCGGTCACGAACCGCAGCGGGTGCCGGGTGATGTCGCGGCTGATGATGCCGATCGCGGCGGTCAGGACCGTGACGGTGGCGCCCTGGCCGGCGCGGATGCTCGCGGTGGCGGTGTCGCGCAGCGCGGTAGCGCTGATCCGGGCGGGCTCGGCGGCGATCGCCGCGGCGACCGCGGCGCCGGCGATCCGCAGCGCCTGGTGCACGGCGACGGTCGCGGCGGCCATCCGGTACGCCCCGGCCGGGGTCGCCGCGGTGAGCGGCTGCCCGGCCGAGAGCGTCTGCTTTTCTTCGAGGTAGACCAGCTCGCTGGCCCACCGCATCCCGTACAGTTCCGCAATGTCGCGGGCCGGATAGGCAGCGGGGTCGGTGAGGCTGGTGATGATGGTGACGGTCTCGGACACCTCCACCCGGATCGTGCCGTCGTCCGGCTGCTCGCACGCCGCGCCCTGAACGTCGCCGAGGACGCGGACCGACACGCCGGGCGGCGGCGCGGACACCAGCAGCCGGTGGCCGGGCTGGAGGTCGAAGACCTGGTCCATGTGGTACTCGATGACGCGGACCTTGACGGCGCGGCCGCGCCAGATGATCTTGGCCTTCCAGGTGCCGTCGGTCAGCGGCCGTCCCGAGCGGCGCAGCTTCCACGCCGACGAGACCCGCCAGGCGAAGTGCTTCCCGGCGGTGATCTTGGCGACGGCGGCCTGGCTGCTGGGGAACCCGCGGTCGGCCAGGTCCAGGTCATCCGGCCCGTAGGCGGGCTCGAGGTGCGCGGCGAGGGTGGTCTCCCCGATGCGGCACGGCCCGGCCGCCCACGCCGCGCAGCTGCGGGCCCACACGTCGGTGACCTCCACCATGCGCAGCTGCGGGGCCGCCTCGGCGCCGGTGCTGGCCGGGCGGCCGAAGTGCGCGGCGTTGCGGGACCGCCCGCGCTCGCCTTCGCGGTCTGTGCGTTTCGGGTCGGCGACCGCGCGGACGGTGCCGTCCTTGGCCAGCACCCGCAGCCCGTGCCAGCGGCCGTCCCGCCACGGCCCGCCCGCGGCGTGCGTCAGCGGGCGCAGCCGGACCGCCGTCCGGTCCCCGTCCGCCGTCCCGGCCGCGGGCAGGTGCGGTGCCACTCCGGGCAGCGGCACCGGCCGGGCCTGCCCGCACAGCGAGGCGAGCAGCCGCGGGAACGGCTTGACCTGCAAGAAGCTGTCGGCGTCCGACAGCGAGGAGGCGGCCGGCAGGTCATAGCCCGGGTCAGCCTCCCGGGGCCGCTGCGCCATCTGCCGCAGCACCGCAGATGCGGTCCCCGGTTCCAGGGCCCGCGCCAGCGGCAGCTGCATCGCCAGCCGCGGCGTGATCTTCCGCGCCCGCCGGGCCGGCACGCCTGCCAGCGCCTCATCCAGCACCGCCGGGCCGATCACGCAGCTCACCAGCCCCAGCCCCGTGCCATCCCGCACCCGCCCCGGCTCCGCCGCCACCCCCGCCGCCGCCAGCTCCCCGGCGGTCCACGCCGGGACCGGGGCGACCGCGCCGGGCAGCGCCCCGCACGCCACGATCCCCGAGCCCGGCCCCGGCAGCTCAGTCGCCGGCAGGCCGCGTCCCGCCAGATCGCCGGCATCGCCAGCACCTCGGCCAGGCCCGCCGCCGCGTCCCGCGGCGGCTCCTTCGCCCGGCGCGGCCCGCCTTCCCGGCCGGGCGCGCCGCCGTCGCCCTCCGGGCAGCACGACGTCGCGACGGGTCCGGCGGCAGCAGGTACTGTCGCAAGCGGAAGCATCGGCGGGCCCCTCGCGAGAGGCGGACAGAGACCGCCGATGCTTCCGCATCAGACCCGTTTGTCCCGTAACCGGCCAGGCGTGTCGCACGGAAACCGCAGCCGGCCCTCTCGCGTCCCCGGCACCCGCCATGCCGCGGCACCGGCAGCAGCCACGCAACGTGACCAACGCCCCGGAGAACCGTCCGTTGCAATCCGTGACCACCAGGCCCGGCGGGCCCCGCCCAGATCAGGCGTAACCTCGCAGGCCAGAACGCACTCAGATCTGAACCGAACGCCAGTGCCCCCGGCACTCCGTCCCGTACGCATCGGCAACGGCTGCCGGTTTCCTGGCATGCTATTGTCCCCTTTCACCTTTCGGATCATGGGTCAGCCATCAGATCCAAAGACACCTCCTCCAGTCCATGCCCGCTATGCGGGCCATATAGCAGTGCGCCTCGTGGCGCACGCAGATCCACCAGTTCTGGACGCCGTTGAGGCAGTCGGGCCGAAGGTCGAGACGCCGACCAGAACGGCGGCTCGGTGACCGTTCTCCCCGACTTACACCTTTCACTCAGGGTGATGCTGTCGGTCAACGTAGCCTCGGGCCTAGTTCGGAAGGTTCACTGTGAGCGATCTCTCGGAGCGCTCGCTGTGGTTGCTGGCCGAGGTGCTCGTCGATCTTGGTATACGGTCGGCCCGGCCGGCCTGACCGGACGTACCTGATCGCGGCATGACAGGACGTTGGATCGCTTCGCGATCACGAATAAATATGCAATGCGTCGGCCCTGCGGGTGTCGATGGATCAAGCTGGAACAGCAGTCGCGCGAGCAAGTAGCCGCCGATCTGAACGCCTCATCTGCCTCGCGGCTGGAATTTTCTGCGTGCCGGTTCTGAGTGCTCCAAACAGGCCGCAGCCGCCAACTGGTGAGTGTTGCGTGTGGGTCGGCCTGTTCGCGCCGTCTGGCTGGCTTGGGGTTCCTCTTGGGTTCCGCTATGAGGGAGGCTGTGCCGCAGGAGTCCGAGTCGGCCCGTCTCCCGGGTGGAGGTCCCGTTCGAACTTGTACTCGTCGCCGTCTTGGCCGGCGAAGACGAACTCACACTTCTCCGCGACCCGCCGGGAGGCCGCGTTGTCGACGTGACAGGCCAAGTGGGCATGGCGAAGACCGATCTGCTTCGCGGCCCAGACGAGGAACGCGCTGAGCGCACGGGGTGCGATGCCTTGTCCGCGCAGTTCGGCGGTGACGTTGTAGGAGACCTCGGCCTGCTCGCCGGCCAGTCGAAGCTCGACCCAGCCGACGGCCTCGCCGTCCGGCCTTCGCCGGATCGCCAAGTTGAGCTGTCTTCCCTCGCGCCAGGCCCGGAGGTTTCCTCGCGCCCGCGTGTCGCCGTCGTAGTGGCTGGCGGGCATCGCCGCGGCCTGCTCGACCGAGTAGCCGAAGAACCGTGCGGTATCGGGGTCGAGGTCGAACCGGCGCAGCGCGGGTCCGTCGGCCGGCCGCCAGCGGTCGAGCACGAAAGCGTCGTCGACGACGATCAGCGGTGGCTCGCGGGGCTGCCAGTGCAAGAGGCGCTGCCTTACTGCGGCCACAGGCCGGCGTCCGGCAAGCAACCTCTTGGCATGAAAAGAGTTTGTCACGGGCTGGCTGCGGCCGGCAGACTCCGAGCATGCCCGACGGACTCGTTCGCTGGCCGGATTGCCCGGTTACGCCGGGGCGGGTGGCGGTGGTCACAGTCTCGTACAACACGCGTGAGCTCACCGCGCTCTTGCTGTGGTCACTGCGCCGGATCCTGGCGTGGGAATCACTTGAGATAGTCGTCGTCGACAACGGCTCGAAGGACGGATCGGCGGAACTGCTCGCGAAGATCGACGCGGCCGGAGGGTGCCAGCTCATCCCGAACGCGAGCAACACCATGCACGGCCCAGCGCTCACCCAGGCCATGTCGTTCATCGCATCGAAAGGCTCCGAGCTCCCGCGATGGGTGTGGGTGCTCGACTCCGACATCGTGATCAGCAGACATGATGCGCTCAAGAAGGCGGTGGAACGCGCCGAAGAGACCGATGCCGCGATCGCCGGCGAGCCGTGGTGGGACTCCTGGCACAAAACGGACCGCTTTCTCGCGTACTCGCTGCTGATCGACCCCGTACGCGTTTGGCGAGACGGGATCGAACCCTTCACTGACGGAGGAGACCCCGCGTTCGATCTGCTCCAGTCCGCGAAGGCTCAAGGTGAGACGCTCTGCGAGTTCCCCTTTGTAAGAGACCGCTACGTAATTCACCGAGGCCGCAGCAGCCTGTTCGCCGTCTGGCAGTCCGGCGACACCACGCACCCTTCCCACGACTGGGCCCGCGACCACCACGAACCGCACTTCGGCCTCGTCGAGGGCGCCGCCGCCATGCACGATGAGCTGATGAGTGCGTTTCGCGCCGAGGCCGGCCCACTCGATGACCAGAAGGCAGTCGCAGCTCTCACCACCCGGGCGTGACTGCGTCCCCTAACGCCAGCTCGCGGGCGCACAGAACGACACCAGCCGAGGCACCCGCGAGGCACACCGATTCCTCGATTCTGGCCGCGTCTGATAACTTCCGAACCGAGCCTTGAGAGAAGTGCCCTGACTCCAGATTCAGCGGATGATCAAGGCGGCCATGCAAGCCTATGCGCCTATTGGCATCCTTATACGCCGTGGGAGACGCACTACTTTCGGCATGTGAGCAAGTCGGCGGCCGCTACGAGGCTCAGATCACCCGTTCGCGTGCGGCCCGGATGGACTGATACAGCCAGCAGGCCGGTCACGCCGAACGGCGGTATTTGTACTTGTCTGCCAGGATGGGCCCGGCTGCTGCTGGTGCCCACGGTCCGGGTTGCACCGACCTGCCCGGGCGCGTGGCTGGCTTGCGCTTCAGGACATGTCCATGATGCGGTCGTAGCTACGGCGGGCGCGGGCGCTACGGGCGCTGGCGCCGTAGCGGCGCAGCATCTGCGGGGAGGACCAGCCGTTCAGCTCCATCAGGTCCGCCTCCGCTCCCCCGCGGTCGAGCCAGGTATGGCTGAAATTGTGCCGGAACCGGTGCGGATGGACAGCGACGCCGCACTGGCGGCCGCGGCGGGCGATCATCTGGTAGATGCCGTTGGACGTCAGCGGTCCGCGGTTGTTAACCCCCAGCCACAACTGGCGCCGCCACGCCTGGGCGTGCCCGGCCCTTACCCGGATGTACCGGTCCAGGGCACGGGCGGCATCGTGGGTGATCTTGACAACCCGCAGTTTGCCGCCCTTTCCGCGGACGGTGATCTCCCGCTGCCACAAGTCCACGTCGCTGGTCTGTGGGTCGTGTGCGTCGTAGCGGATCCCGGCCAGCTCGGCGGCGCGGATGCCGGTCGCCCTGAACACGGCGATGATCGCAGCGTCTCGCCGCTGGGCGAAGGTACGGCCCTGGCAGGCCCTCTCCAGCTTCGATAGTTCTTCGCTGGTGAAGACGGGCACCAGCTTCTCGGTGACCGCTGGCGAATGCAGCCGGGCCATCGGGTCGGGGAGCTGTTCCTCCTCCGCCAGCCACTTGAAGAACTGCTGCAGCGCGCGGTACTGGTTGCTGGCGTACGCGTCGCTGCAAAGGCCCAGCAGCCACACCATCCAGCGCCGCACATCGTGGCCTTCTACCTGGTCCCATCTGGTGCCGGCGGTCCGAGGAATCAGGTGGGCCGCAGCGAACCATTGCACCGCCTCGGTGTAGGTCCGCACCGTCTTGGCCGCCTTGCCCTCGGCGGCCAGGTGAAGCCGGAAGGAGCCGATCTCCGGCTGGAACTGGCCGGCGTCAAGCGGCTTGCGCCGCCGGGGGCGCGGTTGCGGGATGCTCATAGTTTTTCTCTCTTCCTGCGGTTCCGCTGAGGCGCATGTACCTGCGCTTGAGCGTTTCCGCAGGTCAGAGAACCTGGAAAATAACCCTTCGAACGCCATGGCGTTCCCTCTCTTCCTGCTGTTCTCGCAGGTGAGAGGGCTAGCGAATGCTCCGGGATTGAGTGGTCAGGGGCGGGGTCGAACCGCCGACCTTCCGCTTTTCAGTTCGTCTGTGGGCTTCCTGTGGTGCGGCGAGGCGTCCTGCATCACGAACGGCAACGGGTCCGCAAGCGCATCGTGTGGATGCACGTGCATCATCCAAGAGCCGTCCTCGGCGATGGTTGTGAACGAACCCGGCTTGGGCTCATCTGCCGATGGCAAGGGCGAGGAGGGTATCGACCGCAGTTTCGAACGGACGCGGATCCCGAAGTACCTGGGCGAGTAGAAGTCCTCCCTGGAGCGTGGCGAGAACAGTAGTGGCGAGGTCGTCCGGGTCGATGCCGGACGGGAGTTTCCCGTCGGCATGAAGGGATCTGAGTCCATCGCCGATGGCGGCTACCCACCGATCGAACCCCGCCGCGATGCGCGCTCGGGCCTCGGGGTCGCTCTCAGCCAGTTGACCGACGAGCGAGCCAAGTGGGCAGCCCCCCTTTGCTTTGGTGCGCTTCGCTGCGGTGATCACCATGTTCCGCCAGGCTTCGACTCCGTTCGCGCTGACGAGCGCGTGCCGCTGGTGACTGACGGTGGTGTCGGCTTGGTAGTCGATGACCGCCTGCACGAGGTCGTTCTTGTCGGGGAAGTAGTGGTACATCTGAGAGCCGCTGACTTCCGCCGCCACCTTGACGTCTTCCAAGGTGGTGCCCGCCACCCCGCGCTCATGGATGAGGGCGGCGGCCTCCTCCACGATTCGTGCCCGGGTGCGCGCTCCCTTGGCGGTGAGCCTTGGCCGGTCACTCGTCTCGCTGACCATGCACCCATATTAGCAGGATTTTGAGTTTGACAACCCAGTCCCATATTGTCAGAGTGAGTTGCACAACTCACTCTGGAGCGAGGGGACGACGTCACGTGACTGACCTGAAGGGCAAGACAGCTCTGGTAACGGGCTCGACGAGCGGGATCGGCAAGGCGACGGCCATCGCCCTGGCCGCCCGCGGCGCTCACGTGCTGGTAGTGGGACGCGATGAGCAACGAGCCCAAGATGTGGTCGCCGAGATCGAAGGCAGCGGCGGCAGCGCAGCGTTCCGGCTCACTACGTTGAGCGACCTCGAATCGGCCCGGGACCTGGTCGAGTGGGCCACTGAGGCAGGCGACGGTCACGTCGACATCCTCATCAACAACGCCGGCGTCGCCTTGCTCGGACCAAGCAACGCAGCCACCGAAGCAGAGTTCGACGAGACCTTCGCGCTGAACGTCAAAGTGCCGTTCTTCCTCGTCGCGTCACTGGCACCAGCCATGGCCGAACGCGGATGGGGCTCGATTGTCAATCTCTCCACCATGGTCGCCAGCTTCGGAGAGGCCGTCATGGCTCTGTACGGCGCCAGCCGAGCGGCTCTCGAACTGTTCACTAAGGCCTGGGCCGCCGAATACGGCCCGCGTGGTGTCCGGGTCAACGCCGTTGCCCCCGGCCCGACGCGCACCCGGATGATGGAAGCAGTCCCCGACGAGATGGTGAATCAGCTCGCAGCACTAGCACCAGCAGGTCGCGTAGCTGAGCCCGAGGAACTGGCTGCGGCTATCGTCTTCCTCGCCAGTGATGATGCCAGCTTCGTCCACGGCATCACTCTTGCGGTCGATGGAGGCCGGGTAGCGACGTAACGCCTGTCGTACCTGAAGTTTAGGTGAGAAGACCTAGAACACGGATCGCAACTAACAGCTGAGGAGTATCCACATGAGCGCATACGTAATTGTCGAATTCACCGTCAAGGACCCGGATGTTTATCGTGAGAAATACGGCCCCAACGCTGGGCGGACGGCCAAAGAGTACGGAGGCGAGGTTCTCGCCAACAGTATCTGGGAGATCCTGCACGGCGATGCCTCGCTCACTTCAGGGGCACTCATGCGGTTTCCCGACCATGAGACGGCCATCAAGTGGTACAACTCGCCTGAATATCAGCAGCTGATCGATGTCCGAAGTGTCGCGATGGATGCTCGGTTTAGCTTGCTCGACGGCCTCCCTAGCTGATCGAGGTGGCTCCATAGGAAGGGTGGCACTCAGATGGCATCAGATCTAGATTCCCGAACTGCACTCGTGACGGGCGAGAACCTGTCCGATGGGAGAAGCGAATGAGCAAGTTCGACGCCCAGTTCGCGGGTCGGCTGGACGGTCAGACCGTGCTAGTCACCGGCACCAAGGGCGGTATCGGCCACGAAACCGCCCAAGGCATCGGGAATAGTGGGGCGACTGTGCTGGTGCACGCCCGTCGTGCCGACGACGCCCAACGCGCTGTCGACCTACTGGTCAACAACGGCAAGGGCCAGTACCTGCCCGTAGCCGGAGACCTCGGATCTCTGGCGGGTGTTCGGGAACTCGTCGACGCTGTGCACGAGGCCGCGCCGAAGGGACTCAACGGACTGGTCAACAACGCGGGCGCCGCGTTCTCCAGCAAGGCGCTGTCACCCGACGGGTACGAGCGGACCATCGCCATCAATCACGTCGCGCTGGCGGCACTGACCGACGGGCTGCTCGACCTGCTCCGGAAGGGCGCTGATGATTTCGCCGCGCCCTCGCGGGTGGTCAACATGACCGCCCTGATCGAGTCGCGGGGCAAGCCGATCACCGACTGGAGCTACCCGGGTAAGTACAAGCAGATCCAGGCCTACGCCGATGCCAAACTGCTGGCCCTGATGTACACCTACGCCCAAGCTCGCCGCCATGAGGGCGAGGGCCTGACGTTCAACGCAGTCAGCCCGGGCGCGGTCAAAACCAGTCTCGGCACCAAGGCCGGCGGGCCGCTCAAAACGATTCAGGCGTTGACCAATCCGTTCGTCGGGCCCCCGGAGAAGGGGTCACGCGGCTGTGTGCGGCTGATGGCCGATCCGGAGCTCGCGACCGCGACCGGGGGCTACTACAGCTCCGCGAAGTTGAAGAAGTCCTCGAAGAAGTCCCAGGACGCCGAAGGCCAGGAACGCATCTACGCCCAGACCGAACGGGAATTGCGCGCCCACCCCTGAGCCGGCGGTCACCTACCGATGAGACCCGCCGACAAAGAGCTCACGCAAGCGGTGCGGGCACTACGTGATCCTCGCTCCTGGGGTCGGCAGGGCGTTCCTGGGCCCGTCGCCAAGCGCGCCAACGCCATCGCCGGAGCTGCAGCTCACACCCAGGGCCCAGTCCGTGACGGGGCGGCACTCGCCCCGCCCACATCACCTATAGGAGTTGCGTCGTGGCAGACTTTCCCGCCCCAGCCGAGGGCATCGTGCTCACCCATTTCCTCGTCTCCGACGATGTCGACCGCTCGCGGGCCTTCTACACCGAGGTGCTCGGTGGCGAGGCGCTGATGGATGGCGAGCCGCCGATCGTCGCGCTGGCCAACAGCTGGATCATCATCAACACCGGCGGCGGCCCCACGGACGACAAACCCTCGATCACGCTCGAGGCCCCGCACGATCTGGACCGGGTCAGCGCGTTCCTGAATATCCGTGTTGCCGACATCGCCGCCGTATACGCCGACTGGTCGGCCAAGGGCGCGCAGTTCCTGACCGAACCGATCGATCGTGGCCCGGAGATCCGCTGCTACCTGCGTGACCCCGACGGTCACCTCATCGAGGTCGGGCAGAGCCGACGCTGAGTGCCATCCCCGCCATCACTCCTAACACTTGGAGTTAGATATGCAGGACAAGTGATTGCCGTCACTAGAGCCAACTGGGGTTGGCACAGACGGTCACACCTGACCTGACACCGGATAGTGCGGCGGACCCAAGCCCCTGTCGCGGACATGGGATGGGCAGACCTGAAGCATGATCTCCAACGCTTCCTCGAGTGGGCGGACGTCTCCGTGAATTGCGCTGAGACCGAAGCCAGGCCAGCGCTAACTGTCCTCGCCTTGGTGCTCAAGGATCAGGTCGATGAGGGTGTCTACAGATTCGTGACGCCAGGCGAGCTTGCCCCGGCCTTCGACCGCCATGATGACTTTGGCGAAGCGATCGTCTGCGCTCTCGGCGCTTCTGATCTCTTCCAGTAGAGCAAGCTGAACGGTGCTCGGGCATTCATTCCGCGTGAGCTGGACGATGCGCCCGGTCAGAGTTTCTGCGGTCAGCCCATCGACGCTGTTGCGAAGCGTCACGACCGAATCTGCCCGGACCAGGGCGTCGTCGACGCAGCGAATCCATGCTTTATTCACTGGCTTGTCCGTTCGTTGGGCGGTCTCTGCCGCATGCTCTGATCTGGTAGTCCTAGCGCCTTGGCGTGGAGGGCCGGCGTAACTCGGACATCTGGCTGACAGCGCTGAGTTCTTCGAGATAGGCAGCTGTCGCCTGCTCCTGCGGGTAACGCTCATTGAGCACTCGGGTCAGATCGCGGCTGACCATGATCAGTGAAGGCAACGACTTCCGCTCGCTGCTAAGGGCCTGGCCGCCAAGCTCGACAGCGTGTTCAAGATCGCCCTCGCGGGCAGCGACGACACCCTGCGTGATCCGGGCTTCCGCTATTCGCATCCGCGCGCGTTCGGTTCCGTCAAAATCGGTACTCGCCTGAATGACAGAATCGGCCAGGGAGTGTGGGGTGCCATCGAATCCTCGCCTAGATGCCGGTAGCAATCCATCGCGTAGA
This sequence comes from uncultured Actinomycetota bacterium, assembly GCA_963727015.1. GTDB lineage: Bacteria > Actinomycetota > Actinomycetes > Streptosporangiales > Streptosporangiaceae > DATFVJ01. The sequence continues at coordinate 981,322 of CAVSEV010000011.1, read as the reverse complement.
AATCGAATTTCGTAGGGTCACGCCCGGCCCCGGACTTGTGGGGAAACTGTGGGCCTCGCGGTAGCACCCGGCCGGGCGCAGGCAGGTCTCGGTCTCCCACAAAGCGCGGGTACGCGTGAGGACTTTCGCCCTAGCTGCGTGGCTGGCCAGCGTGTCGGGTGAAGGCATGCCGGGTTACCGTGTTCGGGTCAGGCTCGCGAACCTGCCCTGCCGCGGCCGTGATCCGGCTCTTGCGGTCGCCCGGCTCTGCCACGGGATGGCCGTTTCGCCGGTCCAGGCCAGGACCTCGGTGACAAGATCGCGTCGTTCCGCTTCCTCAGCCGCGATCGCGACGCCAAGTTCGCTCGCGTGTTCGACGAAATCTTCGCCGGCGAAGGCGTGAAAGTAGTCAAGATCCCGCCGCGGAGGCCGCGAGCCAATTGCGGAGCCATAGCCAGTTTAGCTTCGCTCGTCCCCGGACCTTGCGCGGCGAGCTCGGGTGCGACCGGATCACGTGGGCGGCTAGCCGAACTCTTGGACGTGCCCCCGGCGTTTCTCGCCGCCGGTCGGCCATACGCCCGACTGGAGAGCAGCGCCCTCGGCTGGCCCAGCTTCGGGGCCTGAGCTTGAGTCCTGGATGTGCCCGATGGCCACCACAATTCCGTCCCGGCCGCTCCGGCTCGGTCACGCCGGTGTTCACCAACACCGAGCCGCTCGCATTAGCGGGATTCCTCGCCGGGCACAGCGGCCTGACCCGGCAGACGTATGAGCTGGACCTGCGGCAGTACGCCAGCTGGTGCCAGCAACACCAACTGCACCTGTCCGGCGCTCGCCGAGCCGGCATCGAGTTCTTGCCCGCGGCCTGGAAGCGTGCGGCCGGGCCCGGGCAAACCGGCCGGTCAGCTTCGCTGCTGAGCTATGGCGTCAAGAAGCGTGGCTGTCTCCTTGGGTGCTTCCAGCATCAGGTCGTGCCCGTAGGCAAGCTGGTGCGTCTCCCAGCCGGCGGGTCCGCGTGGTCGAACGATGCCTGCAGGCTGGCCAGCGGGGGCTGGGTGTGGTTGACGTAGACCTTGCGCGGCAGGTCCAGCGCCCGCGGGTCGAACAGGACAGGATCTGTCAGGCATCGCAGCGGAAAGTCGGTTAGCCGGGGGCCCACCCTGGCCCGCAAGGCGCGGCTGGTGATGCCCCATTGCTTAAGGAACTGCGGCGACGCGGCACCAACCACCCGTCCCCGGCCGATGCGGCCAGCTCACGGTAACGCCGCGCGACATCGGGGGGCTCAACGTCAAGAAGACACTGGCCCGGCCGCGCGATGAAGGCCGCCAGGAAGGTCACCGAAGCCAGCCGGCCTGCCGTTTGCTCCGCGACCGGCCCGGCCAGGACGCCTGCGTAGCTGTGCAGCACCAGGTGCACGTCGCGCAGATCCTCGAACCAGATGAGCTCGGTGAGGTCGGCGACGTGCGCCGCGATCCCCACCTGCGGCGTCAGCCCCTGACGGCGGTCACCCTGGCCCGTCAAGGTAGGGGCATAGACCTCGTGCCCGTTCCCGGACAGCCTGTGCCGCACCTCACGCCAGCACCATCCACCGTGCATGGCGCCATGGACCAAAACGAACGCGGCCAAGCTTCACCCCCCACATCCCAGCAGCACCAGTACCCGCAATAGGCATGAGGCCCTGTGTGGCCCGTTCGATCAGGTACTGCTCGTCGAGCACGAGCAGCGCCTCGCCGACCCGCAGAAGGGGCCTTTCCTGGATCGGCAGCATCTGCCATGACCCGGGGCTGGCGTCTAGCTTTCCAGCTAGCTCGTCCACGGTGCTCGCGAACGAGGCCAGGTAGGTCTCAACGGCTTCACGCCTCACCGGAATCCCCGCGAAGGCGTTGACGGCGGGTGACAGGCCGGGCTGGTGCGCGCGTATGTACCCGTGGTAGGCAAAGGTCAGCGCCGCGATGTCGTCGAAGTCCAGGCCGGTCGCTTCCCTGAGCAGGTCCAGCGGGCGCGCGCGCACCTTGAGCCGTTCCAGGTCGATCTGGCTGCCGTAGGTCTCCCACAGCATCCGGGTCCGGGCCAGCAGCACGTCCGGCTGCTCGCCGCCGTGGAACAGCCCGTTAGCCACCATCTCCACGGCCAGGCTCTCCGGAAGCCCTCCGAACATGGGCTCGTCGGCGGTCCGCTGGGATTGCTGCTGGGTGGCCGTCAGGTGCACCAGCAGTATCCCGGACAGCTCCGGGTCTATCCCCGGCGCCAGTGCCCTCAGGCTCTCGGCGGGTGGAGCGCCCTCCGGCCGTCGGAAGGTCAGGACCGTGCGCATCGCGCGCAGCACGGGCTGGCGGGCGAGCAGCGCGCGTTTGTTCCCGTCCACCTTGCCGTCTATCACCTGGCTCACGTGGTCCGCCATCGCCGGGGTCAGCCGGGCCAGGAACCGTCCCCGGTAGGCCTCGGCCAGTTCCGGGTGGTGCGCGGCATGATTGAGAGCCGTCAGGACGGAGAGGTAGATCTCGCGCGGATGCACAAGCAGGAGGCTGTTGATGAGCGAGGCAGGATCGGCGGGGAGCCCCGCGGCCACCAGCGGGGCGAAGTAGTCAGCAGACGTCAGATACTGCTTCACGTACTCGTCGAACCAGGGCGAACTCTCCCCGTCCGGACCAGCCCTAGGTGTGCCGCGGTCACGGACAGGTCCGGCACGAGCAGCCCGGCATCGGTCCAGTTGCCCGCGGGCGCTGGACCCGCAGCCGGGCGCAGCAGCCCGGACCAGGGCGAGACCTCAAAGTTCACAGCTGAACCGTACGCTCGGCCGCCAGCCTCGGCGCGACATTTTTCTTCAGCGGGTGGTAGCTACGGCGAAGGTTGGCCACCGCCCGGCTGCCGGCGAACACGTAGTCATGGCTGCGACGCCCTTATCAGAGGTCACCGACGCTGGCCGGAGTGAACCGTCGCGGCTTCTGTGGAGGTTTCAGTTGCTGAACCGCTCGCCCTGCTCCAATCTGAGGATTCGAAGTGATGGCACGTACAGGTACTGCATATATGGCAACGCGGGAAGAAAGAGCTGACCATCGGGCTTCGCCACGCTTTGAATTGGCTGATCTGCGCATGCGTGACCGACACAACTAGGGTCGCGCTAGCGGCGGCGAATCGGCAGGGAGGGCAATCGCACCCGGCGAAGCTCACGCTCCGTCGCAGTCCTGGGTCACGACTTGAGGGCGTGAATCGTGCCCTGGCGGCGGGCGCTCCTGATGCTCGGGCCGTGCCAGCGGAGGCACGCCATTCTAGCCTTTGGGGACGTCGTCATCGTGCCACGTGCCGGTGTTATTCGGTGGCGGTGCGGGCGCGGTCGAGGGTGCCGGCGGTGGCGCCGATGTACATGTCGAGGGTGATGCGGATGTTGGCGTGCCCGGCCAGGCGGGAGACGTCGGCGGCGTCCATCTTCCAGGTGAACAGGGCGGTGGTGCAGAACACGTGCCGCAGGCTGTGCCAGACCCAGGTGCCGTTGCCGTGGCCGTCGGCGTCGCGCCATCCGGCCGCGAGGTAGGCGGGTGCCAGGATGCGGCGGGCGAAGTTGGAGGACCGCCAGTGCTTCCCTCGGGGTGAGGCGAAGATCAGGCCGAGGGGGCTGGTGCCGGCTTCCAGGGCGGCTTGGGCGGCTTCGATGCGGGCGGCGATCATGTCCGCGAGGGGGTATCCCTCTGGGGTGCGGGTGGGGTAGATGGTGCGCCGCTGTTTGCGGCCCTTGGGCGGCTCGACATGCAAGGTGCCGCCGATCTCGATGACCTTGCGGTCCACGGTGACGGTCCGGGCGGCGGTGTTGATCTGGCCGATGGTCAGGGCGGCGAGTTCGCCCCACCGCAGCCCGGTGTAGGCGGCGAAGCAGGCCATCAGCTCATAGTCCTCCCGCAGGACGGCCAGGGCCTGGCCGAGCCTGGCCACATCGGCGGGCGCGGGGATCTCAGCCGGATCGACGTACAAGGCGGCTTCCCCGGCGATACTCGCCGCAGGTTCGGGTGCGGGCCGGTTGCCGGCCTGCCAGTGCACTTCCTTGATCCGCGGGTTAGCCAGGTAGCCGCCAGTGATGCCGGCTGTGACCAGAGCGGAGATGCACCGCCGCAGCCGGGCGCCCTCCTGCGCGGTCGGGGCGGCGTTCACCGCGGCCTGCATATCCGCGGTCTTGATGTCCTCGCACGCCAGCCCGCCGATCACCGGGGCCACGTATTTGCGGCACAGTCGGGTCTGGGTGTCGGCGTGCTTACGCGACCACGGCGCAGCGGCCGGGTGCCGTCCCGGGGACAGGTAGTAGCCGATCAGGGCGGCGCCGGGGTGTTCCATCCCCGGCGCGTCCGCGGTCAGCCGCGCGGTGACTTTCTCGATCCGGGCGGCGAGGCCGTCCTCGGTCGCCGACTGGCACTGCCGCCGCCTGCCGTTCTCGTACCACACCGCCCGCCACCGGTCCCCCGCCCCCCGCGCCGGGTACACCGTGATCCCCCCAGCCACCTCCACCACCACACGGCCTTCGCCGCGGGTGCCCTCACGGACGTCGCCGCTCACGATGGCGGCGCGCTGTGCGGGATGGCGTCCGCGTGCCGTCACAGAGGCGCGGTTTGTGGGGCCGCCGCGGGCCAGTTGTGGGTTTTTTGTGGTGATCTTGGAACGCGAGAGCGCAGTCTGCGCCATGGCGTATCCCTCTCTTCCTGCATCCTCGCAGGTGAGAGGGCTTGCGATGCCCGGAGAACATGGGTGGTCAGGGGCGGGGTCGAACCGCCGACCTTCCGCTTTTCAGGCGGACGCTCGTACCGACTGAGCTACCTGACCTTGCGCGGACGACGACACCGTCGGCCACCGGTTACCGTCGCCTGGCCTCAGGGCACCTCTTGCAGATCTTTGGCGCGGATCGCCGCCCAGACGAAGGCCAACGGCATTCTCCGTCGCCGATAGCTCCACTACCGGCTCCGCCTCCGCCGTGCCGATCGCCGCCTGGATCACCGCCCGCATGCACCGAGACCTACGAGACAAGCCCTAGCGGTCCTGACGGGATTTGAACCCGCGACCTCCACCTTGACAGGGTGGCGAGCACTCCGAGCTGCTCTACAGGACCAGCGCAGCTAACGCGGTCGGCGTCAGCCGTGCCCCCAACGGGATTCGAACCCGTGCCGCCGCCTTGAAAGGGCGGTGTCCTAGGCCGCTAGACGATGGGGGCTGGACGACGTTGCCGCCGCGACCCGTGGCGTCCGCCGTCGGGGACCGCCCCAGCATAGGGGACAGAGCCAGCAATCACCAAAGCCAATGCTGCCCGGCGGTAGATAGGCCTGCAAGGCCATCGGATCCCGATCGTAGGATCCGGCCGGAGCGGGCGCGGCCCTGCCCCACATTCGGCCCGTCATCCGCCTGCGCTCGTCGCGACCGGCGGCAAGCGCCGGAGGCAACAAGGCCAACGATGACGCGGCCGGCCGCCGAGACCGAAAGCCCGGCGGCCCCAAAAAACAGCGACACGGGGTTTCGTTTTGACGCGTTTAGTGTACATTCGCTAACTCAAGGTAAGTGAGCGTGCACCTGCACGGTCACTTGCAAAGTCGCCGAGTTTTCGACACTGTAGGCAACGTAAGGGCAACTCAACGTGACTGGCGGCTTAGCCAGGCGGACAAGGAACTGTGCGATCGTCATTGGGACATCGCGGGCATAGCAGCCGGGTCAGGGAGCCGGAAGATGGGCCACGACGCGAGGCCGGAGCGCCCGGACGGGCGTCCCCGCCGCTGGGAGGTCGGTCGGGATGGCTGTGTCAGCTGAGTCTGCACAGCCAGGTGAGCCGCGCGATGCTGCCGATCGCTCGTCCATGCTGAAGGACGGCGCGGTCGCCCACCAAGCGGCTGACCAAACCATCGGCCGTATCGCCCTCACCGCCGCAGGTACGGCTGAGCGCTCGCCACGCCTGGCTCCCACCGCACCAGCCCGGGACGAGCCCGCCCCCGTCGGCACGACGGCCGGCACGGCGGCCGGCACGACGCTCGGCACGGCGGCCGGCACGACGCTCGGCACGGCGGTGAGGACGGCCGACGGGATGCGCCGGACGCAGCCGCCCGACGGGATGCCCGCGGCGCGGCCACCGGCCACTGGACTCTCAGCCGGCCCGCAGTTGCCAGCCGGCCCGCCGTTGCCAGCCGGCCCGCAGTTGCCAGCCGGCCCGCAGTCGCTCAGCCGGCACGGGGCACGCAGCCCACGTGCGCACCGCGGACGCGGCACTCACCGCTTACGCCGCGGCCTACCCGGCGTCAATCTCCACAGCGGCCCAGCCCGATACGCGGACCGCCGATCGCCAGCTCACCGGACGGCACCGCCGCGCACCGGAGCACCAGGCCTCCTACCGCGAGGTCTTTGCGATCCGCGAATTCCGTGGCCTGTGGTCCGCTCAAGTCCTGTCTTACGCCGGCGACCAGTTCGCCCAGGTCGCGATCGCGATCCTGGTGTACCACCGGACGCACTCACCGTTCCTGACGGCACTCGCGTACGCGCTCACCTATCTGCCGCCCATCATCGGTGGCCCGTTCCTCTCCGGCCTTGCCGACTTCATCCCGCGCAGGCGAGTAATGATCGCCTGCGACGTCACCAGGGCGGCCCTGGTCGGCCTGATGGCGATACCCGCGACGCCGCTGCCGTTGCTCTGCGCGCTGCTGTTTTGCACCGTGCTGCTCGGTGCGCCGTTCTCGTCGGCCCGCACGGCACTGCTCCCTGACGTGCTGCCGGGTGACAAGTTCGTCCTCGGATCGGCGATCGGGAACATGACCTTCCAGGCCAGCCAGGTGCTCGGCTTCGTGGCGGGCGCTGCCGTCGTGGTCGCGATCGACCCGCACCGCACACTTGCCCTCGACGCGGTCACGTTCGCCGCATCCGCCCTGATCATCACATTCTGGACCAAACGCCGCCCGGCGGCGCGACCGGCGCGGCCCGGCCGGCCTTCCCTTTGGTCCATAACCCGCGGCGGCGCAGCGCTGGTGTTCGGCAACCCCATGCTCCGCACGCTCGTGCTCTTCGGCTGGCTCGCCGGGTTCTATGTGCTACCAGAGGGACTGGCGGTGCCATACGCCCGCACGCTCGGCGGCGGCACGATGACGGTCGGGCTGCTGATGGCCGCAATGCCGGTCGGCACCGTAATCAGCGCCCTGGTGCTCGGCCGCCTGGTCAGGCCATCCAGCCGGCTGCGGATCATGGGCTGGCTCGCCATACTGTCCTGCGCGCCGCTCATCGGCTGCGCTATCGCGCCGCCGCTCGGTGTGGTCCTCGCGCTCTGGGCACTTTCCGGTCTCGGCAGCGGCTACCATTTGGCCGCCGCAGCGGCGTTCGTGCAATGCCTGCCAAGCTCGGGCCGTGCCCTCGGGTTCGGCCTCGCACAGTCCGGCCTGCTCGCGGCGCAGGGCCTGGGCATCCTGATCGGTGGCGCGGCTACCCAGGCAATCGGACAGCCCGAGCTGGTGGTCGCAGTGGCGGGCGCGGCTGGGCTCTGCGCGGCCACGCTGCTCGCCCTCGGCTGGAAACATCTGCGCGACGAAGCGATCTCCGCGGTGCGCGACCACGCGGCGGCACCCGCCCCGGCTGAGACGGCTGAGACCGCTGCGACCCCTAAGGCAGCCGCGGCCGAGGCGGCAACGGCAGGATGAGCCTGCGGCCTAGGGCGGGCTTAGGGCTGAGCCCAGCGGACCTACGACTTGTTCTTGTTCATGAAACCTTCCGCTATGGAAGCCGACTCACCCTCCTCAGGGAGGATCAGCCAGGCCACCAGGTACAGCAGGACGCCCGTGCCACCGAGGATTGCCAGCCCGGCGAATACCAGGCGGACGATGTAAACGTCGATCCCGAAATAGTCCGCGAGACCGGCGCAGACGCCCGCTAGGACGCGGTCCTTCTGGCTGCGCCGCAGCTGCTTGCCCTTGTATTCATTGCTCATGACAGTGATGATGCCCCGTGGCGGCGGTTGTGCCTATCGGGGGTCCCCCTGACCTGTCCCTGCCATGTCCCTGACCTGCCCCTGCCATGTCCCTGACCTGCCCCTGCCATATCCCTGACCCGGACGCCGCAGGCGCAGGCCAGCGTGACGCACGGGATCGTACGCTGGCAGTAGCCGCCGTCAGAGAGGATCGCGCCGATGCCCCACAACCCCGGCCAGCAGGCAAGCGCCATACCGGCGAGCAGCGACCTGCTCGGGGTCGATGACCAGCTTGGCGAGGAAGAACGCCTCGTCCGCGACACCGTGCGCAAGTTCACCGCCGACCGGATCCTCCCTCACATCGGCGACTGGTTCGAGGCTGGCACGCTCCCACGCGAGCTCGCACCCGAACTCGGCGCGCTCGGCCTTTTCGGCATGCACCTGACCGGCTACGGCTGCGCGGCGGCCGGAGCGATCGCCTACGGCGTCGCATGCCGCGAGCTGGAGGCGGCCGACTCGGGCCTGCGCAGCTTGGTGTCGGTGCAGGGGTCGCTGGCGATGTTCCCCATCTGGAAGTACGGCTCCGAAGATCAGAAACAGGAGTGGCTGCCGCGGATGGCGGCTGGCCAGGCGATCGGCTGCTTCGGGCTCACCGAGCCCGATCATGGCTCAGATCCGGCCGGAATGCGGACGACCGCGCGGCGCGATGGCTCGGACTGGATCCTGAACGGCACCAAGATGTGGATCACCAACGGCTCGTTCGCCGACATCGCGGTGGTGTGGGCCCGCACCGACGACGGGATCCGTGGCTTCCTGGTGCCGCGCGGCACCAGGGGATTCTCCGCACGCAGCATCGGCAGGAAACTCTCGCTGCGCGCCTCGGTCACGGCAACACTGAACTTCGACGATGCGCGACTTCCCGCGGGAGCCGTTATGCCTAATGCCCATGGCCTTAACGGGCCGCTGGCGTGCCTCTCGGAGGCGCGGTACGGGATCTTGTGGGGGGTGACGGGCGCGGCGCGGAGCTGCTACGAGGCAGCGGCCGAGTACGCGCGCACGCGTATCCAGTTCGGCAAGCCGATCGGAGCGTTCCAGCTGACCCAGGGCAAGCTCGCGTGGATGCTTGCTGACCTGGCGCGCGCACAGTTGCTCGCGCTGCATCTCGGCCGGCGCAAGGAAGCCGGCGAGCTGACGCCGCAGCAGGTCAGCCTGGGCAAGATGGCGAACGTGCGCGCCGCGATCGAGATCGCGCGGCAGGCGCGGACTATCCTTGGCGCCAGCGGGATCAGCCTCGAATACCCGGTTATGCGGCACGCCGCCAACCTGGAATCCGTGCTGACCTACGAAGGCACCGAGGAGATACACGCGCTCGTTCTTGGCGAGGCAATCACCGGCATCCCGGCCTACCGGTAGGGACTGCCAGCCGCGCGGCGTGCGCAAAGCCCGATCCAAAACGGCTGCCGCGCGCTGGCACGCCCGCCTCGTGCCGCGTCCCGCGGTGTGGTCAGGGGCATCCGAATGGGGCCCATGGCAGCGCGCACACCGCGGACTCGGTACGCTTCGTGCCGCGGGCGCCGCACGGCCGGCGTCGCGGGGCGTTAGCTCAACTGGCAGAGCAGCGGGCTTTTAACCCGTGGGTTCAGGGTTCGATCCCCTGGCGCCCCACCACACCTGACCTGGGCATTTGCTAGTTGCGACGGTTGACGGGCGGCATCGCCTGTTGCAGGGCTGGTTGCAGTTGGCTTCACGATCTTTCCCTTCCTAGATCATGCCCACAAGGCGTCGCCGATTCGCTTCGCGGCGTCCCGGGCCAGCTTCTCCGTGACGTGGGTGTACCGTTTCGTGGTCGAGAGCTGGGAATGCCCGAGGATCTCCTGGACCACCCGAATGTCGACTCCCTGCTCAAGCAACAGCGTGGCCGCGGTGTGACGGGCGTCATGGACGCGGGCGTCCTTGGCCACGTTGGCGTCAAGCAGCAGGTGCTTCCATTCCTCCCAATCATCGTGGGGGTCGATTGGCCGCCCGTTGCGCTGGCACCAGACCAGATCCCACTCATCCCAGGTTTGGCCCGCAGCAAGCCGTTCCGCGAGTTGGTCTGTCCGGTGCTGGCGCAGCAGCGGCACGAGCGCGGATGGAATCACGACGTCGCGTTTGCCCTTGCCTTTTGGCCGCAGGAATGTCCATCCTCCAGTCCGCTGTGGGCACGCGGATGCATGCCCGGTGCAATCCGGCGGGCACGGCCTCACCTGCGGGCAGACGTGACGTTTCTTGGCGCACCCAGGCTGGCAGTCCGCGCGGTGGCGGTGCTTGCTGCAGGCCTCCGGACAGGCCTCCCGATGCTTTCCGCATGCGTGCGGATCGTCGCATCCGTGCCGGTACCGCAGCCGTTTGAGCTGCCAGTGGACCTTGAGCTTGGGCGTGCGGCGTCCGGGCAGTCTGCTGGGCACTCGCCTTGCTTGGGGTGTCGGCGGCATTTGGGCCATTGGATGTATTTCCATCGAAGGCCGAGCGCTTCGGCCTGGTCCCTTACCGGTTCTTCGGTGACGACTCCGAGGAGGGCCTGCAACTGCTGCGGGAGCACCACATGGAGGGCGCCCGCGTGCCCGTGGCCGTGTGCAATGACGGCACCCCCTCGGACGCCGCGTAGACGGCGGCCGCGAGACCGGCAGCCCCAGCGCCGATGATCACGACATCGCAGGCGCCCGGAACCTGGCCAACGCCGACCACCTTGGCATCCTGGGCGCGATCTGGGCCGCCGAAACCCGCGACGCCCGAAACGAGTGCTACCAGGACCTGGTCATGGCCGCGCTCCCACCCGAATACCGCCACGAACTGTCCCATCAGGCCCGGTGGCTGTTCCGGACCCTGCGCTCGGCGGAGTTGGCCGGCCTCGACCCTGCGGAAGTGGCACGCTCGGCCATCGCATCGCGTGACCTCGCAGGTGCCCGGGATATCGCCAGCGTCGTCGACGCCCGGATCCGCCAGCGCATCTATCCACTGCTGCCCCAGCCGCAAGGCCCCTGGGCCAACCGTGTGCCCGAACTGCCCGACGCCGGGCACGAGGCCTATCTGGCGGAAATAGCAACGATGATGGACGACCGCAAGCAGCGGCTCGGCCAGCACGCCGCTCAGCACGCGAACTGGTCCCGCTGGACCAGCCGTGGGATACCCGCACCGCCGTGCTTCTGCTGCTTGGCCTGCTCGTCTTCGCGGCGTCACTCGTGGCAGATCAGAACAATCGCCGGCTCGCGCTACCGGGCGATGCGCGCATTCGACGCGCTGGGATTGATCTTTCCGTTCTATCTGCTGCTGTTCGCCGCTACGTACTACCTGATGGAACGAGCCTCTGCGGGCGAACTTCACCCAGCCGCTGACCCGCACGGACGCCCTGTACTTCAGCGTCACCGTCTTCACGACCGTCGGATTCGGAGACATCACCGCGAAATCCGAGACCGCCCGGGCCGTGCTCATCGTCCCGATGCTCGGCGACCTCGCGCTCCTGGGTGCCGGCGCACGGGCACTCCTGGGAGCAGTACACCGCGGCCAGCAACGAAGATCCGACACAGGCGACGGCGCCGGCCCAGCCGCCAGGTAACGCGCTCCCCGACCCGGCGCCTCACCAGCATCACCAAGCGAAGCCAGCGGCTCGCTGGCGAGGGCGGCAGCAGCACCGCGTCGGCCAGGTACGGCCTGCGTCGCGCTCGACCCCCAAGCCACTGTGAATGTTGATCACCCGCGACGATCACGAGTTACGTGACGGCAACGGCAATGGCCAGTATTTAGTTGCCGCCAGCCGGCCAGGTGATGCCAGCGGGCTGTAGCCGATGAGGCGGCGGTCCCCCTGGGCGCGGCGTGCGAGAACTCTTCGCCGAGACCAAGGAGGGCCGTAGCTGGTTCCACAAACCGCCAAACGTGCTCGCCGCGCTGCCCAAGTCCGCCCACCTCCGGCGAAGAAGGCCATCGTGGAGATCTGGAACACCGAGGGATTTCTAGAGTGCGACCGTCCATGGTGGGTTAAGGCTGATGACGGGCCTCGGCCAATCCTGTCCGGAAGCATTACCACCGAACCGGTCTGCGGGATCACCCAGTGCGACGATGCCGACGGCGCGCCTGCCGGGCGCAGGGTCTGCTCATCGCGGAAACGCAGAGCTGGCCGGTGTCAGCAGCTCGATGCCCCGCGAACGCCGAGGTTCACCCCGTTGGGACGATGCCGGCGGCTGCCTGCTACTGCTTGCCTTTGTCCAGAGTTGAAGGAACCGGAACCGGAGGTGGTCGACGGCGCCAACGGTGTCTAACCGCTGCCGCCGGGAGGGGTGGCCAGACGGTGAAGACGTATGATGCCGCGGCTGGAAGGCCTGGTGCGCGGGGCATCGGGACGGGTCCGGCGCGGGAAACGGCGCGATCCCAGAAAGCCGGTCCGGGCAATGTCCGCATAGAACAGATCCCGAGGGCGCGCCTCCCACGCATTCAGCTTGACCCGTAGTGCAACCGCCGGAAGTTGTCCCAGCCTACTGAAGGAGTCTGACCGTGCCTGATAACACTGAAGACGGGCCCGTGCTCGAAACCCTCGCCGCGATGACCTCCGCTTCGCTGGAGCGATGCGACCTGGCGCCCGACGCGCTGTTGCTGGTCCGGATCGCGGCCCTGGCCGCCGTCGACGCCCGCCCGGTGTCCTACCTCGCGCACGTCGGCCCGGCGACTGACGCGGGGGTGACGGTCGAGGACGTGCAGAATGTTCTCGTCGCCGTCGCCCCCATCATCGGCACGGCCCGCGTCGCATCGGCGGCGATCAACATCACTGAGGCGCTCGGCTTCGCCATTGCCGCGGTGGACGCGGAGTCGCGGTAGCGCCGTCGCTGTCCCCGCTCCGCGCTCAGCGGCGCAGGTGCCCCGGCGGAGACTGGTCGGGCAGACGGTCGGCGTCCTCAAGGTAACTGCAGCTTTACCGGCGGGCGTTTTGGCTCAAAGCGGTCGGCCGATCGGACGAGGGTCGAGGGCCACCCGTAATCTTCGGCCTCGCCGATGGCCCGGGGCAACGAGTACCAGCAGCGCCGTCGGTGGTCTTACCCAAGCCCTCGACGACTTCGTGAGGGCGTCGTCGGTCTCTGCGGATCGATGACATTGTGGGCCACTCGTAACGCAGGCGACACTCGCCCCCGCGGCCGGGCGCGTACCTGGCCGCCCTGGCAGGTCCGGAGGCCAGCGGCACCCGGCGGGGTCTGCAGCCTCGCCTCACCAGAGTGGTCACGGCGGCGCGAGTCACAACAATCGGCTCGACCTGATGGCCCAGCTCGCCGGGCTGCGGCTGCGCGAGCGGTGGGAAGGGTGGACGCGGGAACCCTCACCAGCGACAGTCGCCAGCATGTCTCGATCTGGGAGAAGCCCGCCAGCTCGCCGCGAGCTAATCATCGTCATCCTCCTGTGCCGAAATATGATCGCTGACACACCCGATTACGCAGCGTGGTTGCAACCCCCGAGCCGCTCGCGCGCACTCTGCTGCGATATGGCGGGCGGGCAGTTGTTGCGTTGAGCCTAACGAACCGCGCCGAACTGGCCGATCTGGACGTTGCTCAGGTCAAGCTCATCTCTGGCGGGTATCCAGCTCCGGTCAGCTGGTGCGGGGCTGGCACGGCTCCAGGCCCAGCTCGCGCCTGAGCTTGCGGAGCAGCTCCGGGCCGCATGGGACATCCCAGGGCTCCAGCTGGGCGTGCACCCTGCGGTACCCGTAGAGGTGCCGTCGGAGTCCTCGAAGATCTTCGTGATCAGGAGCCTGAGCTGCCTCCGTCTTTCTTCCGCGGCGGATTCCTGCCGGGACCGCCATTCATAGAATCCCGATGGTGATACGCCCAGCCACCGGCACATGTTCTGGATCGTAGGAGCGTTATCCGCCGTGGCGCATGCGTCAGCGTACTCAGCCTCGCGCCACCTCAGCGACCGGCCGTGAACCATCAATGACCAGCCGGGAAGCTTCTCGCGGAATTCGGGCGTATATTTCTTGCTTTTCCCCGTCACCTTTTCCCGTCCTTTCCGGTAAGACCCTAATGGATCCTGATCCGGAAAGCTCGGGGCACCCCAGTGCACCGGGGCGATCGCTTACCCCCGGTGCCCGGGACGCATACTGCGGCGCCTGTCACCGTGAAGATCACGCGCTGGGATGGGTCAGCCGGGTCGGCGCCAGGTGTTGCGGGCGGCCGCTAGCGGGGGCGCGGTGTCAGGTCAGGTCAGGTGGACCAGGCCGCTGATTGCCATGTAGGCGCCCAGGATCACGGCCGTGTAGGCCATGAGCTGGCGGGCGTGGCTGAGCAGCCAGTCGTGGGTGTTCTTGAGCCGTGCCTTGGTGGCCTCGGGCCTGAACTCGAGGAACGCGAAGGGAATGATGACCAGCGCGAACTCGATGATCACGAAGATGATGACGGCGACGACCTGGGCCGCGGTGGAGGATTTGCTGGTGACCAGGTTGTGCAGCGCGCTCAGGTAGGCGGCGCCGGGGATGCCGCCCAGCGCGCCGATGAGCGTGGCGAGCCCGAGCCGGGGCTCACTGAGCGCCCGCTGCGCCCAGCCGTCCTTCTTCTCCTTCTGCGGCTGCCCGTCGCCTGCCGGGACTGCTGCCTTGCGCCGGCCGTGCAGCCGGCCGGTTGCGATCAGCGCGCCGACGGCGACCAGCAGCAGGCCGAGGGCCAGGTCGACGCTCGCGCTCACGGTTTTCTGGGAGTTGATGGCATCGGCGTGGAAGACGAGCACGTCCAGCAGGCCGATCGTCAGGGCCACGGTCATGCCGCCGAGCAGGACGCACAGGAACATCGCCCGCGGCCGCCGGTTCTCGATCAGCAGCAGGTCGATGGCCAGCAGCTTGGGGTTCAGGGCCGCGACGAACGCGAGTGCGAAGAACTCGGCGTTCATTCCGGCTGGCCCTCCACGATGCGGGCCGGCTGGCACCGCAGAACGGTCGTCCAGCCATGCCGGGGCTGATCACAGGTCATCACACCCTGCCTCCTTGCGATCACTCCGCGGGCGCTCGCTGCGGCTTGCTGAACGTAGCTGCGGAACCCGGCGTCCTACCGCTGAGCCCGCTCTGCCGCCCGCTCACCCATCGAGCCGCCGCGGGCGATCAGGTACACCAGCACGCCGATGAGCGGGATGAACAGCACGAACAGGAACCACAGGGCCTTGGCCCCGCCGGACAGGTCATGACTGCGGAAGATGTCGATGAACACCCAGATCAGGATCCAGATCCAGATCACCCACAGAAAGAAGATGAACATCGTCCAGAAAATGTTCAGCAGCGGATATGACGAAGCGGCTAGTGACATTTCCCCTCCTTTGCGCGGGCCCAGCATTCAGCACTAGCTGACAGCGGCGCTTTCCCGGCCTGAGACCCGGGTGCGATCGTGAACGAGATAGGCGACGATGATCGCGGCCGGGAAGAAGAACAGGCTGAAGATGAAGTACCCGATGAAACTGTGGCCCTTTCGGCCAGCGACACGGGCAGGCCAGAAGGCGATCGCGATCCAGATGATCGCAATCAAGATCCACCAGAGGCCGGACATGGCCGCCTCCTCTCCGCGTTCACACGGAACGCTCTTATCTGCTGCCGGACGGAAGCGTCGGCACCAACGACGTTGCCGCACCGGGCCGTTCTGCGCACCACCCAGGCATCACCCCGGAGAGGGTGATCCGCGGGTGGTCGTGATGACAGCTCGATGCGCCGCCGCCGTTCGCGAGGCTGGCCACGCGTGCCTCAAGGGCGTTGATTCGCACTGACGCGGCGCCGAGGGATCGTCTTGTCCGGCGCCGTTCAGCGTGGTTGTCAGCTCGCCTTCCCTGACAGGGTCCGGCGATGGGGCATGGTCTTTCTCCCGCACGGACGGCCAGCCAGCGCCGGGCGGCTTAGCCGGGCTTTGAGCAACCCTGGGGCGGTGTTCGCCGCCAGCCGCGGGATCAGCGCGCCCGCTTCGGCTTGCGCCAGGGCGAGCGCGACGCGGAACTCCTCGAGCGCGAGTTGCGCCCGGACCCTGTCGCCGGGCGCGGTGAGGGTTAGGCGGGCCTGGGCCAAAGACGCCAGCGCACCTGCCCAGTCAGCCTGAGCGGTGGCCAGCCGGGCGGCTCAGGTTCGATCACGGGTCTGGAAGACCGGGCGGCCGTGCGCCCACCTATTTGGCACCTTACGGACCACGACTTCGCTCCCGGAAGGCGGTGGATCACCCGGGCCTCACCCAACGCAGGGTGAACCGCCGGATCGCGGGAACCGGTCAGAGAAAGCCGGTCAGCGGCGGTCCCTCCGGTCGTCGCCGGCGGCTGCCCGGTCAGATCAGCCCATGGGCCTCACCTTCGCGGACCGCGTCCGCCCTGGAGCTGACGTCTAGCTTGCGGTAGATGCTTTTCATGTGCGACTTGAGCGTGTTGGGAGATACGAACAGCGCGCCGGCGATTTCGGTGGTGGTTAGCCGGCTCGCCAGCAACCGGAGCACCGTCAGTTCACGTCTGCTCAGGACCCCGCCGGGCAACAACCCTGCCGGGCCGTCGGGTGAGGCTGCGGCCGCTTCTGCGCGTACGGACAGCTCATCGATATAGGGCTTGAGATCGGGGCCGGCTGGCAAGGAATGGAGCAAGGCAGTGATGCCGGGGCCCTGTTCGATGATGGTGGCCAGGTACCGGTGGGGGCTGGCCAGCGCCAGGGCCGTCCGCAGGTAGCGGTGCGCCCGGGCGAGGTCGGACGCCTGTGCGGCCAGGCTCCGGAGGACTCCCCATTCCACCCGCTCGCGGATAGTGAGGGGCTTCACTTCCTTCAAGATTTCCTCGGCCTTCGCCTGCTCCCGCCGCAGGACGCGCAGGCGGGCCTGGAGTAGCCGCGACGTGGTGTTCGCGGGCAGCCGCGGGATCAGCGCGCCCGCTTCGGCTGGCTCCAGGGCGAGCGCGATGCGGAACTCCTCGAGCGCGAACTGTGCCCGGACCCTGTCATCGGGCGCGGCGAGGGCCAGGCGTGCCTGGGCCAAGGACGCCAGCGCGCCCGCCCGGTCTCCCTGAGCGGTGGCCAGCCGGGCGATCCAGGTGTCGACCATGGCCTGGAGGGCTGGGCGGCCGTTGATCCGTGCCGCGTCCCGTGCGGCGGCCAGCACGGTGCCGGCGCGCTCGTGTTCGCGCCGCTCCAGATGGAGCCCCGCTCCGGCCAGGTGGGCGATGATCCGTCCCACCCCGTGCGCCACTTCGTGGTGTTCCGCGGCGGTGCGGGCCGCCCGGTCCAGCGCCGCTTGGGCGAAGACCAGGTCGCCCTGCAGGAAGGCCACCCAGGCCTCAGTGACGGGTGACCGGAACTCATCCACGATCGGCGCGCTCAGGGGTGCGGTGCCGTGCTGGAGGGCGGCGGCAGCGGCCGGGAGGTCGCCGGCCAGCAGGTGCGCTCCGGCTTCCTGGATGGGCAGCTCGGTGAGCATCGGGAACAGCGGACCCTGCCCGGCCGCAGCCGTGACCGCCTGGCGGGCCAGCCTGTTGTGCTCGAGCGCGAGATCGACGCTGCCCCGGTTGAAGTGGTAGGCGGCCCAGGTGGCGTGCGCCAGGGCGCCCAGGCCCGGGGCGGGGTTGGGGTGAGCGCGGTTCACCTTGGTGAGCCAGTCCGCCGCGTCCCGCTGCCCGGATGCCGCCAGCAGGAGCACGAACTGGAGCAGTTGCTCGGGGCTGGCTTCGGCCGCGGCGTCGCCGAACTTGGCCAGCCAGGCCCGGGCGACCGCCTTGGCCTGTTGCGCGTGGGTGACGTCCAGGATGGTGTGCATGGAGTCGGCCAAGACCGCCGCGGCCAGCTGCATATCGGCCACCGCCATGGCATGCTGCAACGCCCCGAGCCGGTCCCCGCCCTTCTGCAATGCCGCCGCAGCCCGCAGGTGCGCTTCCCGGAACTGCGTGCCGCCGAGGGACTTCAGCCGCGCCCGCAGGAAGGCCGCGAACATCTGGTGGAGCCGGAACCGTTCGCCTGCGCGGTCGACCTGGTAGATGAACAGGTCGTCAGCAACCACCCGGTCCAGGAGCCGGCCAGCGTCATCCTGGCCGCTGACGGCCTGGCATAGCTGGGCGTCGAAGTCATCGAGGACGCAGATGCTCGTCAAGAAGCCGGCCAGGTCGGGAGGCAGCCGGTTCATGACCTCGTTGGCCAGGTAGTCGCTCGCCTCCTTAGTCGTCCTCGCGAAGGCGTCGATCACCTCACGCGGATCGCCCCCGGCGCGCATGGTCAGGACAGCCATCTGCAGCCCCGCGGGCCAGCCCTCCGTCAGGGAGCGCAGCCGCCGGCCATCGATGGGTTCGCGTCCCAGGCCCGCCAGCTCGAGCAGCTGCCCGACCTCGACCTGGGTGAACGCCAGATCGCTGGCACGCAGCTCGGTGACAACCCCTGCCAGCCGCAACCGGGACATGGAGAACACCGGGTTGTGCTGGCTGGCCACCAGCAGACGGACATCTGCCGGCAGACGCTGGGCGAGACTTGCCAGCGTGCGTTGCGACGCCTCCGCGAACTGAGCATCGTCGATGACAACCGCGGCGGGCGCAGGCAGTTCCGCCAGGTCGCGGGCGAGTGAGTCCACCAGCTCCGGCTCGTCCCACGAAGGCCGCTCCACCATCAGCGCCGCGTCACTCCCCATGGTCGGCCACCGCGCAGCGAGGCAGGAGATGAGCCGGGACCAGAACTGCGCCGGCTCCCCGCAGGAGTCATCGCAGGACAGCCAGGCAACCTGCGCATCTGTCGTCGTGGCCCATTGCGCGAGCAGGATCGTCTTGCCAAAGCCGGACGGAGCCACCACCAGCACCAGCGGCTCGCCAGCGGACTCCAGCCTTCGGAGCAGGGCAGCGCGCCGCACCCTGGGCGCGGTTGACCGGGGCACAGCGATCTGCTGCCTCTGGACCGACATGCTGTTTTCGGCCTGGATCGTATCGCCCCCCCGAGCAACCTGGACGCGGCACCTCCCCCGCCGTGGGGCCGCCAGGTTCATCCTGCCGCAAAGGTGATCCTGGGTGAGGCCCGGGCGCGACACCCAGCCGATAGTGGGCGTGAGCGTCACGCACGCGAGGGCAGATGACGTGACAAACGTCCCCGCCGCATACCGGGACGAAACGCCCCCGCATAGGCGAGGTCCAGATCCGTGGTATCGCGGGCCTGAGGCCGCTGCGGCGCCGGAGGGGAGTGGTCATGACAGTGACCGCTGGTAGAAGGCCCGCTGCGCGGGCCTCGCGCCCAGGTCCGGCGCGGGCCGAAACAATGGAGCAGCTGACTCGCGCGGACGGCCCGGAGTCAGGACCGCTAAGGCGGTGGCCCCGCTGGACTCGCATGCCGAGTTCGCGGCGGGCGGGTCGCGGGATCCGGTCGCTCTGCTGCTAGGCCAGGCGAATTCGCGAGTGCCGGAACTGGTGCCGATCCGGCACGAGCGGATACTGGTGTCGGCGTTCACCTTCTACCGGGGGCTGCGCTGCCGATGGCAGCCGACCTGGCCGGCACGCCCGCCTCAGGGCGCCGCGACTCCGGATCCAGCCCGAGTTCCGCCTGCCTCGACATCACCGTCACCCTCGGCACCGCCAGGCGGCCATCAGCACGGCCACGGCCGGGGTCTCGGACAACCCCGGGAGACGCAGGCCCCCGGCCGCGCCGGTGGACTATGCCGGGAACGTCGGGCCGCCCCGGAGCCCCAGTGGGTTGCGCGACGACGGCCCGGACACGCGACGCGTCACCATTCGGCCTTGGCACGGGTCGCCTTCCCGGCTGCCGCCCGCGCCCCTACCCGGATGCACGACGCGCACGTCAGCGACACGGGACGGCCGACCGGCTGGTTCTGGTCCGCGATCTCATTCATGCCAGGACCCCTCCACCTGGCGCACCCCGCTGCTCACCTCCGCACCGTCGGCCGGGTGGCTACGGCGGGGCCGGGTGGCCTGATTCGCCGGCGTCGACTTCGTCCACCTTGAGCAGGACCAGCCCGAGCGTCTCGATGCGCTTGATCAGCCCATACAGCGCCGCGGTGTCGGCCCCACCGGTCCGCATCCAGGTAGCCCCCGGGGCGTCCCACAGCTCCACGTCCTCGAACTCGGCCCGTACGAGATCGCTCGCGACTCCACGGATCTTGAGCTCGTATACGCAGGGACGTTTCGTCACCTCACCTGCCCTTTCGTGTTTGGCGCTCACACCCACTATCGGCTGGGTGTCGCGCCCGGGCATCACCCACCGATCACCCGCGGCAGGGTGAACCTGGCGGCAGCTGGCCGCCGGGGGCGCCACGTCCCAGGTAACCGGGGCAGTCCCATCGGGGACCGAAAACAGCATGTCCGTCCGAGCCAGCTGATGGCCCCGGCTCACCACCAGCCTCGCGGCGCGGTGGCGGCGCGAATGCCCCCCAGGAGACCCCCGCGGTGCGCGGTGCTGCTGGCTAGAGGAAGTGGCAGCCGGTCACGGTGTCACGGGGCGTGCTGAGGCCTGAAATGCCCGAAGGCGCTGGCTGACCGTCCGTGCGGAGAAAGTCCCGGGCTCCATCGCCACTTGGACCTGTCATGGAAGTGGAACTTGACAACCAGGCCCATGACGACGACGGGCAAGGTGATCCCTGGGCGCCGTGTCCGCGGTGCGAATCAACGTGCTTGCAGATACGCGTGGGCCAGCCAAGCCAACGCCGCAGCTATCGAACTGTCATCACGACCACCCGCGGATCACCCCTCCTGGGGTGATGCCTGGGTGGTGCGCAGAACGGCCCGGTGCGGCAACGTCGAATAGACGGATAACCGGTAAGACCGCCATAGCGGGCCCGGGCTGTTCAGAGACGATCAGGCCGGTCGCGCGTGCCGGTCGCGATTCGGCGTTGGCTTCGATCAGCAGGGAGATACCGACATGGCACAGTTGGACTGGAAGGCCGAATACGCCTACACCACCGGGATGCAGGCGTTCATCTATGGCTTTCCGTATGTCTACAACCCCAAGCTGCGGCATGACTGGGTGACCCAGGCCCGGGACCCAGCCGTCATCCCGTACGCCGCGGTCGGCCACTTCTGGCATGCCGCACGCGTGATGGATGCGACCTACCGGGACGGCGGCTGCCCGAACAACGACACGCTGTACTCGCTGGCATGGCTGGATCTGGGCGGCGAACCGGTCATCTTGTCCCACCCGGACATGGGAGACCGCTACTTCACCTTCGAGCTGATGGGGTTCACCTCCGACAACTTCGACTACGTCGGGCAGCGCACCACCGGCAGCAAAGCCGGGCATTTCGCCATCTGCGGGCCGGGCTGGCACGGGGAACTGCCGCCCGGGGTCCAGGCGACGCGGCCCGCGCCGACCCCGTGGGTCCTGCTGCTGGGCCGCACCCTGGTCGACGGTGACGCGGACCTGGCGAACGTGCACGCGCTGCAGGCGCAGTACCGGCTCACCCCGCTGAGCCTGTGGGGCAAGCCCGGCGCCACGGTGCCGGAGCGCCGCGAGGTGTACGCCCCGGCCGAGGCGGCACAAGATCCGCTCGGGCCGTGGAAGACGCTCAACGCGATGCTGGCCGAGAACCCGCCGCCGCCGCATCACGCCCTGGTGCTTCGCCAGTTCGCCCGCATCGGCATCGGGCCCGGCCTGGACGTGGACGCCCAGCCCGAGGCGGTCAAACAGGGCCTGACCCGGGCCGCGATGACCGGGATGGGGCTGCTCCAGCAGCAGTTCCTCAGCGGCGATTGGGCCACCGTGGTCAACGGCTGGCGCTACCCGCCGGCCGAGGAAGGGCGTTTCGGTGACGACTTCCTGCAGCGCGCCGCCGACCAGTCCCTGGCCGGTATCACCGCCAACGACCCGGCAGAAGCGGTCTACCTGGTGAACTTCAACGACGCAAACGGCGCCAAGCTGTACCCCCAGGGCCGCTACGAACTGCACTTCGGCGCCGGCGGCCTTCCCCCGGTGGACTCGTTCTGGTCACTTGCCGCCTACACCGAACAAGACATGAACCTGATCCCCAACGCCGCCCACCGCTACTCGGTCGGCGACCGCACCCCCGGCCTGAAGCAGGACCCAGACGGCGGGCTGACCATCTACCTGCAGCCCGGCTCATCCGGCGACAAGCGCGAACCGAACTGGCTGCCCACCTCTGCAGAGCACCCATGGTTTGTGATCTTGCGGATGTACCGGCCCCAGCCCGCGGTGATCCAGGCCAAGTGGGAATGCCCGGGCATCACCCCGCCCACCTGACCACCAGGCCAGGCACATGAGCGCCAGCCACACGGCCAAGCCACGCGCCGCCGGACGCGGACAAGGGAGCCGAACTGGCTGCCTGTGCGGAAGAAGAACCGGATGAAGAGGAGTACGGGTCATGAAGCTATCTGCCAAGCTGCCCCACGATGACGAAGGCGCGAAGCTCATGCGCTTTGAGAACGTCCGGGGTCAGCGGTACACCGAGATCTTCCTGATCGGCGGCCACGCGATCACCCACCACCTGGTCGGCGGGGTCTACAACACGATCGGGATGAACGACCCCACCGGGACCGGAGACACCTGCCCGCAGGCCGCGTTGGACCAGGTCGATGTCGATGACCTGAAGAACAAGTATGACCTCCTCGGCGCGTTCAAGAACGGTCCGAGGCTGTGGTGCCTGGACTGGGCCGAGGTCATGGTGGGCGGGGAGCAAGATTTCAGCGGGCTGACGGCACGGTGGGTGATGTGGCTGGACGTGCCCAAGGAGATGCGCAAGCACGAGAGCGTCGCCTACAAGCCGATCAGCGGCAAGCGCGACACCCAGCTCGGCATCAACAAGGGTTCGCCTGCCTTCCTCCTGGATGACCCCGACGGCGATTCGTGGTGCATGAAGTCGGCCAGCCTCATCGTTGACCCCCACCAGACCTACGAGAGCCTCAAGGATCTCGGCAGCCGTCTGCAGCCCGCGCCGGGCTGGAACTTCCGCGCCGTGGTACTCGAACAGGACCTGGTCCTCACACCGGACGACGGAGCCGCCAAGATCACGCAGGACGAGCTGGGAAACACCTACGACCGGGTCGGAGGCCCCTACAGCAACTACAAGCCGTGAGCTGCGTCATAACGACCGGCAAGCTGGCGCATGTCATGCAAGACGACCTGCTAAACCGCTACCAGGGCTCCGACGGCGGCAATGCCTTCAACTACGTCCCCTAGTCCGGGACTACCGTAGTGCCTGGGATCTACTGTGCGTGGGGCCGTGGCGGGAATACCTCGGCGCGGGCTCGCCGACAACGGGGAGGGCGAACATGGGCCTGAGAGACCGGATACGAGGCGCCGACGGTCATGCCGGCCGGCGCTACCGGATGCAGGAGCAGTTGCTGTCGATCGGTGACGACTACTGGATTGAAGACGAGACCGGTCAGCGGGTCTTCAAGGTCGACGGCAAGGCCGTGCGGGTCCGCGACACCTTCGTGCTCAAGGACGCGTCGGGCAGCGAGGTCGCGAAGATCCAAGAACGCAAGCTGAGCGTACGCGACAAGATGAAGATCGAGATGGGCGGCCGCAGTGCGACTGTCCACAA
This sequence comes from uncultured Actinomycetota bacterium, assembly GCA_963727015.1. GTDB lineage: Bacteria > Actinomycetota > Actinomycetes > Streptosporangiales > Streptosporangiaceae > DATFVJ01. The sequence continues at coordinate 957,946 of CAVSEV010000011.1, read as the reverse complement.
GGCCGTTGTCGGGATCCGCGACCGCTACAAGATCGACGTAGATGGCGGGCCGGACCTGAGTGCCCACGGAAACGTCGTCGATCACGAATACGAGATCGAGCAGGACGGCGATACGGTCGCAACTGTCTCGAAAAGCTGGTTCCGGGTCCGTGACACCTACGGCGTCGAGATTGCGCCGGAACAAGATGATGCGCTCATCCTCGCGGTCACGGTGTGCATGGACTCGATGGCGCGCGGATAGCCGCTCGACCTCATTCCACGCTGTGATAGTCCGAGGTGGCCGACTCGGCCGTCAGCAGATCGAGGACGCCTTCGCGGCGGGCAATGGCACGCGCAAGGCGCACCGCGTTTGCGCGGAGCCAGCTGCGCCGGGCACCAGGCAGCCTGCTCGCCCACGCCAGCGTCCTGCTCGGCGACCTCGGCCAGGACCCGAACGCCCGCGCCTACGGCAACGCCGCCCTGCTCGGCATGCAAGAAGCCGAAGCCAGCCAAGCCAAATCTAGCCATCGCCAGAATGCGGCGAACAACGCGGCTTCGGCTTCACTGGTCATCGGGTCCCAGGTGCAGAACGGGCGATAGCCGACGGGCAGCGCGTCCCGGGGCTGGCCAGGGTCGCGTTGGCAGTGACACCAGGCCATGGGTCGGCCGGCGACGTGTAGGTCGCAGTGGTGGGGGCAGGTGCCCGGTGGCATACCCGCCAGGTGTGGGTGACCGTCACGCTCTTGAAATGCGTGAACCTAATTCGGTCATCAGGTCAGGAGCGGTAGGCGTCACGTCGGTGATCGATGTCGAGGATGTGGATGGTCTTGGCGTCATCGTCGATCGCATAGCGGATGCGGTACTCGCCGCGCCGGGCTCGCCATTGTCCCTCGAAAGGCTTGCGCAGGGGGATGCCCACTCTGCGCGGCTCTTCGCTGAGGGGGCCGCGAATGAACTCGAAACATGCCCACGCGACGGCTTCGGGTAGTCGGTCGTGAAGCTGGCGAGCTGCGGTCGGAGCGATAATGACCTGGTAGGTCATGGTCGGCGTTTCCCGAAACGTTCTTCCAGGGACCGCGCCACTTCGGCGATGGACAGACCCTCTCCGCGAGCGATCTCGTCACGGGATCGAGCGATGCGCTCTTGCGCCGCCGGGTCGGACAGCAGCTCGAGCGTCGCCTCGATGGACTCAAGATCTTCAGCGGCGAGCAGAACGACGTAGTCTTTGCCGTTCTTGGTGATGTGGACTCGCTCGTGGGTGCGGCCGACTTCGTCGGCAATCTCCGAGAGCCGGGCCTTCACCTCAGACAAGGGCAGCACTGCCATAGACCAGAATTATAGTCGGTTCTGGCAGAGAGGCAAGTTAGCCACGGCTATGGTGTGGGGCCCGAAAATTCGGGTTGGCTGTGCTGGGGGCTCGATTACTGGATCTGGCCTGAATGACCGGTCTTGGCCTTGCAGTGGCGAACCTCAAGCCGGGCACGGGCAAGACCACATCGGCAGTCTGGCTCGCGCACGTTTTCGCGCAGACCGGCAAGGGCGCATCACGGCGGCACCGTAGGGGTGTAGTCGGCGCTGATGTGGACTGCGCGCACCTCGCGGCCATTTACGGATCACGTCCTCCGGCCTTCCCGGCGGAGGGTGACTGCTCCGTCGTGGCTGCGCAGGCCGGTGTCGAGCTCACGGATGGTGCGATGGAGGTATGCCGTGCGCGCCACGCCGGCGGTCTGTAGGAGGACGTCGTCAAGAACGAACAGCGTGGTGACCGCCCGTGCTGGGCCGCCACGGTCAGGGCCGGGTGGTCGCCGAGGCGCAGGTCTCGCGTGAACCAGGGAACGGTGCCGCCTGTGCGGCCTGACTGCTCACCTCATGCTGGAGCCCACCCGGTCCGCTGCGGGTTGCTCCGCCCGGATGGCGTTGCGGAACAGTGGCGGGAGGTACCGCAGCATGAGCAGGGACCAGGTGAGGTGGGTGAGCACTGGCGCCTGGACACCGCCGGTGGCGCGGCGCTGCAAGCCGAAGATCACACCCATGGCGGCACCTGCGAGGGCGAGAGCGGGATTGCGGGTCGCGGTGATCGCGGCGGTGTAGGCGATCGTCGTCTTGGCGACTGGATGCGGCTCGCCTACGGCGGAGTGGAGGGCACCGCGGAGGAACAGCTCCTCGGCGACCCCGTTGGCGCACGTGGGGAGGACCACCAACGGCGCTGGCCCGTTGTCCGCGAACCGCAGCACGCTGCCGATGGCCTGCTCGAGCGGGGGGATGCGGCGGGCCACCAGGGCCGGGCCGCAGAAAAGCCCGAACGCGCCGGCGCCGGTCAGCACGGGCATCACCACTGGGCGGCGCACGGCGCCGTCCCGCCCTTGGGTCCAGCCCCGGTGCAGTGGGCCCGCGCGGACGGCACCGGCCGTCCAGGTTCCCGCGACGCCCAAGGTGAGCAGGTAGAACTGCGGCGAGCCGGGCCTGGTAGAAAACGAGATGCCGAGCAGGCCCGCGCCCCCGGCGCCTGCGGTGGTGACGACGCGCCGGCGCCGCGCCCGGATCGCCGCCGGCTCGCGGCGGGTGGGCGGGACCTGGCCAGGCAGTGCCCGGCGCACGGACCCGGGCAGTGCGGGGGCTCTGCGCCGCCGCCACCACCTCCGTGCGCCGTCCGGTGTCATTCCCGGCGCTCCGCTCGGGCGCGAGCGCCTGCAGCACGGCCTGGTCGTAGCGGATGAGATCGAAGGGCAGCAGCTCGCGGATCGAGTCGTCGCGCACGACGACCTCGTTGGTCATCGAATCGACCAGCGCGCTGCCGGTGGCCGTGTCGACGTCGGTCACCAGGGACAGCCAGAGGGCGGACAAGCGCGGGCTGAGCAGCGGGACGGGCAGCACCACCAGCGGGCGTCCCTGGATGGCGGCGACCCGGCGCAGCATCGTGACGTACTGCAGCACCTCCGGCCCGCCGATGCCGAAGACCCGGCCCGAGGCCTCCGGCAGCGCCAGCACGCCGAGGAGGTACCGCACGGCGTCGTCGACGGCGATGGGCTGGGTGCGGGTGCTGACCCACTTAGGTGTGACCATCACCGGCAGGTGCTCCACGAGTTGTCTCGTCAGCTCCCACGAGATGCCGCCGTGCAGGATGCCGTGGCCTTCAGGGCGACCTTCCAGGGCCGCCCGGAACCCGCGACGCGCGCGGCTGTGGCCCGCCGGCTTATTCGCCAGCCCCTTATGCCCCAACGGATCTCGGCCCTGATCCGGGTGCACGGCATCTGGCTCTGGCTCCATCGTCTGCCCATCCGCTCCCGGCCACACCACCCCCGCCAGGAAGGGGTCTGACCATGACCGTATCGACCTCCGTCAGCTCACCCGAGACCTTCCGGCGGATGTGGGAGTTCTGCCTCGCACACTCCGAGGCGGGCTTCCGCAGCGGTTACCTCGGCGTGAGCCAGCTCGAGATGACCCGGGAGCCGGTATGGAGCTGAACGGCAAGGTCGCCAGGGTAGTCGGCGCATCAAGCGGTATCGGCGAAGCGGTCGTCCGGGAGCTCGCATCCCGTGGCAGCACCGTCGCGATCTCGGCCCGCCGCGACGAGCAGCTTCGGCAGGTGTCGGGAGGGCACATGCTCGTCGTGCCGCTCGACGTCACCGACGCTGCGTCGGTTGCGGCCGCCGCCGCGCGAGTGCACGAAGAGCTCGGACCCATCGACCTTGCCGTGCTGTGCGCCGGCTACTGGAAGCCGATGGACCCGGCGGGCTGGGACACCGAGGTCTTCGACCAGCACATCCGGGTCAACCTCGCCGGGATGAGCAACTCCATCGCGGCCGTGCTGCCCGGCATGCTGCGGCGGCACCACGGCGTCATCGCTGGCATCGCGTCCGTGGCCGGATACCGCGGGCTGGCCGGCTCCGAAGCCTACGGCGCGACAAAGGCGGCACAGATCAACCTGCTCGAGTCCTTGCGCGTCCACATCGCCCGCACCCGGGTGCACGTGACGACGATCTGCCCAGGGTTCGTCCGCACCGACCTCACGGCCGGTAACCCCTTCCCCATGCCCTTCATCATCGGTGCCGACGAGGCCGCACGATCTATCTGCGACGGGCTGGAGCGTGACCGCACCGAGATCGTCTCCCCCACCCGGATGGCGCTGCTGATGAAGACGCCTTGTCCCCGCCCATGCCTGGACGGCCCTGCGGGCTCGCACCTCACTCGCCTGACGCGCCCGCCCCGACCACTTCACCCAAGACCAAGGAGAACCGAAGGACGCCATGAGATTGCAGAAAACCGTCGTCGTCGACAAGCCGCTGGACGCGGTGTTCGGCTACCTCTCCGACTTCACCACGACGACCGAGTGGGACCCGGGCACCGTAGCCACCGTGAACCACCATGGCGACGGAGGCGTCGGTACCACCTACCTCAACACCTCCACGTTCCTCGGCCGGCAGACCCAGCTGACATACATGGTGCGTGAGTTCGTCCCCGGTGAGCTCATTCGGCTCCGCGGGGAGAACAAGACCGTCATCGCCGTCGACACCCTGAGCTTCCGCAGCGTCGATGCCGGCACGGAGGTGACCTACACAGCCGAGTTCACCTTCAAGGGCCCATCCCGTCTCCTCGCCCCGTTGCTCAGGCCCGCCTTCGAGCGACTCGGCGCCGAAGCGGAGACCGGCATGCACAAAGCGCTGAACCAGCTCTGACCAACCGGGTCCCCCGTGCATGAGCCAACGCCCAGCTTCTCTGGCAGATGCCCCACCAGAAGACACAAACCTGAACCTATGTGCGGCACGGGTCGGACCGCCGCCGGCCAATTTTCGCCCGGCCATTCCATCGTCCACAGGAAGGTAACCAATGACGACCGCGACCGTTTCCTCACCACGCCCATCGCGGGGCGGGCAGCCCGGCGCACCCGCCCCGGGCTCCCAGCCGGCTGTCCCGGCCGTCCCGGGCGGCGCCGCCAGCGGGGCCCGGGCACTGGTGGCCCGGGCGCTCCTGCGCCGGGCCGCCGCCCGGCTGCCGGTGCGGATCCAGATCCCGGACGGCAGCATGTCCGGCGGCGGGTGCCCGGGATCCCCGGTGCTGGCGATCCGCGACAAGGATGCCTTCGACCGGCGCCTCGGCTCCGTAACGGCGGGCCTCGCCGAGAGCTACATGGCTGGGGATTGGGACAGCGACGACCTGGCCGGCCTGTTCACCGTCTTCGCACAGCACGTGGCCACGCTCGTACCGGCACCGCTGCAGGCATTGCGGCGCTGGTATGTCCCACGGGAACCAGCCGCCGAGGACGCCACCATCGAGGGCGCGCGGCGCAACATCGAACGGCACTACGACCTGTCCGATGACCTCTTCGCCCTCTTCCTCGACCCCACCATGACCTACTCCAGCGGCCTGTTCGCCCCCGGCGACACCCTCACCGACGCCCAGCGCCGCAAAATCGACACGCTGCTCGACCGCACCCGGACCGGGCCCGGTACCACCGTGCTGGAGATCGGCACCGGGTGGGGAGAACTAGCCATCCGCGCCGCCGCCCGCGGCGCCCAGGTGACCACCCTCACCATCTCACCCTCACAATGGGCCACCGCCAGGCGGCGCGCCGCCGCCGCCGGCGTCGCCGACCGGGTAGACGTGCAACTGCGCGACTACCGCCAGGCCACCGGGCGTTACGACGTGGTCCTGAGCGTGGAGATGATCGAGGCGGTCGGCGAGCGGTACTGGCCCACCTACCTCACGGCCATCGACCGGCTGCTGTCCCCGGGGGGCCGGGCCGGGCTGCAGGCGATCACCATGCCACATGACCGCATGCTCGCCACCCGCGGCGGCCACACCTGGATCCACAAGTACATCTTCCCGGGCGGGCAGATCCCCTCCCTGCAGGCGATCACCGACGTCCTGCGCGGCCACACCAGCCTGCGCGTGACGGCGGACTTCCCCATGGGCCAGCACTACGCCCGCACCCTGGCCGAATGGCGGAAGCGGTTCCTGGCCGCCGCCGACGCCGTCACGCAGCTCGGGTTCGGCCCCACCTTCCAGCGCATGTGGAACCTCTACCTCGCCTACTCCGAAGCCGGTTTCCGGGCCGGCTACCTCGATGTCCACCAGCTCCTGCTGGAACGTGACTCGTGACCGAATCGCCACCGCGCCCGCACCGGCGCCGGACTCCACCGAACGGCGTCCCGGCGTACCCTCAGATGATGATCGGGGTGTCGTTTCCGCAGCTAGCGGCCCGTGACCTCGACGGACGCGAGGTGACTCTGCCGGCCGGCCTGCCCGGTGGGCGCAACGTCGTTCTTATCGCCTTCCGGCGTAACCAGCAGAACCTGGTCGACTCGTGGGTGCCCTGGCTGGAACAGCGGGCGGCCACCGACCCCGGGCTCCGGTTCGTCGAAATCCCGGCGATCGGGCTGCAGTGGGAGCCCGCCCGGGCGGCCATCGACGGCGGCATGGCGGCGGCGATCCGTGACGAGGCGGTGCGGAGGCGGACCCTGACGGTCTACACCGACGTCCGCCGGGTGACCGCCCCGCTGGGCATCGATGACCGCAGCACGATCTGGCTGTGCCTGGTGGACCGGGCCGGCCGGGTCGCCTGGCGCGGATCAGGCGGCTTCGACCACGCTACGGCCGCCGCCCTCGACACCGCGCTGGCCGCCCCACCGGAGCCGGCCGTCACCGAACCTGCACAGACAGCCGCGCCGGACGCCGAGCAGTTCGAGATGGCCTTCGACCCCCGGTTCCGGCTGCCACTGGCCGCGCTCGGGGTGACCCCGGCGACGGCGCACATCACCGTCGCCGCCGACCGTCTGGTGGCCTGTTTCGGGCCGTGGGCCTGCCGCACCACACCGGCCAACGTGCGAGCGGTGCGCCTCACCGGCCCCTATCGCTGGCACCGCGCGATCGGCCCGCGGCTGTCGCTGGCCGACCGCGGCCTGACCTTCGGCTCCACCCCCGCCCGCGGGGTCTGCCTGCTGTTGCGGAAACCGGTGCGCGGCATCGACCCGCTCGGCCTGATCCGCCACCCGGGCCTGACACTGACGGCCGCAGACCCCGACAGGCTCGCCGCCACCGTGCGCCGCCACGCGGGCCTTCCCGGCTGAATAGAAGACTGGGCGCAACGGGCCTCCTACCGCTCGGCTCAATCGCCACCACTGAGGTCGGCTGGGCCGCGCACTATTACGCTGAGTAACCGAAAGCCTCGCTGGCGGGCGAACGATCGTGGAATGAGTCGTGGAATGACTCGTGTGCCGGTACTGGTGCGATGTGGGCATTGAGAGCAATTCACCGGGCTGTCAGTGCAGGCAGGACGCGCAGGGCGGCGGAGCGGACTTCTTTTGACCCGTGGGTACCAGCGGAAACGTCGTTCTCGACTCGCCGGCCGTGGAATGGTTCGTGGAATATTTGGCCGGTTCGGTGCTGGTCTCCGCCTTATGGCTGCAGCGGAGGGGGTCACCGTAGAGCGACTTCCGGGCAGCTCGTGGCGTGCCGCCGTTTACGCCGGGACCGGCCCGCCTCCAGGGCGGGCGATGGCGCCGAACGCCGTAGCGCTGTCCATGCGGATAGTTTGCGGACTTCAAGAACCTCCCGCTGTGCAAGCCGTGCTGGCGCAACAGCGGCGCGTGGCCCCCGAATGTGGCGCTGTATCACGACCTGTTCTGGATCGACCAGGGCGCGCTCGAGATCGCGGTGGTGCATGGGTCGGCGCCGCCGCGGTACCGGGCGGCACGCGTTGTTCTCGCGAAGGGCGAGGCTTTCGGCCCCATCGAATCCGACGATCGGGTGTTGTCCGATCTCCATGGCATCGCCGCAGCGATGTGGGGTCTCGTCGCCGCTTCCGCCGATCATGGCCCGGCCGCGTCGGGGAACTCTCGCTGTAGAGTGCCAACCGTGACGCACTCGATGAGGGTGCCGCCGTCGGGGTGCTGTGTCCGGAACGGAGAAGATGAGGGACGGCGGTGACTCAGCGCACAGAGGGAGTGACCATTCGCTTCGACGCCACGCTGTCCACGATCGACACATCGACTGTGTTGCGGTTGCCTGAGACAGCGAGCAAGAACCTGCCCTCGCGCGGGCAGGTGGCCGTCCACGGAACGATCAATGGCGTCGAGTTCCAGACGGTGCTCGAACCAGACGGAAATTTTGGCCACTGGATAAGAGTCGATGACACGCTGCAACACGGCGCTGGCATCAGCGCGGGTGACACTGCGACGCTCGGCATCGAGGTGACCAAGGATTGGCCAGAGCCGAGCGTGCCCCAGGATCTTGCGACAGCTCTGGCAGCTGCCCCGCCGAAGATCCAGGACCTGTGGAACGAGATCACCCCGATGGCGCGTTGGGAATGGGTGCGTTGGGTCAACGCCACGAAGAACCCTGACACGCGCAGACGACGGGTCGACGTGAGCATCTCGAAGATGAAGAGCGGGAAGAGACGGCCCTGCTGTTTCAACCTCTCCGCATGCACCGACCCGGACCTGTCGAAGAACGGCAGGCTCCTCTAGCCGGGGGACGACCGCCCCTGATCGACGATCCGACGAACAGAGTCAAGGACGCTGCACGCGGCGGATCACCGTCTCCGGCTCACCACCACAACTGGCGTGTTACCAACATCGGCTACACGCGCCTGTGCAGCGCCCCACGGAATCCGCGATTCCGCGTGGGTGCCGGAGCTTGAGCAACAACGGAACGGTCAGTGGCGATAGCGGGGGCTGAAGGCCGCCTGGTTGGGTTGAGCAATAGGAACGTGTCACCAGCCCAAACGAGCGTGATCGTGCTGGTCAGACGGGGAAGTCCCTGATAGGTCGTCGTGACGCTGAAGGGCGCAAATGAGGGCCCAGGCTGGAGTAGACAGGACTGACCAGCGGCAGTCACCGGGCACTGGCACTTCGTCACAGTCACCAAAGGGTGACAGCTCAGCGAGCGTGCGGCACGCGATATCCGCCGATATGCCCGGCTGTTGACTCAAGACCGATCATGTTGCAGGCCATCCAGATTGGAATATTCTGCGCGCCTGAGCAGATCGCGTTGATCAGGTTGTCATCGTGCGCCGGCCGACCGTGGCCTGTGGTTGGCCGCCTGCTGGGCCTTGGCCGCTCGCGGTGATCAGCATTTGCACGCCGGCGGCGACGGCCACCAAGCCGATGAGCGATGTTATGACCAGGTAGGCCTTGTTGCCGTGGAGCAGCTGGTCGAAGGTGGGCACCACCGCGCTGGCAGAGGCCGCGAATCCCAGTGCCAGGACCGCCACCCCGGTGGCTCGGGTGCTGCTCATGCCCGGCAACGCCGAGCCGACGGCCCACAGCAGGTACAAAAGACCGGCGGCGGCTACCAGGCTCGTGGCGATGATGTCTCTTTTCGGGAGGTGCATCTTCTCCTCCCTTCCCCGGTCCCGGCGGTGCCGCGGCATGCCCACAGTCACCGCCAGTCTTGTCTACAGCGTGCGCCTGACGGCGGGGCTAAGACAGGGCTGCAGGGCTCATGGCGTGCGGGACCTTCTCCTCTGCTGGCGCCGGTCCTGCCAGATGATGATCGGCTCATGAAGAAGGTGCTCGTTGCCGCCGCGGCGCTCGTGGGGGTGGGTGTGCTGGCCAGGCGTTTTGGCCCGAAGATGCGCAACATCGACTGGGAGAAAGGTTCGAGGCGATGCCCGACAACGCCCCGCCGAAGTGGGTGTTCCGCAACATCACCGCAATCCGTGAGAACACCGACCGGATTCTGGAGCTCTTGGAGTCCGGCCCTCGGCGGGCCCAGCCAGTTCCGCCGCCTGACCCCTGACGCCAGCGCGCCAGGGACGAGCTGGATCTGGCCGCTAGAACGCGGCGCGGCGGGGGAAGGGAGGGCCAGATGAAGGTGCTTACCGTCTACGCCCACAACAACCCGCGGTCGTTCTGCCACGGCGTGCTGGAACACTTCACCGAGAGGCTCCGCGACGCCGGGCACACCAGCGAGGTGCGTCATGTGCCGTGCTGGCTCCGGATCCCGATGTGACATGCCGGGCGCGAATCACTGCGCGGGCGATGACCGGCGCGCCGATGACTGAGGGAAGCAGCCAGAACGCGATGGCCGGCAGGCGGTCCCAAAGGGGCAGGTGCGGGCCGTTGTCGACGTAGAACGCGGTCAGCATGGCCACGTAGGCAGTGCCCATGCCGATGATGTGGCCGGTGTCGCCGGGGCGTTGGCGGCGCCGGTGCAGGTAGCCGGCGGTCGCGGCGGTGAACGCCACCGCGCCGATGATGAACAGGTAATAGTCGTGCCGTCCGCGCATCACCGCCAGGACGGTCGCGGTGGCGAAAAGCACGGTGATCGCCCGGTAGTACGAGCGCCCCGCCCGGATGTGCCGCGGGCTGCCTTTGCGCACCAGCGCGGCGATCGCGCCGGTGATCACCGCCGTGAGCCCGGCGAGCACATGAACGGCCAGGAACGCCAGGAACAGCGGCGCGGTGGAGCCCACCTGGTCGCCGAAGATGCGGGCTGCCATCAGCATTGCAGCGGCCCTCCTGCTGACGGGGTTAGCAGCTTGCTGCTCTTATAGGTAGGGTCGCTACTCATGGGACTACTTTACGCAGCGGATTGCCTGGTGGGAAGGCCCAGAGTAGTATTACTACCTATGCGGGCGGAGGAGCTGAAGGGTCACCTGGACGCGCTGCTGCTGGCCGCACTGGAAGACGGCCCGCGCCATGGGTATGCGGTGATCGAGGCGCTGCGCCGCAGCACGGGCGGGCGGCTGGATCTGCCGACCGGGACCATCTACCCGGCGTTGCGCCGGCTGGAACAAGCGGGGCTGATCAGCGGGTCGTGGTCGGTGGTGGGCGGGCGCCAGCGGCGCGAGTACCGGCTGACCGCGGCCGGGACACGCGCATTGTCGGGCAAGCGGGCGGACTGGCGGGACTTCGCCGCCATGGTCAGCGCCGCCCTGGAGGGCAAGCCGTGGCCGAGCCCAGCCTGATCGGCGACTACCTGGCGGAACTATCCGCCCAGCTGCCCGCGCCGATCGTCGCCGAACTGGGCGACGGCCTCGACCAAACCCACCAGCGTTACCTCGAACAGGGCCTGGGCCCCGGCGCCGCCGCCGCGGCCGCGCTGGCCGAGTTCGGCGAGCCGCCCGTCATCGTGGCCGCATACACCCGCGCCAGCCCCGCCCGCCGCGGCGCCCGCAGGCTGTTGGCGGCCGGACCCGTGGTCGGCGCTTGCTGGGCCGCCGCGCTGACCATCAACCGGGCCTGGTCCTGGCCAGTGCCCGCCGCCGCGCGAGTCCTGCTGGGCACGGCACTGATCACCGCCATCGGCCTGCTGGCCGCCGCCGCGTTCGGCAAGCACTACCGGTCAGCCGGGCGCGCCGCGGCCGCGGGATGCATCGGCATGACCGCGCTCGACACCACCATGCTCATCGCCGCCACGCTCGCCGCCCCGGCCGTGATCTGGCCCATCATGGTGGCCGTGACAGCCAGCCTGGCACGCATCACCTTCACCACGCGCACCCTGCACTCGGTCCTGACGGGCTGACCCTGCCTGGGCATATGCCGGACGCGGAAACGTCCGGATGGGCCCAGGATCCATCCGGTGCTGATGTCCCCGCTGCGTGATCCGGCCAGGATCTTGGGCTGTGAATCGCAAGTGCGGGCAGGTGACCAACGGCCCTGGCTGGCAGGGGTGATCGCGGTGATCATCGGGGTGTGGCTGCGTTGCTCGCCTACCTCGCTGGGGCCATCGTCGCGCTGTGGGGGGTGGTGCACGCTGTCCCCACCCGCCAGGTCCTTGCTGGCTTTGCGCCGGTCACGGCTGATAACCGGCGCATCGTCATGCAGGAGTGGCTGGCCGAGGCCTTCACCATGGGGGGGATCGCCGCCATGGTGATCGTGGTGACCGCCGTCGGCGGGGCCGGTGCCGGCGTGTGGGTATACCGGGTCGCTGCCGGGCTGCTGATCGCGCTGGCGACGCTGACCGCGCTGACCGGCGCGCGCACCCCAGTGGTCTGGTTCAAAATCTGCCCCGTGCTGCTGGCCGGCTCGGCCGTCCTGCTGCTGGCCGCGAGCTTGCTGTAGCCACGTGATCTGGGTCTTCAGCGGGTCGTGCTCAGCACCGCGGAGAGCGCGTCCAGGGCGGAGGGGACGACCGAGTAGTAGGCCCAGACGCCGCGCTTGTCGCGGGTGAAGATCCCCCGCCTCGACCAGGATCTTGAGGTGATGGGAGATCGTCGGCTGGGTCAGCCCCAGCGGCTCGGTGAGGTCACAGACGCAAGCCTCGCCGCCTTCATGCGCGGCGACCATGGACACCAGCCGCAGCCGGGTCGGATCGGCCAGCGCCTTGAGCTTGTGCGCCAGGTCGCCGGCCTGGCTGGCGATGAGCGGCTCGCGTAGCAATGGCGTGCAGCAAGCCTGCTCGGCCACCGGCAGTGGGGGGCGGTCCTGGATGCTGACAGCAGGGGTGCTCACACGACGAGTATGCAGCAGGTATTGACAACTGTCTATCTCTGAAGCAGACTGAACATAGACAGATATCTATGCCTAGGGGTGATCGGCATGAGTGACCAGGTAACCACCGGCCTGCGCGAGGAAGTCCGGTCCAGGTACGCCGCGGCCGCCCGCGCGGTCCTGGAGCCCGAAGCTGGCGTCACCGCCTCGTGCTGCGGCATCTCGGCGGACGACTCGTGCTGCGGTACCGGGTCTGGGGCCGCGGAGGCGGTCGGCGGCTTCAGCGAGCACCTGTACCGCGAGGGCGAGACTGAGGGGCTGCCCGAGGAGGCGGTCCTGGCCAGCCTGGGCTGCGGCAACCCGATCGCGGTCGCCGACCTGCACGAAGGGGAGCGCGTGCTGGACCTGGGCTCGGGCGGCGGCATCGACGTGCTGCTCTCAGCTCGGCGGGTTGGCCCGTCCGGGTTCGCCTACGGGGTTGACATGACCGACGAGATGCTGACGCTGGCCCGCGCCAACGCCGCCAGGGCCGGAGCCGCCAACGTCGAGTTCCGCAAAGGCGAGATCGAGAGCCTGCCACTCCCGGATGCGTCGGTGGATGTGGTGATCTCCAACTGCGTGATCAACCTGTCCACCGACAAGCCCGCGGTGCTGGCCGAGATGTTCCGGGTCCTGGTCCCGGGCGGGCGGATCGGCATCACCGACGTGGTCGCCGAAGATCACATGTCGCCCGCTCAGCGCGCAGCTGCGGGCTCTTACGTCGGCTGCATCGCTGGCGCCCTGACCCGCACCGAGTACCTCGACGGCCTGGCCGCGGCCGGGTTCACCGACACGTCGGTGACCTTCACCAGCGAGGCAGCCCCGGGGATGCACTCGGCGATCATCCGCGCCGTCAAGCCCGCCGCCTGACCGGCGCCGCCAGCCCTCCGGCCGCTGGCAGGGCCGCCTGAACCGGCGTCCTCGGGTGGCTGGCCCCGGTTGATCTTAGGTGCCTCCGAGCGCTTCGCGTACCGCGGCGAGGCGCTCGGGGACTATCCGCCACCACGTCCACTTGCCACGCTTCTCTCCCTCGATGAGCCCGGCCTCGGCCAGGACCCGGGTGCGGTGGGAGATGGTGGGGGTGGTCATGGGTTTCGTGTGGTCGGCTTGGCTGCCTGGATGATCGCCGAGCGCAGGCCGGCGCCAGCATCGTGCGTGCTGGTGATGGCGGTGAACCCGGCGCCAGCAGCGGGTCACGGCATCGCAGCTGCATGCCGCCGCAGCCGGCCCGCTGCTCGGCTTGGGCGAATTGGCCGGGGTCGGTGCCGTCGTCAGTTATGGCCGGGTCCCCGCGGGTCTTATGGCGGCCCCGGTTAGTGTGGCGGGTCTCCGATCAGCGCGCCGAGGCTGGCCAGTGCCTCTGTCCGGGCCCGGTAGTAAACCCATACGCCGCGCTTCTCGCGGTCCAGCAGGCCGGCGTCGTGCAGCACCTTGAGGTGGTGGCTGATGGTCGGCTGGGACAGGTCGAAGGCGTCCGTGAGGTCGCAGACGCACGCCTCGCCGCCTTCTCGGGAGGCGACCAGGGACATCAGCCGGAGCCGGACCGGCTCCGCGAGCGCCTTCAGCAGCGGCGCTACCTGCCCGGCCTGCTCCGGGGAGAGCGGCACCTGGGACAGCGGGGCGCAGCACACGGCCTGGCCAGCCTGCTGGGACGGCAGGTAGACCTGCGTCCCCGGGGCGCAGCAGGCACCGGCCCCCGCCTGGTCCAGGACCCCGAGAGACTTCGACATACGTATATATTGACAGACTCTAATGTCTCGTGGCAAGCTCGGCAGCGCAAGTAGACATAGACAGCTATCGATATCTACGGGAGGTCCTGTCATGTCCCGCCGTCTCCAGCTCGCCCTCAATGTCAATGACATCGGCGAAGCCGTCACGTTCTACTCCAGGCTGTTCGGCACCGAGCCGGCCAAGGTACGGCCCGGGTACGCCAACTTCGCCATCGCTGAGCCTCCGCTCAAGCTCGTCCTGCTGGAGAACCCCGGCCAGGGCGGCAGCCTCAACCACCTCGGAGTTGAGGTGCCCGACACCGGCACCGTCGAGGCTGAGCAGGCGCGCCTCGCCGGGACCGGGCTCGCCCCGGCCGAGGAGCGCGACACCACCTGCTGCTACGCCAGGCAGGACAAGTTCTGGGTCCAGGGCGCACCCGACGGGGAGTCCTGGGAGATCTACACGGTCCTGGCCGACAGCCAGACCTTCTACGGCGAGGGTCACGGCCCGCAGTGCTGCGGCGGCCCCGGCGGCCACGCCGGCCAGCCGGCCTCCTCACAGGCCCGGTGCTGCTAGGAACCTGCTGGCGGCTAAGGACAGGGCCCGGCGGCTGGCCGCCGGGCCCGTTCCTATCCGCCTGCAGCTGACAGCAGCGGCCGGGCCGGCTACCTGGCTGGCGATGACAGCAGCGCGGCCATGCGCTCTAGCGCGGCGGGGACGAGCCAGTAGTAGACCCAGGTGCCGCGGCGTTCGGAGTCGATGATCCCGGCTTCGCGCAGGACCTTCAGGTGATGGCTGATGGTGGGCTGGGTCAGGTCGAACGCGGTGGCCAGCTCGCAGACGCACACTTCGCCGCCCTGGTGCGCGCCGATCAGCGACACCAGCCGCAGCCGGACTGGGTCACCGAGGGCCTTGAACACCTGCGCCAGCCCGGCCGCCGCGTCCTCGCTGACCGGCTCACCGACCAGGGGGATCGCGCACGCCTCGACGACGACCTGCAATTCGGCGGCGGGGATGAACTCTGCCACGGGCGGATCCGCCTGCTTCGACATGCCTCTATCTTGACGGGCATCTATCCAGGATGCCAAGCTGACCGGCATCTGCATAGACGTTTATCGATGAGCGCACCCGGGGAGGGCGGTCATGCCGAGGCAGGCACAGTGAGCGGCCAGGCCGGGTGCCGCGTGCGCGTGACCGGCGGGGCCGTGCGGTGAGCGAGGTGGCGTTGTGGCGGCGGCTGCTGGCCGAGTGCCTCGGCAGCGCGTTCCTGGCCGCGGTGGTGGTCGGTTCGGGCATCGCCGCGCAGCACCTGTCCCCGGGCGAGACTGGGCTGGAGTTGCTGGAGAACGCGGCGGCGACCGCCGCTGGGCTGTTCGCGATCATCTTGATGTTCGGGCCGGTGTCCGGCGCGCATTTCAACCCGGTGGTGTCCTTCGCTGACGCCACGTTTGGCGGGCTGCGCTGGCGGGAGGCGGCAGCCTACCTCCCCGCGCAGGTGGCTGGCTGCATCGGCGGTGCCGTGCTGGCGAACCTGATGTTTGCTCAGGCGGCGGTCAGCATCTCCGCGAAGCACCGGGCCACGCCTGCGCATTTCCTGTCTGAGGTGATCGCCACCCTCGGGCTGATCCTGGTGATCTTCGCTCTAGCTCGGTCAGGCCGCAGCCGGGCCGCCCCCGCCGCGGTCGGCGCATATATCGGGGCGGCGTACTTTTTCACGTCCTCGACCAGTTTCGCCAACCCGGCGATCACCATCGGCCGGATGTTCTCGGACACTTTCGCCGGCGTTGCCCCGTCCTCAGCGCCGGCGTTCATCGCCGCCCAGATCATCGGCGGCGCGCTCGCCATCGTGGTCATCAAGGTGCTATATCCCCGCCTCACCCCGGCTGAGGCAGCCGACATCATCTTCCCTCACCACGCCGGCCGCGCGGACGTACCCACGCCGTCCGGCCCAGCGCACCCGGGACCTCCCGCTGACCGGGCCGCTGCTGATGGAAGCCACCTATCCGCGGGCCGGGCAGCTGATTATCGCGGCCTCAGTAACCGGCCAGCCGAACGGGAGATCTGATGCACCTCATAGCGATCGGCGGCAGCGACGCCGGGATCAGCGCCGCCCTGCGGGCCCGCGAGCTCGGCCCCGCCGCCGAGGTCACCGTCGTGGTGGCCGACGCCTACCCGAACTTCTCGATCTGCGGCATCCCGTACTACGTCTCCGGGGAGGTGACGCACTGGCGCAACCTCGCCCACCGCACCACCGCTGACCTGGAAGCTACCGGGATGAACCTGCGGCTGGACACCACCGCACGCCGGATCGACGTCGCGGGCCGCAAGCTCCTGGTCACATTCGCCGGCGGCACCGAGGAACTGCTGAGCTACGACAAGCTGGTCGTTGGGACCGGCGCGGTCCCGGTCCGCCCCCCGATCGCCGGCCTGGCCGGCCCTGACGCCCTTGGCCCCGATGACGGGGTGCACCTGCTGCACTCGATGGACGACACCTTCGCCGTCATGCGCACCCTCGAGGAGGCGGCGCCTTCCACCGCGGTCATCGTCGGCGCCGGGTACATCGGCCTGGAGATGGCCGACGCCCTCACCACCCGCGGCCTGCAGGTCATCCAGATGGAGCAGCTGCCTGAGGTCCTGCCTACCGTCGACCCTGCCCTCGGTGCCCTGGTGCACGACCAGCTCGCCGCCCGTGGCGTGGAGGTCCTGACCGGCACCACCGTCCGCAAGATCACCCGCGCCACCCCAGGCGGGCACGGCTGAGGGTCGACGCCACTGCTGCTGACGGCACGACGGTGACCCGGCTGGCCGGCATGGTCCTGGTCGTCGTCGGCGTCCGCCCCGACACTGCCCTCGCCGCCAGCGCCGGAGCCACGCTCGGTACCAGGGACGCGATCGCCGTGGACCAGGGGATGCGGACGGGCCTGCCAGACGTGTTCGCCGCCGGGGACTGCGTGGTGACTCATCACCGGCTGCTGGGTGAGACCTACCTGCCGCTCGGCACAACGGCGCACAAGCAGGGCCGGGTCGCGGGTGAGAACGCCCTGGGCGGGACCCGGGAATTCGCCGGGAGCCTCGGCACCCAGGTCGTGAAGATCTTCGACCAGGCCGCCGCACGCACCGGGCTGCGTGACCACGAAGCCGCCGCGGCCGGGTTCAACCCGGTCACCGTCCAATCCGAGGCCGACGACCATAAGGCCTACTATCCCGGCAGCCACCGCATCGCCATGCGCTTCACCGGCGACCGCGCCAGCGGCCAGCTCCTCGGCGTGCAGCTCTTCGGCCACCGGCACGCCGAAATCGCCAAGCGCATCGACATCGCCGCCACCGCGATCTTCCACGCCATGACCGTCGACGCGGTCAGCGACCTCGACCTGTCCTACACACCACCCCTCGGCAGCCCCTGGGAAGCCATCCAGATGGGCGCCCAGGCCTGGGTCCGGCACACCAGGCAGCCCTAACCCGCCTCACCTTCAGCAAGGGACACCATGCCAGCCAGCGACGGACGGCATCACCACGTCACTCATCGTGCACGAACCAGCACCCTCAGCGCAGGTGCCGCGATCATCACGCTCGCCCTGGCCGCCTGCACGGCCACCACCGCCAGCAGCAGCGGCACCTCCTCACCAGCGCCAGCCACCACCGCCGCGGCCAGCGGCCCGGCGGGGACGCTCACCGGGGCGGGCTCCACCTTCGACGCGCCCTTCTTCGACCTGGCATTCGCCAAATACCATCAGCAACACCCGGCCGTGACAGTGAGCTACTCCGCGGTGGGCAGCAGCGCGGGCATCGCGGCCTTCAGCGCCAAGCATGCAGATTTCGGCGCCTCCGACGTGCCCATGACCGCCAGCGAGCAAGCAGCCGCCCAGGGAGGTTCCGTCGTGCAGGTGCCCGTCGACCTGGGCGCTGAAGGGGTGGTCTACAACCTGAGCCTCCCGGCGGGCTCCCGGCTGCACCTGACCGGCCCAGTGCTCGCCCGCATCTTCCTCGGGCAGATCACCACCTGGCACGACCCGGCCATCACCGCCCTCAACCCGGGCGTCAACCTCCCGAGCGCGCGGATCTCCGTCGTCCACCGCTCCGACGGCAGCGGCACCACCTACATCTTCAGCAACTACCTCTCCAGCGTCGCCCCGGCCTGGGCGGCCAAGGTCGGCACCGGCAAAACGCTCAACTGGCCGGCCGGGGAGGGGGCAGAAGGCAATGCCGGGGTGGCCTCTGCCGTATACCGCACCCCCTTCTCCATCGGATACGTCGAGCATGCATATTCGCAAGGCTTGCTCCTGCCTATCGCCGCAATCCGCAACCAGGCCGGGAACTACACCGTCCCCTCCACACGCCTCGATCAGCGCCGACGCAGCCCAGAAGCCCGACATCACGCCGACCGACTTCTCGATCGTCAACGAGCCCGCCGCTAGCAGCTATCCCATCAGCGGATACAGCTGGGCGCTCGTCTACACCCACCAGCCCAGCCAGACCACCGGGCAGGCACTCACCGGCCTCCTGGACTGGCTCACCCACGCCGGACAGGCCTACGCCGCCGCCACCTTCTACGTCCCACTGCCGTCCCGGCTCCAGCAACTCGCGCACACTATGCTCCAGCAGGTCACCGGGCCGCAGGGGACGCACCTCCTGGGCTGAACGCCGCAGGCAATCCCGGGCCCGCCCGGCGCTGATCACGCTTACGGGCAGGAGTGGCTCCGGCCCTGCTCAGCCAGCCGACGCGTAGCTCGCCGCAGGGGCGGCGTCGCGGGCGGCCTGGCATACGCCGCAGCGGATGCTGCGCGCGGGCGGCTCGACGGCCACGACGCGGTTGATCACCATGGTGCGAGTCAGCCAGCGGGCCGTGACGTGCGCGTGGTCATGGCAGACGGCGGCGCCGCAGTCGGTGCAGATGGCGACGGCATCGACGTGGCCGCCAAGCGCCGCACAGTCGAAGCAGTTCACGGCGTTGCCTCCTTTGCGGGATAGAAGCGGCGGCGGGCCCACAGCGCGACGTAGACCAGCGCGAGCATGACGGGCACCTCGATGAGCGGCCCCACGACGCCGGCCAGTGCCTGCCCGCTGGTCACCCCGAACACGCCGATCGCGACCGCGATCGCCAGCTCGAAGTCGTTGCTGGCCGCAGAGAACGCCAAGGCGACGGTGCGCGGGTAGGACAGGTGGAGCCGGCGGCTGACCGCGAACCCGCCGAACCACATGATCACGAAGTAGGCCAGCAGCGGCAACGCGATGCGGGCCACGTCGAGCGGCTCGGAAGTGATCTTCTTGCCCTGCAGGGCGAACAGGATGACGACCGTGAACAGCAGCCCGTACAGCGCGACCGGCGCGAGCCTAGGCAGGAACTTTGTCTCATACCACTCCCGGCCCTTGGCGCGTTCGCCGATGGTACGGGTGAGGTACCCGGCCACCAGCGGGATGCCGAGGAAGACCACGACCGTGCCGGCGATCTCGGCGATGGACACGTGCCAGCTGGTAATCGGCAGGCCCAGCCAGCCGGGCAGAACCTGCAGGTAGAAGTAGCCAAGCACGGCGTAGAGCAACACCTGGAAGACCGCGTTCAGCGCAACCAGCACGGTCGCCATCTCACGGTCACCGCACGCCAGGTCGGTCCAGATCAGCACCATCGCGATGCAACGGGCCAGCCCGACCAGGATCACCCCGGTGCGGTAGGCAGGCTGGTCCGCCAGCAGCAGCCAGGCCAGCGCGAACATCACCGCCGGGCCGATCACCCAATTGAGCACCAGCGACGCGGTCATCATCCGCCGGTCGGCGGTGATCCGCCCGATCTCGCTGTAGCGGACCTTGGCTAGCACCGGGTACATCATCAACAACAGCCCGAGCGCGATCGGCAGGCTGGTGCCATGTATCGCGACCTTGTTCAGCGCGCTGTTCAGGCCGGGGACGGCCCGGCCTAGTAGCAGGCCGGCTACCATCGCCGCGCCGATCCACACCGGCAGGAACCGGTCCAGCCTGGATAGCCGGGCCACCACCGGCTGCTGCCCAGCCGGGCCGGTGATCTCGCTGGTCCTCGTGTCAGTCACCGTGGCCCCCCTCGCCGTCGTCCCCGCAGGCCGGCCCGCACCGCTCGGTGATAACACGATCGCCGGGCAGCGGCAGGCCGGCGGCGGACGCCTGCGCCCACAACCCGGCGAACCCGCCGCTGTCGAGGCGGTAGTCGACCCACTGTCCGCGGCGGGTCGCGGTCACCAGCCCTGCGTCGCGCAATACCCGCAGGTGGTAGGACAGCAGGTTCGCCGCGACCGGCACCTGCTCGTGCAGGTCGCATACGCACCGCCCACCCTCGGCCAGCACCCCCACGATGCGCAGGCGCACCGGGTCGGCCAGCGCAGCGAAACCGCCCGTCAGCTCAACCGGGCTCGAATCAACAACCGTTGAAGTGCCCACACCACCACGGTAGGGCGGGCGTGCGCGCGGCGACCGGGCCGTTCGTCACCTTCGGCCGGGCCGACAGCCCCCAGTGACTCTGTGCGCCAGTGGCGCGGTTCTGCGGGGCATCGCCAGCAGCGACCAACCAAGAGGTATTCACACCTCACCAGTGTCTATGTTCACATCTGGCACTGACATTCCTGCGTCTGCGCTGAAGTGATCTAGTGCCTGACTTGCGGGGCCCTAGGCGTTGTTGTGCGCTGGCGGGATGCTGGCCTCCAGTAACTGGCCGCACTGACTGGAGGGCCCGCGAGCCTGCTCTGCGGCGTCCGAGACGGCCCGCGATTCCGCGGCCCGATCCGGGGGAGTCACCGGTCCGGGAAGATTCTTGCTGGCCGATGTCGAGAATCTGTTCGCGGGTGTGACTTCTGGGTGAGCGGCGCCGCTGGGTGCCGTCCGACCGGGAAGGATATGGCTATGCGATTCATGCTGCTGCAGAACTACGGCGCGGTCGAGTCGGGCTGCCCGCCGATGCCTGAGTGGAGCCCGGGGGAGATCAAGGCCCACATCGAGTTCCAGCAGGCGCTGAACGCCGAACTCGCCCAGCGCGGTGAGCTTGTCGACGCCCAGGGCCTGGCCGGGCCGGAACTGGCCAAGTTCGTGGTCTGGGATGGGAGCGGTGCCCCGGTGGTCACCGATGGCCCGTTCCCCGAGGCCAAGGAGCTGCTCGCCGGTTACCGGCTGGTGGATGTCCAGACGGCTGAGCGGGCCATCGAGATTGCCGCCCAGGTGTCGGCTGCGCCTGGACCGGGCGGGGTCGCGATCCGCCAGCCGATCGAGGTACGCCAGGTGCTCAGCGCTCCCGACCCCGAGGTGTGACGACCACTGTGAGCACCGAGGACCTCCTGCGTGAGCTGGCGCCGCAGGTCCTCGGTGCGCTGGTGCGCCGCTATGGCGATTTCGCTGACTCCGAAGACGCCGTGCAGGAGGCGCTGCTCGCCGCCGTCACCACGTGGCCTGCCGAGGGGCAGCCGGACAACCCGCTCGGGTGGCTTTTTCGTGTTGCGTCCCGCCGCCTGGCGAACCAGTACCGCGGCGATGTTGCTCGCCGTCTCCGGGAGGAACTGGCCGCCTCATGGTCCCTCACGCCCCCGGGACCGGCGCCGGGCCGGGACGACACGCTGATCCTCATGTTCATGTGCTGCCACCCTTCCCTCACGCCAGCGTCGGCGATCCCGCTCACCCTGCGGGCGGTCGGCGGCCTGACTACCCGCGAGATCGCTGCCGCGTTCCTGGTCCCCGAGGCGACCATGGCCCAGCGGATCAGCCGCGCCAAAGCCAGGATCAAGGCCTCCGGCGAGCCGTTCACACTCCCACTGCCCGATCAGCGTCCCGAACGGCTGCGATCGGTGCTGCATGCCCTCTACCTGCTGTTCAACGAGGGCTACACCGCCAGCGGCGGCCCCGGCCTGTCCCGCACCGACCTATCCGGCGAGGCCATCCGCCTGGCCAGGATCATGCGGGTTGCCGTGCCCGAGGACCCGGAGGTGGGCGGGTTGCTCGCCCTGATGCTGCTTACCGATGCCCGCCGCCCAGCCCGCAGCGGTCCCGGCGGCGAGCTGATCCCCCTCGCGGAACACGATCGCACCCGCTGGGACCGCGATCTCATCGCCGAGGGGGTGGCGCTGATCACCGGGGCGCTGGGCCGGGGACACGCCGGCGAGTACCAGGTGCAGGCAGCCATCGCGGCCCTCCACGACCAAGCCGCCTCCCACGCCGCCACCGACTGGCCCCAGATCCTGGCCCTCTACGAGCTGCTTGAAGCGATGACCGGAAACCCGATGGTGACGCTTAACCGGGCCGTCGCCGCTGCGATGGCCCACGGGCCAAGCACTGGCCTCGCGCTGCTTGACGGCCTTGACGAGCGGCTCAGCGACCACCACCGCCTCCACTCCGTCCGTGCCCACCTCCTGGAACATGCCGGTGACAATAAGGCCGCCATCGCCGAGTTTCGTGCTGCCGCCGCCCGGACCACCAACCTCCGCGAACAGCACTACCTGACCACCCAAGCAGCCCGCCTCGCCGCCGAGCTCGCCGCGGCGCCGGAAGAAAAGGCAGGCCCCACCGGGCATCCCGGCACCGATGCAGACGTCGGCTGATGCGATCTACCAGCTGGCGGCCATCAACTCCGGGTGGCAGCCATCACAAGGGGTGAGCGGCCGCCGGACATTACCGCCCGTTGAGCTCGTGCCGAGTATGTGTGGGTCACAATTCGGGTTGCGGATCCGGTGAGGAGCCCAAATCATCTGTTCTAGCGTGATACACGAGCCAGCAGACGGGCACGCGCTCTCGCGCCGAACCGCTACGACACTTTCGCGAACTGAGTCGCCTGTGACCGCGTCTGACGCGGCACTGGGACGGGCCGGCCGATGAGTTTTCCCCCTCGAACCGGTCGTAGGTATAGCAACCACAACTGCAGGAGGTGCAGGATGACTAGCACAGCAACAACCGGGATCCGCCAGATCAGCCTGGTGTGTGTTCCGACGCCCGACCAGGACAAGGCGATCGAGTTCTACGAGTCGATCGGCTTCGAAAAGCGCACCGACACGCCGTTTGGCGGTGGCTACCGCTGGGTGGAGGTCTACCCGCCGGAGGGGACGGCGGGGATCGCGCTGGCACCGCCGCGGCCCGGGACCGAGGTCAGGCCGGTGGAGACCGGGATCACGCTGACCACCCGCGACGTCGATGCCACTCACGCCGCTTTGCTGTCCCGCGGGCTGGATGTCGACGCGGAGGTGGCGCGGATGGGCGACCCGGTGCCGCCGATGTTCTGGTTGCGGGATCCCACCGGCCACTCGCTGATGGTGGTCGAGCAGCGCTGAGCGACGAGGACTTCCGCGGCCTGGCGCGTGCCGCCCTGGCTCCCTGACCGAACCCGGCAGGCGTCCCTGCGAAGGCACGCCTGCCGGGTCACCAGCGGAAAGCCTGGCCAGCCGACAGGAAACCAGCTGCCGCAACGCCACGGCCTTGCCCAACCGGGGTCAGCGCCGAATAATCGCCCGGCACGCAGTCGACGCAGCCCAGCTAGCAGAGGGAGGAATGTGGTGAGCGCACCTGAAGTCCTGATGGAAGGCATCGTGTTCGGCGAGTCACCGCGCTGGCACGACGGGCAAGTCTGGTTCTCCGACTGGGGCGCGAACCAGGTGATCGCGCTTGACGCCGACGGCGGGCACGAAGTGGTGGTAGCCGTCCCGTCGTTCCCGATGTGCATCGACTTCCTGCCCGACGGGCGGCTGCTGGTCGTGGACTCGGCACAACGACGGTTGCTGCGCCGTGAGGCTGACGGGTCGCTAGTCCAGCATGCCGACCTTTCCGAGGTCTCGCAGAAGCCATGGAACGATATCGTGGTCGACGACCGGGGCAACGCCTACGTCAACACCATCGGTTTCGACTTTCCCGGCGGTGAGTTCGCGCCGGGCCTGGTCGTGCTCGTCACACCGGACGGCAATGTCGACCAGGTAGCCGACGACCTTGCGTTCCCCAACGGTATGGCGATCAGCCCAAACGGTGCGACGCTGGTCACTGCCGAGTCGTACGCGAACCGGCTCACCGCCTACGACATCTACAGCGACGGCGGCCTCGGCAACCGGCGCGTGTGGGCGGAGACGCCCGACGACCACCCCGACGGGATCTGCATGGATGCCGACGGCGCCGTCTGGTACGCCGACGTCGGCAACCAGCACTGTGTTCGTGTGCGCGAGGGTGGTGAGGTGCTGGCTACGGTCGACCTGGATCGCGGCGCCTTTGCCTGCGCGCTCAGCCGCGGCGAGGACCCGCACTTGTTCGTCGTCGGCCAGACTTGGGGCGGACCCGAGCCGTCGAAACCCAGCGGGCAGGTCGTCGCGTTCCCGGCGCCCGCACCGGGCGCCGGGAGACCTTAACCCAGCCCGGTTCGGTACAGCGTCGGGCCCGCATCGCCTTTGATGTCCCGCTCACCGCTGGCCAACCCCATCGCTTGGGCCCGGCCTAGGAGGCTGGTGTTTTTCGTCATTTTTCACGCAGAGTAAAAATGATCAGCATAGTTGACCAGCTAGTATTACGATACGTATCCACCTCCGCAGTCAAATTGGGTCGTTAGACACCAGCCACCTAAGAAACCGTACGAGGTACGGACGGCTCTATATGCTCGCCCGCTCATCCCGCTCCGCGACAGCACGGTAAGACCGGCCCGCCGGCATTTTTCACCTCGATGCCGCAGTCCGGTGTTAGTTGCCGCCGGCTCCGCGGGAGCGGAGGATGTTCATCGCCGTCAGGTGTAACACAATCTGATCATCTTGGTTGATCAGATTGGCTTTGGTACGGATGAGACCGCGATCGGATTTCGATCGCGACATGCGCGCCTCGACGATGGCCGTCTGCAGGCGCAGCGCATCGCCTGGCCGCACCGGTGCCGGCCAGCGCAGCTCATCAACGCCGGGGGAGGCGAGGCTGGCCACTCGCGACAGGTAGTGGTCGGCGAACATGCGCATGAGGATGCCCGCGGAGTGCCAGCCGCTGGCGATGAGACCGCTGAAGGGGCCGTTAGCTGCGAAGCCGGGGTCGGTGTGGATCGGCTGCGGGTCGAACCGCTTCGCGAATTCAACGATCTCCTCCGTCGTCACGACAATGTGACCGTATTCATACACCGCGCCCAGTGTGTAGTCCTCGAAGTAGCGATCATCGATCGCAACCGGAAAGTCGGTGTCGCTGAGCGTTCTGGTGCCGGCGGCCTGCGCTGTCATGACCGACAGCATCCCACCACAAGGCCCATGCCCCGAAGCCCCCATCTTCACTGCCACCGTAAAGAGTGACAGGAAGCCGAGGGACCGATCCGGGCAGTGAGCTAGTTCGTTGACGTCGCAAGCGGTCGCCCTGCGTCCCGGCCCAGCCGCCGGCGCGTCATGCGTCTTGGCGTCCTCGCCGACGCTGCCGCAGGCATGGCTGGTTACCCCGGGCGCCGGGCGCGGCGCCCGCCCGCGGTCCCGTTCGGCTGCCCGCCGCCGGGGAACGGACGTGTTTAAGCTTGGGCGGTGGCCAAGGCTGCCCCGTCGCGGACCGCGCTGGTACGCCGAGCGCGCCGGATCAACCGTGAGCTGGGCCGGCTGTACCCGGATGCGCATATCGAGCTGAACTTCACTTCTGCGCTCGAGCTGCTGGTGGCGACGACTCTGTCCGCCCAGACCACGGACCGGCGGGTCAACGCGGTGACGCCAGCCCTTTTCACCCGGTACCGCACCGCAGCTGATTATGCCGCCGCCGACCTGGCGGAACTTGAGAAGCTGATCCAGCCGACGGGATTCTTCCGCGCCAAGGCGAAGACTCTCATCGCCCTCGGCCAGGGGTTGTCCGGCCGCTTCGGCGGGGAGGTCCCTGGCACGCTGGAGGAACTCGTAACCCTGCCGGGTGTCGGCCGCAAGACCGCCAATGTTGTGCTCGGCGACGCGTTCGGCAAGCCAAGCCTCACCGTGGACACCCATTTCGCCCGGCTCGCCCGGCGGTTTGGCTGGACGGCGCAGACCAGCCCGGACAAGATCGAACACGACGCCGGCGCGCTCCTGCCCCGGCGGGAGTGGACCGCGGCCTCCCACCGGCTCATCTGGCACGGCCGCCGTGTCTGTCACGCTCGCAGGCCCGCATGCGGCGCTTGCGGGGTCGCCCAGCTGTGCCCGTCGTTCGGCGAAGGCCCGACCGACGAGCAGACCGCGCGCAAGCTCGTCAAGACTGGGCCGTTTTCGTGACCGCAGTGGGCGGCGGCGCGCAACGCGCCTCGCCCAGGACGCCCGGCGTGACGTACTGTCCCGATCGGCTGGACCTCGGCGCACGCAGCCCGGTCAGGATTGAAAGTGGCTACTCCGCGTGGCGGAGTCACGGCATCGCCTCAGCGCGCTGCCGCGCTGAGCCCACCGCCCGGCTCAACGTGCGCGCCGCGGAATCCCCAGGAATTGATCAGGGGCGGCCGCGTCATCTTGGACCGAAGCCACCACGGGTACGGCACAACGGGGGGGCTGGTGTCCCCTCGCCGAACACCGAAGCTGCAGGCCAGGCACGGCAAGACGAAGCTTGGGGGATAGCCGATGGCAATGCTGCATGAAGATGCGGACATGGCTGCTCAGCTCCAGCGCATACTGATCGGGGCGTATGCCGATTCTGCCGATCTCGGGGAGGCCATGGCCACCGGCGGCCGGATCGCGCCCGGTGACTACGCGCAGTGGTACGAGGAATGGGGTCACACCGCCAGGGTGGCATCGGCCGCCGCGGACGACGCGGCGGCCCGAGGACACCACCAGTTCGCCGCGCGTGGCTACCTGCGATCGGCTGAATACTGGCGACAGGCATACTTTTTCCTCCGCCACGATCTCGCGGACGATCGCATCAGGTCCGGTTACGAGCGGCAGCTCGACGCCTTCCGTAAGGCCATGCCCTACTTTCCGTTCCACGTCGAGGCGGTGTCGATTCCCTTCAGCCCGGTCCCGATGCCCGGCTATATGTTCCGCTCCACGCACGGCGGTAACAGCCCCCCGGCCAACCGTGCTGTTCACCGGTGGTTTCGACGGCACCGCGGAAGAACTCCACAAGTACGGCATGCTGACCGCTGTTGAACTCGGCTGGAACGCGGCGGCCTGGGACGGTCCCGGGCAGGGCCGGTCAGATAACCTGTCCGACGCTTATCACCGAAGGAGAAGGCGACTTTGCCAGCCAGAGCGGCATCCTGTTTGACGCGCTCGCCTGTGAGAAGCAGTACCACGGGTTCACGGCGGCCGAGGGCGGCGGAGGGCACTGCGAGGAGATGGGTCAACGCCTGTGGCAGCAGGTCGCCTTCTCCTGGCTGAGCGCGATCGTGGCCCGCGGCCAGCCGGATCAGGCCGGGCCTGCGTGATCCGGGCCTGCGTGATCCGGATCAGGCCGGGCCGGCGTCGCCGATTGCCGGGCTCGTCCGCATGCTGGGTACCGCGCGAGAATTGAATAGGCGGTTGGCAGGCAAGAAAGCCGAGGCGGGAGCCGGTCATGGATCAGGTGGCGTTGTACCTGGATTTCGAGAATCTGGTGATCGGAGCTGCCGTGCTGCCAGGGGACAACCCGGTGCCCTATAAGGCGCTCGAGCTGCTGTGCCGCGACTATGGCAACGCCGCCATCCGCCGCGCCTACGCCGACTGGACGCGGCCCCAGTATGGCTCCCGCCAGCAGGATCTGGCACTGAACGGCATCGAGATGATTCAGGTGACCAGGTTCGGGATCCAGCAGAAGAACGCGGCCGACATCCTGCTGACGGCCGACGCAATGGAGGCACTATTCACCCGTCCAGAGGTCGCGACCTTCATCCTGGTCGCAGGCGACGGGGACTACACGCCGCTGGTGCAGCGGCTGCGCAGCTTCGGCAAGAAGGTTGTCGGGGTCGGCACAGAAGCCTCAGCCAGCACGCGGCTCGTGGCCGTCTGCTCGGAGTACAAGTACTGGGGGACGCTCGTAGGCGCCGTTGACCCCGCGGTACGGGCCGAGCTGGGCGCCAAGTTCGACATCGCCGACGCCCAGCGGCTGGTCGTTGCCGCGCTTGAAGAGTCTCCAGACACGTCCGCCACCGGAGCCTGGCTGAAGAGCAAGATGCTCGCGCTCGACCCGTCATTCGACGAGCGCAACTACGGCCGCAAGAGCTTCCGTGAGTTCCTCAAGCTCCTGCCTGACGTGGTGAAGGTCGACCATAAGGCCTCCTCTGACATGCGGGTTTCGCTGATCACTCATCCGCCGGGCGCAAAGCGCGCATAGACCCGAGCACGCCCAGCGACCGCCCGTCGCTGGCTATTTGCCACCCGTACGGGGTCGTCGCGCGCAGGCGACCGTGACACCTATGGCCCGTCGTGTGCCGCGTGGAGGCGGGTGCCGGCACGGCTTTCTTGCGCCCAACGCCCGGCGGCCGCCGGCCACGATGATCGCGTCATTCCTGGGCCGCGGGCACGCCCGGCGACGTGGCGCCCTGAAGCCGGTCGGCGACAGCGACGGCCACGACAACCGCGGCCGCGCATGCGGCGAGCGCCGCCCCTGGCAGGTACGGCGCAGGTATTGCGAGCAACGCGAGCAGCGCGATCGCCGCCAGCCGGGACCAGGGTGTGACGCGCCATACGGTGGCCTTGAACGCCGCATGTCCGGCGAGGAACAATGCCACGCCTCCGAGCACCATCCAGATCGTCGGCACGGCGGGAAGGCCAGCGGGGTGGGAGAGCACCTTCTGGTCGGCCGCGGCGCTGACGATGATTCCCGCGACCATGACCGGGTGGATGGAGTGATAGGCAGACCGGCCCAGCCGGCCGGGGTCCGCCGATGCGGCAATGACGCGCGCGGCCTCATCGGCGCTGCGGTCAAAGTAGACCCACCACAAGGCGACACTGCCGGCGAACGCGGCGGCGAACGCGGCGGCCACCGCCGGCGTGACCGAAGGCAACTGTGACAGGGCAGCGCCGATCACGACGATCGACTCCCCCAGCGCGATGATCACGAATCCCTGGCACCTTTCGGCAAAGTGACCGCCCTCGATTGTCCACTCACTGGTCGCGGACCTGCCCAGCCCGGGCGTGTAGAAGCCAGCCGCACCGCCGAGCAGGTCGACGCCAGCGGCCAGCAGCCAGAGCAGTTCACGCGTGTGGCCGTGGGCGATCCCGCCAGCGACAGCCAGCGCTCCGCTCAGCAGGCACCAGGCAAGGATCCGCTCGAAGTTCCGCTGCAGGCGTTGCCCTCTCAGAGCCACCACCACGAAGGCGCTCCGGCCAACCTGCATCGTCGCGTAGGCGCCACCCACCGCGAGACCTCGCGTCGTGAAAGCTGCTGGCAACGCGGCGGACATGACCAGGCTGACCAGCATGAGCGCGACCAGCATTAGCCGGACCGCGATCCGCTCGGGATCCAGCCAGTTCGTCACCCACGTGGTGTAGACCCATGCCAGCCACACAAGTACCAGCAACAACGCGGTTTGCAGAGCGCCTTCCACTGTGGGGTTGGCGAGCAGGTGATGCGACAGCTGGGTGACCGCAAACACATAGACGAGGTCGAAGAAGAGTTCGATGTTGGTGACGCGCTGATCGCCTGAGCGCTCTCGCAACAGGCTGGCCTGCCAGGCCCTCGGCACGATAACCCTCCTCACCGCCGCACGGCTTCTCGATCAGTCTCGCGGACCACCGTCATACGGGCAGCGACTGGCTGACCGCTGCGGCCGGCGGTGCCACTGGCGGGCGCTCCACCGGGGTGGTCCGCACGTCATGGCCACAAGGTGCCTGCGGCCAGGTCCCGCGGCAATGCCTACGTCAGGCCGCCGCTCGGCAGGTTTCTGCGTCCCCCGGGCCAACCTCAATGCGAGGCCGGCCGTCTCCCGGGTGGCAGGGCGGCGGCCTGCCCCGCCACTGGACAAACGCCGGCAATTATCGACCAGGATGCCGAACGACTGCGTAGAGGCGGCGCGTTCGCGCCGCACTATCAGGAGGATGCAGACATGCGCCAACTCTTGCTGGGACGTAGCCGCTGCGTTCGTCGCGTCGCTGGCAGCCTCGCCGGGGCCGCTGCCGTATCCGCAGCGGCCGCGTTCGGCGGCGCCACCTACGCAAGCACCGCGGCCGCAAGCACCGCCTCCGCAAGTACCGCCTCCGCAAGCATCTGCACGCCTTCCTCGTTGCCGAACCGGGCGCTGGCCGCCCGCCTGTCCCGCGACATCCTCGCTGCGCTGCGGACGCGCACCTCGGCCGTGGCGCTGACCGTCAACGACCGCGAGAAGGGTGTCGTGTGCGCGCTCAGGCAGAATCAGCACTTCGACTCGGCCAGCGTGGTCAAGGTCACGATTCTCGGCGCGCTCCTGCGCACGGCGATGGAGCAGCACAAGTACCTGACCTCCACGCAGGTCAGCCTCACGACCGCGATGATCACACGGTCCGACAACAATGCGGCGTCGACGCTGTGGGCCAGGCTCGGCCGGGGCAACCTCCAGCACTTCCTCACCCTGGCCAAGATGACACAGACCAGGCTGGGACCCGGCGGTTACTGGGGACTGACCCAGATCACCGCGCATGACGAGATGACCTTGCTGGGGCTGCTCACGAGCACGAATTCCGTGCTGAACGCCGCCTCACGCGCCTATGCGCTCGGCCTGATGGCTCGCGTCATACCGTCGCAGCGGTGGGGAGTCCCAGCGGGCACGCCCGCAGGTGTCACCGTGCACGTGAAGAACGGCTGGCTCCCCCGGGCCACGCACGGCTGGCGTATTCACAGCATCGGGAGCTTCTCCGGCCGCGGCCGCAACTACCTGATCGCGGTATTGACGCAGGACAACCCGACCATGGCGTACGGGGTGCGCACGATAGAGAACGTCGCCGAGGTGATCCACCGCGATCTCAATGCGAGCCTGCCCGCGGCGGTCCCGACCTCGCGCGTCCTTCCGTCGTGGCAGGTGCCAGACGAGCATCTGCCCGCGCTGCCTGAAGTGCCCTGACAGGTGACGGCATACTTGCGGCGAACTGGCCGGCCGCCCCAGATACCGGCCCGGGGAGATCAGTGTCACTGAATGTGGCACTTGCCTGTGGCAAGACCACGACAGGGCTCTCAAGCGGACCCGGCCGCACGCCACGACCATTCGCCGGTCACTTGGCGTCCGCATAGCAGGTGACGACGGACACCGCCAGCGGGAACCGCACCGGTCCCTCACCAAAGACGAGCTGTCCTGCCTCCTCAGCCGCGGCCAGGGCGGCACGCACGACCTCCTCGGCCGCAGCGGCCGGGCTGTGCACGATAACCTCGTCGTGCTGGAAGAACACGAGGTGCGGGCGGCCAGGGCGCCCAGCCGCGGGCCGCCCAGCCGCGGGCCGCCCAGCCTGCGGGCCGCCCAGCCTCGGGCCGCCCAGCCTCGGGCGGCGCCCAGCCTCGAGCGCCGGCAGCCCGTTGGTCGCGGCCAGCCTGCGCCGCAGGGACGCGAGCAGCACCGCCGCCCAATCAGCCGCGCTCGCCTGCACGACGAAGTTACGTGTAAACCGGCCCCTGCTGCGCAGCGCACGGCCCGCGCGCGGATTAGCACCATCGCCGGTCAGCTCACGCCACTGGGCAGAAGGAAGCGGGCACGTACGGCCGAGCCGGGACCTGACCAGGCGCCCTTCCTCGCCGGCCCGCGCGGCGTCATCCACGTAACGGGCGGCCGCTGGAAACCGCCTGCGCAGCACTCCGAGCAATTGGCCGGCCTCTCCCCCGGCCCCGCCGTACATGGCTGAAAGCAAGGCCACCTTCGCCTTGTCCCGTTCACCGCCGAGGGTCCCGGCCAGCGCCGCATACACGTCGCCTGCGGCGGCGGCCTGGGCGAAGGCAGAATCACCCGCCAGGGCGGCGAGCACCCTGGGTTCGAGCTGCGCGGCGTCCGCCACAACGAGCACCCAGCCAGGATCGGCGACCACGGCGCGGCGCAGGACCTTCGGGATCTGCAGCGCGCCACCGCCGCGCGAGGCCCAGCGCCCGGAAACAACGCCGCCGACCACATATTCCGGCCGGAACCGCCCACCGGACACCCACGTGTCAAGCCAGCCCCAGCCATCGGCCGCATGCAGCCTGGCCAGTTCCTTGTACTCGAGCAGCAAAGGCACCGCGGGGTGGTCCACCGTCCGCAGCACATGTGCCCGGGTCGACGTGAGGCTTATCCCTTCTGCCGCGAAAGCCTTGACGAGCTGCGCAGGCGAATCAGGGTTGACTGGCCGTCCGTGCAGCGCCTCGCGAATCGCCTCGGCAAGCTCGACGAGCCGGCGCGGGCGCAGGCCAGGGGCCGGCCGCGGTCCCAGTAGCTGGGTGAGCAAATCATCGTGGATGTCGCCGCGCCACGGCAGGCCGGCCGCGGTCATCTCCGCCGCGGCGAGGCCACCCGCTGACTCAGCCGCCGCGAGCAGCGACAGCCGGCCCGGATGCGGCGCAGCGGCAACCCGCCGAAGCTGATCCGCGTGGACCGCGACGACCGCGTCGAGTTCCTCGCGCGCGCCGGCGAAACCGTCGCCAGCGATAGGAAACAGCTCTGACTGCGCGCGAGCGGCGGATGGCGCGGGCAGGCCAGGCGCGGCCGCGCGGCCATGGAGCCGCGCCAATGCCGCTTCAACGGACGGCTCTTCACCGAACCGGCCCTGATGGGCAAGCAGCACCGCCTCGGTGAGCTGCACATCGTGGCAGGAGGCCACCCGCACATCCGCGCCGAGCAGGGCCGGGTAGATCGTTGCCGACGACGCCCACACCCAGCGCGGGCTCGCTTCCCGTTCCAGCGCCGCCACCGCGCTGGCGAGGCTCGTCACCGGCTCGGGCGGGCCAGCAGCGGTCCCGTCATCGTTCAGGCGGCAGGTGAGCCCGGTGCCACGGCCGTCACCCGCGACAGCTATTCGCATGATGCTGGATGAGAATCCGCTGATCCACGTATCAGGACGATGATCCGGAACGGCCGCCGGAAACTGTCACACCCGCGCACTGGTGCGCCTCTCAGCGTCCATGCAGGAACGCGGCAAAACCGGCGGCGATCGCTACCGCGACGCGCTGACGGAACGCCGCACTCGTCAAGCGCGCTGCGTCGCTGTTGTTGCGCATGTTCGCGCACTCGATGAAAACCTTGGGCACCGTGGACAGGTTCAAGCCACCGAGATCGGTTCGGACGTCCAGCCCAGCCGTGCCGACATAATCCGAGTACGGCTCGCCCGTAATGGCGTGGTACTCGTTCCTGATGTCGAGGCCGAGCCTGCGGGACGGGCCGATGATCTTGTTGGTGTAACCGGGCACCAGGCCCGGTTCGATGACCTCGAACCCCGATCCGCCGGCGGGACCGCCGTCGGCGTGAATCGAGATCGCCGCGCTGGCGTGTGCCCGGTTGCCTATGGCCGCCCGCTGGGTGACGCAAGGGCCCACACCAGTATCGCTGTGCCGGGTCAGCACGACCTTCGCGCCGTCCTTTCGCAGCAGCTCGGCCAGCCGGATGGCGACGTCGAAATTGAACGCGTGCTCGGGATAACCGGAGTCGGTTTCCGCGCCAGTCGTGTCGCAGGCTTTCTTCTCAGTGATGACGTTGACCAGCTGGTTGACGGTGTCTGGATGCGTGGCGTTGCCGCCGTTGTGGCCCGGATCAAGCAGGATCACGTCGCCGGCGAGCGGCAGCCGGCGCGGCCGGGCAGACACATTAGGGGAATTGCTTGGCGACGGAACCGGCGGCGGAGCAGCGCGGCGCGGCTCCGGCCGCAGGTTGGCTCGGCCGCGATGTCGTCTGCGCTGCGACGCCGGCCTTGCCGTCGGCGCAGCCGACGGTGGCCCCGAGGAGCGCGGCGGCCAGCGCCACGGCCAGGAGCCTGCGCCGGGCCACCTGGGCGCGTCCGGCAGCGGCTGTCGCGTGCGCCGCGCCGCGCGTGCCTGGGCCCGCGAGCGGCGAGCGACGGCGGCTAGCCATAGTTCGTTACCCCAGCGGCATCCGCCAGGTCAGATGGTTGCCGCTCGCCGGTTGTCTTCCGCATCGGCTGGACATGCTACCCGCAGCCATCGGC
This sequence comes from uncultured Actinomycetota bacterium, assembly GCA_963727015.1. Classification (GTDB taxonomy): domain Bacteria; phylum Actinomycetota; class Actinomycetes; order Streptosporangiales; family Streptosporangiaceae; genus DATFVJ01. Next base: position 923,901 of record CAVSEV010000011.1, on the reverse strand, counting down.
CGCGAGCCGGTCAAACCGGCTAGTGGCAGGCAAGGTTTAACTTGGCAGCCACGTGCACCTCGGTCCCGGGGCGTTCTCAGTGTTGCCCCTGAGAACGCCCCGGGATCACCGTCGGCGACGACGCCGGCCGTCCGGCGCCGCAGAGCCGCCCGGCGCGGCAGAGCCGCCCGGCGCCGCAGAGCCGCCCGGCGCCGCAGAGCCGTCCGGCGCCGCAGAGCCGTCCGGCGCACAACACTTGCTAGTGCAGCGAACCGGTCCGGCCCTCACGCTCGTTGTCCGCTGGTTCGCGCGGCCGCGGCGGTACGCCTGGCCGTGGGCGCGGCTTCTGCTCCGGGCGTGCCCAGGGCGGCTAGTCCCGATGCCTGCCCGGGCAGTTCGCCCGCCGCCCAGCCGGCGAGTTCGGCAGCTATCGACGGTGCGGGTGCGCTCGGAATGTCCGTGGGCCGCGGGCCGATGGCGGGATGAGCGGCCGGAGCCGCAGGCCGGGCCACGGCGCGAGCCGTGGGCGCGCCAGATCCCCCGGGACTGGCCGGCTCGTCGCCGCGGGCTGCAGGGTCAGTTTCCGTCTCCCCGGCGACGCTGGGTGCCCGATCGCCGTCCCGGTCGGCAGGCTCACCGGCGCCATCCTTCGCGGCCGGCCCGATACCCCCTTTACGGCGGGACAGGAGCTGCCTGCCTTTGGCTGGCTTTGGATTCTCAGGTGGCAAGCCGGCTGGCTCGGCCAGCGAGCGCGGTAGCTCGCCGGGCGTGTGGCGGCCCGCACCGGCCGCAGCGCCCGTACCGGTCGCGCCGGCGGCAGCGCTCACGGCGGCGGCAGCGCTCACGCCGGCGGCAGCGCCCGGAACGGGTACTGCCGCCGCGGCCACCGGCGTCACGGCAGGTGCGGCATCAGGCAGGACGTCCGCGAAGTCAGCCGAGCTGCCGGTGCCCGGATCAGTAGCGGGATCAGGATCACCTTCGCCGGGGCTACCAGGTTCCACCGCCACCACCGCAGCGGCGCGCGTCAGGCCGTCGAGCAGCACGGCCAGCTGCTCCGCCTCCGCGGCGTCCACGCCGAAGACCACGCGTGGCCTGCCCTGCGGATCCTCTGGCGCGTAGCCCACGTAGCTCGCCACTGGCTGGGCAAGGACGCCGCCAAGACCGTGCCTTGTCCGCCAGCCCTCCCATGCCGACTCCAGACGCGCAGCGGCACGCTGCGCACGCGAAACAGGCTCCGTTTCGCCCATTGCTGATCCTCCCCCCGGAAACGCGGTGACGCGCTTCGCCACTGCGGGAACCCGGCGAGCCCGCCCCCACAGCGGTCAGGCCGAACGGCTCCCCTAACTCGCGCCGTATGGCCTTGCGCGGATTCCAGATATGCCGCCGCCTCGGCGGTTCCGGCCGTGCGGCCTCCCCACCCCCCAAGCGACGGGCGCGCCGATCAGTATGGCAGACAGCGGCCGTGCTCGCTGAGTACACGCGCAATTACAAGACGTAGCGAACCAGTGCCGACCGCGCCGCCCGCCGGGCAGGCCCGCACCGCGCCGCCTGTTGCATCAGGGCCGGTCTCCAGCCCGCAGCGATAGTTCTTTACTGACCATTAGGCTCGGGCGGTGACGGACAGCGGGGGGACGGGAGTGCGCTGACCCGCCAGCGGAAGCCTTGCAAGCAGAACATCAGCAATGCGGGTGCCGCCGCTGCGGCCCGGCGCCGCCTGCCCGTCGGCGAGCGCAGGGACGAACTCATAAACGCGGCACTTGAACTGCTCGGTTCGCGCCCGGCGATCGAGGTTTCCATGGCTGATGTCGCCGCCTCGGCCTGCGCCTCGCGTGCGCTCGTCTATCACTACTTCGGCAGCAAGCACGAGTTGTGCCCGGAAGCCCTGCGCCGCGCGGCACAACAACTCACTGCGCTGATCGGCCCGGGAGGTGACGGTGCTCCCGACGGGCTCGCGGGGGCACTTTCGGCTACGTCGAGGACCACGCCGCCGGATATCTCGCGCTTATGGGCGGTCACACCGGCGTGGCCGGGCCTATGGGCCCGGCCAGGAAGATCGGTAAGATCGGCGAAGGCGTCAGGCAGGTGGTGCTCGAAAGCATCCTCAAGGCCCTCGGCGTCGCCGTACCTGGCCCTGTTCTTTACGCTGCGATGCTGGCTCGCGTGCGCGGAGGCCGCCGGCCTGGACCGGCTGGCGAACCGCCGATCTGCCGCGGGACACGCTGGAGCGCATGCTGACAGAGCAATTGGTCGCGCTGCTACGGGTCGCGGCGACGCGCGACCCGCGGAACGGCGTTGCTCGAACAACTGCTCGCCGACGCGTGACGGCATCGCGCATGAACTGTGATCACCGGCGACCGCCACGTCAGCCGGATCGACCCCGGCAGCGTCTGCTGGGAACCTCATCAGCCGGGTTCCCCGAGACGGTACCCCCCTTATGCGGCACAACGGCCGCCGGGGCCGACCCCCCTCTCAAATCTATCTCTCGTCGCCCGTGCCGCACGCGTGACCGCGCGTGGCCCGGTCGACCCCCCACGTCGGGATGTCGGAAGCCGGAACGTCACTCCGACCGCTGCTGCGGGATACCCGCAAGCAGCGCGCGAACCTCGGTCTCCCGGTAACGGCGGTGACCCCCGAGCGTGCGAATGGAGGTCAGCTTGCCAGCCTTCGCCCACCGCGTGACGGTCTTGGGATCCACGCGGAACATCGTCGCGACCTCCGCTGGCGTGAGCAGCGGTTCGGCCTCGGGTGTGCGTGCAGACATGTGTGCGGCCTCTCCTCCTGGACCGGGATTACGATCCTGCGTGTTAGCTGTACCTGCGCTCCATCTGGAGCTTGTCGTGGATGCCCTGATATGGCCCACGGAGACCATATTGCCATCACCAGACGTGACGAGTCGACCACCTAGAGCAAAGTTTCTGCGTGAGGTTGCCCCCGTTGCTCCGCTGATCGCTGTCACCGTGCGTAATTCTAGCGACACGTTTAGTCGCAACGAGGCAGATTCGGAAAAATGCTAGCCCGCGAGTCGGGCACCAAAGGCCTGGCAGTGAGCTTGTTCCGATCAGTGGCCCGGTGTCCCGAGGCGACCTGCTTTGCGGTTGGCAATGGGCTCGCCCGCAAGATCACCTGTCGCGGGTGCCGCCCAATGGCCTCTGGTGTGCCGCTGGGATGTCCCTGGGATGCCAGATCTGGCGCCCAGTGGGCCATCGGGCACCAGCCCAGAGCCGCCCCGGGGTGCCAGAAGCTGGAAGCAGCACACCCGCGCCCCGCTATGCCCGAGCCCGGCGGCCGCACCGCCACCGTGACCGCGCCCGCGTCCGTGCGACACCGTTCACCGGGCAGCGCTAACACAACACCCGCACGGCGCTCACCGCCCCCGCAGATACGAAACAGTGACGCCGCGGTGATGGCGCACGCGCTGCCCTCCAGAACGAACCCCGCGCGACCCTGATCCCCCGGCGCCCCGCCCGCAGCCACGGAGATCTACGCGCTAGTGGTCTGTCAGAGGGGTCCTTTGAGCGAACGGCGTCCAGGTGGGTGCATCGCAAGGCGGTGCTTGTCCTCGACAAGCGCTTCGCTGGTGCTACGCGCGACGACGACAACGCCGCGAGGTGCCCGCAATGGGCGTTGTCGTGGGCCACAGAGCCAAAGAAGACTCCTCTGACAGACCACTAGCTAGCTCGCAGACTCGGCAGCTTGCAAGGCCCGCCAGCGGTTGCGCAGCCGCTGGTACATCGCCACTGCCAGCTCGAGCTCGCCCGTTTCAAGCCCAGTGATCGCCGCCGCCACCTCGGCCGCCGACTGGTCTGCCCGCAGTGCCCCGTCGTCGAGCATGTGCACAAGGCCGCCGTAGTCGAGTTCAACGAGCGAGTGTGGGTGGAACTCCTCCAGCCAGCGCCCGACCTCCTCGATCTCGCCGGCCGCCGCGGATGGGCGCGTCCCGGCGGGAGCCGCGGCCGGCCGGCCGGTGTCCGCGTGCTTGGATCTCTCCCCATGCCGGGGCGCACGCCCGTGCCGCGTGGTGTCACCCCGCCGCGATCCACCCGCGTGCCGCCCCCTTCCCCGGTGCGAGACCGCACCAGGAGGAGCCGTGTCATCGGCGGGAGCCCCGCCGGAAGGACTGCCGGTATCCCCGCCGTAATCCCCGGCGTCGGCCTCGGCGTGATGCCCGCCGTCGGGCCGCTCTTCGCGGTGGGGATGCGAATCAGGGGACAGGCCGCGCCGGACCGCGTCGAGCGCGCGCGCCACCCGCCGCCGCGCCTGCGCCATCGTCGTCACGTAGATGAGTGTGCGGGTGGCCGCGGCCGTTGCCTGGGTGCCATCGGTTCCGGCTCCGCCGCCGAGCACGAGCCGCCGCTCCGGTGGCCCGAACGGCACGAACCAGGCGAGCGGCACGTGCCAGGTTGAGGTCAGAATATGAGTGCGAATCGATGGGGTGTGCGAGTGCCAGCGCGCGAAATCGGCCGCGGCCACATCCGCGATCCGCCTGGGCACGAACGTGTCGGTCAGCGACGGCGGCAGCGTCGCCCGCAACCGGCCAAGCGCCAGCCACGACCGCAGCCGCGTCTGCCACGGGCAGATGTAGACGGCGCCGTCGGCCCGCCGAACATAGGCGTCCTCGCTCTCACACGCCGGAGCCACGATCGGCGGTACGGCGCAGAGCCGTCGCATCGCCTGTTCATGCTCGGCCTCGATCGCGCTCGCCCGCCGCAGGCGCTCGGCGGACGCGGCGTAACTAGCCCAGCGTGACCGGTCGGGCTCGCCGAACGCGGTCAGCGGCTCATACACGCGAAGGTACGCGGCGTAAGGCAGCACGACCGAATCGTGACACGTCTTGGTCTCTGGATGCCGCACGGTGCATAACGAGATCGTCACCAAGTGCCGCGACGGTCCCTCGCCGCGCCGCCCGGGCGCCGCGGCAGAGCATGGCTACCTGACCGAACCAGGCTCCGATACCAGCCAGCCGGCCAGGGCCGTCATCGCAAAAGGCGGGCCGCCGCCACGGAATAGTCTTAACCCGGACCCCGCGCCAACGAAGGCGCGGAACGTAACCAGGAGAGTCACCACCGTGACAAACGTGTTCGCAACTCCCCAAAAGGGCACAAGCGTCGCAGTAAGCGCGGGACACGAGCAGGTTACCTTCTGCCAGGACGTGCAGAGCGGGCTGCACGCGATCGTCGCGATCTATTCAACCGCGCTCGGCCCGGCACTGGGCGGCACCCGGTTCTACCCGTACGGAACCGAAGACGACGCCCTGGCCGACGCGCTCAATCTCGCCCGGGCGATGGCTTATAAGAACGCCCTCGCCGGACTCGACCTTGGCGGCGGCAAGGCCGTCATCATCGGAGATCCGGCTACCGGCAAGTCAGAGGCGCTGCTGCGCGCCTACGGCCGTTACGTCAAGGCGCTGGGCGGCCGCTACATAACCGCGTGCGACGTCGGGACCTGCAGCGAGGACATGGACGTCATCGCCCGCGAGTGCCCCTATGTCACCGGCCGCACCATCCCCCATGGGGGCGCGGGCGACTCATCGCTGCTCACCGCCTTCGGCGTGTTCCAGGGTATGCGCGCGGCGGCCGAGCACGCCTGGGGGACTACGGCGCTGCGTGGCCGGCGGGTCGGCGTCGAAGGCGTGGGCAAGGTCGGCCACCGGCTGGTGGACCACTTGATCGAGGCCGGCGCCGACGTCGTCATCTGCGACGTGAGCGAGCAGGCGCTCGATCGGGTCACAGCCAGGTACCCCGGCGTCGCTGTGGTGGCCGATCGGTCGGACCTGATCCGCGAGCAGGTCGACATCTACGCTCCGTGCGCCCTCGGCGGCGCGATGGACGACGACACCGTGACGTCACTGCGCGCGAAGATCGTGTGCGGCGGCGCGAACAACCAGCTGGCCCACGCGGGTATCGAAAAGCTGCTAGCCGACAAGGGCATCTTGTACGCGCCGGACTATGTGGTGAACGCGGGCGGCGTGATCCAGGTCGCCGACGAACTCGAAGGCTTCAACCTTGACCGGGCACGAGCCCAGGCAGGCCAGATATTCGGCACCACCAAAAGAATCTTCGCGATCGCCGATGACGAGGGTGTTCCGCCTGCGGTCGCGGCCGACAGGCTCGCCGAGCGGAGGATGTCGGAAGTCGGCCGGTTGCGAGGAATCTGGCTGCGATCGTGACCGTGGCCGGGGGCGCAACGCCCTGCCTCGCCAGCGCGCTTGGCCAGGATGGCCCCCTGAGGGCGGGACAGCGTAGGCGAGCACGGCGCAAAGCAGGTACGGTTGTACCAGTACGGAAGCCGACACGCGCCACCTTCCGGCGAGGGAGGGTCGGCGGGTCGGTTTGTCGCGCGGTATGGCCGCAAGCATCTACCGGCAGAAGAGCAGTGAGGCAGGGGCCTGACGTGGGCCCAGACGTTCGAGGGGGTCGAGCCAATGGGGCGCGGCCGAGCCAAGGCCAAGCAGGTCAAGGTCGCCCGCCAGCTGAAGTACAACAGCGGCGGCACAGACCTGGATCGGCTGCGGGCAGAGATTGTCGGCTCAGACCAGCGCGACGACGAGCGTGAATCCTCCTATGAGGATCTCGCCGACCGTTACGCGGACGAAGAAGACGAGGACGACGGCGAGCCAAGCCGCAGGGACGGTACGGGCTGAGCCGGTCAGGCGGGATAAGACCCGGTTAGCCGTGCGCCACCCGAGCCGGGCAGGATCTCGCCCGCCACCCAGGCGCGGACACCCTCCGCCGCGAGCAGCCCGAGGACGCGGGACACCTCGGGCGTCGGGACGACCGCGGTCATCCCGACGCCGAGGTTGAAGACCCGTTCCATCTCCGCGCCCGCCAGGCCGCCGGGGATGGCGCCGCGGTCCGCGAGCAGCCGGAAGACCGCCGGCGGGCGCCACGTGCGCCTGTCGATGACCGCGTCCGCGTCCGGCGGGAGCACTCTTGCCATGTTCGCGGCGATCCCGCCGCCTGTGATGTGCGCGAAAGCGTGCACCACGGACGAACGCGCCAGCGCCAGGCAGGCCGGCGTGTAGATATGCGACGGGGTGCACAGCTCGGCGCCCAGCGTCCGGCCGAGTTCGGGCTGCTCGCCCTCCAGGTCCATGCCTGTCCTCGCGAGGATGTCGCGCACGAGCGAGAACCCGTTAGCGTGCACACCTGACGACGCCATGGCGATCACGACGTCGCCGACGCGCACGCGGCCCGCGCCGAGAAGCTCATCGGCTTCCACGACGCCCGTGGCCGCACCCGCGATGTCGAAGTCAGCCGGCCCCAGATGCCCGGGGTGCTCCGCCGTCTCCCCGCCAACTAGCGAGCAGCCCGCCCGCTCGCAGCCTGCCGCGATCCCTCCCACGACAGCGGCCACCCGTTCGGGGATCACCTTGCCGAACACCAGGTAGTCCGTCATGAACAGCGGCTCGGCGCCGCAGACGACCAGGTCATCGGCCACCATTGCAACGAGGTCGATGCCGATCGTGTCGTACCGGCCGAGCCGCTGCACGATCATGACCTTGGTGCCCACGCCGTCGGTGGAGGTGGCGAGCAGCGGCCGCCGGTAAGCTGCGAGCTTGCTGGCGTCGAACAGGCCGGAGAAACCGCCGATGCCGCCCACCACTTCCGGCCGCGCCGTACGCGCCACGGCCGCCCGCATCAGTTCGATCGCGCGGTCCGCGGCGTCGATGTCGACTCCGGCAGCCGTGTAGCCTGCGGCCGCCCCGCTCGTCACGGCACCTCCTCGAGCACATGCTTGCCCCGCTCGCCCTCGGCCACAGAAAGCGGGTACTTGCCGTCGAAGCAGGCGTGGCAGAGCCTGACCGCGGGCAGGCGCGTCGCTGCGATGAGCCCGCCGAGCGACACGTAGCCGAGCGAGTCGGCTCCGATCGACGCCTGAATCCCTGGCACGTCCAGGTTCCCGGCAATAAGTTCGGCACGGCTGGCGAAGTCGATGCCGTAGAAGCACGGCCACGACACGGGCGGGCTCGAGATACGCACATGCACCTCGGTTGCGCCGGCTTCCCGGAGCATCGCGATGATCGCCTGCTGCGTGTTGCCCCGCACGATCGAGTCGTCAACGACCACCAGCCGCTTGCCCGTGATCGCGTCACGCAGCGGATTCAGCTTCAGCCTGATCCCGAGCTGGCGGATCGTCTGGCTGGGCTCGATGAAGGTCCGCCCGACATAGGAATTCTTGACCAGGCCCTGGCCATAAGGAATGCCACTTGCCTCGGCGTAACCGATCGCGGCCGGGGTACCCGATTCTGGCACGGGGATCACCAGGTCCGCGTCCGCTGGATGCTCGCCTGCCAGCCGCCGCCCGATGTCCAGCCGGGTCGCGTGCACGCCGCGCCCGGCGATCGCGGTGTCAGGCCGCGCCAGGTACACGTACTCGAACAGGCAACCTTTCGGGTCGGCGGGAGTGAACCGCCGGGACCTCACCCCGGCCTCGTTGATCACGAGCAGCTCGCCAGGCTCGACCTCGCGCACGAAGGCCGCGCCCACGATGTCGAGCGCGGCCGTTTCGCTGGCGACCACCCAGCCGCGCGCAAGCCGGCCCAGCACAAGGGGCCGGAATCCCTGCGGGTCACGGGCCGCGTACAAGGTCTGCTCATCCATGAAAACGAGCGAGAAGGCCCCTCTTACCAGCGGCAGCACCGCCGCCGCGGCATCGGCCATGGAGCCGGGCTGGTCAGCGAAGAGCGCGGTGAGCACATCGGTGTCTGACGTGCCGGTCAGACCTTCCGCCGCCGCGGGCGTGTCCGCCAGCATGGCGGCGAGCTCGCGCGTATTGATCAGGTTGCCGTTATGCCCGAGCGCAAGCCCGGAGGTCCCGGTGAACCGGAAGGCCGGCTGTGCGTTGGCCCACACCGACGAACCCGTGGTCGAGTACCTGCAATGGCCGATCGCCACATGACCACGCAGGGTTTTGAGTACAGACTCGTCAAAGACCTGGGCGACCAGGCCCATGTCCTTGTATACGACGATACGGATGCCGTCGCTGACGGCGATGCCGGCGGACTCCTGGCCACGATGCTGCAGCGCGTAGAGCCCGTAGTAAGTGAGTTTGCTGACCTCTTCGGCCGGAGCCCAGACGCCGAACACTCCGCAGGCTTCCCTCGGCGGGTTGTCACCGGAGGCAGAGCTGGCAGAGCCGGCAAAACTGGCAGACCTGGCAGAGTCGGCGAAGTCACTGGTTAGACCGCCACTGTGTTCGGCCACCCGCACAGTCTACTGGTGACTCACCGGCGGACAGGCAGATGCGCAGACACGTCGGCACGCGGGCCGCTCGCCCGGATGGCGCCGCCGTCGACCCCCTCCTGCCAGGTGAGGCCTCCGGTCGCGAGGCGCAGCCAAGTCACCGGGTCCGTCTCGACCACGTTGGGCGGCGTGCCCCTGGTGTGCACCGGGCCCGCTGTGCATTGCACCGCGCCGTACGGCGGCACGCGCACCTCGACCGCCCGCCCGGGAGCGGCCACCGCGAGCAGGTCGAGCAGGTATCTCACCGCGATCCGGAGCGCGCCGGGCTGCGGGCGCAGGCCCGCGCCGAGCGCCGCGAGCACCGCGTCCACGCAGGCGGATTGCAGCCCGGCGAGCCCGGGCGAGCCGCGATCAGGCGGGCCGGCGGGCGGATGGCCAAGCTCCGCCAGTTGAGCGGCCAGCGCGGCGAGCACACGCTCGGGACGCGGGCGTCGTGATGGCACGCAACGGAAGCTATCTCACGGCCCGGACCCCCACGGCGGCCGGCCGCCCGGCCATCTTGCCCAGCCTGCGTGGGACGCAGGCGGGCGGGCCCGCGCATCGGCGGCCGCAATGGAAACTCAACGGATTGGTAATTTATCCCGTAGTGGCTTGTCAGTGAACACCTTTCGTATGTAGGCGTTCGGTATGCCGGGACAGCGGCGAGCGATCCGAGATCACGTGTCACGGCACTGGACACGCGCTGAGCGCGGATCCATTGTGCTCGCTACGGTCGTGGTGTTAGCGGTACTCGCCGCTGCGGTAACCGCCGTCGCCGTCCTGCTGACCGGCAGCGGCCGGCCGCGCTACCATCACGCGCTCTCCACGACCCTGGCCAGCCAGCAACTCGCCGGGCTCGCCGCCCCTGGCCCTGGGGACGGTACTACGCAGCGGCTGCTGGCCCCAGCAGGGGCAGGCCTGTCCTTCCTCGCGGGCGGCGGCGACGGCAGTGTGCTGTCCAGCCAGCAGTGGCAGGCCAACGAGATGAGCGACGGCAGCTATGTGCTCGTCTACGTGCCTGAAGGTAACTGCCTGAACGCGGCCGTCGGCAAGCCGGGAAGAGCAGGCGCCCGTGCGGCGGCTCGGCTCACGCTGAAGCCCTGTGATCTGCGCCTCAGCCAGCGCTGGACCCATCCCTACCTGGGCAAGGACCCCACCGGCCGTGACTACTGGCAACTGCGCAGCGAAGCCGCCGGGCAGTGCCTCACAGCAAGCGGAACCGGCTGGCGAGACGGCACCCCCGCGGGTTTGCAGCCATGCGGCCGCGTGTTCGGCTGGCAGCAGCTCATCGAGTTCTGGTCGGCCTACTGATCCGCCCCGCGGCTTTTGGCGCCGGGTGCACAAGCCACTAGCTACGCCGTTGTCAGCCGAACAAGGCGGGGAGGGTGTGCTCGTGCACGGCGGCCAGTTCGGCCAGCGGAATCGCAAAGCATCCCTCGACATCAAGGCTGTCGCCGCCAGCCGCGCCCAGGACCGTAGCAGGCACGCCGTGGTCCGCGCAGAGCTGGTCGAACGCCGTCTCGTGGCCGGGCCGCACAGCCACGACCGCACGGGCCGCCGACTCACTGAACAGCCAGACGAACGGGTCGCCAGGCAGCCGTATCCGGCAGCCGAGGCCACCACGCAGGCAGGACTCGGCGAGTGCCACCGCCAAGCCACCGTCGGAAAGATCGTGCGCGGCGTCAACCATGGCACCAGCCGCCGCGGCCATCAACGTGTGGCCGAGCTGACGCTCCGATATGAGGTTCACCCTCGGCGGGCTGCCGCCCAGATGACCGTGCACCACGTGCGCCCAGGCCGAGCCGCCGAATTCCGGCCGGGTCTGCCCGAGCAGCACGATCCTCGCGCCAGGGCTGGCGAATCCGATCGTGACCCGGTCACGAACGTCGTCGTGGACTCCGAGCACGCCCACCACCGGCGTCGGATGGATCGCCGCGTCCTCGGTCTGATTGTAGAAACTAACATTGCCGCCGGTCACCGGCATGCCGAGCGTCGCGCAGCCGTCGGCTAGGCCGCGAACTGCCGCCGCGAACTGCCACATCACCGCAGGCTCCTCCGGTGAGCCGAAATTGAGGCAGTTGGTGACCGCGAGCGGCCGCGCGCCGGTGGCAGCCACGTTCCTATACGCCTCGGCGAGGGCGAGCTGGGCGCCCGCGTACGGGTCCAGTCTCGCGTAACGCGCGTTGCCGTCGGTGGCAAGCGCCACCCCGAGCCCGCTCTGCTCATCGATCCGCAGCACGCCCGCGTCGTCAGGCATCGCGAGCACCGTGTTGCCGCGCACATAGCGGTCGTACTGCTGGGTTACCCACGTCTTGGCAGCCAGATCCGGGCTGCCGAGCAGGGCCAGCAGGGTGTCACGGAGCCCGGCGCCGTCGCTGGGCCTCGGCAGCGCCGCCGCGTCGTCCGCGATGAGCGCATCCTGGCTCGCGGGCCGCTGCGCGGGCCGGTCGTAGACGGGCCCCTCGTCGGCCGCCGTGCCCGGCGGGATGTCTGCCACCACGTCACCGTGCCAGGTCATCACGAGCCTGCCGGTGCTGGTGACCTCGCCGATCACGGTCGCTGGCACGTCCCAGGTGGCGCAGATGCGCATGAACTCGGCGACGGAGCCCGGTTCGGTAACAGCCATCATGCGTTCCTGTGACTCGCTCATCAAGATCTCGGCTGGGCCGAGCGACGGATCTCGCAGCGGCACCGCGTCCAATTCGACCCGCATGCCGCCCGTGCCTGCCGCGGCAAGCTCGGTGGTCGCGCACGACACCCCGGCGGCGCCCAGATCCTGGATGCCCGTGACGACACCGGCTGCGAAAAGATCCAGGCAGCATTCGATCAGCAGCTTCTCCATGAACGGGTCGCCGACCTGGACGCTTGGGCGTTTCGCCGCACTGCCACCTGCTGCGTCGCCGAACGTGGCGCTGGCGAGCACCGAGGCGCCGCCGATGCCATCCGGACCCGTACGCGCGCCGAATAGGATCACCTTGTTGCCCGGCCCGGAGGCGGCAGCTGACTTCAGGTCCTGGTGCCGCATCACGCCCACGCACAGCGCGTTCACCAGCGGGTTCCCCGCGTAGCAACGGTCGAACGCAAGCTCACCGCCGATGTTGGGCAGGCCGAGGCAGTTGCCGTAGAAGGAGATGCCACCGACCACGCCCGGCAGCACCCGGCGGGTATCTGGCGCGTCCGCGGGGCCGAACCGCAGCGAGTCCATCACGGCGACCGGCCTGGCGCCCATTGCCAGTATGTCCCGCACGATCCCGCCGACACCGGTAGCCGCTCCCTGGTGGGGCTCCACATACGACGGATGGTTGTGGGATTCGATCTTGAAGGTCACCGCGTAACCGTGACCGACGTCCACGACGCCGGCGTTCTGGCCCATGCCGGCCAGCAGCGCGTCGCTGCGCGGCATCGTCGCCGCGAGCCGCCGCAGGTGCACCTTGGAGGACTTGTAGGAGCAGTGCTCGCTCCACATAACCGAGTAGATGGCCAGTTCGGCGTCGGTAGGCCTGCGGCCAAGGATCCCCACTATCCTTTCGTATTCTCCCGCATCCAGACCCAGCTCGGCATACGGCTGCGCACGGTCCGCCGTGGCCGCAGCATCCTCGACCGTGTCATGACCGGTGCGGGCCGGCCCTGCCGCCCGGCTGCTCACCGTCGCGCCTTCCGCCGCCCTGCCTGGCCGGTCACCCGTTCACCAGCCCGGCAGTGGCGCAGGAAACCGCAGCCGCGAAGAAGCCGAGGCCGTCGGAACCCGGGCCGGTAAGTGAATCGATGGCGTGCTCCGGGTGCGGCATCAGGCCCACCACGTTGCCGAAGGCGTTCGCAACGCCCGCGATGCCCCCCGCGGAGCCGTTCGGGTCCATTCCGAGGTAACGGGCAATCACGCGGCCGCCGTCCGTCAGGTCCGTTAGCGTCGCGGCGTCGGCGACGTAGCGGCCCTCCCCGCTCTTCAGCGGCACGACGATCTCCTGTCCTGGCGTGTACTGGTGGGTCCACGCAGTCCTGGTGCTCTCGATGCGCAGCCGCTGGTTCCGGCTGATGAAGTGCAGGCCGGCGTTGCGGGTCAGCGCGCCCGGCAGCAGGTGCGCCTCACAGAGGATCTGGAAGCCGTTGCAGATGCCAAGCACCGGCAATCCGGCCCCAGCCGCTGGCACCAATTCGGACATTATCGGCGCGAATCGCGCGATCGCGCCGCAGCGCAGGTAATCGCCGTAGGAGAAGCCGCCGGGCAGGATCACGGCATCGACGCCGCGCAGGTCACGCTCGGCATGCCAGAGCCTGACCGGCTCGCCACCCGCGCGGGCCACCGCACGCGCGGCGTCGTTTTCGTCGAGCGATCCGGGGAAGGTGACAATGCCCACCCGCACCCCGGACCTTGGTCTCTCGGTCCGCTGCACAGCCGAAGGCTACCCCGCGCGGGCTGGCCCTGCGGATGGACCCTGACGGCCTGGCCGTGCCGCGGGTCAGCCCGCGTGGCGCAGCTTGCGGCCGGAAAGGCCGGCCAGCGGTGCGTCCCGACGCCACGCGACCTGCTTGCGCATCGACACCACCGTGCCGCGGCCGGGACCGCTCTGCAGCGTGACGTCGTCCACCAGAGCGCGCATGATCTGCAGCCCTCGCCCCGACTCTGGCAGCCGGGCAATCACCCGGTCGTCCACGCGTGGCGCTGATGGCACGGGACGGTACGGGCGTTCCGCCGTCGCCAGGGAGGTCCGGCGCCGCGCGGAGCGCACCGGCTCGCGAACCGGATCCTTGGCGAGCGCCGCCTTCTTCGCTGGCTCGCGACGCCCGCGGCGGCTGTCAGGATCGTCTGTAACGAGCGCGGGAGCCTTGGCGCGGTCAGTACCCTTACCGCGGGAGGCCCGGGACGATGCCCGCTGCGCCGGCTGGCCGCCGCGCGCCCGATCGGGCCGCGCGGCAGCTTGGGTCGCGCGGGCGCTGAACCCAGGGCCAGAATCCACAACTTCCACCAGGCAGCCGCTCGGGCCGACGCTGGTTACCACCTCGTAGCGCCGTGCGCTCCCCCCGTGCCTCAGCACGTTCGTGCACGCCTCGGTGACGGCGACGAGGATGTCATCGATGCAGTCATCGACCACGCCGAAATTACGCAACGTGTCGCCAAGAACACGACGCATCACGGGCACGCTGACTGCCTCGCACGGGAAGGCGAGGCAGAACTTGACGTTCACGGTCAGCTCCTCAGTCCGTCTCACCAGGGCAAGCCCCTCCGCAGCGTCCTTCGCTATCTCCAGTCAACCTCGTCACATTGTGAAAGGCTTCCCATGACACGCCGCTGATAATCGTGAACTTTTGGTGCCCTCTGGACACAAGGCCTCTCACGGGTTGTGAAGATAGTCACTCTGGACGGAGCGAGAACTCCTCGATCACCGGATTGGCGAGCAACTCGGCGGCCAGTTTGGCGATCTCCGCGAGCGCCGCCGCGTCCGCTGGGCCGCCGATCTCGACTTCGAAACACTTGCCCTGCCGGACCGCGCTGATCTGACCGAATCCAAGGCGCCTGGCCGCGCTGGCGATGGCCTCCCCCTGGGGATCGTGGATCTCCGGCTTGAGCATCACGTCGACGATCACGCGCGCCACATGTCCTCCATGTCCTCCATGTCCTTCCTGTCCCTTGCGCAAGCTGCCGCCCTGCCCGCCGCGCAAGCTGCCGCCCTGCCCACTACGCAAACTGCCGCCCTGCCCACTACGCAAACTGCCGCCCTGCCCACTTCGCAAACTGCCGCCCTGCCCACTTCGCAAACTGCCGCCCTGCCCACTTCGCAAACTGCCGCCCTGCCCACTTCGCAAACTGCCGCCCTGTCCACTTCGCAAACTGGCGCGCCGCGTGTCACCTTCGGCCGCGGCAGCCTTGGTCATCCTCCGCGCCACGGCACGCAGCGTACTGCCGTTGCGCCCGAACCAGCCGTGGGGCCAGGGCGTAGGTAGCAGCAGGAACCTGCAGCGTTGGCCCCAGCGTGGTTGCGCCGGATACGGGGATATCTGTCACGATGGCCTCTGTGGCCTACGCGGGGCCGCACCGTACAACTGTCTCCGCGAACCGACAACTGTCTCCGCGAACCGTCACAACGGAGCGCTGAGCGGCCGACTGGCCACGTCGCGGCGATCCCGCGGCCGGGCCCCGAGAATGCATTGGAGTGGCACGTGACCGTCGATGTGGACGGTGCGGCCGCCGCCGCACCCCACCCTGAAGGCCTTGACGGGCTGGCAGGAGCCCCGCAGGAGCTTGTGCAGCTCCTGACGCCAGAGGGCGAACGAGTCGAGCATCCGCGCTTTCCACTCGAGCTTTCCGTGGACGAGATCCGCGCGCTATACCGCGACCTGGTCCTCGTGCGCAGGATCGACACCGAAGCAGTCGCGCTTCAGCGCCAGGGCGAACTTGGCATCTGGGCGTCGCTGCTCGGCCAGGAAGCCGCCCAGATCGGTTCTGGCCGTGCACTCGCGCCGCGCGACATGGTGTTCCCGACCTACCGTGAACACGGGGTGGCCTGGTGCCGCGGGCTGGACCCGATGAAGCTCCTGGAGCTTTTCCGCGGCGTCAGCCACGGCGGCTGGGACCCTGCCGAGCACAACTTCCACCTGTACTCGATCGTGATCGGCAGCCAGACCCTGCACGCGACCGGCTACGCGATGGGCATTCAGCGCGACGGCGAAACCGGTGAAGACGGCGCGGCCGCCATCGTTTATTTCGGCGACGGCGCCACCAGCCAGGGCGACGTGAACGAATCGTTCATCTGGGCGTCGGTTTTCAACGCCCCCGTTGTGTTCTTCTGCCAGAACAACCAGTGGGCAATCTCGGAGCCGCTCGAGAAGCAGAGCCGCATACCTCTATACCAGCGCGCCCGGGGATTCGGCTTCCCCGGGGTCCGGGTGGACGGCAACGATGTGCTCGCCTGCCTGGCGGTCACGCGCGCCGCGTTGCAGGCAGCGAGAGAAGGCCAGGGGCCCACACTGATCGAGGCGTACACGTACCGGATGGGCGCGCACACGACCTCCGATGACCCCACCCGTTACCGGCTGGCGGCCGAACTCGAGTCGTGGAAGCTGAAGGACCCGATAGAGCGGGTGAAGGCATACCTGGTCCGCGGCGGGCTGGTGGAGGCCCCGTTCTTCGCGGACATAGCGAAGGAGGCCGCAGAGCTGGGCACCCAGATCAGGAGGGCGTGCTTGTCGATGCCCGATCCCAGGCCGGTGCAGATATTTGAGAACGTCTACGCCGAGCCGCACCCGCTGCTGACCGCGGAACGCGAGCAGTTCACCGCCTACCTGAGCTCGTTCGCGGACGAGGAGGGCGCGTGATGACCACGCTCACCCTGGCCAAGGCGCTCAACGAGGGCCTGCGCAAGTCGCTAGAACGCGATCAGAAGGTCCTCATCATGGGTGAGGATGTCGGCAAGCTCGGCGGCGTGTTCCGGGTCACCGACGGGCTGCAGAAGGACTTCGGCGAGAGCCGGGTCATCGACACGCCGCTCGCGGAGTCGGGCATCGTCGGTACCGCGATCGGCCTCGCGCTGCGCGGCTACCGGCCCGTGTGCGAGATCCAGTTCGACGGCTTCGTATTCCCCGCCTTCAACCAGATAGTCAGCCAGCTGGCCAGGATGCATCTACGCTCGCTCGGTCATGTCAGCCTGCCCGTCGTGGTCCGGATCCCCTTTGGCGGCGGCATCGGCGCGGTCGAGCACCACAGCGAATCGCCCGAGGCCTACTTCGCCCATTGCGCCGGGCTGCGCGTGGTCGCATGCGCCAATCCCGCTGACGCGTTCACCATGATCCAGCAGGCTGTTGCCAGCGCGGACCCGGTGATCTTCTTCGAGCCCAAACGGCGCTACTGGGACCGCGGTGAGGTCGATGTGTCACTCGACCTTGGCGACGCCCAACCGCTCCACCAGGCGAAGATCCTCACGGCGGGTACCGACGTCACGCTGCTCGGGTACGGGCCGATGGTCAAGACGAGCCTGGAGGCGGCGGCTGCCGCACAGGATGATGGGCGCAGCGTCGAAGTGATCGATTTGAGATCGCTGTCACCATTCGACGCGGAGACGGTGTGCGCCTCGGTCAAGCGGACCGGGCGGTGCGTGGTGGCGCACGAGGCGCCGGTCTTCGCGGGGCTTGGCGCGGAGGTCGCGGCACGGGTCACCGAGATGTGCTTCTACCATCTGGAAGCGCCGGTACTGCGGGTCGGCGGCTTTTCCACGCCTTACCCGCCGTCCAAGCTCGAGGATCACTACCTGCCAGACCTGGACCGGGTTCTTGACGCCGTCGACCGCACGTTCGGCTACTGAAAGGCCTGTGCCTGATGACTGAGCTGAAGCAGTTCAAGCTGCCTGACGTCGGCGAGGGCCTGGCCGAAGCCGACATCGTGAAATGGCATGTGCGACCCGGCGACACGGTGACGGTGAACCAGATTATCGTCGAGATCGAGACAGCGAAGGCGATAGTCGAGCTGCCCTGCCCGTTCGAGGGAGTGGTGAGCGGCCTGCTGGTCGGCGAGGGCGCGACCGTGGACGTGGGAACGCCGATCATCTCGGTCGACATTTCCGGCGACGCTGGCCAGAACGCGGCGGCCGGGCCGGATGCTGAACGGCTGCCGCAGGCCGCGTCGGTCACGGAGCAGGCGGGAGCCAGCATTCCCATTGAGGATCTTGTGCCGTCGCCGCCCGCAGAAGGCGCCGTCGAACCTGGCGTGCATGGCAGCCCAGCGCCGAAGCAGGAACGGCAGCCTGTGCTCGTCGGTTATGGGGTCAAGCTCGGCACGACCAGGCGCAGGCCGCGAAAACCAGGCGCGGCCGCATCCGTCCAGGCCCTGCGACGTCCACCCCCCGGCCCCGCCGCCACCGCGGGGACTGCCACCGAAGCCGCGGCGCCGGCCACAGACACGCCGCCAGCCACAGATGACGCGGCGCCAGCCACGGATGAGACGATGCCCGCACGGCCTGCCAGCGCCGGCGCGCCTGGCGGGACGGCCAGGGTGGCAGTGCTCGCCAAGCCTCCGGTGCGCAAGCTCGCCAGGGAACTCGGGGTCGAACTTGCCAAGGTAGCGGGAAGCGGGCCAAGTGGGTCCATTACCCGGGCCGACATTCAGGCGGCCGCTGGAGCCGCCGATGATCGCGGGCCGAGCCTGACCGCCGCTGCGGCGCCTGCGGGGCTAGCGCCCGCCGCTCCCGCCGCGACCGCCGGGCACGCCCCACGCGAGGAGCGGATCGCGGTACGCGGCGTCCGAAAGCACACGGCAGCGGCGGTCGTGGCGAGCGCATTCACCGCTCCGCACGTCACCGAATTCCTGCAGGTCGACATGACCGCGACCATGGATGCCGTGCAGCGCATCCGTGGCCTGCCCGAGTTCGCAGACGTGCGGGTTTCCCCGCTGGTTTTCGTAGCGAAGGCCGTGCTGCTGGCGGTCGCGCGCAATCCCATGATCAATTCTTCCTGGGATGGCAGCACCCAGGAGATCGTGGTCAAGCGCTATGTGAATCTTGGCATCGCGGCGGCGACCGGACGCGGTCTCATCGTGCCGAACGTCAAGGACGCGCACGCGCTACCGCTGCCCGCGCTTGCCCGTGCGCTCAGCGACCTCGCCGAGACCGCACGGGCTGGCAGGACGCCCCTGGCCGACCTGCAGGGCGGCACGATCACGATCACCAACGTCGGGGTTTTCGGGGTGGATTCCGGGACCCCGATCCTCACGCCCGGCGAGGCAGCGATTCTCGCATTCGGGCAGGTCAGGGACTTGCCGTGGGTACACGACGGTGAGCTTGCGGTGCGGAAGGTCTGCACACTGGCATTCTCTTTCGACCACCGGATCGTGGACGGCGACCTCGGCTCGGCCGTGCTCCGCGACGTGGGGGCGATGCTGGAGGACCCACTGCGGATGCTTGCCTGGGCTTGAGCCTGGCGCCGCACTTCGGCTGATTTGGCCGAGGGCCGGTTGGCGTCCCCGGACAGACGCTCAGCGGCGCCCCGCCTCAGCGGGCACCTCGCCCGTCGTCCGGCACGGCCGCAGCGGCCACCCCAACCACCGCCCAGCCCGGCCGCAGCGGGCACGCCAACCACCGCCCGGCCTAAGCAAACGCGGCGACCGGCGCCCGGCCCGGCCTCAGTGCCCACCTCAACCAGCGCCCGGCCCGGCCGCAGCGGCCACCCCAACCACCGCCCGGCCCGGCCTCAGTGCCCACCTCAACCGTCGTCCGGCCCGGCCTCAGTGCCCACCTCAACCGGCGCCCGGCCCGGCCGCGGCGGCCACGTCAACCGTCGTCCGGCCCGGCCGCGGCGGCCACGTCAACCGTCGGCCACGTCAACCGTCGATCCGTCGAACACGTCAAATCCGTGATCGTTTAGCTTTCGCGCGGGGCCGAATGGCCATCGTGTGCCCAGAAGCAAGCCATGATCCGTCGCCGTGTTGACTTTCCGGCGCTATCCGTGGGCTAGTTAACGCAAGAACGGATCATGAGCGCGGCGGGCGGATCAACCGCAGGGGTGCAGCGGCTTTCGTGCCACTTTCCGGCCTACCACCATCGAGCGCGGCACGCGGCTGCCAGCCGAGTCCGGGCCCGCCCGGGCTCGGGCCTGCCCGGCCGCCCACCCGGCAAGTGCGGCCAACCCCGCCCCTCGCCCGCAGCCCGGCCGCCACGCCCGCCGCCCGGCGCCCGGCAAGTGCGGCCGGCAGCCCCGCCACCCGGCCGCCCGGCAAGTGCGGCCGGCAGCCCGCCACCCGGCCGCCGGCCAGGCGGACGTCCGGCCGATTGGGGAAGATCCGTTCGTGGGCGGCGATGATTTCGTTGACCCGCCAGCCGCACGCCGGAGACAATTAGCGGGAGACCCGCGGGCGGTGATTCCCGCTTGGATGTTGCTGCCGAGTCGCAGTTCTTGCCGGCCTACCAGATCCCGCTGGTCCCGGCAGGTTTCCCCGATTCGCAGAACCCGTCACGGGGCCCAAAGGTCCCGCTCGCCCACCAGAACCTACCGAGCCCGCAGGTCCGTCCGGACCCACAGACCTCACATGCGCCTTTGCGCATGATTGGCACGTCGGCGGGTGGGCACGGACACCTTGGGACCAATGGCTCAGTTAAATAGGGACGAAGGTCCTGAATCGGGCAGTGAGGGGTAGTGCATGCCGCGTCCAGAGCACGAACTCGCTCCGTGCCGCGGCCCGGCGGCGGAAGGCACCCCTGCCGCCCCGGCACAGCAGACCGGCGCTCCTGGCGAGACCACCGAAGCGGCCGAGGGGCTGCTAACGGAGGAACGTGCCAGGATCGGCCGCGAGCTTCACGACCTCGTGATCCGCCGCCTCTTCGCGGTCAGCCTGAAGCTTGGCGGGGCGCTCGGGATGATCAAGAACGAGGAAGCGGTGCGGCGGGTGGACGACGCGATCGCCGAACTGGACCAGACCATCAAGCTCATCAGGACGGTCGTGTTCGCCCTAGAGCACCACCCGCCGCCGAAGAGCTGGCCCACGGCGCAGCCTCCGGGCGGGTAAGGGCCCCCGGCGTAGCACACAGCCGCGGCGGGCGTCGAACCTCGGCCGCGGCGCGGGTATCGTGCGAAGACAGGTACTGATAGCGGCGTCTGCAGGGAGCTGACCGTGGCCAATCAGCTGGGTGCCGGTACCTCCGGCGGATCCGCCCCGCCTCCCGACCGAGCCGAGGTGGTCCTGGCAGAGGCGCGTAAGGCGCTGTTCGTCATGGTCGGCCTCATCGCTGCGATCTGGGTGCTCCAGATAGTGAACTGGTCCAGTCACTACTCGTTCGACACGAGCTACGCGATCATCCCGCGCGACGTACTCCGGCTGCCAGATGTCTTCATCGCACCGTTCCTGCACGTGTCCTGGAGCCACATCGAGGCCAACTCGGGCCCCCTGTTCGTCTTCGGCTTCCTTGCCGCATACCGAGGGGTGTGGAAATTCATCGGCGTGACCGTGCTCATCATCATCACCAGCGGATTGGCCGTCTGGTTGTTCCAGAGCAATGGCGCCACGGTAGGTGCGAGCGGCCTCGTCTTCGGTTACTTCGGCTACGTCGTCGCCCGCGGCCTGATCGACCACAACCTCATCGACGCCCTGGTCGCCGTCGTGCTCGCGCTGTCCTTCGCCTACCTGCTGACCGTGGCCATTCCTGGTACCCCCCATGTGAGCTGGATCGACCACCTAGGCGGCCTCGTCGGCGGCGTTGCAGGAGGCTGGCTCTTCCGCAGCAGGCGGGGCAAGGCGGCGCGGGGGCCGAAGAGTGACGCAGGCAAGGGAACCGGCAAGGGGAAAGGCCCGGGGCCGCGCAGCGGTGCTGGGACTGGAAAACCTGGCAGCGGCGGAGGCACTCGCCCGCTACCTGTTGCAGCGGACAATCCACGCGCGGACCTGCATAGGGAACTCGGCGAACTGGGCCTCTAGGAAGTGTCTCGTAGATCCAAGGCGGTGATCCAGGCGGCGATCGGCAAGGCGCTGCTTGCCTCGACAAGCCGATAGTGGAAACTATCGGCGGCGACAATGCCGTCCAACATCCGGTCGCACTTGGGGTACCGATCCGGGCCGCCAAAGATCCGCGAGACATGCCCACCACGACCTGGCCGACGGAAGGGAGCGTCCATGTTCCGTCACGTGGTGCTGTTCAGCTGGAAGCCAGAAGCGACGCAGGAGCAGCGGCAGTCGGTTCCGGCCGAACTGCGCAAGCTACCTGACCTGATAGCCGAACTCCGCGGATACGACCTGGGCCCAGACGCCGGCGTCAACGTTGGGAACTACGACTTCGCGGTCGTCGCTGACTTCGACGACCGCGCCGGTTATCTCGCCTACCGGGATCACCCAGCCCACCGCGCGGTCATCGAAAAGTACATCACACCCATCGTGAGCACCCGTGCCGCGGTCCAATACCAGACGGGCGCAGGCCCATGATCACGCAGCGCGGCATCGCGTCCGCCGCGCGCGGCCGCGGGCGCCTGGCACCGCGGTCAGAACGCGTCTTCCGCCAGTTCCATGAGGTCGAGCGTGGTCTCCTCGGTGATCTGCCGTTCGGTGGCAAGCCGAGGCAGCACGGTGGCGGCGAAGAATCGGGCGGCGGCGACCTTGCCTTCGTAGAAAGCGCGGTCGGCTGCCGTCCCCGTAGTACCCGCGGTAGCGCCGGCCACGTTTGAGCTGACCGCACCTGAGCTGGCCGCACCTGAGCTGGCCGCGGCTGAGCTGGCCGCGGCTGTCCAGTCTGGCTCAGGATCGGGTCCAACCCCATCAAGGCGGGCAAGCGCGATCTCCGCCTGACGGGCGAGCAGCCAGCCGATCAGCAGGTCGCCGAGTGCCATCAGCAGGCGGGTGGCGTTGAGGCCGACCCGGTAAATCTCGGGCGGCCGCTCAAGCGAGGCGGCAAGGAAGCCGCCCATCGCCTTCACCATCGCCTCGACGTCGCCTGTGGCGCGGGCGAGGGCGGCACGCTCGGCTTTCAAGCGCCCATTGCCGGCCTCGCCAGCGGCGAACTCCTTGATCTGGCCGAGGAGGTAGCCGAGGGTGTCGCCACCGTCACGAACGATCTTGCGGAAGTACAGGTCCATGGCCTGGATCGCCGTGGTGCCCTCGTAAAGGCTGTCGATCTTCGCGTCCCTGATGTACTGCTCGATCGGGTAGTCCTGCAGAAAGCCGGATCCACCAAGAGTCTGCAGCGCGACAGTCAGCATCTCGTAGGATCGCTCGGATCCGACGCCCTTGACGATCGGCAGCAGCAGTTCATTCACCCTCGCGGAACGCTCGTCAGCGGGTTCGGAGGTGCCGTCGGAGCTGCCCTCGCCCTGGCGCCAAGCGGCGGCCTGCGCCGTGTCCTGGAAGGTCGCCGTGTATAGGACCAGCGCACGCAGGCCCTCTGAGTACGCCTTCTGCAGCATGAGCATGCGGCGCACGTCCGGATGATGGGTGATCGTCACCCGGGGTGCGGTCTTGTCGGTCAGCCGGGCAAGGTCCGCGCCCTGCACCCGGTTCTTTGCGTAGTCAAGCGCGTTCAGGTAGCCGGTGGACAGCGCGGCGATCGCCTTGGTTCCGACCATCATGCGGGCGTACTCGATGACCTTGAACATCTGCCTGATGCCGTCGTGCACCCTGCCCACCAGGGTGCCGACCGCGGGGTGACCAGCGCCAAATGTGAGCTCGCACGTGGCGGATGCCTTCAGCCCCATCTTGCGCTCGACATTCGTGGCGTAGACGCCGTTACGGCCGCCAAGCGAACCGTCTGGGTGCACGAGGAACTTCGGGACGAGGAAGAGCGACAGGCCCTTGGTGCCTGGGCCGTGTCCCTCGGGGCGCGCGAGCACCAGATGGAAGATGTTCTCGGTCATATCGTGCTCGGCGCTGGTGATGAAGCGCTTGACGCCCTCAATGTGCCAGGTTCCGTCCGGCTGCTCGATGGCCGTGGTGCGACCCGCCCCCACGTCAGATCCGGCGTCCGGCTCGGTCAGCACCATCGTCGCGCCCCAGCGGTGCTTGATCGCAAGTTCCGCGAAACGCTTCTGCTCGTCGGTGCCGAGTTCCCAGAGCACCGAGGCGAATAGCGGGCCGCCCGAGTACATCCAGACCGCCGGATTCGCGCCCATCACAAGTTCCGCGACCGCCCAGCCAAGCGAGCGCGGCACGCCGCTGCCGCCAAGCTCGACCGGCAGATCCAGCAGGTACCACTCGGCGTCCATGAAGGTGCGGAACGATCGCTTGATCGCTTCAGGCATCGTCACGTAGCCGGTGACCTGATCGAAGACGGGGGGGTGGCGGTCACCTTCCGCGAAAGAGTCGGCTAGCGGGCCCGTGGCGAGCCTGTTCACCTCGTGCAGGATCTGTTTCGCCGTCTCTTGATCAAGCTCGGGGAACGGGTCCGCGCCCAGGACTTCCTGGCGGCGAAATACCTCGAATAGGTTGAACTCGATGTCGCGGAGGTTGCTCTTGTAATGCCCCATGAAGTGTGTCTCCGACGTCCGGCGGATACCCTACCAGTGAGTAACAAGTCCTATGTTACCAGGTAGTAACTGAAATTGGGGGCATGTACCTATTTGACTTTGACGCTCGTAGCGGCCGGCATGCTTGACGGCACCAGCAGCGGCAGCGACGGCTGGCTGGAATGGCGGCCAGCCCTACTTAAGGATGTTGACCGCGCGGGCCAGCACCAGCCCGACCAGGGCAAGTGAGACGGCGGATTGAGCCGCCATGGTCAGTTTGGCCCACCGGGCGAGCGGCATCACGTCCGTCGGGCTGAAGGCAGTGGCATTGGTGAAGGACAGGTAGAGGTAGTCACCGAAGTAGGGCTCCCACTCGGGCTTGGCGAACCGCGGGTCCGTCATCTGCGGGAAAAGAAAATCCGGATAGGGCGATTTGCCCTCCGCGCGTCTCACCGGGCCGCCGCGGTCGAACTCCCAGTACCAGAGGCCGAACGCGATCACGTTAGTGAGCCAGATCGCCGCGCCAGAACCCAGCAACGATATCGCCTCGTCCGTGCCGGGCTGGCTGTAAACGATCGCCCGGATCAGCAGCACCCCTGAAGCCGCGTTCGCGACGGTGATCAGGAACGTCATCGCGATGCTGGCCGCCGCTATGACTCGTGATCGGCGCTCGATCCGCACCGGGTTGGCCACGATCAAGCCGATCAGCAGCGCACCTTCCAGGGCAGGAAGCAGATACCTCGGCTGCAGCCCGAGCCGGTCAGGCAGGACAAGCTGCAGCCCGAGTGCGGCAATGATCGTCAGGGTCACCGGCCAGCGGGATTCGCCGCGCGTCGGGCGCAGCCAGGCGGGTACGCGCACGCCCTCGGCGCGGTGCACGGCCGTTTGCTCGGCCTTACGCAGCATTTCCGCCCAGGCCTTCGGCGTCCTCGGAAGCTGGGGGTATCCGCTGGGCACACCGGGGATCCCGGCCCCGGCCAGGTCTTCTGGCCCGCCCATGCCTGCCGGGCCGGCCGGATCTTCCGGGCCGGCCAGGCTTTCCGGGCCAGTCAGATCTTCCGGGCCGGTCAGGCCTTCTGAGCCACCCCGATCTTCCTGACCGCCGGCGATATCCCGCTTACCTGAGCGCGGTGGACCATGGCGCCCTGCCGGGTGATCGGGGCCGGGCGGGCCGGCCGCGCCGGGGGGGCCTGCGTCCGTCATCTGCCCATTGTCACCGGTCAGCTACCACGACGGGGCCATGCGCCCGGATCGATGCCTGATCGTGCACTGTGCCGCGGTCAGGGGTGCAGAGCGAGACCCTTGAACACCTTGTCCACGGCGTTAAGCGGCCCGTACACAGCGAGCCCGGCCAGGCGTAGATCAGGCGCGCTGACGGCGCGGACCGCGGCACGATTGTCGTCGTCGTTGTCTGTCGCGAAAATGTCGTCCGGGTAGATGGCCGCCGGCAAGTTCCGTGCGAGCGCACGCTCGCGGGCGGCCGCGATGGCCTGGCTGTCACCGGCGTGGACGAGCACAGGCTGCCTGAACATCTCCAGATACCTGTTGCCCGAGCCGTCCTCGTAGGGCCTGCCCATGACCTCGGGGATACCACCGCCGACGCCGCTGGCCAGGAACGCCGTCACGTTCAGCCGCTGCCACGCCGCCAGGTCCTCGCGGACGACAATAGCGATCTTGGTGTCGAAACGCATGACCTCAATCCTGACCGGCCGGGCCGGGCGCGTCTTGAATGCTCGTGCGCCCCCATTGCTCCCTAACGGCTTACGCGGCGGGCACGCCCGCGAGGAGGCGACACATAATGGCGGTGTGGCCCGTGACAACGTGTCCATGACCAGCGGCGACTGGGTCCGCTACTGGCGCTCGGCCAACCGCCCCCTGGAGGCCATGCATGCTCGGTTCGTGCGACAGGCCTATCACTCGCACAGCCACGAGACCTATTCCTTCGGCGTCACAGAGGCCGGCGCCCAGGCGTTCACCTGCCGCGGCGCAGCGCGGGTCAGCTCAGCAGGCATGGTCATGGCCTCAATCCGGATGACCCGCACACCGGTCACGCCGCGACCGAGCGCGGCTTCACCTACCGGATCGTGCACATCAGGCCTGATATCCTGACCGGCGTGTTCACGGACATCACAGGCGTCGCGAACATCACGGGCAGCACGGACCGCGAGGCGCCACTGCCGCTGTTCACCGAACCCGTTATCGACGCACCCGACCTGGCCGGGAAGGTCCGTGCGCTGCATTCGGCGCTCACCGGCCACGCAACAGCACTTGAACAGGGCGAACGGCTCGCTCTCGCGGTCGCGACGCTGGTGCGCCATGCCAGGCGGCCGCCGCAGATGGCGCCTGACGGGCGGACGCGGCGGCAGGCCGCGGCGAGGCCGCAGCAAAGATACGCGCCTTCCTGGACGACAGCTATGCGGCCCAGGTCACGGCCTACGACCTCGCGGCCGTGGCTGGCTGCAGCCGATACGCGGCCAACCGGGCATTCCGCGGCACCTTCGGCGTCGCGCCGAGTGACTACCAGCGGCAAGTCAGGCTTCGCGCGGCACGCAGGCTCCTCGCCGGCGGCCGCCGGGCCGCGAGTGTCGCAGCCGACGTGGGCTTCGCTGACCAGGCTCACCTGACCCGCTGGTTCGGCAGCTATCACGGGATAACGCCGGACGCCTTCCGCCGCGCATAGAACCCAAATCCGGCGTCTAGGGTGTGCCGCAGATCTAGCTGTCAGACGTGAGTCATGAGACGACAGGGCAGGCTGCGGTCCGATCCTCGGAGCAACGCGACATTCCGGGAAACCGAATCTCGTTCTAAAGTGTTCGCCGGAGCGGAAGTCGGATCCAAGTGATCGAGGTGGATGATGGCCCTGGGCCTGACAGAAGAACATCGGGCGCTGGCGGGAGCCGTCAGCCGCTGGGCCGGGCGGCACTGCCCGCCTGAGGTCCGCAGGGCAGCCGCGGACGGCGCGGACAGCGGGGCCGCGCGGTACCGTGCGTCGCTCGGGCCGAGCCTGGCCGGGCAAGGCACGCTCGGCCTGCACGTTGCTGCCGATCACGGGGGCCAGGGGTTCGGCCTGCCCGAGCTCGCCGTCGCACTGGAAGAACTGGGCCGTGCCCTCGTCCCTGGCGCCTTCCTGCCTACCGTGTTTGCCAGCGCCGCGCTCACCGCCGCGGACGCGCCTGGCAAGCTGCTTGCCGGCCTCGCCGACGGGTCGCGTAACGGCGCGGTCGCGCTCGCCGCCGGGCTTACGGGCGGTGCGGACGGACGCGGCGGACTGATCATCGACGGCTCCTGCTGGCCCGTACTCGGCGGATCCACGGCCGACCTGCTGATCCTGCCGGTACGAACCGATGCGGGCGAAGTGTGGGTGGCGGCCGACACCACCGCCTTTGATATCAGCGAGCTTGACAGCCTCGACCTCACCCGGCCGGTGGCCAGGATCGCCGCCTGGAGCGTGAGCGTGCCCGCCGACCGGATACTCGGCGGCACCAACCGGACCGCGATCACGAGTCTCGCGGCAACCTTGTTCGGCGCCGAGGCGTGCGGCATCGCCGGCTGGTCGGTGCACACCGCGGCGGAGTACGCGAAGATGCGCACGCAGTTCGGCCGCCCGATCGGCCAGTTCCAAGCGGTCAAGCACCGGTGCGCGAGGATGCTCACCGCGGCGGAGCAGGCCGCGGCAGCCGTTTGGGATGCTGCCCGTGCACACTGTGACGAGGGAGCGTCGGCCGCGCAGCGCGAATTTGCGGCGAGCGCCGCGGCCGTCATCGCACTCGACGCCGCGGTGTCGTGCGCGCACGACACTATCCAGGTGCTCGGCGGAATCGGGTACACGTGGGAGCACGACGCGCACCTCTACTACCGGCGTGCGCTCTCGCTGCGGGCGCTGCTCGGGCCCACCGGGGCGTGGGCGGAGCGAGTCGCGGGACTTGCGCTAGGCGGTACCCGCCGGACACTTGAGGTCGACCTGCCAGCCGACGCGCGTGACCTACGCGGCCGGGTCCGCGCGGACCTGCGCGCGATAGCGGAAAGCGAGCCCGCGGAGCAAACCCGGCTGCTCGCATCGGGTGGCTGGGTCATGCCGCATCTGCCCCGCCCGTGGGGGCGGGACGCCACGCCACTCGAGCAGGTGGTCATAGCCGAGGAAGTTAAGGCGGCGCGGCTGCGCATACCGGGGCTATTCATCGCCGGGTGGGTGATCCCGGCGCTGGTCCGGTACGGTACGCGCACGCAGCAGGAACGTTTCCTGCCACCAACCCTTCGCGGCGAGCTCAGCTGGTGCCAGCTGTTTAGCGAGCCCGGCGCCGGCTCGGATCTGGCGGGCCTGTCGACCCGAGCGGAACGCGCCGAAGGGGGCTGGCGGATCAGCGGCCAGAAGATCTGGACGTCGCTGGCCAGGCAGGCGCACTGGGCGATCTGCATAGCGCGCACCGATCCGGCTGTGGCCAGGCACGGCGGCATCTCCTATTTCCTCTTGGACATGACGTCACCAGGCGTCGAGGTCCGTCCGCTGCGGGAAATCACCGGCGATTCGATCTTCAACCAGGTCTTCCTCGACGAGGTGTTCGTACCAGATGAGTGCGTTGTCGGCGAGGTGAACGGCGGCTGGAAGGTTGCGCGGACGACGCTCGCGAACGAGCGGGTCGCGCTCTCCGCCAGCTGGGGCTACGGGTCCGGGGTCACGGAACTGCTCGGCTTCGCGGCCAGCCGAGGCTCGGGCCTGGCGCCATTGCGGTCCGCCGACCTCGGGCAACTCGGCCGTTTTGTCTGCGAGGGCCACGCGCTCGACCTGCTTGGCCTGCGCATCACCCTCAAGCAACTGTCAGGCACGGAGCCTGGAGCGACCTCAAGCGTGCGCAAGCTGCTCGGCATGCAGCATGCGCAGCGGATCGCCGACTTCTGCCTGGCGGCGCTTGGCCCGGAGGGCACGCTCGGCGCGGACCAGCCCGGCGCCGCGTGGCGGCCGGACGGCACGCCGGACTTCAGCGGGCCGGCCGCTGGCGCGTACTGGTCCCGCCAGGTCCTGTTCACCCAGGCACTCACGATCGGCGGCGGCACCACCGACATCCAGCTCAACATCATCGCGGAGCGGCTTCTGGGGCTGCCACGTGACCTGGAACCGGTCAGCGGTCCGTACGGTACGACTACGTCGTAGCCGAGGGGTCGCGGGCGTCGTCCAGCACGTTCCAGGACGGCGCCGGGTTTCGCGCTGCCGTCATGGCGCGCCGCTGCCGGCGCCTGCCGCGCCGGGCCTGGACTGTTCGTGCCGGTCGCTGTGCAGGGACGGAGCCTCTGGCTCGCCGACCACGACGAGCCGCCCGTCCGATGCGGTCAAAACCTCGACCGGAGTGCCAAACAGGCTGGTCAGAGTCCTTGTTGTGATCACCTCGGCGGGGGTTCCCGACGCGGCGGCACCGCCAAGCGCTATGTAGAGCACCCGGTCCACGTAGGGCAGGATCGGGTTCACGTCATGCGCAACCATGACCACCGCCACCGACTCCTGCTTGCAGATCCGCGACACGAGCGCCGCAACCGCGACCTGATTCGGCAGGTCGAGACTGTCGAGCGGCTCGTCGAGCAGCAGCAGCGCCGGGCGCTGGACGAGCGCCTGGGCGATCAGCAGCCGTTGCTGCTCCCCACCTGACAACTCGCCGATCGGGCGGCTGGCGTACGCGGAGGCGCCAACCAGTTCGGTGACCTCCTCGACCCGCTGGCGCGCCGCGCGCTGCCGCCGTGAGCGGCGCGGGCCAAAGCCGGGCAGCGGCACGCCCCAGCGGTGGCCGTCGAGCCCGAGCCTTACGATGTCGGTGCCCCTGATGCGCACACTGCTGTCGAAGCTGCGCCGCTGCGGCAGGTAACCGATGAGATGATTGGCCCGTCCAGGGCTGCCGCCAAGCACGCGGACGGTGCCACCCGAGGGCGGCGCGAGGCCGAGCAGGATCTTGACGAGCGTGGACTTGCCGGCGCCATTGGGCCCTAGTACCGCCAGAAATTCCCCCTGGCGCAGGCTCAAGTTCACCCCGGACCACAGTTGTGCCCGGCCCGCCCGTGCCGCGGCTCCGGCCAGTTCGATGACCGGAGCCTGCGCTGCCCAATCGGCCGCGGCGCGCACCCGGGCCGGCCCCGGCGCGCGCGGGCCAGCCGTGTCGCTCACCTCGCCTCGTTCGTGCCTTCGCACTTGGACCTAATATGACTGATCAACGAATTGTACGTAGCCAGGCCAACGTTCCCGAACTGCCGTTCAGGCTGCTTGAAGTAAGAGCGCCCCGCCGGGTCCAGCCAACGGGCAGATCCCCACGCAACGTGAGTTAGCCACGGCGGCGCTTCACGGCCTGAGGCCTACCCGACCGGTAATCTGACCGCAGACAGGGGGTGTCGATGGCAGACGACGACCGCTCCGAGCAGTTCTTCCGCGCCCGCACACCAGTGTCGCGCGGGGAGGATATGCCGGCGCCGCGGCCAGGACGTTACCCCCCGCCCCGTGATCCTCCGCGCCCGCCACGCCGCCGCGCCGCGCCTTCACCAGCTCAGCAGCGGCTAATGGACCGAGTCGCGTCCGGGCGCAGGGCTCGCAGGCAGCGCGCCGTACTCGTCACCTGCGGCGTGATTTCCGCACTGGTACTCGTCGTGTCAGGCGGCGCGTGGGCGCTCACCGGGTACGTCAACGGCGGCGTCGGCCGCGTCAACGCCGGCACGGCAGGGACACCACCGAGCGGGCCGCTCAACATCCTGGTCGCCGGGGTGGACCGCCGAGCAGGACTGACTCCCGCGCAGGAAGCGGAATTGCACGTGGGGCATGACGTCAGCGCCAACTCGGACACGATGATGCTGGTCCACGTGTCGGCCGACCACAACACGGTGACGGTGGTCAGCTTGCCGCGCGACTCCTGGGTCAACATTCCCGGCCACGGCATGAACAAGATCAACGCAGCCTACGGGCTCGGCGGGCCGAAACTGATGGTGCAGACCGTCGAGCAGGCAACGGGCGTAACCATCGACAATTACATCGAGGTCAACTTCCTCGGCTTCGTGAAGGTCATCGACGCCCTTGGCGGTGTCGACATCTGCCTGCCGCAGGGGGTGAGCGACCCGGACAGCGGGCTGTTCCTAACCGCGGGAAAGCATCACGTGGACGGCATCACAGCGCTGAAGTACGCGCGGGACAGGCATTCATTCGCCACCGAGGATCTGGCCAGGATCGACAATCAGCAGCAGCTGCTCGCCTCACTGCTCACCGGGGCGATAAGCGGCGGCACGCTCGCCAACCCGCTACGGCTGTCCAGGTTCCTGACAGCCACACTCGCCGCGGTCAAGGTGGACAGCGGCCTCAATATCGCGGCGCTCGCCGACCGGATGCGCAGCATCTCCCCAGGTAACGTCTCGTTCACCACCGTGCCGATCGCCAACGCGAATTACCTGACATCGACCGGCCAGTCGGCGGTCCAGTGGGACACCCAGGCGGCAGACCGGCTCTTCGGCGCGATCAACAGCGACGAGCCACTCAGCAAACCGGCCCGCAAGGCGAAGGTCAAGCGCGCCGAGATGCAACTGGACGTCTACAACGGCACGCTGATCGGCGGCTTGTCCGCGTACACAGGCAGCCAGCTCGCACAGCTCGGGTTCCAGGTCAGCTCCGGCCTGACGTGGCACCTGCAGGACGTCAGCCAGACCACCATCTACTACCCGCCTGGGCAGCAAGAGGCGGCGCAACAAGTGCATGCCGTCATGCCCGCCGCGTCAGTCAGGGTGCGCGCAGGCGTGCGGACCATCGAGGTAGTGCTCGGCGCGAACGGCCACGACATCGCCGCGCCCGCGTCCCCCAGCCCATCCGATTCGAGCAACGCACAGGCGAGGACGGCCGCCCAGAACGCGTGCCGGTAAGAACCCGGCGTCCCGGAGAACCGCACGGCTACGAGCACTGCGCAAGCGCCGCCGACGCCGTCACGTGGTAAGTGTCGCCAGGAAAGGCCGGCGCGTCAGTGAGCTGCAGGTTCAGCATGTTCTGCACCTGCCAGGGGCCTTCTTGGATCCACTGTCCCTTCGCGGTGCCCTGGTCGATCTCGAATTGGCCGATGCTCGTGCCGGCGGCGAGCGACTTGCCGTAGACCTCGTAGTGGGCAAGTCCGGACGACGGGCTGGTGTCTGCGACAAAGATCTTGGCGGTGCAGGTGGCCGGATGGCCGGTGTGGAACGTCCACGTGAAGGTGTCCTCTACCGAGCCCATGATCCCGCTCTTCCTTGTCGCGATCGCCCGGCCGCCGCACGCGGGCAAGCCACCGCCGACGCGGATCCAGCCATCCCCACCCGGACCCCGAGTTCCCATGACGACGCTCGTTCCCTGGGGGACGCGACAGCCCACGCCGGCGAGCGCAGGGAACTTGGCCGCTGCTGGGGTTGCAACGGTGGATGTGCGGAGCGGAGAAGGCGTGGCGTGCCGCGGGGTTGGGGACGCGCTCGCGAGTGCGGCATGCGCTGAGCGCACCGGCTGGCCGGAGTGCCCCGGGCGGAAGACCGCGAGGTAGACGAGGCCAATCCCGGCAACCGCCAGGGTGGTGAGTACGCCCGCGAGGACGGGCAGCCTGTGCCTGGGACCGCGACCGCCCTGGCCGCCGGCCCGCTCGTGCGACCTGCCACGCTGGCCGGGTCGTGCGGGCCCACCGCCGGCTGCCCGCTGCCACGGCGACGGCGGGACGTCCCAGGGCCTCGTGGGCCTGGGGCGGCCGGACTCCTCGGGGGGCCACCCCAGCGACGGCGATGACGGCGGCAAACCTGAGCGCGCGGCGGCCTGCTGCTCGCGCCACCTGTGTGGATCCCCCGGATCAGGCGCCGACGCTGGTCCCCTCCCTGCCGCTGCCCATGGCTCCGCGAGGGGATCGACCAGTGGCGCGCCGCGCGGCGGCGCCGCATACCTCCGCCCAGGTGCCCTTGCCCACGGCTCCGCGACCCGCCCGGCATCGGCTGCCCACGGCTCCGCGGCCCGCCCGCCGTGCGCTGCCCACGGCTCCGCGGCCGGCCCGGCATCCGCTGCCCACGGCTCCGCGACCCGCCCGCCGTGCGCTGCCCACGGCTCCGCGGCCCGCCCGGCATCCGCTACCCACGGCTCCGCGACCCGCCCGGCATCCGCTGCCCACGGCTCCGCGGCCCGCCCGCCGTGCGCTGCCCACGGCTCCGCGACCGGCCCGGCATCCGCTGCCCATGGCCCCGCGGCCGGCCCGGCGTCCGGCACGCCGCGAGCAGGCGGAACGGCGCTGCCTGGCATGTCCGGGTTCGCGGCGTCCGGGCCTGCGGGTTGCCCGGCCTGAAGCTCGGCGGGCTCACCGGTGACACCAGCGGGCGGGCCAGCCCACCAGGTCACCGGCGGAAGCGCCGCTTCCTTGGGTTCCGCGGGCGCCGGGTGCGGTTTCGTCACCTGCCCGGCGTCCGCTGCCGCACCGGGCCTTGCACCGCGCTGCACACGCGCGTCCCACAGTGTCGCGGCAGGTGCGGGAACCGGGGCCGTCACCCCGGGCACAAAGACAGCTTCCGCGGCCGGCTGTCCAGGCCGGTCCCCCGAGGGTTCCACCGCCGGCTCGATGACGGGATCCAGGACGGAATCCCCGGCGTCCACTGACTCCTGCGCGGGCCGCGCACCCGGCTCCGCGGCCGGCTCCGGCCGCAGCCCCCCGGCCCGCTCTGCCCGGCGCTCCGCGGCTGGCTCCACCGCCGGCTCGGCCCGGAGTGCGGCGGCCGGCTCCACCCCGCGCTCCGCGGCCGGCTCCACCCCGTGCCCCGCGGCCGGCTCTGCCCCGTGCCCTGCGGCCGGCTCTGCCCCGCGCTCCGCGGCCGGCTCCACGGCGTGCCCCGCGGCGGGCTCTGCCCCGCGCTCCGCGGCTGGTGCCGGCTCTGCCCAGAGTGCCGCGCCCGGCTCTGCCCAGAGTGCCGCGCCCGGCCCTGCCCCGAGTGCTGGTGCCGGCTCTGCCCAGAGTGCCGGCGGCTCTGCCCAGAGTGCCGCGCGGCTCTGCCCAGAGTGCCGCGGCCGGCTCTGCCCCGGGTGCCGTGGCCGGCTCTGCCCCGGGTACCGAATCCGGATCTGGCCCGCGCGCCGGGTCATCCGGCATGGGGTGGCCGGCAGACCGCAGTTGACCTTGCGGCGACGGACCGCCGAACGTGAGCGGCTCATCTGGCGGGAGGGGTTCACCCGACGGCAGTGAACTCGCCATCGCCAGCCATTCATCAACCGGCGTCACGTTGAGCCAGTCATGCTCAGGCGGCGCGGCGCTGCCTGGCTCAGCCCGCCGTTCGGCCGCGCGGTAATCGGCCGCCAGGTAATCCCCGGCCCGGTAATCCGCGCCCGCCTGCGTCCCTGCTTCGTAGCGCGCCGCGGCGCGCTCCGCCTCGTCGCCGAGCCGCTCCTGAAGAGAATGCCAGCGCCTAGCCCATTCCTCTTCGTCGCCTCCGCACGCGCGCACAAAAGCCAGGGTCATCGCGAACGACGGCACCACCCGCCCGCTCACCGAGGCCGCCACGTCGGATGCTGAGTGGCCCGATCGGCGCCCGAGCGCCTCGAATGAGGGATCGCCCACGGCCCGGCGTAACGCTTGCAGGCCAACGGCGAACTCGGCCAGCGGACCCACCAACGGGTCCGGTGGCTCTTCAGGCCGTCCCATCGCGTGACCCTTCCGCAGAATCCCCCTGGGCAATCAAATCCATCCAAACCCGATCCGGGCCGCAGGGACAACCCGCCGACGCGACGTCACAGCACAGTGATGGTACGAATGACGCCATGACAGCAGGTACGACCGAGCCGGCCGATCCGGTTCACCGCGCCGCGGAAATAACAATGAGAGATGACGCGGAGCGATGCCTCCGGGCCCTCGCAGGCGGCGAGGCCCGGCTCCGCGATGACCAATGGACCGCTATCCGCGCACTCGTACTGCAGCGCCGCCGCGCGCTCGTCGTGCAGCGGACCGGATGGGGCAAGTCGGCCGTCTACTTCGTCTCGACCGCCCTGCTCCGAAAGCGCGGCGCCGGGCCCACCGTCATTGTCTCCCCGCTGCTCGCGCTGATGCGCAACCAGATCGCCGCCGCGCAGCGGGCCGGCATCCACGCCCGCACGATCAACTCTGCCAACACGGAGGAGTGGGAGCAGATCTACGCGGAGGTCGAGTCGGGGGCGGCCGACGTTCTGCTGGTCAGCCCGGAGCGGCTGAACAACCCGGACTTCCGCGACCTGGTGCTGCCGAAACTGACCACATCCGCCGGGCTGGTAGTCATCGACGAGGCACATTGCATTTCCGACTGGGGCCACGACTTCCGGCCGGACTACCGCCGGCTGCGCACCGTCGTGGCCGGCCTGCCGCCGGGCGTGCCCGTGCTCGCCACCACCGCCACCGCGAATGCCCGCGTCACCCGCGATGTCGCCGAGCAGCTCAGCTCCGGCTGGCGCGGACCGGGCGACCAGCCGCAGACCCTGGTGCTGCGCGGTCCGCTGGACCGTGACAGCCTGCATCTCGCCGTCGTGCGGCTACCGGTGCCGGCGCAGCGGCTGGCCTGGCTAGGCGATCATCTGGGCGATCTGCCAGGTTCAGGCATCGTCTACACGCTCACCGTGGCCGCGGCGCACGATGTCGCCAGTTTCCTGCAGGCGCAGGGGCACGCCGCAGTTCCTTATACCGGGCAGACCGAGGCAGCGCAGCGGCTACGCGTGGAGGACGACCTGCTAGGCGGCACGCTCAAGGCGGTCGTGGCGACAAGCGCGCTCGGCATGGGGTTCGACAAGCCCGACCTCGGATTCATTGTCCACCTGGGCGCGCCGCAATCGCCGGTCGCGTACTACCAGCAGATCGGCCGCGCCGGACGTGCCGTATCGCGGGCCGATGTGGTTCTGCTCCCCGGGGCCGAGGACCGCGATATCTGGGCCTACTTCGCCAGCCTCGCTTTCCCGCCGGAACATGTGGTGCGGGCCACGCTGGCGGCGCTGGCCAGCTCGGCCGGCCCGCAATCGGCGGCGGCGCTTGAAGCGAGCGTGGATCTCACGCGCAGCCGTTTGGAAATGATGTTGAAAGTGCTCGACGTGGACGGCGCGGTCCGGCGGGTGCGGGGTGGCTGGGAGGCGACCGGGCGGCCGTGGGCCTACGACGCCGGGCGTTACGCGCGCGTCGCCGCGGAACGCGCGCGTGAGCAGGAAGCCATGCTGGGGTACGCGGCCACGGCTGGCTGCCGGATGGAGTACCTGCGCCGCGAGCTCGACGATCCGCAGGCCGGCCGGTGCGGCCGGTGTGACAACTGCACCGGGCACGCCAGGCCGGCCGAGGTAAGTGCCGCGGCGGCCGCCGCAGCACAAGTCCGGCTGCGCCGCCCCGGTGTCGAGGTAGCGCCGCGGCGGATGTGGCCTGCCGGGATGAAAGCGCTGGGTATCGCGGTCTCTGGGCGCATCCCCGCCGAGGTGGCCGCCGAGCCTGGCCGGGCGGTCGGCCGCCTGACCGACATCGGCTGGGGCAGCCGGTTGCGGCGGATGCTTGCTGAGGGCGCACCCGACGAGCCCCTGCCCGATGACGTGTTCGGCGCGGTCGTGCAGGTGCTCGCAGGGTGGGACTGGCCGCAGCGTCCAGCGGGAGTGGTCACGCTGCCCTCACGCTCCCGTCCGGGGCTCATCAGCGGGCTGGGCGAGCGGATCGCGCAGACCGGCCGGCTCCCCTACCTGGGCAGCCTCGGTTATGCGGGGGAAGGGCCGGCCGGCCGCCAGCACAACAGCGCGCACCGGCTTTACGCCCTGTGGCAGGGCATGGCGGTCCCTGATTCGCTGCACGGGGCGGTCGCCGAACTCGGCGGCCCCTTGCTCGTGGTGGACGACCGCATCGAAACGGGCTGGACGATGACGGTAGCCGCGAAGCTGTTGCGTGCGGCCGGTGCGCCCGCAGTGCTCCCGTTCGCCCTGGCCGTCACGACCTGATCACCGGGTTGAACCCGGCACACGATCTGCGGGACATGCCCTGCCAGCCAGCCGGGATCGTGATCAGCCGCCGAGCACAGGGAAGACGGGCACGCAGGCCGGCCGTGCCGTGTGCGCGGGATCGAGCGCGTTCAGGACATCATGCAGCGCCACTGGGTCGTAGATGATGCCCAGATGGTCGGTGTGGTCGAGGATGCACTGATTCTGCAGGGTGATGTTGGTGACGTCATTGCCGCTCAGGAACGCCGACGTGTACGGCGTCACGACCTCGTCATCGCGGGTTTGAATGACCGTGTAGGTGACGCCGGCAACGGTGTCGCCGCCGGCGTTCAGCCTGGTGAGAAACGATGATCCTGCTGATTGCTCGGTGCAGGCGGCGCAGCGGGCAGCCAGGAACGACGATCCGCCCGGGAAGGCATGCAGCAGGCCGAACAGGCCGTCAAGGTTGGTGCCATGGCTCGACGGTGCCAGCGCGACCATCACGCTGACCTTGCTGGCACCACCGAGGAACTTCAGGTAATAACGCGGCATCATGCCACCCTGTGAGTGGCCGACGATGTCGACCTTGCTCGCGCCGGTCGCGGCGAGAACCTGGTCGACGAAGGCAGCGAGTTGGGCCGCCGAATTGGATATCTCCTCGTATCCCTGGATCAGGTTTCCCGGCGAGCCGCCGTAGTTGAGCGCGAAAACGCAGTAGCCAGCGTTCTTGAGCAATGGGGACAGCGCCTGCCAGCTGTCGGTCATATCGCCGAACGTGCCATGCACGAGCACAACCGGGTAGCGATGGGCGGCGGTGGGCTTGCAGGATAAGTCGTTGGATCCGGGCGGAGAGGATCCGGGGCTGAAAAGCCCGGCCGTGATGCCAGCGTCGAAACTATAGATCACGGGAAGACCGCCGGCCCGCGCAGGCGCGGTAGCGCTCGCACGCCCGGAGGCGGCGGCGGTATGCGTGGTGCTCGCGGAGCTGACAATGCTCGCGGTGCTGGTAGTTCTGGTAGTGCTGGCGGTGCTCGCGGTGCTGGCCGGAGCGGCCGCCGCGGTCGCGGCCGCCGCAAGGGCGAAGGCCGCGGCGAGGCTCAGCGCGGCAGCTAATCGGGTGGCCAGCCGTGACTCAGTCGTGACGGATCCGTCCCCCTGATGAGTGAGCGGGGAGCGTGGCATAAGGGCCTCCCGGTCGTTCTGAGGAGAAAATTAACCGGAAAGTAACCTACGAATGAGTAACTGGCAAGCGCTTGGTTGTTAATGGACTCCTTTACCTTTGGCGCCTGAGACGAGGAGCCCGGCCACCCGCGCAGCCGTTCAGGATCAGGAAGGTGGGCGGCGTTTCAAGGCAAAGCTCATTGCGACCGGAACGAGCATCAGCCCGGCGAGCGCCCAGGCCAGCCCAAACCGCTGGGCCAGGAATCCGATGGCAACAGGGCCGAGGCCGCCGACCATGCTCGCGGCGCTCGTCAGGGATACCGCGAGTCCGCTTTGACCGGGAAGGCTCCGGTACAACTGCGCTTGCATCACCGGATACCAGGGCGCGGTGGCGATGCTCAGCCCGGTGAGGATGAGCAGTTTGGACCACAGCCCAGGCACAAGCAAGAATCCCGGATACAGCGCGGCTGCCGCGACTGCGCTTACCTGAAGGACCGCCAGGCTTCCTGCCCGCTCGAGGACCTGGATGAGCACGACGTCTCCGGCCAGCCCCGCTGCTAGCCGGATGGTCACGCCGAGCGCCGCCTGGGCAGGCGTGGCGTGGACCACGTCCACCAGGTAGACAGCAAGGAAACCGGTGAGCACGTCGAGCAGCAAGTCGGCGATCTGCAACAGTCGCGACCCAGCGCATCGCCTCCCGCTGGCGCAAGACGCCGATCGCCCTATCCGCAAAGGTCTTTTTGACGGACCGGGCGGGATCGTCGTCTTGCCGGGCGGCGGGAGCCTGGCCGCTGGGAGGGTCCGCAGGCTGGGCGGGATCGCCGCCTCGCTGGGCGGGATCGCCGCCTCGCTGGGCGGGATCGCCGCCTCGCTGGGCGGGATCGCCGCCTTGCTGGCCGGCAGCGTGGGCGGCACGAGGGCCGGCGGCCTGTGCGGGAGCGTGGGTGGCGGCCTCTGGATTTGGGTGTGGACCGCTGCGGGCTGCTCCGAGCCAGGTCACGGCGGCGCACCCGGCCAGCAGCAGGTAGGCGATTCGCCAGGTGCCGCCGCCGCCGAGGACGGCGACAAGCAGCAAAGGGCCGGCCACAGAACCCACCGAACCGGCCAAGGTCCACCGCGCCATGTGCTGCGTTCGGCGCCCGGGATCCGCGTCCATCAACCCAGATTCCGTCAGGCCTACGAAGGCTCCCGAAGCGGGGAAGAAGGCAACCAGCGCGACCAGCAGGCCAGTGAACGAGCGAGCCGCAGCCGCGGCTAGCAGGGCTGCGACAAAAACGAGGCCTCCGGCGAGCACGGCTCGGCGCCGCCAGCGGCCCTCCCCCACCAAGACCCCGATGGGCAGTTCCAGCATGCTCCCCGCCACCAGCGGCACCGAGGCGAGCAGGCCAATTTGGCCATAACTCAGCCCCAGATCATGGCGGATAAGTGGCAGTGCCGCGCCCTTGACGCCGTCGACAAGCTCGTCGACGAGTTCGATGGCGAGCGCCGCTGCCAGCACCCCTGCGCCGATCAGCGCGGGCCGGGGCGTGGCCGTCCTCGGCTTCACATGTCCTCCCTCCTCGTCCAACCGGCAAGGTCGGACGGGGAAGGCGGCGCACGTGCTGCGCGGTTAAGTCACAGTCAAGGGAATCCCATGGCGCCGATGGTACGGCGAGGTGCTGGTCCGTTGCCACCGGGTATGAGATCAAGACCGGCCGCAGGTCCCGCGTCACCACGCGCAGCCGTTAAGTCTCTATTGCCCCGGGGGACGACCCCCCGGGATCCCCCCGGCACGTTCCGTGATGCGCACCCTGTGGCCGCGCGGGCGTCCCGCCATGAGCGCGTCGGTTGAGGGCCATGGAATGCCGGGCACCCCCGGTCGCCTACGCTGATGTGACGCAGGTGCGTGTCGTGCATGAATCTGTTCGGCTAGAAGCCGTTACTCGCCACCGTCTCGTTCAAGCTTGCGGCCGCGGGTGCGCTGTTGCTCGAGGCCATCGAAACGGAGACCGAGCGGGGGTATCGTGACGGACGCTCACGCAGAGTGGCAAGCGAACCATCGCCGCCCTGATCTTGATCGGGGCGGTCACGACGCGGACCGCGCAGCGAGGAAAACGCGCAACAAATGGTGGACGCTGGTCGCAGTGTGCCTGGGCACCTTCATGTTGCTGCTTGACATCACGATCGTCAACGTCGCACTGCCGGATATCCAGCAGGCACTGCACTCGAGCTTCTCCGGTCTGCAGTGGGTCGTGGATGCCTACGCGCTGAGCCTTGCGGCCCTCCTGCTGACGGCCGGCAGCCTGGCCGACATGTACGGAAGACGCCGCCTGTACATCATTGGCCTTGTCGTTTTCACCGGGGCATCGCTGTTGTGCGGGGTGGCTACCGGAACCCTCATGCTCCAGCTGTCCCGCGCGCTGCAGGGCGTCGGCGGGGCAGTGATGTTCTCCGTGTCGCTGGCGCTGCTCGCCAGTGCGTTCCATGGCAAGGACAGGGGCGTCGCCTTCGGCGTTTGGGGTGCGATCACCGGCCTGGCCGTGGCGATCGGGCCATTGCTTGGCGGCGTGCTGACATCCGGCCTGTCGTGGCGGTGGATCTTCTTCGTTAACCTCCCCATTGGGATCCTGGCTATCGCGATCGTCGTGCTCGAGGTCGCGGAGACGCGCACGCCGCACGCCCGCAGGCCGGACTGGGCAGGCTTCGCGCTGTTCACGTTGGCGCTGTCCAGCCTCGTCTACGCGCTGATCGAATCCAGCGAACGGTCCTTCACCGACAGCGTGGTGATCGGTTGCCTCGCGGCCGCAGTGGTATTGCTGCTGGCATTCCTTGCGGTGGAGCGGCGGAGCAGCCACCCCATGTTCGACCTGAAGCTCTTCGCGCTCCCGACGTTCAGCGGCGGCTCGATTGCGGCATTCGGCCTCAGCGCCTCTATCTTCTCCGTCCTGCTCTATCTGGTGCTGTATCTGCAAGACATCCTGGGCTACAGCGCGCTGGCCACCGGCGTGCGGTTGCTGGTGCTCTCCGGCGGGATCCTGGCGACCTCCGCAATCGCCGGACGCTTGTCCTCGCACGTCCCGGTGCGTCTGCTGATCGGGCCAGGCCTGCTCGTTGTCGGCGTGGGGCTCCTCCTCATGCGCGGGCTCGACGTGGGTTCGTCCTGGGCTCACCTCGTCCCCGGCCTTATCGTGGCCGGGGCTGGCGTCGGCATGATTAATCCGCCGCTCGCCTCGACCGCTGTGGGCGTGGTGAAACCGGAGAGGTCAGGCATGGCCTCCGGCATCAACTCGACCTTCAGGCAGGTCGGGATCGCCACCGGCATAGCCCTGCTAGGGACCCTGTTCGCGAACAAGGTCACCGAAGAGGTTCTGGTCAAGGTGCCGGCTGTGCCAGGGCTGTCCGCCAGCGGCCCGAAGATCGCCACTGCGGTGCGATCCGGGGATGTCAGGCAGGTGATCGGGCAACTCCCCGCGCGGTCCAGGGGCGCTGTGGGAATGATCACCAAGGCCGCCTTCACCGCGGGCCTGGACAGGATCCTGTTCATCGCGGCGATCATCGCGCTCGTGTCAGGCCTGGTGTCCTTCGCCACGATCCGGGGCAAGGACTTCGTGGCGCAGCAGCGCGGGCAAGGCTTAACCAGCCGGCGTCGCCTGTCCCGGCGCGATGGCCAAGCCCGGGTCCCGTAGGCGGAGACAGCGAGGCCTCCGCGCAACGAGTCGCCACCACACCAGAACTTCAACCCGGAGTCACTGGTCGGTGGCACGGTTAGGGCATCACGCCCTGACGCCGATCGGGCCCCGCACGGATCAGCCGTACCGGCGTCTGGGTTAGCCTGACCTGGCACGGTAGTCCCAGATCCGGCTTTAGGTGTCTCGAAGATCTAGGTGGATACGGGCGGGTGATCCAGGCGGCGATCGGCAAGGCCCTGCTCGCTCCCGGGGGAGCCGATAGTGGCGCTATCGGCGACGACGGCAGTGCCGGCCACGACCCCGCACGCCGTCCGGATGCCAATCCGGACGGCGAATATCTGCGATACATGCCCTACGTAGCGCAGGCATGCCGTGACTCCACACCGCAGTGACCCGACGCGCCGGGCTCCGGCGCTGGGTATCGGCGCAATCATTACCGCGGCGGCCACCGCGGGTCGCCGCAGCTTCTGGCGGATTGTTGCCGTCGCCATCGTGGTGTCCACGGTGGCGGCGGCGCTTGAGACGGTCGCCCACGATCTGGTCGACCGGACGAACGTACCTGTCGCCATCGTGGCTGATCTGAGCGCGTCGAGTGCCAGTGTTCTTGGCGTTGTGTTCCTGTCGGGGTTTCTGAGCAGGCTGGTTGGCGAGGCAGAGCACTGCCAGGGGCATGCCTCCATCAGCGACGTGCTGCGGAACCTGCCGTGGCGCCGCCTGATCTGCGCGGACCTGATGGTGGTCCTGCTGGTGGTCGTCGGGTTGATCGCGCTGATCCTCCCGGGGCTGATCGCGCTCAATCTCCTGGCAGTCGTCGGCCCGGTGATTGAGATCGAGCACCGGCGGGTATTCGGCGCCTTGCGCCGATCGGCCCATCTGGTCCGCAAGCACTTCTGGGGAGTCTTCCTGCTCGCGACGCTCCCAGTACTCGTAGCGGGTGAACTGCCTGCCGCTGTCCCCCACTCAGCCAATCCAGGCAGGATCGTGGAGTTCCTGGCCATTCATGGAGTCGCGGAGGGCCTCATCGAAG
Source organism: uncultured Actinomycetota bacterium (assembly GCA_963727015.1). Classification (GTDB taxonomy): domain Bacteria; phylum Actinomycetota; class Actinomycetes; order Streptosporangiales; family Streptosporangiaceae; genus DATFVJ01. The sequence goes on along the minus strand of CAVSEV010000011.1, from coordinate 881,040 downwards.
CGGCTCTCGGCCTCGTGCTAGTGGAACTCTGCTACCGGCTGATCGAGCTGGACCGAGCGTCGCCGGCCGAGAACAAGCCAGCGGGTAAACCGGCGCCGGGAACCGGCCACGACGGCGGAGCCATCGCATAACCCGGGCGGTCCCGGCATCCTGCCCACGCCGCCTTGGCGCGCGGGCATGCTGGCACCGGGCCCCAGTGTGGAGTGCCGGCGTGGATGGCTGCGTGCATGAGCAGGGCCGGGCCGGGCCGGGCGGGTGAGCAGGGCCGGGCCGCCCGAGCAGGGGCCGGGCCGGGCGGGCCGGGCCGGGCCGGGCCGGGCCGGGCGAGCATGCGGCCGGGCGAGCCGGGCCGGGCCGGGCCGGGCGGGCCGGGCCGGGCCGGGCCGGCCGCCGCCGGTCGCATGTTGCGCGCTACCGCCAGCAGGCTGACAAATGGTACGACCTTGCCTATGCACCCTCAGCTGACCTGCCAGTTGGGCCATGATCCCTTCTTGTGTTAACTAACCTGCGCATGGCGCGGGAAAGGTAACACGGCGGCGGATCATGGCGTGTTTCTGGGACACGACGGCCGTTCGGCGGCACCGCGGCACGTCACCGAGACACCAGCGAAGGTGCCGCCAGGGCGCCGAGTGGATAGCGTTGCACGCGTGGCTGCTGGTCTGCCCCTGTCCGCGCTGCTGTCGCAGGTACTGGTCGCGTTCACGATCGAGTTCGATAACGAGTTCGAGCATCAGATGCCGCACACCACGACCCGTGGCCCCGCCGCCCACTCGCAACGAGGCCCGTGGCTGGTGTCGATGGCTATGTGGGCGAACTTCATGCGGTTCATCGCCGGGGAGGGAAGGCCCCTGCGTGACGTCCAGGACCAGGCGCGCATGACCAACTTGGCGGGCCTCCAGCGGTGGGGGTACGTCATTGTCGAACCGGATCCGGCTGACGGCCGGCCAGATCCGCCGCGCCGCGACTGGGTGGTTCGCCCCACCCGCGCGGGCCGGAAGGCTCGGGAAGTGTGGCGACCGCTGGCAGGCATCATCGAGGCCCGCTGGGAGCAACGATTCGGCAGGGACGAAATCGATAACCTCCGTGCATCGCTGCGGGCGCTGGTCAGGCAATTCGACGTCGACTTGCCCCGCTACCTCCCGGTGGCGGGCGTGTCGAAGCGAGATCATGCGGAGCGGGCGCCGGCCGGCAGCGAGGGAGACGTGGCACCCGGCCTGGATCTGTCCGCGCTGCTCTCGCAGGTGCTGCTCGCGTTCACCATCGACTTCGAACGTGAGTCGCGCCTGGCGCTCGCGATCAGTGCCAATGCCCTGCGGGTCCTGACCGAGCGGGGCGTCCGCATCAGGGACCTTCCGAGGGCGACCGGCGTGTCGGTGGAAGCGATCAGCGCGTCGGTGAAGTTCCTCGAGCGGCACGACTGCGTCGTGGTCGAACCGGATCAGACCGCCAGCCGGGCAAAGTTGGCTCGCCTCACCCCGAAAGGCCAGAAATCTCACGACAAGTGCCGTCATCTCCTGGGCCTGGTCGAGGAACGCTGGCGGCCGCGGTTTGGCAAAGCAGAAATCGACAGGCTCCGGGAATCGCTTGAGCGACTCGTCGACCAGCGGGCGGGAGAACAGTTCCGCCTGGCCCAAGGATTGGTGCCGTACCCCGACGGGTGGCGGGCGCACGCGCCCTACGTGACCCAGACGAGGGCCATCGTCGACGAGCCCAGCGCGGCGTTGCCGCACTATCCCATGGTTTCCCACCGCGGCGGGTTTCCCGACGGCAGTTGAGGTGCCGTAGCTTCCCCTGACGAATCGGCGCATTGGCGGCGAATCCGGCGGCCAATACCGTTCGGCCAGCCCAGCATTTGTGATAGCCGCAACCAGCCTGGCGCAAGGGTCTGCGAGACATGCCGTAGATCACTTTGGGAGCGGCGACGACGATAACTGCCAGCGTCCGGACCTTTCGCGTCTAGGTAGGGCGAGAGCTCTAGTCACCTTTGGTGGTGGAAGTGGCACGGATCGTCAGTGTCAAGGCCTCCCGGGAATGGCAGCATGGGAGCCGACCCAGGCGGAGCGCAGGCCGTGGTCGACGGGGTCACCGAAGCCCTGGCCGACGATGACGCATCGGTCCACCTCTGGGTCTCGATCTCGCTGAACCCGATGCGCCCGACCGGTTGATCCGCGCTTCGAAGGATGCGTGCGGACACCCCATTGGAACCAGCGTTCTATTGATCTCCTATGGCGTTGGCTGCCAAACTGGCCCACTCGATGGGCGCCGAATTGGAGCTTCCGGGTAGCCCGCCCGAACCTTAGGGTCCGGATTACGACCGATCGAGGTTCCAGGAGGCAACACGATGAACATGAACGAACCACAGGATCCGCCGCAGCCGGGAAGGACCGACAGTCCAGGCGATATTCCGGCCGAGCGGCCTGCGGCGCTTTCCCGTCTGGATGCACTGGTCGGGGAGTGGGAGATGGAGGCCTCGTTCGTTGCTGGTTACTTCGGCCCCGGCAGTCCCCCCGTCAGTGATCGCGGCGGCCGCGCCACGTTCGAGTGGCTTGAGGGGGGGTTCTTCCTGATTCAGCACTTCACGGTCGACAATCCCGCTGCCCCGAGCGGCCTCGCGATCATCGGTTCGGTTGAAGCGGAGACCTTCTCGCAGCACTACTACGACTCGCGCGGAGTCGTCCGCAGCTACCAGATGAGCCTGGACGGTGGCGTCTGGAAACTGTGGCGAGAGGCCCCCGGCTTCTGGCAGCGCTACACGGGGATGTTCTCCGACGACGGCCGGACGATCAAGGGCGCTTGGGAGGGGTCTGCAGACGGGTCGCAGTGGAAGCACGACTTCGACCTGAACTACATCAAGGTGGATTAGGCGGCCCGAGGTCGTGTCAACATTTTCTGCGCTCTATTGAGACGGCTTGGTCACAAGCGGCAAGCGTGTCAGCAGTTATCGACGACCAATAGGCGGCTCGACCAACCCTGGGAATCTGGACCCTAATTACACGCAGCTTGTCGCGTAGCGCCCGGATGTCCCGGTAGCCCTGATCTAGAAGCGATTCTTTGCGCGCAACGGCGTTTTGCAGCGTGATAGCTACTGCAATGGCCCGGAAGATCAAAAACAGTCTATGAGGATCAGGAACGACACCGAGGAATCGGATCCTGAGCCGGGACGCGCCACGGCTTGGTTCCGCATCCGGAATCAGGCGGTGCTTGGGACGCCAGGTCCCGGAGCGTCCGGATGCAGCTTGGGGAATTGGATGGCAAGGAAGTTATGGATGATGTGCAGCGCCTGCTCTGAGGGGATCTCGGCTTGGGGATCGGCGGGCAGTCCCTCGATCTCGATGTTGTTTTGCTCCGCGTATGCCCGTATGCCGTTGAAAGCGGCTTTGCCCAGGGTGGACAGGGCCTTGCCCAGGCCGAGCGCATCCTGGATGTACTGGGGCACCGGCCGCGGGTCCGCCACGCCACGTGTGTGGGTCTCGCGGGGTGTCGAGGGTGAAGGCGTGGGAGAACGTCCGGGCGGCAGCGTCGCGGGCCGTGAGCGGTTCTCCCAGTGCCCAGCGCTCCCGCAGCGTGGCGATCAGTGAGGTGTGCCGGTGCTCCTCGGTGAATACTTCGCCTTCGGCCACCCACGGTGACACCACGATGGCCGGGACCCGGTAGCCCGAGCGGTCGAACCTGAACCCGAGCTGGCCGGCGAAGCGGATGGGTCCGGTGGTGGCACCGGGCCGGGCGGGACGTGGTCGAAGGTGCCGCCCGGTTCGTCCCAGCCGATGAGCAAGGTCGTGTTCCAGACATTGGACCCGGCGGGGGACTGCATCGCTTTGTAGGCGTTGTAGATCCGTGCCAGGAACGCCTCACCGCCCAGAATTGACGACGGCGGGTCAACACCGGGGACCACGACGCCGTGCCCCAGGGCACGCGAGACTGCAGGGTGGTAGTCCCCATGCCCCAGGATCAGGCACGGCTCGATGAACGAGAAGTCGGGCAAATCCCCGCTGGCGGCATCGGCCTCAAACTGGGCGAACGGCAGGAAATGCGTCGTGAACCGGTCTTTCAGCCGCGAGTAGTGGATCAGTCCGGTGGCAGAGAACCTGTCCGGCTCGCCGATGTAGACCTTCCACGTCTTACCGTGCTGCTCAAGCCGGTTGAAGATCGTCTCAGCGTTGTTCTGCGCCAGCCAGTTCGGGACCGGCTCATTCACCACCAACCCCGACGCCGTCGCGGCGGTCCAGAACGACCGGTTGGTGAACGTCTGCGACGGCACCTCGCAGAACCAGTGATCGAACACGCCGAACCCGCGCGCCAGCCCGCTCAGCACGGGGATCTGTTCCGGGCTGAACCCGGTCATCACCTGCGAGTACTCCTCGTAGGTGGGCTGACGGCCCAACTCCGCCGTCAGCGTGCTGATGTAGTCGGTGACAAAGCCGTCCATCGTCGGCGTTTGGCCAGGCTCGGGAGCGTTGTATGGCGCCGAGATCTCCGCGCCGAGCTTGAACCGGTTCGCGTCGCTGAGGATGTTGAACAGTTGGGTGTTGGTGTGCGGATACTCCTCCCCCGTGTCGGGATTGGGGCTATCCATGTCCGTGGCCACCGTGTACCGCACCACCTTGCGATCGGCGCCGTGCTCGGCCCACTCCGGAATCGGGTTGGTGAGGTCCTTGCCGATCACGCCCTCGAACGTCTTGTCATCCTCCGGCCCGTACAGATGGCCAAGCACGTTATCCAGGGACCGGTTCTCGAATACAACCACGACCACGTGATCCAGCGCGTTATCCCTGCTCGGACCCGCCATCGCGAACCTCTAATCTTTCGACGTGAGCACCTCTGCTGGCCGAACACCGGCATTTGTGACGGTGCTGTCGTGTGGGCGCTCACGTTCTACCCCAGGACCGCGCTCACGTATTCCCAGGTCCTGGCCTGTTTCTAGTGTTACGTGGTGTCCCCTTCCCGGTTAGCGGCCACGACGGGGTTGGGGAACAGCGGGTACTAGTCGGCCGGGACCCGGTTTGATTTGAGGAACCGGGCGTCGGCGCCGTGGTGGATGGCCAGGTGCGCCAGAGCGTGGGCGACATGGCTCTTGCCCCCCGGACCCGCGCAAGATGACGGACTCGCCCGCGTGCAGCCACCGCGTCTCCGGCGTCCCGCCTCTTCTCTGGCGCCCTGGCTGGCCTGGACAGTTGCTTGCTCGCACCTCGGCGCGCTGACTTGCGTCTCAGACGTTCCGCCCGAACCCAAAGTGGCGGCTGGCGGTGCAGGGGTCCCCGACGGGCCCGGACGCCGCTGCGCTCGGTCGCCAGGTGCGTGGAATGCTGATAAATCCCATAATGGACATCCGCAAACGCGCGCAACCGTCCCGATCAACCGGATTCAGGCAGACTTGGGAAGCAAAATCCAGTCCACGACGTGGGAATGCCCGGATCTGGCCGGTGGCGGCGACCGAGGGCGGGGGCTAGCATGCGCCGAGCGATGCCGGGCCGGGCCGTGCGGCCTTGGCTGATCTCGTTTGCCGCGTTCTTTCTCATCGCATCCGCGTGGGCACTGGCCTCACCGTACGACGGGACGCCTGACGAGATGAGGCACGTGATCCGCGCCGCGGGTGTCGTGCAGGGTCAGATATTTCAGGCTCCCGCCGTAGGACGCGGGGACGTCCTCGGCGCATATCAGACAGTGCCACGCGGCCTGGTGCCACCGAGAAATGATCTCTCGCCAGTCAGCCGTGACTGTTATCACGGCCATCCAGAGCGCAGCGCCGCATGTGGTCCGCAGCCGGGGCCCGGCGGGAGGACACCGGTGACGGTCCTGACCGGAGCGGGCCGCTATAACCCCCTGTACTACGCCGCGGTCGGCGAGCCCCTGGTGCGCTGGCCCGACTGGACCGGTGTTATTTTGGCGCGGCTCATCAGCGCCGCGCTGTGCGCGGCATTCCTGGCCTCGGCATGGCTGAGCTGCGCGCAATGGCGCCAGTCACCGCTGATGACCGGCGCCCTGTTCCTAGCCGTGACCCCGGCGGCGTTTCAGCTGACCGGGGGGGTGAACCCAAACGCCGTGGAGATCGCGGCCGGCGTCTGCCTTGCCGCAGCGGCGATACCGCTGCTGCTCGACGAGGACTCCCCTAACGTCCGCAGCTTGCTGCGGAGGGCCTCGATAGCGGCGATCGCCATCGCGCAGTTCCGCGTCATGGGGCCCGCCTTCGTCGTCGGCTGGATTGCCTTGCTGCTCGTCCCACCAGTCCGGGCCAGGCTGCGTCAGCTGCGGCCACAGGCATCGACATGGATTTGGTCCGCAGCCGTACTGGTCTCGTGCGTCATCGGCGCAGCGTGGACCGTCGCGTTCAAGGTTACCCAGATAGGGATATACGCCAGACCCGACTACACCGCCTCTCAGGCACTCAGGCACGCATTCGCGCCGCTACCCCGCCTCGTAGGGCAGGCCATCGATGGCTTCTCGTACTACGACACGCGGCCGCCGGAGGTGATCTTGCTCGCCTGGCTGTTGCCCCTCGTGGTGCTTGCGATGGCCGCATTGGCGTGGGGAACCTGGACCGACCGCTGGCGGCTTGGCGTGCTGATCGTCGGCGTGCTCGCCATTCCAGTCGTTTCCGACTTGACAGCGCCGAACCTCCCATTCCAGGGCAGGTACGTCCTGCCGGTCGCGGTGGGCATCCCGCTGCTTTCCGCCTTCACCCTCGGACGCACCGACGTACTGCCGGTGGCCTGGCAGGCCACCGGCAGCCGGATCGTAATCTTGTTCTTGCTGCCCTTCCAGCTTTTGAGCCTCGTTTGGGTGATGGACCGGTGGCAATCCGGCATCGGCGCCGGCCACTCGCTCAACCCGCTGCGCGGGACCTGGCATCCGGTCACCGGGTCCACAGCACCGCTGCTCACCATGGCCGCGGGGCTGATCATGCTCGGCATACTCGGCTGGCACGCCACCCGCGCGCGCCGCGTGCAGCACGTCAGCAGTGACGATCCACCGCCACCGGCTGCGCTCCCGTCACTGGGTGAGACGCAAGCCTCTTCATGAATGGCATCACGGCAGCGGCCGGACCCGCGCGGCAGCCGTTCGGCGAGACCTTCGTGACTCTGGTAAGCCAGGTCATCGCCGCTCGAAGGATGCCGCGGTCTAGACCAGTACGACTTTGGTCGCGGCACCCGCGGCCCTGATAGTGTGCGCAGGCATCGGCTAGTCTGTCCCGATTGGGCCCCCTGGATTGCACGTACGCTGCGCTCTCAGACACACGGCAGAGCCCCTTGCGCACCGATCGAGGGGCCATTTCAGATGAGTTCCGATGTCGTTCCCATACCGCACAACCCAGAGGTTGAGGACGCGGAGGACGTGCCTGATCCGGGGAAGAGGCGCTGGTGGGGCCGCGACCGAACCCGGGGATGCCTGCTGATCTTAGCGGAAGCTGCCGTGGGCCTCGTGTCTTGCCTGTTGCTCCCGCTGCTTGTCCGGCATTTGGATGTGAATCCGATGAACCGGCTCGGGCAGGTCAGCGGGCTTGCCGCGATCCAGCTGCGATTCGCGCTTGCCGGCGTAGCGCTCCTCGCTGTTCTGCTGATGGCCCAGCGGCTGCGCGGCGGGAGCTTGTTCGAGATTGCCATCCGGCTGAGCTGTTCGGCCCTAGCCGGTCTGGCCAGCGGCTTCGTTGCAGCCGGGGCCGTGGTCTCGCTGCTTGGAACGCCCTGGCCGATGTTCGGACTTAACGGTGACACCGGCCGGATCGTCGCCTGGGCAACCTCGATCATGCACGGTCACGGCGATCCCGTGCCCGTATATCCGCCGCTGTCGCTTTACGGCCTTGCGGGCCTCGCCAAGATCTTCTACGCGGGCAACGCCGCCTATGCGTTCAAGGGAATGGAGATTCTGGGCGCGGCCATCATCGGGCCCCTGTCTTACCTCGCATGGCGCATGCTGTTCCGGCCGATGTGGGCACTCATCATCGGAGTCGTTCCGATGATGGCGCTGATCGACTCCTACAAGCCGTATGACGCGGCGGTGCTGATCATATTTCCGCCCGTGCTTGCCGCGCTGCTGCGGGCGCTGCGGCGGGCCCCGGGCGAAGACTGGCGGCTGCTGCTGCTCAAGGCCGCCGGGCTCGGGCTCGTGCTTGGGCTGCTGTTCCTCACCTATTCGGGATGGTTCGTGTGGAGCGCTTTAGGCATTGTCGTCGCGATGCTCCTGCTCTTCCCATGGCACTCAGGGCGATCTGGCCGCCTCAGGGGACTGGCTGTCGCCGGTACAACCGCGGTGGCGTTCCTCCTCGTGGCGGGCTGGTACGCCGTCATTCTGCTCCAGAATGCCGGAACCGTGGACAGGAACTACGGCTTCGACGCCTACACCGATCCTGCGTACTTCGCGATGTGGCGCACCGACTTGCCAGGTACGGTCACCCAGTGGCCCCCGCCCGGGGAGATCGGCGGGGTCAGCCTGTTCACCGCGCTGCTGTTCGTGGCCCTTGGTGTAACGCTCTGGCTCGGGCTGCGCCGTTCCGCAGTGGTCGCCATCGCGTGCATCTTCGCCAGCGCCTGGCTGATGCGGCTTTATTTCGTTGCGCGGATGTACTCAACAGGGGAAGTCCAGCTGTGGATCCGGACAGACAATCAGCTGCTGTACTGCGGGCTTGTGTTCATCGGCCTTGCGGCGTACCTGATTGCGGTGAGGCTGGTCGGGGCGAAAACGGCCCTGTCCCTGCGGCTCGGTAGCGGGCCGGCCAGATCGCACGACCGGGGGTCGCGGCCAGGGTTTCCGCTGCGCGGATCCGCGGTGATCGGAGTGTTCGCCGGGTTGCTGATGCTCACAGGCTCGATGGGATCAGCCCAATCAGACCGCTATATGCCCGCGGACGTGAACACCTACCAGGTCCTCACCTATGTGTCACACACGGTGCGGATGCTCAATGGGCGGTGCCCTCAGTACGCGCCGCATGGTCAGTGCTTCAAGGATGGCGACCAGAATTGGAAATCCTTCATCTACGTGGGGCCGAAGCCCTGAGCCTGTCGTGCCCGTGGATCGGGTGAGGCGAATCGAACTCCCACTGTCAGCTTGGGAATCTGTACGGGCACGGCCGTCATGGGGCGTGAGCTGGCGGTTCGCGTGTCCGCCAGTGACCGTCGTTCACCCTGGTTGGCGGGGGTTAATGGCACGCTAATGGCACGGCGATCTTGGATCGCAGCGCCTACTTGGCTGGACATCCCGCCTGCCTTCGGCCTACCCACCGGGGAGCGGGCCGGGGCCCAGAGGGTCAAGACGCAGCGCCCGACCGGACGAACGGCCTTGACCCCCTGGGCCCGGTCTGCTCGGCTCTGCCTGGGTCGATGCTGGACGGGATGACCAGGCTCCCCAGCCACCTACGAACCCGAGAGCAGGTCGGTCTTGGGCATCCCGGAGCCGGAGCACCCGCCGAAGATATTTGCTACCGGTCATCGCTGGGTTATGAGCCGTCTGACGCGCGTCCACCCCGTCTCGGAGGGTCTCAGTTCGTTGCGCTGGCCTCAGCGTATGGAGGGTCGGGCATCTTCCTGGAACGGTCACGTCTCGCCTGTCTCGCCTTGTTTCACCGCGTCCCGTTTACAAATCCGTTTAGACGTGCGCATCCTCGCCAGCGGGTTCTAGTATCTCCCCCTGGGCACGCAGCGGGCTCGCCCTGCTCCGTCGCGGGTCGTCTGATCCGTAGGTACCAGTAGGGTTTCCAGACAGGTTCGGGGCGCTTCACACGCTGGACCGTCCGCCACGTCCCAGTCCGCGGTCGTCCGTTGCGGCGAGATGTCGTTCGTCCGGTTGGCTCGTAGGGTGGCTGCCCGGGACCGGCTCACTGGTCTCGATCACTCCGTCATTTCGGGAGGCTGGAGGGGCGGGCACATACACTCAGCGGGCCATCCCCGGATCCGAGCCCAGGCAGGAGCCTTGCGTCTTCCGCCCGCTGGGTCAGGTGGCGGCTCATTCCGGGGATCCGAGGTAACTCCAGGCGGGCGGGAATTGCCCGATGCCGATGGTGCGGCAGGCCTTCTGGGCGGCCATGCTGACCGCCTCGGTGAAGGTCGGGTAAGCGAATTGCATCTCGGCGAGCTGCTCGACGTTCATGCCCGCGCGCACGGCAGTTGCGACGACCTGGACGGTTTCGGCTGAGTATTCGCCGAGCACATGGGCGCCGAGAATTAGGTGGCTGTGCTGGTCGGCGATGAGCTTGCAAAAGCCGTCGGGGTGGCCGTCTGCCACGGGCCGGACGAGGTCGTCGTACCGGGCGATTCCCACGGCGATGTCGTGATCGCCAGCGGCCTGGTCCTCGGTCAGGCCGACCGAGCCGTACTCGGGGTCGGTGAAGCTGCCACTGGGCACCACGTCGTGGCCGGGCTGGCGGGTGGGGCCGCGGACGGCGTTCCACGCTGCGATGCGGCCTTCAATCCTGGCGCTCTGAACCAGCTTGGACCGGCCGTTGACGTCACCGGCGGCGAAGATGTGCTCGACGTTGGTCTGCAGGTAGTTATCGACCGGGACGGCTCGCGGGCTGCTGGTGACTCCGGCGGCGTCAAGATCGAGGTTGTGCAGGTTGGCGGGCCAGCCGACGGCGGCGAATACGGCGTCCGTCGTTGCGTGCTCAGCCGGGCCGCCGCGGGTGAACTGGATGCTGACCTGCTCGCCGCTGCGTTCCAGGGCCTGGACCTTCGCGCCAGTGATGACCTTGATGCCTTTGGCCTCGAATGCCTGGCCCAGCGCGGCGGAAATGCTGGTATCAGCGCCGGGCACGAGCCGGGGACCGGCTTCGATAAGCCGGACATCGGCTCCGAGGTCGGCGAAGATCGAGGCTATCTGGCAGCCGGTGTCGGCCCCGCCGATGACCGTGACCTCTTGTGGCAGGGCGTCGAGGGTCCAGATGTCGTGATAGGTCAGCGCGAGTTCGCCGCCCGGGACCGGCAGTCGAGCCGCACGGCAGCCGACCGCGATGACGATGCGGTCTCCGTGCCAGCTGCGGCCGTCTTCGGCACGCGCGGTGTCCGGGCCGGTGAACCGGACGGGGCCAAGGTGCTCAGTCAGGTCGATCCCATTGTGGCGCAGGTGGCCAGCGATGTCTTTCTTGTCGTGGGCGTAGCGGGCGACCCGGGCGGTGTTGGCCAGGACGGCTTCGAGGTTGGGGACCGGCCGGGGGCCTTCCAGGCCGAAGCGCTCCCATGAGGACCAGTCCCGGGCCAGCCGGGCGGCCCGGGCCAGGGTGCGGACCGGCGCCGGTCCGTGGTTCAGATTGGTTCCCCCGACCTGCTCGGCTTCCAGCAGCGTGACGTCGGCGCCCAGCTCCCGCGCCTGCATTGCAGCCGCGAGGCCCGCGGGGCCGCCGCCGACCACCAGCAGCCTCATGGCGCTGCCTCCGCGGAAACGGCCTGGCTGGGGCCGTGGCCGCCGAGGGGTCTGAGAATGGCCCGGGCAGGCGCCCCGTCACTGCCATGCAGTTTGACCGGCAGGCAGATCATCTCGTACCGGCCGCCGCTGGCCGCTGACAGGTCGAGTCCCTCGATGATCCAGATACCGGCTTGCAGCAGGATGCGGTGGATCGTGGCCCCGTCGGAGCAGTACCCGCCGACGGACAGGTAGTCAACCCCGACGGTCCGCACCTTCGTCTCGGCCAGGTGCATGGCGGCCTGCTCGGAGATATACACGAAGTCCTCGACGAAGGTGCCGCTGTGCCAGCACCGGGCTGAGTTCGATGTCCGGAACAGCACACGCTCCCCGGCCTGCAGCCGGTGCGTCCGTAGCTCGTCGACGGTGATCTCGCGGGGATGCTCGATCTGGATCACCCGGGCCTCGCCCATGGTCGCGGTCAGCGGCATCTCATCCAGCCCGGCCGCTTCGTGAATGAAGTGCACCGGCCCGTCCATGTGGGTGCCGCTGTGTACCCCCATGGCCAGGTGGGAGACGTTGCAGTCGTCGCCGCGGCCCAGGTCCATCACCCGCTCCAGCACGATCGGCGGATTGTCAGGCCAGTGCGGCATGCCGTTCCTGACGGTCACCGACACGTCTATCCAATCTGTCATCTCAGACGTCACAACTGCCCTTCGCGACATTGTCCGGGTCCGCGACCGCGCAGGACCTTCCCCCGCCTCCGCCTTGGCGCGACGTCCGGGAGCACCCGCATGAGGGAGCGCCTTAGCGAGGCCACGCCGGGTGACCGGGCATCCCGGCGGCCTCGCCTGGATGCCGGACGATCCGGGCCGTCTTGCTCGGATGCTAACTTGAGCATCCGGTCATTGTCACCACAGCGTTTTCTCCCCAGGCAACCATCGAGGAAATCGGCACCCGAGAGGAGCTAACCAGCGCGTCCGGCCCGTAGCCGAAGAGATATCGGCTTTGTTGTTATGGTGAGGCTATGCGGGCCATCACGGTCATCCCGGGAACGCAAGGCTGCGTCGCACTTACCGACATGCCGGAGCCTCCGGACCAGGACGGGCCGATCCTGGTCCAGACGCAGGCGGTCGGCATCTGCGGCACCGATCTGGAGATCATCGGCGGCGAGTACGGATCAGCCCCGTCTGGTGAGGACCGCCTCATCATTGGGCACGAATCGCTGGGCCAGGTGGCCGAGGCCGCCCCGGGGACCGGATTCGGCCCCGGGGACCTGGTGGTCGGCATCGTCCGCCGACGTGACCCTGTTCCGTGCCCGGCGTGCGCGGCGGGGCACTGGGATATGTGCATGAACGGCCAGTACACCGAGCGGGGCATCAAGGGCCGTCACGGCTATGCGTCCGAGCGTTACCGCATCCACCCCGAGTACCTGGTCGCGGTGGATCCCACCCTCGGGATTCTCGGCGTGCTGCTCGAACCCACCACCGTCGTGGCCAAGGCCTGGGACCACATCGAAAAGATCGGCCGCCGGGCGGCGTGGGCACCGGAGAAGGTACTCATCACCGGGGCCGGGCCGATCGGGCTGCTGGCCGCTCTGCTGGCGACCCAGCGCGGGTACCAGACCTACGTGCTTGACCGGGTCACCGAAGGCCGCAAGCCCGAGATGGTCCGCCGCCTGGGGGCAACCTATTTCCACAGCGGAGACCTCGGCGAGGCGGCCGCGGAGGCGGACATCGTCATCGAGTGCACCGGCCATTTCCAGATGCTGCTCGAAGCAGGCCCGCAGCACGTCCGCTACCGGATCATATGCCTCACCGGGGTTTCCGCGGCCGGCGCCGAGGCCAATGTTGACCCGGGACTTCTCAACCGCAACATGGTCTTGCAAAACTCCGTCCTGTTCGGCTCGGTTAACGCCAACCGGCACCACTACGAACTGGCTGCCAAAGCTCTCGCCGAAGCCGACCCCGGCTGGCTCGCCGACCTCATCACCCGGCAAGTGCCGCTCGACCAGTGGGACGACGCCTACACCCGCCAGCCCGACGACATCAAGACCATCCTGGACTTTCCGGACGCATCACCCTAGCCGGGACCACGCCCTCAGCTGATCTACATTCCCTGGCACCAACGGTGCTCAGCGGCAGTCTGATCGCTGCATGACGTGCCGTGCGCGACGGCAGCGGGCGCGGCCGGGTTGGTCCATACGCTCAGTGCGGGACAGGCCCGATGACTCCGACCGAGGCCAGGCCATCGAGGACCAGCTGCACGGCAATCGCCGCGATCAGGAAGCCGAAGACCTTCTCGGTGACCAGCATGCGGCTTTCGTCGAGCTTCTCGCTCACCCGGTTCGCCCAGCGGAACACCACCATGTCGATGAGCAGGACGACCACCAAGATGCCGAACTCCACGGCGAAGACGCTGAGCGAATCCGCCTCAGCGGAGATCGTCATCAGGCCGACGATGCCCACCGGGTTGAGCAGGTACGGCACCGCCAGCGGGAACTGGGCGAGCTGCATCGGGTCCTTCCCAGCGGCGCTCTGGCTGCTGCTACCGGCTGGCCCGAGGACCATCCACACCGCCAGCACGAGCAAGATCACGCCACCGGCGATGGACAAGGATCCGATCGTGAAGTGCAGCAGTGCGCGCAGCAGCTCGCCCAGTACCATGAGGACCACGGCCACCGCCGCCGCTGTGGTCATCATCTTGCGCAGGACGCGCTGCTTGGTGGCCGGGTCCAGGGAAGCGGTGATTTCCAGGAACGGGACCAGCGCGATCTTCGGCCCGATACCGATCAGCAGTACCAGGAACGTGTCGATTGCACCGGCAGCGGTGATCGATGTCTGATCCATCCTCTAAGTGTGGCGGAGGTCGGTCTCCGCCCGCCGCACCGCAAGTCCCCGAGCCAGCTGCGGCGGCCGTCCCGCCGCAAGTCCGCTAGCCAGGTCCGCGTGCGGCGCCGAAGGCGGCCCTGCAACCGCGCGAGCTGGACAACGGGACGGAGGAAGACGGCTGTGTATTGCACCCGGTCCGCGTGACGTGTGAGCCGCCTTGATCTGGGTGCTGCGCAGGTGTGCGGCCCGGCGTGCGCCGGGCGGGCCTCCCAAGGCAGAGCCCGGCGCTGACGCCGGGCCAGCGGCGCCGCAGGCGCCGCCTTGATCTAATACGGCTCCCGCGGTGCGGACAGAGCGATCACGAACGCGATCAACGCACATGTCGAGGCCGAGCAGAGCAGCGAGCAGGACGACGAGGACGGCCCGGCTGGCGCGCTCGTCCCCGCGGGCTAATGGCACGTTAATGGCACGCGAGCCCGGCAGGCGCCTTGACAAGATTGAAGCCCAAGTCCGGATCACTGCCCTGACCTGGGCTTCTAGGTGCGAGCGGGTGAGGAGAATCGAACTCCCACTGTCAGCTTGGGAAGCTGATGTTCTGCCATTGAACTACACCCGCGCGGGCCGTGCAGGTCACCGCATCTTCGAAGGTACACGGCGGTCCTGCACTTCCATCGCCCCGACATCGTACCGGAACCGGTAGGTTGCCAGCGTGCTGCTCTCCGACCGAGACATCCGAGCCGAGATCGAGTCGGGACGGGTAAAGCTCGATCCCTTCGCACCCGAGCTTATCCAGCCGTCCAGCGTGGACGTCCGGCTGGACCGCTACTTCCGGGTGTTCGAGAACCACCGGTATCCGCACATCGACCCAGCGGTGGAGCAGCCTGATCTGACCCGCCTGGTGGAAACCGCCGACGAGGAGCCTTTCGTGCTGCACCCGGGCGAGTTCGTGCTCGCCTCCACATACGAGGTCGTCTCGCTGCCAGCTGACCTGGCGGGACGCCTTGAGGGCAAGTCGAGTCTGGGGAGGCTGGGGTTGCTCACCCATTCGACGGCGGGATGGATCGATCCGGGTTTCTCGGGTCATGTGACGCTTGAGCTGTCGAACGTGGCGACATTGCCGATCAAGTTGTGGCCGGGTATGAAGATCGGACAGCTCTGCCTCTTCCGGTGCAGTTCGCCTGCCGAGCATCCGTACGGCTCAGCGGTTTACGGCTCGCGCTACCAGGACCAGCGCGGCCCGACGCCGTCGCTGTCCTACCTGAACTTCTACCGCTCGAATATCTGACCACCCAGCGGCCCACCGCGGCTCGCCGCCGGATGCGGGACTGCAGCCAGGGCCGGGACTGCGCGGAACGGCGCAGGGCGGTGGGGCGAAACAAGCGCAGACCCCGGCCGCACGCTCAAGAACCTGGTGGCCGCTGGCCCCCTTAAGTCTTCGGGGGCCCGGCGGTCGCCCCAGTCGTATGCTCATCACCTCACCCTGGGGAACGCAGGGCGCAGCGCTTGAGCACAGATACTTTGGTTACTGACTGGTAGAACTACTTAGATCCGGGCCGTCGCCACTCGCACCGCCGCCACTCGCACCGCGGCCACTCGTGCCGTCGCCACTCGCACCGCCGCCCACTCGCACCGCCGCCGTTCGGCCCGTGGCCGTTCGGCCGGTCCACCTCAGGAGTGTCGGGCCGCTTCACTGAGCGCATCAGCAACTGCGACACGTCCACCACTTCGAGTGAATCCTTCGCCCCACCCCCGCCCTTCTTCTCGTTGATCGCATCGCCCAGCATGACCAGGCAGAACGGGCACGCCGTGGACACCGTGTCTGGATTCGTGCTGAGGGCCTCGTCGATCCGCTCGTTGTTGATGCGCTTGCCGATATTCTCTTCCATCCACATCCGCGCGCCACCCGCACCGCAGCAGAACCCGCGCTCGCGGCACCGGTGCATCTCCTGCGCCTCAACCCCCGGCACGTTTGCCATGATCTCCCGCGGCGGTGTGTACACCTTGTTGTGGCGGCCGAGGTAGCACGGGTCGTGATAGGTGATCTTCTCCTCGATCGCAGTGGCCGGGACCAGCCGCCCTTCTTTGACCAGGCGAGCCAGCAACTGGGTGTGATGGATCACCTCGTACGTCCCGCCAAGCTGCGGATACTCCCTGGCGAGCGAGTTGAAACAGTGCGGGCAGCTCGCAACGATCTTCCGCACCCCCGCCTCGTTGAGCGTCTCGATGTTCTGCTGCGCGAGCATCGAGAACAGGAACTCGTTGCCCATCCGGCGGGCCGGGTCGCCCGTGCAGGCCTCCATCGGCCCGAGCACGGCGAACTTCACCCCGGCGATATGGAACAACTCGGCGACCGCCTTGGTGGTCTTCTTGGCCCGGTCCTCAAGCGCTCCGGCACAGCCGACCCAGAACAGGTACTCGACGTCGTCGCCGATCTTCCCGTCCACGATCGGCACCTCGAAGTCGAGGCCCTCCATCCATTCGAGCCTGGCCATCTCACTGAGGCCCCACGGGTTGCCCTTGTTCTCCAGGTTCTTCAGCAGCGTCGACGCCTCAGGCGGGAAGCTGGACTCGATGAGCACCTGGTGGCGGCGCATATCCACGATGTGATCGATGTGCTCGATGTCGACCGGGCACTCCTCGACGCAGGCGCCGCATGTCGTGCACGACCACAGCACGTCCGGGTCGATCACGCCGTGCGCCGCCTCGTTGCCCACCAGTGGCCTGGCCGCCTCGGCCTTGACCGCGTCGGGCAGCTTCTCGCGCGCCTCGTCGGATCCGGCGAGCAGGTACGGCGCCTTCGCCAGAGCGTGATCCCGCAGGTCGAGTATGACCATCTTCGGCGAGAGCGGCTTGCCCGTGTTCCAGGCCGGGCACTGCGACTGGCAACGCCCGCACTCGGTGCAGGTGCCCATGTCGAGGAGGCCCTTCCAGGTGAAGTCCTCGATCTTGCCTCGCCCGAACACATCGGTGTCCGGATCGGCCTCCTCGAAGTCCAGCACCTTGCCGTTGCTGCGCATCGGCTCCAGCGGGCCCAGCCCGTCAGGCCGCCGTGCGAAAAGCACGTTCAGTGGAGCGACGAAGATGTGCAGGTGCTTGGAGCGCACGACGATGACAAGGAAGACGAGCATGACCGCGATGTGCAGCAGCAACCCGATGGTCTCGAGGTCGCTGTTCACTCCAACGCCCAGCGGGCGCAGCGCATTCGCGCTCAGGTGCGACATGAACGCCCAGTTGTCGAACGGGAAGTTGCCCGCGACGACCGAGGCCCCGCGGAACCAGAATATCGTCAATACCACGAGAAAGATCATGAACAGGATCAGCCACGCGCCACTGAGGTGCGAGCCGGCAAACCGTGACTTACGGCCGAGCCGCTCAGGCGAATCAACGATCCGGATGACCGCGAAGACGATGATCGCAACAAGGACGGCAAGGGCGAAGAAGTCCTGCAGGAAGCCGAGCACCGGCCAGGTGCCGATGCCGGGAATCGCGAAATTCTTGCTGAACAGCGCGCCGTACGCCTCGATGTACACGGTGAGGAGTACCAGGAAGCCCCAGAACACGAAGAAGTGCGCGAGACCAGGCACCGTCCATTTCAGCAGCTTGCGCTGGCCGAGCACCTCGGTGACCTCGACTTCGGTGTCGCGCCCTGGGTGCTGCCGGGCGGCGGCGAGCCGCTCGGGCGCGGGCTGGCCGCTTTTCGCGACGCGGTACAGCCACCACACTCGATAGCCCGCGAATGCTAGCGCGATCGCGGTCATGGTCAGGCCGATGACGATTCGCAGAGTCACAAGGGCCTCCAGTACGGCGTAGGGTGCCAGCGTACGCCCGCCGGCGTACGCTACCCGATCTTCTTGCGGGCGCGTGCCGACCCGCCGGGGCTGGATACTACCGGGCAGTAACTTCGGGCCGCTTCACGAGTCCGCGTGACCCCGCACATGCGACGCGACAAGCAAGACATCACAGCCAGAACACCACAGGCAAGGCGGCTAAGGCCACGGACGAAAGACCCGCAGATAACACGGACGAAAGACCCCATAGATAAGAGGTCCACGGATTAAGGGGCCACGGCGGCAGTACTCCATCTGAGCCAGGGCCAGCTGCTTTAACCTTAACGGCTGCCGCTGCCTGGCACCCGAGCTGAAGATGGCACCATCGGCAGGCGCCGGCGGTACCGCGGGCGATGCCTGCCAGGTGCGGCGCCAGTCGCCGGCGGATCGGTCACGGACGGCTCATTCGCCGCCGCGCTGGCTCTCTGGCGCTCCCGCCAACCCGCCGGGCGACCTGGAATTTTCGTCCGCAGGCCAGGGTTGAGCCGGTTAGACTCAACTGATTTGACACGTCGGCAGCGGCGCGGCAACCTTGAGTCCGAGCCACTCAACTTCAACAACGATCAAGCTAAGGACTGCTCATGGCACGTGCGGTAGGGATTGACCTGGGGACGACTAACTCCGTCGTCGCGGTCCTCGAAGGCGGCGAGCCCACGGTCATTGCCAACGCGGAGGGGTCACGGACCACGCCGTCCGTGGTGGCCTTCGCCAAGAACCAGGAAGTGCTCGTCGGTGAGGTCGCCAAGCGCCAGGCCGTCACCAATGTGGACAGGACCATCCGCTCGGTCAAGCGCCAGATGGGCACGAACTGGTCTGTAAAGATCGACGACAAGACCTTCAGCGCGCAGCAGATCAGCGCGTTCATCCTGCAGAAGCTCAAGAGGGACGCGGAGTCCTACCTCGGTGAGAAGATCACCGACGCGGTCATCACGGTCCCCGCGTACTTCAATGACGCCCAGCGCCAGGCCACCAAGGAGGCCGGCCAGATCGCGGGCTTCAACGTGTTGCGGATCATCAACGAGCCGACATCGGCGGCGCTCGCGTACCACCTGGACAAGGAGAGCGAGGCGACCATCCTCGTTTTCGACCTCGGTGGCGGTACCTTCGACGTCTCGCTGCTCGAGGTGGGTGAGGGCGTCGTTGAGGTGAAGGCCACCAGCGGTGACAACCACCTCGGCGGCGACGACTGGGACCAGCGCGTCGTGGACTGGCTGGTGAGCGACTTCAAGAACGGCCACGGGATCGACTTGTCCAAGGACAAGATGGCGCTGCAGCGGCTGCGTGAGGTCGCGGAGAAGGCGAAGATCGAGCTGTCAAGCTCGACCGAGTCACAGATCAACCTGCCCTACATCACCGCCTCGGCCGAGGGCCCGCTGCACTTGGACGCAAAGCTCACCCGCGCCGAGTTCCAGCGGATGACATCCGACCTGCTCGACCGGTGCAAGGGACCCTTCCAGCAGGTCATCAAGGATGCCGGGGCCAAGCTCAGCGACATCCACCACGTGGTGCTCGTCGGCGGATCGACCCGGATGCCAGCCGTGGTGAACCTGGTCAAGGAACTTACCGGCGGCAAGGAGCCGAACAAGGGCGTCAACCCGGACGAGGTTGTCGCGGTGGGCGCGTGCCTTCAGGCCGGTGTGCTCAAGGGCGAGGTCAAGGACGTTCTGCTGCTTGACGTGACGCCGCTGTCGCTCGGTATCGAGACCAAGGGCGGCATCTTCACCAAGCTCATCGAGCGCAACACGACCATCCCGACCAAGCGCTCGGAGATCTTCACCACGGCTGATGACAACCAGCCGTCCGTGCAGATCCAGGTCTTCCAGGGTGAGCGTGAGATCGCCCAGTACAACAAGAAGCTCGGCATGTTCGAGCTGACCGGCATCGCGCCCGCACCGCGCGGCGTGCCGCAGATCGAGGTCGCCTTCGACATCGACGCCAACGGCATCGTGAACGTGACCGCGAAGGACCTCGGCACGGGCAGGGAGCAGTCGGTGACCATCTCGGGCGGCTCCGCGCTTCCCAAGGACGACATCCAGCGGATGATGGCCGAGGCGGAGAAGTTCGCCGAGGAGGACCGCCAGCGGCGCGAGGAAGCGGAGACCCGCAACCAGGGAGATTCGCTCGCCTACACCACGGAGAAGTTCCTGGCCGAGAACGCGGAGAAGATCCCCGAGGACATCAAGTCGGAGGTCGAGGCCGCAGTCAAGGAGCTCAAGGAAGCCCTCAAGGGTAGCGACGTCGAGGCGATCAAGACGGCGTCTGAGAAGACGGCCCAGGTCAGCCAGAAGATGGGCACAGCGATCTACGCCCAGTCACAGAGCGCGCATGAGTCCGCCGGGCCCGCCGGTGACGGTGGCCACGAAGCGCCGGGCGCTGGGGACGACGAGGTCGTCGACGCCGAAATCGTGGACGAGGGCAAGGACAAGCGAGACTCAGGGGCTGCCTGATGACGTCGCCTGACGAGACCGATGCGCGGCCGGTCATCCGTGACCGGCGGCGTATCGACCCAGTGACAGGGAAGGTGCGCGAGCCCGCGCAGCAGGATCGCCCGGAGGAAGCGGCGCCGGGGGGCCGCGAGACGGGCGGGCATGTGCCGCGGCACGCGGCCACCGGAGACGAGGCCGCCGCCGCTGCCGCGGCGCAACTCGCCGCCCAGCTCGCCGAG
This sequence comes from uncultured Actinomycetota bacterium, assembly GCA_963727015.1. Taxonomy (GTDB): domain Bacteria; phylum Actinomycetota; class Actinomycetes; order Streptosporangiales; family Streptosporangiaceae; genus DATFVJ01. The sequence goes on along the minus strand of CAVSEV010000011.1, from coordinate 860,392 downwards.
CGCACCACCGACCTGCAGCGTGTGCAGGCGGAGTACGCGAACTACCGGAAGCGAGTCGAGCGGGACAGGGTCGCCGTCCGCGAGCAGGCCCTGGCCAACGTGCTCACCGAATTCCTGCCAATCTTGGACAACATCGGCCGGGCCAGGGAGCACGGAGAGCTCGCGGGCGGCTTCAAGTCGGTGGCCGAGTCCATCGAGGCAGCCGCGGGCAAGCTCGGGCTCGCGCGGTACGGCGAGCGGGGCGAACCGTTCGACCCGAACGTGCACGAGGCGCTGATGCACTCGTTCTCCGACGAGGTGAGCGAGCCGACCTGCGTGCAGATCCTTCAGCCCGGATACAAGGCCGGCGAGCGGATCCTGCGCCCCGCGCGGGTGGCGGTCGCCGAACCTGGCGGGGACCACGACGGCGGCGAGCCGGGCGGCCTTGCAGGTGAGCGCCCCCGGCCCCCGCAGCGGGAGCCGGAGACGCCGCAGGATCGCGGCAGCTGATGCCGCGGGAAACGGATAGCAAGAGGTGAGCACGAAGGACTATCTCGAGAAGGACTACTACAAGGTCCTCGGCGTCGCGAAGACTGCCAGCGCTGACGAGATCAAGCAGTCGTACAGGAAGCTGGCCCGCAAGTACCACCCGGACGCGAATAAGGGCGAAGGCAAGTCAGAGGAGCGGTTCAAGGAGATCTCCGAGGCGTACAACACGCTGTCCGACGAGAAGCGCCGCAAGGAGTACGACGAGGCAAGGACGCTGTTCGGTGCGGATCGCTTCCGCGTCGGCACGCCAGGTGGCGGGCCGGGTGGCGGCGGTTTCAACTTCGACCTCGGTGATCTGTTCGGCTCATCGGGTACCGGCGGGCGGCTTGGCGACCTGCTCGGCGGCGTGTTCGGCGGCCGGGGAGGCACCCAGCAGCACAGGCCGCGCCGCGGCACCGACGTGGAGACCGAGGCAACGCTTTCCTTCAGCGACGCTGTCGACGGCGTCACGGTGCCGCTGCGGCTGACTGGCGAAGGCCCCTGCCCGACGTGTCACGGCACCGGGGCCAAGTCAGGCACCGTTCCCCGGGTCTGCCCGTCGTGTGAGGGAACCGGCCAGGCCAGCAAGAACCTCGGCGGTTTCGGCATCTCCGAGCCCTGCAAGGAATGCCGTGGCCGCGGCCTCGTCGTCGACGACCCGTGCCCGTCGTGCTCGGGCAGCGGCCGGGCGATGAGCACCCGTACCATCCAGGCGCGCATCCCCGCAGGCGTTAAGGATGGCCAGCGGATCCGGCTGAAGGCAAAGGGCGCGCCGGGCGAGCGCGGCGGCCCGGCCGGTGACCTGTACGTTCACGTCCACGTGAAGCCTCATCCGATCTTCGGCAGATCTGGTGACAACCTGACCATCTCCGTGCCCGTCACCTTCCCGGAGGCGGTCCTCGGCGCCGAGATCAAGGTACCGACGCACCGGGGCGTTCCCGTTACGGTGCGCATTCCGCCAGGTACGCCGAACGGGCGCACCCTGCGAGTGCGCGGCCGGGGCACCCGGCGCAGTGACGGAACGACCGGTGACCTGCTTGTCACCGTCGAGGTGGCCGTGCCACAGAACGTGAACGGCAAGGCCGCCGAGGCGCTCGAGCGGTTCCAGCGGGCCCTTGGCGGCCACAACCCCAGGGATGACCTGCTGCAGCGCGCGCGTGGGAGCTGACATGACGTTCAGCGACCCGTTCGGCTTGTCCGATGACACGCCGGTCTATCTCATCTCGGTAGCCGCGCAGCTGTCCGGGCTGCACCCGCAGACCCTGCGCAGCTACGACCGCCTCGGGCTGGTGTCACCAGGCCGGGCGCCCGGACGGGGCCGCCGCTATTCGATGCGCGACATCCTGCTGCTGCGGGAGGTTCAGCGGCTCTCGCAGGAAGAGGGCGTGAACCTGTCCGGTATCAAGCGCATCCTCGAACTGGAGAACGACCTGAGGGAGATCCGCCTGCTTGCCGCGGAACTGCGGGCGGAAATCGTGCAGCTACGAGCGGAGCTCGAATCCACCCGCGCCGTCGCCGCCCGGCTTGCCGGGCTGCGCCGGGCTAGGAACGAAGGGGCCGAGCTTGTGCCGGTCCGCCGCACGGGCGCCGCGGGCCGCCCGCAGCCATGGCCGCTACCAGCGACTGAATCAGGAAACACGTGATGGATGAGAAACTGACGCGCAAGAGCCAGGAGGCGCTCTCGGCGGCGGCCCGCCGCGCCACCCTGGACGGCAACCCGCATGTCGATCCGGCGCACCTGCTCGTGACCCTCGTCGAGCAGCCCGGTGGCACCGCCGCGCCGCTGCTCCGCAGCATCGGCGCCGATCCGGCAGAGGTGCGGCGCGAGGCCGAGGAGGTGCTCGCGAGGCTGCCGCGCGCCGCCGGGCAGACGGTGAGCGTTCCCGGGCTTTCCCGCCAGCTCGCCTCCGTGCTCAACACCGCTGGACAGCGCGCTCGCGAAATGCAGGACGAGTACGTGTCGACCGAGCACCTGCTCGTTGGCCTGGCCGCGGACGGCGGGGACGTCGCCGCGCTGCTGCGCCGCGCGGGCGCGGGCCCTGACGAGTTGCTCGGCGCGTTCCAGAAGGTGCGCGGGAGTGCCAGGGTCACGTCGGAGGATCCAGAGGGCACCTACCAGGCGCTCGAGAAGTACGGAGTCGACCTTACCGAGCGCGCACGGGACGGGAAGCTCGACCCGGTAATCGGCAGGGACTCCGAGATCCGCCGGGTCATCCAGGTGCTGTCCCGGCGGACCAAGAACAACCCCGTGCTCATCGGCGAGCCGGGGGTCGGCAAGACCGCCGTCGTCGAGGGCCTGGCACAGCGGATCGTCGCCGGAGACGTTCCAGAGTCGCTGCGCGGCAAGCGGCTAGTGGCGCTTGACCTCGGTGCGATGGTGGCGGGCGCCAAGTACCGCGGCGAGTTCGAGGAACGGCTGAAGGCCGTGCTGAGCGAGATCAAGGACAGCGAAGGCCAGGTCATCACGTTCATCGACGAGCTGCACACGGTCGTCGGAGCGGGCGCTGCCGAAGGCGCGATGGACGCGGGCAACATGCTCAAACCCATGCTCGCCCGCGGCGAACTGCGCATGGTGGGCGCCACCACGCTGGACGAGTACCGCGAGCGGATCGAGAAGGATGCCGCCCTAGAGCGCCGGTTCCAGCAGGTCTACGTGGGTGAGCCGTCTGTTGAGGACACGATCGCGATCCTGCGCGGGCTGAAGGGCCGCTACGAGGCGCACCACAAGGTGCAGATCTCCGATGCCGCGCTGGTCGCGGCGGCGACGCTGTCCGACAGGTACATCACGGGCCGGTTCCTGCCCGACAAGGCGATCGACCTCGTTGACGAGGCCGCGTCACGCCTGCGCATGGAGATCGACTCGCGGCCGGTGGCGATCGACGAACTGCAGCGCATCGTGGACCGGATGAAGATGGAGGAAATGGCGCTCGCCAGGGAGGATGACCCGGCGAGCAAGGCCAGGCTCGAGCGGCTCCGCCGCGATCTGGCCGACCGGCAGGAGCAGCTCACCGCGCTCAGCGCCAGGTGGGAGCGGGAGAAGGCCAGCCTGAACAAGGTTGGTGAGCTGAAGAAGCGGCTTGATGAGGCGAAGGTGGAGGCCGAACGCGCGCAGCGGGAGGGATCCTTCGAGACTGCCTCCAGGCTCATGTACGCGGAGATCCCCGCGCTCGAACGCGAACTCGCCGAGGCAAGCGGGGCCGGCGGGGACGGCGCGGCAGGCGGTGCGACTGGCAACGGTCCTGGTGGCAAAGGTCCTCGTGGCAACGGTCCTGGTGGCAACGGTGCTGCGGGCGGCCTTCTCGATGGTGGCCCCCCGATGGTCAAGGAAGAGGTCGGTCCCGACGACGTCGCGGAGGTCGTGTCGTCGTGGACGGGTATTCCGGCGGGGCGGCTCCTCGAAGGCGAGACGGGGAAACTGCTGCGGATGGAGGACGAGCTCGGCAAGCGCCTGGTCGGCCAGGCCAGGGCGGTCCAGGCGGTATCCGATGCCGTCCGCCGGGCCAGGGCGGGAGTGTCCGACCCTGATCGGCCGACCGGTTCGTTCCTGTTCCTCGGGCCGACTGGAGTCGGTAAGACGGAGCTTGCGAGGGCACTCGCCGAGTTCCTATTCGACGACGAGCGCGCCATGGTGCGCATCGACATGAGCGAGTACGGCGAGAAGCATTCCGTCGCCCGCCTAGTCGGCGCTCCGCCGGGCTACGTCGGGTATGAGGAAGGTGGCCAGCTCACCGAGACTGTCCGGCGCAGGCCGTACTGCGTCGTGCTGCTTGATGAGGTCGAAAAGGCGCATCCGGAGGTGTTCGATGTCCTGCTGCAGGTCCTCGACGACGGGCGGCTCACCGACGGCCAGGGACGTACGGTCGACTTCCGTAACACGATCCTGATCCTCACCTCCAACCTCGGGTCCCAGTTCCTCGCCGACCCGGCTCTGGACGCGAACGCACGGCGGGACGCAGTGATGAACGTCGTCCGCACCACGTTCAAGCCAGAGTTCCTCAACCGGCTCGACGACGTGATCCTGTTCAGCACCCTGTCCACAGAGGAGCTCAGCCAGATCGTGGATCTGCAGGTCGAGCGGCTCGCCAAGCGCCTCGCTGATAGGCGGCTGAGCCTGCACGTCTCCGCCGCGGCACGTGAATGGCTCGCGCTGACCGGGTTCGACCCGGTCTACGGCGCCCGGCCGCTGCGGCGGCTCGTGCAGTCCGCAATCGGCGATCAGCTCGCCAGATCCCTCCTCGCGGGAGAGATCAAGGAAGGCGACGAGGTTCTCGTGGATCTGGACGAAGCGGCCGACGCGCTGACCGTGCGGCCGGCCGCCGCCCGTGTCAGCTGATCGTGCCGTCGGCGGGATCGAGTTTGTCGAGCAGCCGGTCGTAGCTGTCCTCGGGCAGGCCGAGGTCGTTTCTGATCCGGTATCGCAAGTTGAGCAGCAGCCGCAGCTCGGCGCTCAGGTCGTCGGCAAGCGCATGCGGCGTGCTCGTCGCGCCCCCGGGCAGGCACAGTTCCACGCCGGCCGTCACCCAGGCGAGAGCGCCTGGCAGGTCGGACTGTTCAAGGAGCAGTTCACCAACCAGGTCACAGACCCGGGGGTCGCGCGGGCCTTCCGCCTTGAGCTGACCGACAAGCGTTGCCGCCTGATCCGATTCGCCAAGCAAGTAAAGCGCGCGCGCGAGTGGTGCACGGGGATCGACAAAGGTGTCCCCTCCATCGGCGATCGCCAGCCGGAATGAGCCTGCCGCCTCGGCTGGATCATCGGCGAGCAGCCACTGTTCCCCGGCCCGTAGGTACGCCTCCGCACGGGACATGCCACCATCCTGGTCGGCGGTGCCTGCCAGCCGGGACATGCGCAGTGCCGCCGTCAGATGGTCACCACGGCTTGCGGCGTCGAACTCGATCGCGTCGAAGAGATCGTCGGTGAGCTGCACAATGTTGACGCTACCCAGCCACGGCCCGTTTTCAACGCCGTACCGGTGCATCAGGTGCAACCGGTTCAAAACCGTTCTAGCGATGTGACCTTTCTAGCGCGTCCCAGAACCCACGGCGCAGCGCATGCCGGACTTCGTCGTGTAGCAGAAAGTCAATCGGCAGCGCGGAACCCTGCAGCAGGCGCGCCTCCAAATCGGAGGGCATTCGCGGTTTTCTGGCAAGCACCGCTTCCAGCCAGAGCGCGGGCGCATCGCGGGCCACAGAATCGCCGAACTCGATCCCTTCCGCGTGCGCGGCCGCCGTGGCGTCGGCGAGCGTCGCGGTGGGCGGCGCCACCGGCGAAGTCCCGCCGGCCGGGCCCGGCTGCGGCCGGTCGTAGAGCGCGCGGGGCGGCGACACGTATGCGGCGGTCGTGGGGGTCACTGGTGCCGCAGGGGTAGCTGGCGTCGTAGGAGCCGCAGGGGCTGTAGCGGCTGGGGCTGTCGGGGCTGGGGCTGTCGGGGCTGGGGCTGTCGGGGCTGGGGCTGTAGGGGCTGGGGCTGTCTGGGCTGGGGCTGTCTGGGCTGGGGCTGTAGAGGCCGTGGGACTCCTGGGGGGCATTGTGCTGCCGAGCGAGGGTTGTGCTTGCGCTGCGCGCGTCGGGGCGGGTCCGGACGCCGCCGCGGGCCCGGATGCCACCGCGGGACGCGATGCCACTGCGGGACCCGATGCCACCGCGGGACCGGACGCCACCGCAGAATCAGACGTCACCGCAGGCCCGGACGTCACCGCAGGCCCGGACGTCACCGCAGAATCAGACGTCACCGCAGAATCAGACGTCACCGCAGGCCCGGACGTCACCGCAGGCCCGGACGACACCGCAGAACCAGACGACACCACAGAATCAGACGTCACCGCAGGCCCGGACGACACCGCAGAACCAGACGACACCGCAGAACCAGACGCCACCACAGGCCCGGACGTCACCGCAGGCCCGGACGGCGCTTCCGCCGGCGACCCGCCTGACTCGGAAATCGCGCGCCGCTGATCCGGCGCGGACGGCGCAGAAGACATGGGCGGCGCGGACACAGGTACCGGCGGCGATGCCGCGAGCGCCGCTGTCCGCGCTGTGTGCAACTGCGGCTGCGCCTCAGGCGGCATCTCGTGCGGCATCTCGCGCGGCATCTCGTGCGGCACCTCCTGCGACGCGGCCGCAGGGGCGGGTCCAGGGGCTGGTTTGCGACGCCCGGGCTGGCCCTCGGACGCCTGGTGGGCGGCGGGTCTTGCGACGGGCTGCGGGTTCGGCTGAGCGCTCGGTGGCGCCTGCTGCGACGGCCGCTCGTGCCTGTGCAACTGCCCCGACGCGGTAGCGGGTGATATGTAGGCAGCGGGCGGGCGCTCGTGCAGATCTGGGCGTCCTGACCCGGCGTGCGCGCCGCGCCCGCTCCCTGCCGTGTGCCCGTTCACGAGCGGCGCGAATGCGTACCGCCCCGCCGGATAGTGACCGTGGTACTGGATATCGGCATCGGCATCGGCATCGGAATCGGAATCGGAATCGGAATCGGCGAGCAAGCTCACATATGGTCCGAGTTGCGCGGCGCCCACCTCAATGATCGCATCGCATTCCTGGCGGAGCAGGCGGGCGGTCGTCCAGTTGCCGTCCACCGGGATATGCACCAGCGTGACCCGGATGCCGAGATCCTGCACATCGCCTATGACGTGCGCGAGGTCTTCCTCGGCGCTTACGATGACCGCGTCGCTGATGGCCTGGTTGCGGGCCAGAGTGGACACGTCACGCTGGATCTCGGGGTCGACTCCCTCACGCCGGCCTGGGCGCATGCGGGCGAGCCGTAGCTTTAGCCCGGGCAGGTCGGCTAGTAACTCATGATCGGCGGTCCTCCGGCCCTCGACCGCCGCCTCGTACCAGTAGCACCGCAGCAACGGCAGTCCGCAGCGCTCGGATGCCAGGTTGCTCAGCAGCTGCAGCAACCCAGCGTAATCCCAGGACACAGACTGTCGGTGCCGGGTCCCATGAACAGCCATGGCGCCGTCCGCAAGCACGTAGCCCGCATCCACGAACAGCGCGCACCGATCCATGCGACACCGTCCTTCCCTCGACGCGAGACTCTACCAGCGCCCAAACCGTCATCATGAGGCGCCGCAACCAGATAACGAGCGTTCCCCGAGACGCAGTGAAGTCCGCTCTTGGCGTAAGCGTTTCCGTCTATCCGGCTAGTCTCGGCAGAATGCCTGGCATGCGGCTTCTTGTTTTGGGGGGCACCCGGTTTCTTGGACGCGCCGTGGTTGACGAGGCGGTACGACGCGGTTACGACGTCACGACCTTCACACGGGGCCTGAGCGGGGAGCCACGGCCAGGTGCCGAGGCCCTGCACGGAGACCGCACCAGCCCCGGTGACCTGGCCGGACTCGCAAAACGGGATTGGGATGCGGTGATCGACACCTCGGTGCTCGCGCCTGTCCACGTAGCCGCCTCGGCCGGCCTGCTCGCCGACCACGCCGGGCATTACTCGTACGTGTCGAGCCTTCGGGCCTACCGCGATTGGCCCCGCTCGGCAGTGGACGAGGACTCACCGACCCACGAGTGCCCACCGGACGCAACAGGTGACCTGACGTACGGTGTCCTCAAGGCGGGGTCGGAGCGTGCGGCCACCCAGGCGTTCCCCGGCCGTTGCCTGCTGGTGCGGGCGGGCGTCATCGTAGGACCACACGAGATGCCGCCGCGGCTGCCCTGGTGGCTGGAGCGAGTGGCGGCCGGGGGCCGGGTACTCGCGCCAGGCCGCCCCGGTGACGGCATTCGCCTCATTGACGTCCGCGATCTCGCGGCCTGGATCATCGACAACACGCGCAGGCAAATCCCTGGTGCGGTGGATATTCCTGGCTCGGACCGGAGCACGTTCGGCGATCTGCTCGCGGCTTGTGTGCAGGTGACCAGCGCGCATCGCGGCGGCGCGGCTCCCGAACTCGCCTGGACCGCTCACGAGACGCTGCTGGACGCGGGCGTTCAGCCCTGGTGGGAGTTGCCATTTTGGGTACCCCCAATACCGGATTGGGCAGGCACCTGGCAGGTTTCAGGCGAGCGGGCACGAATGACCGGCATGCACTACCGCCGGTTGACCGACACTGTCCGTGACACCTGGACCTGGTTGCGTCAGGAGGCGGCGGCTAGCGGCAGGCCCCCGGCAGAGGTAAACGCGGCGCAAATGGGCGCCACGGCTGGTGTCGGGCTCGATCCAGCCAGGGAACGGCAGATCCTGGCCGCCTCCCCTGAGCGCCCAGTCGCCTCCGGCCAATACGCTCACCCACATGAGTGACCGCGATGATCTGTTGCAGGAAATCCGGACGACGGCGGTCGTGCACGGCGACTTCACGCTTTCCTCCGGGCAGCGGGCCACCTGGTACATCGATCTGCGGCAGATTCTGCTCGACGGCCGGATCGCACCACTAGCCGGCCGGGTGCTGCTCGAGGCCACCGCCGACCTGGACTATCAGGCAGTCGGCGGTCTCACCCTCGGTGCGGATCCTGTCGCATTGGCCATGATGCATGTTGCCGCGTGCCGGGGTGTGCACCTTGACAGTTTTGTCGTTCGGAAGTCGGAGAAGGCGCACGGCCTGCAGCGCCGGATCGAGGGGCCCGACGTGGCGGGCCGCAGGGTCCTCGCCGTCGAGGACACGTCCACCACTGGCAACTCAGTTCTGACCGCCGTCGACGCGCTGAGGGAGGCTGGCGCCGAGGTTGTCGGCGTCGCAGTACTGGTCGAACGTGGCGCACGTCAGCGGGTCGCGGAGCATGGCCTGCGGTACCGCGCGGTCTACGAGCTCGCCGATCTCGCCCTCGGCTGAGTCACCTTGCCAGACAGCTCGCCGCCTGTACTATTTTCATGATCCGGGAGCGTTTTCATGATCCGGGAGCGTTTTCGGGGGTATTGAGGCCCGTCGCACCACCCGCGGATCTTCGGCACCCCACCGCCGGCCGGTAGAGTCAGCTCTGGACGGAGAAGATCCACGGCTGCGCCGCGGGAGGACGCTGCCTGCCCCCGTGCACAAATACGTCCGCGCACCGGGGATCGCCGATCTGTACCTGCAGTGGCGCCCGTAGGAATCGTAGCGTGGCGCCCTGGGGCGCAACCGTGTTGTCGGACTGCAGGATGTTGCCGGTGGCGGAATCCCTGACGAATACCGTGCAGGGTTCACGAATGATCTTGATAAGCAGTACGGGTGCGGCGGTTGCGCTTCGCTGATCCGCTGCCGGTGTTGACGAGGATGTCGACGCCGGCGTCGTGTTTGATGTGTGCGGCGGCTTCTTACTGGCCAGGGCTCCGCGCAGGGCGAGCACGCCCACGACCACGAGCGCGAGCGCGGCTACCCCGACCACTCCCAGTAGCAGGTAGCGGCCGAGGCCCCGTGGATCTGATCGGTGACGGCCCACAAGGGGGAGAGTAGACCCTGCTGGTGCCTTTATCGACGCTAGCGCAGCTTTCCCGCCCCACCTTGATAGCTTCGCTGAGGCTGCCAGTAGCGAGATGACCAAGATTGTCCCCACGACAGCTAACAGGCACTTGCCGATGCGCAACGCCGCACCAAGCTATGCACCGAGAAACTGACTCGCGGAACGGATCACCCTTGGTGCACAGCGTAATTGCGGCGGCCAAACAGTGCCTTGACCGCCTTGATACCGAAAAATTAGCGGGGGTACCCACCCGCTATTCCTGAGCGTGCGCGTATCGCCACTCGCCGCAGTCAGCCGGCATTTCGCCGCAGGGGTAGAACTGGGGAGATACTAGGGGAACGCCAGTTGGCGCACGCAGCAGCGGAGGGAGATGACCCGAGATGCCGATCGCGACCCCAGAGGTCTACGCACAGATGCTCGACAGGGCCAAGGAGCACGGTTTCGCATACCCCGCGATCAACGTTACTTCGAGCCAGACCCTCAACGCCGCGCTGCAAGGTTTCGCGGAGGCGGAAAGCGACGGGATAGTTCAGGTATCCACCGGCGGCGCCGAGTATCTGTCAGGTGCCGCCGTCAAAGACATGGTGACTGGCGCCGCCGCCCTCGCCGCTTTCGCCCGCACGGTGGCGGATAAATACCCCGTGCACATCGCGTTGCATACTGATCACTGCCCGGCCGGAAAGCTCGACGGCTACATGCGCCCGCTGGTGAAGCTCTCACAGGAACGGGTCGCACGCGGCGAGGATCCGCTGTTCCAGTCCCACATGTGGGACGGCTCGGCGATACCTCTCGGCGAGAACCTCAGGATCGCCGCGGAACTACTGGCCGAGTGCGCCAAGGCGAAGATCGTCATGGAACTCGAGATTGGCGTCGTCGGCGGCGAGGAGGACGGCGTCGTCGGTGAGATCAACGAAAAGCTCTACACCACGCCGGAGGACGCACTCTCCACCGCAGACGCTCTCGGGCTCGGCGAGCGCGGCCGGTACATGCTTGCCGCCACCTTCGGCAACGTGCACGGTGTCTACAAGCCAGGAAACGTTAAGCTGCGGCCGTCGATCCTGACGGAGATCCAGGAGGCGGTCAGCGCCAAATACGGCGTGACCAAGCCGTTCGACCTCGTCTTCCACGGCGGATCAGGCTCGGCGCTCGAGGAGATCAGGGAGGCGATCTCCTACGGGGTCGTCAAGATGAACGTGGACACCGACACCCAGTACGCGTATACCCGGCCGATTGCCGGCTTCATGTTCACCCACTACGACGGCGTGCTCAAGATCGACGGTGAAGTCGGCACGAAGAAGGAATACGACCCGCGGGCCCACGGCAAGGCTGGCGAGGCAGGAATGGCCGCTCGCGTCCAAAAAGCATGCGAAGACCTGCTCTCGGCCGGCCACCGGCTCTGAGATGGCGCGAGAAAACCTGCTCCCCGGCCCGCCTGCTGTCCTGCTCCCCGACAACCCGGAGGCGAGGGCAGCGCTGGCGGCCGGCACTGATCCGGCCGTCGTCGCAGCCCGGTTCCCCGGCTACCCGGCTGCGTGGGCGAACCTGGCCGAGGAGGCGCTGCGGCGCGGCGAGGTGATCGCGGCTTACGCATACGCGCGCACCGGTTATCACCGTGGCCTCGACCTGCTGCGCAAGTCCGGCTGGCACGGTCACGGCCCGATCCCGTGGGAACACGAGCCGAACCGTGGTTTCCTGCGCTCGCTGCACGTGCTCGGCCGCGCCGCCGCCGCGATTGGCGAGGATGACGAGGCACGGCGCTGCGAGCAGTTCCTGCGTGACAGCAGCAAGGAAGCTGCCGCCGCGCTCGCGGGGGCCTGACAAGGAAAGCGCTCGCGGGCGCCTGACAAGGAAAGCGCTCGCGGGCGCCTGACAGGGAAGGGGTTGGCTCGGTGCCAGCCATCGTGCTCGCGGGCGCCCAGTGGGGGGACGAGGGCAAGGGGAAAGCGACCGATCTGCTTGGTGACAGCGTCGACTTCGTGGTGCGGTACCAGGGCGGAAACAACGCCGGCCACACAGTCGTGATCGGGGACGAGACCTATGCGCTGCACCTCCTCCCCTCCGGTGTGCTCTCGCCGCGCGTGATCCCTGTCATTGGCAACGGCGTGGTGGTCGACCCCGCGGTCCTGCTGCGTGAGATCGACGACCTGCGGGCGCGAGGCCTATCGTGCGAGCGGCTGCTCATCTCGGCCAACGCACATTTGATCATGCCCCACCACAGGGCACTCGACAAGGTGACCGAACGGTACCTGGGCGAGGCCAGGATCGGCACCACCGGCCGTGGCATCGGCCCCGCCTACGGCGACAAGATCGCCCGGATGGGGATACGTGTGCAGGACCTGTTCGACCCTGGCATCCTGCGGCAGAAACTCGAGCTAGCGCTGCGCGAGAAGAACCAGTTGCTGACCAAGGTGTACAACCGGCGCGGGATCGACCTCGACGCGGTCGCGGCCGAGTATGTCGGTTATGGCAAGCAACTGCGCCCGTACGTCGCAGACACCAGCCTGCTGCTGAACCAGGCCCTTGACGACGGCAAGGTCGTGCTGCTCGAAGGCGCGCAGGCGACGATGCTCGACGTGGATCACGGCACCTACCCGTTCGTCACTTCGTCCTCCCCGACCGCGGGCGGAGCCTGCGCGGGTTCGGGCATCGGCCCGACCCGCATCGCAAAGGTCATCGGCATCCTGAAGGCGTACACGACCCGGGTGGGGGCTGGCCCATTCCCCACCGAACTGCACGACGCTCAGGGCGAGTATCTACGCAAAGCAGGCGGTGAGTACGGGGTGACCACCGGGCGGAGCCGCAGGACAGGCTGGTTCGACGCGGTGGTCGGCAGGTACGCGACCCGCATTAACGGGATCACCGACTACTTCGTGACCAAGCTCGACGTGCTGTCCGGCCTCGAGAAAGTGCCGGTGTGCGTGGGCTACGAGGTCGACGGCGCCCGCCATGACGAGATGCCGATGAGCCAGACAGCCCTGCACCACGCCAAACCGGTCTACGAGTACTTCGATGGCTGGTGGGAGGACATCTCCTGCGCCCGCTCGTTCACCGAACTTCCTGGGCGGGCGCGGGACTACGTGCGGGCGCTCGAGGAAATGATCGCCGCACCCATCGCCGCGATCGGGGTCGGGCCCGGCCGTGACCAGACCATAACTGTCCGCCCGCTCATCTAAGCGCGGATAGGGTCGCGGATAGCCCGGCCCCGTCCGGGGACTGCCGGTACGCTCACCTGGTGCGGGTCCTCATCCTCGGTTCCGGCGGGCGCGAGCACGCGCTTGCCCGCGCGCTTGCGAGTGACCCCGCCGTGACGGCGCTGCACCTGGCGCCTGGCAACCCTGGCACGGCGCGGATCGCCGACAATCACGCCGTCGACCTGCGGGACCTGACGGCCGTGCGCGCCCTCGCCAAGAGCATCGCGCCCGGGCTCGTCGTTGTCGGCCCGGAGGCGCCACTGGTCGCGGGCGTCGCGGACGTGCTGCGGGCCGAAGGGATCACGACATTTGGCCCCGGCGCTGCGGCGGCGAGAATCGAAGGCTCGAAGGCCTTCGCCAAGGACGTCATGGCCGCTGCCCGGGTGCCCACCGCCGCCGCGCGGGTCTGCGCCACAGCGGCGCAGGCCGCGGACGCGCTCGATCATTTCGGCCCGCCTTATGTGGTGAAGGACGACGCGCTCGCGGCGGGCAAGGGGGTCCTGGTAACGACCGATCGCGCTGCGGCACTGGTGCACGCCGCGGCCTGCGGCCGGGTAGTCATCGAGGAGTTCCTCGACGGACCCGAGGTCTCGCTTTTCGCGCTCTGCGATGGTGCCGAGGTACTGCCGTTGCTGCCGGCGCAGGATTTCAAGCGCGCGCGGGACGGCGATGAGGGTCCGAATACCGGGGGAATGGGAGCGTACGCGCCGCTGCCGTGGGCACCGCCAGGGCTGGCTGACGAGGTGGCCGCGGCCGTGATCCGGCCGGCCGTGCACGAACTGCGCCGCCGCGGGACGCCTTATCAGGGCGTGCTTTACGCCGGGCTTTGCCTCACCCGCCAGGGGGTGCGGGTGATCGAGTTCAACGCGCGGTTCGGCGACCCCGAGACGCAGGTGGTCCTTGACCGGCTGAGCACACCGCTGGCCGGTTTGCTGCATGCCGCCGCGGCGGGCGGCCTCGCCGGCGCCCCGCCGCCGCAGTGGGCGCCTGGCGCCGCAGTGACCGTCGTGGTCGCCGCGGAAGGGTATCCGGACAGGCCCGTGACGGGGGACGTGATCGAGGCGGCAGCGGATACTGAACGGCTGCCGCGGGCGTACGTGCTGCACGCCGGCACCTCGCGCGACGCGGGGGGGCACCTCGTGTCGGCTGGCGGCCGGGTGCTCAATGTCGTCGGCACGGGAGCAGATCTTGCCGCAGCGCGCTCGGCAGCCTACTCTGCCGCGGGAGGTATCCGGATGCGCGGCGGCTGGTACCGGTCTGACATAGCGGAACGCGCGGCGGCCGCGCAGTCGAGGGTTGCCGGGCAGGCCGGTCCGTGACGTCGGCGTGGCAGGCCTCCGGGCACCGCGCTGACGACGACGGCCCGCTTCGGGTTACCTCGCTCGAGCTCTTCTTCGACCTCGTCTTCGTCTTCACTCTTACCCAGCTCAGCACGCTTCTCACCAGGGAACTCACCCCGGTGGGCATGGCGCGTGTGCTGCTCATCTTCGGCCTGTTGTGGTGGATGTACGGCGGCTATGCGTGGCTGACCAACACCGCGGCACCGAGCCGGCCCGTCGAGCGGCTGCTGCTGCTCGTCGGCATGGCAGGGTTCCTCGTGGTCGCGCTCGCCATCCCGCACGCGTTCGGCCGAGACGGTGTCGCGCTCGGCCTGGCTACCTGATCGTGGTGCTCGTGCACGCCGGACTGTACTCGCGCGCGAACCGGAACATCGTGCGGGTCGCTCCGTTCAACGTCGCCTCGGCGCTGCTTGTCATCGGTGCCGGCTTCCTGCCCGGGCCCGCCCGCTACGCCACCTGGGCCGCGGCGCTGGCGGTGCAGGTCCTCTCGCCGCTGATCATTCACGTGGGCGGCAGGTTCGAGATCCGCCCGGCGCATTTCGTCGAGCGGCATGGCGGCCTCATCATCGTGGCGTTCGGCGAGTCCGTTGTGGCGATCGGCATCGGCATGGCCGGGCGCCCGGTCACCGCCGGGCTCGCTGCCGCGGCGGTACTCGGCCTGGCCGTGTCGGCCGCCGCCCTGTGGTGGGCCTTCTTCGGCGTCGGCGACGACGAACGCGCTGAGCAGATGATGACGGCCACCCCGCCTGAGGCGCGGCCGGGCATGGCACTAAAGGGATTCTTCTACTCGCACATCCCGATACTCATAGGCATCGTGCTCATCGCGGCCGGTGTGAAGCGGTCCATCGGCCATCCAGGTCACGCCGCCCCCGCATCGGCCCTGGCGCTGGCCGGAGGGGTGGCGCTCTTCCTGGCCGGGGACGTCGCCTTCCGGCGCACGCTGCGGATCGGCCCGTCCGGGATCAGGGCCGCAGCGGCTGCGGCCTGTCTTGCGACGACGGTGATCGGTGCCCTCCTCGCGGTCGAGGCACAGCTAGTCGCGCTTGTCGCCGTGCTCGGGCTGATGCTTGCCGCAGAACGTCGCTGGCTGGCCGCCCCAGCGGATGCGCGAGGATAGGACTGTGATTGAACGGTACACACTGCCAGAGATGGGCCGGGTGTGGAGCGAGGCGCACAAGTACGAGCTGTGGTCCCAGGTAGAGACGCTCGTCCTCGCCGCGCAGGCCAGGGCCGGGACCGTGCCCGCGGAAAGCGTCGAGCCGGTCCGCAACGCGCCGCCGCCGACGCCCGCGGCCGTCGCCGCTGTCGAGGCGGTCACCGATCATGACGTGATCGCGTTCCTCACCGCCTGGGCGGACAACACGAGCCCGCGCGGCGCCGCGGCCTACGTCCATTTCGGCATGACCTCGTCCGACCTGCTCGACACGGCCCTCGCGGTCCAGCTCACGCAGGCCACCGACATCTTGCTCGTTAAGGCGGACGCGCTGGTCGCCGCGCTGCGCGACCATGCCCTGGCACACAAAGACAGTGTGCGGCCGGGCCGGACGCACGGGATTCACGCGGAGCCCGACACCTGGGGGCACCGGGTGGCCGACTTCGCGTTCGCGCTGGCGCGCTGCCGTGACCGGCTGCGCCGCGCCAGGGAGGCGGTCGCCGTCGGCAAGCTGTCCGGTCCGGTCGGCACGTATTCCAACATCGATCCCGCGATCGAGTCGGCGGTGCTGGCCGAACTGGACCTCCGGCCTGCCGATGTGGCCACCCAGGTCGTGCTGCGCGACGGCATCGGCGAATGGGTGTGCACGCTCGCGCTGACCGCAACCGTCTGCGAGGCGGTGGCGCTCGAGATCAGGCACGGGCAGCGCACCGAGGTCCGCGAACTCGCGGAGCCGTTCGGCCATGGCCAGAAGGGTTCCTCAGCCATGCCGCACAAGAGGAACCCCATCCGTTCCGAGCGGATCTGTGGCCTGGCGCGGATCGTCCGCGGCCTCACCACCCCGGTGCTTGAAGGGATACCGCTGTGGCATGAGCGAGATATCTCACATTCGAGCACGGAGCGGGTCGCCCTGCCTGACGCCGCGATCGTCACCGACTACCTGCTGCACCTGACCACCGGGCTGATCCGGGATCTGGTGGTCGACACGGCCAGGATGCGGGCGAACCTCGATGCCACCGGAGGGCTTATCTACACCTCAGCGGTACTACTTGAGCTGGTCAGGGCCGGGATGTCGCGGGAGGACGGTTACGCGCTCGTACAAGCGGCGGCGATGGAAACGTGGGAGACAGGCATACCGCTGCGCGACACGCTGCGCAAGCGGGCTGCGGCCTGCGGGCAGCAGCTCGACGAAGCACGCCTGGCTGAGGTTTTCCGCCCGGAACGCTACCTGGCCAGGCTCGTGACAGTATTCGAGCGCCTCGCCCGGCTAAGCTGAGATTTGCCCCCATAGCGCGCTGTCCAGCGCCTCCTGCATCATGACCGCTCTGTGAAAGTGGTACATAATGGCCCATTGAGTGCCAGTTCTGGAGTCGTACGGGCCATTGGGTGCCAGTTGCGGCGCATGACTGCATCATGACGGGGGTTGGCTTTCGTGACACATGTGGCGAATGGGTTGGCACAGGACGCAGCGGAGCCCGTGGGACGGCTTCCCACGGATCCCTCGCAGGCGGCGGGAATGACGTGCCATGCGGCAGCCGTTAAGGCCGTGCTTGTCGCGCGGCACGGCATTCGCAACGATGCGCATTGCCCGGCCGGGACCTAGCCGGCGCACCGTGCCAGCCCGGGGGGCGACCCCCCGGAACCCCCGGATCGGCCGGCCCAGGACCTAGCCGATGCACAGTGCCAGCCCGGGGGGGCGACCCCCCGGAACCCCCCGGATCGGCCGGCCCAGGACCTAGCCGATGCACAGTGCCAGCCCGCGGGGCGACCCCCGGAACCCCCCGGATCGGCCGGCCCAGGACCCAGCCGATGCACAGTGCCAGCCCGGGGAGGCGACCCCCCGGAACCCCCCGGATCGGCCGGCCCAGGACCCAGCCGATGCAATACTTGGCAAGGTCTGCCGCAGGCCTTGTGCGTCACCTCTCGAACAGGAGCTGCATCCACATGACCATCGGCCCCGAGTTGCGCTACCGAGTGCGGGGAGGCACCCCGCTGCATGGCACAGTCTTCGTGCAGGGCGCCAAGAATGCCGCACTGAAGATGATCGCCGCGTCGCTGCTCGCGGAAAAGGGACGGACCGTGCTGCGGAACGTTCCGCCGATCGAGGACGTCCGCCGCGCGGTCGAGCTTGCCCAGGCGGTCGGCGCCCGCGTCGAATTTCACGAGCCCGAGCGCACGCTCGTGGTGGATGCGTCCCAGCTGACCAGCCCGGTGCTCCCGGCCGAGATCGCCCGCAGATTCCGTGGCGCGGTGCTCTTCGTGCCCGCGCTGCTACACAGGCTCGGCGAGGCAGTCATGGAAGGCATCGGCGGCTGCCACCTCGGCAGCCGTAACCTCGATTTCCACTACCGGGGATTCGCGCGGCTCGGGGCGACCGTCGAAGAGGGCGACAACGTCATCCATATAAAGGCTGGGCACCTCCGCGGGGCACACCTTTACCTCGATACCCCGTCCCATACGGGAACCGAGAATCTGATCATGGCGGCGGCGCTCGCACCTGGCAAGACGGTGATCGACAACACCGCTCTCGAGCCAGAGGTGCTCGACGTCATCGCGTTCCTGAGCAAGATGGGCGCGCGGATCACGGGCGGTGGGACCGGATTCGTCACCGTGCACGGCGTTAACCAGTTGACGGCGGTCGAGCACTCGGTCATGCCCGATCGCATCGATGCCGGTGTATTCGCCATGGCGACGGCCATCACTGGTGGCGAGCTGAGCCTGGTCGGGGCATCCCTGGAGCATTTCGGTGTTGTCCGCTGGAAGCTAGAGCAGATGGGCGTGGAGTTCGCTATCAACGGTGCCATCTTGCAGGTGCGCCAGGATCGGCCACTGCGGCCCATCAACGTGATCACAAGCCCGTATCCCGGCTTCGCTACCGATCTACAGTCGCCGATCATGGCACTCAGCTGCCTTGCCGATGGGACAAGCTACATCAGGGAAACCATTTATGACGGCCGCTACACCCTGGTCGGCGAGCTCAACAAAATGGGTGCGAAGATCGAGGTGGACGGCAATGTGGCCATCGTGCACGGACCTGTCCAGCTGCGCGGCACCGACGTCGTCGCCCATGACCTGCGCACGGGGATGGCGCTGGTGCTCGCAGGGCTGGTCGCGGAGGGAGAGACCGTCGTGGCTCCCGGATACCTGATCGACCGGGGCCATGCCAACGTCGCGGAGCGGCTCACCGCGCTCGGCGCGGACATCACGCGCGAAATTGACGGCTAGCTCAGCATTTGGACTGATCAACATCCCAACGTTGCGTTTTACCTGGTCATCGGCGCAGCCGAAGCGCATTTGACTACAAACCGCACGCAGGCGTGACATCCGTCCCCTTTCCCACGATCTTCTCCATGGGTTACTAAATGTACGATCGGGTGGTCACACCGCGTAGGTAAGTTGGACGTTGGGAGTTCAGGGAACGATGTCAGCAGCGGGCAGCGCGGGCTTAGCGGGCGTGGGCGCTCATGGCCGGTCGGACCGAGGCCAAGCGCGGCTCCGGGGACTGTCGTCAGGGGCCCCGCGATGAGCAGCCACCGGCCAGGTACCGGCGAGCTCACCATCGGGATCGTCGGACCGCACGACATGGTCGAACGGGTCATGCTGTCCGGCGGCAGCGCAGGCAGCGGCACCTACCCGCCGTCCATCCTGCAGGGCAACGCCACGGGCGCGGCCGGCCAGGCGGGGGCCCTGCATGGCCAGGCTCTGGCACCGCCGGCCGGCGCGTCCTGGACGGGCTTCGGCCTCGCCGCACGGCTGGTCGCAGCGGCCTACCGCGACGAACACGAAGCGGCGGAGAAGGCAAGCAGGCTTGGCTCGAACGTCGACGTCTGCCTGTTCGCAAGCCCGGTGCCATATGAGTATGCGCGGCGGGCGGGCGCGATCAACGGACCTGCGACGTTCGTGCCGCTGAACGGCGCCGCTCTGCGCACCGCGCTATTGCGCGCGAGCCTGGATGGGAATTTCGATCTGACCAGGATCAGCCTTGACGTGCTCGCCAGATCCGATATCGACGAGATGTACGCCGAGCTTGGGTTGTCGGCCGAGCACGTGTACGCGCGTGAGGAGGTGGCAAGCGCCGCCACGCTGGCCGCCTTCCATGATCGGCACTGGCGGCGTGGTGAGACAACGGTCGCACTCACCTGCGTACACGCCGTCGCGCAGCGGCTTGCCGCCTCGGCTGTGCCGGCCATCATGGTCCGGCCAACCGGGAGCGCCATCCGGTCCGCGCTGCATACGGCCGCCCTGCTCGGCGCGCATCACCGGCTCGAAGAAGCAGCGCTCGCCATCGTCGTGGTGGACGTGCCGACGCTACGCGAGACGGCACGACGGACCGCTCCGAGGTATTGGCGTGACGAACTGCGGCTCACCGTGCACCGCCTGCTCCTGCAAGATGCCCAGCGGATTGGGGCGGCGGTGATGCCAGTAGGCGAGCACTGCTTCCTTGTCACCGCTACCCGCGGGTCGCTGGCGGCGGTTACCGAGGGATTCCGTGTCCCGCCATTCGTGGAGCGGGCGCAGGCGGAACTCGGTGTCGAGCTCGAGGTGGGTGTCGGCATGGGCCGCAGCGCGCAGGAGGCGGAAACCCATGCCCGCGCCGCGCTCACCCGCGCGCAGTCGGGCCGCGGCCAGCACGGTTTCGCACTCGACCGCGAAGGCCGGGCGCTTGTGCCGCCGCCACGCCCATCAACGCACGTACCCGCGGCCGGTCAGCCCAAAGGAATCGAGACTCTCGCCAGGCTCGCCGACAAGCTGCCCGCGGAGGAGAACTCCCTGACCGTGGATGCGGAGGCGGCAGGCAAGCTCCTCGGGGTCACGCCCCGCACCGCGCGCCGCCTGCTTCGCGTTCTGGTGGAGGAGGGTCTCGCCTGGCCGCTGCCGCCGAACCGGTCGCCGCAGCCAGGCCGGCCGCGCCAGCTGTACCGGTTGATCGTAGAAAAACTCGACCAGCGCCCGCATCGGCGAGGGTAGCCACGCGCACTTAGCGAAAGAACGCCGCGCGGCGATGCATCCGCCGGCCCCGTATCGCCCGGATACCTGTTAAGGCCCGGGCGATCGCGGCCCAAACCGGAGTCAACTGGGGCGTTGCGGAAGCTGCGGCCGCCCGAGCCAGCCCGGCGGCCATTGGTGTTGCAGAGCCAACCCAAGGACCGGTCTTGCTTGAGCTACCCGGCTGGCCGTTGGCTGCCAAGGAGCGGCCGGCGGCCAGCCGGCAGCGGGCAACGGCGCAACTGGGATGCTCCGCCGAACAGCTCGAAGAGGAGGAATCCGCACATGGCCCACTATCACGCCACCGTCGGCTCGACGCGCTCAGCCGATGAGACGTTCGACTACATGGCAACCTTCAGCAACGCGGCGGAATGGGATCCTGGTGTCCTCGCCGGTGACCAGCTAGATCCCGGCCCCGTCGGGGTCGGCACCCGCTTCCGCCTCGTCGTATCGTTCCTCGGCCGCCGCCTGCCGTTGACCTACAGCATCACCGGCTACGCAGCCCACCACGAGGTCGTCCTGGTTGCCACAAGCCGGCTGCTTCGATCCACCGACCGCATCGTCGTGACACCCGCGGGCGCCGGTGCCAGCGTCAGTTATGACGCCGATATTCAGCTGCGAGGGCCGCTGCGGCTACTCGATCCGGTCATGAGCCGAGGGTTCCGCGTCGTCGCCGGCCGGGCGGTCGCAGGGCTTGAGCGTACCCTGTCGGCCGCTCCAGCGCCCCAGCGGACATCGGGCTCGTGATGCCCTTGGCCCGCGCCGTGGACGGGCTTCTCGAAGCAACCGTCGTCGGTAGCTTCTCGCGGGTCGGCCTATTCGTCCGCTCCCGGGTGCTGCCCGAGTTCACCAGCGAGGAGCGTCCTTCGTTCGCCGGCCGGGTCACCGTTATCACTGGCGCCACCTCCGGGCTCGGCCGCGCCGCGGCCATCGAACTGGCGCGACTGGGCGGAACCGTGCACTTCCTTGCCCGTGATCCCGTCCGTGCCGCCCGAGCGCAGCGTGAGATCACCGCTGCGGCCGGCGACGGCAACGTCACTTTCGGCATCGGCGACCTGGACGACCTCGATTCAATCCGCGCCTTCGCCCGCGGCTTCCTGGACACGCATGAACGTCTCGATGTGCTCATCCACAACGCGGGAGCGATTCACCGTGACTATCGCACGGACGGCAACGGCATCGAACTCACCTTCGCCGGTCAGGTCGTGGCGCCGTTCCTGCTGACCCACCTCCTGATGCCCGCACTGCTTGCCGCGGCGCCCTCCCGCGTCATCGTCGTCTCGTCCGGAGGCATGTACACGCAAAAACTCGACCCCGCATCGCTGCAGATGGGCGCCTCCGGTTATAACGGCGTGACCGCCTACGCCCGGGCCAAACGAGCTCAGGTGGCACTGAGCAAGGAATGGGCCACGCGCCTCGCCTCGAAGGGCGTGGCCTTCCACGCCATGCACCCCGGTTGGGCAGACACCCCAGGCGTCGTCAGCTCGCTACCTAGCTTTCACCGGGTCATGGGACCGATCCTGCGCTCGCCGGAAGAGGGGGCCGATACGATCGTCTGGCTTGCGACGGCTGATCCGGAGCGATTGGGTACCGGGCACTTCTGGCACGACCGCCGCCCCCGCTCTGAGTACTGGTTTCCCTGGACCCGCGAGACTGACCCCGCCGCCGCCTCGCACCTGTGGGAACAGATCGCTGAGCCAGCCCGCGTATGACGCGCCGCGTCATTCCGGGCACCACCGCGAATCCTTCTTGTGCCAGCCACGTACCCGGCGAGGCGTCCACTCGTGGCCGAGGTTTTCCTGGGAACCAGGCTGAACGGGCCCGGGACGGATCAATCGCCGGCCAGTTCCCCGGTCGCGCTTCGCCTCCGCGAGCCTTAGGCAGGTTGCGCTGCTTCCGCCCAGTCAGCGGCAGCTGACTGGGCACCGATGAGTTTGCGGTACGAGATCGGTCAGTATGGGAAACACGCTCAGGTGCAAGGGAGGACCGATGACGGACAACGCGTTTACCACATGCCTGTGGTTCGACACCGAAGGCGAGGCGGCGGCGAACTACTACACCAGCATCTTCAAGGACTCCAAGCTCGGCAGGGTCGGCCGCTATACCGAGGCCGGGCCCGGTCCGGCCGGCACGGTCATGGCCGTCGAGTTCGAACTCAACGGCCAGAAGTTCGTCGCCCTGAACGGCGGGCCGCAGTTCACTTTCAATGAGGCAATCTCGTTCCAGATCCCGTGCGCGGACCAGGAAGAGGTGGACTACTACTGGAGGAAGCTCTCGGAGGGCGGTCACGAAATCGCCTGTGGCTGGCTGACGGACAAGTACGGGCTGTCCTGGCAAGTCGTCCCCACCATGCTCATCGACATGATCAGCGACCCGGACCCGGGGAAGGCCAAGCGGGTCACCGAAGCGATGCTGGCAATGACGAAGTTCGACATCGCCGCACTCCAGAAGGCGTACGCGGAGGAATAAACGGCTTCGGCTACGGCTTCGGTGTCCGACAGGTCGCCGACGATCTTGCGGATGGGCAGCGGGTGCTTCCTGACCAGCGTCGGCGCGGCCAGGATCTGGTTCCCGGCAGCCAGGCGCGGGTTCTCCAGCAGGTCGATGACCTCGATTTGATACCGGCCCGGCAGCCAGTGCGCGCAGGCGTACTGCAGGTTGGCGATAGCGCGGATGCACGTGGGCGTGCGCCCGGTCACATAGAGATGCAGCTCCCAGGTCTCCTCGGAAGATGCCGCTGGCTGGGCTTCATCACCGATGTTGCCACCGGCCTCGCGTGGCGGGGTCATCGCTTCTCTTTGTCATCGTCCTCGTCGGGATCTGCCAGCGCTGCGTGCCCATGGCCTGCCAGGCCCGCCTGCGCATCGGGCTGCCAGGCGCTCTTCGCGGCCAGCGATCCGCCTCAACTCGGCCTGCTGCACGGCAAGCTCATCGTGCAGCGCGGCCAGCTCCGCCTGCCCGTGCACGATGCCCCGCAGCAGCTCCCGCTCACGGCGCTGAGCTCCTCCTGCTACTGCAGCCTGGCATCGCGCTCGCCGCTTTCCTGGCTGAGCCGCGCCGAGCCGGTCAGCACCCCCTCGGGGCGCACGTGCACGTCGGCGAGCTCGATCCCGTGATCGGTCAGCACGAACTCCCGGACCTGGTCGGAATGGGCGCTGCCTCGTTGCTTGAGCACGAACAGCAGCCGCTTACGCTCCCCCTTGGACGCCACGTTGCGCAGCAGCAGCCAGGTGTCGGCACGCGACGACACGCCCACCGCGGTCTCGATATTCTCCGGGCTAAAGACGGTCGTTATCGCGGTGACCCCCCGGGCCTTGAACATATGGAACTTGCGGGCCAGCATCAAGCTCACCTCGGTGCGGGAGGGCCCGATGATGAGGCTGGCCAGCCCGTCGACGACGGCGACAGCGGGCGCCAGCTCCGCGACCAGTCCAGACACCACCGCCAGGTGGTTGTCCAAGCCGAACTCGGCCGACCGGACCGCAAACATCCGCAGCAGGCCCGCCTCCACCCAGCGTCCCAGGTCCAAGCCGAGCGAGCCCATGTTGCGGATCACCTCATCCGGCGATTCCTCAAACAAGATCAGCAGGGCCCGCTCGCCCCGCGCGCACGCCGCATTGATCAGGTGCGCCGCCAGCGTAGTCTTCCCGGTCCCCGCCGACCCGCTGACCAGCACGGACGACCCCCGGAAAAGGCCGCCGGACAGCATCGAGTCCAGCTCAGGCACGCCGGTGGAGATCCGCTCGCTGGGCGCACCATAGTCGAGCGCAACCGACGTGACCGGCGGCACTTCGAAGCCACGGTCCGTGATCAAGAACGGGTACTGGTTGGTCTCGTGCGCCGACCCGCGGTACTTGACCACTTGCAGCCGCCGCGTGGAAATCTCATCCCGGGTGCTGTGGTCCAGCGCGATCACGCAGTCACTCACGTACTGCTCGATCCCGTGCCGGGTCCGCGGGTCATTCTCGCTGCGCTCGCCGGTCACGACCACGGTGACGGCCCGGTCCTTCAGCCAGCGGAACAGCCGCACCAACTCAGCCCGCACGATCCCCTGGGAATTGAACATGTCGAACAGCGCTTCGATCGTGTCGAGGACAACCCGCCTGGCCCCGATGCGCTTGATCGCGTCGTCCAGCAGCAAGAACAACGGCTCGAAGCCGAACTCCCCCGTCCCGGCAACCTCTGGCGGCTGGGCCCGGAACGCATACATGACCAGCAGCCCGTCCCGCTGCAGCCCGTCAAGATCGAAGCCCAGCGAGGCGACATCGGCAGTGACCTCCTCGACTGACTCCTCGAAGGTCACCAGCACGCCCGGCTCGCCGTACTCCCGCGCACCCGCGACCAGGAACCGCAGCCCCAGCAGCGTCTTGCCACACCCGGCGCCGCCCGTGATCAGCGTGCACCTTCCCCTGGGCAGCCCGCCCTGGGTGATCTCATCCAGCCCCCAGATGCCCGTCAGAGCCTTCGGCAGCAGCTGGCCAGCCGGACCTTCACCTAGCGAGGTCATATGACTCCTCCCATGATCGGCGACGCCTCGTGCTGCCAAGTGGACCGCGCGCTTGGCATCGCCGAGTTGCTCATGTCGCCGATGTACCCACTCCTGCTGATCTGAAGGTCTCCGCGCAGATCAGCCCGTACGAGGATTGCACGCTAATGGTCCGGACTCGCCCCTCCAACCTCAAGAGCGCTTCGCGTCGGCTTCGCCGACAGCCTTCGGCCCCCTCTTCACCTTGGAGCCTCTACGTTTCCTCGGCGGAGCCTCTACTTTCCTCGGCGCAGTGGAAGCGGGCAGGGCACGGCCTGCCCCAAGATTCGCGTGCAATCCCCGGAGAGTGCGGCCTGGAGACGGTAAAGATCAACGTCAGTGGCCCGGTAGGTGCAGGCGCGAATGTGCGTGTCACAGGTAGCCTGTGGCGCGGCCTTACCGGCACGGTGGCATGGTCTGATCTCCAGCGGTGCGGCGTCGCGGGAATTTGGAAGGGAAGTCAACTGAAAGCACGGGTTCGGCTCCACCATGTGATCCGGACGGGTGCAGCCAACCAGCGCAGCCTAGACCCTCCGGACAACTGCGGGCCGTGACGCAGAGCGGCAGTCTTCCCCCGGAGGGTAGCCGCGTTCTGGCCTGCGGGCCTCGGCAATCTTGTAAACGACAGGTCACACCCGATGAACGATTGGCCCAAGGCCCGTGCCCGCTACGTGCCCGACCAGGTAAGTCTCGGAGGACACTCACGGTCAATCACTTGCAGAAGCCAGGCGCAGCCCCAGGCCAGCGAATCTCCAGGTAGCGCGCCTGACGCGCCACAGGCTTCCCAATCTGATAGTGGTGATTAGCCGTCGCAGTGCCTCAGTCGCCGAGCAATCACCGCGCTTGGCAGGGCAGGTCAGGGCACATTCAGGGCACATGACGGCGGGATCAGGCCAGAAATGGTGAGAACCGCCGAGACCTTACGCCGCAGGTCAGACCATGAATCCATCAAAACATGCCAGGTCAGCAGATCACCGTCATCACTTCCAGCGGAAGTGGACGAACACACGGCCGAAGTTTTTCGAGTCCTTTTCCACCCGGTGGTAGAGCGCCCTGATCTCCTTCTGGTCGAGGAATCTGAGCACTCGCTTCTTCAGCTGGCCGGACCCTTTGCCCGGGATGATCTCGACTAGCGGCGCCTTCTTGGCCACAGCTTCGTCGATAATCTGCCGCAGCGCCCGGTCGATGTCCTCGCCGCGGTTATAGATGTCGTGCAGGTCGAGCTTCAGCTTCACGAGGTACCGCCGTCGCTGTGTGCAACGGCCCCAGCGACGGCGAGGAACGCGTCGTTGGCGCCGCGATCGGCCACCGAGACGCGCACGCCGTCACCGGCGAATGGCCGCACGCTCACCCCCTCGCGCTCACATGACGCCGCGAACTCCACGGCTTTGTCCCCCAACCCGAGCCAGACGAAATTTCCTTCCGTAGGCGGCACCTGCCAGCCCTGCCCGAGCAATTCCTCACGTACCCGGCTCCGCTCCTTGACCACCTCGTCCACGCGCTGAAGGAGCTCGGCCTCCGCCGCGAGTGACGCCACCGCAGCGGCCTGCGCGATCGAGTTCACCGTGAACGGCAGCATTGTCTTTCGTGCGGCTTCGGCCACTGCCTGCTGCGCCACGAGGAAACCCACCCGGAGCCCGGCGAGCCCGTACGCCTTGGAGAACGTGCGCAGCACGGCAAGGTTCGGCCGGTCGCGGTAGAGGTCGAGCCCGTCAGGCACATCCGCGTCCCGCACGTATTCCCGGTATGCCTCGTCAAGCACAACCAGGCACTCCGGGGGCACCCGGTCGAGAAATGCCTCGAGATCGTGGCGGTGGACGACGGTTCCTGTCGGGTTGTTCGGGTTGCAGACGAAGATGAGCCTCGTCCTGTTCGTGATCGCCGCCGCCATCGCCTCAAGGTCGTGGGTCTCGTCGCGCAGCGGCACAAGCACCTCCTCGGCGCCTGCCAGGCGGACCAGGATCGGGTAGGCCTCGAAGGAACGCCACGCGTACACGACTTGCGCGCCAGGTTCGCCGACCGCTTCGAGGAGTTGCTGCGTGACGCCGACAGAGCCACAACCAACCGCGATGTGCGCGGCCGGGACACCGAAATGGCTGGCGATCGCCTCGGTGAGCACCTCCGCGCCGTTGTCGGGATAGCGGTGCACGCCCTTCGCGGCCGCCGCGATAACCGCCAGCACCGAGGGCAGCGGCTCGTGCGGCGATTCGTTGGACGACAGCTTGACCGATCTTCCATCGGGTCCGGCGACCAGCCTGCCCGGCGTGTACGCGGCAAACTGGTCGAGCAAGCTGCGGAAGCGAGGCGAATTGTCCTGCATCGTCGTCCTCTCCGGGCGGGCCTGCCCCCCACGATAATCCCGTCACGCCGCGAGAGACGCTCGGCGACATCGTGCGGGGCCCTGCGGGCAGGGCCCACGGGCGGACGCCGGTTACGCGACTAGCGGGCAGGGCCCACGGGGGCGTGGGTTTACGGGCCTGGCGAATTGGCGTGTCGTGGGTTACGCGCCTGGCGCGCAGGGCCCACGGGCGGACGGGCGGACGTCGGTTACGCGCCAGGCGGGCCGGGCCCAGGGGCGGTGGCTTTACGGGCCTGGCGGGCACGGCCAACTGGCGTGTCGTGGGTTACGCGCCTGGCGGGCAGGGCCCACAGGCGGGTATGGGCTTACGGGCCTGGCGTCAGGATCAGTGGCCCGGCGCGGCCTGATGCTGGCACACGATGGGCCATTGTGTGTCGATTCTGACACCCTATGGGCCATCGTGTGTCAACTGCCGCAGGTGATCTTGATGGCCGGGGGATCAATCCGGCTCGCCTCGCCCACCGAGGCCGCCTTATGAGCAATGCCGGCGCATGAAGCGGGGGGCCGGAAGTATCGGCGGGCCGCCTCATGAGCAGTGCCGCCCCATGAGCAGCGCCGCCTCATGAGCAGCGCCGCCGCATCGGCGGGGCGGAGCATCAGCGGGGCCGGAGCATCGGCGGGCGCAGCAGCTCGGCCGGCCCGCGCTTGTACAGCCGGGCAGGCCGGCCACCGTCCCTGCTGGTCGACGCCTGGGTCGGCAGCAGAAAGCGCTCGGCGCCCGTGACCTTCCTGTGGAAGTTGCGCGGGTCCAGTGGAGTAGCCCAGACAATCTCGTAGACCCGGCGCAGCTCGGCCACGGTGAACTCATCCGGGCAGAACGCGGCGCCGAGGGTTGTGTATTCGAGCTTCGCCCGCGCACGCTCCACCCCGTCACGCAGGATACGCGCGTGGTCGAACGCCATCCCCGCGGCGGCACTGAGCGATGCTACCGGCTGCCAGCTCATCTGCGCCTGGCTGGGCGCGGGCAGGTCAGGTGCGATGCCGAGATAGGCAACAGAGACCACCCGCTGGCGCGGGTCGCGGTCAGGATAGCCGTATGTCTGAAGTTGCTCCAGGTGGACTGGTGCCCCCGCCAGACCGGCTCGTTGCGCGAGCACCCTGGTTGCCGCGGCTGACAGGTCCTCTTCCAGCCGGATGAAGCCGCCCGCGAGGGCCCAGCGCCCCGTATAGGGTCCGGTGCCCCGCTGCCAGACGAGCGCGCACAAGTGCTGGTCTCTGACCGTCAGAATGACGAGGTCGACAGTGACGGCGATGCGGGGGACCTGCATATCGGCACGGTATCGAAGCCGGGCGTCGCGGAGCTCGGCATCCAGCTGGCGGTCGGTCGAGAACTGGGTATGTATCGCAGATCTTTGACGGCGCGTCAACTGGTGAATGGCCAGGTTATCGTTGTTGATGGTGACTGTATTACGCCCTGGGATGGGTCTTGCGGGGGTTACGCAAATCCGCATCAACTGAAACCAGTCATGCATGGCAGTACTGCTCTTTCGCTTTCGTAGGCGCGAAATGGCAGGCTATGAGACTCTCCTTGGCTGCCGTGACCCGCGGCAAACCGCGCGTGCTAGGCGCGGACGAGTCGGGCCACCGCGTCCGTGGCTTCACGCACCTTAGCCTCGGCCTCGGGGCCGCCATGCTCGATGGCCTGCGCTACGCAATGACCAAGATGATCCTCAAGCAGGCCGAGCGCCACGGCCTGAAGGGCACGCGTAACCGCGGACACCTGGGTGAGCACGTCGATGCAGTAAGCATCGTCGGTCACC
The DNA here is from genome assembly GCA_963727015.1 of uncultured Actinomycetota bacterium. GTDB lineage: Bacteria > Actinomycetota > Actinomycetes > Streptosporangiales > Streptosporangiaceae > DATFVJ01. The sequence continues at coordinate 831,198 of CAVSEV010000011.1, read as the reverse complement.
ATGCGCTGCAGCCCGCGCACCTGGCCCTCGACGCGCCGCAGCCGTCTGAGGTAGGCGTCCTTTTCCTGCGTATACCCTCGCATGGCACAGATTCTACCCCGTGGGGGTATGTCGGCCGCGGCCGGCGATTGACCAGGGCGGCGGGATCGTCGCGGGTCCGGCCACTCACACTGCGTCACGCCGGGGTTCGATCGCGAGCAACGGCTCAGCACGCTTGGGCGGGTCGAGGAACGCATGACGACGCAGGCCGATCATGTCGAGTATGTCGTTCGCATTGGCATCCCGATAGCTCATCGCGGGCAGGTCCACCTGGTCTCGACCAGCTTGCGATGCTCGAGTGGCCGAATACCCGCTCCGAGGCTTGGTGGGGCGGCGCGCCCACTGGGAGACAACGGCTGATCTCCCGCCCAAGGCATTGACCTCCAGGGCGGAGTCTCGCAGGGCACATGACCGCCCGATGAGACCAGATTTCTGGCGATCACGCCCTGGTTGCGAACGTGGCGGCTTGTCACGTCATGGCTTGAACGCATCGCCGGTTCGGCTGCCCTCGGCGAACCACGGCGGGCCCTCCCCACCGGACGCGAACCACGGCCGGTATGGGGGCTTGCGTGACCGCGAGCCACCGCGAGCGGCTGATTGATCACCCTGGCCACGTTGATTGCGCTTGTTGCGCTGATGCTGGGCGCGCCAAGCGGCGTAACCGGGCTGATCACGCTGGCCACCCTGTCGCTGCTTGCCGTCGCCATGGCTACGGTCGGCTGATCCAGCCGTGGAGCGCCTCCGCAGCGGCGGCAGCGCACTGCCGCCGCCGCGGCGCCATTCAGCCAGGCGTTCGGCCCTGACGTCTGGGCTACGGCCGGCCTGCCCGCCAGGATCGCGCCGCCACGGCGCACCCCACCCAGCGCCGGCCTCGCCCGGCCGCTCGGCGACCGATCCAGCGCCGCGCCGCCCGCGCGGACCGCCGCTCTGCTCGCCGCCTCCAGCCTGGGAGTCGCGGGCGCGGCGCGAGAATGGCCACCCGCGCCGTCCGGGTGCGGCACCCGGGCCCGCATTGCCCGGCGCGCGGGCGCCGTCGCCGCTCCCCGACGAGGGCGTCGGTTCCCGGTACCTGGGGGATGACGGATGTTGCGGGGGGAGGCGGCCGAGCCGCTGCGTCATGCCGTCACGTGATTCGCGGGCCGGCTGCGCCGTGTCCCTCGCTGCAGGTGGCTCGATCCCGCGCCCACCGGATCGATCACGCATTCGGCTCTCGCCTCCCGGGCCAGATGTCGTAATTGACATCATCGTCCCGCGCGGCGCCGCACGCCAGGGTGAGCGGCACCGCACGCCAGGTAATACGTCAGCCGCCGAGGAGCGCTGCGCGCCAAAGAGACCAGGACTGCTCCACGTGCTGGCGATTGGCATTGGACCGCTGCAGCTGCGCCGGCCTATTGTCGCCGCATGCGTATCCGGATCATCGACGCCTTCACCAACCGGGTTTTCGCCGGGAACCCCGCCGCTGTCTGCCTGCTCGACGTGGGCACCTGGCCAAACGAGAATTGGATGCAGCAAGTCGCCGCCGAGATGAACCTGGCGGAGACGGCCTTCTCCCGCCCGCTGCCTGGTACTGCCGATGCTGACTGGGCGCTTCGCTGGTTTACCCCCACTGTCGAGGTCGACCTGTGCGGGCATGCCACCCTGGCCACGGCGCACGCCATGCAGAACGACCGTGGCGCGCCAGGCACCGTGCGCTTCAGCAGCCGCAGCGGAATCCTGATCGCGCACAGCCATGACGACGGCACCGTCACGCTCGACTTCCCTGCCGCGAATGCCACCGAGGTAACGGCCCCGCCTGGGCTTGCTGAAGCCCTCGGTTCCACGCCCGACGCGACTTACCAGACCGGAGCCCTGGGCGACCTGCTCGCCGTCTTCCCCGACGAGGCCGCCGTTCGCAAGCTGGCTCCCGACTTCGCCGCAGTGGCCCGGCTCGCCCGCAGCGACTCGATCCGCGGGGTCATCGCCACCGCGCAGGCGGCGGACCCTGCTCGCGGCTACGATTTCGTCTCCCGTTTCTTCGCACCCGCCCAGGGCATCCCCGAGGACCCGGTCACGGGCAGTGCACACACCGCGCTCGCCCCCTACTGGTCGCGCCGCCTCGGCCCGGACAGGCTCACCGGGTTGCAGGCGTCCGCCAGAACCGGCCTGGTCCGCACGGTGGTGCACGGCGACCGTGTCCACCTCACCGGACACGCTGTCACTGTTCTTGACGGCACCCTGCAGCACCCGCCCCGGACCGGGTCCGGCGCGCACCCGGGACCCACCGCTGCAGCCGAATCTGCCTTGCCGGGCGTGAGCTGAGCGCACCCGGGCCGGTCGATGGCCTGGCGATAGCTGATGTTGCTGCCGAGGGTGCCGAGGTCGGTCATCGCGCCGCCGCTGTATCTGGATGCGTGCCCGGCGAGACATGCCCTAAATGGGCGGGGCGGGGCCGGACCGGTTCTCAGCTGGCTTGGCGGCGGACGGTTCCTGATCCCCAGGCGGCCCGGACAACTCGGAGCGCCCGGAGGGCCCAGAAAGACCGGAGGAGCCAGAGAACCCGGAGAGCCCGGAAGGCCTGGAGGGCTCAGCGGGCACAGCGGGACTGGAGGGTCCGGTGGTGGCGGCGTTGAACTCCATGATGACCGAGAGCCCGCCCCCCGATGTCTCGTCGAGGCGCGCCGAGCCGAAGTTGGCGCTGACCAGGCGGTAGACGATCGCAAGCCCAAGCCCGGTGCCTCGCGGGCTCGCTGTGGTGAACCTGCCGAAGGCGCGTGCCCGGTCGTTCGCGCTCATGCCAGGGCCGTTGTCCGCGACAACGACCCGCACACTGCCACCGCTGCCCAGACCCGCGCCTGCGCCGGCCCTGCCGCCGGCGGATGCCACCCGCGCCCGCGTGCCTGCTGCCGATCCAGCCGGCCAGTTGTCCATCGATGCGATGGCCGACACGGTGACATGGCCGCCTGCGGCAGCCGCATCGAGCGCGTTCGCGATGAGGTTGTCCAGGATCTGCTCGAGTTGGCCGTCGCCGATCGCCGCGGTCACCTGCCCCGTCACCTCGGTGGCGAGGGACACGCCGCGGTCGCCGGCCACTGGCTGCCACGCCGCGACGCGCTCGGTGACAACCGCGCGGACGTCGACAGGCACCGGCTTCGGCACCGCGTGCTCGGCCTTGGCTACCGCAAGCAGCCCGTCGACGAGCCTCGACAACCGGTCGAACTCCTCGAGCGCGCCGCCGAGTTCGGCCGCGGTCGCCGGGTCGGCGTCTTGCGCGAGCAGGTCAAACCGCAGCCGGAGGGCCGCAAGCGGCGTGCGCAACTGGTGGGAGACGTCGGCAACCATGGCGCGATTCCTGTGCACGAGGGTCTCAAGCCGGGCGGCCATCTTGTTGAAGCTGGTGGCCAGACGCTGCAGTTCGGGCGGCCCGGCACCCGCCGCCGCGCGGACGGAAAGATCCCCCGCGCCAAGCCGCCGGGCCGTAGCATCCAAGTCGGCGAGCGGCCGGCTGACCCACCGGGCGAGCGCGAAGGCGAGTACAGCGGACGCCATCAGCGCTGCGGCCGCGATCAGGGAAAGCGTGAACCAGAGTGCGCGGACCCTGTCGTTCAGCGGGCCGAGCGGGCGGGCAAGGCTGACCGTGCCCACGATCTTGGTGGTTTCGCGGACCGGCACGACGACGCTGACGTATCCATGTGTCACATCCGTCTCAACCTCACGCCCGCCCAGCGCCTCATCGACGAGACCGGCGGGGACGGCGCCTGGCGATCCGGCAGACGCGACGACCATGCCCTTGCCATTCAGGACGATCAGCGTGTCTCCGTCGCGCCGCGCGGCGGCGAGCACGCGGCCCATGTCCGGGCTGGGTTTGTGGTCGGCGAGCTGTTCCTCGGCTACCGCGGCGGCGGCGCGGGCCACGGCCCGGGCGTCATCGACGTATGCGCTCAGCTCGTGCCCCGCCGCCTTGAACCCGAGCGGAATCACCGCCGCGACGAGCACGGAGGTGGTGAGCGCGAGCAGGGCGAACAGAATTCGCCTGGTCACGCCGGGTCACCGAGCCGGAACCCCCTGCCATACACCGTCTCGATCTGCACCTGCTCGCCGAGTTTCTTTCGCAGCGCCGCCAGGTGCACATCGAGCACCTTCGTCGGACCATACCAATGGGCGTCCCACGCGCGCTCGAAGATCTCCGCGCGGCTCACGGCCCGCCCGGGATCGGTGGCAAGGCACTCGAGGATGTCGAACTCCTTCGGGGTCAGCGCGACGTCACGCGCGCCGACCGTTACCTTGCGCGTACGAAGGTCCACGCTGAGCGGACCGTGACGCAACAGTTCGGCCGAGCTTGGTCTCGTCCGCCGGAGCACAGCGCGGACGCGGGCAAGCACCTCGGCCAGGCCGAACGGCTTGACCAGGCAGTCGTCCGCACCCTGGTCGAGTGCGAGGACGCGGTCACTCTCCTCGCCGCGGGCGGTCACCACAATGATCGCGACGTCCGATACGTCGCGTAGCTTGCGGCATACCTCTACCCCATCGATGTCGGGCAGGCCGAGATCGAGTAGCACGACATCGGGCAGCGGCGGACGCAGGGCCGCGGCGCCCGTGTCCACACTGGCGGCCTCGTAGCCCGCCCTGGTGAGGCCGCGGACAAGCTGAGTGGCGATGCCCGCGTCGTCTTCGACGACGAGCACGCGGGCAGGACCTTCCTCCGCCGCCCGCGGCGGCTTGTCGACGCTGGGCGTGCCCACGCATCACCTCCCCTGGTTCCCCTGCCCAGCACACTAGGCGGGCCGGCGTATGCGGGCGGTAAGGACGGCAGGTACGAGCCGCGTGGCGCCCGCCTTACCCTGGAGCGTGCAGATATGGCACCGGCAATTCTTAACCAAATCTGAAGAAAATCTGCAGCAGCCCTTAGCACCCTGTCACGCACTCTATTGACAGGCGGCGTCACTCAGTCTATTGACAGGCGGCCAGGGCCTGCCCCGCCGGTTTACCGCGGACTTACGTGGCACCGGATATGAAGGGGACACAAGGAGACCATGGATGAAGCAATCCGACGTAAGGTACGCGATGGCGTCACGCGAGTGGGGCCTGCGCCGTGTCCGCCGGCTGACGTGGGGAATCGCGGGTGGCGGCGCGGTCGGCGCCATCGCACTTGTGGTCGGCTTCAGCGGGCACGCTCATATTCCCAAGATCAACCAGCCCGCCCAGAGCGGCCAGGCGCCCGCGGGTAACCAAGGCAACGGTGGCAATCAGCAGGCCGGGAACCAGGACGCCGGAGGCGCCCAGTTGCAGCCGCCAGCGGCCAATCCCGCACCCGCGCAGGGTCCCGGCCAGGCCGTGTCAGGTGCCTCATGATCTCTGCGCCGGCCACGGTCGAGCGCTTCGCCGTCTTCGGCACCTCGGCGGTGCTCATCGTCAACCCGGCCAGCGCCCGGCCGGCTGCACGCGCGCTCGTGGACCGGGAACTCGCCGCCGTCGACCTTGCCTGCAGCCGGTTTCTGCCAGCTTCCGAACTATCCAAGCTGAACGGCTCGCGCGGTGCGGAAGTCCAGGTCAGCGAGCTCCTAGCGGAGGCGATCGGACAGGCGCTGCGGGCCGCACGGCTCACCGGCGGTGACGTCGATCCGACGTGCGGCGCGGCGCTCGTGAGCCTGGGCTATGACCGTGATTTCGCGCTGGTCAGCAAGGGCGTCCGGATGATAGGAGCGCCCGTGCCCGCGGGCGGGTGGCAGCGGATCGGCTTCGACCGCGGCCGCGCAGCCGTTCGGCTGCCTGAGGGTGTAATCCTCGATCTTGGCGCCACAGCCAAGGCATGGGCGGCGGACCGGTGCGGGGACCTGGTCAGCCGGCGGCTCGGCTGCGGTGTGCTGATCAGTCTCGGCGGCGACGTCGCGGCCGCAGGGGCGCCACCATCGGGCGGCTGGCGGGTGCGGGTGACCGACCACCACGCGGCGGGCCCGGACGCGCCTGGCCAGACCGTCGCGATTGGTTCCGGCGGGCTCGCCACCTCGAGCGTGACCGTGCGCGCGTGGCAGCGGAACGGGCTGCGGGTCCATCACATCGTGCATCCGGATACCGGCAGGCCAGCCAGCTCGTGCTGGCGCACGGTGAGCGTCGCGGCGGCAACATGCCTGGACGCGAATATCGCGAGCACGGCCGCGATCATCCGCGGCGAGGCCGCCCAGGCCTGGCTGGCCGGACTTGGCCTTCCTGCCCGTCTGGTGCGACATGACGGCTCGGTCGTGACTACTCAGGGATGGCCCGGTATGGCAGCTAGCGCCGCACCGCCGGGGGCAGCGTGATCACTGCAGCGCCGCATCTGGAAGCCGCGGTGGTGACCTCCACCAGCCCGCTCTGGTACGCGACACGCGCCACCGGGCTGATCGCGCTCGTCCTGATAACCATGAGCGTGGTACTCGGCCTGCTGACATCGGTCCGTTTCGCCCGGCCGAACTGGCCGCGGTTCGTTACTGTTGGCCTGCACCGCAATATGTCCCTGCTCGTGCTCGTGTTCACCGGGCTGCACATCATCACCACGGTGACCGACAGCTACGCCCACATCCCGCTGATCGCCGCGTTCATCCCCTTCGCCTCCTCTTACCGGCCACTATGGCTGGGCCTCGGCGCAGCAGCTTTCGACCTGCTCCTCGCAGTAACGATCACCAGCCTGCTCCGGGTGCACGTCGGCCACCGGCTCTGGCGCCTGGTGCACTGGCTCGCGTATCTGTGCTGGCCAGCGGCGGTCCTGCACAGTCTGGGAACGGGCACCGACACGCCGCAGCGCTGGGTGCTCGCCGTCACGGCCTGCTGCGTCGCCGCGGTGGTGACGGCGGCAGCCTGGCGGCTCGCGGTGGGCTGGCGGGAGCGCACGGGAACGCGGATTGCGCTGGCGGGCGTCGCCGTCGTGGTGCTTGTCGCGGGCACAATGTGGCTCGCAGGCGGTCCGCTCAAGCCGGGCTGGGCCCGCCGCTCGGGCACCCCAGCCAGCCTGCTCGCCAGGTCAGCCGGCTCGGCCGCGGTGGCGAAACCCGCGGGTGCCGCCCGCGGCACACGGTCCACCGCTGCCAAGCTGCCGCCCGTGCCGTTCAACGCATCCTTGTCCGGCCACGTGTCGCAGCAGGCGGACACGGGCAGCGGTAACGCCGTAGTCCGTATCCAGGCCGCCGTGTCACCCACCGGCGGCGGTGTCAACGCCGAGCTCGACATCGTGATCAGCGGCCAGTCGGATGGCAACGGCGGGGTCACCATGTCAGGCAGCCAGGTGACGTTCGGGCCCTCCGCCGCGCCGCGCCAGTACACGGGCCAGCTTGCCAGCCTGAACGGAACGAGCATGAGCGCGCGGGTCCGTGACAGCGCCGGGCACGCGCTGCTGCTCGGCATCAGCCTCCAGCCGGATGGCACTTCCGTGACGGGAACACTGCAGGTAACCAGTGCCGGGTCCAGCGGGGGAGCCGGGTCCAGCGGAACAGAAGGCGGCCAATAACAATGCCACTGCCACCGCAGCAACTGCCGAGGCTGCTGCCCGCCGAACCGCCGCACGGGCTGACCGCGCACGTGGCTCGCTACGGGCCGGTGCCGCTGCGCGGCGACCGCCACGGCAAGCGCGTCCGCAGCGGCGAGGGCCTGCTCATCGACAGCGTGGAGCGGGCAGGCCTGACGGGCCGCGGGGGCGCGGACTTCCCTGCGGCTCGCAAGATGCGTGCGGTCATGAACGGCGCGCGTCGGACCGTGGCCGCGGTAGTCGTCGCGAACGGCGTCGAGTCGGAGCCGATGGGCTTGAAGGATCACGCCCTGCTCACCGCAGCGCCGCACCTGGTCCTCGACGGAATATCGCTCGCGGCGGAGAGCGTAGGCGCCAGCGAGGCGTTCGTCTGCCTGGACGACGGCGACGACGCGCTGCACCGGCAAGTGGGCGACGCCATCGCGGAGCGCCAGCGGGCCGGCACCGACCCGATCCCCATCCGCATAACGGTCGTCCCAGCTGGCTATGTCTCGAGCGAGGAGAGTGCCCTCATCCACCTGCTCAACGGCGGGCCAGCGCTACCCACGTTCGTGCCGCCACGGCCGTTCCAGAAAGGCGTGCGGGGCCGTCCTACGCTGGTCAACAATGTAGAGACGCTTGCCCACATCGCGTTGATCGCGCGTTACGGGCCCGCCTGGTTCCGGGCCGTCGGCACGCAGGCAGCGCCTGGTTCGGCCCTCGTCGCGGTCACCGGGGCGCTGCACCGGCCAGGTGTACAGGAAATCGCGCTCGGCACCGGCCTGCCCGAGGTGCTCGCCGCGGCCGGCGGGGAAACAGAACCGCCGCAGGCGATCCTGGCCGGCGGGTTCTTCGGCGGCTGGCTGCCGGGCAGCGCCGCACCGCACCTCCGCTTGAGCGGCCCCGACCTGCGGGCCGCGGGCGCCTCGCTCGGCGCGGGCGTGGTCTTCCTGCTGCCCCGGTCGGCGTGCGGGATCGCGGAGACGGCACGTATCGCCCGCTACCTCGCCGGCCAGAGCGCCGGTCAATGCGGGCCCTGCGTGAACGGGCTGCCCGCCATCGCCGACGCCCTGGAACACATCGCTTGGCGCGGCAGGGATGCGCGCGCTCAGGGCTGGCTGGCGCACTTGCTCGGGCTCGTCGAGGGCCGCGGAGCATGCCACTTTCCCGACGGGGCCACCCGGCTGGTATCGAGCGCGTTGCGTGTCTTCGCCGCCGACCTGCGCCAGCACCTGCATCGAGGGCCTTGTGACCGCGTCACACGGCCCGGCGTTGTACCCGTGCCCCAGGCCGGCCGGCAGGGGGCCGGGCAGGATACGGGCCGGGCCGGGCGCCCCGCGGCGGCGGGAGTGTGACGTGAGCCACCGCATCAGGGTGAACCCGATCGCGTGTGAGGCGCACGGCGTCTGCGCTGAACTGGTACCCGAGATGATCGGTACAGATCCCTGGGGGTACCCGATCGTCTCTGACCAGCCGGTGCCGCCGCGCCTGGTCAAGCTCGCCAAGAAGGCTGAGGCGTCCTGTCCCACGCTTGCGCTGATCGTGGAGCGCATGGAGGACCCCGGCCGCCGCTGATTGCCCCGCACACGGGGTGTGCCGGGTACGCGGGTAACGTCCAGCTCACGACGGATGAGGGTGAAAGGACGGGCAGATGGGTCAGGGGCCACTCCAGGGCGTGCGCGTCGTTGAGATCGCGAGCCTCGCCCCGGCGCCGTTCGGCTGCATGATCCTCTCCGATCTCGGCGCCGATGTGATCCAGGTCGACCGGGTCGCTGCCGGCGCGGTAACGCGGCTGCGGGCGGGCGACCCGCTCCGGCGCGGCCGCCGGTCGGCCGGGCTTAACCTCAAGGACCCCGCGGCGGTCGGCGCGCTGCTGCGGCTCGCGGAGTCGTCCGACGTGCTCGTCGAGGGGTTCAGGCCCGGGGTCGCGGAGCGCCTCGGGTTCGGGCCCGGGGTGTGCCTGGAGCGCAATCCCCGGCTGATCTTCGCCCGGATGACCGGGTGGGGCCAGGAGGGCCCGCTGGCGCACTCGGCCGGCCACGACATCGACTACATCGCGATATCCGGTGCGCTTGCTCCGATCGGCAGGGCCGGGGAACGGCCGGTGCCGCCGCTGAACCTGGTCGGTGATTTTGGCGGTGGCGGAATGCTGCTCGCGCTCGGCGTGCTCGCCGCTCTCGTGGAGCGGGCACGATCCGGTCGAGGCCAGGTCATTGACGCGGCCATGGTGGACGGCTCGGCGTTGCTCACCTCTTTCGTCCATGGCATGCGCGCGGCGGGGATGTGGCGGGACGAGCGCGGCACCAACCTGCTCGACGGCGGTGCGCCCTGTTATGACACCTACGAGACCGCTGATGGGCGGCACGTGGCGGTTGGTGCGCTCGAACCGCAGTTCTACGCCGAACTGCTGCGGCGTCTCGGGCTCGGTGGCGCGGACCTTCCCGCTCAGCTCGACGCCGCCGGCTGGCCGGTGCTGCGTGCGCGGCTGACCGACGTATTCAGGCAGCGAACTCAGGCCGAATGGGCCGCTGTGTTCGAGGGCAGCGACGCGTGCGTCTCGCCTGTTCTCACGCTCGGTGAGGCACCCGGACATCCGCACAACGTCGCGCGCGGAACCTTCACGGAAATCGCCGGGGTCGTGCAGCCCGCGCCGGCGCCGAGATTCAGCCGCACGCCCTGCGCCACTCCTACCGCGCCCGCGACACCCGGATCAGACACGGACGAGGTGCTCGCGGCCGCCGGGCTGACCCCGAGCGAGATCGCCGTCTTGCGTGAGCGCGGTGCCGCGGGTTAAGGAAATCCCGCACCGGGGCCACTACCGGCCCCGGCGCTTCCATGATCATGATGTATCAAGCGTCAAATGGCGCTGGTCCGCCCTGGGCGTGCGGCTCCAGCGGGGAAGCGCACGCGCAGGGCGGCACTAAGTGTGACGTCTGGGCGCGCATTAAGGTTCCCGCCCTGCCGCTGCTAATGCGGCCAGGAACTTTTGCCGGGAATGATTCGGGGCAACGAGGGGAGAGAACCCCGCGTCAGCCTGCAGTGTCGGCGCCGGCCCTGGTGCGTCATCATCTGAGCTGCGGTGGTAAGAAGACCACGTCAGGCGGCGAGCGGACGGAGGCGGGGATCGGTGGCCGTGCGCAGAGCAGTCGGTCTTCTTGGCGGCAGCCGCGGCGGCGACGTGCCCGAGAGTTTCTGGTACTCGGTCAAGCACCGGCTGCTCGGGCAGCCGATGGTCAACGAGCAGCTGGCGGAGCAGCGGCTCTCCAAGCCGCTGGCCCTCGGCGTATTGTCCCCTGACGCGATCTCCTCATCCGCGTACGGCACAGAAGAGATCCTCATCGAACTACTGATCGGCGGTCTCGGCCTCGCCGCGTTCGCGCTGATAATCCCGCTCACCGGGGTCGTGCTCGTCGTCCTGGTGCTCGTCACGTTGTCCTACCGCGAGGTGGTGTCGGTCTACACCAAGGCCGGCGGCTCCTACGTCGTGGCGCGGGAGAACTTCGGGCCGCGAATCGCGCAGATTGCCGCCGTGGCGCTGCTCATCGACTACACGGTCACTGTCGCCGTGCAGACCGCCGCAGGCACAGTCGCGGTGGTATCGGCGGTGCCCTCGCTCGGCCCGTTCAACAAGGAGATCACAATCGCCGTAGTGATCTTGCTCTGCTACGGCAACCTGCGCGGAATCCGTGAGGCGGGCCGCTCGTTCGCGCTGCCCACGTACCTGTTCAGCGGAACGATGATCCTTTTGATCATCACCGGGCTGGTCAGGGAGGTGCTCGGCGGGCTACCTCACATTGACCCGGCCGCGCTGCATGACACCTACTACTCCCCCCGCCATGTCAGCGGGTTCTTGACCGCAATGACGATCTTCGTTTTGCTGCGCGCATTCGCCAACGGCGGCTCCTCCCTGACCGGCGTCGAGGCGATCTCCAATGGGGTGAGCGCGTTCCGCCCGCCGGAGGGCCCCAACGCCCGCCGGGTCCTGGTGATCATGGCGTGTATCCTCGGCTTCCTCGTCGGCGGGGTCTCCTGGCTCGCGCACCTCACCAGGGCCACACCGTACCTAAGCGGCTACCCGTCAGTGATCTCTCAGGAAGGGCGGCTGATCTTCGGCGAGAGCATCTTCGGGCATGTCATGTTCTACGTGCTGCAGGCGTTCACGGCGCTGATCCTCTACACCGGCGGAAATACCAGCTTCAACGGCTTCCCCTTCCTCGCCAATTTTGTCGCCGGGGACGCGTTCCTGCCTCGCTGGCTGACCAAGCGCGGCCACCGGCTTGTCTTCTCCAACGGGATCATCGTCCTCACCGTCGTCTCGGTGACCCTGCTGCTCGTGGTGGGAGCCAACGTCAACAAGCTCGTGCCGTTCTACGCGATCGGCGTCTTCACCGGGTTTTCCATGGCCGGGTTCGGCATGTCGAAGTATCACCTCAGGAACAAGGAGCCGGGCTGGCGGCACAAGCTGGTCATCAACTTCTCCGCGGGCGTGCTCACCGGCCTTGTTGTGCTGATCTTCGCCGTGGTGAAGTTCACCGAGGGCGCCTGGCTCATCGTCATCGTGTTCCCGATCCTGGTGTTCGCGCTCATCCGGCTGAACCGCGAGTACCGGATGGAAGCGGGCGTGCTCGAAAATATCGGCGACCGCAAGCCGCCGCCTGATCCGCCCAACTACCCCCGCCGCACGGTGCTTGTGTTCATCGACGACTTCGACCTTGCCACGATCGCTGCGCTGCGCTACGCCCGCGGCCTGCGGCCGACGGCGCTGCGGGGAGTGCATTTCGTCCTCGACAATGCTCAGGCGGATCGATTGCGCGAGGACTGGCTGCGCGCCGACCGCGGCATACCGCTCGACTTCGTCGACTGCGCGGACCGGCGGCTGGCCCGCGCCGCCGCCGAGCTTGTCGCCCGCGAGGCCAGCCATGAGGGCACCTTCGTGACCGTGGTCCTGCCTCGGCGCAGCTACTCGCCACTGCTCGGCCGGCTGCTGCACGACCGTACCGCCGACAAGGTTGCGCGCGTGGTGAGCCGGATTCCGCACTCCGCGGCCACCATCATCCCGTTCGACGTTCAGGCTCGCGTCGAGGTGCTGCACGAAAGGCAGGCGGGGCGGCCCGCCAGGACGCCGCTTCCCACGCCAGACGCCGACATGGCCGAGCACGACCGGCCCGCGGTCGCGCCAGGTGTGACGCCCATCGCCTCGATCACCGGCCCTGGCCGGGCCACCGTGGAAGGACGCGTGCACAGCGTGGAGATCCGGCCGGTGGAGCGTAGCTGCGTGCTCGCGGTGGCGGTCGCGGACGCGACCGGCGAACTGACCGCGCTGTTCTACGGCCGCACCCACATCGCCGGGCTTGTGCCTGGAGGCAAGATCAGGCTCCGCGGGCCCGTCGGGGTAAGGGACGGCGGCCCGATCATGACCAATCCCGCATACGAGCTGCTGTCTTAGGCTGGTAGCTGTCAGGGAGGTAATGCGCCGAATGGGCACCGGGCACCACCACGGGACATCGACGGGCCGCCACCGTGGCCGCCTCGCGCTCGCGCTCGGCATCACGCTGACGATCCTGGCCGTCGAGGTCGCGGGTGCGCTGCTCACCGGATCGCTCGCCTTGTTCGCCGACGCCGGGCACATGGCTACCGACGCGGCGGGTGTCGGCCTGTCACTGGTCGCGGCGCACTTCGCCACCCGGCCCGCCACGACCGAGCGCACCTTCGGTTACGCGCGCGCGGAGATCCTCGCCGCCACGGGCAACGCGCTGCTGCTTTTCGCCGTCGGCGCGTTCATCCTCGTCGAAGGGGTGAGCCGCCTGATCAACCCACCCGCGGTGAAACCGGGCCTGATGATCGTGTTCGGTGTCATCGCGCTCGCCGGCAGCGCCACGTCGGCCCTGCTGCTCAGCCGCGGCCAAGCGGAAAGCCTGAACGTGCGCGGGGCCTTCATCGAGGTCGTCTCCGACACGCTCGGCGCCGCGGCGGTCATCGTGGCGGGCGTCATCATCGCCGTGACCGGTTTCACCCGGGCGGACGCCATCGCATCGCTGGCGATCGGCGCGTTCATCCTGCCCCGCACCTGGCGGCTGCTCAGGGAGGCGATCGACGTGCTGCTCGAGGCCACGCCCAAGGGCGTGGATCTCGACGAGGTGCGGCGCCACCTGACCGAACTCGACGGCGTCTGCGACGTACACGACCTGCATGCCTGGACGATCACCTCGGGACTGCCCGTGCTGTCGGCGCACGTGGTCGTGGAGGCGGATGTCCTCACCGGCGGCCAAGGCGCGAAGATGCTTGACATGCTGCAGGAATGCCTGCGCGGCCACTTCGACGTCGAGCATTCCACATTCCAGCTCGAACCCGGCGGTCACGCCGACCACGAACCTTACGTCTGCCTCTGAAGCGACCGGCCCGCGCCGCCAAAGCTCTACGGGACACGCACCAGCACGCTACGAACGAGGGACCTTCGGTCCCATCCCTCGGGCCGGAGGCCTGCTGATAACGGGCACGTAGCGTGCGAACCTGACTGCGGATGGCGGGTAAGCGTGACAGCCGCGCCGCTTACGCATGACCAGCGCGGACATTCTGACGACCGGCAGGCGGCTGAGATGATAGGCCAAGATGGAAAACCCATCCCCGTTACAGGGTGGACGCTTCGCTACGAAGGATTCGTCCCGCAGCAGGAAGGGTTGCGGGAGGCGCTCTGCACGCTGGGCAACGGCTACTTCGCTACCCGCGGCGCGGGGACGGAGTCGCGGGCGGACGGTACCCACTACCCCGGCACCTACATCGCAGGCTGCTACAACGAGCTGCAGACCGAGATCGCGGGCCGTACCGTGGAGAACGAGAGCCTGGTCAACGCCCCGAACTGGCTGCCCCTGACCTTCGCCGCCGTTGACGGCGGGTGGCTCGACCTCAGCGGACACGACGTGCTCGACCATCGTCTTGAGCTTGACGTGCGCCGAGGCGTGCTAACCCGCCATCTGCGGATCCGTGACGGCGACGGCCACATTACCCGGGCCACGTGCCGGCGGTTCGTGCACATGGGGGCCGCGCATCTGGCTGCCATAGAGATGACGATCGTGCCGGAGAACTGGTCAGGGCCGCTGCACATCCGGTCGGAGCTCGACGGCACCGTCGAGAACACCGGCGTACCCCGCTACCACCAGCTGGCCAGCCGCCACCTCATCCCCATCGAGAAGCGCGGCCTCGGCGACGCGGCGGTCTTGCTCGTGACGGAGACCAGCGAGTCGCACATCCGCATTGCCGAGGCGGCCCGCACGCGCGTCTTCCGCAACGAAGCTCACGTGGAGGATGGCCGGACCTTGATCGACGAGCCGGGGCGGATCGGCCACGAGTTCGTCGTCGATGTCGACGTCGAGGACGCGATCACGGTGGAGAAGGCAGTGGCGATCGCCACTTCGCGTGACCACGCGACTTCGGACGCGGCGATGGGAGCGGTCGGCTGGCTGGACACGGCGGACTCGTTCGACGAAATGCTCGGGCGGCACGTGCTCGCGTGGGATCATCTGTGGGCGCGCTTCGCGATCGAACTGCGAGGCGCCGAGGACGACCGCATACTGCCGGTGCAGCGGCTGCACATCTTCCACCTGCTGCAGACGGTCTCGCCCAACAGCATGGACCGCGATGTCGGCGTGCCCGCACGCGGACTGCACGGTGAAGCCTACCGTGGCCACGTCTTCTGGGATGACCTGTTCGTATTCCCCGTCCTGAACCTTCGGCTGCCCGAGCTGAGCCGGTCACTGATGGCCTACCGCTACCGGCGGCTGCCTGCCGCCAGGCGCGCGGCGCGCGACGCCGGTCACGTGGGTGCCATGTACCCATGGCAGTCCGGCAGCGATGGGCGGGAGCAGAGCGCGATGCTGCATCTCAACCCGAAGTCGGGCCGCTGGCTGCCCGACACGACGTACCTGCAGCGCCACGTCGGCATCGCGGTCGCCCGGAGCACCTGGCAGTACTACCAGGCCACCGGCGATCGCGAGTTCCTCGCGCTGCAGGGCGCTGAGATGATCCTCGAGATCGCCAGGTTCTTCGCGAGCACCTCCACCTACGATCGGGAAAGGGACCGTTACGTCATCCGCGGGGTGGTGGGCCCGGACGAGTTCCACACCAGCTACCCGGGCAGCCCCGAGGCCGGTATCGACAACAACGCGTATACCAACGTGATGACGACCTGGCTGCTGCTCCGGGCCGTCGAGGTACTCGACCTGCTGCCAGAACACCGCAGGACCGAGCTCACAGAACGGCTGGGCCTGACCGTCACGGAGCTCGAACGGTGGGAGCACATCTCCCGGCGGATGTACGTGCCGTTCCATCCGGGCGGCATCATCAGCCAATTCGAAGGATACGACGACCTGAAGGAATTCGACTGGGAAGATTACCGCGCCAGGTACGGTGACATCAGCCGCCTCGACCGGATCCTCGAGGCCGAGAATGACACGCCGAACCGATACAAGGTCTCCAAGCAGGCCGATGTCCTGATGTTGTTCTACCTGCTGTCCGGTGACGAACTCGCCGTGCTCTTCGACCACCTCGGATACACCTGGGACCAGGCCAGTATTCCAGAGACGATCGAGTACTACCTGGCCCGCACGTCCAACGGCTCGACGTTGAGTGCCCTGGTTCAGGCCTCGGTGCTGGCCCGGTCCAAGCGGGAGGCGGCACTGGACCTTCTCGTTGATGCGCTGCGCAGTGATGTGGCCGACGTCCAGGGCGGCACCACTGCCGAGGGGATCCATCTCGCGGCGATGTCAGGCACCGTCGACGTGATGCAGCGGTTCTTCGGCGGCGTGGAGCTGCGCGGCGACGTGCTACGGCTGAATCCGTTCTGGCCGAAGCGCCTCGGCGCCCTCGAATTCAGCATCTTCTACCGTGACCACGCGATCACCCTGAGCATTGTCGACCACACGGTGCAGGTCCGCAGCGGCCCGGGAAACCACCCGCCCATTCACGTCGGCTGCCGCGGCGAGATGCGCGATCTCAGCCCAGGGCAGAGTCTGGAGTTCTCACTGCGGAACCCGGCGGCCAAACCGGCCGGCCGTCCCTGACCGCGGGACCATCTCTGGCGGCGCGGATCGGCGGCCAGACGACGACCGGCGGCGTTGTCGTCGGCAGGACATGCCCTCGGGGCGTGAGTAATCCGGCGCGGCCGACTTGGCCAACCGCTCGCGATCAGTCAGGCTCGGGTTGTGAGCCAGCGAAATCTGCCAGGTCCGAGGCCGAGGAACGACCCCGCACAGTACGAGGACCTCGCTGACCAGTGGTGGGAACCACGTGGCGCGTTCGCCATGCTGCACTGGCTGGCGGCCGCCCGCGCCGCCATCATCCCGTCGGCGACGCGGCCCGATGCGGTGCTTGTCGACGTCGGGTGCGGCGGCGGGCTGCTTGCCCCGCGCCTGAACGGAGCGGGCTACGCGCACGTGGGCGTCGACCTATCGCCGTCGGCGGCGGGTATCGCACGGGGGCACGGGCTCCGGCACGTGCTGCGCGGCGACGTGCACGCATTGCCGCTTGCCGGCGAAACCGCCGATGTGGTCGCGGCGGGCGAGATCCTCGAGCACGTGGCCGACCTGAGCGCGGTGGTCGGCGAGTGCTGCCGGGTACTGCGACCAGGCGGAACGCTCATCCTCGACACGATCGCCGACACCTGGCTCGCCCGCGTGCTCGCTGTCTGGATCGCCGAACGAGTGCCGGGCGGGGCACCGCGCAACCTCCATGACCCCGCGCTCTTCGTCGACAGGCAGGCGCTGGCGGCGGCTTGCGCGCGGCACGGCGTCCGCCTCCGCCTGCGCGGCCTGCGGCCACATGCCGGGGACGCCGCACGCTGGCTGGCCAGGCTGCGGCCAGACGTCCGGATGGTACCTGCCCGCTCGACATCGGTGCTGTTCCAGGGCATCGGGGTAAAGGAACGTGCATGACACCACGCGACGCCATCGAGGCGGCAAGGAAACTGACCAGGCGCCTCGCCGAACGGGCCGCGGGCTACGACGCCGACGGCACCTTCCCGGCCGGCGATTTCACCGATCTCGCCGACGCGGGACTGCTCGGCCTGATGGTGCCGCCCCGCCTCGGCGGCGCGGGGGCCACCTTCGCCGACTACGCCGAGGTGGCGATGGCGCTCGCGGAAGGAAACCCCGCCACCGCGCTCATCTACAACATGCACGCGTCGGTCACCGGCGCCCTCGCCCTCACCCCCGATGACACGGCGCGCGCGTTGGGCGCGGCCGAGGATTTCTTCGCCTATCGCGACGGGGTGCTGCGCGCCGCCGCGGACGGCGCCCTGTACGCGGTGGCGATGTCGGAACGTGGGGTCGGCTCACGGCTGTCGCAGGTGCGCACCTCATACTCGGCTGTCCCGGCTGGCTGGCATATCACCGGCAGTAAGGCGTTCTGCTCAGGCGCCGGGCATGCGGCGGCGTATCTGGTCGCGGCGAGGCGCGACGGCAACGTCAGTTATTTTCTCGTGCCTGCGGGCGAGGGAATCCGGGTCGAGGAAACCTGGGATTCGCTCGGCATGCGCGCGACCGGCAGCCACGATCTGCACCTCGACGTCACCGTGCCACGGGACGCGCTGCTCGGCGGGGTCGAGGGAATCACGCTGCTCATCGCGCAGGTGATGCCGCAGTGGCTGGTGGCCTCCTACGCGGCGGTCTACGCGGGCCTGGCCAGTGCCGCGGTGGACGCCGGCGCCGCCGACCTCGCCCGGCGCGGCCTTGGCAACGCCGCCGCCGTACGCGCCCGCCTCGGCCGCGCCGACGCGCAGGCCTGCGCCGCGCGTGCGGTAGTGCGCCAGGCGGCACGTCAGGTCGACGCCGAGCCAGGTATGCCAGCTACGAGCCGGTGGATCTGGCGCGCCAAGCTCGTTGCGGGGGACACGGCACAGGAGGTCGCCGCTTCCGTGCTCGAGGCCTGCGGCGCCTCGGCGACGCGACGCGGTCATCCGCTTGAACGGCTCTACCGTGACGCGCGATGCGGTGCCCTGCAGCCGGCGACCAGCGATGTGTGCGCCGACTGGCTCGGCTGCGCCGTGCTCGGTCTCGACCCCGACGCGGAGACACCACGGTGGTGACGGTGGCCGCGGTCGCCCATTCGGTCCCGCCCGCCTGTCCGCAGCGGGACCTATGGGAGGGGTTCTTCCGCGCGCACTACCGCGCGGACCCGCGCGCGGAACGGATCTGGCAGGGCACCGGGGTGCGGACAAGGCACGGCGTCGCGATCCCGCCGGACCTCGACGTGTCGGGCTGGGGAACCGGCGAGCGGATGACGCTGTACGGCGAGGCAGCGGTGCCGCTTGGCAAGGACGCGGTTGCAGCGGCCCTGGACGCGGCCGGGCTGCGGCCCGACGAGGTCGGGCTCTTCGCCGTCGCGTCGTGCACCGGCTACATCACTCCCGGGCTCGACATCCTGGTCGCGCGCGACCTCGGCATGGCCCCGGACGTGCACCGGCTGCTGATCGGCCATATGGGCTGTTACGCCGCGCTGCCGGGCCTGGGCGCGGTGGCGGATTTCGCCTGCGCGCGTGGACGGCCAGCAGTGCTGCTCTGTGTCGAGCTACCCAGCCTGCACGTCCAGCCTGCCGCGCCGGGCCGCGCCGACCTCGCCCAAGTGGTCGCGCACGCGTTGTTCGGGGACGCTGCGGCGGCCGCCGTCGTCACTCCAGACGGTCCCGGCTTCGAGCTCGCCGACCTGGCGGCCGTCACCGATACGACCGCCAGCGACCACATGACATGGGACGTGACCAATCATGGCTTCCGCATGGCGCTGTCACCGCGGGTACCCGGCGTGCTCGCCAGGCACGTCCACCGTGTAGTCACCGGGCTCCTCGCGCGCCACGGGCTCGAGCAGGCCGATATCAGCGGCTGGGCCGTGCATCCCGGTGGGCCACGCATCCTGGATGTCGTCGCAGACAGGCTCGGCCTGCCAGGCGGCGCGCTCGACACCTCGCGCGCGGTGCTCCGCGAGTACGGCAACTGCTCGTCGGCCACGGCGCTGCTGCTGCTCGAGCGGCTGCGGCCGGCGCTGGCGCCGGGAGCCCACGTGGTGACGATGGCCTTCGGCCCCGGTTTGACACTGCAGACCGCGCTGCTGCGCGTGACGGCCTAACCGCCGGCCGGAGGCGAGGCGGTGACTCCCTCATCCCGCCGGTCCGGGCCGGCGAAGCGCTCGAGCCGGCTGAAGGTCCGCTCGCCGCCGCGCCGCGCGCCTAGCCTGAGCAGCGGCGGCGCGAGCAAGGAAAGCGCGTACCCGAGCCGCGCCTCCGCGTTGACAGGAACGAGCGCGCGGTTGCTGCGCACCGCGCGTGTCACCGCGAGGGCGACCCTACCGGGCGGGCAGTTACGCAACGCCAGGACCCGTGCCGCGCCTGACCGCAGCCGTTCCTCTGCCTGCTTGTCCACGCCGACATAATGCGTGTTGCGCGCGATCCCGGTACTGGTGATGCCTGGGCAGACCGCGGTCACGCCGATGCCCGCGCCGGCGAGCTCGGCGCGCAGGCATTCGCTGAACATCCGCACCGCGGCCTTGGTCGCGGAGTACGCCGGCAGGACGGCGGACGGGGCGAAGGCCGCGGCCGAGGCGATGTTCACGATGTGGCCGCCCTCACCGCGCTCGGCCATCTGCGCGCCGAACAGCCGGGACCCGCGCACGACGCCGAGCAGGTTGACGTCGACGATGCGCCGCCAGTCCTCCTCGGTGTGCGCGAGGAACGAGCCCGCCACCACGATGCCTGCGCCGTTGACGACGACATCGGGCGCCCCGAAGCCATCGCGTACCCAGGCGGCGAAACGCTCCATCTCACCGGCGGCTGCGACGTCCACCTGGTACGGATGCGCGGCACCGCCGATCGCGGCGACCGCGTCGCAGGTCTGCTCCGCGGCAGCAAGGTCGAGATCGGCGCTGACAATCTCCGCGCCGCCCGCGGCGAAGGCGAGCGCGGTGGCCCGCCCGATCCCGCCGCCCGCGCCCGTAACGACGACAAGATGACCGCCGAACGGCTTCGCGGCGCGACTCGCATCTGCACGGCGCAACGCCCGGGTGGGCGGTCCACCCTCGACATGGTCGGCGAACTCGGCTATCCAGCGCGCGAGGCGCTTTGGATGCGTCCGCGGCACCCAGTGCCCGGCGCGAATCTCGCGGCGCCACAACCGCGGCGCGTAACCGTCGACGGCAAGCTGCGTACGCCGCGCGATGGACGAATCCTGGGTAGCCACGACGATCTGGACGGGGACATCCACTGGGTCCGGCCGGGCAGGCGTAGCCCGGGTGCCGATGTTCGCACGGTAGAGACCGAGGCCATGCACGGCATCCCTGGTGACCGTGCGGGCCGGATGGCCCGGCCGCGGCTCCACCCCGCCGCTGGCCCGCAGGATTCGCCCCCAGTAATGGCCAAGCCCGGCCCGCCAGGTGATCTCCGGCAAGAAGGGCAACTGGAAGAACCCGATGTACCAGGAACGGCTTAGCTGGCTCGCGACATCAGCGAGGCCGCGTGGGCCGCGCAGAGCGCGGCGGCGCAGCCAGGCGGAAATCTGGTCCAGCGAGGGGCCGCCCACCGAAGTGAGGGAGGCGATCCGGCCGCAGAGCCTGGTCTGGGCGACCGCCTGCCACGCCTGGATGGCCCCCCAGTCGTGGCCGACCAGGTGCACGGGACGATCCGGGCTGACCTCATCGATGACAGCCTCGAGGTCGGCGAGAAGCCTGGCCAGACGGTATCCCTGAGTGCCGCGCGGCGCCGTTGACGCACCTGCGCCGCGCACGTCGTAGGTAGCGACGTGAAAGCGCGCTGAAAGGCCGGCCGCAACTTCGTCCCACACCGAACTTGTGTCGGGGTAGCCATGCACGAGGAGAATGGGCGGCCGATCGGCGTCACCACGTTCGGTGACGGCGAGACGAACCTCGCCTGTGTCCACTACCCGGTGCCTAGGTGATTCCTGCTCCTGCCGCACCGGCCCTCCTCGTCGCAGACTTCTGCGTACCAGTGACCGTACGCTACATCCCGGCTATTGAACACCCAGTGCAACAGCCGCGGCGGCCGCCGCGAATCAGGCCGCTTGTGGCCGCTGTGCACGCAAGCACGCGCCACGCGGCAGCCGTTGAGCATCAGGGTTGCGGCTGTGCGGTAGCGCCGCCACGGGTGTGATCGGATAGCCGCATGGAACGGCTGGACGAGCAGTTGCGGTTCATCAAGGAGATCGACCGGCTGAAGAGCGTGCTGCGGCAAAGCCCGCTCATCGACTCCTCCAGGCGGGAGAATTCCGCCGAGCACTCCTGGCATCTGGCCATGATGGCGGTGACCCTCGGCGAGTACGCGCCGCCAGAAACCGACCTGAGCCGCGTCGTCACCATGGTGCTGCTGCACGACATTGTCGAGATCGATGCGGGCGACACGTTCGTCTACGCGACGCAGGCCGCACTCGCCGAGGCCGAGCGGGCAGAGCACGCCGCCGCAGACCGGATCTTTGCCCTGCTTCCCCCCGACCAGGCAGGGCGGCTGCGCGCCGTCTGGGACGAGTTCGAGCAGCGGCGCACCGCTGAGGCCAGGTTCGCCAGAGCGCTTGACCGTTTGCAGCCTATGCTCGCGAACTACTACACGGGCGGCGGCACCTGGCGCGCGCACGGTGTCACGGCCGATCAGGTGCTCGCGAAGGTGCGCTTTATCGAGGACGGCTCCGCGGAACTTGGCACTTACGCGAGAGAACTCGTCGCCGCCTCGGTCGACAAGGGTTTCCTCGCGGCAGCCGCCTCCGGGTAGCCCGCAGTCATCGCGGTCACTAATCCACGGCGCCCAGGGCAGGCCGGCGGAGCGCACGGCTCACATTCTCCGCGCTAACAGCCCGGCACGCGGGGTACGGACATGTTGTGACCCCTTCTCTTGCCAGACTCTTCGGCCGTGGCACCCGCACCGCTCGCGAGGGCAGCCGACCGGGCTCACTCAGGCTGCGGCCGGCCGGCGCAGCCGAGCGGATCGAGCGGCTGCGTTCTCTCGACGGCGTGGGCAACACGCTCGCCGAGACGGTACGCCGTAGATTGCCGCCGGGACCGGCGGCGGACGCACTGCACGGCGTCCCGCTGGGCCAGCCCGCCCATCCACGGCTGTCCGGGCTTTCAATGGGCTTCTGGACTTCTGCTGCCCTGCTCGACCTGCTCCCAGAGACCGAGCGCGCCGCGAGCACGCTGATCGCCGCCGGCGTCGCAGGCACCGCGCCCGCCGCGCTCACCGGGCTGGCGGACTGGTCCGTGCTGCACAACGACCAGCAGCGGGTCGGCGTGATCCACGGCGCCGCGAGCGCGGCAGCCTCCGCGCTCTTCCTCGCGTCGCTGCTCGCCAGGTCGGCTGGTCACACGCGCGGCGGCAAGGCGCTGTCATTCACCGGCCTCGCGGTCGCGGGCCTCGGCGGTTACCTGGGCGGTCATCTGTCGTTCCGGCTCGCCGCCGGGGCGAACCACGCGGAGTCTGTTGCACACCTCGCCTCGCTCGGCTGGCACGATCTGTGCCGGCTCGCTGGATTGCCCGACGGCAGGCCGGTGCGCCGCGAACTCGGCTACATCAGCGTGCTCGTGCTCCGCGACGGCTCGTCGGTCAGCGCGCTCGCCGATCGCTGCGCGCACCTCGGCGGCCCGCTGCACCAGGGTGAGGTCGTCACTTTAGGCGTCAACCTGTGCGTCAGCTGCCCATGGCATGGCAGCACGTTCCGGATCAGCGACGGCACGGTGATGCACGGGCCCGCGACGGCGAGGCAGCCTACGTTCGACACCCGGGTGTCGGCCAATGGGATCGTTCAGGTCAGGCCGCGAAGCTGAGCCGTTCGCCCGCCCTGCATCCGGCCGTCGATGGAAACGTCGCACAACAGGCTCTGTCCCGGCAGGCTCAGGCACGGCGCTTGGGCGGAAACTCCGCTGCTCAGCCGCGAAAGCGGAATGCGGCCCAGATGACCTTTCCGCCGCCGTCAAGTGCGTTCCAGCCCCACCGGTCGCTGCAGGATTCGACCACCTGAAGGCCCCGGCCGCATTCGCGCCAATGGTCCGGGTCACGCGACACCGGCGCGCCCGCACCGGGGTCCGATACCGTGCACAGCACGTGCGCGAGCTGAACGGTCAAACAGAGCCGGATCGGCCGTGTCCACCGGGCACGTGCAGAGCGCGCCAGGCCGTGATCAAGCGCATTCGTCACCAATTCGGAAATGACCCACGTCACGTCGTCGCATAGCCCGGGCAGACCCCACGCGGTCAGGATCTCGCGGGCGAAAGCCCGCGCGAGCTTAACCGATTCGGGGCGGCCGCGAAGCCGGCACCCCGCCTTGTCCCACACCCTCGCCCGGCCGGCGACCGGGTCAGGCATGTTCCCGGATTCAGCGATTCCGGGCGCTAACACGCCGACCGGCGAACCGGCGCGGGCTAAGCCGTGGGAAACGGCCTCGTGGGCTCTTGGGGGTGTCATCGCTGCTCCTGTCGACTGCGTTCCGCGGCGCAGCGGAAACCTCGGTCCACGCGCGCTATCATCGCTCTTGACTCTTGCAGATGCAAGGCCCAATGCACGTGCGAACGAGCTGTGCATCCATTGCCGGTGAGTTGGGAAGAGGCACGGCGCGCGGCGGATGATGCGGCGTGGTCCGGGGGACGCGGCACGAGCCATGGGAGGAGGGGTGATAGAAGTCCAGCCCGAGGGCGGTCCCACCGTTCTCCGCATCCTGCTCGGTTCCCAGCTGCGTCACTTGCGTGAAGCCAATGGCATTACACGTGACGAGGCCGGTTACACGATCCGGGCCTCCGGTTCCAAGATCAGCCGGATGGAACTCGGGCGGGTCAGTTTCAAGGAGCGCGACGTCATCGACCTGCTCGCGCTGTACGGCGTCACGGCCGAAGACGAGCACGCAGCACTGCTCGATCTCGCGCTCAAAGCCAACTCCCCTGGCTGGTGGCACCGGTATAACGATCTTCTCCCTGGCTGGTTCCAGGTCTACGTCGGCTTGGAAGACGCGGCCACGCTCATCCGCACCTACGAGGTCCAGTTCGTGCCCGGGCTGTTGCAGACCGAGGACTATGCCCGGGCGATCATGAGCGTCGGCCAGGCGGGCGCGGCGGAACATGAGGTTGAGCGCAGAGTCCGGCTACGCACGGACCGCCAGAGACTGCTGACCCGCGGCGGCGGTGCGCCCCGGCTATGGGCGGTGATCGATGAGGCAGCGCTGCGGCGCTTGATCGGGGGCCCGGACGTCATGCGGGCCCAGCTCGAGCACCTCCTAGGTGCGCTGAAGCTGCCGAATGTCATCCTCCAGGTCATGCCGTTTCGCTCCGGCGGGCACGCGGCGGAAGGTGGTCCGTTCACCCTGCTGCGTTTCCCCGAGCCTGACCTGCCGGATGTGATCTACGTCGAGCAGCTCACCAGCGCCCTCTACCTCGACCGACGTGACGACATCGACAAATACACCGAAGTAATGGAGCGGCTCTGCGTGGAGAGCGAACCCCCAGAACGCACATCCGAGATCATTAGCAGGATCATGGAGGAAATCTAGGTGATTAACGCATACAACGGGATACCCGCCAGGAACCTGCGCGAGGCGGCCTGGGTAAAGAGCCACCACAGCAACTCTCAGGGCACCTGCGTCGAGATGGCCAGGCTGCCCAACGGCCAGGTCGCGGTTCGGAACTCGCGGCACCCCGAAGGCCCAGCGCTCATCTACACCCGTGGCGAGATCGAAGCCCTCATCCTGGGCGCGCAGGACGGAGACTTCGACCACCTCATCGTGTGACAGCGACCCCGGCGGCCGAAAGCCTAATCCCCCATTCCCGGTGCCGGGCGATCTCCCGCCCGGCGCGGGGCTGGGTGCTCAACCAGCGCAAGCACCCGGCTCGCCATGAACCGTGCGGTGCGCACCGCCGTCCCGCCGCGCGTCACTTCGCTAACTTCGATCATGCCGCGGCGGGTCACCACCTCCACCCGCCGTCCTGCCCGCGTCGCGGTCACCTCATAGCTCCGGACCGCTTCACCAGCGTCGATGACAATCTCGACCCAGTCACCCTTCACTACACCCTCCGGCCGCGAGAACCGTGGTTCACGCTGACGGCCGGTCAGCTACCCAACGGGAACCTCTTGACGCTGCCGGGCCCGCTGTCCGCATCGTCCACCGCTGGCGCGGCCTGCGGACCGGACCCATCCCCGGACAGGGCGCCGTCCGCGCCTGTCAGCGTCCCGAACAAGCCCCCGAGGCCCTCAAGCGCCTTGCCCACCTCACTGGGTACGATCCACAACTTGTTGGCGTTGCCCTGGGCGATCTGCGGCAAGGTCTGCAGATACTGGTAGGCGAGCAACTGCCGGTCCGGCTTGCCCTCGTGGATGGCGTTGAACACCGTAGTGATGGCCTGCGCCTGGCCGCGCGCCCGAGCCGCCTGCGCCTGCGCGTCCGCGTTCGCCCGCACCACGGCGGCCTCCGCCTCGCCAGCAGCCTTGAGCACCGCGGCCTGCTTCTCCCCCTCCGCGGTCAGGATCGCCGACTGCTTCGAGCCTTCCGCGGTCAGGATCGCGGCGCGCTTGTCGCGCTCCGCCCGCATCTGCTTCTCCATCGAGTCCTGAATCGACGTCGGCGGCTCGATCGCCTTCAGTTCCACCCGGCCAACCCGGATGCCCCACTTGCCTGTCGCCTCGTCAAGCTCGCGCCGCAGTTCGTCGTTGATGTGGTCCCGTGAGGTGAGCGTCGTTTCCAGATCGATGCCGCCCACCACATTGCGCAGCGTCGTGACCGTCAACTGCTCCACGGCGGTGATGAAGTTCGCGATCTCGTAGGTCGCTGCCTTCGCGTCGGTCACCTGGAAGTAGATGACGGTGTCGATCGCCACTACCAGGTTGTCCTTGGTGATGACCGGCTGCGGCGGGAAGCTGACCACTTGCTCACGCAGGTCGATCAGCGGCCGCAACCTGTCAACGACGGGCACCACGATGTTCAGCCCAGCGTGCAAGGTGCGGTGGTAACGGCCGAACCGTTCCACGATCCCTGCCATGGCCTGCGGCACGACCCGGATCGTCTTAACCACAATGAAACCGGCGAGAGCCACCACGATCAGTGCGACGACGGCGGTCACAATGGAGTTCATGACGCCTCAGCTCCGTTCATGACAGCACACGGCTCCACAAGCGCTAGCGAGACGGCGTCCCCTGCCAGCCGCCAGATCCACGCGCAAACGACACCCACGCTACTGATAGTAAGCCGAGGCATCGCTGTCAGTCAGCGCCGATGCGCACTAATATCACCGCGACGGGCCTGACCGGCTCGCGCCGGCGAGTCCCTCGCGTGACCGGCCCCTAAGAGGGCAGCTGGTCACCGGGCGTCCCCGGGGACAACACTAATCGGGCCGGTACTAGGCCAGTACTAAGAGGGATAGACGGCCCGTGCCGTCCAGCGCGCCTGACGGTGCTCGATCGTCAGCGGCACCCCGAAACACCTCGACAGGTTGCGCTCGGTGAACACCTCCGCCAGCGGCCCGGCCACGACGACGCTGCCCCTGCGGAGCAGCATCGCGTGCGTGAACCCATCGGGCACCTCTTCGACATGGTGGGTGACGAGCACCGACATCGGCGCGTTGGGGTCGCGGGCCAGCATGCCGAGCCTGCGCACCAGGTCCTCACGTCCGCCGAGGTCAAGGCCTGCCGCCGGCTCATCGAGCAGCAGCACCTCAGGGTCCGGCATCAGCGCCCGCGCGATCTGCACCCGCTTGCGCTCCCCCTCCGACAGCGTCCCGAACCTGCGCCGGATCAGGTGCGCGCAGCCAAGGGCGTCAAGTATCTCGACGGCGCGGGTGACATCCGATGACTCGTACTCCTCCTGCCACCGGCCGAGAACCGCGTAGGACGCGGTCAGCACCAGATCGATCACCTTCTCACCTGGCGGTACCTTCTCCGCGACGGCAGCGCTCGAGAACCCGATCCTTGGCCGGAGTTCGAAGACATCTACCTGCCCGAGGCGCTCGCCGAGAATCTCAGCCTCGCCCTCGGTCGGGAACAGCAAGGAGGCCGCGACCTGCAGCAGCGTGGTCTTGCCCGCGCCGTTCGGGCCGATCACCACCCAGCGCTCGTCCTCGTGCACCGTCCAGTCGACGTTACGGAGCAGCATGTTCCCGTCGCGCCGGACACCGACGCCACGAAGGCGAAGCACCTCGTCGGACATCCAGCCCCCTCACACCGGCGGATCCTGCGCATCAGCCCATTCCGTAACCCCGATCGGGGAGCCGGTCAACCGGGCAAGTATGGCAAGGCCGCAGCCCGGAGCGTGCCTGGAGGACACGTCGAGGGCAAGAACGCGGCCAGGCGAAAGCCCAGCGGCCGGCGAGCCGGACCGGGGTTCCGTAAGCGGCACTTAAGAACCTACCGCGAGCTTGGCCAACTATCGCTATCTCCGGGGCTCCACCGGGTGTAACCGGATCAGCTGCGCCTGCCGCGCAGCTACTGGCCTGCGATGTCGTGGCGGACCGCGTAGAGCGCCGCCTGGGTCCTGTCCTGGACACCGAGCTTGGCAAGCACCGCGCTTACGTGCGTCTTCACCGTCTTCTCAGCAACCCCCAGCGCCCGCGCGATCTCACGGTTCGACCTGCCCTGCGCGATCAGAGTCAGCACCTGCCGCTCCCGCCCGGTGAGCGCCCGCGCTCCGCCGGTTTCCTGCCTCGGGGTGGCCGGCGCGGTGAGTGACACCCCGGCACCTGGAGCGAGCACCAGGTTGCCGTCGGCGGCGGCCCGGATAGCACGTACGAGCGCTTCAGGATCGGCATCCTTGAATAGGTATCCGGCGGCGCCCGCGGCCATCGCGGGCGTGACAGGACCGGCTCCTGCCGCGCTGGTAAGGATCAACGCCCTGGTGGTGATGCCGCGGCTGCGCAATTCCGCGAGCACCCCGACCCCGTCAAGGCCAGGCATCTTCAGGTCGAGCAGGATGACGTCGGGTGCCAGCGCCGCGGCGCGCTCTACCGCGGCGGGGCCGTCCGCCGCCTCCCCGACGACCTCTATGTCGTCTTGGACGTCGAGGAAGGTCCGCAGGCCCTGGCGGACGACCGGATGATCGTCCGCTATCAGGACGGTGATCGCAGCTGCCGTAAACGGCTGTTGCCCCGGATCTTGGCTGCCGCTCATGGTCTGGCTGCCGCTCATGGTCCACGGTCCGCCATCCGCGGCCCGCTAGCGGCCGCCCCAGGGACGGTGAGCCGCACCGAGGTGCCCGCTCCTGGCGCGGACCTGACCGCCAGCGTGGCGCCGATCGACGCGGCACGGTCACGCATCGATGCGAGGCCGAGCCCCCCAGGCCGCGCGCCAGGCGCGGCCGCGGCAAAACCTGGGCCATCGTCAGCGACCTCCAGAATCACGCTGGTGCGAGCAGGGCACAGGCTCACCCGCACCTCGCTGCCGGCCGAGTGCCGCAGCGCGTTATGCAGCGCCTCCTGCGCCACGCGGTAGATCACCGCATCAGTTTCGGCGCCAAGGCGTGGCAGTTCCGCCGCGTCAAAGCGCACCTGCCTGCCGTGCGCGCGGCCTGCCACCTCCGCGTACCTGCGCACCGATTCAGCCAGGTCGTACGTGGTCAGGTCAGGCGGGAGCAACCCGTCGATCACCGCGCGAAGCTCCGCATAGGCCTCCACGCCGAGTTCGGCGACGCTCTCGAGCTCGGCCGCGGCCCGCGCCGGATCCCTCGGTACCAGGATGGCGGCGGCGCGCGCCTTCACCCTGATGCCGAACAGCTTCTGCGACACCGCGTCATGCAGGTCCCTGGCAAGCCTGGCACGCTCCTCGATCACCGAAAGCTCGCGGCTCCGCTCGTACAGCCTGGCGTTGGTGAGCGCGATCGCGGCGTGCGCCGCGAAGAGCGAAAGGAGTTCCTGGTCGCGCTCGGTGAAACCGCCTGATACCTGCTTGTTCGCGAGGAAGATAATGCCAAGCACGTGCTGGCCATCTTTGATCGGCACCCCGAGGAAGTCGGTGAGCACCGGATGGGCAGGGGGAAAGTACTCGAACCTGGGATCCGCGCGTATGTCGCCGAGCCGCTCAGGCGTGCCCTCTTTTAGCAGGACACCCAGCATGCCGTGCTGGCGCGGCAGCGGGCCGATCGCAGCCTGCTCGCGCCTGCTCATGCCCGCCACCACGAACTCGGCGAACGTCCCGTCGTTGCCTGGCACGCCTAGCGCCGCGTACCGGGCTCCGATCAGCGACCGGGCCGACTTCACGATCGTCTCGAGGGCATCGCGCACAGACACCTGCCTGGTGACCGCGAGCACCGCCTGGCTGACCTGGTAGAGCAACTGGTCGAGGCGGTCACCGGCCGCTAGCCGGGCCCCGGCCCATCCGCCGGCTCGCTCAGCTACATCGGCTCGCTCAGCTACATCGGCTCGCTCGGCTCCGTCGGCTCGCTCAGCTCCGTCGGCTCGCTCAGCTCCGTCGGCTCGCTCGGCTCTCCCGGCTCGCTCAGCTCCGCCGGCTCCGCCACCTCGGTCAACTTTGCCTGCTCTGTCACGCATAATCCAGAACGTACCCCTGCCGCCACCGCCCTGGATCGGTCGCCGGTCCTAGGACCATGAGGCCAGTACACACTACGGCCACGGCCCGATGCGCTGCGCGGCCGCGGCGCCTAGCGTCGCTGGCATGAACGCAGAACATGCACCCGTAGCGCTGGTCAGTGGCGCCTCACGCGGTCTCGGCCGGGCGCTGGCGAGCGGTCTCGCCACCCGTGGCTACACGGTCATCGTGGACGCTAGAAACGCCGCCGCGCTCGACGCGGCGGTCACTGCGCTTCCTCCGGGTACCCAGGTGCGGGCGGTGCCCGGCGATGTCACGGACCCCGCCCACCGTGACGCCCTGCACCGCGCCGCGCAGCAGGCAGGCGGCCTGGACCTGCTCGTCAACAACGCGGGCACGCTGGGCGCGAGCCCGCTGCCGCCGCTCGCCAGGTATCCGCTCCCCCAGCTGCGTGACTCGTTCGAGGCGAACGTGATCGCGCCGATCGCGCTGATCCAGCTGATGCTGCCGTGGCTACGCGAACGCGGCGGCGCGATCCTCAACATCACGTCGGATGCCGCCGCGGAGCCCTACGCAGGCTGGGGCGGTTACGGCGCCGCGAAGGCCGCGCTCGAGCAAGCGTCGAATGTACTGGCTGCCGAGGAGAACACGGTACGCACCTGGCGGGTGGATCCAGGTGATCTTCGTACCGTCATGCACCAGCGCGCCTTCCCTGGTGAGGACATCTCCGACCGGCCGCTGCCAGAAACGGTGGTGCCCGCATTCCTGCGGCTGATCACTGAGCGGCTGCCGAGCGGCAGATACCGGGCCGCGGACCTGTTCCCGGCCGGGAACGGCGACCTCGCCGCCATATCCGCGGCACCCCCGCGGGTTGCAGCGGCCCGCTCACTGCTGGATGAGAATCCGCCGATTCACGTATCGGGATGATCGAGGAGAACACCGTGACGATCGAATTCACGCTCCCGCGGCGGCGCGAGGCACGCGAACCACCAGAAGTTCGTGGCGAGCGCCGTGACAGCGTGCGACTGCTGGTCAGCCGCCGGCATTCCGGCACGATCACCCATCGCACGTTCACCGACCTGGCGACGGTTCTGCTGCCGGGTGACCTGGTCGTGGTCAACACATCCGCGACGCTGCCTGCCGCGGTCCGCGCCAGCGCGGACATCTCGGTGCATTTCTCGACGCCGCTTCCCGACGGGGCGTGGATGATCGAATTGCGTGAGGTGCGCTCCTCAGGCACGGCCCCCTGCGCGCGCGGTGCGGCCGGAACGGTGATCGATCTTCCCGGCGGCGCCCGGCTGACCCTCTGCTGCCGCGTGACCGGGCGGCTCTGGCGGGCACAACTGTCCACGTCGGTCATCCCGTACCTGCTCCGTCACGGCCGCCCGATCCGCTACTCCTATGTGACCAGGGACTGGCCGCTCGAGGTCTACCAGACCGTGTTCGCGACCCGGCCGGGCAGCGCGGAGATGCCGAGCGCCAGCAGGCCATTTAGCGCCGAACTTGTGACACGTCTGGTCACCAGCGGCGTGACCATCGCTCCGCTCAGGCTGGACACAGGGGTGTCGTCGCTTGAGGGCGACGAACCTCCTTACCCCGAGCCCTACGAGGTCCCGCCCGCTACGGCCCGCCTGGTCAACCTCACCCGCCGCAGCGGCGGACGGGTGATCGCGGCGGGAACCACCGTGGTACGGGCGCTGGAGACCGCCGCGGTCGCGGCCGGACGCGACAGCCCGGGCGCAGGCGGTGTGATTGCCTCGGCCGGCTGGACGGACCTTGTCATCTCACCGCGGCGCGGCCCGCACGTTGCGGACGGCCTGCTCACCGGCTTTCACGAACCGCGCTCGTCGCACCTGCTCATGCTCGAGGCGTTCGCGGGGCCGCAGTTGCTGCGCCGCTGTTACGCGGCGGCTCTGGAGCAGGGATACCTGTGGCACGAGTTCGGGGACGTACACCTGCTGCTGCCGTGACCCGTGCGGCGCCGAGGCTGCGTCCCCGGACGCCGGCAGGCTGGTCACGGCGCCTTCCCACACGCGGTAGCGTTCAGTGCGCAATGAACGCCCCTCGTGCCACGCTGCTGATCACCCTGACCGGCCGGGACCGGCCAGGAGTGACGTCCAGGCTCTTCTCGGTCCTCGCCGCCCACCCGCTGACTGTCACCGACGTCGAGCAGGTGGTAATACGCGGCCGCCTAATCCTCGGCGCGCTGCTGACCTGCGACGGCCCGGTCGATCTCACTGCAGCGCACCGGGCGGTCATCCAGGTCGCGGCCGACCTCGGCCTGGAGGCCGAGATCACGATAGGCACCGGCGATCCGCCGCGCGGGCGCGGCAGACGAGGCCGGCTGCACGTGACCGTGCTTGGCAGCCCGTTGCTGCCGACGGCCATGGCGGCGATCGCGGGCCGGATCGCCGCGGGAGGCGCCAACATCGACCGGATCGGGCGCCTTGCGCATTACCCGGTTACCTGCATCGAACTCGACGTCTCAGGGGCTGACCCGCACGCATTGCGCGCCGAGCTTTCAACCGAAGCCGTGCGGCAGCAGGTTGACGTGGCGGTCCAGCGTGGCGGGCTGCATCGCCGTGCCATGCGACTGGTCGTCATCGACGTGGATTCAACCCTGATCCAGGGCGAGGTAATCGAACTGCTCGCCAAGCGGGCAGGTTGCGCCGAGCAGGTCGCCGAGATCACTGGCTCGGCGATGCGCGGCGACCTCGACTTCGCCTCTGCGCTGCGTGAACGCGTCGCGCTGCTCGAAGGGCTCGACATCTCCGTCCTCGACGAGGTCCGCCGGGAGGTTCAGCTCACCCCCGGCGCCCGCACCCTGATCAGGACGCTGAAACGCCTCGGCTACCGCTGCGGGATCGTCAGCGGCGGGTTTGCCCAGATCACCGATTACCTGGTGCAGCGACTCGGCATCGACTATTCGGCGGCGAACACGCTCGAGATAAGAGACGGGAAGCTGACGGGAAGCCTCGCAGGCCCGATCATCGACCGGGCCGGGAAGGCGAGGATGCTCGCCCAGTTCGCCGCCCAGGCGGGCGTCCCGCTCAGCCAGACGGTGGCGATCGGGGATGGCGCCAACGACCTCGACATGATCACAGCGGCCGGGCTCGGCGTGGCCTTCAACGCCAAACCCGTGGTAAGGGACGCCGCCGATGCCTCCGTCAGCGTGCCGTACCTTGATGCGATCTTGTATCTGCTCGGCATCTCCCGCGACGAAGTGGAAGCTGCGGACGCCGAGGACGCCTGACGGTCGTGGCGGGAAGGCCGGTCGCCGCCGCCATGACCAGCGCCTTCTCGTGCCGGGCCTGGCACCCTCAACGGGACCTGGCTGGCGCCCTTCGCCCTCGGCCGGCCTGGCTCAGCGAGTGCCACCCTTCGGCGTCCAGAACGTCGCCAAGCGTCCACCCTGCATTGACGTGTCCGCCCACCCACCGGCTAGTTCGATCACGGCGAGCGCGCACGTTGGGAAGTCGATCTCGCGATCGCCGGTGAGCGCGCGCACGAGTTCGTGAACTGCCGGGTTGTGACCGATGATCATCAGCGTGCCGACCGTCGCCGGAGTCGCCCTGATTATCTCGAAAAGATCTTCCATCCCGGCGTCGTAGATCCGCTCGTCGTAGCTGACCTCGCCGGCCGCGGCAACGATGCCTGTAGTCGCGGCATCCGCGGCACCCGTTGCTCTCGCGCTCGCGGTTCTCCCGCTCGTGGGACCCGTCGCTCTCGCACTCGCGGTCCCTGAGCTCGCGGTCCCGGAGCTGATGGTTCCCGTAGCTGTGACTTGAGCTGCGGCCAGGTAATCCCATGTCTCGCTGGTCCGGCTGGAACTCGAGCAGAGCACAATATCGGGCACAATCCCCTGTGTCCGCAAGAACCGCCCAACGGCGGCGGCGTCGCGCTGGCCGCGCCGGGTCAGCGGACGGTTGATGTCGCTGTAGCCAGGCTCGTGGGTAGCCTTCGCGTGCCGCAGCACGGCAAGACGGTTCACTCCTGCCACTATTCCCCTCCAAATGTCGCGCGAGCAATTGCGCCGACCATGATCCCGTAGCGTTTTCAGGGCAAATATCCGCGAAAAACGCTACGGGATCATGGACCTGGAGCCATATAGCCCGAAGCAATAGATCACCGTTGGCGGATAGCCGAATCCGGCGCATTTAAGGATCAGCCCCGGCCGGGCGCGTACCTGCCTTGATCGTGATCCTGTACGTGATCGGCCTGTGAGGTTGGCGTGAGCCGCGTGCCGCGACGTCAATTGGCACTAAGTCCCCGCCCGCCGATCATGGGCCGGATCGCCACGACCAGGTCATGATCCGAAACCGTGTTAATTCACCTGCAAATAACGCGGGCAAGTTTACACAGTATCGGATCATGGACCCAGCCAGGCCCGGCGGGCCCGGCCTGGCCGACACGGCCGGCCAGGCGACCCGGCGGGCCCGGGCTGGGCCGACGCGGCGGCCAGGCGGCCCGGCTGGGCCGACACGGCCGGCCACGCGGCCGGGGGACCGGGGGACCCTGCCTGGCCGACACGGCCGGCCAGGCAGGCCTAGCGGGCCCGGCCTGGCGGCACGGGGCGCGACCTGGCCGAGCGGCCTGGCGGGCGAGCCCACAGAGCGCGCCGGCCGCGCCCGAGCCGGGCAGCCCACGCCTGCCGACTGGATGGCAGCGACTGGGCCGGCAGCCCGGCCGGGGCAGCGCGCTAGCAATCAGAGCAGACCTTAGGCCCTGGCAATGGGCCTTGATGGGCAGCAGGCCGATGTCAGGTCTTGGTTTGGTGCGCCGCCTTGCTGGCCTCGTCTGGCACCCCGGGGCCAGCGACGGTAGGTGAACCGGCTTCCAGAGCACCCGTGCCGCCATCGCCGGTAACAGCAGGACCGCCAGGTACGGCATCAAGCTCGCCTGGTGCCGCCCCACCGGGCGCCATGTGGGCCGCCCGCCGCTTGGAGACCAGGATCGCGCTCACTACGATCGCGAGGGCGATCACGGTCACCAGAATGCGCAGCCACGTCTTGTTGCTGTAGGTCACGACGCTCGGCGCGATCAGGAGTGAGACGAGGTTCATCACCTTGATGAGAGGGTTGATCGCGGGGCCAGCGGTGTCCTTGAACGGGTCGCCGACCGTGTCGCCGATCACCGTCGCCGAATGGGCCTCGGAGCCCTTGCCGCCATAGTGGCCGTCCTCAACCAGTTTCTTGGCGTTGTCCCAGGCTCCACCGGAATTGGCCAGGAAGACAGCCATCAGGGCGCCGGCGGCGATGGCGCCGACCAGGAACGAGCCGAGCGGTCCGTAGCCGAACGCGAAGCCGATCGCGATCGGGGTGAGCACCGCGAGGAGGCCAGGAGTGGCGAGTTCGCGCAGCGAGTCCCGGGTGCAGATGTCGACGACCCGCCCGTACTCGGGCTTCTCGGTGAAGTCCATGATCCCCGGATGGTTGCGGAACTGATCACGGACCTCGAGGACCACCCGCCCGGCCGCGCGGCCGACGGCCATGATGAGAAGACCGGCGAACAGGAACACAACCGACGCGCCGACCATCACGCCGACGAGGATGTTTGGTTTGTCCACGGACAGGCTGAATGCGGGTGCCGTCTTGGCGAGGGCACCGACGACCGCCGTCTTGAAGGAGCCGAAGAGCGCGGTCGCGGCGAGCACCGCGGTGGCTATCGCGATTCCCTTGGTAATGGCCTTGGTGGTGTTGCCGACCGCGTCGAGGCGGGTCAGGACCTGCGCGCCCTCGCCGGTCACGTCACCGGACATCTCGGCGATGCCCTGGGCGTTGTCTGAGACTGGGCCGAAGGTGTCCATGGACACGATCACGCCCACCGTGGTCAGCAGGCCGGTGCCGGCGAGCGCGACCGCGAACAGGGCGATCGTGGCATTCCCCGTGCCAAGCAGGAACGCGCCGTACACCGCGGCGCCGAGGAGCAGCGCCGAGTACACCGCCGATTCTAGGCCGACAGAAATTCCGGACAGGATGACCGTCGCCGCGCCGGTGACCGAACTCCGGCCGATGTCCAGCACCGGCCGCCGGTTGGTCTCGGTGAAGTAACCGGTAAGCAACTGGATCGTGCTGGCAAGTACCAGGCCGATGAGCACAGCGCCGATAGCCAGCCACTGCGGGCTCCCGCCGTGCCGCAAGATTGCTGGGTCGGTGACTCCCTTGAGCCCGCTGAAGTGGCTCGGCAGGTAGATGAACGCGACTATGGCGACCCCCACCGCCGAGATCACCGCTGAGATGAAGAAGCCTCGGTTGATAGCGGTCATGCCGCTGCGGTCGCCCTTACGCGGAACGACGACGAAGATCCCGATGACCGCGGTGATGACGCCTACCATCGGGACGAGGAGCGGGAACACCAGGCCCTGGTCACCAAATGCGATCTTCCCCAGGATCAGCGAGGCCACGAGCATCACGGCGTACGACTCGAACAGGTCGGCGGCCATGCCCGCGCAGTCACCTACGTTGTCACCGACGTTGTCGGCGATGGTGGCCGCGTTCCGCGGGTCGTCCTCGGGAATGTGTTTTTCGATCTTGCCGACGAGGTCGGCGCCGACATCCGCTGCCTTGGTGAAGATACCGCCGCCGACACGCATGAACATGGCGAGGAGGGCAGCGCCGAAACCGAAACCTTCGAGGACGCTTGGCGCGTTCGCCTTGAAGCTCAGCACGACGATCGCCGCGCCGAACAGGCCGAGGCCCACGGTGAACATTCCGGCGACGCCGCCGGTACGGAAGGCGAGGCGCATGGCGCGGCGCTCACCGCCGGATTCACGGGCAGCCGCAGCGACCCGGACGTTGGCGCGGACAGCAAGCGACATGCCGGTAAAGCCGGTCAACCCGGAGAAGACCGCACCCACAACGAAGAAGCAAGACCTCCCGATGCGGACGCCGACCGTGTCGGCAGGCAGCAGCAGGAGCAGGAAGGGGATCAGCACGACGAAGACGCCGAGGGTCTTGAACTGCCTGCGCAGATAGGCCGCCGCGCCCTCCTGTACGGCGCGCGAGATCTCCTGCATCTTCGTGGTTCCCTGATCAGCGGCAAGTACGTTACGTACCAGCCCGCCGGCCACGGCCAGCGCGAGCAGGGCGATCACGGCAACGATGACAACCAGGGTGAAGTTGCTGCCGCTGAGAGTTACCGCGCTACCGCTCGCCCCGGCGACGATTCGGCTCTTCATTCGTCCTCCTCAAGGCGGGCACAGACGTTCCCGCAGGCCGACATGCCCGTGCCGGGCGCAAGGCCTGGGTCCCCGACAGTTAAACAGACCGCACAAGCCTTTGGTAGCGCCATAACGGCACCGGCGGGAGTCTATGCACGCCTGCGGCAGAACGTAACTTTGACGCTCTCCCTAACAGTGTCGTAACCCATTCGTTATCTAGATGAGATCGCTATGCGACCTTGCTCCGAATGACGTGTCCCGTGGATCCATGGGCGCCTGGATCACCGCCCGCAATCCACCAAGATCCACCGGGACCGCCCTAGTTCAGGTCCTGAAGCGGCCAGCTCATCCGGATGCTGACGCCATCGCCCGTGGCGGAGATCTGGACATCGTCGGCGAGACCGGTGATCACGGCGAGCCCGATCCCGGCGGGAAAGCGGCCGTTGACGCCACCGCCCTTAGCCAAGGCGGTAGCGGCCGGGCCTCCATCCGGTGGATCACTCGAGGCCTGTCCCCCGAGCGGCGGGTCAGCTGAGGCGGCGGTCGCTACATCGCGGTCAGCCACTTCTTCTGCCACCAAGCCACCCTCAGCACTTACCACCGGAAACGCAGGCGGTGCCGCCGCGTGCGCCGCACTGCCGGCGGTGTCCGCACTGCCGGCGGTGTCCGCACTGCCGGCGGTGTCCGCACTGCCGGCGGTGTCCGCACTGCCGGCGGTGTCCGCACTGCCGGCGGTGTCCGCACTGCCGGCGGTGTCCGCACTGCCGGCGGTGCTGTGGGGCGCGCGCATCGCACGGTCGTCCCCGGCATCTCCCGCGCCACCTGGCACGGCGTCGGTGACCACGACCGCGAAACGCCCGTCTCGATTGGAAAGCTCGATCCGTACGGGCTCGGCAGGGCAGTGCAGCCGATGTGCCTCGACCGCACGAGAGCACGCCTCACCGACCGCTAGGCGGACCTCATCAAGCAGTGTTTCCTCGACGCCGCTGCGCCTGGCGACCGCGGTCGCGACAAGCCGTGCGGTGCGGACGTGCGCGGGCAGCGGCGTAAAACTGAGCTCGACCGTGGCCATTTCGGGGGGAAGCCAGCCACCGCGGGGGCTACTTCTCCGCCTTCCTGACCTCGATGGCCTCGTCAACGGTGTCATGGATGCCGAAGACCTTCGTCAGGCCGGTGATCCGGAAGATCTTCAGGATCCGCTCCTGCGTGCAAACGAGGTCCAGGGAACCATCGTGTGCCCGTACCCGCTTGAGTCCCCCGACAAGGACACCGAGACCGGTCGAGTCAAGGAACTCGACCTTCTCCATGTTCACGATCAGCCGGAAGTGGCCCTTGTTCACCAGTTCGATCAGCAGCTCACGCAAGCGCGGCGCGGTGTAGACGTCGATCTCACCCTCGACGTCTACAACCTCGTTGCCGTCCTTCGTGTGGTGGTCCAGCTTAAGATCCACAAGTCCTCCATGCCACCTATGAGCGCGCCGACCCACGCGTACGCGCGAGGGTACGTCCGGTGCGTGTCCCTGCAGCGCGCCATTCAACCACGCTCCGGCATTGTGTCTACACGAAATTACGATACGCGCCACGTCTGCCCGCGGATGACACACTAGAAACCCGTGCAGACACTCACAGACTCCCGCAGCGGCTGCGCCAAGGCGGCCCGGCTGCTGGCGGACCGCGCCCGCGGCGGCGAGCTGACCCACGTCGAGCACATCCCCGCCAGGGATGGCCGCGCCGCCGACTGGCCGGACTGGGTCCCTAGCCTCGTCACCGCCCGGTTCGAGCAGGCCGGGGTGATGGCGCCGTGGGAGCATCAGGTCGCGGTGGCCGAGCACGCGCACCGTGGCCGCAACGTGATCATCTCCACCGGCACGGCCTCGGGGAAGTCGCTCGGCTACCTGCTGCCCGCGCTCACCGCCGTGCTTTCCGGCGGCACGGTCCTGTATATCGCGCCGTCGAAGGCCCTCGCAGCCGACCAGTTGCGGGTGATTCGCGGGCTCGGCCTTGGCGACGTCCGCGCCGCGGCCGTCGACGGGGACACGCCCGTCGCCGAGCGCGACTGGGCCAGGTCGCACGCGAACTATTTACTGACCAATCCCGACATGCTGCACCACAGCCTGCTGCCCCGGCATGCCCGCTGGTCCGGGTTCTTCCGCCGTCTGCGGTACGTGATCATCGATGAATGCCACCACTACCGCGGCGTCTTCGGATCGCACATGGCGCAGGTCGTGCGGCGGCTGCAGCGGATCAGCTCCTGTCACGCCCGGCCGGGCGGCTGCTGTCCGACGAGCCCGGTCACCCCCGTGTTCGTCCTGTCCTCCGCCACGGTCAGCGAACCCGGTAGGTACGCCCGGGTCCTTACCGGGCTTGACGCCGAGGAGGTGACGCAGGATTGCTCGCCCCGTGGCCCGCTCACATTCGCGTTCTGCGAGCCACCACTGACCCGGCTACGCGGCGAGGCGGGCGCGCCGATCAGGCGCACAGCAGCGGCCGAGGCGGCCAGGCTCCTCGCCGACCTGGTCGCAGGCGGCGTCCGCACGCTCGCCTTCGTGAGGTCGCGCCGTTCCGCGGAGACGATCGCGCTCGCGGCCAGGCGTGCCCTGGCGGAGGTGGGCCCCGTGGAGCTCAGCGAGCAGGTGGCCGCCTACCGGGCCGGCTACCTGCCTGAGGACAGGCGGGCGGTGGAACAAGCACTTCGCACCGGCGCGGTCAGCGGCCTGGCCACTACCAATGCGCTCGAGCTCGGAGTCGACATCTGCGGGCTCGACGCGGTCATCGTGACCGGCTGGCCGGGCACGCGGGCCTCACTTTGGCAGCAGGCCGGACGCGCGGGACGGGCCGGTGGGGCTGCCGTGGCCGTGCTCATCGCACGCGACGACCCGCTCGATACCTATCTGGTGCATCACCCAGAGGCCGTCTTCGGCAGCGCCGTCGAGGCGACGGTGATCGACCCAGACAATCCTTACGTACTCGCCCCTCATCTGTGCGCAGCCGCCGCTGAGCTGCCCCTTACCGAAACCGACCTGAAGCTTTTCGGTCCCGGCGCCGCTGCTGTGGTCGCCGGGCTCACTGACCGCAAGCTGCTGCGCCGCCGCGATACGGGGTGGTTCTGGACCAGACGTGAACGAACGGCGATGGCGAGCATCAGGGGCACCAGCGCGATCAGCGTGCAGATAGTCGATGAGGACACGGGGCGGCTGCTCGGCACGGTGGACGAGCCGTCCGCGCACACCATCGCCCATGCCGGTG
This sequence comes from uncultured Actinomycetota bacterium, assembly GCA_963727015.1. Classification (GTDB taxonomy): domain Bacteria; phylum Actinomycetota; class Actinomycetes; order Streptosporangiales; family Streptosporangiaceae; genus DATFVJ01. Next base: position 790,809 of record CAVSEV010000011.1, on the reverse strand, counting down.
CTGTGTACTTGCACCAGGGCGAGACGTTCCTGGTCACCGAGCTTGACCTGGCAGACCGCGTCGCCCTGGTCCGGGCCGGCGACCCTGGCTACACGACGACGGCACGCGAATTGACGGAGATCGAGATCGTGGGTCAGCCGCGAACGATGCCGCTGGGCGGGGCGGACCTGCTTTTCGGTGACGTGGACGTCACCCGTCAGGCCGTCTCGTATCTGCGGCGGCGCGCGGAAACCGGCGAAGTACTCGGTGAGGAACCGCTTTGCCTGCCACCGCGGACGCTGCGCACGAGGGCCGTGTGGTGGATGATCTCAGCCGCTCAGCGTCGCGAACTCGCCAGCAGGGGGGTGGATCTGGGCGGCGCGGCGCATGCCGCCGAGCACGCCGCTATCGGCCTGCTGCCACTGTTCGCGGGCTGCGACCGATGGGACATCGGCGGCGTGTCCGCCGACCTGCATGCCGCGACGGGACGGCTGACCGTGTTCGTGTACGACGGCCACGAAGGCGGAGCGGGGTTCGCAGAGCGGGCCTACCGCACGGCGCCCGAGTGGCTCGATGCGACGCGTACTGCGATTGCAAGCTGCGAGTGCATCGATGGCTGCCCGTCATGCATCCAGTCACCCAAGTGCGGCAACGGAAACCAGCCGCTGTGCAAGGCCGGTGCGCTTCAGTTGCTCGACATCCTGCTCGGCTGAGCGGCCCGGTGCGGCGCCGCGGAGCCCGCCCGGCCCCTGACAACCCGACGCGGCTGCGCCCGGTCATATCCTGAGAAGGGACAAAGGGAACGTTCGGCCCGAAACTTCTCAGTTTCACTTGGCGGCCCGACGCTGCCATTCGCCAGGAACTGTGGCGAGCAGTAACGGACGAAGTGCTCCGTGATCGCATCGTCGCCGGTCATAACTGTCTGGACAGGTCCGGACTGATCATGGCCGGGATCGGGAATCCCCAGTGAGCCAGCGACGATCGATGCTAAAAGGCCCTGGACATGTGGCGACCCCCGCCGGGGGGGAGAGCGGGGGTCGCCATACGGTCCGGCTCCGGGGGGTAGAGCCGGCCCGTTTCCAAGAAAGGTCCGTTGCCTTCGGTGTCGCCATCAGTTCTGGGCGTTACACCATATGCTGCCTGATCGTGGACAGTTCCGTCGAGCGGGAGAGTACAGCCGGTGCCGCTTTTTTTGATTTAGATAAGACGATCATCGCGAGATCGAGCACTCTGGCCTTCGGCGCACCCTTCTACCGTAGCGGCCTGATCAGCCGAAGTGACGTGCTCAGAAGCGTCCTCGCACAGTTCATCTTCCGCTTCGCCGGCGCCGGACCCGGCCAGATGGAGCGGATCCGTGCGTACGTAGCCGCCTTGTGCCGTGGCTGGCCTGCCGAGCAGGTTCGCGCCATCGTCACTGCCAACCTCGAAAGGCTCGTCGTCCCCTACGTGTACCCGGACGCCTTGGTGCTGCTCGAGGCGCATAAGGGGGCCGGGCGGGATGTCGTCATCGTGAGCACCTCAGGTCACGAGATTGTCCAGCCGATCGGCGAACTGCTCGGCGCCGACCATGTCATCGCCACCCGGATGGTGATTGCCGGCGGCCGCTACACGGGCGATTTCGAGCTCTACGCTTACGGCGCGGAGAAGCAGGCGGCCATGCGCCGCCTCGCGACGGACAAGGGCTACCCGCTGGAGAAGTGCTTCGCCTACAGCGACTCGGTGACGGATCTGCCCATGCTCGAGGCAGTCGGTCACCCGCACGCGGTGAATCCCGACCGCGGCTTGCGCGCTGCCGCGGCGGCCCGCGACTGGCCCGTGCTCGGTTTCGCCCTTGGACCGTCTTCTACGCGCCCGTCACGCAGCGCCGGCGGGCGCATGAGAACAGGCCAATCAATCGAGATCACGAATTGGTCACGCAGAGGGGTTTCCAAGCAGGCGAATTCGTCGTAGAAAGGAGTCACGGACCCAGAGGACGTCCGGGCACGGCAGCTAGGTACCCACGCGCGACCAGCCGCGGGAGGCGAGCCGGGGCAGGTAGCACCGAGATGGCGAGTACACCGGTTAGTGACTGTACCCGTCCTCTCCGGACAACCTGTCAGGCAGTATTGGGTGCACGCTTGGTAACCTGGCGTGACGTGTTTTGCGTGGCGGCGCCCCGGCTAGCGGGGCGCCGCTGCTGCGTGACTTGGCCGCTTGGGCGAGACAGGGCCTGGCGGTCGCCGGCCCGAAAACCGGGGGGAACGAGCCGAGGCGAAAACTCAGCTTACGCGTCACCCGAGCGGCCTCGCGGCAGTCACCGCAACGGCGGGGGTTGCGCGTCGCGACCGGCCACGCTGAACTGTGATCGCGGGCGTGCACAGCATCAGGCGGCGCGCCCGCGACCGGCTTATGCTGATCTATGACCACTTCGGGCTTGCCGCCCGGTGCAAGACCCTGGTGGCCCCTGGCGACGCACAGCGACGGCATCGCCACATACAGAACGGAGCTCCGCCTTGACTGAGCAGACACTTTCCAATCTCCTGCATGAGTTGCGGCGGTTCCCGCCCCCGCCCGAGCTTGCGGCCGCAGCGAACGTCAAGGAGGACAGCTATGCGGATGCGGCGGCGGATCGCCTCGGCTTCTGGGAGCGGCAAGCGCAGCGGCTGACCTGGGATAGGCCCTGGGACCAGGTGCTCGACTGGTCGAGCCCGCCGTTTGCGAAGTGGTTCACAGGCGGCAAGCTGAACGTGGCGGTGAACTGCGTCGACAGGCATGTGGCGGCGGGACGCGGCGACAAGGTCGCCTACTACTGGGAAGGTGAGCCCGGCGATACCCGGGTCATCACCTACGCCGAGCTGAAGGACATGGTCAACCGGGCGGCGAACGCGCTGACCGAGCTTGGCGTGGAAAAGGGCGACCGGGTCGCCATCTACCTGCCGATGATCCCTGAGACCGTGGTCGCGATGCTGGCCTGCGCCCGGCTGGGCGCGCCGCACATGGTCGTCTTCGGCGGCTTCTCCTCGAGCGCGCTGAGCGGCCGGATCACCGACTGCCAGGCGCGGTTTGTCATCACCGCCGACGGCGGCTACCGGCGCGGTGCCGCAAGCGCGCTGAAGCCGGCCGTGGACGAGGCACTCGAGGAGTGCCCGGACGTTCGCAACGTGCTCGTCGTGCGCCGCACCGGTCAGGACGTGGCGTGGACCGCGGGCCGCGACGTCTGGTGGCACGAGGTGGTCGACAGGCAGAGCCCGGAGCACACAGCGGAACCGCACGACGCCGAGCATCCGCTCTATGTGATGTACACATCGGGCACGACCGCCAAGCCGAAGGGGATCCTGCACACATCGGGCGGCTACCTCACCCATGTCGCTTGGACCCATTGGGCCGTGTTCGACATCAAGCCCGAGACAGACGTCTTCTGGACGGCGGCCGACATCGGCTGGGTCACCGGGCACTCCTACATCGTCTACGGACCGCTCGCCAACGGCGCCACCTCCGTCATGTACGAGGGCACACCCGACTCGCCGCACCGGGGCCGGTGGTGGGAAATCATCGACAAGTACAAGGTCTCGATCCTGTACTGCGCCCCGACCGCGATCCGCACGTTCATGAAATGGGGTGAAGACCACCCAGCCAAGTTCGACCTGAGCAGCCTGCGGTTGCTTGGCTCGGTCGGCGAGCCCATCAACCCCGAGGCCTACATCTGGTACCGGGCAAACATCGGCGGCGGACGCTGCCCGGTCGTCGATACCTGGTGGCAGACCGAGACGGGCGCCATCTTGATCAGCCCCCTGCCCGGCGTCACCACGGGCAAGCCGGGGGCCGCGATGCGCGCGCTGCCTGGGATCAACGCCGATGTGGTGGACGACGCGGGCGAATCTGTACCGAGCGCCAGCGGCGGCTTCCTGGTCATCAACGATCCATGGCCGGGCATGCTCCGCACCATCTGGGGTGATGACGAGCGGTACGTCCAGACCTACTGGTCGCGTTTCCCCGGCCGGTACTTCCCCGGCGACGGTGCGAAGAAGGACGAGGAAGGCGACATCTGGCTACTCGGCCGGGTCGACGACGTCATGCTCGTGTCCGGGCACAACATCTCCACCACCGAGGTCGAGTCCGCGCTCGTCTCGCATCCGAAGGTCGCCGAGGCCGCGGTGGTCGGCGCCGCAGACCCGGTCACCGGGCAGGGCATCGTCGCGTTCGTGATCCTGCGCGGCGACACTCCTGACGAGTCGGGTGATCTCGCCACCGAGCTTCGCCAGCACGTCGCCTCGGAGCTCGGCGCGATCGCCCGGCCTCGCCAGATCATGGTCGTCCCCGAGCTGCCGAAGACCCGGTCAGGAAAGATCATGCGCAGGCTGCTGAGGGACATCGCCGATAACCGCCAGCTCGGCGACGTTACGACGCTGACGGACAGCACCGTCATGGATCTGATCAAGGACAAGCTGCCCGCCGCGAAGCCGGAGGAGTAGCAGGTCCTGATACATGAATCGGCGGATTCTCATCCAGCAGTGAGCAGGCCGCCACAGCCCGCGGGAGGATCCCGGGGGGTAGTCCCCCCGCGGCAATACAGTCTTAACGGCTGCCGCGGTGTGGCGCCGCATGCAGCCGATGTGTTGTCCGTGGTGCCGCGGACGAGATACGCGGCGCTGAGGCGATGCGCGCACTCTCCCGCGCTAACCGGTAATTTGTGCTACGGAAATTCGCGGTTATCCGCCAAAGTTGATTACCGCGGCTCGCTGGGCAGGTAGGTAGCGAGTGAGAGCCACCAGGGAATGGAGACCAAGCTATGGCCGAAACCGGTAGGCCGCGCACTGACCGGCAAACGGGCAACGGCGTGGGCGGTGAGTCACTTGGTGAGCTCGTTTCCCTTGCGGTGAAGGACGTCTCACAGCTGGTCAGGTGGGAGATCGACCTCGCGAAGCTGGAGTTGCGCGACGATGTCAAGCGGCTCGGCATCTCGGGCGTCATGATCATCGGGGCCGCCTTCGTGGGCTGCATTGTGCTCATCCTGCTTTCGTTCGCGGCGGTCTATGGCTTCGTCGCGGCCGGCTTCGATCCCTGGGTGGGCTTCCTCATCGTGTCCGGCGTTTACGTGCTGTTCGCGGGACTCGCGGTGCTTTATGGCGTGATGAAGATCCGCCGGATGAGCGGACTGCGGCGCACCCGGGCCTCCGTCCAGGACAGCCTTGCCCTGCTGCGGAATGACACCAATGCAGCAGGCAGTGCGGGGGGAGCGAGCTAATGGCCGTTCCGGCGGAATCGGCCGTGCAGGTCGACGGGCCGTGGTCGCACCGGTCGGTGAGCGCGAACGGCACTCGCTTCCACATCGCGGAGAGCGGCGACGGTCCGCTGGTGTTGCTTTTGCATGGATTCCCTGAGTTCTGGTGGACATGGCGGAGCCAGCTGGCATCGCTGGCGCGGGCAGGTTTCCGCGCCGTCGCCGCCGATCTGCGCGGATATGGCGGCAGCGACAAGCCGCCCAGGGGCTACGACCTGGTGACCGCCGCCTCCGACGCGGCGGGGATGGTCCGTGCGCTTGGCGAGGCGAACGCCGTCATCGTGGGCCATGACTGGGGCGGACTGGTGGCCTGGACCATGGGTGCGTACTATCCGAAGGTCGTCCGCAGGCTCGCCGTCGTCTCCGCGCCGCATCCGCTGCGGATGAGTTCCGCGGTGCTGACCGACCCGTTCGGGCAGGGCAAGCGGAGCGGATACGCGCTGCGGTTCCAGCTGCCCGCGACACCTGAACGCCAGCTAGTGCGCGACGACGGAGCAAAGGTCGGCCGCCTGCTCAAGGAGTGGTCAGGGCCCGGCTGGCCCGACGATGAAGCCGACCGCCGGTACCGGGAGGCGATGCGGATCCCTGGCGTGGCCCACTCGGCTCTCGAATACCACCGGTGGATCGTCAGGTCCAGGCTGCGGCCTGACGGCATGCGCTACGTGCGGCGGATGCGCGCGCCCATCCAGGCGCCCACTTTGCACCTGCATGGAGCACTCGACACGTGCGTGCTGCCGCGTACCGCGCGCGGGGCCGGACGGTATGTGGACGGGCCCTACCGGTGGCGCCTGATAGACGGTGCGGGGCATTTTCCGCACGAGGAGCTACCGGACAGGTTCAACGCCGAATTGCGTGGCTGGCTGGCCGATCCAGAACCGGAACGGTGAACCGCGACAGGGACATCAGCGGCCGGCCACGCAATGCCCGGCCGCGCGACGCGCTCGGACGGCCGCTGCCCCGGGACGCGGCGGGCGAGCCCGGCACCCCAGACGATCTTGAGCTGCCAGCTGCCGAGGCGCTTGCCGAGGCGCAACGACTGATCGACGCGGACAGGCCTTTCCATGCACACGAGGTCCTCGAGGCGAGCTGGAAGGCGGCCGCTCCGGCCGAGCGCGAGCTGTGGCAAGGCCTCGCTCAGATCGCCGTGGGCCTCACGCACGCGCAGCGCGGCAACTCCAGCGGAGCCGTCACACTGCTGCGCCGCGGCGCAGACCGGATCCGCCCATACGGCGCCCCCGGGATGCCAGCTTGCGGAGTGGACGTCGCGCACGCCGTTAAGGAAGCGGAACGGCTCGCCGAACGGATCGAGCGCCTCGGCCTGGCTGGGCTGCCGCCGGCCGGCCTGCGCCCGCGCCTGCTCGCCTGAGCCGCACGCGCGGCTAGCCCAGCCAGGAAAAATCAGTGGGCTGCCGGGTGACGGGCTCAGTCGCAGCTCTGGGTGGGGACTTCCCAGTCGCCGTCGCAGCGGCCTGCACGTCAGGCGCCACTTCGGCGGCGGTCAGCGCGTAGCCGATGCCGGGCTGCCCGACGGCCGCAGCGAAGACGACGCCATAGACGCCGCCGCCCGTCGCTAGCAGCGGACCGCCCGAGTTGCCTGGTTCCACGTTGGCGCGGATCGAGTAGATCTCCCTCGTGACCTGGCCGGACTGGTAGATGTTCGGGCCACGCGCCTCCTGGAAACCGCCGATGCGGGCCGCGACGGCCGTGACCGTCAGCGCGTCGCGCGGATAGCCGACGACAGCCGCGTTGTCGCCGGTCGTCGCCACACCGGCGAAGTGCAGCGGCGGCGCGTGCAGGCCAGGGACGTAAAGCACCGCGACATCGCGCTGGAAGTCGTAGAGCACGACGCGGGAGCGAAGCCGCCTGCCTGTCTCGGTGTACACGTCTGGGCCGTCTGTGACCCCGGCTACCACGTGCGCGTTCGTCAGGACGCGATCCGGCGCGAATACGAAGCCTGAACCCTCGATCCGGCGCGAACATGAGGGAGCCGTGCCGAGTACCCGCACCACGCTCGCACTCGCGCGGCGCAGCCCGCTGCTGTTCAGCACCGCGGGGTCCGGCGGCCGTACCGCCACGACCCCTTCCGCGCCGAGGCCGCCGAACACCTGCGGAAATGGCCCGCTCGCCACGACGCGCCTGAAGCTCGAGAACCAGGTGCGGGCGGTTTCTGGCATCAGCCGGTCGACCGCGCGCAGCACCGCCGAGTTGTTCACCTGGTTGACGACCACAGGGAATGGGGCGTTCGCGACCGAGGTGCCGATGAGCCACGCGATGACGAGCACTGACAGCGTGCTCACGGCCGCGCCGCCTGCCGAGTCGATAATGGTCGCCGACCGCCAGGTCACCAGGTCGCGCATCGCGGCGCCCACGGTGGAGGCCGCGAACTGGCCGATCATCGCGGCGACGAACACGACGACGATGGCGATCAGGGATTGCTGCGCCTGACCCGGCACGACGGACTGCGCGATCGCGGGGGCGATGACCAGGCCGAAGGCGGCGCCGCCGAGAAATCCTGCCAAGCTCAGCGCGCCGATAATAAAGCCTTGCCGGTAGCCGGATACGGCGAAGGCTGCGACGACCCCAATCAAGATCAAGTCGAGCAGGTCACCACGCACGTGCCCAACGGTATAGGGCCCTACGAGTGACGAGACCGCTGAACGGCAATTGCCAGCATTAGCCCAGGATGGTCCCCGACGTCACCGGCCAGGCAGCCCGGTGTTCCAGGCGGCGACCCGGCAAGACCCTGCTCGTTCTCGAGGAGTCGATGGCGGAACTATCGGCGACGACAAAGATCTGCGGGCGCATTAGCCGAGCGCGCTTGGTGGCAGGTCCTCGACCCGGCTCGCCTCCCAAGGACGTTCCCAGCCGCTGAGCGCGAGCAACCGGTCCAGGATTCCGGCGGTAAAGCCCCATACGAGCACCCCGCTCACCCGGAACGCCGGGCCGGCCGAGACCGGAGGGGTGGCGGACGGTGAACCGGTTGGCTGGGTCGGCGAGCTCGGCGAGGGGCACCCGCGCCACCGCGGCGACTTCAACTGGATCGCCCGGCCCGACCGGGCTAGGGTGCCACCACCAGGCGAGCACCGGCATGACGCGGAACCCGCTGCGCGCCACGAACAATTCTGGCAGCACGCCGACCACCTCCACCCCTGCCGGGTCGAGGCCGGTCTCCTCCGCCGCCTCGCGCAGCGCCGCCGCCACCGGGCTGGAGTCGCCAGCGTCGATCGCGCCGCCTGGAAACGCGGTTTGGCCCGCATGCTTGCGCAGTCCGGCACTGCGCTGGATCAGCAGGACGTCAGGCCCTGCCGGCCCTTCGGCGAAAAGCACAAGCACCGCTGAGGCGCGGCCGCCTGCCCGCGGCGGCCGCAGATGTGCCGATACCGGCATCTGCCGGGCGGCACCAGCAAGCTCACGCAGCCAGCCCGGAGCTGTCCGCGCGGCCGCGTCGGCGCCGCGGGCAACTCCGGGCTGGCGGGCGGCTACGCTGCGCGCCCTGGGCGCGTTGCGGACTCTGCACGCGCGGGGTGCTGTGAGCATCGTTGCGACTGGCTTCCGTCACGAGAACGGCCCGGTCTTGACCAGCTTGCGCGCCGCCTCCTCGTCGGCAGGCCCCTCGCCGAACGACGGGCAGAGCCGCGCGATCCCGCATGCACCACAGGCGGGCCTGCGGGAATGGCAGACCCTGCGGCCGTGCCAGATGAGCCGGTGTGAGGCAATCGTCCACTCCGGCCGCGGCAGCAGCGCGCCAACATCCCTCTCGATCTTGTCGGGCTCGGTTTGCGTCGTCCATCCGAAGCGCCGTGCGAGCCGGGCAAAATGAGTGTCGACAGTGAGCCCCGGCTTGCCGAATGCGTTCCCGAGCACGACATTCGCCGTCTTCCTGCCGACTCCTGGCAGCGTTACAAGCTTGTCCAGGCTCGCAGGGACCTCACCCCCGAACCTGTCGCACAGCGCCTGACCCAGGCCGATAAGGCTGCTTGTCTTGGCGCGGAAGAACCCGGTCGACTGGATGATCTTTTCGAGTTCGCCTCGGTCAGCGGATGCGTATTCGGCAGCGGTCTTGAACCTGGCGAACAGCACCGGAGTCACCGCGTTGACCCTCCGGTCGGTGCACTGCGCGGACAGGATCGTCGCCACCACGAGTTCAAGCGGCGAAGTGAAGTCAAGCTCGCAGTGCGCGTCCGGATACATCAGGGCGAGTTCACGGTTGATCTTGCGGGCGCGGCGCACCATCGCGGTCCGCGTCGCGGCAGGGTCGTTCACGGGCCAAGCTTACGAGGCCGGCCGCCCAGCTACCGCCACGGTAGCGGCAGGTAATGCCGCCATTGCCGCCATCGGCTGGGCTGCCAAGGCCACCCCTGGTCTGGCTGCCAAGGCCACCCGTGGCCTGGCTGCCAACGCCACGCCTGGTCTGGCTGCCAACGCTCCCATTGATCTAGCTGCGGCTGGTCTTGCTCTCCCCGGTCCCACTGGTCTGGCTGCCATTGGTCGCGCAGGTCTGGCTGCGCCTCGTCTGGCTGCCAAGACTGCGGCCAGTCTGGCTCCGCGGGCTCCCGATAGCCTGTTCGCCCAGACTCCAGGTCGGCTGGCTCCAAGGCTTCCAGCCCACCTGGCTGCACGTCGTTAACCGCGAGCCGCTGCGACGTATACCGGGTGGCTGGCGAAGCGGGCGGGTGCGCGGTCGCCGGTCGAACAGAACGCAGGGGCGGTGCTGGCACTGGCTGCCGGGACGACCTCCTCGATGGGGCACGCGATGGCGAGCGCGACGGAGATCCCGCCGGGCCCGCTGACGGGGTGTGCACCGGTGCCGAAGGCGGCACTGACTTCAGCGATGCCGGTGCGGGTGACGCTGGCCATGATCGTGACGATGACAGGGACGGTGACAGGGACGGCGCGATCCAGGTCGCGAGGACGCTCAGGTTTCCCGGACCGATGATGACCGCACCCCGGCTTGGCGTGCGCCCGTTCCTTGCCACGGTCACAACGAGCGTGGCAGTCCCGCCGCGGGGCAGCCAGCCCGCATAAGACCTCAGCGCAAGATCCGCTGATGACGTACTCGCGGACCAGGCGACCGATCCCCCGATCGCGCTGAGCACAAGCCTGCCGGATGACATCGTGCCGAGGTCAAGGCGGCCGGACGACAGCAGCAGGCGCCCAGCAGGAAGCGGCGCCTGCGTGCCGCGCAACGGCTGTTGCGCCTGGGCCGCGGGAAACGGCGGCAGCGGGCGCACTGCCCCGCTCTCGGCCGAGGCGGCGCCGAGGGGGATGGCCGGCGTAATCGGCCGGCCCGCTTGGAGACGGGAGTTCGGCGCCGACGTGACGACGGCGCCGTACCTGAGCGGCCCAGCGGGGCCGGGCAGGATGCGTCGCATCATGTTTTCGTAGCCGCCCATGCGGCTCAGCGCGAAACCAGCACCGAGCGCGGTGGCGGCGATAGCAGCGGCGAGGCCCACCCACAGGTGGGCACTGGTGCGGCGCCTGGCAGGCGCTGCCGCTGCCGCTGCCACCGCTGCCGCAGGACTGAAAGGAAAACCGTCATGTCCGAACCTTGCCGCCCGGCCTGCCACGAAGGCGCGGTACCCGGAAAGCGCGGGATCATTGCAGCAGGAGAGCGCTCGCGCCCGCATCCCCAGCGGAAACTCGGCCACGGGGAGCAAGCCATAGACCTTCGCCGCGGACACGTTACGCGGCAGATGCTGGCCGCACGCCGCGCAGCGCCCAGCGTGGCTGACCAGTCGCTCGCGCAGCGGCGCTGTAGTCGTTCCGTCATAGCCGGTCATCATGGCCGCGAGATCCCGGCAGCCACCCCGGCCCGTGCTCGCCAGGATTTCGCCCGCCAATGCCTGCGCAAGGGATTCACGAGCACGAATCAGCAGCAATTCGGATTCCCGCGTGGCGATGCCGAGCACCGAGGCGACGCCCCGTGGCTCCAGGCTGTGCCTGGATGACAGCTCCAGCGCCTCCCGCTCCAGCGGGCCGAGGTCCATGACCGCGTGCCAGGCCGTCAGAATCGGATCAGGGCGCAGCTCCTCCGCGCCCGCCCGCTGCACGTCCGGATCACTGGCCGGCGACGGGTTCCTGCGCAGGCACTCGACGCGGGCGAGCGCGTACAGCCAAGGCTTCAGCAGGTCAGGATCGGCGAGGCGGCCGATATGCGCCTGCGCCGCAATGAGGGTGTCGCGCAATGCCACCTGCGCCGCGTCGGAGTTGCGGAGCACGAACCAGCAGTACTGGAAGAGGCCGCTGGCGTAGCTGTCATGGATGGCCTTGACCGCTCCCGGGCCGGCGGCCTTTAGCTCCGCGACGAGCAGGTGGTTATCCATAGCGAGAAAGTTAGAGGCTTCTTAAGGCAATCCTCTACCGACTTGGCCGAACGGGCCCGCGATATCCGTCTAATTCCCGAGTGCACGAGAACCTGCAGTTACCTGACCCGTAAGCCCATCAACTATCCCATTTTAGCTGAATTGTTTTCTATCGAAGTCGAGCCGCCGCCTGGAAATTCCCGCGCTGGCGCATCCCGACTCGAGCGCGTCCGCCCCGAAGGCTTCGATCGGGCCGAGCGCACCCGCGGGCCGCGGGAATTGCCCGGCAGCCTGGCACGCCGCCCAGGCAAGTATCCCTGCGGTAAACGAATAGGGATCACCGCCGGTCAGATGCACCACGGCCAGTTCATGGTCGCTTGAATCCGCCGCAACCGCCACCACATCCGACTGAACCCGCTCAGCCGGATCAGGTTCGGCCCTGCTGCGCTGGATCCTGCGAGCCTGAATGTCAATGGCCTGCCGCACGCCGGGCAGCCGGCCGAGCGGTGCCGCAAGCACGGACCCGTATTGGACGAGCCTGGTGGCTCCGCCGAACCAGCCAAGGTAAACGCCCACGTCGCTGAGGCCGCTCGCAACCGCGGCGCCGCCCGCCGCTCCCGTTACGTGCCGCAGCCTCGGCAGCGCAAAATGCTCAGATGAGCCGATCGAAAACGCCTCCCTGATCTTGCCGTCAACCTCGAAGGACCTAACCCTTGCCGCTGCGCGCTCGCTCGTGATCCGGCCGCCGCGGAAGGTGTAGCCAGATTCGAGGAGCACGCCGGCCGCCGAGGCCCGGGTGCCCGCGCTCGCCGCCCTCCGCATGTCCCCGCGCACGAAGTAGCCGACGTACACCCGGGTCGCGGCGGGTCCAGCGGCAGAAAGCGCGAGCGCGCCCGCCAGGTTTCCCGGCACGTAGTCGTAGCCAAACGCGGTCAGCAGCACTGCGCCGGTCCGCTGCGCGCGCGGGCCGTGCTCCTCGAATACCGCTCGGATGAACGGCGGCTCGCCGCTCGAGTCCAGGTACACCGCGCCCGCATCCACCGCGGCTGCCACGGCTGCCGTGCCGACCTTCAAGAACGGTCCCGCGGTCGACACGAGCACGTCGCCGGCCCCTATAAGTTCCCGTATCGCAGCAGGTTCTGCTGTACCCGCGACCGCGGTCTCGAGCGGTGGCCCGCCCCCAGCACGCGAGAGCCGTGCGGACAGCACGCTCAACCGGCCAGCGTCCCGGCCCGCGAGCACGGGCCGCGCTCCGCGCGCCAGCATGGCCTGCGCGGTGAGCCTGCCGGTGTAACCCGTGGCGCCGTACAGCACGATTCGACCCGGCATGGCTCTCAACCTACCTGCACGGGCGGCAGCAGTCTCGGCCTCCCGCTTGTGTCCTGCTACAGTCTTACCTGGTGGCGGAGCCGGAGGCCACGGCCTCGAGGTCGGTCACCGCAGCTGTCCACACCGTATGCGCGAGTTCCCACAGCGCACGCGAGACCGCAAGCTCATCCTCGATCTCCTGAACGACGAGCTCACCGCCGCGGCGTCGCGATTGCCCAATACCGCGCAGCAGCTCAGCCGGTTTCGACGCGTGGCCTTCAGGAACAATCAGGCGGGCCTCGGCCCTGGTGTGATCCTCGTGTTCATCCACGAAGATCTCCACCTTCCAGTGGCGTTCCGTAGTCACAGCTGCACCTCCTGCCTTCTCGCTTTCACGATGTGCCCGGTAGTAAGGGCGAAACAGAGGCAAAGGTCCCCGTGGAACGTGGGGGTCAGCAGTGGCGCTTCAGGTCAGCGCGACGAGGCCCAGCCGCGCTTCCGCCATGGTCGGGAATACGGGCAGCCGCTGATCCAGGCCGGTAATGCGCAGCACCTTGGCCACGAGCGGCTGCGGTGCCACCAGGCCGTAGCGGCAGCCCGCGGCGTCGGCCTCGTTGGCGATCCTGACGAAGGCACTCAGCCCGCATGAGTCACAGAAAGAAACGCCCGCGATATCGAGCAGAAGCAGCCGGGCCTGGCGGGCAATCGCCGCGCGGCCCCTGCGGTACAGGCTGTCGGCCGTCGCGAGATCCAGTTCCCCCTGCACGGTCACTATCTGTGTTCCGTCGTCAGGCCCAGTCACCTGGTCCTTGATGCTCCGGCGCATTGCGTGCCTCCCTCAGGGCCGGCCCCCCCTACACGTACCGGTCAGAATGACGTGACCATCCTCCGCCTCGTTAGGGTCGAAGGTCCCCTACTGGTCAAGGGCGCGTGGATTGGCAGTATTCGCGACAAACCACATCACTGGACAAAGCGAGACGCCGCGTGCGGCGGCGAATGGTGGCTGATGCACAGCCAACTGGCACGAGATTGCACACCAAGAGCCAGGCCGGCCGCGCCGCGACCGTGGCGCTCGCATCGCAGCGGATTGCTCCCGGCCGGGACCATGCGGTCGCAGCACACAGGACGAACGCCTCTGCACGGGCCGGCCGCCGTGCGGAAGCCTGTTGGCCCAGGGCTGGACGGATGGCCCAGGGCTGGACAGACGGGGTGGTGGTATCCGATGGCGCTCATTGTTGTTCTCGTCCTGCTGACGATCGCCATCGCGACGATGATGACCTTCGGCGACGGCGGCACGACGTGGCGATTCCGGCTGCGGCTGCGGCGAGCGCGCAGGCGGCTGAAGCCGCTGCCGGCGCCAGGGAGCGCCCTGACCGCCACATCTCCAGCGCTCATCACGGCCCTGACCTTCGGTCCCGCAGACGCTGAGTGCGTTCTGGTGAGGCAATTGCTGACCGGAACGCTCAGCCAGCGCGACTACCAGCAGCAGATGGCGGGGCTTGCCGCCGCGGATTCAGCCCGCGGGGCACGGCCGTAGGCCCTCCGCCGACAGGCGGTAGCGTCTATCCCGCAGCAGGCGGCTGAACGATTCCATTCCGTCCGTCCCCTCGTCAAGCGGGCCGAGGTGCCTGCCGAGTACCACGACTACCACGCGCGCCGCCCCGGCCAGCTTGAGCGCGGCCGCCGCCGACTGCGCACGTGATCCCGTTGTCCAGGTGTCGTCAAGCAGCAGTACACGCGCCCGCGGTAATGGCCGCGGCGAGGCGAAGCGTTCCAGGCACAGGTCGCGGTCCTCCGGATCGGGCGGGTCCTTGCTTCCTCGCATGACCAGGCCGGCCCACGGCAGGGCGAGGCCTGGCGCCGCAAGAACCTGAAGCGGATGGGGCCCAGGACGCCCGCGGGTGCTTGGCACAACGGCCAGGTGGGTTGGCACTCCACCACCCGCGAGCCGCCAGGCACAGCCGCCGTGATCGCGCAGGAACACAAGCAGCAGGGCAAGCAGGGCCGCCTTCGCTGGCCCGGCGCCAGCAAGCGCGGATTTGTAGATCCACAAATCCTGCGCGAGCTTGCCTCCCTTGGTTGCATACGAGACCGGGACAATGGCGTCCGCGAGCAGGCCGGGTGCGTTCTCCGCGTGCAAGCCGCAGTGGAAGCAACGGAGGTAATCCGGGCGAGCCGGTCCACGGCACGCCGCGCACACCCCGGGGCCCGGCGGTAACGGCGGGTGGAGCGAATACGTCCGCGCGGCCACAGCACCGCGTAACCTCTCCCAGCCCGCACTGGTCATGCCGGCCGCACCCGGCGTGGTACCGGCCTACGCATGTCCGCAGACATGGGCCGATCGTAAGAAGAGGCAGTGACATTCCGGTGCCCTGTGCCCCGCGGCTCTACGATCGCCGCGCCATGCGGCAGCCGTTAAGGCATATGATCCGCGCGGTCGCGCTCGCGTCCGCGGCCAATCTTCAGCGGAGCCTGACGCGGCAGCGGGCGCGCGCGCAGGCCCCGCCAGCCAAGCCAGCCGATGGCCGTGCCCGCGATGGTCGAGACGATCGCGAGCGCGACGTGCACGAGCAGGAAGCTGGTGGCACCGTGGTGGAAGGACCGAGGGTCCTTCCATATGTTGCGGACGAATGTCGGCCAGATGATCCATGTCCACACACCGAAGGCGAGGAGGAAGACCGAGGCCGGCCTGGAGAGTCTCATAACTCGACCATTGTGCGCCCTGCCAGGCACCGCGGTATCGGCATCCCCCTGGGATGCCGCGAAGGCCACGCAGGCTGTGAGCCGTGAGCGAGGCTGGGTGCATGGAGCGCATCGTCTTGCATGTGGACCTCGACCAGTTCATCGTCGCAGTCGAACTTGTCCGGCGGCCCGAGTTGCGCGGGCGGCCTGTACTCGTCGGCGGCACTGGTGACCCGACGCGCCGCGGGGTGGTGGCCGGAGCCTCCTACGAGGCGAGGGAACGTGGCGTGCGTTCAGGTACACCATTGCGCACCGCAGCGGCGCGGTGCCCGGAGGCGGTGTTCCTGCCGCTAGACCGAGACGCGTATCTGGCGGCATCCGCTGAGTTCATGGCCGCGCTGCGGGAGACCGCAAGCACGGTTGAAGCCGCGGGGTGGGACGAGGCCTTTCTGCTCGCTGCGGCCGAGGATGACGCCGAGGCCGAGCGGACAGCGCGATACGTGCAAGCCGCGGTGCACGCACGCACAGGGCTGGCCTGCTCTATCGGCATCGGCGACAACAAGCTCCGGGCCAAGCTCGCATCCGGTTTCGCGAAACCGGCCGGTGTGTTCAGGCTCGACGCGGCGAACTGGTGGGCGGTCATGGGCGAACGGCCAGCTCAGGCACTGTGGGGAGTCGGGCCAAAAACCTCCGCGCGGCTCGCTGCCCTCGGCGTGCGCACCGTACGTCACCTCGCCGCGGCCAACGAGGAATCGCTCGCGGGTGCGTTCGGGCCCCGTACAGGACCCTGGCTGACAGCCCTGGCGCGCGGTGAGGATTCGGCTCCGGTGCAGGCCGAGCGGCCGCCACCGCGCTCTCGCGGGCGCGAGGTCACCTTCCAGCGGAACCTTACCGACATGGATGTGGTCCGGTCGGAGGTGGGCCGGCTAGCTCGTCAGGTGGCTGCGGACCTGGCCGATGGGGACCTGCTCGCGCGGCGGGTCGTCGTGAAGGTGCGGCAGGCACCGTTCTCCACGCGCACCCGCGGGGTGCGGCTCCAGTCACCCACGCGCGACCCTGCCCTGCTTGAGGGAGCCGCGCTCGCCGCGCTCGACGGGTTCGAGTTGCTCCGGCCGATCCGTCTGGTCGGCGTGCGCGGTGAGGCCGGCCCGGCGGTCGCTCGGGGAGGCTGAAGGCGGCTCTGGCAAACTGGCTGATGAGTCCGGTGCGGCCACGTGGCCGCGTCCCTGCGGCGGCCTGCCCGCGGCTACCTGCGCGCGGCGCACCGCCGGCATCCGATCGGCGAACGGTCCAGCCATCCCGATCGTTTGGCAGAGCAGCGGCGCGGGACGCGGTGCGTGCCAAAGGGCCAGGGTGATAGGGGGCAGGGCATGAAGACAGGCCTGTTGGAGCGGCCGCGGCGGCAACAATCCCGCCCGCTGCTGCCCGCGGCTGCCCGTCCCCTGGCCACCGCGCTCGTCACGGTGTGCGTGGTGGTCACGGTGGCACTCGGCGTGCGGTTCGCTCACCAGACGCGTGCGGGCTGGCTGGACAGAGGGGCCGACACCCGGGTTCAGGATCTCCTTGGCGGACACCGGGCGATGCTGAACCAGCTGGCCGGCCTCGGTGATCAGATCCCGATGATCACGATGGCCGCGGTGCTGCTCCTCGCCTGCCTGGTGACGCGCAGAGGCCGCGGAGCCGTGCTGATAGCCATAGCCATACCTGCGGCCGAGGTCCTCACCGAACTGCTCAAGCCTCTCTTCGGCCGGACCTTGCTGGGCAACCTTAGCTTTCCAAGCGGGCATACCACCGGCGTCTTCGCGATCGCGGTCACCTTTGCGGTACTACTCGCCGACCCGCCCCGCCCGCGAATGCCCGCCAGCCTGCGCGTGCTACTCGCGCTGGCCGCCCTGTTCGTCGCGGGCACTGTCGCCGTCGCACTCGTCGGCCTGAACGCCCACTACGCCACGGACACGGTGGGGGGTGCCGCGGTATCTACCGCGGTGGTGCTCGCGACGGCACTCATCGTCGACTGGGCATGCCGCGTCGTCAGGCCGGTCGGCCTGCTTCCGTCCAGGAGGGCTCGCGAAGCTGACCTTTCGCCATCATCCCGGCGGAATTCCTCGTAGGCGCGAGCGGCATTTCGATCGGCTGCAGGCGCTCGTAACGCTGAAATCACCGAGTGGGTCGTGCACCGGGCAAGTGATCGAGGCCCGCACCGTGACGTACCGCAACGACCGGTAGCGCGGGCCCTGCCTGCGCGGCGCACGTGCAACCCGGCTGCAACCCGGCTGCCAACCGTGCGGCTACGGGCAGGCAAGAGCCTAGTGTCCCGCGCCTAAAATTCGTCATATAAATCAGAGATCATCCGCACTGGTGAAGACCTTACAATCGGGCGAAGTCCCTGCTAGAAATATTCGGCGAACTTACGGCGCGGGACACTAGGTGCATGGGAATTTTGTCACCGGTTGACTCCGAGGGGTATTGATGTACTATCCTGCGGGTCTGGCGGTCCTGAGCGCATCCGGCGCGACCACCCCCATGCCGGGCAACAGCGCGTTGTGGCTGACGGCGCGAGTGTTGCTTGATACCGCCGGAGCGTTGTTCGGGCTGTACCTGCTGGTGTTCCTTGGTTTGTCGCTGGCCGGCTGGGCGATGCGGATTCGCCGCGGCCATCGCGCGGGCAGCGGGGCGATCAGATGAGCGTGCACATGCGATCGCAAGCCACCAACACGGGGGTGCGCACCGCGAGGTTCATGGGGGTGGCCGCCGCGCCGCTGGCCGTCGGGCCGGTTGCACCGCATCTTCAGAGTTCTGGCTGGGACCGGCCACTAGTGCTGCTGGCCGTCCTAATGATCGCTGTTGTGCTGTGCTACGCGCTCGGGATGCTCATCGCCTCCAGGCGGAACCCGCGGAGCCTGGGCGCCCGGCCAGCGGGAGACGCCGCAGGCGCACTGCCTGCCAGCGCGGCGTCGCCGATTTCACGCGCCGCGCCCTCCCCGGCCGGTGCTTTGCCCGCCTCGGCCGGTGCCATGGCCACGGCTGGCACCGCGGCGTCGGCTGCGGCCAGCACGGCGCTGTCCCCGGCCAGCACGGCAGTGTCCCCAGCCAGCGCCGCCGAGCGGCCGCATCCAGGTGCGGGCGCCGAGCTGTTCTTTGTGTTCGTGCTGCCCTGCCTGAACGAGGAGAAGGTCGTCCTGGCCAGTTTGCGGCGGCTCCTTTCGATGCCCGGCGACAACTTCGGTGTCGTGGTCGTCGACGACGGCTCCGACGACGACACCGCCGCCGTCGTCTCCAGCGTTGCCGACGCACGGGTTTCGCTGCTCCGCCGTACCGCACCGGACGCCCGGCAGGGCAAGGGCGAGGCACTCAATGCCGCAATCGGCCACCTCACCGGCGGCGGCCTGCTCACCGGATGTGACCACGACCACGTCATCGTCGTCGTGATGGACGCGGATGGCCGGCTCGAATCCCGCGCTATCGCCGAGGTCAGCCCCTACTTCGCCGACTCGGCGGTGGGCGCAGTGCAGATCGGCGTCCGCATCAACAACCGCGAGCAGAGCCGGCTCGCGCGCATGCAGGACATGGAATTCGTCATCCACACCGAGGTCTTCCAGCGAGGCAGGCGGCACCTCGGCAGCGTTGGCTTGGGCGGCAACGGGCAATTTATGCGGCTGTCCGCGCTGCTATCGCTCGGTCCTTCCCCGTGGACGCGAAGCCTGACCGAGGATCTCGACGTCGGGGTCAGGCTGCTCACCGCCGGCTGGCGCAACGAGTACTGTCCCACCGCTGCCGTTCACCAGCAGGGTGTTGTGGAGCTGCGACGGCTGATCCGGCAACGCTCGCGCTGGTTCCAGGGGCACCTGCAGTCGTGGCGGCTGATTCCGCGCGTGCTGCGAAGCGCGCCGCGCCGGGCACGCACGGATGTCCTCTACCACCTGTCCAGCCCGGCGATCCTCCTCATCGCCTCCCTGCTGACCGCTTCTTTCCTGCTCGCATTGGCCAACTGCGCGGTCATCGCGACCCAGGGCCGCGATCCGATCGGCTGGTGGGCCGTCTCGACGTATGCCCTCACCTTCGGGCCCGCCATGGTGTTTGGCTACGTCTACTGGATCCGTGAACGGGGCAGCGGCGTGCCGCTGATCCAGGCCGCATGGTTGGCCCACCTCTACGTCTGCTACTGCCTGATCTGGTATGTGGCGGGCTGGTGGGCCGTCGCCCGCACGGTCCGCGGCAGTACCGCCTGGTCCAAGACCGACCGGGTGGCTGAGACGCCTGCCGGGCGACCGCCGGCTCGGCGCCAGCCGGTCCAGCGGCCTGTCCGGCGGCCCGTTGCCCGGCGGCCGCCCGGGAGGCCGAACTGGGTCCGCCCAGCCGCGGCGGCAATGGCCGCGGCGCTCGTCGCCGCGGCACTCGGGGCGACGGCGCTTTGGTCCGCGGCCGGTAATGGACAGCTATCTGCGAAGCGCCAGTGGCTGACGGTCTTCAACGGCTACGGCAGTACCGCCGTCGCGGGGACCGGCGCGGAGCCGGCGGTGACCCTCTCGTCCGGGCGGGTGACCAGCCGGCGGGGCACCCACGCCGCGCTCGTTGTCAGCAGGGCTACATACCGAGATCTGAGCGCAAGCGTGGGCGTGCACACCACGGAACAGCTCCGGCGCGGCGCCGCTGGCCGCCCGAATCCGTGGGAAGTCGGCTGGGTGGTGTGGCACTACACTTCCAGCCAGCGGTTCTACGCACTGGCCCTGGAGCCGGCTGGCTGGGTCCTGTCCAAGCAGGATCCGGCGTATCCGGGCGGCGAACGGTTCCTCGCGTCAGGTAAGTTCCCGCGGTTTCCCGTGGGCGTCACCCACCGTGCACGAGTTGTCCAGATCGGCAATCAGATCACCGTCTCCGGTGACGGACGCCTGCTCGCGCAATTCACCGACAAGCAAAGGCCCTACCTCAGCGGCAAATTCGGGCTCTACGTCGAAGACTCCCGTGCACGCTTCGAGCCCATCCTCCTCGCGCCGGCAGTCACTGCGTCCCAGGGCCCAGCCCGCTTGAAGGCAACCGCAAACCCAGCGCCGCTCGTTGCGGCACGCCGGCCAACCCCACTCCGCTGAGCAAGGTCAGCTGAGCAAGGTCAGCTGAGCAAGGTCAGCTGAGCAAGGTCAGCTGAGCAAGGTCGGCAGGGAAAGGGTCAGCAGGGAAAGGTCAGCAGGGAAAGAGGCGACATAAGATGTCATATTCTGAAGATGCGCTCACGCCACCAGCAGGTGCGGAACCGCGCCGGATAATGGTCGTTTACGGGACCAGGCCGGAGGCGGTGAAGGTAGCCCCGCTGATCCGGACCCTGGCGACGTCGCCGATGTTCACGGCGCTTGTCACGGTGACCGCGCAGCACCGCTCGATGCTCGATCAGGTCAACGAGGTCTTTGGCATAAAGCCTGACTTCGATCTGGATATTCACCAGCCTGGGCAAACGCTATCCGGAATTACTACCCGGGCGCTGGCCGGCGTCCAGATGCTGCTGGCCCGCGAGCGGCCGGACGCGGTGGTCGTGCAAGGCGACACCACCACTGTCTTCGCGGCCGGGCTGGCAGCTTTCTACGAGCAAATCCCTGTTGTGCACCTGGAGGCGGGCCTGCGCACAGCCGACCCCCGCGCGCCGTACCCAGAAGAAATCAACCGCCGGCTCGCAACCCAGCTCGCAGACCTGCACCTCGCCCCGACCGCCACCAGCCGGGCCAACCTGCTCGCAGAAAACGTGGACCCGGCTTCGGTTGTCGTGACAGGAAACACCGTCATCGACGCCCTGCAGTGGGCCGTCGAGCGGCCGTTCAGCCACAGCCGGCCCGAGCTTGCCGAGCTGGAGACAAGCGGCGCGCCTGTGCTGCTGGTCACAGCGCACCGGCGGGAGTCGTTGGGCAGGCCACTTCGTGAGGTCGGCCATGCGCTCGCCCGGATTGCCCGCTCGCACTGCGACCTGCGCATCGTGTTCCCGATTCACCGTAACCCCCTGGTGCGCGATGCCGTCCTGCCTGCTGTCGGCCACATAGCGAACGTGACCGTAACCGAGCCACTACCGTACGGCGAATTCGCCCATCTCATGAATAGGGCCGCCCTCATCCTCACCGACAGTGGCGGCGTACAAGAAGAAGGCCCGAGCCTCGGCAAGCCGGTGCTGGTCATGCGCGACACGACGGACGGCCGGAGGCTCTCCGCGCTGGAACCGTCCGCCTGGTCGGCACCGACGAGGACCTTATCGTCAAAACGGTGGGCCAGCTGCTTGCCGACCCCGCTGCCTACGCGGCTATGGCCAATGCGGTCAATCCCTACGGGGATGGGCACGCCGCGGAGCGGGCGGTCGCCGCGCTCGCGCATCTCGGACTCGGTCCACCGGCCGAGGAGTTCGGCGCCAGGCAGCCAAGCGCGGCCGAGGCGTGGCAGCAGGGTGGCCAAAGAATGGCCGAGGGGTGGTCAAAGCGCGGGCGAGACGACCCGGCCAGGGCGGCCGGCCGGCTCGCCCGGCTGGACCCGGTCGCATTATGGGGCCGCGGCGCGCCCGGCATCTTCCCTCGGCGGTGTCAACGGGGAAATCTGGTCGTCGTCTGGCTGCCGGGACGGGCCACGAACGCGATGGCCCCCCGCTGGAGCGGGGAGCCATCGGCTGTGGCCGGTTAGAACCGAAATATGGTGTAGGACAGGTAGGTGAAATCCTGATTAACGTCGGCCCGCGATCCGGGTGAGCTGGTCTGCGACGTCTGCGCGAGCTCCGTACCCTCTTGCGCCTGAATGGTACTGTACAAGGTTTCGTTGTTGCTGTTGTTGCCGTTGTTCGAGTGGGACATCGGACTGTAGGACCTCCCGCTGTAGATCTGACCGGGGCCCCGGGCGACGGCGGCCGACGCGATGCCGGCCATGCCCAGCCCGCCCACTGCGGCGGCTGCAGCCACCGAGGCCGCGTACACCGTTATCCTGTGCATCATTGCTTCCCCCTTTTCGTTGAACACTGCTTTGACCGCTCCCCGCAACCCCCCGAAGGGGGCCACGGCCAGCGCCTAAGCAGGCGGACCGCTCGCAGGCAGGCCGTCGGCTGCGGGCAGGCCACATCCATCGATACGGAGCGGATGTGTGGCCGGTAAGGGATGCGTCACCGCTGCACGGTCGTGCAGTGCCGGATGGCACATGCCCCGGTGCGGACAGGGGCTTGCGGGACGGACGAAAAGCGGTTGCCGCCCGGGATGCGCGGGCGCAGGCCGCCTTCATTTCGGCCGATGCTGACGAGGGTGTTACCGGGTGGGTGCTTACCAACGCCACTCCGGGTAAGCGGTAAGCCGACTTGGCGCCGCCGCGGCAACGCTGTTACCGCACGGCGGTCGGTCTTCCTCATACTTCCCCTCACCCGGAGCTCGTCACGGTGACGATGCAGTTCTGGGCGACGTTGATGTTCGCGTTAGGCGAATCGATAAGGCTGATGTTTACGTCGCAGTAACCGACGTTGGACTGGGCGACAGTGTTCCTGCTGCCACCCCTGTTGATCTGGTAGTTGAGGCTCGAACCATCGCGGCTGATGCGGCCCGAGCCCGGCCCTTGGAATCGGTAGCTATAGCTCGAGCCTGCGTTGCGGCCATGACCCACCTCGGCTGCGGACGCGGCTCCGGTCAGTCCAAGCCCGCCCACCGCGATGGCGGCGGCTGCTGCTGCTGTGTACATCGTCACTCGGTTCATGTTCCGTCCCATTCGGCTAGCGGTCCAGTAATTGATCGTCCGGCGAGTGATTAATCACGCCCCACTCCTTCTTCCATAAACCTCGCGGTCCCATGTCCTATCACGCCGCGCCGGATCTGCGCAGGCTCAAGTACAGATTTCATGGCCGGTCACTTGCCGGTGGGTACAAGCCTTAAGGCGGCGCTGCTGGATAGCCTTTGGTTTGCGTAGATGAAGGTCTTTCGCACAAGCTGCTCGATTGTACCGATTTCTTGAAGCAACCATTGGAGAGCCTTACCTCAAGGTGACCTCGCCGGTTTATCAGTGGCTCAGCGCGCTGCCTCCGGTTGCGCGCCGTACCAGCGCCGTACCTGGCGGCCGGCCGGAAGATTCGGCGAGAAACAATGACTATTGCATGTTGCTGTTCGATGAACGGTTCAGTTCAGCGCCGTGGCGCGGGAATTCCCTGCGTGATGAGGGCTTCGATGCCTTACCACGCAGCACCGTCACAACGTGGCGGTCACGCGAAGACGATCGTCTTGTTCTGATGGACGATGATCCGATCGTCCACATGCCAGGCCACCGCACGGGCGAGTACGGAACGCTCCACGTGCCGCCCGAGCCGTCGCAGGTCTTCCACGCCGCAGCGATGGTCGACCCGGACAATATCCTGCTCAATGATCGGACCCGCGTCGAGTTCCGCGGTCACGTAGTGCGCGGTCGCGCCGATCAGCTTGACGCCACGTTCGGCGGCGGCGTGATACGGATTGGCTCCCACGAACGCGGGAAGGAAGCTGTGGTGGATGTTGATGACCGGGTGCGGAAACTCCGCAAGGAAACGTGGCGACAGGATCTGCATGTACCGGGCCAGCACTACCAGGTCTACCTCGCCCGCAAGCAGTTTGAGCTGTTCGGCTTCTGCCGCCTCCTTGGTTTCACCCGAGACAGGTACATGGTGAAACGCAATCCCCCACCCGGCAACGATATCGGACAGATCGGCGTGATTCGAGATCACCATCCTGATATCAGCGTTAAGTTCGCCTGAATGCGTGAGCCACAGAAGTTCAAGCAGCGCGTGGTCGGCCCTGGAAACGAAGATCGCTATTCTCTTGCGTTTTCCTGATAGCGTCAGTTTCCAGCGCATGGAAAATTTATTCGAGAGTTGCAGGAACATCTCGCCGAGATCATCGAGCCGGCCAGCCAGGCCAGGGAGGTGAAATTCGACCAGGAGAAAGAAGGTTCCGCCGAACGGGTTGGTCGAGTACTGCTGCGACTCGACGATGTTCGCGCCGTTGTCGAAGAGGAAGCGGGATACGCAGGCAACGATTCCGGGGCGATCTGGGCAGCTGATCAGTAAACGCCCGAGGTCGGCGGACGGACCGTCCAAGCGTCGCTGAACTGAACCGATACGCGCTGGCATAACGACAAGTGTAGGCACTCGCCGACGTGAACAGGCGAGAGTTCAGAAGCTTGGCCACACTGATCTTTAGTGATCGCTTACAAATCGGCCGGTATCGGGTCAGGAAATGTGGAACGGGGGAATCGGACAGGCGTGATTGAGCGTCACCATCTGGATGTCGCGTCCGCGGCCGACTTAACCATGCAAAGGGCCTGTCCGTCACGGGCGGCACACCGAACGCCGCCCGTGACGTCCGCTATCTTGTTGCAGCTCCAGCGACTACTTGGACACGATTTTAAGTTTCATCGTGACTTCGCGATCGCGGAATTCGCCAGGATCAGATGTAGGGGAAGAAACCGTAGCTGATGTACCCGCCGTTGCCGCCGTTGCCGCCGTTGCCGCCGGTACCAGCGCCGCCGTTGGCAGTGCCCGAGCCGCCGCAGAAGGCGAGGCTGATGCAGCCAATGCCGAGGCCGCCGTTACCGCCGATGCCGGTGCCGCCACCGCCACCGCCACCGCCACCGCCGGGGCCGAAGCCGCCGAAGCCGCCGTTGCCGCCGCCGATCGGGTTGAAGGGGAGCGGGAGGGCAACATGGTGCGGGGCCGCCGGCGCGGACGGGGCCGCGGACGCCGCGGCGGCCGTGCCACCGAGGACAGCTGCAGCTGCGAGGGGCACAGCCGCGTATGCGAGGATTTTCCTCATATCCATTCCTTTCTTTTCTTGGCTCTGCCTGAGCCTCGGCAGAGCCTAACCGAGGAATGGTTCGGCCTGCATCCGCTGGAGCGAAACCGGCGTTTTATCGACGCACTGGAAGGGTTATTCGTATTCTATCTTCTTAGCTGGCTCGCCGTGCATGTAATAACTTTTCTGCATTTCCGTCACGGATTGCGTGTGCAAGCCCTTCAGAACAGTTCCAGCCATGAAACATGGTGCTTTGGCACGGCCAGGCCAGGTGGCGCGTCATGGGCGGAGATAGCACGCCATGGGCGGACGGATGAGGTTTCGAGCAATAGCAGCAGCTTCGCCGCCATGTACATTTGATGTTTATTTGATGGCTAAGCGCAGATACCCCGAGATGCATGCGGGACATCTCCGCAATAATCAAACTGCGCTTGGCCGTGATTTCTATTTCGCCGAATAGCAGCTACTGGCAGCAGACCTGTTTGCCCCGATCGCCCACCGCAGCGCCGTTTCCGGCGGCGGCGCGCAAAGGCGGCGGCAGCGCCCTTGGCCCGGTCGACGCTGCCCTCGGCCGACGCTGCCCTCGGCCGACGCTGCCCTCGGCCGACGCTGCCCTCGCTCGACG
This sequence comes from uncultured Actinomycetota bacterium, assembly GCA_963727015.1. Classification (GTDB taxonomy): domain Bacteria; phylum Actinomycetota; class Actinomycetes; order Streptosporangiales; family Streptosporangiaceae; genus DATFVJ01. The sequence goes on along the minus strand of CAVSEV010000011.1, from coordinate 764,898 downwards.
CTGCCCTCGCTCGACGCTGCCCTCGGTCGTCGCTGCCCTTGGCCGACGCTGCCCTCGCTCGACGCTGCCCTCGCTCGACGCTGCCCTCGCTCGACGCTTTCCCCGACGCCCGAGGTGCGCCAGGTCACGCCTGTCATCGTTACACAGCCGTGATTTCTCCACATGGTCGTCCACAGACTGTGCGTAACTTAGCCAACCGCCGCACGAAATGCACGACGATATCCACAGCTTGTGGGAAACGGCTGGTTCGTGGCGCCGGCGAGCGGGCCGGTGGCCCCCAGCCCGGCATACTTTGCTGTTGGCCCTGGTCAATCAGGCGCCGGGCGCGGGCAAGACCAGCTCGGCGTCCGGCGGGTGCCACCGGGCCGACATGGGCGGTGAGACTCTCGTCGTCCGCCCTCACCCGCCCGTGGTGCCCGGCGGGCTACCTGCGAATGAGCGGCGGGCAGGTGTGGCCCGGCGGTTAATGCCCTTCCCGCTCGCTGGCTACGCGGGCTGGGCTGCCATATAGGCAACGAAGACAGCGGGGCCATTCCGAGCGCACAGATCCAGTCCCTGCGCATCGGCCGCCATTATGGCGGCTAGCTGCCATAATGCGGTGGACACTGCAATACTGCCTGGATGACGGGTCTCAGCATCGCCCTGGTCAACCTCAAGCCGGGCACGGGCAAGACCACATCAGCGGTCTGGCTGGCACACGTTTTCGCCCAGGCCGGCAACACCGTGCTGCTCGTGGACGCCGACCCCTCCGGCAGCGCACTGGAATGGTCCGACCTCGCGGCCATGTACCCCGGGCTACCGCCGGACGAGGCCTTCCCGTTCCGGATCGTGGCCCTGCCCTCCCGCGACCTGCACCGCCGCGTACCCGACATCGCCCAGCCAGACGACGTCGTGATCATCGACGCCCCGCAACTCGAAGACCACGCCGCCATCGCCCGGTCCGCGCTGCGCTACGTCGACGAGATCCTGATCCCGTGCGCACCAAGCCCCATCGAGATCAACCGCACCACCCCCGTCCGGGACGAGATCACCGAAGTCGAAGAACTCCGCGACACCCCCGCCCGCTCGGCCATCCTGCTCAACCGCTGCGTCGCCCGCGCCAACTCCACCACCGACGCCAGAACGGCCCTGCAGGACCTCGGCTACGACGTGCTCGCCACCGCCGTGCCCCGGCTCGAGATCTACGCCCAGAGCTTCGGCCTGCCGATCCCCGACGCCGGCCGCGAACTATGGCGCCGCGTCGCCCACGACCTCACCGGACGATGCGTCCCCCTCCGGTCGGTGCCGTCATGACCACACCACGCGAGCAGCGCAAAGCGCAGATGGCGGCGGCCGCGGCGAGGCGCGCCGAACCCGACGCGGGCCCTGCCGGCAGGACTGCGATCCGGTCAAAGCCGGTAAGGATCACGCTCGACCTGAGCCCCGAGCTTTACCGGCAGCTCACCCGATGGGCCGATTCTGCCGCGATCGCGCTCGATGTGCCGCGCGTCCCCCTGGCGGACGCGATGCGGACGATGATCCGGATCACAACGGAAAGCCCGGACACTACTGGTGAGATCATCGAGCGCCTACGCCGCGATCGGGAGCCGTAGCACGCGAAACCATCACACCCACACGAGCAAAACCTCTGCAGTTATGTTGAAAGCGGCAGGCACGCTGTCCGCCAAGAGAGGCCCGCTCTGCGGCCGTGCCATGCTGGCGTATAACGTCAGGTGGTTCCGAGGGCATCTACAGTACAAAATAAGGGAGCGACATTGGCTAAGCGGTTTGCGTCGATCGAGGCGCTGCTCGAGGCCGGCGAGACCGACCTCGGCACCTCGAGCTGGATCGAGGTCACACAGGAAGATGTCCGGCTTTTCGCCGATGCCACCGACGACCACCAGTGGATCCATCTGGACACCGAACGGGCCAAGGCAGGTCCGTATGGCACCACCGTCGCCCACGGCTACCTTGTGCTTGCCTTGGCTGCGCCCATGCTCTTCGAGTTGTTCGCCGTGGACGGCGCCTCGGCAGCGATCAATTACGGTCTGAACCGGGTGCGGCTACCGGCACCGGTTCCGGTCGGCTCGAAGGTGCGAGCCTCGGCGCGGCTGCTTTCGTGCACCCCTAAGGCCGGGGGAGCCGAGGCGGTGATCGGCCTGACCTACGAGCTGGAAAGCGGCGGAAAGCCGCCGTGTGTGGCCGAAGTCGTCGTACTGGTAATTCCCTGAGGCTCACCCGGATCGAAGGACCGGGCAGCGCTTGGTCACGATGCGCGCGAGCATCGACGGCCCGCGGAGGGCGTTGGGGCGTCGTAGATCTCGGTCGATGCGGGCGATGCTCCAGGCGGCGACCCGGCCAGGCCCTGCTTGTTCTCGAGGAGCCGATAGTTGAACTATTGGCGACGACGACAGTGCCGCCAGAGAGCTGCGAGTCATGCCCTAGCGCTGGACGGGGCGATGTTCTCAGCGTGACACCGGCGGCATCGGTGCCTAACTTGGGGTTGTGCCGAACTGGGCGATGAGCATGGACCATCAACTGTGAAGCAGGCAGGGCGTACTAAGGTTCCGCGAGGTGCGGCCGCGGCTCAGCCGGATGGCGAGATGCTTCCCGGGGAGTTCCGTCTGCCAGATGGCACGCCTGCGCTGATCTGGCCGGTGCTGCCTACGGACGCCGAGACGCTGCGCGACATGTTCCGCCGCCTGTCGGGAGAGTCGCGCCAGCACCGGTTCCTGACGGTGGTCCGTGAACTCGATGACTCGATGATCCGGCGGCTTGTCGACAGCGTCGACGGGGTACATCACATCGCGCTCGTGCTTATCGTGCTGCCGCCAGGGGGCGAGGAGGGGCCCGTCGGGGCCGCCCACCTCCTGCAGGATCCCGACGATCCGACCACCGCCGACATCGCCGACACAGTCATCGACGACTGGCAAGGACGCGGCGTCGGGACCGCACTCCTCTCGGCGCTGATGGAGCGACGTCCGGCGGCAGTCACGCGGCTGTGCACGGTCGTTGAGGCCGGCAACCGCGCGTCGCTGGCGCTGCTAGCCGGGGCTGGGCGCGTGCCGTTGAGCCTGCCTCAGCGGGGCGTACTCAACGTCACGGTTGACCTCGCGTCAGCCTAGCTGGCGCTGCGCGCGTCAGCGCCCGAGCATGCATGGGGAACCAAGCACAACGTCAACAGGCGCGCTGCGCTGGCGAGTTGCAGCCGCCGCAGTACGAGGTGCAACTGGCGGGTAACACGACACGCTACGCGCAAGCCTGGCCCCGCTCGCTTAGGTCCGGCCGACTGGCGTCCTGGCGCTCTGAGGGTCGCGCCTGGCGTGGTCACACGACTGTAATTTACTCCACAAGGCTTTCCACAGGCCGTGGGCAACCTTGCCGAACGCTGCACGAAATGCGCCACGTTATCCACATCCCAGTGGGAAAGGGTGGTTCGTGGCGCGGTGGCGAGCGGTTCACGCCCCGGCCGCCATGCGGTCCGGCGGCGGGTTCTGTCGGCAGTTGTCGCGAGCCTCAGCGGCCTCGCGATTCACAACCAGAGCGAACCAAGTCCGGGGAAGCCGCCTGCCTTCCGCGCCCGCGGCGCGGGCCTGTGCGGGTCACCTGCGGGTCACCCGTAAGCATGGCTGCGGCTTCCCCTGCCGCAATGCCGTAAATACTGCAATACTGCTTCCGACGGCAGCATCCAGATCGCCGCAGGCCACCTGGAAGCCGGTCGTCGCGGCCGGGTTGCGCGAAGGGCGCAGGTCGCGCCGAATGATTTACGCGGAAAGCCGTGCAAGAAATCTCGCGGGCCGTTGCGAGCACCTCAGCAATCGGGCTCGGTGGTCCACGCTGACCAGTCCGTCCCGTCGGCAGACATCTTGACCGCAGTCTCAGCACTGACGACCGGGACGAGGGCAGCCGGATCGTCATGCTCCTGCCACAGGCCGTAATCGCTGGTGGGGGAGATCGCGCCCGGGTTGCCGCCCGACTCGTGCTCGGCGATGCAGGCGGCGAATCCCTCGTCGGCGGGCTTGCCGCCGGCGGCGACCCACAGTTGCTCGAGGGCGGCGTAGCTGAAGATACCGCCCTGCCGCGCAGGCGGGGGCGGCGGTGCTGGTGCCGGGGCCGCGGCGTGCCGAGGCCTATATACACGTTTGCTCGTGGGCACGCGGTACGCGGTGACGCTGGCAGGCGGATCAAGCGGGACGTTCAGCACCTGACCCGCATGGATCAACCCGGGGCCAGCGATCTCCGCACGGTTAAGCCGATACAGCCACGGCCACGCGACGGCCCGGCCGTAGAACCGCCGCGCAATCCCCGACAGAGTGTCCCCTGGCCGGACAGTGTAAGTCCGGGCCGCCGGGTGTGCGTCCAAGTGGATCACCTGCTTAACTGCCGCAGGGCCACGCGGGGCGGGCTTGTGCACCTGGGGAGCCACCGTGAGCGCTCCCGCCACCGCGATGGCGGGAGCCGCCCTTCCTGCCTTGTGCGCAACCTTCGCCGCGTGAGACGGCGCCATGTGCTGCCCGGTCCGCCTGATCTTCCTGTTCCTGCGATGCCTGACTGAACTCAAGATGGTTCCTAACGCCGGAATCGCGCCCGCCTGCTCGCCTTGCCTCTCGCCGGGCCTCTGCCCGGCAGCATGTCAGGACAAATCCGCCGTGCGCAGCTATTAAATTACATAGGTGAAATTCGTTATCTACTCGTGATATACACGGCCGAAATCCCGTCACGACGTTCACAATGACGCGGTGCTGTTCACCGCGACGGGTCTAGTCGCCTGGCCCGCCCCTGCCCCGCGGGCGGTCTTCAGGCCGAAGGGGCGATGTCGGTGTCAGTCCGCCTATCGTCATCCGGCCGCTGAAGGCGTATCGCCAACGGGGTGGCCGAGGCGGAATTCTTGCCGCCGGAATGGCGCCTGCCGGACCGGGCGCGCGGCCTAGTACTACAGCCGCACGGTGAGACGGTCTTCGGCGTGTCGGCGTGACATGCGGGCGGCCGCCTCGTGATCATCTGGGTGTGAGTGTCCTGATTGATCACGTGGCGGCCTTACCGGCGGGCGTAGACGAGCCGGTCTCGTGGGCGGAGTCGTTTAGTGAGATGTTCGCCGGGGTGGCTGGTGAGTTCGCGCAGGCGCAGTCGCGGTGGCGGGCGCGGGGGTATCTGCTGGGGCTGTTGTCGCAGGCGGAGCGCAAGAATGGGTGGACGATCGCGGAGTTCGCCGGGGACAGGTCCCCGGACGGGATGCAGCGGCTGCTGAATCATTACGCCTGGGACGCGGATGCGGTGCGGGATGCGCTGGCCCGGTACGTGGTGGCCGGTGCGGGTGACCCGGCCGCGGTGCTGGTGGCCGATGAGAGCGGGTTCCTCAAGAAGGGCCGGATGTCGGCCGGCGTGCAGCGGCAGTACACCGGCACCGCGGGCCGGATCGAGAATTCCCAGGTGGGGGTGTTCCTCGCGTATGCCGTGCCGGGGCGGCGGTTCCGGGCGCTGATCGACCGGGAGCTGTACGTGCCGGAGTCGTGGACCGGGGACCGGCCGCGCTGCCGGGAAGCCGGGATCGGCGACGGCGTTGATTTCGCGACCAAGCCGGAGCTGGCGCGGCGGATGATCGAGCGGGCCGCCGCGGCAAAGGTGCCGTTTTCCTGGGTCGCCGCTGATGAGGTGTACGGCCAGAACCCGCACCTGCGGTGCTGGCTGGAAGCCGGGCAGATCAGCTATGTGATGGCGGTCCCGTGCAGCCAGCAGGTGACTACCGCCGCGGGGAACAAGCGCGCCGATGCGCTGGCCGCGCTCGTGCCCGCCCCGGCGTGGCAGACGCTCAGCTGCGGCGATGGCGCCAAAGGGCCGCGACGGTATGACTGGGCGCTGATCGCCACGGCCAGCGCGGATCACCAGCTGCTGGTGCGCCGCTCCCTGACGCCGGGCGAGAAGGGCGAGCTGGAGCTGGCCTACTTCCTGTGTTACGCCCCGCGCGGCGCCACCCTGGCCGAGCTGGTAGCCGTCGCCGGGGCCCGCTGGGCGGTCGGGGAGTGCTTTCAGGCCGCCAAGAACGAGACCGGGCTTGATCATTACCAGGTCCGGCTGTACCACGCCTGGTACCGGCACATCACGCTGTCGATGCTCGCGCACGCGTTCCTCGCCGTCACCGCCGCCGCCTGCCGCCCCCCGCCCGCCGACCCGGGCAGGCAAGGCGGGCCCGCGGCCGGTGGCCCCGCCACAGAGGGGGCCCGCACGCCGACACACACAGTGACACCATGGGGCCACGCTGTGCCGGCTACCTCATCCTTGACGATGGAAACGGCCCGCTGATCCCGCTCACCGTTAACGAGATCCGGCGCCTGTCCGCCACCACCTGGAACGGCCCCGTCCGCCGCCCCGGCCACCGTGAGCATTGGTCACGCTGGCGGCGGCGTCACCAGGCCCGCGCCCAGATCAGTCACTACCGCCGCCGCGGACAACCTCAGAATCACAGGGTGCGGCTGTAGTACTAGCGGGTTGGACGACATCCATCCCTTCCGCGACGAGCACAGACCTCCCATCGAGGGATGCCGTGGAAACGCCGGGCCGGCGGTCACCGGATGCCCGGTGACGGTACCACCAGCCACACGTGGCAGTCCCTGCGCGGCAGGTGGTCCCATTGCGTGCCGACAGGTGCTGGGTGTGCAACGACGGTGATCCGTGCAGTCAGGCCGTCCAACCGTCGCTCTCATTGCACAACTCTTCTGAGCTGGAGCCGCCTATCGGAATCGAACCGATGACCTACGCATTACGAGGAGGACGAGCGGTGTCCACCGCCGTCCGGTGAGTCACAATCGGCCTGCTCGGGCGGCCTCCCGTTCCGAGCATGTCCAGGCTGATCCAGGGTCGTTGTTAGCAGATGCGTTAGCAATGCCCGCGCTCGATCAAAGCGCACTGGCCGCGCCGCGACGGGTCGGCCCCCAGGGCCGCACGCCCGTCGCGTGTGCGGCCGGTGACGTGCTTCCCGATCGGCCCGGGGCCTTATATGGCCCAGCACGAGCGACCCTCTGCTTGCAAAATACGCCCAGGCTGTCTGCCAGCGTCGCTCACCTGGGCTCGCAGCCACAGCGTGTCCGCCAGGATCGGCCCGCGTCGGTGCCCGTTGTGGTCAGCCTTGGTGGTCAGCAATCACCGACCTGGCCTCTTCGTTGCCATCCCGCTGGCGGGTGACATTCGTCCCGAAGTACAGGTGGTCCTGGTACGGCAGCCGCACTTCGTAACCTGGCGGTACGTCTGGGATGCCTGCAGGAGGCTGATGCTCCTGTTTCGGGCGGGTTAGGGCGTGTCGGTCAGCAGCTGAGGGCGGCCGCCCCGTGATCATCGCCTTGTGACAGAATACGATCTTGAGGCGGCCGCTGCCGCCATGGTAGGCGCTGAGCTGGCTGAGGAGAAGCTGGGTGAGCTGATGGCGCGGCTGGCGCCGTGCTTCACCCGCCGTGAGCCCCGGCTGCAGGCCGGCAGGTACGTGCGGGCGCTGATGAGCGGCCTGCCGCGGAAGAACGGCTGGACGATCGCGGCGGAAGCCGGTGACCGCACCCCGGATAAGACGCAGCGGCTGCTCAGCCATGCGTCCTGGGACACCTTGGCGGCGATGCGCGAGATCGGAGGCTTCGTGACCGCGTACCTGGATGAGGCGGCCGGGCCGGGAACGCTGCGGGTATTCGCCGTGGACGAGACCGGCCAGCAGAAGAAAGGCATCCGCACGGCCGGCGTCAAGCGCCAGCATATGGGCTGCGCCGATGGCGTGGCCAACGGCATCAACACGGTGCATGTCTCTTATGCCACCCCGGCCGGGCACGCGCTGATCGGGGCCCGGGAGTGGATCCCTGAAGAGCAGATCGCCGACCCGCGATGCCGCCAGGCGATGGGCCTGCCGCAGGACCTGGTGTTCAAGACCAAGCCGCAGCTGGCCACCGAGATCCTGGCTGAGTGCCTGGCCGGCGGCACCGCCATCCCCTGGGCCGCCGCCGATGAGGTCTATGGGAACAACCCCGGGCTGCGCGGTTTCTGCGAACGCGAGCGTATCGGCTACGTGCTGCGGGTGCCCTCGAACTTCTACCTCACCCTTGGCGGCGGCATCCGGCTCACCGCGGCCCAGGCCGTGTCCGGCGCGCTGGGCAAGACCACCGGGTGGTGGCAGACGCGCTCCGCCGGGAAGGGAACCAAGGGACAGCGGCTGTACCGGTGGGCCTGGATCGCCACCGCCTCCCCTGGCCACACCCTCCTGGTCCGCAAGCACCTGATCACCGGCGAACTGGCCTTCATGTACTGCCACGTCCCCCAAGGCCGGCCTGCTAGCTTGCCCGTCCTGGTCGCCGTCGCCGGCCTGCGCTGGCCGGTCGAGGAGGGAAAGCTTCTCCAGGGGTCACCGCGTGCAGCGAAGCCTGATCCTGGTGTTTGCGCAGCTCAGAGGCTGATGTAAGAACGTTAGCGTGCGCGACGGGTGTGGTGCAACGATCTCGTGCGGCGTGTCAGCGGGGGCGTGTCGCGGTGTTGAGCTGGGCCATGAGCTCGCGGTTGGTGGCCCGTGCCGCGGCGAGGTCCTGGTCGCGTTCTTCGAGCTGGAGGCGCAGGTGGATGGCCTGCTGTTCAAGGTGGGTGATCTTCTGGTTGAGCGCGGTGGTGTCGGCGGGGATACCGAGCCCGGATTCGTGCCATGCCTGTTCGCCGAGTGCTTCGGACAGTCGCTGCTCGAGTTGCCGGACGCGGGAGCAGAGGCGGATGGCGCGTTCTCCCGCGGCGAGCAGGTCGGCTTGCAGTGAGGCACGGGTGACGGCGGGCCCGGCCTGGCCGCTGGTGGCGGGTGGGGTGGCTTCGAGGGCGTGTAGCTGGGTGAGCAGGTCACGGTGCCGGTAGAGGAAGGTGCGGTCGACGCCGGCGGTGCGGGCGATCTGGGCGACGGTGATCTCGGTGCCGCTGGCGGCGGCGCGGTTGAGCGCAGCGATGACGCGCTGGCGGCGGCGGGCGGAGTCGGCTTGCCGGCCTTTCATCATCGCTTCGGTGCGCGGGCCTGGCGGCGGGGCGGGCTGCCCGGTGCGGGTGGTCATGCGAGGGCCTCTGCCTGGTGTGATGGCGGCGGGGCGCCGATGCCCGGGATGCCCAGGTTGACGGTGGCGGCGCGGTGACGGCGCACGACGGTGACTGCCTCGTCGATCTGGGCGCGTTCGGTGTCGCTGAGCTGGGTGATGTCTGCCTTGATCCGGCTGATGAGCCGCCGGATGCGGGTGATCTCCTCCTCGGCGGGGGTGGCGTCGGCGCGCGCCCATTCGTCGAGGCCCTTGATGGCGGCGGCCAGACGCTCGCGGGTGCGCAGGAGATCGTCGAGGTAGGTGGTGAGGTCGGGCAGGTGGGAGACGTCGGTGCGGAAGTGGTCGCAGCCGGCGCAGCGGAACCGGATGGGGCAGGCGCCCCCGCCGGCTTGCACGTTGGAAGGCTCGGTGCAGGTGCCGTAGGGGACGGCGGTTTCGCCGGCCCCGTAGCGTGCGTGCCCGGATTCCAGGAGCGCGCGGGCATCGCGCCAGACGCGGTGGCCGTGCCGGTCGAATTGCATGGCGGTGACCTTGTCGACGGCCTCGCGGCGGCGGGCTTCGCCGACCCGGTAGTACCCTTTGGTGGTGTCCATGACCTTGTGGTCCATCAGCTCGCGGAGCACATCGATCGGGACGCCGGCATCAGCGTGACGCTGGGCGTAGGTGTGCCGGTAGCAGTACGGGACGATTTTTGCCTTGCTGAACTCGGTGCCGTCGCCTGTCAGCAGGGGCGGAAGCTCGCTGATCCAGGTGCGGTGCCTGAGATCCAGGGTTCCGCCGCTGATCGTGCGCCGCCCGGCGGGGTTCGCGACCGGGCTGGGCAGCAGGACCAGGTCCGCGGCGGGAGTGGCCGGGAAACGCTCCCGGACGTGCTGCTGCTGAGCGGTGACCACCCTGGCGGTCGCGTGGCTGATCGGCAGCCTGCGGCCCTGCCGCTGGCGTTTGTGATTGTCGTAGATCAGCACGGGCGACCCGTCAGGGTCATAGGCCAGGCAGTCCCACCGCAGCCGCAGGATCTCAGCGGGCCGGCGGCCGGTGTCGGTGAGCAGCTCGACCGCGCACCGGATCTCGCGTCCTGACGGGGCTCGTTCCAGCAGCGGCAACTGAGCGCACAGCTGCCGCTGGATCTCGGCGGGCAGGTCCCGGCCGGGCTCGGGGCGCTCGGGTTCGGCCGGGATGTCTCCGTAGGCGAGGGCGAAGTCGTCGCCCAGCCCGGCAGCGACGCCGCCGGGGCGGGTCAGCCCGAGCACCCGGATCCGCGCTAGTACCCGCCGCAGGGCGGCAGCGTGGTCAGGGCGCCCCAGAAGCCGGAGCCCCGGTGGCGGGGCTAGCACCTGCGCGCGGGGATCCCACCCGGCCCCGGCCAGGAACACCGGGTCGATGAGCCCCGCTAGCCAGGCGGCCTGGCTCCCGGCCGCATGCCCGTCGCCGAGCACGAAGCTGAGCGGGACACTGGCCGCCGGCACCGCGACGGCCAGGCCAGCCGCTGCCGGCATGGCCGCGGTCATGACGTCACCCCGGCCAGCTCGCGAGGGCTGGGCACCGCGTCGACGGCAGCCCGCAGCCGGCCCGGGTCGGGATGGGCATAGACCTGGGTGGACGACGGCGAGGCGTGGCCGAGCAGCTCCTGAGCCTCATCGATCGCCCCGCCCGCATCCAGGACGTTGGACGCGAAGGCATGCCTCATCTGATGAGGCCGCAGAACCGGGTCCAGGCCAGCCCGGCGGGATGCGGCGGCCACCAGCTCGTTGACCGCGTCCAGGCGCATCGGCGCCCCCACCGCCCCGCGGAACAGGTTCACGAACACGAAATCGCTGCGTGACGCGCCGGCCACGCCCATCCGCTCGAACGCATAGCTGTCGAACGCCTGCACCGTGACGAAGTCCAGCGGCACCGCCCGCTGCCCGCGGGACTTGGCGACCGCGCCGTTCACGTTGTCATCGCGGCGCACCACGTGCACATGCGCCCGCGCGACCTCACACCCCAGGGCACGGGAGTCAGCCAGCAGATGCACATCGGACCGGCGCAGCCCGAGCACCTCGCCGCGGCGCAGCCCCGCCCGCGCCATCAGCAGCACGACCAGCCGGTCACGGGCACACCCGCACGCCCCGATCACAGCAACGATGTCCGCATCGGCGGCCCGGTCCACCACTGCTTCGGGCTCGTGCAGGCGGTGCCGGGCACGCATCCGCCACGCCATCTGACTGTCTTCGCCGCGGACGGCCTCGGGCAGATCCCGGTCATCGGCGACCTCATACAACAGCGGCACCAGATGCCCGCCCGCCTGCCCGGCCGCGACCGCGTGCACCACCATGCCACGCACCGCGGTCAGCACCCCGTTGATCCGCCGCGCCGACCTGGCCGGCGGACTCCCCGGCCCCGCCAGCACCATGGCCGCGCCGCCCGGGAAATCGATGCCCGAGGCATCCCGGCCCGCATGCGCCAGCCAGGTCATGAACAGGCCCAGCTGCTCGATCCCCGTCTGCCAGGGACGGCCCGTGCGGGCACACCACCGCAAGAACAACGCGATCGAGTTCGCGTAACTCTTCGTCGTCGACTCCGCGCCATCACGACCGAACCGCACCTGCCGCAAGAACCCGTCCGCGACGGCGACGACGGCCAGATCCTCATCGAGCACCGTCCAGTACCCCGCGCCGGACGGCAACCTCACCGGGAACGCCCGCATCCTTCGATCCCCCCGATCTCGTGCTGGGCTGCGTGAATTACTACCAGCCACGAGCACCACACTCAGGGAGACCCGCCGCGGAACCCTGTCAGATCACTGGTTCCGGCAACGTCATGCAACAGGTCCGGGAACCCTGGGGAAACTTCGAGTTCGGCAAGGACTACTTCGGGCTGGACCAATCCCAGGTCCGGCTGTATACCGCGATCTTACGCCACACCGTGCTGGCGATGGCCGCCCTAGCCGTCTGCGCCGTCACCGCCGCCCTGGCCCGGAACCAGACCGACACCCAAGCACCGCCGCCGGCCAGCCCCAATGACCCGCCACCGCAGGATCCCGGCCTGATCCCGCTCACCGTCAACGCGGTCAAACGCCTATTCAACCTGCTCAACCGCCTCCCGCGCTCTCTCGGGCACCACCTGCACTGGGACCAGTGGACCCGCCGACACCAGGCCCGATCCCGCTGGTTCCACCAGCGCACCCGCCTCCGCCGCCAGCAAACAATCCCCTACATCACATAACGAAGTGCGGCTGCCGTACTGGGCGGGCTGGTTATCGGCCAGCTACGTAGTAGCAATGCCTGCTAGCAGGCAGGGCCTTTTGAGGCGATGATCTTGTTTAGCGGTGGTGCAGTGGTTGCGTTTGCGTCGTAGCCGGGATTGTCGGCGACGTAGCCAACTTGGGTGCAGGTGCCGAGGATGGTGGGCGCGGCCGAGATGATCATCTGCACGGATGTGTCGCACGTTTTGGTGGTCGAGTTCCAGGTCCAGTCACCGCCGAGTTCCTGTGCGATGGGCGCTTGCCCGGGGGTGATCATGCGGACGAAGATGTCGCCGGACGCGAAGCCTCGTGCGTCGTCATCGGAGAGCCCCTGGAACAGCGCGTCCAGCCCTTCGACGTCGGCCTCCGTCACGGTCCGCACGGCGCGGGCCATCGGGAAGGTTCAGGTGGCGACGATGCCACCGCGGCGTCCGCGCCAGGTTCAGCTTGAGCTGGCAATGTGCACTCCTTCGGTGCCGGGTGTGTGCTGCGGTTGTGAATAGATCGCGCGCCGGTTGAGTGCCGGATGAACCTGCCGGGCGACATCGCCAGCCGGAGCCGAAACTCCGGGGCGTTCACAGGGACGGAGCCATGAACCGCGCCGCTTATACACACACGGCCCCGGCTTATACACACACGGCCCCGGCAATCTGCCGATCACGTCGGGGTGCCGGTAAGAACGGCGTCATCGGACACTTTGGCGGTGTTCATGGCGTGGTTCTTACCGGCAGCACCCCAATTTCAGCCAGTCAGCGGCGGCCGACAACTTCGGGCCGGATCTCTGCTCGATCCTGAACAGGTACTCGCGACGGGCCTCGCCCGGTACGACCTTGTGAGACCCACAGCCCGTAACCCAGGATCGCTCCGAAGATCAGGTGGCCGATCAGGCTCGACACGAGCGTCGTCGCGTCGAGCGGGAACAATGCCCGCCCAGCCGGAGCGAGGGCGTCGGTGAGGATGAGACCGGTCCATACCGGAAAGACGGCGAAAGCGACCGTGAGCCCGACGACATATCGTCTCGGCCACGACGAGACTCCGATGACGGCAGCCTTGATGAAAACCACTACTCCGATGCCCGCACCGTCGCCGAGGTAGCGCCACAGGTAACCAGCGAGATAGTTCGACCTCATGCCCGTTGCCCATCCGCCTATTTTGCCGAAGAAGTCTCCCCACAGGTGGAAGACATAGACTTCCGGCAGCCGGAAGCAATCGTAACCGGCGCACGCCACCAGGCCCCAGGCGAATCCTGCAAGAACTGTCCGGTCGATCGCATTCGGCCTGCACACCGCCAGAACAGCGATGATTCCCAGCAACGGCAAGAGGAACCACTCGCTGACGACGCGCAGCGAGACGATCCCGAACACCTCTCCCGACACGGACAGCAAGGGGGTGCTAGCGAGGACCAGGTACAGGCCGAAGCGAACTGGATGCGGTATCCGGATTCTGATAGCGGCCAGCAGTTGCTCGATAAGCGGCCAGCGCCGGGCTCGTTGCTGGGTTTCCATCGCGTCGCCCCAATTCCTGTCCAGATTAACTGGGATCGTGTCCCCGGACAGATGACCTGAAATGCGGATCGGCTATCCCTCACAGGTTGTTAGAGGCCGCGGAGCCGATGCTGATACATGCATCCAATCCAAAGGGCGGGAATTCTCACGTACAGAGACTGAATCGCTGGGGTCTGTGAGTCTGGTCTAATCTGATGATGTTCGGCGTGTCGGCGTGATCCTGGCTGGCGGAAGTTCTATGCCGGGAACTATGAGGTAGCCGGATAGTGGCGGTCTGTCCGTTGAGGGACGGGCACGCCGTGAGGTGGTGCGGCTGCAGGCCGCGCAGTTGTTCGCGCAGGATGCCAGCCCGGTGCAGGTGGCGCATCGGCTGCGGGTCAGTACCAAATCGGCGTATCAGTGGCGGCGGCGCTGGCGGGCGGGGCGCCAGGCCGCGCTGGCGTCGGCAGGGCCCGGTGGCTGCCGGTGCCGGCTGACCGGCTCCCAGCTGGCGAGGCTGCGGGCAGCGCTGGAGCAGGGCCCGGCCGCCTGGGGCTGGATCGAGGATCAGCGGTGGACCCTGCCCCGGGTCACCACGCTGATCGGGAGGCTGTGCCACGTCCGCTACACCCCGCGCGGCACCTCCTATTTACCGCACCGGATGGGCTTCACCCCACAGGTGCCTGTCCACCGGGCGACAGAGCGTGATGAGGCGGCGATCGCCGCGTGGCGGGCCCAGACGTGGGCCAAGGTACGAGGCTAGCGGCGGCGACCGGGGCGTTCATCTGCTTCGAGGACGAAGCGGGCCAGAACCGGCGGCCACCCAAGGCCCGGACCTGGGCTCCCCGCGGCCGCACCCCCGTGGTCAGGGTGTCCGGCAAGGGATCCGGGCGCGTGTCGGTCGCGGGGCTGGTCTGCCTCAAGGCTGAGGCGCGGGGCCGCTTGTTCTACCGGGTGCGGGTGCACCGGGGACGCAAGGGCGAGCACCGCAGCATGTCCGAAGCCGATTACGCCTGGCCTGATCACCGCCGCGCACCAGCAGCTGCATGCCCCGGTCATCCTGATCTGGGACAACCTCAACACCCACATCAGTGCCGTGATGCGCACATTCGCCGGTGCGCATTCGGACTGGCTGACCGTCATCCAGCTGCCCTCCTACGCCCCGGACCTCAACCCCGCCGAAGGTGTCTGGGCGAATATGAAAAACGGCCTGGGCAACCTCGCCGCCCCCACTGTCAGCGACCTGGCCGCCATCGTCAAGAACCGGCTCAAGAGAATCCAGTACCGGCCCGAGCTCAGCGTTAGCCGGCGTATCGGCCAGGTCGACCTCGAACCCGTCAATGGCCAGCAGCCGCCACTCCCGCAACCACGCCCCCCGCGTGTCCGCGGTGGCCACCGCCTCAGCCACGCCCTCGAAGATCTCCGGCATCACGTCGCGGCCCAGCCGCTTACGGGCCTGGGTGATCCCGCTGGCCGTCGGCACGCTCCAGGCCGCGTTCCAGCATCCCCAGTCCGACAGCGAGCCGGTCACCCTGGCGCGACCTCTTCATAGTCGTCCTTCGTTATCTTGAGCTTTCGCGTCAGCCAGGGCTGTGACCTGCGGCGTCCCGTCGTGGACAGTGTCGCCGACGGGACGCTCGCGGCCTGATTCCGGCTGTTTCACCTCTCTGGATCGTTACCTGATCGGGTCAGTGCCGAACGCTGGTCGCCGAGTGCGCGGGCGAGCTGGCGGCGGAGTCGTGCGTTCTCGTCGGCGAGCTGCCGGTTGCGGTCGAGGGCGGCGGTGAGCCTGGCACGAAGCGACGCATCGGTGGCCCGCTGGCCGGCCGGGATGGCGCCGGCGGAGCCGGCGCCATCTGGTTTTCCTCGCAGCTGCGGATCTGGCCGCTGATGTCGGGCTGGGTATAGAGCCACGACCGTGAGATCCCTGCTGCCTGCGCGACGCCGGCGAACGTTATGGGAGTGCCAGCCCGGTCAAGTTCGCGGAGGGCCTGGACGGCTTTCGCCCGGGTCAGCTCGTGCCGCCGGGCCGCGGCCTCGGAGAGCGGGTCAGGGCGCACCGGCCGCCGCCTTCCCTTCGGCGCCGCCGTCTTCGAGGGCGGCGATGATCTTGCCGAGGTTGTCGGCCACCTGCCGGTTCATCTCGGCGACGCTGGCATGGGCCAGTCCAGGGAACGAAAGCTAATGAACTCCCAGTAATCCTTGAGATCGTGGGCATAGGCCCTGACCGTGTTCGGCGACCGGCCGATGTCGGTGAGATAGGCCAGGAACCGGTCGACCGGGACGAGCGGCAAGTCGTCGTCCCCGAGCACTGTCCACGATCGTGTCCCCGAACCAGGGACCGCCACCGGATGCACGAGCATCGTCTCCTCCTTGAACTACGTCATGGACAAGGCAGGAGATAACCACGAGCAGACCGTCATCCGGGCACCGGAAAAGACTCGTGGCAGACGTTAAGGACACATCAGTTGAGGCTGAAGATAACGTCTGGAAACAGCGACATCGCCATCGTCAGGTACGCCACGACATGCGCGGGAGCTTCCCGCCCGACCGCTTCTCCGCGACCGCGCAGGCAGCGACCGCCACGTCGATCACATCCCGCGGCACCGCGGCCACCAGCACGCCCAGCGATACCTGATCCGGACGAACCACCACACCAGAGCCCATGGCCGCAGATCAAAACACCCGCACCCGCCGCGATCACGCCGCCTCGCCGGATACCCAGCCCGCAACCGTTGATCAACTTAGGCTACGTGGCATTGCGTCTAGGCCAGGGAAGACTATGCCCGAATCAGGCTGCGCCAGAGGGCGAAGCAGGGCTTCCTGGCCGTGGCTCGGTTATCGCTACTGACTGTGGGTGCGCCTGCAACGTCCTCGTTCGCCGGGCGAGCGCCCACGGCAGCAATCCTCGGTTCCGGCAGGCTTCTAACGTGCAGTTCCTGCGGAGCAGGATTCCTTTGACTCGGGTTGAATAATTGCTTGCTAGGAAGCAATAAAATGACTTTCGACGGTGGGGTAACTACCCTTCGAGACAGGCGGATCTAACTCTATGGAAACCACTATCTACCTGTTCACTAGTAGCTATTCATCCCTGCACGAGCAACGGGGGATTGGCGCAGGTCACGGCCATGCATGGCTCCTCGCTCAGGAAGGCCGGGTTCCAAGCCCAGCACCCCCAAAACGGACACGGCCGTTGAGACTGGTACGTAACATCCGCCCGATTTGTCCTTCACGCACCCTCTGATGCTTGCTGAATAGCTACGTTCACTATATGGTGATCTTGTAGTAATTTATCCAAACGGGAGATAGCTATTTGCGCGTTAGGCATTGACGATACTCAGTTTCCCGGGGGGCCTAGTGCACGCGAGTCGCAAGGCATCGCAAACTTGTTGCGACTCAGAACTTCGGACCACTACACCACCACTTAGTCTATCCGGGCGATCACAGGCGCCGATGACGGCTCCTAAATCATGTCGCAACAAGTAGAGGGGCGGGCCAGGCCGTGCCTACCCGCACCGGTGAAGGCCGCGCCGAACGCGTTGTTTACCACACCGACAGGGCCAGCACGAAGGAGGAGATGCTTGCTCGCCTGTATCAGATCGCCCGGACTGCGACTCCGTTCCATGGACGGTGCCCGTGGATGCCGTGATCGCGCTCACGGGGCCTTCCGCCGTACGCAGCCCATATGAATGAGGAGGAATCATGGCCGATACCGTTCCAACCGAGCAGGCCCTCAAGCAGACGAGAGGGTTCCGATGGGGTGAGGTAGCGCCCACGCGAGAGCGACGGCTGGCCGCACTGGCCGCGCCTGCCGAGCCTGATCTAGGCGGCATCGCGGGTTTCGTCGGGACATTTAGTGGCACCGGTCTGAACACGATCTTCCGGCCACAGGACTTCGCCGTCACCCCGACGCCACTACCCAACCCGGCCACCGGTCCGAACGACAACATCCTCGAGATCAATCTCACTGAGGAGACGCTGTCGTTCCAGACGGCCCTCGGGTCGATCCCTAACCGCGGCATGGTGCAGGGCGACGCCTTCCTCAACGGGATTCCCTACGTGCAGAAAATCAACGACGTCAGCGTTCCCGCCAACCCCGTCGGCATCCATTTCGAGCCGGGCGTCTGGTTAAGCGTCCCCGCCACCACCGTGCCCGAGGAGGGCGCCACCATCGTGCGCATGGCCTCCATCCCGCACGGCACCACCATCGAGGCCCAGGGCACCTCCTTCACCGTCGCCGGAGGCCCGCGGATAGACCCCGTCGACATCACCCCCTTCCCGATCGGCAACCCGGGCCAGCGCATCAAGTTCCCGAGCCAGACCGCGACGGACACCGGCACCTTCCGGCTGCCGCAGGACCTGACCGACTTCATCGCCGCCGGAACCATCACACAGGAGATCCTGGACAACCCCAACATCATCCTGAAGAAGCGCACCGACGCCCAGAACATCACCTCCACGACAGTCAACGTGATCAGCACCAACCCAGCGGACCCGCTGTTCGGCGGCGGCACTGACAACATCGCGTTCCTGCTGGGCGACAAGAACGCCACCAGCCCGAACGCCGATGCGGTCCAGATGTCCGCGATTTTCTGGATCGAAACCGTGACGGAGCAGATCACGGTCCCCGCGTACACCGCGGACCAGCCGGTGATCGTGCAGGGAGCCACGAGCGCGGGCAACCCGGTGGTCAGCTTCTCGGTGACCTCGCAGACGCCAACCGCCGAGGACACCACGATCGACGTCTCGTACACCCAGATCCAGTACACGCAGACGGTCCTGCTGAACTTCAACCGCCTGACGTGGCCGCACGTCTCGGTGGCGACGCTCGTGCCAAACGAACCCGTCCCGGTGGCGATCTAGGCGATCTAACAGCCTTGTCGGCGTCAATCACGCACCTCGGCACCGAGGTGCCGTTACCCGAGTCTGCGCGGTCCCGGGCAAGCTGACCTTCGCGCCTCCGACCGTGGCGATGTAGGTCCTCGATTACCTGTCCAAGTCTCGGTTACTTGTCCACTAACCGGCTCCTCACGTGTCGTTAGCAAGCTTCGCCGCGCGCGTTTCGGGCCTGGCCTTTGGCCTGGCCCTCGCCGTCAGGCCCGCTGGGCTGGCAGAGGCTCCGGCGCTCAAGGGCGGGTCCTGAAGATCGTTTCTGCGAAGCGGTTAGAAACGTTCTTCGGGTGCCCTTGACGCCGGAGGGGCCAGCCCGGACAATACGTGGCGTTCCGGCCCGGTAGCTGTCACATCTTCACGGCTTCCGGCGTACCTGGCGCGAGCGTGACGGCCCGCCCGGGGTGCTGGCGGGCGCGGCAGCGGGATACGGCGAGGACCGCAGGCGGCCGGTCACTGGGGCCGCCGTGAGCGGCAGCCGCCGCGCCGTAGGGCTTGCGCCCGAAGGACGCGGCGAAGCTGCCGCCCCCGCAACGGCGAGGCCCCCGGGTGAACCTCGGCCGCCTACGGCGGGTCGCATTGGCCGCTCTTTCCCGCTGCTCGCGCCCGCCTCACGCTGTTCACGGCTGGGGCCGTCAGGCCTGGCGCGCCGAAGGTGCGCCCTTGAAGATCGTGAAGAAAGTCCTCACAACTACGGCAACGGCAACGGCGACGGCGACGGCGACGGCGACGGCGACGGCGACGGCAAGGTAAGCCCCGTCCGCTTCTGTGGCGGCTACTCGGACCAGTCGAAGCGTACCCAGATGGTGCGGGCGGCGTGATCGCCGTTAATGCCCCACTCACTGGCCAGAGCGCGGACGATATCCAGGCCGTGGTGGCCTCCTGGATGGCTTTGGAGTGCGATCCAGGGGCCGCCGTTGTCTTCGATCTCGATGCGGACGTGGCAGCCGGGGTGGACCGCGGCTCGGACGGTGAAGGTTCCGCCGGGGAGGCGCGAGTGGCTGTGCAGGGCGGCGTTGGCGGCCAGCTCCGAGGCGCAGAGGATCACGTCATCCGCCATCGGGCAGTCGGGTAGTAATGCCCGCAGGTCGGCACGGACGGCGCTTACGTACTCCATGTTGCCTCGATAGGTGACGCCGCTGGTGCGTAGGGCGTGTGCTCTGGCTGCTGACGTGTGCATGGGTCCTCGCTAAGCGCATGGTCCACGGTCTTTGCCTAGAATGAGCGTACTCTGAATCACTGGCACGTACTATAAATACGTGTTACTTCATGTATGGGCCAAGCACCTTTGGTGCGAGCATGGCGTGACACCCCTTGGAGGAGACTGATGTTCGGTCTGTGCGTGCGCTTCACGTGCAAGGACCAGGCCAGCGCCGAGGCTTACGACCGGCTGGTGGCCGAGACCGTGGAGGCCATCAAGGCCAACGAGCCGGGAACGCTCGTCTACGCCTCTCATCTGGTGGAGGGGCAGCCATTGCAGCGGATCTTCTACGAGCTGTACCGGGACCATGCCGCGTTCGAGGCGCATGAGGCATCGCCGCACACCCGCCGCTACCTCGACCAGCGGGACCAGTACCTAGCCAGCACCGAGGTTGATTGGCTGACCCTCCAGACCGGCAAGGGCACCGACGGGTGACGAGCCCGGACTACCAGAAAGCACTCGGGCGGAGGATCGCCGCCGAACGGCGACGGCGGGGCCTGTCTCAGCCCGAGCTGGCCCGGATGATCGACCGGTCGGTGGCCTGGGTGTCCCAGGTCGAGCGCGGCGTTCGCAAGGTCGACCGGATGTCGGTGCTTGAGACTGTCGCCGCTGCGCTCGACATCCCGCTCGCTGAGCTGGCGGCCGAGGCGCCAGTGGTCGCCGCGGTGACGGAGGAGCCACCAGGCGCGGGGCGGCTGCGGCTGATCCTGTCCGGCGCGCACGCGTTGCGGGCCATGCTCGACGGCCCCCGAGCCCCGGCGCTCCGCACGCTCCGGACGAGAACTCATCAGGCATGGGAGCTGACGCATGCCGGTCGTTACACCGAGCTGACCGACCTGCTGGGCGGCTTGGTCCCCGACCTTGAGAGTTCCGCCCGGACGGTGCCCGAGAGCCAGCGGGCCGAAGCCTTCGAATTGCTGGCCACCACGTACCAAGCGTGTTCGGCCGCGCTGGCCGAGATCGGCGAACCAGATGCAGCCTGGATCGCCGCGGACCGGGCGATGGCCGCCGCTGAGCGAGCCAACAACGCGATGCTGGTCGCCGCCGGGGCCTTCCGGCTCGTGTTCGTGTTCATTACCTCCCGGCATTACGACCAGGCCGAGGAGACCGCCCGCACGGCGGCCGCCGCCCTGTGGCCGAAAGCCGACCAGGGCGAGCCGCAGGCCATGTCCCTGTGTGGCGGCCTGACGTTGCAGCGCGCAATCATCGCCGCGCGGGTCAACGACGCGGACACCGCCTACAGCGAGCTTGAGAGGGCTGGGGAGATCGCTGGACGGCTCGGGGACGGGCACAACGAGTTCAACACGGAATTCGGACCGGTCAACGTGCGGCTCTACGAGATCGCCGTCGCGGTGGAGCTGGGCGACGCGGGCCGGGCACTGCGGGCCGCCCCCACCGTGGACACGTCCGGGTTGTCCGCCGAGCGGCAGGCCCGGATGCTCATTGACGTCGCCCGCGCACACGCCCAGCGCCGCCAGATCGGTGAGGCGGTCGCCGCACTCGTCCAAGCCGAGGACATCACGCCCGAACTGATCCGGGGACACGACCTGGCCCGCCAGCTCGTGTCCGACCTGCTCACCATGCAGGACCCGCCCAACAGTGAGCTGCGCGGTCTGGCGGAACGCCTCACTGCCGGATAATTAAGCTAGTATCGATTTTATCAGGCACGTACTTTTAGTACGTGTTAGCCATCGAGGTCGCAGGGCCTCCCCTCATCGAGGGATGACCGTGCAGAAGCCGGGCCGGTAAGTCACCGGACACCCGGGTCACGGTGCACCAGTCACACATGAAGCCCTGAGCGGCAGGCAATCCGAGCCAGGCTCCCGTGCGGCACAGCACCGCTGATCCACGCGTCCCAACACTCACCTGACCTGGCTGCGGTCTGCCTCCGCTCGTCCACCGCCCGCAAGGGCACGACGAGAGGAGTACCACCTTTGCCCACCGTCCCCATCCCAGCAGGCACGATCCGGCACGCGGGTGGCTGCCTGCAACCAGTGCTGCTGCGTGGCCGCGTCGATCACATCGACGGCTCCACCGGCGAGCTGATCCACCGCTATACGACCGTGCACGAACCCGGCGGCGTCCTGCCGGTCGCCTGCAAGACGCGACGGGCCTCCCGCTGCGAGCCCTGCGCCGAGGTGTACCGGGCCGACACCTACCAGCTCATCCGGGCCGGGCTGACCGGCGGCGAGGGCGTTCCCGCCAATGTCGTCCACCATCCGTGCGTGTTCGTCACCCTCACGGCGCCATCGTTCGGCCCCGTCCATGCCCGGCGAGTGCGGGGCGACCGGGTGCTGACCTGCCGCCCGCGCCGAAACAGCCGCCCCTGCCCGCACGGTGTCCGCCTGTCATGCAACGAGAAGCACGCCCGCAACGAGGATCGGCTCGGCGAACCGCTGTGCCCCGACTGCTACGACTACACGGGCTCGGTCCTGTTCAACGCGCACGCCCCCGAGCTGTGGCGCCGGTTCACCATCACGCTCGGCCGGACCCTGGCCCGCCGCACCGGGCTGACCGGCAAGTCGTTCGCCACCCAAGCTCGTCTCTCCTACGCCCAGGTCGCCGAGTACCAGCGGCGCGGCGTCGTCCACTTCCACGCCATCGTCCGCCTCGACGGCCCCGCCGGGCCGACGACCGCGCCGCCCGCCTGGGCCACCCTCGGCCTGCTGACCGACGCCATCGGCCAGGCCGCCCGCGCCGTCCAGGTGCGGACTCCCGCCGCCCCGCGTCTCCCCTCGCGGACCCTCACCTGGGGCGGTCAGCTCGACATCCGGCCGGTCACGTCTGCCGGGGAGCTGACCGACACCACGGTGGCCGGGTACGTCGCCAAGTACGCCACGAAGGCCGCTGAGTGCACCGGCACTCTCGACCGCCGCATCACTCCAACCGACCGCCTGGACGAGCTGCCCGTCCGGGACCACGCTCGCCGTCACATCGCCGAATGTTTCCGCCTCGGCAGGCTCCCCCAGCTCGCCAACCTGCGGCTGGCCGCCTGGGCGCACATGCTCGGCTTCCGGGGCCACTTCTCCACCAAGAGCCGCGCCTACTCGATAACCCTTGGCTCGCTGCGCGCCGACCGTGCCGCCTACCAGCGCGAGCGGGCTGTCGCCGCCGGGCTGCTGCCTGCTGCCGATGACATCACCCTCGTCGTCGCTGACTGGCACTACGCCGGTCGCGGGGACCCGCCATCCGTCGCGGCCCTGCTCGCCGCTGCCGCCGTCTCCGCGCCACCTTCGCCGCCGGGAGGTGCGCCATGCCCCGGCTCCTGCTGACCGTGCCAGAAGCCGCCGAGGCGCTGGCCATCTCTCGCAGCAAGCTCTACGAGCTGCTGGCCAGCGGCGACGTCGCCTCCATCCGCATCGACGGATCACGCCGCATCCCGCTCATCGCCTTGGAGGAGTACGTCTCCAGGCTCCTCGCCGAAAGGACCGCCGCGTAATGACCGACACCAATCAGCCCCGCCGACGCAAGACGACGGGGAAGGACACCCCCAGGCTCCGCCACGGCGTCATGAAACGCGGGAACACCTGGTCCTACGTGATCCACGTCAAAGACCCTGAGACCGGCGTCAGCAAGCCCCGCTGGGTCGGCGGCTTCGCTACCGAGGAGGCGGCCAAGAGCGCCCGCGACGAGCCGCTCGCCGTGGCCACCGTGACCCATCTGCACGCCGTGCTCCGCAAGGCCTTCCGCGACGCCGTGATCGTGGACGAGATCATCAGCAGCAACCCGGTGGAGCGGGCCAAGCGGCCACGAGCCCAGGCCCACGAGCCGGGTACCGTCTGGACCGTCGCCCAGCTCCGGGCGTTCCTGGCCACCGCGAGGCAGCACCGACTGTTCGCCTTCTTCCACACCGCCGCCTACACCGGAGCTCGGCGCGGCGAACTGCTCAACCTGCGCTGGACCGACATTGACCTCGACGCCAGGAAGATCACCATCACCGGCTCGACTGCCGTGATCGCGGGCGAGCGCGTCAACGGCACGACCAAGAGCGGCCGGACCCGCGTCGTCTATCGACGACGAGACCGTCTCCGTGCTCAGACAGCACATGGCCGACCAGGCCGCCGACCAGCTCCACGCGGGCGACTCCTGGCGCGGCGTCAAGGACGGCTACGTGTTCACGACCGGTTGGGGCGAGCCCATCTATCCCGACACCGTGACCTCGCTGATGACCAAGCTCATCGCCGCGCACAACCAGCCGGACGACGGTCCCCGGCCCAGGCACCCGCTGTCCCACGCCCGGCTTCATGACCTGCGCCATCTCCACGCCACGACCCTGCTGCTCTCCGGCGTGCCGGTACATGTTGTCGCGGCGCGGCTCGGCCACGCGGACCCGGCCATAACGCTCCGGGTCTACGCCCACGTGATCCGCACCGCCGAGGCCGCCGCCGCGGACATCTTCGCTCAAGCAGTCAAGGCCGCATAACCCGGCCGACAGCGCCTGAGAGGTGTCAACTATGGCGTTGTTAGCAGAGGCGTTAGCAAAAGGGCTCTTGGCTGGCACGCTGGCTGGCGCGTGGCCTGCGTAGTTCCTGGTCAGATGACCTGTGAGCTGGGAGCCGCCTATCGGAATCGAACCGATGACCTACGCATTACGAGTGCGTCGCTCTATCCGTCTGAGCTAAGGCGGCGCGGCTGCTGGAGGATGGCACCGGCAGCGCCAATTGAGTGTACCGGCTTAAGCCGGCCTGGCGCCCAGGACGCCAGCCACAAGAACAGGACGCCAGCCACAAGAACAGTGCTACGCCGGGCCACGAGCACGCCGGGCCACCAGCACAGAGCCACGATGCGGGCACTAGCACAGGCGAGCATCCAGGGCCGAACCATCCCTTAGCCGCACACGGTTCCGCTCTTGGGCACCCCGCCATCAATGAGGTAGCGATCCACGATCGTGTCCACACACGAGCTGCCCATCATGTACGCGGTGTGCCCGTCACCGTTCCAGCCGAGCAGGACGCCAGACGACAGGTCGGCGGCGAGGGCCCGCGCCGAGCGATAGGGCGTCGCGGGATCCCGGGTGGTACCCACGACCAGGATCGGCGGGGCGCCGACCGCGTGCATCGAGGGTACCGGCGCACCGCGCACCGGCCAGTAGGCGCACGGCAGGCTCCCCCACATGATCGCCTCGCCGAACTGTGGCGCATCACGCTGCGCCGTCAACGTGGCAGCACGCCATGCGCTCAGCGCACGGGGCCAGGGACGATCGACGCAATTGATCGCCATGTTGGACTCGGCGAGGTTCGAAAATGTCCCGTTCGCATTGCGCTCCATCAGCGAGTCGGCGAGTCCGATCAGCAGCGTCCCGTCACCTGCGACAGCATCCTGGAGTCCTTTCCGCAGAATCGGCCAGTACGCCTTGCTGTACAGCGCGGATAGCACCCCGGAGGTAATGAGCGCCTCGTTCCCCGGACGGCCGTCGCCCAGATCGTTGGCGAGCGGTGTCTGCTCAGCCCGGTTCAGCAAGGCCTGGAGCCGCGCCACGGCAGCGTTCACCGCAGCGCCAGAGCCACCTGAACCCGCTGTGCCACCTGAACCCGCTGTGCCACCCGAACCCGCTGTGCTGGCAGAACCGAGCGGGCAGTTCGGGCGCTTGACACAGTCCGCGGCAAACGACCTGAACGCGACCTGGAAACCCGCCGCCTGCACGATGTTCTGGTCGATCGCCGTGTCTGCCGGGTCGACGGCGCCGTCGAGGACAAGGGCGCGAACATCGTGCGGGAACAGCTGGGCGTAGTACGTGCCGAGATAGGTCCCGTACGACTTGCCGAGGTAGGTGAGCTTGCTGTCCCCCAGCGCGGCACGCAGGATGTCCAGGTCCCTGGCGGCGTCCGCGGTGCCCACATAAGGCAGCAGCGGACCGGCCGCACGCGCACACGCCTGTGCGAAGAACCTGCTCTCCGCGATCACCGTGGAGAGCTGGGCCGAGTTGGCCGGGTCGTCGTCAGTGTCAAGATACTGGTCGAGCTGTGGCCCGGTCATGCACCGGATCGCTGGCTGGCTGCCCCCGACCCCCCGTGGATCGAAGCCAATCACGTCGAACCGCGCGAGCACGGCGGCAGACAATACGTCCCGGGCCTGCCTGGCGTACGTCACACCCGAGGCCCCGGGCCCGCCGGGGTTGAGCACGATCGATCCGATCCGATGCGCCGAGTCGGCCGCGGGCAACCGCACGACCGGCAGTGAGAACCTCGTGCCCGCTGGGTGGCCGTAATCGACAGGCACGAGCAGGCGCGCGCACTGGAAGCCGCCAGAGCACGGCCTCCAGTCGAGCTTCTGCTCGTAGTAACCGGCGAGAGTCACCGGCGCGGGCGATCCGGCGGCGTGCGCGGGAGGATTGGCCGCGGCACCCAGCGAACCCCCACCCTCGCGCACCCCCGTGCACCCCGCAATCACGACAGCCGTAGCCGTGATCAGCGCTGCGACAGCAGCGGGCGCGCGGCCGAGGCGGTAGCGCGCGTTCCTCACGTAACCCCCGGGTCAGCGCCGCGCGCTCCGCTGGCGCGCTCATAGGCCTGCCGGGGCCCGCAGACGCTCGCCCTGCTGCACGCGCACCTGCGGCCGTCCTCACTGAGCTTCACGAGGACCTTGTCGGACGGCACGTTGTAGCCGACAACGGTCCCGGTCCCCTGCGGCGAATCCACGTTCGCGCCGAGCCGCGGCGCCCGCTCGCGGAACTCCGCATACAAGGGATGCTCGTACTTAAGGCAGCACATCAGCCGCCCGCAGGCACCCGCGATCCGCATCGGGTTCACCGGCAGATCCTGGTCCTTGGCCATGCGCACGGAGACCGGCTCGAAATCCTTCAGGAAGGTGGCACAGCACAGGTCACGGCCACACGGCCCGATGCCACCCTGCAGCCGGGCCTCGTCCCGTGGTCCGACCTGCCGCAACTCCACCCGCGCGCGCAGGCTACGAGCAAGGTCGCGGACAAGCTCGCGGAAGTCCACCCGATGCGGCGCCGAGAAGTAGATCACGAACACGTTGTCGCGGTCCAGGTAATCGACCGCGGTCACCTTCATCGGCAGTCCGTGGCTGCGCACAAGCCGCTTACTCAGCGTACGCGCGCCCGCGCGCTTCGCGCGGCAGTCCTGGTCCCGCGCCACGTCGTCAGCGCTGGCGGGCCCGGCGCACTCCGGCAGGCCGCCGATATCTTCTGACACCCACTGCGGCGCCCAGATGCATTCGGCCACCTCAGGACCCGCATCCGTGGGCACGAGCACCTTTTCCCCGACCTTGGGCGCATGGGGCCCCGGATCCAGGTAGTAAAGCCGGCCATATCGCTCGAAGCTGACGGCCATCATCATGCCCATCGCCCCAGCCTACGGTGCACCTGTGCGAGATCGCCGCCGCGACGTTCACCGATCGGTATCCCTAACGGCTCACGCGCGGGATTCCGGCCCTGGCGGTGCACCTGGCCCGCGGGGCAGCCGGATCCAGCCATTTGCCTGTGACGCCTGCGGGACCTGCGCACGCCGCGCGGCCGTTCAGGATCAAGGTTGTCAGCGGGCGCAAACCCGCCGGGCCGCAGGGTCCGCGCGGTTCGATCCCTTCGGGACATTGATCGTCAGCCGGCCAGCAGGGCGAGCGTCATGGCCTCGGCGGCGAGCAGCGGGTGCGCGTTGGCCTCGATCCGCTCACGGCACTGCATGATTGCCTGCATTCTGCGCAATGTTGACTCCGGCGTGGTCGCCGCCGCAATCTGCCTGATGCCGGCCTCGATGTCCGCGTTCGCCAGTTCGACAGAGGCCCCGAACTGGACGGCGAGCACGTCGCGGTAAAGGCCGGCCAGGTCGAGCAGCGCCCGGTCGAGCGAATCCCGTTTCAGCCGGGTCGCGCGGGACTTCTGCCTGTCAGTGAGTTCCTTCAGCGCGCCGGCGCCGCCACGCACCGCCTTGGTCACGCCCTTGCCCGTCGAGCCTTCACCGAACGCCCGGCGGAGCTCGGCCTGCTCCGGCTCGTCGAGCTCGGCGGTGACGGCCGCCGCCTCAGCGTCCGCCGCCTCGACGAGCCGCGCCGCGGCAGCGATCGCGGCGCCTAGGCCGTCCACGCTGAAAGGCACGCGCAGCACCTCGGCACGGCGCCTGGCCGCCTCGGGATCAGTGGCCAGCCTGCGCGCCCGTCCGATGTGACCCTGTGCCGCGCGAGCTGCCTGCAGTGCCCGCTCGGGGTCGATGCCGTCCCTCGCCGCCAGCATCGTCGCGATCGCGCTCGCGGGCGGGGTGCGCAGCGTGACGAGGCGGCACCTGGATCGGATTGTCGGCACCAGATCGTCGGCTGATGGCGCACATAGCAGCCAGACAGTTCGCGGCGACGGTTCCTCGATGGCCTTGAGCAGCGCGTTCGCGGCCTGTTCCGTCGCGCGGTCGGCGTCCTCGAACAGGATCGCTTTCCACCTGCCGCCGAATGGCGCTGTCGCGGCCCGGAGCACGAGATCCCTGGTCTGCTTGACGCCGTAGGACAGCCCGTCCGGGCGGACGAGTAGCACGTCAGCGTGCGTGCCCGCAAGCACCTGATGGCAGGACGGGCAATGCCCGCAGCCGAGGTCGGGGCAGAGCAGGGCGGCCGCGAAAGCCCGCGCCGCGACTGAGCGGCCCGAACCTGCCGGGCCTGTGAAGAGCCAGGCGTGGGTCATCCCGGCCCTGTGCTCGCTCGCCGCCGTAGCGGACTCCGCGCCGTCTCCCGCACTCTGCGCCGTGTCCGGGCTGGTCGCAGAGTCCGCGCTCGGCGCGATGCCCGGGCTGCTCGCGGTGCCCGGGCTGCTCGCGGTGCCCGGGCTCGGCGCGGCGTCCCGGCTGCTCGCGGTGCCCCGGCTCGGCGCGGCGTCCCGGCTGCTAGCGCTCGCGGTCGCGGGCGGTATGTCTGAGCCGTCCAGCGCGGCGGCCGCGGCGGCCGCGGCATGCCGAAGATCCTCGACCACCCGCTCCTGGCCCGCCAAGTCGTCGAAGACATTCATGACGGCGCTGCTTTCCATGATCGTGGTGCCTTACCCGCGCATATGACGGGCAATGCACCAAGATCATGGTACTGGGGCATGGCGATCAATCCCGCACGGCCGGGAAACTGCCGGTGGCTGCCTCCGCCACGGCGGGCACCGGGTCGGGCAGGATCTCTCTGATCCGTTCCTGAAGCTGGCGGCTTACCTGGTCGGGTGCCAACGTGGCGTCCGCGACCAGGTACCGATCGGGTTCGGCAGCCGCGAGCGCACGGAACCCCCGGCGGACCCGCTCGTGGAAGGCGATGGGCTCGGATTCGAGCCGGTCGGCTGAAGGGGCGCGACGGGACAGGCCCGCAGCCGGTGGCAAGTCGAGCAAGATAGTGAGGTCGGGCATCATGCCTCCCGTCGCCCAGCGGTTCAGGCGCGCTACATCCTCAATCGGCAGCTGGCGGCCCGCGCCCTGGTAGGCGAGCGAGGAGTCCACGTACCGGTCGGTGATGACGATCGCGCCGCGGTCGAGGGCCGGCTGGATCACGGAAGCCACATGCTCGGCCCGGTCCGCAGCGTACATGAGCGTCTCGGCACGTGCCGACAGACCAGAGTGTGATTTGTCGAGGAGCAGCGCGCGGAGCCGCATGCCGACCTTGGTGGCGCCCGGTTCCTGGGTGGTGACCACCTCGTATCCCTGGTCCCTGAGCCAAATGCCGAGCAGCCGGGCCTGCGTGGTCTTGCCGGCGCCCTCGCCTCCCTCGAGCGCGAGCAGCAGGCCGCGCGGGCGCTTGGGCTCCGGCAGGCTGATCTGCTCGCCCCGGATCGCGGCGAGCAGGTCGACGACGAGCGGGATGCCACGGCGGTCGTCCATCCGGCGGTAGGAGACCACACCGAGCAGCACGGCGACCGCAGCTGCCAGCAGCAGCAGGATGTTGTCTCCGGTGTTGTTGTACGCCACGCCGCCCACCCGCAGGGCGTCGGATCCGGTCGCGCCATGCACCAGCTTGGTGATGGCCGCCGACATGAATGTCGAAGCCGCCACCACGGCGAGCAGGATGACCTGGATCGCGGACTGCAGAAACGCGAACGTCCTGCCGCGCAGGCCGTCCTCCACCTCGAGCCCGACGATGGTGTAACCAGTCGCGTACGCGATGCCGGCCAGGCCGCCGAGGACGACGACCAGGAACGTGAGCACGACCAGGTTCGGTATCAGCGCCATCAGCGCGAGCGGGATTCCTGCGGCCGCGATCGACAGCCCGAAAAGCCTGCGCCTGCTGAACTCCTTCAGGACCCGTGAGCCGAGGAACATGCCGAGAGCGAGCCCGATGAAGATCGCGACGAAGACGGTGCCCCAGCCGGCGTTGCCGCCGTGCAAAGTGTCAGTGATGTATGGCTTGCCGATTCCGATGATCACGCCGGCCGCGGCGAACGCGCCCACCATGCCGATGACCAGGCCGCGAACGACAGGGGTCTGGCCCAGGAATCGCCAGCCCTCCCAGATCATCCTCGCCACGGACGGAGCCGAGCTGTAGCTGCGCGGCTGACGCTTCGGGATATGCAGGAAGAAGACGGTCACCGCGGATACGCCGAACGTCGCGGCGTTGAAGTACAGCGCCAGGTTCACCTGGTTGGTGTTGAAGTACGGCGAGATCGAACCCAGCGCCTTGCTAACCAGGGCGAGCAGGCTGAAGAGTATCCCGGCGACGACCGCGCTGCCATAAGTGGTGGAGAGGCTGAGCTGGTTGGCCCGTTCGAGCCGATCGGGCGGCACCAGGTTCGGCACCGAGGCGTCCTTCGCCGGAGTCCAGAAAACCGACGCGCAGCCAGCCAGGAATTTCGCGAGGAAAATCCAGATCAAATTGGGGAAGAGTGGGATGGAAAGGAACAGCAGACCGCGGATGACATCGCCGACGATCATTGTCATCCGACGATCCAGCCGATCGGCGGCAGCCCCGGCGAGCGGCCCTAGCAGCAGCGCGGGAAGCAAGGTGGCAATCCAGACCCCGCCAACCGCATAACTCTGCGTCGCGACGCCTCTACCCTGGGTGATCTGGAATGCCAGCGCCGTAAGCGCGAGGATGCTCAGCCAGTCACCCAGGCTGGATAGCGCCAGGGCGATCCACAGCCGGCGGAACGGCTTGATGGACAGCACACCGCGCCGCTCTCGGTTGGCTGGAGCGCGGAGGATCATTGCGCCACCGTATCGATGAGATCAAGCGGGCACCGGGGTTCCGGTCAGAGCGTACCGTCCGTTATCCCGAAGAGGCCCGCGACCTACCGCGACGCACCGCAGGCGCAGCCGCCCGCCGGTCTGCCAGCAACTCGGCGGCACGCTGGAGGGTGATCGACTCGACCTCGTCGCCCTTCCGCAGTGATGCATTGGTCTGCCCGTCCGTCACATACGGACCGAAGCGGCCTGACTTGATCACAAGCGCCGTACCTGTCGCCGGATCATCTCCAAGCTCACGCAGCGGCGGCGCGGCGGCGCCGCTACGCCGGCCACGCGTCTTCGGCTGGGCGAACAGATCCTTCGCCGCCGCGAGGGTCAGCGTGAACAGTTGCTCCTCGCTATCAAGTGACCGGCTGTCGGAGCCCTTCTTCACATAGGGCCCGTAACGCCCGTTCTGCACGGTGACCTGCTCGCCATCCAGTTCACCGAGCACCCGCGGCAGCGTAAGCAGCCGCAGTGCGTCCTGCAGCGTCACCGTATCGAGCGTCATCGTCTTCAGCAGCGAAGCCGCCCGTGGTTTCGCCGCCGTCGCTTTGGCCGGCCGCGCCTTGGCGCCCTTTCCCCTAGCGGGCTTCGCGGCCGCCGTGGCGGGCTTCCCGGCTGCCGTGGCAGGCTTGTCGCCAGCGCCATCGGCCGCCGAGTCGAGTATCTCGGTCACGTAGGGCCCGTAGCGGCCGACCTTTGCCACGATGGTTCGCCCCGTGGCCGGATCGGTCCCCAGTTGCCGCTCCCCGCTCGGCTGCGCGAAAAGCTCCTCGGCCCGCTCCGGGGTCAGTTCGTCGGGCGCAGTGCCCTCGGGAACGTTTACCCGCTCCCCATCGCGCTCCAGGTAAGGGCCGTACCTGCCGACCCGCACGACGATGGGCGTTCCCTCCAGCGGGAACGAGCTCACATCCCTCGCGTCAATGTCACCGAGGTCGCTGACCAGATCCTTCAGCCCTTCCTCGCCGCTGGCGCCGTTCTCGCCGAAATAGAAGCGGCGCAGCCAAGGCACCCGGGCCGCCTCGCCACGCGCGATCTCGTCGAGGACGTCTTCCATCCGGGCGGTGAAGTCATAGTCGACCAGGTGCCCGAAGTGCCGTTCGAGTAGCGTGACCACGGCAAACGCGAGGAACGACGGAACAAGGGCCGTGCCCTTGCGGAAAACATAGCCGCGATCCAGGATTGTGCCGATTATGGACGCGTAGGTGGATGGCCTGCCGATCTCCCTGTCCTCTAGTTCCTTGACCAGGGTCGCCTCGGTGTACCTGGCGGGTGGCCGGGTGCTGTGCCCGGCCGGGGCGAGGCTGACAACGGCCAGCGGGTCATTCTCCGCAAGGGGCGGCAGGCGGTGCTGCGTGTCCTCGCGGTCGGTGTCGGGATCGTCGGCATCCTCGACGTATGCCTTCAGGAATCCATGGAAGGTGATGACCTTCCCGGAGGCGCCGAACTCGGCATCCTCCCCCGCGTTCGACCGCCCGGCGACCCGGACGGACACCGACTCGCCGACGGCGTCCTTCATCTGCGAGGCAACCGTGCGTTTCCAGACCAGTTCGTACAGCCGGAACTCGTCGCCAGTGAGCCTGCTGGCCGAGGGAGTGGCGAACTCGTCGCCGGCTGGGCGGATCGCCTCGTGCGCCTCCTGGGCATTCTTGACCTTGCTTGTGTAGACGCGCGGTGCGTCCGGTATGTATTCGGCGCCGAATAGATGCCTCGCTTGCGCGCGGGCTGCGGCGATTGCTGTCTCGGACAGCTGGATGCTGTCGGTCCGCATGTAGGTGATGTGCCCGTTCTCGTAGAGCCGCTGGGCAACGGACATCGTGTACTTGGCCGAAAAGCCGAGTTTGCGTGACGCCTCCTGCTGAAGCGTCGTCGTCCTGAAGGGCGCGTACGGTGAGCGCCGGTACGGCTTTCTTTCCACTGAACGGACCGTGAAATCCGCCTTTGTGAGCCGCTGGGCGAGTCCCGCCGCGTCCGCTTCGTCAAGATGAACGGCATCGGCGGTCTTCAGTTGTGCGGCCGGGGAGAAATCCCGGCCCTGCGCAACGCGCCGGCCATCGAGAGTGACGAGCGTGGCAGGGAACTCCGGCGGCTCGGCGTCGCTACGACGGCTGCCGAAAACCGCCTCAAGATCCCAGTAACTCGCCGACCGGAACGCGATCCGCTCCCGCTCGCGCTCCACGACGAGGCGGGTAGCGACCGATTGAACGCGGCCTGCCGACAACTTGGGCATGACCTTCTTCCACAGCACCGGCGAGACCTCATATCCGTACAGCCGGTCCAGGATGCGCCGGGTCTCCTGCGCGTCCACCAGCCCCTGGTTGAGCTCACGCGGGCTGGCGACAGCCGTAGCGATTGCCTCGGGAGTGATCTCGTGGAAGACCATCCTGCGGGCGGGCACCTTCGGCTTGAGCACCTCAAGCAGATGCCATGCGATCGCCTCGCCTTCACGGTCCTCGTCCGTGGCGAGCAACAGCTCGTCCGCTTCGCCGAGCAGTTTCCGCAGCTTGCCGACCTGTTGTTTCTTGTCGGGGTTCACCACGTACAGGGGTTCGAACCCGGCGTCCACGTTGACGCCGAGCCGTGCCCACGGCTCCTTTTTGTACTTCGCCGGTATGTCAGCCGCCTTGTCGGGCAGGTCGCGGATATGGCCGATGCTCGACTCAACCACGTAGCCCCGGCCCAGATACCCGGCGATCGTCCTGGCCTTGGCCGGAGACTCGACGATGACAAGCCGGGTCCCGAGCTTGGCGCCGCCTGCGGCACCCCGTTTACTATCTGGCACCCTCGCTAATCCTCACATCCAGCTGGGATGGCTGCGTACGGCCCACCTCAGTACGCCGTCACAGTGTGTCGCCACCGCGCGGCCCGGTCCACCTCTGCCGCCGCTGTTGCTGTTATGGTCCTGTAACCTTCCGGGCTGCAGGGTACGTCCCGGCCGGGCCCACCGCCAGCGGGCCGCGACCGCCGCAGTCCAGACGAGGTGACGTTACCCGCATTGCGGCAGAGGTTTGCGCGGCCGCGCCAAGTGCGCAGAATGAGATTCGATGAACCAGTACTCCTACCTCGTCGTGTACCTGCCGCGCGACTTGTCCCGCGATGCCGCACGGAAGATCCTGACGGATCACGCGGAGTACGGCGATTGGGAGCTAACCCGTCTCCTGCTGTTCGCGGACGGCAGCAGGAAAGCGACCCTGCGGCGCAGGATCATACGCCCGGTCCGCACCATGTGACCTCGCAGTGCCCCGTACACGGCTACCAAGGTGCCACCGTGACATGGGCCGCCGGGCCATGTCTCCCGCCTGGTGGTGACTTCTGTGGCGCCGATTCGGGTGAGGGTGCTGCGCCGACTTTCTTTCGCGGAACCTGCGCCGTCCGGGACCGGGAGGCTGCAGACAGGGCTTTGCCCGTCCCTGGCCGCGCACACCCGGGACGGGCAAAGCGTTCATAGGCAACGGCTCCCGCCGCCCACCACAGCGCGGCGACTGAGCCGCGGCGTCACCACCTCGGGCGACGACCAGAGCGTCTGCATCCTTGCGAGACCCTTGCGAGCCCGTAGTCTTGCGAGTCCGCGGCCTCTCGAGCAGTTAGCGGAGCGAAGTCCTCGCACGGCGCAGCTTCATGGACGTCCTGCGGCGCCTGGTCATGAAGAGCGCGCCTGAGCCGAAAGCCGTAGCAAGGCCCGCCACCGCCAGCAGGCCGGTGATGTCGGCGCCGGTGGTCGGAAGCCCGCTGCCGACCGTGTAGGACGAAAGCTCGGTCTGCTGGCTCTGCGGCAGGCCCTGCTGGAACTGGTTTCCGGCGTGCTGGAACTGGTTTCCGGCGTGCTGGAACTGGTTTCCGGCGTCGACTGTTCCGGTGGGCGTGTGGTTGTTGTCATTTGGCTGGCCATAGCTGTTGCTGTGGCGCTTGTGGCACGGCTTGCTGCCGTGTCGTGAAGTGGCGGTAACGACGTAGCTGTGGCCCCTGCGGCACGGCTTGCTGCTGTGCTGCACGCTGGTTATCACGGTGGTGATCACGGTGCGCCGGTAGTCAATGCCGTGGCCCTTGCGGCAGGGCTTGCTGGCGTGGTGCACCCCGGTCACGACGGTGCCGTAGTCGCCGGCGTAACCGCCGTCGTGGCCCTTGCGGCAGGGCTTGCTGGCGTGGTGCACCCCGGTCACGACGGTGCCGTAGTCGCCGGCGTAACCGCCGTCGTGGCCCTTGCGGCACGGCTTGCTGGCGTGGTGCACCCCGGTCACGACGGTGCCGTAGTCGCCGGCGTAACCGCCGTCGTGGCCCTTGCGGCACGGCTTGCTGGCGTGGTGCACCCCGGTCACGACGGTGCCGTAGTCGCCGGCGTAACCGCCGTCGTGGCCCTTGCGGCACGGCTTGCTGGCGTGGTGCACGCTGGTCACCACGGTGCCGTAGTCGCCGGCGTAACCGCCGTCGTGGCCCTTGCGGCACGGCTTGGCTGGCGTGGTGCACGCTGGTCACCACGGTGCCGTAGTCGCTGGCGTAACCGCCGTCGTGGCCCTTGCGGCACGGCCGGCTGGCGTGGTGCACGCTGGTCACCACGGTGCCGTAGTCGCTGGCGTAACCGCCGTCGTGGCCCTTATGGCAAGGCTTGCTCCCGCGATGACCGAGGCCGATTACCACCGTGTAGCGGCCGCCTGACGACTGGTGGTCATTGCCCTGCTTGTAACCGTATTGGCCGTACTCACTGAAGCCGCCCGACTGGCTGCCGCCACCGAACGGACCGCCCTGATCTGACCGACTTAAGACCGGAGTGTGGTTGCCGGCCGGGACGCCGCCGTCACCACTCGCCATCCCACTGGCGAGCGCGATCCCGGTGCCGCCGGCGGCGAACACGGTGGTCAGCATGGCGATTTTGGCCATGCGTTTGGGCCAGGCGAATTTACTCATGTGGATACCTGCGTTCGTGTAGGGGTTTGGGATTTGCCTGCTGGCCGCAGTCACCGGCGCGCGTCGCGCGCGCGGCTTCCGGCGGCTCGGAGTGCTGATGTCGCGCCCGTAGCCGCCGACATCAGCGCGCGCCGGAGGACCCGCTCGACAGTCCCTGCGTCGGTAGAGCTCCCACCTGCGACCCTCCTGGGAAATCTCCGGTAGCCAACCCTGGGGGTTCGTTGGCGTAACCGATTCTGTACAGAGAGTCACGATAACACGGTTAGGTAGACACAGTCGAGAAATTCAACAAATTAACGTGTGGTGATTATCGCGCCCGAGTGACGCTAGTGTCCTGACCTCGTACGAACGGCTAACATTGATCAAGGAATTGGTCGAGAACACGAACCCCGAAACGGAGGGCTTCAACCGGAACACGCTCATCTACGCCATGGAACATTCCGGAAAAATCCAGATCAGATGGAAGCCTGAGTGGCGCGAACCCGAAGCACCGGATACCGAGCCTGGCGAACGACTTGGCGTCAGTACCGCCAGACAGGCAGTACGGAACTACCCTGGCTGCGGGGTCCTCGGCCAGCAGCGCTCCGCTCATGGCCGCGACCAGCTCGCCGTCGAAAGTAGTCTCCAACGCAATGTCGCGATGGACGAACTCACGTCGAATACCGGGACCGAGCAAGCCATCAAGCTCGGCCAGGAACTCCTCCTCGTACCCGGGCAGGAAACGTCCGTCCACCTCGGCCGAGGCGACCTGTGGTATAACATTGACTTTATACCCAGCGCGCAGCATTGTCGGGTTAGTTGTATTCCGCAGGGTCGCACCCGTGATGCGTGAAATCGCGCCTAGTTTGTCCAATATTTCCTGACAATGGTCGGGGCTGAACTCCACCTCGAGAACGTTCGCGGCCTGCTCGAGGAACGCCTGCACGGTCGGCGTGAGGCGGATTCCGAACTCGTGCCTGCCCACGCGAGCGATCGCCTCTGCCAGCTCGGTGACCGCGTTGTCGTCGTTAAGCATGGAACCGTGGCCCGCGGTTCCGCGCGCTGTCAGCCGCAGCCATGCCATCCCCTTTTCAGCCGTCTGAAGCAGGTAGAGCCGCTGCGGCCCGGACGGGCCGTGCAGGGTGTAGCTGAAGCCGCCGACCTCACCGATCGCCTCCGTGCAGCCTGCGAAGAGGTCCGGATGGTTGTCAACCAGCCAGCGGGCGCCCCACGCACCTCCCGCCTCCTCGTCGGCAAGGAAGGCCAGCACGAGGTCGCGAGGTGGACGGCGGCCCTGGCGTAGCCGCTGGCGGATCACCGCAAGGATCATCGCATCCATGTCCTTCATGTCCACTGCGCCGCGGCCCCAGACGCAGCCGCCGGTGATCTCGCCGGAGAACGGGTGCACCTGCCAATCACCTGGGTCGGCAGGTACCACGTCGAGGTGACCGTGCACGAGCAGTGCTGGCCGGGTGGAGTCAGCGCCCTCGATCCTTGCCACAACGCTGGCGCGCTTGGGGTGGGACTCGAAGATCTGCGGCTCAAGGCCGGCCTCGGCAAGCCGGGCGGCGACATACTCCGCAGCGGTGCGTTCGCCAGGTCCGGAGTGATCGCCCGGATTGCTGGTATCAATGCGGATCAGATCGCCGCAGAGCTGGGCCACCTCGTCCTCGGCCGCCAGATGTCCGGACACGATCCCTCCATGACTGTCGCCTGCGGCTGCGAAGCATGTTGCCTCGCCGCTGTCTCGAGACTCCTTCCGGCCACGATCTCACCCTGGGTCCGCCGGTCAGCCGGGGGGATCACCCTGACCTTCGCCGGAAGGCCCTAGATTTGCTATCGTGATGCGGCCGACGCGACATGGGCAGCGCTGCGGCACAGGTCCGGGTGGCGGAATAGGCAGACGCGCTAGCTTGAGGTGCTAGTGCCCGTAAAGGGCATGGGGGTTCAAGTCCCCCCTCGGACACGTTCCTACGTACATGATCGACCCTGGCCTGGCCTCTGCCTTCACCCGCTTAGCGGCGGGGTCGTAGGTGAGCGTCAGGCCCAGCTGCCCGTAGACCTCGGCTTTGTCGGCCGGGTCGGCTCCGCACGCTGCTTGTCTACTTCGCGGGGCATGGCCTTTACGACAAGAAGGACGGGCTCCTGCTCGCCCTTCCCGAAGCCACCGGAAGGGACAGGAGCCAGACTGTCCCGTGGCAGCAACTGGCCGAGGTCATCCGTAACGCAGACTCTCACAGGCGGATCGTCTGGCTGGACTGCTGCTACGCGGGGCTCGCCCTGCCGGACAAGGAGGCCACGCCGGACAAGAAGGACCCGCCCGAATTGCTCGAAGTCGCGGAGGTCGAGGGCACGTACCTGCTCGCTGCAGCCCAGAAATACGAGGAGGCCAAGTCCCCGGACGGAGAAGGATGCTCCGCCCTGTCACCGGCTCCCAGAAGAGGCAAAGGCCGGCTCCGGAAGAGGCAGAGGTCCGGCGTCCATAGGACTACGTCTCCTCTTCACCAGGACATGAACGGCACGCTGCGAGCCCGCAGCACCTGCCTCTTACCCGGCGTGGAAGCGGCTGCCGATCACGACGCCTGGCGCCAGCGCGGCCAGGCTGGACGAGGTGCTGCGCGAACGGTCGCCTTGGCGGCCACACGGCCGGTGCCGTCGCCCTCGCCATCCGCCACCGCCTGCACCATAGGGCGTAGCAAGATCTGCGAAAGTGTCAGTGTCCGCTTAGCGGAGCGTCACGGCCGGAACGCTCAAAGACCAGGATGAGCTCAGGCCCGCTGGAGACTGAAACACAGTTCGGCCGACACGCCGTGCGGCGTCCCGATGCTGCCGCCCAAGCGGGCGGGGCATCCGGCGCCGCTGCCGGTCGATCCCCCCTCCTCGCGGCGCGGACTGCACGAGGCCCGCTCCGCCTGGGCCATGACCTGCTGTGGTGCCCGTACGCGCGGCCAGCGGGCGAGTGGGAACCGGTCGGCCCGCGCCGCCAGATGTCCACCGCTAAGGCGGCCAAATGTCCGCGTGTTGTGCGGCCATCTGACCATGGCAGCTCCTTGGTGAACCATGCTGGTGCCGCCACTGCGAGTCGGCCACGTCGACGCTGCGACGATCATCCCGTCCACCGATAGCGGCGTCAGCGCGGCAACCCAGCCGGGCTGCCCACACAACCCCAATCGCAGGCGCATGTGCCAGGCGGCGGTTGCATCCGGCCCTGCCGGCAGGCCGTAGCCCGCGCCGACGCTACGAGGTCACTGCGGTCGCGCGCAGCCGTTCGGCGAGCTGGCGCGCCCTGAGCGCCGAGACGACGTTGCCCTTGCGCTCGAAGCGCCTGGCGGCTCTCTCGCTGAGAGCGGCGGCGTCCGCCGGCGCTCCCGCCAGCTCACGGACCTCGGCCAGAGCCAGCAGGCCGTTGCCCTGCCAGTCAATCTGGTCGGTGGTGGCGATGAGCGCGATCGCCGCTGACAGCAGCGACTCAGCCTCCTCAATCGCCCCCTGCCGGGCCTTGAGCTTCCCGCGTACGCAGCGCCAAAGGAACTGGAAAGCGACGTCGTCGGGGGAGGCGAGGTGCTCGCAAACCCCGGCGAACTCGGCCGACTCGTCGTAGCGACCCTGCCGGTAGAGGACATCGGCGAGCAGGCCTGCCGTGCTCGAGATGTAGTTGCGCTCGCCCATCTCCTCAAGACGCCCATAGTCCGTCCGCAGCTCCGACTCAGCGGCGGCCAGATCCTCCGCGAGCAGCTCGATGACAGACGAGTCCAGCGACGTGAGTGCCGCAAACAGGAGGTAGCCGAACTCCTGGAGCGAGGCCCGGCTCCGGCGATAGAGCAGGCGCGCACGCTCGAAGTCCCCGCGCATCGCCTCGAGGTGGCCGATCGCGAGCTCGGCGAGCGCTCTCGCCTTGCGGTCCTCCTCCGCCCGGGCGAGCACCTCCTCGCAGGTGGCGATGGCCTCGGGGACGGGCATCGGACCGTAGAGGGCGGACATTGCGAGCGAGCCGAGGAAGCGGCGGGCGGTCACCTCGTCACCGGCGGCGGTCGCATGCCGGATCGTGCGCTCCGCGGCGGCGGCCGCGTCGGCGAAGCGGCCTCCCGTTCCGTGCACGTAGGTGAGCAGGCGGAATGCCCGCACCAGAGCGCGGTCATCGCCCATCACCTCGAGCTCCGGGATCTCCCGTTCCACGAGCTCAACCACGCTCTCCTGGACGGCGTGCGGGTCAGTCGTGTAGCGAAGCTGGAGGCGGGCGAGCGCCGCCGCCCGAGCGATCCCGATCTCGCCGGCCGAAAGCGCCCGGTCCGCTGCCTCGGTCAGCACCGACTCGGCCCGCTCGAACTCGCCGATGTCGACCGCCGCCTCGCCGGCGTCGAGCAGGAGCAGCGCGCGGGCCGGGTCTTTCTCGCCCAGCAGCGCGGCGGCCCGCGGTAACAGGTTCGCCGCCGCCGGCATGTCGCCGCGGGCCAGGGCGCGACGACCGGCCGAGCTCAGGTATCGCGACGCCTCGGCGCCCAGCCGCCGCCCGTCGTCGTCGATCGGCCCGAGCTCGGCCCGGTAGCGGAACGACTGCTCGAGGTGATAGCCGAGGATCTCTTCGTACTCGGCGAGCCGGGACCCGAACATGCGTGTGAGCCAGGCGGCGAAACGTTCGTGCAGCCGGGCCCGGGTGCGCTTGAGCAGGCGGGCGTACGCCGTGTCGCGGATCAGGATGTGGCTGAACTGGTAGCCACCGTCTGGCGCGCCCGCCTCCCCCCGCCGGATGAGCTGTTTGCGGGACAGCGCGGTGAGCGACGGCTCGAGGTCGGTCCGGGCATCGCCCTCCTCCGTCAGAACCGACACCGCGCTGGTGGAGAACTCCAGGCCGATTACCGATGCCGACTCCGCCACCCGGCGCTCGCCCGACCCCAGGCGGTCGAGGCGCGCACCCAGCAAGGACGAGACATTGCCCGGGACCGAGACGGCCTCGGCGGCGCCGGAGAAAACCCAGCGCCCCGCCTGCTGTCGCAAGAGCCCGTCGTCGATCAGCATGGACAGCATCTGCTCGACGAACAGAGGGTTGCCTTCGGCGAGGCCGAGGATGCGCCGCTCAAGCGGCTCGGGCAGGCTCGCCTCGCCGAGGAGGTTCCTCATCACCAGGCTGCTCTCCTCCCGGGTGAGCTCGCCGAGCTCGATCTGGGAGGCCGCCGCTCGCCCCGCCGCGAAGCCCGGCCGGTCCTCGTGGAGTTCGTGACGGGCCGTACAGATGAACAGAAGCGGCACGTCGAGCGAGGCGTCGAGGATGTCCTCGATCAGGTCGAGGAAGGTTGCCTCCGCCCAGTGGATGTCGTCGAAGACGACGACAAGCGGCCTGCGGCGGGCCAGCTCCGCCAGGATCGCCCGCACGGCCCAGAACAGCTCGTCCTTTCCGTACGGGTGCTGCGAGAGGCCCATGCCCCACTCGATGCGGCTGGTCGCGTCGGCATGCCGCTCGCCGAAGCAGGACGCGAGCTTGGCGCGGGCGTCCTCCTCGCCGTCCTCCGGCACGATCCCGGCCGCCTGCCGCAGCACCTCGGCCAGCGGCCAGAATGTGATGCCGTCGCCGTAGGACAGGCAGCGGCCCCGCAGCACCGCCGCCTGGCCGGCGACGCTCCGCACGAACTCCTCGATGAGCCGGCTCTTGCCGACCCCGGCATGGCCGAGCAGCGTGACGAGCCGCCCCTCGGGTCCGGCGACTGAACGGCGGAACTCGGCGCCGAGGGCGGCGATCTCACGCGCCCGGCCGACGAAGGGGAGGTCCGCCGGCCGGGTTTTCCTCGCGCCGGCCATGACCGACATCAACCGGTAGGCCGGAACGGGGTCCGGCTTGCCCTTCAGTCCCAACGGCTCGACGGGCACGACCTCGACGGCGTCTCGCACCAGCCGGTACGTGGACTCGCCGATCAGGACCTCGCCGGCTGGGGCCGCCTGCTCGAGACGAGCGGCGACGTTCACCGTGTCGCCGGTGGCGAGGCGCTGGGAGCCGCCGGTGTCACCGGTGACGACTTCGCCGGTGTTGACGCCGGTCCGGTTCTGCAGAACGACCCCGAACCCGGCTCGGAGGGTGACGTTGAGGTCGGCCAGCGCCGCGCGCATCTCCGCGGTCGCTCGGACGGCTCGCAGCGCGTCGTCCTCGTGCATCCGGGGCAGGCCGAAGATCGCCATGATCGCATCCCCGATGTACTTCTCGACCGTCCCGCCGTGGCGGTCAAGGACGGATTTCATCGCCGAGAAGTAAAGCGCGAGCACCTCCCGCAACGCCTCGCTGTCGAGCCGGTCGCCTAACTCGGTTGAGCCCTTCAGATCGCAGAAGACCACGGTGACGGTCTTACGGACCTCCTGAGGCGGAGGCTGAGCGGCCAGAACGGACCCGCAGAAGCCGCAGAGCCGAAACCGGTCCGGGTTCTCCTCGCCGCAGCCCGGGCAAGTCTGCACCACCCCAGCCTACGTCTGCGCTTTACCCGCGGTCACCGATGATCGGGCCGACGGCGCAAGCACCGATCACCCGCGGAAGAGGGGATCCCCGAGAGCGACAAACGTCAGCTGGACCGCGCCCGCCGTCCGGTGCCGCGAGATGAGGCAGGGCTCCGGGTGACCAGGGCTGAACAGGAAGCAGGGCAGCAGCAGTCCTGTGTGGTAGGTGGTGCTGCCGATGACGGTCGTCCCGCTGGTGCCCGAGATCGCCGGGAAGGGCGCCTGCGACGCGTAGCAGACCTGCAACCGGAGCAGCGAAAGCCACGCCGACTCGGCGGCCGACTTGGAGATGGCGAGGGTGACGATGGCCGACGAGTTCGTAACGCTGCCGCCTGAGGAGTCGAGGATACCGAAGTTGGCTACATCCGACACCGCGTCGTAGTGGTTGCACGTGAGGTCGGCACCGCCGAGGCCAAGCGTCACGAAGTCACCTGACGCCGACGACGTCGCGGCTGACGCGGTCGTGGTCGATGTCGATTGCGACACCGTGCAGGACCCGGTGCCGCAGGCCTGGATCTGCCCGGTTACCGTGAAGAAGCTTGAGGTTGCCGGGCTGAAACCGGGCGTGTTCGCCGTAAGGTCATATGCGGCGCCTGGCTTGTTGATCTGCAGGTTCCCGAAGTCGGCGACCCCCTGCGAGCTGGCGATTGCCGTGGTGCCGGTAAGCGTCCCGCCGCCGGGGTTAGTCTTGATCGAGACCGTGACCGGGGTCCCGTTCGCCGAGAAGTCCGCTGGGTTGAGAAAGTTGTTGTTCGCGTCTAGCAGTCGCACGGCCAGTGGGGACCCTGTCGAGTTGAACCCGGTGAGGATGTCGGAATTGACAGCCGTCTGGGCCGGCTGTCCCGTGAAGGCGAGGCTGCACTCCCCGGTGACCGGCACGCTGAGCGGCGAGGGGCTCCACTTGACCTCGCTAGCTTCCCCCAAGCTGTCGGTGCCGGACACCCCCCAGACCTCTGAACTCGCTGCGAGGCAGGGTGCCAGCGCCGTGACGTCGACGGTGAACGTGCTCCCTGCATCACTCGGCAGGTCCAGTGTGACGGAGGAGGCTGGCAACCCCGAGACCGAGGTCTCGCTTGGGCCAGAGGCACCTGTGATGACGAAATCGGTGGGCGCAGTGAACGTCAGACTCCGGAGCTTCTCGCCCCGGTCGAAGCTACTCACCTGGAAACCATAGAGGTCACCCGTCCCCGCACCGGCAGTCGCCGGAGAGGTGGCAGGAGTGACAACGTAGCACTCGGAACAGTTCGCGCTCGCATG
Organism: uncultured Actinomycetota bacterium; assembly: GCA_963727015.1. Lineage (GTDB taxonomy): Bacteria > Actinomycetota > Actinomycetes > Streptosporangiales > Streptosporangiaceae > DATFVJ01. The sequence goes on along the minus strand of CAVSEV010000011.1, from coordinate 721,333 downwards.
TCCCTCCGGGGAGGGCCCCGCGAAGAAGGCGATACCAGCGACGAGAGCGCCGACACCGGATATCAGCGCGGAGCGGAATAAACGCGATCTGCAGTTCATGGCAGGCCCCTCTTCTCGGACCGCGTACCGGCAGGATGGCGTTGCGCGAGCTCTACGCGACCCCTCTATCGAGAGGCTTAGCAGCCCGAGGAAACCTTCGGCAACCTTGTCGTCTGCTTCAGGACGGGCGCCCGCCGGTTTGCGCACGGCCCTCAGCCAGGCAGCGTGGAGGCATCGGTGGGGCGGGGACCAGCAATAACACCCACCCGCTTGCCCCGCCCGCAAGAGGCGGATAACGGAGCGGCTGAACAAGGAGATCCGCGCCGCGGGCCGCTGCCGCTACTCGCTGGCGTGCGTGCTGCCCGGTGACCGGGCGCCTGTACTCGCCGGTCTCGCGTTGCACCCTGCCTAGCTGGTCGAGGGCGCTGGCCTGGCCGAGCCGGTCGCCTAGGCCGCGGTACAGCTCCAGCGCCTGCTGGTGGCTGGCGGCGGCCGGATGGGCCGGGTCAACGTCACCTTTCTCAGCGGCCAGGCTCCCGTCGGTGATCTCGAGGGACCCTCAGAGCTGATCGCCGCCGACAAGGCCGCCTTCGGCACCAACCGGACCCAGCGCTGGTTCGATCGCCCCTGGGATCACGGCCACAGATCGACTTCGAAGCCTTGAGAAGTCCGAGAACAGCAGGAACTCTGTGGGCCAGAGGAAGCCGCGGATGGCTTGTTGATCAGCACCGGCCCGGTTGGGCCCGCGGTCCGGGCGAAGTGGCGGGTGAGTAGCTCGTCGAACTCCTCGGCGCGAATCGGCCGCGAGAAGTGGAAGCCCTGCCCCACCTGGCAGCCGAGCATCTTGAGCACGGCGACCTGGTCCTTGGTTTCCACGCCCTCGGCCACCACCGCTATGCCCATTGCATTGGCCAGGTCGATGATGGCACGGACGATCGCCGAGTCCACCGGGCTCTCGGCGACGCCCTGCACGAAGGTGCGGTCCACCTTCACTTCGTGCACCGGGAACTGCTTGAGGTACGCCAGTGAGGAGTGGCCGGTGCCGAAGTCGTCGATGGCCAGGCGCACTCCCAGCTGGTTGAGCTTCTTCATGACCTCGCGAGCACCGGAAAGGTCTTCCATGACCACGGTCTCGGTGATCTCGAATATGAGCAGCTCCGCGGGCAGGCCGGTTGCATCGAGGGCCTCCGCCACCTGCGACAAGAGCCCACCCTCCTGGAACTGGCGGGGTGAGAGGTTGACACTGATGGGCAGGTCCACGTCCAACCGGTCCCGGATAGAGCGCACCTGCCTGCACGCTTTGTCCAGAACGTAACGACCCAGCGGCAGTATCAGCCCCGTCTCCTCTGCCATCGGGATGAACCTCATGGGGCTGATCAAACCGTTCGCGGGGTGGCGCCATCGCACCAGCGCCTCCGCGCCCACGATGCGCTGCTCGTCAAGGGAGTAGAACGGCTGGTAGTGCACCTCGAGTTCATCTCGCTCGAGCCCTTTGCGCAGATCGGCCTCGATCTGGAGCCGCTCGGAGGAACGGCTTCCCATGGAAGCTTGGTCGAACACCTTGTAGATGCCCCCCCCGCCCTTGGCTTTGGCGTCGTACATCGCCACGTCGGCGTTGCGAAGCACGTCGTCGGCTGTCTTACCTGGCTCCGTTAGGGCGATGCCGACCGACACGCTGGCAACTAGCTCGTAGCCGTCGGGCAGCACAATGGGCTGTTCGACGGCGGCGCAGATGCGCCGCGCTGCGGCGACCGCCAGGTCCACCCCAGCCACATCCTCCAGCAGCACCACGAACTCGTCGCCGCCGAAGCGGGCAAGCAGGTCGTGACTCCGCACCACCCCCTTCATGCGCGCCCCGATCGCCACCAGGAACTCGTCGCCCGTCACGTGACCAAGACTGTCGTTGATACTCTTAAAGCGGTCCACATCCACAAAAATCAGAGCATGGGTCTTGCGGTCCAGGGCTGACCGCCGCAGCGCCTGATCGAGGCGCTCCACCAGCAGCCGGCGGTTCGCCAGTCCGGTGAGGCTGTCGTAGCAGGCGTGATGGTGGAGTTCGTCTTCGAAGGCTTTGCGTTCGGTGATGTCGCGAAAAGCGATCACCGCGCCTGACGGAGTGCCGTCACTCATGACCGCCGAGGCCGTATACGCAACCGGGATGGTGCCGCCGTTCTCGCCGGGGAACCGGGCGTCGTCCTCCCGGATGGCGCGGCCCGTGCGCATTGCTTCGCGGGCCGGTGCGAGCAGGAAGTCGGGCGCCGTGAGGACGCCATCGCTCACCGGGTCGTCGATCGCTATGTTGAGCGACGGCAGCTTCATCATGTCGGCCGCGGCCCGGTTGACGAAGGTCAGCTTCCCCTCTGCGTCTATGGCACAGACGCCTTCTCCGATGTTGAGGGTGATTGAGGAGAGCCTCTCGCGCCCGACATGAACCTGATGGTACAGCTCGGCATTGCTCAGCGCCCCGCTGCCCACGGCGGCCAGGGCCCTGAGCAGGCTCCGATCGGCGTCGTCGAAGGGCTCATCTCGTCGCCGGCCCGACGCCACCAGCCACTGCTGCTGATCGGCAACGGTCATGGGCGCCGCCAGCTGGCCAGGGCCCGGGTCGTCAGATGCCAGAGTGGCCTCGGGGCTACGAAGCAGCCGCCGCACCGAGCCAAAGATCGTTTCGAGCACCGCCTGCCGCCGCAGTCCCCGGTTTGCCTCCAACGTGACCTGGTACAGCCCCTCCATTCTGGCGCGGTCATACAGCGCCGCGAACCGGGCACTGATGAGCCGGCGCTCCACGACCAGTCCCGGGATTGCCAGCGCCACTGCCCACAGATGCGCCTGTATCGCCAATGCCAAAACCACGCCAACCAATGCTCCTGCGCCAGCAAGTGTCACTTGGATCGGAAGATCGCTGGTGAACTCTCTCCAGGTCGTGCCCATCGAGACCACCACGCCGGCCACCAGGAGGGTATTGATGATGAAGTACACTCCCACCCCGAGCATGATGGCTGCGATCTGAACTGCGGTGAGGGAGTCCGAGGGAGCAGCGATACTGCGGCTCACAGCCAGTCCCAGACCCGCCGCGATAAGAACTTGCCCGGCATTGAAGGCTGACTTGACCAGCGGGCGCCGGCGGGCCGTCTGAGCGAGGACGGTGGCCAGAGCAAAGGTCGCCACGGTGACCAGCGGTGGTACCAGGAGGGCGAAGATCACAAAGAAACCCTCGTCCATGTTGAAGGCCTCGGATTCACCTTCCCGGTACACCACGACCGGCCAAACCCAGCTCCCCAGGACAAGGACGCCCATTGCGGCTGCGACCAGCCATTGGCGCTCGCCGACATGCCCCGAGGGCGGTTGCCGCCATACGGCGACGAATAAGGTAACGGCACCACCCGCGACCGCAGCCGCGACGAAGGCCCGTGTTGCACGCGGCACCTTCACGGCCTGACTACGCGAATCGGGCATTTGTCAGCTCCACGCTGAGCCGTTCCAAGCCAAACCATTCCAGGCAACGCCGTCCCAGGCAGAGCCGTTCCAGGCAGAGTCGTTCCAGGCCCGGCCACTCCAGTCTGCGCCGTTCCACGCCGCGCCGTTCCACGCCCAGCCGTTCCAGGCCCTGCCGGTCCAGCCGTTCCAGTCTTCGCCATTCCACGCCCAGCCGTTCCACGCCCAGCCATTGGATGGCGTCTGACTCCAGGAGGTGCCCGACCAGAGGTTCGTGTTCCACGTGTCCACAGGGCGGGTGGGCGACAGTGAGACCGTGGCACGGCTCAAGGCCGGGATCAGGCCGGCGGCTGACTGGTTGAAGGTCATCGGGCCCGAGGTGGCCGCGGCGTAGGCGTTAAGTGCCCCGTGGCCGTCGGCGAAGGGGTTACCGACCGGGCCAGGGCTGGTATTGCCCAGCAGGCGGGCCTTTAGCTGATTGGGGGTGAGACCCGGGTTGCCGGCCAGGACCAGCGCTGCCGCCCCGCTGGTGATAGCCGCGCTGAACGAGGTACCCGAGCCGACGAAGTTTGCCGGGCCGGTCCGGGCCGAGGGGTAGTTGTCGTAGATCGTTGAGCCCGGCGCGGCCAGGCTCACCACAGACCGGCCCGAGGTGACCAGGTCAGGCTTGACCCAGCCGTCAGGTGAGGTGGGCCCGACGCTGCTGAAGTCGTTCATCTCGTCGTCGGTGATCGACGCGGTGGCCCTGTCGTCCAAGGCGCCCGCCGTGATCACCAGCGGGTCGTCGCCAGGGGAAAGGATGGTGCCGTTGAACGGCCCGGCGTTGCCCGCCGAGGCCACCACCGCGATCCCCGAGTTCCACACCGCCTCGACCGCCTGGTCCAAGGGGTTGATGACCGTGGACTGACTGGGCTTGAACCCCAGGGAGATGTTGAGGACCTTGATGCCATACGTGCTCTGGTGATCGGCCGCCCACTCCAGGCCCGAGATCAGGGTCCCCAGGTGGGTCGTGCCGTCTGCCCCTGCCACCTTGATCGACACCAGCTTGGCGCCGGGCGCTTCGCCCGAGTACTGCCCGTTCGATGAGGCCCCATTGCCGGCGATCAGGCCGGCCACGAAGGTGCCATGCCCGTAGCTGTCCTGGAACGGGTTGTTCCCGTTCGTCAGGTCCACCCCGCCGACCAGCCGCCCAGAGAAATCCGGCAGCTTGTCGATACCCGTGTCCAGCACGGCCACGGTGACGCCCCGGCCGGTATCGCCACCTGACGCCAACTGCGCGGACCCAGTCTCCTGTAAGAACGCATCGGAAGGCGTGTGCGGCCCGGTCGACTCCGTCGTGGACTGCACACTCACCGAAACATCGGGAGTCACGGTGACGCCCGGTATCGCCGCCAGCAGCGGCTCCACGGCCGTGGGGATCAAAGCGTCGACCCCGTCGATGAGGTGGTACTGCGTCAAAACGGTGCCGCCCAGCTCCAGCACCGCCGCGGCCGGGCTCAAAAGCCCGGTCGAGGTGACAATGACCGTCTCACTCGGGCTCGCCGACGCCGCCGGGACGCCAGCCATCGACGTGCCCGCTAACGCGGCGACCACCGCTGCACCCGCAGCGGCGATCCGGCCCTTATTCCGCCAGCTGAGCCGTGCCCGATAGCCGACGCCTTTGCCGAATGACCTGACATGCCGCATCTGGCAGCCCCTCCCTTTGGTTACCTTTGAGGCATCTACCGTACGTTGAGAGGCCCGACTTTAGCGGGAAATCCCCCAGCACCAGCCCACCTTTGGGTAATAAACGACCAATGTCATCAGTGCTGGTTCTACTATCGAGGGTGATATTTCCTGAAAGTGCCGATAATGCGGTGCTGTTAATCTCGCGGGGCCGGGCCGGCCCGGCGTGCGGACCAGCGATTCGCGGCCCACGGCGCGACAGCGATCAGCAGCCAGCAGTACTTGGCGACGTCCGTGTTTACCCACGCCACGCCGATCGACCCGCCGATTACGATCGCGGCCGCCACCGAGCGCGTCCGCGCCTCCCGCATCTCTTGCGCGTCGATCCCTGGGACGAGGAGACTCTTGCGACGCCCGAAGATGAGTGTCGCCTGCGTCGCCAGATTGGCCAGCAACAGGTTCAGGGCGAAGATGTCGACGGCAAGCGGATTGCTCGCGTAGTCGCCGAGCAGGTTGCTCGTGAACGGCATGAGGGTGATGGTCAGCAGGAACGCGAAGTTCCACCAGGCAAGTCCCTCCCGCTGGCCCCGCACCTGACGGAATACCCGGTAGTGGGCCAGCCAGAACTGGGCGATGATGTAGAACGAGATCAGGTAACTGATCAGCTGGTCGGCGCCCTTCCTGAGCTGGGTGGCAAGTTCGGAGGCCGAGTTCGGATCGGCGACCCGGGCGAGGGACGGCACCTTTAGCTGCAGGACCAGCAGCGTGAGGGCGATGGCCACCACGCCGTCGGAGAGGGTGAGCAGGCGCTCCACCCCCGGCAGGTCGTTGCGGGGGCCGGTCGGGCCGGCGTCTGTGGACATCGCGAGATTTATCCTGATTCGTGAATCGGCGGATTCTCATCCAGCAGTGAGCGGGCCCCGGGGGGATCCCGGGGGGTCGTCCCCCCGGGGCAATACAGTCTTAACGGCTTCGCGGGCCGGAACTCGTGCTGCTCGGGCGGCGCGCCTCCAGCCTCCCAGATCACCGGGGACCGATCAGTAGCCTTCGGCGCGACTCGCTGCGGGCAGGAAAATCAGCGCGCTCAGCCCTTGGTCCACGGAAAGCCGATCCGGCCGGATTCAGTAGAAAAGCGGTAAACAGGCCCATGCCGCGGCGCGGGTGGCTTCCTGGGGGCGGCGGAGGCCCACGAAACTCATCACTGCCGCACCAGATCGCTGCCGCACACCCCCCGGTGCCCAGGCTTGAACCAATTGTGAATTCGGCCTGCTCGTTTGACCGACTATTTGTGGAAGCGCACGGGACACCGACCGTATAGGCGGCGTAGGGTCGACGTAGAAGCTTCAGCATTAGCTGTTGGGTCGAGACCCCGCCTGGCTGCTTGAACAGTGGGGGAACGCCCATGTTTAACGTGACCTTGAGCACGTTCAAATTCCGCGGACACGGGGTTGTAGCCCTGCGCGGAGAGCTAGATCTGGCTGACGCGCCGGGTGTTGCCGCGCATCTTTCCGCGGCGGTGGAAGCCTATGGCCCGCGTATTATCGTGGATCTGGAGGAGCTTGAGTACATCGACTCCTCCGGTCTCGGCGTGCTGGTACGCGTGTTGAAGCAGGCCAGGCGAAACGGCGGGGACCTGCCCCTCGCGGCTCCGCAGGGCGTGGTGCGTAAGGTTCTCAACGCCACGGGCCTGATGGGTGTCTTCTCCGTTTATCCCAGCGTGGAGGAGGCTTCGCGAGAAACCCGGCCCCCGCTGCTGACTGCATGGTGAGAGACGTCAATCAGGCGACGAGCCTGTTCGTTCCCGGCTTCGATATTCGCAGGCGCGTCCGGCGTCCGGGATAAAGTCGCCAATTCGGACGTAGGCGGCATTTATCAGTCTATACTTGGCCGCCTGTTGGGTTAGTTAGAGCCGGTACTTCAGCGGCGCCGGGCCAGGCGGAACCCATGCATGCGCCTGGCGCACCGCCTGATGCCACTTCGCGGCACGGCTGGTTCGCCGAGGTGAAAGCCGAATAGCGTGCGGCGTATTTCGCCGATCGCAGCGTCCAGTTCCGCGATGGCCCGGTCAAGCTGCAGCGTGGCCTGCGGCGCCTCGGTGAGCCCGAGCGCGATGTGCAGATCCAGTCCCACGGCGTGCAACCGCCGGATCGTCCCCTCCCCAAGGCCATCTTCCGCGAGGCTGTAACTAGGCGCCTGTATCGCGGCGATGCCGCCAGGCAGGGCAGGGGCGACGCCGGGGCCGGTGCCCTTATCCGGCGCCGCCTGGCCCGGTGGCCCGCGCCATGTCGCGCGTCCCGTCGTGGCGCGTGCGGCCGCCGCATCCTTGGTACCGGACGCAGGAACGTAGAGTGCGCTCGCAGGCGGGCCGGTTCCCTCGCCGGAGGGCGCAGCATCGGGTGGGCGTGGTCCCGTGCCTGCCTGTGGCAGCCACGGCGTCGGTGTCACCGCACGTGCGTGGGCGGGACGAGTGCCTGGTATTCGGTTCACAGCAGCGGCTCCTTGGTGCCCGCCCCAAGCTGAGCGAGGCGTCGGTGCCGCCGGGGTCCGGAGCGACGCGAGTAACTGTCCCGGAACCTTCCCGGGAGCGACGTCCCCAGGCTACGCTCGCATCGTCCCCCTGCACAGGCCTAGGCGATCAGCACGGCACAGCGCGGTGGTCACTGGTTCCGTCCCGGCGTCTGACCCTTCTGACCTTGCGAAAAGCGACCAGCTTGGGCTGCGCACGGGGGCCCGGGCTGCGGGGTGATTTCGAGGCCATGGGTGACGACAGCTTCCGCCACGTCGCGCAGCCTGTGGTTGTGGTGGCGGGCGTAGGTGCGCATTTCCGCGAACGCCTGGTCCACGGAGATATGCAGGCGTTCTGCGAGCACACCTTTGGCTTGCTCGATCAGGACCCGGCTGTTGAGGGCGGCCTGGAGCTGCTCGCTGACGACCTCGCGGCGGCGGACGGCACGTTCATGCAAGATGCCGATGGTGGCCACATCTGCGAGCGCCTGGCCGAGCGCGACCGCCTCGGCGTCCAGCGGGACGGCAATCGCGCTGAACAGGTTCAACGCCCCGATGGTCTCGTCGCGCAGCCGCATCGGCAGTGCGTGCACGGCGGCGAAGCCGCGGGCGCGGGCGGCCGGGGCGAACTGGGACCAGCGGCCGACCGCCGCGGCCAGGTCGGGGCACTGTACCGGCTGGCCGCTGTGGAAGCAGTCCAGGCAGGGGCCCTCGGCGCTTTGCAGCTGGAACAGCTCGAGCAGCCGGGCCTGTTCGGTGGACGCGGCGACCAGGTTCAGGCTGCCGTGATGGTCGACGAGCAGCAGCCCGCACGCGGTGACACTCAGCAGGTCGACCGCGCGGCGCGCCAGCGTGTCGAGAAAGTCGATAACGTCGAACTCGGCGACCAGTGTGTCGGCCATCTCCACGAATGTATCGCGTATCCGCCGGTCTGAGTCACTCACCTGTCCCTCCTCCCCGCCCTGTACCGACCCGGTGCCTTGCCTGCCCGCATCGGCACCTGCCTGGCCTCTGCCCGAAGGGCTACTTTCATTGTGCCCCCGGCCCGGCACGCCGGATCCCTTCATCCGGAGGCAACCGCAGCCTGCGCGCCACAACATCGGCGGCCACGTCGGCCAGCCGCAGGTCGTGGGCATATGCGTAGGCGCGTAGCCGGGCGAGCGCGTCGGCCACAGGAACGCCGGTTTGCACCATCACCATCCCGGCGGCCTGATGGACCTCAGCTCCCCTGCGGGCGAACTCCACATCGAACAGCTCCTCCGTCCTGGGGCTGATACCACCGCGCCGATCCAGTGCAAGCACCAGGGCAGCGTCGGCATAGGCGAGCGTGTCGGCCAGCTGGCCGCCGGTCAGCGGGCCGGCCCGGTCGCGGTACACGTCAAGCACACCGAGGCGGACGGCGCCCGCCTGGACCGGGATGGAGAACATCGCCCGGACCCCTTCCATCACTGCCGCGGCCGCGAACACGGGCCAGCGGCTCGCACTTTCGCCTGCGGACAGATCCGCGACCAGCACGGCACCGTCACTGCTCACAGCGTCCATGCCCGGACCCTCACCCAAGGTGAACTGCAGCTCCTCAAGCTCATGGCTGCGCGGGTCGGTAGCAAATACCGGCTCATGAAGCCGCGCCCCCCGCGCCATCGACAGGCCCGCGCCGTCGGCAAGCACCGCCTGGACGCAAGCGACGCACACATGCCTGATCGACACGGCGACGCCTTCCAGCCGGGCACAGGCGTTGATCGACTCCCATACCCGTGCCCCGCGGCCGCTACTCACCGCGGCCGCCCCGCACCAACCCGATGATCCGCAGCTCATCCGGCCGGCCGCCGTTCACAGGCTGTTGCACGGTGCCAGGCTTTCATGCCTGGGGCCAGCCGCAGCGAGGACACGAAGAACCGGCCGCGGCGCTGCCCGGCGGCCTGCGTGGGGCCCGGGAAGCCGCTCGGCCAGGTCGCCGTCAGCCGCTCCGCGGGGTACGGTCGGAGCAGAGATCAGCAGGGGGCACTGGCGCACCCAAACGCGGCCACTGCCCGGCAGCCGTCGCTCCGGACCCTGGCGACACATCATCCCCCGCTACGACGTGCATCCCCAGGAGTTGCCACGGTGCGATCCCCCGAAACAGATGCTGCCGTGACCGTGCGGCAACCCCCGCCCGTTCCCCAGCCGCGCGCGGTACGGCGCGGCAGCCAGTACGCGCAGCTGTCCCGGCAGATACGGCAGTCCGGGCTGCTGGAGCGGCGGCCCAGGTACTACACATGGAAGATCGCGGCAACCGCGGCATTAATGATCGCGGGATGGACCGCGTTTGTCCTGGTCGGCGACTCATGGTGGCAGCTCGCGGTGGCAGTGTTCCTGGCAGTGGTCTTCACCCAGATCGGCTTCCTCGGCCACGACGCAGGGCACCGGCAGATCGCAGCCTCCAGGCGTGCCAGCTACGTGCTTGGCATACTGCACGGCAACCTCGGCATCGGGCTCAGCTACGGCTGGTGGGTGGACAAGCACAATCGTCACCACGCCCACCCCAACACCGAGGGTGCCGACCCCGACATCATGCTCAGCGCGGTGGCCTTCACCGCTACCCAGGCGCGAGCCGGGCGTGGCTTTGCCCGCCTTGGGTACCGGTACCAGGCGTACCTGTTCTTCCCGATGCTGCTGCTCGAGGCGGTCGGCCTGCACGTCTCGAGCATCCGCGCGCTGACCCGCCGTGCCGCGCGCCATCGGGCGTTGGAGACCGCGCTCCTCGCCGCTCATCTCGTCGGCTACCTCACCGTTGTGCTGCTAGTGCTTTCACCGGTCAAGGCCGTCGTCTTCGTCCTGGTGCAGCAGGGGCTGTTCGGCATGTACCTCGGCTGTTCATTCGCCCCCAACCACAAGGGCATGCCCATCCTTGACACGGCGGATCAGAGCGACTTCCTGCGCCGGCAGGTCCTCACCTCACGAAACGTGCGCGGCGGCTGGCTGACCGACTTCGCGCTCGGCGGCCTGAACTACCAGATAGAGCATCATCTTTTCCCCTCCATGCCCCGGCCCAACCTGCGGCGTTCCCAGGCGCTGGTCAGGGCGTTCTGCGAGGAACGAGGCTTGCCCTACTGCCAGAGCAGCCTCCTGGGCTCCTATGCCCAGGCGCTGCGCCACCTCAACACCGTGGGACGGCGTGCCCGCGCTGGCGTGGCAACGCCACCTGCGCTTCACTAGCGCGAATCTGGTAGATCTCGGTGGATGCGGACGCCTGCCATGTGGCGGCCTCAGCCATGTTCATGGTCGGCGGCCTGGCGGCTCGGGTCCGCACTCGCAAGGTCGGTGCCGGCCAGGAGAGCAAGCACTTCGCCGATGGCGGGCTCCCCACTGGCGCGTTCCGGCAGCGGGAGGTGAGCCTGGATCTGGTAGCGGTTGCGCCGGCCGTCCTTGCGCTTGACGACGTAACCAGCCTCGGTCAGGTCGGTGACGATACCGTAGGCGCTTCGTTCGGTGATGCCGACATTGTCCGCGATGTCGCGGAGGCGCACTCCCGGGTCGCGGGCGATGCACAGCAGTACCCGGGCGTGGTTGGTCAGGAAACCCCAGTTCGCCACGCTCCAGAAACTACCACATAGGTTTTCTGGAAAGAGGTTGCTAGTGTCTCGCGCCGTAAGTTCGCCGAATATTTCTAGCTGGGACTACGCCCGATTGTAAGGTCTTCACCAGTGCGGATGATCTCTGATTTATATGACGAATTTTAGGCGCGGGACACTAGTTATTGGCCGGATAACGCCGAGGACGGGCACTGGGCGCAGACAGCCGCGCACACGGCAGCCGGTTCGGGTTGCTGAGCGCGTCACCGGCACCGGCGGATCACACCGCGGCAGCCGTTATGGACAATGCCCCGCCATCTGCTCGTCACCGGACCCCGACGGCGTCGACCACGACGTTGCTCAGGTAGCTACCTAGCCGCGGGTCGAAAGTGCCGCCGCAGGTGATGAGCCGTAATTCCACGTCGGGCGTGGGCCCGTAGACCACCGTCGCTGGGAAGTGATCCTTTGCATACATGTGAACGGCATCCACGCTGAACACCGCGAGGGTGCCATCCGCCCGCCGCACGAAGAGCAGGTCCCTCGTGCGCAGCAACCGCAGCCGGAAGAACACGCCAGGCCCGCTCACGGAATCGACGTGGCCGATGATGATCGACGAGCCAATCGCGCCGGGTGGCGGGCTGCCGGTGTACCAGCCCGCCACGGCCGCCGTGGCTGGCACCTGGAGGGCGCCGGCGGGCGTGGTGCCGAGACAGATGATCTTCGTGCGCACGCCGATGACGGGAATGATCAAGTCATCCGGCCGGGCGGCCCACGCCGATGAAGCCGCACCGAGCGTGCCTGCATATCCGTGCGGGACAGGCACGAGTGGTACCCGGCCGGCCGCGATCGGGCCGCGACCCGTCCAGCTGGCCAGCAGCAGGCCGCAGATACCCATCCCGGTGATCAGGAGACCGCAGGCAACGATGACCACCGCGGCTGGCCTGCCGGACGGTGTTCTCATGTCACGGCAGCCGGATAGCACCGTCACGGGCCGGGCGAGGCCGGCCCGGCCTGCGAACAGGATGCGATCGGCAAGACCAGTCAGACCAGGGAAGCCGCGGGGCCCGGCGGACGCCCGCCAGGGTGACAAGCAGCCCGGCAGTCACCGTCACCAGCCACGGTACGGGCGATGAGCCCCGATGCGGTGCCGTGCCGCCCAGCCCGGTGGCGGGTGCCGCCGCGGGGACCACCCGGCTGCCAGCCGCATCTTCCAGGTCCGTGATCTTCAGGCCGCGCGAGCTGTCGAGCACGAGCAGCGTGTGGATGGTGCCGGCGGACAGGTCGACCTTCCGCCACGCGCGCGCTCGGTGCGGATACTTGCACGGCCCAGGTGCCGGGCGATATCGCCTGGTATGAGGTCACCGTTGCGAATGCCTGCTTGCGTGCGACGACGTCGGTACCGAGGCTCGACGTAACCTGGTGCTGTCGCAGTGACGCCTGGATCACTCGAACGAGGGCCATGCCGCGCGGCGTGGTCAAGGCGTCCTCGAACACCTCAAGCCGCAGCCCAGCCAGCGGGCCCATGCCCGCGACGGTGTAGGCGCTCCCGGCAGCCACCTGCACGCTGGTGGACAGAACGGGCGGCGAGGTGGCACGGCTGCCGACCGAGCGCATGGCGACGGTGTACCCGCCACTCGCGACGGGCAGGTAGGGCGATACGGTGCCGTAACTGACGTGCCTCAGCACGGCATGAGCGGCTGGATCGCCGAACGAATAAAGGTAGACGTCGACCGGGGGCGTGTTCGGCGACAGGTGGGCCAGCCTGAGCCAGCCAGTGCCACGCGCCGGACGCACCCGGGCCGCAGCCGCGGGCGCCGCTCGCGATGCGGAAGCGGCGGACGCGGAAAGGGCGGATGCGAAAAGAGCGAGTGAGAACGCGCAGGTAATCATGAGCAGGAACGGGCCCGGCCGCCTTGGAGGCATTGTCATTTTGGCTCATTTCTCACGCGAGGACGGGTCTGCATAACCCTGGTCAGGGTTTGTTGTGCGGTCGCATTACTTTGATGACGAAGTCATGCGTGCCAAGCAGCCCGAGCGGACTCGGTGCGGCGAACTCGACGCGCAGCGTCGGCTGCCCGGCCGCAGGCCTGGCGATCTGCGCGCTTGCGGGAAGGAACGGCGGGCGCTGAGCCCGCAGGAAAGCGAGCACGCGTGGCAGGTAACCCGCACCGCCGGCCCCTTCGGGACCGCTCGCCGCGGGACCGCTCGCCGCGGGACCGCTCGCCGCGGGACCGCTCGCCGCCGGACCGCCCACGGCCAGGGTGACCGACCGCAACGGCATGCTCGGGCTCGCACCCTGACCGGAGTCGCCGAATCGCGCGATGTGCACAGGATGGACGGCGGCAAGTGCGGCAAGCGTGATCAGGAGCCGTGAGTCGGGTTCACCCCCGGCCAGTTGGCTGCGCGCCATTGCGGTGACGCTGATCCGGTTGTTCAGCAGGAGTTGCGCTGCCGCGACCCTGCGCGCCACCAGGTCCGCGCTGAGCGCGGAGCGATAGGCGGCGGAGCCGTCCGGCGCGACAGCCCGGATATCTATCCGCGAGTTTCCCGAACCAAAGCTCGCAACGACGTCGGGCGCATACACCTCGCTCAGCCTGCTGCCGAACTGATCCCGCACCGCTGTCGTCGCCACGACCACATCGGAGCCGAGCGGATCCGGCGAACCCTGCCGTAGTACTAAGTTGTCTCCAGCGGGCAGCCCGTATGCCTCGAGGATCGCTGACATTGCGGGATCGCAGGCCACGATCGCACCCGGGCTGACCTGCTTGGCGATCCACCGCGCCGCGAGCAGGCGAATGGCCGAGGCCGCGGCGGCCGCAGCAGGGACAACCGCGGGCCTGACGGCCATGTGGCTTTGGGCGTGTTGTCGAACTGGCCGCCCATGCCCCAGGCCCGGGGCGACGGCGGAAAAGGCCGCGAGGACCACGGCGACCGCAAGCAGCCACCAATGCCACCTGCCTGCCCGCTGGGCGCTTCCTGGACCGGGTCGTGGCTGCCGGCCGCACCGGCGCCGACGCTGCGGTGCCGCCAGTTGACGGGCCGCAGGCGGCCTTCCGTTTCCCGGCGACCCGCCATGGCCCGGGCCTGGCTGCCCTGGTTGTGCCTGCCGGGCGCGTTGTGCCTGCCGGGCGCCCTGGCCGCGGTGCGGTCGGGCCAATCGCTGTCTGCTGATCGCGGCGCCCTGGGCGGCACCATCTGGCCCGGGCAGGTGCTGCCAGGTCTCGATCAGATCGTCATCGTCCCCGCCCTGGTACCAAGGCCAGGACCCTTGCGCGGCGAACCTCGGCCCTAAATTTTTGCCGGTATTCAACCCATTAGGGCGGCTTGCGGCGCCGTCCGGGTAACGGCGCTGGCCGGGCTCGCTGGGTTGCCGCTTCCCTGGTTGCTTGCCCACTTGCTGGCTTGCTGCTCTGCTGCTCGCTGGGTCCGCCCTGCCCCGCCGCGGGCCTGTAGCGGGCTGCTGCGAGGCTAGTGGCCATGGCGGAGACCACGAGGAGGTATCCATGACCAGTCGGCCCACGGCGACGGCGGCGGGCACCATCGATGTTGGCGGCGATCTGACCGTGAACCGGGTCGGTTTCGGTTCGATGCGGATCACCGGCCCGGGAATCTGGGGCGCCCCGCCGGACAGGGAAAGGGCGAAGGCCGCGCTCCGGCGGGCGGTGGAACTCGACGTCAACTTCATCGACACCGCCGACTCCTACGGCCCCGACGTCAGCGAGACGCTGATCGCCGAGACGCTATCTCCGTATCCCGGCGACCTCGTTATCGCGACCAAGGGTGGCCTGCTCCGACCAGGTCCAGGGCGCTGGGTGCCCGACGGCACGCCCGAGCATCTCCGGCGGGCCTGCGAGGGCAGCCTGCGGCGGCTTAAGCTCGACCAGATTCCGCTGTATCAGTTCCACCGGCCGGATCCGAAGGTGCCTTTGGCCGAGTCGATCGGCGCGCTCGCGCAACTGAAGGCCGAAGGGAAGATCCGCCACCTCGGGGTCTCTAATGTGTCGGCGGAACAGTTCAGGGAGGCGGAGCAGATCACGCCTATCGTGTCAGTGCAGAACCGCTATAACGTGGCCGACCGGTCCTCGGAGCCGATGGTGGACCTGTGCGAGCAGGAATCGCTCGTGTTCCTGCCCTGGGCGCCAATTCAGGACTCCGGCCAGAGCCGCGCCGTCGCGGAGGCCGCAGGGCGGCACGGCGTTAGCCCCCGCCAGATCGTGCTTGCCTGGCTACTGGCCAGGTCGCCGCGGATCCTGCCCATCCCTGGCTCCGGATCGGCCGAGCACGTCGAGGCGAACATCGCGGCCACCTCGATCGAGCTGAGCAGGGACGAGGTCGCCGCCATCGCTAAGACAGGGTGACTACCCGCGCGGGCGCGGATAGGTGCACCCGGCTGCGTGTGCCGCCAGGAAAGGACGCTGGCGTTTCGGCGGGCTAACCGCCGGGTGAAACCGCCCGGACCTGCACCGCCCGGACCTGCACCGCCCGGACCGGCACCGCCCGGACCGGCACCGCCCGGACCGGCACCGCCCGGACCGGCACCGCCCGGACCGGCACCGCCCGGACCGGCACCGCCCGGACCGGTGCGGCCGGAATTGTCAGAGGCCGGTGGGATACTCGGCGATATGTTGCCGCAGACCTCGCATGGACAGCTGGTGGGCAGGGCCGGTGAGCTCGCCCGCCTGCTCGCGAGGCTCGATGAGGCCTCGTCTCGGCAGGCCGTTGTCGCACTTGTCAGCGGTGACGCGGGGGTGGGCAAGACACGGCTGGTGGCCGAGCTCGCCAAGCTGGCAGGCGAGCGCGGCTTCACTGTGCTGTCCGGCCGCTGCGCGGAGGTCGGTGATAGCGTTCCCTACCTGCCGCTCGCCGACGCACTGCGCGACGCGACGCACGCCCCATCGGGCAATGCCGCCGTCGCGCCGTTGCTTGACGCGCTGGCGAGCCGCCCCGTGCTCGGGCGGCTGCTGCCCGACCAGGGCTCCGGCGAACCCGCTGACGGCGACGGCTCCGGGCTCGCGCGGCAGCAGCTGTTCGGCGCCGTGCTCGGCTTGCTCGCGGAGCTCGCGGAGGCCGCGCCCGTGCTGCTCGTGCTCGAGGACCTGCACTGGGCCGACAGATCGACTCGTGATCTTGTGACGTTCCTCAGTCGCGTGCTGCACAGGGAGCGGATCGCGCTCGTCGGCACATACAGGTCTGATGACTTGCACCGCCGCCATCCGCTCCGCCCGGTCGTCGCCGAGTTGCTTCGCTTGCCCGGGGTGAGCCTGGTCGAACTTGGGCCGCTGAACCCCTCCGCGATGGCCGAGCACCTGACCGCGCTCGCAGGCGGCAAGGTGCGGCTGGATGCGGTGACCCTCAACGGCATCGTCGCCCGTGCTGAAGGCAATGCCTACTACGCGGAGGAGTTGCTTTCCGCCTCCGCCGACGGTGAGGCGCTGCCCGCCGGGCTGGCCGCACTGCTGCTTGGCCGGGTCGAGCGGCTCTCGGACACCGCGCAGCAGGTGCTGCGGATCGCCGCGGTGGCCGGCCGCCGGGCTGACGACGAACTGGTCCGCGAGGTGTCGGGCCTGCCGGCCGCCGCATATGAGGACGCGGTCAGGGAGGCGGTGGCGCAGCAGCTTCTGGGACCTGACGGTGCGGAGGGTTACGCGTTCCGGCACGCACTGCTGCGCGAGGCCGTGTACGCGGATCTGCTGCCCGGTGAGCGGACCCGGTTGCACGCGTCGCTTGCTGCCCTGCTCGCTGAGGGGCGCTGGGACACCCCGATGCCAGGAAGGGCCGCCGAACTTGCGCACCACTGCCTGGCGAGCCACGACATCCCTGGGGCTTTCGCGGCGTCCGTCCGGGCCGGCCAGGAGGCTGAACGGCTCGCCGCACCTGCCGAGGCGCACCGGCACTACGACCAGGCACTCTCGTTGTGGGATCGGGTGAGTGAGCCGGAGAAGCTGGCTGAGCTAGAGCGCGGCACGTTGGCGATGCGCTCGGCGAGCAACGCCGCCGCCAGCGGTGACGTCTCGCGCGCGGTACAGCAGCTCAGGCGGCTGCATGGCTTTCTGGACCCTGGCAAAGATCCGTTGCTGGCGAGCAGGGCTGGTGAGCGGCTCGCGTACTTCCTGCTCGAAACCGGCGACTTCCCTGACGCCGTCGCCGCCGCGCGCGCCGCCGCAAGTGCGCTACCTGAGGATCCGCCAACCTGGCAGCATGCGCGCGCGCTCGCCACGTACGCGCAGACCCTGCTTTACGCGGCAGACGATCCACCGGGCGCAGACGCGGAGGAACAGGTGCGCCGCCGGGCGGAGCAGGCGCGGGCGGCGGCACGTGCCGCAGCCGCCCCGTGGGCCGAGGCCGACGCGCTGGTGACCCTGGGCCTGCTCGCCGAGCGGAACGGGCAGAGCCAAGAGGCGATCGACCTGTTGACCCTCGCCCATGGGCAAGCCAGTGAAGCCCGGGTCCTCGGTGTGGAGCTTCGTGCCGCCTACCAGCTGGCACGGGTACAGCTTGAACGAGGCGATCTTCGGGATGCGAGCAGGACGGCGCACGAGGGTGTCCGCAGGGCTAGTGAGACTGGGCTCAGCTTGGCACCCTATGGCCTCGACCTGCAGGATCTGCACTACCTGGTTCACTACAACGAGGGCAGCTGGGATCACGCGCAGGAGCTCGCAGACGGCTTCGGAGCCCGGGTCGCGACCCAGCCGGAGGCGCAACTGTCCGCGATGGCGCTCTTCGTGGACGTGGCCCGCGGCAACCCCGTGGTGGACGAGCGGCGCGTCTGGATGGTGCCGTTCTGGCGGACGGGCCGGTTCGTCGCGTATATCGCGCGCGGACTGCTCGCCGAGCACGCGCTGTGGCAGGGAGATACCGCCACGGCGCTCGCCGAGGTCGCGGCGACAATCAAGGTCCAGCTCGAGGATCTTGGCGGCTACGGGCCGCCGATCATCAGGGTGGCCGCGGTTGGCGTGGCTGCCTGCGCCGACCGAGCCGGCCATGCCCGCGCGGGCGGCGACCACGACGGCGCGCGAGCCGCGGTCGACGAGGCGCGCACGCTGATCGAGGCCGCGCGTGAGTCCGCCGCCTACCGTCGCAGGCCGAAGTTCGTGCTCGGCGTCGACGGCAGGGGCTGGCTCGCCCGCGCCGAGGCCGACTGGCGCCGCGCCCAGGGCGACAACGACCCCGCGGCGTGGCAGGAAGTGCTCGACGTGTTCAGCCCGGCGTTCGTCTACGAGGCAGCCAGGACCCGCTGGCGGCTCGCTGAAGCGCTCGCGGAAGCCTGGCCGCCGTGACGAGGCGCAGGAGCAATGGCGGCAGGCTGTGGAGGCGGCCGACCGGCTGGGTGCCAAGCCCCTGCGTGCCGCGCTTGACACGCTCGCCCGCAGGGCCAGGCTCGGGCCCACCGGCGGCGCCTCCATTGCCGGTCAGCCGAGCGGCGCACTCACCGCCCTGACCGCACGTGAGCATGAGGTGCTGCGACTGCTCGCCGAGGGCAAGAGCAACAGGGAAATCGCCGCGACGCTGTATATCGCGCCGAAGACGGCCAGCGTGCATGTCTCGAACATCCTGGCCAAGCTCGGTGCCGCCAGCCGGACCGAGGCGGCAGCCGTCGCGCACCGGCAGGGGCTGCTGGCGTCCGCACCTGCCGAACGTTGACCACATACCTGCCGCTATCATCTCTCCGCGAGCTGGCAGCGGATTGCCCTGCCGTCGCGCTCGCTAGTGACGGTATGGCTGGCGCGCAGGATTCCTTGCGGCGAATAGCCTTGGCACGACCGCCCGCATGATAGGCACGGAGGCTGCTGATGCTCGTCGCGTTCTCGATCACACCGCTCGGCGTGGGGGAAGGCGTAGCCGAATACGTGGCCGAGGCGGTCAAGATCGTCAGGGCGAGCGGCCTGCCGAACCGGACCGATGCCATGTTCACCACGGTCGAGGGCGACTGGGACGAGGTGATGGACGTGGTCAAGGAGGCGGTGGACGCCGTCGCCGCGAACGTCCCGCGGGTGTCGCTCGTGCTCAAGGCCGACCTGAGGCCGGGGGCCAGCGGGGCTCTGACGGCCAAGGTCGAATCGGTGGAGCGCCTGCTGCGAGAGTGACGGACCTGGCAGCGACCATCCCGCGGGCACCACGTCCTGACGGAGCCGGTGGGACGGCATGCTGGCCAGAAGACCTGGACCGCTGACGGCTCAGCCGCGGACCGCCCAGCCGCGGACCGCCCAGCCGCGCACCGCCCAGCCGCACCACCCAGCCGCGGAAGCTCCGCGGGCCTGCCGCCCGCCGCGCTCGCCCGGGCCCGCGGATACGGCGCTTGATCCGCCCGAGCCGAGCTTGGCCGCGGCCCGCGGTGCGCTCAGCCGCCCTGGCTGTCCGCCCGTTCGAGCACAACCACAGGGATGTCCCTGCGTGTCTTGCGCTGGTAGTCGTCGTAGGCCGGCCAGGTGGCTGCCATCTCACGCCACATTTCCTGCTTTTCCGCAGGTTGCGCGGTGCGGGCGCGGGCGGTGAACTTGTCACCGAGCACCTGGACGCCAACCTCCGGGTTCGCCTGCAGGTTCAGGTACCAGGAGGGGTGGGAGTCCGCGCCGCCCCTGGACGCGACCACCAGGTAGTCGCCGCCGTGCTTGCGGTAGATGAGCGGGGTCGCGCGTGGCTTGCCCGTCCGGCGGCCCGTCGTGGTCAGGATGAGAACCGTCGTGCCTTGCCATTCGTGACCCTCGGCGCCGTCGGTTTCCTCATAGCGCCTGACGTGTTCCTCGCCGAACAGCATCGATGCCTCCTGTCGTCGCGTTCCGCAGGTTAGCGTGCCGCGGGGGCCGGCCGTCGCGGCCGCCGCGGCTCGCGATCACTTGCTTGGCAAACAGTCACTTAGAGTCGGTTCATGCCGGAATCCGCTGACGAAATGTTCGTGTCCGCCGCGCAGGCCACTCTGGACGGCATGCTCGAACGCCGTCCTGAACTGGCCACCGTGCTCGGTGACCACCGCTACGACGACAGGCTGACCGTGGGCACGGCCCGCTACCACGAGGATTCGATCCGGTGGTACGGCGAGAGACTCGACGACCTGACGGGTATCGACCCCGGCCGCCTTTCACCCCAGAACAGGATCGATGCGCAGATCCTCGCGAACAGGCTCAGCTTGATCCGCTTCACCATGGGCGAGTTGCGCGAACATGAGTGGAACCCGCTTATCGCCAACCCGGGCCGCGCGATCTATCTGCTGATCGCACGTGATTTCGCCCCCCTTACTGAACGGCTGCGCTGCGTGGCACGGCGCCTGGCCGCTGTTCCCGAAGCGCTCGCGGCCGCCCGCGCCGTGGCGGGGCCGATGCCGCGGGTGCACATTGAGACTGCAATCGGCCAGTTCGGCGGGACAGCCCGGCTGATCGGCGCGGAACTCGACAAGGTGCTGATGGACCCCTCTGCGCCGCGCGACGAGGTGCTAGCGGAGCGCCTAGCGGCCGCGCAGGCGATCGACGAACATCGCCGATGGCTGGAACAGCGGCTTGCGGACGGCGAGCGGGATCATGACTTCCGCGACCCACGGATCGGAGCGGAGTTGTTCGCCCGCAAGCTGCGCCTCACCCTCGACGCCGAGTCGGGCGCAGGTGAGATCGTGTCGCGGGCCGAGTCCGATCTGGAGCGCGTCACCGCCCAGATCACCGACGCGGCCGCGCGGCTGGCAAAGGACGGCCCGCGGACGGCGGGCCTCGTCCGGCGGGTGCTCGATTCGCTCGCTGCCGACGCGCCTGATGACACCACGATCCTCGACGTGGTGCGGTGCGCCTTCGACGAGCAGCGCGCAGTTCGTGCACGACCACGATCTAGTGACCACTTATGACGACCCCGTCGAAGTGATCGAGATGCCGGAGATCGACCGCGGCGTCGCCGTCGCCTACTGCGATGCGCCAGGCCCGCTCGAGGCCGGCTCGGCCCGGCGTTCGTGGCCGTGTCACCGGCTCCGCAGGACTGGACGCAGGAACGGGTGGGCTCCTTCTACCGTGAGTACAACAGGCACATGGTGCACAACCTCATGATCCACGAGGGAATGCCCGGGCATGTGCTGCAGCTACAGCACTCGCGGCGGTTCGCGGGTGACACGCCCGTGCGCGCGGCGCTGCGGTCAGGCTCGTTCGTGGAGGGCTGGGCCGTCTTCGCAGAACAGCTGATGGCCTCGCATGGTTACCCCGGTGAGGGGAACCCGGACGCCATCCGCATGCAGCAGCTGAAAATGCAGCTCCGGATGATCATTAACACCATTCTCGATGCCCGGGTGCACTGCGACGGCATGACCGAGACCGAGGCGATGGCGCTCATGACCGGCCGTGGGCACCAAGAAGAGGGAGAGGCGGCCGGAAAGTGGCGCCGGGCGCAGCTGACCTCGACGCAGCTCTCGACTTACTACGTCGGGTTCACGGAAGTTAACGACCTCGTCGCGGAACTGCGCGCGGCTCATCCTGAATGGCCGGAGCGGCAGTTGCACGACACGATGCTTGCCCATGGCTCACCCGCCGTCCGGCATTTGCGCACCCTGCTGCCCCGGAGGCCTTAGGGGCGTCGTACTCCGCGCCACGGCGCTTCCATTGCTGGTCCTGGAGCTATTCCTTGAGCCCGACGCCGCCGAAGGCGACCGAACGCTCCGGGCTGGAGTCCACCTCGCCTGGCGATTCAGGCCGCCACAGCGGCAGGTGCACGAGCCCGGGCTCGACCAGGGTGAACCCGCGGAACTGCGCGAGGATCTGGGCCTTGGAGCGCAGCACGATCTCGGTGGAGGTGCGGGCCGAAAGCTTCTGGGCCTCCACGACCTCGGGTGGCTGATCCTCGTAGGTGACGTGCGAGATGACGACATAACTCCCTGGCACGACGGCGTCACGGAACTGGCCGACGATACCCGGCGGGTCGTCCTCATCATGGATGAAATGCATAATCCCGGCCAGCAAGATCGCGGTCGGCTTGCTCAGGTCCAGCAGCCGGGTCAGCTCCAGATCGGCCAGGATCTTCTGTGGCTCACGTACATCCGCGTGCAGCACAGTGACCAGGTCATTGCCCATGAGGATCGCCCGGCTGTGCGCGACCGCCACCGGGTCGATGTCGACATATACGATCCGCGCCTCCGGGAAGATCTGCTGCGCGATCTCGTGCACGTTACCCACGGTCGGGATACCCGAGCCGATGTCGAGGAACTGCCGGATGCCGTCATCGAGCAGAAAGCGCACCGCCCGGCGCAGGAAATCCCGCCCGGCCCGCATGGTGTCGCCCACGTTGGGGGTCATCCGTGCGATCTGGTCGGCAAGCGCACGGTCGACGGCGAAATTGTGGGCGCCGCCGAGGAAATAGTCGTAGACACGGGCGGCGCTCGGCGCGTCGAGGTCTATGTCCGTCGGCGCCCAGTCAGGCCGCTCCTCGGTCATGGCAACTCCTGTCGATCGTTCCACCGGCCAGCGTAGCGGCCGGTGGACCGCCGCAAGCCGGCGATGCGATGACGACCGATTGCGCTTATTGTCTCGATACAGAAAGTACTACCATGATCGCTAATAGTCATTCACCACGCATGGGGACTGTCCGGCCAGGTGCAGGAGCGCGGGATGAGCAAACAAGGCGGGGACGGGCGCACGCGTGGCCGATCCGATCAGGACCGCGGGGCTGCCCCGGGCAGCCGGCTCATCGCCGAGTGGGCGGCGGCGCTCGTGAAGGCCAGTCATGTGCCGATGAGCTCGGCCGAGGTGCTGCGGCTCCTTGCTGATCTAGCCACCCGGGTGGTCACCATCATCCAGAGCTCACCCTTCCAGCCCCAGGATGCAGCCGAGGTCGGGTCGGCGCTCGTCGACGCGCATTTCGTTGGTGTCACCGCGCTCGGCTCAAGCTTGCGCGCATTCCGTCACATCGCGCGGGAGGTGGCAGGCCCGGACGCCGCGCCGGATGCCGCTGAGCGGCTTGGCGCTGTCCAGGAGGCCATCACCACCGGCTACGTACGGGCGCTGCGCGAGCGGACACTGTCAGAGCAGGAGTCGATCAGGAAGGCGGAGATCGCCGCCCGCCGCCGCGCGGAGGATGCGTTGCGCGCGAGCGAAGCGCGCTTTCGCGCCGTGTTCACCGAGGCGGCCATCGGCATCGGGCTCGCCGACCGCGATGGCCGGATCGTCGAGGGCAATCAGGCGTTCGCGCGTATGCTCGGCTATACGCCGGCCGAGTTCCTGCAGCTCAACGTGACCGACTTCACCCTGCCCGAGGACATGCCAGGGATGTGGGAGAGCTACGCGGCCCTCACCAGGGGTGATCTCGACTGCGTCCGCACCCAGAAGCGCTACCGCAGGAAAGACGGCGGCCTGGTGTGGACCAACCTCACCGCGTCATTGATCAGGGATGCCCGCGGCCAGCCAAGGTACACGCTGGCGTTGATCGAGGATGTCTCAGATCGCCACCTGCTCGAGGAGCAACTGCGTTACCAGGCACTGCACGACCCGCTGACCGGCTTGGCCAACCGCACGCTCTTCTTCGACCGGCTTACGGACGCCCTAGGCGATCCTGAGGGGCGGATCGGCATCTGCTACATCGACCTGGACGACTTCAAACTGGTAAACGACACACTTGGCCACGGCACCGGTGACCAACTGCTCGTCGCCGTTGCCGAGCGCCTTGACCTGCTCGTCAGCGCTTCAGATGGGCTCGTCGCGCGGATGGGCGGTGACGAGTTCGTGGTGCTCATCGGCAATTCGGGAGGGCTGGTTCAGCTAACCGGGCTCGCCAGGGGCCTGCTTGCGGAAATCGCGCGGCCCTTCGCCATCGGCGAGCACACCATCAACGTCAGCGCCAGCATCGGGATAGTGGAGCGCCCCGTCACCGGCACGACGGCCGCCGACGTGATCACGGACGCCGATGGCGCGTTGTACTGGGCCAAGTCGGAGGGTCCAGGCGAGTGGGCGGTCTACGATCCGGGCCGTAAGGCGGCAGACGCCACCCGCCTCACCCTTACCGCCTCGATTCGCACGGCACTGGAACGTGGCGAGTTCGCTGTCACGTACCAGCCCATCGTCGAACTGCCAGGCGCCAGGCTGCAGGGCGCTGAGGCGCTGCTGCGCTGGAATCATCCGACGCTCGGCACTCTCCCGCCAGATACGTTCATCGCACTCGCCGAGGCCAGCGGGATCATCACCGCGCTCGGCCGCTGGGTCATCGAGGAATCATGCAAACAAGCGGCCGTCTGGCAGCGGATCCGGCCGGAGTCCGCGCCCTTCGTCAGCGTGAACTTGTCGGTAAGGCAGGCGGCAGCCACCGATCTGGTGGACGATGTCGCCAGGGTACTTGAGCAGGCCGGCCTGCCCCCGCATCTGCTCCAACTCGAGCTCACGGAGGGCGCCCTGGTAGAGGCCGGCGGCCGGCCGCTCGAGGCGCTGCAGAAGCTTTCTGGCATGGGCGTGCGGATCGCGGTCGACGACTTCGGTACCGGGTACTCCAACCTCGCCTATCTGCGGCGGCTGCCCGTCGACACACTCAAACTGCCTGCATCGTTCGTCCGCGAGATCTCCCCGGCGGCCGGCGGGTGCCGCGGCGCCGGTCCTGCGGGCCCGCCCGGCTACGCCGGCCAGCCGGTCCAGGCGCGCCCACCCGGCCATGCGGACCCCGCCGACGAGCCGATTATCTCCGCGCTGGTTGGCCTCGCGCACACTCTCGGCCTGACGGTGACCGTCGAGGGCGTCGAGAACGGCGAGCAGGCCACCCGCCTCACCGCCCTCGGTTGCGACACGGCCCAGGGGTGGTACTACGCCCGTGCGGTCCCTGGCGATGACATCACGGCGCTGCTCCGGCTGACCGCCCGGCCTTCATTCGGTCCGTTGCACCCGTTCTCTGCGGCGGGCTGACCGGCAACGCTCACCCACCGGCCCGGAACCCGGTATCGAGCTGGGTACTCACCGCAGCGAACGGGAACGTACACGGAAGGTAACGGGCTGAACGCGCGGCGTGGGGCCACGTAGTGGCCTTGTCACCGCCAGACGGATCACCTTCCGGGGGATAGGGGACCGCGAGCAGTATGGGGGCCAAAGCCGGCCGGCCGGAGCACAGTGCGCCGGGCCGCGCCCGCCGCGCGAAGTTGTCTTCGGCACGGCCGGGAAACGTGGAGCCCGCAGCGGCGGGATCCGCCTGGGCCCCATCCGCGGCGGCGGTGGCCGAACTCGCGCAGGCGATTTTCTCCGGCACACCTGACGCCATCATCGTGGTCAACGACGCCGGGCAGATCGCCGAGTTCAACCCCGCGGCCGAGGCCATCTTTGGCTGGCGGCGCGAGGACGCGCTCGGCAAGGACATGGTCAAGCTCCTCATTCCCGCGCGACGGCGCCGGGCCCACCGCGGCGCGCTTGACCAGTTCTGGCGCACCGGCGCCGCGGAAACACCGCGCTTTCGCCGCAGGTCCGCGACGACCGCGCTGCGCGCCGATGGCACCGAGTTCCCCGTTGAGTCAATCCTGCTGCCGCTCGCCGTCGCGGGCCAGAGGTTCTGCTGCGAGTTCATCAGGGACACCAGCGACCTCGCGCGCGCGGCGTCAGCCCTCGCCCTGAGCGAACAGCGGTTCAGGCTGCTTTCCACGCTTGCCCCTGTCGGCATACTGCAGACGGACGCGGACGGCGCGCCTGTCTTCGTAAACGACCGATGGTGCGCGCTGACCGGGTTGAGCAAGGACGAGGCACTCCGCAAAGGCTGGGCCGGCGTCCTCGGTCCTGAGTACGCCGAGATCGTCGAGGCGAGGTGGGAGGACACCAGCAACGCGGGCCAGGAGTTGCATGCTGAACTCCCGCTTCGCCCGGGCGCGGCCGCCGCGACGTGGGTGCAGGGCGCTGCGGTGCCGTTGCGCGATGAGAGCGGTCACATGATGGGTTACCTCGGCACGATGACGGACATCTCGGCGCGCAAGGCGGCGGAGGCCGAGCGGGAGGAAATGCTCGCCGCCGAACGGGATGCCAGAAGGAAAGCTGCCGAGAACGCCGAACGGCTGATCAGGCTTGTTGCCGCGCTGCCAGCCGCGGTCCTCGTCGAGGACGAGTGCCGACGGATCGTGCTGGTCAACGACTACTTCTGTGACTTGTTCCGTACGTCGGTGCCGTCGCCGGACCTCACTGGTGCGAGCGCCGTTCAGGTAATCGAGGAGAGCAAGCGCGTCGCCGCTGATCCTGATCGGTTCGCCTTCCGCATTCGCCATATTGTGGCGGCACGCGAACTCGTGACGGACGAGGAGATCGAGTTCGCCGACGGCCGGATCTACGACCGCGACTACGTCCCCGTGCTTGTCGGCCAGGAACGGCGTGGCTACCTGTGGCTGTACTGGGAAGTGACCGAGCGCAGGGCTTCCGACCGGCAGCGCGAGCGCATCCTTGCCGCCGAACTCCACGCCAGGAAGGTGACCGACGCCGCGCGCAGGAAACTCGCCGAGCAGAATCAGCGGCTGCGAGAACTTGACGAGCTCAAGACGCAGTTCATGGCGACGCTTTCGCATGAGCTGCGCAGCCCGCTCACTTCGATCGTGTCGTTCACCGGCCTGCTCAGGGACGTCGAGCCGACGTCACCGCAGGCAACCGAGTTCCTCGACATTATCGAGCGCAACTCGGACCGGTTGCTGCGGCTCGTCTCCGACCTGCTCCTGCTCGGCCATCTCGAGGCCGGTTCATTGCCGCTTGAGCTCGCTCCGCTCTCGGCCGCCGAACTCGTCAAGGAGGCGGTGCTCGCCAGATCGGCACCCGCGCAGCGCCGGGGCGTAACGATCGAGCTAACGGCCGAGGACGGCCCGCCTCTTCAGCTCGACCGCCTCCGC
The DNA here is from genome assembly GCA_963727015.1 of uncultured Actinomycetota bacterium. Lineage (GTDB taxonomy): Bacteria > Actinomycetota > Actinomycetes > Streptosporangiales > Streptosporangiaceae > DATFVJ01. The sequence goes on along the minus strand of CAVSEV010000011.1, from coordinate 694,351 downwards.
ATGCTGCAGGTCATCGACAACCTCATCTCGAATGCGATCAAGTTCTCCGATCCTGAGGGAATCGTCCGCGTCTCGGCGCACTGCGAAGGGAACGAGTGGCGGATCGACGTTGCCGACTCCGGCATCGGCATCCCCACGGAGGAGCAGGACAGGATCTTCGAGCGTTTCTTCCGCGCCTCCAATGCCCGGATCGAGGCGGTGCCGGGGACCGGCCTTGGGCTGTCCGTTGTGCATGCGATCGTCGAACTGCACGGCGGCAGGCTAGAGATGCGGAGCACGCCAGGCAAGGGCACCACATTCAGCGTATTGCTCAAGGCGGCGCATTGACGACCCAGATACTGCTCATCGAGGACGACCCGGACATCGCCCTCGCGGTCGGCACGGTGCTCGGCCGCGCCGGGTTCCACATCGGCACGGCCGATGACGGCCGTGCGGGCCTGCGGGCGTTCCATGACCGCCGCCCCGGCCTTGTCGTGCTCGACATCGGCCTGCCAGGCCTTGACGGCTGGCAGGTACTCGAACGGATCCGCGACATGAGCGACGTTCCCGTGCTGATGCTCACGGCGCACGGCCACGAGGCCGACAAGGTCCGCGGACTGCGGTCAGGCGCAGATGACTACCTCACGAAGCCGTTCGGCAACCAGGAACTGCTCGCCCGGGTCCAGGCGCTACTGCGCCGCAGCCGTGATCAGGAACCGGATCCCGAGGTCTACGACGACGGCCGGCTGCAGGTGCGCTTCGCCTCGAGGGAGGTCGTGGCCGATGCGGCACCTGTCTGCCTTACCCCGACCGAGTTTCGCCTGCTCGCCGCCCTCGTCCGGCACGCGGGCCAGGTCCTTTCCCCCGAACAGCTGCTCGAGCAGGCATGGAATGATCCGCTGAGGATCGGCCCCGACCGGGTGAAGTTCGCCATTCTGCGGCTGCGCAAGAAGCTCGGCTGGCGGGCCGCCGACTCGCCGGTCCAGGCTGTGCGCGGGTTCGGCTACCGGTACCTGCCGCCTAGTTCCTGAACCCCGCCGCTGGGCCAGCAGTTCCGCCTCCGGCAGCCGCGTTCCCAGGGCAACGCCGCCGGGCGCCCGCGGATACTCGCAGCCCTGCTGGCTGGGTGTTGCTGCAACCGGCCAGCAACTGGATAGCGAACGGCGAGGCTACCCACGCCCAGCAGCATGCACGTGTGAGAAACATCGGAGAGGCCGTCAGCCGGGGGAAGATCCTTGTCGTCGAGGACGACCCGGCTGCCGCGCGCTTCGCCGCCTATGTGCTCGGCGAGCGCGGTGGCTTCGACGTCAGTCATGTCACGGATCCAGTCGTCGCCCTCCAGCGCATCGTCGATGAGGCATGGGATCTGGTCCTCGCCGATCTCGATCTTCCGCACATGAGCGGGCTGGATCTGCTCGCCTCGGTCCGGCGCATCGTACCCGGCCTTCCCGTTGCCATTACCACCGCCCGGGCCATGGGTGCGGCGCATGCCCACGCCCTGCTGCGCAACGCCGACGCGTTCCTCGAGAAGCCGATACAGCCGCGCCGGCTCACCTCGGTTGCCTCTGCGCTCATCGGCAGCCGGCCGCGGCCATGACCTGCCGCGAGGTACCCGGGAATGGGCAGCTGGCCGGCCCAGCGCTTTCAGGCGGCGGCGCGGGGGGCGACGCGGTAGTGGTAACGGTGGTGGCTGGCGAAACCGCACCTGTTGTAGAGCGCCACGGCGGCGGTGTTCCGCTCCTCGACCTGCAAATACACCCGGGTCGCGCCGCGTTGGGCAGCCGCGGCGCTGAGCGCCGCGGTGATCCTGGCGCCAAGGCCTCTCCGCCGGTGATCGGGATGTACCTCGATCGCCGTGAGCCCGCCCCAGCCGGCGGCGATCGCGAGGCGGCCGATCGCGACAGGCTGGCCGCCGTCGCGGATGGTCGCGAAGACCTGCTCCGGTGCTGACAGCAGCAGCCGCCGCGCGGTCGGCGGCAACGGGCTGCGGCGATGGTTGTAGATAGAAAGCCAGCCGTCGTCTGGCTCTAGGGTGAGCTCGGGATCCACCGCGCTTCCCGCGCCACCATGACTGCCGTGCCGCGCGACCTGGGTGACCTTGGCGATCATTACAACCGCGGGCCCCGGGCGAATGCCCCAGCCGAGACCGTCGAGGAAACTGTCAAGGCCACGCCGGTCCGCGCCAGCCAGTGGGCGGGCAACGTTAATCATTGGGGGAAGCTGGCGGGCCTCGTACCAGCGACGGACCACACCGAGCGCCGCACCCAAAGGCAGGCCAGGATCACCGACCGCCAGGGCGCTGTTGGCACGTCCGGTGACACCATCCGCGGCTCGCAAGAGCCATCCGCCGAGCCTTTCTTCCTCGGTTGCCCGCCAGCCCAGGGCGGCCACCTGCTCAAGTTCAGCAATCGCAGGGTCCACCCACGCAAGCCTGCCAGCGAGCCCGCCTGGACGCCACGGTGCGTCCGCCGCCCCGGCCTCCGCCGGTCAGGGAACTCGGCCGACCGGGGAAGTCCGGCGGAAGTCCGGCGGCCCCGCCCAGCGCCGGCAGACCGGTCAGCCGCCGCCTGCTGTCTTCTTCACCTTATGGTTTGCAGTATCCTCAGGCGACGTGACGTGTACCACGCCTCTTAATCGCAGGCACGACCGACGTCAGCGCGCCCGCATGATCGGTCGTGGCCTTCTCGCGCGCCAACCGTTCCTCAGTCTCCCGCATCGCCGCTCCCAGACGGGCCTCGGCATCACGTCTGTGCCGACGTGCCACAGCCTGCCGGTGGAGGCACTCGACGAGGGAGAGGCATAGGACAACGACAACCACACGCGATGACGACGAGCATGATCCCTTTCACCAGCGGTAGCACCTGCACCTTCGACTACATCTCCAGTATCACCCGTCCGCCGGGTGGCCGGCGCACGTTTCTCCCAAACCCGGGCGATGAGGAAAGTAAGCCAGGCACCGGACCGCCCAGGCCATGCGCGGGCCGAAAGCGACGGTTCAGGTGGCGGCGCAGCAGCCGCACGAACGCGTTACCCTGCGTGGGAGGATTCCTGGCGACGGCAGGCGTCGTGGCAGAACTCTCAGCGTTGCCTGCGTCGTGCGCACGCGAACACGTACCGGCGCCGGCATCGGCTTCGGCATCCTGTCGGCGCGGCGAGGTCCCTAGCTAAGAGCCAGGACCCCGGCGCCACGGCCACGGCGTGGCAGCGGCGGCAACCACTGGCCAAAGAGCGGTAAGAACCAAAGGGAGTACCCCCGATGAGGATGTCCAACCTGTTCGGCATGACGCTGCGGGCGGCGCCGGGCAAAACGGAGGCCGAGGGGCACCAGATGCTGCTCCGCGCCGCGTTCGTCCGCCAGCTTGGCATGGGCATCTTCTCCTTTCTGCCGCTGGGCTGGCGATCGCTGAAGAAGATCGAGAACATCATCCGCGAGGAGATGGACGCATCCGGCGGCCTGGAAATGCTGATGCCGGTCGTCCAGCCCGCCGAGATATGGAAGGCCACCGGGCGCTACTACTCGGTCGGCCCCGAGCTGGCGCGCTTCAAGGACCGCCGCGGCCGCGACATGGTGCTGGCGATGACCCACGAGGAGGTGGTCGCAGACCTGTGCAAGAGCGAGATCAACTCCTACCGCGACTTGCCGCGGCTCGTTTACCACATCCAGACCAAGTTCCGCGATGACCCGCGGCCGCGGGCCGGCCTCATCCGCGTTCGCGAGTTCACCATGAAGGACGCCTACAGCCTCGACACGGACGAGGCGGGTCTGGACGCCCAGTACCGGGCCCAGTACCAGGCGTACTTCAACATCTTCAACCGCTGCGCGCTGCCAGTGATCGCGGTTGGCTCGGACGTCGGCATGATGGGCGGAAGCCTCGCGCACGAGTTCATGTACCTGACTCCGATTGGCGAAGACACGCTTGTTCTTTGCGACAACTGCGGATACTCGGCGAACCGGCAGGTCGCGGCGGTTGTCAAGCCCACCCCGCCGCAGGAAACCGCGCTTCCGCTCGAACGGGTCGCCACGCCGGGCACCGCGACCATCGATTCGCTCGCCGCGTTCCTGCAGGTCCCAGCCAGCAAGACCGCCAAGGCGATGTTCATGGCCGCCGAGCGGGAACGCCAGGACGGCTCCTTTGTGGTCGAGCCGATCGTGGCAATCATCCGCGGCGACGATGAGCTGAACGAGACCAAGCTCGCCAATGCGGTCCGGGCCACTGACCTGCGTCCGATGACGGAGGAAGAGATAGCCCAGATCGGAGCCGTGCCTGGGTACGGCTCGCCGATCGGCGTGACCGGCGCCACGGTGGTGATCGACGACCTGGTGGCATCCTCGGCGAACCTGGTCGCGGGCGCCAACGAGGAGGGCTACCACTTTCTCAACGCCAACCACGGGCGTGACTACACGGCCAATGTCGTCGCGGACATCATTGCCGCAGGTGACGGCGATGCGTGCGTCGTCTGCGGGTCGCCGCTGCGGACCACGCGCGGCGTCGAGGCCGGCAACATCTTCAAGCTCGGCACCCGCTACTCGGCCGCGGTCGGCGCGACGTTCCTCGGGCCTGACGGACAGGAGCACCCGGTCGTCATGGGCAGCTACGGCATTGGTCTTGACCGGCTGCTCGCGTGCGCGGCCGAGGAGCATCAAGACCGCCGCGGCCTGTGCCTGCCGATCACCATCGCGCCCGCCCAGGTGCACCTCTGCCGCCTGGGTGCGGCCGGATCGCCGGCCGCCGATATCGCCGATCGGCTGTACGCGGACCTGCAGGCGCTCGGGGTCGAGGTGCTCTACGACGATCGGGGTGAGCGCCCGGGCGTCCAGTTCGCCGATGCCGACCTGATCGGCGTGCCGCTGCGGGTGACTGTGGGCGAGAAATCGCTCGCTCAGGGCGGGGCCGAGGTGAAGCGCCGTGACAGTGACACGGTCGAGGTGGTGCCGGTCGAGAAGGCTCCAGAACGCCTGACGGGCGAGATACGCGGCATGTTCGACGAGATCGCCGCCAAGGTGGTCCCGGTCGTCCTGCCCGCCGCGACATCCTGACCGGGACTCCCTGCGCGTACGCGTGGTGGCCCAGCCGATCTTCTCGGCGCAGCCCGCCAGGCACCCGATGGCCGCCCGATGGGCATCGCCTCCATGCCCGCAGCGCTGCATTGGCCACGTGCCGACACCGGCGGGTGACACATCGTCGACGGCCAGAAGGTATCCTTCGGCGACCCGCTGGTAGATCGTGTGCACCCAGGGGCGGTTAAGTTTCGAGCACCCTGGTACGAGTGTTGCGCCCGCCCGGTCCGGATCTGGCGTGCCCGGCCTTACGCACCAGTGCGAGGTCGCGGGCCACAGGACAGGGTCGCGCAGGCCCGCGAGTTCTGGCGCCGCTGGGACGTACTTATAGGCGTCGATGCCCGAGGCCTGCACCTGTCCGTCCTAGATGTAGCGGAAGACGTCGTCCGACAGGTGCGGCGGCCCGCTGAACGCGCATATCCTCCCATAGCCGCGCCGGGAGTCAGGATCACTGCCGCGGCGAGACCGACCGGGATGCGCCTGACGAGCAGCGCCCTGCGCCGAACAACAGCCACGCTACGACAAGGATCGAGCAGATCGCTGAGGCCACCGGTGCCTGATGCCTGAGTGGACACCTGCGATACACCAACCCGGTGACACAGCGATGGCCGCATCGAGGCCCTGTCACATTCGGCACACGACCAACTTGGCACCCATTTGTGTCACTGGTCCGATGGTTTCCGCGACTCAACGTCACCGGACCGTAAGGACTTTCCGCAAGTTCCCGTGCGTGTGATGAGGTTACATCAGGGCATGGGGAAGCTGCTCCTGTGCGCGACCTGCTTGGCTTGGCCCGTATACCGCGCGAGGCAACGATCCGCGTCGTGTCGCTGGAGCGCGGCGGGCCTACGCAGTGACCGGCATGCAGCCGCATATCTGGCTCCGGCCAGCTGCTCGCGCCGCGCCATCCTGGCCCCGATCGCCTTCTCGCTGTGCTGGGCTGGTACACGGCTGCTGCCTGCCCGGACAAGACCCTGGGCAGCGGTTGCCATCTTCGCCTGCGGCGCCGCTTTCCTCGTCACGCTGCCCGCGCTGGTGCAGGCGGCCGTGACCCCAATCCCACCGTGCTTCCGCTCGGCTACAGGCGCCACATCGTCGTCGTCATGCTGCTTGTGATCTGTATCACGATTGCCGCAGCGAGCATTACCGGGGCGGCGCGAGGCGGGTGGCGAGCCGCGGGACGCGCCCGCGCGGCGCCGCACGAGGGCGCCGGAGACCACGAAAACGATCCACCGCCGGCAAAAGGGCCACCAATATGACCCGGAACCCTAAACTCACCTCCATGGACGATGCCGCCGATGTGCTGGTGGTCGACGACGACCGGACGGTCGCCGAGGTCGTCGCCACTTACCTGCAGCGCGCCGGCCACCGGGTACGGCACGCCGCCGACGGCTACGAGGCGGTCGCTGCCGCCGAAGCCCGGCTGCCCGACCTGGTCGTGCTCGATCTCATGCTGCCAGGAATCGATGGCATTGAGGTACACCAGCGGATCCGGGAGCTTGGGCCCGTTCCAGTGATCATGTTGACCGCACGGGGCGAGGAGAGCGACCGGATCCTTGGCCTGGAGACGGGTGCAGACGACTACGTGACCAAGCCTTTCAGCCCGCGCGAGCTCGTCCTGCGCGCGCAGTCCGTGCTCAGCCGGGCCCGCGGCGGGCCGGGCAGGGCACGGCCAGCCGCGGCCGCCTACCGGTCCGGTGACCTGAAACTCGATGTCGCGGCCCGCCACGCGGAGCGTGCGGGCGTAACGCTCGACCTGACCGGCAGGGAGTTCGACCTGCTCGCGTTCTTCATGGCCCACCCCGGCCGGGCGTTCAGCAGGGACGAGTTGATGCGCCGGGTCTGGGACTGGGAGTACGGCGATATGTCCACCGTCACTGTGCACGTCCGGCGGCTGCGCGAGAAGATCGAGGACGATCCGGCGCGGCCCGCGCGGATCGCTACGGTGTGGGGAGTTGGATACCGTTTCGACGCGGCCGGTGGCGCCGGGTGAGTGACACCGTGGAGATCATCGGGATAGCCGCGGGTGGCGCGGCTTGTGTGGGCGTCGTCGGCTTGCTCGTGCTCCGGTTACTGCGCGGCCGATCCCTGCGCGCCGCCCTATTCGCGATCGCGCTCGCCAGCGTGCTCGCGATGGCGGCGGGCATCGTCGGCGCGGCGCATGCCATGTTCATCTCGCAGGCCGACTTCGGAACCGTCCTGGTGATCTGCGTCTCGGCCGGGGTGGTCGCGCTCACCATGGCCGCGCTGCTCGGGCGCAGCGTCGCCGCCGACAGCAAGGCGCTGCGGTCGGCGCTGCGGGTGCTCGGCAGAAATCCGGACCAGTTCACCAGGCGGCCGGCCGGGCCGCCCGCCGCGCCCAGGCTCGCCACGGCCGAGATGGCCGACCTCAGCCGTGAGCTCACCGCGACAAGTACGCGGCTCGCGGAGTCGCGAGACCGGGAACGAGCACTCGAGCGATCGCGCCGCGAACTTGTCGCCTGGGTTTCGCACGACCTGCGCACACCGCTGGCAGGCCTGCGTGCGATGGCCGAGGCACTAGAAGACGGGGTCGCGGCCGATCCTGCGCGCTACTACGCCCAGATGCGGCAGGCGGTGGAGCGGCTCACCGGCATGGTCGGCGACCTCTTCGAGCTTTCCAGGATCCACGCTGGGGCGCTGCGGCTGTCGCTTCAACAAGTATGGCTCGCCGACCTCGTCGATGATGCGGTGGCAGGCGCCCACCCGCTCGCCCAGGCGCGGCGGGTGAGGCTTGCGGCCGACATCTACTCGCCGCTCGCGGTACGGGCCGACGCGCGGGAAATGTCACGTGCACTGACCAACCTGGTCGTCAACGCGATCAGGCATACCCCGAGCGACGGCACCGTCCGGGTCGCGGCAGGCCAGCAGGACAGTTGCGCAGTGCTCACCGTGACCGACGCCTGCGGCGGAATTCCCGAGGCGCACCTGCCGCGGGTGTTCGACGTCGCCTGGCGGGGCAGCGATGCGCGCACGCCCGACCTCTACGCCGGCGCTGGTCTCGGTCTGGCGATTGTGCGCGGCATCGTCGAGGCGCACTCAGGCGAAGTGGACGTGCACAACATAACCGGCGGCTGCCGGTTCGAAGTCAGATTGCCCGTTCCCGCGTGGTAAGGCAGGAAAACTCGGCGAGCCGATCCGCAATGCGGATCCGCGGGCGCCACGAAAGCTCGCCGCGGAGCCGCGGCGCCGGGAGTCGTACATCCGCATAGATGAGGTCGTCCGAGCCGGAGGCGGCCTGGTCGGATGGGGCGGCCGCGTCGTCCGCCCCCGGCTCGTCTGCGGGTACCGACGGCGCGAGAGCATCGAGCCTGGTCACCGCGTGACCATCCGCGGCAAAGGCGCTTACGACGTGCGAGCCGATGAAGCCCGCGGCGCCGGTCACCAATATCCGCGCGACAACTGACCATAGGCGCACGCCTGGCCCGGGCTCCAGGCTTTGGCTGTGCGCGTCATCGGACGGTAAGGACTGACGCCGTGAGCAGGGCGGCCGCGCGCTGGTGACCAGTCGTCAGTCCCCTGGCAGCTGTCGCGGCTTATCACGGAGCGCGACGCGGCGCGCGCTCACCTGAGGCGCGCGACTATCCATCTGGTCGCCGCCCGCGACTGCCTGGTACAGTCGCGCCGGCCCTGACCGCACGGCGATCATGCTCAGGATGTGCGGTGCCACGTCGTGCACGTCCCTGGACAGCCGAAGGCGTTCTTCAGCCCGCGTAGGTCCCTCCCGCTCGTAGCTCAGATGTGATGCATTAGGCGTGTCCTAGCCGCCCGCCGCCCACGGCGGCGCGGGCGGGCCGCCACACAAGAAGGCAAGAATGACCGCGTTTACCAGTTCGGGGCTCTCGATGGGCAACAGGTGGCTGCCGGGCAGGACGGCAAGCCGACATTGTGGGAGGACGGATACGACGGCGGCGCCGTGTTCCAGGGTGACCTCGTCTCGATCACCCTGGAGTACGAGAGCGGGGACGTCCACTCCGGTCAGCGTCGCAAGGTCTATCTCCGGCTCCGTGCGGATCATGTCCATCGTCTTCTCGTACACCACGGCGAAGTGCCCTGGCCCGTCCGGCGACACCGGGTCATGCTATGCGCGCAAGAAACGCATGGCCTCCGCGTCGGCGTGGAGCAGTTGGTCCAGCATCCCCCCGCTGGCCCGGCCGGCAGAGTTGTAGTACTGGCCGATGAGCACCAGGCGGGTGGCGAGGTCCGGACGGCGCTGCGCGACGAGCAATCCAACCACCGCGCCGTCACTCCAGCCGACCAGATGCGCGGGGCGGCTGACGACCTGTTCCAAGTAGGCGATGGTGTCATCGGCCATCACCGAATAGGTCAGCGGTCCGTCGACGTCGGGAGTGTGGGCGTGTCCGCGGCGCTCCGGCAGGTACACCCGGTATCCGGCGTCTGGGCACCGATCCACGCCGCCGAAGTTCTGCCGGATATACCTGGCTAGCGGGCATGATCAAGCACGACGACTGGAATCTGCCGCGTCGTCTTTCGCTCGTAGTCGGCGAAGCCCGGGTAGGCACGCTTATGCGCTGCCCAGATCCGCTCCCGTTCCTCGCCCTCAGTAACCCTGGCCACGAGCTCAACAGTCTCGGTGCCAATCTCGGCCCGAACACGGGGATTCGCGATTAGGTTGTGGTACCAGTCCGGATTGGTCGGAGCGCCCGCCTTCGAGGCGAAAACCGCGAAGCTGTCGCCGACGGCTTGGTACATCATCGGATGGACGCGGTCCTGGCCCGTCTTGGCCCCCACCGTGTGCAAGATCAGCAGCGGGGCGCCCTCGAACTGGCCGCCGGCCTTACCGCCGTTGGCGCGGAACTCCGAGATAATCTTGGTATTCCAGTCGGTAACTTCAGGCATGCTCGCTCCCCGTTAGCTCGGCGGCACTAGTGCCAGGCCCGACTCCCGGCCCGAGCTTATCGGGCACCCGAAACGGCCACCGTCCAGACACCTCGACTTCAGGATGGAATCAGTTCGGCTTGCCCTGAGGCGATGTGCGGTGATCATCTCCCTCCGTGCTGCGCCGTGCCGTGACGAGAGCCACGACTGTGCTAGCGCGAATCGGTCGGCCGAGTCGTTCATAAATGGCCTGGTGTTCACGCTCAAGGGCCTGACGTTGGCCCAGTGAAAGCCGAGCGTGAAACGACATCGTACGAACGAGAGCGTTGAGCTCGTCAGAAGTGTGCTCGCTGAGCTTTCGCATGACCGCGACCTGAACGTCACCGAACAAGCGTCCGGCGTAATCCCGCCCTATGTCGTAGCTGCCGAACCAGGCCCATACCTCTGAGACGTTGCCACGGCGTTGCTCCATCCCAGCGAGCGTGGCGTCGAGATCCCGGTAGGCCGGCCAATCAGCGGCGATGTCCGGGGCGACCTTCCTCATGGCAGCGAGCGCCGCTTCCTGATCCAGCTTGCTGTGCGGCTCCTCAAGTCCGCAGTACTGCACGAGGGCGAGCGTTCCCCCTGGGACAAGTACGTCAGCGGCCTTCCGCCAGCTAACCTCAGGGTCAACCCAGTGAAACGCGGACGCGGAGAACACGGCCTGAAACCGCTCGCGGGGCAACGACACGTCCTCAAGCTGGGCGTTCACAAACTCCACCTCGCCAGCACCTTCCAGGTTCCGCCTGGCCAGCGCTATGAAGCTCGTGCCGGGTTCGAGTGCTGTGCCGTGCAGGCCCCGAGCGAGAAGGCCGCGCGTCAGCTGGCCGCTTCCACACCCAACCTCAAGCACATGATCGCCGCTCCCGATCCCCGCCACCTGACAAGCTTGGTCGATGAGTTCGTCAGGATATGCCGGACGGCGGCGGTCGTACTCCGCCGCGATCTCATCGAAAACCATGCCGTGACGACGGGCAGTGGATTCTGGTTGCGGCGTCATTCATTGGCCTCCGTTCATGCACGTTACTGTGATCGCGTTGCCCGGCTGGATGCCAGTCAACGCCAGTGCCGTGGCGGGGCTCAACGTGGCGGAGACCGGGCTCGCCGGGCCATCAAGGCTAGAGACAGGCTAGAGATCCCTTCGGAACGGGGCCGGTTACATCCTCGAGCTGGCTGCCGCTCGTCAAGCCAGCCGTTGCCCCACGTCCTGGTGGACATGGCCGAGCTGGACTCGCAAAGCTGCTCGCCCAGCGCTCGACATCGCTTTCGAGGAGCGAGAGGGTGAAAGGGCGTTATTCAGGAATGGGGTGATAGTGGTGTTGGACTCGGCCAGCACGCGTGCGATGATCGCCGTCAAGGATCTCGGCCGGGCTAAGGAGTTCTATAGCGGCATGCTCGGGCTTACGGCCAGCGACGAACGGCCTGGGGGTATCCGGTATGAGACCCAGGCCGGTTCATGGTTCTTGGTCTACCGATCTGAGTTTGCCGGGACGGCCAAGAGCACGTGTATGAGGTTCGAGGTGGAGGACATTGAGTCCGCTGTCAGACAGCTTCGGGATCGCGGGATCGTGTTCGAGGAGTACGACCTTCCCGGAGTGAAGACGGTCGATGGAATCGCCGAGCACGAGAGCGGCGCGCGGGGCGCGTGGTTAAAGGATCCCGACGGGAACGTCCTCGAGATCGCACACTACGGCAAGTGATGCAGGTTCTTGCCTCGGTCATGCGGCGCGGCGGCGGCGGCGCGCTCGGAGGGATTCGAACCCCCAACCTTCTGATCCGTAGTCAGATGCTCTATCCGTTGAGCTACGAGCGCTAGTCTTCAGTTGTCTACAATGCGATCTTGCCGACCACTTGGCTGGCGACCAACCCGCACAGCCTAGCAAGCGCTTCTGGTTCGCTGCCCGGAACGCTGCACTGCCGGACGTCTAAGGATAGGGCACTCCGGGTACGTGCGGCGCGACTAGCCTGAGGGGAGCGCCCGTCTGTCATCGGCATGGCACCGCTCCACTGAGGACAACGCGGGCGGCCTCTTCCTGTATGCCGCGGGTGGCCGCCGCAGCCTGCCGCCGTCGCCAGCGTTCTCTTCTTGCATCCACCTCTTCTTGCATCCACCTTGGACTGCCAGCGCGCCTGGGCTGGCTCGTCGTAGGCAGGTGACGCGGCAGGGGAGCCCAAACCGTCTAGCCGCCCTTACCGGCAGGGAGCTGGAGCATGGTCGGGCCGGAATCCGCGATGGACACTCTCGCCGTGCCCGGCTGCCCTTGTGACGTACCTTGCGACTGGGCAAGCCGAAGCGCGAGCGCTGGGCACATCTCCACCGCTTGCTGTGCCTCGCGTTGCAACCAGAACGGCACCGGGGCGTCGAGGAAGACCGGGTACCCGTTGCGGTCGACGTGGATGAGTTCAGGAACCAGCTGAGCGCAGAGCCCGTGGCCCTCGCAGCGCGTCCAATCGACCTGGAGCCTGGGCTGATCCTGTTCCGATTCCAGCGGCAGGACGCCCCGCACGGGCCGCCCGCAGGAACCGTGAAAGACATGGGCGGCGACATCGTCTGTGAACACATTGAGCGCGGAAAGAACGAACCGCGACGTGCCGTCCGGGTGGGCGCACGCGCCCCTGCCCCGCACCGCGTTAGCTGACCTGCGCGCCGTCTCGAGCGCGTCCATCCCGCCCGAGCCGTCGGCCAGCGCGGTCAGCGCACGCGCCACACCGGGCAGCCCGAGCTTGCAAGGACCACATTGCCCAGCCGATTCCCCGGCCAGGTAGCTCGCTACGCGGACGACCTCACCGAGCGGGCATGTCCCCTCACCGAGCGGCGCCACGATGCCCGCGCCGAGCACACCTCCTGCGTCGGCCATGCTCAAGCGCGAAACGCCGACGTTCACCGCGACGGCAGGCGGCAGCCACATCCCGTGGTAGCCGCCGACAAGGACGCCCTCCCCGATATTGGCTTCACAGAGGTCGAGGATCGCGCCGAGGGGTACACCGGCCGGCGTCTCGACAATCGCCGGCTTCCTCGCCGAACCGCTCACGGTCAGCAATATCGTGCCAGGCTCGTTCTCCGGCCCTGCCCTCCCGTAGTCTTCGGGGCCAAGGAGCGCGAGCAGCGCCAGCTGGGCGAATGTCTCCGCATTCGACAGCAGCGTGGGCAGGCCGTCCACGCCGCGGCTGCTTGCCCGCGTCTTGCGCCCCGGTGGCACTGGGAGCCGGCCGTTGACCGCGTTGACGAGCGCCCCACCCTCGCCTGAGATGAACCGCTCTGGCACCTCGACAACCCGCAACTGCCGTTTCAGGCCCGATTCAGAAGCGGCAGCGAGAACCGATTTCGCCGCTGGTGAGCCGCTAACGACGCCGACGACGATCTCACGCGCACGGAGCGCCCGCCCGGCGAGGAGCGCACCCCCGAGCACGAGGTGCGGCGACCGGATGAGGAGCATGGTGTCCTTGGCGCTGGCTGGCTCGCCTTCCGCGGCGTTGACGAGCACGACCGTTCTCGACTTGTCCGTGTTCGAGGACTCGGACACTGCCCTCATCTTGCGGGCGAGGGGGAAAGCGGCTCCGCCACGGCCCCTGAGGTCGACCTGCTCGGCCATGGCCATCAGTTGCCTGAGCGTCAGCCGCGGAAAAGGCCCGTGAATCTCCAGATGGGCGGCAAGGTCCAGGCGGAACATCCGGTCGAGGCCGGCGGTGAGGCGCGGAGTCCCTATCTGGACGACCTCCGTCGCTAACCGTGTCTTCATCATCTGGGGGCCCATCCGGCTTGGTCGTCGGGCGGCGCCGAATACAGCGCCTTTACCTGGTAAGGGACTGCCTCATATTCGGCCGGGGGATCCATCTCAGGCGCGGCCGGCATCCCGTCGGCGGGGGCCCGGTACTGCGTTCCCGGCCCAGCGCTCTGCTCTGCGGGTCCCATCCCTCCGGGGTTCATCCCGCGACCCGGAGCGCGGTACGGCGGGCCCACTGCGGCGGGCATCCTGCCCGCCGGTGCGTGGTACTGATATCCGGGCAGGTCCGGCATGCTATCCGCCGGTCCTTGGCGCTGGATTGCGGGCGCGGCTTGCATCCCGTCGGCTGAAGCGTGCACCACAGTGTTCGGGGCAGCGTGCGCTGCAGTCCCGGGCGCAACTGGCATCCCACCCGGCATGGGGTAGGTTCCAGGCACGGCCGCCGTTCCGCCCGCAGGCGGGTAGTTCTGCGCAGGCGGGTAGTTCTGCGCAGGCGGGTAGTTCTCCGTGGGCGGGTAGTTCTCCGTGGGCGGGTAGTTCTCCGTGGGCGGGTAGTTCTCCGTGGGCGGGTAGTTCTCCGTGGGCGGGTAGTTCTCCGTGGGCGGGTAGTTCTCCGTGGGCGGGTAGTTCTCCGTGGGCGGGTAGAACGGCGTGGGCGGGTGGTACTGCGTTCCTGGAGTCACTGGCATTCCACTCGCCGGTGTGTGCGCTACGGCGCCAGGCACAACAGGCGTCCCACCCGCAGGCGTGTGGTAATGGATACCTGGGGCCACTGGCATACCTCCCGCCGGGGTGCGCGCCACCGTCCCAGGCAGCACCGGCGTCCCAGGCGCTAGCGGCATCCCGTGTGCGGGCGTCACGGGCCACTGCGATGCTGCGACTGCGGGCCACGGCGCGGCCTGCCCTGCAGCGGCGAGCGTGCCTGCGGGCACGCCCGTGGGCACGCGCGGAGAGATGCCTGCTGCGCCACGCTGACTGTGCAGGAGATACGCGTGCGCGGCGACGCTGGCCGCCGCCGGGGTGGGCGAGCCCCGGTCGTCCGGCCACGCCTGAGCGGTGGCTTGACGCGGCCGGACGGTCGCGACACTCCGCAGAACGAGGGCGAGGCCAACCGCGAGCAGGCACGCGCCGTAGCTCCAGCTAACATAAGGCTTGGGATGACGGCCTGCCACGAGACCGTGGACTATCGATAGCGGCCAGGCCAGATAAGCGGCACCGTGGAGAATGCGCCAGACAAATGGACTGGACTTCGCTGCGAAACTTCTGCGCGCTATCCCGGTCGCTGCGATCAATATTATCAAGTCAGAGGCAATAGTTCCGAGGCCCACGTAGAAGGTTTTGCCGTGCGCCAGGAAAGGAACGACGGAATCGATGGCTTTCGACTTGCCTACCACTACTTCCATGGCTATATGCGTCACCAGGAACGCGACCGCGATGAATGCCATGGCGCGGTGCACCGCTTGCCCGACTATGCGGTTTCCCGCGGACATGACAATGCGATCCGTCGCAGCCAGGCCGACGACGACCGCGCCGGTAAGCGCCACGAGCGCGAATACGCCAGAGTAGAAGGTCAGGAACCGCTGCGCCGCGTCAGCAATCCGCTCGCCGGTCCTGGTGTCGCCCGCCGCGGTCCCGGCGGCGAAGACTACGATGACGACGATCGATACAATCAGGCGAGCCGTGCTGACGTGCCCTTTCTGACGGACCTGCCACCGGTCCCGCAATTGGCCGCTCCTCGCTGACATGCTGCCTCCCACAAAAGGGGGTGACATGACACCCGATATTTGGCCACAGCGCCAGACGCAGGCGCCAGGATCCGCGTGCCCTTATTACGAGCTGCAAGCTAGTAACAGGACAGCATCCCCTGGCCGTCAATGATGCTACCGTCGCACATTCCAGGTTCGCAACGAAACGATATAAAGGGCATGCGAAGGACGTTGTTTTCCCAGGTCAGAGGCATATATGGGGCAGAAGGGCACGGCTGGCCGGCTCACGATTCGCCGGCCTAGGGCTGCGGCGAAGGCGGTGATGGGCCACCACGCGGCGCCGGGCTCGGCGGGGGGCTCGGCGCGGGTGACGGTGCCTCGGTCGCGGGGCCGCGCGTGGCCGCGCGGTAGTTCATCAGCAACCCGCCGAGTGTTACCCGGACCGCTGCTCGCTGCGCCCACACAAGCGGCGGGTTTGCCTGGGCGTGGAAGGTCCACCCGCCCAGCGTCACGCCGATGAGGTTCATCACGCCTCCGTTGCCGAGCACGGCGAACGCCGCCGCACCCGGCCGCGGGCTGCTTGCCCGCTTGCTCATCCCGTTGCCGTCGCCCGCGCTCCGGGCCGCGCGCTTGCCCGGCCCGGGCCCGGGCCCCGGGCCCGGCACGGTGCCGCCACAGGCCATCGACGTGCCGGTCATCCCTAGATAGGTGCCGCCCGCGACAAGGCTGCCGTCACCGATCTTTGTCTCGGCACTGAGCTGGTAGTACTCGGTCGCCGATCCATCGGGATGGATCACCTCGATCAGTGCGTCACTGCCGGGTCCGCCACAGAAGCGGTAGAGGCGCCCCGGGCCGGCCGCGCGGACCCGTCCGTCACCGCCGGCGAAGGCGAGCATCGACACCACGTGCCCGGTGCCGCCGCCGCTGAACGCAGCGACAAGCCGCCACGACTGACCGGCACGCCAAGGGAGTCCAAGGCCGGCGGCACCAGGCACCGCGCTGCCACCAGGAGACCCAGCACTACCAGAAGGCCCGGCACCACCAGAAGGCCCGGCACCACCAGAAGGCCCGGCACCACCAGAAGGCCTGGCACCATCAGGAGGCCCGGCACCACCAGAAGACTTCGCCGCACTACCAGGCGATCCGCTACTACCCGTCGATCCACTACTTCCGGGGGACGGCTGCGCGCCGCCCGGCGACAGCGAACTACCGCCAGGCGACGCTGTGGCGCCTGACGGAGACGTGCTGCCACTGCCCACCGGGGTGGCGGTCGGCGCACTGCTCACCGTAGGAGCGGAGGCACCGGACGCAGGAGCCGCCTGCGCCGCGCTGAACCGCGCAAGCAGTTGCTTCTCCGCCCCGGTAACCACGGTCGCCGAGGCAAGCATGGGCACGAAACCGGAGGTTCCCGACAAGGCGATGTGCCAGCGCCCGCCGGTTGCGTGCGCCACGAACAAGGCCGTCCACGGCGGTGCGGCACTGCCCGCCGGGACCGGGATCACGGTTGTCCCGAAAACCCACGATCGATCGGCACTGGTCCGCGTCATCTGCACAACCGGCTTGCCCATCACATCGGTGCCGTAGTCGCGGCGCGCGGCGGAGCCCTGCTGCGCGGACATTATGTGCCGTACAGCCCGGGTCAGTTCGGCCACAGGGACGGCTATCACGTTGGGGTGCGTAGACGACGGCCGCGGGCGGCCGCCCAGCCGATTCGCGGGCGCGGAGCGTGCCGGTCCAGGCGCCGCAGTCGTCCGGACACCATGCAATACCGACATCCCGGCGATCAGCGCCGCGATGAGGCAAATGGCGACCGCGGCCGCGGCCCCGCCCGCGGAAATCCGGCCCGCGAGCGTAACGGCCCGCCCGCGGCCGAGGGGAATCCGGGAGACACCACCCCGGCGGCTGCGCTGCACGATCCTCCCGACCTGACAGCAGAGGTCCCCCAGTGGTTATACCGCCCCAGCGATGCCGAGACGTCACAAACGGTCAACTACGCCGCTTTCGCCCTGATCTGCTGCAGCCGCCGGGCTGGGAATCTGCCGTGGTGCGGCCCCGCAAGGCCTTAGCCGGCCGGTGCTGCGGGGAGTTCAGCCGTTGCGTGCGCGCACAGGCTGATGGCGTAGCAGGTACCTGGGTTGACCGTCTCGTGCAGATGAGCGCGGCCTCGCACGCGCACCCGGTTCGGCCGCAGCGGCCGGTCCGCCGCACCCGCAGCCGTGATAATCCGCTCCGCCAGTTCGCCAGCGACCACGGTGAGCGCCTCGCACCCCTGGCCGTGGTCACGCGACGAGCCCCGGTAGCCGGGGGGCGTGCTGACAAGCCACAACTCGCAGCCGGGACCAGCCTCCAGGCGCAGGTAAACAGGGAAACGCGGGTCGAAGCGGACCAGATGCCACCATCGGTCCGGGTCGGCTGCCACCGCCCGCACCAGGGCGGCCAGGCGACCTGCCGTCATCCGGCCGGTCGTAACGCCCAGACTCCAGAACGGCGGTGCGGATGCGGGCAGCCAGGCAAGCTGGGCGACCTCTGGAGCGGTTGAAATATCGGGATTCATAGCGGATCTTCCATGTGGCGCCTGGCCCGATGGGCTCAGCGACGGTCGTCAGGAGGAAATGGCCGTCAACGACAACACGAAAGACAGCTGCCAGAAACGCAGGCACGCAACGCGTCAGACATGCCCTGCGCAGCGCCCGCGGCACGCACTGAGGTCACGGCGACGCGGAAGTGCACGGAGGTGTGCACGCCGGGGCCGTGACGCTGTGCGCTCGCTGGCATGACGGTAAGGAGACCGCAAGTGACACTCGGTTGTCAAGTCAGCCACCCAGATGCCCGCGGCGGGGCCCCCCGCGCGAGCCGGTTCATGATCCCGGAGCGTAGTGACAACTACGCAAAAGGTTCCGAGATCATGGAAAAAGCGGTGTCGCTGGCATCGGGAGCGCGGGACGCCGCATCCGGCAAGCGGCGGGCGCGTGCGGGCGGCGCCGACATCGTGACCCACATTCCTGACAGAAGATGTCAGGAATGTGGGTCACGATAGATGGGTCGCCGGACAGCGGAGCCACGTCCGGGTTCCGCATGACGAAACGCGTGCAAACCCACGCGTGCAAACCCACGCGCACAACCCAACAGACGAGAGGCAGCGCGACGATGACTGCGATCGCAACCCTGGCTATGGTCAACCTCGACTGCGCCGACCCGCCCGTACTCGCGCGGTTTTACCACGATCTCCTCGACTGGCAGATAACTCATAGCCAGGACGAGTATGCGATGATCAGTGACGGGACCACCTCGATCGGCTTCGGCCAGGTCGCCGGATACGAGCCACCACGCTGGCCCGACCCTTCCTCACCCAAGCGATACCACCTCGACCTGTATGTCGACGATCTCGGTAAGGCCGCGACACGCTGCCTGGAACTTGGCGCTACCGCACCGGACTTCCAGCCAGGCGGCGACCGCTGGCGGGTGCTGACCGATCCTGCCGGGCATCCGTTCTGCATCTGCGCCAAGCCACAGGACGGGTAAGCGGCGGCCGCATCCGCGTCCCGCGGCACTATGGACCGTGACCCGCTTGCCGGGTGGGCGCGCGTGCCTGGCTGGCCAGCTCGCGGCCACCGCACGTCCAGCCGCCGGCCTGCGCGGTTCCTGCAGGTTCAGCCGGCAAGCTCACGTTCCAGCGGGGTGCGAAAGCGCGGTGTCACCCGAACGGAGCCGATCCAACCGCGCAGCCGTTCGGCCTCTTCCTCCACCGCACTAATGGCGGCTGCGCCGACGTCCTCGAGCAGCCGGAATACGATCTCGCCGGCCGCCCGCTGCGCCCAGCCTCCGACGACCCGGCCGTCCCACCAGACCGTCGGGCCGATGTTGCCAGAGCGGTCAGTCAACGCGCCGCCGTGGCCGCCGAGGAACCATCGCCG
This sequence comes from uncultured Actinomycetota bacterium, assembly GCA_963727015.1. Classification (GTDB taxonomy): domain Bacteria; phylum Actinomycetota; class Actinomycetes; order Streptosporangiales; family Streptosporangiaceae; genus DATFVJ01. The sequence continues at coordinate 675,072 of CAVSEV010000011.1, read as the reverse complement.
ATCCCGCCAGCCCATCACGGTCGGGTCGAGCGCTGGGAGCAGCGCCGCCCAAGGCGGTTCGCGGGGGGCCGTTTCCTCGTCCCCCCTGAGCACGAGTCCTGGCGAGCCGTCAAGGTCGACCTCGTTGACCTCGATCTGCCCGAGCGCGGCCGTCACCTGCCCGGCCGTCCACCCGGTCCACCATCGAAGGTCATCGGGCGTGGCCGGGCCCGACACCGCCAGCCAGCGGCGGACCAGGTCGGCGCGGGCCGCCGGGGCGGGCGGCCGGGCCAGCCCGCCGGGCAGCCACGCCTCGATGGGCAGCCATCGGTACTGGGTGGACGTCCATGAGCCGCGCGGGCGGCCGCGGACGATCCGGCCGTCCGCAGCAAGCATGAACAGCACCCAGGTGCCGACGCCCTGCATCCCGCCGTAGCTCTTGCCTTCCGCCATCATGATCCGGCGGCGCAGCCGCGGCTCGTCCTTGGCCAGCTCCGCGGCCGTCGCCTCGCCACGCGCAGCGAGCGCCCGGGCGGTCGATTCCTCGACGTCCTTGAGCCACGCTCCCGCGTCACCGGCCACGCCGCCCTGCTCGAGCAACTGCGTATACCTGCGCCGCTGCCGCACCGCGATCTCGTCCGTGCACGATGCCTGCACGATGGGCATCAAGTCGGCCGCGACCGCGAACATGGTCCGGCGCATGCCAAGCATGCGGATCAGCGCCCGGTCCTCATACAGTGCGCGCTCGATTGCCTCGGGGGCAGGCCGCCCCTGTGCCCGTGCCTGAATCGCGAGGAAGACCGACGCGGGGTCGGTGCCGTGCAGGCCGACCAGGTTTCTGGCGACATCGGCGGCTGTCGCGGCCCGCGCCGCTGGGGCAAGATGGTGCCGCACGGCAAGGCGTGCCTGCCGCTCCACCGCCCCGATCCGCCGCATCGCGCTCATCCATGTAGGTTCTCATCCGCCGGGCCCCGGCTCCACCAGGTAGGAGTGCCGCGGATCGCGTGCGCTATAGCACTTGCTATCCGCGGCGCTGATGCTGACGGACCGCTGACGCCGACCGCAAGTGGCTGCACTGCGCAAGTGGCTGCACTGCGCAAGTAGCTGCACCGTAGAGGATTAGCACCAGCCCGGGATGGTAGCGTCCTCATCCTGGCGCCATGTCGACGAAACGGCTGTAATGCCCCTGGAAGGCGACAGTCACCGTGGCGGTCGGCCCGTTCCGGTGCTTGGCCACGATCAGGTCGGCCTCGCCAGCGCGCGGGGATTCCCGCTCGTACGCGTCCTCCCGGTGCAGCAGGATGACGACGTCGCTATCTTGCTCGATGCTGCCGGACTCGCGCAGGTCAGAAAGGAGCGGGCGCTTGTCGTTGCGTTGCTCGGGTCCGCGGTTCAGCTGTGAGATAGCGATCACGGGGACGTCGAGTTCCTTCGCGAGCAGCTTGAGGGCCCGCGACATCTCGGAAACCTCCTGCTGCCGGCTCTCGACCCGCTTCGGCGAGCTCATCAGCTGCATGTAATCGACGATCACTATCCGCAGGTCGTGGCGCTGCTTGAGTCGGCGGCACTTGGCCCTGATCTCCATCATCGACATGTTCGGCGAGTCGTCAATGAACAGCGGGGCCTCCGCCACCTCGCCCATCCGCCGGGCCAGCCTGGACCAGTCGTCATCGCTCATCTGCCCGGTGCGCATCGTGTGCAGCGGCACCCTCGCCTCGGCTGACAGCAGCCGCATGGTGATCTCGTTGCGGCCCATCTCCAGGCTGAAGATCACAGTAGTCAGCCCGTTCCTCACCGCGGCAGCCCGCGCGATGTCCAGCGCCAGCGTGGAGTTATGGGTCGGGATCATGGCTCGGCCGACTAGGTAAAGATGTTCGGGATTATCGACTTGGACGCATCGGACGGGGACGCTCGGGATCTCCCGCACGGCCGTGATGTACCGCAGGCGCGTGCGCGGCGGCGCCTTGGCCGGCCGCCGGTCTTCGTGCATGATCCGCTTGCGCTCCAGCCGGAATACGTCATCTTCGGTGGTGAAGGTCATGACGTAGGCCACCGACGACTCAGCCGAACGGCCGCGCACTGACTCTTCTGACCAACCGCACCGATAGCCCAGGCTTGTGACCAGTTCGCGAAAACTCTCCGCGAGCCGCCTGGAGGTAACGGCGAACTGGACCGATCCCGCCCCGGTCACCGCGCCGCCCATGTCGAGCAGGCCAGCAAGCAGCGCCCGGCGCTGCGCCTCCGAGCCCCGTAGATAAGGGACCGGTATGTGCTTATTCGACAGCACTCCCAGGTCGTTGAGCGCGCCAGCAAATGAGCCGAAGCACGCTGCCGCGGAATGCTCTCCTGCAAGCCAGACACCAAGTACATATGGAGGAGTAGCGACGTCGGCGGCTGGCAGGTCCAGCGCCGCAGCAATCTGGACGGAGTGATTCAGCCGCTTGTCACCACTGTCCAAGTGGACCGTGCCGGCGATCTGCCTTGTGGTCTTGACGGAGGCGAACATCCGCTGGTTGCGGTATCCGTCGTGTCCGGTTGCCGCAGCGTGCGCGGACTTGCGTGAGGCGCCGGTGTCGGTCAGCCAGCCGTGCTCCGCGTCGGCGATGACGACCGTGCCGTCGTCGAACTCCACCTCGAAGCACGGCCGGCCGCACATGACGTCGGTGGCGGCAAGCACACTGGTCGGTTTGCCGTCCGCTCCAAGTAGGTAATCACCGACCTTGACGTCGCCCATCGTCGTCCATCCGGCCGGAGTCGGCAGCGGCGTACCGAGTGCGAGCGCCTTCCCGACGGCCGGCCTCGCGGCGATCACGATCATCTGGCCCGGGTGCAGCCCGTTGGTGAGCGAATCAAGGTCGCCGAACCCGGTCGGCACGCCGACCATGCCGCCGCCGCGGCTGCCGATCGCCTCGATCTCGTCCAGCGTGCCGGGCATGATCTCGGAAAGCGGGAGGTAATCCTCGCTGACGCGCCGGTCGGTGACGCCGAACACCTCGGCCTGGGCACGGTCGACAAGCTCGTCCGCGTCACCGTCGCCCGTATAGCCCAGTTGCACGATCCTCGTGCCCACCTCAACGAGGCGCCGCAAGATCGCGCGTTCACGGACGATCCGGGCGTAATAACCCGCGTTGGCCGCGGTCGGCACCGATGCGATCAGGGTATGCAGGTACGGCGCTCCCCCGGCGCGGCTGAGATCACCGCGCTTGGTCAACTCGGCGGCGGCGGTGACCGCATCGGCCGGCTCGCCGCGGGCATAGAGGTCGAGGATGACCTCGTGGATGATCTGGTGCGCGGGCCGGTAGTGGTCCTGGGGGCGGATCACCTCGATCACATCAGAGATGGCGTCCTTGGACAGCAGCATCCCGCCGAGCACGCACTGCTCGGCGGCCACGTCATGCGGTGGCGTCCGTTCGAACTCCCCACCGCGGGAAGCGATCTCCGCGACGCTCACGCCACCCTCCACCGCCTCCCCCACGGGCACATGTAGCCGACAGCCGAGGGTGGCCGCCGCCATGCATCCTGACCGCTATAGATCAAGCTCATATAGATCTAGCGGACAGGTCTGACAGTTTTGCGGGCAGCCGCCGGCGGGCCAAATGCTGCTGTGCACAGGCCTGTGGACGACCTGTGCAGACACGCCGCACCGGATGTGCGCAGCCTGGGGACAAGGGTGGGGAATGGCTGCGAGATCCTTCCCAGTAACCCGCTGTCACCAGCGAGAACGTCATCCACGCCCTGTGTGTAAAAAAAAGTCACCGAGCCACATGCACGTCCACAGATACAAATTAGTTATCCACAAGTGACCCGCCTGTGACACCGGGACACGCGCATCCCAATGTGTCCAAGCCGCGCGTTGGTGTCAGGCCCGGCCCTCGACGGAGGAATGGTCCAGACCGGCCGCTGAACGTCGCACTCAACGCCGTCCCGGCCATGGCTGGCCCCATCGGCCTGGCGGTGTTCCTGCCCCTGGTCGCGCTCGTCTGGACGTCGCACGACGGCCTCCTCGCGCTGTGGCTGGCGTACAGCGCGTGGCCTGGGGGCGAGGTTCTGTACGCTCACGCTACGAGCGATGGCTCGGCTTGGCTGGTGACCGGCGCGGTGCGCGGCTGAGTGCACGCGGATGGGACCGTCTGCTGCACATCGAGCGGAGCGGCAGTCAGGCAAGCCGTTGCTCCCACGCGGGTTTGCCCGGCCAGCGGAGAATCTGCGGCCCCTCCTCCGCATTAGCCGGACGGACCGCACGCCGCGGCGGTAGCATTCGAACATGCGTTCGGACGACACCGGCCCTGCTGCCTCGGATCAGGTCGCGAGGCTTACCCGGGCGATCGACGACCTCGCGGCGGCTAACCCCGGATCATTGACCGCGACGGAGCTGACCGGGCGGGTCGCGAGTGTCTGGACTCTGGTCGGTGACCTCGACCCTGAGCTCGCACGGCGCGCCGCGGGCTACGGCTCCGCCGGACCGGCGCCCGGGCCTCCCGAAACCGGGCCGCCAGAACCCGCGCCGCGCAGCCCGCCCTCCGCTGCCGATACGCCGTAGCAGCGGCCGCCGCCTCAGGCCCCGGTGATCTCAATGTCGAGCGTGGCGCTGACCTCGGGATGCAACCGCACAGCAACCTGGTGCGCGCCGACGGTCTTGATCGGGCTGCGGACCTCGATGCGGCGCCTGTCCAGCTCCGGACCTCCGGCGGCGCGCACGGCTGCCGCGATGTCGGCTGCGGATACCGAGCCAAACAGCCGCCCGGTGTCCCCTGCCTTGGTCTCCAAGCGCACAGTCAGCCCGGCAAGCTGGCCTGCGACCTGCTTGGCGTCGTCGAGTCCGCGGATCTCACGTGCCGAGCGGGCCCGCTTGATCAGGTCGATTTGCTTCTCCGCGCCACGTGTCCAGCGCATCGCCAAGCCGCGCGGGATCAGGTAATTGCGCCCGTAACCCCCCGCTACGTCGACGATGTCACCGGGCGCTCCAAGGCCGGTGACCTCGTGGGTGAGGATGAGCTTCATGGGTGTGCGACTCATCGCCAGATACCTCCTCAGCGCGCGGTGCTCGTGTACGGCAGCAGGGCCATCTCACGGGCGTTCTTGATCGCTGAGGCGACGTCCCGCTGGTGCTGCGTGCAGTTACCGGTTACCCGGCGGGCCCGGATCTTGCCACGGTCGGAGATGAACTTCCGCAGCAGCCCAATGTCCTTGTAGTCGACGTAGGAGATCTTCTCCTGGCAGAAAAGGCACACCTTCTTCTTCGGCTTGCGTGCCGGTGCCTTGGCCATCGTGGTGCTCCCTCTCAAGAGCCCCGCCTGCGGCGGGGATGGTCGTTATCGGTTTCTATCGCGGGGTTCCGGGGGTCGCCCCCCGGGTGAGCAGGGTGCGGGGTTCCGGGGGTCGCCCCCCGGGTGAGCAGGGTGCGGGGTTCCGGGGGTCGCCCCCTGGGTGAGCAGGGTGCTGGGGTTCCGGAGTCCCGCCGGTGAGTAAGGGTCCGGCACCTTCTGACCCGGCGCCGCCGGGTCAGAAGGGCGGCTCATCGGAGAAGCTGTCGCCTCCACTGGAGCCGGTCCCGGTGGTCGCCCACGGGTCGTCCGCTGCCCCACCCGACCCACCGGGACCCCCACCGGAGTCACGGCTTGAGCCCCCGCCTGGCCCACCCGGGCCACCACCAAAGCCGCCACCGGAACGGGCGGTCTTGGTGACCTTGGCCGACGCGTAGCGCAGCGAGGGGCCGACCTCGTCCACCGTAACCTCGTAAACGGTGCGCTTTTCGCCCTCGCGGGTCTCGTACGAACGCTGCCGCAACCTACCCTGGACGATCACTCGCATACCCCGCTGCAGAGTCTCCGCGACATTCTCAGCGGCCTGCCGCCAGATGTCGCATGACAGGAAGAGGGGATCGCCGTCCTTCCACTCGCCGCTTGCGTTGTCGCGGAACCGCGGCGTCGAGGCCACGCTGAAGCGCGCCACGGCCTGGCCGTTCGGGGTATAGCGGAGTTCCGGATCGCTAGTTAGATTGCCGACGATCGTGATCTGGGTGTCGCCTGCCATCGGCCGTGCTCCCGGTCGGTTCGGATGGTGGATGGGTGGGGGTGACGCCGGACGCCAGCACGGGCGGTATGCCCTCGGCGCCCCTGCGCCGGTGTCAGTGTCGCTCGGGGCGCATGACCTTGGTGCGCAGCACGCCCTCGTTGAGGTTCAACTGCCGGTCGAGTTCCCGCACGGTGCCCGGATCGGCGGTTAGGTCGATCACCGCGTATATGCCCTCGGACTTCTTGTCGATCTCGTATGCCAGGCGCCTGCGCCCCCACACGTCGACCTTCTGCACGGTGCCACCGCCAGTCTGAACGACCTTGAGGAACTGATCGAGCGATGGCTGGACCGTCCGCTCCTCAAGCCCTGGCTCAAGGATGATCATCAATTCATACTGGCGCATATGCGGCTCAGGCCTCCCCTGGACTGGCGGTCACGGTCTCTCCGTGACAGGAGGAATCCGCGCCTTTGCCCCGACGGCCTGACGCGGTCGAGTCAGCTTACCAAGGGCGCACCGATGCCAGGGCCACATTGCCGACGCCGCTCCTGCGGCGGGATTCCAGCGGCATGGACACGGGAACACCTGTGGTGTATATCGGCAAGAGGTACACCTGTGGAGGTGGCTCCCGTGCCTGACGACACTCAGATTCAGGACACGCCGCCGGCGTCGCACCTGACGCTCAACACCGACGGCAAGCGTCATCCGCTGATGAACGCGCTAACCGTGTTCGTCTGCATCGGCGGGATCGTCGCGTTCGCTCTCGGGCTGATCGTGCAGACACACCTGGCTGCCACCGTGCTCGGCATGATCTGCTTCGCGCTCGGCATGTATGCACAGTTCGTCTCGGCGACGCGGGGCGAGCGGATGCTCATCGTGGTGGGGATCATCGGCGGATTCGTCGGCGCTGGGCTTGGCATCGCGCACGGCGGGTTCTCGCTGTCCGCATGACCGGCCACAACCGGCGTCAGCCGAGTACCCGCACGCCGCCAGCGGCCCGGTCCAGCGCCTAACGCGCACTAGGCTCGAAGGCGTGCTGCGCATCGGAGCTCATGTCCACCAGGCCGACCCGATCGCTGCGGCAGTTGCCCGCGGCGCGGATGTCGTGCAGTTCTTCCTCGGCGACCCGCAGCGGTACGACGCACCGGTTCTGCCGGCCGACCTGGACGAATTCCGGCGATCCGCCCGGGCGGCGGGGCTGGACCTTTATGTGCACGCGCCCTACTTGATTAATGTCGCCACCACCAACAACCGGATCCGGATCCCCAGCCGCAAGCTGCTCACCCAATACGCGGATGCGGCCGCGTCGATCGGGGCGAAGGCACTCATTGTGCATGGCGGCCACGTGCTCGCTGCAGCCGATCCGGCCGCGGGCTTCGCCAACTGGCAGAAGGTCTTCGAGCGGGCCGAGTTCCCGCTCCGCGTCCTGATCGAGAATACGGCGGGTGGCGGCAACGCGATGGCAAGGACCCTCGAGGCGATCGCCAGGCTCTGGGATGCCATCGGCGTAGCTGCTTCCGCCGGGCACGCAGGGTTCTGCCTGGACACCTGTCACGCGCACGCGGGTGGCGAGGAGCTGCAGGGAATCGTTAACAGGGTCACCGCCATCACCGGGCGCATCGACCTTGTGCATTGCAACAACAGCAGGGACGAGTTCGGGTCCGGCCGCGACAGGCACGACAACCTCGAGCGCGGCACGATCGACCCGAAGCTCATAGTCGAGGTGGTACGTGCGGCGGGAGCGCCGGTCGTCTGCGAGACACCGGATGACGATGACGGCCAGGCGGCGGATATCCGCTTCCTCCGCGGCCAGCTCGGCCGCAGCTGACCAGGCACGCCCCTAACGGCTGCGCGGGGCGGCCCGCCGGGCCGTCGCGCTACCCGGTTCTTGCCTGCCCGATCAGCGGGGCGGGACGGCGTGCACCGCGGCGCAGCACGAAGACGTCCGGGGCACCGGCGAGCACACCGCCCGCCGGGTCGTCCTCCCCGTCGGCACGCACCACATCGCCATCCGGGCGCAGAACGTCCCTGACGACAAGCGCGGCAAGCAGTGCGGTGGTGGCGAAACGGAGGAGGAGAGCGGTGAAGTACCAGCCCTGCCCGATCCCGTGGAATCCGGTCACGCCTGCGGACTCGCCGGGCACGGTGAGCAGATACCACCAGATAGCGAGGAAATAGCCTGCCTCCGCGATCTGCCAGAGCAGGTACGCGCCAAGCCGCGGCCTGGCCAGGACCGCGAGAGGCACCAGCCAGATCACGTACTGCGGCGACCACACCTTGTTGGTGAGCAGGAACACCGCTAGCGCGAGGAAGAACAACTGTGGCAGCCGTGGCCTGCGCGGCGCGGCCATTGCCAGCACCGCGATCGCCACGCAGCCGATAGCGAAGGCGAAGGCGCTGAGTTCGTTCAGGGTGCCCAGGTTCACGGTGCCGAGCAGCGGCACCCGCCGCGTTTCGAAGAAGTACCAGATCGCGCCCCAGTCGGCGGGCCGCGTCCGGCTGAAACTGTAGAACGTACGCCAGCCTGCCGGAGCGGCCAGCATCACCGGCACGTTGACCGCGAGCCAGGCCAGCGCGGCCGACCCGGTCGCCACCCAGAATGCCCGCATACGTCCCGCTCGCAGGCAGAGCAGCAGCAGCGGGCCGAAGAAAACCAAAGGGTAGAACTTGGTGGCGACTGCGAGCCCAAGCAGCACCCCGGCGAGTACATTCCGCCGGGCCGCCCAGGCAGCCATGCCTGCCGCGACCAATGCCATCGCGATCAGGTCCCAGTTGATGAACGCGGACAGGATCAGGCCCGGGCTCAACGCGACGAGCAGCGCGTCACGCCGTCTGGCCGGACCGGCCGTGTAGGCAGTGGCGAGGACCCCAACGATGGCACACACGGCGAGCCCGGCCACGGTGACGTCGAAGAACCGCTGACCCCGGGCGAAAGGGTCGCTGATCGAGCGAACCAGCCAGGCGGCCGCCTGCATTGCCGCGCCGATCAGGACCGGGTATTCGACTGGGTGGCCAGTGTAGGGCACCTTACCGTTGGCTAGCCGCTCGCCGAAATACAGCGGGTAGATGTCGGTGTAGCAGGCCAGCTGGAACTGCCTGCCCGGGATGTTCCAGCCCCCGTTCCTGCACGGCAGCTTTTCAAGGAACGCGAGCGCTGTGCCCGCCAGCGCCGCGGCGGCAAGTACCGGCGTGGAACCGGAAACACCGCCCGTCGCACCCGCCCGGGCGCCGGCCAAGTCAGCCACGCGCGCGCCCGGCGAGCCAGCCACCGGCTCGCCGGCCGGCCGTCAGGAGCGTGGGCGGGAAGGGCGCCAGGGGCGTTTCGCTGATCCGGCGGATCGGCCTGCGGTGTGGCGCCGGGCTGGTCGCCGCCGGGCTCAGGTTGCCCGTCGGCGCCTGGCGCCTGCGGCCGCCGTTCGATCATCTGGCCAGCCTACGGCGACCCGGCAGGTGCCGTTACGTTACGGCGCGCCCGCTGGCTAGTCCGCGCCGCGTGGCGCTCGACATGGCGGCCTGGTTCGTGACGCCGCCCGTCGGCGGCCCACCGGGCGGGGTCTGGATGGGCGGGTTCGGCGCTCCCGACGTTGGCGTGGGCATGGGCGTTGCGCAGCCGGGCAGTTGCAGGCCGGGCGGGCACGGCAACGGGGTCCCGTGGTGGTGGTGCCCGCAGAAGGGACTCAGCGGGTCGCAGACAGGAGTTGTCGGCTGGGGCTGCGGTTGCGGCTGGGGCTGCGGTTGCGGCTGCGCAGGTGGCGTGAGCAACGGGCCGAGCAGATCCCAGCTGACCCCGCCGAAGTCGGGCGCGGGGAAGTTCTGTGCGGGCAGTTGCGCGAACTCCTGCTCGGCGAAGGTACGCCAGATCATGGACGGCCAGTCCCCGCCGTAGCCGCCGCCGGCCAACCCACCAAGCAGGTTGAGCGACTGGTGGTTGCTGTTGCCGTCTTGCTTGTTGGAGAAGATCCCGACCGACAGGGTGTACTGCGGTATCGCGCCGATGAAGAATGCGGACTGTGCGGCGTTCGTGGTACCAGTCTTGCCGATGATCTCCCGGCCGTCTGCCATGGCCGCGTTCGTCGCGGTCCCGCCTTGCTGGACATCGAAGGAAAGGGCCCAGTCGACATCCGACGCGACGTCGGGGGTGAGCACCTCCACGTGGGTGATGCTGGCCGTCCGGGTCGTGCTGCCCTGGGTGATCCGCTCGATGACATGTGGCGTGATGTACTCGCCGCCGTCCGCGAGCGTGTTGAACATCGTCGCCTGCTCCTCCGCGGTGAGGGAGCCCTGCCCAAGAGCGATGCCAACCTGGCCGCGCATGGATTCCAGCCCGGAGCCGTTCGGGTAGTTGCTCGTGTCGACCCCGAACTTCTGCGCCAGGTCGATGACCTTCTGCGTGCCCACCCGGTGGAGCAGATCTGTGTAGGCGGTGTTCAGGGAGGCAGCCGTCGCGACCTGCACACTTACCGGGCCCAAGCTCCCGTCTCCCTGGTCGTTCGACACGTTGAATGCCATCGGGCCAGCAGACGACGGGCATGGCGCGGTCGGTGACGGCACCCTGGCGGCGTACAGCATCGGGTTGGTGTCGGCAGGCACGCAGATCGGTGAATAGCCGTCGAGCACGCTGGACTGGACGCTCATGCCCTGCGCGCGCGCCTCTGCGAGCACGTAAGGCTTGAACGACGAACCGACCTGCTCGCGGTTCGTCAATGCCATGTCGTACTGGCATTTGATCCTGGCGCAGTGGGCGGCATCGTAGCCGGGACCGCCGTACATGGCGACGATCGCGCCCGTGTTCGGCTGTTCGAGCACCGCGCCCACGTGCGCGTACCACGGCAGCGCCTTGCCGCCCTCCTGCATGAGCTTCTCGTTCTCGCGCACCGAACGGTAAAGGGCGTCCATCTTGGCTTTGTCGAACGTGGTGACGATCCGCAGGCCGCCGTTGTTGATCTCGCTATCGGTGTAGTGGTACATGGTACGCAGCTCGTTATAGACGGCGTCCTTGATGTAGCCGTCGTAAGCGTCCGGCCCGATGCCGAGTTGCTGGTAGTCGCCGAGTTTCGGGAATTTCTGTGCCGCTGCCTGCTTCGATGACAGGGTGCCCATCGCCACCATGCCGTTCAGCACGTAATGCCAGCGCGCCATGAGCGCCTGCCGCGCGCCAGGTGCGGACGTCGGATAGTAACCGGGTGACTGGATGATCGCGGCGAGTGTCGCAGCCTCGGCCACGGATAGCCGCGACGCGGGGACGCCGAAGTACATCTGCGACGCGGCGCCCGCGCCGTACGTGCCCTTGCCTAGGTAGATGGTGTTCAGGTATTGCGTGAGGATCCAGGACTTGGACTTCTGCCTAGCCAGCTTCATCGAGACGAAGATCTCTTTGAGCTTCCTCGACATCGTCTCCGCCGTGCCGATGTTCTGGTAATAGTTCCTGACGAACTGCTGAGTGATCGTCGAGCCGCCCTGAATCGAGCCGCCTCTCAGGTCGGTGTACGTCGCGCGCAGGATGCCCGTCGGTGACACCCCGCCCTCGGTGTAGAAGTGCCTGTCCTCGGCGGCGAGCACGGCGTTCCTCAGCACCGAAGGTATCTGGCTGGAGGTCAGCAGTTGCCTGTCGGTGTTGCCGAACGTGTCGGCGACGGATTTGCCGTTGCTGAAGTACACGATCGAGTCCTGCTGTTGTGCCGCCTGCGCCACGGCGCTGGGGATCGGGGTCTGCGCATAGGCGATGCCGATCACGATTGCCACCAGGGCGATGCCGAGGCCGAATGCGATGCACACGATCGTGGCGATCCTCTTCCACGTCCAGGGACCACGCAGCATGCGCAGGAAGAAGCCACCGTTACCTCCCTGGCCACGGCGTTTGCCTGGTGGCATGGGCCCCCGCGGTGCGCCAGGTCCGCCAGCGCGGTCCGGCCGCCCAGGGCGCTCCGGCCGCCCAGGGCGCTCCGGCCGCCCAGGGCGCTCCTGCGCTCCCGGGCGCAATGTGGTGGAACTCGAGGCTCGGTGACCGCCACGCGCGCCGTCCGCGGGCCGGTAGATCCCGTACGGATCATCAGAGCGATCCGGCGGATCGGCGCCATCGGGCCGGACGCGCTCGCGCTGATATGGCTCGCGCCCGTACGGACGGCCGGGCCGCTGTGGCCGGGTGAAGTCTCTCGTACTCACGCGTCCTCGCTGGGTAGCTGGCTGCGGCGACGGGCGAGCACGCGAGCAGGCCCCTGCCGGAGTCACCGAGGCTACAAGGTTGTCCGGTGTGCCGCGCCGCGCAGCGGCCCGGCTTATCTGCGAAGCTCTATCTGCGCACTTCCATCTATACACCCGCGCTAATGGACACCTTCGCCATAACGACACCTGCGCGCCCTCGTCACCCGCCGGAGCGAGCACGCCTGCCACGCCGTGGACGTGGCTCGCCGGTGCCGAGAACGTAGGACGACGCAAGGTGATTCCAGGCACAACTCTGGCAGACCTCGACGACGTACACGCGGAACTCTCCGTATTCGAGTGCCATCTCGGCTAGCTCTGGCGCTTGCTTCACCCGGCCCTCGTACTGCCCGAGTTCGTCCCCATAGACGTATGTCACGTGGGTGAGCTTTGTCTTGCGGCAGATGGGGCAGTCTGCGCCGGTCGGCTCGCCGTGAAATTTCGCTGCCCGCAGCAGGTATGGATGGGCGTCACAGACGTCAGCGACCGTCGTGTGGCCGGCGGACACGGACGCGAGCGTCGCGCGCCGGGCGAGCGCGTAGTCGATTACCGATCGACGTGACCCCATGCCCGACAGAGTACGACGGATGGGCAACACCGGCCGAGCCCAGATGCTGGGCAGGCGCGGCCGTCGACCAGATCTCGCCGGCAACGCCGGCCGATGCTGTGACCGGCGGCATCGTCCCGGCAGGATCACCTGACTTGCGCGATGAGGCGACTCAACATATCTTGGCGATGTATCGCACTGATACATCGCACTGAAGGTTCGGAGCCGGGTTCCACAGCCACTCATCATGATGGCTGCGGCGGCCGCAAGCGGGCGGCCACGGCTTATCCCCTATCCGCAGAGGTGACCACGACGTGAGCAGCAACCGGCCGGGCGTGCTCGAGCTCGCCGTCCTCGGGCTGGTGCACGAGACGCCGATGCACGGATACGAACTGCGCAAGCGGCTCAACGCCCTGCTCGGTACCTTTCGTGCGTTCTCGTACGGGTCGCTTTACCCGTGTCTCAAACTGCTACTCGCCCAGGGCATGATCGCCGAGGAGGCTGATGAGCCGCGGGATGGCACCGGCCGCGCCCGCGCCGGGCGCCGATCAAAGATCGTCTACCGGCTCACCGCCGATGGCAAGGACCGGCTGCAGAACCTCCTCGCCGAAGCCGGTCCAGCGGCATGGGAGGACGACGGATTCGGCGTGCGATTCGCGTTTTTCGGCCAGACTCGCGCGGATGTGCGGCTGAGGATCCTCGAAGGCAGGCGAACCAGGCTCGAGGAGCGCCTCGAGGGCGTCCGCGGAGCTCTGGCTAGGACGCGGGAACGGCTGGACAGCTACACGCTCGAGCTGCAGAGACACGGATTGGAGTCGGTAGAGCGCGAGGTTCGCTGGCTCAACGAGCTGATCGATTCCGAGCGGCGGTCTGACCCGGGCAGCGGTACACCGCCGGCCGCTGTTCACACGGAACGCAACACAACGCCGGAGCCACGCTGAGCCGCCAGGCTATGGCGGGCGCGCATACCGGCACACACAATAGTAAAGGAGCAGTCCAGATGGGTTCCGTACGCGTGGCCATCGTGGGTGTGGGCAACTGCGCGAGTTCGCTCGCGCAGGGTGTCGAGTATTACAAGGACGCCGACGACGGCAGCCGGGTGCCAGGTCTTATGCATGTGCGCTTCGGCCCCTACCACGTGCGGGACGTGGAGTTCTCTGCCGCTTTCGACGTGGACGCGAAGAAGGTCGGGCACGACTTGTCCGAGGCGATCGTGGCAAGCGAGAACAACACCATCAAGATCTGTGACCTGCCGCCGACCGGCGTGATCGTTCAGCGCGGTCCCACCATGGATGGCCTCGGCGAGTACTACAGGGAGATCATCGCGGAGTCCGACGACGATCCGGTCGATGTGACGGCCGTCCTGAAGGAAACACGAACAGACGTGCTTGTCTCCTACCTGCCGGTGGGCTCGGAGCAGGCTGACCGGTTCTACGCGCAGTGCGCGCTTGACGCGGGCGTGGCGTTCGTCAACGCGCTGCCCGTGTTCATCGCATCCGACCCGGAGTGGGCACGCAAGTTCACCAAGGCGGGCGTGCCGATCGTCGGCGACGACATCAAGTCGCAGGTCGGCGCTACGATCACGCACCGGGTGCTGGCGAAATTGTTCGAGGATCGGGGGGTCGAGCTGCTGCGCACCTACCAGCTCAACTTCGGCGGGAACATGGACTTCATGAACATGCTGGAGCGGAGCAGGCTCCAGTCCAAGAAGATCTCCAAAACACAGGCCGTGACCTCGCAGATCCCGCACGAGATGGAGCGCGCGGCAGTGCACATCGGACCCTCCGACCACGTACCGTGGCTAGATGACCGCAAGATGGCGTATGTCAGGCTGGAGGGCAAGGCGTTCGGCGACGTGCCGTTGAACCTGGAGTACAAGCTCGAAGTCTGGGACTCACCGAACTCGGCCGGTGTGATCATAGACGCGGTCCGCGCGGCGAAAATAGCTAAGGATCGCGGGATCGGCGGGCCCATTGTCTCCGCCTCGTCCTACTTCATGAAGTCGCCGCCCGAGCAGTACGGCGACGATGTCGCGCGTGACCTGGTGGAGAAGTTCATCCGCGGCGAGGTGGATCGCTGAAGATCCTTAACGGCTAGGGCGTTCCGTGGATCTTGGTGGACGCTGGCGGTGATCCAGGCGGCGATCGGCAAGGCCCGGCTTGTTCTCGAGGCGCCGATGGTGGACCTATCGGCGACGACGGTGCCGCCACGACGCCCGTCGTCGTCTGGGGTCGTGGACGGCACTGTCGCATCGCCAAAGATCCATGGGACGCCATAACGCTGGCAGCACGATTGCCTGGTGACACAATTCCGGTGCGCCGTAGGCTGATCGGGTGGCCTACGTCGCGGACCTGCGGACTATTCTCGCTGAGCGCGGTTTCCGGCGGCTTTTCGCGACCAGGCTGATCTCGCAGACCGGGGACGGCGTTTTCAACGCCGGTTTCGCGGCATACGCGTTCTTCTCCGCGGCGACCTTCCCCAACCCGGCCGCTGCGGCGGAGGCGTTCGCCGTCCTTTACCTGCCATACTCGTTGATCGGGCCGTTTGCCGGGGTCTTCATCGATCGCTGGTCCAGGCGCCAGATCCTGGTCTGGTCCGCGCTGATCCGGGCGGCGCTCGTCGTTGTCACCGCACTCCTGGTCGCCTCGGGCGGCCTCGGCTTCCCGCTCTATATCAGCGCCCTCGCCGTGCTCGGCGTCAACAGGTTCTTCCTCTCCGCGCTGTCCGCGGGGCTGCCGCATGTCGTCGCGCAGGACAAGCTCGTGATGGCGAACGCGGTGGCACCGACCACTGGCACGATCGTAGGCTTCATCGGCGGAATCGCCGGGCTCGGCGTCCATCTGGCGACCGGAGGCGGCCACGCGGGCTCGGCGGCGACCCTGCTTGTCGGCGGCGCCTGTTACCTGCTCGCCGGGTTGGCCGCCGCGAGCATGCGGCGTGACCTGCTCGGACCGCAAAGTGATACGGCCGGCCTTCGCGTTCAGGGGATGTCCAAGGAGCTTGGCGCGGTAGTGCGCGGCTTGGCCGCCGGGGCGCGCCATCTGTGGGAACGCCGGCCCGCTGCCTACGCGCTCGGCGCGATCGGCAGCTTCAGGTTCCTTTACGGAATCTTGTTCGTAATGACGATCCTGCTGTACAGGAACTATTTCTACCCGTCCGGCAACGGCAACGCCGCGCTCGGTCACCTGACTCTCGTGGTGATCACATCGGCCCTCGGCTATTTTGCGGCGGCCCTTATCACGCCGTCGGTGACCAGCCGGATTGCAAAGACAACCTGGATAACAATCCTGCTCGCCACTGGTGGGGTCCTCGAGGGACTGCTCGGTTCGACCTTCCGCCAGATCCCCCTCCTCGTCGCCGGCTTCGCACTCGGGGTGGTCGCCCAGGGGGTCAAGATCTGCGTGGACACGACGGTCCAGGAGTACGTGGCCGACGCTTATCTCGGGCGCGTCTTCTCGCTCTACGACATGCTTTTCAACGCGGCCCTCGTGCTCGGGGCCGCGATCAGTGCGCCCTTCATGCCTGTGGATGGCAAGTCCTACCCGCTCATCGCGGTGGTGGCGATAGGGTACCTGCTCGCCGCGGCCGGTTACGCGATGCTTACCCGCGGTCAGGCCCGTTCTGCCCAGCAGCCGAGCAAGCCCACGCCGGCCCGCAGATGATGTAAACGTCCGCTATCGCCGGATCGCATACCGAACTGGCGGCGAGGCATGCGGGAGAGCTGTCTGGGATCGCTAGTTCGGATCGGCGCCCGGCGATGCGATGCCTCGCTCGCGAGCCCAGTGGAGCAGTTCGGCCTCGGCACGCTGCGGCCCGAGCGGGCCGTGTTCCATCCGCAGGTCGAGCAGGAACCGGTAAGCTTCGCCGACGACCGGTCCAGATGGCATGCCGAGGATCCGCATGATCTCGTTGCCGTCAAGGTCGGGCCGGATCCTGCCAATCTCCTCTTCCTTCGCGAGCCTTGCGATGCGCTCCTCGAGTGCGCGGTACGCGCTGGCGAGCCTGGCCGCCCTCGCCTTGTTCCGCGTGGTGCAGTCGGCACGGGTGAGTACATGCAGCCGGGTGAGCAGTGGGCCCGCATCCTTGACATACCTGCGGACCGCCGAGTCCGTCCACTCGCCAGTGCCATACCCGTGGAACCGCAGGTGCAGCTCGACCAGGCGGGCCACATCGTCCACGACGGCCTTGGGGAAGCGCAGCTCCCGCAGCCGGGACCTGGCCATCGCGGCACCCACGACCTCGTGGTGATGGAAGGCCACCCGGCCACCGGGCAGCAGCGTGCGGGTCTTCGGCTTGCCGATGTCGTGCAGCAGCGCCGCGAGCCGCACGACCACATCGCCGGCCAGGCCGTACTGCTCCTCTAGCTCTGTCGCCTGGGTTAGCACGGTAAGCGAGTGCTCGTAGACATCCTTGTGCCTGTGGTGCTCATCGGTTTCCAGCTTGAGCTTGGGCACCTCCGGCAGGATGTATGCCGCCAGCCCAGTTTCCACGAGGAGCTCGATCCCCGCCCGCGGATCGGGCGCGACCATGAGTTTGGCCAGCTCAGCCCGGATCCGCTCGGCGGAAACCTTACCCCGGGGGCTGACCCGCTCGGCCATCGCGGCCATCGCCTCGCGGGCCTCGGGTGCCACGTAGAATCCGAGTTGCGCAGCGAACCTCGCCGCGCGGAGCATCCGGAGCGGATCGTCGCCGAATGAGCTCTCCGGGCTTGAGGGCGTGCGTAGCACGCCTTCCTTCAGGTCACGAAGGCCACCGAAAGGGTCCACGAGATCGTGGAATCCTCCGGCGGGAAGCCGCACCGCCATCGCGTTGATCGTGAAATCGCGCCGGGCCAGGTCAGCCTCGAGTGAGGTTCCATACTGCACGGTCGGCTTGCGGGACCTGGGGCCGTAACGATCGCTGCGGTAAGTCGTGATCTCAAGCGTGCGGCCGTCCTTGCGCAGGCCCACGGTGCCGAACTCGATCCCGATCGGCCAGACCGCGTCGGCCCAGCCTGCGGCGATTTCCATCACCCGCTCTGGCGGGGCATCGGTGGTCATGTCCAGATCCTCGGACTGCCTGGCCAGGAACACGTCCCGCACCGAGCCACCGACAAGGGCAAGTTCGTGTCCGTGGGCCGCGAACAGGCGGCCAAGGTCATCAGCGGCCGGAGCGACCTTGCGGAGCAGCGCGCCTACCGCGCGGCGCTGCTGATCGGTCAGGGGCATGTCTTTCGGCACGGGATTCGAGGGTAGATGCTCGTGAAGCTTAATGTCCGGCGGCGTTAAGATCTCCCGTCCGCCGCACTGCCGCCGGGGGCTCGTTCCGGGTTAGCCTAGTCGAGGGCTGTAGTTGAAGGTCCGCGGCCCGTAGCCGGGGCGCGAGCCGGAGAGCTGGTGCTAGACGGATGATGGATGCGCTGACCCTGCACCGCACGCTTGTCGAGTCAGGAACGCGGCACGAGATCGTCCACCTCCCTCGCCCAATATCGTCGGCGGACCAGTTACCTGAGGTCCTGAGGCTGCCCAAGAGCCGCTGCCTCGCGGTGCGGATGTACGACGCAGGCGGCGTCCTCACCGCAGTAATCGTGCACGCGGGCAGCACGCCGTCGGCTCGTGCCTTGCGCGAAGTGACGGGTACCCGCCAGGTTCTTCCGGTGCCGGACGACTGGGTCAATCTGGCCACGGGCTACGCCGCCGAGCTCGTCGCGCCACTCGCCCTGCCCGACAGCGTCGAGGTGTACGCGGATGAGAACGTGGTCTGCGGCATTGACGGCGACCTCGTCGTCTACACCGCGACCGGTGAGTCATGCACCGCACTCGGCGTCCGGCTCCTCGACCTGTTCACGCTGCGGGACGTCAAGCCGGCCGCGCTCACCGACCCGGCGCCGCCCACCCGGGCACGCGCCGCGCGGCGCAGCAGCCAGCGACCGGAAGGCAAGTGAGGTCCATCCTCGCCAGGCATGACGTGCTGCTGCGCGACCGAGTGCTCACGTAGCAGGCAATAGCATCGAGACGTGCCCCGTGATCGCGTCACCCGCCGGCTGCGGAAGCTGCGGAGCGTGGCCGAGACTTCCGCCGGCGGCCTCGTCGTCGACCTGGCTGCGGAACCACCCCGCGCTGCTCTGATCGGCCGCCTGGACCGCGCGGGCACCCTTCTGTGGTCGCTCCCCAAGGGGCATGTGGAACGCGGCGAGACGATCGAGGGCGCAGCGATCCGCGAGGTGGCGGAGGAGACGGGGATCACCGGCCGCGTACTTGCCGATCTCGGCACCATCGACTTCTGGTTCATCGCGGGCAGGCGCCGCGTGCACAAGACGGTGCACCATTTCCTGCTTATCGCCGAGGGCGGCAACCTCTCGAAAGCGGATCCGGAGGTTGACGAGGTGACGTGGGTGCCGCTGAGCGAGGTCACCGGCGTCCTCGCCTACGAAGACGAGCGGGGGGTCGCGGCCAAGGTCCCTCCCCTGCTCGCGGAGCGCACGTGAACCGCCGGCCGCTCAGGAGGACCCGCCTGTTGGCGGCGGC
This sequence comes from uncultured Actinomycetota bacterium, assembly GCA_963727015.1. Taxonomy (GTDB): domain Bacteria; phylum Actinomycetota; class Actinomycetes; order Streptosporangiales; family Streptosporangiaceae; genus DATFVJ01. The sequence continues at coordinate 655,829 of CAVSEV010000011.1, read as the reverse complement.
GCTGGCCGCGTCGGCCATTTTCGCCATGGCCATACTTGCCGGACTGGCGCCGCCCGGCGCGGCGGCCACCCTTGACGCGCGTCGCGGCGGCGCCGCCGCGGGCACCAGCCAGTCCCCCGCGATCATCATCGACTCGATCACTCCTGCGGTCGCAGGTCCAGGCGCGACCGTAACAGTGTCGGGGCAATTCCAGCCAGGCCCGAGCACGCCGCTTCAGGATCTTGCCGTGCAACTGTGGACCTCCGGCTCGCAGTTCACCGCTCGTTCACAGCTCGCCGACTTCGCCGCGGGGTCCTACCAGCCCGCATACGGGCCTGTCGCCTCCGCCGCGCTGCCCGGAGGCATCAACCCTGGGCAGACGGTGCACTGGCGCGAATCCTTCAAGGTGGACCAGGTGGGCATGCATGGGCCGGGCATCAACGTCTTCCCGCTCGCCGCCGCGGTAAAGGACCTCTCCGCCGGTACCCAAGTCGCCGTCGAGCGCACCTTTCTGCCGTTCTGGCCGGGCAAGACGACGGGGGGCCAGCCGGTGCGGATCGCCTGGGTCTGGCCACTGATCGATCAGCCGCAGCGGGGCATCTGCCCGGGAATGCTCGACAACAGCCTGGCAGCCAGCCTCGGCGCCGGCAGGCTCGCCGGGCTGCTTGACGTCGGCCGCGACTTCGCGAGCGGCGCCAAGCTGACCTGGGCGGTCGATCCGGCGTTGCTCGACGATGCGGGCACGATGACACACAGCTACCAGATCATCACTGGGCCGGCCTGCTGGCAGGTGAAAACCCGGCAGGCAAGCAGCGCCGCGCGTAGCTGGCTCGCGACCCTGCACGCGGTCACGGGCGGGCCGCATTTGTTCGCCACCCCCTACGCCGACCCGGATGTGGCCGCACTGACCCACCAGGGACTGGATGCCGATCTCGGCACCGCGTTCAGCGCTGGCGCGAAGATCGCGGCCACGTACCTTAACCGGCCGAACACGACGATCGCCTGGCCCCCTGACGGGATCGCCGACGCGGGTGTGGTCGACAACCTGGTCGCGCAGGACGACTCGGTCCACGGCGGCTCGCTCGGGTCAGGCATCCAGACGGTGGTGCTCGACAGCACCATGATGCCGCCGACTAATCCATCGCTGTACTACACGCCTGATGCGGTTGCTGAGGTGCACACAGGCATCGGCAAGACCGTCCGCGTCCTGCTCGCCGATCACGACCTCAGCACGGTGCTAGCTGGCATCCCCGGCACGGCCAGCCCAGGCACCGACTCGGTCACCGCCACATCACAGCGTTTCCTCGCCGAGACCGCGATGATCGCCGCCCAGGCGCCGAATCTCCGGCGGTCGGTCGTGGTGGCCCCACCGGGTCGCTGGAATCCCGGTACCGCGCTGGCTTCGAGGCTGCTCAGTGACACCGTGTCCGCGCCATGGCTGCGTCCGGCTTACCTGGACAGCCTGGCACCGGTCGCAACACCACAGGGTATTCCCGCGCCGGACCGTGCCTCCCTGCCGTCGAACCGGGTGGGTGGCGGCCTAACCGTGAGATACCTGCAACGCGTGCAGGATCTCAGCGCGAATGCGCAACTCATCGAAAGCATCCGGACCAGCCCGACCGGTTCCTACCGGTTCGCCATCGCCCGGCTGGAATCCTCGGCTTGGCGCGGCGGCGGGCAGCCGCAAGGACTTGACCTGCTCGCTCAGGCCGACGCCTATATTGAGAGCCAAGAGCATATGGTCGCGATCATCCCATCAAGCGAAGTGACGCTCGGCGGTTCCCGCGGCTCGGTCCCCGTGTCGATAGGCAACAAGATGCCGGTGGCCATCCAGGTGCGGCTCCAGGCTACCGTTCCGGCTACTCGCGGGCTCACACCTTCCGTGCGTCTCACCATCGGACCCAAGCAGGCGCAGCTCGTCAACATCGGACCGGGCCAGAAGCAAACGGTAAGACTGCAGGTCCACGCGTATTCGGCGGGCGTGACCACGATTCGCCTTCGCCTGCTTACCCCGCAGGGCGTGCCATTTCCTGGCAGCGACAGGACGCTGAAGGTACGTGCGACCGCCTTTGGCACGCTGGCCTTGGTAATCGTCGTGGTGGCGCTCGTCGTGCTCGTCATCACCTTTGTGGCGAGGGTGCTGCGCAGGGGGCTACGTGAGGGAAGACCCGGTAGCGTCGTGGCGGAAGGCAACGGAACGGACGACGACGGATCCGCGGAGGCGCCGGATGAACTCGCCGATGCGCGAGGCAGGGCCCAGCGAGACGCAGGGCAGTAGGTTCCGCGAGGACCCTCGCCCACGTCGGCGGCCGCCGGCTGGCCCAGCTAACGGCCCAGCGAACGGGCCGCCCAGCGGCCCGGTGGGTCAGCCGCCGGGAGGATCGGCGAGCCCGCCGGGCGGAACCGAGGGCCTGGTTCGCGCCAGCGGCGTGATGGCGGCGGGGACGCTCGCCTCCAGGATTACCGGATTCATCCGGACCGCGGTGATCGCTTACGCGCTGGGCACCGCGATGGTCGCCGATGCCTACAACAACGCGAATACGTTCCCTAACGCCGTCTTCGACCTGCTCCTCGGCGGCATCCTCACCAGCGTGTTCGTGCCACTGCTGGTCAATGCGGCGAAACGGGATGCCGACGGTGGCCGCGCGTACGACCAGCGGATGTTCACCCTGGTGACGATCGCGCTCGCGGTGATCACATTCATCGCGACCCTCGGTGCGCCGGTACTGGTCACGATCTACGCGTCCGCCGTGCACGGCCCAGAACGCGCCCTGATGGTGACGCTGGCGAGGTTCTTCATTCCGCAGGTCTTCTTTTACGGGATCAGCGCGCTCGCGGGCGCCATCCTCAACGCCCGCGGTCGTTTCGCCGCGCCGATGTGGACGCCTGTCGTGAACAACATCGTGGTGATTTTCATCATGGCGATCTACATGATCACCGCGGGTCCGGGCGTCACGGTGTCGACCATCACACCTGGCGAGGTCCGGCTGCTAGGCATCGGCACCACACTCGGGATAGTCGCGCAGGCCGCGGCCATGATCCCGGCGCTGCGGCGGGTCGGTTTCCGCTGGCGTCCGCAGCTTGGCCTCAGTCGCGACGAGGTGGCCGAGATTGCCCGGATGGCCGGCTGGATGTTCGGATACATCGTCACGACGCAGATCGGGCTGATTGTTACCCAGAACCTCGCCAACGACGCCGCGGTGCGTGCGGAGGCGGCAAAGATCGGGTACGGCGCCGGCTTCAGTGCCTATCAATACGCGTGGCTGCTTTTCCAGCTGCCCTACGCGATTGTCGGCATCTCGGTGATCACGGCGCTGCTGCCACGGATGAGCGCGCATGCGGCGGACGCCAGATATCTGCTTGTCAGGCAGGACTTCTCGGCCGGCGTGCGGCTGGCGTCGGTGATAACGGTTCCGGCCGCTGTGGTGCTCGCGGTGCTCGCGCCGCCACTGGCTATCCTTCTGCTCGGGCATGGCAACACAACGGTCGCCGACGCCACCTTCGTCGGCGAGGTGTTCGCCGTATTCTCCATCGGTCTCGTGCCCTACATGCTGTTCCAACTGTTGCTGCGGGTTTTCTACGCGATGCATGACAGCAGGACCACGGCCTTCATCGGCCTCGCCGTGATGGCCGTGAACATCGCGGTGAACGTCGCCGCGTGGGCAATGCTGCCGGCGGGCCAGATCACGGCCGGTCTGGCCGCAGGATTCGGTATCGCGAACGTGGCCGGGACCGCGATCGCCTGGTGCATTCTCAGGCGGCGCACCGGCGGGCTCGACGGGAAGCGGATCGCATGGACACTAGTCAGGACGCTGCTGGCCTCGCTGCCCGCCGTGGTCTTCGCGGTAGCGATGACAATGGCTGTTGGGGTGATATTTCACCCCGGCCCAGCGAACGGGTTCCTCACCGCGGTCCTTGGCGGCGGTGGTGCGTTGCTGATGTACCTGCTCTTCGCACGGGCACTCGGCGTCAGCGAACTGGCCAGCCTGACCGGCACTGTCACCGCACGGCTCCGCGGCGGCCGCCACCTGCCAGGATGAGAAGAAGGGCGTTCTCGCGTATAACTGTTTGCGCGAGCGGCCCGTCGGCAGCCCCGCCAAACGGGCGGCGCGTCTTAGCATGGTTGCAGCACGATATTTGTCTCCGACGCCCCCGGCGATCGTCTCAGGGGGCAAGGAAGGAGGGTCGAGGGCCTAGGCCGCTCTTGACGGCATCTGCATGAGCACGTTCATATCCGAGCCGGGAACCCGCCTTGCCGGCCGCTACAGGCTAGAGGACAGGGTCAGCGATACGGCTGGCTCGACTCTGTGGAAGGCCATCGACGAGACGCTTGCGCGGCCGGTGGCCGTGCTGACGTTCGCGCCAGGCTTCCCGCGAGTTCAGCATGTGGTGACCGCCGCGCGTGCCGCGAGCAGGATGACGGACTCACGGCTGGCGCAGGTCTTTGACGTCGAGGATGTCGGCGACCGAGCGTACGTGGTACTTGAGTGGGTGAGCGGCGAGTCGCTCGATGATCTTCTAGCGTCAGGGCCACTGGAGCCCGCACGCGCCGCCGCGCTCATCGGCGAGGCCGCGCAGGCGCTCGCGGCGGCGCATGCGACCGGTCTGGCTCACCTGTGCCTCACCCCCCGTTCGCTGCGCTGGACTCCTGGCGGCGGTATCAAGATCACGGGCCTCGGCGTCGAGGCGGCCATGTACGGCGCGCACGCGGAGAACCCGTCAATCGCGGACACCCAAGGACTCGGCCGTCTGCTCTATGCCGCGCTCACCGCACACTGGCCGGGCGAGGACAGCGTGTACCTGCCGCCCGCGCCGTACGTCGACGGCGAACTCTGCACGCCGCGCCAGGTTCGCGCGGGCGTGCCCGCCGGAATCGACGCTGTGTGCACACTCGCGATCTCCGGCCGTCCAGGGCGAGGCCGGGCGGCCCTCACCAGCCCTGCGGCACTCGCGGATGAGCTTTCCCACGTCGCGCCTGCGGCACCGTTGACCCCGCCACCGCTGCCTATCCACTCCCCCACTGGCCGCGGCGGGTCGGGCCGCGGGGCACGGGCCGCTCAGCCGCGGGCCGCTCAGCCACGGGCCGCTCAGCCGCGGGCCGCTCAGCCGCGGGCCACTTGTCCGGGCCTTCGACGTCACCACATTCCCCGGCAAACACAGAGGCGATGCGGGACGGCGGCTTGAGGCGGCCACCGCCCCGGCGCGGGGTCGGGGGAATCGGCAAGGCCCTGGTCGGCGTCGTCATCATCCTCGTGGTGGCGGCGATCGGGTTCGGCGCCTGGACGCTGAGCCGTAACCTCGGCGGGCCGGCAAGGGCCGGCGGCGCGACGTCGGGGCGGCCGAGCACCTCGGCCGTCGCGGTGCTGACTCCGCTTAGCGCGCATGGTTTCGACGTCTATGACACAACTGGTCAGGATGGCAACGAGAACGACAGCCAGGCGCCGCTTGCCATCGACGGCAATCCGCAGACCGCGTGGCACACACTCTTCTACGAAAACAATCCAAGGTTCGGCGGCCTGAAGAAGGGCACCGGGCTGATCCTGGACATGGCCAAGCCCGTCAGGCTCAGCACCGTCGAGGTCCTGTTCGGCCCTACCGCGGGTGCCGACGTGCAGATCGAGGTCGGCAACAACAGCACGCTTTCCCCCGGGTCCCTGTCCGCCTTCACTACAGTCGCACGGGCGAACGACGTACCTGGCGGGGACCACACCTTCCATGCCACGGGTACCGCCACCGGCCGGTATGTGCTGATCTGGTTCACCAAGCTGCCACCCCAGCCACAGAGCCAGCGGAACTTCGAGGCCGAGATCTTTAACATCAACGTCCGCGGCACGAGCTGACGGGATCGGCGTGACCGGCGAGTACGAGGCACAGCCCTCGGATGCCGAACTGCTGCGGCGGCATGTCCAGGGGGATCATGAAGCGTTCGGCGTGCTTTTCGCCCGGCACAGGGAGCGGCTGTGGGCGGTGGCCTTGCGCACACTCGGCGACGCGGAGGAAGCCGCCGACGCCCTGCAGGAGGCGATGATCTCGGCTTTCCGCCGGGCCGGATCCTTCCGTGGCGACTCGGCGGTCACCACCTGGCTGCACCGGATCGTAGTGAACGCGTGCCTGGACCGGGTCCGCAGGCGCGTCGCCAGGCCGACAGTCCCGGCCGGCGATGAACAGGGTCTGGACACCCTCACGCATACCGCCAGCACGGTCGGCGACCCGGTATCCGACCATGACACGGTGCTCGACGTCGATGCGGCGCTGCGGATGCTTCCCTATGAGCAGCGGGCCGCGCTTGTCCTCGTGGACATGCTCGGATATCCGGTCCAGGCTGCCGCTGACATGCTCGACGTCTCTGTTGGCACGATCAAGAGCCGCTGTGCGCGCGGCCGGGCCCGGCTGGCGCCTTACCTGAGTCATCTACGGAACCGCCCAGGTCCTGGCGACGTCTCACCTTCACAGGGAGATCGTGACGGCCAGGGCGAGCACGCGCTCGGCCAGCGTCTGGAAGACGCCGTCGGCCAGCCTTTGGAGGGAGGTGGCGAGCGAGTATGAATGATCACGCTGATCTGGAACTCATCGCCGCCTTCCGCGAAGGGTTGCTCGACCCGGCGGCCGGCCACCGCATCGGGCGCCACCTTTCCGGCTGCGCCACCTGCGCACGGCGCCAGGCCGCGCTCGACGAGGTGACGACCCGGCTAGCGGACACACCGCTGCCGCCGCTGCCGCCGGCGCTCGCCCAGCGGCTCGACGCCGTGCTCGCTGCCGAAATGGCCGCGGGGGACGCCGAGGCAGCCACGGGCAGCGACTTGAGCCAGACCGTCAGGGGCCCGGGCGAGCCACGTCACCATCTGGCCAGGCACGGCCGCCGGGTCGCACGTGAGCGGGCCAGGGGGGATCAGGCCGTGAATGGGCCCGGTCGTGAATATTCCGGCCATGGGCGATCCCGGCGTGGTGCCGCCGCTGGTGAGCGATCCGGCCGGGACCGGTCCGGTCATGGCGTGCTGACGATCGCGTTGCGGCCACTGGCGGCGGCGGCCTCTGTCTGCCTGCTCGCAGGCGGCGGTTACCTGCTCGTTCGCTCCGTCACGCAGAACTCGCCCGTCGCGACCAGTTCGGCCCCTGCCGCGGGAAAACAACAGAATAAGTCGGGCGCCGCCCTGTCCCCGCGCCTGCAGATGTCCGGGCGGCCGGTTGCACCGGCCCAGGTCTTCGCCGTTGTGCACAGTAAGACTGCCTACCGGCCCGGGCGATTGCGTGCGCAGGCGTTGTCAGTAGCACAGCGTCAAGGCTGGCTCCTGTCGGGGGGCAAGGTAGGTGAAATGCCCATGGAGGGCCTCGGGGGCAGTCCTTCGCTACAGGGATGCATGCGGCAGGTCACCCACGGTCAGCAACCGCTGCTTGTGGATGTAGCCAGCTACCAGGGCCGGCCGGCGATGATAATCATCGCTACGGACAGCGGCGGTGCGGTCGGCCGGGTGTGGGTCGTCAAGCTCGGGTGCTCATCCACCAACGGTGAGGTCATCGCGACGTCCGGGCCCTGACGCCGCTTTCACCCGCGCCCGTCTCTTCAGACGCTGCTGGGAATCAACCGGCCCTAGGATCGGTTGAGCGGGATGCCGTGAGGGCGTCGCCGGCGGCAGAGGAAGGGGCAGGTGTGCGGGCGTGAGTGACGTGCGCAGCGTGATCATCATCGGCTCTGGGCCTGCGGGCTATACGGCGGCCTTGTACGCGGCGCGTGCGAATCTGAAGCCACTGGTGTTCGAGGGTTCGGTGACCGCAGGTGGCGCGCTGATGACTACCACCGAGGTGGAAAATTATCCCGGGTTCCCCGACGGGGTGCTTGGACCCGACCTGATGGACTCGATGCGCAAGCAGGCAGAAAGATTCGGCGCGGAACTCGTTCCTGACGACGTGACAGAGGTGGACCTGAACGCGAACCCCAAGGTGATCATTGCCTCGGGTGAGACGCACCTGGCGACATCGGTGATCATCGCGACTGGCTCGAAGTATCGTGAACTCGGCGTTCCTGGCGAGAAGGCGCTAGCGGGACACGGGGTGTCCTGGTGTGCCACGTGCGACGGCTTCTTCTTCCGCGGCAAGGACATCGCGGTGGTCGGCGGCGGGGATTCGGCGGTCGAGGAGGCCATGTTCCTCACCCGGTTCGCCGATAGCGTCACCCTGGTCCACCGACGGGATGCGCTGCGTGCTTCCAAGATTATGCAAGATCGGGCCCTTGCCAACCCGAAGATCCGCTTCCTCTGGAACAGCGAGGTCGTGGAGGTTCTCGGCCAAGAACGGATAACCAGTGCCCGCATCAGGAACACCAAGACCGGGGACGAGAGCGTGATCGAACTCGGCGGGCTGTTCGTCGCGATCGGCCACGACCCCCGCACCGAACTCTTCACCGGTCAGTTGGAGACCGACGCGGACGGATACCTCAATGTCGAGCATCCGACCACCCGAACTCGCATCTCCGGCGTCTTCGCCTCCGGCGATGTGGTGGACAGGACCTACCGCCAGGCCGTCACCGCAGCCGGCACCGGATGTGCCGCAGCCCTCGACGCCGAACGCTTCCTGGCCAGCCAGGACCACTGAGCTCAGACGATTGCAGGCCGCGACGCAAGGCGTCGTGAGGTACAGAGGCAGAGTACACAAGCAGTCAGGACATGGAAAAGGAGAAGAACAAAAGTGGGCGCTACCAGGATTGTCACGGACGCAAGTTTCGACGTTGACGTTCTCAAGTGCGACAAGCCCGTGGTCGTCGACTACTGGGCCGAGTGGTGCGGGCCGTGCCGCATGGTCGCCCCGGTACTCGAAGAGATCGCGCAAGAGCACGGCGACAAGATCGATATCGTCAAGCTCAACATCGACGAGAACCCGGAGGTGGCCCAGCGATACGGGATTCTGGCCATTCCGACGCTCGGGGTGTTCTCCGGTGGCGAGGTGGTCAAGCAGATCGTCGGCGCCAAGCCGAAGGCTGCACTGCTGCGCGAGCTTTCCGACTACATCGCCTAGGCATTGGCCCGCGCCTCGCGATCAGGCATGCCTCGCTGTCAGACAGGACGCAAGGCCCGCTCCGGGGTCATTGTCCTGAGCAGTCGCTCGAGGGCGACCTCTACGTCCTCCCGCCAGGACAATGCGGTTTTCAGCTCCAGCCGCAGCCGCGGATAACGCGGGTGCGGCCGGACCGTTTTGAATCCGACCGCGAGCAGGTAGTCAGCTGGCAGCAGACAGGCGGGCCGCTCCCACTTCAGATCGCCGAACGCCTCGATCGCCTTGACGCCGCGCCTGGTCAGGTCCTTCGCGACTGTCTGCACGAGTACCCGGCCGAGGCCGCCGCCCGCGAACTCGTCCAGCACGTGGGCTGTCACGAGCAGGACGGCATCGGCACTTACCGGGCTGGTCGGAAAGGCCACCGACCGCGGCACGTACATTGGCGGCGCGTAAAGCACATAACCCGCGGGCACGCCATCGACGTAAACGATCTTCCCGCAGCCTCCCCATTCGAGCAGGGTCGAGGAGATCCAGGACTCCTTCTCGAGCTCCGGGCCGCCGGTCTCCTCCGCACGAGCCCGGCTCACCGGGTCAAGCTCCCAGAACACACATTTTCGGCACCTGCGCGGCAGGTCGTCCAGATTGTCCAACGTGATGCTTGCGAGACGGCGGGACACGCTGATCCCCCGGTGGCTGATGGCCTGGCTGGCGTCTTGTTTTGGCTGGCTGTGGCTTCCGGCCGTAGGCGAGTGGCCCGCGCAAAGGACGATGCCCGGCTGGAAAGCCCCGTGCTGGCATCGTAGCTGATGCGGAAAATCGGCGGGCCCAGTCTTTCCTGCCACGTAGGCTCGGAGACCTCGGTGCGCGCCCACGGGCGGCTGCGGAATGGGCGCCGGGAAAGTTACGAGCCGGAGGAGAACGCCGTGCGGACGGATCCACAGCAATCTCATGGATCACGGATCGATCCTTATATCGACCGATACGCGGCCCGGGCTCGCAGCATGATCGCCTCAGAGATCCGCGCATTGTTTGCGGTAGCCGCACGTCCGGAGATCGTCTCCTTCGCTGGTGGATCGCCAAATGTGGCCGCGCTGCCGCTCGACGTCATCGGGGGCATGGCTGGCCAGCTCATCGCCGACCATGGCTCGGTCGCGCTTCAATACTGCCCGGCGCACGGAGATCCTGGCCTGCGGGAGAAGATCTGCGAGGTCATGGCGCTTGAGGGGGTGCACGCGCATCCCGACGACGTGGTCGTCACCGTCGGCTCTCAGCAGGCGCTCGACCTGATCACGCGCATCTTCATCGATCCGGGTGACGTGGTGCTCGCCGAGGCGCCTTCCTATGTCGGTGCACTCGGCGCCTTCGCTGCGTATCAAGCGGAGGTACTGCATGTGCCGATGGACTCCAGCGGGCTCATTCCCGAGGCGCTCGACAGCGCGATAGCAAGGCTCAGTGCCGCGGGCCGGCGCGCCAAGTTCCTCTACACGGTGCCGAACTTCCACAATCCGGCCGGGGTAACGCTGGCCGCTGATCGCCGCCACCGCATCCTCGACATCTGCAGTGCGGCCGGGCTCCTCGTCATCGAGGACAACCCATACGGGCTGCTTGGGTTCGAGGGCGAGCCATTGCGCGCACTGCGCGCCGACGATCCGGACGGGGTCGTCTACCTCGGCAGCTTCTCGAAGACGTTCGCGTCTGGGGTGCGGGTCGGCTGGGCGGTCGCGCCGCCCGCCGTGCGGGACAAGCTTGTGCTCGCGGCCGAGTCCGCCGTGCTTTGCCAGTCAAACCTCGCACAGTTGCTGGTCCGCGAGTACCTCTGCACGCAACCGTGGCGCGAGCAAGTCAAGATCTTCCGTGAGCTGTACCAGCAGCGCAGGGACGCGATGATCGACTCACTGAAGGGCTTGATGCCGGCCGGATGCCAGTGGACGCGCCCGGGAGGCGGCTTCTACGTCTGGATGCGCCTTCCGGAAGGCTTGGACGCGAAGGCGATGCTGCCGCGTGCGGTGTCTTCCCGGGTCGCCTACGTTCCTGGTACGGGCTTCTACGCCGACGGTCAGGGGGCACAGCACATGCGGCTGTCATACTGCTTGCCCGAACCGGACCGGATCAGGGAGGGCGTCCGCAGGCTCGCCGGCGTCATCGAGGCGGAGATAGATCTCCGCGACACATTCGGCTCGGGCGGTATACACGGGACCGTTGGGGTGGATACGCCCGGCCCCGAGGTCCCCTGATCCGCGCCACTATCGCCGGCGGCGTAGGCCGCCGGGCACCGCGGGCGGCTCGCCGCCATGGAAGGACTCGCAATGACCGACCTAGGCCACGTCCTCGTGCTCGCCGGCGGCTTGTCACCTGAACGCGACGTTTCCCTGCGATCCGGGCACCGGGTCTGCGATGCGCTGCGCGAGAACGGCGTGGACGCGATCACCGTCGACGCTGACTCCGCGCTGATTCCCGCCATCATGGCCGACCCGCCGGATGCGGTGTTTCCCGCAATTCACGGCGTCTCAGGCGAAGACGGTGCCGTCCGTGCCGTACTCGGCCTGCTTGACGTGCCCTTTGTCGGGGCCACGGCCAGCGCGTGCCGGTTCGCTTTCGACAAACCAGTCGCGAAGACGCTGGCCATCGCGGCCGGCCTGAGGACGCCGGAGGCTATCACCCTGCCCAAGGAGACGTTCCACGACCTCGGCGCGGCAGCCGTCCTCGATCGCATCGTGGCGCGGCTCGGGCTGCCGTTGTTCGTCAAGCCATCACGTGGTGGCTCCGCACTCGGCGCGGGGCCGGTGCGGACCGCGGAAGACCTTCCCGCGGCAATGGTGGGCTGCTTCGCCTATGGCGACACCGCGCTCATCGAACGCTATGTCACCGGCACCGAGGTGGCAGTTGGCGTCATCGATCTCGGCGACGGGCCGCAGGCCCTGCCTGCGGTCGAGATCGTGCCCGATGGGGGCGTTTACGATTACGCGGCCAGGTACACCGCGGGACGCACCGAGTTCTACACGCCCGCACGGATCTCCGCGGCAGCGGCCAAGGCGGCTGCGGATACGGCCGTTACCGCACATACCTCGCTCGGCTTGCGCGACATCTCCCGCACAGATCTCATCGTGGACGAGGCGGGCACCGTATTCTTCCTCGAGGTGAATGTCGCGCCTGGAATGACAGAAACGAGCACACTTCCGATGGCGCTCGCGGCAGCCGGCCATGGTTTCGGCACCATCTGCCACGATCTGCTCGTCCAGGCGGTGCAGCGCGGCAGCTAGCGCGGCAAGGAAGGCTCCTGTCACAGATCACTGGGACGTAGCCGTCGGTAGGCTCGGCGGGTGATCATATCTCATGACTTCGGCAGCGACAACCATGCGGGCGCGCACCCAGCGGTGCTTGCAGCGATGTCGGCCGCCAGCCCTGGCTTTGCGCCCGCGTACGGTACGGACCAGTGGACGGTGCGCGCGGACGAGAAACTACGCGCGCTGTTCGGTGACGGCGCGCGCGCTTTCTTCGTTTTCAATGGGACCGCCGCGAACATCCTCGGTATCAGCCTGCTGGTGCGCCGCTATGAGGCAATCATCTGCCCGGAGACCGCGCATTTGAACGTAGACGAATGCGGAGCGGCCGAACGAATCCTCGGCTGCAAACTGCTCACCGTCGCCACGGCGGACGGAAAGCTCACCCCTGACCTTGTCTCGCGGCGGCTCGGCGGGCGTGGCGATCAGCACAGGGTCCAGCCATGCGCCATTGCGATCTCCCAGGTCACGGAGTTGGGCACGTGCTACACGATGGAGGAACTCGGCACACTCGGCGCGTTCTGCCGGTCCAACGGCCTCTCCGTTTACCTTGATGGCGCGCGGCTTGCCAACGCCGCGGCGTATCTCGGCCGCGGCCTCGGCGAACTGGCGGAGCACGCCGATGTGCTGAGCTTCGGGGGTACCAAGAACGGCGCGGTGGGCGCGGAGGCGGTCATTGTCAGGCGGCCCGAGTTCTGCATCGGCGCGCCTTACCTGCGCAAGCAGCAGTTGCAGCTGGCCTCGAAGATGCGGTTCATCGCGGCTCAATTCCTGGCCTTGCTCGACGGCGATTTGTGGCTACGCAGCGCACGGCACGCCAACGCCATGGCGCAGCGACTCGCCCAGGGGGTGCGGGATACTCCGGGTGTCGATATCCGGCAGCCGGTGGAATCGAATGCGGTTTTCGCTTCCCTGCACCCACGGCGCATCGAAGAACTGCAGCGGGACTGGGTCTTCCACATCTGGGACTCGGGCGCAATGACAGTGCGCTGGATGACGTCCTTCGACACCACGGAAGCCGACGTGGACGCTTTCGCCGCCGCGATCCGGGCCGTCTGCATCTGACCGGACCCAGCCTGTCCGCCCGCGGGCACCCCCGTGGTGGCTGTGACGCGCCACCAGCCAGCCCGCCGGCCGCCCACAGGTACGGGCGTCACCGCGCACACGGGCGCCACTGCGATGCACTTGGCGAAGGCCCCTGGCAATGATGAGGAACGCCTTCTTCCGCCGCCGGCCGTGAGACCGATGCTGGAAGGGGCCGACAGCGGTATCACTGGCGTGCAATTCTATTCACGGGGAAACGACGGCCATGAGGATACGACTGTCCGACCGCCGTGGATGTGACATCGGCACCTGGGCCTGGAGCTGTCTACCACGGTGCTGGTTTCACGTGAAACCGCGTCCGCCCGCGTCGGCTGACCCGCGAATCTGGGCAGCTCACACACACTCAGGCCAGCTCACGCAGCCCGGATCAGCAGGCAATCAAGTCCCGTCCGGGAGGTTGGTTCCTCCGAGTGCGGCCGCAGACGCCGGGAGTTCGCCATGTGCCCGCGTCGCGCCGGATTCAGCCGACATCGCCGTCACGATCCGCTCGAGGTCGTCGAGCGAGGCGAACTCGACTACGATCTTCCCCTTTCGCCTGCCGAGTTCGACCTTTACGCGCGTGTCGAACAGGTCTGACAGCCGATCAGAGAGTTCCCGCAGGCCGGGCGCAACGGGCTTCTTCGTCATTGGCCGCCCCTCGGGTTTTGCACCCGTATCACCCACTGCGACTATCTCTTCCACAGCGCGTACGGAGAGACCCTCGGCGACGATGCGGTGGGCGAGCCGCTCCTGCTCGTATGGGATCTCCACCGTGAGCAGGGCGCGGGCATGACCGGCGCTAAGCACTCCCGCCGCGACCCGCTTCTGGACGGTCGGCGGCAAATTGAGTAGCCGGATCGTATTCGAGATATGGGGCCGCGACTTGCCCACTCGCCGCGCAAGCTCCTCGTGGGTAGCGCCGAAGTCGTCGAGAAGCTGTTGGTAAGCGGCCGCCTCCTCGAGCGGATTCAACTGCTCGCGGTGAAGATTTTCGATGAGTGCGTCTCGGAGCAGGTCGTTCTGGGCCGTGTCCCGGACGATCGCAGGAACCCGTTCGAGCCCGGCCTGCTGCGCGGCGCGCCAGCGCCGCTCTCCCATGACCAGCTCATAGTGACCGGGCATTACTTTGCGGACCACGATGGGCTGGAGCAGGCCCACCTCGCTCACGGACTGCGCAAGTTCCGCGAGCGTCTCCTCGTCGAAGTTCTGCCTCGGCTGGCGCGGATTGGGCGTTACCGCGCCGACGGGGATTTCCTCAAAATAGGCGCCCGCTACCTCAGCGCCGCTCCCGTCGTGATCCTGCCCCAGATCAATGGGCGCCGACCGCCCCGTCGGCGACGAGCCAGGACCCGCCGGGATGAGGGCGCCAAGGCCCCTGCCAAGACCTCGCTTCTGCTGAGCCAAAGGAACTCCTCGATCACCGCAGTCTCGTCCGTGCCGCGCCCCTGCCGGAGCACGACAACACGCTATCCGTTGACGGGCGCAAATACCGCGCTACGCGCGCCACGGCGCGGGTCATAGGGGATGTCCCGCCCGGCACCCGCTGGCCAGCGCCTCGATCACCGTGCCCGCGCCCGGCAAGTCAGGACGCAGGCCCCATCCGGGCAAAGCTAGATCCCGCGCCGGAGTCAGGAACGCCTGAGACGGCCAGGACGCCATAATGGCACGTCGCGAAACTGCCTCGCGCTCAGCGTCCGGGTGGGCTGCCCAGAGCGGCGCGATAGCTGCCGGAACGGTACGGCGGCCCGCCCAGAGCCGCGCGATGCTGCCCAGGGCAGTACGGCTGCCCGGACCGGCGCGCGTAAGAGTTGGCCACCTTCATTGGGAGCCGACGAGCGTTTCAGCGATATTGGCTTCCCGAGAGCGCCCGGCCGGCGGCGCCCGTGGTTTGCTGCAGCGCCAGATGGGGGCGGGCCGGTCTGGCCACCCACCTGGCCGCGCCCCGACGCCCACCGCTGCGAGCGGCCCGCCGCGGCCAGCCCGAATGCGCACGGACGACCGGACCGCGGGTAGCCCTCCGGCCGCGCCCGGCCGGGATCTTTTCCCGGCGCCGGTTCTCGGTCGGCGCTGGCTCCCGGCCGCTCAGCGGTGAGCCGTGGCCCAGGCACGGCCTGCTCCGCCCGGCCCGATCATCGATCGCCATTCCACATTTCAGCGACATAAGCCTCAGATACCACCCAGCCTGGGTCGCCGTGCCGGGATGAAGCCCGCCGGGATCGCGTCGGTGCCGCGTGCGTGGCCAGCTGCAGCCTGGTGGACCCGGTGACCTACCTGGACCCCGCCGGCGACATGCCGCCCGGGCTCGGCTGGTTACCTGAGCGCAGGTCCGGCCGCATCGTCAAGCGTTCCATCGCCGCGTATGACCACCGAAGATCAAGTGTGTGACCACTGAACGTCAATAGGATCACGCATCTACCGCGCATCCTCGGCGGCGCGGATCGGCGCGCAGGCGGCGACCGGGGTCGTGGACGGCACCGCCTTCGAGGAGCCGATAGCTCCGTTGTCGGCTCCTCGAAGAACAAGCAGAGCCTTGCCGATCGCGGCCTGGATCACCGTTCGCATCCACCGACGTCTACGCGACAAAGCCCCGGCTAGTCGACCACTCCAGAAGGAAGGTTCCGCAAGGCCAGTTCCCTTGCAGCCTCAAGATAAGCGAGGGCGCCGCTGGAGCCAGGGTCATAGCTCAGTACCGACTGGCCGTAGCTGGGCGCTTCCGAGACACGGACACTCCGCGGAATCACCGCTCCGAGAACGACATTGCCAAAGTGCGCCCGCACATCCTCGGCCACCTGCGCGGCTAGCCGGGTGCGTGCGTCGTACATCGTCAGCAGGATGGTCGAAACCGCCAGTTTCGCATTGAGGTGTTCCCGCACCAGGTCGACGCTGCGGAGCAGTTGCTCCAGTCCTTCGAGCGCGTAGTACTCGCACTGGATCGGAATCAGCACCTCCTCGGCCGCGACCAGTGCGTTGACCGTCAACAGGCCAAGTGACGGCGGGCAGTCGACCAGGATGTAGTCGAGATCCGAATGATCGTATGCTGCGAGCGCGCGAGAGAGTCTTGTCTCTCTCGCCACCATCGGAACCAGTTCGATCTCAGCGCCCGCAAGGTCGATCGTGGCGGGCGCACAATACAGCCTTCCTAGTTCCTCGGCCTGCCGGACGATGGATGTAAGCGGGAGATCGTCCACAAGCACGTTGTAGACCGAAGGAACTCCCGCGTGGTGATCAACATTGAGCGCCGTCGACGCGTTTCCCTGAGGGTCGAGGTCAATGACGAGAACCCGCGCGCCATGCAGAGCCAATCCCGCCGCCAGGTTGACGGCCGTGGTGGTCTTACCCACGCCGCCTTTCTGATTGGCGATCGTGATCACGCGGCAGGACGCTGGGCGCGGCCATTCAATGCCGGAACGATTCCACTTCTTGCCAGGCGAGGAACCGGTCCGGTGCCTAAGCGAGTTATCCGCGCCTTTGGCTATTTTCGTCACGTCTGGAGTTGTCGCGACCGGGGCCTCAATCACCGGCACAGGGGCGCCACCAACATCCAAACTCATGACCGTATTCTCCGAATTCGTTTCACGTGAAACTGGCCAGCCCAGGCCCCCACCAGGCTCCGCAAGAACATTTCCCGCAGAACGCTCAGGCCAGCCGAGACCCGGTGCCTCCGCCATCCTCGCGCTCCTCTCCTCCCCCACGGATGATCGCCAAAAAGAGACGCGCCATCATGGCCGGTCCCGTCGGCGCCCACGGGGCCGCATGCCTACGCCCCCATTTTTCCCGCTCCCGTTCCGGGCGACGATCCGAACAACCAAAGTCTCGGGTTCGACCCTACCCTGGCCGACGGTCAGGATCTCTGCCCGCTGGACGCCAAGCGCACGCAAGACACTCCGCGCCTCCCTTAGTTCCTGGGCGGCACGATCACCCTTTATCGCGAGAATGGTTCCGCCGGGCCTAACTACACCCACGGCCCATTCCACAAGTCGCCGTAGCGGCGCCACCGCACGCGCGGTAACGACATCAGCAGAAACCTTACCCGCCAAGTCCTCGGCCCTGCTTCTGATTACTTCCACGTTCGCGAGCCCGAGATCCGCCACACACTCGTCAAGGAACACCGATCGCCTGAGCATCGACTCAACCAGAACTACGGACACGTCGGGCCGGAGCATCGCGAGCACGACGCCGGGCAGGCCGGCTCCGGAACCGATATCCACAAGCCTGCACCGGCTCGGTACAAGCTCGGCTACGACCGCGCAGTTGAGTATGTGCCGATCCCATACCCGATCCATCTCGTGCGGGCCGATAAGTCCACGATCTACGCCGGGGCCGCCGAGCAGCGCCACGTACCGTTCCACGACGCTCAGGCGGTCACCGAAAATGTCACCAACCGCCGGTGGCGCCACCGCGATGATCCTGGGATCGGCACCGGCCAAAGCCGCATCGGCCCTCGCAGAATCAGGCGGATATCCACAGTCGTCAGCCGTCATGTGTGTAACTCTCGCGCATGCACGGGCTACCGGGCGCGTCAGTCGCCGGCCGGGAGCACCACCACGTGCCGGTCCGGATCCTCGCCCTCGGACTCGCTGCGCAAGCCTTCGGCGGCGACGCTATCGTGGATGATCTTTCGCTCGAACGGTGTCATCGCGTCCAGCGGCTTAGCCCTGCCTGTCCGCTTGACCTCTTCCGCAGCACCTTTGCCAACCTCTGCGAGCTCCGCACGGCGCCGCTGCCGGTAACCTCCGACGTCGAGCATCAGCCTGCTGCGTTCGCCCGTTTGCCGGAGGACGGCAAGCCTGGTCAGCTCCTGGAGTGCCTCGAGCACCTCACCATGCGAGCCGACTAGCTCGTCAAGAGTGGCACCGACCACCGAAACCACCGCGCGATCACCTTCGACGTCCATGTCGATATCGCCGTCGAGATCAGCGATGTCGAGCAAGCCCTCAACGTAGTCGGCCGCGATTTCGCTCTCCTGCTCCAGCAGCGCCAGATCAGCCTCATGCACCGCCGGCTCGTCGGGTTCAGCGTCCTCACCGGAGCCGGAATCACCTGCCGCGGACGGTCCGCTCACCGCCGCATCAGCCGGGGCGATTGACTCGGCGCCCACCAACTCGGCAGGTATGCCAGTAACCGTCTCGGATTGGCTCACAACAAGCTCCTTATTCAGCACCTTCGACGTCAACGTTTGCCGGTGCGTTTGCTGCGAGACTGACGCACCGGTTGCTGCCTCACGAGCTTAGGCTCCTCTTTCGGCTGCGACTGCGGCTCTGGCTCAGGCCGGACCCGCAGCAGCTTGCCGAGCCCAGGGCGGCCCTGCCCATCCCGCGGGGTTGTCGTGTCCGGCCGTCCGGCACCATCGCCTGTCCGCTTGGTGCTCCCGCCGGCGCCGGGACGTGCGGTACCGCCACCGCCGCCCGCCGCTGTCGCGGCGCTTTGCGGAGGCGGGTATTTGCGGAAGATGTAGTGCTGCTGACCCAGGGTCCAGAGGTTCGTCGTCAGCCAGTACATGACCAGGCCGAATTGCCAGTAGAGGCCGGTAAGGGCGAACAGGGGCGCCACGTAGGCCATCATTTTCTGCGACTGCATCATCGGGTTGTCGGCGGTGGCCGGCGTAAGGTTGCGCCGCATGCTCTGCCGCACTGTCAGATACGTGGTCGTGCCGCTGAGGAGCACGGCAACCCCGATCACGACTTTCGCGGTGACCGGATTGACACCCTGCGCAGCCAGTTCCTTGGCGTTCGAGATAAATCTGGTAGCCACCGTGACACCGAGGATGTGCGCCTTCTGCGCGCTCTCCACGACGGCGACTGTCAGACCGTACTTGGGTTTCCCTGTCGCGGGTGTCCAATCGGCGATGGCCCTGAGCACGGTGAACAAGGAGATGAAAACAGGAAACTGGGCGACGAGCGGGAGGCACCCGCCCAACGGGTTGGCACCATTGTCCTGGTAGAGCTTCATCACCTCCTGGTTCATCTTCTGCTTGTCTGACTTGTACTTTTTCCTCAGCTCCTGCACCTGCGGCGCGAGATCCGCCATCTTCCGCTGCGCGTGAATCTGCTTCACGAACAGCGGGAAGAGCAGCAGCCTGACGAAGACGGTCAGCAACACGATCGTCAGGCCCCATGTCCAGCCACTGGCCGGACCGAAGACGGGCGAAAGCCAGGCGTGGATCCGCATGATGACCCAGGCAACGGCGTCGTACAGCCAATCAAGCAGTCCCATGGGGTTGAGGCTCGCCGCGGCGACGTGCTGATACACGCCTAGCTCCCTTTCGCTTTCTTCGACATCTCAGCTCCCTGGCCGCAGGGCGACGACGTTGCGATCTGGTGGCACCGGATCGTAACCACCTCGGTGGAAGGGATGGCAGCGACCGATCCGGCGCACAGTTAGCCAAGCGCCACGCGCAGCGCCGTGCCGCCGGAGCGCCTCGAGCGCATAGGCACTGCACGATGGTTCGAATCTGCATCGAGGCCCGAGCATCGGCCCGATCAGCCGCCGGTAAAGCATAATCGGCTGTATGAGCAGCCACGCCGCCCATGTTGCCGACGTTGCCGCTGGATCCGGTCCCGGCTCGTCCGTGGCGTGTCGTGCGCTCATGGCCGATGTCACGCCCTAACCTGCCGCCGAAGCAACCTGCCGAGTACCAGATCGAGTTCGGCGGCGAGAGCTCGCTGGCGTGCGTCCGCTGCCCGGGGATTAGCGCGGATGACAAGCAGGCTACCCGCTGGCAGCCACCCAGTGCGCAGCCGGGCCACACTGCGAAGGCGCCGCCGCACCCGGTTCCTGACCACCGCACCCCCGACCGCACGCGTAACAATGAATCCGATTTTGGGCGATGTCATGCCTGCGTCCCCGGCCGACGCGTCGTCCACGGTCAGCAGGTGCGCGGTCAAGAGCCGCCCATTTGCGCGCCTGCCTTGGCGGACCGCCAGGTCGAATTCCTGACGCCGCCTCATCCGGGCCTCAGCGGGAAGCAAGATTTCGCCCCGAGCAGCGGGCCGCATGAAATAGAGAGGAACAGGGGCTCCGCTTCATATGCGGGCCGCTCAGGCGCTCAGGCTCGTCCGGCCCTTCCTGCGGCGCGCAGCCAGGATCGCACGGCCCGCGCGTGTCCGCATGCGCAGCCGGAACCCGTGCGTCTTCGCCCGACGGCGGTTGTTGGGCTGAAATGTACGCTTACTCACTGCGACTCCAGGTGCGGTGCTACTGGTCTGGTCGGCTGTTGGCAGGTCTAGTCCGGTCCGGTAGTTCCATGTCGCTGTTGCGCTGCCCGTCGTCAGCCCATCACGAACGCGGCCCATTTGGGCTATCCAGCGGGGTGCGTCGGAGCCGACAGGCCGACAGCGGGCATGGGAGAAGAGCCAGATCCCGGCCCGGTATTGGTACGTTACGGCCCGTCAGCGCGCGGGTCAAACCACGCGCGGTGCGGCTCACAAACCCAAGGCGTCAACGTGGACCCGGAGCGCACCAAGCACAAGCCCAGGACCCACCAAGCCCACGACCCACGAATGCCCCGCACGCGCAAGCCTCGGCGCCGATGCCAGCATGCAGCATTCTCAGCGGCTGCTGTAGCGGAGCCGGGTCGCACCGTGCGGTTCCCCGTACGCGGTCGATCTCCCGCCTCTAGGCTGTGGACAACGGCTTGAAGGCATGCATCGCGTGGGGTTACTGTCGCCGGACCAGGACCGTGTGGGCGATCGATGACCGTCGCGGCTGCCGTGCACAAGTTGTGGATAAAGCTGTGAACAACATGTGGGGCAGCGGCTTGCGGTGCACCGGATGTTGGCTCTGGACTTTTGGGCTCTCCACTTCGGGCTCTCCACTTGGGCCCTGGTTGCCGGTGCACCGGCTGCCGGCGGACCGGATAGCGGAGCGCAGGTAGCCACCAGAGAATGACCACAGGGTCGCAGCGCCAGAGCGGGACTGCGGCATGCACCGGCAGCGGCCGGCGCGGGAGGGCGGGCCAGCGATGAGTGAGACAGATCTAGCCGAGGTGTGGGCACGATCGCTCGCAGGTCTCGCGGATATCCAGCTGGAGGCGCACCAAAGGGCGTGGCTCAACCTCACCAGGCCACTCGGACTGGTCGAGAACACCGCGCTCATCGCGACACCGAACGAGTTCGCCAAAGAGCAGCTCGAAACCCGGCTGCGCACTCTGGTGACGCACGCGCTGTCCAGGGAACTCGGCCGCAACATCCAGCTCGCGGTGACAGTCGATCCCGCAGCGGCGAGCTGCGAGCCGATGCTTCCCCCACAGGCAGCCGCACATGGCGGGACCAGCCGGGACGAGTACATTCCGCGGGACGGGCGCGCTGGAATGCACGGGGCGCCCGACGGTCACCGTTTGGCTGGCATGCCCGGGCCCCCGGTCCACCTGGGGCCACGCGGCCAGAATGGTCAGCTCGGGCGACGCGACCAGGATGGTCAGCTCGGGCTGCCCGATCGTAGCGCTGAGCTCGGGCCAGCCCCGCGGGCGAGTTACGTCGGGCCAAGCGCCACTGACGCCCACCTTGGCCCGCCCAGCGTGGACGGTCATCTCAGGGCAGGTGACCCAGCTGGCCTTGCCAGGCCCGCTGACGCTGGCGGCCACCTGGGTCCGGCCGGCCATCCCGCTCAGCCACGGCATGCTAGGCCCGCGCAGGCACGGCTCAACCCCAAGTACACCTTCGAAACGTTCGTCATCGGATCGAGTAACCGCTTCGCACACGCCGCCGCGGTGGCAGTCGCCGAGGCGCCGGCCAAGGCATACAACCCGCTGTTTATCTATGGCGACTCCGGTCTGGGAAAGACCCACCTGCTGCACGCGATCGGCCACTACGCCCAGAGCCTCTACGCGGGCGCGCGGGTCAGGTACGTGAGCTCAGAGGAGTTCACCAACGACTTCATCAACATGATCAGGGACGGCAAGCAGGATGGCTTCCGGCGTCGTTACAGGGATGTGGACGTCCTTCTTGTCGACGACATCCAGTTCCTCGAGAACAAGGAAGGCACTCAGGAGGAGTTCTTCCACACGTTTAACACCCTGCACAATGCAAGCAAGCAGATCGTGATCTCCAGCGACCGCGCGCCAAAACGCCTGGTCACGCTCGAGGACAGGCTGCGCAGCCGGTTCGAATGGGGATTGCTCACCGATGTCCAGCCCCCCGAGCTAGAGACCCGAATCGCCATCCTGCGCAAGAAGGCCGTGCAGGAGGGCCTCAACGCGCCGCCTGAGGTTCTCGAGTACATCGCCAGCCGCATCTCCACCAACATCCGCGAGCTCGAGGGCGCGCTCATCCGGGTGACCGCGTTCGCCAGCCTTAACCGCCAGTCCGTTGACCTTCAGCTTGCCGAGATCGTGCTGAAAGACCTCATACCTGAAGCACAGGGTCCAGAGATCACCGCCACGACCATCATGGGCCAGACCGCCTCCTACTTTGGCCTGTCCATCGACGATCTATGCGGCACCTCGCGGTCGCGCGTGCTCGTCACCGCCCGCCAGATCGCGATGTACCTGTGCAGGGAACTCACCGACCTCTCCCTGCCGAAGATCGGCCAGCACTTCGGCGGCCGCGACCACACCACGGTCATGCACGCCGACCGCAAAATCCGGTCGCTGATGGCGGAGCGCCGGTCCATCTACAACCAGGTGACCGAACTCACGAACCGGATCAAGCAGCAGGCGAGGTCAGGCTGATGGCCCCGATCACCACGACCCCCATCACCGTGACCAGGCTGCCGGCCAGCGCCCCAGCCACCATGGCGTCAGCACGGCCTGCTCAAGCACGGCCTGCTCAAGCACGGCCTGCTCAAGCACGGCCTGCTCAGCTCAGGCCCTGCAGGGACGGCAGTCGTGCCACCTCCGGATGTGACCGCATCCGTCAGATGCCGCACAAGCTTCGGCAAGCGCATCAACGGCATCACAATCAGTACACACAGGCTGGGGATAAACCTGTGGATTACGTCGGGACAGACAGGGGACAAGATGTGGTCCAGCCGCATCTCCCACTGGATCGTCCCCAGCAAGGGCCGGGCAGCCACATCGTCCTGCACCGCACCTGTGGATGCGGAAATGGCGGCTGGCCTGCGCAAATAGCGGTCATCCCCAGTATCCACCGCCCCTATGACTACGACGATTCTTTATCTCTATCCAGCAATCACCCGTAAACGCGTGCGCGAATGTGCGGCGCACGTACCTGCCTCCCCGCGCCCGGCACCGCCAGCACCCGCTGAGCCGAAGCAGGTCATACCCAGGAGAGCGTGATGACATACACCGAATCAGGAGGCGGCTCCCAGTGAGGTTCCGGGTAGATCGCGACGTGCTCGCCGATGCCGTGGCCTGGACGGCACGAACGCTTCCGTCCAGGCCATCGGTTCCTGTGCTCGCCGGTATCCGGATGCAGGCCGACGACGCGCTGAACGTCTCCAGCTTCGATTACGAGGTCTCCGCAGAGGTCAGCCTGCCGGTGACCACAGCGGAACCAGGGACCGTCCTGGTTTCCGGGCGGCTACTCGCCGAGATCACCAAAAGCCTGCCCGACCGGCCCGTCGAAGTCGCTACCGACGGCTCGAAGGTGGTGCTCACCTGCGGCAGCGCCACCTTCACCTTGCTCACGATGCCGGTCGAGGACTACCCGACACTGCCTGAGATGCCGCCATCGACGGGTTCGATAGGCAGCGACGCCTTCGCCGCCGCGGTTATGCAGGTAGCGATCGCGGCAGGCCGTGATGACACGCTGCCCGTACTGACAGGTGTCCGCGTCGAGATCGACGGCGATATGATCACGCTCGCCTCCACTGACAGGTACCGGCTTGCGGTTCGCGAATTGCGCTGGAATCCCGGTCAGCCTGAAATCAACGCCGCCGCGCTTGTGCCCGCCCGCACCCTGGCGGACACGGCGCGCTCACTTACCTCGGGCGCTGAGGTGTCGATAGCCCTCGGCCTGCCCGGCGAGGCAGCGGCGGGCACCACAGCGGGCGAAGGGATGATCGGCTTCGAGGGTGGCGGCCGCCGCACCACCACCCGGTTGCTCGACGGTGAGTTCCCAAAGTTTCGCTCGCTGTTGCCCGACCAGGTCAACGCGATCGCCGAACTTCCCACCTCCGCGTTCGCCGAATCGGTCAAGCGGGTCTCACTCGTGGCCGAGCGCAGCACGCCAGTTCGGCTGTCATTCTCGGCTGGACAGTTGGCTCTTGAGGCGGGTACCGGCGACGAAGCGCAGGCCGTCGAGACAGTCGAGGCCTCGCTGGACGGCGACGACATCCAGATCGCCTTCAATCCCCAGTACCTGCTCGACGGGCTCACCGCGATCGATTCCGATACCGCGCGGATCTCTTTCACAGTCCCGGCCAAACCAGCCGTGATCACAGGCAAGCCCGCAGGCGACGATCCGGCGCAACCGGACTACAGATACCTGCTGATGCCGATCAGGCTCGCCGGCTAGGCGGCCCGTCGTGGACTCGGCAGCACGGCGGATCGGACGTGCCGTGGCCAGACCAGCGGCAGGCCTGCGGATCACCCGTCCGATGGCCCGCGCCGCCGGCCGCCGTGTCCCACCTGGTCCGTGCCCCAGCCCGGACCCGACGGGCGTGGCTGCGACAACCGAGCAGGAAACGTAGCCTCCTAGCGTGCACGTCTCCCGGATCGCGCTAACCGACTTCCGCTCCTATCCCGCCGTCGACCTGAGTCTCGGCCCGGGGGTGACCGGTTTCATCGGCCCGAACGGGCACGGCAAGACCAATCTCTTGGAGGCCTTGGCCTACGCTGCCACGCTCGGAAGCCACCGCACAGCCACCGATGCGCCGCTGGTACGCCACGGTACTGAGCGCGCCATCGTACGGGTGCAAATTGACTCCGCGACCGCGAGAACGCTGATCGAACTCGAGATCAACCCTGGCCGCGCGAACCGGGCCAGGCTCAACAGGTCCGCGGTTCGCCAGCCCAGGCAAGTCATTGGCGCCCTGCGTACGGTGCTTTTTGCGCCGGAGGACCTCGCTTTGGTCAAAGGGGACCCAGGCGAGCGCCGCCGATTCCTCGACGACCTCCTTGTTGCCCGCTCGCCAAGGTTCGCCGCAGTCCGCGCGGACTACGAGCGCGTTGTGAAACAGCGGTCCGCGCTACTGAAGTCGGCGGGAATGCGGGGGATGATCCGAAGCAGGCAAGGCGGACAGAGCAGGCACGGCGGGCACAGTGGGGCCAGCGGGCAGGCGGCGACGGCCGGGATGCTCGCGAGCCTCGACACCTGGGATGACCATCTTGCCCAGGCCGGCGCAGAACTGGTTGCCGGGCGGCTCGAACTGGTCGAGCGGCTGCGCCCGCTCGTGACCGCCGCCTATGCGCGACTCGCGGATAATCAAGCCGACGCCCGGATCCGCTACCGGCCATCGTTCGCCATGGACGGCGCGATTGATGCCAATGAAGGTGGCGCGAGCCGCGGCGGCGTTGCGAACGGCGATGACGCCCCAAACAGGGAAGACGGCTTGCGTGACGATGGTGCTGCGATTGGCGATCGTGGTCCAAGTGGTAGTCACATTGTGAGTGGTGAGCGTGGCCCGAGTAGTGGCAGTGCTGTGAGCGGCGGTGGTGTTGCGAGTAGCAGCAGTGATGGGCAGAGTCCCCCCCGCAGGCCCAGGCCGGCGAGCACGCTACTGGAAGGAAGATCATTGCGGCGGCACTCCTCGATGCTCTTGCCAGGTCCCGCCCGGCCGAGCTTGACCGTGGTGTATGCCTGACCGGCCCGCACCGCGACGAACTCGAGCTCAGCATTGGTGAGCTGCCGGCCCGCGGTTATGCCAGCCACGGTGAATCCTGGTCGCTCGCCCTCGCGCTCAGGTTGGCAAGTTACGAACTGCTGCGCGCCGATGGTGAGGATCCAGTGCTGCTGCTCGACGACGTGTTCGCCGAGCTAGATCCAGGCCGCAGGGAGCGGCTGGCCGAGCTTGCCGTCACCGCGGAACAGGCCCTGGTCACGGCCGCGGCCGCCGCTGACGTGCCGCAGGCCCTGGCTGGCGTGAGGTTTACCATCTGCGACGGGATGGTCGAACGTGCCCAGTGACGGACTGGAGCGCGCGCGCCGCGCGCTTGCCGATGCGAAGGCTGACGCGGCGGCCAAGGGCAAACGGCCGATCCTGCCCGACGGCAGGCCGCGCTCAGATAAGCCGGCTTCCCCCAATGATCCCGAACGGCTGCGCGGCGACGATCGGTTCCGCCGTGAACCTGAACCGCCTGGTGGCGAAACCGAAGGGTCACGCAGGGCAGCCAGGCAGCGCAGGGACGACCCGCAGCCGTTGGGTACGGCCATCGATGGGCTCCTCGCCGACCACGGCTGGCGGCAGCGTGCCGCCGTCGGCGGGGCATTCGGCCGCTGGGCGCAGATCGTAGGTACCGAGCTGGCGGCGCATGCGCGCCCGGAAAGTTTCGCCGATGGTGAGCTGGTCGTGACCGCCGATTCCACGGCATGGGCGACACAGCTTCGGCTGCTCGCGAGTCAGCTCGTGCGGCGGCTCAACGCCGAGCTCGGCGACGGGACTGTGCGGCGCGTCCGGGTCCGGGGCCCATCAGGTGAGCCGGGTCCGAGGCGCGGCGGTTGGCGGGTGAGCGACGGGCGCGGTCCACGCGACACGTACGGCTGAATGACCGCCGCCTCGCGTAGGGGGGCTCACGCAGCCGCCGTTCGGCCGCTACTGCGCACTCTAGCCGCGTAAAGAGGTGACCTAGCGGCCTGTTCCTGGCCCAGAAACCTGCTTCTGCCAGGTAACATGTATATGCGCCCGGGGTAGACGACCGACCGCGAGCGACGCGTGCGAGTACGTGCGCGCCAGCAAGCGAGTACGCACAGGTAAGCGATCAATCGAGTCCGCGAGCAGCGCGTGAGCGCAGGCGAGCGGCATGAGGAGCAGGCACAGTAGGGCAGGCCCAGCAAGGCAGGCACAGCAAGGCAGCCCGAACAGGCAAGCCAGGAAGGCAGCCCGCAGGAAGGCGGCCCAGCAAGGCAGCACGAAAAGGCGGCCCAGCAAGACAGTACAAAAGGCGGCCCAGCAAGGCAGCACAAGAAGGCTGCCCCCGCAAGGTAGCTCAGTGGCGAGCGATCGCGCAGGCGGCCTCGTGGC
The DNA here is from genome assembly GCA_963727015.1 of uncultured Actinomycetota bacterium. GTDB lineage: Bacteria > Actinomycetota > Actinomycetes > Streptosporangiales > Streptosporangiaceae > DATFVJ01. The sequence goes on along the minus strand of CAVSEV010000011.1, from coordinate 628,419 downwards.
GCCCATCCTCGGACAGGAGTCCCATTAGGAGGAGTTCCCACTTGTCCTACGACGCACGCTCGATCACGGTCCTCGAGGGACTCGAGGCGGTCCGCAAGCGCCCCGGTATGTACATCGGCTCGACCGGGGAGCGCGGCCTCCACCACCTGGTGTACGAGGTTGTGGACAACGCGGTGGACGAAGCCCTCGCCGGCTATTGCGACCGCACTGACGTCACCCTGCTCGCAGACGGCGGCGTCAGGGTGTTCGACAATGGCCGGGGCATCCCTGTGGATGACCATCCGGTCGAAAGGCGGCCCGCGGTAGAAGTCGTCCTGACCACTCTGCACGCGGGTGGCAAGTTCGACGGCAAATCCTACGCAGTCTCAGGCGGACTGCACGGGGTCGGCGTTTCTGTGGTGAACGCCCTATCGTCCCGCCTCGATGTCGAGGTCCGCAGGGACGGCCACCTGTGGCGGCAGTCCTACCACATCGGGCAGCCGACCGGTCCTGTCGTGCGGGGCGAGCCCACGGACGAGACCGGGACGACGATCACCTTCTGGCCGGACGAGTCGGTATTCGAGACCACCGCGTGGAACTTCGAGACGCTGTCCAGGCGGCTGCAAGAGATGGCGTTCCTCAACCGCGGCCTGGCGATCACGCTGACCGACGAGCGTCCCGACCACATTAACGGCGAGCCGCATGTTGTCAGCTATAGGTACGACGGCGGGATCACCGACTTCGTCCGCTACCTGAACGCCTCGAAGGAACCCGTGCACGGTTCCGTGATCGAGTTCGCCGAGGAGGGTCAGGGCATCGCGGTGGAGATCGCGATGCAGTGGACGAGCAGTTACTCCGAGTCGGTCCACACCTTCGCCAATACGATCAACACCGCGGAAGGCGGTACCCACGAGGAGGGCTTCCGCGCCGCGCTCACTTCGATCGTCAACAGGTACGCGCGCGAGCAGAAGCTCCTCAGGGAGAAGGACGAGAATCTCAGCGGCGAGGATGTGCGCGAGGGACTCACCGCGATCGTCTCGATCAAGCTTGCCGAGCCGCAGTTCGAAGGCCAGACCAAAACCAAGCTCGGCAACACCGAGGCCAAGTCGTTCGTGCAGCGCGTGGTCAACGAGCACCTGCGCGACTGGCTGGACCGCAACCCAGGTGAGGCCAAGGAGGTCATCAACAAGGCTACCCAGGCCGCCCGGGCCAGGATCGCGGCCAGGCAGGCCCGTGATCTCACCCGCCGCAAGAGCCTGCTCGAATCCACCTCTTTGCCAGGCAAGCTAGCCGACTGCCAGTCGGCCGACCCTGCGCGCAGTGAGATCTATGTCGTCGAGGGTGACTCGGCCGGGGGCTCCGCCAAGGGCGGCCGCGACCCCCTCTTCCAGGCGATCCTGCCGATCAGGGGCAAGATCCTGAATGTCGAGAAGGCCCGCATCGACCGGGTGCTGCGCAACAACGAGGTCCAGGCGATGATCACCGCGCTTGGCACCGGAATCCACGACGACTTCGACATCTCCCGGCTGCGCTACCACAAGATCATCCTCATGGCTGACGCCGACGTCGACGGCCAGCACATCAGGACCCTGCTGCTGACGCTGCTGTTCCGGTTCATGAAGCCGCTGATCGAGGCCGGTCACGTCTATCTCGCCCAGCCGCCGCTCTACAAGATCAAATGGGAGGGCCGGGGCGCTCAGCCCGAATACGCCTACTCTGATGCCGAACGTGACGTGCTGATCGAGGCGGGCATCGCGGCGGGGCGCAAGGACCCGAGGTCCCGCGACGGGATACAGCGCTTCAAGGGCCTCGGTGAGATGAACGCCACCGAACTGTGGGACACGACGATGGACCCCGCCAACCGTGTGCTTCTGCAGGTCACCCTCGATGACGCCGCGCAGGCCGACGAATTGTTCAGCGTGCTGATGGGCGAGGACGTCGAGGCGAGGCGTGCGTTCATCCAGCGCAACGCCAAGGACGTCAGGTTCCTCGACATCTAGGGGTGCGACACATGACCAGAACGCTAACCAATTCGTGATCGCGGGAATTTGTGCATGACCTGCCAAAACATTGCCGCGATCATGAAAGCCGACGGCATCGCGACGGCGGCCCGCCCTTGAGGACTTGGCACAGCGAAAGTGACGGCTGGCCCGGCAGCGCGCAGACCCGCCGCGGATCCGCGGCCGAACGGGTGAATCTGTGCGCGGCGGCCGTTAAGACCGTATTGCCCCGAGGGGACAACCCCTCGGCATCTTCCCGCAGACTGTAGCGGCCCGCTCACTGCTGGATGAGAATCCGCCGATTCACGTATCAGGAAACCGAGCGAAATCCGAGAAAGGACGACAGGTGACAGACGTAGAAACACCCGGGGCGCCGCCGCCGGAGGGTGGCCGCGTCGAGCCAGTCGACATCCAGACGGAGATGCAGCGCAGCTACATCGACTACGCGATGTCGGTCATCGTCGGCCGCGCCCTCCCCGACGTCCGCGATGGCCTCAAGCCGGTGCACACCCGCGTGCTGTACGCCATGTACGACGGCGGCTACCGCCCCGACCGCGGGTATTTCAAGTGCTCGCGGGTGGTCGGTGACGTCATGGGGCAGTACCACCCGCACGGCGACTCGGCGATCTACGACGCTCTTGTCCGCCTCGCCCAGCCATGGTCCATGCGGATGCCGCTGATCGACGGCCAGGGCAACTTCGGCTCGCCAGGCAACGACCCGCCGGCGGCGATGCGCTACACCGAGTGCAGGCTCGCGCCGCTCGCCATGGAGATGCTGCGCGACATCGAGAAGGACACGGTCGACTTCCGGCCGAACTATGACGGCCGATCGCCCGAACCGGTCGTGCTGCCCTCACGGTTCCCGAACCTCCTGGTAAACGGCTCCGCCGGGATCGCGGTCGGGATGGCGACCAACATCCCGCCGCATAACTTGCGCGAAATCGCTGCCGGGGTGCACTGGTACCTGGACAACTACGACGAGATCGCGCAAGACGACAGCGGCGCCGGCCACGAAAGGCTGCTGAACGCGCTCATCGAGCGGATCAAGGGCCCGGATTTCCCGACGCACGGCCTGGTCGTCGGGCGGCGCGGCATCGAGGAGGCATACCGGACCGGGCGCGGGTCTATCACGATGCGCGCGGTGGTCGAGGTCGAGGAGGACGTTAAGGGGCGTGCCAACCTGGTTGTCACCGAGCTTCCCTACCAGGTGAACCCCGACAACCTTGCTCTCAAGATCGCGGAGCTGGTTAAGGACGGGCGCGTCACCGGGATCGCCGACGTCCGCGATGAGACCAGCGGACGCACCGGGCAGCGACTGGTGATCGTGCTCAAACGGGATGCCGTCGCCAAGGTCGTGCTGAACAACCTCTACAAGCACACGCAACTGCAGGACACGTTCGGTGCCAACATGCTGGCGTTGGTCGACGGTGTGCCGCGGACGCTGCGCCTGGACCAGTTCATCACGTACTGGGTGGCACACCAGATTGACGTCGTCGTCCGCCGCACGCGTTTCCTGCTGCAAAAGGCCGAGGACCGGGCCCACATCCTGCGTGCCCTGCTCAAGGCAATCGACAGGATCGACGAGGTGATCGCTCTGATCCGGTCGAGCCCATCGGCCGCCGCTGCCCAGCAGGGCCTGATGGATCTCCTTGAGATCGACGAGATCCAGGCGGGCGCGATCCTCGACATGCAGCTGCGCAAGCTTGCCGCGCTGGAGCGCCAGGCGCTCGTCGACGAGTACGACGAGCTCATGGCCAAGATCGCGGACTACACCGACATTCTCGGCTCGCCTGCCCGCCAGCGGCAGATCGTCGGAAGCGAACTCGACGAGATCGTGGACAGGTATGGCGACGACCGCCGGACGAAGATCATCCCCTACGACGGCGACGTGTCCATGGAGGACCTGATTGCCGAGGAAGACGTTGTTGTCACCATCACCCGCGGCGGGTACGCCAAGCGGACGAAGACCGATCTCTACCGCGCGCAGCGCCGCGGCGGCAAGGGAGTGCGCGGGGCGCAGCTGCGCCAAGATGACATTGTCGAACATTTCTTCGTCACCACCACGCACCACTGGATCCTGTTCTTCACCAACAAGGGCCGCGTCTACCGTGCGAAGGCGTACGAACTGCCAGAGGCCGCGCGCGACGCCCGGGGCCAGCACGTGGCCAACCTGCTCGCCTTCCAGCCGGACGAGCACATCGCCGAGGTGCTTGACCTGCGCGATTACGAGATCGCTCCCTACCTGGTTCTCGCCACCCGAGGTGGGCTGGTGAAAAAGTCACGGCTGACCGAGTTCGACTCGCCGCGCTCCGGCGGGATCATCGCCATCATCCTGCGCGACGACGATGAGGTGATCCGCGCCAGGCTGGTGAACCCGGAGGACGACCTGCTGCTGATCAGCCGCCGCGCGCAGGCGATCAGGTTCCACGCCAGTGACGACGCGCTGCGGCCGATGGGACGCGCGACTTCGGGCGTCATCGGGATGCGTTTTGTTGATGGCGACGAACTGCTGGGTATGCACGTGGTGCAGGAAGACGAGGATGTGCTAATAGCGACCGAGGGAGGCTACGCAAAACGGACTTCCGCAAACCAGTATCCTGTGCAGAACCGGGGCGGAAGGGGCGTCGTCACAGCCAAGATCGTCGACGCGCGCGGCGGTCTGGTAGGCGCCCTCATGGTCCGGCCGGAGGACGAGGTGTTCGCAATTACGTCGGCGGGTGGAGTCATCCGCACCGGGGCGGGCGAGATCAAGCGATCTGGCCGCCAGACAATGGGAGTGCGCCTGATGAACCTGGCCTCCGGCGACAGCGTCGTGGCGATCGCCAGGAACGCAGAATCCCTGGACGACGTCGGCGGTGAATCCGTTGTGGACGCCATGGCGGCTGATACAGATACCGATAGTCCAGATTCGGACGGTACGGGATCCGACGGTACAGAGCCCGGCGGGGCAGTATCCGGCGGCGCGGAACTGGACGGCCCGGAACTGGACGGCCCAGATTCGGACGGCCCGGAACTGGACGGCCCAGATTCGGACGGCATTTAGTGTTTCCGCGAACCCCCCGGCCACCGACTCGAGTCCGCGGTGCGGAGGGAGACTGACCGGTGACTTCTCCGGAGAATGGTGACCAGCCTTCGGGCTTGGGCAGCCGTCCGGATGACCATGGGGGCAGGGCAGGCGCAGCAGCCAGAAATGGCGTTGCCGCAGGTAGTGACCCTGTCGTCGACAGTGGTACGAGCCGAAATGACGGCGCGTCGGCCAGTCGTGGTTCGGCGGGTGATGCGGATCGTCCGGGTGGCAATGGCCGTCCGGGAGGTTCTGGTTCTTCGGATGGCAATGGCCGTCCGGATGGCAATGGCCGTTCGGGTGGTGCGGGCTCTGCGGGTGGTTCTGGCTCTGCGCCGGGGACACGGGCGGCGGGCAGGAATCGTCCAATACGCGGCGCCAACGGCCGATTCGTCAAGGTGCGTCACCCTGCCGCCACTCGTGCTGTGGCGGCGACCGCCGACGGGAGCGCGTCGGGCAGGGTGACCGCCAAGGTGGAAGAGCAAGGAGGCCAGGAATTTTCTCCGCGACCTGGCAACGATGACACGCGACCCGGCAACGACGGCACCCGGCCCGGGAAGGACAACGTGGCACATGCCAAGGATGCGACAGCCGAAGGAACGGACACCTCGCGACGGGACAAAGACACAATCCAGCCGCAAAATGGGGCTACGGCGGTGAATGCGCCACAGTCCGGGGGTACGTCGGTAAGGGCAGGTAGCGGCTTGAACGCTGCCGTACCGCCATGGGAACCTGACAACGATGTGGCCGCTCACGGCCCGGGATTTCCGGAGGAGGTCACCGTGGATGGCCGCACGATGGTCGGGCAATGGCCGAGCGACCCGCCCGGGTCAGGACCGAAGCCCCAGGAACCAGTAGTCCCCTTGCCTGCCGACTTGGTCGCGCGTCCGGCCCGTGGCGCGCCGTCCGCGTCAGCAACGCCGACGACAGATCCGTTCAAACCAGGCGCGACCGGACCGCAGTCGGCCGCGCCCCAGCCGGGTGTGCCGCAATCGGCGGCGCCGCCGCCCGGTTCGACTGCGCCGGCGGGCAGATCGACGCCCTTCGGTTCCGGCGAGCCGTTTGGTCCGCCGGCGAAGTTCGGAACGCCGACGCCGCCGGGGATTCCGATTCCACCCGCTGGCGAGCAGGTGCACATCGACGCGCCGCCTGACGGGCGTACGCCGGGTGCGCCGGGTGCGGAAACCGCACCCGGTGGTCTAAGGCCTGGTACGCAAGTGCCCGGCGGCAACGTACCTGGTGGCGCCGGGCCAGGAAGCGCCGGCCCAGGCAGTACAGGGCCCGGTACTAACGGGCCAGGTGGCGCCGGGCCAGGAAGCGCCGGCCCAGGTAGTACCGGGCCAGGTAGTACCGGGCCGGGTAGTACCGCGCCAGGAAGCGCTCGACTGGGGAATGCCGCTGCCCCGCCTGGCCAGCATCTCGGCTGGCTCGACACGCCCGCCGCGCCCCCGGCTGCGTCCGCGCCCGCTCCGCCGCGGCGGCGGCGCGCGCCGGGCAGCAACGCCCGGCCAAGGTCGGCCGCGGACAGGCCAAAGCCGCTCAGGCGCAGGCGAAGATGCCGCGCCGTGCGCAACTGGCGGTGGTACGGATCGATCCGTGGTCCGTCATGAAGTTCAGCTTCGTGATCTCACTGGTCTGTTTCATCGTGCTGTTCGTCGCGGTGGCCGTGCTCTATGGCGCGCTTGCCGGGCTCGGTGTATTCGACTCGCTGCAGAAGACCATCCAGAACGTGACCTCGGGTCAGGGATCACCCGGTGTTAGCACTGCGACCTGGTTCTCCGCGTCGCGCATCCTCGGCTACACAGCCATCATCGGCACGATCAATGTGGTCTTGATTACCGCTCTCTCAACCGTTGGCTCGGTCCTCTACAACGTTGCCTCGGACCTGATCGGAGGCATCGAGGTTACGCTGCGAGAGACGGACTGAGGCGTCCGCCCGCTCGTGCCTGCGACGCAGGCGCGCCGGGATGCTGCCCGCCCGTCGCACCCCCCGCTTCTCGCCGGCGCAGCGGATGCGGTAATCTTCACCAGCGTTTGCTACTCATGGGCCTGTAGCTCAGTCGGTTAGAGCGCGTCCCTGATAAGGACGAGGCCGATGGTTCAAGTCCATCCAGGCCCACGAGTCGGGTGTCTGCTCGGCTTCCTTCGCCGGTGCCCGCGGTATATGCCCGGGGACGACCCCTGGACCTCCCCGAGGCGCCTGGGCGTCGGTGTTTCGCGGTAGCCAGCCCATGATCGTGGTACCTAACCCGCTGTATGAGCGGGTTAGGTACCACGATCATGGAAATGACGCCACGCCAATGGGATCGTGAGTGGCGGGAGCATCGCGCACAGTTGCTTTTGCGATCGGCCGGCTCACAGGGCGGCGGGCTGGCTGTCCGTCACGTGCTGGGCACGTGACGGGTGAACCTCACGGCCGAGGGTGACGCTCGTAGCGCACCGGCCCGGAGCGGCGGGAACTACGCGGCGCCAGGCAACCTGGGTGGGCGGCTGGAGTGGACTTGCGCGATGGCATGCGGACGATGTCGCTTGACGGAGCGAGCGGCGGCTGGCGTGCCTGCGAATCTGTCCAGCGCGGGCTGGAATCCGAGCACGCCCGCCCGGGACCGCTGTCGGCGGCGGAAGACGCCGTGTACCAGTTCGTCACGATGGTCGCCCGCGGCCAGCTTGGCCAGCCGGTATTGGATCCCGGCAGCCCAGCAACGGTTGGCTGAGGGCGCGGTCACTTGCGCGACGTTGACCGCGGCTCAGCTGGCGAGATCGTTACCCCCGTGCGACGTGGCGAGGGGTGATGCCGCGGTGGATGGGGGGACCGTGGCCGGGTCGACGAACGAGCTGCCGGACGGCCCCGACTCGACGGCCTCATGCGTGGCGCTGCCGCGCAGGAACTGGTTCCAGGTCAGGAACCATTCCGTGTATCCGTCGTCCCACATGCCTGCAACCGGGCTGCCCGTGATCGTCACTGGGTCTCCGGGCACGGCCAGGTTGTAGTAGATCTCGGCGTTTTCCGGGGACAGGTTCACGCATCCGTGGCTGACGTTCGTGTATCCCTGCTCCCCGACTGACCAGTACGCGTCATGCATGTAGTTCCCGCTCCAGGTGAACCGCACCGCCCACGGCACCGGGAAGTTCGTATACCCCGGTCCGCTCATCAAGGTCGGGTTGGCCTCCTCGATCGTCAGGTAGGTGCCGTTGGCGGTGTCGTCGCCGGGCTCGCCGGTGCTGACCGGCCAGACACCGAAGAGCTTGTCGCGATAGTAGATCTTGGCGTAGTGGCTGGTCGTGCTCACCACGGCGATAAGCGAGTTACCAATCTCGAAGGATTGGCTGAGGTTGGCTGTGCCGTACACGCCGGGTGCTGCTTCCACCCCAGCCAGGTGCGCGACGAAGGTCACGCGGGTGTGCTGGGGCCAGTAGGCCCTGGGCCGGAACGCGACGGTTTCGCTGCCATCCCAGGACCACGCGCCGACAATGGGCTTGGAGGTCCGCAACTCCAGAGATCGCTCTACCGCCACCTTGTTCGTGACCGGACGGCTGAACGTGATGGCTATGGGCATGCCGACGCCATAGGTCTGGCCGTCCCCGAGGACGGTCTGGGCCTGGATGGTCGCGGACGGTTTGAGGGTGCGGAACGAACTCGTCTCGGTCACGGTCTTTCCCGACGAGTTCACCGCGGTCGCGGTCACGGCGTAGGCGCGCGAAGGCTGCAGTGCCCACTCGCTCTGCCAGATCGTGCCACTGGCATTGAGGCTCCCGCTGAGAGGGTCGGCTCCCTCGGTGACCGTGACGTTCTTGATCACACCACGCGAGGCCATTACCGTCACGCCCTGGTCCGGCTGGGCGTTGGCGATGCCATTGGCGGGCGTTATGGTCAGCTGCGCGGCCGGGATAGCCACTCCGTGGCCCTTCGCATGGGCATTGGCTGAGCACGCCGCAACAAACAGGCCAAGGGCACCAAGCAAGGCCGTGATTATCAGCCGCTGACGGCGGGCGGCTAGGACGCCCCGGTGGCCCGCACCGGTCCTGCCGTTGTTTTGCACCAGTGGTCCTCCCCGCTGCTGGCCGGGGCCCTCGTGCCAGCGGCTGGCCGCCGCGAGCGCTGCGAAGGCCCGGCAGGAACCTCATCGGCCCGTTCACGGAGAGGAGGCCGTATCCGCCGGGTGCCGCCCGCCATTACCGTCGGCGGGTATTCGTTCCCCGGCAATCCTCCAGATGGAGGCGGGGCTTGGCAGCCGTTGATTGGCCTTCTCAACAACATCACTTCCGCACTAAGGGCCGTCTACGGCCCGATACCCGCGGCCTCCGCCGTGATAACCGTGGATGGCGGCAAAATTCAGCCCTTAACCCGGTCATACGGGATCAAAATCGGCGCTGCAGGCCGGACCTCGTTCTGCGGACCGGTGGCATCACGCTCATACCAGGGCCTGGCGGCCTCGCTTGATCAACTGGTCCGCGATGATGGCGCGCCGCGCGCCTGCCCGTGCCAGGTTAGGCGAACGCGACCAGCCCGTTGTGACCTCCGCCCACGACGATTGCGTCATACGATCCGGGCCACGACCCAGGCCTCCCGGAGCTGACTGAATGTTCAGTCTAGAACCTGATACCTTCGGAACAAGGGCACCTTGGTGCACCGCCGCGCCGATGACCAGCGGATCGCCTTAGGCTGGTGCCCCTGAGGTCCGGATTGGGCAAGGATGTCACCATGGATGTGCAGGCTGGCGTGACCAGCGGTACGGCCGACCAGCGCAGGGCGCAAATGCTCCGCGCGGCGCTCGAGGTCATCGTGGAGCGTGGTTACGCGGACACCCGCATCGCGGACGTCGCCGAGCGTGCGGGTACCAGTCCTGCGCTTGTGATCTATTACTTCAAGACCAAGGATCGGCTGCTTACCGAGGCGATCCGCTATTCGGAAGACAGCTGGTACGCGGAGGGACAGCGGCGGATGGCGGCGATCCCGACCGCGGCAGGAAAGCTTGAGGAGATCATTGCCATGACCTGCCTGGCGGAAGCCGACACCGGACCTGCCGGATCCTGGTTGCTATGGCTGGACTTCTGGGCGCAGGCAGCCAGGCACGCCGGGGTCGCCAGTGTCCGGCAAAAGTCCGACGAGCGGTGGCGGGAGACGATCAAGTCGCTCGTACTGGCGGGGCAGGAGTCGGGTGAGTTCCACGCCCTGGATTCGCTGGATTTCGCCGACTCGCTTTCAGCGCTGCTCGACGGCTTCGCTATCCAGATCGCGCTCGGTGACCCCGTGGTGGACGCGGCGCGGGCCTTCAAGCTGAGCATGTGCTTTGCCGCGCAGCAGCTGGGATTCGAATGGGTCCGGTCAGAGCGAGGCGGCGGCATGATCCGCGAGCCCTCGACCGGGCAGCAACCGTAAGGGGCAGCAACCGTAGCGGCCCGCGGCCAGGCGCCGGTAGGCAGGGAGGTGGGCCAGGTGGCTGGCGGGCACATCCGGTCCGGCGACCAGGTGCTCGCGGCCGAACAGAGCCCGCTCGCGATCGGCTGAGCTCGTACCATGCGAACTCGACCGGCGCTCACCGGCGCCGGATGGCAATTGGAGAGCTGACATGCTCGGTTACGTGACCGACCCGGCTGGGCCTGCGGGGATCGTCAGGCGCGAACTGCCTGAGCCCCAGCCCGGCGAGCACGACCTGGTGGTGGAGGTGGCCGCGTACTCGATCAACCGCGGCGAGCTTTCCCTGATCGAATCGCGGCCTGACGGCTGGCCCCCCGGCCAGGATGTGGCCGGCGTTGTCGCGGCGACTGCCGCGGACGGTACCGGGCCCGCCGTCGGTACCCGTGTGGTGGGCCTGGCCGACCAGGGCGGGTGGAGTGAGCGCGTGGCAATACCATCACATCGCGCGGCAGCGCTACCCGATTCTGTTGCGTTCGCGGAAGCTGCCGCGCTGCCTGTCGCCGGTCTGACCGCGCTGCGCGGGCTGCGGACGGGCGGATCGCTGCTTTGCCGCCGGGTATTGATCACCGGCGCGAGCGGCGGCGTGGGCACGTTCGCGGTGCAACTCGCGCGCACCGCTGGCGCGATGGTGACCGCGCAGGTCAGCGGGCAGGCCCGGGTCGCTCCAGTGAGCGCGCTCGGTGCTAGCGAGGTGATCACCGACATCGGAGCTGACGTGGGCCCGTTCCACCTCGTGCTGGACGGCGTCGGCGGCCAGATCCTCGCCGCGGCGGTGCGCCGGCTTGCTACCGGCGGCGTCGCGACCGCCTACGGCGTCGCCAGCGGCCAGCGCAGCGACATCGCCTTCTACGACTTCGCGGAGGGAGCGCCGGGCGCTCGTGTGGAAGGCTTTTTCGTCTACCGGACCGGTGAGGAAACGTTCGGCGAGGACCTCGCGGGGCTGGCGCTGCTGGTCGCGGAGGGCAAGCTGATACCGCAGATTGGCGGGCCTCGTGGCTGGGGCGCGACGCCCGAGGTGGTGCTTGCGATGCGCAGGCACGAGGTGACGGGCAAGGCCGTCCTCGTCACAAGCTGATTTCCAGGCACGGCGATGCCAGAACTGTGGGAGCCGGGCACACTGGGCGCTCGTTCCTTCGACCGTTTCCTCGTTTTCGGTGATGATGCGTCCGGCTACGAGGCGGATGAACCGGGATGTACCGATGCTCGGGTGACCGCTCGCGCTGAGCGTCACGCCTTTCGGTGGTAAACCGCGCCGATCGGGCCGAAGTCCTGGCCGCACTGGGCCTAAGGTCTAGCAGCTCGGGCGAAGAAGCAGCGCTGAGCTTGCTAGGCTGCAGGCAGCCCATCGTGCCGTCTGCGGCCATGTCTGGGCACACTCTGTAATCTCGAGGTGGAGGGATTCACGACGTGAAGAAGTTGCTCGTTCTTGCGCTGGTCGGTCTCGGCGCGTTCGCTGTGTGGAAGAAGGTCCAGTCCGATCGTGCCGAGCTGGATCTCTGGTCAGAAGCCACAACAGGCGACGAGAGCTGACACCCCTGCGGGCTTCTCGGTTTGCCGGGCCGCCGGAAGCTCCGGCAAGGCGTGGCAGACATGAGAGCCCGTACAGCACCGCGAAGATCAAGATCACGATGCCGCAGGGTCAGGAAGACGATCGGGTGAGCCGCACGCCACCGGTGACGATGGTTTGCGCTGACCTTTTCGGTACAACGGTCGCTGATGAGGGCATCATCGACCGGGCCTTCGCTGAGGCCATCGGAACGCAGGGAATCGTCACAGGCACGGCGGCGTACGCGCGCTGCATGGTCCAGGTTCACCGGGGCAGCGGCCAGGCGACAATCGAGGTCTTCCGCCAGATGTTCCCGGGCAACGAAGCCGCTGCACAGGTGACGAATCTCGCGTTCGAGCGGTCGTTCAAGGCGGCCATCGACCGGCTGGGCCTGTCGGCACTGCCGGGGGTCGAGGCGACGATCGAAAAGCTGACCGGGTCTGGCGTCCGGGTCTGCCTGTTCGGCGGCATCGGGCGAGGGCTCCTCGGCCGGGTTCTCGACACGCTTGGCTGGTGGGACCGTATCGACCTCGCGCTCTGCCCTGACGACGTTGCCCGTGGCTGCCCGTGGCCTGACCTCGTGCTGACCGCGCTGCTGCGCCTCGGTATCACCGACGTTCGGGAGGTAGCCGTGGCCGGTGGCACAGAAAACGCGGTACTCAGCGGCCACCGTTCTGGCGCCCAGGTGATCGCCGGTTTGCGGACCGGCGCGCACAGCGCGGAGAAACTGCGGCTGGCGGGTGCCACGCATCTCCTCGGCAGCATCGCGGACCTGCCGGATCTGCTGATCCCTGGGGCGAAAGCCGGGCCGGACTCAATGTCCGCCGCGCCGTAGATACCCTTGGAGAGCCGTCACATGGGGCTATAGCTCAGCTGGAAGAGCACTTGCTTTGCAAGCAAGGGGTCAGGGGTTCGAGTCCCCTTAGCTCCACCACCAGGCAAAACGCCTCTCGCCAAGATCGACAAGTGGCGTTTGACACCCACGGTTGACACCGATTGACCACTATTCACGGTGCTGCCGGCCTATCATCGCGCAGTGCGCGGCTGATCTTCGTGAGCGCGTCGTGCTGCGCCTGGCGGTCCTCGTGGGTGTAGATCTCCTGGGTTACGGCTAGGCGGGGCGGGTGTGATGGAACGTGAGGGAAGTGATCGGGGTAAAGCTCCGTTAGAACTGGGCCTTGAGTTTGTCGATCTCGTGCACCCGCTCCTGGAGCTGGGCGTATGCCGGGTGCTCGCGGATGCGGCCCACGGCCCAGCGCAGCACTTCCGCGCGGCTGTTCGCGATGCCGGCGGTGATCAGGGTGTCCACGGTCGCCAGATCGGCAGGCCCTAGCCGGGTCATCACGGCGGTGAGTTCCTCGCTCACTTCATCCGGTGTCTTAGCCTGTCCTCCGCGGCCTCCGATCCTGAGCATGGGGCCGTGAGGCGTGGCCGCCTCGCCCGGTCTGTCCGGGCGGAACTCGATCCACCCGATGAAGCGGGGCAGGTGGTCGCGCACCTTCATGATCACCGCGCGATTGGCCTCCTCGAACGCCTTGACGGTCTCCTGGTCAGCTTCCTTTCCCTTCGGTCGGCTAGTCCGGCTGATGAAGGCCCGGATTGCGGTCTCTCCCGGCTCGACCTGCGGATCGTCGCCGTATTCCAGGACTTGAACCCGCTCGATCGCGCCCTCGGGGAAGGCTGATCTCAGCTGCTCCTCGATGCGGTCTGCCGCTGTTTTCTCCATGCCATCCTCCGCGTCGCCCGTCTTCTCTGGATTGTATGTAGAATCAGCGTAACATTTGTTATTTACGCAACTAGTGCAAGTCGGCTGTCAGATCGTATGCGGGTGGAAGTGTGGGTGGCCTCCCCCGACCCGCCGGAGGAGTATTGACGCCAGCCGGAACCTGTCCAGGGCGCCTGCGGCGTCACTTCGTGATCGGCTACGCCGACCCTGGACAGAACCCGTCGGCCGTCAGGTTCGGCAGCAGTCGGGTTCGGGGGAGGGAGGATCTGGGCAGGGCCGGGTGCGGTCTCTTGGCCGCTGAAGGTCTCTTAGCGATGACGAGCACCAGGGCGCGACAGTGCCAGGCCTCGCGTGCGGCCGGGAGCCACGCTGGAAGCCACCGGGGCCAACGACCACCGTGAATTTCGGACTTACCTGAACAGCGCGCAGGGACGCGACCAAGGTCGCGGACTGATCTGAACGGGTCCGGATGCCCGGACGGGTGTCTACGGATCAGATGCTCGCCGCCCCTAGGGATAGCCCTACGGCAGCCCTAGGGCACTCAGGACAACACGGGTGTCGGATGGAAGCCCCGCATCTGCAAGCCAGCCAGCAGGGAAGCAGCCGCGGAGGGCCGAGGCGTGGGTCATCTGTGGTACTCCGTCCACCGGTCCCAGTCGAGCGACAGCAGGTCATGAGTCGTCCAGGACACGACGCCCCCCCGGAGTCGTCGCAGCCGGGTCGGCCAGTGACCGGCAGCAGGCATACCCGCCCAGCCGGTACAACCGGTGATGCCGGGCGCACATGCTCGCGCGGTTTTGGGCGCCGAGCCGGCGGGTAGGGCCACACCTCGATCGGCGGGCCAGGCTCGCCGTCAGACCGCAACTCCCGACAAGATCGTGTGTGTTGGGTGGTCCGGCTCTCTCATGGGAGCTGGGTTCACTCCGCTCGCGCCCCGCGCCACCAATCCGCACCAGGAGGCATCGCATGGCCGAGCAACATCTGCATCAGCACGTCGAGGTCAAGGACGGCGACCGCGCGGTCGCCGCAGCAGAGGTAACTACCTCGCAAGAATCCGAAGGCACTGTCCGGGCGTCGTTGCGCGCCGAGGCCGGGCATATCGCTCCTGGCCGTCGTGCGAGCCTGGTCGATGCCGTTCTGGATCTTCCCGAAGTGCAGGAAAGCAGCCGCCTCAAGGCGGCATTCCCGCTCGGCGACAGTGAGTCGCTGCACCGGCTTCAGGAGCGGTGTGAGGATGTCAGCACCCATCCAGCCGGGTCGAGTGCCCTCTTGGAAGCGAATCTCCCTGCTGATCCGGCCGATGGCGCAGCCGACGGGACCTGAAGGCGAAACACCCCGCAGTGACGATTGCCGCCGGACGACTTCCACACCCAGTCGTCCATTGAGTTCTCCATGGTGACGAGCATCGGGACATCCGGCTGGAGCTATGACCATTGGGAGCCGGAGCTATACCCGCCCGGCCTTCCTCAACGAGACCGGCTAGCGCGTTACGCAGGGACGTTCTCGACCGCAGAGGTCAACAGCAGCTTCTACCGCTGGCCCAGGCCTATGGTCTTCCGTAGCTGGCGGCAGAGGCTGCCAGACGGCTTCCGCCTGTCGGTGAAGGCAGCGCGCGGCTTGACGCACGGCAAGCGGCTCTACGCTCCCGAAGCATGGGCAGAGCGCATCGCGGCCTGCTGGCACGAGCTGGGAGATAGGCGGGCCGTTCTGCTCGTCCAGCTCGCACCTGCCCACGCGCGCGACGACGCCAGGCTGGCCTATTTCCTGCGGGCGCTTCCGGACTGGGTGCGAGTCGCAGTTGAGTTTCGTCATCCCAGCTGGCATCACGAGGATGTTTTCGCGCTGCTCACTGAGCATGGCGCTGCTTACTGCATCATGAGCGGCGCGCACCTGCCGTGCGTGCTGAGAACGACGGCGGCCTTTGCCTACGTTCGCATGCACGGCCCGGACGACAATCATCTGTACGGTGGTTCGTACAGCGACGGCAACCTGGCGTGGTGGGCCGACCGCATACGGGAATGGGAACGGATGGGTAAAGACGTCTTCGTCTACTTCAACAACGACGGCGACGCCAATGCCGTCCGTAACGCGCGCACGCTTCGTGGCATGCTCGGCTATTAGTTAGCGTAGTCAGCGCCGGACCCTCGTCGCCGGACACCCGCCCGGCACTCCACGAGCAGGGCTCGTGAACCGGCTGGAGAATTTTTCGCCTCCTCGTGTCGTGATCGCGGCGTCGGCTCCGACTCTCGATGTGAGACCGGGCCCAGCGGGCACGCAGGAGGAGGACGATCATCCATGGGCAACGAAGCCAAAGTCCGGGGTTCTTCAGTGAAGTCCGCCGACGGCACGGTGATCGGTTTCGACCGATCTGGTTCTGGTCCCGCCGTGATCCTGATCGGCGGCGCGTTCAACGACCGGTCGACCACGAAAGCCCTGGCCGAAGTGCTGTCACCGGCGTTCACCGTCTACCACCCCAGACCGCAGGGGACGAGGGTCCAGCACCGACACGCCGCCGCGCCAACGGGCCCCGCCCCGGCGCCGACCTGGCGGACCGCGTGAGTGCCCTGGTTAAGGACGGCCGCCGCACCGATGCCGTCAATCTCTTCCTGACGGAGGGCGTCGGCGTTCCTGCGAACATCGTCGAGATGATGTCGGAGCGGCGTTACCTCGAGTCGCGAGCCAGCCACCTCAAGCAAGGCGATCAGCGAAGATGCCGCCATCAGCAACCATAGATGTCCCGGGACGGCGCGCGCCGGGCCATGGGATGGACCCTGGCGCAGCGGCCGGGCTACCTGTGCCGGCTGTGGCCCGATCCCGAAAAGATGTTGGCTTGCCTGCTGCCTTGGCACCGAAGATGGTGGGCGGGACGGTTGCCACGGAGCCGCGGGCGGCCGGTTAGGCCTTGGAGGTTACGCAGGTGGCCACGGATGGGGAGAAGTATGCGATGCGGCCCACGCTGTCCGCGGAGTTCTCGCGGCGGCTGGTGGACACGGCACTTAGCGAAGCCGCAGCGATGTCGGTGCGTGTGACGGTGGTGACAGTTGACGAGTCTGGGGTGCTCAAGGAGTTGCGCCGGATGGATGGGGCGCCGCTGGTCAGCGTACAAACGGCGTGGAACAAGGCATACGCTGCGGCAGCCATCGGGATGCCACCCGATGAGTTCTACTCGGCGATCGAGTCCGACGGCGCGGCTGTCGCTTCGTTCGCGGCACGCCCGGGACTCGCGCTGATCGGCGGCGGCATCCCCGTGGTGGCGGACGGGCGGGTCGCGGGGGCGATCGGGGTGGCAGGGGCGATGACGGCCGCGGAAGACCGGCGCATCGCGGAGACCGCGGTCGAGAAGGCAGACAGGTAGATGGGCCGCGGCAAGTACGGTCCAGGCTCCCCTGGCAGACCGCCGGGCTTTCACGCCCTAGGCGTCGTGGGCAGCGAGCGCTGCCTCGGTGACGACCTCGACGAAACGGCGCACAACCGGCGCGGTGTCGTCGGCGCGCCACGCCACGCAGAGCACGGCGGGAGGGACGCCGCGGCTCGCCACGAAGGCAAGTCCCGGGCGGGCGTAGAAGGTCTCCGCGGATGCGGGGCACAGGCTGATGCCGCGCCCAGCGACCACGTACTCCCGCCATTCGTCGATCGTACGGGCGACGGCACCGACGATGGGCTGGTCTCCGCCTGGCCGGGGATTGACGAGCCAGTCATCGCGCCAGCAGGTGGGATCGCAGCCGTCGGTGGCAGCCGCTGCTGCGATCCAGGGCAGCCCCGCGGCATCCCCGAGCCCGAGCTGATCCCGGGCGGCCAGCGGATGGCCGGCGGCAGGACAAAAACGCGCGGCTCTTCCGCGATTGGCCGAAGTTCCAGGCCCGGGGCACGGACCGGCGGGCGGACGAAGGCCACATCCGTGCTGCGGTCGAGCAGCCCGGCGGCTGGCTGGCAGAGCTCGAAGGTACGCACGCGGACTTCCACCTGCGTGCAGGCGCGCTGGAACACACCGAGCAGGGTGGTCGGCAATTCGCCGCCGGCGGCGACGTTGAGCCCGACGGACAGCCGGCCGCCGATCGCGTGCGCGACGTTGCGGGCCGCGGCGACGCCCCGGTCGAGCGTGGCCAGCGTGGCGCGAGCACCTTCGAGAAAGGCGCTACCTGCGGCGGTGAGGGCAACGCCACGGCTCGTACGCTCGAGAAGCTGGACGCCGAGCGTGTCTTCGAGCTGGCGGATCTGTGAACTGAGGACCTGCTGGGCGACGTGTACTTTACGGGCCGCGGCCGTGAAACTCGCTTCCTCGGCAACGGCGACGAAATAGCGAAGGTGACGCAGCTCGATGTTCATCCCGGGCCGATGGTACCCGGCTACGAATGCCTTACCCGGGCTGAACATCGCGCCATCGGACCGCGGGACAGTGGAGGGATTACATGAGCAACGGTGACGGCCCGGCCGATGGCGCGTCGTCGGCCGCCGGGCAGGGCAGGCTGGCGCAGCTGATCGCCACGAGGGGCGGCCTGGCCGGCCCCGAGGCTCCCTTTGTGATCGAGCACAGGGAGGCGCTGATCTACATGCTGTGCGAGGCGGCCGAACTCGAGCACGGCATCATGTGCCAGTACCTGTTCGCCGCGTTCTCGCTCAAACAGTCGGCGGACGAAGGGCTCACCGAGGCGGAGCTTGCCGCCGTCACGCGCTGGCGGAAACTGATCTCGCACGTCGCTACGCAGGAGATGCTGCACCTCGCCCTGGTGCATAACCTGCTGTCGGCGATCGGCGCGGCGCCGCATATGGCCCGGCCGAACCTGCCGCAGCCCGCCGACCACTACCCGGCCGGCGTGCAGCTGGCGCTGCTGCCCTTCGGCGAGCAGGCACTGCGTCACTTCATGTTCCTCGAACGCCCAGAAGGCATGGACCTGGAGGACGCCGACGGGCTGGCAGCGGTCGGCCGGGCCGCGCCGCTGATGAATGAGCGCGACATTGTTCCCCGGCTACAGGACTTCGCCACGGTCGGGCACCTCTACAGGTCCATCGAAGCGGGCATCGCCCACCTGGCGGAGAAATACGGCGAACGCTGGCTATTCGTCGGCCCGCCACGTGCGCAGGCGACCGAGCAGCATTTCCGCTGGCCGGAGCTGATCGCCGTGACCGACGTGGCAACGGCGCAGCGCGCCATCGACACGATCCTGGAGCAGGGCGAGGGTCCGCGTGGCGATTGGCGGGACGCGCACTTCGGTCGTTTTGTTGGGATTCTGGATGAGTACGAGCAGGCGCGAGAGGCCAATCGGGCCTTCGACCCGGTCCGTCCCGTCATGGCGGCCAACGTGCGTCCCTGCGAGCGTGACGTCGTCGTTCCGCTGATCACCGATCAGCTGACGGCGCGCGTCGCCGACCTCTTCAACGTCGCGTACGAGATTCTGCTGCAGATCTTCGAGCGCTACTTCGCGCATACAGAGGAGACCGACGATCAGCTCGCCACCCTGGCCGATGCGACGATCGGGCTGATGTTCCGTGCGATCAAACCGCTCGGCGACCTGATCACGACTCTGCCCGCTGGCCCCGGTTACGAAGGCAGGACCGCGGGTCCGAGTTTCGAGCTGTTCTACGAGACCGACTACTTGATGCCGCATCGCGACGCAGCCTGGGCGCTGCTGACCGAGCGGCTCGACGAGGCGGCCTGGCTCTGCCAGGCCCTTCAGGAGGGCCGCGGGACCCAGCTAGCCGATCGGCTGGCACCTGTCGGTGCCGCGCTCACCGAGATCGCCGAGACCCTAGCCGCGCATCTTCCTGCCGGAAGCGCGCATGCGCGGCAGACCGCACGCGATGCCGCGTCGAGCGCCGCGGACGCGCCCGCAGAACTCGAGTCCCTGCTCCCACGTGCGCGCGAGCTCGCCAAGGCCGCGGCTGGCGTGCGCCGCGACGACGACCTGCCGCGCCTGCTCGCCGAGGTGTTCGACGCCGCCTACCTGGCCCTCTCCGCAGGCGGCAGCCGTTCTGGATCTGATTTCGCGTCGCTGGCAGTCGCGGCGCCGCGGCTCGTCGACAGCGTCCTGCGGCCGCTCGCAGACGTCCTCCGCCGCTTCCCCGTGGCCCAGGATCCAGCCGCCGTTAGCGGCGACGGTGCTGGTGGAACGGTGGACGAGCTGATCTGGGTGGCGGCGAAGGCGGCGACGGGGCTGCGTGCGCGTCTCGGTGCGGCTGGGCAGGCGGTGCCTGAACTGGCGGAGGCGACCGCTGCGCTGCAGCAGCTTGCGTGCGTACTTGCCCCTGCCGCCGAGCAAGACAGCCGGGTGGCCGAACTCTGGCAGCTTCAGGATGGCTTGCCGGCCATGATTCAGACCGCGAGGAACGGCCCCTATCTCGTGACGAACGTGCCGAGCGTGCTCACCCACCTCGGCGAGCGGGTGAGTTCGTGGCAGGCACAGCCACAGCTTGCGCTGTGCCGCTGCGGTGGCTCGTCGACGAAACCGCTGTGCGACGGCAGCCACGCGCGGATCGGCTTTACCGACGCCAAGGATCCCAATCGGGTCCCCGACCGGCGGGACACCTATCCCGGCCAGCAGGTGACGATCTTTGACAACCGGGGCATCTGCCAGCATTCGGGTTTCTGCACTGACCGGCTTGCCAGCGTCTTCCGGGCCGGCCAGGAACCATTTGTCGCGCCGAGCGGCGGCCGGATGGACGAGATCATCCGCGCCGTGCGCGACTGCCCGTCCGGTGCGCTCAGCTTCGCCATGGACGGCCGGGAGGCCCGCGAGCAGGCCGACTGGGGTGGTAACCGTGAGCCGTCCATCGAAGTAACGAGGGACGGCCCGTACCGGATAACCGGCGGAATCGTCCTTACGGACCCAGACGGCCACGACGTGGAACGCAATGCGGGCTCCTCGCACGAGCACTACGCGCTGTGCCGGTGCGGCCACTCACAGAACAAGCCGTTCTGCAGCGGCATGCACTGGTACGTCGGGTTCCGCGATCCGGTGCCAGAACCTGGTCACGAGCCGACTCTGTTCGAGTGGGCAGGCGGCCTGCCGGCCCTGACCCGGATGACCCGGCTGCTCTACGAGAAGCACGTGCCCGCCGACCCGTTGCTCGCTCCGCTGTTCGCGGACATGCCCGCAGAGCATCCGCGGCGTGAGGCGCGGTGGCTTGCGGAGGTATTCGGCGGGCCTGCCAGCTACAGGGAGGAGCGCGGCGGTTACGGGCAGATGACTGCGGCGCACGCGGGCCTGACCGTGACCGAAGAGCAGCGGGCCCGTTGGACCGCACTGGCCGGCCTAGCCGGACGGGAAGCCGGGCTGCCTGCAGACCCGGCGTTCCTGGCGGCCTTCACCTCCTACCTCGAGTGGGCCTCGGGTGTGGCCATGGCGCAGTCGCAGCCCGGCGAGGCGCCGAAGGAGGCGGCCGTGCCGCACTGGGATTGGGGTCCCGCCGGGCCACCGGACACGTCGGCTGCGGCCCCGCTGGCCGGCGACGACGATCAGCAGGTGGCGCTGCCCGGGCCCGATCAGGCGGTGAGCTACGCGGCCCACATCCGGCCGATGTTCCGTGCGCGCGACAGGCAGTCGATGACGTTCGTATTTGACCTTTGGTCCTACGACGATGTCCGGGCCCACGCGGCGGACATCCTCGAACGGATCGCAACCGGCTCCATGCCCTGCGACGGTGCCTGGGGCGACGACAAAGTGCAGGCGTTCAGGCGCTGGACGCAGGAGGGCATGTTGCCGTGACGTGATCGCGCATGGGCGGGTGCCGCGTGAGCGGCGCGGCACCTGGGGCGGCGGCGGACTCAGCCGTCAGGAGGTACAAGGTCTTCGCCGCCCAGTGCGTCCACGGGGATATCAAGCGACCGGCGCGGGCGAGCCTCAACGCTGCGGCCGGAGAGGCGGCCCGTTACCCAATCCCTGGCTTTATCGCGCCCATCAGTTCACCGCCGATGACAGCAGGATGCGCACGCCTTGCAGGCTCAGCCTGACCTGGGCGCCCGGCAAGATAATGCGGCCACGTAGATTCCGTTCGCTCAAAGGCCCTTCGCTGACCCGGCCAGGGTCTTGTGTTCGACAGAGCGCTGAGCCTTGTAACGAATGTTCCCCAAGGCGGTCGCCGATCTTGACACGTGCGGCTGGAGAGCCCAAAGTGGTGGATCGGTGCATCATCTAGCCGAAATGGGGGCGACATGGCCAGGAAGCTGGCTGCGGAGCTACTGGGAACATTTGTCCTGGTTTACTTCGCTGTCGGGGTGGCAACCCTGTCGTTCGGCTTCGGCACGGCGGGCAGCAGTTTCGCCGCCGGGGTGGTTGCCACCGCGCTCGCGTTCGGCCTCGTGCTGCTGGCCCTGGCGTACGCGCTCGGCCCCGTCTCCGGCTGCCACGTCAATCCAGCGGTCACCATCGGCGTGCTGCTTTCCGGCCGGATGCCTGTGGTCGAGGCGATCGGATACTGGATCGCGCAGTTCGTGGGCGGGATACTCGGGGCACTGCTGCTCTGGGCCACGTTCGCGGCGTCACCCCTCTACCACCGTTCGACCACTGGCCTCGGGGCCGACGGCTGGGGTGCGGCGAGCCACATCCACATCAACGTCGGTGGCGCCTTCCTGGCCGAGGTGGTACTGACCGCGCTCTTTGTCTTCGTCGTGCTCGCCGCGACAAGTAAGACCGCCAACGCCACCACGGCCGGCGTGGTCATCGGACTGGCGCTCGCCGTGGTGCACCTCATCGGGATTCCGATCACCGGCACCTCGGTGAACCCCGCGCGCAGCCTCGGTCCCGCCCTCGTGGTGGGCGGCACGGCCCTGAGCCAGGTATGGCTCTTCATCGTCGCGCCCCTCCTCGGCGGTGCCGTGGCAGCCGGCCTTCACATGCTGATTTACCCGAAGCCCCCCACGGCCCTCGGGCGCGCCTGAGCGACCGTTTAACAAGGCCAAGTCGCCCGCCGCGGCCGCCGTTTCCCGCTGCGATTGTGCCGGCGCCGGCCCCGCCGCTCATGGGCGGATTGACGGTAACGCGCCCCGGCCGGCTGGTTTGTTTGCTCGCTACTGGGTAGGGAGGGGCGGAGCGCGGGGGCCGTGGCCGTCCTAGCACAGGCCAGAGGGGGCCGCTGGGGTTGCCGCGCGCTGGAAGAGCACTGCAATCGACGTTAGGAGCTGTCGTGCTTACGCTGACGGGCCCAGCAGTTGAGGCTATCCGCACCCTTACCACTCAGCCCGGACTGCCCACGGAAACGGGGCTGCGTATCGCTCCGGAAGGCGCTGACGGGGGATCGCTGACGCTGGCCGTCTCCGACGGCCCGCAGGTCGGCGACGAGGTTATCGAGGCGGAAGGCGTACGCGTCTTCGTGCAATCGGACGCCGCCGTCATGCTTGACGACAAGTCGCTCGACGCGGAGGTCGACGATCAGGGCGTTACCTTCCGCCTCGGCATCCAGCCGGAGTAGCCCGCGGCATCGGCGACTGCCGCAGCATCAGTAACTGCAGCCACAGCGGCCGGCAGTAGTTGCGGCCCGGTGAGAGGTCGGCTGCACCTGCGGTCTGCGGCACAAGGCCGCCGGTGCACCGTGGTTGCGCCCGATGGCGGTGGCGCCCGCGGTGCGTGCCGGGCGTCTCCACGCCAACTTGGGCGACCTGTCTATTGTTCTGATGTGAATGTCTCTGACGCCAGCGGGATGGCAGCAGCGCTGCTGCCCGACCCTGACCGCTCCGCTCGGGCCGTGGCCGCACCTGGCCAGGGCCCCGGTTACTGGGCGGGGGCACCGAGTGCCGTGACGTTTGATGGGGAGATCTATCTGGCGTACCGGCTCAGGCGGCCGTTGAACCAGGGCCGGGGTTATGCCGTGGCGGTGGCACGGTCAAGTGATGGCGAGACGTTCCAGACGCTTCTTACCATCGCGAAGGACGAAGTCAGGGCCGAGTCGCTCGAGCGGCCCGCGCTGATCAGGACGCCAGCGGGATCCTGGCGACTGTACCTCAGCTGCGCCACCTACGGCACGAAACACTGGCGGGTCGAAGTGATCGAAGCCAGCCATCCCGCCGAGTTCGACGCCAGGCAAAGCCAGGTGACGTTGCCCGGTGATGCTAAGACAGGCGTGAAGGACCCCGTGATCGTGCACCGTGGCGGGATGTGGGAGCTATGGGCGTCCTGCCACCGGCTGACGGATCCTGTCGATGCTGATCAGATGGTGACCGACTACGCGACAAGCGCTGATGGCCTGCAGTGGACCTGGCACGGGACCGCGCTGAGTGGCCGCCCGGGAAAGTGGGACGCACGGGGTACCAGGATCAGCGCCGTCCAATTCGGCAGCGATACCGTCGTGGCGTACTACGACGGGCGAGCCAGCGCCGCGGAGAACTACGAGGAGCGGACGGGAGTCGCGACGGGAACAGAACCGAGCGTGCTCACCGCCCTTGGCTCGGCACCTTTCGCCGAGGCGCGGCACGGCCGAGGTCTTCGTTACCTGCACGTGCTGCCGCTTGCCGATGGCACCCATCGTCTCTACTACGAACTGACGGGACCTTCAGGAGCGCACGAGTTGCGTACCGAACTCAGGTAACAGCGCGCGAGAACCTCGGTCTAGCCTGCTCTTGGCCTGCCGTTGCGGGCCTGGAAATGCCCGGCGGGCCGGTGACCAACCAGGCCGCCGGACCTGTCCCGCGGCACCAGCCAGTCGGTGAAGTCCTCGCCCGTGACCGATTCAAGCAGCCTCACGTCGGCTTCGAACTGCGGGATCAGCGCTTGGCGCTGCTCCCAGCTGAGCGGCTTGCGCGGGCGGTCACCGCGTTGGAGAGCCCGCTCGAGTGGAGTCGTCACCGCGGCTTCCGCCGGACTTGGAAGGAACCTCCCCACGGCAGCGCCGATGCGCAGCGCCCGAGATCCGGCTCGGCGGGCCGGTGTCTGCTCCGGATGAACGGTGACGTTCTCTCTGGGGACTTCGCCGATGACGCCCCGATCAACCCCCAGGAACCAGCAGATACGGTCCAGCGTGTCAGCCGGACGATCCACGAGGTCACGGTAACGGAAGACGAGAACCTGCTCCCGCGGGAAAACCGTGTAGAGATGCTCAAGCTGTTCGCCATAACGGCCGAGCCGCGTGTAGTGCCAAAAGGTGGCCCAGCCGTCCGCGATCCTGTCGCTCTCCGCCGCGCACGCCTGGACGACGTCACCGATCGGTTCCAGTCCTGCAGACCACAGATGCGTCCAGTTGGAGTGTGCCCGCTCCACCGGGTCACGCAGCACCGCGATCAACTTCGCATGCGGGATCAGCGCCCGGATCCGCCACTGAGCTTCGCGGTCGCAAAAGTAGAAGGGCGTTGACTCGCCGCGCAGCGCGCCAGCCGGAGCCGGATCGAATAACGCCTCGTAATCGGCGCGGCGCCAGACATGCTCCCGGTACGTCTTGGCGTCGCCTGGCCCGCCACGGGCGGGCGGTGGGCCATCGGTGAGGAAGAACTTCGGCTCTTTGATCGCAGACATATACAGCGAAGGATGCCTTGCGAGCGCCGCGTGCAGGGCCGTAGTGCCCGCCTTCGGCGCGCCAATCACAAGGAAGTCAGGCAAGGCCATCGTGTCTCCTCAGCGAAGCGCGACTCCGATGCCAATTATAATGGTCGTCTTAGTGGTAATTTCCCGCTACGGCGTGGCGCGTCGCAGTTCCCGGCAGATCGCCTTGCCGGCGAGAGTTAATCCTGCCGCACCACTGGCGCAGAATCCAGGCAGTCATGCGATACAGACCCCTCGGCGAGTCTGGCCTGCTGGTCTCGGTGGTCGGACGGACGATTTCTCCGGCTGGCAGCGCCGCGACAGGAGCTCACCGCCTGGCTGACCGGCCGAATCCGCCGAGACTTGCGAGACATGCCTTAGGTCCAAACGCCTGCCTCTCCTGCGATCCGCCTGACCGTGTCGATCGTGTCGGCGTCCGCGGCGCGCTTGTCCCGGCGGTACCTGATGACGCGTGCGAACCGCAGCGCGAGGCCACCGGGATATCGAGAGCTGCTCTGCACGCCGTCGAAGGCGATCTCCACGACCAGTTCGGGCCGGACCCGGACGACCCAGCCCGCGTTGCCGGCCTCCGCTCCAGAACCGCCGCGGGGCGGATCGGCTAGCTCGAGCAGTCGCGCGGTTTGCCACGTGAGGATCTCGTCTGTTAGGCCCTTGAACGTCTTGCCGAGCATCACGTGCCCGCCGCTGACAGGATCACGAGCGGCGAGGTGCAGGTTCGACAGCCAGCCGCGGCGCCTGCCGTGACCCCACTCGGCGGCGACTACTACGAGATCGAGCGTATGCCGGGGTTTTACCTTGATCCATCCGGCGCCACGGCGCCCCGCCGCATAGGGCGAGTCGAGGGCTTTTACGAGCACTCCCTCGTGACCACGCGCGACCGCGTCCTCGAAGAATCCCGCCGCCTCGGTCGCCGTTTCTGTGACGATGCGCGGGATGACGAGGTCGCTGTGCACGGTGGCGGCGAGCTGCGCGTACCGCTGCGCGCTTTGCGCGTCGACCAAATCGGCGCCGTCCAGGTGCAGCAGGTCGAAGAAGAATGCGGTCAGCGGCACCTCCGCGGCCAGCCTGGCGACGTCACTGCGGTTTCCCGTGCGCCCGGCTGTCACCTGGAAGGGGCGGGGCCGCCCGTCCGATCCGAGCGCGATGATCTCGCCGTCCAGCACCGCGGATCGGGCAGGCAGTGCGGTCACCGCCGTGACCACTTCTGGTACCCGGGCGGTGATGTCGTCGAGAGTGCGGGTGAAGACGGAAACGTCGCTGCCATCCTTGTGGACCTGGACCCTGATCCCGTCGATCTTCCACTCCACCGCCGCGGGGCAGACACGCTCGAACGCCGTTCGGACGTTATCGGCGGAACCCGCCAGCATCGGCTGCAGGGGCCGCCCGACCTGTAGCCGGAAGCTGCGTAGCGCAGTGAGCGCCGCGTCCGGTGTGGTGCGCGCGCCCGGTGAGGTGCGCACGGCTGGTGTAGTGCGTACGTCCGGGATGGCGCGCACGGCAGCCGGGCCCGCACCGTCTTGTGCGGTGGCGCCTTGGCCCACGGCGAGCGCCGCTGAGGCGACGGCGAGCAGTGACCCGCCGAGCATGTGCGCCCGGCGCACCTCGGGGGCTGGGACGTCCGCGGCCGCAGCGATTGCCTCGACCATGACGCCCTCGAGCGCACCCTGGCGCAGGTCGCCGGCCAGAAGCCGGGTCAGAAAAGACCGCTCGGCGTCGTTTGCCCCCCCGAACAGGGCGGCGAGCAGTCGGCGCCGTTCCGCTTGCGATCCCGCGCCTGCGGCCGCGCCGATCCGCGCGAATGCCGCGTCGACCTCGGTAAGGGTGAGCGCGGGCGGCCGTACGATACCGTCCGGGGCGCCCGCAGGAGCTGTGGTGCCTGCGACGCCACCGCTTGCCCGGCCTGGGTCTGCCCGGCCTGGGTCTGCCCGGCCTGGGTCTGCCCGGCCTGGGTCTGCCCGGCCTGGGTCTGCCCGGACAGGAGTGTCCGCCTGGGTGGCAGTTCGCTCATCAGGCCACGAGCCGCCTGCGATATCCCGCAGTGCCGCATAGCCGACGCCGATCTGGCGCTGGCGAAGTTCCCCGGAAAGGAATGCGACCGCTACAGGCACCTCCGCGGGTTCCGCACGGCGCAGCAGGTTCGCGATCGCCTCAATCTTGGCGCGGCGCGACGAGGTAGCCGCAACCGCCACAGAGGTCTGCACCAAGTCATCGAGCAGCACTCTCGCATTGTGCCCGACGGCACTGACAGTGTGGGCGTGGCCGAACTGTGGCCCGGCCGGGCTGCGGGTTACGCGGGACCTCCCAGATACCCATGAATGACGGGCGCGGCCAGCGGCGACGTGATCGGTACCAGCGGGTGAATCGTGGGGGCGGGCGCGGACCTCGCGGAAGCGGCCCGACGCGAGCCTGAGACCCAGGGGACGATCGCTGAGTTCAGTGTGCTGTCCAACCACCGTCGACGGGAAGGATGACGCCCGTAAGGTAACTGGAGCGCGGGTCGGTGAGCAGGAGCGCGGCGCCGGCAAGTTCCTTAGGCGCACCCCATCGGCCGAGGGGAACATCGTTGGTGAGGAAGCGCTGCTGGTTTCGCGGACCAGCACCACTCCTCCCCGGGGGTTGCTATCCGGATTTGCGGCGTGTCGCAGCCGCGGCCCGGGCCGGCTTCGTTGGACGATACCGATATGGACCGCAATGAGCTGATGGGGCCGGTGCGCGCGCTGCGTGGACAGGGCCTGACTCCGAAACAGATCGCCCGCGCCCTGGGCTTGCGGCCGGCGCTGGTAGCTCCGCTGGTCAGGGCAATCGCCGCGGAGGACCGGGCGAACGCTCCGGAGCGCGAAATCATCGGATGCTGGGTGAGCCCAGGGTGGAGGGAGGGGCTCACGGTCGAAGACGACCCCGGGTGGCCCGACGTCGGTGCTGCTGACTCTGGCGCGTCAGGCCTGGTGAGCGTGCTGGTTGCGCGCGACGAGGGACGCGGCAGGGCTTCGGTCTGCGGCTACCTGGTTGACGTCTATTGCCTGGGGGTGAAGGACGTCATCGGCCCACGGGTGATGGACGGGCACGCCCTGCCCGTGTTCACCCGCCGATTCTTCTCCGCCTACGGCGGCCGTCCGCTGGAAGCACCAGCCGAGCTGGCGCGCCACCTAGTGTTCGGAGCCACCGAATACGCGCGAGCCCTCGGCTTCGAGCCCGTCCCCGGCTTCGAGAAGACCATCGATCATCTCGGACCATGGGCCGGGCCGAGCGCCATCGGCTTCGGGCGCGACGGCAAGCCCTTCTTCATCCAGGGCCCCAACGACAACGCGTCACGCATTACGAACATGCTGGAGCGTTCGGCCGGGCGGGACAACTTCCAGTTCCTGGTTCTGGCATAGCGTCAAGCGCAGCCACGAACGTCCCGCCTACCGGCCGAGGACCGGCTGGGACCAGTTGACGTCATATGTTGAAAGTGATAATCATTTTCATTGACAGAAGCACGTCCGTGACCGGGCACATCGCCTGGTTCGCGTGTGCCTAGCGTTCGCACTCGACACGGGTGAGGGCGATGGCATCAAAGCCGATTCCGGCCCGGATCCGATCGGTCCCTGGCATCGCCAGGCTCGCCGTGAGCCGTGAGCCGTGAGCCGTGAGCCGGCGAGCGCCCAAAGTCCCGGCGACGGGGCAGACTTGGAGGTTTGACATGTCACTGACAGTGACACCTGAACTGGTACGGCAAGCGCGTGACGGCGAGATTGGGGACGCGGCATTTGTCGATTGCGTCGCCGCATCGCTGCCATATGCCTGGTCGGTGATCCGTGGGCTCACCGGCCGGTTGCACGCCAGCGGCGGCGAGTTCGCAGACAATACAACGCCGCCACCTGACGAGGCGTCCAGGAGCGAGTTGCTCCGGCTGATGGCGAGCGATGCCATGCGGGCGGCCATCGAAAGGCACCTGGGAGTGCGGCTGGCATTCCAGAACTGCCATCGCGCAGCGGTTTTCCTTCCTGATGCCGACGATGCGTACCAGAGGTTCATCACTCCACGTGCGCAGATTCTGAACCAGAGCCCGGAACTGGTCAACTGCTGAGGCTAAGTTCTGGATGGCCTGGCGTGCCCAGGTGAGCCGGCGACCCGATTGGGCGGCGCCAGCTCGGCATAACGTGCGCACGCTGGCGCAGGCGGCATCAGCGCACCCTGGGCTCAGGAGGCAGGGCACCCTGCCAGCAGGGCGCTCGCACGCAGGGCGCGCGTCCACAGGACCCGCGCACGCAGGGCGCACGCAGGGCGCTCGCACGCAGGGCGCGCGTCCACAGGACCCGGCGTCCTCAGGACCCGCGCCCTGAGTGCGCGCGTGCCGTCGAAGCCTAACTAGCTAGGGGGTGCGGACCTGGCCGTCGAATCCAGCCTCGGCATCGGCACGTCCGTCTTCCGTCTCCGCGGCAGCGAAAGCCGCATCGTCGAGATCGGCTTCCATCCTTTCCCTGTTGCGCCGCACGGCCACCGCCGTGATCGCGCCGACGGTGGCGGCGAGGAATGCTACGCCGCCCATTAGCTTGGGCCAGCGCCGCTTGGGCTTGTCCGCCTTGGCGAGCGCCTTGCTGCGCTGCGCACTCACCTGTTGCGACGCCGCGAGCGCCCGCCGCCGCGCCCGGCGTCCGAGTTCCTTCAATTCCTCCGGCGCAGGCTGCAGCCGTTGTGCGGTTACCTGGAGGGCAGCCGATACCTTCGGCGCCACGTTCTCCTGAACGCTGCTCGCCGCGTGTTCGACTCGCGGCGCTGCCCACGCACGCGCGTCATGTAGCCGGTGTGCCGCATTCTCCCGCGCGCTCTTCGCCACTGGCCCGAGTTGCTGCGCGGCCTGTTGCGCGGCCTGCTGTGCGGCCAGGCGCGCGCGCTCCACTGCGGCGGGCGACTCGGTTTCGGCCTGTCGTTTCCTCGTTATCAGCGACATGTCATCCTCCCGGATTGGCTTTCTGGCAAGCTTCTCACGTTGGCCTACGCCAACCCTGCCCCGGTGCGGTGGCCCTCCGCTAGTGCAATTGCCTGCATCACCGTGAGTACCCAGGCACCAGGACGGCTAACGCATGCAGGGTGCTAGCTAACGCATGCAGGTGCTAAGAGCGGCAGCACTTGTCCGCACGTGGGAGGATGCGAGGCATGACAGATACGCTCAACGCAACGTTGCAGACCAACCACGGTACGGTCGTGGTGCGGCTATTTCCCGATCAGGCGCCGAAGACGGTGCGCAACTTCACCGAACTCGCCGAGGGCGGGCGCGACTGGAAAGACCCCAGAACCGGCCAGCACACCAGCGCGAAGTTGTACGACGGCACGATCTTTCATCGGGTGATCCCCGGCTTCATGATCCAAGGCGGGGATCCGCTCGGCACGGGCACCGGCGGCCCGGGCTATAAGTTCGCCGACGAGATCCATCCTGATCTCGTATTCGACCGCCCGTACCTCCTCGCGATGGCCAACGCCGGGCCTGGCACCAACGGCTCGCAGTTCTTCATCACGGTGGGGCCGACGCCGTGGCTGAATCGAAAGCACACCATTTTCGGTGAGGTGATTGAGGGCAGCGACGTGGTCGACCGGATCAGCCAGCTAAAGACGGGCCAGCAGGATCGCCCGGTGGAAGATGTGGTGCTGGAATCGGTTACCGTTGAACGTGGCCCAGGCACAACCGCCGGATAGCAATTTGAACGCCCCCGATACTGACAGCGGCACGAGCAGCGAATCCCAGGTTCCGACCTGTTTCCGGCACCCCGGCCGGGAGACGTACGTGTCGTGCGTGCGCTGTGGTCGCCACGCGTGCCCGGACTGCCTCCGCAGCGCCCCTGTAGGTCAGCAGTGCGTCGAGTGCGTGCACGAAGGCAGCCGCAGTATCCCGCAGGCCCGGACTGTCTTTGGCGGCCGTGTCGCTGCGACTGCCCGGGTGACGTGGGTACTCGTCGGCCTGAATGTCGCCATTTATCTGGTCGAACTGGCCAACAACAAGATCGTCGATTACTTCGCGATGATCGGCCTGGCGCGGGACTCTGCGCTCAGCGGCCAATGGATTGGGGTGGCGGACCACCAGTACTACCGGCTCATCACCGGGGCCTTCCTGCACGCCACAACCCCGCTGCACATCCTGTTCAACATGTGGGCCCTCGTTGTGGTGGGCCCACAGCTCGAGCTTGCGCTCGGGCGCCTGCGTTTCACCGTCGTGTACCTGATGAGCGCCCTCGGCGGCTCGGTGCTGTTCTACTATCTCGGCGCTCCGAACGTGCTGTCCGTGGGCGCTTCAGGCGCCATCTTCGGCTTGTTCGGAGCGTGGTTCGTGGTGGCCAGGCGGTTGCGCGTGGACGCCAGGGGGATCCTCGTGCTGATCGGCATCAACTTGGTGATCAGCTTCACGATTCCTGGTATCGCATGGCAGGCGCACGTGGGTGGGCTCATCACGGGCGCGGCTCTCACGGCTGCCTATGCCTATGCCCCGCGGAATCAGCGGACGATCGTGCAGGCAGGGGCCACAGTGTTGTTGCTGGCGGTGCTTGTCCTGGCCACGATAGCCCGCACGCACCAGTTGACCACTTAAATGGGCCGCACGCACCAGTTGGCGACCTAATGCGCCTAGCTAGCTGACACCCTGATCCTTGACGGCTTGGGCCTGTCCGCCCAGTCCACAGGATGTGGATAGCGTAACCGCGCCCCGCCAGCGATCCCGGGGAGTTATCCACAGGTTGTGGATCAATTTGTGGATCGAATTACAGACGTGTAAGCCGCGAGCAAACCCCCCGTCCTTGTCGGGGTCCGGTTCCCCTGTCCGCTCGGCTTGCCGGCCCCTGCCCGCTGGCCGGCTTGCCCGGCCCCTGCCAGCCGACCGGGCTGCTGAACCGGCCTTGCCGGCCCCGGCCCGTGCCTGCCGGCCTTGCCGCCTGGGCCTTGCCCGCTAGCATGGCGTGCTCAGCGCCAGCGAGTTGACAGCGCGACGCCACTGATGATGAAGGCGAACCCGACGAGCAGGTTCCAGTTTCCTATCGCGCTCATCACCGGGATGTCGCCGCTCGTAATGTAGAACACGGCGATCCAGGCAAGCCCGAACAGCAAGCAGAACACCATCACAGGTACCAGCCACCGCGGGCTGACCTTGGCTTTGCTGGATCGTGGCGGTGGCGTGTAGACCGCCTTCTTGCGTACGCGGGACTTGGGCACGGTCGTCTCCTGGTTGGGTCCTGTCGGTAAGGGTAGTTGCTGGTGGCTGTGGATAGGGAGGATCGGCCCGGAAGGCCTCCGCAGATCGGTTACCTGTACGCGACGATTCATGTACGCTCTGTGGCGGCGGACCATTCCCGCAGGCTACAGCGAGCACCAAGGCACCTTCGGCTTGGCGCACAGCCAGGCACACGGTCAGCCAGGCACACACGGTCAGCTAGGCACACACGGTCAGCTAGGCACACACGGTGGGAACTCAGGAGGATCGCGGCGGCCCAGTGACCGGGTTCGCCGGGTAGTCAACGTTGCGTTAGCGGTGGTCTCTAAAGTGCGAAACTCCCTGCGTGTCTTCGGAGAGCTTTGCCTCACCCTGGGCGCGATCACGCTCCTGTTCGTCGGCTACCTGATCTGGGGAACCGGCATTCAAGCAAGCCGTGCACAACACGCCTTCACGACACAACTGAACCGCCAGTGGCGCCAGCCGGTAGTCCAGGCCCACTCCAGGCGTCCCCTTCGCGACCCCATTCACCCTGTGCTTGGCAAGCCTTTCGCATTCATCGAGATCCCGCGCCTTGGCATGCACTGGCGCTTCGCGGTCGTCGAAGGCACGGGCCTGCCGCAACTTGCGCTCGGGCCCGGTCACGTGCCAGGCACCGCCCTGCCCGGCCGGGTCGGAAACTTCGCCATCGCCGCCCACAGGGTCACCGCGGGCAACCCCTTTTATGACCTGCCCAGGCTTACGGCGGGCGATCACGTGCTGATCGTTACCAGGGTCAACAACTACGAATACGTGGTCACAGGCAAGCGGGAGGTGCTTCCGGCGGATACCAGCGTCCTCGATCCCGTGCCCGGTCATCCGCACGCTCGGCCACGGCAACGGATGATCACTCTCATCACGTGCGACCCGCCGTGGACGGGCACGCATCGGATCATCGTGTTTGGCCGGCTGGCCAGTGCGCAGCCGCGGCACGACGTGGCGGGCTGAGCCTTGTACGAATGGCTGTGGCACCGGCTCCCTGGCGGCCCGGGCAGCAAGGTCTTCTCGCTGATGCTGATCGTCGCCCTCGTCGTCGCCCTGCTGTGGTACTTCGTGTTCCCATGGGCCGCACTGCACCTGCCCATCGACCGGGTGGGCGTCACCGGCTAGGGCGTGTCGCTCTCGCAGCGGCCGGGCCGGGCTAGCAGCGGCAAGAATGCCGCCCGCCGGGGCGAAGCGCCGCCCGCCCTGCGGGCGGCGCGCGCCGCGGCGCACCAACGGCTCACTGGGGCGGACTCTGCCCCTGAGTCTGACCCTGACCGGTCGGTGTCGCGGTAACGGTAGGCGTGGGTGTCGCGGTCGCCGTTGGCGTCGGCGACGATGACGTGGGTGGTGTGGTTGGCGCCGCGGGCTGGACGTAGATCGTGACCGCGGCGCCAGGCGTCAACGTGGCGCCGCCCTGCGGGTTCTGCGCATACACCGTGCCCACGGCAGCGCTGGAAGGGCCAGGCGTCTCGACTACCTTCACCTGGAAGCCCTGCCCCTGCAAGATGTTCTTCGCCGTGTCGACCGGATCTGAGATCACCGATTGCACGGTCGTACCGCCGCCGGACACATCAAGGGTGACGGTCGCATTCGAGTCGACCAAGGCGCCCGCGACGGGAGTCTGCTTCACCACTGTCCCGGCCTGTTTGCTCGAGCGCACAGTATTGATTTCCGGGTTGAGGCCCGCAGCCGTGAGCTTGTTCTGCGCCGTATTCGAATCCTCGCCAACCACGTCAGGTACCGCTACCTGCTTTTGGCCCGCGGAGACTGCCACCTTGACAACGGAGTTGGCCGCGAGCAAGGAGCCGGCGGACGGGCTGGTACTGATGACGTGGTCCTTCTGCACAGTCGCTGACGTCTGATTGACGACCTGCGGCTGCAGGTGGTTCGCCACAATCTGCTTTTCCGCCTGGCTCAAGGTCAACCCGGTGACGTCGGGCACCGCGTACTTCTTGCCGCCCCCGGCCAGCAGGAAGTAAGCCACGGCGGCGACGGTGCCGAGTACGAGCACGGCGAACAGTGCCCAGAGCAATGCGCGGCGGCGCCTGCCCCCTTGCGGCGGTTCTTCGGGTGGTCCGTACTGGTAGCCAGGTATCGCACTGGTCGGCGGCGCCACCATGGTCGCGCCACCTACCCGCTGGGTGTGCTGCAGCATTTCGGTCGGCGGCGCAGAGACCGGCATGCCCGACATCGCACGCTGTATATCGGCGCGCATCTCTGCGGCGTTCTGATAGCGGTCAGCCGGGCTCTTGGCCATGGCCTTGAGCACGATCGCGTCCGCCCAGCGAGGTATCTCCGGGTCGATTTGCGACGGCGGCACCGGATTCTCCCGGACATGCTGGTAGGCGATCGCCACCGGCGAGTCACCGCTGAACGGCGGCTGGCCGGTGAGCAGTTCGTACAGCAGGCATCCGGTCGAGTACAGGTCGCTGCGGGCATCCACCCGTTCGCCCCGCGCCTG
Organism: uncultured Actinomycetota bacterium; assembly: GCA_963727015.1. Taxonomy (GTDB): domain Bacteria; phylum Actinomycetota; class Actinomycetes; order Streptosporangiales; family Streptosporangiaceae; genus DATFVJ01. Next base: position 593,558 of record CAVSEV010000011.1, on the reverse strand, counting down.
TTCGGGTGACAGGTATTGCGCGGTGCCGATCACCTGGGCGGTCTGGGTCATGGTGACCTGGCTGTCGCTCAGCGCGCGGGCGATGCCGAAGTCCATGACTTTCACGTCGCCGGCAGGCGTCAGCATGACGTTCGCCGGCTTGATGTCGCGGTGCACGATACCGTTGCGGTGACTGTAGTCGAGGGCACGCAGGACGCCGTCGACGATCTCGAGTGCGCGTTCAGGCAGCAGCCGCCGGTCGTCGCGGAGCAGGTCGCGCAGGGTCCGGCCGTCCACGTACTCCATCACGATGTACGGGACCGTGATCGGGCCCACCATGTCCTCGCCGGTGTCGTAGACCGCGATGATCGACGGGTGATTGAGCGAGGCGGCTGACTGTGCCTCACGGCGGAAACGCGCCTGGAACGTCTGGTCCCGTGCCAGATCGTCACGCAAGGTCTTGACCGCGACGATGCGGTCAAGGCGAAGGTCACGCGCACGGTAGACCTCGGCCATGCCGCCGCGCCCGACGACCCCGTCGAGTTCGTAACGGCCACCGAGGAGCCGAGGCTGGCTCATATCTCGCACTTTTCCTTAACGTCCTGCGTTTTCTTCATCCAGCGATCCCTGCGATCCGGGCGTCACCGCGAGCCTACGGGGTTGACGGGGGCGTCGTCGCCTGTGCTTTCGATGTCGCCGCCGGTGATGTCGGCGCCGGTGATGTCGGCGCCGGTGATGTCGGCGTGGGAGTCGGTGTGGGCGTCGGCGTGGGCGCCGGGCTCGCCGACACGGTCGGGCTCGGTGACGACGGCGCGAAGGTCGGGCTTGGCGGCGGCGGCGCGGACGGGCTGACCGGCACGACGGCGGGCAGGGTCTGGCTGGGGGTGTTCCGCACGACGTGGTGAACGGATTGAGTGGGATGGGGGCTTGCGCTCGCCGACGTGGTGGCGGGCCCGTCGGCGGGCGTCGCATGGTGGCGGTTCAGCATCAGCGCCGTGGTGACGCCACCTACTGCCACGATGGTAACGCTCAGGGCGGCCACCACGAGGGCACGCCGGTGACCTGGCTGACGTCGCGTTCGCGGCAGCCGTTCGGGATCACTAACCGGTATCTGGGTCGTGGCGCCGTCATGCAACCGGGGGTTGGTCGCCGGCTCCTCCGCGAACCACGTCGCCGCGTCCTCGGACGCCATGTCCGCCAGACCAGGGCCGGTCGTGTCGGGCAGCAGGTCGCGGAGGACGTTCGCGCGATCAGCCACCGCCTGCGCGCTGGCGGGCCTGTCCTCAGGCCGTTTGGCGAGCATCCGCATCACCATGTCGCTCACCAGTGGAGGAACGCTCGGCGGCAGCGGCGGCGGAACCTCACGCACGTGCGCGAGCGCGAGCGCGATCAGGGCATCGGCGGCAAACGGCGGCGCGCCCGCCAGGCACTCGTAGGCGACGACACCCAGCGAGTAGACATCGGACGCGTGCGTCACCCGCAGCCCGCTCGCCTGCTCCGGCGACACGTACTGCGCGGTGCCCATGACCATTCCGGTCTGGGTCAGGTGACCGGCCTGGGCGGCTTGTACGGCCCTGGCGATGCCGAAGTCGGTGATCTTCACCCGGCCATCCGCCGTTACCAGGAGATTGCCCGGCTTGATGTCGCGGTGCACGATGCCGGCCGCGTGCGCGGCCTGGAGCGCGCCGGCTGCCTGGCCGATGATGTCGAGGGTCACCTCGGGGGATAGGCCGCCGGTGCGGGCGAGGATGGCGGAAAGCGGCTCGCCTGGAACCAGTTCCATGACGAGGTAGGCACCGCCGCCCGAGCCGCCGGCGGTGCGGGTGTCCTGTTCCCCGTAGTCGAAGACCTGCGCGATCCCAGGATGGGACAGTGACGCTGCGTAGCGCGCCTCGGCGCGAAACCGTGACGCCAGCGACTCGTCGCCGATGTAGGCGTGCCTGAGCAGCTTGACTGCCACCGGCCGGCCGAGCACCATATCGGTCCCGCGCCAGACCTCACCCATGCCGCCCGCCGCGATCCGCTGCTCCAGCCGGTACCTGGAGCTGAGCAGAACGCCCACCATGCCGTCGGGGTCATCTGGGCCGCCCGCCCGGCCATCGGGGCCTTCGAAGTACTGCCGGCCTGCCTCGCCCGCTGCATCGGCTGGGTGAGGACTGCCTGGATCTGCGGAGTACGCACCGGGTGGCTGGCCATAAGAGCCGGGGCCGCCGGGGCCGCCGGAGTCAGCGGGGCCGCCGGGGCCGCCGGGGTCCGCGGGGCCGCCGGGATCGGCGGGGCCGCCGGGATCGGCGGGGCCGCCGGAGTCGGCGGGGCCGCCGGAGTCGGCGGGGCCGCCGGAGTGGTAACCGTCCAGCCCGGCGAGGTGCTGCCTGCTCGCCCGGATGCCGGGGTCGGTGGAGGCCTGGCCGTCGGGGTCAGCAGAGCCGGCGGCACCGGAGCGGCCAGCGGCACCGGCGGGGCCGCCGAGGTGCCGCGTCGCCCCTGGTCCCTCCTGGTCTGGGGCATGTCCACCGGCCGCCTGACCGTCGGGTCCGACAGGAGATCCGCTGATTGGACCGGTTCCGCTCATTGCTGCCCCAGGTACGCCTTGATGACCGCCACGGCTATGGGTGCGGCCGCATCCGCGCCTTGACCGCCCCCCTTCACCACGACGCCGACTGCGATCTGCTGGTTGCCAGACTGTGCGAAGCAGGTGAAAACGGCATCGTCCAAACCGGTGTTGTTAACCCCATTCTGCGCTGTCCCGGTCTTCGCTCCGACCTCGATGCCCGCGGCCTGCAGGTCAGCCGTGGCGGCATGGGCGGTCCCAGCGGGGTCTTGCACCACGCTCAGCATCATTCTCTTCACCTCGCCGGCCACCGCACCGCTCACTGGCTGGGAAAGCGGCTTCTGCGTGGCCGACTCGACGCTGGACAGGTCCTGCGCCTCGACCTTCTGCACAAGGTAGGGCTTCATGAGCGTGCCCCCATTGGCGATTCCGGCGGAGAACATGGCCTCCTGCAGCGGCGTCACCGTGTCGTCGAACTGGCCGATCGCCGACTGAGCGACATGTGGCGGGTCGTTAATCAGCAGCGGCATGGTACTTGCTGACACGGGTAGCGGGATCGTCAGGTTCGGGTCGTTCATGCCGAACTTGTTCGCCTGATCATGCAGGGCTGGGCCGCCGATCTTCATGCCGAGGCCGCCGAAGACGGTATTACACGACACTGTGAATGCGTAAATGATCGGTACATTGCCCGACCCGCAGGCCTCCCCGTCGAAGTTGATCAACGTCGCGGTGCTGCCGGGCAGCCTGAGCACCGTCGGCGCGTTCACCACCGCGTCGGGCGTGTACTTGCCCGAGGAGAACAGTGCGGAGCTCGTCACTACCTTGAAAGTGGAACCCGGTGGGTAGGTCTCGTTGATCGCACGGTTGAGCAGGGGTTGTGCCGGGCTTTTACGGTAGGCGGCGTCAATCTTGTCGAGCTTCGTGCCGCTGAATGTGGCGTAGCTGTTCGGGTCAAAGGTCGGCACTGACGCGAGGGCAAGTATCGCACCCGTCTTCGGGTCCAATGCGACGACGCCTCCCGACAAGCCTGTAGCGAGCAGGTTCTTGTAGGCCGCGGTCTGTGCCTTGGGATCGATCGTGGTGACGACCTGGGCCCCCTGCGGCTTCTTGCCGGTGATCAGGTTCACGAAGTTGCGGACCAGCAATTTCGGGTCGTTGCCGGAAAGCAGCTTATCCTCGGTAAGCTCGAGCCCGCTGGCCCCGAAGATGGAGTCGTAGCCGGTGACCGGGGCGTATTCGCGGCCGTGCGGGTACTGCCGCTGGAACTTGTAGATCACATTCTTGGTCGGCACGGACTTCGCCAGGACGGTGCCGTCGGCCGCGACGATCTGGCCACGCTGCTGCTGGAACTGCTGCTCGAACGCGCGCACATTCGACGGCTTGCTCGTCAGGCTGTCGGCCTGGAAAGCCTGCAGATAATTGACGTTCAGCAGTAGCAAGGCGAACATCACCAGGCTAGCGATCGAAATGCGGCGCAGCGCGCGATTCACGTGACCCTCACCACTTGGGTCATCCCCTCTTCCTGGATTGGCTGCGGTGGCGGGCGGCGCGCGCTGTCGCTGATCCGCATCAGGATCGCGATCAGCAGCCAGCTTGCCACCAGCGAAGAACCGCCCTGCGACAGGAAGGGTGTGGTGATACCGGTCAGCGGGATAAGCCTCGTGACTCCGCCGACAATAACGAACACCTGGAGGCCGAGCACGAAGGACAGGCCGCCTGCGAGCAGCTTGGAGAACGGGTCGCGGACGGTTAGCGCCGCGCGCAGCCCGCGCTGCACGATCAGCCCGTAGATGAGCAGGATCGCCATCAGCCCGGTCAGGCCAAGCTCCTCACCGAAGGAGGAAATGATGAAGTCGCTCTGTGCGAGCGGTGTCAGATATGGCTGGCCCTGACCCCATCCCCTGCCCACGACTCCCCCAGAACCCATTCCGTAGACACCCTGCGCGAGCTGGTACGAGGGCGCGCAGTTGGTCTGGGTCGCCGGATTGCAGTTGATATTCGCAGCGGTGAAGGTGTGCCTCCAGATCTCGAAGCGCGCACCGACGTGGGTGAAGAGCGCCGCCGTCACCAGCACGCCGACCACGAACAGTGCCACGCCGATGAGCAGCCACGAAGTCCGCTGGGTGGCGATGTAGATCATGGCAATGAACAAGCCGAAAAACATCGCGGACGTGCCGATGTCGGACTCGAAGATCAGGATCATCAAGCTGGCGGCCCAGGCGACGAGCACGGGGCCGAGGTCGCGCGCCCGCGGCAGGTCGATGCCGAGGACCCGCCGGCCTGCGAGCGCAAGCACATCGCGCTTGACGACCAGATAACCGGCGAAGAAGATCGCCAATGCCAGCTTCGCGAACTCGCCAGGCTGAATGGAGAAGCCGCCGACGATGATCCACACTTTGGCGCCGTTGATCGCGCTCATCGAACTCGGCAGCAGCGCGGGGATGGCGAGCATGATCAGCCCGGCGATGCCGAGTGTGTACGTGTAACGCTGCAGGACCCGGATCTCGCGGACGGCGACGAGCACGACGATGAACCCCACGATGCCGAGCACGGTCCAGATGAGCTGCGTGGTAGTCGCGGACGCGGCGAGGGTGTTGCCCGGCATCAGGCCAGCCTGGCTGGCCAGCTGAAGCCGGTGAATCATCACGAGGCCGAGGCCGTTGAGTATCGCGGCGAGGGGCAGCATCAGCGGATCACCCCACGGCGCGAACCTGCGCACCGCCAGGTGGGCCGCGAGCAGCAAGCCAGCGAACGCGATGCCGTAGCCAAACGCGCCTGAGGGCAGCTTGCCGCTGACCCCGAACCCCACGTTCGCATAGGCGAAGAACGTGATGAGCACGGCGAATGCGAGCATGACCATCTCGGTGCGGCGGCGCTTGCGCAGCATCGGCGCGGCCGCCATACCGCCCCCCGCGGACGCGACCCCCGCCCCGGCGCTCATGGCGTCCCTCCCGCTGTCGGCGTGGCGGGCGGCTGGGTGCCCGTCGAAGTCGCGCCAGCAACGTTGGCGGTGGCGGGCGGGCAGGCCGGTGGAACGGGGGGCCGCGGCGGCTTAGGCTTCCCGATCTCGCCCTTCGCGGGCTTGGGCCAATGGGCCACTTCGTTCTGCCACACCGCCAGCTTCGCCTGCGCCGCCTGGCAGTCACGCACCTCGCCCTCGATCCGGGTGACGATGCTGCGGGCGTCGGCGAGACCGGTCGCGGATATCGCGGCAGCAATTCGCGTCCGGTCATCCTGCGGTACCGCCGCGAGCGGGATGCCGGTGCGCTCGTAGACAGAGGACAGGCTCAGGCCCGCGACCTTCTGGTTGATACCACGGAAGACCACGACTTTGCCGCCGTCCGCCGCCACGTAGTACTGGCTCTGCGAATAGCGCCAGGCGGCGAAACCGCCGCCCGCGATGACGGCGAACAACAAGATGAGGATGGTGGTGACAATGGGCCAGCGCCGGCGCGACCGCTCAGCGGCGCCGCCCTCCTCATCTTCCGCCGTTGCCCGCGCATGGCCGTCACCGTTGCCGTTACCGCTATCCAGAAGGCCGGGCGGGACGGCGGGCTGCGGCGCGGTGTGGGTGAGCGCGTTGGCGCGGCCCGCTGGGGTATCGGGCCGGGCCATTGGCTGCTGTGGCATGCCCCTGCCGTTGGAGGCGGCGCCTGCGATAACCGCGACGTCGGTCGGCGCGAGCCTGGCTGTAGCGCTGTCCACCACATCGGCGACGATGCAGGTGATGTTGTCTGGGCCACCACCGCGGTTGGCGAGTTCGACCAGCTGGATCACGGCCTGGTCGGGTTCGGTGACCGTGCTGAGCGTCCGGTGCAAAGTTTCCGCGCTCACCACGCCGGAAAGCCCATCCGAGCAGAGCAGGTAGCGGTCCCCGATCTTCGCCTCCCGGAGCGACACGTCGGGTTCGGCCTCGCTCCTGCCATCGAGAGCGCGCAGGATCAGCGAACGCTGCGGGTGGGTCGCTGCCTCGTCAGGGCTGATGCGGCCCTCGTCCTGCAACCGCTGCACGAGGGTGTGGTCGTGGGTTATCTGATAGAGCTCGCCATCGCGTAGCAGGTAAGCGCGCGAGTCGCCGATATGGCAGAGCGCCATCCGGGGTCCCGACCAGAGCATCGCGGTGAGAGTGGTGCCCATTCCGTCCAACGCGGGATTGGCTATGACCATCTGATGCAGCGTCGTGTTGGCTTCGCGGACCGCCCGCCCGAGCGCATCGGCGAGATCGGTGCCCGGCGTGTCATCGTCGAGGCGCGCGAGCGCGGAAATGGCCACCGCGCTCGCTACCTCACCCGCGGCGTGTCCGCCCATGCCGTCAGCGACGGCGAGCAGTCGCGGGCCCGCGTACGCCGAATCCTCGTTTCCCTCCCGCAGGAGCCCGACGTCAGAGCGGACCGCGTATCGGAGTGCAAGTGTCATCTGCGCAGTTCCAGAACCGTCTTGCCGATCCTGATCGGCACGCCGACCGGCACGGGTGTCGGCCGGGTAACTTTCTGACGGTCGAGGTAGGTCCCGTTGGTCGAACCGAGGTCTTCAACGATCCACTGGCCGTCTTGTGGGAATAGCCGGGCATGTCGGCTCGAAGCGTAGTCATCGTTGAGCACCAGCGTGGCATCATTGGCCCGGCCGAGGGTGATCTGCTGATCATTGAGACCCAGGGTGGTACCGGCGAGCGGACCCTGAGTGACCACGACATGCCCGGGTACCCCCCGCTTACCGCGCGGCTGCCTCGGTGGCCGCTGGGTTTGCTGCTGCTGGCGGGCCGCTTTTCTCGAGCTCGACGACTGGCCGAACATATCAGTCCGCACGACGCCGACGGCGGCGATCACGAACAGCCAGAGGACGGCCAGGAACGCCAGCCGGATGAGAGTGAGGGTGAGCTCGTTCATCGGGCGATGCATCCTTGAGTTGGTCCGGCGTCAGGCTGGTGCTTTGCTGTTGGTCGCGCTACTGGGATCGCTGTCGGCAATTCTTCTAGTGGGCGCATGCATGCCGTCAATGCGGCGGGTCGGCGCGGAAGGTGAGCGTCGTGCGGCCGATCGTCACCCGCGAGCCGTCGGTCAATGATGCGCGCCTGATGGGCTGGCCGTTGACGAACGTACCGTTAGTTGAGCCAAGGTCCACCACTACGACATCGCCATCCTCGACCCGAAGCTCGGCATGGTGCCGCGACACACCTGGGTCTACCAGCCGCAGGTCGCAGTCGGTACCCCTGCCGAGCAAAGTGACAGGGGTGGCTAGTTCATAGGTCCGCTGTTCACCGCCCTGTGCGGCGCCATCCACCGACACGCCGCCGCCGGACACGACCAGGCGCGGGTGACCGGCGAAGCCGCCGTAAGCCCGCGGCAGGTCACTGACGGGCTGACGGATCTCTCCGCCTTCCACGGTGCTTCCGCGGATTACCCCAGAACGGATCCGGAAGGTTCCCGTTGTCAGCTCGGGCACGCCCTGGAAGCGCATGCGGACCGGTCCGACGAATGAGTAGCCCTGCTCCTTGGCGTAGTCACGTGCCAGGTTGGCGAGCTCGACGCCGAGGCTGCCCGCGTAGACCGCCAGCCGATCATTGTCTGTGTCGGCAAGCTCCACCACGAAGTCGTTCGGCACCAGCGTGCGGCCCTGCGCGACAATGGCAGCACGATCGTCCATCTCACGCTGCACCGCACTGGCGATCTCGACCGGTTGCAGCTCGGACTTAAAGGCACGCGCGAACGCCCCTTCGACCATGCCTTCTAGGCGGCGTTCGAAGCGCTGCAGAACTCCCAACGAGGCACCTCCCTCCCCTCTTCGTCTACGATCGTATCGGCGGAGTGGCGTGCTGCGGCGACGTGCTAATCTAGCTCACTGCCCAGGGCGGGTGGCGGAATGGCAGACGCGCACGGTTCAGGTCCGTGTGTCCGCAAGGACGTGAGGGTTCAAATCCCTCCTCGCCCACGCATGCTCGGCGCTGCGGCGCCTTCGCCCGTTCCTTGTGTTAGCCCGGGGGGCGACCCCCCGGAACCCCCCGATGCGCCCACGCAGGCTCGGCGCCCCACATGCAGGCTGGGCGCCCACGCAGGCTTGGCGCCCACACAGGCTCGGCAAATACGCGGGCTCGGGGCCCCCACGCAGGGTCGGCGCCCCACATGCAGGCTTGGCGCCCGCGCAGGCTGAGCTGCGGGGTGGGTGTCGTGTTTGTCACACGGAAATCCGGAATCCTCCCTAACGGCTGCCGCGTGGCGCGAGTTGCCTTGAGCGTGCTCGAATGTATCGGCGCGTTACCTGGTGTGAGCGAACCTCGACCGTGAGTCCGATGTTGACGATCGCCGCGCCACCCTGACAATGCGCCCGCGCGAGGCCAGTGGATCTGACCAGTGATCCCGCAGTTTCATCCGCGGGCCGGGTCCGGCAGACTCTGATACATGCCTGAACTGCCCGAAGTGGAGGCGCTCGCGATCTTCCTGCGTGAGCGCGCTGTTGGGCACACCGTCGCCCGGGCGGATGTGGCGGCGATCTCGGTGCTTAAGACCTACGATCCGCCGCTTACGGCGCTTGCTGGCCTCGCCGTCACCGGCGTGGCAAGGCATGGCAAGTTTCTCGATATCTGCTGCGGCGGCGAGCGGGGCGCGGCGCCGCCCGAGGGTGTGCTGCCGCTGCACCTGATTACCCATCTGGCGCGGGCCGGCTGGTTGCGCTGGCGGGATAACTTGCCTGCCGAGCCGCCGCGGCCGGGCAAGGGCCCGCTGGCATTCCGGGTGCTGCTCGACGACGGATCCGGCTTCGACCTAACGGAGGCGGGCACCCAGAAGCGCCTCGCCGTCTACCTCGTCCGCGATCCAGCGCAGGTCCCAGGCATCGCTGCCCTCGGCCCGGATCCGCTCGCCCCCGATTTCGATGTCGCCGCGCTTGCCGGGCTGCTCAGCGGGCGCCGGACTCAGATCAAAGGTGTGCTGCGCGATCAAAGCATCATCGCAGGCATCGGCAACGCTTACTCCGACGAGGTACTGCACGTCGCCAAGATGTCACCGTACAAGCTCGCCGCGAGCTTCACGGCGGACGAGGTGGCCACGCTGCACGCGGCGATCGTCGACACCTTGCGCGGTGCGGTGGAAAGGTCGGCGGGCCTGGCGGCAGGAGATCTGAAGGCCGAGAAGAAGACGGGCCTTCGCGTGCACGGGCGCGCGGGCCAAGCCTGCCCGGCCTGCGGCGACACGATCAGGGAGGTGTCGTTCGCGGATTCCGCACTGCAGTACTGTCCGACCTGCCAGACAGGTGGTAAGCCCCTCGCCGATCGCCGGCTGTCCCGGCTGCTCAAATAGCCCGGCTACGGAGTGGCGGCCGGGCTGGCGTAAGGCCCGAACACGGCCGCGATCCGGCTCCAGCGCGCCGTCTGGCAGCCGTCGGCCCTCGAAAACGTGGCATGCACTGATTTGCCGTGCCACCGGCCTTCGATGGTCGCGGTCTGCGGGCCCCCGTAGATCATTGGGCACATGATTCCGCGCCCTACCGGAGCGAACGGATTGGCGACCCTGGCCAGCGCGGCGCAGCCTGCGGCCGGATGCGGGAGGGTGCCACCGGCCGGATCGCAGGTGAGGCTCCAGCTCTGCGCGGCGGCGTGCGCGCCCGGCCTGACCTGGATCGTCAGCGACACCGGCGCACTCGTGGGGCTCGTGGCCCCGCCCATGGCGGCCTGCTGTGAGCCGCACGCCGCGACGAGTGTGAGCAGCGCCGCTGTGGCCGCAACGACGGCGGCCGCCGATGTCGCTGGGTTCTTCATGCGGGTTGGACGCTGCCCGGCCACTGCCGGTTCCGCCCGGATCGCGCCTTACCTGCCGCGGGCCTACCGGCCGCAAGGTGCCTCCCATCCGGTTGCTCCGGGCAACGACAGCGCGGGCCAAATGCGCTAGCGCCTGCCAGTAGACGATGCGCGATGGCACCATGGCGTCGTGGGGACGGATCGCGGCGAGGTGCAGTCCCGGGTAGACGCGACTACCCGCGCCGTCATTGAATGCGCCGCCGACGCGATCATCGCCTTCGATACCGATCGCACGGTGCTGCTGTGGAATCCCGCGGCAGAACGGATGTTCGGCTGGGCCGCCGCAGAGGTCGCGGGCCGTGACCCGCAGATCATCCCCGAGGAGCTGAAGGCCGAGCACAACGGCGTGCTCGAGCGGGTTCGCAGCGGCGGCCAGATCTCCTTCGCCACCCGGCGTATCCGCCGCGACGGCGGTCTGCTTGACGTGCGGATCGACATCAGCGCGTTGCATGATGCGGGCGGTGCGGTGATCGGCTGGGTGAGCGTCTGCCACCGGGTTGGCCAGGACGATGCTGCCACGCACCACATGGCACAGCGCGCCCGGGTGGTGCGCCGGCTCGCGGGCGTGGTCGCAGACATGACCGCGCAGCGGGACCTGGAGTCGGTGCTTGACCGCATCGCTGCCAGCCTGCGCGAGCTCACCAGTGCGGACGCGGGCGGATTCGTGCTCATCGAGGGGAGCGAACTGCGGCTCGTGAGCATGGACGGGCTGCCGGAACGACTGCGCGGCCGCAGTGCCCGGCTAGCCGGCAGCCTGGTCGGGGACCTGATGCGACGCGGCAAGACGGTGATGATGGCGACCGGGGAGACCGCCAGGCTTGATGACATGATCTGGTCGGCGCTGCCGGGGCTGCACACTGTCGCGATCGGGCTTTCGCACGTGGCCGGCCGCCCCTATGGCGCGCTCTACGCGCTCTACAGCAGGCGCAAGGTCGGGCATATCGAACTCGAACTGCTCGAACTGCTCGCCGGTCACGCCGGTGTCGCGCTCACCAATGCGATGGCATTCGAGGAGGTCGTCAGGCAGCGGGCGCATGAGCGTGCGGTGATCGATGCGAGCGCCGACGGCATCGCGGTGCTCGACGCGGGCGGCCTCGTCAGGCAATGGAACCCGGCAGCGCACCGGCTGACGGGGGTGTCCGCGGAAGCCGTGACGGGCAAGCCGCCGCCGTTTCCGCTCCCCGCGCCTGGTTCGAAGCTGACGCACAAGCTCGCCAACGGCCGCTGGCTCGACGTGCTGTGCACGGCCCTGGCGGGCGGCGTCGAGCGGGTACTCGACTTCCGCGACGTGACGGCGGCCAAGGAACTAGAGGAGGCGAAGGATCTCTTCCTTGCGACCGCGAGCCACGAACTGCGTACGCCGATCACGGTCGTGCAGGGTTTCGCGAGCACGCTCGCGAGCCGGTGGGACAAGCTGACCGACACAGACAGGCGCGGCGCGGCCGCGATCATCGCGGAGCGCGCCGGATCGCTTGGCCGTCTCGTCGAGCAGCTGCTGCTTGGTTCACGTGCGGGCGCGGACGAACTCGCCGTCACCAACGGCCCGTTCGACCTCGCCGGTTTGCTGCGCGGCGCCGCGGTTGCGTTCCGGCCCCTGTCCGACAGGCACACGCTGCTCGCGGACATTCCCGCGGACTTGCCCGCGGCATTCGGGGACGCGATGGCGACCGACATCATCGCCGGGCAGCTGCTCGAGAACGCCTTTAAGTATTCGCCATCGGGCGGTACGGTGACGGTTCGCGCCCGGGCTGTGGCGGGCAGGATCGACGTCACGGTCGAGGACGAAGGCATCGGCATCTCGCCAGGCGATCACGAGCGCATCTTCGAGCGATTCGTTCAGGGTGAGGCGGGTGACCGGCGCAGGTTCGGCGGGATCGGCCTGGGCCTTTACATCGTGCGGAGGCTCGCCCGCGCGCAAGGAGCCGACGTGCAGGCCCGGTCAAGGCCAGGCGGCGGCACCATCATGTGGCTCCGGCTGCAGCGGGCGGATGCCCAGGGCGCCGCGGATATGCCGGCGGCCGGCTTGCTGGCCGTTCAGCCGTTGACCGAAGTTCGCTCGCGCCGTTCGCCACCTGCCGCATCAAGGTAGGCGTCGATGACCCCTGGCACGTCGTCGCCATCCATTATGATCTTCCCCTTTTCGAGCCAGATCACGCGGTTGCACGTCTGCTCGACCTCTTCGAGGTTGTGCGCGACGAGGAACACGGTGCCGGCCTCCTGGCGCAGTTCCTCGATCCGTCTGTGGCTCTTGCGCCGGAACTCGGCATCGCCGGTGGCGAGTGCCTCATCTATGAGCAGCACGTCGTGGCTCCTCGCCGAGGCGATGGCGAACCTGAGCCGCGAGCCCATGCCGCTCGAATACGCCTTCATCGGCAGGTCAATGAACTCTCCTACCCCGGAGAAGTCGACCACCTCCTGGTAACGCTCCTTCGTCTCCTGCCGTGTCATGCCCATGGCCAGGCAGCCGAGCACGACATTTCGGTCACCCGTGAGGTCATCCATCAGCGCGGCGTTCACACCGAGCAGTGACGCTTCGCCCGTGGTGTAGACGGCGCCGTGCTCGGCAGGGAGCAGCCCGGCGATCGCGCGCAGCAGCGTCGACTTGCCCGATCCGTTCCGCCCGATGACTCCGATCGCGTCGCCCCGGTAGGCCACGAACGACATGCCCCGGATCGCGTGGACCTCGCGGACGGAGGGACGGTGCTGGCGGCGCATCAGCCGCATCAGCGCTGTGGCAGCGGTGCCCTTGTCACCGCCCGCGCCATAGACGCGGTAGACGATATGCAGGTCATCCACGATGACCATGGGATCAGCCACGGCCGTACACCGCCTCCGCGTGCCAGAAATAAAGGAAGCCGACAATGAGCGCCGCAACGGCCCAGCCAACGGCGAGCAGCCACAGGTCCCGCGGGCTGCTGAGCGGCGCCGGATGGCAGTACGCCGACCAGTACGGCTTGCTCGAGGGATGCTTGCCATACCACCAGCACTTGGCGAAGTTATATGGCATCGCACCTGGGGCGCTCAGCCGCTGTGACTTGAGCAGCGCGTCCCGGACGAGGGTGATGTAGACCGCCGCCGGATTGGCCTGCAGCAGCGCCTGAATTTTGTGGTGATCCTGAAGCCGCGCCACCGTCCGGAGGCTGAAGATGACGCCGGACAGGTACATCCAGGTGCGCAGCATGAACGGCAGCAGCTGGCTGAAATCGGCTACTCCCGCGCCGGTACGGGCGATCATCATCCCGGCACCCACGTTGAATACCGCCTGGAACAACAGCGCGGGAATCAGCAGCAGCCAGTACCAGGTGATCGGCTCACCGGTCGCAAGCACGATGGCAATGAGCACGAGCATAGACAGCAACGTCTGCTGCAGTTCGACCACGACATAGCCGAGTGGGAGGCAGGCGCGGGGAAAGGTCAGGGCACGGATCAGCGAGAGATTGTCGTTGACGACCCGTGAGGCGACCAGGAACGACCGCTGGGTGAAGTTGAAGATGAAGACCCCGGTGACCAGGAACGCGAGGAAATTCGGGACCCCGCGGCTGGTACCGAGCAGCACGCCGAAGATCAGGAAGTAGACGCCCGCGTTGAGCAATGGGGTGAGAACCTGCCAGAGCTGGCCCAGCCTGGCCTCGGTATACATCGCCACATTGCGCGCGGTCGCGAAGGTGAGGATGAAGTGCCTTCGCTGCCAGAGCTGGCGGATATAGGTGAGCAGCGGCGGCCGAAGCGCGCTCGGCCGCAGACCGTACTGCGCGGCGAGCTCGGCCAGCGGCTCGTCAGGCAGCGGCGTGACCTCGCCGACCGGCGTGACGCCGGGCAGCGTGCCAGGGCCGCTGAGGCTGCCGCTCGGTCTGCCTGGTCCGCTCACCATGGGGCCGAGCCTATTTCGGGTTGGAGGCTCACCGGGACATATCCCGTCGCTTAAGGTGCGGGTTCATCACTTGGATGGGTCATCCGCCTTATGGCTTAGAGTTGTAGCGCGCAACTATCCGGCCCAACGGTATACCATGAAAGTTGCAACGTACAACTGTGGCGGCTGGGGCTGAGGAGCAGGCCTCGAGACCCCGCGAACAGGACATGGAACAGGGTCTGGGGAGCTGGGGAAGGGGAGGGCAGTGGAGCAGATCGCGGCGGGCGGCCCGCTCGGGGAACTTCTCGGCCAGCTGCTCAGGGCCGCGGGTCCGGCCGAGCCGCCAGCCGCGTTGCCCGGGCCGCAGGTATCGCCATCCGAGGCGCGGGCGCTGTTCGAACTGCTCGCCGCCCGCGGGATCGCACAGGGGGAACTGGCCAGCCTTCTCGGGCTGGAGAAGAGCACGATAAGCCGGCTGGCCGCGGGCCTCGAGCGCAAGGGCTGGATAAGGCGGGGGCGCGACGCGGCGAACCAGCGCTATGTCAGGCTCCACCTCACCCCGGAGGGTCGCGCGGTGGCCGCGCTCATGTGGCGTGAGTGGCAAGATCGCCAGGCCCGCATCCTCGGCGCGCTAAGCGACCAGGAGCGAGCCGGGCTCGCCGTTGGCCTCGGCGGGTTGATCCGCGCGCTCGCGGCGGAAGGCTTGCTCGGTGAACTACCGAGGGACGCTCAGCAGATCGCCGCGGCCGTGTCCGCACCGCCATCGTCATCCCGTACCCAAGCGTGACCGTCGCCGCGGCATTCGGCTGGCCCGAGGGCCCTGCGATCTGCACGGCCTGCCGCGCGCGAACCCGCTGCCAGGGTGTCTATAGCCGCAGGTAACCAACATCTGGTGTTTCTGTGGCTCATTTCCACACCATCGGCATCACGCGGTTTCCGACCCGGTTCGGCTGGGCATCTCCGCTCGTACCACGTCCGTGTGGATCTCTGAGTTTGGCTGCGAAGGCGGCTGCCCCCGGGGAGGGAGGTGAGGACGTCGAGCACGGTCCTGCTCCCTTACACACCCGCCAGTGTCGCGGTCGCACGCCGCCGCCTGACCGCCGAGTTGCTCGGTGCGGGAATTCGTGAGCCAGCGGCCCAGGATGCGGCCCTCGTAATGAGTGAACTGCTGAGCAACGCCCTGCGGCATGCCCACCCACTGCCCGACGGTCACGTGCGGGTGGGATGGGCGATCGACGCGGACCTGCTTGAGGTTACCGTCAGTGACGGCGGAGCGATGACCCGGCCGCGCGCTTCGCGGCCGTCACTTTCTTCGCTCGGTGGCCGGGGCCTGTCTATCGTGGCCCACCTGACCTGGCGCTGGGGAGTACGCAATGACGATGACGGCACGACGGTGTGGGCGCTGCTGCTGGTGCCTCCGGTCAACGGAGGACGCGCAGTCAACATAAGTGGCGTAACACGGCGTGAAAGTGGTGATACTCACGGTGACGTGACGCGCAAGCGGCAGAGTGACGGATCCGGGGGTGACCGTGAGCCACACCCACGGCGTGGACAGCGAGGTCGGTCGGCTCGGCACAGTCCTGCTGCATCGTCCGGGTCTGGAACTGCGCCGGATAACCCCACGAAGTAGCGCCAAGCTGCTGTTCGCCGCCATTCCCTGGGTCGGCCGCCTCCAGCAGGAGCACGACGCATTCGCCGCGGCGCTGCGGCGCTGCGGCGCCGAGGTCCGCTATCTCACCGAACTCCTGCAAGATGCCCTCGAGTACCAGCCGGCCCGCAGCGAGGCGATCAGCACCCTGCTCGGCGACGGGAGGCTGGGCGACGAATTGCGCGGCTACCTCCGGTCGTACCTGAGCGACCTCGCTCCGGAACGGCTTGCCCAGGTTCTGGTTGGCGGACTTGTGCACGAAGAACTCAAGCCAGGGCGCGGAGTCGTCTACCAGCTTCTTGATCCACACGAGTTCATCATCGACCCGCTGCCCAATCTGCTGTTCATCAGGGACTCGAGCGTGTGGATCGGAGACAGGGTCGCGGTCACTAGCCCTGCCATGGCGATCAGGCAGCGCGAGGCCGCCCTTCTGCAGCTCGTCTACACCCACCATCCGAGGTTCGCGGGAACCAAGCGCCTTTACCACCCTGGCCTCGAGCCGCTCGAAGGCGGTGACGTGCTGGCGCTCGCCCCAGGAATCGTCGCGGTCGGCACCGGCGGGTGCACGACCTCCGCCGGGGTGGAGCGCCTCGCCGGCCGCATGTTCGATGCCGGGCTCGCGCATACCGTCCTCGCGGTGCCGATGGATGGCCACCGTGAGTCCGTGCACCTGGACACCGTCTGCACGATGGTCGACGTGGACACCGTGGTGATGTTCCCGGCGGCCGCGTACACGCTCACCGCGCACGTGATCACCGTCCGCGCGGAAGGTCCAGGCGTGCTGCGAGTATCGCGGCCCATGCCATTTCTCGAGGCCGCCGCGCAGGCGATGGGAATCGACCGGCTCAGGGTGATCGACACCGGCGTGGATCCGGTCGCTTCCGGCCGGGGGCAGTGGGACGACGGCGGCAATATGCTCGCGATCGCGCCGCGGGTGGTCGTCGCCTACGAGCGCAACGTGGACACCAACGCGACGCTCGAAGCCGCGGGGATCGAGGTGATCCGGGTGCCGGGTAGTGAGCTTGCCTGCGGGCGTGGCGGGCCCAGGTGCATGACGTGCCCGGTCAGCAGGGAACCCGCCACGGAGCCACCTGCGCCCGCGGCCGCGGCGGTGATGCCCGCGCCGCACTTCGCCCGGCGTGGCTGATTGGATTGGTGCACTCAGCGTAGCCGCCTGGCCCAGGCGCCGCACGGACCGATAGGGTGCCGCACGTGGAGCTTAAGGTCTCGAGCCAATCTCAGGGCGATCAAGCGATCGTTACCGTATCTGGTGAAATCGACCTGTACACCGCGCCTCGGCTGCAGGGCGAGCTCACCGCCGTGCTGGACGGCGGCCGTCCGGTCCGGGTCATGGTTGACATGTCGGGGGTCGAGTTCTGCGATTCCACTGGCATGAACGTCCTGCTCGCCGCCATGAAGCGGGCACGTGAGCATGGCGGCGGGCTCGACCTCGCCAGCCCGCGACCCGCAGTGCGCAAGATCTTGCAGGTAACCGGGCTTGATTCGGTGTTCACTGTCGTCGATGACGCGACGGCCGCAGGAGAGGGCGCCGCAGCCTGTTAGGGCGTGCCCCGCAGATCCTTGGCGGCGCGAGGGCACCTGCACAGGCTTTAGGATCGGCGACATGTCCCAGACCGGTGACACCGCCGTAGTCATTCCCGCCAGGGACGAGTGCGACCGTATTCACGCGACGGTCGTGTCGGCGGCAGCGCTGCCAGGGGCCGACCTCGTCATCGTCGTGGACGATGGCTCACGTGACGGTACCGCGGAAGTGGCGGAGGCGGCGGGCGCCCACGTGGTGCGGCATGGCAGGAGCCGCGGCAAGGGCGCGGCCATGGAGACCGGCGCGGAGGCCGTCCGCCTCCTCGACGCCGTGGAGCGCCGTAGCACGCAGCGGTACCTGCTGTTCCTTGACGCTGATCTCGCCGAGACAGCCTGTAATGCTTTTCCGCTGATCGAGCCCATTCGCGCGGGGACGGCCGACATGACGATCGCGAAGTTCGCGAACCGGGTGAAGCTCGGCGGGCACGGTTTCGTGGTGCGGCTGTCCGGCTCGGGCATCCAGCGGGCGACGGGCTGGCAGCCAGCCCAGCCGCTCAATGGCCAGCGCTGCCTGACCAGGGGGGCCTTCGCGAAGGCGCGGCCGCTCGCCAGGGGATTCGGTGCGGAGACCGCGCTCACCATCGATCTGCTGCGGCGCGGCCTGCGGGTGACCGAGGTGGAGGTCGATCTGGCGCACCGGGCGACGGGCGCCGACTGGCACGGCAAGTTGCACCGCGCCCGCCAGTTCGCTGACGTGGCTGCCGCGCTCGCGGCCAGGCGGGCCCTGCTGCCAAGCGGATCACCGCCCACCCGCGGATGAAAACCGGCCCAGCCGGTCTTGCCACGACCGGGACGAGCATTGGGCTGACGATCACCGTGGCGCTGCTCGGCCCCTCGGCGATGGAGCCGCCGCTGCCCGGGCGACCGGGCCAGCCGCCCTTTTCGCTCGTCACGCACCCCTCCGCCTACCTTGCCGTGGCACTCGCGGCGGCCGCCCTGGTGTCCGGCACCCTCGGGCTCGGCCTGTGCATGCATGCGGCACGGCGCGGATGGGCGCCGTCGCCCCGCGCGCTCGCGGCCGCGGGCGTCGTCGCGGCGGCCGTGCTCGTCTTGCTGCCACCATTCGGATCTGCCGACCACCTCAGTTACGCGGCGTACGGGCGCATGCTGGTGACCGGGCATGACCCCTATGCGACGGGTCCGAGCGTGCTTGGTCACGATCCGATCGGCCGGGCGGTGGAGGACTGGCGCACAACCCCGTCCGTCTACGGCCCGCTCGCCACCGCCGGCCAGGCGCTCGCCTCGCTGATCGGCGGCACGTCGGTCCGGTTGACCGTGTTCGTGCTCTCGCTGCTGAACCTGGCGGCATTCGCCGGTGCGGGCCTGCTGCTGCACTGGCTCGCCCGCGGTGATCGCGGCCGCCAGCTTCGCGCCGCCCTGCTGTGGACGCTCAACCCCCTGCTGCTCTACGAGCTTGTTGCGGGCGCGCACGTTGACACGCAGGCGGCGTTGTTCACCGTCGCCGCCGTCGCAGTGTTCGGACCGATCAGCCCAAACGGCTCCGCGCGCTGGCACGGGGTTGCCCGGTGCGTGGCCGCGGGGGCGCTCACCGGGCTCGGGGCGGCGGTCAAGCTGACCGCGGCGCTGGCAGGTGGTGGCCTGGCCTGGGCCGCTCGGCGGCGCCTGCGGTGGCTGGCCGGCCTCGCCATCGGGTTCGTGGTGGCGGCGGGCATCGCATTGGCCGCTGGCGGCCCGCACGTGCTGCGGCAGGTGGCGGCAGGCGGGAACTTCGTGTCGATCGGCTCGCCCTGGCGGGCGGTGCGGACTGCGCTGCAGGCTGCGTACGGGCACGGGACGGCCGGCACGCTGGTCGCTGCCGGGTCGGTGATCGTGGCACTCGCCCTGCTCGCGCTGCTGCTCCGCGGCCTGCCGGGCCCAGGTGACCTGCGACACGCGGACCGGGGCGAGGCAGCAGGGACGGCTGGCACCCAGGTGGCCGCGAGGGCTGCGCTGGCGTTCACGCTAGCGTGGCTGTTCGCGTGGCCCTACGTGCTGCCGTGGTACGACGCGCTCGCCTGGGCGCTGCTTCCCCTGATCGCGTGGTCATGGGTGGACTGGCTGGTGCTCGCGCGCACCGCGACCCTCGCGGTCGGCTACCTGCCGGCCATCGCCCGGCCTGCCGTGCCACTGCCGGCCGGTCTCGGGTGGCTGCAGTCGGTCGTGCGCACTGGCGTGACCCCGGCGATTCTCGCCGCGCTCACCGTGGCCCTCGTGGTCGCATGCCTGGCAGGCTCGCGCGGGCGCAGCCCTGAACCGCATGATCTGGGAGGGTTCCCGGCGGTATCCGCGGAAAGGGCGCACGGATCATGAGCGAGGCGCGGGAACCGCACCCGGCCGCGTCCCGCGGCAGCCGTTCTGGATCTGGGGCGGTGCACAATGGCTCAGTGTCAAGCCCCACGACCGTTCGCGGTCCGGACCGCCCCCGGCTAGCCGCGCCGCGGCTGGCGCTATCGCGGCGGATGCGGCGGGGCGCACCCGGCGTGCTCGCCTGGGCCGCGGCCCTGGCGCTGGTGGCGCGGCTCGTGCTCGGCTATCTGACCAACCCCCCGGACCAGCGCATGGTCGACCTGGACGTATACCGCACCGGCGGGGTCAGCTTGCTGCACGGCCAGCCCATCTATCACATTCTCACCCAGTCGCCGCAGCTGCTGCCCTTCACTTATCCGCCGATCGCGGCTGTGTTCGCCGTCCCGCTGGCGATGATGTCTTGGCCGGCCGCGCAGGTGGTCTGGGTGGCTTTCGTCTATGTGCCGCTCGCGGTCACCATCTCGTACGCGTTCCGGCCGTTGCTCACCCGCGCGGGGCGGTACGCGCCCGTCGTGTATGCCGCTCTGTTCACCGTGTGCGCCTATCTGTTCCCGATGCGGGACCAGATCCGGTTCGGCCAGGTCGACATCCTGCTCGTCGCGCTGTGCGTCGCCGACTGCGCGGCCGTTTCCCCGCGCTGGCCACGCGGCGCCCTCGTCGGCCTCGCCACCGCGGTGAAGCTGGTGCCCGGCGTATTCATCGTCTATCTGTGGATCTCGGGGCGCAGGCGCGCGGCCGCGACCGCGGCTGCCGCGGCCCTGGCGTGGACGCTTGGCGCCTTCCTGCTGCTGCCGAGGGATTCGCTCTACTACTGGACGAACGCGATCTTCGACAGTAACCGGCTGGGCTCCAACACGGGCACCTCGAATCAGTCGCTGCGCGGCATGCTGCTGCGGTTGTTCCTGCCTTCCGCGGCACCTGGAGCGCTGTGGCTGGCCGCGGCGGTCGTGGTGGGCGTGGCCGGCTTCACTGTCGCGCGCCGGGTGGCGCGCGCCGGCGGCGAGATCGCAGGGGTAGCCGTCACCGGGCTCCTCGCGGTCCTGCTCTCGCCGGTTGCCTGGATTCACCATCTCGCCTGGGTGGTCGTGGTGATCGGTGCGGTGGCGGGTGACGGCAGGGATCGCCGCCGCCTTGCCGCAGCGGCCGCGATCACTGTCTTTTACACCGTTGCCGTGCCGTGGTGGGGGCTGTCGCTGATGAAGGTGAGCTGGCTCCCCAAGCTTGCCGGGCGGATCGTGCAGAGCTCATATGGCCTGGGTGCGATCGCGCTGATCCCGGTCGTCGCCTGGGCGCATCGCAGGGGGGTCGCTAGCGCTGACGCTGCTGCTCCGGGCACGCCTCCGACCGCCCTTCCGCCCGGAAGCGGGGGTAAGAAACAGGTCAGATCGGCCATATAGGTGCCTGGGAAAGATCGACCATATAGGTGCCTGGAAAAGTGCGAGGCGCTAGGCTCCGTCTTGTGATAGCCGTTGCCCTTTCTGTGCTTGCCCTGCTCGCCGGTGGGGCCGGTGTCACGCTGGCGATCGCGGCGAACAATCGGGCCGACAAGATCCTCGCGGCGAACACCGAGCTCATCAGGAGCCAGCTTGCAGCGGCAGGGATCGGAGCCGCGGGCACCGGAGCGGCAGTGGCCGCAGCGGCAGGGACCGGAGCGGCACGGACCGGCTCGCTGGATCTCCGCGCGATCAGAGACGTCGCCCTGGTGCGTTACGACGCGCTCAAAGAAATGGCAGGCCAGCTGTCCTTCTCCATAGCCATGCTCAACGCCGCGGGCGACGGCATCGTGCTCACCTCGATCAACGGGCGCAGCGAGACCCGCACCTACGCGAAGGCCATCGCCGGCGGCCACGGTACACAGTCGCTGTCGCCCGAGGAGGAGCAGGCGGTACGTTCCGCGCGCCTCGGCCAGAGCCTGCCGGCGGTGCCTGCTCAGGGCGCCGGGCTAGAGGATGGCGTGACCTTCGTGCGCAGCGGTCGCGCGGAAGACAGGCGCTAGCCGATAGCCGACGGGCTAGCCGACGGCAGGGCATCACGGCCTGCCCCTTCGCGCCTAGAATGCCGGTGCGGCTGGTCACCGGTTCGATGGCGCGCGGCGGGCAAAAGGGCCTGGACCGTGCAATCGGCGCGCGAAATTAGTGGTGCGAGATTAGCGGCGCGGTGCGAAGAGCTGCGTAGTGCGTGAGCAGCGCCGTGAGATTATGAGCGACATGCCAGATCCGTACGCTTACCTTGGCCCGGAAGGTACATTCACCGAGGCCGCTCTGCGCAGCATGGATGAGGCCGCGCAGGCCGAGCCCATACCGTATCCGAGCGTGCAGGCGGCGCTCGACGCTGTACGCAAGAGCGAGGCGGTGCGCGCGGTCGTGCCGATCGAGAACTCGGTGGAGGGCGCGGTCACGGCCACGCTTGACGAACTCGCTACCGGTCATGATCTGGTGATTTGCGCGGAGATCCTGCTGCCGGTCACGTTTGCGCTGCTGGTCAGGCCCGGGACCAGGCTCGACGCGGTCAAGACAGTCGGCGGCCATCCGCACGCGCAGCCGCAATGCCGCCGCTGGCTGGCCGCACACCTGCCCGACGCCGAGTGGCGGCCCGCCGCGTCCAACGCGGAGGCGGCACGGCAGGCCGCGGACGGGCAGATCGGTGCCGCGCTCGCAGGCGCGTTCGCCGCAGCCAGGTACGGGCTCGACGTGCTCGCGGACGACGTCAGCGACCACAACGAGGCGGTGACGCGGTTTGTCGTGGTCCGCTTGCCTGGGCCTTTGCCCGCGCGGACGGGCTCGGACCGCACCTCACTGGCTGCGTTCCTCGCCGCCGATCATCCTGGTGCACTGGCGGAGATTCTCACCGAGTTCGCGGTGCGCGGGGTGAACCTTACCCGCGTCGAGTCCAGGCCCACCGGCGACGTGCTTGGCAGGTACTGCTTCTCGATCGACTGCGAGGGGCACATTGACGACGCGCGCGTCGGTGAGGCCCTGATGGGCCTGCGCCGGGTCTGCGCGGACGTTCGCTTCCTCGGCAGCTACCCGCGTCGCGATGGCGGCATCACCCAGGTGCGTGCTGGCACGTCCGACGCGGAGTTCGCTGACGCCACTGCGTGGCTGGCCCGCCTGCGTTACGGCCGGGTCTAGCCAGGCGGTCAAACCGCGCCGCTCCGTCCGACTGCCCCGTCCGACTGACTGCCCCGTCCGTCCGACTGCCCCGTCCGACTGCATGCCCCGCCCGCCGAAGCCGCGCGCGACGGCCGGTTAGGCGCCAGATCCGGCGCCGTACGGCGTCGATCTTGAGTAGGCGGCCGTCACAGGTAGGGGCCTGTGGATCCTGGCGGCGGCGTGTGCGGACCGTCTTCTGGGGCCTGCATCATCCCAGGCGGCAGGGCCCGCCGCATCTGCTCTAGCTGTGCACGCGCCGCCATCTGCTGCGCGAAGAGCGTGGTCTGGATGCCGTGGAAGAGCCCTTCCAGCCATCCCACCAGCTGCGCCTGAGCCACCCGGAGCTCTGACTCGCTCGGCAGCTCGTTTTCCGTGAATGGGAGGGAGAGCCGCTCAAGCTCAGCGACTAGCTCGGGGGCCAGCCCGTCCTCTAGTTCCTTGATCGAGCTTTCGTGGATCTCCTTGAGCCTGGCACGGCTCTTCTCGTCAAGCGGCGCGGCGCGCACCTCTTCGAGCAGCTGGCGGATCATGCTGCCGATCCGCATCACCTTGGCCGGCTGCTCGACCATCTCGGTGACCGGACGCTCACTGGTCTCTTGGTCGTCGTGTCCGGAACTCTCGATGGCCATGCCCTCGGGGCTGACCACAACGACCTCTGGCTGCTGCTGTTCTGTCTTCATCCGGTCGTTCATCCCTCAAGTCTGGCGGACGCTGCTGCGTGCTCGCACCCCGGGCGGCGATCAGGGCAGCGCCGCACCCATCAAGCAGCGGACCGCGATACGTTCCAGCGCATTCGCTACCGGTCCGCCCTGTGCGCGACGAGCCCCCCGGACCCCTCACTGCGCCGCGGGTGGCGCGCCATGCGGCAGCCGTTACGACTCAGGTTGTGCTCAGGTGACAAGCAGAACCTTGCCGACGTGCAGGCCCGCCTCGATCACCTGGTGCGCCGCCGCCGCGTCCTTCATCGGCAGCACGCGGTCGATCACCGGCCGCACCTTCCCCGCCTCGACCAGCGGCCAGACGTGCTCGCGGACCCCGGCCACGATGGCGGCCTTCTCGGCGAGCGGCCGGGAACGCAGCATGGTGGCGTGCAGGCTCGCGCGTTTCAACTGCATCGTGCGCAAGTCGAGCTCGGAACTCGTGCCGCCCAGTAGCCCGATCACCACCAGACGGCCGCCCACCGCGAGCGACTCGATATTGCGGGCCAGGTAGCTGGCCCCCATTATGTCCAGGATCACGTCCGCGCCGGTGCCGCACGTGAATTCCCTGACTACCGCCGCGAAGTCCTCGTCGCGGTACGAAATCGCCCGGTCTGCGCCGAGTTCTTCGCATCTGGCCAGCTTTTCCGGCGAGCCAGCGGTGCAAAGCACCCGTGCGCCGCGTGCCCGGGCGAGTTGCAGCGCGATCGTGCCGACGCCGCTGGCGCCGCCATGCACAAGGACCGTCTCCCCGGGCGCCAGTTTGGCAAGCTGGAACACATTGGCCCAGACGGTGCACGCACCCTCGATCAGGGCTGCGGCGTCGGTCACCCGCACACCGCCGGGCACCTGAAGCACCTGCCCGGCAGGCACCGCGACCCGCTCCGCGTAGCCGCCGCCGGTCAGCAGCGCGCACACCTCATCGCCCGCACGCCAGCAGGTGACGCCGGGCCCCGCTGCCGCGATGCGGCCTGAGCACTCAAGGCCTGGATATGGCGGCGCGCCCGCGGGCGGAGGGTAGAAGCCCTGGCGTTGTAGCAGGTCAGCCCTGTTGACGGCGCTCGCGGCGATGTCAATGAGCACCTCGCCGGGTCCCGGCTCCGGATCGGGGACCTCCACCCACTTCAGCACCTCAGGGCCCCCGGGGCTGCTTATGACAATGGCGTACATGGGTGCTCCAAGCGGCTAAGTATGCGATTCCGCTTCGTGGGTATAGTCCGGCGTTCTGGTGGCCTAGGCTCGGCGTATAGCAGGTATCCCGGCCGTGCGGGCATCACATTCTCGTACAGGCGAAGCTGGGGGAAGGACTTTTGGCCAAGCAGGATCACGATACGCCGACCCAGGCCGACGAGCCGGTGCCGGCTGACGGCACCGGTGCTGCCGATGAGGCGGCCGCGCGGGGCGCCGTCGGCTCAGCCGCGGCCGGGTCAGCCGCCGCCGGGTCAGCCGCCGCGGGTTCGGCCCAGGGCCAGCCGAGCAGCGTGGAGGACAACGGCGCTGGGCTATCGGCGCGTGCGCATGTGTCGCCGTCCGGCCAGGCGGCGTACAGTAAGGCCCTGTCCGGCCAGGCCGCGTCCGATCAGGTGGCTCAGCCGCCGCCCGGTCAGGAGCCGTCTGGTCAGGTGGAGCCCGGCCAGGTCGCATCCGGCCAGGTCCGTTACGTGCCACCTGGTGTGCTTTCCTTCGCGCCGCCCGCACCCGGCGACTACGCCGGGGGGCACTCGGCTGGTCAGCCGGCCGCGCCTGACCAGCCACGGCCCGGGCAGGTGCCGGGTCAGCCGGGCGGCTCGCCCGCGCCAGCACCCGGCTACGGCGGCGAGCCGTCCGATGGGGGCGAACACTCTTTTGACGGGGACCTGCCCTACGGCGAAGGCCCGCCCTACGGCGAAGGCCCGCCCTACGGCGAAGGCCCGCCCTACGGCGAAGGCCCGCCCTACGGCGAAGACCCGCCCTACGGCGGAGACCCGCCACAGGGCGGCCGGCAGTACGCCAGCGACCCGGTCCAGGGCGGCGAGCAGACCTACGCCGGTGACCCGTCGCCGGGTGCGCAGCACTCTTACGCCAGCGGCCCGTCCTATAGCGGCGAGCCGTCCTACGGTGGCCCGGCGCACCTGCCGCCGCCCGCGGGGGCGCGGCAGTACGAGACCCCCGGTGCTTACAACGGCCCGGCTGGTTACAACGGTCCCGCTGACAACAACGGCCCGGCTGGTTATGACCGCCAGCGCGGTTACGACGCGCAGGCCGGTTATGAAAACCGTGGCGTAACTGCCCCGCAGGTACCGCCGCACCGACCGGCCGATTACGGGTACGGCCAGTCCTACACCGATCCTGGCCAGGAAGGCAGCTGGGATTACGCCGAGCAGGGCCCATATCCCGCGCCACAGTACGGCGTGCCCGCATATCCCGATCCCTCGCAGCAGCCCGAGCCGTTCCAGCCCGGACCGGGCGCCCACCCAGCTGCTCCTGGTGCCTACCCAGCTCCCCCTGGCGCGTACCCAGGCGTCCCTGCCGATCAGGATCACGGCGCTGGCTACGGCGTGGCAGGTGACTATGCCGGCGCGGGCGACTACGGGAGCACCGCTGGCTACGGGAACGCGGCGGCCGGCCAGGCGCACCCGCCTCCGGGCGCTCCCGGTGACCCCCTCGCGCCGCTTCCGCCACGGCGGACCGATCAGCCGCCTCGGGAGACGGCGGACAGCCTGACGTCGGAGACCCTGCTGCCGACGAAGAAGCCGCCGCCCGCGCCGGGCTGGCGCCGCGCGGTCTACCGCGTCACGGGTGGCTTGATACGGCCCGGCGACTCACAGGCCGAGCTGCACAGGCGGGAGCTGATTCTCCGGGCCAGGACTCCGGTCGCTGGCGGGCACCACCGCGTCGCCGTGATGAGCCTGAAGGGCGGAGTCGGCAAGACCACGACGACCGTCGGGCTCGGTGCGATGCTCGCGTCACTGCGCGGCGACCGGGTCATCGCCGTCGACGCCAACCCGGATCGCGGCACGCTCTCCGACAAGGTCCGCCTCGAAACCGCGGCGACCGTGCGTGACCTGCTGAACGAGCGCGGGCAGATCCAGCGCTACGCCGACGTGCGGGCATTCACCTCGCAAGCCCCGAGCCGCCTTGAGTTGCTCGCCTCCGACCGCGACCCAACGGTGTCCGTCGCGTTCAGCGAGGACGACTACTACGAGGTCGCACGTGTGCTCGAGCATTACTACTCCATCTGCATCACCGACTGCGGGACCGGCCTGCTGCATTCGGCGATGTCCGGGGTGCTGCGCCTCGCTGACCAGATAGTTCTGGTCAGCTCACCGTCGGTGGACGGTGCCCGCAGCGCGAGCGCAACACTCGACTGGCTGGACGCGCACGACTTCGGCGACCTGGTGCGTAACGCCGTAGTCGTCCTGTCGATCATCCGTCCGCGTGGCAAGAGCAGTATCGATCTCGACCGGCTCGAACAGCACTTCGCGGGGCGCTGCAGGGCGGTGGCACAGATCCCCTACGACGCGCATCTCGAGGAAGGCGCCGAGGTGGACCTCGAGCAACTCGACCCGGAGACAGCCGACGCGTATCTGCTGCTTGCCGCCACGGTCGGCGACGGCTTCGCGTGGCCGAGGCGGGTGCGGGCGTCCGCAGGCTAGCGGCCACTAGTGGCGGCTGACCCGGCCTTAACCGGGTCTTCGCACAGCCGGGAACCTGGGCCGCGTGGCCCTCCCGGCACCATAGGGTTAGGAGCACAGGAGGGCTCGCCTAGTGGACGATGGCGGCGGTCTTGAAAACCGCTATGGGTGGTGACACTCATCGTGGGTTCGAATCCCACGCCCTCCGCTCAACCTGTTAAACTACGCCTGACCTGGGCTTATGTGCCTCTTTCCTCGGGTTGTCACCTGATCCTCGGCCGCAGCCATGCAGCCAACTGCCACCGTATGTCGCTGGCCGCGGGATGTACGGGGATGGATCTTGACGCGTTTCCGCAGGTCGGAGTGCGAAAGAAAGGGGCCCGGCGGATACGAGGGACCGTTGCATGGTAGATCGGTCAGGCTGCCAGTGCCTCATCGATCCTCCTGTTAGCGATCTCCTCGCCGCCATCGATGCACTTCGCGTACACCCGCAGCAGAACCTCAGCTGAGGAGCTGTACGCATCGGCGGCGCCCGCGCTGGAGCGCGGATACGCTTTCGCGGCGATCGACAGGCCCCGGCCAGGGCGCGACGTTGTATGAGCAGCGCGTCCCGATGTCACCCGACTGGGAACACGTGGTGCCCGGGCTGGTGGACGCGCTGCTCATCAGTACCGAGGTCGACCCGGCCAACCTGGTGCTAGTGGGAAGATCGTTCGGCGGATACCTCGCGCCGCGCGGGGCGGCAGGGGAACCTCGCCTCGCCGCCATGATCGCTGATTCCGGCCAATATGACATAGGGGCGGCTACTGCCAGGTTCGGGGACCTGATGACGCGAGTGCACGATCCCGCCGCCGAGGACGAGTTCAACGCCCTGCTCACCATCCCGGCAGTCAAGACCCTGCTGGCGGCCCGGATGGTGACCCACGGGGTCTCCAGTGTCGGCTATCCCGGCCGTGATCACCTCCAAGTCACTACTCACCGTGTGCCCGCGTCGGCGGTGGCACTTGTCAACGTATGGACGCCCGCGGCAGCGAAACCACGATCAGCAGGACGCCGCCGGTCAGGAAGATAATGCCGCCGCCGAGCAGGCCGGTCGCCATCAGCCCGACCGAGCACAGCACGAGCACCGCGCCCGCGACCGCCGCGACGATCCGGCCGCCCGTCCATCTGCCCGCCCCCTGCGGGGATGCCTGCCGCAGGTCCGCGGACTCGGGCAGGTCCTCGGGGGCCGATCCGGGTGGCGGCAGGGTCAGCGTGCCGGGATCGTGGCCGCCCATGTCCAGCCGGAACGGCGGGTACTCGTCGGTCATCAGTCCCGCATAACCGGCCACCCGCAGCACCCACCGGTTCATGCCGAGCACGACGTCGAAGATCCGCTCCGGGTACCGGCCGGTCACCAGCAGCACCACCGCGGCGATCACGGCCAGGAGACCGATCAGCCCGATGCCGCTCCAGCTCCTGGTGCCATAACCGGCATAGAGCACGCCGCCGTGATTGTAGAGATACCACCCCCACCATGCCATGCCGCCGGTGAACAGGCCGACGATGATGTACTGCGGGATGGCCAGCAGCCACCATTTCACCAGCGCCAGCCCGCGGGACAGCCGCTGCGGGTACTCCACCTCCAGGTGCGCGGGATAAGCGGGGTCGTCGGCCAGCGTGAACGGCGGGTACCGGTCGGTGCCGAACGCGCCGATCGCGTAGTACTGCACCCGCCAGGTCCACCGCAGCACGCCCACGTTGAACTCGAAGATCGCCCGCGGGTAGCGGCCGGTGACCACGATCGCCACCATCGCCACCGCGCTGAGCACGACGAAGGCCAGCCACAGGAAGGCCAGCACGAAGTAGTGCGGGATCCCAAGGATCCATTTGACCAGCCACAGCCAGCGTGACAGCGGCGCGTCCAGCGACGCGTTCACCCGGACCGGGTACGCGCGCACAGCAGCCATCGAGATCACCTCTTGCTGCTCGACGATGCCTGCATCATGATCCTGCGTGGGTGCCCATCCGGCCGCGGAAGAGCCAGATGTCCTGTCTGCAGCGACAAACGTCCTCGTTGTCGGACCAGGAACCGGCGCGCCTCGTCGCAGCTCGACGGCTCCAGGGAAGCGGGATGAAATCGGCTCAGTAATCCCGCGGTTGAGTCCTTAATCAGGGTCAAGGGTCCCCATCTGTCCCTAGACCCATTAGCCACCTCGCTGACGGGGCCTCTCGCGGTGACGCCCGATGCCTGCCTGCGGTACTGATCATCCACTTCTGACCGCAGGATGCCAAATTGTCGCATGCGATCTTCTGTGGATCGACCTCGCTTGTCCGTCGCCGGAGGTCAGTGCTTGGCGATTGCTTCGCGGACGGCGGGCACGACTTCGTGTGCCCAGAGGTTCAGTGTCGTGTCGCTGAGGCTGTCGCCAGGAGGGAGCAAGTAGATGAAAGCGGCGGCGCCGTGTTCAAGCACGGCGAAAGTCAGTTCCTCTACCCACTGCGTCACTCCGCCCCCGATCCAGCGGCCCTCGTCGTGGCGGGTCTGCGGTAGCGGGACCGGGGTAAGGCGCCCTGACACGTTGTAGATGGTGTCGACATCAGCAGGGTTTCTCCCTGCTGAAGCAGCCGCTTCGTCGATGATGGGCCGTGACTCGGCAACCCGCGTGCTGCGCCAGTCGGCGAGGTGTCCTGGTATCCATCCGTCCGCATGTCGGCCGGTTACTGCCAGTGCCTTCGGGCCGAGCGATCCGGTCCAGATCGGTGGCGTTGGTGCGGCCGCGGGTGTCAGCCCGGTGACGTGGTAGAACTCGCCGTCGAACGTGACCGGATCGCCGCCGCCGGAGAGTGCTCTCACGACCATGATCGCCTCTTCCAGCGCTCGTATTCGGGCTGCGGGCGACAGGCGGGGGACACCGAGGGCGACGATTTCCTCCCACAGCCCGCCCGCACCCATTCCGAGAACGACACGACCGCGAGAGATCGTAGACAGTCCTGTGACGGTCCGGGCGAGCATGGGAGCGGGACGGCTCAGCAGGTTTGTGCAGATCACCGCTGCGGCGATGTTGCTGGTCGCGCCCAGAACGAACCCCAGCGCGGCGTAGGCGTCGACGCGCTCGGCGAAGTAGGGATGGTCGCCGAGGCTGACGACGTCGAGACCCGCGTCGTCGGCTAGGCGGGCGTGCCCTAGCATCTCGCTCACTTGGTGGACGCCGGTCTCCAGCCCGAGGCCGAAGAGGACTTTGTGGTTGGGGGTCACGATGCCGTCGCCCCGAACAGGCCGAGGTGGATATGGAGTTGTCGCGCTCCAGTCCCTCGTCTCACTATCATGAACTCGCGGCCGGGCCACGTCAGGTAGGCGGGCAGCTCCTGCGGCTTCGCAACGTATTCGATGATCGACGATTCGATACCGAACCAGCCGGGCAGCAGGCGCAGCAGCCGGTCAAGGGTACCGGGGTCCTGTTCTCCCGAGGTCACCCGCCACGTCGGACTGGCTGAGGCTTCCCTAAAGCCAGCGGTCAGCCCCACACGCTAGCGGGCGGTCTTGAGCCGAAGCGACAGAACCCGCCTCTGGCGGCATGATACAGAGCAGTGAAGATCACGCGGGATATATACGGATGATCTTGAGCGACATGATGGGCGCGGCTGCTAAAAGCCCAAGTAGCGACGGTGCTAGCGGGGGTCTTGGCCGTTGCTGCTTGCCATCTCGGCGAGGAGTTTGGCCGCCTTCGGCCGGGTAATGCCATAAGTCTCGGCGAGCTTGCGCTGGGAGAGCCGGCCACCTTCGGCCAGGAACGCCCGCGCGGCCGCCTCAGGGTCGGTCACTGCTTCAGTTGAAGCGGTGACCGGCTGGGGTGGCACGGTGGCTGGCTCGGGCTGGTCAACGGGCGGCACGACGGTGTCGCGAGATGGCGGGTGAGCCTCGGAGACCGCGTTGTCACCCGAGGCCGATGTCATCCGGGCGAGGGCGACAGCTGCTTCCAGGCAGCCGCAGAATGCGAGGGCCGGCCATGCGCTGAGCAGGCGTCCCCCGGTTCCGTGGCCACCGACCGCCGCCGCGTTACACACGATGGTCACTGTGATGCCTGCGGCAAGCAGAGGCCATGCCACCCACGGCGCTCGGCGCCCCGTCCGGCCCGACACGTAGATCAGTGTCGACGCCGAGGCGACCACGCCGTCGGAAGTGAGCGGCATGAGGTAGGCCACAAGCGGCTCGGCTCCGAGCCGGGTGGCCAGGGTGACCATGTGCTGATAACTGATGACGGCGGCGGGGCCACCTGACGCGAGGAGGGCGGCAGCGGAGATGAGCCGCACGGGCCAGGTTCTTGTCACGCCTGTCATGCTGCACTTCCGTGCATGATCGTTCCGGGAGTCCCGGTAAGCCCGGCCGCTGAGTAAGGCAGTGCTCCC
Organism: uncultured Actinomycetota bacterium; assembly: GCA_963727015.1. Classification (GTDB taxonomy): domain Bacteria; phylum Actinomycetota; class Actinomycetes; order Streptosporangiales; family Streptosporangiaceae; genus DATFVJ01. The sequence continues at coordinate 561,979 of CAVSEV010000011.1, read as the reverse complement.
CCGCCCGGATACGGGCTTAGAGGGCTTGCGGGCAGTCGCCTGCCTGGCCATGGGCCGAGAGCAGCGGACGCAGCACTCATATGATCGGAGCGTCTGCCCGCGCTCGGGGCGTGGACTCTCCGCGGCCCCATGCCGTTATGCCTGGCGCGGGCGAAAACCAGGGTCATGCCTAGCTAGGTCATGACGGCACCGACCGGAGGGGGACGCATCGTCCGGTGAGGTCGTGGGCGACGCGGCGCCATAGTTCGCGGCCGGCGTCGGGGATCGGCAGGCCGAAGCTCTGGGCGTAGATCTCGAGCCGGGGCACGGCGGTGGCGAGCACGTCGTAGCCGAGGTCCTGCAGTGCCGTTCTGGCGTCGGTGGTGGAGTTGGCGCGGGCGACGCAGCGGTTGAGCAGGATGGCCGAGCGGGCGGGGGTGTCGCGGAGTTCTTCGACTTCGGTGATCTCGTCCCGGACGGGGGTGGTGCGGTTGATCTCGATGGGGCTTGGTGCGCACGGGATCAGGATCTCGTCGACGTAGCGCAGCGCGGACCGGGCGATGGCGGCGTGGTCTTCGAGTTGCGGGGCGTCGATGATCACGACGTCGTCTGGCTGGGCGATGTCGGGTACGCGGCGGTGCAGGTCGCGGGAGGGCAGGGCCACGATCCGGAACGGGAAGGCCTCGTCCGGCGGTAGCCCGGGGTACATGGCCGCGAGGTCGGACCATTCCAGTGCGCTGCCGGAGGGGTCGGCGTCCACGAGCAGCACGGTGTTGCCGGCCTGGGCGAAAACGTGTGCCAGCCAGACCGCTGATGTGGTCTTGCCCGTGCCCGGCTTGAGGTTGACCAGGGCGATGCTGAGACCCGCCATCCAGGCAGTATTGCAGCGTTTACCGCATTTATGGTAAGCGGCTGCAGGGGCACGCCGGAGGGTGGTGCGCGCAGAACCCGATCCGCGGGGCCGGAAGGGAGGAAGGCCCTCGCCCGTCTCGGGACCCCTCTGGGCCACCCAGGCGCCGCTGCCAGCCGTTATGCGGTCAGTATTGCAGTATCTACGGTATTACGGCAAGGGTTACTTAAGCCGCGCGCCCGCTGGCGGGCGGCGGGCGCAGGCTGGATCTGCACGCCCGGACCGCCGGAGGGCCCGGACCGCCGGAGGGCCCGGACGGTCGCAGGGCCCGCACCGGCACCGGCCCGCCAGGCACGGCGCTACGCACCCCCTTTCCCACAGGATGTGGATATCGTCGTGCATTTCGCGCAGCACCTCGCCTAGTTACCCACAGTCTGTGGACAGCTGTGTGGACGAAATTACAGCTCTGTAATCTGGCTCCGGGCCCTGGCCTGCTCAGGGCGCTGAGACGGAAAGCGCCAAGCGAGCGGTGAGCCGGGCTCGGCCAGCGGGCGCCTGGCAACAGGCTGGCCGCTGTGGCGGATCGCCCGCAGGGTCGCCGGGGTCACCAACGCCGATGGCACGGCCGCGGGGCACGCCTGCCGGGTGCCGGGGTGCCGCCGGCAGCCACGACGGCGGCGACCGTGACGATGTGGATGAAGGCGACGGCTGCCTATGACATTTACCGATATCAGCGATGGGGTTCGTAGACGTAGGTCCCTTGACATATAGGTTGGTTCGTTCTGGTTAAATCTCAAGAACGATGCTTCAGCCTAGGAAGTACCGGTAGCTAAATATGACGCAATGCCAAGGGACCGCCACAGTATTGTGCGGAGAGTTGCGAGCCGACACGGGCACTCTCTTGCCGGACAGGCTGAACCGCGGGCCAATACGCTTGGGCGCGTGAAGCATCAATCCGAGGGGGCATTATGCTGAACCAGGACATCGCAGGCGCTGCCGCGCTAGCTGGCACGCTCGTACTTACCGATTGCGGGGGGTCGAAGGCGGAAACGTCATGAATAGGATCATCACGGGCCTAGTAATCGGGTTGGTGATGCTCAGCTGGGAGTTCACTGTCACAGTGGCCGCCAGCACATCGTCAGCGCCCGTCCTGTACGGCAGCCTCGGTGGCTCGCCCGCCTGGAGCGACGGGGCGATCAAGCCCAGTGGCATTTACTTCGGCGCTGGGGGCGATAGGAATATAACCATGATGCGCTGGTCGCACTGGAATGCAAGTACCGCTTACGGTCAGGGAAAGCTGTATCAGCGAATCTGCTGGGACAGCTGCTTTAAGGGCAGGATAACCACGGTAGGTGTCTCACTGCGGCGCATAGGCATGCACAAGGGTATTGCATACTTTACGCGCATGATAATCTGGCAGAACCACACGCAACAGACTATCTACACCTACAGCACCTATGGCGCGGCAACCGTCCCATTTTGGCACTGAACCATAACCCCGGGTAACTGGATAGGTGCCCTGCCTCGTTGTTACGACGTTTCGGCACCCGGGCTGATCCAGATGCTGCTCGGTGAGGGCGTCGAGCATGGTGATGCCATGTCTGGCGGCGGTGGGCAGGTTGGAACGGATGCCGCAGAATGCTTCGGCCCCGGCCATGGACCGCATGCAGCCGGAGATCTTGATTCGCACGGGGCGCCGGACAGCCTGGCGCCGCAGCGGCGGCATCGGCTCGGCTCGTGCCGGACCACCTCGCCCGGGTGGTTGGTCATCTCCAGCGTAGTGCCCGGCTGCCCCTTCGGCCGCCCGGGGTTGCGCCCGGATGCTGATGACGCCGACGAACCCGCCCGCACCGTGCTCAGCCGCGCGGCCGGCACCAGCCCGCTGGCCGCTGCACGAACACTTCATAAACGGACTCGCCCGCCGCGACCCGATCACCGGGCTCGACGACCGCCCGCACACGCTCGCGTTCGTCACCATGGTGCTGTCGGCCCCGTCACTGCAAGCCCGGCTGCTGCTCTACCAGGCCACAGCCGAACAGACCCTGGCCGCAGCCCTGGAGAAAACCCGCCCCTCACCCATTGAGGGCACCGCCCGCCTGGCCGCCTGCCAGATCTTCGCCATCCACCGGACCCTGGCTGACGGCAACCGCCGCTGCCTAGCCGCCGCGCCACCGCCCAGGAGCGCTATCCCGGTGCCGTCGAGGCGGCAGGCCACGCTTTCGCCCTGCTCCGGAACGGCCTCGCCGATCACTACGACTAACCCGCCACCAACGATCCCCCAGCAAGCTGCCATGCCAGGGCGGGCAGCAGGCGTTACGGCACCGGCAAGACGCGTCCGGTACCTGACCGATGAAGTCACTGCCGCGCGACCGCCGACAAATACGCCCCGGCCAGGAAAGAGTGCCACAGCACGGCGACCTATCCAGTTACAACCCCGGTACCCACCGCCGCGGCAGCGTCGTCTGGGTGCCGATCCGCACCGCCAAAGATCTGCTGCACATGCCCTAGTAGCTTCCAATGGCCTCCTCATGATCCCAGGCTGCGCAAGGCGAGCCGTAGGTGTCGTTGGTGTAGCCGATCATCCAGCGGATCTGCGTCCTCGGGTTCGTTCGCCAATCCGCTCCGGCGGTGGCCATCTTCGACCCCGGCAAAGCCTGTGGTATGCCGTACGCGCCGTCCGGGTTGAGGGCGGAAACGTTGCCGCCCGACTCACGTTCAATGATGTTGTCCAGGCATCCGGCGCCGCGGCCCGCCAGGGACGCAACGATCTGCTGCCACGACCCCCCCGCCGCCGCCGCGAGTACTGCCGCAGCCTGGGGCTGGACATGCGCCACGACCTCAGCCGGCGCATGTGCCAACGCGGCTCGAGCGCGTGCCGCCGCGCGCCGTGCCGCAGCCCGCCGTGCCGCCGCGGCCCGCCCTGCCGCCGCTCGGACACGCGCCGCAGCGATCAGTGCCCGGACGTACTGCAGCCGCGCGGTGGTGATAGCGGTGCGGAGCAGCAGTTCGTCAGGGACCGGGACCGCCACAACCACAGGCTCGCTGACGAGGCCCGGGTTTGCGACCCCAAGCGGTACCGCGTCGACCATCACGGCCCGCGCCGCCACCTGCGTCACCAGGTGGCGTGCGCCCGTCGCGGGCGTGTTCGCGAATGAAAAGGCCGCGGCGGGCCCGAGTGCCACAGCCGCGGCAGCCTTCCAAAGGGGACGTTTACTCATTAACCGCCTTTGTCCCGAAGCTCGTGTCACGGTCTGCGGTGGCCTGGCAAGGCACACGGGAGACGGCGACACCTTATAGTGACGGAATGGTAACAGAGGGTAGGTGGCAATGTGAGGGAACACGGACGCCGCAGGGCGCAGCCCTGCGCGTGCCGCAGGGCTCAGCCCTGGCCTGGCGGCGCGACGACCATCGCCATGCCCTTCGCCTTAGACGACCATCTTCTTGCCGTCCGCCTGAAACGCAGGGGCGCTAACGAGCGCTCCGGCGAAGGGCGGGCAGATTCCTGCGCTGGCGAAGTGACGTGCCGTCCGTCGCGTGAGATCCTCCCCCGAGGGGCCGGTTTAGGTGCTTCCGCCAGGAGGTGTGTGCGGTGCGCAGCACGATGATGGATGTCCCGCTGACGGTTGCCGCGATCATGCGGTTCGGGACCACGGCTTTCGCTGATTCCCGGGTGGTGACCTGCACTGCGGAAGGCACGCGCAGCCGGTCGTTCGGGGAGGCGGGGCTGCGGGCGGCGCAGCTGGCAAATGCCTTGCGCCGGCTTGGTGTCGGCGGCGATCAGCGGGTGGCGACGTTCATGTGGAACAACGTGGAGCACCTGGAGGCTTATCTCGCGGTGCCGTCGATGGGTGCGGTGCTGCACACGCTGAATATCCGGTTGTCGGCGGATCAGCTGGCCTTCATCGCCAACCACGGCGCGGATGATGTGATCATCGTGGATGCGACGCTGGCGGCTGTGCTTGCGGCGGTGCTGCCCGCGATGGGGACGGTCCGGCATGTGATCGTGACCGGGCCGTCCGGGGAGGCGGCTGCGGTGGCCGCGGAGCAACTTGCGGGCGCGGGCCCGGAGGTGCACGTGTATGAGGACCTGCTCGCGGCGGAATCTGAGTCGTTCGGCTGGCCGGATCTGGATGAGCGGGACGCGGCGGCGATGTGCTACACCAGCGGCACGACCGGTAATCCGAAGGGGGTTGTGTACAGCCACCGTTCGGCTTACCTGCACGCGATGGCCATTTGCACGGGGAACGCCTTCGGCGTGTCGGCCGAGGACCGTGTGCTGCCGGTGGTGCCGATGTTCCATGCCAACGCGTGGGGCCTGGCGTATGCGGCCGTTATGGCGGGCGCTGATCTGATCATGCCGGACCGGTTCCTGCAGCCGGAGCCGCTGATGCGGCTGATCGCCAGCGAGCGGGTCACGCTGGCCGGTGGTGTCCCGACGGTCTTCAACGAGCTGCTGCGCTATGTGCGGGCGAATGGTGGTGACCTGTCGTCGCTGCGGATGGTGCCGTGCGGCGGTTCCGCGGTGCCGCACTCCTTGATTGAGGGGTTCGAGACCGAGTTCGGGGTGCATGTGGTCCATGCCTGGGGGATGACGGAGATCTCGCCGGTAGGAAGCGTGGCGCACCCGCCGCGCGGGATCACCGGGGAGGACGCGTGGCGGTACCGCGACTCCCAGGGCCGGCTGCTCGCCCTGGTGGAGGGCCGGCTGGTCGGTGACGGCGGCGAGGTGCTGCAGAACGACGGCTCGGCGGTCGGCGAGATCCAGGTGCGTGGCCCATGGGTGACTGGTTCCTATTACGGTGACGAGGATCCGGGCAAGTTCGATGATGGGTGGCTGCGAACCGGTGATGTCGGCACCATTGACGGCCGCGGCTATATACGGCTCACTGACCGGGCCAAGGATGTGATCAAGTCGGGCGGTGAGTGGATCTCGTCGGTGGAGCTTGAGAACGCGCTGATGGCGCACCCGGATGTGGTCGAGGCGGCCGTTGTCGGCGTGCCAGACGACAAGTGGGGTGAGCGCCCGTTCGCGGCCGTGGTGCTGCACGAGGGCGCATCGGCGGGACCGGCGGAGCTGCGGGAATTCCTGTCGTCGACGGTGGCCCGCTGGCAGCTGCCCGAGCGCTGGTCGTTCGTCACCGAGGTGCCCAAGACCAGCGTCGGCAAGTTCGCCAAGACGCGCCTGCGGGAGGGCTACGCCAAGGGCGAGTACGACGTGGTCGAGTACCGGAGCCACGACTAGGGTCCGGGCTTCCCGGGCGGCCATTCCCGTTGCCGGCGCCACTGGCGGAGAGGTTAGCGATCACGAGGAAACGATGGCTCAGATCCCGCACATTGCCTTCGGGAAATGAACCGCAGCCTCTACCGCGGGCGTGGCGGTGAAAATCCGCCGTCCGCAGCACATGACCCTGGGTGGTCACCCGATCGTACCTACCGGCGCGTGCTGCCCTGCAGGCCGCTGCCGACGTATCCTGCCACTCCCAGCGAAGAGCGCCCGGCGGACCCATGAGGCGGACCGGGAATGGGCCATAACGGCCGCCGCGGGGTTTCGCGGCAGCCGTATGGCACTCAGTCAGGGCGCGGCGAACGCGGTGTACCCGTCCGGTGTGCCGAGGCCGGTCGGGCCGTCGTACCCGGGTCCTGCGGTGCACAGGTACGACGGGCTGCAGGACCCGTTCTCACCGGAGGTCACGTCGTTCAGCGCCGAGGTGCGGGCGTACGGGTAGCTGGCTGGATAGCTGCTCCTGGTCGGCGTGCCAGCGAGCGCGTAGACGGCAGCGATGATGGGCGAGGCGACCGAGGTCCCCCCATACACCGCCCACCCGTTCGATTGATAGGTGTCATAGACGGCGACGCCGGTGCTGGGGTCGGCGACCGCCGAAACGTCGGCGACGGTGCGCTTGGCGCAACCGGTGTCCTTCTGCCAGCTGGGCTTGGTGTCGTCGGCGGAGCAGCCGGATCCGGTACCTCCGTCAGAACCGCCGCCCCAGGCGGTCTCGGTCCACCCGCGCGAGGTGCTGCCCGGCTTCAGCGAGGTGCCGCCGACCGAGGTCACGTACTGGGACGCGGCCGGGTAGGAAACGCCGTAGCCGCTATCTCCCGCGGACGCGGTGATGGCCACACCCGGGTGGTTGTAATACAGGCTGTCGTAGCTGGAGTCACTGGATGACTCGTCTCCGCCGTAACTATTGGAAACAAACCTCGCGCCGAGGCTGACCGCCGTGTTCACCGCCTTGCCCAGGTCGCTGATATAGGACGACGAAGCCTCGACGAGCAGTATGTGGCAGTTCGGGCAGATCGCGGAGACCATGTCCAGGTCGAGGGAGATCTCCGCGGCCCAGCCCGGATCGCCCTTCGGATAGCTTGTGCCGCCGTTCTCGTCGACCTTCCTGAAGCAGCCGTTCGCCGTGGTGCACGCGGGCAGGCTGTAGTTACTGCGATAGGTGGCGAGGTCGGACTCCGCGTCCGGGTCGTCGTAAGCGTCGACGATCGCCACCGTCCGCCCGGAGCCCCGGCTGGCCTTCAGGTTGTAGGCGTGTTGCAGCGTGGTGGGCCCGAATCCGGACGGCGTCTGCGGGGTTGCCGCGCCCGGGCGGGCATGCGTGGCGGTGCGCAGCAAGGCGAAGCACGCCATCTGACCGGGCTGGGCCGGCTGGGCGCATTTGGCACGTGGATCATCAGCGCGCGGGTCGCGGCCATGGGGGGCGTGGTGACTGTATTGGTGACTGTAATGGCCGTGACGGCTATGTTGACTGTGAAGTTTATGATGATTGGAATGGCTGTGGCCTGGTGGCTGAACCACGGCCGCGCTTGCCGCCGTGCCCGGCTGGCTCGTGGCCGCTTGCACCGGAATTGCCGCAAGGACGCCTGCTGCGACGGCTACGGCCGAGGAAGTGATCAATATCGCGCCGCGCCGTGAGACGCGGTTACCGCGAAGCGCTTTATCGTGCACTGCAGCTGCTCCCATTCGGAGTCGGGTCCGGACAAGCCTTGGTCGCCTTGCGGCGGCTATGCCGCAGGCAGGCGAACCTGCATAACGACGCAGTGGTGCGGAGGGCAGGTGGAACGGGGCGATTCGCTCGCGATCGGTCAGGGCCTGCCCTGGCGGACAAGCAATGGGGCCTGGTGCGGCGGCAGGTACCACGTCTCAGCGACTGTCCTGTCGCAGGTGTCGAGCTGGACCTGGGTATCGTCGGCCGTCGAGGCGTGCGGGTCCGTCATGCATTTGCCCGACCAGGGGTTGAGGAGCTGGGTGCCGGGCACCCGGACCACGCCATCGGCTTCCCAGAACTGCCCGCGCGATCCGTCGCACTTTGCCAGGACAAGTCCAGTTCCGACGGTCTTCGCCTTGGCTGCGAGGCATTTTCCCTGGACGCGCACTGTATTGTTCCCCGGCAGCGTCCAGTGCTGGGCGGCTTGGTTCTCACATTTGTCGATGCCCGCTATCAGGCCTGGGCCAACGTAATTGGAATAACTGCTGAGGCAGTAACCGTGGATAGCGGACGAGATAGCGCCGCCCCCGCCTGAGGGCCCGCCTTGCGCCGCTGTAAGCGGCGCTCCCTGGCCGGTCCAGGCCGTTAGCGGTGCCAGCGCTAGCACCGCGAGTATTGCTTTGCCTGTTCCGGGGCCGTGCTTCCACAATGCGGCCAGGGCTTTACCGCGATATCGTCGCATTTCTGAATCCCCCCGGAAGTTTGCCAAAATCACGCTTGCTGAGCGCTGAGCATTGTATCGCACGCAAGCAGCAGCTCTGCAAGAGTAGAATTACGCTGGCCAGCTGAATTGTTGGCTGCCGTAGAAACCCTTAACTATTCAGGCAGGATAAAGGACGCTAATATGGAGAATTCCTGGCAGGAAGAGTTTGCCGCGGACCCTGCTCAATGGCCCGGCGGCCGTAGTCAGGGCAGTCTCCCGGCCGGTGCCGCGGGCTGCGCCAGTTCGAGGAACCGTTCCTCCAGCGTGGCCGGCGTGTCGTAAGTCCTCGCCGGGATAGCGCCGAGCGCCTGCCGCACCTCCCTGGGTGAGGCACCGAGAACACGGAGAGTGCGGCCGACCAGGCCCGCCACCTTTCCGGCACGCTCCATGGCCTCGAACGCGCCCGGCCAGTCTGCGGTCTCCACCACGGTCACGCGCGCTGAGCCCACGATGGTGGCCACCTCACCTTCCGCGACGACCCGGCCGTCGGCCATCACCACCAGGCGGTCGCATTCGGCTGCCTCGTCCATATGGTGGGTTGTAACGAGCACTCCCGCGCCGGCGTCGGCTGCGTCGCGGATTGTCTCCCACAGCCGTGCCCTGGCGAGCGGGCCGACGCCGGACGTCGGCTCATCAAGGACCAGCAGGTCGGGCCGGTGGGCGAGGGCCTGGGCGAAGGCGAGTCGTCGCTGGACGCCCAGGGGAAGCCGCCCGACCGGAACCTTTCGCAGCGGCTCAAGTCCCGCGGGCAACTCGGCAAGAGCATCACCGCCGAACGCGGCATGGGCGAAGGCCATGTTCTCCGCGGGCGTGAGATCCTCGTACAGGCCGAGGCCCTGCGGCACGTAACCGAGCCTGCGGCGGGTGTCGATGGACGGCGGCTGCCCGAAGAGGCTGACCTCGCCCCGGGTTGGCGGCAGCAGGCCGAGCAGCATCCTGATCAGCGTTGTCTTACCGGCGCCGTTGGCGCCGAGCAGGCCAACCACCTCCCGGGGCGGCACTTGCAGATCAACGTCGCGGACCACGGCAACGTGGCCGAAAACGCGGGTCGCACCCGTGCTCTGTGCGAGCAGTTCGGTCATGAGGGCGTCCCGGAAGAGAGTTCGCGCGCCAGCGCGGCGACGATCACGGCGTCCTGCAGGTCGGGCTTCGCCGGCGCGCTCCGCATGCCGCCCGCGCCGCTCAGATCCGCGCCTCCAATGTCCTTCGCCGCGCCGGGGATCGCGCTGGCTGGGATCGCCTTGCCTGGGACCGCCTTGCCTGGGACCGTCTTGCCTGGGACCGCTGCTGGGATCGCCTGCCCGGGATTGCGCTGGCTGGGATCGCGCCGTCCTCGCCGGTGCCAGGTGGGATCCACACCCGCCACGTTGGCCCGCGCCGCCAGGCACGCCTTGCGACCTCACCGCGCGGCCGTTCTGGAGAGATTTTGATCGTTCCCTTAACCGCCGCGATGATCTCGTCCGGGGTGCCCTGTGCGAGTTGCTCGCCTTCGTCGAGCACGAGTACCGAGGCGGCGCGTTCGGCCTCGTCCAGATAGGTGGTGGTAAGGACGACCGCTGCGCCGCCAGCCGCCGCGCGTGCGATCAGCCACCACAGGTCGGCTCTGCTCACCGGATCCACCCCTGTGGTCGGCTCGTCCAGGACGAGCAGGTCGGGTTCGTGCAGCATCGCGCGGATCACGCCGAGCTTTTGCCGCATCCCGCCGGAAAGATTTCCTGCCAGGCGGCGCCGTGCGGCCGCGAGGCCGGTGCGCTCGAGATACTCCTGGGTCCGTGCTCGTGCCTGCCTGGCCGGTACGCCGTAGCCTGCGGCGGCGAACTCCAGGTTCTCCTGGACCGACAGATCAGGGTAGGTGCCTGAAGTCGCGGTCAGGTAGCCCGTCCGGTCCGGGGCGGGCCGCCGGACCTCTCCGCTGTCCGGGGCCGCCGCGCCGGCCAGGATGCGGAGCAGCGTCGTCTTACCCGCGCCGTCCCCGCCGACCACGCCGGTCACCTGCCCCTGTGGCACGTCAAGGGTGACCTCGCGCAGCGCCACACGCTCGCCGTACGTCACGGTCACCGCGCGTACTCCCCAGGGGGCTTCAGGCTCGCGGCCGGCCGGGCGGGTCACCGGGGTGCTCCGGCGGCCGCCACCGCCTCGGCTTGCTGGCGCTGCTGCCCGCGCCGCGGCGCAGGTGCGAGGAAGCGCCGGAAGCGCAGGGTCGCAAGTCCGGTGACGACGACGCCGATCAGGGCCAGGTAGGCGAACGAGTGCCACAATGCCCCGATCGGCGCACCACGCAGCATGACACCGCGGGCGATCTGGGTGAAATAGGTGAGGGGCAGGATGTAGCCGAGCCAGCGTACCCCGGCGGCCATCGAGGCCAGCGGGAAGATCAATCCGGACAGCATGATCTGCGGCAGCATCACCATGATCGCAAGCTGGATCGCCTGGCCCTGTGTCTGCGACACGCTGGAGATGAGGACCCCCATGCCGAGGGTCACGAAAAGGAACAGCAGCGCGCCGAGCCCGAAGACAAGCACCGAGCCGCGGAACGGGACAGCGAACAGCGCCACGCCAAGCGCGACGACGATCGCGAGGTCCACCGCGGCCACGAGGAAGTAGGGCGCGATCTTTCCGAGGAAGACGTCACGCGGGCGCAATGGCATGACCGCGAGCTGCTCCAGGGTGCCCGCCTGGCGCTCGCGGACGACGCCGAGGCTGGTGATGACCATGCCGACGAACAGCAGGATCAGGCCCGCAAGCCCGGGCACCATGATGTCCGATGTCTTCAGTGCCGGGTTGAAGAGCACTTCGACCCGCGGCGCGAATCCGGCGGCAGGGACCGCTGCGATGCCTGCCGCCGCGCCTTGCGCGGCGGTCGGCCGGCGGCGCCAGTTGCAGCAGGCCCCGGCGCATTCGCGGGTGCCTGCGCCGACCGCGCTGCGATGGCGGCGAGCTCGGCCTTGGCGGCGTTCGCTGTGAACAGCTGTGAGCCGTCGATCAGCACCGTCGCGCCGCCCGGGCCCGTGACGATCGCGACCTCGGTGTCCCCGTCGCGCAGCGCCGCGACAGCGTCGCTGCGGCCGTCGCCTGGGGCGACCCGCAACGGATGGAACTTCGCCGGCAGCTCGGCCGCGACCAGCCGGGCCTGCGGCCCGACAACTGTGGTGGGGATCGTCTTGACGTCGAAGCTGGCCGCATAACCGAAGATGATCAGCAGCAGGATCGGCAGGAAGATCATCATCGCCAGGGTGCGCCTGTCGCGTCTGAGCTGGCGGAACTCTTTGACGATCATCGCCCACATGAATCAGCCCTCCTGCTCGCTTGCGATTGGCCAGTGCGGGCCGCAGCGGCGCGCCGCTCAAACCAAAACTCAACGCTCGATGAATTTTAAGCCCGGCAGGGCTTTGCGGCAATTCTTGTCTTCCCTCGCCGCCCGCGCGCGGGCGGCGGTACTGTCCGGTCTGCGCGGTACCGGGCCTGCTGTGGCGAAGTCCGGTCATATCAGCGGCCGCGACCTGAACCGGTTGCGTCAACCGCTCGTGTAGAGGCTGTTGGTGCCGATGGCATCGCCTGTGGCGGTATGCCGCTAGCGCATCAGCGAGTACCAGGGAAAGCGAGTACCAGGGAAGGGGCTCGGGAGCACATGGGAATAATCAATCGCGCCACCGCGGCGGGGTCCGCGGCGGCGGCGATCGCAGCGGGCGCGCTCATCGCTGGCGCGCCGGGTGCGGGGGCGCAGCAAGCGTCCCACAGCCCGTTCATCGGGCGTTTTCACACCATCTCGACGATCGCATCCACGGTGCCCAAGAACGGCGACGTGAACCCGTACGGGGTCGCGGTGGTGCAGCGGAGCACGGGCAAGCTGCACCGGGGCGACGTGCTCGTCAGTAACTTCAACAACGTCAAGAACCAGCAGGGCACTGGGACGACGATCGTCGAGGTCTCGCCGCACGGCAAGGTGACCCAGTTCGCCAGGATCAGCGCTGCCGGGCTCCCAGGACGATGCCCGGGCGGCATCGGCCTCACCACCGCGCTCAGCGTGCTGAGCAGCGGTTGGGTTGTCGTGGGCAGCCTGCCGACCACGGACGGGACATCCGCCACCGCACGCGCGGGCTGCTTGCTCGTGCTCGACAGCAACGGCAGGGTGCGCGAGACCTTCTCCGGCCACGGCATCAATGGCCCATGGGACATGACCGCGCTTGACTTTGGCCGGTCAGCGGACCTGTTTGTGACCAATGTGCTCAACGGAACGGTCGCGGCGGGCGGCAAAGTTGTCAACCGCGGCACCGTCCTAAGGCTCCTAGTCACAATCCCGCGGCACGGGACACCGCGGCTTCGGGCGATCACGAAGATCGGTTCCGGATTCGCGGAGAAGACTGATCCTGCGGCCGCTCGTCATCGGCCCGACCGGCGTCGGGCTCGGCCGCAACGGCGCGCTATATGTGGCGGACACCGTGAACAGCAGGATCGCGGCGATACCCGGTGCGGTCTTCCGGTCCCGTTCGGCCGGCACGGGCCGGACCGTCAGCAAGGGCGGCGCGCTGAATGGCCCACTCGGTCTTGCCATCGCCCCCGGCGGTGACGTGCTCACGGTGAACTCGGGCGACGGGAACATCGTGGAGACCACGCCGGCCGGTACGCAGGTCGCCACCAAGGCGCTCGACAAGTCCGGCAGCCCGCCAGGCGCTGGTGCCCTGTTCGGGCTCGCCGTCGCGCCACACGGGAACGGCGTCTACTTCGTCGACGACGCCACGAACCAACTCGATCTGCTCCACTGAGCCCGCAGGGGGAGCTGCGGGCGGGCCCGTGAACCCGGCCCGCCCGCGACCTGGGCCCGCGCGGGCGTGCCCGGGCCCGCGGGGGCGTGCCCGGGCGCGGGGGCATGCCCGGGCGGCGCGAGTGTGCGGCAGCGCGACACGCCGTAGCGGCTTCTACGTAAATCTAGGACCGGCGCTAGATCCGGCCATAGAGTCCGATGATGTGGACCCGGTACGCAACCCCTATGCTCCAGGCGCTGGGCAGCGCCCTCCTGAACTCGCCGGCCGCGATCGTGAGATCGGCCAGTTCGAGGTGGTGCTCGAGCGCGTCGCCCGTGGCCGCCCCGAGCGCAGCATGGTGCTCACCGGGTTGCGTGGCGTCGGGAAGACGGTGCTTCTCAACACGTTCAGGTCGATGGCCATCGGACGGCTGTGGGGCACCGGCAAGATTGAGGCCCGCCCGGATCAGTCGATCAGGCGGCCGGTGGCCGGAGCGCTGCATATGGCGGTCCGCGAACTTGCCCCACGGCACCGGGCGCCTGATCGCATCGAATACTTCCTCGGCGTGCTCAAGGCCTTTGCCGCCCGTGACCCGAAGGCTGCCAAGGGAGCGGCGCTCTCGCTGGGTATCGATGCGCTGGCGGTCCGCGGTCGCGCCGATTCCGGCGACATGGAAATCGATCTGACGGAGTTGTTCGCCGACGCGGCATCCATCGCCACCGATCTGGGCGTCGGCATAGCGTTGTTCGTCGATGAGATGCAGGACGTTCCCGCGACCGACGTTTCCGCGCTCTGTGCCGCCTGCCACGAGCTTTCGCAGACCGGCGGGCCGCTCATCGTGGTGGGCGCCGGACTGCCGCACCTGCCTTCTGTGCTGTCCGCGAGCAAGAGCTACTCCGAGCGGTTGTTTCGCTATGTCCGGATCGATCGGCTGGACCGCGAGGCCGCCGACCTCGCGCTGATCGCGCCGGCGGAACGAGAGGGCGTCGAGTTCAAGCCGGGCGCGCTCGACGCGCTCTACCTCGCCGCCGACGGCTATCCGTACTTCGTCCAGGCATACGGCAAGGTCACCTGGGATGTCGCCACCGCCAGCCCGATCTCGGCCGACGACGTACGGGTGGCCGCGCCCGAGGCGGAGGGTGAGCTTGCCGTGGGCTTCTTCGGCAGCAGGTACGAGCGCGCCACACCGGCGGAGCGCGAGTACATGCGTGCAATGGCTGCGCTAGGCGACGAGCCTGTGCCGACGGCGGATGTCGCCGACGAACTCGGGCGCAAGCCGTCGAGCCTGTCCCCGGCACGTGACGGCCTGATCAAGAAGGGTCTCATCTACAGTTCCGAGCGCGGGCTCATCGCGTTCACCGTGCCGCATTTCGGCCAGTTCCTGCGTGCCCAGCCGGCCTGACCGCGGCCCCTGACGTCGCTGCCGCTGTCCTTATGCCCGGTATCTTCGCTGCCTTATCTTCTCTGGCCTTATCTTCTCTGGCCTTATCTTCGCCCGTCTACCTGTGATGCTAGAGATGGCTAGAAATAGCTAGCGGGTCGTATGGGCCAAGTCGCCCTTGTCCCCGGAGACGGCAGCCGGGACTTCGTGGCCGCGGTACGCGGCAGGCCGCTGCGGCTTCGGCTCGCCGCGCAGGCCGGTGCGGGCGAGTAACTCGCCGGTCACCGCGTCGACGATCGCGGCCCGGACAGGCGGGCTCCACCGCCGCGCGTAGACGGCGAATACGATGTCGGCCTCCCGGCCGGCGACCTGACCGGAGTACGCGGCGTACCGCCAGCAGAGCTCGCGCCACATGTCAGTCGGCTCGGTGCTGGTCAGCAGCGCGCTGTGACGGCGCCAGACCCGGCTCGAGCGCAGTGCGGCGAGCGTACGTTGCGGCGAGAAGGTGCGGCGCTCGCATGGCTCACGGTAACCGAGCCGCACCAGCGCCTCGCCAAGCTCGGGAGACAGCGCGCCGAGCAGGACAAGCTCGGCCGCGATGAGCACGACAAGCAGGCGGGCTTCGAGCGTGCCGTGCGCCGCGCCAGGGATGATGGCACCGGTGGTCAGCCGGATCGGCGGCACGCCAACGGTGGCGGCGGCCGCCGCGCTGAAAAGGGCGGAGCGGGCGATTGTGCGCAGGCTGAGCGGGGTGCTGCTGAGGTCGCCGAAACAGCCGCACCCGGCGTCGGGGCGGTGTGCCCGCAGTTCGATGAGTGCGGCCGTCGCGGTGACGAAGAGCAGGACCACGCCGAGCCGCACCAGCGTTGCGGCGGCCGGCCAGACCCCGACGCGGCTCGCCGTGGCCACCAGCATGAGGCCAAGGCCGAACTCGATCGCGCACATGACCATCGCTGCGGGCCGCCGCAGGTGCAGCGGGAAAATGGTGGTCGCCCCCAGCCCCTGGTCGATTGACCGCGTTCGTGCCGCGCGGACCGCCTTGCCGGCGCAGGCGAGAACAAGCAACACGGCAAGCAGTGGGATCTGCATCTCGCGGAATGCGCTTAGCATCCTCATCCACCGACTCTGATGGTTGTGTTAAAACAGCCATTGTGCAGTTCGCCGCCCAGTTCGACGAAGCTGGTCATCGTGAGCTCGACGATCCGGCCGCGCGGTGACATGCCGCACGTCAGGCATCGATCGCAGAAGCGGCTTGCCGCCGAGCCGCACGCGGTCACCCGGATGGCGCCGGACGCTCCCGTGCAGTCGTTCCGCACCAGCAGCGTGCTGCCGATGGACAGGTAGGGAAGCCGCGCGCAGCTCACGGCACTGTCGCAGGGTCCGGCGCCGGCTTCGCATCCGGACATTGGGTCGAGGGCGGGATAGGCCGCTCCCGGTAACCCGGGCGGATCCTCGACGGGTTCATGCCAGCTCGCGCTGCCGCTGATGGCGTCGGGCACATGGCCCCTGACGAGCGCGGCGCGCGGCACGTGATCGCTGTGATACGGCGGCTGGGAGGTGGCGGGGACGAGCCCTTCGATGGCGCCGCCGCGGCGCAGTCCGATCACGTCGATGAGATACCCGGGCTCGAGTTTGGGGAAGCGGACCAGAATCCTCCCGGAGGATCGGCCGGAGAAGACAAGCAGGACGCGGCCACGCGTGTGGCCCTGATCGACGAGCAGCATGTTCCCTGTCCGTTCGACGATGGTGCCGGTGACGCGCCCGATATCGGCCCAGATCCGGTCCACGGCGAGTCGATGCTCATGGCGCCGTAAGACGATGCGGCAGCCGGGGTTCGAGCGACGCGGGCGGCACCGCCGCGCCGCGCCAAGCCGACGTGGTTTCCGTCAGGGCGAAGCGCTCCTCCACGCCCGCATCGTTGGCGATCACCAGGATGTGCGGGCTGGCGTCGAGTACGGTGCCGGTCACCACGTGCCCGGGCGCTCCCGGGCCCTCCGGGTTCATCGCCCCCGGTGCCGCCGAAGATCGCCTTCTTGAGCAGCATCCGCCGGCGCGCGGCATCGCGCGGCTCATACGCCATCGGCCCCTCCACGCGACGGTGTGATCCCGCGTGATCACCATGCGTATCATCTGTCCCCCGCGTCAAGTGGTTCGGCAAGTTTTCCCTGGCCAGGTCACATATGTCCAACCTTTACGGTTGGCCCTGCCGGGGCCACAATTAGCACGGCGTGCCGGTCGCAGCGGACCTCCGGAGCGCCAGAATGACAGGGGGGCCTGGCCCATCGGCCGTCCGTGCTGGGTACGGTTAAGGTGTGAGCGTCGGGGGCGATCACGTCGTGCCGGATGCGCGCGGGGGTCTCGCGCCGGAGGTGCGCGGTGGTCACACGGGTCGGCTGGCAGCCGGTGATTACGCGGAGTTCCGCGACTACGTTGCCGCCAGGAGCGCCACGCTGCTTCGGATGGCGTACCTGCTGACGGGTCACCGGGCTGACGCCGAGGACTTGGTCCAGGTCGCCCTGGCCAAGACATATGAGGCGTGGAACCGCATTCAGGATCGGCGTGCCGTCGACGGCTACGTGCGGCGCGCGATGGTGAACACGCATATCTCCTGGTGGCGGCAGCGCCGGCTGGAGGAGTACCCGACGGACCACATCCCTGAGCAGGCGGTGGACGACCACGCCGGTGACAGCGACGTGCACGACGCGCTGTGGCGGGCGCTTGCGCGACTGCCACCGAGGATGCGTGCGGCCATAGCGCTGCGCTTCTACGAGGACATGAGCGAGGCCGAGATCGCGGACGTGCTCGGCGTGAGCGTGGGCACCGTCAAGAGCACGATCTCGCGGGCGGTCGCCAAGCTACGGATCGACAGCCAGCTGCTTGGTGACTTCGGTGACTACGTGTCGGATACGGCCGAGGGAAAAGGCAGGTGTGCAGCAGCGCCGGGGACCGACGACGGGCAGATTCCCGTGCTGGCGGAGTGACGTTACGCCTGCCACATGAGATCCTGCCCCAGGGAAGGCCGGTTTGGGGTCCTTTCTGCCAGGAGGTGTGTGCGGTGCGCAGCACGATGATGGATGTCCCGCTGACGGTTGCCGCGATCATGCGGTACGGGACAACGGCTTTCGCTGACTCCCGGGTGGTGACCTGCACGGCAGAAGGCACGCGCAGCCGGTCGTACGGGGAGGCGGGGCTGCGGGCGGCGCAGCTGGCAAATGCCCTGCGCCGGCTTGGTGTCGGCGGCGATCAGCGGGTGGCGACGTTCATGTGGAACAACGTGGAGCACCTGGAGGCTTATCTCGCGGTGCCGTCGATGGGTGCGGTGCTGCACACGCTGAATATCCGGTTGTCGGCGGATCAGCTGGCCTTCATCGCCAACCACGGCGCGGATGATGTGATCATCGTGGATGCGACGCTGGCGGCTGTGCTTGCGGCGGTGCTGCCCGCGATGGAGACGGTCCGGCATGTGATCGTGACCGGGCCGTCCGGCGAGGCGGCTGCGGTGGCTGCGGAGCAACTTGCGGGCGCGGGCCCGGAGGTGCACGTGTATGAGGACCTGCTCGCGGCGGAATCTGAGTCGTTCGGCTGGCCGGATCTGGATGAGCGGGACGCGGCGGCGATGTGCTACACCAGCGGCACGACCGGCAATCCGAAGGGGGTTGTGTACAGCCACCGTTCGGCTTACCTGCACGCGATGGCCATTTGCACGGGGAACGCCTTCGGCGTGTCGGCCGAGGACCGTGTGCTGCCGGTGGTGCCGATGTTCCATGCCAACGCGTGGGGCCTGGCGTATGCGGCCGTTATGGCGGGCGCTGATCTGATCATGCCGGACCGGTTCCTGCAGCCTGAGCCGCTGATGCGGCTGATCGCCAGCGAGCGGGTCACGCTGGCCGGTGGTGTCCCGACGGTCTTCAACGAGCTGCTGCGCTATGTGCGGGCGAACGGCGGTGACCTGTCGTCGCTGCGGATGGTGCCGTGCGGCGGTTCCGCGGTGCCGCACGCCTTGATTGAGGGGTTCGAGACCGAGTTCGGGGTGCATGTGGTCCATGCCTGGGGGATGACGGAAATCTCGCCGGTAGGAAGCGTGGCGCACCCGCCGCGCGGGATCACCGGGGAGGACGCGTGGCGGTACCGCGACTCCCAGGGCAGGCTGCTCGCCCTGGTTGAGGGCCGGCTGGTCGGTGACGGCGGGAAGGTGCTCCAGAACGACGGCTCGGCCGTCGGCGAGATCCAGGTGCGTGGCCCATGGGTGACTGGTTCCTACTACGGTGACGAGGATCCGGGCAAGTTCGATGATGGGTGGCTGCGAACCGGTGATGTCGGCACCATCGACGGCCGCGGCTATATCACGCTCACCGACCGGGCCAAGGATGTGATCAAGTCGGGCGGTGAGTGGATCTCGTCGGTGGAGCTTGAGAACGCGCTGATGGCGCACCCGGATGTGGTCGAGGCGGCCGTCGTCGGCGTGCCAGACGACAAGTGGGGGGAGCGCCCGTTCGCGGCCGTGGTGCTGCACGAGGGCGCATCGGCGGGACCGGCGGAGCTGCGGGAATTCCTGTCGTCGACGGTGGCCCGCTGGCAGCTGCCCGAGCGCTGGTCGTTCGTCACCGAGGTGCCCAAGACCAGCGTCGGCAAGTTCGCCAAGACGCGCCTGCGGGAGGGCTACGCCAAGGGCGAGTACGACGTCGCGGAGCCCGGCGCACAGGAAGCGGGGCCCGGCGCCCAGGAAGCGGAGCCGGGCACTCAGGAAGCGGAGCCGGGCACTCAGGAATGAGCCGCGGCTTGGCTGACTGCGAGATGGGTGCCTGTGCCACAGATCAGCCAGGGTGCTCGCCCCAGCGATCGGCCCGGTAGCCCCCCGAGCACGTTCCTTGCGGTCGCGCCGCGCGGCAGCCGTTCGGGATGAGCAACGATGGTCCGCGGATAGCACTGCTTTGCCCTGCCCGCGCCGGGGCCGGTACGCTGTCCCGGACCGTATGGTCGTTCGGGAGGCTTCGCCTAGTCCGGTCTATGGCGCCGCACTGCTAATGCGGTTTGGGTTCGCGCCCATCCGGGGTTCAAATCCCCGAGCCTCCGCCCGTGGGTTACCGACAGAACTGCCGGTGTCGTACCGACAGAACTGTGACGGTGACCTTGTTTGAGTATCGCCTTGGGTCTGACAGTGTGGCGCGCTGCCTGTGTTGCCGGGTTCAGCGGGGTGAGTGGCCTGGTTGTGCTGCTGTTGACGGGCGCTGGGCGTTCTTGGCTGGGCGGCTGGAGATGATTTTGGCGGCGGCGCTCGCAACTGCTGGTGTTAGCCGCTGGGTAGGTGGTCGCGGAGGCTGGTGCGCCGTCGGCGTGCCCGGCGGGCGATGTCTGCTTTGCTGTCGGTGGTGAGTGTTCGCCAGGCGCGGATTTTGCGGATGTTGGCGGCGATCAGCAGCAGCGCGGTGAACAGGGATTGGGCGGCGATGCCGCGGACCCGGCGTCGTGCTGGCTGGGCGAGGGCTTGGTGGGCGGGGTCTTTGGCGTAGCCGTTGAGGCCTTCGATGGTGTTGCGCAGGGTGGCGTAGCGGGCCTGCCAGGCTGGTGAGGCGTAGGGCAGGTCCTGGCGGTAGCGGGCTCCGATGCCGGGGGCGATGGTGATCGCGGTCTGGCGGCAGAGCTTGGGCGGCTCGTGCGGGGACTGGAGTACCTTGGCCCGGCCGTCGCGCGGTGACAGCGAGGTTTGGCGGAGCGGGCAGATCAGCCCGGGGTGGGCGCCGAGGGCGGGGCAGGACAGCCGCTGGTATCCGTCGGCGTCCGGGCCGTCTTTGTGTTTGAGCTGGTAGGGGGCGCGGGCGGCGATCCGGGCGGTGTAAGTGCCGGGGTCGATGTCTTTGGCGCGCAGGCCGGCGGTGGCGGTGATGAGCGGCTCGGGGAGGGCGGGGCAGTACCAGCTGCCCTCTATTAAGACAGCACCTTGGCTGTTGGCTTGGATGCCGAGCTGGCCGGTCCGGTAGTCCATGACGGGCCGGTAGCCGAGAGCGCGGGCGGGCAGGTGGAACCGTTCGGGGAGGGCTTGGGTGTAGGCGCGGTCGTAGCTGTTAGACGGCCAGTCTTATGGCCGCGGGCGGCTACCGATGCGAGGACGCGTGCGCCGGTGCCGCCGGGGTCTTCGCCGGGCCGGGTCATGGCCATGGCGATGGCCAGGTTCGGGCAGGCAGGCGCGGCGCCGGGCGGCCGTGCGGTGGTGGCGATGGTGGCTTCCAGCGCCCAGGGCCCTGATCGGCGAGCAGCACGACCGGCAAACAGCGCGCCCGGTCAACTACAGGGCCCTCATGCCCACTGCCGGTCACGGCGGCGCGCCCGCGTGCGAGCAGGAACAGCAGGGGCGGGACGGGCACGGAGCAGGCGAGGAGGACGGCCGTGGATGACTTCCGGCAGCTCATCGACCTGGACCAGGCCACCAGCCACGACACCATCACCTTGGCCCGCACCGCCGCCGAGGCGATCCGCGGCCTGAACTGGCTCACCGGCCGCGAGGCCGGACTGGGCCAGCCGTCCGCGGCCTACGACGTCATCGGTGCCCTGGCCCTGGCAGCCTCCCGCCTCGGGCAGGCATTCACCCAGATCGCCGGCTGGCTCGACCAGGCACTGGCAGCCGGACGGCTCGGCCACGACCACGGCGAGGACCCCGCCGAGGCCATCGACGCCACCGGCATCTTCCTCGGCGACGCCTCGATGTCAGCCGCCGCCCTAGCCCAGGACCTGAACCAGGCCCAGCAGCAGCTCGCCCTCATCAACGGCCGCCCCCGCAACCACAACAACAAGGAACAGTCATGATCGACAAGCTCCAGGCCCACTACGGGTTCACCCGCATGCCATTCGGCCGCGACCTGGCCCCCGGCATGCTGCACCGCCACGCCGCCCACAACGAGGCCTGCGCCCGGATCACCTGGTGCATCGCCGAACGCGCCATCGGCGTGATAACAGGCGAAGTCGGGGCCGGCAAGACCGTCTCGGTGCGCACCGTCCTAGCCGGCCTCGATGCCTCCCGGCACACCATCATCTACCTGCCGAACCCGATGATCGGCATACGGGGGCTGCACGAGATGATCGTCGCGACCTTCGGCGGCCAGCCCGACCGCAGCTACTCCCGGCTCACCGCCCAGGCCAGCGCCATGCTCGCCGCCGAACGCGACGAGCGCGGCAAAACCCCCGTCCTGGTCATCGACGAGGCCCATCTGCTGCGGTATGAGCAGCTAGAGACGATAAGGATGCTGACCAACCACAACCTCGATGCCGACTCCCCGCTCGCCTGCCTGCTCATCGGCCAGCCCACCCTGCGGCGCACCATGAAACTCGCCGTGCTCGCCGCCCTGGAGCAGCGCACCGCGCTGAGATACGCGATGCCGCCCATGACCAGCCAGGAAACCAGCAGCTACATCAGCCACCACCTCAAACTCGCCGGCCGCTCCGACCCGCTGGTCCGAAAATAGACCTCGGCTGGGCGCGCGGCAGCACCCGGTGGCGCGTCAGCGTCTCCGGGTTCTTGGCGCCGTGGTCAGCTGGCCGCGGTGAGCTCGCCGGTTGCCGGGTCGATGGCTTCGATGGTGACTTTGTAGCCGAGGCGTTCCAGGCTCTTGACGTGGTTGCGTGCCTGTCGGCGGGCGTGCATGCGCTGCTCGTAGTAGTCGGCGCCGAGATCGGTGTAGACGGCGGCAGGGTCGGACAGCAGTGCGTGGACGATGGTGAGCATGGAGTTGCCGGTGGCGACCAGGGCTTTCTTCCTGGGCATCCGGCGGGTCAGCTTCCGGTACCGGGCGCCGAGGAACGACTGGGTATTGCCGGCGCTGATTCCTGCCTCGCCGAGTGCGGCGCCGAGGTAGGGGTTGCCGCGGCCGGTTGCGTTGCTGCCTTTGCGTTTCCCGGCGGACTGCCGGACCTGGGGTGACCACTTCGCCCAGGACACCAGGTGCGCGGCGGTGGGGAACACCGCCATGTCGGTGCCGATCTCGGCGATGATGTCCTGAGCGCAGATCATCCCGATGCCGGGCACGGCGTCGAGCTGCTCGATCTGGGGCAGGTAAGGCTCGGCCAGCTCCTCGATCGTGGCGGTCAGCTGGCTGATCTGGGCGGTGTAATGGTCGATGACCTGCAGCATCATCGCCAGCACGGCGGCGTGCTCATCGGTGAAGAACGAGCACTCCAGCGCCTCTTCCAGCCGCCGGATCTTGCCGCGCATCTTCCCGCGGGCCATGGCCGCGAGCGCGTGCGGGTCGCGCTGCCCGGCGGCGAGCGCGTCCAGCATGTCCCGGCCCGAGACGCCGTGGATGTCGGAGATCACCGACGAGAGCTTCAGGTGCCCGTCTTCGAGCAGTTTCTCCACCCGCTGCTTCTCGGCGGTGCGGGCCTGGGTGAGGTGCCGGCGGTACCGGGTGTGGGTCCGCAGCCTGCGGATCGGCTCAGGCGGCACGAAGCTGGAGGCGATCATCCCCCGCTCGGTGATCTTGGCGAGCCAGATGGAGTCGGCCCGGTCTGTCTTAGGCAGGCCGGGCAGGGCCTTCACCTGCGCGGCGTTATACAGGTCGCAGTCGAACCCGCGGGATTCCAGCAGGAAGAACACCGGCTTCCAGTAGTCGGACGTGGCCTCCATCCCGGCCTTGGTCACGCCCCAGCAGCGCAGCCAGCCCGCTAACTCCAGCAGTTCCCGGCGGGTGGTGCCGAACGTCCGGGTCTCCTGCTGGCGGCGGCCCGAACTGGTGTCGCTGGGCACCCGGATGGTCACCTCGACCTCGGCCTTGGCGATATCCAGGCCGGCGACCCGCTGCACGAACAACGGTTCCTCATGCACATCTTCCATCGATGGCTCCTACGATGAGAGGGCAGTTACGGTTGCGGTCGTCCGCAGGAGCCTGAGGCATAAGGGAAATCTGGTCCGCGGGCTCGAAGCACCATTCAGCGGCCCTGAAGATAAGGCTCCCGGCGTCAGACTTTTCAACGGGGTCCAGCCCGCCAAAGAGGAACGACGTCAGCGGACGACCGCAGACCCAGTCTCCACACCGCCCCGTGCCCGGGCACGAGATCAAGCGCACCCGATCAGGAACGCCCGCCCGCAGCGCGACAGCGCCCGGCGCAGCCGGGCTCCCCTCGTAACTGGCAACGGCGGGCGAGCGGCCAAATTTTCACGCCGTAGCGGCGTCACCCCAGGGCACACGAATGACTTTTCAGCGATGATGCGGCTGCCCTGATCCACACCACCTCCCGCGGCTACCCGCGCGCCGTGAACAACCTGGCCATCCAGGCGCTCGTCGCCACCTACGCCGCCGGCAAAGCCATCGTCGACGAGCAAGCCGCCCGCGCCGCCATCACCGAGGTCACCGATACCTGACCGGCACCTCGCCCACAGCCACCGGCACCATCACCACCAAAGCCCCGCAGCCACCCGGCTGCGGGGCCTTTTCGCGTCACCACATCGGCATCGCGAACGCCTCCTACGTCGGCATCTTCAGCGCCGCGCAACACCAGGCCCGCGGCGAAACTGGTGACGAAGTTCTTGTAGCCGCGGTCGGCCGGGCCGGGGCGGAACACGAACCCGCTGCCCGCGCCGCGGGCCAGCTCGGCCGCCCGGCCGGCGTAACCAGAGGCGACCGGCACCACTCGGGCGGCGGGTCCGCTGACCTCGGCCATCACCCGCCGGCCGCGGCGGTGCACGTCGCTGCCGCGCAGCGCTACCAGCTCGCCCGGCCGCAGCCCGGCGCCGATGCCGAACACCACCATGGCCAGCGCCGAGCCGCGTTTAGCCGGGTCCGGCTGGGCGGCCGCAATCGCGGCCAGCTCCGCCCGCTCACCATCGGAGTACGGCGCCGGCGCCGCCGCACCCGCGAACGGCGTCCCCCGCAGCCCCGGCCGGCCGTGCACCGGCACGGCGAGCCGGTACAGCACCGACCGGTAGGTGCCCTGGGTGCAGGACGCCCGCCCGCGCAGGCCGGCGACGCAAAACGCCTCGATCACGTCATAGTCGAGCAGGAACTTCGCATCGGCCGGGATTCCCCGCGTATCAGCGAACCGGGACAGCCCCCGCAGCACCGTGGCCGCCATGGCCTGCCGCCGCGGGCCCGCTAAGCGGTAAGCGTGCACTGGCACCCGGTCGCCCATAGCTGCCCTCTCGCCACACTGCCCACACAAGTAACTTAAACGTATACATTGCCCGAGGCCGGGTGCGGGAGACGCGCCGGCCAGCGGCGGGCACGCCCGGGCGGAGTTTGCGGATCCTGGCCACGGAGGCGCGATGCCAGCACCAGACGACCCCAGCGCGGACCACGCCAGGGCGGCGATCGCCGCAGCCCTCCGCCGGATCGGCTTCTGCCTATCCGCCGCACCGGCCCCGTCCGGGGACCAAACCCGAACTACCTCAAACCACCCAAAACCCCGGGAGACCAGCCCGCTTAACCCGGGAGCGGCCCTTCAAAAACATCCCGGAACCGCAGGTCAGCAGGGTTTTGTCGTTGGCCCGCCCCTCGCCCCTCACCGGGGATTCCTTGCTCACTGCAGGGATTCCCAGCCGCGCGGCGGCGCCCGTTTTGTCCCGCGCGGTTACACAATGGTGACTCATCCGGTTCTTGCGGGGCACGAACGCGGCGATCGCGGAGGCCGCGGACTCGGCCAGCTCCTCGCTCACGCTGGTGTAGACGTCGGCGGTGAACGCATACGTGGCATGCCCGAGCAGCTCGGAGACGACCTTCATCGGCGTACCGGCGGCGAAACTGGTAGGGAGCGGTTTACCAACCATGCTGAATACCTCAGCTTGAGGCAGAGAGAGATGCGACCCGCTGTCCTCGTTGATGGGTTTTTGCCGTTGCGTTGTACGCAACAAGCGGTCAAGCGATGCAACCAAATTGGATGCAACATCGTGGCGCCTGGTGCAACCGGCTCCTGTCACGGCTCTCTGACCTGGTGTTTCGTACCGCCCGTCGGATCTGGCCGCTGGAGAGCCAAAGCTTGAATCCCTTACGGCACCGTCCTCACGCCAGATGCGGAATGTTGCATCCGATGCAACTCCGCGCCCTTCCTGCATGCTGGCCGCGCCGTGCCGTAGGTCGTGGAACCGGACCGGCGGCAGGCCCGCCCTGGCGGCGAGCGTGCCGAACCGCTCGGAGATCCAGCCTGGCCGTACCGGCGTGCCGTCCTCGCGGGTGAAGCACAGGCCGGTGTCGGTCCAAGCCGGGCCCCACGCCAGCCGCTCGGCGCGCTGGACCATGCGCCACACCCTCAGCACCGCGGCGGTCTGCTCGTCGAAGATGATCTCCCGGTCGGAGTCCTCCGACTTGACGTCGTGGCCGTCGTCGCCGCGGACATGCAGCCGCCGGGTCCGCAGGTCCACGTCGGACCATGCCAGGCCGGCCAGCTCGCCGCGGCGAGGCCCGTAGTAGGCGGCCACGTGGTACAGCGCGTAGAGCCGCAGGGCCTCAATCGAGTCGAGGAACTGCCCGCACTGCGCCGGGGTCCATACCATGACCTTCGCGGGCACCTCGCCGGTCTCCTGCCACCGCTCGGTCCTGGCGTCGGTCCACAGCAGCGGCTTGATCTTCCGCGCCTTCCCGAACTTCACCGCGGCGGCCGGGTTGACCGGCAGCGTCTCGGCGTCGTTCAGGGCTGCCCTCAGCACGGCGTGCATCCGCCGGATCCGCGCGTCGGTCAGCGGCCTGGTGGAGATTCTCTCTGCCACCCGCTGCCCTGCCCGCGGATGGTGGCCGTGGCAGACTGAGTACTCAACAGGACCTCTGGTAGCCGGCAGATCTGTGGTGGATCGCACCGAGCTATCAGAGGTCCTGCATCTATCTAGCCCCGCCACGCCGAAGGACCCGACTTCCTCGACCCAGCCGCCCAACTCCTAACTACGCGGCATTGGCACGCAGAACCACTCGTTGCGGCCGTGCCCAAGATGGCCGCTGGTCACGGCTTTGGCGTTGACTCGCATCGCGAGCGGGAGCTGGGAGATTCCCCAGAGGGCGCACCAGGCGAGGGCGTTGTCGGTGGGCCCGGGGCTGGCCAGCCCGGTCGCGGTGCGGCGGTCTGGCTTGCCGCCGCCGATTTCGTCGCGGATGCTGTCGCCGCGCAGCCCGGCGATGATCTGCCCGGGGTCGCGACCTGCGACGGCGCCCGCGAGTTTGCGAGGCGGTTGCCGACGAACTCCGAGCCCTGGTTGCGGGGCTGCATCTCCAGCCGGCTCGCCCCATCGTCTTGCAGGATCGCGCCTTGCCTGTTGCGCCACCAGTAGCACGGCTCACCGAGCGAGGCCAGGAGCCTGAGGTCGAGCCAGCGGCTGCTGGTGGTGAGGGCATCGAGGATCTCGTGGCGGGACCGCTGGGCTTGCCTCCAGGTCTTCTCGTCGCCGAAGGGGTTCAGCCGGGGGCTCATCAGCGCCCGGGGTGTTCCGTTGAGGGTGATGTCACGCTGGAGCCACGAGCCTTCAGCATGGGCGGACCGGGCATGCTGTGCGATCAGCGTGCCGGTGGTTGCCTCGTCCAGCCCCGGCGCCGTCACGTATGGCCGCGGGTTGCCGCCCCTGGTCCACCCGGCCCGCACGCCCGGGGCTCCTTCGGCTTGCAGAATGGCGGCGAGCCCGTACAGGGCTACATGCGACAGGAGCGTGCCCGGCTCACATGCCGGGTCGTGCGCAGGCCACGATCGCGCTGCCACGAGATGACCGGGTCGAAGGCCTCGAAGGCCTCGAAGGCCTCGAAGTCCGCGAAAAGGTCTGGTTCGGGTCCACGGCTCGGCAGGTAAGCGGCAGGGTCGTAATCGATGCCGGTCAGGTCGCCGGCCTCAACCATGGCATTGACCAGTGTCGACCCGTCTTGCCGCTGAGCGTGACCCTGCCGACGGCTCGGCGCACCTCACGGACCGTCTCTAGGTCGGCCCGCCCCAGGTAGGCACCGACCGTGCCAACCCGTATTGCCGCCGAGTTCTGCGAGTGACCGTTCGCCCCGTGATCAGCCTTTCAGTCCAGATCACGGTAAGTTGCTAACCATCACCCGGGGTGACGGCACGCGGATAGGTACGAGCCCTCTCGGATGTCTTCAAGCGGCACACCGCAAGCGTCACTCGTCGCGGCGGCGTCGCGATCGGGCCTGGCGGGAAGGATGGTTTCGGGCGACAGCCGCGCAATCGTGGTGGCAGCCTGTCGGGCTGAAGCCAAGTGGGCTCTATAGCTGGGTCCGGGCCGATCCCGCTGGCCGTCCGCACGAGGTCGCGGGACCGCAGGACGCTCTCCTCCGGCCACAATCCAGCGACCGCCCTTCGGACCGCCGCCCGAAGATCGCGAGGTCTCAGCCGCCATGGCGATCGGGCACGTAGGCGACGAGTCTGTCGTGGAGCTCGCCGGCTAGTAAGTATGGATCCCACTCCCAGTGCCGCTTGCTGAGCATCTCGACCGACCACACGCCGTCGAAGCCCGTTGTACGCACGGCGGCGATCGCGTCGGCGAGGGGCAGTATCCCCTCCCCCAGCAGTTCCGTTCGGTCGTCGTCTGTCCAGACCTGGCCGGAGCGTGGTGCGGTGTCGCCGAGCTGGACACAGACCACGAGTTCGGGATCGAGACCGGCGACGTCCGCCCAGTCACAGCCCGCTGTCCACAGATGCCACACGTCCAGCACGATGCCCACGCGGTCGAGGCCGACCCGCTCCACGACCTCGACCGCCTGCTTCAAGGTCCGGAACGGGCTGAACGAGACGGGCTCGATCCCGAGCCGGACATCGTGGCTCGACGCCAGGTCGCCCATCGGGGTCAACCGTCGGACGAGGACGTCGCGCTGCTCGTCCCAGCGCGGGCTTGCGAAGTTGTCCAGGGCCACCACCTGGATCGCCGGGCAAGCCAGGTCGTCCGCGACCGTCGACCAGCGCTCGCACTCGGCGAGCAGGCTGTCAGGCACAGCATCGCCGCCGGCCTCGATCGGCATGAGCACGTCGATCATCGTGACCTGCAAACCGTCGAGCATGTCGCGGAGGGTCCCGACGCTGTAACCAGCGTCGAGGTACCGCGCCAGCTTGGGTATCTGCAGCTCGACTCCGTCGAACCCTGCAGCGCGGGCGGCGCCGACGTCCGTCGCGACGTTGGTGTGCCTGATGCTCCCGGCGTGCAATGAGGTCAGCACTCCCGCTCCCGTCCCCGGCCGGCCGATCGCCGTGCCCCGCCACTCTTCACGGACACCTGTGGTCGCCTGGGAGCATCGTAGTCAGGCGGATGAACTGCTCCGGCGACGTCGCGGCCACCAGTCGCCGCTTGGCGTTCGCAGCCATGTCGAGCAGATCCTCCCCGTCCCGCTCCGCCACGATCCCTCCGCATTCGCGGAGGACCAGAGACGCGCCCAGGTGGTCCCAGACCGACTGGGTGTTGCCGCAGTCGACGTAGGCGTCGAACACGCCTTCCGCGACGAGGCAGAGATCGTGCGCCGACGAGCCGGATACGCGGACAGAGACCGGCAGCGTCCCCGGTTCGGGCAGCCGCTCCAGCACCCGGCAGGGATCCCCGACGGCGATCACACCAACGCGGTCACCGGCCGACGGCCGCATCGCGGCGCCGTTCACCGTCGCTCCGCGGTCCCGTACGGCCGCGTAGCGGCGGCCGGTGCCCACGTTGTGAACGACCGTCGCCAACGGGCCCTCCGCATCGACGGCGCACAGACTGGGCCCGAAGAAACCGACCCCCCGGCTGCAGTTGGTCGATCCGTCGATGGGATCGACGACCACAACCAGGCTACCTGCGCTCGGGGTGAACCCGGACTCCTCCGACAGCACCCCGACCGCTGCCCTCGACAGGACCGACCGCGCGGCCTCGTCAGCCACGACGTCCACGACGAACTGGTCGGGATGACCACCTGTCCGCCGTCTCCGCATGTGACTGGGGAGGGCCGCGACGGCGTCGAGCACGGCGTCGGCAGTTCCGTGCAGCAGTTCCAGCACCTCGTCCACGAACCGAACGGTAGCCTGAGTGGCGACTTCCGCCTCAGCAGTGGGCCGCACCCCCGCCCGAAGGATGCAGAACCGGCGATCGTGGAGAACAAGATGATCGGTCCCGGGCCGGGCACGCTCGAGCGCCTGCTCACCGATGCCGCCGACGCGTACGGGCTCGGCGCCATCGAGTCGTACGCAGTGATGCCATCCGAAGACACAGCGAACCTCGTCCATCGACTCACCACGGACGCCGACGATTTCGCGGTCAAGCGATTCCGATACACGGCATCCGATTCGCGCTGGTTGGAGACACTCGTCCGAGGCGGAGATTTCGAGCAGGCCGTCCTCAGGAGTGGCCACCTTGTCATGCCCGAACCCGTACGGGATCGCAAAGGACACATCTTCGCCCTGATCCCCGGACCGCAGGGGCGCATCGTCGTCCGGGTGCACCGATGGCTCAACGGCCGTCCGCTCCCTGCTCGGCCCGCACCGATGGATGCCGTGGAAGCTGGCGCCGCCCAGTTCCGCATCCAGCAGATCGGTAAGAGGTTTGATCCTTCCCGAGAGGGAGCGCTGATGTGGTGGCGCTGGGATCCGACGGCGGTCCTGACCGAACTTGTAGCATCCGACCTGATAGACCACGCCGAGCAGGAGGCCAGTAACGCCACGCTGACCGAGGCCCTCGACCTCGTCCGCGCTGCCGAACGCGCTGCCGACGCGTGGACGTACTGCCACTACGACATCAAACCGGCGAACTTCCTGCGCACGCCGGACGGGCTGGCCGTCCTCGACTGGGACGAGTCCTGCCTGTGCCCGCCGCGACAGGAGACCGTTGAGGCGGCGCTGCTGTGGGGCGGTTACGACGCGGGCGGCGTCGATCCCGACGGTTTCACTGCGTTCATCGAAGGTTACTGCCGAGCGGGTGGCCGGCTGAACCGCCTTGACCGGATCGACTTCGGCAAGTTCATCGCTTCAGCTGTGGGCTGGTTCGACTATCTGGGCCGTTGCCGACTGGGCGAATTCCCCGGCTCCGCCGCATTCGCGGAGCGTCCGGATCCTGGCCAAGTGTTGGCCGACATTCGTCATCGTCTGGACTGTATCGACACCTGGCGGGCGTGGCTCTGACAACGCTACAGCCGCAGGCGCTTTCGCAGCCCTGCGATGGATGAGATCGGCGCAGCGACATCAAGCACCTATGTGGACATCCGGAGCATCTTCACCGGTACCAACCGCACCAAGGATTGACGAGCGCCCACGGCTGAGTAATCCTTCTAGGACAAGTCGCGCGCTCGCCACAAAGGGGAGATTGCGTCCGTGTCAGATGTCGACCACAGGCTCATGGCGGCACCGTTCCTCCGGGTCCAGCACGAGTCCGCCGGGCAGCAGCCTGTCCAGGTCTGGGATCTGCGCATCTGTCAGCCAAATGTTTCGACGGTCGACTTCCGCGTTCTGCACTCGATGGAGCACTTCCTTTCGACGTCCTTGCGGGAGATGAGCGACTCCGTCGTCGCTGTCGCCCCGCTCGGCTGCCAGACCGGCCTCTACATCGTGACTGCGCGCACCGTCTCATTCGACGAGCTCGCCGGACTGGTCGCGGACTCCCTGCTTGGGATCCTCTCGGCGGACGCCGTGCCACTCGCCGACATCGTCAACTGCGGAGCAGCCGACAACCACAGCCTGTCGGGCGCGAAGGTGCTGGCGGAGTGGCTGCTCCACCGCCGCGCGGAATGGCACGACGACGGTGTCCCTGTCCTCGAGGGGGCTCCGTGACGCCGTCCGTGCAACAGTTGGGTGACAACACGGAATCCTTCGGCAGCACGGCGGGACGGCCGCACCTCATTGAGGGCGCACCGCAGAATCGCTGGGGAACGGCTGCTGATGCTGACGACCTGATCCCGCAACCCAAGATCCTGCTCGAGGGCACGCACCTTAACCGCAAGACCGACATCGCCTTCGCACTGGCCGAGCACGTCGATGTCGTCGGGCACCGCAAGCACCGCTGGCACATTCCGCTCATATCGTCCGAGTGGCAGACCCGGTCGGACGAGCAGCCGACCAAGTCGAACCCCGGCCGAACGATGATCGACTACCTCGAGCGCGACGACGACTGGGCGCACGAGGCCTTCGAGACCTACGTCCGGCTGCTGGAGCTGCACCGCGACTACTACTGGGTGATCGATCGTTTCCACGTGTCGACGATCGCCTTCCAGCAGATGGCCTACGAGCGTGAAGTCGACCTAGCGTGGGTCGACCAGCGCCTCGCCGCCCTCGGGGTCGTACTTGTCCACTCCTGGCGCGACCCGGCGTCGTTCGGCACGGCGCGTGACCTCCGCTTGACGTACTCGGAGAACCCGCACAACTACGACGACCTCTCCGTATTCATCCGCGAGCAGGAATTGATGCAGGAGATCATCGACAGCTCGGCCATGGCCTCCTGCACGGTCGACGTGACCGACGGCGACATCGATCGAGTAGCGAACGACGTCCTGGGTGAGGTGCGGCGACTCGGACTGTACTACCAGCCGGGCCAAGCCGACCAGGGTGATCTGTGACTGCGGAGCCTAGATGGCAGAGCCCGCCGGTCGACGTGCACTACGGCGTCGGAGGCCGCACGGGTGACCTGTGGGTGCAGCGCGCCCGAGCCAGCGACGCGTGGGCCTCGACCCGAGAGGCCATCCTTGAGAACGACGCGTCCAACGCCGCATACCCCCAGTACGTCGTCCGGGCCGACGGCGCCTACCTGTGGGACGTGGACGGAAAGCGGTACATCGACTTCGTGCTGGGATACGGCCCGGTCGTCCTCGGCCACTGCCGGCCGGAAGTCACCGCTGCGGTGCAGGCACAACAGGCGCAGGCGGTGTGCATCTCGCCCCTGTGGAGTCCCCGGCAGGTGGAGTTGACCGAACGACTGGTCGACCTCCTCCCCGGAGCCAAGCAGGCGTACCTGATGAGGACGGGATCTGACGCGACGAGTGCAGCCGTGCGGCTCGCGCGGATAGCCACAGGCCGCACCAAGATCCTCAAATGGGGGTACAACGGCTGGCACGACTGGACGGCACCGCGGCCGGCGGGGATTCCGCCGAGCACGACGGCCGACACACTGCGCTTCCAATACAACAGCATCGACTCTGTCGCCGAGGCCTTCGCACAGCATCCCGGCCAGATCGCCTGCGTCATCATGATGACCTACGACGTCGAGCTCGTCGCGGACGGCTTCCTACACCAGGTCCGGGATCTTGCGCACCGGGACGGTGCGTTGTTCATCCTCGACGAGATGCGATCCGGTTTCCGCATCGCACTCGGTGGAGCCCAGGAGTACTTTGGCATCGAGGCGGATCTCGCCACCTACTCGAAGGCCATGGCCAACGGTTACGTCATCTCGGCAGTGGCTGGGAAGCGGGACGTCATGCAGGGCCTGGCGCAGACCCACATGTCCTCGACCTTCTACGCCAACCCGCCCGAGATGGCGGCGGCCCTGGCCACGATCGACATCCTTGAGGCCGAACGGGTGCCGGACCGCTTGTCGACGTTAGGGCTCAGGTTTCAGGAGGGCCTTCGTCGTGTGATCACCAACAGCGGACTACCAGCGGAGGTCGTCGGCTACCCCGTCGCACCGTTCCTGCTGTTCGACGACCGCGACACCGCCGTGAAGACCGCGTTCTATTCAACAGCAGTGGCCAACGGCGTGCTGCTGCACCCCAACCACCAGTGGTATCTATCGGCTGCGCATACCGAGGACGACGTCGACACGAGCTTGGACGTATGCGCCTCTGCGGCGGAACACGCCATGAGAACGATCTAGCGGCGTGGGCCACAGCGACGCCACCTCGGACGCGCCGCACGACGATCCCGTCACCGTCGTCACGGTGACGCGAGGCCGCCCGGAGCGGCTGCGGCAGGCCGTCGAGTCCGTCCGGGAGCAGGACTACGCCGGTCCGATCGAGCATCTCTTGCTGATCGACGACGACGACGCGCTGTTCGCTCGTGTCCAGGGCTGGGCCAGCCCATTGCCTTCGCGCTCCCTGGTTGCGTCCGTCGTACGCCGTCCGGAGTCCGAACCCGACGATCCGCACTCCGCCGAGCGGTCCTCCGTCTACCCACGGCTGTCCCGGATGTTCAACCTCGGGGTTCAGCGTGCCAGCAGTGCATGGATCGCCTATCTCGACGACGACAACGAGTATCTGCCCAACCATCTTCGATCCTTGCGTGAGCTGGCCGCGCAGACCGGAAGCCCCGCCGTGCACTCCGCCCGCGCCATGGTGTGGCCCGACGGCTCTCCGTACCTCACCGAGCTGTTTCCGGGAGCGCCGAACTCGGCCGAAGGGCGCAGGCTCCACGCGCTGATGTGCGAGCGAGGAGCGTGGGTACGCGAGACGAACATCCTCAAGGACCGGGTCGATCCGGGCCCCCCGACGTTCCGCAACAGCACCGTCATGAGCGCCGACGATCCGATCTTCCTCGTCGATCAGAGTCTGTGGCTACTCCGCCGCGAGTTGGTGCTCACCTTTCCGTTCCCCACCGACTTCACGCCGGACGAGATCCGTGACAACACCTGTCCGGACGACAAGTTCCTGGAATGCCTGGTACGCAATGACGTCCACATCGTCTCGTCCGAGAAGGCGACGGTCCGGTACTGCGTCGGCGGTATCTCAAACGGTGACGAGCAGGCCAACCGGTGAGCGAACAGGCGTGGGACGACCGCGCGGCCAGTCGGCCGGAGAACCCGTCCACGAGGTGGCACGTGCCCGTGCGGACCAGCACCCACTACGAGGTGGCGACGGTCGACGGTATCTTCGACTCGGACGACACGACCCTGCTCGCCGGCGGCACCGCGCCCGGCCGTCGGCTCGTCCTGCTCGATTCCGGTATTCCTCAGGTCTGGCGGGATCGGGTGGTGGCCTACTTCAGTCGATACGGCGTGCGGGCCCACGTCGTGGTCGTCCCGGGCGGTGAGCGGTGCAAAGAAGGGCGCGTGCTGTGGCAGATCCTGGACGAGCTGCGACGTTTGGGGCTCGACCGCAGGAATGAGCCCGTCATCGTCATCGGCGGCGGCGCAGTGCTCGACCTCGGAGGCTTCGCGGCCAGCATCTACCGCCGGGGGGTGCCGTACCTCCGGGTGCCGACCACCCTCCTCGCGTACGTGGACGCGTCGGTCGGCATCAAGACGGGGATCAACCTCGCGGGCAGCAAGAACCTCGTCGGTGCCTTCCGGGCGCCGATCGGCGTGGTCCTTGACCGCTCGTTCTTCACCAGCCTCTCCGACGCCCAGCTGTCCAGCGGTCTGGGCGAGGTGCTCAAGCTGGGCGTTGGAACCGATCGGCTCACCTTCGACCTGCTCGATCGCTACGCCGACCGCGTCGTGCGGGAGCGATTCCAGGACCGGGACGGGGCCGAGCTGCTGAGCCGTTCGGTCCAGGTGATGCTGCACGAGCTCGCCGGCAACCTCTACGAGGACGAGCTGTGCCGGTCTGTCGATCTCGGTCACACGTTCTCGCAGCCGTTCGAGATGTGCGACGACCCACTTCCCCACGGCTACGCGGTCGCCGTCGATGTCTTGATCTCGTGCGTGCTCGCGAATGAGCGGGGCCTGTTCACCGACGTGGAGCTCGCGCGCGTCCTGAGAGTGATGCAGCGGCTTCGGATGCCCCTCGCGCCGGGGCGGCTTGCGTTCGAGGACATGTGGGACTCGTTGCTCGATCGCGTCCAGCACCGGGGCGGGTTCCAGCGCGTTCCCCTCCCCGAGCGGATCGGATCGTGCGTCTTCGTCAACGACGTGTCGCCGCACGAGCTGGGCGACACGGTGACCCGGGTGTGCTCGTTCGCATTCGCCGAAGCGGAATGGGCCGACGATGCGGTGTAGCTGCAGCACCGGGTCCGGCGACGGATGCCGGGTCACCATGCCCGACGGGGTTCCGGCCCTCGTGCGGTCCACCGACTCCTTCCCACAGTACGCGTACGGTCTCCTGCTCGCTGCGGTGCAGGCGCACCGGCTCGGGTTGCGCACCATGACCGCCATTGAGCTCGGCGTGGCCGGCGGGAACGGGATGGTCGAGCTGGAGCGGCTCGCTCCCGAGGTGAGCGCCCACACCGGGATGGACATCGACATCGGCGGCTTCGACCTCGGCGTGGGCATGCCCGCGCCTGCCGACCACCGGGACCTGCCCTATATCTGGCAGCAGGGGTTCTTCACCATGGACGAGCCCCTGCTCAGGTCCCGTCTGACGACCAGTCGCCTGTTCCTAGGTGACGTCGCGCACACGCTCCCGGCGTTCCTCGCCGCGCGTCCGCCGGTCGTGGGCTTCGTGTCGTTCGACCTGGATTTCTACAGCTCCACCGCGGCGGCGTTGCAGGCGATCAGGTCGGGTGACCGCGCGTGCTTCCTCCCCCGCACCATCTGCTATTTCGACGACACGGTCGGCCCGCACGAGGAGCTGCACTCCCGGTTCGCCGGCGAGCTGCTCGCGATCGAGGAGTTCAACGCCACTGAGCCAGACCGCAAGTTCACCCAGATCAACGGACTGCAGCACAAGCTACATCCGCTCGGCGAGTCGTGGATCGCGGGGATGTACGTGCTGCACGACTTCGCCCACCGCGACTACAACACCTACATCTACCCCGAGCCGAGCAGGCAGTTTCCCCTGGATCCAGCACCCGAGTGATCACGGAGAGGCCCACTATGTACGAGACGATTCTGTCGCCCGAGGAGATTGCGCGGTACGACGAGGAGGGGTTCCTCCACCCCATTCGGGTGATGAGCGAGGACGAAGCTGCGCAGCTGCGGTCCGCGGTCGAGGAGCACCTGTCGGGGCAGATCAGCTCGGAACGCTACGAGCTGACGGATCCCGTCGTCATTCGCCGCAAGGACGGAGGGTCCGTCCTCGAATACGACGAGACGGCCAACTCCGCCGCCCCCACCGACCTGCCGTTCCTGTTCAACCTCTGGAAGTGCGACGAGCGGTTCCGTGCGGTGGGCCTCGATCGCCGGGTCTCCGACGTCGCCCGTCAACTCCTGCGCGCCGACGATCTCCTGCTCTTCGAGGACAACGTCGTCACGAAGACGGCGGGGTACGGAACCCTTTCGTGGCACCAGGACTACTCGTACTGGCCGGTCGCGGAGCCGCGAGCGGTGACGGCGTGGATTGCTCTGGCAGACGTCGATATCGGCAACGGCGGAATGCAGTTGGTGCCCGGCTCGCACCGGGGTGAGGAGCGGTTGCCCGTCTGGTTCAAGGACTCGACCGCCCTAATGGAGGACCTCCGGCCAGGGGTACCACCGATGACGCAGGATCCCGACGCCGACGGTCTACCGGTCGTCCACTACTCCATGAAGGCGGGCGAGTGCGGATTCCACCATCCTCTGGTGTGGCACTCGTCCAGCCCGAACACCAGCGCGGAGTCCCGGCACGCGTTCATCCTCCGGTATCTGCCGGTCGGGACGATCTGGCTGGGCAATGAGCGGATGCCCTATGACGACATCGGTTGCGCACCGGGTCAGCCGCTCGACGCCTGTCATCTCCCGCACGTGCCGCGCTGAGAGGGACGGAGCATGTCGGACGACCTGTCGACACTGATGGCCGAGCAGCTCGCCTACTACCGCCGCGGCGCAACGGAGTACGACGAGGCCAACCGCGTGCTCCGGGTCGCGGACGACGACGACGGTAGGTCGAGGAGGCACGGGCACGGCCGGGCGGTCGAGGTTCTGGCCGCGGTCGCCGCCGGTCGTGACGTGGTGGAGCTGGCCGGCGGCACGGGCATCTACACGTCGGTGCTGGCGGCCCACGCCGCAGCGCTGACCGTAGTGGACGCCTCGCCGGAGAGCATCGCCATCAACCGCGCCGCAACCGCCGGCGCACCTGTGGACATCGATTTCCGGGTCGGCGACGTCTTCAGCTGGCGCCCGCCGCGCAGCTACGAGGTCGTCGTGTTCGCCTTCTGGTTGTCGCACGTACCGAAGACGCTGTTCGCCGAGTTCTGGCGGGTCGTCGATGCGGCCCTCGTCGATGGCGGAACGGTGGTGGTCGTCGATGCGCAGCAGACCGACATCCGCGCTGTGGACGGAAATTTCTTCAGCGAGCAACGGCTAGACGATGACCTGAGCATCCGCTCGCTGTCCGACGGCAGCCGGTTCCGCATCGTCCGGGTGCTGTGGGACCAGGAAGACCTGACGCGGCGGCTCGCCGATGAAGGGTGGCGCATCACGGTGGACAACGGCGCCGCACCGTGGCTCGTCGCCACGGTCCGCCGAGCGACCGACCAGCCCGGCCCACGGCAGCCAGGAGAGCCTGCGCCTTGACGAACGCTGCGACCGTCCTCATCAGTGAGCCGCAGGGCGCCACCGGCGAGCTCCAGTTCGACAACGCCAAGCCCTACCTTCCGTACGTGTGGGCGATCCTCAAGTCCTACGCGGAGCGGTACGGCGTGGGCCGCGAGTACGAATGGCTCGATCCGCTGTGGCGGCTCGACAGTCCCGAGGCCATGCTCGCGCAGTACGCCGGTCGCCGTATCGACGTCCTCGGCCTGAGCTGCTACACGTGGAACTGGGAGGCTCAGTGCCTCGTCGCCCAGGAGGTGAAGGCACGCCATCCCGAATGCCTCGTCGTCGCGGGCGGGCCCGAGCCCGACTACAAGGACCCCGCGTTCTTCGAGAAGCACCCCTACATCGACGTCGTGGTGGTGAAAGACGGCGAACACCCGTTCTCCGAGATCCTGCGACACCTGGCCTCAGGGGAGCCGGAGCTGACCGGCGTCGGTGGCCTCTACCTTCCTGGACGCCCGGATTCCGACCACCACACGTGGACCGGACCGGCCCCGCTGCCCACGGACTTCGACTACAGCCCCTACCTCGACCAGCACGACTACTACCAGCGGCTGATGGACGCGCACGAGGAGGGCCGGTTCGACGCCGTCGTAGAGACCAACCGCGGCTGCCCCTACGGCTGCAGCTTCTGCGACTGGGGCTCCAACACCATGTCCAAGGTCCGGCGTTTCGACATGTCGAGGATCGCCGCCGAGATCGACTGGCTGGGCCGCATGCGCGTCGGGCGAGTGATGCTCGCCGACGCGAACTTCGGGATCCTGCCCAGAGACATCGAGATCGCAGATCTGTTCAACGCTGCACGCGAACAGCACAGCGGCTATCCACAGTTCATCTTCTACAGCGCTGCGAAGAACAACCCCGACCGCTCCACTGAGATCGCCCTCAGGTTTGCCCGATCCGGAATCTGCACCATCCACGCCCTCTCGATCCAGCACACGCGCAAGGAGGTGCTCGAGGCGACCAACCGCAGCAACATCTCAGCGGCGAAGCAGATGAAGGTCGTAGAGACGATGATGGCCGCCGGGGTGCCGATCGAGGTGCAGTTGATCCAGGGCATTCCCGGCGACACCTACGACCTGTGGAAGGCCTGCCTGGCCGACCTCATGGAGTGGGGCGTCCATGAGGACTACCTGATCCAGGCCTATCGGTTGCTGCCCAACGCCCCGGCGTCCGAACTGGAGTTCCTTTCCCGCTGGGAGGTCCGGACCATCGAGCGGATCATGTACGACCTCACCTCGCGGCAGATCCAGCCGGTAGCGGACAACTTCGCCCGGAAACGCGAGAAGGTCGTGGTGGGGTCACGGAGCTACAGCTCGCTCGACTGGGTACGCATGTCGACCTACTCTGCCTTCGTCAAATGCCTGCATAACAGTGGTCTCACCCAGAACATCGCCATGTACCTGCGTCTCACGCACGGCGTGGGTTACCGCGACTTCTACGAGCACCTCATCGACAACGCGCTGCCCAGCCCCGCCGCACCGCGTCCGTGGTACCAGCGGATCACCAATCACTACGAGCGCTACCTCACCGACGACGACGCCAGCGACCACATGATCGTCGCAGACCTCCCACAGCTACCCATCGCGCTGCACCCTTCGAGGTGGGTGTTCGTCCAGATCTGCCTCCAGATCGACCAGTTCTTCGAATGGTTGACGAGCACACTGCGTGCCCGCTATCCCGATGCGCAACACCTCGCCGCGGTCATCGAGTACCAGAGGAACCTGGTCATCCTGCCCGACTACGACCGGCGTTCGGGGAGAACGTTCAGCGTCGATCTCGACTGGATGTCATACTTCCATGCGGCGCGGGCGCGCAGCGGCGAGCATTCGATGGCCGAACCGGAACTCATCCCCGGAACCGTCGTACGGGCTACGGACCGCAGGTCGGGTGAACGACCGTTGTTGCAGCTGACCGGTGAGGCCGGATATTTCGGAGAGCTACTGGACTGGGACGGCTTGGACCCGGCCGCGCGCTGGCACCGGTGGATCGTGCAGACAGTGGTCGGGCGCAGCTCCGCCCCGATGCACAACCTCCAGGAACTCGCCCCGGTCCGAGCCGGGGAGCCGAACTAGATGCCGTCGAGGTTCGGTCGGGCCGTCATAACGGGGGGTGCCGGGTTTCTGGGCTCACACCTGTGTGAGCGACTGCTCGGGCAGGGAGTCGAGGTCATCTGCCTCGACAATTTCATCACCGGCACGCCGGACAACGTTTCCAACCTGCTCGAGCACCGGCGGTTCCAGCTGGTTCGTTGCGACGCAACGGATTTCATTCACGTTCCCGGCCCGGTCGACCTCGTACTGCACCTGGCCTCGCCCGCATCCCCGGCGGACTACCTCCGCCTCCCGATCCACACCATGAAGGTGGGCTCAATCGGCACCTTGCACGTCCTGGGGATTGCGAAGGAGAAGCAGGCCCGTTTGGTGCTCGCCTCGACATCGGAGACATATGGCGATCCGCAAGTCCATCCCCAGCCCGAGAGCTATTGGGGCCACGTGAACCCGGTCGGACCGCGCGGGGTGTACGACGAGGCCAAGCGTTTCGCCGAAGCGCTGACGACCGCCTACCGCCTCACCCACGGAGTCGACACCGCCATCGTGCGCGTCTTCAACACATACGGTCCACGCATGCGTTCTTACGACGGAAGGGCCATCCCCACCTTCATCCGCCAGGCCCTCGCTGGCGAACCCGTGACGGTGTCCGGCGACGGTTCGCAGACGCGATCGGTATGCTACGTCGACGACCTCATCACGGGGTTCCTCGCCGTGGCCGAGAGCGACATGGCAGGACCGGTCAACGTCGGCAACCCCGACGAGATGACCGTGCTGGACATCGCCCGCCGCACAATCACTGCGTGCGGGTCGACCTCGCCGATCCACTTCGTCCCCCGCCCCGTGGACGACCCCAGTCGCCGTCGACCCGATACTCGGTTGATCGAGTCGAGGCTGGGTTGGCGGCCGTCGGTGCCGTTCGACGCCGGTGTCGCAGCCACGATTGAGTGGTTCCGCGCTATCGCAGACCGCTTCCGCCAGAGCCAGGCCTGACGCCGGGCCAGCCCTCGAGTTCCCGGACGATGTCGACCCACTCGTCGGGACCGACGTAGCCCACGATCTGATCACGATCGACCCCGGCGCGGGCGAACGCCCGGGCGACGCGGCGTGACGGGTAGCTGCTGCTCAACGACGCGAACAGCGAGCCGCCGACACCCTTGAAGCCGGTGGCCACCGCCTGTTCCCAGGCATGTCGCCCACCGCCCGGCACCAGGGGCCGGGCGCGGCGCTCTATCCGCAGCACCGCAGCGTCCACCGACGGCCGGGGCCAGAAGGCCTCGCGGCCGATGCGGGGACCCAGCACCCAGTTCCACCACGGCCACGTGCGCACCGTCTGCAGTGTCCACCGCCCGTAGTCGCCCGTGCGCTTTCGGGCGTACTCGCGCTGGGTGATCAACACCGCCTGCTCCAAGCTGGGTGACTCCAGCGCCCAAGAAACGATCTGCGCGGTGATTGCAAACGGGACGTTGCCGATGAGGACGAAAGGGTGGTTGGGCGGGGTGGTGCCGAGGATGTCCTGCTCCTCAATGCGGACGTGGTCCCAGGCAGCCGTCCGCTTGCGCAGCGACTCCGCGAACCGTGGATCGAGCTCGACGACCGTGAGCGAGGGCAGGTTCGGCGCGAGCCGGACAGTGAGCGCGCCCTCACCTCCACCCACTTCGATGCCGGGCAGCTCCGGCGCGCCGACCTCGCGCACGAACGCGTCGATCGCGGCCGGGTCGTGGAGCAGGTTCTGCGAGAACACGCGCCGACGCGCACCGCGCCTCTGAGGGATCGATCGGGCTGCTCGCCGGGCGCGCTCCCCGCGCTGCCGAGCGGGCGTATGTCTCGGGTTCTCGTCCCGATCCACGCAGATCCTCCTCCGGCCGTGCCACTGGCCGGGTCCTTTAGCCAAGCGTTAGGCGTTCCTCATCCTAGCTAGTCGACCTCAACGGCTCGACCGAACGGCGGGCGGCCCGGGTAGTGTCGCCCCGGTGTTCGTGACGTCACCACCGTCCGCGCCGGAGGCGACCTCGTCCAGGTCGTAGGCGAACCCGAGTCCCAGGCAATGGCCATGTCCACGCACATCCGCGACGTCATCGCCCAGGAGAAAGCCCAACAGGCTGAGATCGCCGTCCTCCTGCCGAGCAACCACCAGGCGCGCCAATGGCTGGAACGACTTGGGCGGCACCGCATCCCCGCTTGCCTGCTCAGGGGCTACGACGGCCATGCCAACGGTCAGGTCAAGGTCGGCACTTACCACCGCGCCAAGGGCCTGGACTTCGCCTACGTGTACGTCCCCGACCGCGACCAGCATCCACCGGACCGCTACCCGAACGAATCCGAAGATGCCCACCGCGAACGCGCCGAAGTCCAACGCCGCCAACTCTTCGTCGCCATGACCCGAGCCCGAGACGGACTCTGGATGGGCACCCGACAGATCACCCCCGGCACGCAGGCCCCGTCCCGCACCAAGCTCGCCCGGGTCCCGAAACAACCCAAAACACCCAAAACGCCGGGAGATCAGCCCGCTTAACCCGGGACCAGCATCCAGAAAGATCCTGAAGCCGCCTGGTCAGCGAGTTCTGTCATTAGCCCGCTCTCTCCCTCCGGGCCCGTCGGCTGGTGTGTCATCACAGCCACCGAGCCAACTCCCGGAGGGACCCCAGGCGCCGGACCGACACGTAACGGTCCAGTCCGGATAAAGGGAGATCAGCTGTCCGCCGGACGGGAACCGTCATGTCCGCCTACAGGGATCTTGGCGTGTCCGCTGACAGGCTAGACCCTGCCACCAGCGTTCAGTCCTCTCCAGCGAACCGCTCCCATGCTGCCTGCTTTGACACGCCAAGCGCCTCCCCGATGCGGGTCCAGCTGATGCCCCGGGTGCGCAAGACGGCCACATGGTCGTGTACGGCAGCATCGACCTGTTGAACCACGGCTTGATTCCGCGCCAGGCTCGCAAGCAGGTCGCCGTCTGACCGGTCGTTCCGCGAACCGAGCTCGGGCGCCAGCTCCTTGGCGAGGATGTGATTGCAGAGGTGCACGCATTCGTTGCAAATGTAGACACCCGGACCGGCGATGAGCTTGGCGACCTGGAGCTTGTCCTTGTTGCAGAACGAGCAGCACAAGATGTCGTTCCGGCTGGCACCTGGGGCGGCTCGCCCTTTCCTCATGCCGTCAAGGTATCCCTGACGATCGGCTCGCGTCAAGGTAGCCTTGACAAGCCGGCCGCCGGGTATGAGGGCAGTGTCGTGCGGGCCCGGTCATGCGCCGATCGGGCTGCCGGGTCGTGGCTCGTTCCCCACCACGCTGCCACCGAGCAGGGAGAACAGCCCAAGTGCAGGCGCTTGCACGGGCCCCGTACCAGTGCTGTACTCATCGCGAGCGGAACGAGCGTGAGGGGGGAGCATGCGTGTCGTCGTCGATCTCGCGGTGTGCGAGGGATATGCGCAGTGTGCCTTTCTGGCACCGGAGGCGTTCCGGCTAAGTGGCCCCGAAGGGCTGATGTACCACCCCAACCCGTCCGACGAGCTGCGTGAGCGGGTCCTCCGGGCGATGGGTGCGTGCCCGGTTCATGCTATTTCCGCCGACGTCTCAGTCCCCGGCACCATGGCCCGAGATGCCCGGTAGGCCCGCCCCGGAGCGGATCGTCATCGTCGGCGGCTCCCTGGCTGGGCTCCGGGCTGCCGTGACACTGCGACAGAGAGGGTTTGACGGAGTTCTTACCGTCGTCGGCGACGAGGCAGACCCTCCCTACGATCGCCCGCCTCTGTCCAAGCAGGTACTCATTGGATGGGTCCCGCCCGACCACACCGTCCTCCCGCATCTGGGGCCGCTCGGGGACACCCGCTGGCTTCTCGGAACTCCGGCCGCCAGGCTCGACCGGGGCGCCAGGGAAGTCGTGCTGGCCGACCACTCCCGGGTCCCTTACGACCTCGTGCTCGTCGCCACCGGGGTGCGCAACCGGCCCTGGCCGGATGAAGACCAGGCGAAGCTCAAGGGGGTCTGCGGAGTCAGGACCCGCGGCGACGCCGCGAACCTGGTATCGCTCCTTGCTGCCGGGGTGAGGCGGGTAGTCGTGGTCGGGGCGGGCTTCACGGGCTCAGAAGTCGCCTCGGCGTGCCGTCACCGTGACATCGAGGTCACAGTGATCGAGCGGGGGGAAGGACCGCTGGCCGGGGCGCTCGGCGGCGTGGTGGGCGCCGTCGCTGCGAACCTTCAGCGCTCGAAGGGCGTGGACCTCCGGTGCGCGGTCACCGTCGAGGCGCTCGAGGGAACAGGCGGCAGATTCCGTGCCGCCGCCTTGTCGGACGGCTCGATTGTGGAGGCGGACGTCGCGGTCATCGCGCTCGGGGCGATCCGCAACACCGAGTGGCTGGCAGACTCTGGCCTGGCCGCCGGTCCGCTTGGCGTCTCGGCCGATGCCGGGTGCCGGGCGATCGCGGTAAACGGGCTGGTCACCGACGATGTATACGTCGCCGGCGACGTCGCACGATTTGCCCACGCCTTGTTCGACTACCAATTCCTCGCCCTGGAGCACTGGCAGAACGCCGTAGTCAGCGCACAGATCGCGGCGCACAACATGATCTGTCCTGCGCAGGACCGCCGCCCCCACGCGTGTGTCCCGACCTTCTGGTCCACGCAGTTCGACGTGAA
This sequence comes from uncultured Actinomycetota bacterium, assembly GCA_963727015.1. Classification (GTDB taxonomy): domain Bacteria; phylum Actinomycetota; class Actinomycetes; order Streptosporangiales; family Streptosporangiaceae; genus DATFVJ01. The sequence goes on along the minus strand of CAVSEV010000011.1, from coordinate 517,419 downwards.
CATCAAATCCGTCGGCGTGCCGTCGCTCGCGGACGAGATCATAATGACGCAGGGCTCACCCGAACATGCGAGCTTCGCCGCCGCCTACGGGAACAGCGAGGGGCGGATAGTGGCCGCGGTCACCTTCAACCACGGCCGATGGCTCGGCCACTACCGTCACCTAATCGAGCGCGCATCCCCATTGCCCGGCCCGTACGATGCCGGACTCTCGGGCGACCCGCAGCCAGCCGGGTTCCCCCACCCCGCCGGCCCTTACCACGGCCCCACCGTCATCGTGACCGGTCACTCGCCGACCGATATGGACGCGATCCGGGTGCCCCCAGGAAGGAGTGCTCCGTGACCGGCGACCTCATGCGTCAGGTGAGCGACCCCGCCAGTCGCCACGATCCTTACCCGCTCTACGCCAGGCTCCGCGAGAACCGGGTCAACCTTCTCGCTGACGGCAGCTACGCGCTCGGCCGGTACGAGGATGTCGTCTGTCTCCTCCACGACCCCCGCATCAGTTCGGACCCGCACAACGCGTCCGACCCCGGCTCCGTGAAGCTGCTCGACGATGCGCCGTTCATTCAGCGGGATCCGCCAGATCACGATCGCCTGCGCGCTATCGCCATGCGCTACTTCGGACCGCCGGTCAGCCCCGGGATGGTGAGTGGCCAGGAGCCGGAAATCCGGGGATTCGTGGACAGCCTTGTCGACTCGCTTCCCCGCTCCGGAGAGGCTGACCTGGTCGACCACCTCGCCTACCCGCTGCCAGTCTCGGTCATCTGCGGGCTGCTCGGCGTCCCCGAGGAGGACGAGCAGCAATTCCGTGGCTGGACCGAAGACATCGTCAAGGGACTGGACGCGCAGGAACAGGAGGGCGCGGACGAACTGGTCAGGCAGCGCGACCAGAGCGAGGCGGCGATGTTCGTCTACGTGACCAATCTCGTGGAGAAGCACCGGATGCACCCGGACGGCTCAGTGCTCTCACATTTGGCCAACGACGACGCGGTGGACGTCATGACGGACGTGGAGCTGGGCGTGAACAGCCTCCTCCTGCTCGTTGCCGGGCACGAGACCACCGTGAACCTAACCGCCAACGGCATGCTCACGCTCTTGCGCAACCGCTGGGCACTCGAACGCCTCCGCGGCGAACCAGACTGGGCGATCCCCCTCGTCGAGGAATTGCTGCGCTTTGAACCGCCAGTCCAGTACCTGCCAAACCGGGTTGCCCTCACCGACATCGAGGTAGGCGGGACGACCATCCCCAAGGGAGCGCGGGTCATCCTCTTGCTGGCTGCGGCCAGCCGGGATCCGGAGCACTTCCCCCATCCTGACCGCTTCGACCCGGACCGCGGCGATAACCAGCATCTGGGCTTCGGGAGCGGGCTCCATTACTGCTTCGGCGCGCCCCTAGCCCGTATCGAGGCCTACCGATCGCTGACGACCTTTGCTCGTCGGTTCGCGAACCCACGGCTCGCGGCAGACCCGCCGCCTTACCGGCCCAGCCCCGTGCTGCGGGGCCCGATCCACCTCCCCGTCGCCTACGACGAGCTGCTCCCGGGCTGAGCAGGGCGAACGCTAATCGCATCGGGGCATCTGGCGTCACGTCCCGGCCGACGCAGCCGTTCGGGATCATGTTTGTCCAGCCGGCCTGGCGCTTCGGTGACGAGATCGGCTACGTTTCGAGCGTGAGTGGCTGGGTCAGCTGCCCAGCGAGGACCCTGGCGAGCAGGGCCGGCGGGCTGGGCGGCAAGAGGCGGCCGCGGATCGCGTCAACGATGGCCGAGTCAGTCGAGATAAGGTCGGCCATGGACGTCGGCGGTCAGTTCGGCCAGATCCGCGTAGGTCCGCGAGGTGAACGCGTGGCCGACCCGCGCATCAAACTCGTCCTTGGTCAGCCGCCCCTGCACGAACGCGGCCTTGAGCACGTCGATCACCTGCTCGCGGTCGGCGTGAGCGGCCCTGACGAGTCCCCCACCGAAGGCGCCGAGTCCGGCGCCGAGGAACGGTGCGATCAGAAGAGCGGCGTAGGCCGTGAGGCCCGCTTGGCCGACGCTGATTTCCACCCAGTACTCGTGCCGGAGGTCCGGCGGGATCAGGACGCTGTTCGGGTCGCATGTTTCGCACCCACCGCCCGGAGGCGGCGGGGGGGTTTGGAGCGGCACGTGGTGCGGGAACAGCGCGACCGTGACCGAAGTGAGCACGGCCGCCAGCAGCGCAGCCGTCGCCGCGGCGCAACTCGCGGCCAGGCAGCCCTGGGCGGTAGGGTCCAGGACCGTCGGTCGCGTGTCTCGGGCGGACAATCGCGCCGCCAGGAAGCCGGTCGCCAGAGGTAGCGCCAGCGCGGCCAACCCCAGCCAGCTCAGTGACGGGTCTTCGGGGTCAACGCCGAAGGGTGCGAACGCGTACAGCACACCGGCGGTGACCGCGCCGACCCCGACTCCGATCGGCAGGCTCGAACGGGTGAGCCGCATGCGCTGGGAGGTCAGGACGAGCAGCCCTGCCGCGTACCCGACGATGACCAGGAGCAGCAAGATCTCAAGGACCCAGAAGGCGGGAATGACCACGAAGTAGGCGCCGAGCTTGCTGCCGTAGCGGTCCTTCGCGGCCTTGGCGGCAATCAGCGCGAGCACCATCGCGTAACCGCCCACTCGCGCCGCGCGCGGCGCCCAGCCGCCGCGAACCGGCCCGAAGTGACGGCGAATCACCAGCGGCAGCACGGCCAGCAGCGTCAGTGTGACGGTCACGTACATCCGGTTGAGCGGCGTGGCAGAGTTCGATGGCGCGCCCGGCCAGCCGATCCACACCAATCCCACCGCCCCGGCGACGAACGCCAGCACCCTTATGACCCTGGCCATCAAGACCTCCCGCGCCACCAGCCACAGCCCCCCACGGAGCCAGGCCATCCGAGCCGCCCCGGCCGGAACCTCACCCACCTCGGCCAGTACGGCCTCTGCCCAGTCGCGACGGGCCGCCGGAAGCAGGCCCGCCCAGCGCCCCAGCAGTGCTGCCAGCACCCGCGTGAACCTTCCCATCACACCCCCTCCTCCGCCACCCGGCGCCTGCCCACCCGGCCCAGCCCGGTCTCCTTGGCGATTAGATAGGCATGCCGCCAGAAGGTGGTGTCTGCCTCGAGCGAGGCCAGTACAGACAGCGTGTTGGCGGAGAACCCGGAACGACGAGCCACGGCGTCTGAGTCTACCTAGGTAGACAATTGGGGTCCACCTTTGCGGGCAAAGCGTAACGGCATCGCGGAGCCCTGCGTTAGCCAGGACGGCTATCAGCCCTATTGCGCGCGCATCCATGACCCGTGGCGACCTGCTTGATGGCACCGCGACCCCGACCTGGCCGAGTCGCGGCCGGGCGGCTGCCAGCTCATCACGTAACTCGTCGCATCCCTCGGTCGGCGTGTCTGCATCGGACAGCAGCGGCCCGGGACCGGCGCCCTGCGGACTAGCTGCCTGTGTTGTCTCTTTGGGGCTTGGCAGGAGGGGATACGTCTTCCGGAGTCTGCGGTGCGCCCTGAGCGCATCTGGCTGCATGATCCTTGTCGGTGAATGACACCTCGATCTGCTGGTCGTCGCGCCGCTGGTTCTGCAGGGCCTGGAGGGCGAGCGAGGTGCGGTCGGCTTTGGTGAGTGGAGGCTGGACGATAGATCGCGGCCAGAGGCGGCGGGTGAGCACGACGTTGATCTCGGCGGCATACACCGAGATTTCCACCGCCAGGTAGATCCAGGCCACCAGGCCAAGGACAGTTGCGAACACTCCGTAGACGGAGTCACTCCGCAGGAAATGATGGACGAGATAGGTGCCGAGCACCTGCAGCAAAGTCCAGGCCGCTCCGCCCGCGGCCGCCCCAGGCACCAGGGCGCGGCTCGGCACCCCCTTGGGAGTCAGGATCCGGAAGCCGGCGAAATACAGGCCGAAGTTGGTCAGCAGCGCGAGTACCTGAGCGAGCGCGACGACGGCGGTCGCGTGATGGCCGAAGGTATCCAGTCCGGTCAGCAGCGTCGTAACGATAATGCCGACCGCCAGCAGGGCGAGGAACATTACGGCCCGGCCCAGACGCGGCACGAAACCCGGCCGCGCAGGCCCCGGCAGGTTCCACACCTGCTCCATCGTGAACAGGGCTGACTGCGCGAAACCGGTCCCGCCCCAGACCAGGCCGGCCAGCCCGACGACCAGCCCGATCACGCTCGACCGCCGCAAGGCGTGCACGTTCCCGGCCAGCTGCCTGCCAACCAGCGGGAACTGCTTAGCCACCGCGTCGAGCACGTGCTGGCGCAATGACGGGTCGCCAGCGGCGACAAGACCGAGAACTGTCACAAGCACAAGCAGCAAAGGGAACACCGAGACGAAGGCGGAGTGGGCCAGGCTCGCCGCCAGCGTGCCCCCGTTGTCGTCGCCGAATTTCTTGATGACGCCGAAGACGAAGGCGGGGAAGCGATGCCGCTGCTGTGCCTTATCGACCCGCCGGATCACCCGCTCCACGGGATTCATCGCTAAGCACAACCCGCCCGGGCGCAGGCCTGACGGGCGGCACGGCCTGGCGCGCTGCGTGATCCTGCCGTGCCCGCGGCCAGGATCTGTCGTTGCCCCATCGCCATGAGCTGCCCGGATAAAGGCGCCGCAAACGACACCGTTACGGGTGAGCCGCATCACGCCGCGGCGGACGTGCCACCGCGCCGCCGCACACGTGTCACGGCGCCCGCCCGGGCCGACGGCATTGCCTAGCTAAGAGGTCCGGGTCAGCGGGGTGAAGCTGGGCTGGGCGAAATCACGCACTGAACGCCGATGAGTTCTTGTCCTTGGCCTTGTCTGTACACGTGAGTGGTCCACGTGAGGGGCCTGTACGCGGTGCGGCCGGCCGCATGGCAGCTCGGTAGCCCGGCCGGACCACGACCACACAGGCAGAAAGGACGCGAAGGTCGTGACGATGACTCGCAGCACGGTCGAAGAGGAGTTCCTGCCGTTGGCTGAGCCGTACCGGCGCGAGCTATTCGCGCACTGTTACCGGATGCTCGGCTCGGTGCACGACGCCGAGGATCTGGTGCAGGAGACTTACCTGCGCGCCTGGCGAGCCTACGACAGATTCGAGGGGCGTTCGTCGCTGCGGACCTGGCTCTACCGGATCGCCACCAGCGCCTGCCTGACCGCGCTCGAGAGCCGTCGCCGCCGACCGCTTCCTACCGGGCTCGGGGCCCCGAGCGCCGACCCCGCGGCCGACCTGGCCGAGCAACCAGAGGTGCCGTGGCTGGAGCCGATCCCCGACGCGCTTGCCGGTGCCGGATCGGCGGATCCGGCTGCGATCGTCACCGCGCGAGAAAGCATCCGGCTAGCCCTGATCGCCGCACTGCAGCACCTGCCGCCGCGGCAGCGCGCCGTCCTCATCCTCAAGGAGGTCCTGAACTGGCGCGCCGCCGAAATCGCCGAATTGCTCGACACCACGACCGCGGCCGTGAACAGCATCCTGCAGCGCGCTCGCGCGCAGATCAGCGAGGCGGCGCCGACGCGGGACGCGGTTGCTGAGCCCAGCGCACCGCAGCAGCGGGAGTTGCTCGAACGTTATGTTGCAGCCTTCGAGAACTACGATGTTGCCGCGATCGTGAAGCTGTTCAGCGCGGACGCCGTCTGGGAGATGCCGCCGTTCACCGGCTGGTACCAGACCCCCGAGCACATCGGCCGCCTCATCGCGAACCAGTGTCCCGCCAAGACCCCGGGGGACCTGCGGCTGGCGCCGACACAAGCGAACGGGCAGCCCGCCTTCGGCATGTACCTGCGCGCCGGGCGCGGCGAATACCGCGCATTCCAACTGCATGTCCTGCACGTCACCGGATCGGCCATCGACCACGTCGCCGCGTTCTTCGACACCTCACTGTTCGCCACGTTCGGCCTCCCTGACATCCTGCCGGCCAGGTCATGAACGAAACTCAGGCAGCGGGGCCGCTGCCTGGCGGGGTCGCGCTTCTCGAACGCGCGATCAACTACACCCTCGGCGGCCTGCACATGGTGGCTGGAGTGGCAATGTCGCGTCCTACACCGTGCCGTGAGTGGGATCTGAATGAGCTGCTTACGCACATGAATGACTCCCTCGTCGCGTTGAAGGAGGCCATCGACCTCGGGTACGTCGGCCTCGGTCCGGTCACCGGCCCTGCGGGCACGGGCGGCCACGCCGGCCGTGCGGGCTCTACGGGCTCTGCGGGCTCTACGGGCTCTGCGGGTCCTGCTGGCCACGCTGGCCGTGTGGGCTCTTTGGGCCCTGTAGGTCCAGCCGGCGGCCACGCCGACTCGGCCGTCGAGATGGTCGCCGCGCTGCGGCGCCGCGCATGCCAGGTTCTCGGCGCGTGGGCAGGCGCGTCCGACGACGAGGTGTCCGTTGGCGGCCGCAGGCTGGCCGCGGGCATCGTGACGAGCGCGGGGGCTATTGAGGTCGCCATCCACGGGTGGGATGTCGCGCAAGCGTGCGGCCGGCACTGGTCGATCCCGCCGCAACTCGCCGAGGAGTTGCTCTGGATCTCCCCGCGGCTCGTTACCGAAGGTGACCGGCCCCGGCGGTTCGCCGCCCCGGTTGCCGTGCCGCCGCATGCCAGCCCGGGCGACCGGCTGGTCGCCTTCCTAGGCCGGGACCCGAAGTAAGGTAGCGGCTCTTCAGCGGTCTGGGAAAGCCCCTTGCTGGTGCCGCGACTCCCGGGGCAGGCGCCGTGGGCCTGGACGGGATCACCGACCGCCCCGGGACGGCCCCCGGCACGCCCGCCTTGACCCTGTGACCGTCAAGACCACCAGCGGCGCGGCCAAGAAGCCGGCGGTGGCCCGGGAGCCGGCTGCCCGCTGCCTACGTCTTAGTTAGAACGCGAGCAAGGTGGCATAGAGCAGATATACATTCAATCCGATGATCATCATGGCGATGCAACCGGTCGCCGCGGTGGTGGCTGGGCGGTTGACCAGCGATCCCATCACGTCGGCTCGACGGGTGAGCAGCAGCAGTGGCACGAGCGCGAACGGGATGCCGAATGACAACACGACCTGCGAGATCACCAGGCTGCCCGTGGCAGGCAGTCCCAGCCCGAGGACGAGGAGCGCTGGCATCATGGTGAGCCCGCGGCGGACAAACAGCGGAATGCGGCGGCCGATGAAGCCCTGCATCACCACCTGCCCCGCATAGGTGCCCACACTGGAGGAGGACAACCCCGACGCGAGCAGTGCGACCGCGAACGCCAGCGCGGCGCCGCCGCCGACCAGTCGGCCGAGGCCTGCGTGTGCGGCCTGGATCGAGCCGACAGCCGGGCCGCCCGTGCGGTTGAAGAGCGAGGCTGCAATGAACAACATCAAGAGGTTGATCAGGCCGGCCGCACCGAGCGCGACGAGCACGTCGAGGCGCTGGAAGCGCAGCAACTCGCGGCGCTCGGCGTCGTCGCGGCACGCCACGCGGGACTTCGTCAGGGCGGAATGCAGGTAGACGACATGTGGCATCACGGTCGCCCCGATGATGCCCGCAACGAGCAGCAGGATGCCGGAACTTCCGAATCCGGGCACGAGCCCGCCAGCGACGCTGGTCCGGGTAACCCCTACGGCGAAAAGGTCGTAAATGAATCCGAGGAAGACGATGCCGAGCAGACCTGCGATCGCCAGCTCGAAGCGGCGGTAACCGCGCTGCTCCAAGGCCAGGATCGCGAACGCGACAATCGCGGTGATCAGCCCTGCGGCGAACAGCGGCACGTGGAAAAGCAGGTTAAGCCCGACCGCCGCCCCGACGAATTCGGCCAGGTCAGTCGCCATCGCGATGAGCTCGGCCTGTACCCACAGGCCGCGGGACAGGGTCCGGGGAAAGTGTTCTCGGCACAGCTGCGGCAGATCACGCCCGGTTGCCACGCCGATCTTGGCCGACAGGTACTGCACCAGCATCGCCATCAGGTTGGCTACCACGATCACCCATGCCAGCGCGTAGCCGAACTGGGCACCGGCAGCGAAGTTCGTGGCGAAGTTTCCCGGGTCGATGTAGGCGACCGCTGCCACGAACGCCGGTCCGAGCAGGGCCACGACGCCGCGCATCCGGCCACGCGAGCGCAATAGCCGCAGCGCACTCTGCTCGGCCGTCCCGGCAGGAGCTGTCACTGGGGAACTGGTCACGGCCACCAGCGGCAGCTGAAGCGCCGAGTCCCCGGCCGGTGGCCCCAACCTCAGCCAATCGACGGGCCGAGCCCGAGCGACTGTGGCGTGCTTGAGTCGGGAGACGGCTGGTTAAGGCCCTCATCGAGCGCGCCGAACTCAGTCATGAGCGCGGGGCTGCCGCCCCAGGGCGTCTGCTCCTCGGCGATCAGGGTGTTCGTCGTGAGCAGCAGCCCGGCCACCGAGGCACCGTTCTGCAGGGCCGAACGGGCTACCCGCAGCGGGTCGATGATGCCCATCTCGATCATGTTGCCATAACGGCCCTGCAAGGCGTCAAATCCTTCGTCTGGGCCCATCTGTCCCAACCGGGCCACCACTTCCTGGCCCGAGTAGCCCGCATTGGCCGCTATCAGGTAAGCGGGTTCGGTAAGCACGCGGCGCACGATCTCCACACCTGTCGCATAGTCGTCCTTCACCTGCAGCTCGTCAAGTACCCCTTCCGCATGCATCAGCGCGGCACCACCGCCTGCGACGATCCCCTCGGCCATCGCGGCCCTGGTGGCGGAAAGCGCGTCCTCGACCCGGTGCTGCAGTTCCTTCAGCTCGGCATCGGTCGGTGCGCCGACCCTGATCACGGCGACCTTGCCGGAAAGCGATCCGATCCGCTCGGTGAGCACGTCTTCGTCGACCCCGAAAGTGGCTCGCGCCAGTTCCGCGCGAAGCTGGGCGATCCTGAACCCGACATCATCGGGCGACCCGGCGCCGCCGATGATGGTGGCCCGCTCCGCGGTCACTCGCACCTGGCTGGCCCGGCCGAGCTGGGCGATCGTCATCGTCTCCAGGGTGAACCCGGAGTGCTTGCTGTAAACCGCCCCGCCGGTGATCGCGGCGATGTCCTCCAGTTTGTGCAGCCTACGGTCGCCGAAACCGGGCGCCCGCACGGCGACGCACTGGAAGACGCGATTGACGTGGTTGTGCACCAGCATGCTCAGCGCCGTGCCCTCGACCGCTTCCGCGATGATGACCAGCGGGCGCGGCGCTCGCATGATCTTGTCGAGTAGCGGCATCAGCTGCTGGACCTTGGTGATCTTTTCACTGCATAGCAGGATGTATGGGTCGTCGAGAACCGCCTCGAGGCTGGCTGGATTGGTGACCATGTACGGCGAGAGGTACCCGTTGTCGAATTCGAAGCCTTCGACGAAGTCGACGCTCATCCCGTTCAGGGCCGATTCCTCGACGGTGACGATGCCGCCGTCGCCGACGGTGTGCAACGCCTTCGCGATCACAGCGCCGACCATGGTGTCGTCGTTCGCGGAGATCGCGGCCACCCGTGCGTAATCCCCCTCCGTTTCGACCGGGTGCGCTACGTCCTGCAGGCGCCGCACCAGCTGGCCGACGGCGATGTCGATACCCCGCTTGACCAGTACGGGGTTGGCGCCGGCGCCGATCGCCTTCATGCCCTCCCTGATGATCGCCTGGGCTATCACGGTCGCCGTGGTAGTGCCGTCGCCGACGATGTCGTTTGTCTTGATCGCCGCTTCCTTGACCAGCTGAGCGCCCATGTTCTCGAACTGGTTCTTGAGATGGATCTCGCGCGCGATCGTCACGCCATCATTTGTGACCACGGGCGATCCGGTGATCTTCTCAAGGATGACGTTGCGTCCCTTAGGCCCGAGCGTCGACTTCACGGCTTCGGCCAGCTGGTCAACACCGGCCAGCAGAAGGTTGCGGGCCTCCTCGGCGAAACGCAGTTCCTTTGCCATGAGTCCTCCTCGGACGTGTGCGATCGGGGCTATGGGACGAGGATGGCGCGGCCGCGAACACGGCCAGCGTCGAGATCCTGGATGGCCTCCACGGCGGCGTCCAGCGGATAGGTCTTGGTGTGCAGCGCGACCTTTCCGCTTTGGGCCAGCACCATGAGCTCGGCGAGCTCGTTGTAGGTCCCCACGATGTTTCCGATGATGTTGCGCTCGGTCGAGATGATGTCGAGCGTCGGGATGTTCAGAGCGCCACCGTAACCGATGACGTAATACGAGCCCGCGCTGGCTGTCATCGCGAAGCCGTCCTGCTCGGCGCCCTGTTCGGCGACGAAGTCGAGCACGACATCGGCGCCGCGGCCACCGGTGAGCTCTTTGACGGCGTCGACGTGGCCGCCGTCTGCCACGACGGTGTGATACGCGCCGAGCTGCTCGGCGAGCTTGAGCGCATCGGGATTGCGGTCGGCCACGATGATCGTGGTGGCGGTGAGAGCGGCGAGGCACTGGATGCCAATGTGGCCGAGGCCGCCTGCGCCGATGAGCACGCAAGCGGTGCCCGGGTAGAGCAAGGGGATGGCCTTGCGGACCGCGTGATAGGCAGTGATGCCAGCGTCCGCTAGCGCCGCGACGTCCTGCGGCCTGGTCTGCGGGTCGAGCTTGACGCAAGCCCGTGCCGAGGTGAGCAGGTACTCGGCCATTCCGCCGTCGCTGTCCAGGCCGGGGAACGAGCTGTTTTCGCAATGCATGTCCTGGCCCGCACGGCACGCACGGCACAGCCCGCAAGTGGGTGTCGGGTGCAGGATCACCGTGTCGCCCACCTGCACGTTGGTCACGCCTGCGCCCACCTCGTGTACCCAGCCGGCGTTCTCGTGGCCGACGGTGTAGGGCAGCGCGACATTCATCGCCCCAGCCCACTGGCCCTCGATGATGTGCAGGTCGGTGCGGCATACCCCGGCCCCGCCGATCTTGACGACGACGTCGAGCGGTCCTTTGACGGTCGGCTCAGGTATCTCCTCCACCACCGGGTGCTGGTGGTATGCGTGCAGCCGGACGGCCTTCATTGGTCCTCCTCGCCTAGTCCTTTGGCGTCGTACCTGTGCCCCAGCATGCCGCGGCAGATGCCGGTGTTCGCCTCGATGCTGACCCGCATCGTCCGGGCGCGCCTTAGGTACAGCGGTACCGTGCCGTCACCGACCGGTGCACCCGTCGCCGGTTCAATCAGCAGCGCTGCATCGTCGCCCGCGGGAAGGCCCAGTTCCGCCCTCCTGCGCCGGAGCCGATCGAGCTCCCTGGACGGGGGCAGCTCGCCAAGAGTCATGGCGGCGAGCGCCGACGGCGCGGTACCCGCGGCTAGCAGCGGGCGGCACACCTGGTCCGTGCCGGCCATGACCGCCTTACGGAGGAAGCCGGCGCGTAGCTCGTTCAGCTCACCGGCCGCCTCACCGTCGAAGGAGCGGGCGAATCCGGCCCGCGCGGCGACGCCGCTGTTGATCGCCTCGGAGGCGAAATGATCCTCCAGTACCACTTCAGCGCGGCGCACGCCTGGCATGGCGGACACCACGTCGTAGGCGTCGGCGACCATCAGGAACGCAAAATTTGGCGCGCAGAAATACGTGGGCAGCCGCAGCCGGACGCTCGCATCACCGGCCGCGGAGACGGCGCACGACGCGACGAAGCCGAGCGAGGTGATCGGCTCGTCAAGCTCGGGGTCGCGCACCGCCTCCAGCGCCTCGAGCACCCGGGAGGCCCCGGGGGGCCGGGAGGCCCGGGGGGGCCGGGAGGCCCGGGAGGCCCGGGGGGGCCGGTCCCCCGATGCTGGCTCGGGGGGCCGGTCCTCAGCGCCCCCCGGGCCAGCATTGCGCGACCCGGCGGTCACCTGAGCCCTCATGCCCCCGCGACCAGCTGCGCGTCATCCTGCGCGGCCGGGGTTCCCTCGCCGGCCGCCAGCCGGCATTCCGCGGGCACCTCGATGTCGTAGAGCTTTGCCGCGTTCAGGCCGAGGATCTTCTTCTTCGTCACGGTGTTGACCCGCGGGTAATCGGAGAACTCGTCACTGGGGTAGTCCCAGTCGACGAAGCCCTCGATCTGCCACTTGGGTTCCCAGATCCCGTAGTCGCTGCCGAAGGTCATCTTGTCCTCGCCGACCCAGAACAGCAGCTCGCCCATTACTTTGGCGAAGAACTTCGGCCTGGCATACATCAGCGCGCCGATGACCACGGAAAGACCCGCGTACACGTTGGGCTCCTGCGTCGCCATGAAGCAGAAGTCCTCGATCCGGGGCAAGCCGACATGCTCGACGATGAAGTTCAAGCCGGGGAAGTCGGTCGCCGCGTGGTCGACGTCGGATACGTCGAACGCATCCTTGTCCAGCGGCCAGATCGTCGGGCCCTTGTGCACATGGATGTTCTTGATCCCGAGCTCCTGGCACGCCGCAAGGTAGCGGTAGGCTCCCGTGTCCGTCAGCTTCCAGCCTCTGGAGCCGTTATTCCACTCGGCGGTGTAGAGCTTGACGCCCTTCGACCCGTACCGCTCGACGTTGTGCCTGAGCACCTTGAGTCCCTCGTCGCCATCGCGGGGATCCCAGCGGGTGTTGTAGATGAACTTCCCTGGGTGCTTCTCACCCATGGTGGCGTTGCGCTCGGTGGTGTTGAAGCCCTCCTTGTACCACTCCGTCAGGTAGGTCGGCTGGAAGACCGCTACGTCCACGTACCCGTCTTCGAAGACGTCCTTCATCAGGTCGTCCTCGGAGTACTTCTGGAAATGCTCGATCGTCCAGTGGGTCTCCGGGGGCCCGAGGCTCTGGTAGGCGTGGAAGCATTCGATCCAGCCCTTGGCGTACTGCTCGGCCCCTTCCACCCAGTTGTCCGGGGCGGCGTTCCAGTAGTGCATATGGCTGTCCACCACGAAATACTTTTCGCCATCTTTCTCGTACACTCTGCCTCCTCGCGGGCCGAATCGAGTGCTTCCTTTTCGCGGCAGCTAATTCGACTCTGCCGTTAGGTCGAAGCCGATGTATTCCGCCGCGTCCTCCGGGTTCGCGAACATGATCGTCCGGTCATCCTCATGAATCATGCGGCCGTAGTGGGTGGACATGTTCTCTTCGAACTCCGCGGCGTCGAAGAAGCCGGGCTCCTCGCCAAGTGCCTCGGAGACCTCGTCGTAAATGACATCCATGCGCCGGACCGCGTCCACCCGGATCATTGACGGCAGCGGTGTTACCTTGACATTGGGCTTGGTCTCCATGACCTGGGCGACCACCACGCCGACCTGATTGTTCATCAGGGTGAAGCCGCACATGTTGGACGCCGTGTGGTCACTCTTGAACGGGCTCTCCGCTACCTTGAACGTGGTCACTGCGCCAGCTCCTTCGGTGTGTCCAGACCCAGGTCGGAAAGGATGCCGCTGAAGCGGCTCTTCGCATGGTCCAGGCCGTCCTCGAAGCGAGGTGGCTTAGCCTCGGGCTGCGACCATAGCGGCTGCAGGGTGCGGGAGGCCGCGATAGCGCGCGGCACCCAGGCCGACAGCCACTCGTGCAAGATCGCCTTGTTGTGGTCGGCGAACTCGCGGTCGCTGGTGAGCAGTTCGAACATCGGCCTCGTGTACCGCAGGTCCCGCTCGGCGAAGTCGTATTCCTCTGCACCCACGACCGTGGGTGTGACGAAGTCGCCGTTTCGCGGCGCCGCGTGCTGCACCAGCTGGCTCCGGAATAGCTCGCCGACCAGCGGCTCGAAGACCACGTTAGCGGCGAAGATCGCCTCGCACCAGTCGTCGATCGCGGTGAGTTGCTCAGCCACCTCCCTGACGCCCTGCCACGCTGGATCGCTGTTCCAGGTCTCGACGTGCGCAGCACCATCGAAGTCTGGGATCTCCTCGCTCAGCGTCAGGTTGTACAGCGCCAGATCCTGGGCGGACCTTATTCTGTGCATGCTGTTCACCGAGATCGCGTTGTTGTGCATATTCGTCGGTGCCCGGCGGTTGGCGTTGGCGAACAGGTATAGCCCGAGGCCGTGGTCGACGTGCATCCACGCGCCGACATTGCGTTCCACGAAGCGCACCCAGTTGCGGTTCCACTGCTCGAACGCCTTGGACTGCCGTGCGGCATCTATGTTCTGGTTGAGCTGCCGCACCACGTTGGCGTTGTACCGGTAAAGGGTGAGTTCCCATTCCTCGTTGGGGTCACGGAACTCGTGCCAGCCGTGCGCCGGCCAGTCGTAGCCCTTGCCGCCAGATCCGGGGAAGCGCTTCGGCTCAGGACGGTCCGACCCCCACGCCTTGAGCACCGTCCAGTCAAGCGGATAGCCGCCCCGGCCGTCGGAGAACCCGTAGAGCCAGCCCTGGCTGAGGTAGTGCCTCGGATCAGGCTGGACCTCGACGGTCACGTCTTCATAGTGTGTCTGCTTGCGCTTTTGGGGGTTGTAGTAGTTGAAGCGGCGGGCGGTCGAGTCCGGGAACTCCTTGGCACCGGCTTCAGCGTCGGTAAATTCGGGATGGGGTAGGCTGCGTTGTTCTTCAGCGGTTGTCATAAAACCCTTCCTTCACGTCAAGAGTCCAGCCGGTTTGCCACGGTATGGCCACCGCGCGGGCCACCTGCCTGGATCGTGTGCCGAGCGACTGCCCCTCACTTCTCGTCGGGATCACCAGTAGTCGTGAACTTGTCGTAATAGACGTGCTTCTCGGCCACCCCCAGCCGGGTGAGCAGGGGCGTCGCAGCCTCCACCATCGGTGGCGGACCGCAGACGTAAGCGTGCGCACCAGCCAGGTTGGCCTCGTGCCGCTGCACAACGGCTGTGATGAGGCCGACCTCCCCGTCCCAGCCGTCCTCCTTGGCTGGCTCGGAAAGCGCCGGCACGTAACGGAACCTCGGCAGCGACTGTTCAAGGGCGCGCAGCTCGTTCTCGAAGCACAGGTCCCTGCGTCCCCGTGCGCCGTAGTAGTACGTGGCCTTGCGCTCGATGCCGCGCTCGGCCATTGAGCGAAGCAGTGACAGGATCGGCGCCATCCCTGCGCCGCCACCGACGAAGATCAAATCGGTGTCGTTCCCCTCACGCAGTGTGAACACCCCGAACGGCCCCGTGAGGTTGAGCTGGTCGCCGACGGCGAGCCGGGTGTCAAGGAAATGTGAGAACAGCCCGTCCGGGTAAACCTTGATGACGAACTCGAGCTGGCCGCTTTCGCGGCTGGAGGTGTTGGCCATCGAGAACGAGCGGGTGGCCTCGGTGCCAGGGATGGCGATGTCGACATACTGCCCGGGGAAGAATTTGATCTCCTGGGGTTCGAGCAGCCGCAGCACGAGGTGCCGCAGGTCGTGGGTGACCGCATCCTTGGATACCACCTCGGCCACCGCCTCCTGAATTGGCAGCCCCGAGCGGATCATGTCCTCGTCAAAGTTGAGGAGCTCGATCGTGACGTCCTCATAGACGTGCGCGCGGCACAGCAGTGTGAAACCCTCCTCCCGCTCATAGTCGGGCAGCGCGAACGTCGAGTACCTGTCCAGCTCGATGTCGTCGCCATCGAGAACGAACGACTTGCACGAGGAGCACTGGCCCTCCTTGCAGCCGTGCATCAGCATGATTCCTTGCTCCGCCGCGGCACGCAGGACCGTCTGCTCCTCGTCCACTTCGATCTCGATGCCGACCGGCTCGAAACGCACCACATGTTTGCCGGACATGACTCCCTCACCGACTGCGCGATGCCACCGGGAAAACGGTGCGCGCTGCCACCAGACGGGAAAGGAGGGCCAGGGACTGGGCCGCAGGCCCTCCTTCTCCCGTCCGCTTACCGGACCTCCGCTCAGTCCTCCGCGGGCGCGAACCGGCCGGCGGGACCGCCGCGCACGTAGTTCGCCCGGAACGTTTCCCGGTCCTCCGGTGTCATCTCGTTGAGCAGCACGTTCGGGCTCGCCAGCGGCGGGCAGCGCCGCAGGTGGTCCAGCGTCCACATCTTCTTCTGGTCGCCCAGGTCCAGATGTGGCTGCGCCACCATCGTCTTGCCGTCGTCACGCACATAGCCCATGTCCGACACCACGTCGGCCCAGTTCCAGCCGTGGTAGAGCGTCTCCCACTCGCGGTGCCCGATCAGCTGGCCCATGTTCGGCGTCGACCGGCCCTGGTAGGTGGGCCGGAAGGCCGTCACGTCCGTCCAGCGGCATTCCTCGTGGCAGTAGGTGCGAACCTGCCCGTTGACCTCGTCCATGACCATGTCCTCGCGGACGAGGCACGGCACCATGCAGGTCCAGCAGCGGTGCGGGTACTCGTAATCGACGTCCTCGAACACGATCGGGTTGTGCCCGTTCGGCCTCGAGAGCCGGTTGTAGTTCTCCCACCACTTGCCGTACCTGTCGTACCAGCCCGGGTACTTGTACTCGAACCACTCGAAGTCCTTGTCGGTCATCGGGTCGATCCGCCAGTAGTTCGCGAGCCAGCCGGTGGCGAAGAACTGGGCCACCTCATGGACGTAGCCCTTGTTCCAGATCTGGTTCCACGCTTCCTCGATGAGGTCGTGTGGGATCACCAGCCCGTACTTCTCCAGCGGCACGAGGTAACTGCGGTAGTAGTCGTCGTAGATCCACCGACGCCACATCTCCGCATAGCTCTCCCGGTCCTTGCGGCGGTCCTTGGTGCCGTACTCGATGAACGTGCCAATGGCGGCGTCCACCACCCGGTGGTTGTTCCACCAGGCGTATCGCAGGTCGCGCTGCAGCAGCTGGTGGTTCTCCTCGTCGGCGAGGGCCATCAGCAGCGTGGCGTAGCCATTGCTGATGTGCCTGGACTCGTCGGACTGCACTGAATGGAACACCGTCGGCAGCAGGTAGTCGCCGTTGGCGGCGGCCTCGGCTGGCATGGCGACGAACAGTGTGTTGGTGAACGCCGTCTCGGCCACGATCGTCAGGTAGATGCTCGCCGCGGTGATGGCGTCACCGGTGATGAAGCCCTCGGCGAACTGCCGGCCGATCGTCCCGCAGTAGTCATTCTGGAAGTTGCGCAGGCTGCTGTTGAAGCCCGCGGGGTCGATGTAGTTGTTCATGTACAGGCGCTTGAGGTTCTGCTGGATCGTCGAGTGCCGCACCTCGTCGATCATCTGGATCGCCTGACCGTTGTGCAGCTCCGGGTTGGGGACGGTACGGAACAGCAACGGCATCGCCCGCGCCGCCGAGATCTCGGGCAGCGGGATGATGCTCAGGAACAGCTTCTGCCACTCCAGCCAGCGCTCCTGCACCTGACGGAACATGTTGCCGCGGATGGCGCCGTCCGAGGCTCCGTAGACGCGGTGGTCCTTCTCCTCCTGCATGGGGAAATATGACCGAAGGACCTGCTTGAGCGGATCCTTCTTCTGCGCCTTCCGGAATGTGTAGTCGGTCCCGTACTGTGCCACCGGCTCGTGGTACATCGGTTCCCAGGACAGTTCCTGGATCTTCTGGTGGGCCTTGGCCACACTCTGGCGACTCATCGTCACCCCTTTCCTTCTGGCGGGTTACCTTCTGGCCGGCTGAGGCGGCCCGCCTGCAGCCCTGATCGCATTCTCAGATCCGGCGCCTCACCTCGCCGGCGAACGCGCAGCGCCTGCCGGGTGAAAGCTCCTGTGTGCTGAATCACAACCCGTGAAGGGGGCTTGTGGGCTCTCAACATGAGACACAGCAGTGACCTTGTGCCGCAGGTCACGGCGCCAAGCGATGATCAACTCTCGCCAAATACGGCCTCACGGAGTTCGGCGAGATGCTGCTGGATGTGCTCTGAGACGTGGCGGTTGCCTTCCGCCGCTGGCTCGATGCCCAGCGTTCGGAGCAACTCGGCCGCCGGCGCGCCAGGGTCGCCGCGGTCGCCGAGTACGGGATGCAAGCCCTGCCTGGCCAGATGATGGAACACCACGTTGACGATGCTCCATGGATTGTAGGTCTCGCCTTGCTGTGCCTGCGGTTCGTCCATCCGGCACCTCCTGGCGGTGGCTGCGAATCGGGACAAGCCGACGTGAATCCCACCAAACGGCGCTCAGAGCTGGTTATCCGTCTCAACATGAGACAAACGGTGTTAAGACCACCTTTATGTTGGGGTAGGTAGTTTGCGGACGCGGATGCCCACCTTCGCGGGCTGAGTCTCCGGCCTGCGCGGGGGGCGGGGGAGGCGCGATGGTGCCCACAGCAGTGCAGTTGCGATCTCCGGCCGACAGCCCCCGGCTGGCCCAGGCCAGGGAGCGGTTCCTTACCGCCGAGCCGGTCGCGCGGGACGTAGTGCGCGATTCGATTCTGGCGTCGTGGTGGCGTTCCAGGCAGTGGAACGTTGCGGCCGACCGTGTTGAGCTGTCGTATGTTCGCGACCCGGATCTCGACACGCCGCTAACCCGCAGCGCCCTGCCTGTGCTGAGGAACCTGCACGCGAACCTGCAGGGCCAGCCCATCAGCGTCATTCTCACCGACGCGGCGGGTGTGGTGCTGAGCCGCCTCACCGCCGACCACGATCTCGAGCGGCACCTCGATGGCGTGCAGCTCGCTCCCGGCTTCAGCTACGCCGAGGAACATGTCGGTACCAACGGAATCGGCACGGCGCTCGAGGGCGGCCAGCCGGCGCACGTATTCGGCCACGAGCACTACGCGGAAGACCTCGAGGACCTTGCCTGCGCCGGGGTGCCGATCCACGACCCGATGTCCGGCAAGACGGTTGGGGCGGTGGACCTGACCTGCTGGCGCAGGGACGCCGACGCACTGCTTGTCGCGCTGGCCAAGACCACCGCCGGCCAGATCAAGCAGGCGCTGCTCACCGACAGCAACGCACAGGAGTATCAGCTGTTGCAGGAGTATCTGCGGGCCTGCCGCCACGTCAGCGGAATCGTGATGGCACTCAGCAATGATCTGGTAATGATGAATGATTCCGCCAGGCAGGTGCTCGATCCGGCCGACCAGTCCGTCCTGCTCGGCCACGCAGCCGAGGTACTTGCCGGCCGCCACGTAGGACCGGTGGCTGTCGAACTGCCCACCGGCATCACGGCACGGATCTACTGCAAGCCCGTCCTTGGCAAGGGACACTTTATTGGTGGCGTCGTCCATGCGAAGCTGATCGAGGCGGCAAGCCGGCCGGCCGCAGACGGCGGCCAGAAAGCGGCGATCAGGGCGCCCATGTTCCTTCCTGGCCTGGTGGGCGACGGGCCGCTGTGGCTGCGTGGGTGCCGTCAGGTGGAGGCTGTCTACGACTCAGCGGAATGGCTGGCGCTCGAGGGCGAACCCGGCGTCGGGAAGCTCGCCGTGGTCCAGGCGGTGCACCAGCGCAGGAATCCGGCCGGCCGTTTCCGCGTTTTCGACGCTGCGGAGAAGCCAGGCCAGGACTGGGTCCAGCGGGCGCGTCGTGAGCTGCTCGAAGGCCGCGGCACCTTGGTCATCCGGCACGTGGATGCGCTGGGCGCCAAGCAGTTGCACGGCCTTTCCAGCGCCCTGCAGGAGGCACGTGCTGCGGGACAGGAACGCGCGCTGTGGGTTGCGGTCACTCTTGACCGCAGACGTGCGAACAGCGACCCGACCAAGTTGCTGCGGTACTTCCCGAGCACCGTGGAGCTGCCACCGCTCCGCCACCACATCGAGGACCTGCACGACCTTGTGCCATTCTTCCTGGCAAAACTCAATCAGCCCGGCCGGCTGGTCTGCTCGCCGGAGGCGATGCAGCTTCTCCTGAGGTCGAGCTGGCCAGGCAACACCCAGCAGCTCTGGCAGGTGATGAAACAGGTCGTCCAGCATCGCCGTACCGGAGCGATCCAGCCCAAGGACCTGCCACCGGAATGCTGGACGGTGAGCCGCAGGCTGCTCAGCCCGCTGGAGTCAATAGAGCGCGACGCCATCGTGCAGGGCCTGCTCGACTACGAGGGCAACAAGATGAAGGCGGCAGAATCGCTTGGCATGTCCCGTGCGACGATCTACCGCAAGATCCGGGAGTACGGGATCGTAACCCCGGCCGGCTGGCCGTCCGCGCGCCGCCGCGCCGACTTAGCCTGACCGGTAGTCACCGAGGTCGCTGGCGACAGGATTGATCCTGAACGGCTGCGCGTCGTGACGCCACCCAGTGCGTGCGGGCGGCCGGTCGCGCCCGCCATGGTGCAACTCGCCATCGTGCAAAGAGCCTGTTTGAGGACCGTGCCCTGCTGCGCGGCGCCGTGGATCACCCGCTCGCGCCGCGCGAGGGCTCGCAAACAGGCTCCTCGTGGCACGATCGGCCTATGAGTTGCGCAGCGGCAAGGCCGCCAGCCGGGCTGATGGTGCATGCCGAGCGGTTCGCGGCACAGTTGCTTTGCGGGCCGCCCGCGCGCAGTGTGCTAGATGTCGCCGACCGGCTGGTGGCCATCCAGGCGCAGGACCCTCGCGGCGCGCGGCTGGCGGTCAGGGCGCGGTCGGCCGGGCTGCGCGCGGCAGACGTCGATCACGGCTTGACCGCCGAGCGTTCGCTGGTGGTTACCTGGCTGAATCGCGGCACACTGCATCTGGTCCGCAGCGAGGACTACTGGTGGCTGCACGGACTGATGTCGCCGCCGGTGTTCACCGGCAACGCCCGCCGCCTGGCCCAGGAGGGTGTGCCGCCCGATTCCGCTGACCGGGCCGTCGCGGTGATCGAACGTTCGCTGGCCGCGGACGGGCCGCTGACCCGCGGGCAACTCGCTGAGCGCATCGCCGCGGCCGGGGTACGGACAGAAGGGCAGGCTATCGTGCACATTCTCGGGCTGGCCTCGTTGCGCGGCAGCATGGTCCGCGGACCCGTCACAGCTGGCCGAGCCAGTCCCGAACAGGCCTACGTGCTGGTCAGGGACTGGCTGGGGCCGCCGCCCGCGCCGGTAGATCGCGACACCGCCCTGGCCAGGCTCGCCCGCCGTTACCTTGCCGGGCACGGCCCTGCGACGGACCGTGATCTCGCCAAGTGGTCGGGCTTGCCGCTTCGCGACGCACGGCGCGGGTTCGCCGAGATCGGGGCCGAACTTGACCAGACCGACGGCCCTGCCCGGCTGGCCCGCTTGACCCGCCGCGGCGGCCCAAGCGGCCGGGACTGTGCCGAGCGGGCCGCGCTGCCACCGCCTCGCCTGCTTGGCGCGTTCGACCCTCTGCTGCTTGGCTGGGCCTCGCGCGAGCCATACGTGGGTACCCATCAAGGGATCGTGACGGTGAACGGGGTGTTCCGCCCGTTCGCGCTCATCCGGGGCTGCGCGGCCGCGACCTGGACCATCGCGCAGGGCGAGGTCAGGCTCAATCCCTTCACCTCGCTCACCGGCGCCGACGAGGCGGCGCTCGACCGCGAGGCAGCGGACGTCAAACGCTTTCTCGGCATCGCTGGCTGAGGAACGGTGAGGTAAGGCATGCTTCGTGGATCTTCGGCGGCGCGGATCGGCGCCGCGATGGCGATGCGGTTCAGCGCGACCGCAGCAGCAATTCGCGACGCTGGCGCCCAGTACGCAAACCCCGGGCCCGGACCGCGGCGCGCCGCGGTACTGTGCCAGCGGATGGCTTACCGCGCCCGTGCGGTCGCAAGCCCTGGCCCCGGGCCTGCCCCAGGTGGTCCGGGCGGGATACGGCAAGTTCGCGGGGCCGGTTCGTGCGGCCGGGGCGAGGCGGATAACGCGAGTTACAGGATCCCCCCCGCAACGCGACCTGAGAGCAGCCTCGTCGCGCGGCCTGCGCCCGCATCGCCGCTGGTCTGAGCGGGCCCTGGCCGTTCAGCGGTCGCTCACCCTGTCTACTGTGTTCACGCCCCGCCCCGGGCTGATCACAGTCAAGCGCGAACTAGCGCGCACAGCCATCCCCGAACTCCGGGGTACGCACCTCAGGAACCGCGGCCCTAGTATTTGCGATACGAGGCAAGCGGCACAGGTGAGGAAGGCGATGGCGCTGGATCCGGCAGCGGCGGCGCACGTCACGACGCCGACCGGGGACGTGGTAGGGATCCCGTCAGGGTGCCGTTTGGTATTCGGGCGGGGACCGGACGCGGATCTGCTGATTCCTGCTGGCCGCGGCCTTTCCCGCCGGGCCGGCTTAATCGCGGCGGTGAGTGGTGGCGCCTGGGTGGCCAACCTCAGCCGCACCCACGCTCTTTACACAGAAAGCGATGGGAACAGGACGCGGCTGCCCAGGATGGAGGAAGGTGTGGAGCCGTCAGGCGGATGGTTCGTGCGGGCCGGAATCACTTTGGTGGGATCGCGCGCGATGCTGGACGATGGCCAGTTCCTTCGCGTGGTGGTCGTCAGCGCCTCCGGCGGCATGACGGACTTCGGCCTGGACGCGCCTTCGGTCCGTCCGGATAGTGACTCGACCCTGCTCCCGCTGCACCTGGACCCGAAGACTAAGCTTTTTCTCGTCGCGCTGATGTGGTGCAGGCCATGGCTGATCGACCCCACGCGCACGACGCCGCTGCCGAGGACACCGGAGATCGCCCGCACCGCGCTCGAGGTGACAGGCGCGTGGTACGAACTCGAGCGTTTCGACAACGATCCGGCCTTCCGTGACCGGCTCGCTGCCCGGGTGGGCGAGCACGTCAAGGTACTGCGCCGAAAGATCACCGACCGCGGGCTTGTCCGCTCGGACATCCGGTTGTCCGACGAGGTGGTGGTGGAAGTGCTCATCGAGCACGGGGTCATCAGCTCCGCCGACCTGGCGCGCCTCAGCGATCCGGCATGGTGCTCCCGGCAGGAGGACCTCTGGTGGACTCGCCGGCCATGATCAGGCCCGGCGCGCCGCCGCGCTTGCGGTCACTCCCGCGCGGGTCACGGGTGATCGACTGTGAACGAGACCCTGGCCGCCTCGCCCCCTGGCGCGGTCACAACGACCGTGTAACTCCCACGGGGCATCCTTGCGGAGAAGAATTCGTTCCCTTGGTTGATCGTGTAACTGAACGTTCCGGCCGAATCGACGGTGGGCATGTAGGGCGACGCGCGCCCGTCCAGCCGTACCGTGATCCGCTGGCCCGACGGCCACCCGCCACCATGGACAACGAAGCCGGTGTATCCGTCGCCACTGGCTTGGTTCAGCGTGATCAGCTCATTTCCACGCTGTCCACCGGGGCCGGGTAGCGTGGTTCCAGCTACCGACGGTGGCGGAATCGCCGGCGCCGGCGGTGGCGGGAACGGGCGCTGCGCCGTGGGGTTCCCGCCGCTGTTGATCGACTCGTCAAGCAGGCTGACCCCGACCACCAGGGCGGCCACTGCGGCCGCCGCGGCGACCACAGTCGCGATCCTGCTGCCCCGCCGGGGCCTTCGCAGGGGTGAGTCTGGCCTGCCGGGCTGCGGCGCCTTGGCGGATCGGCGCCGCCCAAGTTTGCGGCGCTTGGCGAGATGGCCTGGCCCGCGCAGGGACACAACGGATCCGATGGTGGAATCATCCTCGGTTTCACCCGCAGCCCGGGGCGAGCCTCCAGGACCATGCCGGTAGTCCTCCATCAGGCCGAGGGCCGCATCAGGCAGCGCAGCGCCGAACCCATGCCCGGCCCCAGCATCCATATACGGTGCGAGCTGCCCTAGCAGCGACGCCGAGGTCGGGCGCTTGGCCGGGTCCCTGTCCAGGCAGCCGGTCACGATGTCGGTCAGTTCTTTCGGCAGGCCGCTGATGTCGGGTGGCTCGGTCGCGAGCCGCACCAGGATGTCCATCGCTGTCTGGCCCCGGTACGGGGGGTGCCCACTCGCGGCGAACAGTAGCGTCGAGCCGAGCGAGAACACGTCGCTTGCCGTCGTCGCCTGCCGGGTATCTCGCGCCTGCTCGGGCGCCATGTAGGCGGGCGTGCCCACGGACCCGTGGGTGGAGGTGAGGTGGATGCGTTCCGCTGTCCGCGCCACCCCGAAGTCGATGACCCTGGGCCCGTCGGGCGACACGAGCACATTCGAGGGTTTCAGGTCCCTGTGCACGAGCCCGGCGCCGTGGATCGACTCGAGCGCCTCGGCGCATCCTGCCGCTAGCCAGCGGATGGTCGGCACCGGCAGCGGGCCACAGGCCCGCACCAGGCGATCTAAGGAGGGCGCGGGTACGTAGGCGGTGGCAAGCCAGGGCAGGTCGGCGTCCGGGTCGGCGGCGACCACGGCCGCCGTGAAAACTCCGCTGACCCGGCGTGCCGCGGCAACCTCGTGGGCGAAGCGGGCGCGGAAATCGTCTTCTTCCGCGAATTCAAGCCTGATCGTCTTGACCGCGACGAGGCGCCCCGCGGCCGATCTACCCAGGTAAACCCGGCCCATGGCGCCGGCACCGAGCCGGCCGAGCAGAACGTAGGAGCCGATACGTTCCGGATCAAGTCGGCGCAACGGCTCGAAGAGCGCGTGCTGCGGCTCCATTCAGTCTCCTCTGGCTCACCCGGCCCCATCATCATGCCGATTCCCGCCAGTACATGGGTACTTGGATCATGTCGGCAAGGGTCCGGCGATGGGTGACTATGGCCTAAGGGTTAGACGCCCGGCTCGTCGTGGTTTATGGTGCAGACATCTCAGCGGCATGCTGCGGGTGCGCATGCAACTACCGGATCCATCCGGATACCGCCGAGAATGGGCTTTCCGCGCGGGATGTGGCTGCGCCGTCAGTCCCTGCTCGTCAGTCCCTGTTCAGCAGCGGGCCGAGCGGACCGAGGTCAAGGTTGAGGTCATCGAGGGCGAGCCCGAAGTGGTCGCAAAGCTCGTTCATCCGGGCGTCGAGGGCCATGAGCGTTGCCCCGACCTTTTCCACCTGGTCAGCGGTGAGATCTCCCTGATCTACGCGGCGGATGGCCTGGCGTTCCATCAGTTGACGCAACAGTTCGACCACCGTGAGGACGAGGGCGACCAGGCTTCGCTCCGCTGACTCGGGATCGATGGCTAGATTCCTGCCGAGCCCGGGCAGTGCCGGTGCCCCGGTCGCGCCGCCGGGTCCGCGGTCGGTGTTCATGTCGTGCGTTCCCAGCTGCCCGCTCGGTGAGCGTTGCCTGGCTCGCACATGCCTGCGCGGATAGACACGACGAGCGCCCGGAGCGAGATACGGACCAGGTCGACGTCGGCGATAGACAACGTCACTTCGCCCGCAATGACGACCCCACCGGCAAGCACGCGGTCGAGGAGGTCCACGAGCGCGACCTGCCGCCCGGGCATCCGCGCCGCGATGTCGGCTCCGGCCGGCTCATGCACAGTCATTGATCGCGACCGACGCTGAACGAGTACGCCGGCCACGGACCTGTCACGTCGAGCCGGAACCCGGCAAGCCCGCTCACCATCGCGCTTGCGGTCGCGGCGAATTCCTGGCTCCGGCCGGAATCGACGAGGTAGGCGCCGTTAAGCACCATCCAGCCGTCTTCGTTTCCGGTCAGCCGCGGGTCCTGGGGTGCGTGCCTGCGTGCGGCGACGGCCAGCCTGCCGAGGGCGGCGTGGATCTCATCCCCGCGTGCCGCGCCGCGCTGCCACCCGTCGGCACGTGCCGTCAGATTGGCACGGCGCCGCAACAGGTACGCCGTTCCCGCGGTCGGGCCGCGGCCAGTCGCGCCATTGCCGTCAACATATGGCGCGCGGCCGCCTGGCGCCTGCATCGTCTGTCCCGCCTGCGCTTGCTTATCACCGCCGGTCATGACCTCCGGATCCGCCCACACCTTCACGCCGTACTCGGTGCGGCCGTCGAGCCAGCGCAGCATGTCGGCGAATTCGGCTCGCCGCTGCGTCAAGAGCGCGCGGACCCGGTCATCGTCGCGGTACACCGTGGCGAGCCGCAGCGGCAATGTGGGGCGCGCCGCCGCGACGATCTCGATCACCTGGTGGTGGGCGCGGGCGATCGCCTCGAGCTCATCCGGATCGGACAGCCTGCGCTCAAGTGCCGCTTCGCCGAAGGCGTTCGCGTCGACCGAGCCGGCCACTGCGGCCAACTCTGCATCGCCGATGGCCCGTACCGGTTCGCCGCCCACCCCGGCGCCCCGCAGCAGGACCGGATCGGGGTCGCGGGTGACCGCGTACACCCAGGTGGCGCTATTGTCAGCCATCGTTGTCCTGGCCTGGACGTGAGCGGCGGGTGCGAATCTGCCGCCCGGCTGCATCGGCCGCCTCGCGATCGGCCGGGATGGCACCTGCGCGTGCGTCGCCACCGCCGTCGGCCGCTGTCTCGAGTTCGCCGATGCGCTCCCGCAGCCGACGGTTTTCGTCGGCGAGGCCACCCTTGCCCGACGAGAGGGTTGGATCGTGTTCCCACCAGTCGATGCCCATTTCGCGTGCCCGGTCGACGGATGCGATCAGCAGCCGAAGCCGGATCGTGAGCAACTCGATGTCCAGCAGGTTCACGCGTATGTCACCGGCCACCACGATGCCCTTGTCCAGCACGCGTTCGAGGATGTCGGCCAGGTTGGCGGGCTCGGGGCGCCCGGGCGCCCGTGCGGCGCTGCTCCATGGCTGCGTCATCTCAGCCCCCCTCGGTGCTGCCGCGGTGATAGCGCCGCTCGCGCTGGCATGCGACGAGTTCGCCGCGCGCATCGAGACCAACGTGATAGACGGCAAGGATGTCGGCGGAGTCGGGGATGCGGTGCATTTCGACGACCTCGACTCCGACCTGCCAGCCTTCCTCGTCCTTCGCGATCGAGATCACATTCTCCGGCTGGCGTCCGGTCAGCTCGAGCACCTGCCGTGCCGCCCGCTGCGCAGCTTGCCTGGCTCCCAGTGGCCACCGCCTTGCCCGCTCACGCGATGCGGCGTCGTGGGCGCCGCCGGAGTCAGCTGCCCCGGGGTCACCTGCGCCGGAGCCACCTGCCCTGGCGTCGCGTGCACGAGCATCGCGTGTACCAGCATCGTGTGCCCGGCCACTGCGGGTAGTGTAACTGCGGCCTCTTGCGCCGCCTTCCGCTGTGCCCGGCCCGTTGTCCGCCAAGTCCGCCTCTCTGACGTGCCCGTTCTGCCCGTCCTCGCGGCGAGTGCCGCCGCTGTTTCGTGGCATGCCTCACACCTCCGGTTGACCGCCGCCCGCGCGAGCCCACATGAGCCGCGCGACCAATTGCTCTTCCGCTTCAGCGGCCTCTTGCGGGGATATCTCTCCTGCCGCCGTGGCCTCCTCGATCTCCGCGAGGCGCTGGTAGACAGCCACAGGTTCGTTAACCTCGAGGGTTGCTTGGTCGAGCACCTGCTCGCTCAGCCAGACGACGCCGCGCACCGGGGCAATGGGAAGTGTAAGCAGACCGGTAAACAAGCCCATGGCTCGTCCCCCTCAGGCGGCTCGGCGAAGTCGAAAGGCGCGATCGGCCCGACGAGGCGCAGCCGGATCCGGCCGTGCCAGCGTCGGCCCAGTTCCTCCGCGGCCCGCTCGAACCCGGGGCGCCGCGGCTGCCGCACCAGGAACGCGGCGTGCACCGCGCTGTCCGGTGCGGAAGTGCCGTGTTCCGCGATGGCGGCGCAGTGCGGTGCGAGCGCGTCGATCAGCGCATCCATGTCGGCCAGTTTCGTGCGTTCCAGTGCCCGGGCAACAAGCTCGCCAAGCCGGATGCTTTCCGGGCGCCAGGTTCCGGCGGTGCGGCCCCGCAGGAATTCACGCAGCCGCATGGCCTCCGGATCTGCCGTCAGCAGCTCACGGAGTGCGATGTCGCCGACGTAACGGCCCTTGATCGTGAATTGTTCGTGGCCATCGAGCCGGTCAAGGCGGCCGGTGAACGTGTCATAGTGCCGCGCTAGCAACTCGGCGACGACCGCCTCCTGGTCTGCCATGACCCCGCCGAACCGCATCGGCAGCACCGGCGCCGACGTGACCAGCGTGTTGAGCACATTCGCATGCGCGCGCAGGTCCGCAGGGGTGCCCATCGGCTGGCCACGCTGGACACCGCTCGTTACGGCGGCGATGCGCCGGTGCGCGACGAGCGACACGCGGCCGGCCGGATCTCCGACGCCGCGCAGGCGGCCGGGCACGGGCGCCGTGGATGGCACGATTCCGTAGACGTAGCGCGGTCCTGGCAACGGGTGACCGTCAGGTACGGACGCGCCCATCCGGGCACCCGGCCGCCGGGCCGGGCTCATGGCTATGGGCCCCCTCTTCTGTACCGCTGCTCACGCGGCCTGAGCTCTGCTTCTTCGTTCTCCTGCGCACCGTCCGCGCCGTTGCGGGCGTTCAGGGTTTCGCCGAGCTTCTCCTTGACCCCTTGCAGCGCGCCTTTCGTCTTGGACCTGGCCCCGCCCTCGCGAAGGTCGTCCATAAGCTCGGGCAGGCGATGAGTTTGTGTCTGGGTGAGATCCAGGCGGTTCACCGCTTCGGCGAAGCGGAGATAGGTGTCGACGCTCGCCACCACGATCCGGGCGTCGATGGTAAGGAGTTCGATTCCCACGAGCGAAATCCGCACGTAGATATCAATCACGAGCCCTTTGTCGAGTATCAGTTCCAGGACCTCGGCCAGGCCGCTGGGCGATGGCCGGTCGATGTAGCTCCGCGGCTGGGGCCTGACGGCGGGCGTGGTCACAGGTTCACCGGCTTCCCGTCGTCACGCCCCGGCCGCGCCGGGGGACGCCATCGCGAGCCTGCCCGCCGACTTCGCCGTTGAGCGATTCCGGCCCACCCTCGTCCTCGCCGGAGTCCTCGTACTCCTGCTCGTCAGAGGGCTCCTCGTCGTGCTGATACTCGTCTTCCGGCTCTGCCTGGTCATCCTGATCGGCATCAAGATCCTCGGGCGGCGCCGATGCGTCGTCGTCCTGGTCGTCCTGGTCGTATTCGTCGTCGAGGTCGGCCTCATACTCGTCATAATCGTCGCCGGCCTCTGCCTGATCTTCAGCCTCTGCGTCGTCGCCGTCCGTAACCGAATCCCCGTCCGCTGGCTCCTGCTCACCCCGCTCCCCGTGGGCACGGACCACTTCGCCGTCCCGTATCTCGCCGCGCCAGCCCTCGACCTCGTCAGGGTGCAGGATGGCCTGGGTCATGATCTGCCGGCGGAAGTGCTTGAGCTCAAGCCGGACCCGCCTGCCCTAGGCTCGCCAGATGTTGCCTGTCCGCTCGAAGAACCCCTGCGGGTGATATTCGAGCACGACGAGGATGCGTGTCAGGTCCGGCGTGATTTCGTGGAACGTCACGGCGCCGTCGACGTAACCCTTGTCGCCCTCCGATTGCCAGATGATCCGCTCGTCCGGGACCTGCTCGGTAATGGTTGAACGCCAGGTCCGGTGCGACCAGAGGACCTGAGCCTTCCAGGTCAGCTTCTCGTCGTCCTCTTGCTCCACGTTCTCGACCTTCTTCATGAAGCTCGGGAAGTCCCGGAACTGCGTCCACAGGTTGTACGCGACATCGACGGGTACGCCGACGTCGATTTGCTCGACAATGTTCGTGACCTTCAGCTTCTTGCCGCCGCTGTCGCCGCCACCACCGCCGGCCACCTGACCGATCTTCTCCTTGACGCCACTCATCCCAGCGGTCATGAGCGCACGCACCGGCGACTTACCCTGGCCGAGCGCACGCGCTCCTGTTGCCGCGGCTGTTGCCGCGGCCTTGCCTGCCGGGCTGCCGCCCTTTTCCGCGTATCTGGTCAGCCGCTCGGTGGCGGTACCGACTTTGTCGGCCGCGAAGGCAACCGCACGCTCTGCGACCGCGCCCAGGAAGTCTTCGAACTCCTTCATCAGCCGGTCTGTGGGCAGATCGGAGACGAGGGCGCCAATCGGCCCTGCGCCTTTGGCGACTTGCTCCGCTTGCTCAGTCATCGACGCCCTCCCTGGGTCCTGCTGATGGCCGACCGCCCGCTCGGCGGCCTGCCGTCCGGTGCGCGCCTCGTGCTCCTCGGTACGGCCGCCTCACTCTCAGCCGCCCCATTGCCACTGTGGCGCCGGGTCCGGCTCGGGCTTTCCTGCCCGGGCGACTCGGCACGGGTGCGCGGACGACTTGATGCCGTGCTGTCCGGCGATCCGCTAGGCGGCCGCTGCGTGCCCTTTCGCTCCGTCGGCGACTGGCGCGAGCGGGATGAGCCCGTCTGCCTGGCAGGGCGCGAGTTGTCTTCTCCGTCTTCTTCGGTGTCATGAAGTGGCTTGTTCACCGCATTGACGGCGTCAGGGCTTTGCTCGTCCACCTCATCGACGGGGTCAGGAATTTGCTGGTCCGCTTCATCGACGGGCTCTTCGTTGCCTACTGTGGGGTTGCCGCTTGCTGCTGGGCTGCCCACGGTCCGGAGAACGTCGCTGCGCTCCCGCAAGTTGTCGCTGAGGGAGTCGATTCTCTTGGTGACCGCCGCCACGGCCGCGGCCTTGCCGGCCTCGACGAGGCGGCGGCGCATGTCTTCGGTCAGGTTGCTGAGCTCAGGTGACGAACCGAGCAATTTCGTCCCTTGCCGCAGCAACTCTCCCTGCGTGCCGCCGAGCCGCTTACGCGCGCCCATGGCAGCGAGTGCCAGCGCCCACTTCATCTTGTGGAATCTGCCGAGCACATAACCTGCCGTGACGGCGAGGCCTATCTGGCTCCGGTCTTCATCAGGTCTCCTCGTGGGTGAGCAAGGTCATCGCGGCCGCTGTCGCCTCGTGACAGGCGCGGACTCGTGTCCTGGTGTCGTGCGAGCCGCGCGCAGCGATCAGCCCGTGGCGCGCGGTGGCATATCCGCCAGTCGATGACATGAGTGCGCACTTACCCACGTGTAGGGGCTAAAACATAGATTTTGGATATCCCAAATTGTTACTGAAGAGTCACGATCAGTCGAATGCACAGTTAGAAGCCCTATGGGCAGCGATGGTGGATCATCAAAGGTTCCACGGCGCGAATTTCGGACACGACCGTGGATTGCTTGAATCGCCTACGCAGCCGGCGGTTCCGCTTCGCGGCGGCCGTATACGCGCCCGTGATGTGAAGAGGCGTCAGCTCATCCGACAGCGCTGGCGGTGGCGTCGATGCCGCCCGCTCGCGCCAGGCGCTCGGCGCGCTCCTTGATGCCGAGCAGCATCTTGCGCTCCATGATCAGGCTGCCCGGCTCCATCACAAGCAAGTTGAACGCGCGCCTGAACAGGGACGCGCCAGGGGCGGCGATGCGGTTCCTGCTGACGAGCCTGGTCACCTCACCGTACGGGTGGAGGCAGAACGCCCACACCCAGTTCTCGTCTTGGGACCGCACCACGAGCGCGCGATCAGCCTCGAGGATTTCCACCCGCATGCCCGGGCCCGTCGAACCCGCCGGCAGGACGTCGCCCGCCTTGAGATCCTGGAATTGCGGCAGGATCTGATCCGCGCTGTGCATGTCGAGGCCAAGCAGATTCTCAATCCAGTCGTAGGTATACGCGCCCGCGCGGCCACTGCCCATCTGCACTAGCCACGGCCAGATGGCGCTGGCCGGCGCCTCGATCGTGATGGCGCGTGTCGCAAGCAGGTCAGGCCGCGGCAGGAGGTCATCACCAGGCATCGCCATGCCGGCCTCGGCGGCTGTCGCACCCCAGGTCAGGCACTGCCGCCGCCATAGCCTTGGGTAGGCCGTGACGGCCGCGCCGACGGCCAGGGCAGCGCCACCAGCAGCGATCCCTGCGGTAGTTCTCTTCATCGCAATCCCATCCGAGGTTGGCGCCATCCGGGCGTCCCGCGTCCCGTGGATCTTTGGCGGCGCGGATCGGCGCCCAGGCGACCACCGGGTCACCGCCCGCATCCACCAAGATCCACGGAACGCGTTAGCCGCGAGCCCCGGCAGTGACCTTGGTCCGCCATCTCCACGGTTGCCCGGCATGGCGGCTTAGGCACAGGGCTATTGGTCCCAACCTGCACGCCGAGGGCCAGGTCCACGTGTCGCCGCCCCGATGACGGGTCTTGAGATGGCGGCTGGCGGGTCATGATCGCAGGCGCTCCGGGGGACGGAGAGCGGCACCTGATCGGCGCCCTGCCAGAAGTCTGGTGGGTGTCGCGCCTTGCGGAACGCTGTCCGCGACAACGGGTCCGAAGTCCGATACCTCGCACGAAGGCTGACCGGCGCGCGCCTACTCCATCTCGCGCTTCAGCCTGGCAAGCTCGTCCTCGACGTCCTTGTTGAGCCGTGCCGATGCCTGCTGGTGCTGCACCGCCTGGGCCCGCACATCGAGCTGACGCTGCGTGAGCGCTGCCTGGGTCTGCTCGGCCTCGATCTTCCTGGTCTTTTCTTCGCGCCCGGCCCGCAGCCGCCCGCGTGCCTTGAGTATCAGGGCGACCACAGCTCCGATGGCGATCGCCACGATGACCAGGTACGCCAGGTGCAGGATGACGGAGATCATGCTGAAGACCACGATGACAGCGACGCCAATCGCGAGCGCCTTGATCCAGCCCATCGGATACCTCCCCGCACACCGGGCCGCATAGTCAGGCGGCTCGGCATCGCTGCCCAAATGGTAACAAGCCTCCGGCTGTGCGACGTCCGAAGAAGGTCGGTAGCTGGCGCCCCGGCTAGCCCTTCAATCGATGGCTGCGGGCGATAGGTCTGCGGCGCAAGCCTCGGCCGTCAGCGTGGCCCTTGGTTTCCTGAGGATCTGCTAGCTAGTTTCCTGAGGATCTGCCCGGCCACCCGTCAGCATCACCGTGGCTGCCCTACCCTCGCTATTTGGAAGCCCGGTCGGCGTGGCGTGTCGCCCGGTCGCCGGTCGCCCGGTCGCCCGGTCGCCCGGTCGCCCGGTCGCAAGTCGCGTCGCGGCCCTTCAGGTGCCGCCGGCACGCCGGGACGAGTATGACGAGGTGAACATCGCGGGGCTTGGCGAGATATGGCACCGTCTTGCTGCGGCGCAGCACCTGCCACCAAGCTGGCTGGTTGCCGTCAGCGGCCTGCTCGCGCTTGCCGCGGTGGCACCGCGCCGGGCCTGGCTGGTGTCACGCAACGCGGTGACGATCGCACACGAGGGCGGCCACGCCCTCGTGGCACTCATGACCGGACGGCGGCTTGCCGGGGTGCGGCTGCACCGCAGCACCGCGGGCGAGACGATTTCCGCGGGCAAGCCGGCCGGTCCGGGCATGATGTGCACGGCCGCCGCCGGGTACACGGCGCCTTCGCTGCTCGGCCTCGGCGCCGCGGCCCTGCTCGCCGCCGGGCGCCCGATTGCGATGCTGCTCATCAGCCTGGTCCTGCTCGCAGGGTTGACCCTGGCGATGCGGAACGGCTACGGTCTCGCGGCAGTGCTGGTGGCCGGCCTCACTGTCCTCGCGGTGTGCTGGTTCGCGTCCCCGCTGGTCCAGGCGGTGTTCGCGTATTCATTGGCGTGGTTCTTGCTGCTCGGCGCCGTGCGGCCGGTGGTTGAGCTTCAGCGCACCCGGCGGCGCGGACTTCGCGCCACCGACGCCGACGAACTTGCCCGCCTCACCGGCGTGCCAGGCCTAGTCTGGGTCGGCATGTTCGGCGTTGTCGGGGTTGCGGCGCTCGCGTTCGGTGCAGACTTGCTGATCAGGTAACCGTCATGGCCCGGTCACATCACATCCCACCGCGAAGAGGCCTTGACATGGGCGGGATCGCCGCGTCTTCGAGGTCTCAGGGCTTGGGGTCTGGGCTTTGGGGGTCTCAGGGTCTTTGAGGTCTCAGTGCTTGCTGCGTGGCATGGGGCCTTGCGGGCAGCACGTTCGTGGGTTCCCGGGCCGGCGTCAGGACCAATGGCCCGGCGTGTGTCAGCGGCCGCAGGTGGTCTTGACGGCCCGCGGGATCTAGCCTGATCGGCTGGCCTCGTCCACCGGGCGGTGCCCGGGTGGAAGATCAGCGGGCGGCTGACAGCGGCATCCCGGCCTGCGCTGCGCTTTGCCGCCTGTCGCCCTCACCGGGGCGGATTCGGTGGTTGTCCGCGAGGCCTGGGCAAACGCCCACATCACGCCACGGAAGGCGGGCCTCAGGCCGGCTTGACAGTTATCGAATACGTGTTCGATAGTGATGAGTGTGTCCACGGCATCCGCGCAACTGCGTGAGCTGGCATCGGAGCAGCCAGGAGAGGAACTGCTACCGGTGCTGCCTGCGCTGAGCGGCCTGCTGCCCGGGGGCGGCCTGCGGCGTGGTTCCGTCATCGCGGTGGAGCGGCCCGGATTGCTCTGCGTAATGCTAGCGGCCGGGGCGTCGGCGGCTGGGTCATGGTGTGCCGTGGTGGGGATGCCACAGCTTGGCGTGCTCGCGGCAGCCGACGCGGGGGTTGATGTGGACCGGCTGCTGCTGGTGCCTGACCCGGGCCCGCGGTGGCCTCAGGTAGCTGCTGCCCTGCTCGAAGGCTGTGAGCTGGTGCTACTGTGCCCGCCCGCCAGGCCGTCCGCTCCGGTGGCACGGCGCCTGGCAGCGCATGCGCGGCGCAGCGGCGGTGCGCTCGTTGTGGTGGGCGGGGCGGCCGGCGTGGCGGGCGCCTTCGAGGGGGCGAACCTGTGGCTGCGTGTGGCCTCCCCCCACTGGATCGGGATAGGCGCTGGCCACGGGCGCCTGCGGTGCCGCCGGGTGCAGGTAGTCGCGGGCGGCAGGGGAAGCGGGGCCCGCCCGCGTACGCAGTGGTGGTGGCTGCCAGATCCAGACGGCGCCGTGGCAGTCGCAGAACAGGCCGCGGCAGAGCTGGCGGCAGAGTTGGCCGCGGCTGACCAGGCTGCGGCTGAGAGGAGGATGGCGGCTGAGCGGGCCGGGGCTGGGCGGGCCGGCGAGCCGGGCCAGGGCTGAGCGGGCTGCGGCTAGGCGGGCCGGGGCTGAGCGGGCCGGGGCTGAGCGGGCCGGGGCCGAGCGGGCTGCGGCTAGGCGGGCCGGGGCTGAGCGGGCCGGGGCTGAGCGGGCCGCGGCTGAGCTGGCGGCTGGAGCGGAGGGAGCGGAACTGGTTGCGATTGGACAGGGGTGAGCACGGGTGGATGTGACTCGCGGCGTACCACCGCGGGTGCTTGTGGTGTGGTGCCCGGATTGGCCGGTCGTGGTGGTGGGGGCGGGTCCCGAGGTACCGGCTGTGGTGGTGGCGGCCAATCTGGTCGTGGCGTGCTCGGCGGCCGCACGGGCGGCAGGAGTCCGGCGTGGGCAGCGGCTGCGGGATGCGCAGCGCCATTGCCCCGTCCTGATCGCGGCGGCCAGGGACATCGATGCGGAAGCGCGGGCGTTCGAGCCGGTGGTGGCGACAGTGGAGGAATTCTGCCCACGGGTTGAGGTGGTGCGGCCCGGGATGTGCGCGATCGGTGCTCGCGGCCCGGCTAGATACTTCGGGGGCGAAAGAGCACTCGCGCAGAAGATCACGCAGGCAGTGACGGGTCGCGGGGTCACCTGCAGGACCGGGGTCGCCGACGGCATGTTCGCCGCGCAGCTTGCCGCGCGTACTGGCGGGGAGGGGGTAGTGGTGCCGCCGGGCGGGGCGCGGCGGTTCCTCGCCCCGCATCCGGCCGGGCTACTCGAGCACCCAGAGCTGGCCAATCTGCTTGCCCAGCTCGGTATCCACACGCTCGGGGACTTCGCGGCGCTGCCGGCGCAGGACGTGCTGGCCCGGTTCGGCGCCGTAGGCGCGATCGCGCACCGGCTGGCCGGGGGCCTGGAGCCCCGCCCGCTTGCACCACGGCCCCCGTCCGCCGATCTGTCCGCGGAGATGGAGTTCGATCCGCCCGCGCTGCAGGCCGAGCCTGTGGTGTTCGCAGGGAAGGCGCTTGCCGACCGGCTGCTCGAAAACCTGGCGGGACGCGGCCTGTCGTGCGCCCGGGTCGAGGTGGAGGTCGGTTTCACCGGCGGCCGGACCTACTCGCGATTGTGGCGGCACGATGGGCTGCTTTCTTCGCTGGCGGTGGCGGAGCGGGTGCGCTGGCAACTTGACGGATGGCGCACGGCAGGAAGGCATTCACAGGAACCCGGCGATGGGAGGCGTCTGCGCGGCGGGCCGCCCGCCGATGATGCGGATAACGAGGTCTCGCGCGGGATAACGGTGCTCCGCCTGATACCGGACCAGATCGTGCCAGATGAGGGCACACAGCTTGGGTTGTGGGGTGAGGCCGTGGTCACTGACCGGGTTGCGCGTGCCGCCACCCGGGTGCAGTCGATGCTCGGCCATGATGCGGTGACCCGCCCGGTGCTTGCGGGCGGGCGCGGCCCTGGTGATCAGGTCACGCTGGTGCCGTTCGGTGACAGCCGTACTCCGCGGCTGCCCGCGGATAGGCCCTGGCCAGGCCGTATTCCCTCACCATCCCCGAGCACCGTTTACCCGGTGCCGCTGCCCGCGAGCGTGACCTGTGCGTCGGGGGAACCTGTGACAGTTACCGGACGTGCCGCCATATCCGCCCCACCTGCCCGGCTTGCTATCGACGGCGGGCCGCTGCGGGAGATCACCGCCTGGGCCGGGCCGTGGCCGGGTCACGAACAGTGGTGGGATCCGGCGCAGGCCCGGCGGCTGGCCAGGTTCCAGCTGGTCACCAGGGACGGCGACGCATGGCTGGCAGTGGTAGAAGGCGGCCGTTGGATGATCGAGGCCACCTATGACTGACCGCTTGTTGCCTGAGGTGATCAGCCGGGGGAGGGGGTGCGGCAGTCATGGGCTGGAGCAACCCGCCGGTCCCTTGGGATGAGTTCGAGCGGCGCCTGTCCTGGCGTGCTCGCTCCACTGATCGGCCGTCACCAGATCCGCCGCCCGCCGAGGTACCGCCCGCTGAGGTACCGGTCACCAATGCGCTGCCTGCTGACGGGGGGACCGCTGGCCAATCAGCGCACCCCCGGCAGGTCACTCACCTGCCCCGGCGTACGAGGGCAACGCAGGCGGGCCAGGTGCCATGGGCGGAACTGCACTGCCATTCCTCTTACAGCTTCCTGGATGGGGCGTCGCAGCCGGGCGAACTGGTCGCGGAGGCGGCCAGGCGCGGGATAGCGGCGCTCGCCATCACTGACCACGATGGCATGTACGGAGCTGCCCAGTTCGCCCAGGCTGCCGCCCGCAGCGAAGAAGAGACCGGCGTCAGGATAGGCACGATCTTCGGCGCCGAGCTCAGCCTTGACCTGGTGGGTGACCACGATGCCAGCTCGGTGGGCCGGCCCCCCGGATCCTCACGTGCCAGCTCGGTGGGCCGGCCCCCCGGATCCCCCCGTGCCAGCCCCGGGGGAAGAACCCACGGGACCCCCCGGGCCGGAGTTCCCGACCCCGCCGGCCGGCATCTACTCGTGCTGGCCAGGGACCCTGAGGGCTACCGGCGGCTGTGCCGGGTGATCAGCGCTGCACAGCTGGCCGGAGGTGAAAAGGGCCGGCCAAGCTACGACATCGACGTCCTCGCCAGTGCGCATGGCGGCCACTGGGTGGTGCTCACCGGCTGCCGTAAGGGCCAGGTCCCCGCCGCGCTCACCGCCAGCGGGCCGGAAGCCGCACTCGGCGAACTGAACAGGCTGGCGGAGATGTTCGGCCGCGGCAATGTCATGGTGGAACTGATCGATCACGACCAGCCGGCCGATGACGAACGCAATGACGCGCTGTACGAACTGGCCATGCGGGCAGGGATGGGCGTGGTGGCGTCAAACAATGTGCATTACGCGGCGCCCGCGCAGGCACGGCTCGCTCAGGCACTCGCGGCCGTGCGGGCGCGGGCCAGCCTGGATGAGATGAACGGCTGGCTGCCCGCGTCCGGCAGCGCCTACCTCCGCAGCGGGGCGGAAATGGCGCAGCGTCTGGGGCGGTTTCCACTTGCCTTCGCACGCAGTGTCGAACTGGCCCGCGAATGCGCGTTCAGCTTCAAGGTGATTGCGCCTCAGCTACCGGACTGGCCGGTTCCTGAGAGCTACACGCAGATGTCGTGGCTGCGCAAGCTGGTTGCCGAGAAGGCCCCCGACCGTTACGGCCCCCCAGATACCGAACGGGTGCCCGGGGCGTACCAGCAGATCGCACGTGAACTCGACGTGATCGAGGGCCTCGGGTTTGCTGGCTACTTCCTGATTGTTGACGACATCGTCAAATTCTGCACCGAGGAAAAGATCTTGTGCCAGGGGCGGGGGTCGGCCGCTAACTCGGCAGTCTGTTACGCGCTTGGGATCACCAGCGTCGATCCCGTCCGGCATGGCCTGCTGTTCGAGCGGTTCCTTTCGGCTGGCCGGGACGGCCCGCCCGACATCGACCTGGACATCGAGCATCGCCGCCGCGAAGAAGTGATCCAATACGTCTACCTCAAGTATGGCCGCGGCCGCGCTGCCCAGGTCGCCAATGTCATTTCCTACCAGCCCCGGATGGCGCTCCGCGACGCGGCGCGGGCGCTCGGGCACTCACCCGGTCAGCAGGACGCCTGGTCGCACCAGATAGGACCGGGCGAGCCGGTTCCATCGGACGCCGGCATCCCGCGGGCCGTGGTTCAGCTTGCCGGGCAGATGCAGCGGCTGCCTCGTCACCTGGGCATCCACTCGGGCGGGATGGTGATCTGTGACCGGCCGGTCGGCGAGGTGTGCCCGGTGGAATGGGCTCGGATGCCCGGCCGCACCGTGCTGCAGTGGGACAAGGATGACTGCGCCGCCACCGGCCTGGTCAAGTTCGACCTGCTGGGCCTTGGCATGCTGTCCTGCCTGCACGACACGTTCAGCTTGGTATCGGAGCACCACGGCCATACTTGGGACCTGCGTTCGATCCCACAGGAAGATCCCGCCGTCTACCAGATGTTGCAGCGGGCCGACACGGTCGGGGTATTTCAGGTCGAGTCTCGTGCCCAGATGGCCACTTTGCCCCGGCTGCGGCCGGAGAAGTTCTACGATCTGGTCGTCGAGGTCGCCCTGATCAGGCCCGGGCCGATCCAGGGCGGCTCGGTCCACCCCTACCTGCGCCGCCGCCGGGGTGACGAGGAAGCGACGCTGCCGCACGAGTCCATGCGCGGCGCCCTCGGCAAGACGCTCGGGGTTCCGCTGTTCCAAGAGCAGATGATGCAGATCGCCATCGACTGCGCCGGATTCACCCCTGCCGAGGCGGACAGGCTCCGCCAGGCGATGAGCGCCAAGCGCGCGCCTGAGCGCATCGAAGAACTCCGCCAGCGCCTGCTGGACGGAATGGCCGCACGGAATATTTCCGCCACGGTGGCGGAGGAGATTTACGAGAAGATCCTCGCGTTCTCCAGCTACGGGTTTCCCGAGTCACACGCGATCAGCTTCGCCTACCTGGTTTACGCGAGTGCCTGGCTCAAGTGCTATTACCCTGCCGCGTTCACCGCTGCCCTGCTGCGTAACCAGCCGATGGGCTTCTACTCACCGGCTACGTTGATCACCGACGCCCGCCACCACGGGGTTGAGGTCAGTGGGGTGGATATTAACGCGAGTGACGCGCTTGCCACCCTCGAACTTATGACCGGGCGCCCGGGTATCAGGCTTGGCCTATCCAGTGTAAGAAACCTCGGCAGCGGGCAGGCCGAGGCAATTGCCGCGGGCCGCCCGTACGAGGATCTTGATGATTTCGCCCGGCGCACCCGGCTTTCCGTGGCGGCGCTGGAGGCACTGGCCATCGCCGGGGCCTTCGGCTGCTTCGGCCTTTCCCGCCGCGCGGCGCTGTGGGCGGCGGGGGCGCTCGCCTCCACCCGCGGCGGGCAGCTTCCTGATACTGCTCCCGGGCTGGCGGCGCCGCCGCTGCCGGCCATGTCCCCGGTCGAAGAGACTCTCGCCGACCTGTGGGCCACCGGGACGTCAGGCACGCATCCCATCGCCCACGTCAGGGCGGCGCTCGGAGAGCGGGACGCCACCCCCGCTGCGGCGCTCAAGACCGTTCCGCCGGGCTCAAATGTCGCGTGCGGCGGGCTGGTTACCCACCGGCAACGGCCGCCCACCGCAGGCGGCGTGGTGTTCATCAATCTTGAAGACGAAACCGGCATGGTCAACGTCATCTGCCCGCCCGCCGTCTGGGCGCGCTACCGGCGCAGTGCTCTGGACACGGCCGCACTCCTCGTGCATGGCCGCCTTGAAAGCAACGAGGGCGCCATCAACCTCGTCGCCGCCCGTATCGAGAGGCTGCGCGTGGCCGCCATCGCGCGCGGAAGCGTGATCAGCCGCAACTTCCGCTGAGCCGCTCACGTTCCAAGGCCGGCAGGTTGCCAATCCGGGCGTGATTGGCTATGACCATGACCGGGTGGATGAACAGGCCGAGGGCGGTACCGCTGTGATCGATAAGATCTGGGTCGGCGAAGAGGTCTGGGCGCTACGCCCCGACTATCAGGTGCTCATCATGATCGCGGAAGGCCTGGCAGGAGGGCCGAGCGATGGCGAGTCTGGGCGCTGGCTCGCGGGAGCGGCGGCAGCCGCCGATCCGGCAAATGACGAGCACGTGAAGGCGTGGCGAGATGCTTACCAGGCGTTCGGCGCGAAACCCAAGCGGACCCGTTCTTCCGTCGACGCGCTTCTGCGCCGCGCAGCCACCGGGCTCCCGCAGGTCAACCGCGTTGTCGACGCCTACAACGCGGTGAGTGTCAGCCATGTCCTGCCGATTGGCGGCGAAGACATGGACGCTTACGATGGTGCCGCCCGGCTTGTCCGCGCCCTCGGTGGCGAGCCTTTCGACACCACCGCGCACGGCGAGCATGTGACGGAGGAAGCCGAGCCCGGTGAGGTGATCTGGCGCGACGATGCCGGGGTGACGTGCAGGCGCTGGAACTGGCGGCAGTGCCGCCGCACGCAGATCACGGCGATCACCACAAACGCGTTCTTCGTCCTTGAGCGGCTGGCGCCTTACCCTCCCCAGCGGCTCCACGCGGCCGCCGGCGCCCTCGCTGACTATCTCAAGACGATCACGCCGGCCGTGCGTATCGAGACGCGTGTGCTTGGGCCCGGATTCACCCAAGGGTGACTTTGCGTGGGATCCGTCGGGCACGGTGCGCGCGGACGGGCGGCGCCATTGGCCCGGCTCAGCGTGCCACCGGACCTACTTGTGCCACCGGACCTACTAGCGACCGGGCCCTGCCCGGAAAGGCTCGTGCGGCCGGACGACGCCCACCTGCGCAGCGGCGTCCGGCCGCACGAACCCCGGGGAAGGGGTGACAGCACGTCTAGGGGAGGCGCTCAGTCGTCGCCTTCGTCCTTCTGACTCGGGAAGATCAAGCCGCACACCTCGAGGTAAAGCTGTTCCGGATAGGGGACGAAGGGCACGTTACGAAACGCCTGGTCCTGCCCAGCGGATTCGAGGATAAACTCACCGTACCCGAACAGGCGGCCCGCGGCCGAGCGCTGGAAGCTCATGTCCGTCACCTTGACCAGCGGCATCATCGCCACCTTGCGGTCCACTAGCCCAGTCACGAGCAGCATTCGCTGCGACGTCACCACGAAGTAGTCAACCGACCAGTTGGCGACCCTCACGATCAGGCGGAGTAGTAAGAAGCCCCAGGCTAGCCAGATGATGTCGAGCGCGGCGCCGTTGCCGTGCGCGACGCTGCCGCTCAGCAGCCCGGCGACCACGAGGCCGATGAGGACGAGGGTGATGGGGCCGAGGAGCGTCGCGGGGTGCATACGGACGGTAATAACCTGATGCTCATGCGGCAGCAGGTAGCGGTTCACTGACGCCGGGGCCGTGTCTCCCGGCGTGATCAGCCTCATCTCGGCCTCAACTCATAGCGAGGTGACGAATGTTGACAGCGAATGTGCTGCGGTCCCAAGGCCGTGAACCACGTTAGTCACGATGGTCGCGGCGCCAGTGGGGTTGGTGAACAGGAAGAACAGTATGAAGGCAATCGCCGCCCAGCCGAGGTACTTCTTCATCGGGCACTCGCCTCCTGCGCGTACGGCAGCTTATCCAACCAATGACAACAGCCTAGCTCAACGTGACATTTGGACCAATGGTTACGGGGCGTGTCGGGCGATGTAATGTCCTAACTGGCATAGACGTTCGGTTGCGGCCCAAAATCCCTTCGGTTTGCCTCGCCCCAGGCCAGAGGCACTCGACAGGACAGGCAACCTCTTCTTACCCTATCGCCTCGGTAGCTATCGTAGCAGTACGCAAGGTAATCACAAAATAACTGTTTGTAACACTGCCCTGCGTGACGCCGACGTCTGCCTGTACCAGGATGTTCGGGTATGAAGCGGAACTCAAGGACTTCGAAGCACTTACCGCCCTTATTACCCAGCAGTGCCCAGATTCCGCCGCTTGACGATGACAATACGTGAGGCGCCAATGGCACCGACAAGGGCGGCCCATCCATTGAACCGCCGCTGAAGGCGTACGCGCGCGAACGCCCGGGTGAGCGGGCCTTCACCGGCGCGATTCGACGGCAGGCCGCCAGGCTAGCACGAGCCTGCCCGCGGGGGCGTGCGACGTACCGGGCGGGCCAGGTATGTGCCACGGGAGGCCAGGGGGAGCCTGCCTGCCCGGTCGCGTGCGGGGCGCGGCGGTGCCCTGAGCCGTGCGGGAGCGCGGGCGTCCGAGTCATTACTGCCTTGGCCTTTTCACCGGGCGGCGAGACGGCCGCGACCTGAATCTGGCAGCATTCCCCCGTGAGTGCTGCGGTGGTGGGCCGGCGATGACGGATGGGGATACGACCGATTTCGCGGTTGTGGTCTATCGCGAAGACGACCTATGGGAGGCAGAAGTCCTCCCGGTGGCGGTCACGGCTGACCTCGATGGCCTGATCCACGCGCTGCGCCAGCAGCCGAGCATCGGCGGAACCATAGGCCTCGCCGCGATAGGCGACGACTTCTTCGTCGCGCTGCGAGTCA
Organism: uncultured Actinomycetota bacterium; assembly: GCA_963727015.1. Lineage (GTDB taxonomy): Bacteria > Actinomycetota > Actinomycetes > Streptosporangiales > Streptosporangiaceae > DATFVJ01. Next base: position 475,133 of record CAVSEV010000011.1, on the reverse strand, counting down.
TCGGCGGCCAGGTGTCCGTCTTCCTTTCCGACGTCACCGCCGCAGTGGAGTGGTCCCTCGCCCGCCAGGTTCTCGACCATCTGGACATCCCGGTACCCGAGGACGAGGACCTCGACCAGGTGCTGCCGGCCGGCGATCTATCGATCTTCGCCGACCTCGGGGTGGACGAGATGGAACTTGGCGCGCTCGCCGGTGACCTGGACCTTTATCCAGATGAGGTGCTCGCGAGCCTCGCCGGGCGGCTCGGGTTCGCGCGGGCACTCGAACGGGCTCTTGATGTCGCGCTCGGCTGACTCCGTCGGCGGGGGTGGCCGCGCCCGTTCTGAAGGTGCTGGACAACCGGAACTGGCGGCCAGCCACCTCGCGATCTTCGAGCCCGCCATGCGGCTAGCGCTGGCCGAAGCCAGGCGGGCCGGAGGAATCGATGTCCCGGTGGGTGCGGTCGTCCTCGACGCCGCAGGAACAGCGATCGCGAAGGCCTGCAACAGGCGCGAGGCGGACAGTGACCCCACAGCGCACGCGGAGCTTGTCGCCATCCGCGCCGCCGCCCGGGTGATGGGCAATTGGCGGCTGACCGGCTGCACGCTGGTGGTGACCCTCGAGCCATGCACGATGTGCGCAGGGGCGACGACGCTCGCCAGGCTGGACAGGCTTGTGTACGGCGCCACTGACCCCAAGGCTGGAGCAGTGGGCTCACTTTGGGATGTGGTGCGCGATCGCCGTCTCAACCACCATCCCGAGATCGTCGGGGGTGTGCTTGCCGGCGACTGCGGCGCTCTGCTGCGTGATTTCTTCGCCGCCCGCCGCACGTCGTAGTGCACGCGCCTGGGACCTGGGCAGGCACGCCAAGGTGTTTGACGCCGGCTACGGTCAGCGGTCGTGTGTCGGGTAGGCTCTCGGGCGGTGGAGTCGCCTAGTGGCCGAGGGCGCACGCCTCGAAAGCGTGTGAGGGGGCAACCCCTCCGTGGGTTCAAATCCCACCTCCACCGCCACCACTGAGCTTCGGCGATACGGAGCCGGTCGTCGTCGTTCATCCTTGCGATGACCTCCTGGTTTCAGTTCTGGTCTCATTTGGGGTCCCGGGCCGGTGCCGCTGGGGCTGGCAGCGCGGCGCGGAGATCGGCGAGGGCGGCCGCGCGCTGTCGGCCGGATTGGTGCCTCCGTGATGGCTCGACAGGCAGTGCTCGAGGGCGGCCAGCGCGGCGGCGAGCGATTCGCGGCTGACCATGACCGCGGCCTGGCCAATGTCGCTGCCCGATGAGTCCCAGATCAGCTCCCCCGGCCCTCCGGGCAGGCCACGTTACCCAGGCCCCGCCCGAGGCGCCCTGCGGCGACGCCGTGCTCAAGAGCCTCATCGGCCGGCTCATCGCCAAGCGCCCGGAAGACCGCCCGCAGGACGCCCGCGCCGTGCTGGACCGGCTGCGGCGGGCGCTCGTAGCCCGCGGCCCGGTCCAGGAATCCATCGCGCGCGGCCTTGGAGCCCACGCTGCCGATCAGGCCCGCGCCGTCGCCGAGCAGTCGGCGGCCCAAGCCGCCCAGGATGCGCGCCGCCAGCAGATCGCCCAAGCCAAGGCAGACCTGCGTGAGATCGTCAACGACGCGCTCAGCGACCTGCGGGCCGTTGAACCAGACGCAACGTCCGAAGAGCGCGGTACCACCAGGTCGAGTTTCGTCGCGACGCCGAGCTTCAGCCTGACCGCTGGCGGAGTCAGGCTCCGGATCGACCTGTGGGAAGGAATGACCACAAGCCAGCCAGTCCAGGGCGACACGATGGTCCTGGCCGGCTGCGTCATGATCACCAATCCGAGCTATGACACGGAGCTGAATTCGGCCAATCTCGTCTACGAGCGGGTCGATGACCGCCTTGCCTGGGTGTCTTTGCCGCCGCTGGCGTCGTCCTGGTCCTCTCCCGGCTGCCGTCGTCGCCGCTGCCGGGCGGGATGCTGTCGGGCAGGCCCGTTACCTGGCTGTGATCCTAATCGTTGTTTTTGCGCGACGGTGCCAGTACGCGAGCCCTCCTGGCTCACCGCCCCGCCGGAAGAAGCAAGTAATCCAGGCGCGGGTCGACTCACTGGACGAGGCGACCCGCTCGGAGAAGCTCAACGACGCGGTCGTCAAGATCCTCGACGCGCTCCGCACCAACGGCTACGAGCCGTACCTCCGCATCGAGGACATCACGTACGAAGGCGGCGGCGATGTCCCCCGAGTGGACTCCTCCCGAGGAGAAGGGCTGACCTGCCAGGCTGCTCAGGCGAACACACCAGCGCCGCGCGCCGACAGCGGGACCGGTCATCTCGCTGACGGGCATGCGCTGAGCAGGCTAAACGAAATCGCGTGTCCTGGTGACAGCAGTCTTACCGACACCCCAAAGCGTGCTGCTGTCGCCATCATGCTGAACCTCGCACGTCCAGCCAGGCGCCATCGGGCGACTGAAGGAGATAGGCGAACGGTTTATGTCCCCCCTGGGAGGTCAACCGGCCGCCCAGGGATTCGCGAACGAGGACCTCCCGTGTGCCCAGGTGGGGGTATGCGCACGGCCGGTGGTGTGTGGCGCTGCGTAGCCCTTGAAAGCCCGCGAAGTGGCGCTCTGCCGTAATGGCTCGTCGGGCCGCGGTGCCTTGCAGCGCGGGCATGGGCGCGGCGCGTCGCCGTGATAATCGAGCATCCGCGTTACCTGATCGCACTCGCCGCACCACAGCGGCCGCGTCGATCGCGCTCGCGGCAGGGGCAGCTCGGCGGGCGACAGCCGGGCGGCCAGCACCGCGTACGGGTTCCGCACGCCCGCGGTGTTCGTCCCGGCGATCGATGCCAACGCCTGCGGCGTCCACCCTGTGTCCAGCGCGGCCTCCACGGCGGGGATGAGCCTGGCTCGCTGAGCCTTGGTTAGCCGCCAGGCAGTCCCAGGGCGGCGAAGAACTCGCCAACACCGCCGCCACCGTTGGCGGCCGCGGCTGCGGGCCGCGCATCGCGCGCCCCGGCGGTGGCGGTTCCCTGGTGGTTCACTGGTGGATCGGGTGACACAGCTGTGTCCGGAGTCCCCTGACACAGTTCTGTCAAGGGTGGGCGGTCACCGGTGTCACCCCCGGACAGACTGTCAGGGGGGACATTCTGTCCGGGGCTGTGGATAACGCGGTCGCCGGTGACGACGGTGTAGGAGTTTGTCGACCCGGCCCGCCCGCCGCCGCGGTGCACGATCAGGTGCCCATCGGCCTCGAGACGGGTGACCATACGGCGGACCGTGCGGTCGCTGACGTTGGCCTTGCGGGCGATGGTGGCCGCCGAGGGCCAGCAGCCGGTGCCGTCGTCGCGTGAGCAGGCGTCGGCCAGGGCTAGCAGGACCAGGCGCTCGTTGCCGGAGGTCGGCGAGTTCGCCCACACCCAGTTCATCACCGCGATGCTCATCGCACGCGCCCGTCCCGCTGGCGCTCCCCGGGTGCCTGCCCGATCGTGGCGCCACCCGTGACGCCAGCCGACATGGGCCATCGCAGCTGTCTAGGTGTCCGATTCTGGGAGCGGAATGGGAGCGGCCAGCTCCCGTCAGGCGCGCTTAGGCGCGGTCGCCAGCGCCGAGCGGACGTCACTGACCTGCGCAGACACGCCCAAGCAGGCCCCTCGAACTCCGGCGCGCCCTGTTCGGGACGAAGAGGCCGCCGGTTCAAATCCGGCCACCCCGACCCAGGTCACAGGCCATATCCGAGCGCCGGATATGGCCTTTATATGTAGGCGAGTGACTAACTGAGTGACTAGCTTGGCTAGGCCATGCTGCCGAAGGTCGGCTTGCCGGCGGGCTCGTAGGTGAGATGCACGGCGCCCTTGGGGAAGGTCGCCGACTCCACCAGCCGCAGCGCTGTCGACACCGTGCCCTCGGCGAACAGCCGCTTGCCGCTGCCGAGCAGGACCGGAAACACCCACAGGTTCAGCCGGTCGACCAGATTGTTGCCCAGCAGCGTCTGCACGAGGTTCCCGCTGCCGATGACGTCCACTCGGCCGAACTGCGCCTTGACCCGTGCCACCGCCTCGGCCACGTCGCCCTGGAGCAGCTTGGAGTTGGTCCACCCCACGGTGTCCAACGTCCGCGAGGCGACGTACTTGGGCGCGCCGTTCAGCCGGGCCGCGATCGGGTTCTCGGCCAGTTGCCTGGGCCAGTAGGCCGCGAAGATCTCATAGGTCTTGCGGCCGAGCAGCAGCGCCTCCAAGCCCACGATGTGGTCGCCGATGACCTTCCCCGACTCCTCGTCGAAATAGGGCGCCTGCCAGCCGCCGTACTCGAATCCCCCCTCACGGTCCTCGTCGGGCGCGCCGGGCCCCTGCAGGACCCCGTCCAACGACGTGAACATGTTGACGACCAGCTCTCCCATGACGTCCTCCTCGATGGCGGTGACCTCCAGTGGACTGACTACCAGGCAGCCCGCAACTTGTCGCCCCCACCGAGGAAGGTGGGCGCCGGCTACCGCAGCTCGGTCGTCTCCTTCAGGACCTCGTGGCCGAGGCGAGGCGTGGCAGGGATGGTGCCCAGACGCCCCGCCTGGTCGTCCTCGAAGGCATGCAGTAGCTCCTCACGGGTGTTCATCACGAAGGGGCCGTAGGCGGCGACTGGCTCACGGATCGGCAGCCCGCCCAGGATCAGGGTGACCATCGCAGCGATCGTGCTGCTGTGGCTGGAGTGACATTGCAAACGCGCCCTGGTCGTCGGGGAAGATGCGGTCCATCGCTTCCGCGCCGTGCAGCACGACGGGCCGGATCTGGTGTAACGGCACCGTCGGATATTGGAACTGTCTGAATGCCTCTTCGGGCGGGCAGTCATGACCGGAACTCCTTGGTGGCGGATGTCCGGCGGCCGACGTCGGCGGCGTAGGTTCCCCAGTCGCCTGCGGAGAGGCGCTGCCAGGTGACGGCGACATCGGTGTGGATGCCCAGGGTGCGGGCGAGGATCGATCCCGGCCAGGGCGGCCATGGCGAAAGTCGGGATGGTCTCCAGGCGGCGGCTGGCGTTGTCCCAGCGTATCGCGGGCCGGTTGCGCTGGTGCCCGGCGTTCAGCAGGCCTCGGAGGTCCTCGTTGGCCTCGGCGTTCTTGCCGCCGAAGATGGTGTCGGCCTCGTCCACCAGCAGGGTGGGCGGCACGTCGGCCCCGACGGCCCGGTGCACGGCCACCGGGGACGCGTTGACGGTGATCAGCGGGGCGTGGCAGGTGCCCTCCACGATGTCCTGGCCACCCAGCGCCCCGACGCCAAGTCCCTGCCCACCGCCATCTCCGCCAGCGCCGTGCTGCGGATGTGCCTGAAGGTGATGGGCCAGACCGAAAACAACATGGTGCTCGGCACCTCCGCCTACAAGAACGGCGTCCGGGCCACCATGTTCGCCTTCACCGACAAGGGCATCTGCTACTTCACCGGGCCTGACGGCGTGGGCCAGGCCGAAAGCCAGACCCTCGAGCGCGCGGCGAACCTGTGCAGAACGCCGGGACATCCTCCAGGCTTCGCCTGCCTAAAATATGAGGTGAATCTACGTAAAATACCGGGTGAACTGCGATGACCAGGGCAGCCCGGGTCAGTCGGACGAATTGACGACAAGTTCAAGGGCGAGCAGATGGTCAAGGGCGCCGCGAGAAGCATCACCGACTGGGCGCGTCCGCATGTACCCGAATCCAGCGACGGAATTCTGACCTCGGCCGGGATCTGCGAGGGATTCGCCGGCGCGGGCGTCGGCTCGGGCGTGCTCATATTCGCCGGGTTCGCGCCCGGGCTCGTGGCCGGAACACTCGCCATGGGCGCCGTCGAGTACTCCAAACTACGTGCCGAGCGCGACCAGCAGGCGGCCCAGCTGGCCAAGGAACGAGTCCAGCTCGAGACCGCACCCGATGCGGAACTCGATGAGCTCACCCAACTGTACGTGTCCCGTGGTCTTTCCCCTGGCCTCGCCAGACAGGTCGCAATCGAACTGACTGCTCACGATGCGCTGGCGGCGCATGCCGAGGCAGAGTATGGCATCACGCCCGCCTCTCGGACTTCTCCGCTTCGCGATGCGCTAGCGGTCGGAGCGGCGTTCGCGGCGGGCGCCATGCTTCCCTGGCTGACCATGGTGCTGATACCCGGGCCGTCGAGAGCGCCTGTGACCTTCGTGATCGTGCTGCTGGCACTGGCGTTGACGGGTTGGATCTCGGCGCGGATGTCGGACGTCCACCCCGCGCGTCCGATAATACGCACGGCAAGTATCGGTGCTCTGGCGATGATGATCACTTACATCGCTGGTCGCGCGCTCTATCCGTAGATATTACGGATGGAGCAGCCTCGTCAGCGCGCGAGACGGTGCAGCGAGGCGGGCAGGTCACCGTCGTGCACGACCGTGAGGCGGTGCGTGGTGCGGGTGAGCGAAACGGGCGCCGCCATTTGATCACGGTCGGCTCGGTGCAGCCGAGCCGCTCGGCGATCTGCGGGCCGGTCAGCCCGTCCGCGGCCAGCTGCACGATCCTGGCCCGCTCGGCCCGGGGCTGCGCGGTCCCGGGCCCGCCGCTCCATCTCGGCCCGGTCATTGTCAGGCACTGTCAAAACCCGCACGCGATTTCAGCCTGGGGCATTGTCTCGTACCCCGAATGAGAACTAAAGAGAGACACGCGCGTCACAACACTAGCTTCAGCCGGGCAGACTCTCGATGGCGCCAGCGGCGATGGCGCTGACGAGCGGGGCGTGGTCTCGTTCGTTCTGATCGGCGTACAGGCGGGCGAACCGACCGATCGCAGCGGCGAATTTGGGGCCATTCCCGATTTAGCCATCGATGGCCACCGGGTCGCCGGTGCGGGCGTGGGCCCGGGCGAGTGTCTCGCCGCATGCGGTAGCGAACTCGGCAAGGCGAGGGGCGATCAGTTCGGTGGTCGGGATGATCTTCATGTCGCGGAACTGCCGCACGTAGTAGTCGCTCCCGTGGAGCGAGCCCCAGCCGACGAAGATGTCGGTGGCGCTCTGGACCAGCCTTTTGCCGTTGGTTACCCGCGCGCCGTGGTTGTCGTGGCGGCTGGGCTGGGTGTGGGCCTCGTACACTGACGGCCCGGCCTGCTTGACCTGCAGGAACAACGGGTCGGCGCCGGTGCGGCCCGCTAGGAGCACCAGGTAGACAGCCATCCCCACGCTGCCCACCCCCACGACCTGGCGGACCACGTCGACCTCGGTGAACCGGTCGAACAGGCTCCGCCGATCCTCTTGCAGGGTCAGCCGGTACTCGGCGAGGAGGTGACAAGGTCGACCTGTTCGTAGTCACTGATCGTGACGCGGACCGGAGGCTCCTCGGTTATCCGGGGGCGTCCGTTCGCCATCGTCGTGAGTTTGGCGAACGCTCCACGGCTCGTGCGGCGCTTCCGCTTCTTCTCGATGTGGATCGGAACCCGCCCGCGGTCGGCGGGCTCGAAGTAGTTGATCAAGCTGTCGACATGCATGCCGCCGTACCAGATGTCGAGCTCAGGCATGATCGTGTACCGGCGCATGCGCTTGCGGTAGGCCTCGACACCGGCGGTTACCGCAGCAGCGGCCCTCGCCGGCTTGATCCGGTTCTCCCGCGCTGCTACCACGAGACTGGCGGCAAAGCGCTTGATATCCCACTCAAATGGGCCGGGGAGAGTTTCGTCGAAGTCGCGTAGGTCGAACGACAAGTTCCGCTCCGGTGTGGCCCACAGACCGAAGTTCAGTATGTGGGCGTCACCGCAGAGCTGCACCACCAGCCCGCTGTGGGGCTGGGAGGCGAGGTCGCCAGCCATAACCGCTGCGGCACCCCGGTAGTAGTTCCAAGGGGAGGCCGCCATGCGCTGATGCCGGATGGGAACGAGCTCCGGGACCCGGATCTGGTTCTGAGCCAGGATCGTCTTCAGCGGATCGTGCCCGCAGTCCTCCTCCTCCCACGACCCCAACGTGCCCCGTTGAGCCCGTTTGCGGGCGACCTTCCCAGAGGCTCGTCGTTCGCCGCTCGTCGCCGACAGATCATGCAGCGCAGCAGGCGAGGGCGATGGTCTCGGTGAGCTGGACTCCGTCATGAATCTTCGTCTTCTGACCGCGGCGGGTGAGGTGCGGGCGAGTTCTGCTCAGCCGACTCTATGCGGCCCCACACACTGATGGCGTCCCTGCCGAAGCCCTCGCCGACGGCGCCGGTCTGCCTTGCGAAGGCCCGCCCGTCGCGCGCGCGCCGGCTCCGCGTACTGGGTGCGGTGCTAGGCGGCCAGGTCCTGGCGGCTGCCGTAGGCGCATAGCCCATACAGCGCGACCACATCCACGGCGATGATCGTCAGGGACCACAGCGGGAAGGCGGGGATGAAGAACATCTGGTCGATAGCGTTGAGCCCGATCACGGCCACCGCGAACCAGCGTGCCAGCTGATTGCCCACCAGCACCCCGGGCGCCGCGAGGAGCTGCAGAACGCCGAGGATGAACGTAATCCAGCCCCAGGTGCGCAGGCCGCCGAACACATAGTGCGCGTTGGCGATGAATACGTGCGAGTTGGCGACCGCGGCGAGGCCGTGGATCAGGTTGAAGCAGCCGAGCACTACTAGCAGGACAGTCGCGAACACGACCAAGCCATGGCGTTCCACATGGTGCCCGCCCGCACCCCTGGCTGGTCTGGTTGTTGCCGACGTCAATGTGGCCTCCATGCCAGAATCGCCGGGAATCTTCGCCGGATCCCTTCAGCCGCTCTTGCTTAACCCCTTTCGGCGTCGGCCCACCCGGGCAGGGCGACCATACAGAAAAGAGATCCACAGGCTCACTCCAACAGTCACCTGACGGCAAGGTGTGTATTTAGGGCCAGAGGTCCTGACTTCTGGGACCAACCTGGCGGCCCTCCGCCAGCGAGAGCAAAGCCCCGTCCATGGTCCAGGTGTGGACCGAGCGACGTATCGCCCCATCACCCACCTAAGGCGGTCAACCGTTCCTCCGCAGCTGCAAGCGTGCCCCGCTTCATGCCCGATTGAGCGGTAAGCACCGGTGCGTTGCGGTCGCGCGCGGCTAGGCGAGGCAGTAGCTGACCTCGGGCGTCGCCGGTCGAGACCCTAGGGTAAACGAGGCCACGTCCAGAGAGGTGGTGTATGAGATGACCACCTCGCGATCGGTTTCTATTTAAGCACCAATGGCCTCAATTGTCACGTCAGTCTCGGTATTAATGTCGGGCCTTTGTATTGTTCGCTGGCAGGCGGCGAGGATTTCGGCGCCCATGTACCGGCGGGACTCGGTCCATTCGTCGTTCTGCTCGGCCAGCACGCCGACCAGCCGGATGATGGCGTCGCGGCCGGGGAAGATGCCCACCACGTCGGTCCGGCGCCGGATTTCCTTACTCAGGCGTTCTTGCGGATTGTTGCTCCAGACCTGGCGCCAGACCTCGCGGGGGAAGGCGGTGAAGGCCAGGACGTCGTCGCGGGCGTCATCGAGGTGGGCGGCCGCTGCGGGCAGTTTCGCCTGCAGGGCGGTGACGACCTGGGCGTGCACGGAGGCGGCGTCGGGCTGCTCGAAGACGGTGCGGACCAGCGTGGATACCCACGGCTGGGCGGACCTGGGCACCTTGGTGGCCAGCTTGCGGGCGTAGTTGTAGCTGTAAAGAAATAACACGGTGGTTATCGGTTTGGGGTTTGACGTTGCGGTACGGCGATCTCGTCCGATGTGCGTGACCAGCTGGCGTTGAAGTTCGAGGTGCTGTTGCCGCATCTGAATGAGCGGCAGCGCCGGTTGCTGCTGGCGGCCGAGGCCCGGTTGCTGGGGCATGGCGGGGTCCGGGCCGTCGCCCAGGTGGCGGGGGTGAGCGAGAGCACCGTCCGCGAGGGCGTCTTCGAGATGGAGGAGGGCCAGGATCCGTTCCCCGGCGGGGCCGGGCGAGACGGGAGGGCGGGGGCCGCAAGAGCGCCGAGGAGCTGGATGCGGGCTGGTCACGGCGCTGCTGGCGCTAGTTGAGCCGGATGAGCGGGGTGGCCCGGAGTCGCCGCTGCGGTGGACGACCAAGTCGCTGCGGCACCTGGCGGGGGAGCTGACCCGGCGGGGGCAGGCTTCTTGCCCTGCAGGGTCATGCTGACCGCGGTCTCCGGCCAGATCCGGAAGGTGAGCATGTCCGCGGGATGCTCCGGCTCGATCCCGAACACGTCGTGCGGCGGGTCCTTGAACGTGATGGTGACCTCGGTCGCGGTGACCGGCATGGTCTTGCCGGCCCGGATCACGATCGGCACCCCGGCCCAGCGCCAGGTATCGGCGGACAGCTTGCACGCGACGTAGGTCTCCACCGTCGACTTCGGGTCGACCCCGTCCACGTCCAGGTAGCCCTCGTACTGGCCGCGGACCGTGTTCTCCGGGGTGTCAGCGGGCTCAGCGCGTTGACCGCGGTCTGCTTGGCGTCCCGCCAGCCGGCCAGGTCCCCGCCGGTCGGGGGTTCGGCCAGCACGGTGGCCAGCACCTGCAGCATGTGGTTCTGCAGCACGTCGCGGATGGCGCCGGTGCGGTCGTAGAACCGGCCGCGGTCGGCGACGTCGAACGCCTCGGCCATGGTGATCTGGATGGAGTGGACGTAGTTGCGGTTCAGCAGCGGCTCGATGACCGAGTTGGCGAACCGGACGAACAGCACGGGCTCCACCGGGTCGAAGGCCAGTCAGTCATCGACCCGGAAGATCGCCTCCTCGCCGAAGTACCGGTGCATGGTGTCATTGAGCTGACGGGAGGAAGCCAGGTCGGTGCCGAACGGCTTTTCCACCATCACCCGGGCGCCGCGCGCCCGGTCGGCGGTGCCGATCCCCTGGGCGATCCGGCCGAAAAGCTGGGCCGGCACCTCCATGTAGTACAGGACCTTCTGGCCCGCGCCAATCTGATCGGACATGGCCTTGTAGGTGGTGCGTCGCCCAGATCCCCGTCGACATACCGCAGCAGGTCCAGCATTTTCACGGCGGCCGGGTCGGCCGGGTCCATGCCGTTGAGCTTGAGCGAGGCGGTGGCGTAGTCGCGGAACTGGGCCAGGCTCCAGCCGCTCTTGGCCACCCCGACCACCGGGACATCCAGCACGCCCCGCTTGACCAGCCCCACCAGCGCGGGGAAGGTCTCTATCTTGGCCAGGTCCCCGGTGGCGCCGAAGATCACCAGCGCGTCAACCTTGTCAGACATGTCTTTCCTCCTGAACTATCTTTCCGGTCAGATTGCGCCCGGCCCGGGGCCGTGCTGCTCCGCGGCGGGCGATGCGGACCCTTTGACTCACCTGCCCGGGGGCGCTCCATTACCGCCACCTCGTCCTCGGCCAGGTCCACGCGGATCCGAGCCAAGTCCAGGTCCCAGCCCTTCGGCCGCCGGTCAGCCCGCTTGATGCTTGCCGCCACGACCGCCGGGTCACACGGCCGGGATCAGGCCCGCGGCCTCCAGTCGGCCCGGCCATGCCCGCACGGTGCGCTCCGACAAGCCTGTGTAGCGCATGAGCGTTCGCGCCGAGAGGAACGCGCCGCTGCCGTCAGGACCGGCGTGGTTGGCCAGGCCGACGAGCACGAACTTGGTCGCGCTGGACAGCTGCCCGCCTCGATCGGCCGGGACCGGGGCCAGATTCAGCGCCCAGGAGATCGCCTCGACGCTCACTGGGCGCCACCCCGCGAGCCCAGTAGGGTTGGAAAGCATGGTGGTGTCGCCGATCCCCAGCAGGGAGACCAGCATTCGGCGCATTGGCGCCGTGCCCGATTCTGGGAGCGCGATGGGAGCGGAGGCCCCCCGTCAGGTGCGCTCAGACGCGGTCTACCAGGCCGACCGGCGGTCGCTGACCTGCGCATACACCCGTGAACAGACCTTACGTACCCCTGCGCACCCTGTTCGGGATTAAGCGCCCAGGAGATTGTCTCCGCGCTGCATGGATGCCGCCCGGCAGGTGGCCAGCCCACAGGTCCCCGCACCGAGCCTCTGGGCTCAGTTTTGGTCTCATTCACCCCCGTCCTGGGCGATTCACCGGCGAGCGCGGGGGCGCCGTTCAGCCCAGGTCAGGTACACTCGCGGCCGGTGGTGGATGGCGCTGTGCAGTCCTCGAAAGCGTGTGAGGAGGCAACCCCTCCGTGGGTTCAAATCCCACCTCCACCGCCACTGTGCGCCGCGCCGGTCATAAGTGGGCCGGTGCCCGGGCGCGATCAGGGTCGAGGCATGGGCAGCGCTGACTGGAGGGAGTGCCGGAAAACCGGCGGGCCGGGCACTTGGAACGAGGCCAGGACGTTATGCACGTGACGCGTCGGCTCCGGCGCTGTCCGGTGAACGAGGGGCGACGCGCGGTGAACCCCTGTGGACGAAGCCCACGTAGAAGAGACTCCCCTAGAAGAGACCAGACGTGCTAGAACCGCAGAGCACAGGGCTGTTTCTTTTGCTCATGCTTGTCTTTGGCGGTTTGGTCGTGTGCGCCGTCCTGGCCAAGCCACCGGTCTTCCGCCTGCTTGCCGCTTGCCTGGCGTTCGTTCCTGCCATGTTGTTCGGGGTGGCAGCGGTGAACAAGTATTACGGCTACTACGAGACGTGGAGTTCCGTCGTCGCCGACTTCACCAGCCGCGGTGTGCAGAACATCCCCCAGATCTCAGCGGCGGGCGCAGGCTCGGCGCAGCAGTTCAAGCACCTCCTGGGCAATTCGATCAACTCGCAGCAGGCTGCCCAGACCGGTGCGGTGATCGGGGTGAAGATGACTGGAATCACCAGCCGCCTCACCCGCGACGTACTCATGTACCTGCCGCCCCAGTACTTCCAGAGGCAGTACGCGAGCTATCGCTTCCCTGCCGTCGAGCTGATTCATGGCCAGCCAGGTCAACCCGAGGACTGGCTTGCGGCGCTCGACGTCCAGACCACGATGGAGAGCCTGATAGCCGAGCACCTCGCGGATCCAGCGGTTCTCGTTATGCCCGACGTCAACGGCGGAAGGAGGATCTCGCTGCAGTGCGTCAACCAGGTCGGCGGACCCGCAGATGACACCTTCGTCGCGCTTGACGTGCCCAGATACGTGGCAGCCCGGATCCGGGTGCAGCCTCCCGGCCGGGCATGGGGCATCGCAGGTTATTCGGAAGGTGGCTTCTGCGCCGCCAATCTTGCGCTCCGGCACCCGCAGCAATTTGGCTTCGCCGGCGTGATGAGCGGCTATTTCCAGCCCATGTTCAACCGCGTTGAATACAAGCACAGAATCAGGGGAGTGGACCCGTTCGGCCACAATGCGGCTCTGCGCAGGCAGAACAACCCGATGGACTTGCTCAGAGGCCTTCCCGCTGGCAGCCGTATACCGCAGTTCTGGGTCGCCGCGGCCCGCGCGGTGCGGGTTGACGTGCTGAACGCCATAGCCTTTGTGGCCTTGGCCAGGGCCCAGGACCCGGCGACCCCCTTGACCATCACCCCGAATGGCGCACACAACGCGGTCGCATGGCGAAGCATGATCATCCCGATGCTTGAGTGGATGACACCGCGCCTCGCGGTGGCCGCAGCGGCTCAGGGCTGCCAGGCCTGCGTGCCGCCCACCGGGGCCGCGGCGCCGGTCGCACCGGTAGCAAGCCCCGCGTCTACCCCCAATCGCCCGCTGGCCCGGCAGAATCAAGGTGGAGCACGCGGGCGTGCAACACCGCGCGCTGGTGCAACGCGGCCCGCAGCGCTCGGTGCAGGCCGTCTTCCAGGTACAGCTCTCCGTGCCACTGGATGACGTGCGGGAAAAGATCCCCGTAGAAGGTCGAATCCCTGGCGAGAAGGTGGTGCAGGTCAAGCACGGCCTTTGTGGTGATGAGCTCATCGAGGCGGACCTGCCTGGGCGGGATCTTGCTCCATTCGCGGATGCTCAGGGCGGGGTCGGGGTAAGGACGCCCTTCGCCGACCTGCTTGAAGATCACCTACAGAAGTGTAGATGAGCATTGCCTTCCGGTCGGCCGGATCGCCCGACGTCTGGGGCGGTGAGCCATCCCGCCGCGGCGTCACCGGCTCGGGCGCCTGCCGCTCCTGCGGAGCCGCACCCCGACGAGGATGATGTCGGCAAGCAGGACCACCACACCGATGATGAGAAGGTAGAACAGGCCCTTAACGACCACGCCGGTTATCCCGAGCGCGATCGCCACGATGATCAGCAGCAAGAACAGCGCCATCTATAGGCCCCCCGATCTGCCACGCATCAGCGACGCGCGAGACGGCGCTCGCCACCAGCGCCAGGTTCGTAAGCCAGGTCGTAGTGCTTGAAGATCGCCTCTTCGTCCCCGGCCGGTAGCACACCGTCAGTGTCGATGGACGGTGCGTCCTTCACCTGGCGTTTGGCGTAAGTGATCTTGAGGTATCCCGGACCCACCGTCGCTCCGGCAAGGGGTACGAATACGAGCCGGCGGCGTGTCGGCAAGCCGACCGTGACGGTCGCGAACGAAGGCTGGTCGGTGGCAGTGTCCACATAGACCGATTCAAGCGTACCGATCTTGTGAGCACTATCGTCGACCACGTCGTGGCCTCGCCACTCGCGGATATCGCCGGCCTCGAACATCGCTGGCCTCCCTGTCCCGTGCTTGCTGCTGTCCCCCTACTACCCACGCGTGGCTAGCTCATCCGAGGCGGCGGCGAACCTATCTGAGGTGGCCGTGAGCCCCTCCCAGGCGCGGCGAGCCGCGGCGCTCCGAACTGAGGAAAGTGGTTGGCGGCCGGAGCCGGCGTGTCCGCCGACAGCGGACGGGCTTGCGCGGGCGGCAGGATTCCGGCTCACGACGAGCCACCGCTGTCACGGCCGCGAGTGAGGGGAGGACGGGACCCAGCGACCTGACGCCAAGCGGATTCGAGAGCATCAGCGAGACACCGCCAGGTGCCGGAAGCGCCACCAGCCTCGGCCGCAGCACGAACCAGATCAGCTGCCTCTCGGCCTCGGTTCAGTGTCGTGTGTTCATCAGGACACGAACTGCTGCCCGCCGTCGATGTCGTACGTCGCGCCGGTGAGCGCCGTGTTGGTCATGATGTGGACGGCGAGCGCGGCGACGTCGGCGGGGCCGACGACGCGGCCGATCGGGAGCGTCGCGCGCAGCTCGTTGCGGCGCTCCTCGAGCCGGTCTCCGAGCAGCGATGCCGACAACGGGGTGTCGACGAAGCCGGCGGCGATGAGGTTGACGCGAACCGGCGCGAGCTCAAGCGCGAGGGCCGCCGTGAACGGAGGCAGCGCGGCGGTGGCGGCAGAGGCGATCCCGAGGCCGTGACCGACGCGCCGGCCGCCGGTGCCGCCCATGAGCAGCAGCGTGCCCCCAGGCCTCATCTTGCCGGCGGCGTTGCGCGCGACCTCGAGCGCCAGCACTACGTGCTCGCTGATCGCCTGGCGCACCTGGGCTGAGTCCATTTCGAGCAGAGGCCCGTAGCGCGGGCCGCCGGCCGTGACCATCACATGGTCGATCGGTGCGGGCAGGTCCTGGAAGAACCTCTGCAGGGACGCCGCGTCGCTGGCGTCGAAGGCCGCGGTGCGTTGCGCGCCGAGTTCGGCCGCCGCTTGCTTGAGCCGGCCGGGATTGCGGCCGGTGAGGATGACATCGGCACCCTCAGCCCGGGCGCGCCGGGCGGTCTCGAGCCCGATGCCTGCGCTGCCGCCGATCACGACGACGGTCTGCCCGGCCAGTTCCGGTTCGCGCTGGGCGGCAACAGGAGTGGTTGCGCTGGTCATGATTCCTCCGATGGGTGGCGCCGGCGACCGATCACCGGGTCGCCGGCGGCGCTTATGAGCAGGAATCCCGCACTGTCCTGCTCACCCCGACAGGCTCGCCATCTGCGCGTCCATCGGCCTGACCGGCCGCGGCATGTCCGCGATCTGCATGCGGAGCGCCTTCAATGCCGCGTCGTAGATCCCCGAGAAGCTTGGGAAGGGCTGGATCGTGTCGCTCAGCACCTCGAGCGGGACGTGCGCGCGGATGGCAAGCGTCGCCTGCTGCATCCACTCACCGGCTTCGGGCCCGAGCGCGTAGGCGCCGGTCAGCCGCTCGCCGTCGGACAGCAGCGTCAGGAACCCGCCGGATTCGGCGTAGGCGTGTGTGTAGGTGGCGGTCTTCGGCACCTCTGACACGGGTGCGGTGGCGCTGTACGCCGCCTCGGCCGCGCCCACCGCCGCGGCCTGCGGATCCGTGTAAGTGACTCGCGGAACGGCCTCGTAGTTCGCCGGACGCGCATCGCCGCAGATGTTCGCCGCGACCACGTCGCCCTCGTATTCGCCGACGTGGGTAAGCGGCCAGATGCCGTTGACGTCGCCGATCGCCCATAGGCGCTCGCCTGCGCGCATGTGCTCGTCTACCGGGATCCCGTGGGGGCCGGCCTCGACGCCGACCGTCTCCAGACCGATCCCCTCCACGCGCGGGCGCCGGCCGGTTGCCACCAGCAGCCGGTCACCCCGCAGGTCCGCAGCGCCATCGAACTGCAGGACATACTCCTCACCCTCCCGCCGCGCGGCGGTGGCGTGCATCCCGAGCATCAGCTCGATCCCATCCCGGCGCAGGGCCTCGCCGAGCGCCTCGCCCAGCGGCGCGGGCTCGCGGGGAAGCACGCGACCGGCGCCCTCGATGAGCACCGCCTCGCCGCCGAGACGCCGCACGACCTGCGCCAGCTCGACGCCCGCGGACCCGCCGCCCAGCACGAGCAGGCGGCGCGGGACAGCCGTCATGCTCGTCGCCTCGCGGGTGCCCCAGACGCCCTCGAGCTCACGCAGTCCCGGGACCGCAGGCACGATCGGATCGGAGCCGGTCGCCACGACGACGTGCTCCGCGGTGTGGCGGACGCCCTCGACGTCGACCACGCCGGTGCCGGCCAGCCGGCCCGTGCCCCGCAGCAGGTCGATGCCCCGGTCCGCCAGCCAGCGCTCCTGGCCGGCGTCGGAATAGCCCGACACCATGAAGTCCCGCCAGGCCAGCGCGGCCGCAACGTCGACCTGCGCGCTCGCGCCGGCCTCGCGCGCGCCCTGCACCGCCTCGCCCGGGCGCAGCAGCGACTTCGACGGAATACACGCCCAGTAAGAGCACTCGCCGCCGACCAGCTCTCGCTCAACGACGGCGACGCGCAGCCCGCGCGCGGCCAGCGCCGCAGCGCAGTGCTCGCCGGGCGCCCCGCCGCCGAAGACGATCACGTCATAGTCACTCATGTCGGCAGCTCCGTCCCGGCCTGCTCCGCCACCATGTACTCGGCGTACCAGTCGGGCCAGTTCGCGTCTGCCTCGCCGATGCGCTTCTCGTGTTCGCCGTGCGCGGCCGACGCGCGCCGCATCGCGCTCGCCAGGTCCGCCGTGGATGCGAATGCCGTCTCAGCGGCGTCGATCCGGCCGGGCAGCCGCGTCGTGAGCTCCTGCAGCAGCCAGCCGTTGCCATCCAGGTCGCTGAACGTGGCGAAGGAGCGGTAGCTGGCATGATCGGGCGCGGGGCCGCTCACCCGACCGCTCGTGCCGTCGGGCTGGAACTGAGCGCCCGGAGTCCCGGCGTGGAATACCTCGCTGACCTCGGCACCGCGGGCGACGAGATCGTCGCGCGCAGCCTCGATATCGGAGACGATCAGGTACAGGCCCTCGGCCGAGCCGGGCGCGGCTGACGTGATGTTCGTGCCGAATTGGATCGAGCACCCCGAGCCGGGGGGCGTGAACTGGACGACCCGGAAGCCGTTATCGTAGGCGAAGTCGGCGTCGAGCCTCCACCCGAGTTTCCCGTAGAACTCCTTCGCGCGGTCGACATCCAAGACAGGGATGACGACCACCTCGAGCTTGATGTCCACGATGCCGGTTCCTCTCCTTTGATGTCAGTGGCCTGTGTCAATGCCCCCGGCTCCGGTGCCACTGGGGCTGGTGCTTACATCCACCCTCACGCCACCCATCGCCGAAGTCCACAAATCTCATCAGATCGCTCGGGAAAGCCAGGTGACGGTGAGACAGCCCGCTGCCCCGCCAGGTTCGGGTCCGCAAGCAAAGATCCTGGACATGTCCGCGCCGAGCCAGGCCGGCGTCATCGCGGGCCTGCGGCGACGACCGAACACCGATCGTTGCCTCCAGCCATGATCATTTCTGGCCCGTCAGGGGTCCATTGCGGGTGCTTCGACATCGTCGTAGACGCGGGCCGCAGCCAGCAGCCCGTCCGGGCCACGCTCATAGACGCCGATTCCCGCCTGCGGCGGCAGGTCGTGGCTGCCCCAGCGGACACAGTTGTACTCCACAGCGCAGTGCACGCCGTCGTCGGTCACGGCGCAGTGCTCGAGGCCGACGCCGCCGCCTTTGCTGAAGCACCAGGTAAAGAACGCGCGCAGCGCGGCGGTGCCGCGGTGGGCGTGGTGCGGGCCGAAGGGGCCGCGGAAATACCCGTCCGGCGTGAAGGTGTTCACCACCGCCTCGGCGTCACCAGCGGTCAGCGCGGCCTGGTAACGGCCGACGACATCACCGGGGTGGGCGTGCCCGGGCTGGAGTATGGGAGGCCGGACGTGACGCCGCTCGTCGACCGGCCATTGGCTGCAGTAGGTGCGGAACACCACCGACAAATCGTCGGGAGACTCGGCGACCACCGCCACCGGCCACGCCAGCTCCCCTCCGTCGTGGTCCAGCCGGGCCAGCAGTTCTACCACGGCCCGCCCGCCGGCACATGTGGAGGCCACGGTCTCGGTACGGGCGTGCAGCCCCGCCAGCCAGGACAGGTTGTGGTGGATGAACCGCCGCACCTGCTTGTGCCCGCGGACCTCGCCCGCGCGGGGGTCGTAGATCACCACCTCACCCGGCCACGCAGTCTCCAGGGCGTGAGTGTCACCTTCGTTCAGCGCGGCGAAATACTGCGCGACCGGATCAGCCTTACCCGCGGCGCGAGTCTGCCTGCGCGCCAGCTCCACGGCACTGGCGAAGTCTGGAAACCACGGCATCTTAACCCCCTGCTCCCTTGGCGGCCGGACAGGTTCTCCGCAGGCTGCCGATTTTGGCCCTCCGGCAACATCCTCATCCCTGGAGCCGCTCCGCTGAAGCCCCACACCGGTAAAGGAGCTAGCTCCCCTCATCTGGGAGCCCGCGGCAACTGGCAAGCTGCCCCGGGTTGCCACAGCACGTTTCGGCGGCGTGCGCCCCTGCGTTCAGTTCACGGTCGTCCGCCAGCGTCGTAACCTGCTGTTCTTCCGGCGGGCGACTGCAGGTGAGGGGACGGTCCGGGACGGTGCGGCGACGGTTCAGGTGAGCCCGTGCTGGTAGGCGTAGGTGACGGCTTGGGCTCGGTCGCGGACGCCGGTCTTGGCGAAAAGATGATTGACATGGCTCTTTACTGTGGTCTCGCTGACCACCAGCCGGTCGGCGATCTCGGTGTTCGACAGTCCTTGGGCGATCAGTGTGAGCACTTCTGCTTCTCGCTGTGTGAGCCCGGCGGGTAGTTGCGGTGTGGCCGCGGTGGCTGGGCTGGTCGCGATGGCGCTGACCAGGTGGTGCTGGACCGTGGGGTCGATGGCGGCCTGGCCGGTGGTGACCCGTTGGAGTGCTTCGCGGATTTCCTCCGCGCCGGCGTCTTTGGTGAGGTAGCCGCGGGCGCCGGCGCGCAGTGCGTCGATGACGGAGCGGTCATCGGTGTAGGTGGTGAGCACGAGTACTTTGATGCTGGCGTCGTGGTCGCGTAGGCGGCGGGTGGCCTCGACCCCGTCGCAGTGCGGCATCCGGAGGTCCATCAGCACAACGTCCGGCCGCAGCCGGATCGCCAAGGCCAGTGCCTCGGCGCCGTCGGCTGCTGCGCCTACGACTTCGACCCCCGCGAGCAGCCCGAGGAGGGTGGCGAGTCCCTCGCGGACCACGCGCTGGTCATCGGCCACCAGGACGCGGATGGCCGTGTTCACACCGGCACCCACAGCTCGACCAGGAACCCGCCGCCGGTGGGCCCGGCGGTGAGTGTGCCGCCGAGCAGTTCGGCTCGTTCTCTCATGCCGGTGAGCCCGTAGCCGGTCCCGTCAGCGGGAGCCGGGCGTTCGCGGCACCTGTCGAAGTCTTCGATGGTTAGCCTGGTGCCGGCCGGCTCATACGCGAGGCGGATCTCGACCCGGTCGGCGTGAGCGTGCTTGCGGATATTGGTCAGCGCCTCCTGCGTGACCCGGTAAAGGGTTAACCGGCCGTCGGTGCCCAGGTCCCGCTCGCTGTCGCCGGTCACGGCGACCTTGCAGGCCACGCTGCTGTCGAGCTCGAACTCGGTGGCCAGGCCGGCCAGCCGCTCGGGGCCGGGCAGCGCGTCGTCGCGGAGCATGCCGATAGCCCGCCGCGCCTCTTCCAGCCCGCTCTTGGCCAGCCGGTGGGCCCGGCCGATCGCATCGCCGACCTGCGGGTCCGCGCTGCCGTGGCTCGCGAGCAGCCTGGCCCCTTCCAGGTTCAGCACCAGGCCGGACAGCGAGTGGGCAAGAACGTCATGCATCTCGCGGGCCAAGCGCTGCCGCTCGGCCAGCGCGGCGGCCTGGGCTTGCGCGGCCCGGGTCTGCTCCAGTTCGGCGAGCAGAAGTTCTGCCCGCTGGTTGCTCTCCCGCAGCCGCCGGGCGAACAGCGATAGGAGGAAAAACGCCAGGATCCCGAAATCATTCAAAACGATGCCCGCGATGGGTGTGCGGCCGTTGGCCAGCCATGCCACCGAGACCGCGGCAGCGGCCACGGCGGCTACGAAAGCGCTGAGACGAACCGGCAGTACCAGGGCGGCCAGGCAAACGGCGGGGAAAACCCCGAGGAACGCTGCGCTGTTGCCCTGCAGGCCGATCAGCGCGGCCGCGCTGACCACGGCAACCAGCAGCACAGCTAGCTGCACTGCCGGCGCGGCCTGAGTCAGCCACATCGCTGCAATGGTCGCGCCGCAGAACACAATCAGAGCCACGGCGACACCAAGCGCCGCACTGTGACTGCCCGGAGCTGGCCGGGCCTGAAACGACGTGATCACCACGAACGCGATCGCGGCAACCGCGAGCACGCGGATCGAAAGGTAGGCCGCCTGTTCGCGGCCGCGCGCCCGTTCCAGCTCGGGCATGCCGGCCGAAGTGGCGGCTTTGCTGCTCACCACTCGACCGTACGGCGGGATCTGGCCGCCGTCTCGTGCCCGGTGGGTGGATTCGCGGCCAGCGAGGCCTCCACCCACGGGTGGAGGCCTCTCCACCCGTGGTTCAGGTTCTGGCAGCGGGCAGTTCCACCGCTGCGCCGCAGACGGCACAGCCGTCCCGCGGCAGGCTTGCTGGCAGGACCCACCCAGCCTGGGGAGCGAGATGGACAGCATCGGCCAGGAACGCGACCCTGACCAGCCAGGCACCGCCTCCGCCCAGGCGGAGCCGGTGATCAGCGTCCGCGGCCTGGTGAAACGCTACGGCAGCCACCAGGCGGTCGCCGGCATCGACCTTGATGTGCGGCACGGGGAGATCTTCGCCTTCCTCGGCCCGAACGGCGCCGGCAAGACCACGACCGTGGAGATCCTCGAAGGCTTCCGGCCACGCACCGATGGCCAGATCTCCGTCCTGGGCCACGACCCGGCCACCGCAGGCGGGGCCTGGCGCGACCAGGTGGGCGTCGTCTTGCAGGAGTCAGAGCCAGAGCCTGGCCTGTCCGTGCGCGAGTGCCTGGCCATGTACGCCGGCTTCTACTGCGCTCCGCGGGACATCGACGAGACCATCTCCCTGGTCGGCCTCACCAGTAAGGCGGGCACACTCGGCACGCGCCTGTCCGGTGGCCAGCGGCGGCGGCTCGATTTCGCGCTCGCCCTTATCGGCGACCCCGAGCTCATCTTCCTTGACGAGCCGACCACCGGTTTCGACCCGTCCGCCCGCCGGGCCGCCTGGGAGGTCGTCGCCGGGCTCCGCCAGCTCGGCAAGACGATCTTCCTCACCACCCACTACATGGACGAGGCGGAATACCTCGCCGACCGGATCGCGGTGCTGTCCGCCGGGCGCGTCGTGGCTCGCGGCACCCCGCGGACGCTGGGCGGGCGCGACCACATGTCCACCGCCATCAGCTTCACGCTCCCGGGTGAGCTTGCGGCACGTGACCTGCCCGAAGGACTGCGCCCGCTCGCCGGGCCCGGGCCGGGCGGATCGACGCTCCTGCACAGCGAGAGCCCGCTCGTCCACCTGCAAATGCTCGGCAACTGGGCGCTCGGCGGCGGCTTCGACCTGCCTGACCTCGACGTCCACCGCCCGACACTGGAAGAGGTCTACCTCGCCCTCACCGGCTCCACCAGCACAAAGGACCAGCGATGATCCGCATCGCACTGCACCAGTCCAGCTACGACCTGCGCGCCTTTCTCCGCAACCGCCAGTCGCAGTTTTTCACCCTGGCCCTGCCGGTGCTGTTCCTGGTGATCTTCGCCTCGGTGTTTGGCGGCAGGGGCCAGACCGTCCCGGTCGCTGGCGGGCGGATCAGCACCTCGGCGTCCTACGTGCCGGGCATCATCGCGCTCGGGGTGATCGCGGCATGCTTCGGCAACCTGGTGGCCTCGGTGACCGCACAGCGCGAACGCGGCGTGCTGAAACGCCGGCGCGCGACACCGGTCCCGGCCGCCGCCGTCATCGCTGGCCGCGTGCTCACGGCCATCGTCATCGCGGTCGTCATGTCCGCGGTGCTGCTCGGCATTGGCTGGGCCGCCTACGGCGCCCACGTCCCCGGCCGCACCGCGTTCGCACTCGTGGTCACCGTAGTGATCGGAGCCGCCTCCTTCTGCTGCATGGGCTACGCGCTCACCTCACTGATCCACAACGAGGACGCGGCGCTGCCCACCACCCAGGCACTGCTGCTGCCGCTGTATTTCATCTCCGGGGTATTCGTCGCCGTCACGATCCTGCCGCACTGGCTCGCAAACGTGGGAGCGATCTTCCCCGTCCGGCACCTGGCGGATGCGCTGCTCGTCGCCTACAACCCGCACACCACCGGGCTCGGGTTCGCCGGCCTGGATCTGCTGATCGTGGCCGCATGGGGAGCCGCGGGCCTTCTCATCGCTCTCCGCACGTTCAGCTGGCTGCCGCTCGGGCGCTAGCCCGGAGGGCCCAATGCGATCACAGGAGGAAGATCATGGCCACAGAAGTCCAGACCCAGACTGGACGATGCACCACCCACGGGACGGTCCAGGCGACACGAGAAATCCCGAAAATGGGATTCCCCTTCATCGTCTACGGCCCCTGGCGGGCCATCGCCAGGCGCCGCCCATTTCTCTGCCCAGAATGCGGAGCCGCGGTCGAGGCCGACTGAGCCGTACCCAGCCACCGTGGGAGCACCAATGCGCGTCAGACCCGGCCCCCGTAAGGCTGTGAGCTGCCGTCCACCCCGGGCGTGGGCAATCCGCTTGCGCAGTGCCCTGACCTGGCGCAACGAGGTAGAACGCCGTGTCAGTGGTCGTGTCAGGGGCGTGTCAGGGGCGTGTCAGGGGCGGTGCCGATAGTGGTCGCATGAGAAATTCAGCGATCGCAGTCTCAGGGCTGCGGAAGGCGTATGGGGACAAGACCGTGCTCGATGGCATCGATCTAGATGTTACTGCGGGCACGGTTTTTTCCCTGCTAGGCCCGAATGGGGCGGGTAAGACGACGACGGTGAACGTGCTGACCACGTTGATGAAGGCCGACGGCGGGACGGTACGGGTTGCCGGGCATGATGTTGCGACCGAGACCAAGGCGGTGCGCGCGGCAATCGGGGTCACCGGCCAGTTCGCGGCGGTGGACGATCTGCTGACAGGGGAAGAGAACCTGCAGTTGATGGCGGATCTGCACCATCTGCGGGCCGGCGAGGGCAAGCGGGTGGTCACCTCGTTGCTGGAACGGTTCGATCTGGTGGAGTCGGCGCAGCAGATGGCGGCGACCTATTCCGGCGGTATGCGCCGGAAGCTGGACTTGGCGATGACGCTGGTCACCAGGCCACAGATCATTTTCCTGGACGAGCCGACGACGGGACTGGATCCGCGCAGCCGTCGCACGATGTGGAACATCGTCCGCGAGCTGGTGGCCGACGGCGTGACCATTTTCCTCACTACCCAGAATCTCGAAGAAGCCGATCAGCTCGCCGGCCGGATCGCGGTGCTCGACCAGGGCCACCTGATTGCCCAGGGCACTCCCGACGAACTCAAGCGCCAGGTTCCCGGCAGCCACGTGCGGCTCCAGTTCACCGACGTCCGCGAACTCGACGCGGCGGCGCGGGTCCTGACCGGCTCCACGCGGGACGACGAGGACCTGACCCTGCGGGTTCCCAGCGACGGCAGGGCGAAATCGTTGCGGGCCCTGCTGGACCAACTCGATGAGCATTCGATCGACGTTGAGGAGTTCTCCGTGCACACACCCGACCTCGATGACGTCTTCCTTGCCCTGACCAGTCACGCGAGCACGGAGGCCATCGCACAATGAGCACCACTTCAGCACCGCTGACCGATTCGCGGATCATGCTGCGTCGCAACCTGAAGCACATCCTTCGGAATCCGGTCACGATATTCAACGGGGCTTTGATGCCGGTCGTGATCATGCTGATGTTCGTGTACGTGCTCGGCAACGCATTCAATGTCGGCGAACACTACATCGAATACGCAACACCAGGTCTGATCCTGCTGGCCATCAGCTACGGGTTGTCGGCCACTGCGGTATCCGTGAACTCCGACATGGCGAAGGGCATCATAAACCGGTTCAAGGTTATGAATGTCTCCCGCGGTGCCGTCCTGACCGGTCACGTCATGGCCACTGCGCTGAGCAGTTCGGTAGCCATTACGGTCATCATCGGAATGGCCTTCACGCTGGGGTTCCGGTCGCCTGCGACCCTCCTCGACTGGCTCGGCGCGATCGGTATCATCGCGGCGGCAGCTTTCGCGGCCGCGTGGCTCACGGTCGCGCTGGGAATGGCTGCGAAAACTCCGGAATCCGCAGGCCTCACCGTCGTGCCGCTGATCCTGCTGCCATTCGTGAGCAGCGCGATCGTGCCGGCCGCCAAGATGGGACAGGGTGTCCGGCAATTTGCGGAGTATCAGCCCTTCACGCCGATTATCGAATCGTTGCGTGGATTGCTCGCCGGCACCCCGTCGGGCGGCTACGCGGCCGCCGCTCTCGCCTGGTGCGCCGGGATCGCCCTCGTCGGATACCTATGGGCGCTCGCCACATTCAAGAGGCGCGCGTGACCTCCCGGGCGATGGCCTTCCGAGGACCGTGATCGGGCGTGCGGACCGGTGCTTCACAGGCTGGGTCGGCTGGGCCGCCCGCCAACAATCAAGTACGAGACAAGAGGAGAGTTGTCATGCCTGCATTCGCCACGCCAGGGCCCATCATCGCCACCGTTGTTGTCGCCGGTGCTCAGGTGCGGGTCACCGCGAGCGACCGGACCGACACCGTGGTGCTGGTCGAACCCATCGACAAGGCGAGCCAGTCGGACGTCAAGGTGGCCAACAAGACCAAGGTCGACTTCGCCGACGGTCAGCTATCGGTCAAAACGACCGTCTCCGGGGACAAGAACGGTTCGGTCGCCATCACGATCGACCTGCCCGCCGACTCCAGCCTGGTCGCGTACCTGGCGCACTCGGATGTTCACGCTGACGGCTCATTTGGCGAGTGCGAGCTGCACATGGCATCGGGTCGGGTCCATCTCGATCGCATCAACGCACTGCAGGCCAACATCGCTGCCGGCGAGGTCACGATCGGCCACATCGCGGAGCGCGCCAACATCGACGGTGCGGCGTTCGCAATGCGGATCAGCGAGGTCAAGGACACCGTTAAGCTCTCGAGCTCGGGCGGGCAGACCTGGATCGGCCACGCCTCGGCCAACCTCGATCTCAGCAGTGGCAGCGGCGGTTTCGACATCGACCGCGCCGACGGCAGCGTCACCGCCAAGACAGCCAATGGTGCCATTCGGATCGGCCGGCTGACACGCGGCCAAGCGGAACTGATGAACGGCTCAGGAAACATCGAGGTCGGCATCAGTGAGGGCACCGCGGCCTACATCGACGTCAACAGCGAGCGAGGGTCGGTGCGCAACTCTGTTCCGCCGCAGGAGAACCCTGACACGTCGGACAACAAGGTCACGGTCCACGCCCGCACGCGGCACGGCGACATCATCATTCAACGCGCAGCAAACTGACCTCAACGCGACGGCGCCACCATGGCGCCGTCGCGTTGCGGGTCAGCCGACGCCGCGATCGCCGCGATCGCCTGGTGCGCCGGGATCGCGCTCGCCGGGTACCTGTGGGCACTTGCCACGTTCAGGAGGCGAGCGTGACGGTGACCAGCTGAGACCAGCTCGTCTGCGTGCCCTCCCGCGCCGCCTCGGCGAACCGTGCATCGCCGAGGCGGTGCCGCGCGGCCTGCTCGATCCGGGCCGCATCCGGGTGGGAACGATCCGGCAGTCCGCGCACGCCTGCGCTTGCCGCGAGCAGCCGCGCGGCCTGCTCGTACTGGTCGCAGCGCAGTGCCAGGTCCGCGACCCCGACGAGTACCTGCGCGATCAGGGGTGCGTGCCCCGCCTCGGACGCCGCCTGGCAGGCCGCTATGCGGTATGTACGGGCCTCGCTGAGATCGTCGGCGAGGTAGCCGAGCAGGTCATGGGTTACCGCGCGGATGTTCGCCCGCTCCGCTTCGTCGCCCAGCATGGTTGTCGCGACGCCGAGTTGGCGGCACGCCTCCTCGGTGTCGCCGTCCCAGCGGGCGAGCTCGGCCTTCGAGAGGGCCAGCATAGCCAGCGCATCCGGCCAGGTGACCCGTTCCGCGCGCCGCCCGGCCTCGGCGATAGCAGCCGCGCTGGAGTCCTCGTCGCCTAGCAGCCAGTACAGCTGAGCCTGTCGCGACCGCATCCGGATGACATCCTCGATGGGACCGATTTCGGTGACGACCGCGATCGCCTGTTCGTAGTGCTCGCATGCACTGGCGAACTCGCCGCGCATCGCGATCCGGTCCGCCAGCTCGGTCAGGGCGAACGAAATCCCCCACCGCTCGCCGAGCGCGCGGAACTCGGCGAGCGCCATCTCGAGGTACGCTTCCGCGTCTCGCCCGCCTTGGCCGAGCATGATCCGCATCTTGCCGAGGTGCAGCCGGGCCAGTGCGCGTACCCACGGGTCCTCGTTGTCCAGCAACGGTTCCCACGCGGGCAGGAATTCGTCCGGTGCCTGCAGCATGCGTTCCAGCGGGGCGACCAGCCCCAGCAGCGGGTTGCGGCGCTGACTGCGCTGGCTGAACCAGTATGCCTTGTGGATCCACTCCTCCGCCTGGTACTGGTCGCCTGGCCCGGAGGTCACGAACATCGTGATGAGGGCGTACACCATGGCCCGGATCTCGTCGGCCACCTCGCCGGGCGTCTTCGTGGCGGCGATGATCAGCTCGACGCCTTCGGCCTTGTGGCCGCCGAGCCACCAGTAGTATCCGGCGGCTGCCGCGAGCCGCATCGCCGCGTGCGCCTCCCCGGCCGCGAGCGCACCACGCATCGCAGAACCGATGTTGTCGTGCTCGGCCCCGAGCGTAGCGAGCCATTCCAATTGCTCGGCGCGGCGAAGATGTGGCTCCGCGGTCTCGGTGAGTTCGGTGACGTAGGCGAGATGCGCATGGCGCGCCAGGTCCGATTCCCCCGCCTCCGCGAGCCGGTGCGCGGCGTATTCCTTGATCGTGCCGATCATCCGGTAGCGCGGTGCGCCGTTGCCCTCGGTGAGCAGCAGCGATTTCTCGGTCAGCGCGGTGAGCAACTCGAGCACCTGCTGCTGCTCGACGGCATCGCCGGCGCAGACCCGCTCGGCCGCGTCCAGGCTCGCTCCGCCGGAGAACACCGCGAGCCTGCGCAGGACCATCCGTTCGGCGTCGGTGAGCAGCTCCCAGCTCCAGTCGACCACCGCGCGCAGCGTCTTGTGCCGCGGCAGCGCGGTACGGCTACCGCTGGTAAGCAGGCGGAACCGGTCGTCGAGCCGGTTGGCGAGCTGATCGAGGGACATGGTGCGCAACCTGGCCGCGGCCAGTTCGATCGCCAGCGGCATCCCGTCCAGCGCCCGGCAGACGCGCACCATCGTCGACAACGAGTGGGCGTCGGCCGCGAGATCCCTGCGCACCGCGCCGGCCCGGTCCCGCAGCAACTGGACGGCTGGAGAGGACTGGATCTCGCCGGGGCTGGCGTCCCCCTCCGGCAAGGCCAGCGGCTCGACAAGCCACAGCGCCTCACCGGTGATGCCGAGCGGTTCCCTGCTCGTCGCCAGGATCCGCAGCCGCTGGCACTCCCCGAGCGCTCGATGGGCGAACGCCGCCGCGGACTCGATCACGTGCTCACAGTTGTCCAGAATCAGCAGCGCCTCCCGCTCGCGGATCGCGGCGATGAGCCGGTCCATCGGTTCTGCGTTCGGTGTCCCGCCGAGCAGAGCATCCCGGAGCCCGAGCGCGGCGAGCGTCGACTGCGCCACGTCACCGTCGGCACCGATGGCCGCGAGCTCCACCAGCCAGGCTCCGTCCGGCAGGTCGCCGAGCAGCGTGCGCGCGGTTTCCGTGGCCAGCCTGGTCTTCCCCGAGCCGCCCGGCCCGATCACGGTGGTAAGCCGATGTTCGGCGATGAGTTCGCGGACCGCGGCGACATCAGCGTCCTTGCCGACGAAGCTGGTCAGCTCGGCGCGCAAGTTGGTCTTCCGGTTTTCCTCCCGCCGTCCCAGCTCGCCCCGCAGCAGCGCGACGTGCAGTGCGGACAGCTCCGGTGCGGGGTCGACGCCCAGTGCGTCGGCCAAGGCTTCTCTCGTGCGCTGGTACACGAGCAGCGCCTCGGTGTCGCGACCGGCCGCAACGAGGGCACGCATCAGCGCAGCGACAAGCCGTTCTCGCACCGGATGCGCGGCCACCAAGTCGGTCAGTTCCGTGACCAGCTCCACACCGTGGCCGAGGCTGATCTCCGCATCGAACCGATCCTCCATGGCTGTCAGGCGTAGCCCCTCGAGCCGGGTGACCGCCGCGTCAAACGCTGCACTATCCTTCAAACCGACGCCCTGCATGGCCGCGCCGCGCCACAATGCGAGGGCCTCGCGCAGCAGCCGTACCCGCCGTGGATCCTCGTCATTGCGGGCCTGGCCGACGAGGCGTTCGAACCGCACGGCGTCGACAGCGCCGGGTTCCACCGTCAACCGGTAGCCGTTCGTCTGCCCTTCGACTAACCCTCCCGGCAGCGCCCTCCGCAGCCGGGAAACCAAGCGTTGCAAGGCATTCACCGCGTCGGAGGGCGGGTGCTCACCCCAAATCCAGTCGACGAGCGTCGCCTTCGGGACTGCGTGACCTGGTTCGAGAGCGAGGGCGATCAACAGCCCGCGCAGCCGCGCGCCCGGCACGTCGGCGAAGGCGCCGTCGTCCGTGCGAACCTCGAATGATCCAAGCATCCCGATCTGCACCTAGCTGATTTTGCCATGGGCCATTGGCAGGCATCCAACTGCTGACGCGGCGCAGAAAGTTGCCGAGGTAATGGCTCCTGGGCTGGTCCGCGGACCTGAGCACATTTATCGCGTCGTCGGAATCTGGGTGACTAGGGTCGGCGTGCGACCGAACCGTCTTACCCGCGCTACCCGCACCTTGCACGCGATCTCATCACGTTCACGGCTGAGGACGATGTCTGGCTCACGTCGCTGAGCGAGGCGGCAAAGGGCCGTGGCACCCGGGCGTGGCGGCTGACTGCTGACCAGGCTCCGGTGCTGCATCCGCAGCTGAAGCCGTCGGCTACGCACGTCGCCTGGACCTCGACTCGCGATGGCTCCCGGTCGCTCGGGCACGGCGCCGCCCGCCACCGCGCGGTCCGATCGTAGCGATCACGGACGAGTACGCGAGTTCCGGCGGGGACATCGTGATCCAGGCGCTGAAGTCCTACGGCATCGCGACCGTGGTCGGCACCCGTACCTGGGGCGGCGTGCTCGGCGTTGACCTCAAGTACGAGCTGGCCGATGGGACCATGATGGCGCAGCCGAAGTACGCCTGGTGGTTCGCCGGCGTCGGCTGGGCGGTGGAGAACCATGGGGTGGATCCGGACGTCGAGGTGACAATCGCGCCGCACGACTGGGCAGCGGGCCGCGATCCTCAGCTCGACACCGCCGTCCGGCTGGCGTTGCAGGCGCTGGAGCAGCGCACCCCCGCCGCTCCGCCCACCGTCTGACCAGGGCGAGCAACGCAAGATCGTCGAGGTGACGGTGACCAGGTGCCCTTGCAGTCAGCTGCGCGCCGATCATGGTGATGATCTGGGTGCCCCATAGGCGCCGGGAGTGGGGTTCTGCGGCGGGCGGGCGTAGGCCACCGCATCCTTGGGGGCAGTGGCCAGGCTCATCCGTGCATCTCGCTCAACGTGGTCACCGAATCTTAGGAATCCGGCGCAGTCGCCCCGAAACCGTCTCGCTGCCGGATCGCTCACAGCCGGCGTACCAGAAAGTCCTTGAAAGAAATCCGGGAGGCGGTGTCGGATCGGGGCGGAGGTGTTCGTAGCAGGCGTGAGCGGCCGCCCACGAGGAGCGCCCCGGACCACAGGAGATGATCCAAGATGCAGTACCTGGTTTCCGTGATCGACGACACGGCCGGCCTCGCCACCCCGGACGAGATGGCGGCCATCAGCGCGTTCAACAAGCGGCTCAAGGCGGAGGGTCACTGGGTCTTCGCCGTCGGCCTCGCGGCGCCCAGTTCGGCCACTGTCATCGACAACCGAGGCGACGAGGCGATGTTCACCGACGGGCCCTTCCTGGAGTCGAAGGAGTATCTCGCCGGCTTCTGGATCATGGAGGCCGCCGACCTCGACGTGGCGCTCAAGCTCGCCGCCGAGGGTTCGAAGCACTGCAACCGGAAGATCGAGTTGCGGCCGGTCCTGTGAGCTTGGCCGACGTCCGGGAGGCGGTCACCCAGGCCCACCACGAGGAGTGGGCGCGGGTGGTCGCCGCCCTGACCAGGCGCTTCGGTGACCTCGACATCGCCGAGGATGCGGCGGCCGAGGCGTTCGCGACCGCCGTCGGGCGGTGGCCGGCCGACGGCGTACCCCCCAGCCCCGGCGCCTGGCTGACCACCACCGCCAAGCGCGGCGACAAGCAGAAGGAGGCTCAGCTGCTGTCCGGCGACGACCCGCCCGAGCCTCCCGGCGCCATCGACGACGAGCGGCTCCGGCTGATCTTCACCTGCTGTCACCCGGCGCTCGCGATGGAGACCCGCGTGGCGCTGACGCTGCGCATGGTCGCCGGTCTGACCGTGCCCGAGATCGCCCGCGCCTTCCTGGTGCGCGAGACCACCGTGGGGCAGCGGATCACCCGCGCGAAGGCCAAGATCAAGGCGGCTCGCATCCCTTACCGGGTGCCGTCCGCGGAGGATCTCCCGGCACGCGTCCCCGCCGTACTCGCCGTCCTCTTCCTCGTCTTCAACGAGGGCTACCTCGCGACCAGCCCCGGCACCGATCCCGTACGTCACGACCTGACCGCCGAGGCGATCCGGCTCACTCGCCTGATCCGTGCCCTCATGCCGGAGGACGGTGAGGTGGCCGGGCTGCTGGCGCTGATGCTCCTCACCGAGGCCCGCCGCACCGCCCGGGTTTCGGCGAGCGGCGAACTGGTCACCCTCGACGAGCAGGACCGCGGGGCCTGGGACGCGGCGCTGGTCGCCGAGGGTCACCGGCTGGTGCGCGAGCGCCTGGCCGCCCGGGCGGCTCCAGGTCGCTACCAGATCCTCGCGGCGATCAGCGCGGTGCACACCTCCGCCCGCGACGCACGCGACACCGACTGGTCGCAGGTCGTCGCCCTCTACGACCAGCTCGTCCGCCTCGACCCCTCGCCGATCATCGCCCTCAACCGGGCCATCGCCGTGGCCGAGCTTGACGGCCCGGAAGTGGCGCTGGCTGCCGTCGACCGTCTCGAGCACAACCTGGCCGGCTATCACGCCTACCATGCGACCCGCGCCGACCTGCTGCGCCGGCTGGGCCGCAGTCAGAAGTCGCGCGGGGCGTACGACAAGGCCATCGAGATGGCGGGCAACACCGCCGAGACCGCCTACCTGACACGCCGCCGCGACCAGCTGGGGTAGCGCCCGCGGATCCCGTCGAAACCCCGTGCAAAGCGACGCCCGACCCCGATGGAAATACGCCGCGCGGGGCAGACGGCGGGTTGGCGGGTCAAGCGTCCCAGCGAAGCGGGATAACTGAGACTGAAATGAGACGAGCGACGGGCGCAAGGACGGCCGCTGCCGGGTTCGTACTTTGAAACCTGCTGGTCACGATGGCGGAGGATGCGAGATTCGAACTCGCGAGGGGTTGCCCCCAACACGCTTTCCAAGCGTGCGCCCTAGGCCACTAGGCGAATCCTCCGCCGGCAAGCCTACCGGTCCGAAGAACCCGCGCCTCACGAACATGCGTCGCCGGAATATGCGCCTCCCGAACGTGCGCCTCCCGAACGTGCGCCTCCCGAACGTGCGCCTCCCGAACCGTGCCCACATGCTTGGGGCAACGGTAGATGCCGGTCGCGCCGCGCGGAGCCGTTCGGGATCATGGGGGTTCTGCCTGATCTGCGCGGGAGCCCCAGCCGATCCGATCGGGGGGACGGCGAACGGCCCGGGTATGGCGCACCGGGCGCCGCGCGCCAACTCCAGCCGCCCGTCTTGCCCGTTGGCGGCCTGAGGCCAGTCGCGGGCCACTAGACTGGCCCGAGACCCTCCGCACGACGTGAATCCCGCCAACTCCCCCAGGGCCGGAAGGCAGCAAGGGTACGTGGGCTCTGACGGGTGTGCGGGGGGTCCTCTTCCCTCTTCCAGCCCCGGCGAGGATGAGAGCGAGGATGAGAGCGCATGGCAGGTGGCCCGTCGAGCCTGGCCCTGTACCGCAAGTACCGCCCGGCCACCTTCGCGGAGGTCAAAGGCCAGGATCATGTGACAGCTCCGCTCAGGCAGGCGCTGCTTGCTGGCCGGGTCCACCACGCCTACCTTTTCAGCGGCCCGCGCGGCTGCGGCAAGACGTCGAGCGCCAGGATCCTCGCGAGATCGCTCAACTGCGAGCAGGGGCCGACGCCGGACCCGTGCGGCAAATGCGACTCGTGTCTCGCGCTCGCGCCTGGCGGACCGGGCAGCATCGATGTGATCGAGATCGACGCCGCCTCGCACGGTGGCGTCGACGATGCTCGTGACCTGCGGGAACGTGCCTTCTACGCGCCGGTCTCCGGCCGGTTCAAGGTCTACATCATCGACGAGGCGCACATGGTCACCCGCGAGGGCTTCAACGCGCTGCTCAAACTCGTGGAGGAGCCACCGCCGCACCTGAAGTTCGTATTCGCGACGACCGAGCCAGAGAAGGTCATCGGCACGATCAGGTCGAGGACCCACCACTACCCGTTCCGGCTTGTGGCCCCGCAGATCCTGCGTGAGCTGCTCGAACAGATCCTGAACGCCGAGGGTGTGTCGTACGAGCCGGCCGCGCTGCCGCTCGTCGTCCGCGCTGGCGCGGGTTCCGCCAGGGACGCGCTGTCTGTCCTCGATCAGCTGCTTGCTGGTTCTGATACATCGGGCGTCACCTATGCCGCCGCGGTGTCACTGCTCGGCTACACCGACTCGAGCCTGCTCGACGAGACCGTGGACGCACTGGCATCCGGTGACGGCGCGGCCGTTTTCCGCATGGTGGACCGGGTCATCAACGCCGGCAACGACCCGCGCAGGTTCGCAGCCGATCTGCTCGACCGCCTCCGCGACTTGATAGTGCTCGGCGCAATCGGCGACGCGGACCGCTCTGGCCTGTTCGATGGCCCCGCGGACCAGGTCGACCGAATGCGCGAGCAGGCTGCCAAGTTCGGCACAGCGGAGCTGACCCGGTCGGCCGAGGTGCTCAACGCCGGGCTGACCGAGATGCGCGGTGCGGCGTCGCCGCGGTTGCTGCTCGAACTGACCTGTGCCCGGATGCTGCTGCCCGCCGCGGACGCAGATGAGACCGCGCTGCTCGCCAGGCTGGAGCGAATGGAACGGCGGCTTGCGCTCGGCGACCCGGGCCAGCCGCCCGCCGAGATCGCTACGGGGGAACCAGAGGCACCGCGGCGGGCCCAGTCCACGAGGGAACCAGGCGGAAGGTCCGCGCGGGACGGTTCAGGCGCATCCGGCGCGGATTTGCGCGGGTCGGATCGGCCCGCGCGAGCCACGTCCGGTCCAGTTCCCGACCGGCCGGCTTCCGGCAGGCCGTCCGCCGCTGCCACGACGGCCGCCACCGCGGCGCCGGAACCTACCGCCACCGCGGCGCCGGGACCCACCGCCACACCTGGCCCCACCGCCACGCCTGACTCCACGGCCACGCCTGACCCCACGGCCACGCCCGGCTCCACGGCCACGCCCGGCTCCACGGCCACGCCCGGCTCCACGGCCACGCCCGGCTCCACGGCCACGCCTGACCCCACGGCCACGCCCGGCTCCACCGCCACGCCCGGCCCCGCCGTCCGACGTGCCGCTCCTGCCCCCGTCGCGCCAACCGCCGCGTCTGCCCCCGGCGTACTCGACGCCGAATCCCTCCGCCGCGGCTGGGACAGCATCCTCGATGCGGTTCGGCAGGTGCGCAAGGTGTCGTGGATCCAGCTCAGCAACGCCAATGTTGCGTCACTCGAGGGCAATGTCCTCACCCTTGAGTTCGCCAGGGACGGCGAACTGAAGGGCTTCTCCGCGAGTGGGAGCGACGCGATCTTGGCTCGTGTCCTTCGTGAGCGGTTCGGCGTGGATTGGCACGTCCGGGCAGTTCACGTTGCCGGCCGCGGCCGGCTAGAGACCTCCGGTCTCGTGCCCGGTGGCCAGGACAAGGTCACCGCGCAGGTCAACACGCACGGCACCGGCCAGCCCGCCGCCGGCCGTGGGCCGCGCGCCCAGGATCGGCCGGGCAGCGAACCTGGCGGCCAGGCGGATCCCGCTCAGCAGCCGGGGGGCCGGCGGTTGGGCGGGAGGCCGCTCGCGCCAGCCGGCCCGCAGCTGGAAGAGCCCGATCTGGATGACGAGACCTACATCGACGATGACGCCGACGCGGGCCTGACGGGCATGGAGCTGATCACGCGGGAACTCGGCGGCCAGGTGATCGGCGAGATCGGCAACTCGGGCGGCTTCGGGCCGACGTCCCCCCGATAACGGGGCCGTCTTCCGGGCGGCTATCTTGCGGGTACCCGTCCTCCGGTTAGCTGCTTGGGCGGGATATCTCTCGCGCCGCGGGCACGGCAACTGCTCAACAAGGCTCACCAAGGGGTGCCGCCGGGCCGGGGAAACGTGGCGGGGCAACATGGCCGGGAGACATGGCCGGGAGACATGGCCGGGACAGGGCGGGGAACAGGGCGGGAAACGCTGTGCCAACAGGAGGGCCGGGCGTGTGCCTGCCGGACCGCCAGGCCGTAGGCTCTCAGGTGACAGCCTGTCGTCGTCGAGGGGGCGGATGTGAACCCTGGTGGCCCGCTGAACATGCAGCAACTGCTTGCTGAGGCGCAGAAGATGCAGGAGAAGCTGATGAGCGCCCAGCAAGAGCTTGCCGATGCCGAGGTCGAGGGCTCCGCGGGCGGCGGGCTTGTGACCGCCACTGTGAACGGCCAAGGTGAGCTGGTCGACCTAGCCATCAGCCCAGAGGCCATAGATCCGGCGGATCCGGCGGAGACCGCTGAGACGCTCGCTGACCTCGTGCTCGCGGCGGTGCGGGACGCCAACCGGGCCGTCGGTGACCTGCAGCAGGAGAAGATGGGCCCGCTCGCGGAAGGTCTCGGAGGTGGTCTCGGCGGCCTGGGGATCCCTAGCGAACCGGGCTACCCTAGCGAACCGGGCTACCCTAGCGAACCGGGCTACCCTAGCGAACCGGGCGACACCAACGGACCCGGCAGCCTCGGCCTGCCTGGCCGATAAGGACGCGACGTGTACGAAGGGGTCATCCAGAACCTCATCGACGAACTTGGCCAGTTGCCTGGCGTCGGGCCGAAGGGCGCGCAGCGCATCGCCTTTCACCTGCTTGCCGCCGACCCGGCGGATGCGCGGCGGCTCGCGGCCGCGCTGCTCGAGGTGAAAGACCGGGTCAGGTTCTGCCGTAGCTGCGGGAATGTCGCCGAGGAGGAGGAGTGCCGCATCTGCCGTGACACGCGCCGCGATCCCGCGGTGATCTGTGTTGTGGAGGAGCCGAAGGACGTGGTGGCGATAGAGCGGACCCGTGAGTTCCGCGGCACCTATCACGTGCTAGGCGGTGCCATCAGCCCGATCGATGGCATTGGCCCCGACGACCTGCGGATCAAGGAACTGATGACCCGGCTTGCTGACGGTACCGTCACCGAGCTGATCCTCGCCACCGACCCGAATCTCGAAGGCGAGGCGACCGCGACGTACCTGGCAAGGCTAGTGAAGCCCATGGGACTGCGGGTGACAAGGCTGGCAAGCGGCCTCCCGGTTGGTGGTGACCTTGAGTATGCGGACGAGGTCACGCTAGGGCGCGCATTCGAAGGACGGAGGCTCCTGGATGTCTGACACACCAGGTTCCGGGCCACATTTCCCGGGCTGGCGGGCGCAGCGAGGCGAGGGCTGGGACGCGCTTGCCGACAAGATCGCTAGGAATGTTCAGGATTTTCTTGACGGGGTGGAAGCTCTCGCCCGAGGTGAGGGCGGGAACGAGACTGTACCGCTCCTCCTGCTCGAGGTTTCCCAGATCCAGCTAGCGGGCGCCCAGCTTGGCGCGACGACGGACGTGATCCTGCCCGACAACAGGGAACCCGAGGTGGGAGCCGACCCGGACCTTGACGAACTGCGGACCGGGCTCGGCAAACGGTTCGCCCCTTATGACGACTACCTCGAGATCTTCGACCCGTATGCGGACAGCCAGGCCACGTCGTTCCGGCTTTCCGACGATGTGGCGGCCGTTGCCGCCGATCTCGTCCACGGGCTGAAGCACTACCAGGCAGGGCGGCCGCTTGAGGCGCTGTGGTGGTGGCAGTACTCGTACTTCAACCACTGGGGCACGCACGGCGGAGCGGCGCTGCGCGCATTGCACGCCGTGGTCGCGCACGCCAGGCTCGATGTGATCGAGGAGTCCACCCCCGGCTGATCATCCGCACTGCTGATCGCCCGCCGGCACGTGGGCCCGGATCAACCACCTGCTTAACGGCTGCCGCGGTGTGCCGCCGCAGCTATGGCACGCGCTGACTGGCAACGAACACGCCGATGGTCCTTGGCCCAGCGTAAATCCATTCGGATGATCCGGCGGGGGGCTGGATACACTCGGGTCGTCCGCAAGCAGCGCGGCAAGCAACCCGGCGACGGGGCCGCCCGGATCGGGAGGAGCAGCGCGTTCGTGGCTGACGGAGCGCTTGTCGTGCAGAAGTATGGTGGTTCGTCCGTTGGCGACGCCGCTGGCATCAAGAGGGTCGCGCAGCGCATCGTGGCGGCGAGGAAAGCGGGCCACTCGGTCGCGGTGGTGGTCTCTGCGATGGGTGACACCACCGACGAACTGCTTGACCTCGCGCAGCAGGTGAGCCCGCTGCCACCGGGCCGCGAGCTTGACATGCTGCTCACCGCCGGCGAGCGGATATCGATGGCCCTGCTGGCGATGGCCATCGGCAACCTCGGTTACCAGGGCCGCTCGTTCACCGGCTCGCAGGCGGGCGTGATCACTGATTCCGTGCACGGCAGGGCACGGATCATAGACGTGACACCCGGCCGGATCCGCGACGCGCTGGCGGCCGGCGCGATCCCCATCGTGGCCGGTTTCCAGGGCGTGTCCCAGACCAGCAAAGACATCACCACGCTTGGCCGCGGCGGTTCCGACACGACCGCGGTCGCGCTTGCCGCGGCACTCGGCGCCGACGTGTGCGAGATCTACACGGACGTGGACGGGGTATTCACCGCCGATCCGCGCATCGTGCCAGGCGCGCGGCGCATTCCGCGCATCACGTACGAGGAGATGCTGGAGATGGCGGCGTGCGGCGCCAAGGTCTTGCACCTGCGGTGTGTGGAGTACGCCCGCCGTTACGGCATTCCCATTCACGTCCGGTCATCCTTTAGCCAGCGTCCGGGCACCTGGGTAGTGGGCAACATGCCCGCGCTCGGCGAGCAACACCGAACAGGGGAAGAAGAGATGGAGCAGGCGATCATCTCCGGCGTGGCGCACGACAGGAGCGAGGCGAAGATCACCGTAGTCGGCGTTCCCGACAAGGTTGGCGAGGCGGCCCGGATCTTCCGCGCCATCGCCGACGCGGAGATCAACATCGACATGATTGTGCAAAACGTTTCCGCGGCCGCGACCGCGCGGACGGACATCTCCTTCACGTTGTCGCGCGCCGATGGCCAGGCGGCGATGTCGCGGCTGCAGCGCCTCGAAGAGGAGGTCGGCTTCGAGTCGCTGCTCTACGACGACAGGATCGGCAAGGTGTCCCTGATCGGCGCCGGCATGCGCTCGAACCCCGGCGTCAGCGCGACGTTCTTCAGCGTGCTCGCCGCGGCCGGGGTCAATATCGAGATGATCTCCACTTCGGAGATCCGGATCTCGGTCGTGGTCGACGAACATGACGTCGACACCGCGGTAACCACGACCCACCGGGAATTCAACCTCGATACGGACCAGGTGCAGGCCGTCGTCTACGGCGGGACAGGCCGGTGAAAGGCGCGGCGACCACCAAGCCAACGCTCGCGGTGGTGGGCGCCACAGGCGCGGTCGGCACGGTGATGCTGGACCTGCTGTCGACGAGGGCGGACGTCTGGGGTGAAATCCGGCTGGTCGCCTCGCACCGCTCGGCCGGGACCAGGCTACGGGTGCGCGGTGAGGAACTGGAGGTCGCGGCGCTCGATGCGGACGTATTCGACGGCGTGGATGTCGCGATGTTCGACGTGCCCGACGAGGTGTCGGCCACTTGGGCGCCGACAGCCGCCAGGCTGGGTGTCGTCGCAGTCGACAACTCCGGCGCGTTCCGGATGGACCCGGACGTCCCGCTCGTCGTTCCTGAGATCAATCCGGAACAGATCGCGAATCGTCCCCGCGGGATCATCGCGAACGCCAACTGCACAACCCTCTCGCTGATCGTCGCCGTGGCTGCGCTGCACCGCGCTTTCGGTCTGCGTGAGATGGTGGCGGCCTCCTACCAGGCGGCTTCCGGGGCCGGCCAGGCCGGTACAGACACGCTGTATGCCCAGTTCGGGAAGGTGGCAGGTAGCCGCTCCCTTGGCCAGCGCGCAGGTGACCTGCGCGGCGTGGTCGGCGACTTCGGCCCGTTCCCCGCGCCGCTGGTGCTCAACGTGGTGCCGTGGGCTGGGTCGCTGAAGGATGACGGCTGGAGTTCGGAAGAGCTGAAGATCCGCAACGAGTCGCGCAAGATCCTCGGCCTGCCTCACCTCAAGGTATCGGCGACTTGCGTCCGGGTGCCCGTTGTCACCACGCACTCGGTCGCGGTGCATGCCGTATTCGACAGCGTGGTGAGCCGCGAGGAAGCACAGCACGTCCTGGCGAGCGCGCCGGGTGTCGTGCTTGCGGACGACCCGGAGCACGGGGAGTTTCCGACGCCCGCCGATGTCGTCGGTACCGACCCGACCTGGGTCGGGCGGGTACGACGGTCCCCGGACGACCCGCATGGCCTCGACTTCTTCGTGTGCGGCGACAACCTCCGCAAGGGCGCCGCGCTAAATACGGCTCAGATCGCTGAACTGGTTGCCGCTGAGATAACCGTGCGCTGAGCAAGGCGGCACCAGGACGTGTCCCAAGATCTCCGGCGGCACGACAGTGCCGCCGGAGACCCCAGACGACGACAGGGTCGCGGATGGCACTGTCGTCGTCGCAGCTAGTTTCACCATCGACTCCTTGAGAACAAGCAGGGCCTTGCCGGATCGCCGCCCGCATCCACCGAGATCTACGGGAGATGCCCGAACACGACCCTCATAAGGCTGGCGCCTACAAGGCCGGTGGACGTGGGCGCGGGCATTCGACAGGCTGTCCTATGTGGACCACATCTTCACTGTCGAAGAGGCGCGCAGCGTCCTCCCCGAGGTGCAGGCGCTTGCTGGTGAGATGATCGCGATCCGCGCTGATCTCGTCGAGCTGGCCGGGGCGCTGCGGCAGGGCGAGCCATCACCCGCGGGCGGGCTCGCGGAAAGGAAGGCGCTCGAAGCCCGTATGAACGAGCTTGCCGAGTGGTTTCCCGCGCGCGGCATCGAAATCAAGAGCCTCGCGCCGGTGCTGCTCGATTTCCCTGCGCGTTTCGATGGCGAGGAGGTCCTGCTGTGCTGGCTCGAAGGCGAGCAGGAACTCGGCTGGTATCACCGGCTGGAATACGGCTTCGCCGGGCGGCGCCGCATTCCAGCCCACCTGGCCTGAGGATCGTGAGCCCCGCGTCGGACGTCACCGCGGCTCGCATCATCGGCCCGGCGGAGGCATCGGAACCCCCGCCTGCGCCACCCGCGGCGGCACGCGGAGCCGTCAGGCTTCTGATACCGACGCCAGCCGGGCGAGGTGATCGCGGAGTCCCGCGGCCGGAACGGCTGTCTGGTCGCCTGTGATCATGTCACGAACCGTCACCACCCCTGCCGCGTGCTCAGTGCTGCCGTAGAGGAGGCACCAGCGGGCCCCCCGATCGCTGGCCCATTTGAGCTGCCGTCCGAGTTTGCCCGAGGAGCCGAGGTAGACGCTGGCGCGAAGGCCCGCACTGCGGGCCGCGCTGGCGAAGGCGAAGCCCTGCGCGGCGTATTGGTCGCCAAGCACAGCCACCGCCACGTCGAGGCTGCCCGCTCCGTCACTGCCGCCGCCGGGGATCAGCGGAATGATCCGCTCGATGCCGAGCGATCCGCCGCACGCTGGCACGTCGGGGCCGCCGAGCGCCTCGATCAAGTGATCGTAACGCCCGCCCGATGCGATCGACCCTGGCACGCCCGGCGCGACTGCCTCCCAGATCGGGCCGGTGTAATAGCTGAGGCCACGTACGAGCCGCGGGGTGAACACGATGCGGTCCTGCGGCATCAACGGGGTCACCAGTTCGAGCATCCGGTCAATCTCCGCCAGGCGGGCCGCGCCGGCTTCGGTGGGCTCGAGCGCCGCGCGCACCGCCTTGACCGCGTCGTGCCCGGTCATCACGCCCACCAGGTCCGCGGCCGTCTGGCCGGGCAGGCCGCGCGCGGCAAGTTCGGCGATCACCTCATCGGGGCTGAGCTTGTCCAGCTTGTCCAGCGTGATGAGCACACCGGGCCCGCGGCCTTCGGGGACTCCGAACGCTTCGAGCAACCCGGCGAGCGCGCGCCTGGAGTTGAGCAGAAAGGTGAAGTCGCCTATCCCAAGTTCGGTGAGCGCGTCGTTGACCGCGCAAAGGATCTCGGCGTCGGCTAGCAGGGAGGCCGAGCCAAGCGTGTCCAGGTCGCACTGGACGAACTCGCGGTAGCGGCCCTTCCCAGGCCGGTCGGCCCGCCAAACCGGGCCTATCGCGTGCCGCTTGTACGGCGAGGGCAGGCGGCTCCCGTAGGCGGCGGCCACCCGCGCGAGCGGCACGGTCAGGTCGTAGCGGAGGGCTAGGTCTGCCTCGCCCGACGCCTCGTGCTCGCCGCGGCGCAGGATCTTGAAGATCAGCTTGTCGCCTTCGTCCCCGTACTTGCCGGTCAGCACGTCGAGCCGCTCGAATGCGGGCGTCTGCAACGGCTCGAAACCGAAGCGCGCGAATACGTCCCGTATGATCCCGAACGCGCGTTCGCGCACCTCAAGCTCGGCGGCAAGGAAATCACGTGTCCCCGACGGGGGATCGAACTGCGTTGGCATGCGCCCATGTTCCCCGACGGGGGCCGGTGCCGTCACATCGATTGGCCACTGCGCCGGTCAGCCCGGGCCGCGGAATACCGTGCGCCCGCTTACGGTCGTTATGGGTGGCGCTTTGGCGACGGGCTTAGCGCCGTCGGTGCGGGAAATCCGGGGAGGATCGTGATGGTGACCGCCGGGCGCCGGACCGCCGACTACGCGGTGTGGACCCGTGTCGACGGCGGCGAGGGGCATCTAGACCTGCTCGACGCCAGGTTCAGCTGCCATCAGTACGCACCGCACACCCATCAGGAATTCGCCCTGGGCATGTGCGTGGACGGTGTGGAGAACATCCGCTACCGTGGCGGCGTTCACTATGCGGGCCCCGGCATGGTCGTCGTACTCGAGCCTGGCGAGGCTCACACCGGCGGGCGGGCCGCTACGGGGGGCTTCGCCTGCCGCTGCATGTATCCGCCCGCGGCCGTGGTCGCGGACGGGCAAGCAGGTCAGCCGCATTTCCCCAGTCCAGTTATCGCAGACCCGCAACTGGCGCGGGCATTTCTCGCGGCCCACGAGGCGCTGGCGCGGCGTGACGCGCTCGAGGGTGAGTCCAGTCAAGACGTCGGCGGCAGCCGCGGCGCAAGCTTAGGAAACCGGTGACCTGCTGGCCGTTGCATGGCTGGATCATCAGGTCTGGGTTCGCGAACGTTTAGGAAGACGCGCGAGAAAAGCATGGAACGTGAGAACGGCATGGAAGCAGCGCCGCGGTGACCCGCCGTGGCTGGGTGCTCTTCATGCTGATGGGCGTGATCTGGGGCATCCCCTATCTGCTGATCAAAGTCGCCGACGGCGGGGTCTCAGTCCCGGTTCTTGTCTTCGCCAGGACCGGGATAGGCGCACTCGTGCTGCTCCCTCTCGCGTTGCGCCGCCGCGAGCTTGGTGTCATGCGCAGGCACTGGCGGTGGCTGGCGGTGTTCGCCATAGTTGAGATCATCCTGCCGTGGGCGCTGTTGTCCGACTCCGAGCGACGGCTGCCAAGTTCGCTGACCGGGATGCTCATCGCGTCGGTGCCGATCATCGGGGCGGTACTCGCGCGCCTGACCAGCGACAAAGATCGGCTCACCGTGGTGCGGTGGACCGGGCTCGCACTCGGTCTCGGCGGCGTGGTGCTGCTCGCAGGGCCGACGGCGCGCGGCGGCGACGCCTGGGCGGTAACAGAGGTGCTGCTCACGGCGCTCGGCTATTCGATCGGCCCGCTGATCGCCAGCCGCAAGCTGAGCGACGCCCCGAGCCTCGGCGTCAACGCCGTGTGCTTGTCGGCCGCGGCCTTGGTTTACGCGCCGTTCGCGGCGCTGACCTGGCCGCATACCGTGCCGGATGGCAGCGTGATCGCATCCATCGTGGCACTCGGTGTGGTGTGCACCGGCGCCGCGTTCATGCTCTTCTTCGCGCTCATCGCGGAGGCCGGGCCGGCCCGGGCCACCGTGATCACTTACGTCAACCCCGCGGTTGCCGTCGCCCTTGGGGTGGCCGTGCTCGGTGAGCACCTGACACCCGTGATCGTGGTCTCCTTCGCGCTGATCCTGGCCGGATCCTTCTTCGCGACGCGGCCGGGCAGCGCCAGGGCGCGGGAACGGCCGCAGCCGACCCAATCGTTGCAGCACACGCCGGCGGATCCCGCCGCCGTCCCGCTGGCGGACCCCCGTGTGACGCCGGCTGCTGACCCGCATGCGCCGGTCAGCAGCGAGTCGTTGACGAAAAGCGAGTCGTGGCGACCGGCTAGTCGCCAGTCTGATCGTCGGTCGGCGCACCGGGAGCGTTGGTCTTAACGGACTCGATCCCGTTCAGCGCGGACCGCTTGCTCTCGTACGTCTCGCTAGTCGCGATCACCTGGCCGTTGCTAGCGAGCAGATTAAAGTGGTACTTGCCGCTGCTGCCCTTCTTGAGCTCGAACTTGCCAGCCATGTGCTTCCCCCTCGCTGCGGATCAAGGCGACCCTGTGTGGCATCGTTCCCCGCGGGTATTGATCGACACCTCGGTCCCCGCGGGCTATTGATCGCCGCCTCGGGCCGGCCATTAACCGCCACCCCCGGTCCGGCCAGCGCCGCCGCGGTCCGGCCAGTAATCGCCGCCCCGGTCCGGCCATCGGTGGGCTTTGTGCGCACCCCAGTCCTATCCCCGTCATCTCGCGAGAACTCAGGCCCCCACGGGCGCGGGCGGACGGGAGCCGGTCCGCGCCACGGGCACAGCGGCCGGCGGGGCCGGGCACCCGCGGCGACCCGCTCCGCGGCGGCCTCCGGCGCATGATCCGCAGCCGTGTTAAGTCACCCGCAAATAGCGCGGGCAGGTTAACACAATTAGGGATCATGGACCGGATGCGCGGGCGTGGACTGGTGCGCCGGCTGAGTGTTACGGATACCGAGTACCACAGGTACCGCGTGCCACAGGTACCGGGCGCGCCACAGGTACCGAGTGCCTCAGGTACCGAGCGGCCACAGGTACCGGGCGCGCCACAGGTACCGAGCGGCCACAGGTACCGCGCGCCACAGTTACCGAGAGCGCCACAGGTACCGAGCGGCCACACACAGTTACCGAGAGCGCCACAGGTACCGAGCGACCACAGGTACCGCGTGCCCCAGTTACCTAGAGCGCCACAGGTACCGAGTTCCACAGACACGGGAGGGGGCCGTCTGGCTCGCCTCTCCGGGACCTTCGGGGCCGGATCTCGGCTTGAGTACGTCCGCCGCGTCCGCTGACATCACACCCGGTACAGAACGTCGCAGTACGTGCGGAGGATGTCGTCCACGTCGCCTCTGGTCTCAGGTACGGCCGCCATGCCGTAAACGGGAGCCATAAGGCCGCCGCCCGGCTGCTCGCGGGCCAGGTCAACAGATGCGCGCAGATCGCCGAGCAGCCGGGCGACGACTTTTTCCGCGGCGTGCCGCAGCGTGACGCACAGATGCACGGCAGGCGGAGACTG
Organism: uncultured Actinomycetota bacterium; assembly: GCA_963727015.1. Classification (GTDB taxonomy): domain Bacteria; phylum Actinomycetota; class Actinomycetes; order Streptosporangiales; family Streptosporangiaceae; genus DATFVJ01. The sequence continues at coordinate 430,620 of CAVSEV010000011.1, read as the reverse complement.
CAGCCCGTTCAGGCTCCAGCCGCGTTTCGTCATCTGATCGAGCACGTCGTAGATGTTGACCTCATCGGAGGTGAACGCGATCACCCAGAGCGGGTCACCGAGGACGCGCAGCCCGGGTGTTTCCGCGATGCCCTTGCGGATCGCCGCCGCCGTGGCGAGGACGCGGCGGGTGGCGTCGAGATAGCCATCCTCCCCGATCGTCACCATCGCGGCCCACGCCTGCGCGGAGAGGGCGCCCGGCCTGCTGCCAGCGAACGTAGGCGAGAAGTAGAGTCCGCCAGGCCAGTCCGTGGTGGCGAAGAACTGCCTGTCGCGTAGCTGCGGATCGCGCCACAACAGCACAGACGTCCCCTTGGCGCCGTAACCGAACTTGTGCGTGTCACAAGACATCGAGGTCACGCCGGGTACCCGGAAGTCGAAAGGCGGCACGGGGTACCCGAGCCGCTCGGCCCAGGGCAGGACAAACCCGCCCAGGCACGAGTCGGTGTGGAAGCCAATACCGCGCTCCGCCGCCAGTGCGGCCATCTCCTCGATCGGATCGGCCACACCGTGCGGAAACTGCACCGCCGACCCGGCCACCGCGACGGTGCGCTCGGTGAGCGCCGACCGTACCGCCGGAGCATCCGCACGCATGTCCGCGCCGACCGGCACCTTCACCAGTCTCAGCCCGAAGTACTGTGCGGCCTTGTCGAAAGCAGCGTGCGCCGTCACCGGCAGGACGACCTCGGGCTCGGTGATGCCTCGGGTAGCCAGCGCGACGTCGCGGTAGGTGCGCATCGCGAGCAGGATCGACTCGGTTCCGCCCGAGGTCACCGTGCCGCACACGGCCGGAGCCGGGTCCGTCCCGCCGTGCAGCATGGCCGACGTCATCGCGACCACCTCGGCCTCGAATTTGGTGATGCTCGGCCACAGGTCCGCGTGCAGCGGATTCCCCTGGCTGAACAGCGCATAGACCTGGTTCAGGAAATCGATGTGGTCGCGGCCGCCGTGGTAAACGGCGCCAGAGGCGAAGCCGTCCTCCCAGCGCAGCCGTTCGGCATCGGCCATGGACGCCAGTTCGGCCAGCACGCTGTCACGGTCGCGGCCATGTTCCGGCAGGTGCGAGTGCGCGGGATAGCGGCCGCGGTATGGCTTCAGGTCGGGCTCAATCATGCTGGCGATCAGCTCGCGCTGCTCGGTGTCCATGAAACTCCTCCGAATCATCAGCGTCGGCGGCGTCCGCCGGATCCCGCCGCCTCACCGCGGCTGGTCTAAGCCCGAACTTACGTGATCTTGATGGTGATCGCGGGCTGTCTGACCGGGGGTGACGCTGCACGCTCGGGTTGGCGGCGGTTTTGTTGAGTGGCTACTTGAGGGCCAGTGGGATGGGGGCGCCGAGCAGTTCGAAGGCGCGGGCCTGGACGGGGGTGGGGGTGGTGAGCTTCTGGATCTTTTGCCCGGTGAAGACGATGGCCTGCCGGTCGAGGGTGGACAGGTGCTCGAGCAGGTCGCGGTAGCGGTACGCGGGCAGGCCGCCGGTGGTGTGTTTGGCGGCGTCTTTTGCTCTGGCCTGGTCTGAGCGCAGGGCGGGGGCGACCGGGTCGGCGGGGGCGGGGATGTGCTGGTCGGTGAAGGTGAGCTCGGCGAGGGCCTGGCGCAGGTGCCAGGTGAGGTGGCAGGCGAGCATGCAGATCAGCACGTGGCCGCGGACCCGGTCGGCGAGGTAGTGGTGGATGGGGCGCAGGTCTAGGTCGTCGGCTTTGGTGATGCGGAAGTCCCGCTCGACGTGTTTGAGGTCCTTGTAGGCGCTCACCACGTCGGCGGCGTCCAGGGTGCCCGCATCGACGCTGGTGCGGATCACGTAGATCCCGTCGAATGCGGCCTCGGCGGCGATCTTTTCCTGGTCGCGGCGCCAGGTGAAGCTGGCGCCGGTGACCTCGGTGATGAAGTGCTTGCCGACCTTGTGCTTGCCGATGACCTTCCCGATCCGTATCCCGATCTTGTCGGGGTCCTTCAGCCGCCCGGCGGCGACAGATGCCTTGATCTTGGCCAGGTCGTTTTCGGTGGCGGTCAGCAGATCTTCGCGGGTGCGTGCCCGGTTGGCGGCGAGCACCGGGTTGTGGCAGCAGATCAGCCGCTCGCCCGGGTAGTCGGGGTGGGTGATCTCGGCGAAGTTGTGGGTGTCGAACAGGCTCATCTGCAGCGGGCCGGCGTCATGGGCCAGCTTGGCGATGGCCGGGGCCTTCAGCGCGGTGATCCAGTCCATGCCGTCCAGCTTGCGCAGGTCGCTGATCCGGGTTCCGGTGATCATCCCGCGGTCGCCGACCATGATCAGGCGCTCGATGCCGAAGTCGCGGCGCACGCGGGTGATGGCGGTCTTGAACGACTCGGGGTCGCTGGTGTTGCCGGGGAACACCTCGACGGCGACCGGGCGGCCTTCGGGGCAGGTGAGCAGCCCGTATTCGATCTGCTTGCGGCCGCGCTTGCCGTCGCGAGAGTGCCCGAACGCGGCCAGCTCGCAGCATGAGCCCTCCATCCAGGAGGATGACAGGTCGAACATCGCGGTCCCGCCCTCCCGCAGGTGGCGGGCGGCGAGCTTTTTCTCGATCTCGCGCTGCCGGGAGGTCAGCCAGTCCATCGCGGCGTAGATCTCATCGGTGCTGGCATCGGCCACCGCGAGGTCTATCCCCAGCGTGGTGTCACCGGCCGCCCACCAGCGGGCGGTGGACAGCTTCGGCTTCGGCCGCACCGCGCGGGACAGGATCAGGGCGTAGGCGATGTCGCGTTCCCGGCACGGCGGGCCTAGCAGCGACCGCAAGCCCAGCCGGGAGGCCATCACGTGCGCCGCGGCGGCGTCGCCGTGCGGCACCGACCGCTCCACCTCGAACGCCGCCTCCGCGTCGACCAGGGTGCGGCCCCGCAGCGTCGCCCGCAGCGCGGCGATCGACTCCTCCGGCAGGCCGGTCAGGTTCGCCAGCGTCTCCTTGCGGGGGCGCCCGTGCCCATCGCGGAACGAGCGGCGCAGCAGGTACGTCGGGTAGGCTCGCCGCTCGCCGCCCACCGTGGTGTAGTGGCGACCAGCCTGATCCACGTGCATCCGGCCACTGCGCTTGCCCACAGCAGCATCCAATCATCACGGCCGCTTGAAGTCCACTATTTTAGTGGTTACACCAACGGGCGTGTCACAGCCATATGCGCACGTCAAGCGGAAGATCGGCCGTCAACGCTTACGTAAGTTCGGTCTAAGTGCCGGTTCAACCGCGCGTAAATGCGCCGGTCCTGCTTGTAGAAGTCCGTGAAGGCCCCGTACAACTCGTCGTAAAGCCCGCGGTTGCGCGGATCGGGCTGGTATTCGGCCGCGACGGGGACCAGTCGCGCCAACTCCGCGGCGTCGGCCAGGCCCAGCGCGAGCAGGGCCACCATGGCGGCCCCGCGCACGCCCGCTTGCGCGGGGTCGCGGACCTGCCTGATGACGCGGCCGAGCACGTCGGCATGGATCTGGCACCACACGGCCGACCGCGCGCCGCCACCGATGAAGGCGAGCGCAGGAAGTTCCCTGCGCGCGAACCTTTCGACGGCGTCAAGCAGCCAGCGCGAGTTGTACGCTACTCCTTCGAAACTCGCACGGACGAGGTCCGCCCTGGTCACGGCCAGGGATAGATTGTGGAAACCGCCGCGCACGGTATGGTCATCGACCGGCGTCCGCTCACCATTCAGCCACGGCGTGAAGATGACCCGGCGGGCGCCGGGTGCCGCCTGAGCTGCCACGGTGTCCAGCATCCGGTACTCGTCAGCCGCCTGCCGCCGCCCGTCCGGGCACGGCTGGGTCGTCCACGTCGTGCGGGCCGTTCGCGGATCCCCCGCGAAAGAGCGTGTCCCGCGCGAATGTCAGGCACGCGCCAGCGGTCTCCTGCTCGTTCGCGATGAAATACCTGCCGGGGATGGCGGACGGCAGAGTGGTCTGGTTCCGTCGCACATCGGTCCTTTTCCACGGGACATGACAGGACAGCCACGACGAGGTGCCGAGGTACAGATGACCCGCGAAGTCTTCGGCCGCTCCAGATCCGACGACGGCGGATGCCACATCGCTGGTCCCTGTGACCACGGGAGTGCCTGCCCGCAGGCCCCATTCGGCGGCGACGGCGGGGCGCAACTCGCCGATGACGGTCGCGGACGGAACCAGTTCAGGCAGGCGCTGCGGGTCGAGGCCGGAGATCCGCAGCAAGTCATTGTCGTACCTGACCCTGCGCAGGTCGCGGATGTCTGCGACCCAGTGCAGGGCAATGCAGTCAAAGGACGAGCAGGCGCGGCCGGTCAGCCGCAGGTTGAGGTAATCCGCGGGTTCGAGGAAAGCGCGTGTGGCGGCGTAGACATCGGGCCGCTCGGCGCGGATCCAGCGAATGTGCGCGGTCGGATCCTTGCCGCTGTGGCCGGGCAAGCCGCCGGCCCGGGAGACGAACAGCCGCAACTTGCGCAGGTCATAACCCGCCAGGCGGATTCTGCCGCCTGTCACCTCGCCGATGTGGCGGGCGCCGCGCGAGTCCATCCAGATGACGGCGTTCATCAGATGGCGGCCGTCCGCACCCACAGCGACCGTGCCTGACCATTGCGCGGTTACGGCGATGGCGGCGACCGAGTCAAGCGGTACCGCGCCACGTGCGACCAGCGTCCTGACTGCGGCTGTGATCGAGCGCCACCAGTCGGCCGGATCCTGCTCGGCGGCGCCCCCAGGGCCGAGCAGCAACCTGACGGCGCCAGTTTCGCAGTCAGCCACCCTGGTGTCCGCGGCAACGAACGCGACTTTGGGGCCGCTCGTGCCTAGATCCACCGCAAGTACGTGTTTCATTGCCGCTTCCTAGCGATACCTGACCTGCTCAGTGACGCTGTGACTGTCACCAGCGTCACCGCGGTATCGCCGCGCGGTTAGGGCATTTGGTCCTGATGGCACGGGTCGGCCCGCGTGCGCGGCTCGCGTGGCGTGCCTGGCCTGTGCTGCCTGGCCTGTGCTTCCTGGCACGCGGCACCGTGGTGGAGGTGCTCGTCGCGGTGGGTGATCAGGTCGCGCTGACCGTTTCCGACAACGGGGCTGGCCTCGCGGACAGGTCAAGCATTGGTAATGGCATGCGCAACATGTCCCTGCGCGCCCGGGCGCTGGGCGGTGACCTGTCGGTCACGGCGGCGACGCCGAAGGGAACTAGGCTCCAGTGTGGCGGGTGCCGGTGCCTGGGACCGAGGAGGCCGTACCGCCCGCCGGACGTCCCGCCGAGGCCCCCGCCGATCAGCCGGCGATCCGCTGACCATTGGTGTTCTCGCGGCCCGGCGGGCGGGTTCCAAGGCCGATCCATAACTACGGCTCACGCGCTGTGTCACGCGCCGGCCGTGCGCCGTCACCCGCTGGGGATGAGGACACCAATTGCAACCGGCGGTTGCCTCAAAGGGCCTCCGTGTGCGCAAAGGGCCCTGTGCTTAAGGGCCTCAGTGCACGCGGTGACGGGAGCGGGGCTTGTTCGCGGCCATCCTGCTCGGCATGCAGCGCAGGTGGCCCTGATCGCCGCGATCGTCATGGGACTGGCCGTGCGCAACCTGCACAGGTTCGACATCCCGGCGCGCAGGCCGTTCTTCGAGACGCGCCGGCTGCCGGGCGTATCGTCAGATGTTTGCGTCGGTGCGGAAACACTCGGCGGAGGTTACCCATGGCGAATGAGGGCGGCCCTATCAGCGGTGGTGCTGGCGCGGCACCGGATCCCACGGTCGCTGTCACGCGAAAGGGGATCGAGGCGATAGAACCGCTGATCGCCCGTTACGTGCGCCAGACGCCAGTCATCAGGATCGACAGGGCCGACTTCGGTCTCCAACCCGGGCCGCTCGTGCTGAAGCTTGAGCACCTGCAGCACAGCGGGTCGTTCAAGGCCCGCGGCGCGTTTGCCAACCTGCTCCTGCGTGACGTCCCTCCAGCCGGGGTGATAGCGGCCTCCGGCGGTAACCACGGAGCGGCGGTCGCCTACGCCGCAATGACGCTGGGCATGCCGGCGCGGATCTTCGTTCCCGAAGTCTCGTCACCTGCCAAGATCGCCCGGATCCGCGGCTACGGCGCCGAACTGATCGTGTCGGGTGACACCTACGCCGACGCGCTTGACGCCTGCGAGGCATGGATGGCGGCTTCCGGCGCGCTGGCCGTGCACGCCTACAACCAGATCGAGACGATGCTTGGCGCGGGCACGCTGGCGACCGAACTCGAGAAGCAGGTACCCGAGCTGGCCACACCGGTGGCCGCGGGGACCGCGACACCGGCGGCCACGGTGATGGCCGGCGTCGGCGGCGGGGGGCTGCTCGCGGGAGTAGCGGCGGCGTACGCCGGCCGTGTGCGCGTGGTCGGGGTGGAACCCGAGCTGGCACCGACATTGACAAGCGCATTGCGGGCTGGCCGCCCCGTCGACGCGGTCGCGGGCAGCGTTGCGGTGGATTCGCTGGCGCCGCGGCGGGTTGGCGAACTCACCTTTCCTGTGATCGAGGCCAATGTGCGCGAGGTTCTGCTCGTGAGCGACGACGCGATCCGGTACGCGCAAGATCTGCTGTGGGACCGGCTGCGCCTGGTCGGCGAACCGGGCGGATGCGCCGCCCTTGCAGCCCTGATCTCGGGCCGGTACACCCCAGCGCCAAGTGAAACCGTCACGGTGATAGTCAGTGGCGCGAACACCGCGGCGGTGGATTTCACCCGTTGATCGGCCCGCCGGTCACCCGCATGATCCGTTCTGGTGTCAGGGCGTCCCGTAGATCTCGGTGAACGCGGGCGGTGCTCCAGGCGGCGACCCGGCAAGGCCCTGGTTGTTCTCGAGGAGTCGATACTGAACCCTGTCGTCGCTGCCAGAGATCTGCGGGACACGTCCTGACTCGCCCGCGGTCTCTGCAGACGGTTTAACCCGAACACGGATCATGGGTGCTATGGATTCTATGGATTCCCGCGAGCGGGCGGCGGCCGCGGACGTGCTTGCCCGTCTGGTTTCGCTACGCCAGCATCAGCAAGGCGGGCGGCGATCTCCGCACAAGCCGCTGCTCGTCCTGCTCGCGCTCGGGCGTCTCGTCGCCAGCGGGTCGAGCGAACTGCCCTGGGCTGCCGCGGAAACTGAACTTGCGGCCATGATCGCGGAGTTCGGCCCGCCGTCGAGGACCGGGCGAGCGCAGAGCGCGGCGTACCCGTTCACCCGGCTGCGCGCGGACGGGGTGTGGGTGCTCGACCATGACGTCCCGATGGACCTCGCCGGGCCGCTGACGCAACGGCACGTCACCGGCCGCTTCGAGCCATCGGTGGAATCGGCCCTGCTCGCCCGGCCTTCGCTGGTCTGCTCGGCCGCACGTGATCTCGTGAACGGTCACTTTCCGGCGACCCTCGCACCCGACGTCCTGCTCGCCGCCGGGCTCGACCCCGATTCGGTGCTCGGTGCGGGTGTGCTGGGCGATCCCGAAACCGCGCCTGCTGGGCCACGGCGCAATCCCAGCTGGCGGGCCGAGGTGCTCCAGGCATGGGACCGGCAGTGCGCGTTCTGTGGATATGACGGCCAGCTCGGCGGCGCCACCATTGGGGTCGAAGCGGCACATGTACGCTGGTTCGCCTTCGCCGGGCCAGACGAGGCCGACAATGGGCTCGCCTTGTGCGCACTGCACCACAAGCTGTTCGATCTGGGCGCGCTGGGGCTGGACGCTGGCCTGCACGTGCGAGTTTCGGCCACGTTCAGCGCCCGGACGGCCGCGGGCCGCGCGGTATATGACTTGCACGGATTGGAACTGCGGCCGCGGCCTGGAACGGCCCCGCCAGCGGCCGTCCACGTGGCCTGGCATGCCCGCGAGGTCTTCAAGGGGGAGCCGTTGCTGGCCTGAGGTACCCCAATTCCGGTGGCGTCGGGAGGTCCGTGGCGTGAAACTGCCTGGGCGTCGTGCATTGAGCGCGGACACGCAGCAGCTGCGGCAATACCAGCAGGGGTGGTTCACCCCGCCTGGGTGATGCTTTGCCGCTGCCAGGCGGTGAGGGTGAGCTTTGGTGCGCCCAGCGTCGGGAGCAAACGCGCTTCCACTCAGACGCTTGCCGGGCGCCGCTGGAGGAAGCCGAAATGTCTGACAGCGATGTGCTTTATGTGCTCGCCGCCGCGTATGGGAATGCGGAGGAAGCGGTGGCCGACTACGAGGCGGTCAAGGCGTTGTACGCCGCCGTGAAGACGTCGCATGATTTCGACGCAGCGGTCATCGCCAAGGACGCGAGCGGCGACGTCACGATCGTGAAGAAGCACGAGCAGCCGACCAGGCACGGCGCTGCGGTCGGGCTAGGCTGGGGCCTTGCGGCGGGCGTCGTAGCAGCGCTCTTCCCTCCGGTGGGGATTCTCGGCGCGATAGCGGTCGGCGGCGGTGGCGGGGCGGCGATCGGTGCCGTGGCCGGCCATGCTGCCGGTGGCATGAACCGCGGCGACCTCAAGGAACTCGGCGAGACACTCGACGCAGGCACCGCCGGGCTGATCGTTGTGTACGAGACGAACCTCGCCGACCAAGTCGCGGCGAACGTCAAGGCGGCGAACCGGATCGTCTCCAAGGCCACTGACATGGCGGCAGACAAGCTCGCGGCCGATCTGAAGAAGGCGGAGCAGAGCTCGGGCGACGCCGGATCCGCCGCAGCGCCGGCTTAGGCGACGGGGGCAAGTGTCACAACTGCCGCGTGCCCCCCAAGAAAACGGCTGCGTGGTCCGTTCGCAGCGCCGGCGTGCCCGTCATAACGGCCGTGTGGTCCGTTCGCAGCGGCTGTGTGCCCGGGTCACAACAACGTCCTCAGCGTCCGCCTGCCGACACCTGGCCTGGCATGCTGGCATCCCGGGCAGCGCGGACCGCGGCCAGGGATGTTGAGCCAGTAGCCCTCGACGGTGGAGCGAGTGGCCCGGATCGCCGCCAGCAGCTGCTTGCTGCTGACCGGGGCGCCGGGCGGGTTGGTGGACAGCCCGGCGACCACGGTCACGCGCGGATTCGCGGCGCGCGCCTGCCGAGCTGCCGCGCCGACGAACCCCGCGTATGCCGCGGTATCCCGCTCGAGGCTTTGCGCCTGCAGCCCGACGACGGAGGATGTCTTCGCGAACGACGCGGCGAGGCGGAGGTCGAGAAACTGCCGCCATCGCGGCGCACGCCCGTGCGGCGCGAGGACGCTTGTGAGGTCGAGGGCAGGCGCGACAATGAGCCCCAGGTTGTGCGCGCGGGCAAGGGCGGCGGCGCGTGTCGCGGCTTGCACTGGAGCACGCTGCTCGGCAGCCGGGGTGAAGGACCAGGCTTCCGGATCGTAGAGAAGGCTGCGTGCCCGGGCCGGAATCCGCCTGGTTGTGACCGCCGCGGCCAATGCGGAGATGGCGGGGAATATCACGACCGGTATCGCACCGAACCGGGCGAGCGGCCGCTGACCGGGCCGGAGGATCTCATAGACGCGCGAGCGCGCCAGCACCGCGCGGATCGTGGGATCGCCGGCAACCTGGGCAAGGGCGGAACGGCTCAGCAGCCAGACGGGCTTACCACGGCCCGGCACTGGCCGCCCGCGTGCGCCCGTGCCACCCGCGAGCGCCGCCCCGGCTCCGAGCGTAGGCCCGCTTCCCAGCGTGGCCCTCCCCCTGAGCGTGGCCCTGCCACCCCCGTCCGTGCGACGGCCGCCGGTCACCCCCGGAGCGCATCCGGCCAGGACGCAGGCGACGGCCGTAAGCGTAACAGCAAGCACCCAGTGTGGGCGGCTGCCGACGGACAGGCGCGATCCCGCCGGCCGGGGCCTGGCCCGCGGCCTGCGGCCCGCGGGGGTAGCCGGCCTGCGCCCGCAGCGGGGGTTTTGTGCGGCCGTGAGCGCCCACGTCATCATGACCCCAGCTCGACGTCGGCCGTCATACCGCTGAGGGGTGGCTGCGTCCCGCGGCTCAGCACGTCAACCACGGCTTGATAGGCGATGCCCTGACCTGTCGTCACCGGCGTCGTGAGTAGCTCGCCGATCCGGCCGGGCACGGCATTCAGATGGGCTGCCGGCACGCTGATCGTGACGGCCTGCCCTGGCCTGGCGGCCAGCGCGGAGTTCTCGGGAACCAGAACGATGACCTGCCAGCTCGGCACCGTGCGCAGCGCCACGACCGGCAGGGCCATGCCGGATCCGGCGGCGCGGAAGCTGGCCTGCGGGCCCTCAGGCAGGAGGGAGAACAGCGGCTGCTGGGTGATCGGCGGCGCAGGCGAAAGTGCGGGGTAGTTCCTGACTCCGGCCGAGTCGGCGGTATCGCCTGGCAGGCCGTTGACCGCGATCACGGTCCCCCGCGCGGGTGCGACTATTCGGGTGCTTGCGACGGCGGCGGCTTCGGTCGCGAGCTGGGCCTGGTCTCTCGCAAGCTGGGCGCGCGCCTCACTGATGCCGGCCGGCGTGGTCTGTGCCGGCGCCGCGAGCAGATCAGCCAGCCTCGCCTTGTCCGCGGCGATGGCCGCCCGGTCAGCGGCCGAGACCGCGGTGGGGCCCGGGACCGCCTCGGTGGCGAGCACCTGGCCGCTGCTGACTGACTGGCCGGTGTGCACGAGGACCTTTGCGAGCTGGCCTGGTGCCGCGAAGTTGAGGTAGATGACACCGTTGCTTGTAACTGTTCCCGTGAGGGAACGGCCGTCCTCAGTCACGACCCTAGGTACGTACCATGCCGCCACGGCGAGGCACGTCAGCGTAAGAAGGAGCGCGGCAGTTCGCTGCGGGCCGGTAATGTGCTGGCGCGGTCCGCGGCGGTCCGGGCGTGACTGGCTGCTGTGCGGGCCGGGCACCTTTCCGTTCTCCGTCGCCGTTCTAGAGCCCGCCGGCGTCCAGAAACGAATGCCCGTCGCGGATATATTCACCTCGGCTCACTCTCGTCAGCAACTGCTCATTTAGCCCGAAATTCGAGTGGCGACCGCGGTTACCCACTCCGCCGCCATGTGTTCCTTTGTATTGCTGCTACCGACTCTTCCCTGGCCGGATGGTTTACTAACCTCATCAGATGGTAAATATGCTGCTAGCCGTCCTGTCTAATGCCTATTTCTCTGGCTCGGCTGGGCGCGAGTGACTTACAGTACTTGTTGCCGTCGCTGCGCGCGACCGAATCGCGAGCGCCGTCCGGGCTCCTGGTACAGTCCACGCTGCGCTTAGGTATGGCAACATCGGATATTATCTTCCTGCCTTACGCACAAATGACCATAGGATTCCGTCAATCCGAATTGCTTGTTTAATAGCCAAGGCGCGGGTGGCAGGGCCTCTGCCGTCCGGCTGGCGAGCCGTCGCGGGGGGCTATTCATGGACACGGCAATGCTGGCCGCGACGGCCGGCCTGCTCACGGCGATGGTCGGCGCCTGCCTCGCGCCCGTCAGTGCCGACAGTGCCGAGGACGGGGGCGACGGCCGCGCGTCGGTGGTCATCCCCCGGCATTGCCGTACGCCGCCCTGGCGCCCGCGCACATGGGCGTTCCTTGGCGTGGTAGCGACGCTGGCACTTGTCTTCGTTGGCTGGCACAGACCCGTGATACCGGTGCTGTACGTCGGAATGGTGCGCGCCGCGGCGGTGGCCATCACCCATGACCCCGCCGAGGTGAACGGGTACGTGTCCCGGCTGCGCCCGGCGACCCTGTTCCTCGCGGTCGCTTACATCATCGGGATCGCGCTGGTCGTTCGCGCGGGCCTGATCCGGCGCCTCGCGATGCTGGCACACGCCGTGCTCTATGTCGCGATGTCCGTGCTCTCACACGCGCTCATGATTGCCGTCGGCGTCACAACCGGGTGGCTGGTCGCGCCGTTCGGCATCGAGGCTACCCTGGCGAATTTGCTGATCGGCGGGCTGGTCATCATGCGCCTAACGTTCTCGACGTTCGCACTTCCGCGCGCGACGGCGATACCGATCACACGACGGCGGCGGCTATGGGAGGACGCCCTCGCCTGTTGCGCGCTGATCTTCTCGATCACCCTGCTCGTCGTCGCTTATGCTGGCATTTCCGGGCACTCCAGGCTCACCACTGCCTGGCAGGTATTTCTGCCCCTCTACGCCGTATCCCTGCTGCTCGCGGTCATGGGCGTACCCCTCTGGCTGCTCTGGTGGACCAACCAGACGCTGCCCCAGCCCACCGGTTGGCGCCCGCCGGTCGATGTCATCGTGCCCGCCTACAACGAGGAGGCCAACATCGCCCGGCTGCTCGGCTCGATCGACATCGCGGCTGCGCGCTACGGCGGACCGGTAAGGGTCGTCGTCTCCAACGACGGCTCATCCGATCACACAGAACCGATTGCCCGGCAAATGATCGCGAGCTTCTCCTGCGCCAATGGCACGGTGCTGACCGCACCGAACGGCGGACAGTCCGCGGCGCTCAACCGGGCGCTTGCGATCACCGACGCGCAGGTCGTCATCCGCATCGACGGGGACTGCGTGATGGGCCCGGATGCGCTGGTCTACACGGTGCCGTGGTTCGGCGATCCGCAGATCGGCATGGTGGGAGCCATGGAGCAGCCCAGGCCCGACAACGTGACATGGTTCCACCGCCTGCGGGCTTTCGAGACACTGTTCCAGTTCAGGTTCGCCCGGCTGGGACAGAGCCTGGTCGACGGCGTGGTCGTAATACCCGGCACCTTCACGGCCTTTCTTCGCGACCCGGCGATCCGCGTGGGCGGGTTCACTACCGGCATGAACGGCGAGGACACCGACCTCACCATGCAGGTCGGCCGGCTTGGCTACCGCGCCGTACTTGACCCGCGCATCCAGTGCTATGAGGACGTGCCAGCAGGCCCGGGCGAGTTCCTCGAGCAGCGCACTCGATGGGCACGAGCGGGATTCCACGTTTACGCCAGGCATGTTCCGCTCCGCAGCGGCTGCGCCGGGCCGCGCGTGTGGTTCTGGACACTGCGCCGCGGATTCTCCTGGTTCTCTCTCCAAGTCGGCCTGATTGCCCCGATTTTCATGCTGGAACTCGCACTTACCCACCCCAATTACCGGCAGAATGTCGTGACATTCGCGCTGCTGTACGCTGCCGCCGGAGCGGTGCCACTTATCATCAGCCTGCCCTATGCCGTGCGGCACGGATACTGGCGGAGCCTGCCGTGGATACCGACCTGGTTCGCTTACGCATTCCTGCGGCGGCTTGGCACCCTGGAGGCCGTCATCTCGCTGCCGGTCCGCCCGTTGCACGTGCCCGCGCCGGGCTGGGCAAGTGGCCGCGCTCGCAGACCACGGCAGCTTGGCGCCGGCTAGCCGATGCGTGCTTCGTATCGGAGAAGGGCAGGCAGATCGGCGGGCTCTGGGGTCACGTCGGCCAGCCCGCGTGCGGCGAACCATCGGGCCACATTCACCGCGTCCCTGTCGAGGAACGACGCACCACGCGGGTTGGCTATCACATCGACCACCTGGGGAAGGTCGATGATCACGAGGCGGCCCCTGTGCACAAGCAGGTTGTAGGCGGACAGGTCGCCGTGGGCCAGGCCATAGCGGGCAAGCGTGACGAGCGCACGCACGAGCTGCTCCCACAAACCGGCGAGGTCACCACCGCGGCCGGGCGTCTCCGCTAGCCGGGGCGCGGCGCTGCCGTCCGGTTCACCGATGAACTCGAGCAGCACCTCCGTACCGACGATCTGCACAGGGTAGGGTACGGTGACCCCTGCCTCGTAGAGCTGACGCAGCGCTGTGAACTCGGCGTTCGCCCACTGCTCGGCGATCATCGTCCGGCCGAACGAGGTGCGGTTCGCGACCGCCCGCGTTGTCCTGGACTTGCGGCCGCGCCGGCCTTCCAGATAGCCATTGTCACGGTGGAACATCCGGTGGTCGGCACCGCGGTAACGCTTGGCGGCGAGCAGGCACGACCGGCCGCTGCCCGGCACGCCGCGCCGCACCAGGAAGACATCGGCTTCCTTACCGGTCTTCAGCACGCCGAGTTCGGTATCGACCGCCGCGAGGTCGGCGATCAGCCAGCGCGGCCGTGGCTCAGGCCCACGCTCACCGGCGGCCGGCTGGTCCCAGGTTGACCAGCGGTCACCCTCGGGCAGGCCATCGACGGCATCGAACGCCCCTTGCGCCGGCAGCCTTCGACCGTGCCGGTCGCGCTTTTGGAACGTCGATTCTTCGTCGTCAAAACGCCGCTTGCCGCGGCGGGAAGAACTGAAGTCGGGCACCGATAATGCTCCTCAGGCGGGTTGCGGTCAGGGTCAGCGGCATCGACCGCGCAATGGGCTTAGGCATCTGTCGCTCTCCCTTCCGCTCGACCGGCATCGCCGGCACCTACCTGCGCTGCGCCTAGACGCTTCCACAGCGCTCATCCGAGGGCAACTGAATTTCGCCTCGCCAGGTCGTCTGCCGCCGCACCCGGCCTTGCTTGCCTGCTGCCGCGGCCGGCACGGCGATGCTGACCCGGCGACCGCAAATTCGCCCACCTCGCGATCCCGCCCGACCTGGCGGGCAACATCGGGTTCGCCTACTGCGAGGTGGGCCACATGATGAACCTGCACGAGCCGAGCGGGCTGCGGCATCGCACCTCGCAGCGTTCGCCGGCGCCGGCCGCTGAGCCGAACGCCGGTCCCAAAGGCGGCAAGCACCCTGGCGCTCTCCCGGAGAGGAGGGTTAGCCGCGGCTTCGCCGGCTCGCCGGGACCGCCCCCGCACTCAATGTGATCCCCGTACCATAGCGTCCAATGACAGATACCGAGGTCGACCTTCCGGCCGACCATGCCAAGAAGGGCCGGTCCCAGCGCGGGAGGCCCACACCGCCGATGCCGGCGGGCCGGATCTGGGGCTGGGCAGGCCCGCTGATCGTGACCGCGTTCGCCACCTTTCTGAGGTTCGACCGGCTGTCGATCCCGCGATCGATCGTCTTCGATGAGCATTACTACGTGCCCGACGCGTTCGGGATCCTGCATTACGGGGTCGAGCACAACCTCGTAAGCAACTACAGCGATGCGATGGTGGCGCGCGGCCAGGCAAATATCTTCGGCCTCGGCGGCGAGTTCGTCGTGCACCCCCCGATGGGCAAGGTTCTCATCGCGGCCGGCGAGGGCTTGTTCGGCCTCACGCCCTTCGGCTGGCGATTCGCGGTCGCACTTGTCGGCTCCCTCTCGGTATTGCTGCTCGCGCGGATCGCGAGGCGGATGACCCGGTCGACGCTGCTTGGCTGCGCGGCGGGTCTCCTCATGGCCCTTGACGGGCTCGAATTCACCATGAGCCGCACGGCCCTGCTGGACATCTTCCTGATGTTCTGGCTGCTTGCCGCGTTCGGCTGCCTCGTGATCGATCGTGATCGTGCCCGCGAACGGCTTGCGGCCAGCGTCGGTGAGTCCTCCGACGGGCCAGGGCCCAGGCTCCGGGTGCGCTGGTGGCGGGTGCTCGCAGGGGTGTGCCTGGGGCTGGCCTGCGCGTCGAAGTGGGACGCCATCTGGTATGTCATCGCGTTCATCGGGCTGACCGTGGCGTGGGACATCGGCGCACGGCGGGCCGCGGGATTCCGGTCCTTCGGCCGCGGCGCGCTCGCCGACGGGCGCTGGACACTTCTGTCCTTGGTGGTCGTTCCCGCGGCCGTGTATATCGCCTCGTGGAGTGGCTGGTTCGCGTCCAGCATCGGCTGGGACAGGAACTATGCGGCACAGCACGGCGTCAGGACGCCGGTGATGTCCGCCCTGTACTCGCTGTTCGAGTACCACAAGGAGATGCTCAACTACCACATCCACCTGCATGCGTACCATCCGTACCGGTCGCAGCCGTGGACCTGGCTGGTGATGAGCCGCCCGGTCGCGTTCTTCTACGCGAGCCCGAGCGCGGGCCACAACGGCTGCCGGGTAGCACACTGCTCGCAGGCGATCCTGGCGATCGGTACGCCCGCAATCTGGTGGGCGTCGATTGCGGCGCTCACGGTCCTGATCATCTGGTGGCTGACGCAACGGGACTGGCGGGCGGGGGCTGTGCTGCTCGGCGTGGCCGCGGGCTGGCTGCCCTGGTTCGCCTTCCCGGCCCGGACCAAGTTCTTCTTCTACGCGGTGTCGTTCGAGCCGTACCTGATATTGGCGATCACGTTGTGCCTTGGCCTGATCATGGGATCGGCCCGTTCGTCACCGCTGCGGCGCGGCATCGGCGCGGCGATCATCGGCGGGTACCTTCTTGTCGTCGTGCTGAACTTCTGGTACCTGTACCCGATTCTCGCCGCGAAGGTAATCCCGTACAGCGCCTGGCACGCCCGGATGTGGTTCTCAAGCTGGATCTGACGTCGCCGGGCCGATCCGCCGCGCCGCCGCCAGGACGCTACCCGTAAACATGCTGAACGGCTGCCGCACGGGATCCCACGAGGCAGCCGTCCGGGCCCGGGATCGTGGGCTGTCCCGGCCTAGACATGCGCTGCCGATGTGTGTCAACTGAGGAAGGCAGCAAGCCACATCGAATACGTCACGTGAGCCGGGGCGCGCTCTGGCTCCCTGGTCGCCCGGCGGGCCTAGCCGCGGCCTAGCGGACCTCGCGAGCCCAGCTCGACCGCGATCACTCGCCCCATCGGAAGGGACATCCGGATGCCTGCCCATAATCGCTTCCTCGAAGGTTCGTTCGCTCCGGTGGCCGAGGAGATCACGGCTTTCGACCTGCCGGTCACCGGCCGTGTCCCCGCCGAGCTGAGCGGGCGTTACCTGCGCAACGGACCGAACCCGATTGGCCTGGACGACCCCAATTACCACTGGTTCGTTGGCGCGGGCATGGTGCACGGCGTGCGGCTGCGAGATGGCCGGGCGGAGTGGTACCGCAACCGCTGGGTCCGCTCCAAGGCCGTCGCCGAGAAGCTGGGCGAGACGTGGCGGGCGGGTCCGGTCCACGACGATTTCGACTTTGCCGCCAACACGCACATCATTGCCCATGCTGGGCGGACGCTCGCCACCGTGGAGGCCGGCCCGCTGCCCTACGAGCTCTCCGATGAGCTGGATACCCTCGGCCCGTGCGATCTCGGCGGGACCCTGCCCGGCGGTTTCGCCGCACACACCAAGCTCGACCCGCGCACCGGTGAGTTGCACGCCATCGCTTACTTCTTTGCCTGGGACCACGTCCAGCATGTCGTCGTCGACACGGCGGGTCAGGTAAGCAGGACCACCGACATCGCGGTTGCCGACGGGCCGATGATGCACGACTTCGCGCTCACCGAGAAATATGTGGTCCTGTACGATCTGCCGGTCACGTTCAGCATGGATGCTGTATCCGCCGGGCGGCAGATGCCCTACGTCTGGAACCCCGCACATCAGGCCCGCGTCGGCCTGCTGCCCCGCGCCGGCCGCTCAGCCGATGTCCGCTGGATCGAAGTCGACCCATGCTGGGTGTTCCATTCGCTCAACGCATATGACGATGGCGGCCAGGTCGTGGCTGACGTGTGCCAGTACCCGAGCGCCTTCGACGTCTCGACACTCCGCAGCGGGCACGGGCCGGCGACGCTCGACCGGTGGATCATCGACCCGGCCGCCGGCAAGGTGACGCAGCAGCGACTGCATGACCGCAGCCAGGAATTCCCGCGCGTCGACGGCCGCGTCACCTCCCGCGCGCACCGCTACGGCTACAGCGCGGCGATAGGCGAGGTCAACCGGGCCACCGCGCCGCTCAGCGGCGACTTCAGTGACGAAGCATTCTCGAACGCCCTGCTCAAGCACGACCTCGTGCACGGCACCGTCGAGGCGCACGAGTTCGGGCGGGACTCCACCGCGGGCGAGGCCGTGTTCGCCCCCGCCGCACCGGATGCGGCAGAAGACGACGGCTATGTCATCGCCTTCGTTCACAACCCCGATCGCGGTGCCGCTGACCTAGTGATCCTCGCGGCGCAGGACTTCACAGGCGAACTGGTGGCCCGCGTCCACCTGCCGGCCAGGATCCCGCTGGGCTTCCACGGCAGCTGGCTTGCCGACCAGTAGATCCACCCAACGAAGCCCTTTCTGTGATCGTGTGCCGTACCCACGGATTTCACGGCTGACGTCCCACGATCAAGAAAACTCGGCGCTGCCAGTCGCGAGGCGCGGCCAGCGTTAGCGGCCGGGCGCGACCTGGACCTTGACGCCATCGCCGTTGCGGACGCTGGCCAGTGCCTCGGGGAACTGGTCAAGAGCAAGCGGGGAGTCAAGGAGGGGGGCAGTGTCGATGGTGCCCGCCGCCATCAGGTCCGCTGCCGCGCCGAAGCTGTTGAGCACGGCCATTGACCCGAGAACGGTGATCTCGTCGTTGTAGATGCGGAACGGCGACAACGATACGGTGGCATCACCGCTCGTGACGCCGAAGATCAGCAACCGGCCGCCGCGCTCGAGTGACTGGAAGGCGGCCTCGATCGCGGCGGGCGCCCCTGTCGCGTCCACCGCTACGCCGAAGGTGCGTCGCTCGAGCGCGGACGAGTCGCCGGCGACGCTGGCTGCGCCGACGGCTGTGGCGGCCTCCAGCCGGGCTGACTTGTGGTCGACCACTGTCACCGAGCGCGCGCCCGCCCGGTTGAGCAGTTGCAGAAGCAGCAGGCCCATGGTGCCCGCGCCCATCAACAGGACATCTTCACCGATGACCGGGCCAATGCGGCGCACGCCGTGCACCGCGCACGACAGCGGCTCGATGAGGGCACCCTGGCGGTCGTCGACGCTTTCAGGGATGCGGTACGCGCTGGCGGCAGGAACGGCCACGTACTCGGCGAAGGCACCGTCGACCGTGTCGCCGATCGCGTTCCAGTTGGCGCAGAGATTGCCGCGGCCGGAGTGGCATGCGCGGCAGTAGCCGCATAACAGCGAGGGATCCACCGCGACCCGCTCGCCGTCGCGCCAGTCGCCAGGGATACCGTCGCCCCGGGCTACCACCCGGCCGGCAAACTCGTGCCCAGGGATGATCGGGTACGGGGTGGGCGGGAAATCGCCGTCGGCGATGTGCAGGTCGGTGCCGCAGATGCCGCAAGCGCCCACCTGCACGATCAGCTCCCCATGCCGTGGCACTGGGTCGGCCGCATCGATCACTTTGAGCTGCCCAGGCTTCTCCCATATAGCAGCGCGCATCAAGCCCCCTCAGGTTGCCGGTTGCGGTCAGCCTGCCAGTGCCCACAATTTTGCCGACCCGCGGGATCGTGGCGGCGTCGCCCTCGACATCCCCGAATTTCAGGACCTCGGTACCAACGTCAACGAGCAGTTCAGCGCGGATCGCCGCCGCCCCGCCCGTTCCGGCCAGGACAGCCCTCCGGGTGAGCGCTGGTGTCGCTGTTGAGCTTGCGGCTACCAATCCGGCGGCTCGTCGTCGGGTCATCGTCTTGACCCCTTCGTCCAAGTGACCACGGCCGTGCGAGGAGGCTCTCGGCAGCGGCTCATTTGAGCGGACAGCGCTCATTACGACCACGCTGACTTGACGAACAACGCTGAGCGGGCTTCTAGGCAAAGACAAGAAAAACTGTAAATATGACGTAAGAGCGCTCAAATGAGCGCGACCTCGTGGCGCACGGTTCGTCGGCGCGTGGTCCGTGCGGACTCTGACCGTGCGGACACTGTGCGTGCGGACACTGTGCGTGCGGACACTGTGCGTGCGGACACTGTCCGTGAGCACACGATTCGTGCGCAGAAAGTTCGCGAGCGCATGTTCGGCAAACTGGAGGGGCTAATGGCCGGGTTGTCTGCCGATCGGCCGTTGGAGATCGTCCTCGCCGCCCGGGTGGCACGGCAGTTCTATCTCGAGGGCGCTTCAAAGATCGATATCGCCGACCGGCTGGGCATCAGCCGGTTCCGTGTCGCGCGCCTGCTCGACTCGGCGCGCGAGGCCGGCATGGTGCGCATCGAGATCGGGCTGCCGCGGGGCAGCCTTGACGCGGATCTTTCCGCGGAGCTCTGCTCGGCCTTCGGCCTGAAGCATGCCTTCGCGTTCGACTTTCCCGACGAGGACGAGCCCGCGCTGCGGCGCCGCCTTGGCGAGGCGGCCGGTCAGGTGCTGATGGACATCATCACGCCAGGCGACGTCCTCGGCATGTCCTGGTCACGTTCGCTGAGCGCGCTGGCAGCCGCGCTGACGCGGATGCCCCCGTGCCCGATCGTCCAGCTGACCGGAGCGGTGCCCCCGCCCGACGGCAGGGACCTGCTCGACCTGGTCCGCAGCGTCGCGCGCATCGGCGGCGGCACCGCGCACGTGTTCTACGCGCCGATGATCGTGCACGACGCCCAGACGGCTGCCGCCATCCGCCGCCAGGCCGACGTGGCCGGTGCCTTCGCGCTCGTGCCGTCCGTGACGATAACGATGCTCGCCATAGGCGCATGGGGGCCCGGCCTGTCGACGATCTATGACGCGTGCGATTCAGCTGAGCGCGACGCCATCGCCAGGCTCGGCGTGTGCGCGGAGATGGCTGGGGTGTTCCTCGGGGAGGACGGCCGTCCGGTGGGAACCGGGCTGGACAGCCGCATGATCGTGACGCCAGGGTGGGCGCTCGCGAAGATGCCATCGGTCATCGCCGTCGCTTACGGCGTCGCTAAGAGCACCGCGGTCCGCGTGGCCATCCGCGGCGGCATGATTCACGGCCTGATCACCCACACAAGCCTCGCTAGGGAACTGCTCAGCATCGCTCGTTCCTGACCAGCTGAGCGCCGCCGCTGCCGCAGAGGTTTAGGTGTGTTCGCCCTGGTCAGAAGGCGGCCATGGGCTGGTCACCGGTGCGATCCTCATGGGTACGGGGTCGTTTCGACCCACCACCAACGACCTTCTCCTGGGCGAGCGGTCCGGAGATGGCGCGGCATCAGGAAATCATAGACGTCGGCGGCGCATCATCACGAGCAGCGGTAGCGCGGGCATCATAATGACCAGTATGAACATGGGAGGCACGCTCCTACGCGGGTAAATGGCTTGCCTGTGCGGGTTATCTGTGGCAGCTGCTCTGCTAATCTTTGTATCCAGTAATCTTTTGTATCCAGTAATCTCTGTATCCAGGCAAATCTTTGCATCCAGGCATTAGCAGGGCATTTCTTGAATATGTCGTGGTGGTTAATAGACGGCGGCGGTCCGTGCCGCCGTAATCGGCGATGCGGGCGGTACCGCAACGTCGCGGCATAGTCACAAATCTGAACGAAGCTGGCGCTGTCGTCAAGCAGAGGACGGCCGCGCCAGCCGTTAGCAGATCAAGGCCCCCAGGTCGGCCAGCCGCTGCCGTGCAAGGCATCGCCGCCGCTCAGCCCGGAATCCGCTTGGCCAGCCACTGGCCGACCTGTGGCCACGCGCGGCCCGACCTCGCATAGAGGTCACGCTAGTGTCACTATCTGGCCGGGGCGTCGTACGCCTGGAGCACCGCCCAAGGCGCGCCGATGCAGAACTCGGGCCGCCTGACAATGACCGCCTCCGCGCCCACCGCGCCGTCGCATCCACCGAGAGCCACGAGACGCCCTAGGGCCGTAGGTAGGAGGCGCCGTTGAGATCCACGATGGTGCCGCTGGCCCATTCGGCCTGCGGCGATGCGAGGTACACCACGGCCGCGGCAACTTCATCGGGGCGGGCCACCCGCCCGAACGGGCTTTGCCCGCGGATCTGATCGCCGGACGGCCCGGCGAGGTGGCTGGCCGCCATGTCCGTCTCCACATAGCCCGGTGCGACGGTGGCGACCGCTATGCCGTGCGGAGCCAGGGCCCGCGCCAGCGACTGGCCGAACGCGTTCAGCCCGGCCTTGCTCGCCCCGTACGCAGGCTGGTTGGGCTCGCCGCGGAATGCGCCCCGCGAGGAAACATTGACGATGCGCCCGCCGCCCCGGGCGATCATATGCCGGACGGCGCACCAGGTCACGTTCGCGGCGCCGACGAGGTTGACCCCGAGCGTCGCATGCCAGGCCGCCTGCCACTCTTCGTAGGACACTTCGGTGATCCGATGCGGCGTGAAGACGCCGGCATTGTTCACCAGCACATCGAGGCCGCCGAGGGCCTCGCTGGACTCGTCTACCATCTGCCGTACCGCCCGCGGGTCGGCCAGGTCGGCCTGGACCGCGACGTGCCCACTGCCGGGCAGCCCCGCCACCACCTCCGCGGCCAGGCCGGCCGAGTGGCCATGATGGACAGCGATCCGGTCGCCCAGCCCGGCAAACGCCTGCGCTACCGCGCGACCGATACCCCTAGCCGCCCCTGTCACCAAGATTGCACGCGCGCTCACCTGATCGACCCTAATCCTCAACCGGCAGCCGTGCCGCCTCACGGCCGCCGGCCCAACGTGGCGAGTTTGGCTCGTTGCGCTGCTGAGGTGCGTAGCGTGGCAGCGTGACAAATGATTACGAGGTCATCGTGGCGGACGAGACAAGGCTGGACGAAGTTGAGCCACTGTTCAAGGCGATGGTTGAGCACCACCGCATGGTGGCCGGTGATCAGTGGCCGGTCAGGAAAGGCGGTGAGGCGTGGCACCGGCGGCGGCGCCAGTACGCCGCCTGGCTGGCGAGCGGCAGGGCGTGGCTGCTGCTGGCAGTCAAGGCAGCAGCGCCGGACCAGGCCGCCGCCGGATACGCGATGGCACGGCTGACCGAGCCCGGGCCGACGTGGGACCTCGGGGAGGCGGTCGGCGAGCTGGAATCCCTCGCGGTCGCCGGGCACGCCCGCGGCTCGGGAACCGGCACGATGCTCGCGGACGCGGCCCGTGATCTCCTGCGGGCAAAGGGCACCAGTTACTGGTCGGTTAGCGTCGTAGATGCAAACGCCGGCGCGCTGCGTCTTTACGACCGCCTGGGGTTCCGTCCGTACTACCAGCAGCTCCTCGCGCCGCTGTGAGGTCGTGACCAGAGCAGGTGGGGGTGCCGTTCAGACGGCGCGCAGCAGCCGTTCCGGCTCGGCAAATAGCTGCGCACGGGCAGTTTCGATCGCTGCGCGGATGCTAGAGCCGACGGCCCGGGCCACCGGCGGCGGGAAGGCGTTGCCGATCTGGCGGTAGGCCGCCGTCTTGCGTCCCGAGAAATGCCAGGTCGGTGGGAAGCCTTGGATGGCAGCCGCCATTGGCAGGGTCAGCCTCGGAATGTGATTGATGGGGTCGGACGGCTTTGGCGGCGCATCGGCCAGGCCCTTGCCGTCGACATGAAGCAGGCGCCAGGCCTCGCGGGCGCGCGTGGGGCCAAGATCGGGGCCGCCGTGTTTGCGTGAGCCGCCTACCAGCGTTGCCCCTACGCCGTTGGCCTTGCTGGCCCACGCGTCGGCTCCCTTCCAGCCATCGGCGGCCATGAGATCACGCAAAGTCTCGCCGACGGTCGGCGGTGTCTTGATGGCCCTCGGCCACTCGAAGTGCTCGTAGGCATCAGCCGTAACGGCCACGAGGATGAAGCGTGGGCGAAGTTGCGGCACGCCGAACTCGCTGGCATTCAGCACTTGCCAGCCGGCCTGGTAGCCAAGCTTGTGCAGCCGGTCGAGAACCTGCTCGCGGTAGCCGGCGAAGCGCGCCGTGGCCAGGCCGCGGACATTCTCGAGCATCACCGCGGCCGGCTCGCACTCCTCGACGAGGCGCAGCGCCTGGGGGAATAGATCCCGTTCGTCGTCGGCGCCAAGCTGCTTACCCGCGATCGAGAACGGCGGGCACGGTACGCCGCCCGCGAGAAGGCTGACACGCTGGTAGCCGGCGCCCTTGAAGTGATGAACATCCCGTTGGATCACGTTCCACTGTGGCCGGTTCAGCCGCAGCGTCGCACAGGCGTCCGGGTCGATCTCGACCGCTGCGACATGGGTGAAGCCCGCCTGTTCGAGGCCGAGCGACTGGCCGCCCGCGCCGGCGCATATCTCGAGGCAGGTCAGTTCAGGCACAGCGGGCCCCCATCGTGTTAAGGCTCGTTCCCGGCCAGGTGGGCCGATTGCTCGGCAGATTGAATCGAGGGTGAGGAAGGTGCCACGGGCCTCACGCGGCTCTGCGGTGCGCGCAAGCCTCCTCACGCTCCGGTACTCTACAGATCTTCGTGATCCACTTCCGCGACTCGATCGCACATGCGTTCGACGTGTCGCGGCAGGAAGCCCGGTTGCCAAGCTCACGGCGACCTTCAGCTGGCGCGGGCGCTCGCTCACCCTTGCTGGCCGTGGTCGCGGGTGTAGACCTCGAGGTCGGTGGCCTTGACGGAGAGCCACACGCGGCTGCCCGGGGTCAGTGAAAGCTCCGCGACGGCTGCGGGGGTGACGTCGACGAGCGCGGGTGGCTGCCCGTCGAGGTCGAGGCGGACCCGGTCGGCCAGCAGCGTCAGGCCGGTGATCCGCGCCTGCCACGTGTTGCGGGCGCTGGTGGCCTGTGGGCGCTGGCTGCTGACGACCACCGCGGACGGGCGGACCGCGACCAGCACGTCACCGTGCTGGCCGTGGTCGGGAATGACGAAGGTCCCGCCGGCGGCCAGGTCCACTCCCGCTCCGTCGGCGCGGCCGGAGTACAGGTTCAGCCCGACGAGCCTGGCCACGTACTCGGTGGCGGGCCGGCGGGCGACCTGCGCGGGTGTGCCTTCCTGGACGATCCGCCCATCTTCGAGGACCAGCAACCGGTCGGCGAGCACCAGCGCGTCGAGGGGATCGTGGGTGACCAGCAGGCACGGCCCGGTGAAGTCTGACAGGTGCCGCCTGAGCTCGGCCTGCACGTCAAGACGGGTACGCGCGTCCAAAGCCGACAGTGGCTCGTCAAGCAGCAGCAGCGCCGGCTCGCCGGCCAGGGCCCGGGCGAGCGCTGCCCGCTGCGCCTGCCCACCTGACAGGTCCGCGGGTTTCCGGCCGGCGAGGCCGGTCAGGCCGAGCCGGCCGAGCCAGTAATCGGCGGCCGACCTGGCCGCCCGCTTGCCCAGGCCGCGGGCGCGCGGCGAGAAGGCTACGTTTTCCAGCACGCTGAGGTGGGGGAACAGCCGGTAGTCCTGGAATACGAAACCCACCGGCCGGCCCGCGGTCTCAACGAATGCGCCGGTGCCCGCGTCGTCGAGGACCTGCCCGGCGAGCACGATACGCCCGGCGGCGACCGGCGTCAGCCCAGCGAGGGCGCTGAGCAGCGTGGACTTCCCTGCCCCGTTCGGCCCAAGTACGCCGAGCACCTGACCGGCCGCAGCGGTAAGGGCGGCTCTGAGGGTGAATCCGCCGCGCCTGATCTCGGCGTCGACGACGAGGCCGCCGCTTGCCTCGCCGATCATGGGGCTGAGCCGCCCCGCAGCCAGCGGTCGCGAAGCGAGATCAGCACGACGACCGATACGAGCAGCAGCACCAGGCTGAGCGCGATCGCGGCCTCGGGATCATTCTCCAGTGCGTAGTAGACGGCGATGGGCATGGTCTCGGTCCGCCCAGGGAAGCTGCCGGCGAAGGTGATCGTGGCCCCGAACTCGCCAAGGGCTCGCGCCCAGCACAACACGGCGCCCGCACCAAGCGACGGGGCGATCATCGGCACGGTGATCCGGCGGAACACGGTCATCCGGCCCGCGCCCAAGGTGGCCGCCGCTTCCTCGAAGCCCTGATCGGCCGAGCGCAGCGCCCCTTCGACGGTGATGATCAGGAACGGCATAGCCACGAAGGTCTCCGCCATCACGACGGCGATGGGCGTGAACGGGATCGTCAGCCCGAACCAGGAATCCAGGAACCTGCCGGCGACCCCGTCACGGCCGAACGCGAGCAGCAACGCGACCCCGCCGACCACAGGCGGGAGCACCAGTGGCAGCGTCACGAGGGCGCGCAGCAGTCGCTGCCCTGGAAACCTGCCCCTGGCCAGCACCCACGCCAGCGGCACCCCGATAACCAGAGAGATCGCCGTGGCCGCCGACGCGGTCCATAGCGACAGCGTGAGCGCCTGCGTCGCGTCGGAACCGCTCAGCACCGATCCCAGCCTGCCCCACGGAGCACGGATGATCAGCGCGATCAAGGGCAGCACCAGGAACGCGACCGCGACAAGCGCCGGCGCGAGCAACGGCGCGGGCGCCGACCTCGAACCACCACCCCGGGCGGCGCGGCGGGCCCGCTCGCGTGCGGTCAGCCGCGACGGCGTAGCGGCTGATCCCACGCTGTCAGCAGTGTCCACTGTGGCCGCGCCGTGGCCACGGTCAGGGCTTCTCGAATCCAGCGGCGGCGAGCACGCTCTCGCCCGCGGGAGACCCAACGTAGGCGGCGAAGGCCTGCGCGGTGGCCGCGTTGCTGCTCTTGCTGATCGGGGCGATCGGGTAGGCGGTGGAGGCGTTGACGCTGGCCGGGATGACGACGCCCTTGACCTTTGTGCCTGCGGCCTTCACGTCTGTCACATAGACCACGCCGGCGTTGACCGCATCGAGTTCGACCTTGCTCAGGACCGACTTCACGTCCGGTTCGAGGGTGACCGGCTTAACGGTGATCTTGGCGTTCTTGAACACCTTCGCCGCGGTGACTCCGCACGGCACCTGCGGCTGGCACAACGCGACCTTGACGGACGACGTGGCCAGGTCGTCAACCGATGTGACGGCCGCCGGGTTGGCCGGCGGCACCGCCACCTCCATCACGTTGCTGGCGAACGTCACGGGATTGGACGCGTCACCGGCGGTGATAACCTGCTGCATGTTCGTCGGGCTCGCCGAGGCGAATACGTCGGCGGGCGCGCCGTTGACGATCTGGGTGGCCAGGGCGGAGCTCGCGCCGAAGCTGAACGTGACCTTCACGCCCGGATGGGCGGCCTCGAACTGCTTTCCGAGCTGGGTAAAGGTCCCCTGCAGCGAGGCCGCAGCGAACACGGTGATCGATCCCGACAACGACGGCGAGGCGGAACTGCTGGTGCCCGACGGCGTCGCCGGGCTTCCGGAAGTGCTGCTTGACCCGCAGCCAGCCAGGGCGGATGCGGCAATCCCGACGATCCCGGCTGCGGCAAAGGTGACGGTCATGCGGCGCATTGTGAACTCCTAGATTGTCTAGCCTGAGGCCGGATCAGCGGATCTCGGGGATCTCGATGGACACATTGGTCGCCTTGACCGCGGCGACCGCGAGCACGCCGGGCTCAAGGCCGAGTTCGTCGGCGGCCTCGCGGCTGAGCAGCGAAACGAACCTGTGCGGCCCGGCCTGGATCTCCACCTGGGCCATCACGGTGTCCCGCACCACGCGGGTGACCAGGCCGCTGAACCGGTTCCGCACCGAATGAGCGGCAGTCGCACTACGGTCCGCGTGACCAGCCGACTCCGCTCGCTCCTGCGCGAACCGCGCCAGCGCGGCTCCGTCCACAGCAAGCCGCCCGGACGAGTCCGTGGTGCTCTCGATCCGGCCGCCATCCGCCCAGCGGCGCACGGTGTCGTAGCTGACCCCGAGCAGGTCAGCGGCGTCCCTGATCCGAAACGTCGGCACCCTGTGACCTTAATGCAAACGCGGCCAGAAGGACACGCCGGTGGCGCATCAGCAAGCGCCACACGCTGCGGGAGACGCATTTACGTCGGCCCCCCCGGTCCGCCGCCATCAGTGATTTCATGATGGCGGAAACGCGGCGGTCGCAGCCGGCCCGCCCGGCCGCGCGTGCCGCCCGCCGTGCCGGTGCGTGATCTGCCGGGTTCAGTCGCGGGTGGCCAAGATCACGTCTGATGCCTTTATCACCGCAGTGACCTCGCTGCCCTCGGCCAGGCCGAGCTGGCGAACTGCCTCAACGGTGATCGAGGCCACTAGCCGCACTCCGGCCGCTTCCAGTTCTACGTTGGCGATCGCCTCCCCGGCATTGATGCCGGTGATCCGGGCCGGGATCTGGTTTCGCGCGCTCAGCGCCATGACTGCGGCTCCCTCAAGGCGATCGAAGATGTTGCCACCTCACGCTAGCCCGAGACCGAAAGGGAATCGGCAACCTGTCATCCACCGGGCGTGTCACTGGTGCGGGCCGGGACAGCGGGCGCGCTGGCGGCAGTGGCGCATCTCGCGGCAGCCGTTTGGGAAAATGATCCAGAACGGCTCCGCGTGGTGTCACCCGCCAAGGAGATCAAGTGATCGCCAGGTCGGTGCGGGCCGGGCGGCCCTGGATGGCGGACCACACATTGGCCGGCGTGAGCGGCATGTCGGCGTGCCGCACCCCGAAAGGCTTGATTGCGTCCAGCACCGCATTGACGACCGCGGCAGGGGAGCCAACGGTGGCGGATTCGCCGATGCCCTTCGCGCCGATGGGGTGGTGCGGCGGGGTGTGACGGTCGTGCCGAGCTCCCAGGACGGCCAGTACGATTTGCAGCTCGCGCTCGGCGGGCGGGTAGCCGATCCAGTGGTACATGCAGCGCCGCTTCAGCGCGTCGTGCAGCTCACGCGTGCGGTTAGAGGTGAGTACCACCAGCGGAGGGCTTGCTGCCTTGATCGTGCCAATCTCCGGGATGCTGATCTGGAAGTCGGCGAGCACTTCGAGCAGAAATGCCTCGAACTCGTCGTCCGCGCGGTCCACCTCGTCAATCAGGAGCACGGCCTGATCACCGGCGCGAACGGCTTCAAGCAGCGGCCGCTCCAGCAGGAACTTCGGCCCGAAGAGCTTGTCTACCGCGTCATCGTCGGCGATCTGGTGTTCCGACAGCGCCCGGATGTGCAGCATCTGCCGGGCATAGTCCCATTCGTAGGGGGCCTGGTTGGTGTCGATGCTCTCGTAGCACTGCAACCGGATCAGTTTGCGGCCGAAAACAGACGCGAGCACCTTGGCAACCTCGG
The DNA here is from genome assembly GCA_963727015.1 of uncultured Actinomycetota bacterium. GTDB lineage: Bacteria > Actinomycetota > Actinomycetes > Streptosporangiales > Streptosporangiaceae > DATFVJ01. The sequence goes on along the minus strand of CAVSEV010000011.1, from coordinate 402,082 downwards.
TCTTGCCCACCCCGACTTGGCCCTCGAGCAGGATCGGGCGTCGCAGGGACATCGAAACGAACAGCGCGGTCGCCAGCCCGCGATCGGTGAGGTAACCCCCCTGGCGCAAGATCTCGGTGAGCTTGCCGACGGTTTCCGGACAGTCCATCCAGCCCTCGCCTCGCCGTCGGCATCTTCGTTGTCAGCGGACCTCCGCTGGGCCGAGGACCAGGTCCCTGACGCTGCCATCCCCGGGGTTCAGCTTGCCCTCGCGCTCCAGCCTGGCACGCCATGCGGTGCGCAGGTCCTCGTCCGCGCCGGCCAGGCCATCAAAACCAACATCCGCCATCTTGGTTTCGTATCGCCGCAGGCCTCGTCGAGGCCTGCGGTTGCCTGACCCTGAGCGCGCCATACCCCGCGGGCACTTCGAGAGCGTCATCGTGCTGATGACTCATGTCCGGGTACCTTTCGGCCGGTCACTCGTGCGGTAGGCCCGACCCTAATTCCTGCTGCCCGTTCGCGCGACAGCCGATTAAGGGTTCTCTTATCGAGCGCCCCGTGACCGGGTCACCGGCAGTGCCCGCACGATGCCGGCGCGCATGGCGCGATCTGGTGGATCAGGAATGGAACAGGTTTGAGTTTGGGCTGATCGTTCTAGAAATCTATTGCTAGTTTTTCGAAACTAGCGCAGTGTTGGTTTACAGGCATCGAGGTCCGGCAGTCGCCGGCCGCCAGGTTGCTCGGGAGCCGACGAAGGACCTCGTCATGGGTGCGAACCGGCTGCACGTTGTGTTCGGGACCGGCCAGGTCGGAAGCGCCGTCGTCGCCCGGCTGGCCGGGTTGGGTATTGCGGTCCGGACGGTGTCACGGCACCGGCCGGCCACGCTGGCCGACGGCAGCGACTCGCGGCCCGCGGATGCCGCCGACCCCGAAGCCGCCGCCGACGCAGCCAAAGGCGCATCGGTCGTCTACCAATGCCTCAACGCCCCTTACACTCAGTGGCCGGAACGCTTCCCGCCGTTGCAGCGGGGGGTACTGGCCGCTGCCGAACGCAACGGCGCGCTTCTGGTGAGCCTGGAGAACCTGTACGGCTACGGCCCGACCGGGGGCAGGCCGATGACCGAGGACCTCCCGCTGGCCGCGACGACCGTCAAGGGCCGCACCCGGGCGGCCATGACCGAGGAGCTACTGGCCGCCGCAGCAGCTGGCCAGGTCCGGATCGCCATCGGGCGGGCCTCGGACTTCTTCGGCGCCGGCGTCACCGCGGGGTCAACGCTCGGCGAGCGGGCATTCGGCAATGCCCTGGCCGGCCGGCGCGCCGACTTCATCGGCAACCCTGATCTGCCGCACACCTACAGCTATGTTCCTGACATTGCCGCTGGCCTGGCCACCCTCGGCACCGACGCCAGCGCCACCGGCCAGGTGTGGCACCTGCCCGGCCCGCCGACCGTCACAACCCGGGCGCTTCTCGATCTGGTTGCAAGTGAGGTCGGGCACCCTGTCGCCATCCGCTCGGTGTCCAAGCTTGGCGTGCGCGCCCTCGGACTGATCAACCCGACCATCCGGGCGCTGGCCGAGGTAGCCTACCAGTTCGACGAGCCCTTCGTCCTTGACACCGGCAAATACGAGTCCACCTTCGGAACTGCTGGCACCCCGCTGGCCGCCGCCATAGCCGCGACTGTCGCCTGGTAGCGGACCCGAGCCGGCACGCCTTGACAACCAAATCGGAGACGGTAGCGCCATGACAACGGCTACCAGCACAACGACACCGGCGGCGATGAATGGCGCTAGCCAGACCTCAGCCGCGGCATGGTCGAGACGGGTGCGGCTGTGGCTCGACCACCTCGTCCATATCCCCCGGTACCGCCCGGTTGGCTGGGCACTGACCATCGGGCCAGTGCTGCTCGTCGCCACGATGTCGGGCTTCTCGCTGGCCGCGACCACGGGCATCGCCTGCGGCGTTCTGCTTCTTGGCACCGCTGCCGCCGGCTTCCACGACCTCGCGGGCATCCGGCCTGCTCGCTCGTCAAGTCCGGACCGGCTCAGCGCAAAGGCCCGATGATCATGCGTCAGGTAGCTGGCCCCGTGACCGGCTTCCGGCCCTTCTTCAACCCCGCCACCGGTGAGTGGATCACCTTCACCGCCATCGCCGCGGACAGCGACGGGCAGCTCGTCCGCTTCAACTGGCGCAGCGTGCCCGGCGGCGTGCTCACCGAGCACGTCCATCCCCACCAGGAGGAGCGCTTCACCATCCTGGCGGGCGAAGCCCGCTTCACCCTGGGCGGTGCGGAGCTCGTGGCCGGAGCGGGCGAGACGATCGTCGTCCCCGCCGGCGTCCCGCACTCCGAAGGAAACCCTGGACCGGGCGAGATCGAGGGCGTCGTCGAGCTCCGCCCGGCGCTGCACACCAAGGAGTGGCACGAGGCCCTCGCCGGCCTGGTGGCCGACGGCAAGACCACACCCAGGGGCGCGCCGAAAAACCCGCTCCAGCTCGGCGCTACCTTCTGGCACTTCCGCCACGAGAGCCGGGTGACACCACCGCCCATCTGGGTGCAGAACCTGATGATGCCGCCGCTATGGGCACTGGCGAAGGCCTTCGGCGTGCGCCCCTACTACGACCGCTGGGACAGCCGGATCTGAGCAGCTGGCTGAGGCTCGCAGCCATAGCGGTCACCCATCAGGGCAGGTAGGTCCCGACCCGGTTGCTGAACCGCTGCAGTTCGAGGTTCCAGTCGAACCACCACCGCGGGTACTTCTGCCGGAAGAGGATCATGAGCAGGGGGGCGAAGAACAAGAGGCCGCCTGCCCCGCCGGCCACCGCCGTGGTGCCGCTCGGGTATGTCCACTGCCAGGTGCCGCCGGACACAGCGCCCAGCACGATGGCGATCGGGATGGTCACGAAGAGCCGGAAGAACGTCGTGAGCCGATCGAGCGGGCGGTCGGGGTAGTCGACCGAGAACTGAACCGGATGACTGACCTGTTCCATTAGTCGCTCCTTTCTGAGCAATTGCCTGATTCCATTCCCGGCCGCCGGCGGGGCCAAAGCCGGGGACCGCCATGGATCGGGGACCGGGTCTGCCGCCATGCCGTCATCACCAGCGGCCGGGCCACCAGCGCAGCAGGGCGCGCTGCGCGGTTGCCTGACCCGCAGGCGCCGTCGCCCTAGCGGCGTCCGCCTCGCCGGGCTTCGTCGCCGCCTGCTCTGCGGCCGTGGCCGCGATCGTGACCGGGGTCCCCGCGTCCCGGCCCTGGGATCCAGGACGTACCCGCGGTCCGCTGCCACCCGTACCGAGCCTGCACGCCGGGTCCTAAGATCCCGGCCGCGAGAATCTTGAATGACCCTATCTTCCCAGGCCAAAGGCACGTTACGGGTAAACAATCAAAGATCAGGTCATCTCAGGGCGAAAGGCTGAGGTTAGCTTAGGGTCATAGCGGAACGGAGCCATGCCGATGACCGAGACCATACAGGGCAAGTGTGCGTATCCCGGCTGCGACAACCAGCCTGGGCCGGATAAGGATGGGGCGGGAGCGAGGCCGAGGTACTGCGGCCTGCCGGACCCCGTGAGCGGGAAGCCGCATACAGCGCTGACTTCGTTCCGGCGGCGCCAGGAGCTGGCCCGTCAGGGCGGCGATGCGGCGGCCGAGCCGGACGATCTGGGCCGCCCGGGGGTCGCGATCTGGCATCTGCCCAGGCAGCGCCGCGCTGACAGGCAGCGCCTTCAGCAGGCTGGGGCTGACGCCGAGGAGGCGCGGTCCGCGATGCTCGAAGCCGATGCGCAGTTGACCGAGGCGCTGGCTGCGAGGGCTGCCGCCGAGCAGGCGGCCGTAGCCGCGCACGCACAGGTGGCGGAGGCGGAACGGGCCGCTGAGGAGCGGGTGCGCGCGGCGAAGCAGGAGCGGGACCATGCGGTCACCGGCGCGCGCCGCCGGGCGGAGGAGGCCGAGTCTCGCGCCAGGACCGGCGAACGGGAGGCGGCCCGGGCGCGGCAGGCCGCCGAGTCGGCCAGCGCGGAGCTGCGCCAGGCCCGCGACACTGCCGGGCGGCAGGCAGCCCAGATCCGCGAGAACGCAACGCGGGAACAAGCCGAGCTGCAAGCGGCGTTCGAAGCCAAGGTCGCGGCGGCGGAAGACGCCAATGCCAGCCTCCGGGCCCGCGCCGAGCACGCCGGGGCTGAGGCCGAGGAGGCACGATCCGCGATGCTGGCGGCCGATGCGCGGTTGACAGACGCGCTGGCTGCGGCGGCCGCGGCCGAGCAGGCGGCCGTGGCCGCACGGGAAGCCGCGCAGGCACAGGTGGCCGAGGCGGCACGGGGCGCTGAGGAGCGGGTGCGCGCGGCGAAGCAGAAGATGGACGAGGAAGTAACGGGCGCGCGCGGCCGGGCGGAGGAGGCCGAGTCCCGCGCCAGGACCGGCGAACAGGAGACGGCCCGGGCGCGGCAGGCCGCCGAGTCGGCCAGCGCCGAGCTGCGTAAGGCCCGCGACACTGCCGGGCGGCAGGCAGCCCAGATCCGCGAGAACGCAACGCGGGAACAAGCCGAGCTGCAAGCGGCGTTCGAAGCCAAGGTCGCGGCGGCGGAAGACGCCAACGCCAGCCTCCGGGCCCGCGCCGAGCAGGCCGAGGCTGAGCTGGAGCGCGCCCGCGCCGAGCGCGACAGCGCCGCCGGGCAAGCCACCCCAGGACGGCCTGGAGGCGCGACGCGCGGCCGTCGGCGCTCTGGGGGAAGCCGCTAGCAGCGCCAGCAATAACAATCAGGGAGTCTGCCCGACCCGCCAGCCACCAGGTCAGCGGCCTAGCGCCTCGACCAGCTGTTGGCCCACGCATCGAGAGGCTCGAGCGCCGCGCCGAGACTTGTTCCTAGCTCGGTCAGCGCGTAGGCATCGTTGTCGCCGCGGCGCAATAGGCCTGCGTCGGTGAGTTCCCGGAGCCGCTCGTAAAGAACGCTGGAGGACATCAGGTCACACCGGGCTTGGAGCGCTCTTGCCCCGAGAGGGCCGTTACGCAGCTCCCACAGGATCCGCAAGGCCCAGCGCCGCCCGAGCAGGTCCAATGCCGCCATCAATGGCTGGCCGGTGGTAGAACCCCGCACCGCCAAGCCGGGTCGCGGTGTTGCTGACGCCATGGCTGAGAACCGCCCTTTGATGTTTCGGTATCCGAAACGATAGCACTACCCGCCGCCCTCGAAGATGGCGCTCCACCCTTCGGCGACCGCGCTGAGCAGGCACGCCAAGGTCGGTACGCAGCGCCATTCTTCAATGCCGCCGACGCATGGCAGACTCGCGGCCAGGACAGCGAATGAGGCGGAGGCGGCGATGGCGCGTGAAATCCGGACCGTCGGAGTGGTAGGCCTGGGCACCATGGGGTCGGGGATCGTGGAGGTCTTCGCCCGCAATGGAATCGAAGTGATCGCGGCGGAAGTGGATGACGCGGCCCTTGAACGGGGCCGGGCCATCCTGGCTGGATCGACGGACCGGGCCGTCAGCCGCGGCAAGATCTCCCCGCTGGAGCGGGACGCCCTGCTGGGCCGGGTCATCTTTGGCGTCGGCCTGGACACGTTCAGCGGTGTCGACCTGGCCATCGAGACGGTGCCAGAGCAGCTGGAGATCAAGCGTCGCGTCTTCGCGGAGCTGGACCAGATCTGCCCCGATTCGGCGATCCTGGTCACGGGCACCTCCTCGCTGTCGGTCACCGAAATCTCGGTTGCTACCCGCCGGCCAGACCTGGTGGTGGGCATGCACTTCTTCAACCCGGCGCCGGTGATGAAGCTGGTCGAGGTGATCCGCACCGTGGTGACATCGCCGGATGTGATCGAGGACGTAGAGGCGCTGTGCGAGCGGCTGGGCAAGGTCGCGGTCACGGTGGGCGACCGGGCCGGGTTCATCGCCAACGCGCTGCTGTGCGGGTACCTTAACCACGCGGTGAGCATGTACGAGAGCGGGTATGTCAGCCGGGAGGACCTCGACGCCGCGACGAAGCTGGGCGCCGGCCTGCCGATGGGGCCACTGGCGCTGGTGGACCTGATCGGTGTGGACGTGGCATTCGAGATCCTGGACACCATCTACCATCGCGGCGGCCGGGACCGGCGGCACGCGCCCGCGGCCCTGATGAAGCAAATGGTCACGGCCGGGCTGCTCGGCCGCAAGACCGGCCGGGGCTTCTACACCTACGCTGCGGCGGGTTCGCCGGCCGTCGTGCCTGATGAGCGGACCCCCAGCGGCAGTGGCGGGGCTCCAGAGGAGGCTGCGCGGTCGATCGCGAAGGTCGGGGTGGTCGGATCCGGCGTGATGGCGACCGGCATCGTTGAGGTGTTCGCCCGCGGCGGCTACGAGGTTGTCGCGGTCACCCGTGGCGAGGAGAAGGCGGCCCGGATGCGCGACGCGGTGACCGCGTCAATGACCAAGGGGGTCGTGCGCGGCAAGATCACCGAGGAGGACCGCGACGGGGCGCTTGCCCGGGTGACCTGGAGCTGGTCCCTGGACCGGCTCAGTGACGCCGATCTCGTGGTGGAGGCTGTCGTCGAGGAACTGACGGTCAAGAAGGCCGTGTTCTCGAGCCTCGACGAGATCTGCAAGCCCGACGCCGTGCTTGCCTCGACCACGTCCAGCCTGCCTGTGATCGAGTGCGCGATGGCGACCAGCCGGCCGGCGAAGGTGCTGGGGCTGCACTTCTTCAACCCGGCCCCGCTGATGCCGCTGGTCGAGGTGGTACGAACGATCCGCACTTCGGCGCAGACCGCCGCTGTCGGCAGGGGCGTGTGCGCATGCCTGGGAAAGACCGGCATCGTGTGCGCGGAACGGGCCGGCTTCATCGTCAACGCGCTGCTGTTCCCGTACCTGAATGACGCGGTGCGGATGCTGGAGTCGTCGTACTCGACCATCGACGGCATCGACACCGCGATGAAGCTGGGCTGCGGATACCCGATGGGACCGTTCCAGCTGCTGGACATCGTCGGCCTCGACGTCTCACTGGCCATCCAGCGCGAGCTGTACCTGGAGGCCCGGGAGCCTGGCCTCGCGCCGGCGCCGCTGCTGGAACACCTGGTCACTGCCGGATACCTGGGCAAGAAGGTGGGCCGCGGCTTCCGCGACTACACCGTCCGATGACCACCAGGTGGCGGCGTGAGCATGTCAGGCGGCGTCCTGCGGCGGGCCGGCGCGGGCACGCCCGGCTAGCCAGCGGCGGCCGGCAGCGCCACGCCGACGGTCGGCGCGCCCGGGCCGGGCTCCGGGCCGCCCCCGACCCTGGTGCCGCCGATCGCGCTCGGCATCCGACGCCCGGACGCCCGCGGCTGGCTCGCCGTCGCCTGAGGGCCGGCCCATTGCCGCCTCCGCTCGCTGCCGCCCTGCGGGAGCCATGGCTTGCCTGCAGCTTGCCTGCGACCACGACAGCGGCGGGCGAGCAGACCCGTTGGCTACCCAGACGCCTCATGGCTACTATTCGGAGTGCCGAAACAATCCTCATTGTACGCTTTCGTAGAGATTTGGCCGAAGAGGTTGTTAGAGAATCTGAGTGTTTGTCGCTCTGCCTGACGGGCATACTCGCTGGAGTCCGGTCACTATCCGGATCAAATGATGGGCTTGCAGGGCTGGCGTGGTTGTAATTCTTTGCTCTTGGTTCTCCGGGATCATGGGAGTTGCCATGCCCGCTTCCTATAATCACTGATTCGCCCGGTCAGTCCGACGGCGCTGGAAGCCGGTTCCGAGTGGCCGTGGTCGCTGCGGCGCGCATTCACTTGGCAGTGATCGGGCCGAGGCCCCAGATAAGACCCGGCGGCGCAGGCTGCCGGTGCCACCGCCTTGCCGTACCCGGCTGGCCGGGGATGCGGATTTTGGTCCAGCACGCCTCAGATGGGTAGCCAAAACCACGAGCCGTTGCACCAGTTATGGAAGCAGGCTAATAATGGGCGCTTCGATCACACACTTGAGGATGCCGGTCAGGGGCCTGCTCTCTGAAAGTACGTTCGTGTCGAGAATCCTGCTCCGGATCGCTGGTGCCGCCTGCATTGCCCTATGCACGCCGGCGGCGGTCACTATCTCGGCGGGTGTGGCCGCGGCCCAGATACCCGGAACGTCCGTCTTCGCCTCGGCATACTCGCGCTCCATCGTTGTGTCGAACCTCAGAGGCTCTGGTGCGGGCTCACTTCGGGCGGCGATTAATCGCGTCGACGCGGGTTCGCCGGGAGGGTCAACGGTCATCGACTTCTCTGTCGGCGGAACGATCACCCTCGCCAGTAAGCTGCCAGCCATCTCCCGCGAGGTGACAATCGACGGAACGTCGGCACCCGAGTACATCAACGGCGGGCCGCCGGTAATAGAGGTTGACTGCAATGCGCATGCTGGCCTGCGATTCGCGGCAGGCTCGGCTGGTTCGGGCCTGTTGGGCGTTGCCGTAGATAATGCCAACGGCAACGGGGTAACCCTGGACGCCAGCTCAATCATCCTCAATAACGACTATATCGGCTTGAACCTGGCGGGCGCCGCATCCGGCAACCATGGCGCCGGCGTGTACGTTTCAGCGACGTCGTCAAGGAACTTGATTGGGTTGAATATCTCGGGTGCTTCGGGAGTTGTCGCCAATGTCATCTCCGGAAATACGGGTAGTGGCATCGTGTTGTCCAGATCATCAGACAACGAGGGTTATCAGAAACTCTCCAGCGCAAGCTTTCCCGGATCTCCATCTAATTGTTAGTAAAGTTCTAATTCCGGTACGGCGCGCCTAAAAGGCAACGGCTCCCCGCATCGGTAGAAAGGAGGTGCGAACCAAAACCTTTGACCGACGGAGGAGCCGTTGCGTTACCATCGTACCTTCGGACTGGATGCCGAACAACTCGATGAACTTGAGGCGCGTATCGAAGATATCCTGCCCGATCCCTGGGATAAGGGAACCGGGCGGCCGAAGAGCCTCTCATTGCGGGAAGCGATCATGGTAACGCTGCTCTACAAGCGGCAGAATATCATCGAAGAAGTTATTGCCGATCTTTTCGGGGTCTCCCAGGGCACCGTCTCGGAGATCATCACAGAATTCACCCCGCTGATCGCGCAGGCTACCGAGGAGTTCCGACCGGACGCGGAGGACGCGAAGCAGATGACACGGGGCAGGCTAGCGCTGGTAGACGGCACGTTGTGGCCATGCTGGTCATGGGAGCGCGCCCCCGAGATGTGGGCCGGGAAATATAAGACTACCGGCCATGGCAGCCTGATTATCGGCGACGAATTCGGGAACATTATCTTCGTCTCGGACCCGGCCCCCGGATGTGACCATGACATGAAGAAGCGGGAAGGCGAGGTAAAGAATATTCTCGACCTTGCCGGATCGGTTATCGCAGACAAGGGATTTCAAGGGTCTGGCTACGTCACGCCGGCTAAGAAGCCACAGCACCGTGAACTCTACACGCGTGAACACGAATACAATAACCAAGTCAGTTCAATACGCGCTCCCATCGAGCGCGCGGTTGCGCATCTCAAGACCTGGAAGATCCTTTTCACCGATTATCGACGGCCGCTCAACACGTTTCTTGATTCCTTCCGCGCGGCCATCGGCCTATATTTCTTCGAATTGAGTTTTTAATGATCCTCAACACAGTGGTATCTAATCGTATTGGAACGAATGCCGCTGGTACGTCGGCTATCGCCAACGGCGGCGATGGGATATTGATCACCCGCTGGTCAAACGCAAATCAGATCGGCGGCACTGACTTCGTTGACAGCGCTACTGGACAGACGAATGATCCGACTGGAGAAAAAGGCAAGGTGACGCCGGTCTTCGTGGTGCCCCCGTTGGGCAATCTGATATCGGGCAACCTTCGGAATGGCGTATTGATCACGGCGCCCGAAAGAATGTCCTGAACGGAAACTTTGTTGGCACGACGGCCAACGGTGACGCCGCGATCGGCAATGCTGGCAATGGAGTATGGATCAACCGGGCAAACGGTAATTCACTGGAAGGCTGCAAATTCGTCAACAATCCGTTTGTCTACTACAATGTTCTCAGCGGAAACGGTAGAAATGGTCTGCGCATTACTAATTTAAACAATACCGTGATCCAGGGAAATTTCTTTGGTACCGGCGCTAACAACGCGACCATTGTAGGTAATCGAAGGGACGGCATTCGGGTCGATGGATCGTCGGCGAATACTCAGGTGGGCGGGGTGATTCCGCTAGGGAACGTTTCTTCCGGCAACGGCCTGAACGGCATAGAAGTGACGGGCAAGACGACCGGATTCGTCACCTTCAATACGTTTGGCGGGCTACTTGCATTCAAGGGTGCTGCACCCAACGGCAACGACGGCCTGCGCATCACATCGACCGGCGGCAACAACCTCGTGTTCTGACGCGTGTCTCTCTTTAGTTTTCATTCAAGGTGCGGGACAATGGCGCATGCCGAATCGCGTGCGGGTTTTGATAGTGCCGGATGGCGACCGGGAAGAGCTGGAGCGACGGGCCCGGGCCAAGGGCGCCCCGGCCCGGGTGGTGGAGCGGGCCCGGATCGTGCTGCTGGCCGCCGAGGGCCTGACCGGGCCGCAGATCGCCGGGCGGGCCGGGTGCACCGAGCCGACGGTGGTCAAGTGGCGGCGGCAGTACGCGGAGGCCGGGCTGGCCGGGCTGGAGGACGCGCCGCGGCCGGGCGGGCCGCGGACGGTGCTCACCGATGCGGCGGTCAGCGAGATCTTGTCGGCGACCGTGACCCCGCCGCCGGAGTCGCTGCGGGCGGCGGGGGTGACGCACTGGTCGGCGCGGCGGCTGGCGGACTGGCTGCGCCGCACCAAGGGGATCAAGGTCAGCCACGACACGATTACCCGGCTGTGGCGGCGGTTCTGCCTGCAGCCGCACCGTACCGAGGGGTTCAAGTTCTCCACCGACCCGCAGCTGGAAGCCAAGGTCCGCGACGTTGTCGGCCTGTACCTGAACCCCCCGGACAACGCCGTGGTCGTCTGCGTGGATGAAAAGTCGCAGATCCAGGCCCTGGACCGGACCCGGCCCATCCTGCCGATGCGGCCAGGGATCCCCGAGCGCCAGACCCACGACTACATCCGGCACGGCACCACCACCTTGTTCGCCGCCCTGGAGATCGCCACCGGCAAGGTCGTGGACGCCTGCAAGCCGCGGCACCGCCACACCGAGTTCCTGGCCTTCCTCAAGCAGGTCGCCGCCGCCTGGCCCGGCGTGCAGCTGCACGTCGTGTGCGACAACTACAGCACCCATAAACATGCCAAGGTCCGCGCCTGGCTGGCCAAAAACCCGCGGGTCCAGCTGCACTTCACCCCGACCAGCTGCTCGTGGCTCAACCTGGTGGAATGCTTCTTCTCGATCATCACCCGCCAGGCCATCCGCCGCGGGGCCTTCACCTCCGTCACCGAGCTGACCGACCGGATCAGCGCCTTCATCGATCACTGGAACAACCATCCCCAGCCCTTTGCCTGGACCAAGGACGCCGACGAGATCCTCGGCAAGATCGAACGCGCGAAGACTAAAACAAGCGGTCTTACAGACCACTAGCTCGAACGAATGTGTTTTCTGGGAATGAGAAGAACGGGATCGAACTAACGGGTAATGCTTCTGGGGTAACCATCGACCCGGATATCGCTGGGCTAACGACTAACGGCAGCGCCGCGCTGCCTAATGGTGACAATGGTCTTCTGATTGATGACACCGCGCATGGCAATGTGATTGGCGGCTCAAGGCGTTCGGTGATCCCGCAGGATACGTTCTCGGGAAATGTTGGCTATGGGGTTGCAATCGTGGGGAAAGCCCATGATAACTGGATCTTCAGCAGTTTTATCGGAACGAAGCTGGGTGGCCTGAGAGCTCTGGGCAACGAAAAGGGCGGGATTCTGGTCGGCGGCACAGCACAAAGGAATTCGATCGGCGACACGCGCTCGCGGCCGTCTAATCTGATCAGCGGGAATTCAGGCAATGGCGTGAAGCTCGGGGCAGGTACCCGCCGTAATCAGGTGATCGGCAACTATATTGGACTTGATCGAATCGGCCGGTATTTGCGGAACACTGGCCGTGCGATCGTGAATATGGGCAGCGAGAATAAAGTCCGGGGTAACCGCTACCGGCCGCGTCCCCAGCTCTAGGCCACAACGAGCGCACGAAGGACAGCGCCCTGACGATCAAAGCCGGATGCTGGCAGCCGCGCTCGCCGCGGAGCTTGGTCTCTTGTTGCTGGCAAAAGACGAGATCAAGGAAGCCTTGACGGACAGGCTGGCCCTTCGCCGCTTCGCTGGCAGCACGCTTGGCGTTCGCGACGGGTAGCCAAGCTCCGCAACGTCGCAGGCCCGATTGGTCATGGCTGACCGTGATCGTCCGGATGCGGGCGTCGCTCTCGGCACGCTGGATGATCTCGGCAAGCCACGCGGCGAACGGCGTCCCCTGAGCGGGTTACCGCGTCGGTTCCGCTGCCACCTTCCGGATGACGGTGCCGGCCAATACCGCTGCGCCGGTGATCAGCAGCCCGGCGGCCAGTGCGTAGGCCGCTACCGCTTCCCCGAGTCGTGTCATACGCTTACGCATCCCCGCTTGCCCTTCCTAGGTGAGCACCGTGACTGCGGCCAAGTGTATGTAGCACCCGCATAGAACCAAGCAGGTGGCGAGTTGGACGAAGGCTCTGCCCGCAGGCGCTCATCACTGTAGGGGTAGCCCCGCTACCTGCCCGAACTGTAAAAGGAACACCGGTGGGCGGACCTGGTCGTGGCGTCGCAGTAGGGCGAGATGCAAGATATCTCACAATCGTCTCCAAGGTCGCTGTTGAACACTCACAGCGCGGGCCTGGACCGGCGTCCGCCGGCCGTGAACGAGCCGCCGGGCTGAGGAGGGCGGGTTTGAGATGACCCGGGAAGCCGACGTGGTCCGGTCGCCGGTCGAGATGGCCGACACCCTCGTCGACGACCATGACATCGTTGACCTGCTGACCGGGCTCGCGGACCGGTGCGTCGATCTGGCCGAGGCCTTCTCCCGGTTGCGCGGCTACGCCCGTAACAGCAACCTGCGCCTCACCGATGTCGCCGAAGCCGCCGTCGACGGCACCCTCAACCCGCTGGCATGGACCAGCCAGCCCCCTCCTGACCACCGCCCGGTGATCCGGCGTCCTCAGAATCCACCAGCGCGGGGACCGGCGGCGCGGGCGAAGATGAAATGGTCAGGCCAGGGTTTTCCCGTCGGCCGACTGGCGGCTGGCGGTGACCTGGCTGTGGAGCGCTTTGAGCGCGGCGACGTAGATCTCGGAGAAGGTGGGGAAGGGCTGGATGACATCGCGCAGCACCTGCAGCGGTACGCGGGCGCGGATGGCCAGGGTGGCTTGCTGGAGCCATTCGCCGGCCTCGGGGCCGAGGGCGTAGGCACCGGTGAGCCGCTCGCCGTCGCTGAGGAGGGTCAGGAACCCTTTGGACTCGGCGTACGCGCGCGTGTAGGTAGCCGTCTTAGCCACTTCGGATACGGGGGTGGTGGCGCTGAACCGGGCCTCGGTTGCGCCCACCGAGGCCGCTTGCGGATCGGTGTAGACGACGTCTGGTATGGCCTGGTAGCTGGCCTGGCGCGGCTCACCGAGGATGTTCGCGGCGACGACTTCGCCCTGGTATTTGCCGACGTGGGTGAGCAGCCGCACGCCGGTGACGTCGCCGACGGCCCACAGCCGTTCGCCGGCGCGCAGGTGCGCGTCGACCGGGATGCCATGCCCATCGGGCGTGACGCCGACCGTCTCCAGTCCGAGCCCGTCCACGCGCGGACGCCGGCCTGTGGCCACGAGCAACTGGTCGCCGCGCAGCTCGCGGCCGTTGTCGAGGGCCAAGACGTAGTCCTCCCCGTCGTGCAGCGCGGCGGTCGCGCGCACGCCCAGGAGCAGCTCGACGCCGTCGGCGCGCAGGACCTCCCCGAGCGCCTCGCCCAGCGGCACTGGCTCGCGGGCGAGCACGTGGGCGGCGGCCTCGGCGAGGGCCACGTCGCCGCCCAGGCGGCGCACGGCCTGGGCCATCTCGGCGCCGACCGGCCCGCCGCCGAGTATCAGCAGGTGGCGCGGGATGGCCTTCATACCGGTCACCCCGCGGTTGGTCCAGACACCATCGAGCTCGCGCAGGCCCGGGACGGGCGGCACGACCGGATCCGAGCCGGTGGCCAAGACGACGTGCCTGGCGGTGTGCGGCGTGCCGTCGACCTCGACCACGCCCGGCCCGGCGAGCTTGCCGCGGCCGCGTAGCAGGTCGATGCCCTTGCCCGCCAGCCAGCGTTCCTGCCCGGCGTCGGAGTAGTCCGAGACCATGAAGTCCCGCCAGGCAAGCGCTGCCGCGACATCGACCTGGGCGCTGGCCGCCGCCTCGGACGCGCCATGCGCCGCCTCGCCGGGGCGCAGCAGCGTCTTGGACGGGATGCACGCCCAGTACGAGCACTCGCCCCCCACCAGCTCGCGCTCGACCAGGGCCACCCGCAGGCCGCCGTCGGCCAGCTCGCCGGCGCAGTGCTCACCCGGCGAGCCGCCACCCAGGACGATGACATCGTAGTCGGTGTTCATGTGCGCGCTCGCGGCCTAGCCTGGCCGGGGCGCCCGGCCTGCTCTTGCTCTGTGTACTGCGCGTACCAGTCCGGGTCGGTGTGCCCGATCTGCTCCTCGTGCCGGCCATGTTCAGCCGCCGCACGCCGCAGAGCGGCGGCCCGATCGGCCGCGGGATCAAAGATCACTTGCATCGAGGTACCCCTTCTCTCTAAAGACTGTCGCCCGGCCGGGTCGGCAATCACCAGGCCCGGGCCCGGGTCACCGGCCCGGAATGTGGGCAGTGATCTCCCGGAGCAGCCAGCCGGTGCCGTCCGGGTCGCTGAACGAGGCAAACGAGCCGCAGCTTTATCGTCCGGAGCCGGGCCAGCCACGCGTCTCTCGGTCCCGGCGTGGTGCAACACCCCGCCCGCGTCATGGAATGCCTCGCTCACCTCGGCGCCGCTACCGGCGAGCTCGGCCCGCGCCGCGTCGATATCGGCGACGACGGGCTGCAGCCCCTGAGCGGAGCCGGGCGCGGCCGAGGTGACCCCGGTGCCGAAGATGGTCGAGCACGCCGAGCCCGGAGATGTAAACTGCACCACCCGGAAATCCGCACCGGCGGCGAAGTCGGCATCCTCCCGCCAGCCGAATGCCTGGTAGAAGTTCTTGGCCCGGTCCACGTCGGCGACCGGCACCACCACAACCTCGAGCTTCATGTCCACGACCTCCGCTCCTCTCATTTTGATGTCGGTGGCCTGTGTCAAAGCCACCGGGGCTGGTTCTGCGCCTCCGGGGCTGGTCCTGGCGTCCACACTCGCGCCACTGATCGTCGAAGTCCAGGAGTGTGCACAGCCGATCGCCCGCAGGAAATTGGTGGTCGGCAGTGACAGCTTCAATGAGGTCTTCGGGCCGAGCAACAGCCCGGTCGCGAACAAGGCAGGGTCGGGCTAGTCATCAAGGGGGCTCGCTCGCTGCGCAACGTCGTCACGAGCGTCGATCCCTACCAGCTGCGGATGCTGCGCGGCTCGTCCGAGGTCGCACCGGTGGCCATCGGCGAGCCGGTCCCGGCCAACAGTGTCGGGATGGTCGTGAGGTCCGAGCACCCTGGCGTGCGGGTGGACGCGCAGGTGGCGACCTATACCGGCTAGCAGCCCTACTGCACCTCCACGATCGCCCCTGCGGAGATCGCCGACCCGGGCACAGCGGCTCTCGCGCCCGGCTGGAGTTCGCTGACTTCGTTTCCGCTATCAGCTTCGCTGACCCTGGACCCGCCGGCCGCTCACCAGGAAACTTCGCGTCTACGAGGAAGGACGTGAAGGAGTAGTAACTCGACAGGCCTGTATGCCCACCTTGCGATCGCGCAGGTCCCGGTATTCTCTGCGCATGGCACGCGGTGATGAACTCGGGGTGGCGCCTCAGGGCGAGGATTTTTCAGCCTGGTACAACGAGGTCGTCGCGAAGGCGCAGCTCGTCGACCGGGGACCAGTCAAGGGCACGATGGTTATCCGACCGTACGGATACCGTCTCTGGGAGCTCCTGCAGTCCGAGCTGGACCGGCGAATTAAGGACACTGGTCATGACAATGCCTACTTCCCGCTGCTGATCCCTGAGTCCTATCTCCGGCGCGAAGCTGAGCATGTTGATGGCTTTGCTCCCGAGTTGGCGGTAGTCACGCACGCTGGAGGGAAGGAGCTGGATGAGCCTCTTGTCGTCCGGCCAACCTCCGAGACAATCGTCGGCGAGATGATGGCCAAGTGGATCTCCTCTTATCGTGACCTGCCTCTGCTTCTGAACCAGTGGGCAAACGTCGTCCGCTGGGAACTGAGGCCCCGAATGTTTCTTAGAACAACCGAGTTCCTATGGCAGGAAGGCCACACGGCGCACGCAAGCGAGGCCGACGCGCTGGACGAGACCATGCTTGCCCTCGGCTTCTATACTGAAGTCGCTCGCGATGTCGCCGCCCTGCCTGTTATCCGCGGTGAAAAGACGCCTGGTGAGCGTTTCGCCGGAGCGGCGCGGACATTTACCATCGAGGCAATGATGCGCGATGGCAGAGCGCTTCAGGCGGGAACGTCTCATTACCTGGCGACCAACTTTGCCAAGGCCTTCGACATCCAATACACAAGTGATTCAGGCCACCTTGAGCTATGCCACACGACATCCTGGGGAATGTCGACCCGGATGATTGGCGCAATCATCATGGCTCACGGTGACGATCAGGGCCTCGTTCTGCCGCCAATGCTCGCCCCGTATCAAGTAGTTATCGTGCCGATCGGTCGAGGCGAACAGCTCAATCCCGTGCTTGCTGCCGCGAAGCTTCTGGCTGCTGAGCTTAGGCAGGCGGGCATTCGTTCTCACCTGGATGACCGAGTACAGCTGTCGCCGGGATTCAAGTTCAACGATTGGGAACTACGTGGTGTGCCGTTGCGTCTTGAGCTAGGACCACGCGACCTGGACGCAGGAACAGCAGTCATCGCTCAGCGCCTCGGCAGCGAAGGTAAGAGGACGATCCAGCTCACCGACGCATCGTCGATGCTCTCCACCATGCTCGACGATTACCAGAATTTCCTACTTGAGCGGGCGACTGCCTTCCGCGACTCGAACACCCTCGTAGCTAATGACTGGCCCGCTTTTCAGCGCGCAATGTGGACTGGTTGGACGCAGGCTTTCCATTGCGGCGAACCGGCATGCGAGGACGAGATCAAAGCCGAGACTGCCGCCACACCTCGGTGCGTTCCTCTTGACGGCAGAGTCGAGGCTGGAACGTGCGTGCGATGTGATGGCCGATCAATATACGGCAAGCGCGTGATCTTTGGCCGCGCTTACTGAGCCCTCGCCTTCCAGGTCGCGAGACGGCTTCACTGGCGCGATCAGCCCGGGATTCGACGGCATGGGGATGCCGCAACGGATCAACGGGAAGGGCCGGACGAAGGGCAATCGTCAAGGACGAGCTCATCAAGGCCGCAGAAGACCGGGACGCCGGCCTCAACACCGCCACTCGTTCGCGTCCATCATGAGTGACAACGGCGTTCCCATCGAGACCATAGCTGATCTCGTGGGGCACGCCGGCACGGCGGTCACCGAGGAGGTCTACGGAACCAGCTCAAGCCGGTGATCACCAGGGGTGCCGAGACCATGAACACCATTGTCAACGAGCAGAACCAAGCCAAGTCCGCGTGAGGCAGTGGCTCCCCGTTTGACTCCCGAAAGGCCTTTAAAGATCAAAAAGGGACCCCGGGGTGATCCTTCGAAATCCCTTCTGACCTGCTACAACTTCCTGGTCGGGGTGGCCGGATTTGAACCGGCGGCCTCTTCGTCCCGAATTAGGCCCTGGAAGATCCCCGACCTGCTGACTGCGCCAAAGACACAGGTCAGAGCGTTGGTTTGCGTTGGCCCGTGATGGCGTCCAGAGGTCTCGATCTCAAGATCGTCTCCAGGACTTCTCCAGAAACCGATCGCCACATGCTCAGCGCCGCATGGGCGAATGAGACCCTACGATCTCAAGCGCTGGGATTCGAACCCACGATGACGCTCGCGTGCCATAGCGGTTTTCAAGACCCGTAAGGCAACTTCCCTGACCTGCACAGACGGGGCGTGATCGGCTGACCTGGCCGCGTATCTGCCATGATCAAGCCCTCAGAGGGTCTGCAGTAGGTCCGGGAGCGTTCCGGACCGAGAAAGTCGCGTCCGTGCGGGGCCGAACCGAAAGAGAGCACTTGCCAGGCACTTTTAGCGGCCCGCGTACGAACGTTCACGAGGTGTCTACTGATTGTGGTGATCGGAGGTACCCGGGATGGATTGGTGGGGGTCCCGGCTTAGCACCACCGCCAGTCTGGCAGCAATGCGGGTCACAAGAACTATTCTTTGACGTTGCTGCACTGGCTGCTGCACAGCAGCTGGCGGTCAACATCACCGGCAACAGTGGCGGGCCGGGCGCTTGTGCCTGGCGGGAGGAAGGAGTCCAATGAGGCATGGCTGATGTGCCGCATGAGGGAAGCGAGGCGACCCCCCTGGGCAGCGCCAAGGGCGGGCCACCCCAGGCTGAGGTGGCCGCCGCCGAGAGGAACCCGGCTGACGCGTCCCTGGTTGAGAACCCCTGGCCACGGCTGGGGAGACCCTTCGAGCGGGGGCTGGGCCTGTCCCGGGTCGTGGTTGTCGTCCCGGTGATCGTTCTCCAGCTCTCCGCCCTAGCGTCCTTTGCTTATGGAACCGACGTGTTTGTCAGGTCAGTGACCAATGTCGTGGGCGACCCTCAGCTGACCAGCCATAATCTGGGCTTTCTGCTCCTCCTGACCGACCTGTTCCTGATCGGCGCGACCCTCATGATCGCGGCCTTCGGCTTCTATGACCTTTTCATCGGCAGGATCGGCGCCAGTGGCCCAGGCGTTCGGCTGCCCGGTTGGCTAAGGATGCACGATCTCAACGACCTCAAGGCCAGGGTGGTCTCGATGATCATCCTGGTGGCGGCGGTCAGCTTCGTGGACGTGGCGGTGGAGTCCAAGGGCGGGCTGGACACGCTCTACCTCGGCGTCGGGGTGGCGGTGGTGATCGCGGCACTCACGGCGTTCCTGCACTTCGGCCGGATGGACGGCGGTGAGCGCTCATAGCTGCGTCCAGGCAGGCTGGCGATCGCGCCCCGGTTCGGTTTACATCCTGGCACACTGGCGGCGATCCGGCTTCGCCACCTGGCTGTTCCAGCCGGCCGCCACGGGCTGGTACCCCAAGCGCGGCAGGCAGGCCGCGCACCCGGTGCCGCTGGTCGCCGAGCCGTGGCCAGGGATTCCGGTACGTGGGCGCGGAGCCTCGCGGCGAGCGGAGGCGTGCTGGCCGCCGATCGCGCCGGGGCTGACGCCGCATGGGCTCCGGCACACTCACAAGACCCTGATGCGGGAAGCGGGGACCGCGCCGAAGCTCATGGACGAACGCATGGGTCATGAGGACGGCTCGGTTCAGTCCCGCTACGACCACATCACCCCCGGGATGCGGCAGGCGCTCATGGCGGCGCTCACCGAGATGTGGGAGGAGTCGTTGAACGCCCGGCGGGCGATGAGCCCCCGATCGCCCGTGGCCGTCTTGGACACACTGCTCAAGGCCCGCCAGTAGCGGACGTCCTGGAGACGACATCCAAGATCTTCTCCAGGATTTCTCCAGAGAGCCCCGAAAAACGGGATCAGGGCCAGCGTCCTTCCGAGGATACCGGCCCTGACCTGGCATTTTCTGGTCGGGGTGGCCGGATTTGAACCGGCGGCCTCTTCGTCCCGAACGAAGCGCGCTGCCAAGCTGCGCCACACCCCGGTGACCGCACCCGCGATCCCGATCCGGGCATGACCCGGACTTCGGAGAGTCTAGCGGAACGCGAGCCCAGCTTGCTCCGGCTGTACAGGCGCCTGGCCGCTCAAACGGCTGCCCCGACGTCCGGCGGCGGCATCTGCGCACGTCAGGCGACTCGGGAGAAGGCGCGGGATGCCCGCGCGCGAAGTCGCTCAGGTGCCAAAGAACTCGGTCAGGTGCCCGCGGCGGGCACGAGAGTCAGCAATGTGGCCTCTGGCGGGCAGCAGAAGCGGGCTGGAGCCCATGGCGAGGTGCCGAGGCCGGCGGACACGTGCAGCCAGGCGCGGCGGCCATCGAGCGCGGGCTGGCCGGCTGCCGGATGCCGGCTCAGGCCACTGACCCTGGCCGTATCGATCCCGCAGTTGGTCACGAGCGCGCCCCGCAACGGCAGGCAGATCTGGCCGCCGTGGGTGTGTCCGGCGAGCAACAGGTCGTAGCCGTCCGCAACGAACCGGTCCATCACACGCGGCTCGGGCGAATGCATAAGCCCGAGCCGCAGATCCGCTTCCGGGTCGGCAGGGCCGGCGATCTGCTCGTAACGGTCCCTGCGAATGTGCGCGTCATGCACGCCCGCGACTTCGATGTCGAGGTCACCGGCCTTGACACGGCCGCGGCGGTTGCTGAGATCCAGCCACCCAGCCGCGGTCATCCCGGCGCCAAGCTCTGCCCACGGCAGGTCAGGCGCCTCGCGGGAATGATCGGCCGCGCTGGTCCGCCACAGGTAGCGCGCCGGATTCTTCGGCACGGGGGAGTACATGTCGTTGGATCCGTAGACGAATACACCCGGCCGCTCGAGCAGCGGACCGAGGGATCCAAGAAAATACTTAACGGCTGCCGCGTGCGCGATCGAGTCTCCGGTGTTCACCACCAGATCGGGGTCAAGGGCGTCCAGGGTGCGGATCCAGGACATGAGCCCGCGCCGCCGTGGCGTGAGGTGGGCGTCGGAGATGTGCAGCACCCGGACTGGCCTCGCGCCATCAGGCAGAACGGGCACGTTGTGGCGGCGTAGCCTGAACATGTTGCGCTCGATCACCGAGACGTAGCCGAGGCCGGCCACGCCGGCCGTGGCGACGCCGAGTGTGATGAGGGCGGGTGCTCGCACCATCTCATGGTGCCATGCCCCCTGCTGTAGGCGGGCCATACGGCCCAGTCGAGGCAATCTCCGCCCGATGACCCGCATCCACGATGGCGCCCGCGTCGAGCGCCACGTGGGAGGGGACGCTCCTGCCTCGAAGGACGCGGCAGGATGGTTACCATGCCCGAACTCAAGGATAAGCTGCGCGCCGATCTGGCGACCTCGATGAAGGCGCGTGATGTTGTACGGACCCGGACGCTCAGGATGGTGCTTACAGCGGTCACAACCGAGGAGGTGGCGGGCGCCGCCGCCCGCGAACTCTCCGACGCCGAGATCGTCAAGGTGCTTACCAGGGAGGCGAAGAAGCGCCGCGAGGCCGCCGAGGCATTCGAGACAGGCGGCCGGCCGGCCCAGGCTGCGACCGAGCGTGCTGAGGGGCAGGTGATCGCCGGTTACCTGCCCGCGCAACTCACCGACGCGGAGCTGTCCGATCTCGTAGGTGCGGCGATCGGCGAGACAGGAGCGGCCGGGCCGGGTGGCATCGGCCAGGTCATGAGGACGGTGACGCCGCGGATCGCTGGCCGGGCGGACGGAGCCAGGGTGGCGGCCGAGGTGCGACGTCAGCTCGCTGGCTGAGCGGGGCGCCCGGGCAGCCGGCGGTGACGCCAACCGGCCGGGGCGGCGCGGTCATCCGGTGCTTCAACCGTTCGGCGGCCTGCCATGTCCGTGGCCTCCGCCATTACCTCCGCCATTACCCCCGCCATTACCCCCGCCATTACCCCCGCCATTACCCCCACCGCCCGGGCTCGGCGCTGACGTTGGCTTGGGAGGCGGCGCTACGTACTGGCCGTCGCCCTTGCTGTACAGCTCGCTATCCGAGGGCACACTCACAAAATCGAGCGGAGGGTTGGCCAGCGCCGCGCTCAGGAACGTCATCTGCCAGGTCTGGCCGGGTGCCATGCTGCCGTACATGGACCCCGGGCAACCCTCCCGGTAGCAAGAACCAGTGCCCTGCATCGGGTTGCTGATCGGATCCGTCGGGTTGCCGACGATGACGGCGCCGAGAAGGTCCGGGGTGTAGCCGACGAACGCGGCGTAGTAGTAGTTGTCCGCGGTTCCAGTCTTGGATGCCGCCGGCCGGGGCAGCGCGTCGCCTGCCGCGGTCCCGAGCCCGGTCAGGTCGCCCTGCAGGACGTAGTTGGCCGCATCGGCTATCTCTTTGGGCAGCACGCGATGGCACCCAGCGGACTCCAGCGGGACGCTTTTGCCGTTCCTGTCGCTGATCGCGGTGACCACGATCGGGTGGCAATAGATGCCGCGCGCCGGCAGCGTCGCGTCGGCGGCAGCCACGTTCAGTGGGGTGACGTTTACCGCACCGAGGGTGAACGACGGGATGTTGTCAGCCGACTCGGTGCCCTTACCGTCCGGCTTCAGCAGTGAGGTGCCGTCCGGCCAGGTGAGCCCCATCTGGCTGGCGGTCTTGACCACGTTGCACAAGCCCACCTTCTGCTCGAGACGGGCGAAGTAGGTGTTGATCGACGCGGTCGTCCCCGTATAGAGGGTGTAAGTGCCGCCCTTCTCGCTCTCGTCGTTGTGCACCGTCCACGAGCCGGGCCCCGCATCGCCCTGGCCGGCCGGCCCACCCTGGCAGTTGGTGTAGCCAGTCACGGTGGTCGAGTACGGCACAGTCATCTGGTCGCCGAACGGTGTGCCCTGCATGAGCGCGGTGACCAACGTGTAGATCTTGCCTGTGGAACCGATCTGCATCCCGTAGCCACCGTTGTACTGCGGACCGACTGCGTAGTCATTGACGGTCTGGCCGTGCCTGGTCCCGTACGGCCTGTCGATCGCGATCGCACGCACCCTGCCCGTGCCAGGCTGGATCAGCACCTCGGTATCTGCGTTGCGCCCTGGGTTGTAGGTGCTGTTGTTCGGCGGCATCTCGTAATCCACCGCCTGCTGCGCGGCGTGCTGGTCCGCGGGACTCAGCGTGGTGCGGATCGTTAGCCCGCCGATGCCGTTGAGCAAGGTAGCTGCCTGATGGAAGGCGGGATCGGCGCTGATCGCGGCGGTGACGTAGTCGCAAAAGAACGGTGCGTAGCTCATCGCGCAGCCGTTCGGGTCGGTCGATGGCCGCAGCACTAGCTTGGTGCTCGCGGCCGCTGTCGCCTGCTCCGGGGTGATCACGCCGAGTTGGGCCATCCGGGCGAGCACGACGTTACGGCGGTTAAGCGCCGCGGCCGGATCGGCCATCGGATCGTAGCTCGACGGGTTCTCGACGATGCCAGCGAGCAGCGCGGCCTGTGGCAGCGTCAGGCGCGCCGCGCTGGTGCTGAAATAGCGCTCAGCCGCCACCTGTACGCCATACGCCTGCTGGCCGAAGAACGCGACGTTCAGGTAGGCTGCGAGCAGCTGATTCTTGGTCATCGTGTGTTCCACCGCGACCGCGTAACGTAGCTCACGGATCTTGCGGGCTAGCGTGTCCGATGCGGCGATCTGCGCGTCCGCCTGGTTCTTCGCGGTCAGGATCAGCACGTTCTTGACATACTGCTGCGCGATCGTGGAACCGCCCTGCACGCTCGTTCCTTGCAGGTCCTGCATGGCCGCCCGCACGGTGCCCTTAAGGTCTATCCCGCCGTGCTGATAGAAGCGCGAGTCTTCGATCGCCACGATCGCGTTGCGCATTATCGGCGCGATCTGGCTGAAGCTCACCGGTACGCGGTCGATGACCTGGTTCGACTGGTTGTACACGTGGCCGTAGAAGTAAGCGAGCACATGGCCCTTGCTGTCAAGCAGCTCCGACCGCTGTGGCAGCTGGTCAGGCAGATTGGCGGACAACGACTGGAATTTGTCCGCCGCGTTACGCGCAGTGATGCCGATCCCGCCAACGGCGGGCAGCATGACACCCGCCACGAGCAGCCCGCCTACCGCCGACATGGTAACGAGTCTGGCCAGCGCGTTCGTTTTCCCGATAAGGGTGGTCAGCACGCGACCAGGGTACGCCCGCGGTGCTGGTAACGCGGACGGGTGCTGGCCGGCGAGCCAAATCAGGGCATATGATGGCCGGCTATTGCTGTCCGTGACTAGTACATACCGGTTGCATGACCCAGGCGGGCTATCCGCGAAATGGGCCCATCGGGGTCTGGCCATACCGGCGGGACTTCCGTAAGTTGTGCTTCCGCAGCTAAAAAAAGCGGCCCGACGTCCGCGCCCGTCGGCCTAGACCGCAAGTGAACGCCATCCAGCGTGACGCCCGCCACGGGTGTGACACCGAAGGAGTGGGGCCACATGTGGATCACGGACTGGACTGCACGCGCTGCGTGCAAGGGGAGTGATCCTGACGAGCTGTTCGTGCAAGGGGCGGCGCAGAACCGTGCGAAGCTGATCTGTCGCGGCTGCCCCGTACGCACCGAATGTCTCGCGGACGCGCTCGACAACCGGATCGAGTTCGGCGTCTGGGGCGGCATGACCGAGCGGGAGCGCCGCGCACTGCTGCGCCGCCGCCCGGACGTGACCTCATGGCACGAGTTGCTTGAGGATGCCCGTACCCAGTACGAGCGCAGCAGTGACGATGAGCTGAGCGACGATGAGCTGAGCGATGACGAGCTTGTAGCCAGCTAGAGGACCCATGATCCCGGGGGGTCGTGCCCCCGGGATCATTACCGCTCCAGGGATCATCCCAGAAACTGCCGCCGTGGGCTGTCCAGGGCGGCAGCACCTTACCTCGCGGGAACCGGATTCCCTGGGCGCGCCGGCAGGCGCTGGCGTCGGCCACAAGCGGCGCCAGCGGGCCGTGCGACCCCGGTCGTTCGTCTGGGCGGCGATCCGCGCCGCTAAAGATCCGCGGGACGAGCTAGGGGCTGGCCGCGGTGGCGAGGCAGTCCCCGACGACCCGGAGGCTGTCCAGGTCATGCACGTCCTCCGGCAACGCGGGCACCTCGACAACGGGTACGTCGGGGTGCGCGGACGTGAAGTGCTCCGCCAGCCTCCGCTCGCGAGCCTGCACCTGCATCCTCTCCGCGTGCAACCGCAGGACCGCGGCGGCCAGCGGGTAGCGGGCGTCGTCGACGTTCTCCGCGGCTGCCAGGCTGCGGGCGGCGGACAGCCGCGACGCGGCCGAGCGGTGTACGCGGTTCACCATCAGGCCCGCGAGCGGCATCCGCTCATTCGCCAGGCGCTCGACAAAATACGAGGCCTCGCGGAGCGCGTCGGGTTCGGGCGCCGCGATGACGACGAACGCGGTTCCCGGCGTCTGCAGCAGCTGGTACGTGTGCTCCGCGCGCTCGCGGAACCCGCCGAACATGGTGTCGAGGGCGGAGACGAACGTCTGCACGTCCCTCAGTATCTGGCCGCCTAGAACCTTGGTCAGGACGCCGGTCACCATCCCGAAACCGGCGCTCAGCATCTTCATGTATGCCCGGCCCCCGGCCCGGGCCGGGGCCATGAGCAGCCTGATGAGCCGCCCATCGAGGAACCGGCCGAGTCGTTGCGGAGCGTCGAGGAAGTCGAGCGCCGACCGGCTTGGCGGGGTGTCCACGACGATCAGATCCCACTCGTCCGCCCGGCGCAACTGGCCGAGCTTTTCCATCGCCATGTATTCCTGGGTGCCGGAGAAGCTCGAGGACAGCGACTGGTAGAACGGGTTGGCCAGGATCTGCGCTGCCCGGTCAGGATCGGCGTGAGCCTCGACGATCTCGTCGAAGGTCCGCTTCATGTCGAGCATCATCGCGTGCATGCTGCCGCCGGCCGTGTCGTCGGTACCCGCTACCACGCGCGGAGTGTTGTCCAGGGCGGACAAGCCCATTGACTGCGCCAGGCGCCGCGCCGGATCCACGGTGAGCACGACCACGCTCCTGCCTTGTTCGGCGGCACGCAGGCCAAGCGCGGCAGCCGCGGTGGTCTTGCCCACACCGCCGGATCCGCAGCACACGATGATCCTGGTCCGGGGGTCGCCGATCAGCCGGTCGACGTCGAACCTCGGGGGTGCGGCATGTGAGCTTGGGGTCGTCATGCTGCCCCTTGCTCGCGCAGCGTCGTCGCCAGCTGATAAAGGCCGCCCAAATCCACGCCATCAGGAATTAGCGGCAAGTCGTAGCGTGGCTGTCCCGCGGCCGCCAGGCGCCGGCGCTCCCGGCGCTCAAGCACCGTTCTCCTCGCGTGGTCGGTGAGCTCGGCGGCAAGATCACCTGCTAGCTCGCGACCCTCTTCGATGCCCGCCGCCTTGAGCCCGATGGTCAGCTCGTCCAGATCCACGGTGCCGCGCGCGGCGGCCACGAGTTCGGCGGCCCGTAGCATCGGCGGGCGCACCATGTTGATCATTACGCCGCCGATCTGCAGGCCGTGCTCGCGTAGCTCGGCAGTGCCGTCGAGGGTCTCCTGCACCGGCATCTCCTCAAGCAGCGTGACGAAGTGCACGGCCGTCTGCGGCGAGCGGATGACGCGCTGGACCGAATCCGCGTGGCTGCGGACCGGGCCAACCTTGGCAAGCCCGGCGACCTCGGCGGTCACGTTGAGGAACTTGCCGATCCGTCCGGTCGGCGGGGCATCCATCACGACCGCGTCATAGACGTGCCTGCGGTTTCGGCCGCCTTCGCGCCGCCGCACGGCCTCTGTGGCCTTGCCGGTGAGCAGGACATCGCGCAGACCTGGCGCGATCGTCGTGGCGAAATCCACCACGCCAAAGCGGCTAAGCGCACGCCCGGCACGGCGCAGATTATAGAACATCTCCAGGTACTCGAGCAGAGCGTCCTCCGGGTCCACCGCCAGCGCGTAGACATCGCCGCCCGGCAGGCCTGGTGATCCCGGCGCGACCGCGACCTTGCGTTCCGCATAAGGGAGCGGTGGGCAGTCGAAAAGCTGCGCGATGCCCTGGCGTCCCTCGACCTCCATCAGCAGCACTTTGCGTCCCCGTGCCGCGAGCGCCAAGGCAAGCGCGGCGGCCACCGTGGTCTTGCCGGTGCCGCCCTTGCCCGTAACGACGTGCAACCGCACGCCGTCCCAGTCGGTGTCCCTCCCGCTCACTCCACGAAGGCTATCCTCGCCTCCGCACCGGTCCGTCCGCCCCGCCCGCCTGCCAGCCGCCGGCCAGCCGGCCGCCCCGCAGCTGCCCAGCCACCGGCATGGTTATCCGCCCGGCCAGGGCCGCATGCCCGGACGACGCATCAGGGCCGTGCCGCCGATCTGGCCGGCTGGCGTGGTGGCCAGACGTCATTAGGCTGGTACGTAAAGCAACCCGCGGAACCTGGGTGACCGCCGCGAGGCCCGGTAATTGGGAATCTGGGTCACCCGAGAAGAGGTGTGGCCGTGGTAGCAGCGATAGTGGCTGTGCTGGTTGTGCTCGTGGTCCTCGGGCTGATCGGGGTCGCCCGATCGGTCCGGGTGGTGCAGCAGTTCGAGAGAGGCATCATCTTCAGGTGGGGCCGTATCGTCTCCGAGCCGCGCGGACCCGGGCTGACCATGATCAGGCCGATCGGTGACCGGTTGCAGAAAGTGAACATGCAGATCGTCGCGATGGCGGTGCCGGCTCAGGATGGGATCACCAGGGACAACGTAACCGTCCGGGTGGACGCCGTCGTCTACTTCCGGGTCATCGATCCGATCAAGGCCGTCGTGAACGTGCAGAACTACTTGTTTGCCGTCTCACAGCAGGCGCAGACGTCGCTGCGGTCGATCATTGGGCGTTCCGAGATGGATCAGCTTCTCACCGACCGTGCCGCGGTAAACGCGGAACTGCGCGAGGCCATTGACGAGCCGACGGAAGGCCCGTGGGGCATCCGGGTGGAGCGGGTCGAGATCAAGGACGTCTCATTGCCGGAGAGCATGAAGCGGTCAATGTCGCGCCAGGCCGAAGCAGAACGCGAGCGCCGCGCCCGTATCATCACCGCGGATGGTGAGTATCAGGCGTCCAAACGGCTCGCCGCGGCGGCGAACGTGATGGCACGCGATCCAGCCGCGCTTCAACTGCGGCTGCTGCAGACAGTGGTCGAGGTCGCTGCGGAGAAGAACAGCACGCTGGTGATGCCGGTCCCGGTGGAGTTGCTGCGGTTCTTCGACAAGGTAGCGCTGCCAGCCCAACCCGGAGACCAGCCAAGCCTGCAGGACACCGGAGATGCGGAGGTCGCTGCGGCCGAGGCGGCGATCGGAGCTGTCCCGGTGCCAGAGGCAGGTATCGGCGAGGCCGCGCCTATCCCGAAGCCCCCCGCTGTGGAGGAGCCTGACATTCCCGCCGTACCCGAGATCGCCCCACCGCCGGCGATGGAAACCGTGAAGAAACCGTCACAGGCCAGGCGGTGACCGGGTCCCTAGTGCCTTGTAGGTCTCTGTAGGTACCGACCACTAAGGTGGCGGCATGGAAAAGTGGGAGTACGCGACCGTGCCGCTGCTTGTGCACGCGACCAAGCAGATACTGGACAACTGGGGCGTTGACGGCTGGGAACTCGTCACCGTAGTTCCCGGGCCCAGCGCCGAGCAACTGGTTGCCTACATGAAGCGGGCGAAGCCTTGACGTCGCCGCAGGAGAGGCTCAATGCGCTTGGGTTGAAGCTGCCCGACGTGGTGGCGCCGGTTGCCGCGTACGTTCCGGCCGTCCGCACCGGCGCCTATGTTTACACGGCCGGCCAGCTGCCGCTTGTCGACGGCAAGCTGGCTGCGACGGGCAAAGTGGGTGCCGAGGTCGGCGCTGAGCAAGCCAAGGATCTCGCGCGCACCTGCGTACTGAACGCGCTCGCCGCGGCGGCTTCGGTCAACGGCGGCGATCTTGCTGCGATACGGCAGGTCGTCAAGGTGACAGGATTCGTCGCCAGCGCCCCCGATTTCACCGGCCAGCCGCTGGTCGTCAATGGCGCGAGCGAACTGCTGCTCGACGTTTTCGGTGACGCCGGCAGGCACGCGCGCAGCGCGGTCGGTGTCGCGGCGCTTCCCCTTGACGCGCCGGTCGAGGTGGAGCTGATCGTCGAGGTCCAGGGCTAGGGACGCCAGCATCGGGACGCCAGCATCGGGACGCCAGGTATCGGGACGCCAGCATCGGGAACGACAGCGGCGGGAACGCCGCGGATCGGGACGGCAGTGACACGCTCGAATATCCGGCTGCCTGATGAGCTGGCACAGCGGGTGCGTGACATCCTGGCGGGCGGCAAGCAACCCGCGGCGCCACGCGACGCTTCCACCGTCGTGCTGCTCCGCCCAGGTGAGCACGGCTTCGATGTCTACCTCCTCAGGCGCACGCGATCGATGGCCTTCGCGCCAGGCGCGCACGTGTTCCCGGGTGGATCCGTCGATCCGCGCGACGCGGACGCCGACCTAGCCTGGGCCGGGCCGGACCCCGCCGCGTGGGGCCGGGTGCTCAATGGCCCGCAGGAACTCGCCCGTGCCCTCATCTGCGCCGCGGTCCGCGAGACATTCGAGGAGTCCGGGGTGCTGTTCGCTGGGCCGGCCACCGACGCGGTGGTTGCCGATACCCGCGGTGACGACTGGGAAGCGGACAGGCGCGCGCTCATCGACCGTTCGCTTTCGCTCGCCGGATTGCTGCAGCGGCGCGGCCTCGTGCTCCGTTCCGACCTGCTCAGACCGTGGGCAAGATGGATCACGCCGGAGCTGGAGAGCCGCAGGTTCGACACAAGGATCTTCACCGCCGCGCTGCCCGCGGGTCAGCGCGCCAGGGACGTCAGCGGCGAAGCGGACGAGGTCGTATGGCTGTCGCCGGCCGCGGCGATCGCCGCTGCCCGCAGCGGAGAGATCCTGCTGATGCCGCCGACGGCGGTCACTCTTGCCGAGCTCGCGCGGCACGACAGCGCTTCCGCCGCGCTCGCAGCGCGGCCGGACATGGCACCGAGGCAGCCCGGGATCTCCGTTTCGGGCGACGCCGCTTGGCTCACCATCCCTGATGGGCTGGAGTATCCGCTGTGACCGGGTCAGGCGCAGGTGAGCGAACCGCCGGTGACGGCCTCCGGAGGCTAGCCGCGGTGGCGGGAATCGAGGGTTCTGGCACCAAGCGGGCGCGCTGCTTGCTTGCCCCCAACCCCTCGCCGATGACCCTGGATGGCACGAACACCTGGGTCATCGCGGAACCCGGCGCGGACACCGCTGTTGTGGTCGATCCGGGCCCCGCGGACGAAGAGCACCTTCGCCGGGTGGCCGCACAGGTCGAGAGCGAGGGGCGCAGGATCGAGCTGATCCTGCTCACGCACGGGCATCGCGACCACTCGGGCGGCGCACCGCGGCTAGCGGACCTCGCGAGCGCAGCCGTTCGGGCTCTGGATCCTTCGCACCGGCTCGGCGCGGAAGGGCTGGCCGGCGGGGATACGATTACGGCGGCCGGGTGTGAGCTGCGGGTCGTGTCGAGCCCTGGGCATTCGGCCGATTCGCTGTGCTTCCTGCTTTCCGCGGACGGGGCTTTGCTGACCGGCGATACGGTGCTCGGCCGCGGCACGTCGGTGATCGGGCCCGACGGTGACCTGGGAGACTACCTGCGGTCGCTGGACACGCTGCATGCGCTCGCGAGTTCGACGCCTGTCGACGTCCTGCTGCCTGGCCACGGGCCAGTGCTCACGGACGCGGTTGGGACCCTCGACTTCTATCTCGCGCACCGCGCGGAGCGGCTGGCCGAGGTGAAGGCCGCGCTCGAGGCCGGGGACCGCACAGTCGGCCAGGTCGTAGCGCGTGTCTACCAGGGGGTCGATCCGGCCCTCCGCCCGTTCGCCGCATGGTCGGTCCGCAAGCAGCTTGCGTATCTGGCCGCGCGCGGCATGCTGCCGCCAGGCGTCACATTCTGATTCGCGGCGGTTAGCCTCGGCCGTGGTTAGCATGGCCGCGGTTAGCAATGGGTGGCGGTCAGCGTCGGCCGCGGTTAGCCTCGTCACGGCTAGCATGAGCGGCGGTTAGCGTCGGCGGCGGTTTAGCGTGCCGCGGATAGCCTCGGGCGGAGCTCAGTGAGCGCGCTTGCGCAGCCGTTCTGGATCAAGGATCAGCACCGACTTGGCCGAGACCTTGCAACCAGCCGCGGCCGGCGAAGTCGGCGAGCGCCTTGTTCACCGTCTCCCTGGAAGCACCCACGAGCTGGGCAAGTTCTTCCTGCGTCAAGTCGTGGTGCACGTCGATGCTTTCGCCGTGTGGCTGGCCGAATCGGTCAGCCAGGTCGAGTAGCGCACGTGCGACGCGGCCAGGTACGTCGGTGAACACGAGGTCGGCCATGACGTCATTCGTCCTGCGCAGCCGCTGCGCCAGCGCGCGCAGCAGATGCATGGCCACTTCCGGACGACCCGTCAGCCATGGCCGAAGAGCCTCGTGAGCCAGCGCGGCAAGCCGTGTGTCGGTCAGGGCAGTGGCGCTCGCGGTGCGGGGCCTTGGGTCGAACAGCGAAAGCTCACCGAACATTTCGCCGGGGCCGAGCACGCTGAGCAGGTTCTCCCTGCCGTCTGGCGCCGCCCGGGTGAGCTTGATCTTGCCGTCCAGGATCACATAGAGGCGGTCTCCTTCGTCGCCCTCGTCGAACAGCCGTTTACCGCGCGTGAGTGCTATCTCTTCGACGCGGCTACGCAGGGCCGCGGACGCCCCGTCATCGAGTGCCTCGAAGAGCGGCGCCCGGCTCAGCACGTCATCGGCCTGGTTCACCGGATCCTCCTTGCTATTTCTGTTTACCAGTGTCGCGCACTTCCAGGCCGCTGCGTAACCGCCCTGCCACCACGGCCATCTCGGCGCCGTGCGCCTGGCCGCCGAGATGCAACGGAGAGAAATAGTCCGATTACTTAGAGTCAGATCGTGGAATGCTGGATCATGCGGCGGCGCTCAGCATGCGGCCGGACGGCGGGAGCCAGCTGAACGGGCGCCCGCTCAGCGCTTGGCAGAGAGGTGACGCTATGGGAGGGCGGGCCGGCCGCATTCCGGCGCGGATCCTCGTGGCCCTGGTGTTCTGCGCAGGGCTGCAGGCGGCGCCTTTGCGCCTGACGCAGGAAACGGCGTCGGCCACGTCCCAGCCGCCCGGGCCCCGATCTGGCCGCGGCCCGCGACACGGTCTCCCAGCGCGCCGCCGCGGCAAGCCGGGCCGCTGATCGCCTCGCCGCCGCTCAGGCGTGGTTTGATCGGCTCGAGGCGCGGGCTGAGACGCTGGTCGAGCGTTACGACGGCGCCGTCGTCGAGATGCGCAGGGCCGCCGGGGCCTATCGTGTGGCGCAGGGCAAGTTCGCGACCGCCGCAGCCGCGGAGGCGGCTCGCCGCGGCGCCGTTGGCGAATTGGCCAGCGTGGCGTATCGGACCGATGGCGGGTTCGGCTCGACGGCGGCGATGATCGGAAGCCAGGGTGGTCCGCAAGCGTTCTTCGACCGTGCGGGCACGATTCAGGTCATCGCGGCGCACGAAAGCGACGTCCTGGCGGCTGCGGTTGCCTCCAGCCTGGTCGCGCGGATATTCCGCGGCGAGGCGTGGGACGCGCTGCGGGCGAGCCAGGCGGCGGCGCGGCAGGCCGTCACGCTGAAGGTGGCCGCCCAGGCGGCCGTCACCCGCCAGCGGCGGGTTCTGGGCTCGGTGCGGGCGACAAGGAACCGGCTGGTGAGCCAGCTTGCCGCTGCCCGCGCAAAAGTCGGCGCACTTGAACTGGCGGCGGCTGCACGTGCAGCAACGATCGCCGGCGCCGTGAGCGCCGCCGGCGCCGTGAGCGCTAGCGGCGCCGGCAGCGCTAGCGGCGCCGCGCCCGCCTTGGCCTACGCGTCTGATGGCGCGGCGCGGGGCGCCGGCCGGTGCGGGGAATATCGCGGCTAACTGGGCGCTGCAGCAACTCGGCAAGCCGTACGTATGGGCCGCCGCGGGCCCGTCGTCGTTCGACTGCTCCGGTCTCACCATGCGTGCCTGGCAGCAGGCGGGTGTTCAGCTTGATCACTGGACCGGCACGCAGTGGACATCGGGCCCGCACATACCTCTAGACCAGCTACGCCGCGGTGATCTCGTGTTCTTCGCAAATGACACATCCGATCCGGGCACCATCCACCACGTGGGTATCTACATCGGCGGCAACATGATGGTCGACGCGCCCTACACCGGGGTGAATGTGCGGATCGACAGCATCTTCGAGCCGGGACTCATCGGCGCCACCCGCCCCGCTTGAGGCGCTGCGAGGCCGCCTTAGCATGCTCCCTAGTGACCGAGGGCGGCCAGGCGTTTGCGTGAGGTAACTATCTCCGCCTCGGCGGCGGTCCGGCCGGCCCACTCCGCTCCCTCCACCGACTTGCCAGGTTCCAGTTCCTTGTAGACGGCGAAGAAGTGCTGGATCTCGAGGCGGTCGAACTCGGGCACGTGGTGAATGTCCCGCATGTGCTCGACCCGCGGATCACGCGCGGGCACGCAGAGCACCTTGTCGTCGCCGCCCTTCTCATCGCGCATCCGGTACATGCCTATCGCGCGGCAGAGGATGACGCAGCCGGGAAAGGTCGGTTCCTGCAGCAGCACCAGTGCGTCGAGCGGGTCGCCGTCATCGCCGAGCGTTCCCTCGATGAACCCGTAGTCGGCCGGGTACCTGGTCGAGGTGAACAGCATCCGGTCCAGCCGGATCCGCCCTGTCTCGTGATCCATCTCGTACTTGTTCCTGTTGCCCTGCGGTATCTCGACCACGACATCAAACTCCACGATGCGACTCCTCGTGCTCCGCGGGCGCTCCCGGCCTCTTGGATGATTGACACTGGTGCTCTAGCTGTGCGGCCGCGCATGGCAGCCTGGCTTTCATTGTCCGACGCTGTGGTTTCCAGCGTCGTAGTTTCCACCGTCTAAAGGATCCCGCATCCAGCGAGGGGTTATGCAGTGCTGAGCCGCCCGCGTTACCTGGCGCTTGCCACGCTGGCCCTGCTCAACGTATTCACCGTCGCGGCTGGCGTCACGCTCGCGGGCATGCTGCGAGCTCGCCTCGCCGAGCCCCGGGTGGCCGTGCTTCCCGTCGTAGGCGCTGGCACCGTGCTCACGCCTGACAGCAGAACAGGCCTGCTGCCGTCCCCGGCGGGGCTTGCCGCCGCTCTCTCCCCGCTGCTCTCGTCTGCCGCGCTGGGCCCGCGGGTGGGCGCGGTGGTCACCGACCCGGCGTCCGGGCAGGTCCTGTTCGGCAAGGCCGGCACGACAGGGCTGGCTCCTGCTTCCACCAACAAGCTCGCCACCTCGGTCGCGGCCCTCACCGCCCTCGGGCCACGGGCCCGGTTCACCACGCGGGTCGTACGTGGCGCGTCCGCGGGTGAGATTGTCCTGGTGGGCGGCGGGGATCCGACGCTCGCGGCCGGCCCCCCGCCAGCCGCCGACTACCCGCAGCCCGCCACGTTGGCGGCGCTCGCCGCGGCGACCGCGAGGGCACTGCGGGCCAGCCACACCACCAAGGTGCAGCTGGGATATGACACCTCGCTTTTCACCGGTCCTGGCATGGCACCCGGCTGGTCGCCAAGCTACGTGAGCACGGGAGACGTGACCCCGGTCAGCGCGCTCGAAGTGGATCAGGGACGGCTCACCGCAACCGGCACCCCTGAAGACGCCGACGATCCGTCCAATTACCTGCCACGCTCACCGAACTCGGCCGCGGACGCTGCGCATGCCTTCGCGTCCTTCCTCACCGCGCAGGGGATCGCGGTTGTCAGCGGGCCACGATTGCAGCAGGCCGGGCGGGGCGCGGCCGAGCTTGCCAAGGTCGAGTCCCCGCCGCTCGCGGACATCGTGGAGTGGATGCTTATCGAGAGCAACAACGACATCGCCGAGGCGCTCGCCAGGCAGGTGGCGATCGCGACGGGCAGGCCCGCGTCATTCAGTGGCGGAGCGGCGGCGGTGCTGGCCACCCTGCGCAAGATCGGCGCCGGGGCCGGCATTTACACCGTTGACGGCAGCGGGCTTTCGCCCGATGACCGCATCACGCCAAACGCGCTCGCCCTGCTGGTCTCGCTGGCCGCCGCGCCGCGGCACCCGCAGCTCCGCGCGGTGATCACGGGGCTGCCGGTGGCGGGTTTCTCTGGCACCCTTTCCGCGGCGGACAACCGCTTCGACACGAAACTGAGCGCGCCCGCGGCCGGGCTCGTCCGGGCCAAGACCGGCACCCTCGACAACGTGCGTGCGCTTGCTGGCCTGGTCGTGGACAAGGACGGCCGGCTGCTCTCGTTCGCCTTCATGATCAACGATGTGCCCGCCAGCACGATGACCGCTTCCGCCGCGGTCCTTGACCAGCTCGCGGCGGCGCTCGCAGGCTGCGGCTGCCGCTGACCGGCTGCCCAGTTGCTCATGTCCGGGCGCGCACGGACGCGTTCGCATGCGCCGCCAGCACGTACGGTGGAGGGGTGAGCAGCGCGCAGATGATCGACTGGGACGTGGCCGTCTCCACCGGAGTGCGGTGGGCGAGGCCGGGGCCGCAGGTGAGCCTGTCAGAAGCACGCCGGGCCGTGGCGGAACTTCGCGAGCTCGCGGCTGCCGTGCAGGAACCCGTACGGGCGGTTACCGGCATGGTCAGCAGCGAGAGCGCGGGCCAGATCGCCGTGGTGGACCGGGCGGGCTGGATCCGGGCCAATGTCGACGGGTTCCGCGTCGTGCTTGATCCCCTCGCGCAGCAACTGCGCGAGAAGCCGGGCGTATGGCCCGCCGCGGGGTCGCTGCTCGGATCTGTCGGCTCCAGGGTGACCGGCGTGCAGATGGGGTTGATCCTCGCCTTTCTCGCGGGGCGGGTGCTCGGCCAGTACGAGCTCTTCCTGCCGCCGGATCCGGCAGCCGCCGCGGTTCGGCTTGCCGAGGTTGACACCGCGGGCGCGGCAAACGGCGCCGCGAGCGGAACAGCCGCGGATGGCCGGGCGGATGGATCGTCATTGCCGCACGTCTCAACGCGGCAGGATCCGGCCGGCCAAACGGACTCTCCCGCAGGCCGGCTCACGCTCGTCGCGCCGAACATCGTCATGGTGGAACGCGAACTCGGGGTGCAGCGCCGCGATTTCAGGCTCTGGGTATGCCTGCACGAGGAGACGCACCGGATGCAGTTCACCGCGGTGCCATGGCTGCGCGGGTACGTGCAGCAGCAGATTTCAGAGTTCCTGCTCGCCTCCGATCTCGATCCCGCGGCGATCATCGAGCGCCTCCGCGCCGCGGCTGACGCGGTCACAGGGGCGGTGCGCGGCGGCGCGGGCGGCGACAGCCTCATCGAGGCCATCCAGAGCCCGCGCCAGCGAGCCACGCTCGACCGGCTGACGGCGGTCATGACCCTCGTCGAGGGCCACGGCGATTACGTGATGGATGCGGCGGGGCCGCAGGTTGTCCCCTCGGTGGCGGAGATCAGGGCCCGGTTCGCCGCTCGCCGGCACTCCGCCGGCCGGGTGGAGCAGGCCCTCAGGCGGCTGCTCGGCATCGACCTCAAGCTCAAGCAGTACGCCGAGGGTGCGCGTTTCGTCCGGTCCGTCGTCGATGAGGTGGGCATGGCGGGCTTCAACAAGGTGTGGACATCGCCGCAGACGCTGCCTACCAGGGCCGAGATCACCCGTCCAGACGCCTGGGTGTACCGGGTGATCAAAGGGGGCCCCGCCCTTCCTCCGCCGGCCGAGCCTGGGCAGGGCTGAGGATTTCCCGGTGGGACCGCATCCGGCGGTCGCCGCGGTGCGCGGTGCGGTAAGGGACGGTATAGGCGAGCTTGCGCCTGGCGCGCTCGTACTCGCCGCATGCTCGGGCGGAGCCGATTCGCTGGCGCTGGCGGCGGCCCTGGCCTTTACCGCACCGAGGCTCGGCCTGCGCGGCGGTGCCGTCACGGTGGATCACGGGTTGCAGCGAGGCTCTGCCGAGCGGGCCTGCCGCGTCGCGGCCCAGCTCACCGATCTCGGCCTCGAGCCGGTGGACCGGGTGACCGCCGCGGTTGGCCGGTCAGGCGGCCCTGAGGCTGCCGCGCGGGCCGCCAGGTACGGGGCACTCGGCGAGGTCGCGTGCCGCCGTGGTGCCACAGCAGTGCTGCTCGGCCACACACTCGACGACCAGGCGGAGACCGTCCTGCTCGGCCTCGCGCGCGGCTCGGGTGCGCGCTCGCTCGCCGGCATGCCGGCGCGTGCGGGCATGTATCGCAGGCCACTGCTCGGCGTCAGGCGCGCCGTCACCCGCGCGGCCGCGGCGGCGCTCGGCGTAGAGGTCTGGGATGACCCGCACAACCATGATCCAGCGTTCACCAGGGTCAGGGTGCGCGGTGAGGCGCTGCCGACGCTGGAGCGGGCAATTGGCCCAGGCGTCGCGGCCGCGCTCGCGCGGACGGCGGGCCAGTTGCGGGCCGATGACGAGGCGCTGGCCCAGTGGGCGAGTATTGAAGCTGAACGGCTTCGCGGCGACGACGGTGGCCTGGACGCGGCCGCACTCATCGGGCTGCCCCTCGCGGTGCGGTCCCGTGTGCTGCACGGTGCGGCGGTCGCTGCGGGCTGCCCGGCGGGCGCGCTCAGCGCACAGCACATCAGGCAGCTCGAACAGCTGCTGAGCGGCTGGCGCGGCCAGCGGTGGATTGATCTGCCGGCCGGCGTCCGTGCGCTACGCCGGTATGGGAGGCTGCTTTTCACAAGCGATGGCGAAGCCTTGACCGAGGGCCCAGCTGAGGGCCCGGCCTCGGGCCTAACCGGCGGCCCAGCCGGCGGCGGGCCCCGACGTCTTCAGGACCTGTAGCCAAGGCCGAAGGCCGAAGGCCGCTCGGCGCCGCGGCAGTGGGCCGCCTAGGGAGGGGAGCCGGTGGAAGCGAGTGACATGGGCGCCGATCTCAAGGAGGTACTGATCACTCCTGACCGGCTGCAGGCACGTATCGCTCAGCTCGCAGCACAGATCGACAGCGACTACGCGGGGCAGGACCTTTTGCTCGTAGGGGTGCTCAAGGGCGCGGTGATGGTGCTCGCCGACCTCGCCAGGGCCATCCGCCTGCCGGTTGAGATGGACTGGATGGCGGTGTCGTCATACGGCTCCGGCACGAGGTCGTCGGGGGTGGTGCGCATCCTGAAGGATCTGGACACCGACATCACCGGGCGCAACGTGCTTGTGGTCGAGGACATTGTGGACTCGGGCCTGACCCTGTCCTGGCTCGTCGGGAACCTGAAGTCGCGCGACCCCGCCTCCGTCCGGGTATGCGTGATGCTGCGCAAGCCTGAAGCGGCGCGGATGGACGTGGAGGTGGCCTACACCGGTTTCGAGATCGGCGACGAGTTCGTGATCGGATATGGGCTCGACTACGCCGAGCGGTACCGCAATCTCCCGTTCATCGGCACCCTGGCTCCGCATGTGTACGGGGGCGCTCCCGCATCCGTACAGGGTGCGCAGCGATGACAGTGGCGATGAGAGCAAGGCGGGCAGGGCCGGCGGCGCGGCCCCGGCCGGCGGCGGGGCGCCACCTGCACCGCGCCCACGGGAACAGACTGCGCGATGATTGACGTTGTTGGTGGAGCAGGAGTGCCCAGCCATTCCCGCATAGCGTGTGTCAGCTCGGGGTACTCGCGGCACGTTGGGCGGTGTACCGTCAGACATCCCCGGAGCCGCTTCGGGGAAATAGAAGGAAGTAAGGCATGGGCACTGGGGCGACAGGCTGTCCCGCCGGGAGTCGGCGGGACATGACGCTGGTCAGGAGGGACCGACCCCGAGTCGGCGGGGTTGTTCATCGATGGATGTGAAGCGCTATTTCCGCGGGCCGCTGCTGCTGATCGTCGCAGCCGCGATTTTGCTGCTTGTCGTGCTCGACTATGCGAACTCGGGACCCTCCTACAAGCAGGCCCAGACGTCCAAGGTTGTCCAGCTCATCGACAGCGGCGACATCAAGTCGGCCACGCTGATCGACAAGGACCAGACCATCCAGGTCACTACCAAGGGTGGCAGCCGCTATCAGGCTTCCTGGGTGGGGAATCAGGGCCAGTCACTCGCCAGCACACTCCAGGCCCAGGTCCAGAAGGGCAACGTTCCCAGCTACAACGTTCAGGTCCCCAAGGGGAACTCGCTCCTTTCGCTCATCATCGGCATCCTGCCGTTTGCCCTTATCGTCCTGTTCTTCCTGTTCATGCTGAATCAGATGCAGGGCGGCGGGTCGCGGGTGATGAACTTCGGCAAGTCCCGCGCCAAGCTGATCACCAAGGACACGCCCAAGACGACCTTCGCGGACGTGGCAGGGGCGGATGAGGCGATCGAGGAGCTTCAGGAGATAAAGGAGTTTCTCCAGAATCCGGCCAAGTTCCAGGCCATCGGAGCGAAGATCCCGAAGGGCGTTCTGCTCTATGGCCCACCGGGAACCGGCAAGACATTGCTGGCCCGGGCCGTCGCGGGTGAAGCCGGTGTGCCTTTCTACTCGATTTCGGGATCTGACTTCGTCGAGATGTTCGTTGGCGTCGGCGCATCCCGGGTCCGTGACCTGTTCGAGCAGGCGAAAACGAACGCGCCTGCGATCGTCTTCATCGATGAGATCGACGCGGTCGGACGGCATCGTGGTGCTGGTCTCGGTGGCGGTCATGACGAGCGTGAGCAGACCCTGAACCAGTTGCTCGTCGAGATGGACGGCTTTGATATCAAGGGCGGCGTCATTCTCATCGCCGCGACCAACCGGCCGGACATCCTGGATCCCGCGCTGCTGCGGCCTGGGCGTTTTGACAGGCAGATCGTTATTGACCGCCCGGACATGCTTGGCCGCCGCGGCATCCTCCAGGTGCACGCTCGCGGCAAGCCCCTCACTCCGGACGTCGATCTGGAAACGATCGCCCGGCGTACGCCCGGCTTTACCGGCGCTGACCTGGCCAACGTGATCAACGAGGGCGCGCTGCTCACGGCCCGGATGAACGCCAAGCAGATCTCGATGGCCATGCTTGAGGAGGCCATTGACCGGGTGATGGCCGGTCCAGAGCGCAAGTCCCGGGTGATGTCGGAGAAGGAAAAGAAGATCATCGCCTATCACGAGGGCGGCCACGCACTGGTGGGTTCCGCGCTGCCGAACGCCGATCCGGTGCACAAGATCACGATCCTGCCGCGCGGTCGCGCGCTCGGTTATACGATGGCGCTGCCCACGGAGGACAAGTTCCTCATCACCCGGTCTGAGATGATGGACCAGCTCGCGATGCTGCTCGGCGGGCGCACGGCAGAAGAGCTTGTGTTCCACGAGCCGACCACCGGCGCGGCCAACGACATCGAGAAGGCCACGTCCATCGCGCGCCGCATGATGACCGAGTTCGGCATGAGCGAGCGGCTCGGCGCCAGGAAGTTCGGTACCGGCGATGGTGAGCCGTTCCTCGGCCGCGAGATGGCGCACACCAGGGATTACTCGGAGGAGATCGCCTCGTCCATCGACGACGAGGTCAGGCGCCTTATCGAGTCCGCGCACGACGAGGCGTGGGAGATCCTGGTCCAGTACCGCGACGTGCTTGACAACCTGGTTCTGCAGCTAATGGACAAGGAAACCCTGTCCAGGGACGAGGTCATGCGCGTCTTCGCGACGGTGCAGAAGCGCCCGACCCGAGGGTCCTACACGGGCTACGGCAAGCGGCTGCCATCCGACCGCCCGCCGGTGCTGACGCCGAAGGAACTCGCGCTGACCGCGGTGACGGACGGCACCGACCGTGCCGGGAAGGGCAACGGCAAGTCGGGAGTCATCGGTGGCCCCGCGATAGGCGAGCCTGGCGAGATCACCGGGCGCATTGGGCATACCAAGCACACCAGGCCCGGTGGCAAGGACAGCTGACGTGGATCAGCCGCGCATTGAGCGCGCTGTCCGTGAGATCCTGCTTGCGATCGGCGAGGACCCCGATAGGAACGGGTTGCGGGACACGCCGGCCCGGGTGGCGCGCGCCTACGCGGAGCAGTTCGCCGGACTGCGGCAGCACCCCGAGGACGTGCTGGCCACCGTATTCGACGCCGACCATGACGAGCTGATCCTGGTCAAGGACATCGAGGTGTACGCCACCTGTGAGCATCATCTCGTTCCCTTCTTCGGGCTCGCCCACGTCGGCTACGTCCCGAACGCCAAGGGCCAGATCACCGGGCTGTCCAAGCTGGCGAGACTGGTCGATGTGTACGCCAGGCGGCCGCAGGTGCAGGAGCGGATGACCGGGCAGATAGCGGATGCGCTGATGCGCGTGCTCGAACCGCGTGGCGTGATCGTGGTGATCGAGGCCGAGCACCTGTGCATGACCATGCGCGGGGTGCGCAAGCCGGGCGCGAAGACCGTGACGTCGGCCGTCAGGGGTGACTTCCGTGATAGCGACCGCACCCGTGCGGAGGCGCTGAGCCTGATATTTGGCCGTCGCTGACGTGCCCGGCCGCTGCAGCACACCGCCTCAGGCGGTGATGGGCCACACGTGGCCTGAGCGATGCGTTTCTTTTGAGTCTCATGGCCTGCCACCACTTGCCCATTGCACGCATTTGAACGCACGATGTTGCTGCGGTGGCTACGCTGATGGCCCGTGATGCGGGGTTCAGCCAAGGTGTCTGAGATTAACGAGCGTGTCGATGGGGGTCCGGCCGGCGACGTTGGCCGGGCGGCTCGCAGTGATGAGCAGGACCGCAAGCCCCGTTTGCCCGACCGCAGACGGCAGCGCAGCTGGGTACCCACGGCAGCCGGCTGGCTGTCCCTGCTCATCGGCGTGTACAACGTGCTCGGCGTGGTCGCGCCAGAGTTTCATGAGCGGCTCCACCGGATCGGCAGGGTCGTGCCAGGCGGCCTGGTCAACGCCGCCCGTGCGGTCGACGTCATCAGCGGCCTGCTCCTGATCATGCTCGCCCACGCGTTGCGGCGCCGCAAGCGCCGGGCGTGGCAGGCGGTAACTCTCCTGCTCGCCATCAATATCGTGACTCACATCGCCCACGGTCCGCAGCTCGCGCAGGCCGTCGTGGCCGCGGCGATGCTAGGCGCGCTGCTCTTTTTCCGCGACGAGTTCTACGCGGTCGGTGATCCGCGGACTCGCTGGCGCGCACTTTGGGTGCTCGCCCTGCTCGTCATCGCCGATATCGTCATCGCGCTCGGTTACATCAGGCTCAGCCGTGGCTCGGCCAGCTATTCACTCATGCAGCAGGTGCAGGATGTCGGCTACGAACTAGTCGGCATCAGCAGCCCGATCCGGTTCCTCAACGAGGGGCGTACCGACACCTTTCACCTGATGACCAGCGCACTTGGCCTGCTGACGCTCCTCACGGCCGCCTACCTGTTCTTCAAGCCGGCCAAGCCGGTGGCACGGCTGAGCGCGCGTGACGACGAGCGGATCAGGGAGCTGCTCACCACCTATGGGGAGCGCGACTCGCTCGGCTATTTCGCGCTGCGCCACGACAAGAGCGTCATCTGGTCACCGACGGGCAAGTCATGCATCGGCTACCGCGTGGTGTCCGGGGTCATGCTCGCGGCGGCTGACCCTATCGGAGATCCGGAGGCGTGGCCGGGAGCGATCCACGCATTCCTTGACGAGGCGGCCAGGCATGCCTGGGTTCCTGCGGTCATGGGCTGCAGTGAGGTCGGGGCCGAGGTCTGGTGCCGCGAGGGCGGCCTCACCGCACTAGAACTAGGTGACGAGGCCGTCGTCGAGGTAGCCGAATTCAGCCTGGAAGGCCGGGCGATGCGTAATGTGCGGCAGATGGT
Organism: uncultured Actinomycetota bacterium; assembly: GCA_963727015.1. Lineage (GTDB taxonomy): Bacteria > Actinomycetota > Actinomycetes > Streptosporangiales > Streptosporangiaceae > DATFVJ01. Next base: position 359,692 of record CAVSEV010000011.1, on the reverse strand, counting down.
GTCCCGAGTGGCCAGGCACGGGTACTGCTCGCAGGTGCGCCGGATCGGCGACATCCCCAGGGAGGAAATCGACAGCCTCGTCCGTCAGGCAGATTCCTGGCGGGGCAGCCAGACCGAGCGGGGCTTCTCGATGGCCCTCGGCCGCATCGGCGAGCCAGGCGACGAGCGGTGCGTCGTCGCCACCGCGGCAGAGGACGGAATCCTGCGTGCGGTGCTGCACTTCGTGCCCTGGGGCACCGACGGGCTCTCCCTTGACCTGATGCGCAGGGACAGGCAGTCGCAGCCGGGCCTGAACGATTTTCTCATTACCGAGACGATCAAGGCCGCGCCCGAGCTTTCCGTGAGCAGGCTCTCGCTCAACTTCGCGGTCTTCAGGTCCGCGCTCGAGCGTGGTGAGCGCATCGGTGCCGGGCCGGTGCTGCGGGCGTGGCGGTCGATCCTGGTCTTCCTGTCCAAATGGTTCCAGATCGAGTCGCTGTACAAGTTCAATGCCAAGTTCCGCCCGATCTGGGAGCCGAGGTTCTTTGTCTTCCCGAGCACCAGGGACACGCCGAGGATCGCGATCGCCGCCCTGGAGGCAGAGGCATTCCTGGTCTGGCCGCAGCTGAAGCCACGTACGCTCGCGCGCAAGCTGGGCCTCGGCAAGCTGCGCCGCAGGCTGAGGGCACCCGCGCCGCGGGCGTGACTTGCGCGCATAGGCTTGCGCCCATGGTGGATGACATGGGCCATGCCAGCCTGCGGGCAGCCGCGCCGGCCTGCCCGCCTGCGCTTCCAGCGATTCCTGCGCTTCCTGCGCTTCCTGCGCTTCCTGCGCTTCCTGGGCTTCCTGTTGTGGGCCGGTGCCTGGTCATGGGCGTCGTCAACGTGACGCCTGACTCGTTCTCCGACGGTGGTGCCTGGTACGGGGCCGAGGATGCGATAAGGCACGGCCTTGAGCTAGTCGCGGCTGGTGCCGACATTGTCGATGTCGGCGGTGAATCGACGCGTCCAGGCGCCCAGCGGATTTCGGCGGCAGAAGAACTCCGCAGGGTCAGCCCGGTCATCAGAGCCCTTGTGACTGAGGGAGTGCCGGTCAGCGTGGACACGATGCGCGCCGAGGTGGCCGAGGTCGCCGTCGAGGCTGGAGCGCGCCTGGTGAACGACGTCAGCGGCGGCCTCGCTGACCCCGCCATGCCGCGGCTCGTGGGCAAGGCCGGAGTGCCTTATGTGGTCATGCACTGGCGCGGCCACAGCCACGATATGCACAGTCGAGCCGTTTACCAGGATGTTGTTCGAGAGGTGCGGGAAGAGTTGCGCGGCCGGGTCGAAACGGTGATCGCCGAGGGCGTCGATCCGAGGCTTGTCATCGTCGATCCGGGGCTCGGGTTCGCGAAGCGGCCGGAGCACAACTGGGCGCTTCTCACCCGGCTCGGCGCAGTCGCCGACCTGGGCGGCGCGCGGCCGTTTCCCGTCCTTGTGGGTGCGTCGAGGAAACGTTTCCTCGGCAAGCTGCTCGGCTCGGCGGACGGCACGCCGCGGCCGTTCACCGCATGTGATGACGCCACCGTGGCGGTGACCGCGCTGGCGGCTGCCGCAGGTGCCTGGTGCGTGCGAGTCCACCAGGTACCGCCCAACGCGGACGCGGTCCGGGTCGCCGCGGCGTGGCGGCAAGCCGACCTCGGGCAAGCCGGCGGCGGGCTCCGCCGAGTCGCCCCCGCTGTCAGCACGGGGGGCGGCCATGTCGATCGCTGAGATCACCGCCATCGAGCAGCTGAATGCCGAGTTCTACGCCGCGTTCGAAGCCGGTGACCTGGACCGCATGGGCGACGTGTGGGCCGATGACAAGGACGCGGCCGGCAGCGTAGTGTGCGTTCACCCGGGCGGCCCAATGATCCGCGGCCGCGGTCCTGTGCTTCGGTCATGGGCCTTGATCATGGCGAATACTTCGTACATCCAATTTGTGCTTACCGACGTGGTGACCAAGGTTTCCGGCGATATCGCGGTTTTGACCTGTGCGGAGAACATCATTACCGCGTCGGATGATGACAGTGCTGGCTTCGCCGCCGGTGGGAACGTTGCGACGACGAATGCGTTCGTCCGCACCGGCCAAGGCTGGCGCCTATGGCTGCACCATGGCTCGCCCGTCATGCTCAGGGTGGAGGACGAGTGAGCGCGCGGCACCGGCCCGGCGCCCCAGCGCAGCCGGCGGAACCGGCACCTGAGCAGGGAGTTCCTGTGCGCTGCCCCCCGGGGCCGGCAACGGACCAGATCGCGCTGCGAGGGCTGCGGGCGCGCGGTTACCACGGCGTATACGATCACGAGCGCCTTGACGGTCAGGACTTTGTCGTGGATGCCGTGCTTGCCCTGGATACTCGGCCCGCCGCCGCCACCGACGACCTGTCGCGTACGGTCGACTACGGCAGCCTGGCCACCAGGCTCGCCGCGATCGTCGCCGGTGAGCCAGTACGGCTGATAGAAACGCTGGCGCAGCGCCTGGCTGAGGCGTGCCTGGCCGAACCTGCTGTTATGGAGGTGGAGATCACCGTGCACAAGCCGCAAGCGCCGGTACCCTTCCCGTTCGACGACGTCGCGGTGACCATCTCGCGCGGCGGACGTGACGGCAGCTAAGCCTGTGACTGAGCGGTCCGCGGCTGAGCGGTCCGCGGCTGAGCGGTCGGCGGCTGAGCGGTCCGCGCTCGCTCGGGCCACGCACCCTAGCCGCGTGGTACTTGCGCTTGGCAGCAATCTGAGTGACCGCATGCAGAACCTCCAGGGCGCGGTCGACGCGCTTTTCGGCGCGCCAGACTTTGGCTTTGTCGCGATCTCGCCGGTGTACGAAACGGAACCGGCCGGCGGTCCCGCGCAGCCTGACTATCTCAACGCGGTCCTTATCGCGACGACGACGCGCCAGGCTATGGAGATCCTCCATCTCGCCCAGGGCATCGAGAAGGCGTTCGGCCGGACCCGAGAGACGCGCTGGGGGCCACGCACGCTCGACATCGACATCATCACGTGTGGTGACGCGGCGAGCGATGATCCGAAACTGACCTTGCCGCATCCGCGCGCGCATGAACGCGCGTTCGTCCTCGCGCCATGGCTTGACGCCGATCCAGACGCCGAGGTACCCGGTTGCGGCCGGGTAGCCGACCTGCTTGCTGCCGCGACCGGTACCCGGGTGCGACGCCGCGCGGACCTTGCCATCCACCTCCCAGAGCGATCACTATGAAGCCCACGAAGATCTGGACGATCCTGTTCGTAGCCGCGCTATCCGCGGTCGTGTCCTGGCTAATCCTCAGGCTGGTTTACCGCGCGCTGCCACCGTTGCCCTGGAGCGGTGTGCCCACGCTCATCATCGTCGCGCTCGCGGAGGCCTATAGCGGGATGCTGCTGCGTGGCAGGATCTACCAGCGCCCCGGCACCAAGCCGGTGGAGGCGATCGCGGTCGCCCGGATGGCGGCTCTCGCGAAGGCAAGCGTGTATACGGCCGCGGTGATCGGCGGCGTGGCGGGCGGATTCTCGCTTTACGTGGCGGGATCGCTGGACAAGGCGTTTCCTCGCCATGACGCATTCGCCGCACTTGCCACCCTCGGCGCAGCCGTGGTGCTTGCCGCGGCGGCCCTATATCTGGAGTACTGCTGCCGGGTGCCGAAGCAGCCGGACGAGGAGAACGACGCCAGCCCCGCCTGGCGCGGTGAAAGCTGATGGCCTTGGGGAACCTCCGCCGGTCAGCATGAGCGCGGGCGCAAGCTGATTCACGCGCCAGCGGCGGCGGCCCGCGTGAGCATCGGCTGGCCCGGCGCATGATCCGCAACCGTGTTGACCTGCCTGCGTAATTTGCAGGCAAGTTAACAAGATCAGGGATCATGAACGCCGGTCGGTCGCGTTCGCAGGCCCGGCCGCGACCATGGGAGCCGCACCCTCGGCCTCCGAGGCTGGCACACAATGGCCCATTGTGTGTCACATACGGCACACAATGTCCCATTGTGTGCCAGGTTTGACGCGCCTACTTGTCGATGTCGCCAACGATGAAGAACATCGAGCCAAGGATCGGCACTAGATCGCCGATTACGCTGCCAGGCAGTATCTCTGTCAGCGCTTGGACGTTGCTGAACGAGGCGGCGCGCAGCTTGAGCCGCCACGGCGTCTTTTCGCCCTTCGAAACCAGGTAGTAACCGCTGATACCAAGAGGTGCCTCCGTCCAGGCATAGGCGTGCCCTTCAGGCACCTTGAGCACCTTGGGCAACCGCACGTTCACCGGCCCACGCGGCAGCCTGGCCAGCCGCCGAGCGCACGCGTCCGCGAGGTCAAGTGACACCGTCAGCTGGTCAAGCAGGCACTCGAACCTCGCCAGGCAGTCGCCGTCCTGCCTGGTTACTATCCTGAGCTCGTCGCGTAGCTCGCCATAGGCTAGGTAGGGCTCGTCCCTGCGCAGGTCGAAATCCACCGCCGAGGCCCGCGCAATCGGGCCGCTCACTCCATACTGGAGTACCTGGTCCCTGGTCAGCCTGCCGATCCCGCGTGTACGGCGTCTGAAGGCCGCATTGCCGAGGATGATCGCCTCGATTTCTGCCAGCGCGTCCCTGGTGTCGGCGACGGATGCCCGCACCCGGTCAAGCCAGCCAAACGGCAGCTCATCCTTCAGCCCGCCGACCCGGTTGAACATGTAATGCATGCGGCCACCCGAGACCTCCTCCATAACCGCCTGCAGAGTCTCCCGTGCCTGGAAAGCGCCGGGCACGCTGGCCGGTTCCCCTGCCCCGTCGCAGAGTTCCTGTGGGTAGGAGGCAAGGAACATCAGGTGGCTCAGCGCCCGGTTCAGCTCGGCGAGCAACGTGCGGGCCCAGACGCCGCGTTCGGGGACCCGCAGGCCGAGAAGCCGCTCAGCTGCCAGCACGATGCCGAGCTCGTTTGCGAAGGCGCCCAGCCAGTCATGCCTGTTCGCGAGCATGATGATCTGGCGGTAATCCCGCACCTCGAATAGCTTTTCCGCGCCTCGGTGCAGGTAACCGATGACGGGCGCGGCCGACGTGATCCGGTCACCGTCCAGCGCGAGCCTGAGCCTGAGCACACCATGGGTGGACGGATGCTGTGGCCCGATGTCAAGCACAACGTCGTCCGCCAGGCGGCCGACCGTGGCGCGCGGCACCGCCTGATCGGGTGCTGCCTGATCGGGTGCTGCCTGATCGGGTGCTGCCTGATCGGGTGCTGCCTGATCGGGGCCCTGATCGTATGCCGCCTGATCCTGGGCCCCGGCTGGCGCGAGTCCCCAGGCGGCAGCGCCTGTCGCCACCCCCGCAATGCGCTCAGCCATGCCGCCATGCTGCCACGGCCCATTCCGCGCCCGCTCGCGGCCTGCCTGGGCTGCCACTTACTGCCTTGAGACGGCCCATTGCCGGGCTGGCGGCCGAGCGCAGTGCTTAACAATGACAGCGATGGCCCATGGGTGTTGCCGCGTCAGCAAACCACGGGCCATCTGCGCGGTCCGGAAACCTGGCCGTCGACGGCAGGAGGCAGGAGGCAGGAGGCAGGAGGCGCTATGGGCCACCACGGGTCTTACTGATCGCTGAGGTGGGCCAGCGGGCCGGGCAGGGGCAGGCCTGCGGTCTGCACAAGCCAGCCGAATCCGCCGAGACCTGCCGGGTCGAGCAGCGCGGCTTCCTCGGTGGCTCGGCATAGTTCGGCGGCGTAGCGGCGCGGGTCGCGCCGCGCGAGCTCGAGCGGCGGCCGCTTGCCGCTGACACCAAGCGCGCGGAGCGCGTTCCGCTGGGTGGTCAGCAACGTCGCGGTCGCGCCCGCCGACGCACCTGCGGCCGCGCACGCATCGAGGGCGACATGCGCGGTCAGATCACAAGAACCGTCGGGGACTGCGGGCACTTGGTGGCCGTAGCGGTAACCGGTGAGCGTGCCAGCGTCTGGGCGGGCCGCGGCCGCGTGTGCGTAGTCGGCCGCGACCGCGGCGCCGCGGGCAAGCCCACCGATCACGGCCGCCCAGGCGTTAGAGCGCGGGCGGCCGATCTCGGCCCGGTCGCCCACCTCGCGCAGCGGCCACCACCTGGCGAGCCATTGCTCGTCTCGCGCGCTGACTCGGCCGCCGAGGCGTTCGGCCCCTGTTGCCCGGTCAACGAGCACGAGCCGCGGCCCGTCAGGCGCGAGTTCGGCCAGCTCAAGCGGAACACTGTCCAGCCACTCGTTCGCGAGGATCACTCCGTGGATGGCCCGGGGCACGACCGCTTGCCAGCGGATCCGCGGGTCGAGCGAGGCCGGGCGGGGCGCGAGTTCCACCGCGCACGGGCGGATTCTTTCTGGCAGCCTGGATTCTGCGGACCGCAGCTCCGCCGACCGCAGCACGCGGGCGAGCAGCTCTGCCTGCCCGGATCCGACATCGACCAGGTCCACGCGGTCGGGCCTGCCAAGCGCAGCGTCGACACTGTCGATCAGAGCAAGCACCGCGTCGGCGTACCGCTGCGAGCCGACGGAGGTGCGGAAATGGTCGGCTGGGCGCTCGCCACGGGAGTAGAACCCGCCGGCTCCGTACAAGGCCTCGCGCATCGCTGACCGCCACCTCACCCACACGCCGTCGACGCTACCCAGGCGGGCCCGGATTTCGCGGCTGCCCGATCGAATGTGGCGTGCGGCGCCCGCGGTGGCGGTCCGCCATCCCTCGCCTATGCTGAGCTGTGACGCCGTCCGGTACCCGGCGAGGACTGGAACGAGATGGATCCTGAAGGTTCGCATCCTGGCAGCGGGGCAGGGTTGCCCAGCTGCGACGAGGGAGGAGCCCGCGACGCGCGGAAAGACGCCGACCCGCGGTCCGCGGGCGAATCGCAGTCTGTGGCCGACCCGCGGAGCGCGGCTGGTCCGCAGCCCCCGGCAAGCCCGCAGTCCGTGGACGGCCCGCTGCCCGCGGCCAGCCCGGAGCTGGCGGCCGGACCGCTGCCCGGGGCCAGCCCGGAGCTGGCGGCCAGACATTTGCTGCCTGCGGCCAGCCCGCAGTCCGTGGCTGGCTCACGGCACGTGACTGGCCCTGGGCAGGCGGCTGAACCGCGGCAGGTGACCGGTGACCGGCCCGCCAGGCTCAAGGTGGGCGTTGTCGGCCCAGGCCGCGCGGGCGCCGTACTCGGCGCGGCGCTGGCACGTGCGGGCCACCGCGTCGTCGCCGTGTCCGCTGTTTCTGCCGCGTCAAGGGACCGGGCCAGCCGCCTCCTGCCAGGTGCCATGCTCGCCGACCCACCGGACGTCGTCGCGGCCGCCGACCTGATCCTGCTGACGGTGCCCGATGATGCGCTGCCCGCGCTGGTGTCTGGCCTCGCGCGGATTGGCGCCCCATTGCACGGCCGCTTGCTCGCGCATGCGAGCGGCAGGTACGGCACGGCCGTGCTCGACCCTGCCACCCGCTGCGGCGCGCTGCCGCTTGCGCTGCATCCCGTGATGACGTTCACCGGGCGGCCAGAGGACGTCGACCGCCTCTCGGGCGTGTGTTTTGGCGTGACGGCCCCGCCGGCGCTCGGGCCGGTCGCCCAGGCTCTGGTGATCGAGATGGGTGGTGAGCCTGTGGTCATCGCCGAGGCCGACAGGGATCTCTACCACGCCGCCCTGGCGAACGCTGCGAATCACCTTACGACGTTGATCACCGAGTCGGCCGAACTGCTGCGCGGCGCCGGGGTGCCCGATCCGGCGCGGCTGCTCGGCCCGCTTGCGTTCGCAGCCCTCGACAACGCGTTGCGACTGGGCATCGCCGGCCTCACCGGTCCAGTCTCGCGCGGCGACGCGGGCACCGTGGCACGCCACATCGAGGTACTCAAGGAGGCGTCGCCGCCTGCCGCGGTCGGGGCATACGTCGCCATGGCCCGGCTGACCGCCGACCGGGCGATCGCCGCGGGCATGCTGAGGCCGCAGGACGCGGAGCACCTGCTCGATGTCCTGGGCGGAGCGCCGGAATGATCCCGGTTGTCGCACGTGACCGTGCCGCGTTCGGCCTGGCCAGGAAGGGCCTTGGCAGCCCGGTCGTGCTCGTGCCGACCATGGGTGCGCTGCACACCGGCCACCGCGGGTTGCTTCGCCGCGCACGCGAACTTGCCGGTGCCGACGGTGCCGTTGTCGTGAGCGTGTTCGTCAACCCGTTGCAGTTCGGGCCGAGCGATGATCTTGAGCGCTATCCGAGGACGCTGGACGAGGACAGCAAGGTTTGCCGCGACGAGGGTGTGGCGGTCCTGTTCGCACCAGGCACCACCGATATGTACGCGGACCGGCCCATGGTCACCGTCGATCCTGGCCCCGTGGGGGATCGGCTCGAAGGCGCCTTCAGGCCAGGTTTCTTCCGCGGCGTCCTGACCATCGTGATCAAGCTGTTTGGCGTCACCAGGCCCGACATCGCCGTCTTCGGCGAGAAGGACGCGCAGCAGCTCGCCCTGGTGCGCCGCATGGTGACCGATTTCGACCTCAGCGTCCAGATCGCGGCTGTGCCGACCGTTCGTGATCCGGATGGGGTAGCCATCTCCAGCCGGAACACCTATCTGTCGCCGGCGGGGCGGTCGACCGCCCGGTTCTTGAACCGCGCGCTGCTGGCGGCGCGCGATGAGGTTGCTCACGGGCCGGGCGAGGCGGTCGCGGCGGCGCAGCGGGTACTCGCGGTCGCTTCTGCCGCCGACCCGCCGCTCGAGGTTGATTACCTCTCGCTCGCCGAGCCGGGCATATTCACCCCGGTCGGCGAGAACCACGTGGGACCTGCCGTGCTCGCCGTCGCCGCGCGCGTAGGCGGCACCCGGCTCATCGACAACTCCACACTCGAGTTCTCACCGCGGGGCCCGGCATGACGGCCATCGCCTCCCGGTTGGCGGCGCCTGCGCCAGGCTGGACCGTCGAGGCCGACATCGTAGTCGCGGGATCAGGCGTGGCGGGCCTGACCGCGGCACTGGCAGCTCGCCGGGCGGGCCGCGTTCTGCTCGTCACGAAGTCCCTCGTCGAGGCCGGATCCACCCGGTGGGCGCAGGGCGGGATCGCCGCCGCGCTCGGCCCGGGTGACTCGCCGCAGCAGCACCTGCGCGACACGCTCGAAGCTGGCTGCGGCCTATGCGACGAGACCGCGACCCGCCTGCTCGTGACGGAGGGCCCGGCTGCGGTGCGGCGGCTCATGGCGCTCGGCGCGCGTTTCGACACAGCAGCAGACGGTGCGGTGGCGCTCAGCCGCGAAGGTGGCCACCTGCGCCCGCGTATCGCGCACGCGGGCGGTGATGCCACAGGTGCGGAGATATCACGCGCCCTCGTGACCGCGCTGAAGGCTGCTGCGGACGCAGATCCGGGCATCGAGGTGATCGAGCACGCGCTCGTGCTCGACCTGATCCGCGGCGACTGCGCCCGGGGCGGCAACAGGGCTGCCGGTCTCACCCTGCACGTGATGGGTGAAGGCCAGCGGGATGGGGTAGGCGCCGCGCACGCCCGCGCCGTCGTCCTCGCGACCGGAGGGCTCGGGCAGGTCTACACGGCCACCACCAATCCCGGGGTGTCCACAGGCGACGGCGTCGCGCTCGCGCTGCGGGCTGGCGCGGACGTCGCGGATCTGGAGTTCGTTCAGTTCCATCCGACGGCGCTGTGGCTCGGCAGGGGATCAGCAGGCCGGCAGCCGCTGGTGTCGGAGGCCGTGCGCGGCGAGGGCGCCTTCCTCGTGGACGAGGCGGGGACGCGGTTCATGACCGGCCGCCACCCGCTCGCCGACCTCGCACCACGCGACGTTGTCGCCAAGGCGATGGTGATCCAGATGGCCGCGACAGGTGCCGATCATGTTTATCTCGACGGCCGTCACCTCGGCCACCGCACCTGGGAGCGGCGTTTCCCCACGATCTTGGCGAGTTGCCGGCAGTACGGGATCGACCCGGTGCGCGAGCTGATCCCTGTCGTGCCCGCGGCGCACTACGCGAGCGGTGGCGTGCGCACAGACGTGTGGGGGCGGACAAGCGTCGCCGGCCTCTACGCTTGCGGCGAGGCCGCCTGCACGGGAGTGCACGGTGCGAACCGGCTGGCGTCCAACTCGCTTCTCGAGGGCCTCGTTTTCGCGGAGCGGATTGGCGAATGCCTCGCTGCCGATCTGCCGCCACGGCCGGACCCGGCGCCCGATGACCGGCCACCAGGCTTGATCAGCCCGGATGTCCGCGGCGAACTGCAGCAGGTTATGTCCGGCCGCGCTGGCGTCCTGCGCGACGGGAATGGCCTGGAGTCGGCAGCTAAGGATCTCCAACGGCTCCGCGGCCGGGCACCCGGCCAGCCGTGCACCGAAGCCTGGGAGGCGACGAACCTGCATCTGGTCGCCTCGGCCCTGGTAGCTGCGGCGACGCGGCGGGAGGAGACCCGCGGCAGTCATTGGCGGGAGGATTTCCCTGACCGCAGTGACGCATGGCTCGGCCACCTCGTCATCCGGCTCGCCGACGGGAGCCTGGTGAGCAGGTTCAGCGCGGGCGCTGCCGCCGGCACAGGCGAGCGCGGCGCAGGCGAGCGCGGCGCAGGCGAGGGCGGCGCAGGCGAGGGCGGCGCAGGCGAGGGCGGCGCAGGCGAGGGCGGCACAGGCGAGGGCGGCACAGGCAAGGAGCCAGAATGAGCGGGGCCATGCGGGAAGTTCTCACCCCGGGACTCATCGACCGGCTGCGCGACGGCGGGCTGGATCCGCAGCGGGTCACCGGGATCGCCTCGGCCGCTCTCGACGAGGACCTGGCCGGCGGGACCGACGTCACCACCGAGGCCACCGTGCCTGCCGACGCGCGGACGACGGCCCATTTGACTGCGCGAGGAGACGGGGTAGCCGCTGGCCTTGCCGTCGCGGAGACCGTCTTCCGGGTGGCATCGGCACGCGATGACCCACCTGGCGGCAGAGCCACCTGCCCGGACGCTGGCACCGCGGAGCCGTTCGGGATCATCTATCACAAATCCGACGGTGATCTGGTGCACCGCGGTGACAAGATGCTCACCATCACAGGGCGGACGCGAACGCTGCTCATCGCCGAACGGACCGCGCTCAACCTGGCCTGCCACCTGTCCGGGATCGCCACGCTAACCCGCCGCTGGGTCGATGAGGTAGCCGGCACCGGTGCCACGATCAGAGACACCCGCAAGACGCTGCCGGGTTTGCGGGCGCTGCAGAAATACGCGGTCCGCTGCGGGGGCGGGGTCAACCACCGGATGTCGCTGTCCGATGCTGTGCTTGTGAAGGACAACCACATCGCCGCGGCCGGCGGCCTCACCGCGGCATTCGCGGCGGTCAGCGCCGCCGCGGCTGGCCTGCCCGTCGAGGTCGAGTGCGACACGCTCACCCAGGTGAAGGAGGCGGTCGCGGCCGGTGCGACGCTGATTCTGCTCGACAACTTCGACCTTGCTGACACGGCCGCGGCGGTCCACCTCGTGGCGGGCCATGCGCTCCTGGAGGCAAGCGGCGGGCTGACCCTGCACCAGGCCCGCGAGGTGGCCGCGACAGGTGTGGATTACCTCGCCATCGGCGCGCTTACCCATTCGGCTGCGGCACTGGATATAGCGCTAGATCTTGCGCCGGACGGCGGCGAGCGGTGACAGTACCGTTCATGGCTGCTTCGGCCCTTTGGTCTCTTTGTCCACGAGCTCCGTGCCCTACGGAGCCGCCACCGCGCACACTTCGTCAGGACGATCATGCTGCTGACCATCGACGTCGGGAACACGCACACAGTTCTCGGGATTTTCGAGGATGAGGAAGTCATCGAGCATTGGCGGATCGCGACCGACCCTGATCGCACCGCCGACGAGCTCGCGGTCGTGTTGCAGGGCCTGCTCGGGCAGAGCCCGATCCTCAAGGAAACCGATATCAGCGGCATTGCGCTGTGCTCAACGGTTCCGTCGATGCTGCACGAGATGCGCGAGATGTGCAGGCGCTACTACGGCGACGTCCCCGCTGTGATCGTCGAGCCAGGTGTGAAGACGGGAATTCCGGTACGCGTCGACAACCCCAAGGAGGTCGGCAGCGACCGGATCATGAACTCCCTCGCCGCCGTGCACCTGTACGGTGGACCGGCCATCATCGTTGATTTCGGCACATCGACCAACTTTGACGCGGTGAGCGCGAAAGGCGAGTTCGTCGGCGGCGCCTTCGCGCCAGGCATCGAGATATCCGTCGACGCGCTCTCCAGGCGCGCCGCGCAACTGCTCAAGGTGGAACCCGCGCGGCCGAACCGGGTAATCGGCAAGAACACCGTGGAATGCCTGCAGTCGGGCATCATCTACGGATTCGTCGGCCAGGTCGAGGGGATCGTCGAGCGGATGGTGCGTGAGCTTGCACCCGATGACCCGGACTCGGTGACCGTCGCCGCGACCGGCGGCCTCGCGCCGCTCGTGGTAGACGAGGTGAGCTGCATCGATGTGTACGAGCCTTGGCTGACGCTGATCGGGCTTCGCCTGGTGTACGAGCGAAATGCGCCCGAATAGCCGAAGCCGCCCCTGTTAACCACGCACCTGGCCATAGTTGCTCACCGAGTGGCGGTAACCTTCGGCAGGTGACCGAGCAGCAGCCTTCAGTTGACCGTGACGACGTGCCCGAGCAGATGCGGGTTCGGATGGCGAAGCTCGAACGGCTGCGGGCAGCGGGCGTCGAACCGTACCCGGTCGGCTTCCCCCGCACCGCGACGATCGGGGCGCTGCGCGAGAAATACGCAGACCTCGGCCCTGAGGCAGCGACGGGTGACCGCGCCGGAGTCACTGGCCGGGTGATCCTTAACAGGCCGACAGGCAAGCTGGTCTTCGCCACCATTAGGGACGGGACCGGTGACCTGCAGGTCATGCTGTCTCTCGACCGGATCGGTGCGGACGCGCTCGCCTCCTGGAAGCACGACGTCGATCTCGGCGATCACGTAGGGGTGGAGGGCGAGGTGATCACTTCGCGCCGCGGTGAGCTTTCCGTGCTCGCCGACAGGTTCGCCATCACTTCGAAGTGCCTGCGCCCGCTGCCAGAGAAGCACAAGGGCCTGACCGATATCGAGTCGCGGGTGCGCCAGCGCTACCTGGACCTTATCGTGAACCCCGCCGCCCGCCGCATGGTGGAGGTACGCGCCGCCACCGTCCGTGCGCTGCGCGCGGAGATGACTGCCCGCGGCTTCATCGAGGTGGAGACACCGATGCTCCAGCGCGTGCATGGCGGCGCCAATGCACGGCCGTTCACCACCCACCACAACGCCTACAACCTGGACCTGTACCTGCGCATCGCACCTGAACTGCATCTCAAGCGATTGCTCGTCGGCGGGCTCGAAAAGGTCTATGAGATCAACCGTAATTTCCGCAACGAAGGCGTGGACACCACGCACAACACCGAGTTCACGATGCTCGAGGCCTACGAGACCTACGGCGACTACAGCACCGTGGCGGACCTCACGCGTGAACTCATCCAGCGGGCCGCTACCGAGGCGCTGGGCAGCACGGTCATCCGGCGGCCTGATGGCACCGAGGTGGACATCGGCGGGATATGGCCGTCGAGATCGGTGCACGAGGCGATTGGGGAGGCGCTGGGCGAGGAGATCACACCGGGCACCACGGAGCAGCGGCTGCGTGAGCTTTGCGCCAAGGCCGACGTGCCTGCCGATCCCAAGTGGAGTCGCGGCCAGGTGATTCTGGAGATGTACGAGCGGCTGGTAGAGGATCGGACGTCCCTGCCCACGTTCTACCGTGATTTCCCGACTGAGGTGTCGCCGCTGACCCGCGCCCACCGCAGTGACCCGCGGCTGGCAGAGCGCTGGGACCTGGTGGCATTCGGCACCGAACTCGGCACCGGCTATTCCGAGCTTGTCGACCCGATCGAGGAGCGTTCGCGCCTCACCGCGCAGTCGCTGCTCGCCGCGGGCGGCGACGCCGAGGCGATGCAACTCGATGAGGATTTCCTGCGCGCGCTTGAGTACGGCATGCCGCCTTCCGGGGGGATGGGCATGGGAGTCGATCGGCTGCTGATGTTGCTCACCGGCGCCAACATCCGGGAGACGATACTGTTCCCGCTGGTCAGACCCGAAGGCTAGGGCTTTCCCGTGCCTGCCCGCGTGCCGCGCGGGGGTTTCCGCACCTGCTCGCCCGCCAGCGCTGGGAGCCCCCGCGCGGGCTCCCAGCGCTCGCTCTCGGCGGACCGGGGCCGGTGGGCCAAGCCCGTGATGGGCGCACGCGACGGAGTTTGATAGGCGGCGGCCGTCACGTCGCCTGGCGGAACAGCGGTGCGCTCCGATCGGTCACTGCCGCGACTATGGCTACCCGTCTGATCGTGTCTCAAATCGCGCTGCGATCTGGCTGAGGCCGGCTTGCCTCAGATAGCGATGCGAACAGCGCCGACGTACACGTTCCAGTAGACGGGCTCCACATGCACCGTCTCACCGAAGTCGGGCGCGTCGACCATCAGCCCGTTGCCGATGTACAGCCCGACGTGGCCGATGTCCGGGTAGAAGAACACCAGGTCACCAGGCTGAAGCTGGCTTCTGGAGACATGCACGCCCGAGTTCCACTGGTCGCCGGTGTAGTGCGGCAGCTGAATTCCGATCTGCTCGTAAGCCCACATGACCAGACCGGAGCAGTCGAAGGAACCTGGACCCACTGCGCCCCACACGTAGGGGTCGCCCTGCTTACTGAGGGCGAACCTTAGGGCGCGGGCACCGAGGCTGTCACCTACCGGCGCGGTGACCGGGAATCGGCCGGTCTGGCTGGCGATCGCGAGCGCCTTTTTGTAGGCGGAACTCTCGATTAGGTTGATCTTGCTTTGAATCTGGTTCTTCTCCGCACCCATCTGGTTGACGAAGCTGGCGACCTGGGTGGCTTGTTGCTGCGCTGTCCGCTGTGCCCGGTTCGCGGCACCCTGCGCGGTCTGCAGCTCATGTACCACGGCGCCGTTCTCCGACTGCAGATGGCTCATGATCGACGCGCGGTCGATGAAGCCCTGCGGATCCGTTGAGGTCGCGAGCTGCAGCGTCGGATCGTAACCGCCGGTCACGTAGCTCTCCGCAGCGATCTGGCTGACTCGCTGCATGCCGCCTGCCAGTGCGGCCGTGTCACGCGCTGCCGTCTCGGCGGCGGCCTTCGCTGCGCTACGCGTCTCAGTCAATCTGACCTGCAGGCCGTCGTACTGCTGACTGAGCGTATCGATCTGATGCGCGAGCAGCTTCGCCTGCGCGACCAGCTCGTCGAGGCTGGGCTGGGGCGCCCTGGACTGCGCATCGCCCGGCGTTAGCGGCAGCGCGAGTGTGAATGCGGTAAGCGCCGCGCAGAGCAGCAAAGCCCGGTGCCAAAGCCACGCCGGCCTTACCCTGGATTTCCTCCCCCGGACGGGTCCGTGCGGACCGCTAACGCTGTGCGGGCGCTCCACTCAGGCTTCTCCTCTCCTTTGCCGCCTACCGGGTTAGCTGACGGGTTCGGGCCGGAGCAGCCCTACCGGGACGTGACTGGCAGTGCGTCGCGCCTACGGATTCACCCCGGGGAAGGTTGGGTCCCCGGCTCCCTGGCAGAGGCGACATAATCGCGTACCCGGGACTCGGCGGGTCACGTTGCGTCACCGCGGGAGCGGAGGCGCAGCAGATGACAACAGCGCTGGACATTAATGGATGTTGCGCTCGATGCTCAACCTGAACGGCGAAAGTTTTTGGTTCGGATAACTAACTTGGCCTCCGCTTTGGCCTTTCCCGCGGCTCACGCGCTGTGCCCGCGCGCCGTGCCCACGGGCCGTGCTCAGGTAGCTTACGGCGGCCGATACATTTGCCATCCACGCAGGTCATGGCCACTGGCACCGCATTGTGCCGACCGTGTGATCTGCGCGTGATGTGCGTGAATAGTGTTCACCCCGGTGTTCCAACGCGGTTCGTGATGAACGTATAACAGTGCGTAAGAGTTGGCGCACTGGTGATTTCAGTGCCCCGGCGCGATCCACCCCCGGCCCGCGCCCGGGTGGCGCCCGCACCGGCCGCGGTGCCCGCGCGGCCCAGGTGCCCGAGCAGCGCCCGCGCAGCGCCCGCGTGGCGCCCGCGCAGCGCCCGCGTGGCGCTGTCAGCGAGGTCACGCCGCGCCGGGTAACGTGTGCCGGCGATGGAATTCACTATCAGACGGGCACGGGCCCGCGACGTACGCGCGGTCCGCCGGCTCGTCGACGCCAATGCGGGCTCGGGTCGCCTGCTTGGCAAGGACACGGTCACGCTCTACGAGGACGTGCAGGAGTTCTGGGTCGCCGAACGAGCTTCGGACGGCGTGGTCGTGGGATGCGGTGCGCTACACGTGATGTGGGACGACCTCGCCGAGATCCGGACCATCGCGGTCGCGGAGGGCTGCCAGGGCCATGGCGTGGGGCACCGGATCGTCGACGCGCTTCTTGCCACCGCGCGCGAACTCGGCGTCCACCGGGTGTTCGTGCTCACCTTCGCTACCGGATTCTTCGCGCGGCACGGGTTTGAGGAGATAGCGGGGACCCCCGTCTCGCCCGCGGTATACGCCGAACTATTGCGCTCCTACGACGAGGGCGTGGCCGAATTCCTCGACCTGGACCGGGTTAAGCCCAATACCCTCGGCAATAGCCGCATGTTGCACTATCTGCGGGACGATGATCGGCCCTAGGGGTCGAGCCGCAGGAGGATGACCGGCGGGTGCGCTCGCCGCTTGACGCCGGCGGCGGCCGGGCGCGCTGCAGGAACACGCTCGAAGGTGTGAGTCCGGGCCTTTGGAGGGCTTGCGCGGGCGGAACTTATTCACGGCGGCAAAGCCTGGCCAGGCGATCTGTCACGAATGCGCATACCGGCAGGTAACACCGGCTAGTAGGGTCGGGCCCCGTCATCACGGTCGAGGGCGTGCCCGTCCTGGTGTCTGGATGATCGCTGGCGCGGCGGGAATCACCCTCGTGCAAATGCCCACGTGGCCGCTAAGGAGGAAACATGTTCCGTTGGCGCCATCGGCTGATGTTCGCGCCGATGATCCTCGCTCTCGTCACCGGCGCGGTGCCCGCGCTTGGCACCGCCACTGCGGCTCCGGCCTCCGCCGCGACGGCCGGCAACATCGTCACCGTCGCCGGCGGCAGCGCCACGACCGTCACCGCACCGGGCGTCGTGGGCAAGCTCGCCCTTGCCGGCATCGTGCCTGTCGTACTCAAGCCTGGCACGATGAACATCGGCGGCTCGCTCACGAACCTCACGGCCACCGTGAAGTTCCCGCTCACCGGCGGCAGTGTTGACTTTTCTGCTTTCAACGGCCAAGTGCAGGCCGGCGGGAGCATGATTTTCATCAGCCTGTTCGGCTTCAGGTCGGTCAGGCTGACCGACCTGCGCGTCGAGATCGTGTCCGGCGTGACCGACCTCACCGCGGCTACGCCTAGACGTGCGCGCATCCCGCTGTTCGCGCTGAGCCTGTCCGGCGCGACACTCGGAGGCGACGCGACGCACATCATTATTGGCAACCTGACCACCACTATCACCCCGCAGGGCGCCCAGTACCTCGACTCGGCGCTGCGCACGCGCGTATTCAAGGCGAACATGCTCTTTGGTACGTCAACAAGCACCTTCCAGCACTCCTGAACCGGCGCAGGATGGGCGCCCGGCGGCGACGGCAGGCGCCCATCCGGTCTTTACGGCTGTAACGAACGGGCCAGTCCGGCCGCCGCCGCCAGCGCTGCCCCGGAATTCGCCTCCCGAATGCCATGCATCCGTTACCGTGTGACAACGGGTGCGTGTGGCGGGCGCTGCCGGCTGACTAGCGCACAGGTCGCACCGTTAGGGATAGAAGGTGCCGGGGTGGCACAGCACGCGGAACCGTACGTTGCGCTGTCTCGGACAGGTCGGTGCTGGCGTCGGCCCCTCATACGCGCTAGGGCATGTCCCGTCGATCTTTGGCGGCGACCCGATCGGCGCCCAGACGACGACCGGGAGACGGCGCTGTGCCGTCGTCGCCGATAGTTCCACTATCGGCTCCCTTATCGGCTCCTCCGCCTTGCCGGATCGCCGCCGCCCCCACCTCCTCCTCCCCTCTGGAGCACCGCCCGCATCCACCAAGATCTACGGGACACGCCCTTGCGCCCGCAGCGCCCGGGCGACGCCTGGACGGACCGGGAGCCCGTGATCCCGGTCTCCCGCGAGCACCGCTCGAGGGCAGTCGGATCAATAGGACTCAGTCATCAAGGATCGGTGCAAATCTACGCGTCACATGCCGATGCGCCTTTTGCCTTGGCTACTGCTGGTCGCCGCTGGGCTCCCGTGGTCGGGCGCCGGTCGGTGCGGGCGCCGTCGGCCGTGGCCGGGCGCCGTGGTGCGGGCGCCGTGGTGCGGGCGCCGTGGTGCGGGCGCCGTGGTGCGGGCGCCGTGGTGCGGGCCCCGTGGTGCGGGCCCCGTGGTGCGGGCCCCGTGGTGCGGGTCCCGTGGTGCGGGCCTCCGTGGTGCGGGCCTCGGATCCGGCCGCCGTGGGCCGTGGTGCGGGCCCCGTCGTGCGGGCCCCGCGGTGCGGGCGCCGTGATACCGGGGGGCGTCATGCGGGGGGCAGTCATGCGGGTGGCGGCCGCGCGGGCGGCAAGTTTTGGTCACTATCGGCACGCGGACCGTGAGCGGCTTTCCGCATTACAGGCAGTTGTCACCGCAACCACGCAAGCACCTGCCTGCTCGGACGTGAACCACGGCAACACTTGCGGCGCTCTTCGAAGTGATACGTGCCCTCCTCAGGAAAGAATTCGAGGCGCCCGCGCGGCTGTCATCCGTTTCGGCGGCACGCCTCATGGCGAAGTAGCCCAGATCGGCCCGTAGTGTCGTTGCCTCACATCCCAGCATTGGCGGTGAGTGCGCGGCAAAGTTGCTCACGAACCGATACGAGCCGAGTACAGAGCACATCCTGTTCATCAGTAGATCACGGCAGCCGGTCCCGATCGCGAACTCGCGGACATCTGAGTAACACTCCGCGACTGAGGTGAAACTCGATTTGGATCCGCGCACCGTGAACCGTGATGTTCGCACATGCGCGGGAACCAAGTAACAGCCTGGATCGCACTCGAGCGTGATCTCAAACAGGTGACGGAGTCAAGACTGAGGTTCGGCCCGACGTCAACCGCGATATTTCCGATCCTGGCAAGTGCGGCAGTGATACCGTCCGCGGCGGCAAACCTGAGCCCTGCGACAGGGGGCCTGCGACAGATGGTGAACTCTGCGGGTACGTTCGGCGTGACTGTCGATGGTGCGCGTGAGCTAGCGTACGAACCGAATGGGATGCTGGGCAAGCGGACCGCTGCACCGCACACGTTTCGGCCGGTCCTGCCCCTGCCAGCGGTCAGAGGCCGCCACGGGTGACGTGCGGCAAATCAAGCCGCAAGCCTGACGGGACGCCTGCGGGGGCCGGTCAGTGCGGCCTGCGGGGGACACGGAGGTAACGTCGGTGTATTGAAGAGGAGGAATTACGGCGATGCGCACCGACCTAGCCGCCCTGACGCCGCCGCTCATAATGGCCGCCGCCTTCATCGCCGGAGTCGTCGCCCTGTTGCGCAGGGAGATGTCGCCTAGGCGGCGCGGCCGGATGACTCCGCCGGACGACACCGGCTCATCCCGCGGCCCACATAGTGAGACCATGTCAGCCCGGTATGCGGCGATGCCTGGTGGACAGCAGAACAGCCCTGGCAAGGATCGTTCTGATAATATATTCCGGCAACACCGATGTGGCAGGTTGTGGCACACAAGATCTGCCCGAGTCCGCGGATGACGGCGTCATCAACCCGGCGCCGGAAGACCGCCCGCCTGCTTCGCACGGAGCGTGATTACTGAGCGTTACACGCGCCTTCCAAACTGACAGCAATCGCCTGTACGCTGGAAGTACTTAGCAGATTTCCAGCGGGCTCGAATTGTCATGAGCAAGTATCTGGGTATATCTTTAGCACTCGAATAACCCTATCCAGGAGAAGGGCTGTCCCCGATGGCACAGAAGGTGAAGGTGACGGTCGTCTGCGACCTTCCGCATGACGGTGAGGTCGAGGGGGAAGAGACGGTTTCGTTCTCGTTTGACGGCACTGCGTACGAGATCGACGTATGTTCAAAGCACGCCAAGGAACTGCGCGACAAGGTCAGTCCGTTCGTCGATCACGGACGCAGGGCGAGCAGTACCGGACGCAGGCGGCGGACCCGTGGCGGTCCTGGTCGCGAGCGGAGCGCGGAAATCAGGTCGTGGGCGAAGCAGCGCGGTTACAAGGTCAACGAGCGCGGCCGCATTCCGGCTGCGATTGTCCACGAGTACGAGGCCGCACACTAGGATCCCGGCTTGCTAGGCATGGAGCTCTCTGGGGTGGCCAGGGACAGGCGGGCGGCGCGCATTGTGGGTTCCGCGCTTGCGTAGCTCGCCTTTGCACCGCCGCGGCGGCCGTACGGTTATTTTCGACTCCCCACTCAGCTTCGAGGGTGCCGGCGTTTGCCGCTTGTCAGCGCTGTGGCGGCGCTCGCCGCCCCGGCGGTCCCGGCGGGGGTTTGCGGCCGGACGTGATATATCCGGACGTGACAACAGCTGTGGCCGGGCGCGATAAGCGGCCGCGGGCCATGCGGCCGCGGCCCCATGCGGACGCGGCCATGCGGACGGCCGCTTGGACCCTGCGGACAGCCCCTATCCCGGGCTCGATGTTCGACCGGCCCGCCGCTCGCCGCAGCGGCGGGCCGTTCGCTTGCGGCGTACTGGGAACATGTCGGGTCCAGCACGGGGTTGGATGGGGTGAACGTCCTATGGCCGGGGAACGTCTTCAATGTGAGGCAAACCACATCAGATGCGCTGTCCGGCTCGCGGGCTAATATGCGGAAGGGACAGGGTCGGACGTTACTGGCCTGCCCGACCGCTCTGTGAGGAGCGACATGTTTGAGAGGTTCACCGACCGCGCGCGGCGGGTTGTTGTCCTGGCTCAAGAAGAGGCCAGGATGCTCAACCACAACTACATCGGCACCGAGCACATCCTGCTTGGCCTCATCCACGAGGGTGAAGGTGTAGCCGCGAAGGCGCTTGAGTCGCTTGGGATTAGCCTGGAGGCCGTGCGTCAGCAGGTCGAGGAGATAATCGGCCAGGGGCAGCATGCTCCGTCGGGGCACATCCCGTTCACTCCTCGGGCCAAGAAAGTTCTCGAGCTTTCGTTGCGGGAAGCGTTGCAGCTTGGCCACAACTACATCGGCACCGAGCACATCCTGCTTGGCCTGATCCGTGAGGGCGAAGGCGTTGCCGCGCAGGTGCTTGTGAAGCTTGGCGCCGACCTGAACCGGGTGCGCCAGCAGGTGATCCAGCTGCTGCACGGCTACCAGGGCAAGGAACCGGCCGCGGCGGGGGCGTCGTCCGAGTCGGCGCCTTCCACGTCGCTCGTCCTCGATCAGTTCGGCCGCAACCTCACCGCTGCCGCGAGAGAAGGCAAGCTCGACCCGGTGATCGGCCGGGAGAAGGAAATCGAGCGGGTCATGCAGGTGCTTTCCCGGCGGACCAAGAACAACCCGGTCCTCGTGGGCGAGCCTGGAGTCGGGAAGACTGCCGTGGTCGAGGGCCTGGCGCAGAAGATCGTGAAGGGCGAGGTGCCGGAAACCCTCAAGGACAAGCAGCTTTACACGCTCGACCTTGGCGCGCTTGTGGCGGGCAGCAGGTATCGCGGTGACTTCGAGGAGCGGCTTAAGAAGGTCCTCAAGGAAATCCGCACCCGCGGGGACATCATCCTGTTCATTGACGAACTGCACACACTGGTCGGCGCGGGCGCGGCCGAAGGCGCGATCGACGCCGCATCGATTCTTAAGCCCATGCTGGCCCGTGGTGAGCTGCAGACCATCGGCGCGACCACGCTGGACGAGTACCGCAAGCACTTGGAAAAGGACGCGGCGCTCGAGCGCCGGTTCCAGCCGATCCAGGTGGCCGAGCCGACCATCTCGCACACCATCGAGATCCTCAAAGGCCTGCGCGACCGGTACGAGGCGCATCACCGGGTGTCGATCACCGACGGTGCCCTCGTGGCCTCGGCGCAGCTCGCCGACCGCTATATCAGCGACAGGTTCCTGCCCGACAAGGCGATCGACCTGATCGACGAGGCGGGCTCCCGCATGCGCATCAGGCGCATGACCGCGCCGCCCGACCTGCGTGAGTACGACGAGAAGATCGCTGGTGTGCGGCGCGAGAAGGAGTCCGCGATCGACTCGCAGGACTTTGAGAAGGCCGCCGCACTGCGGGACAAGGAAAAGCAGCTCCTTACCCAGAAGGCGGCGCGGGAGAAGGAGTGGAAGGCCGGCGACATGGACGTGGTCGCCGAGGTCAACGAGGAACTCATCGCCGAGGTGCTCGCGACCGCCACAGGTATCCCGGTGTTCAAGCTCACCGAGGAGGAGTCCCAGCGTCTGCTGCGCATGGAAGATGAGCTGCACAAGCGGGTCATCGGCCAGAACGACGCGATCAGGGCGATGTCGCAGGCGATCCGCCGTACCCGCGCCGGGCTGAAGGACCCCAAGCGGCCAGGCGGCTCGTTCATCTTCGCCGGGCCGTCTGGCGTCGGCAAGACCGAGCTATCCAAGACGCTGGCCGAATTCCTGTTCGGCGACGAGGACTCGCTGATCCAGCTCGACATGAGCGAGTACATGGAGAAGCACACGGTGTCCCGGCTGTTCGGCTCGCCGCCTGGTTATGTCGGATACGAAGAGGGTGGCCAGCTCACCGAGAAGGTGCGCAGGCGCCCGTTCTCTGTCGTGCTGTTCGACGAGATCGAGAAGGCCCACCCGGACATCTTCAACTCGCTGCTGCAGATTCTGGAGGACGGGCGGCTGACCGATGCCCAGGGCCGGGTGGTGGACTTCAAGAACACCGTGATCATCATGACCACGAACCTGGGTACGCGTGACATCTCCAAGGGCGTGTCCGTCGGGTTCGCGCGCCACGGCGAGGCCGAGGGGTCTTATGACCGGATGAAGTCCAAGGTGCAGGAGGAGCTCAAGCAGCACTTCCGGCCCGAGTTCCTCAACCGCGTGGACGACGTGATCGTCTTCCACCAGCTCACCCGCGAAGAGATCATCCAGATCGTGGACCTGATGATCGCGAAGGTGGACGAGCGGCTGAAGGACAGGGACATGGGCCTAGAGCTTCGCCCGGCCGCCAAGACACTGCTCTCGAGGCGTGGCTACGATCCGGTGCTGGGTGCGCGGCCGCTGCGCCGTACGATCCAGCGCGAGATCGAGGACAACCTGTCGGAGAAGATCCTCTACGGCGATCTCAAGGCCGGCCAGATTGTCCTCATCGATGTGGAGGGTGAGGGCGAGAAGGCCAAGTTCACCTTCAACGGTGTGCCGAAGCCTGAATCGGTGCCCGACGCACCTCCGGCAGAGATCGAGGGCGCACCCGCCGACAAGCAGGCTTGACGAGCCGAAGCTGGCCGGCCGGCGCAAGCTGTCGCACCGGGCTGACCCACCGCGGCGGCCAGCTGGTCAGCCAGTAACGTCGATCGTGGCCCGGGCCAGTACATGGCCCGGGCCACAAGTTCGAACAGGCGCACCCCGGCGGGGCCACGGCAGCCGGAACCTCCACGCGTCCCGGCCAGCCGCCAGCCGCCAGCCACCAGCCGCCAGCGGCCCTGGCACCCATCAAAGTCAGACGTACTGTCAGCCGGGCAAGGTGTACCGGCCGTCGGCGAGCGGTTCCGCTAGGCCGTCCGTCACGAGGCTGTCGAGCGCGCGTTCCCGCTGCGGCGCATCCGGCCACGCCTGGTCGAGTTCTGACTTTGCCACCGCGCCGCGTGCCTGGCGCAGGACGGCCATCAGGCGCCCGCGGCACTGCCGGTCAGTGCCCTCGTACCGCTGCCCGGTCCTGCGCTCTGCGGCGGCTGGGAAGCCCCGCAGCCGCCATGAGCATGATGGTGCCAGCGGGCATCTGGCGCACGCCGGCTTGGTATTCGTGCAAACGAGTGCCCCGAGTTCCATGACCGCGACAGCCCAGCGAGCAGCTACGGCGGGCTGTGACGGCAGCATTGATTCCGCGAGGCGCGTCTCGGCGGCGGAAAGCGTGCGGGGCGGGCGAGCCATGCCGCTAAGCAGCCGGACCAGCACGCGGCGGACGTTAGTGTCGAGCACCGCATGCCGCTGGCCGAATGCGAAGCTAGCCACCGCTGCGGCTGTGTAGGGCCCTATGCCTGGAAGCGCGAGCAGGTCCTCTCGTGACGCGGGAACTGCGCCGCCGTGCCGCTGCGTGATGATCCGCGCGGTCGCGTGCAGATTGAGCGCCCTGCGCGGGTAGCCGAGGGGTCCCCACTGCCGCACGGCCTCGCCTGCTGGCTCAGCCGCGAGCCCACGGGGCGTCGGCCATCGCTCCAGCCAGGTTTGATACGCAGGGACGACGCGGGAGACCGGAGTCTGCTGCAGCATGATTTCGCTGACGAGCACCGCCCACGGCGACGCGGCCGGCTCGCGCCACGGCAGCTCGCGGGCGTGTTGCGAATACCAGTCCAGCAGCGGACCGACGAAGCCGTTAGTCATCTCAGGATCGATCCTCGCACGCCCGCAGCGGGCCCGTTTCGATCCGGCAGTGCCACCGTTCGGCGGGTCGGCGGGAGAATCTACTAGCCGTTATGCATACTCTCCGTATGGATCCGAACGCACCTCGTGATAATCCATGGCCAGATCAGCCGGACACGTACTGGCGGCGGCGTGTATTCGCACTCGCGGCCGGTATCGGCGTGCTCGGGTTGCTGGCCTGGGCATGTTCCGGTGCGCTCGGCGGCGCGAGACCAACGAGGCAGACGGCCAGCCCGAACCCGGCAGCGCAGCAGGGCCCGGCATCGTCAAGCAGGGCGGCGGTGGCGTCAAGCCCCGCTGCCGCCGCTACGGTCACCGTCACAGCCAACCCTTCCGGTAGGCAACGTTCAGGCGCGCACGCGTCGCCGCATGCGAGCGGGTCGCCTGCGGCGAATGCCTCACCGCGGGTGCGCGCAGCCGTAGCCACACCGCCGCCAGGCGGCCAGTGTGCGCCCGGGGACGTAATACCCAGCCTGTTCGTGAGCCAGCAGGTTTACCAGCGCTGGGTCAAGCCGCAATTCTCCATCTATCTTGTCAACATCAGTCATGCGGCCTGCACGTTTGATGTCAGCGCCAAGTCGCTGCGATTGGTAATCCGATCCGGTCAGGTCCGGGTATGGGGATCTGCCGACTGCGTCCGCGGCGACGCGCCTGATGTCGTGCGCCTTCGCCGTGGCGTGCCGTTCGTGACGTACCTGTCATGGAGCCGTCGCCAGTCCAGCGAAGGTTGCGGGCCGGTTGGGCCGAAGGCGGCGCCAGGCACCTACACGGCCGCGGTGTCCAGCGGCGCGGTGCACAGCCAAACCGAGGTATTTGTGCTCCGCTAGCCCTTGCTCGCCGTTGCCAGACGGCGCGCATGCACAGTCTCAGCAGCCTGGCGCGCTGCTCCTCGCCGGAGCCCACGGCCCGGCGGCCGGCCTACGGCTTTCAGCGCTCGCCGCCCCTGCGCGGCCGGCCGACCCGCGGCCGCCTACACATAGCGTTCGAGGATGGACGATTCGGCGAGCCTGGACAGGCCTTCGCGGACGCTGCGTGCCCGTACCTCGCCGACCGCGCCGGTCGACTGAAGTTCGTCGACGCTCGCGGCCAGCAGCTTCTGCAGCCCGCCGAAATGCTCGACCAGCCGGTCGACGATCATGCAAGGCAACCGTGGCACCTTGGCGAGGAGCCGGTAGCCTTTCGGGCTGAGCGGGCAGTCGAGCATGTCCGGGCCCCTGAATCCGAGCACGCCTGCCACGGTCGGCAGGTCGACGAGCTCGGCCGCCGCGAGCTGGTCGAGGTCGGCGAGCACGCCAGCGGTCCTCGGCAGGCTCGGGCTGCCAGGAAGATAGTCACGGACGACGAGCTCACGCTCGGTGCTCACGCCCGCGACAAGCTCGTCGAGCTGGAGCGCGAGCAGCCGGCCGTCGGTGCCGAGCTCAACAACGTATCCCTCGATCTCGTTCGCGATCCTGCGGACCATCTCGAGCCGCTGGGCGACCGCGCTCACATCCCTGACGGTGGCGAGGTCCTCGATCTCGAGCGCGGAGAGCGTGCCTGATACCTCGTCGAGCCTGAGCTTGTACCGCTCGAGGGTGGCGAGTGCCTGGTTCGCGCGGGAGAGGATTGCCGCCGAATCCTCGAGCACGTACCGCACGCCTTCCACGTAGAGCGCGATGATCCGCATGGACTTGCTGACCGAGATGACCGGGTACCCGGTCTGCCTGGCAACCCGCTCGGCCGTGCGGTGCCTGGTGCCCGACTCGTCGGTGGGGATGGTGGGATCTGGCACGAGGTGGACCGCCGCACGGACAATGTCGCGGTTCGAGTCACCGAGCACGATCGCGCCGTCCATTTTGGCGAGCTCGCGCAGCCGCGTCGCGGAGAATTCGACCCTGAATTCAAAACCTCCGGTGCACACCGCCTCGACCGCCGGGTCGTATCCGAGCACAATTAACGCGCCTGTGTTGCCGCGCAGGATGCGTTCAAGCCCATCCCTCAGCGCAGTTCCCGGCGCAACCGCCGCGAGGGCCGCTCTGCGTCGCTCGTCCCTGTTCTTGCCGGTGCCGCCTATGTTGGTGCCCTTATCGATTGCTGGCACGAGACCCCCGGAGGTCGCTGGTCCGGGATAAGTCTATAGGGGCCGCAGTTGGCGGAGCGCCTGTGCCGCCGCCGCACCGGTTTCCGGGCACAAGTCAATGGCCACGTGGCGGTCACCCAGCCAGCGCGACCGTGATCGCTTCGCGAATATCGCTAACCTCTTTGACCGACATGACGCCGCTGAGGTTGTCACGCCGCGCGTCCGGCCGTCCAGCGCCCGCGCTGCGGGCAGCGGTGCCCCGAGGACCGGTGCCGCCCACAGCGCCCGTTACGGCCGCACGGCCTGCATCGACCGCGACGTCAGCATCGCTCGCCTTGTTGTCCACGGGCAGCCGCCCGGTCCCCGCGGGCACGATCGCCCGGCGGAATCCAAGCCGCTCGGCCTCTGCCAGCCTGCGCGGTACCCCGCTGACCCGGCGCACCTCGCCTGCCAGCCCAACCTCGCCGATGACCACAACGCCCCCGGGGACATTCAGGTTGTTCGCCGCGCTGGAAATGGCGACCGCTAGCGCGAGATCAACTGACGGCTCGGAAAGCCTGACGCCGCCGACGGTGGCCGCGTACACGTCGCGGCGGCCGATCTGCACCCCCGCGCGCTGCTGCAGCACGGCAAGCACCATCCCGAGCCGCGACCCGTCGAGCCCAGAAGTCACCCGGCGCGGCACGTCAAGCATGCTCGCGGCGACCAGGGTCTGCACCTCGGCGAGCAGGGGCCTGCGTCCCTCGAGCGTGACGGTCACACAGGTGCCAGGGACCGGATCGGCCCGCCGGGACAGGAACAGGCCGCTCGGGTCGGGCAGCCCGATCAGCCCGTATTCGCCAAGGTCGAAGCAGCCAAGCTCATCGGTCGGGCCGAACCTATTCTTGATCGCTCTTACCATCCGAAGCTGCGAGTGCCTGTCGCCGTCGAAATGCAGCACCACGTCCACCAGGTGCTCCAGGGTGCGGGGACCCGCGATCGACCCTTCCTTGGTGACGTGACCGACGAGCACTGTTGCCATTCCTCGTGCCTTGGCGGTGTGGATTAGCGCGGCAGCGACCTCGCGGACCTGCGTGACGCCGCCGGGCGCGCCGTCGACCCCGTCGGCCGCGATGGTCTGCACAGAATCGACGATCAGCAGGTCCGGCTTGATCTGCTCGACCTGGCCGAGAACCGCGCCGAGCCCGGTTTCCGCGGCCAGGTAGAGGTTCGGTGCCACCGCACCGATCCGGTCGGCACGAGCACGGACCTGGGGCGCCGACTCCTCGCCCGTCACGTAAAGCACCGGCCCTGATCCGGCGGCAAGCGCGCCAACCTCGAGCAGCAGCGTGGATTTGCCTACGCCTGGCTCCCCGGCGAGCAGCATCACGGCACCGGGCACCAAGCCACCGCCGAGCACCCGGTCAAGCTCATCGAGACCGGTCGGTACCGCGCGCGCCGCGGTGGCGTCCACGTCGCCGATCGGCAAGGCGGGCGCGCTCACCGGCCCAGCGCCTGCCGTGCGCAGCCCGGCCCGGACCAGCCGGGAGATCCCCGCCTCCTCGACTGTGCCCCACGCTTCGCAGTCGCCGCATCTGCCCGCCCATTTGGCTGTCTGCCAACCGCATTCCGCGCAGCGGAACACCGGACCTGCCGAGGACTTCGCCATGCCACGGAGCGTACGGGCGGGCACCGACATTCCCGCCATGACCGCCTGGCACAAGCGCTTGCAGGCCCTGCGTCATCCGGCTGCCGGCGTCCGGGGACCACATAAGCTGGCCGGGACAGACTCCAGTCGCCCGGGGAGGCGCAGTTGAGCGGCGCGGTAAAGGTGCCCGATGTGGCCGTCGCGTTGTCCACCGCGTCGGTTTATCCAGAACGGACGCCCGACGCGTTCGAGGCTGCCGCGAAGCTCGGCTACGACGGCGTCGAGGTCATGGTCACGGGTGATCCGATCAGCCAGGACCTGGACGTGCTGCGGCGGCTATCCGACTACCACCAGATGCCCGTGGTCGCGATCCACGCGCCCTGCCTGCTCATCACGCAGCGGGTGTGGGGCCGCGAACCCTGGGGGAAGCTGACCCGTGCCAAGGACGTCGCGGAGCGCCTCGGCGCCAAGGTGGTCGTTGTGCACCCCCCGTTCCGCTGGCAGCGCGAGTACGCGGAAGAGTTCGAAACCGGCCTGGCGCGGATGGGCGAAGAAACAGACGTCGCCATCGCGGTCGAGAACATGTACCCGCTGCGCGCCCCGGGCACCGAGGTCGTACCTTACGCACCGCACTGGAATCCGGTGGACCTGGATTACCGGCACGTCACCCTGGATCTTTCGCACACCGCGAAGTCCGGCTCTGACGCGCTCGAGATGGCGGAAAAGCTCGGCAGCAGGCTCGCGCACGTTCACATGGCCGACGGTTCAAGCCCGACCAACCGCGACGAGCACCTGGTCCCCGGGCGTGGCAATCAGCCATGCGCCAGCCTGCTCGAGCGGCTCGCCACGAACGGGTACCGGGGCGTCGTCGTGCTCGAAGTGAGCACCCGGCGTGCGCTAAACCGCGAGGACCGCCGCGCGGATCTGGCCGAGGCACTAGCCTTCACGCGGCTG
Source organism: uncultured Actinomycetota bacterium (assembly GCA_963727015.1). Taxonomy (GTDB): domain Bacteria; phylum Actinomycetota; class Actinomycetes; order Streptosporangiales; family Streptosporangiaceae; genus DATFVJ01. The sequence goes on along the minus strand of CAVSEV010000011.1, from coordinate 330,597 downwards.
CACATGGCCGCGCCTGTCAACGTCGGCCGGCCTGCGGGGCATGCCACCGGGGCAGGAGCGTGACGGCGCGGGTCAGCCCGCGGCCGAATCCTGGCACGGGTTCGGGCCGTCCGGGCCGGCGGCCAGGCCCGAGCCATTCGCGCGAAGCGGTGCGGAGCGCCGCGCGCGAGCTTTTCGCGGAACTCGGCTACGAGAAGACGACGATCAGGGCCATCGGCCGCGCGGCCGGCGTCGACGCGGCGCTCGTTCATCATTTCTTCGGCACCAAGGAGCAGGCCTTCGTCGCGGCAATGGCCTTCCCCTTCGACCCGGCTGACCTGATCACGCAGGTCGTGGCCGGCCCGCGCGATGAGATGGCGCGGCGGCTTGTGCTGTTCTTCCTTTCTGCCTGGCGTGATCCGGACGCACGGGCATCGTTCGTCGCGATCCTGCGGTCTGCCACCACGAACGAACAGGCGGCCGCGATGCTGCGCGAGTTCATCTCCAGTGCCCTGGTGTCCAGGGTCGCTGACACGCTCGGGCTGTCACGGATCCGGGTCGAGGCCGCCGCCGCCCAGATCGTCGGGATCGCGTTCGTGCGCTACGTCGTCGGCGTCGAGCCATTGGCCTCGGCATGTGATGATGAGATCGTCGCCCTGGTCACGCCGGTGCTCGAGTACTACCTCAACGGCTGACCGCGGGGTACGCGCGGGCTTCAGCTGCGCTGCGAGCCGCGGCGCAGGCTTCACGCCTCAAGGATCAGCGTTACCGGGCCGTCGTTGACCAGGGACACCTGCATGTCCGCGCCGAACACGCCGGTCTGCACCCGGGCGCCGAGTGCGCGCAGCGCCGCGACGAAGGCACCGACGAGTGGCTCGGCGACCGGCCCTGGCGCGGCGCCGAGCCAGGTCGGCCGCCGCCCCTTCCTGGTGTCCGCGTAGAGCGTGAACTGGCTGATCACGAGCAACGGCGCGCCGGTGTCCGCGCAGGATTTCTCGCCAGCCAGAATCCGCAGCTGGTAGATCTTTCTGGCCAGCGCCGACGCCGCGGATGCTGTGTCGGAATGAGTGACACCGAGCAGCACGACCAGCCCGTATTCGGCTATCGAGGCCACCACCCGGCCGTCGGCCGTGACGGCGGCTTGGGTCACGCGTTGGACGACAGCTCGCATGGTCATGCATTCTGCCGGTCATGACACCTACCACGCTCATCACTGTCGCGCCCACCGGCGCGGAGGCAGCCAAGGACGAGGTTCCCGCCCTTCCCGTGACCCTGGAGGAGCTGGTCACCACCGCGAAGGAATGCCAGCAGGCGGGTGCCGCCGTGATCCACGTGCACATCCGCGATCAGGACGCGAAGCCCACTCTTGACCTGGGCAGGCTCACCGAGACGGTGGCGGCGCTCAGGCAGTCCACCGATCTCATCGTGCAGCTTTCCACCGGCGGCGCGGTCACGGATCCCTTCGGCCACCGGCTCCGGGTGCTCGACGCCGGGCCTGATGCGTGCTCACTGACCTGTGGCACGGTCAACTTCGGCGAGGAGGTCTTCAGCAATCCATGGCGGTTCATCAAAGACCTGTACCAGCGGGCACAGCAGCTCGGCGTGGTACCTGAGTTCGAGCTCTTCGACCTCGGTCACGTCGCGACGCTGCACCGGCTGCTGGGCGAGTTCGGGCCACCTGCGAGCGGTCGCGTCCACTGTGACCTGGTCATGGGCGTGCCCGGCGGGATGCCTGGGGACGCCGCCACGCTGGTAGCCGCCGTGGCTGCGCTGCCCGCGGGGGCGACCTGGTCGGCCACCGGGATCGGCCGGACGACGCTGCCTGTCATGTTCGCCGCGCTCGCCGCTGGCGGTCACCTGCGGGTCGGCATGGAGGACACGCTGTCGTTCGCGCGCGGGCGCCCGGCCGGCGGCAACGCGGAACTGGTCGAGCGCGCCGCCACGCTTGCCGCGCACGCGCAGCGCCCGCCGATGACCCCAGGGCAGGCACGTGAGTTCCTTGGGGTGCAAGATCACCGCTGACGGCTGTGGCGCCGCACCTGAGACTGGGACGACACAGATCCCTAACGGCTCACGCGCAGTGCCGCCCGCACCGGCAGGCGACCCGCTCCTCGCGGTAGCCGTTCGGTCTGGTTTCCTCGAATCCCAGCACTACGGGCGCGCCGCGGGACTTGCCGCGGACGGTCAGGTGGTGCTGCGCGCGGGCGCGACGGGGGAACCGGTCTTCCCCCGGTCAGCCAGCAAGCCCGCGCAGGCGGCAGCGATGCTCAGGAACGGTCTCGGCCTTGACGGCAGGCTGCTCGCGCTCGCGGCGGCCAGCCATTCCGGTGAGAGCTTTCATGTTGCCGGGGTGCGGGAGATCCTGGCCAGCGCCGGCCTGGCCGATGGCGCCCTCGCGTGCCCGGCGGCGCTGCCGCTCGACGAGGCAGCGGCGACGGCCGTGCTGCGCAGCGGCGGCGCGGCGGAGCCTGCCTACAACAACTGCTCGGGCAAGCACGCCGCGATGGCGGCGACCTGCGTCGCCGCGGGCTGGCCGGTGGCCGGATACCAGCAGCCCGGCCATCCGCTGCAGCTGGCGATCCGCGAAACCATGGAGCGTCTTGCTGGTGAACCGGTCGCCGCGACCGGTGTCGACGGCTGTGGGGCGCCGGTGTTCGCGGTTTCACTCGAGGGGATCGCACGGGCGCTGCGGGCGATGGTGCTCGCGGATCCGGGCAGCCCGGAGCGCATGGTCGCGGACGCGATGCGTGCCTACCCGGAGTGGACCGCTGGCACGAGGCGCACCGAGTGCGCCTTGATGGCGGCTGTTCCCGGCCTGCTGGTCAAGCCCGGCGCGGAGGGCGTGGCGGCGTTCGCCTGGACCGACGGCCGCGCCGGTGCCGTGAAGATCGCCGATGGCGCATGGCGGGCCGTGACGCCGGTGACCGTGGCGCTGCTTCGCGGGCTCGGCATTGCCGCGGGCCCGGGCGGTCCCTCCGGCGCTCTCGATGCGCTGGCAGCGAGCCCGCTGCTCGGTGGCGGCTCGCCGGTGGGCGAGGTGCGCGCGGTATGGGCCCCGAGAGCAGGGCCGGGTTAGCAACGCGCCTGCTGGGAACGTAGCCGGGTGACGGTGCGGCTTGCGCTGTGTTCGTTGCCACGTGACAAAGAACACAGCTGGATCTCACGTGACAAAGAACACAGCGCGTCTTCGCCCAGGTGCTTGCTAACCGCTTGCAATTGCAAGCACTGTCGGCAACACTGGGAATATGCGTCCGGTTAGGTCGATTGGGGTCTACATCCGCGAACAGCGGGAGCAGGCGAAGATCTCGCTGCGTCAGCTCGCCCAGGCGGCTGGCGTGTCGAATCCGTACCTGAGCCAGATCGAGCGCGGGCTGCGAAAGCCGAGCGCCGAGGTACTGCAGCAGATCGCCAAAGGACTGCGGATTTCCGCAGAGGCACTCTATATCCAGGCCGGAATACTGGAAGACAGGCCGGCCGATTCGGAGGTCCAGCCCGCGGTGCTCGCTGATCCGTACCTGACCGAGCGACAGAAGCAGGTCTTGATCGACATCTACGAGTCGTTCAGGAAAGAGAACGTGCCAGCTTCGGCCGACGCGACGACCGGACTATACGAATGAAAGCCGCCCCGGCTGACCTGAGAAGCAGGGGCTGCGCTATGAAGGGATTTGAGGACGATGGGCCTCCCAGTTGACGTCAGGAACGAAATGAAGAAGCTTACTGAGCACAAGGCGTTGTACGCAGCCGCGGGTGCGGGCAACCTCGCTCTCGAAGCGCTCCGCAACTTGCCGGAACGCTTGACCCGGCTGCAGGACAAGGCCGATCTGACCGCGCTGTCAGGCCGCGCGGTCGAGTATCTCTGGGAAGCGGCTGCCCGCGCTGTGCAGGCATACGACGAGCTTGCCGAGCGTGGTAGTGACGTGGTCAACAGGGTCGACAGGATGACCCCGCAACAGGCCGCGGCCCAGCTCGAGCAGGCGGCGAGGTCGACCGCTCAAGTGACCGTGCGCACGGCGAACCGTACAGCGGACGCGGCTCGCAAGACCGCGCAGACGACCGTCCGCACGGCGAGCCAGGCGGCGACGCAGGCAGCTGGTCAGGCCGCGACCCAGGCCGGCCAGATGGCCAGCCAGGCCAGCCAGGTTGCGGGCCTGGCCAGCCAGGTTGCGGGGCGCGCCAGCGAAAGCGCGAGCAAGGCGGGCGAGTCAGCCAGTGAGTCCGCGGGCAAGGCCAGCAAGCCCGCGAACAGCACGAGCCGTTCCACCAGCCACACGAGCCGCAGATCGAGCGGCACGAACGGTAACTCGAGCAGCGCGGGCGCTAACTCTGACGGTGCGGGCCGAACTGCCAAGAAGCACAGCGCCTGACCACTGCGCCTGACCAACTGCGCCTGACCAACTGCGGCGATTGCCGCGGCTGCGGGCAAGGTCCAGCAGCGTTGAAATTGCTCGTGACAGTGAGCAATTTCAACGCTGTTAACACTTGCCGGCGGTCGCGGCTGTGACGCTCGCGGAGTAGTTCCCACCAGGGACCCGGACCGGATAACCTGGTTGCCGTGATCGGTGCCGCGTTGTCCCCGCTTTACTACCTCTTCCTGGTGCTCGCTGTCGGCGCCTTCATTGCGGAGGCGTGGGCGTTCGTCGACGCGATCAGCCGTCCGGCGCGGTCGTTCCCGGCAGCGGGCAAGCAGACCAAGCCGCTTTGGCTGATCATCCTCGGAGTCGCGACGGCGGTAGGCCTCGGTGCCGTCCTCTACGGCGGCATCACAGTCACCGGGATTCTCCCCGTGGCGGCATTCGTTGCCGCCGCGATCTACCTGACCGATGTCCGCCCCAAGGTGAAGGCGCTCGGACGCGGCGGATCGAGTTCAGGCCCCTACGGCCCCTGGTGAGCCCGCGCGTCGGCGGCCTGTGGTCGTCCACGACCCGGCCGCCCGTCTGGGGTCGTGTACGGCGCTGCCGCGCCGCCAAAGTTCTGCGAGACATGCCCTAGGCTGCCGCTATGGCGGACCTTGACTGGCGTACGCACCGGCTCGAACTCGATGATCAGACACTGCGTGAGTGGGACGCGACCGTGCTTGCCGCAGATCCCGAGGGGATCGTGCTGGACCGTTCGGCCTTCTACCCAGGCGGTGGCGGCCAGCCGCCTGACGGCGGGGTGCTGCTCTGGGGCGGCGTAGCAACCAGGATCGTCGGGGCAAGAAAGGGCGACGAGCTCTATCTGCTGCCCGCGGCGGGCGATCCTTTGCCGCCGCCCGGCACGGCGGTCCGCGGCGCGCTCGACGACGAACGACGTACCTCGCTGATGCGCACCCACTCCGCGCTGCATGTGCTTTGCGGCGTCGTGTTCCGCGATTTTGGCGCGCTGGTCACGGGCGGGAACATGGAGCCGCTCACGGCACGGATGGACTTCAACATGACGGAAGTGCCTGCGGGTTTCCGTGAGTCTGTTGAGGCTGCGTGCAATCAAGAGGTTGGTGCGGACAGGCGTATCGACGTAAGGGTGCTGCCCCGCGCCGAGGCGTTCGCGATTCCTGACATCATCCGCACCGCCACAAACCTCGTGCCTGAGGACGTCCGCGAGGTAAGGATCATCGACATCGCCGGGCTCGACACCCAGGCCGATGGCGGCACGCATGTAGCCTCGACCAAACAGATAGGTCGCATCGAGCTGACCAAGATGGAGAACAAGGGCAGGGGATTCCGGCGGGTCCGCCTGCGCGTCCGCGATTGATCAAATCAGCGGCCACGCGAGTGTTTCGCCCGCGCAAGTCTCTCGCCGCAAGGTCGAGGCCGAGGGAAACCACAATGGCCTACTGGCCGCCGCGGGTGAGGCTGGCCCGCAGTTGCGTACTGGCGGCCGCGGGTGAGGCTGGCCCGCAGTTGCGTACTGGCGGCCGCGGGTGAGGCTGGCCCGCAGTCGCTTACTGGCCGCCGCGAGTGAGGCTGGCCCGCAGTCGCGTACTGGCCGCCGCGAGTGCGATCGGCCGCATGCGACGGCTATGGCGCCGAGCCGTGCCCGCCAGCCCGCGTGTTAGCGTGATCGCTCATTCTGGCGGCGAGGGTATTTCGAATGACTTGCGCTTCATCGTCTGAGATCGACCGGGCGAAGCGGGCCAGCGCGGCACATCTGTCGCCGGTCTGGGCGAGTGCGTCGAGCATCAGCTCGGCGACATATGCTTCGGGGCTGGCGGTCGGCCGGTACCGCCAGGCCCTGCCGTCGCGCTCGCGCCGGGCGAATCCCTTCTTGGCCAGCCGGTCGAGAACCGTCATCACCGTCGTGTGCGCGAGATCACGGTCGGCGAGGCGTCCGCTCACCTGGCGGACGGTGAGTCCCGGACCAGTCTGGCCCGCATCGGCTTGGCCCGCATCGGCTTGGCCCGCATCGGCTTGGCCCGCATCGGCTTGGCCCGCATCGCCTTGGTCTGCACTAGCCTGGCCGGCCTCAGCCTTCCTCGCGTCCACCTGCCACAGCACATCCATGACCGCGTGTTCGAGGTCGCCGAGCCGGTTCACGGGTCACAATCTACCGGCGGTAGTACTACGGTCGATAGGCGTCCAGCTGGCAAAGCACTACGGATGTGGTCCCGCTGACCTTGATGGGAGGAGGCGGTGCCCAGCCTCGACCCTGGCTTTTCCGTGGCCGCTGCAGGCGCGCGGCCGGTGCAGTCCTCGCCGGGCGGCTGGGCGCGCGGATGGGGATTAGCCGGGCTTTACCGCCGGATACTCAAGCCCGAGGACCGGCATGATCTCTTTCAGCATCAGTTCGAACATCGGCTCACCATCGTCAAGAATCCAGCTCAGATGGCCGAACACCTCCAGGCTCACCATTCCGTAGAGCCGGGTCCAGCAATACACGAACGACAAGATGGCGCCAAGCGGAAAGGTGGCAGCCGCGACCTGCAGGAAGCGGCCGTTGGCCGCCACGCCATCTCGGTAGCGCTTAAGCTGCGACCGCAGGTTCGGCTCGATCTCCCCCGGGGCGGGCACAGGAAATGCCTTGTTCTGCCACAGCTCGACGAACAGCGCGAGGAATGTGTCGCTGAACCTGCGGCCGCACTCGTCCGCGATGTCGGTGTGGTTAAGGTCAAGGCCAGGCAGCGGGGTGCCGAATACCAGCCCGAACTCGCGTTGATGGCTCAGTGACCACCGGCGGAACTCGCGCGCGGCGGCGATGAACTTCGCCGCGATACCGTCGGCGGCCGCGGTGTCTATCGCCGCTTGGATGTCGGCGGCGATCTCCAGGAAGACGTCGCCGATCACATTCCTGATCAAATCCTGGTGACTGCCGAAGTACCGGTAGAGGGCGGGCGCTGTCATCCCCATCTCCCGGGCGATCGCTCGCAGCGTCACCGCGTCGGGCCCTTCGTCGACGAGGATCTGGCGCGCGACCTTCTTGATCTCCTCGCTGGTCGCCGCGCGGACGCGGTCGCGGCGGCTTACCACGGGTACCGGGTCGGCTGCCTGTTCCACGCCTGCCTCCTAAACGGCCTTGACACTGATTAACGGCGTATGCGAAGTTTACAGCTATCACTAATTTACGCCGTTTACTAAGTTAACGACTGGTAACAAGCCTACCCCGGGAGGCACAGATGTTCGAGGCGTGGGGACGCATCATTCAGCGTCGGCGTTGGCTGGTCCTGGCGGTTGGCCTGGTCGCTGTGGCCTTAGCCGGCGTCTGGGCGACCGGCGTCTTCCGATCGCTTCAATCGTCCGGCGGCTTCGCTCCACCGAACAGCCAGAGCCAGATGGCCAGCAATGTGCTCACACGGGCGCTTGGCCGGGACGACGCTGACGTGGTCGTGCTCTACCGAAGTGCGGCCAGGACCGTGGACGATCCGGCCTATCGTGCTGCGGTCACAAACAATCTGGCGGCACTTCCCGCGGCTAACGTGGCGTCCGAGCAGACGTACTGGTCCACCCGTTCGCCGCAGTTCGTCAGCGCGGATCGGCGGGAGACCTACGCCGTGATCCAGTTGAAGGGGGCGGACGACAGCGCGCGGCAGCAGAACTTCGACGCCATCAAGGGCGGGCTTGCCCCCGCTGGCCTGCGGACTCAGGTGGGTGGCCTGGTTCCTGCCAATGAGGCGATCGACAATCAGGTCAGCAGCGACATCGGCAAGGCCGAGGGATTCTCCGCGCCGGTGCTTGCTCATCCTGCTCGCCGTGATCTTCGGCGGCCTGGCGGCCGCGAGCTTGCCATTGGTGATCGGCGGCATCGCCATTCTCGGCTCATTGGCCGCATTGCGGCTGCTCACCCTGTTCACCACCGTGTCGATCTACTCGATCAATATCACCACGATTCTTGGACTGGGCCTGGCGATCGACTACGGCTTGTTCATGGTCGTCCGGTTCCGTGAGGAGCTACACCGGCAGGCCACGGTCGAGCAGGCGCTCACCCGGACCGTGGCCACCGCCGGGCGTACCGTCGCGGTTTCCGGGGTCACGGTCGCCGTGGCACTTTCGAGCCTGATCCTCTTCCCTGAGACGCTCCTGCGCTCGATGGGCTATGGCGGTGTGGCGGCCGTCGTGGTGGACATGCTCGCTACGCTGACCATCATGCCGGCCCTGCTCGCGGTGCTCGGCCCACGGGTCAATGCGCTGCGGGTGCGGCCCGCGGTCAAGCGCCCGCCGGGCCCCGAGAGCAGTGGCGGCTGGTATCGGATCGCGCAGAGCGTCATGCGCCGCCCGGTCACCTACGCGGTTGTGATCGTCGTCGCGCTGCTCACACTCGCTGCACCATTCCTCAAAATCTCTTGGGGTGGCACGGACGCGCGGGTGCTGCCAGCAAGCGCGCAGCCGGGGCAGGTAGCCGACCAGCTGAACCGCGACTTCCCCGTCAACTCGACCAACCCGATCGAAGCGGCCGTCGAGCTACCCGGCCCCGCCGCGGCACCGGCCCAGCACGCCGCACTCGCCGCCTATGTCGCCCGCCTCGATCGCCTTCCCGGTATAACAGCGGCTCAGGTGACCGGCGCGGCGGGCAGCGTCGCACGCGTCGACATGCGCTATCAGCCTGACCCGGAGTCCGCGCAGGCACGGAACATAGCCGCGGCGGTCCGGGATGTCCCGCCGCCGCCGGGCGCACGGGTCTACATCGGTGGCGCCAGCGCCCAGCTTCTCGACGAGCTCGCAAGCCTCGGCGCGCACCCTGCCGTGGATGGCGCTGATGGTGGCCATCGCCACGTTCGTGCTGTTGTTCCTTGCGTTCGGATCCATCGTCCTGCCCCTCAAGGCGATCGTGATGAACGTATTGTCGCTGTCGGCGACCTTCGGCGCAGTCGTATGGATCTTCCAGGAGGGCCACCTGTCCGGCTTGCTGAGCTTCACGCCGAGCGGCTGGATCGACCCGACCACGCCGATCCTCATGCTCGCGATCATCTTCGGGCTGTCCATGGACTACGAGGTGTTCCTGCTGTCCAGGATCCGCGAGCGTTACGACATCACGGGCGACAACCGCGCCGCCGTGGCCAGCGGCCTGCAACGCACCGGCGGTGTCATTACGAGCGCGGCGCTGCTCCTGATCATCGTGATCGGCGCCTTCTCCGCATCCGGCATCAGCTTCATCAAGCTCATCGGCGTCGGCATGATCATCGCTCTCATAGTGGACGCGAGCATCGTGCGCGTGCTGCTCGTGCCCGCCACGATGCGGTTGCTTGGCCGCGCCAACTGGTGGGCGCCCGGGCCGCTCCGCCACGTGTACGCGCGGTACGGGATTCGCGAGTCAGAACCGGCCGGGGCCAAGCCACCCATCACGGAGCCCGCGGGCGCCTGACCGGCGCCCTGCGGCCCGCCGGCCTATGGCCAGTTACCCGTCCCGGTCCTGCCGCCGAGTGAAAAGATCCCTGGGGCCGGGCCGGCGAGCAGTTCCAGGGGACACAGCCTGAGCCCGGCCTCACCCTTGATCGAGGACGCGGCTTGAATCATGCGCGGGACCTCCTATTGTGGCCGACATGGCCATAACGCTGGTGCTTGGCGACATCACACAGCAGCGGGTGGACGCCATTGTGAACGCCGCCAACTCGTCCCTGCTTGGCGGCGGCGGGGTGGACGGTGCGATCCATCGGCGCGGTGGTCCCGCGATCCTGGCCGCGTGCCGGGAGCTGCGGGCGGGCGCTTACCGTGACGGCCTGCCGGTCGGCCAGGCCGCCGCGACCACGGCCGGGCAACTGGGTGCGAGGTGGGTGATCCATACCGTCGGGCCTGTCTACTCTGCCGCCCAGGACCGGTCGCACCTGCTCGCGTCCTGTTACAAGGCGGCGCTGCGGGTCGCCGATGAACTCGGCGCGCGCACCGTCGCCTTTCCGGCCGTGTCCGCCGGTATCTTCGGGTGGCCGGTGCAGGATGCGGCGCGGATCGCGGTGAGCACGGTGCAGGACACAGCGAGCGGAGTCGAGGACGCGAGGTTCGTACTGCTAGGCACTGATGTTTTCGCCGCCTTTGAGCGTGCGCTCGCCGCGCAGGCGCCGGGCTGAGCCTGGAACTCAGCCACCGCGCGCAGGATCGGCAAAGCGAGCGAACGCACGCAGGTTGGCTAGGCTCTCACCGCGGCTAGCCCGCCATTTCCATTCTCTCTTGATCGAGGTGGCGAACCCGATTTCAAGTGCCGCGTCGAAGTTGTCGTCCGCGTAGCTGAGTACGCACCCGAGCAACCGGTCGATCTCGTCGGCGCTGACGGCCTGGAGCGGTACCCGGCCGACCAGGTACACGTCTCCGACCGGGTCGAGCGCGAAATGCACCCCGAACATCCGTGCGTTGCGCTGCAGCAGGAACCGGTAGAAGCGGGCGTGGTTCTCGTCGGGCTGCCGGCAGAAGAACGCCTCCACGTGCAGGCTGTGCCTGCCCACGACGAGCCAGGTCATCGTCGCGAGCTTGTGCTGGCCCTCCAGCTTGGCCAGGTACGCGCCTTGGCGGGGATTCTCGTAGCTGATGTCGGACGCCCTGAGCGCACGCTCGACCACCGCGAAGGTGTCCTCGCCTGCTGGTGTGGCCGTCACGCGTCCACCGCGGCCGCAACATGCTCCTCCATGGCCCCGGTATACACCTTGAGCAACTTTTCGACGGTATTCGCCCAGCCGAACTGTGACGCATGCGCGAGCGCGCCGCGCCGAAGCCGCCGAAGCCGCCGCGGCGCCCCGATCAGGTCGCCGAGCACGCGTGCGTACTCCGCCGGGTCGTGCCCGGCTACGAGCAGGCCGGACACCCCGTCGCGGACGGCTGTGCGCAGCCCGCCTGCCGCAGCGGCGACGACGGGCGTACCGCACGCTTGCGCCTCCACCGCCACCAAGCCGAACGACTCCGAGTGTGACGGCACTACGACGACGGTCGCCGCCCGGTACCAGTCGGCCAGTTCCGGCTGCGGGCAGGGCGGCTCGAGCCGCACGTGGCCCGCGAGGCCGAGCCCGGCGGCCAGTTCGCTCAGCCGGTCCGGGTCCGCTCGGCCTGACCCGCTCGGCCCGCCCACGAAAGCAACCACGAGCCTGCGCGCGAGACCGGGGTCCTCGCGGATCATCCGTGCCGCGGCGCGCAGCAGTACGTCGGGTCCTTTCAGCGGCTGAACCCGGCCGGCGAAAAGCAGCACCACGGCCTCCTGGCGCAGTCCCAGCCTGAGCCGTGCGTCGGCGCGCGAGCCGGGCCTGAAGACGGCGAGATCCACACCGGGGTTGACGGTAGCTACCCGGGCGGGGTCCGCGTCATAAAGCGTGATCAGCTGGCTGGCTTCCTGTGCCGTGTTCGCGGCCAGCCGGTCCGCCGCCGCGATCACCTCAGTCTCGCCGCGGATCCTGATCGCGGGCTCGGGCGCGTCCCCCGCCGCGAGCGCGCCGTTCTTGACCTTGCCCAGCGTGTGCATGGACTGCACGAGTGGCACGCCCCACCGTTCCTTCGCGACGGCCCCGACCTGTCCCGACAGCCAGTAGTGCGCATGCACGAGGTCGTACCTGCCGGGTTCGTAGGCAGCCTCCGTACGCAGCACGCCGAACGTGAACTGGCAGAGTTCGCCGTGCAGATCGCCCTTGTCGAGCTCCTCAAACGGGCCCGCGACGACATGCCTGACTAGCACGCCGGGAGCGAGTTCGGCGACGGGTGGCGCGTCGCGGGATACCGCGCGGGTGAAAATATCCACCTCCACGCTGAGCGCCGCCAGGCGTTTGGTGACCTCTACGACGTACACGTTGAGGCCACCCGCGTCGCCAGTACCCGGCTGGTCAAGCGGCGACGTGTGCACGCTGATGGTCGCGATACGCCTCGGCGACTGTCGCGGCACAGCCATTCACCTCCGCTCACCCCCGCATGGGCAACCGCCACATCCAACCGCGCCGTGGCGCGCGGTGTTCCCGTGGTAGGTGATCGCCACGTGGCCCATAGAGCATGGCTGGCCGGGGGGCACGGTGCCTGCCCGCTGAAACCCCGCCCGCCGTTGCCCCGGAACCCAGCAGTGCGTGCCCGGCTCCGCGCAGGATCTGGTTTGGCTGGCGGTGTGGGATGCCGGGCGTCCCAGATAGGCTTGGGCATCATGGGAACCCTGGTGCTGCTTCGGCACGGCGAGAGTGCGTGGAACGCCGATGGCCTGTTCACCGGCTGGGTGGACGTCGGGTTGTCAGCGAAAGGCGAGGACGAGGCCGCTGCGGGGGGCAAGCTGCTGCTGGACGCGAGCATGCGGCCAGGCGTCGTGCACACGTCGGTGCTTAACCGCGCCATCCAGACAGCCAACATCGCGCTTGATGCCGCCGGGTGGGCGTGGCTGCCCGTGCGCCGCTCCTGGCGCCTCAACGAGCGGCATTACGGCGGCCTGCAGGGCAAGAACAAGGCGCAGACCCGCGGCGAGTTCGGTGACGAGCAGTTCATGCTGTGGCGGCGTTCCTATGACGTGCCACCGCCGCCGCTCGCCGACGACGACCCGCTGTCGCCGGTGGGTGACCCGCGGTACGCGGCGCTGCCGCCGGAACTTATGCCGCGCACCGAGTGCCTGAAGGACGTGGTTGGCCGGATGCTGCCCTACTGGTACGACGGGATCGTGCCCGATCTTGCCGCTGGCACCACCGTCCTGGTGGTGGCGCACGGCAATTCGCTGCGAGCGCTTGTCAAGCATCTGGACGGCATCAGCGACGCGGACATCGCCGCACTTAACATCCCGACCGGCATCCCGCTGGTGTACCAGCTCGACGCGAAGTTCCGCCCGGCCGGCCCCGGCGAGTACCTCGATCCCGCTGCGGCCGCGGAGGCAGCCGAGGCGGTACGCAATCAGGGCCGCTAGCGACAGGCCCGTGCCGCAGGCGAACCCGCCCTGACCGGCCGGTGAATTCATCCCAAATTACCTCTAGCCGCCCAGGTCGGCGTTGCCCGGCCCGCCCATCGTCCGCATACCATCAGGATGTGACTGTCGAGTTTGTGGCGGGGATTGCGGCGGCGGCGGGCCTCGCGACCGGCGCTGCGGCAGTGCTTGCCCTGAGGCCGGGAAGCCGCCGGGGCGGGCCACGGGGAGGGACGCCGCCGGTAGGGCTGCCGCCAGGAATCGCCTCCGTGCTTTCCGTGCTGCCCTCCTCCGCCGTTGTCGTCGACCACGACGACCGCGTCCTTCGCGCGAGTTCTGCGGCACGCGCGTTCGGCCTCGTTAAGGGAGACCAGCTGGTCGTCGGTGACCTGATCGCGCTGGCCCGTCAGGTGCGCAGGGACGGCGAAATCAGGGAGACCGAGATAGAGGTGCCCAACCGCAAGTTCGGCGGCAGGACGACGAGCTTCGCTGTCCGGGTGGCACCGCTCGGGGCTCAGCTCGCGGGGTGCGGCCTGGTGCTCGTGCTTGCCGATGACCAGACGGAAAGCCGCAGGGTTGAGGCGGTCCGCCGCGACTTCGTCGCCAACGTGAGCCACGAGCTGAAAACGCCGGTCGGAGCGCTAGCGCTGCTCGCGGAAGCCACCGAGGAGGCGGCAGACGATCCGGAGGCGGTGAGCCGCTTCGCGGGCCGGATGCGGCAGGAGGCGGCCCGGCTTACCGTGCTGGTACGGGACCTGATCACGCTGACCCGGATTCAGAGCTCCGAGCCCGTGACCGACGCCAAACCGGTTGACCTCGACGCGATCGTTTCCGAGGCCATCGACCGGTGCAGGATGAAGGCCAACAAGCATGGCATCACGCTGAGCTCCGGCGGTGACCAGAACCTGAGAGTTCTGGGCGACGAGGACATGCTGGTCACGGCGCTGCGCAACTTGATCGAGAATGCGGTCGCCTATAGCCCGGAACGGACTCGTGTAGTGGTCTCCACTCAGCGTTCTGGCAAGAAGACCGCCGAGGTCAGCGTCACCGATCAGGGCATCGGCATCCCCGAGCGGGACCTGGAACGGATCTTCGAGCGCTTCTACCGGGTTGATCCGGCGCGTTCGAGGGCGACCGGGGGAACCGGGCTCGGCCTGGCCATCGTCAAGCACGTGACCGCCGCGCACGGCGGCAAGATTACGGTCTGGAGCAGGGAGGGCGCAGGCTCCACCTTCACCCTCAGGCTTCCGCTGCAGAAGCAGGTTGAACCGGTTGCGAAGAGCGAAGAGACGACCGCGGCACGGCACGCGCGGGAGGCAGTCAAGTGACACGCGTGCTTGTGGTCGAGGACGAGGAGTCGTTCAGTGACGCCCTCTCGTACATGCTGCGTAAGGAGGGTTTCGAGGTCGCCGTCTGCCCGACTGGTCCTGATGCACTCGACACGTTCGACCGCAGCGGGGCCGACCTCGTACTGCTCGACCTTATGCTCCCTGGCTTGCCCGGCACGGAGGTGTGCCGGACCCTGCGGCAGCGGTCGAACGTTCCAGTGATCATGCTGACTGCCAAGGACACCGAGGTCGACAAGGTGGTCGGGCTTGAGCTCGGCGCCGACGACTATGTGACCAAGCCCTTTTCCTCGCGTGAGCTAGTGGCCCGGATCCGCGCCGTGCTCCGCCGCCAGGGCGATGTCGAGGAATTGCCGACCGTCACCCTTGAGGCCGGACCGGTGCGGATGGACGTGGACAGGCACGTGGTCACCGTGCGTGGCAAACAGACCCCGCTGCCGCTCAAGGAGTTCGAACTGCTCGAAGTGCTACTGCGCAACGCTGACCGGGTGCTGACCCGGATGCAGCTCATCGACCGGGTCTGGGGCGTCGACTACGTTGGCGACACCAAGACGCTGGACGTACACGTGAAGCGATTGCGGGCGAAGATCGAGCGTGACCCAGCGGCCCCGCGGCACATCGTGACCGTGCGCGGGCTCGGCTACAAGTTCGAATCCGCTTCCTGACAGCTAATCCGGCGTCCTGACAGCGAAGGCGTACTGGTCGGCCATGGCGTACTGGTCGGCTATGGCGTACTGGTCGGCTATGGCGTACTGGTCGGTTAAGGCGTGCTGCTCGGCGTCGGTGTGGCCGTCGCCGGCCGCGCCGAGCCGGATGGCGACGGGCGCGGGCTCTTCGAGGCCTTGCCCTTCTTTGCCGGGGTCGGAGTCGGGGTCGGAGTCGGGCTCGGAGCCGGAGGCGAAAACGTCGCGTAGAAGTTTGCCCGCGGCACCACCGGGATGATCATCGCGATGGTGCCCGCGTTCTGGAAGGTGAGCGTCATGGGGACGGACTGACCGCCGATCAGCGGCCTGGTCAACCCGTTGAGCACAAGCTCGGGTGAGGGACCTGTGAGGAGCGCGGGCTGCGCCTGGCCAAGCTGCACGGTGCCGCCGTGGATCGTCACTGACGTCGCTGTACCCGGCGCGGAGACAGCGGTCAGCTCGTCGGGCGCGCCGTTATTGACCAGCGCGAGGAACATGCCGGCGTCCTCGCCAGGCTGCAGTGTTCCGTTCACGCGAGGCCCGAGCACGAAGACGTCGCGGATGGCGATGTTATGAAAGACGGTGCTCGCGCCGTCGGTTGGCGTGAATGGCTGGTTAGTCTGGGCGTTCACGCCGGCGGCACAGCCGGCGAGCGCCGGGACGAGTGCGACCGCCGCGGCACTTGCCGCGAGCCGAATGGCGGTTCTGCGGATCACGGAGTCGTCTCCTCCGTCTCGCAAGCGGATCAGGCGGACGTCGCATAGCGTAGCGGTCCGGCCGACGGGCCCTTTCACCTGCCCTCCCCATGACCTGGAACGCCAGGTTGACCGGCCCCCGCAGGGGCGTTCGCGTGCCTCGGCAGGGCTTGCTGGCGGCTGCCGCGTGCTCGCCCTGGCCGTCTGCTCGCCCTGGCCGTCTGCTCGCCCGGCCGTCTGCTCGCCCGGCCGTCTGCTCGCCCGGCCGTCTGCACGCCTGGCCGTCTGCTCGCCTGGCGTCTGCTCGCCTGGCCGCCACGGACTGGCACAACTGGGCTGTCTGCGCACCGGGACAAGCGGTCCTTGATTGCTCTTGATTTGTGGACTCGTTGATGTGAGGCCGGGCGCGTAGGACCCAGGCGGTTGGCTTGGTGATGCGAGCACGCGGGCAGCCGACCGTGACAGCCGGCCCGTCACCGCTTGGCAGTCCGCCCGTGACGGCCGAACCGTAGCCGCGGCAACCGTGACTGGTGGCTGTGCCGGGCCGCAGCCGTGGCTGTGTCCGGGTCCTGATCGGTGGCTGTGTCCGGGCCGTGACCGGTGGCAGCTCGTAGTGGCCGCGATCCGGACTTCCTGGTTGGGGTTCGTGTGTCGCGGCGCGGACGGGCAGCATTCTGAACCGCTGCCGCAGCCTAGTCCTGACCGCTTCGGAGAATTCGGCCGCGGGCCGGTTTGCCGGTGCTCGGGAATTGTCGTACCCGCCCGATAGCATGTTCGAAGACAGTCGACGGATGCTGCGAGGCGGGGAGGTGACCGGGATGACCGCTGATGGTGCGGGCCAGCCTTCGGGACATGTCCCGTCGCCTCCGCAGCGGGCCGGGCGCGGCCGGCATCCCGGCCCCGTCGCCCAGCCCCGCCCCGCCACCGCCCAGCCCGGCCTGGCCACCCAGCCCGGCCCGGCCGCGAAGCCCAGCCCGGCCACCCAGCCCGGCCCGCCACCCAGCCCGCCCCGCCACTGCCCAGCCAGGCTGCCCGGCAACCCCCCAGCCCGGCCCCGCCGGGCAGCCTGGGTCCGCTGGGCAGCCTGGGTTCGCCGGGCAGCCTGGGTCCGCCGCAGCGTCGGACCGTGCCGGTGCTGTCGGCTGGGCGGCGGCGGGTGCTGGCCGGGCTGGTGCTGGCGCTGGCGTCTGCTGGGGCGTGGATGGGGGTGCGGAGTGGGTGGAGCCGACGGTGGCGGAGTTGTGGGGGCTGGCGCCTGATCCTGATAGTGATCCGGTGGATGGGCCGGAGGCGGCTGTGCCGCGTGAGGTGCTGGTCGGGCGGCTGGCGGCGGAGGCGGCGCGGGCGCGGTGGGTGCATCCGGAGCTGGCGCTGGCGTTTCCGGCTGGACTGGTGTCTCGTGCTGGTGGCGGCGGGCCGGAGTGGGCGGGCCCGGGGTTTTCGGGCGGCGGGGTGCTGGATGTGCTGGAGCCGGGGGCGGTGCTGGCGGGTTTCGCGCAGGACGCGCGCGCGGGACTCGGGGGGCTGGGTGATGATGAGCTGACCGGGGTGGTGCGGGCGTTCCGGCGGCTGGGGTCGTGGGCGGCGGCGGGTGAGTTTTCCGCGGTCAGTGAGCTGTCGGCGCGGCGCGCCGGGCTGGCGCGGGAGCTGGGCCAGGATCTGGGCCGGGCGGTCGCGTCGGTGGAGTCGGAGCTGGCGTGCGCGCTGACGCTGACCCAGCGGGGGGCGCAGCAGCTGGTGGACCGGGCCGCTGACCTGGCCCGGCTGCCGGGGACGGCGGCCGCGCTGGCGGCCGGGGTGATCGATGACTACCGGGCCCGGGTGATCGCGGACCAGCTGGCCGTCCTGGACGACGCCGCCGCGCGGCGGGTGGAGGCGGCCCTGCTCACCAAGGCGGGCCGGCTGACCAGCGGCCAGCTGCGGGCCGCGTGCCTGCAGGCGGTGTTCGCGGTCGATCCGGGCGCGGCGCGCCGGCGCCGGGAGCAGGCCCAGCGGGAGGCGCGGGTGGAGCGGTGGCGGGAGCCGTCGGGCACCGCGTCGCTGGCCGGGCGGGACCTGCCGCCCGCTGGGGCGCTGGCCGCCGACAAGCGGATCGACACGCTGGCCCGGCAGCTGAAGAAATCCGGCGCCCAGGCGAGCCTGGACCAGCTGCGCGCCGGGGTCTTCGTCGCGCTGCTGACCGGCACCCCGATCGGCGAACTCCTCGCCACCCCCGCCGAGCCCCCCGCAGCCGGTGGGGAAACCGGCCCGGCACAGACCGCCGATCCGGCACAGGCCGCCGATCCGGCGCAGACCGCCGATCCGGCGCAGGCCGCCAGCTCAGAGCAGACCGCCGATCCGGCGCCGACCGCCAGCCCACAGTGGCCGGCCGATCCGGCGCAGGCCGCCGATCCCGCGCAGGCAGCCGATCCGGCGCAGGCCGTCGGCTCAGACCAGCCGGCCGATCCGGGGCAGGGCGCCATTCCTGAGAAGGCAGCCAATCCGGGGCAGGCCGCCGATCCGGGGCAGGCCGCCGATCCGGGGCAGGCAGCCAATCCGGGGCAGGCAGCCAATCCGGGGCAGGCAGCCGATCCGGGGCAGGCCGCCGATCCGGGGCAGGCCGCCAATCCGGGGCAGGCAGCCGATCCGGGGCAGGCAGCCGATCCGGGGCAGGCAGCCAATGCGGGGCAGGCAGCCAATCCGGGGCAGGCAGCCAATCCGGCGCAGACCGCCGGGCCGGGACACCCCGCCGGCACGGGGCGGGAAACGCGCCCGGGGCGGGCGGCAGGCCCGGACCAGGCGGCCAGCGCGGAGCACAAGGCGGGCGCGGGCGGCCGGGCTGGGCTGGCGGCGCGGGTCAACCTGACCCTGCCACTGGCCACCTTGCTCGGCTTGTCCCAGGCCCCGGGCGATGCCGGCGGGTTCGGGCCGGTCGACGCCGCCACCGCCGCCGAACTCGCCGCGCTCGCCGCCGCCGATCCGGCGTCCCGCTGGTGCCTGACCCTGACCGGCCCGAACGGCGAGGCCATCGGCCACGGCTGCGCCCCGCCGGGCCGGGCCCCATCGGGCCGGGCCCCATCGGGCCGGGCCCCATCGGGCCGGGCCCGCCCACCTGACGGCACGCCCCCAGGCCATCCCGGTCCCGGCGGCCCCGGCACAACATCCCGTGACCCCGGCGGCCCCGGCACAAAATCCGGCGCCCCCGGCACAACATCCGGCACGCCCGGCGGCCCCGGCACAACATCCGGCACGCCCGGCGGCCCCGGCACAACATCCGGCACGCCCGGCGCAACATCCGGCGGCCCCGGCCCGCCTGGCAGCCGCGGAAGCCCCGCCGGCGGTGGCCCGGATGCTGGTGCCGCCGGGAGCGGCGGTGCTGCCGGGAGCGGCGAGGGCGGCGGCACCGGCCGGTGGCGGCTGGCGTTCGATATCGACCCGCTGGCTACCAGCCGCGGCAGCGGCGAGGGCGGCGGCGGGCCCGGCCGCCAGCGGCTGGCGTTCGACATCCAGCCGCTGGCCGCCGGCAGCTGCGCCCACCAGCGCCAGGCCCCCGGGTACACGCCGCCGCGGCGGCTGCGGCACCTGATCGAGATCCGCGACCGGACCTGCGTATTCCCGGGCTGCCGCCGCACCGCGGCCCAATGTGATTGCGACCACACAACCGCCTACGACCAGGGCGGCCGGACCTGCGAGTGTAACCTCGGGCCCGCGTGCCGACGGCACCACCAAGTCAAGCAGGCTCCCGGCTGGCACCTCGAACAACCCCACCCGGGCACCTTCCGCTGGACAACCCCATCCGGGCGCAGCTACCCAACCACCCCCGATCCCTACTAGCGGCCCAACGTCCCTGACCCAGATGTCGTGATCGCGGGAGCGCCCAGTCATCCAGCAAGTGGGAGCGGCGGCTAGTAGGAGCGGCGGCTAGTAGGAGCGGCGGCGTCACGGCGATGTGATGCCGGTTAGCTCATCTGGCCGGCCCTCGCCACAAGCAGCACCACATCGAGCAGGCCAGCGGCGATGACCGCGGCCATGGTGAGCACGCGCCCTGTCTGGTGGCGCGGCCCTGCGATGGCACCTGCCACGCCCGCCGCGATTACTGCGACCGACGCGGCGAGGCCGAATGCGGCGAGTGCATCGAACCCCCCTGGCGCGACCGCGAGAATAGCCGTGGCCGCGCCGAGGAAGACGCCCGCCGCCAGCCGCGAGATCCTGCCGCCCAGCCGTTGCGGCAGGCCAAGGACTCCGGTAGCGAGGTCCGCGGGCAGGTCCGGCAGGACATTGGCGAAGTGCGCGCCCACACCGAGCAGGGCGCCAGCGGTCAGTGCCCACCACGTAGGCCACGGGTGGCCCGCCAGACCGAGCGTGACAAACGCGGGGAACAGGCCGAAACCCGGGATGAAAGGCACAGGTGACCAGATGGTTCGCTTCACGCCGAGGTTGTAGATCCAGCCCGAGCCCACTGCCGCGAGCTGGGCAAGGCCGCCGCGCCAGCCGCTTGCGAGCGATAGCGGGACGCAGCAGATCACCGCGGCGACCGCGGCGGACGCGACCAGCCGCGCGGGAACGGCGCCGAGCGCCAACGGCTTGTCCCGTCGTCCTGCCGCCATGTCTGTGCGCCGATCGAGATAGTCGTTGCTCCAGCCGATTGAGAGCTGGCCGGTCAGCACCGCCAGCCCGGCGAGCGCCGTACCGGCGAGCCCACGGCCGGCCGCGTAGGCGATCGCGGTAACGCCCGCCGCGACGGCGATTACCGGCTGCGGGTGGCAGCTTCTGACGAGGCCCTCGATGACGCGTGCTTGCACGGCTCAGAGGCTACTTGTGCCGGCGGCAGCGCGGCATCCACCGCGCTTTGGCTCGCTAACGTTCTAGCCGGTTGCCGCTACTGGCGCGGCAAGCCTGAGTTTCGGGTGCGTCAAGTACTCCCCCAGCTGGTCCGCGTAGTCGCAGCTCGTCCAGCTCCAGTTGTTCGGCTGGCCCAGGTGTCTCGCCATCCGGGTATCAGCTGGGCGGCGGGGTGTCCGGTTTGCCAAGGCCAGGTTGGGCGAGCCGGCCGAGTTCGGCCTTGAGCTTGAAACCAGGGATCAGCTTGCGTTGCACCGATCCCACTGCGCTGTCTTTGTGCACAAGGACCGCGGTAAGGCCGACGGGATCGTAGGACTTGCTGAGGACGTTGTGCACATCGTCGATCACCTGAACGTTGCCTCGGTCGGCGCGTGCCGCCAGACTCGTGACCTGTTTCAGTCCGCTGTCGCTACCGACAAAGTAGATCTTGATCTGTGCTGCGGCAGCTTGCGCCGCAAGCTGCCGCAGCGCGACGAGGCAACGGCAGGTTGGGGGAACAAGCGCGAGCACGGATGGGTTGAGGTCGCGCAGTTTCAACGGCATCTTGTCGATGAAGACCTCCGCGCTGGGTAGTGGCCCGCCCAGTTGCCCCACGGGTGGCACAAGCGCGCTAGACGACGGCGCGGGTGGCCGCTGCGCGGACACGGACGACGGGACCTCCGGCGGCGTACTTGTGATCACCGTGAGCATGGTGCCGGCGAACAGTGTCACGGCAAGAGTTCCCGCGACAAGAGGGACCACCATTCCGTGTCTGGTAAAGGGTGCCGTGAGGCGCTTGAGCCGACGACGCCGCCGCGCCGCACGCAGTTCGCGGTAGTACGCCTGCACATCACGGGCGAGTTCCCGTGCATCGTCTGGAATCTCGATTTCGACCGGCGGCAGGCCGCTCTCGTCTCGCTCGGGTTCGCCGCCCATTTCCACGCGCACCTCCCGTCACCGGCCGAGGAAGCTTGCGGCGCTGGCGTAGCAGCCTGCACCGCACGCTCTGCGCGCAGTCCGGCACTGCCACCGTGGCTTCCAGTATGAGCCCGCCACGCCCGTAGTGGTGAACCCGTGTGCCTACTGACCCCAGAAGGTTGCGCCCTGCGGGCGCCGCCCGGTTGATGCACCGGCGTCCCACGCGTATTCTGATGCCCCGAAATTCCCCAGTGACCTGCACGTTTACCGTCAAGAGCGGTTTATCACCCGCGTCCGCCGTGGTAACCTTGTCTTCAGCGGAAGGGGTACTTGCCACATGACTTTTAAGGTCGGCGACACTGTCGTCTACCCCCACCATGGGGCTGCTCGGATTGAAGCCGTCGAGACTCGGACGATCAAGGGCGAGGCAAGATCCTACCTGGTCTTGAAGGTCGACAAGGGCGACCTGACGGTGCGCGTGCCTGCCGATAACGCTGAGCTTGTCGGCGTGCGTGACGTCGTTGGCCAGGAGGGGCTCGAGAGGGTGTTCGAGGTGCTCCGTGCGCCGCACACCGAGGAGCCGACAAACTGGTCACGCAGGTATAAGGCGAATCTGGAGAAGCTCGCCTCGGGTGATGTGAACAAGGTCGCGGAGGTTGTGCGCGACCTGTGGAGAAGGGACAGGGAACGCGGGCTTTCCGCGGGTGAGAAGCGCATGCTTGCCAAGGCCAGGCAGATTCTTGTGAGTGAGCTGGCCCTTGCTGAGAAAACAAACGAGGACAAGGCTGAAGCGCTTCTCGACGAGGTCCTGTCTACTGATCACTAGCCTGTGAGCACAGAGCTGTGAGCACAGACTTGCCACGGGTGGGCATCGGCGTCGATGTCCATCCGTTGCGTTCCGGTCGCCCACTCTACCTGGCCGGGCTTTTCTGGCCGGGCCAGGACGGGTTGGCCGGTCATTCAGATGGAGACGTTGCCGCGCACGCGGCCTGCGATGCGCTGCTGTCCGCAGCGTGCCTAGGTGATCTTGGTAGCTGCTTCGGCACCGCCGAACCCGAATGGGCCGGGGCGGCGGGAACGGAACTGCTGTCCGCGGTTGCCAAGCTCGTGGCTGACGCTGGATACCGCGTCGGTAACGTGGCCATACAGCTCATTGGAAACCGGCCGAGGATTGCGTCTAGGCGCGCCGAGGCCGAGGCGGTGCTCTCGGCGGCTGTCGGCGGCGCTCTCGTCACCGTGGCTGCCACTACCACCGACGGGCTTGGGCTGACGGGGCGCGGCGAGGGGATAGCCGCCATCGCGACTGCCATCGTCGCCGTCGCGGCGGGGAACGGCCGAACTGACTCGGCGGGCCAGCCCACGGAGGCTGAAATCAGCCGATCCTAGCGACACTTCGGATCGCGGACTTTGACAGTCGAGTTAGTGTCAGGCCGCAGCAGCGAGACTGAGACTGGCGAGCTGTGGTCGCCCTGCTCGGGAATTCACCGTCGGCGCCGGGCCTCGCGCTCAGACTTTGGCGGAACCGGGGAACTGCGGACGCGCGGGAAATCCCCTGCGGGTTCCGCTACCTCGTGTTCGGAGGCGTCCGGGTGGTCCGGCTCCGGTCGTGGCGCCTCGGGCTCTTTCCCGTCCGGCTCATGCGCGTCTGGTTGCGGCGTCTCGCTTTGTGGCGTCTCCGGTTCGTGGGCGGCGGCCGGCTGAACGGGTTCCGTCGGCTGCAGCGCCCCGGGCTCGTCACTGCCCAGCTCGCGCGCGCCTGCTTGCGGTGTCTCGCGTTCTGGCACGTCCCGTTCCCTTGCGGCGGCTGGCTGGACGGGTTCCGCCACCTGCAATTCCCCGGGCTCGTTCCTGTCCGGCTGACACCCAGCCGATTGTGCCGGCTCGAGTGCGGATGCGTCCGGCTGAGTAGATTGCGGTGCCCGCGTCCTGGTTTGCCCCGCCCATTGCGCCGCCTTCTGCGCCAGCCCTCCCGTGGCGTGCGGCCTGGGCCCGCTCTCGGGCGGTTTCGGTTCCCCCTCTTCCGCTGGCCGTTCCGTGCGCTCTGTGAGGACGCTCTCAGGCACCGGCGCACTGAGTGGTGGTGCGGGAAATGCGGGCTCGCTCTCGCGGTCGTGCTCGCCGTCGTGCGCGCCAGGGCTGACGGCAACTGGCGCCGGTAAAGGGCCCCGGGCGCGGCGTGCGCCAATGAGGCGAAGGCGGTCGTCAGTCATCTCGTCGCCGGTGGCATGACTCTCATCGCTCGCCGGGTCATCGGGCGCTGGATCGGCCTCGATAGCAAGCTCGGGCCCCGGGTCGGCGGTGCGCCCGTCCGGGCGGCCGGCGTGGTCCCAATCTGCTCCCGGGGCCTCGGCGGGTTCCTGATCGGCGTCGTCCCAGGGCGGCGTGCTGGCGGTCTGGCTGTCGGGCTCGTCGGGGTATGGCGGCAGGATGAGATCAAGCCCTCGCAAGGTGGATGGGGAGAAGCTGTCACCCAGGGCCTTACCGCCGGACTCCAGACTTCCTGGTGCCCGTCCGTCGGCGGTGGTGGTGTAGGCCGGGCTGGCGTAGGCCGGGCTTGGTTCGGCCGCGTTTCCTCCGGCCGAGTCTCGTTCCCCTGGGCCGGCGCTGGCGGTGCTGGTGCCGCCGACGGGGCGGGTGCCGGCGGGGCGGGTGACGGCTGGGCTTGCTTCTGCCGGGCTGCCTGGCGGAGTATCTGGGTTTGCAAGTGCTGGCGACGTGAGCACCGTGCCGCCGGCTGCCTGGCCGTGCCCTGTCGTGCTGTTCACCGCAGCGTTGTCCGCCCGTTGACTGGCCGCAGCCGTACCGGCAGTCGCCGGCTTGGCCAATGCGGGTTCTGTCACTAGTTGCTCGTTCACCGTGGGGCTGGCGGGGGCAGACGGCGCCTGATCGTTCCGCGCGTGCCGCAGCACTGAAAGGCAGAGCTGGAAGGTGAGCAGCAGCAGTATCCAGGGAAGGACCGCTACCGCCACCTCCGTAGGCCGCCGCGGAGGGTTGATCGCCATGCCGTGTACCGCGTCCGCGGCCCCGACGAGCGCGACGATCGCGATGATCGACAGCCACGGCAGCAAGCGGACCCACCAACGCGCCCGGCGGAGCGCGAGCACGGCGGCGCAGGCCACCACAAGCACGGCGTCAGGCAGGGCTGGATAGAAGCGGGCAAGCCCTGCCTGCACACCCGCCCCGCGAGCGATGTCGTGCACATCCGGATAAGAGAACAGGAATGCGGCCGCGGCGGCGGTCAGCACGCCGACGCTCACGATGAGCAGCGCGATCAGCCGCGGGCCGTGCTTGTCCTGGAAGCGGCCGGGTGCGTCACTGTCCCTGCCGCCAGGTGAGTTGTCGTGGTTCATTGGGGGTTATGGGGTCCTTCCTCCGGCGATGCCGACCTTACGCCGTACGTCTATAGTCGAGAGGGAGCGACACGCGGCCCCGTCGTAGCGGTCAGGCTGATGCGTCCCGCAGTGCCAATGCGTTGTGCCACGGCGGTGCGGGCAGTGGCACGCGGCGGCGCCGCGAGATGCTCCCGTGCCTGTTGTGCGGGCGGTGTTGCCCGGGCCTGTCAGGTCAAAGGAGATAGAATGCCCTATTACCGGGCACTGGGGGAAATCCCGCGGAAACGGCACGTTCAGCTGCGCAGGCCTGACGGTGGCCTCTATGCAGAGGAACTAATGGGCGAGGAGGGCTTTTCCGCCGATTCGTCGCTGCTTTACCACGTCAATCTGCCCACAGCCATCGTCAAGAGCGATGTCGTGCCCGACACGGCGGCCACCGGCCCCATCACCCACAATCTGCCACTCGCTCCGCGCCATTTCCGCACCCAGGATCTGCCGGATGGCGGCGATCTCGTCCTTGGCAGGCACCTGCTCCTCGGCAACGACGACATACGCATCTACTACGCGTCCGCCGACGCACCCTCGGACCTGTACCGGAACTCGGCGGGCGACGAGATGATCTACCTGCAAAGTGGTCACGCGCGGTTTGAATCGGTCTACGGCAGGATCGACGCCGGGCCTGGCGACTACGTGCTCATCCCAGCAGGCACAATCCATCGATGGATGCCAGATATCACAAACACGCCTGCCCGGGCGCTGGTGGCCGAGGCGAGGGGCCACATTGGGGCACCGAAGCGGTACCTGTCACCTCACGGGCAGTTCCTCGAGCACGCACCGTACAGCGAGCGGGACCTGCGCGGGCCAGAAGGCCCACTTCTCGCGGAGGGCGAGGAAGTGCCCGTGCTCGTCCGCAACCGGGCAGGGCTGACCAGGCTCACCTACGCACATCATCCGTTCGACGTCGTCGGCTGGGATGGTTACCTGTACCCGTATGCGTTCAACATTGCCGACTTCGAGCCTGTGGTGAAGCGGACGCACGCGCCGCCCCCCGTCCACCAGACCTTCGAGGGGCCGAATTTCGTCGTCTGCTCGTTCTGCCCGCGCCCCCTTGACTTCGATCCCGCGGCCGTGCCGATCCCGTACAACCACCACAATGTGGACTCAGACGAGATGATGTTCTACGTCGCCGGTGACTACTCCGCACGCCGCGGATCGGGTATTGCGATTGGCTCGATAAGCCTGCACCCGTCCGGGTTCACTCACGGCCCGCAGCCAGGTACGGTCGAGGCCGCCGTGCGCGGCCTCGCCGAGGGCCGGGCAAGCACCGATGAGACCGCCGTGATGATCGACACATTCCGGCCGCTGCTGCTCGGCCCGGCGGCTATGCAGACCGAGGATCCCGGCTACGCGTGGAGCTGGGCCCGCGGCAATTCTGGCTGATCCGCACAGCCGGCCGCCGTCGTGCGTGCCGGCGTTGCCTTGCCAGTTGGCTCCGGCAACACGCCTACCCCTGGCGCCGATACGCTGTGCAGCGTAAAGCCACGCCCGCGAGCGCGAGAAAGGCGCCGGGCAACCGGACGGATGACGGACGAGATGGAACCTGGCCTGCGCCTTCATGACACCGCCGTGCGTGCGGTGCGCGAGTTCGTGCCCGCTGCTGCTGGCAAGGTTTCGCTGTACCTGTGTGGTGCCACCGTGCAGGCCGCGCCGCATATCGGCCATCTGCGTTCCGGTGTGTGTTTCGACATCCTGGTGCGCTGGCTGACGGCGAGCGGATATCACGTGACCTTCTGCAGGAACGTCACCGACATCGACGACAAGATCCTCGACGTGGCGCGACGCGAGGGCGTGCCATGGTGGGCGGTCGCGGAGCGCAACCAACGTGCCTTCAGCAACGCCTACACCGCCCTCGGCTGCCTGCCGCCTGACGTCGAGCCGCGCGCGACCGGCCACGTACCCGAGATGATCGCGCTGATGCGCCGCCTGTTCGAACGCGGCCACGCCTACGCCGCCGGCGGCGACGTGTACTTCGACGTGCGTTCTTACCCTGAGTACGGCGCACTGTCCGGGCAGCGGCTCGGGCACATGCGGGCTGCGGGCGACACCGACAGCGCGGCGGCCAAACGCGATCCGCGCGACTTCGTGCTCTGGAAAGGCGCCAAGCCAGGCGAGCCGGCCTGGGAAACGCCGTGGGGACCCGGCCGGCCCGGCTGGCATCTGGAATGCTCCGCGATGGCCACCGCATACCTCGGCGAGGTCTTCGACATCCACGGCGGCGGCCTTGACCTGATCTTCCCGCATCACGAGAACGAGATCGCGCAGTCTCGCGGCGCCGGGTACGGTTTCGCCCGCTACTGGATGCACAACGGCCTGGTCAGTGTGGCTGGCGAGAAGATGAGCAAGTCGCTCGGCAATTCGCTGATCGTCAGCGAGGTCCTGCGGAGGGTGCGGCCGCCTGAGCTTCGTTACTACCTGGGCCAGGCGCACTACCGGTCGCTGCTCGAATTCTCCGAGGAGGCACTAGCGGAGGCTGCCGCTGCGTACAGGCGAATCGAGGGGTTCGTTGTGCGGGCCGCGGAAGTGGCACCGCCTGGTACCGCCGACCCGCGGGAGGCGCTGCCGCCCTTGCCGCGCGAGTTCGCCGCCGCGCTTGGCGATGACCTCGGTGTCCCGCAGGCCCTCGCCGTGGTGCACGACGCGGTGCGGGCTGGCAACAACGCGCTGGCTTCTGGCGACGCCGCCGCGACGAGCAGAAGGCTCGGCGAGGTCCGCGCCATGCTCGGCGTGCTCGGCCTCGACCCGCTCGCTGATCCGTGGGCGGCGATGCCGGCTGCCGGTAGCGCCGGCGATCTGCGTGGTGTGGTAGACGCGCTAGTGGGCGTCGCGCTCGCGCAGCGTTCGGCTGCCCGGGAACGAAAGGACTACGCGGCCGCCGACGCCATCCGTGACGGACTGAGTGCGGCGGGAGTTCTGGTCGAGGACACGCCACATGGCCCTCGTTGGGAGCTGAAGCAATGACCACAGGTCCGCGGCGCAAGGGCACGGGCGGCCATGGCAAGCGGAAACTCCAGGGCAAGGGCCCGACGCCGCCTGCGCATCTGCGGCCAGGTCACCCGGCCCGCCGCCGCGCCGCCGCCGCCGGCAGACGAGCCACGGAAACGGGCCGCGACGCCGGTTCCGGGCGGGCCCAGGTAAACCCTGGTGACGGGGTGCCACCTGGCAGCAGCGGGACCGCGGGCGGCAGCCGTTCTAGAGCAGGCTCGGGCAAACCTGGCGTGGCCCGGGGGACAACCCGCGGCGCCCGCGTTCCCGGCCGCCCCGGGCGTGCGCCGGACGGGCCTGAGGTGGTCGCGGGCCGCAACGCCGTGCTCGAGTCGCTGCGCGCCGCGGTACCCGCGGGCGCGCTGTACGTCGGGCACCGCACCGAGCCAGACGACCGGATCGCCGAGGCCATCCGGCTGGCCGGTGACGCTGGGATTGCGGTGCTCGAAGCCGGCCGCGGCGAGCTGGACCGGCTGACCGACGGTGCACTGCACCAGGGCCTGGCGTTGCAGGTGCCGCCCTACGAGTACGCGCATCCCGGCGACCTGCCGGCGCGCGCCGATGCTACCGGGGCGCCCCCGCTGATCGTGGCGCTCGACGGCGTGACCGACCCAAGGAACCTCGGGGCGGTGGCACGGTCGGCCGCCGCCTTTGGCGCGCAGGGAGTGGTCATTCCCGCGCGACGTTCGGCCGGCGTAACCGCGTCGGCGTGGAAGGTTTCCGCGGGCGCGCTCGCCCATCTTCCGGTCGCGCGCGCGGCCAATCTAGTCCGTGCGCTCGCGGACTACCAGCAGGCAGGGCTGTTTGCCGTGGGCCTTGACGCCCGCGGCGGGACTGATGTTGCCGACCTGGAAGTCGCTGACGGCCCGCTCGTGCTTGTGGTGGGGTCGGAAGGTCGCGGCCTGTCCAGGCTCGCTGCCGATCGGTGCGATCTCCTTGTGCGGATTCCGGTCGCGGCGCGAACGGAGTCGCTGAACGCCGGTGTCGCGGCCGGGATCGCCCTTTACGAGGTGGCGCGCAGGCGGGCCGGACGCTGATCAGCGGCTCGGCGTACCTGGCCGGTCAACTGCCGATGCCGAGGGTGGCGAGCAGCACAAGTACGAGAGTGCATACGGCGAATGCCCCGTGTCCGGCTACGACCGCGATAGGGAAGTGGCTTTCCGCCGGAAGCTCCGCCCGGGTGGGTTCCTCGGCGGTCGCCGCGCCGCTCTTCATGCCCGGCGCGGCGCCGCGTCCAGGACCGTCGCCACCGACGGCGGCGGGGACCCTGCCCTGCCCGAAAGCGGCGGCTATTCCAGTGCTCTGGGCACCGTAGCGTCGCGGGACGGCCTCACCCGTGGCCGGCGTTCTCAGGATGGGTGCTGGGGCGGCCTGCACGGTCTCACCGCCCCAGCGCACAAACATCGTGCAGCCGAGCGTGGCGATGAGCAGCAGGCCGATCAACGCGGCCCACGCCAGGCTCTGCATGTCGGTGAGCAGGTACGCGATCCAGGTGACGAGCCCGGAGGCCGCGAGCAGGAAGTGCCCAAGGATCAGTAGTGGCGGAAATGTCGAGGTGCCGGTCCTCCGTTGCCGTATGCCGCCACGGAACAGCCAGGTGGCAAGCAGGTAACTGCCGCCAAGTGCGGTGATGACCCAGGCGATCAGAGCAGCGGTATCCACGCCGGATCTCCTTAAGCCGCGAAAGCAACGACAGACGAGCCATTCGGATTCTCCCCGCCAGGCGGCTACTTCGTCAGGTGGAACCCAGACTTGCGCCAGATATGCCCGGCATGCGGGCGACCCTTCGCCGACGGCGCGATCATCCCACACCGCGAGAGCGGACTCGGACCACGCCAGCACCGAATCCCGCCGCCACCGATCCCGGGCACCGGTACGCGCGCCGTCCGCCTCGCCGCCTACCGCACCGACCTCTCCGACCCCCGCTGGACGTGCCGGGCTTCTACCGGACCGGGGAGAAACGGCTGTCCAGCGCCCACGGCAACCGCTGGCGACGGCCGGTTGCCTAGGCCTGGCAGAGTTCCGGACCGATTCCGGCCCGCCGCTGAACGGGCCGCCGCCGCTGCCCGGCTTCGCCGTCGCCGGGTGATCGCGTCGACTAAGATCACCGTCTCGCCGGTGCTGATGGCCTCAAGGATGGGCCTAGCAATTCCGCGAGCTGCTGCGCAGATAGCGACTCCCGCGACCTCGCCAGCTCCCGCAAGATCGCGGACGCGGCTCCGGTTCTCTGGCTTGGGCACGACACATGCACGGAGCCGCACGCGAGCTTACTCGACCTCCGCTGTCGCCTTCGCGTACTCCTCAAGCACATGCGTGCCGATCTCGCTTGGTACCCGAGAACCGCACGCCGTGCGGTTGAACAGCTGCCGCCAGTCGTCAAATGCTCACCGAGATTGGCGTCCGAGGCAGGGACACCTCCCTCTTCCCATGCCGGCGAGCGGCAAAGGCGGCCGTCCCGCAGACCTGAGGATCGGCGGGACGGACAGTTGCAGGTCAAGTCTTACTTGATCGCTTGATCGACAAGGAGCTTCGCTCTCCCGTGAGCGGTGCTTGGCCAGTCCATATGCCGGGCAGGCACGATCAGGGTGAGCGGCTCAACGTGATGCGGACCGATCCGTTGAGCGTCGCGGGACCGGCGAGCAATGTCCCGGATGAATTCCGATCAGGTTTGAATTGGGGAAAGTCGCTGCCGACGCCCTTTGCCGAGATCTGTGCGGGTTCGGCACCCAGCGCAACCAGTTCATCGCGCACGCGGTCGGCGCGCGACTTGGACAATGCGATTTGACCCGCCATGGAGCCGACGTCGGCTGTCGTGCCTGCCAGCCGCGCGTGCCGGGGTGGATCTGCGCCCAGCCACCGGGCGATCGGGGTGAGGGTGGTTCCGTGCTCGCCTGCCAGTCGCGAAGGCGCTGCCCAACGGGCCGCCGTGCAGTCTCACCGGCCTGGGCCACGACATCAGCCCGGAAACCACGGCGACCGTCATGGCCGCGTTCCTCGAAAGCTAGCCCAGGCATGGCCGCCCGCCGCGTCATCTCGTCAATCATCTCCGGTACCGGCGCCCAAGCCGACTCTTCTGTTGGTCTTGGACATGGGAGGTATCGCGGCCGCAACGGCATGGTCTCGGTGTGCGGGAGCTGTGCCGCCTTCGTATGCGTCCAGCTGCCTGCGTCGCCCGCCGCCTGCGCAGGAGGATCCGCTGGACGTTCTGCAGATGCTCCAGTGCCCTAGGGCTATTGCACGGCAGTGATCATTCGCGCTTGGCGGAATGCCGGCGCGGTCAGGGGCGCGTCGAGCATCATGGCGTGGAGTGCGTCGACGAGTTCGTCGCGGAAGGATTGGATCGCGGTGGCCATTACGCGGGCGCACTGTGGGCCATCACCGGCCTCGAGCGCGGTGAGCAGGGTGTGGTGCTCAGCGTGCGCGCGGCGGCCGGTCTCCGCGGCACCAGCGCGCAGGGCGACCAGGCGCGCGCGCTCGCTGTCGTCGAGCAGCCGGGCCACGATCTGGGCGGCGCGGCGGTTGCCGGCGGTTCGCGCCACGCTGACATGGATTGCACGGTTGGCCTGCATGAAGTGCTCTGTGGATGTGTCGTCATCGAGGTCGGGCTCCGGACCGAGGAGGGCGCGCAGCCGGGCGAGTTCCCCGCGCTCGACGTGACCCGCCGCGGCTGCGGCCGCGGGTGGTTCAAGTACCAGGCGCAGATCGTAGATCTCGCGCACGTCGCGCAGCGTGAGCGGGGCGATCACATGGGCGCTGCGTGGTTCTGCGAGCACGAGCCCCTCGGCACGCAGGCGGGCCAATGCCGCCCGGATGGCGGCCTTGGAGAAGCCGAAGCGCCCGGCGAGCTGCGCTTCGGAGACCGGCGTACCCGGCGCGAGTTCGACGCGGACGATGGCGCGGCGGAGGCGCTCGTAGGCGGCCGTACCTGAGGACGCTTGCACGCCGGTGAGTCTATCGGCTATTGACAGGCCAAAACTGCCATGTTGACATGTCAGCATGGCAGACCGGAGCATCCAGCATGCTGGCGAGCCCCGAGGGGGTGCCCGCGCCCCGGGCCGCCGACGCGCAGCATGAGAACCTGATCCGCTACGGTGGCTCGTTCGCGCAGCTCGTCGTAGAACGGGCGGCCGGAAGCTGGCTGGAAACCGAAGACGGGCGGCGGATCCTCGACTTCACCTCAGGCCAAATGTGCGCGACACTCGGGCACGGCCACCCGGCCATTCTCAAGGCCATTCAGCGCGCCAGCGGCCAGGTGGTGCACCTTTTCAGCGGTTTCCTCGCGCGCGATGTGATCGAGCTGGCACGTGAGCTGATGGCCATGCTCCCTGGGCCGCTGGCGCGCGCGATGTTCCTATCCACCGGCGGCGAGGCCAACGAGGCCGCGCTGCGGCTGGCCAAGCTGCACACCGGCGGGCATGAGGTGCTGGCCTTCGCTGGCTCTTGGCACGGGATGACCGCCGGGGCCGGGTCGAGCACCTACTGCGCTGGGCGCCGCGGCTACGGACCTGCGTTGCCCGGGACGATGGCGCTGCCCACGCCCAACCCCTACCGCTGCCCGATTGCCCATTGCCGGGACCGCTGCGACCTTACCTGCCTGGAAGCTGGCATCGCGCTCACCGACGCCCAGTCCGTAGGCGCGCCGGCCGCCGCGATCATCGAGCCGATTCTCAGCGCGGGCGGCATCGTGCCGCTGCCCTACGGCTACCTTGCCCGGCTGAAGCGACACTGCGAGCAGCGCGGGATGCTGCTCATAATGGACGAAGCGCAGACCGCGCTCGGCCGCGTCGGCAGCATGTTCGCCTTCGAACAGCACGATGTTGTCCCCGACCTGCTCACGCTCTCCAAGACGCTGGGCGGCGGCCTGCCCCTGTCGGCCACCATTACCACAGACGAGATCGAGAGCGACGCCGTCGCCAAGGGCTTCCTCCACTTCACCTCGCACGTCTCAGACCCGTTGCCAGCGGCCGTCGGCCGTGCCGTCCTCAGCACCGTGATCGCAGAAGATCTCGCTCTCCGCGCGATCAACATCGGCGCCCGCCTGCGCAGCGGACTGGAGGAACTCCAAGACCGGCACGAGGCAATCGGAGACGTCCGGGGGGCCGGCCTCATGCTGGGCGTCGACATCGTCAGCGACCGCGATACCCGCGAGCCCGATGAGCGATACGGCGCCGCAGTTACCGACCGTTGTCTCGAGCTCGGCCTTAGCCTCAATATCGTCAGGTTCGCCGGGCTCGGCAGCGTGCTTCGCATCGCGCCGCCCCTCACCGTCAGCTCCGACGAGATCGACCTCGGCCTTGAGATCCTCGACCAGGCGTTCACGGACTGCCGCCGCTAGCCCGGCCCCAAAGCAGCGTCGCGTCCATCGCCCGGCTGCTCGGTGTCAGCCGCTCGACCCTGCCATGGAATCTCGTGCTGCGAGACACTGCCGTGCGCCAGGGCGTGTTTCGCGGCGCGCCTGACAGCCGCAGTCGCCGGGAAACTTGGGCACGCATTGGGCACAGGCGGCCGCCAGGAGTCGCTCCCGCCCGGTACCAGCCGGACGAGCCGCTACTGATCACCACGTCCAGCGGGTTTGCCGCACCGACGGCAGACCCGCAGGTCAGAGCGCAGATGCGCACGTCAGGACCGGCGTCCGCTACCATGCACGGAGTCCCCGCCGGTGTAGCTCGGCAGGCAGAGCAGCCGTCTTGTAAACGGTCACGCAGACAGCCGCTGAACTGTGCCGATGCTGGAGAGGCCGCCGATTTTGGCACGTATTCGGCAAAGGCCAGTGTTCAGCTCCCAGGCGCTTTGACGGCCGCAATGCACGTTGCGTGGAGCATCCTCCCGTGGGCGCGCGAACCCGGCTCGGTTGCGGTGCGCACCAGAGGTCATAGCGCTGGCAAATAGTGCGCTCGCAGCGTGCGGGTTAGCTGCTCACTACCGAGGCTGATCGCATCTAGATCGAACTGGCACATCGATCGGAAATTTGTGGTGGGACCAAGATTGTCATAGATTCCGCCGTCGGTAAGAAGCACGGCGTGCCGTTCGGGTGCGTCAGCGGGTCGGCGTTGCAAGGAGTGTGCACGTTCGACCGCGGCAGGCAGCAGCGGGAACGCGTCACTGGTGGTGGGCCACGGCACGCGACATAGCTTGTCGGCAGCCCGCAGATCCATAGGTCGGGGCGAGTACGGCGGCGGCCTGAAGATAACTCCTGAGGTCGTGGCCGCGTGGGGAGGAAGCCAGCCACGTCCTGAGCTGGTGTCGGCGTAACGGATTCTCGAGTTCGCAACGCGTTTTGCCGGGGACGCTGCAGCCAGTGGCGGAAGGGTTCGCCGGGTTGGTGATGGGGCGTACGTTCCCGGCTGGTCAGGATGGCGGGGGGGTGCGGGCTGATGTGGCCGGGCGGGCCGGTGATGCTTCGGCCAGCGATTCGGTGTCCTCGCCTCGCGCGTGGGCGATGAAGCTGTCGAGCACGCACGCGGCTGCTGCCCGTGCTCCGTCAAAGGCATCGTAGGGATCGACGGACTCAACGAGCAGGGCCGCCCGGCCGGCCCGGGCGTCCGCGGCGGCGCTGGAGAAGCAGCCCTGATCCAGGGCCTTTTCGACTGCCTTGGTGTACTCCGCTGCGGCGGTGCCTTCTGCGGGACGGGCGAGTTCAGGTGGCAGCAGGAGGAGAAGGCTCGCCGGGTTGGTGATGTTGAGCATTGCGGCGATCCCCCGGCCAAGCGCTTCGCCCGCGGCGGCGAAGACCAGGCTCGCGCGGGTCCGGTTGCCGCCCGGGTCCGTGCTTGGTTCCCGAGCGGCCGGCGGGAACTGCGCGAATCCGATCCCGAGCTCGCCCGCGATGCGGGCGGGCGTGGCGAGCGCATCGACGTGCCCGTACCCGCGGCCGTCAAAAGGGGCGGGCGTGGTGGCCGCATCGGCGCACGGGCAGGGATCATCAAAGCCCCTGGACGCGGAATCTGCGTTCCCGGGCCGGGAGGATCTCTCGCGGTGCGGGCGTGAGTAGTCGACGGTGAGGTGCCCGATCTCGCCGGCCATGCCACGGCCGCCGCGATAGATCTTCCGATCGATCACCAGGGCACCGCCCACTCCCTCGCCGAAGACGGCGACCACCCCGAAATGCGGCTGCGGGAAGCGGAGCTTGTGCGAGTCCGGGTCCTTGTTCCAGATCTCCCACACCGCGCGGGCGTTCACGTCGTTCTCCACCACGGTCGGAAGCCCAGACAGTTCCTTACTGACCATCTCGCCGAGCGGGAAGACGGGCCATCGGTTGGCCGCGGAGGACGGGACAAGGATGACCCTGCCCTGGTCGACGTGACCGCCGAGCTCAACGCCCACGCCAAGGACCCTGCGCTGCTCATCCTTGGTCAGCCGCTGAACCACGTCCGCGACTATCTTGACGAGCACTTCATGGTCCTCTGAGCCGCTTACCTCCTCACGCTCCGTCTTGTGCTGGTCGGTGCCGTCCAGCGCGGTGACCACACCGGTCACGCCCACTGGATGGCCGCCGCGGTGCCGGATGCTCACCCCGACCAGGATCCAGTCCGAACCCAGCCGCAGCGGGACGATCGGCCGGCCAGGACGCTCGACGCGGCGGTGCTCTTCATTGAGCAGTCCGAGCTTGAGGAGCAGGCTCGCCGCCCTGCTGACGCTGCCTTGAGGAAGCTCTGCGAGCCCGGGGAGTGCCGGCGCCTTGGCGATGTCGACGCGCGGCACCGCGTCTGGGGCAGCCATCACGACGCGCGTCAGCACGTCCGCCACTGTCTTCCGGCCAACCCCGAACTCCTTCAGTTGACCGGGGTCAAGCACTGTATCGAACCCTGACGCCATCGCCGCCCGCCCTCGTCCCCCTGGTTGGGATCCATCCCCTGAGTGTGACCGACTTAGTGCCTGAACGCAAGGAGTTACTTCGCGAATCGAATATGCAAGTTCCTGCATGGTCACAGCAAAGTCCTGCGTGAACTTAAGAAATTTGCTTCGGGGATGCAAGTTGCTAGATGTTCTATGAAAGTTACTCTAGTCTGGTCTCAGTCCAGGTAGCCATGACCGGCTCAGCAGGGCCGGAGAGGAGACAACCACGATGAGCGCCGATCCCGCGCACGGGCCCGAAGGCCCGCCGCGCCCGGTAGCGCCGCTGCCTGTCCCCGTCAGCCGCGGGAGCCCAGAGGGCCGCTACCTGGCCGGCCCCGGCAAGCCCTTGAATCGGCACATCACCGAACTCAACGACCATAGGGCGGCCGCGACAGCTAGATGCGAAGAGTCCGAGGCGGCCGTCGAGCGCGCCGAGAGCATGGCTGAAGAGAGGAAGGCGCTGCACCGTGGAGGCGACCGCCCGTGGCCGCTGCGTCTGCTCATCCCTTTCGCGATCCTGGCCGAAGGTGTGACGGCATTCGTGGGAATGCAGGTCTTGGTCTCGAACCTGGTGCTCGCTATCGGGCTGGCCACGCTGGCGGCCCTGGTCGGCGCCGGGATGGCCTGCATCCTCGCCAACCGCCGGCTGAATCGGCTGCCGGTGCCTCGCGCAGCCAGAATCCTCGAGGGCATCTTCGTGGGCGTTCTGACGGTGCTGAGATATGACAGCCTCCGCGTCCAGGGCGCCGACTCGCTGGCGGCGGCCGGCGGCGCGGTGCTTGCAGCCCTGATCAGCGCGCTAGGGCTGCTGGGGATCGAGGAGGTGGTGGTCGAGACCGACACCTTCGGCGCCTTCTTCTCCAAGCTGCAGGTTTCCTACAGGCGCTGGCGATGTGTTCGGGCCGCGACACGCCTAGGCAGGATCCGGGCCGAAGCTGAGGCAGCGGCGGAGAAGTTGCAGCAGCACTTCCTCGACTTCCTCCTGAAGGCAGAGGGACTTCCTCTCGATGAGGCGCAGCGGCGCGCCGCGGCGCTCAAGCGCGGGCTCGCCGGTAGCGAGGGGATGAAATGAGCCGCCGCGGTTTGCTCGCGCTCGCTGCCGCGTTCCTGGTTGCCAGCTGCTCACCACTCTCGGATGTGGCCAGCATGCACAACCCAGGCGCTTCGAATTGCGGGCAACCGCAGGGTGTGGTGCTGATCATTGGAGCGCACCGGAACGCGCCAGTGCCGTGGCTGGGCCGGCGCGTGGTTTGCCAGGTAACTGCTGCGATCCGCGCCGGGAAGCCGGTGTTGCTGGTGGTGGCATCCGGCCAGCCTCAGCTTCTCACCCCGCAGCTGCTGACCGTGACCGGCGGCACGCTTGCGCAGCAGGATTCGCCCCGCGTGGAGCAAGACGTGCAGCGAATCCAGGCTGCGATCACTGCCGCACGCCCGGATTCTCCCGGCGTCGACGATCTGGCGGCACTGGCTGTCGCGGCCGACGCGGCGCGCAGCGCCGGGATCCCGCACGCCGAGCTAGTTCTGCTCGACTCTGGCCTGGACGACCGTGGCGCTCTTGATTTCACCGTGCCCGGTATGGTGGCGGCGACCCCATCCGACGTCGCCAGTCAGCTCAACGCCTCCAGCAACCTGCCTGACCTCCGCGGGGTAACAGTGCTCCTGGTCGGCATCGGCTACACGGCCCCGCCGCAGGCGCCGCTGCCGGTGAAATGGCGCACCAATGTGACCCAGATCTGGACAACGGTCGTGATGTCCGCCGCAGCCAGGGTTGAGATCGTCCCCCAGCCGGCCCAGGGCGCATCGGTCCACACGACCCAGCCCGTGAAGCTGATCTCGGTGCCGCCGGATCGGCCGGTCAAGCCGGTCACCCGCGTCCCGATCGTGTTTACCGGGGAGTCTGCAGTTAGATTCGAGCCAGACCGCACGGCCTTCGCCGATCCCGCGGCCGCCGTGCACGCGCTCACCCCGATCGCCAGGTGGCTGGCCGCA
This sequence comes from uncultured Actinomycetota bacterium, assembly GCA_963727015.1. Classification (GTDB taxonomy): domain Bacteria; phylum Actinomycetota; class Actinomycetes; order Streptosporangiales; family Streptosporangiaceae; genus DATFVJ01. Next base: position 292,729 of record CAVSEV010000011.1, on the reverse strand, counting down.
GGTCCTTCCCGGCATGCACGGCTGGTGGGCACCACAGCCGACGTCGGCTCGATGGCCGGTCAGGTCGCGTTGTCCAAGCGGAGGGCGGACCAAGTGCGCGATGAGCTGGCCGCACTGGGTGCCTCGCCCGCGCAGATCTCGGCCACGGGAGTCGGCAGCAGCTTCCCTCAGTTCACACCCGACCGTGATTCATCCGGGATCCTGCTGGCCGGCCCAGCGACGCTCAACCGATCGGTCCGCATCACACTGACGTTTTCTCAATGACTTTCAGGTGATCATGCGGCGCTCGAATTGGGTGAGAACCAGCGCGGCCTTTGCGATCTTTCCGATTTGCCCGGGCTGACGGTGACATGCGGAAGGGTGGCCCACCGCTGGCAGGCAGGGCGAACCCGCGCTCGCCCAGGCAGCGCAGTGAGCTCACGGAAGCGCGTTATACGTGCGGGTGTCAAGGTCCAGTTCCCTTGCGTCAGTGGGCGGCCTAACCGGGGTGAGGACGCCTTTGGCTGCGCCTTCGTAGCCCGGGTCGGCCAGCACCCGCAGGTCTCTGGCGTGCGGGCGCTGACTGGACAACTGCGAGTGCAGCGCTGATCGCCGTCGTGGCGCTGCGGCCTTCAACACGGCACCTGCTCGTCGGCCGGGCATATGCGTGATCACGCAGCACCGCATCCGTACCGGCTGCGCCGAGCCGGGATCATCTACTCCCGCCGAGCCATTAGCCCGGCTTCTGCGGGGGAGCCGGGTTTCGTGCGCGTCACGTGTGAAGATTCCTGCTGGGTGTGCGGTCCCGGCTGGTCAGGATGGCGGGGGGTGCGGGCTGATGTGGCCGGGCGGGCCGGTGATGCTTCGGCCAGCGATTCGGTGTCCTCGCCTCGCGCGTGGGCGATGAAGCTGTCGAGCACGCACGCGGCTGCTGCCGGTGCTCCGTCAAAGGCATCGTAGGGATCGACGGACTCAACGAGCAGGGCCGCCCGGCCGGCCCGGGCGTCCGCGGCGGCGCTGGAGAAGCAGCCCTGATCCAGGGCCTTTTCGACTGCCTTGGTGTACTCCGCTGCGGCGGTGCCTTCTGCGGGACGGGCGAGTTCAGGTGGCAGCAGGAGGAGAAGGCTCGCCGGGTTGGTGATGTTGAGCATGGCGGCGATCCCCCGGCCAAGCGCTTCGCCCGCGGCGGCGAAGACCAGGCTCGCGCGGGTCCGGTTGCCGCCCGGGTCCGTGCTTGGTTCCCGAGCGGCCGGCGGGAACTGCGCGAATCCGATCCCGAGCTCGCCCGCGATGCGGGCGGGCGTGGCGAGCGCATCGACGTGCCCGTACCCGCGGCCGTCAAAAGGGGCGGGCGTGGTGGCCGCATCGGCGCACGGGCAGGGATCATCAAAGCCCCTGGACGCGGAATCTGCGTTCCCGGGCCGGGAGGATCTCTCGCGGTGCGGGCGTGAGTAGTCGACGGTGAGGTGCCCGATCTCGCCGGCCATGCCACGGCCGCCGCGATAGATCTTCCGATCGATCACCAGGGCACCGCCCACTCCCTCGCCGAAGACGGCGACCACCCCGAAATGCGGCTGCGGGAAGCGGAGCTTGTGCGAGTCCGGGTCCTTGTTCCAGATCTCCCACACCGCCCGGGCGTTCACGTCGTTCTCCACCACGGTCGGAAGCCCAGACAGTTCCTTACTGACCATCTCGCCGAGCGGGAAGACGGGCCATCGGCTGTTCGCGGAGGACGGGACGCTGCTCGTCATCCTCGACCTCCCTAGCATCGGATATAGAGGCCTGATGCTGGCGCTTCCGACCCTGGTGGATCCGTTCTCTCTAGGTATATCGTGACTCACATTGAAAATTTCATCGAGTCGTTCATGGGCTCCTTCTTTGATCCCCTCACGGCATGTCGCTGTCACGTCCAGGCACGGTTCAGGCACAGTGGTGCCGGGTACACAAAACAGGTTGGGAAGGGAGCGGACGGGTGTCCGGCTATGCCAGCCCGACCGTCCGTCGGCGGCGACTTGCTGCAGAGCTCCGGCGGCTCCGTGATCGTGCAGGTCTTACAGAGGAGCAGGCGGCCAAGCGTCTCGGCTGGTCGCCCGCCAAGGTGAGCAGGTACGAACTCGCCAGGACCGGCTTGAAGGCTTCTGAGGTCAGAAAGTTACTGGACCTGTACGCAGTCGATGGTCTTCATCGCGAGCAGCTGCTTGCGCTCGCGCGCGAGGCGACGGAAAAGGGCTGGTGGGAAGCCTACTCAGACACGCTGCCTGCAGAATACGCCGCATTCATCGGCCTGGAGGCGGAAGCGAGATCATGTTTGGAGTGGCAGCTCGACGTCATACCTGGTTTGCTCCAGACTAGGGCGTACGCCTTGCAGGTCAATGGGACTCAGCAGAGAGTGGAGACCATTCCGCCCAGCCAGATCGAGCGGCGGGTGGAAGTCCGGCTGATTCGTCAGCAGCTGCTAACCCGTGACCCGCCGCTTGAACTGTCGGTTGTGCTGGATGAGTCGGCCTTGCTCCGTCGAGTGGCCGATAACCCGATAATGCGCGCTCAGCTCGAGCACTTGGTCGAGGTCTCACGCCTCCCGAACGTGACGTTGCGTGTGCTCCCGCTGGGGGGACACCATCCGATCTTCACCAACTCGTTTGCGGTTCTGCGTTTTGGGGAAACTCTTGGGGCTCCGGGGGCTAGGCTGCACGACGTGGTCAGCACCGAGAACTTGACCAGCGGCGAGCTCCACTTCGAAGGTGAGACTGATACCTACGAGTACGGTCTGGCGTTCGCATCACTCACCGACGCGTCTCTCAGCTCTTCGCGATCCCGGGAGCTGATCTCCCGGACAGCCCCCCGAGTGTGGGCATGAGGCTGTGTTACTGTAGGTAACTGCTCGATGACTCAAAGTTAGGACAGGGGCCCGTTATGACTCCGGGAAATGAGACGCCGCCGTCGCAAGGTGCTCGGTATTCGGCCGACGTCCCAGGCGCAGGGTGGAAGAAGAGCAGCCTCAGCCAGAGCAACGGACACTGCGTCGAAGTTGCATGGTTGTCAAGCGGCGACGTGGGGGTTCGGCATAGCAAAGACAGGGCAGGGCCGATGCTGCTCTTCACGCCGGGTGAGTGGAATGCATTCGTCGGGGGTGTTCACTTGGGCGAGTTCGACGCCTCGCCGTCGGCTCTCGGGGACGATCGGAATCGGGGGCGAAGGTGACTAGCCGGGCGTTGGCGGTGTCGCGCTTCAGCTAAGTTGGGGCCGGATCGGCTGGGGGAAATCAAACAAAGCCTCGGCACGGTGGGAATGTGGAGTCTCAGAACACGCTTGATGATGATCGTGACGAGTTCTCCGGCGTGACGCGTCCCTTGCTGTTGACCATGATCCGGCCGCTGGCGCGCACGGGTCGCTTAGCGCGGTCGGATCCGGCGGCCACCACGTCAGGATCGGGCTGGGCGACACGTACCGATTTTCCGGCCAGTGTCGCTCAGTAGAGAGCAGCCGCCTCGGATACGGCGGGCCGAACCGGCGCCGCTTGGCCGACTACGCCAAGCCTCAGTGAGATGGGCATGTATTCGGCGCGCTTGGTCCCGAACAGGGCGCGCCGGAGTTCGAGGGGCCTGCTTGGGCGTGTCTGCGCAGGTCAGTGACGTCCGCTCGGCGCTGGCGACCGCGCCTAAGCGCGCCTGACGGGAGCTGGCCGCTGCCATTCCGCTCCCAGAATCGGACACCTAGACAGCTGCGATGGCCCATGTCGGCTGGCGTCACGGGTGGCGCCTCGATCGGGCAGGCACCCGGGGAGCGCCAGCGGGACGGGCGCGTGCGATGAGCATGGCGGTGATGAACTGGGTGTGGGCGAACTCGCCGACCTCCGGCAACGAGCGCCTGGTGCTCCTCGCGCTGGCCGACGCGTGCTCACGCGACGACGGCGCCGGCTGCTGGCCCTCGGCGGCCACCATCGCGCGCAAGGCCAACGTCAGCGACCGCACGGTCCGCCGTGTCGTCACCCGTCTCGAGGCCGATGGGCACCTGATCGTGCACCGCGGCGGCGGGCGGGCCGGGTCGACAAACTCCTACACCGTCGTCACCGGCGACCGCGTTATCCACAGCCCCGGACAGAATGTCCCCCCTGACAGTCTGTCCGGGGGTGACACCGGTGACCGCCCACCCTTGACAGAACTGTGTCAGGGGACTCCGGACACAGCTGTGTCACCCGATCCACCAGTGAACCACCAGGGAACCGCCGCCGCCGGGGCGCGTGATGCGCGGCCCGCCGCCGCGGCCGCCAACGGTGGCGGCGGTGTTGGCGAGTTCTTCGCCGCCCTGGGACTGCCTGGCGGCTAACCAAGGCTCAGCGAGCCAGGCTCATCCCCGCCGTGGAGGCCGCGCTGGACACAGGGTGGACGCCGCAGGCGTTGGCATCGATCGCCGGGACGAACACCGCGGGCGTGCGGAACCCGTACGCGGTGCTGGCCGCCCGGCTGTCGCCCGCCGAGCTGCCCCTGCCGCGAGCGCGATCGACGCGGCCGCTGTGGTGCGGCGAGTGCGATCAGGTAACGCGGATGCTCGATTATCACGGCGACGCGCCGCGCCCATGCCCGCGCTGCAAGGCACCGCGACCCGACGAGCCATTACGGCAGAGCGCCACTTCGCGGGCTTTCAAGGGCTACGCAGCGCCACACACCACCGGCCGCGCGCATACCCCTGGTGACCCCCTGGTGAGCCGTCCTGTCATTCCGAGTTGCCAGCACGCGATCGCAGTGCCGCTGATTCGATAATGTCAGGCCACGGTCGGCACCGAGAATTCTCGCCCAGCCCGGATCGCCGGAGGTCGTAGTGGTCGGCACCCACCTTCAATTGCGTCACCTTGGCGATCCTGGGCCGCTTCCTTTGGATTGCCGGGGATGTCCTTACACCTCGACTTTCGCGGTTATGCCACGGCGCCTTCCCAGGCCAGCCGGACGGCGTGGATTTCTTCAGGGGTCGGCTCGCCGGTATGAACAGGCCGATATCTCGCTGCTATGAGGACCCGGCGGAGCTTGGCGACCATGTCGGCGGTTGATGGCTCGGCCTTGGTCCGGTACCAGGGGAGCGCGGGCGCGGTGCTCGTCCACGTTGCCGGGATGGTGCCCGGCGGTGGCATACCAGAGCATGGCCAGGCTCTGGCAGGCGAGGGTGAATGGGACTGTACGGTGCACCGCTGCGGCCAGCCGGTTGCGCGCCTGCCTGGCGCCGAAGATCTGCTTGGCGTCCTCGATCGCCACTTCGATGGGCCAGCGGGCGGCGTAGCGCTCGATCACCGCGCGGGCCGCAGCAGGGAGAGCGAAACTTCAGCACGTATTCAGCACAGCGAGCCGCTGAGAGCCGTATGCAGTCAGTGCCAGCCGGACACAGTGGAGTGCATCACCACCGCGCGCGGCAAGCAGCCCAGACGGCAAAGCCGCAGGTCAGAACTCAAATGCGCACGTCATGGGCTGGCTGGGCTACCATGCAGCGAGTCACCCGCCGGTGTAGCTCAGCAGGCAGAGCAGCCGTCTTGTAAACGGCAGGTCAGCGGTTCGATTCCGCTCACCGGCTCCACCACGTCATCCCGGGCATCGGAAGCCCTCTCACCTGCGCAGACGCGCAGCAAGAGAGGAAATCGGCATGCCAGGACGTGAGCGTCCGCATCGCAAGATCCCCACAAAGCCCACAACCTGCCTTGGTGGATGCCGGGCGCCGTGGAGGTTTCGGCGTCCCGGTGGCGTCCGGCTACGGCGCCGGGGTTGCGGCGGTCGCTGGGCGGGGTGGGCGTGAGGTGGTGGTGACTGGGGAGGGAGCCACGGTGTATCCGCCGCGGTGAGCGGGGGAGCCCTTGCTTCTCATCTTGGCAGCGCGGGACATGCGGCGCACATCTGTGATTGCATCCTTTCGGGTCAACGTTGCCGCGCACGGGCATGAGAACTTCCCACGGGGAGATGTGGATGGCGATTGCGCCACGGTTCCACCCGGGTTGCCGCATTGCAGCGGCCGTTCGTGGACCGCGAGCGCGTGCTGGCGGACTTCACCGCGGAACTGGCGCGAATGGGCAGCGGCCCCTGTGTCTTCAACGTGACAGGGGTCGGCGGAATTGGTAAAACGCGGCGGTTGCGTGAGCTGAAAGACCGGGCGGCGCCGCGGCTGCGGACCGCCACGATCGATCTGCAGGTGTCAGCGCTGCGCCAGCAGGACGACGCGCTGGCCGTGCTGCGGCGGCGACTGGGATCCCAGGATGCGACCTTCGACCGATTCGACATCGCCTACGGTGTGCTCTGGCAGCGCCTGCATCCGCACCTGCGGCTGAGCAAACGCCAGCAAGCAGTCCGTCGTGATCGTAGACACCTACGAGGCGCTCGTGCCAGCGCCTGCGCGGGCGGGACGGGTCCAGTTGGCCGGGCGCTGGGGCCCTGCTGCGGTGTTGTGGGTTACTCGCTGGCGATGGCTCGCATGATGTTGAGTTTGGCTGCCCGCTGGGCGGGGCGGACGGCGGCGAGGATGCCGCCGAGGGCGGCGAGGATGACGATGTTGACCAGGGTCCGGTAGGGGATGCTCACCACGCTGGTGCCGTCCAGGTTGAGGGCGTGGATGATGGCCCAGCCGAAGAGCACGCCGATGAGGAGCCCGAGCACGGTGCCCTGCAGGGCGATGACGACCGATTCCAGGCGGATGGCCGAGCGCAGCTGGCGTCGTGTCATGCCGACGGCCCGCAGCAGGCCGATCTCCCGGATCCGCTCGTAGATGGACAGAGCGAGGGTGTTGCCGATGCCGAGCAGGGCGATGATCACGGCGAGCACGAGCAGCACGTAGATCACGCCGAGGAGCTGGTTGATGGGCTGGGCGGCCTGGGCCTTGTACTGCGCCTCGTTGAGGACGGTGGCGCCGGGGTAGTGCCTGGTGACGGACTTGACGGCGACCAGGGCGGCGGCCGAGGAGACGCCGGGTGCTTTCTTGACGAACACCTGGTTGTCGTACTGGTTGGTGAAGTTGGCCTGGTAGGCGCTGATGCTGAGGAAGTAGTTCCCGGCCGACTGGTTGGAGCCGTAGATCAGCGCGATGCGCATGGGCTTGGTGCCGGTGGCGCCGAACCGGACGGGGATGTAGTCGCCGATCTTGAGATGGTGGTTGGTGGCTTGTGTCTTGTAGACAGCGATGGCGTCGCGGCCGAGGTTGTTCTGGTTTCCTTGCAGCGGCTGGACGTTGAAGATGCCGAAGGCGGTCTTGGGGTCGACGGCCATGACCTGCTGGACACTGCCTTCGATCTTGGCCATTCCTACTCGCAGCCCGCTGGCCAGGGCGACCTGGGGAAGCTGGCTGACACGCCGGGCCAGGCTGGGGTCGAAGCCGCCGCCCATGCCTGCGCCGGAGTTGATGATGAAGTCACCGGTGAAGGACCGGTTCATGACGGTGTTGATCGCCGCCTGGGTGGAGGAGGCGAAGATGGTGATGAAGCTGACCAGGCCGACGCAGATCATCAGCGCCGACGCGGTGGCGGCGGTGCGCTTGGGGTTGCGCATTGCGTTTTGATGGGCGACGGTGCCGGCGGCGCCCCGGAGGGCCGGCAGCGGCGCGCCGAGCACGCGGCTGAGCGGCAGCGACACGGTGCGCCCGAGGGTGGCCACCCCGAAGAAGACGAGGACCGCGCCCAGGCCGACGAGCAGCACCGGGCTGTGCAGGTGCGCGAGCAGGCCGGTGAAGACGGTGACGATTCCCAGCGCGAGTACCCCGGTGCCGACGAAGACACGCTGTTTGGACCCGTACCCGGTGCTCGTCGCGACGGCGTCTTGCATGGCGGCGATGGGCGTGACCTTGCCCGCCTTGCGGGCCGGCGAGAGGGCGGCGGCCACCGTTACCCCGGTGCCGACCACAAGGGCGACGATGACGGTGCGCGCGGTGAAGACGATGCCGCCGGCTGGGATGGCGATGCCGAAGGTGCCGAGGAGGGCTTCCGGCTGGCGGTCGCGGTTGAGCCGCTGGTCGTTCAGTGTGCTGAGGTCGGCATCCCCGATGAAGGCCTTGCCTGAGGTGAGGGCCCGCGGGGCACCGGCCGACGCCCTGCACGCGGTGGCCAGGGTGCGCCAGGAGTGGCAGGGCCAGTGGTTCGGGATCGCCGGCCTGCTCGACTGGCGTTCGCTGGAGGTCGAGGCCCTTATCGCGCTGGGCCAGATCGACCTTGCTGCTCAACATCTCGGCGAGCTCGAGCAGCTCCAGGGCGACGGCGCTGCTCCGCTTGCCTGTGCCAGCACCGCCCGGCTCAGGGCGCTGCTGTCGATGGCGCGGGGAGACCGCGCTGCGGCGTCCCAGGCCTTCGCGGCCGCCTGGCAGCACGCGAGCGGCCTGAGGGTTCCGCTGGTCCTGGCGCGGCTCGAGATGGACGAGGCGAGGTTCCTTCGCCAAGGCGGGCAGCGGGCGGAGGCCGAGCGCTCGCGTGCCTGCGCTCGGCCTCCGCCCGCCTCGCTGCCCTCGGGGCGCGTCCCTACGCGCAGCTTTGTGACCAGGAACTCGCCCATTGCCAAGCCCGGCCGCGGCCCGGCCAAACGCGCCCGGACTTCGGGCTCACCGCCGCTGAGTCCACCGTCGCGCGCGCCGTCGCAAGGGGCCTCACCAACAAGGAAGCCGCGGACGAGCTGTATCTGAGCGTCAAAACGATCGAGTTCCATCTCTCCCACATCTACATGAAGCTCGGCATCCGGTCGCGACGCGAGCTCGCCCGGCTTCTCGGCCAACCAGAGCAGGGCCCGCTCAGCGCCGCAGATGAGGGAGCGCCCCCACCGGCACCGAGCCGCTGAGACGTCGGCTCCCCCCGCCGGTCAGCACCAGCGGGGTAACGCGCGCGGCTCCCCCTGCCAGACACTCTCGTGGCGACGGCACGCCGTCCACCCTTGCCCGCAACGGGGAGGGGCTCAAAGGCGGCGGACCCGGCTTCGCCGGCCTGCGCAGCCCGGGTGCTCGGGATCTGGGGCCACCACGACACCGCGGCCGCCATCTGCGGCGAGGCCCTCGCCGACCCCGGCCGGGCCGGAGGCGGTGGACAGCCTGGAGGCAGAGCTCTACGCGAACACCTGGATCACCACCTCGGCCCACGCCGAAGCGACGGCGCGAGCGCGGGATCGCCTGGCCGCCCCGCACGCGTCCGGTGCCTGGCAGGTTCACGCCGCGCTGGCGGCGACGGCCAGCGGGCAGCCGCCCGGCGATGCCCTGGCCCTGCTCGCCCCGGTACTGGCCGACGGCCTGTCCGGGATCCCGCCCGACTCACTCACCGCCGTTTACACCCTGCTCATCCTCATCTGGGATGACGAGCTCGGCACCGCCCGCAGAATCTGCGACGCCGTCCTGGCCAGCGCCAGCAGCCGCGGGTCGGCAAGCATGGTCGCCGACGTGAGCTGCCTGCGCTCCATGATCATGCGGCGGCTCGGCCAGCTGGACGATGCTGCCGTCGACGCCAAGCTGGCGCTGGACTTCAAGCTCGCCACCTCCCCGCCGCTGGCCGTCGCCTGGGCAGCCGCGTTCTGCACCGACGCGCTCATCTGCCTCGGCCGCCTCGACGAGGCCGAGGCGGTGGCGGCGGCCGCCGCCGAGCGCCAGCCCCGCCAGGCTGGATACAGACGCTGCTGTTCTTGCAGGCGGGCGGGCGCTCCGGGTGGCGCAGCGGCGTCCTGGCAAGGCGCTCGACGACCTGCTTGCCGCCGGACAGGGCTGGCGCGGCCTGGAGATGGAAAACCCGGCCATCGCGTCGTGGCGCGCCGCCGCGGCCGCCGCGCACACCGCGCTGGGCCACCCGGCCGAGGCGGCAGCCCTGGCCGGTGTCACCCTGATTGAGGGTGGCATCGACGTGGCCGGGCGGCGACAGCTCCAGCAGTACTGCGAAGAACGGCAGCAGGCCAAGCCGCTTCGGAGATCCCCAGAAGCTGAACCCGACCAGGCCACCCGGCCGTACCACCCGGCGGGCCTCCCGCAGCGCGTCCTCGCATCCCTTCCAGATCCCGTTGAAACTGGTAGCCACATCGAAATAGTCATCATCGAACGGCAGCGCGAACATGTCGCCGACCCGGAAGTCCGCGCCTGGGGCGCGGGCCCGGGCGATCGCGATCAGCGCCTCGGAGGCATCCAGCCCGCTGACCTCGGCCCCGTTGCCTGCCGCAACGCTGGCCGCGTACCCGGAGCCGCAGGCGATGTCGAGCAGCCGCGTCCCCGGGCCTACACCAGCCCGGCCGAACAGCGCGTCGTTGGCGGGTCGCGCATATGGCTCCATCAGGTACGCCCAGTCGGTGGCCCGCTCACCCCAGCCCTGGCCCGATTCGGCCCACCCCATTGGCCTCGCCTCCGCTGACCGGTATGCACCGTTAGCCGCTTGGACCCCCACAGTGTGCTACAGATGTCACCATCTGTGAAACCGGCGGCTCCGTCGTGCCCGCTCCGTGCCCGTTCAGGCGGTCAGTCACGGGCACCCGCGGTCACTGCCGAGACCAACGCCGTGACGATGACCTGCGTGAGCGCTGGTCTGCCAGGGTCTGGCCGCAGCCTTCCCACGTTCAGTGTTCGGTCCGCACGGGGATTGCACGCTGATCGTCTGGACCCGCCTCCAAGCTCAAGACCGCTTCGCGTCGTTGCACGATGGCCTTCCGTTCACCGGCTCCGTTCGCGTCCCATCCATCCATCCCGCCGACATGGACTGTAGAGTCTCGCCGTGGCAAACGACGACTGGCGAGTGACGGTAACTTTTCACGATCAAGGCGATGCGGGGCGAACGGTTCAATCGCTGCGTGAGCATCAGGTGGAGGACGACGTACAGCGCCAGCTCGGCCACCGCGTCGCGGTAAGCGCTGACGGCCCCAGTGTCTTTCTCTACGCGGGCAGTGAAAACGCCGCCAAGGAGGCCGATCAGGTCGTGCACGAGGTTCTGGCACAGCGCGGCCTCAGTGCGGACTACATCCTTGAGCGGTGGCATCACCTCGAAGAGCGCTGGGAGGATGCCAACGTCGCCATGCCGCAGAGCGCTGAGCAACGCCAGGAAGAGCACCAGCGTCTCGTCGATGACGAGACGAGGGACTCCCTGACGACCGGGCTTGCCCAGTGGGAAGTGCGCGTTGAGCTGCCATCGCATCATGATGCGGTCGAGTTGGCCGACCGGCTGCGCCAAGAAGGCCGGTCAGTGACCCGCCGATGGAAGTTCCTGGTCGTCGGTGCCAACAACGAGGACGAGGCAACCGACCTCGCCCGCGCGGTCAAGCGGGAGGTTCCGGCAGGTGCGTCCGTGCACGCCGAGGTGGCGGGCGCCGTATTGCCGTTCATCCCTTTCTGAGCCGCCTGCCTTCTGGCCGCCTGCCTTCTGGCCGCGGCACGCCATGGAGACCTGGATGATCGTCAATGTCCTTCCTTAACCAGGCGTCTGCCGATCTGCACGCCAGGCACGGTGTTGCCGAGGTGGCGCGAGGGCCCGCGTCCTCGGCGTGACGTTCCATGGGGCGTCGGACTGCTGTGCCGCGCGCGAGCTGGCCGTCGCCGGCCAGGAGAGGCACGTGTAGGCGCGAGTCACCTTGACCGCGGCGGCCACCGTGCGCAGCCGTTCAGGATCTATAACCACGCCACCATTGCGGGTGCGCAAGCGGGCCCGCGGGGACCCCGGCGGCGCGGCGAGTGGCTGTGGCGTGCCGTTCGCCAGCCCTGATGGTTATCTAGTCATGATTGACATCGGGAAGGGAACGGCGCCATGACCAGTCCTGCACACTCAGGGGCGGTGCTCATCACCGGCTGCTCGTCGGGGATCGGCCACGCGACCGCGATCAGCCTGCGCGATGCCGGGCTCACGGTGTACGCGACTGCCAGGCGTCCCAGCGATCTCGCCGACCTCGCCGGGCGCGACAACATCCACACGCTTGCCCTCGACGTGACTGATGAGACGTCCATGAGGCAGGCGGTCTCGGCGGTCGAAGCTGACGCAGGCGCCATCGGCGTTCTGATCAACAACGCTGGATACGGGCTGTACGGACCGGTCGAGCAGCAGCCGATGACAGAAATACGCCGCCAGTTCGAGACCAACTTCTTCGGCCTGGTCCGGCTAACCCAGCTCGTACTGCCCGGCATGCGCAGCCGTCGTCGCGGCCGCATCCTCAACGTCTCCTCGATGGGCGGCCGGGCCACCCTGCCGGGCGGGGCGTTCTACCACGCCTCCAAGTACGCCGTGGAGGCGCTCAGCGACGCGTTGCGGATGGAGGTTGCGCAGTTCGGCATCGACGTCGTGCTGATCGAGCCTGGGCCGGTGCGGACGCCGTGGAACGACGTCGCCGCCGCGTCCCTGACCACTGCCGTGCCTGGCGCCGTGGAAGCTGGCCCTGGCCACCCCGGCCGTCGTCGCGCCGATGCCGACGCGGTCAATGATGGGGGCGCCGATGGCCGCGATCCGTACGCGGCCTACAAGGCGGCGGTCGGAGCCTCCTTCGCCACCGCCCAGACTGGCTTCCTTGCGCGCCTGGGCTCCACCGCCGATGACATCGCGAAGGTCATCACCCAGGCGGCCACCACCCGGCGGCCGCGCACCCGGTACCTCATCAACCCCGTGGCCAAGAGCGTGGTCGCAATGAGCCGGCTGCTGCCTGGCCGCGCCTACGACGCAGTCGTGCGCCGCCAATACGGGCTGCCCCACTGACTCCTGAGGACTCTGCTTAGCGTGGCTGTTGCGCCCTGCCTGGGCCCCGGTCGTCCATCGGCCGTTCGCCCGGCACCTGGCGTACGGCCGGGCCGCAGACGGTGGCCGTAACGTTGCCTTTGTGGCAGCAAGCAACGATCCGATCTCGGGCGATCCCGCGGCCAGCCTCCCGGCGATCCCGGCCTCGTCCGGAGCGTTGATCTTCGACCAGGCTGGCAGGCTGCTCATCCTCAAGCCGACCTATAAGTCCGGCTGGACCATCCCCGGCGGGGTGATGGAAGCGGATGGCGAAACGCCGTGGGATGCGTGCAGACGCGAGGTGCACGAGGAGTGCGGCCTCGAAGTGCGCACAGGCCGGCTTGCCTGCGTCGATTTCCACCCGCAACGCCCGGGAAGGCCGGGCGGGATGCGGTTCCTCTTCGACTGCGGCGCCTTCGACGAGGCTAGCTTCGCCGCGGTGGTCCTGCAGCCCGACGAGATTTCCGAGCACAGGCTTGCCTCGTTGCCCACGGCACTGGCGTTGCTCCGGCCGCCGATCCGGCGGCGGGTGGGTGCCGCGTGTGCCGCTGAAATGCCTGTCTACCTCGAGGATGGCCGCCCGGTGCCGGGTGTTGGCCCCTGATCCTGATAGTGAATCCGCGGATTCTCATCCAGCGGTGAGCGGGCCGCTACAGGGGAATCCGGGGGTCGTCCCCCCGGGGCAATACAGTCTTAACGGCTGCCGCGCGGGGATCGCCCGGGAAACGGTTCCGGTCACCCGCAGGCGCCGTGGCGTTCACCCGTAGGGGGTGACGACTGCGCCATTGACCGCATCCAAGATCGACGTAACAGCGTGCGGCATAACCGCGCGCCCCGTGACTGCGGGCATGACCGCGCAAGAAGGTGGAGCGAAATGCAACCCTCAGAGCCTGGCGCGCAGCAGTCGCCGGCCGGAATGGTAGCGGCCTCATGGCAGGCGACGCTGTTCCTCGGTGTGGTGACGTTGATACTCGGGCTGATCGTCAGCTTCCATCCGAGCGGCTCACTCAACGTGATCGCCGTCCTGCTCGGTATCCTCATGATCATTTCGGGTATCTTCCATCTGATCCGGGTGTTCGACAACAGCGAGCCGCACCGGGTCTGGCTGGGCATCGCCGGTCTGCTCTTCATCGTGATCGGCGTCGTCCTGATCCGTCACCTGCATCTCACGCTGGGGATTATCGGCCTGATCATCGGCATCACCTGGATAGTCCAGGGGCTGGTCTCGCTCGTCGCGGGCCTGTCCGGCGGCTCCCGGCAGGGCAACGGCTGGTGGATCTTCTTCGGGATCGTCAGCCTGATCGCGGGTATCGTGGTTGCTTCCGCCCCGGTTTCCTCCGTTACGGTACTCGCCGTGCTGATCGGAATCTGGTTCATCGTCATGGGCGTTTTCGAAATCATCGGCGCCTTCATGCTGCGGCACGTCGCCAAAACCGTGGATGACAATCTCGTCCACGCATGACGCGGGTGCCCAGCGGCGTTCGTGCGGCACACGATGGCCCATTGTGTGCCGGATATGACACACAATGGGCCATCGTGTGTCATTGGCATCAAGGCAGGAACCGCCCCCGCCCACTCTCGGCGCCGCGGCGGGCAGGTGGCACGCCGCCGGGCGCTGCGCATGGCAGCCCAGAGGCACGCAGCGAAGATCTTCCGGGATAGGCCCGGGATAGCCCGGGATAGGGATAGGCCCGGATAGGCTCGCCCGGATGCCCCGGGATAGGCGCCTGCAGGCCAAGGCCCCTCGGCGGCGCGGGTCAGCTCTGCCCGCTGCCTGGCCACCAGATCGTGACAAGCTGGCGGCCGGAGGAGCCGAGGTCGAGCGGCTGATCGGGGTGGGTCCCGGATTCTCGCAGGGCTTCGGCGAGTTCGCCGGCCCGCCCCGGCGGGAGGCACAACCTGCGGCGGGTGACCTCGACCATGTCGGCGAAGCTCGCGTATTCGGCGGTGGCCGGCCGGGTCCAGGCCTCGGCAGCGACGTCGAGGCCGAGGGCGGCCAGGATGGCGAGCGCGTCGTCAGCGGTGGGGCCTTCGGGGCGGCGCAGGCCATGGAAGCGTTCCCATAGCGGATTGAGCGAGATCAGGGGATGGCGTGCTGTCATCTCGACCACTACCCGGCGCCGCGCCCGCCGTGTCAGTGCCGCGACGAACGGCTCGAGATCTGCGACGTTGTAGAGAACGTGGTGGCAGGTGACCACGTCCGCGGTGCCTACCTGGCCGGCCGCCTCCGGCCAGGTCGCCGTCACGGTGCGGACGCGGGTACCAATCCTGGCGGCGGTCGCTGCCAGGATGCTCAGCAACTCGTCGTCGCTGTCCACGGCGGTGATGCCGGTGGCAAGCTGGGCAAGCGGCAGGCAGGCCGCGCCCGCGCCCGCGCCGACGTCGACAACCTCACCTGATGGTTGCAGCGCCTCACGCGCACGTTCAAACGAGCACCCGAACGGCTGCCGCAGTTGACGCTCGGCACGCCGTGCGAACATCTGCCTGGGCAGTACCCAGGGCGTCTCGCTGACCTGCGACCTGATCTCGTCGGGGATCGCCCAGGCGGCCAGGTCCCCGCGCCACCTGCCGAGCAGAACCTCAGGCGGATGACGCGTCACCGTGGGATCCGTGCACGGTGTGGCCGCCGCACGCGGCGGGCGCGGCGCCCTCCGTTGGAGCGCCGCCCATCATTTTCAGCATCGGCAGGCCACCGGTGCGGACGAACCGAATGGCCAGGATTGCCGCTGCCGCGAGGAACACGATGTTGAGCCAGGTTGTGTAGTTCCATGAGACACCGGCCTCGGTAATCCGCGCGGAGCTGCGGGCAGGAATCAGGCCAAGCCCGCCGAACAGGAATTCGATCACGTAGCCGGCCGCGACCATGGAGACGTAGAACGTCCACAGGAGGAAGACCGCGACCCGGGTCCCGTAGTACTTACGGTAGATGGCGAGGATCGGCAGAATGATCAAGTCGGCGAAGATGAACGAGACAACGCCGCCGAAGCTGATGCCGCCTTTCCAGAGCACGGCGGCCAGCGGGACGTTCCCGATCGAGCAGACGAAGCTGAGCATGCTTACAACCGGCCCGATCAGCGGTCCCCAGATCTTGGCCACGGTCTCATGGCCGGTGATGAAGAATCGCTGCCAGAAGGTTGCGGGTACCCAGGCGGCGACGGCTCCCGCGATGAGCAGCCCGCCGGCCACGTCACGCCAGATCGCGGCGATCTCCATCACGAAGATGTGTGAGACGGCGGTGAAGCCGCGGGCCGAGGCGAGCCGCCGCCAGAAGGAGCCCGATCCGCTCACCGACATGTCCATCCCGGCGTGGCCCTCCATCGATCCAGCTATGCCGTGTTCCGCCTGCTCGCGTGCCTGCCGCAGCAGCCGGTCGCGCAGGAACAGCCGGAACAGGACGGCGAGCAATACGATCATGATGGGGCCGCCGGTGAACTCTGCCACGGTGAACTGCCAGCCCATAAGCAGGGCGAGGATCACGCCCAGTTCGACGACCAGGTTGGTGGAGGCGATCTCGAACGCCATCGCCGCGGTGAAGTTCGCGCCCTTGCGGAACAAGGAGCGGGCGAGCGCGACCGCGGCGTAAGAGCAGGATGAAGACGCGGCGCCGAGCCCGGTCGCGGTAGCCAGCGACGTGGCGGAATCGTCGCCTAGCAGCCGCGCGACCGCCGACCGCCGCACGACGGCCTGCACGACCGCGGACAAGCCGAAGCCAAGGATAAGCGCCCAGGTGATCGCCCAGGTCATCGAGCCCGCGATCGCGAGCGCGTGACCGATCCCTTCGAGCAGCCGCATCTCACTCCCTCAGCCGGCTGGGACTGTACCTGACGGTATACCCGGATGGGGTATACGGCCAAATGCGGCCGGCCTGATGCGCGCCGGGACTACGGCTTCGGTGTGGGCATCCCCGATCCGGTGCGGGCATCCCCGACGCGCGGCTGTTCCCGCTGGAGACCTGGCGCAGGCTCGTGGCCCGCGAAATGTGCCGCGCCGCGATCCACGCCGACGGCTACGGCGAGCCAGCAGGGCACCCGGCCGCGGGGCCACGCGCCGCTACTGGCCCTTCGTCAGCAGATCGCGCTGGTCCTACAGCATGACTTGGCGGACTTGCGCCACGTGGTGCCTTCCGCGGCCGGTCTGGATCTCACCGCCACCTTGAGCGGTCACGCTGCCGCCGACCTGGATCAGGTGGTGCGGCTCGCGCGCGACCGCGGCATCGAGGCGCAGACCCTTGCCAGCTACGGCGAGATTGCCGCCCGGCCCTGCCGAAGGTGACGTGACCGTTACAGGCGCTCACCCACAAGCACGGCGAGGTCGACAAGCCGGCTGCTGTATCCCCACTCGTTGTCATACCAGCCAAAGATCTTGACCAGCTCGCCGTCGGCCTGTGTCAGGGCGGAGTCGAATACGCACGACGAAGAATCACCCACGATGTCGCGCGAGACGAGGGGGTCGGTGCTGTACTTGAGCACTCCGCGCAGGCTGCTCGTGCTTGCCGCCTCAGCGAAGGCCTCGTTGACCTCTTCGACCGTCACGGGCCGGGAAAGCACCGCTGCGAGGTCGGTCAGCGATCCGTCCTCGACGGGCACCCGGACGGCGATCCCGTCGAGCGGCCGGCCAGTTCGGGCACCACCACGCCCGCGGTGCGCGCGGCGCCGGTGCTCGACGGCACGATGTTGCACGCCGCAGAACGCGCCCGGCGCGGGTCCTTGTGCGGTCCATCGAGCAGCATCTGGTCGCCCGTGTACGCGTGAATCGTCGTCATGAAGCCCTTGACGAGACCGAACGAGTCGTGCAGCACCTTGGCCATCGGTACGACGCAGTTCGTCGTGCAGGACGCGTTGGAGATGACGTCGTGCTGCTGCGGGTCGTAGGCGCCGTCGTTCACTCCCATCACCACAGTGAGGTCGGCGCCCTTTCCCGGCGCGGAGATGAGCACCTTGCGCGCGCCAGTCTTGAGGTGGGCCGCCGCGTCCTCACGGGCGCTGAAGCGGCCGGTGGATTCGATGACGATGTCGGCGCCGTACTTGCCCCAGTCGAGTTTGGCCAGTTCGCGCTGGGACGTCGCCGCGATCGGCTTGCCGTCGACAACAATCGCGTCGTGCGATGCCTTGACGTCCCGGCCCAGCCGGCCGAAGGTCGAGTCGAACGCGAGCAAGTGCGCGAGGGTACTTGCGTCAGTCACGTCGTTCACCGCTACAACTTCGATGTCATCGCGGTCCAGGGTGCCTCGGGTGAACATACGGCCAACGCGGCCGAAGCCGTTGATTCCGACCCGAATAGTCATAACTTTCCTTCCACGCAGTTGTCAGGTCCTGGTCCCGGCCGGCGGGCGGCGACGCTCCGCAAGGCCCCTGCCCGCCGTTGGCTCCTATCCAGCCTGCGCCGCCGGCGGTCACCGGGGCGAGAGCCATGGGTAACGGGTGCGAGGGCCGTTGGTCCTATTACGCCTGGCCAGCACTCACTGGCCACAGCTGGCCACAGGCAGGCCGGATGGTGACCGTGCAGGCAATATCATTTCGGGGTGGCGATCCTCCGGCCGGTGACGCCCGCGATGCTGATCCGCACGAGGTGGCCGTCGCCGTTGGGCGCCCAGCGCTTAGGCACAAGCTTCGACAGGCGCTCCAGCTGGCCCGGTTCCTCGATTTCCGAACATTCCCCCACGATAGTGACCGACCATCCACTGCCCGCTGCTGGCTCATATTCGTCGGCCTCGAACGCCACGACGGCCCGCTCCACTGCTCTCGCGAGCCTTGATCCATGCTCGGTGCGGACCACGACCGCCTCTTCGTCCACTACAAAGTCGACCGGCTGTACCGCAGGCAGGGCCTGGTCGGAGTAGACAATCCGGCCGACTTCGGCACGCGCGAGCAAGCGCAGGCACTCGTGCCACGAGAGCGTATCCGGCCCCGGAGGATGGTAGTGCACGGCGGTAGCTTGCTGTGGCAGCCAGTTATACCGGTAGGGCTGAACGTCCTGTCGCGAGCCGGGGAGCGTGCGACCGCGCCGTCGGGCCGCAGCGTCGTTCCGGCCGGTAGAGCCGGGCTATGTGCCACTACGATGGCCCCGCCGGCGGGCGATCAGTCATGCACGTGCCCACGCAGTACGACCACCGGGCAGCGCGCGTGATGGACGCAGTGCAAGCTCACCGACCCGAGCAATGCTCCGGTGAAGCCGCCATGCCCACGGCTGCCGACCACGAGCAGATCGGCGTCTTTCGCCGCGTCGAGCAGCACCTGCGCAGGGTTGCCCTGCATGACCAGCTGACGCACGGGGACGTCGCTGCTGGGATCGACCGTCTTGCTGATCGCGTCGGACAGCGTCTTCTCCGCGAGCTCGCCGAAATCGGTGCCATCCTCTTCCATTGAGACCGGCGCCCATCCGTAGGTGCCGAAGTTCACCGGGTACTGCCAAGCGATCACGGCGTCCACGGTCGCGCCGGTGAGCTCGGCCTGCCGGACGGCCCAGCCTAGCGCCGTCCTTGAGGACGGCGATCCATCGACGCCGACCACAATGCGCGCAGTCAGACCATCTTTCTGCCCGGTCATCGTCTCGCTCCTTGGTCTCTGCGTTCTGTGCGTTCCCTGCGTTCTGTGTCTAGGTGCGTTAGGAACCTGCCATCTTGATCATCACACGCGACGGCCTGCCGGCTTAGAGGCGTTCCGCCCCGCCTGCTGGGACCTTCGCCTCAGTGGTGACGCGTCCTGCTCATATCGCGGGCGTACCGCTCCCGGTTATGGTTGACCTGCCGCGCAGCGCAAAGCGGGGGTCCGGTGAACACCGGTGACAGGAGGACGGGTGCAGTATCGCGTCTCGAGGGTCGTCGCCGGGCCTTTCCTGCACGTGCTGTGGCGGCCGACGATCACCGGTACGGAGAACGTGCCTAAGCGTGGCGGCGCCATCCTCGCGTCGAACCACCTGTCGATCGTTGATTCGTTCTTCCTGCCCCTCATGCTGGACAGGCCCGTGACCTTTGCCGCGAAGTCCGAGTACTTCACCGGCACCCGCCTCATAGACCGGGTGACCGCCATCTACCTCCGGCGGACCAAGCAGCTAGCGGTAGACCGCGAAAGCACGCGGGCCGCCCGCGGCATGCTGGAGGCGGCTCTGGAGCTGCTGCGAAAGGGCGAGCTCTTCGGCATCTACCCGGAGGGGACCCGCTCGCCGGACGGGCGGCTTTACCGCGGCAGAACGGGAGTCGGCTGGCTCGCCCTCGCCTCGGGACTGCCTGTGGTTCCGATTGCGATGATTGGCACAGACCATGTACTCCCACCTGGCCGGACAGTCCCGCGTCTTGGCCCCATCGAAGTGCGCATCGGCAAGCCCCTGACATTCGAACAGCACGCTGACACTGGGGCACCGGCCAGAGCCCGCCGGGCGATCACCGATGACGTGATGCGCGCGATCAGGGAACTATCCGGCCAGGAGTACGCGCCCGTCTACGCGTCCACCAGGAAGGAGCAGCCGGCCAACGTGGGCAAGGCCAGGCGACGCGGCGCGGGGTCCTGATCGTCAGAGATGACGGTCGTCCTCGTCGTCATCCGGATAGCGCCCGCGATCGAGCGGCGGTATGACGGGAAACGCGAGGGTATCCGCACCAAGCGCCATCTCGTCCTGGCCGGGGGGAATGAGGCTCCGCGGTGCCGGCTTGCCGTCGCCGGCCTGCGGATGGCCGCCGGATACGGCGCGGAACTCCTCCGTCTTGGCACCTGGATTCCAGATGTAGATCGGGCTGGCCGGTTGCTCGTGTGCTGCCGTATCCCCGGTATCGCCACGCCGCCCGGGTGGTTCAGGAACCTGCGGCCCCGTTGCAGGCGGCCCCGTTGCGGGCGGCACTGTTGCGGGCGGCGCTGTTGCGGGCGGCGCTGTTGCGGGCGGCGCTGTTGCGGGCGGCCCGTTGCGGGCGGCACTGCGACCTTCGGCGCCCCGCCCGCGGCGCCGAAGCCAGCGTCGCCGCCGCTCAGTTCGGGCGGCACCCCGTAGTGCATCCCGTCGCCGCGCAGCGCAGGAGGCACCCGGAAAGCCTCGCCGCCGGGCCGGGTGGCCGGGTGGCCAGGTGGGTGGGCGGATGCGCCGTTCTCTGGACCGGCGGCTGGGATCGCGAGCCGTCGGCAGCTCCGATTCTGATGCCAGCTGCCAAGTCGCCTCGCCGCGGCCGTTCAGGCCTCGGACCGGGTGGGGGAGTCCTCCGGTGATGCCGTTGCCGTTGGCGAGGCCGGGCGGCCCCCATGGCGGTTCGCTCTCCGGTTTGGGCGCGGGCTCCCAGGGTGGCCCGTTCCCTTGCTTGCCTCGCCTGGCCCTGTCGAGCTTGGGAACCGGTGCCAGCTGCGGGCGCTGCTGCGCTGCTGCCGCCATGCCTGGCTGCGGGTCGCCTGCTGTGTCCTGGCTGGGTTCGGTGGTCCGGGCGGCCAGGGGCTGCGCTTGCCGCGGCGCGTCAGAGGGCTCGCTTGGCGCGTGCCTGCGGCGCCTCACCCAGACGACGAGGGCGAGCAGGACGAGCAGAAGCAGGCCGATGCCAACGATGATCCCATCACGCAGCAGCGCGGCGTGACGGTGCGCGGCGCTACCGTGCCGACCGCCAGGCGGCGCGGTGCCAGACGCTGAGCTGGCGGGCAGGCTGGCAGCCTCGATCTTGGCGGCGCTCAGTGCTTGCTGCGCGTCGGCCGTGCCGTAGCCGGAACCGTTCTTATGGCCCGCCGCATGCCCGAAGCGGGCCCCATCGATCAGGGCCTGGCTCACCTGGCGCGGTGTCAGGTGCGGATAGCGCGCCCGGATCAGTGCGGCCATACCTGCCACTTCGGCACTTGCCGCGCCGGTACTGCCCACCGTTGTGTAGCCGGTCGGGTAACTTGCCGTGATTACGCCTTCACCAGGAGCGGTCAGGGTCACATAAGAGCGCCGGCTCGAGAACCCTGCCTTGGCGAATCCCTCGTCGAAGGCGCCGACCGCGATGACGCCCGGATATGCCGCTGGGTAGTTGACCTGGCCTGGCCCGGGGCCGTCGTCTCCCGCGGGTGCGACGAGAACTACGCCCCTGGCAAGCGCGTACGCGACGGCCCGCCGCTCCGCCGCGCTGCCGCCTGCGGCAGCCGCAGCGGCCTGGATGCCGTCTGTGCCAGCCGCGCCCGGGTCCAGCGGCAGATCGATCACCTGCGCGCCATGGCGCACCGCATACCTGATGCCCGTGGCGATCGCGGCGGGCAGCCTGGACGCGGCGGCGGCGTCCGCGCGCAGCGGGTCGTCCCGCTCGAGGTTCACCCGGAGCGAGAGGATCTTCGCCTTGGGCGCGATGCCGATGATCCCATCCGCGTGTGCCGGGCCGTGCCCGTGGCCGGCAATGAGCACCGCCATGGCCGTGCCATGCACGCCCCAGTACGTGTCACCTTGCTGCCGCCCGGAACGGGTGTAGTCAGGGCCGGTGATGACCGACCGGGACAAGTCGGGCTGGGACGCGACAACGCCGGTGTCGAGCAGCGCGACTGTCACACCAGCCCCGCGGCTGACCTGCCACGCCTGGGTGACATGAATCTCGCCAAGCCACCACTCATGGTCCCGCACCTGGTCAGCGAGGCCCGGACCGGCCGTGAGCCCGACCGTGACAGCTGTAGCGGCCACCGTGGCGACGAGCGCCGACAGCGGGCGGCGCCTGAACATCAGTGACACGACAGCGATGCCTTCCGTTACGCGGGCCACTCGGAATTCTGCCATGCCCGGGCCCTAGAGTCCCGCGCTGCGAATTCTGCCGCCGTTGCGAGGTGGTGATTACCGCATAACCATTCCGCGCGGCGCAGGCGTCGGCTGCGCTGCCGCCCCCCACGTAGGACGCCCAGGTAGCACGTCCCGGTTGCGCCCCTTTCCCGCGGTCTTATCTCGCGGCCCTTTCCCGCGTCCCTTCTTACGGTACTTCCCTGCCGCTTCCTGCTCGCAACTGCCCCGCGCACTGCCCACTCCTGCGCGGGCACCCTACGGCGCCGTCGCGAGCCGCACATGGGCACCGGGCGGCAGGCCAAGCCGCTGCGCCGCGTCGCCTGCGTTGACCGCGAGCGACACCAGCCCGGCCGAGTCGGTGAAGGCGACGAGCTCGCCAGGCGCGACCGCCGCGAAGGTCTTGAGATAAGGCACGGTTAGCACGCGCCGGCCGCAGCGCACCACGAGGTTCTCCCCGAATCCGGCACCAAGCCCGCTGATCTCTGCCGCGGCGATGGAAAGCTGCACGTTGCCGAACCTGTCCACCGACATCACCTCACCTTCGACCTCGCCGTCGTGCACGCGGCTCGTCGGCGCGGGCAGCGTCACCAGGTCGCCGACGGCAGACTTGGTGCCCACCGCGGCCAGATCGGCCCCATTCACCAGGTGCGCGGCGACGGGGGTGAAGATGTCGCGGCCATGGAAGGTCGAGGACACCGGGTGCAGCCATAGGTCGCTGTTGCTGAGCTGCACGGCACGGTCCGCGCCGCCTGCGGCCGCGATCGCCCAGGAGAGCACGCCGTTGTCCGGGCCCACGAAGATCCGGTCGCCGGCCTGGACCGCGACCCCAAGGCGGGCCGTGCCTACGCCAGGATCGACGACCGCCACGTGCACGGCTGGCGGCAGATAGGGCACGGTCTGCGCCAGCACAGCCGCTCCACGGCGCACATCTCCGGGCGGCACGAGATGGGTTACGTCGATAATGCGGGCTTCTGGGGCGATTCTGGCCGCCACGCCATGGCACGCGGCGACGAATCCATCCTCCAAGCCGTAGTCGGTCAGGAACGTCAAGCAGTTATAAGGGGCCACGAGTGGTGAGCGTACGTCGGACGCGGCCAATCGGGGTAGGCCTGCTCACGGCATACGATGTTTCCATCCGGCTGGCGCCGCGGGTTCGCCCGCGGGGCCCGCGGGGCGCCGCGAAACAGCGCAGCGGGTGGCTGGACCGTCCGTGGCTGGTCCAGCGGTCCAGGCGGCAGCTATAGCCGAGCAGGCGGGTCCGGAGATGTCAGCAGAACCGCTGTCCGAGCGCGACATGCGGATCCTCGCGTTCGAGCGGCGCTGGTGGCGCTACCCGGGCGCCAAGGAGCAGGCGATTCGCGAGGCTTTCCGCATCCCCGCCGCCCGGTATTACCAGCTGCTCAACGAGCTGATCGACCGGCCGGAGGCGCTCGCGTTCGACCCGATCCTGGTCAAGCGGCTCCGCCGCCAGCGCACTGAGCGGCGTCGGCTGCGTTCCGCACGCCGCCAGCCGTGAGCTGCGACAATCGGTGCAATCCAGCCGTCCGACTTGAGGGGAAGCCATGCAGAGCGAGCCTGCCCGTGGCGGCATTCCCGAACCCGCCACGCCAGAAGGGCAAGCCGGGCTTGCCGCGCTGCTCAGCGATCCGGGCAGCGCTCTTGTCGCACTCGACTTCGACGGCACGCTCGCGCCGATCGTGGCCGATCCGGCGGCCGCCAGGGCTCACCCTGACGCACCTGAGACGCTGCGCAGGCTGAGCGGTCATGTCGGCACGCTCGCGGTGATCACCGGTCGGCCCGCGGCTCTCGCCGTGGAGCTTGGCGGCCTCAGTGCGGTGCCAGGGATCGTGGTTCTCGGCCACTATGGAGTCGAGCGCTGGGAATCGGGGGTGCTCTCCGCCCCTTCACCGCCTGCCGGCCTGGAAAAGGCGCGGGCAGAGCTGCCCGCCGTGCTCGCGGCCGCTGGCGCCCACGCCGGGACCTGGATCGAGGACAAAGGGCGTGCCCTCGCCGTGCACACGCGTCGCGCCGACGACCCTGACGGCGCCCTCGCGCTGGTCCGCGCCCCACTGACCGCGCTGGCCGAGCGCACCGGGCTGGTGGAGGAACCCGGCAGGATGGTGATCGAACTCCGGCCGCCTGGCATGGACAAGGGGGCGGCGCTTACCGGCCTTGCCGCTGAACGGCTTGCGCGGACCGTCGTGTTCTGCGGAGACGATCTCGGTGACCTGGCGGCGTTCAGCGCTGTGCGCGAGCTTCGCTCGTCCGGCATCGCCGGCGTGACGGTGTGCAGCGGGTCGGCGGAGGTAACGGCGCTCGCCGAGGCAGCCGACCTGGTGGTGGATGGCCCAGAGGGTGTGGTGGCACTGCTCGGCGCCCTTGCGGCCGCGCTTGGCGGTTGAGCGGCGGCGCTTGGCGGTTGAGCGGCCGCGCTTGGCGGTTGAGCGGCCGCGCTTGGCGGTTGATTCGCGCCTTCGCGGCGCAACGGTGCACGAAACCCGGACGGTCAGAAAACTGAGACTTTACCAATCGGTAAGGTAGAAGATTATCGAATTCCCAGCCGGGCGGGGGCCAGCCGGGCGGGGGCCAGCCGGGCGGGGGCCAGCCGGGCGGGGGCCAGCCGGGCGGGAGTGCGTCCGGGGCCGCGTCACTCCAGGTCAGCGAGCTGGTCGGTGAACCACTTTCGCGGCGGAACGGCGGTCGCGGCTTGCTTGAGGCGAGCACACCGCGCGAGCCGTTCGGAAGAAGACATGGTGAGGGCCTGGTGCAGCGCGCCCGCGGTTCCTGAGACGTCAAACGGATTCACCAGGAGGGCGTCCGCACCGAGCTCAGCGGCGGCACCGGCCTCACGGGACAGCACCAGGGCGCAACCGCGTTCCGCGAGCACCGGACCCTCCTTGGCCACCAGGTTCATGCCGTCCCTGATCGGATTGACGAGCAGCACGTCGGCAAGCCGGTACGCCGCGAGCGACCGCGGATAGTCGTCGTTGACGTCGAGGATCAACGGATCCCAGTCGTCCCTCCCGTACGCGTCCTTGATCTCGCTGGCGATCCGCAGCACAGCGGCGGTGTACTCGCGGTACTCCGGCAGGTCGTGCCGCGACGGGTAGGCGAACGCCAGATGGACCACCCTGCCAAGCCACTCCGGGCGAGTGGCCAGGAGCTCCCGGTAGGCGGCCAGGCCCCGCACAATGTTCTTGGACAGTTCGGTGCGGTCGATCCTGACGATGAGCTTGCGGTCGCCGACCGCTTCCCGCAGTGGCTGCATCCGTGCCTCGACGTCGGTGGCGCTCGCCCGTGCTCGCAACTCGGCGCTGTCCACGCCGAGTGCGTGCACTCCGACGCGGGTGACGCGGCCGCGATACCACACGGTGCGGTTCGCCAGGTCCACATCCGCATCAAGGAACTGCGCGCAGCAGTCAAGGAACGCCCGGGCCCAGCGGTCGCTGAGAAACCCGGCATGGTCCGCGCCGAGGATGCCGTCGAGCACTTCTGTGGCAACGTGGTCGGGCAGAATCCGGTAGTAGTCAGGCGGTGCCCACGGCGTGTGCGAGAAGTGCGCGATACGCAGCGCGGGCTGGGCATCTCTTAGCATCCGCGGTACCAGCGTGAGGTGGTAGTCCTGTACGAGCGCCCTGGCGCTGCTGCGACCTGCCCCGCTTACCGTGCCGTCCGCGGTCTCGTCGGTCACTTCCCTCGCACCCGCTGCGAGCGCGGCCGCGAATGCCGCGTTGTAAGACCTGTAGGACTCCCACTCGCGCTGCCAGGCGAGCCCGAAATGCGGCCTGTTGGGCATGTCATAGAGGAGGTGGTGGACAAACCACAGGGTGGAGTTGGCGACCCCGTTGTAGGCGCGGTGGAACGTCACCGCCGGGATGTCGAGCATCTGCACCGCCGCGCCAGTCTTGTGGCCGTCCAGGTCGAGCCTGCCATCCGGAGCGTGGCGCGCCGCCGCGCGGTCTGCGTCAGTCAGCGCTGCGCAGATCCACAGCACATCCGCATCCGAGCCCACCACGGAGGAGAGCCCCGACACCAGGCCACCGCCGCCACGCCGCGCGTTAAGGCGGCCGTCGTCGCTCAGCGCGAACGAGACCGGCCCGCGGTTGGAGGCGATGAGAATATGGTGCTTGCCCATGTCCTGCCAGGCTAGCCGAGCAATGATCGCGAATCGCATTCATCTTGCTGGCACCGGCTGGTGCCGCCTAACAGCTTGCCGGGCGCATCGGCACCCGTCGCGCGCCGTTAGCGCGTGTTCCGTGGATCTTGGAACGCTCGCCGGTGTCGCTCCGGCGCCAGCCCGCTGATTTCTGAAGATCAGGGGTCAGGCGGCAGCCTCGGTGGCACGGACGGTGTGACCAGGGACGTAGCGCGATCCATCGACGCGTCGGTTAGAGTGCTCATTATGGCCTCATGACGCCT
Source organism: uncultured Actinomycetota bacterium (assembly GCA_963727015.1). GTDB lineage: Bacteria > Actinomycetota > Actinomycetes > Streptosporangiales > Streptosporangiaceae > DATFVJ01. Next base: position 265,965 of record CAVSEV010000011.1, on the reverse strand, counting down.
GCCGACGGCCGCGCCACGGCGCGGTCGCGTCACAACTTAATGCAGCTCATCCAGAGGGGTGGAGGGATTCGGCCCGGTGAAGCCCCGGCAACCACCACGGTGGTAGATGCTCGCCCGCTGATGGCGAGCCCCGTGACAGGTGCCAATTCCGGCCCACGGCCATGGTGGCCGCAGGGAAAGATGAGGAGAAAGGGCCTCGTTACGTGAGCAGAGCCGCACCTCACAGCGATACTCCCAGTGTTCAAGCTTCGCCTCCCGCGTTCGGGCCCGCTCCGGTGCCGCGTGAAGGCCCGGCACCGCGTTCCCCCGCACCGCATTCCCCTGCACCGCGTTCCCCCGCACCGCATTCCCCTGCACCGCGTTCCCCCGCACCGCATTCCCCTGCACCGCGTTCCCCCGCACCGCATTCCCCCGCACCGGGACCGTTCGGTTTCGCGACGGCGTTGTCGTGTCGCGAGTGCGGGCACACGCGTGATCTTGGACCGTCGTACGCCTGCGAGGAGTGTTTCGGGCCGCTCGAGGTCGCGTACGGCCAGCCGCCACTGAGCCGGGCCGCCATCGAGTCGGGGCCGCACAACATATGGCGCTACGCGAGCCTGCTGCCTGTGCCCGCCGACGTGGCGGTGGTGCCGAACACCGAGCCCGGGTGCACCAGGCTGGTGCGCGCGGACAACCTCGCCAAGGAACTCGGCATGCGGCGGCTGTGGGTGAAGGACGACAGCGGCAACCCGACGCATTCCTTCAAGGACCGGGTCGTGGCGGTCGCGCTCGCCGCAGCGACAACGATGGGCTTCAAGGTGCTTGCCTGCCCGTCTACGGGAAACCTGGCCAATGCGGTCGCTGCGGCGGCAGCGCGCGCAGGGATCAGGTCCGTGGTGCTCGTGCCCGCCGATCTCGAGCAGCAAAAGATCATTACGACCGGGGTATATGGCGGCACATTCGTGACCGTCGACGGCAGCTACGACGATGTCAACAGGCTCGCCTCTGAACTCGCTGGTGAGCACCAGGATTGGGCGTTCGTCAACGTCAACGTCCGGCCTTACTACTCCGAGGGGTCCAAGACACTCGGTTACGAGATCGCCGAGCAGCTCGGATGGCGGCTGCCAGAGCAGATCGTGATCCCTGTCGCCTCCGGGTCCCAGCTCACCAAGATCGACAAAGCCTTCACGGAGCTTTCTGCCGCCGGCCTGGTCGATGAGTCGCGGTACCGGGTGTTCGGGGCCCAGGCGACGGGGTGCGCGCCGGTGGCGGCGGCATTCAAGGCGGGTCACGACGCGGTCCGCCCGGTCAAGGCGGACACGATCGCCAAGTCACTCGCGATCGGTAATCCGGCGGACGGCCCGTACGTTCTCGACGTGACGCGCAGGACGGATGGCGCAGTAGAGGACGTCAGCGACGACGAGATCGTGTCAGGGATCCGCCTGCTGGCCGCCACCGAGGGGATCTTCGGTGAGACCGCCGGCGGTGTGACCATTGCCACGCTGCGGAAACTGCTGGCGGCGGGACGGCTCGATCCAGCCGCGGAGACCGTGGTCATCAACTCGGGCGACGGCCTCAAGACACTCGACGCGGTGGCGCCCGTGGTGCGGCCGACGGCGGCGATCCAGCCCTCGATCGAAGCGTTCAGAGAGGCAGGCCTGGCATGAGTATTTCCGTCCGCGTTCCCACCATCCTGCGCAGTTACACGGGCGGCGCCGCGGAGGTGAGCGCGGAGGCTGGCACGTTGCGTGAGGTGCTTGCGGCCCTAGACGCTGCCTACCCGGGCATCGCGGGCCGGATTCTGGATGACAACGGCCAGATCCGCCGCTTTGTCAACGTGTACGTCGGGGACGAGGATGTGCGCTTCGCGGCCGGACTCGACACACCAGTCCCGACAGGCACCCAGGTCTCAGTAATCCCGGCGGTCGCGGGTGGTTGAGCCCGCCGGGCGCCATCGGACGTTCTGATAACGTTGTCGCAACTTGCTGAGTCATTCCTGTAATTCCGTGGGTAACAGATGCGCAACGCTTCCCATAGGGGGTATGGTCGTCTGCGGTCGCCGACCGCTTCAGCCGGCAGCGATCGACGGGCTCCGCGGTTGCCTGGGCGGAGCTCGAGGCCCGAGCGCAGTTAGGGAGTTGTTTGTAATGCCGCAGGGCACCGTCAAGTGGTTCAACGCGGACAAAGGCTACGGCTTTATCGCGGTCGACGGTGGCAGGGACGTGTTCGTGCATTTCTCGGCGATCCAGTCGGATGGCTACCGCACCCTCGAAGAGGGACAGCGGGTCGAGTTCGAGATCACGCAGAGCGACCGGGGACCGCAGGCTGAGGCTGTCCGCGCTCTCTAAACGTTCTGTCACGTTCGCCGGATGACCCGGCCTCCCACATGGGCGGCCGGGTCATCTCATTCCGGGCCGGGTCATCTCGTCCCGGCGGGGTCATCTCATTCCGGCCGGGTATGACCAGCCCGGCCGGGGCGGGCTTGCACTCTAGACCCGAGAGTGCTAAACAGGTCGTTGGCACTCTCACCTTGAGAGTGATAACACGCTACGGCGGGATCGGGGCGATGAGGTCCGGCGCGCGGCTGGGAAGGGACCGGCCGCAGACCGAGCCGTCCGTCGCGGGCGTCGACTCGATCTGCGCACGCCAGAATGAGTTCCGGAGGACTGGAGCCTATGGCAGCCAAGATGATCGCGTTCGATGAGGAGGCGCGACGCGGCCTCGAACGCGGCATGAACCAGCTCGCTGATGCCGTCAAGGTGACGCTCGGCCCCAAGGGACGCAATGTCGTCCTTGAGAAGAAGTGGGGCGCTCCGACGATCACCAACGACGGTGTGTCCATTGCCAAGGAGATCGAGCTCGAGGACCCGTGGGAGAAGATCGGGGCCGAGCTCGTCAAGGAAGTCGCGAAGAAGACAGACGATGTCGCCGGTGACGGCACCACGACGGCGACCGTGCTGGCCCAGGCGCTGGTGCGCGAGGGCCTGCGCAACGTGGCCGCCGGGGCCAACCCGATGTCACTCAAGCGGGGCATCGAGGCCGCGGTGGAGCGGGTGAGCGAAGAGCTCTCCAAGATCTCCAAGGACGTGGAGACCAAGGAGCAGATCGCTTCCACCGCGTCCATCTCCGCGGGTGACCCCGCGATCGGCGAGATGATCGCCGAGGCGATGGACAAGGTCGGCAAGGAAGGCGTCATCACCGTCGAGGAGAGCCAGACCTTCGGCCTCGAGCTCGAGCTCACCGAGGGAATGCGCTTCGACAAGGGCTACATTTCGCCCTACTTCGCCACCGACCCCGAGCGCATGGAGGCGGTGCTCGAGGACCCCTACATCCTTATCGTCGAGTCCAAGATCTCGGCCAACAAGGACCTGCTCCCGCTGCTCGACAAGGTGGTGCAGTCCGGCAAGCCGCTGGTGATCATCGCCGAGGACGTCGAGGGCGAGGCGCTCGCCACGCTGGTCGTGAACAAGATCCGCGGCCTGTTCAGGTCCGTCGCGGTGAAGGCGCCGGGCTTCGGTGACCGCCGCAAGGCCATGCTCGGTGACATCGCCATCCTGACCGGTGGCCAGGTCATCAGCGAGACCGTCGGTCTCAAGCTGGAGACCGCCGACCTTGACCTGCTCGGCAAGGCACGCAAGGTCGTGGTCACCAAGGACGAGACCACGATCGTCGACGGTGGCGGCGACGCCGACCAGATCTCCGGCCGGGTCAACCAGATCCGCGCCGAGATCGAGAACACCGACTCCGACTACGACCGCGAGAAGCTGCAGGAGCGGCTCGCCAAGCTGGCCGGCGGCGTTGCCGTCATCAAGGCAGGCGCGGCGACCGAGGTCGAGCTCAAGGAGCGCAAGCACCGTATCGAGGACGCGGTCCGCAACGCGAAGGCGGCCGTCGAAGAGGGCATCGTGCCCGGCGGCGGCGTCGCGCTGCTGCAGGCCGGACGCAGCGCCTTCGAGAAGCTCGACCTGTCGGGCGACGACGCGACCGGTGCGCAGATCGTGCGGCGGGCGCTCGAGGAGCCGCTGAAGCAGATCGCGATCAACGCCGGCCTCGAGGGCGGCGTGGTGGCCGAGAAGGTGCGCGGGCTCGAAGCGGGTCGCGGGCTCGACGCCGCGACCGGCGACTACGTCAACATGTTCGAGGCTGGCATTATCGACCCGGCCAAGGTGACCCGGTCGGCGCTGCAGAACGCCGCGTCGATCGCCGCGCTGTTCCTCACCACCGAGGCCGTCATCGCGGAGAAGCCAGAGAAGGAGAAGGCGCCGGCCGCCCCAGGCGGCGGCGACATGGACTTCTGACCAAGTCCGTCCTTCAGCACATGCGGAGGGCGGTCCCGCAGCGCGGGGCCGCCCTCCGCGCGCATCCGGCGCCGCGATCCTGGGAATGTAACAGGCGTGGGAACGGTCCCGGTGAATGGACCCGCGGCAGGCCGGTCCGTCGCTGATCCTCTTGCCGGACAGCACCAGTGGCGCGGCCGCTGGCGGGTGTCACCGCTGCTTCCCTTCACCGCCGTCGTCCTGCTCGCCGCGCTGTGGGCGTTATCGGCCTTCGGCGGCTGGGCAGCGGCGGCGTTCTGTTCCGACCGTGGGCTAGGCGCCGGCTGCCGCGCCCATGTCGTGGCCGCGGTGCACCCGTCCGTCCTGCCCGCGTCCACCGCGACGGCGTTGGCCGCCGCCGCTGTACTGGCGCCCTTGGCCAGGCCATCGGCCACCGAAGCGCGGATCCGCCTGTTTGCCATCTCCGCGGCGTGCTGGGTGCTTGCCCTCGGGGTGCTCTTCGTGGCTGGCCAGGTGGCCGCCGGCTGACCGTCGGCTGGCGCCGCGGATTGCGTGGGCTATGGCACGCGCGATCCGCGGCACTGATGAATCCCGCCGCTACCAGGGGCCAGCGCGGCGGGCAGCTGCACACGCCGCCGGCGCGGCCAGCTCAGGTTTCCTCACCGGCCAGCAGGTCCGCGGCGTCGATGATGTCGTACGCGTACCCCTGCTCGGCGAGGAACCGCTGCCGATGGCTGGCGTAGTCGGCGTCGAGGGTATCGCGGGACACCACAGCGTAAAACCTGGCGCGGCGACCGGCCTGTTTGGGGCGCAGGATCCGGCCGAGCCGCTGCGCTTCTTCCTGCCGCGACCCGAACGTGCCTGATACCTGGATCGCCACGGCCGCCTCAGGCAGGTCGACGGAGAAATTCGCCACCTTCGACACGACGAGTGTGGTGATCCGCCCGGCGCGGAAATCGGCGAACAGCCGTTCCCGCTCTGCGACCTTCGTCTCGCCCTTGACGACGGGCGCGTCCAGGCGCGCCCCGAGCTCGTCGAGCTGGCCGATGTACTGGCCGATCACCAGGACGCGCTCCGCGCGATGCCGGTTCGCGAGCTGCTCGACCACGGCGGTCTTGGCGGGCGTGGTCGAGCAGATGCGGTAGCGGTCCCCTGGTTCCGCGGTCGCGTACTCCAGCCGCTCCGCGGCGGGCAAGGTGACCCGGACCTCGACGCAGTCGGCGGGCGCGATCCAGCCCTGCGACTCCATTTCCTTCCACGGTGCGTCGTAGCGTTTCGGGCCGATCAAGGAGAAGACGTCACCCTCACGGCCATCCTCACGGACCAGTGTGGCCGTCAGCCCTAGCCGCCGCCTGGCCTGCAGGTCCGCCGTCATGCGGAAGACGGGCGCAGGCAGCAGGTGCACCTCGTCGTAGATGATCAGGCCCCAGTCTCTTGCCTCGAACAGCTCGAGGTGAGTGAAGGCGCCTGATCGCCGCGTCGTCATGATCTGATAGGTGGCGATGGTGACCGGCCTGACCTGCTTGCGGATTCCGCTGTACTCACCGATCTCGTCCTCGGTCAGGCTGGTCCGCCGCAGCAGTTCGGCCCGCCACTGGTGCGCCGCGACCGCGTTCGTGACCAGGATCAGTGTGGTGACTCCCGCACGCGCCATCGCTGCGGTCCCGACGATTGTCTTGCCCGCGCCGCATGGCAGTACCACCACGCCGGAGCCGCCATGCCAGAAGGCGTCCGCCGCGTCGCGCTGGTACGGCCGGACATGCCAGCCATCTTCGGTCAGGCCGATCTCGTGTCTCTCGCCATCGACGTAACCGGCCAGGTCCGCGGCTGGCCAGCCGAGCTTGAGCAGGACCTGCTTGAGCCGCCCGCGTTCGCTCGGATGCACGGCCACGGTGTCGGCGTCGATGCGCGGCCCGGTCAGCGGTGCGACCTTCTTGCTGCGCAGCACCTCCTCGAGCACGGCGCGGTCGAGCGCGTTAAGCACCAGCCCGTGCGCAGGGTGGCTGTGCAGCTGCAGCCTCCCGTACCGGCCCATCGTCTCCGCGATGTCGACGAGCAGCGAGTGCGGGACTGGGTAGCGCGAATAGCGCAGCAGCGCATCCACGACCTGTTCGGCGTCGTGGCCCGCAGCGCGTGCGTTCCACAGCGCGAGCGGCGTGACCCGGTAGGTGTGCATGTGCTCCGGTGCGCGTTCGAGTTCGGCGAACGGCGCGATCGCCTTGCGGCAATCGGCGGCCAGCTGGTGGCCGGCTTCGAGCAGGAGGGTCTTGTCCGATTGGACGATCAGCGGCCCGTCAGTCAATTCCCGGTCCCTCCCTCGCCATCGTCCCGACCCTGCAACTCTGCACCCCCTGCGGGCCGCGCGGGGGCGAATGGCGGGACAAGATCCCATACGGCCGCGCTCGGGTGGCGCTTGACGAGCAAGCCGCCGCACGCCCGCCGTCCATCGGCGCCGGACGCGTCGATGGGCATGTGGGGCCGCAATGCCGCGAACCACGCGGGCATCAGGGATCGCCGGAGCGCAGGACGCGGACGGCCGCGAGAGCTCGCTCCTCCGCCGGCCATGGCGCGAACGGCTGGGACGGGCCGGGTGTGGCCGCCGCGCCGTACCTGTTCGCGCGGTCGTCGGCGCGCCTGGACGCCGTTGCCGTGATCTCCACGGTGCCGTCCGCTGACTCGCCCGCTGGCGCGTACCCAAGCCGCCGCAGCACCGCGAGCACGTCGCCGCGGCGGGATGATGAGACCAGCACGGTGGGCGCGAGGGGCCGCAGCCGCAGTTCGGCCGCTCGGCGGTCAGCGGCCATCTCGGCGACGACGGCGGGGTCGTCGCAGCGGATGTAGGCGGCTGCGGCACCGACGCGGATCCGGCCGTGCCTGCGCGCCGTGTCCTCGATCAGGTAGCGCAGCGGCTGCGGGACAGGCGTGCGCGAGCGCTCAGCGAGCATGGCAAGCAGATCGTCCCCCGAACGGCCCGCGTCCATCGCGCGCCGCACCGAACCGGGGGAGAAACGGTACACAGTGCCGCCGCCGGTCGATTCCACATCGGCCGCAAGCGACAGCTCACGGGCCAGTTCCGCGGTCAGCGGGCCGGGTGCGACCGCGGTCAGATCGGCCTGCAGCAGCATGTGGCCGACCGGTTCAGGCAGGATCACGGCAAGCACGGCTGCCGCTTCCGCCAGGCCCCCGGCCGCCGCCGCACGGCCGGGTGCCGCCAGGGCTCCGCGTCCGGTCAGGCCGAGCACGGCGGCCTCCCGCAGCGCCGACTCCGCCAGCATCGCCTGTGGCGCGGCCGGTCGCCGTGGCGACAGCCACGCTCAGCCGCCGCAGCATCGCGTCCGTGCTGACCGATGTGCCAGGCGCCGCCGCGGCGAGTTCGCGCAGGACTAGCGCACGGACCCGCGGTGCGTCCATCCGGTCAAGCCCGCTGCCGAGCGCGTTGAGGAGCCTGCCCCCCTCGTCCCTGGCGCCGACAAGTCCAGGCACCCGCGTGGTGGCCTGCCACGCGCCCACAAGCGTCGCCCAGCGCTCCGCGTAGGGGGTTTCCCGCCAGTCATCGAACGCGCGCGAAGGGAGCCACTCACCGTCGGTCCAGCCGGACGCCGCGAGCAGCCCTGCCGCCCGCGCGACCTCGGTGAGCAATGCCACCGTGGCCAGGTCCATCTGCACCGAGGCGGCCGCCTTGCGCAGCTCGCGGATCCCGAGCCCGCCAGACCGCAGCACCGGCGGCGGCGTCTCGGCCCAGCGGTTCAGCAGGTTGTCGACGCACCGGAGCGCGTTCAGCGCCGCAGCCGCCGCAGCGGCGTCCACCTCGCGTGAGCCGTTAAGTATCCCATCGAGTGCCGGTGGCTGGGGCGAAACACGGCCGGGTTCCTCAGGAAGGCGTGGCGTGCTGATGACGGCGCGCAGGCCTGGCGCGGGCCGGTAGCCGTCCTCCGTCTGCCAGGCGAGCGCGCGGGCGCGCAGCACCGCAAGGCAGCGGTTCAGCGGCCCGGGCGGGACGCCGAGCACCTCCCGGAGCGTCCCCGCGGCCACCGGGGAGGGCAGCGCGAGGAGCGCCTCGATGACGTGCAGGGAGAACCGGTCGAGATCGTCGAGGGCGCGCTCGAGCGACGCCCGTCTCGCGGCGCGGGACGCGAGCGCGTCGATGCCGGCCGGGGCCGGCGTTAGCAGATCGGGACGCGCGCCGAACAGCGCCGCGAGCTCCGCGTCGCTTCGCCTTCGCAACCAGGTCCCGAACCCGCCCCCGCCGGTGTGCCGCCCCTCCGCGCTCATCCGGTTCACAGTACTGCCGCCTCCGGCAGCTATAACCGGCTTCGGTTCGGGCACTATCGGCCCATGAGCGCGCGTAGTGAGCAGCTTGTGCTCGACTACCTGAGCCGCGCCGCGGACGCGGCGCACGGCATCTTGCGCTCGGACGAGCGACTCCGGTTCATCGCCAGGTTGCGTGCCGCGATTGAGCAGCAACGTCAGGCCGCGCGCGCGGTTGAACCGGCCCAGGTGCGCCGGGTACTCGCGAAGTTCGGCGATCCGCGCGGGCTGGTCGACCGCGAGCGCCGTAGCCTCGACGAGGCGAAGGCGGCCGCCCTTGATGCCAGGGACGCTCGCGGGAGCATCGGCGGAACCGCCCCGCCCGGCGCACCCACCACGCGGGGCGCTGCGGGCCGGCCCGCATATCCGGCACTGCCGCCGCAGGTCGCCGCGGCTGCCGGCGCGGGCCAGCCGGGCACGATACCCGTGGTGCGGCCCGCTGAGGAGAGCGTTTCTGGTCAGGCTGCGCGCGCGGGCCCCGGGGCGGCCGGGTCTCGCCGGCCGCTGGTGTCCCGCGGCCGGCCAGCATCTGGCGCTCCGTCTCGCGGCGGTCGTGGCGCCAGCCAGCCGCTTCCGGCCGCGCAGCGCGCACCAGCCGATAAACGGCCCGGCATGGCGCCGCCCGGCATAGCGCCGCCCGGCACAGCGCCGCCCGGCGGCCCGCCCGCGCGCGTTGTCCCGCAGTTCGCGTTAGACCCGATGTCGGTTATCCGCAAGTTTCCGCGGGAGATGCTCGCGCTTGTCCTGCTGGGGCTGGGCGGGCTGCTGTTTCCGTTCCCGCTGTGGTTTGCCGGCGCGGCGATCGGCCTCACCTCGCGGGTGTGGAGCCGCAGCGACAAACTCACCGGGCTCGGGGGGCCGCTCGTCATCACCGTGGTCACCGTCGGGATCATCGGGGCGTTGAACAAGAATCCGGGCATTGCGGTGGACATGCACGCCTACGTCGCGGCTGCGCACGCCGACGCACTGCTCACCCTCCGGATCACCGCGGCGCTCGGCGCCGGTTACCTCGGCGCCAGGCTGCCGCGCGGCGACCGGCCGAGCCCGGCTGGCCGGTCAGCCGATCGGCGACGCAACCGGCTCTATGGGCACTGATGTTTGCCGGTCCGGTAGCAGCCCAACCGCGAGCCTCGTCCAGGCCGCGACAAATCGCGGTTCGGTCACCCGCCCGGGTGGGGCGCCGAGTTGCGTGGTGGTGAGCCAGTAGTTGACGACCGCACCGCCAAGTACTGCGGCGATCGATGGCCAGTCAACGTCCGCATCGGCGAACTCGGGTTGCTGGTTGGCCCACGTGATCATCACTTCGAATAGCGGCCGCACGAGATCCTCACGGAACTCGTCGACGAGAAGCGGGAATTGATCCAGGTCGCGGAAGATCACCCGGATCAGGTTGGCCTGTTCGGCTAGGTTGGCGAGGCCGAGCACGCACAGGCAGCGAAGGCGGTCAGGCAGCGGGGCCGGCTGCGCCGACGTGACAGTGCGCATGGTGGCTTGGATCTGGTCGGTGGTACGCGCGGCGTGTACGCGGATCGCCGCCGCCAGCACTTCTTCTTTGGACGTGAAATGGCGGTAAAGACCACCGGCGCCCGGCGACAAACCAGCGGCGGCCTCGATTTCCGCCACCGCGGTCGACGAATATCCCTTTTCCGCGAACAACCGGAGCGCTTCGTCGATTATCCGGTCCCGTGTTGAGCTCGTCATGCCGGTGCCTCCACAATGACAGTATCCGCTTGCTCACGGGTCATGCGGGCGGCACCACCGCGAAGAGGCCCGGCTAATGTTTGGCGGTGGCCGTGGCGCGGTGGCCGTGGCGCGGTGGCCGTGGCGGCGGCACACGCGCCGTACGTGGCATAGGTCACAGCGGTCATGGCCCCTGTTCAGAGAAGGCAGCGCCTGCGGAAAAGCGGGCAAATCTGCTCCCGCTGCATTCCTGGCCCCGGCCGGGCCGCGCGACCAGGTCATTCCCCCCCAGCGTGGCCTTTCACGGCGATATTCTGACCGGCTGGCCGCATTCTGACCGGCTGGCCGCCCAGCGGCCGCGGCGGTATCCCGGGGCCGGACCTGGCGGCAGGGCCTGGCTCGCGACCGCCGCGGCGCGCGCACTCGAAGGCTCGAATGTGGCCCGTCGCCCGCTATCATTTGCCGCGCCGGGCACGTCGTGCTTGCCTCTCGGGAAGGTTGCGACGGCCGCCGCCGGGGTAGGCACGTATTGTCATCATGCGCTGCCGCACGGAGAGCTGTCGCGGCTGGAAGCGCAGGTATTTCCCGGCCTCGCGCGCGATCCCGTCCTAGCACCATCCGAATGTGTGAGGCCGCGGAGGACGCGGCCCCGGCGCGAGCCGGGGCCGCGCCGCTGTCGCAGGGCCGGCCGGGGTTGCGCCTGGACGTCCGCTGCGCCTTGATGGCTGGCCGTTCCAGGCGCGAAGCCCGCGCATACCGCATGGCCCCGGGACCGATAGCCTGAAGTCGCGCTCGAAGCGCAGCTGTGTCGATTCCGATTTCACGCGAGGTCATGCCCGTGCCCACTGGCAAGGTCAAGTGGTACGACGCCGACAAGGGGTTCGGCTTCCTCACCCGCGACGACGGAGGTGAGGTCTTTGTGCACTCCTCCGCGCTGCCAGCCGATGCCGCCGGGTTGCGGGCAGGACAGCGCGTAGAGTTCGGCATCGTGGAGGGCCGGAAGGGAGCCCAGGCGCTCCAGGTGCGCCTGCTCGAACCGCCGCCGTCTGTGACGAAGGCAAGCAGGAAGAAGCCCGACGAGATGATTGTGATCGTCGAGGATCTGATCAAGCTCCTCGACGGCATCTCAAATACCTTCAGGCGCGGAAAGCAGCCAGACAACCGCGATGCCGCGAAGATCGCGGCGGTGCTGCGCGCCGTGGCCGACGACCTCGAGCCGCAGGAAGCCACGTCCGGGCCGCAGCAACGGCACCGGCAGCCTGGCGCCAGGCGATGACCAACTAGACCGGCGAACGTCAGGACGACCCGGGCGGGTCGGCGGCGGCCTCTGCTAGCTGGCCACCCACCGGCTCGCGCTGCCGCATCCTGTGGCGCCGGCTCACGATGAGCGCGACCAGGGCCGCGCCGAGGGCTGCCGCGGCGACGGCCATACCGACGGTCCCGCTTGCAGTGATCGACAGCGCCACTCCGATCAGGCCGCCAGCGACCCAGGCAAGCTGATGGAGGGTCTCGGACACCGCGAGCGTCGATGAGCGAATCTCCTCGCCTATCTCCCGCTGCACGATCGAGTCGAGTGCGAGCTTGGCGAGTGCCTGACCGAATGCCGCGACGAGCGCCACGACCAGCGCGGTGAGGAGGCCGAAGAACCAGGCGCATGCCGCGGTGATCAATGCGGACGCGGCGATCGTTGCGAACATGATGAGGTGCGGCATGCGCGCCCGCAGCCTGGAACCAGCTGCGGTCCCTGCCAGGCCGCCTGCTGCTGCGGCGGCCACCAGGGCGCCGAGTGCCACATTCTTGTTGACCCCAGGGAAGTGGTGGGCACGCAACAGGAACGCGAGGAAGAACACCGTGAACCCGGAGAAGGCGCGGACAGTGGCGTTGGCCCGGATGGCCTCGCCCACGACAGGCCCGACGCGGCGCAGGGTCTTCGTCCGCCCGCCTTCCACATGGGCGCGCGTAGCCGCGGCCGTTGGCGCGCCGCCAGGCACCGTGGCAGCCGGGCTCGCGGTGTCAACATGATCGGGCAGCCTGATACTCATTGCCGCGCCAACCAGGAAGATCAGCGTGCCGAACCGCAATACCCAGTCCGCGTGAATCACGCTGCCAATGCCCACCGCGATTGGCGCGGCGATCGTGGCGGCGATCAACGACGCGAGCCCGGACCGCGCATTCGCGGTGACAAGGGTGATCTCGGCCGGGAGCAACCGCGGCGTGACCGCGCTGCGGGTGATCGCGTAGGCCTTGGACAGCACCAGGGCGGCGAACGCGGAGGGCAGGAGGGTGAGCGGATCGTTATGCAGGACAGCGCCGGCCATACCCCAGCACAGCAGGCCACGGCCAAGCAACGTCCCGGCAAGGATGTACCTGCGGCCCTGCCGCACCCGATCGAGCATCGGGCCAATGAATGGCGCGAGAAGGGCAAATGGTGCCATGGTCACAAGCAGGTACAGCGCCACCTGGCTGCGCGCCGCATCAGGCGACGCGGCGCGAAAGAACAGCGTCCCGGCGAGAGCGACGGCGATGAAGGCATCGCCCGCGCTGGCCACCGCGGTCAGTTCGATGAGTTCCGCGAGCCCGGTGCGACCCGCGCCCGACGCGTGCGTGCTCCGGTGGACCGTACGGCCGGCCCAGCGTGCTGCCGAGCCGGCCGGCCGGGCGGCGGACCCGGCAGCGCTGGCGGCGCGCTGTGTCGTGTCCCGCACTATCCGCCAGGCGGCGCGTGCTCCCATGCCCCCAGTATTCTGCGCATCGGCGAGCGGAACTACCGTGCGTGCGGCCGATGGTCCGGGTACGGGCGCGCGAGCACCTGGCGCCCTGGTTCTGCGTAACCGGCGCGTGCCCGTGCGGCTATCGATCCGCACGCCGCGGGCTACCTGAGCGAAGTCACCTCTGCTCGCCCGGCCCGCCATCGAACCCGCAGCCCATACACTGATCCCGGGCGGCGTGCCACGCTCGAGCCCGGTCCGGCCGGCGGCCCCGGGCGATCGCGGCCTCGCGGACGACGTTGAGGAGAATCAGTAGGTGTGAGCACTGTACGGATGCGAAGCCGGACGCCGGCGCTGGACGAAATCTGCGCGCAGGCGGTCGGCACGGCGCGTGCCGCTGCCGATGACGACGCCGGGCCAGGTCAAGTTGGTGCCCACGTCGGATTGGCAGCCGATGGCGACCGGGTGGTCACGCATCTGTTCGAGTGTCTCGATCCTGCCTACCGTGGCTGGCGCTGGGCCGTGACGGTCGCCCGCGCGTCACGCGCAAAGGCCGTGACGGTGAGTGAGAGTGCTCTCATACCCGGGCCTGACGCGCTCCTTGCCCCGCCTTGGGTGCCCTGGCGCGACCGGCTGCAACCAGGCGACCTCGGCGTCGGGGATTTGCTCCCGGCGTCCCACGACGACGAACGACTGGTGTCCGCGGCCGCGCTCGGCGGCGACGATCTGCCCGCGTGGACCGCCGGCGACGACGCGCCCGGATGGAACGATGGCGATGATCAGCCTGAATGGAGCCCCGAGGACAGCGGCCTTGCCGTCGGGGTCCCTGTCGGCGGCCGCAGCCGCGTGCTGTCGGCGATCGGACGCGACGAGACGGCGGGGCGCTGGTACACGACTGATCATGGTCCACGCACGCCACTGGCGCACGCCGCACCCGCGAACTGTGCGACCTGCGGTTTCTTCGTGCCGCTCAGCGTGCCGCTCGGCCAGCTCTTCGGCGCGTGCGCGAACGCGTACGCGCCGGATGACGGCAGGGTCGTCTCGGTCGATCACGGCTGCGGCGCGCATTCGGAGGTCGTCCTTCCCGCGGGAACAGGCCAGTCCGCGCCGCCGATCATCGATGAACTCGGCTATGACCTGGTCGATCAGCCTGGTGTGTCGATGGAGGACACCGCGTTCGAGCCCTTCGACCACGGCTGATCGGCCGGGCCGGGTCTGCGTGGATCGCTGGCCGTCACCTGATCCGCCACGGCGCAGGCGTACCTCACTGGTCCGGTGTGCCGTTCCGCCCAGTCTTATGCGCAAGGCCGTCCGTGCGGGGGAGGCTATCTGGGGCGGCGGCGCGGAGCCTTGCCTCCGTCCGCCGCCGCGCTGTGCGGGCACGCACGCGTACGAGGCGAGGTACATACCACAAACCGAACAGTCCCATCGCGCATCCGGTGGCGCATGTCCAGATCCACCAGCGCTCGCCGGCCGGCAGGTCGTTACGCAGGATCAGGAGCGTGATCAGTGCGATCGCCCAGCCGGCGCTGATCAGCCCCGTTACCAGCTTCTCGCTGGTCTCCAGGGGCGGCGGAGCCGGCCGGTACGCACGCCTCATGCCCGCAAGCTTAGCTTGATCATCAATCGGCCGCGCGCTCTGGCGTTGCGAATGCCCCTTGCGGACGGTACGCCAGGCCGCGCGGCTGCCAGGTCATGGTGTACTTATGGCGCGCCTGGCCGGGCGCGAGCCCTTGGCTTAGCTGGGCCGCGAGGGCGGGTTCCGGCCGGTGGATCTGTCCGCCTTGCTGACGATTTGCGGAATGTGCCAGGTCCGCATATCGTTAGCAAAAGTAATGACTCAGGCTAACAAACATGACATCGACGCAGACCAGAACCGACGCTGGGCTGGCCAGCGGCCTCCGCATTTCGCTGAGCAGGCTGGCACGTCGGTTGCGGGTGGAGCCCGCAGGCGGCCTGACGGAGAGCGGGCTGTCCGACACCCAGCTAACCGCATTGGCCGTGCTGGAACGGCAGATCGCAATGTCCCCAGGCGAACTGGCCGAGCACGAGAAGGTGCAGCCGCCCTCGATGACCCGTGTGATCAGCGCCCTCGAGGAACGAGGGCTCGTGCTGCGAGCCCCGCATCCCACCGACAGGCGGCAGGTCGTGCTGACGGTGACCGACGAGGGCAAGCGACTGGTGAACCAGTTCAGGCGGCACAGGGACGCGTGGCTGGCAATGAGGCTGCGCGAGCTGACGCCACAGGAGCGGGCGACGCTGCGTGCCGCCGCGCCGATCCTGGAGAAGCTGAGCCAGGCCTAACCGGGCGCCGCGGCGTCAAGCCGGCCGGGTTCAGGCGGATCTTCAGCTCGCTCAGCACCAGGAACTACCGGCTGTACGCGGCCGGTCAGGTGGTTTCCAACACCGGCACCTGGATGCAGCGGGTCGCGCAGGACTGGCTGGTCCTGGACCTGACCCACAACAGCGGCACAGCGCTCGGCATCGCGACCGGCCTGCAGTTCCTGCCCTTGCTGCTGTTCAGCCTGTGGGGCGGGGCGATCGCCGACAGGTACTCCAAGCGCCGCATCCTCATGATCACCCAGGCGGCGATGGGTGGCCTCGCCCTCATCCTCGGCGTCCTCGCGCTGACTGGCGTCGTGGAGATCTGGCAGGTGTACGCGCTTGCCTTCGCGCTCGGGCTGGTCAGCGTCGTCGACAACCCGGCACGGCAGACGTTTGCCGTCGAGATGGTCGGACGCGCTGACATGCCGAACGCGATCGCACTGAACAGCGCGATCTTCAATCTCGCCCGGATCTTGGGCCCGGCCGTCGCCGGCCTCGTGATCAGCGCGGTCGGCACGCCACTAGCGTTCATCGTGAACGCGGCCTCCTATGGCGCTGTACTGATCGGCCTAGGGCTCATGCGCCCGTCCGAGCTGAACCCGGTGCAACCCACGCCGAGGGCCAAGGGCCAGGTGCGCGAGGGCCTGGCGTACGTCAAGGCGCGCCCGAGCCTGTGGATGCCGATGGTTCTGATCTTCTTCGTGGCGACGTTCGGGATGAACTTTCAGGTGACGACGGCCCTGATGTCGCGTGAGGTATTCCACACCGGCGCGGGGGCGTTCGGCGTCGCCTCGGCGACGTTCGCTGCTGGGGCACTCATCGGCGCCCTGCTCGCTGCGCGCAGGCGCCGGCCCGCTGCCGGGCTGCTCATGGTGACGGCCGTCGTCTTCGGTGTGCTTGAGATGCTCACCTCGCTGATGCCGCAATTCTGGCTGTTCCTCCTGCTGCTGGTGCCCACCGGCTTGGCGCTGCTGACGTTCAGCACGGCCGCGAACTCGGCGACCCAGTTGGGCACGACGCCTGAGATGCGCGGCCGGGTGATGGGTCTGTACCTGCTCGTGTTCCTCGGCGGGACGCCGCTCGGTGCGCCATTGGTTGGCTGGGTGGCGCAGCAGTTTGGCCCACGGATGAGCCTGCTCGCTGGCGGGGCGATCTCGGCGGTAGCCGCGGTCGTGGTCGCTGGGCTGCTCGCGCACAGCCGCCGGGTGCGCGTTCGTGATTACCTGCGGCCCAGGGCACTCGCCCGGCTGATGGCATAACAGCTGACAACACGCCCCCGCTCCCGCCCGCATGTGGCCCAGTCGTCGCAGCGCCGTGCCGCACGCCCCGACGAGGCGCCTGCCAGGTCAGGCCCTATCACCTTTGGCCGCGGATCGGCGTTCGGCGGCAGGCTGCTGGGGGCCAAGCGGCCAGCTGCCGAGGGTCTCGTAGGCCGGCCGCGGGCCGGGGTAGCTCCGGATCAGGTGGATTGTTTCAGTGGTCCAGGGTGTGCCTGCGAAGCCGGTCAGCGCCGTTACGAGGGGCCTCACATCCGCCGGTGCACGGCACCTGGCCAGAGTCAGGTGCGGCCGGAATCGGCGGCCCTCGTCCGGCGGTGGTGCTCCTGCCCGCCTGGCCCCAGCGGATACGGACTCGGCGAGGCCCGCCAGGGCTTGCAGGTCGCCGCTGAGCCCGATCCAGAACACGCGGGCGCGGGCGCCGCCTGGGAATGCGCCCGCACCCGAGAAGGACACGCAAAAGCTGTTGTGGCGGCGGGCGGCGCGTTCTAGCCGCGGCGTCAGGCGCCCGGCAGCGACGTCGCCGACCTGGCCGAGGAACGCGAGCGTTATGTGCCATGCGGCATGACGTGTCCACCGCAGGTCTGGCCGGCCTGCCCGGAGCGGCGCCGCGACGGCCTCGAGTTCGTCCAGCACAGCCGCGGGCGGCGCGATCGCGATGAACAGCCTCATGCCGCTATTCCTGGGCCGGCCATCCGTCCCGTCGCCCAGTCTCCCGTCGCTTGAGTCTCCCGTCGGTCAGCATCTCGCGCTCGCCCGCCTGCGGTGGTGGATCAACTCGCTCAGCTGTCATGTCCCGATTTTCCAGCAGCGCACCCGGCAGGGTCCACCGGCAGGGTCCACTGGGGCAGCCCGCCGGCGGCATGAACCGGCCGGACCAGCGCTCAACGCGCCGGGTCGCCCGGTGGCTGGCCCTGCGTAGGCTGGGGTCGTGAACAGGCCGCGGCCATGGCTCCTGCCCGCTGTGCTCATGATTCTCGTCATCGTCGTCGTCGCCGGTGCCGTCTGGCGATGATCCGGCGGACGAGCGATGCGCCGACCAGCAGCCGGCAGGCTGCGAGCGCCGGTGAGGCGCACAATGTGAGCATGAAGGATGCTCCGGTGGGACGGCGCATCGTTCTCGCCATGCTGGGCCTGGGCGCGCTGGGCGTCGCCTTCGGCGGCCGCGCGGCGAACGCTATCGCGGCACTGATGGCACCAGTCGAAGAACGCGACCCCACCGGCCTGACCGGCTTGATTCCCGCGGCCGGCGGATTCCGTTACTACTCCATAAGTGGCGGCGAACCGCTGCGCACACCGGCGGACTACCGGCTGACCGTGACCGGCCTGGTGGACAGGCCAAGCATCTACACATATGCGGACCTGGTCTCGATGCCGCGCACCCGGCTGGTTCGTGACTTCCAGTGTGTCACCGGATGGCGGGTGCCTTCCGTGTCATGGACCGGCGTGCGGCTCAGCGACCTGCTCGATTCGGTGGGAGTCGCGCCGGCGGCCAGGGCGCTCACGTTCACGTCGTTCGACGGTGCGGACACGGAGTCCCTCACCCTCGATCAGGCCCGCAGGCCCGATGTGATCGTTGCGCTCGGAATGTACGACAAGCCCCTCACCCGCGCGCACGGCGGCCCTGTGCGCCTGTATGTCGCACCGATGTACGGCTACAAGTCGCTGAAGTGGCTGAGCGGGATCGCACTTACCGATCAGGTGGTGCCTGGATTCTGGGAGCGGAACGGATACGACGTGAACGCCTGGGTGGGCAGGTCGAACGGGCGGGGCGATGCTCCCACCTCGTGATCGGCGCGGCGGAGGCACCAGCGGGCTCGCGGGTGCCGCAGGAGCGCGAGATCCTCGCGGCTCTCGGGCCGGCGGCGCCGCGGGCAGCCTGAACGGATCCGTGCGCAGGTTCACCGGAGGCGAGCGGTGGGTGCACTGGAGCACCGCCGCGGTCATGGTGATCTGCATCGTGACGGCGGCGTTCCTCTATGTCGGGCCGCTCGCGATCTTGGCCGGACGGCGCAGGCAAATCGAGCTGATTCATGTCTACGCAGGGTTCGGGCTGCCCGTGCCGATACTCCTCGGCTGGCTGTCACGCGCGTTCAGGCGCGACGCCGGGCGGCTGAACAGGTTCTCGCCGCGCGACTGGGAGTGGCTGCGCACCCGCGACAGACGCAGCGGCAAGATCGCGGTGGGCAAGTTCAACGCGGGCCAGAAGCTGAACGCCGCGTTCGTCACGGGGTCGATCCTGGTCATGCTCGGGTCCGGCGTGATGCTGTTCTGGCCTGACGTGCTGTCACTGCCGCTTTCACTCCGGGTGGGTGCGACGTTCGTGCACGACTGGCTGGCGCTCGCGATCCTCATCGTCGTGCTCGGTCACATCTGGTACGCGGTCCGCGAGCCGGAGGCCCTGCAGGGGATGTGGACAGGACGAGTACCAAGGACCTGGGCCGCGCGTCACCACGCGGCCTGGCTCGCCGAGCAAGAGGCAGCCGGGCAAGACCCAGCCGGGCAAGACGCAGCCGGGCAAGACGCAGCCGGGCAAGACCCAGCCGGGCAAGACGCAGCCGGGCAAGACGCAGCCGGGCAAGAGGCAGCCGATCCAGAAGCAGCCGATTCAGAAGCAGCCGATCCAGAAGGAGATGGCGCCGGCTCCTACAACCGCTCGACGACGTAGTCGATGCAGGTGGTGAGCGCCTCCACGTCGGCGGGGTCAATCGCGGGGAACATCCCGATGCGCAACTGGTTGCGGCCGAGCTTGCGATACGGCTCCGTGTCCACGATCCCGTTCGCGCGCAGCGTCGCCGCGACAGCGGCCGCGTCCACCCCCTCGTGGAAGTCGACGGTGCCGACCACATGCGAGCGCTGCGCGGGGACGGCGACGAACGGCGTCGCGTACGGCGCCTTCTCTGCCCACGCGTAAAGCCGCCCAGCGGAGTCGGCGGTGCGGGCCGTGGTCCAGCCAAGGCCACCCCTCGCGAGCATCCACTCGACCTGTTCCGCGAGCAGCAGCAGGGTCGCGACCGCGGGTGTGTTGTAAGTCTGGTCCTGGGCCGTATTACCGATCGCTACTGGCAGCGAGAAGAACTCGGGTACGTAGCGCCCGCTCGCGGCGATCTCGTCGACCCGGGTGAGCGCCCTCGGAGACATCAGCGCGATCCACAGTCCGCCGTCCGAGGCGAAGCACTTCTGCGGGGCGAAGTAGTAGACGTCGAAATCACCTGGCCGCACCGGCAGGCCGCCTGCGCCGCTCGTCGCGTCCACCAGCACGAGCGCCTCAGCGCCGCCCACCCGTTCAATCGGCATCGCCACGCCCGTCGAGGTCTCGTTGTGGGTCAGCGCGTAGACATCCACCCCGTCCTCGGCTCTCGGCAGCGGGTGCGTGCCCGGCGGGCTCGAGATGACGGTCGGCTCTGCCAGCCACGGCGCGTCCGCCACGGCTTTCACAAACTTGCCGGAGAACTCACCGAACGACAGGTGCTGCGACTTCTCGCGGATCAGCCCGAAGGCGGCGATGTCCCAGAACGCCGTGGTGCCACCATTGCCGAGCACCACCTGGTAGCCGTCGGGCAGGGCGAAAAGCTCGCGCATGCCGGTGGTCACCCTGCGCACCAGCGACCTGACCGGGGCCTGACGATGTGAGGTGCCGAGATAACGTCCGCCCGACGACGCGAGCGCGCTCAGTTGCTCGGGGCGGACCTTCGAAGGTCCGCAGCCGAAGCGGCCGTCCACCGGCATGATCTCAGCAGGAATCGCGATGTTGGTCACGGGCCGAGTTTAGAGGTTCCGGCGCGGTCACGCCCAAGTCGGCCGATGGCCAGGTCCATGGCTGCCAGGCTCGCGCGCCCAGGCTGTTACGCGCCCGCAAGCCGTACGTCGCCCGCGCCCGGCACCTCACCGACGGAACGTGATTTCGGGCCCACGTACCGCGCGCTCGGCCGGATCAGCTTGCTGGTGCGCTTCTGCTCGAGGATGTGCGCGGCCCAGCCCGCTGTCCTGGCACAGGTGAACATCGACGTGAACAGGTGCGAGGGAACCTCGGCGAAGTCCAGCATGATCGCGGCCCAGAACTCCACGTTGGTGGCGAGCACCCGGTCCGGCTTGCGCGCCTGCAGTTCCTCGAGCGCTGCCGTCTCAAGCGCCGCGGCGGCTTCATACCTGGGCGCGCCAAGCTCCTTGGCGGTGCGGCGCAGCACCCTGGCCCGCGGATCCTCGGCCCGGTACACGCGGTGACCAAAACCCATCAGCCGGTCGCCCCTGCCCAGCGCCTGTTTCACGTATGCGCGCGCGTCACCGGCCCGCTCCACCTCCTCGATCATGTGCAGTACGCGGGCCGGCGCGCCACCATGCAGCGGCCCGGACATGGCGCCGACCGCGCCGGAAAGCGCGGCCGCGACGTCGGCGCCCGTCGAGGCGATGACCCGGGCGGTGAAGGTGGAAGCGTTCATTCCGTGCTCAGCGGCGGAGGTCCAATACGCGTCGACCGCCTTGACATGCCGCGGATCCGGCTCGCCACGCCACCTGATCATGAATCGCTCGACAATGGTTGCGGCCTCGTCCACCCGGTGCTGCGGCACCATCGGAACACCGAGGCCGCGCGCAGCCTGCGCGACGAACGACAGGGCCATGACCGATGCCCTGGCGAGATCGTCGCGTGCCTGCTCGTCGCTGATGTCGAGCAGTGGCCGCAGCCCCCAGGAGGGCGCTAGCATCGCGAGCGCGCTCTGCACGTCGACGCGAACGTCGCCGGAATGGACGGGGATCGGATATGGCTCCGCGGGCGGCAGTCCCGGCTCGAAGCTGTCGTCCACGAGCAGGCCCCATACGTTCCCGTAAGAGACGTGCCCGACCAGATCCTCGATGTCCACGCCGCGGTAGCGCAGAGATCCGCCCTCCCTGTCCGGTTCGGCGATCTTGGTCTCGAACGCCACGACACCTTCTAGTCCCGGCTTGAAGTCGGACATATGCGCTTCCTCCGTCTTCTGTGGGTACGGCGTGACGGGCGACCGACCGTATGCACTTTTCATGGTCTTTCGTGGCCCACATTGGACCACACTTGCGTCCCACCCCAGGTGGGACGGCAGGGCGTCAGCTTGCGCGGGCCCAGCCAGGCCCGGCCGGGCGCGCGCGCGGCCTGCATGCGCACCGGCGCTGTGTTCATTCAATCGCGCGGACCCGAAGTCAGATAGTACCGGCCAGTAAGTTATTGGCTGCCGAGGTCACCGAGTGAGCAACCGTGTGATGATCAGTACCCGTGGAAGCATCCGACCACGCACCTGGCCGTCCGGTTGCTGCTGGCCTCACCGAGCAGTCCCTCGCGGCGGATCCGATCACCCAGTTCTCGAGGTGGCTCGCCGACGCCACCGCGGCGGGCCTGCCCGAGCCGACCGCGATGGTGCTGGCCACAGCCTCGTCAGCGGCCGTCCCCCGCGCGCGCACCGTGCTGCTCAAGGGCTACGACCCCGGCGGCTTCACCTTCTATACGAACAAGACCTCACGCAAGGGCCGCGAGCTCACCGCCAATCCCCAGGCCTGCCTGCTCTTCCCCTGGCACGCGATGCACCGCCAGGTCATTGTGGAGGGCAGCGTGGCAGAGGTCGCCGCGGCACAGAACGAGCTTTATTTCCACTCCAGGCCACACGGTTCACAGGTCGGGGCCTGGGCCAGCAGGCAGTCCACTGTGCTCACGTCGCGCGCCGAACTCGACGATCGGTACGCGAGGCTGGGTGCCCGCTGGCCGGAGGGGACCGAAGTGCCGTTGCCGCCGTTCTGGGGTGGTTACCTCGTGACGCCAGAAAGGGTCGAGTTCTGGCAGGGCCGGGTTAACAGGCTGCATGACAGGTTCCTTTACCGCCGCGGCGGTGACGGCTGGGTGCTGGAGCGGCTTTCCCCCTGACCGTGCTCCCCGGCTCCGGCACGCTGGCAGCATGCGTCATCGCGCGGCAGCCGTTCGGGACCTGCGGTGGCGTTAGCATCAGTGGGGGAGGAGACACGTTGACCGCCCACGGGCTCATCGACACAACTGAGATGTACCTCCGTACCATCTTCGAACTCGAAGAGGAGGGCATTGTGCCGTTGCGCGCCCGAATCGCGGAACGGCTGTCGCAGAGTGGCCCCACCGTAAGCCAGACCGTCGCACGGATGGAACGGGACGGCTTGCTGCGCGTCGCGGGCGACCGTCAGCTTTCCCTCACCGCGACAGGGCGCTCGCTCGCGACACAGGTCATGCGAAAGCACCGGCTCGCGGAATGCCTGCTTCTGGACGTCATCGGCCTGCCTTGGGAGGAAGTGCACATCGAGGCATGCCGCTGGGAACACGTCATGTCGGACGAGGTCGAACGGCGCATGGTTGAGCTGCTTGGTTACCCGGCAAGGTGCCCGCACGGAAATATCATCCCCGGGCTGGAGGAACTCGGCCTCCCGGCTGAGGCGAAGGCGCGTGTGCTTGCCGCGGAACAGGAACCGGTGCAGTCCATGATCGACGTCGCGGCCAAGCAGGCCGAGCCCGTAATTGTGCGGCGAATCAGCGAACAAGTCCAAAGCGATGCCCGTCTCATGCTTAAACTCAAGCGAGTTGGGATACAACCCGGACGCGAGGTAACACTCGCGGTGAGTGCTGGCGGTGTGCGGGTGACCTGCGATGGGGCAGCTGGGTTGGTGACGGCTGACCTACCGCGCGGGATTGCCGGGCACGTATTCGTCGCGAGGCTGTGAGCCGGTGGAGCCGGGGAGGAACGACGACGGATTTCTCGTTAGTAGTGAATTTGGGGAGGCGGGTGTGACGCGCGGGCCGTCCCGCCACCGCAATGGCGAGGTGACGCGCCGGTGAAACGGTGGGATGATGCCACTTTCGACGCATACCTGCCTGCGCAGACAGTGCTCAGTCAGGTTGACGCGGCCGTCATCGCGACCGACCGGGCCAGTAATCTGCTCTACGCGAACCCCTATGCCGCGAAGTTGTTCGGGTTCCCTGCGGACTTTCATCATCAAATAGGGCATTCCATCCTTCACATGGGCTTCGAGAAAGCCGATCTTGTCAAGGCAGCGGAACTGGCTAAACAGGTACTTCGCGGCTTGGTCTGGGAGGGTACGTTCGTCAACGTCAGGCCGGATGGCTCGCGGGTGTTCGTGCGGGCTCAAGCCGTACCACTGCGTCATCCGTCCGGTGCGATCGATGGCATTGTCATCTTCGCCCGCGAGGCGATGAAGCGCGGCAATGAGCGTGAGTTCGACAGGATCGGGTTGCTCGAGCAGATCGGGGACCGGCTCGCCGGGTCGCTGGAGCTCGACCGGACCCTCCGGCATGTGGCAGAGACCCTGGTGCCGCAGTTTGCCGATCATTGCTTCATCGACCTCCGCCAGAACGACACGCTGGTGCGGCGGGTGGCGATGCACGCGAAAGGCTGGCAGCCCGCGCCTGGAACGTGGGCGGCCGTGGGCGATTCGATCCGCTACCCGCAGGGTCACTTCTGCCAGCAGGCGCTGGAACGGCTCGACACCGTAGTGGTGGAGGACTATGAGAGCCACCGGCCTGCAGCGCGAAATGACACGACCGGGGCGGCGGCGGGCGACGACGTCTCGGTCACCTCGGCGATCGCCTCGCCGCTCATCGTGCGCGGTGAACTGCTCGGCGTGATGAGCCTGGCGCTATCGCACCTGAGCCATCGCGACGACATCCATTACGACTCCTTCGACCGGGAATTCGTCGGGGCGATCGCCGGCCGGGTTGCGATCGCGATCGACAACGCGATGCTCTTCGAGGAGGAGAGGCGCACCGCCCTCGCGTTCCAGACGAGCCTGCTGCCGCAGGAGATCCCGAAGCTCGACGGGCTGGAAATCGCCTGCAGGTATGTGCCCGCGAAGCCGCTCGAGACGCGCGGACAGGGGATTCAGACGCAGGTCGGCGGCGACTGGTACGACGTCATCCCGCTGTCGGCGGGCCGGGTCGCCATCGTCATAGGCGACGTGGAGGGCCGTGGCGCCAGGGCCGCCGCGATCATGGGACAGCTTCGCGCGGCGTTGCGTGCGTTCGCGCAAGATGACAAGCCGCCCGCGGAGATGCTGCGGAAACTGGACGAATGGTGCCGGACGCTCGGCCACGTCGAGACCGATGCGCTCGGGATCACCGCGCCGGTGACGCCGATTGTGAGCTGCACCTATCTCGTCTACGACGCGTGGACACGCAAGCTCACCTTCGCCAACGCGGGCCATGACGCCCCGCTGCTCATCGTGGACGGCGAGGTCGGGCAGCTTGAGATCGAGCACAAGGGCGTTCTGCTCGGCGTGCGCTCGCAGGGCGTCGGCGGGGTGCCGCCGTTCCGCGAGGAGCAGCGCGAACTGCCGCCCGGTGCCACGCTGGTGCTTTACACCGACGGCCTGACCGACCGGAGGAGCCGGGCGGACGGCTGCGGGCACTACACCGAGGACGAGGCCGCGCAGATGCTGCGCGAGTCGGTCAAATCCGTGGCCCACAAGGACGCGGAGGCTCTTGCCAAGGCGGCCGAGGAGGCCGTGCCAGGGGACATCGACGACGACATGGCGATCGTGGTCGTACGGTCGGCGGCCGACAAGCTTCCCGCGCAGGAGCGGGTGTTTCCGGCCGAGCCGATCATGGTGTCAGAGGCGCGCCGGATGGCCGCGGACACCTTCGGCCGCTGGGGGCTTGACCATGAGCAGGCGGAACTCGCCTGCCTGCTCGTCTCGGAGGTCGTCACCAACGTCGTGCTGCACGCCGCGCTATCACCGAGTCCGCGCAGGGCCCTGGTCTTCGAGTCGGCGGTCGGCAGCGGTTCCGCTGCCGCCGGCCTGGACGACAGCTGGGAGCTTGCCCCCTTCGACGACGCGCCCATATCCACCGGGTCAGAGTTCACCGTCCGGCTGCGGCGCGGTGAGTCGGCGATCTGGGTGGAGGTATTCGACTCGGACCTCCGGTTGCCGCGGATCCGCAGCGCGGGCGAGAACGACGAAGGAGGACGCGGGCTCTACCTGGTGGATCAGCTTGCCAGCCGCTGGGGCTCCAGGCCGACCAAGGACGGCAAGGCAGTCTGGTTCGAAGTTCCGGTTCGCCGCGCGCCCCTGTTATGACGCTGCGACAGTCATAACACGGCGGGCCGCAGTCACCCGCAGGATCGGGCGCTCGTGCCGAGCCTGCCGCGCGGCAGGCAGGCAGGCACCGCGCCCGGCCCGTGCACCGCGCCCGGCGCGGGCGGGAAATGCCCTGCCTAGTGCGAGTTGGCCCAGAGCGCGAGTACCACCATGGCGAAGATGACGATCGCCGCCGTCCAATGTTTGCCGGACACGCCGAGCCCGAAACGGCGCCGCAGCCGAGTCCAGAAATACGCCACCAGAACGGCGAGCAGGGCCAGCAATACCAGGCCTGAAGTCACCGCACCCTCCCGGGGATCAAGGCACTCGCAGTGAGTTTACCGCCCGCCAGCGCGGGCCCCAGCGACCTGAACGCGCTTGTATCGGCGAAGTCATGCCCGCTTGACGGTCGCGCGGCTTGGCCAGCTGACGGCACTGTCGTCGTCGCCGATAGCTCCCGCTGTCGGCTCCTCCAGAACAAGCAGGGCCTTGCCGGTCGCCGCCTGGATCACCGCCCGCATCCACCGAGATCAACGAGACGCTCTAGCGGCGCTCGTAGAGCGACAGGTCGGGCCGCCGTCGTGGGGCCTGCTCCGCGACCGGGCCCGGGACCTCGATCTCCATGCGGAGCAGCGCCCCGCCAAGCGTCTTGCCAAGGTTGTCGCTGCGCAGCGACCGCGGACCGCCACCGCCGAGCGCGTTCTGCGCGACAAAGTTGAGCGCCAGCACGTTCGGCGCTTCGTACCGCTGTACCGGACCCCCGAACAGGCCGCCGAAATGCGCTGCCACCCGCGCGGCCGTGACCTCCTGCTTGATGGCCTCATAGGCGGCCGGGTCATATGCGAACAGGGCGATGTTAACGGTGTCACCCTTGTCGCCCGACCGGGTGCCGCACAGGTCACGCAACTGAATACGCGGCACGTTCCGCCTCCTCGGCTGCTACGCGGTCCTGGCCAGGGCATGTCTCGCAGATCTCTGGCGGCGCGAAGGTGCCGCCCGCGACCCCAGACGAACGACCGGGATGCTGGACCGCACTGTCGTCGTCGCCGATAGCTCCCGCTATCGGCTCCTCCAGAACAAGCAGGGCCTTGCCGATCGCCGCCTGGATCACCGCCCGCATCCACCGAGAGTTGCGAGACACGCCCTAGACCGCCGTGCTGTCTGAACTTGCTGGTATATCGGTGATGTCGTGCCGGACCTGCTCATTCACCAGGCCCTTCGGCACAAGCAGGGGCCAGAGCCCGAGCAGCTGTGACGGCCTGCCGGTCATCCCGCGCCCTGCTCCCGTCATTCCCCACGGCGGGGCGGACAGGGCCAGCGGCACGAGCTCGCGGCCCACCCGGCCGGCAGTCTGCGCATCTGCACATCGCCAGGCCATCCGCAGCAGCACCTCTGGAAGATCGTCGGAGGCCCGCTGGGACATGGCGGGTACTGCGCCCGCCGCCGCTCCGTGCAGTGCGTTTACGCCCCAGTACTCCGCCAGCCATTCGTCGACCGCGAGGCCGGCCATCTCGGTGCGCTTGCGCAAGATCGCCTCGGTCGCCCGCGCCTTGGCAAGCGCGTCTGGCCAGCTGAACGCGACCCTGGCCTCTCCCGACCAGCCGGCCGGGTGGCAGGCGAGCGCCTTGTAAGTGCCTGTGGCCTCGCGGCCGCGCGCGCCGCTCACCCGAACCCTGTCGCCGCCGAGGTCGTCCAGGCGCACTGCGGTGAAATCGGCGACCACGTCAGGCGTGATGTACCGGGCCGGGTCGTGCACCTCGTAAAGAAGCTGGTGCCGCACGGTGTCGAAGTCGACGCGACCGCCGCTGCCTGGTGGCTTGGTGATGACGGCGGTGCCGTCCGCCTCGCACTCGGCGATCGGGTAGGCCAGGGTCCACGGCTGCTCGATCGTCCACCAGTCGCCGGAGAAGTTGCCGCCAGCCACCTGGCCGGAGCACTCGCACAGATGGCCGATCACGGTTCCCCCGGCGAGCAGGTCCCAATCGCCTGGCGCCCAGCCGAACTCGTGGATGAGCGGCGCGAGGAACAGGGACGGGTCAGCCACCCTGCCGGTGATCACGATGTCGGCGCCGTCGGCGAGGGCAGCCACGATCGGCCGCGCGCCCAGGTACGCGTTCGCGAACAGCACGGGGCCGGGAAAGTCCTGCCACGGCGCGCCGGTTTCCGCATTGGCGAGCGCGCCGGGCATAGCCGCGAGCTTGTGCAGCCGCGGTGTCAGGTCGTCGCCGGTTACGGTGGCGATCCGCAGGCCCGACAGGCCAAGCTGCGCCGCCACCTTGGCCGCCTCCTGGCCGGCCGCGGCCGGATTGATCCCCCCTGCGTTGGTGATCACCTTGGTCCGGCCCGCGGCCACATAGGGCATAGCAAGCTGAAGGTAGAACGGCAGGTCCCTCGTAAATCCCGCGCCGGGGTCCCGCAGCCGGTCCTTCTGCAGGATCGCCAGGGTGAGCTCGGCAAGCGCCTCCAGGCAGAGGTAATCGACTCCGGCTTCGAGTAGCGCCGTTACGGCCGTAACGGAGTCCCCGTAAAAGCCCTGACCGCCGGCCAGGCGCACGGTCACCTGATCACCTCCCAGCCATCGTGCCCTGCGTCGATTCTGCCCGACGTGCCACCGCAGCTGCTGATAAGTGAATCGGCGGTTTCATCCAGCCGTGAGCGGGCCGCTGCAGTGTGCCGGGGGGATCCCGTGGGGTCGTCCCCCCGGGACAACAAAGTCTGATACGTGAATCGGCCGGGGTCCCAGCTAGGCGAACGGCCCGTCAGGGCCATGAAATCTGAACGGACTGCCGAGCGGCGCGCCGATCGCGTACTGCGGAGCGCATGATCCGTTTCCGTGTTTAGTTTCCGGCGAATAGCGCAGCCAGGTTAACGCAAGAACGGATCATGAACGCATCCGCCGCCCGCTACCCACGCGGCATTGCACGATGGACGCGCAGCGACTATCGATCAAGCTTTGGACGAGGCGATGAGGCGGCGAGGCGGCGGAGCGCGCCACGGACGACCTCGGGATCGGTGGTGGTCCACAGCGGCGGCAATGACGCGCGCAGGAAACTGCCGTACCGCGCCGTCACGAGCCGCGGATCCAGAATGGCGACCACACCGCGGTCGGTCATCGTGCGCAGCAGGCGCCCGGCTCCCTGAGCGAGCAGCAGCGCCGCGCCGGTGGCGGCAACCGCCATGAAACCGTTGCCGCCGTGTGCGGCGACCGCCCGTTGCCTGGCCGATGCCAGCGGATCGTCTGGCCTGGGAAACGGGATCCGGTCAATCGCCACAAGCTGCAACGACGGGCCAGGCACATCGACTCCCTGCCACAGCGACAGGGTGCCGAACAGGCAGGTGGGCTCGTCCGACGCGAACTGGGTGATCAACTGGGAGGTCGCGTCGTCGCCCTGGCATAGCAGTGGGTGACCTATCCGGTCGCGGAGTTCATCCGAGGCCTGCCTGGCGGCCCGCATCGAGGAGAACAACCCGAGCGTCCGCCCGCCCGCCGCGATGATCAACTCGCCGAGTTCGTCCAGGTAGGCCTTGGGCAGCCCGTCGCGGCCCGGCGGCGGCAGGTGGCGCGCAACGTAGAGGATCCCGCTGCGCGGGTGGTCGAATGGTGAGCCGACGTCGATCCCCGACCACGTGACCGCGGACGCCGCAGGTGCGGCATCCGTATCGTCAGGGTGCCCAGCCACCGGCGGTGTGCCCGGGCCAGTACCGCTGGACCGGGCTGGCCCGGGCGGCGCGGGCTCAGGCGGCGCGGGCTCAGGCGGCACAGGCTCAGGCGGCACGGGCTCAGGCGGCACAGGCTCAGGCGGCACGGGCTCAGGCGGCGCGGGCTCAGGCGGCACAGGCTCAGGCGGCACGGGCTCAGGCGGCACAGGCTCAGACGGCACAGGCTCAGGCGGCACGGGTCCGGGCGGCACCTCCGCGTGGGCTGCGGGGGTTTGGTGGCCTTGCCGGGTGTGCGCTCCGGTGCCGCTGGCGGCCGGCCGGGGCGGCCCGTCAGGTTCTGTGGCGGATTCCACCGCGGAGCCGTTAGGGATAATATGCCCGTCCGCCGTCCCGCGTCCCCGCACCCCGCCGCCCGGCCCTGCGAGCGTGGGCAGGCCCCACTGCCGCGCGAGTGGCTCGAAAGAACCGCCAAGCGTGAGCGTCGCTGAGGTTAGTATCACCGTTTGGCGGCCGAACAGGCGGTCGGCGAGCATCGCGCCAACCTCAAGCGGTGCCACCCGTAGCGTCGGCGGGCGCCGTGCGTCATCCGAGTACGGCCGGTCCAGCCAGACCACCTCTTTGCGGGCCGCGATGTCTGGGTGGAAGGATCCGAGCAGCCGCGCGGACGTGTCATGCACCTCGTCGGTGACGGTCAGCGCCGCGCGCCCGATGGCGAGCCGCTCCGGGTCGTCCTCGCTGCGCTTGAGCGTCAGCCGAAGTTCCGTGGCACACTCGTGCGCGGCATCGCGGACCACCGCGAGCGATGCGGCCAAAGCCTCCGCAAGGACGTCGAGGCGGCCACCTGGCATCTCTGCGAGCAGGGGTGCCAGCGCCTCGCCCGCTGCACCTAGGCGGCCGGCTATGTCTGAATCGCTGCCGACGCTGGCCGGCCGGCCCTGCTTGCCCTGCTTTTCCCGCTTACCCTGCCCGGCTTGGTGCCCGCCGGTCAGCCGGCCGCAGCGCCGGGCCGCCGTGTCCACCATCGATGCGCTCAGCTCCGCGGAGGCGACCGAGGTGACCCGGTCGACCAGGTCGTGCGCTTCGTCGATGATCACAACGTCGTGTTCGGGGAGAACCTGAAAGTCCTCGATCGCGTCGATGGCGAGCAGAGCGTGGTTGGTCACGACGATGTCTGCCTCGCCCGCCGCTTCGCGCGCCTTCTCCGCGAAGCACTCGGCGCGCATCGGGCAGCGCGTGCCCAGACATTCCCTCGCGGATACCGCGACCTGCCGCCAAGCCCGCTCATCCACACCAGGCACAAGCTCGTCCCGGTCGCCTTTGGTGGTTGTCCCGGCCCATTCGTGCAGACGTCTCACCTGCCGGCCAACGGCGGAAACCGTACCGGAGTCGAAAAGCGCTTGATCGGCGTCGTCGGGCGCGCCGCCTGCAGCCGATGCAGGCACAGGTAGTTGCGCCGGCCCTTCAGGATCGCGAACACGGGTTCGCGGCTGAGCGAAGGTCTGAGCGCCTTGGCGAGGCGGGGCAGGTCACGCTCGATGAGCTGACGTTGCAAGGCGATCGTGGCCGTTGACACGACGACCGCCGCATCCGCTGTTAACGCGTGCCTGACGGCAGGTACGAGGTAGGCAAGCGACTTGCCTGTCCCGGTCCCGGCCTGGACGGCGAGATGCTCGGCCTTGTCGATGGCGTCGCGGACCGCTTCGGCCATTGCCACCTGTCCTGGGCGCTCGGCGCCGCCGACGCCGGCGACCGCCGCCGCGAGCAGGACGGGGACGGCCGGCAGGCTGCCCTGCTCTTCCTCGGGATGGTGGCGGGTCTTACCGGCGGGCACGATCTGACGCTACCGTGCGGTGCCGCGACGCTCTCGTACAGTGGCCAGATAGCCGCTAGGACTTCCGAGGCGTGAGGTAAGCTAACACTGACCGAATGCCACTCGGTTTGCCGGCTGAAATCTGCGGGACTTTTCAATGGAGGGCGTCGTGGCCGAGGCCTACATCGTCGGAGCGGTGCGTACTCCCATCGGTAAGCGGAACGGCGGTCTGGCCGGCGTGCACTCCGCGGATCTGGCCGCGCACGCGCTGCGGGAACTCGTTCAGCGCACCGGGGTCGATCCGGCCGCCGTGGACGACGTGATCATGGGCTGCGTTTCGCAGATTGGCCCGCAGACCTTCGATATCGCCCGCACTGCCTGGCTTTCCGCTGGGCTGCCAGAGAACGTTCCTGGTGTCACCATCGACCGGCAATGCGGTTCGTCCCAGCAGGCCGTGCACTTCGCTGCGCAGGCGGTCCTTTCCGGCACGCAGGACCTGGTCGTGGCGGCCGGCGTGGAGAATATGAACACGGTCAAGATGGGATCGAGCGCAGCGCTCGGGCAGGGCATGCCGCTGCCCTGGGGTGAAGGCTGGAGCCAGCGGTACGGTGACCAGGAGATCTCCCAGTTCCGTGGCGCCCAGCTGATCTGCGAGAAGTGGGGCATCAAGCGGGCGGACCTCGAGGAGTTCGCGCTGGAGAGCCACCGCCGCGCGGTCCAGGCGATTGACGAGGGGCGGTTCGAGCGGGAGATTACCCCGGTGGGCGGCGTGAGCACGGACGAGGGACCACGGCGCGACACGTCGCTTGAGAAAATGGCAGGCCTCGGCCCGCTTCGCGAGGGCTGGGAAATCACGGCGGCGACCTCCTCGCAGATCTCGGACGGCGCTGCGGCGCTGCTCATCGCGTCGGAGGCGGCCGCCACGCGGCACGGGCTCACTCCCCGCGCCCGGATCCACTCGCTCGCCGTGACAGGCTCCGACCCGGTCTTCATGCTGACCGGCCCGATTCCCGCGACGGAACGGGCGCTCGCCGCGGCGAGCCTCGACGTCTCCGACATCGACGTCTTCGAGGTCAACGAGGCGTTCGCCCCGGTACTCATCGCCTGGTCCGCGGACACGGGCGCTTCGCTCGCCAAGACCAACCCGAACGGCGGTGCGATCGCGCTCGGCCATCCGCTCGGCGCGACCGGAGCGATCCTGATGACCAAGCTGGTGCACGAGCTCGAGCGCACCGGCGGAAGGTACGGCCTCCAGACCATGTGCGAGGGTGGCGGCCAGGCAAACGCGACCATCATCGAGCGCGTCGGCTGATCGCACGCCCGTCATGGCTGACGCCGCAGGTCCCGCGGTCCGCTATGAGGTGTCCGGCCAGGTTGCCCGCATCACGCTGGACCGTCCAGGTTCCCGCAACGCGCTCAGCGCGGAAGTGATCGACGGGCTGCTTGCCGGTTTCGGCCAGGCCACGGCCGACGACGCGGTCCGGGCGGTTGTGTTGACGGGCGCAGGAGAAAAGGCATTCTGCGCTGGCGGCGATCTTGGCGACCTGGCCAAAATGGGGAAGTCAGGCAGCGCAGCGGGGCCGGAAGGCGGGGTCGAGAACAGCGGGGCGTTCCGGCTATTCGCCGCGTTCCGCGAAATTGGTAAGCCGATCATCGCCCGGGTGGCAGGGCACGCTCTTGGCGGCGGCCTGGGGCTAGCGGTCTCGTGCGACCTCGCGATCGCGGCTGACGACATAAAACTCGGCACGCCGGAGATCAACGTTGGCCTCTGGCCAATGATGATCATGGCCGTGCTGAACAGGAACATCGCGCCCAAGCAGGCGTTCAAGCTGTACTACACGGGGCAGCTGATCGGCGCGGGCGAGGCGGTGAGAGTCGGCCTTCTCACCGAGGCCGTCCCGCGCGGTGAACTAGATCTGCGCGTGGACGAGCTTGCTCGAGTCATTGCCGGCAAGAGCCCGGCCGCACTCCGGCTTGGTCGCGCGGCGTTCTTCCATATTGAGGGCATGCCGCTGCGCGATCAGCTCAGAAACCTGCACGGGCAACTCGCCGCGCTCGCCGCCACCGACGACGCGCGCGAGGGCATCGCGGCGTTCCTCGAGAAGCGGCCGCCGCGCTTCACCGGCACTTCCTGAGGTCGCTGAGCAGGGTTCGGCTCCATACTGGGGAACTTCTGGCCTCAAGATAAGGCTTGTCCGGACTAGTCCGGTTGCGTTGTAGTCCGGTTCCGTTCTGGGCCGGGTCCGGATCTACTCGGCCCGGGGCCGTGATCACCGGAGCGTGGCGTCCATTTTCGCTGACCCGTGACCCAGGCCTCGTGCAGGACGATGCCGGGAACCCGACAGCTTCGATACCTCACTTCTGAGGGAACTTTAAACTTGACTTATAGGTTATCTGTGTCGCAGAATAGAGGCAGCCTGGAAGTTGAATCCAGGGTTTCGCATGGAGGTGACATACCGTGCTGCTGGCCTCGATTGATCCGTTCGTTCAGGAGTTCGACCAGTTGGCCCAGCGGGTGTTCGGGTGGGGTGAATCGCCGAGGACGCAGGTTCGTGCGGCTATGCCAATGGACGCCGTCCGGCGCAAGGACGAGGTCCTGCTGCGCTTCGACCTGCCTGGCATCGACCCGGAGACCATTGACCTGACGGTGGACCGCGGAGTGCTTACGGTCAGCGCCAAGAGGTCGCAGGAGTATGGCGAGGGCGAGAATCCGTTCGTCCGCGAGCGGGTGTTCGGCACATTCACGCGGCGGGTCTACCTCGCCGACACGCTCGACGCCGACAAGATCGACGCGGCATACCACGACGGTGTGCTCGCGGTCCGTGTGCCGCTGGTTGAGCGCGCTATGCCGCGCAAGATAGAGATCCACACCGGCACCGAGAAGGCGATCAAGAGCTGACTCGCCAGTCAGCCAAACCCGGTGACAGGTGCGCACGGGCCGTTCCTGATGATAGGCGCCCGCCCGCGTGACCCGGATTCGCTGGCGGCCGGCCAAGGCACCATGGCGGGCTGACCGGCCGTGCCCACGCCGTACGCACGCGCTCGGCCGGCCCAGCGGTCGGCCGGCCCAGCCGCGCTGGGTCGGCCAGCGCGCTGGGTCGCCCAGCGCCCTGGCGGCCCAGTGCTTTGCCGGCCCAGTGCTTTGCCGGCCCAGTGCTCGGCCGGATAGGGGATCCCATATCGTGGTGAGCGCGATGTCGTTGCTACCAATTGACGATGAGTACGCGCCGCTGTTCACGGTCGGGCAGGTGGCTGCCATGCTCGATATCCAGCAGGCGTTCCTGCGCCGCCTCGACGAGTTCGAGGTGGTCAGGCCGTCGCGGTCCGCAGGGGGGCAGCGGCGCTATTCCCGGGTGGAGATCACTCGCGTCCAGTACGTCGTCGGCCTGGTCGACGAGGGAATGACGCTCGCTGCGGTTCGGCGGGTACTGGAGCTCGAGCGGCGGGTGGCCGAGCTCGAAGCCGAGCGGGAGGCCCTCCACGCGGCGCTGGCCAGACGGGAAGCCTTGCTCGCTCGCCGCGCGCATCTGGACAGCTAGCGGGGCCCGGCCTGCGCCGGGCATACCGCGCAGGCTCGCTGCGCGGCGAACCGCATAAGCCTCGCCCCACGGGAGCAGGGAAATCTGGCCCGCTTAACTGACGGAGCCGATTGTCATGACGTGCCACCCGCGGATCAGCGATCCCGGGGATCGCGGTCGTTCCCTGGGTCCCGGATCGCGGCACGAGGCGCGGGCCCTTGCACGGCGCGCCCACGCAGCTCGCCGGCCAGCCGGGCGAGTGCCTGAGCCCTTGCGTGCTCGGTGACGGTGAAAGGTGCCCACCGCCGCCAGACGCTGACGCGGCCCGATCCTGGCATCCCGACAGTGAGCCGGTGCGGTGGCGGCTCGCCGGGGGCCGCGCCGACCACTTGGCTCGCCTCCTGGGCGCCGAGTAGCCGCGCGACCGCCTTGCCGAGCTGATCAGGGTGCCTCGCCAGCCAGGCAGCGATGTCAAGCGCGCGTGCGGGGGCATCGACGAGCGAGTAAGGGTCGGTCCTAGTGATCGATATCTGCGGGCTGATGTCGTGCAGCGCGCAGATCAACGAGCCGAGCGCGGTTACATCTCGCATGTCGACGACCAGGTCGTCGGTGACCGTGGACGCGTCCTTGCCGTGCACGGCGAGACTCAGGATGTTCACGTCATGCTCGGCGAGCGCCGTAGCGAGCGCGGCGAGCCCGCCCGGATTGTCGGGCAGATCGACCCGGAGTTTGTACAGCACCATTCCCAGAACCTCCTGGCTGTCGGCTTGTCCTGACCTACGACTCAGGCTGCGGGAGGTTTGTTACCTGTGTGCTTCCAGCTGATCACGTCGGCGTGACAGCGGTGCGGGCCGGCCTGGCTGGGAAACCCCGCGCCACCAGCTAACCCGCCGCCGTGCCCGGCCACCCGCCGCGGCGCAAGACAACCGCCGCGGTGCTCGGCCACCCGCCGCGGCGCAAGACAACCGCCGCCGTGCCCGGCCACCCGCCGTGGCGCTGGGCACCCGCCGCGGCGCAAGGCAACGCCCGCGGGCACCACGAAACCTCCGCGGGCTCAGGCAGGAACCCGCGGAGGCCAGGTGGCACCGCTTAGCCGAAGCTGCGGTGCACGTTGTCCCTGGTCGACGCGCCCGGCTCGGCGGGGCCGATCCACGGGCCCTCGGTCGAGGGATCCACGATGCCCTCTTCCAGCCACGTGTACCTGCCGCTGAGCACCTTCTTGGCGATCTTGACATCCAGTGCGTCCGTGTTGTCCCACAGCCCGGAGAAGAGCTCGCCGATCCGCACTCGCGCCTGCATGCAGAACGCGTCCGCAAGCTCCTGCGAGGTACGTGCACGGCCGTCGGACCCGCCATCGGTGGCGTCCATCTGGGCACGCACGCAGGCCGCGCTCATGGCGAAAAGCTCGGCACCGATGTCCACGATCCGGCCGAGGAAGCCCTGCTTGCGCTCAAGCTTGCCTTGCCAGCGGGACATGCCGTAGAAGGTGGCACGTGCGAGCTTCCGTGACGTGCGCTCGATGTACCGCACGTGATTAGCAAGCGGCCCGAACTCGTTGTACCCGCCGGGCCGCTGGCCCTCGCCGGCCACGAGCGTGGGAAGCCAGCGCGCATAGAAGCTGCCAGCCTTCCGCGCGGCCTGTGCCTTCTTGCCTGCGCTGGCACCCGGCTCGATCAAGTCACCGGCCACGGCGAGGTGCGTGTCCACCGCCTCCCGGGCGATGAACAGATGCATGATCTCGGTCGATCCCTCGAAGATCCGGTTAATGCGCAGGTCACGCAGCATCTGTTCGGCCGGCACGCCACGCTCGCCACGGGCGGCGAGTGATGCCGCGGTTTCGTATCCGCGGCCGCCGCGGATCTGGACGAGGTCATCCGCGATGAGCCAGGCCATCTCGGACGCGTACAGCTTGGCGAGCGCAGCCTCGATGCGGATGTCGTTGCGCTTGTCGTCGGCCAGCTGGCTGGCCAGATCGACCATGGCCTCGAGTCCGTAGGTGGTCGCCGCGATGAACGAGATCTTCTTCGAAATGGCCTCGTGCTCGCCGACCGGCCGGCCCCACTGGACGCGTTCCGCGGACCACTCCCTAGCGATCTTGAGCGCCCATTTCCCTGCCCCCGCGCACATCGCGGGCAGCGAAAGGCGGCCGGTGTTAAGGGTGGTCAGGGCGATCTTGAGACCTTGGCCTTCCTTGCCGATGAGGTTCGCCTTCGGCACCCGGACCTGGTGCAAGCGGGTCAGGCCGTTCTCCAGGCCGCGCAGCCCCATGAACGCGTTCCTGTTCTCCACTGTGACGCCTTCGGCTTCGCCCTCGACGACGAACGCGGTGATGCCGCCACGGTGCCCCTCGCTGCGCGGCACCTGGGCCATGACGACGAGCAGGTCGCCGACTACTCCGTTGGTCGTCCAGAGCTTGACTCCGTCGAGTACGTACTCGGTGCCGTCTTCCGACGGGACTGCCATGGTGTTCAGCCGCGCCGGGTCCGAACCCACGTCAGGCTCTGTGAGGAGGAACGCGCTGATCTCACCACGTGCGCATCGCGGCAGGAAGCGCCGCTTCTGCTCCTCGGTCCCGAACATCGCGAGAGGCTGCGGCACACCGATCGACTGGTGCGCGGAGAGCAGGGCAGAGAGCGCTGGTGAAACCGAGCCGATGATCATGAGCGCGCGGTTGTAGTAAAGCTGGGACAGCCCGAGGCCGCCGTATTGCTTCGAGATCTTCATCCCGAACGCGCCAAGCTCGGCCAGGCCCTTGACCACTTCGGCGGGAATCTCCGCATCCCGTTCGATCTGCGCGCCATCGACCCGGTTCTGGCAGAAGTCGAGCATCCGGGCACAGAACGCCTCACCCGTCTGGCGCGCCTCTTCGGCGATCCGCGGGTGCGGGTGGACGAGCCCAAGCTGAAGATCGCCAAGGAATAGTTGCTTGCCGAAGCTCGGCCTGGCCCAGTCGGCCTCGCGCGCTTCTTCAGCGACCTTGCGGGCCTGTCGTTCATCCACCGGTTGCACGGCTGCCATGACAGCCCCCAATTCTTGTATCCGCTTTGACAACCTAAGTTACTACTGAGTCACACCCGCCGGTAGGGCAGGAGGACCTAACCAGCCGGAACATATAGGGATCCTTGATGGCTCCGCACGGTGTCATGCTCACACATACCGCTTGGCGTCACTCGCTGCGAATTGGCCTCTTCCGTCACTGGCGTGACCGGCCGGGCATGACGACCTTGGTCTTCCCGCCATGGCTCAGTAGGCGTTCGGGAGCCAGACGCGGACGATGGTGCCGCGGCCGGGCGCCGACTCAAGCATCGCCTGGCCGCCATGCGCCTGAGCGATCGCCTGAACGATGGACAAGCCGAGGCCGGCGCCGCCTGATCCGTCGGGCGGACGTGGGCCCGTGTCCTGCTGTCCCTGTCCGGCCTGCTGTCCCTGTCCGGCCTGCTGTCCCTGCTGGTACCGCTGATCCTGCCCGCCACGGTAGCCGCGGTGAAAGCGGTCGAAGGCCTGCGCCGCGTCCTGCGCCGACATGCCCGGCCCGGCGTCGGCGACCTCGATGATCGCGCCGGACCCGGCGCGCGCGAGCCTGATCGCGACAGGCGTCTGCGGGGTGGTGTGCTCCCGCACGTTGGCGAGCAGGTTGGCGAGCACCTGGCGTAGCCGGGGTTCGTCCGCGACGGCGATGATACGGTCCGGCGCGTCGGCCTTGATCGGCCTCCCGGGCTCCACCGCGGCGGCGTCCGCGGCCGCGTCCCTGACCATCACGGCGAGGTCGCATTCGGTCAGGTCGAGCGAGGATGTCCGGTCGAGCCGGGCGAGTTCGAGCAGTTCCGCGACGAGCATGCTCATCCGGCCTGCCTCCTCCTCGATCCTGCGCATCGCATTAGGCAGGTCGTCAGGTCCGAGCGCGCCCTGCTGGTAGAGCTCGGCGTAGCCGCGGATGGTGGTGAGCGGGGTCCTGAGCTCATGCGAGGCGTCGGCGGCGAACGTGCGTACCTTCTGCTCCGAGTGCCAGCGGGCGGCGAACGCCTGCTGGATCCGGTCCAGCATCGTGTTGATCGCCCCGGCCAGGCGGCCGGTTTCCGTGCCAGCCCCGGCGTCAGGCATCCGGGCAGTGAGGTCTCCGCTTTGTGTGATGCGGCCGGCCGCGGTGGCCATCCGTCCGAGTGGGGCGAGTCCCCGGCCGATCAGCCACCGGCCGCCGACGCCGAGCAGCACGATCAGCGCCCCGCCAGTGATCAGCTCGGCGAGGATGACGCCCCGCAGCGGGTCGCTGATGTTACTCAACGGACGCGCCACCACCAGGACCACGACCCCGTTGCCCGGCAGTGGCACTCCCGCGTTGCTCACCTTCGCCCGGTTGACCACCCTGGCCCAGGCCCGGAGCTTGGTGCCGTCCAGCAGCGTGATCGTGAAAGGCGGGTCGCGGGCGAGCGCGACAAACGGCACGATACCCAGCTGCCCGAGGGTCGTCTGCAGTTCGTCAGACAGGTGGCCGTGTGTGACCGGCGAGACGCCGCCGGTACGCAACGAGTAAACCGCGGCCAGGTAACTGCCTGGCGCTGCGGCGAGTTGTGCCGGGGTATGCAACGCGGTGATCCGGAGCTCGGTGTTGAACTGCGCGCCGAGTTGTTTCCTGAGCACGGCCGTGCTGACCACGCCCATGATCACCAGGAACACGGTGGTGATGGCGATCAGGCCGATGAGCAGGCGGGCGCGCAGCGAGAGCCGTCCGGCGGCGCCCTCCGCACGGGACGGCGGGGATTGCGGGCCGGCTGAGCTCATCCCCCGTCCCGTGCGGAGGCAGCCGTGCCGCGGGCAGGCCCTGCGTCTGCGGCCGGCCGCAGCGCATACCCGATTCCGCGCTGTGTGTGAATCAGCGGTGGGCCGAGGGGGTCCAGCTTGCGCCGCAGGTAGCTGACGTAGGTCTCCACAATCTGCGACTGCCCGCCGTAGTCCCAGCCCCAGACGTGCTCGAGTAGCTGTGCCCGGGTGAGGACCCGGCCTGGGTGCCGCATCAGGAAGGCGAGCAGCCGGAACTCCGTGGGGGACAGCTCAAGTTCGGTGCTGCCCCGCCGCGCCATCCAGCGCGCCTCGTCGAGTTCGAGGTCGCCGACCCTGAGCACCTCGGCACCGCCGAGACCGTCGTCGCCGTCCGCCTGCCCACCCGTCCCCGCCGCGGCCCTGACGCGGCGCAGCACCGCACGTATGCGCGCGACCAGGGCCTCGACGGAGAACGGCTTCGTGACATAGTCGTCTCCGCCGAGGGCGAGACCGGTGACCGTGTCCGACGAGGTGTCACGGGCCGTCAGGAAGATCACAGGCACGTCGTTTCCCTCGGCGCGCAGCCGCCTGCAGACCTCGAAACCGTCCAGATCTGGCAGCATCACGTCGAGCACTACCAGGTCGGGCTGCTGCGCGGCGGCCTGCTCCAGCGCGTCATTCCCGCTCGATGCCGTGGTCACCGTGAAGCCGTGGAAGCGCAGCGCAACCTGGACGAGTTCACGGATATTCAGCTCGTCATCCACCACGAGCACCCTGGGAAGCCGGTCACCTGCTGTCATGGCACTGCCCATCATGGCTGACGGTCCGGACAGTCCGATACCCGAGGAGCACCACAGCGCCGGTGGCGAGGCAACCCCGTGTGCTGAGAGCGGGATCGGCCACCGGCGCCCGGTGCGGCGGTCAGCTTGACGATGGCGACGGGCCTGGAGCGCTGCCCTGCGGTGACCCGGACTGGCCGGCTGCGCGCTTTTCGGGCACGATGATCAGCCGTGCGCCGCGTACCTGGCCCTGCTCGGGGCCGCCTACGAACACGGGATCACCTGCGGCGAGGTTCGCCGCGCTCGACCTGGCCCGGTCCTTGCGGACGACAGTGTTGCTCATCAGCGTCCATGTCCACGTGGTGCCGTCGGCGGCGCGGACTGTCACGGTCTTGCTGCTGACCGCGGTAATGGCGCCCCGCTCGAAAGCGATTTCACGGAACCCGCCCTTACCGTTGCGCACTGTGAACTCGCCGTGCAGGCCGCGCAGGCGCCGCAGGGCGAAGGCTGCGCGCCTGGGCCTGGCGCCTGCGGTGTAGCCGGATGAGGTGGCCCCGGATGAGGTGGCACCGGATGAGGTGGCACCGGATGAGGTGGCCCCGGATGAGGTGGCCCCGGATGAGGTGGCCCCGGATGAGGTGGCCCCGGACGAGGTAACCCCGGACAAGGCGCTGGTGCCTGGCGCCGCCGAACTGGCCCCGTTGAGCGCCGCGCTGAGGACGGCGGCTTGGCCGCCTGCCGGCGAGCCGCTGCCCGCGAGGTCGATCCCGGCGACGGCCCCGCCACCGGCGAGCACCGCCGCCGCAGCGAGGCCGGCTGTCCACCGCAGGGCCTTGTGGCGATGCCTGGCCGGCGGCAGCGGGCCGGTCATCGCGGGAACCGGCTGGGTCACATCCGAGGGCCCGCATGATCGGTAGCTATCATGGTTGGGCTGATTTCCCTGGTTCATGTCGTCCATACCGGTAGAGTGCCAGCCTGACCTGGGACGACGGGCTGCGAAGCCTGGGAGATCGCTGGGAGTGCGCAGTGCGTTCGCCGGGCAAAGAGATAACCGAGCCGACAGCGGGATGGGATCATTGTGGCCGAGAACATGATTGGCGGCACCGGGGCGCCAGGATCTGCCGACGGGCCCGATCTTGTCCAGCCGGGCGCCGGGGCGGGTGCCCTGGAGAATCACCTCGGCGGCGAGGAGGCCCGCAACTACCGGCGCTATGAGCGTGACATGATCGCCCCGTATGTCGGCAGCTCGCTGCTGGAGATCGGATCCGGGCTCGGCGACTTCTCCGCCCAGTTTCTGCCCCGGCTGGCCCGCTTGGTGGTGAGCGACAGCGACCCGTACTGCATCGAGCAGCTGACCAAACGCTACGAGGCCGATCCGAGCGTTGAGGTGCTCGATCTCGTCCTGCCGGCGGAAATACCGTTGACCGAGCCGGTGGACACGGTTGTCGCGATGAACGTGCTCGAGCATAT
Organism: uncultured Actinomycetota bacterium; assembly: GCA_963727015.1. Lineage (GTDB taxonomy): Bacteria > Actinomycetota > Actinomycetes > Streptosporangiales > Streptosporangiaceae > DATFVJ01. The sequence goes on along the minus strand of CAVSEV010000011.1, from coordinate 224,341 downwards.
CGTCGACGACGTCGCCGCGTTGCGGTCCCTTGCCCGCGTGACGAAACCTGGCGGCAAGATCGTGCTGTGGGTGCCCGGGTACCAGCAACTTTATGGCGACTTCGACCGGAAGGTTGGGCACGTCCGCAGGTACACCCCGAAGACGCTGGGCGCGGTGGTGACGGCGGCCGGGCTGTCGGCCGAGGTACTGCGGCCGATCAACCTGCTCGGGGGAGTCGCGTGGTGGTTCGCGGTACGCCGGGCGGGCGTCAGCTACCCGAAACCGAACATCGTCCGTCTCTACGACCGGACTGTCGTGCCCACCACCAGGTTCATCGAGCGGCTGATCCGGCCGCCGTTCGGCCAGACGGTGCTGTGCGTCGCCCGGGTACCCGAGCACGACGAATCCGGCTGAACGCCACCGTGGCAGCCCGGGCCGGGTGCTGGCGCCGGGCGCCGCGGTTACATCCGCTCAGGTACCTGAACGCCGAGCAGGCCAAGGCCGGTCAGCAGGACCCGGAGCGTGAGGGCTGAAAGCGCGAGCCGAGATTCCCTAACGGCTTCGCTGGGTGCGCCGAGGACGGGGCATTGCTCGTAGAACGTGGTGAACGCACTGGCCACGCCGAACAGGTATGCACACAGCCGGTGCGGTTCCGTCGTGTCCGCAACCTGCTGAACCGCCGTGCCGAAATCGAGCAGGCGCAGGGCCAGTGCCCGTTCCGCATGCTCGCCGAGGATCATCGGCGCCGTGGCCTTGTCCGGATCTGAGCCGGCTCTGCGGAAGATCGACCGGATCCGTGCCGCCGCGTACTGCAGGTAGGGGCCCGTGTTGCCGTTGAGAGCCAGCATCCGGTCGAAGTCGAAGACGTACCCGCTGTCCCTGGCCACGGACAGGTCCGCGTACTTGAGTGCGCCGATGCCGACCGCCGCTGAGATCTGTGCGCGCGCCTTCGGATCCTCGTAGCGGTCGGCGATGACCTGCCCCGCACGATCCACCGCCTCGTCGAGGAACTCCCGAAGCTTGATCGACTTTCCTGCTCTGGTGCGCAGGATCTTTCCGTCCGGCCCCAGCACGTCGCCGATCTTGGCGTGCTCGAAGCGCACGTCCGCGGGTATCCACCCGGCCTGGCGCGCCACCGCGAACACCATCTGGAAGTGCAGTGCCTGGGATGCGCCTACCACGTAGATTGCCCGATCGGCGTGCAGCTGATCCACTCGGTAGCGGATCGCGGCGAGGTCGGTGGTGGAGTAATTGTAGGCGCCGTCGCTCTTGCGGATGATCACGGGCAGCGGTTCGCCGTCCCTGCCGGTGAATCCGGGCGGGAAGGCGCAGAGCGCGCCCTTGCTCTGCACGGCGATCCCCTTCGCCTGCAGCTCTGCCACGGAGTCGGCGAGCAGGTCGTGGTAGAAACTCTCGCCGCGGATGTCGTCGTCGGTGAGCGTCACGCCGAGCCGCGCGTAGATACGGCGCAGGTACTCTCTCGAGAGGATGACAAGCTCCTGCCACAGCCGGATCGTCTCCGCGTCGCCGCCCTGCAGCAGCACGACCCGCTCCCTGGCACGCTCGGCGAAGGCAGGATCAGCGTCGAACTTTTGCCGTGCGGCCTGGTAGAAGGTGTTCGGGTCGGTCTCGAGCAGTCCTGCCTCCGCGGAATGCTCGCCGACGTCGAGCAGATGCTCTATGAGCATCCCGTACGGGGTTCCCCAGTCTCCGAGGTGGTTGTCGCGGATCACCCGGTGGCCCAGGAAGTCCATGACGCGCGCGATCGAGTCGCCAACAATCGTCGTGCGCAAGTGCCCAACGTGCATCTCCTTGGCGACATTTGGTGAGGAGTACTCGACGACGACGTTCTGCGGGCGAGCCACCGCAGGAACCCCCAGCCGCTCGTCGGCAAGCAGCAGATCCGCTTGGCTCGCTATCCAGTCGTCACGCAGGAGGAAGTTGATGAAGCCAGGGCCGCTGACCTCGGTGGTGACGCCCAGGTCGGCCACGTCGAGTTGCTCGGCCAGTTCGGCGGCCACGACGCGTGGTGGGCGGCCGAGGCGCTTGCCGAGCGGCAGCGCGACGTTGGACTGGTAGTCGGCGAACTGGGACGGCCGGATCAGCGGGTCGGCGCCGGCTTCCTCGTCGCCGAACGCGGCCACGAGCGCTTGTCGCACCCGCTGCGCGAGGATCTCCTGTGGATCGGCCATGCGACGATCCTATTGGCCGCGGGACACCAGCCGTGGCGCCCGCCGGCGGCCGGGCGGCGCGCGGCTTCCCGCGCGGCAGGCAGGGCAGGCGCCCCCGGCTGGCAGAACTCACGAACGGCGCAGGAAACCGGTCCGTGCCGGTCCCAATTGCTCCTTGATCCGTTCGGCGACCTGCGCTTCGCCGAGGCGCGCGGCGAGCACGCAGGCGGACGCGATCGATTTGGCTTTCGACGCGCCGTGCGCGATCACGACGGTGCCATGCAGGCCGAGCAGCGCGGCCCCGCCTTGGCTGTCCGGATCGAGGCGCGCCGCGAGCGACCGCAGGCGGCCGCGCTGTAGCAGTGCGCCGAACCGGGCCGCCGCTGAGCCAGTCATGGCAATGCGGATCTGCTGCGCCGTGTACCTAGCGGTGCCCTCGAGGGTCTTGAGCGCCACGTTTCCCGTGAAGCCGTCCGCCACGATGACATCGACGCGCCCGGACAGCAGGTCGCCGCCCTCGAGGTTTCCTGCGAAGCTCAGGGCCGGGTCGCCGTTCGGCGGCTGCGCAGCCGCCGTCAGCAGTTCGTGCGTGCGGCGGGCCAGGTTGTTGCCCTTCCCTGGCTCCGAACCGATCGTGAGCAGGCCAACGCTCGGACGTTCTATTCCGTATGCGGATTGGGCGTATGCGACGCCCAGATGAGCGAATTGGACCAGCATCTCCGGCTTTGGATCGGCGGTCGCCCCTGCGTCGACGAGCACCGTCGGCGTTGGCAAGGTGGGCAGTACGACGGCGAGCGCGGGCCGCAGCACGCCAGGAACTGAGCGCAGCCGCAGCCGTGCTGTCGCCACGACCGCGCCGGTCGAGCCGGCTGAGACTAGCGCGGCAGCCTGCCCGCGCCTGATGAGCTGGCAGGCCACGGCCACGCTGGAGCGTGGCCGCCGCCAGCTGGCGAGCGCACCCTCGTCCATGCCGAACGTGTCCTCGGCAGGCACGATGGGGACTTCCCTGTCGGCGCCCTTTTCGGCCAGTATGGGCCTGATCCTGGCCGGCTCGCCGGTGAGCACGATGCGGACCTGATGCTCGCGGACGGCGATGACCGCGCCCGCGACGACTTCTTCTGGTGCGTGGTCGCCGCCCATGGCGTCGACCGCGACGGGTGGCCTGGTCAGGGGGTCACCCGCCCGGTCCGCGGCAGCGGCGGCACGAAGAAGCCGTAAGCCCTCATGGCGGCCTGAGCCTTTCTCTGTCCGGATGTTGCCTCATTATCGGCCGCGCTGGACACTGGTCCCGGCGCCAGGAGCTTCCGGGACCACCAGCGGCGCTGTGGGCATGATGAAACGCCTGCCGCGCGGGCCGCGGTCATGGTGTGTTCCGAGGGTGAGCCCCATAAGCACCATCCGAACCGGTGGCCCCGGTGATGCTCCGCAGACCGCGATTGGCGGAAGAGATGCCTGGGGACACTAGGCGCAGGATGATGGCACACTACTTCGGCTGCCAGCGAGCCTGGTGGGGGACTAGGACGGTGCTGGAGGCCTGCTCCCGCCGAGCAGGCCAGTGGGTTCAATGGAACGTGTGTTGATATCGATGCGTTTCATAATCGTAACTCTTTCGCTCGGTCATGCCACGGCGCGCCGCACGTGCTAACTGCGTCGTAAAGGTCACCGGCCGTTTAGGCCTGGCCTACTTGACTCCGGGCGACACCGTTGGGCCTGATCGACCGAAGGGAGATGCGTGACTGCTGTCCAGGACGGGACGTCCACGGCGTCCGCTGCCGGCCGCCGCTTCCGTGCCTACTCCGCGAAACACCTGGACGGGCTCGTGGCGCGAGCAGGTCTGGATGCCGCGGAACGGCTGTCGGTCCGTGCGGTGGCCACCGTGCTGCCGTTTCGGACCAACGCCTACGTGGTGGACGAGCTCATCGACTGGAACGCCGCGCCGGATGACCCGATCTACCGGCTGGTATTCCCTCAGGCCGACATGCTGCCAGCGGAAGATATAGAGCACATGTCTTGCCTTCTCGCGGGCGGCGCCTCAGAAGCGGAGGTGCAGCGTGCCGCCAGAAGCGTGCGGATGAAGCTGAACCCGCATCCGGCCGGGCAGCTTGCCCTCAACGTGCCGAACCACCGGGGCGAACCGCTGCCGGGCGTGCAGCATAAGTACCCGGAAACGGTTCTGGTCTTTCCCAGGCAGGGGCAGACGTGCCATGCCTACTGCGCCTACTGCTTCCGTTGGGCCCAGTTCGTCGGTGAACCGGACCTGAAGATGGCAACCGACGACATCGACCGGATGGTGGCTTACATCGGCGACCACCCGGAGGTAACAAGCGTGCTGCTCACCGGCGGAGATCCCATGATCATGGGATCGACGGTGCTCCGCCGCTACGTAGAGCCCCTCCTCGACCCGCGGCTGGGCCATGTGGAGTCGATCAGGATCGGCACCAAGTCGCTGGCCTACTGGCCCCAGCGATTTGTCAGCGATCCTGATGCCGGCGACACGCTGCGGCTGTTCGAGCAGGTCGTAAGGTCCGGGCGGAACCTGGCCTTCATGGCGCACTTCTCCCACCCGCGGGAACTGGAGCCGCCGGTCGTGGCCGAGGCGGTGCGGCGCATCGCCGGTACGGGTGCGGTCGTCAGAACCCAGGGCCCGCTCATCAGGTCCATCAACGACTCCCCGCTGATCTGGGCCGAAATGTGGCGCCGCCAGCTGCGGATGGGCATGGTGCCCTACTACATGTTCGTCGAGCGGGACACGGGCCCGCAGGACTACTTCGCCGTGCCCCTCGCGAACGGCTATGAGATCTTCCGTGAGGCGTACCGCACCGTGTCCGGCCTGTGCAGGACGGTGCGCGGACCATCCATGTCGGCCACGCCAGGAAAGGTCTGCGTCGACGGGATCGCCGAAGTGTCGGGGCAACGGGTGTTCGTCCTGCACTTGATCCAGGCGCGCGACCCCTCGCTGGTCGGCAGGCCCTTCTTTGCCCGGTACAACCCCGACGCAACGTGGCTGACGGAACTTGAGCCAGCTTTCGCCGACCGCTTTCCCTTCGATCCCGCACCAGTGCAGCAGCCCGCTCCGCAATAAGCTGCCAGGCCTGCGGGGCACTGTGTCAGGTGGGCACCGTGTCAGGTGGCACTGTGTCAGGTTGGGCACCGTGTCAGGTGGGCACCGTGTCAGGTGGGCACCGTGCCAGGTGGGCGTGATGTCCCGCTTGGGTGAGCGGCTTACGCCGCGGTGCCGACCTCGGCCGGCTCGGTCGGCGACGGGCTCGGGGCTGCCCGACCGCCCTTGATGGCGAAACAGCTCAGTGCCGCGACCGCGATCACTGCGATGGGCAAGATCATGGTCACGCGCATGGCGGAAACGAAGCCGTTCGTGAATGCGTCGTGCGCGACCCGCTGGATGAGCAGCACCACCTGCTGTGGCAGGCCCTTCGGCAGCGGCACGTTGCTGCCGCTCTGGCCGGCGCCCACCTGCAGGCCAGTCTTGCCTGCGTCACGAAAACCGGCGACGAATCCGGTGCGAGTGCCGGCCGGAAGCTGGCCAGCGCGCTGTGTTGCCTGGCGGGTGAGTGAGGAAGCGAGCTGGCTCTGCAGCAGTGCGCCGACGGCTGAGCTGCCGATCACCGCGCCGACCTGGCGGTTGGTATTGAACAGCCCGGACGCCGCACCGGCCAGCTGTGGCTGGACGTCGCGCATGGCCACTGTGGTCAGGGGGGCGAAAATGCAGCCCATGCCGACCCCGGCAACGATCAAGCCTGGCAGGAAGTCGTACCAAACGGAGTTGGGCTGGGCGACGAGAGTTGCCCAGCCCATTCCGATGGCGAACAGCGTCAGCCCGGTGATCAAGATGAACTTGCCGCCGATCCGGTCGGCCAGCCGGCCAGCCCCTGGCGCAAGGAACACCGAGACGACCGATGCGGGGGCGAGCGTGAGGCCCGCCTCGAGCGCCGACATTCCCAGCGCGGACTGCAGGTAGAGGGTGAACGGCAGGAAGATGCCGAGCAGGCCGATGGCGAGAGCGAAGGTGACGAAGTTCATCACCGCGAAGTTGCGGTTGCGCAGTACCGCGAAGGGCACCAGCGGCTCCTTGTCCTGCCGCGCCTTCTCGACAATGAGGAAAGCGGCGAGCAGCACGCCGCCGATCACGAAGATGAGCGGGATGCTCAGGATCGAGTTGATCTTTCCCCAGCTGTACCTCTCGCCCTCGACCAGGCCGTAACAGATGGCAAAGAGCGTACCGCTCGCGAGGAACACGCCCACGAGGTCGAGCCGGTGCTTGCGGCCAGGCTTCATGTCCGGGATAACGATGAAGGCCAGACCGAGCACGATGATGCCGATCGGCAGGTTGACGAAGAAGATCCACCGCCAGTCGAACGCGGTGACCAGCAGCCCGCCGAGGGTCGGGCCCGCGATCGTCGCCAGGCCCGCGACCGCCCCCCAGACGCCGAACGCGGCGCCGCGCCGTTCCGGCGGGAACACCATCGTCAAGATCGTCAGTGTTTGCGGGATGAGCAGTGCCGCCCCGAGACCCTGCGCCACGCGGAATGCGATCAGCTGGCCAGGGCTCGCCGCGAACCCGCACGCGGCCGAGGCCAGGGTGAACACGGTGATCCCGATCACGAAAAGCCTTCGCGGCCCGCGCAGGTCGCCGAGCCGGCCAGCGGTTATCAGCACCGCCGCGACCACGAGCGCATAGCCGTTGATGACCCACAAGATCTGGTCGAGTCCGGCGTGCAGCTTGTCGATCATGTTGGGGATCGCGATGTTCACGATCGTCAGATCGAGCAAGGTCATGAAGAACCCGAGTGAGACGACCATAAGGATCGCCCATGGGTTGCCGCGGAACTTGCTCACTTGAACTCCTCCGTACTGTCGAGCCCGTACTGTGCTGGCGAGCCCGCTGGCGAGCCCGTACTGTGCTGGCGAGCGCGCGCCGGCGAGCAGGACTTGCTAAGCAGGGGTCGTCCTGGCTGAGCGTGGCGTCACTACAGACATAGTCGCGCATACCACTGACAATTCCCCGAGCCCCCGGCAGCCCGCCGCATCCGCCGGGCGACGACGCGGGCGTGCGGCCGCCATGCCGCGCAGCCGTTATGCATCGGTCTTGAGCTCCGGCGGCTCGATTGCGACAGGCGCTCGGTCATTCGCCCAGGTCAGATTGTGCTCGTGGCCGTCTCGCCGGGGCGCCAGGGCCAGCCGCTTCGGCCGCCGGCCTTGGCGGTAACGCGGTTGCGGATCGTGCCAACGCCTTCGACAGAGGCCTCGATGACGTCGCCCGGCGTTAGCCAGACTGGTGGCTTACGGGCGAAGCCGACGCCACCTGGGGTACCCGTAGCGATGACATCCCCTGGATGCAGGGTGGTGAACGAGGAGAAGAACTCCACGCAGCGAGGCACATCAACGATCATCTGCGAGGTCCGCGCCGACTGCATGACCTCGCCGTTCAGCACCGCCGTGATGGCGAGATCGGAGACGTCGACCTCGTCTGTGGTGACGACTTCAGGGCCGATCGGCATGCTGCCGTCGAAGTTCTTGCCCGGCGTCCATTGCGTCCCCGCCCGCTGCCAGTCCCTTGCAGAAGCGTCATTGAGCACGACATACCCGGCGAGCGCCTCGATCGCGTCCGCGGCGGGTATATAGCGCCCGCCACGACCGATAACCAGGCCGAGTTCGGCCTCGTAGTCGAACCTGTCGGTAAGAGCGGGCCTGACCAGGTCGGCGTACGGCGCGAGGACCGTCTCGCGGCCGCGGACGAACACGTCGGGCCACGAAGGGACGTCACGACCGCCTTCGAGGGCGTGCTCGCGGTAGTTCAGGCCGACACACAGAATCCGCCCTGGTGCGGGGACGGCGGGCCCGAGATCGGCAGGCCGGTATTCGCGGCCGTCGCGGTCACCGGCGGCGCGTGCCGCGTCCATCGCGGCGGGCCCCGCCGCGAGCAGCGAGCCGAGCGAGGTGAGCCGGCTATCCCCGGTCGCTTCGCCCAGGTCGACATAGCCGGAGCGGCCGCGAACATGCAGTCGCAGGCCGCCCGGGGTGGCAATGGTCGCGAGCCTCACGTGACAGATCTCCCTTCTTTCGCGGCGACCCGGCGGGCCCGATTGGTCATAGCCCGGACTGGATCAGCATAGGTCGCTCGCGACTGCGAGGAGTTGGCCGCCGCGAGGCCGAAGGGCGGGGTCGTTGCCACCGCATGCATCGCGCCACCGCGCGCCGCCTGGCCCCGCTCCTTTACCGAAACCCATTCGGTTTACCGAAACCCATTCGGATCCGGTCCTTCGCAGCCAAGTAAGCTCCGCTGCATGGAGCTGAACGAAACGGCAGCGATAGTTTCTGGTGGTGCCAGTGGTCTTGGTGAGGCGGCTGTGCGCGCGCTTGCGGCAGCGGGCTCATCGGTCGTCGTCGCGGATCTGAACGACGAACGGGGCAAGGCGCTCGCCAGCGAGGTCGGGGGCATCTTCGTGCGCACCGACGTGTCTGACGAGGCTTCGGTGCAGGCCGCGGTGGACGCAGCCGCGGCCGGCCGCGTGCCGCTGCGTGTCGCGGTGAGCTGCGCAGGCGTCGGCTGGGCCGCACGCACGGTCGGCCGTGACGGCAGCCCGCACGACCTGGCCGCCTACCGCAAGGTAATCGACGTCAACCTGATCGGCACATTCAACCTGATGCGGCTGGCCGCTGCCGCCATCGCGACCACGGAACCCGCCGACGCTGACGGCCAGCGCGGCGTGATCATCAACACCGCGTCCATCGCGGGCGTCGAAGGCCAGACCGGGCAGGTGGCGTACTCCGCCTCCAAGGGCGGCATCATCGGGATGACGGTGCCCGCGGCGCGCGATCTCGCGGCCATCGGCGTGCGGGTCAACACGATCTGCCCTGGGATCATCGACACACCGATCTACGGGACCGGCCCCGAGAGCGAAGAGTTCAAGGCCAAGCTCGCCGCGCCGGTGCCATTTCCCAAGCGGATGGGCCGCGCGAGCGAGTTCGCGCAACTGGTGCGCTCGCTGATCGAGAACGACTACATGAACGCGGAAGTGGTCCGCTTCGACGGCGGCATCCGCTTCCAGCCGAAGTGATCCCGGGCCTCGCGGCGACGGCGCTTAACGGGACACTTGTCCGGCGCATCAGCTGTTGTCTTCGTTGGGCCCGATGTCGAGCGTCACCACATCGGTGCCGGGACGTGTGACCGAACGCCGGCCACTCGCCGTTTGCCAATAGGTTTCCTTGCCTAGCAATGACTCACCGAACCGGTCGAACTCGGCGATCACTTTCCGGGTTGCCGCACTAACGGCCGCGCGGGTCCGTTCGTCCAGTTCGGCTAGCTGCCGGGACACCTCGAGCTGGATGTGAGCGGCAACCTCGTCCTGCGCCAAGGCGCGCAACTCCTTTTTCGCCTCGCGTACCGCGGCTCGCAGATCCTTCGTGGCGGCGTGGGCTTCGCGGACCATCTCGCGGCACTCGCCAACCGCCGCTTCAAGTCGATCGAGTTCGCTCACGGCATCCTCCTCGCTCATCGGGGGGCCCTGGCGCTCCCATCTCGGCCGGCAATCGATCTGAGCGCATCGCGGTGGCGTCGTCGAACGTGGCCAGGCGGCCAGGCCGGCGACGTTGCGCCGCGCGTCTCAGCTGCCGTTCATGGACCCGCAGAAAGGGACCGGACCGGACCTCGTTCTGCACATCCGCGAGGAAACGGAGCGGCACCTCGTCACATTACCAACCATCACAAAACAGGCGGATCGGCGCGTGGATCACCGGGCTGCCTGGCTGGGTGACACGGTGCAGACGATGCACGCCACGTACGCTCACATGGTGCCCGGTGCCGACGACCGGGGCCGGAAGGCGATGGATCTGTATCCGCGCGGAGTGCCCTGAATGTGCCCGCAGAGGGCGTGCGGCACGATACTCCGCCGCAGGTCAGCGCGCTCCCGGTGCTATTCAAGCCGAAGTGAGGCGCTGACATGCCGGACGAAGTGCTGATAGAGGTCGATGCGGGTATCGCCGTGCTCACCATCAACCGCCCGGCGGCGAGGAACGCCGTCAACGGAGCGGTCGCGGCGGGCATCGCGGGCGCGATAGCGGAGCTCGACAGCCGAAAGGACGTCTGCGTCCTCATCCTTACCGGCGCCGGAGGGACGTTCAGCGCCGGGATGGACCTCAAGGGATTCCTCAGCGGCGACAACCCGGTGGCAGGCGGCCGTGGGTTCGGCGGTCTCACCGAGCAGCCCCCGGGCAAGCCGATCATCGCGGCGGTGGAGGGCTACGCGCTCGCGGGGGGCTTCGAGCTTGCCCTGGCCTGCGACCTTATCGTCGCGAGCGAGGACGCATGGTTCGGCCTGCCGGAGGTCACACGCGGCCTGGTGGCAGGCGCAGGCGGCCTGCTGCGGCTGCACCGGCGGATCCCGTACCACATCGCCATGGAGATTGCGCTCACCGGCGCGCGGGTCCCTGCCGCCAGGCTGCGCGACGCGGGGCTGGTCAACCGGCTCGTCCCGGCTGGTGAAGCCCTGGCCGCGGCCCGTGAGCTCGCCGCCAGCATCGCGGCCAACGCACCGATGGCGCTTGCCGCGAGCAAGCGGATCATCGTCGAGTCGGCCGAGTGGCCTGCCGCGCATGCATTCGCCAGGCAGGCCGAGATAGCCGCGCCCGTCTTCGGCTCCAAAGACGCGATGGAGGGGGCGGCCGCATTCGCCGAGAAGCGTGCACCCGCCTGGCGCGGCGAATGATCGGGCGGATTTCGCATAGGTCCTTGCTGTGGCGAGCGGTCCGTCAGCGCCGCGGATCGCAGGTGCCATAGCGCACGCGATCCGCGGCACCGCTGCGAACCCGTCTCGATTAGCTCGTGCCGCGGCGTCCATCGGCCATCTCAGCGGTCTCATCAGCGTGGCCACCGTAGGATCGGTGCCGCGGCACCCTCACCGACTGATGGAGGCGTGGATGTGTGGAATCGCAGGTTGCCTGGCGCTTGCGCCGTCCGCGGGCCCGGACATGCACTGGGTGGACGAGGCGGCCAAGCGCATCGCCCACCGCGGGCCTGACGATGATGGCACCTACAGCGACTTCGACGTCGCGCTTGGCTTCAAGCGGCTCGCGATCATCGATCTTTCCCCGGGCGGGCACCAGCCGATGTGCACGGCCGACCGCCGCTACTGGATGGTCTACAACGGTGAGATCTACAACTATGTCGAGCTCGCCCAGGAACTGCGCGCCCAGGGTGTGCGGCTGCGGACAAGCTCCGACTCGGAGGTGCTGCTCGAGACCTATGCCAGGTCGGGCAGGGATGTGGTGCGCAAGCTTCGCGGCATGTACGCGTTCGCCATCTGGGACACACACCGGCGTGAATTGTTCTGCGCACGTGATCCGTTCGGCATCAAGCCGTTCTTCTACCGCTTCGATGGCGGCATGCTCAGGTTCGCCTCGGAGAAGAAGGCCCTCGCGGAACCCGGCGAGCTGACCAGGCTCGACGGGGACGCGATGCGCAGGTACCTGGCCTTCCAATACGTGCCCGCGCCGGCGACGCTCACCCCGCCGGTCAGGATGCTGCCGCCTGGCCACGTGCTGGTGGCGCGGCCAGGGGTGCGGCCGGACGCGACGGCCGCGCCAGACGCGCCGGCCGCGCCGGCCGCGCCAGACGCACCGGCCGCGCCAGACGCACCGGGCGCGCCAGACACACCGGGCGCGCCAGACACACCGGGCGCGCCAGACGGCAGCGTCGAGGTCGCCAGGTTCTGGGGCGCTGAGCTGCGCCCCGCCGCAGCCCCGAAGGGGGGTACCTCGCGACGGATCCTGCGGGCTATGCGCGACTCGGTCGCCGTTCATCTGCGCAGCGACGCGCCGCTTGGCGCGTTCCTTTCCGGTGGCATCGACTCCGCCGCCATCTGCGCGCTTGTCGCCGAACGCCGTCCTGACCTGCTGACCTTCACGGTTGGTTTCGAGCGGGACGGCTACAGCGAGATCGACAGGGCGCAGGAGACCGCGGCCGCGCTCGGCGTGAAGTCGATTCCCTACGTCATCGGCGTCGAGGAATTCATGCGCCACTTGCCGCAGATTGTCTGGCACCTTGATGACCCGATGGCCGACGCCGCCGCGGTACCGCTGTGGTTCGTGGCCAGGGAAGCACGCAGGCACGTCAAAGTGGTGCTGTCGGGCGAGGGATCCGATGAGCTGTTCGGTGGCTACCTCATCTACCATCAGCCGGGAGTGGTGCGCGCGGGAGAGAAGCTGCCCGACTGGGGGCGGTCGTCTTTGCAGCGGGCCGCGGCGCTCATCCCGGCCGGGGTCAAGGGGAAGGGCCTGCTCGAACGCACCTCCACGCCGCTGCGGCGCAGGTTCATCGGCAATGCGCACGTCTTCACCGGCGATCAGATCGACCTGATCGCGGGCCGCGGCGCCGGCGGCGACGCAAGCCCATATGACGTCACGGACCCGGTGTACGCGCTCGCGGAGCGCTGGGGGCTCGACGACGTGGCGACGATGCAACTGGTGGATATCAACACCTGGCTCGCTGGCGACATCCTGGTCAAGGCGGACCGGATGACCATGGCGCACGGCCTCGAGCTGCGAGTGCCCTTCCTCGATTCCGCGGTGATGGCGGTGGCGGCGCAGCTCGCCAAGGAGGAGAAGACCGGTGGCGGCACGACGAAGTACGCGCTGCGCGAGGCGATGAGCGAGTTGCTTCCCCGGTCGGCGGTGGAGCGGGCGAAGCTTGGTTTCCCCGTTCCGGTCGGCCATTGGCTGAAGGGCCAGATGCATGAGTTCGCGCACCGCCTGCTGAGCGAGGCGCAAACAGGCGAATGGGTGAACCGCTCCGCGGCGCTTGACCTGCTGAGCCGTTACAGGTCCGGTGAGCCGGACGCCAACTGGCGGCAACTGTGGGTGCTGATCGTCTTCTCACTTTGGCATCAGATATATGTCGAGCGCGTTTACGACCCGGTAGCGCTCGGCTGGGCGGCTGCCTGACTCCCGCCCGCGAAAGGGGGCCGGACCTTTTGCATAACTGCTGCGCCACTTGATCCGGCAGCGCCAGGTGGCGCAGCAGTTCGGACGAAAAAGCGGCTTCCCGGCGGTTACGTACCGTACACGCCGAGACGTATGCCGACGTGGCTCATGGCCGCGGGGTAGTAGCATCTGACCTCGCCGACGATGATTTGGAGGTCCGGCAGAGTGGCAGGCCCGCGGATCACGGTCGTGGTCCCTTTCTTCAATGTGGCCGATCTGCTTGGCGACTGCCTTAGGTCGATCGCCGCGCAGACGTTCGCCGACTTTGAAGTGATCATGGTCGATGACGGGTCGACCGACGCGAGCGCCGAGATCGCCAAGGCGCAGGCCGCCACAGACCCGAGGTTCATCCTGCTCCAGGTGCCCAACGGCGGCCCCGGTTACGCAAGGAACCGTGGCGTCGAGCGGGCGCGCGGCGAGTATCTCGCCTTCGTCGACGGAGACGACATGGTTCCGCCCGGCGCCTACGAGGTGCTCGTGCACACGCTGGAACGGTCGCGCTCGGATTTTGTCTGCGGGAACGTCGACCGCATCGGGCCCTGGGGAATCCGGCAGTCTGCCCTGCACGCCCGGGCCATCAAAGGCAGGCGAACCGCCACCCACATCACCAAGATGCCGCAGTTGCTCTACGACATCTCGGTGTTCAACAAGCTGTTCCGCAGGCAGTTCTGGGACGCCAACCAGCTTTCCTTCCCTGAGGGAATGCTCTGGGAAGACCTTCAGCTCATGACCCGGGCACACGTACTAGCGCGCTCGGTGGACGTGATTCCCGATCACGTTTACTACTGGCGCGAGCGCGGCCTCGGTGAGCGGTCCATTACCCAGAGCCGCACCGATATCAGTAACCTCAGGGACAGAATCGACGCCCTGCTCGCGATCGACGGTTTCCTCGCCGAGAACGCCCCGGCTGCGCTCTTGCGGCGGCACCAGCGCAAGGCGCTCGGCAATGACCTCTGGTTGTACGTGGGAGACCTGCACAAGGTAGACGACGGTTACCGCGCCGAATTCCTCGACCTCGCGGGCCGCTACCTGGACCAGGTCAGGCCGCGCGTGCTCGGCAAGCTCCGCGCGGTCCAGAAACTCACCTACTACCTCGTCAAGCAGCGCTTGATGCCCGAACTTACCGAGTTGCTGACCTGGCAGCTGCGGCAGCCCGTGCGCGCGGTCCCGCTCGTGCATAGGCACGGCAGGCTGATCGCCGACCTTCCGCTGCGGACGGACTCCAGGCTGCATATCCCGGCGAAGGTCTTCCGTCCGTCCTGGCGCGAGCTTGACCCCGTTGTCCGGGTCGATGGGGTCGGCTGGCGTGGCGGCAAGATGGCCGTGGAAGGCCGCGCCTATATCCCGTCGATCGACATCGGCAAGCGCAGGTATTCGTCGAAGATCGTCGTGCTGCGCCCGCGAAACCACCGCCGCCCGCCGATCATTCTGCCCGCGCGGTCGGTCCTGCATCCTGACGCGACAGATTCGTCCGGGCAGGACCGCTACTCATACGATTGGGCCGGATTCCGCTGCGAGATCAGCGCCCGCTGGTTCCGGTTCTTCGGGCGCTGGATGACCGGCAAGTGGGAGTGCTATGTGCTGGTCCGCAGCCGTGGGGTCTGGCGGCCGGCCCGCATCCACACCCCGCAGCCCGGTCAGGCGGAACGGCCGGGAGTCCGCGAGGTCGCACCAGGGATACGGCTTCGGCCGAGGTGGGAAGGCCGAAACCTGGTGGTAGAGCTTGCCAGGGCGCCCGCGGTACTGGCCGGCCTCGTCGCCGAGCCTGGCCACGACGGGATTGCCGGCAAGATCAGGCTTGATGTGGATCTTCCCGGCCCCCGGCCGGCGGTTTCTGAACCTGCCAAGCTCCTCCTCGTCAGGCAGGGCGGCACGGCCACACTCGGCTTTCCCGCGTCGGTAACGGCGATTGAAGCCGCCCCGCCCGGCGCCGCGGCCGGAGACCGTGCGGGCGAGGTACGCCTGTCAGCCACCGTCGACCTCGATGCCCTGATCGCGGGCGCCGACCGTGGCGGCCGGGCAGCGGCGGGCGTGCGGCCGGTGGAGGGTGCTGGCGCCGACGGCACATCCTGGGATGTCTACGTATCACGTACCGGCCGTCGCCGCCTTCGGGTGGCCGTGCCCGTGGCGGGCGGTGCCGGTGGGGCCGGCGGCGACGGCGGTGCCGGTGGGGCCAGCGGTGTCGGCGGCGACGGACCTGTCGGTGGCGAGGGACGTGTCGGCGGCGACGGCGGTGCCGGTGGAGCCAGCGGTGTCGGCGGGGCCCCGGGCGGCGCTGGACAGCGTTACCCGCGCGCGGGACGGGAGATAGTGGCCGGCTGGAGTCGCTACGGTGACCTTGTGATTTCCGACCGCTCTCCCCGCCCTGTCATCGAGGAGCACGCCTGGACCGCGGACGGCCGGCTGCAGCTTCGCGGCCGCTATCTCGGACCTGCGGCCGGTCTCGGTGATCTCGTGCTTGAACGCAACGGATCCGGTGAACGGCACCGTCTCGCCTGCGAGCGCGACGGCGAGCGCTTCACCGCGCTGATCGACGTCAACCGGATGCCATCGTTCGGCGACGAGTTGCCGCTAAGAGATGGGCGCTGGGGCGTTCTATTTGAGACTGGCCGACTTGAGACCGGCCGACTTGAGACCGGCCGACTTGAGACCGGCCGACTTGAGACCGGCCCACTTGAGGCCGGCCCACTTAAGGCCGGCCCACTTGAGGCCGGCCCACTTCGAGGCCGGCCGACTGCAGGCCGGCCCACTTGACACCGGCCCACTTGAGACCGGCCCGCTTCAGGCCGGCCCGCTTCAGGCCGGCCCAGGCAGCGGCGCGGCGAGCGGCGGCCGGCTCGTGACCGCTGGTTATGACCCGGCGCGACTGGCCGGCATTGCCGACGAGACAGTTGCCGTCGGCGCCAAGCAGTACCGCCTGGTGGTGGTGGGCGAGGACACACCTGTGCTGGTCGTGACGGCCAGCCGGTCGCGAATGGAGCGGGGCAAGTTCAACCAGCGCATGCTGCGCAGGGCCTACTATCCGATGAAGCTACGGGCACCGCTGCGCGACGCCGTGCTCTTCGTCAGCTGGAAAGGCAAGCAAGCCGCGGACAATCCACTTGGCATCGCGGCCGAACTGCGCAGCCGTGGCGATGATAGGGAACATATCTGGGCGGTAAACGATCCGGCGGTGCGGGTGCCGGAAGGGGCCACCGTCGTGCTTACCGGTACGCAGGAGTACTACGAGGCGCTTGCGCGATCGCGGTACCTGATCGCGAATGACGACATGCCCGCGCACTACCGTAAGCGTGACGGCCAGGTCTACCTGCAGACCTGGCATGGCACGCCACTGAAGCGGATCGGCTTTGACATCGAGCGGCCGCAGTTCATCAGCGGCAGCGCCTACCTGGATCACCTGGCAGAAGATGTGGCGCATTGGGATCTGCTGCTGTCGCAGAATCCGTTCAGCACGCCAATCCTCCGCCGCGCCTTCCGGTTCGACGGGGAAGTGTGCGAATACGGCTATCCCCGCAACGATATTCTGAGCCGTCCAGACGCTCCGCAACTCGCGGCGGAGGTCCGCAAGCGACTCGGGCTCGCTGCGGGCAAGAAGGTCGTGCTCTACGCGCCCACGTGGCGTGACAATCAGTTCTATGCCGCGGGGCGGTACAGGTTCGATCTCCGGCTCGATCTTGAGCGCGCGCGGAAGACGCTCGGCGACGAATATGTGATCTTGATTCGCGGCCATCACCACATGGCTGACGACGTGCCAGATTCGGCGTCTTCAGGGTTTGCGATGAACGTCACCCGTTATCCCGATATTGCCGAGCTGTTCCTGGTGAGCGACGTGCTGGTGACCGACTACTCGTCGGTTATGTTTGACTATGCGAGCACCGGGCGGCCGATGCTGTTCTTCACCTACGACCTTGCCGACTACCGCGACAACCTGCGCGGCTTTTACTTCGACTTCGAGCCAGCGGCGCCTGGGCCGCTGCTCGCCACTTCCGACCAGGTGATCGCGGCGATCGGGGACATCGAGAACGTGGCGGCCAGGCATGCCGCCGCCTATCGGGCCTTTGCCGCGAAGTTCTGCCCGCTCGATGACGGCAAGGCGGGCGCGCGCACGTGCGACAGGCTCTCGTCGCCCTGAGCCCGCAACCGCCTGACGTCACTGCGGACATAGGTTGCCGCGATCCATACAGCGCCTGCACGCAGCGCCGGAGCGGACGAGCTCGCTGGTTGCCCGTCTGGATCAGCATGAGCAAATCGCTCGTAAGCGCCTCGCCGCGGACGCCAGGGTGGCTGACTGCGAAACTGGCGCCGTCCGCGCGATCATCACGGCGGAGGGCGAGGTGCTGGGCTGGATCGGCGGGGCATGCGCTCATGATCCGTTCTCGTGTTAACTTGACCGCGCTATTTGCGGGAAACGTCACACGATCAGGGATCATGAACGCGCGCTACTGCCGCGATCCCCGCCGGCGGCGCTGGGCGCATGCTGCGCGATCTTCAAACCGTTACGGTGCAGGTGAACGCGCTCCGCCTGATGCCGCGGGCCCGCCGTTCGGAGGGATGCCGCGGGCCCGCCGTTCGGAGGGATGCCGCGGGCCCGCCGTTCGGCGGGATCATGCACAGCGGTTAGGGGCACGACGCTGTCGTCGCCCAATACCAGTGAGAAGACCTGCGTGATCGACATGATCTAGGGATCTGTCAGCGGGGTCCTCTGTGCGAACAGCGCCCAGACAGGAACGGTCCGCTAACCGGGGTGCCAGAAATGCCTGCGCGTCAGATCAGCGGTCTGCTGTCCCAATATTACGAGGATCAGGCGGCGGGAAGCATAACGGGCCCGTGCCACGAGGAGTCCAACTTTGCCGGGTTCGAAAGCTCCCCCGCATGGCCCGCACGCGGCATCGGGCGACGAAGGGCCTTCTGCCGCGCCCGGCCGATCCGCCGGTGCTGAGGGGGGCGCCGGTGCTGAGGGGGGCGCCGGTGCGGAGGGGACGTCCGGTGCGGAGGGGACGTCCGGCGCCGAGCCGACCGGATCCCGGGGCATCGGGCCGCACGCCTGGCTGGTATCCCTGGTCCCCGCGATCACAGCGTTTGCCGTGGGGCTTTACGGTATCGCCCGGCCATCGCTGTGGCGGGACGAGGCTTACACGATCGAGGCCGCCGGCCGGTCGCCGGGGCAGATCCTGGCCCTGCTCAGGCACGCAGACGCCGTGCACGGGGCCTACTACATGTGCATGCACGTGGTGATCACCCTGCTCGGCCGGTCAGCGACCGCCGTACGGCTGCCTTCCGTGGTCGCCACGGCGGTCGCGGCGTTCTTCGTTGCCGCTCTCGGTGTGCGCCTGGGGAACACCTCCCGCGCGCCCTATCCGCGCGCCACCGGCCTGTTCGCTGGCCTGCTCTATGCGATGGCGCCCCTGGTGACCCGGTACGCGCAAGAAGCAAGGTCATACGCGGCGGTGACCGCGTTGGTCGTGATCGCCAGCTATCTGCTGATCCGCGCGTTCGGGGAACGCCGCCGCCCGTGGTGGGTGGGCTACGGCGCAGCTATCGCGCTTGCCGGGCTGTTTAACCTGCTCGCGCTGCTGATCTTGCCGGCTCATGGGGTCACGGCGGCGGTCATGACGAGGCGATCCCGTGGCCGCCGCGGGAAAGGGGACACGCCTGGCCCAGCCGCGCCCACGGCGCCGACCGCAGCCATGGCGGGTTCCCTCGCTGGGGTCCATGGATCCGCGCGGCGGCAGGTCCCGGCGGGATCTGGCCTGCGATTGTGGGCCGCGGCGGTGATCTTGGCGCTTGCCGTGCTGGCTCCGCTTGCCGTCGTCGCCTACCTGGAGCGTGGCGCCACCGCCTGGCTGGGCGAGCCAGGCTCGCGCCAGATCGGCTCCCTGATAACTTCGCTCGCCGGTTCTGTCGTCCTGAGGGTGCCGATTGGAGCGCTTGCCGTTGTCGCCGTGGCCGCTGGCCTTGTAACTGGCCGCGGGCGCCCGGTTACGGTCGTCGACGTCGCCCTGCCATGGCTTGTGCTGCCACCAGCCGTGCTGCTGGTCGCCTCCCAGTTCCACCCGCTCTACAACCTCAGGTACGTGCTGTACTGCCTGCCAGCCCTCGCCTTGCTCGCCGCGGCTGGGCTAGGAAGTCTGGCCAGCCTCGCGGCGCGTTACGCCGCGAGGCTGACCTCTGGATGGGCGGTGACCGCGACGGCATGGGTGCCCTCACTGGCCGTGGTCGCCTTCGTCGCCGTCGCGTCCGCAGGTCCGCACCAGGCTGTCCGTGCCCCCTGGTCCCGACCCGACAACCTGCGCAAAGTGTCCAAGATCGTGGCTAGCCATGCTCACACGGGCGACGCCGTGCTCTACATCACGGACCATTCGCGGATCGTCAGCGAGGGTTATCCCGGGCCGTTCCACAAGCTGCGCGACCTGGCGCTGGCCGAGTCCCCGGTCGCGTCCGCCACGCTGAACGGGACCGAGGTCGCCGCGACCGTGCTTCGCAGCCGGTTCGCGAGTGTGAGCCGGGTGTGGGTCATCAGCGACAACGGCCCTGCGCTGCCCGCCGCGGCGGATGCGGTCGACGCCGAAAAGCTCGCGCTGGTCCATACGATGCGGCTGATTGGCCGCTGGCACACGAGGAACGATCTGTTGCTGCTCTTCGCCAGGCGGTTAGCAGTGAGCTGCGCCCGCACGACTCCGGCCCGCGCCACGTGCTGGGCGGGACCGGGTTCTTGGAGTGGAGCTGTCGTCGTCGCCGATAGCTCCACTCATCCCGTCGCCGGCGCCAGCCCGCCCCCTCTCAGGCGCCCCGTTAGCTGATCCCGAAGCCTGCTTCGTCCCCGGTGCAGACGCGACATCACGGTCCCGATGGGAGTTCCCATGATCGTCGCGATCTCCTTGTACGGGTACCCTTCGACATCGGCCAGGTAAACCGCGACCTTGAACTCCTCTGGCAGATCCCGCAGCGCGCGGAATATGTCGGAGTCTGGCATCCGGTCAAGCGCCTCGACCTCAGCCGAGCGTGCACCAGTTGCCAGCGGGTCGGCTGGGAACTGCCAGTCCTGCAGCTCGCCACAGGCCGCCTCCTGCGGCTCGCGGCGCCTCCTGCGGTAACCGTTGATAAAGGTGTTGGTGAGAATCCGGTACAGCCACGCCCTGAGGTTTGTGCCGGGCTGGAACTGGTGGAAGGCCGCGAACGCCTTCGCCGACGTCTCCTGCACGAGATCCTCGGCGTCGGCCGGATTGTGGGTCATCCGGAGTGCGGCATGGTAGAGCTGGCCGAGTTCGGGCACGACGTCCCGCTCGAATCGGACACGCTGCTCGGTCATCTTGTCCGTCAACCTCATCGCTAAGCTCCGGCGCCGGTGGCACGCACACTCACTATTGAGACGTCTCGACCTGATCGATTATGACGCTGCGTGTGTGAAATCGGCATAAGGTGACCGAGATCACAGAACGCGGCGCCGTTGGATGCATCAGCGGCCGCGCGCTCGGCTGGGGCGGGCGTCGCCGGCCGTCAGCTCGCGGCGACTGCGGATTTGTACAGTGCGGTGATGTTCGGCCCGAACGTCGGCGAGTACGAGATCGCCGGCGTGTACCCACCCGATTCATATCCGCCGATCACGCCGACCACAACGCCGTTTCCTGTCGCTGGGCTGACGTCGGTTAGGAACGGGCCGCCGCTCGTGCCATCGGCGAAGCCGCCGCAATCGAACTCCAGCTGCCTGGCGCTGAAGTTGGTGGCCTTGTTCTGGCAGGTGACCGGTCGCTGCTGTGAGTTTGGGTACCCGATCACCCGGACCACCCCGGCTGGTTGCTGGCGGGCGCCAAGTTGCTCGCCGCCTGTCACATCCTCGATCTTGCTGCCTGCATGGTCCTCGACGATGAGGAAGGCCACATCATCGTCAGGATCGCCGGCCGAGGCCCACGCATTGTCGACGATGACGCGGGACACGGTCCACACGCCGTACGGTGCCGTGCCATCGTGATAGCCGGGCGCGAACGTGACCTGCTGCGGGCTGGCCGCGTAGCTCGCCAGGCAGTGAGCGGCCGTAATGACCATGTCCCGGCTGGGGCTGTGCACCACGCTCGCCGTGCAGAAGTGGGTCCGTGCGCCGTTGGCGCCCGTAACGAACAGCGCGCCAACCGCGGGTGTGCCGGTGAACGAGGTGGCGCTCAGCGGTGCCGGCGCCGCGAGCTGGGGCGGCGCGGAGTCGGCAGCGGTTCCGGCAGGAGACGCCATGACGATCGCGAAGGTCAGCAGCATCATGATGCTCATCAGCGATGTGGAAGGGGCCGCGAGCGACCTGGCACGCTCCAGTCGTGGCCTCTGACGGCGCTCGGCGTATCCGGCGTCTGCGCCCGGGCAGCTGGCGGCGGGTTCCCCTGCCCGCGTTTGCCTGCCCCGCGTGAGCATCCTTCTCCCTCGCTTGCTGACTGTCGATACGTGGACCGGGCGCGCGGAAATGTGTTCTCTAGCTGCGATTCTGCAGGTGACGTATCCGTTCGCCCTGAGAGCAAACTGGGAAGAAGCTGAGTCCCGCAGCTAGTGTTACTGAGTGTGTTCACACCAATCCAAGCAGTATCGATGCTGGTAAGAAGCATGTTCGTGGAGCCGGGCGAGGGCCATGCCTAGGCGGGCAAGCGAGGTGCTAGTAGTGGTCTGTCAGAGGGGTCCTTTGAGCGAACGGCGTCCAGGTGGGTGCATCGCAAGGCGGTGCTTGTCCTCGACAAGCGCTTCGCTGGTGCTACGCGCGACGACGGACAACGCCGCGAGGTGCCCGCATGGGCGTTGTCGTGGGCCACAGAGCCAAAGAAGACTCCTCTGACAGACCACTAGAGCCGAGCGGGTCACTGGGCGCCGGGCGGGCGCTGCTTCTGCCGCTGGTTCCAGGCACGCATCCGTGCGGGATAACCGACGACCTGGGCCTCATACACGGGCAGTCCAAGGCCGCGCGCGACCTTGCGAATCGCTGTGGGCGAACCGACCCTGCGCCGCGTCCACTCTCCGTCGGCCGCGACGGCGACCGCGGTGGTATCGGTGGCGAACGTCTCCGGTTCCACGTAGAACTCCACGCCAGGCCGGCTGCGTGCAAAAGTGACGAGCGCAGCGATATCGGCCGGGGTCGCCTCACGGTCGAGCTTCGTCGCGGGTTCCGCCCGCCTGCTGCCTTGACGGCGACGCCATTTCATGCATGCACTTTAGCGAACTCAAGGCTCGAGCGCCCCGGTGCCGTTCCCGGCACGGACCCCTGAGGGGCGAGCTCAGTACGAGTAGATGGGGTTCACCTGCGCGCAGTCTCCAGGGTGCGAGGCGTTCTCTGGACTGGAGCCGGGCGGCGGCGCGGCAGAACCCGAGCTCGTGGCCGGGGATGAGCCGGTGGCGCTCGCCGACGGGCTCGCTGATGCGCCCGGGTCGCTTCCCGGGTAGCTGGTGCCGCGTGGCCAGTCGCTGCCTATCACCAGCGTCAGCGTGGTGCCTGAGCGGTGCACCGCCCTGACAGGCAGGCCAAGCGCAGCGGCGACAGCTCGTGCCCGCGCGCGCTCGCCCGGTCCGTAGGTCAGGCTTGTCGTGCTGGTAAACGGCGCGTTGAGGCCGCCCGTCGCCGTGAATCCGTCCTTCGCGAGCTTGGCCGCGACGTCGCGCGCGCGACCGGCGAGGCCAGTGCCGTTCGCTACGGATATTCGCACCGCCGCCTTGTCGACGGTGGGTGCCGGGCTCGCGCTGACCGCGGAGACATACGGCTTCGGCGCCGGGGTGGCGTTGCTGGTGGCCGAGCCTGCCCGGCTTAGCGGGGTGTCGGTGCTGATGTCGTTGAATAGCTGCTGAGCGCCCGGCATGGCCGGGGACACCCAGGCGGTGGGATTGCCTGGATACGGCTCCGTCGGCATGGTGACGAACGTGATCCGCTTGGCAGGTACCTTGTTCAGATCACTGGCCAGGCCGATGAGCTTGGGGATGCTGTCCAGGCCGGGGTCGACGGTCAAGGCGCTGGTGGCGTCGTTGGCGAGCCGGTAGAGCGTGACCGGGTCGGCCAGTGTGCTCGCGGTCTTCATCTTCCTGATCAGCGCGCTCAGATACATGTGCTGCGCTTCGGTACGGTACAGATCCCCGCCGTAGAGGAAACCGTGCCTGGTGCGCAGGAACTCGAGCGCCTGCAGGCCCACGACCACGTGGGTGCCCTTGGTCATGCGCAGATGGGAGTACGGATCGTACACGTTGGCGCTAACGCACACCGGCACACCGCCGACGTCGTCGGCCATGTTCACTACGCCAGAGAAGTCGATCATGACGAAGTGGTCGATGGTGATGCCGGTCAGCGCGTGCACGGCCGCGACAGTGCAGCCTGGACCGCCGGATTGCAGGCTAGAGTTGATCTGCACGTCCTGTTGCGGTGGATAGGCGTGGTGCGTCGGGCTGGTGCACTGCGGCACGTTGACGATGGTGTCGCGCGGGATGCTCATCACGGTGGCATTCGAGCGGTCGGCGGACAGATGCACGACCATCTCGACGTCGGCGTTCGCCCCGCTGCCGCAATCCCCGCCGATCTTGCAGTCCGCTTGGTCGGCGCGAGTGTCCGAACCGATCAGCAGGATGTTCACCGCCCTGCGGCCGAGCGGATCCGCCCTCTCCGCGTGCTGGCTTGCACCCAGATCCAGCGGCGCGCTCTGCAGGTTGGCATTCAGTTTCAGGTACAGCAGCGTGCCGCCGGCGAGCAGCACGAGAACCATGCCTACGGCAACCCACAGCAGGATTTTGCGGCGGCGGCGGCCGGGACGCCGCGCGCGGCGAGAACCGCCGCCGTGATGACGGCCGCCGCCGTTTCCTCGCGGATCGGAGTCGGGGCTGACCGGCTCCGGATGCACCGGTTCCCTCGTCGGCTTGGACGTCGGCGAGCGCGGATCGGGCCGAGGGGCCGCCCGGCACCGGGCTGTCACCTTCCTGCCCAGCCGGGGACGAGCCGAGGGAACGTGCTGCGGCATCCCCGTAGGGATCGCCACCCCGTCCCTGATCGGTCATGCACACGTCCTCAACGCTGTCCACAACGGTGCCTCGTGAGGACCATCAGCTGGTGCTCGGCATCGGCCTCGCGAGCTGCGCTCTTGCTAGCAAGACGCCGGAACGATAGTTCCGGTTCCTATTTTGTGCAAATTTGCCAGTTATGGTCTAGGTAAATCTTTGCCTGGTGATGGCGGCGAGCCTGGCTGAACCGCCTCCTGTCGCTCGTGTCACCGCTCAAGGGCGGCCGTCACCGTGCCGCTGGTCCCCGCAAAAACGGACCGTGACCAGCACCGCCTGGCTCGCGCCGCGCAGCCGTTAGGGAGAATATGGGTCCCACCTCCGTACCTGCCGCTGCACTGCACGACCGGGTTTGGGCCAAGGCCCCCGAATAGGGTAGGCCGGCCAGAAAAGAAACGGTATGAACGAAACGATACACGGGACGTTGATCGTCGCCGCCGCGCCGATCGGATGCCCTGCTGACGCCTCGTCGCGGCTGGCGGCGGCGCTCGCGGGCGCGGCTGTGATCGCCGCCGAGGACACGCGCAGGATTGGCAGGCTCGCCGCCGGCCTGGGGGTGCGGCTGACGGCTACGGTCGTGTCGTGCTACGAGGCGGTGGAGCAACGGCGTGCGGACAGGCTGCTCGCTGACTTGCGGGCAGGCAGCGATGTGCTGCTTGTTACCGACGCGGGCATGCCTGGTATCAGCGATCCCGGGTACCGCCTGGTCAAGGCGGCCGTGGCGGCAGGAATCCGGGTCACCGTCCTGCCCGGGCCTTCCGCGGTGACCGCGGCGCTTGCCGTAGCGGGCCTGCCGAGCGACCGGTTCTGCTTCGAAGGCTTCCCGCCGCGGCGAGCCGGGGACCGCGCGCGCCGGTTCGCCGAGCTCGCGACCGAGCCACGCACCCTGGTGTTCTTCGAGTCGCCGCGGCGGCTGGGCGCGACCCTCGGTGAGCTGGCAGCGGCCTTCGGCCGCGGCCGGGCCGCGGTCGCGTGCCGTGAGCTGACCAAGACCCACGAGGAGATCCGCCGCGGGACACTCGGCGATCTAGCGGACTGGGCGGCAAACGGAGTGCTTGGCGAGGTAACGATCGTCGTCGCCGGTGACACGGGTAAGCGCCCGGGCAGCTTGGACATCGGCCGCGCCGCCGCCGCGGTGGCCGAGCGCCAGGCAGCGGGCCTGACCAGGAAGGAAGCGATCGCGGCCGTCGCCGCTGAGCTGCGGCTGCCCAAACGCGCGGTCTATGACGCGGTGGTCGCGAGCAAGCAGGCCGGGTGCTCAGGCTAGCGCGGCTGGGTTCCGGCCTGCGTGGCTGCCATAGCGACGACGGGCGCGTGCCGGGTCAGGGCGATCTCGGCGGGGTGGCGTCTGGCGCCACAGCTCCAGGCCTTTTTCCGGCGGCCTGCTCGCCATCGGGGGCCGCAGCGGGCAGGGGCGGCGTCACCGCCGCCGTCCCTGAAACTGGTTCGCGCGCATCAAGCCGGCCACCCGCCGGCCCGGTGCGGTGCTCGCGCCGTGCCGCCAGCCGGTCGCCGACTGGGTTGCCTGCACCGAACACCATCGCGGTGGCCAGGCAGGCGAAGGGGACGGCGGGCAGCAGGTACCTGTAGTCGAATTCGGCGGTGGCGGCCGGAATCACGATCATGGCCACGGCAATGGCCCAGGGCAGCAGGATCTCACCGCCCAGCCGCCGCCAGGCGATGAACATCCCGGCCAGCCCGGCCGCGAGCAACACGCCGAGGATCGTGCCGGGCAGGAACACATACCTCTGGTACCAGCGCATGATTCCCGCGTACGGCGCGACCACATGGGTGATCTGGGTCCCGTCGGCGTAGCGTGGCACCGCGAAGCGCGCGCCGAAACCGTGCCCGGTCGCGGGAGCCCGTGCGGGGCCGTGGCTCGCGCTGGCGAACGCGTATTCGCCGTAGGTGATCGGATCAGGGAACACCTTGCGCTGCCACCCGAAGGAGCGCCAGGTGTCGTCCCAGGTGACACGGGCATAGTCGAGCGGTTGTGCCTCTATCGCGCGGGTCGCGAAACCCTTGGCCAGCAGGTTCGTCAGCGGCGAGAACTCAGGCGGCGGGAATCGGCGGAGCGGGGCTTGCTGGCTCCAGATGTAATCCTGCGAGGCCATCCGATCGCTCGGCGGAGTGGACGTGCACAGCGCCTTCTCGTCTGCGGGCAGGCTGAACTTGCCGCAATCGGCGAAGGCCATCACGCGCGAATACAGGAAGATCCCGGTGCTCTGGGTCATCGCAAATTCGTGATACCAGGACTGGAACCACAGCATGTAGCCGCCCACCGGCAGCGCGCAGGCTATGATCCCGGCGGCGACGACGCGCACGCCGGCGCGCCTGATAAGCAGGTACACCGCCACGATGACGAGCAGCGGGATCCCGATCGACCTGGTGACGGCCGCGAGCCCGAGTAGCAGGCCGGCCGCCGCCGCCCGCGTCACGCTGGGCTTCTCCCGCCACATCACGATGGTGATGGCCGCCGTGACCAGGAAGGCGAATGGCGTGTCCGCCATGAGCAGGTGCTCGAGCTGGATCTGGTATGCGTCATACAGCGCGGGGACGGCGGCCAGCGTCGCGATCCACAGCGGGACCTTGAAGCGGTGCACGAGCAGCGCATAGACCATGACGCCGATGCCGAGGCCCATCAGGTGCTGCGAGATCGTCACGGCGGCGAAGCTGTGCAGTGGCTCAAGCATCCACAGGTAGACCGAGTAGCCGGAGGGCCGCGCCGGGTCGGGCCGCAACGGGCCCGCGGTGTACTGGACGTACTGGTAAGAGTCGTTGAACCACAGCGCCCACCGGAAGCCGAGCATCGCGATGACCCGCAGCGCGATCGCGGGGATCAGGACGGCCACGAACAGCCGGTGCCGGCCGGGCAACGCGGCGAGGGACCGTCGTGGTGCCGGGGATGGCACGGCTTCTCCCCCCGGCGAGACCTTCACACCCGTGCCCTCCCCTGCGCAGTGCCTGCCGGCCTAGCCGTCATATCTGGTCAGCTCGCGATCAGTACGAATGCTAGCCGCCGCGGAGTTTCCCCAGCGCCGCCGCGGCCCACCAGCGTGGAAATGGCCCGCAGCCACAAGGAAATGCCTGGCGGCAAGTGCCGCGGCCAAGCATCCGAACGGCACCACCGGCAGCACATATCGGTAGTCGAAATCGACCGTGAGGGCAGGAATCACCAGCAATGCGACAGCCGAAGACCAGCACAGCCATGCGGCCGGCGTTTCTGCCCAGCGCGCCTCGCCCGGCCCGGTAGCCGCGCCTGAACCCGGGGAGCCTGAGGCTGGGGAGGCTGAGGCTGGGGAGGGTGAGGCCGGGGAGGGTGAGGCTGGGCAGGCTGAGGCTGGGCAGGCTGAGGCTGGGCGCCTGGCCCTGCGCCGCAGGACGAGCCCGGCGAGCACGGCCGCGGGCATGATGATCAGGATGATCCCGACCATCGTGCCGCGCAGGTACACGTAGCGCTGGTACCAGCGCATGAGGCTGGCGTACGGCTGCACGACGACGGTCGCTGCCCGGCCGCCCGCGTATGCGCGCGCTACCGCAGCCGCGGTGCGCCCGTCAGCCTCGGGCCAGGTGGGCAGCCAGGTCTTCGTTCCGGCGAACGTGTAAAGGCTCGCCGTGTAGCCGGTCGGGTAGGGGGTGCGGTCCCAGGCGAACGCGCGCCCGACGCTGGTGAGCACGGCCCGCGCGTAGCCACCGGGCTGCGCGGCGATCGCCCGGAGCGCGAAGCGCATGGCGAGATCGTTTTCCCTGGCGCTGAATACCTGGCCGTGCTGCCAGCGCAGCGGTGATGTGGGCTGCCAGACCTGCGCCGATGACGCGGCCCGCTGGGCCGGAGGAAGCGCAGGGCACAGCCATAGCTGCGCCGGTGGCGGCCTGATGACGTTGCACTCGGCGAAAGCGGCCGTCCGGCCCCACAGGTAGATCCCGTCGGTGGAGTCAAGTGCGAACTGGCCGTGCACGGCGTGGAACCACAGGACGTAACCCGCGAGCGGTGCGCCCGCGGCTGCGCATACTGCCGTGACGGCACGCCAGCCGGCCCGGCAGGCGATCAGATAGGAGGCCGCGAGGACTATCAGCGGGACGCCGACTGGCCTGGTCAGTGAGGCCAGGCCGAGAAGCGTTCCCGCTACCGCGGCCTGCCAGGCGTGCATCCGGCGCCCGCGTTGCGCGGGAAGCCAGCAAAGCACCGCGACGGCGGCGACGGCGAGGAATGTGAACAGCGTGTCGGCAAGGAGCAGTTGTTCCAGCTGAATCTGGAACGCATCGAAGAGCACGGGGACCATCGCGAGCGTTGCCCCCCAGCCAGGGAGCCCGAATCGCCTGCGCAACAGCACATAACCCGCCGCAGCGGTAGCAAGCCCGAACAGATGCTGCAGCGAGGTGACGAGGAGGAGGCTGTGGACCGGCCCGGCCAGCCAGAGCAGGACCGGGTACCCAATGGGCCGCATCGGGTCTGGCCGCAGCCGCTGCGCGATCGCGATGTAGTCGAATGAGTCGTTGAACCAGAACGCCCAGCGATAACCAAGTTCCGTCACAATCCGCAGGGCGGCGCCGGCTGCCAGCGCGATGGCGAAAGCGCGGTGCCTGGAGAGCACGCCGCGCGCGGCACCAGCGGCACCGGCGATCCGGCGCGCCGCCGGAACCGGACGGCCCCTGGCCGCGGAGTCACCGCCTCGCCTGGGGAGCACGCCCGCGGTCTCCTTTCCCTCCAGCCACCGCTTCCCTCCAGCCGCCGCTTTCCCTCCAGCCGCCGCCAGTGGTTGATACTGTGCGGTCGTCAGCGACCGCGCCCACAGCGACCGCTGGTGCCACGTAACCTGGCATTATTCATGCGAGCGTCAGCTCGCGGCTGCCCGCCCGTGGCCAATGGCCGCTGCTGGGGGACGAGGGGCGGGCAGGTTGCGGCAACATTCACAACGGTAGCGACCTCATGGTCGTGCCGAGTGCGCCAGCGGAAGGCGCGTCATCGGAGCGCTGGAGGAGACGACGTGGAACTGACCGTGCTGATGCCTTGCCTCAATGAGGCTGAGACGGTTGCCACCTGTGTGCGCAAGGCCGCAGGCTTCCTCCGCGAGCACGGCATTGACGGTGAGATCGTGGTGGCGGACAACGGCAGTACAGACGGCAGCCAGAAGCTCGCGGAGGCGGCGGGCGCACGGGTTGTCCCGGTTGCTGAGAAGGGATATGGCAATGCGTTGATGGGCGGAATCGTCGCCGCGCAAGGCCGGTACATCATCATGGGCGACGCGGACGACAGCTACGACTTCACCGCCCTCATGCCGTTTGTGTCCGCTCTTCGCGACGGCGCCGACCTGGTCATGGGTAACCGGTTCAAGGGCGGCATCGCCCCTGGCGCCATGCCCGCGCTGCACCGCTATCTGGGCAATCCGGTCCTCAGCTTCATCGGGCGGCTGTTCTTCCGCATCAAGATCGCCGACTTCCATTGTGGCCTGCGCGGTTTCCGCAGGGATGGTGTGCTCGCGCTTGGCCTGCAGGCGACCGGCATGGAGTTCGCCAGCGAGATGGTCGTCAAGGCGACGCTGGCGAGGCAACGGGTCGTCGAGGTGCCGATCACGCTGTCACCGGACGGCCGCAGCCGCCCGCCACATCTGCGTAGCTGGCGAGATGGCTGGCGGCACCTGCGGTTCCTGCTCCTGTTCAGCCCGCGCTGGCTGTTCCTGATCCCAGGGATCGCGCTGCTTGCGATCGGGCTGCTGATCGGCGTGGCGGTGGTGCCAGGGCCGCTGACTATCGGCGGCGTGTCGTTTGACGTGGACACGCTCGTCGGTGCGTCCGCGATGGTGGTCATCGGCTTCCAGGCGGTGCAGTTCGCGCTGTTCACGAAGATCTACGCCAGTGCCGAGGGTTTCCTGCCGCGGGATCGGTGGGCGACGCGCGTGCTGCGGGTCTGGAGCCTCGAGCGTGGCCTGGTGGCAGGCGTGCTGCTCGGGGTTGCGGGTCTGGTCGGCGCGGTGGTGTCGATCTCGGAGTGGCGGGTGGCGAGGTTCGGCCCGCTGAATCCCACGCATTCACTGCGCCTCATGGTGCCTTCCGCGACCGCCCTCGTCGTCAGCTGCCAGGTCATCTTCGGCACATTCTTCATGAGCATTCTGAGTATCCGGCGGACCAGGCATCCGGCGGCAGAGGCGCTTGCCGACGACGACGGCGCGGCCCGGCCGCTGCCGGCCAGGTCCGGTTCGGCCCAGCAGGCCGGTTCGGCCCAGCAGCCGGTGCTTTCCGCCCCGGTTGCCGCGCCGGCTGGACCTGCCGCGCCTGCCCCGCCCAACCCGGCCGGCCAGGGCCGCGATGGCGCCCCGCGCGCGGGCCGGGTCTGAGGGACAGCGGGGCCGGCCGCGAGGGCGCCGCCAAAGATCTACGCCCTAGGTGGCTTGCCTCGCGCACCCGCGTTGGGCTACGTCGCGACGCGCTCCGCGCGGTGCAGGTAAAGCTGGAGCCTAATGCCATCGAATGACCACGCACGGATCCACCGGAACCGTGGCCAGCTCACCAGGCCCGCGTCCGGCTCGTCGTGGTCCACCTCGACGAGCCAGAGCCGGCGGGCAACGCCGAGCCGCCGCTCGAGCACTTGTCGCGGCACCTCCGTGCCGCTGAGATTCCCCGCCGCCACCGCGGACTCCTGCAGGCCGATGTCACGCAATCGCGTGAACCCGTACGGGTAGACGGCGCCGAAATCGCGAAATCCGGGCCTGAAGTAGAGCACCGCGTCGCCCGGCTTGGCCTGTGCCTGCACCACGAGTGCCGCGGCCCTGATGTTGTCTCCGTGGCCCCACGGCTGGCGGATGGCCTGCTGCATGGGCAGTGCGAGCAGGGCCAGTACGCTCAGCGCGGCAATACGCCAGCAGCGGCCGAGCGCGGCGAGGCCTGCCCCGGCAAGCAGCGCGAGCGCGGGCAGGCAGAACACGACGTAGCGAGGCACGTAGACGGGCTTGATCTCGGATGCGGCGATCAGCAGGACAGGAGGGAGCAGCAGCCAGGGCACGCTGAGCCGGAGCACGTTCAGGCCGGCGGATCGCCCGGGGCGCGTTGAGCTGGCGGGACCGGCCCGCCGGAACCCGCTGCCGGCGCAGTCGGCCACGGCCGCCGCGCCAAGCGCCGCGATGAGAGCGAACGAAGCGCCCGAGCCTGTCAGCATCGTTCCCAGGGCTGTGACATCCGCGAAGCTGGGTCTGCGCAGCCAGGCGAGCTGAGCCCGCTCGTGCCAGGCGAGAAATGCGACAGGAATGATCGTCACGAAGGCCACCGCTGCGCCGATCGCCCAGCCGGCCATGGTGCCTGTCGCCCAGCCGCCTGCGGACCCTGAGGCGAGGCCGGGCGCGGCGGCCGATGAGGCATGCGCGCTGGCTGGCCTCCTCGAGCGATCCGTGCCTGCGTGCGGCCGCGAGTGTTATCGCGTGTGCGGGGATGATCAGCAAGCCGAACATGTTGAGGAAGCCAAGCGCGACGAGTGAAAGGCCATATGCCACCGGCAACCGCGAACCGGGCTTGTCGATGGCCCTGACCAGCAGATAGCTGGCGATCACCGCCACCGCAGTCACCAGCGCGTATGACCGCGCCTCCTGGCCGAACCTGCTGGTCATCGGCAGCGCCGCGAAGACGAGCCCGGCGAGCAGCCCGGTCTGCCAGCGCCCGAGCCGCCGGCCGATCACCGCGGTGCCCCACGCCGCCGCCGCCATCGCGATCGCCGACGGCAGCCGCATGGCGAACTCGCTGGTGCCGAGCAAATGCGCGAGTGGCCACATCAACAGGTAGTAGGCGCCGTGCACGGCATCTACGTGGCGGAGCATCCGGGCCATCTCCGGCAGCGAGCGCTTGGTCGCCGTCACCGTCGCGGCCTCATCACGCCAGAAGGACGGGGAGCTGATCCCGTACAGCATCACGGCCAGGGTCACCGCGGCCGGGCCAATGGGCATCCAGCGGGCCAGCCGCACCAGATGGGAGGGCCCAGCACCGCCCGGGTCCTGGCCGGTCGCGACGCCGGCCGCCGCATCAAAGCGTGGCGGCCGGCCTGAGGCGCGCTGGGCGGGGGCGGTCACTGGCCCGCCTGCGGCGCGCGAAGCCTGATCAGGTATCCCCCCGGACATCACGTGGCCAGGCAAGCCCTGGCTGCACATCTGCGCATCACACCCGCCGGCGGCGATGGGGGCTGAAAGTTGCCCGCCTTGCCCGGCCGCCGCGGGTCTCTAATCAGTTCGAGCCCGTGCCCCGATGCCCATAGGCTTTCCGCATGTCCTCGCCGAGCAGCCACATCCTAACGGCCCCAGCCTGGCCGTACGCGAACGGCCCGCGCCATATCGGGCACGTGTCGGGTTTCGGTGTCCCGTCCGACATGTTCAGCCGCTATCAGCGGATGGCCGGCAGGCAGGTGCTGATGGTGAGTGGCACCGACGAGCATGGCACGCCGATTCAGGTGCAAGCAGACTCGGAGGGTGTGACCGAGCGCCAGCTCGCCGACCGCTACAACCGCGTGATCGCCGAGGATCTGCGCGCCCTGGGCCTGTCGTATGACCTGTTTACGCGCACCACCACGCGCAACCACTACGCCGTTGTCCAAGAGATTTTCACCGGTCTGTACAACAACGGCTATGTGTTCCCCAAGACCACGCTCGGCGCGATCTCCCCGTCGACGGGACGGACGCTGCCTGACCGTTATATCGAGGGCACCTGCCCGATCTGTGGCTATGACGGAGCCCGCGGCGATCAGTGTGACAATTGCGGCAACCAGCTTGACCCGGCCGACCTCATCAACCCGCGTTCGCGGATCAATGGCGAGAAGCCCGTGTTCGTGGAGACCGAGCACTTTTTCCTCGACCTCCCTGCGTTTACCGAGGCACTGGGGTCCTGGCTGCAGGGCAAGAGCGGCCAGTGGCGGCCGAACGTGCTCAAGTTCTCGCTCAACCTGCTCAGCGACCTGCAGCCACGCGCTATCACGCGCGATCTTGACTGGGGTGTGCCCGTTCCGCTACCCGGCTGGCGGGATCGCCAGGACAAGCGTATTTACGTGTGGTTCGACGCCGTTATCGGCTACCTGTCGGCCTCGATCGAATGGGCGCGAAGGTCCGGTGATCCCGATGCCTGGCGGGCCTGGTGGCAGTCGCCAGACGCCGAGTCCTACTACTTCATGGGCAAGGACAACATCGTCTTCCACACGGAGATCTGGCCTGCCATGCTGCTCGGTTACAGCGGCGGGGGGAACCGTAACGGCAGGCCGGGCACGATCGGCGTGCTCAACCTGCCCACCGAGGTCGTTTCCAGCGAGTACCTCACCATGGAGGGCCGCAAGTTCTCGTCGTCGCGCAGCATCGTGATCTACGTGCGCGACTTCCTCGCGCGCTATGACGTGGACGCATTGCGCTACTACCTCGCGGTCGCCGGGCCCGAGAACCAGGACACCGATTTCACCTGGGCCGAGTTTGTCCGGCGCAATAACGATGAACTCGTAGCCAACTGGGGTAATCTGGTCAATCGCACAGTGTCTTTTGCCGCCCGCAACATTGGCGGGATTCCCGCGCCCGGCGACCTGCGTGACATAGACCGGGCAATACTCGAACGCTCGGTCAAATCGTTCGATAGCGTGGGCTCGCTGCTTGCGCGCAGCCGATTCAAGGCCGCGATCACCGAAGCCATGCGGACGGTGGGCGAGGCGAACAAGTACCTCTCGGATCAGGCTCCATGGAAGCTCCGCGATTCCGACCCCGAGCGCATGCGGACGATTATGCATGTGGCCCTGCAGCTCGTCGACGATGCCAAGACGCTGCTGACTCCATTCCTGCCTTACTCGGCGGACAAGGTGCATAAGATGCTTGGCGGCGAAGGGCCCTGGTCCGGTATGCCAGAAATACGTGAGGTGGATGAACCTGACGGGGCCGGCGGCGTCGTCTCCTATCCGGTACTCATGGGAGATTACCGAACGGCCGCGCGGTGGGAATCCAGCCCCGTCCGTGCCGGCACGCCGCTGGGAACGCCTTCGCCGTTGTTCGCCAAGCTCGACGTGTCCGTCGCCGAGCAAGAGGTCGCGCGTCTGGCGGGGGAATGACCAACCGGGGCGGCGCACGCGCGGGGCCCGCGCCAGCGGGTCCTTCCGGCGGCGCTCGCGACAGCACGCTGGACAGCCATTGCCACCTTGACCTGCTTGACACGCCAGTGCCGCAGGTGCTTGCTGAGGCCCGCTCCGCTGGTATCAGCCGCGTCGTTACGGTCGGCTACAACCTCGCGTCGTCACAGTGGGCCGCGCGCTGCGCGGCGGAGCATGGCGATGTCTACGCCGCGGTCGCCATCCACCCGAACGAGACCAGCGCCGCGGCCGGCGACGCGCTTGCGGAGATCGCCGGGCTGGCCCGCCTCCCGCAGGTGCGCGCGATTGGCGAGACGGGTCTCGACTATTACCGCGACTGGTCGGATCGTGACGTCCAGCAGGACTGGTTCCGCGCGCACATCGGCCTGGCCAAGCAAACAGGTAAGGCCCTCGTTATCCACGACCGC
Source organism: uncultured Actinomycetota bacterium (assembly GCA_963727015.1). GTDB lineage: Bacteria > Actinomycetota > Actinomycetes > Streptosporangiales > Streptosporangiaceae > DATFVJ01. The sequence continues at coordinate 189,694 of CAVSEV010000011.1, read as the reverse complement.
GACGCGCACGCGGATGTGCTGCGCATCCTCGCCGAGGAGGGCGCGCCCCGGCAGGTCGTGTTCCACTGCTTTTCCGGTGACGAGCAGATGGTGAAGGTGTGCGCCGACGCCGGTTACTTCATGAGCTTCGCCGGCAACGTGACTTTCGCCAGTGCCGGCCCGCTGCGGGAGGCCGCTCGCGCCGTGCCGCGCGGCCTGCTGCTCGTCGAGACCGACGCGCCCTACCTGACGCCGGTGCCCTACCGTGGCCGGCCGAACGCGCCCGCCATGATCCCGTACACGGTTCGCTGCCTCGCCGAGGTGCGCGGGGCGGATCCAGCTGTGCTTGGCGCCGAGATCATGCTGGCCGGCGAGCGTGTCTTCGGACCGTGGTAAAGCCAACCCGTGGTGAGCGTCCGGGGGCTTGGCGGGGGATTGAGCCGTCCGGCGCAGTCATCGCCGGCGTGCCAAGGTGAGTGAACCAGCGGGCGGCGCGCGGCCTGGTCAGTCCGAGCAGGCCCAGCAGCTGCCCCGCCTGCTCGGACCGGCCGACATTCGCGACCTGGCCGGCCGTCTCGGCGTCCGGCCGGCCAAACGGCTAGGCCAGAACTTCGTGATCGATCCGGGCACGGTGCGCAGGATAGTGCGTCTGGCCGGCCTGTCACCCGATGACGTCGTCCTCGAGGTGGGCCCTGGGTTCGGCTCGCTCACCCTGGCGCTGCTGCCGAACGTGCGCAGGGTCGTCGCGGTAGAGGTGGATCGCGCGCTGGCCGGAGCGCTGCGGGAAACGGTCGGGGCCGTGCAGCCTCAGGCCGCCGGGCGCCTGGTGGTGGTCAACGCGGACGCGGCGCGGGTCCCGGCCATCCCTGGCGAGCATCCCACTGTCCTCGTCGCGAACCTGCCGTACAACGTCGCCGTTCCCGTTGTGCTGCATCTGCTCGCCACCGTGACGTCACTGGCTCGTGGCCTTGTCATGGTGCAGGCGGAGGTGGCGGACCGGCTGTGCGCCCCGCCCGCAGCCCCGTCGTACGGTGTTCCCTCGGTGAAACTGGCCTGGTTCGCCGCGGCACGCCGCGCGGGCCAGGTCCCGAGGACCGTCTTCTGGCCGGTTCCAGGGGTCGACTCGGGCCTTGTCGCCTTCACCCGCAGGGATCCGCCGGCGACCTCGGCCACCCGCGCCGAGGTGTTCGCCGTCATCGATGCCGCGTTCGCGCAGCGCCGCAAGACCCTGCGCGCGGCGCTGGCCGGGTGGGCCGGGTCTCGCGCTGAGGCCGAGCGGCTGCTGCGCAGCGCGGGAGTGGACCCTGGGGCCCGGGGGGAGACCCTCGGGGTGACCGGCTTCGCCAGCATCGCCGCGGCCAGGACTGGTAGCCGCTGAGTCCGGTAACCGCCGGGTCCCGTAGCCGCTGGGTCCGGTAGCCGATAGTCGGGTCCGCTGGGTCTCGTAGCCGCTGGGTCCGGTAACCGGCGGGTCCGGTAACCGGCGGGTCCGGTAACCGGCGGGTCCGGTAACCGGCGGGTCCGGTAACCGGTGAGTCCGGTCGGAGGTGACGAACCAGCCGTGCGGGCCAGATACGATCGGTTGATCGTGACCGGTTTGACCGCCCGCGCTCCTGCGAAGCTCAATCTGCAACTGGCCGTGGGCCCGCTGCGGCCGGACGGATACCACGATCTGGCCACCGTCTTTCACGCGGTGTCGCTCTTCGACGAGGTGACGGTCCGGCCCGCAGGAAGAGTGACGGTGCGCGTCGCGGGCGAGGGCGCCGATGAGGTCCCCGGCGGCCGCGGCAACCTTGCGGTCCGGGCGGCGAACGCATTGCGCAAGGCCGCGGGCATCAGGGATGGTGCCGAGATCTCGATCGGCAAGCGGATCCCGGTCGCGGCGGGCCTGGCGGGCGGCAGCGCGGACGCCGCGGCCACCCTCGTCGCGTGCAACAGGCTTTGGCGGGCTGGCCTCGGCCCGGCCGAGCTGTCCGAGCTCGCGGCCCTCGTCGGCAGCGACGTCCCCTTCAGCCTCGCGGGCGGTACCGCCGTCGGCCTTGGCAGGGGTGAGCAGCTGAGTCAAGCTCTGGTCAGCGGGAGGTATCACTGGGTGCTCGCGGTCGCGGATGCGGGATTGGCTACCGCTGACGTATACGCCGAATGCGACAGGCTCCGCGCGGCTCGCGTCGCCGGCGACGGGTCCGCGCACGGCGGCCACGCGCGCTCGGGCCGGCGAGCGGTCAGCCGCGACCTGCTCGCGGCGCTGCGCTCGGGTGATGCCACCGCGGTCGGCGCGCTGCTCAGCAACGACCTGCAGCCCGCCGCGATGTCGCTCAGGCCGCAGCTTCGCCGGACCCTGCGGGCAGGCAGGGAGCACGGGGCGCTCGGGACCATCGTCTCCGGCTCGGGTCCCACCTGCGGCTTCCTGGCCAGGAGCGAGGAACATGCGCTCGACCTTGCCGCCTCCCTCGCCGGCGCTGGTGTGTGCCGTCAGGTGGCCCGCGTCAGTGGCCCCGTACCAGGTGCGACGCTCATGACCCGGCCGGCCGGCCATGGTCGCGCCCGATGAGCCGCAGCGCGGGCGCCGTGAACCTCGTCAACCTCGAGAACGTCGGCAAGGCCTACGGCCCGCTGGTTCTGCTTGGCGGCGTCTCGCTCGGCGTGGCGTCCGGCGAGCGGATCGGCATCGTCGGGCGCAATGGCGACGGGAAGACGACACTTGTCTCGATCCTCGCCGCGGTCGCCGAGCCTGACACGGGCCGCGTGACCCACAGCCGTGATCTACGGGTGGGCTATCTGCCGCAGCATGACAGCGCTGCGGGGACGGTGCGTGAGATGGTGCTAGGCGCCCGGCCCGAGCACGACTGGGCGGGTGACCCGCGCGCTCGGGAAGTGATCAGCGCTCTGCTGCCGGGCGTCGCGCTTAACGCGCCTGCCGCGCAGCTTTCCGGCGGCGAGCGCCGCCGGGTGGCACTGGCGAGTCTCCTTGCCGCCGACCCCGGCCTGCTCGTCCTCGACGAGCCCACCAACCATCTGGACATCGAGGCGATCAACTGGCTAGCCGGCCACTTGCGCGACCGCGGCGCCGCGGTCGTCGCGGTGACCCACGACCGCTGGTTCCTCGACGCCGTCTGCGAGCAGATGTGGGAGGTCAACGGCGGTCAGGTGCGCAAGTACGAAGGGGGTTACTCGGCGTACGTGCTCGCCAAAGCGGAACGGGACAAGATCGCCGCGGCGGCAGACCGGCGGCGGCAGGGCTTGCTCCGCAAGGAACTCGCCTGGCTGCGCCGCGGGCCTCCGGCCCGCACATCAAAGCCGAAGTTCAGGGTCGACGCGGCGAACGATCTCATCGCCAGCGAACCCGCGCCTCGCGATGCGGTCGAGCTGACCAGGCTCGCCACCATGCGGCTCGGCCGGACCGTGGCCGACCTGCAGGACGTGACGGTGCGCGCCGGTGAGCGGACCCTGCTTGAGCACGTCAGCTGGCAGCTCGGGCCGGGCGAGCGGGTGGGCGTGCTCGGCGCCAACGGCAGCGGCAAGACGACCTTGCTCCGGTTGCTCGACGGGACATTGCCCGACCGCGACGGGTTCGCCGTGGGCGGCCGGGTCATCCGGGGCAAGACCGTTCGGATCGGCCACCTTTCGCAGGAACTGACCGAGCTCGACCCCTCGCTGCGGGTGATCGAAGCCGCCGAGGAGGTTCGGCATCAGGCCCGGATCGGCAAGGGCGAGGTTTCCGCTAGCCAGCTTCTGCAGCGGCTCGGGTTCGCTGGGGGGCGGCAGCAAGCTGTCGTAGCCTCGCTTTCCGGCGGCGAGCGGCGGCGGCTGCAGTTGCTGCGGCTGCTGATGGACGAACCCAACGTGCTGCTGCTTGACGAGCCGACAAACGATCTCGACGTCGAGACGCTGACAGAGGTCGAGGATCTGCTCGACGGCTGGCCGGGCTCGCTGGTCGTGGTCAGCCACGACAGGTACTTCCTGGAGCGCGTTACCGATCATGTGCTGGCGCTGCCCGGCGACGGCAAGCTCGCTTTTCTCGGCGGTGGCGTCGACGAATATCTGGCCATGCTGGCGGCGGCGAGTGACACCCGCGCGGCCCTGCCCGCCCGGCCGGCTGCGGTGTCGGATGTGCCAGCGGGTTCGGCCGGACGCGCCCGGACGGCGCGCAAGGAGTTGCAGCGAGTCGAACGCCGCCTCGACCGGCTCACGGCGGAGGAATCCGAGCTGGCCTCGTCGCTCGCCGCGCAAACGAGTGATTACCGCAAGCTCCTGGAGCTAGGCGATCGGCTGCGCGGACTGCAGCAGGAGAAGTCCGAGCTCGAGGAGCGCTGGCTGGCGCTCGCAGAGGACATTCACGGATCATGAACGCGCTCGGCGGGACTGGTCAGTGTCCCCCGGCGTCGAACGGAGCAAGCAGGGTGCGCAACAGCGCGGCAAGCTCCGTGCGCTGATCAGTGCTGAGGCTGGCGAGCAGCGCGCGCTCACTACTGAGCAGACCGGCCAGAGCAAGATCAACCCGCGCGAGCCCTTGGTCGGTGAGCGACACGAGCACGCCGCGCTTGTCCTGCGGATCAGGGCCGCGGCGGACAAGACCCGACGCTTCGAGCCGGTCAATCCGGTTCGTCATGGTGCCTGAGGTAACCATCGTGGCGTGCAACAGGTTCCCGGGGCTTAGCTGGTAAGGGGGACCCTGGCGACGCAGGGAGGACAGCACGTCGAACTCCCACGGTTCGAGCCCGTGCCCGGCGAAGGCGGCGGCCCGCGAGCGGTCCAGATGCCGGGCGAGCCGCCAGATCCGGCTCAGCACCTGAAGGGGAGCCACGTCGAGATCGGGCCGCTGAGCGTGCCACTCCTCGACCAGCTGGTCCACTTCATCCGTCGCCTGGTGGCCCTGCCCAGCCGTCTGCCCAGCCCTCTGCCCAGCCGTCTGGCTGGCCGGCTGCCCGCCCCGGCCTGCCGGCGTGCCACGCACCGTGCCGTTCATGCCACGCAGTCTATCTCTTGACATCGAGACATTCACTGACGAGAATTTGTCTCGATGTCGAGATACGTTGGAGTGGCGACATGTGGGACCCGGCTCAGTACCAGCGGTACTCGGATGAGCGCTCCCGGCCGTTCTTCGAACTGGTCGGCAGGGTCGGCGCTACCTCTCCGCGTTATGTGGTCGATCTTGGCTGTGGCCCCGGCGAGCTCACCGCGGCGCTGGCGGAGCGCTGGCCGGACGCCGAGGTGGCCGGCGTGGACAACTCGGCGCAGATGCTCGAAGCGGCGGCGGCGACGCTGGCAGGTTTCCGCCGCGATCAGGGCAAGGCGGGTGCCGGGTCGCTCAGCTTCCGTCAAGGCGACGTCACGGAGTTCGCGCCCTCGCGCGCCCCTGACGTGATCGTCTCGAACGCGGTGCTGCAGTGGGTTCCCTGTCATCGCGACCTGCTGCCGCGGTGGGCAGGGCTGCTGGCGGCGGGCGGCTGGCTGGCGTTCCAGGTACCGGGGAACTTCGGTCAGCCGAGTCATCAGATTCTTCGTGAGCTCGCGGGGTCCGCCCGCTGGCGCGAGCAACTGGCCGACGTGGCCGTCACCCGCCAGACGCACCACCCGGACGAATATCTGGAACTGCTCGCGGCCGCCGGATGCGAGGTGGACGCGTGGGAGACCACCTACCTGCATGTCCTGCACGGGGACGATGCCGTACTCGACTGGTACAAGGGCTCGGGGCTGCGGCCCGTTATCGCCGCGCTTCCGCCAGATCAGGCCGCCGGATTCCTGACTGAGTACGCGGTCCGCCTGCGTGCCGCCTACCCGGCCCGCAGTTTCGGCACGGTGCTGCCATTCCGCCGCGTCTTCGTGGTGGCACGCAGGAGCGAATGAACCGCACCGAATGGACGCAGCACCGGATGACATCCAGGCCGGTGGACCGCGCAGGTCACGAGCCTGCAGGGTCCTCGGCCACAACCGGCATGGCGGGGATCCCCGCAACGACGGTGCCGCGCCGGCTGGCGGCGCGGCCGCGAGCCTGCCTCTCCCTGCGCTCCTTGCGCTCCCTGCGCTGGCGCCGCTCGCCGGCCTGTGCGGAAAGGCGCGGCCGCGCGTCAAGTCCTGACAGCCCGTTCCACGCCAGGTTCACCAGGTGCGCGGCGACCTCGTCCAGTTTCGGCTTGCGCGCGTCGAGCCACCACTGCCCCGTGAGTGCCACCATGCCGACGAGCATCTGCGCATACATCGGGGCCAGCTTGGGATCGTAGCCCTTGGCCTTGAACTCGGCGCCGAGGATGTGCTCGACCTCACTCGCGATGTCGCTGAGCAGGCTGGCGAAGGTGCCGGTGCCCGACGCCGCGTGCGAATCGCGGACCAGGATGCGAAAGCCGTCCGCGCTCTCCTCGATGTACTCGAGCAGCGCCATCGCCGCGCCCTCGAGCTTCTGCCTGTAGTGGCCGTCGGACAGCGAGGCCGTGACCATGGCGAGCAGCCGCTGCATCTCGCGATCGACCACTACGGCGTAGAGGCCCTCCTTGCCGCCGAAGTGCTCGTAGACGACGGGCTTGGAGACTCCGGCCTGGGCCGCGATCTCCTCGATCGAGGTGCCGTCGAAGCCGCGCTCTGCGAACAGGCGGCGCCCCACGCCGAGGAGTTGCTCTCTACGTTCTGCACCCGTCATGCGCTTTCTGCGGGATCTTGGTGATGACTCGCTCACCGGTCAACCATGGCGACTATGCCGCCCGGCCTGCATCGCGGCGCCGCCGGGTCATCGAGCCGAGGCTGCGCCCCGCCGAGCCCGTCTGCTTCGAGGTGAGGCGGTCGCTGTCGGGCCACCGGACGCCATAGGCGAGCCCAAGCTTCTCAAGTGCCCAGATCACCCGGGCGGCCTCGTCGATCTGTCCCCTGAGCGCGCCGTGCCTTGCGCAGGTCGGATCGGCGTGGTGCAGGTTGTGCCAGGATTCGCCGAACGACGCGATCGCCAGCCAGGCCACATTGCGTGACTTGTCCCGCACCTCGAATGATTCCTCTCCGAAGGTGTGGCAGACCGAGTTAATCGACCAGGTGACGTGGTGCAGCAGCGAAATGCGGACCAGGCTGGCCCAGAAGAACGCGGTGAGCGCGCCCTGCCAGGACATCGACCACAGGCCGCCGATGGCCGCGGGCAGCAGCAGGGAGGCGGTGACGATCCAGGGGAACAGCCGGGAGATGACGCGGATGTCGCGATCCGCGAGCAGGTCGGGCACGAACCGCTGCTGTGAGGTCTTGTTGGAGTCGAACATCCAGCCCATGTGGGCGTAGAGAAGGCCCTTGGTCAGCGCCTTCCAGTCATTGCCGAAACGCCACGGTGAGTGCGGGTCGCCCGCCCGGTCGGAGTACTTGTGGTGGCGGCGGTGGTCGGCCACCCAGGTGAGTACGGGGCCCTCGATGGCCATGCTGCCCGCGATGGCGAGCGCGATGCGCAGCGACCGCTTCGCCTTGAAGGAACCGTGCGTGAAGTAGCGGTGGAAGCCGACCGCGATACCGAGCCCTGAGATGACGTAGAAGACAGCGCCGATCACCACGTCGTGCCAGCCGAGCCCCCAGCCCCAGGCGAGCGGTATGGCGGCGAGCACGGCAAGGAAAGGTATGCCAACGAAGAGGGCGACGAGCACGCGCTCCCCAGCGCCCGTGGGCTCGGGCTCGATTTCCGGTGGCGGCGAGGTGCGGGCCGGCCCGGCTGCTCGCTCGGTCCGTGACGTGGCTGGACCACCGGCGGAGGGCAGCGGTTCAAGCAGTGCGCTGCTGCCCGGGGGCTGCGGGGGCGTAGCTGTCATTGCGCTCCTTCGTTGCATTGCTTCCTTGCTGCGTGATTCGCGAAACCCTAGGCCTATGCTACGTTACCGTAAGCTACGCAGCCGTAGGTTCCACAAGTGCCTCTGCGGAGATTTCACCCAGGTGTCCCCAAGATTTATCCTTAACGGCTGCCGCATGGGATCTCACTATGCGAGACAAGTTGTGAGCGTTGGGTGCATCGCCGCGCCGTGTTTCGCTCGCCCGCGCGCCGAGGTTCGCTCGCACGTGACAGCGGAACGTGCCCGCTGGAACATCGCTGAACCGGGATGCGCGCCGGGATTTGTCAGCCGGGCAAATCCTCTACGTGGCATGGAGCAGGCGGGGTTCACTTGACGGTAGGGTCAGGTGTCGAGCCGTCCCGGGTCGTCTAGCCAGGCAGGACAAGGGTTTTTGGTGCCCTCAACGAAGGTTCGAATCCTTCCCCGGGAGCTAGCTAGCTAGCTAAGTGGAAGCCCGTTCCGACCGCCGCGTGGCCGCGCCCGGTTAGGCGGGTTCGCGCGAGCCTGATGCTCCGCTGCGAGGTCGGCGCCGATCATGGCCGTGAACGCCCATCCCGCTATCCGCCGGTGCAAGTCAGCCCCCTCGGCACCCTCACCTGTCAGCAGCCGCGGTAGCCATCGCCAACGTTTCTCCTCATCGTTTATGGTCGGTGACGCTTGACGTTTGGCTGGTTGAACCGTTCCAGCGGTGGGCCGGACCGGGTGGAAGGCGACGATGCCGCGCCGCTCAGGCGCCGAGCGGCACCGAGTCACCGGTCCTGGCGGTATCCTGCGGGGGTCGGACGCGTGAACTGCGGTACCGTTTTGCGCCGCGCCCGCCAGATCGCCGGCCGCGATACTCGAGGAGCCTTGGGGAGTGAGTGTGAGCCGCCCGGCAGCCGTCATCGTCCTCGCCGCAGGTGAGGGCACGCGAATGAAGTCACGCCTACCCAAAGTCCTGCATGAGCTCTGCGGTCGCAGCATGCTCGGCCACGTGGTGATGACCGCACGCCAGATCGATCCGGAGCGGCTGATCGTCGTGGCGGGCCACGGGCGTGACCTGGTCGCCGCGCATCTCGCTGAGCACGCACCTGAGGCGCGCGTCATCGTGCAGGAGCGGACCGGCGGGACCGGTCATGCGGTGCGCACGGTGATCGACGCGGTCGGGGTGATCGACGGCACGGTGATCGTGACATACGGTGACTCGCCGCTGATGCGGGCCGAGACGCTCGGCGGGCTCGCGGCAGAGCACACCGCTGCGGGCAACGCGGTGACCGTGCTCACCGCGCGGGTTGCCGACCCAGCCGGATACGGCCGGATCGTCAGGGATGCCGGCGGGACCGTGACCGGGATCGTCGAGGACAGGGACGCCACGCCTGAGCAGCGCACGATCACCGAGATCAACTCCGGGGTCTACGCCTTCGACGGCGCGCTGCTCGCGGACGCGGCCAAACGATTGTCGACGGCAAATGCCAAGGGCGAGGAATACCTCACCGACGTGGTGGCGATGCTGCGGGGAGAAGGGCATCGCGCGGGCACCGTGCTTGCTGCCGACGCGGCCGAGGTGGAGGGCGTCAACGACCGCGCACAGCTCGCCCGGGCGCGCCGGCTGTGCAATGACAGGCTGCTCACCTACTGGATGCTCGCCGGCGTGACGATCGTGGATCCGGCCACCACCTGGGTCGACGTCGACGTGACACTTGAGCCCGACAGCGAGATATGGCCGTGCACCCAGTTGGAGGGGCGCACGGCCGTCGGATCCGGTGCGCGGATCGGGCCTGGCTGTGTGCTCAGGGATACGACCGTGGCCGAGGGCGCCACCGTGACGAACGCGGTGTGCCACTCGGCGCAAATCGGCCCAGGCGCCTCCGTTGGGCCCTTTGCCTACCTGCGGCCAGGCACGCTGCTCGGCCCTGGCGCCAAGGCGGGTAGCTATGTGGAGCTCAAGAACGCGGTCGTCGGGCCCGGCTCCAAGGTGCCGCACCTGTCCTACGTCGGCGACGCGGAGATCGGTGAGCAAACGAACATCGGCGCGGCCACGGTGTTCGTCAACTATGACGGAGTCGCCAAGCATCGCTCGACCATCGGGGATCACGTGCGGGTAGGCAGCGACACCATGATCGTGGCGCCGGTGCATGTCGGTGATGGCGCGTACACGGCCGCGGGTTCGGTCATCACGGAGGATGTTCCGCCCGGCGCGCTCGCCGTTGCCCGCGGGCGGCAGCGCAACATCGATGGCTGGGTGGGTCACCGTCGCGCTGGCACGCCCGCGGCGCGCGCGGCCGAGACGGCGCAGCGTCAGCAACAGGCGCAGCGTCAGCAACAGGAGCAGCGGCAGCAACAGGAAGAGCGGGCCGAGCCGCCGGCGAGGGAGCGGGAGATTGACTGGGATAACAACGACGGGAGCCAAGCGGCTCCTGCTCTTCTCCGGCCGCGCGTTCCCCGAGTTTGCGCAGGATGTGGCCAAGTGCCTTGGCATAGAGCCGACGCCGACCACGCTGCGCGCCTTCGCGAACGGTGAGATATTCGTCCGCTTCCTTGAGTCGGTGCGCGGCTGCGACGCCTTCGTCCTGCAGAGTCACACCGCCCCCATCAACGAGTGGATCATGGAACAGCTGATCATGATCGACGCACTGAAACGGGCCTCAGCCAAACGCATCACCGTCGTCACGCCGTTCTTCGGCTATGCGCGCCAGGACAAGAAGCACCGGGGCAGGGAGCCGATATCGGCGCGCCTCATGGCGGACCTGTTCAGGACCGCGGGCGCCGACCGGCTGATGGCCGTCGACCTGCACACCGCACAGATCCAGGGCTTCTTCGACGGGCCGGTCGACCATCTGTTCGCGCTCCCGATCCTCGCCGAGTACATCGAGGACAGGGTCGACATCTCCCAGGCGACGGTCGTCGCACCTGACGCGGGCAGGGTCCGGGTGTGTGAGCGCTGGACCGACCGTCTCGGCTGCCCGCTCGCGATCATCCACAAGCGCCGTGATCCCGATGTCCCCAATGACGTCAAGGTCTACGAGGTGGTCGGCCAGGTCAAGGACCGCACCTGCATCCTGGTCGATGACATGATCGACACCGGCAGCACGATTGTGAAGGCCGCCGAGGCCCTTTTCGAGCAGGGCGCCGCACGGGTGATCGCGACAGCCACGCATGGCGTGCTCTCCGGGCCAGCGGTGGATTCCCTCAAGAACTCCAGGATCAGCGAGATCATCGTCACCGACACGCTGCCGATCACGCAGGAAAAGCGGATCGACAAGCTCACCGTTCTGTCCATCGCGCCGATGATCGCCCGGGCGATCCACGAGGTGTTCAGCGACGGTTCCGTGACCAGCCTCTTCGGTGGTCAGAGCTAGCCTCTTAAGGTGACCGCGCGTTCCCGCACCCGCCGTATCTGACGGGAACGGCGGCCACCTGCTCCACGAGGACCCGGGCGTCATCGGCGGTCTCGCGGGTGGAGGGCGGACTTTCGTGCCCGGGGTTACCTGGCACCCGCGGACTGCGCCCCCGCAAGGCCGTCCGCTTTGGATCTGGTCCGCCTTCTCGTTCGTCACCTGTCGTTCGTGTCGCGCAGTCTGCGTGGTGCCGGCTAACTGGTGGTGCCTGCGCCGTGTTGCCTGCGCCGTGTTGCCTGCTGTCTCTTGCCTGCTGTCTTACCTGTGCTGTGGTTGGAGCTTGTCAGCGGGCCCTTGCGGATGGATTGCGTGCCGATTGAGTGACAGGTCTGCCTGCGTGGCCGCAGTTGCCCCCGGCCGGGTGTCACCGGCGTCGCTTGCGCCAGCACCCGCCGCCGTTATGCATGCTGGTCCTCACACAGCGTTGCGTGATCCGCCAATGTCTTGATTGAGTCATGATTGAGTTGGCATGGTGCCCGCAACGCGGCGGGACGAGGTAACCCAACGAGCGGGACGGCATCGTGCGGTTTCGTATTCTCGGACCGCTGGAAGTCCGGGCAGGCAAGGACTGGAGCGGGATCAGCGCGCCGAAGTTGCGAGCGCTGCTCGCGGCGCTGCTGCTCAGCCCGGGGCAGGCCGTGTCCACCGACCGGCTGGTCGACGAGCTCTGGGACGGCAAGCCGCCCGCGAGGGCAGCGAGCCAGATCGCCGTTTACGTGCACCGGCTGCGGGCGGCGATCGGCGATCCGGAAGGCCGGATGCTCATCACCCGGGCGCCCGGTTATCAGCTGCTGCTGGGTTCTGATGACCTGGACGCGGCACGGTTCACTTGCTTGGTCACGGAGGGTCGCGACGCGCTCGCCGCCGGGGAGCCTGACCGCGCCGCCGCACTTCTCACCGAGGCCCTCGGCTTGTACCGTGGCCAGCCGCTGGCCGATGTGCCGCCTTCCGAGCCTGTCGCCGCCGAGGCCGAGCGCCTCGAAGAATCCCGCGTCGAGGCGCTCGGATTGCGCAGCGAGGCCGAGATCGAATGCGGGCGGGCCGAGGCGGTAGTGGCCGGCTTGCGCCGCCTGACCACCGATCACCCGCTGCGGGAGGAACTGTGGGCGCTGCTGATGCGCGGCTTGTACGCGGCGGGCCGTCAGGCAGAGGCGCTCGAGACCTACGAGCGAGCCCGCGGCGTGATCGCCAATCAGCTTGGGGTGGATCCAGGGCCGCGCCTGCGCCAGCTTCACCAGGAGATTCTGGATGCGGACGCGCATCCCGCCGCGCAGGCGTCCCTGCCGTCCCTGCCGTCCGTTCGGTCCCGGCCGTCCCAGCCGTCCCGGCCGTCCCGGCCCCAGCCACCCGGGGACGTCCCCCCGTCACGGGCCGGGCCGCCCCGGGTCGCGGCGGCGCCACCGCCGGAGCAGGTTGTACCGTCGCAGCTGCCCGCAGACCTGCCCGACTTCACCGGGCGGGCGGAGAGCGTCAAGTATCTGTGTGATCTGCTCTCGGACGTCCCTGACATCGACGGCCGGTCAGGCGCGGTGGTCGTCTCGCTGGTCGCAGGCACCGGCGGCCTGGGCAAGACAACCCTCGCCGTGCACGCCGCCCACCGGCTGCGCGCCCGGTTCGCGGACGGGCAGCTTTACGTGAACCTGCAGGGCGCTGCCGGCCAGCCCGGCCGCCCCCGCTGACGTGCTCGCGAGGTTCCTTCGCGAACTCGGCGTTGACGGCGCGCAGATCCCGGTCAGCGAGGACGAGCGCGCCGCCCTTTACCGCACCAGGCTCGCGGGCCGGCGGATACTCATCGTGCTCGACGACGCCCGTGATGCCGCGCAGGTGCGTCCGCTGCTGCCGGGCAGCGCGTCCTGCGGTGTGCTTGTCACCAGCCGGGGACGGCTGCCTGATCTGGCCGGCAGCAGGCTGGTCGACCTCGACGTGCTCGATGAGGACGAAGCCCACGCCCTGCTTGTCCGTATCGTCGGGGGGCAGCGGCTCGAAGCAGAACCGGACGCCACAGCCGAGGTTCTCGCGGCGTGCGGCGGCCTGCCGCTCGCGATCAGGATCGCCGGTGCCCGCCTCGCCACCCGGTCCGGCTGGACGATCAAGACGCTCGCCCGCCGGCTGGCCAACGAGCACCGCAGGATCGATGAGTTCAGGGTCGGTGACCTGGCCATCCGGGCGTGCTTCCAGGTCAGTTTCGCCAGCCTGCCTGCGGTCGGCGCCGATGGGGTAGATCCGGCGCGGGCGTTCAGGTTGCTCGGGTTGTGGCAGGGGCCATCGATCGGCCTGCCCGCCGCGGCGGCTCTGGTCGGCGAGCCGGAGGACGACGTGGCCGACGCGCTAGAGGTGCTTGTGGACGCGCACCTGCTGCAGTCGCCGGCCGCAGAAAGGTATCGCTTCCACGATTTGCTGCGCGTTTACGCGGCCGAACGGGCCGAGGCCGAGGAGGCGCGGCTGGATCGCGATGACGCTGTGCGACGGGTCCTCACCTGGTACCTTCACACGGCCGAGGCTGCCGCCCGTGTCATCTCGCCGCATCACACCAGGGTCCTGCTTGACGCGGGCGACCTGGTGGTATCCCCATTGGCGTTCGGCTCATTGGAAGAAGCCCTGGGCTGGTGCGAGACCGAACGCGCCGACCTGGTCTCGGCCACCCGCCAGGCTGCCATGTGCGGCCTGCATGAGCTCGCCTGGAAGCTGCCTGCCGCCGCGATGAGCTACTTCTACCGCACAAGCCACTGGGCCAACTGGGTCACCACCCACGAGGTCGGCCTCGACAGCGCTAGGAAGCTGGGTGACCGCCAGGCCGAGGCATGGATGCTGAACAACCTCGGCATGGCCTTCGGGCTGCAACGGATGGAGGAGGCCGTCGGCTGTTTCGAGCAGTCGCTAGCCATCTACCGTGAGATCGGTGACCCGCAGGGCGAGACTCGTGCGGCTAACAACGTCGCCACCGCCAACTTCCGCTTGCGCCGCTTCGAGCAGGCTCTCGACGCCGCCGAGCGGTCCCTCGTCACCCAGCGGCAGGCCGGAAATCGCTACGGTGAGGGAATCGCGCTCGGCAACCTGGGCTGCGCATGCCGGGAGCTTGGCCGCTTCGACGATGCCGTCGATCTGCTCCAGCAGGCCCTGGTCATCTTCCGCGAACTCCGCGACCAGCGCGCGGAAGCTGAGTCGCTGAGCGATCTTGGCGGCGTTTACATCGCCCTGGACGGGTTCGATCAAGCACTCGGCTGCCTCAGTGACTCGCTGGCCATCTGGCGGGCGATAGGCGACCGGCGCGGCCAGGCGGCGACTCTGAGACTCCTGGGCCATGCCCGCCGACGGCAGGGGCGGCGCAGGGACGCACGCGAGTTGCTCACCGAGGCTTGCCGCATATTCGAGGAACTTGGTGATCAGAGTCAGGCTGCGGAGCTTCGTAGCGGGCTCGCGGAACTGATGGAGGCGGCGCGCTAGGGTCGAACGAGACGCCACATTCTCATGCGATTGCCAGAATTTATGGCATCTGACCGGTACCATCCTTATCGCCTGTAATCAATCATTGCCACCCTAAAGATCCGAGGACCTCGGGTACGAAAGGAAAATCATGGGGGACGCGACGCCTGGCCAGCCACCTGACGACGACGAAGTTGCCGGCGCTCAGGACAACGCCGAGCAGGAACCTGAGCCGCAAGACCAATCCGATCCGGTGCAGCCGGATGAGCCCGGAGAAGGCGTCGCCAAGCCCGAAGAGCACTTCCACGGCTAGAGCGACGCCAGCAGACGTACAACAGCAGAAGTGCAACAGCGAAGTCTCAGGCTCCATTGCGCCCCACACTTCTTAGGGGGCTTGCGATGGAGCTTGATCTATAGCGGGCTGCTCTGACACCGATCCAGGACTGGCCCGCTTGCCGCGCGCGCAGCGCGAGATAATTCCGCCCTGCGGGCCCGGCTGGCCGCAGGGCTGGTTGTGCGCGGCTGGCGCGCGGTGGCCGCGCGCCTTCGGCTAGACTGCGTAGGCTGCAGCTCGCGGGGACTCCGCAGCCCGCCTGGGTTAGCAGCCCGCCTGAGTTACCGGCCTGAGCAATCAGTCGTTCCGCTTGAGGAGTTAGCACCGTGCCCGAGGTACGTATCGCCGCCGAGCCGCGCAGTGAGTTCGGCAAAGGCCCCGCCCGCCGCACCCGTCGCGCGGGCAAGGTGCCTGCCGTGCTTTACGGCCATGGGACCGATCCGCAGCACGTCGCGCTGCCCGGGCATGCCCTGATGCTCGCGCTCAAGACGCCGAACGTGCTGATCCGGCTCGAAGGCTTGCCAGGCGGCGCCGAGCTTGCCCTGCCCAAGGCGGTGCAGCGTGACCCGCTCAGGGGTTTCCTCGAGCACGTGGATCTGCTGATCGTCAAGCGGGGCGAGAAGGTCACGGTCGAGATACCCATCCAGCTGACCGGCGAGATTGAACCTGGCGGCCTGCTTGACCAGCAGCTTGTGCAGATCCCTGTCGAGGCCGAGGCCACCAGGATCCCGCAGTCCATCGAGATCGACCTGGACGGCATGCACGTCGGTGCTTCGGTGCACGCGGGTGACCTGAAGCTGCCGCGCGGCGTGACCCTCGCTACCGAATCGCAGGCGCTCGTCCTTCACGTGATCTCCGCGCCGACCGCCGAGCAGATGGAGGCCGATCTCGGTGCTCCGGCCGAGGCCGCCGCGGAGGCGCAGGCCCCGGCGCCGGTGGAGGGCGAAGAGCCTGCCACGGAGGCGGAGAAGTCCGACTGACGCTACATGGCGCCGCGATGAGAACGGCCTGACATGCTCGATGCCCGCTGGCTCGTCGTCGGGCTCGGCAATCATGCGCCCGAGTATGCGGCCAATAGGCACAACGCGGGCTTCATGGTCGCGGACCTGATCGCCGAGCGGATCGGGGCGCGCTTCAAGTCGCACCGCGCGCGTGCAGAAGTGGCCGAGGGAAGGCTGGCTGGGTCGCCGGTGACGATCGCCAAGCCCAGGTCGTTCATGAACCTTTCCGGCCGCCCAGTCGGAGCGCTACGCGATTTCTACAAGATCCCGCCTGACCGGATCGTCGTGGTGCACGACGAACTCGATCTGCCGTTCGGGACACTCCGGGTCAAACTGGGCGGCGGCGACAACGGGCACAACGGCCTTCGCTCGATCACTCAGGCCCTCGGCACCGGTGACTATTACCGGGTGCGGTTCGGCATCGGGCGGCCGCCAGGGCGGATGGATCCGGCCGCCTTCGTGCTGCGTGACTTCTCCCCGCCGCAGCGGCGTGAACTGCCGCTGCTGATCGACCGGGCAGCGGACGCCGTCGAGACACTGCTACAGAAAGGTCTCGTTACGGCACAGAACGTCTTTAACGTCCGTTAAGCACCGCTCGTTGCGCCTAGAATTGCCCACATCCCGACGATCACACGAAATGGCGTGAACCGGTTCATTCCGGTGTGCGTCTTGATGGTGGGCAGCCTGCCGGACAGGGCACAGCCGGCACTTAGCCGGCTTGAGCCGTGTGGCGCGGATAGGTCCGCTCAGGCGGAAGGGGCGGTCGGGCGTGAGAGATCGTGCTGTGGCGGAGCGCGGCCGGCTCGAGCCCGTGCGGCTGCGCTCCGATGCCGCGGGGGCCGGCGCGGCGGATGGTTCCGTCGCGTGGACCGGAAGATATCTGCGCGGCGTTGCGGCCGCGGATTTCCTCTGCGCGCTCGCGGCTGGGGTCTTCGCGCTTGTCGTGCGGTTTGACGGCCAGCAGCAGCTTCCCGTCGAATACCTGGCCTTCAGCCTGGGGCTGCCCGTCATCTGGTTGTTCGCGTTGGCACTTGCTGGCGCCTACGGCGCGCGGTTCATCGGCGTCGGATCTGATGAGTTCCGCCGGGTGCTGAACGCCGCGGTGAGCATCACCGCCGCGGTCGCGATCATCGCCTACGCGACGAAGACCCAGGTCGCCCGCGGCTATGTGGTCGTCGCGCTGCCGGCCGTGGCCGTACTGGACCTGATGGCACGCTACTGGCTGCGCAAGCGGCTGCACCGGCTCCGCAGGGCAGGGAAGTGCATGCGCAAGGCGGTTGCGGTCGGTCATCGCGGGGCCGTGGACAGCCTCATTACCGAGCTCCGCCGTGATCACTACCACGGCCTGGAGATCGTGGCCGTATGCCTGCCTGACGGGCGGCTCAGCTCGCCGGAGGTCGAAGGCGTAGCCGTGCACGGCGACCTCGACGACGTGGCGTTCGCGGTCGGCAGGTCCGGTGCCGACACCGTGGCGGTGCTCGGCTGCCCGGAAATGGACGGCCTGCGTCTGCGCAGGCTCGCATGGGAACTGGAGAAGACGGGAACGGATCTGTGTGTCGCGCCCGTGCTGATGGATGTGGCGGGCCCGCGCACGACGATCAGGCCGGTCGCGGGATTGCCGCTGCTGCACGTCGATCATCCGGAGCTTGACGGCGCCAGGCAGGTGGTCAAGGCACTGTTCGACAAGGTGGCGGCGGCAGTGGGCCTGCTGATGCTGGCGCCGCTCTTCGCGTTGATCGCGGTCACGATCCGGCTGCGCGACGGCGGCGGCCCCGCGCTGTTCAAGCAGACCAGGGTGGGCAAGAACGGCCGCACGTTCACGGTCTGCAAGTTCCGCACCATGGTGATCGATGCCGAGGAGCGTAAGGCGCAGCTCGCCGGGCAGAACGAGGTCGACGCGGTGCTTTTCAAGATCCGTGGGGATCCGCGGATCACCAGGACCGGCGCTTTGCTGCGCCGCTATTCGCTTGATGAGCTGCCCCAGCTCATCAATGTCCTGCTTGGTGAGATGTCGCTGGTGGGTCCCCGCCCGCCGCTGCCGGAGGAGGCGGCGAATTACGGCGACTACGTCAGGCGCAGGCTCGTCGTCAAGCCGGGCCTCACCGGGCTGTGGCAGGTGAATGGCAGATCCGATCTGTCCTGGGAGGAATCAGTACGGCTCGATCTGCGCTATGTGGAAAATTGGTCGTTCGCATTGGACCTGCAGATTCTCTGGAAGACCTGTTCAGCGGTGGCTCGCGGATCAGGTGCCTATTAGCACTGCGGTAACGGACCTGTCGTCGCGGGACCGGCCCGCGAGGGAGGCCGTTGTTGCTCGTGGACGACGATCATCTGGCTCATGAGCTCGCGACAGAGGCCGGGCAGCGCCTGCTCAGCCTGCGGGATGGTGCGGATTTTGGCGATCAAGCGGCGTTGCGTGCCGCAGGTGACCGGCTTTCTCATGAATACCTGACGGCTGCGCTCGCAGCGCATCGCCGCGGCGATGCGCTCCTGTCAGAAGAGGGCGAGGACGACCCGGTCCGGTTGACGAGCAACCGGGTCTGGATCGTCGATCCGCTCGACGGCACCCGTGAGTTCGGCGAGGAAGGCCGCACCGACTGGGCCGTTCATGTCGCGCTGTGGGAACGCGCTGACCCGGAGCGCTCTGCGCGCCTCGTGGAAGGCGGCCGGCCTCGTGGGCGGCTGGCGGCGGGCGCGGTTGCGCTGCCAGCCCAGGGCCTGACCTTCAGCACGGTGGCCACCGCTCCGGCCGGGACGGCACGTAGTCACGACGCCGGCGGCCCCGCCGGCGGGAGGCTTAAAATAGTGGTCAGCCGCACCAGGCCTCCCGGGTTCGTGCGGCGGCTCGGCACTGAGATAGGCGCGGACCTGGTCCCGCTCGGCTCGGCCGGAGCGAAAATCATCGCTGTGGTTTCCGGCGCCGTGGATGCGTACGTCCATGCGGGCGGACAGTACGAGTGGGATTCGGCCGCGCCCGTTGCGGTCGCGGCGGCGGCCGGCCTGCACGCGTCGCGCATCGACGGGCGGCCGCTCGCCTACAACCAACCTGACCCCAGGCTGCCGGATATCCTAGTCTGTCGGTCGGCCATTGCCCGAATGATGCTGGCCGCGATCCGATCCGCGGGCGGCGCGGACGGGCCAGCCTCACAGTGAACCGGCCGCCCATTGACCCTGCCACTGCCAGCGAAAATCCACCGATCCTGCGACGAACCTGCCTGGTGACTGGACTATGACTGCAATTGCCCGCGACTACCGGCTCTCACAGCTTGACGTCCTCGAGGCCGAATCGATCCACGTGATGCGGGAGGTGGCGGCGGAGTTCGAACGGCCCGTGCTGCTTTTCTCCGGCGGCAAAGATTCCATCGTCATGCTGCGGCTGGCCGAGAAGGCATTCTGGCCAGCGCGGATTCCCTTCCCCGTCATGCACGTGGATACCGGGCACAACTTCGGCGAAGTGATCGATTTCCGCGATCGCCGGGTCGCTGAACTTGGCCTCCGGCTGATCGTGGCTTCCGTGCAGGACGCCATCGACGCCGGCCTGGTGACCGAGGAAACTGGCCGTGGGGCGAGCAGGAACCGGCTGCAGACGGCCGCGCTGCTCGACGCGATCGAGGAGCACAAGTTCGGTGCGGTGTTCGGTGGCGCACGGCGCGACGAGGAGAAGGCCCGCGCGAAGGAAAGGGTGTTCTCGTTCCGTGACGAATTCGGCCAGTGGGATCCGAAGAACCAGCGACCGGAACTGTGGAACATCTACAACACCCGGATCAGGAACGCGGAACACATCCGGGTGTTCCCGCTGTCCAACTGGACCGAGCTCGACGTGTGGGACTACGTCGGCCGGGAGAACCTGGAGATCCCGTCGATCTACTTCGCCCATGCCCGCAGGGTCTTCGAACGCGATGGGGTGCTGCTCGCCGAGAGCCCCTTCGTCTCCCTCGCCGACGATGAGACGCCATTCGATGCGACGGTCCGCTACCGCACGGTCGGCGACATGACATGCACAGGCGCCGTGAAGTCGACCGCGTCCACGGTCGCCGAGGTGATGGAGGAGATCGCCGTCACCAGGATTACCGAGCGCGGGCAGACCCGCGCGGACGACAGGACAAGCGAAGCCGCGATGGAAGACCGCAAGCGGGAGGGATATTTCTGATGGATATCCTGCGTTTCGCCACCGCCGGCTCGGTGGACGATGGCAAGAGCACGCTCATCGGGCGGCTGCTCTACGACTCAAAGGCGATCTTCGAGGATCAGCTTGAGGCCGTCGAGCGGACCAGCCGCGACCGTGGTGAGGAATACACGAACCTGGCGCTGCTGACCGATGGGCTGCGGGCCGAGCGTGAGCAGGGCATCACCATCGACGTGGCCTACCGCTACTTCGCCACCCCGCGCCGCAAGTTCATCATCGCCGACACGCCCGGCCATGTTCAGTACACGCGCAACATGGTGACGGGCGCCTCGACCGCCGACCTGGCGGTCGTCCTCGTGGACGCGCGGAAGGGACTGACCGAGCAGAGCCGCAGGCACGCCTTCCTGGCCACCTTGCTGCGGGTGCCGCACCTGGTGCTCGCGGTCAACAAGATGGATCTTGTGGGCTACGAGGCGTCCGCGTACGAGGGCATCAAGGCCGAGTTCGCCGCGTTCGCCACGAAACTGGAGATCGGCGACCTCACGTTCATTCCGCTCTCCGCGCTGCACGGCGACAACGTAGTGCAGCGCTCCGTCAACATGCCCTGGTATGACGGCCCGTCCCTGCTCCATCATCTGGAGAACGTGCACATCGCATCCGACCGGAACCTGATCGACGTGCGGTTCCCCGTGCAGTACGTGATCCGGCCGCAGCAAGCCACCAATCCGGAACTGCACGACTACCGCGGCTACGCGGGGCAGGTCGCCGGGGGGATCCTCAAGCCCGGCGACGAGGTGATGCACGTGCCGTCCGGGCTCACCGCCAGGATCAAGCGGATCGACACCGCGGGCGGCGCGGTCGACGAGGCCTACCCGCCGATGTCGGTGACGCTGGTCCTCGACGAGGACATCGACATCTCGCGCGGTGACATGATCTGCCGGCCACACAACCAGCCGGCCGCCGCGCAGGACATCGAGGCCATGATCTGCTGGATGTCCGCGGACCGGGCACTCGCCCCGCGCAGCCGTTTGGTAATAAAACACACCACCCGGGCCACGAAGGCGATGGTGCGGGACGTGCATTACCGGCTCGACGTCAACACCCTGCACCGGGACGAAGCCGCGACCCAGCTCCAGCTCAACGAGATCGGCCGGGTGAGCCTGCGCGCCACCCAGCCGCTGTTCTGCGATTCGTACGCGCGCAACCGATTCACCGGCGGCATCATCCTCATCGACGAATCCACCAACTCGACCGTGGGCGCTGGCATGATCACCGACGCGCGCTGAGGGCGTATGTCAGCCCACGCGAACGCGCCCGTGCGGGTCGTCTTCATCGGCGGATCCGGCCGTTCCGGGTCGACGCTCATCGAGCGGCTGCTTGGCCAGTTGCCTGGTGTGTGCAACGTCGGGGAAGTCGTCTTCCTGTGGGAGCGCGGTCTGCGGCGTGGCGAGTTGTGCGGGTGTGGCCTCGTGCTGCTGGAGTGCCCATTCTGGTGTGAAGTCGGCAAGCGGGCCTTCGGCGGCTGGGATTCGTTCGATGTGGACCGGTTCCTCGCGCTCAAGGAGTCGGTGGACCGTAATCGGTTCATCCCGGCCCTGGCGGTCCCCGCGCGCGGCGGCGAAGGCAAGGCTGAGGCCCGTGCGCGGGAGTACGCGGGGACCTACGGGCTGCTGTACCGGGCGATCCGGGAGGTCAGCGGCTGCGCCGTGGCCGTGGACGCGAGCAAGCACGCGTCACTGGCGTTCTGCCTGCGAGAATGTGCCGAGATCGATCTTCGCGTGGTGCACGTCGTCAGGGACAGCCGTGCGGTCGCCTACTCGTGGACCAAGCTGGTGCGGCGGCCAGAAGCCGGCATCGGCGCGGCGGATGGGCAAGAGTACATGGATACCTTCTCCCCGGGTCGCTCCGCGATGCTGTGGAACACTCTCAACCTGGGCTTTCACCTGCTCGCGGCGCGGGGAATAGCGACCACGCTGATCCGCTACGAGGACTTCATCGCCGCGCCCGTGGCCCAGATGCGCGCGCTCGCCGAGTTCGCCGGGGCCGATCCCGACCTTTCGTTCATGACCGGCGAGCATGCCGATCTCACTGCCGCGCACACGGTTTCGGGCAACCCCGTGCGCTTTGCCGCGGGGCGCACCGCGTTCCGGCTCGATGACGCTTGGCGCAGCCGGCTGAGGCCGCGGTGATCGTGCCCTGGTGACGGCCTTAACATTCCCTCTGCTCACTCGCTACGGCTACCTGCGGGGGCCCGCGACTACCTGACCGCCGCGAGACAGGCGCGAGCGCGAGCCGTTTCTCCGGGCCCGCCGTGCCGCGGCCCCGGTTGACGAGCCTCCGGTGCGGGTTGGTGCCGCTCAGACGCCCCGGCCGCGGCGGTGCAGGGCGCGCACCAGGCTATCGGGTTGCAGTAAGCCCGCCAGAACGCCGACGGCCAGGTATCCGCGTGGCTCGAGCAGCCGGGCCCGCAGCGCTCGGCGCGCCCACCGCCACGCGGTCCTGCGTTCGCCGCAGGCAGCGGCGGCGAACGCGATCTGGCCGGCTACCCGTGCGAAGCCCGCGGGCTCGGCGCGGAACTCGGGGTAGCGGCCGAGCAGCCAGCTGAGCGCGGGCACGATCGTCGCCCACTGGCTGTCGAAATGAGAGCGCTCGTGCCAGAGCACCCGCACACCCGGCAGCGGGACATTGATCACGGGGCCGTGCCGGGACGCGCGCAGCAGCAGTTCGTAGTCCTCGCCGTAGCTGCCGGGGATGTCCTCGCTGACCAGGCCGACGCTGGAGAGCAGCGCGGAGCGGCGCGCGACGAACGTCGAGGAGTGCAGCTCCGCGAGCCTGGATCGCAGCAGGTCAGCCAGTGTGATCTCGCGGCCTGGCAGCACCCGGGCCACTACCGACGCACCGTACTCCACCTCGATCCCGCAGCAGGCGAGCGCCGCCGGGGGAGTCACGGCCAAGGCGGCGGCCTGCGCCTGTAGCTTCCCCTGCAGCCAGACATCGTCGTCATCGCAGAACGCCACAAGATCGCCCGAGGCGGCGAGGATCCCTGTGTTGCGCGCGCCGGCCAGCCCAGGGGCTCTGGTGTTGTGGATGACCCGCGCGCGCTCCGCGGATATCTCGCCGTACTCCCCGTCGGTCACGACGGTGCAATCGATACGGCCGCTGTAGTCCTGCGTTGTGATGGCGGCGAGAGCTCTCGCCAGCAGCTCTGGCCTGTCGCCGCGGGTTGTGACGACGACGCTCACAGATGGCCAGCTTGCCCGGTCCGCCGGCCACGCCAGCGGCTCGTGCTCCTCGTCCTTCATCAGCGGTCCGTCAAGCAGTTCGTCCAGGGAGACCGTAAGCTCCCCGGCGGCGCGCTTGGCACCTTCCGGCTGTCTCGTGTGCCGTGCGGCGCGCTCTGCCGTGCCGCTGAGCAGCCCGTCGAGCAGTTCACCTGCCCGGTGCACTCCCGCAGGGACCTGTGCCGTCTCGCTGCCCGCCTCGCTGCCAGGGGTGGCGCCGAGCAGCAGGGTGCACGGATCCGCGGACGCGCGGTCGAGCGCCAGCCGCAGGTCGGCCTCTGATTCGCAGTTAACGGCCATTCCGGTGGCATGCATCCGGCGCCCGAAGGCGATCTGGTGGGCATCGACAATTTCGCCAAGTTCCGGCCGGCGCGGCACGATAATGGGAATGCGGCCCGCACGCCTTGACTCCATGATGGTGGTCGCGCCGGCGTGCGTGACGACGACAGTCGCGCGGCGCATTTCAGCCTGCAGTTCCAGGTACCCGACGTGCGCGTGCGCTTCGGCCATGACCGGCGCGGGCGCCGTGCCGTGCTGAATGAGCGCCCGCACCTTCCTGGTTCCGCCGTCGCCCAGCCATCGATCGATCCAGGCGATCAGCCTGGCGAAGGGATGATGATCCGTCCCGACCGTGACGAGCAGCAGCGGAAGGCTCCCGCTCGCACCGCGCGCGGGTTCGCCGGCCGGGACTCGCTCTGTCAAAGCAGCGGTCCTACCACGGATGCCCCCGGGTAGATTCTTCCCTGATCATCCCATTGCACAAGGAACAGTGAGGTGAACGGCCGGCACAGGCGCCCGGTAAGGGTCGGCATGTCGATACGGTCGTAAACCTCGATATAGACAGTGGGCACCCGCATCAGGCGGCCAATCACGAAGAACGGCAGCGCGACTCCCGCGCCGGTGGAGATGATCGCCGCAGGCCGCCCGCGCCGTAGCAGCAGCAACCGGACGGCGAGCACGGTATTGCGGAGGAGGTTGACAAAGCTGCGGGTAGTGGGAAAGTGCGCCCACATGACGTCCTCGCCCTCGAGCAGCGACCGGCTGTGCGGGGAGTCACATGTCACCCACGCGCGTTGCCTGCTGTGCCACCACGGCCGCAGCGATTGCAGCTGCGCCAGGTGACCGCCGCCTGAGCAAACGAAGAGAACCGGCCTGGGCGGCGCGGCCATGCTGTGCCGGCCGGCAGGCCTGGCACGCGCGGGCGCATGCACGTGCGTCGTCATTTGCGTCCGGCTGATGTTGCATCGGGGTTGAAGTACGGATCCGCGAGCAGATCCCCGAACTCGGCCAGCGCCGGAGGCGTATCGCGCAAGGACAGGGAGTAGGGCACGCCATGCCCGTTCACCGCGTCGGCGTCGAAGTAGGAAAGAGCCTTGATCTGCGGATCATCCTTGGCTAGCTGCCCCGCTCCCGCCACCCAGGCGGCGCGGTTGCCCTGGCCCTCGGCGCCCACCCCGAACTCGCCGACAAGCACCGGTTTGGGCCTGCCTGCGGCCCAATTCAGGAAGGGCTTGAGCACCTTGCGCAGTGGCTCTGCGGAGGATGTAGCGTAGCCGTCCGCGCATACCCAGTCGACCTGGCTATCGCCGGGATAGTACGCGGGCGCGCGCCCGTCGGCGAATCCGGTCGCCGTCGGGCACCAAACCCAGCCGGCATTGTCCGCGTGGGCCGCCGCGAAAATGGCCCGGACGTGCCGCCATGCCGCGATGAACGCTGCCGGGGAACCGATCGCGTGACGCAGGTTTGGCCGGTCCATCTCACCGCGGAACATGAGCAGTATGGGCCTGCCGAAGCCGTTCGATCGCCTGTGCTCGCTTGCGGATCATGTTGTCGTACCTGCCCGCGGCGATCGCACGGGAGTCAGGCGCGCCTCCCCACGAGATCAGCACCATGGTTCCTCTTTTGGCGAAGAAGGTGTCTGCCGCGTCGGGAAACGCCGACCCCCACGGGTGGTATAGGTGCACGATGCCGAGCTGGTGACCAAGCTCCTGCTCATAGGCGAGGACCGCGGCGATGCGCTGCGCGGCGGTGTCCGCGGACGGCGGGCGCACGTACGCGCCGAGGTAGGCCCCGGTCTCAGGGACACGGGGGCCGCCGCTGGTGATCAGCCTGAACACATGGCCGTCGCGTTCCACCGAGACCACACGGACCGCAGCCGGGTGCTCGATGGTGTGCACGGCGGCGGCTAATCCCGCCGCCACCGCGGCGATGACCGCGATCGCCGCCGCGACAGCCACGGGCAGCCTGAAACGGCGGGTCGTCATGCAACCCCTTCACCCGCCGCTGGGTGGGGCCCCACCGCGGGCGTTGCCGGCCGCGCCCGCGCGCCGGTGACATTCGCCACGGGAACGCCAGTGCCGGCCCCTGGCGTCCCGGCGGCGCGTGTCCCGGTCCGATGGGTGCCAGCGCCCATGGCGCCCGCGTCCGCGGCGCCCGCGCCCGCGGCGCCCGCGCCCGCGGCGCCCGCGCCCGCTGCTGGGCCCGCCGGGGCGATGCCAGGCGCGCCGCTCACTGCCGCCTTGACCGCGAAGATGAACGCCGTCAGCAGCAGTGTCCCGTAGAGCAGCCCGCTGAGGATGTCGGTGAACCAGTGCAGCGCGAGGTAGCCGCGGCTGTACGCCTCGGTGAACGCGAGCGCAGCGACCGTGGTCCCCGCCCATATCGCCGCCTTCCGGCGGCCGCTGACGGCGCGCCAGAGGAGAAACGCGATCAGCCCGTAGAAGGCTACCGCGCGATCGGAGGCGCCCGAGGGGAAGGTACCCCCGGTGAGCGGCGGCGGCACCCGGTTGAAGGTGTCGGTGAGCGCCGTGGTCAGGTAATGGTCCGTGACGATCAGCGTGCCCAGCGCGACAGGCGGCAGCCAGCGATCACGCCGCCAGACGAAGACGAGGCACACTGCGGCCGTGACTGCCGCGCTTATCGCGGTGAATGTCGCCGCGGTCTGGGTCGCCTTTTTCATCACGCTCGCCCAGCCGTGCACCTGGTGCGACACGGTCCAGCGCCAGATCGGCTTATCGATGTGCGGTCCGGCGTGCACCGCGATCAGGCCGATGAGGACCCCGGCGAGGTAGACCAGGGCGATGCCCGCGACGAGGGTAAGCAGAAACCGGGCAAGCGCGCTGCGCACGCCCGGCGAGCGCGGGCCAAGGCCCGGTGAGCGCGGGCCAAAGCCCGGCTGGCCGCCACGTCCGTCCTCGCCGTCGCGGCCGCGGCGGCGGGAGTTCGCGGCCGGCGTCCGGCTGGCAAGCAGCGCGCCGATCCCGGCGATGACCGCAAGGCCCGCTGGCCATAGCAGGGTCACCAGAGCCTTGAGCATCTATGCTCCCATTTCAGGCCAGACATGGGCAGGGCGTGGAATGCTGGACATCGTAGCGATGTACCGGCGGCATCATTGGCGATCCGCGAGAGTTAATGGCCTGGTTTGCCCGGAAGCTCACCGATTATCGTGACCGGCGGGCGTTTCTTCCCTCGCGCCGGCGCGCTTTTGCCCGCGGCAACCGCGCGATGCGCGCGAAACCGGGCATCGCCGACAGGTGCAAGTCATCCCTCAGCCACCACAGCCCCAGCGCGTACGCCACGGATCCAGCCGCGACCGCAAGCACGGCAGGGAGCACATGTGCGCCCGCGGCCGCCCGGACGGCCAGCGGGATCGCGCCGAAGCACAGGGCGGCGAGAGCGCACGAGCCGATCGTGGCACGGCCGAACGGGTGGATCCGCACCACACCCGCCACCTGGGCGAGCGGCATGAGGTTCGTCACGCCGATCGCCGCGGCCCAGCCAATGGCGGCGCCGGTCATCCCGTACCTGGGGATGAGCGCCAGATCGACCCCGGCGTTAAGGGTGACCGCGAGCAGCCCGTTGGCGAGGCTCCAGCTGGTGCGCCCAGTGGTGGTGAGCACCATGTCGACCAGCCCGCAGCCGGTCGCGACCAGCATCGCACAACCGAGGATGAGCA
Source organism: uncultured Actinomycetota bacterium (assembly GCA_963727015.1). Taxonomy (GTDB): domain Bacteria; phylum Actinomycetota; class Actinomycetes; order Streptosporangiales; family Streptosporangiaceae; genus DATFVJ01. The sequence continues at coordinate 162,431 of CAVSEV010000011.1, read as the reverse complement.
TGACCGCGCCGCCCGCGTGGTAAGCGTGGCCGAACACGGCAAGCACAGCAGGAGCGTAGATCATCGCGAGCAGATAGAGCGGCCAGGTCAGCGCCACGAGCCATGCCGTCGTCGTCTGGTACACCGTATTCGCGCCGCGCCGGTTGCCGACCGCGAAAAGCTCGGTGAATCGTGGCTGCGCCGCCATGCTGATGCCCGTGTTGCCGAGTTGCCCCGCCACCAGGAACCTCGTCGCCGCCGTGTACACGGCCGCCTCCGCCGGGCCGCGGAGCACTCCGATGAGCACGATGTCGAACCGCTGGATGACGATCTGGGCGAGGGTGGCTAGCGAGCGGGGCGCGGTGAAGCGCCAGAACTCACGCACGTCCCCCTCGCGCCGCTCACTGCTCGCCCTGACGGCGGCCGGCAGGTGATCCTCGTGCCCGCGTCGGACATGACGCAGCCACAGCCAGGCCGCTGCCGCGGCAGGCGCGTAAGGTAGCGCCCACGCCGGGGCGAGCAGTGTCATGCTGCCCGCGACCGCTGCTGCCGCCACAAGCAGCACCGTCGCGACCGGCCTGGCCAGCTTGTCAATGACGACCGTAGGACGCATCTCGCGGTAGCCGCGCGTGGCTGCGAGGAACGTGTCGAGCATCGCAGCGAACGGGAGAGCCACCGCCAGGGCGCGGACCGACTTCGTGGCGAGCACGGAAAGGGCAGGCGCCGCGGGATAGCCGGCCGCGGCGCCCCCGATCGTGAACCTGGCCACCGGCCCGGCCAGGGCGAAGAGCACGATGGCGACCAGAGTGGAAACGACGAGCACCGGCCGGAGCGCGGCCCGCAGGGCACCGTCGATGCGCCCGGGTACACCGAGCGCGCGGAATCGGGCGACGAAGTAGACCAGGCCGTTGTAGGCGCCGAGATTCGCCACGGCCGACACGATCAGGAACAGCGAGGTGACGGCGAAGAACACACCGGCCTGGGCCTTGCTGAAGCTGCGCGTGACGAGCACGGTGGTCGCCACGGTGAGCAGGGCAGAGACGCAAGCCCCCAGGAGACCGGCGACGCCGCCCCTGGCAACGCGGGCGAGCCCGGGTGGCGGGCTGGCGCGGCTGCGGGTTTCCTGAGCGCCGCTCGCCACCCTTGGCCGCATCCCCGCCCGCGCCGCTGCCACGCTCATCGCCTGAACGCCGGGATCCGGGTGCTGATGGTGTATCTGCGGCGCCAGGCCGGCCGAGGTGCCGCGGCCTGCTGGCCCGGTGCGGCCCGGGGGGACGCCGCCCGCCGTCTCGCTATCCGGCACGATGCCTCACGCGCGCCAGCTCGGGGCGTGGCCGAGCCAGTGCGTCAGCGCTTCGTCATATGGCGCGAAGTACTCGGTCAGCCTCCTGTTCAGCGCGGGCGGCAGCCCTTCCCTCGGCCGGCTGTTGTGCCGCCCGAACGCGATCCCCCCTGATCGGTCAAGCCCGAGGAAGTCGAGCAGCCCGCCGAACACCGGCTCGGGTGACGCGAAGAAGGTGCCGCTGTCCACGACATGGATGCGTCCCCGGCCGACCAGCGCCTCAAGCTGTTGGAGCTGCTCGACATAACGGCCGCGGGCAAGGTAGGCGTGATGCCGGTGGGAGTGGCTCCGCGCGGCTGGATCGGCCCGCAGGCGTTCGGCCTCACCACGCAGCCGCCGCGGTTCAAACTCGATCGCGCGCTCGAACGGTTCGCTCTCGTAGCCCCTGGCGAACTCGTGCGCGTGCGCGGAGTAGGCCCGCTCCACCGGATCACGCAGTGCCACAACCAGCTTCACCTCCGGCAGATCGCGGGCGATCCGCTCGGCGGCAAGTGGGTGGAACATGTAATAGGGGCTCGACTCGCCGGTGATGGCCGGTTGCGCGGACCAGACGGCGAGCGGGAAGTGCCCGCGGTACCACGCCATCCCACGCTGGTAGGACACGTCGAAGTAGTGGATACCCTTGCGCCCTGGCGGGCGCCGGACCGCCGGATGCTGGGCGAGCGCCTCGAACAGCGACGTCGTGCCGCACCGCTGGCCGCCGACGAGCAGGAAACCGGGCAGCATCCGGGCCGGCGAGGTAAGCGTGCCCGCCGACCGCCATGCCCAGCGGGTGGTGCGGTACGCGGCGTTCCCCGGCCGGCTGCCGCCGGTCGCGGCGCCTTTCCTGGCGCCTGCCGTCGTCTCGCCTGTCACAGCGCCTCCACTAGCATCGCGGCCGCCGCGGGCAGCCGCTTCACAGAGCCCGCACCGCTTCGGTGAGCCCGGGCAGCAGCCAGTCGGCGGGCCGGCCGAGGTGGGCACCCGCCTCGGCCTGGCGGTCGTCGAGGTAGCGCCTGGCGATCTCGAGGAAATAAAGCGCTGCGGTCAGCCTGGCGACACGCTGCCAGTCCGCACCGCAGTAGGTGTGGCCACCCATGATCCTTAACGGTTGCACGATCTGCGCCGCGGCCGTGAAGGTGCCGGCGACCGCCTGGGCGGGCGGCTGGTGCCGGGCCGTGATCGCCTCCTGTGCGTGGAAGTGCAGCGCGTCGAAGCCGATCGGGACGCCGGTGGCGAACCGTTCCCAGTCCCAGGCAAGCAGGACCGCGCCGTGGGGCGCCATGTTCCACTCGGTCCAGTCGCCGTGCCAGGCCCCGAACGCCAGCACCGTGTCGCCGGCGCGTGCCGTGAGCGTTGCCAGGATGGCAGTGAGCGCCGCGCCGCGCTCGCCGAGCGCCCCGAGGCCTTGCCGCAGGCCGCGGACGTACGGGCTGGTGCCGAGCGGCAACCGCCGCAGCCCGCCGATAGCCGCGATTTCGAGCATGGCTGCCGATCGTAGCCCGGGGCGGGCGCGGGCGGCGTGCCCGGTGGGAAGCGGGTCGAGCACGAGGATCTCACTGCCGCGCCACTGGCCGCGATGGCGCACGCCAGGGACCTTGACCGCGCTGAGCGGCGTCCCTTCGAGCAGGCGCAGCGCGGCATCCTCCGCGCGGACCAGTTGCCTGGTCAGTTCGCCCGCGCCCACCTTCGCGTAGCCGATGGTGCCGCCAGCGGCGCCGATGAGCTGCGCGACCGGCTTGCGGTTGGCGCGGGCAGGCCCGATGTGGACGGCCATGGCCAGTTCGCGGTCGAGGACGCTGGCCAGATGGGAACGAAGGGTATCGGTGCCGCCGCGCACGGTGAGCCGGTCCCGCAGCATCGGATGACCTGCACCCGAGCGCAGCGCCACTGCAAGCCCGTGCGACAGCAGCCTGGCACGGCGTGACCGGCCGGGATGAAAGCCTGCGACAGCGGCCGCCGCCTCCCGGCGCCGGGCAGGGACGAGCAGCCTCGGATGACGCGCGTGCGGCACGATCAGGTACTCCTCGGCCGGCCCGTGCCCTTGGGCGTCGCCGGGCCGGCCGATGGTCACCGTCGCGGGGGCGGGCCACATCAGCCCGGCCAGATCGTGCAGGTAGCTCGCCCGCGCCAGCGCGTCAGCCTGGGCTGACCAGACCGTGGTCATGGCAGGGCCGCTGGCGTGTGCGGCGTGTTCCGCATGTTCTGCGTGTCGTGCCAGTAGCCGTTTTTCCACAACATCGCGTAGGCGAGCATCGTGAAGGCGAGGGGCGCCACGACGGCGACGTACGCGATGGAATACCAGAATGACAAGAGCAGCACCAGCATGCCCGCCATCCCGTACGCGCTGACGTCGCGGCGGTAACGCATCGCCCCAGCAGCGAAGAATGCCAGGTAGAGCGCGGTACCGACAAATCCGTCCGAGATCAGCAGCAGCCAGAGCTGCCCGTTGCTGCCGATGGAGGAATTGCCGCATCTACGGCACGCCGCAGTATGCCCGACAGCGATGGAATTCGGGCTGCCGCGCTGGTTCCTCGTACCGCCGAACCCGATTACCGGCGAGGCTTCTGCCGCCTTGATCGCGCTCATGGACAGCGACGTGCGGATCGCGTTGCTCTGGCCGTTGGCCAGCCGATCAGTGATCACCGAATGCAGCGGTGTTACCAGGAAAATGACGCCGCCGCAGGCGAGCCCGGCGCACAGCGTGCCGAGCACGGCGAGGCGTCCGCGCGCCGCCAGCCTGACCGCGACGTAACCGATCGACAGGCCGACGCCAGCCCACATCCCCCTGTTGAGCGAGTAAACGGCCGGGATAATGGCCGCGGCGAGCGCGAGAACGACGATTCGCCGCTGGTGGCGGGTGCCGAACGACCACCAGCCGACGAGCAGCCATGGCACCAGGATGGAAAGGCAATCACCCCAGATATTGGTGTAGTCGAACGGAGCCTTCGGCCGTCCTTGTGCGTGACCGAGCAGGTTCTGCACCTCGGCGAAGCCGGGCACCATCATGTCCTGAATGAATCCGTTGGTTCGAAGCCCGTGCGGGAGCAGGTAAAGGAACGGCGAATTGTACTGGAAATGGGGATAAAGCACGCCAGCTATCCCCCCGGCGATGGTGACTAAAGCGAGCAGGCCAAGCATCCGGGCGAGCCTGAGCCTGGGCAGTTCCCGTTCGGTGAGATTCCCGGCATACAGCAGGAGCACGGTGACGCCTGCGTAATTGGCGGTCCGCTGCCCGTAGGACAAGATCCTGGTGCCGGCCGAGCCCGGGATCGTGCCCGGCGCACTCAGCCTCAGCAGCGCCGCGCCAGCCACCACCCACACAAGGAAAAGCAGCCAGATCCCGAACCAAGGTGGCGTCCTGATGGTCCGGCCCCGGGCACGCCAGCCGTACATCCGCAGCGCCATCGGGATCGCGAAGATGGCGAAGATGAAGTCGGCGATCCCGAGCGCCCACCAGAGCGGATAGCCGGTGATAAGCGCGCCCACTGGCCATGCGGGATGGGTACGAAGCCAGTCGCGCCCGCCGCGGACCCTTCCGGCCCCGTGCGACCGCTGGCCCCGCTGGCCCTGCTCCGGCGTGCCTGCCGCGATACCGGCCGGATCCCTTGGCTGGACGGCTGTCACGGGGTCAGCCCCGTGCGATGGTGTCCGGAGACCCGTCCGCCTGGCTGCCTATCTCGGTGACCCGAGCGCGCGATGGTGGCGAGGCGGGCGAGGCGTCGGCTGCCGCGTCGTAGTGGGCGCCGCGGCTCGGGCGCCGCACCGGGGCGGCGGCCGTATCGTCGAAGGCCGGCGGGCCCTCCAAGGCCGGCAGGCCCGCCGTGCGTTCAGCGCCTGTGCGCGGTGGGTACACGAGGTAGTCGGCCGGCACGACCGGCTCGGCGGCCCGCGGCCCCGCGGCAATCGGGCCGGGCAAAGCCGCTGGCGGCGTCGCATTTCCCAGCGATGGCAGCAGGACCGCACCGAGCACCGCGGCGCCCATCCGGTCCAGTTGCCTGACGCCCTCCCGGACCTCGTCACGCAGTGTGCGGGGGACCTCGATGGCCACTACTGCCGCATCCACAAGCTGGGCGAGCGCATATACGTCGGCGCCGTCGGCCAAGGGCGGCGCTTCCAAGATTACGTAACGTGCGCTGGCGCGCAGCCGGCTTACCAGCTGCTCTGTCACGTCCCGTTGCAGGTGGTAGGAGGCGAGGTGGCCGTCGACGCCCGGCGTGATGACCCGTAGCTGGGGTACCTCGGCGGGGTGGCGCTCGGCTTCGGCGATGTTGGCACGGCCGATGACGACCTCGGCGAGGCCGGGGCCGGTGGTGAGCCCGAACAGCTGCGGGGTGCTGCTGCCGCGCAGGTCGGCGCAGACGAGGATCGCCTCGGAGCCCGTTCTGGCCAGGGCGGCTGCCAGGTTGGCGGCAACCGCGCTGCCGGCCTGGCCTGCCGAGGCGCCCGCGACGAGCACGACGTGGTTGCCCTGCCCGAGTGTGGCGACGACCGAGTGCCCAAGCTCGGCGAATGCCTGACCGGTCCTTGATCGCGGCTCGGCGACGGAAAGATGCGCGCGGGCGCCTGGGTGGCCGCCTGAGTGGCCGCGCGAGTGGCCGCGAGTGCGGGAGAGGTCGAGCAGGACCGGTAGGTGCAGCACGGTCTCGACATCGCGCGAGCCGCGGACCCGCTCGTCGGACCTGTCCCGCCAGAATGCGATCACAAGCCCGATCAGAAGGCCAGCCGCGAGTCCGCTCGGCAGGTAGACCGATAGGCGAGGGTTGGAAGGGTGCTGCGGCGCGACGGCGTCGGTAATGATCCTTCCGCCTGAGGTGTCCGCGCCCTGGTCGATGAGGGAAGCGATGTGGCTGGAAAGTGCGCTCAACTGGTTACTATCCGAGGTTATTTCGCTATTCGCGGTTATCCGCTTGCTCGACCCGCGCGGCATTGCCTTGATCTTCACAGTGACAGCCGTGATCTTCAGCTGGAGGGCGTTTTCCCGCTGTTGCATTGACGTCAGCTGGCTCTGGATGAGGCTGGTTGCCGTCGCGCTGCGGTTCTGCAGATAGGCGGTCGCGAACGCGTGCGCGCATTGGGCCGCCGCTGACGGCGTGCGGCCCATGCAGCTGATCTGCAGAATCTGGGAGTTGGCCGGCACTGTGACCCTGATCTTGCTGACCACGGCGGACGCTGACTGTGTGCTGTTCATCATCTGCCCGGCCAGGGTGGCGACGCTGGCAGACTGGACGACCTGCGCCTCGGTGTCGAGGTCGACGCCCCCGGTGGCCTTACTGCCGGCCGTCTGGCTCGCGTCGGTGCTCAGCGGGCGGACGTAGACGGAGGCCGCTGAGGTGTAGGTCGCGGGAATGAGCGCGGTGTACGCCACCGCACCCGCGAGGCCGAGAAATGCTGCGAGCGCGACGACCCACCAGCGGCGGCGAAGAATCGCTGCGTAATCGGATAGCTCGAACGAGTCCGGCTGCGGTGATCGCTCCATTCCCGTATGGGCTCCTCATCGCTCGGCGCTCGGGGGGGCCACAGATGTTCCGCCAGCGAAGGCCCTGAACCGCACCAACATACGCCAGCCAGGCGGCTCGGCGTGGGCGCAACGGCGGAGGTGGCTGATGCACGGCTGGTCACTACTGATCAAAATGGTTGATGCCAACGGAGGAATGGCCGAGGCCGGCGGAAAATGGCCGACGCCGACGGAAACAGGCACGGCAGCCGTGACGCTGGAGGCGGCGAGCAGCCACCCCATGACGGCGCCAGATGCGGGCTCAGGACGCGGCCATCGCCGTGCTGCTATCCGGTAAGCCAGCCGCCACTAGTAAGCACGCTGAGCACGGCGCTGACCGCGTCCTGACGTGTCGCGTCCGTGGTGTCGATCACCAGGTCAGCGTCGTCAGGCTCTTCGTAGGGGTCCGAGATGCCGGTGAAACCTGTGATGGCACCGGCCCGTGCCTTGGCGTAGAGGCCCTTGCGGTCGCGGGCCTCGCACGCCTCGAGCGGGGTTGCGATGTGCACCAGCAGGAAGTCTCCAGTCTCACTGGCCAGCTCGCGTACCCGCGCGCGCGCCGCCGCGTAGGGGGCGATGGGAGCGCAGATCGCCACACCCCCATGGCGCGCGATCTCGGCTGCCACGAAGCCGATGCGCACGATATTGAGATCCCTGTCCGCGCGGGAGAAACCGAGCCCGGCGGAAAGGAGCCGGCGTACCTGGTCGCCGTCGAGCAGCGACACGGTGCGGTCGCCGCGTTCCGCTAGGGCGTCGGCGACGTCGCGGGCGACCGTGGACTTGCCAGCGCCGGAAAGCCCGGTGAAGAAGAGAACGAGCCCGCGCTCGTGCCGTGGTGGCCGGGCAGCGCGCAATTCGCGGGCTACCCGCGCAGGCGTGAACCAGTCAGGGATCTCCACGCCGCGTTCGAGCAGGCCCGTGAGCTCGGCTGGGCTCAGCCCTTCCCGCCGCGCAGCCGCCCCGATCCGCACGGCGGGGCGCCACACATCGGCCGCCACGTCGAATGCCCACTCGCCAGGCATGACGACGGGTATCGGCGCGCGCGGCAGGCTGGCGATGGTCGCGCCGGTGCTGCCCAGCTCTGTGCTGCCCGCATGGGTGCTGCTCACATGGGTGCTGCTCACATGGGTGCTGACCGTATCCGCGCGGGCGGCGGCCTGCCCCGCTTGACCACCGGTGCATGGCGCGGGCGCGAAGAGGTGGGTCGCACCGTAGGCGGCGGCGACGAGCGCGCGCGCGAGCACCTCGTCCCTGGTCCCTTCCGGCCCGCGTGGCGCAAGCGGGACGGGGACCACCAGCGTGTCAGCGGGCAGCTGAGGTAGCGCGGCGACGACGGTCCTGACCAGGGCCTCAGGCCGCACCACGACCTCCGCTGCTCCCGCGACAAGCGGCATCAGCAGCAGCTTGGCGCGCATGCCGTCGGCCAGGTGCCGTAGCTGGCCGAGTTCGCGCCGGTGCAACGGACCGCGGGTAAGGCACGCAAGCACCGGTTGCTGCGGCATCGGTTTGCGCGCCGCCCCGCCGTGCGCCGCCCCGCCGTGCGCCGCCTCGCCCTGCCGAGCCGCGCCTGCTGGTTCCTCGCCGTGCGCCGCCCCGCCGTGCGCCGCCCCGCCGTGCGCCGCCCCGCCATGCGCCGCCCCGCCCTGCCGAGCCGCGCCTGCTGGTTCCTCGCCGTGCGCCGCCCCGCCGTGCGCCGCCCCGCCCTGCCGAGCCGCGCCTGCTGGTTCCTCGCCGTGCGCCGCCCCGCCCTGCCGAGACGCGCCTGCTGGTTCCTCGCCGTGCGCCGCCCCGCCCTGCCGAGCCGCGCCTGCTGGTTCCTCGCCGTGCGCCGCCCCGCCCTGCGGTGCTTGCCCTATCGTGCCCAGTGCGGCCCGCGTTTCGGCAGGATCGCGCCGCAGCCGGCGAAATGGCCCGTGCTCGGGTTCGGCCAGCGCGCGGACCGGTCCGGCAATCCTCGCGGCACCGTCGGGGCCCGCCTGGCTGCGTTCGGTGATCTCGAGAAGGGCGAGCGGCGCTCCTTCCGGATCCTCGAGTACGAGCATGCGCGCGTCAGGAGGCACGGCGCTCCCGGGCACGTCCAGGGTGACGGCGAAGGGGAACGGCCGTCCGTCGGCGAGGCAGCCGTGACGTGCCACGGCAGCGGCATCCGCTTCGCACATGAAACCGCTGAGCGGCGTGAACGCGCCAGTGAGCAGCAATTCCAGGTCCGCAAGCTGGAACTCGTCCGGCGCATACGCGGGCAAGCCCGTTAGATCGGTTTGGAGCCCGGCAGCGAGTGCGGTCATCCGGGTCTCCAGTGGGCACGGCCACGTAGGAACTGCACGGTGTCCTCCCTTCATGATCGTTGGCTCCCAGGGGGGCCCTGCCTGGGCCATCGATCATGGTCGCGCACAAATGTGGCGCCGCGATGTGCGTGTTTCGCAGAGCACTACGTTACGAGAGGTGGCCACCGCAGGCCAGCAACGTGACCCCGGCGCCGCGGACCACAGTGGGCCGTACCGCGCGCTGGCAAAAGCAGTACCCGGCGTTGCCATATGGATCAAGACCGCGTACGTGAGGCCAATGCGCTGCCGAGAGCAGCGCGATTGGGGTGCCCCCGCAGCCACGCCCATGATCCCGGAGCGTTTTCGTGCATGTGCTGGGTGGCGGTGACACACAATGGGCCACCGTGTGCCGATGTTGACACCTAATGGGCCATCGTGTGTCATCGGCGCGATGGTGTCACCGGCGTCTTGTGTCATCGGCCGGACGGGTGGCGGCCGGGCACGGTGGCGGCCGCACGGGGTGGCGGCAGGGCACGGTGGCGGCCGCGCGGGGTGGCGGCAGCGCGGGGTGGCGGCAGCGCGGGGTGGCGGCAGCGCGGGGTGGCGGCCGGACGGGGTGGCGGCCGGGCAGGGTGGCCGGGCACAGTGGCGGCCGGACGGGGTGGCGGCCGCACCGAAGACGGAAGGGTGGCTTGCTCGCGTCCGGAGAATATTCCCGCCGCCGCGCGGTTACCGCGTCCTGCTGCGCCACCTGCCTCGCTGTGCCTGCCGCCGCGAGCAGGGCTAGAGTGCCGGACCGATGGCTAGCAACCCACGACGCGGCCCCATCGCCGTTATCGTGCTCTCGCACCGTTATCCCGGGCAGGTCGCCCGGCTGGTGTCGCGGCTCACCGACGAGGGCGACACCATGGCCGCGGTCCACCACGATCCGTCAGGCGAGCCGCTGCGGCTGCCTGCAAGCTCCCGGGTCGCGCTGATACCTGATCCGGTGTCATGCCAATGGGGCCGGCTGTCCCTCGTGACCGCCGTTGACAGGTCCCTGCGGTGGGTGCAGGCGAATGTGCCCGGGCTGAGCTGGGCTCTGGTGATCTCCGGCCAGGACTATCCCATCCGCGGCATGAGATCTATCGAGGCAGAACTCGAGGCGGCGCGGTGCGACGCGTTCCTCAGGCACTTCCGCGCGGACGGCGATCCGGCGGATGACGCGCACCCGTGGCAGGCCACGACGCGGCGCAGATACCTTTACAAGCGCAGGCTGCCCTGGTCGGCTCGGTCTGTCCCGCTGCCGTGGGCCAGGCGGCACCCCTATCACGGCGGCGTGCATCTGTACGCGGGCGACATGTGGGTGAACCTGTCGGCCGCTGCCGTCGACAAGGTGCTCGGCTCACCACTCAACGGGCCGTTGCTTGCCTACCTGCGCCGGGCCCCGGTGCCCGACGAGACGTGGGCGGCGACGGTCGCGCTCAACGGTTCGCCCGAGCTTGCCGTGGTAAACGACTCACGACGGTACATTCGCTGGCCGGACGGGGCGTGGCATCCGGCTGCGCTCGAGCCGGCAGACCTTACCGAACTCCGCTCCAGCGGTGCCTTCTTCGCCCGCAAGGTCGATCCAGCCCGGTGGCCGCAGATGTGTGACCACCTAGACGACCTGGCCCGTGGCCGGACCCGGTAGCGAGGCGGGACCCGCTAGCGAGGCGGGACCCGCTAGCGAGGCGGGACCCGGTAGCGAGGCTGGTAGCGAGCCAGGACCCGGTAGCGAGGCAGGACTGGTAGCGAGGCGGGACCCGGTAGCGAGGCAGGACCGGGTAAACACCGTATTGCCGCCGGGACCCGGGTATCCGCGGCGGCAGCGGCCGGGTGGGGTGGCTGCGGCCCGGGATGTGCCCTCAGCGTGATCGCCCGCCGCGCTCATGATCCGTTCTTGCGTTAACTAACCCGCGCATAGCGCCGGAAATTTAACACAGTTGCGGATCATGGCGGTACTTTCCATAGACGGCGGCCATCCGGCCGCGCTGGAAGACGAAACGATCACGAGATGGTGCCGCACGGTGCGCTGGAGCCACCTTCCTGTGCGCGGCGGCATCCAAGCTGGACTCGGCGGCATCCAAGCTGGACTCGGTGGCACACGAGGGTCACTGCCGGGGTCACAGCACGCGGGCGAACCGGTCTTCTGGCCTGCGCATGACGAAAAGCAGTTCGTCGTGATCGTCGGTGTACTTGCCGCGCGATGCTCTGGCGGCAAACCGCCGCGCCGAGCCCTGCGCCCGCAACCAAGCGCCGGTACCTGCGAGGTCACTGCGAGTGGCTCCTCGCTCGGCGATGACGAGGCCGCGCATCAGCGCGAACCCGTGAATTCCCCCGCCCGAGACGATCTCCTCGTACACGGCAGGATAGGGCCCAGGCTCTCCTGGCCGCAGGTGGCGCCAGGCGTGTTCGCGTGCCCGCGCGGGCAATGCCGCGGCAAGCCGGTCGACGACACCGGCCGCGCAATTCCGGTCAGCGGTCCGTAGCAGGAAAACGCCACCGGGCTTGAGTGCCGCCACGAGCCGGTCGAGGACCAGTTCGACGTGCCAGATCCGTTCAAGCAGGCCGGCGCAGTGCACGATGTCGTACGAGCGCGGCGGCAGCGGCACGGTGCGCAGGTCGCCGAGCGTGACCGACTGCAGATCGTCGCGTACCGCCGTTATCTCTCTGGTGAGCGGATGGTCGTGATCGATACCGTTCACCCGGATGTCGAACCCGGCCGCCCGAAGCCTGCCGACACCGAGGTCGCCCGCGAGACGGCCGCACCCTGCCTCGAGCAGGCAGACGGGATCGCCTACACGCTTGTGGGCGTAGTCGCGTACGGCGGCGATGAACATCTGCGCGGCGCCCGGGTTGTCCCCGGGTGCCTGCTTACCGCCGGGTTCCTGCTTACCACCGGGTGCCTGCGAGCCGTCCGCTGGGACCGGGTCCTCACTAATGCGAGCCACGAACTCGTAGAGTAGTCATTTGGACGCGCTTCGCGTCGTAGACGTGTCGCGCCGGCGAGCCGGCCCTGCCCGCGCCCGACCGTTGCCTCGCCACCCCGCGCCCGACCGTTGCCTCGCCACCCCGCGGCAGGCCCTAAACTGGAAACGACCCCCCCGTGCTGCCCGGCCCGGGGATTTTTGGGCTGCCTGTAGCAAAACTATGAGCCTTGCCGGACTTCTCGGCGTCATCGCCGAAGACCCTGAGCTTCGCCGCGGCCTCGAATACGAGCGCGCCGCGAGCGGGGCCGCTTCGCGTGCCCACGAGGCGGGCGGGGACTTTGTCGCACCCGCGGCGCTGCGGCCCTTCGTGGCCGCCGCACTCGCCCGCCGCCCCGGCCCGGATAGCGGCGCGGCGCCGTTCGTGCTTGCGGTCACGGCCACCGCCCGGGAGGCAGAGGATCTGACCGCGGCCCTGACCTCGTTGCTTCCTGCGCAGGCGGTCGTGTGCTTCCCGGCCTGGGAGACGCTGCCGCACGAACGGCTCTCGCCACGTTCTGACACTGTCGGGCAGCGGCTCGCCGTGCTCCGCAGGCTGGCGCACCCCGACCCAGGTGATCCCTCGGCCGGCCCGCTCCAGGTGGTCGTCGCCCCAGTACGGAGCCTGCTGCAGCCCATCGTGGCCGGCCTCGGCGACATCGAGCCGATCAGATTGCGGGCCGGTGAAGAAGCCGACCCCGACGACGTGCTCACCAGGCTCGTGGAGGCTGGTTACACGCGTGCCGATCTGGTGGAGAATCGCGGCGACATCGCTGTTCGCGGCGGCATTCTTGATGTCTTCCCGCCCATCGAGGAACATCCGCTCCGGATCGAGTTCTTCGGCGACACCGTCGAGGAGATCCGCTACTTCAAGGTCGCCGACCAGCGCAGCCTGGAAACCGCGGCCGGCGGGCTGTGGGCGCCGCCGTGCCGCGAACTGCTGCTTACCCCTGCGGTTCGTGCTGCCGCTAAACGGCTGGCCGCGGAGCACCCCGGTCTTGCCGAGGTACTCGGCAAGCTGGCTGAAGGCGTGGCAGTGGAAGGCATGGAGGCCTTCGCGCCAGCACTCGCCGAGCGGATGGAACTGCTGCTCGACCACATACCTGCCGGCGGTTGCGTGCTCGCCTGCGATCCGGAACGCATCCGTACGCGCGCGGCGGAGCTTGTCAGCACCAGCCAGGAATTCCTCGAGGCGTCCTGGGTGAACGCGGCAGTCGGCGGGCAGTCGCCCATCGACCTGGGCGGCGCCGCCTTCAGGCCCATCGAGGAGGTCCGCGGCGCGGCCGACCAGCTCGGTCTTTCCTGGTGGACGCTGACTCCGTTCGGCACCGACCAGCCGGGTGCGGGCACGGGTGAGCGGCCCGAGGGCGGCGCCACCGGATCGGTCGGCGACACCGCGCGTGAGCCATTCAGGATCAGTGCGAAACCCGCCGAGTCCTACCGCGGCGACACCGACCGTGCCCTCGCTGACGTGCGTGCCTGGCTCGCGGACGGCTGGCGGGTCGCGCTGGTGACGGAGGGGCACGGGCCAGCGCAGCGGCTCGCGGAACTGCTCCGTGACGGTGGACTCGGCGCCAGGCTGGCGGATCTGCCGGACCCTGCGCAGCCGCCAGAGCCCGGCGTGCCCTACGTCGTGACCGGGCTTGTCGAGCGAGGGTTCGTCTGGCCGGGCATCCGGACCGCCCTGCTCACTGAGACCGATCTGGCGGGCCAGCGAGCGAGCACGAAGGACATGCGGCGGCTTCCTGCCAGGCGCCGCGGCGGGATTGATCCGCTGCGCCTGCACCCCGGTGACTACGTCGTGCACGAGCAGCACGGGGTCGGCCGTTATGTCGAGATGACAAGCCGTACTGTCCACGGGGCCACCCGCGAGTACGTAGTCATCGAGTACGCGCCGAGCAAGCGTGGCCAGCCGCACGACCGGCTCTACGTGCCCACCGACCAGCTCGACGAGGTCACCAGGTATGTCGGCGGCGAAGCGCCCACGCTGCACAGGCTCGGCGGCGCGGACTGGGCGAAGACCAAGGGGCGCGCGCGCAAGGCTGTCCGCCAGATCGCCGGTGAGCTGATCCGGTTGTACTCGGCGCGGACCGCGTCGCCCGGGCACGCGTTCGGCCCGGATACCCCTTGGCAGCGTGAACTCGAGGACGCCTTCCCCTACGTGGAGACGCCGGACCAGCTCGCGGCTATCGACGAGGTCAAGCGCGACATGGAGCGGCAGGTTCCGATGGACCGGCTGATCAGTGGCGACGTCGGCTACGGCAAGACCGAGATAGCGGTGCGTGCGGCGTTCAAGGCGGTGCAGGACGGCATGCAGGTAGCGGTCCTCGTCCCCACGACCCTGCTCGTCCAGCAGCACATGTCCACGTTCACCGAGCGCTACGCGCCCTTCCCGGTGGAGGTACGGCCGCTGTCGCGGTTCCAGACCGGCGCCGAGACCGCGAGCACGCTGCGCGGGCTCGCCGACGGGTCAGTGGATGTAGTGATCGGGACGCACAGGCTGCTTTCGCCCGAGACCAGGTTCAAGCGGCTCGGTCTCGTGATCATCGACGAGGAGCAGCGTTTTGGCGTCGAGCACAAGGAGTACCTGAAACGGCTGCGCACCGAGGTGGACGTGCTCGCCATGTCCGCGACGCCGATCCCCCGGACGCTTGAGATGGGCGTGGCGGGGATACGTGAGATGTCCACCATCCTTACCCCGCCCGAGGAGCGGCACCCGGTGCTCACGTTCGTCGGGGCCTACGACGAGAAGCAGATCGCCGCGTCTATCCGCCGCGAGCTGATGCGCGACGGGCAGGTGTTCTTCGTGCACAACCGCGTCGCGAGCATCGACAAGGTGGCGGCCAGGGTGGCGGCGCTCGTGCCAGAGGCGAGGGTGGCGTCCGCCCACGGGCAGCTGAACGAGCGCACCCTCGAGCAGATCATGGTCGACTTCTGGGAGAAGAACTACGACGTGCTCGTCGCGACCACGATCGTGGAGTCCGGGCTCGACATCCCCAACGCCAACACGCTCATCGTGGATCGCGCCGACGTCTACGGGCTCTCCCAGCTGCACCAGCTACGTGGCAGAGTGGGGCGCGGACGGGAACGCGCCTATTCGTATTTCCTCTACCCGCCAGAGAAGCCGCTCACCGAGACGGCGCACGAGCGGCTCGCGACGATCGCACAGCACACCGAGATGGGTGCGGGCATGTACGTGGCCATGAAGGACCTGGAGATCCGCGGGGCGGGAAACCTGCTCGGCGGCGAGCAGTCCGGGCACGTCGCGGGAGTCGGGTTCGACCTGTACGTGCGGATGATCGGCGAGGCGGTCCGCGAGCTGAAGGGCGACGGCCCGGCGGAGCGGCCGGAAGTGCGGGTGGAACTGCCGGTGAACGCGCACATCCCGCACGACTACATCGGCGGCGAGCGGCTGCGGCTCGAGGCCTACACGCGGATCGCCGCGATCGACTCCGACGATCAGATCGTGGCAGCCCGCGACGAACTGACCGACCGCTACGGCGCGCCGCGCGAACCGGTGGAGAACCTGCTTGAGGTCGCGAGGCTACGTTGGCGGGCCCGCCGCGTCGGGCTCACAGATATAACTTTGCAGGGCAGCTTCGTGCGGTTCGCTCCGGTGCAGCTGCCAGAGTCACGGCAGGTGCGGGTGCAGCGGCTGTACCCGAAGACCGTGCTCAAGACGCAGGTGCGTACCATGCTCGTACCGGTGCCCAAGACCGCGGTCGTGGGCGGCAGGCCGCTGCGTGATGCGGAGCTGCTCGCATGGTGCGGCGAACTCGTCAGGGCAGTTTTCGACGACGTTCCACACTGATGCGCCGGATAGACCTGATGGTGCGGCGTGACCGCCGCGCCTTGCGCGCGAGGAAGGACATCGCCGTGTTCCGCACCGCGATCAGGAGCGCATGGGCAGTCGCCGCGCTTGCTGCGCTCGTACTGCTCACGGCATGCGGCCAGGTCCAGATGGGCGCGGCGGCAATCCTTGGCACGCAGCGTGTGTCGACGGCCACGCTGTCGGACGATGTCACGTCACTCAACAATGTGTACACGGCGAACCCTTCGCTGCAGGGCCAGGTGCAGTACAAGCCCGCTGACATGCCGCGGCTGGTGCTCATGTGGCTCGTCAGGTTCCGCATCATCGACTCCATCGCACAGCGCAACGGCGTGCAGGTGACGCCGGCAGAAGCGCAGCAGGGCCTCGTTACGGCAGCCGCGCAGATCGAGCAGCAGACTGGCTCGGCTGTCACCCCGGCCCAGTTCGCCGTGTTCAACGCCTTGCCACCAGGCCTCACGGATCAGTACGGGCGCTACGAGGCGACCATCGAGAAGCTCGCCGTGCAGTTCACCGGTGCAAAGAACGCGTCGTCGCTGACGACGGCACAGCAGCAGCAGTTCAGCGCCCGGATCACCGCGGAAGTCGCGGCGGCCGCCAAGCGCCTTGACATCAAGATCAATCCGCAGTTCGGGCAGCTCGACGCGGCGCAGCTCACCATAAACCCGCCAGCCAGCCCGCTGTCGCGGGCCGCCGCTCTCGGGGCGCCGCAGCAGTCTCAGGGCTGACGTGGCGGGTTCAAGAGCCGGTGACCGGTCCGGCGGCGCGTCGCGCGGAACCCGGCAGAAGGACAGCCGGCTGATCGTGCTCCGCACCACCCCCAGGGTGGCTCCGGGCCTGCTGAGCCTGCCGGCCTGGGAGGCTCTCCGCACGGCTGGGCAGGTCCTCGCCGCAGCGCCCGGTCACCCGCAGCTTGCGGCGCTCGAGCGGGCCGGGATTGCCTGCGAACTGGTACCCGAGGAAGCCGCCGCCGCCAGGGCCGCGCGGCTGATCGCGCTGGCCGCCGCGCGCGGTGCGCCAGTCGTGTGGCTCGCCGCGCCCACGGGCGAGGATGACCTGCTCACGGCGCTCGCGGAGGCCGGCTTCGACGCCGAGGTGCTGCCCGGCTCTTATGACCTGCCCGGTGGCAGGCTGCTCGATCTGGTCGCGACCATGGACACGCTTCGCACCGGCTGCCCGTGGGACGCCAAGCAGACGCACCGCTCGCTCGCCCCGCACCTGATCGAAGAGTCCTATGAGGCGCTCGAGGCGCTCGAGTCGGGCGACGCGCAGCACCTGCGGGACGAACTCGGCGATGTGCTGCTGCAGGTGGTATTTCACGCCCGTATCGCCGCCGAGCGCGACGACGGCACCGGATTCACGATTGACGACGTGGCCGGCGCCATCGTGGGCAAGCTCGTGCGCAGGCACCCGCACGTGTTCGGGGACGTGCGAGTGTCAGGTGCGGATGAGGTGAAGGCGAACTGGGCGGCGATCAAGGCGGCGGAACGGAAGGAATCCGGGGGCCGGCCGGGCTCGGCGCTCGACGGCATACCGTTCGCCCAGCCGGCCCTGTCGCTGGCCGCGCAACTGCTCTCCCGGGCTGCCGAGGCCGGTGCGCAGGCGAACCTGGCCGCACCGGACACGCCCAGTCAGGGAGACGAGCTTGGCGCGAGGTTGCTTGCCTTGGCGGCGGAGGCCCGCAGCGCGGGGCTTGACCCTGAACTTGAGCTTCGCGCTGCGGCACGCCGGTTCGCCTATGACGTCCGCGCGTGGGAGCGAGAGAACGCGCCTGGAGTCGACTAGGCTCCAATGCGGACATGTTGACCTGCCCCAGTTCAACCACGCCAGTCCAACCACGCTGATCCAACCACGCTGATCCAACCACGCTGCGAGTGACCGGCCAAAGGAGCGCCATGGCGTCCATCGACGCAATCCATGCCAGGCAGATCCTGGATTCGAGAGGCAACCCCACGGTAGAGGTGGAGGTCTTGCTCGACGACGGCTCGCTCGGCCGGGCGGGGGTGCCGAGCGGTGCGTCGACGGGGGCGTTCGAGGCGGTCGAACTGCGCGACGGCGGGACAGAGTACGGCGGCAAGAGCGTGCACGGCGCGGTGACGACCATCATTGACACGATCCAGCCCGAACTGATCGGCCAGGATGCCGACGATCAGCGGATCATCGATCAGACCATGATCGATATGGACGGCACGCCGAACAAGTCGAGGCTGGGCGCGAACGCGATCGTGGGCGTGAGCCTGGCCGTGGCCAGAGCCGCCGCTGACTCTGCCGACCTGCCGCTGTTCCGCTACCTCGGCGGGCCCAATGCCCGCCTGCTTCCCGTCCCCATGTTCAACATCCTGAACGGCGGCGCGCACGCCGACTCGAACGTCGACATCCAGGAATTCATGATCGGGCCGATCGGCGCGCCGACGTTCGCGGAGGCGCTCCGCTGGGGCGCGGAGACGTACCACGCGCTGAAGTCCGTGCTCAAGCAGCACGGGCTGAGTACCGGCGTCGGCGACGAGGGTGGATTCGCACCGAACCTGGAACACAACAGGGCGGCCCTGGACCTGATCACCGAGGCGATCGGCAAGGCCGGCTTCACGCCAGGCCGGGACATCGCGTTCGGGATGGACGCCGCCGCGAACACGTTCTCCAAGGACGGTGCCTACGTCTTCGAGAACGCGCCGCGCGACGCACAGGAGATGACGCAGATCTACACCGACTGGCTGGACAACTACCCGATCGTTCTCCTGGAGGATCCGCTCGCCGAGGAGGACTGGGCCGGCTGGCGAGAGCTCACTGCGGCCATCGGCTCGCGGGTGGAGGTGGTCGGGGACGACCTGTTCGTCACCAACCCAGAGCGCATCCGCCGCGGCATCGAGGAGCAGTCGGCGAACGCGCTGCTTGTGAAGGTCAACCAGATCGGCACGCTCAGTGAGACGTTCGATGCGGTCGAACTCGCGCACCGCAACAGCTTCCATTGCCTGATGAGCCACCGGTCGGGGGAGACGGAGGACACCACAATCGCCGACCTCGTGGTGGCCATGGGCTGTGGCCAGATCAAGACCGGCGCACCTGCCAGGTCAGAACGCGTCGCCAAGTACAACCAGCTGCTGCGCATCGAGGAAATGCTCGATGACGCGGCCGCCTACGCAGGAGCGGGTGCGTTCCCCCGGTTCGTGACGGAGGGCTGAGCAGGTTCCGATGGTAGGCGGCTGATGGCAGCGCAGGAGGGTGCCGGCCCGGTCCCTGCAGGCGGCGATAGCGCGGGCACCAGTCACGACGTGGCTCGTTCCGGCGGGCGGGGCAGGCCCCGGCTAACGAGCCGCGCCGCGGTCCTCGCGGTGGTGATGTGCGCCATCGCGCTGAGCCTCGCCTATCCGGTGCGGGAGTACATCGCGCAGCATCGTCAGATCGACCAGCTCGTGGCGCAGCACAAGACGGTCGAGGCGCAGGTGCGCAGCATGCAAGCGGAGCAGCAGCGGCTGACAGACCCAACGTATATCGAAGATCAGGCACGGGCCAGGCTGAACATGTGCATGCCCGACGAAACCTGCTACGTGATCATTAATGGGCAGACGGGCAGCGGCCTGCTGCAGCCAGCCCAGGCGCCGCGCGGCGCCTGGTATGTGACCTTGTGGAAGTCCGTCGAGCAGGCGGACCGTCAGGCGCCGCGATGACCGTCGCGGATTCCGACATCAAAGTGATCGCCGCGCAGCTTGGCCGCAGGCCCCGCGGGGTGCGCTCGGTCGCCTGCCGCTGCCCATGCGGGCTGCCGTGCGTGATAGAGACCGCGCCGCGGCTGGATGACGGCGCGCCGTTTCCCACGCTTTACTACCTGACCTGCCCCACGGCAGCTTCGGCGATTGGCGCTCTCGAAGCCAGCGGCGAGATGAGGCGGATGACAGATCGGCTCGCAGCGGATGCGGGCCTGCGGCAGGCGTATCAGGCCGCCCACCGCGACTACCTCGACCGGCGCGACGAGGCCGCGCGGGCGCAAGGGCAGGCGCCGCTTCCGGCCGGCACGCAGAGCGCCGGCGGGATGCCTGAGCGGGTGAAGTGCCTGCACGCCCTGGCCGCGCACGAACTCGCGGTGCCAGGGGTGAACCCGTTCGGGCGTGCCGCGCTCGCCGCGGCGGGCGAGTGGTGGCTCGCCGGGCCATGCGTGGCCGTGACAGCTGAGGCCGCGGTCGGCGGCGCGCGTGCTGTGGTGGACTAGGCGGTGTCGTGACCCGGGTGGCGGCGCTCGACTGCGGCACGAACTCGCTTCGGCTACTCGTGGCCGATGTCGAACCTGCGCGCGGCGAACTTGCCGACGTAGTCAGGCAAATGGAAATCGTCAGGCTTGGTCAGGGGGTAGACCGCACCGGACGGCTGGCACCAGAGGCGCTCGGCAGGACATTCGAAGCGCTGCGGCGCTACGCGGACGTCATTGTTGCGACTGGCGCGGGCTCGGTGCGCATGGTGGCGACGAGCGCGACCCGCGACGCGGCCAACGCCGCCGAGTTCACCGGTGGCGTGCGCGCGCTGCTTGGCATCCGGCCGGAGGTCGTCACGGGCGAGGAGGAGGCGGCCCTGTCGTTCTACGGAGCGACCGCAGAGCTCGCCGCGACCGGCCCGGCGGGACCTTACCTGGTGGTTGACATTGGTGGCGGCTCCACCGAGTTCGTGCTCGGTGGCGAGCCCTGCGCGCGGGGCGGGCCGCCGGGGCCGGGCGTGCAGGGCGCTAGCGCCGCGGACCGGATCTCCGCTTCGGTGTCGGTGGACGTCGGATGCGTACGGATGACCGAACGTCACCTGCACAGCGATCCGCCCGGCCCGGCCGAGATCGCCGCCGCAACATCCGACATCGACGCGGCCCTTGATGTCGTGGCGCGCAAAGTGCCGCGCGCGGGCGAGGCCACTCTGGTGGGGCTGGCCGGATCGGTCACTACCGTGGCCGGTGTCGCGCTCGGTCTGCCTGCCTACGACGCGTCGGTCACTCACCACGCGAGGATCACGGCCGGGCAGGTGCATGCGGTGGCCGGGCAGCTGCTCGCGCAAACGCACGCGCAGCGGGCCGCCATCGGGGTCATGCACCCCGGCCGGGTGGACGTCATCGGCGCCGGCGCGCTAATCCTTGACCGTCTCCTTCTGCGGTTCGGCTTCCGCCGCGTCCTGGTCAGCGAGCACGACATCCTGGACGGCATCGCCTGGTCGCTCGCGATGCGGGACGCCGCCGCGGATGGCTGACCCGGGTGGCGAGCCTCATCAGCTGACCGTCGCGCACGGGACGGCCGTTCCGCCTGGAACCGGCTGGCCCGGTGATCCAGCTACCCAGGCGACGCCGGTGGCACATAGCGCTGCGGACGTCAGCAAGCTCGCCAGGGATGCTGCGACTATGGCCGAGCTAGCCGCGCGGCAGTCGGTCTGCCGCGCATGCCCGCGCCTTGTCGCCTGGCGAGAGCAGGCCGCCGCGGTCAAGCGCCGCTCGTTCCAATCCGAGCGCTACTGGGGCAGGCCAGTGCCCGGCTGGGGGGACGAGCGGCCGCGGGTGCTGATCGTCGGGCTTGCGCCTGCCGCGCACGGCGGCAACAGGACTGGCCGGATCTTTACTGGCGACCGCAGCGGTGACTGGCTGTTCGGCTCATTGCACCGGTGCGGGCTGGCCGCTCAAGCTGAGAGCATGGCGGCAGGCGACGGTCAGCGACTGCTCGGCGCGCGGATGGCCGCCGCGGTCCGCTGTGCACCGCCCGCGAACCGGCCTTCACCGCGCGAGCGCGACACCTGCGCGCCGTGGCTCGCCGCAGAACTCGGCCAGGTGGCGGACTGCGTTCGGGTGATCGTCGCGCTCGGCGGCTTCGCCTGGCAGGCATCCTGGCCAGCACTTCGCGGCGCCGGGTTCACCCTGCCGCGGCCGCGGCCGCCATTCGGGCACGGCCGCGAGGTCGGGCTCGCAGGCAAGTCCGGCCTGCCGGTGCTTTTCATCGGCTGCTACCACCCCAGCCAGCAGAATACGTTCACCGGCCGCGTTACCCACGACATGCTTGACGCCGTGTTCCTGCGGGCGAAGCAGGCTGCCTACCCGGACCAGCACCCTGCGCCCCAGATCGGGGACAGCGCGTAGCCTGGCCCGCCCGCCCGCCCGCCCGCCCGCCCTGCCCGCCTGCCCGCCTGCCCGCCTGCCCGCCTGCCCGCCTGCCCGCCTGCCCGCCTGCCTGGCTGGGCTGGGGCCTTTGGCCTGACTGCCTGCCTGTCTGTCTGTCTGTCTGTCTTCTCCTGCCTGGCTGGCTGGGCTGGGGCCTTTGGCCTGACTGGCTGCCTGGCTGCCTGGCTGGGGGGCTCGCTGACTGTAGCTAGCCAGGGGCCCACTGCCTTTCTCGCCACTGAACCATCACCTAGGCCCGCTTGTGAAATCTTTCACGAGAAGGGGGTGTTGCCATTTTGGAGGCGTTCGGACCGTAGCCGAGCAGCGTTCCGACTCGCAGGAAGACCCCGCAACACAGGCAAGACCCGCAACACAGGCAGCAAGACTCTCGGACCCGGACTCGCGGGCAAACTCGCAGGCAAGACTCGCGGACCCGGACTCGCGGGCAAAACTCGCAGGCAAGCCTCGCAGACCCGGACTCGCAGGCAAGACTCGCGGACCCGGACTCGCAGGCAAGACTCGCGGACCCGGACTCGCAGGCAAGACTCGCAGACCCGGACTCGCGGGCAAGACTCGCAGACAAGAGAAGGGGCACTAGCCATGACCGACACCAGTCAGGGTTCCCTGGCCGAGCCAGGCGCCGTGCACGGTGCGCCGCGGATCTTAATCCTCGGCGGAGGCTACGTGGGGATGTACACCGCACTGCGCCTGAAGCGCAAGCTGCGGAAGGCCGAGGCCGAAATCAGCATCATTGACCCGAAGTCCTACATGACCTACCAGCCGTTCCTGTCGGAAGCGGCGGCCGGTAACCTGGCCGAGCGGCATGTGGTCGCTCCGCTGCGGCAGATTCTTCGCGGCGTTCGGGTGCTTAACGGCAGTGTGACATATATCTCCCACGCGGGCCGTTACGTAGACTTCCGGTCCGTAGCGGGCGAATCCCGGCGGATCGGTTACGACATCCTCGTGGTCGCGCTTGGTTCTATCTCACGAACACTTCCCATCGATGGGCTAGCGGATCACGGAATCGGTTTCAAGACCGTTGGTGAAGCGATTTACCTGCGCAATCACGTGCTTACGCAACTGGATATCGCGGCTTCGGCACAAGATCCGGATGTGCGCCGCCGGGCATTGTCCTTTGTGTTCGTCGGCGCGGGCTTTGCCGGGGTTGAGGCTCTCGCAGAGCTTGAGGACATGGCTCGCGATGCGTGCCGCTATTACCCGGGTATCGAGCCGGGTGACATGCGGTGGATGCTCGTCGAGGCCACCAGGCGCATCCTGCCCGAGGTGGGTCCTGAGATGGGCCAGCGCACCCAGCAGGAGTTGCGCTCGCGTGGCATCGACCTCCGGCTCGAGACCAAGCTCACGTCGGCTACCGGCGGCCACATCGTGCTCGATGATGGGACCGAGTTCGACGCAAACACGCTGGTATGGACGGCGGGCGTGAAGGCGCATCCGGTGCTGGCGGACAGTGATCTTCCCCTTGACTCGCAGGGGCGGCTGCGGGCTACCGCCGAGCTGATGGTGGCCGGCCTGCCTGGCGTCTTCACAGCAGGCGACGCCGCGGCCGTACCGGACCTGACCGCACCGGACGGCGGGGCTGCTACGATGTGCGCGCCCAACGCCCAGCACGCGCTGCGCCAGACGCGCAGGCTCGCACTTAACATCCGCGCCTTCTTGCGCGGTCAGCAGCTAAAGCCTTACCGGCACGCGTACGCGGGCTCGGTCGCGAGCCTCGGCTTGCACCGTGGCGTCGCATCTGTCTACGGTCTCAAGCTCACCGGATGGCCCGCCTGGTTCTTGCACCGGACCTATCATCTGTCGCGCGTGCCCACGCTGAACAGGAAGGTGCGCGTGGTCGCAGACTGGACGCTCGCGCTCCTTTTCCCGCGTGAGATCGTATCGCTGGGTACCGTGGAACGACCAAGAGAAGAGTTCGAGCTGGCACTGGCATCGTCACGTCCGCTGCTGCAGGCCGTTGGCGATCATCGGCACGGTTGAATATCGGCCCTATACACAAAAAGGTGCGAGCCCTATTCAAACGTGTAAGAGTCTTCAGTATCTGCACGAGGTATCATCTCTCCGCCCCCGTAGCCCAAGGGAAGAGGCTGGCCCCCTAAAAGGGTCCCCAGTGTCGGTTCGACTCCGACCGGGGGCACTTGCCGCATGCTGCTTGCCGGACGTCGGCCGGCGGCGCCGATTCCTCGATATCTGCCCGGGGGGACGACCCCCCGGAGCCCCCCGGTGCGGGGCTGCGCCCCGCGTGGCGGGCCGGGTGGGCCGCGCTCCGGCGCAGCGTGCCGGGGTGGGCCGCGCTCCGGCGCGGAGGGCCGGCGGTGGACGGCGCGGGGACGCCGGTGGGCCGCATGCTGCTTGCCGGGCACCGGCCGGCGGCGCCGATTCCTCGATATCTGCCCGGGGGAACGACCCCCCGGAGCCCCCCGGGTGCGGGGCTGCGCCCCGCGTGGCGGGCCAGGGTGGGCCGCGCTCCGGCGCGGCAGGCCCGGGCCGGGCCTGGGGCTACTCAGCCGCTGATGTCGGGGCCGGCCCGGTTGATCGTGATGCGGATGATCACTCGCTTGTCGCGTTCCATCGCAGCGCGGTACTCGGCCCAGTCCGGGTGCTCCCCGGCGACGGCGCGATAGTACTGGACCAGAAGGTCCATCGCGTCGGGCAGCGGGACAACCTCGGCGGTGCCCTCGACCTGAATCCAGTTCCCGAAGAAGCTCTCAGTGAAGGCGCACACCGACGCGCGCGGCTCGCGGCGCACGTTACGTGTCTTGATGGCCGTCTCCCGGGTGCTGATCAGCACCCGGCCCTCGCCGTCGAGACCAGCCAGTACAGGCGACAGTTGCGGCCTGCCGTCGGCGCGGCTGGTAGCTAGTACTGCCCGGTGATGAGTCCGCAGGAAGTCGCGGGCGCGATCGAGATCCACTCAACCACTGTAGAGGCGGATGCGGCGGCGCAACTCGTACTCGTGCACGATCGCGGTCGCATAACCGCTGGAGAGACCGTGCTCGTCAGCCAGCCAGTGCGCGCGCTCCTCACAGCGGAGGAACGCGGGGCCTGATTCGAGGCTTGTGAACCACTCCCGCAGGTCACGTCCGGTGACGCCGGGGATCCGGGCGATGAGGTTTTTGTGCATCTCCGGAGAGTGATTCAGAGCCAATTGGCACCTCCAGGGTGAGCTCCTCTTTGTGCGAGCGTGCACCAGCGCTAGGCACATGACAAGCCCTGGCCTCCAGCTTTCCGAGATACGCCACGCAGCCCTGGCAACACAGCGGGCGTGTCGGGACAAGCCGGGCGCCACGACCTTCCCGCACGGCGGTGCCGTGACGGATCATGTGGCCGGGTTCTGCCGGCAGGTGGTCAGGCCGCCCCGCGCAGCGGGTTCTCAGGCCAGCCGTTCGAGGATCATGGCCATGCCCTGGCCGCCGCCCACGCACATGGTCTCCAGGCCGAACGTCTTGTCGTGGAACTGGAGGCTGTTGATCAATGTCGTCGCGATCCGCGCGCCGGTCATGCCAAACGGGTGCCCGACGGCGATGGCGCCGCCGTTGACGTTGAGCCTGTCCAGGTCGATGCCAAGTTCGGTGTAGCTCGGGATGACCTGGGCGGCGAATGCCTCATTGATCTCCACCAGGTCTATGTCGCCGATCGCCATGCCTGCTCGGGCGAGCGCACGCCTTGACGCCTCGACAGGGCCCAGGCCCATGATTTCCGGCGACAGCGCCGACACACCTGTGGCGACGACCCGTGCGAGCGGGGTGATGCCCAGCTCGGCGGCCTTCGTGTCGCTCATCACGATCACAGCAGCGGCGCCGTCGTTGAGCGGGCAGCAGTTGCCCGCGGTCACGGTTCCATCCGGCCGGAATACCGGCTGCAGCGCGGCCACCTTCTCGATCGTGGTCCCGGCGCGTGGGCCGTCATCCTTGGCGTTCACGGTGCCGTCGGGCATCGTCACCGGGGTGATCTCACGCTGCCAGAACCCATCAGCCAGCGCTTTCTCGGCCAGATTCTGCGACCGTACCCCGAACTCGTCCTGCTCCCTCCTGCTGACGCCGCGCAGTTCGGCGACGTTCTCGGCCGTCTGGCCCATGGCGAGGTAGACGTCGGGGAGAGCGCCGTCCTCGCGCGGGTCATGCCAGCCGTCGTCGCCGCCCTCCGCCTCTTTCGCGGTCCTGGCCTCCGAGTCGGCGAACAGCGGGTTGCGAGTGTCGGGCCACGAGTCGCTGCTCCCGGCGACGAGGCGGCTGACGCACTCCACACCGGCGGAGATGAACGCGTCGCCTTCGCCGCTCTTGATGGCGTGGAACGCCATCCGGGTAGTCTGCAGCGATGACGAGCAGTACCGGTTGACCGTGGTCCCTGGCAGGTGGTCATAGCCGAGCAGGATCGTCACCACCCGGGCCATGTTGTAGCCTTGCTCGCCGCCTGGCAGGCCGCAGCCGAGCATCAGGTCGTCGATGGCCGTCGGGTCCAGTTGCGGCACCTTGTCCAGCGCCGCGCGGACGATCTGCGCGGCCAGGTCATCCGGGCGGATGTCCTTCATCGTTCCCTTGAACGCACGGCCAATGGGCGAGCGGGCGGTGGCAACTATGACTGCCTCGGGCATGATGGCATCTCTCCCTCGAGCCGGTGGATTACTCAACGGTAACCCATGATTCGCGCGAAAGCGCTCGGCCAGCCTGGCCGTTATGACCGGAGCCGCGGACGGTCCGATAACGTCGAAGCTGGCAATCTGGCTGCGGGATCGCGTCACTGCGACGACTGTCCTGCCTGCTGTGACTCTCCTGCCTTCTGTGACAAGGGCGGTCGTACATGCAGGTTCATGATTCGCTGGTCGAACTCGTGGGAAACACCCCGATCGTCCGGCTGAGAAAGGTGACCACCGGGGCCGCCGCGGCCGACGTGCTTGCAAAGATCGAGTACGTCAACCCCGGCGGTTCGGTGAAGGACCGGATCGCGCTGCACATGGTGCAGGCGGCTGAGGCAACGGGCGCACTCAAACCGGGCGGGACCATCGTGGAACCGACCTCGGGGAACACTGGCGTGGGCCTGGCTATCGTCGCAGCGGAGAGGGGCTATCGCTGCCTGTTCGTCTGCCCGGACAAGGTCGCCCAGGACAAGATCGCCGTGCTGCGCGCGTACGGCGCCGAGGTCGTGGTCTGCCCGACCACGGTGGCACCGGATCACCCGGACTCCTATTACTCGGTATCCGACCGGCTGGCCGCCGAGACACCAGGGGGATGGAAGCCCGATCAGTACACGAACCAGGAAAACCCGGCGTCGCACTACCGGACCACGGGCCCGGAGATCTGGGCGCAGACCGACGGCACCATCACCCACTTCGTCGCCGGCATCGGCACCGGGGGCACAATCACCGGAACCGGGCGCTATCTCAAGGACGTGTCGGGCGGCAGGGTGCAGGTCATCGGCGCCGACCCGGAAGGATCCGTCTACTCGGGCGGCACCGGCCGGCCCTACCTCGTCGAAGGCGTGGGCGAGGACATCTGGCCGGCGACCTACGACCCGTCGGTGTGCGATCAGGTCATCGCGGTGAGCGACAAGGAATCGTTCGGCATGACCCGCAGGCTGGCGCGTGAGGAAGCGCTGCTCGTCGGCGGATCATCCGGGCTCGCCGTGGTGGCCGCGCTGCGGGTAGCGGCAGCCGCCGATCCTGGTGCGGTGATCGTGACGCTGTTGCCCGATGGCGGCCGCGGCTACCTCTCGAAGATCTTTAGCGACGACTGGATGGCCGATTACGGCTTCCTCGATGCGGTCACGGCCGAACCCCGCGTCAGCGACGTGCTCGCGAGGAAGGGCCCGGGGATGCCCGAGTTCGTGCATGCCCATCCGGGCGAAACTGTTGGTACCGCCATCGAGATCCTGCGCGAATACGACGTCTCGCAACTGCCCGTCATGAAGGTAGAACCGCCGGTGATGGCCGCCGAGGTCGTCGGGTCCATCGTTGAGCGTGATCTTCTCGACGCCCTGGTCGCAGGCCGGGCCCGACCCGGCGATCCCGTGTCCAGGCACATGTCCGCGCCGCTGCCGATGGTCGGCTCGGGCGAACCCGTCAGCCGCGCGGTCGAGGCGCTCGAGAAGGCTGGCGCGGCGGTCATCCTGATCGACGGCAAGCCAGTTGGCATGCTGACTCGCCAGGATGTGCTCGCCTTTCTCGCTAGTGTCTCCTCATGAACAGTGTCATCCCTCATGAACAGTGTCATGAACAGTGTCACCAGTCTCATGAACAGTGTCGCCATGAACGTGTCGCCATGAAGAGGGACAGCGGCGGGTTCGAGACCCTGGCGATCCACGCCGGGCAGGAACCTGACCCGGTGACCGGCGCCGTCGTACCGCCGATCTACCAGGTATCCACCTACAAGCAGGACGGGGTCGGCGGCCTGCGCGGTGGCTACGAGTACAGCAGGACAGCAAACCCGACGCGAACCGCCCTGGAAACATGCCTGGCTGTGCTCGAGGGCGGCGCCCGGGGGCTCGCCTTCGCCTCCGGCATGGCCGCCGAGGATTGCCTGCTGCGCACGGTCTGCGCACCCGGCGACAGGGTCCTGATCCCCGACGACGCCTACGGCGGTACCTACCGGCTGTTCGCCAAGGTGCTTGACCGGTGGGGAGTGCGTCACACGACGGTGCGGTTCGCCGCCGCGGCAGCCGTTAAGGATGCTCTCGAGGAAGAACCGGCGCGGGTGGTGTGGGTCGAGTCGCCCACCAACCCCTTGCTCGGCATCGCCGACATCGCGGCGATCGCGGGCATGGCGCACGAGTCGGGCGCGCTGCTCGTCGTGGACAACACGTTCGCGTCACCGTATCTGCAGCGGCCGATAGCGCTCGGCGCCGACGTGGTGGTGCACTCCACCACCAAGTACCTCGGCGGTCACTCCGATGTCGTCGGGGGAGCGCTGGTACCCGCCGACGCAGGCCTTGGTGAGCGGCTAGCGTTTCATCAGAACGCGATCGGCGCGGTGGCAGGTCCGTTCGACGCCTGGCTGACGTTGCGCGGCGTCAGGACGCTCGGGGTCAGGATGGATCGGCATTGCGCGAACGCGGCCAGGATCGCCGGAGCGCTCGCCGCGCACCCCGCGGTGACGCAGGTGCTCTATCCCGGCCTGCCCGCCCATCCAGGCCATGAGGTAGCAGCCAAGCAGATGCGCGGATTCGGCGGCATGGTGTCGCTGCGATTGCGCGGTGGCGAGGAAGCCGCGGTCAGGATGTGCGGGCGTACCAGGCTGTTCACGCTCGGAGAGTCACTCGGCGGGGTGGAGTCGCTGATCGAGCACCCGGCCCGGATGACGCACGCGTCCGCCGCGGGCTCAGCGCTGGAGGTGCCGCCCGACTTGGTGCGGCTGTCCGTCGGCATCGAAACGTGCGACGACCTGCTCGACGATCTCAATCAAGCGCTCGCTTGATCTTCGGCTCCCTGGTCAGCCGTGCCAGACCATCAGGACGAGTATCACCAGCCAGATCAGGGTGATCACGCCGCCCATGGTGGCGATTCGGCCACGCTCGACCGATGCCGGCGCGGCCGCGGCACCGGTCGGCCCGACGGCAGAGCGGGGCCCGGCAGCGCCCGGCCCGGCAGCGCCTGGCCCGGCGGACGCGGTTTCGCTCTGCTCGGCGGCCCCGGCGACGCTGGCAGGCGCCGCGCTTGCGGGCACCGGCGTCCCGGCCGCGGCCTCATCGACCGCTACCGCCTTTTCGATCGCGGTGATGGCACGGCGCTGGTCGAAGATTACGAGCACAAGCAAGACCGCGGCGACGATGAACAGGGTCATCGCGGCGGTGAACCACGCCTGATTGAAGTCATGCCGGCCCAGCAGCAGGCCGAAAAGGAAAACGCCGGCGGTCAGCGCGCCAAAGATCCGCGTATTGCGGTACAGGTATCGCAGCACGGGGAGGTCCCGTTTCCTGATGTAGCGCGGCGTCACGAGCAACGCGGCCGCCGCCGGGCCGAGCGTGAAGATCGCGAACCCGAGATGCAGCCACAGCAGCAGTTTGTCGGTGAACGACATGGCACGAATCTTGTCACACCGCGACGTTGTCCTTTGCCTGATGCGCCACGTGCGCCGTGCAGGCAGCAAGCCGTGGCGCGCGACAACAAGGGTCGGAACTAGGGGGCGACCCTAGTGACATCGGCCCGGGCGGGCGGTGACGATGGCCGGGCGGCACCTGAACCTGGTGCCAGTTCACCACCCAGGGAGCTTCCTGCGCCGACGCGAGTGGAAGCCACACGAGGAGAAGAACATGAACGTCTTAGCAAAGTCAGCCGCTATCGCGGGGGCCGCGTTGCTCGCGGCCGGGGGCGGCGCCGCCGCAGCTGCTGCCGGTGCTACGGGTGCTACCGCCCAGCCGGCAGTTACGCACGCCTCGTTCCAGATGGTCCGCTCCGCTGCTGCGGTGACCGCCAAATGCCTCAACAATGCACAGGCCACGGTCACCATCCAGTCGCAGGGCCCAGTCGAGGTCATGAAGGTTTCTGCGCTCGGCCTGCCGCGCAAGACGGACTTCGACTTTTTCGTTATTCAGGTGCCCAATGCGCCGTTTGGCATCTCCTGGTACCAGGGGGACCTGGAGAGCAACAGTAAGGGCCACGCCCAAGGCACGTTCATCGGGCGCTTCAGCATCGAGACGTTTGCCGTGGCGCCTGGCGTGGCGCTCGCTCCGCAGGTATTCAAGACCGACGCTGCCCAGAACCCCGACTTCGACCCCGTACAGATGTACCACCTGGGCCTGTGGTTCAACTCGCCGAAGGACGCCGTCAAGGCCGGCTGCCCGGGTGCTACCACCCCGTTCAACGGTGAACACAACGCCGGCGTGCAGGCGCTGAGCACACGCAATTTCGGCACCTTGAACGGTCCACTGCGCCAGATCCACTGACGTCACGTCGGTGCAGAGGATGGAGGGGGCAGAGCCCTGCCCCTCCATCCTCTGCCGTGTTTTTGACGCGCTGCCCAGTCATCGCGCCGCGGCCCGGCCCGGGGGGAACGATTCCGGCGGATGTTGCGATGTATCAGTGTGCGGCGAACCCTCTCCTAAGAATGTGCGGCCGGGTTGCCCGATGGCCACCCAAAGGGTTTGTGCCCCACACGGGGAGGCGAGCAGCGTTGACCTTTTCCCTGTACGCATTGCCGTCCGCGGCCGCGGCAATCGGCCCGGGGGTGTTCGTCGGCCGGGCGGGTGAGCTGGCAGAGCTTGCGGCGGCTGCGGCAGCGGCACGCCGCGGCGAGCCCAAAGTCGTACTCGTTGAGGGTGAAGGCGGCATCGGCAAGTCGAGCCTGGTGACGCATTTCGCGTCCGGGCTGGCCGGGGCGACGGTCTTGCGGGCCAGTGGCGACGAGGCGGAGCTGTTGCTGCCTTACGGGATCGTGGGCCAGCTGGTCGCCAGCGCCCGCGAGACGGGTGGCCCGACGGGATTACTGGCCTCGGATCTGAGCGGCGGGGTCGATCCTTTCGCGGTTGGCGCCGAGCTGGTCGTGTGGCTGGGTCAATTCTGCCGCGGCCGGGGAATGATGCTCGCGGTCATCGATGACCTGCAGTGGGCGGATGGGCCTTCCGCGCGGGCACTGCTGTTCGCGGTGCGTCGTCTGCAGGCGGATCGGATGCTAGTGGTGGTGTCGGCCCGAACTGGTGAGCTGTCCCGACTAGGCGACGGCTGGCAGCGCTTCCTGGCGGGGGACCACCGGGCGGGCCGGGTGCGCCTGGGTGGTTTGGAGCCCGCGGACGTGGTGGCATTAGGCCGGGCGCTGGGGGCCGGGGAGTTGTCGCGCCGGGCCGCGGGCCGCCTGCTCGAGGAGACTGGCGGTCACCCGTTGTACTGCCGGGCTGTGCTTGAGGAGTGCGGCGTCGATGGCCTGGAGCGGCTCGGCGGGGTCCTGGGTGTGCCCCGCTCGCTGGCCGGGGTGGTGTTACTGCGGGTGAGCTCGCTCAGCCCGGCGGCGAGGGAGCTTGTGGTGGCAGCGGCCGTCCTTGGCGGCCCATGCCAGTTAGCGGCGGCGGCCACGCTGGCGGGCCTGGGCGATCCGCTGCCGGCTCTGGGGGAGGCTGTGGCCGCGGGAATCTTGGTCGAGCAGCCCGGCGGGGCGGCGGCCGGGATCAGGTTCAGCCACCTGCTGATACAGCGGGCGGTCTACGGCGATCTGAACCCGGCTCGGCGGCGCAGGTTGCACCAGCGGGCGGCTGGCCTGGCCGGCCGGGACCGGGCGCTTGGGCACCGGGTGGCGGCGGCGATCGGCCCGGACGACGGGCTGGCCTGCGAGGTCGAGGCGGCGGGCCGGCAGGCCCGCCGCCTGGGCAGGACCGCGCAGGCGGCGGCCTGGCTCGCGCAGGCGGCGGCGGTGAGCAGCCAGCCGGAGGCAGCCGATCGCCGGCTGCTGGACGCGCTGGAGATTCTGGTCACCTACGGCGAGGTGGCCGAGGCGGAGGTTCTTGCTGCCGGGGTGGCTACCGCCGGGCCGAGCGCGCGGCGCAGCGAATTGCTCGGCACGCTGGATTTCTTCGCGGGCCGCGCCGCTGCGGCCGAGGCTCGCCTGCTGGCCGCGTGGCAGAGCCATGACCCCGCCCTGGATGCGTCCGTGGGCGCCGCGGCCGCCACCCAGCTTGCGGTGTTGTGCCTAGTCGCGGGCCGGATCCGGGAGGCAATCGAATGGGGTGAGCGGGCGGCCAGGGACGGCAACGTCCCGGCCGCCATGCGCCACCGGGCCCTGGGCCTGCTGGCGATTGCCCTTTTCGCCGATGGGCGAGGCCCCGAGGGCCTGGCCCGGCTGGCGTCGATGCCCGCCGCCCCGGCCGAAGTGTCGCGGGAGGACACCGACACACTGGTGTTGCGTGGCATGGCCCGGGTATTCGCTGAGGACCTGGCAGCGGCGGTCGCCGACCTTTCCACCGCGGCGGCGAGGCTGCGTGCCGGAGTCCCGCTGCGCACCGCGAGCCAGTGCCTGAGCTATCTGGCGGTCGCGGAGTACCGCCTTGGATCCTGGGACGACGCCGTGGTGCACGGGGAGCTGGCCGTCTCGCTCACCCAGGACGCCGACCGGGTCTGGGACCTCGGTTTCGTGCACAGCGCCGCTGCCATTGTTCCCGCGTTGCGCGGCGACTGGGAGGTGGCCAGCGCGCACGTCCGGATGGCCACCGAGGCCGGCCAGGCTTCCGGCGCCCCGTGGGTGGTCGGCGCGGCCGCCATCGCCCAGGCGTTCCTGGCCGCGGCCCGAGACGATCTCGAGGGGGTCGTCGATGCCGTCGCGGCCGTGCGTGCCACGGGCCGGGCGGAGTTCCTGCGCCTCCTGCCCTACAACTGGCGATCCCTCGAGATCGGCGCCCTTATCGGCTTGGCCCGCCTGGACCAGGCCGAAACGGGTCTGGCGGAGCTCGAGGCGGCCCTGTCACCCGATGGCCCGGCTTCGGCTCTGGTGTCCGCTGCCCGGCTGCGCGGCGATCTGGCCGTCGCGGCCGGGCACCAGGACGCCGCCGCGGCGGCGTTCGAGACCGCCTGGCGCCGCGCCCAAGGCCTCCAGGTGCCGCTGGCGCTGGCGCTGCTCGAGATCTCGCACGCCCGGCACCTGCGCGCGGCCGGCCAGCCGCAGGCGGCGGTCGCCCGGCTGCGCTCAGCCCGGCAGCGCCTGGTCAAGTTGGGTGCCCAGCCCTACCTGCGGGTCTGCGACCGCGAAATCGCTGCCGCCGCTGCCGCGCCGGCCGGAGCGGAAACCGCGCCCGCCCTGCTCGGCCTTACTCCGGCCGAGCAGGCGGTGGCCCGCCTGGTCGTCGCGGGCCGCTCCAACCGCCAAACGGCAGCGGAGCTCTTCATCAGTGTCAAGACCGTCGAGTTCCACCTCGGGCACATCTTCGCCAAGCTCGGCATCCGATCCCGCCGCGACCTCGTCACCCGCATCGGCGTCCCGGACGCCGCCTGGAGCACAACCACGGTCGAACCTAGGGTAAAAACCTAGGGTCAAACCTGGGGCCAGCCCCAGCGACACGGCTTTGGCGGCCAGGTGATGATGACTGAAGTGATAAGGATGTCGCCGCGAGGCTGGCCTGGCGGCGGCCGCCGTTGGCGATGCAGGTTTCCACCCGGCCGGTCCCACCACGACCGGCATGATCGTTCGGGGGGTGTGCGTGACTGATCAGGATTCCTTCGATTACGTCGTCGTCGGCGCCGGCAGTGCTGGGTGCGTGCTGGCGGCCAGGCTGACCGAGGACCCCGCCGTGTCGGTGCTGCTGCTGGAGGCAGGCCCGCCTGCCGACGCGGACGAGGTCCGTATCCCGGCCGCGTTCGCCGCCCTCTTCAAGACACGCTGGGACTGGAACTACACCACTGTCGAGCAGAAGCAGCTCGGCGGCCGACGTGCGTACTGGCCCCGGATGAAGGCCCTCGGCGGCTGCTCGGCGATGAACGCGATGATCTACATGCGGGGAAACCGGGCCGACTACGACAGTTGGCGCGATGAGCACGGCGCCACCGGCTGGGGTTACGCGGACGTGCTGCCGTATTTCATCCGCTCGGAGGGCAACACCCGTCTCGGCGCGCCCTACCACGGACGGACCGGCCCGCTGCACGTCGAGGACCGCCGCTACAACCACGAGCTGAGCCGCGCCTGGGTGGAAGCGGCCGTCGCATGGGGGCTCAAGCCCACCGGCGACTTCAACGGCGCTGCGCAGGAGGGCGCCGGGCTTTATCAGGTCACCTGCAAGCGCGGGCGCCGCTGGTCGGCCGCTGACGCCTACCTCGATCCGGCCATTGACCGGCCGGGTCTCGTCGTCCGCACCGGGTCGCAGGCAACCCGGATCGTGCTGGCGGGCGGGCGCGCGACCGGTGTGGCCTACCGGCAGCAGGGCACTGATCGCGTCGCGCACGCCGGCGTAGAGGTGCTGCTGGCCGGGGGCGCGATCAACTCGCCGCAGCTGCTGATGCTGTCCGGTGTCGGCCCAGCGGCGCATCTGCGTGAGCTCGGCATCAGTGTCGTCGCCGACCTGCCGGTGGGCGAGAACCTGCAAGACCACCCCGTCGTGCCGCTGCTGTGGCACACCCGCGGCACCACCGACCTGCTTGACTTCGCCACGCCAGGCCGGCTCGCCCAGTGGCGGCTACTCGGCCGCGGCCCGCTGGCCTCCAACGTCGCGGAGGCCGGCGCGTTCTTCACCAGCCGGGACGGCCTGCCCGCCCCCGACATCCAGGTGCACATGGCGCCGACCGGCTTCTTGGACAACGGCCTGCGGGAACCGGCCGGCCGGATGTTCGCCACCGGCCCCACCCTGGTCAGTGTGGCCAGCCGCGGCCGGCTGCGGCTGGCCACGGCCGACCCGCTGTGGCGGCCGGAGATCGACGCGGGCTACTTCGACGACCCGGCCGATCTCGACGCCATGCTGGCCGGCTGCCGGACCCTCCTCGAGATCGCCGGCCAGGCCCCGATGCGTCGGCTGGCCGGCCGCCCGTTCCTGCCCGCCACCGGACGCGACAGCACCGACGAACAGCTGCTCGGCCACATCCGGGACTGGGCCCAGACGCTCTACCACCCGGCCGGCACCTGCGCGATGGGCAGCGGAGAGGCCGCCGTCGTCGACCCGCAGCTGCGGGTCCACGGGATCGAGAACCTCCGGGTCGTCGATGCCTCCGTGATGCCCGCCATCCCCCGGGGCAACACCAACGCGCCCACCATCATGATCGCGGAGAAGGCGGCCGACCTCATCCGCGGCATGCCACCCCTTACTACCCAGGAGCCGGCAACGTGACTAGCACACCTTCCGAATCATTGATCACCGAGCATGCGGGCGCCGTCACCTTCGATTCTCTCGACCCGGCGACGGGCGAGGTCGTCGGCACCTACCCCGTGCACGACGCCGAAGCCGTGAACGTCGCAGTGGCGCGTGCCCGGGCCGCCGCAGGCTACTGGTCGTCGCTGTCCTTTGCCGAACGTGGCCGGCGGCTCACCACGTGGGCGGGCGTGCTCACCCGCCGCATCGGCCAGCTGGCCGAGGTGGTTCACGCCGAGACCGGCAAGCCAGATTCGGACGCGCAGATGGAGATCGTGATGGCGGTCGAGCACATCGCGTGGGCGGCCAAGCACGCCGGCAAGGTGCTTGGCCCACGGCGGGCGCCGACCGGCCTGCTGATGCGCAACCACACGGCCACGGTCGAGTACCAGCCGCTCGGCGTTGTCGGCGTGATCGGCCCATGGAACTACCCGGTGTTCACCCCTGTCGGCTCCATCGCCTACGCCCTGGCCGCCGGTAACACGGTCGTCTACAAGCCCAGTGAGCACACACCAGGCGTCGGCGCGTGGCTGGTCGACGCGTTCGCGCAGGTGGTGCCCCAAGAGCCGGTGCTGCAGCTGATCACCGGTTTCGGCGCGACCGGCGGCGCGCTGTGCCGCGCCGGCGTGGACAAGAT
The DNA here is from genome assembly GCA_963727015.1 of uncultured Actinomycetota bacterium. GTDB lineage: Bacteria > Actinomycetota > Actinomycetes > Streptosporangiales > Streptosporangiaceae > DATFVJ01. The sequence goes on along the minus strand of CAVSEV010000011.1, from coordinate 126,041 downwards.
CGCCTTCACCGGGTCCGCGGCCACCGGGAAGAAGGTGATGCACGCCTGCGCCGACGGGCTGGTCCCAGTCATCATCGAGGGCGGCGGCAAGGACGCGCTGCTCGTCGACGCGGACGCCGACATCCCCGCCGCGGCCGAGGCGGCGGTCTGGGGTGGCATGGCCAACGCCGGGCAGTCCTGCATCGGGGTCGAGCGGGTCTACGTACACGAACGGGTCTACGACGCGTTCGTCGCCGAGGTCACCGCCCGTGCCCGCGACCTGCGGGCAGGCCCCGGGCAGAAGATCGGCCCCATGACGATGCCGACGCAGTCCGCCGTCATCCGCGGGCACATCGCCGACGCGCTCGCCCGCGGCGGCAGGGCCGTTGTCGGCGGTGCGGACGCGGTGGGCGAGCGTTTCGTGCAGCCGACCGTGCTGCTCGACGTGCCCGAGGACTCCTCGGCGGTGACCGAGGAAACCTTCGGCCCGACCCTGACCATCGCGAAGGTGCCCGGCATGGACGAGGCCGTGCGTCGCGCCAACGCCTCGTCCTACGGTCTGGGCGCCACCGTTTTCTCGCGGGCCCACGGCACACAACTGGCCCGCCGGATCCGGGCGGGAATGGTCTCGGTCAACTCTTCCACCATCTCCTTCGCCGGCATGCCATCGCTGCCCTGGGGAGGGGTCGGGCAATCCGGCTTCGGGCGAATCCACGGTCCCGACGGGCTGCGGGAATTCGGTGCCGCCAAGGCGGTCGCCCGGCAGCGCTTCACCGCGCCGCTGCACCTGACCACCTTCGCCCGATCCGCCCGCGCGGACAAGACGGTCGTCACCCTGACCACCCTGCGGCACGGCCGCGCCGGCACCCTGCCCAAGCGCCGAGGGCCCCGGGCTGGCTGATTATCCGGCTGCGCGCCGCCCGGCTGAGCCGAGCCAGGCGGTGATGACCCTGGCGGTGTCGCCCGGGGCTTCCAGCTGGGGTACGTGGCCCACATCGGGCAAGACGACCAGCGTCCAGGCTGGGTTGGCGCGCGCCGCCGCCCTGGCGAGCGCGACGGGTACCAACCGGTCACGTGCGCCATGCAGCAGCAGTACCGGGCAGGTCACCGAGCGGATCCCCCGCCGGTACGCCTGGCCGCGCAGGTAGCCGGCGGTGGCGATGATGGAACGGGCGGCAACGGCAATCTCCCGTTCGGTCTCGGCGGCCAGCAGAAGCTCGCGGGCCACCGCGACATGCTGAGCAAGGACGTCAGGGGGCACACGCGACGCGTCCGCGCAGCACAGCGACAGCAGGCTGGCAACGAGCGCCTCAGGTGACATGTGGCGGCGCCAGCTCATCAGGAGCGGGCCGAGGCCCGGCATGGCGTAGGCGGCGAGCATCGGGGTCACGAACGGGTCCGGACGCGCCGGCACCAGGGGCAGGACCGGGTTGATCAGCACCAGTCCGGCGACGGTGCCGGGCGCTGCGCTCGCCTCCAGCAGCGAGATCATTCCGCCCATCGAGTTGCCGATGAGAATCACCGGGCTAGCGGGCGATGGCGCCACGGCTTCGATGAAACGGTGCAGCAGAGCCCGGTTCGCCGTCACGTCGGTGCTACGTCCCCGGGACCGGGTAAGGCCGTGCCCGGCCAGATCCGGGGCCAGCACGCGGCAGCGGTCCGTCAGCAACGGCGCGATCACCGACCAGTTATCCCCCGACCCGGCGAGCCCGTGCACGCACACGACCGTTGGCCCGGCGGCCAGACCGCCGAAGTCGAGGTAGTGGACAGGACCGCCGAGGTCGATCCAGCGCGAGCCTTCGCCGGCGCCCGGCGCCGGCCCGTCATGGCCGCGCTGGCGCTGACCGGCGGTAGCCGGGACCGCAGAGGGTCGCCGCCGGGTGAGAATGCCCACGGCCCCCGCGGCTGGGCGCGTCACGCTGACAAGCCCCATCGCCGTTGACAGCCCGCTGGCGAGGATCGTCGTGCACCATCCGGCCGCCAGGTAGCCGCGGCGGGTGACGGTGCCCTTCTTGTCATGCTTATTGTCCTGCTGGAGGGCGACCGGGGTGCCCCGCTCATGTTGCTGCGATGCCAGCGGTGTCCGCTTGGCGGCCGGCGAGTTAATGATCATGTCACGGTTCCTTCGCGCGCCGGGCACTCTTGTCACGCCGTGCTGCAACCGTGACCGGGTGCCGCCCGGCCGGGCCGCAGTCGGTGCCCCCTGCAATCGTCACCGGCCGCAGCACCCGGTGTCACCAGGGCCGGCCCCTCGTCCGACCCTGGGTCACCGGCGGGCGGCGCGGTCACCGGCGCGCGGCGCGGTCACCGGCGCGCGGCGCGGCCGCGGCGGGTGCGCAGGAAGTCCGCGACCACGTACTCGCCGAGCCGCTGTGGTTCCGGGCGGAAAAGCCTGCCGCCGTTCCGCCGCGCCACTTCCTCGACGAACGCGGTGAGGCGCTCGTCCTCGGCGAGCATGAAGATGTTCAGCACCGCGCGGCGCCTGGTCATCTTGTCGACCTCGGCGAGCGTGAGTTCGATCGTCTCTGGCGCGGGCGGCCAGTCGAAGTAGGGCCGCCCATTGCGCAGCAGATGCGCGGTCGGCTCGCCATCCGTCACGATCAGCACGACAGGTTCGTGCTCGGGGTGCTTGTCGAGGTGGCGGCCAGCGATCAGCAGCGCATGGTGCAGGTTGGTGCCCTGGACCATATCCCAGCCCAGGCCGGCCAGTTCGGTTTCGCGCAGTTCACGCGCGTAGTTGGAGAAGCCCACGATCTGGACCGCGTCCAGCGGGAACTTGGTCCGGATCAGCGAATGCAAGGCGAGCGCGGTTTGCTTGGCGACGCCCCAGGTGCCACGCAGCGCCATCGAGTACGACAGGTCCACGAGCAGGCAGACCGCGGCGGCGGTGCGCCGTTCGGTCTCTGTTACCTCGAAGTCGTCCACCGAGAGGCGGACAGGCGCCACGCGCGTGCCTGCCGCGGCGCCGGCGTCCGCCGCGGCAGGCAGCAATGGCTCGCGGGCCGCCGATCGCAGCACCGCGTTGCGCACCGTCGCCGAAACGTCGATCGGCTGCTCGTCGCCGAACTCCCACTGCCTGGTGCTCCCGGTCGGCTCCCCGGCGTGGCCCGCGTCCTGCTGGTCGTGATCGCCAGCCCGGCCCTCGCTGAGCTCCGCGAACACGCGGCGGAGCGCCGTATCCCCGAGCCTGCGCACCGCCTTCGGCGTCAGCTCGAGCTGGCCGCCTGACCGGCGCAGATAGCCTTGCTTCTCAAGCTCACGTTCGATCCGCCGCAGGCCTTCCATGTCATCGACCGCCCTGCGGCCGAGTGCCCGCCGTACCGCTGCCTCGTCGACGTCGTCCAGGCGTGCGCCTGGGTAGTCCTGCCGCAGCGTCGCATCGAGCTCGGCCAGATCGGCGAGTTCCTCGATCGCGGTGGTGGCGTCGCCGAGGCCGAGCGGTTCCTCCCCGGTCAGCGCGTCTGCGCGCCCGCCCGGCGGGGCGTCCATGTCGGGGCGGCGCGCGCGCAGTGCCCCAGCCAGCCGGGACATCTCCGCAGCCAGGCCCGCGTCGGCCATCGCCTGCTCCATCATCGCGGCGAGCTCGGCGCGCTGGTCCGCCGAGAGGGAGTCCAGCACCCGGTGCGCGGCAGTCATCCGCCGGACGAGCGAGTCGACGAGCTCGTCGAGATTCTGCGGGCTTTCGGGGAAGAATTCCCCGTATTTGCGCATGAAGTCGTCGAAATCCCGCTGCCGATGTTGGCCGCGCGCGTCCGCCTCGAGCATCCCGCTCAGGTCGGACATCATGTCCTTAACCCGCTGCATGGCGGCGGGGTCCGGCTGGGCGAGAGCGTCCTTCATGCCGCGGAACTGGCTGTCGAGCACTTCCCGCCTGAGCAGATCCTTGAGCCGCTCGAACGTTTCCCTGGCGGCATCCGACCGCCACTGGTATGAGGAGAGGGCCCTGATGGCTTGCGCGGTCTCACCCGGCAGCGTGTCCAGCTCTGCCTCGGCCATCCGCGCCTCGTCGCCCGGATCGGGGAAGAGCTCGGCACGCTCCTGCCCGATGGCAGTGTCGAGCAGCGCTCGCGCCTGCTCGAGTAGCCCGTCGGCGCGCCCGCGCTCCCGTACCTCGCGCAGCCGCTCACGGACCCGGCGCATCAGGTCATCAAGCCCCTGCCGGTCACCGACCCCGCGTCGCAGGGCCTCGCGCAGTGCGTCGGCTGGTGTGCTGCCGCCCAGGATGGCGTCCGACATTTCGTCGAGCGCGGTCCGTACGTCGAACGGCGCCGCGAGCGGGTCGGGCCCGTCGTGGTAGGGCCCGTAGCGGTAATTTCCTGAATTCGCCATGTCCCTCAGGTCCGTCATTTCCCTCAGGTCGCCATTTCCCTCAGGTCCGCCATCTCCCTCAGGTCCGGTAGACGGCCGCGCCGCCGCTGCTGTCCTTCGACAACCGCCGCATCAGGTACAGGCCCTCCAGCGTGAACTCGAGCGCGGCGGCGGCGTGGCCTGGTGATTCGCCACCGTCCATGCCGAGACGTTCCATGATCCGGGCCAGGCCGGGGACCTCGCCGGCTCGGCCGAGCAGGTCACGCGCGGGCGTTAGCTCGCCCGACTCGACTGAGCCGCCACGGTCGAACTTGGCAAGCAGCCCAGACAGGTCGGCGCTCCCGAGCGAGGCGCGGAACGTGTCGGCGATCGCGCGTCGCAGCAGGTGGGTGAGCACGTCCTGCTCCCTGCCCTCCTCGCTGACCTCGAACTCGACCTTGCCGCGCAGCGTGTCTACGATCACCGGGAGGTCGCAGACCCGGGCTACCGGCTGATCCTCACCTGTCAAGGCAGCCCGCCGGACCGCTGAGGCGGTTACGCTCTCCGCCGCAGCGATGGCGAAACGCGCCGACACTCCCGAACGGCTGTCGATTGCGCTCGATGCACGGACGAGGCGGGTGAACCTCGCGATGACCTCCACCAGGTGGCCAGGCAGCGGCCCGCCCGGATCACGCCCGGCGGCGGGCAGCCTGGATTCCTGCCAGACGAGCGCGAGCTCGTCGTCGAGGGTGAGGGGGTAGTGGGTGCGGATCTCCGCACCGAAGCGGTCCTTCAGCGGGGTGATGATCCGCCCGCGGTTCGTGTAGTCCTCCGGGTTGGCGCTCGCGACCAGGAGAAGATCGAGCTGGAGCCGCAGCGCGTAGCCGCGGACCTGGATGTCCCTTTCCTCCAGCACGTTAAGCAGGGCCACCTGGATACGCTCGGCCAGGTCGGGCAGCTCGTTCAGGCAGAACACGCCTCGGTTGGTGCGTGGGACCAAGCCGAAGTGGACGGTCTCAGGATCGCCTAGGGTGCGGCCTGCCGCGACCTTCACCGGGTCGACGTCGCCGATCAGGTCGCCAACGCTGGTGTCCGGCGTGGCGAGCTTTTCGCCGTACCTTTCGTCCCTGTGCCGCCAGACGATGTCCAGGTCTCCTCCCCGCTCGGCGGCCAGCCTGCGGCAGCGAGCGCAGACCGGCGCGTAGGGGTGGTCGTTGATCTCGCAGCCGGCGATGGCGGGGGTCCATTCGTCGAGCAAGCCGGTGATGGTGCGGATCAGCCGGGTCTTGCCCTGGCCACGTTCGCCGAGCAGGACGATGTCGTGTCCGGCGAGCAACGCTCGCTCGACATGCGGCAGGACCGTTGTGTCGAACCCAACGATGCCGGGAAAGCGCTCCTGACCGGCCCGCATCAGCGTGAGCAGGTTCTGCCTGATCTCCTCTTTGGTCGTGCGGAGCTGGTGCCCGGAGGCGCGAAGCTCCCGCAGTGTCGAGGCCGCGGGCGGCTTCGCGGGCTGCGGCGACGCGGCGGAGGACTGGGGCTGGATCGGTGACTGCACCGTTCGACACTATGTCGTGTCCAGGTGACTTCGCATCTGTCCTAGCCTGGCCGGGGCGGTTCGCAGCCGCGAGAATCACCACTCAGGCGGCACAAGAGCTCGGTGAAAGCCCGTTGGCGGCACCTTCGAGAGGAATCCCCTTGGCCTTCTTCGGCGATGGCCTCGCGTTCGGACCGGATCTTCAGAGCGCGGCCAGGCAGGCGGTTGAGCGGGCGCTCGCGCCCCTCGACGGCCCGCCCGGCCTGGTATGCGTGTTCGTGGGCGGCGATGGTACCGACGCTGATGCGGTGGAGCGAGCCGGCGCCGCGGCGATGGCGGCGGTGCCAGGAACCTGTGGCCGCCCTGCCGTCATCGGCTGCACGGCCTCAGGCGTGATCGGGGCGGGCCGCGGCGTCGAGGATGCGGGCGCTGTGAGTGCGTGGGCCGCGGTGCTACCCGGGGCCAAAGTCACTTCGTTCCGGCTGGGCACCGAGCGTGAACCGGACCGGGTCGTGGTCACGGGCATGCCGGCGCCAGCGGCTGCGGACCGGATCGCTGTGCTGCTCGCCGACCCGTACAGGTTCCCTGTCGACGCGTTCGTGGCGGAGTCCACCGAGCAACTCGGCGGTCTGCCCATCGCCGGCGGCCTGGCCGGCGACCCCGCCGGCAGCGCAGGCGCCGCCGTCAGGCTCTATCTTGATGGCGAGGTGCACGAGGGTGGCGCGGTGGGAGTCCTGATCGGCGGACCGCTGGAAGTCGCGACGGTGGTGAGCCAGGGCTGCCGCCCGGTCGGCCCGCCGATGGTGGTGACACGGGCGGCAGGGAACGAGATCGCCGAACTCGCCGGACGGCCGGCGCTGGCCAAAATGGATGGCATCGTCACCGGCCTGCCCGAGGCGGAGCAGATGCTCGTCACAGCGGGCCTGCATATCGGCATCGCCATGGATGAGTACGCGGACGAGCACGACCGTGGCGACTTCCTGGTCCGCGGCGTCATTGGCGCTGACCCGCTGGCGGGCACGCTCACCATCGGAGACGTCGTCGAGGTGGGCCAAACCGTCCGGTTCCAGGTCAGGGACGCGGCGACCGCCGCCGCTGACCTGGATCGGCTGTTGTCCGTATTCGGTGCGGTGAGCGGGATCGACCCGGTTGGTGGTGCGCTTCTTTTCTCGTGTAATGGCCGGGGGGCTGCGTTCTTCGGCTCAGCCGATCATGATGTAGATGCTGTCCGCCGTGTGCTCGCCCCCGAGGCCGTCGGCGGGTTCTTCGCGGCAGGCGAGATTGGCCCGATCGGCGGGCGCAATCACGTACACGGATTCACCGCATCGATCCTGATGTTCGGCGCCGGAACGGGAGGGTGAGCGTGGCGGGACCAAATCCTGCGATTGCCATCGATATTGGCGGTACCAAGATGGCGGTGGGTCTCGTCGAGCCGGGTGGGCGGCTCATCGCGGCGGCGCGCACGGGCACGCCGCACGGACTCGATGCCGAGCAGTTGTGGCGGACGCTGGACGTGCTGGTCAGTCAGGTGCTTGCGTCCGCGGGGGTTGCAGGAACCGGTGCGCTGAGTGGCGTGGGGTGCGGCTGCGGCGGGCCGATGGAATGGCCGGCCGGAAAGGTGTCTCCGCTCAATATTCCCGGGTGGCGGTCATTCCCGCTCAGGGAAAGGTTGGCGGATCGCTTCACCGGGCTGCCTGTCCGCCTGCACAATGACGCGATCTGCATGGCTGCGGGCGAGCACTGGCGGGGGGCTGGGCGCGGCCGCCGCGACATGCTGGGAATGGTGGTCTCCACCGGGGTCGGCGGGGGCCTGGTGCTTGACGGCCGCCTCATCAACGGGGCGACGGGAAACGGCGGGCATATTGGCCACGTGGTGGTGGACCCGGATACCGGCCCGCCGTGCGAATGCGGCGGAAAGGGCTGCCTGGAGGCGATCGCCCGTGGTCCCGCGCTTGCGGACTGGGCGCAGCAGCAGGGCTGGCGCCCTGGCCAGCGCGGGGTGACGGCAAAGGACGTAGCGGACGACGCGGCGCGTGGCCATCCGGTCGGGATCGCCGCCATGCGGCGGGCCGGGCGTGCGATCGGCATCGCGGTTGCCTCCGCAACGGACCTGTGTGACCTGGAGGTCGTCGCGATCGGCGGTGGCCTCGCGCAGGCAGGCGGCCTGCTTTTCGGCCCGATCGATGAGACGGTGCGAATCCACGCCCGGCTCGACTTCGCGCGCGAAGTGCAGGTCGTGCCGGCCGGGCTTGGCCAGGATGCCGGGCTGATCGGGGCGGCCGCGCTGATATTCGCCGGCGACCGTTACTGGTCCGGCGGCTAGCGATTCTTGCCCGGTGCCCGGCGGCGACCGTTACCGGTCCGGCGGCTAGGGACTTGTCCCGACCGGGTGGGACCTGTGGCCCTATCCTCCGACCCGCGCCCGGCGTTGCGTCGGCAGCGGGGAATCATGAAGGAGGCACGGAGTGAAGTATGCACCGCCCGGCCAGCAGGGCAGCGTAGTAACGGTCGATCCGAGGTATGAGAACTTCATCGACGGTAAGTGGGTGGCGCCCGTCAAGGGCGCGTACTCGGTCAACCTGAGCCCGGCCACAGCCAAGCCGATCTGCGAGGTCGCAAAGTCCACGCCCGAGGATGTGGAACTGGCGCTCGACGCGGCTCACCACGCCAAGAAGGCCTGGGGTGAGCGTTCCACCGCAGAGCGGGCCGGGGTGCTGAACGCCATCGCCGACGCCATCGACGCGAACCGCGAGATGCTCGCCGTGACAGAAAGCTGGGAGAACGGCAAGCCCGTGCGTGAGACGCTCGCTGCCGACATCCCGCTCGCGTCCGATCACTTCCGTTACTTCGCCGCCGCGATCCGCGGCGAGACCAGCTCGACCACAGAACTCGACAAGAACACGGTCGCCTACCACTTCCACGAGCCCCTTGGCGTGGTCGGCCAGATCGTCCCGTTCAACTTCCCGATTCTGATGGCGGCGTGGAAGATCGCGCCCGCCCTCGCCGCGGGTAACTGCACCGTCCTCAAGCCAGCATCACCGACGCCCTGGTCGATCCTGAAGTTGGCCGAGGTTATTCAGGACATCGTGCCGCCGGGCGTGGTCAACATTGTCACCGGCCCCGGCGCCGAGATCGGCAAGGCGCTTGCTACCAGCCCGAAGATCGCCAAGGTCGCCTTTACCGGCGAGACGGTGACCGGCCGGCTGATCATGCAGTACGCGTCGCAGAACATCATCCCGGTGTCGCTTGAACTCGGCGGGAAGTCGCCGAACATCTTCTTCGCCGACGTGATGGCGGAGGATGACGACTTTCTCGACAAGGCGGTCGAGGGCCTTGTGCTCTACGCGTTCAACAAGGGCGAGGTATGCACCTGCCCGTCCCGCGCGCTGATCCAGGAGAGCATCTACGACAAGTTCATGAGCCGGTGCCTCGACCGCGTCAGCAAGATCCGGCAGGGTAATCCGCTCGACACCGAGACGATGCTTGGCCCGCAGGTTTCGGCGCAGCAGCTGCAGAAGATCTCCTCCTACGTGGACATCGGGCGGCAGGAGGGCGCCGAGTGCCTGATCGGCGGCCACCCGGCCAGCGTCGGCGGCGAGTTCGCCGACGGCTACTTCTTCGAGCCGACCGTGCTCAAGGGCCACAACAAGATGCGCGTCTTCCAGGAGGAGATCTTCGGGCCGGTACTCTCGGTCACCACCTTCAAGGACGAGGCAGAAGCGCTGGAGATCGCCAACGACACCCTCTACGGTCTTGGCGGGGGCGTGTGGACACGCGACGGAACCCGGGCGTTCCGGATGGGGCGCGCCATCCAGGCCGGGCGGGTCTGGATCAACTGCTATCACCAGTACCCGGCGGGAGCGGCGTTCGGCGGCTACAAGCTGTCGGGCTTCGGCCGTGAGAACCACAAGATGATGCTCGACCACTACAGCCAGACCAAGAACCTGCTCGTCAGCTACGACCAGAAGCCGATGGGCTTCTTCTAAACCGATGAGCACCCGATGAGTGCACGCGATCCGGCCCCGCGCCTGGTCGCGACCGAGGCGGCCCAGCAGGCGATCATCAGCCTGCGGGCCGTCCACGGCCCGCTGATGTTCGTCCAGTCGGCTGGATGCTGCGGCGGCAGCGCCCCGATGTGCTTCCAGGCCGGTGAGTTCATCACCGCCCCGTGCGACGTGCTCGTCGGCGACGTGACGGGCTGCCCCTTCTACATGGACGAGCGGCAGTACGCGGCGTGGCACACCGACCAGCTGATCCTGGATATCGATCCGGGGATGGCGGAGGGCTTCTCCTTGCCCGCCGACGGCGGCTGGCACTTCGTGACCCGATCTGTCCTGTGCATACGGGACGACGACCCCGTGCGAGACTGCAGGAATGGTGCTGCCCCCCGGTCCGGTCCGGCTTGACGACGCCGTCGCAGCCCGCGAACTGCTTGGCGATGTCATCACCCGGACCCCACTGCTGCATTCCAGGGTGCTGTCCGAGCGGCTCGGTGGCCCCGTCCACCTGAAGTGCGAGAACCTGCAGCGCACCGGCTCCTTTAAAGTGCGGGGCGCCTATTCGAGGATCGCGCGGCTGCCCGAGGAGGAACGGGCCAAGGGCGTGGTCGCCGCGAGCGCGGGAAACCATGCCCAGGGAGTGGCATTCGCGGCACACGCGCTCGGCACGAAGGCCACGGTGGTCATGCCCGACGGCGCGCCGCTGCCCAAGGTCGAGGCCACCCGCTCCTACGGCGCCGACGTGGTCTTCCACGACGGCAGCGTCGACTCTTGCATCACCGCGGCGCTCGCGCTCGCAGACGATCTGGGCAGTGTCTTCATCCATCCTTTTGAACATCCGGACACGGTCGCCGGAAACGCCACCCTGGGCCTCGAGATCCTCGAGCAGTGCCCCGAGGTGCGCACCATCGCGGTCGCTGTCGGCGGCGGCGGGCTCATCGCCGGTGTCGCGGTCGGGGCGCGCGGCATGCAACCCGGCGTTCGCGTCCTCGGCGTCCAGGCAGAAGCGGCGGCGCCGTATCCGGCCTCGCTCGCGGCCGGGCACCCGGTGCAGGTGGAGCTTGCCCAGACGATGGCGGACGGGATCGCCATCGGCAAGCCGGGCGACCTCACCTTCGGGATCGTCTCAGCGCTCGTGGAGCGGGTACTGACGGTCTCGGAGGACTCGCTCTCGCGGGCGCTGCTGCTCTGCCTGGAGCGGGCCAAGCTGCTCGTCGAGCCGGCCGGTGCGGCCACCGTCGCTGCCATGCTCGACCACCCGCACGCGTTCGAGCCGCCGGTGGTCCTGGTGCTGTCCGGCGGCAACATCGACCCGATGCTGCTTTCCAAGGTGCTCAGATCGGGCCTCACCGCAGCAGGGCGCTACCTGTCCTTCCGCTGCCGCATCCCCGACAAGCCCGGCGGCCTTGCGAAGCTGCTGGCCCAACTCGCCGGGCTCGGCGCCAACGTGGTCGACGTGGTGCACGAACGGGTGGCGCCCCGGCTGCGTGTTGAGGAGGTGGAGGTCTCGCTGCAGGTGGAGACCCGGGGGCCGGTGCACTGCGACGAGGTGATCGGCGGCCTCCGCGCGGCCGGGTACACCATGATCTTCAGATGATGCGCTCGTGGTCTAGCGCGTGTCCGGTAGATCTCTACAGGTTGCCGCGGCGGGCCTGCTCGCGTTCGATCGCCTCGAAGAGCGCCTTGAAGTTTCCCTTGCCGAACCCCTGCGACCCGTGTCGCTCGATCAGCTCGAAGAACACCGTGGGCCGGTCCTGCACCGGCTTAGTGAAGATCTGCAGCAGGTATCCGTCCTCGTCACGGTCGGCGAGGATGCCGAGTTCGCGCAGCACATCCACGGGGACCCGGGTATCGCCTACCCATTCGCCGAGCGTGTCGTAATAGCTACCTGGAGTGCCGAGGAACTCCACGCCGGCCGCCAGCATCGCGCGGACGGTGGCGACGATGTCGTCGGTGCGGAGCGCGATGTGCTGCACCCCGGGACCGCCATAGAAATCCAGGTACTCGTCAATCTGGGACTTCTTCTTGCCCGCGGCGGGCTCGTTGATCGGGAACTTCACCTTGCCCGAGCCGTCGGCGACGACCTTGCTCATCAGGGCGGAGTACTCGGTGGCAATGTCGTCACCGACGAATTCCTTCATGTTGGTGAAGCCCATCACCCGGCGGTAGAAGGCGACCCATTCGTCCATCTTGCCGAGTTCCACATTGCCCACGCAGTGGTCGATCTCGGTGAACAGCGGCCGCGTCCCGGTGTCAGCAGGGTCGGCCGCAGTGCCGTGGCCGGGATCGTGCACGGATCCGGCGGCGGTGTAGCCGGGCAGGTAGGGGCCGCTGTAGTTGGACCGCTCGACCAGCGTGTGCCTCGTATCGCCGTAGGTGGCGATCGCGGCGAGCACGACCTTGCCGTGCTCGTCCTCGACGACATGTGGCGCTGCGAGGCCGCGGGCGCCGCGCGCGGTCGCGCTGGCGTAGGCGGCCTCGGCGGACGGCACCGCCAGGGCCAGATCGATCACGCCGTCCCCGTGCGCGGCGACGTGCGCTCCAAGCCCGGTTCCCGCGCGCACCGGCCCGCGGAACACAAACCGGGCGTTCCCGGCGACCAGCACGTACGCCGCCTCGTCACGGCAGCCGGTCTCCGGGCCGCGGTAGGCCGTCAGGGTCATGCCGAAGGCGGTCGCGTAGTGGTACGCGGCCTGCCGCGCGTTCCCGACCGCGAAAACGATCGCGTCGATCCCGTCGAGCGGGAAGCTGTCTGAGGCCACTTGGACCGGTAGGCCGGTTGCTGCAGGTGCGGTCATATGGATGTGCTCCTTCGCACTCCTGGCCGGTATCCGCCGGTATCTCCTGATATGTTCCGGTACCGCGCCGATGCCGTTATATGAGAGCATCATTCAGAACATGCAAGATGCGCAAGAGATCGCAAGTCTTCTGGACATCCTGTATAGCTAGAGACAGATCACATGCGGAGAATGTGTACAGTGTGACCACGTTATGGAAGGATGTTTGCAGTTGATCGACGAGCTGGATGCGGGGATCATCGAGCTTTTCGCTGCCGAGCCACGCATCGGCGTCCTCGAGGTGTCACGCAGGCTCAGCGTCGCACGCGGCACCGTTCAGGCGCGGCTCGACCGGATGCACGCAAGCGGCGCGGTCACCGGCTACGGGCCCGATGTCGACCCCGCGGCGATCGGATACGGCGTGACCGCTTTCGTCACGCTGGAGATACGCCAGGCGGGCGGGCACGACCCAGTAGCCGAACGGCTAGCGCTGATTCCCGAGATCCTTGAGGTGCACACGATCACCGGGGCGGCAGACATGCTCTGCCACGTCGTCGGCCGCACCAACGCAGACCTGCAGCGGGTGATCGACGCCATTGTGGCTACCGCGGGAGTTGTGCGGGCAGCCACCGTGATCGCGCTCGCCACGCCGCTGCGCTACCGGGTCCTTCCCCTGGCGCGGGCCGCGGCTCGGCCACGGCCAAGCGCTGATCACTCGCCGACGTAGGGAACCGATTCGAGGATCTCAACCGTGGCGCTGCGGCCGTTCGGCAGCGAGTATGTCGCCTTCTCGCCCACCTTCTTGCCGTTGATGGCGCTACCCAGCGGTGAGCGGGGTGAGTAGATGTCGATCGGGCTGCCGCTCTCCTCGCGCGAGGCGAGCAGGAACGTCACCTCATCGTCGTCGCCCTCGAACCTGATCGTCACGGTCATCCCGGGACCGACCACCCCGTCCGTGCGCGGCGGCTCACCTACCCGCGCCGTCTCAAGCAGGTGCTGCAGCTGGCGTATCCGGGCTTCGTTCTTGCCCTGCTCCTCCTTGGCGGCATGATAGCCGCCGTTCTCGCGAAGGTCGCCTTCCTCCCTGGCAGCTTCGATTCTCTTGGCGAGCTCCATCCGGCCTGGGCCCGAGAGGTGGTCCAGCTCGGTTTTGAGCCGGTCGTACGCCTCCTGGGTAAGCCAGGTGACGTTAGCATCGCGGGTCTCGGTCACAGGCGCTCCTCGTACTGCTGTACTGCACGGGACGTATGCGGTCGGCCGGTAACCGGCCGACGGTGCTCAGGTGTAATCCTCTGAGGCTAACAAGGCTGGGCTAATGCGTCGTCCTGGTCAATGTCCAACATGGCCCGAATCTGCTTCCACCTGATCCCCACCTTGGCGGCGGATGACACCCGGGAATGTCGTACCGCGGCAATAATGTTGTCTCCGTGTGCGTCCCGTGCACGGGCACAGGACGTCCGCGAGCACGGTGAATGCCACCACACGGGAGGTTACGCTTGTCTGGCGAGTCGTGGTCTGACAGGGTATCTCACCCCGCGTTCGGCACCGCGCAAGGCAACGGTACCCCGGACGCGGATGGCCATAACGCGCCGGGCAGCAGCGCCGATGGCAAGACCGCGGCAGGTAACAGCGCCGATGGCAAGACGGCGGCAGGCAACAGCGCGGCAGGCAACAGCGCGGCAGGCAACAGCGCGGCAGGCAACAGCGCGGCAGGCAACAGCGCGGCAGGCAACAGCGCGGCAGGCAACAGCGCGGCAGGCAACAGCGCCGCACGGCAACGGCGCGGCAGGCAACAGCGCGGCTGGTGCCAGCACACCGCTGCGGCTGCTCGCGGTGCACGCTCACCCTGACGACGAGTCAAGCAAGGGTGCCGCCACGATGGCCGGATACGTGGCCCAGGGGGTTCAGGTGCTTGTCGCCACGCTTACCGGCGGTGAGCGTGGCGACATCCTCAACCCGGCGATGGACCGGCCTGAGGTGCGGTCGGACATCGCCCGCATCCGGCGCGAGGAGATGGAGCTTGCCCGCGAGATCCTCGGCGTGAAGCAGCGGTTCCTCGGCTTCGTCGATTCTGGCCTGCCCGAGGGCGACCCGCCGTCCCCGCTCCCTGCAGGCTGTTTCGCACTGGAGCCGCTCGCCGCCGTGGCAGCGCCGCTGACCGCGCTCGTCCGCGAATTCAGGCCGCATGTCATGGTCACTTATGACGAGACCGGCGGGTACCCGCACCCGGATCACATCAAATGCCATCAGGTGTCGATGGCGGCATTCGAGGCGGCCGGAGATCCCGACGCCTACCCGCTAGCTGGCGAGCCGTGGCAGCCGCGCAAGCTCTACTATCACGCCACATTTCACCGGGCGCGATTCGAGGCGCTGCACGAGGAGATGGTACGGCGCGGCCTCGAGTCACCCTATGCCGAATGGATGGAGACCTGGGAGGAGCGGGCTGCCAACCGGCCCCAGCTTGAGATCACCACGCGGGTCGAATGTGGCGAATTCTTCGAGGTGCGCGACAAGGCGCTGCTGGCGCACGCGACACAGATCGACCCGAACAGCTTCTGGTTCGCCTGCCCGCTTGGAGTGCAGCGCGCCGCGTGGCCGACAGAGGACTACCATTTGGCAAGGTCGCTCGTTGACACCGAGCTACCGGAGGACGACCTGTTCGCCGGCATCAGGGAGAAGGTGCCCCTGTGATGAACACGGTGCCCCTGTGACTTCGCTAGCGGCGCCCGCGCTCGTGGCGCTCCCGCTCGCGGCCGCGTCCAACTCTGCCAATGACATAACCCCAGGCGTGCTCGGGTTCCTCGTGATCGCGGCCATGGGAGGCGCGCTCTTCCTGCTGCTGCGCTCGATGAATAAGCATTTGCGGCGGGTGAGGGAGGTCCGCGACGCGGGCCTCCCGCCAGGCAGCGACCTCGGGAGCGTGGTTGCGGGCGGTGCGTCCCGTGGCGGCGCAGAGCGCAGCATCGGGAGCAGGGCTGACGGCAGGACCGAAGGCAGGACCGAAGGCAGCACCAGCACTGATCAGGCCGACGGGACGGGCGGCGCTGCGCGCAGGTGATCGGGGCGCCGGGAGACTCACCTCATGCTTGTCATTCACGGAATCTGGGCGCAGGACGCGTTTCACCTGTGGGCCGAGGATTCTGCGGAAGCTGAGCAGGCTCGTTCATCAAGCACTCGCTCATCGATCAAAGGGACGGGCGCGCCGCGGCGGCATCCGTTCGCGGGCGACCCGGCCCTGCTCGCTGGCGCGCTGGACGCGACCGGGCAGCTAACCGAGATCTTCGGGACGGCCGCGCCTGGTCATATCACCCTCTGGCTTCCTGGCACGAGGACGGGCCCGACGGCGTCACCTGAGCTTGCGCGGACCCTCGCAGGGCCTGGCCAGCCGGGCCGCCCAGGCCGCGCCGCGCTTTCCCCATGGCAGGTGCCCGTGCTTACGGTCGCTGCCGCCGCGGCGCTTGAGCTGCTTGAGGCAGTCGCGCCCGGAACGGGTAGCAGCTTCTCGACGCCGGGCGGGTCGCTGCGGTATTTCTGCGCCGTGGGCGTGCTCGCGGCGGACCTGGCGAGCCTTGGCCGGGTGCTGCCCTCGCTCATCGCGGCCGACGGGGGTGGCGATGTCCGCTGGGAAGCTCGCTGGCGGCCCGTCCTGACCGGCCCGCACGCGCAGCGGGCGCGGGAACTCGCCCGCGCGATGCCGCCCGTCTGCCGGTCCACCCTCGCCGAGGGCGTGCCACCCGCGCTGGTGCTTACCGGTGCGCTCGACGCGCTCACCGATGCCGCCGTGCGGGCCAGGATCAGTTCTGGTAGCGGGGAGCCTGCCACCTTGCTGCCGCGCGGGCGGGGTCGCAGGCCGCCGCGCGTACCTGTGGCCGAACGCTGGATCGCGGCGCTCACCAGGGCTGACCCAGCGGGCGCGCTCGTCGTGGTGGACGATGAGGATGCGGAAGATGCCGCTGAGGTTAAGGTGCTCACCACGGCACTTGACGACTGGCGCGCGACCGCCCAGGCACCCGCTGGCCCGGTCCGCACCTGTTTCCGGTTGACCGAGCCCGTGGAACTTGCCGAGCCCGTGGAACTTGCCGAGCCCGTGGAACTGGCCGAGCCCATGGAACTGGCCGAGCCCGTGGCGAACGCGGGATACCGGCAACCTGAGGAGCCGGGGGAAGCAGGCGCCAGCGACGAACTCTGGCGGGTCGAGTTTCTGCTTCAGTCGACGGGAGATCCTAGCCTGGTGGTCCCGGCAGCCGCCATCTGGGCAGGCTCGGCAGCCGGCTGGCCGGGTGTGACAGCCACGCATCCCGAGGAAGAACTGCTTGCCGGGCTTGGCCGCGCGGCCAGGTTGTTCCCCGAGCTTGACGCGGAGCTGCGCACCAGGGCGCCGGCCGGTTCGTCCCTCGACGGCGCCGGCGCGTTCCGTTTCCTGAAGGAGACGGCTCCGCTGCTGCAGGCGGCGGGGTTCGGCGTGCTGCTCCCGGCCTGGGTAAGAAAATCGAGGCTCGGCCTGAAGCTCACTACCCGGTCTGCTCGCAGTTCGGGTAGTACTGCCGTGGCCAGCGCCGGGTTCGGCCTCGATGAGCTTGTCGACTTCCGTTACGACCTGGCCATCGGTGATCACGTCCTCGACCCGGATGAGCTTGCGGAACTCGCCAGGCTGAAGATGCCGCTGGTCCGGCTGCGCGGCCAGTGGGTGGAGCTGGATCAGCGGCAACTGCACGCGGCACTGAGGTTCCTCGAGCGCCGCCGTAGCGGCACGGTGCGAGCGGGCGACGCGCTGCTTGCCGCGGTGGGCGCAGATGATCCCGAACGGCTGCCGCTGACAGACGTCGACGCCGATGGCTGGCTCGGTGACCTGATCTCTGGGCAGGTTGAGCAGCGGCTCGACCCGGCCGGGCCGCCCGCGTCATTTGATGGCACGCTGCGCCCGTATCAGCAGCGGGGACTGGCCTGGCTGAAGTTGCTCGGGGGCCTCGGGCTAGGCGCGATCCTGGCCGACGACATGGGCCTGGGAAAGACGGTTCAGCTGCTCGCGCTGCTCAGTTCCGAACGCGAGGCAGCGCAGGCTCAAGAGGATACAGCGCGCCACGCGGCAGCCGTTAAGGATCATTCATGGGTAAAGCCGACGCTGCTGGTGTGCCCGATGTCGCTGGTCGGCAACTGGCAGCGTGAGGCGGCGCGGTTCACTCCCGGCCTTCGCGTGCATGTACATCACGGGGCCGGCCGGCTGACCGGCGGCGAGCTCGCCGCGGCGCTCACGTCCGCAGACCTGGTGATCACGACCTACGCGCTTGTGGCCAGGGACGGCCCCGCGCTCGCGGGGATCGACTGGGCCCGGGTGGTCTGCGATGAGGCCCAGAACATCAAGAACAGCGCCACCAGGCAGGCCAGAGCGGTGCGGGCCATTCCAGCCGCCACCAGGATCGCGCTGACGGGCACGCCGGTGGAGAATCATCTGGCCGAGCTCTGGTCGATCATGGAGTTCACCAACGCTGGGCTGCTCGGTTCGGCCGAATCTTTCCGCAGCCACTACGCGGTGCCGATCGAACGGCACGGGGACGAGGAGGCCACGGCCGCGCTCAGGCGGCTGACCGGCCCGTTCATCTTGCGCCGCCTGAAGACCGACCGGTCGATCATCGCGGACCTGCCTGACAAGCTCGAGATGAAGGTCTGGTGCAACCTCACGCCGGAGCAGGCCACCCTTTACCAGGCCACTGTCGAGGAGATGCTGGCGAAGATCGAGGCGGCTGAGGAGGGGATCGAGCGCCGCGGCCTGGTGCTCGCCACCATGGCCAAGCTCAAGCAGGTCTGCAACCATCCCGCGCACCTGCTTGGTGACGGGTCGGCTCTCGCTGGACGGTCGGGGAAGCTGGCGCGGCTGGAGGAGATCTGCGACGAGGTCCTTGCCGACGGCGAACGTGCGCTGTGCTTCACCCAGTACGCCGAATTTGGTGCGATGCTCGAGCCCTACCTCGCGGCACGGCTTGGCTGCCCCGTGCTCTATCTGCATGGCGGCACGTCCAAGCGGCAGCGTGATGCCATGGTCGCGCAGTTCCAGGAGTCCGGTGAGCCTGGCGTGTTCCTGCTGTCGCTCCGGGCGGGCGGCACCGGGCTGAACCTGACGGCTGCGAATCATGTGATTCATGTGGACCGGTGGTGGAATCCGGCGGTGGAAGACCAGGCGACCGACCGGGCCTTCCGGATCGGACAGCGCAAGGATGTCCAGGTGCGGAAGTTCATCTGCGTCGGCACGCTGGAGGAGCGGATCGACGCGATGATCGAGCAGAAGAAGGCGCTCGCCGAGCGGATCGTCGGAACCGGCGAGGCCTGGCTCACCGAGATGTCGGTCGCGCAGTTGCGCGAAGTGATCACCTTGTCGCCCGAGGCGGTGTCCGAGTGAGTGAGTGGTACCCGCAGTCGCGCCCGCGCCGGGTCGATGGCGGCATCAAGGCCCGGAGCAAGCGCGGCAAGATCGGCGAGCAATGGTGGTCGCGCAGGTTCATCGCGGTGCTTGAGTCGTTCGGGTTGACCGGCAGGCTGGCTCGCGGCCGTAACTACGCGCGCGCCGGTCAGATCCTTGATTTCTCGCTCACGACAGGGGTGGCGACGGCCCGCGTGCAGGGTTCGCGGCCGAAGCCCTACCTGGTCCGCATCAAGGTGCTGCCGCTGACCACGCCGCAGTGGCGTCAGGTGGAAGAGGCGCTCGCTGCGCAGGCGCTGTTCCGTGCCAGGCTGCTCGCCGGTGAGATGCCCGACGAGATCGAGGACGTCTTCACCGCCTGCGGGACTCCGCTGTTCCCGCGCTCCGCGCGCGATCTCGACATGTCATGCTCGTGCCCGGACTGGGGAATGCCGTGCAAACATCTTGCGGCGACCTGCTACGTGCTTGCCGAGGCGTTCGACGAGGACCCGTTCCTGATGCTCGCCTGGCGCGGCCGCTCGCGCGACGACCTGCTTGCCTCGCTACGGCGGATCACGGGGCCGGGTTCGGCGGGGCAGGGTGCGGCGGGGCAGGGTGCGGCGGGGCAGGGTGCGGCGGGGCAGGGTGCGGCGGGGCAGGGTGCGGCGGGGCAGGGTGCGGCGGAACCGGGTGCGGCGGAACCGGGTGCGGCGGAACCGGGTGCGGCGGGGCAGGGCTCAGTGCGATCGCAGGGATCCAGCATTGCGGGGTCCGGCGACGCAGGCGGCGGTGGTGATCGACGTGACAGGTGCGCCGCTGGCCGACTGCCTGGACGGCTTCTGGTCACCGGCGATGAGCCAGGCAGCGTTGCGAGCACGCCCGGTAACTCCCGCCGCCGCCCCCGATGTGCTGCTGCGCACCTTCGAGCCGCCGGCTGTCGAGGTGCGCGGCAAGGACCTGATCACGCTGCTCCGCCCTGCCTATCTGTGGATGACGGGCGCCGAGGAGCCGGGCGAGTAGTAGCTTGCGTGGTGAGCGCGGGCGCCGCGCCGCGCCCACCACGAGCCCCCCGGCCGGTGGCCCCCGGCTGCCGAAGCAGCACGCGAGCCGGTGCGTGGTTCCGGTCGGCTGGGGTAGTCCAGGCCGGACCGCCCCAATGGGTCTTTAGTGCGCCGCCGCCTGGGTGGCGTCGAGCGCCTGCGCGATGCCGGTGGCCCACGTGCGGATGTCCACCTGGTCGCGGAAGTCACCTTCGGAGACGAGATCCTGCTTGGCGAGCAGTTTCGCTATCACGCGCTCGGCAGCGCCGAGTTTGCTGAGGTCCAGGGCGCCAAAGAAGACGCGATGTTCACGTGGGGCGATGGCCGACCTGAACTCGCCGATCACTTTGGGCTCCGCGATCGAGAGCAGGTCCCGGCCTTTCGGGTCCGTGGTTTTGGTACCAAGCGGGCCGCTGCTGAACAGCCAGACCGGGTTGCTGGCCAGGACAGCAGTATTTCGCCTGACGAAGCGTTTGGCTTCCCTACGCCAGAACCCGAAGTAGACCGCGCTGCCGATCACGAACGCCTCATAGTCCTCAAGGTCGTCGATCTTGCCGATCGGCCGGACATCCACGCGCGCCCCCTGCTGCCTGAGGGTTTCCGCGATGGACTTCGCGATGCCCGCGGTCGATCCGTGTTTACTCGCGTACGCGACAAGCACACTCGTCTTCTTGTCCATATAAACAGGTCACGCCCTATCGGGGCACGTGTTAAGGGGTTGATGGTCCCGTGGTTCGAGGCCGTTGTGCCCATGCTCGTTCCCCTGGCGGCAAAGCCGGCAGGGTTGTCGATCTCGCGGGGGCTCTTGCGTTACCGGGGACGCGCATACGGGGTGACGCGGTAGGTCCAGCCGGATGGCGCCGTCCAGATCAGGATTCCGGGTTCTGGTTGCGCAAGTTCCCACCCGTTCGCCTGTTTCACTTTGTGATGGAACCGGCAGAGCGGGGCGATATTGCACCAGCACGTTCGGCCGCCCTTGTGATACGGCACGGTGTGGTCTTTGTCACAACGTGCCGCTGGCCACCTGCAACCTGGGAACGCACACGTGCGATCGCGGATTTCGATCAGATGGCGCAGCGAGGACGTGGGCTGATACCCCGGGCTTTCGCGTTCATGTGAACAAGCGCCAAGCGTCAATGGATTCACCTTGATCATGAGCTGCCAGCCGCCGGGACTGGCTGGATCACCGAGGCTCAGGCTTTGCCTCGGGTCAGGGCGTGCGCCCGGGCCTTCGAGGCGTGCGCTCGCGCCTGCGCCTGCGCCTGGGCTTCGGTCTGGGGCTGCTAGGCCTGGGTCTGGGTCTGCTGCGCCTGGGCTGGGGCCTGGGTCTGCTGGGCCTGGGCCGGGGCCTGGGCTGGGGCCTGGGCTGGGGCCTGGGCTGGGGCCTGGGCTGGGGCCTGGGTCTGCTGGGTCTGCGCCTGGGTCTGCTGGGTCTGCTGGGCCTGGGTCTGGGTCTGGGCCGCGGGGCATTCGCACTCGCCGGCGGGTGGCGCAGCCGTGCCCGATCGCCCACCCGTCCTCGTTGGTGACAGTGACGCACCATTTCGTGGCGCCGCTGTTCGCGGCGGCGGCTGCGATCTGGCGAGCGGTGATGGCAGTGACGGGCCCGAATCCGTCCAGGTAGCCGGGAGTGCCGGTAAGGCCGAGCCACGTGGTCAGCGGCACGGTCAGGTTTACCGATCCGGTCAGTCCCGGCCGGTCCGGCGCGGTGAACGGACGGACATGGGCGCCGCCGTTGCCCGCGGGCACCCGCCGCAGCCCGGCAGGCAGATCCTGCGGACGCGTGACCGCGCCCGGAAGGTCAGGTCCGGGTGAGAGGCTGGCGCTATGGAGCCGGCCGGACCCGCAACCGCCGGCCGCGCACGCATCCAGCGGGTCCAGGCATGCCTCACCGCTGTCGCCCGGACCGGCGGGCGCAACTGGACTGGCAGCTGCACTGGTGGGCGTACCTGGGCTGGCGGGCGTAACTGGACCAGTCGGCGCAACCGGACTGGCGGGCGTACCTGGACCGGCGGGCGTACCTGGACCGGCGGGCGCACCTGGACCGGCGGGCGTACCTGGACCGGCGGGCGCGCCTGGGCCGGCGGGCGCGCCTGGGCCGGCGGGCGTAACCGGACCGGCCGGCGCACTGGACTGGCGGGCGTACCTGGGCCGGCGGGCGTAACTGGACCGGTGGGCGCAGCATCGCGCCGTGAGTCAGGCCCTGCTGCGGGTTCCCGCGCAGGTTCTGCGTTCGGCTTTGCACCTGGCTGTGCGTCGGGCCGTGCGTCAGGCCCTGCTTCGGGCTGTGCTTCGGGCGGTGCTTCGGGCGGTGCGTGCGGCGCTGGATCGTGGGCTTGGGCCGCGGCGGGGCGGCCGAGCAGCAAGCCCAGGAACACCTGGGCGCGCAGCAGATCCATGCCGCCCTGTGCACCGTCGGCCTGCAACGCCTTGGCGATAGCGGTGATCCGGTTCCAGGCAGCCGCGGCGTCGGCGGTGGGCAGGTTCCGCCCGGCCAGGGTGGCGCTGACGCCGTCCGGCTCTGGTTGCTGTTCCACCCGCGCCCGCCGTTCGGCCTGGGCGCGCCGCTTTTCCGCGGCGGCGGGGTCGGCGGCGAGCGCGGCGCTGGTCACCGCCGCCCGCAGCTGCCCGGTGGTCTGGGCGGGGGCAGCCGGAAGCACCCGCTGCTCAACGGCGCGCGCCAGTTCGCTGGTCAGCCCGGTCACGCCATTGACGATCGCCAGTGCCTTCGGCACGTCGATCTGCCCGGCGGCCAGCGCGGCCCGGGTGGCTGGCAGTTCCTGGAGTGCAAGCGCGCGATCGACCAGGCTCTCCGCTGCCGTCCGGGTCAGGGTGAGCGCGGCCGCTACTTCGGCGGCCGCGTACCGGCCGGCCTCCATCGTCCAGCAGCCTTCGGCCCGTGCCTCGCCGATGCGCCGGCCCGCAAGCTCCGCGACCGCCGCGTGCTCCATCGCCGCCGCCCACGACCCCAGCCGGCGCCAGCCGCGAACCACCCCGGTCAGGGCGTCATCACCCAGCAGGCCCAGCGTTCCGGCTGTCCCGTCAGCAGCCGCGCCATCCCCGCCGGCGCCGGTGACATCGCGGCGGCCAGCACCGGATGCGGCCGCGTCTTCGCGCCGATACGCGTCACCGGCGCCGCTGCCTGGAATGCCCGGGCCGGCGCATACCGGGTCCTGCAGGAAGACGGCAAGCTCCGGGCCCGGGCGCAGCGTTTCCAGCAGGCCGCCCTGCTGGAAACCCATCCGGCCCGGCGCGCCGGCCAGCCCGCCGGGCAGTGCGCCGCTCCCGCACAGCCAGATTCCCTGCTCCGCAAGCCCATCGGCCATCAGTGGCGTACCGCTGACCGCCAAGGGCTCGCCGGTCGAGGTCACCACGCCAGGTGAGCTCGCCGGCGGAAAAGTCGTCGGCAATGAGCTCACCTCCCGCGAGCCGGCTGGCCAAACAAGTACATAGAACAGTTTATCGAAGGATCACAGTTTCGTACATGTGTTCGCATGAAATCGTCGGTCCGCCGCGGGCCTGGCCACCTGCGGGCTCGCCGTCCGAAACCACGGGTACGGCCTTTCCCGGCGGAGCCGTCAGGAGCACGGGCTGAAGCCGCGCAGCATCTCGCTGATGCGGGCATCAGGCAGGGCGGCGGCTGCCTCCGGCGAGAGCCGACGTGGGCTGCGCGTCGGTCGTGACTAGGCGGGCTCCATGCCGAAGCGGCTCATCAAGGCGCGTTCCTGTTCCCGTGCTGGTGGTTGCTCGCCGGACCACAGCTTGTGCAACTCCTCGAAGTAGGCATCCATCGCCGGGGCGTGCAGGACGAGCAGCCGCGCAACCGCCTCGCCGCCGTTGCCGAACGTGTGCGCGGCGCCGCGTGGAACGAGCAGGAAGTCGCCGGCCCCGCCGGCCTGTTCCTGACCCTCGAGTTCGAACGCGACGGTCCCGTCAAGCACGAAGAACGCCTCGCTGCAGTTGGTGTGCCTGTGCGCAGGTGGCCGCCGGCCGCCAGGTGGCAGCGTGCGCTCCATCAGCGAGAAGTCGCCGCTGGTCTGTTCTGCGATCGCCTTGAAGGCCATTACACTGCCGCGGGCGGTGAGGATCTTGCCCTCACCCGGCGGGATGATCGGAACGCTCACGATTCCTTCACAGGGGGTTCGGGCCCGGGCGCGCAAATGCCGGGTGGTCGGGTGCCTCGCCGCGCAAGCCGTTAAGGCTACTCGTGGGTCAGCTGATCATGCTGGCGGCCCGGGCCGTCAGCGGGCCAATGGCTCGTCCGCGGCGCCCTGGTGCGGCAGCCTCGCGGTGTTGCCCACCCGGACGAGCGATTGGGTCAGCCAGTGCGCGCCTCAGCTGAACCCTCGCCGCTGCCCGGGAAATCGTTACATCTCCCGAACGGCTGCCGCGCGGCGTCGCGTCGCGGATCATGGCGGCGTGCCTCGCGGAGGAGCCCCGTCGCAGAGCTCTACTGGGCGGGCGACAGCCGCAACCTATCGTGCTAAACGTGACTAATGGTGCGTGCGGCCAGTCGGGATTCTGCTGATCGTGGCGAAGAGATCGGCTTTGGTCTGCGGACGGGTGGTGCGATGTGCGCCTGCCGGTGGCTGAACGCCATCCGGCCAGCCGCGCCCGCCCCGCCCGCCGCCTGCCCCGGCGACAGCGAAGGCGCTGTGGTGATGCCGGTTCAGGCGATGCGAGTCAGGTCCGCGTACCAGCGGCGCTGACCCTCATGAATGGATCTTGTCGAGCCGCCACGTCTGCCCGGAGATCTCGAACGTCTCACCCTCACCGCAGCGTGACGTCGAATTCCTGCGGACGCCCTCGTCCCAAACCGCAATTTCGACTTTGGCGGGTTCGGCGTCGCTGGCCCGGAACACATAGCTGCCCGCGAAGCTGATGTCGTCGTCGGTGCCAGACACGACGCCCTGGCCGACCTGGACCTGAATTCCAATCTGCGTCACGTAGTTCCTCACTTCAAGGTGGTGTAATCCGGTTCCATGTTCGCGCTGAATTCAGACGCGGTCATAGCGCTCGGGATGCTTACGGTTCCAAGGATTGCGCAATATGATCTTGTCACCTTTCACCGCCATCGACCTCATAGGCGTGAGCGGGTTCCAAGTTGTGCGGAAGCCTCTCCTTGTCGTGTGCATGGCGCGGAGGCCGTAAGAACCGGCTTCTGGTCGCATAACTGACGCGAAAATACGAGCAGCCAGCTGCTCCGGAGTCGTCTGGGTCGCTGTCGGACAATGGACTCTCTGCCAGTCAGCTGGGTGAACAGCTCAGCGCGATCCCAGCTACTCGAGCCCTGGTTGAGCCGCACATATCCGTCGGGCGGCGGCCCGGTGCGCGGGTTCTTCACGTTGGATCGGCGATATCGTACTCGCACATGTGCGTGCCAGACTGTCGCCCAATGCTCGCGCCGCTCCGGTGTCCATGTCTGGTCCACGCCAGCGACGGCTTTTTCCAGCACCGGAGCCCATGCTGCGCCGCCTTGAGGTGATGCAAAGGCTGGCCGGTCGGGCGTGTCGGAATGAACGGGCAGGTCTGGTGTTACGGTCAGATCGATCATCTGGCCGGTCGGGCTCGGCGCCGTCCGCCGTCCACTCGGGCCTCGTTCAACCGCACCCGGTATGTTCCGTCAGGCTGCTGCCCGACCCGGCTCGAGGATCTCGTCCGGCCGGTGGGCAGGCAACCGCCCCCAGCGTCGCGATGATCCCGCAGTCGCCGAGCTCGCCTTGGCGGGCCTGCTCACGCAGGGGGCGTCCGCTTGAGAGGCGGGACATGAGTGCCGTCCGGCTCGTTTCAGCGGATCGCCATACCGATCCGGCGGTGGCAGATCACAAATTGCGTCCTGGAAGGCTTGGGCGGTCCACCCTGGCCTTGAGCCGTCTCGCGTGTCCTTGGTCGCCTCGTGGTGACTGCCCCAGCCGGGTGGTTCGTCTCGCGGACGCGGCGGGCGTCGTCGGGTCGGCGGCCGCGGTGCTCAGCGCAGGTAGGCGCGGCCGGTGTCGTCGGGCAGGGCGTCGGGCGGGCGGGGGACTCCGGCGAGCCAGCGGGGGTCGATGTCGCTCGGTGCTCGGGTGCGGTCGGGCGTCCGGTCGGGGCTGCCGGGCGTGCGGCCGGGGCCTCCGGGCATGCGGCCTGGGCGGTCAGGGCGTAGTGGGGGACCGGTGTCCGGGGTAGTGCTGTCAGGGCTGCTGAAGAGGGCGCGCATCCGGTCGGCGCCGCTTCGCGGGGCGCCGCGCCGGCCCGTCTCGGCGGGGTGCGGCCTTGTGCCGGCCGGGCGGGCGGGCGTCTCGGCGGACTGGTTGGGCGTCTCGCGCGGACGTGGCCGTGTGTCGGCCTGCCGGGGTGTCTCGCCGCTGCGGCGGGCTGTGACGGCGTCGCTGTTGTCCGTGCCGGGTGACCGGTTGCGTAACTCCGCCACGTGCTCATCTCATCACGTTCTGGGGCAGGGAACGGGAGCCTTGGCGAGATGATGTAGTACCTAGTGCCGCATTGTCCGCTAGACGCGATTATCGGCCAGATGCGGTGGTGGCGAGGAACTGGAGCAGACGCGGCCAGATCTGGGCCAGGGCGCTCGGGCCCGTTCAGCTTGACGCGATGTCGACCGCGATCTCGCCGCCGAGGCGGGCGCCGGCGGACAACTGGAGATCGTCACCGCTCCAGAACCGGCCCGCGTCGTACCAATTCGGCCGGCGCCCGCCGGGGAGCAACCCCATCGCCTGGTAGGTGACCGCGACCACCTGTGCGCAATAGGCGGTCTTCATGTCCGCGGCCTGCGCGCCGTTCAACGAGCCATCCCGCACGCCGCCATGCGCGCCGTCGCGCCCGCCGTCCAGCGCGCCGTCCAGCGAGCCGTCGCGCCCGCCGTCCAACGCGCGGTCGCGCCCGCCGTCCAGCGAACCATCCCGCCCGCCGTCCAGCGCGCCGTCGCGCCCGCCGTCCAGCACCACGTGGCCGTCCCGCCGACCGTGCCTGATGGGCGGCATCCGACCGCGCAGCCACCCGGACGCCAGCCGGACCGTCGCAGGAAACGGCGTGCCGTCCAGCCGGGCAATGGTGCGCAGGACCGCGTCCTCCGTCTCGCGGCTGACGGGATAGTCGAGCTGGCGCAGCCAGGCTTGCTGGCCGTATCTGCTGGCCCAGACGATCACCGCGGCACGCAGGTCATGCAACTGGACCCCGCGCTGGTGGCTGCCTGACCACATGTCGGGCAACGACCTGCCGAGCTCCGCGTGCCACATCAGCGGCGGCAGGTCGTCCACCACGACGGACATGCCGACGTGGTTGACCGGGCTGTTCGTGCTCACCTGGATGGCGCGGTCCGCCGCCTTGCGGCCGCGAAACAGCCACACATCGCCGGTTCGGGTCAGGTCGAGTGCGTCGTCGAGAGTGATGCGCGCGCCAGGCACGATCGCTAGCCTAGGTGCGTGCGCTTGTGGAAAGTACTTGGAATGGCCGCCTTCGTCGGTGTCGCCGCCACCGGCGCGGTGATCGTCAGAGACGAGCGGCGCCGCCGCGCTTACACCGCCGACGAGATCCGGGCGCGGTTGCACGCGCGCCTCACCGAGGCGTCACCGGATGCCGGGGTGTCTGGGCTGTCACCGGGTGCCGGGCCGTCACCGGATGCGGCGGCGTCAGGGGATGCCGCGGCCGCGCCCGGCGCCGGTCAGCCTGCGTGGCCCATCAGCTGACCAGGCGATCAGGCACCGGCCTGCGGCGCAGGCTCGGATCAGTGATCGACGGCGGGTCGTAACCAGCGTCGGCGCGGTTCAGGTTGGTGCCCGGCGGCACGGCCTTGTCGATCCGGTCCAGAACGTCGTCGTCGAGCCCCAGTTTCGCGGCGGCAAGCAGATCGGTGAGCTGATCCATGGTGCGCGGGCCGATGATCGCTGACGTTACGGCGGGATGAGCCATGACAAAGGCCAGGGCCAGGTGCGTCAACGATGCGCCGATCTCCTCCGCGATCTTGGTGAGCTCTTCGACGGCCGCCATTTTGCCCTGGTTGGCAGGCAGTGAAGGGTCGAACCGCAGCGGCAGCCGCGCCGCGCGGCCGGTGGTCATGTCCACGTCTTGCGCCGAACGGTACTTGCCTGTCAGCCATCCGCCCGCGAGCGGGCTCCAGACGATGACACCCATGCGGTAGCGCGCACAAGCCGGAAGCACCGAGGTCTCGGCGCCGCGTGCCAGGATCGAGTACGGCGGTTGCTCACATCGGAAACGGACGTGCCCACGGCGCTCCGCGACCCACTGGGCCTCGACGATCTCATCCGCGGGGAACGTCGAGGAACCGATCGCCCTGACCTTTCCCGCATGAACCAGATCGGAAAGCGCGGAAAGGGTCTCGTCGATGTCCGTGGCCGGGTCAGGCCGGTGGATCTGGTAGAGGTCGATGTAGTCGGTCCGCAGCCGCCGCAGGCTGGCCTCCACCTCGCGGACGAGCCAACGCCGTGAGTTGCCGGCCATGTTCGGGTCGGATCCCATCGGCGCATGCGCCTTGGTGGCGAGGACTACCTGGTCACGGCGGCCCTGCAGGGCTTCGCCGACGATCTCCTCCGACTCGCCCGCCGAGTAGACATCCGCGGTGTCAACGAAGTTGATCCCCGCTTCAAGTGCCGCGTGGATGATCCGCACGGCGTCCGCGTGGTCGGCGTTGCCCCACGCGCCGAACATCATCGCCCCGAGACAGTACGGGCTGACCTTCATCCCGGTGCCGCCCAGCGTCCGCATCCGCATGACTCGCTGCTCCCTCACAGTTGGTTCCGTACACCCATGCTCCATGCCCGTGCTCGCGAGCCGCATGCGGGGCTCGGGTTGGCCAGCGAAACCGGGGGACGATGGCGTCGACGGGCTCTCATGTCCGCGGCGGGGAGGGCGGCGTTCGCGGAGCTTCCGCACCCCCAAGCGCGGTACGTCCGGCGTCGAGCCGGTCGATCCAGCCGGGCTCAAGATCCGCAACCGTGTTAACTAACCCGCAAATAACGCGGGCAAATCAACACAAGCACGGATCATGAACCGCCAGCAGTGGCCCGCCGAATCGCGGCATAGCTATCGCCGGATAGCTTGGGAATGGTGAACAGGCTGAAGAGCGCGACAAGCCCTTATCTGCTGCAGCACGCGGACAACCCGGTCGGCTGGTGGCCGTGGTGCGACGCGGCCTTTGCCGAGGCAAGGCGCCGCGACCTGCCCGTCCTCCTTTCTGTCGGCTACTCGGCCTGTCACTGGTGCCATGTGATGGCACACGAGTCCTTCGAGGACCCGCAGACCGCCGCGCTGATGAACGAGAACCTGGTCGCGATCAAGGTGGACCGTGAGGAACGGCCGGACATTGATGCGGTCTATATGGCCGCGACGCAGGCGATGACCGGTCAGGGTGGCTGGCCGATGACGGTCTTCATGACCGCTGACGGCGAGCCCTTCTTCTGCGGCACATACTTCCCGCGCGAGCACTTCCAGCGCCTGGTATTGGCCGTAGCCCGGACCTGGACGCAGGAGCGGGACCGGATCACCGGCCAGGGGCAGCGGATCGCGGCAGCGCTCGCCGAGCGCGCATCGGCGCCGCTCGGCCGCGGCGCCCAGGGCGAGCGGCAGTCCGCGGGGTGGGGGACCGACGCGCTGCGCGACACGCTGGGCCCGGCGCTCGACGCCGCGGCCGGGTCGCTCGAACGAGATTTTGACGAGGCGCACGGCGGATTCGGCACCGCGCCGAAGTTCCCGCCCTCGATGGTGCTCGAGTTCCTGCTGCGCCACCACGAGCGGACAGGTAGCGCTGCCGCGCTGCGGATGGCCGAGGTGACCGCGGATGCGATGGCCCGCGGCGGCATGTATGACCAGCTCGGCGGGGGTTTCGCGCGGTACTCGGTGGACAGCGGCTGGGTGGTGCCGCACTTCGAGAAGATGCTCTACGACAACGCACTGCTCGCGCGCGTCTACGCGCACTTGTGGCGCCGCACAGGCTCGCCGCTCGCCCGCCGCATCGCCGCGGAAACCTGTGACTGGATGGTCCGCGAACTGCGCACCCCTGAGGGTGGTTTCGCGTCCGCGCTCGACGCCGACAGCGAGGGCGAGGAGGGCCGGTTCTACGTCTGGACACCGGCCGGGCTTGCCGAGGTGCTTGGCGACGCCGACGCGCAATACGCGGCGCAGGTATTCGGCGTGACAGCAGCCGGAACGTTCGAGCGCGGTAGCTCGGTGCTCCAGTACAAGAGCGACACGGATGATCCTGAACGGCTGCGCGGTATCCGCTCCGCTCTCTTGACCGCCCGTGCCACCCGCATCCGCCCCGGACGCGACGACAAGATCGTCGCCGCCTGGAACGGCCTCGCGATCGCGGCGCTCGCGGAAACCGGCCTGCTGCTCGACCGGCACGACCTGCTGGAGGCCGCGCAAGACGCGGCCGGGTTGGTCGCTGGGCTGCACATAAACGTATCGAGCCAGGGCGTGCGGCTCGCGCGGACCTCGCGGGACGGGGCAACAGGGCCAAGTGATGGTGTGCTCGAGGACTACGCCTGCGTGGCCGAGGGATTCCTTGCCCTCGCCGCTGTTACCGGCAGCGCGCACTGGGTGATGGTCGCAGGCAACCTGCTCGACACGGCGCTCGACCGGTTCGGCGACGGCGCCGGCGGCTTCTATGACACGGCCGACGACTCGCAACCCTTGCTGTACCGGCCGCAGGACCCGGCGGACAATGCGACGCCTTCAGGCTGGTTCGCCGCGGCGGGTGCCCTGCTCAGCTACGGCGCGCTGACCGGCTCGCAGCGGCACACAGACGCAGCACTGGCTGCGCTTTCTGTTGTCCCCGCGCTGGCCACGCGATTCCCGCGGGCGGCGGGCTGGGGGCTCGCGGTCGCCGCGGCGTACCTGTCCGGCCCGGTGGAGATCGCCATCGTGGGCGAGCCGGGCGACCCGCGGACGGCCGCGCTGCTGCACGCCGCTGCGGCGGCCGCGCCGCCTGGCGCGGTGATCGCGGCCGGGGCGCCTGACGACGGCGACAGCGTTGCGCACGGTTCCGCGCACGGTCCACGCATCCCCTTGCTTGGCGGCCGTGGCCTGGCCGGCGGGGTGCCTGCGGCCTACGTGTGCAGGGACTTCACCTGTCGCGCACCCGTCACCACTCCTGACGAGCTTCGCGCTGCGCTCGCGGCCATACCCGAGCGGCCCCCGGCCAGGTGACGATCACGCGACATTGGTTCTGTTACGTACACGGGTTTCTGTTACTGACACGGGTTTCTGTTACGGACATGTCCTGGCGGGGCACATTAGACCTTGAATAAGGCTGATGGCCGTGCAACCGGCGGCCCGCGCAGCGCGTCTCACAAATGGGTCCGCTGAGAGGAGAGCGCGTGAGCGACCGGCCGGGACCGTGGTTCTCCTGCGGCTTGCGGCGAGTGATCACCGCTGGCGGAGCGGCATTGCTCGCCTCCGGCTTGCTGGCAGGCGCGTTTCCCGCGCTGGCGCAGGCGACAAATGTGGTCCCCCCGGCCGGTGGTAACCCGGTCTCAGGCGTTGCGGCTGGCAGCGGCAGCCGTTCAGGATCATCGTTGGTGCCCGTCGCCGGGCCGCTCGCCACCGCGGCGGTGCCTGTGGTCGCGCCGTTGCGGCACCTGGACCCGGCTGACGTGATCGTAGTCGCACAGCACTCACTGCCGCGCAATGCCATGGCGGCGATCAAGAAACTACCTGGTGTGACAACCGCAGCGTCGCTTGACGCCGCGCGAATCCGGGTAAACGGCAATTTCGTCGCCATGATCGGCGTGGATCCGTCCTCGTTCCGCTCCTTTGCCGCGCGGCCTACCGCCTCATCCAACCGGCTCTGGCAGAACGTGGCCGGGGGCGGTATCGCGGTCTCCTATGACATGGGCAAGCAAGCCCGCCTGCCACTGGGTGGCACGGTGCATGTCGCGGGGCGCAGCGCTGCCGACCTGCGTGTCGGCGGATTCGCGACCGCGGGAATCGGCGGGATCGACGCGGTAGTTTCGCACCAGACTGCGACGTCTCTTGGCCTGCCGCCCGGAAACGCGATCGTGATCAGTGCGCCCAAAGCAGACCTGACCGCGCTGGTGAGCCAGATCAAGCAGGTGGTGCCGAAGCGGACCGCGGTGCAACCGCTCGTCTACACCACCATCGTTGGCGGCGTCTCCGCCAGCGGCGCCGGCGTGGCGGGCGGCGTCTCCACCAGCGGCACCGGCGTGGCGGGCGGCGCGTCCGTGGGCGGGTCGCTCACTAGCTCACAGCTCACCACGATGCTTACGGCGGCGCTGAGCAGGCGGGGGATGCCGTATGTATGGGGCGGCAGCGGCCCGGCCACCTTCGACTGTTCCGGGCTTGTCCAGTGGTCCTTCGCGCAGGCCGGGATCGTCATGCCGCGGGTGGCTGCCGACCAGGCCAGGACCGGCCCGCTGATCCCGTTCAGCCAGGCGCAGCCGGGTGACCTGATGTTCTGGCATACCGACCCGACGGCGCCCGACTACATCTCGCATGTCGCGATCTACCTCGGCAACGGCCAGATGATCCAGGCGCCGGAGCCAGGCGAGAACGTTGAGGTCGTGCCGGTGTCGTTGGGCTCAGGGTTCGCCGGTATCGTCCAGGTTCGCCCGCAGGTCGCGTCCTCGATCGCGGGCTGAGCGCCGAGCCTGGCCGGTCGGCTGAGCCGGGCGCGTTCTTGATCGTCGGGCCGGGCCGGGCACCTTGTCGCTGGTCGGCCGAGCCGGGCGCCTTGTCGCCGGTCGGCTGGGCCGCGTCCTTGATCGTCGGGCCGGGCCGGGCGCGTTGTCGCCGGTCGGCTGGGCCGGGCGGCTCCTTGATCGTCGGGCTGAGCCGAGCGGCTTCCCGGCCGTATGCTGACCTGCCCCGCCAGGGGATACGCCTAGTCAGGCCCTCGCCCTCTTACCTGATTGGCACCAGGGCCTCCGCTGCTTGACGCTTACTTCTCAAAGGTGTAATCATGATTACATGACTACAGATGACGAGAACCCCGAGCAGGCCAATACAGAGCAAGCCGATACCGAGCGGGCCGACACAGATCAGACCGCCGCCCAGGAACTGCGCGGCTGGTTCACTGGCCGGCTGCCAGGCGAGTGGTTCACCGAACCCGTCGGCATCGTGCTCGATCGGGAGGAGATCGCGGTTGTCGGGACTATCGCGGACCCCGACGTGCCCGCGGACGGTTCGGACGCCGCCCGATCCGCCGCGGTCGAGGGGCGGGTCCGCAGGTTCCGCGAGCAGACCCGCGAGCGCAGGATCGAGATCGCGCGCGAAGCCGAGCACCGCTTCGGCCGCAAGGTGTCGTGGGGCGTCGTGTGCGGCGGGCAGAAGGCAATGTTCACCACCTTGTCGATCCCGGTTATGACCCGGCTAAGGCAGCCGGAAAGGCGCGTACTCGACACCCTGGTCGATGCGGGGGTGGCGCGCAGTCGCAGCGACGCCCTGGCCTGGTGTGTCCGGCTCGTCGGCAAGAATATCGACACCTGGCTCGAGGATCTGCGTGCGGCGTTGCGCCGGGTGGAACAGGTACGCAAAGAGGGGCCTGATGCCTGAGGGCGTGACGCCTGAGGGGTGTGATGGACGAGGGCCGCGATGGTTCCGCGCCGCGCTAGCCGGGGAATGGCCGTTGCGGCCGGGCGAACGCTTTTCAAATAGCTCGTTAAAGCGACAGCCGACGGTCGGATAAGGGCGGCATCTCGCTGCGGAATAGGGCCACGCTATTACGCTAATTGCTGCTGCTCGCCTCCGGAGCGGCGTGGATCCTCATGCCCTCACCAACGTGACACGATATGTTTCGCCGATTTATGAAACGACGCCATCGCGCTGCTCGTATGATCGCCGCCTGGGCCGGGTGCCAGCAGGTGTGACATTCGCCACACATGGGCCACCGCATGGTGCGAGGCGGCCGGAACCGAATACCTGAGAGCGACCGGTTTCACAGTGCTCGCCTACGGTCCGGCACATCGTTGCGGGCGACGCGGGCAGGCCGGACGCGACCGGCGTGCGTCACGGGCAGATGCCTCCATGACGCGATGGTGCGCAGGTCCTGGCTGCGCAGCGGCTTGTTGGTGGGTTGCCGGCCTGCTGGCGCGTCCTCGCCGCGCGACCAGCGATCGGATCTCGCGGGCCCGCCGGTATTCAACGACTCACCGAAATAAGGTTTACACCAAAGGTCTATACCAAATCATCATCCGCTACCGGCGCGGATTGAGCCAGACCCCAAGTTACTCGTTCTCATCTCACCGCACTCCGCTTATCCTTGGATACACCTGGGGTTATTAGTACCGCGCTGCCGGGGTACACTCCCCTGATCCCGCACCGGCGAACGCCGGCGGGTGGATGCGCCTTTGGCGTCCGGCCGAAGGCGCGCGCAGGAGGTGGCGTGCCGGGGCGTCATAGCTGGCTCACGTTAGCTGGCCAACGTTTAGCTGACCCACGTTTAGCTGGCGGAGACGTGCCGGGTATCGGGTATGGAGCGCGCATGTGACGCGGCCCAAAGAGGAGGAGCGATCGTGGCGTACGAGTTGAGCGCGAAGTCGGTGGAGTGGAATCCGTCGGCGGAGCGCTTGCGCGAACTGACCGAGGAGATGGCGAATAGCCAGGAAACCGAATTCGGGAACCTGGTAGTAAAGGCGCGAGTGGATTCGCGCAGTGCACGTTCGACCTACGTGGTGGACGACTCCACCAACGCGACCAAGCAGACCATCACCCGCGCCGAGTACGACCGCGTGGCCGCGGCGCAGGACGCCTACATCGCCGGCCGCGACATGGTCGTGGTCGACGGGTACATCGGCTCAGATCCGCAGTTCCGTACCCGCGCCCGCCTGATCATCGAGGCGGCCAACGCAAACGTGGCCGGCATGCAGCGGCAGCTCTACTACCCGGCGGGCGAGGACTATGACGCCGCGACCTGGGAACCGGACACCACAGTCATCTACACGCCGAACCTTCCCGCCCCCGGCTACCCCGACGACAGGCTCATCGCCGTCGATCTCCGCGACAACATCACCCGCGTGCACAACTCGGACTACTTCGGTGAGTCCAAAAAGGGCGGGCTGCGGATGTGGAACAACATCGTCTACGGTCGCGGCGGACTTGCCCTGCATGCTGGCTGCAAGGTCATCCCCGTCGGCGGCCAGAACAAGACCCTCCTGACCGTCGGCTTGTCGGGCACCGGCAAGACCACGACGACCTTCACCACCCAGTTGGGCAGCAAGCCCGTGCAGGACGACTTCATCGCCCTGATGCCAGGCGGGAAGGTGTACACGACGGAGAATGGCTGCTTCGCCAAGACGTTCGGGCTGAACCCTGACTACGAGCCGACCATCTACTACGCCACCATCAAGCCGGACGCCTACCTGGAGAACGTCTCGGTCACCGAGGACGGCAAGGTCGACTTCTTCGACACCTCCTACACCAAGAACGGCCGTACCACCTGGCCGTTCTCGTATGTCGACCCGTGGCCGCCCGACCAGCTCGAGCCGGCCGAGTTCCTGCTCATCCTCAACCGCAACGAGAACATCGTGCCTGGCGTCGCACGGCTGGACCGTGCCCAGGCGGCGGCCTATTTCATGCTCGGCGAGACCACGGGCACCTCGGCGGGAGGCAAGGACGAGGAGGGCAAGTTCCTCAGGGTTCCAGGGACGAACCCGTTCTTCCCCCGCGACATGGCCGATATGGGCAACCGGATGCTCGAACTGCTCGACAGCCACGAAATGCAGGTCTTCGTGCTGAACACCGGCCGGGTGGGCGGCGGTGACGGCCACGAGGGCTCCAAGAAGGTCAAGATTCCGCATTCGTCCGCGATCGTGCAGGGCATTGTCGAGGACACGATTACCTGGACGCAGGACCCCAGCTTCGGATACGAGGTCGCCTCATCGGTGCCTGGCATCGACGATCTGGAAATCCTCCAGCCACGGCTGCTCTACCAGCGGCAGGGCCGGATGGACGACTACGACGCCATGGTTGGCAGGCTGAAGCGGGAACGCCGCGAGTACCTCGCGTCGTTCGCCGGCCTTGACGAGGCGATCATCAAGTCGATCGGCTGATCCTCATCCGGGCATCCCCCGCGCTGGCCACCCGCGCGGGGGATGCCGTTACGCTGCGCCCGGGGATGCCGTCATGCGCAAGGCTTGGTGCGTCCTCGGATACCTTGCTAGGGGGTGCAAGGCTGATCCGGGCGGGCTACGTCCGGGTTCGGCGGTAAACCGCACGCTGCGCCGTTAGCGCCGGGGTACCCTCGCGTCGTCTGCATGCTCTTGAAGGGTGCCGAATGAGATTTCGCAGCCTTGTCTACCGGCTCTACACGCGCAGGCTCGAGGCATCCCTGGCCGGCACGCCGGTGCCACGCCATGTCGGGGTAATCCTCGACGGCAATCGGCGGTGGGCCCGCGCGGCAGGCATGCCCGACTTCAGCGGTGGCTACCGCAAAGGCGGCGACAGGGTCTTCGAACTGCTCCAGTGGTGCGACGAGGCCGGTGTTGAACTCGTCACGCTATGGCTGCTTTCCACCGATAATCTCACCCGGCCAGGTAAGGAACTCGAGCCGTTGCTGCGCGTCATTGAGGAGACCGTCCGGGGACTCGTGGCGCAGCATTGGCACGTCAATCCGATGGGCGCACTCGACCTGCTGCCCGATGAGACCGCGCAGGTCCTCAAGCACGCCGCCGAGGCGACCGCGGGCAACGGCGGGCTGATGGTGAATGTCGCGGTCGGATACGGCGGCCGCCGCGAGATCGCCGACGCGGTGCGGTCGCTGCTGCAGGATCACGCGAGCAAGGGCACCAGCATCGAGGAAATGGCCGAGATCCTTAATGTCGAACACATAGCGGACCATCTCTACACGCGCGGCCAGCCGGATCCCGATCTGGTCATCCGAACGTCAGGCGAACAGCGCCTGTCTGGTTTCCTGCTCTGGCAGAGTGCGCATTCTGAGTTCTATTTCTGCGAAGCGTACTGGCCGGACTTCCGTAAGGTCGATTTCCTGCGTGCGCTGCGTGACTACGCGGCGCGGCAGCGCCGTTACGGCGCCTGATCACGACCCGGCCAGCTCCCGGCGGCCTGCCTGTTCGGCCGGCCCCCGACGTGCAATCTGGTACTTCCAGTGCGGCACGGGGTACAGGTACCTTCGGAAGTGACGTGCGGTGTCCAACCGCTTGTCCAGGAGGGCCCTGGCATCCTCGAGCTTCGCGTCCACGGACGCCGGCGAGATGACGGAAGGGCCGGTGCGCGGCCCTTGCGGGGCCAGCCCCGGTCCGGTCTGACATCTGTCTCCGAGCGTGGCGCCGCCTCGGCGCCCAAGGGAGAACGAGTGGCCAGTTCTTCGTCCAGCCAAGAGCAGCCAGCAAGAGGTTCGCGGCGCGCTGCCGGCAAGCAGCAGCGCACCTACGTCCTCGACACCAGCGTGCTCCTAGCCGACCCGGCAGCGCTCGGTCGTTTCGCCGAGCATCACGTCGTGCTGCCCGTGGTCGTCGTCACCGAACTCGAAGCCAAGCGTCATCATCCGGAGCTCGGCTTCTTCGCCCGCCAGGCGTTGCGGCATCTCGACGACCTGCGGATCAAGCACGGGAGGCTCGACACCGAGCTGGCCGTTGGCGCAGACGGCGGCACGCTCCGGGTCGAACTGAACCACACCGACCCGCACGTGCTTCCTGCCGGATTCCGGCTGGGGGACAACGACACACGCATCCTGGCCGTCGCGTGTGGCCTGGCGGCTGAGGGTTGTGACGTGGTCCTGGTCAGCAAGGACCTGCCGCTGCGGGTGAAGGCCGCGTCGATCGGCCTGACCGCGGAGGAGTACAGGGCCGAGCTTGTCGTGGAGTCCGGCTGGACCGGGATGGCCGAGCTTGCGGTGGCGAGCGGCGAGATCGAGGGACTGTATGAGACGGGCCGCGCCGAGCTCACGGCCGCGGCCGAACTACCCTGCCACAGCGGGCTCGTGCTGGTGTCCGACCAGAGCAGCGCTCTTGGCCGGGTACAGCCGGACAAGTCGGTCAAGCTGGTTCGAGGTGATCGTGAGGCGTTCGGGCTGCGCGGGCGCAGCGCTGAGCAGCGGATCGCGCTCGAACTGCTGCTCGACCCGGCCGTAGGGATCATTTCGCTAGGCGGCAGGGCCGGGACGGGCAAGTCGGCGCTCGCCCTATGCGCCGGGCTAGAAGCGGTGCTCGAGCGCCGCCAGCACCGCAAGGTGATGGTTTTCCGCCCGCTTTACGCGGTGGGCGGCCAGGAGCTTGGCTACCTGCCCGGATCCGAGGCGGACAAGATGAATCCGTGGGCGCAAGCCGTCTACGACACCCTGTCCGCGCTTACCACGCAGGACGTGATCGAAGAGGTCCAGAGCCGCGGCATGCTCGAGGTGCTGCCACTCACCCACATCCGCGGGCGCTCGCTGCACGACGCCTTCGTCATTGTCGACGAGGCCCAGTCACTCGAACGCGGCGTCCTCCTCACGGTCCTGTCCCGCGTCGGCGCAGGCTCGCGGGTCGTGCTCACCCATGACATCGCGCAGCGCGACAACCTCCGGGTCGGCCGCCATGACGGAGTGGTCGCCGTGATCGAGAAGCTCAAGGGCCATCCGCTGTTCGCGCACGTCACCCTGGTCCGTTCCGAGCGCTCTCCGATCGCCGCGCTCGTCACCGAGATGCTGGAGGACACCGGTCTGTAACGCCCCGCGACATCCGGGGCCCGCACGCGCGGGTGCCCTGTTTGCAGTACCGTACCTGCGTCATGACCCATCCGACTGACGCCGTACCCGGTGAGCCCATGCCGTCCCGGCCCTCCGGGCCGTCCCGGCTACCCGGGCCGCCCCGGCCCTCCGGGCTACCCGCCGTATCTGTCGTTATGCCAGTGCTGAACGAGGAACGGCACCTGGCGGACGTCGTCGCGCACGTGCTACGGCAGGATTACCCGGCCGCGGTGGAGGTCGTGCTTGCCGTCGGCCCGTCCAGTGACCGGACCCTCGAGGTGGCGCGGGGGCTCGCGGCGGCCGATGACCGCGTCTGCGTGGTGGACAATCCGACCGGTCAGACACCCGCCGCGCTGAACGCCGCGATCGCCGCCTCGCGCTACCCGGTCGTCGCACGGGTGGATGGCCATGCCCTGCTGCCACCCGGTTACCTTCGGATCGCCGCGGAGACACTGGCCGCGACCGGCGCCGACAACGTGGGCGGCATCATGGCCGCCGAGGGCGTCACCCCGTTTGAGCAGGCCGTGGCGCGGGCGATGACGTCCAAGGTGGGCGTGGGCGCGGCCAGGTTCCATACCGGTGGCGAGGCGGGCCCCGCCGAGTCGGTGTACCTGGGGGTGTTCAGGCGCGAGGCGATCGACCGCGTCGGCGGCTACGACGAGGCCTTTCTGCGTGCGCAGGACTGGGAGATGAATCACCGCATCCGCGCCTCGGGCGGCACGATCTGGTTCCAGCCGCGGATGAGGGTGAGCTACCGGCCGCGTGCGGACCTGCGCGCGCTCGGCAGTCAGTACTACCACTATGGCCGGTGGCGCCGCGTCGTGGCCCGCCAGCACCGGGGCACGATCAACCCGCGTTATCTGGCACCGCCCGCCGCGGTGATCGCGATCGTGGCGGGGCTCGCCGCCGGTGTCGCGGGTCTGATCTGCGCATTGGCCGGGATGGGGCCGCCGCTGGCCTGGCTGTGCCTCGGCTTCGTGGCTCCCGTTGCCTACCTGTGCGGCGCGATCGCCGCGGCCGCGGCGACGGCGCGCGGCCTGCGGCCCCGCGCCGTCCTGTGGCTGCCCGCCGTCATTGGCGCCATGCACATCTGCTGGGGAAGCGGATTCCTGACCAGCCCGCGCAGCCTCATCCCACGCCCCCCTGTCCTGAGCCCTGCTGGCCAGGGCTCTGCTGGCCAGGGCTCTGCTGGCCAGGGCTCTGCTGGCCAGGGCTCTGCTGGCCAGGGCTCCCTCAGCCGGGGCCCGCTCAGCCAGGGCCGCGGTGTGCCGCCTGGCGCCTGAGCAGCAGCTCCGCGACCGCGATGTCGTCCGGGTAAGTGATCTTGATGTTGTGTTCGCTGCCTGCCACCACGGCGATCGGCACCTCGGGCAGGTACCGCAGCACGACGCCGCAGTCGTCGGTTGCCGAAAATCCTGGATCCGCGGCAGCAAGCTCGTACGCGCGCCTGAGCACCGAGAGCCTGAAGCCCTGTGGCGTCTGGCAGCGGTGCAGGTTGCCACGGCTCGGCATCTGCGTAATCAGACCGCCGGAGGTGACGACGATCGTGTCGGAGGCAGGGACAGTGACCCCCACCGCACGGTGCGCCTTGAGCGCCGTCACGCATCCGCCGATGATCTGCTGGCTGACCAGCGGCCGCGCGGCGTCGTGCAGCAGCACATCACAATCACCGCCGCCGACGGCGGCGAGCGCACGCTGCGCGGAGTCGCTTCGGGTCTCGCCGCCGGGAATGACCTGCGACACCTTCTCGTAGCCGCCCCGCGCGAGCAGTTGCGCCACCTCATCGGTGCGGCCAGGCGTCATCACGACGATGATCTCGCCGATCTGCGGAGCGGCGGAGAAGGCGGCGACCGAATGCTCGATAACGGGCCTACCGGCGAGGGGGAGCAACTGCTTCGGCATGCCGAGACCGGTACGCCGCCCGGTGCCTCCCGCGAGCACCGCCACCACCGTCCGCATGACCTGGACCCTATCCGTACGCCGCGGCGCGCGGCTGTTTACCTACCGTTGTTTACCTACCGTCCCACCAGGCATAACTGCCCTCAGGCGCCACTCGGCCTTAGGGACGGACTAAGGTACCTGCCGGTGCGTACGCCGGTACGCTGGGGGGACTAGCCGGGGTTGATCTTTGTATGCGCGGAGGCGGGGCATGACCGTGGCGCTGGTCCTGGCGACCGCGACGGCGCGTGACCGTGCCCGCAAACCCGTCAGCAACGGGGCCCGAGATGGTAAGGCCCGTGTTGCCGGTCGCGCCGGCCGTGCTGGCCGTGCTGGCGTGGGCGCCGCGCAGGGCAGTCACGCACCATCGCCGTTCGTGGGCGCGCGCCGGTCGCCGTCGGCAGGCGCGGCACCTGTAAAGGGTGCTGAGCAAGCCCAAGGCGCCCTGGCGGCGCAACTTGCTGCCGGGCTGCCGCTGCCGAGCCTGGTCGGTGGCCAAGTGGCAACGCAGCCGCTGCTCACCAGGCTCTGCAGCCAGCTCAGTGCGCTTGGCCTGCGCGACATCATCCTGATAGCCCCAGCCGGACGTGGTGATCTGCTCGCGGCGATGGCCTGGGACGGGCTGTCTCTATGTGCGGAAGACGGGCCTAGTCCAAGGCTCGTGGGGTCCGGGAGCATTGACGTGATTGAATGCGCGTCGGTCGGCGCGGAGCTTCGCGCCGTGGCGTCGGTCATGCGCCGCGTCAGCGGCTCAGGTGCCGGGACCCTCATCTGTGCGGGCGACCTCGTCGCGCACACCGAGGCCCTGGCCCGGCTGAACCGCGCCGCGGCGACATCCGCGCTCACCGCTGCCGGTGGTGCACCACACGTGGCGACGGGACCCGACGTGCGGCCGGCGCTCCGGCTGAGCGGCGGGCCTGAGGGCGGCGACCGGCGCGACCGGCGCGACGCGCACCTGCACCCGCGCCGCACAGTGGTGGCGGCCGGTTCCGCGTTCCACCGCGTGCACGCGCCTGACGCGGTCGGCTGCGGGGCGTTCCTCGTGTCCGCGGACGACGGAAGCGAACTGGCCGCGGCGGCCGACGAGCTTGCGCGCCTGGCAGCCGGGGAGGTGATCGATGACCTCGCGGCCGCGGATCTGGCCAGCGGATCAGCTAGCCAGCTCACGCCGCAGCCGGCCAAAGACATGGCCGCTGGTCAGGCGGACCTGGTGCCGTGGTCGGCTAGGGACGGGGACGTATCTGCCGGGGACGTATGGGCCGGGGACGTATCGGCCAAGGGGGTATCGGCCAGGGACGTATCTGCCAGGGACGCATTGGCCACGGACGTATCTGGCAGGGACGTATTGGCCACGGACGTATCTGGCAGGGACGTATTGGCCACGGACGTATCTGCCAGGGACGTATTGGCCAATGACGTATTGGCCAAGGACATTACAGGACGGGGGGCAACCGGCTCTGCCAGCGATGACGTCGCGGCCTCCGGCCCGCCTGCGGGCCATCGCCGGCCAGATCCGTGCCCATCTCCTGGCCACAGGTCCGGGTTCACCGACTCGGTCGCCCTGCTGCTCGTCGGGCTGGTTCGCGGCGGCGCGGACGTCGAGGCTGTTGCCGCCGACCCGCTCATCTGCGTCCGCGTGCAGACAGCACAGCAAGCGAGGGAAGCGGCAGCCGAACTGAACGCGGTGGCCGAGGACCGGGTCCGCTTGGACGCGGCAGCCAGGCGTGGCGACGGCCTCTTCACGACCTGTTTTGTGAGCCCTTACTCGCGGTACCTCGCGCGCTGGGCGGCCCACAGGCGCCTGCGCCCTAACGCGGTCACCGGCATGGCGATCGCGCTTGGTCTGCTCGCCGCCGTCTGGTTCTCGGCCGGCAGCAGAGCGGGGATGATCCTCGGTGCTGCGCTGCTGTTCGCCGCCTTCCTGTTCGACTGCGTGGATGGCCAGCTGGCCAGGTACGTGCGCGGCGAGACTGCGTTCGGTGCCTGGCTGGACGGGGTCGGTGGCCGGCTGGCCGAGTTCGCCGTCTACGCCGGCCTGGCGGCCGGAGCTGGCGCCGTGGTGTCGCACTCACCAAGCGTGTGGGAA
This sequence comes from uncultured Actinomycetota bacterium, assembly GCA_963727015.1. GTDB lineage: Bacteria > Actinomycetota > Actinomycetes > Streptosporangiales > Streptosporangiaceae > DATFVJ01. The sequence continues at coordinate 83,350 of CAVSEV010000011.1, read as the reverse complement.
CTCGCGGTCGCTGCCATGATCCTGCAGTCGCTTCGTGATATGAGCGGGTTCAGCGTCCGCCCTGCGCTATCGCAAGCGGCCATGCTGGCTGACGGGCCGCCGCTGCTGCCGCTCGACGAGCCCGCGGACTACGCGGTCGCCGCCCCGGCCGGCTCCGGCATCGGTAGCGCAACCGCGAGCAGGGGCCGCCGCTCCCGCTGGCCGCGCGCCCAGCTGCGCAGGCTGCGCAGCCTGGGCCGGACCGGGCTGCGGTGGGTGACTCCGCTGCTGACGCTGCTGGCCCGGAGCGTCGAGTTCCACCGTGGCGAGCGCGTTGCCGTGATCGGCGCGGCCGCCATCGTCGCCGGTCCGAGAATGACGTTCGTCATCCTGCTCGGCTGGGGCGTGGTGGCCGCGTGCGTATGCCTGATCGGCTGGGTAGTGAGGTCGTTCAAACCGATGGCCGGCGTGCCCCCCGGCGACAGCGTCCTGCTCAGCTACCGTGACGACGGCATCATCGCCCAGTCGCTTGGCGGGTTCGTGGATGGTCAGCTGCCGCCGCTCCTGCCAGCGGTAGTGGGCGTCACTGTCACGGTCATCCTTTCCGCAGTGGGGGTGGCGCACTTGCGCGGCCTGATGGTGCTCGCCCCTGTGGTGGCGATGGCTCTTGCCGGACTAGGCTCCGGCCATCCGCACGACGGGCGCCTCGACTGGCTCGTGCCGCCGCTGCTCCAGGTCGGTGAATATGTCTTCCTTGCCGCCCTCGCGCTGGCGTGGCACGTACCCATACCGCTCCTTTTCGCTCTCGTCGCCATCATCGCGCTGCACCACTACGACATCGTCTACCGTGTGGGGCGCGGCCCGATCGGCCGCGCCGCTCCGCCTGCTTTCGCGCTGCCGCGCTGGATTGCCAAGGCCGGCCTTGGCTGGGAGGGGCGGATGCTGGTCGCCGCGATCGGCGCCATGCTGGGGATCGAGGTATTCGCCTTCGCCGCCCTTGCTGTGTATCTTTGGGTGCTCTTCGGGCGGGAGAGCGTGACCGGATGGATCGGCGCCGTGCAGCGCGATGATGCCGATCGCCTCGGCAGCTTCCCCGTTGTGCCGCGCGCGGCGGCATCGCAGGCCGACTTCGAGGACGGAGGTAGCCGATGATCGGCGTGGTGCTCGCGGCGGGTGTGGGAAGGCGGTTGAGCCCGGACACAGACACCTTGCCGAAGGCGCTGCTGCCGGTCGACGGGCAGATCACGATCCTGGACATCGCCCTGCGCAACCTCGCCGCGGCTGGCCTGCGCGACGTGGCGGTCGTGGTGGGGCACGCCGCGGACGTCGTGCGTGATCGGGCGGCTTCTCTTGAGCGAGCGCACGGGGTGCGGCTCGAGCTTCTGCACAACGACCGGGCACGTGATTGGAACAACGCGTACTCACTCTGGCTCGCCCGCGAATTCTTCCGGGAGGGCGCTTTGCTCGTGAACGGGGACACCGTGCACCCGGTTTCCGTGGAAAAGGCGCTGCTTGCCGCCCCGGACCGGCACCGCAGCGACCTGATACTCGCCGTGGACGACATCAAGCCCCTCGGCGAGGAGGAGATGAAGGTAACCCTGGACGGCCGCGGCCTGCTTACCAGGATCACCAAGCAAATGGATCCTGCGCGCGCTTATGCCGAGTACATCGGGGTGACGCTCATCGAGCCGGCGGCCGCCGTGGCGCTGGCGGACGCGCTCGAGGCCACCTGGCGGCGCGATACCGGTCTTTACTACGAGGACGGCTACCAGGAACTAGCGGACCGCGGCGGTGCGATCTCGGTGGCACCCATCGGTGCGGTGGACTGGGTCGAGGTCGATGACCATAACGACTTGCGCCAGGCGTGCCTGATCGCGCCACGTTGCTGAGGGAGGGCATCGATGCCGCTGCTCGCGCGGATGATCCCCGCGCCGCTGTACATCGACGTGCGCCGCAACGCGGTGGCAGGGCTTGGCGCGCTACTCGCCGACCGCCGGATCGCGACCGGGGGGCACGTAGCGGTGGCGGTCGGTCCGGGTCAGGGCGACAGCATCGCCGCGCAGCTCGACCTCGGGGCGGGCGAGGTGTTCCGCGTCGAAGACGGCACCGTCGACACAGCGGTGCGCCTGGGCAAGCGGCTGCGCGCCGGATCGTACGAGGCGGTCGCGGGAATCGGCGGCGGCCGGACCATCGACGTCACGAAGTTCGCCGCCCACATGGCGGGAATTCCGATGGTCGCGGTCGCCACGAACCTGTCTCATGACGGCATCGCATCACCGGTCAGCTCACTTGAACACGAATCGGGCAGAGGATCGTTTGGTGTTGCCATGCCGGTGGCCGTGGTGGTGGATCTCGACCGGGTGCGCTCCGGGCCCGCGCGGCTGGTGCGCTCCGGCGTAGGTGACGTGGTGAGCAACTTGTCCGCGACCGCGGACTGGGAGCTTGCCGCCAGCCACACCGGCGAGCCCATCGACGGGCTCGCGCTGATAATGGCCCGTAGCGCCGCGGAATCGATGCTTCACCAGCCAGGCTCGATCGAGTCGGAAGACGTCATCACCGTGCTCGCCGAGGCGCTCGTGCTCTCCGGCATCGCGATGTCGGTCGCCGGGTCGAGCCGCCCCTGCAGCGGTGGTGACCACGAGATCCTGCACGCGATCGACCAGCTGTACCCGGGCACCGCCAACCACGGTGAACTCGCCGGAGTTGGCGCCCTTTTCTGTACGTTCCTGCGCGGTGACACCCGCCGTGGCGAGATGATCGCCGAGTGCCTGTCCAGGCATGGCCTGCCCCGCACGCCCGGCGACCTCGGCCTGTCGGTCGCCGAGTTCACGAAGGCCGTGGCCCACGCGCCCGCGACCCGCCCAGGCCGCTATACGATCCTCGAGCATCTTGGGCTGGATGGCGACGCGGCAGGAGAACGAGTGGAGGAGTATGTCAGGGCCGTCGCTGGCTGAGTTGCGCGCCACCGGTCAGCCGGAGTCGGTGACCGCTCGTCGTAACGAGGAGCACTGGGCGGGCAGGTACTACATGCGGCGGCTGTCGCCGTATGGCACCTGGATCTTCGCCCGGCTGGGCTGGTCGCCGAACGCGGTGACCTGGCTCATGATCGTAGTCGGCGTGGGCGCGGGCGCCGTCGTGGCCGGCGGCGGGCTCGCTACCGCGATCGCCGCGGCCGTGATGATCCAGCTGTACTTGTTGCTTGACTGTTCGGACGGCGAGCTTGCCCGCTGGAGCAGGCGCACCTCCGTGACCGGCATCTATCTTGACCGGGTTGGTCACTACCTCGCCGAGGCCGCCCTGCTCGCTGGTCTCGGCATCCGGGCCCAAGGGCATTACGCCTTGTCTGGCGGCTATGTAACCATCGGGCTGGCCGCGGCGATCTGCGCGATCCTCATCAAGGCAGAGACAGACAATGTCATTGTCGCGCGGGCGAAGGCCGGCCTGCCCATACCCGGCAGCGCCAGCAGCGCCAATGGTGCTGGCGGCGCGGTGCCTGTCCCGGACGGCCCGGTGCCTCGCCCGGACGCGGCGCTTGAGCCTGCGAACGCTGGCCTTGCGCGCGCCCGCAGGCTAGCCAGCGTCCTGCGAGTGCACCGGATCATCCAGGCGGTGGAGGTTTCGCTGCTTGTGGTCGTGGCGGCCGTAATCGACGCCGCACGCGGCGGCCTCGGCGCCACGAGGATCCTGGTTGCCGCCTGCTTGGTCGTCGGGGCAGCGATGGTAGCCGCCCATCTGATAGCCATCCTGGCCTCGCGGCGGCTCGGATGAGTGGCCCGCGGATGAGCGGCGCGCGGCTGAGTGGCCCGCGGCCGAGCGGCCCGCGGCCGAGCGGCCCGCGGCTGAGCGGTCGCGGATGATCGGCCCCCGCGCGCGAGCGGGGGCGGTTCGCGTCCCCAGGCAGGCCGAGTTGGTGACACTATCCTGCGTGATCCTCACCATGGGCGACCGGGCGGCGGAGCTCGACCGCGCCGTGCGCAGCGTGCTTGACCAGGCTGGCGCCGCCGTGGAGACAGTAGTGGTCGCCAACGGAGCCGAACTCGCCGGGCTGCCAGCGCAGGTGAAGACCGTGCTGCTGCCCGGCAACGTGGGCATCCCCGCAGGCAGGAACGCGGGTGCAGCCACTTGCACAGGTGACGTGATCCTTTTTCTCGACGATGACGGCTGGTACGGGTCCCGGGACCTTGCTGCGCATGTCCGCGGGCGGTTCGCCGCGGATCCTTCGCTCGCGGTGCTTTCCTTCCGGGTACGCGACCCGGAAGGCGGCGCGGGCCAGCGGCGGCATGTCCCCCGGCTGCGCGCCGGGGACCCGGGGCGGTCCTCGGCGGTCACGACGTTCCTCGGCGGCGCGTGCGCGATCAGGCGCGATGCCTATGCGCGGGCAGGCGGATATCCAGCTGGATTCTTCTACGCGCACGAGGAAACCGACCTGGCGTGGCGCCTTCTGGATGCGGGGTACCGGCTGGAGTACGATGCCGCGGCGGAGATGTTCCACCCCGCGGTGCTGCCGGGCAGGCACGCGCAGTTCTTCCGGCTGAACGCGCGCAACCGGGTACTGCTCGCGCGACGGAATCTGCCCTGGCCGGTCGCCATCGCGTACCTGTTCGACTGGATTGTGCTAATGCTCGTGCGGGAGCGGTCCATCCACGCGCTCCGGCCGTGGTTCGCCGGCTTCGCCGAAGGGTGGCGGGCGGATCCGGCCGGACGCCGGCCGATCTCGTGGCGCACGATCTGGCGGATGGCCGCTGCGGGCCGGCCGCCCGTGATCTGATAAAAGACCTGGTTGGCCGGAGCCGGTAAGATAGTGGGCGTTTGTGGCGCATGATTACACCGCCCGGCTGGAAGCTCCGGCCCGTGGGTATGTTGCCTGCGTGATGGTTGCCACTGGGTGATATGACGGTACTGAGGCTGATGATCCCGTCACATGCCCCCTGCCCTCGTTTGCCGGGTCCGGGGCGATCGTGGGGAGGGACGTGAATGCAGGCGCTCGCGCTGCGGCCGGCACCAGTGGACGACGCAGCTCATGGGCATAGCTATCCGTGGCTGACCGCTGGGCCTGTCCGGCGCCGGTGGGTCGTCGCGGTGTTCGTAGCGTGTGCCGTCTTCGCCGGTGCCACCGCGCTATTCACCACCAACTCGCTGCACCGGATCTGGGGTCTGGCCGCTGCCGGATCGTACGGCCTGGCCGCGGTGGTGGCACTGCTGTGGCGGTCGCGCGGCATTGACTTGGCGCTGGCCGTCGCCATCTCGGGCGCGGTGCTCGGGCCGCTGACCTGGATGACCGCCACCGGGCAGGGCCAGCCTGAAGTCGCCGTCATCGTGCGTTCCGCCAGTTTGCTCGTCAGGCACGGCGACCCGTATGAGAGCCAGGCTCAGCTCGCTGCGACCAGCAACCCCAACGCGTACAACCCGTATCTCCCGGGGTTGACGCTGTTCGGCCTGCCCCGGGCGCTGCACTGGCCGACGCCGGTGTCCGATCCGCGGCTGTGGTTTGGCCTGTCGTTCGCGGTGATACTCATGTTCGCGCTTGTCCGGGCGAGAGCGCCCGATCCGTGGCGGTGGTCGGCGCTGATCATCGCCACTCCGGTCATAGCGCTGCCCATCGTGGTGGGCGGCACCGACCTGCCTGTGCTCGCCTTGATGTGCCTTGGCCTGGCCTTTTTGCGGGCCCACCCGCAGCCGATCCTGGCGGGCGTCGCCCTCGGCGCCGCCGCGGCGATGAAGGCGACCGCGTGGCCGGCGCTGGTAATTGCGGTGGCTCTGCTCGTGGCCGGCGGCGGCTGGCGTCCGGTGGCCAAGTTCGCGGCCACCGCCGCTGCGGTTGTCGCCGCCGTGGCCGGGCCCTGCGCCGTGCTCTGGCCGCATGCCCTGGTCCAGAACACGATCATGTTTCCGCTCGGTCTTACCAAGATCAAGAGCCAGGCCGCAAGCCCGCTGCCCGGCTACCTGATTGCCCAGACTGGCAGCGTCGGGCACATGATTGCGGTCGCGCTGCTCGCCGGCGCTGGTATCGCCGTCGGTGCGTCCCTGGTGTTGCGGCCGCCGGCTGACGCGCGGGCGGCGGCGCTGCGGCTGGCCATCGGGCTCGCGCTGATGTTCACGCTTGCTCCGGCGACCCGCTTCGGTTACTTCAGTTATCCAGCCGCCTTGCTCTTCTGGCTCTGGCTGGCCGGGCCCGAGCGGGAGGCCAGCCCCGCGGTGGCCGGAGCGGGGAAGGTGGCCGCCGCTACCTGACGCAGCTTGACCCAGCTGGGTGAGCTTTCCGGCTCAACCGGGCCTTAGGGTGCGAAGTCCGACGGCTGGTCCGGTCCCGAGAACGCGCTCGCGTCCTTGCAGATGTTGGTGCTGCCGCTGATGCCGCCATAGGCCTGCGTCAGGTTCGACGGCGGCTTGAGGCCTTTGAAGCTGGAGCCGAGCACGAGGTTGAGCGTGCCGGGCTGGAGCGATGGCACGAGTTCCGTCTTCACGCTGCTGAGCACCGCGCTCAGGGCCTCGACAGCCGGCAGATCCTTGGCGGACGCATATTGGATCACGCTCTGCATGTGTGTGGTGTTGTCCGCGTTCCCCGTTCCTACCAGGTTGAAGCCGCGCTGCTGGAGCGCCGTCGCCGTCTGCCCTGCCAGTCCCGCCGTCGTCGTGCCGTTCAGCACCTGCACGTTGACGTGGCTGGGATTAGCCGCCTTCGGGGCCTGAGCGCTCATTGCCGGCGTGGCCTTTTTCTTGCCGGCCTTCGCGACATGGACCTCGTTGTCGAACTTGATCGCGTTGAACAGCACGTTGGCGGCCGGCTGCGCCCAGTCGACCCGGTTGGGGTCGCTGGCATCGGCCACGACGGGCACCGAGATCATATTGACCGAGCTTGCGTGCAGTCCCCGCATGCTCTCGGCAATCTTGAGCAGGGTGCCGACGTCGAGCGCGCTGTCGGTGGTGAGCGAACGCGTCGCGGCATTGGCCAGCGAAAGGAGCTTGCCAGGATCGCCAAGCATGTTGCTCGTGGTCACCTGCTTCGCCAGCGATGCCATGAAGAACTGCTGGCGCTGGATCCGCTGCAGGTCGGACCCAAGCCCGACATGCCGCTCACGCACGAACGCGAGCGCCTGCGCCCCGTCGACGTGGTGTGCACCCGCGCTCAGGTTGAGTTTGGAGGCCGGGTCGTGGATCGCCTCGGGAAGGCACACGGTCACGCCGCCCACGGCGTTCACCATCGACTGGAACCCGCTGAAGTCGATCTCGATGAAATGGTCGATGCGGATGCCGGTAAGTGTCTCCAGTGTCTTCCACGTGCAAGGGGCGCCGCCCGAGTCGAACGTCGCGTTGAGCATCTCGACCTGCTGGCTTGCCTGCTGGCCCAGGTGGCCCATGCCGTCCGCCTGGCATCCGACGGTCGAGACCACCGAGTCCCGCGGGAAGCTGATCAGCGTGGCGCCGGTGCGCTGCGGCGATATATGCATAAGGATCATGGTGTCGGAGCGTGCGCCCTGAATGCCCTGGCCGAATTTCTTGTTGCTGCCCGCCCTGCTATCCGAGCCGATGAGCAGGATGTTCATCGCTGAGTTGTACTTTGGCGGCCGCTTGCCAAGCAGGCCATTGACGTTCTCTTTCTGGATGTTGCCCCACAAGTGGCGCCACTCGGCGTAGGCGACGAGCGAGGTGCTGACGACCACGAGGGTCATAATGGCCGAGATCCAGCCAAGCACTCGCAGGCGCCGTGCGTTACTGCGGCGCGGACGGCGCGTCGGCTTGCCTCGCCGTGGGCCCTCCTGCGGCGCCGCGGTGCGGTCTGCCAGGCGCCCTGCGTGGTCGTCGAGAACGTCGTACCGTGTCATCGGCTCCCTCAGCGTCTCCAGTTTGTCCCGGTGCGCGCCATTCATGCAGGGCACAGCGCCATACTGGGCCGGGCGGTTATAGGCGGTAGAGCCGGCAGGACCCGCTAGGGCCGGTAAGGACGGTACCGCCGACGGCTACCCGCGTCCTTCCTGCTGGGAAGAGGGCCTGCCTTAGTAGATCCGTGACGTCTCCACTGGTTTACCGCAAATCACCTCCGCCCGGGGGCCGAACGAGAGGTAATGGCATGCCCGGTGCGGGGTGCGCCAGGCCCTCGCCACGGGACACCAGCAGAACTTCAAGCAGAACACGCGCGCGGCTGGTCTGCGCGGAGCGCGCCGTTGCATGGCTGCGGGCACTTAAAGTTAAACCCGTGCGCATTGCAATCGGATCCGTACGCTTGGGGATCGGCCTCGCGGCGGCCGGCCGGGCCGGTCCCGGCCGGGCCGGGCCCAGCGACGCCGCGCCGGGCAGGGCAGCGGCGGGCCGGGTTGATGCCGTCAAGCCCGACGCGGGCAAGCCCGACGCGGGCAAGCCCGATGCGGGCAAGGCAGCTGCGGGCCAGGTTGATGCCGTCAAGCCCGACGCGGGCAAGCCCGATGCGGGCAAGTCCGATGCGGGCAAGGCAGCGGCGGGCCGGGTTGATGCCGTCAAGCCCGGCGCGGGCAAGCGTGCGTCACGTGGCGGGCGGCGGCGTGCGCCAGGCACCAAGCCTCCCCGGCCGGCCCTTGGCCGCGGGATTACCGCGGGCCAGGTACTGGCCCGGGTCACCTTGCTTCCGCCACTGCTGGTGATGGCGTGGCTGCTGCCTGGCCTGCCGCTGCTGCTCGCCGGCCAGTTCACCGTCGGGCTGATGCTCGCGACCTCGGTGCCTATCGCTATCGCGCTCATCGTGGCCGTCTTCTTCTTCGCGCCGGTACCGTGGCCGCATCGCCGTACCCCGTGGTGGACGGTGGCGGCGGTGACCGCCGTCGCGGTGGGCTTCGGGGTCTGGCAGGCTGCGATGCATTCGCAGCAGGTCATCGTGCGGCGTGACCCCGCCACCTACCTGCAGTTCGGATACTGGATCGCGCAGCACGGCTCACTTCCGATCCCGCAGCTGAGGTCCGCCTTCGGCGGCGCGCTTCCCGGGCTTGGCTTCGCGAGCCTCGGCTTCTATCAGCACGGCGCCGCGATCGTGCCGCAGTTCATGGCCGGGCTGCCGATAACGCTCGCCGCGGCGTTCTGGATCAACGGCATCCAGCTTGCGGTGTTCGTGGCCCCGGTGATCGGCGCGTGTGCCGTGCTCACCTTCGGCGGCTTCGTCGGCCGGTTGTGTGGGCCGCGCTGGGCGCCCCTTGGCGCGCTGGCGCTCGCGCTGAGCCTGCCCGAGCAGTACACGAGCAGGTCCACGTTCAGCGAGCCGCTGGCGCAGATCCTGCTGTTCGGCGGGTTCTGCCTGGTAACCGACGCGGTATTGCTCGCGCCCCGGCGCCGCGCCGTCGCCGCCAGGGGCGGCGCGCAGACGCAGGTCAACGCGACCGCAGCCAGCGGCGCGATATCGGGTGCCGCGCAGACGGATGAGGCACGCGGCGCTGCCGATGCCGCGGCCAGCGCGGGCGCCGACGTGACTCAACCGATACCGATAGTCAGCGGCGGCAGCAGCGGCCGCGCCGCAGCGGCGGGGACAGCGGCAGCAAGGAACGCCGCAGGCGCTGCAGCGGTCGGGGCTGCGCAGGTGCGGATGCGCAGGTCGGCATGGCTGATGGCCGCTCTCGGCGGTCTCTCATTCGGTCTTTCTATCCTGGTAAGGATCGACGGGATGAGTGACATCCTGCCCGTCATCCTGTTCTGTGGCGTACTCTACGCGACGCGCAGGACCGTGGCCCTGCCACTGGCCGCGGGCCTTGTGCTCGGCGCCGCCTACGGACTCGCCGACGGTTACCTGCTGTCCCGCCCGTACCTGAACTCGCTCTCTTCGCTGATGCGCCCACTCGGTTACGCAGCCGCCGTGTTCGCCGCCCTGACGGTTGCGCTCGTCGTGGTGTCGCGGTGGCGGCGGCTGCCGCAGCTGCGCCGGGGCCGGTGGAGCTGGGTGCCTGACATCGCCTCGGTGGCGGTAGTGCTCATCATGCTGGGATTCGCCATCCGGCCCCTGTTCCAGACCGTCCGCGGCGAAACCAACCCGGTGACGATCGCGTTCATTGCCGAGGTGCAGAAGCTCGCACAACTGCCCATCGACCCGCATCGCACTTACGCCGAGGACAGCCTGTACTGGGTGATCTGGTACATCGGCCTGCCCGCGGTCCTGCTGGCCACGTTCGGCGCGGCGCTGCTCGCCCGTAGGTTCTTGCGCGGATCGGCGCTGACCTGGGGCCTGCCGGTCATGGTCATCGGCTGGTCGGTGGTGACCACGTTGTGGAAGCCGGGAATCGTACCCGATCAGCCGTGGGCGAGCCGCAGGCTGGTGCCTATCGTGCTGCCCGGGCTCTTGCTTTTCGCGGTCTGGACGTGCGCATGGCTGGTGAGGCGGGCGCGAGCGCGTGGCGCTGGAGCGGCCGCGCAGGGCGCGGTGGCGGCCTGCTGCGCGGTCGCCCTGCTGCTGCCGACCGCCGTTACCACGCTCGGCCTGGGTCTGGGGCGCGCACCGCAAGGCGGCATCAGGATCGTCGCGGACGGGCTCGGGCTCAAGCGCACGGACACCGGTGAGATCACCGTAGTCAGCCAGTTGTGCCGTGCGATCGGGCCGCGCGCCGCCGTGGTCATCGTCGATCCGCTCACTGCCGACAGGTTCACCGAGATCGTGCGGGGGATGTGCGGCGTACCTGCCGCCCGGATGAACGCGCCGTCGCCGGCGGCGCTGGCGCAGGTGACGGCCGGCATCCAGCGGGCTGGGCGGCGGCCGGTGCTGCTTGCGGCGCAGGCCCTTCAGCTAACGCCCTACGGTGACAGCGCGCGGCGGGTGGTGTACCGCGCGACCCGCCAGGACGAGCACCGGCTCACTCAGCCCCCGACGACCACCTGGCGGATCCTCTATCAGGTATGGATGTCCGTGCCGGGCCAGCAGCCACTGCCATGACCGGGGTATCCTCGCCCGGCGTGAGTACTCCGAGGCCGCGGCCGGCCGGTGAGCGGACGGGATGGCCGGCGGAGCGGGCTGCCGCCTCCCCGGACGCAGCCCGGGCGCCGCACGTGTCGATCGTGCTGCCGTGCTTCAACGAGCAAGATCATGTTCTGCTCGAGGTGGAGCGGATCTGCCTGGCCATGGATGCGAGCGGCATTTCCTATGAGCTGATCGCGGTCGACGATGCCTCAACCGACGGGACGCTCGCGCGGCTGCGCGAGGCGGAGCCTCGTTTTCCGCACCTGCGGGTGGTGCATTTCCCGCGCAACGGCGGCTCGGGCACCGTGCGCCGGATTGGCACCCAGCAGGCCAGGGGTGACATCGTCGTCTGGACCGACGCTGACATGACCTACCCGAACGCGCAGATACCCGAGCTCGTCGCCATGCTCGACGAGGACCCGACCGTCGATCAGGTGGTCGGCGCGCGGACGTCGGAAGCCGGCCGGCACAAGCTGCTGCGGGTCCCGGCGAAATGGTTCATCCGCAAGCTGGCCGAGCATCTGGTCAACTCGGAGATTCCGGACCTCAACTCCGGGCTCCGGGCGTTCAGGCGCGAGGTCGCGCTGCCTTACCTGCGGCTGCTCCCGCCCGGGTTCTCCTGCGTGACCACGATCACGCTGGCGTTCCTTTCGAACGAGCACGAGGTGCGTTACGTGCCGATCGGCTACGCGAAGCGGGCGGGCTCGTCGAAGTTTCATTTCTTCGCCGACGCCTACAGGTACATCCTGCAGGTGCTGCGGATGGTCATGTACTTCAACCCGCTCAAGGTGCTGATGCCCCCCGCGCTCTTCCTGCTCAGCCTGGGCGTCGCCAAGGCCATCTTCGACATGGTCGTGCACCCGCTGTACTTCGCGATCAACACGGTGCTCATCTTCGTGACCGGGCTGATCATCGCCTCGCTCGCCCTGCTTGCCGACCTCATCGTCCGCTCGCGCGGCGACTGATATGAGCGCTGTGTGCCACAGCCGCCCGAGACTGGTGAGGCTGGGCAAACTGAAGAAACTGGTGAGGCTGACGGGGCCGTGGCAGAACGGACACCCGTGCGGATTGCGCTGATCGGGCCTGCGCACCCGTACAAGGGCGGCGGCGCGCGGCATACGACCGAACTCGCGCACCGGCTGGCGGCAGCCGGGCACGACGTGGTGATCGAGTCGTGGCGGGCGATGTACCCGGCGGCGCTTTACCCGGGCGTGCAGACGGTTCAGGTGGCGGAGGGCGAGCCATATCCGCTGACCAGGCGGCTGTTGTCCTGGCGCAGGCCGGACGGCTGGCTGCGGGCCGGGCGGCGGCTGCGCGGCAGCTGTGACCTCGCTGTGTTCACCTTCCTCGCGCCGGTCCAGGTGCCCGCGTACGCCGCCATCATGCGGGGCCTGCGCCGCCGGGCCGCGCCAGGCCCGCGCGTGGTCGTGATCTGCCACAACGTGCTTCCCCACGAGCGCAGGCCTGGTGACGTTATGCTCACCCGCGCCCTGCTCCGCCGCGCCGATGCGGTTCTTACTCATACTGAACGGCTCGCGCGGGCGGCCGCCGACCTCGCACCTGGCACGCCCGTGCGGGTGGCAGGTATGCCGCCGCACCTGCCCGGGTGCCCTGCCTTGGGGGACAAAGCACCGCCCGGGGCCTTGCTCGCCGACGGTGCGGGGCCTGGTGGTGCGGGGCCTGGTGGTGCGGGGCCTGGTGGTGCGGGGCCTGGTGGTGCGGGGCCTGGTGGTGCGGGGCCTGGTGGTGCGGGGCCTGGTGGTGCGGGGCCTGGTGGTGCGGGGCCTGGTGGTGCGGGGCCTGGTGGTGCGGGGCCTGGTGGTGTGGCGCCTGGTGGCGCGGAACTTCCCGCTGGGCCTGCTGAACCTGCTCCGACGGGGGACCAGCCTGTCGCCCCGCTGCCACTCCACCTGCTGTTCTTCGGGATCGTGCGGCCCTATAAGGGGCTGGACGTGCTGCTGCGGGCGATCGCGCGGGCTGATTGCGGGCCCGCGCTGACGCTGACGGTTGCTGGTGAGTTCTGGGGTGGCCTTGGCGCCACGCGGGCACTCGTGTCGGAGCTTGGCCTGGACGGGCGGGTGGAGCTGCGCCCCGGCTACGTTCCCGCCGCCGAGATCGGGCCGCTGCTGCGCCCTGCCGACGCGCTCGTGCTTCCGTACCGCTGCGCCACCGCCTCGCAGAACGCCTGGCTCGCGTTCTCTGCCGGGGTGCCGGTCATCGCCACCCGCACGGGGACGTTCGAAGAGCAGGTCAGCGACGGCGTTGACGGGCTGCTCTGCGAGCCAGGCGACGAGGCGAGCCTGGCGGCGGCGCTGACGCGGCTGTGCGAGCCGGGCGTCGCAGCGCGGTTGCGCGGCGGTGTGCGGGCCGTGTCGCCAGACACGATGTGGGAGGCGTACCTGGACGCGCTGCTTGCCGCACCGGTACCAGGCACGCCTCCCGCGTGACCGAGTGTTACGACGCGGCTGGCTCTAGCGCGCCCTCCGCCGCGCCCTCCAGCGCGCCCTCGGATGCCGCCACCTGTCCAGTGGGGGCAACGGTCAGGTCCTCGCGCTTGACCCGGATCATGACGATCGCGATGACAAAGGCGGCCAGCGCGATCCCTGATGCGACCAGGAACCCGCGGGTGATGCCCACGGCGAGGGCCTGGTGGTAGATCGATACGGGCACCTGCCCACCCGGCTTGATCTGCAGGGTGTGGCCGGACTTGGCGGCTGCTGCCACGGCGTGCGCGACCTGGCTGCGGGCACTGTTCGCTACTGCGGTCCAGGCGACGGTGCCCAGGGCAGCGAGCCCGATCGCGCCGCCGACCTGCTGGCCGGTGTTGAGCAGGCTGGAGGCCAGGCCGGAGTCCTCGTGGCGGACGCGGTTGAGCGCCACGAGCGAGATCGGCACGAACAGCAGGCCGAGGCCGGTCGCGGTGACCAGCATCGGGCCGAGCAGGCCGTTCAGGTACGTGGTGTGCACGCTGATGTGCGAGAACCAGTACATGCCTCCTGTGGTGATCGCCGCACCCGTCAGCATCAGCGGCCTGGCGCCGGTTCGGGCGACCAGCTGGCTCACGATCCCCGAAACGATGACGATCGTGCCGGCGAACGGCAGGAAGGCCACGCCGGACTTCAGCGCGCTGTAGCCGAGCACTGTCTGCACGAAGATCGTGAGGAAGAAGAAGATGCCGAACATCGCGGTGGCGAGCAGGAGCATGATGAGGTACGCCCCGGACCGGCTGCGGTTGGAAAAGATCCGCAGCGGCATCAGCGCGTGCCGGCTCCGTGCCTCGATAACGATGAAGCTGACGAGCAGCAGCACCGCCGCCGCGAGTGAGGCGACGACCTTGGTGTCGGTCCAGTGCGAGATGCCGGCCTGGTCGGTGCTCGCGTTGGACAGGCCGTAAACGAGCAGCGCCACGCCGCTGGTTCCGGTGATCGCCCCGGGCAGGTCGAAGCGCCCGCGGCGCCTTGCCGACTCGCCGAACACGAACGGTGCGACGACCGCGGTCAAAATGCCGATCGGCACGTTCACGAACAGCACCCACCGCCAGGACAGGTAGGTGGTGAGCAGGCCGCCGGCGACCAGCCCGACTGCCGCGCCGCCGCCGCTCATCGCGGCGTACACACCCATGGCCCGGTTACGGGCTGGGCCTTCCGCGAACGTCGTCATAATGAGCGCGAGGGCGGTGGGTGCGATCATGGCGCCGCCGACGCCCTGGATCGCCCGTGCGGTCAGTAGCCACTCCTGAGATGTGGCGAAGCCCCCGGCTAGTGAGGCCGCCGAGAACAGCAGCAACCCGGCGATGAAGATCTTCCGGCGGCCGAGCAGGTCGCCGGCGCGGCCGCCGAGTAGCAGCAGGCCACCGAAGGTCAGTGCGTAGGCGTTGACGACCCACTCAAGGCCGGATCCGGAGAAACCAAGGGCACGCTGAATGTGCGGCAAGGCGACATTCACGATGGTCGCGTCCAGGACGACCATGAGCTGCGCGGTTGCGATGACGACGAGAGCCAGGCCGAGGTGACGGCCGCCTCCGCCGGTCCTGGCGGCGGGTTGTCCGCCCGCCTGCCTTGCTGTCGGTTGGGTGGTAGACAAGGTGGTTCTCCTTGCTTGAAGGCGTAGAGATCCCGCGCCACGGCGCTGGGTGCCGCGGCGCAACGAGATGCACACGTTTTGGTCAGGGGGTTTTCGCGAACTTGCCGAGCGGTTGCGCTGTCGCCGGCCGCAGTTACAGACGACTGCGGGGGGCCATATGTGACATGTTCGGGCTGAAGAGACCGATCGGCTGCGCTATGAAGATGTCAGGGCTTCGGTACACCGGCCGCTGTTGCCGCCGAAGCCGCGTGTAGCGCGTCGCTCACCTCCCCCGCGCGCCCGCCCTCGGTTGGCGTGGCGGGTGAGGACGCCGTGGCGTCGCCTGGCATGGCCGCCTCGGGATAGGTCGGCCCGCTGACGCCGGTGGCCGGGCCGGTGACCTGGACGGCCGGGTTAGCTTCGGCGTCGATGAGCTTGAGGATCAGGGCCAGGAAGGACTCGCGCTCAGCCGTATCAAGAGCGTGTGACCATGGCATGCTGACCAAGATCTCTTTTTCTATCTGCCCCTTGAGTTCGATGCCCTCAGTGCTCAGGACGAGGTTCTTAACTCGGCGATCGGCGGCACTGGCCTCACGCTTGGCGAGTCCTCGCTTCTCCAGCGTGTCGGCGATGGCGGTCACAAAGGATGGATCGCATCCCATCCGCTGACCGAGCTCCTTCATCGCCATGGACGTCTCGAGGATATGCAGGGCTTTGACGCAGAACAGCGGCACACCGTAGCGTTCGGCGAGCCTTTCGCTCTGCGCGAGAATCTGCCGGAACAGCTTGATCATAGCGTTAAGGATCTGCTGGTCGAGTTCATCAACCTCCGTCGCCGCTGTCGCCAGCAGGCCGGTCGCGGGACAGTCGGCGCCACCAATGGCGGCCGCTGTGCTCATGGCCGCGTGCGGTGTTCCCGTCGCCGTGCTCGCGGCTGCGTTGCCTGGTGCGGAACTGTCAGCCACGGTGCCTCCCTTCGGCTCCGGCTCTGGTACTCGTGGTGCGGGGTCAGGGCACCTGAGCCCATCAACGATTGACTTCCTCAACGGTATGACTGATTGGTTGAGGCTGTCAAAGGTTTATTTCGTCAACGTCTGGTCGGCTCTGGTTCGCAGCATGAGCTGACTGTGTCACATGGGTCTGACAAATCCGCGTCTGGCCGCCGTCGGCGTACGGGTACGGCGTCGTGTTGCCTAAGTCGTGCCGCGCGACCGTGCCACCTCCCGTGGCCGCGGTTCACCGCGGTTTGGTGTCTGAGCTGCATTCGTCGGCGAGAAGGTGCGCAGTAGCTCGCGGCTCGCGGCAGCCGTTCGGCTAACTGGGCGGCCTGATGTGGTGCGCGGGCGCGGCCCGGCCTCCAGGGCCTGGCTGGCGCGGCGGCGTGCTCTGGTGCTCAGGGCCAACGGGCCTGCCTGGGACAGTCCTGCCAGGTGGCGCGGCGCGGCCGCGGCCGAGGGTAAGCCCAATCCCGGCCCAAGCAAGGTCAGCGGCGGTCATCACGAGCCTCGATACGATCGCCACGACGAGCGCCGAGCCGCGCGGCAGCACCGGCGCGAGTGCAGCGATGAGCGCGAGTTCCCGTGGCCCGACGCCGCTCGGGAAGATAACGAGCAGGAAACCGACCGACCACGCGAGCGCGTACGCGCCGACCGAAAGCAGGAGGACCCCGCCGCGGCCGCTGACGTCCGCGACTAGGAGCCACAGTTGCAGGCCGTAGCAGGCCCAGCCGAGCGCGGTCCAGCCCAGGCACCTGATCAGGCCGGGCATGCTGACGCGCCGCTCGAGCGGCGGCTGGCGGGCGAGCTTGAGCGCGAAATCGAGTGCAGCGCCGAGCAGCGCCGGGTGCAAGGCGACGAGGAGAAGCGGGGCGCAGGCGAGCACCCACCAGTAGTGGGACGCGGCACTGTGGGAGGTGAGGGGAAGGGTGATCGCGGCGACAAGCAGGCCGGTGGCAAGCGTGACCGCGATGCCGACGGCCGTGGCGCTCGCCGAGCGCTTGCGCGGGACGTGGTACTCGCGTGCGAGTTCGACCTGCGCGGCAAATGCCCAGACCATGCCTGGGACATACTTGCCGAGCTGGCCGATGAACATGACCCTGGCGGCGGGCCGTAGCCGCAGCGGTGAGCCGAGATCGGCCAGCAGTGAGCGCCAGGCCAGCATCATGAAGCCCAGCCCGGCAATCGCGGCCAGGATCGCCAGCGCCACTGAGTACCAGTGCAGGTGCCGCAGCGCGGTCGTCACCTCGGCGCGCTGCGCGACGAGGCCGTAGGCGCAGAAGCTAACGGCCAGCGCGACGAGGCCGAGCCGTACCCAAGGGCTCGTCCGCAGCGGGGTCAGGGTACGCATGCTGATCAGGTTGCGCGGGTGGCGCGGCACGCGGCAAGCCTACCGAGCGCCGGCCGCCAAACCCGGCGAGGCCGCCACCGGCCGGTGACCGGCGCTGCCGTCGCGGTCGCGGGACCGGCGCTGGGCATCGTCTGGCGCTGCGCGGTGGTGTCAACCGGCGCCCTACGGCGGGCCGGTGACCGGGCATTGGGCGCGGCGTGACCCGGCGATGCGCCGGCTGCCGGGCTGCCGATTTGCCTGTGAGCGCGGGCGCCCATAAAGTAAAGGGACTCGACGCGGGGTGGAGCAGTTCGGTAGCTCGCTGGGCTCATAACCCAGAGGTCGCGGGTTCAAATCCCGCCCCCGCTACCAGGAAGTACCAGGTCACAGGCCTGATCGCCAGTCATGGCGGTCAGGCCTGTGACTGTCTGTCCGTAGTTTGTCCGTGGGATCTGGCCCCGCAGCGCGGCACCCGGCGGGCTGGATCGGGAGAGAACGGCATCGTGGACGGGCGCCGGGGCGGGTTGTGTGTACGTGGCGGTACCGCTTCGCACCGGTGTCAGTTCTCAGCCGATTTGAAGCAGTCTCAGTTGATCTGAAGCGGGGAGTTCGTTGTCTCATCCGGTGTGAAGCAGCGCGCTGGTTGTCTCACTTGATCTGCGACACGCCGCTGGTTGTCTCACCCGGTCTGAAGCACCGCGCGTAGCGTTACGGATGTGGCGGCCGTGGCGGCGCTTGTTGAGGCTGCCGACCGGTTATGGGTTGAGTTCCGGCCGGCGGATGGTGAGGTGCGGTCTGGGCCGTGGCCGTTGATGTGGCCAGCAGCATTTGAGTGCGTGACGCCGTGGCGGGGGTTTCCGTCCTTTCGTGGTCAGTCGAATTTCCCTGGGTGGTGGTGGTCGGCGACCACGGGCAGGCACGTGGGGTATGAGTCGTGGCTGGAGCGCGATCACGTGATGCTGCTGGACTTCGACCAGTGCGTGATCGGCTTAGCGAGTCAGCCGTTCCGGTTGTCGTGGAACGCCGGGGGCGTGCGGCGGCGGCACGTGCCGGATTTCTTCGCCCGGCTGGCCGGCGGCAGCGGCGTGGTGGTCGATGTGCGGGCCGACGATCGGATCGGGGCGCGGGACGCGGCGGCGTTTGAGGCCACGGCCCGGGCATGTGACCTGGCTGGGTGGCAGTTCAGGCGGGTTGGGGCAGTGGGGCCGGTGCTGTTGGCCAATGTTCGGTGGCTGGCCGGTTACCGGCATCCGCGTTACGCCGGCCGGGTCGCGGCGCAGGTCGTGCGGGAGGTGTTCGGCGCCGGGGTGCCGCTGATCGAGGGCGCTAGGTTGCTCGGTGAGCCGGTGGCGGTACTGGCGGGCGTCTATCACTGGTTGTGGCGCGGGGAGCTGCTGGCCGCTGACCTGGAGCGGGTGCCGTTGTCGATGGCTACGCTGGTCAGCGCGTCAGGGCCGGCGAGGGGGCCTCGGAGATGAAGCGCCTGGTGAGGTGGTCTGGGTGAACCGGCGCCAGGTGGTGCGGGTCGGGGACCGGGTCCGGTTCGATGGCGGGGAGTACCAGGTCGTGGGGCTGGACGGCGCGACGGTGCGCCTGGTCCCGGCCGGCGATCGGGGCGCTGGCGATGCTGGCGGGCCGTCGGTGGTGTTGCTGACGCACCTGCTGGGGGCGGCGGATTTCGCGGTGGTGTCCGGGGCGGGTCCAGGCGCGCGGGTGGGGCTGGTGCCGCTGCTGGACGGCCTGCCGTCGGCGGTGGCCAGCCGCGCGGCTTGGTGGGAGCGGCACGTGGTGGAGTTACTGACCGGGCTGGCCCCCGACGCCGCGGCCGGGACGGCGGTCCGCGCGGAGTACGACCCGGCCAGTGTGTCGCTGCGGACGAGGGAGATGACCAAGGCCCGCGAGTTGCGCGAGGCGGGCGAGCATGTGTCGTTGAGCACCGTGCAGCGGATGCGCCGCCGGTATGAGCGTGCCGGGATCGCGGGCCTGGTCGATGGGCGGCTCACGCCGCAGGCTGGGCCGCCGGGAGGCCAGGTGGATGCGCGCGTGGTCGAGGCGGTGAGGGAGGCGATGACCGCTGCCGGGGACTCCTCGACGGTGACCCGTTCGGCGTTGATGCTGCGGGTGGAACGCCAGCTGCGGGAGCGGCACGGCGCCAGGGCGCCGGTGATGCCGTCACGGGCGACGTTCTACCGGCTGGTGGCCTCGCTGGAGGCTGGGCGGGCCACGTTCGGCTCGGCGCGCACGCGCCGCTCGCTGGCTGGGCGCCCCGAAGGCCCGCACGCCGTGGTGGGGGCGTTGCGGCCGGGTGAGCTGATGGAGATCGATTCGACGCCGCTGGATGTGCTGGTGGTGCTGGACGACGGCTCGGCGGATCGGGCGGAGCTGACCGGGCTGGTGGATGTGGCTACCCGCACGATCGCGGCGGTGGTGCTGCGCCCGAGCACCAAAGCGGTCGACGCGGCGTTGCTGCTGGCGCGGGCGCTGACCCCGCAGCCGCTGCGGCCGGGCTGGCCGGACGCGCTACGGATGGCCCGTTCGGTGCTGCCTTATCCGGCGATGCTCGGGGTTGACGAGCGGTTGGCGGCTGCAGCGGCGCAGCCGGTGATCGCCCCGGAGACGATCGTGTGCGACCGGAGGAAGGTGTACATGTCGGCGGCGTTCCGCTCGGCGTGCCAGTCGCTGGGGATCTCCCTGCAGCCGTCCCACCCGCGCACCCCGACGGACAAGCCGGTGATCGAACGGACCCTGGGATCGGTTTCCACCCTGTTCGCCCAGCACGTGGCCGGATACACCGGCCGGAGCGTGGAATACCGCGGCGCCGATGTCGCCGCGGCGGCGGTCTGGCCGGTGACCGCGCTGCAGGACCTGCTGGAGGAATGGGTCACCGCCTGCTTTACCGACCGCGAACCGGAGTGTCCGTGTCGTTCCCCTGGGCCTGTGAGCTGGGCGTCCTAGACTCCTTTACCGACCTGGTCCGGGGCGTCGTCCATGTCCTGGGTCGGCACGGGGGGCGAGATGACGCGGCGGGTGGTCGTGGGGGACCTGCGGGTCCAGCGGATCGACCGGAAGGACGGGCGGCGGTCATGGACGATCGTGTGGCCCGGGGGCACGGTGCACGAGGAGGCGGACCGGTTCCTGCGGGTGCATGACGGGTCGGGCACGCAGCGGACTTACGCCTACTACCTGGTGGATCACCTGCGGTGGCTGCAGCGCGAGTGCCTGGCCCTCGGCCGGGTTCAGCTGCGGGACCTTGAGCGTTACATGGGGATCGTGGGCGCTGAGGTGCACATGCCTTTGGGTGAGCCGTGGCGGGCCGGCAGGCGTCCCTACGGGCGGGCCGCGCTGTCGGCTGCGGCGGCCTGCCTGAAGGGGTTCTACCTGCATCAGGCATCCCTGGGGGTCAATGCTGAGCTCGGGGAGAAGCTGGACCGCACGCGGCTGGCGACGCGGGCGGACCGGCGGCGGGCGTTCCTCGGGCACGTGAAGCCGGCGATGCCGGCGAACCCGCTCGCGCCGAGGGGGCCGTATCGCCGGCATCCGAAGATGCTCCCGGACGGCGCTCGTGACGAGCTGCTGGGCGTGGTGAGCTCGGCGCGGGACCGGCTGGTGGTGACGTGGCTTGCCGACGGGGGGCTGCGGATCGGCGAGCTGTGCGGGCTGCACCTGGCCGACCTGCACCTGCGGGAGAACGCGGCCTGCGGGCAGTGCCGGTCGCCGCACCTGCATGTGTGCCACCGGCCCGGGAACCCGAACCGGGCCGAGGCCAAGACCAAGCATCCCTGGCGGACCGAGGGCGGGACGGTCACCGGCGGGCTGGTCAAGCGGGTCAGCCCCGCCATGGTGCACGCTTACTTCGAGTACCTGACCAGCGAGTACCCGCGCGAGGCCGGCCACGGGATGCTGCTGGTCCAGCTGCACGGCCCGGCCGCCGGGCAGCCGTGGGCGCCGGTCGGCGCCCGCCGGATGCTCGCCCGGGCCGGGAAGCGCGCCGGCCTGGGGATCGTGAAGCCCCACGCCTTCAGGCACTCCTTCACCTCGGCGGTCCTCGATGCGGCCGGCGGGAACCTGCTGATAGCCCGGGACGCTGGCGGGTGGGCGTCGGCGGCGACGGTTGATGAGGTCTACGGGCACGTCGACGTGCACGATCCCGCCTTCGACGCCGCCCTGCGCACGGTCTGGGGTGAGGCAAGGTGACCGTGATGCCCCTCCGGCAGCACAGCGCCCGCGCGGGCCGGGACCGGCTGGAGGTCCTGACCGCGCTGATCAGCGCGCCGTCGTCCGATCCGCTGTTCCGCGCGGACATCATCAAGATCCCGGCCGGCCATCCCGTTTACCGGTGGAACTGCCTGGCGAGGGACTGCGAGCGGGCCACGATGGGGCACGGCGACCTGTGCAGTGCCCACGAAATGCTGTGGCGGAAGCACCGCGACGAGGGCGGGACGCGGGCTGGCTTCCTGCAGGCCGCGGCGCCGGCCGGTCCTGGCGAGGGGGCAGAGGAACAGCCGTGCCGGATATGCCCGGACCGTCCGGCCTGCCACCTGGCCCTGCGGCTGTGTCATTACCATCAGTCCCGCTGGTATCACTACCGGGACCGGCACGGTGACGGCACCGGCTTCGGCCGGTGGCTGACCGGCCAGGAGCCAGCTGCCGGTTACGGCCGCTGCCGCGTCCACGTCTGCCCTGAGACGGCGTTCTCGCCGCTGGGGCTGTGCCCCCGGCACGAGGCGCGCAACCGGTCACAGGGAAGCCCCGGCGGGGCGGTCCTGCCATCTCAGTGGGGCAACCGCTACGAGCGCGCCGGCCGCGCCGTGCCCGTTGAGTACGCCGACGAGCCGGCCTTCCGCCGGTGGTGCGCGACGGCCGCGGCGGTGATGCGGCCGTCGCAGGTCAACCTCCGCGGCCTGCACCCGCTCTTGCGGGCCGAGATCCAGTGGGGCATGTCCTGGCACGCCCGGGGGCAGCACGGGAGGTGGGAGCTGGCCCCGCTGCAGCGCCTGGCGGACTACGGCCGCGCGCACGGACTGCGCTCCCTCACCGGCTTGGGCCACGATGATCCGGGCCTGCGCAAGGCAGTTGGGCGGGAGGGCGTCCTCATCGCCCACGCCATCGCCGGCGGCCTGCAGCCTGTCTACGTGGCACCGGAGGAGACCCGCGAGGCCGGCTACATCCTCACCGCGCACTTCGGGCGGAAGATCACCGGCCACTCCATCCGCATCGACCTGGCCGGCGTGTCCCAGCGGTGGCTGCGGGACCTGCTCTGGGACCACCTCGCCGGCGTGCTGCGGTCCCCGGCCTGCCCGCGCAGCAGCCGGCCCTTCGACGACATGCGGCGGGCCGGCCTGGAGCTGAGCGCCTTCCTGGAGCTCTGCGCTCCCGCCGGCGGCCATGACCCGCGGGCACTGGCGGCCGGGCACATGCACCAGTTCGTCGCCGACCAGCGGCAGCGCGAGCGCGACGGGCTGGCCTCGCTGGCGGCCAGGGGCCGTGCGGGCAAGCCGTCGATCGTGACCGCCAGCACCCGGCAGGCCGTCTTCCACCGCACCCGGCGGCTCCTGCGCGAGGCGCTGGAGTCCGGGGAAGCCAGCCGGTTCGGCCTGGACCGGGGCTTCATCACCGCGATGCCCGCCCCCGGCACGACGATCCGCCGGTCCCGGCCCCCGTTCCCCGACGGCGTCGCCCGCGCACTGGCCGACGAGGCCAACCTGGAGAAGCTGGCCCGGGACTACGACTGTTAGCCGCCATTCAGCGTGAGCGTCGTTGGCGTGGTTGCGTCTTTGCTGGTGAGCGTGTTTTTCGTGGTGGTTCTGGTTGCGGCGGGGGGCGTGCGACGACACCGTGAGCGTGTCGGTTTCGGGTCGGCCCTCCCCGTTACCTTTTCCCGAAGTCCGGGGAGGGCCGTGAGGTGCTTGGAGGCACCGTTGCTCACGGTAGGCAACAGCACGGCGGTTGCGGAGGAGCTTCTGCGTAACGGCCTGTTTTCGTGTCCCGGCTGCGGGGGTCGGCTGGGCGGGTGGGGCCACGCGGTCTTGCGGCGGGTGTGCACGGCGGGGCGGGTCGCGGTGGGGGTGCGGCCGCGGCGGGCGCGGTGCGGCTCGTGCGGGGTCACGCACGTGCTGCTCCCGGCGTGGGTGCTGGCTCGGCGGTGCGACGGGACGGCGGTGATCGGGGACATGCTAGCGCGGGCTGCGCGGGGCCAGGGGTTCCGGTCGATCGCGGCGGCGAGCGGGGTCCCGCAGGACACGGTGCGGGACAGGCTGCGCCGGTTCCGTTCCTCGGCGGGGCGGGTGCGGGGGTTCTTCACCCGGCTGGCGGGCATCCTGGCGGTGGATCCGGTGCCGCTGGACCCGGCGGGCAGCGGCCTGGGCGACGCGGTGGTGGCGGTCGCGGCGGCCGGGGCCGCGGCGGCGGGCCGGTGGCCGGCGCTCGCGGTGTCGGGCTGGGAGCTCGCGGCGGTGGTCACGGCGGGGTCGCTCCTGTCCCCGTCGGTCGCGTTCCGCCGGGTTGGCGGGGACATGCCGCTGCCTGCCCTGGCGTGACGGTTCAACGCGACTTCCCCTCTGACCTGGGGCGGTTACCTCCTGTCACTCTCGGCGGGCCTGCGACGGGCAGGCCTTCGAGAAAGGACAAGATGTGGCGACTGCGGACGAGGCGGATCAGAAGGCGCGGGTGGAGCGGGCCCGGGAGACGGGCCTGTTCCGGTACTCGCTGGTGCAGGAACTCGCCGAGCCGGGGCTGAGCCTGGCGGAGCGGGGCTGGCGGGCCAGGGAGATGGCGGCGCGCGTCCATGAGGGGCCGGGCGGGCGGCGGGTCACGGTGTCGTACTCGACGCTGACCCGCTGGCGGCGCGCTTACGAGGAGGGCGGGTCCGGCGCGCTGGTGCCGTCCCCGCGCCAGCCCGCGCCGCGGACCCCGGAGGAGGTCCTCGCGCTGGCGGAGGCCCTGAAAAGGGAGAAGCCCGGGCGGACGGCGGCGCAGGTCCGGCGGGTCCTGCAGGTCACGTCGGGGTGGGCGCCGTCGGACCGGACCCTGCAGCGGCTGTTCGAGCGGCTGGAGCTGAACCGGCCGGCCCCGGGGCCGGAGGAAGAACAGCGGGCCTTCGGACGGTTCGAGTGCACCAGGCCGAATGAAATGTGGACGGGAGACACACTCCACGGCCCCGTGATCGGCGGGGCGAAGTCGTACCTTTTCGCGTTCGTCGACGACCACTCCCGCGCTGTGATGGGCGCCCGCTGGGCGCACCACGACGACGTGGTCCGGATGGCCGCGGCGTTCCGCCCCGCCCTGCAGGCCCGCGGCGTCCCCCGGGCCTGCTACCTGGACAACGGCAGCCCGTTCGTCGACGCGTGGCTGCTGCGCGGCTGCGCCGTCCTCGGCGTGAAGCTCATCCACTCCCGGCCCGGCAAACCGGAAGGAAGGGGAAAAATCGAGCGCTTCTTCCGCACGGTGCGGGACCAGTTCCTCGTCGAGGTCGGCGACGGGTCCGGCGTCGCGGACCTGGCGGAGATGAACCGCCTGTTCCAGGCCTGGACGGAAACCTCCTACCACCGGGCGGTCCACTCCGAAACCGGCGAGGCCCCGGCTGAGCGGTGGGAGAAGGCCACCCCGGCCGAGCGGGCCGTCCCCGAGCCGGGCCTGCTGCGGGAGGCGTTCTTGTGGTCCGAGCGGCGCAAGGCCGACAAGACGGCCCTGGTCCGGATGCACGGCAACGCCTACCAGGCCGGCGCGTGGCTGGCCGGGCGGACAGTCGAGCTGCTGTTCTCCCCGTTCGATCTGGACCGGGTCGAGGTCCGCCTCGGCGGGAAGCCCGCCGGGGCCGCCGTCCCGTTCACCGTCGGCCGGCACCGCCACCCCAAGGCCCGCCTCCCCGACTCCCAGCCCCGCACCGAGCCCGCCCCCACCGGGATCGACTACCTCGGCGCCCTCGGCGACGGCCACGACGCGGCCCTGCGCGACCAGGTCTGCTACCAGTTCCTCGTCAACGGTCCCCGGGACGAACCGGGCAAGCAGGGGGAACCGGAACAGGAGGAAGGGAATGAAGGAGGCGGCCGTGGCTGACTCCCCGCGCGAGACCCTGGCCCTGGCCCGCGCCGCGGCCGGGGCGGTCCGCTCCCTGAACCACGCCACCCTCGGCGGAGAAGGCCTGGACTGGCCCGCCGACGCCTACGAGCTCATCGGCGAGCTGTCGCTCGCCGCGGCCGGCCTGACCCAGCTTCTGGCCCAGGTCGGCCGCTGGCTCGCGTCCGCCCTGGGGTCCGGGCGGCTCGGCTGCGACGACGGCACCGACCCGGGCGCCGCCGTCGGCGGCGCCCGCCTGTCCCTGTCCGGCGCCCGCGCGTCCGCGGCCGCCCTCGCCCATGACCTCGGCCAGGCCCAGCAGCAGCTCGCCGCCGTCCACGGCGGCCCCGCACCAGAAGAAGAAGGAGAAAGCTCATGATCGACGCCGTCGTCACCAAGTTCGGGCTCGCCCGCATGCCGTTCGGCCGCGACCTGCCCCCCTCAAGGCTGCACCGCCACCGCGACTGCGGCGAGGCCGCCGCCCGCATCGCCTGGGCCGTCGCCGACAAGACGATCTGCATGGTCACGGGCGAGGTCGGGACCGGGAAAACGGTCGCGATCCGCGCCGCCGTCGCCGACCTCGACCCCGCCAGCCACACCGTCATATACGTCGGCAACCCCTCCACCGGCGTGAGGGGCATCCTCGCGCACGTGGTCACGGCCCTCGGCGGCAAGCCCGTCCACGGCACCGCCGCCCTCGCCGTCCAGGCCTGGAACGTCCTGGCCGGCGAGGCAGCCGAGCGCGGGCGGACCCCGGTGCTGGCCATCGACTTTTCCGACCGGCCCCGCTGGTGTCCGCCACGTCTGGCGAGCCTCCTTCTGGCAGCGTGACGGCCCTGTTAACCTGCCGGGCCAGGGACGTGCGGGACGTCCGGGGGATCGGGGGATCCGTGGCGCGCAGGCTTGTCATCGGGGATTTTCGCGTCCAGGCGGTCGAGCGGGGCGGCGGCCGCGGCCGGTCGTTCACGATCGTGTGGCCGGACGGGGCGGTGCACGGGGCCGCGGACCGGTTCCTGCGGGGCTATGAGGGGTCGGGAACCCAGCGGACGTATGCCTATCTGCTGCTGGATCACCTGCGCTGGCTGGAGCGGGAGGCGCTGACGCCGCAGACCGTGTCGCTGCAGGATCTGAAGCGTTACATGGCGGCGCTGGGCGCGGCGTGGCGCGGGCCGTATGGCCAGCCGTGGCGGGCCGGGCGGCGCCCGTTCGGCCAGAGCGCCCTGTCGGCGGCCGCGGCGTGCGTGAAGGGCTTCTACCTGCAGCAGGCGCTGCTGGGCGTCAACCCGGAGCTGGGCTCGCAGCTGCAGCTGGCCCGGCTGCCGTCGCGTGCCGACCGGCAGCGGGCATTCCTCGGCCATGTCCAGCGCGAGCTGCCCGCCAACCCGCTGGCGCCGCCGCGGCAGCGGCGCAGGCATCCGAAGCTGCCGCCCGACGGCGCCCGGGAGCAGCTGCTGGAGGCGGTGAGCACGGCCCGGGACCGGCTGGTGGTGACGTGGCTGGCTGACGGGGGATTCCGGATCGGCGAGCTATGCGGGCTGCACCTGGCCGACCTGCACTTGCGCGACGGCGCGGCGTGCGGGCAGTGCCGGGCGCCGCACGTGCACGTCTGCCACCGGCACGGGAACCCGAACCGGGCCGCGGCCAAGACCAAGCACCCGTGGCGGACGGAGAACGGCGTGGTCACCGGCGGGCTGATCAAGCGGGCCAGCCCGGCAATGATCCACGCCTACTTCGAGTACGTGACCACCGAGTACCCCGGCCACGCCGGGCACGGCATGCTGCTGGTGCAGCTGCACGGCGAGGACGCCGGGCAGCCGTGGGCGCCGGACGCGGCCCGCGGGATGCTGCGCCGGGCCGGGACCCGCGCCGGGCTCGGCAATGTCATCCCGCACGCGTTCCGGCACGGCTTCGCGACCGCCGTGCTGGACGCCTCGGGCGGCAACCTGGTGATCGCCCGGGACGCGGGCGGCTGGGCGTCGACGACCGTGGTCAGCGAGACCTACGCCCACGCCGACCTGCACGACCCGGCGTTCGACGCGGCGCTGCGCCGGGTGTGGGGCCAGCAGCGGTGAAAGCCGACCCGCTGCTGCCGCTCTACCGGGAACAGCATGGCGCCCGGGCCGGGCGGGACCGGCTGGAGCTGCTGACCGCGCTGATCGGCGGTCCGGCGTTCGACCCGCTGTTCCGCGCTGAGGTGATCCGCATCCCGGCCCGGCACCCGGTCTTCCGGTGGGCGTGCCTGGTGGCTGGCTGCGAGCGGCCCCGCAAGGGCAGCCTCGACATGTGCCACGTCCATCACGAACAGCGGGCGCAAGCGCAGGCCCGCGGGGACGGCATGGCCGCGTTCCTCGCCGCCGCGCAGCCGCTGGGCCCCTCGGTCTGGGTCGAGCAGGTGCCCTGCCGGATCTGCCCGGGCCGGCCCGCCACGCGCACCGGCTGGCGGCTGTGCCACCGGCACTACATGCGCTGGTATCACCGCCAGCGCGGCGAAGGGGAGCAGGCCAGCTTCGAGGACTGGCTGGCCGCACAGGTCCCGTCCGACGGGTACGGCCCCTGCCGGGTGGCCGTCTGTCCTGACCTGGCGGCCACCCCTTCGGGCCTGTGCTCAGGCCACGAGTCCCGGTACCAGACGCAAGGCCGGCCGGGAGGCATAGCACTGCCGCGGGCCTGGTCCCGCAACTATGAGGCCAGGGGCCTGCCGGTCCCGGTCACCTGCCGCGACGAGGAGCAATTCCGCTCCTGGTGCGCCAGCCAGCCGCCGGTGCCGTGGCCGGGCCAGATCAACCTGGCCGGGCTGGCGCCGCTGCCCGCCGCCGAGATCCGCTGGGGCCTGTTCGCCCACACCCAGCGGGAACGGCACACCCGGTGGGACACCGGCTGGGTGCAGGCGCTGGTCAATACCTGCCGCGCCCACCGCATCGCCTCGCTGGCCGAGCTTGACCTTTCCTCGTGCACCACGTTCGCGGTGATGGTGGCCCGGGAGATGCTGCACGACCTGCGGCTGGCCTACTTCACCCCGGAAGCCAGCCGGGACGCGGGCTTCATCGAGACCGACCACTTCGGGATGCGGTTCCCCGAGCGGGGCAGCCACTTCGACCTGACCGGGATCGCCCAGCGGTGGCTGCGCGACCTGCTGTGGGATTACCTGGCCGGCCTGCTGCGCTCCCCGTCGTGCCCGCGCAGCGGCGGCACCTTCGACGCCTTCCGCCGCGCGGCCACCGAGCTGGGCACGTTCCTGGCCGTCGACGCGCGCGGCGGCGGCCACGACCCGGCGGTGCTGACCGGCGCGCACATCCAGCGGTTCACCGCCGACCAGCGGCACCGCGAACACGAGGGGCTGGCGTCCCTGGTGATGCGGCGGCAAGACGGCACCCCGTCGATCGTCACCACGACCACCCGGGCCATCACCTTCAACCACGCCCGCAAGCTGCTGCGCTGGGCGCTGGACTGCGGCGCCGCCGAGCGGATCGGGCTGTCCCGGGAGTTCATTACCGCGATGCCCGCGGCCGGGCCCACGCCGGTGCGCAAGCGCAGCCCGTTCCCCGACGAGGTCGCCCGCGCCCTGGCCGATGAGGCCAGCCTCGCCCGGCTCGCCGAGGTCTACGACCCCAGCGACTTCGGGCTGCGCGACATCTGGGAAACGATCATCGTCACCGGGCGGCGGGTCAGCGAGGTGCTGCAGCTGCGGCTGGACTGCACCGGCCGCTACGGCGGGCTGGCCATGCTCTGGCACGACCAGACCAAGGTCGGCCGCTACGACCAGGCGATCCGCATCCCCGAGTGGCTGTTCTCCCGGCTCGCCGCGCGCCGGGAGACAACCGTGTCCCGGTTCATCGCCCGGCGCGGCCGCGCCCCCACGGCCGCCGAGCGGGAGGCGATGGCGCTGTTCCCCGGCCGCTACCGCAACCCGGACGGGACCGCCGCGGTCACCTACCAGTGGTTCCATCGCCGGTTCAAGGCCTGGGCCGACGAGCTCGACATCGGCCGCTGGGTCGCCCACCAGGCCAGGCACACGCTGGCCACCAGCCTGCTGCGCCACGGCGCGACCCTCACCCACATCCGCCGCTACCTCGGGCACGTCTCCGACCGGATGGCCGAGCACTACATCCAGCTCAGCCATTCCGACCTGGAGGATGTCCTGCAGCACGTGTGGGTCGCCGGGCCTGGCACACCCAGCCCCGGCACGCTGCTGTCCGGGCCCGCCACGCCGATCACCCGCGAGCAGGCCCAGGCGCTCGCGATCGACCTGTCCCGGCGCAGCACCCCGGCCGAGGGCGGCTTCTGCACCTTCCAGCCCGTCGTTAATGGCAGCGCCTGCCCGTGGAACCTGGACTGCCACAACTGCGCCAAGTTCGTGCTGTCCGGCGCCGACCTGCTCTACTGGCGGCGCAAACGCGAGCAGTGGTACTCCATCGCCGAGCGCGCCCCCGACCACGCCACCGCCGGCTGGCTGCATGAAGTCTTCGCTCCGACCGCGGCCGCCATCGACGGGCTGGAAGCCGCCCTGACCGGGCTCGGCCTGCTCGACGACGCGCTCGCCCTGGACCTGCGCCGACCCCAGGACTACTTCCAGCGGGTCTGGAACATCGGGTTCCGCGCCACCGAGCTCGCCAGCGCCTCCGCAGACGCGGGCCCCATCCCCGGCGGCCAGCCCGACGCGGACGGCGACGAGCTGGAGGAAACAGCATGACCCCGGATCGCACAGCCGCGGCGATCGAGGCCCGCCGCCTCGCCGCCGAGCAGAAACTGCAGCATGTCCGCGATGCCGTCACCAGCCTCAGGCGCCACAAGACACCGGTCACCTACCCGGCCGTCGCCCGCCAGGCCGGGGTATCCCGCACGTTCCTCTACGCAAACCCCGATGCCCGGGCGCTAGTCAGCGACGCCATCAGCAAGACCGGCGCACGGCGCACCCGGGGCAGCGACAACCAGGAACCGTCCTGGCGGGAACGCGCGCTCAACGCCGAGGCGGCGCTGAAGGCAGCCCAGGCCGAGATCGCGGCCCAGCGGCGCCGCATGGCCATCCTCCTGGGCCAGATCCGTGACCTGGAACACGACCTGTCACCGCAGGCAGCGCAACGGCTGGCCACCGAGAACACCACGCTCAAGCAGCGCGTCCGCCAGCTCACCCACGACAACCGGACCCTGGAGGAACGACTGGAAGCCGCCCGCTCCAACAACCGCTTCGCCGACCGGCGGATCGCCCAGCTCGAAGCCCAGCTCACCGAGCGCGCCCCAGCCCGCTGAGGTCGGCCACACTCCGCCGCATCCGCCCACGACGCATCCCGGCCATCTTGACGTCGCGGACATGCACGCGAGGTGAAAGCCCAGGTCAGGATGTCGTTTACAACCCGGACGGCCGGAAAAATCGACGAGGCCCATCTGCTGCGGTCATGACCAGCTAGAGACGATCAGGATGCTGACCAACCACAACCTCGATCCGCCTCCCCGCTCGCCTGCCTGCTCATCGGCCAGCCCACCCTGCGGCGCACCATGAAGCTCGCCGTGCTCGCCGCCCTGGAGCAGCGCACCGGCTGAGATACGCGATGCCGCCCATGACCAGCCAGGAAACCAGCAGCTACATCAGCCACCACCTCAAGCTCGCCGGCCGCTCCGACCCGCTTTTCAGCGATGATGCGGCCGCCCTGATCCACCACCGCCCGCGGCTACCCGCGCGCCGTGAACAACCTGGCCATCCGCCGCCCGTCGCCACCTACGCCGCCGGCAAAGCCATCGTCGACGAGCAAGCCGCCCGCGCCGCCATCACCGAGGTCACCGATACCTGACCGGCACCTCGCCCACAGCCACCGGCACCATCACCACCAAAGCCCCGCAGCCACCCGGCTGCGGGGCCTTTTCGCGTCACCACATCGGCATCGCGAACGCCTCCTACGTCGGCATCTTCAGCGCCGCGCAACAGCCTGGGCGGTGCCAGTGCCCCACCGGCCGCGGTGACCGGTCATGAACGCCGTGACCTGCGCGGCGGACAGCCCGGCCAGCGCAGTCCCGAGCGGCGCTGCCAGCCCGGTCAGGAACGGCCGGGCGTGGCGCACGTAGCTGCGCACCGACGCCGGTGACAGGCCACGCTCACGTGTCAGGTAGCCGGCGAACTCCGCCAGCAGCCTGTCCGCCGGCGTCCGCGGAACCGGCGTGGCAGCCGCCGGCGCGACGCCCAGGCCGCGCAGGTAGCCCCAGCAGCGGAGCCACCGCCAGGGCCGAGATCAGCTCCCGGTACCCGGCAGCGCGCCGCGCTCGCAGGTACTCCCCGGCAACCTCGCCGGCCAGCGCATCACCGGAAAGGCCCTGGCCGCCCAGCCAGCTGCTCAGATCCGCCATCAGCCGTACCTGACGGCCGATCACCTGGGGATGGTAGCCCTTGCCGGCCAGGTCCTCGCGGAAGCCGTCGGCATACGGTGCTAACCCGTAGTTCCCCCCGGCGGGGAACCGATATGGGCGCTGACCAGGTGAAACAGCCTCAGCTCATGACTACGTAGACATGTAATCTCCGTGATCAAGGGCTCCACAACCTGGTCAAACGCGTCGGCCCAATCGGCTCGGGGGAACTTCGGGCTAACGGCCCGCTCACCTGCGTCCGAGACGGATGACCTGCTCGTTGCCTGCTCGTCATGGTTGCCTCCCGGCAGCGATCGACAAAGGCAACGGTGACTAAGAGAATTGGAGCAGTCACTATACGTAAGAGGGCAACTATTATGCCGATACCGCAAGGACTGACAGACCATCCAGCCAGCAATTTCCAGTCCACCAGCGGCACAACCGGGCGGGCGGCATAAGCCCATTAATGCCGACGTCGGCATTACATCCCATACGAACGCTGCGTGACGGCGGCCCGCCCGGCTCCCTGCAGGTCCCGAAAGGAGGCCACGACCGGGGTGACGACCACACCCTCGGCGTCAAGCAGCTGATAAGGCTCCCACGGGTCCCCGGTCTCGCGGAGCTCGCCAGTGCGCGGGACAACCAGCGCGGACAGATCCCGGGGCACGTCGTCCTGTGAGATCACGATCACGGAAGGTAGCGACGCGGCTGGGCCGCTGTCCCCGGATCTGGGCACGACACACCGGTAGTTCAGTCAACGGGGCCAGCTTGAGGTGGTGGGTGACGTAGCTAGTGGTCTCGGTGCTGGTCATGGGGGACATGGTGTAGCGGAGGGCGACGCGCTGCTCGAGGGCGGCCAGGACGGCCGGAGTCCAAATGCTATGGCGGGGCTGGCCGATGACTGGGAGGAGAACCGTCAGACGTGCGTCGGTTCCCATGGTCGTGAGCGCCGACTGCTGCGGCCCTGGCCGCAATCATGTCGCCCAGGTAGGTTCGCGCGGTCTAGATTCAGCATCCGCCGACTCCGGCGCTCGAGAACAGGGGGCTGCCATATCTGGGACCAGGACATCGCAGACCAGGCGCGGTTGGTGGCCGCGCCGCAGCAGGGTCACAGGTACGCGATAAGAAGATCTTGTTCCGTCTCGGCGTCGCTGGTGCACGCTTGCGCCTGCCGCCGCCGGAGTACCTCAGCCCGCAGCCTGGAGCGCAGCAGCTGCTTGCCGAGAGCTGCGCCCTTGCCGCTGTCCGCCTGGGCCTTGCGGAAGAACTCAGCAAGTTCGGTGTCGCCAGTGCGCTCGGCGTCCTGAATGAAGGTCTCCAGCTGCAGGGCTGTCCTCAGGCATGCCTCCGTGTACCAGATCAGGTGGTAGTCCTCGTCGGCGGTGCCGGTGAGGTGGCCAGTCTCGGTCGCTGTCATTGGTCATCTCTCCTGACTGGCGGAACGAGAACCTGGCCGCGGCTCGTGGACCTATCGTCGGCCGTGTCGCGGCGGCGTCCCCTCCGTCTAGGGCGTGATGGTTTAGTTGCGTCTTCCCTTCTGCACCGAAATAACCCGGCCGAGCGGGAATGGAAAATCTGGCGCGGGCGTGCGGCTAGGGTTTCAGCCGCCGGCCAGGAGTCGGCCGCGCCGCGGACCGCAGTCGACAGGCTCGGGTGTTGTGGCCGGATCGGCGTGACAGTCGCCGGTGACAGGCCAGCAGCGTTGCCGGGGTCACCGCGAACACCACGTCCCATCGGCGCTGGGATCAGCCGGGACAGCGCCGCGAGCCGCAGCCGGTCGGCTGGCTGGTAGCGGACCCGGCAGATCTGGCGGCGCAGCACCGCGTTCTCGTGCCGGAGCACCAGAAGTTCGGCGTCCTTGGACACCTCACGCCGGGCCGCACCATGAGGCCGTTGGTGTGCCTGGCCGTCGCGCAGGTGCTGCTGCGCCACGACGACGAGCGGCACCGGTGCCATGATCCGGCCCGGCGCGGCCCACCGGGTGACGGTCTTGGGATCAACCCGGAAGAGGGCGGCGACCTCTCCGGGGGTGAGCAGTCGCTCGCTGCTGCCCTCCACGTCCTACCCTTCCTGACCTCGGTAGCGGAAAGTTGTCCCAAGTCGAGCCGGCAAGTAGCGGTGCCTGGCCGCACGGGGAGCGGTGACGACCAGCCCGGTGCCGGCCGGGCCGGTCACCTGCCGCCCCGCCGCCCCGCCGTCTGCGGGCGGCGGGGACGGGCTCCGCTGATCCGCACGCCGCGGACTCTGCCGCGGGTGCTGGCCCCGCCCGAGGCGGTCGCGCTGCTGGCGGCGCTGCGCACCGACCGGGACCAGGCGATAGTGGAGGCCATGCTGCTGGGCGGCCTTCGCCGCTGCGAGGTGCTCGGGCTGCGGCTGGCCGATGTGCACCTGGCCGACCGGCCGCTGTTCATCGCCGCCGGCAAGGGGCGGGCACGAGCGGATCGTCCCGGTGGCGGCCCGGTTCTTCACCACTCTGGCCCGCTACCTCGACCGGGCGCGGCCGGCGCAGACCCCACCGGCCAGGTGTTCGTCGTCCTCAAGGGCCCCCGCCGCGGCCGCCCGCTGT
Organism: uncultured Actinomycetota bacterium; assembly: GCA_963727015.1. GTDB lineage: Bacteria > Actinomycetota > Actinomycetes > Streptosporangiales > Streptosporangiaceae > DATFVJ01. Next base: position 49,127 of record CAVSEV010000011.1, on the reverse strand, counting down.
CGGCCGCCGGGCTCGATGAGATCCTGGACGGGGCCCGGCAGCGGGCGAGACTGACCCAGGCGACCGGCCACATGCAGGATCAGGCTTGACGTCGGCCGCGCCTCGGTCCGCTGTAGCTCGATGGTCTCCATGAATCCATCTTTGGCCATCACTACTTCGGGCCACAACGAAGTGTGCGCGACCCAGGTGGGCGGCCCGCCCGGCCCGGCCGAACGAAAGGTGCGGGCCGGCCTGGATGGTGCGGCGCGGCTTAGTCGGCGCGGGCCGCCGACGCGCCGGCAGTGGCGAACGCGCTCTCGATCATCGCGTCGGACAGGCTGAGGCGCCGCGCCTGCCGGTCGGCCAGCGCGAGCGCGGTCATCGACGCGGCGTGGATCAGGTCGATGGCCGCGCCGATCCCCAGCGACGGGCGGCTCGACGCGGCGGCGGTGGTCAGCGCGGCCTGCAGCAGGTGGCGGGCGCCCAGCACCCGGGCCACGGCGCGGGCGCGAGGGGCCGCCGGCCGGGCGGTGGCCAGGCGGATCACCGGCCCCGGAACGGTCAGCAGGGCGCCGCCGTAACCCGCTCGGACCACCTGGAGCAGGCCCCCCGGGGCTAAGCTCACCGCGCTCACCGGTGCCGGGCCCGCCACGTCGCCACGATCCCGGCGGCGATCGCCGCGCCCGCGGCCAGCCCGGCCACTACGTGCGGGTGCTCGTCCAGCCACAGCTGCCCGCTGCGCGCGTGCGACCTGTCGTCAAACACCCCGTGCGCGCTGTGATCCCGGCCGCCCGGGCCGTCGATCGGCTGGTACAGGTTGTCCGGCCGGCGGTTGTCCACGGGCTGGGCGGTCTGCTGGGAATCGTAGCCGGTCCGGGCCAGGTACCGGTCCAGCAGGGCGGGCGCGAACTTGTTGGCCACGACGGTAGCCGCGGTGCTCGCGCCGACCCAGTACTGCCTCCGGCGGGGGTGCTCGGCGGCGAACAGCACGCCGCGCGCGGCCACCTCGGGCTGGTAGATCGGGGGGACCGGCTGGGGGTGCCGAGGCAGCCGCGAGCGCACCCAGGAGAACTGCGGCGTGTTCACGGCCGGCATCTGCGCCACCGTGACGTGCACGCCCGAGCCCTCGTGCAGCAGCTCGCAGCGCAGCGAGGACGTGAACCCGTTGATCGCGTGCTTGGCGCCGCAGTAGGCGGACTGCAGCGGGATGCTCCGCGATCCCAGCGCGGACCCGACCTGCACGATCGTGCCGTGCCCGCGGGGTTTCATCAGCGCCAGCGCCACCATGGTCCCGTGCACGAAGCCGAGGTAGCTGACCTCGGTCACCCGCCGGAACTCCTCGGCCGAGATCTCCGCGAACGGCGAGAACACCGAGGTGAATGCGTCGTTGATCCAGACGTCGATCGGGCCGAAGAACTCCTCGACCTGCCGCGCGGCGTCCTGCACCTGCGCGAAGTCCGATACGTCGGCGCAGATCGCCAGCGCCTTACCGCCCGCGTCCTCGACGTTCCTGACCGCGCCGTCCAGGCCGGCCTGGCCGCGCGCGATCAGCCCGACGTTGGCCCCGCGCTCGCCGTAGAGCCGGGCCGTCGCGCGGCCGATGCCGGCGCTGGCCCCGGTGATCACCACTGTCTGAGTCATGGACCTGTGTCCTCCTTCGTTAGTTGTGTGTCGTCCGGTCACAGCTCGTGCCAGGGCGACGCCAGCCGGGCGGCGCACTCCAGGAGCATCGCGTGCACGAACGCCTGCGGCAGGTTGCCCCGCAGCTGGCGCTCGGCGACGTCGTACTCCTCGGCGTACAGGCCGGGCGAGCCGCACGCGGCCCGGTTGCGCTCGAACCAGCGCGCGGCCTCAAGCTCCTGACCCTGCTGCTGCAGGGCCAGCGCCAGGACGAACCCGCACAGCAGGAACGCGCCCTCGGCGTCGCCCAGCGGCCGTTCGTCATGGCGGAACCGGTAGCCGTAGCCGTCCTGGGTCAGCTCGGCCAGGTAGGCGCGCAGCGTCGCGACGCTGCGGGGATCGTCGGCCGCCACGCCCCCGCGGACGGGCAGCATCAGCAGCGCGGCGTCCAGGCCCGGGTCGCCAGGGGAGCGCTGCCACCGCCCGGACGGATGCACCGCGTGCTGCGCGGTGTCCGCCAGGATGACGTCGGCGAGCCCGGACCACTCCGCGGCCTGCGGTTCGGTGGTGCAGGTCCGGGCCGCAGCCCGGAGCCCGGCCGCGCAGATCAGCCGGCTGTGCGTCCACGGCTGGTTGTCGATCTCCCATATCCCGGCATCATCCTCGCGCCAGCGCTGCGCGATCGCGTCGGCGGCGATTTCGGCCGCCTTCCGGCCGTCGGAGTCCAGCCGGTCGTGCTCGCCCGCGGCCGTCAGCAGGAGCAGCGACTCGCCGAGGGCGTCGAGCTGGAACTGCCGGTTGACCCAATTCCCGGCCAGGTCAAACCCGCCGGGATAGCCGGGCAGGTTGAGCCGGCGCTGGTCCGGCACCGGGCCGCCGTCCACGGTGTAGGCCGGGACCAGCCTCGGGCCGTCGTCGTGCAGCCGGCCGGAGATGAACCGCACAGCGTCGTCGAGAAGGGAATAGCAGCCCGCTGCGGCCGCCGCCCGGCCGGCGTAGACCTGGTCCCGGATCCAGGCGTACCGGTAGTCGTAGTTGCGTCCCTCCTCGGCCCGCTCGGGCAGGCTGGTGGTAGCGGCCGCGACCATCCCGCCGCCCGGGCTGGTCAGCCCGCGCAGCACCACCTGCGCGTGCCGGGCGTCGCGCGCGGCGACGACGCCGTCCAGCTGCGGCGCGGCCCGCGCCCACCGTTCCCGCGTGGCGCTCCATAGCTGGATCGCGTCCGATGGCTCATCGCGCAACGGCTCGGCGGACAGCTCCAGCACGAGATCACGGCGGTCCCCGGCGGGCACGGTCAGGTTCAGGGTCAGCACGGAACCCGGCCCGGCGCGGTGGACCTTCGCCTCGGCCACGTCGCCGGACCAGCGCACGTGCAGGTCGCCGGCCCGGCCGCTCCAGGCGCCGTGGTCGTCGCGCTTGACCGACCGCAGGCCGTGCCGGCCGAACCCGGCCCGCAGGTCCAGGACGATCTCCACCTCCGCGGGGCAGGTGCGGGCGACGATCTGCCGGAGCACCACGACACGGCCGGGGGCGCCGGGGAACGCGAGGGCTTCGTGGCATTCGGTGACGCCGCTCACGGTGATCCAGCGGCTGCGCCAGATCAGCGTGCCTTCCTCGTAGTAGCCGCCCCAGACGAACGCGCGGGCAGGCGTGACCGCGTAGACGCCGTCGCCGCCGATCAGGGAGGAGAAGACCGCGTCCGAATCCCACCGCGGGGCGCACATCCAGACGATGTCGCCCCTGGGGCTGACCAGCGCCCCCCGCTCCCCGTCCGCGATCAGCGCGTAGTCACGCAGCACATGCGGGTGAAACTTGGGCATCACCGGCTGCTACCCAGCGGGCGAAGGTCCATGCGGCCGCCGCTTGCGCCATGTTTGGACGCTCCTGCGCGGGTTACTGTCCCGTTCAGCACCGGCGCGCCGCTGTCCGAGAAGGTGGCCACGGCCGCGGCCGACCCCGTCATCGGGTTCGCGATCGGCTCGCTGGTCAACCAGGAGACCGGCGTCCGCGGGTCTGCACTCAGCGCGAACGAGAGCTTCCTGCAGCCTTATATCAGCGGGCTGCCGAGCAGCGGGACGCTGAGGCCATGCTGCGCGGGCCTGCTGGCCGCCGTGCCCGGCCGCCGCCGTCATCTCGCCGCCGCGACCCGCCTGATCGGCGACTGGCAGGCACGATACGCCAGGCCGACGATCACCCTGGTGCGATCCAGCGGAAAACCGGTGGTCAGCCCCGCGATCGACCGGGCAAGGCAGAGTTCGACGCCATCCACGCAGCGATCGCCACGCTGCAGGATGACATCAGCCGGTTCCGGCAGCAGGCGGTCGCGAACCTCAACAACGCCGTCACCACCGTGGAAATCATGATCATCGGCATCGAGCTGGCCCTGATCGTCATCAGCGCTGTTCGCGCTGGCCATCCGCCGCGCCGTAGTACGGCCGATCTCCCAGCTTGCCGTCGACACCGGGCTGGTGGCCGAGGGCGATTTCGGACACGCCGTGCAGGCCGGCGGTTTCCGCGAGACTCAGGAACTGGGTGCGGACGTGGACCGGATGCGCGAGCGCATCACGGCAGATCTGACTGCCTCCCGGGCCGCCGAGACCGACCCGCGGGTACTGACGCAGGACCTGCAGCGGTCCAACGCCGAGCTGGAGCAGTTCGCGTACGTGGCCTCGCACGACCTGCGGGAGCCGCTGCGCAAGTTGGCCAGCTTCTGCTGGCTACTGCAGCGCCGGTACGCCGGCCAGCTGGATGAGAAGGCAGACCTGTACATCCAGTACGCGGTGGACGGCGCCAAGCGGATGCAGGATCTGATCAACGACCCGCTGGCGTTCAGCCGCGTCGGCCGGATCGTGCACGATGACCGTGTCCAGCGCCGAGGCTCTGAAACAGGGGCGGGCGAACCTTTCCGTGCCGATCCGGCAGTCACAGGTCAGCATCGAGCCCGGGTCGTGTCTTCGCCGCGGAACTTCAGCTGCACGCGGTCCGCGCCGAGGCCGCGCTGCCACCACGGTCTTCCAGAACCTGCTCAGCAACGCGCGCAGTTTTCGGTGACCGACAACGGCATCGGCGTGCCGCCCGAGTACGCTGAGCGGATCTTCGCCGGTCCTGCCGAAGAACGAGGACGCCGATGACGGATAACGCGGACACTGAGATCGTGGACGTGCTGCTGGTCGAGGACGACCCCGGGGACGCGCTGATCGTCCGCCAGGCGTTCGACCACTACAAGATCCGCAACACGCCGCACGTGGTCACCGACGGCGAGCAGGCGCTGCGGTTCGTGCGCCGAGACGGGGAGTTCGCCGGCGCCCCCCGCCCGGCCTGATGATGCTCGACCTGAACCTGCCCCGGCGGGACGGCCTGGAGGTGCCGGCCGAGCTGAAGGCCGACCCGGCCCTGCGGTGATCCCGGTCGTGATCCTGACAAAGTCGCGCTCGGAGGAGGAGCGCTGCGCAACTACTCCCTGCACGCCAACGCGTACGTCAGCAAGCCGGTGGAATTCGAGCGGTTCATGGACGCGGTCCGCCAGATCGATAACTTCTTCGTCACCGTGGTGCGGCTACACGGCGCCTGACCCGCGGCGCCCGGCTGGCTAGCGGTTGCGGTCCTTGCCGCCTTTGGCCAGGTCGCGCCAGCTGGAGGCGGAGACCTCGACGTCATAACGCTTCGCGGCAGCGAGGATCCGCTTCCACGCCGCGTTCCGGTCCGCGTCGCTGACCCCTTCGACCTGATCGAAACGAGCGATCGCGTTGCGCACGTGCCAGGCGTCGGTCAGCGGCTCCTTGCGCTCCTTGGGGAAGGCGAACTCCTGGTCCGCCAGCCTGTCTTTTTCTGCGGTGCTCATCCCCTCGCCGCTGCGCGGTACGTCTGCGCCGTGCGCGCGGGCACTTTGCGCCTGCTGCGCCTTGGCGATGTTGTGCCGGGCGGCTTCTTTCTGCCGGTTGGTGGCCATCACCTCTCCTCTCAACTGGTCCGGCCTGCTAGCTGCTCCGGCCTCGCCCGGTGGCGGCATCCCGGAGCTTGTCAGCGGCGGCGACCGCTGGTCCGGCGGCCTTGAGCACGCCTGGGTTCGCCGGAGTGTGCGGGTGCGGCCGCGTAGGACCGTGCTCCTTGGCCCTGTGCAGCTTTTCGCCCAGTTCCTGCGCCTCCGCCCCGCTGAGCGCCTGGCGCAGGCCGGGCCAGACCCTGGTTTCCTCGAACTCGATGTGCTGGCGGGCGGCCGGGATGAACTCCCCGATCAGCTGGTCGAACTCCGGATCCGACGCCTCCAGCTTGTCGATCTTGGCCAGCACCTCCTTGGCCTCGCTCTCCTGGCTGATCGCCTCATCGGCGAGCTGGTCCCCGTCGCCGAGCCGCGAGCGGACGGCCGGCCAGAAGTGCTGTTCCTCGGAGGCCTCGTGGCGGGAGGACTCGATGACCAGGTGCTGAGCGAGCTGCTTGCGGGCGTCCAGCACATCCGCGGTCGCCCCGGCCGACTGGCGGGGGGTTTCCTCCAGCACGGTCAGCATGTACTTGACCTCGGCGTGATCCTCGCCCAGAACCTCGAATACGTTCGGCATGGCACCTCCAGTGACTGCGGTTGGCCAGACATTCGCCGACAGGAAGCCAAACGTCCCCGGCGCGGGATGTCTACGAGGCGCCGAGCTGGACCTGGATGCTGCCGGCCCGAGCTGGCCCTAGGCATGGGCCCAGGTGCGCCCGGGCCAGTGGTAGCGCGCGACGCCTTGGGCGGGCCGGTACCCGGCGGTGTAGAGGGTCCCGAAGCCCTCGTGGAAGCGGCGGGCGTAGAGGGGGGAGCGCAGGCAGGCCGCGACGACCCCGGGGACGTCGGTGTGGTCGGCGAGCAGCCTTTCCAGGCGCTGCTGGCGTTCCACGCTGCGGATCGCCGTAGCGTACGGGGCCCATTCCGCCTCGCCCTGATGGTTGGTGGCTACCGCCCGGTTGGTGACGCGGGCCAGGCCGCGGTCAGCGGCGGGCCGCGGTCTCGTCGCCCGACGCGAAATCCATGATGCTCGCCGAGAGCCATGTTCCGGCCGCCGCCTGGACCAGCGGGGGCGCAGCGGGCGCCCGAGCCAGACCCCGTGCAGGCCGTCCCGGACCTTGCCGGGGCGGATCACGCGGGCCTCCCGCTGGCCGACCGCGACGACCTTGTCCAGGCTGCCGGCCTGTTCAAGGCGGGAGACCGCTTTCACGCCACCTGGGGCTTCCCCCGGTCCTAAGCGCTAAACCGTCGGCATAAGCCGCGGTTGCCGGGGAAGCCAGTACAGGCGGCAAGCAGGAAGGAACAGGAATCTGCATGGTCATGTGCGATGCGCTCATAGCGCTTGAGCTGCCTGGCTGGGCCGGACCGCTGGTGGAGGCGTGCCGGAGTTCAGGCGAGGATATCGATACAGCCGTGAAGCTCGCCGAGCACTACGCCAGGCTGCTCCCGCAGCCTGCCGCGGGCAGACGGCGCAGCGCTGGGCAGTGCTGGCCGCGGCAGGCGAGCAAAACCTCACGGTCGCCCGGTCTTGGAGGCGCATAGTGACGCCCTAGCGATCCTGGCCGAATCCGGCGAGCCGGTACCGGACGGCACCTGGGGGTGTTCGTCGCGGAAGCGGCGCCGTACCGTCTCGAGGCGCACGACTATCACGGCCGCGCCATCTTGACCAGCGTCAAGCCATGGTGTTCGCTCCCGGCCCGGCTCGACGCGGCGCTTGTCACCGCCCATGTGGGCGACGAGCGGCGGTTGTTCCGCGTCAGCCTAGGCCAGGTTGCCGTGGCGGGCCTCCCGCTAGGTCCGGACAGCCCGGCGGCAGACCCGGAGGCTGACCGGCCTTCGGCTTGGGCGGTCCTGGACCGGCTTCGTAGCGCTGCGGCTGCTCATGACGAGGACCCGTTGCGCGTTCGAGGTACCCGAACCCCTCAGAGGCCAGCGAGCCTGACGGCGCGACTGCGTTTCTCCGGGCCAGCCGCGGTTACGACCGGGCCCCGGCGCGTGCGCGGGGCGGCCGGTGACCCCGTCGATGCAGTCGATGCATAAGCCGCACGTGAGGGGCAATACGGGGGAACGGTAAACGTCTACGTGGAGGAGCCATGGCCAAGACAGGCGCGACGGCAGGCACCGGAGGATCTGGACCTGAGCTGCTGGGCATCTATCTCAACGATCACCTTGCGGGTGCGACCGGCGGGGCCGAGTTGGCCCGGCGGGTAGCGGAGTCACACGGCCGCGGGCAGGCCGGCGGCGCGCTGCAGCGTTTCGCCGCCGAGGTCACGCAGGACCGCGCCGCGCTGCTAGAGGTCATGGCCGCGCTCGGCTTCCCCGTCCGCAGTTACAAGGTCTACGCCGGGTGGATCGGCGAGAAGGCCGCGCGGCTGAAGCTCAACGGCCGCCTTCTGGGCCGGTCACCCCTTAGCAGCCTGGAAGAACTCGAGATGATGCGGCTGGGGGTGGAGGGCAAGGCCGCGGGCTGGCGCACCCTACGGGCCCTGGCCGAGAACGACGCCCGCCTCGACAGCGGCCGACTGGACGAGCTGATCTCCCGGGCCCGGCGCCAGGCGGATTTTCTGGAAGAGCTCCGGGTGAGCGCCGCGGGCCAGGTGATCGGCCGGGAACGGGGCACCCGGTGACGACCGGCCAGTCCGGCCGCGGCGGGGTGATCTTCGACGTGGACGGCACACTGCTCGACACCAATTACCTGCACGTCGCCGCATGGTGGGAGGCGTTCCGGGAGCGCGGCCACGACATCCGCTGCGTCGACGTTCACCGGGCGCTGGGGATGGGCTCCGACGAGCTGGTGGAACGGGTGCTGGGCCGACCCGATCGTTCGGTCATCCACGCGCACAGCCGATACTTTGCGCCGTACCTGGGCCGGATGCGCCCGCTGCCCGGGGCGCCGGACCTGCTCACCGCGACCTCGGAGCTCGGGCTGCAAGTGGTGCTGGCCACCAGTGCCAAGGACGACGAGATAGACCTGATGCTGGACGCGATCGGCGTGCGTGACGTGATCGGCACGGTGGTCAGCTCCGGCGCTGTCGAGCGAGCCAAGCCGGAACCGGACATCGTGGAAAGGGCGCTGAGCGAGTCCGGCACAGAGCGCGCGTGTGCCGTCATGGTCGGAGACGCGGTCTGGGACGCGATCGCGTCCCGGCGGGTGGGCATCCCCTGCATCGGCCTGCTCTCCGGCGGAATCGCCGAAGAACAGCTGCGGGACGCGGGAGCTCTCGAAGTGTACCCCGACCCCGCTGCGCTGCTCGGCAAGCTGCGGGCCAGCGCCATCGGTCGGCTGGGTGGCGGGCAGCACGCGCCATGTTAGGCCGGCAGGCGGCTGGGTACAAGCACGCATTCATCGGGACGAAGGGGGGCATCGTGGAACACACAGCCGGCGCGGAGCAGTTCCCGGGAGAGAACCGCTCCACGGGTGAACTGGTCAAGCAGCTCTCCGAGCAAGTCACCGTGCTCATCCGCGACGAGCTGAAGCTGGCCCAGCTGGAGATGACCCGCAAGGGCAAGCAGGCCGGAGCGGGCGCCGGATTGCTGAGCGGCAGCGGCCTGATGGCCCTGTACGGCGTGGGCTGCCTGATCGCGTGCGCGGTCATCGCGATCAGCGGGGTGGTGGCGGCGTGGCTGGCGGCGCTGATCGTGGGCGCTGCGCTGCTGGCCGTCGCCGCGATAGCCGCTCTGATCGGGAAGGGCCGCCTGCAGAAGGCCACCCCTCCGGTCCCCGACCAGACCGTGGACAGCGTAAAAACCGATGTCGAAGAGATCAAGGAAAGGGCGCGGCGATGACCACCAGCGGACCGGCACGAAAGCCTGCGGGACGCCGATCGGCCGGCTCGCGGACGTCCACCCGCACCCGCCGGGCACCGGGCAGCCCGCCGGATGATGTGACGCCGCAGACCACCGCGCCCGATGGCGCGGAGGGGGCGCCGCCTGATGACGTTCAGGAACTGCAGCAGGAGATCGAGCAGACCCGCGAACAACTCGGTGACACAGTCGAGCAGCTGGTCGCCAAGGCGGACGTGAAAGCGAGAGCGCAAGGCAAGGCAGCCGAGCTGGCCGATCGGGTGAAAGGACAGGCCGGCCAGGCGCGGGCGCAGGCCGCCGCCCGCGCCGGCAGCGTGCGCGATCAGCTGACCAGCGTGGCCGCGGGTCAGAGGGCGGTAGACCTGGGCGCCGCGGCCAAGGATCAGGCGGTCGCGGCGGGAGGGTCCATGTGGGAGGCCGCGCCCGAACAGGCCCGGCAAGCCGCCGCGAAGGGAGCCGACAGCGCCCGGCAGCATCGCGTACCGCTCGCGGTGGCCGCCTGCGTGCTCGTTGCCGGCTTCCTGGCTATCAGATGGAGAAGGCGATGATCAAGCTGTTGTACAAGCCGGTGAGCATGCTGGTCAGCGTGCTGGGCGGGATACTCGCCGGGGCCATCTTCAAGAAGGTCTGGAAGATCACCGCAGGTGAAGACGATGCGCCCAAGGCCACCGACGCCAGGCGGGGCTGGCGGGAGGTCCTGCTCGCTGCCACCCTGCAGGGCGCGATCTTCGCGGCGGTCAAGGCCGCTCTCAACCGGGGCGCCGCCGAGGGCACGCGCCAGCTCACCGGCGTCTGGCCTGGCGACGAAGGCCAGCCATCCGGCCAGGAGGCATGACCATGGCCGAGCCAGACCGCTAGGGCGGTGCGAGCGACTCCCGCGCACCTCGTAGGCGATGTCCAGCCCCTGCTCGAGCGCGGACATGCCGCCCGATGCGCTCCACAGCGCGGCCACGATGCCCAGGATCAGCGCGGGTCAGCGAGGCCGAGGCGGACCGGGCGGTGGCGGCGTGCACGGCCTGGCTGACCACCCCCGACGCGCCGGGTGGCAGCGCCGTATCCAGGCCGTTTGACCAGCCGGTTCACATCGCTGGTCCCGAGATGGATCAGGCTGGCCAGGCCCCAGCAGGGCGATCAGGGACGGGAACAGGGCGAGGAACCAGTGGTAGGCCAGGTTTCCGGCCGTCATGCTGCAGCGGTCGCGCACGTATTTCTTCCCGGTCCGCTTGACCGTGTTGCGCCAGCCGGTCTCGCCGAGTTCCAGCGGCGTGTCGGGGCCGCCTGACACCTCGTTCTGCGGGGGGATTGTCTCGGTTCCCTCCCCGCCCGACCGCAAGTTCGTGCCCAGGCGGCTGCGGGCGTTCCCGCTCATGTTCGCCACGCTGGTGCTCGGCGGGATCGCCTCGGCGCTGATCGTCTTCGGCGCATCGATCGGCCACGGTATCGAGGGTCATCTGCCCGTAGGGGGGACGGCCTTCGTCATCGTCTGGACGGTGCTGCGCTGGGTGCTGACGATCATCTTTATCTCGCTGCTGTTCTCGTTCTACTACTACGGGCCGAACCGCGAATCGCCGCGCTGGCAGTGGGTCAGCCCCGGCGGAGTCGTCGGTACGGCGATCTTCCTGCTAGCCTCGCTCGGCTTCTCGTTCTACGTGGCCATGTTCGGCTCCTACGGCAAGACCTACGGCGCCTTCGCTGGCGTGGTCATCCTCATCTTCTGGCTCTACCTCACCGGGCTGGCCGTGCTCGTCGGCGGCGAGATCAACGCTGAGTCCGAGCGGGAGGCGGCGGCGCAGGCCGGGCATCCGCAAGCGCAGGCCAGTGCCGAGGAAGTGCGAGTGCACAAGGCCGCATAACGCTTGCGCGCCGGACGGAACGGAGGCGACATGAACGGGACGTGGAACGTGCGCAGCAACGATGGTGCGATGAACGGTGGAAACTAGCGGCCCGCCGATGGTCTCCCGGGATGAGTCAGGTCCGCCCTGGAACGTTCAGTGGTCAGCCGGTGGCTGTCTCAGATGGACCGGTATGCCTCCCGGCCCCTGGCAGCGGTGCTCGTCATCGGCGCCGCGGGAGTATGGATCGTCGTCAGCATCGCCGCCGGCTTTCCGGCGCGCTGGGAGGCCATATTCCAGACCCTGGTGGCCGCCCTGACCCTCACGATGGTCTTCGTCATCCAGCACACCCAACAGCGCCAGCAGCGGGCGACGCAGCGCAAGCTCGACGAGATCCTCCAGGCCCTCCCCGGACTTCCGAAGATCATGAGCACGCGATCGCGTGAAAGTGGCTGTTGACCTGGGCGAATGGCAGGCAGGCGTGATCGGGGCGTGTTACTACAGACTGCTGGCGACGGTTAGTCCGCAGGCGGGGCGAAGTCGAAGAACTTCGGCGGTTCACGCAGGTCAAGGGCATGCAGGATGTGCTGCTGGCCGGGGGTAGTGGCGGAGCGCTGAGCGACGCGGCCGTCGCGGGTGGCGAGGGTGACCAGGTGCATGCGGTCGAGTTCGTGGCGCAGGTTGCGCCAGGTGTCGCTGGTGGCGTTCTCGGCGACGCGGATGAGCAGGAGCGCCAGCCAGCACAGCTGGACGTGGGCGCGGATGCGGTCCTCGCGGTAGTGGAACACCGGCCGCAGCGCGAGGGCGCCCTTCATGTCCCGCCAGCCGCGCTCGACGGCGATCAGCTGCTTGTAGGCGGCGGCGAGATCGTCGGGGGTGAGGGTGAGGTCGGAGGTGCGCAGCAGCCACTTGCCGTCCAGATGGGCTTCGCGCTTGATCGCGCTATGGTCTGTGCGCAGCAGCCCGGTCTTGGTGCGCCGCAGGAACCGGCGCAACCCTGGCTTGGCGCGCAGTTCTCCGGCGAGCTCGTCACGTCTGCCCGCGGTCCAGGCGTCTGAGCCGTCGATGAGCCCTTCGAGGTGGGTAACGAGCCGGCCGCGGACGGCCTTGTCCCGTTCGGCGGTCTCGGGGTTGTGGCAGATCACGAACCGCTCGGCCCGGACCCCCTGCTCCCGGGCAGGCACCCACGCCTCCTTGACCCGCAGGTTCCCGGCCACGGTGTGGTAGCGGCCCTGGCGGGCCAGCGCCGCGGCGGCCTCGGCGTTGGTGTGGCGGAGCTTCTCGGAGTGGATGTAGTGCCCGCCGCCCCGGGTCAGGTAGGCCCGGTTCGCCTGTGAGGCGAACCCCCGGTCGGCGACCCAGACCAGTCGGCGCAGGTTCCAGCCGTCCAGGCCGTCCTTGACCGTGCGGATGATCTCCTGATCGCTTGTACTACCGGGGAAGGTCCAGCAGCGCACCGGGATCCCGTCGCGGGTGACCGCCATCGCGATGACCACCTGCGGCAGGTCGCCGCGGTGGTCCTTGGAGTGCCCGAACGTGCGGGCCCCAGATTCGGCGGGCTTGCTGATCCCGTCATCGGCGGGCTCGCCGGCCAGCCCGGCGAGCTCGTCGGTAACCTCGCACTCCCAGTAGGTGGAGGTGGTGTCCACGAAGACGATGTCCAGGTCCAGGTTGAGCAGGTGCGCGACCGAGCCGAAGATCTGGGAGGCGATCTCATCGAGGGCCGCCAGCAGGAAGTCCATCGCCGCGTACGCGGCGTCCTCGCTGAACCCCGCGCAGCCCTCGACCGCGACCCGCTCAGCCACCCAGCGGGTGGCCGCCAGCTTGGAACCCGGTTCCAGCGCCCGCTGCGCCACCAGCGCGAAGATCACCCGCTCGGCAGCCTCCCCGTCCAGCCGCCGGCCCGCCGCCACCCGCCGGATCGCACGGCCGATCTCCAGCCGCTCCCACAGCTGGCCGAGCACCCACGCCCCGCCCAGCCGCCGCGAATCGAGCACTTCCACCTCGCCGGCCGCCGCCGCGGCCACCGCCTGCTCGGGTTCGAGGAACCGGGAGATCGAGGCGACCAGCCGGGCCAGCCCCTCCCGGTCGACCTTGTCGGCCCGGCCGAAGTTGTGGATCACCTTGGCGGCTGGGCTGCCGGTGCGCGGGTGCCGCTCGTTGTGCGCCAGCTGCAAGTAGGACACCACGGTGCCGTCCTTGTTGACCCGCCGGGTCTCACGCAGGTACACGCCTACGAGCCAAGCCATCGCCGCAGCCCAGCGCAAGCGACACGCCGGATGGCGTGTGCCTACAGAAATTCGCGGTCGGCGCAGGCCCACAGGCCTATGACCAGGGCAGACGCTATCGATCAAGCCCTCATGTGCCTGTGATCTTCGGAAGTCCGGCCTCCCCGGTACCGACAATTCCCTGCTCACCCCGAGCGCGCCTCCGATGAGGAACTGCGCGCCGCCGGACACCAGCACGGCCAGATCCGCCAGGCCGCACTTGACGAGAATCATGCACCCGGTGTGGTTCAGGATTCGTGACATGCGTCATCCCGGCCAATCGCCAGGCAGCCGCCAGGGTGCAGATCAGGCGAGTGTGTGCGTACTGACCGGAAAATAACGATCTTGACGGGCGGACGGCAGCGGACCCTGACCGGTGATTGCCAGTGAGGGTCTGGGTTGTGCGGTATGGGTCAGGCTGCCTGGGTGATGGTGACGGCGTAGCCAAGGGCTTCGAGCTGGCGGATGTGGCTGCGGGCCTTGCGCTGTTTGTCGATGCGGCTGGTGTAGTAGCCGGCGCCGAGGTCGTGGTAGCGGGCGGCGGGGTCGGCGAGCAGGTGCCAGATGATGACCAGGATGGTGCGGGCGATGGCGACCAGGGCCTTGAGCTTGCCGCGGCGCTTGACGAGCCGGCGGTAGCGTTCGCCGAGGAAGGTGTCGGTCTTGGCGGCGGCGGCTGCGGCTTCGCCGAGAACGCCTTTGAGATAGGGGTTGCCCTTGCCGGTTCGGCCGGCGCGGTTGCGGGGCCCGGACTGGATTGTGTGCGGGCAGACCTTGGCCCACGACACCAGGTGCCCAGGGGTGGGGAACTGGGCCATGTTCAATCCGAGCTCGGCGATGATTGCCTGCGCGGCCTCGCGGCCGATCCCGGTGACCTCATCCAGGCGGTCGACGGCGGGCAGCACCGGGGCGCCGTCGCCCCTGCCCGCGCCGGGGCCGGTGGTGCCGTCGGCGTCGACGCCCTGGGCGGCGGGGATCGCGGCGATCAGCTCCTCGAGCCGGGCGGTGAGCTTGCCGATCTGGGCGTGGGCGTCGATCTGGTCTAAAAGCATCCGGGCGAGCTCGGCGTGGTGATCGTCGAACTTGCCCGTCAGCGCTTCCACCAGGCGGTCGTGCTTGGCCCGCATCTTGCCGCGGGCCAGCCCGGCCAGGACCTTCGGGTTCCGCTCGCCGGCGATCAGCGCCTCCAGCATGTCGCGGACCGACAGCGTGTCCAGCCTGCTGGCCACCGCCGACACCTTAATAAGAGCGTCTTCCAGCAGCTTCTCCAGCCGGGCATAGTGGCGGGTCCGCTCCCGGGTCAGGTCGGTCCGCAGCCGGGTGTAATCGCGCAGCTGCCGGATCTCGGCGGGCGGCACGAAGGAAGGACGCAGCAGGCCCCGCTCCGTGCATTTGGCCTGCCACACCGAATCGAGCTTGTCCGTTTTCGGCCTGCCCGGGGCCTGCTTGACGTCCCGGGCGCTGACCAGCTGCACGTCCAGGCCGCGGGCCTCGAGCAGGTAGAACCACGGCCGCCAGTAGTCGCTGGTGGACTCGAGGGTGACCTTCTCGATCCCCTCGCAGGCCAGGTGATCGGCCAGCTCCAGGATCGCGCCGGTGGTCGCATCCACCTGCCATACCCGGGTCCGCCGCTTGCCGGGCCGGGACTCGTGCGGCACCCGGGTGCACACCATCCCGGTCGCTTTCGCCACATCGACCGCGGCGACCCGCTGCAGGATCTGCTCGTGCCCCTCGTCTTCGATCTCCTGCGGTTCCATCACCGGGACCATCTCCTCACGCGCCATCACGGCAGGACAGCAAGGGATGCCCGCGGGGTCTCGGTCGGGAACCGAAATTCTGACCGGCGTGCTCGTGGCTACAGTGCGCGACCCGTAGGTCAAGACCCCAGCGCCAGACTAGCCCGCGGGCTCGGAGCCCAGAAAAGTACCGGCATCGGCGGGCAACCCCAACCCCATTTTCACGCCGGCGCGGCGTCCCCCGCAGGGGATATCAGGACTAGCCCCATGACCGACGCGCCTCAGCTCCCAGAGTGGCTGACATGGTGGTCCTTGCCGTGGCGGATGACGAGCGCATTGGCCAGCCCTTCTGTCTCGCGCGCTCCGCAGACGTCCAGTCAGCCGATCCTTCCCGGCTGGCTCTTCGCTAACGCGGGTTTCCGGTGCGCCCAGAAGGATGGGAGGTGACACCATGACCTAGCGCCATGGTGGATCTTCGTGTCCGTAAGCTCGTCGCCGCTTGCCGGTGAAAGTCCGGTCCGGGTAGCTGCCAGGAGGCCCGGTAGCAGGCTGGCGGCTCGGTCTGGAAACGGGCCGGGTCGGAGCCCAGCGTCAAAGGCCCTGTCAGGGGGAGCGACGATGCGGTCCGTAGCATGACGCGAAGCCTGCGGCGTCGTTAAGAGTCCCGCCCGTGAGGGCGGGGAAGAGGGAGTGCCGAGCCCTTTGGATCGGGGTGAAGGCCATGGAAGCGGTGAAGAGCCTGGAAGCGCAGCCGTGAGGGACTCCCCGGCGTAGGGGGCGCGGAACGCATCGACAGTGGCGGCGGGAACTGGGGAGGCCCTCCCCGGCCCGGCAGCCTGCGGATTTCTGCTGCCGGAGCGTGGCGTCCTATAACCGGTGACCCCGGGAAGTGGATGGCTGGCCGGGTGGGCGTCGGAGGCGGCCGTAGTACTGGTTGAGCCGCAGGACAACACAACCTGCGGGGAGGGAAGGGCCGCTGCTTCGTCGGTGCGCAGTGTTGCCAAGGAGGGGCCCGGTGAGTGCCGTCAGTGCTAGTCCCGCCGCGCAGGGATCGGGCCGGGGCATCCCGGCCGATCCGGTCCGTGCCTTGCAGCATGCGCTGTACCGGGCGGCCAAGGCCGATCCCGGGCGAAGGTTCCACGCGCTGTATGACAAGGTCCACCGCAGGGACGTTCTGTGGCGCGCGTGGGTCAAGGTGCGCACGAACAATGGCGCGCCGGGCATCGATAAGACCACCTTGGGCCAGGTCGAGGAGTATGGGGTGACCCGGCTGCTTGACGAACTGGCCAGCGAGCTGCGGGAGGGGCGGTACCGGCCGATGCCGGCCCGGCGGGTGTATATCCCGAAGCCGGGTTCGGACGAGCAGAGGCCGCTGTCGATTCCCGCTGTCCGTGACCGTATCGTGCAGGCTGCGGCGAAGATCGTGCTCGAGCCGATTTTCGAGGCGGATTTCCTGCCGGTCAGCTTCGGGTTTCGCCCGGGGCGGTCGGCGCACGATGCCCTGCAGGTGCTCATTGATGAGTCCTGGCAAGGACGCCGGTGGGTGGTTGAGACGGACATTGCCTCCTGCTTTTCCGCGATCCCGCACGAAAAGCTCATGGAGGCGGTGGAGGAACGCATCTGTGACCAGCCCGTGCTGAAGCTGTTGCGCGCGATGCTGCGCGCGGGGGTGATGGAGGACGGGCAGGTGCGGCGGCCGGTCACCGGGACCCCGCAGGGCGGTGTGATTTCACCCGTCATGTGCAACGTCTACCTGCACCGGCTGGACCGGGCATGGGATGAGGCGGATGGGGTGCTGGTGCGCTATGCCGACGACCTGGGTCGTGATGTGCCGGTCTCGCAGCCAGGCCGAGCGGGCGCTGGAGCGCCTGGCCGGCCTGCTGGCCGTCCTCGGCCTGGAGCCGAAGGCGGCCAAGACCCGGATCGTGCACCTGGAAGAGGGAGGCGAGGGTCTTGACTTCCTCGGCTGTGCGTCCAGAGACTGGAGGTTGATCATGTAGTCGGTTGATCGCTAGTCGCGCTCGTCGTTGCTTGCCGGTGTAAGTCCGGCCGGGGTAGCTGCCAGGAGGCCCCGTAGCAGGCTGGCGGTATCGGGGGGAAACGCCCGGTGCCGGAGCCCAGCGTCAAAAGCCCTTTTGGGGGAGCAACCGGATGGTCCGTAGCGTGAAGCGAAGCCTGCCGCGTCGTTAAAATCCCTGCCGGAAGGCAGGAAAGAGGGAGAGCCGAGCCCCGAGCTTCAGGGTGAAGGCCATGGAAGCGGTGAAGATCCTGGAGGGCAGCCGCGAGGGACTCCCCGGCGTAAGGGCTCGGAACGTCCGGATAGTGACGGCGGGAACTGGAGAGGCCCTCCCCGGCCCGGTGACCTGCGGATGGTGTCACCGGAGCGGCGTGCCCTATAACCGGCTGAACCGGGAAGTGAGTGGCGTGCCGGGTGGGCGTCGGAGGCGGCCGTAGTACTGCTTGAGCCGGGCGGACAACACAACCGCCGGTGAGGGAAGGGCCGCTGCTTCGTCGATGCGTGATGTGTGCGAGGAGGGCTCGGTGAGTGCCGTATCGGCTAGTCCCGCCGCCTTGGGAAGTGCTCCCTTGGATCCGGTCCGTGCCTTGCAGCATGCGCTGTACCGGGCGGCCAAGGCTGATCCCGGGCGACGGTTTCACGCGCTATGGGACAAAGTCCTGCGCAGGGACGTCCTGTGGCGGGCGTGGGCCTCGGTGCGCCAGAATAATGGCGCTCCGGGCATTGACGCCATCACTCTTGCGGATGTCGAGGAGTATGGGGTTTCCCGGTTCCTTGACGAGTTGGCCACGGAGCTGAAGGACGGCAGTTATCGGCCGCTTCCGGCGCGCCGGGTGTTTATACCAAAGCCCGGCAGCCGGGACAAGAGGCCGTTGTCGATTCCTCCCGTGCGTGACCGTGTTGTGCAGGCCGCGCTGAAAATCCTGCTGGAGCCCGTGTTCGAGGCGGATTTCCTCCCGTGCTCGTTCGGGTTCCGTCCGGGGCGGGGCACGCATGACGCCCTCCAGGTCGTTATCGATGAGTGCTGGCGGGGACGCTGCTGGGTGGTGGAGACGGATATCGCTAACTGTTTCGAGGCGATCCCGTTGGATAAGTTGATGCGTGCGGTTGAGGAACGTATATGCGACCAGCCGGTCCTGAAACTCCTGCGCGTGATGCTGCGCGCGGGGGTGATGGAAGATGGGCAGGTCCGTCGGCCGGTCACCGGGACCCCACAGGGCGGCGTGATTTCACCCGTCCTCTGCAACGTGTATCTGCACCGCCTTGACCGGGTGTGGGATGTGCGTGAGCACGGTGTCCTGGTGCGCTATGCCGACGATGCGCTGGTGATGTGCCGCTCCCGTGAGCAGGCCGGGGCCGCGTTGAGGCGGCTTCGCGGGTTGCTGGCTGATCTCGGTCTTGAGCCGAAGGAGGCCAAGACGCGCATCGTTCATCTGAAGGTGGGGGGCGAGGGCTTCACGTTCCTGGGCTTTCATCATCAGATGGTGCGTTCACCTGCCCGGTCGGGGAAACGGCAGGTCACCTTCCTTGCTCGCTGGCCCGCGGACAAGGCGATGCAGCACGCGCGGAACCGGTTGCGCGAGCTGACGGACCGGTCCCGGTTGCGGGTGCCCACCGAATGGGTGGTGCAGGAGATGAACTGGTTCCTGAAAGGCTGGGCTGCGTACTTCAGGTACGGCAACTCGGCCCGGCGCTTTTCGCAGCTGCAGTGGTATGCGGGGATGCGCCTGGGGCTGTTCGTCGCCAAACGCCATCGACGGGGGCGCGGGTTCGGCCGGTGGGTGATGGGGGTTGCCTCACCCGATCGGCTGGGCCTGGTACGCCTTGATGGAACTGTTGTCGCCCCCAGGCCGAACCGGTCCTGGCGGGGGATGCCGAATGCCAGGCGGTGAACGGCGTCGGTGAGCCGTGTGCGGGAGAACCGCATGCACGGTTCGAGGTGGCGGGGGCTGGAAACGGAGCAGACCTGACCACGGGCACTGGGGTGGCACAGCCGACCGGGAAACCGGCGGAATAAAGGCCCCAGGCCCTACCGTCAGCGAGCCACCGCGCCAGCCCCCGACCCTACTCCACCACCGCCTGGTGCGGTCGAAGGGAACGACCGGGAAACGCGGGGTCGTTTTCCTTGCCCGCTGGCCCGCGGACAAGGCCATGCAGCACGCCCGTGACCGGATCCGCGAGATAACGGACCGGTCCCGGCTGCTGCTGGCGCCGGAGTGGATCGCAGAAGACCTGAGCCGGTTCCTGGGCGGCTGGGCCGCCTACTTCCGGTACGGCAACTCCGCGGCCCGCTTCGACAAGATCAGTGAATATGCGCGGATGCGGCTAGAGCGGTTCATCAGCAAACGCCACCGCCGCAGCCACGCATTCGGGCGCTGGGTCGTGGCATTCGCCTCACCCAACCAGCTCGGCCTGGTCACCTTGTCGGGAATCGTCGTCGCCCCCAGGCCCTTCCGGGACTGGCGGGGGAAGCCGAATGCCAGGCGGTGAACGGCGTCGGTGAGCCGTGTGCGGGAGAACCGCATGCACGGTTCGAGGTGGCGGGGGCTGGAAACGGGGCGACCTGGCCATGGTCACGGCAGTGAAGCGGCCCGCAGGCGAAAGCCGGGGAAAAGTGGCTGCCGGACCTAACACCAGGCAACGCCACCGCGCCAGCCCCCGACCCTACCACCGGTACCTCGGCCCTTGGGCTATCAGGTGAATTCAAAGTGGAGCCGGCGTCCGTCCCACCACGGGACCGTGGTGTCGGCGGGGAGGTCGGCGTGGCGGAGGACGGGTGAGTAGGCCCGACGGTTGATCTTGACGGTGATGGTGGCGCCGTTGTTGATAATCTCGCCGGGCGTGGCCGGCCAGGCGGTGCTCGTGCTCGACGCGGCGATGAGGTAAAGTCCCCGATCCTGCTCCACCAGCGCCCTGGTGGTGATCTCGTAATCGTTGGTGATGATGACCGTGGGGGCCTCGCGGCCCAGGCCGGTGACCACCAGCTGGCGGACGGTGCCAGGGTATTTGGTGAGCTTCACGCCGGCGGACTCGTGCACTTTGGGCCCCCCGGGACGGGGCCGCCGCCGCGACCTCGAACCGCGGATCGCAGGCCAGCTCGGTCACCGTGACCGTCCGCACCGCGCCCGCCTCATCAGCCAGCCGCGCCCGCGTCCCGGTCACGCTGATCACCACATTCGCCACGCCATCGACCCGGACCCGGTCGCCGACCCCGACCCGGCGCCGCCTCGCCGCCTTCACCGCGTCCCGCCGGCACGCACGACAGTCGACGGACCCAGCGGGCCGGTGGCCAGGCCGGCGGTCAGCTGCCGCTGCCAGATCAGGTGGAACACCACCGGCAGCACCCGCAACCGGTCCCCGGCCAGCCCTGCCCCCTCGAACAGGCCCCGCCCGCCGGCGAAGACCTCCAGCACCACCGCAGCGATCTCCGGCACCAGGCACCGCCGGTGCCGGTAACGCGACAGCCAGCGCACGTTCGCCGCCAGCACCGGATCCAGGTCCCCGGCCCGCCGGAACTCCCAGCCCGCCATCTCGCATGCCAGCGCGGTCACCGCGAACGTCTCCGCGTCCCGGGCCGGTATCCGGTCGTCCGGCCGGACATCAACCACCACCCCGGTCCCGTCGTCCCTGCGGGCAAAATAATCCGGCGCATGCCGGCGGACCCGGCCCTGGCCGTCGCGCCAGCGCAGCCAGAACGGCTGCGACGACACCGCCCGCACGCACGGGTCGAAGTCCATCAGCATCAGGTGGTCACGCTCCAGCCACGATTCGAACCCGACATGAGTCCCTGTCGTGGCGAAATACCACCAGCCCGCGAAGCTGCGCAGCCCTTTCTCAAATCGGAACGGGCGAACGGGCAGCGCGTCCTCGAACCGCACACGGCAGCACGACGCCAGCGACCCGCGCTGCCACGCACCGCCGGCAACCTGGTACTCCAGAACGAACCGCCCATCCGCAGCGTCCACCGCCGCGGCAGCAGCACCACCCGTCACCCGCCCGCCCAGCCGTCCCAAGGATCATGAACGGGCCAACTCTAGTGACAAACCCTGAGAACGGGCCGCATTGACTGGCAACGGGCCGACTTACGTGTCGCGGGACAGTCGTGCAGCTCCCCGGGGGGCAGGCCAGGACGGCGCGGGGGCCGTGCCCGTTCCCCCAGCCCCGGGCAGCTCGGCCAGCTGACCGCCTATGACACCCGCCGCGTCATCTACGGCACCGTGAAGCTCCCCAGACCTGCTCACTGAAATTCCCCACCTGGGAGCGACACGCCGCCTGGGTTCCCCGGAGCCTAGATACCCGCGCAACCTGAGCCCCCGTTCCCCGGGAACAGCCGTGGGCGATCGCTGGCATGCCGAAGAGCTGATGCGGGGAGCACGCCACTCCGCGCCATGCACGTCACCATGGCCTTGCCGGACCGCCGCCGGCAGCACCATGCCGGAGGTGACCCCTCGTGGTGCCCGCCCGCGCCGGCGCCATAGAGGTGACTGGCACCGCGGCGGCGGCCCTGTGCGGTGCAGGCTACCGGCGGATCGGCGCGGGGATGGGCGTCCCGGCCGCGGCGGTGCGTGGCTGCCGCGCCGAAAAGATGCGCCAGGACGCGATGCACCGGCTCGGCGGGATCGGCGGCACCAATCCCGTGCTGCCAGCGCCGACCAGCCCCCGAGGGGGCACGGCCGGGGCGCCAGAGCCACCACGATCACCGAAATCGCCCCGCGTTCAGCAGCGGAACCCAGGTCGCGAGATCGGCCCGCGCGCGGGCGCCGAGCTGACCCGCCGGGGCCACCGGGTGCGGCGCGGACACGGGCTGCTGCGGGGCGGGGGGGTTCTAGCCTGCAAGCCAATGCCGAGATCATCGAGGGCAGGCAGAACCCCGATCGCGACGCTCAGTTCCGGTACATCAACGGTCACCGCCCGCGGCGCACCAGGCCCTCGCCGCCTTCTCGAGCCCACCCCGGCCCTCATGCATGATCTTCTGCCTACACCGCAGTCCTGAGGCCGGGCGCCCGGTCCGGGCGCCCGGCCTGCTGCCAGCGTGTGGGGTGGGAATGGCACAGGCCAAACTGGCGGTGGGCCCGATAGCACGAGGCATTTGCGCGGGGCGTCACGGAACGAACAGCGAGGCGGTCTCGCGCGGTCCCCGCACCTGATCGCTGGTGAACAGACCAACCGGCGCAGGGCGGTCAGGTGGATCTGCGTGCGTCCCGCTCGCCCGCGGCGAGCTGGCCGAGGTGGTCGGCCTCCTCACGGCGGTATTTGACCAGGCGGTGCCTGTCGGCCGCGTCCGACAGCTGCTCCTCGGCGGCGGTCGTCACCTCCTCCTCCTCGGCGGAGATGCGTTCGTGCTCGGCGCGCTTGGCGTCTTCCGCTTCGGCGGCGCGGATCTGCGCGGCGCGGCGTGCCTGCGCCGTTTCCGCGTCGGCGCCTTCGTCGGCTTCCCGGCCAGCCTGCCGTTTTTGTTCCTGTTCCGCCTCGTACGCGGCGGCGATCTCCTCGTTGAACCCCCTTTGAACCTTCTCGCGTGCCTGGCGCGCGTTGTCCTGCTCGGAGCGGAGCTTCCACTCGGCCTGTGCCTGGCGTGCCTTCGCGTTCTTGTCGAGGTCGTTAGCCGTCGCCAGGAACTCGGTGCGCCGTCTCAAGGCCCGGCCCCGCCGGGAGATGTCATCGTCGGCGAGCAGCCATCCGGCCAGCCCATCAAGGGAACCGAGCAACCGTTCAAAGCGGATACGAACGAGCGCCTGCTCGTCAAGGTAACGGCCCACGACGCGCTGTTCCACGACGGTGAAGGGAAGGCGGGCGGCTGAGTACTCCAGCTTGCCCACGCGGCGCGGGATAGTGGTAAGACCCATAACGATCTGCTTTCTCTCCTTATTATTATTCGTTAACTCGTTGATTTGCGGCGTCTGCTTCAGCAGGTGTCACGCGAGTCCTGCGTCGTGATCGAGCCGATGTGCGGCTTCCCGGGCGCGCTCGGCGGCCCGTTCCGCCGCGCCGGCACTGGCCTGCGCCGCGTCGTAGTCGCGGCGGGCCTTTTCTTCCTTGTGGTGGGTTTCCTGGGCCGCCCGAGCGGCGTCGTCGCGAGCGTCGCTGATCCGGCCGACCGTCTGCTGCTCGGCCACAATGTGCGCGGCCTGCTTGACACGCCCGGCGGCTGCGTCCGCCGCGTCCGCGTGCGCCGCGGCATCTTGCTCCGCCTCGGCCTTGGCTATACCGGCCTGAACGTCCGCGGCCTGGCGCGCGGTGGCAGCCGCCTGTCGCTGCTCGGCTAGCTGTTGCTGCGCTGTTGCCTGCTCCGCGTTGGCTACAGCATCTTGGGCGCTGGCCTCCTTGCGTGCTCGTGCCTCCGCCTGCTGCAGCTGGCCTTCAGCCGCCAGTGAGTCGTTGCCGGTCACCGCGCCGGCCGCCTCTTTCGCCTTGCCCTTCACCAGGGACATCAGTTCGTCGCGTGCCTGGTTTGATGTGCTTTCAGCCATGGATGGCTCCTTTCCGCATGCAAAAGGCCGGGCGTCACCGTGGTCCGGCACACGGTCACCGCACCGGCCACGCCTGCGCCCCATGAGATTTGCGCCCGCCACAGGCTTCGCCGATCCCCCGGCGCTGGCCAACAGCGGCGCGGGGCGTCTGATTGCAGGGGCCTGCCCCCAGGGGCAGGCCCCGCTGGAGTGGAGTGATCCGATTTGCCCTGGTATTCCTGCGGGGGCGCCGTATCGGCGTGGAAACGGAGGCGGTACCGCCCGTGACTATGAGCTCACCGCCCGGTGCCGGCCTGGGTGGTTCCGGACTCGGGCTCGCCTTCTATCTCAACCCGCTCCTTGCGGATTTCACCCGACACCGTCTGCTCATCGGTAACGCGTTCCTTGGCCAGGCGTACCCGCTCCACCGGCACTGTTTCCTTGGTTACGACCACTCTCTCTTCGTGGAGGGTCACCTCGTGCTCGGCCCCGGACAGTTCCGGCCCCGACATGGCCGGGGCGCGGTTCGCGTCGGTGACCGGCTCGCGCTCGACCCGGACCTCTTCATGGCTGACGGGCACGGTCTCCTGAACGTTTTGCGTGACCACGTACTTGCGCAACCTGACGCGGCCCACCTGCTCTGTGGTTGTGCCAACTTGCATCCGCTCCTCGGAGCGGGTCATCCACTCCTGGGCCTCGCCGTCGCCCTGCCCGCCGGTCCGCTCAAGGCCGGTTGGGCTGCGCAACTCGCTGAAGCTCATGCCGTAGTGCTGGAACAGGTGCGCCTCTTCCGCCTCGGCAAGCTCGCCGTCTGGCTCAACGCTCGGCGCGGCGAGGATGGTGTCCTTGTCGATGCCGAACCTGACCTCGCGCGGTGCGCGCGGGTTCGCGCGGGCGATCGGCACGAACGTTTCCCTGGGGCCGAACAGCCCGGTCCTGACCGTCAGCCACTCCGGTTCGCCGCTGGCCCTGTCGAGGTAGACGGCGGCCACGTCACCGATCTTCTCGCCGTGCTGATCATAAGCGGCTGCGCCGATCAGGTTGCCTGCCTCGTGCTTGCTGAACATGAGTCTCCTTGCGTTTCCCCGTCGCTGCGGGAGCCGGTTTGGGCACGACCCGCCCGCTACCCGCCAGTAGGCGGGCTATTCACCTCTGCGGGAAAAACTTCAGAAATCCGGCGACCAGAGCTACGAGGCACCGGCGAGGAGCAGGTAACGGGCTTTCCGGGGCAATACACCATGACGGCCGCGCAAGGATGTCTGGCAGTCCGGCAACACGGCCATCCGGTGCCTGGCAAGGCGTGCCCGAGCTCATCCGGCATGCGTGACCGCGCCGCAGAGATCAATGACCGGCTCGCCGGGCTTTTAGCGCTGCCGCCAGGGCGTGTGACAGGCGCGCCACGAGCCGCGCGCTACCTCCCTTACCTGGCGGAGGGGCCCTGGGCGCGGCCGAGCTTCCTGGCGAGTTCGTCGCGTCCCATCTTGGAACGCCGGGGCAGGTCATGTTGCTTGGCAATTTCGTGGAGTTCCGCCCGGGTCTTGTTCGTAGAGTTCCGCTCGGGTCTTGGGGAGTCGCCGCCGGTCCGCTTGGCGGCTCGGCGGTGAACTGGGCAGCGATCGCGCCGCTGCTGACCGGCCGCTACCGGATGCTCGCTGTGGATCTGGCTGGGCACGGCTTCACCCGGTCAATGGGACGCGGCACCGACATCGTGTCCAGCCGTGTCCTGCTGCACCGCTCTATCGAGGCCGTGCCAGGCGGCCCGGTGATCCTGATGGGGAACTCGATGGGCGGGATGATCTCGCTGCTGCAGGCGATCGCCGCTCCCCGCACTGTCAGCCGGACGGCCGCGGACGTGACCCGGCGTCAGCCCCGGTCCAGGCGCCCACCCGGCAAGCGGCCCGGCCCGCGCACAGGCCGGCAACGCGAGCGGCGCCACAACGGGAAGCCGCCGCCGGCCGGCACCCGCCTCAGCCGTGCTAGTCTCCCCGGCCGGTGATGGCATCCCTGGCCTTGTCGGCTGCGGCCGCCACGGGCCCGGCGGACTTCAGCACGCCCGGCGAGGCTGGCGTGTTCGGATGCGGCCGTGTCGGCGGGGTCTTCTTGGCGTCGGCGAGCTTGCCGCCTAGCTCGGTGGCCTCGGCCTCACTTAGCGCGGACCGCAGCCTGGGCCAGACCCCGGCCTCCTCGAAAGCGATGTGCTCGCGGCCGGCGCCGATGAACTGGTGAGCAGGATCTCGAACTCAGGGTCGTCGGCACCTGCCTTGTCGAGTTTGGCGAGGACCTCTTTGCCCTCCTGCTCCTGGCCGATGGCCGTGTCCGCGAGGCTGTCGCCGCCGGGAACCTTCTCGCGCACGGCCGGCCAGAAATGCATCTCCTCGACTGCCTCGTGCCTGGACTCCTCGATGACCAGCGTCTCGGTCATCTTCTTGCGCAGCGCCAGCTGGTCAGCGGTAGCGCCGGTGATGGCGGTCGGGCCCTTCTCAAGCTCGGTAAGCATCTGCTTCACTTCCTCATGATCTTGGCTGAGCACCTCGAACACGTCCGGCATGAGGGCCTCCCCGGTAGCTGGCGGATGTGGTCTGCTAGCTGGGCCCTCTTCCCCCCGCCCCGGACGTACACCTGCCTCCGTCTGGGCCCGGCCCCCGCTGGCGCCACAGGTCCCGGCCCAGGGTCCGCCGCGCGGTCGGCCCGGCTGATCACCGACTCCACGGCCGCCCGGTCCGCGGCAAGGCGCAGCAACTGGGCGCGTTTGACGTCGGGCCTGGCAGGTAGCAGCCATTGGCGGGAAAGAGTCAGCCGGACCGCGAGAAGGGGGAGCTGTCCGCGATAACGGGCCGGCCGTGCGGGAGATCACGACAGCCCTCTACGTGACCCGGCCGAGGCGCCTGAGGCAGATGGACGTTGGCGCCGCATCCGCTGCCGTCCTCGTAGTAGCCGCCCCGCACGAACTCGGCGGCCGCAGTGACGGCATAAATCTCCTCGCCGCCGATCAGCGCGTCGCAGTGCCGCCGGGGGCACATCCACACGATGTCGCCGCGCGGCCCGATGACAGCGCCGCGCTCGCCGTCGGCGATCAGGGCATAGTCCCGCAGGACGTGCGGGGGGAAGTCTTTCACGGGCGGCAGCTACCCGGTGTGCGCCCGTCCACGCGGCCGCCCCGAAGTTTTGCCCAGAGCGCCAGGTCACCGCCGCCGGAAGCGGTCGGCGTCCGCCGCGCGCAGCCGCAGCCCGAGCCCGGGGGCAGCGGGATCCGGCGTCAGCTCCCCGCCCTCCGGCTTCGGCGCTCCGTCGAACAGCATCTGCTCGATCCGCTGGTGGTCGTGGAAGTACTCCACGTGCCGCAGGTTGGGCACAGCAGCGCCGACGTGCGCGTGCAGGCTCGGGCAGCAGTGCGCCGAGACCTGCAGGTTGTGCGCCGCGGCCAGCGCCGCACCGCGCACGAACTCGGTGATCCCGCCGCAGCGGGTTACATCCAGCTGCAGGCAGTCCACCGCGCCCGCCTCGATCAGGCGGGCGGAGTCGGCCAGCGACCAGCTGTACTCCCCCGCGGCCTCGTCGGCGGTGACCTGGCGCCGGACCCCGGCCAGCCCGCTCAGATCCTGGGAGGACACCGGCTCCTCGAACCAGGCGACGGCGTGGGCGGCCAGCTGCTGCCCGACCCGCACCGCCTGGCCAACGGTGTAGCCGCCGTTCGCGTCGACGTACAGCTCCCGGTCCGGGCCGAAGACCTCGCGGGCCAGGGCCACCCGGTCCAGATCACGCCGCTCGTTGCCTCCCCAGGACTCACCGATCTTGATCTTCACCCGGCCGATGCCGTCCGCCAGCCAGCCGGCCAGCTGGGCCCGGGTCTGCTGCTCGTCGTAGCTGGTGAAGCCGCCGTTCCCGTAGACGGGAACATGCTGGCGCGCCCGGCCGAGCAGGTCGGTGACCCACAGTCCGAGGAGCCGGGCCTTGAGGTCCCAGAGCGTCACGTCCACGGCCGATATCGCGGTGGCCGCGACCCCGGGCCGGCCGATGTTGCGTACCGCCCGCGCCATCGCCCCGGGCCCAGGGAACCCAGGATCGTCTCAACCGATTTGAAGCATGCGCCCACGCGAAAACCTCACCGGACACCACCTCAGATGAGACGGCCAAGCATCTGGTGTCTCACATGAACTGCAACACAGCAGGTGAGGTGCCCCATCCTGCTTCACATCGGATGAGAACTGACAACCGGCCGAACGGTCGGCGGGCTGGTCGCGCTGCGGATGCTGATTGCCCTGCCGCGGCTGCATGCGGAACAGGAAAATTGCGAACGGCTGGCCGGCAGGTGCATGTGCACAAGTCCGCCGTGGGGTTGTGGTTGGGGGCCGCGAGCAGAACATCATGCCCGCCCGGGGCCGCCCGCTGGCAGGCACGGCCCTCGCCCGGTGCTGGGGGCTGACCGTGGGAAGAGTCCCGCGCACCCGAAGGCCGCCACCCGGGCGGCCACCCCTCCCGGCACACGCAACCGGGAGGACCCATGACCGAATCCAGCAGCTATCTCACCGCGGTCTTCGCCGGACGGCGAACCCGCGATCCGCGGCATTTGAGGCGGCGCATCCTTACACGCGATGCTCACGACCTGAAAGCCGGAACCCTCGCCGAGTCCAGCGACGTCGCCATGGCCGTACTGGACGCGATCGGCGCCATTTTGGCGTCGTCGTCGGGGCCGAAGTAGATGAGGCTGAAGTGCCAATCTTGCGACTGGTCGGCTCAGCGGGCGATTTCGCCTTCATGACGGCAGCAGAAGGCGGCAGTGATTGGCAACTGTCACCTTAAGGCGGAATTGTGCCCGCAGGCGACCGGGTAGGCGCGACTGTCCGTCCTGTCCGTGCTGAAGGAGGAAGAACCTATGAGAACACCGTCGGTGGAGCATCCCCCGCCGGGGCGGGAGCACGACTACCCGGGCCGCTCGTGTGAGATGAATCCGAGGCCGCGGGCTGAGATGCGCGGCTACGAGGGCAGAGATCTGCTTGGGCGCGCGTGAGCTGATCACGGGGGGATTCGGGTATCGGGCGCGCGGTCGCGATCGCCTTCGCCAAAGAGAGTGCGGTTGTCTCGATCGCTTATGGGGCCCGGTTGACCCGCTGGCGCCCGGGAAAGCCCGAGTCTGGCAGTGCTGGCGGCCGGCTCGCTGACAGGCGCCACCGCTGCGCTGATCTCTTCTCACGGCCGGCACACGACGATGCTCCTACGCGCTGGGTATGGCAGTCAGCCAGGGCATGCGAAGTCAGGTTCGCAGGGTGCTCGAAAGCCAGCGGCATTGGGTGCTTCAGGTTGCTTGCGGCGGCTGTGTAGCGGCTGGCGCTAGCGGAGGTCGGCTGGTAGGCCCGCAGCTGTCCGCGCAGGGTCGTGGCGCCGCTGTGAGAGCCGCCTGCGAGCATAGACGGCCCGCTGCGCCGCCAGGGTGACGGTGCCGGCCACCAGCAGGGTGAGGATGTTCGCGCCGAGCTGTGCCACTGAGCCGCCTGCGATGGGCCAGCGCGCGTACGCGGCGGCCAGGGCCACGTTGGCGGCGGCCGGGATGGTGGTGACCGAGACCAGGACGCCGATGAGCACCCCGGCCCTGGCCGTGCTGAGCGAGAGCATCCCGGCAATGCCAGCCACGAAGGCAACGAAAAAGGTGAAGAAGCCAGGCTCGCCCACTACCGAGGACACCGCCTGGGGAAGATGCTGGGGCGTCTCTATGAGACGGGCGGGAAAGGCCCCGAGGTGACGAAGCGCCAGAGCGGTAAGGCCACTGATCACGATCCCGAACGCGAAGCCGCCGGTCAGGGCCGTGAACGAGCGCGCCGCTAGCCCGCTGCGGCGTTCCACCGTCGCCATGCACACGCCGGCGACCGGCCCGAAGTCGGGCCCCACGATCATCGCGCCGACTATCAGGATGGCGGATCCCTGCAGGATGCCTGCCATGGCGATGAGCATTGCCAGAACCATCAGGGCCAGGAACTGCGCGGACAGGGCGGTCATCCCCGCCGTCCGGGTGTCAACCTCCTCCCAGACCACCGCGTCCGAGGAGCTGGCACTGCTCTCGGTCGCCATCGCCCCATCGGATATGTGGCTGTCAATGGGCTCGATGGCAATCGACCCTCCGACCGGGACTTCAAGTTCGCGCAGGTTGGCGACGATGGAGCTGACGTCTTTCGAGATGACATCGCAGAGGAGGAGGTCGCCGCTCGGATGCCGGACGGTCCCGGGCAGGTAGACGAGGTTAGAGATCGAGGAGCTTGCCTCAAGCAGCTTGCGGGCCCGCGCGGCTCTCTCGGCCGAAACGACGATGCGCAGGTGGATCACTTGATGCTCCCCGGGTCCGGCCCTTGAGCGTTCACTGGCCTGCTAAGATTGCCCGGAACACCCCAGGCTATGCCTGGTGCCTGCTATGTTGGCGGCCGCCAGATCCGCTGACGATCTGCCAGTGGCCCCAATGCACCACCACATGCCGGGCGGGCCTGTACCGCTTCAAAACCTATCGCATGGTGCCTGACCTGGGATTTATGGGATCAACCTAGGCTGCCCTAGTAGTCGTTGATCACGCCGCCGGGGATCTTCCGCCGCTGAACCGGCAGCTCCAGCGGCGCGCTGTCGTGGTTGTCGTGGTCGGGCGGTCGTTGCTGGCGGGACTGGTGGGGCGGAATGCTGCCACCCGCGATAGCGGTAGCGGGTCCCCTTGACGTTGGAGGCGCTGTGCGTCCCGAAAACCTCGTCCACGTCACGCGATCAGGCGATATTCGTTGATCAGCCCGACGCGAGTTTGTCTTCGGACGTGGTACTGCTCAAGGTCGACTGGTTCCTGTAGTGGTTGCAGCGGCGCGGCGGCGTGCAGGGAGCGGCGAGGGTTCCTCGGGTCGGGGTCGGCGTCCGCGGTCGGCGAAGAGGCTGGCGCCGAGCGCCGGGTAGCCCTGCTCTGCGAAGCGGCGGCAGAGGTCGCGGATGCGGGTTTCCGGGGTGATTGTCATTGAGCGTGTGGGGAGAGCCGTGTCTGCCTGCGTTTTGGACCGGGCAGGCGGGTAGAAGAGCGCGCTGAAGAGAGGGCGGACCTAGCTGAAGAGAGGGCGGACCTATATGACAGAGACGACAGGTGCGGCACAGCCGGCCAGGGCCCAGGACCGTCCGGCCGGCGACCTCGTCAGGCAGCTGACCGAGCAGGTTTCCCGGCTGATCCGTGATGAGCTGCATCTGGCCCAGGTGGAGATGGCCAGCAAGGGCAAGCGGGCCGGTGTTGGCACCGGGATGCTCGGCGGAGGCGGTGTTCTCGCCGTGTACGGAGCTGGCTGCCTGCTGGCTGCCGCAATCGTCGCGTTGGCTGCTGTCGTTCCTGCGTGGCTGGCGGCCGTGATCGTCGGAGCGGCGCTGCTGGTTGCCTCGGCAGTCGCCGCGCTGGTCGGCAGGAGGCAGCTGAAAAGGGCCACGCCTCCCGTACCTGAACAGGCCGTCGGCAGTGTCAAGGCCGACGTGGAGGAAGTAAAGGAGAGGGCAAGGCGATGAGTGCGGAAGAACCCACGGGACGGCGGCCCGCGGAGAGGCGGCCGGCTTTTGAGCCGGGGACCGCTGTCGAGCGGGATGACGTCGCATCCGCTGGCGACGCACGCAGGGATGCCACGCTGGCCGACGCTGCGCCCGGCGATGCTCCGCCTGACGATGCGCAGGCGCAGGCCCGGGAGATCGAGCGAACCCGCGAGGAACTCGGCCAGACGGTTGCGGCGCTCGCCGCAAAGGCCGACGTGAAGGCCCGGGCGCGGGACAAGGTGGCCGAGCTTTCCGGGCGCCTGCCGAAGTCCGCTCAGGTGAAAGAACAGATCACTGCCCGGGCCGGCACGGTAGGCGATCAGCTTGCCGGCAAGACAGCTGAAGCGAAGCAGACCGTCCTAGCCGGTGCCGGACCGGTCCGGCAGCAGGTCACGAGCCAGGCGGCCAAGGCGGGTGCCGGGGTCTGGCAGGCTACCCCGGAGCCGGTGCGGCGGGCCGCGAAGCGGGCGGCCGCCACTGGCCAGCAGCACCGTGTGGCGCTTGCTGTGGCGGCCGGCGCGGCGCTGCTGACCGGCGGGCTCATCCTCCACCGGAGGCAGCGATGATCAAGGTCTTGTACAAGCTGCTGAGTCTCGCGGTCAGCGTCCTGGGCGGGGTTCTGGCCGGTGCGATCTTCAAGAGGGTGTGGAAGCTCGCTGCTGGGGAGGAGGAGGCGCCGAAGGCCACCGATGCCGACCGTGGCTGGCGCGAGATCCTGCTGGCGGCCGCGGTCCAGGGCGCGACCTTCGCGGTGGTCAAGGCTGCGGTCGACCGCAGCGCGGCGGAGGGTGCCCGCAAGCTGACGGGCATCTGGCCTGGAGATCGGGACGAGTGATCAGATAGGAGGCGAAAAAGGCTTGAGCCAGCCGGGTACGAAACCTGATGACGGCGGCCGCGGTCCTGATCGGCCCGGTCGCAACGTGCCGGATACTCCCACGGAGCTCGGCGGCGGTTCATGGCTCGCGGCCGGCAAGCGATCGGCGAAGGAATTCAGCAACGACTTGGTGCAGGACCGGGCTGCGGCACTCACCTACTATGGGGTGCTGGCGATCTTCCCCGGCGCTTCTGGCCCTGGTCTCCCTGCTCGGCCGATCTGGAAGACGCTCCCCATCCGGCTGGGTGTCACCCTCGCAATGATGGTGCTGTTCCTCGCATCGGTGTTCATTGTGGTGGTCACCGGCGGCTCGCGCGTCATGTGGGGCAGGTGCTCGGCGCCAGCTCAGTCGCGATCACGGTGTGGGGCATAGCCAAATGGCCGGTCCTGCTGATCTTCGTCAGCCTGATGCTCGCCATCTTGTACTGGGCCAGCCCGAATGCCAAGCAGGGATTCCGCTGGCTCAGCCCGGGAAGCGTGATAGCGGTGGTCGCCTGGCTCATCGCGTCCGGGCTGTTCTCCCTCTACGTCGCGAACTTCGGGCACTACAACAAGGTGTACGGGAGCATTGCCACAGTTGTTATTTTCCTGATCTGGATGTGGATCTCCAACTCGGCGGTCCTGTTCGGGGCCAAGTTCAACGCCGAACTCCAGCGGGGCCGCGCCATAGCCGCCGGCGCGCCTCCCGGCGGGGAGCCATTCGCCGAACTGCGCGATACACGAAGCTCCGCAAGAAGGCCGCAGGCAAACGCCAGGCCTGACCGACGCCCATTGACGGTGGGGCCGGTTTGCACGTCGGGGAGGTCTCGGCATGCGGCATGGTGGTCGGGGCGGTGAGTTCTCCATGGTGACGAGCGTCGGGACGTCTGGCTGGAGCTATGACCATTGGGAGCCAGAGCTATACCCGCCCGGTCTTCCGGCGCGGGACCGGCTTGCCCGCTATGTGGGAGCCTTCTCGACCGTCGAGCTCAACAGCAGCTTCTACCGCTGGCCTCGGCCTTGGGTCTTCCGGAGCTGGCAGCAGAGATTGCCTGCCGGCTTTCGCCTGTCGGTCAAGGCGCCGCGCGGCCTCACTCACGGCAAGAGGCTGTACACACCGGAGGCATGGGTACAGCGCATCGCGGTCGGCTGGCACGAGCTGGGCGATAAACGCACCGTCTTGCTGATCCAGCTCGCACCCGCCCACGCCCGAGACGACGCCCGGTTGGCCTATTTCCTGCAGACGCTTCCGGCGTGGGTGCGAGTCGCAGTGGAGTTTCGCCATCCCAGCTGGCATCACGAGGATATCTTCGCGCTGCTAAAAGAGCATGACGCTGCCTACTGCGTCATGAGCGGCGCCCACCTGCCGTGCGTTCTGCGAACGACAACAGCCTTTGCCTACGTCCGAATGCACGGCCCGGATGACGATCACCTGTACGGAGGTTCCTACACCTACGACAACCTGACGTGGTGGGCTGACCGGATACGGGAATGGGAACAGATAGGCAAAGAGGTGTTCGTGTACTTCAACAACGACAGTGACGCCAATGCCGTGCGTAACGCACGCACGTTGCGCAGCATTCTCGGCCAGTAGCCGCTGATCCGGCCACGGCTTTGCAAGAGCCAGCGGCGTGAGGTAATGAGCCAGGGAGCCGCTGGTGTCGTCCTCCACGCGGGCGGAGGCCGGTCACCGACCGCGGCTCGGGGCGGGCGGGCCCGCCTCGGACCGGGTGCTGACCCGCACCGGCCATGTGGCCCGCGCCTACACGCTGCCCGCTGGTCCAGCCACAGCTGCACGCTCCGGGCGTGGGACCGGTCGTCAAAGATGCCGTGCGCGCCATGGTCGCGCCCGCCCGGCCCGTCGACGCCTGCCACAGGTTGTCGCGCCTGCCGCCCTCTATTTTCTGGCCCGTCTGCTGGGAGTCATAGCCGGTACGGGCGAGGTACCTGTCCAGGAGCGCAGGCACGACCTTGTTCGCCGCGATGGTGGCAGCGGTGGCCGCCCCGACCCAGTACTCCTTACGACGACGGTGATCGGCGGCGAACACGACGCCGCGCGCGGCGATTTCGGGCTGGTAGATCGGCGGTACCGGCTGCTGCTGCCGGGCAGCCTGGAGCGCACCCAGGAGAACTGCGGGGTGTTCACGGCGGGCATCTGCACGACCGTGACACGAACGCCGGAGTGCTCGTGCAGCAGTTCGCATCGCACCGAGGAGGTGAACCCGTTGATGGCGTGCTTCGCGCCGCAGTAGGCCGACTGCAGGGGGATGCTCCGCGAGCCCAGAGCGGACCCGACCTGCACAATGGTGCCCCGCCCGCGGGGCCTCATCCGGGCCAGCGCCGCCATCGTCCCGTGCACGAATCCCAGGTAGCTGACCTCGGTGACCCGCCGGAACTCCTCGGCGGAGATGTCGGCGAACGGCGCGAAAACCGAGGTGAAGGCCACGTTGATCCAGACGTCGATCGGGCCGAAGTACTCCTCCACCTGGCTGGCCGCCTCCTGCACCTGCGCGTAGCTGGCCACGTCGGCCGCGACCGCGAGCGCCTTCCCGCCCGCGTCTTCGACATCCCGGGCCGCTCCTTCCAGGCCTGGCCTGGCCGCGTGCGATCAGCCCGACGTTGGCTCCCCGCTGACCGTAGAGCCGGGCCGTCGCGCGCCCGATGCCCGCGCTGGCCCCGGTGATCATCACTGTCTCAGTCATTAAACCAGCGTCCTCCTTGGGTAAGTGGTCCATGGTGGCGTCACCGCTGGTCCCACGGCGCCCCGCGGCTGGTGTACGGGCTGGCTGCCGGTGCCGCAGCCCTTGGCGGCATCGTGGCAGGACGGCGGGCCAAGGGCCGGTGAAAGCCGCAACTCCCGCTCGGCCGGACTTCCCCAGGCAGCTCACGCGCGGGCTACGGCGTGGTCTTGCTGTGCGCGCCGGGGCCGGTGATCGGCATATGCACACGTCGCCCGGTTAGCTCCCGCGCGCGGAGCGTGGCCAGGCTACTCGGCGCCCGCCATCTTCTTCAGGCGGCGCTGACAGCCGGGGCCGAGCCGAGCCCGGCCGGGCTCCGAATAGGCGCAGCAGCCGACCTTGCCCATGCCGCCTCGATGGCCGCGCTCGCGGTGGCTGACCGCTCTGTCCGGCGCGCCACGGTGGCGGACGCGCTGGTCGCGACGACACTGCCCGCGACCGGCCTGGCGTCAGCCCGGCGTCTGACAAGGCCGGCCCGGTGAGGCCGCAGTGACGCCGGGCGCCAGTCCCCGGGGTAAACCCGCCGCGGGCGAACCCCGCCGGCCTGCCGGAACCAATCCTCCGCCGTCCGGCCCACTGGACTGCACGGTCGCGCCGACCAGGACCTGCGCGGCGGCCAGCATCAGCGCGCCGGCCTCCGCAGCGCCGGCGGCAGCTGAGCAGGGCGGGAAGCCGGCGAGGCCACGCGACGATTATGGGCCGAAACCTGCACTGGGCGTTTGGCCGCGGCAGGGCGGGGAAACAGAGCGGGCGCAAACACGCAAAGCCTGCAAACGCAAAGTCCGTCAGTGCAAGGCCCGTCAACTGGGCATCATCCTGCGGAGGCAAGCCGGATGACCGGACAGCACCTGACAGCGGTGCCTCAGCGGAGCCTGCAGGGGCAGGCAGCGCATGGCATCGATCGCATGATCCGCAATGTCGAGACCGGCCGTTTCGAGCGCAGCCTGTCGGCATTGACCGCGGCGGGGGCGCTGGTCACCGCCGCCGAGATCTTCTTCGAGCACGACAGCGCCAGCTTCGGCAACAAGATGATGTGGCTGCCGGTGGCACTCGGCCCGGTGGGCGCCGCAGCGGGCATCGCGGGCTTCCTCAGCCGGCGGATGGCCAAGACCGCGCTGCCTGTTGCCTCCGCCGCGATTGCCGCCAACGGCCTGCAGGGCACCTACCTGCACGCCCGGGGCATCGCGCAGAAGCCGGGCGGCTGGTCCAACGCCCGCTACAACATCGAGATGGGACCGCCGCTGCTCGCCCCGCTGCTGGTCACCATGGTCGGTGGCATGGGCCTGCTCGCCGCGATACTCCGGCGGGAAAAGTGAGCCGCGCGGCAAGCGTGCCAGGCGGCGGTCACCGCAGGTTCCCTGGTTTCGACGCGGCGGCGCAGGCCCGGCGCTGGGATCCGGTCACCGCGGGTGTCGTCTTGTCCCGGCTCGGCCGGCAATCCGATGTGCGGTTCTTCACCCCAGCCGAGGAGGCCGCCGCGACCGCGCTGTGCGATCAGCTTGTCGGCCAGTGCGGCGAGCCGCGGGTGCCGGTCGTGCCGTTGATCGAGGCGCGGCTGGCCGGGCAGCAGGCCGATGGCTGGCGGTATGACGACATGCCCGAGGACGGGCAGGCGTGGCGGAATTCGCTGCACCACCTGGACGATGATGGGCAGGCCAAGTTCTCCTGCCGGTTCGCGGAATGCCCGCCGCAGGATCAGGCGCGGCTCATTCAGGCCGTTAAGGACCTGGCTTCCGGGGATTGGCATGGCCTGAACGCCGGGCATGTGTGGAGCCTGTGGACGCGCTACGCCTGCACGGCGTTTTATGCTCACCCCTCGGCCTGGACCGAAATCGGGTTCCCTGGCCCGGCGTACCCCCGCGGCTACAAGAACATCGGCGTCGGCGCGCGTGAGCCGTTCGAGGTGCGCGACGCGAGGCCGTCGGACGACCCCGTGCGGGGGGTGAGCTGATGGCCGGGGTGCGTGACCGTAATGAGTCCGCGTGGCTGCTGCCGACTGATGGCACGCGCACCAACCACCGGCTGCGCAGCGGCATGCGCCGGTTCGCCGACACCGACGAGGTGGACCTGGTGGTGGTGGGCTGCGGCGCGGGCGGCGCCACGTTGCTGCAGCGGCTGGCCCGCAGAGGGTGGCGGGTGGCCGGCCTGGACGCCGGGCCGTTCTGGGACCCCGACGCCGACTGGGTCAGCGATGAGGCAGGCTCGCAGCACCTGTACTGGACCGAGCCGCGGGTGATCGGCGGCGCCGACCCGGTGCCGCTGGGCTCGAACAACTCCGGCCGCGGGGTTGGCGGGTCGATGGTGCACTACGCCGGCTACACCCCGCGTTTTCACCCCAGCGACTTCAGCACCTGGACCGGCGACGGTGTCGGCGCGGACTGGCCGATCCGTTACACCGACCTCAAGCCCTACTACGCCGACATCGAGCAGGAGCTGCCGGTGGCCGGCGAGCGCTGGCCGTGGGGCGACCCGCATTCTTACCCGCACCGGCCGCACCCGGTCGGCGGCAACGGCGAGGTCTTCCTGCGCGGCGCGCGCAAGCTGGGCATCACCGCCAGGGTTGGCCCGGTCGCGATCACCAACGGCCGGTTCGGCAACCGGCCGCACTGCATCTACCGCGGGTTCTGCCTGCAGGGCTGCAAGGTCAACGCGAAGGCGTCCCCGCTGATTACCCACATTCCCGACGCGCTCGCCCACGGCGCGGAGGTCCGGGCGGACGCGATGGTCACCAGGATCGAGGTCGACGAGCGCACCGGCCGGGCCACCGGCGTGCACTACGTCCGCGGCGGGGTCCCGCACTTCCAGCGGGCCGCGGCAATCGCGGTGGCCGGCTACTCGATCGAGACGCCGAGGCTGCTGCTCAACTCGGCGTCGCGCCGGTTCCCGGACGGCCTGTGCAACGACTTCGACCAGGTCGGCCGCTACCTGATGGTGCAGGGCGCGCCGCAGACCGCGGGCCGTTTCGACGCCGAGGTGCGGATGTACAAGGCGCCGCCGCCGGAGGTCAGCACCGAGGCCTTCTACGAGACCGACCCGGCAATGCCCTACCGGCGCGGATTTTCCATCCAGACCGTCTCGCCGCTGCCCATCGCCTGGGCGGAGCACGTCGCCGCGCAGGGGCACTGGGGCCGGGCGTTGCGCGCCTACATGAGCGACTACGTGCACTGGTCGTGCCTGGGGGCGCTGTGTGAGTTCCTGCCGCTGCCGGGAAACCGGGTCACCCTCGCCGAACAGAAGGACCGGCACGGCCTGCCCGTCGCCCGCTTCTGCTACTCCCAGGGCGACAACGACAGGCAGCTCATGCAGGCCGCTCAACGCGTGATGGAGGCCGTCCTGCACGCGGCCGGCGCCGATGAGGTGATCACCATCAAGCGCTACGCGCACCTGGTCGGCGGCGCCCGGATGGCCGCCGACGAGCGGCACGGCGTCGTCGACGGTGACTGCCGCAGCTTCGCGGTGCCCAATCTGTACATCACCGACGGCAGCGTGCTGCCCACCCAGGGCAGCGCCAACCCCGCCCTGACCATCATGGCGGTCGCAGCACGGGCCGCCGACCACCTGGCCGCCGGTGCCCCGCGCGGCGCCAGCTGACCCGGAACCGGGCAGCCCGGCCGCCAACCTGAGGAGGAACAACCCATGGCCGCCCCCACTGTTGCCGACTACCTGCTGGAACGACTGCGCGGCTGGGGCGTGGAGAAGGTCTTCGCCTACCCCGGAGACGGGATCAACGGAATCCTGGCCGCCTGGGGCCGCGCCGCCAACGGGCCGAAGTTCGTGCAGGCCCGGCACGAGGAAATGAGCGCCTTCGAAGCCGTCGGATACGCCAAGTTCACCGGCCGGGTTGGCGTATGCATGGCCACCTCCGGACCGGGCGCCATCCACCTGCTCAACGGGCTTTATGACGCGAAACTCGACCACGTCCCAGTGGTGGCGATCGCCGGGCAGACCAGCCGGTCGGCGATGGGCGGTTCTTACCAGCAGGAAGTCGACCTGCTCAGCCTGTTCAAGGACGTGGCCAGCGAGTACGTGCAGATGGTCACCGTCCCCGAGCAGCTGCCCAACGTGCTGGACCGGGCCATCCGGATAGCACTGGCCGAGTCGGCCCCGACGGCGGTCATCATCCCCTCCGATGTCCAGGAACTGGAGTACTCGGCGCCGACGCATGCGTTCAAGATGGTCCCCTCCAGCATTGGCCTGGAGGGGCCCACCACGGTTCCGCACGGCGAGGCGATCACCCGCGCCGCCGAGATCCTCAACGCCGGCCGCAAGGTCGCCATCCTGGCCGGATCCGGCGCCCGCGGCGCCCACGCCGAGCTCGGGCAGGTAGCCGACCTGCTCGGGGCCGGCGTGGCAAAGGCCCTGCTCGGCAAGGACGTGCTGTCCGACGAGCTGCCCTACGTCACGGGTTCGATCGGCCTGCTCGGCACCCGGCCAAGCTACGAGCTGATGCGCGGCTGTGACACGCTGCTCACGGTCGGGTCGAGCTTTCCCTACACCCAGTTCCTGCCCGGTTTCAGCCAGGCCCGCGGGGTGCAGGTCGACATCGATGGCAAATACATCGGGATGCGCTACCCGTATGAGGTCAATCTGGTCGGCGACGCGGCGGCCACCCTGCGGGCCCTCATCCCGCACCTACGGCGCAAGCAAGACCGGTCCTGGCGTGCGGGCATCGAGGCGGCGGTGGCCCGCTGGTGGCAGGTGATGGCAGCGGAAGCCATGGTGGAAGCGGATCCTGTCAACCCGATGCGGCTGTTCCATGAGTTGTCGTCCAGGTTGCCGGCAGGCGCGATCGTCACCGCCGACTCCGGTTCCGCGGCGAACTGGTACGCGCGGCAGCTGAAATTCCGTGCCGACGTGCGCGGTTCGCTGGCCGGGAACCTCGCGACCATGGGTGCCGGTGTGCCGTATGGGATCGGGGCGAAATTTGGCAACCCCGGCCGGCCGGTGATCGTGTTCGCCGGCGACGGGGCGATGCAAATGAACGGCCTGGCCGAGCTGATCACCATCAAGCGCTACTGGCAGGAATGGCCCGACCCGCGCCTGATCATCGCGGTCCTGCACAACGACGACCTCAACCAGGTCACCTGGGAGATGCGCGCCATGGGAGGCGCACCGAAATTCACCGAATCCCAGGCACTGCCCGACGTCGACTACGCAGCCTTCGCCACAAGCCTCGGCCTGGACGCGATCACCGTCGACAAGCCCGGGCAGGTCGCGCCCGCCTGGGACCGGGCACTGGGCGCGGACCGGCCTGCCCTGCTCGACGTCAGGGTTGACCCGAACATGCCGCCGATCCCGCCGCACGCGACCTTGGAGCAGATGAAACACACGGCACGGGCGATGCTCAAAGGTGACGAAGACCGCCGCGGCGTCGCCGTCGAAGGCCTGAAGGCAAAGATCCAGGAGTTCCTGCCGCACGGGAAGGACTGAGTGGTGCAAGCGGTAACCGCCGCCGCGACGGGACGCGCATGATCGGCGATGTCGTCGACCTGGTCGACGTCTCCGTGTACACGATCCCCACCGACGGCCCGGAGGCCGACGGGACACTCAGCTGGGGCTCCACCACCATGGTCTTGGCCGAGGCCGGCGCCGGGGCAACCCGGGGCATCGGCTGGACATACGGGCCACGCGCCTGCGCCACCATGATTACCGACACTCTGGCCGAGGTCGTGCGCGGCCGGCCTGCGCTGGACGTCGGCGGCTCCTTCGACGCGATGGTCAAGGCCGTGCGGAACGCAAGCCGACCCGGCCCGGCCGGCTACGCGATCTCCGCGCTCGACGTCGCCCTGTGGGACCTTAAGGCCAGGATCCTTGACCTGCCGCTGCACCGCCTGCTCGGCGCGGTGCACGACCGCGTGCCGGTCTACGGGAGCGGCGGCTTCACCTGCTACGACCAGCGTCAGCTCCGCGACCAGCTGACCGGCTGGACCGGCCAGCAGCGCATCCCGCGGGTGAAGATCAAGATCGGCGAATCATGGGGCACCGAGGTCGCGCGCGACCTTGACCGGATGCGGCAGGCGCGCACGATCATCGGCGACGACGTCGAACTGTTCGTTGACGCCAACGGCGGCTACGGCCGTAAGCAAGCGATCCGGGTGATGCGGGCCGCGAGCGACCTCGACGTGCGCTGGTTCGAAGAGCCCGTCTCCTCCGACGACCTGGACGGACTACGGCAAGTCCGCGACGCCGTCCTGCCGGACGTCACCGCCGGGGAGTACGGTCACGACCTGTACTACTTCCGCCGGATGTGCGCGGCCGGCGCGGTGGACTGCCTGCAAGCCGACATCTCACGGTGCGGCGGCATCACCGAATGGCTGCGCGTCGCCGCGGTCGCCGCCTCCCACGGCCTGCAAATCTCCGGCCACTGCGGGCCGCACCTGCACGCCCACGCCGCCGCCGCCACCCCGAACCTGCGGCACCTGGAGTGGTTCCACGACCACGTCCGGATCGAGTCACTGTTCTTCGACGGCACGCTGGACCCCACCGGCGGCGCCATCCGTCCCGACCCGGCCGCGCCCGGTCTCGGCCTCACCCTGCGCACCGCCGACGCCGAGCCCCACCGGGTCAAATGAGCCCGAGTAGCCCGGACGCCGGGAAGCCCATGGGCAAGCCACCGAGGCCAGGCCGACCGACAACGGCACCGACCGACACAGGATGCGAGACGCCTGGCCCGCGGCGGCGGCCGTGGCCGAAGAAACCGGCGGCCTGGGACGGCCCGGCCGGCCGCTGAACCGGCGTTCGCCGTTCTACGGGGGATGGCAGCGACGGCCGGGGTGGCTGTCACCTACGGCATCGTTGAGCTCATCCTCAGCGCCGGGTCCGCGCTGATCCTGATCGGGCTCGGGCTGTTCATCGCGGCGGGCCTGGATCCGGCCGTCAACTAGCTCACCCTCCGCCGCGTACCGGTAGCTGTCGGAGGCACTGAGCAAGCTCCCTGCGGCGGAGGCACCAGAAGCAGTCTTTCCTGCCAGAGAATAGAAAGTGTGAAGAACATGATGCTAAATCCGCCGAAGTAGGGCAAGGTGACCTACCGTTGGGGCCGGAAGACTGGTGGCCGGGCGCGCGACCAGCACGTTTCAGCCCGCCCGGCCCGCGCCAGCAGCCGCAGTCCCTCGCTGTCGATCTGGTCGTCGTTCGTGACGACGGCGCGCGGAGATCCGTTCAGCTTTCTGCCGACTTCTCCAGCAGCGCCTGCCCGAACTGCAGCAGGTCGGCGCCGGCCAGGGAGCTCAGCATGGCGGTGACCAGCCCGGGTGCCGCGCGGCGCGAAGACCAGCCCGGCGGTCAGCCCGGTGGCGATCCACACGCTGGTGCAGAACGGACAGGTCACCAGCTCGCCGATCGTCTTCTGGCCGCCCTGCCCGCGTACCTCCTCGCGCAGCTCGGCCGGTCCCGACGTGCCCTGGTAGGAGGTGAACGGCGCGCGCAGCGGGCCGTCGTCGCCGGACGCGCAGATCGGACGG
The DNA here is from genome assembly GCA_963727015.1 of uncultured Actinomycetota bacterium. GTDB lineage: Bacteria > Actinomycetota > Actinomycetes > Streptosporangiales > Streptosporangiaceae > DATFVJ01. Next base: position 6,863 of record CAVSEV010000011.1, on the reverse strand, counting down.
CGATGGGGCGGGCTGGCGGATATGCCGGGCGAGGGGAAGTTTCGGGTCTCGGCCGCCGTCAGCGGGCTGGCGCCAGGCTGCCTCGCGGGCGGCCCAGACCGGCTGCCCTGCGGCCGCTGTGTCGGGACAGCGGCGGAGCGCTCTTGGCGACCTCATCATGACGATCAGCTTGCCCGCCGGTATGGTGAGCACGACGACTGCGGTACACCGCCAGAAGCCCACCAGGCATGCGTGATGAGCGCCACCCCGCCGATCGCGAACGCGGTGATCACTGACGCGGTAAGCTGCCAGGAGGAACACTTGCCAAGTGGGTTGCCGCCCGCCAGCAGTCGTTCGAAAGGACTGCTGGCGGCCTCAAATAGAAGGTGCGGCGGCGGGCTTGGGCTGGCCGACTGAACTTGCGCGCCGACAACGGAAGACGCCGACCGGGGCGCCACCTCCAAACCGAGCGTCTCGCCGCGCACGAGCGGGCGGTGGATCAGTGATGACGCAGCGCGTCAACGAGCTGTTGCTTGGTCATCGACGAGCGGCCCCGGATACCGATGTCACGCGCCCGTTCCAGCAGCTCGTTCTTGCTCCAGTGGCTGTAGGACGGGCTCTTTCCACCCTTGCGGCCGACCTGGCGACGCGAGCTGGCCGCAGCCGCGTTGGCGATGCGCGCCGACTTCTCCTTGCTCTCGCCGCGCTCGCGCAGCTTCTGATACGTCTTCTCGTCCTTGATCTGTGCCCGTGGCATCGCGAGCTCCTTCCTGGCTGAGTCCCATTTTCCGGCGCACAACGTGGGCGGGTGCGCGATACTCCCCGGCTCACCAATGGCGCGCATTCGCACACCCGTCGCCACGAAGCTTGCGCTCGCGCCGAAGATCGTTCACTAATGGTGCGGCTCATTGCAGCGATGCCGCGCAGTGACCGTCAGATTGGGCGCCGCGCCACGCCTGGCAGGCGTCAATCACCCCCTGCCGGTCACAGCATCGCGGGCCTTATCCGCGGCAGCCGCGGCCGGGCCGGCAGTCTTCAGCACGCCGGGCGAGGCGGGGGTGTGCGGGTGCGGCCGGGTCGGCGCGCTCTTCTTGCCGGTTTCGAGTTTGCCGCCAAGCTCGCGGGCCTCCTGATCGCTGAGGACCGCGCGCAGGCCCGGCCAGACCGCGGTCTCTTCAAAGGCGATGTGCTCCCGTCCCGCTGTGATGAACCTGGCGAGCACTTGCTCGAACTCCGGATCGCCGGCGCCCAGCTTGTCCAGCCTGTTCAGCACCTCCTTGCCTTCGCTCTCCTGCCCGATGGCCTCATCCGCCAGCCGGTTCCCGTCAGCGACACGTTCGCGCACGACCGGCCAGAAGTACATCTCCTCCACCGCCTCGTGCCTGGACTCCTCAATGACCAGCTGCTCGGCCATCTTCTTGCGGAGCGCCAGCTGCGTGTCGTCCGCGCCGGTCGCGGCAGTCGGTCCGGTCTCGAGTTCGGCGAGCATCTGCTTGACTTCCTGGTGATCGCTGCTCAGCACCTCGAAGACGTCCGGCATCGTCCCTCCCGCTTGATGTCCTGGATTTTCGATAGGGCACCTTTTCCCCCACGCAGGGGGATAAACGTTGAGGACCCACCGTGCGGTTCGGCTTGGCGGTCGTCCCCGAGGTGTACATCACGTAGAGGGATGCTCGGCGTCGTGCGGTTCCGCCGCGTGCTCCGGGCTCTGCCTGTCTACCGCATCGTGCCACCACACGTCGCGGCCCTCGGTCCACGCCACGTCCTGACCGGTCCGGCGGACGACGAGCACCGTCCGCGGTGATGACAACCCGCGCCTGGCAGTCGACGATCCGGCCGCTCAGCACGCTTGCCGCGAAGCCGCCGAAGACGACCATGTGCGGCGCGCCTAGCCGGGCGCGGATCGGGGCGCGGGTGCAGCGTGTACATCAGGCGGTCCAGTTCCGGGCTCGCCGCACGCTGGTAGGCGGCCAGGTCCTCGGCCGAGGGCCTCAGCGATGCCTTCGACGAGCATCACCCGTGGGCTGAACAGCATTGCACTGCGAGTCGCGTTGCGCAGGTCGGCGTCGTTGAGCTTAGTCGCGAACGCTGCCCCGCCGGCCGCGATCCGCGCCCTGCCACCCGGCACCGCGCTGCTGCTCGCCACCGGCATCAAGCCCGCGCTCATCCACCTCACCCCCTGGCACACCGGGCCCCACGCCGCCCAGATCACCACCGCCCAGACCGTCGCGGTCGCGACCCGGTACGGCTTGTGCCACGGCACGGCGGCCAGGTCCCCGAGCAGCGCGGCCGTGATCAGGCCGCCGGTCACATCCAGCAGCGGGCTGGCCTTGCGGGTGAGGGCCATCCGCGCCCCGGCCGTGATCATCCCAGCGGCCGCTACCGCGGCGGCGACCGGCAGCAGCCACTGCTGCATCCGGGCCACCGCCGGTTCGGCCGTCAGGTTGGGGAACCGATGCCGGTCCACCAACGCCGGGATAGGGGCGGCGGCGCACAGGTGCGCCCAGGCAGCCTCGCTGCGCAGCCGCCCGGGATGGTCCCCCGCCGCGATGAGCAGCAGCGCCGCGGTATTAGAGCCGATCCCGTAGAGGGTGAGCAGGCCGGGGGCGCGGGCGGCGACCAGGGGGACGATGAGCTCGTTGAGGCGCTCGAGCTGGCCGCCGGGGAACACGGCGCGTCGTCCCAGTTCGCGCAGCGCGACGCGGGTGGCGTAGCCGGCGGCGTCGCCGGGGCGGGGCCGCAGCGACGCCGTCGCAGTAATCAGGGCAGCTGCACTGTGCTTGGAAAACCTGGCTCGCAGGTCATCGGGCCCGGTCAGGATCAGGGCCCTGGCCTGGTTGATCGTCCGGGTGCGTTCTCCTGTGGCGCTGCGCTTGGCGACCATCAGCGCGCGGATCGCCTCGACCGCGCCGTCCCGGCCCTTCGGCGCGCCGCGGGCCCGGCCGGACTGGGCGGCCCGGGCGGCGCTGACCGCGTCCAGCGGGTCGGACTTGCCCTGCCGACGGCGGTCCTGGCGGTCGGACCGGTCCACTTCCACGACCCGGACGCCGGCGGCTGCCATGTGCCGGGCCAGGCCAGCGCCGTAGCTGCCGGTCCCCTCGATCCCGACCAGGCAGACGGTCCCGAAACTGGCCAGCCAGCCCAGCAGCCGGGCATAGCCAGCCGTCGTAGCCGGGAACTCCCGGACGCCGAGCAGCCCGCCGATCGGGTCCAGCGCGGCGGCGACGTGCACGTCGGCGTGGGTGTCCACGCCGCCGGTGATGGCGCGTTCTTCAGCGCATGTCTCTACGATGGTCACAGCCATCCCTTTCTGAGGTTGAGGGATGGCACGCACCCGCTGGCCGTCGGACCTGTGAAACCCCGGCCTCTGATCCAGACCAGGCAGATCAGACCGGCAGCGCCGGTGGGTGCCAGAAAGAACTGGGACCCGGCCGGCAGATCGTCTCGCAAGACAACCCGAGCGGCGTCAGCCGAATCGGAGGTCAGGCCGGGACCCAGGCTCCCGACCCTACGCGCCCATCACGTCAAGATCGGGGAAGCCGGGCCGGAAGCACTACCCACACTCTCCCTGCCGAATCGGCGCTCAACAACCGTCAGCTGCCGCGTCAATGTGGGACGCACAGATCAGCCATTCCAGTGCGCAGCCCGGGGCCCCGCTCGGAAAGCGGGGTTGGCCGACGGACCAGGAGGTCGCTTCAACGAAAAGGGAGCGGTTTTACAGCACGCTCGCTCCGCCCGAGTCACCCCCCGCTGACCAGCGCGGACGCGCTTCGAGGCGCGTTTGCGGGCCGCCGTCCACCTTCGCCGACACCGAGGCCGCCCTAGCCCGCGAGTACGGGCACCTGACCGCCGGGCAGGCCGGCCGCATCGCGGCCGAATCCAGGGCGCGGCTGCTCGTGCTCACCCATTTCTCCCAACGCTATGAGCATGGCGACGGCCAGCAGCTTGCCGCGCAAGCGGCGATGGCGTTCGGCGGGCCGGTGGTGCTGGCTCATGATCTGGACCGGATCCCGGTACCATCCCGGCATCCCTCGGCCACTTAGCCGATCCGCGGCATGAGCGCGCATCTCCGCGCACGGCTGCGATGTTAAATATGCAGCCTGAGCAGGCTGTCACCGATGCAATCGGGGCCCGCGCAACCTGCCGGCGACGGGGCGAATGCCTTATGCCCGCGCGCGTAGCCGCCTAAGCTAAGGTCGGCAATCTGGTCACCAGGGTAGCCGCACAGTGCCCCCGCCGAAGCGGGTGATCTGTGCGGCTACGCGCCTGAGAGCGGACGACGTCTGTATCTGGCTGATGAAAGACCTCGTCTTCGATACCACGGTCCGTGCCGTTCGACACCGCGATGGTCAGCGCCGTCAAGACCATCTGGGCGAAGGCCCGGCCGACGAGGTGCCCCGGCCAGGGCGAAGCGGTCAGGCCGCACCGGTCAATGACCGCGCTTCGGCGGGGCCGACTACGAGATCGTGAAGGTCGCCGCCCACCTCGAGCCGGCCCGACTCCCCGAGCCCGCCGGCCTTCACCGGCTCAAAGCCGGCCGTCCGGATCAACCGCTCGACTTCCTCGCCAGCACGGTCGTCGTCGGTCACGTAGAACAGGACCGCCGGCTCCGGTGACCGGTTGGCAGAGGACTCCAAGAGATCGGCCGACAGGGTTCCGAACGCCATGGCCAAGCGCGCCCCCGCCGGCAACCACCCGGCTACGACCTTCCCAGAGGATTGCCCTTCCGGCAGCAGACGTGACACGTTACCGTCCGCGTCGGTGGTGAGCGGGTTGCTCGGAACGACCACGAGCTTGTCCGTTAGCGGGTCGGCGATCTGGTCTATGACGCCCTTCAGCACGGTAAACCGCAGCGCGAGGACGACGGCACCGGCGCCCTGCAGCGCGTCGCGGTTGCCGGCGGCGACGACCGCAGCGTGACCGATCTGTGCAGCCAGCGTTCGGGCCGACTCAGGGTCGGCGCTGGAGAGCCGCAGGGTCTCACCACCTGAGGCGAGCTGGCGGGCGATGGCCGATCCGATCCCTCCCGTGCCGATGATCGCGGTGGTCATGACCGGAACCTCCTCAGCGTCACAGTACTAACAACGGCGGCCCGCAGCATCGGCCCGAGCGGTCTCGCAGCGGCTCGCTGAGAGGGGGAACCCGAGGGGGTGCGGCCTTGCCGGAAATGGCTGGTAGCGATCTCAGTGTCCGGGGACTGGCCACCGTCGATGTGAGGGATCTCGCCGGTGATCCCGGCATTCACCCGGACTCCCCGGCGGGCGTACCCGATGGCCAGTGAGCGGGCGACCAGTCCCCCTCGGGGTCGGTGGTCTGCCCCACTTCGATCAGATGACCGTCGGGATCGCGGATGTAGCAACGGATCTCGTACTGGTGCTGTTTCGGCGGCGTCAGGAACTGAGCACCCCGGGCGCTCCATTCGGCGTACACGGCCTGGATGTCTTTGACCCGGATATTGAGGAAGCTGCTGACCCGGTCGGGATCGCGTGGCGTCTCCAGGGTGACCGCCGGCTTGTCGTCGGTCGGGCCTCCGCCGGCATTGATGATGATCCAGCTGTTGGATAGTGCGACATAGGTCAGCCCTCCGGGGCCGGAGAAGGCCACCCTGCCGCCGAGTACTTCTGTGTAGAAGCGCCGCGAGCGCTCGACATCGTCCGTGACGATGAAGTGGGCCAACACGATTCCCTCTGGGGGCGGTGGGAGTTCGGCCACCTGGTACCTCCACTGGTTGGGTCTCACACCCCGCTTACCAGGGTCTGCAGCCGACGTTATGGTCGGCGACGGTGTGGGGTCAACGCTTAGGGTGGGCGTCGTACGGTTCCCGCCCGGCGCCCGTACCGTCTCGCACTCCACGCCCTGGGCCAGGCCTGCACGTTACCGAAGGCTGGGGTGTCGTCCGGACGCGCGACGGCCAAGTCCTGACCATGCATCCGGGCGACACCGTGGTCTCGCCGTCCGGCGAGGGGCATTGGCACGGCGCCCTCGACCGCTTCATGACTCACCTCGTCCGGCTGTTCCTGTCCGTCCGGGTCGTCGAATGGCACCTGGGCAAGGTATTCACCAAGCTGGACATCGGATCGCGCCGGGAACTGCGCGGGGCGCTGTCGGCCCTCGGGCAGCCGGATCCGCGGGCCTAGTGACCGGCGGTCTGGCCGCCGTCGATGTGCAGGATCTCGCCGGTGATGTACGGCGATGCCTCCAGGAACAAGATGCCGTCCACGATGTCGCTGATCTGGCCGGCCCGCCCCATCGGGGGCAGTTGGTCGCCGAGGTCGGCGTAGCTTTCCGGCGGGTGCATCGGCGTCTGGATCACGCCGGGTGCGACGGCGTTGACCCGGATGCCGCGCGAGGCGTACTCGACCGCCAGTGACCGGGTCGCCGCCGCGAGGCCGCCCTTGGTGAGCGCGGTCAGGACCGAGGGTGCGCTGGCGACCTGGTAGTCGGCGACCGCCGCGCTGATGTTGACCACGTGGCCGCCGCCTTGGCTCAGCATCTCGGCGATGACGCGCTGGGTCAGCCAGAAGAACCCGGTGAGGTTGACGCCGACCATCACGGCGTAGTCATCCGCCGTATAGTCGGTGAACGGCTTGGAGATGAACACGCCGGCGTTGTTGACCAGGGTGTCGACCCGCCCGAAGCGCCCGAGCGCGGCGCCGACGATCCGCTCGGCGGTGGCCTGCTCGGACACGTCCCCGTCGACGGCGGCCACCTCCGGGTCCTGTGACGGCGTGGTCGTCCGGGCGTTCGCCACTACCGCCCAGCCCTGCCGGCGGTACCCGGCGACCAGGCCGGCGCCGATGCCCTGAGAGCCTCCGGTGATGATGGCCACTTTCTGCATCGGGTCAGCTCCTCGCGATCGCCGGGTCGCTCGGGTGCCCGGTGAG
>CAVSEV010000010.1:0-289973 GCA_963727015.1 uncultured Actinomycetota bacterium | reverse complement strand
GCGCACACACGCCACCACCGCGCAGGAGCATCTCGATCACCACCACCAGCACCGCGACCGGCAGCAGCGCCCCCGGCGCCTCAGCTACCCCGGCGGCCGTGGCTGCGACCGGGCCCAGCACGCCTGCCGCATGAAGACGCCCCGCCTAAGCAACGGACTCCCTGCTCGGGCACGGCGAAGACCCCGGCCGCAGCCAAGGCCCGGACGGCGGCGAGACTCCGGACGTGCCCCAGCCGGGAATCGACCGGCTGGAGGACTGGCTGACCGAGTACTTCCTGCCTATGTTCCGCCGCACTCTCGGCGGCGAGTACCGGTGGTGCCGCCAATAGTGGCGGCACGGCGAAGCGATCAGCCGCCTGAACGCGCTGTGGCACGCCTGGGAGGTGCTGCGAACCAAGCCCGGCACCGGGATGGGCGTCTGGTACCGCGAGCACCTCGACCACCAGCTCCCGGTCCTGCTCGGCGCCCGCGGCCCCTTCTACCAGTGCAGCGAAGACACCCACCGCGAACCCCACGAACCGGCCGCCGACCCCGCGCCCGACGGCTGGTGGGATGAGCCAGGCATGCCCAGCGACGCCGCTGACGATGCCGACAGCGATAACGACGACGACGAGCACGAGCTCAGCGAGCGTAGCGGCCGCGCGGTGACGGGCCACGACGGCTGCGGCGACACGGCACGACGACGGTGCGGCAGGTCATGGCGAGGTGACCGGTCATGACGACATCTGACCTGCGCCGCGCCGGGCTCGACCCGGCGCACATACTGGCCATCTGCGAGCACGTCGCGGCCAGCGGCGGTCACCGTCCCGTCGGCTACGTGACGTCGGCCCCGGACGGTATCCGGGTACGGCTGCAATCGGTGCGGGCCGCCCGGCAGATGCAAAGTGCGCTGACTTGCGCCGGCTACGACGCGGTCCTCGTCCGCACGGGCCGGCCGCAGGAACTGCTGGTGACGGGCTGGGACGAGCGCGCGTTGGAGTCCCGGCTGGCCGCGATGCGCGCCGTCATTCAGCAGCTCCACGCCGACCCTGCGGCGACCGCAGCCGTGGTAATTGACCGTTACCGGTGCCTGTCCGCCCGCTCCCCAGGGTCACGCTGGGTATCGCCGCACTCACCCAAGCGCACGAGGAACTGCGCGCCGGCGTGGCCACCCGCTGCGGCATCCACGCGCCCCGCGATCCCGCGGCCCTGCCAGCCGACACCGGCAACGCGTTGCGGCTCCGCGCCATCTGGGTCCTTGAACATGCGATCGACGACCTGATCGAACGCCACCTGCGCATCGCCCGCAGGGCCCTGACGCTGTTCCGCACCCTCCGCCAGAACGCCACCGACGGCAGCGCCCAGGAAGCCGCGATCCGCCAGGCCGTAGGTTTCCTGCCCCGCACCGGCGGCGCCCGCGGCCCGCCACACGTCTGTCCAGGTGCCACCACCTCTGTGGCCATCACGGGCGGCGCCGGGCGGGTCGACCGCGGTGGACCGGCCGGCCGCCCGCCCACCGTTCCCGCCCTGCAGGCCGCGCTCGGCTTCCCCTGACCGTAGGGGAGGCCGTCGTCGCGGAAGCCGATCGGCCACGGCCGTGCCCGGCCGCAACTGCGGTGGCCCGGCCCGCTGACAGCCCCTTTCCAGGCTGCCAGCGGCGCCGCAGCCGCTGACGGCCCACGAATTGCCGCGTAAAGGAGGCCACAGGAATGGACGCCGACAATCATCCCGACCCGTTCCAGGACGCCCTGCAACAAGGCATGCGCCGCGTCATGGAGGTCGGCTACGCCGCGGCGGCGGGCGCGCAGGTCTACCTCCAGCACCAAAAGACCCAGGCGCGGGTCGCCGCCGAACGCGACGAACGTGCCCGGCGGGTACTGAACGCGCAGATCCGCGCCGACCGCGACGCCGCCCGCGCCGGCTGGGCGCCCGCCCTCGACCCCCACTGGCTGGCCCAGGCCGACCTGCCGCAAGCGGCCCGCGCCTGGGGCGCCGCCATGCCCTACGCCGACCGCACAGCGCCCTGGTACGAGCCGGCCGCCGCGACCGCGATGCGCAAATGCGAGGAACGGCTCCGCGTGCTGCACCCGCACGCCATGGCCCGCTACGACCGGCTCCGCGCCGACGGAATGGCACCGGCCGAGGCGATGCGTGAAACCGCGCCGCTGTTCACCCGCCCACCCCGCGTCCACGACCCCCACTTCACCCCGCGACCGCCGCTCGACGAGGAAACCCCCGTCGTGGTCAACGTCGAGCACAGCCCGGGCCGCGCCGGTTTCGACGCCCACACCGCCGCGCAAGCGCAAGAACGCCGCGGCCGGCAGATCATCGACGCACTGCAGGAACAGGCCCGCGCCTACGGCCACGAACCGCCCGGCGAAGCCGAGCAGCGCACCCTCCTGGAAACGGTCACCAACCTGCCGCCCGAGATCATCGACCGCATCGTGCAACCCGATCCGGCCACCGGGCAGGCCGCGAGCGAGCAAAACCGTGCCGCCACCGCCGAGCGCGCCCGCGCCACCGACCTGGACGCAGCAACGGACCTCAAAACGACACCGGACGTGGATGAGCGGACCGGGAACCTGACGGCCGCCCGCGACGCCACCGCCAGCGCCGACGCGGCCACCGCGCGCGCGGCCCGCGAGGTCCGGCCCTGGGAACGCGACTTTCCTATCCCCATCCAGAACGTCGTCGCCAGCACCAGCGCGAGCGCCACATCCGCCTTCGGAGCGGGCCGCAACCCGGTGCGCGGCAGCCGGCTCCGGCCCTGACCGTTTCCATCCCGGCGGATCGGGGCGACACTGGGGACAGGAACGCTGATATGAGCGAAAAATATCCTCAACCAGCAACAGTGTGCCACCTGGGGCTGGGCGTCCGTACGCAACGGCCGTGACTGGGTGGCCTTGCTGGCCCAGGCACATCCTGCACCGCCGTTCGGGACAACGCGGCGCGGCGGGCAGCCACCCGCCGGCGCGTGGGCCGCCCTGGTGCACCTGGCCCGCCGCGAGGGCTTCGCTGCCGCCCGCGGGGACTGTGCCGACGGGGACGCTTTAACCAGCTGGCGCGACCGGCGCATCCACGTCCGCCGCGACGCCACCCCCGCCCAGGCCGTGATCGCGCTGGCCCACCAGATCGGGCACGTGCTCCTGCACGCCGAGATCGCCTACCTCGGCCGTTCCGGCGACGCCACGTGCGAGGGGATCCGCAAACTCGAAGCGGACAGCATCGCTTACCTTGTCGCCGCCCACCTCGGCCTCGACGCCCCGGACGTGCGTTTCCCTCGTGTCGCCAGCTGGGCCGCGACCGAGCCGCGGGACTACCCCACTGCCGTCATCCAGGCCGTCGTCCACCGTGTGCTCGCCGCCGCGGCCACGATCACCAGCCATCTGGACGCGGCGCTGACGGAGGCCACGCCAAGCACGCCACAGGACCGGGATCGGCACCCGAACCGCGGCCAGCAGACCGGCCATGTCCCGGCCGGTTCCATCCAAACGAAGCCACCGGATCCCACGGCCGCTGAGGGTGAGGCCAGGGATTCCCGGGCCGGAGGCAGAAGCTCAGACGTCCATACAGGTGGCAGCAAGTCCGGTCTGGTGCAGTCCGGCCGGACCGGGCCCAGCCACCCGCGGGCGACGCGGTCCCGCGACGCCGGTCCGCGCACCCGCGCCGGACAGCTGCGGGCCGCCAGCTACGACCCCAGCCTCGACGCGGCGGCAGCCGCCGATGGGCCACCCGTCCCACACAGCCAGCTTGCCCGCGTTCACCAGGCCGCCGCACGGTTCTTCGGTGGCCGGCTGGAGGGCAGCTGGGTCCCCGGCTACCTAACCGGCCGGGGATTCGGCCCCATTGTGCAAAGGCGCTGGCAGGTGGGCTACGCGCCCCCGGGTCCGGACACGCTCACCCGCCATCTACGGGCGCTCGGTTATCCCGACGCGGTCATAGGGGCGGCCGGGCTGGCGCGCCGCTCCTGGCGCGGCACCCTCGCCGACACCTTCCGCGACCGTGCGATGCTCCCCATCCGGGCCGGTGACGGGACCATCATCGCGTTCACCGGCCGCCTGCCGCCCGGCGCCGGCCCCGACGTGCCGAAATACATCAACAGCCCGGCGACGCAGCTCTACACCAAAGGCGACGTGCTGTTCGGGCTGCACGAAGCACGCGGGCTGCTCACCGCCGGAGCGCAGCCGGTCATCGTGGAAGGCCCCTTCGACGCCATCGCCGCCACCACCGCCGGAGCTGGCCGGTACGCCGGGGTCGCGCCGTGCGGGACCGCCCTCACCGCCCAGCAGGCCGCCGCGCTCCGCCGGGCTGCTGATCTGCCCGCCACCGGGGTGCTGGTGGCATTCGACGCCGACCCGGCCGGGAAGCGAGCCGCCATCAAGGCCTACAAGCTCCTCAGCCCGCTCACCGGCGCAATCACCGCCGCCGTCCTGCCCGCGGGGTACGATCCGGCGCAGATCCTCGCCGCCCACGGCGCCGCCGCCCTCGCCCAGCAGCTCGCCGAGCACACCGTGCCGCTCGCCGACCTGGTCACCGACGCCGAAATCGACAGCTGGAGCCGGTGGCTCCAATACGCCGAAGGGCAGATCAACGCGCTACACGCCGCCGCCCCAGTCATCGCCGCCATGCCCCCGGACCACGTCGGCCGGCAGGTCGCCCGCCTCGCCCACCGCCTCGGTCTCGACTACTCGACCGTGACCGATGCCGTCACCAGCGCCCTCCACGACCTCCCCGCCGACTGCGCCACCTCCAGCCGCCGGTCCGCAGCGTCCCGCAAGGGAAGATGACAACGCGCCGTTCACACCCTGTCGCCCTCGGCCTGCACGTCCGCCGCGCCGCGCAACATTGCGGCTCTGACACGCCGTATGCGACGTGGGCGGCAGGAACCAAGATCCTCGCACGGTAGCCGCATCGGACTACGAGCCGGCGGCCCGTTGCTTCGGCCGCTCCTGCGGATGCCACGGGCGCGGTATGGGGTTATCGGCCGGCCCGTACTCAGGCCATGGGTACGGGTACAGACAACTGGTGACGAATACACGACCGGTGGCGCCGACGGCGGGAGGCGGCGGGGCCCGAACGCCAGGATCAGAGCGGCAGGCCATACCATCCACCCGAGCAGGTTGAGCAGGACGACAAGCCCGAGCCTGTCGACTCCCCGGATCAGCCCGATAATGGTCGGCAGCAGGTACACAGCGATGATCCCGGCGATAAGCAAGCCCCAGAACGCACCGCTGTTTGCCAGGGACTGCATGAACGCCTCCTTGGCCCGTCTTATGCGGCACAGCTGGCTGGGTGCCGCTGTCAGCAGCGTCCCGCCCCGGCCGCCCGACGTATACGCCCTTGGAGCTGACTGTGGATAACGTGGCTGTCCGCCACATTTGCTCGCGAGTTGTCGGATGTCGCGCCACTTGATGGTCGGCCTAGGTCTGCTGCTGGCTGGCTTGGCATCACCGGCTCGGGCCCGCCCGTCTCGGGGGGCGGGAAGCGGGACTTGCCGACCGGGCAGCCCCCGGCGTCGCTGGTACCGGGCTGCCGGGCCAGGCCGAGGGCATGTCGCGGCGAGCCAAGTCGGGGGCAGTGGCGGGCCGGGCGCGGCCGGGCGCTTGGGCCTGGGCCTGAGGAACCGGCGGGCGGGCGCTGGTAACCGCCGCGTGCAGGTGCTCAGCCGTAGCCCGCGCCGCGGCGGCCTGGGCGGCATGCTGCTGGGCGTGCCGCAGCTCGGCGACCGCGGCGGACAGGGCGACCAGGTTGGCCAGAAGTGTGACGGACACCAGCGTGACGCCGCCACTGGACATGCTTATGAGGGACATAGCGCGGGCGGCGGTGCGGAGCCGCTCGCCGTCCCGGGTTCGGTCTGGGATGCGGCCATACGGTGCGCGGGCGGCTCGGTCATAGGCATCGGCCGCGCGGCGCAGCACCCGGCTGCCCAGCGCCCCCGCCGCGGAATGAAGAACGTCGGCGGCTGCCCACGCGGCATCGGCTGCGGCAGCCGGATCGTGCTGAGCGCAGCGCCGGATGTGTTCCGCCGCTGCCGCCGCCTGGCGGGCCGCGTGCTCGTAGATCGCGTCCCGTTCTGCGGTGGTGAACCGGAACGCTCCGGATCGCGCCGCGTCTGCGCCGGAACGTTCCGCGCCTCCGTGTTGCGCTTCCCACTGGCCGCGCAGCCGGGGCAGGGTGAGCTCGCCGGAAAGCCGCCCGCCGCTGCACCAGACCGGCCGCCCGTCGCGGTCGTGGTGGCCGGGCAGGGTGACCGCGTAACCGGTGACCTGGCCAGGATTGGCTTCGCTGAACCGCAGCCGCACCTCCAGGCCGTTCGCGCGCAGGCGCGCGAAGAAATCCGGCTCGCTGCCCGCTTGTTCGGCTGCCGTGGTGACGGCGCCGCGCAGCACGGCGCGCGCCGCCGGAGCGGACAACCCGTGCCCCTTGCCGTGCTCCGCGCCTGCTCCGGACCAGCGGCGGCGCAGCTTCGGCAAGGTCAGGTCCGCCGCGAGCTTTCCGCCGCCATACCAGATGACCCCACCCTCGCGGCTGGCGTGCTGGGGGAGCCCGACGGCGTAACCGGTGACCTCACCAGGGCGGATCGCGCTATAGCGCTTACGGGCCAGCACCCCGGCATTGGCCAGCCGGTCGAAGAACTCCTGCTCCGAGCGTGCTCCGGCGCCCGCGGCGCACACGTGACGGCGCAACGCCACCCGGGGCGGCTCATCCCAGCCGCGCCGCGCAGCCTTTTCCGTCTCCGCCCGGGACGGGCGTTTGGCGGCGGTGCGATCGGCCGGTGCCGTGAGCCGGAGCCCGTACCGCTCCTCGGCCGCCTGGCACGCCTCCCGGACCCGGTAGAAGTCGTTCCAGGTGCGTGGCCGGGCCCCGTCCTGGCGGCCCAGCGTGGCCACGATGTGCACGTGGTCGTCGGCGTGGCGGACCGCCACCCACCGCACACCGGCGTCATCCCCGCGGGGCGCCAGGCCGGTACGGTGCATGATGTCTTCGACTGCCTGAGCCCACTCTGCGTCCGACAGCCTCCGGTCACCCGGTGCGGCGCGGACGGAACAATGCCACACCGGCTCGCCGTAACCCGGCCCCTTCAGCGCGGCCAGCGGCTGGGCCAGTAACCCGGTCAGGCGCCGGAAGTCGCGTGATCCGTGCGGGGCGGTTCGAGTTCGGCCGGATCACGGAATCCGGCGACCAGATGCGGGTCGGTGTGCTCGTTCGCCTTCCCCCTCGTGTTTCCGAGTTTCGTCCCGGCAAGTGGTTGAAAGACGCCTTTGATCGCCTTGGCGGGCAGGCCGCGGCGTGGCAGGCCTGCGGACGCCCGGCGTGGATAGCTCTGCGTAGCCGATCGTCGCGGATGGCGATAATTGATCACGATCCGGTAGCTGGAGGGCGTGCCGGCGGGACAGCAGCAAGGAAGCCCCATAGGACAGGTGACTGATCATGATCATCTGACGCTGTGAGGCTTCCTTGGCTGGCCAGTCTGCCATCTCGTGCTGCTTCCCGTCCGGCGCCGGCGGTACTCGGGCGCGGGAGGACGGCTGTCCCGCTGGTGAAAGCGCCGATGATGGCCCGCCCGCCGATGCCGGTGACCGGGCGGAGGGACCCGCCCGGGTTTTCGGCCCGGGCCTGCCGGCGCCCGTGACCTGGCGGGCCCTGCTGGATGAGCTGGCGCCGGTGTTCAAGCGGCGTTCCACCCACGCGCTGTTCGTGGCGCTGGCGTGCGGGATGATCCTGGCCAGCCGCCGCACCGTGGTAGCCGTCGCCGCGGCGGCCGGGATCGCCGGGCAGTTCCGGCGGGCGTGCTGGTTCTTCTCCTGCGCAGTGTGGGATGCGGACGACCTCGGGGTGGCGGTGGCCCGCCTGATCGTCAGGTACCTGCTGCCCGAAGGCGAGCCGGTCACTGTGGCCATCGACGGGACGTTCTTCAAACGCTGGGGCCGCAAGGTGGCGCAGGCCCGGTGGGCTTACGACGGATCGGCGCAGGGCGGGAAGAAGATCGCGTTCGGGAACACGTGGGTGATCGCCGCGATCGTGGTCCGGCTGCCGGTGTGCTCGTCACCGGTGGCGCTGCCGGTGCTGTTCCGGCTCTGGCGCGGCAAGGGCACCGCCTCGCAGGTGGAACTGGCCGCACAGATGCTCACCACGCTGACCGCGGCGTTCGGCGGCCGGATGATCCACGGGGTGGGGGATGCCGCCTTCCACGGCCAGGCGCTGATCCGCCAGGGGAGTCTGTCAGAAATTTTGTGCGGGGGGGTGGTAAACAGGAGCGTTTCCGCAGGCCACAGGGGGTGGCCGCGACCATGGGGAGGTCAAGATGACAACAGTAGAGACTCCGGCGGGGGAAGTCGAGGACCTGGCGGGGGGATTTTCGCCGGCGGGCCCGGACGGGGGTGAGGCGCCGGGGCTGGTGCTGCCGGAGGAGGTGGTGGCGTCGCTGGCGGGTCAGCTGGCGGAGCGGGCCAGGTCCGGGGAGCCGGCGGTGCTGACGGGGCCGGGCGGGCTTTTGACGGGGGTGATCGGGCAGGTGCTGCAGGCGGGGCTGGCGGCGGAGCTCGGCGCGCACCTGGGGGACGCGGGCGCCGGTGACGGCGGGGGGAACCGGCGGAACGGGTCCAGCGCCAAGACGCTGAACACGGAGGTGGGGCCGGTGCGGCTGGCGGTGCCGCGGGACCGGGACGGGAGCTTTGTCCCGGCGCTGGTGCCGAAGCAGGCCACGCGCAGCGACGGGCTGAACGCGGTGGTCATCAGCCTGTACGCCAAGGGCATGTCCGTGCGGGACATCGCCCGGCACGTGCGGCAGACGGCGGGCGTGGACCTGTCGCCGGACACGATCTCGCGGGTGACCGATGCCGCGCTGGAGCAGATGCGCGAATGGCAGTACCGGCCGCTGGAGCCGTTCTACCCGGTGGTCTACATCGACGCGCTGGTCGCGAAGGTCCGCGACGGGTCGGCGGTGCGGAACAAGGCGGTGAACATCGCGGTCGGGATCGACGACGGCGGCGCGAAGCGGGTGCTGGGGATCTGGGTCGCCGCGTCTGAGGGGGCCAAGGCGTGGGCGCAGGCGCTGGCCCAGCTGCGGAACCGGGGCCTGGAGGAAGTGCTGTTCGTGTGCTGCGACGGGCTGTCCGGCCTGGGCGAGGAGATCACGGCGACATGGCCGCAGACCACCGTGCAGATCTGCACGGTGCACCTGATACGGCGGAGTCTGAATTACGCGTCGTATACCGACCGCAAGGCGATGGCGGCGGGCCTGCGGGCCGTCTATACCGCGTGCGACGCGGACGCGGCCTACGCGGCGCTGGCGGATTTCTCCGGCACGCCGCTGGGGAAGAAGTACCCGGCGGCTGTGGCGGTCTGGGAACGGGCCTGGGACCGTTTCATCCCGTTCCTGGAATACGGCCCGGCGCTGCGGAAGGTGCTTTACACGACAAATGCCATCGAGAGTTTCAACCGGGAGATGCGGAAAGTCCTCAAGACGCGCACGCAGTTCCCGAACGACGACTCGGTCGCCAAGACGCTGTGGCTGGCTATCCTCGACGCTGAGGAGAAAAGGGCCGAGCAGCGCGCCAGGCAGTCCGGCAAGCCCAAGGCGCAGCGGGACGGGGCGCCGCGGCTGATCGAGGGCCACGTCACCCAGGGCTGGCGCGAGGCCTGGGGCGAGATGGTCGCCCGCTGGCCCGGGCGGTTCGCCGACCGGGCCTGAGCAGCACGGGGGGTGCAGGATGCCGATACCGCCGGACGGCACGCCGGCCGGGAGCGTCCCGCTGGACGCGATCGACGCCGGGCAGGTCGCTGACCTGCTCGCCGACGCGGCCGCGCTGGCGGGGGCGCTGGCCGGGCAGCCAGAGGCCGAAGCCGCCTGCGCGGCGGCCGCCCCGGACAGGGACGGCCTGGAAGACCTGCACATCGCCCTCGCGATCGCGGCCGCCGACCTGGACGACGCGATCGCCGGGCACACCGGCATCCTGCACCCCTGACCCCGGGCACGGCCCGGGATGCGGCACCGCCCGAACGCACCTTGAGAAATAAAAAGAGGAAAAGGCACGCGCGTGTCACCCGCCTCGCCCGTCACCATCTGCTATATTTAAGTCACCCACGGGAACAGCTGTCAGGTGATCCGGCAAGGACAGGGCGGCGGCGCCCGGAACGAGCACGATGGGAAGAAAACCGGGACACGCAGCATCGGCCCGGAATAGCACGGGAAGTCCGATTTCCCGGACCCGCTGAATAAAACGGGCACAAGGACATCAGATAGCGCGAAGAAAGAGTACCGGATAAACATCTGGTACCGGACAGGAAAAAGTCCCGCGCACAAAATTTCTGACACACTCCGCCAGGGCAGCACGTGGACGACCCGGCTGCCGGCCAGCGCGGTGCTCTACGGCCCCAGGCCAGCCAAGACCGGCAAGCGCGGCCGGCCACGCAAGAAAGGCGCCCGGCTGGGCACCCCGGCCCAGATCGCGCAGAGCGCCGGCTGGCAGAGCGTGACCGTCCACTGTTACGGCATGACCACCACGATGCAGGTCACCACTGCGGACGCGCTGTGGTACGGCAGCTTCACCGACGCTCCCGGCCGGGTTGTCCTGGTGAAAGAGCCAGACTCGGCCAAGCCCTATGACCTGGCGATCTTCACCCTCGACACCGCGGCCACCACCGCGGCTGTCATCGAACGGTACTCCTGGCGGTGGCCGATCGAGCCCTCTAACGCGGCGGGCAAGCAGATCATCGGGGTCGGGGACGCCTGCAACCGGGTCACCGCCGCCGTTGAACGGACCGTCCCGTTCGGGTTCCTCGTCCAGTCGCTGCTGATCTGCTGGTACACCCGCTCCGGCTACCACCCCGCCGACGTCACCAGGCGCCGCCTCCTGTGCCCGTGGTACCGCACCAAGACAGAACCCTCCGTCGCTGACATGGTCACCAGGCTCCGCCGCGAGTTCCTCAAGGCCCGATTTTCCGCTATCCGCCCAGGCCACACCCCACTTGATCAAATCGAGGACTACGCCTGGACCTGCGACATCCCCGCCGCCTAACTCGGAAACACGAGTTCCCCGGCCCGTACAAGTAATAGAGCAGCCGGTCGGCCCGTGTTCCGCGGAGTACTTTGCCGATCACCTGATTGCTCCGGAGCGGTTACGGAACACTGCGCCGCAACTGTTCCGCGGCCTCATCCAGCCGCTGCACCGCCCGCATACAAAATTGCGCCGCGGGCATCAAATCCTCACCCCGCTGGCCCGTCGCGTTCAGCCGGGCGACGGCCTGGTTCAGGTTCGTCCCGATCCGCCGCACCAGCCCGGCGGCGGTCATCACCTCCGCCAGCGCCTCTCGTAGCGGCGACCACGCTTTCGTCGGAACTCCCCGGGCCGATGCGAGCGTCGCCTCGGCTGCGAACGCCCCGCGCGCCAGCCCCCGATGCGTAGCCGCCGTGCTGACCTCCGCGAACTCGTCCTCGGTCAGCGAGAACTGCACCACCCGCGGCCGCGATATGACCTGCCGCGACCGGCGCCGCCGGACCCCATCCACCACGACCACCACCCGATTGCTCGCCGACGCTCTTCCGCTTGTGGGACCGCGCACGGTCCCGCCATCGGCCCTGCCTTCCCGCCTCCCTGGGCGGGAAGGCAGGGACGATGGCTCCATTGTTTATCTCTGGACCGCGCCCGGTCCAGAGATAAACAATGGATATAAATATCTTGCTTCGCCTGTTGCGGATTTCATCGCTTCGCCTGTTGCGGATTTCATCGGATGCAATATTCGCATTGGTTGTGATACGTCAATGCGATGTGGGGTTGATGATGCTGGATAAGCACGCTGATTACCGTTGGCGGCCATTCTGTGCGGGCGTGCCGGCCGTCCTGTGGCTGATCCTGGGATGTGGTGCTGACCTGCGGGCTTGCGGATCATCTTCATCTGATGAAGGATTCCTTCTTCTGATGTAATCAACGGAGGGTGGCCGCGGATGAGCCCAGACGGCCCGGTGCCGGGTGCGGCGGGGCTGCAGCTGGCCGGTGGGGCGCGGCTGCTGCGGCCGGATGAGCAGGTGTTTTCGGCGATGCTGGACGGCTGGCGGGCGCAGCAGCTGGCCCGCAACCTGGCCTTCTCGACGATCGGCAAGCGGGAGGCGGCGGTGCGGGCGTTCGCCCGGCATGCGGACGCGTTCCCGTGGGCGTGAGGGCCGCAGATGCTCGATGAGTGGCTCGGGGATCTGCGGGCGGTCGGCGGGCTGCGGCGGTCCACGATCCGCAGCTACGCCCTCACGGTAGCGGCGTTCTGCCGGTATGCGACCGATCCGGCCTACGGGTGGGCGGGTGAGTGCGAGACCCGCGGCACCCGGCGGCGTTTGCCGGGTGGTCGGTCGGCCTGCTGTGACGTGCAGCGCCCCGCGAATGTCAGCCTGTGACCTTCAGCGATCTATGGCGCGGAGTCTTCAGCGCCTGATGGCATCCTCTGGCCCCAGCGTGTCCTGATCTGCCGGGCAGCTCAGTAGCTCAGGTGGTTGCGTCAGCCGTCGCGCTGCCAGGTTTTGCAGCCTTCATTGCCGGCCAGCGGGCGCCCAGATGAAGGCGCGTTAGGTGTTCTCGGCCGCTGCGGCGATCAGGGGCACGGTCGCTGGGCGCCCAGCCGGTGGGCAGCTTGGTCGCCGGGAGCAGCGGCATGACGAGCATGGAGGCCGCGGTCAGCCGGTGAGCAGCTTGCTGTCGGGGCCGGTGACCTGCTGGAGCATGGTGAGGGCGAGCTGCCGGACCTGGGCTGGCAGGGGCACGTAGCCGTTGGTGGCGGCGTAGGCCTGGCCGTCGTGGGTGAGCCAGTTGAGCATGGTGACCAGGGCCTGACCGGTGGCCTGGTTTTGCTGGTGGGTGTAGATCAGCGCCCAGCTGTACCCGCTGATCGGGTAGCTGCTGGTGCCGGGCTGGTTGACGATGGAGAAGCTGGTCGGGGTGATGTCGGGTTTCTGGGCGGCGGCGGCGGCGATGGTCTGGGTGGACGGGAGGACGTAGTTTCCGGCCTGGTTGCGGATGGCGGCGAACGGCAGGACCAGGCCCTGCGAATATGCTTGCTCGACGTAGCCGATGGAGAAGGGGGTGCGGAACACCGTGGAGGTCACACTGCCGTTGCCTTCGGCGCCCGCCCCGGCCGGCCAGTTCAGCGTCTTGCCGGTGCCGACCTTGGCCGCCCAGGCCGGGTCGACGCTGGACAGGTAGTTGCTGAAGATGTAGGTGGTGCCGCTGCCGTCGGAGCGGTGCACGACGGCGATCGACGCGGCCGGGAGGGTGATGCCCGGGTTCAGGGCGGTGATGGCCGGGTCGTTCCAGTGCGTGATCTGCCCGAGGAAGATGGCCGCGAGGACTGGGCCGGTCAGGTGCAGCCGGGCGCCCGCCGGGAGGTCCAGGTTGTAGGCCACGCCTTCGGCGCCCAGCGCGTCGGGCACCTGTGTGACCCGGCCTCCTTTGGCGGCGGCTAGCTCGCTGGCGTTCATGGGCACGTCGGAGGCGCCGAAGTCGACCTGCCGGGCGCTGATCGCGGCGATGCCCGCGCTGCTGCCCACGGCGGAATAGGTCACGGTGACCGCAGGGTGCTGCTGATGGTATCTGGCGAAGGCCAGGGCGAAGAACGGGGCGACGTACGTCGAACCCGCCCCGGTGAGGGTGCCCGGCCCGCCGCTGGCGCTGGCCGTGGCCGTGGTGCTCGTGGCAGGCGTGGTAGTCGTGCTGCTGCATGCGCCGAGGGCGAGGACGATGATCGCGGCGGCGGCTGCCCTGATGGCTGGGTGCCGTGTGTGGTGTGGCTGAGGGCCGGGCCCTTTGTTGTGCCCTGACATGGTTGTTCCTCTGCTTGAAGATCCGGGGCGGGTTAGCGCCGCTGGGTGGCCCGGGCCCAGGCCTGGGCGCCGATCTGGATCGCTTCCCAGGGGCTGCCGAGCGGCGGGGTGTAGGACAGGTCAAGGTCGCTGACGGCGTCGACGGTCATGCCGTGGTAGATGGCGGTGGCGGCGATGTCGATCCGCTTGGCGATCTCGGCGTGCCGGTGCCCGAACAGCTGCAGGCCGAGCAGCCGCCCGGTGGTGCGGTCGCCGGTGACCCGCATCTGGATGCGGTGGCTGCCGGGGTAGTAGGCCTTGTGGTCATCGGCCTGGGAGGCGACGGTGACCGGGGCGAACCCGGCCGGGGCCGCTTCGTGATCCCGCAGCCCGGTCCGGGCGGCGGCCTGGTCGAAGATCTTCACCACCTGGGTGCCCAGGCTGCCCGCGAACTCCCGGCTCCCGCCGACCGCGTTCTCACCCGCGACCCGGCCCTGCTTGTGCGCGGTGGTGCCCAGCGGCAGGTACGTCTCCCCGAGCAGCCGGTGATGAGTGACCACGCAATCCCCGGCGGCCAGCACATCGGGCAGGCCGGTCCGCATGCCCTTGTCGACCGCGATCGCGCCCTTGACGCCGAGCTCGGCCCCGGCGTCGGCCGCGAGGGCGGTGTCGGGCCGCACCCCGACGACGACCAGCACCATGTCCGCCGCCCGGGTCACCATCGAGCCGTCAGCCGCGGTGGCCTGGACGTGCAGCCGCCCGGATCCGCCAGGCGGGGCCTTGCTGATGGCCTGGACGGTGGTGCCGGTCAGCACCTCGACGCCGTGGCCGGCTAGTTCGGCGTGGACCAGGGCGCCGAGTTCCGGGTCGACGGTGGGCAGCACCTCGGGCAGCTGTTCCATCTGCGTCACCTGGAGCCCGCGGACGGTCAGGGCGTCGGCCATCTCCAGGCCGATGTACCCGGCGCCGACGATGACCGCGCTGGCCGGCGCGGCCTGCTCCAGGGTGGCCATGACGGCGAAGGTGTCGCCCATCGAGTGCAGCAGGTGCACCCCGTCGCCGGGGCCCAGGGCACCCGGCCCGGCCAGGCCGCCGATCGGGGGGCGGACCGGGATCGCGCCGGTGCCGACGATGAGCTTGTCGTAGCCGAGCACTTCCTCACCGCCGCCGGGGGAGGTGACCAGGAGCTTGCGGCCGGGGACGTCGATGCGGCGGGCGGTGGTGTCCAGCCGCAGCCGCATCCCGGCAGCCTCCAGGTCAGCGACGGTGCGGTGGGCCAGGTTGCGCCAGTGGGTGACCTCGCCGGAGACGTAGTAGGGGATACCGCAGATGGAGAAGTTCGGGTAGGCGTCCTCCAGTACCACGGTGACCTCGGCGGCGGGGTCCAGTTCGCGGGCTCGCAGGGCGGCGCTGATCCCGGCGTCGCTGCCGCCGATCATGACCAGGTGCATCACAGGCTCCCTCTAGTTGTCTGCTCAAGGGGACTGGGCTGGGCCCGCCGGCCGGTCCGGGTGCCGAGGCGACGTCGTACTCAGCTCGGGCGGGCGCGAGCCCGGCGTATCCGTGGTGGGGGACGATGATGCCGGCGGCGTCGGCCGGCGTGATGGCGGGGTACAGCGCCTTGATGATCCCGGCGGCCAGGACGCCGCCGAGGATCTGCGCGGCGATGAACGGCGGCACCGAGGACGGCGCGATGCCGGCGAAGGTGCCGGAGAACATCCGGCCGATGGTGATGGCCGGGTTGGCGAAGCTGGTGGAGGAGGTGAACCAGTACGCCGCGCCGATGTAGGCGCCGACCGCCGCCGGCCCGGGTCGGCTGCGCCCGGACCGGGCCAGCGCGAAGATCACCAGCAGCAGCCCGAGGGTGGCGATGACCTCGGACAGGAAGTGCGCGACCGAGGCCCGGTGCTTGGCGGAGATGGTGGCCGCGGGCAGGGCGAACATCAGGTTCGCGGCCACCGCCCCGGCGGCACCCGGCCACCTGCGCCGGGAGATACGCCGCGGCGTCGCGCCAGCGCAGCCGGCCGAAGGCGGCGCCCACGAAGGACACCACCGGGTTGAAGTGGCCGCCGGAGACCGGGCCGAACATCAAGATGATCGCGAACAGCCCGGCCGCGGTCGCCGCCGCGTTCTCCAGCAGCTGCAGCCCGGTCTGGCCCGGCGACAACCGCTGCGCGGCGATGCCCGAGCCGATCACCACAGCGGCCAGGGACGCGCCGCCCAGGAACTCGGCGGTCAGCCGGCGCCATAGCAGGACGGGTGCGCTGGTCACGCCGTCATCTTGACAGAGGGGACTAGCTCAGTCAAGATTGAATCAATGTCTCCTGAGCCAACCTCGGACCTGGCCCGGCGTGCTGCAGGGCACGCGGCGCTCGCCGACCCTGCCCGGCTGCAGATCACCGACACGCTGCTGGCAGGGGACGCGTCCCCCTCCGAGCTGGCCGCCATGCTGGCTATGCCGTCGAACCTGCTGGCGCACCACCTGCATGTGCTGGAACAGGCCGGGATCATCACCCGGCGCCGGTCTGAAGGCGACCGCCGCCGGACCTACCTGCAGCTGATCCCCGTCGCCCTGGACTCGCTGGCCGCCCCGGCAGCCCGCGCGGCGCTGCGGGTGCTGTTCGTCTGCACCGCCAACTCCGCGCGCTCGCACCTGGCCGCCGCGCTGTGGCGCCGGGCCAGCAACGTCCCGGCGGTATCGGCCGGAACGCATCCGGCAGCGGCGATCGATCCCGGCGCCATCGCCGCCGCCGAACGCCGAGGCCTGCCGCTGCCGCGGCTGCGGCCCCGGCACATCAGCGACGTCCGGCACGACGGCGACCTCGTTATCACCGTGTGCGACCTGGCCCACGAGGAACTCGGCGAGGCCCTGGCGGTGCACTGGTCCATCCCGGACCCGGTGCCGGCCGGCGACCCGGGCAGCTTCGACGCTGCGCTGGCTCAGCTAGCCGACCGCGTCGGGCGGCTGGCGCCGCGCCTGGCGGCCGTCTCCTGACCCGGTCGCCTGCCCGCGCAACCGGCCCGGGGACGGCGCGATAGCGGCGAGCGCGGCAAGTGGGACCTGGTGGCAGATCATCCCCCGGGCGCCTGCCCGCGATCCGCGAGGCCCCCCGGCGGCACCTGAAGGCCCGGCCAGGTCGCGGTAGTACTGGCCGGAAAATCAGCGGATATGGCTGACCTGGATCGGTAGGGCTGCTGGTCGCGACGCCGGGCCTGGGCGCTACCTTCGTGCCGTTCGCCGGAAGTGTGGCGGAGGTGGCTGGTGTCGACTTGGTTGTTTTCTGATGCTCTCCTCGAGCAGCTGCGATCGTTCCCGGACATCGATCATGATCAGCTGATCCGTTTGTTCACGCTCACGCCGGCTGACGTGGCGTTCATCGATCCAGGTTGCGGCCGCGGCCCGGCCGGCCGCCTGGGCTTGGCGGCCCAGCTGTGCACGCTTGCCCTGGCTGGGGTTCGTTCGTTCCGGATGACGGGACAGGTCCCTTAAACGGACATCACGCCCCGGAGGCGGCCGCATTGGCGAACATCGGCTACGCCAGGCGCCCTACCCTCGCCCAGGACCTCACCGCCCAGCGCCAGGCGCGCGCGGCGTCCCCGGCGGCCGGGGCTACCTGGCAAGGGCCTGACCGGCACCAGCCGCGCCCCGGGTCCATCAGTTACTCAGGCGGGCTGGCGGGTGAGATTGGCCAGTGCGGCGAGGCGTTTCTCCCCGGTGGGTTCGGTGGCGCGGAGGGAGACGAGGGCGATCCTGTCGGCCAGGGCGCTCACCTGCTGGATCGGCCCGGCCTCGCTGGCTGCGCGCTGCCGGAGGAAAGGCGCCTCGGGGTGGGCGGCGCTGATGGAGTTATTGATGACCCACGCCCAGGGATGGATACCCGCGCGTTCCAGGTCCTCCTGCAGGCTCTGGGCTTCCAGGACCGGTGTGGTCTCGGCGAGGGTCACCAGGATGACCTTGGTCTGGGCTGGGTCCTGCAGGCGCATGAGGGGGGTGGTGAAGTTCGTCGAGTCTCCCATGTGCCGGGCGACCTCGCGGTGGTAGGAGCCGGTGGCATCCAGCAGCAGCAACGTGTGCCCGGTGGGTGCGGTGTCGACGACGACGAAGCGGTGCCTGGATTCGCTGAGCACCCTGGAGAACTGCTGGAAGACCGCGGTCTCCTCGGTGCAGGGGGACAGCAGGTCCTCGGCCAGCACCGCCCGCCCGGCTTCGTCCAGGTCTTTGCCCTTCGTCGCCATCACATGGTCGCGGTAGGCCTGGACCGCTGCGACGGGATCGATGCGGGAGACCTGCAGGCCGGCGATGGTGCCGTGCAGTGTCCCGGTGAGGTGCGCTGCCGGGTCGGTGGTGGTCAGGTGCACCTCGTGGCCCGCCTGGGCCAGCGCGACGGCGATGGCCGCGGCGATGGTGGTCTTGCCGACCCCGCCCTTGCCCATGCACATGACCAGTCCGTGATCGGCCCGCAGGATCTCGCTGACCAGCCTGGCCAGGGCCGCATCGGGGAGATCCGGCGGTGGGGGCGCGCCGGCCCCGGCGGTCATGCTTGCGGGACTGAACAGCGTGCTCAGGGCCTCCACGCCGATCATGTTCGCCGCCTTGAGGGGCAGGATGTCGCGCGGCAGGCCCGCGATCGCAGCCGGGATGGCGGCGAGTGCGCTGGCCTCCCTGGCCCGCACGGCCCGGGTGAGGTCGTCCTCACCGGTCGTCTGGGGCAGGACAGCGTTGATGATGAGGTACTGGCCAGCGATGCCGATCTGCCCGAGTTCACCGCTGGTGCGGTCGATCTCGGCCAGCGCCGAGGCCTGCGGGCGGCCGACCAGGACCATCCTCGTGTGGGCCGGGTCCTTCAGCGCGCCGACGGCCCGCGCGTACACGGCCTTCTGCTTCTCCAGGCCAGACAGCGGGCCCAGGCAGGACGCATCGCCCTTGCCAGCCGCCAGGAAGTCATTCCACGACCCGGGAAGCTGCAGCAGGCGGATGGTATGCCCCGTCGGCGCGGTGTCGAAAACGATGTGGTCGTACCGGGCGATCAGGCTCTCGTCGGCGAGCAGGGCGGTGAACTCATTGAATGCGGCGATCTCGGTCGTGCACGAACCGGACAGCTGCTCGGTGATCGAGGCCAGCTCTTTGTCCGGGAGCAGCCCGCGCACCGGGGCGATGATCCGTTCGCGGTAGGCCTCGGCTGCTTGCCCGGGGTCGATCTCCAGCGCGGACAGGCCAGGCATCTGCTCGATCGAGGTGACGGTGTTGCCGATCGTGACGCCGAGCACCTGCCCGACGTTCGAGGCCGGGTCGGTGCTGACCAGCAGCACCCGCTTGCCCCGGTGAGCCAGGTGCAGGGCCGTGGCGCAGGCGACGGAGGTCTTGCCGACCCCGCCCTTGCCGGTGAAGAACACGAACCGTGGCGGGGCTTCAAGGAACTTCATCTCGATCCCTCGCAGCATCCGGCCGGGCCGCAGCTGCCGGCGGTTTCGGTCAACCCCAGATCAGTGGCGCCCATCGGGGCTGCCACGGCGCTGACCAGACCCGCGTAGCGGAGCAGCTGAACCCGGGTCGGGTAGGTGCCGGTCATCACGGTCAGCCCGTCGACCATGGTCAGCGGCAGTCCTGCAGAGCCGGCCACCTCCAGGAAGGAGCGCACGCTGTCGTTCCCGGCAAAGGCGGCCGGATCGCTGGCCAGGTTGTGCCGGGAGATGTCCGCGCCCAGGCCCCTGAGGTGATCGAAGTCGGCGGTGAACGTCACCAGGGCCTGGTCGAGGTCCGCGCCGCACACCCCGGTGCTGCAGCACAAGGCTGGTTCGTAGACATTGATCACGGGCATAACATTCTCCTGTCGGTCGGCCGGGTTAGCGTGCCTCGTCCTCGCCACTGGGTTGGAGAACCGGGTGGACACGCGACCCGGGAATCTCCAGCAGATATCGACAAGCGTCGATGAATCGCGTAGCCCGAACATGCCACATGGCATCGGCACTTGCCAAAATAGACGCGTGTCGAAGTCTCTGACGATGCCGGACCCAGACGGCACGGTGGCGCCTGCCGTGTTCTTGCTCATCAGCCGGCCGCCGCGTAGCCGGTGGCGGGCGCGGCGTCGTGGGCGGCCTGGCAGACGCCGCAGCGGATGGTGCGCGCGGGCGGCTCGACGGTGACGACGCGGTTGATCACCATGGTCCGGGTCAGCCAGCGGGCGGTGACGTGCGCGTGATCGTGGCAGACGGCGGCGCCGCAGTCGGCGCAGATGGCGACGGCATCGACGTGGTCGCCAAGCGCTGCGCAGTCAAAGCAGTTCATGGCGCGGCTTCCTCGGGGGTGTAGAAGCGGCGGCGGGCCCACAACGCGACGTAGACCAGGGCGACCATGACGGGCACCTCGATCAACGGCCCGACGACGCCGGCGAGTGCCTGGCCGCTGGTCACCCCGAACACACCGATCGCGACCGCGATCGCCAGCTCGAAGTCGTTGCTGGCCGCGGAGAACGCCAGCGCGGCGGTGCGCGGGTAGGACAGGTGCAGCCGGCGGCCGATGGCGAACCCGGCGAACCACATGATCGCGAAGTAGGCCAGCAGCGGCAGCGCGATCCTGACGACGTCGAGCGGTGCGGAGGTGATCTTCTTGCCCTGCAGGGCGAACAGGATCACCACGGTGAACAGCAGCCCGTACAGCGCCACCGGCCCGAGCTTGGGCAGGAACCGGGATTCGTACCAGTCCCGGCCCTTGGCCCGCTCCCCGATGGTGCGGGTCAGGTACCCGGCCACCAGCGGAATGCCGAGAAACACCGCCACCGTGCCGGCGATCTCGGCGATGGACACGTGCAGGCTCGCCGTCGGCAGGCCGAGCCAGCCGGGCAGTACCTGCAGGTAGAAGAAGCCCAGCGCGGCGTACAGCAGGACCTGGAAGACAGCGTTGAGGGCGACGAGCACGGTGGCCATCTCCCGGTCGCCGCAGGCCAGGTCGGTCCAGATCAGCACCATCGCGATGCACCGGGCCAGCCCGACCAGGATGACCCCGGTCCGGTACGCGGGCTGATCCGCCAGCAGCAGCCAGGCCAGCGCGAACATCACCGCCGGGCCGATCACCCAGTTGAGCAGCAGCGAGACGGTCATCATCCGGCGGTCCGCAGTGATCCGCCCGATCTCGCTATAGCGGACCTTCGCCAGCACCGGGTACATCATCAACAGCAGCCCGAGCGCGATCGGCAGGCTGGTGCCATGGACCGCGACGCGGTTCAGCGCGCTGTTCAGGCCCGGGACCAGGCGGCCGAGCAGCAGCCCGGCGGCCATCGCCGCCCCGATCCACACCGGCAGGAACCGGTCCAGCACCGGCAGCCCGGCCATCACCGGCCGCTGCCCGGCCGCGCCAGTGACCTCGCTGGTCCTGGTGTCAGTCACCGCACACCCCCTCGCCGTCGTCCTCGCATGGCGACCCGCGCCGTCCGGTGATGACCCGGTCGCCGGGCAGTGGCACGCCTGCCGCGGACGCCTGCGCCCACAAAGCAGCGAACCCCTCACCGTCGAGGCGGTAGTCGATCCAGCGCCCCCGGCGGGCCGAGGCCACCAGGCCCGCGTCGCGCAGCACGCGAAGGTGGTAGGACAGCAGGTTCGCGGCCACCGGCACCTTCTCCTGCAGGTCACACACGCACCGGCCGCCCCCGGCCAGCACCCCGACGATGCGCAGCCGCACCGGGTCGGCCAGCGCGGCAAGGCGTTCTGTCAGTTCAACCGGGCTCGATGCAATAACCGTTGAAGTATCCACAGCTGCGACGATATGCCTGCGGGGCACGCGGCGACCGGGCCGTTAGTCACCTGTGCACCGGCCATGAGTCCTGCCTTCGCCCGCCGGGCGGTTTGCGGCTGGTGACCCCGCTTCTCACCGGCGCCCGCAACCGCCCGGGCGGGGCCTGCGGGGGACCTGCGGTGGCGCTGAGGCCGGGTCCCGGAATCGGTCGTTTCCGGGACCACTGCCGCCGGGGGGCGGCCCGCCCAGGCTGCCGCAACGTCCACGCCCCCCACGCCCACACCGGCGCCATCACGCACCGGCGGGGCGGATTCCGGCCGGCCCGGCACGGACGGCTGCTTGTCTCCCGCTAGCCTGGCGCGCCAGCGCCGCATGAAGGGTGACCGGCCGCCCGGGTGACGGAGCGGCATGCCTGCGCGGCGCATGAAACCCCGCACGGTCATCGCCGGCTGCCCGGTGACAAGCTCGATATGGTTGAGCCCAACGCCGCAGCCCCAGTAAAGATCCCCGACAAGCTGCCTGGTGAGCGGGATTGGTTCAGGGAAACGCTCCCAGACCGGGCCGCCCGCCCGCACACGCGGGATCTTGTGCTTGCGCAGTGCGGCATCGACGAGCCCATCGGAGTAGAGCGCGGCAATCAGCTCGATCTCCTCAGGGCCTGACGGCGGGACCGCGCCGCCGACCCTGACCGCAAGCCCGAACGAATGCGCGCTGCGCAGGACCACATTGTGCGAGATCCCTAGCAGATGACCGACTTCGGCGGCAGTCATGCCGGCGCCGCTGTACAGGGCCAAGAGTATGCCGGCTGGCACCACGCGCCGGTCCTCGCGATTGCAGCGGCCCCGGCTGCGGACTTGGATGCCGTACCGGCGCAGGCGATCCCGGATCGTCCGCTCGGGTATCCCGAGGAGCGCACCGACCTGCCGGGAAGTGAGACCTCCGTGCGCGTATAACAAGGCCAAAACCTCGGACAGGTCTGTCGGATCGCCGGGCCCGCCGCAGTGGTCGGCGTCCGCCAGCGCCGCGCGGCCGAAGCGGCACTCCCGCCCGGCGCAGAATCCGGGTGACGCGCTGCCGCCCGGAACCTGTCAGCTCGGCGATGCGGTAGGTCGACAGCCCTTCGCACTGATACAGATGCGCAAGTCGCTCAAGACCCACCTCGTCCTGCCAGGTCACCGGATCGGCGCCCGCCGAGCGGCACGGACACGCCCTCGACGGTGGCGGCACCCCTGCCGAGCCCGAACCCGAGTACACGAATTCACGGTCGACCTGAAGCATGCGGCCTCCCACCCGCTGGGCAGGGACCGTTGGCGAGGAACCGCAGTCAACGGCGACCCCTCCGCCGCATGCACCTCCCAGAATAGAAGTAACCACAGCGGAAGCAACAAGCCGCCCGGCCACATTTCGCGTTCGCGCACGTCCAGCGGCCCCCAGGAATCGCATATCTCAGACAGCGGCCGCCGCAACCCGCCAACGTGCCATCCGGGTGTCCGCCTGGCTCATCCCGATCTGTTCAGCTGGCCACGGCCGTCTGGCGTAAGGCGTGCCGCGCGGGCACGATCTGCGCCACCGCGTGCCCGTGGGCAGAGCGCAGTACGACGGTCAAATCACGGTCAGGCGATCAAACCAGAATGGTCAGCGACACCGAGATTCACATGCTGACCTGGTACTTCGAGCGGGCTTGGCAGCATCGAACTGGCCGCCCGTTGCACCCAAAGCTTGCGGTGGATCTCGGACATGGCACCCGCCGCGGGACAGTGACGTTGAGACCGTGGCTACCACATCGCAGATGGCGGCAGAAAGCTGATGAAGACGTGGATAAGTGGACCCCCCTCCCGCTGCGGCATTCCTGCCGCTGCCAGGTGATCGTCAGCAGGCAGCTAATGTCGTGGGCCCGCTCCAGCAGCGGGCTGGTGCACGGGGTCGCATAGCTGCCCCGTGCCATCGACGTAGACGTAGGGGCGGGGATGCGGGCGGCGCGCCGCGCGTAGGTGATGATGTCGGTGCCAGCGATGGTGTAGTCCGTGGGGTGCTCGCTTCGCAGGTGCGGCTGCTCGGTGGCGGGCTCGGCTAAGTTCCCCGCTGGCGACGAGATGCTGGAGCGCGCCCTGCGTCCCGGTCTTGTGGACCCGGCCCCGGTGGCGATCTCCGTGCGGGCGCGCGGCCGGTCCGGGGTGGCCTACCCTTCGCGGACGCGGCCGGTGATGGTGGGAGCGGCCGTTGGCGCAGCCGGCGCGGCGGCGGCGGGATCGGCCAGCCCTCTCGCCCATGTGGCCGGAAATACCTGAACGAGGCGGCCGTCCAGAGCCAGGCTCGGCGCGGTGTCGAACAACTCAAGGTGAACGTGTGCGGCGCGCATCTTGACGAGCGCCTCGGCGGTCTCGGCTAGCGTGTGCCAGAGCCGGTCAAGCGCCTTGGACACGATCACCTTGAGGTCGCCGCGTTCTATCGCGGCTTGCATCCGGCGATACTCGTGGCGGCAATTCTCGGTGCCTGCGCCGATGTCGTGGTCGACGAAAACGCCGGGTGGCCACTGCTCGCCGCCCGGGTGCTTCGGGTCAACTGGCGAGCCCGGCAGGTCGCTCATCCGCCAGTCGCCGCGCCGGCCGTCGACCCGCTTGAGCGCTTTGCTGATCTGCCGGCGGACGCCTTCCAGGGTGTTGCCCGGGTCGTGGCTGATGCGCGCATAGACGGCCGCCGGCTGGGCGGCGGCTTGAGCGCCGGTTTTGGTAACGGTGCTGGTCATAGGCATACTGCTCTCAGATTGTTAGGTAGTAGTCCCCAGCGTATACACGCCGGTGCCGTCCCGAAAAATTCGGAGCCGTGGAAGGCCCCTTGACCTCTGCGGACGTGGGTGTTTGCACAGGTCAGCGGACCGCGAAGTATTCATTGCGAACCGATCTGGAAGCCCGTGGCCGCTTTATTTTCTTGCTGTTAATTTCTTCGCCAGCGCAGCACCCCACGGGTTTAGTCGCATCGGTCACACACTCGGCCTGTGCGCGTACGCCGGTCCCGCGAGTCAGCCTGGCACTGCCGCATGCAGGCGCGCCTGCATGCGGCAGTACGCATGCACCGCCCCGTTCAACGAGCCGGAACTGGTGGAACTGAGCGGGCCCGGCGTCGTCCATCCCCGGCCGATCAACGATGGCCCGCGGGCCGTCGCGGACCTGTTCGCGTTCGCTGGGGCCCTGGCTGCTTCTGCAGCTGCGGCTATGTCCTCTGTTCAGGCGCAAGATCACGAGTCAGGACAGGCCGTGACTTCGGTCTCAATCTTTCGTGATCCGGCGGGATGTCGTTTGTTTCCACGGACCCTTTGGGCTCGTTTCAGATCGCTGTGACTGGTCAGCCGGGTGCTGTCATTGGCCGTGCAGGCGGTTGAGCGCGGCCGTGATCTGGCCCGGATCTGGCCCAGGATCGGACGCGGCGACGCGCAGCGGTAGCCGCCAGCCGCGACGCATGAAGCGACGGCGGTTGTGAACCGGCGAGGAAACCTAGTCGCCGAACTGGCGCGCGAGGTCGCGCGCACGGTCTGCTGCCGTGCGGGCTTCGTCGGCGACACGCCGGTACGCGCTGGCCTTGCCGGGATCGTGCGCTGCCAGTTCATCGTGAACCCGGGCGACCTGTTCCTCTGTCTGGGCGAGTTCGGCAGCGACGGCGCGGAGCTGCCGGCGCAGTGCTTCCGCGTGCACGATCGGTGACGGCCCGGCCGGCTGGCCAGGGTCATGTGGCTGATGCGCCAGCGCGCATTCACTGACCGCAGCCTCCCGGCCGGTTTCCGCCTGCTCCCGGCTGGCACGTGTACTGTCGCGCCGCAGCGCCGCCTCGTCGCGGTCGATCCTGGCCGCGCTGGCTGAAATCGCGGCGCGTGCCCGGGCGATGGCCTGCAGCGCACGTTCGTGGCGGGTTGCGGCAGCGACACCGGCCGCGCGTGCGAGTTCGCCGGTGCGCGCCTCACGCTCATCTGCGGCCCGGTCCCGCTGGCAGGCAAGGGCCTCACGGTCGTCCGCGGCCCGCTCCCGCTGGGCAAGCGCCTCACGCTCGTCCGCGCCTGCTGCCGCTGGGCGGTCAGCGCCTCACGCTTGTCTGCGGTCCGCTCCCGCTGGTCACCGCACCCTGCGCCCAGGTCCGGTGCCTGCTCACGTTCTCCGGAATCCACGCACTTAAGGATGCGCGCCGGCGTGCGCTTACCGCCAGCCGACGCCACCCCCGCCCGGGTTGTCCCCCGTGCGCGCCTTCCAAGCCGCCCAGGGTGCTGTTGGCCCCGGCCGGCTGGCTGAGCCGCTGCAGGACAGGTGCCGCGATCGGGCACACGACCCGATACCACGCCGAGCCCGTCGATCGGCGTCCTGTCATCCCGCAGGGGGGCCGCGGCGGTCCCTGGTTGTCACAGCCGCAAGTCTCAAGGGCCGTTACGGTGAGCCATGCGGGAGCGCGGGGCACGGTGCGATGTGCGTTGCTGGCTTGCGGCCCAAGGCCAGAACGAACAGGTTGGGGATAACCAGCGGGCACGGGCCGGGCCGACGTTGCTGCTCGATTGGCAGGACCCGCATGGCGGCAGCCCTCGCAGGCCGTACACGGCCCCGCGCCGCCGGGTGACGCCGCACCCGTGGTGAGCGTCAGTTCTCCGGGGATCTGCGCACCGCGCATCCGCTCCATGGCAGGAACCGCGCCCGCCGAGCGGCGGCCGGCCCGCAGCAACTGGGTGCCGTCCTCAGCGGCCGGCGCCCGGGGTGCTGCCGTCGCCAGCCAGCGGCCTGCCTGTCGCGCCGTTCGGCACTAGCGGCGGGCATGGGCCGCGCGGCGGCGAGATCGGGCCGGTCTGGCCGGGCCGTGCGACTGGCCGGGGCGGGCATCGCGGCCGGCGTTCTGACGCGAGCAGGCGACTGCGCCTCGAGCGAAGATCAGCTGGCCCGGCGCCGGTCCCGGCCGACCAGATGGCCGTCCGTATCCCACCAGAACGGTGACTTTGCCGCGCGGCGAGCCGGTAAGGATGCGGGACCGCAGCCTGATCCCGGGCGGGCCCGCAGGCCGCCGGATTGTTAACCCGGCCACACAACGGCGCAAATGCGGTCCCGCGGCGCAGCCGAGCGCTCCAGTTGCCGTACCGCGAGGCCACAACAACCGGGAGTCCTCGGGCCACGCTGCGGCACCCCGCCGTCGGGCCCGGTGCACGTGCGGGAGAGCCGTGTCATGCGAGCTGGTCTGACGCTGCCGCCGGCGGCCGGGGGCAGGCCCCGGGGTGGTCAGGAGGCCGGACGGGCGGGCGGGACCCATGCCAGCGGGTCGAGGGTGCCGTCGATGGCGGCTTCGGCGACATCGGTGAGGCGCAGGTTGCTGTTGCGGGCGTAGCTGCGCAACCGGGCGAAGGCCTCGGCCAGATCGACCCCGGCCCGCTCTGAGATCACGCCCTTGGCCTGCTCGATCACGACCCGGGCTGGTCAGGGCACCAGACAGCTGCTCGTTCAGCCGCTGGGCCTCGGCGGTGGCACGATGCTGCACGATGCTGACAGTGGCCAGATCCGCGAAGGCCCGGGCGACGATGACATCCGCCTCGCCCATCGGGGCCTGCGTGACGCTGAACAGGTTCAGCGCACCAAGAGTCATGTCCCGCCACCGCAGCGGCAGCGCGGACACCGACTGGAAACCCGCCCGGAAGGCGGCCGTGGAGAACGACGGCCAGCGGCCGGACCCGGCCGCCAGGTCCTCGTGTTCGACCCGCTCGCCGGTGCGGAAGGCGTCCAGACACGGGCCTTCCTGGGCCTGGAGCTCGAACAGCTCTAGCAGCCGCATCGCCTCACTGGAGGAGGCCACCAGCCCCAAGCCGCCCTCCGGCGAGGCCAGCATCACCCCGGCGGCCGACACGCCGAGCACGTTCACGCACCGGTCCGCGAGCCCGGTCAGCAGGTCAACGATGTCATAGTCATCGACGAGGGTCTCGGCCATCTCAACCAGCGACCGGACCACGGCGGCTTCTCGGCTCATCTCCAGCACGCCCTCCCGAGCCCGGCGGCGCCCACGGCCGACGGACGCCGGATCGCAGCCCGGGCCGTGGCGCCCATTCTAATAGCGGCCAGCGGCCCTGTCCCCGGCCACATGGCCCTTTCCCCGGCCCGGCGGGCAAGGTTTATCCCAGCAGGAGCCTGCGCGCCACGACATCCTCAGCCACATCGGCGAGCAGCCGATCGCTGCTGAACGCGTACGCCCGCAGCCGGATGATCGCCTCGGTCACGCTGACCCCCAGCTGCACCGAGACCATGCCCGCCGCGTTATGCACCACGAAATGGAAATCAGCGCCGGCCTCCAGCCCCGCGGCCACCGCGCCCGGGGGCGCCCCGGCCTGGGCCTCCAGCACCCATCGGGCGGCCACGTCGGCCACGACCAGCGCGTCAGCGTGCTGGCCGGCGCTCAACGGGCCCGGCCAGTCCCGGTACAGGTTCAGCGCCCCCAGGCGCTCCGCGCCCACCCGCAACGGGAACCCGAACACCGCCCGCACGCCCGCCGCCAGCGCCGGCGGGGTGAACGCGAACCACCGGCCGGTCGCCGGATCCGCCAGGTCAGGCTCGGCCACCACCTGGCCGGTCTGGTAGGCGTCCACGCACGGCCCCTCGCCGAGGGTGTACTGCAGCTCCTCGATCAGCTGGCTCACCTCGTTGGTGGTGCACAACGACCCGCTGGGTACGTCACCCGACATCAGCATCACCTCGGCGCCGCTCACCCCGGCAATCCCCGGGCACACCCCGCACAGCCCGGCTGACGACCACGCGTCCCCGCCGCCGGCGGACAGCTCAGCCAAGATCCGGTGAAGCCTGTCGCCTGCCATTCAGCGCCACCAGCCCCGGCAAAAGCCCGCCGCACTGCCCACAGCACTGTGACAACTGTCCATCTGCTGCCTCCTCCGCCCGAGAAAGGAAAGCGCCAGCGGGGACTGGACTCAACGACCTTCCGGGCCCGGACTGGGGTGCCCCGAGCTTTCCGGATCAGGATCCATTAGGGTCTTACCGGAAAGGACGGGGGAACAGGTGACGGGAAAAGCAAGAAATATACGCCCGAATTCCGCGAAGAAGCTTCCCGGCTGGTCATTAACGGTTCACGGCCGGTCGCTGAGGTGGCGCAGAAGATCGGGATAAACGAGTCGACGCTCGGATACTGGGTTAAGGCTTACCGGCGGAACCATTCGGGGGAAGAGCTGCCGCTGGACATGCCGCACCGGGCGCGGCTGAACGAACTGGAACGACGCGTAAAGGAGCTGGAGCAGGAAAACGCGTTCCTGAAAAAAGCAGCGGCGTACTTTGCGAGGGAGCATCGGTGAGCGAGAAATACGAGCTTATCGAGACTGAGTACGCTGACGCATGCGCCACGGATGCGGATAACGCTCCTACGATCCAGAACATGTGCCGGTGGCTGGCCGTTTCACCATCGGGATTCTATGAATGGCGGTCTCGGCAGGAATCCGCCGCGGAAGAAAGAAGGAGGCAGCTCAGGCTCCTGATCACGAAGATCTTCGAGGACTCCGACGGCACCTACGGGTACCGCAGGGTGCACGCCCAGCTGGAGCGCTGGGATGTCCCATGCGGCCCGGAGCTGGCCCGCAAGCTCATGCGCGAGCTGGGCCTGGAGCCATGCCAGCCGAGGCCGTGGCGGCACAGCCTGACCGAGGGCGGCCCGGCCGGGCCGATCCCGGACCTGGTCGGCCGCGACTTCACCGCGCAGGCACCGGGCGAGAAAATGGTCGGTGACATCACCTATATCGCCACGTGGCAGGGATGGCTTTTCCTCGCCACGGTGATCGACTGCGCCAGCAGGAAAGTGATTGGCTGGGCGATGGACGATAATTACAAGACACCGCTGATCTCCGCGGCTATCGAGATGGCCGCCCGTAATCTCAGCCTTCCGGAGGGAGCCATATTCCACTCAGACCGCGGGAGCAACTATACTTCTGCCGAGTTCGCAGGGGTGCTCGAGAGCCTCGGGATACGGCAATCCGTCGGCCGTACCGGGATCTGCTATGACAATGCTCTCGCGGAATCGTTCAACGGCGCACTGAAAGTTGAGCGTGTGCACCGCACTATGTACCCGACACGGCAGAAGGCCCGGGAGGACATTGCACGGTACATCGAGATCCGCTATAATCGGAACCGTCTCCACTCAGGACTTGGATACCAGACCCCGCAAGAGGTGCTAGACCAATACCTGAGCAATCAGGCGGCAGCATAAAATAGCTCAATAAATGCCTGTCCGGAAAACGCGGGGCAGCCCAGACACCGCCGGGCCCCTCGTCACCGACGCTACGCCGTCGAACGGCCAACAGCGCCCGGTCAGGTCAACGGACAATCCAGATCTCGCCGACCGGACGATCGGCGCCATATTCGGCAGGCACGGCCGCAGATCCCCGGCGGCCGCCGATGCGGACACTCTGCGTGTTCCTCAGCGCTGTGGAATTGCCGCCCATCCCGGTACGCCGACGACCCCGGGACACGATCGCCGCTGCAGGCGATCAGTTACCCCCGGCCAGGCCACGTGATCCCAGGCGCCCGCCCCCGGCGGACCCCTATCCTCGCTGTGCACGTGGCCAGTGCGGCTTGAGTGGCTGACCTTGCCGCACGACGGGCACATGCGGGCCGAAGGAACTAGCCCCGAGCTTGCCGTAACTGTCTGTGCATCTAGCAGGCTTGAGCTGCGGAAACCAGTCCTGGTGCGTGACCGTGTGTAGCCACTAAAGGTGCTAGATATCTATGGCCTGGCCTGCGATGATTGGCATATGGCGAGTCCACGGCATGCGGGGATGTACGTCGAGAGCCCGTCCCGGACCTACCAGGCCAAGGACGGCAGCACGCGGACCTACCGGACGCATCTGCTGCGCCGCTCATTCCGCGACGGCGGGAAAGTGAAAAAGGAAACGCTGGCGAATCTGTCGGCGCTTCCCGACAGCGCAATCGCGGCGCTGAAGGCGTCGCTGTCCGGCTCGGTTCTGGTGGACACGGGCGATGTTTTCGAGATCGAGCGGTCTTTGCCGCACGGGCACGTGGCGGCGGCGCACGTGATGGCCTCAAGGCTGGGGCTGGGAAACCTGCTCGGCCCCGATTGTCCCGAGCGGGACCTGGCGTACGGGCTGATAATCGCCCGCGCGGTCGCGCCGGCGTCGAAACTGGCCACCACCCGCTGGTGGGCAGATACCACTCTGGGTGCGGACCTGGGCATCTCCGACGCGGCCACCGACGAGGTTTATGCGGCGATGGACTGGCTGCTTTCCCGGCAGGACGCGATCGAGAAGAAGCTGGCGGCCCGGCACCTGGAACCTGGCGGGCTCGCATTGTTTGATTTGTCATCGGCGTGGATGGAAGGGCATAGCTGCCCGCTGGGGGCGTTCGGGCATTCCCGGGACGGGAAGAAGAACCGGGAGCAGATCGAGTTCGGATTGGTGGCCAGCAGGGCCGGGATCCCGGTCGCGGTCCGGGTATTCGCAGGCAATACCTCAGATTCGGTGGCGTTCGGGGAAATCATCCCGGCCGTGCGCGACAAATTCGGGCTCGGTGAGGTCATCATGGCCGGCGACCGGGGATCGGTCACCCAGGTGCGGATCCGGCAGCTGAAGGCGCTGCCCGGCGCGGGCTGGATCACCGCCCTGCGCGCTCCCCAGGTCGCGGCCCTGGCCAGAGACGACGGGCCGCTGCAGATGTCGCTGTTCGACGACCAGAACTTCGCCGAGATCACCGACGCCAGATACCCGGGCGAGCGGCTGATCTGCTGCCGCAATCCCGCGCTGGCCGGCCAGCGCGCCGCCAAACGCGAAGCCCTGCTGGCAGCCACGGAGAAAGAACTGGGCAAAATCAGGGCGTCGGTACAAGCGGGCCGGGTGAAAGACGCTGACAAGATCGGGGTGAAGGTCGGCAAGGTCATCAATAAGCGCAAGGTCGGCAAGCACTTCATCACAGACATCGCAGACGGCCGGCTGGAGTTCCAGCGCGACCAGGAAAAGATCGACGCGGAGGCGGAACTGGACGGGATCTACGTCATCCGCACTTCCGCCGCGGAGGAAAAACTCGGCGCCGCCGAGACCGTCGGAGCCTCAGGACTCCTGACATAGCGGGATCGTTTATGCAACGTCTGGCTTGATCTCGTAGCGGAGTGCGAGGCTGGTTCCGGGGTAGCGGGCGCCGGCGGCGTTGAGCTTGCCGCAGAGGGTGGCGATGGCGCGGGTGCGGCGGGGCGCGGATAGCGGGTCGAGCCGGACGGTCAGCGTTCGGTCGCCGGGGATGATGTCGCCGCTGGTGGTGAAGGCTTCGCGGATGATGGCGCAGGCTTCGTCGGCGGTCAGGGCGCGGGCGAGGGTGATCTCGCTGTTGTAGGCGGCCATCCGGATGGCGTGGGTGAGGAGCTTGGTCTCGGTGTCGAGCCGCACCATATCCGGGTTGTGCTCGGTGAGCGGGATCTTGGCGGGGATGGCCTTTGCCTGGTCCTGCGCGGCCTGGAGCTTGCGGCGGGCGGCATCGACGGGTTTGCCCAGCCTGGCGAGGTCGGAGTTGGTGATGACGGCGGTGGCGCCGGGGGCGGGGCTGCGGAGCTTGTCCAGCGTGCGCTGCCGGGTGGCCTCGGCGGCGGCGAGCGCTTTGCGGGCCGCTTTCACCTGTGTGGCTGCGGTTTTCTTCGCCGGGTTCGGGACCATCCGCTGGCCGTCGGGAGTGACGGCATAGCTGTCAAGGGCATCCAGCGCGAAGTGCCACCGGGCGTACCGGAAGTAGTTCTCTTCCCGCCACCGGTTCCCCATCCGGTAGACGACGGCCGCGGCGGGCAGCTCGCCGGGGCTGCGGGTGGTGAGGACGTGCACCTGCTTGCCCTTGTCGCGGCGGGTGACCTGCCGCAGGTCCAGGACGCGTCCCTTGCGCTCCCCGCTGGTGACCGTGATCTGGACGTCGGTGCCGGCGAGGTCGTATGCGCGGGCGCGGCCGTCGTCCCCGGTGAGCATGACAGCGGTGAATTTCTCGTCCTCGATGGCGGGGATCTCCTTGCCGGCCCCGGCTTTGCGGTAGGTGAGAAGGTGAAACCCGGCGTCGATGATGCAGGCGAACAGGTCGCCGGACCAGCCGCCCCGGTCAAAGCACAGCACCGGCTGGCTGCCGGGGCCGCAGATCGCGCGCAGCTGCGGCAGGAGCTGTTTGATCTGGGCGGCCAGCGACGATGACGGCTCGGCCATCACGACCAGCAGCGGGTCCCCGGACGCGCCGGTGACCCAGGTCTCCTCGGTGGCCGGGCCGGGCAGTTTCATCCGGGCGATGTGCATCTTCTGCACCTCGCGGGTGCCGAAGTACGCCCGGGTATGCCCGTCGATGTAGAGGAACCCGAGCTCGTCCGGCCTGCTGTCCGCGTGGTACCGGGCGACCGCCAGCTGCAGGGCCGCCGCTTTCCCGGCGGCGGCGAGCTCGCCGAGCTTGCGGCGGATCGTCTTGACCTCCGGCGCCCGGTCCAGCCCGGGCACCCGGCCCAGCGCCGCGGGCGGGACCCGGGTGGCGCCCTCCGCGCGCGGCTCGCGCAGCAGCGCCAGGAACACCAGCAGCACCAGGACCGTCTCCAGCCCGTAAAACCCGTTCCTCAGCCGGCCGTAGACCGCGCGGGCGGACTGCAGCAGCCCGGTGCCGTCCAGGGCGGGCAGCGCGAGCAGCAGCCCGGCCAGCGGGTACCGCCCGCCCGGCGTGAACACCGGCTCCGCGCCCTCCCCGATCAGCCCGAACCGGGCCAGCACCCGCTCCGCCTCCCGCGGCACCGGATCCGGCAGCACCGGCAGCACTTCTTCTTCTTCTTCTTCTTCTTCTTCTTCTTCTTCTTCTGCCGCCGCGCCGCCGATGTGGTCCCGCGGCTCCTCTGGCTGCTCACCGCCGCCGTTGCGGGCCGGGATGTCCCCGGCGAGCCGGGCGATCGC
The DNA here is from genome assembly GCA_963727015.1 of uncultured Actinomycetota bacterium. Taxonomy (GTDB): domain Bacteria; phylum Actinomycetota; class Actinomycetes; order Streptosporangiales; family Streptosporangiaceae; genus DATFVJ01. The sequence goes on along the minus strand of CAVSEV010000010.1, from coordinate 256,565 downwards.
CTCCCGGCGCTCCGCGACCAGGCCCAGCGCGCACCGCGCGCTGAACTCCGACACCCCGCACACGGCGGCGATCTTCGCCATCGGCAGCCCGTCCGCGCGCAGCTGGCGGATCCGGGTGACCAGCTCCGCGGTCAGCCGGGACGGCCCCTTCGGCCCGCGCCCCTCCGGGACCAGGCCATCCAGCCCGTCACGCTGGTACGCCGCCGCCCACCGCGACACCGTCGAAGCAGCGGTCCCGAGCGCGTCCGCCACCTGCCGCACCGACGCTGCCCTCAGCCCGGTGGCCAGCTGCACCGCCGCCAGCCGCCGCAGCACCTCATCCCCGGCGTCCCAGGCGAACGTCATCATCCCGTGCACCCACGCCTGCCCGCTGCCGTCCTCGCCGAGCACGAACCCGACCCCCGGGGCCGCCTCGACTGCGCCCTCCGGAAGCCACGGCAGCGGCGCCTGCGCCAGCCGCGCTGCCATCGCACCTCCCGGAGAATCGGCCAAACGTGTTGCATCAATTTTAGCGGAAAGGCGGCCGGGAGGCGGTCTGAAACAGCAAGAAAATCAGGCAAACTCGCAGATCACAATCGGTGTAACGATACGTCAGCGGAGGGCAATGTCAGGAGTCCTGAGCCTACAAGGAGCTCGGGAACCTCGAACGCGACTTCTGGTCGATGAAATCGGAAGACATCGACTTGCGGCCGATTTACCACTACCTGGAAAACCGCGTCCGGGCGCACGTGCTGTTGTGCATGCTCGCCACCTACCTCACCTGGCACCTGCGCCAAGTGCTCGCGCCGCTCACTTTCACCGATAATCAGAAACCAGCCCGCGAAGACCCGGTAATTCCCGCACGCAGGTCCGCCGCCGCAGCGGCGAAAGACACCGCGAAAATCACCCCGGATAAGCTGCCCATCCGCGGATATCAGGAGCTGGTCGCCCACCTGGCCACCCTCACCAGGAATACCGTCAGCTTCGCCGGGCAGCGCCTGGAAAAACTCTCAGCACCGACCCCTGAACAACGCCGCGTATTCGAGCTGCTCAGCAAGCCGATCCCGCTCCGCCTCGGCGCAGCGTAACCAGCGTAGCCACGAACGGAGGTCCCCGCCAGGCCCGATCAGACACCAAAACCCCAGGTCAGCACCAGCAACCCCGCTTTACAAGATCACGTAAGGACAGACTAGCGGAACTGTCACTTAGCGCACTTGCCGCAGACGTGCTTACCCGTGGCCGGGATGTGATGCGTCACCAAAGAGGTCCGGCAGGCGTAACACCGTCGGCCACCGTAACCGATGAACCGCCACAACCCGGCAAAAACGCGACTCGAACGGCTCGCCGACAGCATACCGGTGACGACGTCCGGGGATACGGTACTCACGCGATCCCTCCCACGCAGTAGTTCTGTTACTGCCTGGGTCTGGAGCAGAGCCGTCGCCGACTAGGTGCAACTATCGCAAAACGGTCACTGCATGGCAATGCCTATCTGGGATCTGCAGGACGCGGAGCTCACGACCGCGTCCACGCGGGAGCGCCCGGCGGCGGCGCGGGCGCCGGGCGATGAGCTGAGCGGATCGGGCGCGGCGCCGCCGCATCGTGACCGGGCCGAGGCGGCAGCAGCTGCAGGCCGCCGACGAGACCCGGCCGGAAAGGGGACGCCCAGGCCCAGCCGGTGCGCGTAACCACCACGACCGCTCACCCCGAGCTGATCCGCCGCGGTGCCGTAACAGCCGCCGTGCGCCTCGCCCGCCACTTCCGCGGCTTCGAAGACATGATCTTGGCTTCGCGGCCGGCCCGGACAGCACCGAGTTCACCACAACGTCAGCGTTCTGCGACCTGTCGCAGGGATGGGCGGGAGCAATGGCCCTAGGCGCGGCAGGCTTCCCTGGGCGGACGAGCCGGTGCTGGCGCGCCAGGAACGGAAAAGAGCCGCGCTCGCCGCCGAGCACCCAGACCACGTCATCCGTGCCGAGCACATCGGATGGCGCACCCGCTACGTGCCGCAGCGGCGGCGCGGGACGGCCGCCCATCCATACATGGTGGTCACTGAGTACCCGGATGAGCTGCGGGCCGCGCTCGGCGGGTAGCCGCGGGAGGCGGCGCGCTCGCTCCTGACGCGCACGCTGCGAGCAATCGCGCCGGACGTCCGCCAACCCTGCAAGCGGCAACGCCCGAACACATGCACGGATTCCGGCCGTGCCCCACCCCGGACTGCTTGATCGCCGCCAAGCTCTACGGCGCGGCACCCCCGCCACGCACAATGGCGGCAGCTCACCGAGGCGGAAACCGGCCGGCCTGCTGGACCGCGCCGGGGCGGTGTACCCGTGCCGGCCCGTGCCGGCATTCACGTGTATCGCGGCAAGTTGGGACGGCCAGGCTGCCGCCACGCTGCGGAACCCCGCCATCGGGCCTGGTGCGGCTTGCCGGGCGAACCCTGTCATGCGAGGTCGCCTGACCCTGAAGCCGATGGGGGGGACCCGCAGGGCCCCGGGTGGTCAGGAGGAGGCCGGACGGGCGGGCGGTGCCCATGCCAGCGGGTCGAGGGTGCCGCCGACGGCGGCTGCGGCGACATCAGTGAGGCGCAGATTGCGGTTGCGGGCGTAGCGCCGCAACCGGGAAAAAGCCTCGGCCAGATCGACGCCGGCGCGCTCCGAGATCACGCCCTTGGCCTGCTCGATTGCCACCCGGCTGGAAAGGGCACCAGCCAGCTGCTCGTTCAGGCTCTGCGCCTCGGCGGTGTCCCGATGCCGCACGATGCTCAGACAGGCCAGATCCGCGAAGGCCCGGGCGGCGATGACATCCGCCTCGTCCATCGGGGTCTGGGTGACGCTGAACAGGTTCAGGGCGCCGAGGGTCATCTCCCGCCAGCGCAGCGGCAGCGCGGACACTGACTGGAAACCCGCTGCGAGGGCGGCCGTGGCGAACGACGGCCAGCGGCCGGCCGCGGCCGCCAGGTTCTCGTGTTCGACGCGCTCGGCGGTGCGGAAGGCGTCCAGACAGGGACCTTCCTTGGCCTGGAGCTCGAACAGCTCCACCAGGCGCATCGCCTCACTGGACGAGGCCACCAGCCCCAAGGTGCCCTCGGGACAGGACAGCATCACCGGAGGGGAGGCCAGCATCACTCCCGCGGCAGAGACGCCGAGCAGGTTCACGCACCGGTCGGCGAGCCCGGTCAGCAGGTCAACGATGTCGTAGTCGTCGACGAGGGTGCCGGCCATCTTGACAAGCGCCTGGACCACGTCGGCTTCCCGGGTCATCTCAACCCACCTCCTGAGCCCGGGCGGCCCGTCACAGCCAGCCGGGCCCGGGCGGTGTATAACCAATTGTAATAGCTGTCTCCGCCGCATCGGGCCGCCGCGGACGGGGGTTCATCGCAGGCGGAACCTGCGGGCCACGACGTCCCGCCACATCGGCGAGCGGGCGATCGTCGCTGAAGGCGCCACGCGAGCGATCCCGGCATGGAGGGTGAACTTCAGCCGGGTCTATCCATTGTGCAGGGGGCGCGGTCCTCGCGCCGGGCATGCAGGCGGAGCTGCGGCTGGAGCCGGGCCGGCCCCGGGCGCCGATAACGGCCCGCTCACAACAGCCCGCCGCCGCCAGGTTTTGGCGATCTTGAGGTTTCGGGACCGGCTCAGCCCCGGCGCCGCGCGCAGTCCGGGATGCGGGGTGCGCAGCCGCGGCATCCCGCCGGAACCTGCGCATCAGTCACCCACCCCGCCGGGATACATCCCGCACAGACGGGCCCGCGGCCCCGGGCGAGGCAGGTCTAATCCTGCCGCCCCGGCCGCCGGGCCGGTCAGGGCTGCGGGTCGAGCCCGTGATCCGGGAACACCGCCACCCGGGTCGCCATGATCGCCCGGTCCACGCGATCAGCCGGATCGTAACCATGGCTGAACGGCGTGTGCACGGCGGGTTCCCCGTCGGTCATCGATTCCGGCGCAGGCTCACCGGTTCGCGCCTCCGCGTACTCGCGCCACCCCGGCGGTGTCTGGGCGCCGGGATCGACCGGCCGGCCGGCCGCCTCGGCGAGCAAGTGAGCCCAAGCTCTCGGCACCACCTGCACAAGCGCGTAGCCACCGCCGCCGATGAGCACCCAGCGCCCGCCCGCGGTCTCGTGCGCCAGCTGGTGCACCGCGGCGCAGGCGACCCGCATCGCAACGACGCTCAGCCCGAGATGGGCGAGCGGGTCGAGCTGGTGGCCGTCGCAGCCGTGCTGGCTGACCAGCACCTGCGGCCGGAACTCCCGAACCAGCGGCGGTACGACCGCATCGAACGCCCGCAGCCAGCCCGCGTCACCCGTGCCAGCAGGAAGCGCGACGTTGACCGCGTAACCCGCGCCCGCACCCGACCCGGTGTCGGTCGCAAGGCCGGTGCCGGGAAACAGAGTAACCGGATGCTCGTGCAGGCTGATCGTCAGCACCCGGGGATCGGCGTAAAAGGCCGCCTGCACGCCGTCCCCGTGGTGCACATCGAGGTCCACGTAGCCGATCCGCTCCGCGCCCTGGCTGAGCAGCCACTTGATCGCGATCGCCGGATCGTTGTACACGCAGAACCCGCTGGCCGCGGCGCACATCGCATGGTGCAGGCCACCCGCCACGTTGGCGCCGTGTGTGGCGACGCCACCCCACACCACCTTCGCCGCGGCGACGGTAGCGCCGGCGACCAGCGCAGACGCGTCGTGCATCCCCGTGAACACGGGATTGTCCTCCGTGCCGAGGCCGAACAACGGGTCGGGCGCCAGCGTCACGCTCGCCCGCCGCACAGCCGCGATGTAAGCCGGGTCGTGCACGAGCTCGAGCAGCGCGTCGCTGGCCGGCTCCGGGATGGCCACCGACACCCCCGCGGCGTCGAACACGCCAAGCCCGCGGGCCAGCGCCATGGTGAGCTCAACCCGGACCGGGGCGAGCGGATGCCCGGGCCCGAAGTCGTATCCCGCGAGCGCCTCATCCCAGATCACCACAAGCTTGCCGCCCACACCGCCGCCCGCCAATCCTCGGCTACTCTTGCGCGCCCAGTCCGCGGCCGCGGTCGCGCGCAGCCTCGACGGCAGCCAGGACCGCCGCCCTGACCCGGCGCCTGTCCAGTTCACGGACCGCCGAGGCCGTGGTCCCCGCGGCTGAGGTGACGGCCGCTCTGAACGGCACAGGATGCCCGCCCGATCCGCGCAGCATGCTGGCCGCGCCACAGACAGCCCGAGCCTCCACCATCGCCTCGACCAGACAGCAGAGGCAGGCGGGACCACTTCCCGGCGGCACGGTCGCCGCGCCCCGCGTCCCGGGGATACCCAGCACCTCACCGGCCGGGCGCAACAGTTCCCCGGTGCGGCGCAGATGCTCCGCACCGGCCAAACACCCCGCCGATATCACGCTCATCGCCACATGTGGACGATCACAGAATTGCTCAAGGTTGAGCGGGTAGCGATCACGTAATTGCTCACCTCGATCACGTAATTGCTCATGGGCATGGCGTGTGCGTGTCGGGGTGGACCTGGCCATCGTGCAGGGGCAACCTTCTCCCCGTCTCGGATGGACGGGGGGCCGATGGCAAGGAGAGCTTTCGACGTGATCGACATTGGTGAGATTTTGGTCCATTGGCATGCGGGCCGGTCGAAGAACCAGATCGCCGCGAGCCTGGGGGTGGACCGCAGGACGATCAGTAAGTACGTGGCCCCGGCGATTGCGGCGGGGATGCGCCCGGGCGGGCCGCCGCTGGGCGAGGCGGAGTGGGCCGCCCGGGTGCGGGAGTGGTTCCCGGAGCTGGCGGACACGCGGCTGCGGCAGGTGACCTGGCCGACGATCGCTGTCCATCACGAGTACATCACCGGTCAGCTGGCGGCTGATGTGACGATGGCGACGATTCATCAGCGGCTGCGTGATGAACACGGGCTGGCCGTGTCGGTGGCGAGCTTCCGCCGTTATGTGGCGGCCAATCTGCCGGAGGAAGCGCGCCGTTCGCAGGTACGGGTGCTGCGCCCGCATCCGGCTGAGGCCGGGGAAGAGGCGCAGATCGACTACGGGCAGCTGGGCCGCTGGCTGGACCCGGCCACCGGGAAGCGGCATGTGGTCTGGGCGTTCGCGATGGTGCTGTGCTGCTCGCGGCACATGTTCGTCCGCCCCGTGCTCCGGCTGGACCAGCACGCCTGGACCGAATGCCACGTGGCGGCGTTCGCCTTCTTCGGCGGGGTGCCGGCCCGGCTGGTCCCAGACAACCTGAAGACAGGGGTGGACAAGCCGGACCTGTATGACCCGAAGGTCAACCGCTCCTATGCGGAGCTCGCCGCCCACTACGGCTGCCTCATCGACCCGGCAAGATCACGAAAGCCAAGGGACAAGGCCAGGATCGAGCGGCCCATGCCCTATATCCGGGACAGCTTTTGGCGGGGCCGCCAGTTCACCACCGTGGGGCAGATGCAGGCCGAGGCGGAGCGCTGGTGCACCGGGGTCGCCGGGCAGCGATCCTGCCGCCCGCTGGACGGCGCGGCCCCCGCGGCGGTGTTCGAAGCGGCCGAGAAGGACACGCTTGGCCCGCTGCCCAAGGCGCCGTTCGCAGTGGCCGTCTGGGCGAAGGCGAAGATCGGCCCAGACCTGCATGCCCGGGTGGACAAGGTGCTGTACTCGCTGCCCTGGCGGCATATCGGCAAGACCACCGATGTGCGGGTGACGGCGACGATGGTGCAGTTCTTCATCGGCGGCGACCTGGTCAAGACCCACCCGCGCAAGAGCTGGGGCAAACAGACCGATTTCGGCGACTACCCGCCGGAGAAGATCGCGTTCCACATGCGTACCCCGGTGTGGTGCTGCAAGCAGGCACAGCAGATCGGGCCCGCCTGCCATCGGGTCATCGGTGAGCTGCTGGCCGAGAACGCCCTGTACCGGCTGCGCTCAGCGCAAGGCGTGATCGGGCTGGCCGACAAGCACGACCCGTCCCGGCTCGAGGCGGCCTGCGCCAAGGCGATCGCCGCCGGTGACCCGTCTTACCGGACCATCAAGGGCATCCTGGCCGCCGGCACCGAACGCGAGCAGGCCCCGGCGGCGGCCGGGGACGGCGGGGCGGCGGCGTTCCTGCACGGCCCGGCGTCCTTCGCCAACGTCGTCCCGATGCGCCCGGCGAGCGCGATCACCAGCGACATGCTGCCCCTGGACGGCACGGCCGGCGGCGAGGTGATGTCATGACCACCGCCATCGCGAGCGGCAGCCAGCCCGCCGCCGTGGCCGCCGCCGCCGCGCGCGAGACCGCCGCCGGCCTGATCCCGGCCCGGCCGCTGGCCGCCCAGGCGCACGCCCTGCGCGCCGCGGCCGCGTTCATCGAGCAGGCCGGCATCGCCGGGCTGTCGCTGACCATCGGCGCAGACCAGATCACCATCCAGGTGCCCGTCCACCTGGCCGGCCCGGCCGCCAGGACCGCGGCGGTCGCGGTGCTGGCCGCCGCAGCGGGCGGCCAGCCATCCCGCGACACCGCCCCCGGCAGCCGGACCTACGGCTGGGTCAGCGCCGGCGGGCAGGTCGCCGGGCACGCCGTGCGCATCTTCACCGCGATCGAGGAGACAACGCCATGACCACCACCACCGCCACGGCCACCGACCGGGGCGCGCTCGCCCAGTCGCTGCGGGCCCTCAAACTGTCCGGCATGCTGGACACTCTCGACGCCCGCCTCGCCCAGGCCCGGGCCGGCGAGCTCGGCCACCTGGACTTCCTCCAGGTCCTGTGCCAGGACGAGGTCTCCCGCCGGGAAACCCTGTCCCTGGCCCGGCGGCTGCGCCACGCCCGGTTCGAAAACCAGGCCACCCTGGAAGGCTTCGACTTCGCCGCCTCCACCAAACTGCCCGCCGCCCAGATCCGCGACCTGGCCGCCCTGCGGTGGCTGCACGCGGGCGAGTCCGTCATCTTGTACGGCCCCGTCGGCGTCGGGAAAAGTCATGTCGCCCAGGCCCTGGCGCACCTGGCCATCCGGCACGGCGCCGACGCCCGGTTCCTCAAAACCAGCCGGGCCCTAGCCCACCTGGCCGGCGGGCACGCCGACCGCAGCTGGGACAAACGGCTCCGCGAGCTCACCCGCCCCGCCGTCCTCGTGCTGGACGACTTCGCCATGCGGGAACTCACCGCCACCCAGGCCGACGACCTGTACGAGCTGATCACCGAGCGCGCCGCCCGCTCCCTGATCCTCACATCAAACCGGGCACCCGCCGACTGGTACCCGCTGTTCCCCAACCCGGTCGTGGCCGAGTCGCTGCTCGACCGGCTCATCAACACCAGCCACCAAGTATTCATGAACGGCCCCAGCTACCGGCCGAACAAACGGCCCGGGCGTGTCACGCTCGCCGGGAAGGGGGACACCACGTAACACTAGACACAGGCCAGGACCTGAGCAATTACGTGAGCGCGGGCTTGAGCAATAACGTGAGCGCCCACACTGATAGGTGGCCTGCGCTGCGGCCAGCTCCTGCCCGGCCTCGTACGCCTCGCGTACCAGCCGCCCCAGCATGGCGACCGCGCCCTCGTCGGTCAGGGCCTGCTGGTCGCGGAGCAGCCCAGCCGCTTGGCCGACCAGTTCGTCGATCTTGGTCGTCATAGCTCCCACCTGCGCCTAGTTCATTTGCCGGGCCGGCGCCCAGCATGCCGGTCCGTGGGGCGACGGCGCCGAGAAGGCCACCCCGGCGTCTTTTTTGCCCGCCGCCCTTGAGGCATGTACTGCTCCCGCTGAGACGATCTTCTGCATGCTGGATGCGAACCCAAGGTTGCCGCGACTGCTCGCCGTTTGAACGGCTCAAGGCCCCCGAAAGTGGATGAGACGCAGGTGGATCACGTTAGCGGCCGACCTGCCCGGCGTCACCGCCTGCGGGCTGCCTGCCGGCCACTACCGAAGCCCGGAAGGCAGGATCCGGCAGGTCACGCCGACACACCCGGCAGCGGATCAGGCACACGGATCGGCTACACCACTCCCGTGGACGTTAACCGCCGTTGGTGACGCCCCGCTGAAGTAGGGCGTGAGCGACTAGCTACGATACGCAGCAATATGGGTCACGCTGCCATGGGCTTTCGCGTCCGGAGCTGCAACGCGGCGAGGAGCCGGCCGGTGTCGGAGAGGTCCCCGACGATCGTCCGGACGGGCGGCGGGAGCTTCTTGACCAATGTGGGCACGGCCAGGATCTGGTCGCCGGCCGCTAGTCCACGACCTCGATGTGGTACCGCCCCGCCAGTTGCCGCGCGCAGGCAAGCTGCAGATTGGCGAGCGCGCGGACGCACAGCGGTGACCGACCGGTCACGTAGAGCCGCAACACCCACGTCTCAACGGGGGATTGCGGCGCTCCCCCGGTTCCTGCACCGCCGATGCGACGTCGGGTCATCGTTGCCTTTCGTCTCGCGGGTTCGTCAGCCGGGCCGGATCGGCCCCCGTGCCGCGAGCCTTCACCAACCGGGCCGCCTCGGTGCTGGCCGCCTGAGCTGTTCACGCCCGCCGATCCCTGCCAGCCCGGCCCTTTCCGCGGCAGGCTCGTCCCGCGTGGACCGGGGAAGGACGCCACGCTGCGGCAACAGCACCGCCCGCATCCTATCGGGGTGTGTGATCACGAGCCGTATGCGCCACGATGGAAAATGATGTCCCGGTGGTCCCTGACGGCCTGGTCCAGGCTACCGATGGCATCGCCGATACGGCCGGCCACGCGACCATCGCCGATCAGCTGCAGCGCGGCCTGCAGCTCCAGCCCTGCCGCGAACAGCCGGCCGACCACGACGTCGTTCTGGTCTTGGACGATCTGCTCGTGATCTTCGGTCACGCGCTGGGCCGATTCCGCGGAGACGGCTGGGCCGTTGCCCGCACGGTCCCCGCTGCCGGGCGGGGGATTCCGGGTCGGCCGTATCCGGGGCGCGTCCCGTGCCGGTAGCGTGGCGGCGGCTACGGCGGAAGACACACTTGATGATCGGTCCATCGCGGAGGCTCCTTGGTCCGTGCCCAACACGGGCTTGGCCGTGCCACCGAGGGTCCGGAGCGACGCGGTACCTGCACCCATGCGTGCGCCGGGTCAGGGTCGAATGGACATTCTGCAACCACCCTACGCCGGTTCGTAGTACCTGCATACGTGGTGACGATCGCGCCGACAGCGTGAAACCGGGTTTGTGCGGGGACGGCGAAGCGCCCGGTCAGCCCTGCCCCTTGCCGCGCTCGCCGGCTAGCACCCTGCGGGATAGCTCCCTATTGCTGCATGAGTCAGGCGAGCGACGGCAGCGCCCGGCCCTGGCCTCAGTTCCGGGACGATCGCGCCAGAGGAACTCCAATCTGCTGGCCTTGAGAGGTACGCCACGACCTGAGAGCTGTTACCACTCCCCAGTGACCGCAGACGGCGGCGGCATCGTCAGGTCCGTCGAGGCGGCCACCAGAGCTTCGTCGCGTTATTCCTCTAGTCACTTGGGAAAGGGCCGACCTCCTGCTCTTCCCCCGGGCCTGCCCGACCGAAAACGGCGGCGTGGAGTGGCAGGAGGTCGTCCACCCGACCCGTACTATCGACCCAAAGGGTCGCTAGGCCCGTGGACGCGCTGCGCCATCATGCCCCGCGACCGCGACCTTCTCGCGCGGGCTGCGTTGTCATAAGACTCGCCGGGCCCGGCCCGCCACTTGTGGATCAGCTTGCTGTGCGGAAACGGGACGGATCGACGCCTGTCTCGTGGCCAGCTATCCGCGAATCGCGCTTCTCCGCACTCGGCATCCGGCGCAGGCACCAGGCCGTGACGCGCCCATGGCCGACGGCGCCGCCTGTTCATCGAACGCCGTATAGACGCTCGTCCGGCATGCCATCGAAGGACCCTCCGTCCCGCCGTATGCCGCCAATCCACGCCCAGAACGGCGGTCAGACGACGGTCAGACGATCTTCGCTGGATCTGGCGAGAGGGAGAACAACGCTCTGACCTGGAGGTTTGCGTGGGCCAACGACAAAACCCTGCTGACCTGCGGTTCCGGGATGTTTTTGAAGGGCCGCTCTCGGGTTAAGCGGGCTGGTCTCCCGGGGTTTTGGGTGGTTTGAGGTAGTTCGGGTTTGGTCCCCGGACGGGGCCGGTGCGGCGGATAGGCAGAAGCCGATCCGGCGGAGGGCTGCGGCGATCGCCGCCCTGGCGTGGTCCGCGCTGGGGTCGTCTGGTGCTGGCATCGCGCCTCCGTGGCCAGGATCCGCAAACTCCGCCCGGGCGTGCCCGCCGCTGGCCGGCGCGTCTCCCGCACCCGGCCTCGGGCAATGTATACGTTTGAGTTACTTGTGTGGGCAGTGTGGCGAGAGGGCAGCTATGGGCGACCGGGTGCCAGTGCACGCTTACCGCTTAGCGGGCCCGCGGCGGCAGGCCATGGCGGCCACGGTGCTGCGGGGGCTGTCCCGGTTCGCTGATACGCGGGGAATCCCGGCCGATGCGAAGTTCCTGCTCGACTATGACGTGATCGAGGCGTTTTGCGTCGCCGGCCTGCGCGGGCGGGCGTCCTGCACCCAGGGCACCTACCGGTCGGTGCTGTACCGGCTCGCCGTGCCGGTGCACGGCCGGCCGGGGCTGCGGGGGACGCCGTTCGCGGGTGCGGCGGCGCCGGCGCCGTACTCCGATGGTGAGCGGGCGGAGCTGGCCGCGATTGCGGCCGCCCAGCCGGACCCGGCTAAACGCGGCTCGGCGCTGGCCATGGTGGTGTTCGGCATCGGCGCCGGGCTGCGGCCGGGCGAGCTGGTAGCGCTGCGCGGCAGCGACGTGCACCGCCGCGGCCGGCGGGTGATGGCCGAGGTCAGCGGACCCGCCGCCCGAGTGGTGCCGGTCGCCTCTGGTTACGCCGGCCGGGCGGCCGAGCTGGCCCGCGGCGCGGGCAGCGGGTTCGTGTTCCGCCCCGGCCCGGCCGACCGCGGCTACAAGAACTTCGTCACCAGTTTCGCCGCGGGCCTGGTCGCCGATCCGGCCGCGCCCCGGCTGACCGCCAGCCGGGCCCGGGCCAGCTTCATCTGCGATCATCTGGCCGCAGGCACCCCGCTGGGTGAGCTGCTGGCCATCACCGGGATCGCCGAGGCTGAATCGCTGGCCCGCTACGCACGCCACGCCGGCGGCGCCCCGGCCAAGGCCGTCTAACCGCCTGGGACAAAACCCGGCAGGCGCGCTGAGCATGGGCGGCTGCGGGCTGCAGATCCCCGGGCCCAGCAGGCTCGCCGATGAGCAGACTGTGGCGTTCGCCGCCGAGCTGATTGACCGCAGCGGCACGGCCCCGGTCATCGAGGCCGCGCTGGCCCACCGCACCGGCCGGCCCCGCCCGCTGCCGGTGCGCGCCGTGCTCACGGCGCTGTTGTGCCTGGCCCTGGACGACCGGCCGCTGTTCCTCACCGAGGCAACCCGGCTGCTGTTCCAGCAATTATCCGGCCTCTCCCGGCGGCTGCCCGGCGTTACCGGCACCGTGGCCACCGAACGCGCCTTCGAGGCCGCCTACCGGCGGGTCCGCTACTGCTTCCACCAGATCCTCAAGGTGGCCGACCCCTCGGCGCTGCCCAAAAACCGCCGCCTCACCCCAGACGAGCTCACAACCCGCACAAAACCCATGACCACCGGCCAGGCCACCGCTGCCCGGGACCGGCTCGAAGCCCTGGTGAATGCGCTGCTGGAGGCCAGCGCCTCGGTCCTCACCGAGGCCGAGCGGGCCGCGTCCGGCGGCTGCACCGGCCTGGACGCCACCCCGGTCCCGCTGTTCTCCCGCGGCCCCTCCAAACGCACCGGCCTGCCGGCCAGCGACCCCGACGGCGGCTGGTACGTCCGCGAGGGCGACCACCGCGACCGCGAAGACGACACGGGCAAGCCGCTGCGCAAACTCGCCTGGGCGCTGGAAGCCACCATCGCCACCACCGCACGGCCGCCCGGCGCCGCGCCTGCCAGCCCGAACCTGGCCATCGCCATGGCCATGACCCGGCCCGGCGAAGACCCCGGCGGCACCGGCGCACGCGTCCTCGCATCGGTAGCCGCCCGCGGCCATAAGACCGGCTGGCTCGGCTACGACCGCGCCTACACCCAAGCCCTCCCCGAACGGTTCCACCTGCCCGCCCGCGCTCTCGGCTACCGGCCCGTCATGGACTACCGGACCGGCCAGCTCGGCATCCAGGCCAACAGCCAAGGTGCTGTCTTAATAGAGGGCAGCTGGTACTGCCCCGCCCTCCCCGAGCCGCTCATCACCGCCACCGCCGGCCTGCGCGCCAAAGACATCGACCCCGGCACTTACACCGCCCGGATCGCCGCCCGCGCCCCCTACCAGCTCAAACACAAAGACGGCCCGGACGCCGACGGATACCAGCGGCTGTCCTGCCCCGCCCTCGGCGCCCACCCCGGGCTGATCTGCCCGCTCCGCCAAACCTCGCTGTCACCGCGCGACGGCCGGGCCAAGGTACTCCAGTCCCCGCACGAGCCGCCCAAGCTCTGCCGCCAGACCGCGATCACCATCGCCCCCGGCATCGGAGCCCGCTACCGCCAGGACCTGCCCTACGCCTCACCAGCCTGGCAGGCCCGCTACGCCACCCTGCGCAACACCATCGAAGGCCTCAACGGCTACGCCAAAGACCCCGCCCACCAAGCCCTCGCCCAGCCAGCACGACGCCGGGTCCGCGGCATCGCCGCCCAATCCCTGTTCACCGCGCTGCTGCTGATCGCCGCCAACATCCGCAAAATCCGCGCCTGGCGAACACTCACCACCGACAGCAAAGCAGACATCGCCCGCCGGGCACGCCGACGGCGCACCAGCCTCCGCGACCACCTACCCAGCGGCTAACACCAGCAGTTGCGAGCGCCGCCGCCAAAATCATCTCCAGCCGCCCAGCCAAGAACGCCCAGCGCCCGTCAACAGCAGCACAACCAGGCCACTCACCCCGCTGAACCCGGCAACACAGGCAGCGCGCCACACTGTCAGACCCAAGGCGATACTCAAACAAGGTCACCGTCACAGTTCTGTCGGTACGACACCGGCAGTTCTGTCGGTAACCCTGCGTGGAGCTACGGGGATTCGAACCCCGGACCTCTTGCATGCTATGCCTCTTGACCCCGTCCACCTGCGTCGCATCGGATCGGAAGGCCAATAGGCCAGACGGCCCGGCCATTGGCCACGACACGATGATCGTCTTCGCGACCCACACCGGCGAGAGGTGTGCCCGCGCATGAACCCCGGGCCGACTCGCCGGGTTCATACGCCAGCCAGAAAACCCGGATCGCCGTGCCGTAGAAGTTCGCCGACACGTGGGCGTTGCTGTCTGCTGGTGCCTGTTCCAGCCAACGAATCACCAACGAATGATCTTCACGCTGGACCAGAAGGCGGCTCTGACCTGCGGTTTTGGGTGGAGCTGAGGGGATTTGAACCCCTGACCCCCTCGATGCGAACGAGGTGCGCTACCGGACTGCGCTACAGCCCCAGGAACGCCAGTCAGCGTAGCAAATGCGCGACGGTCTTCGCGCAGGCCATGCGCCAGCGACCCGTTCGGACCAAGCAGAATGACAAAGCCCAGGACGCGGGGCACAAGGTCGCCAGGTGCCACGCGACACGTTCTGGGGAGCGTTACACCAGGTTCTGGAGGTTGCGGGCCAAGGTGGTGGGCACCAGCCCGTGAATCTAGAGGATCGTTAGCGCCATGAGCAATGGTTCCTTCCGGTTCGCGGTGCGGGTCAAGCCGGGGGCTCGCCGCCCTGCCGTGGGCGGCCGGTGGGACGGCGCCGCCGGGCCGGCCTTGCTTGTGGCCGTCACGGCGGCCGCCGTGGAAGGCAAGGCGAACGAGGCCGTGCGGCGCGCCGTGGCCGGGGCGTTCGGCGTGCGGCCAGGAGACGTCAGGCTGGTGTCAGGCGACCGCAGCCGGGACAAGCTCATCGAAGTCGATCCCGCCCCCGCAAACGCCGCATCCCGTCTCGAAAGCCTCCTTGGGGCGCCGCCCGCTTAACCGCGCTGGTCACCCGGGCGGCTCACCGCGACCTGGTCGGCTCCGATGATTGGGCCGCGAAGTATGGGCTCGATCACAGAGAAATAGAAAGATCACGTTCTTGCGTGGGCATATGCGAATGACGCAAGCAGCCTTGATGGACCCACCGAGACGCGCGTGCCGCGGCCGGCTTTGACCCGCTTCCCGGGACGCGCGTGCCGCCGCCGGCCTTGATGCGCTTCCCGGGACGCGCGTGCCGCTGCCAGCCTTGGCGCGCTTCCCGGGACGCGCCTGCCGCCGCCAGCTTCGACGCGCCACGGGATCCGCGTGGCGCCCCGGCTTGACGCACGCCATGAGGCTGGCCCACGCCGCCGGGCCGTGTCCGGCGGATCAGTCCCCGACAGCACGCAGCTTCGCGTCGGCGTACTGGTCGTACAGTTCCTCATCCACCCGGGCCGTGATGGGGACGACATCCGCGGTGCCAGTGCCTTCAGCCCCAGTGCCGTCAGTGCCCGTGCCTTCAGTGTCATCTACTGGATGGTCGGCGCTTGACGTGTGAGCCACGGAGCTCGCGACAGAACCAGTAGCGCCCGTCTCCACCATGGCCGCGGAACGCCGCCGCAGGCGCCTGCCTCCGCGCGCGGCCGCGCCGCGCTCCGCTTCAGCCTCGGCGCCAGCAGATCCGGCGCGGGCAACTTCAAAGCGGCCAACGTCAGAGCGGGCGACCTCAGAGCGGGCGACCTCAGAGCGGGCGACCTCAGAGCGGGCAACGTCAGAGCGGGCAACTTCAAAGCCGGCAATCTCAGACCCAGCAACGTCAGTGCGAACAACGCTGGCGGGGGCAAGCTCAGCATCGGCGCGGGCGGCCTCACGCAGCAGGAGCAGATACCCGGCGAGCATGCCGGCCGGAGGAACCATGACCCACCAGGTGGCGAGCCCGGCCCCGGCGATCGTCGCGGCAGCGCCCGCGAGCAGCACCAGGATCCCGAACAGCCGTCGGCGAGCCGCCATCACCCGAGCGCGTCCAGCCCTTCGGATGCCCGGCCGCCGGCCGGCATCGGCACTTGCCCGCTGCGGAACGAGAACCTCCCGGCCACGGTCCGCGCCGCGCACATCAGCCACCCCGAAAGCCCCAATCCCGGAGGCCACAATGGCACCATCGGCAGCGACGCCTGCCGCACCTACCGAGCGTCCACCCGGAGCCGTGCCGGCCCGCAGGGGACGCCGCGCGGTCTCGCGATGGGGTTCACGCCGCAGCCACCGTGGCACGAGGACCCCGGCCCAGATGGCGACGATAGCGAGGTAGAGGATCGTGCTGCTCAACGGTCCTCCTCGTAAGCATCGCCCAGGCCCAGGCCGGGCGCGCCCCGCGAAACGGAGCATGCCCACGTCACGCAAGGTAAACGGCCTAGCCGACGTTGACGAGCATTCGGCCCGGTGTGTCGTGAGATCGGTGGCCGGCGAGTTTCCGGGCGACGGCCCGGCGAGCGCGGCTAACGAGATGAACGGGGCTGAGCACGGCGAACAGAGCGCGCGAACGCGGCGAACTTGACCGCGCGCCCAGCCTGCAGCGAATCTAATCTAGGCGCGCGGCACCGACCGGGCGCTGCGCCAGCGGGGGAGTAGCCCACCTGGTGCATCCTCGGTGGTCAGGGCGTAGCACAGATGGTCGCGCCAGGCGCCGTCGATGTGCAGGTGCCGCCGCCGCAGGCCCTCCTCGCGGAATCCGAGTTTTTCCGCCACCCGCCGGCTCGCGTGGTTCTCCGGCCGTATGTTGGCTTCGACTCGGTGCAGGCCGACCACGAAGAAGCAGTGGTCCACGGCCATCGCGAGTGCGGTCGGTGTCACCCCCCGGCCCGCGCAGGCCTCATCGATCCAGTAACCAACTTGGGCGGACCTCGCCGATCCCCACTGGATGCTGCCGATGGTGAGCTGGCCGGCGAACCGGCCACCATACGAGATGACCCATGGCATCGCGATGGCCTGCCGCGCCTCACGGCGCATTGACCTGGCCATCGCCACATACGGCCCGAGTCCCGACCTGTACAACGGCGTCTCGGGATTCGTCGGCTCCCACGGCCGCAGCCAGCCGGCGTTGCGCAGCCGGGTCTCCCGCCAGGCCGTCGCGTCGCGTACCCGGACCGGGCGCAACTCGACCGGCATGTCGAGCAGCGCAGCTTCGACGATCGTCACCGGCCACCCGCGCATCCGTTCCACGGCACAATCATTCCCCGCAGGCAGGTCCGGGCGCCACAACAGTGGCTCGGCTGGGCGCCACGACACTGCCGGGTCCGTCCAGGCACTGCCGTCTGTGTCGCGCCAGCCCCAGGATCAGAACAATGATCCCGAACGGCTGCCGCTGCCTGCGCCGCCCGTGTCTAGGCGCGCCGGCGCCGTCAGCGGCCGAGCCTCAGGCTGGCCGTGGATGATCGCCGCCGCGTACCTGGTCGACCGCGTGCGTGAGCACGGGCGCGAGCACCGCCATTCCGTCCCTGACCCCGCCCGTGGAACCCGGCAGGTTCACCAGCAGCGTCCGCCCGGAGAGGCCGGCCACCCCGCGGGAAAGGATCGCGGCAGGCACGACGTCCGCTCCTGCCGCGCGGATCGCATCGGCGATCCCAGGGATTTCACTGTCGAGCACGCGCCTGGTCATCTCGGGGGTCAGGTCGCTCGGAGTCAGCCCGGTCCCACCCGTCGTCACGACAACGTCGTAACCTTCTGCGACCGCCTCCCGCAGTGCCGCCTCGACGGGATCACCGTCGGGCACGACCACTGGGCCGTCCACGGCCGCGCAGCCCGCCGAACGCAGCAGCGCGACGAGCACAGGCCCGCTGCGATCCTCGTACACGCCAGCGGCGACCCGGTTCGAAACGGTGACCGCGAGCGCCCTGATACCGCTGCGCGGCGCGCCTTCGTGACCGTTCACACGCCCCCCTCACCACCGGCCGCGGCAAGCCGCCGCAGCTGCTGCTCACGAGGCTGTGCACGAGCGCTGCTCACGCGTGCCGCTCGAGCGCCGCTCACGTGCCCTCACCCCGGCGCTGCCACGGCCCGGTCTTGCCGCCGGTCTTCTCCTCCACCTGGATGTCGGAGATTACCGCTGCCGGGTCGATCGCCTTCACCATGTCGACCAGCGCAAGTGCCGCGACGCTGACCGTGGTGAGCGCCTCCATCTCCACGCCGGTCCTGTCCGCGGTGCGCGCCGTGGCCACGATCGACACGCCCCAATCCTCGACCTGGAGATCAACCGTGACCCCATGCAAGGCGATCGGATGGCACAGCGGGATGAGGTCCGGGGTCCGCTTCGAGCCCGCGATCCCGGCGATCCTGGCAACCGCGAGCGCGTCCCCCTTCGGCACCGCGCGGCCCCGCAGGGCCTGAACGGCCGCATCGGCCAGGAGCACCCGTCCAGAAGCGCGGGCGGTCCGCACGCTCACGTCCTTGGCCGACACGTCGACCATGCGCGCCGCGCCGGCCTCGTCCACGTGCGTCAGGCGGCCAGTGTTCATGGCAGGCGCATGACCTCCGCTTCGTCGCCGATCGCCATCTCCGTGACGTCTTCAGGCACAATGACGAGTGCGTTGGCGGCCGCGAGGGACGCGAGCTGGTGGGAACCCTGCCCGGACACCGGCCTCACCAGGGAGCGCTCGAGCTGCGCCCGCGCGAACGACCGCTTCCCGGCCGGAGAGCGCAGCGGGCCCGTCAGCATACCGCGTACCGTGCGCAGCCGTTCGGGATCCATGCCCTGGAGCGCGCGGAGAGCCGGGCGGACGAACAGCTGGAACGACACGTAGGCGCTGACCGGGTTTCCGGGCAAGGTGAAGATCGGTGTGTGGTCGTCGCCCACCATGCCGAAGCCCTGTGGCATGCCCGGCTGCATCGCGACCTTCACGAAATCGACGCTGCCGAGCCGGCTGAGCGTGTCCTTGACCACGTCGTGCTCGCCGCCCATGCTCACGCCGCCGCTCGTGACCAGAACGTCGGCGCGCATCAGCTGATCATCGATCGCTGCCATCAGTTCGCGCGGGTCGTCGCGCACGGCGCCGTGCCGGAAGGCGATGCTCCCGGCCTGTCTGGCCGCCGCTGCCAGCATGAAGCTGTTGGACTCCCAGATACGGCCAGGCGTCACAGGCGTGCCGGGCTCCGCGAGTTCGTTGCCGGTGGACAGCACCGCGACCCGTGGCCGTGGCCGGACGAGCACTGAGGAGCGGCCGGCCGCGGCGAGCAGCCCGAGCTGAACCGGCCCGATCGATGCTCCCTCGGCGAGAACCTGGTCGCCGGCCCGCAGGTCCTCGCCGACCGTCCGGATCGCGTGCCCGGCCCCGGCTGGCTGGTGCACCTCCACCTTGGCCGTGCCGCCGTCGGTCCACTCCACAGGCACCACAGCGTCGGCGCCCGCCGGCAGCTGCGCACCGGTGGTAACCCGGACGGCTGAGCCCGCGGTCACCGCGTAGGCTCCGGTGTCACCGGCCACGACCTCGCCCACGACTGGAAGCGTGACAGGGTGCCCGGGGGCCGCGCCCTCGACGTCAGCCGACCGCACCGCGTAACCGTCCATCGCCGAGTTGTCGAACGACGGCAGCGGATGAGTCGCGGTGACTTCCTCGGTCAGGACTCCGCCCTCCGCTTCGAGCAGGCCAAGCTCGATCGGCGCGATCGGGCGGATAGTGGCGAGAATCGCGGCCAGGTGGTCGTCGACCGATCTCATGGCAGATCCGCCAGATACTTCCGCAGCCAGGGCACGAACTCGTCGGCAAGATCGTCGCGATCGCACGCGAACTGAACGAGCGTGCGCAGGTAGTCGAGCTTGTTGCCGGTGTCGTAGCGGCGGCCGCGGAACAGCACGCCGTGCACGCCCCCGCCGCCCGGTGTCGCGGCCTCGTCATCGGCAGCGTCCCCGGGCGCACGGCGTGCCAGTTCCTTGAGCGCGTCGGTGAGCTGGATCTCACCGCCCCTGCCCGGCGGCGTGTGCCGCAGCACCTCGAAGACGGCCGGATCGCAGACGTACCTGCCGATGATGATCCATTGGCTCGGCGCCTCGCCGGGAACCGGCTTTTCCACCAGGTCGGTGACGGTAACGACGTCCTCTTCCGCGGTCGGGTTGATCGCGACGCAGCCGTACTGGCTGACCTGCTCCGGATCCACCTCCATCAGCGCGACGACGCTGCCGCCGTAACGGCTGCGGACCTCGATCATGCGTGTGAGCAGCGGGTCGCGCGGGTCGATCACATCGTCGCCGAGCAGGACGGCGAACGGCTCGGACCCTACGTGCTGGGCGGCACACAGCACCGCGTGGCCGAGTCCTTTCGGGTCGCCCTGCCGCACGTAATGCATGGTGGCGAGCTGGCTGGATTCACGGACGAGCGCGAGGCGGTCGTTGTCGTCCTTGGCGGCGAGCGCTTCCTCGAGCTCGTAGGCGCGGTCGAAGTGATCCTCTATCGATCGCTTGCTTCGGCCGGTAATGAGCAGCACATCTGTCAGGTCGGCTGCTACCGCCTCCTCTACGACGTATTGGATGGCAGGCTTGTCCACGATGGGCAGCATTTCCTTGGGCGTCGCCTTGGTCGCGGGCAAGAACCTGGTACCTAGGCCTGCTGCGGGGACGACTGCCTTGGTCACGGCGGCGAATTGAGCCATGCTCGAACCCTAAGGGGTCACCGGGACTGGCCGCGCTAGACGGGCACTCGATGTGGATAAAGACGGGCATGTGGACAGGGACGTGGACAAGGACGTGGCGCGCGCTGTGGATAGTAACGTCGCGCGGGACAAGGCCGTGCTGCGGGCCCGGCTGCGCGCCGCGCGGGCGGCGATGACTCCCGCCGAACGATCGGCCGCCGGGCACGGGCTGCGTGACGCCGTGCTTTCGCTGCCCGAGGCGGAGATGGCGGGCACGGTCGCCGCATATTTCTCCGTCGGCGCCGAACCCGATACCAGGGGCCTGGTGTACGCGTTGTGGAAGCGGGGCTCTTATGTGCTGCTTCCGCTGCTGCGCGACGACGGCGACCTGGACTGGGCATCGTATGAGGGCCCGGATTCCGTCCGGCCTCGCCGGGATGGCCTGCATGGCCTCGCCGAGCCCACGGAGCCGCCGCGCGGGCTTGATGCGATCGCTCGTGCCGCGCTGGTGATCGTGCCGGCGCTGGCTGTGGACAAGCGGGGGATGCGGCTCGGCAACGGCGGCGGCTGCTACGACCGCGCGCTCGCCAGGGTGAGCGCGGCGGTGCCCACGGTGGCGCTGCTGTACGAAGCCGAACTGGTCGACGAGGTGCCTGCGGCGCCCCATGATCGTCCGGTGCGGCTGGTGGCACGGTCGTCAGGCGCCACCGCCCAGCTCGCCAGGTTTCCGCTGTTAGCTGCGCAGGCCTTGCACCGCGAACCTTCCACCTGAGGGTATATTTGGCAGTCGGGAGGCGTGAGTGCCAGCGCCGCCAGAGGGAGGGCCCGTGCCGACATATGAGTACGCGTGCACCGAGTGCGGCGATCAGACCGAGGTCGTGCAGAGGTTCAGCGATGACCCGCTGACCGTATGCATGGTTTGCGGCGGACGGCTGCGCAAGGTCTTCTCGCCTGTTGGCATCGTGTTCAAGGGCGCCGGCTTCTACCGCACGGACAGCCGCGCGGCGGCAAAGGAACCAGCGGCGGCAACAACCCAGAAGCCGAACGGCTCCGAGGCTGGTACGAATTCATCTGGTGACTCGAAGTCCGAGGCGTCGACCGCGGCGAACGGCAGTGGCCCCTCGTCGGGTGGTGGCTCCGGGTCGTCGCGCGAGGGGTCCTCATCGGGAAGTACCTCGTCGGGAAGTGGCTCGTCGGGTAGTGGCTCATCGGGTAGTGGCTCGTCGGGTAGCACCTCGTCGGGTAGCAGGGCATCCGGCGGCGGTTCCGGTTCCGGCAGTTCTCGGTCCGGTGGCAAGTCGTCTCCGACCAAGGTCGCGTAACGCGCCTGCGGGCCACGCCCAGGGCCTGATGGCTCGCCCCTGCAGCTGCGTTGGCGGCTCTGCAGCTGCGTTGGCGGCCCTGCAGCTGCGTTGGCGGCTCTGCAGCTGCGTTGGCGGCCGCGAACGTCGTGGGTTGGAGTCCGCATCGCGTTCGTCCGGTATGGCCGCGGGCGACCTACCCCTTTTCCAGGCTCTGGATGATCACCTTGCTGGACATTCGTGTGCCGTTGGCCCCAATCGGCGGTGACACCCAGCGGCGGTGACACACAATGGGCCATCGTGTGCCGGTGCTGACACCTGATGGGCCATTGTGTGCCACAGGCCGGCGCCGCCACGGCCGCCGGTGCCGCCACGGCCGCCGGTGCCGCTATGGCCGCCAGGGCCGCGGTGTCGTATCAGCCGGGATCTCCCTGCGGGACGTGCAGGCGCTACGGACCCTTGCGATCCGGGGGGTATCGCGCTGACCAGGAAAGAGGCGGCAACATAGAGCTCATTTTGCTGGCTTATCCGAGGTTTATCCCAAGCTTATTCGGCAAGGCCGCAGGATCTGCCGAGCTTTCTCCAATGCTGCGACGCCAGCATCATTCGAGTTGCCGTAACGGGCCGTGCCCGTCGCGTCGCACTGGGCCGATGCCCGTACGTGCGAAGCGGCACCTTCGAGTAAGGAGTAAGCATGTTCGGCGGACACCTGCGCCACCCGGGCACCCGCACCAGCCGTCACGGCCGTTTCGTATCCCGCGTCAGCTATCAGGGCCGTTTCGTATCCGCCGCGGCCGCGGTGTGCGGTATCGCGATGCTCACGGCGGGCTGCGGGCTGATCGGCTCGTCCACTGCGTCCTCCTCGAACTCGTCGAACTCGTCGAACTCGTCGAGTTCGTCACGTTCGTCGAGTTCCGGGCGCAGCGCCTACCTGGACTGCCTGCGCCAGCACGGCGCGAACATTCCTACCGCCCGGCCGACGCCTGGGTCCGGCGGCTTTGGCGGAGGGGGCTTCGGGGGCAGCGGCTTCGGCGGCGGCAACAGCACGTTCGCGCAGGCGCGGCAGGCGTGCGCGTCCCTGCGTCCGAGCGGCGGTTTCGGCGGCGGCGCTTTCGCTTCGGCCATCCAGGCGTTCCGCAGTTGCATGTCGTCCCATGGGGTGACGATCCCCACCACCCGGCCGACCGCTCCGCCCACCTCCGCGCCGTCGGGCGCCGATCGCTTCCTGAACGGGCTTAACCCGGGCAATCCGCAGGTAGCCGCGGCGCTGAGCGCCTGCCAGTCCAAGCTCCCGTCGTTCCCGTCGGGCGGCTAGTCTGACCCGGTGACTCCCGTGGCTGAATTCGGCGTCATCGGCGGCTCTGGGCTGTATGAGCTTCTGCACGGCGCCGAGGAGGTGCGGCCTGAGACGCCGTTCGGGGCTCCGAGCGATTCCGTGGTCATCGGCGAGGTGGCCGGCCGGACCGTGGCGTTCCTGCCAAGGCACGGCCGTGGCCATCAGTTCCCGCCGCATCGCATCCCGTACCGCGCCAACGTGTGGGCGCTTCGCTCGCTCGGAGTGCGCCAGATCCTCGCGCCGAGCGCGGTCGGCTCGCTGACGCGGGAGTACGGGCCAGGCACGCTGGCGATTCCCGACCAGCTAGTAGACCGGACAAGCGGGCGACCGCAGACGTTCTTCGACAGCGGCGGCGCCGTTCATGTTCCGTTCGCCGACCCGTACTGCCCGCGTGGGCGTGCGCATGCCATCGAGGCGGCGCGGTCGGAAGGCTGGCCGCCGGTCGAGTCGGGAACCATCGTCATCATCGAGGGACCCCGGTTCTCGTCGCGCGCGGAGTCGCACTTCTACGCCGCGCAGGGCTGGACGCTCATTGGCATGACCGGCCACCCGGAGGCCGTGCTCGCCCGCGAACTCGCCCTCTGCTATACGCCGCTCGCGCTCGTCACCGACCTGGACGCCGGCGTGGAGGCGGGGGAGGGCGTCACGCAGCAGGAGGTTTTCGAGGTCTTCGCAGCGAACCTGGAACGCCTGCGCGAGCTGCTTTTCAAGATCATAAAAGGCTTGCCCGCCGACCGGGACTGCCCCTGCCCGCGCGCACTCGACGGCGTCCGGCTCCCGTTCCAGCTTCCTTGATCCCGCGCGGCCAGGACCCGTCAGCCGGGCGCGCCGTGCTCGTTGCTGGCGAGTCTGCGCTGCGCATCAGTTGGTCGAAGTCTTGCTGCACGCCGACGCTCCCCGGCCGGCCCGCTGTGCCGGCCTTCACGTGCGCCACGCCCGGGCCACCGGATACGGTCGCCGTCCGCGGCACTGCCGCCATTGCGGCGTCGTCGTCGGCGTGCCACCCGCGGCTGCGCCGGGTAGGCTGTCCACCGCCCCGCCCCGATAGCTCAGTGGATAGAGCGAGTGCCTCCTAAGCACTAGGCCGCAGGTTCGAATCCTGCTCGGGGCGCTGCGGTTCATGGTGTTCGATAACGCCGCCATGCCCGCTGCGTGCCCGATGGAGCCTGGCCCGTCTCGGCGGTGACGGGCCTGGCGCTTTGGCTGAGCCTGTCGCGAGGTGAGCTTGCTCTGGGTCTCGGCGATCTCCCCCTGGCGGGCGTCGCTGCCATGAAGGTAGATCGTCGCCGCCCGCGTCGAGCTGTGGCCCATCCGGTCCATGAGTTCGCGAAGCGTCGCGCCCGCCGCCGCACCGGACCTTGACGCTTGTCAGCGTCAAGGTTGCTGGCGTGCAGCAGGAATATGCAGCAACCGCACCGAACCTCGGTGGTCGCAGGCAACGTACACGGACTGCGGAGCTGCGTCAGCGACCCTTGCCGACCAGCCTGCCGGTAGTTCGCATCGAGGGGCGTCCGCACGACCAGTGCGGGCGTGCCACATCCCAGTCAGGTCTGCGGCGCTATCTCTCGGCCTACGGTGAGGGCGGACCGCAACTGACCCGGTATTTCGTGCAGGACGGCATCCGGCAGCGTGCCTGTCGCATCGAGCACCTTGCTGAAGAAACACCGGGCAGCAGCCGCAAGAATGACGTTGAACACGTCGTCATCGGAGAACCCGACGTCGCGGAGTTCGTCGACGTCTTCCTGCGTGACCTTCTCTGCCTCCTCCGCGACCTTTCGCGCGAGCCGGACGACCGCCGCGTCGGCCGCTTCCAGCACCTCGCCCGCCTCGTCGTCGGCGATGCTCGCCACCTTTTCGGCCGGGTAATAGCTGGTCGCCAGGATCTTTCCGTGCACGAGGCTGCAGTAGCTCGACCGGATCGCCGTCGCTGCCGCGACCGTCGCCAGCTCGTACAGCCGGGGATCCATCCTCGACGTGATCGCGTTCTTCAGCGCCAGCCAGCCCTCCAGCACCTCGGGACGGCGACTGAACGCGCGTGTGTAGTTCGCCACGTATCCCTGCGCGGCCAGGTCCTTGTCGTACATCGTCTTGACCCCGCCAGCCGCCTCATCGGGCGGGACGGTCTGAAGGTATGGCATTGTCCGTTTCCCCCTTCCAAGGTCCGACGCTACGCCACCTGTCCGTAAGCCAGCTGGACGTTGTGTCGTCCCGCGCGGGATCACGCGCGCGCTCGGCCGGGAATACGGGCCGGCTCCGCCGCGGTACCGTCCAGGGCCGGCCCCGACAGGGTCCGGATGTTGCCCCTGGGAAGCACCAGCCCGGCGGCTACCGCCGCCACGACGAAGATCAGTGAAGAGTACAGGAATGCTGTGGTGTAGCTGTGGAGCGCTGCCGCCTGCAGGTTGGCCGGCGTTATCGCCCGGCCCGCCAGGTATGCGGTCGCGGCGCTCGCGGCCAGCGTGTTGAGAAGGGCCGTGCCGATCGAGCCGCCGACCTGCTGGGAGGTGTTGAGGGTGGCCGACCCTACCCCGGCATCGGAGGGCCTGAGGCCCAGGGTGCCGGTGCTGAATGAGGGGGCGAGGCTCAGGCCGAACCCGAGGCCCAGCAGCAGGAGGTAGGGCAGCACGTGGCTCACGTACGAGGTGTGCAGCCCCACCCGGTGGAGGAGGTACAACGCAGCGGCGTTCATGAACAGCCCGAGAGGCACGATCATCTTGGGACCGAATCGGGGCAGCAGCACCCGGTTCGACACCTGCGCCATCCCCGCGAGCGCGGCGATCATGGGGAGAAACGCGATGCCGGTTTTGACCGGGCTGAACTTGAGTGTCTCCTGCAGGTAGTAGGTGAGGAACAAGAAGACCCCGAAGAGTCCCACGCTGGCGAGCAGCATGGCCAGTATCGAACCGCCTCTGGTCCTGTTCCGTACCACCCGGGGCGGGAGCAGTGGGTGCGACACCCGGGGCTCGAGCAAGGCGAAGGTGGCCAGCAAGATCACCCCGACGACCAGGAAGCCAATCGTGAACGGGTTGCTCCAGGCGGTGGTCTCGGCGTGAGAGAAGCCGTAGACCAGGCAGAACAGGCCGCTGGTGACGAGCAGAAGGCCGGGAATGTCCAGCGGATCGCGGCTGGCGGCCTTGTCGTTCTTCAGCCAGAGCAGGGCGCCGGCCGTGGCAATAGCGGCAAAGACCAGGTTGACGTACAGGGTCCAGCGCCATGACGCGTAGGACGTGAGGATCCCGCCGAGCAGCAGCCCCAGGGCCCCGCCCGCTCCGGCGATGCCGCCGTAAATGGCGAACGCCTTGCCGCGTTCACGGAGGTCGGTGAAGGTGGTGGTCAGCAGGGCCAGGACCGACGGGGCGAGCAACGCGCCGAAGGCGCCCTGCACGGTCCGGGCGGTAGCCAGCATCGGGAAGTTGACCGAGGCTCCGCCGATGGCCGAGGCGCCGGCGAATCCGGCCAGCCCGATGATCAGTGTCCGCTTACGCCCGAAGATGTCGCCGATCCGGCCGCCGAGCAGGAGAAGGCTGCCGAAGGCGAGCGAGTAGGCGGTGACGACCCACTGGCGGTCGGCGTTGGAGAAGCCGAGCGCGTGCTGGGCTGTTGGCAGCGCGATGTTGACGACGGTGTTGTCCAGGATGACCATCAGCTGGGCGACGCCCAGCACGGCCAGAATCCACCACCGCATAGCGTGGTTCGCCGCATGGTCGGCCGTCTCAGCCGCTGCCAGCGGCGAGGTGCCCGGTGGGCTCATCGGTTCGTCCTTTGACTGGGACAAGGTGACCTCTCCGCTCGTTCGGGCTCTGGCGCTTGCCGTCAACACCGGCCAAAACCGGAAGCTTGTATGCGCTAACACTCACCGGCCGGAAAACGGTGCCGCGGGGCATCCCCGACTCGGTCTGGCCGGTCCCCGGAGGCCTCCGCTGAGGAAGCCAGCCAAGCGAGATCGGGGTGAAGGGTGCGTGCCGGCCTGAGCAGCAGGCACCTCAGCCGCCTGGCGCGGGAGGAGCAACGGGTCAACGAGCAGTTCGATGCTGCTCGTGCCAGCTACCTGGCGCGCCAGCAGGCTGGGTCCGTTCATTACGTTTCCCACGAAGAGGCGGGTCGTCGCTTGGGGCTGCCCGGCCGGTGAGATACCAGATCAACTAGGTCGCATGGCAGTCTGCCAACAGGCCCGGCCTGTTTACCATCAATTGGTACGCAGCGGCAGAGGCCGGCACGAATACGGTTAACGCCTTCCTAGCGGCAGGCCGCAAGGCATTGCAGATAGTGAAGGACGCTCTTTCCGGCTAGCGCGTGTCAAAGGAATGATCCAGAACGGCTGCCGCGGGCTGTCGCTAACCCACCGAGGCAACATGCCCCACCTGCGTAACCCTCAGCACGCCGCTGCATTCAGTTCATGTGATCCTGGTCGCCGGCACGACAGCGCCGCCGCGCCGGTGGAGAACACTGACGGCGCACACGGAGTCCGATCGATGCATCAGGAATCGTCACGATGAGGGGTCGTCCCGAGCTGTTCGCCGACGACGGTCCTGACCTGGTGACGCCCGCTGGCCCGGGTCAATGGCCTGCAGGCACCTCTCACGCGTCTCCCATGATGCGCACGATGACATGGCGATGAGTGTGCGCAGCGGCATCCAGGACGGCGGCAAGCTCATCCTCGCGCAGCTCTTCAGCGGCCTGCACGATGATCACCAGCGGCTCGTCGGCAGCGGCAGCCCGCCGGATGGCGTTCCTGACTTGATAGGGCTCCCTGGCCAGCGCCTCCGGTGACAGTACGGACATAACGACCTCACCGGCGTCCGGCGGCCCGAGGCGCCCGGAAGGGCCGCTGGCAATATGGTCAAGCACGACCTTGCCGCCCGCGACGCTCGGCGGTGGATCCGCGCGAAGCTGGTGATCGACCGCGCCGCCGCGCGGCAACTGCACGATGATGCCGGAGTCGCTCGTCATTGTCGGGCAAGCCTATCGGAGCCGCGCCATCGTGCGCGAGCCATGCGGAGATGTCCGTCGTAAACGCGCTGTTTATCGGCGAAGCCGGTGGGGTAGATGCGCGCCGTGCCGGCTCACGCGCTTTTCCACACCGCACCTCGAAGCGTTGAGATCCGAGAAGTGCCGACGCCACCCGCGGGCGTCGGAGAGGTCCTCGTAAACACCCGGTATTCGGGCATCAGCGGCGGCACTGAGCGGCTGATCTATCGCGGCGACGTCGCCGCGGATCTCGTGCTTGACGACACGATTGATGCGCTGAAAGGCGCGTTCCGCTATCCCTTCCGTTACGGTTACGCGTGCGTAGGGGAGGTCGACGGCTGGGACAGGCCGGTCTTCGCCTTCCAGCCGCACCAGGATGTGTTCGCCGCCCGGGCTGGCGACCTGATACCGCTCCCCGCGGTCGGCCTCGCCTCCGCGACCCTGTTCCCGCTTGTCGAGACCGCCCTGCAGGTCACGCTCGACGCCGGCACCGGGTACCGGGACAGGGTCATCGTGCTCGGAGCCGGTGTCCTCGGTGTGCTGACCGCGCTTTTGCTGCGGCGCAGCGGGCAACGGCCTGTGTGCGCGGAACCACAGGCATGGCGCCGCGTGCTCGCCGGCAGCCTTGGCGTGACCGCCGTGCCGCCCGGTGAGCTGGCGAACGAGGAAGTACCGCTGGTCATCGATGCCAGCGGTAACCCCGACGCGCCGGGCTCCGCGCTGAGCCTGCTCGCCCACGAGGGCGTCCTGCTTGTCGCTTCCTGGTTCGGCACCAAACCAGTGGAACTACCGCTCGGCGGCGCCTTCCACCGCCGGCGCCTGACCATCCGCAGCACCCAGGTCTCCACGGTTCCGGCCAGGCTGTCCGCGCGATGGACACCAACGCGCCGCCGCACGGAGGCCGCTGAGCTGCTGACCGAGCTCCCGTTGACCGACCTCGTCACGCATGTGTTTCCTTTTACACAGGCCGCGGACGCGTTCCGCGCCGTCGACGAGGGCTCAGACGGCCTGATGCACGCCGTTCTGGATTACGACGGGAGAACCGTTCAGTGACGTATGAAGTCGGGCTTAGCCGAGGCGTACGCGCCTTCCACATCATGCCGGGGCTGCCGGGGCCCGAAGGTGAGCTGCACCAGCACGACTACCGGATCGAGATCGTCGTGGAGCGCGAGTCGCTTGATGACCGCGCCATGGTTTGCGACCTGGACGTCCTGGAGAAGGCGGTGACCGGGCTGACCGCCAGGATCGACGGCAGGAACCTGGAGGAGATACGCCCCGCGGCCGCCGAGGCGGTCACCGTCGAGGTATTCGCCCGCTGGGTCCATGACACCCTGGCACCCGCCGTCGCTACGGGAGGGGGCGACATGCTGGCGGTGCGGGTGTGGGAAACGGAGGCCGCGTTCGGTGGATACCGGGCGCCGTGCTGACGGTGTGCCTCATTACTCTCGGTGACCCGGGCACGCTGACCGGCGGTTACCGTTACCACCGGCGGATGGCCGAGCTTGCGGGGCGCAACGGGGCCAGGCTCACCTTCGCCTCGCTGCCGGCCCGGCTGCCCGCCCTGTACGGCCGCCGGGTGCTGCGCGCCGCTCGCGAAGCCGATGTCGTGCTGGTCGACAGCATCGCGGCGGCGTTCCTCGCGCCATGGGTCCTGCTGCGGCGCCCACGGCGGCTGACGGCCGTGGTTCACCAGCCACCCGGTGGGATCGGCCACTCACCCCCGCGCAGATGGCTGCAGGCATGGCTTGATCGGTTGCTCTACCGTCGGTGCGAGCGGGTGATCGTCGCCAGCGAACTGCTGGCCGGCCGGTTCGGTCACGCCATCGTGGTGCCACCCGGCCGCGATCAAGCGGAGGGCACGGACGGCGGCGACCTGCGCCGCGGCGCGCGTGCCGCCGCCCTCTGCGTGGCCAGCTGGCTGCCCAACAAGGGCATTCTCGAACTGCTTGACGCGGTTGCCACACTGCCCGCGGGCACGCTGACACTGCACCTCGCGGGCGACGAGCGCGCGGGCACGCCGTACGGGCAGCGGGTGATCCACCGGTTCGGCGATCTTGGTGGCCGCGTCGTGCGGCATGGGCCGTGTGACGACGCGGAGATCGGCGGTCTCTACCGATCGGCCGACGTGTTCGTCCTGCCGTCCCGATGGGAGACGTACGGGACGGTCTATGCCGAGGCGATGACCGCCGGCCTTCCTGTCGTCGGCTGGCGCAGCGGCAACCTCCCGCACCTCGTCGACGACGGCAAGCAGGGCTTTGTGGTTACGGCCGGTGACATCGGCGGGCTTGCGGACGCCCTGCGCAGGCTAGCCGAGGACGAGCCGCAACGCTGCCGCATGGCGGCCGCGGCGGCCCGCCGCGCGCTGAGCCTGCCGACCTGGGAGCAATCCGCGCAGCTGTTCTTCGCGACCCTGGAGGGCGGGCCATGACGCTCGGCTGGAGCAACCCAGCGGGACCGTCCACCGTCACCATTTTGCTGCGGCACGGCGATACCCGGCTGTCACCGCAGCACCGCTTCAGCGGCCTGTGTGACGTGCCGCTCAGCGAGGATGGCACCCGGCAGGCGAGAGCCGCCGCCCGGCGGCTTGCCGCCGGGCGGCGGATCGACGCGGTGGTCACCTCGCCCTTGCGGCGCGCCGCGGGCACCGCGGCCATCGCCGCCGCCGAACTCGGCCTGACCGCGGCCATCGACGATGATCTGCGGGAGACCGATTTCGGCGAGTGGGAGTGCCGCACCCTGGAAGAGATCCAGGAACGATGGCCCGAACAGGTCGCCGCGTGGCAGCACGATCCCGGGCAGGCGCCACCCGGCGGTGAGAGTTTCGCCTGCACTGCCCGCCGGGCCGACCGTGCACGCGACCGGATACTGCGCGACCACCGCGGCCAGACGGTCTTGGTCGTCAGCCACATCACACCGATCAAGGCCCTGCTGTGCAGGGCCCTCGACGTCCCTCTCGTCACCCTCTACCGGATGTACCTCGGATCCGCCTGCCTGAACGAAATCCAGTGGCACGACCACCACTTCGCCGCCGTGCGCCGCTTCAACGACACCGGCCACCTGCCATAACGTGGCATGACCGGGTTTTGCGATCGATCGTCAGCCGGGCCCGCCGGCTCCGCCGTGCTTGCCGCGGACGATGAGCACCGGGCAGGGCGCGTGGTGCGCGCTGGCGTGTGCCAAGCCGGCGGGAGATGTTCAACAACCGCATCCGGGCGATAGCGTTGTCAGTTGCGGCGGCGGCGCAGTGGATCGCCAACTGGGTCGTCTCTGTCTCGTTCCCTTACCTCAAGGACGTCGGGCTCGGCCTCGCCTATGGGCTGGCTGTACACAACAGCGGCCCTGCTGTCGCTCCTGTTCGTGCTGAAGTGGGTCAAGGAGACCAAGGGCCGCGAACTCGCGAGTATGTAACCGGCCGGAACTGGCCAGTGCCGTTCAGGAAGGGGTGATTGTCATGGGCTATCTCGGGGGCATCTTCGACGTGGACGGCGTGCTGGTGGACTCGCCGCACGAACGTGCCTGGCGTGAGTCACTGCAAGACCTGATGGAGCACGATTGGCGGGACATCAGTGCGCAGACGACTTACACGCCGGAGCGTTTCACACCGGAGATCTACCAGGAGGTCATGGCCGGGATGCCC
The DNA here is from genome assembly GCA_963727015.1 of uncultured Actinomycetota bacterium. Taxonomy (GTDB): domain Bacteria; phylum Actinomycetota; class Actinomycetes; order Streptosporangiales; family Streptosporangiaceae; genus DATFVJ01. The sequence goes on along the minus strand of CAVSEV010000010.1, from coordinate 224,832 downwards.
CGCATGAGCGGCGCCCGCGCCGCCCTCGAGTACTTCGGCGTGCCCGATGTCCAGCGCCGCGCGGAGGAGTACGCCGCGCGCAAGCAGGTGCGGGTGATCGAACTGATCGAGGCGGGCAAGTTCACGGCGTTTCCCGACGCCCTGCGGTTCCTGCTCGCCGTCAAGGACGCGGGGATCCGTGTCGCCTCGGCGTCGTCATCCAAGAATGCGAAGCTCTTCCTCAGGCAAATACGGCTGGACACCTTCGCCGCGGCGAACGGTCTGTCCTATGGCTTTGTGGACGCGGGCCTGACCTTGCTTGATGTCTTCGACGGCGACGTCACTGGCCGCGACTTCCCGCGCGGCAAACCCGACCCAGCGATCTTCCTGGCCGCTGCGGAAGAGCTTGGATGCCCGCCTGAAGCGTGTTTCGTGGTCGAGGACGCGAGTTCCGGCATCCAGGCGGCCAAGGCCGGGCGGATGTCAGCCCTTGGCGTGGCACGGCTGAATGACGAGGCGCTGCTGTTGGACGCCGGTGCCGATCTCGTCGTGACCACCCTCGACGACGTGGCGGTCAGCGCCCTGCGTGAAGGCCGTCTCGAACTGCGCACCGCGGCGGCTTAACCAGGCGGCACGACCCGCTCGGGGTCTGCCCTGATCAGGCCTGCCCGATCAGGGCTTGCGCTGCAACATGAACTCGGTCGTCTCGCCCGGCTTGAGCCTGAACGTCCTGCCACGGAAGCCAAGGGTGATCGGCGTGGTCGGTCCCGGGCGCCCGGTCACCCGAAGGCGTTCGGTGGTGATGTCGATCTGCAGGCGGTGGCCACGGTAGTGGACGCTGAAGCGCAAGTCCGACACCTCGGGCGGCAGCACAGGGTTGAACCACAGCACGTCGTGCCGGGCCTCCAAGCCGCCGAGGCAGCGCTGGACGATGTCCACCGTCCCCGCCATCGCACCCAGGTGTATGCCTTCGGCGGTCGTGCCGCCCTGGACGTCGGCGATGTCGCTGTCCAGGGCTTCGAGGAGGAGCCGCCAAGCGTCTGAGCTGTCGTACCTGGACAGGACCCACGCGTGCACCACCCTGCTCAGGGTGGACCCCTGCGAGGTGCGTTCCAGGTAGTAGGTGATGGTCCTGCGCAGCTGATCCTGGCTGACCTCGTACCCGAGACCGGCGAGCAACCCGCGCAGTTCGTCGGTGGACAGCAGGTAAAGCAGCATGAGCACGTCGGCCTGCTTGGATACCTGATAACGGTTCGCGGTGTCACCCTCGGCCTCCAGCAGCCTGTCGAGCCGCTGGATGTTGCCGTACTTCTCGCGGTAGCCGGCCCAGTCGAATTCCTTGAGGCGGTCGTAGCCGTCGAACTGGCTGATGATCCCGTCATGGTGGAACGGCACATACATCTTCGCCGCGATGTCCCGCCAGCTGTCCATCTCTTCGCCGCCGAGCCCAAGCTCCTCGAACAGCTCCTCACGGTAGTTGTCCGGCAGCAACTCGAGCGTCTCGAGCGCCCGCTGCAACACCCAGGCGGCCATCACGTTGGTGTAGGCATTGTTGTCGAGCCCCGGAGTGTCCCGGTCGGGGTAGGCGTCGTGATACTCGTCGGGGCCCATCACGGCGTAGATCTCGTAGCGGTCCAGGTCTATGTTGTAGGACGCGATGCTCGCCCAGAAGCGGGCGATCTCGATCAGCATTTCCGCGCCGTAGAAGCGCAGGAACTCCATGTTGCCCGTTACCTGGTAGTGCTGCCAGACGTTGTAGGCGACCGCGATGTTGACGTGGCGCTGCAGGTGAGAGTGATCGGGTAGCCAGCGTCCCGAGTGCGGGTTGAGATGGAGTGTCTGTGTCTCCTCGCGGCCATTGCTTCCGCTCTGCCACGGATACATCGCCCCTTCGTATCCTGCGGCCCTGGCCGCCCAGCGGGCGGCACGGAGGCGCCGGTGCCTGTACATCAGGAGCGCGCGGCTCAGCACGGGCCGCTGGAAGTTCAGGAATGGGAAGATGAACAGCTCGTCCCAGAAGATGTGACCGCGGTAGGCCTCCCCCGTCCAGCCTCGCGCTGGCACGCCGGCGTCGAGGTCGATCGTGTTTGGCGAAACCGTCTGGAGCAAATGAAAGATGTGCAGGTGCAGGGCCAGTTCCGCCTGCTCGTGAGCACTGTCCAGGCGGATGTCGAAGCGGTTCCAGATGCGGTTCCATGCGCGGGCATGCCTGGCGAGGAGGACACGGAAGCTCTCCGCGCGCATCACTGCGAGGCGCGCGTCCACCAGGCTCTCGGAGATGGCGCGGTCCCTTGACGTGTAAAGCGCGACGATCTTCTCCACGGTCACCGCGCGGCCCTCGGCGAGTTCGGCCGTGAACGCGTGGCCGACGTAGCCGTCCTCGTCGATCAGCGAGCGTGGCCCGGCCACCCGGATGCCGTCACGCAGCAGCCGCGTCCTCGCCGCCTGGGCGATGCGAACGCCGGACTGGTTGGTTTCCACTTCGAGTTCGACGGCCTCTTCGCCCGATCCTCCGGCCCGGAGAATCTCAAGGTGGCGGTTGCTCAGCTCGCTGTAGCGGTGGACGCCCGCGTTGACGACGCGGCCGTCGAGCCCGGAACGGATCTCGAGCTCACCGGCCCAGTTCTCGGCCTCGAACGTTGTCTCGAGGGCGGCCAGGTGCATGTCGCGCATGCAAACGAGGCGGCGCTGTGTCAGCCTTGTGCGCCGCCCGTCGGCGTCATGCCAGCGAACGTGCCGGGTGAGCACACCGCGGCGGATGTCGAGTTCGTGGCGGTAGGTGAGGAGGTCGGCGTTCGCCGCGTCGAACCACTCCCCGCCGGCGATGCGGAAGCTGAGCGGCAGCCAGTTCGGCACGTTGACAAGATCCTCATTCTCGACCGTGCGGCCCGCGATTTCCGTCCGCAGGCGGTTGTACAGGCCGGCGACGTAGGTGCCCGGGTAATGAACCTCGTCGGCGCTTGCCTCCGGGACCGCGCCGCGGGTCGCGAAGTACCCGTTGCCGAGAGTGCACAGCGCTTCACGCAGCCGCTGGCGCCCCGGGTCGAAGCCTTCATAGGTGAGTGACCACGTACCCATGCGTTCATCCTTCCCCGATTGGCACTGGGTGAGGCGCCCAGAGCCTGCGGGTTTGGACATTGTCTGCCTGTGGGCCATTAATCACATATTGTCAAGCTCCGTCGCCCCGCGCGTTCATGGCCGGGGTAAAATCCGCCGCGGGAGGCTGCGAGGAATGGCAACCGGGACAGGGCCCAGGGTCAGCGTCGGCCTGGACGTCGGCGGCACGAAGATAGCCGCGGGCGTCGTGAGCGGCGGGACCGTGCTCGAGCGGCTGGAGCAGCCAACGCCGGCCGGCGGTCCGAGCGCTGTCGAGATGATGTTCGAAATGGTCGCCGCCCTGCGGGCGCGCCACCCCGCCGTCGAAGCAGTGGGGGTCGGCGCCGCCGGGATGGTGGATTGGCCAGCCGGCCATATCAGGTGGGCGCCGAACAACGCCTACCACGACCTTCCGCTAAGAAAAAGGCTGGCGGAAGTTACCGGCTTGCCGGCCGTAGTCGATAACGACGCCAACGCGGCCGCCTGGGCGGAAGCTCGCTATGGGGCGGGCGCCGGGCATCGGAACGTGCTCGTGGTCACCGTGGGAACCGGCGTTGGTGGCGGCTTCATCCTCGACGACCGGCTGTTCCGTGGCTCGACGGGTATCGGCGGTGAGTTCGGCCATATCACCGTGGCTGCCGAGGGGCCGGTGTGCGGATGCGGCAATCGCGGCTGCCTGGAGGCTGTCGCCTCCGGCACGGCCCTCGGACGCGCCGGGCGGGCAGCCGCGGAAGCGAGCCCCACCGGCACCATGGCGACCCTGGCTGGCGGCCCGCAGCAAGTCACGGGTGAGATTGTCTTCGCGGCCGCGCAGGCGGGCGACCCCGCGGCGATCGAGCTGTTCGACCGGCTCGGCGAGTGGCTGGGCGTCGGGCTAGTCCTGATATCCCCTGCGGGGGACGCCGCGCCGGCGTGAAAATGGGGTTGGGGTTGCCCGCCGATGCCGGTACTTTTCTGGGCTCCGAGCCCGCGGGCTAGTCTGGCGCTGGGGTCTTGACCTACGGGTCGCGCACTGTAGCCACGAGCACGCCGGTCAGAATTTCGGTTCCCGACCGAGACCCCGCGGGCATCCCTTGCTGTCCTGCCGTGATGGCGCGTGAGGAGATGGTCCCGGTGATGGAACCGCAGGAGATCGAAGACGAGGGGCACGAGCAGATCCTGCAGCGGGTCGCCGCGGTCGATGTGGCGAAAGCGACCGGGATGGTGTGCACCCGGGTGCCGCACGAGTCCCGGCCCGGCAAGCGGCGGACCCGGGTATGGCAGGTGGATGCGACCACCGGCGCGATCCTGGAGCTGGCCGATCACCTGGCCTGCGAGGGGATCGAGAAGGTCACCCTCGAGTCCACCAGCGACTACTGGCGGCCGTGGTTCTACCTGCTCGAGGCCCGCGGCCTGGACGTGCAGCTGGTCAGCGCCCGGGACGTCAAGCAGGCCCCGGGCAGGCCGAAAACGGACAAGCTCGATTCGGTGTGGCAGGCCAAATGCACGGAGCGGGGCCTGCTGCGTCCTTCCTTCGTGCCGCCCGCCGAGATCCGGCAGCTGCGCGATTACACCCGGCTGCGGACCGACCTGACCCGGGAGCGGACCCGCCACTATGCCCGGCTGGAGAAGCTGCTGGAAGACGCTCTTATTAAGGTGTCGGCGGTGGCCAGCAGGCTGGACACGCTGTCGGTCCGCGACATGCTGGAGGCGCTGATCGCCGGCGAGCGGAACCCGAAGGTCCTGGCCGGGCTGGCCCGCGGCAAGATGCGGGCCAAGCACGACCGCCTGGTGGAAGCGCTGACGGGCAAGTTCGACGATCACCACGCCGAGCTCGCCCGGATGCTTTTAGACCAGATCGACGCCCTCACCGCCCAGATCGGCAAGCTCACCGCCCGGCTCGAGGAGCTGATCGCCGCGATCCCCGCCGCCCAGGGCGTCGACGCCGACGGCACCACCGGCCCCGGCGCGGGCAGGGGCGACGGCGCCCCGGTGCTGCCCGCCGTCGACCGCCTGGATCAGGTCACCGGGATCGGCCGCGAGGCCGCGCAGGCAATCATCGCCGAGCTCGGATTGAACATGGCCCAGTTCCCCACCCCTGGGCACCTGGTGTCGTGGGCCAAGGTCTGCCCGCACACAATCCAGTCCGGGCCCCGCAACCGCGCCGGCCGAACCGGCAAGGGCAACCCCTATCTCAAAGGCGTTCTCGGCGAAGCCGCAGCCGCCGCCGCCAAGACCGACACCTTCCTCGGCGAACGCTACCGCCGGCTCGTCAAGCGCCGCGGCAAGCTCAAGGCCCTGGTCGCCATCGCCCGCACCATCCTGGTCATCATCTGGCACCTGCTCGCCGACCCCGCCGCCCGCTACCACGACCTCGGCGCCGGCTACTACACCAGCCGCATCGACAAACAGCGCAAGGCCCGCAGCCACATCCGCCAGCTCGAAGCCCTTGGCTACGCCGTCACCATCACCCAGGCAGCCTGACCCATACCGCACAACCCAGACCCTCACTGGCAATCACCGGTCAGGGTCCGCTGCCGTCCGCCCGTCAAGATCGTTATTTTCCGGTCAGGTTCACTGGTCACGCTGCTCGACCCCGAGGTGGTCGTGATCGGCGGGGGCCTGATCGCCGTGGGAGCTGTTGCTGAATCCGGCCCGCATTGCGCTTCCCGCGCACACATTCTCGCATGACAGGCGGGTGCTTCCACCGGTCGTAGCGGCGAGCCTGGGCCAGGCCGCGGGGCTCATCGGAGCGGCGGACCTCGCGCTGCAACCGCTGGCATGACAAAAGTCACCCGATCGCCGGCCAGATCCGCGGCGACCTCAAGGGTTTAACCACGCCTCCACCGGCGTTGGCAGCGAGCGCTCACGGCGGGGTCGTCCCCACGGGCAATGGGCCTGAACGACTGCGCTGGGACCCCCCAAAGCTGGCAGGCAGCCACCGTTGCCGGGTCGCTTGGCACGCCCTAGCATTGAAAATGCGGTAGGAGGCATGAGTTCGCCCTATCTGAGCAGCCTCCCGGTGAGCTAGCTGCGCGTGATTCCACGCAGCTTCGCCGAGCTCGGCTCGTGACGCTTATTCGCCTGACAGGCGCTGAGCAGAACCGGGCGCGGGTAAATCCCCGAGAGCTGTGGAGCGAGGGCTGCGATGCTGAGTTTGCGCATCATGTATCGGACCGCCGCGTCGATCGCGCTCGCGGTGGCGTGTTCTGCTTGTATGTCGTCTTGTCAGGCGTCGAGCGGTCGCGGGCCGCCTGCAGGCGCACCCGCGGCGGGGCGGCAAGGTGCGGCGATCACAGTGGGGTCATTCGACTTCCCTGAGAGTGTGTTGCTGGCCGACATCTACGCAGGCGCGCTCGCGGCGAAGGGCTTCCCGGTCCGGGTACTGCCGGACCTGGGCAATCGCGAGATGGTGGATCCGGCGCTGATGAGCGGCCTGGTCCAGCTGGTGCCGGAGTACGCGGGATCAGCGCTCGAGTTCGTCAGCCTCGGACGGCTGCCAGCGACATCCAACGTCGAGCAGGCCAACAAGGCGCTCGGAGAGTCGGTTGCGGGCCGGGGGCTGGTGGCAGGGCGCCCGGCCGCCGCGCAGGACGCGAATGCGATCGTGGTGACTGCAGCGACCGCGGAACGTTACAGCCTGCGATCCATCGCTGACCTCGCCAGGGTGGCGCCGGGTCTGGTGTTCGGCGGTCCGCCCGAGTGCCCTGGGCGTGCCGATTGCCTGTCCGGGCTCGAAAGGGTCTACGGGCTTCACTTCAGGAAGTTCATCCCGCTCGACGCCGGGGGCCCCTTGACGCGGCAGGCCCTCGAGGCGTCGGACATAGACGTTGCCTTGTTGTTCACAACCGATCCGGCCATCTCGGCGCAGCACCTCACGACGCTGGCCGATACGCGCGGCCTTCAGCCGGCCGAGAACATCACGCCGCTGCTGCGCCGGGATATTGTCGCCAGATACGGCCCAGATGTGGTCGCCGTGCTCGACATGGTGTCGGCCCGCCTGGATACCGGCGCGCTGCGCGGTCTCGACGCGCGGGTGGAGCTCGCGGGGCAGGATCCACGGGTGGTGGCCCGCGGCTGGCTGCGCGCGCATGGGCTGATCCGGGCGGGGGGTGGGGTGCGGTGAGTGACAGCGTTGAGCCTGCCGCCGCACAGCACGGCTCCGCCAGCTTGCCGCCGGCCTCGGCCGTCTCTGCCGTTCACAAGGCCCGCCGCCAGCGGCGTCCGACGGGGGCGCCGCCGCCGCTGCCGCGCTCGATGTCCATCAGCACGACAGCGTGGCTGGTGCTGGCGGCTGTCATCCTCGGCGGCGCGCTGCTGGCCGGGCTCTACACGCCATGGCTCCGGACTGATGACCGGGCGAGCACGGCCGTGCTGCGCCTGCTGGCGGGGATACGGACGCCGTGGCTGACTGATGTGGCCAACGGGATCAATGTTGCCGGCTATAGCTGGGGGGTCACCGTGCTGGGCCTGTCGGTGGTGGCTCTCGCGATGGTGTTCCGGCGCTGGCGGCACTTACTGGTGCTCGTCGGCAGCCTGTTCTTCCTTGAGATCATCGGGCAGTGGATCTACTTCAGCCTGTCGAGGCCGCGCCCGTACGGTGTGCCGATCATCGGCAGTTGGGGAGGGTATTCCGCGCCGTCGCCCCCAGTCGCGGTCCTGACGCTCTTCCTGATGGGCGCCGTCTACTGCCTAGTGGTCGCGGGCCGGCCCCGTTCCTACGCGAAGGCGGCGGTGGCCGCGGTGGTCGCCCTGTTCTGTCTCGCCCGCCTGTACCTGGGTGTCGATCATCCGGGCGATGTGCTGTTCGGGGTCGCGCTCGGCGTGGCGATCCCGGTCACCGCGTTCCGTTTCGTCACCCCGAACGAGGTGTTCCCTGTCGCCTACCGGCGCGGCCGCACCGCGCATGTCGATGTGACGGGCCGCCGGGGCGAGGCGATCCGCCGGGCGGTGCACGATCAGCTCGGCTTTACCGTGCTCGAGATCACGCCGGTCGGGTTGGAGTCGTCCGCCGGCTCTACGCCGCTGCGGCTGCGAGTCGGGGGCAGCCCAGACGAGTTCCTGTTCGCCAAGCTCTATACCAAGGGCCATGTGCGCGCCGACCGCTGGTACAAGCTGTGGCGCACGATCCTCTACGGTTCCCTGGAAGATGAGCATCCGTTCCAGACCGTGCGGCGCCTGGTCGAGTACGAGGACTATGCCCTGCGTCTGCTGCGCGACATCGGGGTCCGCACGGCCCGGCCCTACGGCATCGTGGAGATCACCCCCGAGCGTGAGTATCTGCTCGTCACGGAGTTCTTCACCGGCGCCGTCGAAATCGGCGAGGCCGAGGTCGACGACGGTGTGATCGGCCAAGGGCTGCTGCTGATCAGGCAGCTATGGGACGCCGGGATCGCCCACCGCGACATCAAGCCCGGCAACCTCATGGTCCGCGCGTCGGAGTTGCTGCTGATCGACGCGTTCTTCGTCCAAGTTCGCCCATCACCGTGGCGGCAGGCAGTCGACCTGGGCAACATGATGCTGGTGCTCGCGGTGCGCTCCGACCCGGAGCGCGTCTACCGGCGGGCACTGGCCTACTTCACCGAGGCCGAGCTAGCCGAAGCGTTCGCCGCCACCCGCGGGGTCGCCAGCCCGACCCAGCTGCGCGCGTTCATGAAACGCGACCCGCGCGACCTGCTCGGCGAGTTCCGCAAACTCGCCCCCGAGCGCAGGCCGATCACGCTGCAACGCTGGAGCATCAGGCGGGTCAGCCTGGCCGCTGCCATGCTCGGCGGCATCCTCGTCGCCGCGGTGGTAGGGGGGTCGGCGTTCCGCCCAGCCGAGGAGATCGGCGCCAGAGCGCCCACCTGCGGCACCGGCCACTCGATGATCCTCAGCGCCCAGGCAGTCCCGTCGGCGGCCATGCTGCCCTGTATAGCAGCGCTCCCGTCGGGCTGGACTACCAGCGGCGCGAACATCTCCAGCGGTAAGGCCACCCTGTGGCTGGACTCCGATCAAGCCGGGCCGCAGGCCGTCACCGTAACCCTGACCGCGACCTGCGACACCTCTGGTGCTCAGCAGATCCCCTCCGACCAGCCCGGCATGCGCCAGTTCGACCGCCCGCTGAGCCTGGTCCCGCAATTCTCCAGCGTTCGCTTCTACACCTTTCCTGGGGGTTGTGCCACCTACCGGTTCAGCTTCAGGCCAGGCGCGCCCCCCGTGCTGGCCGTCGCCGTCGACACCGCGCTTTCATTCGTGCCCAGGTCTGCCCTCGTCGGCTATGTGCGGCGCACCGAGGATCTTACGTTGTGCGGGAGAGGTGCGGCGTGCCCACGATGAGCATGCGGATGGCGCCAGGGCGGGACGAGCAGTGACTCCTTGCCGCGCCTCGCGGGGACGCTTTCCTCGCGGGGGTGCTGGCGGTGATCACCTTCGGCGTGTTCGCCGCCGTTGCCGATCACGGCATCTTCGTCCGCATCCAGCGACTGGACGAGGCCTGGCCGCCGCGGGGGGGCCGCTGTGCGGGGGGGCCGCTGTGCGGGGGGGCCGCTGTGCGGGGGGGCCGCTGTGCGGGGGGCCGCTGTGCGGGGGGCCGCTGTGCGGGGGGGCCGCTGTGCGGGGGGCCGCTGTGCGGGGGGCCGCTGTGCGGGGGGGACCGCTGTGCGGGGGGGACCGCTGTGCGGGGGGGACCGCTGTGCGGGGGGGACCGCTGTGCGGGGGGACCGCTGCCTTGGGCAATCGAGACTGCCCTCGCCGCAGGTCTGACCGGTATCGGGGTGCGCCCGGGGGGCCGCAGTGTCAGCCGTGCCCACCTACCGCCTGGCCACATACTGGCTGCCGGCGCTGCCCGGATGGATCTGCCCTAAATTCTTTCAGCGGCGAAACTACCTCTGACCGGCCGGGACCGGGTCAGTCGGCGCAGGCGGAACGCATCCGCAACGGCCGGTGACGACACTGATCTCACCGGCCGTAACGCGCGTCTGCACTCTACTTCTTTGCGAGGTGGCCGATCGGGAAAACCTCGCGGCCGTAGGCCGCCTCGCACACCTCAGCCAGGCACAGGTACAGGGCGGCTCCCGCAAGTGCCAAGCCCATCCACCCACCGACCTTCGTGAGCCCGGTGGTCGCCGTGTAGTCGGCGGCGCCCAGCACGAACAGGGCGACGGTCAGCAACGCGAGCGCCGCGACCACCACGACGTTGGTACGGAACGAGGCGACGAACATGATCAAGGCGAAGATGCCGAAGGCGTACAACAACAAGGCTTGCGCGTGGCCGACATCGGCGGCGGGCACGCTCTTCGCGAAGAACTCGGCGAAGGCGAACAAGGACAGCCAGAACGCGCCGAAGCCGGAGAACAACACCCCGGCGAACGTGTTCCCCACGCGCAGCAGGATCAGCCCGGCGATCAGCTGGGCCAGTCCGCCGAACATGAACGCGACGGCGAAGACGATCGGTTCGGTCGCCGCTGGGACGAGGCCAGTCAAGATCATGCTGAGCATGAACGTGGTCACCCCGAAGCCTCCCAGCGCGAGGGGCGCCGCGTTCCCCCATGTTGCAGGGGGACCTTTGCCTACTGGTACGGCAGTCGGCTCGAGTTGATGGTCGATGGTAGCCATGTGATTCCTCCCTCACATCGCGGATCAGGTTGCCCGAAGCATGGGCTTGTCCCGCATCCGGCTGAAACTGCCATAGGTCCCGACCGGGCACCGCCGAAGGTCGGCTTTGTTTGCCTGGCTCGCCACCGTGCCAGGGCTTAGCGTTGAATTCGCTCGCGCTGGTTTCCTGCGCCCGGTGCCTGATCGGCGCGGGATCATTTGAAACAGTGCTGCTGACCTGCTATAACAGTGAGGTAGGCCGGCGCAAGGGTGGCAATTTGCGGTAACCATTTTGATCTTCTACGTTACTGATGTGGCCATACTGCCTGGCTGTGAAAAAGTTCTTCGGGGGTTTCTTGTTACCTTCGTGCCTTCGTGCAGCGTAAATAGCATCGGCCTCCGTTCACCGGCTGCGGGCGGATCAGGCCTCGCTGCTCCGGCTGAGCGATCGGGCGCTTGCCGACGGCGACCGGTACGCGGCACTTTGCGCTCGGCTGCTGGCGCAACCGCCTCGGCGCTCGCGGAACCCGGTGATCTGCCGGCCGCCGAGATTGCTTCGGCCGCCGCGATGAAAGCCGCCACTGCAGCGGCCGGCCCGGTCGCGGAACTCGATGCCATCCGGGCCAGCCTTCCAGCACCGCAAATCGCGCCCGGCGGCCGCGGTTCGGTAAGCGAGGGCCGATCATCAAAACTACTGCTGCTCAATTGCCTCGCGCAGCCGCCGCCGCAGGTCGCGATCGCTTTCCGCCACCTCCACCAGCAGGTCAACGAGTTCCGCGTGGTCCAATAACGCCAGCTGAGCGCGCAGGTCAAAGCGACGCGGCAAGATCCGGCCATTGTCGCGGTCATACCCGTAGACGAGTGCCGCGGCGACACAGTGCTTGCAGAAGTTGCCTTCCTCGCCCCACGGGCAGTCGCAGCTTCCGCTGAGGCCAGAAGGGCCGACGTTCAGTTCGACTTCGTAGCGGTCATTTCCCTGCACGGTCGCGTAGATGACATCCCCGTCCGCCTCGAGATCGCTGACGGCGCGAATGTAGCCGATGCCCCGGTCGAAAGACTTTTCCCCAGCCAGAGCGAGCACATCATCTTTGGTGAATTCGGCCACATGAGCATCAAACACCTTTCCGTCCATCGGCTCCACCACGATCACAGTTCGTCGTCGGCACAGTTCGCCTGGGGCCGGCGCCGTCTCGTGGGGATCACTGGCCTGTTGGGTGTGCCGCGTAGCATGACGTGACGGATCGGAGGGGAGGCAAGGACGTGCCTGATGCGCGCGAGACCACCGCGCAACGCGAGACCACCGCGCAACGCGAGACCACCGCGCAACGCGAGACCACCGCGCAACGCGAGACCACCGCGCAACGCGAGACCACCGCGCAGCGGGCACAACTAACCCGGCAGCGAATCGTGGGTACGGCAGTGGAACTCCTCGAGCGGGAGGGTGAGGACGCCCTGTCCATGCGCCGGATCGCGGCCGAACTCGGCTTCGGCGTCATGTCGCTTTACAACCATGTGCCCAATAAAGCTGCCCTGCTCGACGCCATTTCCGAGTATGTGATGGCCGACCTCCAGTTCGCCGCGCAGCCGCAGGCGGACTGGCGCGACCAGACAAGGGCGCTGGTCAGGGCCTTCCGTGAGATGTCGCGGAAGTACCCGCGCAGCGTGAACGTCGTGATCATGCGCCAGCTCAACTCACCCGCCGGTCTTCGGCCGCTCGAGCTGGCGCTGGCCACGGCGCGCGCGGCCGGGTTCGACGGCGTGACCGCCGTCCGCGTTATGCGCTCGTTCGTCGCCTACGCGCTAGGCGCCGTGGTCAACGAGGCCCGGCTGAGCCGGCGCCTGGCTGGCGCGGCCGAAGGCCTGGACGGGTATGTGACACGTCTGGATCCGGCCGAGTTCCCCAATACGCTGGCCCTGGCGAGCACCCTGATGGAGCACGATCCCGATGCCGACTTCGAGTTCGGCCTCGATCTTTTGATCACCGCTGTCACCGCCTTGCCGCGCACAGGTGCGCCTGCCACGGCCGAGCCGCCGGGAGGGCTGAGCCACCGGGAGGGCTGAGCCACCGGGAGGGCTGAGCCACCGGGAGGGCTGAGCCACCGGGAGGGCTGAGCCCCCGGGAGGGCTGAGCCACCGGGCGGGCTGAGCCCCCAAGGGCTGAGCCCCCAAGGGCTGAGCCCCCAAGGGCTGAGCCACCCGGGGCCGTGTGCCACCGGGAGGGCAGAGCCCCCAGAGGTTGAGCCCCCAAAGGGCTGAGCCATTACAAGCTAGAGCCACGAAAGGGCAGCGGTGCCCGAACCGGCCGAGCCAAAAGGCGTTGACATACGTACGGTGTACGTGCGACCGTCGTACAACGTACAGGTGCCGCGCTCAGGATCGTCGGCGCTGCGGCGGGAGGAGTGACCTTGTCAACCCGCGATCTCTATACCACCTCGCTTGCCAGCCTGGACTGGAGTGTTCCCGCGGCGGGTTCGGCCCGCTTCAGCTGGGATTACGACGATGGCCGCGACCGGCTTCTTGCCCTGTACCAGAAGGGCAAGGACAAGCAGTGGGATGCCGCTAAGCGGATCGACTGGGACATCGAGGTCGATCCCTGCAACGTGCTCGGTGTCCCGGATGAGTCGCTGGCCATTTACGGCACCAAGTACTGGGGCAAGATGAGCGAGCGCCAGCGCGAGGACGCGCGGCGGCACGCGGCGTCGTGGCAGTTCTCGCAGTTCCTGCACGGTGAGCAGGGCGCGCTGGTGTGCGCGTCGCGGATCGTGGAGTCGGCCCCCGACCTCGACGCCAAGTTCTACGGCGCCACCCAGGTGATGGACGAGGCGCGGCATGTGGAGCTGTACGCCAGGTTCTTGCAGGACAAGATCGGCCTGGTCTACCCGGTCAACGGCCAGTTGCAGAGGCTCCTCGCCGAGACCCTCAGCGACTCCAGGTGGGACATGCCCTATCTGGGCATGCAGGTGCTGATCGAGGGGCTCGCGCTCGCCGCGTTCGGGCTCATGCGCGACACGACGACCATGCCGCTGCCCAAGCAGATCCTCGCCTACGTGATGCAGGACGAGGCCAGGCATGTGGCGTTCGGGCGGCTCGCGCTGCGCGACTATTACAAGCAGATCACCGAGGCGGAGCGGCGGGAGCGCGAGGACTTCGTCATCGAGGGCTGCTACCTGATGCGCGACCGGATCCGTGGCTTTGAGGTCTGGGAGAACTTCGGCATCCCGGTAAAGGAGCTCAAGCCGATCCTCGACGAGTCGCCCTACATGAGGATGTTCCGCAGCCTGCTGTTCGCCCGGATCGTGCCGTGCGTGCGCGACATCGGGCTGTGGAGCGAGCGGCTGCAGCGGGCCTACCACGATCTCGGCGTGCTTGACATGGCCAAGCAGGATCTCGAGGTCCTGATGGGCCAGGACGAGGACATAGCGGAAAAGCTCGATCGCGAGCGGTTCGCCGCCGAGGAGGCCGGCCGCAAGGCCGAGGTGGACACGATCATTTCGCGCGCGGCCGCGTCCTGATTGCGTCCCGGCCGCGTCTGCCCATCAGTCGGGCAGGCCGGGCTGCAGCAAAATCAATACCGTCGCCACGATGAGCAGCATAGATCCAAACGTGATCAGGGCGTAACGGACGTTGTACAGCTTGAACGTGCTGCCGATTCCGACCAGGAACAGCACCGCGGCGAGGAAGACGTGATCCGGATGTAGTCGTCGCTCACGAGCCCGTCGTGGGTGCCTACCTGGAACTTCGTGTCGGACGCGGTGTCGAGCGCGTTGGCATTCGCCTGGTCCGCGAGCTTGTACTGGGGCATATAGGTCGGCCCGGGCGGCGCATGAGGATTGTGCAACGGGTCGGTTGCCAGCCACGCCTTGAAAGCGACCAGGAACTGGGGCCGGAAGCGGCGTTCTGCGATTGCTTCCTTCTGCGGGTTGTTGAGGGTAAATGCGGTGAACCAGGCGTCGAAGGAAGCGGAGTCCAAGTTGCGGAGCGACAGCGCCCTGAGTTCAGCGCGGGTAGCGAGATCGCGCAGGGTGTTCGCCCGGGCGATGTCGACGCGCGAGGTCGTGCCCCAGGCCGCCGCCGCGTAGCCCGCCCAGGCTGCCGTCATGGTGACCAGCGCGAGCAGCAGGGCCTCACAAATCTGCACCCGCCGCGAATGATGGTCGCGGGCGCCGTGCTTGTCTGCTGCGGCACCGCGGGCGCCGTCCTTGTCTGCTGCGGCACCGCTGTCCATATCCCCGGCCGGCTCCCCGTGCAGGTTCTTGACGCGCTCGTGCAGCTCGCGGCCGGTCTCGATAGGGTCAAGTCCCTCGGCCATCAGCGCCCCCAAGCTCGCAAGACAAGCTATCCGAGCATAATCGAGGCACATTTCGCCCGCCCCTGCCAAAGCGCGCTGACCGGCGCTGCGACCGGTCCGGCAAACGCCCGCGTCAGACCGTCACGTGAGCGGGTTCGCCGCACCAGGCCGCAAGGGCGGCGCGAAGCCCGCTCGGCCGGCCATTGCCACGCTCGCCAGCCCCAGCATCAACGGCAGCGCCTGCCTCGGCATCCGACGCCCGGGCGACATACCCGTCCGGCCGGACAGCAGCCCGGCGGGTCCGGGCCGTCCGGGATGCTCAGCGTTGACGAGCCGTAGCCGGCCGTGGTCGCCCGCCGCGCAGCCCCGAAGGCCAGTGTCACCGGCGGTATCGAAGGCACCGCGCAGCCGTTATGGAGATGGCCTGCGACCCTGCTGCCATCGGCGAGTTCCAGTTCCGGTGCGCTGACGGCCGAGGCACCAGGTACCGATCCTGGTGACCCGGTCCCCCAGGTCGGCCGCGCGCTCACGGTCGCCGCATATCGCACCGCCTGTACACGAGCGCGCGGACGACGTCAGACTCGCGTAGAGCGCTCTCGCGGGCCCATGAGCCGCGCGGAACATGCGGGTGCGATGGTCCCGCCGCGGACTGCGCCAGATGAGTGAGCCGGAACAAATCCTGGCGCCTGCGCGGAGCGCCAGAAAATCGGATCGCCTGGAGAAATGGATCGCAGCGCCTCGGCGGAGCGCCGTGGGCCCCGTCCGTCACGGCCACGATCGGCGCCGCCCGACCTGAAACGCCACTCCAGCAACGTCAGTCTCAAATACCACCCATCCGGGGTCTTTGCTTGGCGGCGCTGAGGCCATGATCCGTCAGCGTGTTAAGTTCCCGGCTAATAGCGCGGGCAACTTCACACGGGTAGGGATCACGGGCCAGGTTGCGGCCGCCGAGCCTGGGCTGGTTGTTCGCGAGCGGTCTGAACGCGTGGGTGAGCCGCAGGTTAACCGGACCGCGGCGGGCCCGTTCGCTTACCGTGCTCGGCTGGTCACGGATGCCGGGAACGATCAGGTAGCGGCGCTCGCCATGGTCGTGGCCGCCCCCTGGGCACAGCGCGCTCGAGCATGCGTTCCAGCCGAAGTGGTGCAACTCGTCACCGAGGTTGGTCAGCTCGGTGAATCCGACGACGGAAGCGTAGCTCGCGGAATCGGGGTCGACGTCCACAACGGCCAGCGCGTCCGGCTTGTCTGCCGGGCGGGAGAAGGCCGCGACGTAGGCGAGCTTCTCCCGTGGCGCCACTGCCGCGTCGTGCGGTGAGGGGTAGAAGGTGGGGTCATGGTGGGGGTGGGTCATGGTGGCATCCTTGAGGTTGTCTGGCAGTGCACCCGGATACGGGCCTCGGACGACAGAACTCAGGCGGCAAGACAGATCGCGCTGCGCACTCGGAGCAGGTCAACGTACAGACGTGCCACGAGCATGGGCGCACCAGGACACATGCCGCGAGTCTCAGCCCCGGACTTGATCTATGTCAACCGCGATCTATGCGGGCCGGCGCCGCTAGCTGCGCCCACCGCGGAGTGCAAATAGTCGACCATGTTGACCGAAATAATATAGATCCACGCCTGGCCGCGTTAGCCCGGCCCCGCGGCCCCGCGGCCCGGCGGCCCGGCGGCCCGGCGGCCCCGCGGCCGCCGCTGCCTTGACACTGGGGCGCTGAGGTGATCACACTCGGCGCACAAGGCTGGATCTGAGGAAACGCGATGGATTCGTACGAAACATCGGTTGACGTGCTTGACCGGCAACTGCAGGCAATCCTTGGGGTATTCGGCGCCCTCAGCGACAAGGAATGGGCGCTGCCGACGAACCTTGAACCCCTCGACCCGAACCTGCCGCGCTGGTCCCTGTTAGAGCTTGCCGGGCATTTGGACATTTCCATCGGCCTCACCAGGACGCTGATCGCCGATCCTGGTGAGGGCCAGGCAGGCAGGGACAGGGTCAGCTTCTTCATCTCACCGCGATCAGAGGTGGCGCCTGTCGTGTACGACTACGCCTACACAATGGTCGCCGGCAAGACGCCCGCGGATATGCCAGGCGTGCTAACGCAAACCTTCACAAAGACGATCGAGGAGGCCAGGGCGAATCCGCCGTCGCTAGTCGGGCCGGGCTACTTCGCGCCGATGGAACTCGGTGAGTTCGTGCCGAGCCGCGTGGTGGAGGCAGTGGTCCACGGCCTCGATCTGACCGATGCACTCGGGCGTGAGCCGGTCGCCGTGCCCGAGGGCATCGCCGTCTGCGCGTCGATTCTTGACCAGCTTCTCGCCCGGAGGACGGTGCCCGGCAGGCCTGAGGATCTGACCGACGACCTGGACTGGATTCGCGCGGCCGCGGGCCGGTGGCCAGGCGGGCACTATCCCGATCCGCGGCTGCCCCTCATCGGCTAACCACTGCCGCCGTCAAGCTGGGGCTGGCGTAATTCGACGGGGCGTTCGGCGCGGTATTTGATGCCGAGGAGCATGCGCCGGTCCATCGCGAAGCCGATCGGCTCGATGAGCGCGGGGCCGAACTGCAGCCGGCTGGCGAGGTCATCAGACGTGGCGCAGCGGTACCGGCTGATCACGCGGCAGCGTTCAGCCGCCCCTGGTCCGGCGTGCAGCGGCTCGACCAAAAATAGCCAGCTGGCGGCGATCCAGCGCTTTTCCTCGCCGGTTTGCGGGCCCATGAACGCGACGAGGGACCTGCCTGGTGTGACCGACAGGACCCGCAGCGGCGGCACCTTGGGGTGCAGGCGGAGTTCCCCGCCTTCGCGTACCGCCCACTCCGGGTGGATGGTCTCCGCGTTGCGCACGTCGCAACCGAGTATGTTCTCCAGCCACTGGTAGCTGTAGAAGCCACCGCGGCCGGCGCCGATCTGGGCTATCCACGGCCATGCGTCTGCTGCGGCCGCATCGATTTCCACGCCATGCGTCCAGCTCCACCGCGGCTCCGGGATGAGTTCGTCACCCGGGTAGCTGCGGCCGGCGGTGGCGTCGTCGATGCCCCAGCGGTTACGCCTTGCCCGGCGGAACGGGGTGAGCAGGCCGGCTGCCATAATCGCTGTGCCCACAGTGCCGTCCACGACGTCCAGCCAGTCGTCGCGGCGGAGCCGTCCTTCCGCACGTGCCGCGATGTGCCGCAGCTGCGCGCTTTGCATCAGGTGATGAACCTGTGTCAGCCACATCCCGTGCAACCGCCCGGTGTGCGGGAATGAGGCGCGGGCGCGAACGCGCAGCCTGGTTGTGCCGTCGTCACACGGCTGGAGGATGAATGCCCAGGTCACTTGCCAGTACTGCACTGGGCGCGCGGCGTCGAAGGGTAGCTGGAGGCCGGTCTCCTGATCGTAGAGACCGCCGAGGATCAGCTCGGTGGGCTTCCCGCTGCGCAGCACCTCAAAACCTTCGCCGCCCTTTGGCGTGGCAGGCAGGACGTCGCCCGGGGTGATGTTCTGCAGGTCGGGGTGGATCTCACGCGCGCTCCGCGCGCGGTTGTCGAGCAGGTCGATGCTGTAGAAGCCGCCGCGACGGCAGCCCATCTGCGCCAGCCATGGCCAGATGTCGGCGGGCCGCGCGTGCACGGTCACCGCGTGGGTCACCTGGCCTGCGGCATCGGGAAGGAGCTCGTCGCCGGGCAGCGGACGCACATTCTCCGCCGCTTCGGGCGTGCCGTGCGTGCGGGCCATCGTGGCGAGCACTGAGCGGCGGATGAAGTGCGAGGCGGGGCCGATGACGCGGAAGTAGCGCCTGAACTTGCGCCATGAAGCCTCGTCCGTCGCGCTGACCCTTAGTTCGAAGATGACCCTGGTGTCGTGCTCGGTCAGCCGGGCCAGCCGGATGGCCCACGCCACCTTGACGAATCCCGGGTCGTCGAACGCGGCGAACGCGCCCGCATCGTGGACGTGCACGAACATGATGTCGGGCCGCCAGACCTTGCCGATCGCGCCGACTGTGAACTCGTCCGGCGGGCTGTCGGCGAGCAGCTGGAACCCGGGTCTGGCGGGCGAGGAGATGAGATCGTCGATATTCAGCTTCGCTGGCTCCGTCGCGTCGTGGCGACGGGTGAACCTGCCGGGTATCCCACGGATCGCGAAGAGTGCGTTGATGGCAGGCGAATCGGCCAGGTTTCCATGCCGGATCGCGCGCCAGGCCTGGTCGGCAGGCACAGCGAGGTCGACCGTGTCCGTCTCGCGCAGCCGCGCCGCGGGCAGGATGCGGTCGAGCCCGGCAGTGCTCATGAGCTGGCCGGCGGCGCGGCCGCGCCAGCTGAGCCGGCCCGCGTGTCGCGCGACGCGCGGCGCAGCGGAACCGCGATGAGGACGACGCCCGCGGCCACGAGGCGCACCCCGCCCGCGCGCAGCGCAGCGGTGATCCAGGGCAACGCCGGCAGCGTGGCGCCGATGTTCGCGCGGACGTCCACCGGGCGTGATCCGCCGGCGTTCATGGACACGACCTTCCAGTTCCCAGGCGAAGGCGGCGTAGCAGCCATCGCGATCACCTCTTGGTCACCCGCCCCAGGTTAGTCAGTCCATACCGACATCAACGGTCTGGCCGTAACTGCCGGCGGCATACCAGCCGAACGTCCTTTATGCAGGAGCGTTGGTCCCTTACCAGGCCAGTTCCTCCGCACCTGGCTGGTTGCCGCGCACCTGGCTGGTTGCCGCGATCCTGGCCGGTTGCCGCGCGGGCCTCGCGTGCGCGTGGGACGCAGCGTTAGCCGAACCGCCCGGCCAGCGACCGGAACAACCCGGGCGCGGCGCCACGCAGCAATGCGGGATAACGCAGCCAGCCGGGGGCGAACACCTCGGCGCGGTTCCCTTCGATTGCGGCGAGGATCGCACGGGCCACCCGTTCAGGAGGAATGGGGGCCGGCCGTCTCCGCTGGTAGGGCGTGCCCCGCCGCTCGAAGAAGGGAGTGTCGATCACCCCGGGGAAGACGACGGAGACGCCGGCCCCGCTGCCGCGAAGCTCGTAGCGGATGCTCTCGGCGAAGTAGTGCACGCCCGCCTTGGTCGCGGCGTACGCCGCCTCGCGCCGCACGCCGGTGGCGCCCGCGATGGACGAGACGAACACCACGTGGCCGCGCCCGCGGCCGGCCATCGCGGGGACGAGCAGGCGGGTCAGCCGCAGCGGCGCCGTCAGGTTGACCGCGATCAGCCGATCCTCGGCCGCGGCAGGAAGGTCGCCGAACGGTCCCGCCCAGCCGACGCCCGCATTGTTGATCAGTACGTCGACGCCAGCGGGCGCGGCCCGCAGTGCTGCGTCCACGAGACCGTGGACGCCGCCGGTTGCGGCGAGATCGGCGATCAGCGCGACCCCGCCGGTCTGCGCCGCGACCGCGTCCAGCCGCTCCCGGTCGCGCCCGGCGACCAGCGGCCGCGCGCCGGCCGCGGCCACCGCACGCGCTGTGGCCGCCCCTATCCCAGAAGATCCCCCGGTTATCAAGACGGCGGCGCCCCTAAGCTGCATGGCGCCACACTCTCGCGCAAGCGCACCATCCCCGCAAGCGCAGGCGGGCCGGCGCGGCTACCCCGCGAGCGAGGCGGGCCGGCGCGGCTACCCGCTACCCGCCGCTCCGCGCGCTCGCGGTCGGCCGCGTGGTCACCGGCCGTGCCCTGGACCAGCAGCGCACGATGTCCCGCATCGAAAGCAGGCCGCTGACGTCCTGGCCATCGACGACAATCAGGTGACGGAATCCGCCACGAACCATCGCGGCCGCGGCCTGTTCAAGGGTCCAGTCGGGCGACGCGAAGACCAGGTCGCTGGAGCGGTGATGGGCGACGAGTTCGGTGTCCGGGTTCTGGCCAGCGCCCAGGGAGTTGAGGATGTCGCGTTCGGTGAGGATCCCGATCCCCGAGTGCTCAGAATCGATCACGATGGCCGCACCCACGTGCCGCGCCGACATCAGGCGTGCCGCCTCACGGAGTGTGTGCGCGGGGCCCACGGTAAGCACAAGCGGGCTCATGCCATCCCTTACCTGCATGGTGGATCACTCTCCGGATAGGCAAGCTGTTTTGTGAAATTGTGATTCGTACCGTCAAGCATCGGTTAAAGTCCTTCGTACGGCAAGCCCAAAGTATGCTCAAGCCCGCCAGTCTCACCGGCTGAGATTGTGTCCCTGGCGGTGCGCCAGCGGCCACGTGCGCTGAGATCCCGGAGCGTTGTCAGCGGACATCCCCGCCAACGCCCGGATCACGGGCACGGCGATCACGGGCACGGCGATCACGGGCACGGCGATCACGGGCACGGCGATCACGGGCAAGCATGTGCTGGGTGGTGTTCAGTCGCGGGCCGCCAGCATGGCGAGTGCCTCTTCATGCAGATGCCCGTTGGTGCAAAGGACGTTGCCACCGTCGGGCCGTGGCTCGCCGTTGAGGTCGGTGAAGCTGCCGCCGGCCTCCTCGACGATCACCTGCAAGGCGGCCAGGTCCCAGAGGCTCACCTGCGGCTCAGCCGCGATGTCCACCGCGCCCTCTGCGACAAGGACGTGTGACCAGAAATCACCAAAGGCGCGGGTACGCCAGACGGAGCGGGACAGCCCGAGGAAACCGTCAAGCCTGCCCTGTTCCTCCCAGCCGCCCAGGCTGGAATACGAGAACGAGGCGTCTTCAAGCTTGGTCACCGAGGACACCCGGCTTCTCGCCGCCTTGGTGAGGCTGCGGCCTGACCAGGAACCGCCTCCTCTCGCCGCCCACCACCGCCGGCTGAGCGTCGGCGCGGAGGCCACACCCACCACGACCTCGTCACCCATCATCAGCGCGATCAGCGTCGCCCACACGGGCACGCCCCGCACGTAGTTCTTGGTCCCGTCGATGGGATCCACGACCCAGCAGCGCGGCCCGAACCCCGTCTGGCCGGACTCCTCGCCAATGACCGCATCGCGTGGGCGCGCCCTCCGCAGCACGTTACGGAGCGAGTCCTCGGCCGCACGATCGGCGTCGGTCACCGGCGTAAGGTCCGGTTTGGTCTCTACGCGCAGGTCGAGTGCGCGGAACCGCCGCGTCGTTATGTCATCCGCCGCGTCGGCCAGAACGTGCGCAAGGCGCAGGTCCTCTTCGTAACCCGCCATGGCGCGCAACGGTACCGCCTGCGCACCGGATACCGGAACAAGCACCCCGGCCAGGCGCGTCCCGCTCCGCCGCGCAGCGGGCCGGAGCGAGCCAGCGGCGAAAGGGGGGCATGCCATGCGCGGGACACTTCGGGCACACTTCGGGCACACTTGTGATCCGTGTCCGCGGCCCACGACCTCGACCCACTGCGCCTGCTCAGCCTGCTCGCGGGCGAGGACAGGCTGCGCGTATTCGCGGCGCTCGTGCTCGGGGCCAGCTCGGCCGAGGAGATCTCGCTGCACGCGGGGCTGCCGGTCAAGGACGTACTCCGCGCGCTGAGCCAGCTGGCGCGCGGTGGCCTCGCCGCGCGACAGGGGATGGCGTGGACGGCAGTTCCAGCCGCGCTGCGACGCTCCGTGTCCGCGGCGATCCCGCAGCCGCCCCGCGACGACCTCGGCGACGTGCCGGCCGCGGAGGCCGGGGTGCTGCGGAGTTTCATCCGGGATGGCCGGATCACGTCGATGCCCGCGCAATGGGCCAAGCGGCGGGTGCTCCTCAACCACGTGGCGGCGGTGTTCGAGCCCGGGGTCCGTTACGGCGAGAGCGAGGTAAACACCCTCCTGCGCGCTTTCTATGACGACCACGCAGCACTGCGCAGGTACCTGGTGGATGGCGGGTTCCTGTCGCGTGACCACGGCGAGTACTGGCGCTCGGGCGGCACGGTCGACGTCTGATGGGCCCGGCCGATCTGCACCGCGCCGGTCAGCTGTCCTCGGCGTCTTCGCGGCTGCGCAGCAGCCGCCGCAATGAATCGAGCCGCGCCGCAAGCCGGGCGCGGTCGCGGTCGCTGCGCTGGCTATGCACCCAGCCATCGAGGCCGCAGTCGTCCTGCAGATGGGTGCATTGCTGCGGGCATTCCGCGGTGCCGGGTTCCAGGTCGGGGAACGCGCGGATGACCCGGTCGGCGGCGACGTGACCGAGGCCGAACCCGCGCACACCTGGCGTGTCGATGATCCAGCCACCCGCGGCCAGCGGGAGCGCGATGGCCGATGAGGAGGTGTGCCTGCCCCGCCCGGTGACCGGATTGACCCGCCCGACCGCCCGCTCCGCGGCCGGCACGAGGGCGTTGACCAAGGTGGACTTGCCGACCCCTGAATGCCCGATGAAAACGCTGATCTTGTCGGCGAGCAGCCGCTGAAGAGTGCCAAGTTCTTTTATCCCGAACGGCTTACGCATAACGACGCAGGTCAGGCCAAGTGGCTCATAAGCGCGGAGCAGTTCACCCGGGTCAGCGAGGTCAGCCTTGGTCAGGCAGAGCACGGGCGCCAGGCCGGCGTCGTAGGCAGCCACCAGGCAGCGGTCGATGAACCTGGGCCTTGGCTCAGGGTCGGCGAGCGCGGAGACGATGACCAGTTGCTGCGCGTTCGCGACGACAACGCGTTCCACCGGGTCGGTGTCGTCAGGCGACCTGCGCAGCACCGACGTGCGGGGCTCCACCCGGACGATCCTGGCGAGCGCGTCAGGGGCGCCGGACACGTCGCCCGCGAGGGCCACCCGGTCCCCGACCACCACGCTCTTGCGGCCGAGTTCGCGCGCTCTCATCGCGGTGACGACGAGGTCGCCGACCAGGCAGGCGTAACGTCCCCTGTCGACAGCCGTGACGAAACCGCCTGCTGCGCCGGAGTGGGCCGGCCTTCGCCGGGTGCGGGGCCGGCTGCCGCGGCCTGGACGCACCCGCACGTCATCCTCGTCAAGCTCACGGTAGTTTCGCCGCCGGTTCAGTGGGAGCGCTCCAGCATGGCTGTCCACAGACGCGTGAAGTCCGGCAAGGTCTTGGCCACTGTGGCGGCGTTCGCCACCAGCAGGCCGGGAACTGCGAGGCCGAGCACGGCGGCGGCCATCACCATACGGTGATCGTCGTAGCTTGCGAAGACCCGCGCGGCGCCGGCGTGCAGCGGGCGCGGCTTGATCACCAGCCCGTCCGGCAGTTCGGTCAGCTGACCGCCGAGCGCGTTGATCTCGTGTGCGAGGGCCGCGAGCCTGTCGGTTTCCTGCGCACGTATGTGCGCGATGCCGGACAGCCGCGAAGGCGACGAGGCGAGCGCCGCGAGGGCGGTGAGTACCGTCGCGAGTTCTGGCGCGTCGCGCAGGTCGGCGGTGATGCCGTGGATGGTTCCGCTGCCGCGGACGGTGAGCCCCGCCGCGGTGAGTTCGCAGCTGCCGCCCATCCGGGTGAGCAGGTCGCGTAGCGCGTCGCCTGGCTGGGTGGTACGGGCGGGCCAGCCGGGGATCGTGACGGTGCCGCCCGTGACGAGCGCGGCGGCGAGGAACGGCGCGGCGTTGGACAGGTCGGGTTCCACGTCCACGATGCGCGGGAGCACGGTGCCCGGATGCACTCGCCATGAGTCGTGACCCGTGGCCTCGGCCCGCACTCCCGCGTCACGCAACATCCCGATGGTCATGTCAACGTGAGGTGCGGAAGGGACGGGCGGGCCCTGATGGTGTACTTCCACGCCCTTGTCGAACCGTGCGCCGGCGAGCAGGAGCGCGGAGACCAGCTGTGAAGATCCGGAACTGTCCAGGGTCACCGCCCCGCCGGGCACCGCGCCATGGCCATGGATGGTGAAGGGGAGCGCGCCGCGGCCGCCGTCGTCGATCAAGGCGCCGAGTTCGCGAAGTGCTGTGAGCAGGGGCCCAACCGGGCGTTCACGGGCGCGGGGGTCACCGTCGAACGCGACGTCGCCGACGGCGAGCGCCGCCACGCACGGCACGAAACGCAGCACGGTTCCCGCGTTCCCCACGTCGACCATGCGACCGCCAGCATGACGCTGGCTGTGGCCCGCAGCCGGTATCACTCGCCAGGCCGGCCCCGCCGCGGTCTTCCGTCGCCCCCCGGGTGCTGCGTGCCCCCCGGGTGCTGCGTGCCCCCCGGGTGCTGCGTGCCCCCCGGGTGCTGCGTGCCCCCCGCGTGCTGCGTGCCCCCCGCGTGCTGCGTGCCCCCCGCGTGCTGCGTGCCCCCCGCGTGCTGCGTGCCCCCCGCGTGCTGCGTGCCCCCCGCGTGCTGCGTGCCCCCCGCGTGCTCCGTGCCCCCCGGGTGCTCCTCGATATCGGCGTGCTCCTCGATATCGGCGCCGAGCGCCCGCAGAGCGGCCGCCATCAGCAGCGTGTCTCTTGCCCGCAGCGGCCGCCGGATCAGGCCAGGACCGTCAGCGAGCGCCGCGAGGACCAGCGCCCTGTTGGTGATCGACTTGGAGCCCGGCAGCGTGACGACCGCACGTACCGGCATGGTGGCCGCGGGTGCTGGCCAATCCTGCCCGGGCGCCACCGTGGCGCGGGCCTCTTCGGGCGCGCCTGCGGCGTGGCGTTGCACATCGGGCATGCAGCGAGCGTACCCGTTGCCAGCCTGGCGTCTCGATCATCTGACCCGCCTGCCCGCTCCCGGGTGCCGGGCCGCGGCGTGATGGTTTGCCGCCCGCCGGGTCAGGGCGCCCGCAGATCTTTGGCGGCGACGACAGTGCCTTCCACGACGCTTTCCACGACCCCAGACGGGCGGCCGGCAACGTGGAGGCACTGTCGCCGCCGATAGTTCGGCTATCGGCTCCTCGAGACCAAGCGGGCCTTGCCGGATCGCCGCCTGGAGCACCGCTCGCATCCAGCGAGATCTGCGGGATGCCCTAACGCCAGGCCGCGGCGGCCGCTCCGCTTGCCAGCCGGGCGCCGCGCGAGGCCGGCAACATACGGGCAACTGCATCGCCGCCGGTGCAGATAACGCGCGGATAAATTAGGGGTGAAAAATCCGGATTCGGGGCAGACTGCTTTGAAACGGTGCCCGGTGAGGTTTGGCAACGCGGCAACCTGGCGATGGATTGGTGCATTCCATGGCCATGGACAGGCCTGCTTGCCGTGTCAGGGTTGGGACATGTGTGGTCGCTACGCATCTGCGCGCAAGCGCCAGGAACTCCTTGAGCAGTTCCAGGTGCAGGCCGACCATGCCCACGAGTCGCTGGAACCCGATTACAACGTCGCACCTACCAAGCCCATCTACGGCGTGCTCGCCCGCCGCGAGCGTGGCTCTGCAGGTGGCCATGCGGATGGCCAGGTGACCGGTCAGATGAGCCTGGCCGCGCCGGCGGGTGAGCCCAATAGTTTCCGGGGCGACAGCGATATGCCGCCGGTAACTCGTCAGTTGCGCGTGCTGCGCTGGGGCCTTGTGCCGTCGTGGGCTAAGGATCCGTCGGCGGGCAGCAGGTTGATCAATGCCCGCGTTGAGACTGTCGCGGTCAAGCCCGCCTTCAGGCAAGCCTTCGCCAGGCGGCGCTGCCTGCTTCCCGCCGATGGTTACTTCGAGTGGCAGCCGGGGGCCCCAGCCGGCGGCCGGATAAGCAAACAGCCATTCTTTATGTCTCCGCGGGACGGGAGCGTCCTCGCCATGGCCGGGCTCTACGAGCTGTGGCGAGCGCCCGGTTTGCCGGCGGCGATCGGCTGGCAAACCGGCCGCCTGGCTCTGGACAGCGACAATCATAACCACCCGGGCCACCGGCGCGTTCGGCCATATTCATGACCGGATGCCGATGGTCGTGGCGCGCGGCCGGTGGGCGCACTGGCTCGACCCTGCGCGCACCGACCCTGCTGAGCTCTTCGACGTTCTGGCCCCTGCGGCGTCGGCTGATCTGGACACACGGCCGGTGTCGCGGGCCGTGAACAGCGTGCGCAACAACGGACCTGGGCTCATCGAGCCCGCACCACCCGGCGAGGATCTGAGCGAGGCACCGGCCTCACTCTTCTAGATCACCGCGACCCATAGACACGCGGCGACGCCAGATCCCCGGTGGCCGGCCGCATGCGGACAGGAGGTACGTATCCCGTGGATACCGCTACCGCTCGTAAGCGTCTGGAAGAGATGCGCGATGACCTCGACAGGTCCATAAGTGTGCTGCAGGGCGAACATCCGGGCGACGAGGGAGCATCAAGTTACCCGGATCCGGCCGACGCCGGGACAAACCTGTCCGAGGCTGACCGTACCCAGGCCATCCTCGAAGCGGCGCAGCATCAGCGCTCGCTGGTGCTTGACGCGCTCGGCCGGCTCGCCGACGGCAAGTACGGCATCTGCACCGAATGTGGAAAGCCGGTTCCGGAGGGCCGGCTCGAAGCACGTCCGGAGGCAGCGCGCTGTGTGGCATGCCAGTCCAAGGCCGATCGGCTGCGGCGCTGAGCCGGGGCCGTCGCCGCGCCCCCGGCCCCGTGCGCCCGGGCCCTTGGGTGCGGCAGCCTCTTGCGAGCGTTCACGATGAGATGGATGCCCACAGACTCATCCGGATCGGCGGTGAGTTCAGCCCGCACGAGCTGGCCGAGTGCGGTGCCGTCACGGCCAAGAACGTGTTCGACGGTCGTTGGCGAAAGTACGGTGCGCGGCCGTATCCATGAGATATCGAATTCAGCCTCGGCGAAAAGCTCACGCAGCTGGTCAACGCCGAAGCAGCGGGTGATGGTGCCGTCAGGCCAGGGCACGAGCACTACTTCGGCGCTTGGCAGGTCGATCAGCTCGGCCCAGTGGCGCTGCTCCGCGAGGATCGCCATGCCTAGCACGAGCGAGTCGAAGCATGCCAGCAGCCGGCCTCCTGGCCGTAGCACGCGGGCGGCCTCCGCGATCACTTGCTCGGTGAACAGATGCCGCGAGAGCGTGCGGTCGTCGGCGATAATGCCGTCGACGCGATGGTCGTCGAGGAACGGCAGCGCTGCCAGGTCGGCGCGCACGGTGGCGACCGAGCCGCGTGGTTGCCGCCGATGCGCTGCGCGGCTGCCCGGCGGGCTCTGAGCCCGCGCGGTGCCCGTCACGACCGCGGTCTGGGCCGGGTGACCGGCGGCGCTGCCGAGCGCTGCCCCTAAGTCCGGGCATGCCCCGGCCGGCGTTTGCTCGTGGCTGCCGGCGGGCGGTGCGATATCGGCGGGCACAACGTGCACCACGGTGTGCCCCGCGGCAGCGGCCTGGGCGGCACATGGCAGGTGCGGGCCCGACATGTCCACGAGCAACTCGCCGCCGCGCCGGATGGACGGCGCCAGCCATCCGGCCAGCTGGGCGGCCGCAACCTTGCGGTAGAACCGCCAGTAGGCCATCAGCGAGCCGGTCCCGCTCGCGGCCAGGTGCGTGGCCACTTCTGGCGTCACCACAGCTCCAGTGCAGCAAATCGGAGGGTCGTAACTAGCTGGCCGGTTCATCCGCCCGCGTCGCCGCGGCTTGTTTCTGGAGTGGGCGGCGCAGCCCTGCAGGTTTACTACCCGCCGGTGACGTGGTCACCCGCCGCGATCCGGTGCGGATCGCGCGCTTCGCGCGCTTTCGCGCTACCCCCGGCGCGCTGACCCCCGGGAATGAATTGCGCAGGCAGCCGTGTTGTCGCAGGCGTCTTAGCACGATCAACTGACCCACGTAACCTGGAAGGTGCGATTGCATGCTTGCGGCCCTTGGCCGACTGCCCGGCGAGAGCTTGGCGGTGCCCTTCGTTGCCGAGAGAGCTGGGAGGGTATTCTCCCCGTCAGACGGTGCCCGGCACGGGCGGGCGGTGAAGTCGCTCGCCGGCGGGAAGGCTGTCGCAGTTACTAAGGGGGTGGATGCGGTCGCGGAGACGCTGGAGCAGCGTGACGCGCGATTCGAGCGCGACGTGCTGCCACACCTCGATCAGATGTATTCCGCGGCGCTGCGCATGACGCGCAACCCCGCGGACGCAGAGGATCTGGTGCAGGAGACTTTCGCCAAGGCGTATGCGTCGTTCCATCAGTTCGAGCCCGGCACCAACCTGAAGGCCTGGCTGTATCGCATCCTGACCAACACCTTCATCAACACCTACAGAAAGCGGCAGCGTGAGCCGCAGCGTGCGGCCAGCGACGATATTGAGGACTGGCAGCTTGCGCGGGCAGAGTCGCATACCTCATCGGGGCTGAAGTCGGCCGAATCCGAGGCGCTCGAACGGCTGCCCGACTCCGATATCAAGCGCGCGCTGCAAGAACTGCCGGAGGACTTCCGCATCGCGGTTTACCTCGCGGATGTGGAAGGGTTCGCCTACAAGGAGATCGCCGACATCATGGGCACGCCGATCGGGACCGTTATGTCCCGGCTGCACCGTGGCCGGCGGCAATTGCGCGAACTCCTGCAGGATTATGCCGTTGAGCGCGGTATGGTCAAGACAGAGACAGATCCCGGGATGTCCTCTGCGGCGTCGTCATCGGGGAACCAGCCCGGGAAGGACGCGAGATGAGTTGCGGCCATCCTCATGACATGCCTTGTGGCGAGGTTCTCGCCCTCGTCTACAGCTATCTCGACGGCGAGCTTGGCGACGCCGGTTGCGGCGAAGTTCGTAAGCACCTCGAGGAATGCGGGCCGTGCCTGCGGGAGTTCGGCCTTGAGGAAGCCGTCAAGCGACTGGTCCAGAAGCACTGCGGTCGCGACCCCGTGCCGCGCGATCTGCGCGCGAAGGTGATGACCCGCATCCAGCAGGTCAGGTACGACCTCGAGATCACCCAGTTCCGCGTCGACTGACATAGGCATGCCCCGATCGCGTGCGCGCGCGGCGGGGTCGTACATCAAGCCCGATGGTCATCGCGGATTGCGGCGCACGGTTATCAGCAATAGCTGCGTGCGGGGTGGGGTTGGTCAAATCGGCCAGTGACGTCAGCATGCCGGGGTGCGCCGCGGCCGCCGGTCGTCCTGGCAGGCCCGCGTACGCAGCGCCTCGGCCGGGCGTTCTGCCCGCCACGGCGGTGGACCCGATTCCGGCACACGATGGTCTCGGCTGGGCTGCGAGTACTAGTCTGCGTGACGGAATCAAGGCTACGGTGAATTGGTTGCGAGGGGGGAAACACCGACTCTGATTGCAGAGTGTGCACGTCTGTTCACGATTTGCTCACGATGCCCCTGAGAGTTACGCGGATTCAGAAGATCGCGTTACCCTGAGTGTCGAGACGGCGACTGTCAAGTGCCGCCGGCTGAGCCAGGTCAAGGAGGCGACACTTAATGCACAGGCTCGGTGCGTTCCCATCGACGGCGTTTGCCCTGGTAACACTGGCGGCGTTCGCCTTCGTTGCTGTGGGGATCACCTGGGGCTGACGAGAGTGTGCCGCTGAGCGGCGCCTGACGTCGACTGTAGGGGGGATGGCTTTTGCCAAGGTTGTCATGGGCGGCGCGTCTCTACATCGGTGCGGTGGTGGCCGCCGGGAGCGTGATCGTGCTCCTCGGGCCGTTCGCACACATCGCCTGGCTAACCCTGGCCGTCCTAGCGGTTCTTCACCTGATCTGTGAGGCGTCGCCCGTTCCCATCAGTCCTCGAAGGCACGCCTGGTCGCCGGGCTCGTCGGTCATCCTGGCCGCGGTCGTGTTGCTCGGCCCGGTAGGCGCCGCCATCGTTGGCGCCGCCGCCGCCTTCAACACGCGCCGCGACCTGCATGTCGTGCAGCGGTCGTTCAACGGTGCGATGTGGGCAGTGGCCAGTTACTGCGCCGGCACGGCGTACATCGCGGCCGGCGGACACGCGGGCGTGCCGACATCTAGCTCGTTCCCGGCGATCATCGTTCCCTTCGCGGTCGCCGCGATCACGCTTGACTTCCTCAACTACTTCCTCGTGATCGGCGTGTTGTGGCTGACCCGGGCGACGGGACCTTCGCCAACGACATTCCGCAGCCGGGTCCTCGCGTCCTTGGTCCCAGATCTGGGTTACGCCATTTTCGGTTTGCTCATGGCCGCGCTCTGGCGTGTGGTCGGGCCGTTTTCCACCGTTCTTGTGCTGATTCCGCTGTTCGTCGCACGCTGGGCGGTCGCGCAGTACGTGGCTCAGCAGGAAGCCCACGAGGCGACGATGGCGGCCCTCTGCCAGGCGGTGGAGACCAAGGACTTCTACACCAGGGGTCACAGCGAACGTGTTTCCAAGGCGTCCGTCATGATCGCGCGTGAGATCGGTTTTCGCGCGGAGCGGATCGAGGCCATCAGGCACGCGGGCATGCTGCACGACATCGGCAAGCTCGGTGTACCGACCATGGTGCTGCAGAAATCCGGCCCGCTCACCGAGGAAGAATTCGGTGCGATCCAGTTGCATCCCATGCGCGGTCTCGAGATCGTCAGGGAGATCGGTTTCCTTGACGAGGCACTCGCCGGGATCATGCATCATCACGAGCGCATGGACGGGCGAGGTTACCCGCTCGGGCTCGCAGGGGACGAGATCCCCGAGTTCGCCCGCGTCATCGGAGTCGCTGACGCGTTCGACTCGATGACCTCAACCCGGTCCTACCGCGGCGCCCGGCCGGTTGAGGAAGCCGTCGCCGAACTGCGCAGGTGGGCCGGCGCCCAGTTCGACCCCGTCATGGTGGATGCCTTCGTCGCCGCGCTGGGGCGTGAGCGCTGGCGGCAGCCCGAGCCTGTCACCGCGCCAGCCGGTCAGCCGGCGTCGGCGACGGCCCAGGATCACGACGACCCGACCGCGCCGCTGCGCGTCATCCCCAGCCGCTGATGCCAGGAACAGCCCGGTGAGCCGCCTGTGCCGTCCACGACCGCCAGCAACCGCGCTCCCGCGGGGGAGGCGATGAGACGCTGAGCACGCATCAAGCCGGGACGCACCGGTCGTCGTGGCAGGCCATGGACTCCGGCCAGCTACTGCTGATCTGCGCGGCGGGCATGCTGGTGGTAGCCGCGATCGCGCAGACCGCCGCCGTCGGGATGACCGGTACGCGGGATGCGGTGGCGTTCGGTGCGCTCGTCGCGCTCGGCGAGCTTTTCCGCATCGCGCTGCCGGGCAACAGGGAGTCCGCGCCGATTGCGACGGCGGGAGCGCTCGCCTACACGTTATTGCTGCGGGTAGCGGGCCGCCCCGCTCCGCACTCGGCGATGCAGGTCATCGCGGTTACCGCGGTCGCCATGGTGGTGGGCGCGCTGCCGCACCTGGCGGCAGGCCGGCCGACGTCGATCGATGCGATGGCCCGGCGGCTGCTCGCGGTGGCGGCGGTGGCGTTGCTGTTCCGCCCGCTCGCCGCGAACGCGCAGATCCGCGGGCACTGGTGGGTCGCCTTCGCGGTGATGACGGTACTTGTCGCTATTGCCTGGCTGGCGGACGCGGTCATCGCGGCACTGATCCGTGCCGAGGCGCTGCGGGCCAGGTTCGGCGTCGCGCTCTCGGATGAGCTGCGGGTCCAGGCACCGCTCGGCGCGGCGGTCGGCGCATCGGCGATGCTGATCGCGTTCGCGGCCGGGGTGATGGGCCTCGCCGCGCTCGCGGTGTTCATCGCCCCGCTGCTCGTCACCCAGGTCGCGTTCCGCCGTTATGCCGGGATCCGGGTCACGTACCTGCAGACGGTGCGGGCGCTGTCACGGATGACCGAGGTCGGCGGCTACGTGGAAAGCGGGCACTCACACCGCGTGAGCAGGCTCGCCGTCGCCGTCGGCCGCGAACTCGGGATGAGCGAGCCGGAACTGCTTGAACTGGAGTACGCGGCGCTGATGCACGACATTGGCCAGCTTTCCCTCCCTGACCCGATCCCAGGCGGCGCGACCGTGCTCGTGTCGCCCGCGGATCAGGCGCAGATCGCCGAGCTAGGCGCGGAGGTGATCAGGAAGGCTGGCGTGCTCGACCGGGTAGCCGAGATCGTGCGCAGGCAGAGTGAGCCGTGGCGGGGCACCGATCCTGGCCCGCCGGTCAGCAGCCGCATCATCCGCGCCGCCAACGGTTTCGACGACCTGGTGGGCAGCTCCACCGATAGAGAGCGGGCCGTGGCGGCGCTCGAGCGTCTCCGCCTGGACACCGCGGCGGAGTACGACCCGGGGGTCGTCGAGGCGCTGAGCAGGGTGGCTGGCCGCCGCTCGTCCGCCCGCATGTAAGACTCGCCCGGACGGGCCGCGCGCGGGAGCCAGCGGCCAGGGACGTGAAAGGATGCGCGGGTGCCGAAGCCGTCCTGTCCGCGCGACCCCTGAGGAGGCCGGCGTGTTCGAGTCTGTGCTTGTCGCCAACCGGGGCGAGATCGCGCGGCGGATCGTCAAGACAGCGCGCCGGATGGGGATCAGGGCGATCGCCGTCTACTCGGAGGCCGATCAGGCCCTGCCCTACGTGTGGGAGGCGGACGAGGCGCTGCTCATCGGCCCGCCACCGCCCGCGAGCAGTTATCTGGACATCGACGCGGTCATCGCGGCGGCCAGGCACAGCGCAGCGGCCGCGGTGCACCCTGGTTACGGTTTCCTCGCCGAGAACGCCGGCTTCGCGCGGCGGGTCATCGAAGCGGGTCTCATCTGGGTTGGCCCGCCGCCGTCGGCTATCGAGCAGATGGGCGACAAGATCAACGCCAGGAACCTGATGGAGGACGCCGGCGTCCCCGTGTCGGCCGGCAGCCGCGAGCCCGTCGCTGATGGAGATGCGGCAGTCGCGGCGGCGGCAAGGATCGGCTACCCGGTCATGGTCAAGGCGGCCGGCGGCGGCGGCGGCATCGGAATGAGCGCCGCGCACGACGAGGCGCAGTTGCGTGCCGCGTTCAGCACCGCGCGCAGCCGCGCCGAACGTTTCTTCGGCAGCCCGGCGATCCTGATCGAGCGTTACGCGCCGCGGGCACGGCATGTCGAGGTCCAGATCCTTGGGCTCACCGACGGTACGGTCGTCGCGCTCGGCGAACGTGACTGCTCGGTGCAGCGCCGCCACCAGAAGATCGCCGAAGAGTCCCCGTCGCCGGGTGTCACGGCAGGGCTGCGCGAACGCATGCTCGATGCCGCGGTCCGGGCCGGCGAGGCTGTCGGCTACCGTGGCGCGGGCACCGTTGAATGCCTGGTGGATGCCGGCGCCGGTGAGTTCTCGTTCCTCGAGATGAACACCCGCCTGCAGGTCGAGCACCCGGTTACCGAGCTTGTCACCGGGATCGACCTGGTAGAGCAGCAATTCCTGATCGCCGCGGGTGAGTTGATCCGGCCGGACCTGGCCACCCGCGGCCCGGCCGGCCACGCGCTCGAACTGCGGATCTACGCCGAGGACCCGCGGCGGTTCCTGCCGAGCCCCGGTGAGATCACCGAGTGGGAAGAGCCCGCGGGCCCCGGTATCCGGGTGGATGCGGGTTATGCCGCGGGCAACACGGTCACGCCGTTCTACGATCCGCTGCTCGCCAAGCTGTGCGTGCACGGCGCAAGCCGCGGCGAGGCGCTCGCCCGGGCCCGGACGGCAGTCGGCGCTTTCCGCGTCGCTGGCCCGAAGACGAACCTCCCCTTCCACGCCGAACTGCTGGAGAACGGCGAGTTCGTCAGCGGTGCCTACGACACGACCGTGGTCGCCCGGATGCGCGCGTGACCGCGCGCCCTACCGGTGCCGCGTGCGGAAACGCCCGGATACCCAGCACAATGGTGACGGGCGTTGGATACCGGTGCCGGGACAAGGTCCTGGCCGAGGAAAGGAGCCGCGGTGGCGGAGGTCCGCGCGGAGATGGTCGCGAACGTGTGGAAAGTGGTCGTCACCGAGGGCGACCAGGTGGACGAGGGCGACACGCTTGTCATCCTCGAGTCGATGAAAATGGAGATCCCCGTCCTCGCCGAGGACAAGGGCGCCCTGATCCGGTTGCACGTGGCCGAGGGCGACGTCATACAGGAGGGTGACCTGATCGCCGTAATCGAGTAAATCGGGCAACCGGCAGCGGCCGCCGGCCTCGGCCCTTCAGCCGGGCGGCTGCCGTTGCGTGGCGCGGTCAGCCGAGGTGACCCGTCGTCCGGCGCAGCGGACGGCCCACCCGTCCGGGACCGCTAGGGTAACGACCATGGCTCTTGCACCCGGCTTGATGGCGAAAGTACGGATCGTCATCGCGGACGCCGACACTGCCGCCGCGATGGGCAGCGGTGACGTGCCCGTGCTCGCGACCCCGCGACTGCTCGCGCTCGCCGAGGCTGCCTCGATGGCGGCCATCACGCCTAGCCTCGAACCGGGCCTGACGTCGGTCGGCACGTGGGTTGCCATGGAGCACAAGCAGGCAAGCCCGATTGGCGCCGAGGTCGAGGTCGAGGCCGAACTGACCGAGGTGGAAGGCCGGCGGCTGGTGTTCAAGTTCATCGCCAGGCAGAAGCGCCAGGACGGATCACCGGACGGCGAAGACCCTGTTGCCGGCGCGGGCACGGTGGAGCGGGTGCTAGTCGACAGGGACAAGTTCGTCAGCCACGCCAGGCACGCAGGCACCCGGCAGGCGTGACGCCCAGGAACCGGTCCTGCCCGGACGCGGCGCGCCATGCGGCAGCCGTTAGGGCTAAGCCTTGGGCGTTCATGCGAAGGATCAGATCCCTGTCGTCGAGCGCGGGTAGGCGATCGCCGGATCGGTGACCACGTTGACCAGGTAGGGAACACCCGAGTCGAATGCGCGCCCGAGCGCCGGGCCGATCCCTGCTGGCTCGCTGACAAGTTCGCCGGCGCCGCCGAGCGCACTGACCACCTCGTCGTAGCGGCACTGCGGCTGGAGGTCCGCGGCCACGTCGTAACCGTAGATCATCTGCATAGGGTGCTTCTCCAGGCCCCAGCTGCCGTTGTTTCCGCAGATCATCACCACCGGCAGCCGGTGGCGGACGAGCGTGTCCGCGTCCATCAGGGAGAATCCCGCCGCACCGTCGCCAAGCAGCAGCGCGACCTGGGCGTCAGGGCGGGCCAGCCGGGCGGCGATGGCGTAGCCGAGGCCTGTGCCGAGGCACCCGTACGGCCCGGGATCGAGCCAGCCGCCCGGGCGTTTCGGCTCGACGTACTTGCCCGCGTAGGAGACGAAGTCGCCGCCGTCGCCGATCACGACCGCGTCGTCGGCAAGCATCCGGGTCAGCTCACCATAGATCCGCATCGGGTGCACCGGGCTGGCGTCGCTTGCGAGCAGCGCTCCATCCGCGGCCATCGCACCCCTGACCGCGTCCTGCAGGCGCTCGAGCCACGGGTCGCCCGGTTTGCGCGGCACGGCGGCACCGGTGAGGCCTCGCAGCACCGCGGCGAGATCACCGGCGGCCGATCCGGCCAGCGGGCAGTGCGCCGCCAGCTGGTCAGCCGCGTCCGCGATGTGCACGACGCGAGCGCGCGCCGCGCCGTTCTTGGCGCCGAACTCGCCGTAGCCGAGCCGGAAGTCGAGCGGCGTGCCCACCACGATCACCAGGTCGGCCTCGCCGAATGCGAGCGACCGCGCGCGGGTGACGAGAAGATCGTGGCCGGCTGGAAGCACGCCGCGGCCCTGCCCGTTGGTGATCACGGGCAGCAGCAGGGTCTGCGCCGCCTGCCGTGCGGCTTCCTCGGCCCCGCCGAGCCAGACATCGGAACCCAGCACGAGCACGGGCCGTTCCGCCTCACTGAGCAGCCCGGCGATCTGCGCGATGGCGCCCGGATCGGGGCTGGCAGGCGGCGGCTTCTCCAGCGCGGGAAGGCGGGCCGTCGTCTCGCTGAACAAGGCGTCCATCGGGATGTCGAGGAAGACAGGCCCGCGATGCGGCGCGCCAGCGAGGACGAACGCCTCGTCCACCGCGGCCCCGATGCCCGCGGCCGCGTGCTGCGTCCAGGCGCGTTTGGTGATCGGGGCGAGGATCGGCGGATGGTCGAGTTCCTGCAGGCTGCCGGCTCCCCAGCGGTAATCAGGCGCGCGGCCGCCCAGCACGACCACAGGCGAGGAGTTGAAGTGCGCGGTCGCGATGGCGCTGATCCCGTTCGTCACGCCAGGACCAGCGGTGAGCACCGCAAGCCCAGGCGTCCGGGTGAGCTTGGCCGTCGCCTCTGCCGCGAACACGGCCGTTTGCTCATGCCTCACGTCAAGCAGCCGCAACGGCGGATCCGCCTTGACCGCGCCGTCGTAGACGGGGAATACGTGACCGCCCGACAAGGTGAAAATCGTGGTGACGCCGTGACGGCGCGCGGCGGCGACCGCATGCGCACCGCCGTGCCCGGACAGCCACTGCGCGCTGATGCCCGGCGCCTCGCCCATGCTCTGTGCCCCGCTGATGCCAGGTGCCTCGCTCAGGCTCTGTGCCTCGCCCTTGCTCTGTGCCTCGCTGATGCCAGGTGCCTCGCCCATGCTCTGCGCTCCGCTGATGCCAGGTGCCTCGCTCAGGCTCTGTGCCTCGCCCTTGCTCTGTGCCTCGCTGATGCCAGGTGCCTCGCTCAGGCTCTGTGCCTCGCCCTTGCTCTGTGCCTCGCCCATGCGGCCGACGTTACCAGCGGGTCACATGCCTGTGGCAGTCCAGACCGCGGCGGTGGCATGGGCAATTCCGGCGATACGTCGTCTCGGGCGTCCTCAGGTCGCACGCCGTCTACCGCTGCAATGGCGGGATGGCCGGCCCACGCCCCCGGCCCACGCCGCGCGCCCACGCCGCCCATGCCGCGCGCCCACGCCGCCGGCCCACGCCCCCGGCCCACGCCCCCGCCCACGCCGCCGGCCCACGCCCCCGGCCCACGCCCCCGGCCCACGCCCCCGGCCCACGCCCCCAGCCCACGCCCCCGGCCCACGCCCCCGGCCCACGCCCCCAGCCCACGCCGCGCGCCCACGCCCCCGGCCCACGCCCCCGGCCGACGCCCCCGGCCACGCCGCCGGCCCACGCCCCGCTGGCGCAACTCAGGCCACTCCAAGCTCACTCAGGTGGCGCGCCCCGAAGCATGATCCGTTTCGGTGTTAAGTTTCCGGCAAATAGCGGGGGCAGATTAACACGCAAACGGATCATGGCATCTCAGGCGGCGCCTTCGGCTCCTGACGCCATCTGTCCCTCCTTCACTTCTGCCCATTCGTGCACAACTACCTCGCCGGTGTCGGCGAGGTAGTGGTGTGCCGCCGTCTCGTCGGCGCCGGCCGGCAACCTGGCCGCACGGAAGATCAGCGTGAGCACGACCACGATGATCAGGTTGATGACGAACGCGGTCAACGCGATGTACCCGTTCTGGCCGAAGAACGGGATGGGTGCCGTGGAGCCGCCGAAATGCGATCCGGGTGTGCCAGGGACCGGCACACGGTACGCCTGGACTGTTCCGTACACCATCGCCACGGCCCAGCCGGTCAGCAGCGCCCAGCGGTGGCACCACCTCGTGTAGAGACCAGCGACGATGGTGGGGAAGGTCTGCAGGATCCATATCCCGCCGAGTAGCTGCAGGTTGATCGCGAACGACTTGGACAGCGCGAGCACGAAGAGCAGCGCGCCTGCCTTGACGATGAGCGAGGTCAGCTGTGACACGCGCGTCTGCAGCTCCGGTGTGGCGTGGGGCTTGATGAACTCGACGAACACATTCCTGGTGAATAGGTTGGCCGCGGCGATCGACATGATCGCGGCGGGGACGAGCGCCCCGATCGCGACCGCGGCGAACGCTATCCCCGCGAACCAGCTCGGGAACGTCGCGTTGAACAGGAGCGGCACGGCCAGCTGGGTGTTGCCGCCCGCCTTGACCGCGGCGGGTACGCCCTTGGCGGCGAGGGCCATGTAACCGAGCAGCGCGATCAACCCGAGCACGAGCGAATAGGCGGGCAGCAGCGCGGTGTTCCGCCTGATCGTCTCACGGCTCTTGGCGGCGAGCGTCCCCGTTACGGCGTGCGGGTACATGAACAGGGCGAGCGCGGAGCCGAGCGCGAGCGTGGCGTAGGCCCACTGTCCCGCAGCCGGAGTGACCAGCGAGCCGAACGGCTTGCCGGTCTTGGGGTTCACCGTCTTCAGATGGGTGTTCGCTACGTTGAAGATGTGACCCCAGCCACCGAGCTTGATCGGGATGTAGATGATCGCCACGATGATCACGGCGTAGATGAGCGTGTCCTTGATAAAAGCGATCAGCGCCGGCGCCCGCAGCCCGGAGACGTAGGTGTACGCGGCGAGCAGCACGAACGCAACGAACAGGGGGAGATCCTTGACGAAGGTGCTGGCCGACGTGCCGCCGCCGAGACCCATTACGTCAAGGACAACCTGGATGCCCACGAGTTGCAGGGCGATGTAGGGCATCGTGGCGAGAATTCCGGTGAGCGCCACTGCCAGCGAAAGGCCGCGTGATCCGTAACGCCCGCGGACGAAGTCGGCCGGGGTGATGTAGCCGTGCACGTGCGAG
This sequence comes from uncultured Actinomycetota bacterium, assembly GCA_963727015.1. Taxonomy (GTDB): domain Bacteria; phylum Actinomycetota; class Actinomycetes; order Streptosporangiales; family Streptosporangiaceae; genus DATFVJ01. The sequence continues at coordinate 185,815 of CAVSEV010000010.1, read as the reverse complement.
ACGGACCACAGCCGCGGCATGAACACGAACACGATCGGGAACACGATGATCGTGTATGGGACGGCGAAGAATCCCGCTGATCCCACGCCGAAGATCAGCGCGGGCACGGCGACGAACGTGTAGGCGGTGTATAGGTCACCGCCGAGCAGGAACCAGGTGATAAACGTGCCGAAACTGCGGCCGCCGAGACCCCATTCATTCAGGTGCAGCATGTTCTCGGCGCGCCGCCACCGCGCGGCCGCGAAGCCGACCAGTGTGACGACGAGGAGGAGGACGACGAAGATCGAGAAGGAGACGGCGTTGATGTGGCCGGTCATGGCGTCTGCACCCCTCCTTGACCGCCGGTCCGTCGAGGTGCTGTCCCGGGTCCGGCCGGTCCGCCGGGTCTGCCCGGTCCGGCCGGTCTGCCCGGTCCGGCCGGTCTGCCCGGTCCGGCCGGTCTGCCGCGCGCGGCTGGGCCGCCCCGTGGGTGCCCGGTGCGGCGCATCAGGATGTAGGCGAGTGCGCTCGTGACCGCGACAATCGGCACCCAGATCAGCTGATACCAGTAGAAGAACGGGAAGTCGGCGACCTTGGGCGTGGCACGTGCGTAGAAAGGCACCCACAGGGTGCCAGCGATCGGCGCGAGTATCAGGATGATGAGCACGGCCCAGGTGACAGGATGCCTGGATCCCGGGTTCTGATGCGCCATTTCTTTCCTTTCTCCGTTCCCTTCGCCCGCTCGCTGCGTCCTGGCTGCGGTTCCGGCGGCGGCCCCAGGAGAAGTTGCCAGCTCGCAGGCCGGCCAGGACCCGTCATGTGCGACGGAAGTCACCTGATGCTTCCACGTGACTACGCTGAGTTTCAATGACTACGCTGAGTTTCAATTGCCAACACATGGCATTGTTGTTCGGTTGTTCGGCGAAAGCCGGTTTCAAGATCGTTGTCAAAGACCGGCATTCATCCTGATACGGCTGCGCGCGTTCGATCACGCCCGCATAAAGTCGCCACGCGTGTCCCGCACATCTTGGGCGGCGCTGTCGTCGCCGCCGCTAGTTCCGCTATCGGCTTCTCGAGAACATGCGGGGCCCTGCCTGATCGCAGCCTGTAGCACGGCCCGCATCCACCGAGATCTACGGGACACACGCCCGCATCCGCCGAGGTCTACGACACCGCCCGCATCCCGGGACCGCTTCCGGTCCCGGGCCGCTTCCGTCCCGAGCCCGCTTCCGGTCCCGAGCCCGCTGGCAACCCCGCGCCGTGCGTAGCCGTCGTGCTTGCCTTGGCGCGGTACCACCTGAACGGTAAGTCGTGGCCGCCCTGCGCCGGCTGATCATCCAGGGTGTGATCGGCCGATCGCGAGGAGTGATCGCGTACCGGCGCAGCCCGACCATGATCCGATAGCGTGTTGAGTTTCCTGCAAATAGCGCGGGAAGGTAGACACGCAATCGGATCATGAACCCGGCTCATGGGCCCGGCCGGCGGGTCGCGGGTTATTGGGACCTCAGCGCACGTGCTCTCGCGGCGCCTACGCCGTGTCATTTCCAGTGGCGTGCCCTGAGTCGTGCCCGGCATCCTGCCCGCGCTGCCCGCCGTGCCCGGCATGCCCGGCATCCTGCCCGCCGTGCCCCGCATCCTGCCCGCGCTGCCCGCCGTGCCCGCCGTGCCCCGCATCCTGCCCGCTGCTGCCCGCCGTGCCCGGCATCCTGCCCGCCGTGCCCGGCATCCTGCCCGCCGTGCCCGGCATCCTGCCCGCGCTGCCTGCCGTGCCCGCCGGGCCCGGCATCCTGCCCGCCGGGCCCGCCGGGCCCGCCGGGCCCGCTGTCCCGTTCAGTGCCTGGCTCAGCTGAGCCTGGAGGCATGCGCCGCAGGCGGGTGACGAACTTGTACCGGTCGCCCCGGTACCAGGACTGCGCCCATTCCAGCGAATTTCCGTTTTTGTCGAACGCGTGCCTGGAGAGCAGCAGCAGCGGCAACCCGACGTCAACGCCGAGCAGTCGCGCGTCGTTCGGCCCCGCGAGAACGGTCTCGATCGTCTCCTCGCCCTCGGCAGGCTGGACTCCGTACGCTTCGGCGAGCGTTTCATATAGCGAAGAGTGCCGGCTCAGTTGCTTGCGCAGCCCGGGGAACCTGCTAGCAGGCAGATATGACATATCGATGGACATCGGCTCGCCATCGGCGAGCCGGAGCCGGTGAATGCGCAGTGCCCGGCTGCCTGGCGGGATGGCGAGGAGACCGGCGAGCTTCTCGTCCGTGGTCACGTAGCCGATCTCGAGTATCCGGGTCTGGGGGTGCAGCCCGTGCGCGCGCATGCCTTCTGTGTAGCTGGCCAGTTCGAGGACCTGCGCCACCTTCGGCTTCGCCACGAACGTTCCCCTGCCTTGCATCCGCAGCAGCCGGCCCTCGACAACCAGTTCGGCCAGGGCCTGGCGGACGGTGGTCCTGGAGGTCCCGTACCGCCGGGCGAGTTCACGTTCTGGCGGGACAGGGGCGCCGGCCGCCATGGTCCCTGTCAGCTCAAGCAGCTGGCGTTTCACCGTGTAGTACTTGGGGATTCGCGGGTCCTGCCCGCCGGTTCCACGACCAGCGGCCTCGGTCCCCGCATCGGGCAGTGCCGCACCGCCTGCTGCCTCGCCCTGCCGCCGACGCCGGCCTCGCCCGTGGCCGGCGCCCGGCTGCATTGGTTGAGCGGTCACCGTCGGTCTTCTCCCTCCGAGCGCTGGGCGGCGTGCGGAGCTTGGGCATGGACGGTGGCCACGGCGCGGCCAACCGCGTCCAGATCAGCATCGGTCAGGTCGGGGCGCGCCGCCAGTCGCAGGCTCGCGCGTCCCAGTGTTGCCGACGGCGCTGTGACGGACGGCGCGGTGACGGACGGCGGCGGGAATGGCAGCAGGATCCGCCGCGGTGCGGCGGTCCCGCATGTGTCCGGGGGGTGGCGAGACGCCGCCATCGGGCCGCGTCGGCCCAGCGCATTGCCGTCGCCTTCCGCGGCCCCGTCGTCGGCCATGTGCGAATCTTGCCAGCCTGGGAGGCTGCGTCGCGCTGGCGGGGTGCGCCGCGTGGCAGTATCCGCCGGTGCCGGCCTGCAAGTAGCCTCCTAGCGTGCCCACATTGAGTGACCTTGTCAGCGGCCACACCTCACTGTCCGGCGCCGACTTGGAGTGGCTGCATTCCCTGGTGTCGGACTGGCAGCTGCTTGCGGACCTGTCGTTCGCCGACCTCGTTCTGTGGGCCCCGATGCGCACTGGCCGCGGCTGGGTCGCGGTGGCCCAGATGCGCCCGACCACTGGGCCGACCGCGTTCCATGACGACATCGTGGGCACCATAGCGCCGTCTGGCCAGCGGCCGCTGCTCGACACCGCCCGTCGTGAGGGCCGGATTTGCCGTGAAGGCGACCCCGACTGGACGGGCGGTGTGCCGGTGCGGGAGGAAACTATCCCCGTGCGACGGGGCGGCCGGATCATCGCGGTCGTCGAGCGGAGCACGAACCTCAATTCTGCCCGCACGCCGAGCCGGCTCGAGCTGACCTATCTGCAGAGCGCCGACGAACTTGCGCAGATGGTGGCGGCGGGCAGGTTCCCGTTTTCCGGTGAGGAACCCACCTTCGTGCGGTCGCCGAGGGTCGGCGACGGCCTGCTCCGCCTCGACCGGGGTGGCAAGGTCACGTACGCGAGCCCAAACGCCCTGTCCGCCTATCGGCGGCTCGGCCTAGCCGCCGACCTGGTCGGGGCAGAGCTTGGGCCGGCGACCGCCGCGATGTGCGACCCGGCCGTGCCGGTCGATGATTCGCTCGTCCTAGTGGCGAGCGGCCGGGTGCCGCGCGAGACAGAAGTGGAGGGGAACGGATCGGTTGTCCAGCTGCGCGCGATCCCGCTGGTGGTGGACTCCGCCCGGACCGGGGCGCTTGTGCTGGTCAGGGACGTGACTGAACTGCGCAGAAGGGAACGCGAGCTACTGACCAAGGACGCCACGATCCGCGAGATTCATCACCGCGTCAAGAACAACCTGCAGACAGTCGCCGCCTTGCTGAGGCTCCAGGCGCGCCGCATCCGGGCGCCGGAGGGACGCGCGGCGCTCGAGGAAGCGGTGCGCCGGGTTGGGTCGATCGCGATCGTGCACGAGACCCTGTCCCATACGCCCGAGGATGTCATTGATTTCGACGACATCGCCGGGCGCGTGGCCATGATGGCCGTCGAGGTTGCCGCGCCGGAGTCGCGGGTGACGCCCCAGCTGGCCGGCCGGTTCGGCGTGTTGCCCGCGGCGGTCGCGACACCGCTCGCGATGATCTTGACCGAGCTGCTGCAAAACGCCCTGCAACATGGGCTTGGCCAGTGCCCAGGCACGATCGAGGTGACGGCGCGGCGCGGGCCGAGCCGCCTCACCGTCGTGGTCGCCGACAATGGCGCCGGGCTGCCCGCGGGGTTCAATCTGGACACCTCAGCAAGCCTCGGCTTGCAGATCGTGCGCACGCTCGTGGTCGCGGAACTGGGCGGCAGGCTTGAGCTGCTGCCGAGGCTGGAAGGGGGCACGGAGGTGATAGTCGATCTGCCTATGGAGCTTCCCGCCGGGCAGGCCGACGACACCGCCATCTGGCCTCGCATCGCCCGGGCCGAGACACGCGGTTCAGGCCGCGCGGGCTGACCCGGGATGCAACTGCTGCCGCATGCCGACGCCGCCGATTTTGGGTACCCCGGGTCGCAGCCGCGCCATCGGGTACTTCATGATGTACCCGATGGCACCTTCAGAAGACCTCCTTAGCCCGGGGAGTCAGGCGTGCGCCCGGACGTGAACATAGCTGGTGCGGCGCTTGAGAGCACGCCGCTCATCTTCGCTTGTGCCGCCCCAGACACCGGCATCCTGGCCGCTCTCGAGCGCCCATCGCAGACAAGATTCAGTTACCGGGCAACGTCGGCATACCTGCTTGGCTTCGTCGATCTGCAGGAGGGCTGGGCCCGTATTGCCGATCGGAAAGAACAACTCAGGATCCACGTCACGGCAGGCGGCGTGGTGGCGCCAGTCCATGCGGTCTACTCCTCAATGCGACTGTTGAGCCGCAATCGGCTCCGTGATTCCTCATCCATGCTTGTGAACCGTTTCACGAAGCCAGGCACAGCCAGCGCGCCCCCGCTACCCGCAGAATCTCCACGCGTTAACAAAGGCGCAACCATGGGCGGTCACATGAGTAGCCATGCGGCCTGTCCCGGCAGCCACCGCTCAGCTTTAATGCTCAACGGCGCGGCCGTGACACCCCGTGCCTCGCATCGATAATGAGCCTCTCAAACGCTAGCGATCAAGCGCAAGAGGTTTCGGCAAAGGTTCAGCCGGATTCCGATGTCGGATGGATCACAGCGCGCGCTGTGTCACGCTCGCGAGCGCTCGTTTGTCACAGTTCCGTGTCGAATAGCGAAACACCGCGTGCCGAGCGCCAAAACGATGGCCGGCCGGTCTCCTGCCCGCGGTGGCGCGCTCTGCTGCCAGCCGTCCCGCGGCATGCTGCCACCGGCTCGGCTACGCTACAACCCGCAATGCGTCGGGTACGGATCGAAATGTCATGTACTCCCTTTCGCCCACGTATTCACCGTCCACCTGGCACGCGATCGGCCGTTTCGCGCGGAGCGTAAACTCCTCTTGATCATGCAGGCTGACGATGTGCCGCCCGGACGGCGGACTGCCCCGGTTGTTTGTCATCTGGCGCAGCGCGCTCAACGTGCCGAGCGTCCGCAGCCGCCGCAGGGCGAAAACGTCGAGCCCGGTGTCGTAACCAGCGCGGGGATTCGGGTTCACCGGGCGGTTGCCCAGGTAGGTCCATGGCGAGGTGTTGGAAATGATGGCGATGAACAGCGGGCCGATCGGCGCCTGGCCGTCACGTTCGAGGGTGAGCGCGGGCGTGCGGCGATCGGTTACCCCGTAGAAGTGCCGCAGGGCCGTCCAGAAGTACAGTGCCGGAGATGCGGGGCGCCCGTCAGCGCGATGTCCCTCGACGGCGCGGATGACCTCTGCGTCCAGGCCCAGCCCGGCGCTGAAGGTAAAGTACCTGCCGCCGGCCAGGCCCAGGCCGATCCGGCGCTGGCGGCCCGCCCGGATCGCCTCGATGATCGCTCCCGTTGCGTCGATCGGGTCGGTGGGAATCCCCAGCGTCCGCACGAACACGTTCGCACTGCCGCCGGGAATGGGTACCAGCGCAGGCAGCCCGGCGGCATCGGGCTGGCCGTCCCCGCGCACCCGTGCGCCCGGATCTTGCCGTGCCGTCGCGCTGTCTGCGCCGCCCGGTCCGCCTGGGCCGCCTGGGCCGCCTGGGCCGCCTGGGCCGCCTGAGCCGTCCCGGGCACCCCAGGCACCGCGCGGGTGGCAAAGGCCGTTCACCGCCTCATTGATCGTTCCGTCGCCGCCGAGGGTGAACAGCATCTCGTGGCCGTCGGCCGCTGCCTCCCGGGCCAGTTCGGCGGCGTGCCACCGGTAGCGTGTCTGCACGACCTCCAGCTTGACGAAGGACGCGAGGGCTCGCACGATGACGTCCCTGCGAGGCGCGGTCGTAGAAGTGGCGTGGGGATTCACGATCAGGAACGCTCGCACGCGCCTAGGGTAGCTATGCCGGAAGGATTCCAGAAAATGCGGGAACGTCCAGTGACCTTGATCGGCGCGGGGGTCGTGCAGGCCGCCGAGTCACTTGGCGTGCTCGCCGCCACCGTGATCACCGCAATTGACACGGCCTTGGGTCGCTCGTACCAGGTCAGCAGCGGGGTCGCGCTCACCCTGATCGGGGTTGGCACCACTGTCGCGCTCGCCGCTGTCGCGGCCGGTCTCGCACGGGCGCGCAAATGGAGCCGTACGCCAGCGCTGCTCACGCAGTTGTTCTGCGGAATCGTGGCCATTTACCTAATCGAGGGTGGCCGCTACGGCTGGGGCGTGCCGCTACTCGTGCTTGCCCTGCTCGGATTTGGCACCCTGCTCGCGCCCCCGACGCTGCGCGCGCTTCTCCGCGAGCCAAGTGACCGCCGCCCGTAGCGCCTGCACGCCCGTAGCCGCAGGTAGCAGCGCGCCCCATCGCCGCGCGCGCCGGCCTGGATCCTGAACGGCTGCGCGCAGCGCGACCCACGGGATGGTGCGCCAGTCACGGGCCCGGCCAGTGCTGGCGTTCGGCCCGTCAGCGCCCAGGTTGCCAGGCGCTCCTGGCCCGGTGCAGGCCGCCGCGCGGTCCCTTGGGCCAGCCGCTCCGCCCGGCGCGGCTCCGCCCGGCTGCTCCGCCCGGCGGCTCCGCCCTGCGGCTCCGCCCTGCGGCTCCGCCCTGCACCTGCAGGTTTGTGTCACTTCTGCCGCCGCGTCTACGGCGTGTCCCGCAGGTCTTTGGCGGCGATAGTTCCGCTATCGACTCCTCGAGAACAGGCAGGGCCTTGCCGGATCGCCGCCCGGAGCACCGCCCGCATCCACCGAGATCTACGCCCTAGTCGTCCGCGGTGAGGCCTTCGCGTAGCTGTGCCAGCGTGCGGGCGAGCAGGCGAGACACATGCATCTGGGAGATGCCGAGCTCGGCCGCGATCTGGGACTGAGTCATGTTGCCGAAGAACCTGAGCAGCAGGATCCTCTTCTCTCGCGGCGGCAACCGTTCGAGCAAGGGCTTGAGTGACTCGCGATACTCGACGCCCTCCAGCGCGTCGTCCATGATGCCGAGCGAGTCGGCGACGGCAGGCGCGTCCTCGTCCCCTGAGTCAGGCGCATCGAGCGAGACAGTCGAGTACGCATTGGCCGACTCGAGCCCTTCCAGCACATCCTCTTCGCTCATCTGCAGGTGGGAGGCGAGTTCGCTCACCGTGGGGGCGCGACCCTCACGCTGAGCCAGGTCGCCGATGGCCTTGGTCAGCGCGAGTTTGAGTTCCTGCAGGCGGCGGGGTACCCGGACCGCCCATCCCTTGTCGCGGAAGTGCCGTTTGATCTCGCCGACGATCGTGGGCGTTGCATATGTGGAGAACTCGACGCCACGCGCGAGATCAAAACGATCGATGGACTTGATGAGCCCGATTGTCGCAACCTGGGTGAGGTCATCCAGCCATTCGCCACGGTTGCGGAATCTGCGGGCAAGGTACTCGACCAGCGGTAGGTGGAGTTCGACCAGCTGGCCGCGCACCTGCTGACGCAAGGGATCACCTGCGGGCAGCATGGCGAGCCGCTCGAACAGCTCCCGGGCCCGCACCCGGTCGGGGACCGCGTGCTCGGTTTTCGCAGTCACAGCGCGCTCTCGTGCCTTTACCCGTCCCGCGATGTATCGCGGCTTTTCTGCAAGACGATGGTGACCTTCTGATCGGGCCCTACCTGGGCATCGACCTTCCCCGCGAGCGCCGTGAGCACTGTCCATGCGAACGTGTCCCGCGACGGCGTCCGCCCGTTTTCCGCAAGCACGGAGACGGCGACGGTCATTGCTGACGCGTCCAGCTCAAACCTGCACTCGAGATTGGCCTCAGGCAACGCCTGGGGGAGCAGCATGGCGCACGCCTCGTCGACCGCGATGCGCAGGTCCTCGATCTCGTCGAGGGTGAAGTCAAGTCGCGCCGCCAGACCGGCGGTAGCGGTTCGCAGCACGGACAGATAGGCGCCATCGGCCGGCATGCGGACCGTCACGACATCTTTCGGCGCGTGATCACCGGCTGCGCCCGCTGGCTCTGCCGTGGCAGCGGCCGCAGCAGGGCGGTTGGCGGTCTTCTCGGTCACGGCCCTCCTCTGGATGTCGTTGAGTGTAGTCACGTTCTGTTTGCAACCTACCGCCGCGGCGCGGCTGCATGGACACGCCGCGCGAGGTTCGTCCCCGGATCTCCATCCTAGTGGCGTCCGGCATGCGTGGGTTCACCTGTGTAAATGACATAACTGCTTCGGATAAGGACCAACCTGCCACTCGCCGGTGGCAGCCGTTATCACGCCCAACCCGGGTCCCTTATCGGCACCAAGATCTCTGCAGCGGCTGACACACGATGGCCCATTGTGGGTCAGATTTGGCGCCTAATGGCCCATCGTGTGTCAGCCTGGCAGCCGTCACCGGGAACGGGGCCTGCCGCGCATCCGGCGCAGCGAGGGTGGCCGGGAAGATGGCAGCGCCGACGGCGGTTTGCGGGGTGGGCCGACGGGGACCTCAGCGACGCCCCGTACAGGAGCGACGCCCCGTACAGGAAGGTGCCGCGGCCTGCGAGAGGTCCGCGGCCTGCGAGAGCTGCCGCGGCCTGGAAGAGGTGCGCGGCCTGGAAGAGGTGCGCGGCCTGGAAGAGGTGCGCGGCCTGGAAGAGGTGCGCGGCCTGGAAGAGGTGCGCGGCCTGAAAGAGGTGCGCGGCCTGAAGAGGTGCGCGGGCCGCGAGAAGTGTGCGGCCGCGAGAAGTGTGCGGCCTGCAAGAGGTGCGCGGCCGCGAGAGGTGCGCGGCCGCGGGGTTCGCGGCCGCGAGAGATACCGCGGTCACACAACGTTCGTGCTACGGCGCGCGCGACGGGGGATCATGGCGCGCACCGTGGCACGAGGACCACGCGCGTGCCGCGTCAGCCCTTGGTCTCCCAGAAGATCTTCGCGATCTCGTCGATCCTGGCGAGCAGTTCGTTTGCCTTGCTGACCTCGAAGCTGCCCTTCGTGCCCGACGCCCCGGCAAGCTTGGTCGCCTCGTTGAACAGCTGGTGCAGCTGGGGATACTTCTCGAAGTGCGGTGGCTTGAAGTAGTCGGTCCACAGGACCCAGAGATGGTGCTTCACGAGCTCGGAGCGCTGCTCCTTGATCAGCAGCGCGCGCGCGCGGAACTCCGGGTCGCTGTTCTGCTCGTATTTCTCGCAGATGGCCTTGACGGACTCGGCCTCGATCCGCGCCTGTGCCGGTTCGTAAACGCCGCACGGCAGGTCGCAGTGTGCGTAAGCGGTGGCCTTCGGCTCGAGGAGACGTGTGAGCAGCCTCATCGATTCCCTTCCTCGTGTTCGGGTCATCGGTTCCGGACCCTGACACTACCCTGTCAACGCCGGGCGAATCCGGGAAGGTACGGCTCGGTGCATTCGAGCGCGGACGCGGCGTCACGCGGCCTGCCACATGCCCCCAGCGCAGCGCGGCTGGGCCACCCGGTGCGCCCGGCACCGCGGCGTCAGGGGGTGCAAGCCCCGCCACCGCTCACCGGCCGGCCTGTGCCGCTCACCGGCCAGATCACCGGCCACGCCACGCATGCCAGGCCCGCAGGCCCCGACGCCGCACCAGGCGCTGTGGCGGGCGCGAGAATATTCTCCAGATGTGGCCCGCGGGGCTCGCGCCCGGTGATCGCCCAGTCACCGCAGCGGCCCGGGCCAGGATGTGGAGGGAGCATGCGCTGGCCGCTCTGGCGCGTTGCGGTGGCAGAACGGTCGATGGAGCCAGGACTGCGGCCGGGTGACTGGCTGCTCGTGCTCAGGACCACGCGCGTGCGTGCCGGGCACCTTGTCGTCGCGCGTCATCCCCGGCGCCAGAGCATGTACCTCGTCAAGCGGGCGGCCAGGCGCGGCGAGGACGGCTGGTGGCTGGAATCCGACAATCCGAACGGCGGTGCGGTGGATAGCCGCGCCTTCGGTGCGGTGCCCGCGGGCCTGATCGAAGGCCGGGTGCTCTTTCGCTACTGGCCGCTGCGCAGCACATCCAGGTAGATGTTTTCATGGCCGGTGCAGCGAAAAGCTAGGTAACGGGCGAAGGCCCCGCCACCTTCGGGGGCGGGGTCTTCCGCACAGCGCATGTGGCTAGAACACTTCAGCTGGTGTTCAGCCCTCGGATGCAACGCCCTCGACCGGTATGGCTTGCATGCCGATGAGTTCCTTGGTCTCTTCAGCGGGCAGCCGGACCGCTTGCGCCCAGTAGTAGATCACCAGGCTGAAAACCGCGACGACCAGGATGTCCCACCACAGGTGCAGGTGGCCGGCGGAGTAGGAACCGAAGGTGCCCTGCCAGGAGATGATGCCGATGCCGACCAGGTAGACCGGCAGCCACGACGCGGCCCTCCACTGTGCCCGATCGAATTTGGCCAGCCGCCGGTTGAGCTTGAGCGCGGCGTTGAGCCCGATCAGGATGTAGCCGATCACGATGGCCGCGCCGAGCCGCCAGATCGTGGGCCAGCCACTCCAGTAGATGATCAGGCTCGCGAAGATGAACGCGAGCGGTGTCCAGAAGCCCGCGGCGCCAAGCCGGAACGGTCGCGGCGCGTCCGGAGTCTGCTTGCGCAGCGCGCCGAGGGCGAGCGGGGCTCCGGCGTACATCAGCACGGTGGCCGAGGTGATGAAGCTGACCAACTGGTGCCAGCTCGGGAACGGCAGGAAAAGGATAAGGCTCATGATGAAGGTGAACACCAGCCCGAACCATGGCACGCCGCGCCGGTCGGTGCTCTCGAAGATTTCGGGCACGTACCCGTTGCGGGAAAGGCCGTAGGAGATCCGGGATGTGGAGGTGACGTAGATCAGTCCGGTGCCGCTGGGTGAGATGACGGCGTCGATGTAAACGATCGTGGCGAGCCAGCCGAGACCGATCAATGAGGCCAGGCCGGCGAACGGCCCGCCGTCCCCGGTGAAGCTCAGTGCCGACCAGCCGTTTGCGAGCGCGGTCTTTGGCAGCGCGCCGATGAAGACGACCTGCAGCAGGAGGTAGATGATGGCGCCGAGGATCATCGCGCCGATGATGGCCCTCGGGATGTCCCGCTGCGGGTTGCGGGCTTCGCCGGCTAGCTGGTCGGCCTGTTCGAAGCCGAGCAGCGCGAACGCCACCCCAGCGGTACTAACAGCAGCGAACACGCCCTTGGCGCCGTACGGCGCGAAGCCGCCGTGGGCACCGAAGTTGCTGCCGTGGAAGTGCGTCGACGCGAACACGATGATTATGAGCACGGGGACGAAGATCTTCCACCACGTGAAGGTGCTGTTGGTGTGCGCCAGCCAGCGGACACCGAGAAAGTTGATGAGGGTGAAGATCGCCATCAGGCCCACGGCTACCGCATATCCGGCGGTCGTGAGCTGGTCCTTGTTGACGCCGCTGGTATGGGTCAGCCACGTCAGGTGCACCGATCCGTACGAGAGTATGGCGAGGACCTCGATCGGCGCCACCGTGACCGCCTGCAACCAGGAGAACCAGCCGAACGACGCCCCGGCAACGCTGCCGAACGCGTAGTGCGGGAACCGCCCGGACCCGCCGGACACCGGGTACATTGCGCCCAGTTCGGCGTGGATGAGGGCGAGGACTATGAACACGAGGGCGGTGCCGATCCAGGCCAGGAGCGCGGCGGTTCCGGCGGCCTGCGCAGCGAGGAACGCGCCCAATAGCCAGCCGGACCCGATGATCGATCCCTCGGACGCCCAGGCCAGGCCGATCGGCCCGACTTGTCGTTTGAGGCCATGTTCGACGACCGCCCCGGACGGGGCAACTACTGATTCACTCGCCATGATCAGGCCTTTCTCCCGATCGTGCACGTGCAGCATGCTCGCGCGAGGATCTTAGCTCCCGCGAGGTGACGTCATAGTATGGATCAGCAGTCCCCCTGAGAAGTAGTCACTCGGCGTCGTTTCGGTAACGCATTCACAGAACCGCCAGGTGGCCGACCTGTGACAACCCTCCTTGGGGGGATCAGCGGGTGGCCGCCGACCTGGGCGTGACAGAGATCACCGTGGGCAAGTGGCGCAAGCGGTTCGCCGCGGCGCGCTGGACGGCCTGACCGACGAGCCGCGCCCGGGCCGCCCCCGTCGATATTGCTGGGTAGGTTCGGAGACTGTCGTGGCCGCGACATAGGAGCAAGAACCGGAGGACGCCACGCACTGGTCACGGGCCTTGATGGCCCGCCGCAGCGGCCTGACCCGAATCGACGTACCTGCGGGGCACCCGGTTAAGGACCTTTTGTCCTATGGGCACAGGCCCGATGGCCCTGGCGGAGGGCACTGCGGCCCTTGGTGCTGGGGCAAAATGGGCTTAGCGTTCCAGATGATGGACGGAAAGGGAGTGTGCTATGTCTGGAATAGTTGTCGGTGTTGACGGCTCCGATCAATCACGACACGCGCTCGAGTGGGCGATAGGCGAGGCCACGCTGCGCGCCGCGCCGCTCGAGGTCGTTGCCGTGCATCAGGAAGCGATCGACGCCTGGGGTCTTGCTCCGATGCACCTGCCAATAGATGAGAAGGAACGCGAGCAGGTGCTTGCCGCTGCCCAGCAGATGGTGGACAAGGCCGTCGCGCAGGCAGGGGACAAGCACCCGCCGTCGGTGCAGGTCAAGGCCATCACCGGCATTCCTGCTGAGGTGCTCGTGGACGTGTCCCGCGACGCTGATCTACTGGTCCTCAGCCCGCGCGGTGCGGGCGGGTTCGGGCGGCTGCGGCTGGGCTCGGTGACGAGCCAGGTCGTCCATCACGCCGAGTGCCCCGTCGCCGTCGTGCCGGCAAAGAAACACAGCTGACGCGCGCGCCTAGGCGCTGGCAATGCGACCCCAGACGGCGTGAGCCGCTGATGCTGCAGACATTCAGGACAGCCAAGCTGACGCGTCACTTCCTGCTGCGCCCGCGGCCCCAACGGCCGCATGCGGCGGCGCCTCAGGGCAGCGGGGCGCGTGGTATTGAGCACGTCGGCGGGAGGTGGCCATGCTCGAGCCGCTCGCGACATCATTAGATGCGGCTGCTGCGCCAGTGGCCCCGCCCTGTCTGCCGGGCGCGTCTGGGCAAGGGTTCGCCACGGGGGTCAATTGCGCTATGCAGCGTCCGCCCGGCGATACGGATGCGCTCAGCCGGGCGCGACCGCGGCGGTCCCGTCCTCGTCGCCGCGCTGCTGCCTGGCCCGGTACGCCGCGACGTTGGACCGGCTGGCGCACCTGTCGGAGCAGTAACGCCTGGACCGGTTTGTGGTCGTGTCGAGGAACGCCGCGTTGCACGACGCCGCCTGGCAGAGCCCGAGCCGCTCGATGCCGATCTCGGTGACGAGCACGGCGAGGCCCATCACGGCTCCGGCCGCGTACTTGTCCGCGACGGAGCCGCTCTCGGTCAGGTGCAGATGCCAGCGCTGGTGGTCGTGTCCCGAGATCTGGGGATGGATCGGGTGCTGGATGAGCAGGGCGTTGAGCATGTCAACCGCCTCGGCGCCGTCGCCTTCAGCGGCGGCCGAGAAGATCTTCCGCAGTTCCGCGCGGAGCAGTCGCAGCGCGTCGAGGTCGTTGCGGGTGGCCCGCACGTTCAGGTGCGGGCGGTCGGCGACCACGGCGCGCAGCGCATCCAGGTTGCGAAGATCGTCGCGATCCGGGTGGGCGGGATCATAGGTGTTAACCAGTCGCACCGCCAGTTCGGCGTATGAGCTGAGATCCACTCCCGATCCTCACCTGCCGGGGCCTCGCTAGGGACGGTAAGAGCTGCCCCCGCAGGTTGAGTATTACACATCGGAGCGGGAGTAAGCGGCGAAACGGAGCTGCCCGAATCGGCCCCTGCCGCGGGCCCGATCCTGCGCTGATGGCGGGATGTGACACAATGAAACCACGGGTGACCCCCGTAACGTCGAGAGACGACCGGTGTCCTGCCGGGCGAACGGACGTATACCACTGATCCGGCCCCAGATCAGCGGCGTCTACCCGCCAGTTCTCCCACCGCAGGGGTCGCTGTGGCCGTCGAGCCAACGTCACGCTATAAATCCAGTCCCGAACCAAGCCCGCCGCCAGCGGCATACGACGCCGATCCGGCATTCTTGCTGCACCGTAGCGGAAAGATCGAGATCCGCCCGACCGGTCGAGGTACCGGACGCGGCAGCGTTGTCCCTCGCCTACACGCCAGGCGTCGCGCGGGTGTGCACGGCGATCGCGGACGATCAGGCGCTCGCGTTTGACTACACCTGGGTGTCGAACACCGTCGCGGTCGTGTCGGACGGATCGGCCGTGCTGGGGCTCGGCGACATCGGGCCTGCCGCCGCCATGCCCGTGATGGAAGGAAAGGCGCTGCTTTTCAAGCAGTTCGCGGGCGTGGACGCGGTACCTGTCTGCCTCGCCTGCACCGACGTGGGCGAACTGGCCGAAACCGTGGCCAGGCTCGCGCCCTCGTTCGGCGGGATCAACCTGGAGGACATCAGCGCTCCCCGCTGTTTCGAGCTCGAGGCACGGCTACGTGCGCGGCTCGACATCCCGGTGTTCCACGATGACCAGCACGGGACCGCGATTGTCGTGCTCGCCGCGCTGCGCGGCGCCGCTGCGCTGACCGGCAGGCCGCTCGGCGAGATCAGGGCCGTGGTGGCGGGCGCGGGTGCATCAGGCGTGGCGGTCACCAGGATCTTGCTGTCTGCGGGTATCGGCGACATCGCGGTCGCGGACAGCAAGGGCCTCATCTACCAGGGCAGGGAGGGGCTCAACCCGGTCAAGGCGGCGCTGGCGCGTGACACGAACAAGGCAGGCCTGACCGGTTCGGCCGAGGAGGCGCTGCGCGGGTCGGATCTGTTTGTCGGCCTGTCAGGCGCGACGGTTGCCGAGCGGGCGGTGGCTGCGATGGGCAAGGATGCGATCGTGTTCGCGCTGTCGAATCCCGACCCCGACGTGGACCCGGTGGCCGCGGGCAGGCACGCCCGCGTTGTCGCCACCGGGCGCAGCGACTTCCCGAACCAGATCAACAACGTGCTCGCCTTCCCCGGCGTGTTCCGCGGCGCGCTCGACGTCAGGGCCAGCGAGATCACTGAGGGCATGAAACTGGCCGCGGCCGACGCGATCGCGGCGCTGGTCGCTGACGAACTCGCGGCCGACCATGTGATCCCTGGCCCGTTCGACGAGCGCGTGGCACCTGCCGTCGCCGCCGCCGTGGCCGCCCGCGCCCGCGCGGACGGCGTTGCCCGCCTTTGACAGGCGTTGCGGGGTCCGGAACGCGGTCGCTGGCGGGCGCGTTACTGCGCGCCTGCCGCGCTCGCTGTGTTGCCTGAACGGTCGCGCGGGGAAGCGATCACACGCAATTTCATGATCCCGGTAAGTCGTTCCTGTATTCGCGGCAACCTACCGGGATCATGAGGTGCGGCGCGGTCAGGCGGCGTGGAGATGACCTTCCGGGGCCTGCGAGCGAGCGCGCCGGTGCGCCCGTAGGTGGCTGCGCTCATTTAGCCGTACCTGTGTGACATTTTTATGTCACACAGGTAATCTGGACGCATGTCACGTACCACATTCCGCCTCGACGAGGCTCTCCTGGCCGAGGCGAAAGCGTATGCGGCGCGCCAGCATCGAAGCCTCAACTCGGTCATGGAGGACGCGCTGCGCATGATGCTGGCCATCGCGCACGAGGTGCAGGAACGCGGGCCCGTCAGGTTGACCACATATGGCACCGGCGGACCCGCCCCGGGCGTCGACCTGAGCCCGGCAGGTATCAAGGCGATTCTGCAAGACCAGGATATCGAGCACTTCCGCGAGGTGACTGCCGATGAGGCTCGTCGACACAAACGTCCTGATCTACGCCCATCGGCGTGACGCGAACCGGCATGCCGAGTACCGCGACTGGGTCCAGGCGCTGGTCGACGGACCTGAGGCCTACGCGGTGGCAGACTCTGCTGTGAATGCCCTGGTGCGCATCGTCACGGACAAACGGATCTACCCAGATCCCACGCCGCTCGATGATGCGTTGGCGTTCGCCGGCGAGATCCGCAATCAAAAGCACGCGCAAGTGGTCAATCCCGGCACGCGCTTCTGGCTGATCTTCGCAGATATCTGCCGCCGGGCTGGCGCGCGGGGCAAACTCGTGCCTGATGCGTACCTAGCGTCACTTGCCATCGAGCATGGCTGCGAGCTGATCACCGGGGACCGGGATTTCGGGCGGTTTCCTGGGCTCCAGTGGAGGCACCCGCTGGGCTGACAGGACCGGTGACGAGGTTCGTGACGAGGTTCGTGACACCACGCGCGAGCCGTTCAGGGCTAAACACGCGCTAAGTGCATGTCCGGCGAGCGGCCCTCTGGGTCCCCCGTAGGCCACTGGCGGCTCATGCCGCGGCAGCCGCGGCAGGTAATGTCCCTGGCATGTTCGCTGTCACCGCTGCCCGGTTCGATCCTGATGACCCGCTGAACGGCCTGGAGATGGGGGAGCGGCCGGAACCCGTCCCCGAACCGGGCTGGACCACCGTGAGGGTCAAAGCGGCCTCGCTCAATCACCATGAGGTGTGGACCCTGCGCGGTGTCGGCGTCCCGGCCAGCCGGCTGCCGATTGTGCTCGGCTGTGACGCCGCGGGGACCGACGAGGAAGGCAACGAGGTCGTCGTGCACGCGGTGATCGGTAACGCGGCGGCGGGAGGTGGAGACGAGACTCTTGACCCCCGCCGCTCGCTGCTCTCCGAGCGTTACGACGGGACCTTCGCCGAGCGCGTCGCGGTGCCAAGGCGGAACCTGCTGCCCAAACCCGCCTGCCTCTCATTTGCCGAGGCGGCCTGCCTGCCGACGGCGTACCTGACCGCCTACCGGATGCTGTTCGGCAGGGCGGGTCTCGAGCCTGGAGCGACCGTGCTCGTCCAGGGGGCGGGCGGCGGCGTGGCGACCGCGCTCATCCTGCTTGGCAGGGCCGCCGGGTTCCGGGTCTGGGCTACGAGCCGCACAGAAGCGAAACGCGCGCGTGCCATGACGCTCGGCGCGCAGCAGGCATTCCCGCCGGGTGCGCGGCTGCCCGAGCGGGTCGACGCGGTAATGGAGACGGTCGGCGAGGCAACCTGGGCGCATTCGCTCAAGTCACTCCGGCCAGGCGGCCGGATCGTGATTTCCGGTGCGACCAGCGGCGGGGTGCCGCCCGCCGACCTGAACCGGGTGTTCTTCCTTCAGCTCTCGGTGATCGGGTCCACCATGGGCACCCGCGATCAGCTTGGCCGGCTACTTGAGTTCTGCGTGCAGACCGGCGTTCGGCCGCTGATAGACAGTCAGTTGCCGCTTGCCCGGGCGCGCGACGGGTTCACCGCGATGCTGGCGGGTGAGCACTTCGGGAAGATCGTTTTCACCCTGTAGTGGCCGCGCCCTTGTCCTTGCATTCATCGTCGGCGGCATTCGTGCCTCCGCCGCGAGCGTTCTCGCCGCGGGCCGCATCATGGCGGGCAGTGCCATCATCCGCAGGTGCCTGCGTGCCGCCGCTCGCGTGGGTCTTTGCCGCATCGGTGCTGCTGCCGCCGGGCCCGGCTGAGGCGTCATCGCTGTCACGGCCGCCGGATCCCGGTTCCTCGCGCTCCGGCTTGACCGGGCCGAAAACCTCGTTGCGGATCCGCTGCAAGGCGTCCTCGAGGATGGCCCGCAGATCATCCATGGCTCCCTCGCCGAGCGCGCCCGCCTGCCGGATGGCCCGGCGGACCTCGTTGCGGAATTCGCTGGCAAGCGCTTCGAAGTCACGGTGGCCGGCGTCGGGACGGTGCCGCCGGCCAGGCCAGTCCGTCCAGTTGGTCCAGCTGGCCCAGTCCTGCCATCCCTGTCCGCTCCGGTCACGCCGCGCCTGCTCGGCCCGCTCTTCCTGATCCCGCCCCGCGGATCCGCCGGCCTGCCCGCTCGCAGCTGCGCGGGCACGCCCGCCCGCCTCGCTGCGGGCCTGCAGCAGTTCCTCCCTGACCTGGCGGGCCCGTTCGCGTGCCTCCTCGCGCGTCTGGCGCGCCTGCTCGTGCGCTGACCTCTTGCCCTCCTTGTGCACCTCACGGGTGGCCCAGGTTAGTTCCTCGCGCAGGCTGCGCACGGTGTCCCTGACATCCTCCTTGACCTCACGGGCGATGCCGCTCACCGATTCGGTGATCTCACGTTCCAGGTCGTCGAGTTCGTCGAGGCGACGGTTGATCTCTTCGCGGCCCTTGTCCGTGATCCGGTAGATCTTGCGCCCGTCCTCCTCGTCGTGAGTTAGCAGGCCCTCCTCCTCCAGCCGGGCGAGGCGGGGGTAGATCGTGCCAGGCGACGGCGAGTAGACGCCCATGAACCGGTCCTGGAGCAGCCGGATCACCTCGTACCCATGCCGGGGCGCCTCGTCGAGCAGCTTGAGCAGGTAAAGCCGCAGCCGCCCATGTCCGAACACCGGGCTCATAGTGCCTCCTCCGTACCAACCCTGGACCGCTCCCCGTCCGCGGCCGCCGTCCGCCGCAGCAAGGTCACCGCTCCGGACACCGTGCTTACGGACAACCGGCCGTCGCCAGCTCCTAGTGTTCCTGCCACGCCGGCACCGCCTGACTTGCGACCGCTGCCGAGGCCCTCGAAGGCGGTCTCCACCGGGCCAGAAGCCGAGCGCAGGTCGACGCTGGCGCTGACCGTCGCAGGCAACCGCACGGCCACGTCACCGGACACCGTCGCGGCCTGCAGGGAGGCGCCGGAAGCGAGGCCGACGTCGGCGGTGATCTTGCCGTTGACCGTTTTCGCGTCCAGCCTCCCGAGCGATCCACCGGCGATGGTGAGCTCGCCTGAGATCGTCTTGAAGGAGACCTCGCCACCCACATCCTGTGCTTCGAGGTCGCCGGAGACGGTATTGGCGTCCAGGTTGCCGGTCACGCCGTCCATGGTGATCCCGCCGGACACGCTCTTGACCGATGTCCGCGCCGCCATGCCGGATACCACCGCGGTCGCGTTCACGATGCCAAGCTGCAACGGGCAGTCCTTCGGCACCGTGACGGCGACGGTTGCGAAGTGCCGCTGCGGGCGCAGCCAGCCGAGCAGGCCGTCCAAGGTCATGTCCTCATATGTGATGGTCAGGATGCCCGCCTCGTGCGTGACGAGCAGCGGCGGCCCGGAAACCGACTCGACATCGAGGCGGGGTGCGTCCTCGGCGGCGAGGACGGCGACAGAGCCAGATACCAGCCGGATCCTGAGAGCGACCACGCCGTCAAAGGTCAGGCTGGTCGGCGAGTCGATCATCCACCGCGGCATCGCGGGCTCCCTTCATCGCGGTAGCGCGCCCCCTTCACGTGCGCCACTAGAAATACGATATATCGCGTTCGGCAAAAGTCAAAAGTCGAGATGCATCGCGATCGCTGGCGCCCGGGTTGCGAGACGGCTTCTCGCTACCGCACGCAGCCATCACACACAGCTACGCGGCTAGCTACCGGCACACGGCCAGCGGCGCTCAGCGGGGCGCATGACGGCCGGCGGGCGGCCGCCGGATCACTCGTCGTCGTCGAGGCGAGCCAGCCACGTGGCCAGCCGGTCGACCGGATCCTCGAATCCGGGATGAAGATCGACGAACTCGCGCAGCCGTTCGGCCAGCCACCACAGGCTCACCTCCTCGTCGCCGCGCCGCTTGGCAAGCTCCTCGATGCCGCGATCAGTGAAGTACACGTCAGACCGCCGCGCCCGCTAGACCGCTGCACACGTCACACCGCCGCGCCGCTAGGTAGCCGCATCCGCTAGACCGCCGCATCCGCTAGACCGCTGCACCCGCGATAGGGGCAAAGGCCGCCTCGATGAGCGCGCGCTGTTCGGCCGCATGCAATTTGGCGGAACCGACCGCGGGCGCCGAACTCGCCTGCCGTGACACCCGGGCGATCGGCCTGCCGAGCTGAGCGGGAAGCTTGAGGCCGACACTCGGCCACGCGCCCATGTTGGCAGGCTCATCTTGCACCCAGACGACTTCGTGCGCGTCCGGGTAGGCGGCAAGCCCGGCTTTCAGGTCTTCGACAGGCAGCGGATACAGGCGTTCGACCCGCATGATCGCCGTCGTGCCCGCATCCGCACCGGTCGACGCGCGGTGCGCGGCCAGGTCGTAGAACACCTTGCCGGAGCAGAGCAGTACCCGCCGGACCGACGCCGGGTCGGGTCCGGCCGGGTCGTGCACGAGCGGGCGGAAGGTGCCGCTGGTGAAATCGGACCCGGTGGAGGCCGCTGCCTTGAGCCGGAGCAGGGATTTCGGCGTGAACACCACGAGCGGCTTGCCCCGGCCGGACAGCGCCTGCCAGCGCAGGAGATGGAAATAGTTGGCCGGGGTCGACGGCTGCGCGACCGTCATGTTGTCCTGCGCGCACAGTCCGAGGAAGCGCTCGATCTTGGCGGAGGAGTGGTCGGGACCCTGCCCCTCGTAACCGTGTGGCAAGAGCAGCACCACGCTCGAGCGCTGGCCCCACTTCTGCTCGCCGGAGCTGATGAACTCGTCCAGGATTGCCTGCGCGCCGTTGGCGAAGTCGCCGAACTGTGCCTCCCAGCAGACCAGCGCATCGGGCCTTGCGACCGAGTAACCGTACTCGAAGCCCATCGCCGCGAACTCAGACAGCAGCGAGTCGTAGACGTAAAGCTTGGTCGTCCCCCGGTCGAATTGCTTGAGCGGCACGTGCTCGGCGCCGGTGTGCCGGTCCACGAGCACCGCGTGCCGCTGGCCGAACGTGCCACGCCGGGTGTCCTGGCCGACAAGCCGGACCGGGTGGCCGTCGATTAGCAGCGAGCCGATGGCCAGGGTCTCGCCCGTGCCCCAGTCGATCGCGTCCTCCGCGACCGCGGCCGCACGGCGTTGCAGCAGCGGCTGCAGGCGCGGGTGCACGCTGAACCCGGCTGGGAGGTTGAGCTGCGTATCGATGACCCGCTTGATTGTTTCCTCTGTGATCGCCGAGGCGACGCTCTGGTGGTCGATCCGCTCCTGCGCCTCCGGCTGCGGCCTGATCACCGCGCCGGGCTCGGCCGGCCGCTTGGCCGCCTCGTGGGTCTCGGTGAACGCGCGCTCCAGTTGCTGCTGGTAATCCTTGAGCGCGTGCTCGGCTTCTTCCATGGTGATGTCGCCGCGGCCGATCAGCGCCTCGGTGTAGAGCTTGCGCGTGGACCTCCTGGCGTCGATCAGGTCGTACATGAGCGGCTGGGTGAAGGACGGGTTGTCCGTCTCGTTGTGCCCGCGGCGGCGGTAGCAGACGAGGTCGATGACCACGTCCTTCCTGAACGCCTCCCGGAATTCGAAAGCCAGCCTGCCGACCCGGACCACCGCCTCGGGATCGTCGCCGTTGACGTGGAAGATCGGCGCCTGGATCATCCGCGCCACGTCGGTGCAGTAGACGCTTGACCGTGAGTGCTGCGGTGCGGTGGTGAAACCCACCTGGTTGTTCACCACGATGTGCACGGTGCCGCCGGTGCGGTAGCCGCGCAGCTGCGACAGGTTCAGTGTCTCGGCGACGACACCCTGGCCGGCGAAGGCCGCGTCGCCGTGGATCAGCACGGGCAGCACGGTGAATCCAGGCTCACCCTTGTCGATGACGTCCTGCTTGGCCCGGACGACACCCTCGAGCACGGGGTCGACCGCCTCGAGGTGGCTCGGGTTGGCGACCAGCGAGGCACGGAGCTTGGTCCCGTCGGCCGTCACGAAGTCGCCGTCCGCGCCGAGATGGTATTTGACGTCACCCGAGCCGTGCGCGGTACGCGGATCGATATTGCCCTCGAATTCCTGGAATATCTGTGCGTACGACTTGCCGACGATGTTCGCGAGCACGTTTAGCCTGCCGCGATGGGTCATGCCGATCACGGCCTCTTCGAGGCCGTCCTCCGCTGCCTCGGTAAGTACCGCGTCGAGCAGCGGGATCAGCGACTCGGCCCCCTCCAGGGAGAACCGCCGCTGGCCCACGAACTTCGTCTGCAGGAACATCTCGAACGCTTCGGCCACGTTGAGCCTGCTGAGAATGCGCAACTGCTCGTCGTGGCCGGGGTTGCCGTGCGGCCGTTCGACCCTGGCCTGCAGCCAGGCGCGCTCCTCCGGGTTCTGGATGTGCATGTACTCGATGCCCACCGTGCGGCAGTACGAGTCGCGAAGCACGCCGAGTATCTCGCGCAGATGCATCAGCGGCTTGCCGCCGAAGCCGCCGGTGGCGAACTCACGCTCAAGGTCCCACAGGGTCAGGCCGTGCTCGTTGATGTCGAGATCAGGGTGCTTGCGCTGGCGGTACTCAAGCGGGTCGGTATCGGCCATGAGGTGACCGCGTACCCGGTACGCGTGGATCAGCTCGTGCACCCGGGCGGACCTGGCGATGTCGTCCTCGTGGCCGGCCGGGATGTCCTGCACCCAGCGGACCGGCTCATAGGGGATCCGCAGTGCCTGGAAGATCTCGTCGTAGAAGTGCTCCGCGCCGAGCAGCAGCCCGTGGATACGGCGCAGGAACTCCCCCGACTGTGCCCCCTGGATGACCCGGTGATCGTAGGTCGAGGTGAGCGTCATGGCCTTGCTGATGGCCAGCCGTGCCAGCGTCTCGGCCGACGCGCCCTGATAGGAGGCGGGGTACTCCATGGCGCCGACGCCGACAATGCAGCCCTGGCCGGGCATCAGCCGCGGCACCGAGTGCTCGGTGCCGATGGTTCCCGGATTGGTGATGCTGATCGTCGTGCCCGCGAAGTCGGCGACATCCAGCTTGCCCGACCGCGCCTTGCGGACGACGTCCTCGTATGCCATCCAGAACTGGCGGAAATCAAGGTTCTCCGCGGCCTTGATGTTCGGCACGAGCAGCTGCCGTGATCCGTCTGCCTTCCGCACGTCGATCGCGAGGCCCAGGTTGACGTGCTCGGGCCGGATGAGTGTCGGCTTGCCGTCCACCTCGGCGAAGGAAGCGTTCAGCTCCGGCATCGTGGCCAGCGCGCGGACGATGGCGAAACCGATCAGGTGCGTGAAGGACGCCTTGCCGCCGCGGCCGCGCCTGAGGTGGTTGTTGATGACGATGCGGTTGTCGACGAGCAGCTTCGCTGGCACGGTGCGCACGCTGGTCGCCGTGGGTACGGACAGGCTCGCCGCCATGTTGAGCGCGGTGCGCGCCGCCGCGCCGCGCAGCCGGATCTCCGCTGCGTCCGCCCGCACGTGCGGCTCCGCGGCCGCGGCCGTGGGCCGGGTCGCCGCGTCCGCGCCTGGTGCGGCGGCAGCCGGGGCGGCGGCGGCGGGGCATCACGCGGGGCCATGGTGGGCGCGGCCGCTGCGGCGCCTGCCAAGCCCGCAGGGCCCGCGGGGCCCGGAGGGGTGGTCCCTGGTGCGGCCGACGGCGGGGCCTGGCCGCGGGCAGTGGGCGCGCCAGGCGCGGCGGGGGCGGCTTCCTGCTGCCGGGATGCCTGCGCGCGAAGCGCCTGCCCGCCGGTTCCAGCGGCCTGCCCGCCGGTTCCAGCGGCGCCGGTTCCAGCGGCCTGCCCGCCGGTCGCCTGCCCGCCGGTTTCCTGGGTACCAGCGGCCTGCGCATCGGTGCCTCCGGGTCCGCGTGGCTGATCAGCGGTGCCGGCCGGCCCGCCGGTCGCGCGCACCTCGGCCCGGCCAAGGCCCGCCGCGGCGTCGGGCCTGTAGTCGGCGAAGAAGTTCCACCATGCCCTGTCGACCGATTCCGGATCATCCAGGTACCGCTGGTATAGCTCGTCCACCAGCCATTCGTTCGCCCCGAAATCGGCATCGGCGGCGGGCTCGTGCGGCTGGTGACCATCGTGGTGGCCGGTTGTCCCCGTTTCGCCGTTGCGGCGACGGCGCCCTGCTGACGTGGTGAGATCCGCGGGTGCACGCGGCGGATCAGGAGACACGGCGGACATCGCCTCTTCCGGAGTCTGTGTAGATAACCGCCAACAAGGCTACCCGCCCAAAGGTTCCCGGTTGCCCAGACGCGGAGTGCCGGACGCTGGCGCCGTCGTCTCTGGTGCCCCGCACTGCGCGCGGCCGTTCGGCATCCGATCCGCGACTCGCACCGGCGCCGATCCGCACCGGCGCCGATCCGCACAGGCGCCGATCCGCGGCGGCTCAGCTTCGTGCCGGGAGATGATCCCTGCCGTGCGGGGCGAGCCAGTTGGCGTACGGCCCCTTTGGCACGATCCCGGAGGGATTGAGCTGTGGCTGGGTCTGGTAGTAGTGCCGCTTGATCTGGCCAAAATCGGTCGTGTCCCCGAACCCCCGCCGCTGGTACAGGTCACGCGCGTAACCCCACAGATTGGGGTAGTCGACGATCCGCCGCAGGTTGCACTTCAAATGTGCGTAGTAGACCGCGTCGAACCTGGCGAGGGTCGGGTACAGCCGCAGGTCCACCTCGGTGATCTGATCGCCTAGCAGGAACCGCCGCCGCGCGAGCCGCTGCTCAAGTGCGTCCAGGGTGGTGAACAGCGCATCGAACGCGTCTTCATACGCGGCCTGCGTGGTGGCGAATCCGGCTTTGTACACGCCGTTGTTGACAGTGTGGTACATCAGCGCGGCGAGTGCGTCGATCTCGGTACGCCTGCTCACCGGGTACAGGTCGGGCGCCCCCGGCAGGTGCCAGGCCCGGAACTCGGTCTCGAGGGTCAGCGTGAGCTGCGCGAAGTCGTTGGTGATGATCCGCCGGGTGCTGGTGTCCCAGATGCACGGCACCGTGAACCTTCCCGAATACAGGGGATCGGTGAGGTAGTAAAGCTCGGACAGGAACCGCGCCCCCGTGACGGGATCACGCCCGCCAGGGCTGGCCGTGAACCGCCATCCCCGCTCATCCCTGATCGGGTCGACCGCGGTTACGCCGATCACCTGCTCCAGGCCGAGGAGCCTGCGGGCGATCAGCGCACGGTGCGCCCACGGGCACGCGAGCGACACGTAGAGGTGATATCGCCCGGGTTCGGCTGGATAGCCGCCTGCCCCCCCGCGCTGTGATCCGGCTGGTGAACTGGCTGGGCTGACGCACGAACCTGCCCTCGAGCGACGGCTCGGCCACGGGCGTCCCGTGTGCAGGAGTAAAGCGCGGTATGGGTGGCATCACACCCCTTCTGCCAGAGGCAACTGACAGTGATCGGGCATGCGCGCGAAGTCGGTGATCTGCTAACAAAGCAGATCATTCACGAGCACACAGCTGAGCGGTAGGGGCCATCGACCATAGCCGACGCATTCGGGCATCGCCAGCAGTATGCGGTGTACCAGCCGTATGCGGGTGTAAGAGAGCGTTTGCGTAGCTCTTACCTGCGGCGTGATACCACTGGAGGCGCCGGCGGAGGCCGGTTCCCTGCGAGCCGCGCCAACCGGGTCCCCGCGAGCCGCGCCAACCGGGTCCCTGCGAGCCGTTCCAAGGAGGAGCAGATGGCGGATCTGAGGTTCGACGGGCGGGTCGCGATCGTGACAGGTGCCGGTCTGGGCCTCGGCCGCTCGCACGCGCTCGATCTCGCCGCGCGCGGCGCCAAGGTAGTCGTCAACGACCTCGGCGGTGCGGTCGACGGCACGGGTGCGTCGAGCGGGCAGGCCAGCGATGTGGCAGAGGAGATCCGCAAGAGCGGTGGCGTGGCGGTTCCCAATGGTGCGAACGTCGCCACAGCCGAGGGGGCGGCGGCGATCGCCGCGACCGCGGTCTCCGAGTTCGGCCGGGTGGACATCGTGGTCAACAATGCGGGGATCCTTCGCGACAAGTCATTCCTCAAGATGACCGCGGCCGAGTTCGACACCGTGCTCGGCGTCCACCTCCGCGGCTCTTTCCTTGTCACCCACGCGGCATGGCCGCACCTGCGCGCACAGGCCTACGGACGGGTCGTGATGACGTCCTCGCCGGCCGGCCTGTTCGGCAGCTTCGGCCAGGCGAACTACGCCTCGGCGAAAATGGGTCTCATCGGGCTGACCAAGACGCTCGCCATGGAGGGGGCAAAGTACGGCATCAAGGTGAACGCGATCGCGCCTGTCGCATTCACCCGGATGACCGCCGGCCTGTTCCCGCCGGATCTTGCCGGCAGTCTCGGACCGGAGTTCGTGACGCCCCTTGTCTGCTATCTCGCCCACGAGGAGTGCGCATCAACTGGCCAGGCTTATTCAGTCGCGGGCGGCCGGGTGGCGCGGGTGTTCGTGGCCGAGGGCCCCGGCTGGGTTAAGAAGGCTGGCCTGACGGCCGAGGACGTGCGCGACGCCTGGGAGCAGATCAACGAGGAGCAGCCACAGATCGTGCCGGCCGACGCGTCAGAGCAGACCGCGGCGTTGTTCGGCGCGCTGCAGGGGTGACCGGTCACGCCGTGCGCGAGACGCAACGGATGCCGCGGCGAGCCCAGATGCCGCCGCGAGCCCAGAGCCCGCCGCGAGCTCAGCCGCCCCGGTGGCCAAACGGCTCCAATACCGATCCATAACGGCTGCCGCGCGATGCGTCGGCCAGCACGGCCGTCGATGATCATGGGCCGGGACCGTGCGAGCGGTGAGTTCAGGCGGGGCAACGGGCGGGGGGCGAAGCGGTGGGCTCGGTCGAAGGGGTACGCCGGGAGAACGAAGGGGTACGTCGGGAGAACGAAGGGGTACGTCGGGAGAACGAAGGGGTACGTCGGGAGAAGGAGTGGGAGCGGGTCCGGGTCAGGCGGTGACCTCGCCGCGAAGTGGTGGGTTCAGGCGACGGGAGGGCAGTGTGCAACGCCAAATCCGGCTCGATGGGTGCGCGAACTTTCGTGACGCGGGCGGATACCAGGTCAGCGGGGGAGACGATACGGCCTGCCCGGCGTGCTGGCCCGGTGGGACGCCCGTCGCATCCCCCGGCGGTCTCGGCCCTGCGGCCGGCCCCCCGGTAACCTCCAGCCAGTCGAGGATTCGCTGGCGGCGGCTGTTCCGCAGCGACGCGCTGAACGAGCTCAGCGCCGCCGACGTCGCATTGCTCACCGGACGCCTGGGCGTAACGACGGTGGTTGACCTGCGTACGGGCCATGAGCGGCAGCGTGACGGCAGACGCCCGCTCGAGCGGGCCGACGTCGAGATCATCAATACGCCGCTGCTTACCGAGCGGAACGCCGCCGCGGTCGAGAAGCCTGGCCTGACGCTCGCCGAACGGTATTTATGGATGCTCGAACTTGCGGGGGACCCGCTGGCTCAGGCGGTCACGGCGGTAGCGCGAGCGCCTGGTCCCGTGATCGTGCACTGCGCCGCCGGTAAGGACCGCACCGGGCTGGTCATTGCCGCCATCCTCGGTGTCCTCGGTGTCGGCGATGACGACATCATCGCCGACTACACGCTGACTACGGAAAACCTGGGCGGTATCGAGCAGCGGCGGGCGAGGCGCGGCGTGAGCGACCAGACCGCTCCTGACGCTGTGATCCACGCTCCGCCAGGAGCGATGCGCGAGGTGCTCGCGGGCCTTCGGGACAGGCATGGCTCGGTCGGCGGTTTCCTCGCCGCGGCCGGAGCCGGGCGGCTTGTGGTTGACGAGTTGGCCGCCGCTCTCATTGAGCCGCGTTGAAGCGGCATCGGACGCCGACGCCGAAATACCCGCGGGCGCCGCACGCCGGGCTGAGGAAGGCATCCGCCCAGTTGAAGAAGCAGCACCCGGGGGGAGGATTCTTACCCTGGGTCACCAGGCCGGTTCTCGCTGCGATGTGTGCCTCGCGTTTAGCATGTTTTTCCGGAGGTGGCGTACCGTGCGTGAGTTCGGTGAACTCGAAGGCGCGATCATGGATGTCATGTGGGCGGCTGACCGTCCATACGTCGTCCGTGAGGTGCGCGAGCGCATGCGGTATGACAGGCCCGTGGCATATACGACAGTGATGACGGTTATGGGCATCCTTTTCCGTAAGGGCGTGCTGCTGCGGGAGAAGAATGGCCGGGCGTGGCGGTACTGGCCCGCAGAAAGCCGGGAAGAGCATGACGCAAGGCTCATGGTCGAGGTGCTCCACTCGGGCGGCGACTGTTCCGTGACCATGCGGCGTTTTCTGGAGTCGGTTAGTGATGAGAGCCTTGCGAGCCTGAGCGAGGCCATGCGTGACATTATGTCCACCCGCGCCGCATCCTGACGGTTCGCTTCCCGCAGCCGACCCGTCGCTTTCCCCGCGCCGTCAAGCTGCTTTCCCGGCGCCCGGTCCAGCCGCTTTCCGGCGAGCGCGCCGGTCCCGCTGTTTCCCTCTAGCGCCCGTCAAGCTGCTTTCCCGGCGCCTGGTCCAGCGGCTTCCCTGGTA
Source organism: uncultured Actinomycetota bacterium (assembly GCA_963727015.1). GTDB lineage: Bacteria > Actinomycetota > Actinomycetes > Streptosporangiales > Streptosporangiaceae > DATFVJ01. Next base: position 157,112 of record CAVSEV010000010.1, on the reverse strand, counting down.
GCAGGTCTCGCTGTTTCCCTGGCGCCCGTCCCACTGCTTCCCGGCGCCAGGTCCGGCCGTGTCCGGCACCTGTCCCGCTGCCCGGCGCGCCCGGGCCGGCCGCCTCCCTGGCAGCAGGTCCCGCCGGCCCCGCCGCTTACCGGCAGCCGACCCAGCGGCCCCGGTACGATCGGCGCGGCAAGTGTCTGTTATGGGCGGGCCGTCGGGCCCGGCTACGCACCGGGTGACCGCCGGAAGGACATGGGCAAAGGTGGACACAACGGGAACCCACGACGATGACCTGCCGGGCCTGCAGCCGGACGATGGCACCGCGCACAAGCCCGGCGCGTTCGCTGACGTGCGGGTGTTCCCACCGTCGCCGGGTGCCGGCCCGGCCGCCAGGGCAAGCGCGCAAGCAGGGGCCGTAGGAAGCGCTTACCCGGTAGCACCCGGCCGCGGCGGTGCGCAGGGCTTCGGGGCAGGCGGAGCCATGGCAGACGACGACTACGGCTACGGCACCGGCTACCGTCCTGGGTACGGTGATCCGGGCGATAGCGGCCATGGCTACGGCTACGCCGCGACGTCGGCGCCTGATGGTCATGAGGCCACGGCTGTTTCAGGTCGGCAGGCCGTGCCCGCGCCATTAGGCGTTTCTACCGCGGGCGCCCCGCAGCCGCCGCCGGTTGTCGGCCCCACGCCAGCACTCCGGGGCCTGCCTGGCGGGCCAGGTCTCGAACCGGCGGCGGCCGCGACCGGGTCGGCCGGACCGGCCGGCCCGGCCGCGCTCGGCGCCCAGACTGCCGGGTCCATCTGGCAGCAGGCCCAGAGCATCTGGAGCCAGTCGGGCATCGTCTGGCAGCGGCCGCTTTCCGACTGGGAGCCGGCCGAGGCGGAATGGGAGCGCATCCAGTCGGCATGGAAGCCGCCGGGCAGACGGCGCGGACGGAGCAGGCGCGCGCCGGTGCCGCCCGCAAAGGGTGGGCCGGATGGCCGCGCAAGGCGGCGCGGGACCGGCGGCCGCACGCTCGTCATCGGTATCGCGGCGATCCTGATGGTCGCCGTGCTCGCAGGGGCCGGATACCTGGTCAGCGGCGTGCGGGCCGGCAGCAAAACGAGCGCTCAGCAAGACTCGCGGCAGCGGCTTCCCTTCTCGCCCTACCCGCCCGCGATCCTTGCGGGCGCCGGCTTCACGACATCCCCGTCGCTGACCGGGCGCGGCGTCTTCCAATCCTTGACCGCCGTTGCGAGCTATGGCACGACCGTTGTGGCCGCGGGCGTGCAGACCGGTACAGCGATCGGCCGGACGCAGTTCTTCGTTTCCACCGACGCGGGCCACACCTGGCGGCTCGCGCCGGTGCTGGCTTCGGACGGCGGCCAGCCACCCACGGCGCAGGTGCCGACCGCGATCGTGGCAGGCCCCGCGGGCTGGCTCGCGCTCGGACCTGGAGTGTCTTGGACCGCCGCGACCGGCCGCGCATGGCGCCTGTCCGAGGCATCGGCCCTGCCGATGCTGGCCGGTGACCAGATGCTCACCGTAACGGCTACCGCGACCGGTTTCCTCGCCGCGGGGTCCGCCTCAAGCGGCGGGACCGTCACCCCCGTCATCTGGACGTCGCCGAATGGGATCCAGTGGCAGCGGGCCGCGGGCGCACAGTTGCGGCTGCCCGCCAATGGCGCCGTGGGGGCGGTGGTGCGCGCCGCGGCCCACGCTGACGACATCGTTATCGCCGCACCGGTAACCACGACGGTCCGGACAGGCCAGGGCAGCAGGCCGCGCGTTCATCACCGCACCGCGACAGACCTGTGGCAGAGCGCGGACGGCGGGGTGACCTGGACCCAGGTGCCCCTGCCGGCGACCAACGGAGCGGTCAATACGGTCAGCGCCGTCGCATCCTCAGGCGCCGGGTTCGTCCTGGTCCGTCCGGGCAGCACAAGCGCGGCCGGTCCCTATGCTCTTACCTACTCCTCCACGACCGGCCGGACCTGGAGTTACACAGGGCGGATCACAGTTGGCAGGAACGCTAACCTGCAGTCGATCGCCGCTGCGGGCAGCGATCATGGAGCGGTCATTACCGCCACCGTGAATGGCGGGAACCTCCTCGTCTACCGGAGCGCGAGCGGGCAATCTTGGCAGCGTGTGGCCGGCCTGGGCAACCTGGGCGCGACGTCGCTTTCTGGCCTGACCGTCGTTGCGGGCGGCGGCGTGGTGGCCGCAGGTTCGACGACCGTGCCCGCTGGCAGCCAGGGCTTCCTCGCCGTGGCCGCCGCCGGCCGCGCCGTTGTGGACCTGACCCGGATCCCAGGGGATGCGTTTGCGCAGCGGCTGGTAACCGCGATCGGCGTGGGCCCCGGCCTGGAAGTAGCCGCAGGCAGCGCGAACGGCCAGCCCGCGGTCTGGTCCGCGCCCCCAGGTGGTGCCTGGTCGCGTGCCGCGGGGGCAGCGCCAGCGGTGTTCGGCCGGCCCGGGGTGGCCACCCTGACCGGCGTCACCGACGGCAATAGCGGCTGGCTTGCGGTAGGCCGATCGGCCGATGCGGCGCAGCACCCGATCGTCCTTTACTCGGCGGACCGTCATACCTGGCGCGCCGCTGACGGCGCCAAGGCGTTCGCGCAGCGGGACGCGATCGCGAGTGCGGCAGCCTCCGATGGCTCGCGATACGTCGTCGTCGGTGCTCGGGCCACCGTGCGGGGCCGCGTGATCGCTGCGGCCTGTTGGTCAGCTGGTCTCGGCAACTGGAATCGGGCTGTCGACGCAGGCAAGGGCGCACTGGACGGCGCAGGGACGCGCCGCATCCTCGGTGTCACTGCCGGTCCGCTCGGTTTCGTCGCGGTTGGCCAGCACGGCGCCGTGCCTGCTGCCTGGATCTCGGCTGACGGCCGCGCCTGGCGGCTGATTGATGTGCCCACGGTCGCTGGCGCTAGCGGCGCGTACCTAAGGCATGTAACCGGGTCGGGCAACCGGATTGTCGCGGTAGGCACAGTCTTCCGGGCCGGCGGGAGCGCTCCGCTGCTCGCGGTCTCCGCGAACGGCGGCCTAACCTGGCACGAGGTCAGCATCCGACTGCCCGCCTCCGCCAGGTTGACCGCCGTGACGGCAACGAGCAGCGGCTTTGTCGCTGTGGGCACAATCGGCGCGGCTAACCGTCTCGACGTCGTCGTGCTGACTTCGGCGGAGGGCACGGAATGGAATGTGGTAGTCCCGACGGGTACCGGCCTTTCAGGCCCAGGTGCGCAGCAGATCACCGCGCTCACGACCGCTCGCGGCAAGTTGCTCGGAGCGGGCTTCACCGCCACCGCCACAACCGAGAGCCCGACGTTGTGGGTCGCCCCGCCGGCTCCCGCGATCACCACCTTGCCGTAACCAGCAGGGAGCCACTAGTCGGGACCCTGCTGATCGTGCGGAAGATCACCAGAAACCCACCTTGCCGTAACCAGCAGGGAGCCGCTAGTCGCGGCCCTGCTGATCGTGCGGAAGATCACCAGAAACCCACCTTGCCGTAACCAGCAGGGAGCCGTTAGCGGGGATCCCGCTGACGTGGCGAAGAGACCGGCCGTGGTCTGCGGACGTGGTGCGATGTGCGCCTGCCGGTCGCTGAACGCCATCCGGCCAGCCGCACACGCCCCGCCCGCCGCACGTCCCGGCGACAGCGAAGCGCTGTGGCGGTGCCGGTTCAGGCGATGCGAGTCAGGTCCGCGTACCAGCCCCGGCCATCGTCGTGAATGGTCTTATCGAGCCGCCAGCTCTGCCCCGCGATCTCGAAGACTTCGCCCTCCTGAAGGGTAACGCTGAACTCATCATCCTTGCCATCCCACACGGAGATGTTGACCTTAGCAGGCTCGGCGCCCCGTACAGTCGCTCCCGCCGGCGAACCCGGTTCCGCGATGGCCGCGTCACCGTGGCCTTCCACCACATCGATTTGGATTCCGACGTCCGGCACAGCATTCCTCACTTTAACGTGGTGTAGTTGGGTTGCATATTTGCCTTGAACTCGGCCGGGCTCATCGCCTCGGGATGTCCGACATTCCATGGATTGCGTAGCACGACCTTTCATCGCCACTGCGACGACCTCATAGGCGTGCCCTGATTCCTCAGCTCGAACGGCATCGCCTCGCTCCTCGGGCTTTCGTGGCCGGGAGGCGACCAGCACCGGCTTGCGGTCTCTGTAATTGCCGATCCAACACGGCCGTCAGTTGGCCCATGTCGCCGGGGTAGGGCCGGACTGACCGACTCATTGCCCGTGAGACTGCGTTAGTAGTTCGGCGCGTCCCATGCGGTGGAGCCCTGATTCAGGCGCACGTATCCCTCAGGCGGCGTATCCAGTCCGGGGATTCTTGATTTTCTCGTCGCATGCGTCGTTCTCGCACATCCGCTGCCAGAGATCAGCTCCACTCGGCCCGCCGCTGCGGTGTCCACGCCTGGTCAAGCCCAGCGATAGCCTTCTCCATGTACCGGCGCCCCATGTGTCTCGGCGCTGGCGAATGCTGGAATCGCTCGGGATTCGCGGTCGAATACGGGCAGATCTGGCGTGACGGTTAGCTCGATCATCTGGTCCGGTGGGCGCCGCGCCGTCACGTGTCCACTCGGCCTCGTTCAATCGCACCTTGTATGTGCCGTCGGCTGTTCGGCGATCGGCCGGCTGATGTCGCCCGGCCGGTGGGCCGCCACCGCTCCGAGCGTCGCGACGACCCCGCAGTCGCCAAGCCAGCCTTGCTCGGCTTGCCCCCGCTGCGGCCGTCCGTTGAGGCACGGGACACGTGTGCCGTCGGGCCGCTCAAGCGGCGTGCCGTACCGGTCGGGCGGCTCGCGATCATCAAAGCGGTCTTGGAAGGGTGGGCGGTCGATATGGGGGTGTAGACGGTCTGCCGGGCCTTGGTCGGGTGGGGGGTTGGCGGCGGGGTGGTCGTCTGCGGAGCGGCGGGTGTCTTGCTGCCGGCGGTCGCGGTGCCAGCGGAGGTAGGCGCGGCCGGTGTCGTCGGGCAGGGCGTCGGGCGGGCGGGGGACTCCGGCGAGCCAGCGGGGGTCGATGTCCTCGGTGACTCGGGTGCGGCCGGGTGTCCGGTCGGGGCGGCCGGGTGTCCGGTCGGGGCTGCCGGGCGTCCGGTCGGGGCTGCCGGGCGTCCGGTCGGGGCTGCCGGGCGTGCGGTCGGGGCGGCCGGGCGTGCGGCCTGGGCGGTCAGGGCGTAGTGGGGGACCGGTGTCCGGGGTGGTGCTCTTCGGGTCACTGTAGAGGGCGCGCATCCGGTCGGCGCCGCTTCGCGGGGCGCCGCGCCGGCCCGTCTCGGCGGGGTGCGGCCTTGTGCCGGCCGGGCGGGCGGGTGTCTCGGCGAGACCGGTTGGGCGTCTCGGCGGGGCGCGACCCTGTATCGGGCCGGCGGCGGGGTTTGTCGTCGCTGCGGTGCGCGGCGACGGCGTCGCTGTCGTCCGTGCCGGGTGACCGGTTGCGTAACTCCGCCACGTGGTCATCTCATCACGGCTCAGGTCCAAGACGGCGGCCATCGCGCGAAGAACCGGTCCTTCCGCGTCCCGTGTTGGGCGTCTGCGTTGGGCGTCGTGTTGAGCGTTCTCCGGGGTCCCGTGTGTTGAGCGTCCTCCGGGGTCCCGGCCTGGCGCAGAGAACGGCGTGGCGCAGAGAACGGCGTGGCGCAGAGAGCTGAACGGAGCGGTTCAGCAATAACCTCGCGGTGTGTGGTGCTCGTTGTCGCAGCCTGACGTGCGACTACCGGATCGCGCGGTGCTTGCCCGGCTGAGTTACTCCGCCGGTCCGCCAAGTATGTCGGGACGCCGGTGCTGCAGGCAGGGGAGCATGGCACGGACCTGTTCGGTTAGGGAGGTGTCGACTTCCCCGGCTGCGACACCGGGCCGCGAGCCCAGGTCGAGCCTCACCGTGCCCATCGGGTCGACCAGCATGCTCCGGCCGACGCCGGTCGGCGCATGCACCGCAGGGGAGTCGGGGTCGGGCACCTGCCCGGCGGCGGCCACCCACACCGTGTTCTCGATCGCCCGTGCCCGCACGAGCGTCACCCAGTGTTCCTCCTTGAACAGCCCGGCACCCCACGCGGCGATTACGACAAGAAGCTGAGCACCTGCCATTGCCAGCGCCCGAGCGAGTTCGGGGAACCTGATGTCGTAGCAGGTGATGAGCCCTACCCGCAGGCCGTCGAAATCGGCGACGACCACCTCGGCGCCCGGCGCGACAAGGTCAGACTCCCGCTGGCCGAGCGCGTCGAACATGTGGATCTTGCGGTAGGCGGCGCGGCGTTGGCCACGGGAGTCGTAGCCGACGGCGGTGTTGTGCACCAGTCCGCCTGGGGCCGGCTCGAAGACGCCCGCGATAACCGCGATGCCGTAATCGCGGGCGGCCGACGCGAGCGCGGTCCCGAACGGCCCATCGAGTGGCTCGGCAGCGGCACGCAGATCCGAGCCAAAGCGGACCTGGGTCGCCTCAGGGAAGACCGCGAGGCCGGCGCCTTCCGCCGAGGCCTGCGACATGGCGTCCTTCACGCGCGCCAGGTTGACGGCAGGATCACCGGAAACCGGGATCTGGCAGAGCGCGACGCGCATGCCGCCAGCCTATGCGGACCGCACGCCGAAGACCGCATGGAGCCCGTCCCACGAGCTGTGGAGATCGGTGTGGTTAGAAGCTGCCAGTTCTCTGCTACTTGCGCTCCACGCTGATCTCCACACCTCTGTCTCCACACCTCTTGTCTCCACACCTCTGGGTGCAGTGTTCTCGTGGGGGCGTGGAGAAAGCACGGGCGTAGGCTGGCGCAGATGGATGATGCCCCGGGCACCCGATCCGCTGGTCCTGACTCGACCGGCCCTGGCCCGACCGGCCCTGACGAGGCCAGCACTAACGAGGCCAGCACTAACGAGGCCAGCACTAACGAGGCCAGCACTAACGAGGCCAGCACTAACCAGGCCAGCACTAACCAGGCCAGCGCTGACCTCACCGCGCAGGTCCGGGCCATCGACGCCACAGCTGCGGCTTTGTACCGTGAGCTCGGCGCGAGCGGCGCCAATATGGCGTTCTCGCCTGCCAGTATCGCGATCGCGCTGGAGACAGCGATGCTCGGCGCGCGCGGCGGCACCGCGGCCGAACTTGCCAGGTTCCTCACCTTGGCCGGCGCGCACGACCCCGCGGCGGGTCTACGGCGGGCTGGCCGGGCTGCTGGTTTCCGCGGCGGGCGCTGACGGCGCGGCGGCGGGGGGCGAGCTGACCTTCCGTATGCCAAACACCCTCTGGGTACAGTCCGGCCTGCCGCTGCGGCCCGAGTTCCGCAGCGCGCTGAACGGCCTTCCCGGCATCTCCGTACACGAAGCTGACTTCCGCCGGGCTGCCGGTGCCGTCCTGCGGGAGATCAACGAGCTGGTAGCGGAGCAGACAGCCGGAAAGATCAAGGATCTGCTTTCGCCCGGCATGATCGGCCCGCTCACCCGCCTTGTGCTGGCCAATGCCATCTATCTCAAGGCGCCATGGGCGAGTCCATTCCCAGCCCGTGCGACGAGCGACGAGCCCTTCAACCTAGCGGGCGGCGGCACGGTAACGGTCGCCATGATGCACGTGACGCACCAGCTGGCTTACGCCCGAGGTGACGGCCACCAGTTCGTGCTGCTGCCATACACGGGCGGGAAGCTCGACATGGCGATTGTGCTACCTGACGGGCCGCTTGGCCCGCTGCGCGAGCAGGTCGCCGCGGCGGGCCTGCGCGGCACGCTACGCGGCGCGCGCCAGACCCGGGTCAGGCTCGGCCTGCCGCGATTTCGGGTCACCGCCCAGTTCGAGCTAGCCAACGTGCTGCGCACGCTCGGCGTGGCGGCCGCGTTCACCGACGCGGCCGACTTCAGCGGCATCACCGCAGCGGAGCCACTGACGATCAGCGCGGTCGCGCACAAGGCCTACGTCGACGTGGACGAGCAGGGAACCGAGGCGGCGGCCGCCACGGCGATAGGTTTTGCCCGCGCGATGGCCGCGCCGCCGCGGCAGCCCGTGGTCATGACCGTCGACCGGCCGTTCCTGTTCGCCATCACCGAGCGTGCCACGGGCGCGCCCCTATTCCTCGGGCAGGTGACAAACCCGGCGCTTCGCTGAACAGCCAGGGCTCCGCCGGCATCCGACGCGACGCGGCGCGCGGCCCAGGGCGCGGTGCACGCACTGGGCGCGCCAGGTGGCGCAGCCGTTATGCCGCGGGCTTGGCAACATTGCCAGGGGGCGCCAGTGTTCAGTCGAACGTCACGATCTGGCGGAGCACCTCGCCTTTGGCGAGGGACGCGACCGCGTCGTTGAGTTCGTCGAACTTGATCCGCCGCCGCAGGCCGGCGTCTGGGCCGCGGGGGGCTGCGTCCCGTAATTCTTTACGCTAGAGCGCACGGCGCTCACGCGGCGCTTGCCTGGTGATCACTCTTCAATCTCAAGTGCCGCCTTGGGGCATGACCGGACGGCATGCCGTACCCGGCCGGAAAGCTCCGGTGGGACGTCGGATACCAGGATGTTCAGGTTGTCCTCGTCGTCAACCTCGAAGACATCTGGGACGAGGCCGGCGCAGACCGCATTGGCCTCGCACACCTCATCGTCGACCTTGACTCTCATCAGCGGGTCTCCTTGTCAGGTCGCTCCTGCGATTGTGGGAGACGCCGCCGCGCCGGTGGCTGACGCAGGCGGGCCGGCTAGCTTCCTGTGGTCCCAGGAAACGATAGGACCGGCTCGGCCACGTACGCGACTTTCTTGCGGGCGGCGCGTCCGGCGTAACCGGCGACCGCGTCGCCAGGTACACCCATTGTCCGCGTGACGACCTGACTGCCAATCTCAACGACGGCCGGATAGTCCTCGATCAACCGCACGGTGCCGTAGATGACAACGCCGCGCGGTTCGCCGTAATCAGTGCCGGCCTCGACGAGGCAAGTGATCCGGGCGGCTGACCCGGGCCGCCCCCTGACGTTGATCAGCGGGCCATCGGCGACCAGCGATATCGACTCGGAGCGGGCCGAAGGAGTGCAACGTCCGCGCACACTCACGTCATCCTGGTCGAGGCATCTTGATCGTTGGCCCCTGGTGGGCGCTCCAGCGCCACCAACGGGCCAACCACGGCGACGATCATGGGGTGGCCCCCTGCGCCGGCGAGGCTGGCGAGACCGGTGGGGCTAGCGGGGGTAGGGTCGGAACAGATAGCTGAACGGCTCACGCGTTAGGGTCTCAGCATGACGGGGGAACCGGCCGTCCGGCCGGTCACGGGGAACCAGGGCGTCGTCCCTGACCAGTTCCGCGATCATCCAAGGGTGCTTGCGGGCGGTGGTCACGCTGTGGGTGCGGGGCCGCGCCGCTGCGGGCGGTGGGGCGCGGCTGGGCGGCCGCGCCGCTGCGGGCGGCGGTGGCGCGCCGGGTGGCCGCATCAACGGGCGGCGCTGGCGCCGCGGCCCGCACCTTGGCGTTAGAGTGCGCCAGTGACCATGCCAGCAGAGCTGCGGCAGGCAGCCGAGACGGCCAAGGGCTTCATGCCGCCCGCGGAAGGCCGGGCGCTCTACGAGGTCGCCCGCGAATACGCCTGCCTCGGCCCGGTCGTCGAGATCGGGACGTACTGCGGGAAGTCAACGATCTACCTCGCCGCGGCCGTGCGCGGCAATGGGCAGCGGGTCGTCACCGTCGATCACCATCATGGCTCCGAGGAGAACCAGCGCGGCTGGGAGTACCACGACCCGTCGCTTGTGGACCCGCGGACCGGGCGGCTGGATACGCTACCCGCCTTCCGGGCGACCTTGTCTGGGGCCGGCGTCGAGGAGCAGGTCATCGCGGTCGTGGGCAGGTCCGCCGACGTGGCTGCGTTGTGGCGCACCCCCATTGGCATGCTGTTCATCGACGGCGGGCACACCGACGAGGCCGCCCAGGCGGACTATCAGGGCTGGGCGCCCTGGCTGATGACGGGCGGCGCTCTCGCCATCCACGATGTGTTCCCCGACCCCGCTGACGGTGGCCAGCCGCCATATCGCGTCTATCAGCGCGCACTCGCGTCCGGCGCGTTCACCGAGGTTCGCAGGCAGGGCTCACTGCGGGTGCTGCGGCGGACCGGTGACGGCATCGGCTGACCGCTGGGCCGAATGCGGTTCTGAATGCTGTGCTGAATGCTGGCCCTGGTAGCTTGCCGCCTCGGCGCAGCCGCAGCCGGCCGCCCATTCCGCTGCTGCTGGCAGGCCGCGCACATCTGCGCCCGCTGCCATGTGAAACAGGTCCGCGCCGCCGGTCGCCCTGGCCAGTGCGTCGGCGGCGAGGACCACGGCTGCCGCCGTCCAGCTGCTCCGCTCGGCAGGAAAGTACTGCTGGTTGGCGAACTGCCAGCCGGTCCAGTAGGCGCCGCTCTCATCCCGCAGATGTTGTACCGATGCGTAGATGCCTAGTGCCTCGCCTATCTCACCGATCGCGTCGAGCGCGAGCACAAGCTCGCAGGTTTCCGCGCCGGTGATCCACGGTTCGTCGCTGACGCAGCGGATGCCCAGGTCGGGCACGACGAATTCGGCCCATCGGCTGGCGATCCTGTGCCTGGCGGCGTCGCCTCGCACCGGGCCGCCGAGGACTGGGTAGTACCAGTCCATCGAGAACCGGCTCTTGTCCGCGAACGCCTCTGGATGTGCCGCGATCACGTGACCGAGCTGGTCGGCGGCGAGTTCCCAGTCCGGCTGCGGCTCGCCCATGAATTCGGCGAGCGCCACCGCGAAACGCAGGCTCTGGTACGTGCTCGAGCATCCGGTGAGGAGAGCGTAGCTGGCCGGTGAGCCGTCAGCCGAGCGCTCCCAGAGGATTTCGCCGCGTTCTGTCTGCAGGCGCAGGACGAACGCGATGGCCCTGCGCACCGTCGGCCACATCCGGACCGCGAAGGCCTCGTCACCGGTGACCTGAAGCTCGTGCCACACTCCTACGGCGGCGTAGGCCACCTGGTTGCTCTCGACGGCGGCGTCGGTCACCTGGCCGCGCACCGCCTTCTTGGGCCAGGCCCCGTCCGCCCGCTGCGACCAGCGCAGCCACTCATAGGCCCGCCTGGCCGGGCCGGTCAGGCCGCAGACACTGAGCGCCATCGCGCACTCGACGTGATCCCAGGCGTCGGTGTGGCCGTCGGGCCAGGGGATCGCGCCCGACGGTTCCTGCATGGCGGCAATACTTCGGCCAGTGGCGAGGATCTCGTCCGCGCTCAGGATCCCGCGGACCGCCGGCAGTTCATGCCGCCGCATGGGCATGCTCCGGCAGGTCCGCCACCTGCGCCGCACCGCTTCGCGCGGGTTTTCGCAGATACACGACCAGGCTTTTTCCCACAAGCGGGTTCAGCGCCCGCTCGGTCACCCGGGTCAGGACAGGGCGTTTCATGATGTCCCAAACCAGCAGCCTGTGATAGGCCCTGGCTAGCGGGTGGGCATCGTTGTGCACACCGACAGCGCACTTCAGCCACCAGTACGGTGAGTGCAGGCCGTGGGCGTGGTGGTGGGTGCCTACGGTAAGCCCGGCCCGCTTCAACTTGGCCTCGAGCTCGACCCGGGTGTAGATCCGCACGTGCCCGCCGGGCGTGTTGTGGTAGTTCTCCGACAGCGCCCAGCAGATCCGTTCAGGCAGCCAGCTCGGTACGGTCACCGCGGCCTGGCCGCCCGGCCGTAGCACACGGGCAAGCTCGTTCATGGCGCGCTGATCGTCGAGGATGTGTTCGAGCACCTCTGCGGCGATGACCCGGTCGAACGAGCCGTCGGCGAACGGCATCACGGTGGCGTCGCCGATAGCGGTGCGCGCATCGGCGCCCGCGGGGGCTTCCCCGGCTGTGCGCATGGCGGCGAACATCGTGGCGACCTCGCCAAGCTCGCCGGCGTTCATGTCGAGCGCCACAACGTCGGCGCCTCGCCTGTACACCTCGAACGCATGCCGGCCCGCCCCGCAGCCGAGGTCGAGGACACGGTCGCCCGGACCGACGGGCAGCCGGTGGAAATCAACGGTCAGCAGGGCAAGGCTCCCTTCGTCGCGGCGGCGCGCGGGCCGCCCGCCGCCGCATGCCGTGCGACGGCCGCCGCGTACCGGCCCTGCGTGGCCTTGGCCACCGCGGGCCAGGCAAAACGTTCCTGTACCCGGCGCCATGCTGCCGCGCCGAGCTGGCCGCGCCGCTGCGGTGAATCGTGCAGCCTGCGTAGCGCTACGGCAAGTGCCTCAACGTCACCGGGCGGCACCTGCATCGCCGTATCGCCCACGACCTCGGGCAGCGCCCCTGTGCGGCTCACGACCAGCGGCGTGCCGGAGGCCATGTGCTCGACGGCCGGCAGCGAGAATCCCTCGTACAGCGAGGGCACGACGGCGATCTCAGCACTCGCGAGCAGTTCGGCCAGCCGGTCGTCGCTGATCCCGTGCACGAAGCGCACCAGGTCCCCGAGGGCAAGCTCGCCGACCAGTCGCTCGGTCGGGCCGCCAGGCGTGGGCTTGCTGACCACGGTCAACCGCACATCACGTTCCGTAGCGAGCTTGGCGACCGCGTGCAGTAGCACAGCCACCCCCTTCATGGGGGAATCCGCGCTGGCCACGGCGACGATCTGGCCTGGCGTCCGCGCCGCGGAGCGTGGATGGAACAACCGGGTGTCTACGCCGAGCGGGATGACGTGGACCCGATCGGCTGGCACCTTGAAGTCGGCACAGATATCGCGGCTGGAGGACTCCGAGACCGTGATGATGTCGCCGACCCTGCGGGCGACCCTGGACTGCATCCGCACGAAGCCGTACCATCGCCATTTGGCCAGCTTGGACAGGCCACGGGCCGCGCGAAGCTCGATCCGCCTGTCGACGCTGATCGGGTGGTGGATGCTCGTCACGAGCGGCAGGCCCAGCCGGTGGATGCCGAGCATCCCATAGCCGAGAACCTGGTTGTCGTGGACGATGTCGAAGCTGCCGCAACGGCTGCGCAGCTCGCGCAGGGCCCGCAGGCTGAAGGTCAGCGGCTCGGGAAAGGCGGCCGTCCACATGGATGTGACCTCGAGCACATCGATCCAGTCGCGGTACTCGCGCAGGTGCGGCATCCGAAACGGGTTGTCGTCGCGATAAAGGTCAAGGCTCGGCAGCCGGTGCAGCACGGGCCCGGGTTCGAGCTCAGGATAGGGCTGGCCGGATAGAACCTCAACGTGGTGGCCGAGCGCGGAAAGCTCACGGCTGAGGTGGCGCAGGTAGATGCCCTGGCCGCCGCAATGCGGTTTGCTGCGGTAGGACAGCAGCGCGACGCGCAGCGGGCGGTCCATGGTGGTCACGCGTCACGCTCCTCCTGCGCCCTGGCTGGTTCCGCGCGGCTCTGCCGGGGCGGCTGCGACGGCCGCCGCGCGGCAGAGCACGGGTACGAAAACGCCCCTAGCCAGCGAACCCTACCACCCAGTACCTCACGTTACGTTATGTACCAACTGTTCAGAGCTGCGCAATTCACGGGTGCCCGCCATCTTGCATTGGGGCACTCCACGGGTGCCCGCCATCCGCTCGCCCTGTGTCCTGCGCGGCACGATGGACGTGGTCTCCGGCGCGCCGCCCTGTATGGCGGCGGGCGGCGGGTGTACTTTGAGCGCACTTGGAGTGCCGGGTTGCCACGGCGGGCCACGTCCGTACAGGGTGCTGGTGCTCCGTCGGCCGCCTGCCCCGCGGTATCGAGATCGAGGAGGCACCGGTGAGCAGACGCGCGCTGGTCACAGGGATCACCGGGCAGGACGGCTCGTATCTGGCTGAGTATCTGCTCTCGGCGGGCTACGAGGTCTGGGGGCTCGTCCGCGGCCAGTCGAACCCACGGGTGCCGCGGGTTCGCCAGCTCCTGCGGGACGTTCGCCTGGTCAGTGGTGACCTGCTTGACCAGGGCAGCCTGATTTCCGCGGTGGAACGGGTCCAGCCCGACGAGGTCTACAATCTCGGCGCGATCTCATATGTGCCGATGTCGTGGCAGCAGGCGGAACTGACCGCGGAGGTCACAGGCATGGGTGTACTGCGCATGCTTGAGGCGATAAGGGTTTACAGCGGGGTCTCCGCGTCGCGGCCCGCCCCGCGCGGGCAGATCCGGTTCTATCAGGCGTCGTCGTCGGAGATGTTCGGCAAGGTGCGTGAGTCGCCGCAACACGAGCGAACACCGTTTCACCCGCGCAGCCCGTACGGGGTAGCCAAGGCATACGGCCATTTCCTTACCCAGAACTACCGCGAGTCCTACGGCATGTACGCGGTTTCTGGCATCTTGTTCAACCATGAGTCACCGCGCCGTGGGGCCGAGTTTGTGACCCGGAAGGTATCGCTCGGCGTGGCCAGGATAAAGCTCGGCATCGAGCGGGAACTGCGGCTTGGCAACCTGACCGCGCGCCGCGACTGGGGGTTCGCCGGGGATTACGTTCAGGCGATGCACATGATGCTCGGCCAGGACGAGCCGGAGGATTACGTGATCGGTACCGGCATGACGCACTCGGTACAGGAACTCGTCGAGCTAGCGTTCGGCGCCGCGCAGTTGGACTGGCGTGACCACGTGACCTCCGATCCTGCCTACATCAGGCCTGCCGAGGTCGACATGCTCTGCGCGGAGCCCTCGAAGGCACGTGAGCGGCTTGGCTGGAAGCCGAAGATCCAGTTCGCGGAACTGGTCGCGATGATGGTCGACTCCGACCTCGAACTGCTTACCTCCGGCGGCCAGGCCGACGCGTCCTGGGGCTCAGGTCCGTGGTGACTGCGTGGATCACAACCGCTCCAGAACGGTAGCGGTGGACAGGGCGCCTCCCGCGCACTGTACCTTCGCAGTGGCTTGTGCCGGCCCGTTCAGGTGGTGCGGGAGACCGTTTCGTGGTCCGCCTCAATGGGGGTCCCGGGATACAGGATGAGGCTTTTGCCAGCGTATGACCGTTCCTGAGCGCCCAACGGCAGCGACGTGCTACCTCCGGCTGTCAACCGACCGTGCCATCTGGCGGTCCTATCTGTAGTGTCGGTCATCCGGTCTGCAGTGTCGGTCATCCGGTCAGTGGGGCCGGCCGTTCGCCCAGTAGTGCCGGCTCGCAGCAGCCGGCCGTCCGCGCACAGTTCTGCCCGCTGCGTTCATGCGCGACGCAGCGTCCGCAAGGCTGGGCCGGCCCGGCTCGTGGCGCTCGGGCCCCGGGCCGGCCCAACGCGCGGTGGCGCCGTTTCCGGGGAGGAGCGGCGCCACCGCGCTGCAAGGATCGGCCACGGCCGGTGGTTCAGAAGTCGTACAGCAACCGGTCGGCGGTGAGCTCGAGCAACTGCTGCACCTGGTCCACGGTCCGCCGTCCCTTGAGGATCTCGAGCAGCTCCGCGATCCAGACGTTGGCGAGCGACTTGCATAGCGACGACTGGAGCGCCTGCCGGGCCGACGGAACCTCGCCCTGACTCGACACGCGGAGCAGCAGGCCGGAGATGCGATGGCCGAAGTCGGTCTGCACGCTCGACATAATCAGCGAACGGACAAGGGCGTCGGCTAGCTCGGGCTCGCGAATCAGCCCGCGGGTCGCCCGCATCAGCACGTCGACGGCACGGCGGGCAGGTGTGGTGGCGCGCGGCGGGCGCCGTTGGATGCTTGATTCCAGCAGATCGATCTCTTCGGCGACGACCGCCACGACCAGCTCCATCTTGGAGGGGAAGTAGCGGTACAAAGTGCCGAGCGCGACGCTCGCGCGTTCTGCCACCGTGCGCATCTGCATCGCCTCAATGCCGCCGCGGGACGCCAGCGCCGCTGCGGCCTGCACGATCCGCTTACGGCGCTGATGCTGGCTGCGGGAGCGCGTCCCGATGGCTGACGCTTCCGGCGCCGCCGGCACCGCAGATCCAGCTGGGCCTGCCGGTTGAGCTGGGCCTGTCGGTTGAGCTGGCCCTGTCGGTTGAGCTGGCCCTGTCGGTTCTGCGGTCAAGGCCCGTATCCCCTCTGCTCATGTGAGAACACGTTATCTTATTACCGAGCGGCCAAGTCTTAGCTGCGCCGCTCCCTCGCCCAGGCTTCATACATGCAGGGCAGTGTCACCAATCGCGCCGATGGACCAGGTAGCCGAGGAAGCCTAGAATTCGTTCTAGTTTTGGTAAATCGTGACCGGTGTGCCGACGACATTCTGCTGGCGGCATCGTGCCCCCGGCATCGTGCCAATAACGGGAGCGCGCATGGACTTCGAACTCGACGACAGCCATGCCGATGTCCGTAATCTCGCGGCCGGCTTGCTCGACCGGGCCGCAGCGTCATGCCGTGCAACGGCAAGCATTGTGCCCAGCGGTGGCGTACCGGGCAGTGACGCGCCCTATGACGTCGCGGTGTGGAAGGCGATGGCGCAAGCCGGGCTGCTCGACGCCTGCCTTCCAGACGATGCGGGCGGGGCCGGCCTCGGCGCGGTCGGCCTGGCGGTCCTGCTGCGCGAAGTGGGGGCGCACGTGGCTGAGGTTCCGGCTTTCGCGACGCTTGCCCTTGGCGCGTTCCCTGTTGCGCGGCACGGCACTGGCGACCTGGCCAGACATGCGCTCGCTGGCGTGGCCGCCATCGTGTCCGGTGTGCTTGCCGGTGCGCTCAAGCTCACTGCCGGGCACGTCAAGAACCGGGAGCAGTTCGGCCGCCCGCTCGCCGAGTTCCAGGCGGTCACCATGCAGGTCGCGGACGTTTATATCGCGAGCCGCGCGCTCGACGCGGCGATGTGGGCAAGCTGCTGGCGGCTCGGCCCAGCCGCTGGGCTGGGCCACGTCGACGCCGATGAGTTGCTCGCGGTCGCCGCATGGCACGCGGCCGGGCCCGCCCTTCGTGCTCTCTACGCCTGCCAGCATCTGCACGGCGGTCTCGGCGTTGATGTGACTTATCCGCTGCACCGCCACTTCGCCTGGGGCACGCAGTACGCGCAAATCATCGGTGGCGAGCAGGCGCGGCTCGACAGCCTGGGTGACCTGCTCGCCGGTCCCGCCACGCCGCCACCGGCCCCGGCTCGTTAGGACGGGCGCTCGTGTTCATCGACCTCACCGAGGAGCAGCGCAGACTCCGCGATGAGCTGCGCGAGTACTTCGCCAAGCTGGTCTCTCCGGCCGAGCGCGAAGCTATTGAGTGTGACTCTTTCGGCGAGACGTACATGGAAGTGTGCCGCCGTCTCGGCCGCGATCGCTGGCTTGGCGTGGGGTGGCCGCGGGAATTCGGCGGGCGCGGGCTCGGCCTGGTCGAACAGCAGATCTTCGTCAACGAGGCGGCACGGGCTGAGGTGCCGTATCCGCTCGTCACCTTGCAGACGGTCGGGCCGACATTGCTCAAGTACGGCACCAAGGAGCAGAAGGCCTTCTTCCTGCCGAAGATCCTCGCCGGTGAATGCCATTTTGCTATCGGATACAGCGAACCTGGCGCGGGCACCGACCTTGCCGCTTTGCGGACCACTGCGCAGCGCGAGCCTGGCGGCGATGGCGCAGAGGTGTATGTCATCAACGGCCAGAAGATCTACACCAGCGGCGCCCACCACGCCAGCTATGTCTGGCTGGCCGCGCGGACCGACCCGGGTGCATCGAAGCACGAGGGCATCTCGATCCTCATCGTCGACTGCGGCGATCCCGGGTTCAGCTGGACGCCGATTACCACGGCGGACGGGAAGCACCATACGAACTCGACCTACTATTCCGGCGTGCGGGTGCCTGTCTCGAGGCTGGTCGGTGAGGAGAACAAGGGCTGGAACCTGATCGTCAACCAGCTCAACCATGAGCGGCTGGTTCTCGGCCCGGCGGGTAGCATCGCGAATCGCTACGATCGGCTCGTCCGCTGGGCTGCCACCACGGGCGGTTGCAGCGGCGGGTCGCTGATCGATGAGCCGCAGGTAAGGCGCGCCATCGGCCAGTTGTATGCCTGGCTGCGTACCAACGAGTTGCTGAACTGGGTCGCGGCCGGAATGGAGGCCGGATGGCTAGCTGCGCCGGATGCGTCGGCCAACAAGGTATACAGCTCGGAACGGCTCCAGGAGGCTGGCCGGGTGATTGGTGACGTACTCGCCAGGTACGGTGACCCCGCCGATGCGCAAACACGGGAATTCATGGACCGGCTGAACACCGGGGTCAAGGGCGCGCTTGTGATGACCTTCGGCGGCGGTGTGAACGAGGTGCAGCGCGAGCTGATTGCGATGATCGGCCTCGGCCTGCCCAGGGCGCCGCGGTGACGCGAGGCCCGCCACTTCGTCGCGGCCGGCGGGATGGGCCTCGACGGGCACCTGCCAGTGAATCCACGCGGTGGCCAGCTTGGCGAGGCGTACACCCACGGGATGAACGGAATCACCGAGGCTGTCCGTCAGGTGCGGGGCACCGCAGTTAAGCAGGTTGGGGGCGTCGGCACGTGCTGGTGACGGCCGGCACCGGCGTACCGGCAAGCGGCCTGATCCTCAAAGGGCAGGCCCCGATGACCGAGTACGTTGACCGTCGGAATGGTGAAGACGCCGCGTGGCTGAACGGGCCCCTCCGCTAAGGAGCGGGCCCCTCGGCTAAGGAAGGCCCTCCGCTAAGGAAAGGGCCCCTCGGCCGGGAGAGCGGGCCTGCTATCCGCAGCCGGCGGTTGCCTGCGCTGGCCGCCCTCAGCCGGGGGTGACGAGCGGGAGCGCCTGGCGAGCATCACGCCGCCGAGCGCGGCCACGAAGCAGGAGGCGCCCCCGACCGCGAGTCCGGCCCGGGGGTCAGAAACGGCGATGATCCAGCCGATTAACGGGCCGCCGATCGGTGTCGTCCCCTGGAAGGCGACCTGCCAAAGCGCGATCGTCCGGCCCCGCATGCTCGGCTCTGCGGCCAGCTGGATTGTGGAGTTCCCGATCGAGATGAAAGACACGCTCGCCCAGCCGACGAACAGGAGCGCGGCGTAGGCGACGCCGAGCACGGGGGAGAAGGCGGCGCCGAGGATCGCAAGGCCGAATCCCAGTGCGGCAATGATCATCGGACGGAGCCCTGTATGGCCCCGGGCAGCGGTGAACAGCCCGCCGACAACCGCGCCGACTCCCATCGCCGCGGTCATGAAACCGTAGGCCTCCGCGCCGCCATGGAATGTCTGCCTCGCGAGCACGGGCAGCGAAACGGGGAACTCGTAGGCAAGCAGGCCGACGAGGCTCATCATCGCAAGGGGAATGGCGATGGCAGGGGTCTGTGCCGCGTAGCGGAGACCCTCGCGCAGCTGGCCTCTTGCCCGTGCCGCCGGAGGGCTGGGCCGCAGGGCGGAGCGGTTCATCACGAGCAGGGAGGTCACGACGGCGGCGAAGCTCGCCGCGTTGACAAGGAAGCAGGCTCCGACGCCGACCGTGGCGATCAGCACGCCCCCGATTGCTGGCCCGACCGCCCGGGCGGCGTTTACCGTCACAGAGTTCAGCGTGATCGCGTTGCGGAGCTCGTCCTTGCCGACCATCTCACGGACGAAAGCCTGCCTCGCCGAATTCTCGAAGGCGTTGTTCAGGCCGAGGATGACGGCAAGCAGGCAGACCTGCCAGAACTGGACCGAGCCGAGGACTGTCAGCAACCCGAGGGTAAGGGCCTGCAAGCCCATGGCGGCCTGCAGGACAATCATCAGCCGCCGTTTGTCGGTTCGGTCGGCCACCACGCCGCCATAGGGCGCGAAAAGCAGGACGGGCAGCGTCTGGAGGGCCACGGCGAAGCCGAGGTCCGTGCTGGAGTGAGTGAGGGTGAGCACGAGCCAGGACTGTGCCGTCATCTGCATCCAGGTCCCGGCGAGCGAGATCGACTGACCTGTGAAGTACAGGCGGTAGTTCGGGACCTTGAGCGAGGAGAACGTCTGGCGCCAGAAGCTGCCCGGGTGGTGCCTCACGGCCGCCCGTCCTTGAGGTCCCTGGCGAGCTGTTCTAGTACCGGCAGGGCGCTTTCTAGCGCACGCCGCTCGTCGTCCCCGAGCCGCTCGACGAGCTGACTGAGGGCGTCAGTCCGCTCCGCTCGGATCCGCTCATGCAGCCGCTTTCCCGCTGGGGTGGCCTCGACAAGCGCGGCGCGCCGGTCCCGGGGATCACGTTGCCGGACAAGCAGCCCGGCGTCCTGGAGCCGCCAAGCCACCCGGGAGAGCATGGTCGCGTTCATCCCCTCCTCGCGAGCGAGCCAGGACAGCCCAACCGGGCCATGCCTCGCTGTGGTGGCAAGCACCGTGGTCTCGGCCGAGGTGAGCCCCGCGCCCGCCTCGGTGCGCCGGATTCGCCGTGCCAGCCGGCCCACGGCCGCCCGCAGCCGAGCCGCTGTCTCGGCCTCTGCGCGGAGCACGGATTGTCCCTTCTAACCGAATAATTGCTTGCTGTATAGCAATTATCTTAGCCCGGCACCGCGTCCCGGCCCGCGTCCCGGCACCGCGTCCCGGCACCGCGTCCCTGCACCGCGTCCCTGCACCGCGTCCGTGCACGGCGCCCCGGCACGGCGCCCCGGCACGGCGTCCCGGCACGGCGTCCCGGCACGGCGTCCCGGCACCGCGTCCCGGCACCGCGTCCCGGCACCGCGCCCAGCACCGCGCCCCGGCACGGCGTCCCGCCGCGCCCCGGCACGGCGCCCCGGCACGGCGCCCCGGCAGGAGCACGCGCACCGAGGCGCGGGCCCCGGATGCATCATTGACGGATGCCATTGTTCGCCTTTGAAGGCCGCGAGCCGGAAGTCAGCCCGGCGGCTTGGATCGCGCCCACCGCCACCCTCGTCGGAGACGTGCATGTCGAGGCTGAGGCATCCATCTGGTACGGGGCAGTGCTCCGGGCCGACTTCGGGGCAATTGTCGTGCGGCGGGGCGCCAATGTGCAGGACGGCTCGGTCCTGCACGGTGGCAGTGACCCCGTGACCGAGGTCGGTGCGGGCGCGACCATCGGTCACCTGTGCGTAGTCCACGGAGCGATCGTCCGCGCTCGGGCAATCGTGGGCAATGGCGCCACCGTGCTCGACGGCGTGACCGTCGGCCGCGGCGCGGTGGTGGCGGCCGGCTGCACGGTGCCACCGGGTATGCCGGTCCCGGATGGCACGCTCGTCGTCGGGGTCCCCGCCCGGATCGTCGGTGAAGTCGCCGGAATGGCAAAGCAATGGGTCGAGACCAACCCCCGGACCTACCGTGAACTGGCACGACGGCACGCCGCCGGTGTCCGCCCCCTTGCCAGTTCCTGACCACGCCGTGCACCAGGGATAGCGCCCCCTGACCGCGGGCCTAAGCGGAGTGGCCGCTTAGGGTGGCAGCATTCTGTGCACCCGTGATGTCGCAGGTACATGCGGCCGCGGGACGGATCGGGGCACGTCCTTGCCGATTCGCGGCGCCGATGAATCCACCGATGCGCAGGCAGGAGAACAGGCACGCTGGAGAACACCCGCAGCAGAACACACGCAGCAGAACGCACGCTGGAGAACAGGAGACAAGGGATGGACATGGGCCGGGCGCGGGCGCTGGTGCGTGCCGAGCGAGCCGAGGTGCAAAGGCTGCTCGGGGACACCGAGGCGGCAGGGCAGCAAGACCGGGCAGCAGAAAACGAGACAGGAGACATCGCCGACCGGGCGCAGCCCCTTGCCGCCGAGGGCATGGACGACGCCCTTGCGGCCAGCCTGCGCGATCGGCTGGCCGCGCTCGACCGCGCTGAGCAGCGACTGGACAACGGGACGTTCGGGCGGTCGGTCCGCAGCGGGCTGCCGATCCCCGACGAGCGCTTGGAGGCTGACCCTGCGGCGGAGCTCACCATCGAGGAAGCCAGGACCGGTCCGTGAAAATCCAGCAAGCGACCCGGCCCGCTGTCCCGGATGGCCGCGATCACAAGGCTCTGACCGGCCGTTGCCGCGACAATGCAGGCGCAAGATCCTGATACGTGAATCGGCGGATTCTCATCCAGCAGTGAGCGGGCCGCCACAGTCTGCCGGGGGATCCCGGGGGGTCGTCCCCCCGGGGCAATACAGTCTTAGCGGGAAGCAAGCAATCACGGTCAGGCGCTGACGGTAACGGCCTGTCTCATGCCTGGCAGCAGGGATCAGTCCCGCTGGCCTCTGGTCTCAGCCCCGCCAGCCGCCTCGGCTCCGTAGCCAGCGGCGCTCAGCATCCGGCGCAGGTCCACAACCGCCTGGGTACCGATGTCCTTCTGGGCCGGCGGGTCGAAGAATTCGGTGTTGGATCCGACCGTAACGGCAACCGCGCCATCGTGGTGTTCCACGACCGAGCCGACCGCTTCGAGCAACGACACCACAGCATGCCACTCGATGTTGTGGCTCACGGGATGCTGGAAAAGCTGCCGCAGCGTGTTGCGGTGATGGTTGTTGAGGTGCACCGGCTCCGGCGTCGATGACATCCATGCTCCGTTCTGCGCTGCGGTTCTGCGCTGCGGTTCTGCGCTGCGGTTCTGCGCTGCGGTTCTGCGCTGCGGTTTTGCGCTGCGGTTTTGCGCTGCGGTTTTGCGCTGCGGTTCTGCGCTGCGGTTCTGCGTTGCGCTGCGTCCGTTCTGCCCTGCCGTTCTGCCTGCTCCTGCCACGATAGCTGGGAGCCGGGCCTCCGCCACGACCAGCGGATTCCCGCCTGCCGCCGCGGGCCGGACTTGTGAAAGGGTCCCGCTTGACTGCCGCGGTGGCAACGGCTCACGGCCAGCTAGCGCGTCGTACCTGTCGGATCTTTGGAGGAACCTGTGCAGAACGATCTTGAGGCTAACGAGCCCGCGAGCGCTCAGGCCATCGGTGCCTGGCTTGATGCGCTCGCCTCTGCTGCGCCCACGCCTGGCGGGGGTGGCGCGGCCGCGTTGAACGCAAGCGTCGCCGCCGCGCTTGTTGAGATGGTCTGCAACCTGACGATAGGCAAACCCGCGTTCGCCGAGCATGAGCAGCACGCCAGGGCGGTACGCGACGCGGCACGCGAACTTCGCGCCAGCGCCCTCGTTCTGCTCGACGCCGACGCCGCGGCGTTTGGCGAACTGATGGCCACCTACCGGCTGCCCAAGGACAGCGACGAGCAGCGGGAACAGCGCCTGGAGGCCATCAAGGCGGCCACCCTGCGCGCTGCGAGCGTGCCGCTCGAGATCGCCGTGACCGGTGCCGAGGTGGCGCGGCTCGCCGCGGAACTCCCCGGCCGCACCAACCCCAACGTGCTATCCGACGTTGGCGTGGCAGCCTCGTCCGCCGCCGCCGCGATCGAGTCTGCCGCCATCAACGTCGAGATCAACCTCGCCTCACTCAAGGACGAAGGCGCGCGTGCGCCGCTGGCTGACCGGCTTGCCGTGTACGTTGCAGCTGCCGGGCAAGCCCGGCAGCTGGTGACCGACGTGCGAAAGGAGATCGGCCGATGAGCCACCTCATTGACGGCAAGGCGATCGCTGCCGCCGTCACCGAGCGGACGGCCAAGTCCGCTGCTGCGCTGCGCGAGCGGGGCATTGTTCCGACCCTCGCCGTCGTAGTGGCGACCGACGATGAGGGTGCCGCCTGGTACGTACGGTCGATCGAAAGGGCTGCCGTGAGGGCCGGGGCCGACTGCCAGGTCCACAAGCTGCATCTGCAAGCTGGCGGCGCCGAGATCGCTGCCAAGCTCAAGGAATTGTCCGACGACGCCGACGTGCACGGCATCGTCTGCCAGACCCCGTTGCCTGACGGCGTCGCGCTGGCGGACGTCGGCGCATGCGTCAACGTCAGCAAGGACGTCGACGGCGCAAACCCGGGCTCCCTCGGCAGGCTCGCGGCAGGCCTGCCGGGCGCCTTCGCGCCGGCAACCGCCGCGGCCGTGATGGAAATACTGGGACAAGAGCACGTACCGCTGCGAGGCCAGCGCGCCGTCGTGATCGGCCGTTCCAATATCGTCGGCAAGCCAGCCGCGCTGCTGCTGCTTGCCGAGCACGCGACCGTTACCATCTGCCACTCGCGCACTCGGGACCTGCCGGCCGTGGCCAGGGAAGCCGATGTGCTCGTGGCAGCGATAGGCAGGCCCAAGATGATCACCGCGGATTACATAACACCCGGGGCCGTCGTGATCGACGTTGGCATCAACCCCACTGCGGATGGCGGCATGGTCGGCGACGTCGACACCGACGCCGCCGCGGGCATCGCTGCGGCGATCACTCCGGTCCCCGGTGGTGTCGGCCCGGTTACGACCGCGGTGCTGATGGATCATACGATCCACGCGGCGCGGCGTCTCGTTTCCCCGCCCCCAACGTGATCGATACCGGCGTGGCGGCCGGTCCCCTTGGGCGCATCCAGGCCTATCTGGCGTCATGCTCGCAGGCGCGGCGCGGCGCGGCGCGGCGCGGGGCGGGGCCGAGCGCGGCACACCATGGCCCATCAGCGGCACACGATGGCCCATTAGGTGTCACAACCGGCACACGGTGGGCCATCGTGTGCCACTGAAGGCCGACCGCGCGCGCGGTGGGGAGAGGCCGCCGGGCAGCGCGACACGCGGGCATAGGCGGCATAACGTGTGGATCACGATTGTATTGCTGACCGGCTGCGCCTGGTCAGCGTAGATTGCGGTGGTGGTCCGCACCGCAAGGCGCCTGCTGTCCCGCCGCTATGCCGTGGCGTGGCTGTATCTCGGTGTGTACAGCCTCCTGGCGGTGATCTACGCGTTCCTGACAAGTCGTGAGCAGGCCGGCCTCGTCGCCTGGTCAAGCACCAACCTGGTGAACCTGCGGCACAACCCGGCGGGATCGCTGTTGGCGTCGGCCTTCATTCCTGGCGACCCTTGGATCGCCTGGGTCGTGCTCGGTGCCACGGGGCTGTTCACGGTCAACGGGCTGCTCGGGAACGTCCGTACCGCATTGCTCCTGCTGTCCGGGCAGGTGCTCGGGACGCTGCTGAGCGAGGGAATCGTCGGCTACAAGGTCGACCACGCGATGCTGCCGGCTTCGGCGCGCACGATCGTCGACGTCGGCCCGTCCTACATCGTCGTATGCGCGCTTGTGGCCGCCATCCTGTACGGCTCGCGGCTGCAGCGGGTGGCGGCCGGGGCGAGCTTCGCCGTGCTCGCGCCGCATATCTTCCGCGGCATCACCCACCTGGACGTGACGGCGGTCGGCCACCTCACGGCGCTCACGACCGGTGCCGTGCTCGGCACCCTGTTGCTGCGCGGCGCCTGCCTCGCGGAACGCGCCGGGGCTGACCTCGCGGAGCGCGCCGGGGCTGACCGCGCGGAACGCGCCCGGGCTGACCTCGCGGAGCGCGCCGGCGCTGACCGCGCGGAACGCGCCGGGGCTGACCGCGCGGAGCCCGCCCGGGCCGGGACCCCCGCCTGCGAGGCGACGGTTCCCACCAGATAACCGATCCCGAATGTCACCGCCGCGGCGGCGGTCAGACTGTCGGCTGATGCGCTAACGGTGCGTGACGGTAAATCCAATGCCGCAGCGCAACGCCGCGACGCGCCCGCTTCCCGACTTTGCCGGCTGAGACAGGGTAAAGTCGTCCAATCATGGCCTGCCCGTCAGGCGCCGGAACGCACCGTGAGCGTCCCGGGGGACTACCGGACACCGGAGGAACGAACCGGAAGCACCAGCCCGATAGCTTTACCCCTAGTGCGGGGCCGGCTGACGGAAGAGGCCATCTCGTGATCAGGTTCGATCATGTGACGAAGCGGTACCCAGGCTCGTCCGCGCCTGCGGTAAACGCGCTGGACCTGGAGATCCCCGACGGCCAGACAATGGTCCTGGTGGGGCCGAGCGGGTGTGGCAAGACCACCTCGCTCCGCATGATCAACCGGATGATCGATCTCACCGAAGGCAAAATCTTCGTCAACGACCAGGACATCCAGCAGGCCGATCCGGCGAAGCTGCGGCGTGGCATCGGCTACGTCATCCAGCATGCGGGGCTCTTCCCGCACCGCACCATCGAGGACAACATCGGGACGGTGCCGGTGCTTATCGGCTGGGGCAAGCAGAAGGCCCGCCGCCGCGCACGCGAACTGATGGAACTCGTCGGCCTCGACGCCGGCATGGCCCGCAGGTACCCGCACCAGTTGTCGGGCGGCCAGCAGCAGCGCGTGGGTGTGGCGCGCGCGCTCGCCGCTGATCCCCCCGTGCTGCTGATGGACGAGCCGTTCAGCGCGGTCGACCCGATCGTGCGCGCGAGCCTGCAGGACGAACTGCTGCGGATTCAGGCGGAACTGCGCAAGACCGTCGTGTTCGTCACCCATGACGTGGAGGAAGCGATCAAGGTTGGTGACCGGGTGGCGGTGTTCCGGCCGGGCGGCACGCTCGCCCAGGTCGATCCGCCGGCCCGCCTGCTCGCCGAGCCTCTGGACGACTACGTCGCGGACTTCCTGGGCTTCGACCGGGGCATCCGCCGGCTGTCGTTCTTCCCGGCGAGCACGCTGGAACTGGACACCGACCCGGTGGTACCGGACCGGATGACCGTCGCCGACGGCCTCGCCAGGGCCAAGGAGTCCGGTCTGCCCTGGTTGCTCGTAACAGATTCAGAACGGCTGCCGCGGGGATGGGTGCCGGTGTCAGGGCTCGATGAGGTCCCCGCGAGCCTCGCGCTTGCGGAGGCGCCGGTTGAAGGAGGGGGACACACCTTCCGGGTGAGCACGGATTCGCTTCGCGCGGCTCTGGACGCGACCATCCTCTCACCGAGCGGGCAGGCCCCGGGCGTGGACGACGAGGGGCGTGTGGTCGGTGTCACGTCCTATGATCAGCTCCTGCTGACCATCCAGGCCTTGACCGTGGGCGACGCGGACGGCCATGGCGGCGAAGCGGGGTCCGCCTGATGGACTGGGGCTGGATCCCGGCGCACGCCAGCTATCTCTTGCTCCTGGCGGGCAGGAATCTGTACCTGGCGCTGGTGCCCGTGGTCCTCGGCCTGATCCTCTCGGTACCGCTCGGGGTGGTATCCGTGCGGTGGGGCTGGGTCTATCCGCCCGCGCTCACCGCGACGAGCGTCATCTACGCGATCCCGTCGCTCGCGCTGTTCGTCTTCCTGATCCCGTTCACCGGGGTGGTCGGCTCGACCCGTGACCTCACTTTGATCATCCCGCTCACCCTCTACACGCTCGCCACCCTGGTCCCGAACGTTGTCGATGGTCTGCGATCCGTACCGGAGCCTGTCCGCCAGTCGGCGACGGCGATGGGCTTCGGCACGATGCGGCGGCTCGTCAGGGTGGAACTGCCGATCGCCACCCCGGTCGTGTTCGCCGGGCTGCGGGTCGCGACCGTCGCGAGCATCAGCCTGGTCAGCGTCGGCGAGCTCATCGGGAACGGCGGGCTCGGGATTCTGTTCACCGACGGAGAGGCGCGGAGCTTCAATACGGAGATCTGGGTCGGCATCGGCCTGATCGTCATCCTCGCGCTCGTGGCCGACGCGCTGCTCGTCCTGCTCCGCTGGCTGCTGACGCCGTGGCTGCGTTCCGGTCCGCGGGCGCGGCTCTCGGCACAAGGAGTGACGGGCGGATGAACGCGCTCCAGTCTGCATGGGCCTGGCTGACGCAGTCGCAGCAGTGGCAAGGCCCTGACGGCATCCCGGCCCGGCTGGTTCAGCACCTTGAGTACACCGGCCTCGCGCTCCTCGTCGCCGGCCTGATCGCGCTGCCGCTCGGCCTGCTGATCGGGCACACCGGCCGCGGCGGTTTCGTGATCGTCACCCTCGCCAACTTCGGCCGGGCGCTACCGACACTTGGCCTGGTGGTGCTCGCCTTCCTCATCAGCAACGGGTCGTCGGCCGCGGTACTTGTCGCCCTCGTCGTCCTCGCGATCCCGCCGATCCTGGTGAACACCTACGAAGGTGTGCAGGGCGTCGATCGTGACGTCAAGGACGCGGCGCAGGGGATGGGCATGACCGCGCCGCAGGTCCTGCTGCGGGCGGAGATACCCATGGCCACACCACTGATCCTGCTCGGCCTGCGGACCGCGGCGATCCAGGTCGTGGCGACCGCCACGATCGCCGCCTACATCGGCCTTGGCGGTCTCGGCCGCTACATCTTCGACGGCTTGTCCCGCGACGACTACGCCATGGTCGGCGGCGGGGCGATAGTGGTCGTCGCGCTCGCGCTAGCCGTTCAGGTCATATTCGTCGCCATCCGCCGTTTCGCGGTACCCGCTGGCATCCGCCAGCAGGCCCAAACCTCCTGATCTTGTTAGAACTACGGAAGGAATTCTCCTCATGTCCTGGATAACAAGGGGCGCGGCCCTCGGCCTGGTAGCCGCCCTCGGCCTCACCGTCGCCGCGTGCGGCAGCAGCAGCAAGTCGTCGTCCTCCAATCCGCTCGCCCCGTCTGCCGCGGCGAGCGGGACGGTCGTGGTGGGCTCGGCGAACTTCCCTGAGTCCCAGCTGATCGGCGAGATCTACGCGCAGGCGCTAGAGGCCAAGGGCATCAAGGTGACCCGCAGGTTCAACATCGGCGCGCGTGAGGTCTACTACCCGCAGGTGGTCTCGTGCGCGATCACCGTCATGCCGGAGTACAACGGCGCGCTGCTGACCACGTCGGTGGACAAGACCTCCACCGCCGTGACCACGGCCCAGGTGAACGCGGCACTTGCCGCGAAGCTGCCGTCGACGGCTGAGATCCTCAACTCGTCCGCGGCGGAGGACAAGGACTCGGTGACGGTCACCTCCGCGACGGCGGCCAAGGACCACCTGAAATCAATATCCGATCTCAGCCCGGTCGCGAAGACCATCGTGATCGGTGGCCCGCCAGAGTTCAAGACGCGCGCGGACGGCATCGTCGGGCTCAAGAAGATCTACGGCCTGACCTTCAAGCAGTTCCAGCCGCTCGACGAGGCCGGGCCTGTCACGGTCGCGGCGCTCAAGAGCGGCAAGGTGCAGGCCGCCGACCTGTTCACCACCGACCCGTCGATCATTCTCAACAAGTTCGTCGTGCTGCAGGACCCGAAGAACCTGTTCGCCGCGCAGAACGTGACGCCGCTCGTGTGCAAGAAGTCCACGACCCCCGCGACCGCCGCCGCGCTCAATGCGGTCTCGGCCAAGCTGACCACCTCTGGCCTGCTGCAGATGGACAAGCTGACAGGTGTGAACAAGGAGGACTACGCGACCGTCGCCAAGAACTGGCTCAGCCAGAACGGCCTAGGCTGACGTTACAGCCGCCCGGCTGTCACACCCGCAGGCAACGCCCGTTGGTGGGGCAAATAGCCCCACCAACGGGGGCGTAGGATGCCAGGCATGGGCGGGTCGGCTCCCATGCCGCGTATCCGCGGGCGTGCGGCGGAGATCGCGGCCCTGGGCGAGGCTCTGGACCGGGCCGCCTCGGGCCGGCCAGCGGTCGTGCTCATCGAGGGTGAGGCTGGGATCGGCAAGTCGCGCCTGCTCGACGACGCCTTGGCGGATGCGGGCGCGCGCGGCATGCAGGTGGCTGTGGGCCGGGCCGAGGAACTGGAGCAGACGCGGCCGTTCGGTGTCGTCGCCGATGCCTTTGGGTGCGCGCGCTCATCGACGGATCCGCGGCGTGCCGCTATCGGCGCGCTGCTGACCGCTCACCACGGCGGCGACCGGGGCCCGATCACGGTGACCAGCGACCCGGGGTTGCGGTTCCGGGCGGTGGATGCCTTCACCGACCTGGTGGAGGAACTCGCGGTGGCGGGGCCGCTGGTGATCGGCATGGATGATCTGCAATGGGCCGATCCGTCCAGCCTGCTGACGCTGGGTGCGGTGGGCCGCCGCCTGGCCTATCTGCCGGTGGCGCTGATCGGGTGCTCGCGACCGTCCCCCCGGGTCGCGGAGCTTGACCGGGTCGCCGGCGTGCTGGAGGCCGCCGGGGCCCGGCAGCTGAGGTTGCGCCCGCTGGCCGAGGAGGCCGTGGCCGGCCTGGTTGCCGAGACCATCGCCGCTGAACCAGGGCCGCGGCTGCTGGCCGAGGTGGCGGGGGCCGGCGGGAACCCGCTGTTCGTCACCGAACTGGTCGCGGCGATAGTGCAGGAGCGGGCGATCCAGATCGCGGGCGGGCAGGCGGAGGTGGTGAACCTGACCCTGCCGCCGACGCTGCGGCTGACGATCTTGCGCCGTCTCAGCTCCCTGCCCGAGGCCACCCTGCAGGCGCTGCGGGCCGCCTCGATACTGGGGTCGGGTTTCTCGCTCAGCGACCTGGCCACGGCGACCGCCCAGCCCGCCCTGGAGCTGTCGTTCGCGCTGGCGGAGGCTATCAGGGCGCGCGTGCTGGAAGACGACGGGGCCTTGCTGCGGTTCCGCCATGACCTGATCCGCGAGAGCATCTATGCGGATCTTCCTGGGAGCGTGCGCCGCGGGCTGCACCGCGAAATCGGCCAGCGGCTGGCGCAGACTGGAGCCCCGGCCCTGCAGGTCGCCGAGCATCTGGCCCGCGGCGCCGGACGCGGAGACGCCGCCGCGATCGCGTGGCTGACCAGGGCGGCAAGGGAAGCGGCGGCGCGATCCCCTGATGTCGCCGTGGACCTGCTGGCCCGCGCGGCCGGGTTGATGGATCCGGCAGATCCCGGCCGCGACCGGCTGCTCGCCGAGCGGGCCAGCAGCTTGATGTGGGCGGGCCGCATCGCCGACGCCGAGGCGGCCTGCCGCGGGTTGCTGGACCGGGACCATGACCTGTCGGTGGAGGCATCGGTCCGTAACTGCCTCGGGCACGCCCTCCTCACCCAGGGACAGGGGCGTGCCGCGATACGCGAGCTGGACAAGGCGGCCGACTCAGCTGTGCTCACCGACGCCGAACGCGCGCACGGCCTGGGGTGGTCGAGCTTCGCCCGGTTGTGGCTTGGCGACCTCGACGGCGCGGCCATCATCGCCGAGCAGGCCAGGTGCGCGGCCGACGTGGCCGGGGACCACCTGACCACCAGCATCGCCATGGACTCGCTCGCCATGGTCTCGGAGTTCCGCGGCCACCTCAGGGACGCGCTGCAGATCAGCGAGGATGCACGGCGCCTGGCTGACCAGAGCCCGGGCAGGCAGGGACACCGCCACCCGCTCTATATGGCCCCTGGACACATTCTCATCGAGCTCGGCCGGCTCGACGAGGCCAGGGCCACGCTCGAAACCGGCAGGCGGATCAGCGAGGAACTCGGCGTCCGCTGGCACCTGCCGAGCTATCAGGCGGTCCGCGGCGTGGAGCGCTTCATCGCAGGGCAGTGGGACGATGCCATCGCTGAGCTCGAGACGAGCCTCGATCTGGCGGACGAGACCAGTTCGAAGTACAGCCTGGTGTACGCCCACGGCGTGCTATCCCTGATTCTCTATCATCGGGGCGATCTCCGCGCCGCTCAGGAGGCCGCCGCAGGCGCTGCCGTGTGCCAGCTCTCCGGCTCCGGGCTCCGCTACCGCACGAACTGGGCGGTGTGGTCGCGCGCCCTCGTCCTGGAGGCCGGCGGCGAGCTCGCACAGGCGCTAGCCATCATGACCGACGCGTGGGACGTGGGCGCCCGGCTGGGATTCACGCATGAATACCCGCTCGTCGGGGCCGACCTGGTCCGGCTCGCGCTGGCCGCCGGTGATCTGGGACGGGCGCGGGATGCTTCGGCTGCGGTCAACGAGGTCGCGTCACGCAACGAGGTGTCCTGGATGAAGGGCGCGGCGTTGCGCTGCGAGGGCCTGATAGCCGATGACGCCGAGATCCTGAGCGCCGCGGCAGGTGCCTATGCGAGCGGATCGCGCCCACTTGAGCTCGCGCTTGCCTGCGAGGATGCGGGCGCCGCCTTCGCGCGGCACGGCGAGGTGGGCCGCGCCAGCGAACCTCTCGATCGCGCGATCGAGATCTACGAGCAGCTGGACGCCGCCCGCGATCTCGCCCGCGCCGAAGCGAGACGGCGCTCAGCGGGCATCAGGCGCGGCCGCCGGGGAACGGGAGCGCGCAATCGGCCCAAGATCGGCTGGCACAGCCTCACGCCGACCGAGCGCACGGTCGCCGGCCTCGTCGCGGACGGAATGTCCAATCCGCAGATCGGCCAGCGGCTTTACGTGTCGCGCCGGACCGTGCAGACCCACCTCGCGCATGTCTTCGCAAAGCTGGACATCTCCTCGCGGGCCCAGCTCGCCGCCGAGGTGACCCGGCATCGCAGTGATCAACCCGCTGATGCGGCGGGCTCCGTGCGCCGCTAGTGGTGTGTCACACGTACGGCCGGCCGCACGTGGCTTCGTGGCAGGTATCTGGCGGCTCGCTGTGGCAGCAGGTGCCATCGCCGCGCCGGTAGCGTTACCTCGGGCACCTTCGCTCACAATGGTGGGGTGACCCGGGCGGGTGATAGCGCCGTCCGGCCGTGCTGACACGCTCGACGAGGAGCCCGCGATGACCGGCACACCTATGAGGACCACCCGCGGAGCGCGTCCGGTGCGGGCGCCGAGGGGCACCGGGCTGACCTGCCGGGGCTGGCCGCAGGAAGCGGCGATGCGGATGCTGATGAATAACCTCGACCCCGAGGTGGCCGAGCATCCGGACGAACTGATCGTGTACGGCGGCTCCGGCCGCGCCGCGCGTAGCTGGGGCGCCTTTGACGCGATCGTCGCCACGCTGCGCGAGCTAGGAGACGACGAGACGTTGCTCGTGCAGTCGGGCAAGCCGGTCGGGGTGGTCCGCACCCACGAGTGGGCGCCGCGGGTGCTCATCGCCAACTCCCTGCTGGTGCCGCAATGGGCGACCTGGGAGGAGTTCCGCCGCCTTGAGGCGCTCGGCCTCACCATGTTCGGCCAGATGACGGCGGGGTCGTGGATCTACATCGGCACGCAGGGAATTCTGCAGGGCACCTACGAGACGTTCGCCGCGGTGGCGGCGAAGCGGTTCGGCGGCTCACTCGCGGGCACCATCACGCTCACGGCGGGCCTCGGCGGAATGGGCGGCGCGCAGCCGCTCGCCATCACCATGAACGGCGGGGTGGCGATCTGCGTGGACTGCGACCCGTCGAGGATCTCGCGTCGCATCGAACAGGGATA
This sequence comes from uncultured Actinomycetota bacterium, assembly GCA_963727015.1. Taxonomy (GTDB): domain Bacteria; phylum Actinomycetota; class Actinomycetes; order Streptosporangiales; family Streptosporangiaceae; genus DATFVJ01. The sequence continues at coordinate 124,380 of CAVSEV010000010.1, read as the reverse complement.
CCTGGACGAGCAGGCCGGCGACATCGACGACGCGGTGCGCCGCGCCACCGCCGCGAGCGACTCCGCGCGGCCGTTGTCCATCGGCTTGCTCGGCAACGCCGCCGACGTCGTGCCCAGGCTGCTTTCCATGGACGCGCCGATCGACATTGTCACCGATCAGACCTCCGCTCACGACCCGCTGACCTACCTGCCCCTTGGGGTCTCCTTCGAGGACATGGCGGCGCTGCGAGCCGAGGACCCGGCGGGATTCACCAGGCGCGCACGCGAATCGATGGCGGCCCACGTGGAGGCGATGGTGGGCTTCATGGACCGCGGCGCGGAGGTCTTCGACTACGGCAACTCCATCAGAGGCGAGGCGCAACTGGCCGGATATCAGCGGGCGTTCGACTTCCCTGGTTTCGTGCCCGCCTACATCCGCCCGTTGTTCTGCGAGGGCAGGGGCCCGTTCAGGTGGGCGGCCCTGTCCGGCGATCCCGCCGACATCGCCGCTACCGACCGTGCCGTGCTCGGCCTTTTCCCCGGCAACGAGCCCCTGGCCAGGTGGATCGAATTGGCCGGCCAGAAGGTCCATTTCCAGGGCCTGCCCGCCCGCATCTGCTGGCTCGGATACGGCGAGCGGCACCTGGCCGGGCTCAGGTTCAACGAGATGGTCGCCCGCGGCGACATCAGCGCGCCCATCGTGCTCGGCCGTGATCACCTCGACTGCGGATCGGTCGCGTCGCCCTACCGTGAGACCGAGAACATGCTGGACGGCTCGGACGCGATCGCCGACTGGCCGATACTGAACGCCCTAGTAAACACCGCATCAGGCGCGTCCTGGGTGAGCGTGCACCACGGCGGCGGGGTCGGCATTGGCAGATCGATTCACGCCGGCCAGGTTTGCGTCGCCGATGGCACCCCGCTGGCCGGCGCCAAGTTGGAACGCGTGCTCACCAACGACCCGGCCACCGGAGTGATCAGGCACGTGGACGCCGGGTACGAGCGTGCGGCCGAGGTGGCCGCGGAGCGCGGCGTGCACGTCCCGATGGATCAGGGCACCCGGTGACGTTCCGCCAGCTGTGGGAGTCGCTGCTGCCCATCGGGCGTGATCCAGGCAGCGGCGGGTACCGCAGGTTGTCCTGGACCGATGCGGACATGAGCTGCCGCGAGTGGTTCATCACGGCTGCGGCCGCGCGGGGCCTTGCGGCGGAGGCGGACCACGACGGCAATCTGTGGGCCTGGTGGGACATCGCAGCAGCAACCGGTGCCGGCGGTGTGCCCCGGGTTGGTGTGCCCCGGGCTGGCGGTGCGCCCCGGGCCGGAGCTGCGCCGCAGGCTGGCGGTTTGCCCCGGGCAAGTGCGCCCCGGGCAAGTGCGCCCGGGGCTGGCACGCTGCCCGGGGCTGGCCCTGTGCCCGGGGCTGGCGCTGTGCCCGGGGCTGGCCCTGTGCCCGGCGCTGGCACTGAGCCCGGGGCCGGCGCGGTGCCCTGGGTTGGCGCCGCGCCGCGGTCCGGTGCCGTGGTCGCGGGAAGCCACCTGGACTCGGTGCCCGACGGTGGCGCGTTCGACGGCCCGCTCGGCGTGGTGTCCGCCTTCGCCGCGATCGACCTGCTGCGCGAGCGCGGCTTCGCTCCCGCGCGCCCGGTCGCGGTCGCGGTGTTCACCGAGGAAGAGGGCGCGCGGTTCGGCGTGGCCTGCCTCGGCACCCGGCTGCTCACCGGCGCGATCAGCGCGGACGCGGCGCGCGGCCTGCGTGACTCTGGCGGCGTCAGCCTGGCGGCGGCGATGGCCGCGGCAGGCGTGGAGCCGGACCTGCTGGGGCCCGATGAACAGTTGCCCGACCGGGTCGCGGCGTTCGTCGAACTGCATATCGAGCAGGGCAGGCAACTCGCGGACCTCGACGCGGTGATCGGCGTCGGGGGAGGTATCTGGCCGCATGGCAGGTGGCGCTTCGACTTCACCGGGCGGGCCGACCACGCCGGCACGACGGCGCTACCCGATCGGCGCGACCCGATGCTGCCGTTCGCCGCGACGGCGCTAGCGGCCAGGGCGGCGGCGCTCCGCCACCGCGGGCGCGCTACCGTCGGCAAGGTGATCGTGGTACCGGGAGCAGTGAACGCGATCCCTGCTGCGGTGCGCGCATGGCTGGACGCGCGCGCGCCCGACGAGGACGCCCTGCAAAGCGTGGTCGATGACGTCACCACGGCGGCGAACCAGGCTGCCGCCGACCACGGCGTCAGCGTTGCCGCGGCTCGCGAGTCTTTCTCGCCGCCTGTCGAGTTCGATCCGCGTCTAAGGGCCCGGCTGTCCGGTGCGCTGGCGAGTGCTGGCATCAAGGCGCCTGTGCTGCCGACGGGCGCCGGGCATGACGCCGGGGTGCTCGCCGCCAAGGTACCCACGGCGATGCTATTCGTCCGCAACCCCTCCGGAGTGTCGCATGCTCCGCAGGAACACGCGGATGTTGCCGATTGCGAGACCGGGGTGACAGCGCTCGCCGCGGTGCTCGGGGAACTCGCGGCCAGATGAGCGAGTCGGACCGGGGTATTCAGGCCGGTGCACAGGCGCGCAGGTACTGGCACGCGGAACTCGCCTGGCTGCCCGGCCTTGGCGTGCGGCCCGGCGTGCTGATAGAAGCCGCTGGCGAGCGGTTCCGCTCGGTGACTCCGCAGGTGCGCCGCGGTGACGCGCCGGCGGAAGCCGTTTGGCTGCCTGGCTTAACGTTGCCTGGGTTCGCCAACGCCCACTCGCACGCGTTTCACCGGGCCCTCCGCGGCGTCGCGCAGGCTGAGCGTGGCACGTTCTGGACCTGGCGGCAGCGGATGTACGAGATGGCGGCCCGCCTGGATCCTGCCAGCTATCTGGCGCTCGCCCGCGCCGTCTACGCCGAGATGGCACTCGCGGGCGTGAGCTGCGTGGGCGAGTTCCATTACCTGCATCACGGGCCGGACGGCCGCCCATATCCCGACCAGAACGCGATGGGCCGCGCGCTCGTCAAGGCCGCGGCGGACGCGGGCATCCGGATAACCCTGCTCGACACCTGCTATCTGACCGGCGGCCTGTCGCCAGATGGCCACACCGAGCCGCTGGCAGGAACGCAGTTGCGGTTCGGCGACGGCGACGCGCACCGCTGGGCCGCGCGGGTGGATGCGCTCAAGTCGGACTCGCACGGCATGCTCGGCAGGCACGCGCAGGTCGGGGCGGCGATCCATTCGGTGCGCGCGGTCCCACCTGAGGAGATGCACCCTGTGGTGGCTTGGGCGCAGCGGCACGGCGCGCCGGTCCATGTGCACCTCTCCGAGCAGCCGGCCGAGAACGAGGCTTGCCTCGCCGCATATCGCTTCACGCCCGCGCAGCTTCTGTTCAACGCCGGAGTCCTCGGCCCGCGCACGACCGTGGTGCACGCCACCCACGTGAGCAGGCCCGATATGGACCTGCTCGGAGGCACCCAGACGTTCGCATGCCTGTGCCCGACCACCGAGCGTGACCTCGCCGACGGGCTGGGCCCCGCCCGCGCGCTCGCTTCCGCGGGCTGCAGGCTTACCATCGGGACGGACAGCCAAGCGGTCATCGACATGCTAGAGGAGGCGCGCGGCATCGAGTTGACCGAGCGCCTCGCGACCCGTGAGCGCGGGCATTTCACCGCGGACGAACTCACCCGCGCGATGACCATGGACGGCCACGCCTGCCTGGGCTGGCCGGACGCTGGCGAGATCGCTCCAGGCGCGTGGGCCGATCTAGTCACCCTCCGCTTCGACTCCCCGAGGCTGGCAGGCACCACCGCGGCGGCAGCCCTGGAGTCGGTGATCTTCGCAGGGTCGGCGGCCGACGTGCATGACGTGGTGATCAGCGGGCGCGACGTGGTGCGCGCAGGAAGGCACCTGCTTGTGACCGACGTGCCCGCCGCTCTTTCTGCCGCGATCAGCGCGGCGGCCGGCGTGCAGGCGAACGTTTAGGACATGGGTTTTAACCGTGCTTTAGCCGGGACCGTGGCCTGGCCAAGGCCGGGACCGATTCGCTGGCGGTGAGCATGCCCCGGCCGTCTGGTAGCGGGCCAGCAGCGCCCGCGTCTCCTGTCCGGGGCCGGGGCCAGCAGCGCCCGCATCTCCTGTCCCGGGCCGGGGCCAGCAGCGCCCGCATCTCGTGTCCCAGTGCGGGGCGAGCAGGGCCCGCGTCTCCTGTCCCGGGCCGGGGCCAGCAGGACCCGCATCTCCTGTCCCGGGCCGGGGCCAGCAGCGCCCGCATCTCGTGTCCCGGGGCCGGGGCCAGCAGCGCCCGCGTCTGCTGTCCCGGGCCGGGGCCAGCAAGGCCCGCGTCTGCTGTCCCGGGCCGGGGCCAGCAGGACCCGCATCTCCTGTCCCGGGCCGGGGCGAGCAGGGCCCGCGTCTGCTGTCCCAGTGCGGCTGTCTCGGACGTCCCAGCCGCGCTTGGCTGCCGCCGCCACGTCCATGATCCCTATCTGTGTTAACTTGCCCGCGCCATAGGCCGGAAAATTAACACGGTAACGGATCATGGCCCAGCGATCCCAGGCTTGAGCCGTGGCCGGGTGGTACCTGAGGCTATCGATACTGGAGCGGTGATCGAGCCTGCGCCGCCGCGCGCTCCGCGCTCGCGGCCGCGCGCGGTGCGCTCGCGGCCCCGCGCTCCGCGTGTTGTGGCCCCGCGCCGCCGTCCGCGTGCTACGGCCGCGCGCGGTGCGCTCGCCGGCCCCGCGCTCCGCGCTCGCGGCTCCTCCCTCCGCGTTCGGCGCCGCGCAACCGCGTTCCGCGTGCTGGCGCTGCGCCGCTTTCCGCGTGCCGGGCTGCGGCTGCGCCGCTTTCCGCATGCCGGGCTCCGCCGCCGCCTATGAGCGATGTGGTGCACCAGTTGCATAACGGCACCAGCCGTACACCCGTTGAGTGCAGGAACATGCGAGGCCGGAGGGAGACGCTGCCCAAGCAAGAGACGAGGAGGCAAAGAACGACGGGGCCAGAGGCGAGGAGGCGAGGGGCGAGGGGCAAGTAACGAGGGGGCAGCGCACGAAGGGCAGCGCACGAAGGGCAGCGCACGAAGGGCACCGCACGAAGAGCACCGCACGAAGGGCACCGCACGAAGGCAAGAGCACGAAGGCAAGTCATGAGCAGGAAGGGCAGAGCGTGAGGGACGGACGGAGCGGCGCAGCCAGGGATCGAGTTGCTCAACAGGTTCGCGGCTGTACGCTCTGATTTCTGCCAGGCATTCACTCTGGTTTCTGCCGGGCACTTACTGAGAAGGCGCGATGAGCACGCTGATCACTAACATCGCGGAGCTGGTTACCAACGCTCCCGAGCACGCGCCGCATGTCGCGGCTGGCGGTGCGGGGTTCGGCGCGCTCGTCAGCGCAGCGCTGGTGATCGACGACGCTTACGTGGCGTGGTGCGGCCCGGCCGCACAGGCGCCCCCCGCGGACGAAGTGGTGGACGCCGGCGGGCGCGCCGTGCTGCCCGGGTTCGTGGACTCGCACGCGCACCTCGTTTTCGCTGGCGACCGGAGCGCCGAGTTCGCCGCCCGGATGGCCGGCCGCCCGTACCAGGCTGGTGGCATCGTTAGCACGGTCGAAGCGACCCGTGCCGCCTCCGACGCGCAACTGCGGGCAGGGCTCGGCAGGCTGGCCGCGGAGATGCTCCGCCAGGGCACCACCACGTTCGAGTGCAAGTCCGGCTACGGGCTGAACATCAAGGATGAGCGCCGCAGCGTGCGGCTCGCCAGAGAGGTCACGGACGAGGTCACCTACCTCGGCGCCCACGTGGTGCCACCGGAGTTCGGCGACGATTCGGGCGGCTACATCGATCTGGTCTGCGGCCCCATGCTCGCCGCGTGTGCGCCGCACGCCAAATGGGTGGACGTGTTCTGCGACCGCGGCGCGTTCGGCGCCGACGAGGCGAGGACCGTGCTTGCCGCTGGACGGAACGCCGGCCTGATCCCGAGGGTGCACGCCTGCCAGCTCGGGCCGGGACCGGGCGTACAGGTCGCGGTCGAGGCGGGCGCGGCGTCAGCGGATCACTGCACCTACCTGTCCGACAATGACGTGGCCGCGCTGGCATCTTCTGGCACCGTCGCGACGCTGCTTCCTGCGGTCGAGTTCTCCACCCGGCAGGCATACCCGGATGCGCGGCGGCTGCTCGCCGCGGGCGCCACCGTCGCACTCGCGACGGATTGCAATCCGGGTTCTTGTTTCACATCCTCGATGGCCCTGTGCGTCGCGCTCGCCGTGCGTGAGATGGGAATGACGACGCGGGAGGCGGTGTGGGCGGCAACCACAGGGGGCGCGCGGGCGCTACGGCGCACCGATGTGGGGCATCTCGGGCAGGGTGCGAGAGCCGACCTCGTACTGCTCGACGCCCCGTCGCACGTGTACCTTGCCTACCGGCCGGGCGTCCCGCAGGTCGCCGCCGTCTGGCGGGATGGTGAGCTCGTGTTCGACAAGCGGCGCCATTCCCTGGGTGACCCGGCGCGCGGAGCCGGGCGGGCTCCCACGCGTCAGCCCGGCCCCGCGGGGGGCGGCGAGGGGCCGCCGCGGGCCAACGCCGGGTAGCGGCCGCGGAAGCGGACGAGCGGCGCCGCGCCGTCGCCGGCATAAACCACCGCCGCCACGTCGGCTACCACAAGCAGATGGTCACCCGCCGTCAGCCGCTGCCGTACCTCGCACTCCATTGCCGCCACGCCGGCTGCGGGGATGAGTGATCCAGAACGGCTGCCGCGCAGATGCTTCACGTCGTCGAGCAGCCGTCGCGCGCTCGGACGCCCTGCGGCGGCGAACCGCCCTGCGAGCGCACGCTGCTCTTCAGCGAGGATGGTCAGCGCGAACGAGTCGTGCCTGCCAACTACCTCCGCGAGGTAGAAGCCGGTCATCAGGCTGATCGCCACAAGCGGCGGCTCGGCGGAGATCGGGCAGAACGCGCTCACGGTCGCCCCGATGTCGTCACGCCCGTCCTTGACGGTGACGATCGCCACGCCTGTGGCCCACCCCGCCAGCGCGGCGCGCACGTCGTCTCGGGTCACTGCGGGTGAGGCCTTCTGGCTCTGCCAGTCCGGGCGGTCGCCCGGCCGCTGCGCGTGCTGGCCTGCGGGGCGGTTCTGGCCTGCGGGGCGGTTCTGGCCTGTGGAGCGGTTCTGGCCTGTGGGGCGCTCCTGGCCCGTGGGGCGCTCCTGGCCTGTGGGGCGGTAGCCCGTGGGACGGTCCTGGCCTGTGGGGCGGTCCTGGCCTGTGGGGCGGTCCTGGCCTGTGGGGCGGTCCTGGCCTGTGGGGCGCTCCTGGCCTGTGGGGCGCTCCTGGCCTGTGGGGCGGTCCTGGCCTGTGGGGCGGTCCTGGCCTGTGGGGCGGCCCCCAGGAGCGCCCCGCTGCGCCGCAGGCGGCGCGCCCAGCGCAGCCGCAGGTGCGTCAATTGATCACCCAGCTGCCCGGCAGCAGCAGCGGGCCGCATGCCGGAAGGCCGATCCGGGACGCGAACTGCGCGACAGGCCCGTAGCTTTCCGCCAGCGCCCCAAGCAGGCCGCCGCTGGCAGGCCGGCGCCGGTTAGGCCAGCGCCGGTTAGGCTGGCGCCGGATAGGCCACTGCCGAGCCGTGCCGCCGCGGCCGCGCGGTCCTCACTCGACTGCGGCCCGCGCAGCCGGTCCAGCGGGCTGACACGCGGGTAGGGGCGCACCGCCGCGTCCTGCGGCAGCCCGCCGCGCCGCCGCGCGATCCGCGCCGCGGTATGCAGCCCGCCGAGGTGGTCGACAAGCCCGTTGGCTGCCGCGTCCGTGCCCGTCCAGACCCTGCCGCGGGCGACCTCGTGGACCTGTTCGGCGGTCAGCCTGCGGCCTTCCGCCACCTTCCCGGTGAAGTCGGCGTAGATGCGGTCGAGCCAGGCGTTCACCCGCTCCCACTCGTCCGGGCTGAAGGGACGGCTGGTGGAGAACATCTGCGCCCGCTTGCCTTCGTGGACCGCGTCGGTGGTCACTCCGGACTTGCCGAGGAGGCCGCTGAGCACCGGCTTGCCGCCGAACACCCCAATCGAGCCGGTAAGCGTACCGGGCTGCGCGACTATCACATCGGCGGCCATGGAGATGAAGTAACCACCTGAGGCAGCCACGTCGCCCATCGACACCACAACCGGCTTGGCGGCGGCGCGGGCCCGCACGACCTCGCGCCAGATCGTGTCGGATGCGACGTAGGAGCCGCCTGGGCTGTTCACCCGCAGCACGATGGCACGGACCCGGTCGTCGGCGGTGGCGGCCCGGATGGCCGCGGCCAGCGTGTCTGAACCGATCGAGGTGGCCATGACAGGGCCGCGCCCGCTCCGGCCGCGCCTGATAGCACCGCTCGCGTGGATGAGTGCGACGAATTGCTCGCGGGGGTTCGGGAGCTTGCGCGCGCTGCGTACGAGTGAACCGGCTCGCTGGTAGCGGCCGAGGTATTGCAGCTCGGCTTGGTCGCCGGCGTGCTTGCGTGCTGCCGCGTAGACCTCGTCGCGATAGCCGATCGCGTCGACCAGACCGGCCCGCATCGCCTCCGCGCCGATGAAGGGCCCCTTGTCGATGAGCGCGCGCACGTCGGCGGCGCTGACACCGCGGCGGTCGGCGATCCCCTCGGTGAGCTGCGTGGTGACCGAGTCGACCAGCTGCTGCTGTGCTTCCTTGTGCGGCGCGTCGAAACCGCGTTCGGTCAGCACGTTCACAGCGTTCTTGTACTCGTGCCGTTTGGCGAGCTCGTAGTCCACGCCGACCTTGTCAAACGTGCCGCGGACGAACATGGTCTCGATGGCAACGCCGGTGAGGCCGAGGTCGCCAGACGGCTGCAGGTAGATCTGCTCGAACGCGGTGGCCAGATAGTAGGGCAGGTTGCCCGGCGCGAACTCGCCGTAGCTCTCCGCCCACGCGATCGTGGTCTTGCCCGCCTGCCGGAACTCGCTGATCGCGTCGCGCAGTTCCTGGATCCTGGCCAGCCCGATGCGCCGGCCGCCGACCTTCGCCACGAGGGCCCGCACCCGGTCGTCCGTGCTGGCCCTGCGCAGCGTGTCGATCACATCACCGAGACGGTTCCTGCGATGCGTGAGCAACGCGGAAAGCGGATCGGCGGGTGGCTCGTCGGTGATGCCCTCACTGAGGTCGAGTTCCAGGATCAGCGGCGCGCACCGTCGCTGGCGAAGCATGATGATCTTGTCCGCGAGACTGAAGTCCGGCATGGGCTCAGCCTACGGGCTGCCGAAGCGCCCGGGTGCGCGCCCGTCCGGCATTAGGGCGCGTCCCGCGGATCTTTGGCGGCGCGACCGTGCCGCCCACGACCCCGGCCGCCCACGACCCCGGCCGCCCACGACCCCGGCCGCCCACAACCCCGGCCGCCTACGACCCCAGACGGGCGGCCCGGGTCTTTGGCGGCACAGTCGCCGTCGCCGATAGTCCCGCTATCGACTCCTCGAGCCCAAGCAGGGCCTTGCCGGATCGCCGCGTGGAGCACCGCCCGCATCCACCAAGATCCACGGGAAACGCTCTCCAGGTCCCGCGCTGCCGCCCGCCGCCACCTGCCGGTCGGTTATGGTCACGGAATGGCAGGGCTTGACGGGGATGGCTGGATCCGCTGCGACCGGGGTCACCTTCACTGGGGGCGGTTCGGCGCCGCCGGGCTGCTCGGCTACGCCCGCGACGGGGACGGCGAGACCCGGGTCCTGCTGCAGCGCCGAAGCTGGTGGAGCAGTCATGGCGGCACCTGGGGGCTGTTCGGCGGTGCCCGCCAGCGCGATGAGTCGGCCACGGCGGCGGCGCTGCGTGAGGCGGCGGAGGAATGCACGCTGCCTGGCGACATGGTACGGATCCGCGGCGCCGTACGTGATGATCACGGCCGGTGGGCCTACGAGACGCTGGTCGCTGAGGTGCCAAGGCCGCTGCACGTGGATCCGCTCAGCAGGGAGACGGCAGCAGCCGCTTGGGTTCTATCCGGCACGGTCGGGCGGTTGGAGCTTCATCCGGGTCTCGCCGTACTCTGGCCTATGCTTCATGACGCCCTCGTGCCGCTCGTGATCATCGTCGACGCTGCGAACGTCATGGGCTCGCGCCCTGACGGCTGGTGGCGTGACCGGGCCGCAGCGGCGGCGCGCCTTCGCGATGAACTTGCCACACTGGCCGAACGTGGTGTGAGGTCTCTCCCCGAAGGCATGGCCGCAGCGCCGCTCGACGTGTGGTTCCCCGAGATCGTATTGGTGGTCGAGGGCGCCGCGCGGTCCATTGCCGACCGGGCGGATGGAGCAGATGGAGATGCCGTCCCCCGCGGCGGTTCGCTGCGGGTGGTCGCGGCCACTGGCTCGGGGGACGACACGATCGCGGACTTGGCCGCCAGCATCCGCGGAACTCGCCTGGTGGTGACAGCTGACAGGCAACTGCGCCGCCGCAGCGAGGCCGCAGGCGCGGCAGTGACTGGCCCGCGCTGGCTCCTCAACCAGCTATAACCCCCGCCCGGTTGCCTGATCCTCTACCTGGACGACGGCACCCGGTGGCCCTATCGTGTGCCATCGTCTCCTCGCACCCAGCCGCTGGCACCCAGCCGCTGGCACCCAGGCGCTGGCACACAATGGCCCATCAGGTGTCAGCAGCGGCACACAATGGGCCATTGTGTGCCGCTGCCGGCACGCGGCAGCGGGGCGGCGCGGGGCTTCGGCCAAGGAGATTCGGCAGGGGGACTTCGGCAGGGGGACTTCGGCAGGGGGACTTCGGCAGGGGGACTTCGGTACCGGGATAGTGTCACGCTTCGGGGACGAGCCAGAGCACGCCGAGCGGCGGAAGCCTCAGCGTCGCGGAGGCAGGCTTGCCGTGCCATGGTTCAGGCACCGCCTCTATCACGCCGAGATTCCCCACGCCGCTGCCGCCGTAGACCGGCGCGTCGGTATTGATCACTTCGCGCCAGCGGCCGGCAAAAGGCAGGCCAAGACGGTAGTTGCTGTGCGGGAGGGCCGAGAAGTTCGCGATGCAGGCGACGACGGTTCCCTCGGGGTGATCGGTCGTCCGGTGACCAGGCCCACCCTCAGGCTCGGCCTGCGCCCGCCCAGCGCCCGGTACAGCGGCCCCGCCGCCCGGTACAGCGGCCCCGCCGCCCGGTACAGCGGCCCCGCCGCCCGGCGCCGGCCCAGTACCCGGCGCCGGCCCAGTACCCGGCACCGGCCCAGTACCCGGCACCGGCCCAGCACCCGGCACCGGCCCAGCACCCGGCACCGGCCCAGCACCCAGTGTCGGCCTAGTGTTCAGCACCTGCCCGGCACCTCGTGGATCCGGGGCGGGCGGACGGGCCAGCCGCAGGAACGACAGCGTGTTGCCGCTCGCGTCGTTGGCGTCGATCCAGGCGAACCCCTCAGGCGAGTTGTCCTGTTGCCACAGCGCAGGCATTCCGCCGTACACGCGGTTCAGATCGCGGACAAGCTGCTGCGTGCCGCTGTGGAAGTCGTCGTCGAGCACCCACCAGTCGAGCCCGTTCTGCTCTGACCACTCGGCGCCCTGGCCGAACTCCGACCCCATGAACAGCAGCTTCTTACCCGGATGCGCCCACATGTAGGCGAAGAGCGCGCGCAGCCCCGCGAATCGCCGCCAGTCGTCGCCAGGCATCTTGCCGAGGAGCGAGCCCTTGCCGTGCACGACCTCGTCATGGGACAGCGGGAGCACGAAGTTCTCACTGAACGCGTAGATCAGCGAGAACGTTAGCTCGTTGTGGTGATAGTGCCTGAACACCGGGTCGTGTGACATGTAGGTGAGCGTGTCGTGCATCCACCCCATGTTCCACTTGAACCCGAAACCAAGCCCGCCCAGATGCACCGGCCTTGTCACGCCAGGCCACGCGGTCGACTCCTCTGCGATCATCGTGATGCCGGGAGCGCGGCGGTAGGCCGTGGCGTTCACTTCCTGCAGGAATGAAATGGCATCCAGGTTCTCGCGCCCGCCGTACGCGTTCGGCGTCCACTGACCCTCGGATCGCGAGTAGTCGAGGTACAGCATGGAGGCGACCGCGTCCACCCGCAGGCCGTCGATGTGGAACTCCTCGAGCCAGTAGACGGCGTTGGCGACGAGGAAGTTGCGGACCTCGGAGCGGCCGTAGTCGAAGACGAGTGTGCCCCAGTCCGGGTGCTCGCCGCGGCGCGGGTCACCGTGCTCGTAGAGCGGGGTGCCGTCGAACCGGGCGAGCGCCCAGTCGTCGCGCGGGAAATGCGCGGGTACCCAGTCGACGACGACGCCGATTCCGGCCTGGTGCAGCCGGTCGACCAGATACCTGAAGTCGTCCGGGCTGCCGAACCGTGCCGTCGGCGCGTAATACGAGGAAACCTGATACCCCCATGAGCCGCCGAACGGGTGCTCGGCGACCGGCAGGAATTCGACGTGCGTGAAGCCCATGCTGCTCACGTACTCGGTCAATTCTGCCGCGAGCTCACGATAAGAGAGGCCGGGCCGCCAGGAACCGAGGTGAACCTCGTAGGCGCTCATCGGCTCGCGGTGCTGGTTACCTGCTGCTCGTGCGGCGAGCCAGGCGTTGTCCCCCCAGGTGTAGTCGCTGGTGTAGACGATGGATGCGGTCGCGGGCGGCCGCTCGGCGGCTTGGGCCATCGGATCGGCCTTGACCCGCCACGCACCGTCGGGGCCGCAGATCTGGTACTTATACCTGGTGCCCGCGCCAGCGCCTGGAACGAAGATTTCCCAGACGCCAGAACTGCCGAGCGAGCGCATCGGGTGGCTGCGGCCGTCCCAGTGGTTGAAGTCGGCGATGACACGCACGCCGCGGGCGTTCGGTGCCCAGACGGCGAAGGATGTGCCGGTCACCGGCTCGAATCCGCCCTGGCTGGCGTGGTGATTATGCCCGAACGGCTGCCGCTGGCTGGCGCTGGTCTGCTCGCGCACGCCGCCCCGCCGTGCCGCGCCTTCGGCCGCCGCGCTTTCGCGTGCCGCGCCAACGAGTATCGCATCGTCGGCTACCGCGCCCTCGAGTGCCGCATCGCCGGTTGCGGTGCTGCTGGTTGCCGCCCTGCTGGCTGCCACGCCGCCTGTTGCCGCACTGCCGGTTACGGCATCGTCGGTCGCGGCACTCGCGGTTGCGGCACTCGCGGTCGCGGCACTCGCGGTTGCAGCGCCGACGAGCGCCGCACTGCCGCTTGCGGCGCTGCTGGTTGCCGCGCTGCCAGTTGCAGGGCTGCCAGTTGTGACGCTGCCGGTTGCAGGGCTGCCGGTTGCAGGGCGGCCGGCCGCCGCACCGTCGGGAGTGGCCCCGCCCGGAGTGAGACCGCCGGTTGCAGCGCCCTTCGGCGGCAGGGCCGGTGCCGCGCCGGTTCCCTTGGACGCCGCACCTGCTGACGCCGTGCCCCCCGCGCCCGGCGCCGCCGGATAGCCGAGTGGCGTGCGCACATGTGCGCCGAGCACCTGCCACAGCTGCTCGTGCCTGCCTTCGCGGATGAGGTGCAGGTCGATCTCGCCGAGCGTGGGCAGATGCCGGTAGGGATCGTCGGCGAGCGTCTCCGCTCCCGCTGTGGAGGTCCCAGGCGTGCTGCCCGAGCCGGGGACGGTGTAGCTGACGGCTAGCCGGTAGTCGGGAACGTCCCCTGGCGGGAGGGTCGCCTCGAACACGCCCTCGTGGACGTGCCGCATGGGGAGCCTGCGGCCGTCGCCGAGCACCACGGTGACCGTGGCGGCAAGGGGCCGGAGCGCCCTTACCGTTATTCCTTCTGGCCCCGAATGGGCACCAAGGATCGAATGCGGGTCATGGTGACGCCCCGCGACGATGCTGTCGATCTCATCGAGACTGATCTGCGGCATGCAGAGATGGCTCCTCAGGCACTAGTGGTTCCTCAGGCACCATGGTGGTTCCTCAGGTTATATGTCTATCTCACCCGCTGCGCGGCGCGGCCGGCCAGGCCGCTACGCGGCGCGGCCGGCCGGGCCAGGCCGCCGCGCGGTGAGCATGATCATGCGGCTGCCCCGAGTGAATCAAGGGGTATGGGCAGCCAGGACGGCCGGTGACGCGCCTCGTAGACAACCTCGTAGACGGCCTTCTCCAGTTCGAAGGCGCGCAGCGTGGCCTCCGCCAGGCGCGGGTCGCCGCCGCTGAACTCCGCGTAACCGTCGCAGAACGCGGCGCGGTTGCGCTGCGTCCATGCGTATGCGGCGCCACGCAGCCTGTCTTCGTGGGGATGGCCGATCAGTTGCGCGCGGGCTGCGTAGTCGAAGGACCGGAGCATCCCCGCGACATCACGCAACGGCGACGTCGGCGCGCGCCGCGCCGCGAGCGGCGTGGCGGGCTCACCTTCGAAGTCGAGCACGATCCAGCCAGCCTCCGTGCGCACGACCTGGCCGAGGTGGTAGTCGCCGTGGATGCGCTGCACGCGCATGGGCTTGTCGAGCTTGGCGAAGTCATCGAAAGCCGTCCGGACCAGATCCGCGTGGCGGCCGAGCGCGGGCACGACCGCGCGTGCGCTTTCCAGCTTTTCCCGCATCTGGGCAGCCAGTTCGGCGATCGCGTCAGGCTCGAGCTCGGAAACACCAAACGCGTCCGCGAGGTCACGGTGGATCTCGGCAGTGGCAGCGCCGAGGCGCCGGGCCTCGCCGGCGAAGTCGCCGCCTGCCTCCTCGGGCCTGACGCCCTCACCTGCGTAGAGGTCGCGCACCGAAATCTGCGCGAGTGACCAGCCGTCGCTCGCCGTACGGAGGTATTCGGACAGGATGGCGACCGTCGTCGCCGTACCCTCAAGATCCATCTCGATCCACCCGAACGGCTGCGCGATGTGCGCCGAGCCGATGCGTGCCAGCGCGCTGGTCACTTCCAGGTCCGGGTTGGCGCCCGGGGTGAGCCTGCGGAACAGCTTGAGGATCGCGTGCTCGCCATAGACCAGGCTGGTATTGCTCTGCTCGCCGGTGAGCACCAGGCTTTCAAGCTGCGTGTCGATACGCGCGCCTGGCGCGCGGCGGAATCGCAGCCGCCCCGTGTCCTGCTCGGCCGCGATCGCGCGCAGCAGGACCAAGGTGAGTTCGCTGTCGTGGGCGGCGTCGTAGATGACCGCTGAGGTGCCGTCCGGCCGTACCAGGCGGCCGATCATCGCGTGTCTCAGCCGGTCGGGCAGGGCCGTCCGCAGGCCGGCCAGCACCTGGTACTTGTCCACAGTGCCGTCGTGCGAGACGGCGATGACCAGGTGCCGCAGCTCCGGGTCGCCAGCCACGAGCACGGTTTGCGCGACCACAGCAAGATCCTGGATGGCGCGGCCCTTTCCCGCGAACCAGCGCTGCCGTGGCAGCCAAACCGTGAGGATCTCCTCGAATCTCATGGTTATCGTTTACACCATCCCAAAGCTCTCCTTCTGGGCACGGGTTGCCCGAAACGTTTCCCTCAAAGCGCCACGTCAATCCTGTCCACCCCGAACCGTGGCCTATGGCAGCTCCTCATCCCGCGGCGCCGGGAGCTGGAACCAGTAGAACCCGTGGCCGGGCAAGGTCAGCAGGTAGCTGAGCTCGCCGATCGGCGGGAACCGCACCCCGCCCATGCACTCGATCGGTGTCACTCCCTTGAAGCGGCGCAGGTCGAGCTCCACTGGCTGCGGGAACCTGGAAAGGTTGTTCACGCAAAGTATCCGGTCAGAGCCATCCAGCCCAATCCCGCTCCGGCCGTGGCCATCCGGGTCGTATTCCCGTACGAACGCGAGGACGCTCGGGTTCGACGAGGCCAGCTCCTCGTAGCTGCCGAGGCCGAACACCGGGTGCCGCTTGCGGATCTCGATCATCCGCTTGGTCCAGTTGAGCAGTGAGCCGGCGTTTTTCTGCTGCGACTCCACGTTGATCGCCTGGTATCCGTAGATCGGATCCATGATTAGCGGCAGGTAAAGCCGGGCCGGGTCGCAGTCGGAGAACCCGGCGTTCCGGTCAGGGGTCCACTGCATCGGCGTGCGCACGCCGTCACGATCACCAAGCCAGATGTTGTCGCCCATGCCGATCTCGTCGCCGTAGTAGAGCACCGGCGAGCCGGGCAGCGAGAGCAGCAGCGCGGTGAACAGCTGAAGCTGGTTGCGGTCGTTGTCGAGCAGCGGCGCTAGCCTGCGGCGGATGCCGATATTCGCCTTCATCCGCGGGTCCTTCGCGTACTCGACGTACATGTAGTCCCGCTCGTCGTCGGTGACCATCTCGAGCGTTAGCTCGTCGTGGTTGCGCAGGAAGATGCCCCACTGGCAGTGCTCGGGGATGTCCGGGGTCTGGGCCAGGATCTCCGAGATCGGGTAGCGCTGCTCGCGCCGCACGGCCATGAAGATCCGTGGCATCAGCGGGAAGTGGAATGCCATATGGCACTCGTCGCCGCCGCCTTCCGCGTCGCCGAAGTACTCGACCACGTCGTCCGGCCACTGGTTGGCCTCCGCGAGCAGGACGCGGTCGGGATAAAGCCGGTCGACTTCGGCGCGGACGCGCTTGAGGTATTCGTGGGTCTCCTTGAGATTCTCGCAGTTGGTGCCCTCGCGCTCGTAGAGGTAGGGCACGGCGTCCAGCCGGAAACCGTCGATGCCAAGGTCGAGCCAGAACCTCAGCACCTCGAGCATCGCTTCCTGCACTCGGGGGTTCTCGTAGTTGAGATCGGGCTGGTGAGAGAAGAACCTGTGCCAGTAGTACTCGCCGCGGACCTGGTCGTAGGTCCAGTTGGACTGCTCGGTGTCCACGAAGATGACGCGGGCGTCGCGGTACTGCGCGTCGGTGTTAGACCACACGTAGAAATCGCCGAACGGGCCGTCCGGATCCCTGCGTGACGCCTGGAACCAGGGATGCTGGTCGCTGGTGTGGTTCATGACCAGGTCGGCGATCACCCGGATGCCGCGCTTGTGCGCCTCGTCGACCATCTCAACGAAGTGCCCGATGTGCCCGAAGTCAGGCAGGACGGTCATAAAGTCGGAGATATCGTACCCGCCGTCCCGCAGCGGAGAGGCGTAGATCGGCAGCAGCCAGATGCAGTCGATGCCGAGCCATTGCAGGTAGTCAAGCCGTGAGGTCAGGCCCTGCAGGTCGCCAGTGCCGTCTCCGTTGGAGTCGTGGAAGCCACGGACGACGACCTCATAAAAGAGGGCGCGCTTGTACCAGTGCGGGTCCCGTGGGTTACTGAACGAGAACGGATCGGGCACCGGTTCGCTGTGTACGGGCCCGAAGCCCGAGCGGATCGGCTTTGACGTGACCTGGTCAGGCGGTGTCACCACTGGCGTCTCCAGAAGTGCTGTTGCGGCGTGCGGCGGGTGTGGGCTAGGACTCTGTGCCCGGGACGGGACAGTACGGTGCTGCCTTGCTGTCTTGCTGTCTTATGTTGTCGGCACGGCCGCTCACGGAGCGGCCCGCTCTCCGCTACGGTGACTGCTGCCGCGTTAGCGTAGGGCTTGCCGTACCGTGACGGTGAAAATGTGCGCTGGCGCGTGTGCCGGGTCGAGACGTACATAGTTGGCCCGGCCCCATTCGTACGACTCACCGCTCAGCTCGTCCGTGACGATGAGCTCCTCACCAGCGTCGCAGCCGAGTGCGTTCAGGTCGAGCCAAACTGTGGCCTCGCGCGGCTGATGCGGGTCGGTGTTCACCACGACCAGGACCGTGTCATGTTTCTTACCCGCTGCGGTGGACATGGCATCATGCCCGGTCTCCGCCAGGGTAGTCCGTTTGGAGAAGCACATGACCTCCGGCCGGTCGGCATGATGAAAGCGGAGGTTGCGCAGCCGGTGCAGCGCGGGGTGGGCACGCCGGATCAGATTGAGTTTCGTGATGAACGGGGCGAGGCTATTGCCGCTGCGTTCAGCGGTATCCCAGTCACGCGGCTTGTACTGGTACTTCTCCGAGTCCAGGTACTCTTCGCTACCCGGGCGCAGCGGCACGTTCTCGCAAAGCTCGTAACCCGAGTAGATTCCCCAGGTAGGTGACAGCATCGCCGCGAGCACCGCTCTGACCTTGAAGGCGGCCGGGCCGCCGTGATGCAAATACGCCTGCAGGATGTCGGGGGTGTTGGCGAAGAAGTTGGGCCGCATGTATGCGGCCGTGGGCCCCGAAAGGTCCCGCATGTATTCCTCGAGCTCGACGGCCGCGACTCGCCAGGTGAAGTACGTGTAGGACTGGTGAAAGCCGATCTTTGCCAGGGTGTGCATCATGGCGGGCCTGGTGAAGGCCTCGGCGAGGAACAGGACGTCAGGGTCGGTGGCGTGCACGTCGGCGAGCAGCCGTTCCCACAACCGCAATGGCTTGGTGTGCGGATTGTCCACCCGGAAGATCCGCACGCCGTGGCTCATCCAGTGCCTGACAATGCGCACCACCTCGGCGTAACTGCCCTCCGGATCATTGTCGAAGTTAACCGGGTAAATGTCCTGGTATTTCTTGGGCGGGTTCTCCGCGTAGGCAATGGAGCCGTCTGCCCTCGTGGTGAACCATTCCGGGTGTTCCTTGACCCACGGGTGGTCGGGTGAGGTCTGCAGCGCCAGGTCGAGCGCGACCTCCAGGCCGAGTTCGCTCGCATGCGCGACGAAACTGTCGAAATCCTCAAGAGTACCGAGGTCAGGGTGGACGGCGTCGTGTCCGCCCTCGGCCGATCCGATCGCCCATGGCGAGCCTGGGTCTCCGGGCCTGGCCTCGAGCGTGTTGTTGCGGCCTTTCCTATACGTAAACCCGACCGGGTGAATCGGCGGCAGGTAAGCCACATCGAACCCCATCGCGGCAATGGCGTCGAGCCGTTGCGCCGCCGTCCGCAGGGTTCCCGAGATTGGCTCCCTGCGGCCCATCGGATCGATCTGCACCCCTTCCGACCGCGGGAAGAACTCGTACCACGCGCCGTAAAGGGCCCGCTCCCTGTGCACGGTAACGGGGAATTTTTTTGATCTGGTCAGATGCTCGCGCAGCGGGCAGCCCTCGACGAGCGCGATGACTTCCGCCGCCGAGGCGGCGGCGAGCCTGTCAGCGGGCGGGATGGCCGGATCACGCAGCAGCGCCGCGGTCGCTGCGAGCACGGCGCGGCCCGGCTCGCGGACCCGCCGCGCCGCGCGGTCGAAGAGCAGCGCGCCCTCGGCGAGCATCAGTTCGACGTCCTGGCCGCGCGGGATCTTGATGCCCGCGTCGTGGTACCAGTGTGCGAACGGATCACCCCAGGCCTCGATGTAGAACTGCCACGACCCGATCGAGGTCACGGTGACTTCGGCGCCGTGGCGGTCGGTGCCTGGCACGAGTTCGCGCATGCGGGCCGGCGTCCTGGCGCGGCCGTCGGGGTCCTGCAGGACCACCTCCGCGCCGAGCATCTCATGCCCTTCGCGGAAGACGGTCGCGCAGACCTCAAACGACTCGCCGGTGACCGCCTTCACTGGCCTTCGCCCGCAGTCGATCACGGGCTCCACGTCGAGGATGGGGATGCGTCCGATCATCCCTCTCAAGTTACCCATCTTCGGGGCTTTGTTCTCCTCCGAGGGCCTGATCTTTTGCTCGGGTGCAGACATGACGCTCCATGATTTTGCGGGCCAGTTCGCAGGTTAGGCATGGGACAGATTAGGGTCACTCCCCGTGAGAGCGATCCGCCGGTTCACCGTCGCGGCCGCGCTGCCGGAGCCGCTCGCCCCCCTCGGCGAGCTAATGATGAACCTCCGGTGGTCCTGGCACGCAGAAACGCTTGACCTTTTCGCATCGATCGACCGCGAGCGATGGGCAGCGGTTGGCCACGATCCGGTCCGGCTGCTTGGCGAGGTGCGGCCAGAACAACTGGCCAGGCTGGCGGAGGACAGGCGGTTCCTGCGGCGGCTCGGCCACGCCGCCGACGACCTGCACGAGTACCTGGAGGGTCCGCGCTGGTATCAGACGCTCGGCATGGCCCACGATGATGACCAGGCCGCAAAGCCGCCCGCGGCCATCGCCTACTTCTCGCCCGAATTCGGCATTACCGCCGCGTTGCCCCAGTACTCCGGTGGGCTCGGCATCCTCGCTGGTGATCACCTCAAGACGGCGAGCGATCTTGGCGTGCCGATCATCGGGGTGGGTTTGCTCTACCGGCACGGATACTTCACCCAGTCCTTGTCGGCCGAGGGCTGGCAACAGGAGCGTTACCCTGCCAGCGACCCGAACGGGCTGCCGCTGAGCCTGCTGCGTGGTGCGGACGGCAAGCCGGTACGAATCGCCGTGCCGATCCCATGCGCCTGCGCGCCGGGCACTTCGAGCGCCCAAGCCGAACACGGCGGGCACGAACACACCAGGAACGAAAACGACGGGCACGAACACGCCGGACACGAACACGCCGGGCGCGAGCACACCGGGCACGAACACGCCGGGCACGAGCACGCCGGGCACGAACACGACGCGCACGAACACGCCGGGCACGAACTCGCCGCGCAGGTATGGCGCGCGCAAGTGGGCCGGGTACCGCTGCTGCTGCTCGACTCCTACGTTGAGCAGAACGAGCCGGTCCTGCGTGAGGTCACCGACCGGCTCTACGGCGGCGCCGGCGAACACAGGCTCCGCCAGGAATTGCTGCTCGGTATCGGCGGCGTGCGCGCGGTGCGCGCTTACTGCGCGATCACCGGGCATCCAGAGCCCGAGGTCTTCCACACCAACGAGGGCCATGCGGGTTTCCTTGGTCTTGAACGCATCCGCGAGCACGCCGCGGAGGGTCTCACCTTCGATGAGGCGGTCGAGGCCTGCAGGGTCGGCACGGTGTTCACGACCCATACACCGGTCGCCGCGGGGATCGACCGGTTCCCGAGGGAACTTGTGGCGCGTTACTTCTCCGGCAGCGCCGCGCAGCAGGGCCTGCCTGCCGACCGGGTGCTCGCGCTCGGCGCGGAGACCTATCCGGGCGGGGATCCCACCGTATTCAATATGGCCGTCATGGGCATGCGCCTGGCCCAGCGGGCGAACGGCGTGAGCGCGCTGCACGGCAGGGTGAGCAGGGAGATGTTCGGTGGCCTGTGGCCGGGCTTCGACTCGGGCGAGGTACCCATCGGCTCGGTCACGAACGGCGTGCACGCACCGACCTGGGTTGCCCGGGACGTGCTCGAGGTCGCCGAACGGGAGATCGGCCCGGTGCTTGTCGTGCACGCGCATGGCTGGGACCAGGTCGCGCTCGTCCCTGGCGAGGAAATCTGGGCGATCCGCCGTAAGCTGCGCGAGCGCCTGGTGACGGCCGCGAGGAAGCGGCTACGCGCGTCGTGGCGGCAGCGCGGCGCGAGCGACGCCGAATTGAGCTGGATCGACGACGTGCTCCACCCTGAAGTGCTAACCGTCGGCTTCGCCCGCCGGGTGCCTTCTTACAAACGGCTCACCCTCATGCTGCGCGATCCGGAGCGGCTCACCGGGCTGCTGCTCGACGAGGAAAGGCCGCTGCAGATCGTGATCGCCGGCAAGGCGCATCCAGCCGACGAAGGTGGCAAGAAGCTCATACAGCAGATGGTGCGGTTCGCCGACGAGCCTCGGGTGCGCCACCGCATCGTCTTCCTGCCCGACTACGACATGGCACTCGGCCAGGCCCTGGTGCAGGGTTGCGACGTCTGGATGAACAACCCGCTGCGCCCGCTCGAGGCGTGCGGCACCTCGGGCATGAAGGCGGCGCTCAACGGTGGCCTGAACCTGTCCGTCAAGGACGGCTGGTGGGACGAGTGGTCAGACGGCGCCAATGGGTGGGTGATCCCCTCCGCGGATGGCGTCGATGATCCGGACCGGCGGGACGAGCTCGAGGCGACCGGCCTGTACGAGCTACTCGGCCAGCACGTCGCGCCGCTCTTCTACGACAGGGATGGGGACGCCCCGCCGCGACGCTGGATCGAGATGGTCAGGCACACGCTGGCCTCGCTCGGCCCGAAGGTGCTGTCGTCACGCATGCTCCACGACTATGTGACCGAGCTTTACGCGCCGGCCGCACAGGCGTCACGCGTGCTCGCGGCACCTGGGCCTGACGGCGGACGCTACGTGGCCGCGCGCGAGCTCGCCGGCTGGAAGCGACGGATTGCCGCCGCGTGGCCCGATGTGCGGATCGAGCATGCCGAGTCGAATGACACGGACCTGCGGCTCGGTGCGAGGCTCACTGTGCGGGCGACCGTCGCGCTGGGCAAGGTGTCACCCTCCGACGTGACGGTCGAGCTCGTATACGGCCGGACCTCGGCGGACGACGAGATCACCGAGCCTGCGTACGCGCCGCTCAGCCAGGAGGGCCGCGACGGCCACGATGGCGCCGTGTTCCGCTACTCCGGATCGGTGGAATTGGAGCGGCCAGGACCGTTCGGCTACACGGTGCGGGTGCTGCCGCGGCACCCGTTGCTTGCGAGCCGTGCCGAGCTTGGCCTCGTCGCGCTGCCGCCCGCGCCGAAGGGAATGACCAACGGAGACCTCCGCTGACGCTTCAGCGCGTCCCTTCGGTGCATCCTTAACCCATGGACGATGACGTCAGGAAGCAAGCAGCCGCCCCATTCGACAGCGGCCGCACCGACAGCGGCCGCACCGACACCGGCCGCACCGACGACAGCAGCCGCACCGTCCGGGTCGAGATCGAGGGGGCCATAGCCACCATCAGGCTTGACCGGCCGCCGATGAACGCGCTGAACGCGCAGATGCAGGGCGAAATCGCCGCGGCAGCCGTTAAGGTCTCTGCCGATCCAGCCGTCCGGGCGGTGGTGATCTACGGCGGCGAGAAGGTGTTCGCTGCCGGTGTGGACATCAAGGAGATGGCCGAGGCCAGCTACCCACGGATGGCCGCGGACACGCGCAGGCTGCAGGCGTCCTTCACCGCGATCGCCAAGATCCCCAAGCCCGTTGTCGCCGCGGTCACCGGGTACGCGCTTGGCGGCGGGATGGAGCTTGCCCTCTGCGCGGATTTCCGTGTCGCGGGGGAGAGCGCGAAGCTCGGCCAGCCCGAGATCCTGCTCGGCATCATCCCAGGCGCGGGCGGAACCCAGCGGCTGCCGCGCCTGGTCGGCCCGGCCAGGGCGAAGGACATCATCTTCACCGGGCGGTTCGTCGCCGCGCAGGAAGCCCATGCCGTCGGCCTGGTCGACAAGGTCGTGCCCGACGGCGAGGTGCTGTCGGCAGCGCGCGAGATGGTGGCGCGGTACGCGACCGGCCCGGCCGTCGCCCTCAGCGCCGCCAAACAGGCCATCGACGACGGCCTGGAGGTGGATCTGGACACCGGCCTGGAGATCGAGCGGCTCCACTTCGCGGGGCTGTTCGCAACCGAGGACCAGCGGACAGGAATGCGCAGCTTCATCGAGAATGGACCTGGCAAGGCCACCTTCGCAGGCCGGTGAGCTGGGAGACGGTGAGCTGGGCGCCGGTGAGCTGGGCGCCGGTGAGCCGGGAGACGCCAGCTGGGAGACGCTAGCGGGAAACGGTGAGCCGGGAGACGGTGAGCCGGGAGACGCCAGCTGGGAGACGCTAGCGGGAAACGGTAGCTGGGAAACGGTAGCTGGGAAACACAGACCGATCCGAACGGACCCACGATGACCGAGCCGGAAGCTGGACCCTCATTCGACCTGGTTGCCGCTGCACTGCGGGCCGACACCGCCGACGTCGCTACCTATGCCCGCGTGTTTACCGAGAGCCTGGGCGAGGCGCTGCCGCCTGGGACTGTCACGGTGGAGCGTGAGCGGACGATGGCCGATCGGATGCGCGGCAGGCCCGGTGAGGTGCAGCAAGTGACCGTGCGGCTCGGTGAGCAGGTCATGTCGCTCGGCGTGCGCCGCGGCCAGCCCGTGGCCGAGATCTGCCACGAGGTGCGCGGCGTCGTGCTCTCCCGCCAGCAGGTGCAATTCGACCAGTGGGCGGACGCGCTCGCCAAGGCTCTTGTCGCGCACGCCAGCGAGAACGCGCGCGCGGCGCAGGCGCTCAGGCGGCTCGTGACGGGCAGCTGAGGTCCGCCGCGGCCCGCGAGCGACGGCCCGCGAACGACGGCCCGGGAATGACAGCGCGGACATAACGCAGCAGTTGAGGAGGCACGAGGCCATGGGCCGGATCATCACCCAGGCGTACCGCAGTGCGCTCGTCACCGGCGCGTCGAGCGGCATCGGCGCCAGTTGCGCACGGCTGCTCGCCGCGGGGGGTACCGACCTGGTCGTGGTCGCGCGCAGGCACGACAGGCTGGACGACGTCGCGGCCACGCTGGCCGGCGAGTACAAGGTCAACGTGGAGGTGCTTGCCGCCGATCTCACCGACCCGGTGGCGCGCGACGCGGTGGAGGCGCGCCTTGCAGATAAGGCGAGGCCAGTCGAGTTGCTCGTCAACAACGCGGGTTTCGGCGCCGCAGGGCCGTTCGCCGGCATGCCGGTGCAGCGCGCCGAGAGCCAGATCCAGCTCAATGTCGTCGCGCTGATGCGGCTCGCGCACGCGGTGCTGCCCGGCATGCTCGAGCGAGGTCATGGCGGCATCCTCAATGTGTCCTCGATGGCGGGGTTCGTGCTCTCGCCTGGCAGCGCCACGTACGCGGCGGCAAAGGCATTCGTCACTTCGTTCAGCGAGAGCCTGCACGCGGAGGTGCGCGGGCGCGGCGTTCATGTCACCGCCCTGTGCCCCGGCTTCACCAGGACCGAGTTCCACGCCGCAAGTGAGGTGGCGGCTGGCGGCATACCAGCTTTCGCCTGGCTGGACAGCGACGACGTGGCCAGGGCTGGCCTGCGCGCGGTCGCGGCCGGGCGAGCGCTTTCCATCCCGGGAGCGCAGTACAAGGCGGCCGCGCAACTGACCAGAGTCGCACCACGTGCACTGGTCCGCGGCCTGGCGGAGGCATTCGGCCGCGGGTGACGCGCCGCTATGTGGCCCACGTGGGTCCACCGGACCGCACAGTTCGTGACCGTGATACGTGTGACGAAGGCGCGGAGATCTCGTAGGGTGCAAATGCGATGGCCATCCAGGATGCATTGCCGGATCGGCTAGGCCCGTACCGGCTGCTCGACCGGCTCGGGGAAGGCGGCATGGGTGTCGTGCACCTGGCCGCCGATGCTGAGAACCGTCGGGTCGCCGTCAAGGTGCTGCGCCCGCAGGTCGCGGGCGACGCCACGGCCAGGCGTCGGCTCGCCCGCGAGGTGGAGACGATGCGCCGGGTACGCAGCCCGTTGGTCGCCGAGGTAATCGATGCGGACGTCACGGGTCCCGTGCCTTACATCGTCACCAGGTACGTGCCCGGGCGCACGCTTGAGCAGGTGGTCGAGGATCGCGGTCCGCTCCGCGGACTCCCGCTACAGCGCCTGGCCTGCGGCTTGGCCGGGGCGCTCGCGGCGGTACACACGGCCGGTGTGGTGCACCGTGATCTCAAGCCGGGCAACGTGATGATGGTCGGCGACGATCCTGTGGTGATCGATTTTGGCATCGCCCAGGCGGGAGACACGACCCGGCTCACCGAGACCGGCATGTTTGTGGGCACGCCCGGTTACCTGGCGCCAGAAGTCATCGAGGGCAAGCCAAGCGGCCAGGGTGCGGATGTGCACTCGTGGGCGGCGACCGTCGCGTTCGCGGCAACGGGCAAGCCGCCGTACGGGACCGGCACCTACGAGGTCGTATTCTTCCGGATCCTGCACGGCAACCCCGATCTGGGCGGCCTGCCCGTGCCGATGTACCCGCTGGTCGCAGCGGCGCTGACCCGCGAGCCCGGGCGGCGGCCGAGCGCTGCATGGCTGGCCGCGCAGGTGGCGGCCCTGGACCTGACGGCGCCCGCGCCCGCCTGCGAGGGTGCGCCCGCTGCCGCGGGTTCTGCGGGTGGTGGCCGCTTGGTGGGCGGCGCGGATGGCGCCGCGGCCCGCGGCGGCGGAGCGGGTGCGGCGGCTTACGGCGGCGGAGCGGGTGCGGCGGCTTACGGCGGCGGAGCGGGTGCGGCGGCTTACGGCGGCGGAGCGGGTGATGCGGCGGCTTACGGCGGCGGAGCGGGTGCTCCGGCCTACAGCGGCCGCACGGGCCGCCGAGCCCGCGGCCGCCGAGCTCGCGGCCGCGGAGCGGCGCTGGGCGCGGCGTCGCCATCTCCGGTGACCGCGGCTCCGCTCCGTGGCGCCGGCCGCTCGGCCGGATCCGTCCCCGGTCTATCCGGGGCCGGTGCATCTGGGGCCGCCGGGGCCACCGGGGACCGTGCGTACGAGACTTCCGGCGAGGTCGCGGACCTGCTGCCCCCCGTGCACTACCCGCCGCCGCGAGATGTCCCACACGGCCGGCCGCAGGCCGGGCAGCCGCAGGGGTGGGCTCACCGGCCGGCGGCCCAACGGCCGGCCCGTTGGCCGGTCCAAGGCTCGGCGGAACCTGGCGGGTATGCGGCCCAGCCAGGACAGCCCGCCCCGGCGCCGCGCAGGCACCGGACGCTGACGCTCGCGATCCTTGTGATGGCGGTGGGGATCAGCGTGATACTTCCGGTCGCGGGTACGGCACTCGTGCTGGCGCTGATCGCTGTATTCCGCGCAGGTGACCGGGCACAGCGCGGGCTTGCCGCGCGCCGCGGCACACGCGGCCCACGGCCGACTGACGCGCTCGTCGTCGTGCTGTCCGCGCCGTGGGCGCTGGCCCGGTCGATTCTGCTCACGATGCTCGTGGCTCCGTTGCTGTTGTTCATCGCGGCGGTCGCAGCCGTCGCCCTGATCGTTGTGATGCGTGGCTCGCAGATGCTGGTCGTCGGCGCCTACGCGGCGGGCGTCTTCGCGGCACTCAATTGCCTCGGCCCAGGGTCGCGCGCGCCCCGCCGTCAGTTGAACCGCTTGTTCAACGCCATCGCGCCTACCCGGCTCGCCGGGGTAGCGGCGACAATCGTGCTTGGCGCGCTCGCGGCCGCATTCGTCTCCCTGGCAATGATCAAGGCGCCGGTGTACTGGCCGGCGCCCGATCCGCATAGCCTGTTCGGGCAGGTGCCAGGCGCCGGGCTTTTCCATGCCGCAGTCCTCCGGCTGCGACATGCTGGGCTCGGCTAGGGGAGTCACGTAACATGACGATGGGCGTGGCGCGGAAAGTTGGCACCATTCCTACTCATAAGTAACATAACGGCGCGGGTCAGGATGGTCATGCGGCACCGCCAGTCTCGACGACCAGCACCGGCCACTGGACGTTTGGGTGGCATTTGGCAGGCTTAGGTACGAGCACACGGCCCACCGGCCGCCCGTAGCGGCGGGCCGTGATCACTTCCAGTGCAGGGAGGTCGGCTAGCGGTCATGAACATTGTCGTATGTGTCAAGCAGGTTCCGGATACGGCGGTTGAGCGCAAGCTCAATTCATCAGATTCCACGTTGGACCGCGAATCGGTCGACGGCGTGATGAACGAGATCGACGAGTACGCCGTCGAGGAAGCGCTGCGGCTGACCGAGGCGCACGGCGGAGAGGTCACGGTGCTCACCATGGGCCCGGAGAAGGCCGGTGAGACGATCCGCAAGGCGCTGTCGATGGGCGCGCACAAGGGCGTGCACCTGGTGGATGACGCCCTGCATGGCAGTGACGCGGTGCAGACCTCCTACGCGCTGGCCCAGACGCTCAAGAAGATCGGGTTTGACCTGGTCATCCTGGCTTCTGAATCAACTGACGCCCGGATGGGCGTCCTCGGGGCGATGCTCGCGGAGCAGCTCTCGCTGCCACAGTTGTCGCTGGCGAACAAGGTCGAGATCGACGGCACGGCCGCGACGATTCACCGGCAGACCGAAGCTGGTTACGACAAGGTCGAGGCGAGCCTGCCCGCGGTGATCAGCGTTGTCGAGAAGATCAACGAGCCGCGCTACCCCTCCTTCAAGGGCATCATGGCCGCGAAGAAGAAGCCGGTGACAAAGCTCACCTGCGCCGAGGCGGAGATCGACCCCGCGAAGGTGGGGCTCGCGGCGGCCTGGACAGAGGTGGTCAGCTTCACCGAGCGGCCGCCGCGGCAGGCAGGCGTGATCGTGAAGGATGAAGGTGACGGTGGCGCCAAGGCCGCGGCGTTCCTCGTAGCGCAGAAGCTGATCTGAGACTGACGTGACGTGCCGGGCGCATGGGCGAAGCGCCCGGTTCGTGCGGAAGCCCGGGTAATAGCGGGAGCCTCGAGTAGTCGGCGCGGGTGCCGCGTTTAGCGCCGGAGCCTCGAGCAGCCGCGCGGGAGCCTTGGTGACTGCGGGAGCCTTGGTGGTGACTGCGGGAGCCTTGGTGGTGACTGCGGGAGCCTTGGTGACTGCGGAAGCCCTAGTTATTGCGGAAGCAGGGCGCTGTCGCGCTCTGAGGAGAGCGCTCTGAGGAGAGAGAGTCATGGCGGAGATTCTGGTGCTCGCCGAGCACGCGAACGGCGAGGTAAAGAAGGTCACATTTGAACTGCTGACGCTGGCCAGGCGGTTCGGCGAACCTGCCGCGGTATGGGTAGGCGCTGGTGCCGAAGAAGGCAACGCCACGCTGGCGGAGTTCGGCGCCGCGAAGGTATACGTCGCCGCTGACGGCGAACTCGGCGACTACGTCGTGGCGCCCACGGTGGAGGTGCTCGCGCACCTCGTGGCGGAGAAGGCCCCGGCGGCGGTGCTCGTTGCCGCGACCCCCGAGGGCAAGGAAGTCGCTGGGCGGCTCGCGATCAAAACAGGTTCCGGCGTGCTGACCGATGCGGTCGGGCTCGACGAAGGCTTGGTGGCCGAGCAGTCCATCTTCGGTGGCGCGATCATCGTGCAGTCCCGCGTGCGCACCGGTGTCCCCGTGATAACCGTGCGACCTAATTCGACCACCCCGGCGGCGGAACCGGGCGCGGCCACGGTGGAGCAGGTCACCGTGGCGCTTTCCGACAGCGCCAAGGCCGCGAGGATCACCGAGCGGGTGGTGGCGGAGCGCGGCGACCGGCCGGATCTGACCGAGGCGGCGATCGTGATCTCCGGCGGCCGCGGCGTCGGCGCCGCGGAGAACTTCGCCCTGATCGAAAAGCTGGCCGACTCCCTGGGTGCCGCCGTTGGCGCCTCGAGGGCGGCCACGGACGCGGGCTGGTACCCGCATCAGTTCCAGGTCGGCCAGACGGGCAAGACCGTGTCGCCCCAGGTCTACATGGCGATCGGCATTTCGGGTGCGATCCAGCATCGGGCGGGCATGCAGACCGCAAAGACGATCATCGCTGTCAACAAGGACCCCGAAGCGCCGATCTTCGAGCTTGCCGATTTCGGCGTGGTCGGCGACCTCTTCAAGGTCGTGCCGCAACTAGTCGAGGAGATAGAGAAGCGGAAGTAACCGCTGCCGGGCAGGGAGCAACCCTCTGATCCCCGGCTACGCTTGGGCAGTCATGAGGTACCTCGACAACTCGCCAGATGGCGGTCTGCGGTCAGTGCACGGCGTCAGCGCGTATCTCGATCACGCGGCCACGACGCCGATGGTGCCTGAGGCGCTCGCGGTCATGGTGGCCGAGCTTGCGCGGTTCGGCAATGCGTCGTCGCTGCACAACGCCGGCCGCCGGGGACGCCGTGTGGTCGAGGAGTCCAGGGAGCAGATCGCGGCGGCGCTTGGTGCCAGGCCCAGCGAAGTGGTCTTCACCAGTGGCGGCACCGAAGCGGACAACCTCGCGGTCAAGGGCCTGTATTGGGCCCGGCGGGCCGAGGATCCGCGCCGCCAGCGGGTGCTCGCGAGCTCGGTCGAGCATCACGCCGTACTGGACTCTGTGCAGTGGCTCGCCGACCACCACGAAGGAGCGGAAGCCTGCTGGCTCGAGGTGGATGCGAAGGGCCGGGTGCAGCCAGATGTCCTCCGCGCGGCGATCGAGCGCGACCCCGGCAGCGTCGCCCTGGTCAGTGTCATGCGGGCGAACAACGAGGTCGGCACCGTCCAGCCGGTGGCGAGGCTCGCCTCGATCTGCCACGAATACGGGATCTTGTTCCATACCGACGCGGTGCAGGCCGTGGGCCAGCTACCGGTGGATTTCGCCGCCTGCGGTGCGGACGCGCTCACTATCACTGGCCACAAGATCGGTGGCCCGGTCGGCGCGGGTGCGCTGCTGCTTGCCCGCGGTGCCGATCCCGTTCCCGTGCTGCACGGCGGCGGTCAGGAACGCGACGTCAGGTCGGGCACACTGGACACCCCGGCCATCGCCGCCTTCGCGACCGCCGTCCAGCTTGCCGTGGAGGGCGGCGCCGACTACGCGAAGAAGGTCGCGTGGCTCAGGGACGATCTGATCAGGCAGGTCCGTGCCAGCGTACCGGACGCGATCTTGAACGGTGACGAGCCCGGGCCAGGCCGGCTGCCCGGGAACGCGCATTTCTCCTTCCCCGGCTGCGAGGGTGACGCCCTGCTGATGCTGCTCGATGCGAAGGGGATCGCCTGCTCGACCGGGTCGGCGTGCACGGCCGGCGTGGCGCAGCCGAGCCACGTCCTGATCGCGATGGGCGCGGACATGGCCCGGGCCCGCGGGTCGCTGCGGTTCAGCCTCGGGCACACATCCGCTCAGCCGGACATCGACGCGGTCGGCGCGGTGATCGGCGAGGCCGTCGAGCGCGCCCGCCGCGCCGCACTACGGTGATCGTCCCGGCCGGCCCGCCGCCGCGCCGCGCACTGATCGTTCCCGCCGGCCCGGCCGCGGCGCCGCATTACGGTGATCGTCCCGGCGGCCGGGCCGTTGTGCGCGCCCAGATGACGGCGCGAGGTCCTCTCTCCGCTGTGGAGATCGCTGTGGAGGTTTGGCGGCTGAAAACTGCCACTTTGCCGTCACGCTGATCTCCACACCTCGCGCCTGGGTCACGCTGATCTCCGCGCCGCACGCTCGGGTCACGCTGATCTCCGGGCCGCACGCTCGGGTCACACCGATCTCCTCTTCACCTATCCAGTAGCGCCATCGCATAGCTAGCACGGCCACCCAAGTCACCGCCGGCGCTGGGGCGAACCGGCCCGGCCGGAATCACGAGCGCGGGCGCGGCGCTAACCTCTGGTGTGATGAATCGCTTGCGCGTTCTTGCCGCCATGTCCGGGGGTGTCGACTCCGCCGTCGCCGCCGCACGGGCCGTCGACGCTGGGCACGATGTGACTGGTGTGCACCTGGCGCTGTCGGCGAACCCCTCGTCCTACCGGACCGGCGCGCGCGGCTGCTGCACGCTCGAGGATGCCAGGGACGCGCGCCGCGCCGCCGACGTGATCGGTATCCCCTTCTACGTGTGGGACATGGCGGAACGTTTCGACCGGGACGTCGTTCAGGACTTCGTCGCAGAGTACGCCGCGGGCCGCACCCCGAATCCGTGCCTGCGCTGCAACGAGAAGATCAAGTTCGCCGCCGTGCTCGACCGCGCACGTGCGCTCGGCTTCGACGCGGTCTGCACTGGGCATCACGCCAGGCTGGACGGGGGAGTCCTGCGGCGCAGCCCCGACGCGGGCAAGGATCAGTCCTACGTGCTCGCCGTGCTCACCCGCGAGCAGCTAGCGCACGCGATGTTCCCACTCGGTGACACCACCAAGGCACGGGTCCGCGCCGAGGCGGCCAGCCGAGGCCTCGCCGTCGCCGGCAAGCCAGACAGCCACGACGTCTGCTTCATCGCCGATGGTGATACGCGGGCGTTCCTTGCCGGGCGCCTCGGCGCCGCGCCAGGCCGCATCGTGGATACCGGCGGGCAGACGGTCGGCGGCCACGACGGGGCGTACGCGTTTACGGTGGGCCAGCGCAAGGGTCTTCGCATCGGCCACCCATCCCCCGACGGCCGGCCCCGCTACGTACTCGATGTCGAGCCAGTGTCAAGGACGGTCACCGTGGGGCCTATTGAGGCCCTAGAGGTCAGCGAGATCTCCGCGCAGCGCCCGGTGTGGACCGGTTGCCCGCCGATTACAGGGCAGCGCGACTGCCTGGTCCAGTTGCGGGCGCACGGGGAGGTGCACCCGTGCACGGCGTCGGCTGACGGCTCGGCGCTCCGGATCAGGCTGCACGCGCCTGCCCGTGGTGTGGCCAAGGGCCAGGCCGCGGTGCTGTACGAGGGCGATGCAGTGCTCGGCTCCGCCACGATCGCGGCGGCCGCCTGACCCGCGCCCATGGCGCCCAGATCCAGCAGCGCCGCGGATTGCGTGCGCTATAGCACACGCGATCCGCGGCACAAGTAGTTGTCCACAGCCACGCCCGACGACACGCCCGACGACGCGGCGACGCAGCCACGCGCGACGACGCGCCCGACGACGCGGCGACGCAGCCACGCGCGACGACGCCGAAGCGCGCGCCACGACGCCCGACGACGCGGGCGCCGCACCGGCGCAGGGCCCCACCCATGATCGTCGCCGTGGTTGGCCCGTTGGTGGCGCTGGAGCGCCCCCCAGGGGCCAACGATCAAGACCAGACGAC
Organism: uncultured Actinomycetota bacterium; assembly: GCA_963727015.1. Classification (GTDB taxonomy): domain Bacteria; phylum Actinomycetota; class Actinomycetes; order Streptosporangiales; family Streptosporangiaceae; genus DATFVJ01. The sequence continues at coordinate 92,230 of CAVSEV010000010.1, read as the reverse complement.
GCGCACGACGACCCCAGACGACGCGCACGACGACGCGCACGACGACGCGCACGCGACGAGGCCCGACGACACGCGCGACGACACGGCACACGACGACCCGGCCGCGACGCGGCTGTCGTAGCTACCTCCTAAGCTCTGCTATGTGGCAGATCAGCACGCAGCGGCGTTTCCTTGGCCGCCCGCCAGCGCGACAGGCGTGGGCTCGATGCCGGGCACCGATCCGGCCGAAGCGCTGCGCCTCGTTCTTGGCGAGTTGCCCGACCTACCGTTCCTGCCCGAGTTGCCGCAGCGCGGCCCTGGCGCCGACATGATCGGCCGGACGGCCGCGCTGCTCGTCGACATGCCGGTGGAGACCACGCCCGCTGGCTGGCGGCTGGCTGGCGCGGCAGGCAGGGACCTGCGCCGTGCCCGCAGCATCCTCGCCCGCGACCTGGACGTACTCGAGGAGACCGCGGCCGGGTACCAGGGACCGTTCAAGATCCAGGTGTGTGGCCCCATGACGCTTGCGGCCACGATCGAGCTCACCAACCACAGTCCCGCGCTCGCCGACCATGGCGCGGCGCGTGACCTGGCAGGCTCGCTCGCGCATGCCGTCGCGGCGCACGTCGCCGACGTGGCCAAACGGCTGCCAGGTGCGCGCATCCTCGTCCAGTTCGACGAGCCCGCGCTGCCCGCCGTGCTCGCCGGGACGGTGCCGACCGCCAGCGGCTGGGGTCACTTGCCACCCGCCGACGGCCCGGCCACCCAGCAGGTGATAGGTGACGTGATCGACGCCGCATCGGAGTCGTTCTGCATTGTGCATTGCTGCGGCCGTGGGGCGCCGCTGTCACTGATCGGCAGGGCCGGAGCGCGTGGCGTGGGCCTCGACCTCAGCCTGCTGCGGCGGGATGCGGAGGATGCGGTCGCCGAACTGGCCGAGGCCGGCGTCGGCCTGTTGGCCGGTGTGCTGCCGGCCGTGCCAGTTAGCCAGGCCGGCGGGGCCGAGATTGATCCTGAACGGCTGCGCGAGCATGGCACCCGCGGGCAGGCAGGCGCGGCCAGCGGGGACGGGGGCCTGCCAGCCGTGCCCGCCGTCGTCGCCCAGGTCGCCGGGCTTTGGCGGCGGCTCGGCCTGCCTGCGCAGTGGTGCGCGGAGCGGGTCGTGCTCACGCCGGCTTGCGGGCTCGCGAGCTCGCGGCCCGAGTACGCGCGGGCCGCGCTCGGGCGCTGCCGTGATGCCGCCCGCGCGCTGCGGGATGAGCTCGAGAGCTGACCGGAGGGACGAACCGATGACCAGCGAGCAGGCCGGCGTACCCGAGACGGCTGTGCCTTCCGAGGGCGAGGTTCCAGAGGTGCCAGCGGCGGATGGTGTCCCCGAGGTTCCCGAGGCGCCGCCGGCAGCGCGGGAGCGGCACGCGGAGTTGTCGCAGCAGATCGACGAGCACAACTACCGTTACAACGTGCTCGACGCGCCCGTCATCTCGGACGCCGAGTTCGACGAGCTCATGGTGGAGTTGCGTGAGCTTGAGGAGCGGTTTGCCGGGCTGCGCACGCCCGACTCACCCACCCAGCGGGTCGGTGCCAAGATCAGCACCGAATTCACCCCCGTCCAGCACCTGGAGCGCCTGCAGAGCCTGGACAACGCCTTCTCCGAGGAGGAGCTGGCCGCCTGGGCGGCGCGGGTGACGCGGTCTGCTGGCGGCGCCGATGCCGACTACCTGTGCGAGTTGAAGATCGACGGGCTCGCGGTGGCGCTGGTCTACGAGCGCGGCAGGCTGATACGGGGAGCCACCAGGGGTGACGGGCGCACCGGCGAAGATGTCACGCCGAACATCAGGACGATCGGCGACGTGCCGATGCGGCTGACCGGCAAGGGCGTTCCCGACCTGCTCGAGGTCCGCGGCGAGGTTTACCTGCCGGTGCGGGCTTTCGAGGAACTGAACGAGCGGCTGGTGGCGGAAGGAAAAGCGCCCTTCGCCAACCCGCGCAACTCCGCGGCGGGCTCGCTACGGCAGAAGGATCCGCGGGTCACCGCCAGCCGCCCGCTGGGCATGATCGTGCATGGCATCGGGGCAAGGACCGGGTTCGAGCCGGTCAGCCAGGCACACGCGTATGAGCAGCTCAGGGCCTGGGGCCTGCCGGTCAGCGACAGGTACAGGGTGGTCAAGGACCTGGACGCGGTCAGGGAGTACGTCAGGCACTACGGCGAGCACAGGCACGAGACGCCGTACGACATCGACGGTGTCGTGGTCAAGGTCGACCAGGTGACGCTGCAGCGCAGGCTCGGCTCGACAAGCCGCGCGCCCCGGTGGGCGATCGCTTACAAGTATCCGCCCGAGGAGGTGAACACCAAGCTGCTTGACATCAGGGTGAATGTCGGCCGCACCGGGCGGATCACCCCGTTCGCGGTGATGGAGCCAGTGAAGGTGAGTGGCTCGACGGTGGCGCAGGCGACCCTGCACAACGAGGACGAGATCCGCCGCAAGGGAGTCCTTATCGGGGACACCGTGGTACTCAGGAAGGCCGGCGACGTGATTCCCGAGGTCGTCGGGCCCGTCGCTGACTTGCGCGAGGGCGGCGAGCGGGAGTTCACGTTCCCACGTGAGTGCCCCGCGTGCGGAACGCCCCTCGCCCGCGACGAGGGTGAGGTCGACTGGCGCTGCCCGAACTCCCGGTCCTGCCCGGCCCAGCTACGTGAGCGGCTCTTCTACCTCGCCGGGCGCGGCGCTTTCGACATCGAGGTGCTCGGCTACGAGGCGGTCGCCGCGCTGCTCGACTCCGGTCTGCTCACCGACGAGGGCGACCTGTTCACGCTGTCCGCGCAGGACCTGCAACGCTGCGCGTTCTTCGTCAACCAGCAGGGTGAGCTTACGGTCAACGCGAACAAGCTGCTGCGCAATCTGGAGGAGGCGACACAGCGGCCGCTGTGGCGGGTGCTTGTCGCCCTTTCGATCAGGCACGTGGGCCCGACCGCGGCGCAGGCGCTCGCGCGGGAGTTCGGCGCGCTCGACGCGATCGCGGCGGCGCCGGAGGAGGCACTCGCCGCGGCGGAGGGGGTCGGGCCGGTGATCGCCGGTTCCGTCGTGGCGTGGTTCCGTGTCGACTGGCACCGCGCGATCGTGGAGAAGTGGCGCGCAGCCGGGGTTCGGATGGCAGCAGAGGTGGGCCGCGGGCCACGGCCGCTTGCCGGGCTCGCCGTGGTCATCACCGGGTCGCTGGAGACTTTCAGCCGCGATTCGGCGACAGAGGCGGTTCAGGAGCGTGGCGGCAAGGTCACGGGTTCGGTGTCGAAGAAAACGGACTTCGTGGTCGTTGGCGATAACCCCGGATCGAAATATGACAAAGCCGTCCAATTGGGCGTCCCGGTGCTTGGCGAAGCAGGATTCCGTGAGCTGCTAGTCAATGGTCCCGAGGCGGCCGCCGCGGCTGCGGAGACCGCGAAGCCAGCGGGGGATCCGGCGACGGCGGCCGCCGCGGCCACCGGCGCATTGGCCATGGAAGCGGCGGCCACAGACGGTGCGACCACAGACGGTGCGGCCGCCGACGGGGCGGCCAGCGATGGGGCTGCCACCGAAGCCAAATCGCAAACGTAGCTATTGACGTTGTAACGCAAAGTATGCAATTGATTGCTAGAAGTGGTACTTTCGTTCCATCAGGTGATGGTCTGTAGGGGGTCTTTCATTACCGGCCACGACACTGTCGCGGCTGCGACGAGTGACGCCGCATCGGCAATTGGCAGCGGCGTGCATGTTTGGCGGCCATAGCCACGCGCGAGGAAACGATGCAGCAAGCAGGCGACACCCGGGATGCGGGGCCGCGGCCAGGTTCGCCATTGTGGATCTATCTGACTGCGGTCACCGTGACCGGTCTCGCGGTCCTCGCTTGGGCCCTGACGACGCTGCGGCTGGCGGACGTGCGCTCGCTGGCCGGCAGCCCGCTGTGGTGGATGCTCGGGTTATTGGTGGTCTGCGGCGAGCTGCGCCCGATCATCACGCCCGGCAGGTCGATGGCGGATGCGGGAGCCGCATCGATCACGTTCAGCTTCGCCGCCCTGATTTACTGGGGGCTTCCCGCCGCTGCGGTCCTCCAGGCGGCTGCGGCTGTGATCGCAGGAACCGCTGCGCGCCACGCTCCCTTCCGCAACGCCTTCAACGCCGCGCAGTACACGCTCAGCCTCGGTGCTGCCGCGGCGGTGCTCGCGGTGGCAGGTGCGCACCCGGATCCGGCGAGCCCGTGGGTCCCGGCTGGCTCGCGCGTGATCCAGGTCGTCATTGCCGTTGCCGCGTTCTTCGTTTGCAACATCTTTCTCGTCGCGGTCGCCGTCGCCCTCCATACCCGCGCCCCCATCGTCAGGACGATCCGCGCCGACCTTCCATACCAGGTGCTTGTCAGTGTCGCGCTCCTTTCAGTCGCGCCCCTGGTCGTCGTGGTCATGCACCGGTCGGCCGCCCTCGTGCCGCTGTTCCTGGTGCCGTTAATCGCGGTCTACACGAACGCGTCGATTTCGATGAACCGCGCTCACCAGGCACTGCACGACGAGCTCACCGGCTTGCCGAACCGCAAATTTCTCGTGCTGCGAACCGAGGAAGCGCTGGCCGAGGCCGCGAGGCTCGGCGCAAGCACCGCCTTGCTGCTTCTCGACCTGGACCGCTTCAAGGAGGTGAACGATACCCTCGGGCATCCGGTGGGTGACCGGCTGCTCGCTGTCGTGGCACACCGGCTCGCGCATAGCGTGCGCCCGGGCGACGTGGTGGCCAGGCTTGGCGGCGACGAGTTCGCGGTGCTGCTGCCCGCCGTGCGCGATCCGGCTTCCGCCCGCGAGGTGGCGGCGCGTTTACGAGCGGCGCTCGCCGAGCCGGTCAGGATGGATTCGATGACTCTCGACATCGAGGCCAGCGTCGGCATAGCGATGTATCCGGACCACGCCCCAGATTTCGCGCTGCTGCTGCAACGCGCCGACGTGGCGATGTATCAGGCGAAGGAACGCCGCAGCGGCGTCGAGGCCTATGTGGCGGAGCAGGACCGTAACTCGCCCGCCAGGCTGAACCTGGTCGGCGAGTTGCGCCGCGCGGTGAACGAGGGCCAGTTCGAGTTGCACTTCCAGCCGAAGATCGTGCTCGCCGACGCCCAGCCTGTGGGCATGGAGGCGCTCGTCAGGTGGCGCCATCCGGTCCGTGGGGTGCTGACGCCCGAGGAGTTCATCCGGCTAGCCGAGCAGTCTTATCTGATGCACGATCTCACCCGCCACGTCGTCGACACCGCGCTTCACCAGGCAGCAATCTGGTGGCGGGCTGGCTTACAGGTGCAGGTGGCGGTCAACGTCTCCGCGAGCGATCTGTTCGACCCGGCGCTCGCCCCGATGATCGCCGCCGGGCTGCGGCGGTACTCGATCCCGCCGGCTGCGCTGCTACTTGAAATCACAGAGCGAGCCCTCATGAGCGAGCCCGCGCACGCGGTCGGCTGCGTGGACAGGCTGGCCAGGATGGGTGTCCCCTTCAGCCTGGATGATTTCGGTACCGGCTACTCGTCGCTGGTCCGGCTCAAACGGCTGCCTGTCTGCGAGATAAAGATCGACGCGTCGTTCATCAGGCGGCTGCCGAACAGCGCCGACGACGAGGTCATCGTGCAGTCGCTGATCGATCTGGTGCGCGCACTCGGGGTCCGTTCTGTGGCCGAGGGTGTGGAGACGGCGGACGCCGCGGCGGCGCTCCGCCGGATGGGCTGCGACGCTGCCCAGGGCTGGCATATCAGCCGGCCAATGGATGCCGCGTCTGCCACCGCGTGGCTCGCGGCACGAATCGCAGTCGCCCGCGCCCCACGGCCCCGTGCCTCCGCGGGCCCCGGCGGTGGCGCGGGCTCCGGCCCCGGCGGTGGCGCGGGCTCCGGCGGTGGTGCGGGCTCCGGCGGTGGCGCCGGCCCGGCGGGCGCGCTCCGGCGGTGGCGCGGGCTCCGGCGGTGGCGCGGGCTCCGGCGGTGGCGCCGGCCCCGGCGGTGGCGCGGGCTCCGGCGGTGGTGCGGGCTCCGGCGGTGGCACGCCCGCTGATCCCGAACGGCGCGAATGCACAGTGGGCCTGCCGGTAGACGTGAGCGAGGGCGGGTCCGCCGCCGCGCGGCCGCAGCGCTCCTAGGACGCTGGTGCTAAACGACCAAATCTAGTCATAGGACTGAATACGAGTCGTAATACTCTTGGCCAACGGTACTGATCATTCTTACTCTGCGTGAAAATCGACGAAAAACACCGGCCTCCTGGGGCGTGTCCCCGGCCGGGAGCTACCAGGGAACCGGCTCACCGTCGCGGAAGAATCCGCCGGTAGGGCCGTTATCCGCAAGGTCAGCGGCCCAGATGACGCTGGCCGCGCCCTTGGCGACTTCGCGACCGCCCTGGCCGCCCATGTCGGTGGCGACCCAGCCCGGGCAGACAGCGTTCACCAGGATCCGGTCGCGGCGCAGGTCACTCGCGAGCATCAGGGTGAGGGCGTTCAGCGCCGTCTTGGAGACCCGGTAGGCAGGGACGCCACCTCCCATCGCGGTCAGTGATCCCGCGCCGCTCGAGACGTTGACAATGCGGCCGTGATCGCTTCGCCGCAGCAGTGGCAGCAGGGCGAGCGTGACACGCCACGCTCCGAGCAGGTTGGTGCCAATCGCCTCTTCGACCACGCGCAGATCGGCTGTGGTCGCCGTCTGCCACGTGTCGTAATGGATGGCGGCGTTGTTCACAAGGACGTCGACCCGTCCGGGGCTTGCCGCGAGTTCCTGGGCGAGCCGGGCCACGGACGTGCCGTCGGTCACGTCGAGATGCCTGGGCAGGACGGTGAGACCCTCGTCGGCGAGCCTCCGGGCTGCTGCCTCGCCCCTTGCCACATCCCTGGCGCCAAGGATGACGCGGTCGTTTCGGCGGGCAAGCTGGCGGGCTACCTCCAGGCCAATGCCGCGGTTCGCGCCCGTGACGACCGCGGTGCGGCTCTTTGCTGCCATCCCCATATCGTCCCGCGGGCCCGCGACCGCCCGGCAGTGAACTCCGGCAGTGAACTCCGGCAGTTCATGATCGCGGTCGTTCCTTGGAAGCCTTCATCTGCGGGAATAACTGCCGCGATCATGAAAACCGGGCATTTGCCGGGCCATTGGATCTGAGCCAGCCGCGCCGCCTGAGGCGGCGCGGCTGGCTCAGAGGGAGGTCAGAAGTAACTCCGAGCCAGCCCCGAGAAACGGTCATCAGCATTGAAGCATGGCTTCCCGCCTCGGCGAGGGAGCGCGACTGGCGGCCAGATAATCAAGGAGCGCCGATCATGAACACGATTCAAGGTCCGCCGGTCCAGCCGGGATTTGAAGGGGCGGAGCCGCCAGGTCGTCCGCCCAGCCGCCACCGGCGCCACGTCATGGCCTTGATCGTTGCTGGGGTCATCGTGGCGCTGGGTGTGGTTCTGCTCCCTTTGTGGGCCCTCCGGCCGAGCACAGGCCCGTCGACCATCGCCACGACCAGCCAGGTCGCCCGAGGCTCGCTGAGCGCTTCGTCGATCGCCGCCAAGGTGGATCCTGGTGTGGTTGATGTGAACTCCACGCTTGGCTACCAGAACGGCGGGGAGTCGGGTACCGGGATCGTGCTGACCTCGTCAGGCGAGGTGCTGACCAACAATCACGTGATCGAGGGCGCCACCTCGGTCAGCGTCACCGACGTGGGCAACGGCCGCACGTACAAGGCCGCCGTTGCCGGCTACGACGAGAAGGACGACATCGCCGTGCTGCAACTGCACGGAGCCTCGGGGCTCAAGACCGCCGCCTTCGGAAATTCGTCCAAGGCCACGGCCGGGGACAAGGTTGTCGCCATCGGCAACGCCGGCGGTAAGGGAGGCGCCCCGGCTGTGGCGACCGGCACCATCACGGCACTGGCCGCCGCAATCACCGCGACAGACGAGTCCGCTGGCACTTCCGAGCAGTTGACCGGCCTCATCCGGACCGATGCGGACCTCCAGCCCGGTGACTCGGGCGGACCGCTGGCGGATGCGGCAGGCCAGGTGATAGGCGTCGACACCGCGGCGTCATCGGGGTTCCGGTTCCGGGCCGGGGCGACGGCAGGGTCATCGGAGAGCTTCGCGATTCCGGTGAACCGGGCGGCCGGCATAGCCGGCCAGATCGAAGCAGCGAAGCCGTCGGCCTCGGTGCACATCGGCGCGACCGGCTTCATCGGAGTCGAGCTCCTGGCCTCGGGCGTTGCTGCTGGCCCCGGCGGCCCCGGCGGCCCCGGCGGCCCCGGCGGCTCACGGGCTGCCGGCGCGACGGTCGCGGGAGTCGCGACGGGATCACCCGCCGGCTTGGCCGGCCTTGCCGCCGGTGATGTGATCGTGTCCGTCGGCGGGCACAGCGTTGGATCGTCGTCAGCGGTCGCCACCGTGATGGAGACGCACCACCCCGGCGACAAGATCAGCATCAGCTGGATTGACCAGTCCGGCCAGGAGCACACCGCAAGCGTGGTGCTCGCCTCAGGTCCGGCCGCCTGAACCCGGTCCCGCCCGCGCCCGCGTCAGTTCAATGCGCTGCCCTCTGTTCGGGATGGGGTTGGGCACTCCTTTCACGCACCCGGCGCAGGGCGGGGGGTAAGGCTTCGATGCCAAGCCTGGATGCACCCTAGGATTGGGCCCATGTCAATTACCCGTGATGAGGTGGCCCATCTCGCCCGCCTGTCGCGGCTCGCCCTCGATGATGCCGAACTCGAACATCTCGCGGCGCAGCTCGATGTGATCATTACCGCCGTGGCCCGGGTACAGGAGGTCACCGCGGACGACATCCCCCCGACCTCGCACGCGGTGCCGATGACCAACGTATGGCGCGGCGATGAGATCGTGCCGCCGCTGAGCGCTGCCGAGGCGCTCGCGCAGGCACCTGCGGCGGAGCAGCAGCGCTTCCGGGTCCCCCGGATCCTGGAGGAAGGCTGACCATGGACGCTGCGCTGACCCGGATGACCGCTGCCGACATCGCCGCCGCGATCGCCGCTGGGGACGTTTCCGCGGTGGAAGTGGCGCAAGCTCACCTGGACCGCGTGTCCCTTACCGACGCCAAAGTCCACGCATTCCTGCACGTGGCAGCGGACAGGGCAGTTCGGGCTGCGCGCGCCGTCGACGCCAAACGCGCGGCGGGGGAGCGGCTCGGGCCCCTCGCTGGCGTACCGCTTGCCATCAAGGACGTGTTCACCACCAAGGACATGCCGACGACTTGCGGGTCGCGGATTCTCGACGGCTGGCTGCCGCCCTACGATGCCACCATCACGGCGCGCCTGCGCCGGGCAGGCGTTGTGCTCCTGGGCAAGACGAACATGGACGAGTTCGCGATGGGCTCGTCGACGGAGAACTCTGCTTTCGGGCCATCACGCAACCCGTGGGATCTGACGCGGGTTCCGGGCGGCTCGTCCGGTGGTTCCGCGGCGGCTGTGGCGGCCTGGCAGGCCCCGCTTGGCATCGGCACTGACACCGGAGGATCGATACGCCAGCCGGCGGCCGTGTGCGGCATCGTCGGCGTCAAGCCCACCTACGGCGGGTCTTCGCGGTATGGCCTGGTTGCCTTCGCGTCGTCGCTCGACACACCTGGGCCACTCGCACGGACGGTGCTTGACGCAGCCCTCCTGCATGAGGCCATGTCCGGGCATGACCCGTGCGATTCCACGTCGATCGACGCACCTGTGCCGCCGGTGGTTGAGGCCGCGAGACACCCGGACGTCAGCGGCATGACGGTCGGCGTGGTCACAGAATTCCGCGGCGACGGCTATCAGCCTGGCGTGCTCGCCAGGTTCCAGGATGCGGTCGAGGTACTCGAGTCGGCGGGCGCCAAGATCATCGAAGTGTCTTGCCCCCACTTCCGCTACGCCCTGCCCGCGTACTACCTGATCGCGCCGAGCGAATGCTCGTCCAACCTGGCCCGTTTCGACGGCATGCGGTACGGGCTGCGGGTAGGAGACGACGGTACCCGCAGCGCAGAGGAAGTCATGTCGCTCACCCGCGCCGCCGGGTTCGGCGCCGAGGTGAAGCGCCGGATCATGCTCGGTACGTACGCGCTGTCGAGCGGTTATTACGACGCCTACTACGGCAAGGCGCAACAGGTGCGCACGCTGATCTCGCGGGACTTCGACGCCGCGTTCGGCCAGGTTGACGTGCTTGTCTCGCCCGCGACGCCGACCACGGCGTTCCCCATAGGCGAGCGCGCGAATGATCCGTTGGCCATGTACCTCGCCGACCTGTGCACGATCCCGTCCAACCTGGCAGGCAACGCGGCCCTGTCAGTGCCGTGCGGGCTCGCCGATGAGGATGGGCTGCCTGTTGGCCTGCAGGTCATGGCGCCCGTGCTCGCCGACGACCGGATCTACCGCGTAGGCGCGGCGGTGGAGGCCGCTTTCGCCGCGCGGTGGGGGCACCGGCTGCCCGACGCAGCGCCCCGGCTAGAGCATGTCCAGTAGATCTTTGGCGGCGCGGCAGTGTCGTCCACGACCCCAGACGACGACCGGCGGCGTTGTCGTCGTCGCCGATAGTTCCACTATCGGCTCCTCCGCCGCCTTGCCGGATCGCCGCCTGGAGCACCGCCCGCATCCATCAAGATCTACGGGACACGCCCTAGAGGAGAAACGATGACGGAGACCGCAGCGGCAGCGGCCAATGCGCTCGCGCCCTACGACGAGGCGCTCACCCGCTACGACCCGGTGATCGGCCTGGAGACTCACGTCGAACTCGGCACGGTTACCAAGATGTTCTGCGGCTGCCCGGCCGAATTCGGCGCAGAGCCCAACACCCGCGTCTGCCCGGTATGCCTGGGCCTGCCCGGATCCCTGCCGGTGGCGAACAGGTCGGCGGTGGAGCACACCATCCAGATCGGCCTCGCACTGCATTGCTCGATCGCTCGATGGTGCCGGTTCGCGAGGAAGAACTATTTCTATCCGGATATGCCGAAGAACTATCAGATCTCCCAGTACGACGAGCCGCTGTGCACGGACGGCTGGCTGGATGTCACGGTAGCCGACCCGGCGGCAGGGCCACGCGTCCTGCGGGTGGAGATCGAGCGGGTTCACCTGGAGGAGGACACGGGCAAGTCGCTGCACGTGGGCGGCGCGACCGGCCGCATCCATGGCGCGGCATACTCGCTCGTCGACTACAACCGGGCGGGCATACCGCTTGTGGAGATCGTCACCAAGCCCGTCGCAGGCACGGGCGCACTCGCGCCCGCCGCCGCCCGGGCTTACGTCACCGAACTTCGGGACCTGATGCGGGTACTCGAGGTGTCCGACGTTCGGATGGAGGAAGGATCGCTGCGCTGCGACGTGAACATCTCGCTTTCGCCGCGTGGGTCTGAGACCTGGGGAACGCGGACCGAGACCAAGAACGTCAACTCGCTCCGTTCGGTGGAGCGCGCCGTCCACTATGAGATCAGGCGCCAGGCGGCCCTGCTTGACCGTGGCGCTCGCGTCGTGCAGGAAACGCGCCACTTCCACGAGGACACTGCCGCGACGACGGCCGGGCGGAGCAAGGAGGAGGCACAGGACTACAGGTACTTGCCCGAGCCGGACCTCGTTCCTATCGCGCCGCCGCGTGACTGGGTGGAGCAGTTGCGCGCGGCGCTGCCCGAGCTTCCCAGTGCGCGCCGTGTCCGCTTGCAGCAGGAATGGGGCCTGTCCGACCTCGACATGGTGGCGCTGCACAATGCGGGCGCCCTCGACCTGGTCGCCGCCACAGTCCAGGCGGGCGCCGCGCCTGCTGATGCCCGCAAATGGTGGCTTGGTGAGCTGTCCCGCCATGCGAACGAGAATGGCATCGAGTTGGCGCAGCTACGCATCACGCCAGCCGAGGTGGCGCGGGTGGCCGGGCTCGTGGCCTCGGGTGCCCTGAACGACAAGCTCGCGAGGGAGGTACTCGCCGGGGTGGTGGCAGGACAGGGCGCGCCGGACGAAGTAGTCGCGGCGCGCGGCCTCGCCGTGGTGAGCGATGTGGCTGAACTCGCCGCGGTGGTCGACGCGGCGATCGAAGCGAATCCGGAGGTGGCCGCCAAGGTCCGCGCCGGGAAGGTCGCCGCGGCTGGCGCGCTCGTAGGGGCGGTGATGAAGGCCACCCGCGGTAAAGCGGACGCCACCCGCGTCCGCGAGCTCATCTTCGAACGCCTGGGCCAAGGCAACTGAGCCGGAGGGCGTAGCCGCCGCAGCTGAGTTCCACGGCCGGGTTCCAGTACCGGGTTCCACGGCCGGTTCCAGGGCCGGTTTCCAGGGCCGGGGTTCACGGCCGGGCCGGGTTCACGGCCGGTTTCCGCGGCCGGTGCAAGGCGCACACGGCGCGGGATCCGCCCCCTCTCCTTGCTACCTGCGGGGCTACCTGCACGGCTACCTGCACGGTTGGCTGCGGGGTGCGCTTGTCATGAACGCCTTTAGCGGCAAATACCGAAACAAGCACGCATCGAAGAGGCAGGATTAGCTACATCACGGTGCGCGGTCGCAGTCTCACTTTGTCGCCCGCTGGACGCCACAGCTCAATCGAAGTGTGACCTTCGGTACGTACAGTGAATGGCGTCGCCTGGCGCAAAGCCGCGCCAGGGCTTGTTGGCGCGCTGCCAAGCACCCATCTGGCCAGCGGCCATAGCGCATCTGGCTGGTGACTGATCGTTATCAGCGTGTGACGCAAGGACATTCGACCGGATCTGTCAGCAACCTGCCCGATTCGCCGGTTATGCGTTGTGACTCAACACACAAGGGTCGCAACTAGCACACAAGGATGGAAGGAGCACGGTTGCGGTCGGTTAGCCCGGATGGCTGGCTCTGGCTCTTGGGCGTCATCGCATCGGGTACCGCCGCTGCGAGTCTTTGGTTCGGCGCGGCGCGCGGACCCGAAGGCTGCCGCGCGGGCTACCGATGGCTGGCCGCGGCCGCTTTGCTGTGGTGCATCGGCGCCGCCGGGCAGGCGCTCAGCGGTCAGCCGAACGGCTTCGCGGCGCAGTTCACGCTCGCCGACGTGTTCTCGCTGCTCGCGCTCGCGCCGATGGTCGCAGGCATCGTGACGCTTGCCGCCTCGCCCGGGGCGAGCGCCGCGGGCGCCGCCGAGGCAGGAGACAGACCGGCCGCCCCCGATGTCGTGAGCACGGGCCCGGTTTCCGGCCCCATGGCGATGGTCGGAAAGGCCGCGACCGCCACCCCTGACCCAGACGATCCGGCTGCTTCGCGCATGGCATTGGGATCGGCCCGAAGACCAGAACTGGCCACCCAGCAGTTCTGGGGTTACCTCGCCGACTGTTGCGTAATGGCGTCCGCGCTCTTCGTCATTGGCTGGCTCGCGATCTTCGGATCCCAGTACCACAGGACAGCCGAGGACCCGCGCACGTTCCTGCTCGGCCTCGTTCTGCCTCTGGCGGCCATCCTGGTCGTGAGTGCGCTGCTGCCGCTCGTGGCCGCCGCCGGGCGGCGTGCCCTGCTGCCGTATCTCGCCCTGGTGGCGCTGACCCTGGGCGACGTGTTCGGTGCCGCCGTGCGCCTGGCTGGGGGTCACGGGCCTGGCGCTGCCGAATTGGCCGCCAAGATCGTCGGCTACCTCCTGTTGCTCGCCACGCCCTGGGTGGCCCGCGTTCGGACGGCCCATGGCGGTCGTGGTGCACGCGACCCCAGCCAGTTTCCCGCCGCGGCGATGGTCTCCGCGCTGGCCGTCGCCGGGGCCGCCTTGCTGATCATCGTCAACGAGGTAGCAGGCGGCAGCCGGGTCGAACCGGTGGTCGTGTTTGCCGCGAGCGGTGCCGTGGCCGTACTTGCTGCCAGGGTGCTCGGGCTCATCAGGGAGAACCGGATGGCGCTCAGTGCTGCCCGGGTATCGGGCGGTCATGTGCGTGAACTGGCTGACAGGACGAGCGATGCGGTACTCATCTGCGATCTTGACGGGACAATCCGCTATTCGAGCCCGTCGGTGTCTGCCTACGGCTATGCGGCCGGCAACATCGAGGGGCGCAACCTGGCCGAGTTCGTGCATCCGGAGGACCGGCCCGCGGGGAGGCGCGAAATACTGCGGATCTCGGGCGGAGCCGGCCCTGCCGGCGGCGACACGGCCCGCGGCGACACGGCCCGCGGCGACACGGCCGCCGCCGGCTCTGCGGGCGGCGACCCTGCCCGCGGCGACCCTGCCCGCGGCGACCCTGCCCGCGGCGACCCTGCCCCAAGCGACCCTGCCCGGGGCGACGTGGGGGTCAACGGCTATGGCCGCGTGAATGGTGACACCGGTCCCCATCGTGACGGCGGCACTTATGGCGGCGGCGCGGCTGATGAACCCGGTGCTGGGATTGACGCCGGCGGCGAGAATACCGCGCGCTTCGGCTGCCGCGTGCTGGCCGCCGATGGCACCTGGCGTCATATCGAGTGCACAGTCTCGCGCTACCTGCAGCCTGGTGAGCCTGGCCAGTTGCTCGTTACGGTGCGAGATGTCAGCGACCAAGTCGCGCTCCGGCAGCAGGTGACCCACCTGACCTTCCATGACCGGCTGACGGGCCTGCCGAACCGCGTCTACTTCGAAGAGCGCGTCGCCGACGTGCTCGGCCGCCGTGAACAGCACGACCGCGGTAACCGGCCCGGCGACCCCGACCGCTCGAACCGTCCAGGCCGTCCCGGCCGTTCCGGTCACCCCGGCCGTTCCAGCCAACCCGGCCGCGCGCACCTACCCGCGGACCGCGACGAGGCCGCGGCAGCAGGGGCGGCAGGAGGGGCGGCAGGAGGGCACGGGCAGCCGGTGCCGGCCGCGGCGGCCGGAACGGGCGAGGCGGACGAGACGCAACCGGGCGCCCTTGCCGTCGATGACGTTTCAGGCGAGCTCACGGGCGTGCGGGTAGCGGCCGTGTTCCTGCACCTGGACGGCTTCACAGCGGTGAACGACTCGGCCGGCCACGCGGCCGGGGACCTGCTGATCACCCAGGCGGCGCGACGCCTGCGCGCGGTCGTTGCGCCGCAGCACACGCTCGCGCGCTGGGGTAGTGGCGAGTTCGCAGTCCTGGTGGAAGCCCGTGCAGGCGCCAAGGAGGTAGTCGACCTCGCAGAACAGCTTGCCCGGTGTATCTCAGCGGAGCCGTTCGGCGTGTCTGGCCGTAGCATCGCGCTGACCGCGAGTGTCGGCGTGGCGCTGGCCGGCGACAGCACAGCGGGCGACGTCATGCGAAATGCGGGCGACGTCATGCGAAATGCGGACGTCGCGATGTCTCGGGCGAAAAGCCTTGGCGGGGGCCTCGTCGAGATCTTCGCCGCGCACATGCACGCCGACATCGTGCGCCGGCTCGAGCTCACCAGCGACCTGCAGCGAGCCGTGACCGATGAACTGCTGGCCGTGGAGTTCCAGCCGATCGTTGAGCTTGCCACCTCGCGGGTGACGGGGGTTGAGGCCCTGGTCCGCTGGTGGCGCGGCGATGAACAGGTGCCGCCCGCCGAGTTCCTCGGGATCGCCGAGCAGTCGGGACTCATCGTGCCGCTCGGCGACTGGGTGCTGCGCACAGCGTGCGGGCAACTCGCGCAGTGGCACCGCTCCTCGTGGGACATCGGTATGTCAGTGAACTTCTCCGCGCGGCAGATCGGCGCGGCAGGTTTTGTCGAGTCGGTGCTCGGCGCGCTCGCCGACGCCGGGCTTTCCGCCAGTTCGCTGACCGTCGAAGTCGCCGAGCAGGTGCTTGCGGCGCACCGGGGCGAGACCGCGCGGCGGCTGTCGGAACTGCGCCGTCATGGGGTGCGGATCGCGATCGACGACTTCGGTACGGGCTACGCCTCGCTGGGGAACCTGCGCCAGTTGCCGGTGGACATCATCAAGGTTGATCCCTCTTTCGTGTCCGGTGTGGGCGCGGACGACACGCTCACCCTCCTGACTCATACGATTGTCCGGCTCGGCCATGACCTGAGCCTGACGGTCGTGGCTGAGGGAATCGAGCGTCCCCGCCAGCTTGAACTGCTACGCGAGATGGGGTGCGCGCTCGGCCAGGGCTACCTTGTCGCGCGGCCGATGCCGCCATCAGGCGTGGAATCGATGATCAGTACCAGCGCCGGCGGATACGGGCCTCCCGTGACCGAGCAGGGTAAGGCGCCCGCCCCCGCCTCCTGAGCGCTCAATACCCGGGGGGATCCGGGGGGTCGTCCCCCCGGGGCAATACAGGGGTAACGGCTGCCGCTACTTCTCCGTAACGGCTGCCGCTGGCCGTCGCCCCGCCTGCACGGCGGCCCACCAGCCCCCCTGAACCGCGTCTCAGGATATGAGATTAAACATGAGATCAAGTTGACGCCCGGCTGTTGGTCCGCCATCGTTGGTCACGTGCAACGCAGTGTGATTCTCGTACTTGGACGGCGCGCAGGCCGCTGATCCACGTAGAGACCTGCGCGCTCCCCTCGATCGCCACTGGCGCGAGGGGTTTTTTGTTGCCCGCATCCCTGCCCGAGCACCCAGTACTACCCGCAAAGCCCCAGAACGTACCTGCAAAGCCCTAGAACGTACCTGCAAAGCCCCAGAAAGAGGGAGCCAGCCGATGACGGAGCAAACGACACCGCCGGTGCCGTCCGCGCCCGCGGGCCCGCGCCCACGCATCACCGGCGCCGAGGCACTCGTCCGTGCCCTCGAAAGTTCCGGCGTCGACGTCGTATTCGGCATCCCGGGCGGCGCCATCCTGCCGGCCTACGACCCGCTGTTCGACTCGGTCAAGGTGCGGCACGTGCTGGTCAGGCACGAGCAGGGCGCCGGGCACGCTGCTTCGGGTTATGCGCTCGCCACCGGGCGTCCCGGGGTGTGCATGGCGACGTCGGGACCAGGCGCGACGAATCTGGTGACACCGATCGCGGATGCGTACATGGACTCGGTGCCGATCGTGGCCATCACCGGCCAGGTGCCGACTCCGCTGATCGGCACCGACGGTTTCCAGGAAGCGGACATATCCGGGATCACCCTGCCGATCACCAAGCACAACTTCCTCGTCACCAAGCCCGGCGACATCGCGCGGACCGTCGGCGAGGCTTTCCACCTGGCCTCGACCGGGCGCCCGGGACCGGTCCTTGTCGACATCGCCAAGGATGCCCTGCAGGCGACGACCGAGTTCGACTGGCCGGTTCCGTTCGATCTGCCCGGCTACCGCCCGGTCAGCCGCCCGCACTCCAAGCAGGTGCGAGAGGCCGCCCGGATGATGATGGACGCGCAGCGGCCGGTCCTGCTCGTCGGCGGCGGGGTGCTGAAAGCCCGCGCGGCGCCGCAGCTTGCCGAGCTTGCCGGGCTCACCGGCGCCCCGGTGGTCACCACGCTGATGGCGCGCGGCGCGTTCCCTGACAGCCACCGCCAGCATCTCGGCATGCCCGGCATGCACGGCACCGTCGCCGCGGTCGGGGCGCTGCAGAAGGCGGACCTCATCGTGGCGCTCGGCGCGCGTTTCGACGACCGGGTGACCGGCAAGCTCGCCTCCTTCGCGCCCGGCGCGGCGATCGTCCACGCCGACATCGATCCGGCCGAGATCTCCAAGAACCGCCGCGCCGACGTGCCGATCGTCGGGGACTGCCGCGAGGTGATCGCCGATCTGACGGCCGCGGTCACCAGCGAGCACGCGGCCGGGCGAAAAGGTGACTACGGTGCGTGGTGGGCGCTGCTTGACAGCATGCGGACCACCTATCCGGTCGGTTACGACCTGCCCGCCGACGGTTCGCTCGCGCCGCAGTACGTGATCGAGCGGATCGGGAAGCTGGCGGGTCCCGACGCGGTGTTCGTCGCGGGCGTCGGCCAGCACCAGATGTGGGCCGCCCAGTTCATCTCCTACCAGCACCCCGACACCTGGCTCAACTCCGGCGGCCTCGGCACGATGGGGTACGCGGTGCCCGCCGCCATGGGCGCGAAGGTGGGCCGCCCGCAGGCGCAGGTGTGGGCGATCGACGGCGACGGCTGCTTCCAGATGACGAACCAGGAACTCGCGACCTGCGCGATCGAGGGAATCCCGATCAAGGTTGCCGTCATCAACAACGGGAACCTCGGCATGGTCAGGCAGTGGCAGACGCTGTTCTACAACCGGCGCTACTCGCATACGGATCTGGGCAAGCGCGGGAACCGCATCCCAGACTTCGTCAAGCTCGCGGAGGCCTACGGTTGCGCCGGGCTGCGCTGCGAGCGCGCCGAGGACGTCGACCACGTGATCGAGACCGCGGCCAAGATCAATGACCGCCCTGTGGTCGTCGACTTCGTGGTGCACCAGGACGCGATGGTGTGGCCGATGGTCCCCGCAGGCACGAGCAACGACGACATCCAGTTCGCCCGCGACATGGCCCCCGACTGGGACCGCACAGAATGACCGCCCAGGCCACCGTCCGCGCGGCAGGCCGCCAGGCACGCCCGGGCACCGAGAATAGGAGCCGATCATGAGCACGCACACGCTGTCGGTACTGGTGGAGAACAAGCCCGGTGTGCTCGTCCGGATCGCCGGGCTGTTCGCGCGCCGTGGCTTCAACATCGACGCGCTGGCGGTCGGGCCGACCGAGCTCGACGAGGTTTCCCGCATGACGATCGTGGTGAACTGCGCCGAGCATCCGCTCGAGCAGGTCACCAAGCAGCTCAACAAGCTCATCAACGTGCTGAAGATCGTCGAGCTGGACCCCGGCGCCTCGGTGCAGCGCGAGCTGATGCTGGTCAAGGTGCGCGCGGACACCGAGGCGAGGTCTCAGGTCCTGGAGACGATCCAGCTCTTCCGCGCCAAGGTCGTGGACGTGGCGCCCGACGCGGTCACCGTCGAGGCCACAGGCAACAGGGACAAGCTGGACGCGCTCGTGCGCGTGCTCGAGCCGTTTGGGATCAAGGAGCTCGTGCAGTCCGGCATGGTCGGCATCGGCCGCGGCGCGCGCTCGATCACCGACAGGTCACTGCGGCCGGTCGGCGACGGCGGGCGCGCCACCGAGCGGACAGCGTGACAGCCCGGCCACCGTTATGGAGCATTTGCCTTAACGGCCGCGCGGCGTGAAACAGGCCAGCAAACGAAAAACGCACACAGCAAGGAGAAGCCAGCAATGGCAGAGATCATCTACGACGACGGTGCCGACCTGGGCGTGCTGCAGCGGCGGCGGGTGGCGGTGCTCGGGTACGGCAGCCAGGGGCACGCGCACGCGCTGTCGCTACGCGACTCGGGCGTGGACGTCCGGGTGGGCCTTCCCGACGGCTCGGGGAGCCGCGAGAAGGCCGGGAACGAGGGGCTGCGCGTCACCACGCCCGCGCAGGCGTGCGCGGAAGCCGACGTGATCATGGTTCTCGTCCCCGACACGGCCGCTCGCTCGCTCTACGCGCAGGCGATCGCACCCGCCCTTGGCGACGGCGACGCGCTTTTCTTCGCCCACGGCCTGAACATCCGCTACGGTCTCATCGCGCCGCCGCCGGGCGTGGACGTGTGCATGGTGGCGCCGAAGGGGCCAGGGCATCTGGTCCGCCGCCAGTTCAACGAGGGCAGGGGAGTGCCCGTCCTCGTCGCGGTCGAGCGCGACGCCTCGGGTGGCGCCTGGCCGCTCACGCTCGCCTACGCGAAGGGGATCGGCGGCACTCGCGCCGGCGCGCTGAAAACCACATTCGCGGAGGAGACCGAGACGGACCTGTTCGGTGAGCAGGCCGTGCTGTGCGGCGGCCTGTCGGAGCTCATCAAGGCCGGGTTCGCCACCCTGGTGGAGGCGGGTTACCAGCCCGAGGTCGCCTACTTCGAATGCCTGCACGAGGTGAAGCTGATCGTCGACCTGATGTACGAGGGCGGCATCTCGAAGATGTACTGGTCGGTGTCGGACACCGCGGAGTTCGGCGGCTACACGCGCGGGCCGCGGGTGATCAACGAGGAGACCCGTGAGGAGATGCGCCGTATTCTCGCCGAGATCCGCGACGGGTCGTTCACGCGCGAGCTTGTCGAGGAGTTCGACAATGGCCGCCCGAACTTCACCAAGCGCCGCGAGGCCGAGCAGGCCGAGCAGATCGAGCAGGTCGGCGCCAGGCTACGGCCCCTGATGAGCTGGCTATAAGCATCTTTCCCGGGCTTTCCGGTACGCTCCGAACGTGGTTGTGGATCAAGGACGGGTCGCTGACCTGCTTGTGCGCTGCCTTGAGCACGAGGGCGTCAGATGCGTGTTCGGGATCCCCGGTGAGGAGAACATCCACTTCACCGATGCGCTGGCCCGGTCGTCCATCCGTTATGTCCTGGTCCGCCATGAGCAGGCGGCGTCGTTCATGGCCGAGATCTTCGGCCGCCTGACCGGGCGCGCGGGTGTGTGCTCGGCGACACTCGGCCCGGGTGCCATCAACCTCCTGCTGGGGACAGCCGACGCGACTACCAACAGCACGCCGGTGGTGGCCCTGTCGGCCCAGGTCGGGCTGAACCGGATCTACAAGGAGTCCCACCAGAGCGTCGACCTGGTGTCGATGTTCTCGCCGGTGACCAAGTGGGCTGATCTCGTCCTGACCCCCGCGGCCGTGCCCGAGATGGTCCGCAAGGCCTTCAAGCTGGCGCAGACCGAGCGCCCGGGCGCTGTCTACCTCGCCGTACCCGAGGACGTCGAGGTGATGGCAGCACCGGACGGACCTGTCACCCCTCGACATCAATGTTCCCCGTCCGGACGCACCGTCGCCGTCGCAGATCGAGCGAGCCGCGGCGGTGCTTGGCGAGGCCCGCAGGCCCATCGTGCTAGCCGGGCACGGAGCGGCCAGGACCGGCGCGGCGATGGCGCTGCGCCGTTTCTCCGAGCAGCTGGGCCTGCTGGTGGCCACCACGTTTCACGGCAAGGGGGTGTTCCCCGACGATCACCCGCACGCCCTCGGTGCGGTGGGGTTCATGAGCCACGACTACGTCAACTTCGGTTTCGACGAGGCGGATGTGATCGTCTGTGTGGGCTATGAGCTGCAGGAGTTCGATCCGGTGCGGATCAACCCGGCCGGGGACAAGCGAATCCTCCACCTGAGCCGCTTTCCTGCCGAGGTGGACTCCCACTACGACGTCGAGGTCGGCGTCCAGGCCGACATCAGCCTGACGCTGGACGCGCTCGCGGCCGCGACGACCCGCCGGTTCAAGCCGGGAGCCAGCGGCGAGAAGATCCGCCGGCTGCTGGCCGGCGAGCTCGCCCGAGGCGGGGGCGACGACTGTTTCCCGCTCAAGCCCCAGCGGGTCGTGTCCGACATCCGCGCCGCCCTGGGCCGCTCGGACATCGTGCTCGCCGACACCGGGGCGGTGAAGATGTGGATGGCCCGCCTGTATCCCACCTACCGGCCCAACACCTGCCTGATTTCAAATGGGCTTTCCACCATGGCCTTCGCCCTGCCCGGGGCGATCGGAGCCAAGCTGGCCGTGCCCGGCCAGCGGGTCCTTGCCGCGGTGGGTGATGGGGCGTTCCTGATGAACTCGCAGGAGATCGAGACGGCCGTGCGCGAGCGCATCCCGCTGACGGTGCTGATCTGGCAGGACGACGCCTACGGGCTGATCAAGTGGAAGATGAACATGGAACTGGGCCACGACGTGGCCGTCGGCTTCTCGAACCCCGATTTCGTGGCCTATGCCGAGAGCTTCGGGGCCCGGGGTTACCAGGTGCGCTCGGCGAGTGACCTGCTACCCGCCCTCACCGACGCCCTGGCGGCCGACACCGTGTCGGTCATCGCCTGCCCGGTGGACTACACAGAAAACCTGCGGCTCACTGACGCCCTGGGTGAACTGTCCGGCCCGTTCTGATCGTCCGGGCCGCCGCTGCCGGGCGCCCGGCCGCCGATGGGGCGAACGATCGTGAAAGTCTTCACAAGCAAGTACACTCATGTTCCGTCCGCTACCGCCCGGATCCGAAGGGTCGCAGAAGTGCCCAAGCCCGTCGTCCTTGCCGCCGAAGAACTCTCCCCCGCCGGCATCGCCCTGCTCGAATCCGACTTCGAGGTTCGCTACGTGGACGGCGCCGACCGCAGCGCGCTGCTGCCTGCCCTCGCCGACGTGGACGCCCTGATCGTGCGCAGCGCGACGACGGTCGATGCGGAGGCGCTGGCGAGCGCCCCCAAGCTGCGGGTCGTCGCGCGGGCCGGAGTGGGACTCGACAATGTAGATGTCGATGCCGCGACCAAGGCCGGTGTGATGGTCGTGAACGCGCCCAGCTCCAATATCGTGAGCGCGGCCGAGCATGCGGTGGCGCTGCTGCTCGCGACCGCGCGCAACATCCCCCAGGCGGCGAGCTCGCTGAAGGCTGGCGAGTGGAAGCGGTCCAAGTTCACCGGCGTCGAACTGCACGACAAGGTCGCCGGCATTCTCGGCCTCGGCCGTATCGGCGTGCTCGTCGCGCAGCGGCTGTCGGCATTTGGCATGCGGGTGGTCGCTTACGACCCCTACGTCGCCACCGCGCGCGCCGCCCAGCTCGGGGTGCGGATGCTGAGCCTGGACGAGCTTCTCGCGGAGGCCGACTTCATCACCGTGCACCTGCCGCGCAACGCCGAGACGCTCGGGCTCATCGGCGACAGGGAACTGCACCTGGTGAAGCCGGGCCTGCGTATCGTGAACGCGGCCAGAGGGGGAATCGTGGACGAGGATGCCCTCGCCTCGGCGCTCAAAGAGGGCAGGGTCGCCGGTGCCGGGATCGACGTCTACCGCAGCGAGCCGTGCACGGACAGCCCGCTCTTCGCGTTCGAGGGCGTGGTGGCCACCCCGCACCTGGGCGCAAGCACCCAGGAGGCCCAGGAGAAGGCGGGCACACAGGTCGCGCGATCGGTGAAGCTCGCGCTCGCGGGTGAATTCGTGCCCGACGCCGTGAACGTCGCAGGCGGCGCTGTCGACGAGGAGCTCAAGCCGGGCCTGCCGCTAGCGGAGAAGCTCGGCCGGATCTTCACCGCGCTCGCGGGCGGTATGCCCGTCAATCTCGACGTCGAGGCGCACGGTGAGATCGCCGCCCTTGACGTGCGGGTGCTGCAGCTCGCGGCGCTCAAGGGCGTGTTCAGCGACGTGGTGGAGGCCGCCGTGACGTACGTGAACGCGCCGCTGCTGGCAAAGGACCGCGGCGTCGAGGTGAACCTGCGGACCGAGGCCGAGAGCCCGGACTGGCGTAACGTGATCACCCTGCGTGGCACGATGCCGGACGGCCAGGTGATCTCGGTTTCCGGAACGCTGTCCGGGCCGCGCCATCTGGAGAAGCTCATTGAGGTCAACGGCTTCGAAATGGAGATGGCCGCGGCCGCGCATATGGTGTTCTTCACCTACACCGACCGGCCGGGGATTGTCGGGCTGGTCGGCCAGCTGCTTGGCGGCCAGGGCATCAACATCGCCGGCATGCAGGTGTGCAGGGATGCGGAGGGCGGCAGCGCGCTGATCGTGCTGACCGTCGACTCGGCGCTGCCGCCCGTGTTGCTTGAGGAGATCACCAGGGGCATCGGCGCGGAGGTCGGCAGGAGCGTCGATCTCGACGAAAGCTGACCCGCTAAGCGCGGGTTATTGGCCGCTGACCCCGGTCTTCTCGCATAGTGAGACACATTGCTGCCCTGATGGGACAACGGCGCTACTAGCAGGTAACATGGTTAGTGGCATGTGGCACTTCGTATTCATCCTTCGCTGCCGTAGCGGGGCCTGACAGGGCAGGCCAGCGCCCGCTACGGGAGGAAGTGCTGGCTGGCGAGTTCGACGGATTTCACGAACTCCGGATAAGTCCCGTCAAGCCCACGACCATGATGAAGCCCACGCCAGGAGTCTCCCGTGTATGACATGTATCCCTGGGATCAGCCAGCCGATGCCAGCGAAGAATCCCCCGAGGCCGTGCAGGCCGTTCAGGTCGCCCTCGACCGGCGCGACAACGGCGGCGACACGAGCGCGCGCAACGGCGCCGGCGCACCCAACGGCGCAGGTGGGCCCAACGGCGCAGGTGGGCCCAACGGCGCGGGCGGGCGCAACGGCGCGGGCGGGCGCAACAGCGCGGGCGGGCGCAACAGCGCGGGCGGGCCCGCCCGCCTGAGCGCGCAGGCCCGTCGTTGACCATCGCATGCCCGCCGTTGCGGGGCCCGCTGGGCCAGTAAGGTACCCGCATGGCATCGCGTAATATCCGGCTCGCTGTGATCCCGGGCGACGGGATCGGTCCAGAGGTCGTGGCTGAGGCCGTGAAGGTCCTCACCGCCGCGGCGGCTGGCGTGACATTCGGCATCACAAGCTACGACCTCGGCGCCGCGCGCTGGCACCGCACCGGCGAAACGCTGCCCGATGCCGTCCTCGAGGAAATCCGCGCACACGATGTGATCCTGCTTGGCGCGGTCGGCGATCCGACGGTGCCCAGCGGGATCCTGGAGCGCGGGCTGCTGCTGCGGCTGCGTTTCGAACTCGATCACTACGTGAACCTGCGCCCGGTCCGCCTCTATCCCGGTGTCGCCACGCCCCTGGCGGGGGTGCGGCCAGAACTGCTCGACATGCTGGTCGTCAGGGAAGGCACCGAGGGCCCATACGCCGGCGCGGGCGGGGTGCTCCGCAAGGGCACCCAGGCCGAGGTCGCGACCGAGGAGAGCTTGAACACCGCGTACGGGACGATGCGCGTGGCGCGGTACGCGTTCGAGCGTGCCGTGGCCCGGCCGCGTAAGAAGCTCACCCTGGTGCACAAGACAAACGTGCTGACCCACGCGGGCGACCTGTGGGCGCGCACGGTGGACGCCCTCGCCAAGGAGTTCCCCGCGGTGACTGTCGACTACTGTCACGTGGACGCGGCAGCCATGTTCTTTGTCAGCCAGCCACAGCGATTCGACGTGGTGCTGACCGATAACCTGTTCGGCGACATCCTGACCGACCTGGGTGCCGCCATCGCCGGCGGGATGGGCCTGGCCGCGAGCGGCAATATCAACCCGGAGCGGGTCTCGCCGTCCATGTTCGAGCCCGTGCACGGCAGCGCCCCCGACATCGCGGGCCGGCACCAGGCCGATCCAACCGCGGCGATCCTGTCGGCCGCGCTGCTCCTCGATAACCTGAACCTGCGGGCCGAGGCGGCGCGGATCGAGCAGGCCGTGGCCGATGATCTTCTGGAGCGCCAGGGTGCTTGGGCCACTCGCTCCACCGCCGAAATCGGTGATGACATCGCGGAACGAGTAACCTCCTAGTGGTCTGTCAGAGGGGTCCTTTGAGCGAACGGCGTCCAGGTGGGTGCATCGCAAGGCGGAGGAGGAGCGCGTAGCTGGTGCTACGCGCGACGACGACAACGCCGCGAGGTGCCCGCATGGGCGTCGTGCAGCCAAAGAAGACTCCTCTGACAGACCACTAGGGCGCGCCTGCCGCATCCAGGGAGCTGGGCTCACCGACGGTACGCGGCTGGTTCTCCGGGAGCGCCCCACGGCGTTATGCCGTGACACAGGAGACCGATCCCGTTCGCGCACGGCAAAATGGGACTGCGGGTCCGGCAACGTCGCCGCACCCCCCGGTGGTTGCCGGGTAAGAGGAGAACTGCGATGAATGCCGATACCACGACCGACCTCACTTTCGACGTCCGGCCGTCAAGTGAAACCGTGCCATCGTCCCGCCGCGGCGAGATCCTCGCCTCGCCAGGGTTCGGGCAGGTCTTCACCGATCACATGGTCACGATCCAGTGGACCGAGGACCGCGGCTGGCACAACGCCAGGCTCAAGCCCTATGGGCCGCTCACCCTCGATCCGGCCACCTCGGTCTTCCACTATGCCCAGGAGATCTTCGAAGGGCTGAAGGCGTACCGGCAGGCGGACGGATCAGTCGTCACGTTCAGGCCGCAGGCGAACGCGGCGAGGTTCAGGCGCACGGCCAGGCGGATGGCCATGCCGGAATTGCCTGAGGAGCTGTTTGTCCAGTCAATAGACGTGCTGGTCTCCCATGATCGCGAGTGGGTGCCTGCGACCCCGGGCAACAGCCTCTATCTGCGGCCGTTCATGATCGCCACCCAGCGGGGCCTGGGGGTGAACTTCCCATCCTCGTCCTACCTTTTCCTGGTGATCGCGTCGCCGGCGGCCGCGTACTTCTCAGGCGGCGTCCGGCCGGTGACCGTGTGGCTTTCCGAGGACTACACCCGTGCCAGCCCTGGAGGCACCGGCGAGGCGAAGTGCGGAGGCAACTATGCGGCGGCGTTCGCCGGCCAGAGCGAGGCCGTGGCGAACGACTGTGACCAGGTGGTCTGGCTGGACGCGGCGGAGCACCGATGGGTCGAGGAAATGGGCGGGATGAACCTGTTCTTCGGCTACAACTCGGGGGCGCAGACGCGCCTCGTCACGCCCGCCCTGACCGGGGCGCTGCTGCCAGGCATCACCCGTGACTCGTTGCTCAAGCTCGCGCCCGACCTGGGAATCCCCACCGGGGAAGGGCGGATCTCGGTCCCGCAGTGGCGGGCGGAGTGTGAATCGGGCATGCTCACGGAGGTCTTCGCGTGTGGCACCGCCGCGGTGATCACGCCGGTCGGCCGGGTGCGGTCGGCCGGGGGTGAGTGGCTCGTGGGCAGTGGTGAGCCGGGCCCGGTCACGCTGCGCCTGCGTGAGGAACTCCTCGGCATCCAGTACGGGCACCAGCCCGACCCATACGGGTGGATTCACAAGATCTGCTGACGATCCAGAACGGCTGCGCGGCCCGGCACCCACGCGAGCTTGCCGCACGCCCGGGGCAAGCCAGGTCCCGGCCCCTGCCTCGCCGCGCCGTGGCACTCGCCCGTCGCCCGCACGCCACAGCGGCAGCGCTGTTCTTGCGGGTTGCGGGCAGGGCGCGAAATGAGGCTCGAGGACTGGAGCGTTCGCCTGCCGGCGCGTGGCAGCCTGCGTATGCTCGTCGCCATGCCTGAGCCGCTCGAGCTGCCGCGTCCGTGGAAGTTAGTGCGCACGGCGGGATGGAGTCTCGCCGAGTCGGCCGGTTTGCCGTTCGCGGCCTACGTCATCGCGGTATGGCTGGATGGCCGTGATGCCGGGTTGCTGGCCGGGCTCGGCGCCGTATGGCTGCTGCTCGCTGGCCGCAAGGTCGTCGGGGCAGACGTGCCTGGCCTGCTGACAATCTCGGCGCTGGTGCTGACTTTGCAGACCGCCGTGGTGATCGGCACCGGCAACACCTGGGTCTACCTGCTGCAGTTCCCGCTGGGGAACCTCGCGCTGAGCGTGCTGTTCGCCCGGACCGCCCAGACGCATCGGCCGCTCGTCGCCCAGCTCGCTACCGAGGTCGTCGCGCTGAAGCATCCCGGCGCTCAGCACCCGGGCTTGCACCGTTTCTTCCGTGGCGCGACATGGCTGTGGGCTGGCATCTTCTTCCTGCTCACGGCCGGGCTGGCGATCATGATGGTCACCGAGCCGTTCGAGTTGTTCATGTTGCTGTCCACGGTCGTTACGGCCGGGCTGATAGCGGTCGGCACGGGCGTGTCGGCCCTGTGGTTCTTCGCCGTCCTGCGCGGGCTCGGCCTCCAGCTGCGTTTCGCTCCGGCCTGACGGTGCAACCTGGCTAGGCAACCTGGCAAGGCAAGCTGACGGCTGCGCCGCTCGCATGCTGTACCAGAAACGATGTGAAACAACGTCTCGCATGCTGAGACAGATGTGCCAAGGAGTGCGTGCGTCTGGCACACTGGGCCCATGCCGTCCAGCCGGATCATTATCGGCGGGCGCGCCGGCACCTAGGGCTTGCAGCAGGAACCGCTCAGCAATAACAGCTCAGCGAGGCCCACCCGCCGGCGCGCAGACCTCTCGCACCACGCGAGGGGTCTTTTGCTTTTGCGGGCGGCCGTCGCTCGGCGGGCCTCACGGAACTCGAAGGGACTGAATAGCCGATGCTCGACGACGCGTTCCACGTCTACGACACGACGCTGCGCGATGGGGCACAGCAGGAGGGCCTCAATCTGACGGTGGCCGACAAGCTGGCCATCGCGCGGCAGCTCGATGAGCTCGGCGCCGGTTTCATCGAGGGCGGATGGCCGGGCGCCAACCCCAAGGACACGGAATTCTTCAGGCTCGCCCGGACCGAGCTTGATCTGAGGCACGCGCAGCTCGCCGCGTTCGGCGCGACCCGCCGGCCCGGCGCCAAGGCGCCCGACGACCCAACGGTCGCCGCGCTGCGCGAATCCGGCGCGCCGGTCGTGACTCTTGTCGCCAAGAGTCACGACCGGCACGTCGAGCTGGCTCTGCGCACCACCCTGGCGGAGAACCTCGCGATGATCCGCGACACCATCGCGCACCTGCGCGCGGAGGGCCGGCGGGTGTTCCTCGACGCGGAGCATTTCTTCGACGGCTACCGTGCCAACCCGTCGTATGCGCTTGAGGTGGTGCGCGTGGCGGCCGACGCGGGCGCCGACGTCGTGGCGCTCTGCGACACCAACGGCGGGATGCTGCCCGGCGAACTGGGCGACGTCGTCAGTGCCGTCCGGCAGCACACAGGGGCGCGGCTGGGCATCCACTGCCACGATGACGCCGCCTGCGCGGTGGCCAACACCCTGACGGCGGTGGACGCGGGCGTCACCCACGTACAGGGCACCGCGAACGGCTACGGCGAGCGGTGCGGCAACGCGAACCTGTTCAGCGTCGTGGCGGGGCTGCAGCTGAAGAAGGGACGGGAGGTGCTGCCGGACGGGTGCCTCACCGAGATGAGCCGCATCGCGCATGCGATCAGCGAGGTCACCAACGTGACGCCGGACACCCACCAGCCGTACGTGGGCATGTCCGCCTTCGCGCACAAGGCTGGCCTGCACGCGTCCGCGGTCAAGGTCGATCCGATGCTGTACCAGCACACCGACCCCGAGGTCGTCGGCAACGACATGCGGCTCATTGTCTCCGACATGGCCGGCCGGGCGTCGATCGAGCTGAAGGGCCGCGAGCTCGGCTATGACCTGTCCGGCGACCGCGAGGTCCTCGGGGCCGTGGTGGAGCGGGTAAAGGATCTCGAATCCCGCGGGTACACGTTCGAGGCCGCCGACGCGTCCTTCGAGCTGCTGCTGCGGGACGTGCTTTCGCCGCGGCGGCTGCGCCATTTCGATGTCGAATCCTGGCGGGTGATCGTGGAGCGGCGCCCGGACGGCGGCGAGGTCAGCGAGGCAACGGTAAAACTGGTCGCCAAGGGGGAGCGGATCGTCGCCACCGGCGAGGGCAACGGGCCCGTCAACGCGCTCGATACGGCGCTGCGGCAGGCGCTCGGGAGGCTCTACCCTGAGCTTGCCACCCTGGAGCTCATCGACTACAAGGTCCGCATCCTGGAGGGCTCGCACGGCACCGGCGCGGTGACCCGGGTGCTGATCGAATCCGGGGACGGCTCCGCCACCTGGAGCACGGTCGGCGTCGACGAAAACGTGATCGCCGCGTCCTGGCAGGCTCTTGACGACGCCGTCACCTACGGCCTGCTGCGCGCGGGCTACGAGCCGGACGTCGCCACCAGCCCGGCCGGACCATCATGATCCCGAACGGCTGCCGCGTAACTGCCCAGTCCGGAAGGTGACACGCCCACGGGGTGACACCGCAAAACTTGCGGCCCCTGCAGCCCGGCATCACAGGTGCGCCTGCCGGTGGCTGAACGCCACCTTCCCAGGCGCACCTGCGCCGCCCGGACTCTGCTCGGCTGCGATGGGTTGTCAGGTTTGCCGGCGGTGGTAAATCTCAGTGCGGTGATCGATGTCGAGGATATGCACCATGCGGGCGCTTTCGTCGATGCGGTAGACGATCCGGTAGGTACCGCGCCGAGCGCCGTGGCAGCCCCGAGCGCCGTGGCAGCCGCCGAGGGGCCCGGGCAGCGGCTTGCCAACACGGTGCGGGTTGACCGCAAGGGCGGCATCGCAGAACTCCAGTACCGCGGCTGCGACGGCCTCCGGAAGCCGCTGGGAGATCGCGCGCCGCGCGGCAGCCTGAAACCGGCACACCACAGCACTCAAGCAAAAACCGAACGGCCGCCGCGTTACAGCCCACGCCTGAAAGTGACACGCCCACGGGGTGACACCGCAAAACTTGAAGCCCCTGCGGCCCGGCATCACAGGTGCGCCTGCCGGTGGCTGAACGCCACCTTCCCGCGAGCGTTGGGCGGGTGTCACGCCCTCGTTCTCTCATTGGCCTGAGTTGATATCGGAGTTGCGTGCGAACACGCCGCCTGTTGCGTTCGCCGGAATCTTGCCGGTTGCGCACAGCGCGTGCGCATTCATGTAGTTCACGATCAGTGGGATTGATGCGATGGTGTTAAGAACGGTCACACCACTTGTGCCGTCGTGCCCGGCGATGATCGACCCGTTGTGCATGGGAGAGACCGTAGGTGTGCTGTCCGTCGAAGGTTTGCCAGTCGTCACGATCGTGGCGATCGTCGCGGCGGATGCCCCGGTCCAGTCGGCGTTGTCGGTGATGGTGCCATCTATGCTCGAAGAGAGAACGAGCTGCATTCCCAGGCTGTTGCCGACCTCTTGATCAGTTTTATTAACGTCGCTATAGGGAGGACGCCACAGAGTCGGCCGGGGAGCCCCCGCCGCCACGATGGCGCTGATGGTGCGGGTCAGCTCGATGCGCGCCTGGTTGCCGGTCAGCGGCTCAGTCTTGGTTGTCACGCCGGTGAGGGACTCATGAGTATAGCTGTGATCACCTATCACGAAGCCCTGCTTAACCAGCTCGCGGGTGATGCCAGGGTTCTCGGTCACCTTCTCGCCGATCTCGAAGAACACGGCCGGGACATGCTCCGCCTTCAGCTCGCTAGCCAGCGCGAGGGTGTGCTTATCCGGACCGTCATCAAAGGTGAAGGTGACGTACCCGGCCGAGCAGCTATTGCTCAGCACCGGGATGCCCTTGGGTGGTGCTGGCCATGTGGCAGGCCAGGTTCCATCGGGCGGCACACCACTCTTTTTCTGGGCAACAGTGCCAACGCCCGGCTCCCACCAGGTGCTCGAGGCTTCCGGGCTATGGTGATGGAATAGCCCGGTACTTGCATACACCAGCCCGCCGATCATCGTGAGTGAGACGAGTAGTGCGAGAACGCGGCTCATTAGCAGTTTCATAATCAATGCCCCGTCAAACGTTTCCCTTGCGGAAAACTGTCATTCCTTTGGAAAGCTGCAACGGCACAAGCACTAGCTCGACAAACATCGCGCGCGCGGTGTACCAGGAGCTGAACACCCGGGTGTAAAAAGAGAACGGGATGTTGGCCAGGATGGGCAGCGGGTTGAGCCGCCGTTTGATGACGGCGTAAGCCAGTGGCAGGCACGTCACCACAATCTGCGAACCTGCCCACCACAAGAACGCCGTCAGCCAAGCGATATGGAAGATCAGTGGTACCAGGACCGGGCTGGCCCAGTAGAGCGGGATCAAGATCGACTCCAGCAGGATCAGGATCACCCAGAGAGCCAGCAGGGGTTTCCGATGTACTTCATTCCAATGCAATCGGCAGGATTGGAAGTAAGAACTCATCCAGCGGTTGACTTGCCGCCCGAGCATTGGTCCTGTATGCGGGTCGATGGTCCGCGCCACGGCGTCAGCGACGTAGATGGCCTTCTCGCCGTCCATCAACGCGACCCAGGTATAGTCGATGTCTTCGCACACAGTTTCAGATGTCCAGCCACCACGCCGCCGCAGATTTTCCAGCCGGTAGACGGTGGCGCATCCGGGGATGACGACGGGCGCGCCAACCCTGCTCTGGATGGGCCGGTAGAAGTGATCGGAGAACAGCCACTCGATGCTCCGCCCGCGCTCGGCGGGGGTCCGCACATTCTTGGAGAGAATGCATCCGCAAGCCAGCGTGATCTTGGGGTCCGCGAAGGCTGGGAGCATCTTCTCCAGGTAGTCGGGAGCGAGCGTGATGTCGGCGTCGATGACCGTCACCAGATCAGTCGAGCACGCTGGCAGCACGTAGTTCAGTGCCTGAGCCTTGCTGCCGGCATTCCGGGGCGTGCGGACGACCTCGACCGGGTACTCGCGCGCGATATCGTTTGTGCGGTCGGTGGAGCAGTCATCTACCACGATGATCTTTTCCGGCCGCACGGTCTGGCGGAGGATGCTATCCAGGGTCCCCCGGATATTTCTTGCCTCATTGAAGGCTGGTATGAGCACCGTAATACTTTGACGCTGCTGCGTAACATCCGGAGTCCGGGCTGTCTCACGCCGGCCCCACGGCGCAGTCACGCTGTAAGCGATGAATGAGAGTCCCGTCATGAGCAGCATATTGTTCGCCTCCCTTCTAACAGCACGCATTTCGGGCCGGTGAAACAGTAAGTCGCATCCAGTATTCGCGGGCAGTCCGCCGCCCAGGCGTAATTAGCGCCGGGGTGCATCGTGTGGATGATGACGAGGTCGTAATCCTCGCCATGCGGATCTGGCGTGCTGGCCATCGTCTCGTCGGCCAGCCGTACCGACGGGATAAGCGGGTCGTGATAACTGACGTCGGCACCCGCGAAAAGCAGCCCATTGATAAGCGGGATGGCAGAAGACTGGCGCAGGTCCCGCACGCCCGGCTTGTAGCTGACCCCGGCCACGAGGATCTTCGCGTCGGCCAGCTTGCAGTCGTCCGCGGCCAGGATCTCCCCGGCTCGCGCGGCAACCTGGGCCGGCCGGTTGTCGATCAGCGTCATCGCCTGCTCGATCAGAGGGCTCCCGTGCCCGTGCTGGTGGAGCTGCCACAGCAGGTAATGCGGATCGACCGGGATGCAGTGCCCGCCCACGCCGGGGCCGGGGTTCACGGCGAGGAAGCTGTAGGGCTTGGTCGCCGCGGCGGCGGTGACCTCGATGGGGTCGAGGCTGAGCAGGCGGCAGGCGTCCGCGAACTCGTTGGCCAGGGCGAGCGTGACCGCCCGCTGTATGTTCTCGTACAGCTTGGTTGCCTCGGCTGCCTCTGGTGAGCTAAGCGGATGCACCTCGTCAGCGACCTGGCTGAGTACGCGTACCGCCTCGGCGGTGCATGCGCCGGTGGTCCCCCCGACGACGCGCGGCGTTTCGCGCTGGAGATGATCGGGGTTGCCCGGATCGATCCGCTCGGGGCTGAACGCCACGAACACGTCGGTTCCCACCCGCAGCCCCCGAGCCTCAAGCGGCTCCACCAGCAGCTCCGTTGTCGTCCCGACATAGGTCGTGGAAGTCAGGATCAGCGTCTGGCCGGGGCGCGCATTCGACACCACGCTCGCGCACGCGGCCCGGAGCAGCGTCAGGTCGGGCACGTTGCCGGCGTCCACGGGGGTCGGCACGCAGATGATCACCGCGTCGGCGTCAGGCGAAGCGGCCAGCGAGGTCGTCATTTCAAATGTGCCGTCGGCCAGCGCCTTGCCGAGGGTGACCTTGTCAGGCTCATTCAGGTCGGCATGGCGGGCCGTGATCTCGTCCAGGCGGTTCTGGCTCACGTCGATTCCGATCACCCGCTGGCACCGGTCGTGCAGTGCCAATGCGGTCGGCAGCCCAACATAGCCAAGGCCAATGATCGCAACGGACTTCAGGCTCAATTGCTCGGTGGAGCGCATGTTCATAGTCATCACGAATTCCCTTTTTGGTCTTCGATGACGGCATGAATAATGTCGTCAAGCGTCCGGTCGGCGGTGAAACCGGCCAGGTCTTTTGCGAGCGTGCAGTCAGGCACCCGCCGCTGCATGTCCTCATAACCGGCGCCGTAAGCGTCCGCGTAAGAGACACGTGTGATGCTCGCTGTCCGACCCGGCGGCCGCGATCACGCGACGGGCGAGGTCCTCGATGGAAACCTGCTCGGTGCTGCCGACATTGACGGCCTTGCCAAGGGCGCGATCGGATTCGGCCAGGGCGATGAGCGCGGGCACGACGTCGTGCACGTGGCAGAAGCACCGCACCTGGGCGCCGGTGCCGAAGACGGTCAGCGGCTCACCGGCGAGTGCCTGGCGCGCGAACCTCGGGATGACCATCCCGTAACGTCCGGTCTGCCTCGGTCCGACGGTATTGAACAGCCGGACGATCACCGCCTCGCAAGCCACATTCGTGTCCATAAGCGGCGACCAGGCTCTCATCGATCGCTTTGGCCTCGGCGTAACTCCACCGGGACTTCAGCGGAGAGCCGATCACCCTGTCGTCGTCCTCGCGCAGCCCGACTGTGGTGTTCTTCCCGTAGATCTCGCTGGTGGAGGCGACCAGCAGCCGGGTATCGGATTGCGCTGCGGCGGCAACGACGTTCTCGGTGCCATGGATGTTCGTCCGCAGGCTGTGCAGGGTCTCCCGCTGGATCGTGAAAACGCCAACAGCGGCCGCCAGGTGGTAGACGGTGTCCGCCTCGCCCACGAGCTTGTTCACCAAGCGGCTCGTCCAAGATCGTGTCCTGGATCAGCCGGAAGTGTGGGTGATCTGCCACCGCGTCAAGGTTCCGCAGTCGCCCGGTGCTCAGGTCATCAAGCCCGACGACCTCTTCTCCCGCTGCGAGCAGCGCCTCGACCAGGTGGGACCCGATGAAACCGGCTGCGCCGGTAACCATGATCCTCTTCATCACAGTTCCACCGCCTGGACCGGCAGGCTGAAGTAGTCCCCCGGAATGTGCCAGTCGAGCGAAACGCCGCTGCGCTTGTTGTCGTCTGGGAGCGCCGTCGTCAGGCTTTTCACCTGCTGCGGTGACAACTCTGGAATTTCGATCAAGACTTGCATGACTCCCCCTCAGCGTTCGCTAGCCATTTATTACGCATAGTCGCGGTGAATTCAGCGTTGGCTTGTGTGGTATTGATGACTTCTCCGTTCGAGCTGTTCTTGGAATTACGCCTGGCAGCACGTCATAAGGTCCCCTCGGACGGCTGCCAGGTGCCGGTACGCTTGCCGCCGCGCCGCTCGCCGATGAGCGCAGTGGCGACCATGGTGAGCCGCTGCGGCCCGACCGGCTTTTGCAGGAATGCGTCGGCGCGGGAAAACAGGACATGGGCGGGTGCCAGTTCCATGGCCCGGGCGGTGATAATGACAACGGGAAGGCCGGGGGCGATTCGCCGCACGGCGGCGAGCAGATCCAGTCCGGTCATGTGCGGAAGATCGAGATCGGCTAGCACCAGATCCCAGGGCTCGTCCGCAATGCGCTGGAGGGCGACGGCTGGGTCCGTGACATGGACGACGTCGAAGCCGCCGCACTCGCCGAGCACGTACCCGGCGAAGCGCGCCGCGGCGGGATCATCCTCGACGACAAGGATGCTTCCGCGGCTGACGGCTGGTCCGGTGTTGTCCATACCCGCAGGCTCGTACTCGCGGGTAGCCGGGCCGTTCGCTATCCGGGTGCTGGCTGGTTGCAGCAATCTCCTCGGCTGCGGAGCGGGCAGCCAGGTACCGTCAGATCATCATGATCCCGAACGGCTGCCGCGTGGCTCCCCGTCTTGAATGTGGCACGCCAGCGGGGTGGCACGGACAACCTTCTGCCCCTGCGACCCGGCATCACAGGTGCGCCTGCCGGCGGCTGAACGCCACCTTCCCAGGCGCACCT
Source organism: uncultured Actinomycetota bacterium (assembly GCA_963727015.1). Classification (GTDB taxonomy): domain Bacteria; phylum Actinomycetota; class Actinomycetes; order Streptosporangiales; family Streptosporangiaceae; genus DATFVJ01. The sequence goes on along the minus strand of CAVSEV010000010.1, from coordinate 56,968 downwards.
GCGCCGCCCGCCCTGAAAGTGGCACGCCCACGCGGTGGCACTAAGGCGGATCGGTTCAGGTGATCCGCCTTAGAGAGCAAGCTTGAGCATCGGCCGGTGGTTATGGTTTCGTGGCATGCTCCCGTGCCTGAACGCAGCCAGCCGGGGACGCGGATCGTAGCCTGGATAGGGCGCCCAAGACGCTTCCCCGCGACCGCGAGAGCCTCGTAGAGCTGGTCCCGGTCCGGATCTCCCAGGATGAGAACGTCAATGTCGCCAACGGGCCGCCGCCCCGGTTCTCCTTCATGCCGCGCCGCCCACGATCCGTAGATGTACACCTCGTCGATATCGTCGATGGGCCGCAGGGCATCGGCGAGGGGAGCGGGCACTTTTCTGGCGCGCCTTGGGCTACGTACCGGGCGCCTTCTCGATCTGGATCTATGTCCCTCTCGACGAGGCTGCTGAGCGGCGACTGGGAGGCAGCCCGTCAGGGAGCTGGCCACCGCGTAAGGCCGTCCTGGCGTCTCAGGCCCTCCGGCCGAAACGGGCGAGCAGCAGGGTCTGGGCGCCCGCATCGCCGGGTACGGGGGGTCGTGCGCCGATCGCGCCCGCACTGCGGTAGGCGTCCTCCATGGCGTCGAACCAGCTCGCGCAGGACTCGACGAGCCCGGCGTCCAGGCGCTCATCCGCGCCGATGGCACGCGCCAGGTCCCAGGCATGGATCAGATGATCAGCGAACAGCTGCAGCGCGTACTCGCTGCCGGGGAAGTCACCAAACGAGAGGTGGACGATCCGGTCCATCGCGCCGTCATCTTCGGCGGCCCGCACGGCCATGGCGGACGCCGCCGTCCACGCTGCCTTAGGCTCCGGGCCCAGCACATCGCCGCCGAAACGGTCGCCCACCTCGGCGACGGTGGACCCGGCGAACAGCGGCGGCGCCCATAGGTCCTCGCCAGCCACGTGGTTCACCAGGTCGCGCACGGTCCAGTCCTCATCGGGGGTAGCGGCCTGCCACTGGTGGTCGCCGATTTGCCGGACGCGGGCGTCGAACTCCGCGACCGCGAAGCGGAACATCGCGGGTACGTCCATGTCGCCTCCCTGCGGCCTAGCACGTGGCGTCTACTTTAAAGCCATCCGTGCTGGCATACCTGGCGCCGGCTGATTCACGCTGCCTCGATGGCTACGCGCCCACCGGGTGCCACCGCAACACCGTGCAGCCCCAGCGGCTGGCCTTGAAGGTGGCACGCCCACGGGGTGACACAGGCAATACTGCAGCCCCGTGGCCCGGCATCACAGGTGCGCCTGCCGGTGGCTGAACGCCACCTTCCCAGGCGCACCTGCGCCGCCCGGCGCTGAACGTGGCATGGCAGGAACCTGGCACCGCCTGTTCGCCGCGGGCGGGATGGCGGGAGAACCTGGCCATGGATGAGCTTTCTTCACCTAGTCAGCTCGCTTGACCAGGTGTACCGCGTCGAGCCGGATCAGGCGCGCCAGCTCGTCGGAGGTGACCCAGACGGCCGTGATTTTGCCATCTGCGATTGTGAACACGTCGATAGTCAGGGCCTCCACCGTGCGGCCCGTCGGGCGGAGGTCGCCGAGCGGTGTCGGCAGTGGCCCGACGTGCCGTCCGGACTGCCGGTGCACCACGGCGAGCTTGCCGCCGGCCTCGAACCGCTCGACGATCTCGTACGTAAGCTCATCCAATGCGGCATGCAGCGCCCGGGCCCGGATCACCAACTCGCCGCTGTCATGTCCACGCCGTTGATAGGCACCGGGTCGGCGTACACGTGGCGAAAAGCGGCCACCGCCGCGGCGTCGTCGGCGGGCGGGTCGGCCCACAGCCTCATCACCCGATCCAGGAGGTCCGTCATTGCCGCAGTGTCCCACGGGACGCTGGCCGGAACGGTCGCGAACGTCCTGAGGCCAAGAACGCGGTCGATCCTGCGATGCATGACGAGCTGTGTCGTATCTGGCGGGATTTTCGTGATGACGACGATGTCGACGTCGCTCACCACGTCTGTGGCGGGCTGCCAGGGTCCTTGATTGACTCTGGGGCCCGCTCTCCGCGTCTGGGCCAGGCAACCGGGAGCGTCAGGCAGCGACGAGTGGGTGGGCGTGCGCCTGTTCGTAGAGCGGTTCCGGCGCCAAGTCGATGCCGTTTGGCCACACCACCGTGCCCGCGTCAGCGTCGACTGTGACCTGGGCGCAGTACTGGGGATCGTTGAGCGGTTCCAGCACGCCCGTCCAGTGTTCGCCCGCGAAGTCGACGTCGCCGACTGTTCCGTCGCTGAACGAGAGCCGGAGCACGTGGTCACCGACCACGGCGACACCCACCACGACCGGAAGGTATTTCTCGCTCACGGTTCTCATCCTACGGCAGGGGTGCTATGCCGAGCAGAGGCTCGTTCTTCCTGGGTCGTCGGGCTGCTCGCGCTGATGCTGCTGCACCACGCCCGCCGGGCCGCGCGCACCGACGAGCACGGCACACTCATCCGCCTCGACAAGCAAGACCGCACACGATGGAACCAGGCCGAGATCACCGAAGGCGTGCGCATCCTCCAAGCAGCCCTGGCCTGCGACCGGCGCGGCGAGTACCAGATCCAGGCCGCCATCGCCGCGCTGCACGACGACGCCCGCACCGCCGAGGAAACCGACTGTCCGAAGATTCTCGCCTGGTACGACGAACTCCTCGAGCTCACCGGCAATCCGGTTGCCGCGCTCAGCCGCGCGATCGCGGTCGGCGAGGTCGGCGGGCCACTTGCCGGGCTGAGCGCCGTCGAGGAGCTTGCCACGCGGCTCGGCGACTATCACCGGCTCGACGCGGTGCGTGCCCGCCTGCACGAGCGGGCCGGGCACCTCGACATCGCCGCCGAGCACTACACCCGCGCGGCGGCCCAGGCGCGTAACACCGCCGAGCGGGACTACCTCACCTAAGCAAGCGGCCCGAATGCGCCGCAGGTGACCGTCACGAGTTGCTTCCACGGAGGGCGATCATGGCCCACAAGATCACGGCTTCGTGGCTGGCGGGCAGTCTTTGTGGCCACAAATTTGTAATACACTGTCGGTATGACTGCCGATGCGCATGCGGTAGGCCTGCGGGACCTGCGGCATCACACGAGTGAGGTGCTGGCGCGAGTCCGGCACGGAGAGACCATCGATGTCACCGAGCACGGCAGGCTCATTGCCCGGATCGTCCCGGTGGGGGACCGTGAGCCTGCCCCCGTGCTGGCGCGCCTGGTCGCATCTGGGCGGGCTACCCTCGCCCGCAGGCCGGGCTACCGCCCCCGCATGCGGCCTGGTGATGGGACGGACCGGCTCTCGGAGACCCTCGCGGTGATGCGGGACGAGGAAGGCCGGTGAGCCTGTACTACGCCGACACGTCCGCTGTGATCAAGCTCCTGGTCGAGGAGACGCACTCGAAGGCGTTCGCGGCGTTCTACGACAGTCACGCTGATGCGGAATGGGTGAGTTCCGCGCTGCTGCGGATCGAGCTCACCCGGGCCGTCGCCCGAGCCGTGCCTGCGCTCCTCCCGGACGCCAGGGATCTGCTCACCGCCTTCTCCTACATCGCGATCGACGACGACATCGTGGACGCTGCGATGAGCGAGCCAGACCGTGGGCTCCGTTCTCTTGACGCGGTCCATCTCGCGACGGCGCGCATCCTCGCACCGGAGCTGGATGCCCTGATCACCTACGACGATCGCCTGATCAGGGCCGCGACCGGCGCGGGCCTGGTCACCGTTTCACCAGGGACTGAGGCAGCGTGAGTTAAGGAAGGTACCGCTTGCACCAGCAGTATCTCTCAAGCACGAAAACCCCCACGGGTACTGCCCGGACCACGGTTCCGGCATGTCGTGCCCGATCGGGGTGGCCCGCGCGACGGGCTGGGCCGGGGCGCGCTATGGATGAGGCCTTGGCCAACCTGCGCGAGGCGTTGGAACTGTACTTCGAGGATGAGCCCGCGCCTGATACGCAGGAACCTATCGTCGCTCCCATCGAGATCCGGCTGTCTGCGTGAGCCCCTGGCGGCTTTCGGTCGCATCCCGTGCCCGGATAGTCCGCGCTCTGGAGACAGGGATCTTTATCGCACCGTGGCCACCGTCATCGCCTACGTAGACGGTTTCAATCTCTACGCCGCATCTGACATCGCGCTCATCGTCTCTGCCGACAGTGACCTGTGCCGGCTATTCGGACTGCCCGGTCTCTGAACCCAGGGCGAGGGATGATTGCCGCCACGCCGCAGTTCGTTCGAGATCCGCTCCCGCTCATCCGAGGCGCGTTCACTATTGCTGCTGTCGATCTGCGTAACTCGCTTCTGCCCGACATCGTAAGCGACCCAGCTACAGGACGGGTCTACAAGCGGCCTGGAAAGTGGCGCTGACCTCAGGCTGCCGAGGCCGGGAAGACTTGGAGCCTGCAGCCGCCCTCTCGGCGAGGTTCCGGCAGATAGTGCTTGCAGCTGCGGGATGCGGCGGAGCTCGTTGCCCGGCAGGTCCTCCGCAACTCCCAGCGCGCGGTCCGCTCAGCCAAGGAAACGATCCTTGAGGTGACAATCGGCAAACCACTGGACGATCAGCTGCGGATCGAGGGTTGGAAGTCCTGCACCCGTGTTGACCGGAAGGAGGCCGCCGCCTGTTGCAGTTGTTCTACGACAAGACCGATCCCGGTCGGGTCGGCGCGAACGCCCCTCCAAGATCCCGGTCCAGGGATAGCCGCGAGGCGCTGTGACTGACCCACGGAACGGCTTGATTTCAGACTGCCTCGATGGCTACGTCCGACGCATGCCCAGCAAGAGCTTGCAGATCCGCGAGATCTCCGGTGAGGACCGTCCCGCCAGGCTCGGCAGTCGCGGTGACCAGGGCGTCGACGGCCGATCCCCTGCTTGCCCGTGCCCGGAGCCAGGCTGCCCTCCGGGCTAGCGTGCTGGGTACGGCCTCCGCGACGTCGCACGCGCGCAGGAAGCGGTGCCGTGCCGCGTCCCGTGAACCGACCCCGGTGAGGCATTCGACGAGCACAACGGAGGGTACGACCGGCGGCCACAAGCCCTCCGCACGCAGGGCTGCGATCAGCGCCGCGGCGCGCCTGGAGCGTTCCGCCAGGCGGGTGACGGCGCCGGAATCCAGGACCAGCGTCACAATAGCCCCGTGTCAGCTGGCCTGCGGCGTCCGCCGGGCGACGACCCGGCGGGCGATGGTCTGCGCACGGGTCCGCTCCTCCGGTGCCGGCTCTCCTACCTCAGCAAGCAATTCGGCCAGGTAGGAGTCGGTTTCGCCAAGCAGGTCCTGGCGGCGCACCTCAGCCCGGACGGCCTCCTGGAGAAGCTGCGACGCAGGCAAGTGCCGTGTTTTCACCTGCTCGTAGAGATCGTCGGGCAGATACACCTGCATCCGTGGCATACGCCTAACTATACACACTGAGACCCGACTGGGGTGCGGGCCCTCGGCTGATACCGACCGCCCCCGCAAGGGGCTTGTTGAGATCGATTCCGCGCGGGCCCGGCCAGGCTCCGGATCCGGACCTGCTCGCCCGCGGGCCCGAGGCAGTGCTGTACGCGATCCTCGACGCCGTCGTCGACGGTTACCCGCTGGTGTCGCTGGCCGGGGCGTGCTGGAAAGCAGCGCTCTTCGGGCACTCGTCACCCGGGTACCGCTCCTTCCGGGCACGGCACCCAACTTGCAGCCCGGTACCACTAGCCCTTCCGGCCGCACGGCCGCGCATCGAAATGGCCCCTACTGGAGGGAGTCGCCCTTGACCGTCTCAAACCCCCCGAAGTGGCCGTTGAGTACCTGCCCGGCCGTGGCCAGCAGGTCGGCCTCGGAGAACGGCTTCTCCACCAGGGCCACGTTAGGATCGAGCCTGCCCTGGGAGGTCAGGACACCCCGGGCGTAACCGGACATGAAGATCACTTCGACCTCTGGTTTGATCAACCGCATTTTCTCCGCGACCTCCTTGCCGAGCATGTGCGGCATGACCACGTCGGTGACCAGCAGGTGGATCTCGCCCGGGTGGCCGCCGGCGATGTCGAGAGCTTCCGGGCCGTTCGCTGCGGTGATCACATGGTAGCCATTGCGAGTGAAGATCCGCCTGGTTACCTCGCGCAGGGCTTCCTCGTCCTCGACGACCAGGACGGTCTCGCCTTTCGGCGCCCGCTGGTAGGGCATGGCATTCACGATCGGGGTGGCTGCTTGCGCGGTGACGGGCAGCGTGATGGTGACGGTCGTGCCGGTGCCGGGTTCGGAGTAGATCCGGATGTTCCCGTCGGCCTGGGCGAGGATCCCGTAGACGGTGGCCAGGCCGAGACCGGTGCCCGCGCCGTCCGGCTTGGTGGTGAAGAACGGCTCGAAGACGCGCTGCACAACATCGGCGGTCATCCCGGTGCCGGTGTCACTGACCCGCAGCCGCACGTTTCGGCCCGGGCGCGCGTTCGATCCCCCAGCGATGGCGTCGGCGTCCACGGTGATGTTGCTCGTATCGATGGTCAGCGTGCCGCCAGCTGGCATGGCGTCGCGGGCGTTTACCGCCAGGTTCACCAGCACCTGCTCCAGCTGGCCAGGATCGGCCAGGATCGGCCACATGTCACCGGAGCGCGAGATGACCAGCTCGATATGCTCGCCAATGGTCCGGCGCAGTAGTTTCTCCACCGTAGTGATGACACTGCCGATGTCGAGGACCTGCGGCCGTACCACTTCCCGGCGGGCGAAGACGAGCAGCTGGTGGGTAAGCCCGGCCGCCCGTTCGGCGGCCTTCTTGATCTGCGCGAGGTCAGCGCTGGCCGCTTCCAGGTGCTGGGCCGGGTCCGGACCGGCCGCGGCGGCGACTTCCTCGGACACGAACGTCAAGTAGTTGAGGATTACGGCCAGAAGGTTGTTGAAGTCGTGGGCGACCCCCCCAGCGAGCTGGCCGAGGCTCTCCAAGCGCTGAGCCTGCGTATGCAATCGTTCCTTCCGCTCTAGGGTCTCCCGGGCGTCGCGGCGTTCGGTGTCTGCCGTCACCTCGTCCTGCTCCAGTACGTCCCGGGCGTCGCGGCGCTCGTCCCGGGCGTCGCGGCGCTCGGTGTCGGCCGTTACCTCGTCCTGTTCCAGAGTGCCGCGGGCGTCGCGGCGCTCGGTGTCGGCCGTTACCTCGCCCTGTTCCAGAGTGCCGCGGGCGTCGCGGCGCTCGGTGTCGGCCGTCACCTCGTCCTGTTCCAGAGTGCCGCGGGCGTCGCGGCGCTCGGTGTCGGCCGTCACCTCGTCCTGTTCCAGAGTGTCGCGGGCGTCGCGGCGCTCGGTGTCGGCCGTCACCTCGTCCTGTTCCAGAGTGTCGCGGGCGTCGCGGCGCTCGGTGTCGGCCGTCACCTCGTCCTGTTCCAGAGTGTCGCGGGCGTCGCGGCGCTCGGTGTCGGCCGTCACCTCGTCCTGTTCCAGAGTGTCGCGGGCGTCGCGGCGCTCGGCATCCGCCGTCACCTCGTCCTGCTCCACCATGTCAATCATCCCCGCTGCTGCAATGAGGGCACCTGCCGTGCCGGGCTGGTCGATCCTGCAAAGGAGAAACGGATAGGAACCCGTACGAGAACTGGTGCTCCGGTTGCCAACAGCACGGGCTGGGACCGTGCCCGGACGTCCGGCCATCGGGCCCACATACACGTCCCACCGGCGATCCGCGACGGAAGACCGGCACAGATATGGTGACTAATAGTAAAACATAACACACGTTGGGTAGCTAGACATGCTGACCGGCAGGGTTCAGGTTCCCCTTTTGCGAAGCTCATACGGTGCCGGCTGAGCCACGCCCAGTACGTGCGAAGCTAGCAATCGGTAGTTAATTCCATTTGGAGCGTGACGGAAATGCGGCAGTTGACTGATTCCTTGTTTGTCGGGCTGCTGGAGGCGGCTCCGGACGCGATGGTCTGCGCGGACTCCGGCGGGCGGATCGTGCTGGTGAACGCGCAGGCCGAGCGGTTGTTCGGGTACCGACGCGAAGACCTGGCGGGGCAGCCGGTCGAGATCCTGGTCCCCGACGCGATGAAGGCGCGGCACCCGGCGCTGCGGACGGGGTATGCGGCGGACCCGCAGCCGCGGCCGATGGGCGCGGGCAAGGAACTGTCCGGCCGCCGCCGTGATGGCAGCACCCTCCCCGCGGAAATCTCCCTGTCGGCCATCGACACCAACGAGGGCCTCCTGGTATCAGCCGCCGTCCGTGACGTCACCGAGCGGCTCGCACTTCAGGCCGAGCACGACCGGCTGAGGATCCAGGCCGAGCGGGACCGGCTGGAGAGCCTGGGCCAGCTGGCGGGCGGTGTCGCGCATGACTTCAACAACCTGCTGGGCATCATCTCCAACTACGCCGCGTTCATCAGCGAGGAGGTGGCCAAAGAGCCGTCCCAGGCTGACTGGCAGGCTGTCCGCGAGGACATCCAGCAGATCGAGCATGCTGCTCAGCGCGCCGCCGGGCTCACCCGCCAGCTCCTCGCCTTCGGCCGCCGCGAGGTCGTCCAGCCCCGCGTGCTGAACCTTAACGACGTGATCGGCAGCGTCGTAAAGGTTGTGGCCGGCACCGTGGGCGAGCTCGTGGAACTGGACACCGACCTGGCCGCCGGGCTGTGCCCGGTCCTGGCTGACCCTGGCCAGATCGAGCAAATGCTGGTCAACCTGGCCAGCAATGCGCGCGACGCGATGCCGGCCGGCGGGAAGCTAACGATCCGCACCGCCACTACGGATGTAGACGCGGCTCATAAAGCCAGCCGGGCTGGCCTGGCATCCGTGCGGTATGTCAGCTTGAAGATCAGCGACACCGGCATAGGGATGGCCAGGGAGGTCGCGGACCGGGCGTTCGAGCCGTTCTTCAGCACCAAAGCCAGGGCCGACGGATCGGGCCTGGGCCTGGCCACCGTCTACGGGATCATCGCCCAGGCCGGCGGGCATGTGCAGATCGACTCAGATCCCGGTACCGGCACGACCGTCGCCATCTTGCTCCCGGCGGCTGCCGACGCCGCCCAGACAGCGGCGGCGCCGCAGCAGGCATTCCAGGACGGCGAAGGCCTGACCGTCCTGGTCGTGGACGACGAGGAAGGCCTGCGGGAGGTAACCCGCCGGATCCTGACCCGTAACGGCTACCAGGTGATCACCGCTGCCAGCGGCCCCGAGGCCATCACGGCCGCCACCATCCACCCCGGCTGCATCGACCTGCTGCTCACCGACGTGGTCATGCCGCAGATGCCCGGTAAAGAGGCCGCCGACCGGATCCACCTCCTCCAGCCATCCGTGAAAGTGGTCTTCATGTCCGGCTACACCGAGGGAGCCCTGGCTACCGAGGGCGTCCTCGAAACAGGCGTCAACCTCATCGAAAAGCCATTCACCGAAGCATCTCTGCTCGCCAAGCTACGCGATGTCCTTTCGGCTGCCCACTGACGCGCCTGCTCTCTATTGATCCCGGACCTGCCGCTTCTATCCCGGACCGCTGGCGCACAACTTTCCCGGCCTTGAACGTGGCACGCCCATGGGTGGCACTGCAAGACCCTGTGGGCCGGCGCCCCCGCAGACATTGGCACGCCAGGGGACCGACACGTCTTAGTCGGCACGCGCACGCGTGACACCGCAGGACTGCTGCGGCGGCAGGGGATCAGTGCCGCTCGCCGCGGGCGTCCGCCGGGTCGGCTTTTCGCGCCATCTGCAGCGGGAGCCGGACCGTGACGGTGGTGCCGGCCCCCTCCTGTGACTGAACGTCCACGTCTCCGCCGTGCGCGGTAATGATCGTACGGGAGATCGACAGTCCAAGGCCAGTGCCGGGAAACGAGCGCGCCAGCGCATTGGAGGCCCGGTAGAAGCGGCTGAACAGGCCCTTCCTGTCCGCTGCTGGGATGCCGATGCCGGTGTCGCACACTCGTACTATCGCCCACCCGTCGTCGCACGTGGCCGTCACAGTCACGGTTCCACCCGGGGGGGTGAACTTGACGGCGTTCGAGAGCAGGTTCATCATCACCCGGTCGAGCTGGTGCGCGTCGCCGCTCACCATCAGGCACTGCTCTGGGCAGTTCGATGTACGACTAGCTTGCCGGCCTCGGCGACCGGCTGGATCGCTGTGACAGCGGCCGAGATGGCCTCGGCCAGGTCCACTGAGGCTTTGTCCGCCCTTGGCGCGCCGAGCTCGATCCTGGAGAGCATGAGCACGTCTTCGATCAGGTTCCGTAGCAGGGCCGCGTTGCGGTCGATGGTGTCGAGCATCAGCTTCTGATCCGCGCTGAGGGGTCCCGCATCGCCTTCCTTCAGCAGCTCGACGTAGCCGGTGATGCTGGTCAGCGGTGTGCGAAGCTCATGCGACACGGTCGCGAGGAAGTCGGTTCTCGCGCGGTCGAGCGTCTTCAGTTCCGCCACGAGGCGGTTTTCGGTCTCGTACAGCCGGGCCTGGTTGAGCCCGCGGCCGACATCGGCCGCTATCGATTCGAACGCATCGATCTCGGCCGCCGTCCACGGGTGACCCGGGCGGGTGCGCTCGCCGGCGAGCAGCCCAAGAAGCCCGGAGCTGCTGCCAAATGCGGTGACGATGTGCGACCTTACCCCGAGCTTGAGCAGGGGCGCACGTACCAGGGCAGGCACCGCATCGCCCTCGGCACCCAGGTCATCGACCACCAGGCTGGCACCGCGCCTGAGCAGATCGGTGCCCCATTCGATCGCTTCCTCGGGCAGCGCGGAAAGGAAGCCGGCCGGCAGGGCAAGGTCGCGTTGGTGGGCCACCGGGCTGCTCATCCGCCCATCGCTCACCAGGTGCACGAACGCCAGGTCACAATCCATGATCTGCTCAATCGCGGCATGTGCCTCGCGGATCACTTCCGCCGGATCCAGGCGCTCGCGAATCCGGATTCCCGCGTCGCGGGCCATCGCACGCAGCCGGGAATGCTCCTGCTCCTCGCGGCGCAGCCGGTCGCTCGTGTCGGCCAGAGCATTGACCGAGCGCGCGGCGTCCCGGACCTCCGCCGCGCCGTTGATGCGCGCGCGTGCGGTGTGGTCTCCCGCGGCGAGTTGCCGCAAGGTGGCGGTCAGCGCGCGCAGCGGCACCGCGATGTTGCGCATGGTGATACCGGGGGCCGCCAGTGCGAGCGCGACCGCGACGGCAAGGAAGGCGCCACCCAAGACGAGGCTTGCCTCAAGCGAGTGGCGGCTGTCGCGGGTCACCTGCCGGAACCATGCCTCGGCGCGTTGCTCTACCTGCTGGTTCGCCGTGTAGAAGGCGGCAGCGGTGGGCGCGTCCAGCTCGGTCAGCCTGATCGCCGCGCCATTTCGCCTCGGCAGGCCCGCGCTCCGATCGATGATCTTGTACCAGGCCTCGGCCGCACGTGCCTGGGTCCCGGCTGCGCCTGCCAGGTCGCCCGGCGCGAGCCGCCGCACCTGCGCGAGCGAGTCCGTCATGTCGGCGCGCGCAACGCGGTAGACGTTGAGGAGGCGCTGCTGGCCGGTCAGGAGGTAGCCGAAAAGCCCTGACTGCGACATGGCGAAGTCCTCACGCGCGTCGATGTTCGCTGCCTGCAGAGGCTGGATGCGCGTGGTCACCTCGTCGAGCATCCCGACCTGGTGCGATACCGCCACGACGGCGAGCGCGGCGGCCGCGGCGATAGCCACCGCGAAGAGCACGAAGCCGATCCGGAGGCGGCGCGTGATCGAAGCAGATGCTCGCACGCCTATACCCGGGCCAGGATTGCCTCGATACGGCTCATCAGGTCCCGCAGTTGAACGGCTTGACGATGTAGTCGTCCGCGCCGGCTGCGAAACCTGCCTCGATTTCCGACTCATGCGCGCGGGCGGTCAACATGATGATCGGAAGATCGGCGGTCGCCGGGTCTGTCCGCAGCGCGCGGCAGACGTCAAGTCCGGACATTCCTGGCATCATTATGTCGAGTACGGCGAGGTCAGCCGGTCGCAGCGGGCCGAAGCAAGCGCTGACAGGCCGTCCGGGAAGACCGTGACGTCGTGTCCCGCTTGCCGCAGCTTGAACACGACCAGATAGCTGATATCGGCGTCGTCCTCAGCCAGCAATACCCTGGCCATCGGCCCCCCAAGACAGCCCGGCGACGTCGGCCGCACCCGCGTCGGCGCCTTCGCCTGTGACGTTCAGTATGAAGTATCTTACTCTATGTAATATAGGGAGGTGTTTAGGCGTGTCTCGCTGACGGGCGGGAGTCAGCGCCTTGCGGCGGAGCAACCCCGCCCGGTGGTTCTGCCTATCTTGCAGTTGACGCACCCACGGGGTGACCCGACGCGAGAGGGCGCTCGGCGCCGGAGCTCAACCTGCACGGCGGATGGTCCTCGCGAATTCGGCAGGAAAGCCGGGGCAGGTGTTCTCGCGTGGGCCAGGTCCTGTTTAGCGCGATTTCACCGGGAGGCGTTACGAAACAGTCATGAGATCTTCACTCAGATTAGCCAGGGGCCGCAGAGGCCTCACCGCCGCGAGTGCCGGGGTCATGACGCTTTCTGCGCTCCTGCTGCCGGCCGTCGCGGCGAACGCGTCGCCGGCGGGCAACCACACCTCCAATGGACGTGGCGCGGACGGCCTGGGGATCCAGCCTGGCAAGATCAAGCATGTCTGGCTGATCATCCTCGAGAACAAGTCCTACGACGCGACCTTCACCGGCCTGAACAACAACACCTATCTGTGGAAGACGCTGCCCGCCCAGGGCGTGCTGCTGAAGAACTACTACGGGACCGGGCATTTCAGCCTTGACAACTACATCTCGATGGTGAGCGGTCAGGCAACCCAGCCTGACACCCAAGCGGACTGCCCGTACTACGACCAGTTCGCTGGCAAGGCGGACACGCTGGGCACGCTCCGGACGAACCCGGACTACGGCCAGGTTGTCTCCGCCGAGGGGCCGAACGCCGCGGCCGGGTCCAACGGCTGCGTGTACCCCAAGACCGTCCCGACGCTCTTCGGCCAGCTCGACGCGGCCAAGGTCAGCTGGAAGGGCTACGCCCAGGACCTCGGCAACGCCGACGCGAGCGCCCCGGCCCACTCCGCGGGCGCGCAGTACTGCGGCGCGCCCTATGCCGCGCCCGGGGCGACCGGCAGCACCGCTCAGCCCAACCCCGGCAGCGCCAATGCGACCGACCAGTACGTGCCGAAGCACTTCCCCTTCCCGTGGTTCGGCTCGCTCCTCGCCTCGGGTGACTGCAACGCCGCCCACATCGCGAACGTCTTCGACTCCAGCAACGGCCTGTACCACGACCTGCAGAGCGAGGCGACGACGCCGACGTTCAGCTGGATCTCGCCGAACAACTGCAGCGACGCCCATGACGCCGTCTGCCACGGCAACAACCTGTCCGGCGGCTTCGCCGACCCGAACACGCCGGAGCCGCCGGTGAACTACACGGGCGGCCTGTACGCCGCCGATCTGTTCCTGGAGCACACGGTGCCCGAGATCGAGAAGTCACCGGCGTTCAAGGAAGGCGGCCTCATCGACATCACCTTCGACGAGGCCTTCCCGCCGTTCACCTATACCGGCAACAGCGTCGCGAACTCGACGATCGTCGCGCCCGACGCGGCAACGTCGATCGCCTCGGACTCGGCCGCCGAGACACTGTACGGCCATCGCGTCCACTACGAGCCCACCGGGCCGAATACGCCGCTTGCCAAGGACGCCAGCGGCAACGAGCTGTACCCAGGCCCCGGCGACAACTCCTACCTCGACCGCCCGGCCAACTGCGTCGCCCAGACGGTCCCGGACCAGCCGAAAGGCACCTGCATCCTCGGCGGCGGCAGCAACGTCCCCGGCGCGCGCACTGACGCCGGGGCGACAGCAGCGGCCGGCACCTCGACGATCGCGGACAACGCGATCGTGGCGACCGACAAGGGCCGTTCGGTGACGGGCGGCGGCATCCCGGCCGGCGCGCTGGTTGGCCAGGTGACCAACACCCCGAACACCCCGGCCGTCCCGAACCAGAGCGGCGGCCTCGCCGACACCGGGTCGTTCACCCTGGTCGGCGGCTCCGGCCAGCCGCTCCAGACGACGGGCGCGGTGAAGGGGATAACCCTCGGCGCGCGCTCGCCGGCGACCGACCCCCTCTTCAACGCCACCGACCCGACCACCGGCGGAGGTGACACCGGCAGCGTGCTCATCAGCTCCTATATCAAGCCTGGGAGCGTGAGCACCGGCTACTACAACCACTACAGCTGGCTGCGCACGATGGAAGACCTCTTCAACGTGCGCCGCACGTCCGCGGGCCTCGACGGGCTGGGCCATCTGGGCTACGCGGCCCAGCCCGGCCTCGCGCCCTTCGGCTCCGACGTGTTCAACAACCCGGGTGGCCAGGGTGGCCACGGCGCGGCTGGGCAGGCGTTGTGGGCCGTCCCGCTGACCGGGCTGACAGCCGCCGGCGCGGTCCCGCTCGTAAACCGGCGCCGGCGCCGCGCAGCGGGCATCAGGTGAGGACGGGAGCTCCTCAGGGCGGGGGCCGGGTCTTCGGGCTCGGCTCCCGCCGCGCCCGCCGTCTCGCCGTCGCCGGCCTCGCCGCCGCGGGCCTCGTGGTAGCCTTCGCCGTCTCGGCCGGTGCGCTCCTGGCGCGGTCCGGCGGGTCGCCGGCCAGGTATGGGGATCTGCCGAGCTGGCTGCCGAAATCCACCGTCCCGGTCGGCCGGGTTGTCCAGGCAAGCGCCGCGCATCCATGGCTAGCCGCCGAAGGGGACATGGTCTCGGTCCACCTGGCCGGCGGGCAGGTCCTGGCGACGGCCGTGGGGCCCGTCGTTCCTGAAGAGGGCCAGTTCCCCGTGCCCCCGACCAGCCAGTGCACGTTCACCATTACGTTCACACGAGCGTCAGGGCGCGTCCCGGTCAGTCCGGCGGCATTCACGATCCTCGACGAGCTCGGCCATCTCCACCATCCCCGGGTGGCTGCCCAGGACGGCGGGCTCCCGCCCGCGGAGGTCGCGCCTGGCCGGACGGTAACCCTCACCGTGAAAGACGTGCTGCCAACGGGCAACGGCCAGCTGCGGTGGGCACCGCAGGGAGCCAAGCCCATCGTCTCGTGGGACTTCGACGTCGAAATCGACTGAAGGGGAGTTTCCAGCATCCGCGCGGGAGGCACGGCGGCAGGCGGCGCACGGTGCGCGCGCACTCGTCAGCGGTTTACCGTTAGGGTGACAGCGCATGGCGAAGGGAGGGTCCGATGACCGCTTTGCCCGACTGGATGAACCTGCCCGACGGCCTGGGCGCCGAGGAGTACGAGGCACTCCCGGAGGACATCTCCCGCCGGATCGAGATCGTTGACGGAGCCATCATCGTGAACGCCGCCCCGCGCCGCCTGCACCAGGACATCTGCCGCCGCCTCGCGGGCGCCCTGGAGGCCGCCTGCAGGCCTGCCCTCGCCGTGTCCACGGACGTCGACCTCCGCCTGCGGGACATCCCGCTGCTGAACCGCCGTCCTGACGCCGTGATATACGACGCCTCGCTTCCCGACGATGCGGTCCTCCGCCCGCAGCACTGCGTGCTGGTCGTGGAAGTCATGTCACCAGGCTCGGTGACCACCGACCAGACCGACAAGCCAGCGGAATACGCAGCCGCTGGAATCCGCCACTACTGGCGAATCGAACACGGCCCGGCTCAAAGCATCCTGTCGGTCTTCTGCTACCGGCTCGACCCGACCACCGCTGCCTACGCCTCAGCGGGAGTGCACACAGGGAAGATGACCGTCACCGACCCCGTCAGCATCACCATCGACCTCACCGCACTGCTCTGACCGGAGCCCGCCCGAACCGGGAAACAGAGAGATAGCGATGGTTTAGACGTGTCTCGCTGACGGAAGTCCTGATCCCGAACGGCTGCCGCGTACCTGCCCGGTCTTGAACGTGGCACACCCACGGGGTGACACCACAAGACCCAACAGCGCCTGCGGGGCGGCGCCGCAGGTGCGCCTGCCGATGGCTGAACGCCATTCGGGCAGGCGCCCTGCGCCCCGCCCCGCCCCGCAGACATTGGCACGCCAGCGGTCTGCCACCGCATGACAACGCGTGCGACTGGCCGGCTGGCGTTGAGTCACCGGCAGTCGCACGTGCGCTGCCACCTGCAGGCCCCGTTTGGTCAGTGCGTGCCGCCCCCTGCTGAGGCACCACCTTCAAGGTCTGACGCAGACACCTCCTGGCGCAAGGCGGCGGTCGCCGCGAACGGCGCGGATGGCTCTGTTTTCGCCGGTAGCGACCTCTTTTGGGGGATGCCGGTGGTTGTTGGCGGGACACGCCGGAATCGTGGTTTGGGAAACGCCATTACGAATAGTACATAATCGCGTACGGAGGGTAGGACGTTACTACCGCGATGGAGATGCGGCGGCCCCCAGAGTGTGACCCCAACGTGCGTCGAAAGGTTCGACTTGCGGGGGCGCAGTGCTCTCGCCCTTTCTGGGTGGAGACCAACTCATGCGAAAACGAACTTCCTTGGCCGCGGCGAGCGCAGCGTTCGCCATCACGGCCGCGCTGTCCGTCGCCACGGCGGGCCTCGCCGGCGCGACCGCGGCGCCACAACCGGCGACAGCCGCGAGTACGGCCGCCATGCCAGCGGCACCGGCACACGCCGTGCCAGCCATGGTGCCAGCTCAGCACGCCACTATTCCGGCGGCACCACTCACAACGCCGACCCCGCCCGTCACCAACAAGCCGGCGGCGCCCGCTCCGCGAGCACCGGCCGGCAAAGTAGCACCGACCGGCGGAATAGCGCCTTTGCTTACCCCGCCGCTTTCGGGGGGGACGTCGGGGTTTACGACATGTAGCGGCACAGCGGCGATCCCCACCGGCTCCCCCGGCGGGCCGGCCGCTGCAACCGGGGCGGGTCCTTGTGACACGCCCGTGACGTTCACCGTTTCCAGCGGTTTCCTCTCGATCACCGTGCCCGTACCAGTGACGCCGTTGACCCACATCCCCCTCGGCACGGGTGCTGCAGGCGATGTCATCGTCAGCGGTCTCGGTACTGGCACTAACGGTGCTGGCGCTGCCGGGTACGTGACGGTAACCGACGACCGTGCCCTAGCCACCGCTGGTTGGACCACGACTGTCAGCTCGACCGACTTCACCAATACGACCACTAGTGGCCTGCCCGTCATCCCGGCTACGGACGTCTATTACTTCTCTGGGGACGTCGTTGGCACCCCCATTGCTAACGGAACTCCCGCTGGTCCCAGCAACTCTCCTCCTGCGATTCCCGTCGTGATCGCCCCCGGACAACCCGCCACCGGTACCGGGGCTGTTGCGCCTCCTACGAGCGGCACTACGACCGGCCCCTCGCCGACGGGGGCCACCCACGGCGCGGCGCAGCTAGGCGGCACAGCACCGACCGCCATGGGGCTCAGCGCTGGTGTGGGAGCGAACCAGGTCGTATGGGACCCACTGATCGCTGTGAAAATACCTACCACCGCGGTCAGTGGCGATTACACGGGAACCATCACACACTCGGTGAGCTAGACAACAGAGGAGGATCGTGCGCTGCCCGCTCAGCGCGCTCGTGTTGCTGGTAGCCGGGGTGCTCGCCCCGGCTACCGGCGCGCTTGCCGCACCTGCTCATCACCCGGCCGGACCCGCTCAACCCTCGGCCGGACCGGCCCGTAGCCCGGCCGCACCCGCAGATGCTCCGGCCGGGGCCGGGGCCAGTTTCGGCATCAGGCTCGTTGACGTCCCAGGGTTCAGCGCCAACGACCCCCGCGCGTTGCAGTACATCACCGATCACCTGCCGCCCGGAGCGGTCATCCGCCGGCGGGTCCTAGTGGAGAACAAGAGCCCGTCAGTGGCGCACGTCGCCCTCTATGCAGACGCCGCGACCATCAGCCGCGGGTCTTTCGTCGGCGACAACGGCGACACCCGCAGCGACTTGACCACCTGGATCGGGGCCAGTCGCCAGGAACTGACCCTGGCTCCGGGCGCGTCCGCGATGGACGCTGTGACGATCAGGGTGCCCCGCGACGCCTCCTCCGGAGAGCGTTATGGCGTTATCTGGGCACAGGAGACCTCAACGGTTCCTTCTGGCAACGGTCTTGCCATCAGGGAGGTGAACCGCGTCGGCATCCGCATCTATCTTTCCATCGGGCCGGGCGGGGCGCCGCCGACGAACTTCACCATTACTCACATCACCGGGTCGCGGCAGCAGAACGGCGATCCGGCCGTCAACGCTCGGCTGAGTAATACCGGTGGGCGCGCGGTCGATCTGACCGGTTACCTGACGCTCGCGGATGGCCCGGGCGGGGTCAGCGCGGGGCCGTTCGCGATCCCGGACGGGATGATGACGCTCGCGCCGGGGCAGTTCGGCCAGGTCCGGGCAATCCTGCCCAAACGGCTGCCGGACGGACCCTGGCGCGTCATGATCGACATGAAGAGCGGCCTGATCGAGCGCAAGGCCTCCGCCACCATTGACTTCGCCGTGGCTCACTCGCGCCTGCTCTGGTGGCTGCTTCTGGCGGCCATTCTCATTGTCCTCGCTGGCCTGCTCGCTGTGTTCCTTTGGTACCGCAGAAGGCGGCGGTCGGCGGGGCCGAGCGACATGCCGGCCGAGAGCGGCGTGCCGGTCGGCTGACGCGCTGGGGCGGGGGTGGAGCCTTACCCCACGCAGCTTGGCCGGGACCGAAGCGAGGCACGAACCGATGGTCGGTCGCCGTGCGGGCGCAGCCCAACGTCCTGATCGGCGCCGGTTCGCTTGAGCGTGCCACTTGGCGCAGCCGTTCGGGATCATTTGTGCCCGCTCCGCCGGGTTGAGGACAATGCTGAGGACAATAGCGACTTTGCCCACCACCCTTCCCGGGCCCCTGCGAGGAGGCAAACGCGATTAGTGGCGGATGACGCAGAACGTAAAGGCTCCTGCGCCAGGCCGCCGCGAACCACACGGGCGCGGGCTTTCCAGGGGCGAAGGGCCACCGCGAAGGACGCCGCGCCCGCCTGATCGCGAGCGTTCCCGCTGCGGGCCATCTCTCGCGTGGAACGAGAGGAGACGCGACCGGGTCGTTACGTTCGGCCAGCGGTGCCGACGCACGAGGCGTCCGGTTCAAGGGTGCGGGCTGATGGCGAGAACAGTGATGATCTTTACCGGCTCGCCGTCCCGCAGCTCGTCGGGCCCGTACTGCCAGAAGATCCTCCACGCTGAAGGCGTGCGGTTCGCTACGTAGGAGTCCCAGCCTTACCGGCTGCGGCTGGCACGCCGGTACAGCCAGGATGATGGCTAAAAGGCCAGGTGCCGGCAGGAACAGTAAGGCTTTGCCCAGCGTCGTCGGTCAACATGTCCTGGATGTGGTGCTGCGACGCCGCTCTGGGGTTCCTGGATGTACGGGAGCAGCAACAGAGGCGTCTTGAGACGGACTCCACGCAGCAGCTCGCTGATCGTGATGACCTGGATGCGGGGGAACACCATGTTGTTGGGCGGCCATGTGTAGTCGCCGCCGTAACGGTGGCGGCAAAAGGACGGATTTAACTCGAAGCGCAGCCTTTCGATTACCGGCAGTAAACGTTTTGCGTGCCGCAGCGCATAAATAGAAGTGCGACCGGGCAGTCTCGTGTGCAGCGCCTCACGGCGCTTCCACAGTTGAGGTCCAAGGCAGCTGTTCGCGGCCGACAGGGGGGACTCGACACTGATCCAACTTGCCCGCGTGACTAGCGGCAAGGCTCGCTCCGCGGCGGCTTGCCCATAAGCCACCTCATCGCCACCACAGCCGCCGGACGGCTGTGGCATTCGCCGGCCCGGCACCGCGCGCTGACACCCGCTGTCACACGCCATCTGCCGCTCCGCAGCACGGCCGCAGGACCGCCGAGACCTTCAGTCCGCTGTCGTTGGGACGACTGTACAAAGATGCAAATGGAGACAGGAGAAAGCATATGGTCAGCAAGTTCATTAGAGTGGCAGTCCCGGCGCTCGCCACGGCGGCGGGTGCGGTGCTGACGGTGTCGCCAGCATCAGCAAAGACCGGGCCTCCGCCTAAGCCGTCGACGACCGCGAAGTGCACGCGATCTCTGCACGGCGCCGGCAAGTGCGGAACGTTCATCTCATCGGTTGTGCACACTCAGAGTTTCGACTCGTTCGGTAATAGCTCCGCCCTTGGCAACCCGATCATCCTCTACAACAACTCGGGCGGTGACACCGCCACGGACTTCCAACTCTTCTGGACCGGGCGCGTCAGCCCCGCGGCCCCGTTCAGCAACACGCGCAGTGACGCCACGTACCTCGGCTGCCCGGAGGTCGGGATCCAGTACACGCCGGGCGGCGGCCTGCCTGGCCGTTGGGTGGGTACGAGTGGCCTGGTTGGCAGGAACCCGCGGGTCGCCCTGGTGGCGTACGGCGACTCCTCGGCGCAGTTCGTCGAGGTGCCCGCAACCTTCGGGGGCCCGAAGGACTGTGCGAGCATCAAGGACCCGGCTACCTACAAGGGCGCTGTGGTGCTCATCTCGGTCCAGAAGACTAACGCGCACAACACGGTTGAGGTCATCGACGCGAACGGTAACAATCTGTCAAATGGCGCCAAGCTGGATAACCAAGCGCAGAAGTCCAAATCGGACACAGCGGCGGGCGACAACCAGACGTGGCAGTGGCAGCCAGGCTTGAGCTGACTCATCCGCGAGCAGCTTTACAGGGCAGACGCAAAGAGAGGCCCGCCCCCCCAGCCGCTACGGGCCGGGAGGCGGCCTCTCCGTGCTGACGATGGTGATGCGCGATATCGGCGCGTTACTGGTCCCCGAGGGCGACACTGTCGTGCCGGTCGGGCAGCACGCGGGCTTCATCGAGCACATGGCCGGTCTCGCGCGTTCTGAGGCTGGGACGACGACATCGGCCTGGCCATGATGGAGCAGCGGATCCGGTTCTTCGCGCCCGGCAATATCGCCGCGGAGCTGCTGGCTGCCGATGCTCCCGCGCCGATCGCGGCAGCTGATGCGGGATGGCGTGCCTTGCCTGGCCGGTCACCGGTGCTGTCGGCCCTGGCCCGGCTCCTTCATGACCGGCCCGGGCTTGTCACGGGGCCGCTGGCCCGCCACCCCGCGCACCTGCGTGCACGGCGACTGGAAGATGGGCAACCTCGGCACGCACCCCGACGGGCGCACCATCTTGCTGGACTGGGCATTTGCCCGGCTCCGGCCGTGCCTGCTGGGACCTGTGCTGGTACCTGGCCCTCAACCGGGCTCGGCTGCCGGAGTTCAAGCAGGCGGCCATCGGCCGGTTCCGGGCGGCGCTGAAGGCAGGCGGGGTGGCCACCGGCAGGCTGGTGGGACGCCCAGCTTGACCTGTGCCTGATCGCCATCATGGCCACCTTCGGCTGGGAGAAGGCACTCGGCGACGCCGCCGAGCTGTCCTGGTGGGAGAAACGGGCCGCCGGTGCCGCCGCCCGCCGGGGCATCCCGATCCCCGGGGCATCCCGATCCCCGGGACAGCCGGGTGAGCGCCGACCACTACGCCACCGCCGGCCGGCGGTGGGCGCTCGGCGCCACGGTGGTCTACGGCCCGATCGCCACCGAGCTGGTCGCGATGAGCCCTCACCCGCTCGCCGGGCGCACCGTGCTCGACGTCGGCGCGGGCACCGGAGCGGTCGGCTCGGAGCTCACTGCCCGGCGCGCTCATCGTCGCCATGGACCTTTCAATCAACATGCTGGCCTGGAACGCTCCGGCTAGCCGCAATGCGGTTCGGGTGCGCTGACGGCCAAGCTCGTTGGCCGGCTGGGCCCTGCCGCGGTCTGTGCGGTGGATCCGTCGCGGTCGTTTGCCACGGGGTCGGTGAGCGCCTGGCCGGTGTGGACGTCCGGCTGTCGGCGGCCGAGCACCTTCCCTTCCCGATGGCGTCTTCGATGTCACTCTCGCGCAGCTGGTCGTGCATTTCTTGGCCGACCCGGTGGCGCCGTGGATGCGATTCCGGACGCTATCAGCTAGCTTCGCTGGGCTGTCAGCGGCTCACGGCGCACAAGCGCCTCGTGGCGTATCAAGGTTTGCGGCCGACGCCGGCGTAGTAATACGCACTGTGCGGATCGGCCCGCGGCCCCGCATCCGGCCGCCACGCCAGCACCGGCACCACCCCCGGCTCGACCAGATCCAGGCCAGTCAGAAACGCCTCGGTCTCCGCGCGGTTGCGCGGCACCAGCGTGACACCCCCGTGCTCGGCCGCCGCCACCGCGCCGGCCATCGCCTCCCGGTTGAAATCCGCCGTTGGATGCGTGACCGTGACATAGCTGCCCGACGGGAGCGCATCGACCAGCGCCGCCACCATCGCGCGCGGATCCTCCTCGTCCCGGAAGTACATCAAGACCGCCACCAGCATCAGCGCCACCGGCCGATGCAGATCCAGCGTCGCCGCCAGCGCCGGATCCGCTAAGATTTTCTGTGGCTCGCGCAGGTCGGCCTGGATGAACGCGGTCGCCCCGGCGGGATGACTGGTCATCAACGCCCGCGCGTGCGACAGCACAATCGGGTCATTGTCCACATACAGCACCCGCGCATCGGGGGTTATCTCCTGGGCGACCTCGTGCGTGTTGCCTGCGGTGGGGATGCCCGTGCCGATATCCAGGAACTGCCGGATACCCGCCTCACCCGCCAGGAACCGGACCGCGCGGCCCAGGAAAGCACGATTCGCCCGCGCCATCACCTGGATCGTCGGCACCGCCGCCATGATCGCGTCACCGAGCGCCCGGTCAGCCGCGAAATTGTCCTTGCCTCCCAGCCAGTAGTCATACACCCGCGCCGGATGCGCCACCTTCGTGTTGACCTCGGGCGGCGCCCAGTCCGGATCCCCGCGCATCCACGAATCACCGCTGCCGGACATAACCAGCCACCTCCAAGGGCCTCGGTCCACCAACCCGGACATGAGCCTAATGCCACCGCGTACCGCCACTGCGGACAACCCCGCACAAACAGCACCACCCACCGCCCGCGCATCTTGCCCCCGGACGCTCAAGGTGCGTGGCGGCGCTGGCGGGCGTGGCGGCCGGGCCGGTGCTGGCTAAGGTGGTCGCGCGGCCGCCGCGCTGACCGCGGCGGTGGCGTGCGTCGGCACGCCCGGGGTGTCGCGGTGGGCTGGCGGCGGTGACCCCGGCGCCGCGGCAGGTGACACTCCGCACCGACCCGCAGATCCTGGATCTGTCGTCGGTGAGGGCGGCGTAGTTGATCGGCCGGTGCGTGGCCGACGTGCGCGCCGGGCAGCGGCCCGACCGCCGTGACCAGCTCGGCGCCGCCCCGCTCGGCCGCGATCCGGGCGATCGTGCACTCCGTCTCCGGATTGGCGAAGGTGACCCGCTTGAGCACCCGTCCAATACCGCGCCGTCCGGTTGGCGGCGCATCGTCGCTCGCATAGAGACGCTCTTTATTGCGAACGGCCAGTGGTGCCTCCCCACCGTCCCCTCCACGGCTCTGGCGGGCAGAATGTACTGCGTGGCGGAGCGAACCAGCGGGAACCCGATCGTGATCGTCGGCGGCGGCCTCGCGGGCGGCAACGCCGCCGCCACCGTCCGGGAGGAGGGTTTCCCGGGACCGGTGGTGCTCATCAGCCGGGAACCGGGCGTCCCCTTCGGCCGTCCTCCGCTGTCCAAGACCTACCTGCGGTCCGAGGAGGATCTCGACGGCTGGTACGTCAGGCCGGCCAGCTGGTACGCCGGCCACGACGTCGAGCTCCGCAGCGGCCCCAGCGTCGTGGCCGTCGATCCCGCCGCGCACACGGTGACCCTGGACTCGGGCGAGGAACTCACCTATCACAAGGTCCTGATCGCCACCGGTGGCCGGAACCGGCGGCTCGCGATTCCCGGGGCCGGATTGCCCGGGATCCACTACCTGCGCACGGTGGCCGAGTGCGACGCGATCAAGCAGGAGGCGACGGCCGGCCGGCGCGCGGTCGTCGTCGGCATGGGATTCATCGGCTGCGAGGTGGCGGCCTCGCTGACTCAGCTCGGCGTCCAGGTAACCGCGGTCTTCCCGGGCCGGGCCCCGCTGGAGACGGTCCTGGGCGGCCAGGTCGGCACCTTGATCGGCGCCATCCACCGCGCGAACGGCGTCGAGCTGCTGGCCGGAGATCAGGTGGCCGCCTTCGAGGGGACCGAACGCCTGGAGGCGATCGTGACCGCAGCCGGACACCGCATCCCGTGCGATTTCGCCGTCGCGGGCATCGGCATAGAACCCGACATCCCGCCCGTCGCGGTCGCGCAGCAGAACGGGATCCTGGCCGACGAGCTTGCCGGGCCAGTGCGGCCGACGTCTACGTGGCTGGTGACGTGGCGAACCATCTCCACCCGCTGTTCGGGCGGATCCGGGTCGAGCACTTCAACAACGCCGAGAAGCAGGGCGCCGCCGCGGCCAGGTCCATGCTCGGCTCGACGGCCCCGTATGACTACGTGCACAGCTTCTGGTCCGACCAGTACCAGCACAAGATCGAGTACGTCGGCCACGTCGCGACATGGGACGAGTTCGTGGTCCGCGGCAGCGTGGACGAGGGCAAGCTGGTCGGCTTCTACCTGGTGGACGGGGTCGTCCGGGCCGCCGTGGGCCTGGACCGGGGCGGTGATCCCGAACTGGACCTCGACGGCGAGATGGCGGCCTGCGCCCGCCTGGTCGCCGTGCGAGCCCGGCCGGCTCCCGGAGTGCTCGCCGATGAGCGCACCGACCTCTGGTCGCTAGGACGGCGCTGAAGTCCCGTCCTAGGCGTTCGAGAACAGCGGGATGTTCGCCCCGCTGGCCGGGGCCAGCGGGCTGTCCAGCAGCGCCACGATCAGCTCCGCGACGTCGCCCGGGGTCAGGCCGGGACGCAGCGCGGGATTGGCCCGGCGCAGCATCTCGGTGTCGACGGCGCCCGGGCTCAGGCAGATGGCGCTGATGCCGTGCTCCTTACCCTCGACCGCGATCGCCTCCGTGAGGCCGATGACCCCGTACTTGGAGACGTTGTACGCGGCCAGCCCCGGGAACTTCTCGGTGGCGTAGACGCCGGACAGCGAAGCGATGTTGACGATCCGCCCCTCGCCGGCGGGAAGCATGGCGGTGAACGCCGCGCGGCAGCACAGGAACGTCCCCGTGAGGTTGACCCCGAGTGTCTCGTCCCACATCTTTGACGTCGTTTCGGCGAACGGCGCGGGCGTCAGCACCCCGGCCGCGCAGACCAGCGCGCCTAGCTGCCCGACGTGCCCGGCCTCGGCGAACAGGCGCTCGACCTCGGCCTCGTGGCTCACGTCCGCGGGCACGGGTGTGGCCCGGCCGCCCGCGTCCCTGATCCGGCCGGCCACGCGGTCGAGAGCTTCGCGGTCACGGGCAGCCAGGACGACGTGAGCGCCGGCCGCCGCCACGGCCGCGGCGGTGGCCGCCCCGATCCCGCGGCTGGCCCCCGTGACCACCGCCAGCCGTCCCGCTAGCCAGTGCACCGGCTCACCCACCAGCCACTCGCCGGTAGAGCCGTTCGTGAGCGCCCAGGCTGAGTTCAAGGTCAAGCTGGCCCTCGGCGTGCTCGCGGCAGGCCGGCCGCGAAATCCCGGCCACCTTTGACACCGCCTCGGCGGCGGCCCCGATGTCATCGGGCGGCACCAGGAAACCGGTCACGCCATCCACGATCACCTCACCGAGTCCGCCGCGCCTGAACGCGACGACGGGAGTCCCGCACGCCTGCGCCTCGGCGGCGGCCAGCCCGAAAGGTTCGTCCCACCTGGCCGGACACAAAACCACGGCCGCGCGGGCCATGGCCTCCCACAGCGAGGTCCTGGGTATTCCCTGGTGAACCGTCACGTCTGGCCAGGCTCGGCGCGGGTCGATCTGTTCCCGGCTGTATTCGGCATCGTAGACGTCGCCGTAGACGTCGATCGGCACTCCGGCCGCGCGGGCGATGTCGATGGCTTCGGCGGCGCCCTTCTCCGGGCTCAGCCGGCCCGCGAACAAGGCGCCCTGCCCGGCCGTCCCCGACCAGGGGATGACGCTCGTGGGCGGGTACGGCGGGAGGATCGCGTCGACGGGGACGATCCGGCGCCAGGCATTCGCTTGGAAGGCGGATACGGCGGCCACCGCCGGCGGTCTGCTGCGCCGGGCTACGTGGCGAACCGCCGCCGCCACAGCCTTGTCCGGGGGCAGGTGGAGCGTGTGCACCACCGGCGCCTGCAGGGCCGTCGCGAGCCGGACGGCGGGCGCATCGAAGGCGTGATTGTGGATCACGTCGTACCGGATCACCTGCATGGTCATGTAGGCGGTGGTGAAAGCGGCCTCGGCCGCCGCAGACGCTGCCGCCGCAGGTTCGGTCGCCGCAGGTTCGCCCGCGGCTGGCCCGGACGCCCGGTAGAGCGTGCCCGCCAGAAACCGGGGATCGACTCCGGTGTCGATCACCTCGACCCCCGGGATCTCCGATCCGGAGGCGGCGTAGACGTGCACCTCGTGCCCCCGTCCGGTCAGGCCGCGGGCCAGATCGGACACGAACGCCTGCGAGCCTCCGCGCTGAGGCTCGCGGATGGCCGTCACCAGCGGCGCCATGATCGCGATCTTCATCGCGATAGCACCTTGAAGGCCAGGTCGCGCGGCGGGTTGATGCCCAGCACCTCGAAGGGAACCGTCCGCCGCCCGCGCCGCCGGACCTCTTCGGCCGCCTCGGGGTAGAAGATCCTGGCCAGCTCCACCGCCTCCCGGTAGCTACCGAACTCCACAGACATCGGTCCGGGGAAGCTGACGTACTGGTAGCCGCGGGCGGCGAGCCAGTCCAGGTGGTTCGGCCAGATGATGGCCACGCGCCCGCCCGGTCGGCAGACCCGCTCCATCTCGGCCAGGCCCGCCTCGCCGCCGTGCCCCGGGGCGGGAGTGAAGGCCGAGCAGGCGACGACCAGGTCGGCGTAGTCGTCGGGAAGCGGCAGCTGGTCGAAGAACCCGCGGATCACCCGGGCCCGGTCGCCGTGATCGGCGGCCGCGAGCTTCCGCCTCAGGATCCGGCGCAACGGCCGCGCGGGCTCCACCGCCACGACCCGTTGGCCACGCTCGATGAGCTCGAGCGTGAGCCGTCCCGTGCCCGCGCCGACCTCGGCGATCCGGTCCACGTCGCGCGGCAGCCAGCCCACGACTGCGGGATGGAGCCGCTCGGCGCCGGCCAGCCGGTCATAGAGCTCCGGTTCCAGCCGGTACAGCAGTTCCCAGGCCAGGACCATGTCGGTTTGCGGATCACCGTCCCCCTGCGGGACGAAGCGGCTCGCCTCGTCGCAGGTGAACACGCCCAGGTCCGCGGCCGTGTAGCGGCTGCGCAGTTCCCGGGCCGCCCGGGCTGCAGGCTCCGGCGGTTCCTGCCCCGCCCTGGTGAGTCCCCGGCATTTCCCGGCCCGCACCGGCCGGAGCCTCAGGCCTGGTCACCGACTTCAGCCCAGTTCTTGTCGGTCTCCCAGACCCGGACCGACCGCAGCAGCCCGTCGGGAAGCTCCGGCTGGAGCCGCTCCCAGAAGGCCAGGGCCAGGTTTTCGGAGGTCGGGATGCGCCCCTTGAGCCACCGGACGTCGGTGTTCAGGTTGCGGTGATCCACGTCGTGAATGACCTGCCTGCTGATGACGTCCGACAGCATTTTCAGGTCCAGGACGTAACCGGTGGCCTGATCGATCTCGCCGGCCACGATCACCTCCAGGACGTAGTTGTGCCCGTGCAGATTCGCGCATTTCCCGAACAGGCGCCGGTTCTCGTCATCGGACAGGTCCGGGTCGCACAGCTGGTGCGCGGCATTGAACGATTCGCGGCGGCCGACCAGAACGGTCATCAGCCTGATCCTCTTTCGCGAGTTTTTACTAACGATAGACTACACGAGTGAGCTTGTCGCAGAACGAGGCAGACCTGGCCTCGCTGAGCTGTCTGGACGACCGGGTCCGCGGCCGCCTGTATGCGTTCGTGTCCGGCCGCACCGAG
Source organism: uncultured Actinomycetota bacterium (assembly GCA_963727015.1). Taxonomy (GTDB): domain Bacteria; phylum Actinomycetota; class Actinomycetes; order Streptosporangiales; family Streptosporangiaceae; genus DATFVJ01. The sequence goes on along the minus strand of CAVSEV010000010.1, from coordinate 29,196 downwards.
CCGGTTGGACGGGACGAGGCGGCGGCCGCGGTGGGCATCGGCCGTGCGCTGGCCGTCTACCACCTGGACAAGCTCGTAGATTCCAGACTGCTGACGGCCTCCTACCGGCGGCCGCCAGGCCGCGGCGGACCGGGTGCCGGCCGTCCGGCCAAGGTCTACTCCCGGTCGGGCGGCGAGTTCATGGTGACCGTCCCGCCCCGGGAGTATGAGCTGGCGGCGCGCTTGCTGGTCCAGGCGGTCGCGGCTGACCGCAGTGGCCGGACCCGGGCCGCGCTGCACGCCGCCGCCTGGCAGCTGGGTGCCGGCCTCGGTCAGCGGCACCGGGCCGATGATGCACAACGCGACGGTCAGCGGCTGGCTCTGGAGAGCGCGCTGTCAGAGCACGGCTTCGAACCCTGGCATGACGACGCTGGCACCGTCCGGATGCGCAACTGCCCGTTCCGCCGCCTGGCGGAACTACAGCCCGAGGTGGTCTGCGACATGAACCTCGCGCTGATCCAGGGCTTGGTCGCGGGCCTGGGCGCCGACGGACTGAACCCGGTCCTCGATCCGGAACCCGCGCACTGCTGCGTCGTCATCCCCGCAGCGACGCCATGACGTCAACGGGAGCATTATGACCCACCAGCCGATCCCCGGCAGCGCCGCCCAGACGCCAGCTCTGCCGAAGCCAAGCTCAGCCAACGGCACATGGCCGCGTTCGGCGCTGCTGGTAGCCCACGAGGGCCCTGCCTTGGACGCAAACCCGGCCGTGGACCAGGACCGGGTGCAGCCTCGTATCGACCTGGACGGGGCGCACCCGGCCGTGGACCTGGACGGGGGGCAGCCCGTCGTAGATCTGCACGCCGCGGAGCGCGCCGTGGACTTGGACGCCGCGGAGCGGGCCGCCGCGGACTTCCTCACCGCGCTCGGGATCGACCTCGACCGCGAGGAACGGCGAGCTACGCCTGCCCGGATGGCCTGCGCCTACGCAGAGTTGCTTGCTGCGCAGCCGTTCCGGCTCACCACCTTCCCGGGCGACGAGGGCTATGACGAGCTGGTGCTGGCTCGCGCCATCCCGTTCCGGACCCTCTGCGAGCATCACATGCTGCTCTTCTCCGGCGTCGCGCACGTCGGCTACCTGCCCGGGGAGCGCATCCTCGGGCTGTCCAAACTGGCCCGCCTGGTGGAGCACTTTGCCGCCCGGCCGCAGACCCAGGAGCGGCTGACCATGCAGGTCGCCAAGTTCCTCGACGCGAATCTTCGCCCCCGGGGTGTCGGCGTGGTGCTGGAGGCCGAGCACACCTGCATGACCCAGCGCGGCGTCCGCGCGCTCGGCGCCACAACAGTCACCTCCGCCCTGCTTGGCACGCTGCGCACCGACCCGCGCTCCCGCGCCGAGTTCTTCGCCCTGGCCCGTGTACCTAATCCTCCTACCGGATAGATCGGAATCGGTTTTCGCACGAGTGCTTCCTGCCCGGCTTTCACTCTCGCCCCGGGGCACGGCGGCGAGGCGGGCGTCGGCTGCTTGCGGCATGTGCCGCGCGGCCCGGTGCCGCAACAGGTGCTCGATTCCTGGATGGCGCCGGGGCGTGCCGGCTGACCCTGCACCGCCTCGCCGACAGCGCCGTGACGCCTGGTCACCGAAAGGATGGGCGGCGGAGCCGGGCCCGGCCGGCACATCGGCCAGCTGGCGGATGTTCCCGCGGCCGCGGCGGCGCAGGCTAACTGACACAGCTTCGCGAAACGGAGGAGACATGAACTGCACGCGCAAGCACACTCTCATCACCGGTGCCTCCTCAGGCATCGGCCGGGCCACCGCACTGCGCCTCGCGGCCGCCGGGCAGCACGTCTACGCCGGGATCCGCCGGGAAGCCGACGGTGACCAGCTGGTCCTCGCCGCGGCCGACGGTGAGGTCACCCCGCTGCTGCTCGACGTCACCAACGCCAGCCAGATCGCCGGGGCGGCCGCGGTGATCGGCGGACACGTCCAGGCCGTCCAGGCCGGCCTGGACGGCCTGGTCAACAACGCCGGGTACGGCCTGGCCTGCCCGACTGAGCTGGTGCCTCTTGACGCGTTCCGGCGGCAGCTGGACGTCAACGTGACCGGCCAGCTTGCGGTCACCCAGGCGATGCTGCCGCTGCTGCGCCGGGTGGCCGGCCGGATAGTGATCATCAGCACCATTGGCGTCCGGTTCAACCCGCCGTTCGCCGGCCCGCTCGACGCGGCCAAGGCCGCCCTGACCGCCCTGGCCGATTCGCTCCGCCAGGAACTCGTTCCGTGGGGCATCCGGGTCCTGCTGGTCGAGCTGGCCAGCGTCAACAGCGGAGCGGCCGGCAAGGTGTCCCGCGACGCGGCCGCGGCCATGGCCGCCGCTAGCCCCGAGGGCCGCGCCCTGTACCAGGCCACGTTCGCGAACATGCTCGAGGTGATGAATCACCGCGAGGGAAGCGGCAGCCCGCCCGATGTCGCGGCTGTCACCATCACCCGGGCGCTGACCGCCCGCCACCCCCGGACGGTGTACCTGACGGGCAAGGACTCGCGGCGGCTTGCCCTGCTCAGCATGCTGCCCACGCGGGTCCTCGACGCAGCCAAACGGCGCGTATTCGGGCTGCCCGCCCCCGGCTCCCTCGCCGCCGCCCAGCCCGCCACCCGGTGAGCAGTCCTAAGCGACCCTGGGAGCCCTCATCGTCGGCGTCCGCATCCACCACTACGGGCAAGACCCGCCTCCTGAACCGGAATCGACCGCAACTACCGAGCCGTGGGCTTCGGCATACGGCGTCCAGCCCCCACCCAGCCCCCACCGGAGCTGGTTGGTGCCGGCCGTGAGGATGCAACGGGGATCGGACTCCAGGTTCTTCACCTTCTGCTCCCAGGTCGCCCGTCCAGGCTACGTTCAGGCTGATGAAGGAGACCGAGCCCGCGGTGGCGGTCGCGTCGCCGTTGTAGGTGGCATCGTCGATCACACCAGAAAGCGGATCGGTGAAGCTCGCGCCCGGGGTGCTGGACGACGCCAGTTACAACGGCGATGGCGCTGTCACCCCCACCACGGCCGGCCGCGTCACCTACACCAGCCCGAACTTGACCTGGACCGGCAATCTTGCCGTGGGCGCGTCTGCCACCATCACCCACTCGGTCTCCTGAGGGCGCGTCGCCGCTATGCTCCCGCCGACCCTCACCGCGTGAACGCGCTCACTGCGGCCGGCCTTGCGCCGTGTGGGTGGCGGCCGCGTGAGTGGGGGCCGTGTGCGTAGCGGCCGTGTGGATAAGCGGCGCTTACCTTACAGGCCACCGCGGGCGCAGCTGATATCGCCTGGTGAGTCATCGCGAACCCGGCGAAATCGGTGTGCTGTGCCTGCGGAGTCGCCCAGGTCTTGTCATGGCCGCCGAAGAATGTGCTGAAAAACAGGCCATTGATCTGGAGCGAGCTCACCGTTCGGAACTTCAGGCCGACGGCCTCAAGCGCCAGCACGCCATTGATATATACGGTAATGTTACCGTTAGACTTGCCTGGCGTATTCAGGCTCACGGTTTCCTGGACTTTGGTCCACTTTCCGGGCTGCCAGGTCCAGTTGCCGCACCCGAGCTGAATACCGTAGCCGTCGGTGTCGTCGAGGTAGGCGTAGACCTCACCGTTGTTGTCGTTGCGCCACATCAGCCGCGCGCTCCACCCATTGGTGCCGTTAGGATCATGCCCGCCAGAGGCGACGGTTGTGTCGCCACCGTACAAGCCGGGCAGCTTGCCACCCCGGATTGACTGGAAGCCTGGCTGCGGGCGCACGTAATACTGGAGAGTGGTCGGCGCAGATGTCGGGCCGGCGCTGAACGGCAGCGCCGCCTGAGCGCCGCCGACCGGCGTCCCGAGCTTGGCCGCCGCACTGGAGTCGATGCTGCCCTTCGGGTAGGCGACCCGCAGCATGTCCGTGAATGAGCTGCCTGCGGGAAGCCCGTCAGCGGTGACAACCGAGGTGTTGTTATTCCAGCCGAAACTGCCGTCGCAGTAGGCCGCGCAGGCGAACTGCGAGCCGAAGAAGCTGGCCGGCGCCGAAGAACCTGGGCGCAGGAACGACACGACGTGCGACCATGACGAGCTGCCTGCCAGGTTCCGCGCGAGCACCCGGTAGTAATACGTCGTGCCCGCGACGACACCAGTGTCTGTATAGCTCGTGACGTTCGGGCCGACGGCGAAGCTGGTCACGTGCTGGGTGAACCCGGCGTCGGTCGCCCGCTCGATCTGTCCGGCCGTCGCCGCAGGGATCGTGGCGTTGTTCGTCCACGTCAGCGACACCGACGACCCGGCGAGTGCGGCCGCAAGGCCACTTGGCGCGGCCGGCACTGGCCGATTGGGCTCCGAAGGCAGCCGACCGGGCTGTCCAATGCCACGTGCCCCCGGCCGCCGGCGCGGGTGCCGATGCCAGGGCCGGCTGCGCCTGGCTCAGCGATCCGATGACCGTGGCAAGCATGGCCAGAATGAGCGCGAGTTTCCCGTGCATGATCCGCCCCCGGAACAGGATTTCGCATCCATCGAAAGTCGTGGCAGCGTGCCGCCGGCACTCAGCATGCCGACGACCTGGCCCCAGCTCTATCAATCAGATTATTGATCACATGGGTTGCCCCTGGGAAGGGTTGCGCCTTTCTGTGCGCGGGCGCAACCCCGTTCGGCTATCGTTTTGTCAAGGCGTCAAAAAGTTCCACTCGACGGCGGAGTCGCTCGTCCACAGACACACCTGGGGGTCGTAGCCGTGCAGCCAGGAGCCGAGCACGTAGCCGGGGTGGTCGCCGTCGTGCCAGACCCGGTGCCGGTTGTGCGTGATCCCGAAGGAGACGGCCTGTCGTAGCGGGTGCGCAGGTCTGCGATGACCTGCGGGTCCGGAGGCTGTCCGCGGGACCGGGCGTCCTCGCAGGCCAGGTGCGCCTGGCGGACGATGATGATCACGTCAGTGGACCAGGGCGGCAGGCTGCCGGGGCCGAGCTTGCTGACCGCGCGGCATGGGCGGATGACGTGCGCGGCGCACTGCTGGATACCCGTGAGATCGGTGAGCATCTGCTGGTAAGCGGTGTACCCGTCGGTGATCAGTATCCCGGTGAACAACGACAGGATCGCTGTGATCGCCGCGGCGCGGCGCGATCCCATGGCCCGCAGCCAGGTCAGCGTCCCGCCCGGCGGGCGGACGATCAGCACGTGCGGCGCCCCCTCCTCCGGCTCCCCGGTCTCCGGGTCTGTATCGCGGGTCAGCACGTGGACCGGGGTCTCGTCCGCACCAAGCAGCGGCTCGTCCGCAAGGGCGGCCTGCATCGCGTCGTCGTACGCCGCAGGCTGGAGCTTCTCGTCCAGCCGGGCGCTGGCCCGGTCCACGAAGCACGGGGTGATCGGCATGCCCAGCAGTATCGGATCAGGCGTGCGGCGCGCTCGGACGGCACGTTGCTGTACCCGCTCAGCAGCACCGCGGCCGCGTTGATCCCCGCCCCGTACGAAATGGTGCCCGGGTACGCGCCCGGCGGCGCGTCCGCGGTCGTCAGCTTCCCGCAGCACCGGCACAGCAGCGACTGCAGCAGCCACTCGGTCACCCACCGCGCGATCTTCACGTCCGAGACCTGCGCCCACGACGAGCCGGCCGCACTCAACCCGGCCAGGCTCGCCTCGCACCCTGAGCACTCTGGCGGCGGATCCTCGGTCTTCCGCTCGTCCGGCCTCGGCCGAACCGCCGGGAAAGCCATATAAGTTACCGTCATCCGTGCAGTGGCGAACTGGTTTGGCGCGCGTCGCAGGGCTGCTCGCAGTTGCGCGGCCCGGGCCTGTCAGCCCGTGCCGAGGATCGCCATCGCGGCGTTGTGGCCGCCGATGCCGCTCACGCCGCCGCCGCGGCGGGCGCCGGCCCCGCACAGCAGGACCCGCGGGTGGGGAGTCGCTACCCCCCACTGCCCGGCTTCGCCTGGGTATTCGGCGAACGGCCAGGCCAGGTCACCGTGGAAGATGTGGCCGCCGGGAAGCCCGAGTTCGGCCTCGAGATCGGCCGGCGTCTTGACCTCGAGGCACGGCTCGCCGCCGGAGTCGCGCAGCAGGCAGTCCTCGATCGGCTCGGCGAGCACGCTGTTGATCGACCGTAGCGTCGCGGCAAGCGCGTCCTTGCGTGCCTCGTCCGGGCGGTCGCGGAACAGCCGCGCGGGCATGTGCAGCCCGAAGACCGTCAGGGTGTGGGCGCCGCTCGCGGCGAGCGCGTCCCCGAGGATTGAAGAGTCCGTCAGCGTGTGGCAGTACACCTCGCACGGCGGCAGCGCGGGGATGTGCCCGGCCGCGGCTTGCGTGTAGGCCGCGTCCAGGTTCGCGTACCCCTCGTTGACATGAAAGGTTCCCGCGAAAGCGTCGCGCGGGTGCACGGACGGGTCGCGCAGGCGGGGGAGCCGCGACAGGACCATATTGATCTTTAGCTGTGAGCCCTCAGGCTGGGCGATCCCCCCGACTCCGCCGTGGCCCTCGCCGAGCAACCCGGCCAGCGTGACCGGTGCGACGCCGGCCAGGACGTGCGCGGCCCCCACGGAGTACTCGCCGCCGTCCTCGTGCACGGTGACCTCGCCTGCCGGGTCGATGCCCACCACCTCGCTCCGGGTGCGGATCTCGGCACCCGCCTCGCAGGCCGCGTCTCGCAGGGCTGCTGTGAGCGCGCCCATCCCGCCAGCAGGCACCTGCCAGGCGCCGGTCCCGTTTCCGATCACGTGATAGAGCAGGCAGCAGTTCTGCCGCAGGCTCGGCTCGGTGGCGCGCGCGAACGTGCCGACGACGGCATCGGTGAGCACGACACCGCGCACGGCGTCGGCGCGGAAGTCCCGCTCGAGCGTCTCCCCGACGGGGCGTTCTACCAGGATGTCCCACGCTGCGCCCGTGCCCGCGACGGCGCGCATTTCTGACCTGGACCGCAGCGGCTGTGTCAGCGTCGGGAACAGCCGCTTGGCGAGGTCGCCGGTCGCCGCGTAGAAGCGCTGCCAGGCCTGCCAGTCTTCGTCGCCGCCGGTGACCGCGGCGAAGGATGCCGCACTTCGCGCCGGGTCGCCGTAGTCCACGATCAGGCCGCGGTCGCCGCACGGCGTATAAGAGGCGATCCGCCGCGGCCGGGTCGCGAAACTCAGCCCCAGGTCGCTGATGATGCTCACGGGCAGCAAGCTCACCAGGTAGGAGTAGCGGGACAGCCGGGCGTCGACGCCGCCGAAGGTGGCCGCGGACACGGCGGCGCCACCGACGCCGGGCAGGCGCTCGAGTACCAGGACCGAGCGGCCCGCCCTGGCAAGGTAGGCGGCTGCGACGAGGCCGTTGTGGCCGCCGCCCACGACGACGGCATCAAATCGGGTTTGGCGCATGGCCACAGTCTGCCCGGCGACGCCAACTCGGCTCAGTGCCGCGGATCGCATGTGTTATAGCCCACGCGATCCGCGGCGCTCATGCTTTTCCACAGCCTGCGCCACGGCAGGGCACAGACTGTCGGTGCCCGGGCCAGAGTGGCGGGCATGAGCCACAGGAGGCACCATGACTGTTGTGAGCAATGCCACGGGGTGGCCGGCCGCCGGCCGTCCATTCACCGTCGACGAACTCGACCGGATGCCCGATGACGGCCGCAGGTACGAGCTGCTGGCCGGGGCGCTGATCGTGAGCCCCCGGCCGACCACGGTTCACCAGGAAACGGCCGCGGAGCTACTGGTAGTTCTGAGGCAGGCATGCCCGCAGGATCTGCGTGCCCTGCCGGAGCCGGCCGTGCAGTTGAGCCATGAGACTGAGTTCGACCCCGACATCGTGGTAATCCGCCGCAGCCAGGTCGGCGGGGCCAAGGTCACCGAGCCGCCGCTGCTAGCGGTGGAAGTTCGCTCGCCGAGCACCGCGCTGATCGACCTGAACAGGAAGAAGGCGGCATACGAAGCATTCGGCGTGGCCTCGTACTGGATCGTCGTGCCAGATAGAGCACGCCCCGAGCTGATCGTGTTCGAGCTACGGGACGGGCGCTACCAGGAGGTGGCGCACGTCACCGGCGACGAGGGCCTCCGATTGGAGCGGCCATTCCAGGTCGAGGTGGTCCCAGCGCGCCTGGTCGCTGGCCTGTTCACCGGCTGACGCACCATGTTCACCGACTGACGCAGCATGGCAGTCGGGCCACCGCCTGCTCGGCGTAGACGAGGGAACGTCAGCGCCGCGGATCGCATGTGCCATAGCCCACGCGATCGGCGGCGCTGACGGTTCTCCACAACCGCGCCATTGCCCGCGCGCACATTTGTCGGTGGCTGCTGCCAAAGTGGCGGGAATGAGCGGCAGGAGGCACCATGACTGTTGTGAGCAACGCCACGGGGTGGCCGGCCGCCGGCCGTCCGTTCACCGTCGACGAACTCGACCGGATGCCCGATGACGGCCGCCGGTACGAGTTGCTGGACGGGGCGCTGATCGTGGGCCCCCGGCCGAGCACGGTTCACCAGATGGTGGCATTCCGTCTGGCCCGAGAACTCGATCAATCGTGCCCAGACGGCCTGTTTGTCGTCCGAGAGCCAGCTGTGCAGCTGAGCGACCAGACGGAGTTCGACCCTGATGTCGTCGTGGTACGGCGCGAGGACGTTGGCGGGGCCAAGGTTACGGCACCGCCGCTGCTGGCGGTGGAGGTCCGCTCGCCGAGCACGGCGCTAATCGACCTGAACAGGAAGAAGGCTGCGTATGAGGCCTTCGGCGTGGCCTCGTACTGGATCGTCGTGCCGGACCGAGCCCTGCCCGAGCTGATCGTGTTCGAGCTACGGGACGGCTGCTATCAGGAGATGGCGCACGTTACCGGCGACGAGGGCCTCCGGCTGGAGCGGCCGTTCCAGGTCGAGGTGGTTCCCGCGCGCCTGATCGAGGGTCTGCTCACTGGCTGAGGCACGATGGCAGTTGTGCCACCACATGCCTCACGCAGGGAACGTCAGCGCCGCGGATCGCATGTGCCATAGCCCACGCGATCGGCGGCGCTGATGGTTGTCCACAACCGCGCCATTGCCCCTGCGCACATTGTCGGTGGCTGCTGCCAAAGTGGCGGGCATGAGCCACAGGAGGCACCATGACTGTTGTGAGTACGACCGAGTGGCCGGCGGCCGGCCGCCCGTTCACCGTCGACGAACTCGACCGGATGCCCGATGACGGCCGCCGGTACGAGCTGCTCGACGGGGTTCTTATCGTGAGCCCCCGGCCAGCCAAGTCTCACCAAGAAGTCGCGGCGGAGCTGCTGGTAGTGCTGAGGCAAGCATGCCCACGTGAGCTTCTTGCCCTGCCCGAGCCGGCCGTCCAGATCTCGACGGACACCGAATTCGACCCGGACATCGTCGTCATACGCCGGTCGCATATCGACGGAGCCAAGGTCACCGAGCCTCCGTTGCTTGCGGTGGAGGTCCGCTCGCCGAGCACGGCGCTGATCGACCTCAATCGGAAGAAGGCCGCATACGAAACCTTCGGCGTGGCGTCGTACTGGATCGTCGTGCCAGATAGAGCCCGCCCCGAGCTGATCGTGCTGGAGCTCATGAACGGCAAGTACGAGCAGGTCGCGCACGTGACCGGAGACGAGGGTCTCCTGCTGGAACGGCCGTTCCATGTCGAGGTGGTTCCCGCGCGCCTCGTCGCGGGCCTGTTCGCGGACTGAGGCGTGGAGGTGCAATCACTGGGCGCCAGGCTCCGGCGGCGCTGATAGTTGTCCACAGCCGCGCCATTACCCGCGCAGATTGTCGGTGGCTGCTGCGAAAGTGGCGGGCATGAGCCACAGGAGGCACCATGGCAGTTGTGACTATCGCCGAGGCATGGCCAGCGCCCGGCCGGCCGTTCACCGTCGACGAACTCGACCGGATGCCCGATGACGGCCGCAGGTACGAACTTATCGACGGAGTACTGATCGTGAGCCCGGCGCCGATCATCGCGCACCAGTTCGTGCTGATGCAGCTGAGCTTGCTTCTGGCGCAGGCGTGCCCTGACGGGCTGTACGTGCTGCCTGGGCCGGGAATGATGGTCAATGTCCAGACGGAGCTGATTCCGGACATCGTCGTCGTGCGGAAGCAGGACCTGGCTGGTCGCAAGCTGACCGGACCGCCGGCCCTCGCGGTGGAGGTGCAGTCGCCGAGCACCAGGCTCTTCGATCTTAACCAGAAGAAGAGCGTCTACGAGAAGTTCGGCGTGCCCTCGTACTGGATCGTTGTGCCAGAGCCCGCACGGCCGCAGCTCATAGCATCCGAACTGCGCGGCAGCCGTTATGTCGAAATCGCTCACGTCACCGCCGGCGAGGTGTTTGCGGCCTGCGAGCCTTTCCCCGTCAAGGTTGTGCCGGCCGGCCTGGTCGCGGGGCTGCCGCCCGGCTGATACGCCAGCTCCGCAGGAGCGACCCGGTGGCCGCACGCAAGCACCTCGGCGGGCTCAGTAGGCTCGACCGTGTTGGGGTCGGCAGAGCGAAGTGCTGGGGTCGGCAGAGCAAAGGGGTGGCGTTGCGGATCGCGAGATTCTCCCGCGGCGGGGAGGTTGCCTTTGGCGTGGTCGAGAGTGGCCAGGGCAACGGGGTGACAGACGCCGCGCAAGACGAGCTTGTGGTGGCGGAGATCTCCGGGCACCCGTTCGGGGGCGGGGTGGTCCGCTTTACCGGGACCAGGTACCGGCTCGCCGACGTGCGCCTGCTCGCGCCGGTGCTGCCGAGCAAGGTGGTCGCGGTCGAGGGGACCTACGGCGGCGACGCCCAGGAGCCCGCCCGCGGCCGGCCGGGGCCTGTGCTGTTCTTCAAGCCGTCCACCGCGGTGGCCGGCCCCGACGATCCGATCTCCTATCCGGTCAAGCTGACGAGCCGGGTCGACTACGAGGGCGAGCTTGCCGTGGTCATCGGCAGGCTGTGCCGTGAGGTGCCGCCGGAGCGGGCCAGCGAAGTGATCTTCGGCTACGCGTGCGCGAACGACGTCACCGCGCGCGACCTGCAGGAAAACGATGGACAGTGGGACCGGGCGAAGGCATTCGACTCGTTCTGCCCGCTCGGGCCGTGGATCGAGACGGATGCTGACCCCGCCGACTTGGCCATAACGACTAGCGTCAATGGCACGGTCAGGCAGCAGGCGCGGACCTCGCAGTTGCGCCACGACGTACCCGCGCTGATCGCTTTCATCAGCGAGGTGATGACGCTGGTGCCAGGCGACGTGCTGCTCACGGGGACCCCGGCGGGGTCGGGGCCGCTGGAGGTCGGTGACGAGGTCGCCGTGACGATCGAGAACATTGGAACGCTGACAAGCAAGGTGGTTTCCCGTGACTGACCCGGGCGCGCCCGCGAGTGACACGCGGCATGTTTCCGGCGGCGGCCCGGCCGGCGTCCGGGTGCGGTTCGCTCCGTCACCCAGCGGGGACCTGCACGTCGGGAACATCAGGACCGCCCTTTACAACTGGGCGTTCGCGCGGCGCAGCGGCGGCGTGTTCGTGCTGCGCATCGAGGACACCGACCGCACCCGGGTCACCGACGAATACATCGACGCGGCAATCGAGACGCTGCACTGGCTCGGGCTCGGCTGGGATGAAGGGCCGGACGAGGGCGGCTCCTACGGTCCTTACCGGCAGAGCGAGCGGATGGACCTGTACGCGGGCTGGGCGCGCCGGTTTCTCGACGACGGGCACGCCTACTACTGTTACTGCACGCCAGCGGAACTGGCGGAGCGCCGGGCGGCGGCGCGTAGCGCGGGCGGCCCTTCCGGGTACGACGGGCACTGCCGGATCTTGACCGCTGCCCAGGTCGCGGCGTTCGAGGCCGAGGGACGGCGGCCGGTGGTGCGATTCCGGATGCCGGACGGATCGACGACCTTCACCGACCTGATCCGCGGTGAGGTCACCTTTGACCACGCGGCCGTACCGGATTTCGTGCTCGCGCGGGCAGACAGCAGCCCGCTCTACACGCTGGCGGTCGCGGTCGACGACGTGACGATGAAGCTCACGCACATTCTGCGAGGCGAGGACCTGCTGTCGTCCACGCCCCGGCAGATCGCTGTTTACCGGGCCATGGGGGTGCGGGAGGAACAGATGCCGAGGTTCGGCCATCTGCCCTACGTCCTTGGCCCGGACGGCCAGAAGCTGTCCAAGCGCAACGGCGTCGTATCGATCGCCTGGTACCGGCAGGAGGGTTTCCTGCCCGAAGCGCTGTGCAACTACCTTGCGCTGCTCGGCTGGTCTCCGGGGGACAACCGGGAAGAGTTCTCGCTCGCCGAGATGGCCGCCGAGTTCGATCTCGCGCGGGTGGGACGGAATCCGGCGCAGTTCGATGTGCGGAAGCTCGAGGCGATCAACGGAGACAAGATCCGCGCTCTTGAACCCGCTGATTTCGCCCACCGGATCACCCCGGTCCTGCAGTCAGCCGGGCTCGTCGCAGACCCGGCCAACGAGCGGGCGGCAGCTCTGATCGCAGCTGCCGCACCGCTGATTCAGGAGCGGATCTCACGGCTGACCGAGGCGGCGCCGATGCTGGGGTTCCTCTTCGTGGACGAGGAAGACTTCAAGATCGAGGGCGAGGCCGCGGAACGCATCCTGACACCAGACGCGGCGCCCGTGCTTGAGGCGTCGATAACCGCGATCAAGTCCGCCCGCGACTGGACGTCGCAGGCGATCGAGGGTGCTTTGCGTGACGCGCTGGTGGACGGTTTGGGCCTCAGGCCGAGGGCCGCCTTCGGGCCGGTGCGGGTCGCGGTGACCGGACGGCGGGTATCACCACCGCTGTTCGAGTCGATAGAGCTTCTGGGCAAGGAACGAACACTCAGCCGCCTCAACCGCGCACTCGCCGCAGCCGCCGGCTGAGGCGGCGGTCGCCTACGTCTTCGTGGTGACCGCGCACGATCGTGAGGTGGCCCGCTCCTGCGGCCGTCGCTTTCGCCGGGGCGTGGCCGCCGCAGGCCGGGGTATCGCCATCGCTTTGGCCGGCCGGCCCGGATTCGGCTAAACTGCACGGGCGCGAGCGAAGGCTCGCCCCCCTTGGGGTATGGGGTAATTGGCAGCCCAACGGATTCTGGCTCCGTTAGTCTAGGTTCGAGTCCTGGTACCCCAGCACGTGCGTGACCAGCGCGGATGTCTCAACGAGGCATCCGCGCTGGCTGTTCCGGAGGTTGGTGGGAACGTAGGGGGAACGAGCAAGCCCCAGGGTTCCTCTCTGAAGGCGGTTGGCTATGGGATCCAGCACGGAAGGTCGCCTATGGTGCGCGGCCTGCCGGGGTCGGCTGCGGTCAGCGGATGTCGGCTCGGTTGCTGCACAGTCGTGCTGCACGTTCGGGATTTGACGCTAAGTGTCAACGGGCGGGACGACCGTGGACTGTCAGCTTGGGAATGAGCCGAGGGGTTAGCCGCCACCAGGTCGGCGGACCGTCGGCTTGTTCGTGAGCATCCGCGAAGCATGACCTCCGACCTAACCTCTCAGCTGAACGAACATCCAAGCCAACCCCTCCGACCGTTGGAACTAGCAACCGAACCCGCAACGCATCTTGGAACCTCCCAAGAAGATCACGTCGTCGGACAGGGTAGATATGACCTGGCTGTTGAAACCGGTCGTCTTGTGCTTTCCCGACCACAGGCCCGGTATTCCGCGCCAGGATCAGCACGGGGCCAGGAAGCCACCGTCGATGATGGCGGCCACGCCCAGGCGCTGGAGTACCCCCACGCCGGGGCCACGTCCCCGAACGCAAGGTGCCGCGGCCGTTCCGGCAGCAACACCGTCTCGTTGGAGCGCGGGCCGTCTCGGTGCCGCGCGAGTCTCCCGGGCGTCCGCGCGAGCGCTCTACGCGTGCGGCGAGGACTACCAGCCCGCGTGACTGCCGGAGGGCGTGGTCCGATTCGGCCCCCTCGCCTGAAACCGCTATGCTGGCTAGGCCGTGACGTCCCCGACGCAGCCGCAAGGTAGCGTCGGCCGAGTTACGCCGTGTGCCGCAAACTTGGCCCCGTCGTCTAGCGGCCTAGGACGCCGCCCTCTCAAGGCGGTAGCGCCGGTTCAAATCCGGTCGGGGCTACTGAAGAAGTAGCAGGTGAAGGGCCTGATCGCCAGGTGCGGCGGTCGGGTCCTTGATCATTTGACCGCATGGTGACCGCAGAACTGGCCGGTGCTGAACGGCCGAGCGCGTCACGGGTCGGTATGGCGTTGCATCCTGATGCTCAACTAGCTTCACCGACGTGCGCGGTGTGCGGCCGATGGCGGCTAGGCCTTCGCGGGTGCTCGGGTGCTCAGGTGCTCGCGCTGACGGGCGAGGCTGGTGCGCTGGTGGCAGAACCAGATGGCGTTGCTCGGTCGCGCCGCGCGCGAATGAGCCGAAGACGTACAACTCCTTCACTGTCAGTTCTCAGCCGATGTGAAGCAGTCTCAGTTGACCTGAAGCGGGAGTTCGTTGTCTCATCCGGTGTGAAGCAGCACGACCTCGGGTTTCTCACTCGACTTGAGGCAGCAGCGCGTGTGGCGTTGCTGAGCGTTGCGACCGTGGCGGCATAGCGCATGCAGCGCATGAGCCACTTCGAGGACCGGCCACGAAGCGCGAAGAGCTTGCCTCGCACGCCGTCGACCAGCGTGCTGCGGAGTAGCCGGCTGCCCGTCGGCGTAGATCCTCGGCGGCTTCTGGGCGAGCGGCGTTGTCCCCGTAGACAGCAATGCCTCGCTCCGCCCACCACGCGCCTGCTCAAGATTGCCGACCTTCTGCTGGCGGATCGCCATCTGCCGGTAGGCCTCCAGGACAGGTACCTGCCCCCACTTGGCCATAAAGGCTTGCCGGATGGCATCCATTTCCCCGTCGTGGTCGCGGCACGCTTGGTCGTACTCATCCGGTGCGGAGGCGAAGGCGTTCCGGGCGCCGTACAGCAGGTTTTCCAGCTGCGCGTGCATGAAATGGCGGTTAATGGGGTCTGTGTCATGCGCCAGCAGCTGCCGCAGCGCCGAGATGGCGCGGATGTCATCTGCTGGAAGGCCGCTCATCCAGCTCAGGTCGTAGGAGTCGTCGGCGTCATCGGTCGCGACAGCGTCAGACAGCCCGGTCCGCATCCTCGGCGCAGGCGGGGATGACGGCGGGGTGTCGAGACCGAAGTCCGCCGGGTCGTGGCGGAGGACTCGGCATTCGCCTTCAAGACCCTGATCGCTCCCTCGGTGGTACTGACCGGTATCACCGACCCGTCCGGCAACCTGAATGCCGCGGAAGCCGCCGCTGCGGCCGCGCAGAAGACGCCTCGGGCCAGGCGCGGCTCGTCCTCTCGGCCGCGCTCGCAGACACACCGGGCTGGTTCACGCCGCTGTCGCTGGAACCTGCGAGCACGGACTTTGCAGGCCAGGCGGCCAACCAGTACCTCTGGGACACTCAGGTCGACTTCCCCTTCGCTTTGGAGCTACGGGCCGACCTCGAGGCACGCGCGGGCGGTAACCCGTCGTGGAACACCGGCGTCAACTACGTCAGGGACCTGGCAAGATCAGCCGGCGCGACCGAGGTGCGCGCGCTCTACCATGCGGCGGGGCTCGACCTGGGGGCAGACCTGAAGACGCTGGACAACGCGACACGCATCAAGGCGGACCCGGCCGCGGTCCGCTACCTGGCGAACAACATCACCTTCGACGGCTGGGTGGCCGCCTACTGGGTGAACGGCTGGCTGTGGGACCGGGCCGCCGCTGAAGCTCGTCCTGATGGAGAATCCCGGTCACGGTGGCAGCCTCAACCACCTCGGCGTGGAGGTGCCTGACATCGACACGGTCGACGCCGAGCAGGCGCGGCTCGCCGAGGCCGGCCTGGCGTCGGTGGACGAGCGCGACACCACCTGCTGCTACGCCAGGCAAGACAAGTTCTGGGTGCAGGGCCCAAGCGACGGCGAGCGCTGGGAGATCTACGCCGTCCTGGCCGACAGCCAGCCCTTCTACAGCGAGGACCACGACTCCGCGCAGTGCTGCGCCGGGGACGCCCGCCCGGCTGAGGATGCCGACAATCGGGCCGCCTCCGCTGCTGGCTGTTGCTAGCAGGCGCGCCGGGCTCGCGGGGGCTACAGCTTGACCGGGCCGGTCAGCCCAGGTCTCGCACCGCAGGCTCCCAGGTCGGCGGGCCGCCCAGCCCGGCGGTCATGGTGACGGGGCGGCCCATGCGGGCAGCACCCGTTCGATCTTCGTCTAACTGCTGGGTCACCGAATCAGGAGGGTCACGGTGCCGCCGGCCAGGCCCGCCATGGGCAGCTCAACGGACTGTTGTCCGCCCCCGCTGGCGATCACGGTGGCGCTCGCGCCATTTGCGGGGCGTCCTGGCCGAACCGCCCGGCGGCTACCCAGTCGCCTCCTCGTCTTGGGCGCGGTCATCGTCGCCGCCCTGCTTTCCCTTGCCGCAACCCGGAACCTATGGAGAAGGCTCCTTGGCCGGTGGCAGCAGCGGCCTTGGCTGCCGCATCAATCAGCTGGAGCAACTCAATCCCTCAGCCCCCCGGCGGTAGCCGCCCTGACCAGGTGCCGGGACTCCTCGATCAGCCGCCGGGCGGAGCTTCGGCGGGGCGCAACCGGGAGGCGGACAACCAGCGCCCCTGGCCGGGTGACGAAACGCAGCCGTGGCTGGAGAGCCGCCGGTTCGCCGTCGAGGCCGGCCGGCGTCAGGCTGTCGGCGTCTACGGTCAGTGTCGCGGCACTCCACCGGGAGTACCCCGGCACCAGGTGTCCCCGGCCGAACAGCTCCAGCAGGGCCAGCCGCGCGGCGGCGCGGCCGTCCTCCACCCGGACGGTCAGCACACCGAGCGACCCTGAGTCCAGGCGCGGACGCCAGGCGCTGTGCCCCAGGCCCCCGAGCCGGTAGGGGTTGTTGGACACCAGCAACGCGTGGGCCCCGGAATGCTCCGCCCCGTCCGGCCCCCGGAAACGTAGCGGCAACGGCGCAGAGCCGGGCCCGATCAAGTCGGGCAATTCGTCCAGGACTGCCCGCACCTTGGAGCGCCGGTAGTGCCGTGACCGGACCATTGCCGCGTAGCTGCCGGGCGAGACGTTGTTCACGAACACCTGGCCGTTGACCTCGGCCAGGTCCACCCGGGTCTCCACCCCGCGCCGGAAGGCCGTCATCGCGTGTGCCAGGTCGTTCGGGTCCAGGCCGAGGTCGAGAGCGAAGTGGTTGCGGGTGCCGGCCGGCACGCACACGAAGGGCAGCCCGTGCCGGGACGCGACCGCCGCTACCGGCGCCATCGATCCGTCGCCGCCGGCGACGCCGAGCACACCGGCACCCCGGGCCACCAAGTCCTCGGCCAGCTCACCCAGGTCCTCCCCCGGCCGCACCGCGACGACGTCCGCCCCCGACCGCCGGGCCAGGCCGGCGAGGCCGGGGCGTGCCGCCTTCCCGCTGCCGGAGCGGGGATTGAGCAGCAGGACGGCGCGGCCAGCACCCGTCACCCGAGCTCCGCGGCGGCGACTGCCCCGGCGCGGACGCCGCCCCGCCGGTAGCAGCGCGACGCGGGCCGAGGCCATCGAGAACCCGAACAGGAGCATGGCGACCAGCAGCGCTCCCGGCCGATGCGCCAGCACGTGCAGCACCGGTGCCACCACCGCGGCCAGCACTATCAGGCCGGCCACCACCTGGGCCAGCCCACGCCGGGTCACCACATGCCATCCGGCGATCACTGCAGCCGGTAGCGCCACCACGATGCCCAACATCGACCACGGGTGAACGCGCACCGCAGCGCACATCACCACCAGCGCCGCCACCGCGGACCCCAAAGCCACGATGGCAGCCGCGCGGCGCCTCAGCAGGCGGTCGCCGATCGCCGCCAGGCCGGCTCCGAAAATCAGCCCCGGAGCCAGTACCAGCAGATCGGCAGCGGTCAACTCCGCCTCCTTCGCCTGTCTTCGTCCGTGCCCGATCGGTCACCCCAAGGACAGCACGGTGGGGCGAACGACGTGTGAAGCCGCTGTGATGACCGTGTGAAGCAAGTCAGATGCGGCCGCCGGCGCCCCTGAGCGGCGGGTGGCGTCGGCGTACAGGTACGTCCGCAGAGCCAGGTACGGGCGAACATGCAGAGATGGCCGTACGCCACTCTGCCGGGGACACCCGATAGCCAGCCGCACATCTCCGGCCGGGTGCCTTCGATCGGCTCGCGTAACGAGCCGATCGAAGGCACCGGAGCTCTGTACGTTGACTCGCACCTACCTCTGCACGTTGGCCTGCACGCCGACAGGTGGTCGCGACTGAGTCCGCCCATTCCGGCCCTTCTCCATCCGGCCACCACAGCCAGCGCATCGTGGCTTCAATCCGGCTCGCTTCTATCGGACCAGCGGCCCCCGGGTGAGGCATCCAGCCGGTGGGCCGGGAAGGAGAAACCGTGGGCACGGTCGTCGCTAACCGCAGCGAGTTGCTGGCGCGCCGGTCACGCGCAGGCGTCGCCCGGCGAGGTCACGCCCTTGCTCACTCAGAAACGTGCCGTGCTCATCGCCGAGCTCCGCCGCGTCGGGATGCAGGTCGCCGAGAAGCGCGCCAGGCTCGAGCGGAGCGCCGCCCCGGCGCGGCGTGCTCAGCTTGGCCGCCGCGCGGTGCCGCGCCCTGCTCTTGCCCGGATCTCAGCCACGGCCCTGCGCTGCGGCGTCCGGCAGGCATCAAGCAAAGAGCTAACGGGGCTTCGCCCCAGCCCGACGAGCCGTGTCTGCTCTGGCTGATCTGAGCGAATGGGCTCCGGTCGGCGCCTGACGGTGACACGCTGTGTCCCGTTATTGACCGCTCGTTAGCGGCAGGTGGCCTGTGGCCGTGGCTCGACCGGAGCTTTTCATGACGCTACCGCGCAGTGTCGCCGACGTCTTGTCCGATCACGTGGTGTTCGAGGTCGAGTGCATCGACCGGATGTACCTGAACCTGTGTGCCGCAGCTTCAGCGGGAGCTGGGCCTGATCGGGTACCTGCATGACCGGCTGGGTTGCACGGTGAACTCAACCGCGCCGCTGTCGCAGGTCAGCTGATCCGCATCACCGAGACCAGCACCGGCCAGACCTGGAACCAGCTGCGCGCCCAACTGCAGCGCATCCACCTGGGCACCTTCACCGGCGACCACGGCACCTTCGCCCACCGCACCCAGCTCACCGCCAGCCACAAGCTCATCCTCAAGGCCCTGGACCTACCCGAACCCCCGCAGGTCCTCTCCGCCGCCCCCACAACGCCCTGACCAGGGCAGATCCCGGCGCCTAGTGACACGCCCCGTCGCCGGGCCTGCACCCGTCTCCGCAGGTCAACACCCAAATCCGCCGACTAGATGATCGTTCATCTGCGGAACACAGGCAGGGGCCGCAGCGGTTTGGGCAAGGTATGACTGCGCGCACCGATGAGCAGCCCGATCCCGGTGGCTACGTAGCCGGCGTTGCGCGGCCCGATGTACCCGCGGTGCACCGCGACCGCCCACAGCACCAACGCCCACACGCCGAACCCAGGTCCCAGGCCCGCAAGCCGGGGTGTCGGCGCGCGATGCCGGCCCCGAGCCGGGCGCAGGCTCGGTGAAGCCGTCGTGTGGATCGTGTAAAGAACCACTTGTTCGTGCTTCTCGGGGCTCAATCGCCAGCCGGGACTCCCGCCACGCAGTGCTACGACGTGGCGGGCGTCGCGTCAGCACCCGCAAATCTGCCGACAATGGCGCGAGCACGCATGCGGAGCTTGAGCTAGCTCGCCAGCCAGGTCGGTTGCAGGGTTGCCCGTGTGGTGACTGCAAGTACAGCGATCCAGTGTGAACCGGCCGGTGCCGGAGATCCTGCAGGAGGTCGCCCCTCGGCGCGCAGGTGCTGATACAGGCTGCCTGGTATTTGTCGGCCAAGCCGCCGATCCGGGCGCCGGTGATCTCCACGAAGCTTCGGCCCGGGCTGGGTCTGGAGCATCCTGTAGCTGTCAGACCCACCGCCTAACGTGGCCATGAAGCCGGAGCCTTTGGGTACTCGCCGTGGACCAGGCGGGCAATTCGGTCGTCGCCGCCACGGCGGGCGCACCGGCATGGCAGGAGAGGCCGCCGCTGACAGTCGCCTCCTGCACGTACTGGGAGGGCGTTCCGCCTGACCGGGGCGTGAGATCTACAGCAAAGGCTGGCGGGCGGTCGGCGCGTGGCCGGCCAACGACGGTCTGGTGATGACCTATGTCGCCTGGCCGATCGAGGAGTCCGCCGCCGTCCGGTCGGACCTGCCCGGCCAACGTCCTCGCGACCCTCGACGCGGCCGGCGACCTTGGTGAGCGTGTCCGCAGCGGCCGGCGGGCCGAGCGCATCCGCACCACGCCCGACGTGCCCAACGTCGTCAGGAAGCCGTACGGCGAAGGCTGGGCCCTCGGCGTGGCCTGGCACGAACGTGAGCGCGCCCGTTCGGCTTGCCCTCCGTTGTGGCTGCGATGCCTGGATTGGCGGCCTTCCAGCATCCGATGACCCACGAGATCAGCCAGGTGCGGGTTGGCGGCGTGTGCAGCTCCGGGAGCAACTTGCGGACGCCCGCAGCGGCCGGGTGGTCTTCCTGAGCCACTGCCTGCTCAACGAGATTTCCCCCGTGCACCCTGCGGTACCCCAAGCCGGGTTCTCCCGCACCGGCCGCAGCACCAGATCCCGGATCCCCCGGCTGGTCTCCCAGGGCGCCCTGGCCGATTCGGATAGGTCCATGAACCTGGGACCAGCCGGCGGTGCCAGGTCAGCAGCGTTCCTGGCGTGACAAGCCGCTGGGCTCGCAGCGCCGCCGGCAGCAACCTGGCCAGCGCGGCCAGGACCGCCCGGTCGGCCCAGTCTGGCTTCGGCCGGGTGACCTGACGCCGCAGCACCGCCACCTTGCGCCGGAGCACCATGATCTCCGCAGCCTTGGACGCCTGGCCGCGGCCGGGCAGCGCCAGCCAGCCGAACACCCGGGATCGCGATCAGGTAGAGCAGACGAAGAGTCATGAGCCGCGATCCTGGCGCATGGGCCTGGCCGGCCAAGCCGCAGGTCACCCGTCCACGCGCCGAGTTCTGGAGCGGTTCAGGGATGGCAAGGCGGCAGGACGCGACCCGGCCGCCTACCGCGATTTGCCGGCTGGGCCCGATCCGGTGGCGGCGGCTTGTGCGGGCGGCGCCTGGCCGGGCTGCGCCGGTTGCGGGTGGCGTCCGGAATCCGGTGTAAATCGGCGGGCGCGGTTCCGGCTTCATGGTCAGGTTAGGCGATGGCTGTGACAGTTTCCGGGTGCTGATCACCGGGTGGGTGCACGCCAATTTTGTAGGTGAGCAAGATCGTTTAGCGGGTCCGGGTGGTCAGGCAGCTGGTGTCTGGTTGCGCGGTGCGTTCCAGAGACGGTCTTCGGGGCGGCTGGCCTGCTGGCAGCGGAGCGTGGTGATCGCGTCGGCGCCGGCAACGGTCCAGCGCATGCCTGACAGTTTGAGGCGCTGGCCGATGACCGCTTTGCAGCCGGATTCAACAAGGCCGGAGCCGACGAACAGGCCCCGGGAGCGGAACCAGTGGTAGCGCATCCGGGGCGCGTTGTTCTCGAAGTAGCCCAGGGCTGTGTCCAGCTGGTCTTTCTTGACGCCTTGAGGGGGTAGGCGCGGGCGGCGTTGCAGATGCCGTCGATGTCGCCGTGGTCCAGGTCCTCGAGGCGGGCGGCGAGCCATTCGTCTTTACGGTCGCCGAGCATGAACTCCAGGAGGCGGGCGAGGTCGTGCAGGTGCTCGCGGGCGTGGAACAGGTCCACGATCTGGGTGGCCTCGGGGAACTTGGCGGCGGCGATGTTCCAGATCCAGGCCGCGCCGTCCCCGAGGATCGTGAGCTGGCGGACGTGGCCGGCGCCGCGGCGGATGCCTTCTGCCTCCACGAGGCCGGCGAACACGCTCGCGGGCTCGAACGTGGCGATGAAGCTGGAGGAGTCCCGGTCGCGGACCGGGTAGCCGTCCTCGTCCACTTTGTCCTGGGTGAAGAAGACGCCGAGCTTGACCTCGCGGGTGCGGGCGCGGCCGTCCTCGCCCTTGCCGTCCCGCCCGGCCGTTTCCCTCGCGGTCATGGGCACGCCGGTGCCGTCGATCGCGGCATAAAGCTTGTCCGGCAGCGGATCCGGCGGCAGCGGTACCAGCTTCCGGGCGGTGATCAGCCCGGCGCGCTCCCGGGCAGCCCCGGCCGCCGCGGCGCCGCTGGCCTCGGCTGCCCGCTCGACCCGCTTGACGGTCAGCCGTACCCCGGCCAGGCTTTCCAGCAGCCGGGCGGCCTTCGCGAACGGCCCGGCGGCAGCGGCCTGGTCGTTCATCGCCCGCAGCCCGGGCGACATGGACGCGCCTGCCACGCCGAGCTCTGCATCGCGCGGGGCCAAGCCGTGACCGCAGGACGCGCAGTGATACCACGCGCGCGGCAAAGTGACCGCCCCGAGCACCGTGTCGATCACCTTGTCCCGGTAAGAGACAAACTCGGCCTCATGTCCGTGGCCGCACGGCACCCGCGGGCCGCGGTGGCCGGGATCGGCGGCCAGCAGCTTCTCCAGCATGCCGCAGCCCGCCTGCAGCATCCCGGCGCGGATCACCGCCTCGGCGGTTTCCAGGCCCGCATCGCCGCAGCCCAGCGACCGGGCCGCTTCCGCCGCCAGGCGGCCTATCTCGGCGGCCTTCTCCTGCGCGAGCGCCCCGCAGAGCCCCCTTTTCCGCCCTCCGGCACCGAGGGCGCATCCGTTCCGGCGGCGGGCCTGGCCTCACAGATCTTCTCGTTCACCTCCGCGATCTGCTCGCTGATCGCCGCGAACTCCGCATGCCGGGCGACCTCCCGCCGCACCTTCTCCACCTCCCCGGCAGCCAGCTGCCGGCCAACGGTGCCGCGTCCCCGGGCGGTCCGGGTCCACAAGAACCTCGGCCCGTGGCCAGGATGATCCGGCTGAGCGCACCCGCAGTTCGGCTTCCCGCACTTCCGGTAGTTCTCGCTCACCGACCCGCGCCGGAAATCACCGACCGCGCTGAGCTGCGCGTACAGCCGTTCCCGCTCGGCCTCCAGCTCCGGGAGCGACGGCTCGGTCATGGGCACTCCTCATCTGGTTGTTGATGAACAACCAGACTCCCAGAATAACCTGCCCAGATGCGGGACCCCTACATATGTGTCGTGCACCCTCACCGGGTTGAGCGGTGGTTCCGGTGTGGCTTGAGCTGGCGGGGCGGTTCGAGTAGGCAGCGGCGCAGGTCCTGCAGCTGCCGCAGCCCGTCTGCGGTCATGGTCAGCCCGCGCCAGCCACGGGAGGCCCGGTCGGGCGCAGCCCCCATGGTGGGCGAGGTAGCTGGTCTTCGGCGGCTGCCGTGCCCATTGCGTGCCCGATCGGTTCCCAGTCGCTCAGTGGTCGCTGTTTGGTGGCGCCACGACAGCATCGACGATAGTCCGGGCTGTCCAGGCCAGGCAGTCCTCTGTCGCTTGCGGGCTGAGCCCGCACACGTCCCGCAGGGACACGACGGGCTCGACGCCGATCACGGCGGCCAGCGCGTTCCGGAGGGCGGCCAGCATGATCTCTGGGAGGCGGGTGGCCGCCGGGGCGAGCGCCTTGTCGATCCACGCCAGCCGACGGCCCTCCCGCACCGGCGTGTCTCCGTTTCGCCCGAACCAGAGCTCCTGGCTGATGCGCATTTGGTTACGGAACAGCGCCTCGTCGGCGAGGATCATGCGACTCAGTGCCCGGCTCACGGTCTCGACCCGCTCGGTGACGTCATCGCCGGCCCCGGCGAGCACCTCGTCGGGCGACAGCTGCGCCGCATCAGCCTGCACCTCGATCAGCAGCGATTGCTGGGTGGGGAAGTAGCGGTAGGCGGTGGCCCGCGACACCAGGGCCCGCTCGGCGGCCTCGGCCACCGTCGGCGTGCGGGTCTCCCGCACCAGGTCGGCGGCCGCCTCGATGATCGCCCGGCGGGTCCGCAGCTTCTGATTCGTACGACCGGCGTCTTGACGTGAGACCATAGTCTAATTATTGTATCACTGTCTACCCGGCATGACGAGAATGGAGCAGACCATGAAGCAGCTGTCGCCAGCCGAGATGGATGCGTTACTCGACGCGCATTACAGGTTCGAAGCGGCCGCCGACGTCGACGGCGTGGTGTCGACGCTCAGCGAGGACGTGACCCACGACGTCGTCGGGTTTCCGGCCGGGCCGGTCCACGGCCGCCAGGCCGCCAGGGCGTTCTACCAGCACCTCTTCGGTGACATCAGCGGCGAGCGCACCGAACCGCGAGTTCGTCTCTACGGGCCTGGCTTCCTCGTCGACGAGGTGATGTGGTCCGGCCGCGCCGTCGGCCATCCGTTCGGCTTCGACGGCCAGAACCGGCCGTTCAGCCATCGCCTGCTGCACGTGCTCGAGTTCCGGGACGGTCTCATCTCCCGCGAGAATGTGTGGGTCGACTTCGCCGCTATCGCCCGGCAGCTGGGTCCCCGTGGCTAGCCGGCTGCGCGACACGCCGGCGGAGGGCCCGATGCTGCAACCCACCTTCGCCTACGGGAAGCTCCCAGCCCGCGACATCCAGCGGGCCGGGCGGTTCTACGCCGACGCGCTGGGCGTGCACCCGTTCGCCGAGCGCGACGGCCACCTCTACTACGACATCGGCGGTTGCCGGTTCATGGTCTTCACCTCGACGGGTTCCGCGTCGGGCGCGCACGACCAGCTGGGCTTCGTCACCGTCGACTTCGCCGGCCACGTCGCCCAGATGCGGGGCAGGGGCGTGGTGTTCGAGGATTTCGCCAGCACCAACGATGGCATCGCCGACTTCGGCCCCGTCCGCGCCGCCTGGTTCCGCGACAGCGAGGGAAACCTCATCAACCTGATCGAGGGCAACTCACCCCTCTGGCCGAGTTGATCAACCCGCTACCGCGCGATCAGGTTAGGCGGTGGCGCTGACAGTTTCGGGGCTGTCGGCGGTGGAGGTCCAGGGGGTGCGTGGCTGCAGCGGGGTGGGCGGTTCGAGCAGGGATCGGCGCAGGTCTTGCAGGTGGCGGAGGCCGTCGGCGGTCATGGTCAGGCCGCGCCAGCCGCGGGAGGCCCGGTCGAGCACCGCCCACACCAAGGTGAGGCAGGAGGTCTCGCCGGGCAGCCGGCCGATGACCTTGACACGGCGGCGGGTCTCGCCGAACGTTCTTTCGATAAAGTTGGAGTGCCGGATCCGGTGGTGGTGCTCGGCGGGGAACCGCAGGTAGGCGGTCAGGCCTTCGCGGTCGGTGAGCAGGCACTTGACCGCAGCCGGGTAGAGCGACCGGTACCTGGCGGCGAACTCGTCGATCCGATGGCCGATGATCTCCACCAGCCGGGGGCCGGGCGGGGTGGTCAGGTCCTCGGTGTCGAAGATCTTCCAGTAGGCGTCCTTGATCTCGGACTGCATCCCGGCGGGGATCTTGGCGAGTACATTTCTCGCTCGGTGGATCAGGCACCTTTGCCGCAGCGCCTTGGGGTAGACCTGCTCGATCGCGGTGATCAGCCCGGGCGCGCCGTCGCTGATGATCAGCAGCGGGCTGGCCAGGCCGCGGCCGGTTAGGTCGGTGAGGAAGTCGTGCCATGCGTCGGCGGACTCGCCGGTGCCGGGGGCCAGGCCGATGAACGCGGGCTTGCCGTCGGTGGTGATGCCCCAGGCGGCCAGCACCGGCTCGGCCGGGGAGCCGGGGTGCATCCGGAAGAAGCTGGCGTCCAGGAACAGGTAGTCCAGCTTGACCTCGTCCAGGCGCCGCGCCGCCCACGCCTGGTACTCGTCCTTGATCGCCTGGCAGATGGCCGCGACCGTGGACTTGGAGATGGCGGCCTGGTCGCCGAGCGCGTCGGCGAGGGTGGCCTCCACGTCCCGCACCGACAGGCCGCGGATGAAGGAGGCGATCACCAGCGACTCCAGCGCGTTGGTCTTGGTCACGTGCGCGCCGAACAGGCGGGAGGCGAACTTCTCGGTGGTGCCGCGCAGCTTGGCCGGGCGAGGGTGACCGGTCCCGCGGTCGTCTTCACCGTCACGTCCCGGAAGCCGTTGCGGCTCCCGTCGCGGTGTCCTCGCAGGTGGCGGCCCGCTGGTAGCGGTCAGGCCGAGGAACTCAGTGACCTCGGCCTCCAGCGCGGCCTGCATCAGCAGCTGCGCCCCGAGCCTGCCACCTCCTCCAGATCTCCTGGAGCGGCTTGTCCTGGCGAACAGCTCATCAATCTTTGCGCGGATACGGTCGGCAGGGCAGACTCGATGTGCCACGGGCGTGGGTCCTTCCTTCGTTGACTTGGTCGTCTTGAAGGGGAACCTACGCCCGTCGTCTCATTTACACCCGATCTTGACCACCCTTCGTGGCCACCTCGCCGTCTCCGGCTGTCCCGCCGTTGGCGTCGGCCGCGTCGCGGGCCTGGAGCTGCTCGGTCAGCAGGACTTTGAGCCCGGCCGCGACCGGTATCGCCATCAGGGCTCCCACCAGGCCCAGGGCCGTGGCGCCGATCAGGCCGGCCAGCATACCGCGGCCGCGCTCAGCTTGACCGTGCTGCGCAGAATGCGCGGCGCGACGAAGTAGTTCTCAAGCTGCTGGTAGATCACAAAGAACGCGGCCACGAGCACCGTGGTGGGCCACAGCGTGGTGGCGAAGAGCGCGACGAGAATGCCGACCACTGCGCCTAGCGTCGCGCCGATCATCGGGATGAGGTCAAACAGCGCCACCACAAACGCCAGCGGCACCGAGAACGGTACGCGAAGCACCGTGAAGGCGACGAACGCCCCCGCCCCGGCGACGAGGGAAATGAGGATGTTACCGATCATGTAGGCGCCGACTCTGTCGATTAGCACGTCGGCTACCCGGCCAAGCTGGGCGCGGCGAGCCTGCGGGAACAACCGCACCATGCCGTGGCGCAGGCGGGGCAGATCGGCCATGAAATAGATGGTGAGCACCGCCACGGTCAGGGTCGAGAACAGCGCCCCGAACAGGCGGCCGGTGATCCCGAGCAGGCCGCTGCCGAGGCGGCCGGGGAGGCTGGCGAGCAGGCTCTCGACTTGGCTGGTCAGGTGGAAACGGTCGCTCAGCTCACGGAAGCGGGCCGAGCGGTCCTGGAGGCTGGCGAGGTAGCCCGGAAAGTCCCGCACCAGGGCATGGAACTGGTCCACCATTGCCGGGATGACCGACAGTAGGAAGCCGGCGACAAGGCCCAGCGACAGCAGGACGATCACCAGCACGGCCAGCCCGCGCCGCAGGCCCCAGCGGGTCAGCATACGCACTGCGGGGTCCAGGCTAATCGCTACGAACAGGGCGATGAGCGCTCGAACCAGCACCGCGCGAGCGGTGTAGACAGCGGCGGCCGCCGCGAGCGTGGCGAGGACCCCCAGGCTCACGTAGACCCCCCAGCGGAACAGCATCATCGGGCGCACGCGTCCGTCCCCGCCCTCGCGGGGTGGCCGCTCGGGAGGCGCACCGCCACCCGGCGCAGGGGCCTTTGTGCTGCTCATGCTGGAACGCACCTTGGCACTTCCCGCACCTTTTCAACGGCAGCCGCCGATCTGCTGCTCGCCACGGTCCAGGACGCCACGGTGATGGCCTGACGGGAAGGTGCGCGCTGTTGCCGAGCTTCACGTTAGTGCGGTTCACAGGCTGGTGCCCCCGTACGGGTGGCATGGCTCCCTGATGCACGGCCGCGAGAGCCGCGGCCGGTCCGTGTCGGCGGCCTGGAGGAGTGCTGTATCTTCAAGGGCTCGGCCCACAGCGTCGAGATAGCCGCTATACCGGCGACGCCGAGCCAGCCCGCTGCCGGGAATCGCCAAAAGTGCAGCAGGGTCGGCGAACGGCGGCAGGTAGACGGGCAGCGCTGATCGCGGTCATCAGCGCGAGTGCTTCGGCCAGCACGGCGCCGCCGGGAACGCGCCCGCCGAATCGCAGCGCGGGGCGTGCGTTCGATGAGGATTAGCAGCGTCTGCCCCGCGAGCAGGGCGGCGAAGACGACGGCGCGGGCTTGCCCGGTCGGCAGGTCACCATTTCGAAATCCCGGTAGACGACCCTGGGCGTGCGATCGGCTTTTACAACGGGGCGTTCGGGTGGCAAATCGGCAGCCTGGCTGGGCCACTCGAGTAGCTGGCCATGACCGGGGAGGACGGTAGAGCCTGCATCGACGGCCTTGCGTTCGACCTTGGGAGGGTTGTCGGTCGCCGGCCCGCCCAGTCCGGGTCGCGCTGGCGGGCGCGGGCCCGGGCCAGCTGCTCCTCATCGGGCCGGCGTAGACGCTGCGCCCATCCTTGGCGGTGGTGCACTGCGCGGCCAGCTGGCAGCTGGCGCAGGCGGCGCCGAACGAAGCGACCCGCCCCTCGCCGGCCGGGCGCAGCGGCGCGGTCCGCCCGGCCGGGCAGCTGACCTCGCGGGGGGCAGGTCAACGTGGAAGGCGTCCTTGGTGAACCCGCCGGCCGGGGCGACTGGCGGCTGCACCTTGCAGTAAATGTCCGCCCCGGCCTGCTCCAGGGTGTCCAGCAGCTCACCGCGCCGTAGGCCGCGTCCCCGTAGACACCGAGCGTCTTCTCCTCCGTGCCTCCCGGCCCGGTCGAGCGGCTCACCGGCACGGCGGGCCCGGCGGCGGCAGGTACCGCATCGGCGGCGGCCAGGCCCATCCGTGACGCCGGGCGTCTCCTCCTGCGTGCCTCCCGGCCCGGTCAGCGCTCACCGGCACCGGCCAGCAGCCCGGCCGCCGCCGCTGCGTCACCGGCGTTGCCGGGGTAACCGCGGTCGCGGTGATCAGCTCGGAGTCCGGGTCGATGCCGACATGGCCCTTGTACCCGTCGAACCCGCGCGCGGCAAGGAACCGCCCGGCGGGGCAAGATCTTGATGCGTATCCCGAAGGTAACTATCCAAGTGATGGAAACCCGCCGGTGGCCAGGCTGACTTCGTCCTTGCTCAGGTCAGGCGGCCCAGCGCAGGTGACAGTCATCTCCAAGCTCCTGGCTTCGTCGGTGAGTGCGCCAGCATGGGCTGCGGCAGAGGGCGAGGCTCTCGTGCCAGAAGTAAGCCACACCAGACGTGGCCGGGCTTCGCAGGCCTCGCTCCTGTTGCGCAGCCTCGGCGTTGCTAGCTCCGGCGTCTGGGGCAGACAGGCACGGCGCGCGGTCGACCGTTGGGCGTCGATCAGCGCCCGACCGTGCTCTTGACAACCTGAAGGTCATCCTCATCGCCGGGATTATCACAGGCCACGGCATCGTCGGTTACACGCACCGCGTGGGCGATGCCGGCTGGTGGCCCTACAGCAACGTGCAAGCGGTCAGGCTCTCGTCGGTGACGGAGGGTGTGCTGATAGGGCTCGTCGAGCCGGTACCGGCGCTTGATCGCGATCTCGCTGCTCTTCCTGGTC
>CAVSEV010000009.1:0-435327 GCA_963727015.1 uncultured Actinomycetota bacterium | reverse complement strand
CGACGGCCTCGGCGCCCTAATCGACACCGGCGGCGCCTGATCCGCAACCGTCGGCCCCGCCACGTCTCCGACCGCACCGCCCGCAACCTCCGCTGGACGCACCAAACGGACTACGCCGCCTGATCGCCTGACACCCTCCGCACCTGGCTGCCACAGGCCATGACCACAGCCCTCAATCCCTTGGAATCAATCGTTCAGCTCAACGGTCGAAGTCCTCGACCCTAAGAAGCCCTAGGGCGCGGCTAGGGCACAGATCGCAGGCGCGGCTCGGCTGAACGCGCGTGTTAGCGTGCGGAATGTGCCGGGGGGACAGCAGCGAGCGACTTCATTTGGCGTGATCGCAGAAGACTACGACCGGGTGCGGCCCCCGCCACCGGCCGAAGCCGTCGATTGGCTGGTACCCGAGCTTTGCGAGGTCGCGGTCGATCTCGGCGCCGGCACCGGGCTATTCACCCGCGCACTAGCACGCAAGGTCGCGGATGTCATTGCGGTCGAGCCCGACGAGCGCATGCGGGCGGTGCTGTCGGCGCGTTCACCAGGCGTGCGTGTCCTTGCTGGCCGCGGGGAGGCGATCCCCCTGCCGGACGCCAGCGTGGATGGCGTGTTCGTCTCATCGGCGTGGCACTGGCTTGATCCCAACCGGGCCGTCCCCGAGATCGGGCGGGTCCTGCGTGACGGCGGCCGCCTCGGGGTGATTTGGACGAGCCGCGACCGCGACGTCCAGTGGGTGCGTGACCTCGACCGGCTTAGCAGGCCGGCCGCCCAATCCGCGGCGGAAGGTGCAGCACGGCCGCGGCGCCGCCACGACGTCACGCTGCCAGAGGCTGGGCTGTTCGAGAACATCGTCAGCACCTCCTTCCGGTTCGGGCGCACGATGACGATCGGCGACATCGTCGACATGCTGGGCACCTTCAGCGGTGTGATCACCGCCAGCGCCACCGAGCGGGCGGCGGGACTCGCCCGCGCGCACAGCATTGGCGGAGCGATCCGGCGGCGGCGAGGTGATCGACCTGCCGATGCGGGCGTGGTGCTGGCGACTGGATCGCGCGAAACACGCGTGAAAACAGGCTGACAGGGCGCAAGCCGCCAGCAGCGGCTCAACGTGTGGCGGTTTCCGTCCCGCTGGCCTTCTCTGCGGCGCCGCCGTCTAGCGGCAGCGCGGGCCCGGCTCCCGGGCGGCGAGCGAATGCGAGCGCGCCGCCGGCGGCGATGGCGGCGGCGGTGGCCCAGGCGATGATCGGTGCGGCCGCGGCGGGCCCGGGTGCACCCGTGAGTGACCTGGCGGGCCCCATTCACCACCGGACAAGCGCACAGATAGCGAGTAGCGCCAACCGCGCACGCGGCGACCAGGCCGTCGAGGTCCTAGACGGGTATCGTGCTTTCCCATAGCTCGTCGGCGCTGATCAGCCCGCCTGCCTCGGCGACCGCCTGGGTGACGAGCAGTTTCCCCGTGTGGGAGACATGGTGGGCCATCGCCTCGCCGGCCGCGGTCACGTCGCCGGCGGCGATGGCGTCGAGAATCGGCACATGCTCGTCGGCGATGGCATCGAGGTCGCGCGACCGGTCCACGGTGGAAGCACCAAGCAGCCGGGTGACATCCCTGAGATTGTCGACCAGGCCGACGATCCGCCTGTTGCCCGCAGCGGCCACGATCAGGTGGTGCAGACGCTGGTCGTGCCGCATGAAGACCGCCTCGTCGTGGTCGAGTGCGGCCTTGCGCATGTGCGCGAGCTCGGCGCGGAGTTCCGCCGCCAAGCCGGCGGCCGCGTGCCGGGCGGCGCGGCGGGCGGCAGGCACCTCGAGCAGCAGGCGCAGCTGGAACAGCTCCGCGATCTCGTGCGGCCCAGGGAGCACGATACGGAACCCGCGGTTGCGTTCGAAGGTCACAAGTCCGGCTTCCGCGAGCCGCATCAGGGCCTCGCGCACCGGGCTTCGCGACACACCGAGGTAGCTGGCGATCTGGTAGGCGGAGTAGAGCGTCCCCGGCTGCAGTGTCCCGTTTCGCACGGCCTGCCGGATCGCCGCGACCGCCTGGTCTGTCAGCGACGAGGCGGGGACCGCGAGCGGCTCAAACGCGGGCGTTGTCCGCTGGCCGGGCATGCTCACACGATACCGGCGAACCCTGGCCTTGACATGTAACATGCCACATGCGACGTTGCTTAACACTATCCGGGCTCGGGGAGGTCCCATGGCGAAAGCAACGAAGCTGCACGTGCTGGACTGCGGCGCGATGAGCTGCGATCTTACCTGGCTGCTGCTGAAAGCGGGACGCAGCATCCGGGCCCGCGCTGACAAGGACAAGCCGGTCGAGTGGTACCCGTGCACCACTCACGCGGTGGTCGTCGAGACTCCCGAGGGGACGCTGCTGTGGGACACCAGCTGCCCGCGTGACTGGGAGACCCGCTGGGTACCCACCGGCCTGCAGGAGTTCTTCCCCTACGACCAGGTCAACGAGGAGGAGTACCTCGACTCCCGGCTCGCACAGCTCGGCATCAACAGTGCTCAGCTCGACTATGTCGTGCTCTCCCACCTGCACTTCGACCACGCGGGCAACGTGCGTACCTTCGCCGGGGCGGGCCCGCGGCTGGTCTGCAACGACAAGGAGAAGGACTGGGCCTTCGGGTACTCAGGTGAGTTCAACGGCGCCCACCTGAAGGCCGACTACGAGGGCCTGGAGTTCGAGACGGTCTCCGGCGACGCCGAGTTCCTGCCCGGCGTCACGCTCATCGAGGCGCCTGGCCACACCCCGGGGACCATGTCGATGAAGGTGGACCTGCCTGAGACCGGGACGATGATCTTCACCTCGGACGCCGTGTACATGGGCGACTCCTACGGCCCGCCCGCAACCCCTGCGGCGATCGTCAACGACCTGTCCGCCTGGTACGCGTCCGTGGAGAAGATCCGCGGCATTGCGGCGGAGTCTGACGCGACAGTGATCTTCGGGCATGACGCGGACCAGATGAAGTCGCTGCGCAGGGCGCCGGACGGCTACTACGCCTGAGGAGGCAGAAGTGAGCGTCACCCTGCCCGCCAATCCCGAGGCCATCTTCACCTACGGGGCGCCGCACCTGAAGTTCGGCCCGGGCTCGTCCGAGGAGATCGGATTCGACCTCAGCCAGTACGGCGTCAGCCGCGCGCTCGTCGTCACCGACGCAGGGGTGGCGGCGACCGGCGCTCCGCAGCGGGTGGCCGACCAGATGGCGCAGTTCGGCATCGAGGCCCGCGTGTTCGACGGCGTCCACGTGGAACCTACCGACGCGAGCCTCGAATCCGCGATCGCCCACGCACGCGAGACCGGCCCGTGGGACGCCTTCGTCGCAGTCGGCGGTGGGTCGAGCATCGACACTGCCAAGGCGATCAACCTGATGCTGACCAACCCGGGCGAACTGATGGATTACATCAACGCGCCGGTCGGCAAGGGCGCCGCACCGGTCAACCCGCTCAAGCCACTGATCGCCGTTCCTACCACCACAGGCACCGGAGCGGAGTCCACCACCATCTGCGTGCTCGACGTGCTGGCCCTCAAGGTGAAGACAGGCATCAGCCACGCCAGGCTGCGGCCCACCCTTGCGGTGATCGACCCGGAGCTGACCTTCACGCAGCCTGCCGGGGTGACCGCCTCGGCGGGCATGGACATCCTGTGCCACGCGCTGGAGAGCTACACCGCCCGCTGGTACACCACCTACGAACACAAGCGGGCCGAGCAGCGGGTGCCCTACTGCGGCTCCAACCCGATCTCCGACATGTGGTCGGAGAAGGCGATGCGGCTGCTCGCCTCTTCCTTCCGTAACGCGGTCCGCGAGGGCGACAACGCTGCCGCGCGCGCCGACATGGCGATCGCGGCGACCTTCGCCGGAATGGGGTTCGGCAACGCCGGCGTGCACATCCCGCATGCCAACGCCTACCCGATCGCCGGCCGGGTCCGCGACTTCCACCCTAAGGACTACCCGGCCCACGAGCCGATGGTCCCGCACGGTATGTCGGTCGCGCTTACCGCGCCCGAGGCGTTCAGCTACACCTTCGACGCGTCCCCCGAGCGCCACCTGCGAGCCGCCGATCTTCTGGCGCCCGGCACGGACCGGCCGGCCGACGCCGCGCGGGCGCTGCCGGCGGTCCTCGTCGCGCTAATGCGAGATATCGACATACCGAACGGGATCGCCGCGGTCGGTTACACCGCCGGTGACATCCCCGACCTGGTGCAAGGGACCATGAAGCAGCAGCGGTTGCTTGCCACTTCGCCTAAGGCGGTCACCGAGGACGACCTCGCCGGGATCTTCGCCCGGTCGCTGGAGCTGTGGTAGCCGGTGCCCATCTACCAGCTCCGATGCGGCCAGGGCCATGGCTTCGAGGTGATCCAGTCGTTCCGTGCGCCGCTGCCCGCATGCCCGGACTGCGGTGCACCGACGGCGAAGGTGCCTTCGGTGTTCGGGATCGGTGGCCGGGCCGCGGCATCGTTGCCGCCGCGACCCGAGGCGATGCCGCAGACATGGCGCGGGACTTATGAGGCAAATCCGGAGTATGTGACGCATTTGCGGCGCACGGCCGAGCGCCGAGGGGCGCTGGAGGATCGCCACCCCGAGCTCGCCGGCGACCGCCGTCCCGTGCTGGCGCACGAGGGGCGCTTCGAGTCGGCGCCGCTGCGGGCCGGTGATGCGATCCCGCCCGGGTTGCCGGGAGCGCACGCCAGGGACGCGCCCGCGAGCCACCACGAGCCGGCGTGTCCGGACCTGGCGTAGCGGCGGCATCTGACGCAGCCCCGGCGTCCGATGTCGCGGCCGCCCTCAGGAACGCCGACCTGGCAGACCTGAGCGATAGCGTCCTGCAGCGCGCCCTGTACTCCTCGGACGCGTCGCTGTACCGCGTGGTGCCCGCGGTGGTGGCGCACCCGCGCGGCGCCGACGAGGTGACGGCGGCGCTCGAAGTATGCCGGACCCTCGGCGTGCCCCTCACCTGCCGCGGCGCGGGGACGTCGGTCGCAGGTAACGCCGTGGGTACCGGGGTCGTCCTCGACTTCAGCAAGCACATGAACCAGGTGCTCGACGTCAACGCGCAGGACGGCACGGCGACCGTGCAGCCGGGCGTGGTGCAGGCACAACTGCAGCGCGCGGTCGCCCCGTTCGGCCTCAGGTTCGGGCCCGATCCTTCGACGCACAACCGCTGCACGATCGGCGGGATGATCGGCAACAACGCGTGCGGCTCCCGGTCTTTGCGGTACGGCCGGACCTCCGACAACGTCCTCGTGCTTGACGTGCTGACCGCCGCGGGCCGGCGGCTCAGGCTCGCCGGGCCCGATGCCGCCACGGCTGGCCGGGACGACAGCCGGCAGCTCACCGGGCTGCGCGGGGTCGTCGCGGGCGGGCTGGCCACGATCAGGACCGAGCTTGGCCGCTTCGACCGCCAGGCGTCCGGATACGGGCTTGAGCACCTCCTGCCGGAACGCGGGTTCGACGTCCGCCGCGCCCTGGTCGGCAGCGAGGGGACGCTCGCGATCGTCACTGGCGCCACACTGCGTCTCGTCAGTGAGCCCGCACACCGGGTGCTCGCCGTTCTCGGCTATCCCGACATGGCGGCCGCGGCCGACGCCGCGCCTGCGATCCTGCGCCACCAGCCGGTCGCCTGTGAGGGCCTTGACTCACGCCTTGTGGACGTGGTCCGTGCCCGCAGGGGCCAAGCGGCCGTCCCCGCACTGCCACGAGGCGCAGGCTGGCTCTTCGTCGAGGTCACCGCCAGCACCGAGGCAGCTGCCGTCAGCCTTGCCCGGCAGGTGGTGTCGGCCGGGGGTGCCCTTGCCGGGACGGTGGTATCCGAGCCTGGGCACGCAGCGGCGCTGTGGCGTATCCGCGAAGACGGCGCAGGGCTCGCCGGACGCGGAGTGCAGGGCCAGCCCGCCTACCCCGGCTGGGAAGACTCGGCCGTCCCACCGCACTCACTCGGTCCCTACCTGAGGGACCTTGACGCACTGCTGAGCGAGCACGCACTCACCGGCATCCCGTACGGCCATTTCGGTGACGGATGCCTCCACTTGCGCCTGGACTTCCCACTGCAGCGGCCTGACGGGCGCGCGGCATTGCGCAGCTTCCTGTTCGACGCGGCCAGGCTCGTCGCTCGATACGGCGGGTCGCTGTCAGGCGAACACGGCGATGGGCGTACCAGGAGCGAAATGCTCCCCGTGATGTATTCACCCGCGGCGATTGACCTGTTCCGCCAGGTGAAGGACTACTTCGACCCCGGCGACCTGCTGAATCCCGGTGTCGTGGTGCGCCCGAGGCCGGTCGACGCCGACGTGCGGGTCAGTGCGTCCAGGCCCGTACGGGAATCGCTGGGACTTGCCTACCGGCATGATGGCGGCGATTTCGGCGCCGCAGTGCACCGATGCTCGGGGGTCGGCAAGTGCGTGGCGGACACGACAGGGGCGGCGGGGGTCATGTGCCCCTCGTACCTCGCCACAAGGAACGAGCAGGATTCCACCCGCGGGCGCGCCCGCGTGCTACAGGAAATGGTCAACGGCACGCTCGTCACCGGCAGTTGGCGCGCCCCGGAGGTCAGCGCCGTTCTCGATCTGTGCCTGTCGTGCAAGGCATGCTCGTCCGAGTGCCCGGCCGGGGTCGACATGGCCGCGTACAAGGCGGAGGTCCTCTACCAGGCGTATCGCCGGCGGCTGCGCCCCCGTGCCCACTACGCGCTCGGGCAGCTGCCACGCTGGGCGCGGCTGGCCTCGATCGCACCAGGCCTGGCGAACGCCGCACTGGCGACGGGCGCTTTTGGCCGGGCCGCCCGATTCGCCGCAGGCATCGACTCGCGCCGCGGGTTGCCTTCCTTTGCCCCGGCGTCGTTCCGCGCCTGGTACCGCAAGCATGAGAGCCGCCGCAGCGCCGGGACCACGCCCGTGCTGCTGCTCGTTGACACGTTCACCAACTACTTCTGCCCTGAGGTGGGTATCGCCACGGTCAGGGTGCTCGAAGACGCCGGGTTCAGCGTCGCGATACCCCGTCATCGCATCTGCTGCGCGATCACCTGGATCAGCACCGGCCAGCTGGGCGCCGCACGGCGGATTCTGCAACGCACCGTCGGCGAGCTTGGCCCAGCCGTGGCGGCTGGCGTTCCCATCGTCGGCATGGAGCCTTCTTGCACGGCAACGCTGCGCTCGGACAGCGTGGAACTGCTCGGCACTCCTGGCGCGAAGGCGCTGGCAGGCGCGGTACGGACGCTGAGCGAGATCCTGGCCACGGCCCCTGCATGGGAGCCGCCCGACCTGCGCGGCGTGCCGGTCGTCGCCCAGCCGCACTGCCATCACTCCGCGGTGATGAGCTGGGATGCCGATGCGGCGCTGCTCCGCCGGGCGGGCGCAAAACTGGCCCGCGTTGGCGGCTGCTGCGGGCTGGCAGGAAACTTCGGCGTCGAGCGCGGGCACTACGACGTGTCAGTGGCGGTTGCGCAGACCGCCCTGCTGCCCGCGGTCCGGTCGGCGGGCCCGGGCGCCGTGCTGCTCGCCGACGGCTTCTCGTGCCGCACTCAGCTGACCGACCTGACCGGCCGCGGCGGAGCGCATCTCGCGCAGCTGCTGGCCGGCGCGCTGACCGGAAGGTGACCGTTCATGGCGACCGTGGTGCGGGTTGGCACGCTCGGGGGTGTAGTC
This sequence comes from uncultured Actinomycetota bacterium, assembly GCA_963727015.1. GTDB lineage: Bacteria > Actinomycetota > Actinomycetes > Streptosporangiales > Streptosporangiaceae > DATFVJ01. The sequence continues at coordinate 427,691 of CAVSEV010000009.1, read as the reverse complement.
AGCCTGCCTCCGCTTCTGGTCCTGGTTACCCGCAGCGACTCTGATACGTCCGCGGCCGGAGACATTGCCGTGGATTCGTTGACGAAAATGGCGTTTCAGGCTTACGCAGCAGCGGATGCGTAGCGGTCCGCGAGCATTGCCGTTAGGGATCTGTGCTGGCCACGGGGGCGACCCCCGGGATCCCCCCGCAGCAATCGCATGCCGACATCCGCGGCAGCCCGTTAGGGATCTGTGCTGGCCCCGGGGGGCGACCCCCCGGGATCCCCCCGCAGCAATCGATGCCGCATCCGCGGCAGCCGTTAGGATCCTGGACCATCACCCATCACAGGCCGGGCGGCGGAGCGATCGTCGCGTCGGCGTGGCGCGGCAGGGCTGTCGGTGGACGGCAAGGGCATCGATCATGCGCCCCGACTCGCTGCGTCCCGGCCACCGTCGAAGCCGCGGCCTCGACCAGCCACCACCAAGCTCAAGCACCCGCCTTTCCCAAGGCGAATTCCGCTCACCGCAAACGGCTCGCCCACTGTCGGCGCCGTCTACGACATCACTCCCGGCGCCCCGCGCCACCCACCGAAGTGCTGCGCCTCCAACGGCGGCAGCGACACAACGCCGCCCGGCACCGCAGGCGACCGCCAAATGGCTGACCGCCAGCGTCGCCGACAGCGCTGCCCATCGTCGTCGCTGACGTCTTCGATGAGGCTCAACGCCGCGACCCTCACCACGCCCGCCCTCCTGGGTCGCCCTCGTCGACGGCAACCAGCATCAGATCGCCTGCATCCACGCCCAAGCCGCCTCAGCTCGACCTCGCACGTCTCCATCATCATCGATCTCATCCACGTGCTCGATACCTGTGGCGCGCGGCGTCGTGCTTTCTACACCGAAGGCGACCCCGCCGCCGACGCGGCTCAGGAGACGATGTCCTTCACACGGAACCTGCGGAACGCCAACGCGAAAAGGACGAGGGCGTAGGACACCGACACCGACGCGCCCTCGATCATGGCGCCCCACGAGACCAGCGGCTGAAGCGCGTCGAGCCAGGCGAACTGCCAGTGGGTCGGCAGGATCTCCCGCCAGGACCCAAGAGCCGTCACCGCGTCGAGGATGTTGCTGACGATCACGAGCCCGACCGCGCCGCCGACCGCGCCGAGTGGCGAGTCGGTACAGACTGAGAGCAGGAAGGCCAGCCCCGCCACCACCAGTTCGGTGATGAGGACGTAAGCGAGGATGATAGCCATCCGGGCGAGCGCGGCCCCGGCCGGCAGCTCCACCCCTGAGGCGGGCAGCCTGAGCGGATGCCAGCCAAACGCAAGCGTCCCTGCAAGCAGCGCCATCAGCGGGAAACTGGTCACCGCGATACTGGCGTACGCGAGCGCGACGGCCAGTTTCTGGCGCAGCAGCCTGGCGCGGGGGACAGGCGCCGCGAGCAGGTAACGCAGCGACGACCAGCTTGCCTCGCTCGCGACCGTGTCCCCGCAGAACAGAGCCACCGCGACCACCAGGAGGAAGCCCGCGGAGGCGAAGAAGCTGAACGCGGCGAAGTTGAGGCCGCCCTCGGTCGCGAGATCCACCAGGCCCGGCGCGCCGCTGCCCGGTTGCGGGGGCCCGCCGAGCTCGAACGCGCCGACCAGAATCCACGGCAGTGCCAGCAGGATGATGAACGCCACGATGGTCCGCCAGCGCCGCAGCTGGCGAATGGCCTCGACGGTGAAGGGCAGCGTTCGATGCGGGCTGTAACCCCGTGCTCCGGAGTCCCCCGTGCCGGAGTGCCCCGTGCCGGAGTGCCCCGTGCCGGAGTGCCCCGTGCCGGAGTGCCCCGTGCCGGAGTGCCCCGTGCCGAATCCACCGTGCCGGAGTGCCCCGTGCCTGAATCCACCGTGCCGGAGTGCCCCGTGCCTGAATCCACCGTGCCTGAATCCACCCTGTTTGAGTCCCGTGCGCTGGCGCCCGCAGCCATCAGTGTCCCTCCGCCGCGGTTACCTGAACCTGCCCGGCCGCGGGGTCGGCGATCAGCGCGAGAAAGGCGTCTTCGAGGCGGCGGTTGGGTGTCACCCGCTCCACGGGTATCCCAGCGCCGACGAGCGCCGCGACGATCGCCGAGGCCGGCACGCCGTCGGGGTGCACGAGCACCCCATCAGGGTGCGGTTCCGCGCGCTCGATTCCGCCGAGTTCGCTCAGCACCGCCACCGCACGGCCAGCCTCCGAGGTGCCCACCACGAGCGCCGCGCCTGCCCCGGTGATCTCGTCTACCGGGCCAGCGGCGAGCCGCCGACCCAGGTTCATGACAACCACGTGGGTGCAGGTCTGCTCTACCTCCGCGAGCATGTGACTGGACAGAATCACCGTACGGCCGTCGGCGGCGTAACGCAGCAGTACGTCGCGCATCTCCCTGATCTGCGGCGGGTCGAGCCCGTTCATCGGCTCGTCGAGCACCAGCAGGTCCGGCAGGCCGAGCATGGCCTGGGCGATCGCCAGCCGCTGCCGCATACCGCGTGAGTAGGCGCGGACGCGCCGGTCAATGGCCGCGCCAAGGCCCGCGACCTCGAGGACATCGGCCATGTGTGAGTCGGCGGCTGGCCGCCCTGTCGCCCGCCAGTACAGGTCCAGATTTGCCCGGCCGGACAGATGCGGCAGGAAGCCAGGCCCCTCGACGAACGAGCCGAGCCTGGACAGGGCCGGTGCCCCGGGGTGAACCCGGCGGCCGAAGATCGTGATGGTGCCCGCGTCCGGATGGATCAGGCCCATCAGCATGCGCAGCGTTGTGGTCTTGCCCGCGCCATTCGGCCCGAGCAGCCCCAGGATCTGGCCGTCTTCCACGCGCAGCGACAGGTCGTCGACGGCGAGCTGGCCGTCGCGGAAGCGCTTGGTCAGGCCGGTGATCTCCAGCGGAACGCCGGCCAGGCCGGACGAGATGGCGTTCCCCGCCTGGCGGCGGCCGATGAGGATGAGGCCGGCCGCGAGCAGCGCCGCCACCGGAGCGGCCCACACCCACCAGGGCAATCCGCCGCTGCGGATGATGAGGGCGGCATCGGTCGGCACGGACAGGCCGGGCCCGGCGAGGGCAACCCGGTAGGTCGCAGCCGCCGCAGGGGTGGCGTAGGCGAAATCGGTGCTGGCCAGCACGAGGCGGAGCCGGTGCCCGGCGGCGAACCCATAGTCCATGGCCGGGAGCGTGATTGAGACCACGCGCCCGGCCGTCGCCCCAGTGACCCGCAGCGGCGCCGCGAGCTGGAATGGCAATGTCGCGTTGCCTGCCTGGTCGACGTCGTAGACCTTGGCGAAAAGCGTTATGTCGGCGGCGCCGCCGACCCGGATGCGTACGGTCGGCGCACCGGTGACATGCAGCGGCGCGGGCAGCGGGGCCGAAGTGAAGGCGGCGTTCTGGCCGGGGATGTCGAAAGAAAGCCCGCTCACCGGTGAGCCAGTCGATGACCCTGACCCGGCCGGGCCAAGCCCGGGGAAGACGGATATCGACGGCGGTGCCCCGCCGGGCGGGTTGACGACGGTCTGCGCCGGACCGGTCAGCGCAACCGTCTGCTGCCGGGTGCCCGCGAGGCCTGGGTAGCCGGGCGCGGTAGCGACGCCGAGGAGCTCGGCGTCACTCGACTGATCGAAACCGAGTACCCGGCTGACGGCGAAGGCGGGCTGGCCGGTGCCGCCGGTGACATGCGCCGGGCGGGCCGGCTTCAGCCACCGGTCGAACCACTGCGTGGTCAGCCCGTTCACCCTCGCGGTTTCCTGATTACCGCCGTCGTGGCCGCCGTTGAACCAGACCATGTCCACCGGGGCGCCGTTTCGCCTGATCGCCCTGAAATTGGCGTCCGCCTGGTCCAGCCCGAACAGGGAGTCGTTCTCGCCCTGGATCAGCAGGGTGGGAACGTCGATCCGGCTGGCGACGCTCGCCGGGCTGGACCGCAGCAGCAGCGCGACCGCCTGGGGCGTCGGCCGGCCAAGTGCTGCGGCCTGCTGGTAGATCGCGCAGATCTGCGGGATGAACCGGCCGCACTGCGGCGAAGGCACGGCGGCCGCCTGGCTGCCAGTGGCTGCCTGCCCGGTCTGGCCAGCTTGCCCGCTCTGGCCGGTCTGGCCAGGTTCGCCCGGTCTGGCCGGTCGCGGCGAACCCCACAGCGCCCTGGGTGAAGAGCAGGCCGGTCCACTGCTTCTTGAAGACACCGCCCGCCGGGGCGCCCCCGGCCGCGTTGGGGAACAGCGCGGTCGCCAGGTTGTTCCACGCCATCTGCGGGACGATCGCATCGATCCGGTGGTCGTAGGCGGCGGCAAGCAGCGCCAGCCCGCCGCCGTAGGAGGACCCCGCGATCCCCACCCTGGGATCGCCGGGCTTGTCCAGCCGGACCCGGGGCTGGCGGGCCAGCCAGGTGACGAGCTGCTGCACGTCCTTCACCTCGTAGTCCGGTGAGTCAAGCGCGGTCTGCCCGGTGGAAGCGCCGAACCCGCGCGCGGACCAGGTGAGCACGGCGAAACCGGCCTGTGCCAGGGCCGCAGCCTGGGCACGGACGGCGTTCTTGGTCTCACCGAAGCCATGGGCGAGCAGGATCGCCGGGACCCGTGCGGTGCCCGCCGGAGTGAGGAAGCTGGCGTCGAGCACAACGTGCTGGTCGCCGCGGGGCCCGTCGGCGACAGCGATGCGCAGATTGCGCACGCCGACAGCCGCCGGTCTGCCGATGGCGGCAGCGATCACGGCCGCGGCGGCGACCGCCACGAGCGCGGCCACCATCACGGCCACGGTCCGCCCCCGCCGTCGCTGCCAGCTCTGCCGCTTGCGAGGCAGCTCCATGAAAGGGACGGTAGCAACGATGCGAACGTGGTCAGGGACGTGTCACAGCCAGCTCTCAGGAAAGTCAGCGCGGCGTGGATTATTGCCGGCGTGTCGCGCCCCCGATTGATGGAGTGGTGGAGGGGGCGCAGCCCGGCCGGGCAGTCCCGCCGGAACGCCGCGTGCAGGCTGGAAGAAACCGCGATAGCTGCGAGTTGGCCACTTGTGTGATCGACGTGCCGTTGTCCGTGCTGGACCTGGCACCGGTGGCCGCGGGCACGACTGCGGGTCAGGCGTTGCGGCAGTCCACCGAGCTGGCCCGGCGCGCCGAGGAACTGGGGTACCGGCGCTTCTGGGTGGCCGAGCACCACAACATGCCCGCGATCGCCAGTTCGGCGCCGGCCGTGCTGATCGCGCACCTGGCCGCGGCGACTGCCACGATCCGGGTTGGTTCCGGCGGGGTGATGCTGCCCAACCACGCACCCCTGGTGGTGGCGGAGCAGTTCGGAACGCTGGAGGCATTGCATCCAGGCCGGATCGATCTGGGCATCGGCCGGGCGCCGGGTGCCGATCAGCTCACCGCGCTGGCGCTGCGCCGCACGATGGAAGGCTTGTCCGCCGAGGCATTCCCGCAGGAGCTTGCTGACCTGATCGGGTTCTTCACAGGCGAAGACCCCAGGGCGCCGATCACCGCGATGCCCGGCAGGGGTGACATGCCGGCGGTGTGGCTGCTTGGCTCCAGCGGCTTCAGCGCCCGGCTGGCTGGCCTGCTGGGGCTGCCGTTCTCGTTCGCGCACCATTTCAGCGCCGCCAGCACGGAGCCCGCGCTGGCGTTGTACCGGCGGCAGTTCCGGCCTTCGCGATGGCTGCAGCGCCCCTACGCGATGGTGGCCGTGAGCGCCGTCTGCGCGGATACCGACGAACGAGCGCAATGGCTGTCCGGCCCGGCCGCGCTGTCATTCCTGCAGTTGCGTGCGGGAGCGCCGCAGCCGTTGGCCAGCCCAGCGGAGGCGGCCGCCTATCCGTATTCGCCGTCCGATCGGGAGTTCGCCCGGCAGCGCTCTGCCGGTCAGGCCGTCGGTTCGGTGGAAACGGTGCACCGGCAACTGGCCGGGCTGCTTGAGCGCTCCCGCGCCGATGAGCTGATGCTGACCACGTTGGTGTATGACATTGAGGACCGGATCCGTTCCTTTGAGCTGATCGCGGAGAAGGTCGCGCGCGGGCTGCGCAAGCAGGCCCGCTGACCTACTGCCTGAAGGGGTTTGGCAACGCAATGCGGATCCTCACGTGGAACCTGTGGTGGCGCTACGGACCGTGGCAGCGGCGCTTCGATGCGATCGCCCAGACATTGGCCGATATCGGTCCCGACGTGTGCGGGTTGCAGGAAGTGTGGGGTGACGGCGGGGAGAATCTCGCCGCGGATCTCGCGGCGCGGCTGGGCATGCACTGGTGCTGGGCGGTGGCTGCCAGGCACAGCGGAGGAAGCGACGATGACGTCTTCATCGGCAACGCGATCCTCAGCCGGTGGCCGATCATTGCCCGGGCCGAGGCACGCCTGCCCGCGAGCGATGCCGGGGAAGGCCGGGTCGCGGTGCATGCCCGCATCGGCGCGCCAAGTGGTGCGCTGCCGATCTTCACCACCCATCTGACCTACCAGCCCGGCGGCTCGCAGGCGCGCACGGCCCAAGTGCGCCGCCTCGCCGAGTTCGTCGCAGAGCGCGCGACCGACTGCGATTACCCGCCAGTCGTCACTGGCGACCTCAACGCCGAACCAGACTCAGACGAACTGCGGCTGCTCGGCGGGATGCTTACCGCCCCCGCGGTGCCAGGACTGGTGCTGGTCGACGCCTGGCGCTACGCCGACCCGGCCGACCCCGGCTTCACCTGGGATCGCCGCAACGGCTACCAGGCCCGCAGCGTCCTTCCCGACTCACGAATCGACTACATCCTGGTTGGCCTGCCCCGGCAAGGCAGGGGCGCTGTCCAGTCGGCGAGGCTCGCGGGCAACGCCCCCGTCCGCGATGTATGGCCGTCGGATCATTTCGCCGTGCTCACCGACCTCCAGCAATAGCGGGCCGTGCGCCGCCTCACCGGGCGAGGTTGACCAGGAATTCTGCGGCTGGCTGGCCGAGGCATACCGCGTCGGCCAGCAGCGTCATTCAAGAGGGGGTGAACCCGCGCGTCCCAGGTCCCGCCGCCTCTGGCGGCCGTTCCGCCCCGGCCGCCGGCTGACAGGCGGCGCTGATGCCAGGTTTGGTGGCGCAGCCAGAGGAACGCGAGGAGCCCGATCAACAGCCATGGGATGAATGACTGCATCAGGGCGTGCCCGGCCGCGGCGGCGATCACGACGACAAGGACAAGGACAAGAATCCGGTGGCGCCGATGGCGGTGCCGCTGGCGTGCAGTCCCTGCCGGTGCATCGGTTCCTGGCAGGTTAGCGGGTGTATCGGTGCCCGGCAGGTCGGCGGGTGTGTCGGCGTCGTTGCCCGGCAGGTCGGCGAACAACCCGGTCAAGTCGGCCTGGGTCTTCGCTCTCATCGCCTGATCGAGACGCTCGTCGAACTCGGCTTGGTCCAGCCGCCCGTCGCCGAAGTGCTTGGCCAGCCGGTCGGCAACGCGGGTGCGTTCGGCGTCGGAGACCCGCAGGTCCGGGTTGCCGTGGCTGGCGCGGCGGCTTTGCGCTGACATTTAGATGCGACCTCCTCGGTCGTTGCGGCGGGCCTGCAGCGACTGGATGAATTCGCCGGCGAGGGACTGCTCGGACCCCTCCTCGGGGATCAGCAGCCATCCGGCGATGTAGAGCGGCACGCCCGCACCGCCCACCACGGCGAGAACCGCCAGGACGATGCGGACGATTGTCACGTCCACGCCGAGGTAGCGGGCAATGCCGGAGGCAACGCCCGCCAGCATCCGATCGTGGATAGGGCGGTACAGGGGCTGCGGCTGTGTCTCGGTCTGGGTCTCGGTGCTGGCGTCTGGAGCCATTTCGGTTGTGTTCATATCTCCAGCGTGGCGCCGCGCGCCCGGCCAGCCAATCGGGAAGAGCCCCTACCGGACCCTGATTCCGCACCGCCAGGATCAGGGTTCGCCCGAATAGCCGGATGAGCATTCAGGCGCGATGATTAGACCGTGGAGGAAGCAACCGGCGCTGGATCGCCCTGGCGGATCGACGCTCGCCAGGCCGGTCCCCGGCGTCCTTGGCACGCACCTTCGCAGCACAACGGTGATGTTCCGGCGCGGGAAGGCTGGTCAAGTAACAGGCGATTCCGGCGCAATCGCCGCGGCCGGTTTGCGCGGGGGCCAAGGGCCACCGGCCCGTTGCGGCGTGCCAGGGACGATCGCCTGGTCAGCGGGGTGGCATCCGGCCTCGCGGCGCGGACAGGCTTGGACGTCGCCGTCGTGCGGACCGTGTTCGTCGTGGCCACGGTTGCGGGCGGCTTCGGCGCGGCTGCCTATGTCCTGGCCTGGCTGCTGGTGCCCGCTGCCGGCGAGGAGAGCAATATTGCGAGCAGGGCCGTTACTGACAGGCGGGGCATCGCCTTGGCGGCCGGTCTCGCGTCGCTGCTTGTCGTGCTTCTCCTGATCGCCTCGGTGCTCGGCGCCAGCTGGCTAGGCAACCTGGCCTGGCCGCTTGTTATCACCGTGGCCGGCCTCGTGCTGATCTGGCGAAACGCCCCAGCGGACGAACAGGCAGCATTGCGGCGGCTGGCCGAGCCGCTACTGGGATTGAGCGCGGACAACAGGCGATCCTGGCCTGTGCTGCGGGTGTCGGTCGCGAGCCTGCTGTTGATTGGCGGCCTGCTCATCGTCTTGTTCGGGCGCAAGGGGCGCGCGTCGCTTTACCCGCTGGAAAGCGCGGTGCTCGTGCTTGCCGCGATGGTGGTGGTGCTGGGTCCCTGGTGGCTTCGTATCGCGCGCGACCTCGTCGTCGAGCGTCAGGCGAGGGCACGGGCCGAAGAGCGGGCCGACATGGCCGCGCGGGTGCATGACTCGGTCCTGCAGACACTCGCCCTGATCCAACGCCGCGCTGACGAGCCCCAGCAGGTGATCCAGCTGGCTCGAGCCCAGGAACGCGAACTGCGCTCCTGGCTGTTCGACGGCCGGGCACCTGGCTCGGTCGACGACCAAGGCATGACTGTCGCGGCTGGTGTGCGGCTCATCCAGCACGAAGTGGAGGCGCAGCACTTGATAGCTGTCGAGGCCGTCACCGTCGGAGACTGCGAGCTCGACGATGATCTCAGCGCGCTGCTTGCCGCCGCGCGCGAGGCGACGGTCAACGCCGCGAAGTGGTCGGGAGCCGACGTCGTCTCCGTCTTCGCCGAAGTCGAACCGACGTCGGTGTCGCTGTTCGTGCGGGATCGCGGGCGAGGCTTCGATCCCGGCGCGGTGCCCGAGGACAGGAAGGGGCTGGCCGAGTCCATCCATGCCAGGATGGTTCGCCGCGGCGGCTCCGCGACCGTTCGCAGCGCGCCAGGTGAAGGAACCGAGGTGTCCTTGACGATGCCACGCGCCGCCGGTGCCCATAAGCCGAGCCGCGCGCAGCGGGCATGAACACGCCAGGTACGCACGCCCCGGGCGGGCCGCGGCCGAGGGTCTTCATTGTTGACGATCATGGCCTGTTTCGTTCCGGGGTTCGGGCTGAGCTCGGCGACCACGTGGAGGTCGTGGGCGAGGCGGACGACGTCGAGCCCGCAATCGCCCGGATCGCCGAGAGCGTTCCCGACGTGGTCCTCCTCGACGTGCACCTGCCCGGCGGGGGCGGCCAGGCTGTGGTGACCGCGATGAAGGCCGCCCACCCCCAGGTGCGCTTTCTCGCCTTGTCTGCCTCGGATTCCCCTGAGGACGTGATCGCCGTCATCCGGGCCGGCGCGCGAGGCTACGTGACGAAGACGATCTCCGGTGCCGAGCTGGTGGATGCGATCCGCCGGGTGGCGCAAGGCGACGCCGTTTTCTCGTCCCGGCTGGCCGGATTTGTTCTCGACGCCTTCGCCGCCCTGCACGTGACGCAGGAGGCTCGGCCGTCCTTCGATCCCGAACTCGACCAGCTGACGCCAAGGGAGCGTGAAGTCCTCCGCCTGATCGCCCGGGGTTACACCTACAAGGAGATCGCCAGGGAGCTCTACATCTCCGTCAAGACGGTCGAAAGCCACGTTTCCTCGGTGCTGCGGAAACTCCAGCTCTCGACGCGCCACCAGCTCACCCGGTGGGCGGCCGAAAGACGGCTAATCTAGGGCATGTCTCGCAGATCTTTGACGGCGCCGTGCCCGCTGACCATCGATCATTGCGGGTTTGCCGCCGGGCCGCGGCCCGGCTGATTTGCCGCAGCGACGACGTCGCTTGGGCGTGGACAGTTCTGCCCGGTGTCGGGTCAGGTGGCGATCGGGACGAGATCGATGACGGCGGCGTTGCCTGAGCCAGAGATCAGCAGGTTGATGAGCGGAGTGATCCGGCCGCACCCGGTGAACGGCGGCCGGTGGTATTTGCCGGCGAGGCGGCCGCCCTTGTGCAAGTCGAAGCCGGGCTGGGATTCCAGCGGTACCAGCGCGTGCGTGACGGTGCGGCACCCGCCGCCGCTGATCAGCGTTCGGCCGCCCGCGTGGGCGGCGGCGATGACGGCGTCCACCGTCGCGGTCGCGAACATCTTGCCGTCGGGGCCGATCCGGCCGACGACGGGGGACGCGGCGCTGATCTCGACAGTGGCGGTCAACAGGCTGGCACCAAGGACCGTGCGGTTGATGGTGGACGGGTCCAGGATCATGTCCCCGCTGAACAGGCCGGAGCCGGGGTCCACGTGCAGCGCCAGCGAGCCGCGCAGCGCTACCCGCAGCGAATCCCTGCGGACGGTCAGAAATCCCCGCACCGAGTAGCCGATCTCGTCCATGCGCATCCTTTTCGCTGTGCTCGTCGTGCCTGGCGGAGGCCGGCCCTGCCTGCTAGCCCTGCCTCCCTAATCCTGTCCTTTCCGCAATCTTGTCCTATCCGCAGGATTCCAGAGATCCGGTCCTCAGCCATAGCCTGCTGCGGTACCGAATTCGCACGGAGCCGTCATGCGATGGTGAGGCCTCCATCGACAGGAAGCGTGACGCCAGTGACATAGCTCGAAGCGTCTGAAGCGAGGAAGACGATGACGGCAGCGAGCTCGGCAGGGTCGCCCTGCCGCTTGGCGGGGATCAGGCCGGCGAAGCGGTCGATGTAGCCGGGCGGGTACGCCTCGGTCATCTCAGTGGCGAAGAAGCCGGGTGCCACCGCGTTGACCCTGATCCCCTTGCGCGAGGTCCACTGCGCCGCGAGGTCGCGGGTGAGCCCAAGCAGGCCGGCCTTTGACGCCGCGTAGGCGGCCTGCGGCAATCCGGCGGTCACGATGCCGAGCACGCTCGACACATTGATGATCGATGAGCCAGCCGGCATGACTTTAGCGGCGGCCTGCGCCATCCAGTAGCAGCCTTCTAGATTGATCTTGAGAACGGATCGGAACTGCTCGGGTGTCTCCAGGGAAGCGGGGACGGCGGCGCCCACGCCGGCGTTGTTGAGGAGAATGTCGACCCGGCCGAGCGTTTCAACGGTCTGATCGATCAGGTGCCGGCAAGCGTCCGGGCGCCGCACATCGGTTTGAACGGCGAGCGCGCGCCGCCCGGTGGCTTCGACAAGTCTCGCGGTATCGGCGAGCCGGTCGGCGCGGCGGGCACCAAGCGCGACGTCGGCGCCAGCCTCAGCGAGCGCCTGTGCGGCGGCCACGCCGAGTCCGGAGGACGCCCCGGTGACCACGGCGACCTTGCCGCGGAGCTGGAACAGGTCGAGCACGGTCATCGATGGCCACCTCCAGGGTCGCGCCAGCGGCCTGACACCTTCCTCCAGCGTCGCCCGCGCTGGAGGACGGGGTCCGCGCCGGGCGGGTCGGACCGAGATGCGAGCTGCTGCCGTCACCACGTTAGACGTCCGGAGGCCACCTGGGCACCCGCAAACGCTGGCAGCCTGAGGGACGGATGCGCCGGGCAGTTGGCGCACGATCGCAGAGTTGCCATTGGCCCTGTGACCGGTATCAGTCCCGACGGCGTCGCGGCAAGCTCCTCAGGACCGGAGCAGCCTGGTGAGCGCGGGCGCATTGGTAATACGGGCCGCCACGTCGTCGCCAAGTCCTCTCATCTCGGCTTCTGCGTGCCGGCAGTGAGCGGCGAAACATAGCTCGCCCATCGGCGAGCGCATCGTTCGCCCCCAGTAGCGGACGGCCACGGGCCTGAGCAGCGGGCTATGCAGCACGGCGAGGTTGCGCGGGAGCCCGGCCGTGCCTGCGGCGCGCAAGGCGGCGAACGCTTCTGTGACGGCCTGGCACATGAGAGTCAGCGTCTTACGGTCCGCCGCCAGGCGGCGCGGGTTGGTCCCGCAGCGGTAAAGGGCCGCGGCGATGCACGCGATGAACGCGGCATGGTAAGCGAGCCATCCGTCCATGTCCGTGACCCGCTCGACGGCGAAACCGCGGCCGGTGAGCGCCGACTCGAACTTAGCCAGCCGGGGATCCGCTACGTCCTGAAGGGCCGTGGGCTGCTGGCGGATGCGAACGTAACTGGCGGTGCCATCGGCCATGACGCCACCGACGCCTGGGAACCCCAGGTACAGATCGCCCGGGACGCAACCGGCGACGGCTGAAAGACCGGCCGGGTTGTTGCCGAGAAAGATTACGGCGGGTTTCCCCGTCAGCGCCGCAAGGCCGGAGCATGCGGAGGCCAGCTGGTCGCACCGGACGGCGGCGAGGACGAGGTCGTAGCCGCCGCTGGCATCAGCCACCACGCTGACCCGCGCCTCGACCCGGCCGCCGCCGAGGACGTCATGAGCGGACAGGCCCCGGCCGGCCACATCGTCAGTTCTGGGCCGGTGGCTCAGCACCGAGACCGCGTTTCCCGCGGCGGTGAGCTGGGCCCCGTAAACGGTTCCGATCACGCCCGCACCCACGATGAGCACTTTCACCAGGACCCGCCCGAGACCCCTACCGCATGTTTGGCTAACAACCAATTTATGGCGTTAAGGTCACTATCCTGCGTGAGCTGTTTTTCCCGTCACGGGCGAAGGTCCCTGCCCGTGAGACGGCGCCGCACGGTGTGACTGATCACCTCTGCCACCTGTTCCGCGGCGGGTGCCCGCCCGGCCGCCGATCAGCGAATATCCCGCCTGGTCTTGTCGCGTCCACCCGGCGGGGCCGTCACGCCAGTTCCTGCGCGGCCGTCACGCCAGTTCCTGCGCAGCCGTCACGCCAGTTCCTGCGCAGCCGTCACGCCAGTTCCTGCGCGGCCGTCACGCCAGTCTCATGCGCCGCCATCACGCCAGGGCCGGAATCTTTCCCCGCCCAAAATGGTTATCGTTTCATAGCGGGTGGGCTCTTACCGCCGCAGGTGCAGACGTACCAGCTGAAAGGACGGCATGCGATGAAGGTCAGGAACTCGCTCAAGGCGCTGAAGCAGAAAAGCGGATCGGTTGTGGTCCGGCGCGGCCGCAGGGTATTGGTTGTGAACAAGCGAAACCCGCGCTGGAACGCTCGCCAGGGCTGATCGGGCGTGGCTCACCCGGCCTGTCCTGACCATTTCACCCGGTCTTGGGCGGAGGCCAGAGGTAGGGCGTGGTACGCGCCAGGGAGACGAAACCAAGGCGCTCCAGGATGGTCCGGCTGTCCGCCGAAGCGTCTACCTGCAGGTAGCGATACCCTCGTGCGGCAGCGAGCCGGGCTCGGTAGGCGACAAGAGCGCGATAGATCCCCTTGCCGCGCCAGCTGGGCAAGGTGCCGCCACCCCAGAGGCTGGCGAAGTCCCTGCCGGGGAGGAACTCGACACGGGCCGAGCAGACGGGCTGGTCACCGGCCATCGCGACCACCATCTCCGTCAGCTCGGGCGTCTGGCACAATTGCCTGAGCAGCGATCGGCGCAACCGGGAATGGTCGGTGCCGAACACCTGCTCGTGAACCTCGATGAGCAACCCGACACCCGCGGCTTCGGTGACCGGCAGCAGGGTTATCCCGTCGGGCAGCAATACGTCCCTGCCGAGGCCCGCGACGTCAGCGACCATAAGCGCTTCTTCGTCCGCTGGCACATAGCCTGCGGCCACAAGGCGCCTGGCCAGATCAGGTGGCCGGTCATAGTCGTACAGCTTCCATTCGAACTTCTGGCCTAGGTCATGGAAGTATGCGGCCTGCTCGGCGATGACCGCATCGGCGGCGCCGTCATCGAGATCCGACCAGGCGATGCCGGACCAGCCGCGGCTGTCCAGGGCAACAGATCGGACGACACGGCCGGCAGCATCGATGCGCGCCCCCGATCCATCGGCCTGGACGCTGCGCCGGACCTGACGGTCAAACGCGGCACGCACGTAAACGGGATCCACGCGTGCAGATCACCACGCCTGACGAACCGGCGCAAGTCATTACCTGCAGGACCGGCGTCCGGCGCACCGGACCGGGTCAGCCGCCGGCGCTCATGTGCTGCGGTGACTTAAGTACGACAAGGGAGAGCGAGACGGTTCAGTCCCGGCTCAGTCCCGGCTCAGTCCCGGCTCAGTCCCGGCTCAGTCCCGGCATGCCATATTTCCCGCAAGCGCTAGCCTCGGGCGCGCCGGAGGACATCCCGCAGGGGCGGATGGCGACAGATCCGGCCGGCACAGGATTCTCGGTGATCGCGAGAGCGCTCATGATCCGTTCGTGCGTTAACTAACCCGCGGATAGCGCCGGAAAGTTAACACGGTTGCGGATCATGGTGTGCCCAGAAGGTACTGAGATCACCTCGACGGGCCGTTGGGCGTCACAGCAGGGCGTGGGCGGATGCCCGGGCTATGGGCGAGGCTATGGGCTGGCTACGGGCCGTCATCGTCGTCGCGCCGCAGTTCCTTGAGACGCCGGGCGACGAATTCCGGGTCAAGACCCTGGCCGTAGTCAGCCGGCGCGACCCTGCGGAGCTGCCGGCGCCTCGATCGGTACCCGCGGGTGAGGCCGAGGGTGAGCAGGGCCACGCCGCCCGCGAACGGCACCCCCACGAGCAGGGCTACCAAGGCCCGGCTAACTGCGTTGTCGACCATGGCATTGCCGGGGTCACCGGGGTCGAGGTAGACGCTCACGGCCTTCGACGACCCGTAGCCGGACGCGTCGATCGAATAACTCTGGCCGTGCCACCGGTAGAAGACGATCCCGCCCTGTTCTGTCCCCACTACACGATGACCAGTCCACAGCAGACGGTCGGGCGACTGCATCTCCCCGAGCACCGCAACCAGGGTGAACACGAACAGCACGATCGCGACGCCGATGAACACGCTGGCGCCATCGAACAGGCCCCGCACCCGGACGCGCACCAGACCAGTGTGAGCTATCAGCCGCCCGCCCGCCAGCCTCCGCGGGAGCGGCGCAGGCTAGCGGTCGATGGAGCCTTTGCTTGCCCTGGCGAGCAAGTATCAAAGCAGCGGCCCTGAGCAGTGCCTGTGACACCCAGACGGCGCAGAATTCGATTATGACGCCTTCTGCGGTGCTCTTCGACTTCGACGGCACGATCCTGGATACGGAATCGACCGGGCTGGCAGCCTGGCGCGAAGAGTATGTCCGCCATGGGCTCGAGCTGGTGGAGGACTTGTGGCTGGCGACGATAGGTACCGACGCTGACCGGTACGTCGCTCTCGCCGAACTCGCTGGCCCTGGCTTCGACGAGGCGCAATGCCGGACCCGCGAACGGGCACGTGAGAGGGAGCTTGTCTCCGCGCTGAGCCTGCGTGAGGGGATCGCCGAGTGCCTCGCGGAAGTGGTACGGGCCGGGATCCAGCTTGCGATCGTGTCGAGTTCACCGGCTGACTGGGTCCTCCCGCACCTGGACCGGCTGGCACTGCGGGACCGGTTCGATGTGGTGGTCACGCGGGAGTCCGCGACACGGGCCAAGCCGCATCCAGACCTTTACCTCGCCGCCCTCGGCCGGCTGCAGGTCCCGGCCAATCACGCGGTGGCAGTCGAGGACTCCCGGCACGGCGTCGCGGCGGCGGTTGCGGCCGGCATCCGCTGCGTCGCATTCCCGAACCATGTCACTCGCCGGCAGGACCTGTCAGACGCCCACGCGGTAGCTAGCGCGGCGGACCTGTCCTCCTACCTGCTACGTGCCGCACGGTAGGGCGAGTGGCAAGGTCACCGGCCCGCCTGTGTCGTCGGCCTTCCGCGAGCGTGTCGCGACCCGGACGCCGGTGCCTGCCGTCTCAGCCTCGTAGCTGACGGATGAGAAGTGCGATTTGCTCGAGCACGTGATGTGACGCCGCGCCTCTGATCTGAGGCTGCCGTCGCTGGCGGTACCCTGACCTGCCATGACGAGCTGCGACCCGCCTGCGGACCTCCTTGCCAGGGCTCGGGAGATTGCGGAGAGGGTGCTGTTCCCTGCCACGCTGGCAGTCGATGCGGCCGAGGTAGTGCCTGCCGGGCACCTCAATCTGCTGGCCGGCGAGGGTTTCTACGGAATCGCCGCGCCACCGGAGTTCGGCGGCCCCGAGGTGGATTTCACGGCAGCGTGCGCGATCGTGGAAACGTTCGCCTCGGCGTGCCTGTGCACCACGTTCGTGTGGATGCAACATCACGGGGCCGTGCTGCGGCTGGCTTACGGGCAGTCGCCCGAGCTGCGCGAGGACTGGCTGCCTCGCCTGATCACCGGCGAGCGCCGAGCCGGGGTGGTCCTCGGCGGCACCCTGCCGGGGGAACCGCAACTGGTGGCGCGCCCTGCCGCCGGCGGCTACGTCTTGACAGGGCAGTCGCCGTGGGTGACCGGCTGGAACATGGTAGACGTGCTCGCGGTGGCCGCCCGCGACGGCGACACGTTGGTATGGGCGCTGCTGGACGCCAAGGAATCGGGCACGCTGGCGGTGGAACCACTACGGATGGTCGCGGTATCCGCGAGCAATACGGTGACCGTGAGGTTCACCGGGCATCCGGTGCCCGCGGACCGGCTGATCGGCACGCAGGACTATTCAGCCTGGGTGCGGGCCGACGCCGAGGGGCTGAGAATGAACGGCTCGCTGGCCCTCGGCCTGACCAGCAGGTGCACCACGCTGCTTGGGCCTGGACCGCTTGACGCTGAACTCGCCGCCTGCCGGACGCGGTTGGACACCGCAACCGCCGAGGAGATGCCTGACGCCAGGGCGCAAGCATCGGCGCTCGCCGCCCGCGCGGCCAATACCCTGGTGGCCAGCACCGGCAGCAGGGCCATCTTGCTCGACCAGCACGCGCAGAAGCTGGCAAGGGAAGCGCTGTTCCTGCTGGTGTTCGCGTCCAGGCCGAGCATCAAACACGCACTGCGCCGCCTCCTGATCGCCCCGCCTGCACCCACCCATCCACCGGCCTGATCGCCCCATCCACCCATCCACCGGCCTGATCGCCCCACCCACCCATCCACCGGCCTGATCGCCCCGCCTGCCCATCCACCGGCCAGATCCCCCCGCCCCGCCCGGCCACCCGCGCACGCAACACGCCGTCCGGTCGAGCACAGCCCAGACCCCAGCCGTGTCTCGCAGTGCCCGTCGCGGCTGTGGACGCGGCGCTGATCGGCGCGGACGCGGCGCGGAATCGGCGCACGACCGGCGGGCTACTTCGGCCGTCCGCGTGCGGGGCGGATCGGGGGATGGCGGGAGTTGGGTGGCGGCGCGGGCCGGACCAGAGCGCCGGCACGGCGTCGACGGCGGCGGCGAGCGCGTAGGCGGCCTGCTCATAGTTGAGGCGCCAGCCGACGAAGTCGGGCCAGGCGTCGGCGGGGTCGCGTTCGATCGGGAAGTCAACCTCGCGCATCCGGTCTATCGCGTCGAGGAACTCCTCGTAGCTCAGGCTTATCCCGCCGCTCGGGTCGGGCTCGTCGGGCAGTGCGGTGCCCATCGCCCGCGCGACCTGGTTGAAGCACGAGAACCCGCCTCGCAGGCACAGCCGGGCTGGCACGGTCGGCGCGGATTCCGGGGAGAGCGCGAGCAGAAGCGCGGCGGAGTCAAGCACGGCCAGCAGGGCGATCACCCAGGACGACAGCGGCCTGGGTGATCGGAATCGCACCAGCGGGAGGTAGGTGGTGTGGCTCTCTGCGACGTCCGAGGCCCAGCGTTCCCACTGTGCGTAGAGGTCGGGCAGCGTATCTATGGCCGATACGCCGGACCCCAGTGCGTAGTGGGTGCGCGCCAGCAGTTCCGGGCCCCATGATGGGACGCCGGCCCGCGCGTTCAGCAGCGCGACCTCGGTTTCCCTCCGGTTGAATTCCGAGTAGAGGGTGGGCAGGTAGGCGATCTGCAGGGTGACCGTGACGATGCCGGTTAGCGCCGCGAGATCGAGGATTGCCCGCTCCGGCGCCCCGTGCGCCGCGGTGGATCCGATCTCCCACACCGCCGGTCCTGCCGTGGTGAAGGCGGAAGTCACCCCTCCGGCGACAAACGGCCAGAGCAGCAATGAGAACCCGACGAAGAAGATCCCGAGCCAGCTGATCAGCTGGGCGAGCAGGATCGCCGCGGCTTGCGCGGCAAGCAGCTTGTCACGCCGGTGGTAGTCGGCGATGCGGCTGGTGGCCAGGCGAAACGCCCCGTTGACGATCCGGTCGATCCATCGCGTCAGCGTGCCGCTGATGGGCCGGGGCACGATGAGCGTCCCGATGACGCTGGCCGCCGCGGTGAGCACGAGCAAGGCGCCGACGGCGGCGGCCACCGAGCGGCCCATGAGCGGCACCACCATGGATTTTTCTCCTCGAAGGTCGATGGCTATGCCGAACCTACCGAGGTCAGGCAGGCTCCGCCGCGATCATGGCGAGGATTGCGGGCCGCGCGGACCGCCGCAGCGCGCGTGACGCCGCAGGTGAGCAGTCGATTTAGTAAGTCATAACGGGTGCCCCGAGGCGCGCCATCACTTGACGTGACGTGCGGTCAGGGGTGGCTTGGCCTGGCGTCTCGTAGATCTTTGGCGGCGCGGCAGCGCCGCCCACGACCAGACGAGCGGCCGGGGTCACCGGCGGGCACTGTCGTCGTCGCCGATAGCTCCACTATCGGCTCCTCGAGGACAAGCAGGGCCTTGCCGCTCGCCGCCTGGATCACCGCCCGCATCCACCAAGATCGAGACACGCCCTAACACTGCGGCCCCGCCTGCACGTACTGTGGCGGCACGACAATGATCTGGCAGTGACCCGAGCGGCACCACGCCGGCATGCCGCTCGCCGAGGAGTGAGCCACCATGCGAAGCGGCCTGATCAGCCACCCGGACAAGGTGCTGTTCTCGGAGCGCGGCGAGACGAAGGGTGATCTTGCCGAGCATTATCTGCGGGTCGCGGAGCCGCTGATTCGCACGATGGGCGGCCGGCCCGTGCTGCTCCAGCGTTTTCCTGACGGCGCGGGTGGGCCCTCTTTCTTCCAGAAGCGGGTGCCCAAGAACGTCCCGGGCTGGCTGCAGACCACCACGGTATCGACCCCCAATGGCACCACATCACAGGCGCTGGTGGCCGCCGACCTGGACCACGTGCTGTGGGCGGTGAACCTGGGATGCCTGGGCTTCCACGTCTGGCCCTACCTGGCCGATGACCCCGGCCATGCCGACGAACTGCGGATCGACCTTGACCCGACCCCCGGCGTGGATTTCAGCCACATCCGCCAGACGGCCCACGAGTTGCGGCTGCTGCTCGCCGAGCTAGGTATCACCGGCTACCCCAAGACGACAGGAAACCGCGGTCTGCACGTGTACGTCAGGCTCCAGCCACGCTGGGACTCGTATCAAGTGCGCAGCGCCGCCGTGGCGGCCGCGCGCGAGCTTGAACGCCGCAGGCCGGACCTCATTACCGCCGCCTGGTGGAAGGAGGAGCGCGGCCGGCGGGTGTTCGTCGACTACAACCAGAACGCGCCACATAAGACGGTCTTCGGCGCGTGGTCGGTCCGTGCGCGCCCCGGCGCGCAAGTCTCGGCCCCCATCGCGTGGGCGGAGATCGATGAGATTCACCCGGACCAGTTCACGATCGCGTCGATGGCCGCCCGCCTCGACTCGGCCGGCGACCCGTGGCTCGGCATGAACGAGGACCCGCAGTCGCTTGAGCCGTTGCTGGGGATGCACGCGCGGGACCGGGCGAACGGGTTGCTTGACGCGCCCTGGCCGCCCGTCTATCCGAAACAACCGGACGAGCCGCCACGGGTGGCCCCAAGCCGCGCGAAGAAGTCCTGACGGCTCGCCTATTGCGGACTGATCCGTGGACCACTGGCAAACCCGCAGCTTCTGGCTGTCACGGCGCCGCTATGAGCCAGCGCCCCGCCTGGATGGTGACCAGGTGGCCGACGTGGTCATCGTCGGTGCCGGCTTCACGGGACTGTGGTCGGCCATCCACCTCAAGGAGGCCGACCCGGCCCTTGACGTCATCGTCTTGGAGCAGCAGGTGACCGCCTTCGGGGCCAGTGGCCGTAACGGCGGCTTCGCCATGACCCTGGTGGGGCGTAACCTGCACGCCCTGATTCGCAAGGTGGGTGCTACTCGTGCCAAGGCCACTCACCTGGCCATGCGCCAGACACTGCGAGACATCGAGGTCTTCTGCGCCGCCGAGAGCATCGACGCGGACATCACCCATCCTGGAGTGCTGACCATCTCTAACGGTCCTGAGCAAGACGTGCGCATCCGCCAGGACCTCGAAGCAGCCCGGCGGCTGGATCTCGGCGACTTCCACGCGCTGTCGGGAAGGGAGTGCAAAGACCTCGTTGGCAGCCAACGCGCCAGAATGGGTCACTTCGAACGCGATTCGCTGCTTGTGGACCCGGCTGCCCTCGCCCGGGGCCTGCGGTTTGCTGCCGAGCGCCGCGGGGTGCGCATCGTGGAGCAGACACCGGTGGCTGACGTGGCCGAGGTGCGGGGCCCAGCCTGCCGCAGGGTCGAGGCGCGCACGCCATTCGGGACGGTGCACGCCGACCGGGCCCTGGTCGCGACGAACGCGTATGCCCACGCGATCCCCGCGCTCCGCCGGTTCATCTTCACCATCTACGCCTACATCATCCTTACCGAGCCCCTCACGCACGGGCAGTGGGAGCGCGTGGGCTGGGAGCGGCGCATGGGGGTCGAGGACAAGCGGATCTTCCCTCACTTCTACCGGCCCACCCCCGACGGGCGCATCCTGTGGGGAGGCCGGGACGCTCCCTTCTCCGCGGCGGGCCCCGACCCCCGCAAGGATCGGGACCCCCGCATCTTCCGGCGGCTCGAGGAGACCTTCCGCTGGACCTTCCCCCAGCTCAGCGATGTGGCCGTCGACCGGGGGTGGGCGGGCCCAGTCTGCGGCACCATCAATTGCTTTGCCTCGGCCGGTTTCCTCGGCCGCTCCGAGCGCATCGCCTACGCGCTTGGCTACGCCGGCCATGGTGTGGGCCCGTCACACCTGGTGGGCAGGATTGTGAGCGACTTGCTGCTCAGCAGGCGCGGCGAGCTGATGGACCTGCCCATGGTGAGTAAGCGCCCGGTTCCGCTGCCGTCCGGCCCGCTGCGCTCCGGACTGCTGAACCTGTCGGAGCGGGTGCTGCTGCGGGCCGACGACCAGGGCGCCGACGCGACGCCCCTCGCCCGCCTGGCGCTGCGGATTCTCCAGTAGCGACGGGGCAGCGGAAGGGCCTGGCGGACCCCGATCGCGGCGGCTGCGCGAATGCACACCGGATCCACAACACGCAGCGCCAGCCCGCCGGCTGTTCCGGACGCGCCGGGTTGCGGGCGTCCAGCGGCAGCTGCGTGCGGGTAGCGTGCGGGTGTGATCGATACGACGTGGCTGGACGCGACCGCACAGGCCGAGCTTGTTCGTCGTGGCGAGATAAGCGCCACGGATCTGGTGGCGGCGGCCATCGGCCGGATTGAGGCGGTCAACCCCCGGCTTGATGCCGTGATCCGGACCCGGTTCGACCGTGCACGGACCGAATCTGCAGGCGAGCTGCCCGACGGGCCGTTCCGTGGGGTGCCGATCCTTTTCAAGGATCTGGGCTGCCCGGTCGCCGGCGAGGTGACGGCGTTCGGCCTCGGGCCGATGCGTGATCTGCCCTGGCCGGTGACGTCCTACCTCGCGCAGGCGTTCCTCGCGGCTGGTTTCGTCCCGCTCGGCCGCACGAACGTGCCGGAGCTTGGCACCACGGTGACCACAGAGGCCCGGAGCTTCCCCGCGGCGCGCAACCCGTGGGATCCCGGTCGCTCTGCCGGCGGCTCGTCCGGCGGGTCGGCGGCGGCTGTGGCCAGTGGCATGGTGCCGGTTGCCCACGGCAGCGACGGCGGTGGGTCTATCCGCATCCCGGCCAGTGAGTGCGGGCTGGTCGGGCTCAAGCCGACGCGTGGCAGGATCAGCCAGGGTCCGCTGGTGGGGGAGGCTTGGGCCGGCGGCACGATCGACGGCGTGGTCACACGCACCGTGCGTGACGCGGCTGGCGTGCTCGACGTGATCAGCGCCCAGATGCCGGGTGAGCCGTACTATCCGCCGCCACTTCGCCGCCCGTTGCGCATCGAGGTCGGCGCCGACCCGGGCAGGCTACGGGTCGGGGTGCTTGACCGGCCGGGCGGCGAGGGCTATCTCGACGATCCGCAGTGCCGCGCCGCGGTGGCCGGTACCGCACGGCTGCTGGGATCACTTGGCCACCACGTCGATGAGTCCGCACCCGCGGCGATGTTCGAGCCGGCGTTCGTCCGGCACTTCGGCAACATCATCGCCGCCGACACCGAGGCGACGTTCCAGGCGTTCGAGAGGCTGCTCGGCCGCCCGATCGGCGAGGACGAGATAGAGCCGCGCAACGCCGGCTACCGCCGGGCTGGCACAGCTCTGGCCGCCGTGGCGTATCTGCGGAGCCGGGCATGGATCGGGATGTGGGCGCGGCGGATGGCGCACTGGTGGAACGACCACGACCTGCTGGTGACGCCCACTCTGGGCGCGCCGCCGCCTGAGCTGGGCTGGTTCACCGCGGCGGGGCCGCAGCACGAGGGGACGCGGATCGTCAGCTTCATCCCTTACACATCACAGTTCAACATGACGGGCCAGCCGGCCGTGAGCCTGCCGATGCACTGGACGCCTGGTGGCCTGCCTGTCGGCGTCCAGCTCGTAGCGGCCTACGGGAGGGAAGACGTCCTGGTCCAGGTGGCCAGCCAGCTGGAGCAAGCCGCGCCATGGGCGCAGCGGCGTCCGCTGGTGCACGCGTAGGCCGGCCAGCTATCAGGCGTCCGCCAGGATCTCGCGGGCGGCGCGGGCTCCCGAGGCAAGCGCGCCCTGAACCGAGCCGGTGGCCCGGTGATCACCGCAGACGTAGCGGCGCGGGCCCACGCGGCAGCGCCGGCTGAGCGGCTGCGGTGGAACCATGGCCGGAAGCGCGCCCTCGACGGTGTACGTCGCGAGATGCTCCCAGCCCGCCGTCTCCGTCTCGTACAGCGCGGCCAGCCTGCCGCGCATGCGCGGCTCAAGGTCCGTGCTTCCCCCGCCAAGAACCGAGGTGGATACGAGCGCCCTGCCGTCACCCGAGTAGCTGCGCGTGACCTCGCTGAGCACGCTGGTGTGCAGAACCTTGCGCTCGGTGTCCACGAGCAGGGTCGGCTCGGCTAGCGGCGAAACCGCCGCCGCGTGGTAAATGGTGGTGACGGTGCGAGTGGCGGGGACGCTGAGGCCAGGCAGTAGCCCCGCGGCCGCTGCTGGCCCTGTCGCCACGACCACCACGTCAGCTCGCATTTCGCTCCCGTCCGCGAGCAGCACGCCGTCGTCGGTGAGGCCGCTGACCGGTGTCCGCGTCCGGACGGTTCCTAGCGGCAGCGCGCCGGCGAGCTGCTCAGGAACGGCTTGTATGCCGGGCCGCGGCAGGCACAGGGTGCCGCGCAGCATGCTCCGCCAGACCAGGTGGAAGAATCGGCTGGAGGTCTTGAGCTCGTCCTCAAGGAACACGCCGGCCAGGAACGGCCGGAAGAACCGCTCGATCAGCTCGCTGGAAATGCCCGCACCAGCCAGCGCGGTCATGGTCGCCTGGTCCTTCGCGTGTTTGATCAGGCGGGCGGGCAGGAGCATGTCCCGGGCGCTGAGCACCCCAAGCGCGGCCAGATCGCGCGCTCCGGCGAGCTGGCCGAGCAGGACATCGGCCGCCTGGACGGGCCGGCGGGTGGGGTCAGCGAACCGTACCCGCCCCTTGCCCGTGTGGAGCAGCATCCCAGGGGTGAACGGGCATAGCTGCAATGCCCGCAGGTCGAGACGCCGCTGCACCTGAGGGTAGGACGTATTGAAGACCTGGAAGCCGCGATCGAGCAGGAAGCCTGCCTGCCGGTCCGTCCGCATCCGGCCGCCGACGGCGTCACCGGCCTCCAGCACGGTCACGGTGGCCCCGGCCGCGGCGAGGTCGGATGCGCAGCCCAGGCCGGCCAGCCCGGCGCCGACAATGACGGCGCGCGGTCTATTGCTGTCGCGCATCGAAATAGCGCATCGCCCCGCTTCACTCGCCTCGACCTGGGGCAGGCAATGCCCCTGGCGCGCCCGGCTGGCCCGTTTCTGCTCGCTTGTGTATACCCTCCGGGCCTTGCCCCTATCCGGGCCTTGCCCCTATCCGGGCCTTGCCCCTATCCGGGCCTTGCCCCTATCCGGGCCTTGCCCCTATCCGGGCCTTGCCCTAACCGGGCCCACCGCGCCGGGGGATACGCTGCCCAAGAATCACGCCATAAGCCGGGACGACTAGCCTCGCGCCGGGCTGCGTGCCGCGCTATTTTGGCGAGGGTGGACGAAGACCGGGCACGGCGGGTCGTGGATGGGCTGCGTGACCGTGGCATCGACGGGCACCTGGCAAGGGTCGGGGTATCGCAGTTCGGGGTGCGGGTGTCGCTGCATGATGGGCGTGAAGCCGAATGGGACACCGACGGTACGGCCGGTCTCGAGGCTCAGGTCATGCAGGATGGGGTACTCGTTGGTTTCGTGCCTGTAATCGAGGGATCCGAGGACTTCGATGAGCAGCAGGTGATCGACGCCATCGTGCGGACCGATTACGATCAGCCAGTCGCCACCCGGCGTCCGGCCGCGCCGCCGCCTGCCCCGCCGCTGCCCCGGGAAGGCGGCGTGTTCCGCCGGTTCCTCGACGGCTTCCGATACCGCTAGACCACTAGCTAGAGGGCGTAGTAATAGGACGAAGCGCAGGAGGCGCGTGTTCTGCGGGAAGTAGAGGCGCGTGTTCTGCGGGAAGTAGAGGCGCGTGTTCTGCGGGAAGTAGTTGAGACAGGAACGTCCTCCTGGTGCGATTGTGCGGGCCGCAGGCTTTCGCCTACTAGGCCCGGCTGCTCGCGGGCGCCGCGGCGTAGGAAGATGGGCGCATGCTTGTCGTACACGTGCATGTTCGCGTCAGGCCGGAGCGCGTCGAAGACTTCCTGGCCGCCACCCTCGTCAACGCGCGAGCATCGCTGGCCGAGCCCGGCGTGCTGCGCTTCGATGTCATTGCCGACGACGCCGATCCCACCCACGTGGTCCTGGTGGAGGTCTACCGCGACGCGGACGCGTCGGCGGCGCACAAACAGACTCCGCACTATGCGACCTGGCGGGACAACGTCGCGGAGATGATGGCGCAGCCGCGTGCGTCGACGAAATTCTCCGTTGTCTTTCCGCGCCGAACCAGCGACTGGGAAAGCTGACCGTGGTAGCCGGGATGCCCTTCGAATTCGGCACGGCCGGCCGGGTCATCGTGGGGCCGGGCCGGGCGGCCGAACTGCCGTCGGTGCTGGCCGGGCTCGGGTCACGGGTGCTAGTGTGCACGGGTTCACGGCCAGCCAGTCACGCCGGGTTGCTGGTCGGCCTGCGACTGCCCGCCGCGGTCGTCACAGTGCGCGGCGAGCCCACGACAGGATCGGCGCGGGCGGCCACTGCCGCCGCCCGCGAGCACGGCGCGGATGTTGTTGCCGCGATCGGCGGTGGCAGCGTGATCGACCTGGCCAAGGCCGTGGCGATGTTGCTGGGCAACGGCGGCGACCCGCTGGACTACCTGGAGATCATCGGCGCCGGCGGGAAAATCACCAAGGCCGCCGTGCCGTTGGTCGCGGTTCCCACGACTGCGGGCACCGGCTCGGAGGTGACCGCCAACGCGGTGCTCGCGTCGCCCGCGCACCGGGTCAAGGCAAGCCTGCGCAGCCCCCTGATGATCCCGCGGATGGCGCTCGTCGATCCGCTGCTCACAGCCACCTGCCCGCCGGCCGTCACCGCGGCAAGCGGGCTTGACGCACTTACCCAGTGCCTGGAGCCGTTCGTGTCGGTCCGGGCGAACGCGTTGACCGACTGCCTCGCGCGCGGCGGCCTGCGCCACGCCGCGGCCGGGCTGCGGCGAGCCTACGAGGATGGCACCGACCTCGAGGCGCGCAATGACATGGCGTTGTGCAGCTTGCTTGGCGGGATGGCGCTTGCCAACGCGAAGCTGGGCGCGGTCCACGGGCTCGCCAGCGTTGTCGGCGCGGCCGCCGACGTGCCGCACGGCGCCGCTTGTGCCGCGCTCCTCGCGCCCGTTGTCGACGCGAATGTACGCGCACTGCGCTCCGTGCAACCGGGCGGCCCTGCTCTTGCCAGGTATGCAGAAGCCGCACAACTGCTGACCGGCGATCCAGGCGCCGCCATCGAGGACGGCGTCGCCTGGATCCGGGAGACCGTCACCCAGCTGCGAATTCCCGGTTTGCGCGAATTCGGCCTGACGCCGCAGGTATTCGGTGACGTCGCCGCCATGGCGATGAAGGCGAGCAGCACACAGGGCAATCCCGTTGTCCTGTCCCAAGACGACCTGTGCGCGATCCTGGCGGCAGCGGCGTGAACCCTGCCGCGCAGTGGCGGCGAGCTCGGGGTTATCGTCGTGGGAAGTGAGCCGCGTGGCGGCCGATCGCGCCGCCGTGCTCGCCAGCAGGGGGCGTCCGCGTGAGCACAGTAGATGCCGAGCTTGAGATAGCCGAAAGGCCCGTCACGGCGGCCGGTCTTGAAGTCACGGGCGCGCGGGAGGCAAGAGTAGGCGACGTGACCGTGCGCCGTCTGCTCCCGCTGCGGCTGCGCCGCAGCGTCGGGGCGTGGTGCTTCATCGATCACTACGGGCCGATGTCGGTGGATGGCGTGGCCGGGATGCAGGTGCCGCCGCACCCGCACATCGGCCTGCAGACCGTCACCTGGCTGCTGACGGGCAACGTGCTGCATAGGGACAGCCTTGGCAGCGAGCAGATGATCAGGCCAGGGCAGCTCAACCTGATGACGGCTGGGCGCGGGATAGCCCACTCCGAGGAGTCGCCGGCAACCCGCGACCCGCAGCTGCACGGCCTGCAGCTATGGGTGGCGCTGCCCGCCGCGGCGCGGCTGGCAGAACCCGGCTTCGAGCATCACGCGAAGCTGCCGGGCACCGGGATCGGCGGTTTCGCGATCACCGTCTTCATCGGGTCCCTTGGCGGCGTGAGGTCGCCGGCCCGGGTGTTCTGCGACATCGTCGGCGCTGACCTGGTTGCGTCCAAAGACGCCCGCGCCCGGGTGCCGCTGGAGCCTGCGCGCGAGCACGTGATCTTCGTCGCTGCCGGGTCGGCTGAAGTGGAAGGGACAGCCCTGCGGCCGGGCCAGCTGGTCTACCTGGACACCGGGCGCGATCAGGCGCTGGTGGCGGCTGCCCGCGACAGCCGGATCTTCCTGCTCGGCGGTGTGCCGCTCGGCGAGCGCTTGCTCATGTGGTGGAACTTCGTGGCCCGCACACCTGAGGAGATCGCGGCCGCGGCCAGTGAGTGGCAGCAGGGCGGGTTCGGCACGGTGGGTGGTTACCGCGGCGAACCGCTGCCCGCCCCGCCGCTTGACGTCACGCGGCTGCGGCGTCCTACCGCGTAGCTCACCGCAGACCACTGGTGGCACGCGCCGCGGCAGCCGTTACGGAGGTGCTTGCGCCGGGCGACAGCCCCCTCGGGTCACCCGGCGCCGCTGCCGATGATGACGATGTCGTAGCGTTCTGTCACGGCCCTGCCATGTGCACACTGAGTCGGCTGTGCATCGCCCAGATCGGGTGAAGCGGCGTGGCGCACCGAGCCAAGGCGCAGCTGAGGCGCAGCTAAGGAGACGCAAATGGAGCCAATGCCGGAGGAATGGGAACGGGCTGTGGCCGCGGTCGCCCATCCGGATGACCTCGAGTATGGAACCGCCGCTGCCGTTGCCCGCTGGACGGCCCAGGGACGCGAGGTGTCATACGTGATGGCCACCCGGGGTGAGGCAGGCATCGCCGGGATGCACCCGGACCGGGTGCGCCCGATCCGGGCGGAGGAAGAACGCCGCAGCGCGGCCGTCGTCGGCGTGCGCGAGGTCGTTTTTCTCGATCATGCCGATGGTCTGGTGGAGTACGGCACGCCGCTGCGCCGCGACCTCGCGGCCGAATTCCGCCGCCTGCGGCCCGACGTGGTCATTACCATGAACTTCGACCTCACCTGGGGCGAAAGCGGAATGGTCAACCACGCCGACCACCGCGCGGTCGGCGTGGCCGTACTTGACGCGTGCCGCGACGCGGCCAATCCGTGGCTCTTTCCCGACGCGGGACCTGCGTGGTCTGGCATCAAGCACGCCTACGTGGCGGCCAGCGGCGATCCGACGCACTTCGTGGACGTCACCGCCACCCTCGAGGCGGGCATCGCCTCGCTGCGCGAGCATGCCGTCTACATCGAGGGCCTGGGCAGAGAGTTCGACCCGGACGAGTTCCTTCGGAACATGGCAGGATTCGTCGGCCTTGGCGCCGGCTGCGAGTACGCGGTCGGTTTCCGGCGCTACACCACTGGATAGCGCCGGGCCCGTCCCGAGGGTGTGTCCCGTGGATCTTTGGCAGGCTCGGCGGGCGCTCGGCGGGCGCTGGGGCGGTGCTGGTGTGGAGATCAGTGTGGCGCGGGGGTGGCAGTGGACTGGCAGTTTCTGGTCACAGTGCTGCTTGAGTGCTGAGTCACCTGGTCTGGCGAGGCGGTCCGCCCGGGTCAGGCCCGGTCGCCGCCGCCTGACGCACCTGACGCACCTGGCGCACCTGGCGCCCCTGACGCACCTGATGCATCCGCCTCCACGAGGTGCTTGTACGAAGGGTGGCGGGCGATCCAGTCAGCGATGAACGGGCAAATCGGGCGCACCGGCTGCCGGCGCGCTGCCGCGTCGTCGAACGCGGCGCGGGCCAGCGCACCACCGACGCCGTGGCCCTCAAATTCCGGTTCCACCTCGGTGTGCGGAAGCACTATGACATCGTCGCATCGGATGTAGTCGGCGAAGCCGGCCAGCTTGCCGTCGACAAACGCCTCAAAGCGCTGGCGGTCCCCGGCGTCGGTCACCTTCAGGGTCATCTGATCCTGCCTGTCGCGAATTCCCGATCACGAGTGCCCCGTCCTGAACGTCACACACCCTAGCTAGGGCGGCCCTAGGGCAGCGGCTGCCGGACGCCGAGTTCGTCCAGCCGGCTGAGCAGATCTGCCGGATCGGCATAGACGCGGAACGCGCCGGCCCGTTCGAGCTCTTCCCGCCCGTAACCGCCAGACATGAGCCCGATGCCAAGCGCGCCGGCGCGCCTTGCGGCGAGCAGATCCCACACACTGTCCCCGACGACCATCGTATCCGCGGGATCCACGCCGAGCATGGCCGCGGCAGCGAGGAACAGGTCCGGATCGGGCTTGGCATGGCGCACCATGTCGCGGGTCACCATCGGCGTGTCCGCTGGGAGCCCGAGCATGCCAAGCGCGGACCGCGCGGTCGCCGCGTAACCGCTCGTCGCGATCGCCCAGGGAACGTGCTGGTCGGTGAGCGCCCGAAGCAGGTCCTCTGCGCCCGGCAGCGGATGGACAGAATCGCGGCGCTTCTCGTACTCGCTGGCGTGCGACCGCTGCAACTGATCGATCTCCGCCCTGGACAGCGAGCACCCGGTTTCACGCAGCAGCGCGGTCACGAAAAGGCCGCCGCTCATCCCGATCCGCCGGTGAATGCGCCATACCGACAGGTCGATGCCGAGCGCGGCCAGCGCGGCACGCCACGCAAGCACGTGCTGGTAAACGCTGTCGATCAGCGTGCCGTCGAGATCGAAGAGGAACGCCGGAGGTGGCGTCTCAGGATACGGAAGCTGCTCGGTCACCTGATCAGCATGCCTTATCCGTGCGGTGACCGTCTCTGGCAGGCCGTGCCGCCGCCGGCTTCGACATGGCGGCTGCGATTGGCTTCGGCATAGCACATGCGGTAGTTCTTGGATGTGACTGGCTCACCGTTATCGCCGGACGAGATCCGGGCAGCCGCGGAGATTCATCGTGAGCTGGGCCCTGAATACGAGAAGGCCGTCGTCGAATCCTTCCTCGACCGGCTCGGCCCGGAAATCGACGCCCGGGTGGAGGCCAGGGTGGCCAAGGAGCTGGAGGTCCGGGGCGGTCAGCCGCACGTCAGGCAACCCGTCCCGATGGCGCTCGCGCTAGGCTCCATCGCCCTCGGGATCCCCATCACCGCGATCGTGGCCACAGCGGGCGAGCATCCCGTCGGCTTCTGGGGCGTGCTTGTCGTCTGGCTGGCCATCGCCGCCATCAATGTGGCGTACGCGATCCATCTCCGCCCTCCGGGTTCCCGTCGCTGAAGCCGGTGAACCTAGGCGGGGGTCCGCAGCTCAGCGGGCCCCCTGCCTAGATCTTGGTGTTCTGGTGGATGCCCA
This sequence comes from uncultured Actinomycetota bacterium, assembly GCA_963727015.1. Taxonomy (GTDB): domain Bacteria; phylum Actinomycetota; class Actinomycetes; order Streptosporangiales; family Streptosporangiaceae; genus DATFVJ01. The sequence goes on along the minus strand of CAVSEV010000009.1, from coordinate 397,318 downwards.
GGTCGGGGGCCTGTTTTTCAGCCCTGGACGCTATCTGGACGCTCTGAGGGCCGGGGCAGGCCGTTCATGACCCGCCGGACGCGAGCCGTCGAGCCCGGCGCGAGGTGGCCGTATGTCCGGATCGTGAAGGCCCAGTCCTGGTGCCCCAGGGCCACGGCGACGTCACGGATGTCGGCGCCGGCACTCAGCAAAGTGCTGGCGAAGTGATGCCGCAGCTGGTGGAAGCCGCTCTGCCTGCCGCCCGGGAGCCCGGCCGCGACGACGGCGGGCTGCCAGGTGTACCTGTTGAAGTCAGTACGCCTCAGCGGCCCGCCATCCTTTCGGAGAAAGAGCAGCTGAGCAGACTCGGGGCGCCCGCCCGGCTCCAGCCACGGCAAGGTGACCAATTGCGGGGGATGCGCCCGGATGCGGGTCTGCAGGCAGGCAGCCAGCTCGTCAGAGAGAGCTACGTCGCGATCCTTGTCGCCCTTTGGGGGAGCGAAGACGAGGCGGTTGCCGACGATCCGGACCTGGCGCCTGACATGGATGACCATGCGGTTGAAGTCGAGGTCGATCCAGCCACGGGGGGATCGGCGGCGCACTGGCACCGCCCGGGTCCGGGCCCATCGGCGGCATGCCCAGGAGGGCCGCGCTGAGGGCCATGTCCCGGACGGAACGGGCCATCGCCGCCAGGCGCGCCAGCATGCTGGGGCGGCCTTCCAGAAGGCTCATGCACCCATCCTCGCCGCATGAGGGCCGATTCCGCCGGATGCAGCCAGAATGACTTAGACCGCGCTTAAATCGCGTTTCTTTCACTATTCTGCCGACCGTGAACGTGGCCCCCACCAGGCATGATGTGCCTGACGACCATGATCATCCAGAAACCGCAGCTCGGTAAAAGGGAGACAGGGGCCGGGGGATTAAGGGTGGCGGGGTGCAATTCTGCCTAATTTATCCATGTCATTCCATCGCGCGCAATTCAGCGCGCACATTCTTGTTGTCATACATTCTTGATTAACGACGCACCCCCTGCCACCGGGAGGCTCCATGGCTCGGCCCCACCATCCGCAGACCAAGCGGAGCCGGTCGAGGCCGGACCTGGCCAAGCCAGCCGGGACGACGGTCGATCCGAGGAACGGCAGGCGCTTGGAGCTGCCCGGCTCAGGCGGCGAAGGCAGGCTCAAGCAGTACCGCTTGCCGAGGCGGCAGCCAGCCTGGTCAGCGGCGAGCAAGCGGGCATGGGCATCGGCATGGCAGTCAGAGGTCAGCGTCCTGTGGACCGAGGCCGATCGTTCGATCCTGGATCAATGGATCGATGCGATCGAGAGGTCGCACTACTTCAACGCACTCGCCGACCGTGAGATCACCCGCGCGATGCGGCGAGGTGAGGACGTGGTTATCGATCATGATGGGTACAAGGTCGCACTGCAGTACACCAAGGTTGCTGCGGAATGTGCACGGCAATTGGGACTTGGACCGCTTAACAGGATCAGTCTTGGCATTGCCGTCATTGATCAGCATCGCAGTGCATCACTGGATTCCACGTACGGATACGGCCACGATGATGATGACGACGGCCTTGATCCACGCAGACCAGATGGCCTGCCTGACGATGCGTGGCAGGCAGACCTGATGCAAGGCAAGGTGATCGAGTGATCCCCGGCCTAGCGGAATGCGCGCAATCGTGGTGCGCACGCGCCCGATCGCACGTCCTCACGACCTTCCGCGTCCTAACGTAATTGCGGTGCGCCTGCCGACGAGCCTCGCGGACTTCCAGCGCCGCATGAGCAGGCCGCTGCCACCACCAGCAGTGATCCGGAGGCCGTGGCAGCATCCGTTCCCGCCCGGGCCGATGGCGATGCAGGTCTTGTGCATGTGCGGTTGCAAGCAGCCACTGCCGCCACCAGCAGGCAAAGGCAGGCCACGGGTGTTCGCCAGCGATGCGTGCCGGCAGCGATCCTGGCAGGCGCGGCGCCGGATCCACGGGCCGCAGCAGTGACCTTGCCGAAGGAGCTGGCCTTGCTCGCCACCCAGGCGCACCAGGAGCGTGAGCAGGCTCAGATCTCCGCGCAGCAGCGGTACGCGAGCTGGCTGCGGCACCAGGCGATGCAGGTGGTGGCCGAGGTGATCGACGCGAGCCTGTCGAGGAAGGCGCTGGCGACCGAGGGCGAGGCGCAGCTGGTCCGTGCGGTCGGCAGGGTCCTGCGAGAGCGGCGCATCATCTGAAGCCCGGAAGCAGCATGGACGACGACATCGACACCCGGCCGCAGCCACCAGCACCACCACGACGGCCCGCATCACCGAATCCCGTACTGCGTGCTGATGCCGCCGCGCACCAGGCAAGCGCTGGCGCGATTCCCTACCTGCTCAGTGAGGAACCGCGCCAGACGCACGTGCCGAGGTATCCGGTATGCGGTGGCTGATGAACCGGCGGGTAAACGGGTTAACGGCATTAGGTGATTCCTGCCGCGCCGCGACATGCCTTGGCCAGCCGCACCAGGGCTTGCCTGCCACGCCGTGCCGAGGCACGGCCTGCCTGCCTATAAGCAAGCTTACTACCGGAAATAACCCACGGTCAGCGGCGCGCGGCAACTCACGGCGGGGGCGGGGAGCCGGGCGCGCCATGTGGGCTGGGCAGATGCGGAATGTGTTCGGGCTACTCCGTGATGTGAGAGCGTGCGGCTGGGCTGTATGGTCAGGCGGCGGCCGCGGCGAGGGTGACCTTCATGCCGGGGTTGAGCCGTTCGATGTCACGGATCTTGTTGCGGGTCTGGCGGTGGGGGTCGAGCCGGTCGTAGTAGCCGGCGCCCAGGTCGTGGAATTGGATGGCGGGGTCGGCGATGAGCAGGTAGGCGATTTCGAGGATGGCGCGGGCGGTGGCGACGATGGCTTTCTGCTTGCCGCGGCGGCGGCGAATCCGCCGGTAGCGTTCCCCCAGGTAGGTATCTGTCTTGCCAGCCGCCATGGCGGCGTCTCCGAGAGCGCCGCGCAGCCACCGGTTGCCTTTGCCGGTCTTGCCCGGCCGGGTTCTGGCGCCGGACTGGATGGTCTGGGGGCTGAGTTTGGCCCATGCCGAGGCGTGGGCGGCGGTCGGGAACTGGCCCATGTCCAGCCCGAGCTCGGCGATGATCACCTGGGCGGTGAGCACGCCGACCCCGGTGACCTCATCCAGGCGCTGCACCAGCGACAGCAGCTGGGCGCCGTCATTGCCGCAGCCGGGAGCGTGCCCGCCGCCGATCAGGCCGCAGCAGGTGCAGGCCGGCGGCACACCGGGCAGCCCGGCCAGATGCGCCTCGATCTTGCCGTCCAGATCGCCGATCTTGGCCTCCAGGGTGCCGATCAGGTCCAGCAGCAAGCCGATCTCATAGGCGTGCACCTCCCGGAACCGCCCGGTGAGCGCCTCGGCCAGCCGCGCCTGCTTCGGCCGGAGCCGGCCGAGGGCCAGCCCGGCGAGCACCCGGGGATCGCGTTCGCCGGCCACCAGCGCGGCCAGCATCGCCCGCCCGGACTTGCCGAACAGGTCCGACACCACGGCTGACACCTTCACCAGCGCGTCTTCCAGGATCTTCTCGACGCGCTGCTTGTGGCGGGAGCACTCAGCGGTCAGCGAGGTCCGCAGCCGGGTCAGCGCCCGCAGGTCGCGGATCGGTTCCGGCGGCACGAACGAGGGACGCAGCATGCCCCGCTCGTTCAATTTGCACAACCAGATGCAGTCCAGCTTGTCGGTCTTCGGCCGGCCCGGAACGTTCTTCACGTCCCGGGCGTTGACCAGCCACACCTGCAGCCCGGCGGCTTCCAGCAGGTAGAACCAGATCCGCCAGTAGTCGCTGGTCGCCTCGAGAACGACGCGCTCGATCCCCTCGCACACCAGGTGATCGGCTAACCCCACGACCGCGCCGAACCTCGCCGCGACGTTCCAGGTCTTTTGCACCCGCCGCCCGCTGCGGGACTCATGCGGCACCCGGATGCACACCATGCCCGAGTCCTTGGCCACATCGATCGCCGCCGCCCGGGCCACCAGCTCCAATGGTTCCTCTGCCTGCTCCACCTCTCGCTCAGCCACCACCTTGCCTCACCTTCTGCATGTCTGGGGGGTATGGTGAGGCTGCCCGGGGGGCGTGATGAGGGAACCGAGACTCTAGTCGGCGTGCTCGAAGCGACAGTACGCAGCCCTCTGACCGGCCCCCGGCGCCAGACTAACAACGGGCTCATACGGCCCAAGGAAACAACGGCGTCACGGGCAGCACGCCGCAGATCATTTCACGCCGACGCGGCGTTCTCAGACCCCGGTGACTAACGGGTGGATACACTCCATGGTATGAGTGCCCATGACGTCGAGCTGCCGACCGGAGCACCCGCCAGGCTGGTGGCAATGCTGGGGCCGCTCGCCGAGGTGATGGGGGCTCTCGCGAAGGCCGTGGCCGGCGCTCAGCAAGGGCGCGCTACCCAGCTGGTCATCGGCGGCGAGCCGGTGGCCTACGTCGTGCCGCTCGCCGCGATCGAGGCGCTCAGGCAGGCTGAGGACCTCGAAGACCTGGCCGAGATCAGGCAGGCGGGCAGCGGGCCGGGTGACTACATCAGCCTGGAGCAGCTGGAAGCCGAGCTGCTGGCGGAGAAGTGACCTACGCGGTCAAGGTGCACTCACGAGCCCGCAAGGCGCTGCGCCAGCTGGACCGCCGCGAGGCGGCAAAGATACTGGCGGCAATGCGCGCCCTCGCCGACGACCCCCGGCCGCCTAATGCCGAGCCGCTGCAGGGCGCCTCTTTCCTGAAGATCCGGATCGGCACTACCGGATCATCTACGACGTGGACGACGACGCGAAACTGATCACGGTCGAGATGGCCGGTCACCGCCGCGAGGTGTACCGGCGCCTGGGCATCTGAGCCCGCGCCTGCCGCGCCAAGGCCTGCCGACGCTTGGCCCGGCGTGCGCCGCTTTGCCGTGCCTGCCGTACCGTGCCCGTGCTCGCCATGGCACTCCGCGCCTGGGCATGGCTTACCTGCCGTGCCCAGGCTCGGCCGGTGAACGTTAGCCCGCCGCGAACCAGGCGGCGCACTTTCTGACGATGCCGTCCTGGACCGTCGCTCGGACGGTCGCTATGCCCGCGCTGCTGAGCAGCGGCGGGCTCACCACAAGCCAGGTCATCGGAGTGCCGTAGGACGCAGGCCCAACGGCGCAGGCCAGTTTCCGGCCTGGCGGCACGGCGGCCTGGCGCTTACTGGTGAATGTGTCGGTGTACTGGCCAATTCCACCGCCGCTATACACATCGGCGGTGACCTGCACGACGCCGCTGCCCCTAATGGCAGGCGTGGCGTAGACGGTCAGGTACAACCCGTTAGTGAACCCTGCTGACCAGTGCACCGCTGGCCGCGCGGCGGTCGCGGCGGTCGCTGCCTGTGCGGTCACAGCTCCCAGCACGAGGCCTGCGGCTATCGTGCCGATCTTGCTACGTAGATGACGCATGGGATTCTCCGGTTCGTGCGTCCGTCCACCAGCCCCGATGGCCGATGATCCGCAAGGACCGGCCTGTGCGTGCGCCAGTCCCTGTGGACGATCCGTCACTTCGAGCTGGCATCCCGGAGGATCTGCACGGCGGTGGTCATGACGATCGCCCCTCGGCCTCATTGGCTACGGTGAGCAGCTGCTGGGCGGTGGCACGGGCCTCGGCTGGCGCGAGAATCGCGTGAGCGTTGTACGTGACGGCGTCCTTGCCCGCCTGGGTGACGGTGAGGCGGACGAAGACGGGATCGCCGGGCACCGCGTACGGGGCGATGTCCACGACGTCGCTACTTCGAGAAGTGATCTTCATGATGGTTGCCGATCCGGGATGCTCACCAGCCCGGCTGGCTGATGATCCGCAGAAGGTGCACCTGCGCGGCGCGCACCTCTGCGGGCGATCAGCGTCCATGCCTGCCATGCCACGGCCTGCCAGGCCCAGGCATGCCCAGCCCGTGCGAGCCCTGCCTATGCCTGCCTGCCATGCCTTGCCCGCCCGGCCCCGCCGGGGCCTCCCAGACCGTGGCCCGGCTCGGCATGCCTGCGAGTGCTATCAAGCATTCTTATATGCTTGTCTGCTCCCGGCCGGATCGACCACGAGCGTGCCGTCCAGCCGTCCGAGCCCGGCCGGGGAACAAGCAGGGTGGCGCGGCGGCGCGCTGGCGATCATGCTTAGGAACTGATCGGCATGCTGCTGCTAGCCGGTTCACGGTGAAGTGTTCTCCATTGGTCGCGGCCCCGGCACGGATGACGCCGGGGCCGTTGCCATGCCGATGGGGCTGGACGCTCCTGGGACGCTCTCAGAGCTGTCGCGAGCTGCCAACAGAGGGGTATCAGCTGAAGTCATCTGTGCAGCTCAGAGGACTGCTCTGGGAGGCGGCGGGGCGGTGAGCTGGGACGCTCATCAGAACTTGGTGAAGTGGTGGAAGCACTCGTAGTCGACGGTCTGATCAGCGAATGCGGCTGCCTCGGCCCGCTTGACGGCGAGGTACGCACGCCTGCGCAGCGGGCCGAGGGCCTCCATCAGCAGTTCGTCCGCCTCGAGAGCGTTCAGGGCCGCGTTGAGCGACTCTGGCAAGCGGTGCGCCCCGGCGCGCAGCCGTTCGGCTTCGGTCATCGCCGCTGGGTCGGTGTTGACTGCCTCACCCGGGTCGAGCTTGCTGCGGATCCCGTCCAGCCCGGCGTGCACGTACGCGCCGAGCGCCAGGTAAGGATTGGCGCTCGAGTCGGCGGGCTTGAGCTCCAGATTCGCCGAACCCGCCGGGTTGCCGCGCATCGGCGAGCAGATCCGGATCGCCGCTTCCCTGTTGTCCATGCCGTAGACGGTGTACGCGCTCGCCCAGGTCTCCGGCGCGAGCCGGCGGTAGCTGTTCACGCTGCCGCAGGTCAGCGCCGTGAGCGCGGGCAGGTGGGCGACCAGGCCGCCGATGAAGTGGTAGGCGGTGTCCGACAGCCCGTACTTGTCGGCGGCGGCGTGGAACAGATTGCGGCTACCTGGCTGGCCGGGGCGCGAGCCGGCCGAACCGTCCAGATCCCAGAGCGAGGCGTGCAGGTGGGCGCCGTTACCTGCCTGGTCGGGGATGGGCTTGGGGGCCAGGCTCGCCCACATCCCTTGGCGTAGCGCTACCCCACGGACGGTCTCGCGGTAGATCACCTGATTGTCGGCCGCGCGCACCGCAGGAGCGTGCCTGATCGACATCTCCTGCTGGCCATGGCCGAGTTCCGGGTAGTAATGCTCGACCTGCAGGCCCTGCGCGGCAAGCGCCCGGACAAGCTCAATCGCATAGTCATGCGCAAGGTGGAATCCGGTAGCCGAATAGCACAGGCTGTCGTCGATCGGCACCAGCCGGTCGGGCCCGCCCGCGGGGTCAGCCTCGCGGCGGCCGAGCGTGAACTCGGGCTCGAAAGCCGCGGACATTGCGAACCCCTCGGCGGCAAGCTCGGCGACGGCCTGCTTGAGGAAGGTGCGCGCGCACGCCTCCCACGGCTCGCCGTCAAGCCGGACCAGGTCGGCGTTCATCGCGCCCGCGCCTGGCGCGTAGGGGAGTGGCACGAACGTGGCGGGATCACCCACGATGCGCACCTCGCCGACCGGGCCCATGCCCTCGACCGGCTGCAGCGTGTCGAGCATCGACATCGCCATCATGGCGACGGTATGCCCGATCCCGGTGTGCAGCCGTTCCGCGAGCAGCGGCAGGGACGCTGCCTTGCCGCGGATGATCCCGCCGTGGTCGGCGTAGAGGAACCGGACGAGCGCGATCCCGTCGGCCTCGGCCTGCGCAAGCACCCGTCGGACGTCGTCGCCGTTGCCAGAAGAGCCGGTCATGCCTCACACGTAACACAGCAAACGCGGCCCGTACAGCACCTTACTTTCCACGCTTAACGGCTGCCGCGTGGCGCGCCGCTCGCAGCGCATGCGGGGTTCCGGGGGCCTAGACCTCGGGATCCTCGCCGCGCCGGTCTTGCTGGGCGAGGAACTGCTGGAACTGGGCCCCCAGTTCCTCGGCGGTGGGCAGGGTACCTGAGTCGTCGGCCAGCAGGCTGTCGCGCTCACTGGCACCGGCGAAGGCCTCGTACTGCTCTTCGAGCGCGTGCACGAGGGACTTGATCTCGTCGGATCCCTCGACCTGCCTGGTGATCTCGGCATCCGCGAGCTCGGCCCGTTCGCGCAGTGGTGCGACGGGTAGCGCGAGGCCGGTCGTGGCGATGACCGCCTCGAGCGCCGTCACAGCGGCCGCTGGATACGGCGCCTGCGCTAGGTAGTGCGGCACGTGCACGGCAAAACCGATCGCGTCGTGGCCGGATTCACCGAGCCTCAGTTCCAGCAGTGCCGCTGCGCTACCTGGCACCTGCACCCGGTTGAGGAACGGCTTGTAACCGGAGACGAGTTCCGGCCGGGTCGCGTGCGCGGTAAGGCCAAGCGGCCGGGTATGGGGAACAGCCATCGGAATGCCGTGAAACCCGACCGCGATCCGCACATCCAGCCGCTCCACCAGGCCGACCACGGCCGCAAGGAAACGCTCCCACTCGTGGTCGGGTTCGGGCCCTGTGAGCAGCAGGAACGGGGTGCGGTTCTGGTCGTGCACGAGGTGCAGGACAAGCTCGGGCGGGTCGTAACTCTCCCAGTGATCTCTGACGAAGGTCATCACGGGCCTGCGCGACCTGTAGTCGATCAGCCGGTCCACGTCAAAGGTCGCCACGGTCCGGTGCTCCAGGGCGCTGAGCAGGTGCTCGGTCACGAGCGCCCCAGGGGCGCCGGCGTCGATGAACCCTTCGAGGCTGTACAGCATGACCGGATTCGCAAGCTCCGACAGGTCGGCGTCGAGCGTGTACAGATCTTCTTGACCCGGCAACGCGACCACAGCCTTCCGTAGATCTCGCGCGAACCTGATGTCACGCGGCTCCGTGCACGTAAACAACGTAAGCCCTGGATTGATTCACTCCACGGCAGACGCGCCACGCCACGTTAGCGGCTGCGCTCAGCGATCTACAACGAGCGAGTCGGACTAGCCGGCGGTCGCGTGCTGCCGGCGCGCGGCTCGCGGCGCAGCGCCATCGGGGACCGGAACAGGAATTCGGCATAGTCGTCCGGGGCGCGGTCGGCATCGGCGCGGTACATGTCGGGCGAGAGCCGCAGAGCCATCGCGAGCCGCTGGGCCTCGTTGCACTCACGGACGAGCGCGACAATCTGCTCGATCAGCCAGAGCGCGAAGTGCCTCAGCCCGAGCGCGAGGTGCCTCAGCGGGAGCGCGAAGTGGCTCAGCCCGCGTGTGCGGTGCCTCGGCCCGAGCGCGCGGTGCCTCAGCCCGAGTGCGTGGTAGCCCTGCGGCCGCGTCAGGCCCTGTTGCTGGATTCTTGTCTTCTTCATGGCTACCAGCCTCGCCCCGGCGGTACCCGCGGCGACAGTGGCAGTAACGACATATATGCGTGTGTTCCTGCCAAATGTGGGGTAGTCTGCCTGCATGCTCACGAACGTGGCCGCCGTCGTGCTCGACGGCTTTTCGCCCTTCGAACTGTCCCTCACCTACGAGGTGTTCGGCGTTGACCGCAGTGACGACGGACTGCCGCCGTACGAGTTCGCGATGGTTGCCGGTGAGCCAGGGCCGCTGCGCGGCGACGGCGGGTTCACGATTGATGGCGCGGCCGGCCTGGACCGGCTCGACCAGGCTGACCTCGTCGTGGTCGTCCCCGCCGACGAACACGTTGGCCGCGGACCCCGGCACGAGGTGCCGCCCGCGCTGCTTACGGCGCTGCAGCACACGGTGCGGCGCGGCGGGCGCGTGCTGAGCGTTTGCAGCGGCGCGTTCGTGCTCGGGGCGGCTGGCTTGCTCGATGGGCGCCGCTGCACGACACACTGGCGGTACGCGGACGTACTCGCCCGCCGGTTTCCGGCGGCGACCGTCGACCCAGCGGTTCTTTACGTGGACGCCGATCCGGTGATCACAAGCGCAGGCACCGCGGCTGGCATCGACGCCTGCCTTTACCTGATCCGCAAGGAGCAGGGCGCGAACGTGGCCAACAGGATCGCGCGTCGCATGGTGGTGCCGCCGCATCGTGACGGTGGTCAGGCACAGTACCTGGAACGCCCGCTGCCGGATGCGCCCGCCGATACCCTGGCCGGCATCCTCGGCTGGATGGAGCGCAATCTCGATCAGCCAATGACGGTGGACGACCTTGCCGCCCGTGCGCACATGTCATCCCGCACCTTCGCGAGGCGGTTCAGGCAGGAAACCGGGACCACACCAAAGAAGTGGGTGACCGGCCAGCGCGTACTGCTCGCACAGCAATTGCTCGAGCATACCGACGAGGGCGTGGACACGGTCGCGGCGCGGACCGGCTTCGGCAGCGCCGCGGTGCTGCGGCACCACTTCCATTCCCGCCGCGACATCACTCCTGATGCGTACCGCCGCACCTTCCGCGGACGGGAATCGCGCCCCGTCGGCCATTCGCTCGCCCGGTAAGGCTAAGACCAGTTCGCCGAGTCACCGTGTTCGTGCTCGGGGCAGTTTAATGCTAATTCTATTAGTACTAAACCTGCTGTGATCCTGAACTGCCGCGGTGCCCGTTCTACTGTCCAGACGCGCACGGCGTTTCACGCAGCTAGGCCGCGTTTCACGCAGCTGGGCCGCGTTTCAACGCCACTGGGCCGCGTTTCACGCAGCCGGGCCGCCGACGTGTTCCCGTACCAGTGGCAACTATTTCCGGTCCGGCCCGACCGGTCATTGGTGCGGTACGCTCACCCAGCTGGGTGGCGCGTCAATCCGGCCATCATCGCTGGTCACGTCGTATGCCTAAGGTGGGCCCAGCGAGTTTCGGCGGGAGCGGGTTATTCTTCGCCAATTTTTGGTCACCACCGTGATACGCTCGCCGTCGATCTGGATTCCCCATTGCAGGGGATTTGGGCTCGGGTTCTGGCCGGGAGGGCGAGCTGGACCGTGATCAAAATCCGTTACGGGGACCTGCCCGAAGGTTTACATGTCGAAGTCCGGGCGGAAGGCGCCAGGACAAGCATCTATTTGGCGCCAGCGCTGACCCGTGCACAGCGCCGCGCCGCCCTGACTAAGGCGCGGCAGGCGGCACGCGTCGGACGCAGCGTGCCACTGCCTGCTATCCCGTTCGCGCTCGCGATCGGCGCCGACCGAATCAAGATCACCTCGAGATCGGCTTTGGCCGCTGCGCGGGTGCATCCGGTCGCCCTCGCCGTTCCGGCCGCGATTCTCGTCACCGCCGTCCTCCTGTACACCTTCGTGGCGTCGGTGACCATTCATCTGGCCCGCCACCCGCAGGCGCTCGGGCCCAGCGCGGTAAACCCGACGACGTCCGCGGGGCCGGTGCCCTCGCCACGGCCGCGGCGGCCATCGCCCCCTCCAAGCGCCGCGATAGCCGCAGGCGGCGCCGCTGGTTCGATGGGAGGTCAGGGTGACCGTGAGCGGCAGCGCTCGCCGGCAACGCGGGTTGCGGTTCCGGTGCCCTCCGCACCGAGATCCGCTGCGCCGGCGCGACCGAGCACCGGGCATACCGCGCTGCCCGCGCCGACGGCGCGGCCGACGCCAACGCCGTCGAGCGGCGGTAAGGATCTCAGTGACGGCAGCGGCGTCGGCGGTGGCACCAGCGGCACCAGCGGCACCAGCAGCAGCAGCACCAGCAGCAGCGGCGGCGGCACCACCAGCGGCACCAGCAGCAGCACCAACGGAACCAACGGCACCAGCGGCAGCACCAGCGGCGGCAACGGCAGCGGCGGCAGCAGTAGCGGCAGCGACGACGGCGGCAGCAGTTACGGGGGCAGCGGCGGCAACGGCGGCCTGTGCGTCCAGGCCGGATCCCTGCAGGTCTGCGTCCAGTTGCGGGCCGGAGCCTAGTGGTCTGTCAGAGGGGTCCTTTGAGCGAACGGCGTCCAGGTGGGTGCATCGCAAGGCGGTGCTTGTCCTCGACGCGCGCTTCGCTGGTGCTACGCGCGACGACGGGGCAACGCCGCGAGGTGCCCGCATGGGCGTTGTCGTGGACCACAGAGCCAAAGAAGACTCCTCTGACAGGCCACTAGCGCCGAGTGGATCTCGTTGATGCGGGCGGTGATCCAGGCGGCGAGCGGCGAGGCCCTGCTTGTTCCCGGTGCGCCAACGGTAGCGCGCGTCCCTCGGTTACCTGCTGGCCCGCGTCGTGCCAGCTACCTTCGCCGCGGCCTTCATCTCCTGCTTGTACGCCCGCACCTTGCCAAGCGATTCCTCATCGTCGATATCAGCGACCGAGTGGAAGATGCCTTCCTCGCCGAAGGGTCCCGCAGCGGCGCGCCAGCCATCCGGCCGTACGCCGAATTGCTTGCCGAGCAGCGCCACGAAGATCCGCGCCTTCTGCGGCCCGAATCCGGGCAGCCCGGACACACGCCGCAGCAGGTCCTGTCCGCTCGCCGCGTCCGTCCAGATCCGCGCGGCGTCGCCGTCATAGCCCGTGACGATGATCTTGGCTAGTTCCTGGACCCGTGCGGCCATGGCCCGAGGGTAACGGTGCAGGGCCGGCCGCTCGCTGAACACGGCTATAAGCGCCTCAGGGTCATAGCCTGCGAGTTCCTCGGCGGTCGGCTCGTGCCCGACCCGCTGCGCCAGATCGTGCGGCGCGCTGAACGCGCGTTCCATCGGGACCTGCTGATCGAGCAGCATCCCGATGAGCAGCGCTAGGGGGCTCCGCCCGAGCAGGGCGCTGGCCGCAGGATCGATTGGCAGCGAGAACGTCATGTCAGCCTCCGGATTCCGCGGTCCATCATGCCCGATTACCAAGGGCCCGGCGAAAGCCTGTGCCTTCCCCCGTCGTGGGCCTGGGTGTTGCCGCCCACCCGGTGACGCTAGTTTGGGCACGTGACTGGTGGTTTGTGAGGGGGTCCGTTGAGCGAACGGCGTGCCGGTTGGTGCATCGAAAGCCCCTGCTTGCTCTCGGGGAACGCTTCGTGGTTCCTGCCCGCGACGACGACGGCGCCGCGAGGTGCCCGCCTGGACGTTGTCGTGGATCACAGCGCCAAACAGGACTCTTCTTACAGACCACCAGCGCCGCCTGGTTCCGCGCCCGTAGGGGGTAAACAGGCCGGCACGTGCGCAGGAAAGCGAGGGCAGCGGGGCCGATGAGCGTGCGATGGACCGCGGCCTGGATCGCGCGCCGCGCCGCTGGTGCGGGTCGCTGATGGGATTCTTGCGCCGCGGCAAGCAAATCGGATCCGGGCAGCAGCGACCGGCGGCTAGCCAGGATGCCGGCGAGCATGCCAGCAGCCCCGACGAGCGAGCGGTCGCGTGCGCGGCGGTGCCACCCACCGATCGCGCCGCGCCCGGTGACCGGCTCGTAGTCGCGCTGGCCGGTGTCCGCGAGCCGATTGTTGTGATCTTGTTCCTGATCGCCTTTTTCACGGCAATCTCAGGCAAGCCCCTGGACGGCTTGTTGCTGCTGATCGTCGCGACCGGTCTGGCCTGGGACGCGGCGGCGCGTTACCGTAGCCGCGCCGCGGCCGGGCCTGACGCCGTGGCCCAGCCTGCGGCCACTGGCTCGGCAGGAACGACAGCACCGGCGGCCATGCGGCAGTCCTCGCAGCCCCGGGATCAGTCCTTGCTGCACCGGCTCCGGGCGCGCGGCCGCCCGCCGGCGCTCGTCCTCGCCGGGCTGGCCTTCGGCGCGGTCTACGCCGCCCTGGTGGGCTCGTTCATTCGTTACTCCTGGCCGGCGACGGCCGGGGTGATCGCGCTCGGCGCGGCCGTCGTGGCCGCGGGCTGGCGAGGACCGCTGCGGCGCCGACCCGTTCCCGGTCCCCTTCCGTTGCCTGGCGCGGCGCTGTGGGGCGTGCTGCTTGTCGCGGCTGGCCTGTGGGAGCTTTCTTCCCTGTTTCAGCAGCCGGACCTCAGCACGACGTCCTACGCGCACCCGACGATCAGCGCCCTGACCGACCCGTTGCTTGCCTCACATGCGGGAAGGTCCGTCGCGCTCGCGGTGTGGCTAGCGATCGGCTGGTTCCTGGTGGAGCGATGAGCAGCCACGATCTCACCGTCCTCGGCTACCTGCTCGTCCTCGCCGCGGGCGTCGTCATCCAACTGCTCGCGACCCGGACGCAGGCCAGGATCCCCTCGCTCGGTGACGTGTTCACCCGGGTGATGCGAACGCGGACAGGACGAGTGGGCGTGCTGGTCGCCTGGGCGTGGCTGGGGTTGCACTTTTTCGCCCGCTGACGCCGCTGCATTTTCGGCGAGGCACGGTTTCGATGTCGTCGGTGAACGCCGCGGGGAGGGCGACGACGCAACGGGCACATCACCGGGCGGACGGGGGCGCCTCCGGTAGAGTGGACCAGGCGCGGACGGGGCACCGCGCCCCGCTGCGCCGTCGCACGTCCGAAGCATACAAGCCAATAGGCCACGGCGTATCCGGACGGCACGAATACCACCTACCTGGCAATAGTCCAAACCACGGCAGGTTGGGCCGTGACCGTGCGGCGTGCCCGCCGAGGATGACGAAGCCGCCGGGGCGCGTGCCGCGGCCAAGCCTTCCTCGCGGCGCAGGCCGCCCGCGAATCCCGCCGCGCGATCGATGCGGCGGGCGGGTGGCACCGTCACAGCTTGAAAACCTGCTCCGCGTTGCCGCTAAGGACGGCTGAGGTCACATCGGCGGGCAGCCCGAGGTCCCTGACCGCGGCGATGTTCCGTGCGATCCCAGGTACTCCCGGCCAGTCGCTGCCGAAGATGAACCGCCGGGCCAGCCGGGACATGCTGTGCCGGGCGTAGTACTGGGGCAGTCTTCGTGGCGGCAATCCCGCGATGTCGATCCACACGTTGTCATAACTCAGCGCGAGGAACGCCGCGGTGTCGAAGGACCAGCCGCGCCCGCCGTGCGCGAGCACGAACGTGCAGCCCGGGAATTCGCGGACGACGTCGACGAGGTGGTCGAGGCTGGCGTACCTGTTGCGGGCGCCGGGGAAGGTGCTCGTTCCCGCGTGCACGATCACCGGCACGTTCCCGGCCTCGCAATACGCGTAGACCGGGTAAAGCTCGGCCGAATCCATCGCGAAGCCTGCGTGCACCGGATGCAGCTTGAGCGCGATCGCACCGAGGTCGAGCTGGCGGCGCAGTTCGGCAAGCAGCGGGTGGTGGATGTGCGGGTTGATATTCGCGACGAGCCTGAACCGGTTCTCGTCGTACCTGGTGAAGGGGAGGGCGTCCTCGATCACTTGCATGCCGGTGACCCGCGGGCTGTACTCGCTGAAAAGCAGGACGCAGCCGACCCCCTCGGCGTCGAGGTGGCGGGCGAACACATCGGGCCGCGGACGGCCGTCGGCGTCATAGAGGCCGGGGAGATCGCTGCCGGGGAAATCGGCCTGCCAAACCGGTTTCGGCAGTTTCAGGCCGGGCAGCGCGGCGACATGCACATGGGCATCGATCACCCGCGTGGTCATGGCCGCGCGGTCCCGCTAGGGTGGCCGAGGACACCGGGGGAGGCGATGTTCGCCAGCCGCACCTCGCCGCGCGCGAGGTCGCGCCCGGCCTCGTCGGTGATTACGACCTGCCATAGCTGCTGTGTCCGGCCGCGATGAACCGGGGTGGCGACGGCGGTGAGGCGGCCGGACCTTGCCGCGCGAAGGAAGTTGGTGTGGTTGGCGACGCCGACCACGTGACCGCGGTCTTCCAGCCACAGCGCGGCCCCGACGCTGGCCGCGGTCTCGATCAGCGAGCAGTGCACGCCGCCGTGCAAGATTCCGTACGGCTGCAGCAATTCCGGGGTGATCTCACAGCTCAGCACGGTGCGGTCGGCCCCAAGCTCGGTGAATTCGATGCCAAGCAACTTAGGGAATCCGGCGAATGCTTCTTCGGGCAGTTGCATGTCTCTCCTCGGGCATCGTCGGCGCCGGCGCACGCTGGTTATCTCAACTGTGCCGCCTCCACCGTGCTGCAAGTCTCCACCTATGAGCTACCACGGCACAGGGGCGCGGGTCACGACGCGGGGGGCAGGAGGATCGCCCGGGTATCTTGATCCGGCCGTAACAGTGGAAACGGGCGCGCAGCGCCGCCGGGCAGGTGAATCCTGCGAGCCTGTGGGAAGGAACGCGACCGTGGGCAAGATCCTGGTGGGCACCGCGTCGTGGACAGACAAGACGTTGCTTGCATCCGGGTGGTACCCGCAGAGCGCGAGCACTCCGGAGCAGCGGCTGACCTACTATGCAGGCAAGTTCCCCCTCGTGGAGGTGGACGCCACGTATTACGCGCCGCCGGCGCAGCGCACCGTGGAGCTGTGGCGGGACCGTACCCCGGCCGAGTTCACCTTCAATATCAAGGCGTTCTCCCTGCTCACGCAGCATCCCACCCGGCCGGCGGCGCTCTACAAGGACCTGCGCGAGGAGCTTGGCAACCCGCAGAAGAACCTCTACCTGCGCGACGTCCCGCCAGCGGTCGTGGATCAGGTCTGGCAGCGTTTCCTCGACTCGCTCTGGCCGCTGCACGAGGCAGGCAAGCTTGGCGCGATCTTGTTTCAGTTTCCGCAGTGGTTCGTCATCGGCCGGGCAAGGAAGGAGTATTTGCTGGCATGCAAGGCGCGGTGTGATCCGATGCGGGTCTGCGTCGAATTTCGCAACCACACCTGGATGAGCGAGCAGAACCGCGACGAGACCCTGGATTTCCTGCGCAAATATGCGCTGCCCTACGTCAGCGTGGACATGCCGCAGGGCCATCCGAGTTCCATACCCCCGGTGGTCGCGGCGACGGCGCCGCTCGCGGTGGTGCGGTTCCACGGCCATTCCACCAAGTGGACGAGCAAGGATATTCATGAACGGTTCGGCTACAAATACTCGGCAGCCGAACTGCGCGAGTGGGCACCGAAGCTGCGCGGGCTGGCCAGCGAGACGGAAGTCACCCATGTTTTGATGAACAACTGCTACCGGGACTATGCGCAGGTCAACGCCAGTCAGCTCGCGGACCTGCTCAGCGCTCGCACGGGAGCAGGTGCTTAACCTCGGGTGATCTTGTCAGGCGGCCTTTGTTCACGTCGTGGCGGGGCGCTGGGGTGCTGGTGCGGCCGCTGCGGCGGCCGGATCCTCCGGCTGCAGCGATATCCCCGCGGCACGCGCCGCTTCGACGATCAGCACGGCGAAATCCTGGTCGGCATGCCCGGCTCCGATGGCGGCCTGGACGATCTGGTGTGCCATCGCGGCGAGTGGCATCGGCACCTCGAGGTCGCGCGCTGCGCCGAGGCCGAGGCCGAGATCCTTACGAAGCAGGCTGGTCGTGAAGGTGGGGGTGAAATCGAGTTCCGTCAGCGCGTGCGTTTTGTAGCCGGTGAACGTCGAGCCAAGGACGGAGGAGTTGAGGAATTCCAGGAAAGCGGTGCGTGAGACGCCGGCCTTGTTCGCCAGCACTGTGATCTCCACCAACGACTGGATGACAACGCCAAGGAACACGTTGTGGCAGAGCTTAACCAGGCGGGCAGCCTCGCCATCACCCACATAGGTCACCCCGCGGCCGAGCGCACGCAGCACGGGCCCGGCCCGTTCGAAGGCATCCGATGGCCCAGACACAACCAGTGTCGCGTTTCCTGCGGTCACGGCGCCTGGATTGCCGCTGATCGGCGCCGCGAGCAGCGCCGTTCCTGCTGCTGCGGCGTCGGCGCGGACCTGCGCGGACACCTCGGCCGACACGGTCGAGCAGTCGATGAGGATGCCGGGGGGGCCGGCCTTGAGCACGTCGGCAGCGACAGCGACGAAGGCGGCATCAGAGGAGACCGTAACGAAGACGATGTCCCGGCCGGCCAGGTCGGCGATGTTACCTGCGACCGTCGCGCCCACGTCAGCAAGCGCCGCCGCCTTGGCTGGCGTCCGGTTGTGCACAGCGACGTCGTAGCCTGCGCGCAGCAGCCGGCTGGCGAGCGCTGCTCCCATCCGGCCCGTGCCGAGCCAGCCGATCCGCACCTCGGCGCGGCCAGCCGGGGAGGCGGCGTTGCCGGCTGGGTCATCCAGGCGGGCCCTGGGTTGAAAACCCCGGGCAGGCACCTCGCTCATGTCAGCAGCCATCGTGGGCGGCCTTCTCGGTAGCCCGGATCAGTGCGATCCGCTCGGAGCGGGCCAGCAGCCGGTCCGGCCGGATAACGGGGCCTGCGCTGGTCGCGGGCGCGGTCATCGGGCCGTGCCATCGTGGGCGCCGGCATGCGGACGGGTGTTGCGATGGGATTGGGCGTCGCGGAGGGTGTCAAGCGCGCCTCCGGCGGTCCAGTACTTGCGCCCGGCGACAAGCAGTTCCTCGGCTGGGAACTTGGTGATGATCTCGCAGCCGTCGTTTGTCACGACGACCTCCTCCTCGATGCGCGCCGCTGACCAGCCGTCCGAGGCGGGCCAGTAGGTTTCGAGCGCGAACACCATGCCCTCTTCGAGGGTCTCCGGATGATCGAGCGACACGAGCCTGCTGAAGATCGGCTTCTCCCAGATCGACAGGCCCACGCCGTGGCCGTACTGGAGCGCGAACGCGGCGGTCTCATCGGGGAACCCGAACTCCTCAGCGCGCGGCCACACCGACACGATGTCGGCGGTCGTCGCGCCCGGCTTGACCAGGGCGATGGCCTCATCGATGTACTCGCGGCAGCGTACGTAGGCGTCCCGGTGTGACCGCGACGCGCTGCCGACCGCGAACGTGCGGTAATAGCAGGTCCGGTAGCCCAGGTGACTGTGCAGGATGTCGAAGAATGCCGGGTCGCCAGGGCGGATGATGCGGTCGCTATAGACGTGCGGGTGCGGCGAGCAGCGCTCACCGGAGATCGCGTTGACGCCTTCGACGAACTCACTGCCGAGGTCGTAGAGGACCTTGCTCACCACTCCCACGCATTCGTTCTCGCGTACGCCCGGCCGCAGGAATCCGTATAGCTCCTCGTAGGCCGCATCGACCATCGCGCACGCCTGGGCAAGCAGCGCTATCTCGTCGCGTGTCTTGGTGCGCCGCGCCTCGAGGAACAACTGCTGGCCGTCGACGGTGTCGATGCCTTCGGCGTGCAGTGCGGCGAGCACCGGCATCTCGATCACGTCGACACCGAGCGGTGCGTCTGCAACGCCATGTTCGCGCAGTTCGGCGGCGACCTTGCGGGCGACCCCGGCCGCGATTCCGGCCCCGGGATGGAAAGCGCCGCGCAGTGTCGAGATGCCGGCGCGGGCGCCGGACGGGCCGTCGCCGCGGTCGAGCCATGGATCGTAGAGCTGGTGGTGCCTTGCGGCTGAGCCGAAGTCCCAGATAATCGGTTCACCGCCACGGACAAGCAGCGCGAACCTGATCAGCTTGTCCATTGCCCAGGTGCCGATGTGGGTCGCCGTCAGGTAGCGGATGTTGCCAAAATCGAAGCTGAGCACCGCGCCGAGCTCGGACCGCTCGAGTGCGGCCTTTAGCCGGGCGAGCCGCTCGTCCCGCAGCCGGGCAAGATCGACTCGTTGTTCCCAGTCAACCGCGTTCGGGCCGTAGGTACCGATAGGCATTGATACCTGCCCCCTTCGGCTCCGGTAGCTGGCCACCAGTCAAGAACAGGCGGCCACGACTGTCAACGAATACTGAACAGCCAGCGGTTGCTCGGCTGGTTAAGCGGACACGAACCAGACGCCGACCGCTGGACTGGGGGCATCATTGCGGTAGCGGTGCGGCGTTGAGGACGCGAAGCTGACCGATTGGCCAGCTGTGAGGCGCTGCTCCTCATCGCCCAGAGTCAAGGCAAGCTCACCTTCCATCAAGTAGGCGTACTCCGCACCGGCGTGCCGCATCAGCTGGCCCGGGCCCGATGACGTTCCGCCCGGGGGGTAAGTGACGAGCAGGAAATCGACATGGACGCCTGGTACGTGGCCGAGCCGTTCCCAGGTCACGCCCGAATCCAGCCGGAGCACTTCGCGTTCGCCCGCACCTGTCACCACGCCGGGGCGGCGGGTGGCCGCGAGTGCGGCGAGCGCCTCTGCGGCGGACAGCGACCTGGCAGGCGCCAGCGAATCGGCAGGCGCCAGCGATTCGGCAGGCGCCAGCGATTCGGCGGGGGCCAGCGATTCGGCGGGGGCCAGCGATTCGGCGGGGGCCAGCGATTCGGCGGGGGCCAGCGATTCGGCGGGGGCCAGCGATCCGGCAGGGGCCAGCGACCCGGCGGGGG
The DNA here is from genome assembly GCA_963727015.1 of uncultured Actinomycetota bacterium. GTDB lineage: Bacteria > Actinomycetota > Actinomycetes > Streptosporangiales > Streptosporangiaceae > DATFVJ01. The sequence goes on along the minus strand of CAVSEV010000009.1, from coordinate 377,227 downwards.
CCAGCGCCGGATAAGAGGCCATGGCCGGTGACTGCGCTGACGGCGACAGCGCGCCGGCCGATGATGCCGACGCGGGACCGCAGACCGCGGCGGCGGCAAACCCGGGCGGCGGCTCGTCCGCGCGCTCGAACACATCCTGAATCGAGACGCCCAGGCTGGTTGTGATCGCGTACAGGGTGCTGACAGACGGCTGGCACTTACCGGTCTCGATCTGGGAGATGAGGCTCGCCGACACCCCGACGTGACGGGCGACGCTGCGCAGGCTTATCCCGCGTTTCATCCGCTCCTCTCGGATACGTTCACCGACTGGCGGGTCTGGTGCGCTTGACACGGGTGCCTCCTTTCACGCAACGGTACAGCGTGTGGACGTGCGATTGGCCGCGCAGAGCTTGCCTGCTGCGCCCTGGGATGCAGCACAACCGCCGGGACCTCGCCGCACGGCGTAACAGATTCGCCGCACGGCGTAACAGATTCGCCGTACGGCGTGGCAGACGAGACCGCTGCCGTGCGACGCGTCGCCGCACGGCGTAACAGATTCGCCGTACGGCGTGGCAGACGAGCCCGCTGCCGTGCGACTCGTTCTTGCCGCACCGCTGTGGCCGCAGCCGGCCGTTGCCCTGGCCGCCCGCGCTCGGGTGCGCCGCGGGCAATTGGCCGCAGGCAATTAAGAGGCGCCTCATGGCACGTCCGCAGCCAGGCCGGAGGTTGCCGGCCAAGACTCGGCAGTGTTCGGTTCACGGAAGGAGCCGCCGACATGCCGATGATCACCGCTGATCCCGCGCCACCGGCCAGTTTGTTCGATTGCCACCCGGATGACCTGGTGAGCGAATTGTCGATCACCGCTGCCGCCATCGGCATCGCGGCGGCAGAGCTGATTGCCGCACTCAGCGCGGGCAGGACCGTCGCCGAGGTGGCTGTCGCCCACGGCGTCGGCGTACGGCGGGTGATCATCGCGCTTGTGACAGACGCGGTGCAGGAGGTGGCAGCGGACGTGCGTAGCGGCGAACTGAGCCCCGAGCACGTCCGCTGGCTCGTCGCGCTCGCTACCCAGCGTGCTCAGGATCAGGTCACAACCAAGTTCCCCGAGGTCGGGTTCCGTCACCGTCCCGCATTGCGAAACTGGAACTCCTGAGTTATCGGGCCAGCGCGGCCGCACCCGCCGCGCGCGGGTGAAGTCTGTCACCCAAGGCCGCGAGTCGAACCGACCGCAGCGGGGCATGACGAATCGATGACGCTTCTGCTACCTGCTACCGATGGAGTGGCCGACCACGTCGAGCGCACCCTGCCTGACGCGCGGATCGTCAAGTACGGCGAGGTGGACGACGCCCGCCTCGCCGATGTCAGCTTCTACTGCCTGCCCTATATGGGCGATGGCGCGAGCGTCGCGCTCATCGACCGGCTGCCGCGGTTGCGTGTGCTGCAGAGCCTGAGCAGTGGCGTGGATGACGTGCTCGGCGCTGTGCCACCCGGCGTGACCCTCTGCAACGGTCGCGGGCTGCATCACGAGGAGAGCACCGCAGAGCTCGCTGTCACCCTCATGCTCGCCAGCTTGCGCCAGTTGCCGCAGTTCGTGTGGCAGCAAGCCGATGCCCGCTGGCGGCACGTCCGCGCCGAGAGCATCGAGGGCAAACGGGTCCTGCTTGTCGGCTACGGCGCGATCGGCGCCGCCATCGAGCAGCGGCTGACCCCGTTCGGCGCGACCGTGATCCGGGTGTCCCGCAGCCCACGCGACGGGGTTGCCCCGTTCTCGCAGCTGGCTGCCCTCGCGGCCACCGCTGACATAATCGTGGTCTGCGTCGCGCTCGCGGACGGCACCCGCGGACTGGTCGATGCGCGGGTTCTGGCTGCCCTGCCCGCCGGCGCGCTCGTGATCAATGTCGCCCGCGGGCCTGTCATCGACGCGGTGGCGCTCACCAGGGAACTGGAGAGCGGCCGCCTCCGTGCCGCGCTCGACGTCACCGATCCTGAGCCGCTCCCCGCGCAGCGGCCTGAATGGTCGCTGCCGAACGTGCTCATCACTCCCCATGTAGGCGGCGACACGTTCACGTTCGCCCACCGGGCCGGGCAGTTCGTGGCCGATCAGGCTGCGCGGCACCTGGCGGGCGAGGAGCTGGTCAACGTCGTGACGGTGCCCGCCGCCCGCGGCCATGATCGTGGTACCTAACCCGTCATATGCGCGGCTTGGGTTCAGGTACCACGATCATGAACCTCATGCCCGGCGGCGCGGCGAAGGGGTCACGATGGCGCGGTGATCGCCGCTACGGGATCGTGATCCCTGTGTGGTTCGCGTTGCCGTCGATAAGCGCGGGTGAACTCCACGGCGGCGCCGCACTGGCGCTGCGGTGGCCCGGGGTCGTCCAGATACGAAATCCTTTGCCGTATTACGCGATCAAACGCGAATCTGTCGTGTGATCCTTGTTGATGTTCGGTTTCGGTTGCCTGCTGCTAAGTTGGTGGACGGGGGGATGCTGATGCGGATCTTGGTGATCGGCGCAGGCGGCGTCGGCAGCGCGGCAGCCGGGATCGCGGCTCGCCGGGATTTCTTTGAGCGCATGGTTGTCGCCGACTACGCGGCGCAACGAGCGGAGACGGCAGTGGCACGGCTGGCCGACCCGCGGATCACCGCGGCTCGGGTGGACGCTTCTGCCGCCCAAGAGGTCGAGCGGCTGGCCGTGGAGGTTGGCGCAACGCACGTGCTGAACGCGGTAGACCCGCGCTTCGTGCTGCCAGTGTTCAACGGCGCTTTCGGCGCGGGTGCGGACTACCTCGATATGGCGATGTCGCTGTCCTCGCCGCATCCGGAGCGGCCGTATGAGCTGTGCGGGCTGAAACTGGGCGACGAGCAGTTCGCCGTTGCGGGCAAATGGGAGCAGGCGGGGCGGCTGGCCCTGGTCGGCATGGGCGTCGAGCCCGGCCTGTCGGATGTCTTCGCCCGCTACGCGGCCGATCACCTATTCACCGAGATCGATGAACTCGGCACTAGGGACGGCGCCAACCTGGAGGTGGACGGCTACGACTTCGCGCCGTCGTTCTCGATCTGGACCACGATCGAGGAATGCCTCAACCCGCCGGTGATCTGGAGCAAGGACCGGGGCTGGTATACCACCGAGCCGTTCTCTGAGCCGGAGACCTTCGATTTCCCTGCCGGAATCGGGCCGGTCGAGTGCGTGAACGTAGAGCACGAAGAGGTGCTGCTGATGCCGCGCTGGATCGATGCCAAGCGGGTGACGTTCAAGTATGGTCTCGGCCGCGAGTTCATCGGCGTGCTCAAGACACTGCACAAGCTCGGCCTTGACCGTACGGCGAAGGTCAGCGTCGGGGACGCGCAGGTGAGCCCGCGCGACGTGGTCGCAGCTTGCCTGCCGGATCCCGCGACGCTGGGTGATCGGATGCGCGGCAAGACGTGTGCCGGGCTCTGGGTTACCGGGACCGGCCAGGATCAGCAACCGCGTTCCACCTACCTGTACCACGTCGTGGACAACGAGTGGTCGATGCGCGAGTACGGCTCACAAGCCGTGGTCTGGCAGACCGCGGTGAATCCGGTTGCCGCACTTGAGCTGCTCGCGCTCGGGGTCTGGTCCGGGGCCGGGGTGCGGGGTCCAGAATCGTTTGACGCGGTGCCGTTCCTCAACCTGCTCGAGGAATACGGCTCCCCGTGGGGGATGCGGGAGCAGATCCCGGCGCGCTGACCGGCTCAGGCTGTTACCCGGAATTATCCCTAACGGCTCCGCGCGGCGCGCCGATCTTGCGACTGCGGGGGTCCGGGGGTCGGCCCACCTGGCGGGCACCGTCCGTAACGGCTGCCGCGGCAGGCCCTTACCAGCTACGGGCTCAGCCCACCGGGTGCCCATCCCGGCAGGGCGGGTCGTAGGGCACGCCAGGAACGTACATGCTCCACTCGGCGCGGGTGAGCGCGTCCCCGGCCATCGCGCACACCTCGGCCGCGGCAGCCCCGGGTCCGGTGTCCCACAGCCGCACTGTCCCGTCGGCGCTACCCGCGGCGAGCACACGCCCGCTCGGGGCGAACGCGACCGAGTACACGTGCCCGGCCGGCCCGGTCAGGTCCGCGCGCATGACCGGCATGGACTCGCCCGAGGTGTGCCACAGCCAGACTGTGCCATCGGTGACGCCGGCGGCGAGCGTCCCCCCGTCCGGGCTGAACACCAGCGAATACACGTACCCGTCCGGGCCGCTCACCGCCCGGCCGAGCGAGACAGGCTTCGCGGGGTCGGCGATGTCCCAGAGCCGGATAATCTTGTCGGCCCCGCCCGCGGCGAGCACGCGCCCGCTCGGGCTGAACGCGACCGAGTAGACGTAACCGCCCGCGCCGGTGAGCGGCCGTGCCAGCGGGACGGGCGTGGCCGGGTTCGCGACATTCCACAGCCGGACGGTCTTGTCGGCACCTGCGGCCGCGAGGACGCGCCCGTCCGGGCTGAAAACGGCGGAGAATACATAGCTGCGCGAGTCCCTGATCGCGGCCAATGGGCGGAGGTTCGCGGGGCCGGCAATGCTCCATAGCCGCACGGTCCCGTCATTCCCCGCTGTCGCGACAACCCTTCCGTCGCGGCGGAACGCCACGGACTCGACGGGTCCTCCAGCTGAGGCTCGTGTCGGCGGGCCGATCGGGACCGGACTGCCCTGCCCGGCAGTGCGCCAGACCTGGACCGAGCCGTTGCCGTACCCCGCGGCGAGCGTTACGCCGGGGCCGAACGCCACTGCATTGACGAATGTGCCGGCCGGAGCTGCGGCGCCGATCCGGCTACGGGTGACGGTGTCCCACAGCGTGAGATCGGTGGCACCGACGGCGAGTGTCCGCCCGTCCGGGCTGAACGACACGCTGTTGACCGCGCCATCGGCGGCGAGCACGGGCGGTGGTACGGCCCACAGGCGGACGGTGCCGTCGGCTGCGCCCGTGATCAAGTCACGGGCGCCATCCCAGGCGAGCGACGTAACAGGAACCGGGTGCGGCAGCCTGAACATCACCGTGCCGGTGGCGAGATTCCATGCGAGCGCGGTGTCGTCGCTGCTTCCCGCGACGAGCACCTGCCCGCCCGGGTTGAAGGCGACCGCGTTCACCCGGTCGGTCGCACCGGTGAGCGGTGCACGGGCGCGAACCGGCCGCGCCGGATTGGCGACGTTCCACAGCCATACGTCCTTGCTGCTGCCAGCGGCGAGCGTCCGGCCGTCGGGGCTGAATGCGAGCGCATCGACCCCCGAGGCCGGCCCGGTGAGCGGGCGGTCCAGTGCGACCGGGTGGCCCAGTGCGACCGGGTGGCCCAGTGCTGCCGGGTGGCCCAGTGCGACCGGGTGGCCCAGTGCTGCCGGGTGGCCCAGTGCGACCGGGTGGCCCAGTGCTACCGGGTGGCCCTGTGCGACCGGGTGGCCCAGTGCTGCCGGGTGGCCCAGTGCGACCGGGTGGCCCAGTGCTGCCGGGTGGTTCAGCGTCACCGGGTGGCCCAGTGCGACCGGGTGGCCCAGTGCTGCCGGGTGGTTCAGCGTCACCGGGTGGCCCAGTGCGACCGGGTGGCCCGAGGGGGGAGGCTCCACAGCCGCACCGTGCTGTCGGCGCTCCCCGCGGCGAGTGTTCGTCCGTCCGGACTGAAAGCGACCGATTCCACATGACCGGCGGGCCCGGTCAGCGTGGCGAAGGGCCGGGGCTCACCGGGGTGGCCTGTGTCCCATAACCGCACGGTGTCGTCGGCGCTGCCGGCCGCGAGGAACCGGCCGTCGGGGCTGAACGCCACGCAGTAGACAGTATTCGCAGGCCCGGTGAGCGGCGGGCCGGCCTGCCGCGGCCGCCGCGGATCGGCGGTGTCCCATAACCTGATCTCATGGTCCGCGCCCGCGGCGGCGAGCAGCCGTCCGCCTGGGCCGAACGCGGCGCTGTAGATCGGGCCGGGTAGGTGTGCGAGCGGTGGTCCGAGCCGTGCGGGCAGCCCCGGGTGCGTCACGTCCCAAAGCCGCAGCGTCCCGTCGTCGGCCGCGACCGCGAGGACCGCGTGGTCGGGGGTCAGCGCGACGGCCTGGACGACGCCGTGCGAGTCGAGCAGCCGCGCGGCCGCAGGGGCGCCCGACGACTCGAGCAGGCTTGACAAGGCCTCGGGAGTGGGGGAGATGCGGTAGGCGGCCAGGCCGAGTTGCGCGGCAACGGACACGTAGTTGGCACGGACCTGGCCGGCCTCGACGGCCACCTCGCGCGAGTCCGCGTTGCCAAGCGCCGCGCTGGCCACCTCACGCTGCCCGAACGCGTAGCCGGCCAGCGCAACGGCCGCGAGCACCGCGATGCCCAACGCCGCCACCAGGCGGTGCAGGCGCCGGGTGCGGCGCTTTTCCGCGTCCCGCTGCGCCCGCTCGTAGGCGATACCCGCGTCGAGATACTCCTGTTCGAGCCGGCTGAAACCGGCACGGCCCGCCGGGTCCGAAGCCGAGTCCCTCGCGATGGCGAGCGGGCCGCCCCGCAGCAGGCCGGTAACGTCGCGGCTGCCGTCGTGCCAGGCGCGGGCCGCCTCGCCGATGCGGCGGCGCATCCGCAGCCAGTCGCGGTCCGCATCGATCCACTCGCGCAGCCTGGGCCAGGCGGCAAGCAGTACCTCGTGAGTGATCTGCGCGGCGTTGGCGTCGACCGTTATCAGGCGCTGGGCGACGAATGTGTTGAGCACATCCGCGTCATTGCCGTGGCTCACCTCATCGATGGGTATGCGGCGGCGGAGCGCCACGCCATCGGTGACCTGGACCAGCCGCAGGAAGAGCTGCCGCGCATGATCGCGTTGGTCTGCCCCGAGCTCGCTATAGGCGGTTTCCGCGGTGCGGGCGATCGCGTCTTTGATGCCGCCGCTGCTCTTGTACGCGGCGACGGTGAGCACCCCGCCACGTGATCGCTGCCACGTTGCGAGCAGCGCGTGCGAAAGCAGCGGCAGCGACCCCGCTTCGTACGCCGCCTCGGGTCCGCCGCTGCCTGTCAGGGGTCCCAGATCGCGCAGTAGTAGCTCGACGAGCCCATGCTCGACCTTCAGCTTGGCGAGGCGGGCCGGTTCGACGATCGCCTCGCGTAACTGCGCCTCGGTCATCGGCGTAACCACGATCTGGCGTTCCTGCAGGGCGGTGGTGAGCTGGGGGTAGGCGAGAGCGCGGGCGTAGAAGTCGGCACGCAGGCCGAGCACCACGAGCGCGCGCGGACAAAGCGCGCAGAGCGCGGCGATGAATGACCGCCTCTCGTCCTCGTCCTGGCACTCGGTGAAGGTCTCCTCGAACTGATCCACGATGATGGCAAGGCCGGGCAGCCGGACCTGCCCGGCCAGTTCCGTGCTGCGCGCGGGATCCGCGTGCAGCACGGCCTCGGCTCCGGCCACGTCGTCATGCGCCAACTGCCCGGCCAGCGCGCGCACTGGCCGTGGCCCTGGGCTGAACACCAGTATTCGCGGGCCGCCCGCGCCGGCACGTGCGCGGCTTCGCGCCCGGAGCGCCGGGATCAGTCCCGCTCGCAGCAATGACGACTTGCCGGCGCCGGAGGGCCCGACGACCACGAGCGGCAACTCACGGGCCTGGCTTCCCGTGCTGCGATATCGGTCGGCGGCCAGGCCCACGAGCAGCCGGATCAGGTCGTCGCGGCCGAAGAACCAGCGGGCGTCCTCGGCCTGGAAGGCCGCGAGGCCGCGATACGGTGCCGGGGCGCCCGCGGGCCGGCGGCCTGGCGCCCTGCGGGCCCGGGCGAGCGCCTGCAGCCACTGGTCAATGACCTCAGCGCGGGTCTCGCCGCAAGCCGCGAGAATCCGCCGCAGCAGGGAGGTGGCCGAGGCCTGAGGCAGGTGGCTGCCGGTGAAATAGTCGCCGACGGTGCTCGGCGGGACGTCGGCCGCCGCTGCCACCTGCCTGATCGTCTTACCCGCCCGCTCCCTGAGCAGGCTGAGCTCACGGCCGAAGTCCTCCTGGTTGGCAATGCGCCCCGGATCGGGCCGTCCAGCATGAGGTGAAGTGTCCTCAGCCACAGTTCCCCCCACAAACCCCCTAAGACGGTTCGTCAATCAGGACTGTACGCCCGGTGTCCAGTAAAATGCGATGAGTTAGTGTCGGATGCGCTCGCGCATCGCTGGCCTGTCCGAGGTTGTCCGGGCAGTGACCTGGCTATTCCGGCCAATCCGCCCGGACGAGACACTGACCAAATCAGCGAAGGCCCGGGTGCCACGGGTCTTCGCTGATCTAAGGCTTGCGGGGAGCCCGGATAGCAGGAACGTCCGGATGGGGGGATCGGCGGATGTCCATCTTTTTGATCATCGCCGTATTGGGTGGGATAGGTTACTTGTTTTCGTTGCACGTGCATCCGTACACCCGGTGCCATTGGTGCCGTGGCGGTGGCCGGCATCGGGGCGTTGTTTATGGCTACGCGAACCGTGCGTGCGGGCACTGCAGTGGCAACGGCAGGCAGTTGCGCCTCGGCGTGCGCCTTTTCCGTGGAGGCAGCGATCGGAAGTAGCACCGCGGAGTAGCACCGGCGGAAGTAGCACCAGCCGGAGTAGCACCAGCCGGAAGTAGCACCAGCCGGAGTAGCACCGCCGGAGTAGCACCAGCCGGAGTAGCACCAGCCGGAGTAGCACCAGCCGGAGTAGCACCAGCCGGAGTAGCACCAGCCGGAGTAGCACCAGCCGGAAGATAGCACCAGCCGGAGTAGCACCAGCCGCGAGTAGCACCAGCGAAGTAGCACCGCGCAAGACAGCACCGCGCCAACGGCCGCATTGCGACAAGAAGGTCTGACGGCGGTGGGAGGCTCGACGGCGCGGCCTGGATGCTGACTGCGCGCCGTCAACGCACTGCGGCCTGGAGCGAGCCGCGACGATAGAACAGGCCCGGCGGCGCGCTTGGTCTGGCGCCGCGCAATGGAGCACAGCGGCGAGCCGCCCGCCGGTCTCGGCAGGTTCCGGGCGTCACCCTGGCCCAGTCGTTCCACTGGATGGATGCCCGCGTGTCGCCACCGCGGCCGGCGCTCGATCGCGACGGTGCGCCGCCACGTCGCAGCGACCACCGTCGCGGCGTTCCGCGCAAGGCAAGCCCGCCGTGGGACCGATTGACGAACTGATCGCCGCCTATCTCGGTGCTGTCCGCCGCGCCGGGCGCGGCGTGCGGCCGACGGCGCCCCATCGGCTCGGGCGGCGACGAGGTTTTGTGCTCCGTCTACTCGCTGTCCAGCGCGGCGCCGCACCTGTTCGGCGACCGGCTTGACGCATTCGACCGCGATCTTCGTGAGGCGCTCCGCCAAGTATCGCCGAGCGGCCAGTTCTGGGAGCGATCCGGGGAAGTTGCCTTGTCGATTTGGCACCCGCCGTCATAATTTGCCCATGGGATCGTGGGGACTTTGGCTTGCGGCGGCCGCCAGGCACGCGATGGCGGGTGCGCGGTGAAGGTCCATGTGATCCACGAGAACCCTGACTGGTACGGCCCGTTCGCCGCCGCGTTCGACGCAGAAGGCGTCCCGCACGAGGAGTGGCTGCTTGACGGCGGGCTGCTCGACCTCGATGCCCCGCCGCCGCACGGGGTGTTCTGGTCCAGGATGAGCGCCTCGTCGCACACCCGGGGACACCTGCTGGCCAAGGAATTCAGCAGAAGCGTGCTTTGCTGGCTGGAGTCACACGGCCGCCGCGTCGTTAACGGGCGCGGAGTCCTCGAACTCGAGATGAGCAAGGTGGACCAGCTGACCGCGTTGCGGGCGGCGGGTTTCGACGTGCCGCGCACAATCGCCGTGGCCGGCCGCGGCGACCTGGTCGCCGCCGCCTGCAAGCTGCGCGCGCCTTTCATAAGCAAGCACAACCAGGGCGGTAAGGGCCTGGGCGTGCGGCGCTTCGACAGCCATGGCGAGTTCGCGGCGCACGTCGTGTCACCGAGATACGCGGCCCCTGTGGACGGGATCACCCTGCTTCAGGAGTACGTGCGTGCCGCGCAGCCGTTCATCACCCGCGTGGAGGTCGTGGGCGGCGAGTTCGTGTACGCGATCACGGCCGACACCGCGCGCGGCGGGTTCGAGCTGTGCCCCGCAGATGCCTGTGCCGTGGACCGGGCGTGGCCGCCCCTGGCCGTGGACCCGGCGTGGGCGCCCCTGGCCGGCGACCCGGCGGGAGCCCTGGCCGGGGACCTGTGGGGAGCCCTCGCCGGGGACCTGGAGGGAGCCCTCACCGGGTCCCCGGCCAGGGTCTCGGACACGCTGCGGGAGCCTGGCTTGTTCGCGCTCCGCGAGGGATTCGATCATCCAATCGTCGCGCGCTACCTGGAGTTCGCCCGCGCGCACGGCATCGAGATCGCGGGGTTTGAGTTCATCGAGTCCGAGGACGGCCGGCTTGTCACCTGTGACGTGAACGCCACCACGAACTACAACCCCGGCATCGAGGCCGCCGCCCCACGGCCAGCGTTGCGGCAGGTCGCGAGGTATCTCGGCCGCCTGCTGGCCGAGCGGGCAGAAAGGGGGCGGCGGTGAAGCGTCTCGGCTACTGGATGCCCGTACAGCGTCTCCAACCGGGGACTGCGTAACCGGCCCGATCGGCACGCCAGCGCAGATCATCGACCTCCGCCGCGCCTGCGAGCGGGCAGGCGTGGGGGCGTGGCAGCCGGCGACGGGGCTGGCGGCGACGGGGCTGGCGGCGACGGGGCTGGCGGCGACGGGGCTGGCGGCGACGGGGCTGGCGGCGACGGGGCTGGCGGCGCCGCCCCCGCAGACACCGACAAGGCCTGCAGGCCTGATGCTGCTGCAATTCTCGCCCAGCGCGAGGAGATGGCGCGCTTCGGCAGCGACGTCATCAGCCGCTGCCCGCCTCCTGGCGCCGGGTAGCGCGCCGGCCGGGGCGGCCTATGCGTGGGGGCTGTCCATCCACAGGTGCGACGGCAGGGCCTCGTCCAATGGTGAGGGGACCTCGAGCGCGGCCGGGGCCGGCTCCGTGCCGCGTGCGCAGGCCGTGAAGATGAACGGCCCGCTTCGCCGCCACCAGCCGGGGAAAACGGGACCCTCGACGGTGCGCACCTCAAGCGGCGACCAGGTCTGTTCGGGAGGCTGCAGGTCCGCGACGCTCACCTCGACCGACCGGGTGTCCCTGCGCAAGCCGGTCCGCAATACTTTGAGCGCGCTCTCCTTTGCCGACCAGAAGAGGTTGGCGGCAAGATCGCGCGCATCACCGGCAGCCTCGACGAAGCGTGCCTCGGGCTCGGTCAGGTAGTCCCGCACGAACGCGGGGCTTCGCTGTTCCACCACCTCGATGTCGCAGCCGACATCCGCGGGCTCGGCAGTTACCAGGCACACGGCGCAGCCCGCCCGGTCGCTCAGCGAGACCCCCCTGGCGGCGCGCTGCCCGTCGACATAGAGTTCCGGTGCGCCGTCGGGCGCCGTGCGCCCCTCGATCCGCGCGAGCGCGGCCGGGTCGTCGGGCCAGCCGAGGACGCTGGCTACGGCGACCTTGAGCGTCCACCGGCCGAGCAGGTAATCCGTCCGCCGCTTGGTGTAGGGGAGCTGGCCGGCGCGGCGGTGCTCGGCTTCGGTCAGCCAGCTGATCGTGGGGGGCGCAGTGGGCAGCGTCAATAGCTGCCGCTCTGTTCGCGCGAGCCACGAGATAGGCATGCGCTGCTCCTGCCGGAGGTCGTCTTGGTTAGGGCGCGTCTCGCAGATCTCGGTGGATGCGGGCGCCGCCGATCCGCGCCGCCAAAGATCTGCGAGACACGCCTTGGGACGCCCTAAGGCGCCTTCGCCATGACGACGGGTGGCACCGTTGACACCAGCCGCCGCTCCAACTCGCCGATGATAAACGGCCTGAGGTCCGCGGCCGGGATAATCTCGTCGACCGATCCGACCCGCATCGCGCGCTTGATGTCGTGGATGGCGTCGAACTCGTCGGCCATCTCCTTGAGCTTCTCGGCACGGACCGTCTTCGTCGTATCGGCGAGTTCCTGGGTGACCTTTGCCACGTCCTCGCCCGATGCTGCCGCCAGTTGCTCGCGGAGCTTCGCCACCCGAGGATCCTTCTCGGTCCTCGTGCCGACCTCACGGACCAGCACGACCCCGGCGGCGGGCGCGCCACCGATCACCGACGCGTAGGAGCCGGCGACGGCGGCGATCCCCATGTTGTCGTTCAGCCGCTTGGAGAACACCACGAACGCGCCGCCATGGTAGCGGGACACCACGACGAAGATGATCGGGCCGCGGAAGTTGGTGATCGCCCGGCCGATCTCCGCTCCATACTCGAGCTGCCAATTGCGCATGCTCTCGGGCGAGCCATCAAACCCGGTGAGGTTGGCGAGCACGACGAGGGGGCGGTTGCCGCTGGCGGCGTTGATCGCCCTTGCCGTCTTGCGCGAGGACTGCGGGAAAAGCGTGCCCGACGTCCATGATGGCGGCCCGTCCGCCGGCAAGATGCCCGCACGGGCAAGCCCCTGCGACTCAAGCCCGATAAGGCATACCGGTATCCCGCCGATGCGCGACTCCCAGACGATGGAGATCTCGGCGTCGCGCCACCGCGCCCAGCGCTCGAACGGCTCGTGGTCGCTGTCCGAGACCGCCCGCATCACCGACCGCATGTCGAACGGCTTCTTGCGCTCACCGTTCAGCTCGGCGGAGAAGACGTCCCCCACCAGCTCGAAATCGGAGCCTTCGACCTTATGGTGCGGCGAGGTGCACACGTCACGGTCGAACGGATCGGTGGTGGCCGCCCGGCGTGGATGCTCCTCACCGGGGACGATGTAGGTGTGGTCGTAGTGGCGCAGCAGCAGCGCGCACGCGTCGGCCAGGGTGGGTGCCCAGTACTGACCCTGGCCGTTTGGGCCCATGATCCGCTCGAAGCCGCCGATGCCCAGGTTGTCCTCAGCGGATACCCCACCGGAGAAGTCAAGCGCGCCCTTGCCGGTCAGTACCATGGCGCTCGCGGGCGTCATGATCAGGACTCCCCGGGTGTGCATGAGCATGGTGGCCTCGGCGTCCCAGTAGGGCTGTGCGCCGACGTTGATTCCGGTGACGATTATGTTGACCTCGCCGCCCGACTGGGTGAAGTTGACCAGGCCGCGCAGCACGGCGGCGATCCAGTCCATGTTCTCTGTGCCGCTGTCCCAGGCGATGCGGGCACCGGATGATAGGGCGAACCATTCGACGGGGACCCGCATCGTGTCCGCGAGATCGATCGCGGCCATGATGCGCCGGCATTCCTTCTCGGTGAGGTTGCCGAGGCCCTGCGTCGGGTCCCCGACGATGGCCACCCGGCGCATGCCCTCGGGCACCAGCTTGGTGTAATTGGTGATCACTCCGACGACGATCCCGGCCTTGTTGCGGCCATAGGCCCGGTCGACAGGCACGAGCCGCTCGCCGGCGTCGTCGAGATCATGCTCGATGAACTCACCGGATGGGAAGTCCGCCTCGGCGCCCACCGGCGGTGTCAGCATGCGGATGAGCTCGTACGGATACGGCGCGCCGATCCGCTGCGCCCTCAGCTGCTTCTGCTTGTACTCGGTCAGCGGCCGGATGGGCTGGTCAGCCGGCGGCCGTACCCGCACCGTGACCGCCCGGTCCGCCACGTTTTCTATATCGAGCACCACGCCGCGGGTTTCGCCGGTCGCTGCGTCCTCCGTCCGGATCCGCACCGACACCTTCTCCAGGCTGAGGCCGGCGGCCATCGGCGCCAGTTTGTGGGCGAGCCTGCGCCAGGTCCCTGTCGGGATGTCCCAGGTCGGGCGGACGTAGAGCACCACCCGGTTGTTCACTGGCCGCTGCTTCGGCGGTCGCATGGCGAGTGCGTGCCTGATGTCGGCGAGCGACTGGGCCAGCTGTCCTTCGAGGTGAGGGAAGCCGATGATCTTGCCGCCCACGCCGCGGGCAGGCGTGAGGTCGCGGACCTCGGCGAGCGCTACCAGCCGTTCGTCTTTCGGGTTCTCGTGGGCGACCGCGTGGTACAGGTAGATGTCCTCGGCGCTGGGCAGCCGCTGCAACTTGAAGTTGGACAGCCGCCACAGGTTGAGGCGCTCGGCGAGCATCGGGTGCAGGTTGCGGTAGAGCGGGTCCTCCGTAAATCCGGCTTCTGACCTGGTGTAGCTGAAGTGCTGTGTGCGCAGATGCTCTGCGGCGTGCTCCGCGTCGGCGCTCGCGCTCGTGACGGTGATGTCGAGGCGGTGCAGCGGGCGGCCGAAGTCGGCCTGCGCCAGCAGCCCCGCGATCTCGGCAGACATCGCGTCGCCGTCGATCCGCGGGCTGGTCCGCCAGGATTCGACGTCCACGACGACCCTTTGGCCCGCGGGGATCGCGCGGAGATGGTCCCGCAGCTGGTCGGCGAACGCGGGCAGGTCCCCGAGCGGGACGTACGCGCTGACCAGTTGGACGTCGGCGCTCCCGTTGCCGTCGGTGCCCTCACGGTAATAGGCCAGGCAGGTCAGGTACGGGCCGAAGGTTTCCGACTGAAGGCGGGTCAGGTCACGGATCCGGTAGAACCGGCGCGCCCTGACCTCGAGGAGCCGCGCCCGGGTTGCCACGTCCGCGGTGCGGTAACGGTCCCGCAGCACCGCGCGCATCGGCTGCGGGCACGCGACCAGGCGGGCGATCAGGTCCTTGTGCCTCTCGTCGGACGGCTGTTCGGCAAGCTCGTCGAGGTAGCGGTCCATCTCCGCGTACAACTGATCGCGGGCCTGCTTGATCAACGGCGCGTCGACATAGCCGAAGCGAACCTCGGTGGCCAGGTCGCAGACCTCCTGCTGGCGGCCACGGGCCGATGCGATGAGCCGGTCCAGGACGTCAACCCGGTCGTCGGTCATCGCGGCGGCCAGCTGCTCACGCTGCCGCCGCCACCGGTCAAGGATCCCCATGACCGCGGGGGCGACGGTCTGCAGCCGTCCGAGCGACCTGTACATGTGCAGCATCGCCTGCTCGAGCTCGGGCGTCCGGTCCAGCGATGTGACGCCGTAGCGCGCGAGCGCTCTGCGCAGCTCGGCGACGAACTGGTCGGGCACTCCGCTGCGCTCGCGATCAAGGAAGGCCAGGTACGTGAAGAAGTACTCCTGGTCGCTGCGGGAGTGCTCATCCTCGGGGTCGTCAGGAACGCGCCGCGAAAGCTCGGTGATGTCTGCGAAGATCTCCAGCAGTTCCTGCTCGTCCCGCAGCAGGTCAGCGTCGCCAGGCGCCGCCGTGTCCAGCATGGATTGCTGGCGCCTGCTCAGCGCGCGGGCGGTGGCCTCGTCGAGGTCGTAACCCAGCAGGTAGGCACGCAGGGTGGCCCGCGACATACGATCCGCGCTGGCACCCTGCCCGCTGACACCATGCGCGCTCTGACCATCCGCGCTGGTTCCCGCCAGGCTGGCGAGGTCAACGCGGGGGCTGCTTGAGGCACTCTCCATCTCATCGGCCGGCTGCAGCTGTACCACCGGCGCGCCGGCTTCGATTTGGGTGTTGAGGCCCGCGCTCACCGAACGGACCGTCCCCGCGTACGGCGCCGCGATGGTCGTCTCCATCTTCATGCTCTCCACCACGATCAGCGGATCGCCTGCCTGCACAGTGTCGCCAGGCGCGACCTTCACGGCGACGACAAACGCTGGCGCGGTCGTGCGGACCTGTCCGCCATCGTCGCGGGAAATGGTGTGCGGAACGCCGTCCACCTCAACCATGAGCCGGGGACCCTGCGAGTCCGCGACTATACGGTAACGCCGTCCGCCGCAGGTGACAGCCCGCTCGTAGCGCCCGAGATGCCGCACATTCATGTCGATGAGACCGTGATCGGTGGCGACGCGATAGTCTTCCGCGCTGAGCCGGTAGACATGCAGCCGGTAGGAGTTGCCGCCGAGGCGCAACTCCAGCTGGTGACCAACGGTGTCAGGCAGTTCCGGGCGGCCGCGGGCTGCCACCGCGTAGAAGTTCGCCTGGACGGCAGCCTCGTCAGCGTCTGCGGCTTCGATGGCGGCCTGCAGCAGGGCGACGGGGTGCTGCGGCGGGAGCAGGTCCCCTGCAGCCGTCAGCCGGTCGAGCCACTGGTTGTCATAACTCCCATCGGCCACCTCGGGCCGTCCGGTCAGGGCGAGCAGGAACGCCTTGTTGGTCGTCCCGCCGTCGACGACCACGATCGACTGGGCGAGCCCGCGGTGCAGGCGGCCGAGCGCTTCGCGCCTATTGCGGCCCCAGGCAATGATTTTGGCGATCATCGAGTCGAACTCGGGGGCGATCTTGTCGCCTTCTGTCACACCGGTGTCGACCCGGATTCCAGTGCCCGTCGGCAGCCGAAGCGCGGATACCCGGCCCGGTGCTGGAGCGAAGCCGTGCTCAGGATCCTCGGCGTTGAGCCGTGCCTCGATCGCGTACCCGTTAGTGGCCGGCGGCTCGCCGGTGAGCGGCTTGCCGCGCGCGACATGCAACTGCATCTTGACCAGGTCGAGCCCGGTGGTCAACTCCGTGACCGGGTGTTCGACCTGTAGCCGGGTGTTGACCTCGATGAACATGAACTGCATGGTCACCGGGTCGAGCAGGAACTCGACCGTGCCGGCGCCACGATAACCCGCGGCGGTGCACAGCCGTACCGCAGCGTCGCGCAGTTCCTGGTCGGCTGCCGCGTCGAACAGCGTGCAGCCGGACTCCTCGATGACCTTCTGGTTGCGCCGCTGGATGCTGCAATCACGTACCCCGACGGCCCAGGCGTTGCCGAACGCGTCGGCGATCACCTGGACTTCCACGTGGCGTGCGGCCGCGAGCCTGCGCTCGATGAAGACGGTCGGGTCGGCGAAGCTGTGCCGCGCCTCCGCCTGGGCGGACGTGAAGGCGGCGGCCATGTCTTCGGCGGATGCGACCGGCCTGATGCCACGGCCACCGCCGCCCGCTGACGCCTTGACCATCACCGGGTAGCCGAGCAGGTCGGCGGCGATCGCAGCGCTCCCCGCATCGTGCACGGGGCCGCCGCTCCACGGCACCACGGGGACGCCGACATGCTCGGCTAGTTGCTTGGCCCTGACCTTGTCACCGAGCAACCTGATAACGTCGCTGGCCGGCCCGATGAAGGTGATCCCTGCCTGCTCGCAGCGCTCGGCGAAGTCGGCCGACTCGGCGACGAAGCCCCAGCCGACCCACACCGCGTCGGCGCGCGCTTCTTCAAGCGCCGCCATCAGCCGGTCCAGGTGCAGGTAGCTGCTCTGCCGGTTGCCGTCATCGTCGGTGAACGTGGCCGCGCCGAGCGATACCGCCTCGCTTGCCTCTCTGACGAACCATGACGTCGCGTCGGGCTCGGTGTACACCGCTATCGTCGTGATCTGCTCGTCGGACTCGCGGTTGAGCTCGGCGACCGCCGACAAGCACCGCATGGCGGCTTCGCCACGGTTGACGACTGCCAACCGTTGAATTGTCGTCACCTTTGACTCCTCAGGGTTGGGGGGTGGCGCATCAGTACTCATTACTTGCCCATGGCGGTGCGGATCGGTGCCAGCTGGTCGTCAGGCAACGAGCCGGGCGTGAGCACCGTGCGGTAGCCGTCGAGCCTGACAAGTACATCGCCGTTCGAGTCCACGACCCGGCAGTCGAAGCCACCATCGCCGGCCGGATGAGCGACAGCGAACAGCGGTGCATTGGGCTTCGGCCTGCCCGCGGTGACGACGAGGTCGATGTGGGCGGGCAACCCGATCTGCCCGGTCTCGCCGATCTCCCACAGCCCTGCCGTCTGGAAGCAAAGCTCGGCGAGCCGCGGCTCGGTCGCGGTCTGATCGGTCTCTGGCACGTGCCCGGGAGGCAGATCCGCGAACCTGCTGACTGAGCCGCCGTCGTATTGCCATCCCTCGTCCATGACCTGGTACGCCGGGCCATGGAAGTAGACGCGGTAGATGTCGTCGTGTCCGACGGCAACGTCTGGCCGCTTCGTCGGAGTGTCGTCACGCTCATGCGCGGGCGGTTCGGCCGTGAGCCGTACCCTGCCGGTGAAGTGTGTCGTCCACCTGGGCGTCTCGTCACCCTTGAGCGTGCGCGAGGCACTGAGCGCGCAGTCCGCGACCAGGTCGTCACCGTCCAGGCGGACGACCGCCCGCACCGTCAGCGTGCGTGGCTCGTCGCGGTAGAACTTCACCGGTGCGAGGAACTCCATCTCGATCCCGGCGACATTCAGGTCGGGCACGGCGAGCTGGGCGAGCGCCGCGAAGGACTCGATGCCCATCACCCCGGGCAGCAGGGATGTGCCGTCGATCCGATGATCATTCAGGAACGGCTGCACCGCCGGATCCAGCGTCGTTTCCGCGGTCAGCCCGGAGTAGACGCCCATGCCGGTGATCCGCCCGATCATCGGGCTGCTGCCGCTCGTGTCGATGGCGGCCGTGTCGAGCCCGCCGGTGGGGTCGCGCTCGGCCATCATCATGCCGAGCCTGCCCGCGACGACGACCTCACCGCGGAACGGTCCCGCCGTGAGCTCCCTGCCGATCCAGGCGATGCCCGCCTCGGGCGGCAGCATGTCGATACCGGCCGCCTCCATGATCTTGGGGATGGAACCACGGGTGGCCATGCCGATCCCGCCCCACGCAGTCCAGTCGAGCGCGATCCCGCGCGTGCCTGGCCTGGTGGTGCGGAAGCTCGACGTGATCTTGCACATCAGGTCGTTGGCGGCGCTGTAGTCGGTCTGGCCGTTGTTGCCGAACCGGCCCGCCACCGAGCTGAACACGACCGTCGCGCCGATCGGCATGTCGGCCGCCGCGTGCAGCAGGTTGAACCAGCCGTCACTCTTGACATCGAAGACCAGGTTGTATTCCCGCTCCTCCTTGTCGGCGATGTTGCGGCTGATTTCGAGCCCGGCCGCGTGCACGAGGACGTCGATGTGCCCGTGCTGGTCGCGGATCTGGCCTATCACGTTCGCCACCGCGGCGGGATCGGTGAGATCGACCTCGTGGTAGTACACCTCACCACCGGCCTCGCGGACCGACTCGATCGCGATCAGCGCCGAGTACAGCCGTTCGAACCTGGCAAGCTCACGTTCGATGAGTACCGGCGTGGGCCGTTTGCCGCTTGCCGCGATGCGATCCTTGATGACCGTCTTGAGGCCGTCGCGGTCGGTCGCGTACATCGCCAGGTCCGGGTCGCTAGCATCGGGCTCGGGAACCAGGTCGAGCAGGTGGAAGACGCCGCCGCCGCTGGTCACGGCCAGGTCCGCGACGATGGCCGAGACGATCGCGCCCGCCGCCCCTGTGACGGCGAACACGGTGTCCTTGCCGAGGGGCATCCCCTCGCCGTCGCTACCGAACGGCACCTCGCTGAGGCCCACCGTCCAGCGGCGGCCCCCGGCCCGGCCGATCTCGACGGCGCCGGGGTCAATGAGGGTCTCCTCGATCAGCGCGTCGGCGAGCGCCGCGGTCTTCTTGCTGGCGGGGAAGTCAACTGCCTTCGCAAGCAGATCGGGCCGTTCGCGAGCGTATGCCTTGGTGAAGCCGGTCACCGCACCGCCGAGCGGCGCCTGTGCGCCCGCTTCGTCGTAGCCGTGGTAGCCGCCGAGGCGGCTTGCGGCGACGACGAACGTGCCTTGTGGCCCAAGCTGACCGCTGATGTCCAGCTGGCGCACGGCGGCGTGCAGGTTCTTCACGCGTCGCCGCAGTGCCTCCCGCCAGCCCGGCAGGTCGAGCTCGCCGATGGGCGGTTCGGTGTCAAGCGCAGGGAGCCAGTACAGTCCGTGCACCGGCCCATCCGCCAGCCATTCGGCCAGCTGCTGCTCCAGGTCCTCCCTGGCGCAGCCGGGCCGCAGCACGAGCGTGGTCACGCCGAGCGCGCCGAGCCGCTTGACGAGCGCCTTCCCGACACCGCCCTCGTCGGCCATCACGACGACGCGCTTGGTCTCGTCGAGGGTCACCGCGGTCGGCTTGCACCACACGGCGGGTGGCCGCAGCACCGGACCTGGGACCCGGCGCGGCAGCCGTTCTGCTGCGGAAACGTCGCCGGCGAACGCGGGCGCGGCACGGGGAGCGGCAGGGGGCGCGGCCGCCGTCTGCCCGTCGCCGGCCGCCGTGGCCGCGGGCTCTGCCGTGGCGGGCGGAACTGCCGCGGCGACTCCTGTGGTGCCGCGTTCGCGGGCGAAGCCGATGACGTGGGCGAGGGTCGGGAAGTCGCGCAGCTGGAGGTTCTCGTCGCGCGGGATGCCGAAGCGTGAACGGACGGCGGCGAAGACCTCCGCCTGCTTGACCGTGTCCACACCGAGGTCGGCCTCCAGATCGAGATCGAGGTCGAGCAGATCCGACGGGTAGCCGGTCATATCGGCGACGATCTGCACGATCTGCGTCGTGACCTCGTCCATGGCCGGCTCGGCGGCGGCCGCCACGTCAGCCGCTGGTGCCGCGGCGGCTGGCTGCGCTGTGGGTGCCTGAGCAGCGGGTGCCTGAGCAGGGGGTGCCTGCGTCGCTGGCACCGCCGCGGCGACTCCTGTGGTGCCGCGTTCGCGGGCGAAGCCGATGACGTGGGCGAGGGTCGGGAAGTCGCGCAGCTGGAGGTTCTCGTCGCGTGGGATGCCGAAGCGCGCCCGGACGGCGGCGAAGACCTCGGCCTGCTTGACCGTGTCCACACCGAGGTCGGCCTCGAGGTCGAGGTCGAGGTCGAGCAGATCCGACGGGTAGCCGGTCATGTCGGCGACGATCTGCACGATCTCGGCCGCGACAGGGTCACTGCCTGCGGGCTCAGGTGACGCCGCGCCCTCGGGCGCCGCCGCAGCGGCTGGTGCCTGCGCCGATGTCACTGGCGCGGGTGGCACTGGTGCCTTTCCCCGGTCGCGGGCGAAGCCGATGACATGGGAGAGGGTCGGGAAGTCGCGCAGTTTGAGGTTCTCGTCGCGTGGGATGTCGAAGCGTGCCCGGACGGCGGCGAAGACCTCGGCCTGCTTGACCGTGTCCACACCGAGGTCGGCCTCGAGGTCGAGGTCGAGGTCGAGCAGATCCGACGGGTAGCCGGTCATGTCGGAGACGATCTGCACGATCTCGGCGGAGATGAAGTCCAAGCCGGCCTCACCGGCAGGTACAGGTGCCACAGCAGGCTCGGGTGTGGCCGCGGGGGGCCCGGCCGCGGCTGGCGCGGGCAGGTTTGCCCGGTCGCGGACGAAGGCGATGACGTGCGTAAGGGTCGGGAATTCGCGCAGCTTGAGGTTGTCCTCGCGTGGGATGGCGAACTGCTCACGCACGGCCGCGAAGACTTCCGCCTGCTTGACCGTGTCGACGCCGAGGTCGGCCTCCAGGTCGAGGTCGAGGTCGAGCAGGTCACGCGGGTAACCGGTGAGGCGCTCGACGATATCCATAACGGCTGCCGCGACGGGATCCTCCGCTGGTTCCGCGGCGGGCGCAGGCGGCTGTGCGGCTACGGTGGCGCCAGCGGCATGCCCGTCCACCGCGGCAGGGGTGGCTGCCGGTGCTGGCATGGGCGCGGCTGCCGGCACGGGCGCGGGTGCTGGCACGGGCGCGGGTGCTGGCATGGGTGCGGGCGCAGGGGCGGGCACGGGAACGTAGGCGGGCGCGGGCACGGCTGCCTGGACGGGCGCGGGAATCTCCGCAGGGTGCTTGGCCGGCACCATCTCGGGCGGTCCGTCGTCGACGACACGCAGCCTGCGCTGCACGACCTCAAGCCGCGGACCGGGACGGCCGGTCACCCGCACCAGCCAGTTATGCCATACGGCCTGGTCGGCCACCCGGTAGGCATAGCCTAGTTCGCTCGGTGCGCGGTGCACGCCGTCCGGGGGCTCGATCCAGCGCAGCAGCGCCATCGCCATCTGCGAACCGAAACCGGCAGCGAACCTGAGCGCGTAGGTCACCGGATAGATACCGCCACGGGAGAGGTTCAGCGCACCAAGCTCGGGGTCGATCTCCTTGAAGTTCGCCACCGGCGGGACGATGCCAGTTTCGAGCGCCTTGATGGCCACGACCTCCTCGATCCCCGCGCCCATCGCGTGACCGGTGAAGCCCTTCGTGTTCGCGATGACGAGCGAGTCCGCATTCGGTCCGAAGATGTGACGCAGCCCGTTGATCTCGGCGGACGCACTTCCGCCGCGCGCGGGCGTATAGGTCTCGTGGGAGATGAACACGGTATTGGCCGCGATCGCGTGGCGGTTGATACCGCGCCGCTCCGCCTTGGACATGAGCTGCTCCATGACCTGGCCGATGTGGTCGACATCGAGCCTGGTGCCGTGGAAGGCGCTGTTGGCGGTGACCGCGGCGAGCACCTCGCAGATCGGCCGGATGCCGCGCACCCGTGCCGCCTCGGCGGACTCGACCACGATTGCCGCGCAGCCGGAACCGATGATCATGCCGTGCCTGCGGCGGTCGAACGGCAGGGCCGCGTTCTCGACCACTTCGTCGGTGGCGGCAGCCCCGCTGGCCAGGAACCCCGAGCCGACCCAGGGCAGCAACGAGTCGGAGGCGACGTCGTCAGCCGAGATCACGATCACACGCTGGCAGCGGCCCGCATTGATCCAGTCCTCGGCGACGCTCAGCGCCTGCGCGGTGCTCGCGCACGCCGCGTTCAGCTGCGTGTTGGGTCCGCGCGCGCCGATCACTTCGGCGAACTGCGCGTGAGCCATCGGCAGTGCCCTGAACAACCAGCGGCGGTCGAAGTTGAATGGCTTCGTCTCCACCGCGTGCCGCAGGTCGGCGATGCGCCTGTCCACCTCGGGGACGGCCGGGTCCGCCGGGCTCATCCTCGCCCGCACGTCTTCCAGCGTCGCGAGCTCGTGTCGCCTGGCGCGGTCCTCGTGGTAGAGGTTGACGTCGTCCACGAAGGAATCGAGGGCGGGGAACGCGGATGCGAAGATCACGCCGGTTTGGTCGCGCAACTCGTCAGGCAGTCTCCATGGGCCAGGAAGCTGCGTCCCGAGCGTGGTGGTGTGATAGCTGCGCACCAGCGGGACTCCCGCGTCGCGCAGCGCGTCAAGCCCGGCGCCGATCGCCAGCCTCGTGTCGGGGTCGAGCGCGAGGTCGCGTTCCTTGTCGATGCCGAAGTCCTCGACCGCGTCGAAAGACCCGTAGCGGCCCGCCAGCTTGATGACGTCCTCTTCGGCGTCGATGGTCTGGAAGACGGCTTCGCCGGTTTCGCTTTTGACCAGCCGGATGATGTGCTTGTCCACGATCTGGCGGCGTATCTCACGCGGCACGATGTCGATGAACTGCTGCCCGCCCAGGATCTTGGCGACGTTCTCGTCGTCGAAGACCTGCGGCACGCCTGGCAGGCCAAGCGCGGCGCCGCTGATAACAACCGGCTCCATAACGGCCGGTGCGCCAAGCGGCGGTCCTGCGGCGGCCCACGCCGATGGCCCGGCAGCCGTGGTGCCTTCGAAGATGTGACGGCCGCGGTCAATTAGATCCGCGACCAGGTGGCCGAGCTCGGAGTATCGGTCAGTCGACATGGCTGTTCCCGTGGCTTGGGGGGGCGGGAGGTAAGAGGCTGCAGGGGCGGCGGCTGGCGCTGCCTGGACTGGTGCCTGAACTGGTGCCCGGACTGGTGCCTGGGCTGGTGCCTGGACTGGTGCCTGCGCGGGGGCTGTGACCTGCGCGCGTGCGGTGACCTGCGCGGGCGCTGTGACCCGCGCTGGTGCTTGCTCGCCAGCCGCCGCCTGCGGAGCGGCGGCCTGGTAACCGAAGCCGGCCGCGTACAGCCCGCAGAGCGCGGTGTTGAACGACGGGATGTCGCCGAACTTCGGGTGGTTGGTGAAAAGCGAGAAGACGTTGGGGTCCGCGCCGAGCACGTCGTCGGCGAAACCCTGCAGTGCCTTCTTCGGCCCGACCTCGACGAAGACCCGCGCCCCCGCGTCGTACAGGGTCCGCAGGCCCTTGACCCACTGGACCGGCGAAGCGACCTGGCGGCCCAGGATGTCGAGCATCCGCTCGGTCACGTCGCGGCCGGCGGCCGGGTAGAACTCGCCGTCGATGTTGGCCACGATGGGCAGCACAGGCGGCCTCAGCCCGAGCCTGGCGAGCTGGCGTCGCAGCGGCTCGGTGATCGGCGCGACGATCGACGTGTGGAAGGCCATGCTGACCGGGATGCGCATGGCGGTGCGCCCGGCGTCGACGAATTTCTGGACCGCCTGCTCGACGGCCGCGGTGGCGCCGCCGATGACGGCCTGATGGTAACTGTTGATGTTGGCCATGACGACGTAGCCGTCCGCAGCCGCCACAGTGCGCTCGATCTCGTCAAGCGGGGCCATGACCGCCGCCATCGCGCCCTGGTCGGCGATATCCAGGCTGGCCATCTCGCGGCCGCGGGCGCTGACCGCCTCCAGCGTGGCCTCGAATGTCAGGGCGCCAGCGGCCATGAGCGCGCCGTACTCGCCGACGCTGTGACCCATCACCATGTCCGGCCGGATGCCGTAGGCGGCAAGCAACCGGGTCAGCGCCAAGTCGCTGGCCATCACCGCGGGCTGGGTGATCTCGGTCTGCAGAAGCTCCTGCTCGAGCTGGGCGACCGCGGCCTTGTCGTTCTGGTCGATGAAGATATAGCTGGTCAGCGGCTTGCCGAGCAGCGGCGTCATGACCTTGTCGGCCTCCGCGAACGTCTTCGCCACGATCGGCTCGGCGTCGTGCAGCCCGCGCAGCATGTTGACGTACTGCGAGCCCTGGCCGGTGTAGAGGAACGCGACCTTCGGCGCAGGGCCGCGCCCGAAGAAGATGCCGCGGGCGCGCAGCATCTTGGCGAGTTCCGGTGATCCCTTGGCCACCGCCTTCGCGGCGCGCCCGGCCTTGTCCGCTAGCTCAGCGGCGTTGCCGTAGTCGATGGCGGCCCGCACCTTCGCCGTGGCCAGGGCGGGATCAGGCGGCGCGGCTGCGGGCGCAACGCCCTTTGCCGCCTGCTCGGCGATCCGTGTCAGCTGGGCGGCTACGTCCGCATCGCTCTCGCCGCCCACCACCAGGGCGCCGCGCAGCGGTGCCTTGGCGACCACCGCGGCCGGGCCGCTGGCGCTGGCGCTCGCGGTCGCTGCTTGCGGGCTGGCTGTTTGCGGGCTGGCTGTTTGCGGGCTGGCCGCGACCGTCGCGGGCGGCCCGGAAGCCACTCCTGCCGTCGTCGCGTTGCCTGCTGCTGGGATGCTCGTCACCGTGGCGGGGACGTCTGCGCCCGCGAACGTCTGCTGCTCGTGGCCGTCGTACCTGCCGGGGACGTACTCCTCAAGCACCACGTGGAAGTTGGTGCCGCCGAAGCCGAACGCGCTGACGCCGCCGCGCCGCACGCCGGACGCGGGGACCGGCCACTCACGCAGTTCGGTGTTGACCCGGAACGGCGACGTCGTCCAGTCGACGTTCGGGTTGGGGTCGTTGAAGTTCAGGCTCGGTGTCAGCACCTTCTCGTGCAGCGACATGGTCATCTTGAACAGCCCGGCCGCGCCCGCCGCGGCCTTCAAGTGGCCGATGTTGGACTTCACCGAGCCAAGCGCGATCGAGCCGGGGGTGATGCCGCTTCCGCCCAGCACCCCGGAAAGGCTCTCCAGCTCGGAGGCGTCGCCGACACGTGTCGACGTGCCATGGGCTTCGATGCAGGACACCGTCGACGGGTCGGCGCAGGAATTGCGCCACGCGCGCTCGACCGCCAGCTTCTGGCCGACCGGGTTGGGGGCCGTGATTCCCTTGCCCTTTCCGTCGCTGGATCCCCCGACGCCGAGTAGCACCGCGTAAATCTTGTCGCCGTCACGCTCGGCGTCGGCGAGCCGTTTGAGCACGAACAACGCCGCGCCTTCACCCATGACGAAGCCGTCTGCACCGGCGTCGAATGGGCGCGTCCCCGTCGCGGAAAGCGCTCCGATCTTGCAGAACTTCACGAACCCGGCCACGCTCATGTTGCGGTCGATCCCGCCAGTGATCGCTGCGTCGTAATGCCCGTCGACGAGCCCGCGCGTGGCGGCGCTGAACGCGGCGAGCGCCGAGGCGCAGGCCGCGTCGGTAGTGTAGCCGGGACCGCGGAAGTTGAGCACGTTCGCGACCCGGCCGGCCAGGATGTTCGCAAGCTCGCCCGGCATCGAGTCCTCGTTGATCTCCGGGAGCTTGCTCTTGAACGACTTGGAGGTCTCCTCGATAATCGCCTCGCGGGCGCTGGCAGGCAACATGGCGAACGAAGGCGACTGGCCGAGATCCCTGATGAACTCCGGGAGGTTGATGCGAAGGTTGCTCAAGTAGTGCTTGTCACCGCCCAGCGCGTTGCCGATTATCACGGCGACCCGCTCATGGTCTACATTCCAGTTCGGCCAGCCAGCGTCCAGGAGCGCCTCGCGCGCCGCGGACACAGCCCACTGCTGGCCCAGGTCCATCTGGTCGGCAACCTTCGGCGGCACCGGCAGCCGCCACGCGCGTGGGTCCCACGGGAACTCGCGCACCCACCCGCCGATGCGCGAGTAGGTCTTGTCGGGAGCATGCCGATCGGTGTCGTAGTAAAGGTCGGGATCCCACCGCTCCTTAGGGACGTCGGTGATGCAGTAGCGGCCGGTTCTGATGTTGTTCCAGAACGCTGCGGCGGTGGGTGCCTCGGGCATGATCGCGCTGACGCCAACAATGGCCACGGGCTGCGGGTGGCCCGGGCTCGGCGAGCTGGGGCGGTTGGCGGCTGACTGTTGCGATACAGGCTGGTTCGGTGACATTTGGCTCGTCCCGGGGTCTAGGAGGATGAGCCGGTGCGCTCGTAGAGGGCATCGGCGACGCGGTCCATGTCGGCTACTAGCCCTGCCTGCGCGGCGCTGACCGCGCTAAGGCCGAGGCTCGTTTCGAACGGGCCACCGGCAGCGGCAGCGCCGCCGGCGCCAGCCACCCACCGCAGGCCATCGAAGGCCACTTTGTGCGCGGCCTCACGCGCGAATACGCGGCTCATCGCGGCAAGAGTCGCTGGATCGAACCGGTGGTCGGCCTTCGGGGAAAGGGCGCCGTCGAGGGCTGCCGCCGCGCGGGCGGCGAAGCTGCCAGCGCACTCCGCGTATGCGATCAGCTCGCCGAGCCGCAGCAGCACGTGCTGGCTCCTGGTGAGGCGGCCGGCGCGGCAGGCTTCGAACACGCCGCCGAGCGCCTGGCAGGCGAGGGCCGCGGTATCGGCGCCGACGTCCGGGTGCCGGGCGTGCAGCGCGCGCAGCTCGGAAGCGAGCTCCGGATAGTAGTGGCCCGAGATTTCAGGTTCTGCTGCCATCTATCGCGCGCGATCGTCATCTCCATGATCTCGGATGTGCCTTCGTAGATCGTGGTGATCCGGACGTCGCGCTTCATCTTCTCAACCAGGTACTCGCGCGTGTAGCCGTAACCGCCGTGGGCCTGGATAGCCGCGTCGGCGGCCAGGTTGCCGGCCTTCGTCGCCATGTACTTGGCGATGGCGCCTTCGGTGTTGAGTGCCCCGTTTTCGCCTTCACCAGCATCGATCCGCCTCGCGGTGTACTCGATGTAGGAGCGGGCGGCCTCCAGCCTGATGGCGTGCGGGACGATGAGCTTGTGCGTGTATCCCTGCTTGGTGGAAAGGGGCGCGCCCGCCTGGATGCGGGTGACCGAATACGGGATTGCGCGATCAAGCGCGGCCCAGCCGCCGCCAAGGCCGAAGGACGCAACCATCAGGCGCGTGTAGCCGAAGACCTTCTGCGCCTGGACGAGGCCCTGTCCTTCGACGCCGCCAACCAGGTTGGTAGCGGGTACGAAGACGTTGTCGAGGAACAGCGCTGCCGTGTTGGACAGCCGGATACCGTGCTTGTCCTCCGGCTTGGCGTGGACGAAGCCTTCGGTGCCGCGGTCCAGGACGAACCAGGACGGCCCGCCCGGCGCCGAGGCAAGGATCGTGTACTTGTCCGCGATCCCGCCGTTGCTGATCCACTGCTTGCGGCCATTGAGCAGGTAGCCCTCGACTCCGCCGTCGGTGGCCGGTGTGGCGGTGGTCTTCAGTGCGCCGAGGTCGCTGCCGGCCTCAGGCTCGGTGGCGCCGTACGCGTACAGGATTCCCCGCTCGGCGATCTCGCTGAGCCAGGTGCGCTTCTGGTCGGGTGTGGCGCCGAAGTATATGGGGTCGCTGCCAAGGAACGTGGCGAGCACGCTGGTGGCGAGGCCGAGGTCGATGCGGGCCATTTGCTCGCAGACCCGGTAGACGTCGATGGTGCCGCCGCCCATCCCGCCGTACTCCTCGGGGATGAACACCAGCTGGATGCCTAGCTGGTCGCTGCACATACCGTGGACGATGTCCTCTGGGCAGACATCTTCGTGGTCGAGCTGAAGCTGCCGCTCTTCGGACATCGCGTCCGCGACGAAGTCGCGGATCGCTTCGAGCATCATCTTCAGTGTCTCGGCGTCAAGGCCGATGGCGGCAGTCGCGTCGGCAGTGTTCGCGGTCAAGGTCATGTCGGCACACCCCTTTTCTCGTACTAGACGTTGCCTCCCTCATAGGTATCCGCGTCAGAGGCCGTTAGTCCCTGGCGCACGGGGCAATGGACTGACTACTCGTCAGTAACTAAGTGTGGCGGGTAGTTCTGTGTCGATTGGGTCGCCTGAACCGTCAGAGCACTCCGCCGAGGCGATGATCATTTGCCGCGCGCCCACTCTTCCAGGCACCGTTTCGGCGGGCGGTCGGTGGCCGGCCCGGCATTGCCGGGCGTCGCGCCCGCCCGGTCTCGGGTTGCGCCCCGGGCCCGCCCGGTCTCGGGTTGCGCCCCGGGCCCGCCCGGGGCCCCCGCACTGGGGTCCGCGCGCGCTTCGGGTCCAGATTGCACCCGCCGCCTTAGGTTGCGGCCGTTCGGGCCTGTATCGGCAGACGCGGCCTGGCGCGCCCGGCGGCGATCGCGTCGTTGATATTGAGCAGGACCTCGGCCGGTTGAGTACGGATCTGCCGAGGACTGAAATGCAGTACCAGGATTCCGAATCGGCTCATCCGGGCATGCCGGGCCATCGTGTTCTGCCAACTCTGCGGGGACAAATGCCATTCACGCGAGTCGGCCTCGGCTGCGACCCCGGCGTCCGGCCACCAGGCATCCGGCACCGCGATCAAGCTGCCGGACGTGTCGTACAGGCGCGGGTTGAACATGGGGAGGGGCAGACCGCCACGCCTGATCAGGTCGCGCAGGTCGCCTTCTGCAGTCGACCGGATGCCGTCGGCCACCTCGGCCACAGCCTGGCGCAGCAGCGCCGAGCCGCGTGGGGATCCTTGCCTCAACTCGGCGATGAGTAGGTCGAGGGAACATTTGCGCGCCTGTACCGCGGACGCGACGAGCGCGCGTACCTCAGATAAGTCGGCGATGCCGCGCACCGCGTCGGCGATGGCGCGCGGTGGGAGGGTGTAGCGCCAGGCGCCAATTACGCCGAAAGGATCCGGCATCCTAGTGGTCCGGCATACATGGGCGAACCCGGCATCGCTGCGTTTGCGGCTTGCGGGTATCAGGATGTCGATGACGTCGCTCGCGGACACCCGGATGCCCTGGCGCCGCAGGGCCGCGTTACCGGTGATCACGCTGTCCGGCCCGCCGTAGAGTAGCGCGGCCATCTCCCTCTGATTCTCTGTCGGCACGCCGGTCAGCGCCAGGTAAACACCGGGCAGCAGATGCTGCCACGGGCCGCGGGTACTTAGGCGGCGCCTGAGCATGTCGCGCGTCATTCCGGTTGCCAGGGCCTGGTGGCGTGCAATCACGCGATCTTGCTCCCGCAGTCTGCTCGCCAGTGCGGCGGGTAGGCGATTCGCTGAATCCGTCACGTCAGCAGCTTCGCAGAGCCATACGACATTTCCGCCCGTCCAAGATCGCTCTGCCCGCCCATCGGGCCCGGCCCGCCCCAAGGGGCCCCAAGGGGTCGGCACACAATGGCCCATTGTGTGCCATATATGACACACAATGGGCCATTGTGTGTCACGCCGATGGGGTATCACGGCGGCTTTGGGGCGTCATGGCGCTCAAAACGGGCGTCACGGTTGGCTGCCGCGTCCCGCTCAGCATTGAAATCGCGTTCGGCGGCTGTCAGGGCCGGGTATGGCCCGCAGCGCGGGCGAGCGCCTCTCTGGCGATCACAACCTGCTGCACCTGGCTGGTACCTTCGTAAATGCGGAACAGCCGTGCGTCGCGGTAGAGGCGCTCGACGGCCACACCGCGCATGTAACCGGCCCCGCCGAATACCTGAACGGCCCTGTCGGCTACGCGGCCAACCATCTCGCTCGCGAAATACTTGGCGCACGACGGCCCCATCCGGGTGTCCTCGCCCGCGTCGTATGCCACCGCGGCGGCGAGCACCAGCGAACGGCCGGCATAGACGTCGGTCTGTGAGTCGGCGATCATGCCTTGGATCAGCTGGAACTCGGCGATCGGGTGGCCGGACTGGCGGCGTTCGAGCGCGTAGGTGACCGTTTCCTCGAGCAGTCGCTCCGCCATCCCGACACACAGGGCCGCGATTTGCAGGCGCCCGTGCGCCAGGCAACGCATGGCCGTGCGATAACCCTCGCCTTCCTTGCCACCGACGAGGGCGCCGGCCGGAACACGCACGTCGTCGAGGACGACATCCGCGGTCCACGCACCGTGCTGGCCCATCTTGCCGTCGCGCGGCCCAACCGTGAGCCCTGGCGTGCCGGCGGGAACGAGGAAGGCCGATATGTCGCGGCTCGCCTTCGCGGCCTCGCCATGCCTGGCGAACACCATGAAGATGTCGGCGATCGGGGCGTTGGTGATATACCGCTTGCTGCCGTTGAGCACATAGCCACCGTCGGTGCGCCGCGCCGAGGTCTTCAGGCCGCCAGGGTCCGAACCCGCCTCCGCCTCGGTCAGCGCGAACGACGACGTCCACTCGCCGCTCGCCAGACGCGGTAGGTACTCCTTCTTCTGCTCCTGTGTGCCACCTTCGAGCAGTACGTGGCCGGCGATGCCGTTGTTGGTACCGAACAGCGAGCGGAACGCCGGCGTCGTATAGCCAAGCTCCATCGCCAGCCTTGCTTCCTGCGCGGAAGAAAGGCCTAGCCCGCCATACGCCTCAGGAATCGCGAAGCCGTAAAGGCCCATGTCGACCGCGGCCTGCCTGAGCTGTGGCGGCATCTCATCGGTCTCATCGATCTGCTGCTCCAAGGGCAGCACCTGTTCACGGACAAGCCGGCGCGTCGCCTCGATCATGTCCCTGACATCGGCCTCGTCCACGTGCCCTCCTGGATGGTCACTGCCCGACGGCCTGCTCGCGGCGCCGCGCGCTCGCCACCGGGAGCCACAGCCGCCACTCCGCTGCGCAGCCGGCTCCGCGCTTTGCTCCGCGCCTCTGCTCCGCGCCTCTGCTCCGCGGCTCTGCTCCGCGCTCCGCCCCGTGGCCGCGCGGGCTGGCCGGGATCACGCGAAGCGCTCGAAAACCGCCGCGAGGCCCTGCCCGCCGCCAATGCACATCGTTTCTAGTCCATAACGGCTGCCGCGGCGGTTCATCTCGCGTAGCAGCGTCGTCAGTATCCGGCATCCGGTGGCACCCACCGGATGTCCGAGGGAGATGCCAGATCCGTTGACGTTCACCCGGTCCATGTCCGCCCCCGTCAGCCCCATCTCGCGGATGCATGCTAGCGCCTGCGCGGCGAACGCCTCGTTGAGCTCGATCAGGTCGATGTCGCTCAGCTTCAGGCTGGCGCGATCGAGCGCCTTGGCCGTCGAGGGAACGGGTCCGATGCCCATCGTCCGCGGTGGCACGCCGGCCACCGCCCACGACACCAGCTTGGCAAGCGGCCGCAGCCCGAGCCTGTTCGCCTGGTCCGGGTGGGTGACCACGCACACAGAGGCCGCGTCGTTCTGCCCGCTCGCGTTGCCGGCGGTGACCGTCGCGTCCGGGTCGACCGCGAGCATGATCGGGCGAAGCGCGGCGAGCGATTCGAGTGAGGTATCCGCGCGTGGGTGCTCGTCGGTGTCGACCGTAACGGTGCCCCTGCGGGTCTTCACCGGCACCGGCACGATCTCCTCAGCGAAGACGCCTGACTGCTGCGCGGCGACCGCCCGCTTGTGGGAGCGCAGCGCAAGCTGGTCCTGATCGGCGCGGGAGATGCGGTATTCGCGCCGCAGGTTCTCCGCGGTTTCGACCATGCCGCCTGGCACCGGGAAGTTGTTGCCGCCCGCCGTGGTACGACCTCGCGCCAGCGTGTCGTGTAGCAGGATGCCTTCGCCCCGCGCCCCCCAGCGCATCGAGGTCGAGTAGAAGGCCGCCGAGCTCATGCTCTCCGCGCCGCCGGCCACGACGACGTCGCTGGCACCTGTCTGCACCTGCATGGCCGCATAGAGGACCGCCTGCAGGCCTGAACCGCATCGCCTGTCGAGCTGCAGGCCGGTGACCTGGACAGGCAGTCCCGCGTCAAGCGCGGCGACCCGCCCGATCGCCGGTGCTTCCGCGGTCGCGTAGCACTGGCCGAGGAGCACCTCGTCGATGTCGGCTGCGGCGAGCCCGGTCCGCTCGATGACAGCGCGCACGGCCGTCATGGCAAGCTGATGAGCGGGCACGTCCCGCAGGGCGCCACCGAAACGCCCGATCGGGGTCCGCACCGGCTCGCAGATTACGGCGTCACGCATGTCGCTCCTTCGCGGCGGATCGAGGCTCCAGCTTCGGCCTCTAGTATCAACCGGTTTGGGCCAGATCGCGGCTTTGCGCGGTTGCCGGTCGACGAGCACCGCCGCCGGCGCGATGGCGGCGGCCCTGACCGCCGCGGGCGCGATGGCGGCGGCCCTGACCGCCGCCGGTCCGGCTGAGCGAGGTTAATGATGTACTTCCTGGCCGGTTTCCGCGTCGCGCATTGCTGCCTGAAGCTGCCCGACAAGATAAGCGTCGACGGTGGTGCCTTGCGCGGTGCCGCCGACGCTAGCCGAGGCATATAGGCGGCCGCCGTCGCTTCGCCACAGACTCCATCTGGGGAACTCCGTCGCGACCCGCTGCAGGTCACCCGTCAGATCGATGATCTCATGACCGGCCCGTGCGCAGGTGTCCCTGAATCGCGGCCAGTGGAGATCGCAGGTGTCCCAGGTAGCGGGCGCGTCGTCATCGTCGTGCAGCCCATCCGCGGTGAACTGCGGGCGCGGTAACAGTAATCGGACTACCGCGATAGAACAACACATATCGCTCTGACACGTGGCGTTCTCCGGCGGCGTGGTGGCGTGATAAGGGGGACCAGTTGAGGTGCTCATGGCAGTAGCCGTTCATGTCGATCGTCGCTTTCATTCCGATCCTGCCGGTGTTGGCTCAGGCTGGCAGCGAAGACGGCGCCCACATCGCGGCTGTAGGGATCGGCGCATCTTTTGTGAAAAAGAACGTCGTCCGCTGTGAAAAAGAACGTCGTCCGCCGCAGGGGCCCCGAGGGGCAGTCGTCAGGGTCCCGCCCCGTATCCCGTTATCGCCTGCCCACGGGCCGTTATCAGATGATGAGGTGCCGGGAATGGCACGGTGCCGGCTATCGCATGCGCAGCCATTCACGGGCGGTCTGCCCGGCCATGTAGAGCGCGGCGAGCAGGAGGAGAACTCCCACGCCGGCGCGCAGGTTGCCGACCACGATGGACGCCACGGCCCACCCCAGGCTGACCGCGAAGAAGATGATCGCCGCGGTGGCGAGCAGCGCGAGGAGCCTGCGGCGCATGGCGGCCTCGATGACGAGCATCACTCCCACCGCGAAAAAGATCGGTTCGAGCACCCCGGACCTGGTGTCTAGCAGGATCAGGCCGAGCACCGCGTACAGGATCGACGCGGACGCCGCCGTCCAAAGGCGCCGCACCCGGCCGTGGCGGGCCGAGGTATCCACGTTGGGGATCGCGCGGTGGTGCAGGTGACCGTGCACGTCGTCGCGCGGTATCGGGCCGGCGAGGCCGCGGCCTGCCACCTCGACGTCGCCGCGCAGCGCGGCCTGGCGCCGCCTCAGGTCTTCGACGCGGTCGCCAAGTGATCCGACCGCCTGGCTCGGCTGACGCGGCGGCAGTCCGTTCGCCCGGTCAACCGCGCGGGCGCCGCGCAGTTCGGCGCGCGCCGCGTCGAGTTCGTGGTCGACCCGGGCAAGTTGCTCCCGGAGGGCGGCAGACCGGACCCGCAGGCGCATCTCCGCCTCTTCATCGGTCGGTGCCTCCTTGTCGAGCGCCGCCCAGGCCACGGGTTGCCCCCAGGACGCGCGCACCGCCTGATGCCGCTCGTACCTCGGACCCGCCGGCGCACGCTCGCCGCCGAACGGATCCTTCGTGTCCAGTCCCCACAGCCCGCGGTAGGCCACCACCCATGGCGTGTCGTCGCCGATCCGCACGGCCGTCCACTGCCGCTCCTGGCCGGGCCCGACGCTCGCGCCGTCGCCCCTGCGGTAGTCGATGTAGGGGATCCTGATCACCGACGACGAAGGCTCAGACCAGGGGATAATGCGGGCGATCTTCATTGCGATCCGGTTGACCTCGGCGGGCAGCGGCGGCGCGATAGTAATCAGATACTCACCCTTCAGGTAGGCGCCGCTGTGCGAGCCTGCCCCCGCGTACACGACCGGATGGTCGCCGACGCGTTCCATGTCCGGATCGTCCCAGCGGCGGCGGAGGTCATCGCCGGTCTCGTCGTGGCTGGAGAAGGCGACCCAGGCCGGGGTGGTGGCGCCGATGCGCCCGTTTGCATACGCGCCCGTATACGCGGCGGCGCCCCCATCCGTGCCTGCCCCATCCGTGCCTGCCCCATCCGTGCCTGCCCCATCCGTGCCGGCCCGATCCGTGCCCGCCCCATCCGTGCCAGCATCTTCAGTGAGATCCGCATCAGCATGCTCGGCCAGGAAGATCGTCACCTGCTCCCAGTCGGCTTCATGGTCATTGACGCCGCCGAACGTCGAGCGCCAGTCGTTCATCGGGTAGAAGTACCAGTACTGCAGGACGACGTAGCCACCGTCGCGGCTGACGTGACCGTAGTAGTGACAATGCCCGGCGGTTTCCGCTGAGCTTGCCTTCAGGTGGGCAGCAGCCGCGTAACCACGGGGCACCTTGCCGCGCAGCAACAGTGTCATCCGCAGCACCGAGTCGATGAGCCTCGCGGCCAGGCCGACCGCCACGAACCTGCTGCTCGGCGTGAACTTCTCCCTGTCGGGCCGCTTCCGCCACTTCCTGTAGGCCCTTGGGCCTAGCGGCTGGTCGACGAACTGCAGGTAAAGAGCCTCGCCGTGGTGAGCGCGGCCGAAAGCGGCGAGCTTGTCGGGGTCAAGTGCCCCCGGCGCAGCCAGTTGCTCGACGGACTTGCCGACGCGGCGGTACAGAGCCGCATTGGCGAGGTAACCGTCGATGGCGCAGGGCAGGAAGAGTTCGCCGCGGTTGAACCTGACGATTGGTTCGTATCGGCGGAGCAGCCGAAGTTCCTGTTCAGCAGTCACTCCTGCACTCTCCGTTACCACCTGCCCGGGCCCGCGGTCGTCGTCCGCGGTGAGTGTGCCAACCGAGCCGGGGCCGGGCATCACCCTGGCCGGGTGAAACTCGTGCCGCGCGGCAGTTATGGCGGTGCTGGCCGCGGGGGGACGGCCCCGCGGGATCCCCCCGCAGGTCCCTCGCGGTTCGCGCCGCGCAGCAGTTATGGCGGTGCTGGCCCGCGGGGGGACGGCCCCGCGGGATCCCCCCGCAGGTCCCTCGTTGACGCCCGTGTCACAGGCGGCGCGCCCACCGCCGTGTGAACATGACGATGATCGTGACGATCATTGCGAACACGATGATCGGGGCAAGGAAGATGATCCGGTCACCGATGAGAATTATTGCCAGCCAGGCGAAGGCGATCGGCACCAGCGGGGACGACCTGTGGGCCCGCGGTACGGGCCGCACGGCGGCTGGTGGCCGCGCGGGGATCCGCTCGTCGGCGAACTGCACGCTGACTGGGAGGTCCCTGATGAGGCCACGCAAGTCTGCCCAGGTCCTGGCGGCATAGGCGGCGCCGATCCGATCATTGAATTCCTCGCTGGTCAGCCGCCCCGCGACCATCTGCTCGCGAAGCACCCCGACGATGCGTTCCCGATCTTCATCCGACGCACGGAACGACGAGTCACTGACCATCGGACCACCACCGCTGCGATGGGCTCCGCGCGAGCCCCTGACGCTCACTGTAAGCCGGCATTGGGCATGCTCCAACCGGCCCCGCCCCCGCGGCGGCGGGCTGGACCACGGCCACATGCCGCGCCTGATGCCGCCGGGGCGTCAGCCGGCGGCGTGTGCTGGGGACGTTCGGCTCTACCCGCGCCATTTCTATAGCGTTGGCGCCATGGACACGACGAAGGCATCGTCAGGCTCTTGCGCCCAGGCTTCAGACAGCGAGCGTCAGCCGTTCCTGATTGAGATCCCGCAAGCCGATCTCGATGACCTGCGCGAACGGCTTGGCCGTACTCGCTGGCCGGATGAGCTGCCCGGCGTCGGCTGGGACTACGGCATCCCGCTCGGCTACGTTCAGGAGCTGGCTCACTACTGGCGCACTGACTACGACTGGCGGGCAAACGAGGCCAGGCTCAACCAGTTTCCGCAGTTCACAACCACCATCGACGGCGCAAGGGTGCACTTCATGCACGTGCGCTCCCAGGAACCAGACGCAATGCCGTTGATCATCACGCACGGCTGGCCGGGCTCGGTCGTAGAGTTCATGAACATTATCGGCCCGCTGACCGATCCTGCGGCTCACGGTGTGGCGACCCCGCGGACGCCTTCCACGTCGTCGTACCTTCGATCCCCGGCTACGGGTTCTCCGGGCCGACGCACGAAGCGGGATGGCATCGGCGCCGCGTTGCCGAGGCGTGGGCGGAGCTGATGCGCCGGCTCGGATACGAGCGCTTCGGCGCGCAGGGCGGCGACTGGGGCTCAGGGATCTCCAGGGACCTCGGTCTGGCCGACCCGGGCCACGTGGCCGGGGTGCACCTGAACATGCTGTCTTCGCCGCCTCCATCTGACCCGGCTGAGCTGGCCGAATTCACCGACAAGGAAAAGGGGTATCTCCAGCGCTCCGCGCGGTTCCGCGCGGAAGGAATGGGCTACGGGATGATCCAGTCGACCCGGCCGCAGACTCTCGCATACGGGCTCAGCGACTCACCCGCCGGGCAACTGGCCTGGATCGCGGAGAAGTTCAAAGCATGGACGGACTCGAAGGACCGGCCGGAGGACGCCGTCGACCGCGACCAGATGCTCACCAATATCAGCGTCTACTGGCTGACAGGAACGGCCGGGTCGTCGGCGCGGCTCTAATACGAGTCCGCCCGCATGGGTGCCTGGGGGCCGCCGCGGCCGTCGCAGGTCCCTACCGGGGTGGCGGTGTTCCCGCGTGAGATTTCCCCGCCGATCCGGCGGATCGCCGAGAAGTCCAACAACATCGTGCACTGGTCGGAGTTCGACCGGGGCGGGCATTTCGCCGCCATGGAGGTCCCCGAGCTGCTCGTCGGCGACGTGCGGGACTTCTTCAGCGCGCTGCGCTGATCAGGGCGGCCGCAGGCGCTAATTCGACGACGCCGCCGTGAGCCCCGGTACCCCCGCCTGCGCCAGAAAGCTCCTCGCCGCTGGCACACCGCGCGGCCGCGCGCAGGCCTGACGGCGCCCCGCCGGGCACGCTGCTCAGACTGGAATGGTGCGGCAGCCGGGACGGCCGGGACGGCCGGGACGGGAGCACATCGGCCGGGCACGCTGAGGCGCGCACATACCGGCGCCCGTCGGTGTCCATCAGTTCCATGGCACGCAGTCTGGCCCGCGCCCACGTCGCCGCTGTTAGCGGGCGGTTACGTTCGGGCGTCCGTACCGGACATCCCTCACATAGTCCACCCACCTGCGCACCCGCCAGCGGCGACCCACCAGCGGACCCCGGTAACGCGGCTGAGACCTTCGTGAACCCACCGGCTGACGCATGCCTGCCGCGGAAGTTGAGCTGCGGCAGGGTTGCGGTCAAGCCATAGCCGCCTTGCGCCGCCGGCACACTGCTCAACCGCTCAACCGGTTCTTCGCCCGCCGATTGTCACTGCCGCGTGGCAGGATGCTGGGCGGGCCGGACGAGAGGAGGCGCCGTGGGAAAGGCGAACAGGGAGCGACGGCGTGCCAAGGAGCGCGCCAAGCAGAAGGAAAGCAAGCGGCGCCACGCCGGACGCCTCGGACCGGACCGCCGGGCCGAGGGCGCGGCCGCGGCGGGTCCGCAGTTCGGCCACTCTGGGCCTCCGGGTCAGTCTGGGCCTCCCGGCCAGTCTGGGCGGCCCGGCCAGTCTGGCTGGCCCGGCCAGTCTGGGCGGCCCGGCCAGTCGGCGAACGCAGGACCGTCCGCTGCCGCCGGGCCCTCGGCCGCTGAACTGGCCGCCGAGGTGGTCGCCAGGGCCCTGCACGCCCTGTCAGAACAGGATGCGGCGGCGTACCGGCGGTGCGTCGCCCAGCTTGCGGAGCGGCCGGCCGTCATGGGCTGGTGGCGGATCACCGAGCAAGTGCTGACGGCCGCGCTGGAGCGAAGCGTGACGGCGGCGTGGCGGCTTGGCTGGGAGCCGGCCGACGTGGTCAGGGCGGTCGGCAGGGATTTCGGCGGCGCGCACGCGCAGGTGGCCGGTGACGCGATTGCGGCTGAGCTGCGTGGTTACGCGGCCACGACCGTCGATGATCGCTGGCGTGCCCAGCTCACCGGGCTCGGCGTCCGGGTGTGGTGGGCAGGCGGCGACGGCTACCTCAATGCGCGGGGAGGCACGGAGAATCTCACCCGCGCCGCCGTCATTGCCCGCGCGCTCGAAGTGATCTTCGTGCTGGGCAGGCTTCCCCAGCTGCCCCCGTTGAGCCCGCCGCCCGGCACGGCACGCGCTGGGCGCGGTGCCGCGCCGCGGCAGCAAACGTCGCCGCACCGGGCAGCCGACGAACGCATGCTCACCCGTATCCGTGCGCTGCTTGCCAAGGCGGAATCCACCGAGTTCCCCGAGGAGGCCGAGGCGCTGAGCACGCGGGCGCAGGAACTTATGGCGAGGCACAGCATCGATCAGGCATTGGTGAACGCGGCAACGGACCGGCGAGACCAGGCGGAGGCACTGCGCTTGCCCGTCGACAACCCCTATGAGGCACCCAAGGCGGTGCTGCTCGATGTCGTTGCGTCCGCGAACCGCTGCCGCTCGGTGTGGCACCGCAAGCTCGGCTTCGCCACCGTGTTCGGCTTCGCCGCCGACCTGGGCGCGGTGGAGTTGCTCTTCACTTCGCTGCTTGTGCAGGCGACCGCCGCCATGCTGCACGCGGGTGCCCGCCGCGACGCCTACGGCCGCTCTCGTACCAGGTCATTTCGAAGCTCCTTCCTTGCCGCGTACGCCCAGCGCATTGGCGAGCGGCTGCAGGCCGCTGCCGATGAGGTGACCAACCAGGCGGTCGCGGAGACGACAGGCACGAACCTCCTGCCGGTGCTTGCCGCCCGAAATCAGGCGGTCGACCGAGCCGTCGAAGAGACGTTTCCCGAGCTCGCGGAGCATCGGGTCGCGGGCGGCCGCAACTACGAAGGCTGGGTCTCGGGACGTGCCGCTGCCGACCTGGCCAGCCTGACCCCGCGCGCGGGGATCACCAGGCCGGGTGCGTGACCCGGAGGGGTCCGTCACCCCCGGCACCTCCGTCGCCTTCGTCACCTCCGTCACCTCCGTCACCTCCGTCACCTCCGTCACTACGACCACACCTGCCCGCCTACGCACATGGGCAATCCGGCGGAACATCCTGGCCACTGATAGTGTTGGGATCCCTGGCGGCGGAATCCTGCCGTCACTGCCGCGGGCGAGCCGCCCGCGAGGTCGCATGCGAGAGTAGTTCGCTTCCCGGTGGGCCGTGTTAGCCGCCGTGGCCGACGCCTCCGACCATGACGCGGCCACCGAAACACCGAGGGAGCTCATTAGTGCCTCAGCCTGCTGAGCGTCAGCCTGCCCGCCGTCGCGGCGCCCGCCAGAGCGGTAGAACGCCCGGCCGCCAGTCTGCCGCGCGGCCACGACGCCCCGTAGTACCTCGCAAACGCGAGGAATCCGACCTGGACCGCGCGCTTGCCGCCGCGCTCGACGCGCCGATCCCGCCCGCTGCCACGTTTGCCGACCTTGGCGTTCCCGCTGCCCTGGTAACGGCGCTGGCCGGTCTCGGTCTTACGGCGCCATTTCCGATCCAGGCCGCGGCCGTGCCTGACGCACTGGCCGGCCGCGATGTTCTCGGCCGGGCCGAGACCGGGTCAGGTAAGACGCTCGCATTCGGCTTGCCCATGCTCGCCCGCCTTGCCACGGCCACGCGGCCGCGCAAGGCCAAGGCTCCGCGCGGGCTCGTCCTGGTGCCGACCCGCGAGCTTGCCGGTCAGGTCGCCGCCGTGCTGACCCCGCTTGCCGATGCGGTCGGCCTGCGCGTGGCGACCGTTTACGGCGGCGCCTCCATTGGCAGGCAGATCGACCGGCTCGCCCGCGGCGTCGACGTCGTCGTCGCTACCCCCGGGCGGCTGATCGACCTGCTCGATCGCTCGGCCTGCACACTCGGCGCGGTCGAGGTAACCGTCATCGATGAAGCGGACTACATGGCGGACCTTGGTTTCCTGCCCTCGGTGACCCGCATCATGGACGCCACAGGGGCCGGCGGTCAGCGGCTGCTGTTCTCCGCCACCCTCGACCGCGGCGTCGGCGGCCTGGTTCGTTCCTACCTAACCAGCCCCGCCGTGCACGCCGTCTCTTCCGCGGCCGGGCAGGTTGACGCGATGGACCACCGCGTGCTCGTGCTTCCCGCCAGCGACCGGGTTGCGGTCGCTGCGGAGATCGCCGCGCGGCCGGCCCGCACGTTGTTCTTCGTCCGCACCAAGCACGGCGCGGCGCGGCTGGCCAAGCAGCTCGGCCGGATCGGGATCCCGTCGGCGGCCCTGCACGGCGACCTGAACCAGAACCAGCGTGAGCGCGCCCTCGCCGCCTTCTCGGCCGGGCATCCCCGCGTTCTCGTCGCGACCAACGTCGCCGCCCGCGGAATCCACGTGGACGACGTCGATCTGGTCGTGCACTTCGACCCGCCAAACGACGGCAAGGATTACCTCCACCGCTCCGGCCGCACCGCACGGGCCGGCGCACAGGGAACCGTCCTCGCCCTGGTCTCGCCCGAGCAGGTGCGTGACGTGGCCAGGCTGCACGAGGCGATCGGGGTGACTCCAACGAGGCACCACGTGCAGACGGGGGACCACACGGTCAGGCAGCTCGCCGCCTCGGGCACGCCGGTGCCTCCGGCTCCGCCAGCCCAGGACAGGTCGCGGATCTCCCACCCGCAGAACGCGCGGCAGGCACCTCATGCCCGGTCTGGTAGCAGGCGCGCCAGGCGGCCGGCTGGCCGCCCCGGCCAGGGCCGTCGCAATGATCGCAGGGACGGCCAGGCAAGTTAACCCGGCCTGACAAAGCGCCGCCAAGGTCCCGCCGGCTTAACCCGGCCTGACCTTGGCGGCGCCGTCTGGGTCGAGTTCACCTACGGCAAGGGCCCGGCCCGCCGGTTACGCGTGCGGGCGCTGTGGCCTCATGGCGCGATGTCGCGGGCGAGCAGTTCCTGCCAGCTTTCGCGCCTGACCACCGTCCGCGAATCGCCGTCGGCGGCGAACACGACCGGGATGCGGCGGGCGCCGTTGTAGTTGTTCGACATCGTGAAGCAGTAGGCGCCGGTGACCGGGATCGCGAGCAGGTCCCCGACCTGGGGGTCTCGCAGCGGGACGCCTTCGCTGAGCACGTCGCCGGATTCGCAGTGCCTGCCGACGACGGTGACCTGCTGCCCCCCGCCGTCCCGGTCGGCGATCGCGGCCTCGAATCGCTGCCCGACCAAGGCGACGTCCAGATTGTCGCCCATCCCTCCGTCCACCGCCACAAAGGTCGTTTCGGCGGGCTCCGCGGCCCGCTTGACGGTGGTGACGCGGTAGACGGTGATCGCGTTGCTGGCCACGATGCTGCGGCCGGGTTCGACCAGGATGCGGGCCTGCGCGGGCAGATGCTCGCGCGCGGCGCCGACCAGCGTGTCAAGGTAGCCGTCCAGGCTGGGCGGCCGGTCGGCGTAGGTGTAACGGGCGCCGAGGCCGCCGCCCAGGTCGTAGACGGCGTACTCGCCGAGTGCCGCCAGCGGCGCCACCGCTGCGGCGAGTTCGCCCGCGTCCAGAACCTGCGATCCGACGTGCGTGTGCAGGCCGTCCATGCGCAGCCGGTCGCTGGCCTCGATCCGCGCGATCGCCTGCCTCGCGGCCCGCGGCGAGAGCCCGAACTTGGAGCCCGCATGCCCGGTCGCGAACGCCGCGTAGGTGGATGCCTG
The DNA here is from genome assembly GCA_963727015.1 of uncultured Actinomycetota bacterium. Lineage (GTDB taxonomy): Bacteria > Actinomycetota > Actinomycetes > Streptosporangiales > Streptosporangiaceae > DATFVJ01. The sequence goes on along the minus strand of CAVSEV010000009.1, from coordinate 335,141 downwards.
AACCCCGGGGATCACCCGGACCAGGCAAGGCTGCCTGCGGCCGGGTGGCACTGCGGCTTCGAGCCTGTCGATGTCGTCGAAGTTGTCAACGACCACCGTGCCGACCCCGGACCGCAGCGCAAGCTCGATCTCCTCGTCGGTCTTGGCGTTGCCGTGCATCACCAACGTGGCCGGATCGGCGCCTGCCGCGAGCGCCATGACGATCTCGCCGCCCCCGGCCACGTCGAGCCAGAGGCCTTCGGACGCCATCAGCCGGAGAACGGCTGTGCAGGGGAAGGACTTCGACGCGAAAGCGACCCGTGAGTCCGGCCATCTGGCCGCAAGGCCGTCGCGGTAGGCGCGGGCGCGCCGGCGCAGCGGACCTGCCGCGACCACCATGACGGGCGTGCCGTAGCCGTCGGCGAGGTCGTCAAGCCGGCACCCGCCGACAGTCAGCATGCCGTCGTGGTCCCTTGTGCTGCCCGGCGGGAAAAGGCCGAGCAATTCATCCGTTTCGACCACTAAGCCCTCCTGAGCAAGCCCCGCACCGGCTGGATCTTGACACTAGCTTTGGCCGGCGTCGTAGCCCACAGCAGCCGCGCTCCGGCGCGCACAACGGGCCCGGAGTGCACGGCCGAGTCGGATCCAGCGGCGAGCAGCAGCCGCCGCCGCTGCCAGGTTTGGCCTCGCATCGGTGCCCTGACCGGAAACCGCCGGCCTTCGAGCAAGAGGCAGTCCGCCAGCAGCCCGCTACATATTCTCAAGTTCGTGGCCCTCGCCCACCGACCCACTGGAGGGTGAACATCAGGCATGATCTGGCATCTGCTACCACTATCGCGATGGCGCTCGGCACCTCAGTCGGCGTACGTACCAGGGACTCAGGACGCGGGCCGGTTCGTGCATGCCGCGCCGGACGAGCCGGCTGCCCTGGCTGTCGCCAATGCCCTTTATGGGCACGCGCCGGAGCCGCTGCTCGCTTTGCTCGTCGACGAGGCGCGGCTGTCGGCGCGGGTCCGTTACGAGCCCGCCGATCCGGCGCCGCCGCCCGGCGTGCCGGCGGGCACCCTGTTCCCGCACGTCTACGGCCCGGTCGAGCGGGCGGCGGTCGCCGGGGTCAGGTACCTGCGGCGTGATCTGACCGGAAGGTATGTGGGGCTGGAGACCAGGCCGGCCACGGCCGAGAGGCTGGATCTGCTGCCTCACCCGGAGGGCGGGTGGTACCGCCAGACCTGGTCGGCGGAGCCTGGCTTCGAACCCGCCGGCTACCCGGGCCGGCGGGCTGCCGCGACTGCCATCTACTTCCTGCTCCCACCTGGTGCGCGGTCATGCTGGCACGCGGTCCGCTCGGACGAGCTTTGGCTGTGGCACGCGGGGGGGCCACTGACCCTGCTGGTCGCGGGAACCGGTGACCGGCCGGCCGCCGAGCCCACCGTCGTCACCCTCGGCCACGGTCTCGCCGCCGGGCAGCGGCTACAGCATCTCGTGGCAAAGGGCCAGTGGCAGGCCGCGCGGCAGGCCGGCCGCGGGAGGTGCTCGTGACCTGCGTGGTGGCACCAGGCTTCGACTTCGCCGACATCACGATCGCGCCCGACGATGCCGCCCTGCCCCATGCGGCAAAGCCTCCTGCTGATACGAGACTGGGTCCCAGCTGGGCGTGTTGTTGCGGGCCCTAGCCGGTGGGGGTCGGTCCGGTCCGGGGCCTGGTGGGCGGCGGGTTAGGCGGCGGGGGTGAGGGTGACGGTGTGGCCGAGGGCGTGGAGCTTGGCGATCAGGCGCTGGGTTTCTTTTTCGGGGTCGAGGCGGTGGGTGTAGTAGTCGGGGCCGAGGTCGGTGTAGGTCTTGCCGGTGGTCAGGACGTGCCAGACGATGACGATCAGGGTGTGAGCGACGGCGACGATGGCTTTCTTTTTCGCGGCGGGGCTGCGGTAGCCGCCGAAGCGCAGCACCAGCCGGTGGTAGCGGGCTTGGAGCCGCCCGTCGGCCTTGACCGCGGCCCAGGCGGCCTCGACCAGCAGGGGCTTGAGGTGCTGGCTGCCTTTGCGGGGTCTGCCGTGCTTGCGTTTGCCGGCGGATTCGTGGTTGCCCGGGCACAGCCCGGCCCACGACGCCAGGTGCGCGTCGGTGGTGAAGAACTCACCGATGTTCACCCCGATCTCGGAGATGATCGCCGCGGCCGCCACCGGGCCGATCCCCGGGATCGTCACCAGCAGGTCGCGGCGCTCCTTGAAAGGGATCATCATCTTTTCCACCTGCCCGTCCAGCCGGGCGATCATGTCATCCAGGTGGTCGATGTGCTCCAGGTGCAGCTTGCACATCAGCGCGTGATGGGAACCGAACCGGCCCTCCAGCGCCATGGAAAGATCGGGGATCTTCTTGCGCATCACCCCGCGGGCGAACTCGGCGAGCACCCGGGGGTCGCGTTCGCCGGCGATGAGGCCCTCAATCATCGCCCGCCCGGACATGGTGCCGATCGACGAAGCCACCGAATCGATCTTGATCCCGGCGTCCTGCAGCACCCCGCCGAGGCGCTGGAACTCCGAGGTGCGCTGTTGCACGAGCTTCTTGCGGTACCTGGCCACATCCCGCACCGCCTTGACCTTCTCGTCCGGGATGAAGCTGCCGCGCAGCAGCCCGCACTCGGCCAGCTCGGCCAGCCACACCGCGTCCACCGCATCGGTCTTGCGCCCTGGCACGTTCTTGACATGCGCGGCATTGCACACCAGCACCTGCTCGAACACGGCGGGCTCGAGCAGCGCGTGATACACCGGCATCGTGTAGATCCCGGTGGCCTCCATCGCCACGTGCGTGACCTCAAGCGAGACCAGCCAGCGCGTCATCTCGCGCAGCACCCCGTAAAACGCCGGGAACTTGCGCACCGTCGTCGCCCGCCCACCCGGCCCCGGCCCCGGCGCACGCACCGCCACCGTGACCTGATCTTTGTGCACATCGATCGCAGCGCACCGCTGATAGACAATCTGCACGCCCGGACCCCTTCCCCTCACAGCAACCATGACGACCGCCAACATGTGTGCTGCCCGCGAAGTCCCGCACAAGATCTAAGACACTGATACGCGCGCTCGCAGCGGCAACCGGGAAACACCCGAAGGGAAGGACTTCAGCGCCAATCTTAACGACGGCCTCAAACGGGCCAAGCAGTACCGGCGTCGGCGGGCAACACACACACCCCAGTCTCATCCACCGCGAACGGCCCGTCAGGGCCATGAAATCTTAACGGCTACGCGGGGCGCGACGGGAGCTATGAGCATCTTCGACCGGTACGTGATTGTCGACTGGAGCGGCGCAAGCACGCCGCGGGCGGGAAAGGACTCGATCTGGATCTGCTCGCTTGCCGGGGCCGGCGACTGCCTGACGCAGAACCCGCCAACGCGCGGCGCGGCCAGGGAATCCCTCCGTGACCTGCTGGTGCGATCGGCTGGTCACGGTGAGCGGGTGCTGACGGGTTTCGACTTCCCTTTCGGCTACCCGGCCGGGTTCGCCGCGGCGTTGCATCTCGAAGGCCAGCCATGGCGCGCCATCTGGACGCTGCTCGCTGAGCAGATCATCGATGATCCGGCGACCAATGTGAGTAACAGGTTCGAGGTGGCCAACGATCTGAACCGCCGGCTTGGCGTCGACGCGGCCTTCTGGGGCCGGCCGCGAACACTCCTTCTCGACTACCTGCCAAGCACGCGGGACGTCGCTTACCGGGCCCCGGATGCCAAGCAAGGGCTTGCCGAGTGGCGAGTGGCAGAGCAGTTGCTGCGCCAGCAGGGCCGGCGGCCGCAGCCGGCCTGGAAGCTGCTCGGCGCCGGCTCGGCGGGGAGCCAGGCGCTGACCGGCATACCCGTCGTCGCGGCGTTGCGGGCGGATCCGGCACTGGCCGGCGTCAGCCGGGTGTGGCCGTTCGAGCGTGCGGCCGGGTTGCCCGCGGCCGGGTTGCCCGCGGCCGGGTTGCCCGCGGCAGGGTTGCCCGCGGCCGGGTTGCCTGCGGGTGAGCCTGCCATCGTCTACGCCGAGGTGTGGCCGAGCCATTACGACTTCACCGCGGCACCCGGAACGTGCGTGGATGAGAAGCAGGTCAGGAACCTGGCCGAGGTGCTGAGGAGTCTCGATCAAGGCGGGGCGCTGGCGGACATGCTGCGCCGGGTACCTTACGCGGCCGACGAAGAAGGATGGATTCTAGGAGCCGTAGGTGCGTGACAGCCAACCGAGGTTGGGCAGCGGCGGAGGAGGCGAGGACCGCGAGGAATCTGCGGTGGTCTTCGCTCGCCGACAGGAGCGGCTGTTCGGGCAGCCGTCTCTGCACCAGCTGGGGTTCGTGCAACAATTCGGGGTAGGCATCCAGATTAGCCGCGATCGCCTCGCGCAAAACGGGAATCCGCCACTGGAATTCCAGGCTTCCGTCGCCGCTGTGGCCGCCATAGTGAAGGTGAAGCGATGACTCGGCCGGTCCTGACCTTCTTCAACAATAAGGGCGGCGTAGGTAAGACGACACTCGTCTATCACGTCGCCTGGATGCTGCGGGAACTAGGCCGGTCGGTAGTGGTACTCGATCTCGATCCGCAGGCGAATCTAACGGCGTCGTTCCTTGACGACGAGCGCGTCGAGCGTCTGTGGAGCGGACCACAGCGGCGGACCGTGTATGGCGCACTCGCTCCGTTGTTCGAGGGCGAGGGTGGCCTGGGCGAGCCATACGTCGAGGAGGTTGCGCCTAACTTGGGGCTTGTACCTGGCGATCTGTTGCTGTCCGGCGCGGAGCAGGAGCTGAGCTTTGCATGGGCGGGCAGCCTTGATGGCCAGCTAAGGGCCTTCCGTGTAACGGCGGCGTTCTCGACGGTCGCGCAGAGCGCGGCGGCACAGGTCGAGGCCGAGATCATTTTGGTAGATGTTGGCCCCAATCTCGGTGCAATCAACCGGGCAGCGATGGTGGCGTCCGATAATGTCGTCGTCCCGCTGGCCCCGGATCTGTATTCCTTGCAGGGTCTTCGCAACCTTGGCCCAACCCTGAAGGACTGGCGGAAGGGATGGACCGACCGAGTAGAGCGATCACCTCGCCCTGGCCTTGACCTTCCTAGCGGCAGGATGTGGCCACGTGGCTACGTCGTCCTCCAGCACGGGACCAGAGTCGACCGGGTCGTTGGCGCCTATGACCGTTGGTTGCGGCAAGTCCCGGCCGAGTACCGGCGATCCGTACTGAATCAGCCAACCGACCACGTGCCTCTAGCGGCGGCTGATGAGAAGTAAGCATTCAGCCCTGTGCTTATAGGTGAGGTCCGCTGACGCAGTGTGACCGCTGTTGAGCTGGTGGTGCCGTCAGGCCGGTCCGGGGATCGGAGGCATCCAGGGACGGCCGAGGAGTGCTTCACGCAGGGCGGTCAGCACGTCGGCTCCGTGCTTGGCGGCAGTGGAGATGTAGCCGCGGATCGCGTACCGGTGGCGGGTGGTTTCCCCGGAGCGGAGTCGTCCTGAGATTTTCTGCTGGGTTTTGGCCGGCCGCAGGTCCCGTTCGGCGTCGTTGGAGGTAGGCGGGATCCGCAGGTCATAGACAAACCGCAGGACATCGTCGTGACGGTCGCGGAGGTCTTCCAGCAGCGCCCGGTGCTTGAGCTGCCTGCGGCCCTGGCGGCGCGGCAGTTCGGATAGGCCGGCGAGCACGCCGTGCCGGAAGTCGTGGATGAGCGGTCCGGCGATCTCGGCGGGCACGGCGTTCAGGCCCTGGTCGCGGGCCAGGTTCGCCTGGTGGATCAGCTCGCGCAGCGCGTCACGCATCTGGCCAGGCCAGATGGCCTCCGGGTAAGTTTCGGCGGCGTCCTCGCAGTCGCGGATCAAGTGCTGGCAGCAAAGCTGGTGGATCAGCCCGGGGAACTCCGCGGCATCGTAGTTCTGGTAGCGGTCATGCACCACCACCGTGCCGGCCATGTCGGGCAGCACGAACGCGCGGAAGGTCTCCAGGGTCCGGTCGCCGAGGAGGTAATAGGTAAGCAGCCGGGTGCAGGCGACCAGCAGGTAACGCTTGCGGGACTTCGGGCCGGGGCCTACCCGGATCGGCGTCTCATCGGCGCACACCACATGGGCCAGGATGATCAGCGCCCGGATCGCCTTGTTCGCATCGGCGACCGCATCGGCGGCCCGCGCGAGCATGCCGTGCACGAACCCGGCGGAGGGCTTCGCGCCGGTCAAGGATCCGATCAGCTCCGCGCAGCGGTGCACCGGGATCGCGTGGGCGACCATCAAGAACACGCACCACGCCCGGAGATTCGGGCCGTAGGACACCTTCGACGCGCTGACACCCTCCGGCCGGGCCGCCCGGTGGACCTTCCCGCACCCGCACGCCACCTCGTGCAGGTCATGCTGGATCACCTTCGCCGAGGCCAGCGGGATTTCTGCCTGCTGATGCGAGGCCGCCACACCCAGATCCCGCCCGGCTGCCAGCGGCGCGCCGCATTCGCATGCCCCATCCGGGAAATGAGGGATGGTGTCATCAGGGTTCTCGCTCCAGGCCAGGTGCGAGCCCGCCGCCCCCGGCTGCTTACCCGGGCTGCGCCCGACGCCCTTCTGCGCCTGTCCTTGCCCTCTTCTGGCGGCCGGCGGCCCGGCTGATCATCCATCGACGGCGGGAGGGATGAGTTCCCGCTGTTGCGAGACAGCAGATGCTCCAGCCGCGCCAGCTTCGCCGCCAGCTGCTCGTTGACCTCGATCAGATCCGCAACCTGCGTGGCCAGCGCCGTGATCTGCCCATCCTGGGCGGTGAGCTGGTCAGCCTGCTCGCCGGCGAGCATGACCAGCTCGTCACGCGACATCTCCTCCGGAGCAGGCACCCGAAGATCAAACTACACGCGCGACCACCAACCCGGTACGACACGCCCAGTACCACCAGATTGGTCACGGCACGAACACCTGACCTGGTCTGCGGAGTCGATGCCGGGGCACCGCAGAGCGGGACCGCCGCCCATCACCCGGTCACGGCGGCCAGGGCCGCTTCGCTGATACGCCAGCTTTCGTATCCGCGCTGTTCGCCGGCGAGGATTTCCAGCAGCCCTGCCCGCTTCAGGCGCTGGGCCGCCTTCTCAATCACATCCCGCGGCAGCGATGTCTTCTTCTCCAGACCAAACGGCGTGATGTACGAGGTTCCCGACACCGGGTGCCCCAATTCGTCCAGCAGACGCGCCTTCGACGTCGCCGTGACGATCGCGCCGAACACAAGCAGCGCCTCCGGCTCTGCCAACGCGCCGATCATCACGCGGGCATCCCTGATGACCATGCACGCCACAATAGCCATGACCGACATCAGCCAACCGCCAGCGTGGCATCAGCTTCAGATCCCCGAGACCTCGGGCCAGCAGCTCCACAAAACAGCTGAATGTTTACGATGAGAACTGCCTCGGCCTGATCAAGCATTACCATTCGCTGGCGCCGCTCGGCCAGGAAGCCCGTAAGCCGATATTCATGCTGCGGTCGGCAGATGGCGCCATCGGCGCACACCAACGGGCCGTGCACGACGCATACGGCCATTTCGAGACGCTGACCGTAGCTGCGGTAGGGGGAGGAGTCATCGGTGGTGCCGGCCGACCCGTACGCTTGCCGGTTCGCGTCGCTGTCGGGCACCCGGGTCAGCGACCCGTCGATCGAGCCGGTGTCCAGGTCCCCGACGGTGACGGCCCGGTGGTCATGCTCGCGGTGCCCGGCGTCGATGCCGGCCAGCAGCATGTCCCGCAGCTGTTCCACCGGGCCCGGGCCGGCGCCTCCCGCCAGGTGCAGGCGACCGTCGCGGTCGCGACCCGGTACGGCTTGTGCCACGGCACGGCGGCCAGGTCCCCGAGCAGCGCGGCCAGCATTCTGCGTATCCGCCCCGGGCATCAAGGTCATCAGGAGGGTGAGCCGGATCGCGAGCGCGGCCGTCATCGCCCGCCCGCCTTCCCCTTCACCTTGCCTTCCAGCGTCACCGACGCCGCCAGGCGCCGATCGTGTCCGGCGTGCCGCACAGCGCGTCCAGTCGCTCCTCGGCCACCCCCAGGCGGACGGAACGTCGCCTGCTCGATGCGATCAACATGGAGATGGCCGCATGAGCAGCCTCCGGCAGATACCGGCTGCGGACCGAATCGCCTTGTAGTACCGCCGCGACCGTGGCCGTCAGTGCATCGGCCTTGCCGTCGATGGCGCGAAGCGGACGCAGACCTTGATCAACGATCTGCTGACCGCCACCACCGTGGCTCGCGCAGGAACCGGGCGGCAGGACGGGCGGAAACACGAGGCCGCGGCGGCCGCACGAGGCTCCGCATAGCGGCCGAATAGCGGGATGATGAACGAATCCGCAACCGCGGGGAAACGGCCGGAGGTGAGGCGGTGTCGGATTCGCCTGGCGCCGCCCTGCGCAGACGGCTAAGAGCCCTGCCCGTGATGCAGGGGATGCTGCCCATCGCCCGGTCCCGCTTGCCTGCGGACGTGCTCGCCGGCCTCACGCTGGCCGCCCTCGGCATCCCCGAGGTCCTCGGATACGCGAAGATCGCCGGGATGCCGGTCGTGACCGGCCTGTACACGCTGCTCCTCCCGATAGCCGTGTTCGCCATCCTCGGTTCATCACGCCACCTTGTCGTGGGCGCCGACTCCGCGACCGCCGCCATCCTCGCCGCCACGCTGACCGGACTCGCGGTCGCCGGGTCGGCTAAATACGTGCAGCTGGCTGGGCTCGCGGCCCTGCTGACAGGCGCGATGCTGCTGCTTGCCCGGCTGGCCAGACTCGGGTTCCTGGCCAATTTCCTGTCCCGTACCGTGCTGGTCGGATTCCTCACCGGCGTGGGCATCCAGGTGGCGGCAGGCCAGCTCCCCGACATGCTCGGCGTGCCCGCCGCCGGCAAGGACACCACTACCCGGCTCGTGCACACCGTGCGCGCGCTCCCGCACGTGCGGTGGGAGGACGTGGCGGTGTCGCTCGGGGTCATCCTGATCGTGCTCGCCGCACGCCGGATCACCCGCAGGATCCCAGGACCGCTGATCGCCGTGGTCATCGCCATCGGCGTGAGCCGCGCCGTGGATCTGGCCAGCCGCGGGGTGGCAGTCGTCGGAGCCGTCCCGCGCGGACTGCCGCAGCTTGGGCTGCCCGCCCTGGGCTGGCACGATGCCGCCATCCTGCTCGGTCCCGCGGCGTCGATGTTCGTCGTCATCCTCGCCCAGAGCGCGGCGACCTCGCGCGCCTACGCCGTGAAGTACGAGGAGGAGGCGTTCAGCGAAGACACCGATCTGGTCGGCCTGGGCGCCGCCAACGTGGCGGCAGCGTTCTCCGGCACGTTCGTAGTCAACGGCAGCCCGACCAAGACCCAGATGGTCGACGGCGCAGGCGGCCGCAGCCAGCTGGCACAGCTCACCACCGCCGTGGTGGTCCTCGTCGTCCTGCTGCTGCTCACCGGGCCACTCGCTTACCTGCCGGACGCCGCCCTCGCGGCGATCGTCTTCCTGATCGCGGCCGAGCTCATCGACGTCAGCGGGATGCGGCGCATTCTGGCCTGCCGCCGCCACGAGTTCGGCGTCGCCCTGCTCACGGCGGCCGCGGTGGTGGTGCTCGGGGTCGAGGACGGCATCATCCTTGCCGTCGTCGCCTCGATCATCGACCATCTGCGCCACAGCTACCGCCCGCTCAACAGCGTGCTGGTGAAGTCACCGGCCGGGCACTGGCGGCCCATCCCGGTGGCGCCGGGCGCACGGACGGAGGACGGGCTGCTGATCTACCGGTTCGGCACCAGCCTCTACTACGCCAACGCCCCGCGGTTGTTCGAGGACGTCACGGCCCTGGCTGGTCATGGCGACCCACCGCGCTGGATGGTTTTCGACTGCGCCGCCATCGGCGACATCGACTACACCGCCGCGGGCGCCCTCAACAGGGTGGTTGAGCTTCTGCACAAACGACACGTCAGGTTCGCCGTCAGCACCGTGCTCAGCCCAGTGCGGGAGCAGCTCGACAGGTACGGCATCAACGCAGCGCTCGGCCCGGACGCTTACTACGACACCCCGGGAGAGGCCCTCGAAGCGTTCCACGCCGCGAAACGGGCCGGCGGCGAGTAGCCCCGGTCAGAGCGCATCTGGTTTGGGGCCGGCTCCGCGCAGCCGTTAGGGCGTAGTAATAGGGCCATGCCTCCTTGGCTGTGGAAGCGTGATTCACCGTGCTGATTGCTGCGCTGATTCAATGGGCCAATGACAACGGCGCCGCCCGCAAGCGCTCCGCGCCGGCGCGGGCCGACCACGGCGGACCTCGACGCCGCGCGCGAGGCCACGCTTCCTGACATCCTGCCGGCGGCTGGCGCCGACTTCGCCGTGCTGTTCTGCGGGATCAATCCCGGCCTTTACTCGGCGGCGACCGGCTACCACTTCGCCAGGCCCGGCAACCGGTTCTGGCCAGCCCTGCATCTGTCAGGTTTCACCAGCCGCAGGCTCGCTCCGAGCGAGCAGGACCTGTTGCCCGGATACGGGCTCGGCATAACGAACGTGGTCGCAAGGGCCAGCGCGCGTGCTGCCGAGGTCACCCCTGCCGAACTGCGGGAGGGCGGCGCGCGCCTGCTCGAGCTCGCGGCGCGCCACCGGCCGCGTTTCGTCGCGATCGCCGGGGTGACCGCGTATCGCGTCGCGTTTGGCCGGCCGGACGCGCGGATCGGGCCGCAGGAGCACATGCTCGGCCCGGCCCGCATCTGGGTCCTGCCCAACCCGAGCGGGCTGAACGCGCACTGGCCCCTGGCCGCGGCGGTGGAGGAGTTCCGGCGCCTGCGGGCGGCACGCAGGCGGTAACGGCCCTTTATCCATGCCCCGCCCGCGCCCAGTTTGCCGGCGCCGCGCACCGCGTGTCACGCTGCCAATGGACGCTGGTGTTCAGCAAGGGAGCGGAAGTGGCAGAAATCGTCAGGGCCGGGCTTGTGCAGCAGAGCTGGACCGGCGCCAAGGACACCATGATCAGCTCGGCGGCCGACGCCATCGCGTCAGCCGCTTCCCAGGGCGCGCAGGTCGTGTGCCTGCAGGAACTGTTCTATGGCCCGTACTTCTGCCAGGTTCAGGACGCCGACTACTACTCCTTCACAGAATCGATTCCTGACGGGCCGACGACCAGGCAACTGCAGGAGGTGGCGGGACGGCACGGGGTCGTGCTGATCGCGCCGATGTACGAGGAGGAGCAGCCGGGTGTCTACTACAACACCGCTGCCGTGATCGACGCGGACGGCAGCTATCTCGGTAAGTACCGCAAGACGCATCTGCCCCAGGTCAGGGGATTCTGGGAGAAGTTCTACTTCAGGCCCGGCAACGTGGGCTATCCGGTGTTCGACACCGCGGTCGGCAAGATCGGCGTCTACATCTGCTACGACAGGCACTTCCCCGAGGGCTGGCGGGCGCTTGGCCTCGCGGGCGCACGGATCGTGTTCAACCCGTCCGCCACAAGCAGGGGCCTGTCGCAGTACCTGTGGCAGCTGGAGCAGCCCGCGGCCGCGGTGGCCAACGAGTACTACGTCGGGGCGATCAACAGGGTCGGGGTTGAGCCGCTCGGCGACAACGACTTCTACGGCCAGTCGTACTTCGTTGATCCGCGCGGCCAGCTGGTCGGCGACGCCGCCTCGGACGTCGAGCCGGAGGTCGTGGTGCGCGATCTTGACATGGACAAGCTCATCGAGGTCCGCGACCTGTGGCAGTTCTACCGCGACAGGCGGCCAGACGCGTACGAGCCGCTAGTCAAGCCCTAGGGCGTCCCGCAGATCCCGGTGGATGCGGGCGTCCGGGCGCCGATCCGCGCCGCCAAGGATCTGCGGGACGCCGTAGGGCACGTTTCGTGCATCTTCGGCGGCGCGGCCGAGCAGAGCCAGGAGGCAAACGATGCGGACACTGATCAGCGGCGGCACCGTGGTCACGGCGACCGGGGCGACGGCGGCCGATGTGCTTGTCGACGGCGAGCGGATCGTGGCGCTCGCCGCGCCCGGCACCGACGTGGCCGATGCGTGGCCCGCTGGCGCCGACAAGGTGATCAACGCGTCAGGAAAATACCTGCTGCCGGGCGGCATCGATGTGCACACGCACATGGAAATGCCCTTCGGCGGCACGATCTCCTCCGACACCTTCGAAACGGGCACCCGCGCCGCCGCGTGGGGCGGTACCACCACGATCATCGATTTCCCCAGCCCGCCCAAGGGGACGTCGCTGCTCGCCGCGCTGGACAAGTGGCACGGCAAGGCAGACGGCAACTGTGTCATCGACTACGGCTTCCACATGATCATCTCCGATGTCAACGAAACCACGCTAAAGGAGATGCGGTCATGCATCGACGCGGGCGTGAACAGCTTCAAGCTGTTCATGGCCTACCCGGGCGTGCTCTACTCCACGGACGGCGAGATCCTGCTCGCGATGCGGCGGGCCGCGGAGACCGGCGCCACCATCATGATGCACGCGGAGAACGGCATCGCGATCGATCAGCTTGTCGCCCGAGCGCTCGCGGAGGGCAGGACCGAGCCCGTGCAGCACGGCCTGACCAGGCCGGCCGAGCTCGAGGGTGAGGCGGCGAATCGTGCCATCGCGCTTGCCAAGGTCACCGGCGCGCCGTTGTACATCGTGCACATGACCGCCGCGCAGGCGCTCGACGCGGTTACCGAGGCGAGGGACGCCGGGCAGAACGTGTTCGCGGAAACGTGCCCGCAGTACCTGTTCCTGTCGCTGGAGGACCTGGCCCGGCCAGGCTTCGAGGGCGCCAAGTACGTCGCCTCGCCGCCGCTGCGGCCGAAGGAACACCAGGCCGCGCTCTGGCGCGGCCTGCGCACGAACGACCTGTCCGTGGTCTCCACTGACCATTGCCCGTTCTGTTTCGCGGAGCAGAAGGAACTGGGCCTGGGAAACTTCACCAAGATCCCCAATGGGCTGCCGGTCGTGGAGCACCGGATGGACTTGCTGCACCAGGGGGTCGTGGCAGGTGAGATCTCCCTCGCCCGCTGGGTCGAGGTCGGCTCGACCACGCCGGCCAGGATGTTCGGGCTCTATCCGCGCAAGGGAACGATCGCACCGGGCAGCGACGCCGACATCGTGATCTACGACCCGGAGGCGCGGCAGACGCTGTCGGCACGGACGCATCACATGAACGTGGACTACTCCTGTTTCGAGGGTTTGGAGATCACTGGCAAGGCGGAGACGGTCCTGTCCCGTGGCCAGGTCGTGATCGAGGCCGGCGAGTTCCACGGCACGCCGGGTCACGGCCGCTTTCTGGAGCGGGAGTTGTGCCAGTACCTGACGTGAGCGCGCCGCCCAGGGAGTTTCCGGGCGGTTACACCGAGCGAGTACACCGATGGGAAGGATGAACGTGGACTTCGGCGTGGTTCTGCAGACCGACCCTCCGGCCCGTGCGGTCGTCGATGGAATGCGCGCGGCCGAGGACCGCGGCTTCCGCTACGGCTGGACATTCGATTCGCACGTCCTGTGGCAGGAGCCGTTCGTCATCTTCTCGCAGATCCTGTCCGCGACGTCACGGCTCATGGTGGGGCCGATGGTGACCAACCCGGGTACCAGGGACTGGTCGGTGACCGCCTCGCTGTTCGCGACGCTCAACGACATGTTCGGCAACCGGACGGTGTGCGGGTTCGGGCGCGGGGACTCGGCGCGGCGGGTGATCGGGCAGCAACCAGCGTCGCTGGCCACGATGGCAGAAGCGATGCACGTCATCAAGGAACTCGCTGAGGGCCGCGAAGCGACTGTGCACGGCACCACGATCCGGATTCCGTGGGTACGCGAGGGCAAGCTGGATATCTGGATGGCCGCCTACGGGCCGAAGGCGCTGCGCCTGGTCGGCGAGCAGGCAGACGGTTTCATCCTGCAGACCGCCGATCCGGACATCGCACGGTGGACGATCGGCTCGGTCCGCGCGGCGGCCGTCGCCGCCGGCCGGGATCCAGATCAGCTGACGATGTGCGTGGCTGCCCCGGCGTACGTGGGCACGGACCTGCCGCGGCAGCGGGACCAGTTGCGCTGGTTCGGCGGCATGGTCGGCAACCATGTGGCCGACCTGGTCGCACGATACGGCCACGACGGCGTGGTCCCGCGCGCGCTCACCGAGTACATCAAGGGCCGTGCGGACTACGACTACACACACCACGGCCGCGCGGGCAATCCGCACGCCGACTTCGTGCCCGACGAGATCATCGACCGGTTTTGCCTGCTCGGGCCGGTCGGCGCACATATTGAGCGACTGCGCGAACTGACCGAGATCGGGGTCGGCCAGTTCGCCATCTACCTGATGCACGACCAGGCAGCACGGACCCTTGACGCCTACGGCGACCAGATCATCCCGGCCCTCAGCTGACGTCAACCTTCCGCAGTGTTCTTCATCAGCGCCGCGGATCTCATCAGCGCCGCGGATCGCGTGTGCTATAGGCCACCCGATCCACGGCACTGACGATTGGGACGGACCGGTCAGGCAGTCTGCCGGTTGGGGCCGGGCTGGCCCTCGCTGGGCGAGATGCCGTGCTGAAGGAGCAGGCCGGTCAGCCATGCGACGTGATCGCGGAGCCGGTCGAGTTCTTCGCTCATGGTGACGACATTAAGATCAGCGGACCACTCCGCTATCCTGCGTTCCCGTTCCGCTAGCAGGCGCTTCTCGCTCTCGCGGAGGGCAGCCGCACCGTCAAAGTCCTTCGCGTCGATCGCGGCGTCCTTCTCCTTACGTGCCTCGGCGATCTTCTCGTCGTAGTCGCGGAGCACGGGCGGCGTGAGCGGTTTCTCCGGAAGGGCGTTCGTGGCCGGCAACGGTCCGAACACGCCCTTGCGCGCATCGTCGGCAAGCAGCCCGAACACGGCACGGCGGACCTCGTCGCTGCCCGCGCCGAGCTTGGCCAGGACCTGGCCCGCGACCCCATTGCCCTCCCGGATCAGGCCGAGCAGGATGTGCTCCGTGCCGACGTAGAGGTGGTCGAGCCGCATGGCTTCGCGCAGCGCAAGCTCGAGCACCTTCTTGGCGCGGGGAGTAAGCGGCCGATGGCCGGAGTGCGTCTGCTCACCACGCCCGGTGATCCCCTCGACCTGCTGCCGCGCGGCAGCTGGCCCGATCCCGAGTGACGCCAGAGCCCTCGCCGCCACGCCTTCACCTTCGCTGAGCAGGCCGAGCAGGATGTGCTCGGTGCCGACGTAGCCGTGGCCGAGCCCGCGCGCCTCTTCCTGGGAAGCTCGGATGACCTGTCGCGCCGGGACCGTGAAGCGCTGCAGAAGCAAGGGCGCCGTCGGCTGGGCGGATCGCCTGCGGACCGGGATCCATCCTCGCATTCGTGCCTCCTTCGTGCGTGGTTTGCTGTGGTCGCGTCCGTCGCGTCCGTCGCGTCCGTCGCGTCCGTCGCGTCCGTCGCGTCCGTCGCGTCCGTCGCGTCCGTCGCGTCCGGACAGCCTGGGCGACAGCCAGTGCGCCAGTTCCGCGGCCGTCGTGTGGCCGGCTGCGGCATCGGCAATGACTGTTCTTGTTGCTTCGGCCGGATCAAGGTCGGCCTGCCATCGGTTCAAGGCGAGGAACTGGATTGTGGCGAGGAGGGCGATCTGCTCGTTGCCGCGCAGGAACGGGCGATGACGCAGCAGTGCGTGCAGCAGCCCGGCGGCGGCTGCCGCCGCATCGTCGCCGTCACTGTTGTCACCGCCGTGGGCGCCGCCGCGTCCCTCGGCAACGGCGGCTGCCTCGGCAAGGGCGGCTGGCTCGGCAAGGGCGGCTGGCTCGGCAAGGGCTGCCTCGGCAAGGGCGGCTGGCTCGGCAAGGGCGGCTGCCTCGGCAAGGGCAGCCTCGGCGGCGGCGATATCGAGCAGGCCGAGGCTCTCGCTGGTGTTGAGGCTCAGGACCCGGCCGGCGATGACCACCAGATCGGCAACGCCGAGGGAGATCATCCTTCGCCATCCCGCAGCAGTTCAAGTATGCGCTTGTGCCTCGCCAGGTTGTCCTCGAGCAGTTGCAAGAACCGCTTGTCGCGCCGCCGCGCCCTGACCAGGTCGGTGATTGCCTCGCGCACTACGTCCGATACCGAGCGGCCTTCCACCTCGGCGACCGCCTCCAGGCGCTCGGCGAGATCAGGATCGAGCCGCAGCACCATGTTCTTGGTACGGACCGATCCGCCGTCAGTCCCGGTTCCAGCCATCATGATATCAAGATATCACCCGATGCGGGTCGCGGCTACGGTCAGATGCTCTGTTCCACGAGCATGGCGTTCTGGGCCAGCACCGACAGCCAGTTGTTCATCCGCTCGGCGTTGGTGGTATCCCGCCAGTGCCCGAAGAGACCCGCCGCGTCGCCGAGCGGCAGGCGGCCTTCGACCTGGTGGATCTCTAGCGTGATCGACAGCCGGTCGAGGCCGCAGGCTTCGGTCGCGGCCGCCACGATCGCGGCGAGCCCGCCCGGCCCGTACATCGTGGCCAGCGACTGGCGCCCCTCGTATTCGAACGGGACGGGCAGCCGCATCAGGAAAGTGAAATGATCGGACAGGCCGCCGACGAGGGGATGCCCGTCATGCAGGTGGAAATGCAGGTGCTTGCCGAGCCGCCCGATCGAGCGCGTCATGTCCAGCACGTCCTGCACAACTTTTGACACCGCGTCTTGCACGTCCGCTACCAGGCCGGGCAGTCGCCCGTCGTTCGGGCTGAGGTCCCGCAGGCGGAGTCCCTGATGCTCGCGCTCGAACCTGGCACCGGCCTGCCTGATCCCGACGTGGCCCACGTCGATGCAGCAGCTGACCCCGTCAACGTCCTTGAGCCGCTCCGCGACCTCGACGAACCAGGCTGGTTCATGGCCCGCTGCGTACTCGAGAAAAAGCCGGGGTGCGCCCCGGCACCGGGCAAGGCGCGTATCGAGTTCCGTGAGCGCGGCCACCAGGCTTGCGGTCTGTGTGCCCATGTCCGACTTGTCGTGGACGACCATGCCCGACAGGCGCCCTGCGAAGCGGGCGGCGAACTCTTCGACCACGCCGCGGTCGCGGTCGCGGAGCATGTTCAGCCCGCGGTTCAGGTGGACAGTGGGCAGGCGAGAGTGCGGGGGCACGTATTTGAGCACGTGGTCAAGCTGATCAGGCGTGTCTGCGTAGGTCTCAGCGGCGAGGCCCGCCTGGGCGAAGCGGAGCCCGGCAAGCCTGAGCAGCGCTGAGTCACCGGCCACGCGCTGCTGGAACAGCGCGTGGACCGGCCGCTGGAGCCCCGGGACGCGCCCGAGGGCCTGTTCCCCTAGTCTGCCGGGATCCTGAAGATATGGATCGACTGATCCTTGGACCGGCACCGGCGGTCCTGGTCCGGCTTCGCCTTGTCCGAGACCACCACGACCTGGTCCCGCGCGATCCATGACACTCCCTCGGCCGTTCCGTAGATGATCTCGCCATCGGCGTCCCTCGGGAACGCGTAGCTTCTGCCTTCGCCGGTAACCTCCCAGCTCCAGGGCGCAAGGCTGCCGATCCACAGCGCCGAGGAGACCTGGGACACGACCGCGATCCGGTCGCCGGTCACCGTGATGCCACTGTAGTCCTCGAACAAAAGCGTCTCCGGCAGCCTGATCTTGCCCGCCCGTTCCCAATGGTGCTTGCCGCGGGTGAAGACGTGGATCCGGCCGCCGCCGGGGATGCGGCCCTCGGCGCCTCCTTCGCATCTGTTCCCTTCGCAGAGCCCGAGGAGGTGAGACAGGCCGAAGCGGCGCACGGACGTCAGGCCTTCCAGGCCCTTGTTGGGCCGGTCAAGCGGGAAGTCCAGCCACGCGCTCTCGAGGTAGCGCAAGCTGCCGTCGTACTCCTGCACCATGGCCATGTACTTTCCCTGGCCGCGGCGCAACGACTCGATCAGGACATAGAACCGGTCTGACCACGGGTCGTAGGCAATGTCCTCGAAGCCGCGGCGATGGCCCAGATGCTGCTCGATGAGCTGGTTCGCCCCGGCAGCGGCCGACAGGTCCGCACCGATGAGGGCGATGTGCGGAAGGTTGTCGAAGATGACGTAGAACACGCCGTCCTTGGCGAGCACGCCGCTTGCTTCCAGCCTCGGATCCAATTCGAACTGCTGAAGAAGATCGAAGATCTTCACTTCCTTGACCAGTTCAAGCTGGTTTTCAGGTGCTTGCGTGGTAGTCACGGCCGGCCTTCCCGAGCCCCCGCGGCCGCGTCAGCTCACGCCCGCTGCGGCGGCATTTTCCAAGGGGGCTTCGAACACCGCTCGCTCGGTGGCGCGCGGCGTCGTCTGCCGCAGCTGCCGTAGCTGCTGCCGCGCACTATCCCGCCGCATCCGGACATAGTGAACGATGCCCTCGGCCTTCTCATTGCCGTGCTTGAGCTCGTACTGCTTGCAGCCGCTCCAGTAGACCTCGTCGTTGGTGAACTGGCGGCCGGTGAACGGCTGGCCGTACTGCGTCGCCGATTCGAGGTAGGCCGCCTGGCGGACACGCCCCCAGAGGCCGTTGCCGGAGTCGGCGCCGATTAACGCGCTGATCGCTTCTGGATTGAATTCGGTATCGATCAGGTGTTCCAGGTAATCCAGGTAATACTGACGGTAGTAACGGTTGCGCAGCAGGTTCCGCACGAGCGGGATACGCGACGGGTCGCGCTGGGGCCGTTGACGGCGGGTGTTACTCGCCCAGTCGAGAATGTCAGTGTATTGCCACTGCGTGCCGAAGTAGTCGATACCCAGGCAGTTGTCATAATCCCAGGGAATGAATGTGAAGTAGGGCGACCGCATGAAGTCGTTTTCCGCGCCCTGCCGTCCCGAGTTGTAGAGATAGTAGTTGGACGGCGTCTTGAAGTAATTGTCCCAGCTGCCGAGCAGCAGGTTGACGCTCGCCCACCTGAGAAAGGCGTGCGCGTTCATGATGGCGTCCACCGACTCGCGGAAAGCGTCGGTATCGAAGCGCTGGGTGCCGCCGTGCAGCCCCACCCCGTTGATCACCGCGATGAGCCTGGCGAGGTCGTCGTAGGTGTTGGCCTCGCGGTCGTCCTCGTTGGTCTTGAGGCGGTAGGTGAGGTCGTCACTGCCTGGCGTGAAGTACTGGCGCCCGCTGTCGTCACCGTCATGCCCGGTACGGTGTTCCAGCGTCGCGCACCCGACGTCACCGCAGTACGCCTTGTACAAATTGCCTCGGTGGTTCGCGCCGAAGTGATCCTTCAGGAATCTCTTGTCGACCTGTTCGATGACCGCGAACAGGCCGTAGTACGTGGCGTCGAAGGCCAGCTTCGCGTAGGTGTGCCGCGGCGACGCCACCGCCGCGCGACCGAACAGATGCCAGGCGAGCGCCTCACGCATTTGCGAAGGATCGTTGTACATCGACTTCAGATTGACGCGTGCCATACCGGCCAGCCGCTCGCCGCCTTCGCCAGGTTCGAGGCTGACCTTCCACGACCTTTTCGGGGCACGCAGCGTCCGGTTTCCGCTATTGGTCAGCGAGAAGGTCTGGGTAGTGAACGCGGCGCTCTCGCCGGCGTGCGCGGAAATGTGCCGCTCGTCGTTGGGGTTGGTCTGCCACACATCGAGCCGTGCGCCATGCGGCGCCTCCACCGGACGCTCCAGCACGCCCTGCTGGCGCGGGAAGCCGGTGATGTGCACCATGTGCATGCTGGCGTCGAAGAAATCGGCTTTCTCATGCGCTGCGCCGTTGGTCGCGTCCATGCGTCCCCCTGCTCTTGAGCCTGTCTGAACCGCTGAACCGCCGACGTCAGGGCGAGTCGAGTCATACTGCTCGGCCCGCCGATTCCTGGTCGGCCACATCAGATAGGAGGCATCCGATGCTCACTTGATACATCGGGCCCGGTCCCACATCAAGAACTTGAGCAAGGTCGTCGCGACGATAGGGGCCTGACCTGGGCGCCGAACGACGCCGGACGTGGAACTCCGCTGGTCCGCCAAATCCGCAAGTGCGTTATCGCTGGGACTGGGCGCCGCGATGTGCCGTGCGGCCCGCCCTGAATGCCATTAGGGACATGCCCTTAATTCGCCCGAACGGCTGCGCAGGCGTAACAAAGCCTGGTCGCCGGGCGCGCGCACAAGCGCTCAGCGCCAATCGTGCGCCCGCAGCGCCCGCACAAACCGTAAATGCCGCGGCGGAGCCGATCTAGCGCCTGGTCCAGGTCGCCGAGGTGCTGCCGCGCTTGCCCGATCAATGCCATGACCTGCGCCCGCTCGAACGCGATCGCGGCGCCGGCAGGCGAAGGCCAGGCAGGCGCGGGCCGGCAGGCGAAGGCCAGGCAGGCCCAGGCCAGGCAGCGAAGGCCAGGCAGGCCCAGGCCGGCGAAGGCCGGCAGGCGGCTGCGTGCGACGGCGGGGCGGCCGCTGCTGTTTGCGTCAGAGCTTGGTCATCTTCGCGCAGGGAATCGTGATTCGCTCCTGCCTCCCGCCGAAGTCGACCAGCACGGCGTCGCCGTCCTCGACCCCGATGACGAGGCCCAGGCCGTAACGATCGTGAGTCACCTGGTCCTGCACGGCGAACTGCTCGGCAGGTGGCGGCGCGGGCGGGGGTTTGAAGGGGCTTCCGGGCAGATAGCGCCGGGTTGCGGCGCGGGCTCGCTTCATCATCTACAGTATGCCGCCCGCCGGCCGGTCACGGCCGGTTTCTTCGCTGGTCTATCGCCCCGTACGCACGTCGTTTCGTCGCCGCGCGTGCGGTAGTGCTACATTGATGTTGGTTGTAGTCGAAGTTCGTGTTCGCGTCACAGCGCCTGCGGAATTTGACAGCGGGCGTCGCGATATCCAGAGGCACGCGATTTTTGCGCGTCTCACCCACTTTCCGGGGGCTTGAGCCTTCGAAGGGGCAGACGGTCGCCGCAACCTTGGGTTTGCGTCCGTGAATCCAGAAGATCGTCTCAGTAGGAGAAGTACATGCCTCAAGGCACCGTGAAGTGGTTCAACGCGGACAAGGGCTACGGTTTCGTCGCCCCTGACGACGGCACCGCCGACGTCTTCGTGCACCACTCCGCCATCCAGGCTGATGGGTTCCGCAGCCTGCAGGAGAACCAGCGGGTCGAGTTCACCGCCGGCCGGGGCCCGAAGGGGCCGCAGGCCGAGCAGGTCCGTCCGCTCTGATTGAACCAGCGGCCGCGCGGCCGGGTGCTGACCACGTGCCCGGCCGCGCGGGCGTTGTTCCCACGACGATGAGCAAGGCGAGTGTCGGTCCGTCGCAGAGGCCTGTTGGAGAGAGGTGGTACGGATGGCTGGGCCCGATGTCTGGGTGGCCAAGGACGATGGGACTGACATCATTCGCGCGGACGCGATCGTGGCGGTTGGTATCGACTACGACGGCCATGTGCGGGCGAGGCTCGCCGAGGCTGAGGGATCCACTGTGACGCTTATCTCGGCAGGTCCGGCGGATGGCCCGCGCACTCCCGTTGACTTTCACCGCCAGCTGGTCCGGGTCGTCACCGAACTCTCCGATGCGACCGGTGCCTTCATGGTGCGGCCTGTGCATGACGGGCCAGGTGGGTGGCGGTGGGTGGCCGAGCCGCTGTAGCCGGTCCCGGCCCTCGCTGTCAGGTACTTTCGAATGGGATCCTTTCGAACCGCGCCAAATTCGCACTTTCTATGTCAGGCGCGTGTATCGATACCGCGCCAAGTTTAGTCGCCGCGGGGAGGGGTCGCCCGGACCGGTGGCGCGTATACTGCGTTTACGAGCTCTTTTTCAGGCAGCTGACTGAGTTTCCGATAAGGTCTAGACCACACGCCGGTCTCGAGATCCTCCTCGCTGCGTCATCTCCCGTAAAGCGAGGCAGGCATTAGATGACCGAACGCAGTGTTACTGCACCCTACGACGGAACGGAAGCGTTTACCGCGGCAGCTGCTCCACCCCAGACCTCCACTCAGCGCAACGTTCAGCTAACGGTAACGGGGCTGATCGTGATCGCACCGCTGGCCGGGCTGGCCGCGGCGATATGGCTGTTCTGGGGACGCGCCATCGGTTTCGCCGATATCGGGCTGGCGGTTTTCTTCTACCTCCTCACCGGATTCGGGGTCACGATCGGCTTTCACCGCTGCCTGACGCACCGGAGTTTTACCGCGCGGCCCGGCCTTCGCTTGGCGCTCGCCGTCGCGGGTTCGATGGCTTTCGAGGGCGACGTGATCGGCTGGGTCGCCACGCACCGGCGCCACCACGCGTTCACCGACCGGCCCGGTGACCCGCATTCGCCCTACCGCTACGGCACAGGACCTGTCGGCCAGTTGCGCGGCCTCATGCACGCCCACGTCGGCTGGCTGTTCGGCAACGACCCGACGTCACAGGAGCGTTACGCGCCCGATCTGCTCGCGGACCGGAGCATGCGGACCGTGTCCAGAGCCTTTCCCGCGCTCTGCGTCGCCTCGCTGGCGCTGCCGTTCGCCGCGGGCTGGGCCATCGGCGGCGGCAGCTTGCGGGCCGGCCTGACGGCCGTACTCTGGGCAGGCCTGGTCCGGATCGCCCTGCTGCAGCATGTCACGTGGAGCGTGAACTCCCTGTGCCATCTGCTCGGCAACCGGCCCTTCACCACCCGCCGTTACGACAGGGCCACCAACCTGTGGCCGCTCGCGGTGCTTTCGCTCGGTGAGAGCTGGCACAACATGCACCACTCGGACCCTGCCTGCGCGCGGCACGGTGTGGACCGCGGTCAAATTGATCTGTCAGCGGGGCTGATCCGCGTGTTCGAAGCCTTCGGCTGGGTCAGCGGCGTCCGCTGGCCTGTGGCCGCACGGCTGGACAGGCGCAGGCGCCTGGCCGGCGATGGCGCAGAACGTCCCCCCGTCAGTGCCCGCCCACGTCTCGCGCAGCCCGCAGGGACGGCTGCCGCGCCCGTGTCCATCGCAAGCGGGCAAGCACGCATGTCGCAGTGACGGTCCCAGTGTGATGGCGCCCAGTGTCATGGCGCCCGGTGTCATGGCGCCCAGTGTCATGGCGCCCAGTGTGATGGGGGCTGTGCTGGCACCTTCCCGCATCATGTGATCGGAGGTCCATGATGGACCCTGATACGGACACTTCGCCCGGCTCGCGCGGCGGCTACTCGATCGCAACTCTCGCGGGCGAACTCGACATCAGCTGCGCGCCTGCCCTGCGTGAGCGCCTCTTCGGCTTGCTCGCTGGCGGCAACAGGATCGTTGTCGACCTGTCTGAGGTCAGCGGCTGCGATGCGAGCGGGCTCGCCGTGCTGGTGGGCACCGCGCGCCGGGCGGAACTGCTCGGCAGTGTGCTACGCCTGGCCGCGCCGGTACCGCAGGTGGCCAATGTTATCCGTGTCACGGGCCTGGACCGGCGGCTCGAAACGTTCGCCACGGTCGAGGCGGCCATGGCAAGCGCGCCGCGTGGCCGGGTCGGCCCGTACGGCACCGCGGGACTAACGGCGGTGAGCGCTAGCCGGATTGAACGGATGTCGTCGGCGCCACGTGATATGGGTATCTGGTTCATCCATCCCATGTGAACGGAGACAAACGATGCGTCACCGATGGTTGGCGCCGACGGGCTTGGCAGCTGTCGCTCTCCTGGCCGCGGCGTGCGGCAGCTCATCGACGGGCAGCTCAGCTGGCGCGAGCAGCCCGTCCGCAGCCGCTTCGTCGGCCTCGAGCGCGGCCTCGTCCGCGGCGGTGAATTCCGCGAAGGTCGGCAGCGCGACCGTGCTCACCAACGCCAAGGGCCTCACGTTGTACTGGTTCGTCCCTGACACCTCCACCAAGTCGAACTGCAATGGATCCTGTGCCACCTACTGGCCACCGGTAAAGGGGCCTGTGACCGCGGGTTCCGGCGTCACGGGGACATTCGCCACGATCACACGGTCGGACGGCTCGACGCAGGCCACCTGGAACGGGCACCCGTTGTACACCTACGCCGGTGACACCGCCGCCGGGCAGGCCAAGGGCAACGGGCTGAACGCGTCCGGCGGCGTGTGGCACGAGGTGACCCTTTCCGGCGCGGCCGTGCCCGCCCCGAGCCCGTCATCGGGCTCGGGCGGCAACGGGTACTGACCGGCAGCGGTGCCATGCCCGACCCCGACCGGCGGCTGGTACTTAACCGCACGCAGCAGCTCGGCCTGCGGCTAGCCGGGGCCGGGCTGCTCGCCGCGACCGCGGCGATCCACCTTGACCTGTATCTGACCGGCTACCGCTCGATTCCGACGATTGGCCCGTTGTTTCTGCTCCAGGTGATCGCGGCCTTCGTCCTTGCCGCGGCGGTGCTCGTCACCGGCAGCCGGGTGGCCGCCGCGGCAGGGGCCGGGTTCGCCCTGTCCACCCTCGGCGGCTACCTGCTGTCGGTGTGGGTCGGCCTGTTCGGATTCAAGGAGGTTCGCACCACCTCGGGGATCGTCGCAGGGGTGATCGAGGTAGCTGCCTTCGCCGCGCTTGCTCTCCTCGCCGGCGTCCCCGCCGCGCGGCGCGAGCCCGCCACGCGAGCCGCCGCGGGCGGCTCCCTGCGGGCCCGGCTGCAGGCGGGCATTCCGGGCGCTGGATGGGCGATCGCGGGCGTGTCCATCGTCGCCCTCCTGGTGCTTGGCATCTCCGTTGCCACGGTGGGCAGCAATGCACCGGCGAGTGCGGGCGGCGCGCTGCAGACCGCGAAGATCCGCGGCGTGACCGTGCTCACCAACGCCAAAGGGCTCACGCTCTACTGGTTCGCGCCGGACACCCCCGCCAAGTCAGTCTGCTACGCGACATGCGCGGCGTATTGGCCGCCGGTGACGGGAACCCTTGCGGCTGGCCCGGGAGTCACGGGGAAGCTTGGCACGATCAAGCGCTCGGATGGCAGCGCCCAGGCGACCTACAACGGTCATCCGCTCTACACCTACATCGCCGACACGAATCCGGGCCAGGCCAATGGCAACGGGCTGGACCTGAACGGGGGAGTGTGGCACGAGGTAACCGTGTCGGGTTGAGCACCAGGGCGTAGTAGATCTCGGTGGATGCGGGGCGGAGCCGAGGTGGCCCGCGATGCTGGACATCCGTGCGCGGGCAAGAACAGGACGAAGCTGGCGCATCACGTGGCCGGCCGTGGGTAGCTGGTTGCGCCGATCTGCGCCTGGTCCGTGCCGGAGTGACGCGGCGCAGCCGCCGCGGCGGCAACGATCGCGGCCGGAGTGGCCGGAGTCAGCGCGGCTGCGTGCTCGCAGCGCGCTCGCGTCCCGCGAGCCTGCGTTCCGCCATGAGCACCATCTCATAGCTGCGCCTGATGTCCGCCCGGTCCGCTCCCTCTGGTACCGATCGTTCGCTCGCCCGCTGGATCATAGCGGCCTGATCGAGCAGCACCCTGCGCTGCGCCGTGCCCGCCGAACCCGGCGAACCTGGGCCCGGCGAACCTGGGCCCGGCGAACCTGGGCCCGGCGAACCTGGGCCCGATGTCTCGGCCATGATCTTCGCGAGCGCGTCGAGCTGACGGATCATGACGGCGGGCATGCCCTGGCTGGCCTGGCGGATCTTCTCGAACGCGCGCTGCACGAGTCGTTCGTAGCTCGGCTCGGCCGTGATGACGCGGATGAACCCTTCGCTGTCCCGGTGGACGCGCGCGGGACGCCACCTGCGCATGATCTTGCAGAGGCTTTCGCCGAGCCAATCAATGCATGTCAGCGCCGTGAAGGTGTCGTTGACGGCAGGTGACAGCGCACGGATGGCGATCTCGACGAGCTGGTCGATGCCGAACGAGATGTCCTGCGTGAGCGTCCGGTGCGGTCCAGTGATGTGGGCGCGCCCGAGCGCGTCGCTCACCCGCGCCGCGGCCTCGGGCGGCCACACCACGGCGAAGGGGTGCCCCTGCACGAGGAAGTGGCCGGGCCGGTAGTCCAGGGCGATGACCGCGTCGGCCTCGGTGGCGAACTGCACGAGGACCCGATGCCGGATGAACTGCAGATAGCCGCTCGCGGGTGCCCGCACCGTGCCACCGGCGGTTTCCATCCGGGCGAGCAGTTCCGCCGACGACGGGCCGATCTCCTTGTCACCCGCCAGGCCAAGCCGGCTGTCCGGGCCACCCTGCACGTCAATCGCCTCCGACAGATCGCGAGCGATGCTCGCGATCACCTGCGGCAGCTGGATCGACGTCGCCGTGTGATGGATGAAGTAGATCAGCACGGCCAGCGCGGCGACCATCAGAGCGAGCGTCACGGTAACGCCGATGTGCGGCACGAAGTCCCCATGGGATCCCGGGCCGATCGAGACCAGCACAAGCACGGCGTACACGAACGTCGCCACAAAGGTCCCAAGCGTCAGCTGGGTGCCGCGGTCACGGATGAAGTTACGCAGCATCCGGGGCCCGAACTGGGTGGACGCGAGCGTCAGGGTCACCAGGATGATCGAGAAGACGACACCGACCACCGTGATGACGGCGGTGGCGATCGCGGTGAGGATCTGCCTGGCGGCGTCGGCGGTACCGCTGATCACCCAGGAGGGCAGGCCGAACTCGCCCCGGTAGGCGGCGCGATCCAGGCTCAACGTGGCGGCGAAGAGCGCGATGGCGGCCAGGACCTCGATCCCGGGGACCAGCCACAGGTTGGTGCGCAGCACGTCGGCGCGCCAGTGCGAGCCAAGTGCGGACGAGCGGTTGCCGCGAAACATAGTGAGCCCCTGGATTGGAATGCTGCCGACCAGGCTTCCCGGCTCACCTGGCGCCGACTATACCCCCCGTGAGAAAGGCGTATATCGCGGCGGCGCCGAGCGGCAGCCGTTCGGCATCGCTGGCCCGTTGCGCCATTACCGCCGCCGTCGCATGGTCACCGGAGGTAGTGGCTGTGCGATCCTGAACTTAACGGAAGTCTGCTGCCGCGCAGTGACGAAGCGAAGCACGCGGGCCGGAAGGAGACCGATGACCGGTGTGCTTCTCGCCTCAGGCTGACATCGCCGGCGGGGTAATTGTCTGTGCGATCGGCGTGGATGCCGTCCGCCACGTGCACCAGCGGCGCGAGCTCGTCGCGCTGGCGTGGATCCCGGTGCTGCTCGGCGTCCACCAGTTCATCGAGGCCGTCGTCTGGCTGTCGCTGCAGGGCCACGTCCCACGCGGGATCGGCCAGGTCGCGCTGTGGGCTTACCTGCTGATCGCCTTCGTGGTGCTTCCTGTGTTCATTCCCTTGGCTGTCATCGCGCTCGAGCCCACCAGGCAGCGGAAGTGGCTGATGGCGCCGTTCGCGGGGATCGGGGTGGTGGTCGCTGTGACGCTGCTCGCGGCGATGGTCCGTGGCCCGGTCGGGGTGAAACTCGAGCCGTACCACCTCTCCTACAGCGTCCGGTTGTCCGATGGCTTCCTGATCGTCGCCCTGTACGTGGTAGCCGTCTGCGCGCCGCTGCTGCTGTCCGGCTATCGCCACGTCGCCATCTTCGGCGTCCTCAACCTTGTCGCCGTCATCATCATTGCCCGGCTTACGGTATCCGGGTTCGCCTCCGTGTGGTGCGGCTGGGCGGCCGTCTCCGCCGGTGCCATCACGCTGCATTGCCGCTTCGCCAAACCTCACCTGGGGCGCCGCGCCAGGCCTGGTGCCCACCTCATCAGGTCGTGACGTCGGCCGGGGCTGGTGCGTCGTCAGCACGGATCAGGCCTGCAGGCTGCGCGGGCCTGGTGTCGCCCGGGCCGGCATGGATGAGCCCGGGCGCGTGCCGCCAGACCAGGCAGGCGATCGCGCCGAGGGGGATCGGGGGCAGGTAGGTGACGGCCCGGTACAGCAAAACGGCGGCGGTCACCTGCGCGCTGACCCTGTGGTCCGCGCCGGCGGCCAGGATGCCCACCAGCCCGAGTTCGGTGATTCCCACCCCGCCGGGAGTGACGGGCAGGGCCGTGAGCAGGCCGACGAACGCGAAGGCCGCAAGTGACGTCTGCCAGGGCACCTGTGCCTGGGACAGGCCGGTAGCGCGCAGGCACGCGAGCAGAACCAGCCACAAGGCGAGCTGGGTCGCCGTCGTGGTGATCGTGATCCGCCAGCCGCGTGCGGCGAGCCGTCCGGCCGCCCGCTCGCGGAAGCTCAGCAGCGATCCCGGGATGTCGGCGGGTGGCGGCCGGCGCGCGAGCCTGAAGGGGAGCCGGGCCACACGCTGCAGCGCGCGGCCGGCGCGAACCGCGAAGGACTCGCTGTGCAGCAGGAGGCCGAGCCCGGCCGCCATGGCGGCGAGCACCGCGAGGCCCACGGCCGCGGCGGCGATCAGGCCCGCGTTCGGCCGGCTGACGGTCAGCAGGACCAGCAGGGCGAGCACGGGAAGACCCAGCCGGACGAAGACATTCCAGACCCCGGACACCAACGTGTAGAGCACGTATTCCGCCGTGCTCACGCCCCAGCTTGAGAGCATCGCCCAGCTGACTCCCATGGCGAGGGCACCGCCCGCGGGCAGCGTGTTCGCCACCGCGTTCGAGCCGAGGTTGACCACGGCCGCCTCGCGCAGCCGTATCGATGGCAGCACCGCACAGATCATGATCCAGTAAGACACCATGCTGGCGACGGCCGCGGCGGCGACGAGCAGGACCTGGGGCCATGTCATCGCGACAATGCTGGCCCACACGCTGTGGTAGGAAGCGAAGTGGGGGAGGGCGAACCCGAACGTGGCCACGATGAGCGCGGCGGAGACGGCGGTGCGCAGGACCTTCCTGCCGCGGCGCGGGCGTGTACCGGTGGTCACTGGCACCGCCAGGACGGCCTCGCCCGGGCCGGTCGCCGCGGCGGCGGGTTGCTCTTGCAAAGTCCTCATAGCCTCTGGCAGTTCGGCATTGGCCCCCGTCGGAGTCCGATGAAAGCTCGAAGAACCCGTGCAGGGTCGCGGCCAGCTTCTGGCCGCTGCGTGCCTTGCCGGCGCCGGTCCCGTACGCGAAAAGCTGTACCCGGAAAAGCTGTACCCGGAAAAGCTGTACCCGGAAAAGCTGTACCCGGAAAAAAAAATATATATATAGTATGAGTACTCGGAAAAAGCTCCGGTCCCTGAGCTGCGCCCGAATATCTCGCGCTGCAGCTGCCGGGGTCCGGAGCAACACCTTCATGATACCCGGACGCGAGACTCGACGTCCATCGCCCGGTGCTGACGTGCTCGAGGTCACCCACGGACGAGCCGCAGCCGATGGCCCGTCGCCGGGCTATTACGCTGGCAACGGGCCGTCGGAGGGGCGCGGGGGCCCTGGTGGTGCGGTTTGCGCTCAGCCGGCTGGTTCAAGTTCGGCAGCGGGCTCCGCCGCGACGGCTGCGATCGCCGGCTGCGGCTCCCGCCGCGGCCGCGGGCGCGGCAGCAGCAACGCGGCGCCCGCGGCGACGGCCACCGCTGCCGCGCCGACCCAGACCGCGGCGGTCAGGCCGGAAACGAAGGCCGGCGCGCTGGCGTAGCCGCCGTGGGCGGAGAACACCGCGCCGAGCACGGCGATCCCGAACACGCCGCCGAGTTCGCGGATCGCGTTGTTCGCGCCGGAGGCGATGCCCTCCTGGTCGCGGCGGACCGACCCGAGCACGACATTGGCCACGGGCGCGAAGAACAGGGACATGCCGATGCCTGAGACGATGAACGGCGGGACGAGCGTGGCGTAGGCCACGGTCGGGCTGATGACGGCGGCCAGCCAGCCAAGACCCAGCGCCTGCAGGGCCAGCCCGGCGACCAGCAGCGGGCGGCCGCCGATGCGGTCGGACAGCGAACCCGCGATCGGGGCGATGAAGACGGGCATCGCGGTCCACGGCAGGGTGCGCAGCCCGGCCTGCAGCGGTGAGTAGTGCTGCACGGTCTGCAGGAACTGTGCGAGCAGGAAGATGCTGCCGAACATCCCGAAGAACATCAGCAGCGAGGCGATGTTGGTCGCGGTGAACGCGCGGCTGCGGAACAGCCGTAGCGGCAGCATCGGCTGCGCGGCGCGCGACTCCCAGGCGGCGAAGGCCGCCACGAGCAGTCCGCCGATGACGATCGGCAGCAGCACGGTCATGCTGGTCCAGCCGTGGTCGTTGCCCCGCACCACGCCGAGCACGATCCCGAACAATCCCAGGCTGGCGAGCACGACGCCCGGCAGGTCCAGGCGGGTTGCCGGTGCCGTAGCTTTCTGTCAGCCGGGTCCTGGCGATGGGCAGCAGCGCGAGGCCGATCGGCACGTTCAGCCAGAAGATCCACTGCCAGGAAGCGCCTTCGACGACAGCCCCGCCGACGAGTGGCCCGATGGCGATCGCCAGGCCGCCCACGGCACCCCAGGCGCCGAGTGCCAGGCCGCGCTTTTCTGGTGCTACCGCGGCCGACAGCAGGGTGAGCGTAAGCGGTATCAGGATGGCCGCCCCGGCACCTTGGACGGCGCGGGCCGTGACCAGCCACCCGATGCTTGGCGCGAGCGCGGCGGCGGCCGAGCCCGCCGTGAACAGCGCAAGGCCGCCGACGAACACCCGGCGCCTGCCGTACCGCTCGCCGAGGGTGGCGCCGGTGAGCAGCAGCACCGCGAAGGTGAGGGTGTAGGAGTTGACGGTCCACTGCAGCCCGGCCAGCGATGCGTGCAGGTGAGCCCGTATCGACGGCAGCGCGGTGGTGACCACGAGATTGTCGAGCGATCCCATGAACAGGGCCGCAGACGTGATGACGAAGGTCCACACGGTGCGCTGTTTCTGGTCATCTCGGCTCCTCCCTAGGAAGTGAGTAGTCACTTACTTGTTGGGCTGAAAAAAAATCTGATCCTCCTAACGGCTGCGCGGGCCGTCGGTGCCGCGCCGGTGGCACGCCTCCTGGAGCGCCGAGCCACCTCATCGGTGGCACCAGCTCGTCCAGCGCTCGTCGACGGCAGGCAGGTCCATGGCGGCGGCGACGTTCATCAGCATGCCCATCGCGAAGAACTCCACGACCTGCTCGTAAGGCTGTCCGGTCAACCGCTCGACCAGTTGCCAGAGCTTGCTGTAACCAGCGCGCGTCGCGGCCCGGATGTCGGGGTCGTCGCAGGCGGCGTAGGCCTGCATCTGCACCAGCAGCAGCGTGCGGTCCTCGAGCAACTGCTCGTAGGCATCGCCCATGGCGGCGAGTGCTTCCTCGCCTTCCAGGTCCGCGGCGGCCGCGGTGAAAGCGTCCGCGACTCGCTGGAAACACCGGCCGACGAGGGCGAGGAAGAGCGCCTTCTTGGTGGGGAAGAGCCGGAACAGGTAGGGCTGGCTGATCCCGGCCCGCCGCGCGACGTCTTCGGTCGAGGTGCCGTCGAGCCCGCGGGCGGCGAACTCGGTGAGCGCGGCCTCGAGCACCGCCTCGCGGCGTTCTTCCGCGCTCATCCGCGGTCCTGTCCGCGGTCGCGTCTTAAGCTGCCCGCTCGTGTGTTCTCCGCTCGTTGCCCGCGGTTCTGTCCTGGCCATGAGCCTTAATGTAGTGGTCACTCACTACCTTGTCAACAACGGCATGCGGCGCGGGCCAGGTTCTTGTCCCGGGCCCACTCACGCTGGCGGCTTACCGCGGGGATGTTCCGCCGCCGCCTGTCACCCAGTGCGGGTGATGCCCGATCACCCGGGAAGGGGCCAGAGTCGGTGCCGGAGAGCCATGCCCGGCCGGCGCGAACGGCCGCGTACCTGAGAGCCAGCGACGGCGAGTGAGACGCGGGGAGCCATGAGCAAGCCATTCAAGGGAACGATCAACGTAGACATCCGCGACTCCAAGCCAGATTGGGACCCGTTCGCACCGCCGAAGGCGCCGGACGGAGCGCCGAGCGTCGTCTACATCGTGCTTGACGACGTCGGATTTTCCGCGATGTCCTGCTACGGCGGGCCGATCGAGACGCCGAACATCGACAGGATCGCCGCCGATGGCGTCCGCTACACGCAATGGCACACGACGGCGCTGTGCTCGCCCACCCGGTCGTGCCTGCTGACCGGTCGCAACCATACGCGCAACTCGATGGCCTGCATCACCGAGGCCGCGATCGGGTTCCCGAACGCGAGCGGGACGATCCCGCCGGAAAACGGCATGATCTCCGAGATCCTCGGTGAGCGCGGCTGGAACACCTACATGGTGGGCAAGTGGCACCTGTGCCCGACCGTGGAGATGAACCTCGCCTCGACGCGGCGGAACTGGCCGTCTGGCCGTGGCTTCGAGCGCTGGTACGGGTTCCTCGGCGCCGAGACCAACCAGTGGTACCCGGACCTGGTCTACGACAACCACCCCGTGGATCAGCCGAAGCCGCCGCAGGAGGGTTACCACCTCACCGGCGACATCACCGACAAGGCGCTTGAATTCATCAAGGACGCGAAGACGGTCGCGCCGGACAAGCCGTTCTTCCTTTACTACGCGCCCGGTGCCGCCCATGCGCCGCACCACGCCCCGAAGGAGTGGATCGCGAAGTTCAAGGGCCGCTTCGACATGGGCTACGAGGCGATGCGCGAGCAGACCCTGGCCCGGCAGAAGAAGATGGGCATCGTGCCTGCCGACACAGAGCTTCCCCCGATCAACCCGATCGGCACCCCCGAGACCCGCCACGGGCCCGAGGGTCAGCCGTTCCCTCCGCTCGACTACACCAAGCCGTGGGATTCGCTGTCCGGCGACGAGAAACGGCTCTTCGCCCGGATGGCGGAGGTGTACGCGGGTTTCCTGGCGCACGCCGACCATCACATCGGCCGGCTGCTCGACTACCTGGAGGAGAGCGGGCAGCGTGAGAACATGCTCGTGGTTCTCGTGTCGGACAACGGCGCCAGCGGTGAGGGTGGCCCCAACGGGTCGGTCAACGAGAACTTGTTCGCGAACGGGATCCCCGACAACATGCAGGCGAACCTCGCGATGATAGACGAACTCGGCGGGACGAAGGCGTACAACCACTATCCGAACGGCTGGGCGATGGCCTTCAACACGCCGTTCAAGATGTGGAAGCGGTACGAATTCAACGGCGGTACCGCCGACCCGTGCATCATCTCCTGGCCCTCGGCGGGCAAGGGTGATGCGGCGGGCAAGGGTGATGCGGCGGGCAAGGGTGAGCTGCGGCACCAGTACCACCACGCGATCGATATCGTGCCGACCATCCTGGACACCCTGGGTGTCGAGGCTCCGGACACGATCAAGGGTCACGTGCAGAGCGGGTTCGACGGGGTGAGCATGCGCTACAGCGTCGCCGACCCGTCGGCGCCGTCGGCCCGCAAGACGCAGTTCTATTCCATGCTGGGCTCGCGCGGGATCTGGCACGACGGGTGGAAGGCCATCACCACCCACCCGACGCTCAGCGGGTGGAGCAACTTCAACGATGACACGTGGGAGCTTTACCACACCGACGTTGATCGCGCCGAGTTGCATGACCTGGCGGGCGAGCGTCCGGACAAGGTACGTGAGCTGGTGAACCTGTGGTTCGCCGAGGCAGGGGACAACGGGGCCTTCCCGCTCGACGACCGGTCGCCGCTGGAGATCATCACGACGCCCCGGCCACAGCTGGCCTCGCCGCGCAGCCGTTATGCATACTTCCCCGATACCGCCGAGGTACCCGAGTCGCAGGCAGTCAACATCCGCAACCGCTCCTATACGATCGGCGCACTGGTGGACATCCCCGCCCCAGGCGCACAGGGAGTGCTTTTCGCCCACGGGGCGCGGTTCGGCGGGCACGCCCTGTACCTGAAAGAGAACCGGCTGCACTACGTCAACAGCTTCGTTGGCATGATGGAGCAGAAGATCGACGGTACGGAGGACGTGCCGCTCGGCGAGAACCTCATCCTGTCGGCCTCGTTCGACAAGGATGGGGAAGACCCGCCGGGCGTGTCCACGGGAATTCTGTCGCTGTACCACGGCGACAAGAAGGTCGGCGAAGGCCGGATCAGGACCCAGCCCGGAATGTTCTCGCTCGCGGGCGAGGGTCTGTGCGTCGGCCGCGACAGCGGCGAGCCAGTCACCGCCGACTACCCGGGCGAGGCGCCGTGGAGTTTCACCGGCGGCACGATCAACCGGGTAGCGGTCGATGTCAGCGGCGAGCCCTACGTCGACATGGAGCGCGAGGCCCAGGCGATGCTGGCGCGCGAATAGGGAGGTGGCCCACATTCGGATAGCCGCTAGCCCGGGAAGCGGGGATCCGGCGCGGGATCCCGCGGCGAGCCCGGCCGCTTCCACGATGCCCGGGGCCCCGGCTGCCTTCCATGTGATGGCCAAGCCCACCGGGGCCATCTGCAACCTCGACTGCGAGTACTGCTTTTTCCTGTCCAAGGAGATGCTGTATCCGGGCAGCCGCTTCCGCATGGCCGCCGACCTGCAGGAAACTTACCTGCGCCAGCTGCTTGAGGCGCACGCGCGGGCGCCGGAAGTGGTCGTCGCCTGGCAGGGCGGTGAGCCGACGATGATGGGCCTGGAATTTTTCCGCCGGTCCATCGACCTGGAGCGCACGTACGCGAAGCCGGGACAGCGCATCCTCAACACGATGCAGACGAACGGCACCCTGCTGGACGACGAGTGGGGTGAGTTCCTGAGGGAGAATGATTTCCTGGTCGGGATCTCGATCGACGGCCCGCGCCAGATGCACGACGCCTACCGCGTGGACAAGGGCGGCAAGCCAACGTTCGACCGGGTGATGCGCGGCCTCGATGTGCTGAAGCGCCACGAGGTCGACTGGAACGTGCTGACCACCATCCACGCGGTCAACGGAGGCCACGGCGGCGAGGTCTACCGGTTTCTGCGCGACGAGCTTGGCGCGACGTTCATCCAGTACATCCCGATCATCGAGCGGGCGACGGAGCAGACCCTGCCGATCGCGGACGCCGGGTGGGGGCACGGGGTGCGGGGACGGCCGCTCTACACCCAGGACGGGAACCTGGTCACCCATCGCTCGGTCGGGCCAGAGCAGTACGGGCGGTTCCTGATCGACGTGTTCGAGGAGTGGGTGCGCCACGACATCGGCACCGTGTATGTGCAGATGTTCGACACCGCGCTGGCTAACTGGCACGGGGAGCCGGGCGGGATGTGCGTGCACGCGAAGACCTGCGGGCTGCAGCTGGCCATCGAGCACACCGGTGACCTGTACTCCTGCGATCATTTCGTCGAGCCCGGCTACCTGCTCGGCAACATCAAGGACAAGCACATGCTTGAGCTGATCGTCTCGCCGCAGCAGCGCACGTTCGGGCAGGACAAGCACGACACCCTTACCCAGTACTGCCTGGACTGCGACGTGCGGTTCGCCTGCAACGGCGGGTGCCCTAAGGACCGGTTCGCGACCTCGCCCTACGGTGAGCAAGGCCAGCACTACCTGTGTCCCGGCTACAAATCGTTTTTCCACCACGTCAGGCGGCCGATGGAGACCATGGCCGCGCTGCTGCGCGCGAACCGGGCGCCTGCCGAGCTGATGGTGACGTACGCGAAACAGGACGCGCGGCGCGGCCGGAACGACCCGTGTACCTGCGCGAGCGACCGCAAGTGGAAGCACTGCCACGGCGCCCGCGCCCACAGTCAAACCAGTTAGCGGCCCGCCTCAAGCATTCAGTCGCCGCACTTCATGCAGACATGCTTGCCGCTCATCGCACTGCGGTGTGACACGTGGGACGTACGGCAGGAATGGCAGCGCCGGCCACCGTAGCCGATGAACCGGCAAAGGCTGGAAAACAAGTCAAACATGGCATCGCCCTAACTCGGTAGCGTCCCTTTGAATCCGAGCCCACCGGGTCGGGGCTGGCGTTCCTGGTCAGCGTGGTTCGCTTACCGCCAATATTCCTTCGTTCGCGACGTCAGGACAGGGCAGGTCGGCCCCATCGCCGGGGGCAAAGGTCCCGGCGCCGGCGTAGGGCCGCGCAGGCCCGCACGCGGGTTCAGCGGGCCAATTCTTACTGGTGACGTGCCCGCCGGTGATCGTGACGGTCGCGGCGGAAGTGGTGGCGTCACGCCAGATCGTGTAGACGCCGGCGGGCAGCCCGGGGTAGACGGCCGCGTACGCGGCATCGGTGCTGGCCCGCCTTTCGCGGACGCGCGAGTGGGTGCGCGGCGCATCCGCGCGGCCGTTCAGGCTGATCTCGATTTCAACGCCATTCAGGTGCGGCGGCGTGTGCAGGATGAGCGCGCCAACGGCGCCGCCGATGTCGAGAATGACGCTCGCGGCGCTCGATGGGGCGGGGATTGGTTCGGTCATGGGGGCACGCAAGCCTTTCTCGCAGGCGCTGGCTTAACGTCGCAGGCCCGGCCACCGGCGGGCAGCCAGGGCGTGTCCCGTAGATCTTTGGCGGCCCGGATCGGCGCCCAGACGACGACCGGCGGCGTTGTCGTCGTCGCCGATAGTTCCACTATCAGCTCCTCCTCCGCCTTGCCGGATCGCCGCCTGGAGCACCGCCCGCATCCACCAAGATCTACGGGACACGCCCTAGGGCGTGTCCTTGACGCCGCCGGCGGCGGGCCCTGCTGCTGGCGGCGGTCAGGATGGGTGATCAAAGCCGCTGTAGGGCACTCCGAGGTAGGGGAACTGGCTGAGGTAGCCGGACGGGACGCTGCTTGAGGTCAGCCCGTCGGTGACCGCCCCTGCCGCGGCGTCAGGGGTGAACTTCTTGTTCACCAGCGGATAGGTGACCCCGGCGATGGCGCGTAGCTCGATGGTGACGACATCGTCGAACACCCGGCGGCCGTTGGGGAATCCTGCGAGATCCCCGGCGATGAGGCCAAGCTCGTTTGGCTTCGTGCTAGGCGCGATGGCCGTGTTGAGCCGGAGCATGTCGGCAAGCACCGGGCCGGTGCTGTTCTGGAAACCGGCGATGATTCCAGCAGGTATCCCGGTGAGCAGGATCGCTTCCAGGTCGGCCCGGGCCTGGCCGGACATGACTAGCGCGGCGAGATTGGGGAACACGCCGGGATAAAGCGACGGCAGCAGCGCCGCGAGCTCGGGGTGGGCGACGTAGGATGCGAACTCCTTGTCGTCAGCCGGTGGCAGCGAGTTCCACAGATCCTTCTTGCCCAGCGGGATGAGGACCTCGTTGACCAGCGGGTTGCCAAGTCGCGACACCTGGCGGTACGGGCCGCTGTCGAGGTTCTCGCCGCGGTCGGCATCCCACAGCCGGACCCGCTGCCGGCTCGCGGTCGTCCACACGCCGATCACCGAACCCGGATTGGCTGGCTTGCCCGACCCGCTGCGGGTCAGGTCCGAGGTGGGCACCTGGATGGCGATGGAATGCACGTTCAGCTCCGCGGTGGCGTTCACACCCGGTGCCGCCGTGCTGAACACATGCATCCCGAACTGGTTGTGCAACTGCTCGAAGGGCCGCAGATTAGCCAGATCGAAGATCGAGCCCAGGTCGACATAGAAGCCCTCGGCGCGCTGCCCGGCGAAGACCTTCACGCCACCCGGCAGATCGTGCACGGCCGCGGCCGCGAGCGCGGCATAGCTGGGAGTGGACAGCGGGCCGATGTTGCACGGCGGGCACGCAAGATCCGTGCCGAGGACCTTCGTCGTGCCGTGCTCGACGCGGGTCAGCGTGTAGAACTGCCGGCGGTTCCAGTTCGGGCTGCCAAGCGACTCGATCGGGCCGACGTTATAAAGGAAGGTGTCAGGGTCCCGCAGCCGGGTTTGGAACCGCAGCTGGTAGCTGATGTCAGCCCTGCCGTCCGCGCTGTTGTCGATGTGGATTTCGTAGCGAACGTCGTCGCCGAACTCGTAGAAGTTCGGGCCGCCCGCCGGTCCTTGCAGCGGGAGGTAGTTGGCGATCAGCGTGACCGTGCCAGGCCGGTCCGGGCTGACGAACGCATACACATCGGTGCTGTCGGCGACCGGGTCCTTGGAGATCTCCGGGGCCTCTCGATGTGACGACATGAATCACCTCACAAGCTCGTCGTAACGCCAGGTGTGCGGGAAGCCGGGTTCACCGGACCGCCCGCACCAGCCGTGCGGCCAGGTCCGGATCGCGCAGCCGGGTCTGGCTGGTCCCTGCGAACACGTCCATCTCGCCAGAGCCCGCGTCGCGCAGGTGCACCACGATCGGCTGCGCCTCGCCTCCTGCGCCTTGTTCGCCTTGTTCGCCTTGTGCGCCGCTGGACCGCGTGCCGCGCTGCACGGGCGCGGACCGGGCGGGCGCGGACCGGGCGGGCGCGGCGAGAACCGTTCCCGCGACCGCGCTCGCGGCCAGCCCGGCTACGCCGGCGCCAGCCGCTGTCCGCAACACTGACCGTCTCGACAGACCGGGTTCCTGCTCTCCGGCCGGGGCCCCGCTGCGTGCGGGCGAGTCCGTGGGTTCTTCGCTGCGCATGGTCATCCTCCCCGGGACGTGCAAGGCTGCCGTCCCCCGTGCCGTGGGCGCGGCATCCTGCCGCCCCTGGTCGGCGGGCATAGAACCCCGCACCCAGGTACGGGGGCGCAGTCGCGCCGCCCCCGTACCGTAGGCGGCGTGGTCATGCCGCTGCCCGTGCTGCGCGCGCGAGACATCACGGCCCCGCGCCCGGCCCCCGCCATCCCTTCGATGCCTTGCGGAGAAAGGCAACTATGCTCGGTGGCCAATGCCGAAGGGAGCAGCGCGACATGAGCTGATCCGGGCCGTGCCATCTCGAACCCGCTCCGGCCAGCTTCCGCGTTCACGCACCTTTTTCGTAGCACGGCGAGGCGAGGATGGACGCGAGGGCGTTCGTTATCAAACCGTTATCCGAAGTTGCGCACATTGGAACTCAGCGAGCCCCGGGGCGCCAGCGCAGCAGCATCAGCCACATCCCAGGCGGCGCGCGTCAGGCCGGCAGGGGAATGACGAGGACGGGCGTGGTGGTGGGCTGTGCGGTTCCGCCGGCCGGCTCCACGGTAAGGCCGACCTTGTCGCCCGGACTCAGTGCGGAGGAGAGCACGGGCGCGGTGCGGCCGGTTTGGGGGGCGGGCAGCAAACCGGCTGACCGGGTCCGCGTCGGGCCGATCAGCCACAGCTGGTAGACCTTGGCGGAGGGCAGTGGCGCCAATCCGGCTGTGGTGAAGATCATCTCGTGCCGCGACGGTGAGACGACGACCGTGCCGGTACCGCCCGCGGTTGTCGGCGCCGTCAGGACGCGGACGTCGGGTGCGGCAAGCACCGCGGTGAGCGCGCGGCTCTGCGCCTGGGCGCGGTCGAGCTGGTGCCTCGCACTGACCTGTGCCACCCCGAGGACGATCGCCGCCGCGACACTCACCGCGGCCACGCCAGCGGCTATCCGGACGGGCCAGGCAGAACGGGTTGCCACGCGGCGTGAGCGCCGATCGGGGACGGCCGGTAGCTGGGGAGTGCGCGCGGCCGCGGCAAGCACCCGCTCACGCAACTGCGGGGGCGTAGGCCGGGCAACCGCCATCGCGAGCCTGGTCGCGGTCTCCAGAAACCCGCGAACCTCATGCGCGCACGCCTCGCAGCGATTCAGATGCCGCTCGAACCGGTTCCGCTCACGGTCGTCCATCGCGCCCAGCGCGTAAACGCCGGTGAGCAGGTGCAGGTCACGGCGGAGGAGATTCACCAGGTCACCCCCAGGCAGTCCCGCATGCGGATCAGGCCGTCACGGATGCGGGACTTGATCGTGCCGAGCGCGACACCAAGCATCCCCGCGACCTGCCGGTAGGTGTTCCCGCCGTAGTAGGCAAGGGTGATCGACTCGCGCTGCGACTCGCTGAGGCCCTCCAGGCAGCGCCGCACCTGCTCGCGGGCGAACGCGGACTCCACGCTGTCGGCGACCTCGTCGTGCGCAGGCGCGGCGCTGGCCGCCCTGTGCTCGCGCTGCGCCGCCGCGGCGACGGATCGGACCCGGTCGATCGCACGGCGCTGGGCGATGGTCATGACCCACGTCGCGGCGCCGCCTTTGGCCGCATCGAAGCGCGCCGCGGTCCGCCACACCTCAAGCAGCACCTCCTGGGCGACCTCTTCGGACTGGGCCTGATCACCGACCACCTTGCAGATCAGCCCGTAGGCCGGTCCTGCCAGCCGTTCATAGACCGCCTCGAAGGCACCGTGATCACCTCGCGCCACGCGGGCGAGCAGCCCGTCAAGATCCTCGCCTGCCCCCTTCCCGAGACCGGGATCAGGCGTCGGTGTGCTTAGATCGCCTGAGTCCATGTCTGCTATCCGGTTCAGGTGTGCGGATCGGCTGGCGTCAGGCCACCACCGACGACGCTCTCACACCCGGTCAGCGCTTCAGTGGTTGTTTGTCGTATGTCCTGTTGGCCTTTGTCAGATGTTGTCGTTTCGGTGGATAGTAGCGGCGGTGCGGGTCTCGGCCACGACCGACCCGCGCCTGATGACCCATCGGCGCGCCGCTTGCAGGCGCAGGGCCTCATGGGGGTCGTCGGCGTCGAGCACGACGAGGTCGGCGGCACGCCCGGGCCTGAGCCCGTAATCGCGCACACCCAGCACGAGCGCCGCCGCGCGCCGCACCGCGGCCAGCGCCGCTTCGATCTCCGCGGGGATCGACAGCTGCCCGGCATGGCACAAGATCAGGGCCACCCGTAGCTGGTCCGCGGCACCGAAGGGGTAGAAGCCGTCCTGCACGCAATCCTGGCCGCAGGCCACGGTCAGCCCGGCGGCCAGCATCTCCTTGATCCGGGGGATGCCGCGCCGCCTCGGCTCGCGGTCGAGCCGGCCCTGCAGGAGCAGGTTGGTTGCCGGGTTGGTCACGATACGCAGCCCGGCTTCCACGGCCCTGCTGATGACGTCCGCGGCGTACTGGTCGCCCCATGCCGCCATGGCGCAGCAGTGCCCGGCTGTCACCCGGCCCTGCCAGCCGCGGTCGAGCGTGGCATCGATGAGCATCGCGAGTGTCCTCGAACCCGGGTCATCGGTTTCGTCGATGTGCATGTCCACGTCGGCGTCGTACCGCTCCGCGAGGTCCATGCACAGCCCGATGTGATCGCGCGCCGCCCGCTCGCCAAGCTCCCAGTGCGGCATGCCGCCCACCACCTGGGCTCCCGCACGCAGCGCCGCGTCCATGAGGTCGGCCGTCCCGGGGTCGCGGATGATGCCCTCTTGCGGAAACGCCACTATCTGGAGGTCGCACAGATCAGCGTGCTCCCTCGCGGCCTGCAGGACACCACGCAGCGGAGTCAGGCCGCCAATGGTGTCGACGTCGACATGAGTGCGGATCCGGGTCGTTCCCGACAGCACGGCCTGGCGGATGACCACCCCGGCCCGCTTGGCGACCTCGTCAGGCGAGGACGCTCGCTTGACGCGGTGCAGAATGTCGATGGCCTCGGCCAGCGTCCCGGTGCGGTTGCCGCCAAGCAGTGGCAGGGTGCCGACCTTGTCCAGATGGATGTGTGGCTGCACGAACGCACAGCTCACCAGCCGCCCGTGGACGTTCAGCTCCACTTTGCCCGCACCGTCGAGCCTGTCGGCGATCTTGACGATCAAGCCGCCGGAGATCCCGATGTCGGCTGTTTGCGCCCTTCCCTCGAGCCGGCACCTCCGCAGGGCCAGGTCGAACAGGGGTGCGCCCGGCGCGGATGCAGCGGCCGCCGCGGTCATGTCACGCCCTTCACGTCCCTCGCCCGCGCGGGAGACCACTTGCTACAGCATTGCAGCCCGCGGGCCGGAGGGGATCACAGGGTGATCCATCCGGTCAGGACCGCTGTGCCGTCTGCCGTGCGGCAGTGCAGCCGGAACGGGCTTGCTGGGATGGGGCGGATGGGGAAGCAGCCGAGCTCGTCCACGGGAGCCGTACTGATCGCGCCGGCCGGCGTCTGGATCTCGATCGGCCCTGCCCCCGCAGGAATGACCTGACCGAGCAGCGAGTCCTCGCTGACCTCGAGCTCGATGGTCAGGTGCGCCGAGGTGAAGGTAAGGGCCCGGATCGATGCGGTCTCGGACCGCATGCTCGGGGTGCTGTCCTTGTCGCGGGTGGAGTCGTAGGTGAGCTGCGCGAGCTCGGCGTCGATGTTGTGCCATGCGTAAGTGTCCTTGCCCGCCTGGACGAACTCGGGAGGGACGGCGGAGCGGACTCGCAGCGACTCCCTCAGCGCCGTAAGTAGTTGTTCGTCGTCGTCCCAGCTGTCAGGCACGAAGCCCACCTCCGGTGTCATTGGTCCTCGCGCCTTTGACGCCGTTGTCCTTGATATCGCGATCACTGAACGCGGTGATGGACGGTGAGCGGCGCAGCCGGTCCAGGCAGCGTGCCCGCCGGGGGCCGATGCTTCCGATCGGCATGAGCAGGGTAGAGCTGATCTCGGCATAACCGAGCGGGGGATCGCTGAGCAACATTGACAGCAGTTGCTGGCAGCCGGGTGAAAGCTCGGCGAATGCCGCGCGCAAGGCCGCGTTCAGTTCCGCCGCGATAACCTCCTCCTCGATCATCATCGAGGCTTGGTCTGGTGACATCTGGCTGTCCACCGGCGATCCGAGGGAGTCGTATCTGCGTGCTGACCGCAGGACGCGGAGGCATTCGCGTTGCGTCGTGGTGGCCAGCCAGCCGGGCAGGGCTGCGGGTACGCGGAGGTTCCCGAGCTGCTCGACCAGAAGTAACCACACGGTCTGGCCGACATCGTCTATGTCGGTCCTGCTCAGCCGATAGCGATTGCAGACGGACCACACCAGCGGGGCATAACGCTCGACGAGCGCGTTCCAGGCATGCTGGTCGCCGTCGCGCGCACGGGCGACCAGCGCGATGACCACGGGATCGTCACGCATGTAGTGTCCTTTGCCGCCAGCTGGTGCAGTCCCTGCACGCGTGGCTAGCTGTTCGGATTGTAGGGCCGGATGCCGCTACCGGGCTGGCCCGGATCTGGGTGGCCCGGATAGGGCTGGAGCAATTCCTCGAGCGCCTGACGGGCGGATCGGCGCCCTGGCACGGTGCGAGCTGCGATCGCACCGCTGACGACACCGGCGGCGAACGAGCATCCCTCCCAGATTGCGGTCCCCGGGAAAGACACCGGTTTGGAGTCCAGGACCTTGCCGGTTTTGTCCGTGTGCTGGAGGTTGACGATGCCTCGCACGTACGCTCCGGTAAGCCCGACGCCAGGTGCGAGCAAGGAAATCCAGGGCGCGGGATCCGGGGTGAAGGGCGCAAGGTCTCCATTCTTGTCGAGTGCGCCGACGCCGACGACGTCAGGAAGCGCAGCCGGATACGAGGCCGAATTCGATTTGAGCCCGTCGGGCACCAGTTCAGGCCGAAGATTCTTTACGTCTCCGTTATTTCCTGCCGCTGCCACGACGACGGTCTCGGTGCTGAACCGTTTGACCGCGGCTTCAAAGACCATCGGTGCGGTGTTGTCGTCAGTGCGGAATTCCCCGAAGGACAGGTTCACCACGTCGACTCCTGTCTGGGCAATTTCCGCCATCGCGACGGCTGCTTCCCAGGCGGTGCCGTCGCCGTGGCAGTCAAGTACGTGACGCACGTGGATCTCGGCGGCCGGCGCCTGCTGCAGGATGCATGAGCCGACAAACGCGCAGTGCCCGTCGAACACCGTGAAAGTGTCCTGGTCGCCGTCGAGGAGGTCATCGGGGCGCGCGATGTAGCGGCCGGCCATCCATGCGCTGGGAAACATGCGGGTGTCGAGCAGCCCGACTCGCACGCCGCTGCCCTGTTCGGGGTTTGGGCGCCGCCCGGAGTTAGCCTGCCCGAGCGCGACGTCGGTGGGTTCAGGGTCCCCGTCTCCGCCGCCGAGATGGGGATAGCCCTTGATGGGGGATGGCCGGTAGTTCTTGCCGATGGTCACCTTCCAGCCCGGGTAGGTCTGGGCGAACTGAAGGTGGATGCCTTTGATAAGGAGATTGAGGTCAGCCAGGTCAGGCGCACTAGGGTGGGCCCGGGCCCGCTCTTCCTTGAAACGCGCGAGGTCCGGCCCGATAGTGGTGGTCCGCTGGAGGGCATTGACTGCTGGGCCCATGTTCGCGAGGTTGCGAATCAGCGCAAGACCCAGGACCGCGCTGCGCTCGGGCTCGTCATGGCGCACACCAAGGTGTGTTAACTCCCTGGTGACGACGTCAAGATCTGGTAGGGCGACGACAAGCTGATCGTCGTGAAACCTCTCGGCCCAGCCGTGCTTAATGGCCACGTGTTCCTCCCGCCTTGTGGAGGTTTTGCCGCAATCCGTGTCCGGCCCAATCCTTGTCTGGCCCGGTTACAGCTACCTCAAACTATGCGGAGGCGTGTGATAGCCGCCTGAT
The DNA here is from genome assembly GCA_963727015.1 of uncultured Actinomycetota bacterium. Lineage (GTDB taxonomy): Bacteria > Actinomycetota > Actinomycetes > Streptosporangiales > Streptosporangiaceae > DATFVJ01. Next base: position 291,306 of record CAVSEV010000009.1, on the reverse strand, counting down.
ACACGAAGAGGAGGGAAACCACCTTGACGCCGGTCCGCATGGCCGTGCATAAAATCTGCTGTGACCGCCACGTTGGATGAGCAGGCTCGCGAGGGGCTCAGGCTCGCCGAGGCAAACCCGGCCGAGTCTGCCACGCTGGCCCGGGCGATCGCCGGCCAGGCGCGCAAGACCGGCGACCTCGCGGCACTTTCGATCGCCGAGCGGGTCATGGGGGTGGCGGCGCTGCAGCTGGAAGATCCCGACGCCGCGCTGCGGCATTTGCGTGCGGCGATCCGGGTGGGCCGGCGCGCGGGTTCGGCCGACCTGGTATCCGAGGCACAGTTGAGGCTGGCCTTTGTGCTCGTCGTGCGCGGGCGCGGGCGGCAAGCGCTGCGGGAGGTCGAGACAGCCCTGTCAGGAATGAGTGGCGGCGTGGCGCGGGCAAGGGCCCAGGCGCAACGGGGTGTGATCTTAAATCACCTCGGCAGGCTGGACGAGGCGCTCCCCGATTATGACGCCGCACTTTCTGTGCTCCGGCGCGCCGACGATCATGTTTGGGTGCAGCGGGTTCTGTACAACCGGGCCGTGTTGTACGGCTACCGGCAGGAGTTCGAGGCCGCCGAGACCGACTTGCATGAGGCCGCCCAGCTGTGCGCGAAACTTGAGCTGGACTTGTCGCTTGGGTTTGTGCACGAGAATCTCGGCTGGATTAATGCCCTTCGCGGTGATGTTCCCGCCGCGCTGCACTATCTCGACCTGGCCGAGCGGCGCCTGCGCGCGCACGGCGCTCCCGTCGGCGAACTGCTCGCCGACAGATGTCAGTTGCTGCTGTCGGTGCGCCTGCTTTCCGAGGCCATGCAGGCGGCCGAAGAGGCCGTCCAGGAGTTCGAGCAACAGCGCAGGAAGATCGGCCTCCCCGAGGCGCGGCTGCTACTGGCGCAGGCCGCGATCGCGGACGGGCAAGCCGGCCGCGGCCTCCAGGAGGCCAGCCAAGCGGCTCGCGAGTTCGGCAATCAGCAGCGTCCCCGCTGGGCGACTTTGGCTAGCTTTACCGTCTTGCGGGCGCGGCTGGCCCTTGGCCCTCGGCCGGGCGCCGGCGCCGACGTTGGCGTCAGGCAGCTCGAGCACGTCGCCGACGACCTCGCCGCTGAGGGCTGGCGGGCGTCCGCCATCGACGCCCGGATGCTCGCTGGCCAGCTCGCCCTCCAGCGTGGCTGGACCAGCAGAGCCTGCGTGCAACTCAAGCAAGCGGCCCGCGGGCGCGGCTCGGGACCCGCCCTGCAGCGCGCCCAGTCCTGGTACGCGGAGGCGCTGCAGCGGTGGGCCAATGGTAACGATCGCGGCGCGACTGCCGCGGCGCGCACCGCGCTGCGCGTCATGGACGAGCACCGGGCCGGCCTTGGCGCGACGGATCTTCGTGCGCACGCCTCTGGGCACCGGGTCGAGGTGGCCGAGTTCGGGTTACGCATGGCGTTCGACAGCGGCCGGCCTGCTCGGGTGCTCGAATGGGCCGAACAGGGCCGTGCCAGCCATTTGATGCTCCGGCCTGTCCGTCCGCCAGCCGATCCCGCCCTTGCCGCCGCGCTGTCAGGACTTCGCGCGACAGCCAGCGAGATCTTCAAGGTCCGCGGCACGGGCGGCGGCACGGGCGCGCTTGAGCGCCGCCAAGTGGCGTTAGAACGGCAGATCCGTGACCACTACCGGCGCCTCCCCGCGGAGGAGGCCTCCAGGCCCGCGCGCCCGCCGCCGGTTCGTGAGATCGCTGGCGCTCTCGGCGATGCCGCGTTGCTCGAATTCGTTCTTCTCGACGACGCGCTGCACGCCGTCACGTTGGCCCGCGGCCGAGTCCGGCTCTGCAGGCTCGGTCCGGCGGCGCAGGTCTACGAGCTGATCGACCGGGCACGCTTCGCCCTGCACCGGCTTGGCCGCCACCACGCGAGCGACGCAAGCACCGCGGCAGCCCGCGCCCTGCTCGCCGATGCCGCCGGGCGGCTCGATGCCTTGCTCATGCGGCCGGTCGCCAGCCAGACCAGGGACCGGCCATTGGTCGTGGTGCCCACCGGCGCGCTCCAGTCGCTGCCATGGTCGATCCTCCCTTCGTGCGCGGGGCGGCCGGTGACGGTGACGCCCTCGGCCGCGCTATGGCACGCTGGCCTGCACGGCGTCGGTGGCGGGGGGCATGCCATGGTGGCCGCGGGGCCGGGCCTGCCAGGTGCTGGCAAGGAAGCTGCAGCGATAGCGGGCCTGCACCAGGTGAAGATCCTGGCAGGCGATGGGGCGACGGTGGAGGCGGTGACAGCCGAGCTTGATGGGGCAAGGCTGGCGCACCTGGCGGCGCACGGGCACATCCACCCGAACAATCCGCTGTTCACCTCGCTGACGTTCGCCGACGGCCCGCTCACCGTCTACGACCTGAAGCGCCTTCGGCGCGCACCGCAGCTTGTGGTTCTCGCCGCTTGCGATGTCGGCCGGTCGGCCGTGCGGGCGGGCGATGAGCTCCTCGGTCTCAGCGCGACATTCCTTGCGCTCGGGACCCGGCACGTTATCGCCTCTGTGGTTCCCGTCCCCGACGCGGAAACCGCCCCCCTCATGATTGCGTTCCACCGGCTGATTGCCGCCGGACAGCCGCCCGCGCCCGCCCTGGCGCAGGCCCAGAAGCAGCTTGGCTCCACCCACCCGGCAGCCATGGCGGCCGCCGCGGGATTCGTCAGCATCGGGACGGGCGCCGCGCCGCCGGCGGGACCCTGAGCCTTCTTCTATCTCAGGATTGGCGGCCATGGGCCCCTGCAGCAGGGCCGGGTGACTGGCCGTGCCATCGGGTTTCCTGGGCGAAGGTCCCGAGGACCGCCGCAACGCCGAGGACACCGGCGGCCAGCCCGAAGGCTGCGCCGTAGGAGGCCGTGTCAACGAGGTAGCCGGCCGTCACTGGCCCGGTGACGGTGCCGATGTCGCCCACCATCTGGTAGGAGGCGACGACTGTCCCGCCCTGGCCGCCCAGGATGTCGCCAATCATCGCCGACGGCGCGACGTCGAGCAGCCCAGATCCGAAGCCGAAGACGGCCAGCGCGGCCAGATACCCCCACAGCACCGGCAGGAGCGCCAGCATGACCATGCCGGTCGCGGATGCCAGGCAGCCGGCCACGAGGACCGGCCGCCTGCCGAGCCTGTCGGCCGCCCGCCCGCCGGGCAGGAGCGTGGCCGCATTCAACGCCGCGACCACGAGGAACCCGATGCCTGTCCAGACAGCCGACCTGTGCAGGACGTCGCGGACGAACAGCGGCACGATGGCGCTGCGCACCCCGATCGCGGCGAAACCATCCGCGAGGTTCGCGGTCGCGGCGGCGCGGTATGCCCGGCTCCGCAGCGCGCCGGCAATCTCGGCGAACGGGCGCGTCGCCTGCGGATCGTCCGAGACTTGCCGGCGAGGCGCGTCTCGCAATACGGCCGCCGCGATGACCGCGGGAACGATGAGCATGCCGCCATAGATGATGAACGGAGCCCGCAGCGACCAGGCGGCGACGAGGCCGCCGATCGCCGGGCCACTGATCCCGCCGACGAGGAATCCGCCGGAGAACAGGCCGCTGGCCCTGCCACGCTGGTCCCTGGGCACGCTGACAAGCAATAGCGTCTGGGCGCTGACCGCGAACATCGCCGAGCCCAGCCCGCCGACGCCACGCAGGACGATGAGCTGCGCGAACGAGCCGGAAAATCCTGCGACTATGCTGCTCACCGCGACGATCGCGATGCCCGCTGCCATCACCACGTGCTCGCCGAACCGGTCGACCAGCCGGCCAGCGGGCAGTGCCCCCACGACGCGCATCAGAGCGAACGCACTGACCACGCTGGCGGCCGCGGCGGTGCTGACCCCGAAGTTTCGAGCGAATGCCGGAATGTCAGGGGCGACAATCCCGAATCCGAGCGCGACCGTGAACGAGACGGCGGTAAGGATGGCCACCTCGCGCGGCAGGCCGCGGAACGGTCCGCGGTGGAGGGGCACGAACGGCATTCTGCCAGGCGAGGCCCATTATTCGTGGATCTTGGGTGGATTGCGGGCGGTGCCGGGGCGCTCATGGTCGCCGGTCACGAACCGTGACCGGCTGTCTGTCGTCACGCGGGCTAACGAGCCGCTTGTGCTGCCATTGGACGCTCGTACTGTCATTGGAATCGCGGCTGGGCGGTTATGGTTGTTGCTCATAGTAGTAATCGAATGCTCTCTGTCGTTCGTCTGGTCGGAGGTTTCGATGGTGGGCGACGGGATGGCCGGTGATGTGCTCGACGCGCTGCCGGATGCGACCGCGGTGCTGGACAAGTCGGGGTCGATCGTGGCGGTCAACCACACGTGGCGGATGTTCGCTCTGGACAATGGCGGGCGCCCCGGCACGACCGGTGTGGGGGTGAACTATCTGGACGTATGCGCGCGTTCCGCCGCTGCTGGTTGCGAGGACGCGGCGTTGGCCGCCGTGGGCCTGCGCGCCGTCCTGGCCGGCGAGACTGTCCATCGCGAGCTCGAATACCCGTGCCCGTCGACGGCTGTCAGCCGCTGGTTCCTGTTGCGGATCACCCCGCTCGGCGGGGCGACACCTGGCGCGGTCATGTCCCATGTCAACATCACCCGCAGAAAGATGGCCGAGCTTGCCCTGGCCCACGAGGCCGCCCACGACCCGCTCACCGGCCTGGCGAACCGTGACCTGTTCACCGACCGGCTTAAGGCCGCTTTGACCCAGCGCAGTGGCCGGCCCGCTCGCGGCGACGTCGGCGTGCTGTACCTCGACCTGGACGGGTTCAAGCAGGTCAATGACACCTACGGCCATGACGCGGGGGACGAGTTGCTGCTCACCGCCGCGCATCGGCTCCGCGCCCAGGTCCGGCCTCAGGACATAGTGGCCCGGCTCGGCGGCGACGAGTTCGCGGTTACCGCCCCACGTATCACCGCCGGAGGACTGGCCGCGCTGGCCGCGCGCATCGCTGGCGCGCTCGCGGAGCCGCATGTCATTCACGGCCACCCGGTCCGGGTCCCGGCCAGCGTCGGCACCCATCTCGCTGCTCCGGGCGAGCCTGCCGCTGCGGCCTTGCGGCACGCCGACGAGGCTATGTACGCCGTCAAACGCACCCGCCTGCATGCGCTCTCATCGGGCCGCGGGGCCCGCGCACCGCAGGACGACAGCTGACCTCGTGCGCGTACTCGGTCGTCCATTGGGCGCCGATCCGCGCCGCCAAAGATCAGCGGTACGCCCTAGCTCAGCATCGCCCGACGTAGGCGCCGGTTTCCCAGGTGGTCCATGGGGACCAGTCAGTGCCATCGTGGGACATGATGACTGCGGCGTGCGCGTTGCCGTACGGGTCGTAGGTTGACAACGCGCCGTTCACTGGGTTGATCTGCCAATAGCCGCGTTCACCGACGGAGCCGGTGGCGTACTCGCTGCCGCCGGATTCTGCCATGGCGATCGATGCCGCTACGATTTCTGCCGACGGTGACCCGCCTGCCTCCCGCCACAGCTCTTCCAGGCCGCCGCAGCTCAGTGTTCCGCTCAACTGGGTGGCTCCGGAGTCTGCGACGACGGAGGCGCCGGAGCGATGGGTGGTCATATCGGTGGCGGCCTTGGCGTGCCGGGCCCGATACGCGGTGCTTTCCGCGTTCGCGTTGCCGCGGCTCGAGCTTGCGGGTGGCTGGCTGGCGGGCGGGCCGGCCGGGATCTTCAGTTCTTCACCGGTGTAGATCAGGTTCGGGTTGTGGATCTCCGGCTGGTTCACGTGATACAGCCAGGACCAGTCACTGGCCTGGCCGTAGAACCGCGCCGCGATCTCGGATAATGTGTCGCCGGGCTGGACGGTGTAGGTGCGCGCGGGCTGTGCTGCGGGGCGGACCCTGGCGTCAAGCTCAGCGTGGACGACCTGCTGAGCGACCGCGCCGGGCTTGGCCGCAGCGGCCGCAAGGTGCTGCGCCTGCGGGCCTGCCACCAGCACGCCCGCTACTGCCATGGCAGGAGCCGCCTTACCAGCCTTCTCGGCTACCTTCTCGACCTGCGACGGTGTCGTATGCCGACCCGTTCGCATGATCTTCCTCTTCCGGCCATGCTTGTGCGCTGAACTCACAAAGTTCCCCAATGTCGTCTGCGCTCCGCCTACTCAGGCTCGCGCGCCGCCTGCCCAGGCTTGCGCGCCCGTCGACGGGCTGCGGTTTCTGACTCGCTGCGACCGAATCGGCGTTTGCCGTGCTCGGGGTTTGCCGTGCTCGGGGTTTGCCGTGGCCGGCGTCTGGCCGTGCGCGGTGTCTGGCCGTGCGCGGTGTCTGGCCGTGCGCGGTGTCTTGCCGTGTCTTGCCGTGCCCGGCAGCTTGCCAGGGCGGCGCCGTCGACCGCAGGCAAATCGTTTGATTTCCGTGATCAATTCGTGATCAATCGGCGCCAGCCGAATGGGGGATCTAGATCACCTCACCTGGGCGAGCGCACTAAGTAGCAGGTCACGGGCGGCGGAGTAACCTGATCCCGCCGTGCCGCCGCCGCCCGTGCGACACGTGCCGCCGCGCTTCGGGCGCCGTGCCGCCGCACTTCCTGTCGGCGCCCTGCCCATTGTCCGGCTTTCCATGATCTTGGTACCTGACCCGCTCTATTCGCGGGTAAGGTACCAAGATCATGGAAAAGCCGGCGAAATGGCGGCTCTCTTCGGCCCGCGCCACGAGCACTTCGATATTGGCGTCCATCACCCGGGCTGAACAGTCGCCAGCTGGCTGAAGCCTGAATTGGAGCCCGCAGGCGTTACGCGCTCAGCCAGCCGAAACCCAGGCTGGGGCCAAACATGCCCGGCTAAGCGCGGATCGTCATGCGGGACACGCTGTCACCGTCGACGCTCAGCGCGATATGACTAGGGCCATCCTGGAAGTCGTCCCAGGGGGGCCTGGCGGGTAGTCCCGGCGAACGACGCCGCCGGGTCGCGGTGCTCATCGACCAGCACGCGGTCGGTGATCTCGATCGTCTGCCGGTGCGGCTCCCAGGTGGCATACCGGCCCGGACCGTAGGATCGCTGTCATGGGGTACGCCGGCGCGGACACGGCGGAACGCTCATGTGCGGGCCGGCCGCTCGCAGGGCGAGGCGACAGGAGATGCCGGTGGACCATGACTACCCGCAGCCGATCCTCCCCGGTCACATGGAGCCCGTACCCCGGCGGGTACGCGCCATGCTCGGCGGCCACATCGTGCTGGACACCACGAGCGCGGTGTACGTGTGGGAGTGGCCGCACTACCCGCAGTACTACATCCCGGTCGCGGACGTGAACCGGGACGTGCTGGTCGACGAGCAGCATACCCAGCGGCTGCGCCAGGGCACTGCCCGCAGGCACGGGCTGCGGCTGGGGGAGATCTCCCGTCCTGGCGCCGCGAGGGTCTACACCGACGAGGCCGTCGACGGGCTAGCCGGGATGGCCCGGTTCGACTGGGACGCGCTCGACGCGTGGTTCGAGGAGGATGAGCAGGTCTTCGTCCATCCGCGCAACCCCTACACGCGGGTCGACGCGCTCCGCTCCACCCGGACCGTCCGGATCGAACTCGGCGGCGTCGTGCTTGCCGAGTCGTCCTCGCCGGTGCTGGTGTTCGAGACCGGCCTGCCGACCCGGTACTACCTCAACCGCACCGACGTGAACTTCGAGCATCTGGTGCCCACCGACACGGTCACCGCCTGCCCCTATAAGGGAAAGACAAGCGGCTACTGGTCGGTCCGCGCCGGCGGCGAAATCCACCCGGACCTGGCCTGGGCCTACGACTTTCCCACCTGCCAGGTGCTGCCGATCGCTGGCCTGATCGCCTTCTACAACGAGAAGGTGGACGTGATCGTCGACGGCGACATGCTTGCCCGGCCCAGCACGCACTTCTTCAAATGACGGCAGCCCAGCGCGGGGTCCGCGGGGGCTTGCCCGACCATCTCATCAGGGCGGTGAGGATGTCAGCTATGGTGCGGGCATGCTCCTAGGGCGTGAGGAGGAGCAGCGCCAGCTTGATCAGTTGCTCCGGCAGGCCCGGTCCGGGAGCAGCGGTGTGCTGGTGCTGCGGGGTGAGGCGGGGATCGGGAAGACGGCCCTGCTGGACTTAGCGGCGTCGCGAGCCGAGGGTATGACGGTATTGCGGGTGGCCGGTGTGGAGTCTGAGGCAGGTTTGCCGTTCGCGGGCTTGCATGCGTTGCTGGCTCCGGTGGCGAAGTTCATGTCCACGCTGCCCGAGGGGCAGGCCGCGGCGCTGCGGGCAGCGCTGGGTCTGGGCCCGGCCGTGGTGGGCGCTGGGCGGCTGGCGATCGCCGCGGGGACGCATGCGCTGCTTACCGGGGCGGCGGCGGCGCAGCCGCTGGTGCTGCTGGCCGACGACCTGCACTGGCTGGACCCCGCGTCCGCCGATGCGCTGCTGTTTGCCGTCCGCCGGCTGGGAGACGACGCCATCGCGTGCGTGCTTACCGCGCGCGCTGGCGTAGCAGGCCTGGCGGGCTTACCCGGTCGCGAACTTGCCGGCCTGCCACGGGTGCAGGTGCGGCGGCTGGGCGAGGCCGTCGCGGGGGTCCGGCTGGCGCCTGCGGCGGCGCGGCGGCTGGCAGCCGAGACAGGCGGGAACCCGCTGGCCGTGATCGAGATGTCGGCGGCGATGACGGCTCGGCAGCTGGGCGGCGCCGATCTGCCGCCTGTGCCGCTTGAGCCTGGTGACGGGGTGCGCCAGCGGTTCGCTGACCGGCTCGGCCGGCTCGATCCGGCCGAGCGGACGACGCTGCTGGTGGCCGCCGCGGCCGGAAAGTGCGCGGCCGCGGATGTGACGGCGGCGGCCGCGCGGCTGGACGGCGGGGGCGCGGCGTTGAGCGCGGCCGAGGACGCTTCGCTTGTCCGGATCAGCGCCGAGGGCGTGGAGTTCTCCCATCCGCTGGTGCGGTCGGCTGCCTATCACGGCGCGAGGCCAGCGCAGCGGCGGGCGGCGCACCGCGCGCTCGCGGAGGTGCTCGCCAAGCGCGACAGCGATCGCGCCGCGTGGCACCTGGCCGCGGCCGCGACCGGCCCGGACGATGCCGCGGCGGCGGGTCTGGATGCCGCCGCTTCCCGCGCGGCGAGCAGGGGCGCTCCGCTGTCGGCCGCGGCCGCGTGGGAGCGGGCGGCGGAGCTGTCCGCCGCGGCGCAGGCCGGGGACGAGCGGGTGGTGCAGGCTGCGGAGGCCGCGCAGCGCGGCGGCGATCTTGACCGCGCAGACCGGCTGGCCGCGGCGGTGCCCGCTGCCGGGCTGCCGGCGCCGTTGCGGGCGCGGCTGCTCGCCGTGCGAGGCCATCTCGGCCTGGCGCGCGGCAACATGGCGGTGGCGCAGCGTACCCTCGCGGACGCGGCTGAGCTTGCCGCGGAAGGCGACAGGCGGCTGGCGGTGGAACTGCTCGCCGAATCGGCAGATGCGGCCACCGAGGCCGGGCTGCCGGAGGAAGCCGCACGCGCCGCCGGGCGGCTGGTGGCCCTGGCCGATCCTGCCGATCAGACCGCCCAGTTTCTGGCCGACCTCGCCTGCGGGACGGTCGCGTGGCTGCGCGGCGACCCGGAGTGGGGCATGATCGTCCTGCGGCGCGCCGCTGACCGGCTGGACGCCGGCCCGGCTATCGCCGCCAGCGCCAAGCACCAGCTCGATGTGGTCGACGCCTGGGCAAATGTCGGCCGGCCCGAGCGCGCCTGCGTATACGCCGAACGCGCGGTTGAGCTGGCGCGGGGCGACGGGGCGCTCGGCCTCCTGCCCGAGGCGCTCGCCGCTGCGGCCTGGTGCTACCACGCGCTGGGCCGCTGGTCGCGGGCGCTCGCGGCCGGCAGCCAGGCGCTCGAGCTGGCCCAGGCGGCCGGGCAGCACTATCAGGCCTGCTACTTGCTCACCATCCTTGCCTCCATCGAGGCCGCCCAGGGCCGCGGCGACGACTGCCTGCGGCACGCCCGCGAGGCGGGCCAGCTGGCCGGTGAGCTCGGCCTCCGCAATCAGCAACTGCTTGCCCGCCGCCATCTGGGCCTGCTCGACCTCGGTGAAGGCCGGCTCGAGGAAGCGATCGCCCGCTATGAAGATCTCCGCCGGCTGGCCGCGGAATGGGGCATCCTCCACCCGTACTACTCGCCGATCCAGGACCTGATCGAGGCCTACGCCCGGGCGGGCGCGCTGGAGCGGGCGCGGGCATTGCTGCCGGAATTCATTGCCCAGGTACCCGGCGAGGCCAACCCGGTTCCGGCGGCACGGGCGGAACGCTGCAAAGGCATCGTCGCCGCGGACGACTTCGACGCGCACTTCCGCCACGCGCTCGCGCTCAACGCCCAGGGCATCGCCTTCGAGCAGGCACGCACCTACCTGTGTTACGGGGAACGGCTGCGCCGTTCCCGGCGGCGCAGGGACGCCCGCCACCAGCTCCGGGCGGCGGCCGAGATCTTCGACCGGCTCGATGCCCGGCCGTGGGCCGAGCGCGCGAGGGCCGAGCTGCGGGCCAGCGGAGAGAAGGTCGCGAGCGGGGGCTCGGACGAGCGGCTGACGCCACAGGAGCTGCAGATCGCCCTGCTCGTATCGCAGGGGAAGACCAACGCCGAGGTCGGCCGGGCTGTCTTCCTCAGCACCCGCACCGTCGAGTTCCATCTGTCGCGCGCGTACCGCAAGCTCGGCGTCACCTCAAGGACGGAGCTGACCCGCCGCATGGTGTCCACGACATAACAGAACGACATAACAGAGCGACATAACAGAGCCGGGCCAGGACGACACCGATTGGCAGCCGCAGCGACTGGCCGCCGGTACCGGCATCCACCTGGGTCGCACGCGCGTTGAGACCGGGCACCGCCGTCGGCCGCGGCGCACCGAGCAGGCGCCCGCACGGGCGGCCGGACCTGCGGGAACACGTCCGGCCGCCTCGGCTTGCCCAGCTCAGCCTTCCATCCGTACCCCGGCGCTGACCGACCTGAAACTCGACATCACCACGCCTGCGGGGTTGGTCACGGTGGTCGTCGCCTGGCCGGTGTAGTGGTCCGCGTCGCTGTGGAACGTTTCCACCTCGCGGACGGTCGTCAGCCCGATGTAGTTGCCCGCGGAATCGAACCGGTACTTGTGGAAGGTGGTGATGACCCGCCGGCCGGAGGCCGCACGCCAGACCCCGAGGCCACCGGACATCGGGCCCTTAGCTGTCGCCTCCACGACTTCGCCTCCGGGCAGGAAACTCAACGTCGACTGGAAGCGGGCGATCGCCGCGTTGGGCGTGACCGTTGCCACCCAGGTCCCCGTGATCGAGGGCAACGGGTGCGTGCTCGCCGCGGTCGCTGATCCGCTCGCTGGGCCGCTGGTCCTGCCGTCCGGCCCGGCCAGCCCCGGTGGGGGCAGCAACCTGGAGGGCGCGGCGAGGGCGCTGGTGGAGCCCCCACCGGCCAGCGCCAGGGCAGCCACCGCGGCCAGCATCGGCTTGCAGCTTTTCATGTCTCCTCCTCGGGACCCGGGTGGCAGGTGATAGCGACAGCGCCGGCTTGGCGAAGCGATCCTGCGGGGGTTGAGTCCCTACCAGCACGATCAGGCCGCGCGAGCGGTGAGCGCTTCCGTGAACCCCGCAATACCTGCTTGCCCGGCCCGGCGGCATGACCTTCCGTGCGGGGGTGGTCCTGGGACCCCGGGAGGAGCAGCGGCAACTCGATCACTGCGCGGCCGCGGCGGACGGCTCGCCGGGTCAGTCCGGAGGCAGGGACTAGCGCTGGCGCCCGCTCCGTGTCATAACGCGGACTTTAGGACGTTCTGCGTAATGTCCTAACCGTTCACAGCAGCTGGCGTGGACTCGCAGATCGATCGAATGACCAGGAGAAGCAATGCAGGGCTCACGCAAGGGCCGCGAGGAACGAACCGGCACGATGGGGCGGACACCCGTTGCCGGCAGCGCGTGGAGTGCGCCGCATCCGGGGCAACCCGGACGGCCGGGGCCGGGCTGGCCACCAGCGTCGCCGGGTGGCAGCGCTGACGCCGGGTGGGGTACCGCAGGGGGCCCGGGCGGCACGCCGCCACCGGCGCCACGCAAACGTGGCCGCACCCTCACAGCAGCGGCGGTCGCCGCGGTCGCCGCGGCGGCCACGCTGACCGGGTTCGGGATCGGCCATGAGGTCTTGCCGACCGGATCGTCGGTGATGACCGCATCCGAGGGTCGCACCACGCTGCCCAATAGCACCGGATCGGAAAACGCCCAGAATCCGGGCAGCTCATCGTCCGGGCAGTCGCCCTTCGGCTCGGGCGACGGCTCCGGCTCGGGCGACGGCTCCGGCTCGCCGTTCGGGCAGTCGCCGTTCGGGTCCGGTGGATCGCCGGGCCAGTCGTCCGGGCAGTCGCCGTTCGGGCAGTCGCCGTTCGGGTCCGGCGGATCGCCGGGCCAGTCGTCCGGCCAGTCGTCCGGGCAGGCGCCGTTCGGGCAGTCGCCCTTCGGTCCGGGCGGCTCATCCAGCGGTTCGCCGGGCGGCAGCGAGACCGAAGGGAGCGGCGGTCCATCGGACGTGGGATCGATCGCCGCCAGGGTGGCTCCCGCGTTGGTGGACGTCAACTCCACCTTCAGTTACCAGGGCGCCCAAGGAGCCGGGACCGGCGTCGTCCTCAGCTCGACCGGTGAGATCCTCACTAACAACCACGTGATCGACGGTGCTACCAAGATCAGCGTGACCGACGTAGGCAACGGGAAGACCTATAACGCCACCGTGGTCGGCTACGACGCCAGCCACGACATAGCCGTCCTCCAGCTCGATGGCGCCTCCGGGCTGCAGACGGCCGAGCTCGGCGATTCTGCCAACGCGGCGGTCGGCGACCCGGTGGTAGCGATCGGCAACGCCGGTGGGGCCGGCGGCACTCCCACCAGCGCGGGCGGCTCCATCACCGGGCTCGGCCAGTCGATCACCGCCAGCGATGAACTCGGTGGCACCAGCGAGCAGCTTTCCGGGCTGATCCAGGTCAACGCGGACGTCCAAGCCGGCGACTCCGGCGGCTCGCTCGTCAATAGCGCCGGTCAGGTGATCGGGATCGATACCGCAGGCTCCGCGGGGTCGTCCTCACAATCATCGGGAACCCAGGGTTTCGCCATCCCGATCAACCAGGCGCTCACCATCGCCCAGCAGATCGAGTCGGGCAACGGCGCTGCCACGGCTCATGTCGGCTCCACCGCTTTTCTCGGTGTGCAGATCTCACCCTCGGGTGGGCAAACCGGTGCCGGCAGCTCTTACGGCGGAGGTTCCGCGAACCCCGGGGGATCAGGAACCTCGGGCGCGGCCATCAGCGGTGTCATCAACGGTGCCGCCGCCCAGCGGGCTGGCCTTACCGCCGGGGATGTGATCACCTCCCTCGATGGCCAGGCCGTCAGCTCCGCCGCGGACCTGAGCAGGCTCATGGTCGGTGACCACCCCGGAAGCCAGATCACGCTTGGCTGGACCGACACCTCCGGGCAGCCCCACACAGCTGCCGTCGACCTCGGTGCGGGCCCGCCGGCCTGACCGCCAGTCGGCGACCCCGCGTGCCTCGTCCTGGCGGTGAAACCACACCAGGACGAGGCGCCACCATGGTCATCACAGCTGTCTCGCTAGTGAGGGCGAGATGACTGCCGTGCGGACCTGCGGGAGCTGCGGCTGGCACCCCGCGGGTGCCACGGGCGAGTAGGGAACACGATGCGCTTAGCCGTTCGGCATCAATCTCCATAACGGCTGCCGCGCATGCGCCACGGCCTGCCAGGAATCTCGCGGCGGTGGGTGTGACCACGGCCCCAGCCTGCCGGGTCAGGCCCAAAGGGTGGCTACGAGCATCCGGCCCCGGCCTGCCCCAAAAGGCCCACTGCGTTCCGCCGTGATGGCAATCTCTCGATCGTCCGGCGAGCAGGCTGAGCGGCATCGATTGCGACCCGCACCTCCGAGAGCGCGCCACGGTCCAGGGTTATGTGGCCGCGGTGGGAGACCAGGGCAAGCATCCGGGGGTTGTCGAGCATGATGTCCGCTTGCAGGTTGGGCACACCACGTGCCGCAGCGGCGGCAACAATGGCGTCGAGCAGGTAGGTGCCTAGCCAGCCGCCCCAGCCATGCGCAACAGTAAGGGCAAACTCGCCGTCGCCGCCGGGCAGGATGGCGTAGCCCGCCTCGGCAACAATTGCGCCCTCGGGGCCGGGAACGACCGCGACCAGGCGATAGCCGCCCTCATCCTCAGGTCGGGTCAGCTGCTCGAGGAACTTGCGATCCGGATGGCACAGATTGAAGAAACGGTGGTGCCGGTCGTCGTCGGAGAGCCCCTCGAACAGCGCGTGCAGCCCCTCGGCGTCGGCCTCCGTCACGGTCCGCACGGCAAGGGCCCGGCCATCGGGAAGGCTCACGGCGGCGCGGACGCCGCGGCGATGAATTCCCGGCCCGGGAAGCAGGCCGACGGCGGGGGCGCCTGGGTCTTGGCGCCGGTCCGGGCCGGTGCCTGGCTGGGTCATGACAGGGACTTCACGGGATCGGCTCGCTGCCTCGCCGCCGGTGGCCCCGGCGCAACATCGGCGTGCGTGGCTACCACCTGGCCGGGTGATTCTGCCGCTACGATCACCACGGGGCAGCGGGCTTGGCGCAGGCAGCTCGCGGCGATCGCACCCATCGTCTGTGCCAGCGGGGAATCGGCGTGGCGCCCGCCCAGCACGAGCAGGTCGGTGTCCGCACAGTGATCGAGGAGGACGTGGGCAGGCGGCCCGCAGGCCAGCGCTGCCTGCACCTTGACGTCGGGGGCCAGGCCCGATGCCGTGTGCACTGCCCGCGCCAGGTTGGCCTCCGCGCGCCGGCGTTCGCCGTCGGCCGTCGGCCGCCGGATTACCGGGGCGTACGGGGCGAGACTGGCGAGCGGGACATGCCAGGCGCAGACCGCAATGATCTCCGCGTCGCGTAACCGGGCCAGCTCAAGGGCCCATCGAAGTGCGGCGACCGACGCGGGGGAGCCGTCCACCCCGACGGTGATCCGGCTGCCGGCCGGCTCAGACATGGCATCTCCTCAGGGCCTGGAATGTGATCTCCAGGTGGCCGGTACCGGTGCTGGGAAGCTCGACGCTCGGGCTGGCGTCCCCGCGTTCGCAGATGTGCGCGGCCGGCCCGCCCGCCGGGGTGGTGGTGCCGCCGTCAGCCGGCGGGCCGGGGCGCCGGGCGCGCATCCCGTTCCACCGCAGCATCTCGTCCTGGGCGCCACCGAGGTCGTCGAACAGGTCCCAGCTGGTAATCATTGTCATGTCGTTCTCCTCAACCATCCTCGGCGCCGTCCAGCAGATCAAGGGCGACTGGCCCCGGCGGCCCGTCGGCGGGGCACTTCGCGCAGCCGTGGTTACCGGTCGCCGGGCTGCGATGCGTCACCAAAGACGTGCGGCAGGCGTAGCAGCGCCGGCCACCGTAGCCAATGAGCCGGCACACACTGGCGAAAAGGCCAATCATCGGCGTGCTCCCAACTCGTCAGCGTCCGTTTAGGCCAGCGGCCGCGCGGCGGCGCCGACCGCGCCCTCCGCCGGGCCGGGCCTGTCCGTCCCGTAAGAGGGGCCGGGTTCCGGTATCCGGTGGTCGCACCGCGAGCACGATGAGCAAGACGACGATGACGACGACGATGACGGCCAAGCCGATCAGAACCATGGCCCGCTCCTTCCGGTGACCCCCGGGCTGGCGGGCCGCCATCGGCGGCCGGTACCTGCTGTCTGCCTCCAGACTATGCCCGCAACAGTGAACTAGCAATGTATCTCTAGAAATAAAGTTCCACTATCTTGCGGGTGCTGAACTTTGAGGCGGCTGAGCGTGAGCTTCCTGGCCAACACGAGCCCGCGCCGGAATGGATGACTGACGGGGAATCCGCCCTGTACACGCCGTTCAGCAATGGTTACGATCCGGCTGATTACGTGGATCGGTCGATCATGGCGGCCCGGGTGGCGGCGTTCCCGGACCACGGGCTCGACCCGCAGCCGTGACGGGCTCTCGCCAGGGCCAGGTGCGTGCTCATCCAAGCCGTTCGATGAGGTGCTCGCCGACGCGGATCGCGTTGCCCATAACGGTGAGAGCCGGGTTCACCGCGCCGATGCTCGGGAAGAAGCTGGCGTCGGTGACGTACAGGTTGTCGAGCTCGTGTGCCTTGCAGTTGACGTCGAGCACCGAGGTGGCGGGGTCGGTGCCGAACCGGCAGGTGCCGGCCTGGTGGGCGCAGCCTGCGATGGGGATGCCCATTTGCATGTAGAAGTTCTTGCCAAGGACGTGGTGGGCGGCCATCCCGGTGTGGTTGAGGATTTTCTTGAGCTCGCCGTAGAGTCCGGCCGCCTCGGCGTCGTTGGTGGCGGTGTAGGCGAGGTGGACGTTGCCGTCACGGTCGACGGTGACCCGGTTGCCCGGTTTGGGCAGGTCTTCGGTGGTCAGCCAGAAGTCGACGGCGCGGTGCGCGACCTCGTCCAGGCTCCAGTGCGGGGCGAGCATGGTGAGTTTGGGTTCTTCGCCTTTCATCGCCGCCGCGTTTGACTTGCCGAGCATCTGGATGTTGCCGATCGGCCACTGGCGGCCGTCCCCGGCCAGGTAGAAGTCGTTGATGGCGAGGGTCTTCTGGAACACCGTGTCGTTGGGTTCCTTGCCCAGGGCCACCACGGCCTTGCTGTTGTGGAACATGTAGTTGCGGCCGACCTGGTCGGAGCCGTTGGCCAGCCCTGCCGGGTGGGTGCCGGACGCCGAGCGGAGCAAGATCTTGGCGCTGTTGGCGGCGCCGGCCGCGAGCACGACGACGCTGGCGTGGTAAACGTCGCGCTGGCCGTCTCGGGACACCTCCACCCCGGTGACCGCACGCCCGGCCGGATCGGTTTGCAGCCGCGTCACCTCGGCCCCGGTGAGCAGCGTCACGTTGGGCTCGCCAAGCAGTGGGCGCACCGCGATGGTCTCGGCATCGGACTTGGCGTGCACCAGGCACGGGTAGCCGTCGCACCAGGCGCAGCGGATGCACGTGCTGCGGGCCCGGTCCGCCTCATCGAGCAAGATCCCGCAGGGCGCGGGGAAGGGATGGTAACCGCCGGCCTGCAGGGCGTCGGAAATCTGCTGGACCCGGGGCTCGTGCGACACCGCCGGCCACGGGTAGGGCCGCGACCTCGGCCCCTCGGTCGGATCGGCGCCGCCAGCGCCGTGCACCTGGTACAGCCACTCCGCCTTCGCGTACCACGGCTCGAAGTCGGCGTAACTCAGCGGCCACGCCGGCGACACCCCGTCCACGTGCCGCAGCTCACCGAAATCGGCCGGCCGCAGCCGGTACAGCGCGGCGCCGTACATCTTTGTCGCCCCGCCGACGAAGTAATGCACCTGCGGCTGGAACGCCTTCCCCCCGGCGTCATACCAGGTGTCAGGCGAGATGTACTTCCCTTCGACGAACACCGCCCCGGGATCCCAGTTGCCCATCTCCCGGGGCAGGAAGTCGCCGCGCTCCAGCAGCAAGATCCGCTTACCCGACGGTGCCAGCGTGTGCGCCAGCGTCCCGCCGCCAGCGCCGGACCCGATCACGATGACGTCATATTCCTCAGCCACAATGGGCCTCCTGCGCTGGGCTTCCTACGATGCCTCCTGCGATCGGCAGGGCCGACCTTACGCCGCGTCCAAGCCAGGGACGCCATCCGAAACGGGTGACAAGCAGGCGGCTGACCAGCCGCGATAGTCAAGAATGTGGCGCGGGAAGAGTGCCGGTAAGGCCGCCTGCGCGGCAGCTAAGCAAGACCCCGGGCACCGCCAATATGGTCACCCTCCCCGCCATTTGAGCTTGGTGCATCGCGGCGTGCCGCGCAAGCCTTCGCCTGAACCGCGCGGCCAATCATCCGCGTCGGGTGATCCACAGCGGGGCGCGGAGCACGATGATCGACCGGGGCTCAACGGTCAGCTGATCTCCGGCGTGGAGGGAGGCCGCGGCGCCGGGTCGGGCGGGATCGTAGGTGTCGATCGCGGTATGCCAGCTCAGCCCGCCCGCGGCCGGGCCGGGCGGCCCCGTCCGTGGTGTGCGGGTGGCCGGGATGGTGAAGCCGAGCGGCTGCCACCAGGCGTTGACCAGGACGAGGAAGTCGTCGTCGAGCAGCGGCGTGCCGTCGGCGGCCCGGTCGGGGTCGTCGGATCCGTCCAGGTACAGGGCTACGGCCAGAGCGCCGCGGTCGGACCAGTCGGTGCCGGTCATCGCGGTGCCGGCCGGGGTGAACCAGCCAAGTTCTGAGGCCTCGGCACCGGCGAGGAACCGTTGCCTGCGGAACACCGGGTGGGCGCGCCGGAAGGCCACCAGGTGCCTGGTGAACGCGAGCAGGTCCGCGTCCACAGCGGACCAGTCGTACCAGGCGATCTCGTTGTCCTGGCAGTAGGCGTTGTTGTTGCCTTGCTGGGTGCGGCCCATCTCGTCGCCGCCGAGCAGCATCGGGATCCCGAAGGACAGCAGCAAGGTGGTGAGCAGCGCGCGGGACTGGCGCGCCCGCAGCGCCAGCACGCCGGGGTCATCGGTGCGGCCCTCGGCGCCGCAGTTCCACGAGCGGTTGTCGCTGGTCCCGTCGCGGTTGGATTCTCCGTTGGCCTCGTTGTGCTTGTCGTTGTAGGAGACCAGGTCGCGCAGCGTGAAACCGTCGTGCACG
Source organism: uncultured Actinomycetota bacterium (assembly GCA_963727015.1). Taxonomy (GTDB): domain Bacteria; phylum Actinomycetota; class Actinomycetes; order Streptosporangiales; family Streptosporangiaceae; genus DATFVJ01. Next base: position 272,739 of record CAVSEV010000009.1, on the reverse strand, counting down.
GTGATCAGGTTCACCGAGGCCGTCGGCCGGCGCCGGGCGCGGCTGTACATGTCCGACGAGCCGCAGAACCTTGAGGCGAACTCGCCGATGCCGACCGGGTGGCTGCGCCAGAAGTCCCGCATTGTGTCGCGGTACTTGCCGTTCCACTCCCGCCACACCGGCGGGAAACCGCCGAGGTCGTAGCTGTCCATCTGGCCGACGTCCCACGGCTCGGCGACAAGCTTGGCCCTCGACACGACGGGATCCTGCGAGACAAGATCGAGGAACGCCGACCTCTGGTCGAAGGCACCTTCCTGGCGGGCGAGGGTGGGGGCGAGGTCGAACCGGAAGCCGTCGACATGCATCTGCGTGACCCAGTAGCGCAGCGAGTCCATGATCAGCTGGAGGGTCAGCGGGTCGCCGACGTTGAGCGAGTTGCCGCAGCCGGTGGTGTCGACGTACTGGCGCGGGTCGCAGGGGTCGAGCCGGTAGTAGGCGGCGTTGTCCAGGCCCCGGTAGCAGAGCGTGGGACCGCGCTGATCCGCCTCGGCGGTGTGGTTGAAGACGACGTCGAGCAGCACCTCGAGCCCGGCCCGGTGCAGGGCGCCGACCATGGATTTGAACTCGGCGACCTGCCCGCCGGGCCGCCCGGCCCGCACCTGCGCCGAATACCCCTGATGCGGTGCGAGATACCCGATCGTGTTGTAGCCCCAGTAGTTCGTCAGCCCGCGCTCCAGCAGGAACGCCTCGGGCACGCTCTCATGCACCGGCAGCAGTTCAACGGCGGTTACGCCGAGATCCAGCAGATGGCCGATGGCCGCCTCGTGCCCGAGCCCGGCATAGGTGCCGCGCAACTCGGGCGGCACCCCCGGGTGGCGCATCGTGAAGCCCTTGACGTGCACCTCGTAGATGACCGTGTCCGCGTACGAGTGCCTGGGGCGCGCTCGGTCGCGCCACTCGAACGCCTCGTCCACGACCAGGCTGCGCGGTACGTGCGCCGCCGAGTCGAGCGTGCTCGGCGCGTCCGGGTCGCCGGCCGCGTACCCGAGCACCTCGGGCCCGAATCGCACCGCACCGTGCAGCGCCCGGGCGTACGGGTCGAGCAGCAGTTTCGCCGGGTTGAAGCGCAAACCCGAACCCGGATCATAACGGCCTGCGGCGCGGTACCCGTAGGCCTGCCCGGCGCCGGCCCGGGGACGAAACCGTGCCAAACACCCGCGTCATAATCCAGCAGCGGTATCTGCGTCTCGGCGCCGTCGCCGTCGAACAGGCACAGCAGCATGCTGTCGGCGGCGCCGGCCGCCACGGCGAAGTTCGTTCCGCCCTCAGCCGCGGTCGCACCGAGCGGGAACGCGCTGCCTGGCAGCGCCGGGGCGGGGCTGGTTACGGGGGGCTGCGCGGTAGGCGCGGTCATGACCGTGGCTCCTGGGCGAGGCTGCGGATGATGTCGCCGACGGAGCTGACCGCGCCGTGGCGGCGGCGGATCACGTCCGCGATCAGCCCGGTCCAGCCGGTCTGGTGGGAGGCGCCGAGCCCGGCGCCGTTGTCGCCGTGGAAGTACTCGTTGAAAACGAGGTTGTCTTTCCACGCCGGGTCGTGCTGCAGCCGGTCGGCCCAGCCGAAACACGGCCGCCGCCCGTCCGGGCCGGTGATGAACAGGGAGATGAGCCGGTCCTGCAGGTCCAGGCTGATCACGTCGAGCGGCACCTTGTGTCCGGAGCCGGCCGGGTATTCGATGGTGAGCTCGTCGCCGAAGAACCGGTAGTAGCGTTCGAGGACGCTGACGACGAGGTAGTTGAGCGGGAACCACAGCGGCCCGCGCCAGTTGGAGTTCCCGCCGAACATGCCGGTGGTGGACTCGGCGGGCTCGTAGTCGACGGTGGCGCTGAACCCCTCGACGTCGAGCTGGTAGGGATGGTCGCGATGGTAGGCCGACAGCGCGCGCAGCCCGTAGGGGGACAGGAACTCGCTGGTGTCGAACAGCTTGGCGAACAGTTTCTCCAGCCGGTCGACGCCGACCACGGACAGCAGCAGCCGCTGGTCGCCGGGTATACCGCGCAGCATGCCGGTTTCGCCGAGCTTGGCGGGGTCGGCCAGGCCGTGCCGGTCCAGGAAGCCGGCGAATTGCTTGCCGACCGTGACTGCCTGGGTCAGCCAGCCCTCGTCGATGACCGCGGCCGACAGCAGCGGGATGATGCCGACCATCGACCGGTACTTGACCGGGACCGCGGTCCCGTCCGGGGTGAGCAGCCGGTCGTAGTACAGCCCGTCGGCCTCGTCCCACAGGCCCTGGTCGTCCATGGCGTCCGTGATGGCGGCGAAGTGCTCGAGGAACTTCAGCACCAGATCGACCGCCGGGCGGTGGCCGCTGCGCTGCAGCACACCGGCGATGCCGGCCATCGCGATCGCGTAGAACGCCATCCAGCCGGTCGCGTCCGACTGCTCCAGGGTGCCGCCGACCGGCAGGTGCGACCGGTCGATCGGGCCGATGTTGTCCAGCCCGAGGAAGCCGCCCTCGAACACGTTGTTGCCGCCGGCGTCCTCCAGGTTGACCCACCAGGTGAAGTTGACCAGCAGCTTGTCGAACACCCGGCTCAGGAAGTCCAGATCGCGGCCGCCGTCGATGGCGAACACCTCGAGTGCGGCCCACGCCTGCACCGGCGGGTTCACGTCACCGAAGTCCCACTCGTAGGCGGGCAGCGCCCCGTTCGGGTGCTGGAACCATTCGCGGCACAGCAAGATCAGCTGGTATTTCGCGAACGCCGGGTCCAGGTGCGCCAGCGTCACGCAGTGGAAGGCCAGGTCCCACGCGGCGAACCAGGGGTACTCCCACTTGTCCGGCATCGACATGAGGTCGAAGGAATCGAAGTTGCGCCACCGCGCGTTGCGGCCGTCCCGCCGCCCGGGCGGCGGGGCCGGCTGGGCCGGGTCGCCATCGAGCCAGCGGGCCACGTCGTAGTTGTACAGCTGCTTGCTCCACAGCATCCCGGCGAAGGCCTGCCGCATCACCATCGCCTCGTCCGCGCTGGCCCCCTCCGGCGTCAGCTCCGCGTAGAACTCGTCAGCCTCGGCCCGGCGCTCACGCACCACGCGGTCGAAATCGCTGCCGAGCGGCGCCGCGGCACCCGGTTGCCTGCGGCGCGCGGCGCCCGTCGGGCGCAGCCGCAGCCGCAGTTCGGCGGTCTCGCCCGGCGCGACCGTCAGCTTGTACCAGAAGGCGCACTTGGTGCCGCGCTGATCGGGGTTGACGGTGCCCGCCCCGTGGATCACGTGATCGTTTATCCCGTCCTTGGGGTACGGCGTCGTCGCCGCCGCGCCGTACAGCCGCGCCAGGTTGGTCTCGTTCTCGCAGAACAGCGCAACCGGGCTCGCGCCGTCGGGGGCGAGCCCAGCGAGCAGTTCGAGTGAGCCGAGGAACGGGTGCTCGACCGTGACCGCGGAGCCTCCTGCCCCCACCAGGGCCGGCTTGGGCGCGCCGGTGTCCCAGGACCAGGTGTTGCGGAACCACGCGGTCGGCAGCACATGCACCGTGTCGGCCTCCGGGCCGGCGTTGGTCACCCGGACCGTCATCAGCACATCGGCAGGGTCGGCCTTGGCGTAATGGACCTCGGTGATCCAGTAGCGGTCATCGTTGAACACGCCGGTGTCCAGCAGCTCGTACTCGGGGTCGTGCTTGCCGCGGCGGCCGTTTTCCGCCCGCAGGTCCTCATACGGGAACGCCGCCTGCGGGTAGTGGTAGCGCCACCGGTTCCAGGCGTGACTGGGCAGCGCGTCCAGGTACCACCAGTACTCCTTGACATCCTCGCCGTGATTGGCCTCCGCACCGGTCAGCCCGAACGGGCGCTCCTTCAAGATCGGGTCGCGGCCGTTCCACAACGCCAGCCCCAGGCACAGCCGCTGCTCCACGTCGCAGAAACCAGCCAGCCCGTCCTCACCCCACCGGTAGGCACGCGACCGGGCATGGTCGTGCGGCAGGTAATCCCACGCCTCGCCATCCGCGCTGTAATCCTCACGGACCGTCCCCCACTGCCGCTCACTCACATACGGCCCCCACAGATACCACGGGCTGGCCTGCCGCAACCCGTCCTCCAAATGCCCGAACCCGTCCACCCGCTCACGCTCAGCACCCATCGCCGTTCCCCTTGGCTCTCGCCGTTCCCTTGGCTCTCGCCGTTCCCCTCACCCGTGGCCGCGGACCCGGTTACGTGCCACGGTGCCCACAGCCTCGATCCGCGGCGGCACCGGATTCATCACCACGGCTGCCACGCCTACAATGGCCCTTTCCGCGTAGGTGAACGCAACTGTAATAACTGGCGAATTCATTCCCAATTCCGCTGACCGTACCCACGCTGACCGGATCAGGACGGCCGGAGGAGAACCTTTCCGGTCCGAGCGTAAAGGCCGCACGTCACCCGAAAAGGGTGATCCAGGGCAACACCCGTTGCTCCGAGCACCAGCTGATGAGCGCCGGGGCACGGCACGTGGGCACCGATCTTCACCCGACGATGCGCTCGCCGATCGGGCCCAGTATGAGCATGGGAAAGTAGATGAGGCCGCCAACGATCACGATCACCCCGAGCAGGAACACGACGAACGTCGGCCCCGAGGTGTCCAGGGTGGCCCTGGTACGCGCGTGGACACGTGCCCCGGCGAGTGACCCGGCGATGGCCAGGGCCAGCACGATCGGCACGAAACGCCCGACCAGCATCACCAGGCCGAGCGTCGTGTCATACCACGGCGTGTTGGCCGCCAGCCCGGCGAAGGCGGACCCATTGTTCTGTGCCACCGAGGCGAAGGCATAGGTGACCTCGGTCAGGCCGTGCATGCCGGGGTTGAGGATCGACCGGGTGCCGGCCCCGAGCACGAGGGACGTGCTCCCGAACACCAGGACCACGATCGGGATCGTCAGCGCGTAGGCGACGACGAGCTTCATCTGCGGTGCGCGGATCTTCTTGCCCAGGAATTCCGGGGTACGGCCGACCATCAGCCCGGCGACGAAGACAGCCAGCAGCGCGAACACGAGCATGGTATAGAGCCCGCCGCCGTCACCACCGGGGCTGACCTCGCCGAGCAGAATGCCGACGAATGCTCCCGCGCCCCCGACCGGGGTATAGCTGTCGAGGGCCGAATCGGTGGCGCCGGCTGTCGTTCCCATGGTCCCGACGGTCATCAGCGCCGACCCGTCGGGGCCGAACCGGGTCTCCTTCCCCTCCATGGTGCCGCCGGGGTTGTCGCTGCTCGCCACCTGGGACACGGTCGCCGGCAGCAGATGGTTGCCGTGCGCTTCCGCCTGCATCGAGACCACGGTGTGGCCGAGGAACAGGATGGCCATGACCGCGGCGATGGCGTAGCCCTGCCGTCGCCGGCCGATGAGCCGGCCGAACATGAGGACGATGGCGAACGGCAGCACGATGACCAGCAGCAGGTCGAACATGTTGGTGAATCCGGTGGGGTTCTCGAACGGGTGCGCGCCGCCTGCGCCGTAGAAGCTGCCGCCGTTGGTGCCGAGCAGCTTGATGACCTCCATGGAGGCGGCCGGCCCGCCGGGAACCTGCTGGGTCCCGCCCGCGAGCGTCGTGGCAGTGCGAAATCCGCTGAAGTTCTGCACCGCGCCCTGGCCAACCAGGACTAGCGCGCCGAGGACCGAGAGGGGGACGAAGACGCGCACCAAGCTCCGGGTGAGATCCACCCAGAAGTTGCCGATCGTGCGGGCACTTCCTGAGATGCCCCGGATGACGGCCAGGGCCACCGACAGCCCGATGGCGGCCGCGGTGAACTGCGCGACCACGAGCCCGGCCATCTGCGCGAGGTAGCTGGCCTGGGTTTCACCCGAGTAGGCCTGCCAGTTGGTGCCGGTGATAAAGCTGATAGCGGTGTTAAAGGCCAGCAGCGGGGACATCCCCGGGGCGTGGGTCGGGTTCAACGGTAGCGGCCCCTGCAAGCGCAGAATGAGGAACAGCAACAGGGTGGAGACCACCCCGAATGCCAGTACCGCCAGCGCGTAGCTCCGCCAGGTCCAGCTGCTGTCGGGGTCGATACCGAGGACCCGGTACACGAGGCGCTCGACAGGAAGGAACACGCGGTCTCCCGGCGCCCGGCCGCCCCGGAACGTCGCCGCCAGGTAATGGCCGAGCAGGGCGCGGTCACCGCGGTAACCGCCGCGATGAACAGGAGCTGTACCCATCCCCAGGCGCTCATCTGAGCCGGTCCAATGCCAGGTTGAGGTCGAAGACGTTCACCGAGGGCTCGCCCAGGAACCCCCACTGACGGCCGTCGGTGTAGTGGTGCACGAGGGCAGTCACCTGGCGCACCGGAAGGTGCCGGGCACGGGCGACACGCGGCGCCTGGTCGAGGGCGTTCGCCACGGAGATGCCAGGGTCAAGCCCCGAGCCCGAGGCCGTGACCGCATCGATCGGGACGGACGCATTGGCCGGGAGCCCGTTGAGCTCGCGGTAGGCGAAGGCGCGCTCGGGCACGGTGCCGGGGTCGCAGGCGTAGGAGCCGTCAGGGTTCCTCGCATACCGCTGGCCGGGTGCCGGGCTGGTCACGGGGTTCCCCTTCGGGTCGGTGGGGACGCACGCCGGGTCGGCCGGAGCCGCGAAGGGGTTGGCCGGTGCCGGCCTGCCGTCAACGCCGACTGTGTTCACTCCCGGCACGAACCCGATCAGCAGCGGGTTCGAGGGGCCGAGGTTGGTGGCGGCCGACGCCGAGGCGTCATATCCGGTCCCCGCGGCCGACGGGCGGGGCTGGAAGTACCTGGGAAGCGGGTTGCCCTTGCTGTCGGCGAAGCTCTGGCCGAGCAGCGACGATCCGACGAGCTTGCCACCGCGGTAAACGAGCGAGCCGTCCGCCTGGTGCCCGAACATGAGTGCGGATAGGCCGGTGACGACGAGGGGGTACCCGAATCCGAGCACGATCGTGACGCCGAGGAGCATGACCAGGCTCGCGAGGAGGTGGCGCCGCATGTCAGTGCAATCCGATCGCGGTCACGACGAGATCGATGAGCTTGATGAAGACGAACGGGGCAATGATCCCGCCGATGCCGTAGATGAGGCCGTTGCGCCGGAGGATGGCGGCGCCGTCGAGCGGCCGGAACTTCACCCCCCGCATGGCGAGGGGGATGAGCATCGGGATGATGATGGCGTTGTAGATCACAGCGGAAAGGATCGCCGTGTGCGGGTTGTACAGGTGCATCACGTTCAGCACCTTGAGCTTGGGATAGGCGACAACGAACATCGCCGGGATGATGGCGAAGTACTTGGCGACATCGTTCGCGATGGAGAAGGTTGTGAGCGACCCGCGGGTGATGAGGAGCTGCTTGGCGACCTCGACGACCTCGATGAGCTTGGTCGGGTTCGAGTCGAGGTCGACCATGTTGCCGGCCTCCTTGGCGGCCTGCGTGCCGGTGTTCATCGCCAGGCCGACGTCGGCCTGCGCGAGCGCGGGCGCGTCATTGGTGCCGTCGCCCGTCATCGCCACCATGTGGCCGCCGCGCTGCTCGCGCCGGATCAGCGCCACCTTCTCCTCGGGCGTGGCCTCGGCCAGAAAGTCGTCGACGCCGGTCTCCTGGGCGATGGCAGCCGCTGTCAGCGGGTTGTCCCCCGTGATCATCACGGTCCGGATGCCCATGTCGCGCAATTCCTCGAAGCGCTCGGCCATGCCCTGCTTGACCGTGTCCTTCAGGTGGATTACGCCGAGGACCCGCGGCCCGTCCGCCACCACCAGGGGCGTCCCGCCCCCAGCGGCGATCCGCTCCACGATGGGGGCGAGATCGGCCGGGACGGTACCACCAAGCTCCTCGACCCACCGCCGCACCGAGTCGCCGGCGCCCTTACGGACCCGCCGCCCTTCCAGGTCGATCCCGCTCATCCGCGTCTGGGCAGAGAACGGAACGAGCTCCGCACCCGCCAGGTCCGGGTGGGCGAGCCCGTAACGCGCCTCGGCGAACTCGACGATGGAACGGCCCTCAGGCGTCTCGTCGGCCAGGCTCGCCGCGAGCACCGCCTCGGCCAGCTCGGTCTCTGCCAGCTCGTTCTCGGCCAGCTCGGTCTCTGCCAGCTTAGGATGGGCGCCGCCTGCGACGGGGAGGAACTCAGCGGCCATCCGGTTCCCGTAGGTGATCGTGCCGGTCTTGTCGAGCAGCAGCGTCGAGCAGTCCCCGGCGGCCTCGACGGCCCGTCCCGACATCGCCAGCGCGTTCCGCTGCACCATCCGGTCCATTCCGGCGATGCCGATCGCCGACAGCAAACCGCCGATCGTCGTGGGGGCCAGGCAGACGAACAGCGCGACAAGCACGGCCGTGGACTGGATGGCCTTGGAGTAGATCGCCATCGGCTGCAGCGTGACCACCGCTACGAGCAGAATCATGGTCAGCCCGGCGATCAGGATGTCAAGCGCGACCTCGTTGGGCGTCTTCTGCCGGCTCGCCCCCTCGACCAGGGCAATCATTCGGTCAAGGAACGTCTCACCGGGGTTGGACGTGGTCCGGACCACGATCCGGTCGGACAGGACCACGGTGCCCCCGGTCACCGCACAGCGGTCACCGCCCGACTCACGGATCACCGGGGCCGACTCTCCCGTGATCGCCGACTCGTCGACCGCGGCCATCCCCTCCACGACGTCACCATCGCCGGGGATGACCTGCCCGGCCTCGACGACGCAAAGGTCACCGACCTGCAAGTTTGCCGACGGAATCTCCTCAACCGTGCCATCGGCCCGCTCGACGAAGGCGAGGGCCTCCTGGCGGCTGCGGCGCAAGGTGTCCGCCTGGGCCTTGCCCCGGCCCTCGGCCACTGCCTCGGCGAAGTTGGCGAACAACACGGTCGCCCACAACCACAACGTGATCAACCCGACGAACAGATCGGGGCTGGCGAAAAACTCGATGGTAGTGACGACGCTGCCGATCTCGACCACGAACATGACCGGGATCCGGACCATGTGGCGGGGGTCGAGCTTCACGAACGCCTCGCCGATACCGCGACGCAATATCGACCGCTCGAACGTCGAGGCGCCCGGCCGGGTGCGGACCTTGGGCGGCCGGGTTTCCGGTGGCGCGCCGGCCGTCCCCCCGGCGTGGGTACCTGGCTCGCTCACGCCGATCGCCCACCCTGAAGCTCATGCTCGGATGCGTCAGCGTCCGGACCGGCGTCATCCTCGGGACCGGCGTCGTCGCCGGAGTCGGCGATCACGCGTCCCAGCGCCCGGACCAACTGGGCAGCGGCCAAGAAAAACGCCAAGATGGTTGCGATAAGGATGACGTCAGTCACGCCCAGGCCCCGCTGCCGGAATCGGGCGATAGCCAGCCCGGTACCAACCGGGGTACCGCCAAATGATGGCGGGAGCGATGGCCATGGTGACGATGGCCGAGGCGAAATCCATCTAGAACCACTCGGGCTTGAACATGGCGACGCCCAAATAGATGAACACCGTGACAGAGACGGCGAGGAGAATGCCCTCAACGACGGTCATGCGTGCTCCAGAGCCCGGATCAGGTGGACCAAGGCGGCTGCAACGCGATACTGCCAATCAGTGCGAAAAAGGCAGCCACGCCGACATTGTGCCATTGCGGTCGCCCCGGACGAGCGCTGGTGACCGATCGCTAACAGAATCCAAACACCAGCCCGTCCGCCTCGTCGAAGCACCTGTGTGGAGGGATGCCGCCGAGATCACCGAGCAGGCGAGGGTCACCGGCTCTGAGTGGACCGACGAAGGCGTGAGCGAAGCGGCGGCGGTGGGGACAGATGCCACCGACGTGGTCGAAGCGGCGGGTCATTTCCGCATCTACCTGGGCGCGGTCGCAGGCGTGGGCAAGACCTATGCCATGCTCAACGAGGGCCAACGCCGGCGGGGGCGGGGTGCCGACGTCGTCGTCGGGTTTGTCGAGTGCCACGGGCGGCGGCTCACCGAGGAGTTGATCGACGGCCTGGAGGTCATCCCCCGCAAGGCGGTCGAGTACCGGGGAAGCCGCCTCGAGGAGATGGACCTCGACGCAGTCCTGCAACGACGGCCCAAGATCGCCCTCGTCGATGAGCTTGCCCACACGAATGTGCCGGGATCCGGCCGGCACGGCAAACGCTGGAAGGATGTCCTGGAACTCCTCGACGCGGGCATCGACGTCATCACTACCGTCAACATCCAGCACCTCGAGAGCATCGCCGATGAGGTCGAGCACATGACCGGGGCGCGGGTCCGCGAACGGGTGCCGGACTGGGTGGTGCGCAGAGCCAACCAGATCGAGCTGGTCGACTCCTCGCCGGAGCAGCTGCGCCGCCGGATGCTCCACGGCAACATCTACCCGAAGGAAAGGGTCCCCCTGGCCCTCACGCACTTCTTCCGTACCGACAACCTGATCGCCTTGAGGGAGCTGGCGCTGCGGTTCCTTGCCGACGAGGCGGATGAAGAGCTCCTCGAGCACCTCCGGCTGCACGAGTCCCCGGTTCTATGGGAGACGACCGAGCGCATCATGGTGGCCGTCACCGCGGAACCGGGGACCGGCGTGCTGCTGCGACGGGCGGCCCGCATGGCATCCAGGGTCAAGGGGGAACTAGACGTTGTCCACGTCAGCGGCGGCGACGGCAGCCGACGCGGCGACCGCCGGTCGATCGACCGGTTGCGGGAGCTGGCGGCGGACCTCGGTGCCCGCTGGCACCAGATACGAGACGACGATCCCCCCCGGGCCATCGCAAGCTTCGCACGGAAGCATCAGATCACTCAGATTGTGATCGGATCCAGCCAGCGCAGCCGTTGGCAGCAGCTCACCGGCGGCGGGTCGAACGTACATCGGGTTATCCGGGAGGCGGGTGCATTCGGTATCGACGTCCACGTCATCGCCCGGCGCGAGCTACCCGCCGGGACCGTCGAGGCAGGTGCCGCCAAGAGTCCTGACCTGGCGGAGACCACGTGGTCCGGGGAGCGCGGCTCACTCCCCGAGGCTGCGGATGACAGGCGGCTGCCAGGGAGATGAATCGAGCTCCAGCGGTCACCAGGACCGCGAGGAAGGACGGCGCGCAGCCTCGCGCACCGGTCTTACGGGGCATGGTCCTCCGTGACCAGTACCGCATGTACCCGCTCCAGGCTCTGGCGACGGCGCAGTTCCAAGTCCGCTGCGCCCTGCCGGGTCGGCGAGACCGATGCCTGGGTGGCGCACCACTGCGTGAGCAGGGGCACTGACCGGTGATCGCCGCTGTCCAGGGCCACCAGTAGCGTGGCTGCCCGCTGCGGGTGGGCGGGCCAGTCGACCAGCAGGAGGACCAAGGGCCGTTCATCTGGCAGCATGACGACTGCCCGCACATGAAGCTCTGGCCAGTCGAGCGGAGAGACGGGATCGGGCGTGGCGACCTTTTCTGCCAGCGCCAGCGCGTCCAGATTGCCGACATGGACCAGGCGCGCGGTCCAGGCCAGCCCGGCGCCGATAAGCAGGACCACGACCGCGAGCGTGGCCGCGACTATCACATAACGACAGTAAGCCGCGGCCGCCGCGACGTCACCCGTGCGGTGACGAGGCGTTTATCCACGAGGCCAAGCAGGCAGAGTCCGCGGCGTTTGTCGCCCACGTGCGGTGGGCGACCGCGGGCGGGCGGACGTCGCAGAACACCCACCCGTTCGCCATGCGGGGTCGCATCATGGCGCACAACGGCGGCTGCGGCGAGATCGCGCGCCTGAATGTCCTAGTTCGCGCCGTATGAGTGACGTGCACCGCTGGCCCCAGTATGATCGTTGCGCCTCACGGCTAGGCTGCCCTCGCGCCGGGGCAGTGTGACGGTATTGCTTCGCGCCAATATTGCTACGCGCCAAGGGAGACAACCATGACATTCGCTTCCGCCAGTTCCTACTCCTACCCTCTGCTGGCCGTATTCTGGACGATCTTTGAGGTCTTCCTGTTCGTCATCTGGTTCTGGATCCTGATCATGGTGTTCCTCGACATCTTCCGCAGTTCTGATCTGTCCGGCTTGGCCAAGGCCCTTTGGTTCCTCTTCGTGCTGCTCATCCCGCTGATAGGCGTCCTGGCCTACCTGATCGCCCGGGGCGGGAACATGCACGAGCGGGCCGGGCGGTAGGCCCAACGGCAGGGCGAGGCACGCGGACCCAGTGGCCTGCATCTACGCTGACTCTGCGCAAACGGCGCGTTGTGTGCCTGGCGGGTGAGAGACTGCTTGACGGCTCGCTGGGCTAGCTGAGGGGACGGCATGCGGGGCTGGGACGCATGATCCTCGCGGCGGTCGCTGCCGAGTCGTCGGCCGAGCCGTTCACCGGGCTGATGGATCACGTTGCCCAGGGTTTCGAGGCATTGGGAGCCGCGATCCTGGTGGTCGGCGTGATCTGGTCGTTCGTGCTCGCGGCGGTGGCCTGCCGGCGGTCCGGCTGGTCGGCAAGGGCTTACCTGGTACTGCGCCAGGCATTCGGCGGGACCCTGCTGCTCGGGCTGGAGGTCCTGGTCGCCGCCGACCTGGTTCGCACCGTCGCGGTCGCACCTACTCTCGACAATGTCCTCGTGCTCGGGCTGATCGTGGTGATCAGGACGTTCCTGAGCTTCTCGCTGGAAACCGAGATCGAGGGCGTTGCGCCGTGGCGGCGGGCCCTGATCAGCGGCGCGGGGACGATCCGCCGGGCCTCGGCGAGCGCGCTGGACTCCGAGACACCGCCCTGACAGCCAATTGCGAGCGGGCCCGCCTCGCACTGCGGCCGGGACAGTAGCCTCCGCAGCTCACAGGCCTGATCGCCAATGTGGGTCACCATCCTTCAGGCGCTGCCGTTCAGCTCGTCCAAGGCGTCGATGGCGTCACGCAGCCGTTCCACCGCGGCGAGAATCGCCGCGTCGATGAGGGGGCCCTCGCCTGCGCTGATCGTGTCAGGCCGTGGCCAGTCATAGGAGTCCACCACCGCCACCTCGGCTTCCTGCAGATGCTCGGCCGCCGGTAGCGTCCAGCAAGCCGGCCAAATGCCGCACGGGCTCGGTCAGCGCTGGGACATCGGCCCGCACATGCCCGGCAGGCAGGTGGTGATGCATCGCCTGAACCAGGCGGACAGCGCCCGCGCGGAGCGCGTCTTCGCGTTCCCGTCGTGCGGCGTAAGTTATGGCTGAACCGTGCTCGCAGCGCCCGGGGGCAGGTGGCTGGTGAACCAGTCACGGGCCAGTTCGGCGGCGGCGGGGAGGGTGCCGGGTTCCTCGAACAGGTGGGTGGCGCCGGGTATCACGGCGAGGTGGTTCTCGCAGCGCAGCTCGGCCTGGGCCCGGCGGTTCAGGTCAAGCACCACGTCATCGCGGCCGCCGACGATGAGCAGCGTGGGTGCCCGCACCGAGCCGAGGCGGGGACTGGCGAGGTCGGGGCGTCCGCCGCGGGACACCACGGCCGCGACGCCGGCGCCGGGTTCGGCCGCGGCCCACAGCGCGGCGGCGGCGCCGGTGCTGGCGCCGAAGTAGCCGACGGGCAGGCCCGCGGCACTGGGCTGGGTGGCCAGCCATCGGGTGACGTCGGTGAGCCGCCCGGCGAGCAGGCCAATGTCGAACACGTTGGCCCGGTCGAGTTCCTCCTCCGGGGTGAGCAGGTCGAACAGGAGTGTGCCCAGGCCCGCCTGGGTTAAGACGGCGGCGACGTAGCGGTTGCGCGGGCTGTGCCGGCTGCTGCCGCTGCCGTGGGCGAAAACCACGATCCCGGTCGCCTGGCCGGGCACGGTCAGATGACCGGCCAGGCCGGCCGCCCCCGTGCTGACCTCCACCTCTTCATCGCGGGCGAGGGGGCCGCCCGCGGCCGCCGCGCTGGCGTCTGCCGCGGAGCCAGGTGTGGCCGCGCGTTGCAGGCAGGCGGCCACCTCGTCGTCGGTTGTCTGAGAGAAGTCGGCGTAGAACTGCCCGATAGCCAGGAACGGTGCCGGGGTCTCCAGGCAGAGCAGCTCGTCGGCGCTGATCCCGATCCGCGTCTCCCACCGCGGCGGCGCGACGGGCACGGCGAGTATCACCCGGGCCGCTCCCTGCGCCCGGGCGATCTGGCAGGCGGCCTGGGCGGTCGACCCGGTGGCGACGCCGTCATCGACCACCACCGCAATCCGGCCGTTAAGCGGCTGCCGCGGCCGGCCGCCGCGGAAGCGCCGGGCGCGGCGTTCGAGCTCGGCGCGTTCTCGTGCCTCGACCGCGGCCAGCTCGTCCTTGGAGACCCCGGCGAGGCGGACGACCTCGCGGTTAATTACCCGCACCCCGTCCTCGCCGATGGCGCCCATGCCCAGTTCGGGCTGGAACGGCACCCCAAGCTTGCGGACGACGATGACGTCGAGCGGCGCGCCGAGGGCGCGGGCCACCTCGAAAGCGACCGGCACGCCGCCCCGCGGCAGGCCAAGGACCACCACACGCTTATCTCGCAGGTCCCGCAGCCGGGTGGCCAGGCGCCGTCCCGCATCGGCCCGATCAGCGAAAATCATGGCCACCTCCGCTCCAGACCCACCCTTCCCCCCGCCGTGCCAGCGTCACCAGGGCCCATCGTCACCTTCGGCAAATGCCCGCGCCCGTGCCCGGGCGCGGGCAGCAGGCTTCTTTCTTGCCCTCAGGCCGCGACACCTTTCTCGCCCTCAGGCCGCGACACCGCGCTCCAGTGCCCGGCCCATCGCCCGCGCCGGCATGATTTGGTGAGCAGGAGCGGCAGGGAAGCCGACGTCGCGACACGGAGAGATCGCGGCGCTCACAGGCCATGGCGCGCATACGCGCAGCCGTTTGGAATATTGATACCGAACGGCTGCCGCATTGTGTGTCCGCGCAATTGGCTCTCGGCAGCATAGCGGGATTACTCATGAGGCCGATGCCGATGCGGTGGCGATGCCGTCGGCGGCGGGAAGTCGTATCGTCGGTAGAACCGGGCGAAGCTAGGCCGAGATATGATGAAAAAGGAAGGGCATGATTAGCAGACGCGGAGTAGCGGAGCGAGTCCGCGCACCGCGCAATGGCGATCCGCACGATGCGGAGCCCTCCCCGTCAGTCTGGTGTAGGCGCGCATCCCGGCGGGACGTTGGGCCCTGGTCGCTTCTCACCGGCTGGCGCACCGTTGTGGCGTGACTGAGAAGCCGACGGTGGGGCGCGGCCGCGCTGGCAGCGGCCGGCGCGACCGTATACGACGAGACGGGTGCGCCGGCCGGACCCGGCGGCGGCGGGCGCGGGCTTGCGCACCCCCTGCCAGCCGGGGCCGCGCCGCCGCCGCGGCGATGGGCACGTCAGGCTCCGCCGGCCTGTTTGACCGGCGGGCACGCCGCAAGGTGACGATCTTGTGGCGGGAAGGGAGGAGTCATGCGAGCAAATGCCGGCGATGAACTGGTCGTCAGGGGACACCACGTTGGTGATCAAGATCGCAAAGCGGTGATCGTCGAGGTGCATGGTGCGGACGGCGCGCCGCCGTATCTGGTCCGCTGGAGCGACGGCCACCAGAGCGTGTTCGTTCCCGCCTCCGACACGGTGGTAGAGCACCATCCCACCGCGAGCGCAGGCTAGCCGGAGGCCAGCGCGGGCGCGTACCCGACCGGCGCCGCTGGTTGCGGTCACCTGGCTTCTCGTGCGCGCCCGGGCCGGCCGTGACCGCGCGGACCAAGATCCGCGAAACATGCCCTAAGGCCGTTACGACCTGAGGAGGCGGAAGGGCAATGAACCGTCGTGAAGCCCACCTGGACGGGATACTGCGCCATCTCGGCGCCGCCTACTACGAGTCGCTGCACGGCCGGGCCTCCGCGTCTGATGTGTCGCGCGCGCTCAACACCGTCGAGGAGCATGTCGGCGAGCAGGCAGCAACGCATCAGTCCGGGACCAGCGCGGGGGCCGCCGGCGAGCCGCACCGCGGGCGGTGGCACCGGACCGTCCGCGATGTCATGACCACATCGGTGGCGGCCGTTGACCGGATAACGACAGCCAAGGAGATCGCCACCTTGATCGCGCAGCACAAGGTCAGCGCGGTGCCCGTGCTCACCATGGGCCGCCACGTCGCCGGAGTCGTGTCGGAGGCGGACCTGCTGCGCATCGAGGACCAGCGCGAGCGCCACGCCCGGGCCGCCGGCCATCGGGCGGTCCCGCGCTGGCGGTCCCGCCGCAAGCCGTGGGGCGTCACGGCGGAGCAGCTGATGACCTCACCCGCGATCACGATCCGCCCGGAGGCGACGATCCACGCTGCCGCGCGAGTGATGAACCAGCATCACCTCAAGCAGCTGCCGGTCGTCGATCCAGCCGGCGTGCTGATCGGCATCGTCAGCCGCCGCGACCTGCTCAGCGTGTTCCTGCGCCCCGACGAGCAGATCGCCGACGACGTGCGCGCGGTGCTCACCGGCATCCTGTTCACCGATCCAGCCAGCGTCAATGTCGTGGTCAAGAACGGCATTGTGGTCCTGACCGGGCAGCCCGGCGAACTGGGCCAGCCGGATCTGATCCCGGTGGCGGTGACGCTGACCTGGGACATCGACGGCGTGGTCGACGTGGTGGACAGGCTCACCGCTCCCCAGGCCGGCTGAGCCATCGCGCGGTGGCCCGTCAAAGGCCCCGCGCCGATGCGGCAGCCGTTCGGTATCAATATCCTCAACGGCTCCGCGGATGCGCCACGGCCCCAGCACCTCCGTTTAGTCACCGTAGGCCGCCAACCCGCCGTGGTTTCGTCGTCGGGGACTTTCGGCCCTTGCCGGGTTAGGGCCGTCGTTGAAGCGTTGATGGTGCCGGCGAATGCGACGGCACCGGCTTTAACTGGCGATTGGCTCAGCTGGGTCCTCATTGGCACACGGCCGTTACGATTTGAGGCAACCGGGCTGATGCGCTGCCGCGAAGGGCTGTTATGGCGCCCGGAGCAGCCCGTCCAGCCGCCGTGTGTCAGCACGTGGCAGTCGCGCTCGAAGAGCGGGCGGGGGAGGGGCAGGCGCTAGCGAAGTTATCAGGTCGTCGCAGGATCCGCCAGAACGGAGCCAGCGATGTCCGCCTCGTCATTAACCAAGGTTCTCCCCGGCCGGCGGGCTCGCACGGGCTGGGTTGGCATGATTTGTGCCAGTGCCGGCCTGATGCTGGCGGCGCTGGTGGCCGGACCGGCGTCCGCCGCGCCGGCCACTTCGCCGCGGCCGGCCCCGGGTCAGGTGGCCGGTGTCAGTACCACGGCCTTCGACAACATCAACATCTTTTATGCGGCGGCCACCCACAGCCTGGTGCTGAAAGGGCCCCTCAGCCCGGGCTCATCGGGGGCAGGCGGGCTTTCCCTGGGCGGCAAGCTGACGAGCGGCCCGGCGGCCATCACGATCGGCACGGAGTTCGACCGGACGTTCGTCTTCGTCCGGGGTACCGACAGTGCCGTGTGGTACCGGGCCTTCAGTGCCCGGGGCACCTGGACCGCGTGGGCCACCCTGGGCGGCAGGGCGCTCGGCGCGCCGGCGACCAGCGGCGTGGGTGACTTCACCGTCGCGCCGAACGTCTGGGTCAGGGGCCATGACGGCGCGCTGTGGCAGCGCAGCCAGGGTGGCGGCGGCTGGTTGTCACTCGGCGGCAAGCTACTGTCCGATCCCGCGGCGGTGCCCGCGGTCGCGGGTTTCTACCCGCCTCGGCGGGACGTCTTCGCGATCGGCCGGGACGGCGCCGTCTGGGAGTACACCACCGGGTGGCACCTCGTCGGTGGCAGGTCGGCCGTGGCGCCCACCGCCGTTCAGTTGCCAACCGGGCAGACCGGCCTGTTCGTCCGCGGGACGGACAACGCGCTGTGGATGACCACCCGTGCCTCGGCCACTGCGGCCTTCGGCGCTTGGCAGCGGATCGGCGGCATCCTCACCTCGGCGCCCACGGTGACGATCTTCCCGAGCACGTCGTTGCGGCTGTACGCGCTGGGCAAGGACGGCAACCTCTGGATGGCGGTCCACGCCCTTCGCGGAGGCCCATGGACCTGGACGCAGCTCGCATAGGAAATAGAGGAGGCTCATTCGCCGGCGCGTCGCCGCCACTGAGCAGCCGCGCCGAACCCGCCCTGGCACGAGGACGTTCGGCCCCTTTGAGCCCGCCGTATCAGGCGGAACCTGAAGACAGACCCGCCAGACGAGCGAGGCCCGGCGGAAGACGACGGTCACGGGTGCCCGGTCGCGGCGGGCTGGCCGCGGAGGCTGCCGGAGGGGGTGCCTGCAGGTGGAGATCGTTGAGGAGTCGCCGTACCGGTTCGTGATCCCGCGGCATGGGCAGATGCGGGTGCCGGGTGTGGTGTTCGCGACCCGGGCGCTGATCCCTGACCTTGCCGGGGACCGGGCATTGCAGCAGGTGGTCAACGTCGCGGCCCTGCCGGGCATCGTGGTGGCGTCGTATGCGATGCCGGATGTGCACTGGGGCTACGGTTTCCCGATCGGCGGGGTCGCTGCGACCGACATCGCACAGGGCGGTGTTGTCTCGCCGGGCGGTGTTGGTTTCGATATCTCGTGCGGTGTGCGCCTGCTCGCGGCCGAGCTCGGCAGGGACGGGGTCGCTCCCGTGCTTGGCCAGGTCATGGACCGGCTCGCGGCCGCGGTCCCGCGCGGCGCCGGCCGTGGCGGTGCCTGGCGCCTAGCGGGCCGGGGTGAAATGGGCAAGCTGCTGCTCGGCGGGGCGGCCTACGCCGTCGGCCGGGGCCACGGCTGCCAGCGTGACCTGGACCGGTGCGAGGATCACGGCGCGGTCGGCGACGCCGATCTCACGCAGGTCAGCCGCCGGGCCATCGACCGGGGACTGCACCAGGTCGGCAGCCTCGGCTCGGGCAACCATTTCCTGGAGGTCCAGGCGGTGGATGAGGTTTTCGATTCCGCCGCGGCGCGGCGGTTCGGGCTGGCCGCGGGACAAGTGTGCGTGATGATCCACTGCGGCTCGCGTGGGCTGGGGCACCAGATCTGCAGCGACCACGTGCAGACCATGGACAAGGCGATGGGCCGCTACGGCATCGCCGTGCCCGACCGGCAGCTGGCCTGCGCGCCGGTCGAGTCACCGGAAGGGCGCGGTTACCTCGGCGCGATGGCGGCAGCGGCGAATTACGGCCGGGCGAACCGGCAGCTGCTCACCGAAGCGGCGCGCCGTGTCTTTTCCCGAACGGCTCACGCGGAGCTGCGCCTGGTCTATGACGTGTCCCACAACCTCGCCAAGATCGAAACCCACGACATCGGCGGAACCCCGACACGGTTGTGCGTGCACCGGAAGGGGGCGACCAGGGCGCTGCCGCCCGGCGACCCTGATCTGCCCGCGGACCTGAAGGATGCTGGGCAGCCCGTGCTCATCCCCGGCTCGATGGGCACCTCCTCCTATGTCCTGACCGGAGTCACCGGCGGCGGCGCCTTCTTTTCCACCTGCCACGGCGCGGGCCGGGTAATGAGCCGCCACCACGCCGCCCGCTCCATCACCGGGCCGCGGCTGCGGCAGCGGCTCGAACGCCAGGGCATCGTGGTCTGCGGCGCGTCCGCGCGCGGGCTCGCCGAAGAAGCCCCGGAAGCGTACAAGGACGTGACCCAGGTCGTCGCGGCCGCCGAGGGCGCCGGGTTGTGCCGCGCGGTCGCCAGGCTCGTCCCGCTCGGTGTTGTCAAGGGCTGACACACTCCTTGTTGCCGGTGTTATACGTCGACCGTCACGCCGCAGGACCATCGGCCCGCCGCGTCCGCCTCGCAGCGCAACTCGTGCAGCGACGCCCCTTTCGGCGCCGCACCGACGATCTCCACCGTCTCCACGGCGGCAAGCGACATGACAAGATCAACGCCGCCATCGCCGGCCGGCCGCACCGTCGCCGAGACCGGGACCTGGCCATCGGCGTCCAGCCGGTAGATCACCTCGTCCACCACGGCCACCAGCAGATCCTCATCGGAGCCCGCGGTCACGTGCCGCTCTTGAGTCTGCTGCGCACGGGCGCCCCCGACGTCCGCGAAACTGTCCACCAGGCCGCGCACTGCTTCGGCCAGGCACTGTTCGCGTGTCGCCGCCCACGCCTCGACACGCAGATCAGCGGTATGCGGAACGGTCCGGTGTCCCTGGGCTGTCTGGTCACGGCGCATCACGTCGCCGCGTCTGCTCCGGGATCGCCGGCTGCTCGCGCCATCAGGTCGTGCATCATCCGGTCCTGCAGCTGCTGCAGCTGCGGGCTGATCCGGACCGGTAGCGGTCTGGGGGCGCGTAGCGCGCGGGCGCTCGCCGGAAGCCAGGCCAGGTCGGCCGCGCACCGCTGCCCGGCGGTGGCGAGGGATTCTGCTGCGGCGAGGCGCCGGCCACCGCGCATGACCAAGGCGAGCAGGGGCTCGTGGGCAGGCGGCGGAGCCTCGCCGCGCAGTGCCACGACGTCGTGGCCGGGCCCGCGATGGACCTGTTTGGCTCCGGGCGCGGTCGTCTTGCCTGGCGAAAGCTTCATCACTGGCCGGCCGGCGTACGCGACCAGCTTGTAGGCGCTGTCGAGGTAGGGGGCATCGGCCGAGACGCCCATCTTGGTTCCCACGCCGTAGGCGTCGATCGGGGCGCCGTGCGTCACCAGGTCCGCGATCGCGTATTCGTCCAGGCCGCTGCTGGCGAAGATCCGGGCGTCGGTCAGGCCCGCCTCGTCGAGCTGGCGGCGGGCCGACCGGGCCTGCCGGGCCAGGTCACCGGAGTCCAGGCGCACTCCGATCGGCCCCGGCAGCCGCATCCGCCGCGCCACGTCGATAGCCGCGCGCACGCCGCGGCCGGTGTTGTAGGTGTCGACCAGGAAGGTCGTCTTCCCGGGGAAGTCCTCGGCGAACGCCGTGAACGCTTCCTGTTCGCCAGCGAACGCCTCGATGAAGGAATGCGCCATCGTGCCCGCTGCGGTCAGCCCGTAGCGGCGGGCCGCCTCGACGTTGCTGGTGGCCGCGAAGCCCGCGATCGCTGACGCGCGGGCCACGGCCAGGCCCGCGTCGATGCCCTGGCTGCGGCGGAACGCGAAGTCGACCAGCTGCGCGCCCCCCGCGGCCAGCACGCACCTGGCTGCCTTGGTGGCCACACTCGTCTGGAAAGTGATGTGATTAAGCAGCACCGTCTCCGCCAGCTGTGCCTCCGCGATCGGCGCCGTCACCTCCAGCAGGGGTTCACCAGCAAACACCACGCGTCCTTCGGGCACCGCCCACACCTCACCGGTGAACCGCAGGCCCGCGAACGCCCGCAGGGTCTCCTCGCCGTACCCCTGGGCCTGGCGCAGGTAATCCAGATCCTCGGAGGTGAACGCGAAATCCTCCAGGAACCCCAAGCAGTCCTCCAGGCCAGCGGCGACGAGGAACCCGCGGTCGGCCGGCAGCAGGCGCACGAACAGGCTGAAAGTCGCCATTCCGGTCATTGCCCGGCGCAGATAGCTGGCGGCCATGTTCAGCTCGTACAGATCGGTCAGCAGCCCGCCCGCCACGATGCCGCCTCCTTACGCCCGCATCCCCGTCACAAACAGCTTCCTCGTCGCCCGCGACCGGACACCCGCACTGGGCAGATGCGCGCTGAGTCACATGTCCAGCCGGACCCGCTGGTGGGTGACTTCCTCGAGCTCGGCGGCAGCGGTGTTGAGAAGGTTGTGCGCGAGTTCGGACAGGGCACGCGCCACCGCGATGTCCTGGCCGATCTGGGTGACCTTCGGGTCGGCGGGGTTATGGCGCGCCTTGCCATGACCTGACAGCCGATCGCGGCCGGTCATGACCAAGCGCGCTTCCGCATGTGTCTCGTCATCGTCCGTGCCGATGGACAGCTCCACCGACCAGCGGTCAGCCATGCTCATGTCCCCGGCCACCTCCAGACTCGGTGACACTCGCCGTACGGTCCGCCCCGGATACCGCAGCGCGGCCGGCCCGTCGCGATGGCCCTGGATTGGCAGCGTCAAAAGCCGCCAATCTGCCAGGCCATTCCTGATCCGGGCCGCTGGACGGTTTTGTTTCCGTCCGGCACGGGGTCCCGCACGGCGGGTACCTGCTTTCACGCTGTCCGCCGATGGCCACCAGGCCCAGGGTCCTTCAGCCTCCGGGAATGGGACCTTCGTAATCCCGGGCCGGCCACGCCAGGGTCCTCACCGGAGGGCCTGGCCCAGCCCGCCGTGCTCTCGCGGCTGCCCAGCGGATCAGGTACCTGCTGGTGTGACAGCAACCTTCCGCACGGCCCGTTCCATCCGCGTTCTCCGGAGCCGCGCCGCACCGCGGGCCTCGGTCTGCGCCCGCAGCATCTGCGCACCCATGATGCTCACCTCTGCGCGCCGGCGGCCAGCGGGAACCGCAGATGGGCGGCGACTCCACCTGGAGGTTCTGAAATCGCTTCCACCAGCCCGCCGTCGCGGAGGGTCTTGACCGCCATTTCCTCAATGAGATCGGGAACCGCGCGCAGCGCCGCGCCGCAGCCGGGGCAATGACCACCGGCGGCGGCGAGCGTGCCGCACTGTCCGCAGGCGAACCCGGGGAGCAGCCCGTCATCGGGCACGATCAGCAAGTGGACGGCGTGCTGGCTGGCCGCGGCGGCGCAGTCATGCAGGCCTGCCACGGACAGCCCGCCCGGTGTCAGATCACCGGACTGGGCCGCCAGGCGTTGCTCGCGCGCCGCTACCCAGCGCCCGATGACAGGAGCCGCCAGTTCGCGCACCCGTGCGGGGGTCAGGGTGTGCGCATCGCCGACGAAGCTGCCGGCGAAACGGTCCCGCAGCCCCGCCGGAAGAACAGCCACGAACTGCGGGATGCTGTCCTCATGCCCGCCGATAACCAGCGGCTGCGGCTCGCCGCCACCCATCGCCTGTTCCAGCAGGGCGGCCGTCTCACGGTAGTGACGGCGGGCAAGCTCGATCACACGCTCGTGGACCCGGTGGGCCTCCAGGCCGTACCAGCCGCCGAAGCCGGAGCTGCGAACGCCCGCGGCGGCCGACTGGGCCACAGTGTCGATCCGCTCTCCCGCCACCTTGAACACCCAGGCGTGGCGCCGGTCGACGACGGCCACGTGGTAGGCGGGGCACCGCTGCAGGGCCACGAGCAGGGGCCGCACGTGTGGCCGGGTCGTGACAACCGCTCGTTCCGGCACCGGGCAAGGCAGCGCGATTGCATCGGCCAGCCCTAGCTGGCCGCAGACGAAGATCGCGGCCGTGTGGCCCAGCCAGCCGCGGGCATGCTGCTCCAGCAGAACCCGCACTTCCCGCCGGTCGGCGTCACGTACCCGGATCGCGCCGGGGCCGTCTGGGTGCCGGCGTGCCGCCGCCGCGAGGAGCTCGCCTGCCCTGGTCGGCAGGCCGCGCAGCGCAGGAGGGTCTACCGGCACCTGCACATAGAGCGACAGCACCGCTGGATCGGTCGTGCGTGCGCTCAGGAGCTTGTCAACTTCCGCGTAACTGATCATCGCCTGCCCCCGGTCCCGAACCGGGCCGGCCAGTCCGGCGCTGGGCGTGCCAGACCGCGGTCGCCGGGATCCGCCCCCTGCGCCACGTCAGCCGGCCATACGCTGGTCTTGCCGATGCTGTGATCGAAACTGCCAGCGCCCCTCCACGACATGACAACCACCTTCCCCAACTCCATTACCCGGCGCCAGGCGAACGCCGCCCAGGGCCGAAAGTCCCCGGCCCACCGCCGGGCAAGGCCGGCGGTGCCAGCTGCCTGCTGAGGGCTCGGGCGAGATATGTGGTGCGCCGCCGGCTTCATGGCGCAGCGGTGAGCAGATCCAGACCGGGTGGCGGGCCTGGCACTGCGCGCCGACCCGATCACGGACCGGAAGTGCGAGGAGAAGGCGGCCAGTATCCGGCTCAGCCCTGGGCCAACGTTGCGTTCCCTCCGCTCTCACCGGAGCAGTCGAGCCGAAGGCGTGCTGGCCACGTGGTTCGTGGCCGACGGTGACCGGTAGCACAGTAGCCGAGGTGATTCACATCAGTAGATGTGCAGGGCTGTTCGTGAGATGTGGGAGTGGCCGGAGTGACGCCACGGCCCGAGGGGCGCGCGGCTTTCACGCCCAGCTGCGGTGTGCTCTTCCGCAGGCGCAATCGCGCCCGTACTCTGGGTATAGGGGCCATGCGGCGAACGTCAACGAGAGCGTCAGCGCATGAGTTCCATGGGAGGGCATCGTGCCGCTCTCGGAGCACGAGCAGCGTCAGCTCGACCAGATCGAGCAGGCCTTGCGTGCCGACGACCCGCGGTTTGCTAACGCCGTACACGCGACCGACCCGCGAGTGCACTACAAGCGCCGAATCATCGAGGCGGCGTTCGGGTTCGTGATCGGCGTCGGGCTGCTGCTCGCCGGGGTTGTGATCAATGTCATCATGATCGGAGTCGCGGGCTTCATGGTCATGCTCGCCTGCAGCATGTGGGCGGTGACCAGCTACCGGCGCATGACCGGCATCACCACCAGACGCGTCCCCGCCAAGGACAGGGGCTCTGGCAAGGAGCGGCACACCGCCAGCGGCCGACGGGCTGGTAAACAGGCGAGATCCGGGCTGATCGAGCGGCTGGAGCAGCGCTGGCGGCGCCGCCAGGAGGGCGACCGCTAACTCCGGGCTGCCCGCTGCCGTCCCTCACCGTCACGCCCAACAGGCCTTGATCCCCGTCAGCAGTACACGGCGACGCTACTGAACCAAGATCCACCTCCCGGAGGCGACACGCCACCCGGCCTCATCCCAATAACTGATCGACCGCGGCGATCGTCTTGGCCTGGGCGGACAGGAACTCCTTCCATCTGGCGGCCGCGCGTTGTGGCGCGGGGTCGATGCCGGCGGCCTGCGGACGCGGGCGCTCCGAGGGTGACAGCCAGGGACACCGCCTCACGAGAGGGAACTCGCGTTGAACCCCTGGGTTGTTCTCACCGGGGCCTGCTGGCAGGCACCTACGCCGCCGCGCGCCGATCCTCAGTCTGGTCACCCCCGAGGGACGGCCTCCATCTGGCATACCCACATCTGCTCCATCCTCTCAAGGTCAGAGCAGTCACCGATGCCGGGGCGGTTAGTACGGGCGACGGGCACCCGGGCAGTCGGGAATTGTCCCCGTTGTCGTGACAAGCGTCCCGCAATAACGAGCCGAACGGCCCTGACCAGTGTCCGGGTCAGGAGACGATCGTTGCCCTGTGTCTGGATGGGTGTGGTTCGGGTCGGCCGTAGGCTTGATCCTGGTTGTGGTTGTCGCCTACGACTTGACCCAGCGCCAACACGCCATCCTCCGTAGCTTCCCGCTAATCGGTCATCTGCGCTACCTCCTCGAATCGGTCGGGCCCGAGTTGCGCCAGTACATAGTCACTGACAACCGCCAAGAACGGCCCTTCGACCGGGACCAGCGCCGGTGGATCTACACCTCGGCCAAAGGCATCAACAACAACTTCGGGTTCGGCTCCGACGAGGACCTCGACGCCGCATCGGGCCACATAATCATCGACCAGAGCATGTTCCCCCTGCCGCGCCCGGACCCGCAGGAGGATACGGTCGCCTGCGCAAAGGTGCTCGGCTCGGCCAGGCAGCGACCTGGCATGTTCCGCCCGGCGTCGGTGGTCAACGTGTCCGCCATGAGCTTTGGAGCCCTGAGCGGGGTAGCCGTCGAGGCCATCAACCGGGGCTGCGCCCTGGCCGGTTGCCTGCACAACACCGGGGAGGGCGGCCTGACGCCCCACCACCTGCACGGAGGCGAGCTGGTTTTCCAGATCGGCACCGGCTACTTCGGATGCCGCGACCGTAATGGGCGCTTCGACCTCGACCGGCTGGCGGACCTGTGCGCTGAACACCCGGTCCGGGCGATCGAGATCAAGCTCAGCCAGGGCGCCAAGCCAGGTCTGGGCGGGATGCTCCCAGCCGCGAAAGTCACACCAGAGATCGCCGCGGCAAGAGGCGTCGAGACGGGGCGAGACTGCCGCAGCCCGTCCCGGCACAGCGCGTTCTCAGACGTCGACAGCCTGCTCGACTTCGTCGAGACCATCGCCGAACGCACCGGCCTGCCCGTCGGCATCAAATCGGCCGTAGGCAGCGTCACCTTCTGGGACAGGCTGGCCGAGAGCATGGGCGGCACGGGCCGGGGCGTGGACTTCATCACCGTAGACGGCGGGGAGGGAGGCACCGGTGACGCCCCCCTGGCCTTCAGCGACCACGTATCACTGCCCTTCAAGCTGGCGATCAGCCGCGTATACCGCGCCTTCGCCGAGAGAGGACTCACCGACGACGTCGTGTTCATCGGCTCAGGACGGCTCGGCATGCCCGAAACCGCTCTTCTCGCCATGGCCCTCGGATGCGACATGATCAACGTCGCAAGAGAAGCAATGATGGCTATCGGCTGCATCCAGGCGCAACGCTGCCACACTGGGCGCTGCCCGGTCGGGATCACCACCCACTCCGCCTGGCGCACCCGCGGGCTCGACCCTGCCCTCAAGTCAGTGCGCCTAGCCAACTACGTCTCGACGCTCCGCCACGAGCTGCTCGAGCTCAGCCACGCTTGCGGAGCCACCCATCCCAGGCTGGTCGGTCGAGACCCCATCGAGATACTCGACGGACACCTCGGGTCCCGCACAATCCAGGAGATCTTCGGCTACGACCCGTCCTGGGGCCAACGGAAGGCAACTGCGACCCCAATTGCGTTCGAATCCAACCACCCCGGCGCAACCCCGTCCTCCACCTGAGGCCGCAGGACCTGCCATCGGGCCTGCGGCCGGTCCCGCCGCACCTCGGACAGTCCGGTCAGCAGCCGAAGCCCGCGGCCCGGCGGGGAGGGTGACGCTGATCCTAGCGGGCATCGTCGGCAGACCCGCGCCCTGACCGAGGCCGGCTGCATCTGTGTATTCGCCGACAAGCTGTTGGGCAAGACCGCCGACCGGTCCGAGCTCGCCGCGTGCCTGGACTACCTCCGCGAAGGCGACACCCTCGTCGTCCCGAGCCTGGACCGGCTGTCACGGTCCCTGCAGGACCTGATCACCATCGTCGCCGGGGTGCGCCGCCCCGGCTCGAAGAACGGCCGCCCGGCAACCCGCTACGACGTCGGAAAGAACCGCCACACCACCGCAGCCAAGGCGCGGCTTACCCGATCATGGGTGTTGCCCAGCGCCTGCTCGCCATGACCCCGCGATCTGGCACAACTGGGACACCGGCACGACGGGCAAGCGCTCCCTGATCGCCTACGACCACTGATCCTTGAGGAATTTGAGGAATCACTGATCTAGGTGACGATGGGCCCTGGTGATGCTGACGCGGCGGGGACAAGCGTGGGTCTTGAGAGGGGGCAGCCATGGTTTTCGCTGATCGAGCTGATGCGGGACGGCGCCTGGCCGCCAGGTTGCGGCACCTGGCAGATGAGCGTGTGGTGGTCCTTGGCCTGCCGCGGGGCGGCGTCCCGGTCGCTTTCGAGGTAGCCGCCGCGCTCGGCGCGCCGCTGGACGTTATCGTCGTCCGCAAGCTTGGGGTGCCGTTTCAGCCCGAGCTGGGCATGGGCGCCATCGGCGAAGACGGGGTGCGGGTCATCAACCGCGAAGTCGTCCGCCTGGCCGGGGTCTCCGAGAACGAGCTGGCCGCGGTGGAGGCGCGGGAACGCACCGAGCTAGAACGCCGCGCCTGGCGCTTTCGCGCTAGTCGGCCGCGTCAGCCGCTTGATGGCCGGGTCGCGGTGGTGGTCGACGACGGTGTCGCCACTGGGTCGACGGCCCGGGCCGCCTGCCAGGTCGCACGGGCACAGGGAGCAGCCCGGGTAGTGCTCGCCGTGCCGGTCGCGCCGCCCGGGTGGCAGACCCGGATCGGCGGCGACGCCGACGAGCTGGTGTGCATGGAGACCCCGCATCCGTTCTTCGCCATCGGGCAGTTCTACGCTGACTTCTCCCAGACAACCGACGACGAAGTGGTCGCCTGCCTGCAGCGCGACACCACGCCCGTGCGGGTGGCAGACGTCGGCGCCGCGGGCGCAGGTGACCCGCCCGCCCGCGGTGAAGAGGTTGAGGTCAGCGCAGGGGCGGTCGGCCTGGCCGGTCATCTGACCGTGCCAGACCGGGCGACCGGGATCGTGGTGTTCGCCCACGGCAGCGGCAGCAGCCGGCACAGCCCGCGCAACCGTCACGTCGCCACCGCCCTGAACCAGGCAGGCCTGGGCACGCTCTTGTTCGACCTGCTCACGCCGCGTGAGGAGCTTGACCGGGCCAACGTGTTCGACATCGGCTTGCTCGCCGGACGGCTCGCCGACGTCACCCGATGGCTAGCCAGCCAGCCGGGCGCCGCGGGCCTGCCCGTCGGTTACTTCGGCGCCAGTACCGGCGCCGCCGCCGCGCTGTGGGCCGCGGCGGAACCCGGCGCCGGCGTCGCGGCGGTGGTGTCCCGCGGGGGACGCCCCGACCTCGCCAGGCCCCGCCTCGGCTCGGTGCGGGCACCCACGCTGCTCATCGTCGGCGGCCGCGATGACGTCGTGCTCGACCTCAACCGCCAGGCCCAGGCCGAACTGCGCTGCGAGAACCACCTCGCCGTGGTACCCGGCGCCACCCACCTGTTCGAGGAACCCGGCACCCTCGCGGCAGCCGCCGGACTAGCCCGTGACTGGTTCACCAGCCACCTGCCGGCCGATGGCGTCGGCCAGTAGAGGGCCGACGGACTCCACTTGCAGCACATGAGCTGCATTACCAGGCAAGCAACCGCCGAGATATCCGGATCGCCGCCCACATCATCGCCCGCACCGGGGCAAGGCCATGCAGATGTCGGCTATGGAAAGCCTCGTGCTTGTCCGAAGCCGGCATCCCTGATCATCAACGTCAGATCTTCACACTTTGCCAGGATCGAAGTCTGGGAAGATGAAGACGTTGGCGCGTCCGGCCACGGCGCTGCAGATGCAATGGCCGCGGGCAGGGACAGCTGTGAGGCGGACGTCGGGAGGTGCCCAATGGCTGCCGGCGAGATCCGGACCGAGCCGATGAGCCCCGCGGACGTGGCGTGGCTTCACATGGACCGCCCGACAAACCTGATGGTGGTCGACACCGTGCTGTGGTTCGACCTGCCGGTCGGTCAGGCGTCGGTGCTGGAGGTGTTCCAGGAGCGTGTGGTGTCACGTTTCCGCCGGTTCCGGCAACGTGTCGCGGACCCGGCGGTCACGCTCGCTCCGTGGGCGGCGCCGGAGTGGGTCGACGATGCCGGTTTCGTGTTGTCCGGGCACGTGAGCCGGACGCGGCTGCCGGCGCCGGGTGACCAGGGGGCGTTGCAGCGGGTCGCCAGTGATCTGGCGAGCCGGCCGCTGCGAAAGGACCGGCCGCTATGGGCGGTGCACCTGCTCGAGGGCTATGGCGACGGCAGCGCGCTGCTGCTGCGCACCCACCATGCCATCGCCGACGGCGTTGCCCTGATGCAGGTCCTGTTGTCGATGACGGATCCGCTGGACGCCGGTGAGCCCACGGGGGTGCTCCCGGTGCACGACGACACCGGCCTGCCGCTGCTGCTGCCCGGGGCGGCCGGGCGCGCTGCGCAGCGCGCGACGGCAGCGGCGGGGGGCGTGGGGTCGGCCGCGGGTGCTCTCAGCGCCCCGTTGCGCGCCGTGCTCACCGATCCCCGTAAGGTGGTCGAACTGGCCAGTTTCAGCCGCGCCGAAGCGGCGATGCTGCGCAAGCTCGGTTTCGGGCTGGCCGCGGACCGCAACCGGCTGCAGGGCCCGCTCGTGCCCGGCAAACAGCGGGCCTGGACCGGGCCGGTGCCGGTCGACGCGGTCAAAGCCGCGGGCCGGGCGACCGGCAGCACCGTCAACGATCTGCTGCTGGCCGCGGTCACCTCGGCGCTGCGCCGCTATCTGCTCGAGCACGACTCGCTGGTAGCGGAGGTGGTGGTAATCGTGCCGGTCAACCTGCGCGCGGCGGACGCGCCGCTGCCAGCAGGGCTCGGCAATGAGTTCGGGCTCGTGTTCGTCCCCCTGCCCACGGCGGAATCGGACCCCGCCCGCCGGCACGCCCGGATCAAGGCGCAGATGGACCGGATCAAGCGCAGCCGCGAAGGCGTCTTCATCTACACCATGCTCGAGCTGATGGGCCAGATCCCAACCGGCCTGCAGCACGCCTGGGTCGACGCGTTCGCTGGCAAGGCCACCGCCATCGTCACCAACATCAGCGGACCACGCCACCGGGTACAGCTCGCCGGCACGCCGGTCGCCGGCATGATGTTCTGGGTGCCTGTCACCGGACTAGTCGGCCTCGGCTTCAGCATCTGCAGCTACGCCGGGCAATTGTCGGTCGGCCTGGCAAGCGACACGCACCTACTGCCCGACCGTGACCGGCTCCTCGCCCTGCTCGACGACGAGGTCCGCGCCCTGCGCGCGCCGGCGGCCCCTTCCGGCCCACCCGCGCCGGGGAGCTGAGCTACCCGATGCCGAGGTGCTGAGGTGACCTTCTTGGGCAAAGGCGTGCCAGCAACGCGTCGCCTCCCATCGGCGCTCCGCGAGGCGCATGAGGCCCACGATCCGGTTTGTCTCCGTTGCCCATGCTTCCATCGGGGGCCGGTAGCGCGCGAGGTAGTGAGCGGAAAACGAGCCGTGGCCTACAGCCAGCTCAAGTGGCGGCGTCGCGCCTCCATCGGGCAACAGAAGTGGCTGGCGATTGGCGTCGCGTGCCGTAGGCGCCAGGACCACGGGCATCCGCGCAGGCCGGGGGAGTATCTCTCGAGGCCGGGGAGGTGGTTCGAACCGCGATTCCTGATCGACTTTGACGGCCTCCGCTTTCCGTCCGGCGGCCGCGGGGCAGCGTGCGCTGTTATTGCCAAGGAACAGGACTTTGGCCGCTACCAGCGCCCGCAGGCGCGGCGCATTCTGGCAATAGCCGCGGGGAGGTGGGCGTGAAGGAAACTGCGTCCGGTACCGGGCTAGACGAGCAATCGGCGTACTGGGTAGTGGACGGCCTGATCGGGGCCGCGCAGGCGGCGCGGATTGAAGCAACCGAAGCGGCAGGGGGCGGAGGGCTTCAGGTGCGGGTCGCGGCTCCCGCTGCAATTAGCAGATCCCGCATTGAGGGCTCCGGCCGGGGCAGGTCGGCCCAGGAGAACAATTCGGCGTCCTCGGCACCCGGTCGGCGTGCTCTGTCCCCTTTTTGGTATGGAACCGCAGCTGTCCGACCTCCCCAGTTACGGCCGAAGGCGGCAGCGATGGCCCTTATGGATTCGAGGGTACGGACCGTGTCCCGGATCACGTCGGCGCGTTCGCAGGGTGATGCGGATGCACCCAGGAGAGTTCCACCCCCGGCGTCGGCCGAGAGGAGTGTGAGTCACGATGAGCACAACTTCCGGGCACGAGCGGATTGTCGTCGGCATCGACGGGTCGCCAACGGCGAACGCGGCGTTGGCCTGGGCGATCGATGAGGCACGCCTTCGCGGACGCGGGCTGCGTGTCATTCAGGTTTTTCCCGCCTTGATCTCGATTGTTGGAACGAGAGCCCACGAGTACCTGCCCCAGATCGAGAAGGAAGAGGCGCCATATTCGAGCGGGCGCTGGCGGCAGCGCCCCCGATGGATGATCTTGATGTCGAGCGCATTTGGTGGGCGGGAACCCCGCCGAGGTTTTGGTCGATGCCAGCCGCGGAGCGAACCTGCTGGTCTTGGGGTCACATGGGCGCGGGCGTTTCCACGGGATGCTCCTGGGTTCGGTCTCCATCCACTGCGTGCAGCAAGCGCACTGCGCGGTCGTTGTGGTCCGCCACGACGACCGAGCGCACGCGAGCACCACCTGACCTTCGCCGCCGCCGCAAAGGACACCGCCGCAAAGGACACCGACCTGACCGATGAGAAAAGGCGGATCGCCGATGAGCACCGCGATGTGTGGATTCCCTGACTGACCGGCGCACCCGGATTCCGATCGTTGCATCCGGAATTGCCGCGTGGCGCGCTGGTCGGCCGTCATGCGGAACGTCTGCGATGGAGTGTTTGATGGCGTACTCGCGCTGCCCTCAACCCGGAGCCTCGGCCCGGTAACCGGCAGCCGCGGGCCTTGGGCTCACGCCGCGACTGCGGCTATTGTCACGCCATGCAGGGCATTGGCGCGGTGCTGATCGACATTGATGGCGTGCTGACCGTGTCGTGGAAGCCGCTCGATGGAGCGGTCGGGGCGCTGAAACGGCTACGCGCGGCGGCGCTCCCGCTGGCGCTGGTCACTAATACCACCTCTCGCACGCGGGCATCGATCGCGACAACATTGGCTGCGACGGGCTTCCCGATCACTGCCGAGGACATTCTCACGGCGCCGGTCATCGCCGGTGCCTACCTGGCGGACCACCACCCGGGTGCCCGGTGCCTGCTGCTCAACAGCGGGGACATCCGCGCGGATCTGGCGGGAGTGACCCTTGTCGATGCGGACGACCCTGCTCCCGTGGACGTGGTCATCGTTGGCGGTGCCGGTTCGGAGTTCAGCTATCAGGCACTCAACCGGGCCTTCGGCCAGTTGCGGGGCGGGGCCAGGCTGGTCGCCTTGCACCGCGGCATGTACTGGCGCACCGCCGACGGCCTGCAACTTGACAGCGGGGCTTTTGTCGCAGGCCTGGAGCAGGCCGCGGGAACAGCGGCGGAAGTGGTCGGCAAACCCGCCGCGGCGTTCTTCGCCGCCGCGCTCGCGCACCTGGGCGCCGACGCCGCTCACACCCTGATGGTGGGCGATGACATCGAGAACGACGTGCTCGCCGCCCAGCGCCAAGGGCTCACCGGGGCACTGGTCAAGACTGGCAAGTACCTGCCCGGCACGTACCGCAGCGCCACCGGCACGCCCGACCACATCCTCGACTCCTTCGCCGACCTGCCAGCCCTCCTCGAGCAAATGCCATGAGCGCCACCCGCCGCACGCGCCCGGTCGGTGCGGGGACCTCGGCCGGCCCATGCCCGGCGGGCAGGATTTTCTTGCCTCGCGCCGGACACGGTGCTCCAGCCCAGCCCTCATCGCCCGTGTCGGCATGACCTTCGCCATGCCCCGATCTGGCCGTTCGCCTCTGCGCCTGGCGTGACCGCCGGTCCATCCTGAAGCTGTAATCGCTGACCTGTGACGTGCTGGCCGAGCTCGTGCCTGTGCCGGATCGATAGCCGAAGGAAGGCGATATCGGATGAAATTGATCACTGCGATCGTCAAGCCGGATAAACTCGCTGAGGTCATGGATGCCGTGACCGGCAGCGGGGCTCATGGATTGACCGCTGCCGACGCCCGCGGCTTCGGCCAGCAGTACGGGCAGCTGGGCACGGCCACGGGGAAGCGCAAGGCCGCTCTCCTGCCCAAGGTGCGGGTGGATGTCGTCGTCCAGGACGAGGACGCCGATACTGCGGCCGGTGCCATCGCGAAGGCCGTAAATACCGGCATGATCGGCGATGGGAAGATCTGGATCACGACCGTGGATAGCGCCCTGCGGGTGCGGACCGGCGAGCGCGACCGCGACGCCGTCTGAGCATCGGCCGCAGCGGAGCCGTTGTCGCGATACGGAGCGATCGCGGCGCTGATAGGCGGTGGCGCATGCGCGGCTGCCGTTGAGGAGATTGATACCGAACGGCTGCCGCGGTGTGTTTCCGCGCAATGGGGCCCAGGGACGCCCGGTGGGGTTACTCATAAACCGATGCCGATGTGGTGGCAACGCCGTCGCCGGGACGCAGTATTGTCCGCGGGGCCGGGCGAAGCTCGGCCGGGATATGATGAAAATGGCGGGAAGGGCATGACCAGCAGACGCGGAGCAGCGGAGCGAGACCGCGCACCGCGCAATGGCGATCCGCACGATGCGGAGCCCTCCCCGTCAGTCTTATGTGGGAGTCGTGTGTGGGACCGCGTCCCGGCGGGACGTTGGGCCCTGGCTGCTTCTGACGGGCCGGCGCACGGTTGTGGCGTGAGTGAGAAGGCGGCGGTGGCGTGGCCGGCGGACGCGAAGGACGCGAGGCTGCTCACCGGGATTATCGGTGACCTGATCGCGGAAGTCCGCCCGGCGGCGGCCGGCGTGCCGGTCCGGCTGGATAGCCGGCTCGCTGCCGACCTGGGCCTGGATAGCCTGGTCCTTGTCGAGTTGCGGTCGCGGGTTGAGGGTGCCTTCGGGGTTGTGGTGCCGGACCGCATCCTGAGCGGCGCGACTGCGGCCGAGTGGCTGGCGGTGCTGCGGGAGGTCGGCAGCACGGCTGGGCGGGCCATCCCTGTCGTGGCCGCGGCTGCGCCGGTTCCAGCGATGGCCGGGGCGGCGGCTGTTCCGGTTGATGCGGGCACGCTGCTGGAGGCGTTGGCGTGGCACGTGGGCGCCCACTACGGCCGGACCTGCATCCGTTTGCTGCACACCACCGAGGACGAGGCGGCCTTTCAGGAGATAACGTACGGCGATCTGTCCGCCGAGGCCGCGGCGGTGGCCGCGGGCCTGGCTGGACGGGGGCTCCAGCCGGGTGAGTCCGTTGCGATCATGCTGCCGACGGGCCGGGAGTACTTCACGGCGTTCATGGGGACCTTGATGGCCGGTGGCGTGGCGGTCCCGATCTACCCGCCGGCGCGGCCGTCTGGGCTGGAGGAGCATCTGCGCCGCCAGGCGGCCATCCTGGGCAACGCGCTCGCGGCCGTGCTGGTCACCGTTCCGGAGGCCCGTTTGGTGGCGCGGCTGCTGCGGGCTCACGTCCCGTCGCTGCGGACGGTGACCACCGTTGCGGACTTGCGGGCCGGTGGCGCTGGCCCGCCGCACGCGGCGGCGCCGGGAGACGTCGCTTTGCTCCAGTACACCTCGGGCAGCACCGGTGACCCCAAAGGCGTGATGCTGAGCCACCGCCACCTGCTGGCCAACATCCGGGCGATGGGCGCCGCGGAGGCACCGACGCCGTCGGATGTGTTCGTGAGCTGGCTTCCCCTGTATCACGACATGGGGCTGATCGGCGCGTGGCTGGCCGGTTTGTACCATGGCTTCCCGCTGGCGGTGATGTCGCCGCTGGCGTTCCTGGCCCGGCCGGCCCGCTGGCTCCGCGCGATCTGCGAGCAGCACGGCACCCTGTCCGCGTCGCCCAACTTCGGCTACGAGCTGTGCCTGCGGCACGTCTCCGACGCGGAGCTGACGGGCGTCGACCTGTCGTCGTGGCGGCTGGCGTTCGACGGTTCCGAGCCGGTCCGCGCTGGCACGATCCGCCGGTTCACCGACCGCTTCGCGCCCTACGGGCTGCGCCCCGAGGCGATGACTCCGGCCTACGGGCTGGCCGAGGCGGGCGTGGGCCTCACCTTCCCCCCGCTGGGCCGCGGTCCGGTCCTCGACATCATCGACCGTGGCGCCCTCGCGCGCCGGGCACGCGCGGTGCCGGTCGCTGCCGATGACCGCCGCGCGCTCCAGCTTGTCTCCTGCGGGCGGCCGCTGCCTGGCTACCAGCTCCGGGTGGTGGATGCCGCGGGCGAGGAGCTGGCCGAGCGCCGCGAGGGGCAGCTGGAATTCGCCGGGCCGTCGGCCACCCCCGGGTATTTCCGCAACGAGGCCGCCACCCGGGCGCTGCGCCGCGGCGGCTGGCTTGACACCGGTGATCTCGGGTACCTGGCGGGCGGCGAGCTGTACCTGACCGGGCGGGCGAAGGACATCATCATCCGCGGCGGGCGCAACCTGCATCCCGACGAGCTCGAGGAGGCAGTCGGCCGGCTTGCCGGAGTGACGCGGGGCCGGGTGGCGGTGTTCGCCTCGGCCGACCCGGCGGCCGGTACGGAGCGGCTTGTCCTGGTGGCAGAGACCCGCGCGCAGGATGCGGAAGCCCTCGCCGCGCTGCGTGGCACGATCACTGCACTGGCGGTCGATCTGCTCGGCACCCCGCCGGACGAGGTCGTCCTCGCTGGCCCGGGCAGCGTGCTGAAGACCACGAGCGGTAAGACCCGGCGCGCAGCGACCCGCGAACGTTACGAGACCGGCACGCTCGGGCAGCGCGCACGCGGCCTGCGGTGGCAGGTGGCCCGATTCGCCTTGTCGGGCGCCCGCCTGCGGCTGGGTCGTACCGCCGGATCCGCCGCCGGCCTGCTCTACGGCGGGTACGCATGGGCGATGACGGTGGCGGTGGGCGTCCCGGCTTGGCTGCTCGTCGCCGTGCTGCCGACCCTGCGGTTGCGCTGGGCGGCCGTCAGGGCAGCGGGCCGGCTCCTGCGCCTGTTGCTGGCCGTGCCCATCACCGTGACCGGAGAAGTGCCCGCCGATGGCCGCCCGTTTGTCGCCGCAGCTAACCACGCCAGCTTCATCGACGGGCTGATCGTGGTGCTCTGCCTGCCCGGGCCCGTCTGCTTCGCGGCCGGGGAGAAATTCGCGACCGAGCGCGTCGCCGGGCCGTTCCTGCGGCGGATCGGCTGCGAGTTCGTCCACCGGGCCGAACCGGAACGAGCGGCCGCCGACACCCGCCGCCTCGCCGCCGCCCTGCGGGCCGGCCGCAGCCTCGCGATCTGGCCCGAAGGGTCACTGGACCCCGCCCCAGGGGTGCGGGCATTCCACCTCGGCGCGTTCGAAGCCGCCGCCGCCACCGGCACTGCCGTCCTCCCGATCGGCATCCGGGGCAGCCGCGACGTCGTGCGCCCCGGCAGCCGGTTCCCCCGGCGAAGCGCGGTCCACGTCACGATCAGCGACCCCATCAGCCCGGCCGGCAGCGGCTGGCCCGCGGCCCTGGCCCTGCGCGACCAGGCCCGTGCCGCCGTCCTTGCGCTGTGCGGAGAGCCCGACCTGGGCTAGCAGCTGACCTAGCTGGCCTCGATAGCATCCATCGCGCTTTCGGCCAGGTGATCATCGGCGGCTAGCGTGCCGTCCAGATCCAGCGCCGCTGCCTGGAAGTAACACGTCATTCGCCGCACGGTCTGGCTCCGCACAGGATTGAGGTGACTACCGGACCGCCAGCCCAGCCCGCGGGCAGGCCCGGCGACATGGGGGCATGGTCCCGACGGGCCCTGACCGGGGAGGTCCCGCCGGTGCCCGCCGCCGTGGGCCCGGGGGGTCCATGGCCCTGCACGGGGTGGGAACTATGTCCCTATCGATCCGATCGCCTGCGGGTGACGCTGTTGTTATGAGGGTGAGGTTCCCGCACCGCAGCACCGTGGTTCCCGGCAGACCAGCGGATGGCCTGGCTGGTGCTGCTGCGCCGCTGGCGCTTGCTGACCGTGCGTGCTGCTGTCCGGCCAGGCCGCTGTTCACGGTGGTGATGCCGCCGACCTCCGCCCGCCCGCACCCGGTTGACCTGCTGCTGTGCGGCCACCACTACCGAGCCTGCAAGGCCGTCCTGACAGCCGCCGGTGCCACCGTCTACGACGAGATGGGTGCGCCAATCGGACCCGGCGCCTGCGGGCGCCGGACCGCGCACCCCGTGCCTGCGGGGGCGGCGGCGCCGCCGCGGCGTTGAGCCGCCGAGCTGCCCGCATGTCTCGGCCCGCCGGCCTGATTCCCCGCAGGCAGGCCGCAAGGTGATGATCTTGGCGGGAAGGGAGGAATCATGCGAGCAAATGCCGGCGATGAACTGGTTGTCAGGGGACACCACGTAGGCGATCAAGATCGCACCGCGGTGATTGTCGAGGTGCATGGTGAGGACGGCGCGCCGCCATATCTGGTCCGCTGGAGCGACGGCCACCAGAGCGTGTTCTTTCCGTCCGCCGACGCGGTGGTCGACCACCATCCCAAGGCCAGCGCGGGGTAGCCAGAAGCCGCGGCGGGGGGGGCGCGGCCGTCGCCCGTCGCCCGTCGCCCTGCGCGGCCCGAGTTGGCGTGGCGGCGCGGCTCGCTGGCGGGAGCCATGGGCGAGCCGTAGTAACACGCCCCGATCACGCCCGGCTGCCATTCGCCCAGGTCAACAGCCACTTTCCAGCGATCGCGTGCTCATGATCTTCGGAAGTCCGGTCTACCGTGAGCCGGTCAGGTTGTAGAGCGCCTCGATGTCGGCCGCGTAGTCCTTGGCGACGACGTTCCTGCGGATCTTCGCCGACGGCGTGAGCTGGCCGCTGGCCTTGGTGAAGTCCCTGCTGAGGATGCCGAAGCGCCGGATCGACTCGGCGCGGGAGACCGCCTTGTTCGCCTCGTCGACGGCGGTCTGGATCTCCTCGACCAGGCCGGGGTCGTCGGTAAGGTCGTCGGGTCCGGCGTCGGCCGGCTTGCCGTGCTGCTGCTTCCAGAACTCCAGCGCCTCGCGGTCCGGCGTCACCAGGCAGGCAATGTAGGGCCGAGCGTCGCCGACCACCATGCACTGGCTGACCAGCGGATGCGCGCGGAGCCGGTCCTCGAGCACGGCGGGCGCGATGTTCTTGCCGCCGGCGGTGACGATGAGTTCCTTCTTCCGCCCGGTGACCCGCAGGAAGCCCTCCTCGTCCAGGTCGCCGATGTCGCCGCTGTGCAGCCAGCCCGCATCCTCGAGCGCCTCGGCCGTTGCCGCCTCGTTATTCCAGTACCCAGGGAAGGTGTGCGGGCCCCGGAGCAGGATCTCCCCGTCGTCGGCGATCTTGACCGCGACGCCGGGCAGGGGCTGGCCGACGGTGCCGATCTTGCTGCGGCTCGGCTTGTTCACGGTGGCCGCGCCGAGATCTCGGTCAGCCCGTAGCCCTCGAGGATCGTAATGCCCGAGCCGCAGAAGAAATGGCCGAGCCGCTCGCCCAGCGGCGCGCCGCCGGAGACCGCGTACCGCACCTTGCCGCCGGGTGCCGCCCTGAGCCTGGCGGAAACGAGGCGGTCGAACACCGCGTGCCGCAGCCTGAGAGGTCCGCCAGTCCAGCCAGGCCCGCGCCAGGTATCCCAGGCGCCCGGCCGGGTGGCTGACCACCGCTGCGGTAGCAATCCCCGGGCGGGACGGATCAGGCAGTGGCCTGCCGGGTAAGCACCGCTGCGGTCGCTACATCGGCCGGGTACCGCCGGGCCGCCCAGTACAGGAAGCCCGCCGCGCCGCTCAACGGGATCAGCATGACCACGAAGGTCCACCTCAGCCCGGCGGTCCCGCCGCCGAACACGTAGTCGGAGACGGCCCCGAACAGCACCGGCGCGAGCGCCTGCGCGGCGGTGCGCAGGAAGGTGCGGACACCTTCGGCACGTCCCCACAGCCACGGCGGCATGATGTCCAGCCGGGCGGCGTCAATGGGTGGGTTCTGGGCCGACAGGGCGGCGGCGGCCAGCACGATGTAGGGAAGCGCGGTGATCGCGCTGTGGGTGACCAGCGCCGGGATGAACAAGACGACTGCCGCGGTGGCGGCCACCGCGGCGACGAGGATGCGGGCGTTCAGGCGGCCGCGCCGCAGCAGGGCGTCCCCGAGCGGCCCGGCCGCCAGGACGCCGATGACCGCGCCCGCGCCGATGACGACAAGGAGCAGGTTGGCGGCCACCTGGCCGATGCCGTACTGGCCGCCGACGAACTCGGTGCCGAAGGTCTGCACCCCGGCGAGGAAGTAATAGCCGCACGCACTGGAGATGATCAGCGCGACGTTGGTCCGCACCGCCAGCACGTAACGCAGTGCCGCGGTGACGCTCATGTGCGGGGTGGCCCGGCCGGCCAGCCGGGGGTCGGGCGGAATGCCCCGCTGCATGGCCAGCAGCTGCGGGTCGGCTGGCTCCGGCCGTCGGCTTCCGACGCTCTTCGGCCCGGCTCCCGTGGGCTGCGCCCCCGGGTCCGGAGCGAGCACGCCCCGGCCGCCCCTGGCCGGCTCCGGGAGCCGGAAGATCAGCCAGGCGAGGACGAACGCGGGGAGGGCGAGGATGCTGAAGGCGGCCCGCCAGGACAGCGCGGCGATATCCCCGGTGATGGCGAAGCCGACGCCGGCCCCCAGTAATTCCCCGGTGAGGATATAGCTGTAGATCTGGCCCCGCTCGGCCGCGGCGAACCAGTCGCCAACCAGCGAGGCCACTGTCGGGCCGGCGGCCGCGGTCACCCCGCCAAGGCAGACGCGGGCCAGCAACAGCTGGGCAAACGATCCTGCGGTCGCGCTCCACAGCATTGCCCCGCCCCAGGTCAACAGGGCGAACGCGAGAATCCAGGTGCGCCGGGCCCGGTCGGCGAGCACCCCGAACGGCAGCGAGAACACCGCGCCGACGACCGACGTCACAGTCACCAGCAGCCCGATGTCGGTGTTATCAATGCCCAGCGCGCGGCGCAGTTCCACCGCGGACGCGCCGACGGTTGCCGTGTCAGCGCTCGCCATGGCCAGCGCGCAGGCCAGCAAACACGACCACCCGGGTTCGCGCGGGCCCGCCGGCGGCCACGACCAGCCGGGCACGGGCCGCCGCCCCGCCGCGGCGGACGGCGCGGGCAACCGGCCCGAGCACTCCCGGGCGTGCCCCCCCGCCTGCCGTGCGTCGCACCAATCCTCCTAGACTCAGCCCGCGCCCCTGCTCACATGATCGCGCCTGTGCACCGGACCTCGTCCCGGCGCCTGCACGCAGTAGCGGACACGGCGGGAGCACGGTTGCCTGCTGCAAGGCTAGCCAGAGCGCGCAGGCTCGTCCGCCCGGACCGGCAGCCGCCCGGCCACGCCTGAGGGCCTCCACGGGGACCCCGGGACCGGGATCTCACGCGAAGCACCGGACATGGATGCGTCACTGGCGGGTCATCCGGAGCTCGGCCGCCCGGTGCGCATGGCACTGAAGTCGGCTGGATGGCCTTATGACGCCTCCTTGCGCGGGGGTGATCTCTCGGCGTCGCCCGGCCGCATCGCAAGCCCGCCGTCCGCCAATCGAGCCCGTTCATCAATCGAGGATGACGCGCGCGGACAGCGTGATGTTGCCGACCAGGCGTCGTTGCGGGCCTGTTCCTGGCGGCTGAAACGCGCCCGATCACGAGCGGGGGTCGTGAGCGTGCTGATTTGGTCAGCGAGCTGGCTGAAGGGGACGTAGTTGTGCTCGGCTCCGGGCCGGGCGGCGAGTTAGAGCACCATCGCGGCGTAGCCGTTCATAGCGCCATTGCCGGCGCCGATCCACAGGAAGGCGACGAGATCACCGTCGCGGACCCAGCCCGCCCGGCGGTCCTCGTCCAGCAGGATCAGGGTGCTGGCGGCCGAGGTGTTCCCATAGTGGTCGACACCGATCGGCACCCGCTCGGCTGGCAACCCCAGCATCTGCGCGGCCTGGCGTACCACCACGCCGTTGGCTTGATGCAGGTACCAGCGGGCTACCGAGCCGATGTCGAAGTCCGTCCCCGTCACCGGTTGATCGTCGTGGGCCAGTCCTCCTGCAACATCTGGAGGTTACGGGTCATGAGCGGAGAAAAGATCTCAGCGACCTTGACGCCGTCCATCAAGAAGACATGGTCAGACAGGTTCGCTGCCGAGGTGTGGTGCAGGCAGCCGCCCGCCCGATACGTCACCAGCTCGACGTCGGGGTTCGTCTCCTAGCGGACCGACAGGAGTCCCCTCGGGCGATCGCTGGGGTCTTGGGGGGCGGAGCGGAAGACGGCGGCACCGGCGCCGTCGGCGAACATGAGCGGGGCCAGCCATCCCATACCGCTCGGGTGCTTGAAGTAGGCGTCGTGGACCTCGGGGCCGAAATAACCCGACGGGCAATTGCTTGCCACGACCAAAGCAGTGGCTGGCATCATCGAGATCAGTGCGGTGGCAGCCGTGCGGAAACCAGACGCAAGCCCGGCGCAACCGAGGTCGTGGTGAACCAGGTCGGTGCCGCGGCG
This sequence comes from uncultured Actinomycetota bacterium, assembly GCA_963727015.1. GTDB lineage: Bacteria > Actinomycetota > Actinomycetes > Streptosporangiales > Streptosporangiaceae > DATFVJ01. Next base: position 231,340 of record CAVSEV010000009.1, on the reverse strand, counting down.
CAGCCCGAGCTCCGTCGTCAGGAAGCGGAAGTGATCCTGGCAGGAAATCATGTCGGGAGTGGATGTGACATGCACGAATACGTCCACGTCCGCAGCGCCGATACCGGCGTCGCCGAGCGCCGAGCGTGCCGCCGCCAGCGTCAGATCGCCGTCGTAGATGCCGCCGTCGGACCGGCTGCGCTTGCGCCGCCCCCCGAACTCATAATCGAGACGGCGCTCGTGGATACCGAGATGCTTCACCACCCACTCCGGCTCGAGAAGCCTGCCGTCAGGCCGTGCCGGACGGAGATAGTGGAGATCTCCTGATTCGAGACCCGGTGATCAGGCAGGTACGACCCGACGCCAATGACTGAAACCGATACCTGCGACGCCAACGCGGGAAAAACGGAACCGTTCATCGGACAGCCCCTTTCGAACCAGGCTGCTACCACCCAGCGATTCAGCTCGCCGACTCATCCATTCTCATCAGAAGACGGCAATGGTGGCACAAACAGGGTCCAAGGGTCCGTCGGTTCAGATCAACTGGTCAGGTCCCTGGTACCCGCTGCACCTCAAGATCAGCACGTCAGTGATCGCGTCCCCGAAAAGCTTTCACGCCGGTTGCGCTGCGGCCAGACATCACGCAACAGACCCCTAAGTAATGCGCAATGAGTGCGTCCGTGGGACAGCCTGGTGGTCGCTCCCGCCGGGGTCCCCGGGTCTCCGGCGCCACCCGGTTGCCTGTCGGAGTGCTCGCCATAGTGAGCCCTGTCGGAGTGCTTGCCATAGTGAGCAGGGGGAGGAGGACGGACCGCTGTCCGGTGAGGACGAACAAGCGATCCCTGGGCAGGGCTGAGGACGCCCAGAACTGGTAGATATGGCCGCTCGCGCCCTGACTGATCAGTCGGCTGGCCACCCGCCTCAGGGGCTTTCGGCCCATCTTGGTGCGAGGTCACGCCTAGACGTGCCCGGAGACCGGGCGCTACCCGTCCCCAGGGGTCATCATGGGCTGTACCGTCCAATCCCGCGCTGACCCCCGTGACTGCGAAAGACGACGTTCACGGCATGCCCGGGTCGCGGGTGGACTGGCCGCGGAGGCTGCCGGAGGAGGTGCCTGCAGGTGAAGATCCTTGAGGAGTCGCCGTACCGGTTCGTGATTGCGCGGCATGGGCAGATGCGGGCGCCTGGTGTGGTGTTCGCGACCCGGGCGCTGATCCGTAGGCCATATTCCGCGGCCCGTGGGTATGACTTCTGAAACAGGCCTAGCGCATATTCGCCAACCGGTCCAGCCGCTCCCGGTGGAGGCGTTGGCGGCAACCAGGACCGCAGCCGGGGAGGGAACGGGTTGGCCCTTCGTAACGAGCGGCTCGTCGCCCACCACCCGCGCCGATGTGATCTGAGGCCCGGATGGGGCTTGCCCCTCATCGGCGTTTCAACTGTTGGAACATGATCGGCATGCCTGATTGAGGGACTTACGCCCCTGGGGCCTGAACTGGACGGCGATTGACGATCATTGCATGGAAGGTGCGTCGGCCGGTCAGCGGCCCGCAATCGAGGTGGAGCGGCTGTGCAAGGACTACGGCAGGCTCCGTGCGGTGGACGGCGTGAGCTTTGAGGTCAGGCGGGGCGAGATCTACGCACTCCTTGGGCCTAACGGCGCCGGCAAGACCACGACCGTGGAGATACTCGAGGGACACCGCAAGCGGACGTCCGGCTCGGTGCGGGTGCTCGGTCTCGACCCTGGCGCTGGGGGGCGCCGGTTCCGCGAGCGGATCGGGATCGTGCTGCAGTCCGGCGGCATCGACGCCGAGGTGACGGTGCGGGAAATTGTCACCCTGTATGCCAGCTTCTACGCCCTGCCGCGGGAGGTGGCGGAAACCATCGAGCAGGTGGGCCTCACCAGCAAGCGCCGGGCGAGAGTGCGGACACTGTCCGGCGGCCAGTTGCGCAGGCTCGACTTGGCGCTAGCTTTGATCGGCGACCCCGACTTGCTTTTCCTGGACGAGCCGACCACTGGCTTCGACCCGAACGCACGGCGCGACGCCTGGGAGACGATTGCCGGTCTCCGCCGCTCCGGCACCACGGTCCTGCTCACCTCTCACTATCTCGACGAGGTGCAGCAGCTGGCCGACCGGGTCGGGGTGATGAGCCACGGTCATCTCGTCGAGGAGTCGACCCCGGATGCGCTCGGCGGGCGTGACATCGCCGGCACGGTGATCAGCTTCCGGCTCCCGGCCAAGATGGCTGGCGAGAAACTGCCCACCGGACCGTGGGACGAGCCGGAGCACCTTGATGGCGAGATCGTCATGCGAACAGACCAGCCCACCCGGGTGCTGCTGGCGCTGACCCGCTGGGCTGTCGGCCGCGGGGTCGAACTGGAGGGGCTGAGCGTGGTCCGGCCCTCGCTGGAGGACGCCTATCTTAAAATCACCGGCGAGGCAAGCGCGGGGAGACCGCCGTTACCGCTGATGTCCAGCGCCGATCCCCGCCTGGTTTTCTGCTCGCCCTGGGCCAGGTCCGCTTTCAGCTGCTGCTCCTTGCTGCGTAGCCCGCTCGGGTTCTTCCTCACCCTCGTGGTTCCGCTGTTGCTGCTGGCCAGCCTGAATGTCATCACGCCCACCACGGCGGCGCTCATGCCGCGCGGGCTGCGGTACGCGCAGTTCCTCACTCCCGCGATCGGCGCATTCTGCCTGCTCAACGCGTGCTACGTGACAACTATCACCAGCATCGTGCTGGCCCGCGAGGAGGGGATTCTCAAACGCCTGCGCGGTACGCCCCTGCCAGCCTGGACCTATCTGGCCGGCCGGTGCGGTTCTGCGCTCGTGACGGCGATCGTTTCTGTTGGGATCATCGTCGTGACGGGTGTCCTGTTCTTCCATGTGACCATCGTCTGGCCCGCACTTGGCTACTTCGCCGGCGCGGCTGGCCTGGGCATCGGGTGTTTCTTCCTGCTCGGCGTCGCGGTCACGACAGCAATTCCCAAGACTGACACCGCGCTTCCGGCTGCGTTCGGCACGATGCTGCCGCTGGCGTTCATCTCCGACGTCTTCTTCTCCTCCGCTCACGCACCGTACTGGCTGCATAACCTGGCCTCTGCCTTCCCAGTCGCACCGGTCGCCCGGGCGATGGAGGACGCCTTCAACCCAGCCACCCGCTCGTGGCCAATGCCCCCAACCGGAGTCCTGGTGGTACTCGGCTGGAGCATCGCGGCGGCCGCCGTCATAGCGCTGGCGTTCCGCTGGGAACCCGGGCCAGTCCGGTGGCGTGCGAGCTGAGCCGCTGGTCGCATCGGACTGTCACCTTAAGCCGCATGAGAACACGTTGCTGCGGTGTCCGCCACGGGCCCGGCAGGCCTACCGTCCGGCGCGAACGCAGGCCGAAGGTCCTCGCGAGACAAGGAAATCGGCCCTGCCGTGCGTACTGCGAAAGTGCACCGTGACCCGGATCGGCGAGTCCGAGGACAAGTTCCCGTCCACGGTCTTCCTCGGCAGCGGCGTGCTGTTTATCGCGATGCGCCTTGCGTGCCATTGCCGCCCTTGCGATGGATCAGGCTGGCCAGCCCCCGGCGTGTCGGTGACGACGCGTCAAGGTCCGCCTTTCACCGAGTCACGGATCACGACGACGGGGCAGGTGGCGTGTTGGACGCAATGCTGGCCGACCGATCCGAGCAGGGCTTCGACGAAGCCGCCATGTCCGCGGCTGCCAACAACCAGGAGCTCAGCTCCCGCTGACGCATCCACCAGCACCCGTGCCGCGTTCCCTTCCGCCACCTTAGAACTGATCTTGACTGGCTCGCCCGGGCCGGAGACTTCAGCGATCTCGTCGGCAACCGCGCGCGCGGCGAGGTACTGATGGTCGACGTTTGACCTGGGCAGGGGATAACCGTAAGTGGCGGGGTACTCCCAGGCGATGACCGCCTTCACTGCCGCACCGTTCAGCCTGGCCTGCCGGACCGCCCAGGCCAGTGCGGCCTTCGAGGGGACCGATCCGTCCACACCGACCACGATCCAGCGCTCCTGCTCGCCTTCAGGATGTGTCATCACGGTCTCCTCTATGAGACGGCCAGCGAAGTATGTCATGACGATACGCAATCCGGGGCGGGCACTCGCTTCAGGCGAGCACGTCGGCTCCGACGTCCGCGGTGCGAGCGCGGACGACCGGGGGGCTGCCCGGTTCACCTGGCCAGCTTGAGGCTGATGAGCCTCGGCTACTGGGGCTTTGACCACCCCGCGCATCAAGGCGAGCCAGTCGTGAACGCAGCCGCTGCCGCTGACCTGCTCACGCGTTCCGGCTGCTGTTCGCTGCCCGATTCCCGATCAGGCAGATACGTGTCGTGGATGACTTCGGTGGCGACGACGAGCGGTCAATGCTGGCCAACAACACCGAGGCGCATTAACTGCCGGCTCGTTTCCGGCACCACCGTGTGGCCTCAGCATACGGCAAACCACCGGCCGCACTGCCTGCGCGGCACGAAGGAAGGACGTGAAAAGTGTCATGGTGCTCACCTGGATCCGTTACGGGCTGTCCGCATTGCTCGGCCTGGGGATCGCCCTCGGAGGCACGCGATTTCTCCTCGCACCCGGAACCGCCGCCGCCGGATTCGGGATCGCCACTGGGCAAGTCGGCCCCTGCGCCGGGTTCCCCGGGCGATCTCGATCAATGCCAGCGCTGCGTGGCAGTCGGCGGCGCCCCGCAGATCGCCGACCGCCACGCCAAGTCGAGAGCTTCTCCGTACCGCCGCGCTGCCCCGTCAAACTCTCCCCTGGCGTCATGCAGAACCGCGAGGTGATCCCGACGTCGACGGCCTGATCCAGTCCTACCTGCAGCCTGCGGATTTCTGCTGCACGAGCGTGGCGTCCTATGACCGGTGCCCCAGGCATATCGCCACCCTCCTCCTTCTGGGCCGATACCTGACCACCCTGCACAACTCTGTCGGGACGCATACGCAATCGCGCGTCAGCTACCTGCACATCAGCAGAGCCAGCCGACAATCGCGTGTCCATTCACGGGGGTGGTCAGGTCCCCGTGACGGGCACGGGGAGCCGCGGGTTGCCGAGCAGGGCGGCGTGAATCGCGTCGATGGCGGGCAAGCCGTGGTTGCGTGCGGTGGCGAGGTATGAGCGGATGCGGCAGTAGCTGGCGAGCGTGGTGGTGGTGTGCCAGTATCCGGAGACGGCCTGATGTCGCTTCGGGCCTTTTAGTGCCTGCTCCGAGGCGTTGTTCGTCCAGGGGATCTTGAGCTGGCGGGTGAACAGCCAGACTTGTTCGGCCTTGTCGTGCAGGCGTTTGGCCAGGTTGTAGCCGGGGTGGTTGCCTTTGGGCCAGTCGCGGTGCCGGTTGGTGATGATTCCCCAGCGCACCGCGTCGTCGTAGCGTTTGCGCAGCCTGGCAAGTAGCTGCGGGCCGGGTGCGGCGCGGCCGGCGGCTTTGGCCTGCTCGACGGCGGCGCCGGCTTCGCGGAGTACCTGGCGGACGTTCTCGGCCCATGCCTGCCAGTCTTTGTGCAGGTCGAGCACGCCTTGCAGGTGACGGAACAAGTGCTGGACGCATTGCCGCACGCCGGCGAGCTGCGCGTCAAACTGGTGCCAGGCGGCGTAGTCGTCGCGGACTAGGCAGCCGGTGTAGCCGTCCAGTACGCCCAGGTCCTTGATCGCCGTCTTGGACCGGGAGCCGATCACCGTCAGCCACACCAGCCGCTCGTCCGGGGTCCGCAAGGTGACCACGTGGGGGGCGCCCGGCGTCACCGCGCCGTGCTCGCCGGTGTCCGGGTGCACGATGTTGACGGGGGTCTCATCGCCGCACATCACTGGTTCGGCGGCCAGCGCGGTCTTCATCGCCGCATCGAACCCGGCGGCCGCCAGCCGCTGGGCGAACCGTTCCAGGGCGCGGGCTGCGAACCCGGTGGAGACCGGCACGCCCAGCAGCGCCTTGATCGCCGCTGCGGTCCGCTCCACCGGCACGTTGCCCTCGTTGGCCAGCAGCACCGCGGCGGCGTTCAGGTTCGGGCCGTACACCACCGCACCGGGCTGCCCGAACGGCACCGCCGCGGTCGTGGTCTTGCGGCAGCAGCCGCACCGGCGGCGCGGCAAGATCCAGCAGACCTTCTCCAGTTCGATCGGCGGGACATCCCAGATCTGCGTCCAGCTGTTGCCCGCATCGGCGGCGCCGGTTAACTCCGCGCCGCACCCTGAGCACCCGGCCGGCGGATCGGCCTGCTCGGTCCGGCCGGGGTCACGGGCCCGTTCCAGCCCTGCCCCCGGGTGGCCCGGCTGCCCGCCCGGTTTGCGGTCCTTGGACCGCACCCGCTGCGAGACAGCCTTCTTCCGCTTGGCCTTGGCCTCGATCGAGTCCTTCGACGGCGGGATCGAGGAATTCGTCGAATCCTTCCCCCCTCGGGCGCGCAACCGGGCCAGCTCGGCATCCAACGCCGCGATCCGGTTCCTCAAAGGCCGCCAGTCGTTTGTCGCGAGCCGCCAGCTCAGCGGCGAACTCTGACCGTTGCGCCGCGACCGCCGCCCTCAACCCGCCGATCTCCGCGTCCTTGGCCTCTACCACCTGCCGCAGCCGCGCATTGGCAGCACGAAGCCGCTCCTCGGCCGGCGAAACCGGCGGTGTATCGGACACAAAAGACCATGATCACCACAATGCGGTCAACGTCAAGCACCGTCGGCCACGGCGCGTCGTGCCGCCTCATCCACGCACATCAACACCACCCGTGAATGGACACACAATCGCAGCATGCAAAGATTGCGCGCTTCGCGGCATGAGAGTGCATGCCGAGGGCCGCATCACGGCGGGTGCGTCATTGTGCGTGCCCCCTGCGCTTGGCTGCTACATCGAAGACGCCCCACCGGAGGTAATACCTGGTTATACTAGTGGCATGAAAACGGCGATCTCGCTCCCCGACGACACCTTCGAGCAGGCCACCAGGCGAGCTGCGGAACTCGGCATGAGCCGCTCGGAATTCTTCGCCCGCGCCGCCCAGCGGTACCTGGACGAGCTGAACGCTGCCTCGCTGACTCACCAGATCGACGAGGCCCTTCAAGCCGCCGGGGCGGACGAGTCCAGCCCGGCGGCGGTTGCCGCCGGTCGGCGGCGGCTGGCTGGCGAGGACGACTGGTGATCCAACGCGGAAGCGTCTGCTGGGCCGATCTCGGCGAGATCCGCGGCAGCAAGCCCGCGAAACGGCGACCGGTCCTGGTGATCCAGTCCGATCCCTTCAATACCAGCCGACTCAACACCACCGTGGCCGCGGTGATCACCTCTAACACCGGCCTCGCGGCCATGCCGGGCAATGTCTTCCTCCCGGCAGCCGCTTCCGGTCTGCCACGTGACTCCGTGGTCAACGTCATAGCCCTGGTGACCCTCGACAAGTCCGACCTGGACGCCCAGGCCGGGCACTTGCCGCCTTCCCTCATGGAGGACGTGGACCGCGGACTCCGCCGCATACTTGGGCTGTAGTTGAGAATCCTCCCCAGTGCCACAAGCGCGCGGTCTGCGGCATGAGCGGTAATGCTATGCTGCAGCGCCGACCAGCGGACAGCGTGAACGGTTCAGCTCTACTGGTGCGCGGTTACCGGATTTCGTAGGTGCCGTCGAGTCGGGCGCGTGCGATGACATGTCCAGCCATGGCGTGGAGGGCATCGGCGAGGGTGAACTTGTCGGGCAGGTCGAGCTGGTAGTCCAGGGCGAAGAGTTGGAAGACGTAGGAGTGTGGTCCGTGCGAGCGCGGGGGCTTGGGCCTGGCCCAGCCGCGGTGGCCGAGGGCGCCTTTGCCGTGTTTGAGCCCGCGGATCGGGCTGGGGTCGGTGAGGCCGTTCTCGGGAATGCCGCTTAGCGATGGGTCGATGCCGATCGTGAGCGCATGGGTGGCGGCTTTCCCGATGGGGACGTCGGGGTCTTGCATGATGAGCACGAGTTCCGCGGTTTCGGCTGGCGGCGTTGTCCAGGCGAGGGCGGGTGAAATGTTGGCCCCGAAGAGCCTGCCGCGGTGCCGTTCGGGGATGGGGGTGCCGTGGTCGAAGGCGGGGCTGGTGAGGGTGAAGTTCTCGGGTGCTCGCAGGTCGCGACGCGCCCAGACGAGCGTGTGGTGTCCGGCGCGTCGGTTGCGGAGCATGAGGCCGAGTGGGTTTGCGGGCATGGTCTTGGTTCCTTCTCTCTATGCCTGGTGGGTGGGGAGGCCGCGGGGCGCGGAGTCTGCGGTCGAAGACCGAGAGGGCGGGCTCCAGGGTGTCGCGGTATCCCCTTAGGCCGGTGTCGATGAGAGGGTGACCTCGCCGTCTTGCTGGAGCAGGAAGTAGTGCACGAATTTCGGTCCCAGCGTGCGGATCATCGGCGGGTCTCCTGGGTGAGCCGGGACAGGTCGCGGTTGTTGATCTCAGAGCGGTCTGCTGTTGGTCTGGAGTCGGGTGAGGATCTCGTCGAGCCGGGCGAGGTCATCGGGGCCCAGGTTGGTCAGTGCGGGTGGTGGCTCGTTGAGGATCGCCTGGCCCCGTCGGGCCGCGTCGAGTCCGGCGTCGGTGAGGTGCACGAGCTTGCGACGGAGGTCGTCGGGGTGGGGGGTGCGATGGACCAGGCCTCGCGCTTCGAGCTTGTCGACGCCGACGGTCGCGGCTGGTGGGTCGACGTCGACGGCGCGTGCGATCTCTCGCAGGGTCATCGGACCGTCGGCGAGCTTGATCAGCAGCTCGACCTTGGCGGGTCCGAGATCGAGGGCGGCGTGGATGGCGCGACGGCGGTCCTGTCCGGTGACGAACTCGTGCAGGGCGGTCCACACCCGAGATGCGGTGTCAGGCGGCGTGGCCGATCGGGTGGTCATCGGGCTCCTTCCGAGGCAGGGCCTACGTCGATGGCCAGGCGCACGCCGTTTCGCTCGGCGGTCGCCAGCGCCCAGCGTCCGGTTGAGACGATGCCGAGCACGATGACCATGACGCCACAGCCGGCGACCACCGCCCACGCCGCGTGGCTGGCGTGCAGGAAGCCGGCCGAGCTGTTGGCGATGATCGCCCCGGTGACCGCGACGCCGAGGGCCGCGCCGGTCTGGCGACAGGTGGAGGCGATCGCTCCCGCGACACCGGCTTGGTCTCGGGGCATGCTCGAGAGTGCGGTGTTGGTCATCGGGGCGCTGACCAGACCCGCCCCTGCACCGTAGACGAGGTAGGCGACGATCAGATACCACACAGCGGTGTATGCGCTAAGGCCGATCAGCAGGATCGCGCCCACGGCGATCAGCCCGCCGGACACGATCAGAGCGAGCCTCGGCCCACGGCTGGCTACCAGCCGGCCTGAGACGGTGGAGAACACGCCGAGCATCGCGGCCATCGGGATCGTGAGCAATCCGGCGTGCAGCGCGCTGTAGCCGCGAACGTCCTGCAGATACAGGGTGTTGAGGAACAGAAAGCCGCCTAGGGTCGCCAACGCGACCACCCCGATCAACGCCGCGCCCGAGAACGGCGCGCTGCGGAAATACCGCATGTCGACCAGCGGCTCACGCCGCCGGGACTCGAGCACGACCAGCGCAATCGCCGCGAGCACGGCAAACGCGAACAGGGCGACGATCAGCGCCGAGCCCCACCCGCTGCGTGGCCCCTCGATGATCCCGGCGGTCAGGCAGCCCAGCAGCGCAATCACCAGCAGCTGGCCGGGAGGGTCAAGCCGCCGGGGCTGCGCGGCCCGCGACTCGGGCACGAACCGCTGCGTGAGCCCGATCGCGATCAAGGCCGACGGGAACATTGATCCAGAAGATCGAACGCCACCCGATCCCGCTGACCAGTAGGCCCCCGAGCACCGGGCCACTGGCGAGGCTGAGCCCGGCGACCGATCCCCACATGCCGATCGCCTTCGCGCGCCCGGCACGGTCGGTGAACGTGTTGACGATGATCGCCATCGCCACCGGGTTGAGCATCGACCCGCCGATGGCCTGCAGTCCGCGAAAGGCGATCAGCCACCCGAGCGACGTAGCCAGGCTGCACAGCAACGACCCCAGCGAGAACGCCGCCAGTCCGATCTGAAAAACCCGGCGGCGGCCGAAGCGATCCGCGAGCGAGCCCGAAAGCATGAGCAGGCACGCAATCACGAGGGTGTAGGCATCGATCGTCCACTGCAGACCGGTCACCGACGCGTGCAACGCCCGCTGGATCGACGGCAAGGCGACATTGACGATCGTCACGTCGAGGCCCGCGATGAACACGCTCAGGCAACACGTCGCCAGCACCACGGAACGGCGCCGTGCGTCACGATCCGCACCAGACGGACAGCTCACCGTTGCCACAAACATTGTTGTATCACAACAACCAAATTGCGAGCGACGCCAGACCCTGTCCCGAGGCGACGAGATGGGTTCTACGGGCGACGAGCTCGGTGGTCGTGAGCCGAGGAGGCTACGCAGGTCGCTGCAGTTGTCTCAGCCGGAGATGGCCAGACATCTCGCGGTTCTTCGACGCCGACGCACGCTCATCGGCATTATCGTGCGTCCGCTTCGCGCGCTCATGCAAAGCGCTGGACGACCGGTCGATCGGCGAGCTGGATGACAACCAGGTGGTCCAGGGCAGGTCCAGGGCACGCTATTCAGCGAGTTCATCGACGGTGAGTTCGTGACGGCGCCTGGTCACGGACTGCTGGCCCGTGTCCGCGCGGGCCAACCGCAGTCAGCGGGCGCCTGCTGCTCCGCCGCCGAGGGGCACCGCGACGAACACGGTCTTGCCGGGGCCGTTGCGGTCCTCCTCGACTCCCCGCGCGCCGCCGTACAGCTCGATCAGGTCATCGATCAGCGCCAGGCCCCGACCGCATTCGTCGTCGGTGCCAGGACGCTGCCGCACTGGCCGGCCAGCGCTGTCGTCGCGGACCTCGACCCACAGGTCACCGCGGGCGGCGCAGGACAGACAAACCTCGATCTGGCCGTCGCCGTGGACCATCGCGCTCGTCACCAGCTCACTCGCGATGAGCTCGATGAGATCGGCATGCTCGCCAAGTCCCCAGCCGGGAAGCGTCTTGCGGGCTTGCTCGCGGGCACGGCCGACTGGACCGGCTCCCGGTCCAGCCGGCAGCTCACGGCAAGCTCATCCGGTGTGGCCACCAGCATTCACCTCCTCACGCCCGCCGGAGCGCTGCGCGAAGCCGGCACGACGCTCGGCCGGCACCTGCTGGAAGACGGCGTCATGTACGCCAGCAGCGAGCCCTGCCCGATGTGACGGCTGCGCACCGTGCCCCGCCCGGCGAAGATCGATCATGGCCTGGTGTCAGCCGATCCAGCCGCGCCGCTGGGCTGCCGCGCCGACGGCAAACCTGCTGGTGACGTCGAGGCGATTCATGATGGATGCGATGTGGCGGCGGACGGTGGCGGTACTGAGGTGAGCGCGTCGGGCGATCGCATTGTCGTGCAAGCCTCCGGCCATCAGCGCCAGCACCGTCTGCTGCGCGGCTGGCAGCCGCCCGAGGGCCGCCGCGGGGCGTCCGGCGGTGACGGGGGTTGCTTCGCCCTCGCTACCGACCGGGTGATCTTCGCGCTGGGCCAAGGACTCCGCCCCAGGCTGACGGCTCCCGGGCGCCGGCCGGACCTCACCGGCCCGTACCCGTTGGGACCAATGCCCGCCTTGCCGCCGAGCTTGCGCACGGTGCGCGACAGAGCCGAAGATCTCACCGGCGATATCATCGAGGGCCGCCAGCAGGAAGTCCATCGCCGCGTAGGCGGCGTCCTCGCTGAACCCCGGGCAGCCCCCGGCCGCGATCCGCTCGGCGATCCAGCGGGTGGCGGCCAGCTTGGAGCCCGGTTCCAGTGCCCGCTGCGCCACCGGAACTATGTCCCTATCGAAGCTGATTGGCAGCGGGTGACGCTGTTGTTATGAGGGTGAGGTTCCTGCCGCGCAGTGCCGCGGTTGCCATGAAACCAGCGGATGGTGCGGCTGCGCCGCTTGCGCTACCGAGCCTGCAAGGCCGTCCTGACAGCCGCCGCGGCCACCGTCTACGACGAGACGGGTGCGCTGGCCGAACCGGCGGCGGCGGGCGCTGGCCTGCGCACCCCGAGCCTGCCGAGGTCGCGCCGCCGCCGCGGCGTTGACTCGCCGAGCTGCCCGCACGTCTCTGACCCGCCAGCCTGAGAACCCCGGCGGGCAGGCCGCAAGGACGTCGAGGACCATGCCGCGGGGCAGGGCACGCAGCCGCCGCGCGGGCCCGCCGCGGGGCCCGCCGGCGGGCGGCGGCACCGCACGGTCGGTGATGTCATGACCACGTGGGTGGCGGCCGTGGACCGGATAACGTCGGCCAAGGCGATCGCGAGCCTGATCGCGCAGCACAAGCTACCGAAATACTGTTCACCGGCCCGGACAGCATCCATGTCGTGGTCAAGGACGGCGTCGTGGTCCTGACCGGGCGGCCGGGCGAGCCGGACCGGCCGGACCTCATCCCGGTCGCGGAGATGCTGACCTGGGGCATCGATGGCGTGGTCGACGTGCTGAACAGGCTCACCGCTCCCAACCCGGCTGAGCGGCCCCCAGATTCCTGCGGTCACCGGGGACCTGCGCGCCCAGACCCAGACGGGGACCGGGTCTTGTGCCGGTCTTGTGGCGGGTAGCTCGTCCTGTCACGCACATCGACGACGCCTTCGGCGTGGCGGATCGCGTCGATCAGGTCGGGGGCGATGGCGTGGCTCTCCACCTGGCCGGTGATCGTCACGATGCCGTATTTCACGGTCACATCGAATGCGAGCGGGTTGAGCGCGAACTCCCCAGCCACGATGTTCTTGAGCACATCGTCGCGGATCTCCTCGTCTGGCCGGTCGAAGACGCTCAGCACGTCCACCCGGCTCACGATCCCGGCAAGGTGGCCGTCATCGTCGGTGACCGGCAGCCGCTTGACCCGGCGCGCGCACATCAGCCTGGCCGCGTCGGCCACGCTCTTGCCCGGGCCGATGGTGATCGCGGGCGTGCTCATCAGCCCGGCCGCGGTGACAGCGGCCACCTTCGCCCGTTCCCCGCGGCGCCCGGTCGCCAGCACGGACCTGGCCGGTCCCGTGAACGGCTCCGGTCCGACCTCCTTGAACAGCAGATCTGCCTCGGAGACCACACCGACGACATGATCGGCGGTGTCCAGCACCGGGAAAGCGCTCACCCCGCGCCGCCGCATCGCGGTCACGATGTCCTTGTAACCGGCCGTCTCCCGGACCGCCACAACGTTCTTGGTCATTACGTCTTCGACGCTGCTTCTCATGGCGGCCGCCCGGCCGCGTGCACGTCTCTGTTGGCCGGCGTTAATCATTTCAATCGCCTCATTATCAGGCTGTGCGCCTGCCAGAGCCGGGGATAGAGCCTTTCGTCACACCACCTGCCAGCAAGACAGATCGACGAACACCACCCGCGCGCGACCGCCACCGCGCGGCGGCACGTCACAGATAAGGCTGGACGCCGATGCGGCAGCCGTTCGGTTCAATATCCTAAACGGCGCCGCGGATGCGCCATGGCATTCGGACTGCGCCTCGCTGCGGGCCATCAACCCCCTGCTGCTGCAGCCATCGCCGTCGAGATCGCCTTTGCCTTCCCAGCCGCGTACGGTTCCTGCGTGCCGCAGGCGGCGCCCCCACGTCGGCGCTAACGTCGGCCGCAGCCGCGGAAGGCTCTTGGACCACGGCGAGCTGCGCGCTGCCGGGCACGAGGACTAGCTGGCCGTGCTTGGCAAGGGCATGTGGGCGCTGCGGAAGAAGCCGGAGAAGCTGACCGGGAGCCAGCGCACCGCCCTGGCGGCCATCGCCGCGGACAACAAGCCGCTGTACAAGGGCTACCTGATCAAAGAGCAGCTCCGCGAGAAATTCAAAGTCAAAGATAAGGCGAGGACGGCAAGACCCTGCTGAGGGGCGTGATCGCCTGGGCGCACCGCGCGTCCCCGAGTTCACCAAGCTCGCGAAGACCCTCAGCCGGTTGAGGGACCTAATCAATCACGCCCTCGACGGCGGCCCGTCCAAGGCCGGTCTGGCTGTTGACGAAGAACAGGTTAGATGAAGCAGTCTTGGCCGTTGGCGCGGTGGGTGAACAGGTGGAATCGCAGTCGAGCAGCTCCAGTTCGGTGGCGGCCTCGCCGCCCGCTGGGTGCGGCGTTTCACGGGCGACCGATGCCGGTCCGGGGCCCGTTTCCCGGCAGCCCTGCGGCGGGCATGCGCCACGCCAGGGCTATCGGCCAGGCCGGCAAGGGACTTCGGTCCCTTGCTAATGATCACGGGCGGGGAGTTGCGTCGGCGTAAGAGCGAGGGCGATGCGGACTGGGAGGGTGCCATGCCCGGTCGGCTGGCGAGTTCGGTGCCGCTGGGCGGGATTGACTTGCTTGCCGAGGAGGCGGCGCGCACGGACGCCTCGGCCAATCTGGCCATGGAAGAGGCGCTGGTGCGGGCCGGGCCGCAGCGCCCGCTGCTGCGGATATGGCAAAACAGGGAGTGCGTCGTGGTCGGCCGCGGCCAGCGGGTGGAGCGTGAGGTGAACCTGGCGGCCTGCGCCCATGGCGGGGTGGCGGTGCTGCGCCGTGCGAGCGGCGGTGGTGCCGTCTACCACGACCTGGGCAATCTCAACATTTCGATGGCGGTGCCCGGTTACGCGCCTGGGCTGGCAGGCGAACTTGCGAGGCTGGTGGCCGCGGCCATCGAACGGCTCGGCCTGGCGCCATCGATATGTGAGCGGGGCGTGCTCGTCGGGCGGGAAAAGGTGTCGGGGTTTGCGGAGCAGGTGACGCGGAGCGGCTCGCTGGCGCACGCCACCCTCCTGGTCACCACCCCGGCCGCCGATGTGGTTTCGTACCTGGCGCCTGCGCCGCACGACCCGCAGCCGCTTGATTCGAGGCGCGTCCAGGTACGGCCGCTGTGCGCCGGGCGCCCGGCGCTCGACATCGCCGCGGCCCGGACTGCCGTGCTCGCGGCGGCCGCGTCACGGTACGGCGCGCTGCTGCCGCGGCCGCCACGCGCCGCCGAGCATCGCTGGTACGAGCGGTTGCTCATCGAGCGTTACCGGGACCCTGCCTGGCATCTGACTGGCCGGCCAGGGCACCCGTGGCGAGGCTCCTGCTCGTCGCGAGTGAATGATCCGCGGACCGGCTGGGTTGGCGGCGCCGGGCCGGGGTCCCCGGTTGCGGGGCCGGGGCGCCGCCTCGCGGCGCGTGGGCGCCCTGCAGCAACGAAGAAGCGTGAAACCAGCTAGCCAAGGGAGGCGCCATGGATGACAAGACCCGTCTCGACCTGTACCGGGTGATGGTGCTCAGCCGCACCTTCGAGGAAGCGGTTCTGCGGGAATACCACGCGGACAAGAAACCCGCATTCGACATCGGAGCTGGGCTCGTCCCAGGGGAGATGCACCTGTCGGCCGGCCAGGAGCCGGTCGCGGCGGGCGTCTGCGCGCACCTGCGCGACGATGACGCGGTCACGGCCACGCACCGTCCCCACCACATCGCGATCGCGCACGGCATCGACCTGGACCTGATGACCGCAGAGATCTTCGGCCGTGAAACCGGGCTCGGCCGCGGCCGGGGCGGGCACATGCACCTGTTCGACCCGCGGACTCACTTCTCCTGCTCCGGCATCGTCGCCGAAGGGCTGCCGCCCGCCGTCGGCCACGCCTTCGCGTTCAAGCGCGCCGGCGGTGACCGGGTCGCGGTCGCGTTCACCGGCGAGGGAGCGGCAAACCAGGGCGCGTTCCACGAATCGCTCAACCTAGCCGCGCTGTGGCAACTGCCGGTGGTCTTCGTGATCGAAGACAACGAGTGGGCGATCTCCGTCGCCCGCGACGCCTCCACAGCGATCGGATCCAACGCTGACCGGGCGGCGGCGTACGGTATCCCCGGCCAGCGGGTGGAAGACAACGACGTCGACGTGGTGTACACGGCGGCAGGCGACGCGGTGGCGCGCGCCCGCGCGGGCGACGGGCCAAGCCTGATCGAGGTGCACACCGTGCGCCTGTGGGGTCACTTCGAAGGCGATGCGCAGGGCTACCGTCCCGACCTCGCCGGCGTAACTGGCCGCGACCCGATCACGGCGTACGAGGCACGCCTCAGTGAGGCCGGGATCCTTGATGACGCCGCCATCAGGCAGGTGCGCAGCGACGCGGTGGCCCGGGTGGAGAAGGCCATCGGCTTCGCGAAGTCCAGCCCGCTGCCCGCGCCGGACACGGCGCTCGAGTACGTCTTCGCGTCCTGAAAGGAGCACAAGCATGAGCGTCACCGAATCCGCCACGATCCCCGCCGAGCCAGCGGTCCGCCGGCTCACCACCGCGCGCGCGATGGTCGAGGGCATCGCGCAGGAGATGGATCGCGACCCGGGCATCGTGGTGCTTGGCGAGGACGTCGCCAAGTATGGGGGGATCTTCAGCTCGACCACCGGCCTGCTGGACCGCTTCGGCCCGCAGCGGGTACTCGACACCCCGATTTCGGAGACCGCGTTCATCGGGCTCGGCATCGGCGCGGCCGTCGAAGGGATGCGGCCGATCGTCGAGCTGATGTTCGTCGACTTTTTCGGCGTGTGCATGGACCAGATCTACAATCATATGGCGAAGATCCATTACGAGTCCGGCGGCAATGTCAAGGTGCCTATGGTGCTCATGACCGCGGTCGGCGGCGGCTACTCCGATGCCGAGCAGCACTCACAGTGCCTGTGGGGGACCTTCGCCCACCTGCCCGGCATGAAGGTCGTCGTGCCGAGCAACCCGGCCGACGCGAAAGGCCTGATGATTTCGGCTATCCGCGATGACAACCCGGTCGTCTACATGTTCCACAAGGGCGTGATGGGCCTGCCGTGGATGGCGAAGAACCCACGTTCGGTCATGGCAGTGCCAGCAGAGCCGTACGAGACACCTATCGGCAAGGCCGCTGTCGCCCGCGAAGGCCGGGACGCCACGGTGGTCACCCTGTCCCTGTCGGTGCACCACACACTAGACGTCGCCGAGCAGATGGCCACCGAGGACGGCGCCGAACTCGAAGTGATCGACCTGCGCAGCCTGGTGCCGTTGGACCGGGAGACCGTCCTCGCCTCGGTCGCCAAAACCGGCCACCTGCTCGTCGTGGACGAGGACTACCAGTCCTTCGGCCTGTCCGGCGAGATAGCGGCCACCGTGGCCGAGACCGACCCGGGCCTGCTGCGTGCCCCGCTGCGCCGCGTCGCCGTCCCCGATGTGCCGATCCCGTACGCCCGGTCGCTTGAGCAAGCGGTGCTGCCCGTGCCCGGCCGGATCAGGGCAGCGGCGCGGGAGCTGATCGGGGCGTGACGGTGGCCGACGTTGTGTTCCCGCCGCTCTCACAGGACCAGCCCGACGCCGAAGGCGTGCTGGCCACGTGGTTCGTGGCCGATGGTGACCGGGTCGCGCAGGGCCAGCTCCTGGCCGAGGTGATGGTCGAGAAGGTGTCGGGTGAGGTGCGCGCCCCGGCCAGCGGCCACGTCCGCCTGTTTGTCGCCGAGGAGCAGACCGCGCGCCAGGGAGAGGTGATCGCCCTGGTGGAGTGACAGGACTCCGCGAAGACGAACGCCGCCTCGGCGTCCTCCCGGCGGGCAATTCGACCGGCGCTTGCCCCTGGCAAGCGCCGGTCAGTGCGGGGCGCTGCCGGCGCTGGGGTGCAGGTTGAGCGTGCCGCCGGGCTGACGTTCGATCCGGGACCCGAAAGGGTGGCTGATCCGTTCGAGCAGCACCGCGAGCCACTCGCTGTCCGCGGCCTTGGCGCGGTGCAGCCGCATCTTCCTGGCCTGCATGGGCACCATCTGCAGGGCTGCGAGCGCGCCGCTGTCCGGCGCGACCGACGCGAAGTACAGCAGGCGCAAGTCGTCGCGGTACTTGTCGTGGCCGCTGATGCCCTCGTAGTCGTCGATGCAGTCGCCGCAGCCGTAGAGGACGAGCTTGCCCTGGTACATCTCGACCGGGCGGGGGTGGTGGGAGGAGTGGCCGTGGATCAGGTCGACACCGCCGTCGATCAGCCGGTGGGCGAACCGGACCTGGTCACGGTCTATTCCGTAGCCCCAGTTAGATCCCCAGTGGATGGACACAACGACGACGTCACCGGCCTGCTTGACGGCCCGCACCCGGGCGATGACGTCGTCGGCGGTAGCGTCGGACAGGTTGGGCAGGAAGTTCACGCCCGGCCGCGCGGCGGTCGCGGCCCAGCCCGGCGGGATTCCGCTGGACGCCGCGCCGCACGAGAAGACCACGGCGCGGCTGCCTCCCGGTACCGGGACGGCCACCGGCTGCCGCGCCTCGGCCACGTCACGTCCGGCTCCCACCGCCTGCAAGCCGGCGCGGGCCAGCGCGTCGAGGGTGTCTTGGAGCCCCGTGCGGCCAAAGTCGAGCACATGGTTGTTGGCCAGCGCGCACACGTCCGGCCGGGCCACCGTCACACACGGCAGGTTCTCCGGGCTCATCCGGTAGTGCACAGGCTTGCAGGACGCGAATTCAGCGCTGCGCGTGACGCTGGTCTCCAGGTTGATCACCCGGGCATCTGGTGCCGCATCGTCGAGTACGTCCAGGGCATCTCCCCAGGGCCAGGAGAAGCCGGCCGGCTGCGGGATAGGGCCATTGGCACGTTCGGCCAGGCGGACGTAGGCCCGCGCGTCATCGGCGTAACTTTCCCGCAGGTGCGGGTCGCCGGGGAACGGCAGTACCTGATCGACGCCGCGGCCCGTCATCACGTCGCCGCAAAGCAACAGCGTCATCGGCCCATCGGCCATGTCCTCGTCCCGCTGTGGTAAGTGAACGGCCCGCATCAGCCGTTAGGTATCCGGGCGGCCCGCACCCGGCTGCGCGTGCGGCGGCCGCGGCTCGGCCACAAGCAACAAGTCAAAGGCTTGCCGGGCGGCCTCGGCGGCACGTTTTGCTCCTGGTTCGGCGGTGGGAAAATCCTCGAGGCCGTGTGCCATGACGCGGAGCGCGTCAGCGAGCGCTGTCACGCGGCCCTCGAGCACGTGCACGCGCTGCTCAAGCGCTGCTACCGGCGGTTGCTGGTGGCCCTGACCGATGTGCTTGGTCACCGGCGCACCTCCCTCCGCGCGGATCACCTGAGGTTTGATCACGAAGGTCCGTTGCTTCATCACTTTCACCAGAGCACGGCCGAAGCCTGGCAGGGCAGGGCCAAACGGCCTGCCACCGGCGCCTCTGCCAACGGCCGCTGAGCCGCCGACTCAGCCGGCACGGTGCCGTCCGGGCGCGTCAGCTGCGGGCAAGCAAGTCTCCTAGCGGCTGATTGTGGTGCAGGCGGCCAATGGCGTCGGCTAGCAGCGGGGCGACGGACTCGACCTGCAGCGCGGGCACCGGTAGCTGGTCACGGGCCAGGCTGTCGGTGGTGACCACGCACCGGACCGGCAATCTTTCGAGGCGGCTGGCAGCCGCTCCCACCAGCAGCCCGTGGGTCGCAGCGACGACAATGCCCGGCGCGCCTCCGTGGGCAAGCACGACCCCCGCGGCTGCCTCAATCGTGGCGCCGGTGCTGATCATGTCATCGACGATGATGGCCGGGCGGCCAGCGACATCACCGGCGATGTCCTCGGCGTGGACGGTGGCGCCGGTCATCCTCGTCTTGCGCACAACGGCGACCGGCCGCCGCATCAACGAGGCGTAATGCTCGGCGAGCTTGACCGCGCCGAGGTCGGGCGCGACGATGACCGCGCCGTCGGCAGCCATCGGAGCGAGAGCGCCCGCCAAGGCCGGCACGGCCGTCAGCATCTCCACCGGGATACCGCACATGGCCTCCAGCGCGGCGGTGTGCGGGTCCACCACGACCAGGCGCTGGGCCCCAGATCCCGCGAGCGCGTCGGCGACGACTCGGGCACCCACGGCCTCGCCGACCCGGCCACGGCGGTCCTGCCGCGCATACCCGAAATACGGCAGGACCGCCGTGATCCTCTCCGCGCCACCCCGGCGGCAGGCGTCCAGTAGCAGGAACAGCTCCATCAGGTGGTCGCTGACCGGCGGTCCCGTCGGCTGAATCACGTACACGTCGTCACCTCGAAGGTGATCCACAACCGGGTGCAGCTCGCCATCCGGGAACCGCTCCACCTCAGGCGTCACCGCCTCGGTTCGCAGTGCCGTGGCGACGGCACCGGCGAGCACCGGATTGGCAGTCCCCGGCACGATGCGAAGGCCCACTCCCCACCTCACAGGCTGTGACCAGTAGCCGGCGTGGCCGCCAGCGGTCACCCGAGTACGATCCGCACCGAGCCTGGCCGTGACGCCCAGCCTCTCATTTCTGCCATCCTCACGTGTCCGTTGCCACCAGGTGATTGCCGGGAACGGCGCAGCGGGAGCCAGCTTCGGTCCCGTCCCCGCGCGCTGCCCCAGGTGCCATGTCTGGACCCAGGGACGCCCGTTCACCCTCATGCCGAGCGGGCCGAATGCTGAGCGGGCGCATGGGCTGGAGAAGAGCGACTGTTGCCGCCTGTGGCAGCCGGGGACGAAGGTCCCCGGATCGCCGTGTCCTATGGCTCTCGCGAACGGCCGGGTGAGAAACGAGCCTTGCGTCCCGTCGATCCGCAAGGTGGCATCTGCCCCGGTGTCGCGGCGGAAACCGTCGACGAGGGCACCCAGCTGGTCCAGGGCGGGCAGCCGGTCGCCGCGCAGGGCACTGACGGCTTGCCGCGCGTCAGCCAGTCCCGCCTTGGTCAGTTCGGCTGACCGCTCGATCGTGGCGCGCAGGCCCGTGCTGACCCCTTCCCGGTCGGCGAGCTTGCGGGCGCCCTGAAGCTGGATGGCCAGGCCGGACAGGGAGTGAGCGAGCACGTCATGCAGGTCGCCGGCGATCCGGCTGCGCTCGGCCAGCGCGGCCGCGGCCGCCTCCGCCTCGCGCGCGTCCTGGAGCTGGGCCATCAGCAGTTCGGTGCGGTCCTCACTCTCCCGGCCGCGCCGGATGAACTGGCCGATCACCGCCAACAGCAGGCACACCAGCGTCGCGGTGATGGCCGACTGGACCGGCTGGGTCGCCGCGGTCAGGCCGACGACCACGGCGAGCGCGGCCGTGATCGCCCCGGCGGCGGCGGCGGCCGGGGCCGGAGGCAGCCTGACCGCGGCGATCCAGACTCCCACGGGCGCCGCCACCTCGACCGGCCCGTGCGGCTGCAAGGCGGCCAGCGCCACCCCGGCCCCGCCGATCAGCCCGATCACGACGGCCTGCGCCGCCAGGCCGCGCCGCGCCCAGCCGAGAGTTACCGCGGTCGCAACCGCTGCCGCGTAAACGGCTAGCGCAAGTGTTACGCCTAGGCCAGCGCCCTGCAGACCCGGCGCCGGATGGGTCTCCACACTTGCCGTTACAACGATCGCGATGAACGCCCAGCCCAGCGGCCACAGCGCCTGCCGCTGGCGGTCACCGCGCTCCCAGGCCCGCGCCTGCGCCACCCGGGCCGAAGCGGGCTCCCCGGCCCCGGCCGTAGCAGGAGCCCGCCCGGGCCGCGCGGTGCCATGAATAAGGCCCGCCGCGGCCAGCCGTGCCTTCACAGACACAGTCTGGCCCGCGGCGGGCTCGGATACCAGATCAGGCATGGGTGCCGGCCGGGATGAGCGCCGGGGCGGCCGCCGGGCCCGCGGCCAGCCGCCGACCACGCAGGTAGACGACGGCCAGCCGGGTCAGCACGTCGGCCAGGGCCATCATGACCAGCGCCGCCACCCAGGCCGACTGACCGGTGATGTGGTGCGCGACGCTGAAGCGCCCGATCGCCGGGCCGGCGCCGTGCGTGGCGGCGAACACGAAGGCCATCCGCCCCCCGACCCCGGCGACCCACATGCTGGCCGCCGGCACGCCGGCGCGGCCCAGCGGCCGGCCGTCCGCACCGCGGCGCAGGTGGGTGGCCAGGCCACCGACCGCGCCCATGGCCGCGCCGGCCGACACGCCGAGCAGGTCCAGCGTGATGTCGTTGCCGCCGCCGGGCACCGAGTGCAGGAACATGACCGCGGCGGCGCCCACGGCCAGCACCGGGACGGCCAGGGCCCGCAGGTCAAGTGAGTGCCCGCGGATCTGGCGGACGACCATCAGGACGAGGATTGCGTTGATCACGTACATCTTGATGTCCATGCCGTCACAGTGCCGCACGGCACCCATCCGGGGCGTCAGCTTGCGGGCGGGAGTCCGGGTTGACACCGATCTCCACCCACGGGTTGACCCGGGCCGCAAGCACTCCACGTGCATCGACCCCGCGCAGGCCAGGGCAGCGGAACTCTTCGGAGCCAAGGCGGTCGAGTAAGCAGCGCGCGGTTGTTGCGGACCTAGGCGGGGGCACTGATGCTGTCGAGGACGCGCAGCACACCCTCCCGCACGCGGGGCGGGCTCGAGGAGCAGCGCGGCCGACCGGGTCCGGGGCCGCGCGACTCACCGCGCCCCGTCTGGCCGGGTCCGTTGGCGGTGGCGGCGAGGTCGAACAGGTGCGTCCTCTCGGCCTAGATGCCGATCCTCGGCTTCGGCGTCCTCCAGATCCCCGCCGAGGCGACCGAGCAGGCCGTCGCCGACGCCCTGGCCGCCGGCTACCGCCACCTCGACACCGGATGCCTTCGACAGGATGCGGCGCGTCTCACAGACCCAGCACATCAAGCTGACCGAGGTGGCGCGCCGCATCACCGAGACCGGTCTCATCATTCCCGTGGTTTTAAGGGAGGTGGACCGCCAGGATCTCCCTGAGAGCCTGACCGTCCACCCGCCGTCGGGGTTGGCGGTGATGCCAGCCAGGTGAACGAAGCGGGTGCCATGCTCGATGGCGACCAGGGCGTAGAGGCGCCATAGGAACACCGTGCGCCTAGTGTCGGCCCGGCAACGCACGACACAGATCGGGAGGGGCATGATGGACGGGCGCGTCCAAGCTCGACCGGTGCCGCCGGGCCTGCCCTCATGCCTGGAGCGCCATGGTGGCGCAGACCCGGATGCTTTCCTCGCCGGAGCTAATCATTCGATCATCACCAATTTTAGGATCTCGCCCAGCCACCCGCTCGCAAGTGACCTCAATGACCGCCGCTATTGGACCGCTCATTACGGCAATCTGCTGTTCCAGGACGTAAAATGCCTCCAGGCACCACGGGTCCTCATTGGTGAGCAGCAAAGACATCGCTCGAGTCGCGGTCCCACTATGTCCGGCGAGAATTAGGATCTTGTGCTCATTCCCCGGCTCCGAGAATGGGTTGTCAGCCAGGACTAAGACACCAAGGTCGCGGTCATCTTCGCACACAAATAGCTCGTCAGCCTGCCCGCGCCGCATCAGCCGGACACCGTCAGGATTCTCAGCCGACGACTGCTCGTAGAAGGTACTAAACCGCCGCCCGTCCTTCATAATCCGAAATCCGGTTGCCAGCTTTGAAGTTGGAGAGTAGCTCTTAACCCCTAGCAAGCTAGCCAGAGTTATCTCGGCAAAGTCGCTTACATCCGGAGACCCGATTACGACGCAGTTTCGATTTATGAGCTTCTGGGTGAACTCGGCTGTGTCGAACATACGCGTTTCCTCATCAATCCTGGCCTTGCTCACCGGCTGCTCAATCACGACGCCGATGTCTCGGTAATGCCGAGCAAAGTGATGCGTAATGTCTACTACCGCCTGATAGTCCCACTTGTCTATGCTGGTCCTCCCGCCCGAACCCCTTTGACCAGCGCCCTCGGCGGTGTCGCGACCGCATGTGAATATGTGCAGGCTTTGACCCGAAGGATCGGAGAATGGTTTCCAGAACCGCATATGGCGATAATACTCAAAGGATTGCCGGGCGAGATTCTTTGTCTGTGCGAGTTCCTCTTTGGCGCTGGCGAGGGCAGTAGACAGATGTCCCATTCTCTTGTCTGTAACAATCCGCATTGCGTGGAGCCAGTCGCTCGGCCTTAGCACGTTGTCCAGACCGATAGTCGACAGAATGCCTTCAAGATCGTGTTCGCTCAAGGCTGGGTCACGGATAACGAGAATTCGCTGATCAGCTCCCTCTCGATGCTCGGCACTGGTTCGGAATTTGGCGACTTCTTTCAGCACCCATTTTGAGATGGCCGCGTCTTTCGAGCAGTACACTCCAAGATGATGGCTCTTGGGGATAGCAGCTAATATCGCCTCCTCCCAGTGGCTGGTGCCGACAAGCTTCTGGAGGTTGGTCGGTGCGAAAAATGGCCTTAGACCGTTTTCCCCGAACGCATCATAGATCTGCCTTACTTTAGCCTCGTCATTAATGTTATAACTGAAGAAAATATCGTATAGAAAATCGTCATCGCTCATTTGGGAATCATCTCTATTAACTAACGACTTTTCGTTAAGTTGCCGGGTCCGATAGATAGGAGCACTCCTCGGATATTGATCATGAGCGTAAGGCTGCGCATCGACGTGTACGTCACCGATGATAGGGGCGTTTTTCCATCCTTGATCCGATTTTATCCAAGCCGACCACATCTCCCGTCTGGAAGCCTGCGGTGTCATCCCGACAATCCCGCCCGTCGAGGTCGGTTATAGAATATGGGCCTGTGCGGTGGTCTCCCTTCGGTGGCGTTGTCCGGATCTGGTCTTGGGGCCCCATTCAGCCTCCCGGCTGTCGGGCTTCTCACCCTTCCGGACGGGGCGATGGCCGGGAAGACTGAGCGGGAGTTCATCGCGGAGGCCGAGAAGGAATTCGAGCGGCGGGCTGCCGCTGATGATCCGGCGGGTTTCGTCCCGCACGGCGGCCGTCGCGTGGCCGGGCGCACGTCTACAGCGTGCGGATCCCCGCGGATGCCCTGGCCGCGCTGCGGCGGCTTGCCGAGGCGTGCGGGCAGCTTCCGAGCGTGTTGGTCCGCGGATGGGTCCTGGGAGCGGCTCCGGCAGGAGACCACCGGCGAGGAGTTGCTGGTCTCGCGGGACGAGCTAGCCCGGATCGTCCCGGAGCTGAGAGAGGGGTCCTGCGCACCAGTGCTTCCGCGTCGTTAACCCTAACCAGGCGCCCCCGATCCGCCCCCTGGCCTCGGCCTTGTCGCTGTGGTTACCCGCCTCGACGCGAGCATACCGGTGGGCGTTCCGGAATCGTGATCCCCGACGGCTCCGAGACTGAGCCGTCGGAGTTCGCGATCGTCACCCTCATCGTCGTCAACACGCTACGTGACGAAGCGAGCGTCCAGGCCGCGTCTTGGCTGTCCGCTCCCTGCTCGAGACACTCGCGCCAAGGCGCTCGGCATCCTCGCGAAGGCAGCCGCGCTGCGCAACATGCCACATCTCGTCCTCGTTCATCACTCGCGATCACCCCCGGGCCTCCCACGGGCCTCCCACGGCAAGTCCTCCTGTGCCGAACCAAGCACAGGCAAAGATCAGGTTGTCGACGCGCATCGGCGCCCGGGCCTGGCCGATGGCCGCCTACCAGCTGCCGTCGGCGGCGAACCCGGTTCCCCGGCGCGGCCGAGGCACCCTTCAAACCTCGTCCGCGAGGCCCGTCCCTAACCCCGGTGCCAGCGGCGCCCCGCTCAGCTCGTGGCCCGGCCGCTGCTTCGTGCTGTTCTTCGGGCCGGGGAAGCGCGGCACGCTGGCCAGCCTGGCAAGGACAGCGTGCCGGAACTCGTGCTCCAGCGGCCCGGTGATGTCAGCGGGGATACTGCCCAGGCCCCTGCTCGCGGGCCAGCAGCCCGACCACGTGCGCATCGGCAACCGCTGGCACACCGGCGCCACCGGCGAGCTCACCGCCGAACGGCAGATATTCGATCGTGCGCTATTCGGTCGCGTCTCTCGGGGTTTACGAGTGGTCACGCCGACTTGAGCCGAGCGGCGGCTCGCCAGTTGCAGGCGGCTATGCCGGCGGCTGCCTCGACGCGACTGGCCGGTCGTCTTTTGCTGAGCCGCCGGCAGGGCCGCGGTAGGCTCGTGATGAAGTCCTTGATCGCCGCATGAAGGTGACCTTCGCCCGCACTGTTCGTGAGTCTCGGCTACGGCGTGGCTGGTAGGTCGCGGCGAAATGATCTTGGAGTTCGGCGTGCCGGAACTGGTAGACCGGGCCGACGGAGCGGAGCAGGCCAAGCCGGTGCGCGTCGTCCAGGAACGGCATCAGCCTTCGCGGCAGCAGGCCCGCGCAGGCCAGCCGGTATGTGGCGATCAGGTACGCGCCCCAGGCGTGGTGATCGCCGATCATGAGGCCGGCCGCGAGCCCGCCCACAAGCGCGTAGGCGGGCCCGTATACAAACCCAGCCGCCAGCCCGAGGCCGCCCGCGAGGCCGACCGCCATGCCGAGCGCCACAAGGCGTATGAGGTTCAGAGCCCGGTCGGCATGCCAGCTGCTCAGCGGCGTATTCGCCCGTCCTTCGTATGTTGGCGCCTCGGCCCATCTGACTAGGCCGTATGGCAGGCCGCCCGCGAGGCCATATGCAAGGCCGCCCGCGAGCCCGGTTCCCAGGCCGGCCGCAAGGCTGACCACCAGCCCCATGGCGAGCCCGAGCCCGAGCCCGCCCGCAATGCTAAACGCGAGTCGGCGCCCGAGCAGGAATACGCGACCGTGCACGCGGAGATCGGCGAACCCCGGCGACTCCTGCGCCGACCTGCCCGCTGCGCGGCCGAACACGAGGCCGCCCGCGAGGCCAGCTACGAACCCGCCCGCGAGGCCAGCCACGGGACCAACCACGAGACCGACCACGAGACCGCCGGTGAGACCGTACGCCAGGCCGACCGTGAGACCGAGCGCGAACCGCACTTTCAGTGTGAATGTGTGAGTGTTGCGGGCCAGGTGCCACCAGGTGAAGTCGCAGGTTCCGGTGGTGCCGTCCTCAGCTGATGCCTGAGCCAGGTAGCTGGCCAGGTAACCGAGCCAGTGACGCACCTGGCCAGGATCGTACCGGCGGCGCGGCCTGAACAGGCCGGCCTGGTCGTCTGCTGGCGGCCGAGTCTCGATGAGCGCGGGTATGAGCTGGTCGAACAAGTACCCCCGCAATGTCGCGGTGCCGGGGAGCTGCCAGGGGTCGAGCATGCGTGCGGTTCCGACCGTGCCGGTGATGCAGACAGTGCGCAGAAGCCACAACCCCAATGGCGTGGCGGCGATATCGGCGATCGCAGCGAGCGGGCCGGGCGACCGGGTTTCGGTAGCACGCAGGCCCTCGAGGATCTGCTCCCATGCCGGACCCGGGCAGCGAGGCAGGCACCGCGCCAAGTAATCGGCTGCGGCAGCGGGTTCCAGGGGCTGCGGCTCGATGACCACGGCGGAGGCCAGCACGTGCCCAGCGGTCGCGACGGCCCGTCCGTACTCGATCGTGCGGCATGTCAGGACGAGCTGGTCGCCACTGTTCAGGGACCGGTTGAGCGCGGTGATAACCGTGGCCCGCGCCGGCTGGGAGAGCTCGTCGAGTCCATCCAATACCGGCATGATCTGTCCGCGCGCCGCGAGGGTCTTGGGCATGCTGGGACCGAGGCCGGGCGCATTGAGGGCGGGATAATCCTGCTCCAGCCGGGCGGCCAGCCATTCGTGCAGCCGGGGGAAGGCATCGGTGTCCCAGCCGGCTACAGACAGCAGCACCGGCACGGGCTCAGCTTCATTCCCTTGCTGTCGACGGATGGCGAGCAACTCGCGCATGAGCTGTACGGCCAGGGTGGTCTTGCCGCTGCCAGGGCCACCGAGCACGACCAGGCGGCGGCGGCGTAGTTGGCGGAACTCGCCCGCTAGGGCAGTGATGTCGTCGCTGGAGGCGGTTAGCAGCAGTGAGGAGGAGGCGAGGTTAGCCGGATGATCCATAATCTCATCCTGGTGGGTGACGGACCACTGCACCGGAATCGGGTCCGGGTCATCTAACGACCGCAGCGTCACCTCCGTACGCCACTGCTGGTCGATAAGACCGGCCAACACATCCTTGGCGGCTGCCACCTCCTGCGACGTCGCAGCCATCGGAATACCGGCCCTTCGCCACCACGACCACAGCGATACCCCCAGCGGCGGAATCCCCAGCACGAATGACGCCAGCGCGGCCACGTTCACCGCCTCCGGCAGGCCACCCTTGCCCTGGAGCGCGACCGCGACCACAGCAAGCGGCACCGCCATGGCCAGCAGCCCCGCCCCCAGCGCGGTCCCGTACCGCCACGTCCCGCGTCGCCTCGCCATGACCTCATCCCTGCGGCCCAGCCACCCGATAAAGGCGCCTGATCACAAAATGTAACTACCTCCTGAGCGAACGATGCTAGTCTCTTGCGCCTTCGGCGATGCGCAGAGTGCTGTCCGTGGCGCCAGGGATCCGTGGCATGTGCCCCACCAGGTCGGCTGCGGCGTGTGGCGTGCCAGAACTCGTGCAGAGCATCTGACCTGGGCTTCTATCCTCGGCGGTCGTGCTCATTCGCCACGCCTATCTGCTCATGATCCGGTTGTTCGGCTGGCTGGCGCTGCTCGCGCGGAGCGACACCTCCGAAGGACGTGGAGATCTTGGTACTGCGGCACGAGGTCGCGGTCTGCGCCGCCAGGTCGCCCGCCCGAAACCCGACTGGGCTGACCGGGTGGTGATTACCGCCCTGACGCGGCTGCCGGCCAGGCACCTTCGGCAGCACCGGATCGTGACGCCCGGCACCCTGCTTGCCTGGCATCGGCGCCTCATGAAACAAGTGGACCTATCCGAACGCCACCGGGCGCCCGCCGGTCCCGGAGGAGATCCGTGAGCTGGTCCGGCAGCTGGCCAAGCAGAACCCGCGCTGTGGGCACCGGCGCATCCACGGCGAACTCCTCGGCTCGGCCATCGCATCGGTGCGGGAACGATCCGGCGGATCCTGGCCGCCGCCGGACTCGCGCCCGCGCCACGGCGGCGTCACCGACCTGGCGGCAGTTCCTGGCCTCCCAGGCGTTCGCAATCTTGGCGTGCGACTTCCTGCTCGACTAGCATCAAGCCGGACTTGCTGGTCAGGATGACCCAGCACCCGTCGGCGAGTCCCTGGCGGGAGGTGTCGGCTGCGCCTGAGCGTCCGAGAAGGTGGTGGGTGATTGCGTAGGCACTGGCTGGCGGAGACGCCCCGTGATGTGCGGACTGATCGGCAGTCGCCTTCATGCGGTGATCAAGAAATCGCGGGGCCTGGCACGTATCGTGAGGTCATCCAGCTTGGCGCGCAGCCGCCCCTTGGCCAGATGCGCCAGCCGGAGTCCCATGTCAACGGGGCACCGGCCGTATCGCGCCCTGAGCGAAGCCAGTCCGGTCCGGGCTCTCCCCGACCTCGTGGATGCGGACATCAAGGTCATCCGACGCGACAGGCTCGTCAGCAGCAGCGCCATCAGGACAGTCGCGCGGATCGTTAACGCGGCCGTCATCGCCCGCCTGACCCGCCCTTTCACTTTGCCGGTCAGCGTCGCCTGCGCGGCGATCTCGTCGATCACGCCGGGGCCCAGCAGCTCATCGAGCTGCTGCTCGAGCGCGCCCAGCCGGGCGTGATCAGCGGGATGCCCGCCGGCCTGGACCCGGCCGCCGCGGCGGACCACCGCCGGCGCGACCGCGACCACCTTCACGAACACCAGCTGATCCCCGGTACAGATCTCGGGGGAGGCCGGCCACCACCAGCGCCGTCCGGCCCGCCTCAGCCATCGGCCGGCCGCAAGGCGACACCAGATCCGCCAGGCGCATCGCGATGATCGCCGTGGCACCGGGCAGCCCAGCCGCATCCCCGCCAGTCAGGCCGACGTCGTTAGCGCCCAGACCTACAGGCATGGTGTTCGCCGGCGCAGCGCGATAGAACTTCACGTGGGGCTCTTGTGCGAAGTTTGGTGTCAGATACCACGACTTCTACAGGAGCCCCTCAGGTATCACCCGTCACGCTACGCCAGGCAACGCCACTTCACCTCCAACCGGTACACCACGGCCCCGGCTCCCCGGCCATCGCGGCCACGGCCGTCGCATCCGCAGCGGTCGCGGGCAGCCCGTGTCGGGGGGGTAGCCCGTACCGGCATCACGCACCGTCACCACAGGCAGCCGCAGCCCCGCAATTCACGCCGCTGACCCAGTTAGGCGAAAACGCCGAAGTCCATGGCATTGGGATCTCAGGAATGTCTTTCGAGCCTCAGCCCGAGCCAGTGTGGCGGCCGATCGGCCCCAATGGTTGGGACATCTGGCCCTAATTGCACGCTTGCCGTCGGGTGATTGTTGAGCCAAGTGGTGGGGCCATGAGCCGTTTTTCGGTGCCGCGGCCCCCGGGGGGCGGGGTCGTTGCCGACGGGTCAGGCACGAGTGGCTGGCGGGTCCCGGCGAAGGTTCCGGCGGCTGTGACTTAGGAGGCCAAATGACGTCGGCAACGATCAGGCCAGCCAGGGGCCAGGGCGGGCACCAGGCGGAAGGCCGCTGCCGTGGCCGGGTCATCTTCGCGCCTGTCCTGCTGGGCGTGGTCGGCTTCTTCAACGGGATGTACGGCATCGCCGCGATCGCCAAGCCGCGCGGGTTCGCCACCAACGCGCACAACGTCTTCGGCGGCCGTGGTCGTGTTGTATGGGCTGTGCGCCTACGGCAGCCGCGAGCGCCAAGCCGCTTAGCGCCGGTGTCCTTGACAGCGGCGCCGGTCGGGCAAAGGCTGGCCACGGGGATCGGCCGCCCGGGCGGCGGCGGGATCGCCAGTCCCGGCGGGGTTCGGTCGATGCCGGTGGCAATCAGCTTGGCCGCGGCATTCGCGATCGCCATGCTGCCAAGGCCCCGCGGGGCCGCCCGCCTGGCCCATTTGTTCCGTGTCGGGCCGAGGCCGGCCGCGATGGCGAACCAGAGGGAACTGCTGGACAGCCGTGATTTCACCCTGACCTCCGCCCACAGTTGTGAGAGAGCGAGTCACTTTCCGCGTGCCGCAGGGGCATTGTTAGGGGATGGACAGGGGGCATTGTTAGGGGATGGACAGGGGGCATTGTTAGGGGATGGACAAGCGTCTCCGCTTCATGGCGGACCTCATCCAACCGCTGCGGGTAGCGTCGGGCAGCACCGTCAAGCTGCGCCGGGACCACGATCCGGGCTACACCGGCCCGGTGACCCGGCCGGATGCCGCCGCCCTGCTGGCGGAGGGCGCGGAGGCGCTCGCCGAATACCAGGACCGGCTCGCCGCCCAGGACACGTTCGGCGTGCTGCTGGTCCTCCAGGGCCTCGACGCCTCGGGCAAGGACGGCATCATCAAACATGTGATGAGCGGGGTAAACGCGCAGGGGGTCGCCGTCCGGGCCTTCAAACAGCCCTCGGCGGAAGAACTCAACCACGACTTCCTCTGGCGTTACCAATCCGCTCTGCCCGGCCGTGGCCGGATCGGCATCTTCAACCGGTCCCACTATGAGGAAGTGCTGGTCGTGCGGGTGCACCCGGACCTGCTGGCCGCGGAGCGGCTGCCCCCGGCGGCGAGGAGACGCGGCGTCTGGGCCCGCCGTTACCGTGAGATCAACGACTGGGAGCGCTACCTGGTCAGCAACGGCATCCACGTCGTCAAGATCATGCTCAACCTGTCGGAGCGTGAGCAGGCCAAACGGTTCCTCAAGCGCATTGACTATCCGGAGAAGAACTGGAAGTTCTCCTCCAGCGATGTCAGGGAGCGCCATCACTGGGCCGACTACCAGCGCGCATTCGACAGCATGCTGAGCCAGACCAGCACGCCGTGGGCGCCTTGGTACGTCGTGCCGGCCGACCACAAATGGTTCAGCCGCCTGGCCACAGCCGCGGCCCTCGTGACGGAGCTCGCCGCGATCAACCCGAGGTACCCGGTACCAGACCCCGCGGACAAGGAGCAGATGGCTCAAGCCAGGGCCGAGCTGGTGGCAGAACTCGGCCTCGCACAGCCCGGCTGAGCACGCCCGCGCAGCCGTTCAGGGTCTGTATCGGCCGCATTGATTGCCACCGGGTTCATCTGCTCATACGTTCGTGGACCATTCGCACCGCCATCGCTCCCTCGCCGACGGCCGAGGCTACTCGTTTGACCGATCCGCTTCTGACATCGCCGGCCGCGAACACGCCGGGCCGGCTGGTTTCCAGCAGCATTGGCCGCCAGGCAGCGTCTGGCGCCGCGTCGGGAGGGAGGAAACGCGCCGCGTCGGCGCCGGTCCGGATGAAGCCGTGATCATCGAGGCTGATCTGGCCCTGGAGCCAGCCGGTATGGGGTTTCGCGCCGATGAAGACGAACAGTGCCCGCGCCGGGAACTCGTGCCGGTCACCGGTCCGGTTGTCCACGGAGACCAGCGACTCGAGCGCCTGGCCGCCACGCAGTTCGGATACCTCGGTGTGCAGCATCACCCGCACCCGATCGTTGCGCTGGATCTGATCGATGAGATAGCGCGACATGCTCGCGCTGAGGTCCCCGCCGCGGACGAGCAGGAAGACGACTGGGGCGTGCTGGGCGAGGAAGAGCGACGCCTGACCGGCGGAGTTGCCACCGCCCACGACCGCCACCGGATCGTTACGGCAGAGCTGGGCCTCCACCTGCGTCGCGGCGTAGTAGACGCTCGTTCCCTCGAACTTGTCAAGGTCAGGCACGCTAAGCCTGCGGTATCTGGCGCCCGTCGAGATGAGGACGATGCGGGCGAGGACGACCGTCTGGTCGGCAAGCTCGATGGCGTAGTGGCCATCGTCGGCTGCGATGGCAACTGCCTCGGCGGGGATCCTGATGCCGGCGCCGAATTTCCTGACCTGAATGACCGCGCGTTCCGCGAGTTCCGCGCCCGAGATCCCGGACGGAAAGCCAAGGTAGTTCTCGATGCGTGGGGATGTTCCCGCCTGCCCGCCGGTCGCGATGCCATCAAAGGCGATCGTGGCGAGTCCCTCGGAGGCGCCGTACACAGCGGCGGCCAGTCCGGCCGGCCCCGCGCCCACCACGGCAAGATCGCATGTCGTCTGCGCCGCGGGCATCAGCAACCCGAAGGTGGCGGCCAGCTCGGCGTTGCTCGGGTTGCGGAGCAGCCGTCTGCCATACAAGATCACGACGGGCGTTTCCTCCGGCGTGATGCCAAGCTGCCGCAGCAGCCGTTCCGCGCCGTGATCCTCTTCGAGGTCGATCCACCGGTGCGGAAGCCGGTTGCGCGCGGCGAAATCACGCAGCCGTCGCGCGTCGGGGGAGTAGCGCGAACCGACGATCCTGACGCCGGCGCCGATCCCGATGAGGTTCGAGCGGCGCAGGAGGTATGCGCGCAAGATCAGGTCACCGAGCGCGGAATCACGGGCGACAAGCTCGCGAAGGCGGTTCACCGGCACCGCGAGGACCTGCCCCGGTTCGAGCATCACGGTGGTCACCAGCACCGTCTCACCGGTGAGCAGGCTCAGCTCGCCCAGGAAGCGCCCGGCACCGTGGACACTGATCATGCGTTCCTCGGCGGTGCCGTACCCTTCGAGGACTGCCGCCTTCCCGGTGCGGACGACAAAGAAGTCGCAGGTTCCGTCGCCTTCCCGGAACAAGATCTCGCCAGGCTCCGTCTGCCGGTAGCTGCCGAGCACGGCCAGGGCCTCGATCTGCACCTCGCTGAGCCTCGGATACGCCCCGTAGCTGTCGGGGGTCTCGGCGACCGGCTGCGACTGCGGCGTCGTCACGGGCGTGGCGGGCCCCGCGACGGGATCTGGAGAATCAGACATATGCCTCATCGATGTAGCACCAGCGCCAGTCCTCGCCGGGCTCGAAAGACTGGACGATTGGGTGACTGACCGTGAAGGCGTGCTGGCGAGCATGGCGAAGCGGTGAGGAGTCGCAGCAGCCCACGTGGCCGCAGGTCAGGCAGAGCCGCAGGTGCACCCAGGCCGATCCCAGCCGCAGGCACTCTTCGCACCCAGCCGCGCGCGGGGTGACCGGCCGCACCATGCTGAGATGTGGGTCGACGATAACCGGCATGAAGCCAAGAGTCGCCGCACTCGCCAGTGCCCCGCATCGTCAGATCAGGTAGTTCGGCCGGATGAAATGACGTCCCAGCGTGCCCTCACCTGCTCGCGCCGCCGCTGCCATTTGCGCGGATACGGTGCGGGCAGTGCCTGTATGCGGCGGCGCGCCGGCCATTCGCGTCGCGGCGGGCGGTCACGGGCGTGGCGTTCGGGCTGAAGCGTCGTTTCGCAAGCGGTCGATGTGGACAAGCAGCCGCCACGGAGGGGCCAGCCCGGCCCGCTCGGCTCGGCGCGCAGCAGTTCGGTTAGCCGCGCGCTGAGCCGCCTGGCCACCAATAGGTTTCGCTCCAGTTCGGCCGCCACGGGCTCGCGATCGGCCGCAGGTCCCTCGCCGATGGCGATCTGGGCACCGACGAGACGCCCGAAAGCCCTGATAGCTGCAGCGAGAGCCCGCAGGATCGCGGCGAGGCAGTCCCTGGTCTCAGCATCGTGCACTGGGTTGCTGCCATCGAGCCTGGATCCGTCGGCGACACCACGGGCGATACCCGTGACCGTGACCGTGGCGTGCTCCAAGGTCTCCAGCCCGTCTCGAAGCGTGATTCGGGTGTGCTGGAGCAGTCGCCCTCGTGGGTTGAGCCACAGGCTCTCCTCCGCCTCGGCCAGGGCGCGATCCACCGCTGAATCTCCCCATCAAGCGCACGTGCCTGCGCCAGCCGCTGGTCGGCCTAGGCCGCCGGGGTCCCTCGCCGAGGTCATCCGCCATCTGCTCCAGCAGGCTTGCCAGCCCGCGGCTGAGCTCCTCGATGGCCTCCTCCGCGGGCTGCACGCGCAACGGCGTCAAGACGAGACCGCCGAGCATGCCCGCGGCCGTGCCGGCAAGCGTCTCGACGATGCGCCCGGTCGCGGCGGCCTTGCCGCCGAGCGACAGGATGAGCATGGCGCTGATCGGCACTTCGAGGATGTGGTCGCCCAGGCGCAGCACGTACCCCACGGCCAGGCTTGCGGGTACCAGGATCGCCAGGCTCCACCAGGTGAACCCGGCGACGGCCGACAGCGCAACGGCTACGACCACGCCGGCGACGACGCTCACCACTGGCTGGACCGCGCTGCGCAGCGTCTGGTACATGGTGACCTGCACGACAAGCAACGCGGTCAGCGGTGCCAGCACCGGCGTATGGTGGATGCGAGTCGGCCGGCTCCTGCGACATCTTGCCGCGGCAGCCCGACACCACATCCCCCGAGTAGGCAGTTTTCTCCCCAGTCTCTCCCGGGGCGCAGAACTACCCGGTTTGATGATGCGCCATCGCGGCGAGACGAGAAGCGTGGGTCGGAGCGGCAAGGGATCGCAACGGTTCGATCGCGCTGCCGCTGTCAGAGGGCACCAGGAGGACCGCCCATGACTACCGCACTATCGCCCGCCAGAACGCGGCCAGCCACGCTGACCGACCGGGAACTGCAGTCGCACGTGACAAGCGACGAGGCGGAGTGCGTCAGGACTCCGATTGATCCCGACGAATGGTTCCCCATCGCGGCCGAGCCCACGAAGGCCCGGTGGCAGGCGTCCCGCGCGCTCGCCCTGTGCGCGGCCTGCCCAGTTCGCGCCGAGTGTCTGGAGCTCTCGCTGCGGACCTGGCGGGGGGCCGGCCGGCATGGGATCTGGGGCGGGACCCTTGAGTCCGAGCGTTTCGCATTATGGCAACAGTGGCTCGCCGACGTTGACATCAGGCAATTGCCGCATCCGGCTATCGGCAGGTCACCGCGCCAGGCGGCGCCGGCCGCGGCGGGATGCTGAACCGTGCACGCCGCATCCGACGCTTCCACCGGGGTAGTGCGCAGCACGATCCCGGCGCGGATCGACCGGCTGCCCTGGTCGCCGTTTCACACCAGGATGGTCATCACGCTCGGCGTGGCGTGGGTGCCGCGGCGAGCACGCTTCTAGCCACGGCCCTCCTGCACGTGCTCCTCCTG
Source organism: uncultured Actinomycetota bacterium (assembly GCA_963727015.1). Lineage (GTDB taxonomy): Bacteria > Actinomycetota > Actinomycetes > Streptosporangiales > Streptosporangiaceae > DATFVJ01. The sequence continues at coordinate 195,727 of CAVSEV010000009.1, read as the reverse complement.
GAGGTGCCCAGGCCCATTACCTTCTTCTTCTGGATCGTTGGCCTGGGCACGATAATCGTGGCCGCTGCGCCGTTCACCCAGCCCGGCCTCCGTCAAGCAAGGTCTTTACCGAAGTGATCAACCTGGTGACCGGAATCGCGGTCATCTCACTGCTGTCCGGGGTCGCGCGCAGCGCGATACGAAGTGGGCGCCCGGTGGCGCGCAACACCCGCACCGCAGGGATCAGGTAGCACAGGCAGGTCTACGCGGAGGGCTGCCCGTGCTCGATCACGTGCCGGGTCAGTTCCACGCGGGAGCTGATGCTCAGCTTGCGGAATATCTGCCGCAGGTGGAAAGCGACGGTGTTCTCGCTCAGGAACATCTGCTTGGCCACCGCCCGGTTGGTGAGCCCTTGGGAGACCATCGCGGACACGGAGCGCTCCGTTTCTGTCAGGCTTCCCCACCCCATGGCGGGTCGTTGTGGTGCGGCCCAGTGCCGGTGCCTCACCCCCTGTCTGCGCAGCCGCCGCCGCACCCGGGCCGAGTCCGTCGACGCCCCGATACGGTCATAACCGGCGACGGCCTGATCCAGGCAGGTGATTGACTCCCGTCCTGCGCCCGCCGCCGCGGACGCGATCCCGGCGTCCTCGGCGGCCGAAGCCCGGGCCCATGGGGTCGCGTGCGTCCGTGCAGCGGTCATGATTTGGACCGGATCGCGATCGAGCAGGCCCCGGGCGTGGGCCGCCGTCGCGGCCACCCCGGGGAAGGCCGGATTGTCGCTGGCGACGAGGCTGGCCACCTCGGCGACGTGCGCCGCTCGCGTCCGGTCGCCCGCCGCGAGCGCCACCCTGACCAGCCATGGCGCGAGGGTTGGATCCGAGACAAGCGGCGCCCGATGCGCCGAGATCCCCGCGTAGATCCCCCCGGCTGCCTTCAGCGCCGTCTTCGGGCCGCTGTCGTGCTCGGCGATCTGCGCCGTGATCGTGATATTCAGCGTCTTCGCGCACGCCAGCGCGAAGTGGTACACGTGGGCATACTCGCTGTCCAGATGGCGTGCGGCGGCTCGCAGATCACCCTGGCGGACAGCGACCGTCGCCAGCACGCCGAGCGCGAACGAGGTGAACATGTGCAGGCCGCAGTCGCTGGCGGTTTCGATGCTGGCCTGAGCCCCGGCGGCGGCGTCATCCAGGCGGCCACCGGCAAGGGCGATGCGCGCCCGTAGCATCGAGGAACTGGCCGCCCACGGCGCCTGGCCAAGCGCTTCTATCTCCGCAGCCGAGTCTCGTACCGCGCTCTCCGCCTCGTCCAGCTGGCCGATGTCGACGAGCATTGCCGCGAGCTCGATTCGCGGATGAAGCCGGCGGGACTCGACCGGCCCATCGGCTGCGCAGCGTACGGCCTCGTGGGCAAGGCGCAGGCCTTCGGAGAGGCGTCCCTGATCCCATCTGATGGCCGACAGCACCGCCAGCGACCCCGTGACAAGCTCGCTGCCATGCTGGCGCGGTTCAGCCAAGATCGTTTCGGCCAGGTCGGCCGCGCGCTGACCGTCCTGCAGCGCGGCGAGGGCATGTAGCTGTGCGAGTTGCGCCTCGTCGCGTGTTTGATCGGCAAGGCCGGGCTGCGCCAGCACGCTCTCGGCCTCCTGGAGCGCGTCCGCGGCCCGGCCGCTCTGGTAGAGCACCGCGGACAGTGCGCAGTGCAGCGGAGCCGCTGCTGGCCCCGGCAGCGTGTGCGCCAAGCCGGTCCGGGTGAGTTCTGCGGCCTCGTCGAGCCGCCCGGCCGCGGCAAGCGCGCTGATCGCAGTCATGCGGCGTGCGGATCTGCCCGGGTCCGTGGCGGAGGATAGCTTCAGCGCGCGCAGCGCCAGGTCCGCGGCGATCTGCGGGGACAGCGGCAGCACCTCGGCCGCCGCCTGGTCGAGGCCGGCGATTACCTTTGCGTCGCCACGGTCCGCGCCCTTGAGCAGGTGGGCGGCGGCCGACGCGGCGGATCCGCCGCGCTTGAGCACGAGCTGGCCGTACTGGCGGTGCAGCGACCGCCGCACCGGCTCGGGCAGCATGTCGGCAACGGCTCGCCGGTCAAGCTCGTGCCTGAACGCGATCGAGTCCGGTGCCGTCATCAAGATCCCCGCCTGCAGTGCCTCCTCCACCTCGGGCAGCAGCGCGGCGGGGGACAGGCCGAGCATGTCGGCCGCATCGTCCAGCGCGAATGTCGGGTCCAGTACGGCCACGGTCTGCAGCAGATGGCGGGTCCGTGGGCTCAGCCCGTCGAGCCGGGCCCGTACGGCCGCCCGGATCCGTGCGGGCAGATTGGCGGCGGTCAGCTTGGCGTCGCCTTCGAATACGCTCACGCCCTTCTCGTCTTTGAGCCCTTCGAGCAGTTCGACGACCATGAACGGATTGCCCGCGGCTCCCTTGACCAGGCTCAGCAATCGCGCATCAGGCGCCGCGGCGAGCCTGTCGGCCGCCAGCGCGGCGACGGTGTCGTCCGCGAGCGGGTGAAGTTCGATCCGGGTCGCGCCATCCTTCTCCAGGAGGGCGAACAACCGGTCCGCGTCGTTCCTGTGTTCTGCGCTGCACCGGGCGAAGATCCACAGCACCGGATAGGAGGCCAACTGCCGCGCCAGCGTCCGCACGGCCAGCAGCGTCGGCGGATCGGCCCAGTGCAGATCGTCCAGGCTCACCAGGACTGGATTGGCGGCCGCCCGCTCCTCCAGCTGCGACCGCAGCTGGGCGACCAGCTGCATCCGCTGGTCAGGCACAGCGATGAGTGCACCCGCGCCGCCGGCCGGCCCATAGTGCTCCGTGCACGCGGCCAGCAAGGGGCTCAGCGGCATCAGCTGGCCGAGTTCGTCTGCAGAGCTCGCGGCGATGGAGAAGTTGCGCTCGGACGCGGCACCGACCGCCTCGGCGAGCAACAGCGATTTGCCGATGCCGTGTCCGCCTTCGACCAGAAGGATGCCACCCCGGCCGGCCTCGGCATGGCGGATCGCGCCGAGGATGGCCGTCCACTCGCGTCGGCGTCCGCGCATGCGAGGACGCCGGGGGGGTTCCATCCCCGTCACCGGCACTCTGCCATGTAAACACCGGCTCATCTGCTATGACAAGCCAACTCTTGGCGATGTGTAACCAGTGGGCACCAGGAGGCAGTTGCCGCGCGGGCAGTACCTAGGTACGGGGTTCCGCCGAAGGATTACCAGATCTGAGGATGCGCAAGGCCGTCCGTGCGGGAAATCCTGGGGATCACAGCGGGTAACCCGGTCCGGGTCCCGCCTTGGCACCCGTTCGCCGTGATCATGGCCTGGTGGCCCGGCACGGTCAAGAACTGGCCAAAAAGCGGCGACAGGCGTTTGACACTACCAGCCATCTGTCGCAGGAGGCTAAGCAATGGCGCAACTTCCGGCCCGCCGCGGTGGGCAGGCCACCACACTCGTGTACCCATTCCGTGAGTTCGAGGACATCTACGACCGGATGGGGCAACTCATCAACGTCGCCTTCGGCGACCTCGCTGGCAGCGGCGGCCGCGGGCTGCCATGGTCGCCGCTGGCTGACATCTCGGAAACCGAGGACGCCTACCTGGTCGAGGTCGAGGTTCCCGGCCTGAACAAGGACGACATCAACATCGAGATCCAGGATCGGGAGCTGATCATAACGGGCGAAATCAGCGAGTCGGAGCACGGCCGGCCACGCAGGAAGGCGCGCCCGACCGGCCGGTTCGAATACCGGGCTCAGTTGCCCGGTGACATCGACCAGGAGAAGGTGAGCGCGCGCCTTGCGGACGGCGTGCTGACCGTCACCCTGCCCAAGTCGGAAGCGGCCAAGCCCAGGCACATCGAGGTCACGGCCTGATCCCTGTTCCCCTGGCCCACCTGACCTGTATGGGAGAAAATGATGGCGAAAGCAGTCGGCATCGATCTCGGCACTACGAACTCCGTGATCGCCACCGTGGAGGGCGGCCAGGCGACCGTCATTCCCAACGCGGAGGGGGCCAGGACGACGCCGTCCGTGGTGGCGTTCACCGAACAGGGCGAGCGGCTGGTGGGCCAGCTCGCGCGACGGCAAGCGATTTTGAACCCGAAGGGGACGGTCTATTCCGCCAAGCGCTTCGTCGGGCGGCGCTACAGCGAGGTCAGCAGCGAGCTGAACGCGGTTACCTTCGACGTGGTCGCTGGACCTGACGACGCGGTCCGCTTCAAGATCCGGGGAAAGCTGTACGCACCGGAGGAGATCTCGGCGCAAGTGCTGCGCAAGCTGGTGGATGACGCCTCGAAGTTCCTCGGGGAAAAGGTGACAGAAGCGGTCATCACCGTCCCGGCCTACTTCAACGACGCCCAGCGCCAGGCGACGAAGGACGCCGGCAAGATCGCGGGTCTCGAAGTCCTCCGGATCATCAACGAGCCGACTGCCGCGGCACTGGCGTATGGCCTCGACAAGCGCACGAACGAGACCGTTCTGGTGTTCGACCTTGGGGGCGGGACCTTCGACGTCAGCCTCCTCGATGTCGGCGACGGTGTGGTGGAGGTGCGCGCGACGGCGGGCGACACCCATCTGGGCGGTGACGACTTCGACCGCCGGATCGTCGACCATCTCGCCGACGAGTTCCAGCGCCAGGAGGGCATCGACCTGCGCCGCGACCCGCAAGCACTGCAGCGCCTGTTCGAGGCGGCCGAGAAGGCGAAGGTAGAGCTGTCCTCGGTTACCCAGACACAGATCAGCCTTCCTTTCGTCACAGCCGACGCCAACGGCCCCAAGCACCTCAACACCTCGCTCATGCGATCCACGTTCGAGCAGCTCATCAGCGATCTGATCGACAGGTGCATGGAACCGGTGAAGCGGGCCATGGCAGACGCCAAGGTGACTGCAGACGATATCGACGAGGTGATTCTCGTCGGCGGCTCGACGCGGATCCCGGCCGTGCAGAGCCTCGTGCGTCGGCTCACGGGCGGCAAGGACCCGAACATGACCGTCAACCCGGACGAGGTGGTGGCGATGGGCGCCGCCATCCAGGCGGCTGTCATCAAGGGCGAATTCAAGGACGTGCTGCTCCTTGACGTCACACCGCTCTCGCTCGGCGTCGAGACGCTCGGCGGCCTGATGACCAAGGTGATCGAGCGCAACACGACCATCCCGGCCCGCCGCACCCAGGTGTTCAGCACCGCCGAGGACAACCAGTCGGCCGTTGACATCGTGGTCCTCCAGGGCGAACGCGAAAGGGCAGCGGACAACCGGGTCCTCGGGCGCTTCCGGCTGGAAAACATTCGGCCGGCGCCCCGCGGCGAGCCGCAGATCGAGGTCACCTTCGACATCGATGCCAACGGGATCCTGAACGTGTCGGCCAAGGACGCAGGCACGGGCGCGGAGCAGCGCATCACGATCAGCGAAAGCTCCAACCTGGACTCGTCTGAGGTCGAGCGGATGATTGCTGACGCCGAGCAGCACCGAGGCGAGGATTCCCGGCTGCGGGAAATGATCGATGCGCGTAACGAACTCGACGCCGCCGCCTACCAGGTGGAGCGCCGCCTCGCCGAGCTCGGTGCGGCTGTCGCCACACACGAGAAGGCACGGGCGGAAATGCTTGTCGCCGACGCGCGGCAGGCCATGAAGGAAGACGCGCCGCTCGAACGGCTGCGCTCCCTCACGTCCGAGCTCCAGCAGGCCTTCCACAGCCTCGGCGTGTCCTCCGCCGCCGCGCCCGGCCCGGACGCGCCGCCGGGCGGCGCAGGGTCAGGTGATGGAGCAGGCGGCGGCGATGACGACGTCATCGACGCCGAATTTACCACCGAGTGAGGCGGCATGGCCGCTCAGCGCCCTCCGGAGCCTGGAGTTACGCCGATGCCCCCTGGGGCGGGGAGTGCAACCGCCACAGGAAAGGATCTGCCTGAAGGCGGGAGCGCCGATTCCGCCGCCACCATCGCCCAGTTGCGTGCCCGCGTCGCGGAACTCGAGGACCTGTGGCGGCGGACGGCCGCCGACCTGGAGAACGTGCGAAAGCGCGCTGCCCAGGAGATGGCACGCCAGCAGGCGCAGGAGCGGGCACGGGTGGCCGCGGAATGGCTCCCCGTGCTGGACAATCTCGATCTCGCGCTGACACACGCCGAGTCCGATCCTGCGGCCATCGTCGAAGGTGTGCGGGCGGTGCGTGACCAGGCCGTCGCCCTGCTCTCCAGGCTCGGCTTCCCGCGGCATGACGACGTGGGCACGACGTTCGACCCGGCGCGACATGAGGCGGTGCAGGTCGTGACGGATCCGCACGCGCCACCGGGCACCGTCGTCCAGGTGCTGCGGGCCGGCTACGGCGACGGTGAACGGCAGTTGCGTCCCGCCGCGGTGGTCGTCGCCGCGCCACCCCCGGGGTCCACCGATGGCGGCTAGCCGCGATTTCTACGAGATCCTGGGCGTTTCGAAAACCGCCAGCCAGGAGGAGATCCAGCGGGCCTACAGAAAACTCGCGCGCACCTATCACCCGGATATCAACAAGGACCCGGCGGCCGAGGAGCGGTTCAAGGAGATCTCCGAGGCATACGACGTGCTTTCCGATCCGGAGATGCGGCGGCGCTACGACGCGTTCGGCGCCGACTTCCGCCAGATCCCCGATGACGTGGATCCGGCGGCGTGGGCGCGCGCGCAGGCCGGCGCCCGGGCTGGGCGGGCAGGCCGCGCGGGCGGCAGACGGACCACCGGGGGTGTCCAGTTCGACACCGGTGCCGCGGAAGACATCGACCTTGGCGACCTCTTCGAGGAATTGTTCGGGCGCCGGACCGGGCAGCCCTGGGGGCCTGTTCCCGGCGCCGACCAGGAGGCGGAGGTCGAGCTCACGGTCGAGGAGGCATACCGCGGCGGCCGGCGGTCCATCACCATATCCGGCCCGTCCGGCACGCGAACGCTGACCGTCAACATCCCGGCGGGAGCCACCCAGGGCCGCCGCATCCGGCTGCGGGGTCAGGGCGGTCATGGCAACGATGGTGCCCCGCCAGGAGACCTGTATCTCGTCGTCCGGATAGCTCCCCACCCGCGCTACCGCGTCGAGGGCAGGGACATTCATATCGACCTGCCCGTCACGCCCTGGGAGGCGGCGCTCGGCCTGACGGTCGCGATCGAGACCCCGGCCGGGGAGGCGAAGGTAAAGGTACCGCCCGGCACTTCGAGCGGCAGGCGCCTGCGGCTGCGCGGCCGGGGCCTGCCCAACCCAGGTGGCGAGGCCGGCCACCTGATCGCGGACGTCCGGATCGTACTGCCCCGAAAGCTCACGAGACAGGAACGGCAACTGTTCGAGGAACTGGCCGCGGCCTCCACCTTCGACCCCAGGAGGCGCGAGTGATCTGCGCACTTGCCGTGCCCGTGCATCTGGACCTCGAATCGTTCGCCCATGCCACCGGGCTGCACCCCGACCTGGTACGCAGGCTGGTGACGCTCGGGCTGCTCGAGGCCAATTCCGGCCCGGCCGGCCAACTCTGGTTCGCTCCCGGGCAACTGGCCGCCGCGGCGCGGATTCAGCGCTTGCGCGCCGGGTTGAGCCTCAACTACGCCGCCATTGGCGTCATCACCCAACTGCTCGATCGCATTGCTGCGCTGGAAGCGGCATTGAATGACCGCTCTCGACTCACCGGAGGCCAGCCGTGGACATGAATCGCCTGACGCAGAAATCTCAGGAAGCTCTGCAGGCTGCCCAGAGCATGGCCACTCGCCTCGGCCACACGGAAGTCGACGGTGAGCATCTGCTCGCCGCGCTGCTGGATCAGCCCGATGGCATCGTGCCCCGCCTGATCGCCAAGGCGGGCGCGGACACCGGCAGCCTGGGAACACAGGTGGCGGCCGAGCTTGGGCGCCGGCCCAAGGTGAGCGGCCCCGGAGCGGCTCCCGGCCAGGTTTTCATCACCCAGCGGCTCAGCCGGCTTCTCGACACCGCCGATCGGGAGGCGCGGCGCCTCAAGGACGAGTACGTCTCGGTCGAGCACCTGGTGATCGCCCTGCTCGGCGAGGGCGCCGAGACCACCGCCGGCCGGCTGCTGCGCGACAGCGGCCTGACCAGGGAACGGTTCCTGCAGGCACTCAACGAGATCCGCGGGAATCAGCGGGTGACATCCGCCACACCGGAGGGCGCGTACGAAGCGCTGGAGAAGTATGGCCGCGATCTCGTCGCCGACGCCAGAGACGGCAAGCTCGATCCCGTCATCGGGCGTGACGCGGAGATTCGCCGGGTCGTCCAGATCCTGTCCAGGAAGACCAAGAACAATCCGGTCCTGATCGGTGACCCCGGGGTCGGCAAGACCGCGATCGTCGAAGGTCTCGCCCAGCGCATTACCCGCGGAGACGTCCCAGAGGGCCTGCGCGATAAGACGATCTTCGCACTCGACATGGGGTCGCTGCTCGCCGGCGCCAAATACCGTGGCGAGTTCGAGGAGCGGCTCAAGGCCGTGCTCGGTGAGGTGAGGGCCGCCGAGGGGCGGATTCTGCTGTTCATCGACGAAGTGCATACCGTCGTCGGCGCGGGCGCGGCAGAGGGCGCGATGGACGCCGGCAACATGCTCAAGCCGATGCTCGCACGCGGTGAGCTGCACATGATCGGCGCCACAACGCTCGACGAGTACCGCAAGCACATCGAGAAGGACGCGGCCCTCGAGCGGCGGTTTCAGCCGGTGTTCGTCGATGAGCCTTCCATCGAGGACGCCATCTCGATCCTCCGGGGCCTGCGCGAACGGCTCCAGATCTTCCACGGTGTGAAAATTCAGGACAGCGCCCTGGTCGCGGCCGTTCTGCTCAGCCACCGCTACATCTCGGACCGGTTCCTGCCGGACAAGGCGATCGACCTTGTCGACGAGGCTTGCGCGATGCTCCGCACCGAGATCGATTCCATGCCCGCCGAGCTTGACGAGCTCACGCGCAGGGTCATGCGGCTGGAGATCGAGGAGACCGCGCTGGCCAAGGAGTCCGACAAGGTCAGCAAGGCGCGCCTGGAGACCCTGCGCAAGGAGCTTGCCGACCTGCGGGCAGAGGCGGACGCCATGCGCGCCCAATGGGAGGCCGAGCGCAATGCCCTGCGCAAGGTGCAGGCGCTGCGCCAGGAGATCGAGCAAGTGCGCCAGGAGGCCGAAGCGGCAGAACGCAGCTACGACCTCAACCGGGTAGCGGAGCTGCGCTACGGCAAGCTCGATGAGCTGGAGCGGCGGCTGCGGGCCGAGGAGGAGCAACTGTCCGCCAAGCAGGGTGGCAGGCGGCTGCTGCGCGAGGTCGTGACCGAGGATGAGATCGCCACCGTCGTGTCCCGCTGGACGGGCATCCCGGTGAGCCGCCTCCGTGAGGGAGAGCGCGAGAAGCTGCTGCGGCTCGACGAGGTGCTGCACGAGCGGGTGGTCGGCCAGGACGAGGCCGTCGGGCTGGTGGCCGACGCCATCATCCGTGCCCGCTCCGGCATCAAAGATCCCCGCCGCCCCATCGGATCGTTCATCTTTCTTGGGCCGACCGGAGTGGGCAAGACGGAGCTGGCGAAATCGCTCGCCGCCGCGCTCTTCGACACCGAGGACAACATGGTCCGCATCGACATGAGCGAATACCAGGAGCGGCACACGGTCAGCCGGCTCGTCGGCGCACCGCCCGGTTACGTTGGCTACGAGGAGGGTGGCCAGCTCACCGAGGCGGTCAGGCGCAAGCCGTATGCCGTGGTCCTCTTCGACGAGATCGAGAAAGCACACTCGGACGTCTTCAACACGCTGCTTCAGGTGCTCGACGACGGGCGGCTCACCGACGGCCAGGGCCGGACGGTCGACTTCCGCAACACCGTCATCATCATGACCTCCAACGTGGGCTCGGAGTATCTCCTGGAGAACGTGACGCCGGACGGCGAGATCAAGCCGGAGGGCCGCGGCGTCGTCATGGCCGAGCTGCGGCGGCACTTCCGGCCCGAGTTCCTCAACCGGGTCGATGAGATCGTGCTGTTCAAGCCGCTCACCCAGCCGGAGATCGAGCGCATCGTCGACCTGATGTTCAACGACCTGCGGGCCAGGCTCGCCGACCGCCAAATGACGCTCGAGCTGACCGAGGAGGCGCGCCGCTTCATCGCCCAGCAGGGCTTCGACCCCAACTTCGGTGCCCGCCCGCTGCGCCGTTTCATCGCACGCGAAGTGGAGACACGAATCGGCCGGGCGCTTCTGGCCGGCGACATTCTCGACGGCGCCGTGATCCGTGTCGAGCTGCGCGAGGATGAGCTTGCGGTCTCCCACGAGAACCCGCCGACGGCCGGTGACGCAACGTGAGCCACCCAGCGATGGTCACCAGGATCGTCCGCTGCGAACGCTGCGGGCGCAAGAACCGGGTTCCCGCGGCGGCCAGTGGGAGCCCGCGCTGCGGCAACTGCCATGCACCGCTGCCGTGGATCACGGACGCTGACGACGAGAGCTTCGCCGAGATCGCCGAGCAGTCCGCTGTTCCGGTGGTGGTTGACCTGTGGGCGAGTTGGTGTATGCCATGCAAGATGGTGAGCCCCGCCCTCGAACAGGTCGCGCGCGAACTGGCCGGCAAGGTGAAGCTGGTCAAGGTCGACATAGATGCCTCACCCAAGCTGGCGCAGCGCTTTTCCGTCGCCGCCGTGCCGACCCTCATGGTGATGCGGCGCGAAGAGGTGATCGCTCATCGGGCGGGGGCGGCGCCAGCCCCGGCACTGCGCTCCTGGGTGGAGGGAGCGATCGGCGCCACAAAGTGACACTCCGGCGTGCAGAACACGATACGGCGCGACGGGTGCGGACAGAGCGGCCCAGCGACTCAGCCGAGGAGGCGGCCCATGCCGATAATGGGGGTCAGTAAATTCGAGCGCCTTTTCCGCGCCGCGGGAAGCCTCGACGTTGACCGGGATGACATCAAGCGCTACGGCGACTTCGTCAATCAGAAGCTCCACGACCTGCTGCTGATCGCGCAGGCGACGGCGAAGGCGAACAGCCGCGACGTCATACAGTCTTCGGACCTGCCCATCACGAAAGGCTTGCAGGAGAGCATCCACAATTTCACGAAGCTCGACCAGGAAATCGAAACCCAGCCCATTCTGGCGTACCTTGCTACCCGCCCTCCGCTTGACCTGGCCCTGAGCGAGGAGGTGCAGGAACGGCTCCCGGTGATCGCCGGCGGGCTAAGCGTCGCGCTCGCGCGCACTTTCAAGATCATCGATCCGCACCGGAGGAACCCGGGCGCACAGGAGTGGGAACGCGCGTTCCAGATCTTCGATTTGCTGCTGTAGCCAAAGCATGGCTCAGGCCGGGCACACGACTGCCGTGATCCTCGCTGGGGCGGTAACGCACGACCCAGCCGGCGGTGTGGCCGGCTGGATCGTGCGTGCTCGCCAGCCGCAGGTGACCGGTTGCTGCCCGTTCTCCGCGGCCGACCTCGGTGCGCTGCTGGTTGGCGCCGACGTCGACCAGGCGGTCGAGGTCTTCAGCGGCGAGCGCGCAGCCCCCCTTGGAGAACATCGAGGCCCAGGCGCGCACTCTCCTGATGCCGCTGGCAGCGGGTCCGCGATTTCGGCGCGGCCCGGTGGCGCGACGACGTGGTGTCTCGCCGGGACGACGAGGACCGTGAGCGGGTGCACGAGCTTCTCCGGGATGTCGGCTAGGCGTGCATCGATCCGCTCGTGAAGTACGCGTTTCCGGTCATCGTGCTCCCGGAGGCAACGCCGCTCGAGGCGGTGTCCACCATCTTCGAAACCCTGAACCGCACCGGCCGACCGCTCACTCCGTTCGAGCTCATCAGCGCGCGGGCGTTCGCGGGCGGGCAAAGCCTGTATGACCTCTGGAACGGAGCGCTCGAGCAGCATCCCATCCTTGGCGACTTTGGCGTGAAGCCGTACTACCTCCTGCAGTGCATCGCGCTGCGGCTTGGCGTCTCCCGCAAGCGGCGGTTTGTCATCAGCCTGAGACCTGGCGACGGCAACCAGCCAGTGGGCGCCCCCGGCACGGGAGGGCATGGGAAGGCCCCGGTGTCCTGTGTCAGGGAAGGTGAGGTAGCGCCTTGGAAACCAAGGCATCCGGCCGATCCCCTGCCAACAAGTTGAGGTACGCGCCTGCTACTGGCTTTCCTGGCCAGCGGCTTCACTGTGAACGGCTCCAGGTTGCGGCGCAGCTCATCCAACATCGCGCCAGCGATCTCCTCTCGGTGCACCGGGTCGTCATCGCGCGCGACGTGGCTGCCCGGCCAGGCCTCGGCGTCCGCGGTGATCTCGGGCAGGTCCCGGTACCTGATGCTCAGCAGCCCGGTCTGTTCCAGGTTGGGCATGGTGACCCGCCAGCCGCGTTCCAGGTCCAGGTAGAGCCGGTACCCGGTCACCTCGCGCAACGCCCGCCACGCCTCGTCCCGCTGGCTGTACTTCGCGCCCGGTTACGTGCGAAGTCGGCCATGGCCAGGCCGAGTTCGTCAGTGACTTGCTGGGCAACGATCTCGTCGGTCAGGCCCTCCGGGGTCTTCTCCAGTGCCCGGTACAGCGCCCCGCGTAGCTTGGTGACCTGCACGAAATCGTTGAAATGCCCTGCTTGAAGCGAGGCGTCCTGGCGGTTGTCGACGCGGCGCCGGAGCCGCCGTTGGGAGCGGATGCCCCGTAGGGTCCGATCTCGGCGAAGACCGCTGCGCAGGGTGTTCCGCGTGGAAACTGCCGATTCACCGAGCGTCCACAGCGACAAGGCGGCCTCTGCCAGAGAGTCTCGACTGATCGGGCCTGTCCGATCACAAGCAGCACCACCCCCGCAGTCGCGCTGGCTCGGGCCGACGACCACCATTCGCTGCTCGACCTGGTGTCCTCGGGCTCACGGCGGACCGTTGTGCGGTTCGGCTGTACGTCGCCTGCCGCGATGCCGACCGGGCCGTTGACGCGCCCGTAGGCCAGCCACACCTGACATCACGCGAACAAGACCGGGCAGCCCGTCGTCCCCCGGTCCTCATGGACTGGCACCACGGCCCGTCTTCGACGCCACCACCGAAGCCGCGGATAAACAGACCGGCTTTTAGCTGACTCTGCGCACCTCGGCCGCAAGTGGGACGTGAAATAGTGAGAGCCGCTGATGCCAAATGGCATCTGCTGACACCCCGTAATAACCATTCGGCACTATCTACGAGCCACGAACTTGGTAACGCTGCGCGGTTCCAGTTTTCATCCGATGAAACCGCAACAGTTGAAGCAAGATATTCTTATCCATTGTTTATCTCTGGACCGGGCGCGGTCCCAGAAGACAGCAACAGTGCCGGCGAGGATCGGGGTGAGTGGCCGTGGTGGATGGGGTGCGGCGGCGCCGGTCGCGGCAGGTTGTGCGGCAGCCGAAGGTGGTGCAGTTCTCGCTGACCGAGGCGGAGTTCGGCGAGGTCAGCGAGGTGGCCGCACGGCGAGGGCTGGCGCGCGGCGCGTTCGCCGCCGAGGCCACGCTGGCGTCCGCACGAGGTGCCCCGGCGGCGGTGTGGTCGCCGCTGCGGGAGGCGCTGGCGGAGGTGATGACCGCGGCCGGGCTGGTGCGGCGGGATAGGCACAAACCTCAATCAGGCGGTCGCCCGTTTGAACGCGACCGGGCAGCGCGGTGAGGATTTAATGCCGGCGGCGCAGTTTTGCGTGCGGGCGGTGCGGCGGCTGGATGAGACCGCGGAACAGCTGCGGCGCAGTGTTCCGTAACCTGCGCGGAGCAGCCCGGTGATCGGGAAAGTGCTCCGCGGAACACGCGCGGACCGGCTCCTGTACTACTTGTATGGGCCGGGGAAAGCCAACGAGCACACCGACCCGCATCTGGTCGCCGGGTTCGATGATCCCGGCGAACTTGAACCGCCCCGCCGGGCGGGCAGAGCACGTGATTTCCGCCGCCTCGCCGGGCTGCTGGCGCAGCCGCTCGCCGCCCTGTACGGGCCGGGCTACGGCCAGCCGGTCTGGCATTGTGTGGCCCGCGCCGCGCCCGGCGACCGGATCCTGTCCGACGCCGAGTGGGCCGAGGTCGCGGCCGGGATCATGGACCGTACCGGGCTCGCGCCGCGGGACGATGACGCCGGGGTGCGGTGGGTGGCGGTCCGGCACGCCGCCGATCACGTGCACATTGTGGCGACGCTGGCCCGCCAGGACGGGGCCCGGCCGCGGGTCTGGAACGATTTCTTCCGGGTCCGCGAAGCGTGCCGGGCGGTGGAGGAACGGTTCGGGCTGCAGGCCACGCCGCCGGGTGACCGCACTGCGGCCCGGCGCCCGTCCCGGGCGGAGACGGAGCAGGCGGCCCGGCGCGGCTGGGCCGAGACCCCCCGCGTCGCGCTGCGCCGCCAGGTATGCACCGCGGCGGCCGGAGCACGCACCGAGGCCGGGTTCTTCACCGCGCTGAAGGAGGCCGGGGTGCTCGGTACGCAGGCGGTACAGCACCATCCGCCCGGGTGAAGTGACCGGCTACGCGGTCGCCCTGCCCCAGCACACCGCCCGCGGCGGCGGGCCGGTGTGGTATGGCGGCGGCAAACTCGCCCCGGATCTGACGTTGCCGAAACTGCGCCGCCGCTGGGCCGCAACACCCGCCAGTCACGGCCCGGGGCATGGGCTGTCCGCCCCGGCGGCACGCGCCGTGCTCCGGAACGCGGTCACCGACGCAGGCACGCAGCGAACCGGAGTTCTTCGCCCGGCTGCGCGAGGCAGGGATTCAAGTGCGGCTGCGGTTCAGCGAGGCCCACCCCGGCCAGGTCACCGGATACTCGGTCACCCTGCCCGGCCACCACGACGCCCAGGGCCAGCCGCTGTGGCACAGCGGCGGACGGCTGTCGGGCGAGCTCACCCTGCCCCGGCTCCGCCGCCGCTGGGCAGCGGACCCTTCCGCCGGCGCGGAACGCCCCGAAACACGGCCACCGCGGCGCGGATCGCTGCGGTTCACTGCGGCGGAACGGGACGCGATCTACCAGGACGCGGCCCACCGGGCCGCCACCGCGGCGGAGCACATCCGCCGGCACGCGGAGCACGATCCGGCGGCCGGGGCGGACGCGGCCTGGGCGGTCGCCGACACGCTGCACGCCGCAGCCCGGGCCACCGGGAGCCGGGTCCTGCGCCAGGCGGCCGACTCCTACGACCGGGCCGCCCGCACACCCTACGGCCGCATCCCCGCCCGCACCCGCGACGGTGACGGGCTGCGTACCGCCGCCCGGGCAATGGCCCTGATGGGCAGGGTCAGCGGCGACGGCATCACCCTGGCGACCGTGGCGCTGCTCGCGAACCTGGCCGCCCTGGCCGCCGCGGTCACCGAGCTACGGCACGCCGCCCAGGCCGCCGCAGCCCGCACCGCAGCCGCGCAACTGCACACCGCCGTCGCGGCCGCCCGGTGGCGGGTTCCGCGCGCCGCCCAGGCGCAAGCACCTCGCCGTGCCCGGCCCGCCACGGCCGCCGATCTGGCCCACCACGATATTCCTGATACTTGGCCGGGCATGCCGGATACTTGGCCGGGCATGCCGGTGCCGGGTGCGCCAAGCCCTGCCCGCCCGGCCAGTCCTCCTGCCCCGGGGCCGCCAAAACGGGCCGGGCCGGGCCGGTGACGTCGTGAAGGGCGCGGGCGGCAGATCGCGCCGCGCCCGGCAGGCCCGCGTCCGGTAAGCACACGAACTGTGCGAGCACAAAACGGGCGGAAGTAGCGGCCGGGATCATGGACCGGACCGGACTGGCGCCTGAGGATGACTATCTCGGGGTGCGGTGGGTGGCGGTGCGCCATGCTCCGGATCACATTCACATCGTTGCCGCACTCGCACGGCGGGACCGTGGGTGCCGAAGGTCTGGAACGATTTCTATCGCGTCCGGGAAGCATGCCAGGAAGCCGAGCGCCGGTTCGGGCTGCGCGCCACGGCGCCCGCCGACCGCACTGCGGCGAAACGACCGAGCCGTGCCGAGACGGAGCACGCGGCGCAGCGCGGGTGGCAGGAGCCAGCGGACCGCACCCGTGACGCCGAGTCGGCGCCATCTAGCGGGCTCCGCACCCAAACACATGACGAAAACCCGCCAGCCTCCGTCTGGCAGGCCGACTGGATGAAGGGTGTGCCGCAGAAGATCGACTTATGTCACCGTGGCCCTTCAGGTCCTGGTGACAAATGGGTGACAAACGATCAAGAATGCCAGCTCCCGGACCCGGAAACTGGCCTACGACCTGCACTAACGTGGTGGGCGATACTGGTATCGAACCAGTGACCTCTACCGTGTCAAGGTAGCGCTCTCCCACTGAGCTAATCGCCCTTGCCGACCGAGGCGGAGGCGGGAATCGAACCCGCGTACAGGGCTTTGCAGGCCCTTGCCTAAGCCACTCGGCCACTCCGCCGCAGGGGGCGCTTCCGTCGAAGTCCCACCCGTGGAACCGAAGGGCCGCAGGGGCCGTCTGGCTTCGCATGTGACGGTATCGGGCGCCTCCGAGCGGACGACGGGATTCGAACCCGCGACCCTCACCTTGGCAAGGTGATGCTCTACCAACTGAGCCACGTCCGCATGCCGCCGAACAGTCCGGCGTGCGTTCAGAACTGTAGCCGATCCGCGCCCGTGGGCAAACTCGGATCGCCGCGCGGGCGGGCAGGCGCCCCTTCGTGGCAGGCTGTCGGCTATGCGAACTGTGGTCGTCACCGGCGACGGCCTCACCGTTGAAGACGTCGTAGACGTCGCGGCGGGCGAGGCCAGCGCCGTGCTCGGGCCTGACGTGCCCGCCAGGATGGAAGCAAGCCGCAAGGTGGTCATCGCGGCGATCAGCGGCGACGCGCCCGTCTACGGTGTCAACACCGGCTTCGGCGCGCTTGCCGACACCCAGGTGCCGCACGGCGAACTCGCCTTGCTGCAGCACGCGATCATCCGCTCGCACGCGGCAGGGACCGGATCGCCGCTGGATGACCGCACAGTACGTGCGGTGCTGCTGCTGCGGGCGCGGACCCTCGCGGCCGGGTACTCAGGCGTCCGGCCCGAACTGCCCGCCCGGCTGCTCGAACTGCTCGGCCGCGGCCTGCTTCCTGTGGTCCCAGGCAAGGGTTCGGTGGGTGCGTCGGGCGACCTGGCGCAACTCGCCCACCTGGCCCAGCCGCTCATTGGCGAGGGGCGGCTGCGGCGCGCGGGGACCCCGGACGCTGGCGGCCGCCCTGCCGCGCAACTGCTGGCCGAGGAGAACCTGCAGCCGCTGCAACTTGCCCCCAAGGAGGGCCTGGCGCTGGTCAACGGTACCGAGCCGATGCAGGCGCTGCTCGCGTTCTCCGTGCACGAGGCTGAGATGCTTGTCCGGGCGGCGGACGTGGCGTGCGCGCTGTCTGTGGAGGCGCTCGTCGGCACGGACCGCCCGTACGACGAGCGGGTCCAGGTGATCAGGCCGCATCCCGGCCAGCAGGTGAGTGCGGCCAACCTGCGGGCGCTGCTCGCGGGATCCCAGCTCATGGCGAGCCACCGGCACAGCCGCCACGCCGTGCAGGACGCTTACTGCCTGCGCTGCGCGCCGCAGGTGCACGGGGCCGTGCGCGACGTACTCTCGCACGTGCGCCAGGTGACGGAGACCGAGCTTTGCTCGGTCGTCGACAACCCGGTCATCGTCCCCGACGGTTCGGTGATGACGACGGGCAATTTCCACGGTGAGCCCCTCGCCTTCGCTGCCGACATGCTGGCGATCGCGCTCGCCGAGCTTGCCAGCATCAGCGAGCGCCGGGTGGACCGGATGCTTGACCCGGCGTTTTCGCGTGGGTTGCCGCCGTTTTTGGCGCCTGAGGCGGGCACCAACTCCGGCTTCATGCTCGCCCAGTACACGGCCGCCTCGCTGGTGAGCGAGAACAAGGTGCTTGCCCACCCGGCGAGCGTGGACACGATTCCCACCTCGGGTAAGCAGGAGGATCACGTGTCCATGGGCTGGACGGGCGTGCGCAAGCTGCGCGAGGTGGTCGCCAACGTGCGAAGCTGCCTGGCGGTGGAGATCCTGTGCGCGGCGCAGGGTCTCGACCTGCGCGCGGCCAGCCCGTCCTGGCCCGCGGCGCCTGCCGCCGCGATGCGCGCGGTGCACGAGCAGGTGCGCGCGCGGGTGCCCGTTATGCTCACCGACCGTGAGGTCGCTGCCCAGATCAGCGCCGTCGACCAGTTGCTGCCGGAGCTGACCGCCGCGGCAGCCGCGCACTGCGGCTTGCGCTAGAGCGCGAGCCGGGCGCGGCAAGCATGCGCCACGCTCTGCCCGCGGCGCAAACGGCAGGTGTGGAGATCACTGTGGGCGGGAGGCAGCAGCTTGCTGCGGCCGGAGTACCACACTGATCTCCACACCTGCTGCGGACGAGGGACCCCCGGGATCCCCGCACCGGCCAGCCCCGGGGGGAAGGCCCCCGGGATCCCCGCACCGGCCAGCCCCGGGGGGAAGGCCCCCGGGATCCCCCCGCACCAGTGGATACCCCATCCGCGGAAGCCGTTAGGGTGCAATGTCGTGAAGGTATGGGTGAACGGCGAGCTCCGCGATGAGCATGACGCGCGGGTTGCGATCTTCGATCATGGCCTCACCGTGGGCGATGGTGTGTTCGAGGCGGTCAAGGTCATCGGTGGCGTGCCGTTCGCGCTCAGCAGGCACCTGCAGCGGCTGCGCCACTCCGCGCTCGGGCTCGGGCTAGGTGAGCCCGGTGCCGACGCGATCCGGCGGGGTGTCGACCAGGTGATCGAGTCCGCCGGGCGCCCCGCGCGCGCCCGGATCAGGATCACCGTAACGGGCGGGTATTCGCCGCTCAGCTCGGAACGTGGCGGCGGCCCACTCACCGCGGTCGTGGCGCTCGAAGACCTGGGTCCCACCGCGGCCCTCGGCGACGTGGTGATCGTGCCCTGGCCGCGTAACGAGCACGGCGCCCTGGCCGGCCTCAAAACCACTTCTTACGCGGAGAATGTGCGCGCGCTCGCCTATGCGCGTGAGCGCGGCGCGCTTGAGGCGATCTTCGGTAATACGGCGGGGAACTTGTGTGAGGGCACCGGTACGAATGTCTTCGTTGTCACCGGGGGACGGCTGGTCACCCCGCCCCTGTCCGCGGGTTGCCTCGCCGGTGTCACACGTGCGCTGGTGATCGAATGGTGCGGCGCGCAGGAACGTGACATGCCGCTCGCCGCGCTTGCCGAGGCCGACGAGGCGTTCCTCACCTCCACGATGCGCGACGTTCAGGCGATCCGCAGCGTGGACGGGAAGCTGCTGCCGGTCGCTCCCGGCCCGGTCACGAGCAAGACGGCCGAGGTTTTCACCCAGCGCGTGGCCGAGAACACCGATCCCTGACACGCCTAGCGGCCAGGGGTTCTAGGCTAGTCCGTCATGGCAGGACGGCCGTTGGACGAGATCGTCGATGCGGGCTGGGCCGTGGCGCTTGAGCCGGTCGCGGCGCGGATCGCGGCTATGGGTGACTTCTTGCGCGCCGAGGTCGCCGCTGGGCGTCGCTACCTGCCCGCGGGCGAGAACGTACTGCGCGCGTTCAAGCAGCCGTTCCGCGACGTGCGGGTGCTCATCGTGGGGCAGGACCCTTACCCCACACCCGGGCATCCCGTCGGCCTGAGCTTCTCGGTGGCCCCCGACGTGCGGCCACTGCCGCCGAGCCTGGTGAACATCTTCCGTGAGTACAGCGCCGACCTCGGCTACCCGTCACCCTCGAACGGCGATCTCAGCCCGTGGAGCGACCGCGGGGTGCTGCTGCTCAACAGGGTTCTCACGGTCGCGCCGCGGCGGCCGGCCTCTCCATCGCGGCAAGGGCTGGGAGGAGGTGACCGAGCAGGCCATCAGGGCGCTCGCCGCCCGTGACGCGCCGCTCGTGGCGATCCTGTGGGGCCGGGACGCGCGGAGCCTGACACCGGTGCTCGCCGGTGTTCCGTGCATCGAGTCCGCCCATCCGAGCCCGAACTCGGCGGACCGCGGGTTCTTCGGGTCGCGGCCGTTCAGCCGGGCGAGCCTGCTGCTCGAGGAGCGGGGTGCCGCGCCGGTCGACTGGAAGCTCCCGTAGCGCTCACTGCCAAAGAAGTTCTTCGAGCTCGCCGTCCACGTCGACGAATTCGCCCTCGTGGCCCACCGGTACCAGCTCATAGGTGCGCCGGACGAACTCGGCGATCGCGGCCGCGGGCGCCTCAAAGAGCGCCTGGCCGAATGGCGAGGACAGCGCGATGTTGAGCACCCCGTCGTCGGTGCCTGAGGTCGGCCAGACCTGGACGTCTCCGTCGCCGCCGCCCGCTTCGGGTCCGGCGGCCAGCAGTTCCCTCGCGAAGATCCACTCGACGGGCTCGTCCGTGCCAACGTGGAACGCCATGCGGACGGCGTATGGATCATCGCCGCGGTAGCTCAGGCTGGCGACAAGCGGCACCGCGGTATGGTCCGGAACGACGAGCTGCAAGCTGAGCTCGGCGGAGACTGTCGTGCTGCCTTTCATCGTGGGAAAACCTTTACCTCGTCGTGTCCCGCTGTCTCGGGTGCCACCTGGTATGAGGCGATCGCCCGACGGGATGAGGTGCTCGGGGGTGAACTTCCTCACTGCTAGTGATTCCGCCTCCGGGGCCGCCTGTAACCTCGGTCATGACTCGCAAAACTAACGTGACCTGGGCAAACGCTTCAAGATTTATAACGAAGTAACCCCTCATCTTTGTTTCCGGCGCCGAACCTTGCGGAGCGTGACCCTCGTCTCATCGCAGTGACTCTGGGTAGTCGAGCCGTCGCGGTCTGGGCGAGAGCGGTGCCGGGCGAGCGTCGCGAGGCGGTGCGCGGCGGGTGCTCGGTCACCCTGCTGGCCTCGCGGGGTGCGGCAGCCGCGGATGCGCTAGTCTGTGACCGCTCAGGCGCGCAGCGGTCCGCAATGCGGAGCGGTTGCCGCGCCGGGGGAGGGCGATTAGCTCAGCGGGAGAGCGCCTCGTTCACACCGAGGAGGCCACTGGTTCGATCCCAGTATCGCCCACCACCACGAAGCCTGGCGTCAGGCCAGGTCAGAACCTCTTTCGGACAGACCTCATCCTACCCGTCGGATGGGGTCTTCCTCCTTGTTGGGAACAATTTCGGAGATCACCTTCGGGTGAGTCTCCCAGCGGGGGTGGTCGGCGGGCCTGCAGAGCGGGCTTAGCGGCTCGTCGAGTTGAGTCAGGGTCGCTGGAGATCGTCGAAAGTGACCGTTAGCTGCAGCGGCTCATCGAGAATGATGGCGCGGCGGTGGACGGTGCTGGCTATGTAGCGCCGCCTTGACCAGTCGAGGCGGTACTCCTCGATCTGGCTGATTCTGGTCCAGTCTTTGTCGAATTGAACGATGAGGTAGCCGGGAATACCCGCACTGGCGTACTGGGCACGCTTGGCGGTGGTGTCGGTCTCGAAGGTGGTCTCGGAAGTGACCTCGACTATGAGATGTATGTGATCGCGCGCGGTGTTCACGTCATACGGCTCGCAGTCGCGGACAATGACGTCGGGATACCGCGCGTTGAGCCGGTGGTCCGCTTGCTGGCTTGGCGTATCGGCAAACCTGACCGCGACATCTGAGCTGATCCGATGGCAAGGTCCGTCAGGCAGCCGCGCGTTTTCGAGAGCTGCGGCCAGTCGCCTGATCACCAGATCATGCAGCTCGGACTGCGCCATGTTATGGACGACGAGCCCGTCGGCAACCTCGATGTCGCCGAAGCCATCGGGCGCGGCCGCGAGGTAGGTATCGGCCGTCAGCCGCCTCGGCTGATCAGGGTGCAGGACGGTCATGCCGTCATAGTCCCACAGTCGCCGATGAGCAGCGCCCATCCGCGCCCGGGCGATCGTGGCAGGACACGGTGCGCACCGGGCGGCGCGACGGAACACCCATTGAGGAGGTCGTCCCGGACTGGGCTGAGCGGTCGCGGCCGCCGGGCGACGCGCGGGCGGGTGACCTACCAGGTCGAGTTCGAGGGCGCCGCGCTGGTGCAGCTCAACGGCTTACCGCGGCCGTATTCGACGCCCTGGTGCAGCGTGTGGCGGCCTTGGTCCGAGAACCGTGGGACGCAGATCTAATGGCACCGGGGAAGGACCCCGCCTACCGCCAGGTCACCTTTGGCGGGGGCTACGGCTTGCTGTTGTTCCACGTTGAGGATGCAGCCGAACTGATCAGCATCTTCAGCAGAACACGCGCAGTGCCGCCGATACGTACAGATTCGCACGTAAGCACTGCCGAATGCATCGAACGCGCAGATGAGGCAGCATGCACCGCCACTGGCTGGCGCCCGCCAACAAGACGACGCCGATAGCCGGTGTGCCCTCGGCAGAGCGCGGTCCACGGGGCAAGCGCTCAGTCGCGCGCCCGAGTTGCTCCGGTGCCCCGGTCGGGCGCGTGCCCGTCGGCGACTGCGATCGCCGAGTAGGTCATCGGGAAACCGAGGCGCCAGCTGGGGTATCGGGGAGTCCAGCCGAGTTCGCGCTTTGCCTTGGCGTTGGAGGCGCCGCGTACCTGGGTGCCCATGACTACGGCTGCCTGGCCGGCGAACAGGCGCGCCAGCCAGGCCGGCACGTGGCGCGGTGGCTTGGCGCCCAGCGCGTTGGCGAGCACCGGGAGCCAGTCGCGCACCGGGGCCGGTTCGTCGTCGACGATGTTGTAGATCGCCGGCCCGGAGTGCTCGAGGGCAGCCACAGTCGCTGCGGCACCGTCATCGAGGTGCAGCCAGGAGAACATCCCGCCGCCGTCGCCGACGATCGGGAACTGGCGCTTGCGAACGGGCTCGATCAGCGCATCGTTGGCGGCGCCGTAGAATCCGCCGTAGCGCAGTGCGATGCCGCCGAAGTCGGTGGTCGCCTTATCCAGGTAGGTGATCGCGGCGAATGTCTGGCCGGTGTTCGGCGGCGGAGTCTCATCGACAGGATCGGCCTCGGTCTTGATCGGCCCGCCGTGCCGCGCGTACAGGTACGGCGCGAAACTCTGCGCTACGAACCGGCGCGCGCCCGCCTCTCGGGACGCGGCCAGCAGCGCATCGGTTCCCTCGGTTCGCAACCGGTTGGTGGTGGCGAAGGTCTTGTCCAGGCTCCGGCCGAACTTGATGTCCGCCAGCGCCGTCGCCTGATGCACGATCGCGTCCGGCTTGCTGTCGAGCACCGCCTTGCGCACGGCGCGCGCGTCGAGCAGGTCGAGTCTCACCGGCTCGGCACCGAGCTCCTGCAGCAGTTGAGCACTCGCCGGCGAGTTGTGGGCGCCGATCACCTCGTGCCCGGCGTCGATCAACTTCGGGACGAGACGACTCCCGAGCGCGCCACTTGCTCCGGCAACGAAGACTCGCATCGTTTGTTCCTCTCACTCGGGTTCATGCGGTCACTGGGGAGACACCTCAGAAGCCGAAGATGTGACCGGCGCCGAGTGTGATCAGCGACATCTGAGCCGCTGCGCGCGGTCCGGTCACATCGGCCGGTCCTGGCGGGTCTCCCTTATGACCCGTCGCCGAGGGAGGATGGGACCGGATGAGCGAACAGGACTGGCTTGCGCAGCGGTTCGAGGAGCACCGGCGCCGCCTGCGGGCGGTCGCCTACCGGATGCTGGGCTCGGTGAGCGAGGCCGAAGACGCCGTGCAGGAGGCCTGGCTGCGGCTCAGCGGCTCCGAACCCGGCGAGATCGAGAACCTCTCAGGATGGCTGACGACCGTCGTCGCGCGGGTGTCGCTGAACATGCTGCGCTCACGTGCGGTACGCCGGGAGGAGCCGCTGAGCCCGCACGTTCCGGACCCGATCGTCGACCGCGCCGACGGCATCGATCCTGAGCACGAGGCGCTGCTCGCCGATTCGGTCGGGCTCGCGCTGCTCGTCGTACTCGAGACATTGACACCACCTGAGCGGCTCACCTTCGTGCTGCACGACATGTTCGGCGTCCCGTTCGAAGAGATCGCCAGCCTCATCGACCGATCCCCGCAGGCGGCACGCCAGCTCGCCAGCCGGGCACGCCGCCGCGTCCGCGCGCAGCCCACCACCCCCGACGTCGACGTGAGCGCCCAGCGGGAGGTCGTCAACGCCTTCCTGGCGGCGGCGCGGGAGGGCGACTTCGACGCGCTGGTCGCCACACTCGACCCCGACGTCGTGCTGCGAGCCGACGGCGGCGCGGCGCTCGCCGCCGCGTCCGCCGAGGTGCGCGGCGCGCTCGACGTGGCGCGACGGGCGGTCATGTGGTCGCGCGTCGACCTCACCATGCACCCGGCGCTGGTCAACGGTGCCGCCGGCGTGGTTGCGACCCGCAACGGCGTCGTGTTCACGATCGCCTCGGTCATCGTCCGCAACGGGAAGATCGCCGAAATGGACTTCCTCGCCGACCCGGAACGGCTCGCCCGGCTCGACCTGACGATTCTCGACGACCGCGACTGACAGTCGACGTTGCCGGTGGCCGAAGGCGACTGTCACGAGCCGATGCAAGAGCGTGCCAATGTCGCGGGTGCAGAGAGGGCCCCCGGTTCAGGTGTCTTGCGAGCGGGCGCTTTTCGGGTCAGGCCTGGTATCGCTGGCGCGGCGCCGGTACCGGCGTGAAAATGGCGGGTGGTACCGCCCGTGACGTCGTTTTTTCTCTGGTGCGGTTGAGGCCGCGGGTCAGGCTGACGCCGGGAGCCGGATTCCTAAGGGGCCGTTCATTGTTGCTGCGAGCACGCGGGTTAGCTTCGTCCGCTCGCCCCCGGTTCCCCGGGCGGTACCACCTCGCAGGCTAGCAGCCCAGGAAAGGGAGAGGTGAGGCACGCGTGGAAGAGGTGGCCGACGAGCCGCTGTACCGGGACCGGGTGTGCGGCATCGACATCGGCAAGGCCGGGATGGTCGCCACCATCCGGGTGCCGTCGGATAAGGACCCGGCGCGGCGGGCAGCCGAGACCCGCAGCTTCGGCACCACCAGGCGGGAGGTGCTGGCGCTGGCGGACTGGCTGCGCAGCTGGCAGGTGCCCGCGGTGGTGATGGAGGCGACCTCCGACTACTGGAAGGGGCCGTTTTACCGGCTGGAGGCCGAGGGGTTCGAGTGCGTGCTGGCGGACGCGAAGCAGGTCCGGCACCTGCCGGGCCGCCCCAAGCACGACCCGGGTGATTCGCGGTGGCTGGCGGCGTGTTTCGAGCGCGGCGCGATCACCTCCTGCTTCGTGGCCACCCCCGAGTTCCGGGTGATCCGGCTGCACACCCGCTACCGGCGGGACCTGACCGAAGAACGCACCCGGGAGAAGCAGCGCGCGGAGAAGCTGCTGGAATCGGCGGCGATCAAGCTGTCATCCGTGGTCACCGACCTGCACGGGGTGACCGGCCGGGACATCATGGACCACCTCATCGCCGGGGAACGCGACCCCAAGGTGCTGGCCCAGCTGGCCCGGGCCCGGGCCCGCCGCAAGATCGCCGAGCTGGAAGCCGCGCTGGAAGGAGCGGAGTTCTTCACCCCGGCGCACGCCGCCCTGCTGGCCAGGATGCTCGCCCGCATCGACCGGGTCAACGCCGGCATCGATGAGCTCACCCAGGTGATCGAGGGGCTGCTGGCCCCGTATGAGGAACAGCTGCAGCAGGCCGGGTCGATGCCCGGCTGGGGACGCCGTACCGCCGAGGACGCCATCGCCGAGACCGGCACTGACATGACCCGCTTCCGCACCGGCGCGCACCTGGCCTCCTGGGCCGGCCGCACCCCGCTGGACAACTCCTCCGGCAAGCGCACCGGACGCGCCAGATCAAAAAAGGGCAACCGGTACCTCGGCGGCCTGCTCGGCGAGACCGCCGTCGCCGCCGGGAAGACCCAGACCCGCGAAGGCGCCCGCTACCGGCGGCTGGCCCGCCGCCGCGGCAAGGCCAAAGCCCAGGTCGCACTCGGCAACACCCAGCTGAAGGTCTACCACGCCCTGCTGTCCAGCCCCGGCACCCGCTACCACGACCTCGGCCCCGACTACTACGACCGCCAGGCCAGCGTGCGCCGGCAGATCGCCCACCACATCGGCAGGCTCGGCGCCCTCGGCTTCGAGGTCACCCTCTGCCGCCTCCCCGAACCAGACCCCGGCCCCGGCCAGGCAGACAGCACCCAGGCAGCCTGACCACCAGCCCACATCACCGGCGGGCCAAAGAGCCGGCTCCGCCGGCGCTGCCGCGCGCCCGGCTCAGGTCCCATTTTCGGGTTAGGCCTGGTATCGCTGGCGCGGCGCCGGTACCGGCGTGAAAATGGCGGGTGGTACCGCCCGTGACGTCGTTTTTTCTCTGGTGCGGTTGAGGCCGCGGGTCAGGCTGACGCCGGGAGCCGGATTCCTAAGGGGCCGTTCATTGTTGCTGCGAGCACGCGGGTTAGCTTCGTCCGCTCGCCCCCGGTTCCCCGGGCGGTACCACCTCGCAGGCTAGCAGCCCAGGAAAGGGAGAGGTGAGGCACGCGTGGAAGAGGTGGCCGACGAGCCGCTGTACCGGGACCGGGTGTGCGGCATCGACATCGGCAAGGCCGGGATGGTCGCCACCATCCGGGTGCCGTCGGATAAGGACCCGGCGCGGCGGGCAGCCGAGACCCGCAGCTTCGGCACCACCAGGCGGGAGGTGCTGGCGCTGGCGGACTGGCTGCGCAGCTGGCAGGTGCCCGCGGTGGTGATGGAGGCGACCTCCGACTACTGGAAGGGGCCGTTTTACCGGCTGGAGGCCGAGGGGTTCGAGTGCGTGCTGGCGGACGCGAAGCAGGTCCGGCACCTGCCGGGCCGCCCCAAGCACGACCCGGGTGATTCGCGGTGGCTGGCGGCGTGTTTCGAGCGCGGCGCGATCACCTCCTGCTTCGTGGCCACCCCCGAGTTCCGGGTGATCCGGCTGCACACCCGCTACCGGCGGGACCTGACCGAAGAACGCACCCGGGAGAAGCAGCGCGCGGAGAAGCTGCTGGAATCGGCGGCGATCAAGCTGTCATCCGTGGTCACCGACCTGCACGGGGTGACCGGCCGGGACATCATGGACCACCTCATCGCCGGGGAACGCGACCCCAAGGTGCTGGCCCAGCTGGCCCGGGCCCGGGCCCGCCGCAAGATCGCCGAGCTGGAAGCCGCGCTGGAAGGAGCGGAGTTCTTCACCCCGGCGCACGCCGCCCTGCTGGCCAGGATGCTCGCCCGCATCGACCGGGTCAACGCCGGCATCGATGAGCTCACCCAGGTGATCGAGGGGCTGCTGGCCCCGTATGAGGAACAGCTGCAGCAGGCCGGGTCGATGCCCGGCTGGGGACGCCGTACCGCCGAGGACGCCATCGCCGAGACCGGCACTGACATGACCCGCTTCCGCACCGGCGCGCACCTGGCCTCCTGGGCCGGCCGCACCCCGCTGGACAACTCCTCCGGCAAGCGCACCGGACGCGCCAGATCAAAAAAGGGCAACCGGTACCTCGGCGGCCTGCTCGGCGAGACCGCCGTCGCCGCCGGGAAGACCCAGACCCGCGAAGGCGCCCGCTACCGGCGGCTGGCCCGCCGCCGCGGCAAGGCCAAAGCCCAGGTCGCACTCGGCAACACCCAGCTGAAGGTCTACCACGCCCTGCTGTCCAGCCCCGGCACCCGCTACCACGACCTCGGCCCCGACTACTACGACCGCCAGGCCAGCGTGCGCCGGCAGATCGCCCACCACATCGGCAGGCTCGGCGCCCTCGGCTTCGAGGTCACCCTCTGCCGCCTCCCCGAACCAGACCCCGGCCCCGGCCAGGCAGACAGCACCCAGGCAGCCTGACCACCAGCCCACATCACCGGCGGGCCAAAGAGCCGGCTCCGCCGGCGCTGCCGCGCGCCCGGCTCAGGTCCCATTTTCGGGTTAGGCCTGGTATCGCTGGCGCGGCGCCGCGTACCGGCGTGAAAATGGCTGCGGCGGTGCTGCCCGTGACGCCGTTGTTTCCTTGGCCGTGTGAGCCCGCTGTTAGGCTGACGCCGGGAGCCGGTCAGAGGGCTGCGTACTGTCGCTGCGAGCACGCCGACTAGAGTCTCGGTTCCCTCATCGCGCCCCCCGGGCAGCCTCACCATACCCCCCAGACATGCAGAGGTGAGGCAAGGTGGTGGCTGAGCGAGAGGTGGAGCAGGCAGAGGAACCATTGGAGCTGGTGGCCCGGGCGGCGGCGATCGATGTGGCCAAGGACTCGGGCATGGTGTGCATCCGGTGCCGCATGAGTCCCGCAGCGGGCGGCGGGTGCAAAAGACCTGGACGTCGCGGCGAGGTTCGGCGCGGTCGTGGGGTTAGCCGATCACCTGGTGTGCGAGGGGATCGAGCGCGTCGTTCTCGAGGCGACCAGCGACTACTGGCGGATCTGGTTCTACCTGCTGGAAGCCGCCGGGCTGCAGGTGTGGCTGGTCAACGCCCGGGACGTGAAGAACGTTCCGGCCCGCCGAAGACCGACAAGCTGGACTGCATCTGGTTGTGCAAATTGAACGAGCGGGGCATGCTGCGTCCCTCGTTCGTGCCGCCGGAACCGATCCGCGACCTGCGGGCGCTGACCCGGCTGCGGACCTCGCTGACCGCTGAGTGCTCCCGCCACAAGCAGCGCGTCGAGAAGATCCTGGAAGACGCGCTGGTGAAGGTGTCAGCCGTGGTGTCGGACCTGTTCGGCAAGTCCGGGCGGGCGATGCTGCCGCGCTCGTGGCCGGCGAACGCGATCCCCGGGTGCTCGCCGGGCTGGCCCTCGGCCGGCTCCGGCCGAAGCAGGCGCGGCTGGCCGAGGCGCTCACCGGGCGGTTCCGGGAGGTGCACGCCTATGAGATCGGCTTGCTGCTGGACCTGATCGGCACCCTGGAGGCCAAGATCGGCGACTGGACGGCAAGATCGAGGCGCATCTGGCCGGGCTGCCCGGTGTGCCGCCAGCCTGCACCTGCTGCGGCCTGATCGGCGGCGGGCACGCTCCCGGCTGCGGCAATGACGGCGCCCAGCTGCTGTCGCTGGTGCAGCGCCTGGATGAGGTCCCGGGGTCGGCGTGCTCACCGCCCAGGTGATCATCGCCGAGCTCGGCTGGACATGGGCCAGTTCCCGACCGCCGCCCACGCCTCGGCATGGGCCAAACTCAGCCCCCAGACCATCCAGTCCGGCGCCAGAACCCGGCCGGCAAGACCGGCAAAGGCAACCGGTGGCTGCGCGGCGCTCTCGGAGACGCCGCCATGGCGGCTGGCAAGACAGATACCTACCTGGGGGAACGCTACCGGCGGATCGCCGCCGCCGCGGCAAGCAGAAAGCCATCGTCGCCACCGCCCGCGCCATCCTCGAAATCGCCTACCTGCTCATCGCCGACCCCGCCATCCAATTCCACGACCTGGGCGCCGGCTACTACGACCGGCTCGA
The DNA here is from genome assembly GCA_963727015.1 of uncultured Actinomycetota bacterium. Lineage (GTDB taxonomy): Bacteria > Actinomycetota > Actinomycetes > Streptosporangiales > Streptosporangiaceae > DATFVJ01. The sequence continues at coordinate 166,590 of CAVSEV010000009.1, read as the reverse complement.
CCCCCACCGCCAGACCCGCAACAAGATCCGTGACATCGAACGGCTCAACCCCGGCATGAAAGTCACCCTCGCCGCGGCCGCCGCCTGACCATACAGCCCAGCCGCACGCTCTCACATCACGGAGTAGCCCGAACACATTCCGCATCTGCCCAGCCCACATGGCGCGCCCGGCTCCCCGCCCCCGCCGTGAGCTGCCGCGCGCCGCTGAGCGTGGCTCATTTCCGGCTAGGCCTGGTATCGCTGGCGCGGCGCCGGTACCGGCGTGAAAATGGCGGGTGGTACCGCCCGTGACGTCGTTTTTTCTCTGGTGCGGTTGAGGCCGCGGGTCAGGCTGACGCCGGGAGCCGGATTCCTAAGGGGCCGTTCATTGTTGCTGCGAGCACGCGGGTTAGCTTCGTCCGCTCGCCCCCGGTTCCCCGGGCGGTACCACCTCGCAGGCTAGCAGCCCAGGAAAGGGAGAGGTGAGGCACGCGTGGAAGAGGTGGCCGACGAGCCGCTGTACCGGGACCGGGTGTGCGGCATCGACATCGGCAAGGCCGGGATGGTCGCCACCATCCGGGTGCCGTCGGATAAGGACCCGGCGCGGCGGGCAGCCGAGACCCGCAGCTTCGGCACCACCAGGCGGGAGGTGCTGGCGCTGGCGGACTGGCTGCGCAGCTGGCAGGTGCCCGCGGTGGTGATGGAGGCGACCTCCGACTACTGGAAGGGGCCGTTTTACCGGCTGGAGGCCGAGGGGTTCGAGTGCGTGCTGGCGGACGCGAAGCAGGTCCGGCACCTGCCGGGCCGCCCCAAGCACGACCCGGGTGATTCGCGGTGGCTGGCGGCGTGTTTCGAGCGCGGCGCGATCACCTCCTGCTTCGTGGCCACCCCCGAGTTCCGGGTGATCCGGCTGCACACCCGCTACCGGCGGGACCTGACCGAAGAACGCACCCGGGAGAAGCAGCGCGCGGAGAAGCTGCTGGAATCGGCGGCGATCAAGCTGTCATCCGTGGTCACCGACCTGCACGGGGTGACCGGCCGGGACATCATGGACCACCTCATCGCCGGGGAACGCGACCCCAAGGTGCTGGCCCAGCTGGCCCGGGCCCGGGCCCGCCGCAAGATCGCCGAGCTGGAAGCCGCGCTGGAAGGAGCGGAGTTCTTCACCCCGGCGCACGCCGCCCTGCTGGCCAGGATGCTCGCCCGCATCGACCGGGTCAACGCCGGCATCGATGAGCTCACCCAGGTGATCGAGGGGCTGCTGGCCCCGTATGAGGAACAGCTGCAGCAGGCCGGGTCGATGCCCGGCTGGGGACGCCGTACCGCCGAGGACGCCATCGCCGAGACCGGCACTGACATGACCCGCTTCCGCACCGGCGCGCACCTGGCCTCCTGGGCCGGCCGCACCCCGCTGGACAACTCCTCCGGCAAGCGCACCGGACGCGCCAGATCAAAAAAGGGCAACCGGTACCTCGGCGGCCTGCTCGGCGAGACCGCCGTCGCCGCCGGGAAGACCCAGACCCGCGAAGGCGCCCGCTACCGGCGGCTGGCCCGCCGCCGCGGCAAGGCCAAAGCCCAGGTCGCACTCGGCAACACCCAGCTGAAGGTCTACCACGCCCTGCTGTCCAGCCCCGGCACCCGCTACCACGACCTCGGCCCCGACTACTACGACCGCCAGGCCAGCGTGCGCCGGCAGATCGCCCACCACATCGGCAGGCTCGGCGCCCTCGGCTTCGAGGTCACCCTCTGCCGCCTCCCCGAACCAGACCCCGGCCCCGGCCAGGCAGACAGCACCCAGGCAGCCTGACCACCAGCCCACATCACCGGCGGGCCAAAGAGCGGCTCCGCCGGCGCTGCCGCGCGCCCGGCTCAGGTCCCATTTTCGGGTTAGCACGGGGACGGCGGTGGCATGCCCTGGGCTGGCTGCCCGGGGTAGGTCTGTGGGTGGGCTGGCCGTCAGGTTGTGGCTACGGTCGGGGCGGCGAGTAGGTGGTCGCCGTGTTCGAGTTCGGTGAGCACGAACTCGGCCACGTCGGCGCGGCTGACCGAATCGCGGATGCTGATCCGCAGGCGCGGCTGTGCCCGCAGCCGCCGGGTGGGCGGCCCGTTGGACAGCCGCGCTGGCCGGATGATCGTCCAGTCCAGGTCGCTGGCGGTGACCAGGGCCTCTTGGCGTTCTTTGTCGGCGAATTCGGCGCGCAGCCGCAATGGCACGAAGATGCGCTCGAACAGGAAGCCGGAACGGCCCCGGCTGTCGCCGACGCCGTGGCTGGAGATCCAGATCAGCCGGGCCACGTGAGCGGCCTTCATCGCCTCGATGATGTGGGACGCGCCGGCGTGCAGGTCCTGGCCGTGCGGTGACGGCTGGCTGTGTCCCAGGGCGCTGATCACGGCATCGTCAATAACGTTCATGACGGTTTCCCTTCAGCCAACCGCGAATCCGGCGCAGGTGAGCACGAACCCGATGAGCAGCAGCCAGGAACGCAGCCCCTGGAACAGCTCCCACCGTACAGCTGTGGTCACTGCTGCACGGCATGACCGACCTGCGCGCCGGCAAGCCGGAAATGCCATGGCCAGGCTCCGATGAAATGATCGACAACTTCCTCGTATGCCTGGGTCTGCGTGTCCCCCGCCGCCCCAGGGCATGACGCCGCAGCGCGCCACCCTCGGGTGGAAAGCTGGCGCGGGCCAACACCAGACCCGGCGGCGTCGGCCGTGCCCGATCACCCGCCGCCCGTGCACGGTGCCGGGTTCTACCGCTACGCGTCAAGGAAGAGCTGCCGGATCACTCCCCAGCCGTCGGTGTGCGCCGCCGTCAGTACCGTCGGCTGTTGGCCCGGACATCCTGACAGCATGGGCGATTACGCGACTGCGGTCACCCGAACACTCTCCGAGCGGGCTCGCCGGCGGCGGATGTTGTAGCGGTCTGGACGGCCGCGTGATCCGACCGTCCATGTGGTGACGTATGACGACGGGAGGTCTTCCCACGAGAGGGTGGTCCGGTAGCCGCTGCCAGTGGGCCTGTGGCCGAACAGATCGACGGCGAGGCCAGCTCGGTGCCGCTCGCCGCTCGCGGGATGGCCCATCCCAGGCAGCACAGTCCAGTTCGCGCGGCCCAGAGGGGGAGCCGGTGTATGCGCGTGTGGTGACCAACCAGATTCAGGCAGGCAAGATCGATGCGTGGCTGGCGTTGAGCCGCGATTCCATCGTGCCCTCGCTTAAGGAGCAAGATGGGTTCGGCCGGTGGCCACTACCAGGCCCAGATCGCCAAGCTCGGCGCGGTGCTGGCATCGCCTCCGGTCCGGGAGGCGTACGAGCTTACCGTGGTGGCCTAGCATGATCTTCATTGTGGTCAGGCACCGAGTGCGGCATGAGCATGCCAATGACTTCCCGCGCCTGGTCGAGAATTTCACTGCCGCCACCCGGGGAGCCGGGCACTATCAGTTTCGAGTGGTCACGCAGCATCGACGACCCGGCTGTGTACTTCCTGGTGGAGGCGTTCCGGGACGCGGCGGCCGGTGAAGCCCACGTCAGCTCTGGCCACTTCAAGACGGCAATCGCCCAGATGCCAGGCCTTCTTGCGGAGCCACCCGAGATCGTCCATGCCGATGTCCCCGCCGACGGGTGGTCGCGCATGGCGGAACTGCCGCCAGCAGGCGAGTGATAAACGTGAAGCTTGCCAGCCTTGGGGACGATGGCGGTCTGCCCTGCCAATTCCGGTGGGGCCGGCGATGAACGTCGACGCCGAGGGCGGTCGCGGAGCGCAAGGTGGCAGGGGCGTTCCTGCCATGCGGCAGGCTGGCTGTGGAGCGCCGGAGTCACGGCGGGCTCGCTGATGATCGAGTTCGACACCACTGTCCGCATCGGCCGGACCCCCGGCCAGGTCTTTCCCGTCTTGGCTGGCTTCGACACGTACCTGGCCCGCTGGGCGAAGGGACCCGTTGCAGCGGCCAGGACGGACGGTGACGGCGGAGCCGGCAGCCACTACATGATCACGGCCCGGGTCGGTCCGGCAACGGTACGATCACCGTATGAGGTGACCGGCTATGACCCGCCCAGCCGCTTGGCCGGGAACAGCGTCGCCGGTCCGGTGCGCTTCCAGGAGGAGTACCGCCTTGTCGGGGACGGAGCGGCGACGATCCTTACGCAGTCGATCCGGGCTACCCCCCGCGGTCCGTTCCGGCTGGCCGCGGGTCTGTTGCGCCGCCAGCTTCAGGGCCTCATCGCCTCCGACCTCGACCGGCTCAAGGACCTGGTAGAAGCCGAGATCCCGCGAGGCTGAGCGGCATGGTCGCGACGCAAGCTGCGGTCAGGGTGCCCAGAACCGGTCGACGCGCCGCATCACGATCTGCCCCTCCCGGAACGCCAGTAACTGGAGCGCCCGGTCGCGGAGGACGAGCCCGCGGCGCTGGCCGGAGAGGTCGACCACAGCAGCGACATGATCGCGGCCGGCCAGCAGGTCCACCGGCACGACCTGCTGGGTGCCCCCGCCCAGTTCCAGCACCTGCCGCAGGTACTCGATCATCACGGCGGGGCCGTAATAGTCCCCGGCAGCACGCCTACACCTGGCGTGTGCCAGGAAACATCGTCGGCCAGCGTCCGGCCCAGCGCTCGAGCTCCGTTCGCGGCGAACGCCGCGAACGCCTCCCTCGCGACCTCAACATTGTGATCCTGCATGCACCATCCACTCCCCCCGGGACTCTCCCAGCACCGCCTGCGACCCGTCACGGCGGTCCCGACCGTGCGCGGCGGGCGGCCTGGTGTTGTGGGCGTGTTTCTGCCGGCGGAGATTTCGGCGTCCTGGCGTGTTGTGAGGCGTCGGCGGGGCTGGCTGGCGGGGTCACACCGCGGTCCAGCCGCCGTCGATGACCAGGACCTGGCCGGTCATGTAGCTGGAGGCGGCGGTGGCCAGGAACAGCAGCGGGCCGTCGATCTCTTCCAGCGCCGGGGTGCGGGCGAGCAGGGTGTGCTCGCGGATGGACTGGGCAAAGCCGGGCTCGGCCAGGTGGCCGGTCAGCTCGGTCGGGAAGTAGCCGGGGGCCAGGGCGTTGACCCGCACTCCGCGCTCGCCCCACTGCGCGGCGAGCTGGCGGGTGAGGTTGACCAGGGCGCCCTTGGTGGCGTTGTAGGCGGCCATCGGCCCGCGGGAGGCGATGATGCCGTACATGGAGGCAACGTTGATCACGCTGGCGGCGTGGGCGGCCAGCAGCAGTGGGGCGGTCAGCCGGCATATGTCGAGCACGCTGATCAGGTTGACCTCGATGACGTGGCGGAGTTCTTCCAGCGATTGCTGCTCAAGCGGGCCGTCGTCGCAGATCCCGGCGTTGTTGACCAGCACATCGAGGCGGCCGTGCGAGGTCAGCCGCCCGGCCAGCGCCTGCCGGTGAGAGGCGTCGGTGATGTCGCCGGGCATCACCTCGATCCGCTCACCGCACTCGCGGGCGAGCTCGTCGAGGAGGTCTGTCCTGCGGGCGGTGGCCAGCACCTGCGCACCCGCCTGGTGCAGCACGCGCGCGAACCGCGCGCCCAGGCCCGCTGAGGCGCCGGTTACCAGAGCGACCCGGCCATCGAGGCGCCACAGGTCACCGCCGGCAGGACGGGACGGCGTCAGCCCGGTTCCGCTCATCTGCACCCCCCGGTGATCCCGGCCGGCCAGCCCAGCCCTGGCACTGCCACCGCGAGGCGAAGTCGCTGCCCGCCAGACCGCAGCGCCCAGGAAACAGCCCGCTCCGGCTGCCGGCACAGCACCCAGGCCTGGCCTGCGAGCCTGCGCCGCGGTTACCCGTTGGGGTGGCGCAAACGACGCCAAGGCGCGGCGGGCTGGCAGCGCAAGCGATCGATACGGTGCAGTTCTGGCTAACCATAACCCCAAATGGCGCGATCAATGACCGCTCCATCGGCGACCGCGCCGCTGAGCTGCTCGATCCCTCCTTCGTCCGGCACGATCTGGTCGAACTGTTCTGGGACAGCTATGGCTCGACATCGAGGACATCTTCGGCACCGGCGACCGCGCCGCGGTCCGGCTGCGGATGTCGGGCCCCCACACCGGGACGCCGCTGATCGGGCAGCCCGCAAGCGGCCGCGGCGGTCGGCCAACGCGGTGTTCATCTACCGGGTCGCAGATGGCCGCCTTGCCGAAGCCTGACAGATCGTGGACGGCCTGGCCTTCGCCTCGCAGGGCTGATCGAATAACAGGACATGAACATTTCCCTGCGCAACAATCCATAACCGGCACGCCGCTATCTGACAGACAAGGAACCGTCGATCGGTACGCCGTCGCCAGGCTGCAGCTCGGTCGGAGCGATGCTCCAATCAGGGCAATCTGTGTGGGAAAGCCGACACCGCCCCGTGCGGAAACCGGCTTCGGACGATCTCGGTAACGCGACACCGCAGGCATTCCTCAACGACCCACGGCGGCCGCGACCCCCGCCCCCGCCGCGGTTGTGGGTGCTGGGGACGGTCATGGGAGGATGCGCCGGCTACGACGAGCCCTCGGCGCAGGACGCCTGCCGGCGCATCGTCTCCTTCTTTGACACCCACCTGTGGTCCGTGACCGGCGAGAGCACCTGACCTTGAACCCAAGATGTCCTCTGCCCGTGTCAGGCCCATGCCCCTTTGCGGGGACGCTCACGCGTCGCTGGTCAGGGTCGACATGGGGGGACGTTCCCTGAGCGATGCCAGCGGGTCGCTCGCCCTGGGGAGGTCGGCGCGGTCGGCCACCCTGGCGACCAGCACGTCGCCGCCCATCCGGTCCTTGAGCTCGCCCGCGGTGCCCTCCGCGATCCTGATGAACATCAAGATGAACACCGGGCCAGATCCTTGCCCGGACAGTGGTGCCCGGGATCACCCATGGCACCGAACTCGCCTTGTACCGAGGGCAGGCAACCGCCCTGCACCAGGGCTGGGGCCCGGCCACCAGGATCTACCGCGACGGAACCCCCGGGCGTGGGGTTTCCTCTGCCTCCGGCTGAGCGCGAGCGCCACGGTTGGCGGTGCCGTCCGGGCGCGGGCCTCACGATCAGCGAACTGAGATAGAGTTGGATAGTAGGACAGTAAGAGAGTCTGACTGACCGGAGCTTCTTATGGGCATGCCTGCGGCCAAGATCGAACCGGAGCCGCGCTTTCGGGCCAGGGTGAAGGTCCGCCCGAAAGCGCAGCTCACCCTGCCTGACGAGATCCGGCGCGCTCTCCACATCGGCGAGGGTGACGAGGTGGAGTTTGCGGTGCAGGACGACGGGACGGTCACGGTCCGCGGCTATGTCTCCATCCCGACCGACCAAGCGTGGTTCTTCACGCCCGAGTGGCTGTCCGGGGAGCGGGAGGCTGACGAGGAGATCGCAGCCGGGCGCGGTACCGTCCACGAGTCTGCCGAGGATATGTTCGCTCACCTGGATTCGCTCGACTCGGCGGATGAGTGATGCCGACCTTCGAGACTCTGCCCCGCTTCGAACGGGACTGGAAAAATCTGACCGCACAGCGGCGGGCAACCTTCCGCAAGGTCGTGACGGAGGCATTCGTGCCCGACCTGGCCGCGCCTGACCGGCCATTTCGCCCTGGGCTGCGGGTCAAGGGCGTGGCTGCCCACCCCGGTGTCTTTGAGATGACCTGGGACAACGACGGGCGCGCAACCTTCAGTTACGGAGAAGAGCGAATTCCCGGCCAGGCTCACGTCATCTGGCGGCGGATCGGAACCCACGCGATCTTCATCCCACCACCCGGCCCATAGCCTCGGCCATGCGGGGGCGGGCCCAGCGGCGGGATGTCTTGCCGAACATGGAGGCGAGCTTGCGCTCGGAAAGGGGCCTGGCCTCAAACGCTGGCCCGGTAGGCGGCCACCGCCGCCCGTCGATGTCCTTGACCTCCCTCCTACGGTCAATACCGATCGCATTGACCGCCAAGCGAAGATCCGCTTTCTCGGCCGTGGGCCGATACGTCTGGGCAGCGCCTGCGTGACCTGGTTCACCGGTCCGGTCCACTCCAGCGAACCCGACTACAAGGCTGTGGCCGGTAGCCGAGGCCGCCGGCGAAGCCCGAGCTGATTAAGACATTTAATAAATAGCGTGCTTTTCTCATGGTGCCGCAGATGCTGTACAAGAAATCTGGACCGCATGTGAAATCGGGCTGGCTTGCGAGTCCGCCCATCCCTTGATTCGACTTATCCCTTGATTCGACCCAGCCCTTGATTCGACCCAGCCCTTGATTCGACCCAGCCCTTGATTCGAGAGGTGCAGGTGAGAAAGCGGAAGAGTAATAAGCAGCTGGCGGTGGCGGGCATGATGCTGCTGGTGACGGTGACAGTTATCTCCGTGTTCGTGGTGCGGCCATGGGGCAGCAAACCCGCTGCGCACATCATTGCCCACAACGTTTCCCACGGGCAGGCCGGCCAGTTGTCGGCAGCCGAGGCTGGCGGGGAGCAGCGGCGCTTGGGCGGCTAGCTGGCTCGACGACAGCGGTAATCCTGACGTGCTGACCGAGCAGGCCCGCAAGCTCGGCTTCATCGATTTCTTCTGGCTGACGCTAGGGAATAGCCCGACCAGCATCGAGCAGCCGTCGGCAACGTCGGGCGGCCCGCCGCTCGATACCGTGCTGAGCCTGGCACAGGCCGCCAATCCGTGCGGGCTGCGGTTTGTGACCGTCGTGGATTCATATAAGGCCACCCGCCAGCAGAAATCAGTATGGACCAGATACTGCTCGAACCGAAGGTGCGTGTCCAGGACGTGCAGACGTTAGCGGATATGATGGCGACGCTGAGTTATGCAAACGGCCTAACCGTTGACTACGAGTACACGCTGCCACAAGATGAGAGCGACCTGCGGCTCGCGGCGCAAGTGGGACACTTGCGGAACTTGAGCGATCCATGGATCGTCGACCGGCTCACGCGCGGGATGGATCAGCTTGTATACGATTTGCGCGTAGCCCTGCATCGGCAAGGCCGGTTGTTACGGGACGCGGTACGAGTACGCACGGACAACGACACCGATTACACCAATCTTGCGCCGTATTTGGAAGATTACTACTGGCTAGGACGATGTGCAGACCAGCTGGTCCTGATGACCGTCGACTACCACTGGGACAGCGGCGATCCGGGACCGATCGCGCCGCTCGGCTGGATGCGCGGGTGATGAGCTTCGTTCATCGTTCCCCGCTGCCCGGCACGAAACCGGTGCCCTTTAGCAAGCTGGCCGCGGAGGTACCCGCCTACGCCTACGACTGGCCGGTGCAGGCGGATAATCCAGCGAAGGCGAGCGGACTCGCCGCAACCGACTTAGCCACGGAACTCGCTCATAAGCACTGGCGCAAGACGCAGGTGCAGGGCGGCGAAACTGAGTACACGTATTACGACAAGGGCAAACTGCACATCGTGTGGTCGGCTGTAACCGGTATCGTCAACACTGTCCGGCAGATCCGGGCCTGGTGCCCGCAGTGCGGTGTGCGGTGTTCGCCACGGGCAGCCTCGACCCGGATGGGTCAGTGCTTGTAGCGCGAGCATTGTCCGGGTGACAGCGCCCGGCAGCTAACGGCGCCGGCTTTCCAGCACACGGTGACTGGCACCGTCGCCATGCTCGGCAGCAAGACCACCGGCGCCGTTCGCAGCCGCAACGGGTAGCGGCAGGGTGCGTGTCAGCTTCACGTTCAACTACCCGAAACGTCCCCGGATTCGCTTCATAAGCGCGAGCGGTTCATGCGATCACGCTGCTGGATGTGTGAGGTTTCCCCGTGGGGGAATAAGGGCGTACCGTGACAGACGTCGCGATAACTGCAAGTGACAAAGGGGGCAGTCATGCCGGACTTCGGAGATCTCGCGGACAAGGCCAAGGATCTCGCGAGCGAGCATCCAGATCAGGTTGACGAGGGACTCAAGCGAGCCGGAGACTTCACCGACGAGAAGACCGGCGGGCGCTTTGGCGACCAGATCCAGCAAGGCGAACAGCGCGCAGATGAGTACCTCGGCGGCCAAGGCGATCAAGGCGGCGGTCAGGATCAAAGTGGCGGGGCGGGCGCTCAGGATCAGGGCGGCAACGAAAGCCAGTAGCGGCTGATCACTGCTGGCGGGTCAGCCACAGCACGGGGCCGCCGGCGTGCCGCCACCCCGGGTGCGCCGGCCCGGCATCAAGGACGGGCCAGCGTCAGCAGGCTAGCGAATCGGCGGCAGGTGCTGGCTGGTGGCCGCCAGTATCGAGCGGAACGGGTCGCCTCGCTGCTCGATGCGGTCAAGGACGGTGCGGATGGTGAACGCGTCGGGCCGCAGTGCGGGATCGTCGAGCTCGTCCCAGTCGATGGGCGCGGACACCGGGGCGCCCGGTGCGGGGCGCGGGCTGTAGGGGGCGACGAGCGTCTTGTTGACCGCGTTCTGGGTGTAGTCGAGGCGCGCATGACCACCGCGTTCGCGCACGTCCCATTTCCAGCTCACGATGCCGGGCACGACCTCACCGACGGCCCGCGAGACATGCTCCACCCATTTACGTGTGTCGGCGAAGCTGGGCCCGCGCCCGATCGGGATCCAGATCTGGATGCCCCGCCGGCCGGTGAGCTTCGGCTGGCCCCGCACTCCCAGGTGTGCCAGTGCGGTGCGGTGCAGTCTGGCCAGGAGGAGCACGTCGTCCCACGACGTGGTGGTGCCTGGGTCGATGTCGATGAGCGCGTATGTGGGGCGGTGCGGCTGGTCCGTGCGGGACGTCCAGGCGTGCCACTCAAGCGCGCCGAAGTTGGCGGCCCAAACGAGCGCGGCCGGCTCGTCGACGACGAGGTAGGTGGTCGTCTCGCCGGCATCAGCCTCGGGGTTCTCCCAGCGTGGAACCCACCGCGGCGCGTGCCCGGGAAGCTGCTTATGCCAGAAGCCCTTGGCGCCGGCGCCGTTCGGGTAACGATGCATGTTCAGCGGGCGGCCGGCCAGATAGGGCAGCACCACGGGCGCGATCCGGGCGGCGTAACCGAGAAACTCGCGCTTGGTCACCGGCTGCTCGCCGGGACGCGCGGGGAAGAGGACCTTGTCGAGATTGGTGAGCCGCAGCGCGCGGCCGAAGACCTCCCACGTGCCGCCCGATTCCAGCGCGTCGAGTGCCGCGAGTTGGCCGGCGCCAGGCCCGTCCAGGTGCGGCCGGACGGCGACCGATGCGCCGGCGGCCCCTGGTGGGCCGGCGGCTGGCTGGCCGGCGGCGGGAGCCCGCAGCGCGACCGACGCCTGTGCGGCGGGCAGGTCGGAGCGCCACATGCGTTCCGGATCGGCCTTGACCTCGTCGTTGGTTCGTCCGCTGAGCGCCGATCGCGGGTAATCCTCCGGATCCCAGCCGTCGACCGCGTGCTCATCATGCTTGTGCAGCAGCAGCCACTGCTCGCCGGAGCCTTGCTGGCCCGTCCGGATCAGTACCAGGCGGCCGTGCAGCTTCTCGCCATATACATCGGCGTGCAGCTCGCCCGCGGCGACGGCGGCCGCAGGGTCGTCGCTCGCGTGCGGTTCCCAGGTGCCGCGGTCCCACACGATCACGTCACCACCGCCGTACTGACCCGGCGGGATCACCCCCTCGAAGTCGAGGTATTCGATCGGATGATCCTCAACGTGGACAGCGGCCCGCTTCAAGTTCGGATCGAGGGTCGGGCCCTTGGGCACAGCCCAGCTCACGAGCATGCCGTCGATCTCGAACCGGAGGTCGTAGTGCAGCCGGCGGGCGCGGTGCCGTTGCACCACGAACCTGCGTGCACCTTGTTCCTGGCTCAGGTCCGGCGAGCCGGCGTCCGGCGAGCGGGCTTCTTGGCTCAGGGCCGGCGTGCCGGCCGGCTCGGGGGTACGCGCGAAATCCCGCTTCCTCTGATAAGGCGCGAGCGGGCCGGACCCGGCTGTCCTACGGCTGCGGTCGTGTGGCACGTGTCCAAGAGCTCTCAGGCCGAAGGGCCGTCTGTGGAACGATGACGATACCTTCTGTGCCCGGCTCAGGTCGTTTCACCCGGGACTACTCCGGCGCGGTCCCCTCTGACGGCCTTTGACGGCTCTGTGTGGCCTCGGCCGGGCGGGCGCTCCCGAAGCCCAGTCAGGTAACGCTGCGGCCGCTGCCGAGTGCGCGACCGGCCTGATCGGCCAGGGTCACCGCGACGAGACGAGCCTGCAGGGATGGCTTCGCGCCGGGCTTCGGCTGGAGCATGAACCGCCCGCAGAACTGGCCGTCGGCGAAGGTGCGCAGTTCGATCTCGTCAGTCGGAAGTCCCCATCGTTCGAGCTCCCATCGATAGTGGCCGACCATCACGTTGCCGTCCGGTTCGAGACGTGGCGGATGGCCGAGCAGCGATCCGTATTCGAACCGGCATCCCTTCAGGTCCAGCAGCTCGGTGAGCTGCTGCCGCACGTAATCGACGACCTCGGCGGATGACCTGGCGGACTTGGTGAGCTCAGCCGCGTCGTGGATCTGTTCGAGGTAACGGGCGTCGGTGATGGCGATCACCTGCAGCCGCCTGGCGCGGGCCGCAAGCTGTGAAACGGCCAGGCCCACCAGGAACAGCAGGACGGCGGTCTTGACATCCGCTGACTTGCTGATCGCGAACCGTTCGTAGGGCCGCGTGAAGAAGAAGTCGAACCATGCGGCGGCAGAAAGCGCGGCGACCGCACCCGCGACGCGGTTGCCCATGGCGGCAACCGCGACCACCATCACCACGAGAACGAGCGCCACGTTCGTATTCGACCAGCTTGCCCGCAGCGGCAGCAGCACCGCCGCGACCACGAACGGCGCCACCAGCCCGGCCGCGATCGCGACGCGGCCCGAGTACAGGAAGCGAGCCATCTGCGACACCTCCTGCCCTGTGTCTATCAAACGAGCAAACCACCGCCCGCCGCCTTCGGCGCTGGCACCAACAGCGCCCTAACGCCGATCGGGCGTTTCCTGACAGATCCCACACGGGTTGGATAGAGCAAGATCCCTAACGGCTGCCGCGGCGTGTCACTCCGCGCAGTGCTCTTCTCACTTCGCGCAGCGCCTATCACTTCCCGCAGCGCAATTATCACTTCACGCAGCGCCCTTATCACTTCGCGCAGCAATCCTTGCCACTTCGATAGTGGAACCGGGCGATTGGGCAACTCGCGGGAAATCGCCTTGTTACACTCCCGTCCCGAGAGTCGCAGGTCGGCCGAGCTGAACCCGGGGGAGGGACCTTGACTACGCCGCGGAGCAGCCAGCATCTGCATGGCGGATCTCACCCGCCTGCCAGCTACCCCCCCGCGACCGCGTCGGCCGCGCGCCCTCCAGACGTGGCCGCGTATCGGGGAGCGGCTGAGGATCTGGTGGCCGAGTTCGCAGGCCAGCCGGATCGACTGGGCGTACCCGAGGCGGAGAAGATCCTGACCGAACGGATAGGTGCGGCCGAGTTCGCTGCCGTGTTCTCCGCGACGCCGAACGGCATTCCTGACGTGACGCACCGGCTGCTGCTCGAGGTCCGTAGCGCCCGGTACGGCGCACCGAGCTCGGGCGTGGACCTGACCACCTGGATCCGGATCTACCTGCTAGCCCAGATCGACGCCATGTGGTGGGGGCGCATCCCTGCGCTCGTGACGGATTCGGACGTGCTCGCTTCGGCCGAGCTTGTGGATCTCGAGGCGCTACGGCGCCGCGAGCTGCTGCGCTTCCAATACCGTCGACAGGCGGAGACACTGCCGACCAGGGCCGCGCGCGCGGCAGAGCGGCGTGTCCGGCCACACCGGGCGCCACGCACCGCTGGCCTGCGGTTCGCCCGGGCCAGGCCCGAGGCGGTGGCACTGCTCAACCAGTTGTCGGCCTCGTTTGCCAGGGCCTGCCCGCCAGGTGTTCCGCAGCTGTGGGTCACCAGCCTGGCGCGGAGCGTCGAGCACCAGCATCGGCTGCGCGCTCTCGGCTATGCGGCGACCCTGCCGAGTTCGCATTGCGTGGGTTATGCCATGGACATCGAGATGTCATGGTTCCGCAGGTTCGGCGCGCACGACGCCCTGACTGCGGCACTGCTCGAACGCCAGGCCGAGGGAGCTGTCAACGTGATCGACGAGGGACAGACCTGGCATGTGTGTATCAGCCCGGGCGCCGCGGGCGGGTTGCGTGACGCCTTCGCTGCCCAAGTGGCCGGCTGAACCCGGTGTGTGGCATCGCCTTGATCCTCGGCCAGGGTGCCGCGGTGGGCACATTTCGCCGGATGATCGAGTCCCTGGCGCCACGTGGCGAGGTGGAAGAGGTCCTCCTGCAGGACGGCCTGCTCGCGGGCACGCAGCGGCTGCGGATCGTAGACCGGGAACGCGCGACGCAGCCGTGGGTTTCGGCGGACGGCCGATGGGTTCTTTGTTACAACGGCGAGGTCTTCAACCACAGGGAACTGCATACCGAGCTTGCCGGTCTCGGCCATCGGCTGCGCACCACAAGCGACACCGAGGTGGTGCTCGAGGCATTTCTCGAGTGGGGCGACGATGCGGTAAGGCACTTGCGGGGCGAGTTCGCTTTCGCGATCAGCGACCGCGAAACGCGGCGCGTCTACCTTGCCAGGGACCCGCTGGGGGTGAAGCCGCTGTACTGGTCGCGCGGCGGCGGCTGCCTGCACGTGGCCTCGGAGATCAAGGGGCTGGTGCCGGCCGGGGCTACGGTCACCGAGGTCCCGCCTGGGCATCACGGCTGGGCCGGCGCAGCGGCGGGACCTGACCTGGTGCCCTATGTCGACCTCCTGCGGCTGGCTGAGAACCAGCCGCCGATCGAAGATCCAGACGAAGCGGCCAAGCTCGTCAGGCTGGCGCTGCAGGACAGCATCCGCGTACGGGTGGACACCGACCTGACGGTTGGCGTGATCCTGTCGGGTGGCGTGGACAGCTCGCTGACTCTGCTGCACGTGCGGGAAATGCATCCCGACTGCGTCGCCTTCACCATTGGCGCGCCGGGCAGCGAGGACCTCGCCTACGCCCGCCGCCTGACGTCCGAACTCGGCGTGCCGCACGAGGTGATCGAGCTGCACCCACGTGAGATCCGGCTCCGCGACATCCGCGAGGCCATCCGGATGTCCGAGCTCACCGAATACGGCGACATCATCAACGCTGTGGTGTCGGTGCCGCTCTTCAGGCGCATCCACGAGCTTGGGATCAAGGTGGTGCTGGGCGGCGACGGCTCTGACGAGCTGTTCGGCGGCTACCCGATGTATTACCGGATGGGTCCGGCGGCGACGCGGCGGCTGTTCCTGCACAAGATCCGCAACCTGTGCCGTACCGAGCTGCAGCGCCTGGACCGCACCAGCATGGGACAGGGCGCGGAGATCCGGGTGCCGTTCCTCGACCTGTCGCTCGTCGAGCTTGCCATGCGGCTGCCACTTGAGCTCAAGTTGCGTGATGGCCAGGAGAAATGGATCGTGCGAGAGGCCTTCGCCGACATGCTGCCCGGCTACATCCGCCAGCGCCCGAAGGCCATGATGTCCTATTCGTCGGGCCTGCATGAGCGAGCCCGGCTGTATAAGCCGCTCTTCCCGCGCCTGCACCGGTCGTTCGGCTACGACCTGCTCGAACCCGTGCGCCGCGACTTCGATACCGTGCTGGAGCGATGCGGTCACGACCTCGACCTGGCGCTTGCCGATGTCGCGGCGCGGCAGGACTACAACGTCATGGAGCGTGCTCGCGATCTGGCAGGCGCGGCACGGTGGAACGCCGCGCCAGCGATCCGGCCGGGCCGGAGGAGCTAGTGGTCTTAGTGGTCTTGGAGACCACTAGCTCTAAAGGTACGGGCCGAGCAGGGTGAGGTCGGCGGGGGAGAGGCGGTCCCGCGCGGTCTTCGCCTGGTGCCAGTACGGGTAGATCAGCGGGGGCGCGCTGACCTTGTCCAGCCGTTCTCGTTCGTCCGCGGTGAGGACCAGATCGGCGGCGGCCAGGTTGTCGGCCAGTTGCCCGGTGGTTCGCGCCCCGATCACCAGCGACGTGACCGCGGGCTTGCCGAGCAGGTAGGCCAGCGCGACCTGGGCCGCGGAGACGCCGCGCTCCTCGCTGATCGCGACCAGGACGTCGACCGTGTCATGCAGGGCTTCCTGGTTGCGGACCGGGGGCTCGTTCCAGTCGGTCAGCTGCCGCGACGTGTGAGGCGGCTGCCGGTCACGGCGGTACCTGCCAGAAAGCAGCCCGCCGGCGAGCGGGCTCCAGACCAGCACCCCGAGGCCCTGATCCACGGCGGCAGGGATCAGCTCGTACTCGGCCTCGCGGGCCTGCAGCGAGTAGTAGATCTGCTGGCTGACGAACCGTGGCAGGCCGAGCTTGTCGGCTGTGCCGAGTGCCTTCATGAGCTGCCAGCTGGCGTAGTTCGAGATCCCGAGGTAGCGAACCTTGCCCGAGCTGACAAGCAGGCTCAGCGCCTCGAGCGTCTCCTCGAGCGGCGTCAGCCCGTCCCACTCGTGCAGTTGGTACAGGTCGATGTAATCGGTGCCGAGACGCCGCAGGCTGGCTTCACAGCCGGATATGACGTGATGCAGGGAAAGGCCGGCGTCGTTGGGGCCCTCGCCCATCGGCATGCGTACCTTGGTGGCGACAAGCACCTGGTCGCGGCGGCCCCGCAGAGTCTGGCCAAGGATCTCCTCGGCCTGGCCGCCTGAGTACACATCCGCGGTGTCGAAGAGATAGACCCCGGCCTCCAGGCACTGATCCACCTGCCTGCGTGCCTCATCCACGCCGGTGGAGCCGACGTTCGCGAATGGCCCGTGACCGCCAAATGTCATGGTGCCCATGGTGAGCACGGGGACCCGGAGCCCAGAACTGCCCAATGCGCGATATTCCACGCTATGACCCTACCCAGGGCCGTGATCGTCTGGGCGACGGCACGCCGTCTTTGCCTTGGGCAGGCTTGGCGTTAGGATTCGAACATATATACGAGTCGCCCGCGCGAGAACGTGAGATGTCACCGAGCGCCGAGGAAGTCCCCGCACCGCCGGAAAGCGATCTTCGTCCGGAGACCGGCAGGTACCGCCCATGCTTCAAGCCCGTGCTCATCACCATCGCCGGGCGCGGCCGATTCGGGATTCTGCGCGCATGGCTGCGCACCGGAGATGGTTGGGTGTGCCACGTCGAGTACATGAACGACGGGCACGGTAGCACCGACGGCTGGTACCGCTTCGACCCTAACCTCATCCAGCCGGCATCGGCCCCGCGCGCCCCGTCGTGGTAAAGGACTTAATCTAGTGGTCTGTCAGAGGAGTCCCCTTCGGCTGCACGACGCCCATGCGGGCACCTCGCGGCGTTGTCGTCGTCGCGCGTAGCACCAGCGAGGCGCTCCTCGAGGACAAGCACCGCCTTGCGATGCACCGACCTGGACGCCGTTCGCTCAAAGGACCCCTCTGATAGACCACTAGCGGCGAGATGCGCCATTGTGCTGAGGGGAGCGAGTGTGATCAGGCCGCCGGTTTTTCCTGCCAGTGACGCGCCGGCTGACGAGGCCGTGCGGGCAAGGATCGTACGCAGGCTCGCGAGGTTCGGCGCCGGGCCGGCGGCGTGCTTCCGTGACGCGTGCCTCCTGATGGATGGCGATCCCCCGGTGGCCTCGGATGCGTATCTGGTCGGCCGCCTCGTGTGTGAGCTTGAGAGCTCGGTCCGGGCGGTGCTGCTCCCGCCAGGGGCGCACCGGCCGGATGAGCCGGTGGCGCCGCGCGCGGTATCTGCGGCGGCGCCGCATGGGCGGGTGGCGGCGATCCAGCAGGCCTTCGGCCGGCTTGTCGTTGCGCTTAAGGCCTTGATCCAGGCCGTTTTCCAGCACGCGGAACATGTTGCGGCGCCGCCCGCTGAGCCCCCGCACGTCGACGCGCACCGCGCCGGAATCCGGGCGATACTCGACTCGCTGGAGATACCGTACGACAGCGATGCGGGGAGAACCTGGCTGGGTTACGCCAGGCTCTTGCACAGCCGCCAATATGGGCGGGGACTTGGCATGCCGCGGCCGGTGGAGCAGGAATTCCGCCGCCGCTTCGCCGACCTCGAGGCGATGCTCGACGTGGTCCTTGGCCGGCATGAGGCCCGCTACCTCGCGACTGTGCCTAGCCTGGACGACCTCGCGCAGGCCGGGCAGCCGACCGGCGAACACGCCAGCGAATTGCGCCGGACGCTCCCCCCGGATCCCGTCACGGCGGAGCACTTCTTCTCACGGCTGGCAGGCCCGGCGTGGCTGGGCCTGCTGCGCGAGCAGGAGTTCTTCGCCGAGCCTCCGGCGCCGGTCGCGGATGTTGATGGGCCCTGCTGGATGCGGCACTGGCCGGCCCTGCGCTATCTCGTTCGCGTCGCCGGCCAGGACCCTGCGCTGGCTGTCGATGTCGCCCTGGACGTTCCAGTGACCACGAATCAGGTTGTGAACGCCGACTTCGCCGACCTGGCGCTCGAGGTACCTGCTGCAGAAGGCGTGCGGCTGCTGCCGCGGATCACCCGCGACCTGGCCGGCCCGTACCAGGCAGTGCGAGCAGGGCGGTTCGGCGCGCTGGTTGTGCATCTCGTGCACGCCGGCCGGCCCGACGCCGCTCTCGATCTTTCAAGGGTGCTCTGGGGTTTCGCTCCCTCGGACACCGGCGCCGTTGCCAGTGCGACAGGCGACCTGCGCACCCGCATAAACCCCGGTAGCTACGCCGAGACGCTCCGCACCTGCATGCCCCCGCTGGTTGCCGCCGGCGGCCTTGACGTGCTTGATGCGATGGCCGGGCTGCTCGAGGAGGCAATCACCCTCACCTCGTCGAGCAGCCCCGTGGTCGAGGACTCGCTGCTCGATACGGATTCGCCCGTAGATGCGGATTCGCCCGTAGATGCGGATTCGCCCGTAGATACGGACTCGCCCGTAGATACGGACTCGCCCGTAGATACGGACGCGCCCGTAGATATGGACGCGCCCATGGATATGGACGCGCCCATGGGTACGGACTGGCCGGTGGAAACTAACTGGCCGGTGGATACGGACTCGCCGCTGGATACGAACTGGCCGGTGGATACGGCGTCCAGCGCGACGACCGCTTTGGTCAGGGCGGTACGGGATGCCGCCGAGCAGCTTGTGCTCGATCGGCAGGCTGAACTTGCCGACGTGCTGCAGCGCCTGGACTCACGGCCGTGGCCGATCTTCCGCCGCCTGGCGCTGTACCTGGCGCGGCGGTTCGGCACTGGCTACCCCGAGGAGGTCGCCAGGAGGCTAACCGACCCTGCCGCCATCAAAGACACGTTCGCCGAGCGCGAGTACCTGCTCCTTGCGGGCGACTATTTCGCCAGGCTCAGCGCCGAGCAGCAGGAACTCGTGCTGAGCGTGATTGACCAGGGTCCTGACACCGATGCTTGGGCCGCAGAATATGCCGCGCGGGCCGGCCGGGAGCCGTCACGGGACCAGATTGGCCGGTGGGTGGCCGAGTGGACGAGGGACAGGCTCGGTGCGGTGCGGCTCGCCCTGCCGCCGCAGCGGCTGGACTTCTACAGAAAGCTCGTCCTGCTCGTTGGCGAACCTGCGCCCGCGCAGAAGGCACCAGCGACCGGCGTTACAGGGCTCGGTGCGTGGCGCGAGCCCGGCCCGGGCGGAGCGAGCGTCGAGGCGCTCATCGACCATCTGCGGACCCAACCGCCAACCGGCGCCAAAGTCGTAAGCCTGGCTCAGGAACTCGGCGGCGCCGTGCGCACGAGCCCGCTGCGCTACTCCGCCGACGCTGACCGCTTCGCTGTCCTCCCCGAGCCCTATGCCGCATATCTCCTCGGCAGTCTGCATGCCGCGTTCAGCAACGGTGCCGACCTCGACTGGACCCCCATACTGCGACTGTGCGAACGGGTGTCAGGTAACGGCCGCCCGGTTGACGTTATCCCGGCTGGCGGTGGAGCGATGGCGGCAGAGCCGCAATGGGCCAGCAGTCACCGCGAGTTGATCTTGCTGCTGCGGGCGGGCCTGGATCGTATGCCTCCGGTGATTCCTATCGGGGAACGCGACCGCGTGTGGGGGGTCATTGAGTCGACGCTGAGCGGCGACGCTAGCAACGCCGGCGGCGGCTCCGTCGCCGCGGAACAAGCGCGAGCAACTGCGCGGGCGCAGGCTCTCGCAGCCGCGGTCTCCTACGGCGGCTGGCTTCGCAGCCACGATCGTGACGCCGACCTCGCGGAGCTGTTCGGCGTGCTCGACCGGCATCTCGAACCTGGTGCGGACCAGTCGCTGCTCATGTGGGCCGCCTACGGCTCCGAGTTCCGCCGGCTCAGCTGTCTCGACCGGGCCTGGGCGGCAGCCGCGGCGAGCCGAATCTTCCCGGCAGCTGACACCGACCGCGAGCGCTGGGACGTGGCATGGGGCGCCTACCTTGATGCCGCCCCGCCTACCAGCCGTGACGTCTGCGCCCTGCTGAGCGACCAGTACCAGCTAGCGGTTGACCGGCTCGCCAAGAGACAGCGGCGAGCCGGCGGAGCTGCGGGACGTGCGCCTGGGGCATCACTTGATCACCCAGTTCTGGTCCGGCGAGATCACCCTCGACAGCGGCGACCAGCTCATTAGGCGGTTCTACCAGCGCGCGTCAACCGCCGTGCGTGAGCAGATGACCCAGTACATCGGCTGGAATCTGCTCAGTCCCAAGGTTGGCGCCGATCAGGCGGTTCTCGCCCGGCTCACCCAGTTGTGGGAGGAACGCCTCGCCGTAGCCTCACCGAGTGCCGACCGGGGCGAACTCGTCAGGTTCGGTGAGTGGTTTGCCAGCGGGCGCTTCGACGATGACTGGTCACTGCGGCAGCTTGGACGTGTTATCACGCTGGCCGGTGACGCCAAGCCGGACATCCTGGTGCTGCGCCGCCTGGCCGGGATCGCGCCCGCGCGCCCCCAGCTTTGCCTGGACATCGCGGGCGAGTGGGTCAGGCAGTTGCCCGATGATGCCTGGCTGTTCAGCGCCAGGGAAGAGTATCTGCGCCGGATTCTTAAGGTCGGCCTGGCGAGCGCCGACCCGAGCACCAGGGCCCTGGCCGGGGAGATCATCAGCCGCACCGGACACCAATGGAGATTCCAGGATCTCGTGTATCACTGATCTGGCTCGCGGGCCCGCAATCCCACCGCTGGTGAGACGACCTGGGGCAGGATGAGGAGATGACGAGCGAGCGGTTGCAGGTCCAGCGCATGATCGCAGCAGATCCAGCGACGATATTTCGGGTGCTGTGCGACCCGCAGGGGCACGTATCAATCGACAGCTCCGGGATGCTGATGGATGCCACGGGCCAGCCCGTCTCCGCCGTCGGCGACAGCTTCGTCGTGCACATGGACCGCGAGGCGCTGAACGACTTCCCGATGGGCCGCTATGACGTGACCGTCACCATCGCGACCTTCGTGCCTGACCGCGAGATCGCGTGGACGATCCTCGGCCAGATCCGCCCTCAGATCGGGCATGTCTACGGCTACGTGCTTGAGCCCCGCGAGGAGGGCACGCTCGTAACTTCGTGCTACGACTGGTCGTCCATCGACCCCGTCTGGAGGAAGGCCGGGATCTTCCCGGTCATTTCAGAAGGAGCGCTGCGGGCCACCCTGGGGATCCTTGCTCGCACGGTTGCGCGGGGCTACCCGGGCTCGCCCGCCTGAATCGGCGCTCTCGGAGGTCACGGTCTGCCAGGCTATCGCCGGGCGGGGTTCAGGGGATGCCGGTGGTGTATTTGCGGCCGGTGGGGGTGGTCCAGATGAGGAGGCCGGGGCGGGTTGTTCGAGGTGCCAGCCGGGGGGTTGTTTGATCTTGTGGTGGTGTCGGCAGAGCGGAATATAGCTGCATTGGCATATATGCCTTCTGGCCTGGGGAGACAGCGGCGATGTCCGTTATGGTTTCCAGGTGTTCGCACAGGACTTTCGTCACTAGACCATGTCGCAGGGCACGGGCGTCGGCCAGCAAACAGGCATCCCGATGATCTGCCAGACTGGGAGTATGGATGAAGCCAGGGCAGCAGAGGTGATGGCGGAGTCTGCTGCCGCGCTGAGGAAGGCCGGGGCACGGTTCGCCTACCTGCACGGCAGTCGCGCCTCTGGACAGTACCGTCCGGATTCGGACGTTGACATCGCGGCGTACTTCGGCGGCCAGCCGCCGAACGCGTTCGACATCCTGCTGCCGCCTGGCGTGGACCTCCTGGTGCTCGACCATGCTCCGCTGGAACTGGCCGGGCGGGTAGCGGCACGCGGTCGGCTGCTCTTCGATGATGATCCGGTCAGCCGGGTCCGGTGGGAGGCTACCACCAGGAAGATTTACTTCGACGAGATCCCGCGCATCACCCGCGCGCACCGGGAGTTCGCGGCCAGTGTCACCGGCAGACGCGGGTAGCCTGTGGTAGACGAAGCTCGCGTTCTGGGACTGCTCCGGAGCATTGCCGACGACACTGCCGTGCTACGGCACGAAGCCGGGGCCAGCGAGGAGCGCCGCCAGGATCCCATCTGGCTGCGCGGCGTGAAGTACACCTTTGTTACCGCCATCGAGGCTTGCGTCGATGGCGCGCAGCACATCTGCGCGACGGAAGGCTGGGGACCTCCGTCCGACAACGGTGACGCCGTCCGGTTGCTCGGAGAGCACGGAGTCCTTGCAACTGAGCTGGCTATCTCGATCCGCAAGGCTGTCGGGTTCCGTAACGTACTAGTGCATGACTACATCGAGGTCGATGACTCGATAGTCGTCGGTAGGCTGAAGAGCCTAGGTGATCTTGAGGAATTCGTGCGCGAGGTGGCGGCCTACGTCCTTAGTGCAGGCTGAGCTTGAGTCGTAGCCAGCCATGTGTCAAGCAGAAGGAGCAACTCCGGTCCGGGTAGAAGTGCCGGAAGACGCTCATCGCATGCTCGACGCGAAACGCATCCCGGACTCGCCAGATCAGGCCCTTGACAGACAGGGCATCACGCGTGTCAGGGCAGTATTAGAGGGTGTCCGCCGAGATGCCTGGATCGGAATGCTGCGAGCACTGCGCAGAGATACCACTGTTGCGCGAAGAGATCGCCGCGCTTCGGGCACGCCTGAATGCGCTGACCACCCTGCCGCTAAGCGCCAGCGGCCCCTTGCCGCTGCAGGCTGAACTCGACGTGGCCGCGAAAACGCCGCCGCGGCAGATGCCGCTGTTCGGCCCGGTCCACGGACCTCCGCTGCCCCGGGTAGATCACGAGTCGAGCTTGCAGGCCAAGGTGGGCCTGTACCGGACCCTCTTCGCGGGACGCAGCGATGTGTACGCCTACCGCTGGGAGAACACTGCGGAAGGCACCAAAGGCTGGGCGCCGAAACGGCGGCCCGGCACCACCCGCGACAACCCGGAGTACCTGCCGCTTACCGATGAGGTCATCTCCGCGCACCTGACTAAGGAAAACCCGGCCGCCTGCGGGCTTTACGTGACGCTGCCTGACAGTACCTGCCGCCTGCTGGTCTGCGACTTCGACGGCGGTACCTGGCGGCTCGACGCCGCTGCGTACGCGGAAGCGGCTGCCTGGGCCAGCGTGCCCGTGGCTGTCGAGATTTCCCGGTCGGGCGACGGCGCACACGTGTGGACTTTCTTCTCTGAGCCGGTAGCTGCCGCCGACGCGCGCGCCATGGGTGCCGCGCTGCTACACGAGGCGATGGCGATCCGCGGCGAGATGGACATAGAGAGCTACGACCGCCTCTTCCCTGCGCAGGATTATCTGCCGCGGCGCGGCTTCGGGAACCTGATCGCGCTGCCGCTGGAGGGCAGATGCCGTCAGAATCGCACGACGTTGTTCGTCGATCCGGCGACGTTCGAACCCTACCAGGATCAGTTCGCGTACTTGTCGTCGCTTGACCGCATGACCCGCCGCGACGTAGTGGAGCGCGCAGAAGAGCTTCAGCCACCGACGGTCGGTCCTGCGGTGCGACTGCACAGATCTCCGCTGGCGGCTGAGCCTCCGCCGCCGGACGTCATCAAAGCTGAGCTGAGCGGCATGCTGGCGATCCGCCGGGCCGGGCTGCCGCCGAGTCTGCTGTCGTCGCTGAAGCACCTCGCATCACTCCACAATCCCGAGTTCTACAGTCGGCAGCAGATCGGGCTGAGCGTTTGGGGCGCGCCGCGGATGCTGCGCTGCTACTCGGAGTCCTTGGACCGGCTGTTCCTGCCACGCGGCGTCGCCGACCGTGCCGCGAAGTTGATCGAGAAAGCGGGCAGCCGCCTAGCGATCACCGATCTCCGCAGCGCACCGGCCGAGCTGGAGATCGAGTTCACCGGCACGCTGCGGGCAGAACAGCAGGCCGCGGTAGACGCCGTCGCCGCGTACGAACTCGGAGTCCTCGTCGCGCCGCCTGGCGCGGGGAAGACCGTAATGGGCTGCGGCGTGATCGCCCGGCACAAGGTGCCGACACTAATCCTGGTCGACCGGACTCCGCTGGTGGACCAGTGGAAGGAGCGTCTGCGTGAACACCTAGGTCTTGGCCCCAAGGACATCGGCCAGCTCGGTGGCGGCAAGAAGACGAAACTCACCGGCCGGATCGACCTGGCAACGCTGCAGTCACTCACCCGGGCAGATGACCCAGCAGCGATCCTTTCTGAGTACGGCCTGGTCATCGTAGATGAATGCCACCATGTCGCGGCCCACACGTTCGCGCGGGCGATCCAGTCGATACCAGCACGGCGCTGGCTCGGGCTCACCGCGACGCCGAAGCGGGCTGATGGCCGTGAGGAGATCATGTTCATGCACTGCGGACAGGTGCGACACAAGATCCCGAGTGCGACGGACCTTATCCAGGAACTGCATGTTCATCCCACTGCCACCACGATCCGTCACGACATCGACAGCGACACGCCCGGCATCCTTCAGTCGATCATCATCCCGGCACTCGTGTCGGACCGAATCCGCACCGCGCAGATCATCGATGATGTGGTGCACGCGATCAGACGTGGCCGTAACATCCTGGTGATGGCAGGACGGACCGAGCACGTCGACCAGCTCGCCGCCGAACTGAACGCCCGTGGCCTGGCGCCGATGGTGCTGCACGGCTCCATATCCCCTGGAAAGCGGCGTGTCATCCTGAAGCAGCTCGCAGACTGGGACCCGGTACACGCCCGCGAGCCAATGCTGCTGGCGGCAACCGCCAGCTACATTGGCGAAGGCTTCGACTGCCCAGCGCTCGACACCCTTTTCCTGTGCTCACCGTCCTCCTCGGAGACGATCATCACGCAGAACGTCGGCCGGATCATGCGTGATCTGCCGGGGAAAACGACGGTCGAGGTACACGACTACGCCGACACCAAAGTGCCCATGCTGACCCGCATGCACGGGAAGAGGCTTACCGCCTACAAGAGGATCGGCTTCACCAATCCGGTGATTGGTGAGATCCCGCTGTTCCCCGGCACCGAGATGGCCGCCCCAGCGTCAGCGCGCCCATCCAAACCCGCTGCCGTCTCGGCAGCGGAAGTCAGGACGTGGGCGAAGGAAAACGGTCTCGACGTCCCCGCCCGCGGCCGCCTCCGCCCAGAAATCTGGGATCAGTACCGCGTCGCGCATCTAACGTAACCGCCCACAGCTCTCGCAGGCGCGAGCGGCACGTCTAGAGTCACAGCTAGATCGCTGCGGGAAGCGCTCGTCTGGGAGCGGTAGTCGGTTGGCAGCAGTCAGACGGGCCGCCCGAAGGACCTGCGCGTGCTGCCGCTGCTCTACCGGCGTCTATCCACGCGGCACGGCGGGAACGGATGACGGCAATGTGTGTAGTTATCGTTTGCACGGCGGCGAGTCGATGCACTCGCAGATACATCCATGACCTGGAAGAACAGCGCAGACCGCCGAGTCGGGACGGCTGATTCCGCTGCCATGCGCGCGCATGGTCCGGTGCAGATCTGCGTGTTGGGCGCGCCGAATACACTGTCGCCGCTTGCCAGCTCGGACCGCCCGAGCCAATGAGGTGCCATTGGTCGGGCTCATCACGGGTTGTTCCGGTGCCTGCGTGCGGTAAACAGAATCCGCATTTCATTGGCCGTTACTAGGTTGTGTGATGCACCTTCAAGCTGGTCCTGCCGGTTCGATCCCGGTTGCCCGTTCTACTGCAGAAACCGCACTTCAGATCCGTGCCGTCTGTGCCGGGAAGCCGTACCTGCCAGGTATCGGTCTAGCCTCCCGTGCCAGGGCTCATCCGCTCGGGCCCGGGCTGTCAGCTTGTGCGCAGTTCGTCGAGCACGCGCTGGATGCGCCGGGTGCGCGTCTCGGCGGTGCGTGCTGCGGTGACGGACAGGACCTGCCGCCGCTGGTTGCTGTAGGACAGGGCGGCGAAACGGTCGGAGGCGGCGGGGTCGGCGCGCAGGGCATCGGCGAGCTCGGCCGGAAGGTCGACCGTGCGGGGCGCGTCATCGCGTTCAAGTTCCACGGTAATGCTGTCGCCCGCGGCGATGCCGGCGGAGGACCGTATGTCGGCGCTTACCGGGATCTTGGGCTCGCCTCGCATGGTGGTGATGGTGCTGGCGTAGCGCGTTCCGTTGATGGTGACGCTGACCGGGATACGCTTGCCGCCACCCAGCGCGGCCACGGCCTCGTCAGGGACGCGGATGCCGGTAGCGGTCTTGCCGTCGAGTTGCAAGGTGGTGGTGAATTCCATGGTCGTTGTCCCGTCTCTGCCGAGGATGGACGCTGAGGCGGCCGGTCAGGCCGCCGGGGCCGCGGCGCGGTGGTACAGGTGCGCGCTGACCAGCGCGAGCCAGGTCCAGGCGAGGATCACGGCGCCGGTGAAGGCCAGGACGCCTGCGCTGCTGGCGGCGCCCCCGGTCGCTATCCCCGCGAAGGCCGCGAAGAACAGCACTCCTGTGATCAGCGAGAAGAACGCCCAGCCGAGCTGGCGCAGTCCGCGGAACTGCCAGGCCAGCACGAGGCAGGCCGTGACCAGGCCGAGGAAGCCGATGCCGCCGAAGACGATATGCAGTGTCCCGTGCCAGCTCGGGGTGACCGTGGGGCCGGGCGGGGTGCCGGCCGGGAAGGCGTCAGCGGGGTCGGCGATGAAGAAACCGGCGCCGGCGAGGCCAGCGGCATAGACACCGAGGAACCAGCCGCTGGCAGCGTTCACCCGCTCCGCGCGCCGCTGGCGAATTACGCCGGCGGCGGCGGCGCCGACCATCAGCCCGGTGAGCACGAGCACCAGCACGTGGATCCACCCGAGGGCGCCGTTGGCGAGCAGGCTCCAGTCGTTGCGGGCCAGGCTGAAGCCGGAACGGGTGAGCGCCTCGGCCAGAGAGGCGGCGACGTAGAACGGCCCGGCGACCACGCCGTAGCCGAGCAGTGACTTGGTGATCCGCACGGGTGCGGGCGGGCAGTCGGCGGCCGGGCGGCCGGCCTGGATAGCTGCGGTGGGCATTGGAGCCCTCCCCTCTAACTGAACTGTACTGACCAGTACATGCGTGAAAACGCTACTGTACGGTACAGTTCAATGTCAAGGAGGTTCTCATGGCTGGCCGGAAGGGCGCACTGATCCTCGACACCGCGCGGCAGATGTTCCTGGAGAGGGGCTACGACGCGACGAGCCTGGATGATGTCGCCGCTGCGAGCGGCGTCTCGAAGACCACCGTCTATAACAACTTCGAGGACAAGGAGGGCCTGTTCAGCGCGGTCGTGCTCTCGGTCAGCGAGCGCGCGGAGCAGATCATCTCGGAACTGGGCGCCACCCTCAGCGGGGACGGGCCGGTAGCCGGACGGCTGACTGCAGTCGCCCGCGCCCTGGCCTACGGCGTCCTCAACCCAGCCGTCGTGCAGCTGCGGCGGCTAGCCATTTCCGAAGCCCTGCGGTTCCCCGGCATCGTCACCGCATACTGGGACCGCGCTCCGGCGCGAACACTGGCCCTTCTCACCGAATCGTTCACGCAGATGGCCGCCCAGGGCGAGCTGGACACCGACGATCCCGCGGCGGCGGCAGCGATTTTTGCCTACGCAGTCCTGGGCTTGCACCAGGACCAGGCACTCCTGCAGCCGAGCCGCCCGCTGGCCCGCGCCGACCTCGACGAGCACGTCGGCAAGGTGGTCACCGCGTTCCTGCGGGCCTACGCACCGATCGCGCACCCCCAGGCTGTATCCCGGTAACCAGAACTCAGGTCTTCGCGCACCGCCGCGATTGTGCACCTTGAGGACTGCCTGTCTCTGGGAACACAGACGCGCAGATCACTCTCATCTGCGGACCTAGCGCCGACGCCTGTAGCCTAGCCACCGGCGCCCAGAATTAGATGGCGGATCTCGTATGGTCAGATGCCGTCCTTGACGAGCGAGTCTGAGCATCTTCCGGATCGTTCCGGGTCGCCGCGCAGGATCGCGGCGGAGGCCTCGAGCCTTGTCGTCGATACATCGGCTGCCGTAGCGGTCATCCTCGGCGAGCCGGGTAGCGAGGAACTCGCGGCTCACCTGGAGGATGCCCTCGTCCGGCTGAGGCCGGCCGCTATACGCGTCGAGCTGGGCATCGTCATCGAGGCTCGGCTGTGGCCAGCCGGGCACGATGTCGTCGAGCGGTTCCTCCGTGACGCAAAGGTAGACGTTGTGCCCGTCGGACTTGCCGACCGTGCCATGAGCGGCTGGCGACGATACGGGAAAGGGCGGCATCCGGCCGGGCTCAATTTCGGCGCCTGCTTTACCTACGCGCTGGCTGACCGGCCTGGACACCCCGTGCTGTGCACCGGCGATGACTTCGCCGCGACGGACATCATGGTGGTGCGCCCCGGGACAGAGCCGACAGGGGTCGCGCTGGCACCCATAGCTCCCATCGGCGAACTCACGGCACGGCGTCCCCCTCCAGCTCGAACGTCACCCACCCGCCGTGGATCCACCGCCATCCCGGGGGTCGGCCGCCCGCACCGTCATTCATATACATATAAGCAGAGCAGATCCGATAGTATGTATTCATGATCGCGGTGACTGCCACTCAAGCGGCACGGAGCTTCGCCAACATCCTCGATGCCGTCGAGCACGGCGAGACTGTGGTCATCACCCGCGACGGGGTGCCGGTCGGCCGGCTCGTCCCGGAACGCCGCACATCAGCGGACCGGCTCAAGGCCGCCCTGCGTGACAACCCTGCGGACGCTGGGTTCGCGGATGATCTTGAGCGCGTGCACGATGACCTGCGGTCCGCCTTCAGCGATGAGGTACACGGATGGCCAGGCGAGTAATCCTCGACACCGGCGTCCTCATCGCGATCGAGCGCGGCAGGCTCGACGTGGACACGGTCCTCGGCCTTGACGATGCCGCCATCGCGGCGATTACCGCCACGGAACTCCTGGTCGGCGTCGAACGCGCGGACACCGCGCACCGCCAGGCGCGCGCCGTCCGCGTGGAGGCAATCTTGTCCAGCCTTCCCGTCGAGCCATACAACGTGGGCATCGCCCGGGTGCATGCGCGCCTGGCGGTAGCAGCGATGGCGAAAGGACGGCCGAGATCCGCAAACGACATGATGACCGCCGCCACGGCCGCCGCAACCAGCCGGATCCTGCTGACCACTGACGCCAGCGCGGGCTTCGACCAGCTCACAGACGTCCGAACCGAAGTACTTAAGCCTCCCTGACCAGCAGGCTGTCCGGGTCATCAATCCGTTCCGCTGTGTCCGCCGCATCTGTGTTATTAACGCTTGCACGGCGGGGGCGATGTTGCACCAGCACGTTCGGCCGCCGTGGTGGTAGGGGATGGTGTGGTCTTTGTCGCATTGTGTGGCGGGGCGGCGGCAGCCGGGGAAGGCGCAGGTGGGGTGGCGGATTTCGATCAGGTGCCGTAGCCGTGGGGTGGGCTGGTAGGCGGGTGTTTGGCGCTGGTGGTCGCAGCCGGGGTAGGCGAGCTGTTCGAGTTTGATCACTAGGCCGGCGGGGGCGGGGGAGCTGGGTCCGGGCCGGGGCGGTGGGCCGGGGCTGCCGGTGTGGTTGGGCTGTGCGGGTCCGGCGGGGCCCGGCTGTTACCGGCGCCGTTACTGGCTGCGCTGTCACTGGCTGTGCCGTTACTGGCTGCGCGGTCCGCGGCTGCGTGAGGCCCGCTGTCTGCGGCTCCGCTGTCACTGGCTCCGCGATCCGCGGCTGCGACTGGCTCCGCGGTCCGCGGCTGCGCCAGGCTCGCTGTCCGCGGCTGCGCCAGGCGCGCTGCCCGCGGCTGCGCTGTCACTGGCTCCGCTGTCGCCGGGTCCGCTGTCACTGGCTGCGCTGTCACTGGCTGCGCTGTCACTGGCTGCGCTGTCACTGGCTGCGCTGTCACTGGCTGCGCTGTCACTGGCTGTGCTGTCATTGGCGGCGTCGGCAGGGGCCTTGCCGACGCTGCTGGTGCTTGCGGGGGCGGGCAGGAGGTGGTCGAGGGGCTGGCGCGGCGAGCAGGGCGAGGTAGACCTTGGCGCGCAGCAGGCTGAGGGTGCCGGCGGCGCCTGCGCCGACCCAGCGTGATAACCCTTGCGCCGACCCAGCGTGATAACCCCTGCGCCGACCCAGCGTGATAACCCCTGCGCCGACCCAGCGTGATAACCCCTGCGCCCGGGCCCGGCCGGACGCGGGCCACGCGGACACGTCGGCGAGTCTCGGATGTCCAACCAAGACCTTCGCCGATACGGCCAACTGAGTATTCGAGACTTTAGCCCGGGGAAGCCTGAGAAGGCTGCTGGTGCCGGAACAGCCGGCGCCCGCAGATCAGCCGCGCCGCTGGCGACGTGCAGGAATATGCCGCGCACGGAAGGTTATGGAATCAGCTCGGCGCCTGTCGCCCGCATCTCATCCAGCGCCTTCTCGCTACTGGCCGGGGCGACACCGGCGATCAGGCCGGTGAGCACGCGCGTCCGCAGTCCTTCGCGCATCGCGTCCGACGCGGTCGCGCGGACGCAATAGTCCGTCGCCAGGCCGGCGATATCGACATCGGTGACGCCCCGTTCGCGCAGCCAGGTGGCCAGGGGTGTCCCACCTGAGTCAGCGCCCTCGAACCCGGAGTACGCGGCGTCATGCGCCCCCTTGCTGAACACCGCCTCGATCCTCGTGATGTCCAGGTCCGGATGAAAGGCGGCTCCGGGCGTCCCGGCCACGCAGTGTAGCGGCCAGCAGTCCACATAGTCCGGCTCGCCGGAGAAATGGGCGCCCGGATCCACGTGATAGTCCCTCGTGGCCACCACATGCTGGTACTCCCCGGCGCGGCCGTCCAGATAGGCACTGATGCCACGGGCGACAGCAGCACCACCGATCACCGGCAGCGAACCGCCTTCGCAGAAGTCGTTCTGCACGTCGACGATGATGAGAGCGCGCACCGCCTGACCGTATCGCGGCATTCGCCTGCCGAGCCAGCCGCGGGAAACCCGGTAAGTGCGCTGGCCCCGGACCGGTAGGGCGCCGGCCGCGGGCCGCTGGCCGCGGGGCCCGTGAGGGCGCCCGCCCCGCGCGGGCCGCGGGCCGGTAGGGCGCCAGCGGCGCGATCCGCGTTCGGCCACCTGCCGCCGTGATCCGGGTCAGACACCTGCGGCAGCGCCGGTGCCGCGGGGATGCTGCGGCACCGGTACGGTCGTGTCGTGACCGCCATCTCGGTGCCGTTCTCGCCCCGGGCAGGCTAACCACGCGAGGAGCCGAACGTGCGTCTCTATCTATCGTCATTCCGGACGGGCGACCATCCGGAACACTTGATCTCGATGTCCGGCTTACCCGCCCGCGCTGTGGTAATCGCCAATGCCATGGACGACGCGCCCACGGAGCTTCGCGGCGACAGTGTCAAACGCGAACTTGGCGCGCTAGGTGACCTTGGCGTTGAGGCGGTCGAACTTGACCTGCGCGACTATTTCGCCGCCGGCCAGCAGCAGCCCGGCGCCGGCCAGCAGCTGTGCGAAGACGGCCAGCAGCAGCGCGCCGCCGGCCAGCAGCTGCGCGACGACCGCCAGCTGCGAGACGACCTCGCCGGTTACGAGCTGGCGTGGCTGCGCGGAGGCAACGTCTTCATGCTCCGTTATGCGCTTGCCAGAAGCGGAGGAGACATCGCGTTACTTCGCCTGCTGGCTGCCGACGAATTGGTCTATGCCGGCTACAGCGCAGGCGCGTGCGTCCTCGCCCCGAGCCTGCGCGGGCTCGAGACGGTCGACGACGCGGGCGCGGTAAGCAGGTGCTACGGCGAGGAGCCGATCTGGGACGGGCTAGGCGTGCTCGACTATGCGCTCGTGCCACATTGCGACTCGCCGGACCATCCGGAGAACGCCGGTCTCGAGCTCGTGGCTGAGCGCTACCAGGCCGCGGGAATCGCGCACCGCAAGCTACGCGACGGGCAGGCGCTCGTCATCAGGGACGGGCACGTCAAGCTCGCCTGACGCCTGATTCGGACAGGCGGGCGACCTGGCGCATCTTGTTGGTCGCGTCGAGGGCGGCGACCTTGTACGACTCCGCGAGGGTGGGGTAGTTGAAGACGGCGTCGACGAGATAGCCGACGGAGCCGCCACAGCCCATAACCGCCTGGCCGATGTGCACAAGCTCGGTGGCGCCGGTGCCGAAGACGTGGACGCCGAGCAGGCTGCGGTCCTCCAGCGAAACCAGCAGCTTGAGCATGCCGTAGGAGTCACCGATGATCTGACCGCGAGCGAGCTCGCGGTAGCGTGAGATTCCGACCTCGAAGGGTATGTTCTCCTGGGTCAGCTGGTCTTCCGTCCGCCCGATGAAACTGATCTCCGGAATGCTGTAGATACCGATCGGCTGCAACTGGCTGGTCGCGTGCGGCGGCTCTCCGCACGCGTGATGCGCCGCGAGGCGGCCCTGCTCCATCGATGTGGCCGCCAGCGCAGGAAAGCCGATGACGTCGCCGACCGCGTAGATGTGCGGCACCGCGGTGCGGAAGAACTCATCCACCCCTATCCGGCCGCGTTCGTCGGCCGTGAGGCCGGCCGCGGCGAGCCTGAGTTCGTCGGTCAAGCCCTGCCGGCCTGCCGAGTAAAGGACAGTGTCAGCGGGGATCTTCTTGCCGCTGCGCAGGGTGGCGATGGCGCCTTCCGGCCTTGCCTCGACCGAGGCAACGGTCTCGCCGAACCTGAAGGTCACCGCGAGGTCGCGCAGATGATACTTCAGCGCTTCGATCACTTCGAGGTCGCAGAACTCCAGCATCCGCTCGCGCTGCTCCACGACCGTCACCTTGGTGCCGAGGGCGGCGAACATCGACGCGTATTCGATCCCGATCACCCCGGCACCCGCGACGACCATCGATCGAGGTACCTGCTCGAGGTGGACGATCCCGTCGGAGTCGATGACGGTTCGGTCGTCGAAGGCGACGCTCGGTGGCCGGGCAGGCCGGGTACCAGTAGCGATCACGATCTTCTCCGCGCTGACCTTGCGTATTCTGCCGTCACCGCCGTCGACCTGGACGACGTGCGGATCGATGAAGCTGCCCGTTCCGGTCAGCGTCGTCACCCGGTTGCGCGACAGCTGGCTGCGCACCACGTCGATCTCGCGGCCTACCACGTGCGTGGTGCGTGCGGCGAGGTCGGCGATGGTGATCTCGTCCTTGACCCGGTAGCTCTGCCCGTACATTTCGCGCTGGTCGAGCCCGGTGAGATAAAGAACAGCCTCGCGCAGCGTCTTCGACGGAATCGTCCCTGTGTTCAGGCAGACCCCGCCGATCATGTCCCGGCGTTCGATGATCACGACCCGGCGCTCCAGCTTCGCCGCCGCGATCGCCGCCTTCTGACCGCCGGGGCCCGAGCCGATCACCAGCACGTCGCAGTCGTACACAACCCCCAGTGTGACGAGCTGAGGCCGCCTTTTGAACCCCCAGGCTGGCGGGTTATTGATCCTTAACGGCTGCGCGTGGTGACACCCGCCCTGGCCGGTTGCTCGGTCGGCGGCAGTCGCTCGGCCCGTCCCCCACACCTACCGGAGCGGCCCGCCCTCGCAGGGACGGGCCGCTCCGTGGCCTCAGTTCTCCATCACTTCACGATGTTGAAGATGCGCTCCATACCGAGCGTGGTGTGCTCGCGCCCGTCCTGGGTGTCCATGAAGCAGGCGAACACCCACCAGCCCGGGCTGGCCTTAAGCACGAACTGCTGTCCGCCGCCGCGCGAAAGTGGTCCGGCGAATCCGAACTGGGCCACGGCGAGGCTCTGTGCCTGGTTGTCCTTGCCCGCACGTAGCAGCGCTGCGAGCTTCTTGGCGTTCGCGAGGCTGCTCGCCTTGGCCCCGACGATCATGTGGACCAGGAAGCCGCCGTTCTGGAAGCGGACGAGCCAGCCGTCATGCAGCGTGCCAGGGCCGTGGAAGTTGAACTCGATCGCGGTGATGTACGCATTCGCGGCGGGCAGTCGCGGCGGATTCACGGCCCTGCGGATGGTGAACACGGTGATCGGGTTCTTGGCCGTGTTCGGGTTGGCGGTGTCGACCGGCGACATACTGTGCCGCAGCGAGGTTGGCCTGCACGACCGTCGTGCCGCGATCAGCCTCGGCGTTGACCACAATCGATCCGAGCGGATTGAGGAGGTTCGGATCCTGATCGCCTCCTGCCTTAACTGCCGCGAGCAACCTGGCCGGTGAAACCCCCGGGTTGAGCCGGAAGAACAAGGGATCGCCCTGCTGCTCGTGGGTCGTCTTCAATACCAGCCGGGCGCCACCCGACCGCAGGTCGCCGCTTACCTTGATGGACCGGCCGTCCATTGAGACGGTAATCGTGTGCAGCGCCGGGCTGCGTGCTGCGCTGGCGGCGAGCGACAGGCTCGCGGGCGCCGCAAGCGAGATGCCGGCCGCAACGACCGCCGCGGTGGCGGTGAGTGAGACGATTCGCTTCAACTGACCCTCCCTGAGGTCCATGACTGCGTGTAACTGGCCGCTGAGTCACGCCCCGAACATCGCTTGCTGCTTTTGGAAGGACGGCCGATGGCTCGCCGCGCATCCGAGCCGGACCGTAGACGGTTCTCCACCGATCAGCAGTCAGCGTCATCAGCTAAACGAACGGTAAAGCCGGCTTTCTAGCGCGGCATCGGGGGATACCCCGACATTTAAGGGCTCCAGCGTTGGCAGATCACCCTAATCCGCAGGGTCCCGCTCCCGGCCCGCTCCACCGGGCGCGGCGGCCATCGCGATCAGCTTGTGCCGCGAGTGGATGCCCAGCTTGAGGTAGATGCGCTCGAGGTGGGTCTCGACGGTGCTGAGCGACAGGTACAGCTGGCGCGCGATCTCGGCGTTGGTGGCGCCGGTGGCGACCAGGCCTGCCACCCGTTCCTCCTGGGCGGTCAGCGTCCCCGGTGAGCCGCGTCTGCGTCGCCCGCCGGCCACTCTAAGCTCCGTACGTGACAGGTCGGCGAGCCAGTCGGCTCCCGCGGTCTCCGCGACCTCGACCGCGCGTGCCAGCAGGGGCCTCGCCCGCGCTGGCTGGCCGTTCCTGCGCAGGAAGCCGCCGTAGGCAAGGAGCGTCTCCACGTACTCGAGCGGCAGGCCCACCTCATCGTGCAGGGCAAGAGCGGCGCGGAAACTGGCGTCGGCCCCGGCGGTGTCTCCGCCGATCTCCGCGAGCCACGCCTTGCCCGTCGCCGCGGCGATCCGCGGATATCTGCACGGCAAGCGATCCGAGCAGCGGCCGAGCCAGGCGACGATGCGCTGCGCATCGCCGACGCGCCCGGCAGCCACATAGGCACCGACAGCGTGCCAGGCCCCACGGCGGCAGGCACGGCTCAGCGATCTCCATCCGGTTAACCATCGCCTCGACCCGAGCGTAGAGCTCGCAGGCTGCCTCGACCGCGCCCGCGCGCAGCTGTCTGTGCCCTAGGACATCCCAGAGGAACAGCAGCGCGATCCATTCCCCGCGGGCCGTGGCGACGGCCTCGACGCGCTCGCACCAGCGTGCGGACTCGTCAAGCTGACCCATGTAGAGGCGGATGTATGCGCTGCCGACGCCCGCGAACGATTCGACCAGCGGCACCAGGTCCGCCAGGGAGAGGGCGAAGTCGATGGATTCGAGTGCCTCGCGGAGGCGGCCCATTCTGGTCAGGGTGAAGGCGCGGCCGTTGGCAAGAACGGCCATCGCCTCAGGCGCGTTGACCCGCCCTGCGGCCGCGAGTGCGTAGGTAAAGGCCCGCTCCGACTCTGTCAGTTGCTCGACAAGGCCGGCCGCGTGGGCGTAGTTGGTGATCGCACCAAAGGCGCCGCCGAGGTCGGCGACCTCGGCGCCCAGGTCGGAGGTCAGCAGCGACGCCAGCCATTCCGGCGAGGCCGGGCCGGCCGGATCTCCGGCCTGGAGGGCGATGAAGCATGATGCGGCCTCTGCTCTCGCTCGCTGGCCCTGGCTCAGCGGGCGGGCCAGATCTTTGGCGCGGCGGGCGAGCGGAAGCGCGCGAGCCGGTCCCGCCGTGAACCACGACGCGAGTGCCGCATCGAGGAGGACCTCGACCGCAGTGCCGGGATCATCGGCCCGGGCGAGGCTCACCGCTTCGTCAAAGTGGATCGTGGCACGCTTGTGGGCGCCGGTCAGCACCAGCGCGCGGCCAAGCACCCGCAAAGCCTGCACGCGGTCGCGTCCGGCGAGCCGGGGTCGGCTGAGCAGCCGCTCGCAGACGGCTGCGGCGCGGTCCGGGTTGCCGTCGGCAAGCAGCGTGTCGCTCTGGGCCAGCAGAAGCCCGGGGCCTGCCAGGTCGCCAGCCAAGGTCGTCGCGGCGTCCAGCCGCTTCACGGCGGTTGCGAGGGCCCCGGCACGGCGGGCCATTAGGCCGGCCCGTTCGAGCACAGCGACCGCCTCGAGGTCACCTGCCAGGTCCGCCTGAACCGCGTGCTCCGCGGCCTGCGCCTCCATGCCGCGCGCGACAAACGCGGCGAACGCGCGGGCATTCAGCCGGGTCCGCCTTGGGCCGCCGAGGTCTTCGTACAGAGCCTGGCGGAAGAGCGGGTGCACGAATGCAGCCTGCGCGCCCTGGCTCTGATCGACCAGACCGCTACGGCACAACGCCTCGAGGGCCAGGTCGATTTCGGGACCGGTCAGCCCCGCGACGTCGGCCGCGAGCTCAGGCAGGAACAGCGTGCCGAGCACGGACGCCGCCTGGGCGCATCGCATGCCCGCTGCGGGCAAGCCGGCGAAGCGGGCGAGCAGCAGGCCAGCGCCGACCGCGCCCCTGCCAAGCTCAGGAACTTCGGGTAGGTCCTCACCGTGTCCGACGGCGATCGCCACCTGCTGCAGCAACAGCGGGTTTCCTGCGCACAGCTCGAAGGCCCTCGCCGCGGTATCAGCCGGCGGGCGGTGGCCGAGCCTGGTCTGCAGCAAGGCGTCGGCCGCCGGCCTGCTCAGCGGCTTCAGCCGTTCAACTGCGGCGCAGCCCTCGTTCGCAAGGCTTAAGGCGGTTTCCTCCGCTTCAGGCGGCCAGGACCGCGAACTTGCGATGATCCGAAGGCGCAACGATCCGATCCGCCTGCACAGGAAGCCCAGCAGGGCGAGCGAGTCCGCGTCCGCCCAGTGCAGGTCGTCGAAGGCGAGCAGAACCGGCCTTTTGTGTCTGCTTTCCAGCCAGCGAAGCACGCCGTAGAAGCGGGCTGCCCGATCATGGGCTGCCCCAGCTCCTGCCCGGTCGTCGTCCAGGAGCCCACGGCCCCCAAGCCCGTCAAGCGCCTGAGCAAGCAGTCCGAAAGGGAGCGCAGTCTCCATTGGATGGCCCCGGCCAAGCCCGATGTCCATGCCCGCGCGTGACGCTGCGCCGCACGCCCGGCCGAGTACCGATGTCTTACCCAGCCCGGCCTCGCCGAGCACAAACAGCCCGCCGAGCCTGCCTGTACCGTTGAGGACGCGGCCCACGGCGCGTGTAGCGCCTTCTCGCTCTAACACGCTGGCTGACCGTTCACCCCTGATTCCCTCTACGCTAGCCCTATGATTCCCGCGCCTTGCGTCCGCAATGCCTGTCTATTACCTGACGCGCGGGGGCGCTAGCGGTATTACACGAGTCAGCTGGCGTCCCAGAGGGCGTCGAGGGCGGCGTCGACGGTGGTGGCGAGCGCGGTGGCGGGTGGGATCA
Source organism: uncultured Actinomycetota bacterium (assembly GCA_963727015.1). Lineage (GTDB taxonomy): Bacteria > Actinomycetota > Actinomycetes > Streptosporangiales > Streptosporangiaceae > DATFVJ01. The sequence goes on along the minus strand of CAVSEV010000009.1, from coordinate 128,793 downwards.
AGGGCCGCGCCGGGCCTGCCTCGGCGCTGTCGCATACCGCGAGCGCGGCGGCATGCAGGAACCGGCTTAGCGGTGCGTAGCTATGCCGGTCGCTGCGCGCTGTGCGGTAATGGTGCATCCGCAGCGGCGCGTAGAGGAACAGATGGTCGCGGGCGCGGGTGACAGCTACATAGAAGAGACGCTGTTCTTCTGCCAGGCCAGCTGGCGTGGAAAGCGCCATGTCGGCTGGGACAGCGCCGTCGACGAGGTGTGGCAGGTGCACGACGGGCCATTCGAGGCCCTTTGCGGAGTGGATGGTGGAAATAACAAGGTAGTCGTCGTCTAGCCGTGGCGGCCCGGCGAGGCCGGAGGTGGCCGCGGGTGGGTCGAGCGCGAGGTCGACGAGGGCCTCGTGCAGCGACGGCCTGCTCGCCGCCGCAGCGGCAAGCCGCTGAAGATCGGCGATGCGCACTGCCGCGTCCGGGTAGCGAGCCTGCAGGGGGGCGTGCAACGCGGTGAGGATGGTGGCGGCACGCTGAGCGGTGCCCGCCAGCGCCGCGGCCCCGGCCAGGCCCGCGATGGTCGAGGCAAGAGCCTTCCTGGACCGGCTCGGCGCGGTCGCAAGCCCGGCCGGCCAGCGCTGCAGCGGCGCGGGCTCGGCCAGTTGCAGTTCGGCGATGATGCGGCGCGCGTGCACGGGCCCGATGCCGTCGTGCAGCCTGAGCACGCGGAACCAGGCGAGGTCGTCGCCGGGATTGGCGACCAGCCGTGCGGCTGCGAGGAAGTCCTTGACATGGGCGGCCTCGGTGAAGCGGAGCCCGCCAAACTTGACGAAAGGAACGCGCGCGGCGGCAAGCTCGATCTCGAGCACGTCGCTGTGGTGAGCCGACCGGACCAGCACCGCCTGGTCACGCAGGTCCAGGCCGCCTTCGTGCGCCTCGAGCACCCGAGCGCGGATCTCCCGCGCCTGGGTGGCCTCGTCGTGGCAGCGCACGAGAAGTGGCGGGGGGCCGCTGCCGCGGTCACCGGTCAGCGTGAGTGCGAGCCCGCCTGCCTGCGGCCGTATCGCATTGGCCAGGGCGAGGACACAGTCGCGCGAGCGGTAGTTGCGGACGAGCCTGACGACAGAAAGGCCGGGGAACGTGGCGCCGAGTGCGCGCAGGTGCGCCGGGTCGGCGCCGCGGAAACCATACACCGCCTGCGCGTCGTCGCCGACGCAGGTCAGCCCGCGTCCGTCGGGTGCAAGAAGGCGGACGATGTCGGCCTGCACGGTGTTCACGTCCTGGTACTCGTCCACGAGGACCGCGTCGAATAGGCCCCGCAGGGCCGGTCCGGCCGCCGCGTCGGCCAGCGCCGCCCGCCACAGCAAAAGCAGGTCGTCGAAGTCAACGAGCCCGTGCCCGCGCTTGTGCGCGACGAAGGCGCGGAACAGCGCGCCAAGCTGGCCGGTGAAGTCGGCGCACCAGGGGAAGCCGGCGGCGACGACGTCTTTCACTGGTCGCTGGGTGTTGACGCACCGGGTGTAGATGTCGGCGCATACGGGCCCGCGCGGCGCGCGTCGCTCGGTACCCGCCAGGCCGGCTCCGGCCCGCAGCGTGTCGAGCAGGTCCGCGGTGTCGGCGGGGTCGATGAGGCTGAACGCGGGCGGCAGCGAGAACGCCTCGGCGTGCGCCCGGATGATGCGATGCGCGATGGCGTGAAACGTGCCGCCCCACATCGCGGTTGCGGCGGCGGCGGTTGCAGAGGCCGGGCTTGTGGAGGCGGCGGTTGTGGAGGCGGCTCTGGCGGAGGCAGCGGCCACTCGGGCGAGCATGTCGTCGGCGGCTCGGCGGGTGAACGTCAGCAGGAGGATCCGGTCGGCCGCGAAGCCGGTGGCCTGCAGCCAGGCCACCCTGGCGGCGAGCGTCGCGGTCTTGCCCGTACCAGCGCCCGCGAGCACGAGCAGCGGTTCATTCCCGTGCGTTACCGCGAGGCGCTGCTCTTCGTTCAGCTCGCGCAGTGCCGTCGATACGTCGAACATGCGGACGAATATAGCGGTTCCGCCGCCGAATCCCGCGCAGGGCGCACCGGCGGCCGGCTCCTCGGCGCGGGGGCACGAGGAAATCGCAGTCGGGCCTGCTGTCTGCGTCACTGGCGCGTGGGCGACGAAGGTCTGCGCGGACACCCACGTCGGCTGGGGAGTTAGGTCCAGCGTGTCCCGCAGATCTTTGGGGGCGACGACCGTCCACGACCCCAGACGACGACCGGGGTCGTGCACGGCACTGTCGTCGCCGCCGATGCGTGGCCGCCAGCGCCACATCGGGCGTGGGTACGAGATGCGCGCCCGCGGGCTTGCCCCCGGGGGCGAGCGCAGTCACCCGCGCGAATGAGACGCTTGTTGCCCCGGGGGCGCCCCCGCTGCGGCGCCGTGCTACATCGGCATCGGCGCGAGTTCGAAGATCTCGATGCTGAAGCGGCCTTTCCCTTCGGCAAGGAAGGGGTGGTTTCCGGCCAGTGCGCGGGCGGCGTCGAGACTGTCAGCCTCAACAATCGTGTAGCCGTTCTGGTCGCTTGGCGCCGGGCTCGATCCATCGTCGCCGACGGAAGAGCGCGCTCCGAAGGGCGCGCCCGGCTCAGCGAGCGCGGTTCCGACGCGGCCCATCCACTCACCCCATGCGCGCGTCAGCTCAGCAGACTGCTCGGGTGTGAAGGCCTCCATGGGCGTGGCTGGACCACGGTACAGATACAGGTACTTGCTCACTTCCGGCTCCTCTCGTTGCAGTTCCCGAGGCGATTCGTCGGCAGGTCGCACGCGGTCTCCCCGGACGGCGCGCAAGGCGCGCGCCCTACTCAACCGACGACCGCCACGGCGGCGAATCGACAGATCGGACGATCCGCGTGCGGCGATGCACGGGCCGGGGACCAGCCGCGGGCCGCTCAGCCGCGGGCCGCTCAGCCGCGGGCCGCTCAGTCAGGACCGCGCGGCAGGGCAGGCGGCGTCGATGAGGATTCGCGCCGCGGCCTTGGCGGCTCCTGGCACGGCAGGGTCCGCGTCGAGCACGCCTGCGGCGAGGCCGCCATCGAGGAGCAGAGTCAGCTGCGTGGCCAGCAGGCCTGGATCGGTGGCGCCGGCACGGCGCGCGAGGTCGGTGACCCAGGCACGCACGACCGCCTTGTGTTCCACGGTGGCGGCGTGCACGTCGCCGCCCATTTCGCTCTCCGCAGCGGCGTTGATGAACGCGCAGCCGTGGTAATCCTCGTTGCGGCATGCGGCGCTCAAAGCATCGAAGAGGGCAGCGAGCTGGTCGCGGGCCTGATCACCGGCTGCCCGGGCGGCGGCCCGCAGCTGTCCGAACCAGACCTGGTCGACATTGCCCAGATAGGCAAGCACGAGATCGTCTTTGCGCGGAAAGTGCTTGTAAAGGGTGGCCTTGGCGACGCCTGACTCTGCAACAATGGTGTCAACGCCTACGCCCCGCGGCCCGTGTGCGTAAAACAACATGAACGCGGTGTTCAGGATGCGCTCGCGTGCGGCCGATGGCGCCGCTGCGGGAGTCATTGACTTCACCTCCGAGTGAAACGCTCACACCATCGTACTGACAAGTCTGTCTGCGGGAGCGCCCAACGGCACTGCCAACGGTCCGCCAGCCACGCGCATCCGGCCACGGCGCGCCCGCCAGCCACGCGCATCCGGCCACGGCGCGCCCGCCAGCCACCCGCATCTCGGCCACGGCGCGCCCGCCAGCCACGACCTGCCAGGCACGGCGCCAGGCCGCCGGCGCCCGCTGCCGCCTGGAAACTCGGTAAGCCGGCACCGGGCGAAACCCCTGGATCCAGACAGACAGGTCTGTTAACTTGTCCGTAAGCACCACGGCGAGCTTGGTTGCCAGCCGCTGGAGTTCAAACGCTACGCACTTTCAGGCAATGAGAGATCCCGGCGCGGCGTCAGGGATATTCACTGAATATGCACAGGAATCGTGGTCTGCAGTCCGGCATGGGAACGCTGACTACACCGGTTCATCGCAAAGGAGTATCACCATGAAGATCGCAGTACTGGGCACAGGAATGGTCGGCCAGACTCTGGCCGGCAAGCTCGCCGAGCTTGGTCACGAGGTCACTGTTGGCACCCGCGATGTCGCTGCCACCATGGCGCGTGCCGAGCCTGATGCCATGGGCAACCCGCCTTACGCTGTCTGGGCCGCCGCACACCCGCTCGTCAGCCTGGACACGTTCGCCGCGGCGGCCGCCGATGCTGAGCTGATCGTCAACGCCACCTCTGGTGGCGTATCGATCGCCGTGCTGGAGGCGGCTGGCCGGGAGAACCTGGCGGGCAGGGTAATGCTTGACGTTGCCAACCCGCTGGACTTCTCCGCGGGTTTCCCGCCCACCTTGTCCGTCAAGGACACCGACTCACTCGCCGAACAGATCCAGAGTGCCTTCCCGCAGCTCAAAGTGGTCAAGAGCCTCAACACTGTGGCCGCGCCGCTGATGGTCAATCCGGGGCAGCTTGCCGGCGGCGACCACAGCGTCTTCCTCTCGGGTAATGATGCAGACGCCAAGAAGACGGTCGCAGGACTGCTTAAGAGCTTCGGCCACACCGACGTCATCGACCTCGGCGACATCACCACCGCCCGCGGTGCTGAAATGTACCTGCCGATCTGGCTGCGGCTGATGGGCTCGCTCGGCACCCCGATCTTCAACGTCAAGATCGTTCGCTGATCTGCTGCGTGCGCGGTCAGGCCCGGGCGGCTCGCTGCACTGCCGCCCGGACGGCCTGCGCGGTCACCGCCGGATCCGCCGGGCCGGTCACGGAGGTGTTGGTGACCAGCAGGATCAGCCTTCCGGCGGGGGCAAGCACGATATCCATGCTGAGCGGGATCCCTGCATACCTGCCAGTGGCACGGTAGGCGAGGGCTTGACCGGTCGCGGCCGGGGCCTTTGCCGGGGCCAGCGCCAGCCGCACTCGACGTCCTTCCTCCGTCACGGTCACCGAGTGACAGCTTGCAAGAACGCCAGCGAGCTCACCCATAAGGCTGGACGGCGCCCCGCCTGGCTGTGAAATGACCGCCTCGTCGATCCACGGCCCGAACGGGACCATATAGAACTCCACCTGCTCGTGTGGCCCCGTGCCAACGGCAAGCAGGGTCTGCAGCCGGTGACATCCGGTCAGCTGCGACGGGAGGTTGCGACCATTGAGCGGCCGGACGATGAAGCCGGGCGGCAAGTCAGCCAGGCGCAGCACCGTCGCCTGCAGGCCGCGAGGAGAGGCCGATGGCGAAGCCGGTGCGGCGGCTGCCGGGCTCGCCACTGCGTGCGGACGTGGTCCGGGATGACTGCCTGAACCGCATCCGGCCACGCCCAGGCCCAGGGCCAGCACGCCTGCCAGTGCGCTTGCTGCCGCTCTCATCGGGAAACCAAACGTTGCTGCACACTGGGAGTATGCCCTGTGCGTCAGTGCCGCGGATCGGGTGGGCTTGTCAATCACCCGATCCGCGGCGCCAAAGGTAGTCGTTTCCCGCGGTGGCCTCGCCGGGGACTACGGCCCATGTCACCGCCGAGCTCATCCAGCTGCCGGTCAGTACCAGCCGTAAGCAAGCTCGTGCTGCCACGCGTGATGCGGGGAGCCGTACCGCCCCTTGATGTAACGAAGGCCCCACAGGATCTGGGTGCGGGCGCTCGTCCGCCAGTTCGAACCTGCGCTTGCCATTTTGCTGCCAGGGACGGCTTGCGGAATGCCATACGCGCCGGAGTAGGGGTTTTCCGCGCGGGGATTCCAGCCGCTTTCCCTTTCCCAGAGCTTGTTCAGGAACTGGTACTGCCAGTGCGACCAGCCGAACGAGCCGAGCATGTACCAGGCGACCTGGCGAGGGGTTTCGGCACGCTTGCTGGCCGCCTTCGTATCGGCCTTGACAGGCGTGATGAACGCGTCAAGCGCGACGGCGTCTTGCGAATTGGAACCGATACCGATCGCTTTCGGCGCCGCGGCCGCGGTGGCCTGCCCGCCCACGGTGGCCTGCCCCGTTGCGCTGGCTGCGCTTGTCACGCTGGGCGCCGGGCTCGAGGCGATGGCGCCCACGGCGATTGCGGAGCCCGCTACCGCGAAAGTGAGGCTTGCGATTCTACGTTTGAGTGTCCTTCTGCCGGACAAGACGAACCTTCGGTCGGGCACATAATGTGCCGCTTCCGCCCATGGGCGCATGCCCGCCACCAGAAACTGGGGCTAAAGCAGCGGCATGCGGACGTGACGCGGGTCAAGGCGACGAGTCACTTTCGGTAACCGTCCCGCACGCTGGGCGCTGGAGCCCACCACGATGCCCAAGATTCGCCCCGCATGTACCCGAAACGGGGAAACGAACGCTATGACCTGAATCATGCCGATCAGGCTCATTCGCCCGGATTAGCCCTCTTACCTGCACGTTTACCGACAAGAAGGTGCTACATTCCAAAGAATGTTAGGAATGTCACATTGTAACCCGATTAGCTGTACTTGCTACTCCATGTAGTCAATTTTTATCGTCGTGACTAAACGGTCACTGTTCGGGACCAGCAAATGTGGCGCGCAGAGACTCCAACGGCACGCGGGCGCGGCGGGTTCCTGCGTCGCGGGACCGCGCCCGCGCCGGTGGCCCAGGCATCTGCCCACCACGCATCCATCCTCGGCCAGGTCATTGTCCCGCCCTGGCGGCGCGGCGGCGTGCGCCCCCGATCCGGCGGCGTGCGCCGCCGGATCGGGGGCGACCCGGTGTCTCGATCTTCACCCGCGTCGGGTGATGGCGGGCCGCGGCTGGGGGCGTTCAGTGACTCCTGATGGACCGACGCCGGAGGGATGAGCGGATGGCGCTGAACGAATACCCGCCGGGCACCGCGTTTCCCGGCGTGATCGGGCGGACTGCAGGAGACTCGAGCCCTGCCTGGCCCCGCCCCCTGCGCGCCGCCGCGGGGGCGCCAAATGTGCTTTTCATCGTGCTCGATGACACTGGTTTCGGGCAGCTCGGCTGCTATGGCAGCCCGATCACGACGCCGAATTTCGACGCGCTGGCCGCGGCTGGCCTGCTCTATAGCAACATGCATACCACCGCGCTATGCTCGCCGTCGCGCTCGTGCATTGTTACTGGCCGTAACCACCATGCCAATGCCACGGCTGCGATCAACGAGCTGGCCACGGGCTATCCCGGCTACAACGGCAACATCCCGTTCGAGAACGGGTTCCTCTCGGAGATGCTGTTGCAACATGGTTACAGCACCTACATGGTCGGCAAGTATCACCTGCTCCCGTCGGAGTACGAGTCGGCGGCCGGCCCGTTCGACCGGTGGCCGCTCGGCCGCGGGTTCGAGCGCTTCTACGGTTTCCTCGGCGGGGATACCAGCCAGTGGTATCCGGACCTGATCTACGACAACCATCAGGTGGAGCCGCCGCGTACCCCGGAGGATGGCTACCACCTGACCGAGGACCTAGCGGATAGGGCTATCGGATTCATCACCGATGCCAAGCAAGTCGCGCCGAACAAGCCGTTTTACCTGCATTTTTGCACGGGCGCCACGCACGCCCCGCATCATGTGCCCAGAGAATGGGCCGACCGGTACAAGGGAGTATTCGACGACGGCTGGGACGCCTACCGCGAACGCGTATTCGCCAGGCAGCAGGAACTGGGCATCATGCCGGCAGGCGCGGAGCTTTCGCGGCACGATCCCGACGTCCCTGAATGGGATTCGCTATCGCCAGATGCCCGTCGGCTCGCGGCCAGGATGATGGAGGTATTCGCGGGGTTCCTCTCGCATACCGACCACCATATCGGCCGGATACTTGATTTCTTGCGTGAAATCGGCGAGTTCGACAACACGGTGATCATGCTGGTGTCGGACAACGGGGCAAGCGCCGAAGGCGGGGTCGGCGGCACCACGAACGAGCTGCAGTTCTTCAACAACGCGCCAGAGCCGCTCGAGGACAGCATCCGGGCGATCGGCGAGCTTGGTGGCCCCACCACCTTCAACCACTACCCGTGGGGCTGGACGTGGGCCGGAAATACCCCGTTCCGGCGGTGGAAACGTGAGACCTACCGCGGCGGCGCCTGCGACCCGTTCCTGGTCTGCTGGCCGGCCGGCATCAAGGCGCGCGGCGAAGTCCGCGGCCAGTACGCGCACGTGATCGACATGGTTCCCACCGTGCTTGATGTGCTGGGCATCCAGCCGCCCGCGGCGATCAGGGGAGTGACCCAGTCCCCGATCCAGGGGGTCAGCTTTGCCCATACCTTCGCGGATCCGGCGGCGCCGACGCGCCACCGTACGCAGTACTTCGAGATGTTCGGCCACCGGGCCCTCGACCACGACGGGTGGCGAGCAGTATGCCCATGGCCGGGGCCCTCTTTCGCCGAGGCGGGCAAGCCGTTCGGGGTGCCGATCACGGCCAGGGACCTGACCGACCTGGACGCCCATCGCTGGGAGCTCTACCACGTCGCTGACGACCCCGCAGAAAATCACAACCTCGCCGACCAGCACAGGGACAAGCTCATCGAGATGATCGCGCAATGGTATGTCGAGGCCGGCAAGTACAACGTGCTGCCGATCGACGGCAGCGCGCTTGAGCGGCTGATCGCCGAGCGCCCGCAGGTTGCCGAGCCTCGCGACCGCTACGTCTATCGGCCGGGCACTCAGACCGTGCCGCCCTTCGCCGGGCCCCGCCTCCTCAACCGCCCGCACGCCATCACCGCCGACGCCCAGATCCCGGCCGCTGGCGCCGAGGGCGTCCTGATCTGCCAGGGCTCCAGGGTCGGCGGCTGGTCTTTCTACGTCAGGGACAGCAGACTGCACTACGTCCACAACTACGTCCGGCGCGCTCTGCATTACGTGTCATCGCGCGACGCCGTACCCGAAGGCCGGCATGAGCTGCGCTTCGAGTTCGAGCCCACCGGACAGCCAGACTTCGCCGGCGGGAAGGGCTCCGCAGGCCAGGCGCGGCTGTACATCGACCGCGAACTTGTCGCGGCGGCCGACATACCGGTGACCACGCCTATCGGGTTCAACCCCGGCGGCCTGACCTGCGGCGCCAACCCCGGCTCCGCGGTTACCCCCGACTACCAGGCTCCGTTCAGGTTCACCGGGGCCCTGCATACCGTGACCATCGACCTGTCCGGGGATCTCATCACCGACACGGAGAGCGAGATGCGGATGGCCATGGCGCGCCAGTAGGCGCGACAGACAGGTGCTCAGTAACGGGCTCCGTGGACGTGATCGGCGAGGGGCTCGAGGCGGGACATATCGTCCGGGGTCAGCGTCACCTCGAGCGCGGCCACGTTCTCCTCGAGGCGGCTGCGGCGCTTGGTGCCAGGAATCGGCACGACGTCGCCGCCACGCGAGGTGACCCATGCCAAGGCCACCTGGGCGGCAGTGACCTGCTTGGCCGCCGCGATGTCCCGTACCACGTCCACGATCGCCATATTGGCCCTGAACGCGTCGCCGCTGAAGCGCGGGTTTGCCCGCCTGAAGTCGTCGTCGGCGAGCGCTGCCACCGAGCTGATCTCGCCGGTCAGGAAGCCCCGCCCGAGTGGTGAGTAGGCGACGAGGCCAATGCCGAGCGTGCGCATTGCCGGCCGGACCTCCTCGACGTCACGGGTCCACAACGAGTACTCGCTCTGCACCGCTGTGACCGGGTGCGCGCTATGGGCGCGTTCGATCAGGTCGGCGCTGACCTCAGAAAGCCCGATGTGACGGACCTTGCCTGCCGCGACCAGTTCGGCCATCGCCCCCACGGTTTCCTCGATCGGCGTATCAGGGTCCGGGCGGTGCTGGTAGTAGAGGTCCACGTGGTCGGTGCCAAGCCGGCGCAGTGACGCGTCGATGGCGGACTTCACGTATTCCGGCCGCCCGTTGACCGACCTGCGGCTGCGGTCGTCAGCGGCCTGCGGGTCGCGCACGATGCCGAACTTGGTGGCGAGGACCACATCGTCACGCCGGCCTGCGAGGGCACGTCCGACGAGCCGCTCGTTCTCGCCCATGCCGTATATGTCGGCGGTGTCAACCAGCGTCACACCCAGTTCGATCGCCCGGTGGATGGTCGCGATGGACTCGGCTTCGTCGCCCGGGCCGTAGAACTCGCTCATCCCCATGCAGCCAAGCCCTTGGGCAGAGACGACCAGGCCTTGGTTACCTAGCGGCACAGTGCGCACGACATTCCTCACTCCCCATTGATGGCTATCAACGTCCCCACGCTACGACCTGAAGCGTGGTGCCACACCGCGCGCGCCGGTGGTCGCGCCTGGCGGCCGGAGCGATCCGGGTCGAGGGGGAAGAACGGCTCAGGTTCCGCTCGCCGTGGCACAGCCATGTGCGGCGATGGGCGCCACGACCGCGTTCGTGGCACGGACCAGGTCGCCGGGGGAAAGCTCGATCTCAAGCCCTCGTCTGCCGCCGCTGCAAAATACGGTGGCGAAATTCAGCGCCGACGAGTCGATCACTACTGGCAGGCGCCTGCGCTGGCCCACGGGTGCGATGCCGCCGGCCACGTAGCCGGTGGCGCGCTCAGCTGCGGCCACGTCGGCCATCTTCGCCCGCTTGCCGCCGGCTGCCGTGGCGAGCGCCTTGACGTCGAGCTGGCTGGCGACGGGTACCACGCCGATCGTCAAGCCGCCGTCCACATCGGCCACTAGCGTCTTGAACACCCGCTCCGGAGGGACGCCCAGTGCCTCGCTCGCCTCGCGGCCGTAGGACCCATGCCGCTGGTCGTGCTCATATTCATGCACGCTGTGAGCGATGCCCAGCCTGCTCAGCATCGCCGTCGCCGGAGTGCCACGTCCCGCCACGTCCAGTTACTCTAGGCCAGCTCAACCGCTCCGCGCGTTGGGGCGAGGGCGACGGCTGCTCGGTCTGCCCCGCGGATCGGTCATCGACGGGGAGAAACGATCAGGAGGATTCGCGGTGGACCTGGAATGGCGCGAAGCTCTGGGCGACGGGCATTAGCTCGATCGTGTTGATGTTGACGTGGGCCGGCAGCGACGCCGCCCAGTACACGGCCTCGGCTATGTCGGCTGCGGTGAGCGGCTGCGTGCCCGCGTAGACGGCATCGGCCTTGTCCTTGTCGCCCTGGAACCGCACGACGGAGAACTCGGTCCCGCCCGCCAAGCCGGGCTCGACGCAGGTCACCCGCACACCGGTGCCGTGCAGGTCGCTCCGGAGGTTGAGGCTGAACTGGTGCACGAAGGCCTTCGTGCCCCCGTAGGCATTCCCGCCCGGATACGGATAGCTGCCCGCGACCGACCCCATGTTGATCACGTGGCCCCTGCCGCGCGTGACCATGCCGGGCAACACGGCACGTGTGCAGTACGCGAGGCCCTTGCAGTTCGTGTCGATCATCTGGTCCCAGTCGTCAACATCGGCCTGCTGGGCCGGCTGCAGGCCCCTGGCCAGACCGGCGTTGTTCACCAGGATGTCGATGTCGGCGAACTCCGCGGGCAGATCGGCAATCGCCTGGTTTACCGCAGCCCTGTCTCTGACGTCGAGTTTGACCGGCAGGACGCTGGAGCCGAACTCTGCCGCGAGTTCGGCAAGCCTTCCGGCCCGGCGGGCCGCAGCGATCACGCGGGCGCCCTCCGCCGCGAAGCGCCTGGCGATCGCGGCGCCGAATCCAGTGCTCGCGCCGGTCACCAGCACGGTTGCCGGCCCGCTAGGCGTGTTTGCTGTGCTGGCTGTGCTGACCAAGGATCGTTCACCGTCCCTTCAGGGCCGCGGCGGGGTCTCCGCCGGGCAGGAATCTGCATTCGGCGGGCTCGCTGCGCACCCCCTAATGTTGTGCCGGTGTATGACCACGATCCAGAAGAGGTGGACATTCGGGTGGGAGGAGTTCATCGCCCGCCAGTGGGAATCCATCTTCGCCGGCTACCGGTCCCCTGCTGGCCTGCGCAAAATGTGCCGCCGATGGAGCGACCTGATCGAGGTCGGCCTCGGCGGCTCGCAGGACATCGCTGACCTGCTGGTCCGCGCCGAGATCATCGACCGTGCCGATCGCGATCTGGAGGGTGCCGCCGATGCCGGGGCCATCGTTTCTGGCATGGTTGAGGTGGTCGCAGATCTGCGGACCGATCTGCGCGAGATGGGCGAGATAGGACCTGAGGTTTCTGTCAGGTTGCTCCAACAGCACGCCCGGCTGCTGAGCTTCGTCCGTGCCTATGCATTCGGCGAGGATCCTGGCGCGCTGGGCACGGATGAGCCAGATGAGTGAGCCCGGGTAGATTTTGGCGCGGGGTGGACCTGTCACGGCTGGCAGTGGATGTGTCTGCCGTGACGCGGCCGCCGGTTCGCTACCCGCTTCTGGTGGCGCGAGCCTGCTCCAGCGCCCCGGTTGCCAGCCATGATCCGTTCGCGTGTGAAGTTTCCGGCTGATAGCGCGGGCAAGTTAACACAGGTAGGGATCAAGAACGTGGCGAGAGAGCGGCCCCCCCGCGGAGCCGTTCAGGATTAGGTCGGTCTCAATTTGGGCACGATCGGCCGCGACTCGCCGCGTGGCCTTGCGTCGAAAGCCCTCGATAGGTGTGAATGACGGTTCATAGAACTGGGTCGAAACCCACTAGAACCGGGAATTTGGCTGATGAATGATAATTCAGCCGAGCGGGCACGGAACCTTGCGTCTGGACAGGAGAACCTGCCGCCGCGGGCCGGTGTCCTGGATGTACGCGGTGTGACGGTGCGATTTGGCGGTCTCACCGCGCTCGACGAGGTGTCGCTGACCGTCGCGCCGTGCCAGGTGGCCGGCGTGATCGGCCCGAACGGGGCGGGTAAGACGACCCTGCTCAACGTGCTCTGCGGCTTCGTCAGGCCGCAGGCGGGCAGCATCTCATTCGACGGCAGGCCGCTCGGCCGGCTGCGTCCGCACCGGCTTGCGGGACTCGGCATCGCGCGGACCCTGCAGGGCGTGGCCCTGTTCAGTCGCCTGTCCGTGCTCGAGAACGTGATGACAGGTGCGACCTGCCGGGCCCGCGCCGGGTTCACCTCCGCGCTGTTCGGCCTGCGCCGCTCGGATACGGACGAGGCGGCGTTGAGTGAACACGCGCTCGAGGCGCTCCGCGATGTCGGGGCGGCCGACCTCGCGGACCGGATGCCTGATCAGCTTTCCTACGGGATGCGCAAGCGGGTCGCGCTGGCCCGTGCGCTGGCCGCAGGTCCTCGCCTGCTCCTGCTCGATGAGCCGGCCAGCGGGCTCTCCGAGGCGGAACTCGCCGAGCTTGGCGAGCTCATCAGGGGCCTGGCGACCCGGGCGTCGGTTGTGGTTATCGAGCACCACATGGACCTGATGATGTCGGTCTGCGACACCCTCGTCGTCCTCGACTTCGGCAAGGTGATAGCGAGCGGCACCCCAGATCAGGTGCGCAGCAACGATGCCGTCACCGCCGCCTACCTCGGCGTGGCGAGCGAGGGCGGCGTGAGCGGCGTGAGCGAGGGCGGCGTGAGCGGCGCGAGCGAGGGCGGCGTGAGCGAGGGCGGCGGCGGGCGCCGCGGGAGCGAAAGAGGCGAGAGCGCGGGCGATGCCTGACATGGGCACGATGACGGACGCCGACATGCTCACGGTCGAGGGCCTCAGCGCCGGATACGACGGGATCCTCGCACTGCACGGGGTCTCACTCGCGGTACCGCGGGCGACGGTCACCGCGGTGCTCGGCGCGAACGGCGCGGGCAAGACCACGCTGCTGCGCGCCATCAGCGGGCTCATCCGGCCCCGCCGCGGGCGGGTCAGCCTCGCCGGTGCCGACCTGACCGGCCGGCGCCCCGAAGACATCGTCAGGGCCGGCGTGGCGCACGTCCCCGAGGGACGCGGCGTGATCGCGGAACTGACGGTCGAGGAGAACCTGCGGCTCGGCGCCCTGTGGCGGCGCGACCGCGCGGACCGCGCGGCCGCGCTGGCTACCGCTTACGAGCTATTCCCGCCGCTCGCGGCGCGCAGCCGCAAGCCGGCGGCCACGCTTTCCGGCGGCGAGCGGCAGATGCTGGTGATCGGCCGGGCCCTGATGGCCCGGCCGCGGCTGCTGTTGCTTGACGAGCCATCACTCGGCCTCGCGCCGAAGGTCGTCGCATCCCTGATGCAACTGGTGCGAAGGCTGCGCGACGACACCGGGCTGACGGTCCTGCTCGTGGAGCAGAACGCGCGCAGCGCGCTGGCCATCGCCGATCAGGGAGTCGTGCTCAACCTGGGCCGCATCGTCGCGTCCGCTGATGCGGCGGCGCTCGCCGCCGACGCCGCCCTCCGCCACCACTACCTGGGCTTTTGAGGGCCGAGCTGCTGAAAGAGGTGCCAACGATGCACGAGTTCATCTCCTTCACGCTCGGCGGGATCAGCTTCGGGATGGTGTACGCCGCGATCGGGCTGTCGCTCGTGCTGATCTGGCGGGCCACCAGGATCCTGAACTACGCGCAGGGCGGGATGGCCATGTTCACGACCTTCGTCGCCCTGAGCGTGATCCAGGCAACCGGCTCCTACTGGGCGGGCTTCGGCGCCGCACTTGGTGCCGGGTTTGTCCTCGGCGCGATCATCGAGCGGCTGGTCATCAGGCCGGTGGAGAGCAAGCCACCGCTCAACGCCGTGATCGTGACCATTGGCCTGCTGGTATTCCTCGAGGGCCTGGCCGGGGTCATCTATGGCGGCCAGTTCCGATCCTTCCCCGCGGCCTTTTCCATTACCGGGCTCAAGGTGGGTTCCGGTCACATCGCCCTGTCACGCAATGACCTGTTCGTCACCGGCTCTGTCCTTGCCGCCGCCCTCCTGCTCGCCGCGTTGTTCAGGTATACACCTGTCGGACTGCGGATGCGCGCCGCGGCGTTCGAGCCCGCCGTCGCCCGCTTGCTGGGGGTCAGGGTGGGACGTGTGCTCACCCTGGGCTGGGCGCTCGCGGGGCTGATCGGTGCACTGGCGGGCGTGCTGGTTTCGCCATCGACGTTCTTGTACCCCAACAGCATGGACTCGATCTTCGTGCTCGGCTTCACCGCCGCCGTGCTCGGCGGGCTTGACAGCCCCATCGGCGCCGTGGTCGGCGGGCTTGTGCTCGGCATCGTGCTCAACTACGTCGGCGGGTATCTCGGCTCGGACCTGGTGACCATCTTCGCGCTGCTGCTGCTCATCGCGGTGCTCATGGTCCGGCCCGCAGGCCTGTTCGCCAAGACCATGACGCGGCGGGTGTGACAATGATCGATCGCCTGACCGACCGGCGGACCGAACGTGGCGCGCGCCCGTCGCGACCGGTGTGGCGGCACCTGTTCGGCGCGGTGATCCTCGCCGTGATCCTGCTTGCGCTGATCAACGTGTCGGGCAGCTTCCGCGATTACCAGATCGCGCAGGTCGCCGTATACGTCGTCGCGGTCGCCGGCCTGACCTTCCTCATCGGGCTGAGCGGGCAGATCTCGATCGGCAACGGCGCCTTCATGGCGGTTGGCGCATACGTGGCCGCGCTGCTGATCATTCACCTTAACTGGCCGCTGCCCGTCGTCTTCCTCGCAGCCGCGGCCGCGACAGCGCTGGTCGGCGGGGTGCTCGGGGTCGCGGCGGCCAGGCTGCGTGGACCTTACCTGGCGGGCGCCACGCTCATCTTCGCGGTCGCGCTGCCGTCGCTGGCCAACCGCTACGCGAGCCTGCTCGGCGGCGACCAGGGCCTGAGCGTGAACATCACCGTGCCTTCCGGCCTGGGCGCCAGCTTCCCGCTCACCCGCTGGCAGGCCTGGATCACCTGCGCGACGGCGCTCGTGACGCTGGTCCTGCTCGCCAATCTGGCGTCGAGCAGGATCGGCAGAAGCTGGCGAGCGGTACGCGACGACGAGGTGGCCGCCGCGCTGGCCGGCCTGAACGTCGGCCGCCTGCGCGTGCTGGCCTTCGTCGTCAGCGCCGCGAGCGCCGGCCTCGCTGGCGCGCTGCTCGCCATCACCACCGGGCTCGTCGCGCCGACGTCGTTCACGCTGGCGCTGTCCATCGGGTTGCTGACCGCCGCCGTGGTCGGCGGCCTCGGCAGCCTGGCAGGCGCCGTGTGGGGCAGCCTCGTGCTCGTCTTCCTGCCCACCTACGCCACCGACGTCGCGACGAGCCATGGCCTGTCGAGCTCGGTCGGCTCCAACATCCCGATCGTCGTGTACGGCGTGGCGCTCATCGCGGTCATGATGGCGTTCCCCGACGGAATCCAGGGCGGGGTGCGCCAGCTTGGTGCCCTCGTCATGGGCACACGGCGCCGCGACGCGAAGCCGCCCCGCAACCCACCTGCCGCGGGCTCCCCGGACGGGAGCGCAACGGCCAGCGAAGATCAGAAAGAAGGTCCTGTATGAAGAGATACCACCGGGCGCCGCTGTCCCGCGCCGCCGCGTTTTGCGCGGTGGCAACAGCAGTAGCCATAACGGCTGCCGCGTGCGGCGGCTCAAGCGGAGGTGGCAGCAGCTCGAGTGGCGGCGCGTCGGCTCCGGGCATCACCAAGACTCAGATCCTCATCGGCAGTCACCAGCCGCTGACCGGTCCCGCGGCGCCCGGTTACAGCGAGATCGCCCCCGCGTCCAACGCCTACTTCAGTTACGTCAACGCCCACGGCGGGATCTACGGTCGCAAGATCGTCTACAAGTACCTCGACGACGCCTACGACCCGTCCAAGACCTCGTCGGTGGTGCGGCAGCTTGTCTTGCAAAACGGCGTGTTCGGGGTGTTCAACGGCCTCGGCACGCCGACCCACCTGGCCGTGGTGGGCTTCCTCAACGCGCAGAAGATCCCCGACGTCTTCGTCGCCTCCGGCTGCGTGTGCTGGAACCAGCCGCAGAAATACCCGCAGACTTTCGGCTACGCGCTCGACTACGTCCGCGAGGGCAAGATCCTCGGCCAGTACGTGGCGCAGCACTTCAAGGGCAAGAAGGTCGGTTACTTCTACCAGGACGACGAGTTCGGCCAGGACGGCGTCAAGGGGCTCGACTACGAGATCCCGCACAGCATGGTCGTCAGCCGCCAGGCCTACCAGGACACTAACGTCAACATCGGCCCGCAGGTCGCAGCGCTGAAGGCGGCCGGCGCGCAGGTCGTCGTCTCCTTCTCGATCCCGACCTTCACCGCGCTGCTCATGCTCAACTCCCTCAAGCTCAGCTACAGCCCGGCATTGGCCGTCAGCAACGTGGGAACCGATCCGCTGACGCTTGGCGGCCTGCTCGAGGCGTACGCCAAGCAGGGCGGGGCGACCGTGTCGGGCAAGGCGCTGACCAACGGGATCATCACAGACGGCTACCTTCCCTCCGTTGGTGACACGACCAACAGCTGGATCACGCTGTTCAAGAAGGTGCACGATCAGTACGACGCGAAGGCTCCGTTTGGCTTCAACGCACTCTATGGCATGGCCGCGGCCTACACGTTCGTGCAGGCAATGTTCAAGGCGGGCAAGAATCCGACCAGGTCAAGCCTGGTTGCCGCGATCAACGGTGGCCTGCCGCAGGGACCGAGCAGTTCGCCCTACGGGTATTCGAGCAGCGACCACTCCGGCAGCACCGGCGCATATATCGGCGTCATCAAGAATGGCGTGGTCGTCGCCCAGGGTCCGGTCCTGATCACGGACGCAACGGCCACCGGTGCCATCACGGCCCTTTCAGGTGCCCAGCCGGCGGCTCCCTCCAGCGGGATTCCCTCGCCATGACCTGGCGCCCGCCGCCGGGTTACGCGGCGCCGGGCCCCCGCACGGGCGGCCCGGCGGCGCGGGTCGCGCGGCCCGGCGGCGGGGTCGCGCGGCCCGGCGGCGGGGTCGCGCGGCCCGGCGGCGGTCGCGCGGCCCGGCGGCGGGCGATGCGGCTTACGGCGGCCAGGTGGCCGCGCCGCGCCCATGCCTGGCACGGCTTGCCCGGACCCGGCGGAGGTGGCAAGCAATCCGTGAGTGACGCAGCACTGGAGCACGGACGATGACCGCGGAGGCCGGCAGGCGAGTGGACCCGCGCGATGACCGGCCGCGGGCGCAGCGCCTGCTCGACGCCGCGGAGCAGATCTTCGGTGAGCGGACCTACCGTGGCAGCACCGTCGCCGGCATCTGCGCCCGGGCCGGCATCGCGACCGGCAGCTTCTACGCGCACTACGGCTCCAAAGGGGACCTTTTCGCCGCCGTCGTCCGGCGGATAAGCGCCGACGCCCGGGCAACCATGCGGGCCGCGATCGAGCAGACCGATGGCAGCCAGCGCGCGGTGGAACGGGCGGCCTTCCGTGCCTTCTTCGAGATGCTTTCCGGGCGACCGTGGATATACCGCATCGTGCGGGAATCGGAATTCGTCGTGCCCGGCCTGTTCCAGGAGTACTACGAAGGCCTCGCCCGCCGCTACGCGCGGGGCGTCCGTCGTGCGCAGCTTTCCGGCGAGATCGACGCCCGCTACGATCCCGAGGTCATCGCGTACGTGTACGCGGGTCTCGGCTACGCGATCGGCATGCGGTGGGCCGAATGGACGGCAGGCGGCCACATCCCCGCGGATGTGCTCGACGACATGCTGAACGTCCTGGCGCGCGGACTGCCGCCGCCCGAGCGCTGAGTCCCGCACGCTGACCGCAACTGTGGGCCCCGGACCACGATTCCCGGCTCGAGGGCGGCGCCTGCGCACCGGCGGTTCGGCGCGAAGGGCAGTGCGGCCCGCGCCGCGGGGTGCGGAGCAGCGGGATGCTGCCGAGCGCGATGCCCGCCAGGATGGCCGCGCCCCCGGTGATCTGCTGTGGGCCGGCCGGGTCGCCGAAGACGACGACGCCAGCCACGGCGCCGACAAGAGGCTCGAGGTTGAGGAAGGCTCCGGCCACCTCGGCGGCTACCCGCCCCTGGCCATAGGCGAACAGCGTAAAGGGCAGCAGGGTGCCGCCGACCGCTAGTCCGGCGGTGGCCAGCAGGGTGCCCGGGCTGCCTGGGGCGGCCGGCCTGCCTTCCGTGGCCACAGCGACGGGCAGCACGGCAACAGCGGCCGCCAGGAACTGCGCGGCTGTTACCGCGACCGGGTCGCGGCCGCGCAGCAGACGGGCCTGTGCCACCGTGAACATGGCCGACAGCAGCAGCGAAACAAGCACCAGGCCGTCGCCGCTTATGGTGGCGCCGCCGCCCCTGCCGCCGGCGACAAGGCCGACACCGGCGAGCGAGACCGCGAATCCGGCCCAGGCGACCGGGCGCGCCACGCTGTGGTGCCAGCGGGCCGCGATGATCGCAACCAGCACAGGTGCGGCGCCGATCAGCAGCGCCGCGTGGCTGATGCTGGTTCGCATGATGCCGGCGTTCTGCAGGAGTACCGACCCGCCGTATCCGATCGCGCCCCAGGCGAGCACGGCCGGGGTGAACGCGGTACGCACCCGGGAGCGTGCGCCCACGACCAGGATGAGTGCCGCGGTGCCGAAGCGCACGAAGGTGAGCCAGCCTGGCGGCAGCCACCCGAGGGCCAGCTTGGACAGCGGCACTGTGGTGCCCCACAGCACTCCGGCGGCGACGAGCGCCGCGACGGCGGGACGGCGGTCGGTGTTCATGGAGCCATCGTGACGCCAGGCTTGCTTAGAATTCGCTAGTGCAGCCTCCGGACGATATAACGTATCGTCATATGGCAGTTAACCTTGATGAAGTTGACATTCAGCTGCTCAACGCGCTGCAGGCGGACGCGGACCGCACGAACGTTGAACTCGCCCGCCTGGTCGGCCTATCCCCAGCGGCCACGTTGCACCGGGTCCGCTGGCTAAAGGAGTCCGGTGTGATCCGGATCATCAGCGCCCGGCTCGATCCCGCCGCCGCGGGATTTCCCCTGCAGATGTACGTAACGGCAAGCCTCGCCCGGCATGACCCGCGCTCGAGCCGCATCTTCGAGGAGCAGGTCCGGGCACTGCCGCAGATCATCGCGGCGGACAATGTCGCTGGCGAAACGGACTATCTGCTCACCGTCGTGGCCCGGGACGTCGCCGAACTGCAGCAGGTGCTGGCTTCGCTGGCGGCACGGGGCGGGCAACGGCTCGTGACCTACCTGCGGCTGGAGGAGATCAAGCCTCCCTCCCGGCTGCCGCTGGCGCCGGCCACGCGCGCCGCTGGCCGGCCATCCCGCCAGCGTCGCCGGGCAGTTACTCGCTGACGACCCGCTGCGAAGGGCGATTGGATGCCTGGTGAGAACGCGCTCGGGCCGCGCCGCTGCGCGGTGATCGGCGCCGGAGTGCTCGGTGCGTGCGTGGCGGCCAGGCTGGCCGAGGCGGGCATCGGGGTGACTCTTCTGGAGCAGGCCCAGCCTGGTCATGCCGCCACCCGGTCGAGCTTTGCCTGGCTGAACGCGAACGACAAGTTGCCTCGCGCCTACCACGACCTTAATCGCGCTGGGATGCGGGCGTGGGCCGGGCTTTCCGCGAGCCTGAGCGGCGTGGCGTGGTACCGGCCGGCCGGGAACATCGAGTGGGCGGCGACGGCCGCCGGGCGTGCGCAACTCGCCGCACGGGTGCACCGGCTCGCTGGGTGGGGGTACCCGGCACGCCTTGTTGACGCCGCCGAGGCGGCTGAGCTTGAGCCGTCACTGCGGCTGCCCGAGCCCGCGCCTGACGTCGCGTGGTTTCCCGAGGAGGGCTACCTGCTCACCGGACCGCTGATCAGGGCGCTCGCCGGGCATGCAGCCCGGCACGGGGCCACCTTGGTGACAGGCGAGCCCGGGCGCGTGGTCGGGTTGGACGCTCCCGGTGGCGCGGTGCGGGGGGTCCGGACCGCAGCTGGCCGGGTGATACCGGCGGATGCGGTGGTGTGCTGCGCTGGGCGCTGGGTTCCCGAGGTGGCCGCGCTGGCCGCCGCGGCTGCGTGCCCGCTGCCGCTGGTCCCATGGGCAGCGCCCGGGGCGACAGCGCCGGGGCTGGTGGTGCAGGTAGGGTCGGTGACGCCGCCGGGCCCGGCACGCGTGGTGCACACGCCTGAGGTGTGCCTGCGGCCCCATTCTGGCGGGCTGTTGCACCTGGAAGCGCCCGATGCCGCCGTGGATCTGCATACTCCCGGGACCGTGCTGCGGCGCTGGGCGGAAGAGTTGCTGCACCGGGCGCGGCGGGCGGTCCGCGGCCTGCAGGACGCCGGCGTCGTCGGTTACCGCGTCTGCGTGCGTCCGATGCCGGCCGATGGCCAATCCATCGTGGGCTGGCTGCCGGGTGCGAGCGGGCTCTACGTGGTGGTGACGCACAGCGGCGTGACGCTCGCGGCGCATCTGGCGCAACTCATAGCCGGGGAGCTCGTCAGCGGCTCGGCGGCCGCCGAGCTCGCGCCGTACCGGCCCGATCGCTTCATGACTACCGGGCAGCACCCGGGTTGAAGATCCTTTAGCCTCACGCCCTAGGGCAACGGTCCGGCCCGCGCCGCCCTCAGGCACGACGGCTATTTCTGCCGGTACCGCAGCCGCGCCCGCGCCGCCTCAGTCTTGCCGCTGCGCTCGTTATCGGCAGCTATCTTGCTGGCCAGTTGAACGTCGGCCTTGCTGATCAGGCCGCTGGCAATCAGAAACTCGGCAAGCTCGCGCTGGTGTCCCTGCTCGTTCCAGGTGAGGCGCTGGAGTTCCTTCTTGTACTCAGAAACCGCCGCGTCACCGGTCAGGTCCAATGCGGCGGCAACCTCGATCATCGGCACAGTTTGCGGGCCGACCGCGCCAAGGACGAACTCCTGGTAGTAGTAGGCGATAGCCAGCCGGGCCAGCGTTTTGCGTTCGAAGTAGCCGCGGACCCTCGGTACCGCGTCGGGCAGTGGCCGGGCCCGGTGGCCGCGCGTGTGAGGCTGGTTCGCACGGCTATGGTGCTCTTGGGTGGCAATCCCGTTATCGGCCGTGGCCCGGCTGCCGCTCCGATGGTCAGGGCCATCGACATCCAGCATCAAGACCCATTTCCCCACACTGACCAGCCACGGGCCGTTGTCGAGCCGCAGGGGGTGCGGTTGGAACCGGCCTCGTGCCACCGGCAGCACATGCACAGCGGTGGCCTGCGCCTTCTCGTAGTCAGCACAGGCCTCGTGGACGACCGGCGCCACGTACACCTCGTGGCTGGTGTCGTGGCTGAACAGCTCCCACCGGCGGTCCACGCAGCGAACGCCGGCGCAGCGCGGTGACCGATGCAGCGTCGGGTCGTCGCCCGCACTGAGCAGGCGCCGGTCCAGCCAGGTGATCTCATCGATCGGGCAGTCCAGCCCTTCGCCTAGTCTGGGGGACCAGATTACGAGTCGCGCCGTCGCCAATTCCCCACCGCCCGCTCGAGGCCCTTATGGCCAAGACAGCCGCCAGCGTAGTTCAGGGCCGCTGCAGGTCGCGTGCCCCGGCTGATCGTCAGAACCATCGGGCTGGCCGGCAGAACCATCAGCCGACTTCCACCCTCGACACAAGCGCATCGGGATGCGGTCCCCACCTGATCAAGTCGCCGTCGTGCAAAGCCTGCTCATCAACGACGCGCGTCTCGTTCACCAGCACGCCGTTGCGTCCCAGACTGGTGATCCGCCACTCGCCTTCTGTGAAGGTGAACTCGGCATGCACCCTCGACACGGTGGGCTCGTCCGGCAGTGGCAGGTCAACTTCGATGCCCCGACCCGCGCGGGCCCCAGAAACGCGGGTCTCCGCAACGCAATCGTTCGTCCGCAGCCGTAGTAGCGGTGTCCAACTGGGCGCCTGGACGGTCAGGACGTCCCTGACGAGGGTCGGTGCCGCTGACTGGCCAACATGGGCGCGCTCGTCGCGGCGAGGCGCCGCGGCATGTCCAGCCGCATCGCCATCCCCATCCGCCGAGCCCGCTCGCCTGCCCTGCCTGAGGCGGTACCTGCCGACCGGCACCGCGGGGTCGGCGACGATGCTCACCTCGACGGGACCGGCGCTGGCCAGGCTAGCGGCGTGCGCGGCCACGGTGGTTTCGTACAGCTCGCTCGCGCTGGAGTTGATCACTTCCAGCTCCATCATCTCGGTCAGCGACGCCACGTCGGCAGGATTCATCCGAAGCTCAACAGCGTTCGGCGCCAGCAGCGACCCGCTCGGGGTGATAACAAACACCTCAGGCAGGTGCCGCAGAGCCAGTTGCAGCACCTCGCGTCCGTCCCGCCACGGCCGGGTGGCCGCACGCTGAACCCATGGATGATCACGGTCAATACCCAGGTAGCGCAGGGCGAGAAGGCTCCCGATGACGAGCGCCGCGATCAGCACTACCAGCGCCGTGCCGCCAATGATGGAGCGAGTGGAGGCGAGCAGGATTATCCACAGCCCAGCGATGCCGCCTGCCACCGCCCGGCGCTTACGACTGCGCGGCGGCGTCGGGGGACGGAGCGGGCGGCCGGCCAGCTCGCTACGGTTGGACATCGTGGCACCCTCCGTGAGCTGCACATCGGTCCATGACGGCCTGGCTCATGTGACGAGAATGCGGGGAGCGGCGAGCGCCGGTCAACGAATCAGCTGCACTTCCCAGATATCTGGGACGAAGGCGGGAGGAGCAGGCATGCTCACGGACTTCTATATGGCATTCGGGACCGTGTGCTTCACGTTGCTGGGGCTCTGGCTCGTAGTTGTCCAGACCCGCCATGCGGACTGGCGCGGGGTGGCGGTGCACCGGCGGCGCGCCTACGGGGTCGCGCTTCATTTCTCGTTGCCCGGGCTGATGAGCCTGTTGGCGCTGGTCGATTCGGCAAGCATGACGCTGTGGCGGGTCTCGTTCGCGGTCGTCGCTGGCGGTGGGGCGATCGTGCTGGTGCTTGTCCGCGGTCCGTTGCCCACCAGAGCCGGCCAGGCAGCCTACGTCGCGGCAGTCGCCTTATACGTCTTGATCGCAGTCATCGCGGCAGCCCCCCGCGTCGTCGCCGACGCCGGCATTTCGGTCAGGCCGCTGCGCGTCGAGGCCGTTCTGCTCACGATCCTGGTGTTCGTCGGTGCCAACGCGGCAATGCTGCTGCTGTTCGATGAGACGCCGGGTACCAGGGCCTCGGCGAGCGCCCGTAATACATCGTGAGGGTCCCGTAAGACATCGTGAGGGTCAGATCCACGAGTCGGCCCACGAGTGCAGTGCGGCGAGCCGCTGGATACGCCCCACGATGTCCTCGTGCACGGTATCCACGGACTGGGCACCATTGACGCTGAACATCCATTCTCGGCCTGCGTAGTACTCGAGCAAGGGCACCGTCTTTTCCAGGTACACCAGCAGCCGGTGCTCGATCACAGCTTGGGTGTCGTCTGAGCCCCGGCCGCGGGTGAGTAGCCGGCGCACTAGCTCCTCGCGTGGGACGTCAAGGTGAATCGCGGCCTGCACCTCAGCCCCGAGCGGCTGGACAACGGCGTAGGCTGCCTTCGCCTGCTCGACCGTGCGCGGGAACCCATCGAGGACATAACCGCTTGCGGCGGCCACGACGGGTTTGCGCAGAATATCCATGACGAGGCTGTCGGGCACCAGGTCACCGTCGCTGACATACGACTTAACCCGTTGCCCGAGCGACGTCTGGTCCCTGACATGCTGGCGCAGCAGGTCGCCGCTGGAGATGTGCGCGATGCCGAACCGCGCGGCGAGCCGCTCGGCCTGTGTTCCCTTGCCGGAGCCTGGAGCGCCGATCAGCAGAAGTCGCATGTGATCACTCGCTCGCCCGCAAGGCCGCTCAGGACCGCCGGCGGGTAGCTGTTGCCTGGCTGGCCCAATCGAGTTTCGCCGGTCAGCATGCGTGCCCCGGCCCGCATCGGCTCATGGCCGCCGTGGGACACCCCATAACCTGGCCGCTCCTGCGGTCAACAGCGATGACGCGTTCCGAAGTGTCAAACGTCGGGCAAACTGTACTCGCGACACGGCGCCTCCTTTTCCACTACATTCCCACCGCAAGCGCCGTACAACATGTCATCGCGGGGCCAAGACTTGCGGCCTGCCGCCGGTGGCGGAATCGCTAGCGGCCCCCCACCGATGGGCCACGGGTGTGGCTCTGGTGGCTGTTTCAGGGGCGCCCGTGGCGCCACTGCGGCTTGCGCTTGCCGAGGAAGGCCCGCATCCCCTCACGCGCGTCAGGTAGCTGACTTGTCGCTGCCATCACTTCGATCGCGTAGGCGTACGCCTTCGGCTGGTCGAGGTCTATCTGGGCGTAGAGCGCCTGTTTGCCGATGCCTTTGCTCTCCGCGGAGCCCCGCGTGACGCGCTCGAGGAGGTCCTGCACGGCGGAGTCGAGTTGCCCAGCGGGCGCCACCCGGTTGACCAGCCCCCAGCCGAGCGCGGTGTGCGCGTCGATCACATCGCCCGACAGGGCCATCTCCGTTGCCCGTTTCCTGCCGACGTTCCTGGCGATCGCCACCATCGGTGTGTGACAGAACCAGCCGCCCTTGCCGCCGGGAGCGGCGAATCCGGCGTCCTCACTTGCCACCGCGAGGTCGGCGGTCGCGACTAGCTGGCAGCCGGCCGCCGTGGCAAGCCCATGCACTCGCGCCACCACCGGCTGCGGCACCTGCTGGATGAGTGTCATCAGGTCTGTGCAGGTGGCAAGCAACGAGCGAACCGCCGACAGGCCGGCCTCGGCGACATCGGCGAAATCGTGACCTGCGCTGAACACCGGGCCGTTGCCGGCCAGGACAATGCCCAGGGCGTCGCTGTCCCCGATGTCACGGAACGCTGTGATCAGCTCACGCATGTGCTGCAGGGACAGGGCGTTGCGCCGCTGCGGCCTGTTCATTGTGACGGTGGCGAACTCGCCCGACCGCTCGACCAGGATGTGCTCGAATCCCATGCGGCCTCCTCCACATCGCAGCCTACGCTGGCACCGGGCCGGTAGCGCTGACGAGGATGCCCGCCATAACACGCGACCGCGCCGCGCCGTGTTCCCTGGCCACTCGCCGTGTTCCCTGGCTACTCGCCGTGTTCCCTGGTTTATCTGTCACGCAGGTCCTGACCCGTCGAGGATGACGACCTCGGTGGCCCGGTCGTGCGCCTGGGAGGGCTGCCCGGAGACGATGTAGTCGGCTCGCGCCGCCGCGCCGTCGCGGCCAAAGAACTCGTCTTCAAGCGCCATCCACTCCAGCCAGAGTGATCGTCGCTGCTCGCCGTACCTGGCGATCCCGCGGCGCAGCCGCTCGCCGGGTGGCGTTTGCATCCACAAGGACATGGTGAGGTCACTGGCGATGGCCTGGCGGGATGAGGTCACGCCCTCGATGACAATCACGTCCGCCGTAGGGACCTCGGCCCAGCCGTTCAGGCCGTGACCCAGGGGATCATTAGCCCAGTCGCGGACGCGAAACCGGGCGGCAGAGCCGCCCAGCAGGGGACGCAGCGCCTGGTGTTCCAGCCGGGGCCACCAGCCTTCGATGTCTCGCCAGTACAAGAAATCGTCCACCCTGATCAGCGGCATGCCGCCGCATGCCGCAGCGAGCGCGCGGGCCATCGTTGACTTACCCGCACCGGCCGGGCCGTCCACGGCGACCAGGCGGACAGCCCGCGAGCTAGGAGCCGACAGGATCTCGTGCGCAAGCGAGGCCAGGCTCCGCACAGACTCCCGCATACCGGCCATCCTCCCGCTTGCTGACCATCCTCCCGCTTGCTGACCAGCCTCCCGCTTGCTGGCCGTCCTCCCGCACGCGGGCCAGCCTCCCGCACGCCGGCCAGCCTCCCGCTTGCTGGCCGTCCTCCCGCACGCGGGCCAGCCTCCCGCACGCCGGCCAGCCTGCAGGCCATCCGCACGCAGGCCATCATCTTCCGTGGCTCAGCCGGGCCGCCGGGCCCGCCACCTGCTGATGTGCCAGCAGTGCCGCCCCGGCCGTAGTGTCTGGAAGGGCGAGACGTTGATCGGGGAGGCATGAGGCAGATTTCCAGGGCTGCTGCGGGCGGGCTGGCGGGGTGGGCGGTCGTACGGCTGGCGGGTGCCGATCGATTCCGCCGCCTCGAAGCTCCCGCGGTGCCGCTGCTTTCTTTCACACCACATGTCGCGGTGGCCGCACTGCTCGGTTCGCTGCCGTTGCGGCGCAACGGCGTGGCCGCGGCCACCGCGTTTGCCGGAGTGACGCTGACCGCGGTAGTGCTTCCGCGTGCGATCAAGCGGCCGCAGCCGCGAGTTCGCGGGCCGGTGCTGCGCGTTCTCACAGCGAACCTGCTGGCCGGGAGGGCATCAGCGGAGACGATCGTCGGCCTCGTGCGGCGGAAGGGCGTCGATGTCCTCTTCCTGCAGGAACTCACCGACGCTGCGGTTACCCGGCTCAAGCAGGCCGGGCTGAACGACCTGCTGCCGCACGAGGTGACCGACACGGCCGGCGGCAGCTCGTCTGGTTCTGGCATCTACGCGAGGCTGCGGCTTAGCGGCGGACTGTCCTTGACAGTCATATCCGTTGCCCAGCCCACGGCCCGGCTGGAACTGCCTGGCGGGCAGTGCGTGGAACTGGTCTGCGTCCATCCGTCGCCGCCAGCCCCGTCAGCGCCGGCCCTCCTGCTTTCGTCGCGGCGGCGGGTGGCCACGTGGCGGGCGGAGCTGGCTGTCCTGCCACCGGCTGCCGATCCGCCGAGGGTGCTGGCCGGGGACTTCAACGCCACGGTTGATCACGCGCAGTTCCGCCGGTTGCTGCGGCTTGGCCACGCCGACGCCGCTTGCCAGACCGGTCACGGGCTGGTGCCTACGTGGGGACCATGGGGGAGGCCCGCGATCCTTACGATCGATCATGTCCTCGTGGATGCACGGTGCGCCGTGCTCGCGACCTCGGTGCATCCGTTGCCTGGCAGTGATCATCGTGCGGTCTATGCGGAGTTCCGCCTGCCCGCTTGACCAGCTGGGCGGCGCCTCCGCTTCGCTGACTTCTTGATCCTGGTACCTGGCCCGTCATATGCGCGGCTTGGGTTCCACGATCATGGAAACGCCGTGGGCGGACGACCCCCGGGATCCCCCCGCAGACCCTCTGGTGGTGTGCTCGAGCTAGCCGTTTAGGCTGTGCTGCCCCGGGGGGGCGACCCCCCGGGATCCCCCCGCAGACCCGGTGACGGCCCGCGCCGCGCAGCCGTTTAGGATCTAGATTGGTTCTTGCTCGTCGGCGCAGGTCAGGCGCGAAGGAGGGCTAACTTGGGCGCCCTTGACTGGATCGGGTCGTGGCCCGTCTACCGCCAGCTCACCGGGGCGGACAAAACTGGGCGCGGCGCTGCCGCGAAGAGCCAGCGCACAAGGAACCTCAAGCCGCGGGTCGCGGCGGCCGACAAGATCGTGAAGTCCGTCTGCCCGTACTGCGCGGTGGGCTGCGGCCAGGACGTCTACGTGCGCGACGGCCAGGTCACGCAGATCGAGGGAGACCCGGACTCGCCGGTCAGCCGGGGCAGGCTGTGCCCGAAGGGATCGGCGAGCCTGCAGCTCACGACCGGCGCGGCACGTCAATATCAGGTCCTCTACCGACGGCCGTTCGGGACCGAGTGGGAGCACCTGGACCTGGACGCGGCGATGGACATGATCGCCGACAGGGTGATCACCGCGCGGCGGGCCGGCTGGCAATGGGAGCACGAAGGCTCGCGCGTCCGCAGGACCCTCGGTTTCGCCAGCCTGGGCGGGGCGACCCTGGACAACGAAGAGAATTACCTGATCAAGAAGCTCTTCACCGCGCTCGGCGCGATCCAGATAGAGAATCAGGCGCGGATTTGACACTCCTCCACAGTCCCCGGTCTGGGGACCAGTTTCGGCCGTGGCGGAGCAACGACGTTCCAGCAGGACCTGCAGAACTCTGACTGCATCCTGATCGAGGGCTCCAATATGGCCGAGTGCCATCCGGTCGGGTTCCAGTGGGTGATGGAGGCCAAGGCCCGCGGCGCCAAGCTGATCCACGTTGATCCACGGTTCACCAGGACAAGCGCGGTCGCGGACGAATACGTGCCGTTGCGGGCGGGCAGTGACATCGCGTTCGTCGGCGGGCTGATCAACTATGTCCTCCAGAGCGAGAAGTACTTCCGTGACTATGTGGTCTCCTACACGAACGCGCCGGCGATCCTGACCGAGGACTTCGCCGACACCGAGGATCTTGACGGGCTTTTCTCCGGCTTCGACAGCAAGCAGCGCGCCTACGACTTCCGCGCCTGGCGCTACCAGGGACAACAGGTTGCGCCCGCGAGCGGCATGCGGGGCAGGGTGGCGGACGCCGATGGCGGCGGGCTGCGCCAGGTCCGCCGGGCAGCGCGCGGTGAGGCGCACGGCTCGGGCGGCGCATCGGCTCATCCAGCGCCGGACACCGACGAGACGCTGCAGCATCCACGCTGCGTGTTCCAGGTACTCAAGCGTCACTTCGCCCGCTACACACCTGACATCGTCGAGCAGGTCTGCGGGGTGCCGCAGGACCTGTTCGCCAAGGTGTGTGAGCTTGTCACCGCCAACTCGGGCCGCGACCGCACCACGGCGTTCGTCTACAGTCTCGGCTGGACCCAGCACACCGTCGGCGTCCAGTACATCCGCACCGCGGCCATCCTGCAGGCGCTGCTCGGCAACATGGGCCGGCCGGGTGGCGGCATCCTTGCCCTGCGCGGGCACGCATCCATCCAGGGCTCGACGGACATTCCCACCCTGTTCGACCTGCTGCCCGGTTACCTGCCGATGCCGCACGTGCGGGGGAACGAGGACCTCGGCACCTACGCCCGGGAGGAGTCCACGGACAAAGGATTCTGGGCCAACACCAAGACGTACATGGTCAGCCTGCTCAAAGCGTGGTGGGGCGAAAGCGCGACGGCCGAGCGTGACTTTTGCTACGACTACCTGCCGCGGCTGACGGGAAGCCACAGCACCTACGAGACCGTTCTGGCGCAGCTGGAAGGCGTCTGCAAGGGCTACTTCCTCTTCGGCCAGAATCCGGCGGTCGGCTCCGCCAACGCAAGGATGCAGCGGCTCGGCATGGCGAACCTGGACTGGCTCGTCGTGCGCGACATGGTCCTGATCGAGAGCGCCACGTGGTGGAAGCGCGGCCCGGAAATCGAGACCGGCGAGATGCGCACGGAGGACATCGGCACCGAGGTGTTCTTCCTGCCCGCCGCCGCGCACACGGAAAAGGCCGGCAGCTTCACCAACACGCAGCGCATGCTGCAGTGGCATCACGAGGCCGTCGAGCCTGCCGGTGACGCCCGCAGCGACCTGTGGTTCACCTACCATCTCGGGCGCAGGATCCGGGCCAAGCTCGCCGGGTCGGCAGACGAGATCGACCGGCCGGTCCTCGACCTCACCTGGGACTACCCGACCAAAGGGCCGCAGGCAGAGCCCGTTGCCGACGCGGTGCTCGCCGAGGTGAACGGCTGGGACTCCGGTGGCAGGCCGCTGTCCTCATTCACCCAGCTCGCCGACGACGGATCGACGTCATGCGGCTGCTGGATCTACTGCGGCGTCCGCGCCGACGGGGTCAACCAGGCCGCGCGCCGCAAGCCGGGCAACCAGCAGAGCTGGGTGGCGCCTGAATGGGGCTGGGCATGGCCCGCCAACAGGCGGGTGCTCTACAACCGTGCGTCGGCTGACCCAGCGGGCAGGCCGTGGAGCAAGCGCAAGGAACTCGTCTGGTGGGACGAGGAGAACGGTAAATGGGCCGGGCATGACGTGCCGGACTTCGTCGGCGACCGGCCACCGTCCTACCGTCCGCCCGAGGGCGCCACCGGCGTGGATGCGATCTCCGGCGTCGACCCGTTCATCATGCAGGCCGACGGCAAGGCATGGCTGTTCGCACCGGCCGGGCTGGTCGACGGCCCGCTGCCCGCGCACTACGAGCCGCAGGAGTCGCCGGTGCCTAACCTCCTCTACGGCCAGCAGCACAACCCCGTCCGCGAGCTCATCAGGCACAAGGAGAACAGGTTCCAGCCAAGCGGGGACGAGCCAGGGTCCGAGGTGTTCCCCTATGTGACTACCACCTACAGGCTCACCGAGCATCACACCGCGGGCGGGATGTCGCGCCATCTGCCCTACCTGTCGGAGCTGCAGCCGGAGTTCTTCTGCGAAGTGTCGCCTGAGCTGGCCGGTGAGCGAGGACTCGACCACCTCGGCTGGGCGACGATCATCACGGCTCGCAACGCCATCGAGGCCCGGGTACTGGTCACCGAGCGGATGCGGCCGCTGACCGTGCAGGGTCGCCGGCTGCATCAGGTCGGGCTGCCCTGGCACTGGGGGCCCGAGGGATATACCACCGGGGATGCGGCCAACGAGCTCTCGCACCTGTCGCTGGACCCGAACGTGCACATCCAGGAGGTCAAGGCCCTCGCGTGCGACGTGCGGCCCGGGCGCAGGCCGCGCGGTCCCGCGCTGCGTGAACTGGTCCTGAGGTACCGGCAGCGGGCTGGGATAACCGGCCAAACGGGGACGGAGGTGTGAACGTGGAAGCAGAACTGGCCGGGGTTAAGGGCCCGCCAGCGGGCCGGGCCGCGCGCCCGGCAGGCGCTGCGGATCCCGCATCCCTCGCCGGGTACACCGGACACCCGCCCAGGATGGGCTTTTTCACCGACACGTCGGTATGCATCGGCTGCAAGGCATGCGAGGTGGCCTGCAAGGAGTGGAATGCCGTTCCCGAGGATGGCCTGCTGCTGACCGGCATGTCCTACGACAACACCCAAGGGCTCGGCGCGTCCACCTGGCGGCATGTGGCGTTCATCGAGCAGCCCGCGGCCGCGGGAGAGCCGGGCGCGACCGGTCGCGGCGACGCTGGTGACCTGCGCTGGCTGATGTCGAGTGACGTGTGCAAGCACTGCACGGAGGCGGCTTGCCTGGACGTGTGCCCGACCGGAGCGCTGATCCGCACCGAGTTCGGCACGGTGGTCGTCCAAGAGGATGTCTGCAACGGATGCGGCTACTGCGTCTCGGCCTGCCCGTACGGCGTGATCGACAAGCGGCGGGAGGACGGCAGGGCCTGGAAGTGCACGCTGTGCTACGACAGGCTCGGCTCGGGACTGGAACCCGCCTGTGCCAAGGCCTGCCCCACCAAGTCCATCCAGTTCGGGCCCGTGGATGAGTTGCGCGAGCGCGCGGCGCTTCGTGTCAGTGAGCTGCGCGATGCGGGCACACCACAGGCGCGGCTTTACGGCGCGGACCCGGCGGACGGCGTAGGCGGGGCCGGAGCGTTCTTCCTCCTGCTCGACGAGCCTGAGACGTACGGGCTGCCACCCGACCCTGTTGTCACCACAAGGGATCTGCCCCGCATCTGGCGGCATGTCGCGCTCGCTGCCGCTATGCTCGCGGCCGGCGGTGCCGCGGCGTGTCTCGGCCGCCGGGCATGAGGGGGCGCTGGTGAAGAAGCGCGGCGAGCAGGCGATGGTGCCGCAGGCCGAGTTCACCTCCTACTACGGCCGCGCGGTGCTCAAGGAGCCGGTGTGGCAAAGCCCGGAGGTTCCTGGCTATCTGTTCCTCGGCGGTCTGGCCGGCGCGTCGTCAGTGCTTGCCGGGGGCGCGCAGGTGCGCGGCTGCCCGGACCTGGCCCGCGGGGCGAAGCTGGGCGCGGCGGCGGCGATCAGCCTGTCCGCGGCTGCCCTGATAGCCGACCTGGGCCGTCCGGAAAGATTCGTGAACATGCTGCGGGTTTTCAAGCCAACCTCGCCGATGAGCGTGGGCTCATGGCTGCTGGCCGCCTACGGGCCCGCGGCCGGAGCCGCGGCGCTGTCCGCCGTGACGGGGATTTTCCCCGCGGCGGGATCAGCCGCGACCGCCGCCGCCGCCGCGCTCGGCTGCGGCGTATCCACGTACACGGCGGCGCTGATCTGCGACACCGCGGTCCCGGCCTGGCATAACGGCTACCGTGAGATGCCGTATCTGTTCGCGGGATCCGCCGCGAGCGCGGCAGGCGGCCTGGGCCTGGTGGCCGCGCCGAATGGGCAGGCGGGGCCCGCGCGCAGGCTCGCGGTGCTGGGCGCCGCGGCCGAGATTACCTCCGCACAGCTCTTGACCAGGCGGATCGGCATGGCGGCCGAGCCATACCGGACAGGCAGGTCCGGTTTCATGTTCCACGCCAGCGAGGTCGCGACCGCGTGCGCCCTCGGCGTGGCGTTCATCGGACGGCGTCACCGGGCGGCTTCGGCGATCGCGGGGGCCACCTTGCTCGCGGCCTCCGCCACGACCCGGTTCGCGATTTTCCGGGCGGGCCGGACGTCTGCACGTGACCCGAAATACACGATCGTGCCGCAGCGCGAGCGCCTCAACCAGCGGTCCGCGGCTGAGCGGTCCGCGGCTGAGCGGTCCGCGGCTGAGCGGTCCGCGGGATCGTAAGGGTACTGTCCACGGCCGGCCCGGGCAGATGCCATCGCAACTGCCGGTGACGTCATGCGGACGGCTTGACTCAACGAGCATCGGCGAGCAGGAAGGTGCGGGCGATCACCGCGTAGCCGGCCTGGTTGGCGTGTTCGTTTGGCCCGCGGGGGGGCGCCGCGCATTCCCAGGTCCACTGGCAGATCGCGGCGACGTTGCGCGGAAGCTCGCCGAGCCCAGGAAGCATCACATGGCCGGCGAAGTCTGGGGTGCTGAAGGCGCTGAATACGTCGGCGACGCGGACGCCGAACGCCTTGTAAACGTTGGTCAGCAGGGTGTTGTAGCCGGCGGCGGCCAGCTCGCTGAGCCACGCGACGGCTTGGCCGGCGAGGCCGTTGCGCCATTGGGCAAGCGATGGAAGGTAGTAGTTCATCGCGATGATGCGGGCCGTCGGGCTGGCCTGGCGGAGCGTGGTCAAGATCTTCGTGAGGTTGGCGGTGGCCGCCGGAATGGACTTGCCGAGACAGGATGTGATCGTGGCGGGGGAGGGCCGGGTGATGCACGAATCGGGGTCGTTACCGCCGATGTCGATGGTGATCAGCGTTACCTGGCGGCGGTGCGCATCGAGGAATCTGACCGCGGCCGCCAGTTGCGACCCGGCGGGATAGGGACAGATGCCGCCGTTGATCATGGTGGCGGTGGTTTCGCCTGGGCAGCCGAGCTTGACGAGGCGCAGGCCCGGGTTGTGACCGCGTAGCGTCGCGTAGAGCTGATCAGGGTAGCCGTCCCGGGTCGTGACGCTGACACCCGATGAGTCCGGCTGGACACCTTGTGCTAACGAGTCGCCCAGCGACAGATAGTAACTGACGGGCGATTCGCTTTGCCGTGCATGCACGGATGTGGTTATCGCAGAACAGCCGGCCGCCCCAGCGGCTAGGGAAACAGCCAGGGCGAGGGCAGGCACAACTGCGCGCATCGCGTTCCCGGGGTCGGTCGAGGCCATCATTCTACGGACCGGCCGCGGCACCGAACCGCGCCCGAGTCAGATCACGGGGCGCCAGGTGCGTCTTACCGTGACTGCGGCAACTTGACCGAGCCAGCCCTGGGGGCTGGCGCGGAGGGCGGCGGCACGACCGGCCCGATGTCCCCGTCCGGGGCTTCGTCCAGGTCGACGATCACCGGGGCGTGGTCGCTCGGTGCGGTGCCCTTGCGGGCTTGGCGGTCTACCCATGCCGCCCGCACCCGGCCGGATACCGGGGCACTCGCCAGGACCAGGTCAATCCTCATCCCTAGATCTCGATGGAACATTCCGGCCCGGTAGTCCCAGTAGCTGAACACGCGCTCGGCCGGCCAGCGGTCCCGCACGACGTCGCGCAAGCCGAGCGCCTGCAGCTTCGCCAGCGCCGCCCGCTCCTGCGGCGTGACGTGGGTCTGGCCGATGTAGGCATCCGGGTCGAACACGTCTGCGTCGGCCGGTGCGATGTTCATGTCCCCGCACACGATCGTGGCCTGCGGACCCGCGGCGACCACGGCTCGCAGCGCCGCCAGCCAGGCGAGCTTGTAGCGGTAGTGCTCGGAACCCGGCTCCCGCCCGTTCGGCACATACACCGAGTGCACCCGGATCCCGGCACACGTCGCGGACACCGCACGCGCCTCCTGAGCAGGGAAGCCAGGCGCGCCGGCGAGTCCGGTCACGACGTCATCCAGCCCAGCACGGGACAGGATCGCCACCCCGTTCCACTGCACCTCGCCGTGGAGAGCGACCGAATAACCGCGGCTTGAGAGGTCATCACCGAGCAGCCGGAGGAAGGCATCGTCGGCGAGCTTGGTCTCCTGCAGGCAGACCACATCGGGCTGCCGCTGATCCAGCCACGGCAGCAGCCGCGGCACCCGCTGCTTGACCGAGTTCACATTCCAGGTCGCTACCCGCACCGGGCCTACGGTAGCCGCAGCCGACGCCCTCCCGCACCCGGCCCGCGCAAGCCAAAGTCGGGCACAG
The DNA here is from genome assembly GCA_963727015.1 of uncultured Actinomycetota bacterium. GTDB lineage: Bacteria > Actinomycetota > Actinomycetes > Streptosporangiales > Streptosporangiaceae > DATFVJ01. The sequence goes on along the minus strand of CAVSEV010000009.1, from coordinate 93,756 downwards.
CGAGCGAGCCGGCTCGCGTCAGGAGTCCTCCTGCTCGCCGTTGAGGATTGCCACGACCTGCCCCAGCGTTCCTTCGTCGCCGACGTTGCCGGCGAAGACGACGTAGGGCACGCCGATCGCCTCGGGTGCCGCATCGATTGGGCGCAGCACCGAGATCACACCGGGGAACAGCTGACCGGCCACCTCCGCGCGCCGGATACCCAGACCGTGCAGCGCGACGTCGTGCGAGGTGATCCCGCCCTTGGCGATGACCCAGGCGGGCTTCGCGGCCAGCGCTTCGCGGACTGTGCGTGACAGGGCCGCGGAGACAGCGCGGGCGATGGTGAGGCTGTCCGCCCCGTCGCTGCCTTCGGCGATGGTGCGGCTGGTATAGAGCAGGACGTCCGATCGGCGCAGCGCAACGGCGACCTGCCGCGCGGTGGCAGCCGCCACGTCCGCGGCGCCGCTCACGATGGCGGGAACGTCGAGTTCGATGTCGGTGGTGCCACCACGCGCGCGAAGCGCGGCAACCTGCCGGTTCGTGTTGCTGACATGGGATCCGACCACGATCAGGCCGTGCTCGCCGCGCCGTCCGGAGGGCCACAGCTCCTTGCCGCGAAGCGGCGCCTTTGGCCCCAGGCCGCTCAGGGCTCGCACGAACGACGGTCCGCTGCGGAAGAGAAACGACTTGCCCGCGCGCTCGGCGGACAGCACGCCGCAGGCCACCGTGTCCAGGTCGGAGTATTCGGTGGCGTTTACGACGACCCACGTCCCGTCCTGCAGGTCGGCCAGTAGCTCGCGGACCCGGGAGGGCCCGCCGAGCCTGATATCGGCAACGCTGATGCTGCGGACGTCGTCGCGTTCGATCGCTCCGCCGCTCTTCTCCGTGACGAAGTCCCGCAGGTCCGATGCGGTGTAGCCGAACGTGGGATCCCGCGCGAATTCGGTCTCGCCGACAGCGACCAGGTCAGGCCCGATGCGAGCCCAGTGGATGTCGGCAGCGGTCAGCCGTCCGGCCTCGAGGAAGGCGGGGACCAGCAGCACGCCGTCGAAGCCGCTGCCGAGCACCGCCCGGCGGACTGCCTGCAGCGCCGCCACCTCCGCTATCACGTGGCCGCGCAGCGTCGAGTCGCTGCGGCTGATGAGATGGATCGGCGCGCGGCGCCGTCCGGCAACGGACATCAGGCCGCGAGCGGCGAGCGTATTCAGCTCGACCGCGGCCGGTTCGTCGAGGCTGCGCGTGTTGGTCAGGACGAAGCAGGCCCCGGCGGCGCCGCCGAGCGCGGCCTCGTAGGCGCTTTCCTCGAGGACGGTTACGACCTGGACGTCGTGCACTGCCTGGGACCCGGTCGGGTCGTCGTCGAGGACACCAAGGAGCATGCCGTCCGCGACTCGCGTCGCGCGAATCGACTTCCGGAGGGCATCGTCGTCCGGGAGGGCTTCGGGTAGCTCGGCGAACACCTCGGACGCGGCCGGCAGGCTGTCCCGCACCAACCTGATCCTTTCCCCTTGAAGCCACGGGTTGAATCAGCCACGGGTTGAATCAGCCACGGGCCGTCGAACACGTAAGATCACTGTATTCGACGTCATGCCGCCCGGCAGAGACGGGAGACGCCGTGGCGAACGTGGTGATCACTGGCGGTGCCGGATTTCTGGGCTCACGGCTCGCCCGGTGGCTGCTGGCCGCGGGCTCGCTCGAACTGGCGGGCAGCGGGGCACACCCGCTATCCCGGGTGACGCTCGTCGACCGTGCGCCGGTTGCGCCGGATCTCGCCGCGGACGAGCGGGTGGCTGCGATCCGTGGTGACCTCGGCGGATTGCTTGATGCCACCCACGCCGGGCGGGGCGCGCTCGCCGATGCCGACGTGATCTTCCATCTTGCGGCGGCGGTTAGCTCGGAATGCGAAGCCGACTTCGACCTCGGCGTGCGCATGAACCTTCGCGCCACCGAGTCGCTGCTCGCATCATGCCGCGCGCTCGGGACAAACCCGGTCGTGGTGTTCGCGAGTTCCGTCGCAGTCTTCGGGTCCTCAAGCGAGCATCCGCTCCCAGCCGTCGTGGACGATCACACCCTGCCGAATCCGCAGTCCAGCTACGGCGTGCAGAAGGTCATCGGTGAGCAGCTGCTGGCCGACTACACCCGGAAGGGATTCCTGCGCGGACGGAGCGTTCGCCTGATGACCGTCAGCGTGCGCCCGGGGCGGCCGAACGCGGCGGCGTCGAGCTTCCTGTCGGGCATCATCCGGGAGCCGCTCGCAGGCGAGCGCGCGATCTGCCCTGTCGACGCGCGGACCGAGGTGGCGCTCGCGTCGCCGGCCCGGGCCATCGCCGGCCTGCTGTGTGCCGCCACGTCGTCCGACGAAGCATGGGGCGGTCGCAGCGCGGTCAACCTGCCGCCGCTCACCGTGACCGTCGCGGACATGGTCGCCGCGTTGGAGCGGGTAGCTGGCCCCGAGGTGAGTGCGCTGATCGACTGGATTCCCGACCAGGCGGTAGCGGGGATCGTGACGGGCTGGCCCGCTCGGTTCCGCGCCGAACGAGCTACCCGGCTTGGCCTTACCCCGGACCCCGATTTCGGATCCGTCATCAGGATGTATCTAGCCGAGGCCCGGCGGTGACGCCGAGGCCCGGCGCTGACGCCGAGGCCCGGCGCTGACGCCGAGGCCCAGCGGTGACGCGGGCGCCACGGCCAACGGCCGCCAGGCAACGGCGCGGCGCCATGCGGCAGCCGTTCGGAATCAAGATCCTTAACGGCTGCCGCGTCGTGTCACCCACGGGACTGCGGGGGACCAGCCGCCCGCGACGAGGGCACTATGACCTAGCTACCCGCAACGTCCGCCACCAGAGTTGATCCGGCCGGATCCGTATTCGAGATCCGCCAGGCCAGCACGGCACATCCGCACCATGCGCGAAGCTGCCGGGCCTCGTAGGCCAGGCCGCTCGACGCGTCCCACACGATGTGGCGGCCGGAGCCGTCGGTGTACTCGTATTCGGTCTCACCGGACGAGGCGCCGACCTTACGCCACTGCGTCGCGGCCGAGGCGAGCTGCGTGGCCGTGTACGTCGTGGCCGGCGCGCTGCCGCTGCGCCGCAGCCCGTTCGCGTTGACTGTCCAGTCGTAGCTGTAGACGGGGACGGCCACCGCGAGTTTGCCGGCCGGAACATTTTGGTCCCTGATGAACGCCACCATGCTGCGAACCCCGGACGCGCCTGTCATCGGTGCGATCGGCCCGGGGTCGCCTCCGGGCCAGTGGACGTCGTAGGCCATGACGTCAATTTGATCCGCGATCGCCGCGATCGACGTGTAGTCAAGGACGTACGGCCTTATGTTGCCGGCCAGCGCGTTGTCGAGCGAGTTGTCGACGCGTGGCAGCACCGCTACCCGCAGCAGGCGGTGTTGCTCGTGCATCGCCATGGTGAGGTCCCACACCAGCTGGTCATAGCCGCGGGTCAGCGCCTGGATGATGAGCTCAGGATCGTGGCCGCGAATTCCTCCCGCCCGTGCGTACACCGACAGGTCAGCCTGCGTCTCGGGCAGGCTGAACTCGTAGTCCAAGGTCAAGCCGTCGGCCAGCGGCTGGGACGCCATTTCGTCGGCGAGCGCAAGCACGTTGGCGCGACGAGCATCTGGGTTGAGCAGTATCTGCGCCATCAGCTTCTGGTTAGCGGCATCTTGCACCGTCACGAACCGCCACGCGCAGGGGCTTGCCAGGGCCACCGAGTCCAGCGCGTCCGACAGCGGCCGCCCGCCTCCCTGGCCTTCCATAATGGTCGACGGGTCCCCGCCGAGGGTGAGCCACGCCAGGTCAACGACGCCGATCTGGCTGGCCGCGGCCGTCGTCAGCACCGGTTGGCTGGGATCGTCCGCCCAATCCGGCACCCATGCTCCGTTCGACTTGTTCAGCGGACGCCGCGTGCAGCCCGTCTGGCTGGCTGATTGCGGTCCGGTCGTGGGCAATTGCAGGCCCGCCAGCTCCCGCGCGTCGCCCGCGAACACCGGCATTTGCTGGCCACCCGCGGCACTACCCGCTGTCGGCGGCAACGTCGTTGCTGGCGTCGTCGGCGCGGGCTGGCCACGCCACGGCCCTAACAGCACAGCGGCGAGCGCCCCTGCGAGGACGATGCTGGCGAGCGGAAACGCCCAGAGCTTCCGTCGCTTTGCCGGCTCTCTCATTATCGCCCCTTTTGAAGATTGAGCTGGATTAACATCTTGGTAATAAGCGCTAGCTGCGCGGGCTGGCTTGTGGCACCGGCTGGTGATGTCTACGTCCTGGCCAGGGGGCGGCCGGAGTGATCGCCAGGCGCCACCTGGCCCATTGCTGGCGCCGTCTTTGCTTGTGGTGCCTTCGCGAGCGGCTCTGCCCGCCGCGCCACCCTGGTCTTCTCCCAATCAGGTGGCTTTCCGAGCAGCAGGACTAGTATGGTCGTCTTCCAGGACAGGAAAATCGTGAGCGCATCGTTGGGTATGCGGTAAAAGACCGCGGCAAACGGATTCCATGACCATTCGCCGAGGGCCAGTTGCGTCGCCACGCTCAATGCCACCTGAAATCCGGTGAAGACTAGCGCGTAAATGGCTACGGTCCGGCCGTTGCCGGTGGCGATGGCGATCCCGGCCAGCAGGTAGTTGAGCGGCAGGAAGATGATCGATACCAGCACACTCAGCACCGAGTAGCCCATCGTCAGCGACAGGCCGTAGTGCATGTCGGGCCGGGCAATCATCACCTTGTGCTTCCACAGCACCTGGACCGTGCCGCAGAACCATCGGTACTGCTGCTTGATCAGCGCCCGCAGGCTGGTGGGGATCTGCGTGTATGCGGGAGCCTCGAGCACCTGTACCACGCGGCTGCCCCTGAGCCGCACCTCCACGCCCGCGTCGCAATCCTCTGCCACGCAGTTGTTCGGCACGCCGCGCAGATCGCGCAGCACTTTCGTCCTGAAGGCGCAGAACGCCCCTGGAACTGTGACAATTCCGCCCAGCGCGTGCTGCTGCTGGCGGGCCAGATGGCCCATGTCGTACGAGAGCCGCTGGAATACGGTGAGGGCACCTTGCCACAGGTTGTGGCCGTGGCCCAGGACTGCCACCCGGCCGGCCACTGCGCCGACGCGGTTGTCCAGGATCGGCTGGACAAGGCGCACGATCGGGTTCGCGTCACGGTCGCGGCGCACGTCCGACCGCCTCATCCGGGCGGGCTGCAGGCGGGTGTCGGCGTCGAGCATAACCGTTATACCACTTTGGATGATGTACCTTCCTGCCTGCCTGCAGAACAGTCCGTGATTGAGAGCGCGGCTTTTGCCTGCTGATTTCAGGTTTTGCACTACCAGGCGCTTGCGCGGATGCGAGTACATGGGCTGGGACGCCAGCCGCTTCACCACCTTGTAGGTCGCGTGCTTGTCTCTCTTGGAACCATTTACAACCACCATCACCTGGATTTTCCCAGGGTAATCGTAGGAAAAGATTGATTCCAGCGTCGTGGCGATTGTTTTCGCTTCGCAGTAGGCCGCGATCAGGATTGTCACCCCGCTTTCCGGCCACCACGGCTTGTCGCCGCTGAGTTCGCGCTGCCTCCGGCGCCGGTTCCTGACAGCGCTCCAGGTGCCGACACCGATCGTCAGGGCAGTCCAGCCACCCATGAATGCGGTGCTCACCAAGAACAGCAGACGCAACATCGAACCCTGCCAGATCCGCTGCCACGCGCCGTAGCCGTCGGTGCCGATCCAGTCGGCCAATGACGGCGTTACCCGGGTCATCACGGTCGCGCCGCCGCCGGGCAGCAGTTGCGGGATCGTGACGAAGTGGTATCCATGCGCCTCACCGAGCTGGATAAGGCTGACGAGGTACCGCAGTGTCGCGGCCCTGTTGCCGCCGCCGTCGTGCATTGCCACGACGTAGCCGTTACCGTTGCTGAGATCAGGCAACGGGAGCTTGCTTTCCGGCCTAGCTCGGAAGTCGTCGGTGTCGATGTCGAACCCGGCGACCGTCAGGCCGAGCTGCTGTGCGGTCAGGATTTGCCTGCGATCCGCGCGCATTGACGCGGGATTGCTGCTGCCGACGGGTGAGCGGTACAGCCTCGTTCGGTAGCCAGCCGCCGTGGTCAGGATATGCTCGGTCTCAACCAGTTCGCGCCGCGCCTGCGAATCCGATTGCGTCGAGATGTAGTGATGGTTGAGCGTATTATTGCCAACCACATTGCCGTCCGCGATTACCTGGCGGGTGATTGCGGGGTAGGCCTTCATCTGACTCCCGAGTTCGAAGAACGTGCCGTGGACGTGATATGCCTCAAGCCGCGCGAGCACTTGCGGCGTCCACTTCGCACTGGGGCCGTCGTCAAACGTCAGCGCCAGCGTGCGGCCCGGCACGTAGCCGTACTGGTCTATCGCGTACCTGCAGTTACGGACTTCGTGCTGCTCAAGCACTGTCAGAGTAGTCAGGACCTGCCCGCTGAACGGATCGACCGCGTAGTCGGCGCTACCGATCCGTATCACCTGCACGACACGGCGCAAGAACCCTTGCCCGATCACGGGGATGTTCGCATCGGGCTGGCCTGGGCGCACGCATTCCCCCATTTCGCTCGCGATTTCGCGGGGTATTGCGGGGCTGGCGTTGTTGGCAATTGTCCATGGCGGCGCCGCTACGATGCGGTTGACGTAGAAGCCGCAGGCAGCCAACAAGGTCACGGCCGATACAAGGATCGCGGCCAGCCCACGCCGCTGCCCGCTCAGGACCGGGGCCGTGTCACCATCCGGTACCTTTCCGGCGCGATGTCGTGACACTGGAATCAAGCCTTTCTCGCTGAGCGGCGGGGCTGCCGCCGTTGCCTGGCCGATGCCGGGCCGGTGAAGAACCGGGCTGGCGCCTATGGAGTCGGACTAGCCGTCGTCAGGCCGGCGGCGGGCGCGGGCATCCTGGGAGCCGTAGAAGTCGGGTTTTGGTTCGTCGGCGCCGGGCTCCCACCTGTCGGCGGTGGTGCGGGCGACGTCGGCGGCGGCGCGGGAGATGTCGGTGGCGGCGCGGGAGATGTCGGTGGCGGTGTGGGGGATGTCGGTGTCGGTGCGGGCGCTGTCGATCGCAGGGCCGGCGGGGTGGTGGGCGGGGTCGGCAGCGATGGCGTTGTGATCACCGGCGGCCGAGCCAACGGCGCGATCGGCTCCGACGTGCTGGCACCAGAATCTGCTGGCGTTGGCGCCGGGGCCGCTGACCCCGTACTGGTTGGCGCACTTGGGATGGTCGGCGCCGGTGAGGTCGCGAGCATGACATCCGCGTGGTTGCCGCTCGGCGTGACCGCCGTAACGTACGGGTTGTGGGGCTTGTTAAAATGCAGCAATGTGTTGGCGGCACTCGGCCGCAGCGCCGTAAACAGGAGGAATGCGATCGTTCCCACGGCGACTAATGGCGCTACCCACAGAGCCGCTTCGCGATTGTCAAACTTTCGTGTCCCCTGCTTCTTCGGTAAGGCGTGCCGCGCCGATTTGCGAAACCCGAAAGTTTGTTTCATCACTCCTCCTTGCCGGGTAGCCGGGTAATCGGCCGCTGGACGGCAGCCGCATATTCAGCAAGATTTATTTAATTACGATGATGCAGGCCGTGCCCGGCAGATTGATTACAACCAAGCCGTGCATATCGTGACGCCCGGGAAGGACAGCTGTGCCCGGCTGGGCCAATCCTCGGCTGCCAGGGCTCGTTGATCGACGACCCTTTCGTTACCGTTATCACATATAGGCACGACGGCAGCGCGACAAGCGGTTCATCGCCACGTGAAGATTTTTGGCCTCGCAACCCGGGCCACCTTGGGGCCGCTTCTGGGCCTCGGTGGGCCCGCGAGCCGCCGCCGGGACTATCCGGTGTCGTCAGTCATCGTCATCCCCGTTCCCCTGCCGACTCGCCCACGACCCGCCGTGCGTGCTGCGCTGGCCCTGCTGGGGCGTTGCCTCGTGGATCTAGGTCGTTATGTCCAAGAGTCGCGGAGCCGGTTCCTGATACACCCGGGGTCCGTTCCTCATACATAGGTGCGCAATTCGGATCCCTGCCAGCACGAAGCGTGCCCGGTCACGGCTACCAGTGGCGGTCACCATCGATACCAGCGTCGGCGGGAGCCGCCCGCCGCGCTGGCCCCGCGGATTGGCGGGCTACCCTGCAGCGATGACCGACCTTCGAGACTTCGCCGCGCTGGTCCCCGGTGATCACGGCCTCTGCGTGGTGTCCACCCTGCGCAGGGACGAGACCATCCAGTCGTCCGTCGTGAACGCGGGGGTGCTCGCCCACCCGCTTACCGGCCGCTCCGTCGCGGGCCTCGTCGCAAGGGGCGGCGCGAAAAAGCTCGTGAACCTGCGTGCGCGTCCGCGCGCGACCCTTGTCGTCAGGGCCGGCTGGCAGTGGGTCGCCGTCGAGGGGCCCGTCGAACTGGCCGGCCCGGACGATTCACTGCCAGGCGTCGACGCCGGGCGGCTGCCCCTGCTGTTGCGGGAGATCTTCACCTCGGCGGGTGGCAGCCACGACGACTGGGACACCTACGACGCGGTTATGGCCGCTGAACGCCGCACCGCGGTCCTCGTGACGCCGGATCGGGTCTATTCGAACAGCACCTGACGCCTGCCGTGCCGCGGCCGATCGGTCTCGCCCTGATAGTGCCGTGGTCATGCCGCGCGGCGGTGCTCAGTCCCAGCGGACGGACAGCTCAGGCGGTTTGCGGAACACAAGACCGCCAGGCGCGCTCGGCTTCGCGGGATCAAGGCGCAGGCCAGGCAGGTGGTCAAGGAGCCCGGCTACCGCCGTCTGGGTCTCCAGCCTGGCAAGGTGGGCGCCGAAGCAGAAATGCGGGCCGCGCGCGAAGGACAGGTGCAGGCGGAGGTTCTCGCGGCGGACGTCGAAACGATCCGGTTCTGGGAATACCCCAGGGTCCCGGTTCGCGCCGGTGATCGAGATCCGGACCAGGTCCCCGCGTCTGATCGGCGCACCAGCGAGCGTCGTGTCTCTCGTCGCGTAGCGGTCGATCACCGCGGCGGCCGGCTCGAGCCGCACCGACTCCTCGACGGCGTTCGGCAGCAGGTCAGGATCCGCGCGTACCGCCGCAAGCTGGGCAGGATGGCCGAGCAGATGGGCTACCGCGTTGGTGATCATCCCTTCGGTGGTGTCGATGCCGCCGAACATCAGGACCGCGGCGTTCGACACCACCTCCACCGTCGTCAGCCTGCCGCCGCCGGCCGCCGCCACGAGGAGCGAGGAGGCAGGTCCGCGCCGCAAGGTCTCCTCGACACTCGCCTGAAGCAGGCGGAACGCCGCACTGGCCGTCTCACGTGCCTCGCGCCCGGCGGTAATCTCGGAAATCGCCTCGACGAACGAGTGATACCAGGACCTGATGGCGGCGGCGTCGGCGTCTTGCAGACCGAGTGCCGCCGCGACTACCGCTACCGACAGCGGTCCCGCGACCGCCTGCCTGACCTCAGCCGCACCGGCCGGCGCCAAGGCGGCGATTAGCCGGTCCGTCTCGGCCGTCACGAACGTGGCGAAGCGCGTCCGCACATCCGCGGGGCGGAACGACCGGGCGAATGGCTCCCGGTGCCGGGTATGCGCCGTGCCGTCGAGTGAGAGCATGCTCGGGCCGATGACCTGAGCGGTGGAGAAGCGCGGATCATCGACCGTGAACGTCGCGGCGTCGCGCATTACCCGCTGCGCGATATCGTGGCGGGTCACCAGCCACCCGCCGAGCGCACGAAGCCACGAGACAGGTTCGCGGGCGCGCAGCCTCGCGAGCAGCGGATGCGGGTCCGCTTCGAGTTCCGCAAGCGTCGCGGCGGCGCCGACCGGAAACGCCGGTCCGCCGTGCGATGCGTGCGGTCCGCCCGCGCCCCTCACCTGCCCCCCGCTCACCTACGGAGTGTATTTATCCCTAACGGCTGCGCGGGCCGCGACCATCAGCGACGAGGGAAGTCTTCCGGCATAGCTAAGGCTCACGCTGTGTGACACTGCCATGGCACAGCAGTGCCGCCTGGGCGCAAACCCGTGCGCGCCACCCGCCGCGGATCGCTACCATCGGTGCTGCGGGCCTTGTCTGATCAATCCATCATCAGCCACCTAGGAGAATCCGTGTCTACCGTGCCGCAGTTGCGCATCACCCTCGCCGGAAGCGAGCACGTGGTGGCGGCGGGCACGACCGCCGGCGAGGCCGTCGCCTCGGATGGCACCGGCGGCACCGGCGGCGGCCCGGCAGCCGCGGGCCAGGTGCCTGTGGCACCTGCGGGCGGCGCGACCGCCGTGGCCTCGCCGCCCGCCGTAATCGCTGCCAGGGTCAACGGTCAGCCGCGCGATCTCGCCTGGCCGCTGGCGGACGGCGACACCGTGGAGCCCGTCGTGATCGACAGCCCGGACGGCAGGGCCATCATGCGGCATTCCGCTGCGCACGTGCTGGCGCAGGCGGTACAGGAACTGTTTCCTGAGGCGAAGCTGGGCATCGGGCCACCAATCGAGAACGGCTTCTACTACGACTTCGACGTGACCAGGCCGTTCACTCCCGACGACCTGGAGGCGATCGAGCGCCGGATGCGGCAGATCATCAAGCAGGGCCAGCTTTTCTCCCGCCGCGTGGTCAGCGACGACGAGGCGCGTAAGGAACTGGCCCGTGAGCCGTACAAGCTGGAGTTGATCGGGCTCAAGGGCAGTTCTTCTGCGGGCGGTGCCGGCAGCGCACCCGAGGAGGCCGCTGTCGAGGTCGACAGCGCCGCTGGCGGCGAGTTGACGATCTACGACAACCTCGACGCCGCCACCCGCGACCTGCGCTGGAAGGATCTTTGCCGCGGGCCTCACCTGCCGACCACGCGGCAGATACCCGCGCTCAAGCTGATGCGAAGCGGCGGAGCGTACTGGCGAGGCAGCGAGAAGAACCCGCAGCTGCAACGGATCTACGGGACCGCGTGGGAGTCAAAGGAGGCTCTCGCCGAGCACCTCAGGCTGCTCGGCGAGGCGGAGCGGCGCGACCACCGCCGCCTTGGCGCCGAGCTCGACCTGTTCTCCTTCCCGACCGAAATCGGCGGCGGCCTGGCCGTCTTCCATCCCAAGGGCGGCATAGTCCGCAAGGTCATGGAGGACTACTTGCGGCAGCGGCACGAGCAGGCCGGCTACCAGTTCGTCAATACTCCGCATATCGCTAAGTCGACATTGTTCGAGGTTTCCGGGCACCTCGGGTGGTACGCGGACGCGATGTACCCGCCCATGGAAATGGAGGGCGCCAACTACTACCCGAAGCCGATGAACTGCCCGTTCCACATTCTGGTCTACCGATCACGTGGCAGGTCCTACCGGGAACTGCCGCTGCGGCTTTTCGAGTTCGGCACCGTGTACAGGTTCGAGAAGTCGGGGGTGCTGCACGGCCTGACCAGGTTGCGCGGCTTCACCCAGGATGACGCGCACATCTTCTGCACCTGGGAGCAGATGCCGGGCGAACTCATCTCTTTGCTGCAGTTCGTCGTCGACCTGCTGCGCGACTTCGGGCTCACCGACTTCGAGGCCGAGCTTTCCACCCGCCCGGAGAAGTTCGTCGGCGAGCCGGAACAGTGGGACGAAGCCGAGGCCGCACTCAAGCAGGCGCTAGACGCCTCCGGCCTGCCCTACGTTGTTTCCGAGGGAGAGGGCGCGTTCTACGCCCCCAAGATCGACGTGCACCTGCGCGATGCCATCGGCCGCCGCTGGCAGCTGTCCACCCTCCAGGTCGACCTGCAGTTTCCGACCCGTTTCCAGCTTGAGTACCAGGCCGCGGACGGTGCGAGGCCTCGCCCGTGCATGATCCACCGAGCGCTGTTCGGCTCAGTGGAGCGGTTCTTCGGCATTCTCCTCGAGCACTATGCGGGCGCCCTGCCGCCGTGGCTGTCGCCCGTACAGGTGGTGGGGATCCCGATCGCGGAAGCGCACGTTTCTTACCTGTCAGGTGTCGCGGCGGCCATGCGCGAGCGGGGTATCCGCGCCGAGGTGGACGACGGCGATGACCGGATGCAGAAGAAGATCCGCAACGCGCAGCGGCAGAAGGTGCCATTCATGCTGCTTGCCGGTGACGCTGACGTAGCCGCCGGTGCGGTGTCGTTCAGATACCGCGATGGATCTCAGCGAAACGGCGTCCCGGTGGGCGAGGCCATTGAGGAGATCGTCCAGGCCGTGGCGGACCGCATCCAGGTCTGACGACTCCACCGCTCGTCAACGGGCGCTGCCGCCGTATATTTGGCCCCCGTCCATTTGGCCGTCGTCTATTTGGCCCGCGTACATTTGGCCGTCGTCTATTTGGCCGTCGTCTATTTGGCCGTCGTCTATTTGGCCGGCGCCGCGTGATCCGCCAGGCGCGCGCCGGCCTTGGCGTGCGGCATCGCGACGTCGTCGACGGTCACGTTAACCTCGATGACCCGCAGACCCAGCATGTGGCTGACCGTGCGGGCCACGTTGGCCTTGACCGCCTTGGCTGCTTCCATCACGACGGCGCCGTACTCGATCACGATCACGACGTGGATCGCGACCTGGCGGTCCTCGATCCTGGCATGCACGCCCTGAGCGCCGCGCCGGTGTCCGACGCCCACGGGTTCACGGACCGTCTCGAGCGTCCGCGCGGCGTTTCCACCGAGATCGGCCACGCCATCGACCTCCACCGCAGCAAGCCCGGCTACCTTCTCGACCACGTCGTCTTCGATCTCCACCCGGCCTTTCACAACCGCGGTGTGCTGCGGGCTTGTGGCGGCGTGCTGGGCGCCTGTGCGGCGGTGTGCTGCGGGCTTGTGGCGGCGGTGTGCTGGGCGCCTGTAGCGGCGGTGTGCTGCGGGCTTGTGGCGGCGGTGTGCTGGGCGCCTGTAGCGGCGGTGTGCTGCGGGCTTGTAGCGGCGGTGTGCTGCGGGCTTGTGGCGGCGCTGTGCTGGGCGCCTGTAGCGGGGGTGTGCTGCGCGCCTGTAGCGGCAACATGCTTGGGCCCTGTGGCGGTGACCTGCTCGGCGACAGGCACGGGCGCGCAAAGAACCATGAGCTCATCATCGGGCGCGCCAGGCCGTATGTTGCCGTGAGCGAGGCCGCCCGGCCGGTCTTGCTGCCGGTCTGCGGGCCGGTCGCTTAACCCGTTCCCGCCCTGCCCATGCACGTCAGTTCTGGCGTCCCCGTAGCCGCGTGGCGGCCGCGGCGGGGTCGCAGCCCGGACCTGCGGCGCGGCGGCGGCACCCGGCAGGTGCGGCGGGACGGCCGCCTGTGTGTGCTGCACCCCCGCGGGGTACTGCACGGGCCCGTGGTGCGCGGGTGCGTGCCGCGCGGGCGGCGGAGCGGCGGAGAATGGCGAGACGGCAGAGGGCGACGTCTGCGACGACGGCCACGCAGGGGGCGCACCCTCTGCTGACGGCGCGGACGAAGGCGGGGCAGTCTGGGCCGTCTGCGAAGTCTGGGAAGACGGGGAAGGCATGGCAAGCTGGGAAGGCATGGCAGGCTGGGAAGACGGGGAAGACGGGGAAGACGGGGAAGACGGGGAAGGCATGGCAGGCTGGGAAGGCATGGAACGCCTGGGCTGCATCCCGTAGACCGCGGATTGCGCTGGCGCGTTCACCGCTGGCCGTGGCAAGGGCTCGAGGGCGGGCGCTGAATCCGTCGCCGGTCGGCCAAACTGTGCCTCCGGCTGCTGCCTGCCGAACCGGTCAGGCTCCAGCGACGGCACGTCGGCAACCGAGTCTCCCCGCGGCGCGGTGGCAGTTTGCCCGGCCAAGGGCCTGTCGTCCGGGTGTCCGGGCAGCGGGCCGGTGCCCTGTTCGATGGACGCTGCCATGGAGGTGCCGGCTGGCGTGGAGGTGCCGGGCGGCAGGCCACCGCGGTCCCTGTCATGCGCCTGGACATTGCTTGCGGATGTCTCGCTCACGGCGGCCTCTCTCGCTCCCGGCGCGGTCCGGAGGCTGCTCTGCAATCCCGGGCAGCGCATCTCCGGCTGCCAGCATTGTCCCGTTCGCACCGAGGCTGTCACGCGCGAATGGAGTACTTCGCTTGGTCCTGGACCGGAGGGTGCCATGATCGTCCGCCAGCGATGACACACGATGGCCCATAAGGTGTCACAGGTGGCACACGATGGCCCATCATGTGCCACCGCCTCGCCGGGGTAACACGTGGCGGTGCTCTGCCGCGCCCCTATGCTGCATCCATGTCAAACCGTGACTCGCCGGTATCGCGGACTGATCGCGCCGATCCGAGCTCAGGACCGGAGCCGGAACCCGCGGCGCCCGAGGATGTGCAACTAGTGCAGGAGGGGACAGGAGATCCGGACGGCTTCAAACGACTGTGGACGCCGCACCGGATGGCCTACATCCGCGGCGAGAACAAACCCGGCGGCGAGGGCGGCCTGGAGCAGTGCCCCTTCTGCCGTATCCCCGGGCTCTCTGACGCGGATGGGCTTGTCGTCGCGCGCGGCCGGGCCGTTTTCACGGTGCTGAACCTCTATCCGTACAACAGCGGCCACCTGATGGTGTGCCCGTACCGCCACGCCGCTGACTACACCGATCTTGACGAGGCGGAAACAGCCGAGCTCGCGGATCACACCAAACGCGCGGTTCGGGCGCTGCGCAATGCGGCGGGCGCGCAGGGATTCAATGTTGGCATGAACCTCGGCGCGGTAGCGGGTGCGGGCATCGCCGCGCATCTGCATCAGCACGTGGTGCCCAGGTGGGGCGGCGATACCAACTTCATGCCCATCGTCGGCCAGACGCGAGTGCTTCCACAACTGCTGCGTGACACCCGCAAGCTCATCGCGGAGGCCTGGCCCGCGGGCTGACTGGTCCCGGCCATTCCGTGATCGCGGTGGATCCTACGCGGCGGGAGGCCCTACCCAGGATCCTCGATTGTCCGGCGGTTGCCAGCTGTCCGGGGGCTGCCAGCCGTCCGGCGGGCTGGCGGCTATCCGGCGGGCTGGCGGCTATCGGCGGGGCCACCAGCTGGCAGCCCCGCCGCGATCATGAAGTATGCAGTCAATCGGCCTTGGCAGCGCTCACCACCTTGTCGGCCAGATGTGACGGCAGCGGCTCATGACGCAGGTACGACCGGGTGAAGGTGCCAGTGCCCTGCGACATCGACCGCAAATCGATGGCGTAGCGGGTGATCTCGAGCTCAGGGATCTCGGCCTTGACGAGGGTCCGCCCGCCAGCCACGGACTCGGTGCCGAGCACCCGTCCCCGGCGCGAAGAAAGGTCGGACATAACAGCACCGACGTAATCGTCAGGCACGAGCACCGAAACCTCGTCGACAGGTTCGAGCAGCAGCACGCCCGCCTTGTCAGCGGCATCCTTGAGCGCCAGCTTGCCTGCCTTCTGGAACGCCATGTCGGACGAGTCAACGGAGTGCGCCTTCCCATCGAACAAGGTGACCCTTATGTCCTCCATCGGGTAGCCGGCCACCGCACCTAGCTCCATCTGGGCCCGGACGCCTTTCTCGACGGACGGGATGAAGTTTCGCGGCACAACCCCACCGACGATCTTGTCCACGAACTCGAAACCGGCTCCGGATGGCCTGGGCTCGATCTCGATGTGGCAGATCCCGAACTCGCCGTGACCACCGGTCTGCTTCACATTCCTGCCGAGCCCCTGCGCCTTGCCAGCGACAGTCTCCCGCAGTGGCACCCGCAGTTGGACGGTCTCCACTTCGACGCCGTACCTGTTCGCCAGCCGATCGAGGAGCACATCGACATGCGCCTCACCCATGCACCAAAGCACAAGCTGGCGGGTCTCGGCGTTCATCTCCAGCCGCAGCGTCGGGTCCTCAGCCACCAGCCGGGCCAGCGCCTGCGACATCTTGTCCTCGTCGGCCTTGGACTTGGCCTTGATCGCGACAGGAAGCAGTGGTTCAGGCATCGACCACGGCTCCATCAGCAGTGGCCGCTCCTTCTCCGACAGCGTGTCGCCTGTCTCGGCCGAACTGAGTTTCGCTATCGCGCAGATGTCGCCCGCCACGCACTGGGCCGCGGTCCGCTGCTGTTTGCCCAATGGTGAGGTGAGGGCACCGACCTTCTCGTCCGCGTCGTGGTCGGCATGTCCCCTTCTTTCCATCCCGTGCCCGGAGACGTGCAGCACGGCGTCGGGTCGCAGGGTCCCTGAGAACACCCGTGCCAGGCTGATCCGGCCAACATACGGGTCGGACGTGGTCTTGATCACCTCGGCGAGCAGCGGGCCCTTCGGGTCGCACTTGAGCCCATTCACGGGCGCGCCGTCCACCGTCGTGACTGCGGCCATCGCGTGTTCGAGCGGCGACGGGAATGCCTGCGTGATGACCTCGAGCAACTCGGTCATGCCGATCCCGTGCGGGGCCGAGGTGGCGAGCACGGGATAGAAGCTGCCCCTGGCGACCGCCTTCTCGAGGTCTTCGATAAGAACCTTGGCTTCGATCTCCTCACCGGACAGGTACCTGTCCATCAGGCTCTCGTCTTCGCTCTCCTGAATGATGCCCTCGATGAGGGTGCTGCGCAGGTCCTCGACCTGCTGCAGGTCACCGGGAGCTGGATCGGCTTCCCTGCGGGTCCCGCTCGAATAGTCAAAGAACCGTTGCGAGAGCAGGCCGACGAGGCCCCGCACCTCGCCACGCTCTCCGGCCACCGGGAGATACAGCGGAGCGACGCCGTCGCCGAAGGCGTCCTGGCAGATCGCCAGCACCTCTTCAAAATCGGCACGCTGATGATCGACCTTGGTGATGACCACCGCACGGGGCATCCCCACCGCGGCACATTCGTCCCATAGCATGCGGGTAAGCCCGTCCACGCCTTCCGCGGCCGATACGGCGAAAAGCGCGGCATCTGCCGCGCGGAGCCCAGCACGAAGGTCCCCGACGTAG
This sequence comes from uncultured Actinomycetota bacterium, assembly GCA_963727015.1. Classification (GTDB taxonomy): domain Bacteria; phylum Actinomycetota; class Actinomycetes; order Streptosporangiales; family Streptosporangiaceae; genus DATFVJ01. Next base: position 76,970 of record CAVSEV010000009.1, on the reverse strand, counting down.
TCGGCGTATCCGGGCGTGTCGAGAAGGTTGATCTTGATGCCCGCATGCATCACAGGTGCGAGGGTGAGGTTCACGGAACGCTGCTGCCGGACCTCCACCTCGTCGAAGTCGCTCACCGTGCTGCCGTCCTCGACGCGGCCAGTGCGCTGGATCGTTCCCGTAAATGCGAGTAGCGCTTCTACCAACGTCGTCTTGCCTGCTCCCGAGTGGCCGACGAGCACGACGTTACGAACCCCGTCGGGCCGGTCGGCCACTGGTGCCCTGCCCGCGGCTCCCGCGGTTCCTGCCTTCTCCGCCACCCGCATCGCCTCCTGCCGGGTTGTGTGTCGTTCACCTTGCGGTGTGTTCAGCCTTTACCTGCGGACGCTGTCACCACAACCCCTCACCCGGAATCACCGGGCGCGCCCCAATCGCGTCGCACCCCGCCCACGCGGAGCCCGGCCAGGCCACCCGGGACCTGCCAACGACCCGGGCGCACCCAGCGAGTCCCTGACCGAACTGGCGCGCAGCCGCAAGCACTAAGATCGGACGGCCATGCTCAACGCCCTGCGACCCGTCCTCGACCGGGTGCTCATCCCGATCGGACGTGCGCTTGCCCGCACCGGCGTGACGCCGAACGAGATCACTGCGGTCGGCACCGTTGGCGTCTCCTGCGGCGCGCTGAGCCTCTTCCCGACCGGCCACCTGTTCGCAGGCACGATGGTGTGCACGGCTTTCGTCCTCACCGACATGCTGGACGGCGCCGTTGCCCGGGTGACGGGGAGTACCGGAACATGGGGCGCGTTCCTTGACTCGACCATGGATCGCATTGCCGATGCCGCGGTCTTCTCCGGCATCCTGCTGTGGTTCTTCGGCGGCGGCCGCAGCAGGCTGCTCGCAGGTGTCGCTCTGTTCTGCCTGGTGGCAAGCCTGCTGGTGTCCTACGCGAAGGCGCGCGCCGAAGGGCTCGGCCTTCGCTGCGGAATGGGCATAGCAGAGCGGCCTGAACGGATGGTTGTCTGCCTGGTCTCGACCGGGCTGGCCGGCCTCGGTGTCCCTTACGTGCTCGCGGCCGGCCTGTGGCTGATCGCCGCGGGTAGTGTGGTCACTTTCGGGCAGCGGGTACTCGATGTGCGCCGCGGCGCGCTCGCCGCGCCCCCGGCCCCGCCGCCGCCGACGTCCCCGCCGCCGCCGACGACGCCCGCGCCGCCGACGACGCCACCCCCGGCACCTACGACGCCACCCCCGGCACCTACGACGCCTACGACACCCCCGACGTAGCTGAGGGAGACAGTGTGGAAGCGCTGAAGGATCGCCTGATCGCGGCGGGGTACTCGCTCGGCTGGACCGTGGTCAAGAGGATGCCAGAGGCATGGGCGCGGAGCCTGTTCATGCTCGTCGCGGAGATCGCCTGGCGACGTCAGGGCAGGGGAGTGCAGCAACTCGAGGCGAATCTGCGCCGCGTCATCGGGCCCGGTGCCACCGGCTCGCAGTTGCGCCAGCTTTCCCGCGCGGGCATGCGCTCCTACCTGCGTTACTTCCTGGAGATCTTCCGGCTGCCCGTGATCAGCCAGGAGCGGATCCTGGGCAACATGCGCTCCGATGGCGCCGAGGCGGCTGCCTTCGCCTGCTTGGCGGCGGGCCGAGGTGTGATCTTCGCCCTTCCCCATATGGGTAACTGGGATCACGCCGGAGCGTGGATCATCGCCCGTGGTGCTGGCTCGTTCACCACGGTCGAGGAACGCCTGCGGCCCGAGGCGCTCTACCAGAAGTTCCTCGCGTTCCGTCAGGGCCTCGGCTTTGAGGCACTGCCGCTCACCGGCGGCGCGGCCCCGTTCGGTGTGATGGCCCAGCGGCTGCGCGCCGGCCGCATGGTCTGCCTTGTCTGCGACAGGGATCTGACCGCCAGCGGCGTCGAGGTGACGTTTTTCGGCGAGACCGCCCGGATGGCCGCGGGCCCAGCCGCTCTCGCCGTGCAGACGGGGGCGGCCCTGATACCGGTGACACTCTGGTACGAGGGCAGCCTCTGGCACGCCGACATCCGCCCCGAGATCCCTGTGCCTGCCGAAGGCGCCAGGAAAGAGAAGGTCGCCGCGATGACCCAGCAGATGGCGGACGTGTTCGAGGAGGGCATCCGCGAGCACCCAGAGGACTGGCACATGCTGCAGAGGGTATTTGTCGCCGACCTCGACCCTGACCGCCTTGCGGCGGTCCGGGCCAGTGCGGCCGTCAGCGCGGCGCACACGGAAGGGGCAGCCGCGGAAGGCGCGGGCGCGGAAAGTGCGGACCCATGAAGGTAGGCATCGTCTGCCCCTACACCTGGGATGTTCCGGGCGGGGTGCAGGCGCACGTGCGGGACCTGGCCGAGGCGCTGATCGGGCTCGGCCACGAGGTTTCGGTGATCACTCCTGCCGACGACGACACGCCGCTGCCCGCCTATGTGGTGCCGGCGGGGCGGGCGATGCCGGTGCCCTACAACGGTTCCGTCGCGCGGCTTGCGTTCGGCTTCTTGTCTGTGAGCCGGGTCCGCCGATGGGTCCGCGACGGCGGTTTCGACGTGCTGCACGTACACGAGCCGATGGCGCCTAGCCTGTCGCTTCTCGCCTGCTGGGTCGCGTCAGGCCCCATAGTCGCGACCTTCCACACCGCGATGGTTCGGTCCCGCGCAATGCATGCCGCTCACCCGGTCCTGCAGACGGCGCTCGAGAAGATCAGCGCGAGGATCGCGGTCTCTGAGGCGGCGCGCAAGACGCTGGTCGAGCATCTGGGCGGCGACGCGGTGCTGATCCCGAACGGCGTCGCGGTGCACAGGTACGCGGCTGCGACCCCGCTGCCCGGCTGGCCCGGCGAGGGTGGCGTGATCGGCTTCCTCGGCCGGCTGGACGAACCGCGCAAGGGCCTGCAGGTCCTGCTCGACGCGTTCGTGCTGCTTGCCGCGGAGCGCCAGGCGCTGCGCCTGCTCATCGCCGGACCTGGCGACACCGCCGAGGTGGCTGCCAAGGTCCCTGCCGCACTGCGCGACCGGGTGGTGCTCCTCGGCGAGGTCAGCGAGGACGTGAAGGCCAGCGTGTACCACTCGGTCGACGTCTTCTGCGCGCCCAACATCGGTGGTGAGAGTTTCGGCATCGTCCTCGCCGAGGCCATGGCGTCAGGTGCCGCGATCGCAGCGAGTGACCTCGACGCGTTTCGCCGCGTGCTGCGCGGCGGTCAGGCAGGTGAGCTGTTCGAGACCGGCAGCCCGGCGGACCTGGCCAGGGCGGCCGGGCGGCTGCTCGACGACCCGGAGCGGCGTGCTTCCGTGTCGCGCGCGGCGATGACGGCCGTGCGGTCCTACGACTGGTCAGTGGTAGCACGCGACGTCGTCCGCGTTTATGAGACCGTCGTGCCGGGCGCCGACCGCGTCGCGGTCGCGCCAGGAGCGAATGAGTGAAGCACGCAGGCATGCCAGGCCTGCTGTCGGTCGTCCACCTGGTGCCGCCCCCACCCGGTCCGTGCTCACCTGGCCTATGCTCACCTGGTCGGTGCTCACTTGGTCCGTGCTGAGCTAGTTTGGGCTGCGGTCGTTGCTGTTGGGGTCATTGCGGACATTGAGGAATACCGATGGGTGGCGTACTGACCGATGTGGCGATCGTCGTTGCGGTCGCCGTCCTCGTCGGATTTTACGTGTCATGGCGGGCGACCAGGGTCGACCGCCTGCATGCCCGCGCCGAGGCCGCGCGCGCCAACCTCGACGCGGCACTGGCGAGGCGCAGCGGTGTCGCGCTTGAGCTGGCCGCCTCCGGCCTGCTCGACCCCGCGACGAGCCTTCTGATCGCCGGAGCCGCGCACGACGCGAGGGCCGCCGAAGGGCTCGGGTCGGTGGTGACGGACGGTGGGGAGGCGCAGCCAGGCGAGCTTGCGGAGAGCGACCTTTCCCGGGCCCTCCGTGCGGTGTTCGGCCAGCCGGACTTCAGGAAGTCGCTGACCGGCACGAGCGGCGCGGACGAGTTGCTCGCCGAGATCGAGGCCGCGGCGCACCAGGTGTTCCTCGCGCGCAAGTTCTACAACGACGCGGTCGCGGCGACCCTGGCGGCACGCCGCCGCCGCCTGGTGCGGCTGCTGCGCCTCGCCGGCGGCGCCAGGGCGCCAGCGTTTTTCGAGATAGACGACGCGCCGCCGGAGGCTGGCGACGGTAGCGGAGGCACCCACATGCCCCGCCTCACCGGCTGAGCTCGAGCACCATACTTAACGGCTGCCGCCTGGCGCGCTCCCACCCGCAGCGCGGTCCGGCTGGTCGCGGCGCTGGACGCGGTCTTGACGGGATCCCGGCGGGTCCGCGCCGTGGTCTTGACGGGATCCCGGCGGGTCCGCGCCGTGGTCTTCGACGGGGATCCTGGCGGGTCCGCGCCGTGGTCTTCACGGGGATCCTGGCGGGTCCGCGCCGTGGTCTTCACGGGGATCCTGGCGGGTCCGCGCCGCGCCAGTGAGGACGTGCGCCACCCGGCGGCCAGAACGCCGCTTAGCCGCACGCCCCAGCGCCCGGCCCGGACGGGACGGGTGCATCGCCCGCGGGCGCCAAGATCACCTGCGACGGTGACACACAATGGGCCATCAGGTGCCAGATATGGCACACAATGGGCCATTATGTGTCAGCCAAGTCCTCGGCGCGGGGAGCCGTCGGGGACGCTTCCGGCAGCTGCGGGGCCCGCTGCACGGGCGGTATGGCGACGATCGCGCCGACCGCGATGGAGATCGCAATGGTCACGATGCCGGCCAACAGAGCGCCCCGCGTCAGGGCGGCGCCTGGTCGTCGTCCGACCGGTCGCTGTCCCAGGTCGTCGGCATCGTCTCGGCATTGCCTTTGTCCCGCTCCCGGCGTGTCGCCATCTCGCGCTCCCTGAATCCGCTATGTGATCTGCCCATCTCGTCCGGGGCGGGCGCTGGGGCGTGCGGCTAAGCGGCGTTCTGGCCGCCGCGTGGCGCACGTCCTCAGCGGCGCGACGCGGACCCGCGGGATCTTGTCAAGACCGCGACCGGCGGGATCTTGTCAAGACCGCGACCGGCGGGATCTTGTCAAGACCGCGACCGGCGGGATCTTGTCAAGACCGCGAACCGCGGGATCTTGCCGAGACCGCGAACCGCGGGATCTTGCCGAGACTGCGACCCACGGGATCTTGCCGAGACTGCGTGCGGCGCTGGGGCGTGCGGCTAAGCGGCGTTCTGGCCGCCGCGTGGCGCACGTCCTCAGCGGCGCGACGCAGGCCTGTCTGGTCTTGCTGGGCTCATGTGATCGGCGCAGTCGGCCACTTCGGGCGTGCGGAGGGCTCGTAGTGGCTGTTGGGGCGGCTAGCCGGCAGCGAATATCATGGAATCTGCCGGTGAAGCCCGGCGCGGCGCTGCACTGCGCGGCGCCGGCCCGATCCGGTAGCCGCCGCAAGGTCTGACCGCCGTTATGGCTAGCGTCGTCATAGCTAGCGTCGTTGCAGGTAGCAGACGGTAGCGACGCACCTAGTCATCCATCTTCAGGTGAGGTACCCAAGTGTCCGCCAGCCCCGTCAGCACGGCCAGCACAACCGTCAGCAGCAGCGCCAGCCCCGCTGAGGTCAGCTCGAGCCCGCAGACTGGCACCGCGCGCGTCAAGCGGGGGATGGCCGACATGCTCAAGGGCGGCGTGATCATGGACGTTGTCACGCCCGACCACGCCAAGATCGCCGAGGATGCGGGGGCGGTCGCCGTGATGGCGCTCGAGCGGGTACCCGCCGACATCCGGGCACAGGGCGGCGTCGCCAGGATGAGCGACCCCGACATGATCGACGGCATCATCAGCGCAGTGTCCATCCCCGTCATGGCCAAATGCCGCATCGGCCATTTCGCCGAGGCTCAGGTGCTGCAGGCCATCGGGGTCGACTACATCGATGAATCCGAGGTCCTCACCCCAGCGGACGAGAGCTACCACGTGGACAAGTGGAAGTTCACGGTGCCGTTCGTGTGCGGTGCCACCAATCTCGGTGAGGCGCTGCGCCGGATCTCCGAGGGTGCGGCGATGATCAGGTCCAAGGGCGAGGCGGGGACGGGGAACGTGGTCGAGGCGACCAGGCACATGCGCCAGATCACGGCCGAGATCCGTCGCCTCGCCACGGTATCCAGCGAGGAACTCTATGCGGCTGCCAAGGATCTCGGCGCACCGCACGACCTGGTAGAAGACGTGGCAAGGGCCGGCGCTGCCCGTGGTGCTCTTCACCGCAGGTGGTATCGCCACGCCTGCGGACGCGGCGATGATGATGCAACTCGGCGCGGAGGGCGTGTTCGTGGGGTCGGGCATTTTCAAGTCAGGCGATCCCGCAAGGCGCGCGGCGGCGATCGTCAAGGCGACCACCTTCCACGACGACCCTGACGTAGTCGCCAAGGTGTCACGTGGTCTCGGCGAGGCCATGGTCGGCATCAACCTCGACGACCTCCCGGCGCAGCAGCACTACGCGGACCGTGGCTGGTAACCGCGAAGACTCGCTGAGCTCACCAAGCACGGGGCCCGCAAGCACGGGGCCCGCAAGCACGGGGCCCGCAAGCACGGGGCCCGCAAGCACGGGGCCCGCAAGCACGGGGCCCGCAAGCACGGGGCCCGCAAGCACGGGGCCCGCAAGCACGGGGCCCGCAAGCACGGGGCCCGCAAGCACGGGGCCCGCAAGCACGGGGCCCGCAAGCACGGGGCCCGCAAGCACGGGGCCCGCAAGCACGGGGCCCGCAAGCACGGGGCCCGCAAGCATTGGGCCCGGGCCACTCTTGGCCGGCGTGCTCAACAGCACCACTTCCGCGCCGGCCACGGCCGGAAGTGACATCGTCACCCTGCTGGCCGGCACGACGTTCTGCCTGTCGGCGGCCTCGGGTGACATCACCCCGCAGGGCGCGCTCGGGCTGTTCGCCGGCGATGCCCGCGTCATTTCGCGCTGGGAACTTCGCGTCGACGGCGAGAGCCTGCTTCCGATGCTTGCGCTGAGTGAGGATCCCGGCAGCGGCCGGTTCGTCCTGCGCCGCGGACCGGGGCACGGGGAAGCCGACAGCACCCTGCTCGTGGTCCGCGACCGGACCGTCGGCGACGACCTGAGGGAGACCCTCACCCTGGAGAATCTCGGCGCCGCGGCTGCCGCACCTAACGTGACCCTCGCGATCGAGGCTGACTTCGCTGACGTATTCGCGGTCAAGGAGGGCCGCGCGACCGTGGGGGGTGTCACGGCCAGCGCGAGCGGCGCCGAACTCGTCCTGCGGCCACGACCCGGCGGCCAGGCCGCCGACGCAGGTGTCCGGGTAAGCGCGACCGGGGACCCGCTGATCACGCCTGGCGCGGTGAGCTGGCGGCCGGCGATCCCGGCCGCGGGCCGCTGGTCGGCGCGGATCGTGGCGCGGCCGATCGCGGCCCGGGCAGGTACCCGCGGCGGCACGCAGCGGCGCCCCCCGGATGTGGACCGCGGCAGGGAAAGCGGCTGGGCGGGCAGCGTGATCACGAGTGACACCCCAGCGTTCGATCACGTGCTCGAACGGACCGCGGCCGATCTGCGCGCGCTGCGCATCCACGACCCCGCGCACCCGGATCGCCCATTCGTGGCCGCAGGCGCCCCGTGGTTCATGACCCTCTTCGGCCGCGACAGCCTGCTCACCGCCTGGATGGCCCTGCCGCTCGACGCCGGCCTGGCGGTCGGAACACTGCGGACCTTGGCCGGCCTGCAGGGCCGGCGCGTCGACCCGGCCACGGAGGAAGAGCCGGGGCGGATCATGCATGAGCGCAGACGTGGACCCGGCAGCACCGGTGCCCTCGGCGGCGGCGGCCGCTACTACGGAACCGTCGATGCGACGCCGCTATTCGTCATGCTGCTCACGGAGAGCTGGCGCTGGGGTGCGAGCGAGACGGTCGTGCGTGACCTGCTGCCCGCCGCGGATGCCGCGCTCGATTGGATCACTCGGTACGGCGACAAGGACGGCGACGGATTTGTCGAATACCAGCGAGCCGCCGGGCACGGCCTGGCCAACCAGGGCTGGAAGGACAGCCCGGGCAGCATCAACCATGCCGATGGCCGTCCCGCCGAGCCGCCGATCGCGCTGTGTGAGGTCCAGGGTTATGTCTACGCCGCCTGGCAGGCGCGGGCCGAGCTGGCCGGCGCCTTCGGGGACCAGGAGACGGCGGCCCGCTGCCGCGCGCGGGCAGCCGCCTTACGCGCCAGCTTCGATGAGCGGTTCTGGCTGCCCGGCCATGGCTGGTACGCGGTCGCCCTCGACGGCCTTGGGCAGCCGGTCAGCGCGCTGACCAGCAATGCGGCGCATTGCCTTTGGACGGGCATCGCCACGGACTCACGGGCGGCCGCGCTGATCGAGAAACTGGCAGGCGAGGACATGGAAACCGGCTTCGGGCTCCGAACCCTCGCCGCGGGCATGGGCGCCTACAACCCGATGAGCTACCACAACGGCTCGGTCTGGCCGCATGACACGGCAATTGCCGTCGCGGGCCTGCTCCGGTACGCGCATCTGCCAGGTGCGGCCGATCTGGCCGGCCGCCTTGGCACCGGAATGCTCGACGCGATCGACGCATTCGGCGGCAGGCCGCCCGAGCTTTACTGCGGCTTCGACCGCGGCGAATTCGGTGCGCCGGTGCCCTATCCGGCCTCCTGCTCGCCGCAGGCGTGGGCGAGCGCGGCTCCGCTGCTCGTGCTCCGCGCGTTCCTTGGCCTGGATCCCGACGTGCCGCGACGCTGCCTCTGGCTCCGGCCCCGGCTGCCGGCCCGGCTTGGCGCCATCGCGATCTCAGGCCTCAAGCTTGGCACCGCACGTGTCTGCATCACCGCGCACGGTGAGGTCGGCGCGGTCGAAGACCTGCCTGCCGGCTGGGCCGCCGGGATGACGACCACGGGTACCGGGTGTTGAATATGCAGGCCGACAGGAAGTCTCACGATGTCCCAGCGTCCAGGCGGGAGGGTTGCCAGTGTCCGCGAATCCGGTCATAGGTGTGCTCGCCCTGCAAGGCGACGTGCGAGAGCACGTCAGAGCGCTGCGGGACGTCGGTGCGCAGCCCGCCGCGATCAGGCGGCCATCCGAGCTCGACGCGGTCGACGGCCTGGTGATCCCCGGCGGTGAATCAACCACCATCTGGAAGCTTGCCACGGCGTTCGATCTGATGGAGCCGGTGCGCAAACGGGTCGCCGCGGGGATGCCCGCGTTCGGCTCCTGCGCCGGGATGATCATGCTGGCTGACCGGCTTGTCGACGGCGCGGCCGGTCAGCAGACGTTCGGCGGCATCGACATGACCGTCCGCCGTAACGCGTTCGGGCGTCAGGCGGATTCATTCGAGACTGAGCTTGACATGCGCGGCATCGAGGGCCCGAGGTTGCGCGCCGTCTTCATCCGCGCGCCCTGGGTCGATCAGGCGGGTGCGGCCGTCGAGATCCTCTGCAGGGACGGCTCCACCGGTAGGATCGTGGCCGTCCGGCAGGGGCCGCTGCTGGCCACCGCGTTCCACCCGGAGCTCACCGCGGACGACCGCGCCCATCGGCTCTTTGCCGACATCGTGAAGGGGAGATCATGAGCGGCCACTCCAAGTGGGCCACCACCAAGCACAAGAAGGCGGTCGTCGACGCCAAGCGCGGCAAGCTCTTCGCAAAGCTGATCAAAAACGTGGAGGTCGCGGCACGGACGGGCGGCGGTGATCCGGCGGGCAACCCGACGCTCTACGACGCCATCCAGAAGGCGAAGAAGAGCTCGGTTCCCAATGACAACATCGACCGTGCCTTGCGCCGCGGCGCTGGCCTCGAAGCTGGCGGCGCAGCCTACGAGGCCGTCACCTACGAGGGCTACGGACCTGGCGGTGTCGCAGTGCTCGTCGAGTGCCTGACAGACAACCGCAACCGCGCGGCGTCCGACGTGCGCACCGCGTTCAGCCGCAACGGCGGCTCGATGGCCGACCCAGGTTCTGTTTCTTACCTGTTCCACCGCAAGGGCGTTGTTCTTGTCCCCAAGGCAGCTGGGCCGACCGAGGATGACATCGTTACGGCGGTGCTTGAGGCGGGCGCCGAGGAGGTGACCGACCTTGGCGAGTCGTTCGAGGTAGTGAGCGACGCCGGCGACCTGATCGGCGTGCGCACCGCCCTCCAGCAGGCTGGCATCGACTACGACTCCGCGGAGGCCGCGTTCCTGCCCACGATGGAGGTCCCGCTCGACGAGGAGCACGCCAAGAAGGTGTTCAGGCTGATCGACATCCTTGAGGACTCTGATGACGTGCAGAACGTCTACGCCAACTACTCGGTCAGCGACGAGGTCATGGAGAAGGTTGGCTGACGGGTAGCTGCCATGGACGTGCAGATCCGCGAACTCGGCCCTGCCGATGACCTGGATGAGCTGCTCGACCTGAGCGTTCGGGCGTTCGGGCCGATGCCGCCCCCGCGGCGGGAACGCATGCTGGCACGGTGCGCCGCCGCCATCGCCGAGCGCAGATACCTGGCCGCGTTCGCCGGGACCCGGATGGCCGCGGCCGCCGGGTTCCACCGCACGAGCCAGTGGTGGCTCGGCCGTGACCTGCCGATGGCCGGGGTCTTCGGCGTCGCCGTCGCGCCTGAAGATCGCGGCAGGGGCATCGGACGCGCGCTCATGACCGCACTGCTTGACCACATCGCGGCGGCCGGTTATCCGCTGTCGATGCTGTACCCGGCGACGATGCCGATCTACCGGTCCCTCGGCTGGGAACTGGCAGGTCATACCTACGCGGCCGCGATCGACGCGCGATCGCTGCATACGATCACGGCGCCGCGGACCGCAGCGCTGCGCCGCGCCACTCCTGACGACGCGGCGGCGGTGCGCCGGATTCATGCCGAGGTGCACGCCGGCGCGCGTGAGTGCGGCCCGATCAGCTGGGACGACGCCGTCGTCAGCCAATGGCTGCTCGACGATGATCTCTTTAGTTACCTGGCCGCCGACGGGTTCGTCGCCTACCGCTGGCTCGGTGGTCACGGCGAGATTCACGCCGAGCGCGTGCTGGCCGGATCGCAGGAAACCAGCAGGGCTGTGTGGGCGCTGCTCGCCTCGTCCTCTTCCGTGGCGAGTACCGTCCGGGTGCGGGTCGGCCCCGCGGAGCCGTTCGGGATCATGATGAGAGAACGTGACTTGCAGCTGACCAGCGACGACCAATGGATGCTGCGGGTGGTGGACGCGCCGGCCGCGGTGGCGGGCCGCGGCTTCCCGGCCGGTCTCCAGGTCGCCGCGGCGCTCCGGCTGCAAGATGCCGCGTGCCCGGGTAACCAGGGGGACTGGACGCTCACGGTCGGCGGTGGCAAGGGCACACTCGAACGATGCCGAACGGCTGCCGCGGATCCGCTCGCTCTTGGTGCGCGGGGTTTCGCGGCGCTATACGCCGGAACGACGCTGCCCGTACTACGCCGCAGCGGGCTCGCGACCGGCGGGGACGCGGGTACTGACGCGCTGTTTGACGCCGCGTTCGCCGCGCAGCCGTTCTGCCTGGATACCTTCTGACCCCCGGTTCCCGCGGCCCGCCGGCCTGCTACCGCCGGCGAGCCGCCGCGGCATCGGCGACACGCCGGGCCCGCTGCGGGTGGCCACGGGGCCGGCCAGGTAGCGTTCGTGCCGAACACGTGTTCGCCAGCGATCGGGACGGTGGCCCTATGCGGGTGTTCGGGGTTGACCCGGGGCTGACCCGTTGCGGGCTTGGCGTGGTCGACGGCGCGCCAGGCCGGCCGCTCTCGCTGGCCGGCGCGGGCGTTGTGCGCACTCCGGCCAGCGACGACGTAGCGGCCCGGCTGCTCGCGCTTGACATAGAGATCGGGGCTTGGCTGGACAGATACCGCCCAGACGCGGTCGCGGTGGAGCGGGTCTTCAGCCAGCACAATCTGCGCACGGTGATGGGTACCGCGCAAGCGGGTGCGGTCGCGATCGTGTGCGCGGCGCGGCGCGGGATACCGGTGGCGCTGCACACTCCCAGCGAGGCCAAGGCCGCGGTCACGGGGAACGGGCGCGCGGACAAGGCGCAGGTGGCAGGCATGGTGACCAGGCTGCTCCGGCTCGAAGACCCGCCCCGGCCAGCCGACACGGCGGACGCCCTGGCGCTCGCCATCTGCCATTTGTGGCGCGGCGCCGCCGCGCAGCGGCTCAGCCGCGCCGTAGCGGCCCACGTGCCGGGGGGCGGCCGCGCGGCAGTGGCCGCGGGCCCACCGCAGGAGGGCGCCGTTTCGCCGCGGACCCTGCGGGACCCGGAGGCTAGTTCAGGAGGTGCAAGGTGATCGCCCACGTGGACGGGACGGTGTTCTCCGTCACCCCGGACGGTGCCGTGGTCGACGTCGGCGGCGTCGGCCTTGCCGTGCAGTGCACACCCGCCACGCTGGCGAGGCTGCGGCCGGGTGAGCGGGCCCGCGTGCCGACCTCGCTGGTGGTAAGGGAGGACGCGCTGACTCTGTACGGGTTCGCCGACGAGGACGAGCGGACCGTATTCGAGCTACTGCAGACCGCGAGCGGAGTCGGGCCACGGCTGGCGCTGGCGATGCTCGGCGTGCACAGCCCGGACGCGCTGCGCCGCGCGGTTGCTACCGAGGACCTCGCCGCGCTGATGATGGTCCCAGGCGTCGGCAAGAAAGGCGCGCAGCGGATCGTGCTCGAGCTCGCGGGCCGCTCGGCGCGCCAGCGACTGACCTGGGCACCGAATCGCCAGGCTCTGGCGCGGCAGGTACTAGCGTGGCAGGTACTGGCGCGGTTGGCAGTGGCGCGGTCGCGGGCCGGGCTGCGCTCGGGGACGGCGGCCGGCCAGGCGGCTGGCGCGACCAGCTGCACGCCGGCCTGACCGGGCTCGGCTGGTCACAGCGTGAGGCCGAGCAGGCGGTTGCCGCGGTGGAACCCGAACTCGCGGCGATGGCAGCGTCGCCGGCGAGTGAGCAGAACGGGCAGAACGGGCAGAACGGGAACGGTCAGCAGCACGGCAGCCACGGCCAGCCGGTTGACCTGGCGGTGGCGCTGCGCATCGCCCTTCGGTATCTTGGCCGCTCGTGAGCGCGGTACCGCGCGCCGGCGCAGGAAAGAGCGCAGGAAACGCTGTGCGCACCACCGGTGACGCCGTCGCAGAGGTACCCAGGGGCGGGTCCGCGGGAGCGATGGGAGACGCTGCCGCGGGCGTAACCAGCGACATAACCGCAGGCACAACGCCAGACACCGCCGCCGCGGGCGTGGCCGCCGACGTAACCGCGGGCACAACGCCAGACACTGCCGCTGCGGGCGTAACCGGCGGCGTGGCCGCGGGCACAACGCCAGACACTGCCGCCGCGGGCGTAACCGGCGGCGTGGCCGCGGGCACAACGCCAGACACTGCCGCCGCGGGCGTAACTACCGCCGACGTGGCCGCGGGCACAACTGGCGACGTGGCCGCGCGCATAACCAGCGACATAACCACAGGCAACACAGGCAACACAGGCAACACCGCAGGCATAACTGCGGGCGCCGCAACGGCTGGCGCGGGTGAGGACCGCGTCGTCTCGCCGCTCGCCGACGCGGACGAGCGCGCGATCGAGGGCGCGCTGCGCCCCAAGCGGCTTGATGAGTTCATCGGCCAGGGGCGTGTCCGCGAGCAGCTGACGCTGGTCCTGCGCGGCGCGCAGCGGCGCGGCCGGGTGCCTGATCACGTGCTGCTTTCCGGTCCGCCCGGCATCGGCAAGACCACGATGGCCATGATCATCGCCGCCGAGCTCGGAGTGCCGCTGCGGATCACCAGCGGCCCGGCGATCGAGCGGGCCGGGGACCTGGCCGCCGTTCTTTCCACGCTCAGCGCGGGTGAGGTCGTGTTCATCGACGAGATCCACCGGCTGGCGAGGCCCGCCGAGGAGATGCTCTACCTGGCGATGGAGGACTTCCGCGTCGATGTGATCGTGGGCAAGGGACCAGGCGCGACCGCGATCCCGCTCGACATCGCGCCGTTCACCCTGGTCGGCGCGACGACGAGAGCAGGCTTGCTTCCCGCGCCGCTGCGGGACAGGTTCGGCTTCACCGCCCATCTCGACTTTTACGAACCCGCCGAGCTCGAGGTCATCGTCCGGCGCTCGGCCGGTCTGCTTGGCGTGCCGCTGCGCGCGGACGGCGGCGCGGAGATCGCGCGGCGTTCACGAGGCACGCCGAGGATCGCCAACCGGTTGCTCCGCCGGGTGCGCGACTACGCGGAGGTCCGCTCCGACGGCGTGGTGAGCAGGCCGACCGCGCGCGCCGCGCTCGAACTCTACGAAGTGGACGAGGACGGGCTTGACCGGCTCGACCAAGCGGTACTCGACGCGCTGCTGCGGCGGTTCAACGGCGGGCCTGTCGGGTTGTCCACGCTGGCCGTAGCCGTCGGCGAGGAACCAGAGACCGTCGAGGTGGTCGCCGAGCCATTCCTTGTCAGGGCCGGGTTGCTTGCCAGGACGCCGCGGGGGAGAGTCGCGACACCTGCTGCGTGGTCGCATCTGGGCCTTGCGCCCCCGGCGGGACTGCGGCCTGGCGGCATGTCGTGGCCGGTGGTGCCCGAAGGGCCCGCAGGGCCCGGGGGGCCCGAGGGGCCCGCAGGGGCCGAAGCGGCCGGAGGGCCCGGAGCGGCCGGAGAGCCCGCCCTCTTCGACCTCATGCCTGATTAGTGGTCCACAGCGAGCTGCGGCAGGGAACCGCCCGCGGTTCGCATCGCCGGACGGGCTCTGTGTGGGCACGTTCGTGTAGGTTGCTGGTAAAACAAGCACCCGGATCTCTAATACGGGCAGCCGGAATCCCCGGTATCTTGCGCACCGCTGTGCGCCGGGCCCGCTACGATCACGGGCGCGACACAATAGTGCCCGGGAGGCCGTAGCCTGTTGGAGCGACGGTCACCGGTCGCTAAACTCCGACCGTTGGTCACCGGCTGTGCGTGGGCGCCTGAGCTCTTCAGGCTTCCGGCCGCGTGACCGCGTGCATTTGAACCAGATGGAAGGACGCCCCCTGATGGGCACTGCGATGTTGGCCCCGCTCGCGGCTACGAAGTCGAGCTCGGGCTCACCGTTCACACTGATCATCATTCTTTTGCTGATCGTCGGTATTTTCTACTTCCTGATGATCAGGCCCCAGCGGAACCGCCAGCGCCAGGCCATGCAGACCCAAAGTGGTGTCGTCCCTGGCCAGCGGGTCCGCACCACCGCGGGACTGTACGGCACGGTGACCGCTGTGGACGATGGCGACGTGGTGATCGAGGTGGCGCCCGGCGTCGAGGTCCGCTTCCTGAAGCGCGCCATCATGGACGTCCTGTCAGAGGCGCCCGCCGATGGTGCCGACGGCACCTATGACGCCGACGGCACCTATGACGCGGACGGTACTGCTGGCACGGATGGTACTGCTGGCACGGACGGCCTTGCTGGCAAGGCCAGCAGGATCGACGGCACGGGCAACGGCGCGCACCCGGCCGCGGACGTGTCGGCTGATGAGACCGAGCCCCCGCCGCCCGCCACGCGGCCCGCGGCCGATGCGGGAACCGATGGTGGCCGCGACGGCCAGGCGGCGGAGAAGTAGCGAAGACGTGCACCGGACCGTTGACACCGCACTGTTAACACGCACCGTTAACACCGGACCGTTAACAACCGGACCGTTGGCACCGGACCGTTAGCAAGGACAGGCGGAAGTGGCTCCACCGAAGAGTAATGTCCCGAGGCCGGGACGCACCCTCGCGGTGCTGGCGGCGCTCGTTGTCGTGCTGCTCATCGCGATCGTCGGCAAGGATGCGTTCAGCCCTAGCCAATGGCACAAGGGCTTCAAGGTAAAGCTCGGCCTCGACTTGAGCAGCGGCACGACCGTAACGCTGCAGGCGGTAACCGTCCATGGCGGCAAGCCGCCGCAGGCGAGCATGCAGAAGGCCCTGCAAATCATCCGCGAGCGGGTGAACGGCACGGGCGTCACCGAAGCTCAGGTGACGCAGGAGGGCAGCGACATCATCAACGTCGCGGTGCCCGGCGTCGGCCAGCAGAAACTGGTCAGCCTGGTCGGAAAGACAGCGGTACTCCGGTTCCGCCAGGTGCTGCTCGAGGCGTCGAATACGCCCGCCGCTGCTGCCACGCCGACGCCGGCGCCGTCAGGTACTTCCGCACGGACTCCGGCTCCGTCGCCGAGTGGGTCGCCGAGCGCTTCGCACCCGGCCAAGGCGTCGCCGGCTGCGTCCTCGCACGCACTCGGTGATTTCGATGGGCAAGCCCCGGCTGCCACGGGCGCCGGCGGCACGGCGCTCGACCAGGGTGCCGCCCGCCTGACCGCCGCTTCTTCGCCGTCACCCGCACCTGCGGCCTCGGGCGCCGCTGCCGCCGCGGCACCTACGCCGTCACCGGCCACTACGCCGTCACCGGCCACCTCCTCGCCGGCGGCGCAGCAGGGCGAGTCGACCGCCGGTGTCGACCCAAAGGTGCTCGCGCTGTTCGCCAAGCTGGACTGCAGCAAGCCCAACTGGCAGCAGCAGGTTGGCTACAACCCCAATGCCGAGGACAACCCGAACTCCCAAATCGTCTCCTGCTCCCAGGATGGCAGCACCAAATACCTGCTCGATGTCGCCAAGGTCGAGGGCAGCGACATCCACGACGCCGCCGCGGGACTACCCAACTCCGGTACGTCGGTCGGCACCCAGTGGCAGGTCAACTTCACCTTCAACGGCGCGGGCGGCGCGAAGTTCTTCACGCTGACCTCGCAGATGAACAGCCAGTACGGCAACAACGGCAACCCCACGTCCGTGCGCGACCAGTTCGCGATCGTGCTCGACGGTGTCGTGATCTCCGCGCCCAACGTGGACCAGGGAGCGATCCCCTGCTGCAACTCCCAGATCACCGGTAGCTTCACCCAGCAGCAAGCGACCGACATCGCCAACGTGCTGAAATACGGTGCGCTCCCGCTGAAGTTCAACACGCAGGCGGTGAACACGGTAACGCCCACTCTCGGACGTAGCCAGCTTGACAGCGGCCTGATAGCGGCGGCAATCGGCTTTGTGCTGGTCATTGCCTACTCCCTGCTCTACTACCGCGGCCTGGGCCTGGTGGCCATCTCCAGCCTGCTGATATCGGCGCTGCTTACCTACTTGTCGGTGCTCACCCTCGGCAGGTATATGGGTTTCGCCCTCTCCCTGGCCGGGATCGCGGGCCTCATCGTGGCCATCGGCATCACCGCCGACTCGTTCGTGGTGTTCTTCGAGCGCCTGCGTGACGAGGTGCGTGACGGAAACACACTGCGCACCGCCGTGGAACGCGGCTGGAAGCGGGCAAGGCGCACGATCTTGGTGTCCGACACCGTGTCGTTCCTCGCCGCGGCGTTCTTGTACTACTTTGCGATCGGCGACGTCAAGGGCTTCGCTTTCACCCTCGGGCTCACCACCATCATCGACGTGGTCGTGGTCTTCTTGTTCACCAAGCCCATGATTACTCTGCTCGCGGGCACCCGGTTCTACGGTGGCGGTCACCCGCTCTCCGGTCTCGACCCGGCGAGACTCGGCGCACGCGTGTCCTGGCGGGCATCGCCGCGGCCAGCGGCCCAGTCACCCACGGGCGCTGGGACAGCCCGCGCCGGCGAGGCACCTGGCGGCGCGGCACCGCGCGGCGCGGGAGCGCAGCCGCGAAGCGGCCAGGCTGGCCCCCGTACCAGCCCGAAGGAGGCATGATGTCGCGCCTCGGTAACATCGGCGGCCGGCTTTACCGCGGCGAGGTCTCGTTCGACTTCATCGGCAGAAAACGTGTCTTCTACCTGATTTCGGCGTCGCTGATCCTGATCAGCCTCGTCGCGCTGCTCGTGCGCGGGCTGAACTATAGCGTCGAGTTCAAGGGCGGGACGCTGTTCCAGTTCAAGGCGGCGAACGTCACGATCAGCGAGGTGGGCGCCACAGCGAAGGCGGGCGGGGCCCCCGACGACCCGATCGTGCAGCAGCTGACGGGTGGCGGGGTGCCCGGCTGGCAGGTGCAGACCCAGCCGCTCACGGAAAAGCAGGTGACAAGCGTCGAGGACGCGCTCTCGTCGCGGTTCCACGCACAGGTCAGCGTCAACTCGGTCGGCGCGAGCTGGGGAAGGGACATCTCGCAGAAGGCGCTGGAAGGGCTGATCTTCTTTCTCGTCGCGATCGTCCTGTACCTGACGATCGCGTTCGAGTGGAAGATGGCCGCGGCCGCGATCATCAAGCTGCTCCATGACATCCTGATCGCCATCGGCATCTACGCCCTCGTCGGCTTCGAGGTGTCGCCTGCGTCGGTGATCGGCCTGCTCACGATCCTCGGCTACTCGCTGTATGACACCGTGGTTGTCTTCGACAAGGTCAGGGAGAATACCGCTGGCCTGCTCGGCGGCGCCAGGATGACCTACAGCCAGTCCGCCAACCTCGCGGTGAACCAGACGCTTGTCCGCTCGATCAACACGGCGATCATCGGGTTGCTGCCTGTTGCTGCGATCTTGTTCGTGGGGGCTGGCCTGCTGGGCGCGGGTACCCTGAAGGACCTCGCGCTTGTGCTGTTTGTCGGCATGCTGCTAGGCACCTACTCGTCCATCTGCATCGCCACGCCGATTCTCGCGACCTTCAAGGAACGAGAGCCGCAATACCAGGCCCTTGCCCGCCGGGTTGCGGCACGCGAGTCCAGCGCGCGCGCGGAGCGGCGGCAGGCGAAGAAGGCCAAGGCGAAGGCCGGGGTCGCGGCCACCGGAGCCACCGCCATCGGGTCCGATGACATCGCCCGTACCGACGCCACGGCCGAGGGCGGCGACGCGGATCAGGGACCGGCTCCTCCGGCGGCGGCGGCAACCGGCGCGCCAGGCGGCGGATCAGCCCGCGGCGCCGCGTCGCGCGGTCAGCAGGGCCAGGGCCGGCAGGGCCAGGGTCAGCGCAGTGGAGGCCAGCGCCAGCAGCCGAGGCGCTCGAGCGCGGCCAAGAGACGCCCGAGCGGCAAGAAAAAGAGGTAGCCCGGGTGGATCCGAGCGCGTGCCAGCCCGCCGCGCACGTCCTCGCGGAGGGCGCATTGGATGGCGCGCTGAATGACCTGATCAGGGCACGGATCCGTGACGTGCCGGACTTTCCGGGTCCGGGCATCGTGTTCAAGGACATCACGCCGCTGCTCGGTGATCCTGCCGTGTTCGGCGCGGTGATCAGCGCTCTCGCGGCCGGGCACGGGCAGGTGGACAAGGTGGCGGGCATCGAGGCACGGGGATTCATCCTCGCCGCGCCGGTCGCGTGCGCCCTCGGCGCCGGCTTCGTCCCCGTGCCGCAAGCAGGGCAAGCTCCCCGCGGCCACCCATACGCAGACTTACGAACTTGAGTACGGGACCGCCACCGTCGAGGTGCACATGGACGCCTTCGCGCCCGGCGACCGGGTGCTCATCGTGGACGATGTGCTCGCCACCGGCGGCACGGCGCGGGCGACCGCAGAACTCATCCGCCGCTCGGGCGCCGACGTCACCGCGGTCGCCGTGCTGCTCGAACTTGGCTTCCTGAGCGGCAGAGACGGCCTGCACGACCTGAACATCCGCCCGCTGCTCACGGTATAACCGGCCGCGAACGCCGCCGGCGCGGCCGCTGGTGACGTCACCGCAGCCATTCGGTCAGGGCCTGCCGCTTGGCGCTGCAACCGGCGACCGGTTCACCTCGCCACTGTGGTACCAGCGAAGGCGTGAGTGGCGGCGCCTGCCACGCCGCTGCTGCCGCCCGCACGAGCCGATTGGCTTCGGCGCTGCGCGGGTCAGCGGGCAGCCTTCCTGTCTCGATGAAGCCCACGATCAGACGCGCCGCCTCCTTATCGTCGAGCAGGTAACCGTGCAGCCGCATGACCACGCCGGACGGTGCGGCGACACGCGCGGTGAACGGCGACGCGACCGCATCGGCGAGCGAGAAGAGCACGGCTTCCTGCACGCGCCGGGGCGGGCAGGCGAACAGGCCTTGCAGAACCGGTCCATGATCGTCTACCGAGCGGATGAATGCCCCATCAGCGTTTATGTGCAGTGGCGTCGTCGCGCCGATCGCTGCGCTGAGGCCCCGCAGGATGGCCCCGGTGGCGACGCCCCAGCCCTGTGCGTTCGCGGGTGGGAAGTAGTCTCGCCCGGGATCGACCAGCGGATCGAGAAGGACGATCTTGCTGACCGGCGCGCCGGTCACGGTGGCCAGGTAGGCCTGCACGGCAAGCGAGCCCTCGCTGTCCGCCACGATCGCGACGCGGTGGCCTGTACGCAGGTGCATCGTCTCAACCTGGGTGGCGAGGAGCCTGACAGTCCGGCTAAGTGGTTGCTGCGTCGCATTCGGTGCGTAGCGCAGCGGATTCCCGTCGGCAGCGAGGCCCCGGTAGGAGAAGCGCTCGACAGGCAAGGAGCCGATCGGCATGGGCGTCGACCCGCTCCATGCGCTATGGTAGCCGCTGACCAGGAGCACCTCAGCGCCCTGCTGTGTGTCGTTCGAGACCTGATACGTGGCATGATCCGCGGCGCCAAGCCTGACGGCAAAGGAAATGCTCGCGACTACGACCGCCGCCATGGCCGCCACCCCGATCGGGGCCAGCGGGATCGGGAGCGAGTTGCGCTGGGCCACGCTCGCCCGCACGATGCCCACGTAGGCCCGCGCGCTGAACAGTCCCGTGCAGGCAGCGGCCAGCGGGGCGGCCCAGGTCGGTACGGCCGCCGCTACCGCACCTCCCGCGGTGATCGCCGCGAATGTTCCCAGCGACCACATGACCGCGCGCAGCGGCGGAAGGCGCCGCCACCACGAGTTGACCTCGCCGTGGGAGGTTAGCGTGGCGATGATGACCGCTATCGGCATGCCGGCCAGGAACAGGTCGGAGACCGGCATCACGTCCATCGCCGACACAGATGCGGCGGACGGCAACAGCAGGACCGCGACGACGGGCGTGAACGCGGCCGTTCGCCGCATGACGGCGCTCCACGCTGGCCGGGGCAGGCCAGCCGGCCAGGCAAGCAGGATAAGGCCGCAATCGAGCGCTGACCGCCAGCAGAGCATCGCTGCGGACTCCGCCGCGAACGTAGCCCACGAGAAGTGGTAGGCGAGCAGAAAGCGCAGGTCGTGGTAGACACCGTAGGGTGCGAGGGCGGTAGCACCCGGAGCGAGCGGAACCGATCCTCGCAGTCCGACGGCGATGAGAATGACAGCCTCGAGCGCAGGCAGCCCCGCACATAGCAACACCAGCCAGGCGCGTGGCCCCAGGGTTGGCCGGCGGCCGGACCCCATCATGTGAAGCGCCTGCTCACGGTGCGGCGGTCGCCACATCGCAGGCCGAGTGACTGTGACGCCGCGGCGTTTGCGGGGTTCGCGGTCACGGACGTCGCCCTTTCCGAGGTCCACCACAGACAATATGCCCGCTCGGCCCGGCGGGGATTAGCGGGGCGTCCGCCACCGCCCCCGTCGCCCCGGCCGCGCCATGGCAACGCAAACAACCGGGAGACCGTGGTAATGCCCCGCCGCAATGCCCGCAGGTCAGCCGGCCGCGGCTCGACCCTGCTTCCGGGCCGGGGGATCGCGGGGAATCCGGTGCTGTCATGCTGTTGTTGCTGAAGCAAAGGTGTGCGGCGGCCAGCACGGGCGGCGGTGATCCCGGAGGTGCGCACGCCGACCGGCAGGAAGACTGCGTCAGATGCCTCATTGGGAAATGTCCTGGCAGTTCGCCGCTATCGTGGCCGCGTGCCTGTTCGCCGCCGCGGGGCTGGCGTGGCTGCCGCGCCGGCGCCCGCTCAGCCTTGCTGTTCCGTTCGTCCGCGAGGCTGGGCTTGTCGTCGGCCTGTTCGCACTCTGGCAGTACGCGGGAAGTTTCTCGGTGATGGGCCCAGAAGGCGCGATGCCGCGGGCGTGGTGGATCTGGCATACCGAGCGCGCCTGGCACCTGCCCAGTGAAGCCGCGGTTCAGCATCTCGTGCTTCCGCACCCGCTGGTCGTCCAGGCCTTCAACATTTACTACGCGACGATGCACTTCACGGTACTGATCATCTTTCTGATCTGGCTCTTCGTCAGGCACCGCGACCACTACAGGCAGATCCGCATCACATTGGTCGTGCTCACCGCTGCCTGCCTGCTCATCCAGCTGATGCCGGTGGCACCCCCGCGGATGCTTACCGGAGTGGGGCTTGTCGACACCGCGCGGGTCTACGGCCAGTCGGTGTACTCGTTTGGTGGCGGGATGGCCGATTCCCTGTCAGCGATGCCCTCGGTCCATGTCGGGTGGGCCATGCTGGTCGCGATCGGCACCTGGCGGGCCACGGTCAGCCGCGGCCGGTGGGTCGCTGTCGCGCACGCGGTCCTGACCTGGATCGTGGTAATCGTCACCGCCAACCACTTCTGGCTCGATGGGATGGTAGCCGTAGCGCTACTGCTAGTTGGCCTGCTCGTGGCGGCTGCGGCGCGCCTCTTGCGGCCCATCCTGACCGCGTGGGGCGCGGCATGGCGCCGCGGCCTGGCGTCTCCGGAATCGTCCGCCGATAAACTGAGTACCTCGGCGGATGTGAGGAGTTCGGGTGTCCGGTGACGTTGTGGCAACTGGCACGACGGGTGCCGACGCCGCCGCGAACAGGATCGCGAGCCCCCAACGGACTGATCTGGGAGATTCCGGGCCAGCTGAGCCGGAGGTGCTCGCCGGCGGCGCGGCGGGATCTGGTCGGCCTGCGCCAGGGCGCGGCCCGCGTCCGGGCGCGGCACATGAGGCCGCTGCTGGTGCGCAGGATCGCAACGCCGCCTCGCACGGCCAGGCTGCGACCGATCGGGCCGCGCCGGAGCAGGCCGCGCCGGAGCAGGCCGCGCCGCAGCAGGCCGCGCCAGGCAAGCATCGGCCTGGTCACGGCAGGCCTGGTCACGGCAGGCCGGGCGACGGCAGGCCGGGCGACGGCCAGGCACCGGGCCATCAAGCCGAGGACCGCAGTGGCGCCGACCCGGAGGAGCCGCGTGAGCCGGCGGAGCCGGAAGCGCCCGACGAGCCGGGTTCATCGGCTGGCTCCGCAGGTGAAACCCGCCCTGGCGGCGCGCCTGGTGGCCACGCTGGAGTACGGCGCAGGCTGGCCAGGCTCGGCGCTCAGCGGGCTAGCACGATGAACCCGGTGCTCGAACCGCTGATCAAGACGGTTCGCGCGACTCATCCGAAGGCGGACATCCGCCTCATCGAGCGTGCCTACGAGGTCGCCGCCTATTGGCATCGCGACCAGAAGCGCAAGAGCGGCGACCCGTACATCACCCACCCGCTGGCCGTCACGACAATTCTCGCCGAGCTTGGCATGAATCACGAGACGCTGTGCGCCGCGCTGCTGCACGACACAGTCGAGGACACCCCTTACCCGCTCGCTGAGCTCCGGTCGGACTTCGGCGCGGACATCGCCGCCCTGGTCGATGGTGTCACCAAGCTCGACAAGGTCAAGTACGGCGAGGCTGCCGAGGCGGAGACGGTACGCAAGATGGTCGTCGCCATGTCCCGTGACATCCGGGTCCTGGTGATCAAGCTCGCCGACCGGCTGCACAACATGCGCACGCTCAAGTACCTGCCACGGGTGAAGCAGGAACGCAAGTCAAGAGAGACCCTGGAGATTTTCGCGCCGCTCGCCCACCGGCTCGGCATGAATACGATCAAGTGGGAACTCGAGGACCTCGCGTTCGCGACGCTTTACCCGAAACGTTACGACGAGATCGCTCGCATGGTCTCCGAGCGGGCGCCGCGCCGCGACGTTTTCCTGCAGGATGTGGTCACGGACGTCGCCGCCGACCTGCGCGAAGCAAAGATCAAGGCGACCGTGACAGGCCGGCCCAAGCACTACTACTCGATCTATCAGAAGATGATCGCCCGCAACGTCGAGTTCGACGAGATCTACGATCTGGTGGGCATCAGGGTCCTTGTCGACTCCGTCCGTGACTGTTACGCGGCGCTCGGCACCATCCACGCACGCTGGAATCCCGTGCCTGGACGCTTCAAGGACTACATCGCGATGCCGAAGTTCAACATGTACCAGTCGCTGCACACGACCGTGATCGGGCCGGAGGGCAAGCCGGTCGAGCTGCAGATCCGTACCTGGGGCATGCACAGGCGCTCGGAGTACGGTGTCGCCGCGCACTGGAAGTACAAGGAGGACACGGTCCTTGGCGGCCGCGGCAAGGACGGCAAAGACGGCAAGAACAGCAGGAACGGCAAGGGCGCGACGGGAGACATGGCCTGGCTGCGCCAGCTGGTGGACTGGCAGAACGAGACCGCCGACCCGGCCGAGTTCCTCGAATCGCTTCGGTTCGACCTCGCCGCCTCCGAGGTGTACGTGTTCACCCCGCGAGGCAAGGTGATCCCCCTGCCGCAAGGGGCGACGCCCATCGACTTCGCCTATGCCATCCACACCGAGGTCGGCCACCGCACCATCGGCGCGCGTGTCAACGGCAGGCTCGTCCCGCTGGAGAGCGCGCTCGACAACGGCGACACGGTGGAGATATTCACCTCGAAAGCGCAGGAAGCCGGGCCGAGCAGGGACTGGCTGGGTTTCGTCAAGAGCGCCAGAGCCCGCAACAAGATCCGGCACTGGTTCTCCAAGGAACGCAGGGAAGCGACGATCGAGGCGGGCAAGGACTCGATCGCGCGCGCCATGCGCAAGCAGGGCCTGCCGCTGCAGCGCCTCGCATCGGGCGATGCCCTGCTCGCGCTCGCCAAGGACCTGCGGTACAACGACGTGTCGGCCCTGTACGCGGCGGTCGGCGACCGGCACATCAGCGCCCAGGCCGTGGTAGCCAAGCTCGTCAGGGCTGCTGGCGGCCTGGCCGGCGCGGAAGAAGACCTGGCCGAGGTGACGCTGCCGAGCCGCGAGCCGAAGCCCAGGCTGGCCGGGGACCCCGGCATCGTGGTGGAGGACGCACCTGATGTCTGGGCCCGGCTGTCCAAGTGCTGCACACCCGTGCCCGGCGACGAGATCACCGGATTCGTCACCCGCGCCAGCGGGGTTTCCGTGCACAGGAAGGACTGCGTGAACCTGCGCCACTTGCAGGAGGCGCAGCCCGAACGGCTGGTGGGCGTCCGCTGGTCGCCGACGGATGACTCGGTGTTCCTCGTCGCGATCCAGGTCGAGGCGCTTGACCGGACCAGGCTGCTTTCCGACGTCACCCGGGTGCTTTCCGACCAGCACGTCAATATCTTGTCGGCGTCGGTCACCACCACCAGGGACCGGGTGGCCGTGAGCCGGTTCACCTTCGAGATGGGCGATCCCAAGCACCTTGGTCACGTGCTCCGCGCGGTGCGCCAGATCGACGGCGTCTACGACGTCTACCGTGTCACGGGCTGACGATGCGTCCGGGTCCCTACGTGGATCTTGGTGGATGCGGACGGTGATCAGCGCCGGGGCCGCGGTGATCGCTGTGACCGGAGGGTGCCAGTTTTCTGCGGGTGGCGCCCCACGCTGATCTTCGCGCCCGTGCCCGCGCGCCGCGCTGTGGAGATCACTGTAAGGATCAGCCGCTGAACTCCGCCAGTGTCCGCTCCGCCTCCGCGAGCCAGGACCGGCGCGCGGTCAGCGCCTCGTCCGCCTGCTGCGCCGCCTTTTGGTCGCCGCGCTCCCGCGCGCCGGCGAGCTGCTTCTCCAAGCCGCTGATGGTCGCACGCAGTTGCGCGACGGTCCCCTCGGCGCGGGCGCGTGCCTCAGGGTTGGCCCGCCGCCACTGGGCGTCCTCCGCCTTGCGTACCGCCTCCTCGACCCGGCGTAGCCCCGACTCGAGGCGCTCGCGTGCCTCACGCGGCACCGGTCCTGCCTCCTCCCAGCTTTCCTGAATCGCGCGCAGCGCCGATCGGGCGGCGCGGACGTCCTTTACCGGCAGGAGGCGCTCGGCGTCGGTAACCAGCTTCTCCTTCGCGGCCGCGTGCTCGCGCAGCTCGGCGTCGCGCTGCGCGAACAGCTCACCGCGGGCCCTGAAGAAAGTGTCCTGCGCCGTCCTGAACCGGTTCCACAGTTCGTCCTCGACGCCGCGTGCGGCGCGGCCTGCCGCCTTCCACGAGCGCATGAGCTCGCGGTACGCGCTGGCGGTGGCCGTCCAGTCGGTCGATGACGCGAGGGCCTCTGCCTCGGCGACCAGCCTCTCCTTGCGGGCGCGCGTGGTCTCGCGCTCGGTCTCCAGCGTCGCGAAGTAGGCCTTGCGGCGCTTGGTGAAGGCGTTGCGCGCCGCCGACAGCCGCTTCCACAGAGCGGTCTCGACGGCGCGCTCCGCGCGCGGCGCGACCTTCCATTCCTCAAGAAGCTGGCGCATCCGCTCGCCGCTGATCTTCCAATGGGTGGCTTCCGCGGCGATGCGCTCGGCTTCCGCGACGATCCGCTCCTTGATCTCCCTAGCTTCCTTGCGCGCATCCTCGCGCGCCGCCCTGAACTCCGCACGGCGGTGGTCGACCAGGCCGCGCAGGCCCTCGATCCGCGCACGGAGGCCGTCGAGGTCGCCTATCACGTGCGCGTCGGTAACGGCCTCGACCAGGCGGTCAATCCCAGCCTGCGCGTGCGCGGGCGACAGGTCGGTTGTCTTGATCCGCTGTTCGAGCAGGTGCACTTCGGTTTCGAGCGCTTCGAACTTGCGCGTGAAGAACGCGAGTGCCTCTGCCGCATCGCCCGCCTGCCAGGAACCAATCGCCCGCTCGCCGTCGGCAGTCCGCACGAATACGGTGCCGTCGGCGTCAACCCGGCCGCACGGATCGTTCGGGGTGCTCACCGCAGACCTCCTGGCTCAGTCTGGTCAAGGCCCTGCCGCCTACGTCTTGGCTCAGGTCCTCTTGATGCTCACGCTCTTGATGATGACGCTCTCTTTCGGCGGCCCGTCGCCAGGGCCGTTCGCAGCAGCGGCGACACCCGCCTTGGCCACGTTCTTGATGACGTCCAGGCCCGACGCGATAGTGCCAAACGGCGTGTAGTCGCGCGGCAGCGTCGTGGCCTTGTAGACGAGAAAGAACTGGCTGCCGTTGCTGCTTGCCTGGCTGGAATGTGCCATCGCCACGGTGCCCGCGGGAAAGCCCGCGCTTGCCGTCGCGGAGTCGCCCGCGACTTCGTTGGCGAAACGATAGCCAGGGCCGCCGGATCCCGTTCCGGATGGATCACCGCACTGCAGCACGTAGATGCCACTGGTGGTGAGCCTGTGGCACTTGGTATTGCTGAAGTAGTCCTTACCCGCCAGATAGGCGAAAGAATTGACGGTGCAAGTCGCTTTGCCGTCCGCGAGCTTGATGACGATGTTGCCGCGGTTTGTCTGGATAGTCGCCTGGTACTTGGCCGTGACGTCCGGCGTGGCGGGCGGGGTGCCGACCTTGCGCGCCGCAGGAGGGGCGGAAATGTAGCCGCAGTGGGACACTGCGGCTGCGGGCTCCACGGTCGCCGCGGGTGCCTGGTTGCCCGCTGTCGCCGACGGGGTGGCCGAGTGCGCAGGCGCGGCCGCGGGGGTACCGCCGGTGGGCGCGAAGACGAAGTAGCCGATCACCGCGAGCACGATGACCGCGATCCCGGCGGCGCTGATCGTGGTCCACTGCCGCGTTCGCCGTGACCGCTGGGCGCGGCGCTGCTGCTGGCGTTCGTACCGCTCGCGTGCCAGCTTGCGCTGCCGATCCTGCTTACCCACCCGTCCAGTCCTCCTTGTCCTGGTTGTACCGTATGCGCCGCGGGGGCAGTCCTGGTTGGCTTATTTCAGTCGCTGGCTTGCCAGGCCGCCCGGGCATGCTGTGCGGACGCACCATATTCAGCTAGCCCCCGTGCCTGCGCCTGCCTGCTCTGTCAATCGTTTAGCCTTAATCACCCAACGTTAGTCACCCAGCGTCAATCACCAGCGTTGATCACCCAGCGTCTGATCACCCAGCGTCTGATCACCCAGCGTCAATCACACAGTCTTGCAAACTCGGCCAGCCTGGCAAGCTCCACCTTTGCCGTGGCTAGCGGCGGCGGAAACCTGGCAGCTAAACTTCGCGAATCGTACCGGCCGGCGGCTCATTTTGCTTGATCCGTTATCGGTTCGCAGCCCCTCGGTCATCGTCGGTACCCTACGAGCGTGCTCATCACTGGTTTTCCCGCAGGCTCGTTCGCCGCTAACTGCTACCTCGTGGCGCCGGAGCCCGGTGCGGAATGCGTGATCATCGACCCCGGTCAGGACGCCGAGCAGGGCATCGATGAACTGCTGCGCGAGTATCGGCTGAAGCCGGTGGCGGTGCTGCTCACGCACGGCCACCTTGATCACGTCTGGTCGGTCGCGCCCGTGTGCGGCGCGAAGAATGTGCCGGCCTATATCCACCCTGACGACAGGGAACTGCTGTCCGACCCCGCACGCGGTTTTTCGCTCGGCCCGGGCCAGCAGCTGTTCGGCGGGCTGACGCTGTCCGAGCCCGACGACGTCAGGGAACTCGCGGACGGGCTGACGCTCAGCGTGGCGGGCCTGGAAATCACCGTGGACCATGCGCCAGGCCACACCCCTGGCTCGGTGGTGTTCCGCCTCCCTGGCGAGTCGGCGGGCCAGGTTCCACCGGGCCGGGTATCAGCAGGCCAGGTCACGTTGCAGGCCCGGCAAGCCAAGGGGAACGGTGACCAGGCGGGCGTGCTGCTTTCTGGCGACCTGCTGTTCGCGGGCTCCATCGGGCGCACCGACCTGCCAGGCGGCGACTACCAAACGATCATGGACAGCCTTGCCAGGGTGTGCCTGCCGCTGCCCGCTGACACGGTCGTGCTTCCCGGACACGGCCCAGACACAACCATCGGAGCCGAGCGCGCTACCAATCCTTTCGTGCTGCCGCTGGTGCGTGCCGCAGGCAACGCCGATGGCGCCGCGGCGGGCGAGGCATCGGCGCCGTCCATCGTGGCGCCCGGGGCTGGGGCTGCGGAGAATCCCGGGTCCAGGAGGCTGTAGCGGTGGCGGTGGCCTCCGCGCGGCCGTTCGGGAAATGATCAAAAAGAGCTTTCAGGGCAACCTTCTGACCGGGGTTCGTGAAGGAGATGCATTCGTGATCCGCACTCATGAGGCGGGAACACTACGGGCTGAGCAAGCTGGCCAGCAGGTGACGCTGGCGGGCTGGGTTGCGCACCGCCGCGACCACGGCGGCGTGGTCTTCATCGACCTGCGCGACGCATCGGGCGTCGCCCAGGTAGTGATCAGGGACATCGATACCGGCAGCGGCGGTGTCTCGGCTGACCTGCGCGCGGAGTACTGCGTCGCGGTAACCGGCCGGATAGGCAAGCGGCCGCCGGGCAACGAGAACCCTGACCTGCCCACCGGCGAGATCGAGGTCATCGCGGATAGCGTCGAGGTGCTCAGCGAGTCCGCGCCGCTGCCGTTCCCCGTCGAGGGCGCGGCGGAGGTGAGCGAGGACATCCGGCTCAAGTACCGCTACCTGGACATCCGCAGGGCCGAGACCGCGCGCGGGCTGCGAATCCGCTCCACGGCCACCTACCTGGCCAGCGACGTCATGCGTGCGCATCGTTTCGTCCAGGTCGAGACTCCGTATCTGACCAGGTCCACGCCGGAGGGCGCGCGCGACTTCCTGGTGCCTGCCCGGCTGCGCCCAGGTCACTGGTATGCGCTGCCGCAGTCGCCGCAGCTGTTCAAGCAACTGCTGATGGTCGGCGGCATCGAGCGTTACTACCAGCTCGCGCGCTGTTTCAGGGACGAGGACCTGCGCGCTGACAGGCAGCTTGAGTTCACCCAGATCGACCTTGAGATGAGCTTCGTCACCCGCGAGGACGTGCTCGTGGTCGCCGAGGATCTCCTTGAGCGGCTGTGGGCGGAGATCACCGGGTACCTGATTCCGCGGCCGATCCCGCGGATGACCTACGCAGAAGCGATGGACAGGTACGGCTCGGACAAACCTGACCTGCGGTTCGGCTGTGAGCTCGTCGACCTGACCGGCTACTTCGCCCAGACTCCCTTCCGGGTTTTCCAGGCGCCCTATGTGGGCGCCGTGGTGATGCCGGGCGGCGGCGCGCAGACCAGGAAGGAACTCGACGGCTGGCAGGAGTGGGCCCGGGCCCGTGGCGCCCGCGGGCTTGCCTACGTGCTGATCGGGGCCGAAGGCGAACTCGGCGGCCCGGTCGCGAGGAACCTGTCGGAAGCCGAGCAGGCTGGCCTGGCCGAGGCGGCCGGCGCGGTGCCAGGCGACTGCGTGTTCTTCGCGGCGGGAAAGCCGGCGGATGCCAGGCAGCTCCTCGGTGCGGCGCGGCTTGAGATCGGCCGCCGCTGCAGCCTGATCGACGCGGGCGCGTGGGCCTTCACCTGGGTCGTGGACGCGCCGATGTTCGAGGAGGACGCCGAGGGCGGCTGGACCGCCGTGCACCATCCATTTACCGCGCCACTTCCCGAGTGGGCGGACAAGTTCGAGTCCGCGCCGGAGAGCGCGCTCGCCGACGCCTACGACATCGTCTGCAACGGCAGCGAGATAGGAGGCGGCTCCATCCGTATCCACCGCGGCGAAATGCAGCAGCGGGTGTTCGACGTGCTCGGCCTGTCTCGTGAAGAGGCTGGGTCCAAGTTCGGCTTCCTGCTCGAGGCGTTCAAGTACGGCCCGCCGCCGCACGGCGGCATCGCGTTCGGCTGGGACCGGGTCGTTGAGCTGCTCGCCGACAGGCCCACCATCAGGGATGTGATCGCGTTCCCGAAGTCCGCGTCAGGCAGCGACCCGCTGACGGGCGCCCCCACCCCGATCACCCCGGCCCAGCGGCGCGAAGCGGGCATCGACGTGGTTCCACCGAGGTTCGCAGGGTGATCCGAGCTTGATCGTTGGACGTTTGGGGGCGCGATAGCGCCCCCAAACGTCCAACCACGGCGACCAGAAGGCGGGCCACCCCTCTGGTAGCGGACGTGAATGCCGAAGATCGGGACTCATGCGGACAGCCTCACATTCGATATGCCTGAGGAGCTCCGGGATCATGAAGGTGGCGCCTGGCTCGCGGTCAGCGGCGTCGCTGCGGGGGGATCCGTGGGATCGTCCCCGCGGGCTGCGGGGGGAGCGGCGGGCAGGCTGACCACCGCGCGCAGGCCTGGCGCCGCGTCTTCGAGCCAGACATTGCCGCCATGTGCCCGGACGATGGCCAGTACGATGGCGAGACCGAGCCCAGAGCCGTTCTCGCCGTTGTCATCGCGGCGCCGCGCGTCATCCAGCCTGGTGAACCTGCCGAAGACGCGTTCCGCCTCGGCCGCTGGGATGCCGGGGCCGTCGTCGGTGACGGCGAGCAGTGCATGCGTGCCGTCGCGCCACGCCGCCACGGTAACGCAGGAGCGGGCGTATCCGACCGCGTTGTCGATCAGGTTGAGCAGTACCCTGGTCAGCCCGTCCGGGTCGCCGCGGGTCAGCACCGGCCCGGCCGCGCCCGGCGCCGCCGGCACCGGCGCGGCAGGTACGGCCCGTACAGGTGCAGCTTGGCCAGGCGCGCCAGGTCTAGGCGTGAGAGGTGCGGGCGCGCCAGGCACGAGCGCGACGGTAACCCGTGCACTCTCGTAGTGCGCGGCGGCGTCGCGGGCGAGTAGGGCGAGGTCACATGTGCGGTTCGCGGCGCGTGCACCGGCGCGCTCATCTAGCCGGGCGAGGACGAGGAGATCCTCGGCGAGCCTGGCCAGCCGCAAGGTGTCGGCGAGCACTCCCTCCGCGGTGTCTCGCCAATCCTGGCCTTCTGGGTGGTCCACCGCCACTTCAAGCTGGGCCCTGATGCTCGCGAGCGGGCTGCGCAACTCATGTGCGGTGTCGGAGACGAAGGCCCGCTGGCGCTCCTCGGCCGACTCGAGCCGCATCAGCATGTCGTTGAGCGTCACGGCGAGGCTATGCACCTCGTCACGGGTCTCTGGCACCGGCAACCGGCGCGTGCCGACAGCTCCGCTGACCTCCTGAGCGCCCTTGCGCAGCTCGGCGATCGGCCGGAGCGCCCCCCCGATTACCAGCCAGTTCACCCCGGCGAGAAAGATGATAAGCAGCGGTGTGCCGATGATCGCGGCATGCCACAGCATCCTGATGCTGCCGCTCACCTGGGCGAACGAGACCGCCGCTATCACTACCTGACCACCGCGCGCAGCGACCGCGACCACCCTGAGCGGGCCCGGCAGCCCGTAGGGTCCGCCATCAAGCTGAACCGCATGCCCGCTGCCTGCCGCGGCCGCGAGCCTGCGCCCGGAAAGGAGCGGAACGAGCCTGTCGGCACCAGGCGAGGCCGCGATGATACGGCCGCCAGGACCGAGCACCTGTACCGTGACGGTGCCCCCCGCCACAGGGACGGGATCGGGCAGCCGGTCGGCGTTCACGAGCGCGGCGACGCCCCGCGCCCCTTGCCGCGCGGTCCCGTCGAGTCCGGTGACGAGCGAGTCGGCAAGAGCGCGGGTGCCGAGCGCTGCGCCGGCGGCCAAGGCGACGGCAAGCCCAGCGGTAGCCGTTATGGTCAATCGGGCGCGAAGGCCCCGTCGCCGCCACCAGCCGGAGAGCCTGGACCCGACCCGGTTAGCCGCCATCGGTGGCCAGCCGGTATCCGGCGCCCCGCACCGTCTGCAGGCCGCGCCGTTCGAACGGCGCGTCGATCTTGCGGCGGAGGTATCCGACATAGACCTCCACGGCGTTCGGGTCGGTCGTGTCCGCCGCATCCCAGACGTGCTCGAGGATCTCGGTCTTCGACACCACGTCCCCGGCCCTGCGCATCAGGTACTCGAGCAGCGAGAACTCCCGCGCGGTCAGCTCGACCTGGGCGTCGCCGCGGCGCACCTCCCGCCTGCCCGGGTCGAGCACCAGGTCGCCTGCTCGCAGCTCGGCAGGCCGCCGCTTGGCGCCGCGGCGCAGCAGCGCACGAAGCCTGGCGGCAAGGACCACGTAGGAGAACGGCTTGGTGAGGTAGTCGTCGGCACCGAGATCGAGCCCGTCTGCCTGGTCATACTCGCCGTCCTTCGCGGACAGGATGAGGATTGGGACCCAGTTTTCCTCCGCACGCAGGCGCTCGCACATGCGGTAACCGGACAGCCCGGGCAGCATCACGTCGAGCACCACCGCGTCGTAGCCGCCCTCCCTGGCCAGGTGCAGGCCGTCGTGGCCGTCGTGGGCGATGTCAACGGCGAAGCCCTCTGCCTGAAGGCCGCGGCGAATCGCGGCAGCGAGCCGCCGTTCGTCTTCGACCACAAGCACCCGCATGTCCCGACCCTCCCGATGTCCGTGCTTGCCTGCATGTGCCTTGCCTGCATGTGCCTTGCCTGCATGTGCTTACCGGCATGTGCTTACCGGCATGTGCTCAAGGGCACTGTGCAGGCTTCCAGTGTCGGTCACTTCTCAGGCTCGGCGTCCGCACAGCGCCTCTCAGCGTCCGCACAGCGCGGCTGAGGCAAAGTGGCAACAGGCAGGCAATTACCAGCGGGCAAGCGCCGGTCCGGCCGGTCGCGACCGGGTCAATCGGGTTACTGAAGAGGTCACATGTCACCGTCGACGCAACTCAACCGCCGTCTCAGGTGGGCGGTACCGCTCGGCGCCGTCGGCGTCACCCTCGGCGTTGTGGCCGCGTCGCTGGTTTCTGCGGCGCAGGCGACGCCCCAGTTGCCGAGCCGCACGCCCGCCCAGCTGCTCGCGGCCGTTGCCGGGCGGACCGGACCGGTTCCCGCGCTGACCGGGACGGTCGTCGAGACAGCCTCCCTCGGGCTGCCGGATCTGCCCGGCGCAGGCGATCCGACGTCCCTCCCGTCGCTGGTCACCGGTTCGCACACGATCCGGGTCTGGTATTCCGACCCGCAGCACGTCCGGCTGGCGATACCCGGTCAGCTGAGCGAGACCGATGTGATCCGTCACGGCCAGGATGTCTGGATGTGGTCCAGTGTCAAGAACACGGCCACGCATGTTCGGCTTCCCGCCAGCGGCACGTCCAAGCCTGCGCCCGCGCAGGCGGCGCAGGCACCGCTGACGCCGCTGACGCCGCAGCAGGCCGCGAACGAGGTGCTTGCCGCGGTCGGGCCGACGACCACGGTGAGCGTCGCCAGCAACGTGACGGTAGCTGGCGAGGCGTCTTATGAGCTCGTCCTGGCGCCAAGAGACAGCCGCTCGCTGGTCAGGCAGGTGCGCATCGCCGTCGACGCCGACCGGAACGTGCCGCTGCGAGTACAGGTCTTCGCGCGCGGTTCGGCCACCCCGGCGTTCGAGACGGGCTTCACATCCATCGCTTTCGTCCGTCCAGCGGCGGCCAATTTCGCGTTCACCCCGCCAGCTGGGTCGAAAGTTGTCCAGGAGAGCCTTCCTGCCACGCATCGTCATGCATCGGCGGACAGCAGCAAGGCCAGCCCCGCTGTCAAGGCAAGCGCCGCCCCCAATTCCAGTGCCGCCAGCAATTCCAGTGCCGCCAGCAAGGCCAGTGCCGCCAGCAAGGCCAGTGCCAATAGCCAGGCAAGCTCGGGCAAGCCAGCCACAGATGGCACCGTCATCGGGCAGGGCTGGCTCGCGGTGGCGGTGTTGCCCGCGACGTCGACGGCTGGGGGCCCGGGCGTC
This sequence comes from uncultured Actinomycetota bacterium, assembly GCA_963727015.1. GTDB lineage: Bacteria > Actinomycetota > Actinomycetes > Streptosporangiales > Streptosporangiaceae > DATFVJ01. The sequence continues at coordinate 42,600 of CAVSEV010000009.1, read as the reverse complement.
AAGCCGGACGGCGGCAACCAAGCGGGCCGCGAGCTCAACGCGCTGCTTGGCGCGGCGTCGCCGGTGAGCGGCACCTGGGGCGGCGGCAGGCTGCTGCGCACGGCACTGGTCTCTGTGCTGGTTACCAATGACGGGCGGATGCTGATCGGCGCGGTGACGCCGGACGTGCTTTACAGCGCGGCGGCGAAGACCGGGCAGCTCGCGGGTCAGGCGGGCCGATGAACGCGCCGCGCATACTGGGTGCGGTGAGCACAGCCGGCGAGCCAGCCCGGGCGGGCGGGCCCGTGGCTCAGGCGGGAGGATCCTTGGCTCAGGCGGGAGGGCCCGTGGCTCAGGCGGGAGGGCCCGTGGCTCAGGCGGGAGGGCCCGTGGCTCAGGCGGGAGGGCCCGTGGCTCAGGCGGGAGGGCCCGTGGCTCAGGCGGGAGGGCCCGTGGCTCAGGCGGAAGGACCGGTGGCTCACGTGGAAGGGCCCGTGGCTCAGCCGGGCGGCACGCTAGCGGCGGACCCCGGCCCGGTGGATGCGGCGGCCGCGGCGATCGCCACGAATGGGCTGAGCAAGCGATTCCGCAGCGGCCAGCTCGCCGTCGACTCCATTGATCTCAACGTGCCCTGGGGCAGCGTCTACGGCTTCCTTGGCCCCAACGGGTCGGGCAAGACCACCACGATCAGGATGCTGCTCGGCCTAATCTTCCCGACGAGCGGTAACCAGGCGCTGCTTGGTGCCCCGATGCCGGCCAGCGCCGCGAGCGTGCTTCCCAAAGTGGGCTCCCTCGTCGAGGGCCCGGCGTTCTACCCCTTCCTCAGCGGCTGGGCCAACCTGGCGCGCATAGATGCGGCGGACCGGAGAGCGGACCCCGCCACGGCCGCAGCGCGGATCGACCGTGCGTTGGAGCGGGTCGGCCTGCTTGCCGCCGCGAGAAAGCGCTACCGCGTGTACTCCCTCGGCATGAAGCAGCGGCTAGCGATCGCGGCCGCGCTGCTCCAGCCGCGCGAGCTGATTCTGCTCGACGAGCCCACGAACGGTCTCGACCCGCAGGGAACACGCGAGGTCCGCGGCCTGATCAGGGAGATCGCCGCCGACGGCATAACGGTGTTCGTCTCGTCGCACCTGCTCGCCGAGGTCGACCAGATCTGCTCGCACGTCGGTGTGATGCGGACCGGGCGGCTGGTGTTCCAGGGCACGCTGCAGGAGTTGCGGGAGCAAGGACCGCGGGCCGCGCAGCGGATCAAGGTCGAGACCGCGGAAGCGGCGCGGGCAGCCGAGCTGCTCACCAAGCTCGGCCTGACCGACGTGCAGGTGGCTGAGCGCCAGCTCACTGCGCAACTCGGCGCCGAGACACCGGAGCGGGTCTGCGCCGAGCTTGTCCACGCAGGCATCCCGGTGTCCGGGCTGAGTTCCCCGCGGCCCAGCCTGGAAGACCTGTTTGTCGAGCTGACCGGCGAGGGCTTCAATGTCAGCGGCTGACGTGTTCGCAGAAGGCGCCGCCGTGACGGGCGGGCCAGCTGGGATGGTGCACACGGCTGGCGCCGGGCCTGTGGGGCATGTCCCCGCGGCCAGCCGGGCGTGGTTCAGATTTGCGCGTTCCGAACTCGGCCTTGTTTTCAGGCGGCGCCGAAATCTGGTACTGCTCGCGGTGGTCGGCGCGGTACCGGTGATCATCGGTGTGGCGCTGCGGCTTGCCGGGTCACCGCGCGGCGGCGGTGGCGGGGGGCCCGCGTTCTTCTCGCAGGTGACGGGCAACGGCTTGTTCCTCAGCTTCGCGGCCCTAACCGTGCTGCTCACGCTGGTGCTCCCGCTTGTCGTCAGCGTGGTCTCCGGTGACTCGATCGCAGGGGAAGCCGGATACGGCACGCTGCGCTACCTGCTGACGGTGCCGGCCGGGCGTACCAGGTTGCTGCTAACCAAATACCTGGTCATCGCGGTGTTCGCGCTGTGCGCCTCCGCCGTGGTGACCGTTGTGGCTGTCATCGCCGGCCTCGCGCTGTTCCCGGTAGGCCCGATGACCCTGTTGTCTGGAACTACCGTTTCGATCGCTGACGGCATGCTCCGCCTCGCATTCGTGACGCTGTACGTGGCGGCGGCGATGGCTTCGCTTGGCGCGATCGGCCTGGCGATCTCGACGCTGACGGAACACGCGATCGGCGCGATCGCGGCAACCGCGATCATCGCGGTCGCGAGCGAGGTCATCGACAACGTGCCGCAGTTCGGTGCCGTCCACCCCTACCTGCCCACGCACTGGTGGACCTCGTTCGACAGCCTGCTGCGGACGCCGATCGCCTCCGGCGACCTGCTGCACGGCCTGCTGTCGTTCGGCGTCTACGCGGTGATCTTCGGCGGGGTGGCCTGGGCCAGGTTCACCAGTGGCGACGTCACCTGCTAGGGACTACGCCATGACGGGCTTACCTGGCGCACGCGGGATACTGGCGCACGCGGAATACTGGCGCACGCGGGATACTGTCGGGAGGTGGCGAGATCGCAGGCCGGTCAGCATGACAGCCTCTTCGACGACGCTGCCGACGAGGCCGCGGCTGCGCAGGCACCGCTCGCCGTCCGGATGCGGCCGCGCCGTCTTGACGAGGTGATCGGCCAGCGCCGCCTGCTCGGAGACGGCACACCGCTCCGCAAGCTCGTCGACGGCGATGTCCCGATGTCACTGCTGCTCTGGGGGCCGCCGGGCACCGGCAAGACAACGCTCGCCTACGTGGTCAGCCGGGCCACCCGCCGGCGCTTCGTTGAGCTTTCCGCCGTCAGCGCGGGAGTGAAGGATGTGCGCGCGGTCATCGACTCCGCCCGGCGCGATCTCGGCATGACAGGCACACAGACTCTGCTCTTCATCGACGAGGTGCACAGATTCAACAAGGCGCAGCAGGACGCCCTGCTGCCCGCGGTGGAAAACCGCTGGGTGTCGTTCATCGGTGCGACCACCGAGAACCCGTTCTTCGCTGTGATCAGCCCGCTGCTCTCCAGGTCGCTCCTGCTCACGTTGGCACCGCTGAGCGACGACGAGATCACCACCGTGGTGAAGCGTGCGCTGGCCGACGATCGGGGGCTCGCAGGCACCGTGACCATGGAACCAGAAGCGGCCAGCCAACTGGTGCGGCTGGCGGGAGGGGACGCGCGGCGCGCGCTTACCTACCTGGAAGCGGCGGCGCTCGGGGCAAGCGGCGGTGCCATCGACGTGGAAACACTGGAACGTGCGGTGGACCGCGCGGCGGTCAGATACGACCGGGCGGGCGATCAGCACTACGACGTGATCAGCGCATTCATCAAGAGCATCAGGGGCAGCGATGTGGACGCCGCGCTGCACTACCTGGCCCGAATGATCGAAGCGGGGGAGGACCCCAGATTCATCGCCCGCCGGCTGATCGTGCACGCCAGCGAGGACGTCGGCATGGCTGACCCGGCCGCTTTGCAGACAGCGACCGCGGCAGCGCAGGCAGTTGAGTTCGTCGGGTTGCCTGAGGCCCGTATCAACCTGGCGCAGGCCGTGATTCACCTGTCCCTGGCGCCAAAGTCGAATGCGGTCATCAAGGCGATAGGCGCGGCACAGGCCGATGTGCGGAAGGGGCTTACCGGTCCGGTGCCCGCGCACCTGCGTGACGATCACTACGCTGGTGCGGGCAAGCTCGGGCACGGCGACGCGTACACGTACCCGCACGACTACGACAGTGGCATCGTGCCGCAGCGCTACGCCCCTGACATGGTGGCGGACCGCACCTACTACGAGCCGACCCGCCACGGTGCCGAGGCACGCTACGCGGAGCGGGCCGAGCGCATCCGCGCGGTGCTCCGCGGCCGCGCCGATGGTGCTGGCGCCGATGGTGCTGACGCCGATGGTGCGGACGGAGCGAAACCCGGCGCGGAGCCCCCTGTTCGTTAGATGATCGCGTTGGGGGTACGGCCCTGCCAGCGGGGAATGCGGCGATAGGGTCGGGCAGATGTGGCGCAGGAATGAGCCCATACCCGCGGACGCAGGAGGGAGCAGGCATGCTGACGGCCGCGCAGACGGCAGCCTTGATCGCGGCGATCGCATTCGCGGTGCTCGCCGCCGCGGGTGTGTACGCGCTCGTCAGGCTCGCCAGGCTGATGTCAGAGGCGTCCCGTGCGGTCGCCGACTTTCGTACCCGCAGCGACCTCATGCTGGGGCGGGCCAACTCTGCCGTGGACCGCGCACATGAACAGCTCGCGAGGACGGACGCGATCACCGCGAACATGGACGAGGTCAGCACCAACATCGCCGAGTTGACCGCCGACGTGTCGACGCTGACCGGTGCCGTGCACACGGTTCTCGGCGGCCCCCTTGGCAGGGCCGCCGGGTTCGCCTTCGGTGTGCGCCGTGCGATCGCGCTGCGCAGGCCGGGCCCGGCCGCAGCGGCCCGCGGGCGGCGCGATCCTGCCGCGCGTGCGATGCGGGCCGATGCGCCTGCCGGGCCCGCCGCGCTTCCGGCCGGCCGGATTGCCGCGCCGCGGCGGGCAAACAGGCGCAGGGTGCTGCGATGATCGGCATGATCCGCCGCGTGTTCTGGATGAGCCTTGGCGCTGCGGCCGGCGTGACCGGATACCGGAAGGTGGCGCGGCTGGTTCGCGCCTTCTCACCCGCGCCTGCGCAGGAAACTGCGCGGTCGTGGCCGGTGCTGCCGCCTGGCACGGCGCGCCCAACGCAGGCACCTTGGCACGCACCGCTGCTGCGCGCTGCGCGCGCAACGGCCGCATTCGCCCGTGACGTGCGGGACGGGATGCGCATCTACCGGCTTTCCGACTCGGGCGAAGCGCCTACGCTCAGAAGACACCAGGCTGCCAGGGACTGGGCAGTCACGCAGGCATTCGCGGATGGCGAATGCCCCGATGAAGTGAAGGATGGCCGCTGATGGAGTCGGCTCAGATCGCCCGTCGCTTCCTGAGCTACTTCGGGCAACGCGGGCACACGATTGTGCCGTCGGCCAGCCTCGTGGCAGAGGATCCCACGCTGCTGCTCATCAATGCGGGGATGGCACCATTCAAGCCGTACTTCCTTGGCCAGCAGACGCCGCCGTTCCGCCGCGCGGCGAGCGCACAGAAGTGCGTGCGGACACCGGACATCGAAGAGGTCGGGAAGACGACCAGGCACGCCACGTTCTTTCAGATGCTCGGGAACTTCTCCTTCGGCGATTACTTCAAGGAGCAGGCGATCCCGTATGCGTGGGATCTGCTGACCCGCGCGGAGAGCGAGGGCGGGTTCGGTTTCCCTGAGAGCAAGCTATGGGTGACCGTCTACCAAGAGGACGATGAGGCGCTTGGCATCTGGCGGGACCAGGTAGCCGTCCCCGCGGCACGCATCCAGCGGCGTGGCATGGCCGACAACTTCTGGTCGATGGGGGTTCCTGGGCCCTGCGGTCCGTGCTCGGAGATCTTCTATGACCGTGGGCCCGAGTACGGCGCCGAGGGCGGCCCCGTCGCGGACGAGGATCGTTACCTCGAGGTCTGGAATCTCGTCTTCATGCAGTACGAGCGTGGGCCCGGACCGGGCAAGGAGGGGTACCCGATCCTGGGCGGCCTGCCGTCGAGAAACATCGACACCGGCATGGGCCTGGAGCGGATGGCCGCGATCCTGCAGGGGGTCGACAACATCTACGAGGTGGATACCACCTGGAAGATTCTTGACCGCGCCGCCGATCTGACCGAGTCGAAGTACGGCCGCGATCCGCGGACGGATGTCTCGCTCCGTATCGTTGCCGACCACGTGCGGACGGCCATCATGCTGGTCGCGGACGGCGTGATTCCAAGCAACGAGGGGCGCGGCTATGTGCTGCGGCGCATTCTCAGGCGCAGCATCCGTAACCTGCGGCTGCTGGCCGGTGGTCAGCGTGGCGGCGCTCGCGGTGAAGAGCACTTCATGCATGAGCTTTCTGCGGTCGCGATCGAGGTCATGGGTGAGCAGTACCCCGAGCTCATCAGGGACGCGCTGCACATCCAGACGGTGATCGACGCCGAAGAGGAGTCGTTCCTCGGCACGCTCCGCACCGGGACCGCCATCTTCGAAGCCTCGGTTGAGGAGAACAAGCGCCGCGGCTCGGTGAGCCTCGCTGGTGAACAGGCATTTCAGCTGCATGACACGTACGGTTTCCCGATCGACCTCACCCTCGAGATGGCCGCCGAGCAGGGCCTCACTGTGGATGAGGAGGGTTTCCGCAGGCTCATGGGCGAGCAGCGGCAGCGGGCCAAGGAGGACGCGGCGCGCAAGCGGACTGGCAACGTCGACGTCTCGGTCTTCGGCCATCTGCTCGACCGCTCAGGCAGAGTTGCGTTTACCGGCTACGACGCATCGGCGGGCGAGGCGACGGTTGTCGGCTTGCTTGTCGGCGGTGCGCCGGTCCCTGCGGCGGCTGCGGGGACCGAGGTCGAAGTTGTCCTCGACCGCACGCCCTTCTACGCGGAGGGTGGCGGCCAGCTTGCCGATGCCGGCGTCATCCAGGCTGGAGGGGGACGCGCCGAGGTCGAGGTGTTCGATGTTCAGTCACCCGTCGCCGGGCTTATCGTGCACAGGGGCAAGGTCCGCTCGGGCGAGATCCGGGTGGGAGACGAGGCCTTCGCGGAGATCGACGTCGAAAGGCGGCGGGCGATTTCCCGCTCGCATACCGCGACTCACCTGGTGCACCGCGCATTCCGTGGCGCGCTCGGCGAATCCGCGGCACAGGCCGGTTCCGAGAACTCGCCTGGCCGCTTCAGATTCGACTTCACTGCGGCGGGTGCGGTCCCGCCGTCGGTGCTTCATGACGTTGAGGATGAGGTAAACGAGGTCCTCATCGGCGACCTGGATGTTCGTGCCTTCCACACTTCGATCGAGGATGCTCGTGCGCTGGGCGCGCTCGCCTTGTTCGGCGAGAAATACGGCACCGATGTCCGTGTGGTCGAGGTCGGCGACTACTCGCGTGAGCTGTGCGGCGGCACCCACGTGGCGCGCTCCGGCCAGCTCGGCCTGGTCAAGATCCTTGGCGAGTCTTCGATCGGTTCGGGGGTGCGCCGGGTCGAGGCGCTTGTCGGCTTGGACGCGTTCCGCTTCCTCGCCACGGAGAGCGTGCTGGTCTCGCAACTGACAGAACAGCTGAAGGCGCGTCCGGAAGAGCTGCCAGAACGCGTGGCCGGGATCACGTCACGTCTGCGTGATGCGGAACGTCAGCTGAGGCAGTTCCGCTCGGCGCAGCTGCTGAGTTCGGCCGCGCAGATCGCGGGCGAGGCGGAAAACGTGGGCCGGGTGGCCTTGGTCGTCAAGCGGGTGCCCGATGGAACCACCGCCGACGGGATACGTGAACTGGCCCTGGACATCCGGGGGAGGTTCGCCGCCGGACGGCCAGGGGTCGTTGCGCTCGCTGGCGTGCCCAAGGACCGGCCAGTGATCGTGATCGCGGTGAATGACGTCGGCCGCGGGTCCGGGCTGAAGGCGGGCGCCCTGGTCGGCGTTGCGGCCCGCGCGCTCGGCGGCGGAGGCGGCGGCAGAGATGATGTCGCCCAGGGCGGAGGCGCGCCCCTGGTGGCGGGTGAGGCGGATGCCGTCGATGCGGCATTTGGTGCTGTTCGAAAAGCGGTACGCGACAACGCCGCCTCGGGGAGCGTAGCGTGAGATCGTGCCAGAGCGAGCGGAGCATGCCCACCGCCCGGTGAGAGACGGTGTGCGGCTCGGGATCGACGTCGGCTCGGTGCGAGTCGGGGTCGCCCGCAGCGATCCAGCTGGCGTGCTCGCTTCGCCGCTTGAAACCATTCGCCGGGGCCGCGATGATGTGGATGCTATCGCGAGGCTCGTGGCCGAGCACAGTGTCGCCGAAGTAATCGTGGGCTTGCCCACATCGTTGTCGGGTACTGAGGGCGCGGCCGCTTCGGCCGTGCGGGAATTCGCGGCTCGGCTTGCCGGCCGCCTCACGAAGGTCCCGGTGCGCTTGTTCGACGAACGCTTCACCACCGTCACTGCGCACGGAGCGCTGCGCCAGGGCGGCAGGGACGAACGGGCCAGGCGGCACGTAGTGGACAAGGCAGCGGCCGCGGTTCTCTTGCAGGCAGCCCTCGACGCCGAGCGAGGTACCGGCGCACCGCCAGGCGAACTCGCGGGCGCTCGCATGGACGCACCCACTGAGGCGACACGTTGACCGGGGGAGCTGACCTGCCTGGTCGGGGATCCGCCGATCAGGCATCTGGGGAACAGGCATCTGGGGATCAGGTGTCTGGGAATCAGGTATCTGGGGAACAGGGCCGGGCCCGTAGGGTGCCCGGCCGGCACCGAGGCATGCCCGCAGAACCGTATCCGTCGGAGGAGGCCCCAGGTTCGCCGTCAGAGTCCCCGCCGGGCGGTCCCTATCCGGGCGGTCCCTATCCGGGCGGTCCCTATCCGGGCGGTCCCTATCCGGGCGGTTCGTATGCGGGGGATCCCGATCCGGGCGAACCGGCCGCTCCCTATCCGGCCGCTCCCTATCCGGCCGCTACCTATCCGGCCGCTCCCTATCCGGCCGCTCCCTATCCGGCCGCTCCCTATCCGGCCGCTCCCTATCCGGCTGCCACCCATCCGGGCGGTTCCGATCGGGGCGGTTCCGATCCGGGCGAACAGTACGGTGGCGCTGGCTACGACGCAGACGGTTATCCAGCCCCGCCCGCGGCTGCCGGTGATGATCGTAGTGGTCAGGACGCTGGCCCCCGGCACGCACCGTATTCATCGGGCCGGTACCCCGATCCCTACCCGGCAGGTCCCCACCGGGACGGCCCGAATCCGGATAACACGACCGACTCATACTGGGACCGGTCGGGGTCGCAGCCCCGGCCGCAGTTTGACCAGCACGGCGGACCGCCGGCTGGTGTGCGGCCTGGGGCGGGGCGTGAGCCGTACCCGGGGCCCCCGTCGGGTCCGCAGGCCGGTGAGCCGTACGCAGGGCCACAGGCCGGTGAGCCCTACGATGGGCCACCGCAGGGACCGGCGCCCGATCCACACCCGCCCGGGGCGGACAGCGTCCTCGGGCGCTGGGACTCCGCGCCAGAGCCCTGGGCATCTTCACCCAGTACGGTGTCGCGGCCATTGCCACATGTGCCCGCGGCCGCCAGGCAGGCCGTGCCAGGCAATCCCTCCCGGTGGCCGTCCGCCGGCTCTGGGCAGCCTGGCGGCAGCGAGCAGGTCGCTTCTGGTCCGCTAGACCAGGGCCCAGCTGAGATCTCCGGTCCCATGGCTGCCACGCCGTGGCCCGATCATCCGGCGACAACTGGACCGATGTCTTCCGCTACGGTGTCGCCCGGCCAAGACGACGATCAAGACGTCCAGGGCGACTACTACTCAGACGACGACGATGAGCCTGACGACGAGTACGGCTGGGAGCCCGAAGGGCCCGAAGGGCCCGAAGGGCCCGAAGGGTTCGCAGGGCCCGAAGAGGACGACGCAGTCGGTCCGATCGTCCCGATGGGCTCGGATAGTCCGCGTAAGCGCCGCGGTCATGGCCGTGCGCGGCGCCAGGGGCGCCGCTTCAGCGCGCCGTTGATCGCGTTGCTTGTGCTGGCTTTGTTCCTCGCGGGGGGCGGCATCGTCGGCTACCACTTCCTGCGCCAGTACGTGATACCGCCGGATTACTCCGGGTCGGGCAGTGGCAATGTCGTCGTCCAGATCCAGCAGAATCAGACCGCCACCGATGTGGCACGGACGCTGTTCAGCCTGGGCGTGGTTGCGAGTTCTCGCGCATTTGTCAAGGCGGCCGAACAGAGTTCGCAGCAGACCGCGCTAGAGCCAGGCTTCTACCGGCTGCACAGGCACATGAAAGCGGCACTAGCGTTCGGCCTGCTGCTCAATCCGGGTGCCAGAATCCAGCTGAAGATCACTATTCCGGAGGGCCTGCGGGCCAATCAGACCGCAGCGGCTCTTGGCGCCAAATCCGGCATCCCAGCGGAGAACTACCGTGCGGCACTTGCGCACGCCGCAGCGCTTGGCCTCCCCTCATACGCCAGGAACCAGCCGGAGGGTTACCTGTTCCCCGCCACCTATCAGGTGCAGCCGCGGATGACCGCGGCCGATGTGCTCCGCGCCATGGTGCAGCAGTTCGATGCCGAGGCGACGAGGATCCACCTGGTCAGCACCGCCCGCGCGGTCAACCTGACCCCGGCTGAGGCGATCATCGTCGCCAGCCTGGTGCAGGCAGAAGGAGGCCGGGTCGCGGACTTTCCCAAGATCGCGCGCGTGATCTATAACAGGCTTGCCGTGAACATGCAGCTGCAACTGGACAGCACGGTCATGTACGCGTTGCACACCTATGGAATCCTCGCCACCAATCAGCAGCTCAACGTCAACTCTCCGTATAACACCTATCAGCACACAGGACTACCGCCCGGCCCGATCGACAGTCCGGGCGATGCGGCGATCCATGCCGCGCTGCATCCTGCCGTCGGCAACTGGCTTTACTTCGTCACCGTGAACCCCAAGACCGGCCTTACCGAGTTCACCTCGAGCCCGGCCGAGTTTGCGCAGCTGAGAGCAGAACTTCAGAAGAACCTTGGCCAGGGTGGATGATCAGCCAGGCACCCTGCAATCTGCCAGCAGGTTGATATCGTGAAGGCCATTTGCCTGGGCAGCGACCGGCTTCTGGGAGCGGCTTGCGCTGACGAGCCATGGGTGCTTGATGCCGCGTCGCGCGCGCTGTCCGATGGGAACCTGTGCGATGGGAACCTGTGCGATGAGGGCGGCGCGATGAGGGCGGCGCAATGAGAGCGGCCGTCCTCGGCTCGCCGGTCATCCATTCGCTGTCACCGGCGCTGCACCGCGCCGCCTATGCGGCGCTCGGCCTGCGCGGATGGAGTTATACGGCGGTCGAATGCGACGAAGCAGGGCTACCTGACCTGCTGGACGGACTTGACGACAGCTGGGCAGGGCTGTCGCTGACCATGCCGCTGAAACGGGCTGTGCTGCCGTTGCTCGACGAGATCGACCCGCTCGCGGCCGCGGTCGGCGGTGCCAACACGGTCGTGCTGTCCAACGGCCGCAAGATCGGCTACAACACCGACGTCGGCGGGATGGTGGCCGCGCTCGCGGATGCCGGAGTGACGGAGTGGAGCACGAGGCGCGGCGCGCTTGTCATCGGTGCTGGAGCCACGGCCTGCTCCGCCCTCGCCGCGCTCAGGGAGATCGGCGTTCGGGAGGAGGCGGTCGCGGTACGGGATACGAGCCGCACGGCCGACATCGAGGCGGCGGCCAAGAGGCTGGAGGTCGCCATCACGGTAGGTGACCTTATGTCGCTCGTTCGTGCCCCGGCCAGCGCCCGCGCCACCAAGATCTCGTCAGGGGCCGCCGGGCTCCTGGTATGCACTGTGCCGCCTCGCGCTGCGGATGCCGTGGCGGACTGGATGTCCGGCGAGCGGTGCTCGCCGTCGGTGGTCTTCGATGTCGCGTATGACCCATGGCCGACCCGGCTTGTTGCGGTCGCCGCGGCTGGTGGGTCGATCATAGTTGGCGGGTTTGACCTGCTACTGCACCAGGCCGCACGGCAGGTTGAGTTGATGACAGGGCGGCCCGCGCCTGTCGGCGCCATGCGCGCCGCAGGGCTGGCGGAACTGGCTGCACGCCGAGCGGCCCGATAATACTGGGATAACCGGAGGATTTGACTCCCAAGGTCACGCACGGGGTGAGGTTACGAGGATGACCGACACGGCGCCGAAAGGGCCGGCGGCGGGTGAGGCGGCAATGTCGAACTGGCCGCAACCGGACGCCGGACGGCCGGGCACGGCACGTGAATACGGGGTGAGGTGGGGCGACGCTTGGGATGACGCGCCGCTTGACCGGCTGCCGGTATCCCGGCTCGCGGGCCTTGCGGCGAGGCTGATCGGCACCTACTGGTGGTACACAGCGGAAGGGACTGGTGTCACGGCCGCCGGACTCGGTGTCCTCACAGCGCTCGAGGAGCAGGATGGCCTGCGATCCGGTGAGGTCGCCGCGCGATCCTGGGTAACCCCGCCCATGGTCAGCTATCTCGCCGACGTGCTCGAGCGAGATGGATACCTGAGTCGCCGCAAAGATCCCGACGACCGGCGGGTCGTCCATCTGCACCTGACCGGCAAGGGGCGGGAGAAGCTGAGGGCCGCCCGCGAGCATGTGGCCGGTCGCTGGAATACGGCGTTCAGCTATGTCAACCCCGAGGACGAGCCAGTGATCCGCAGATTCCTGATGTCGACCGTGGGCCGGTTCGGTGAGCTGATCGAGCAGGAGCAGCCGTGACGACGCGGGCCTGGGACCCACCGGTGGGTCGTGGGCCGGGACAGGTGCTGCGGGGCGCGTGTCCTCAATTGCCGTGACCCCGCCAGGCATTCCTGAGCTGTGGCGGTGCGGTAGAGTTATCCGGTAACCGGTCCGGCACACCGTGCCGGACATGCAAGCGGAGACCATCTCCCACCTTGCCGGCTGCTGGCTGGCGGGTATGGCTGCGAATCCGGGCGCTCGCGCGCCGACTGGATTGGGCGGTTACCGGCACGGTTTATCACCATGCCGGCGATCCGCCTATTCCGGGTGACGTGGTACAAGCGCAGCCTCGATGGGCCCCGCATGCATGCTGTGCGGGGCTTCTTTGCGGTAGGACGCCGCAGCGTGGCTCGCATGGCAGGCCCGATAGGTCCTGCCGTCGGAAGTCGGCGGCAGGGGTGACGCCCAAGGAGGTCACATCAGCCCCGAACCGAGAATTAACGAGCGTATCCGAGTCCCGGAAGTGCGGCTCGTCGGACCGAACGGCGAGCAGGTGGGGATCGTAGCGATTGGCGATGCGCTCCGGTTGGCGCAAGAGGCCGACCTTGATCTGGTGGAGGTGGCGCCTACCGCACGACCCCCGGTATGCAAGTTGATGGACTACGGCAAGTTCAAGTACGAGTCCGCGCTCAAGGCCAGGGAAGCGCGCAAGAACCAGGCGCAGACGGTCATCAAGGAGATCAAGCTCCGGCCTAAGATCGACCCGCACGACTACGCCACCAAGCGCGGACATGTCGAGCGGTTCCTCAAGCAAGGCGACAAGGTCAAGGTGACCATCATGTTCCGCGGGCGAGAGCAGTCCCGCCCAGAGCTCGGATTCCGGCTACTCCAGCGGCTCGCTGTAGACGTCGAGGAACTGGGTTTCGTGGAGGCCCAGCCCAAGCAGGACGGCAGGAACATGATCATGGTGATCGGACCGAACAGGAAGAAGAGCGAGGCCAAGGCCGAGCGGGCTGCCGCACGACCCGTCCCTCGGCCGCGCCGCGGCCCGGAGGCGCCAGCTAGTACCTGAAAGCGGTTAGGCTGCTTGATCCGCCCCACCGTCTACCTGCCAGGACGGCGGGGCGCTGCGAGGACGGTCACGCCGGACAGGCGGCGAAACACCGGACAGGCAGCGAAACACCGGACAGGCAGGAAAGGCCGTGCGGTGGCGGTGAACAGCCGAGCGCTAGGCGGCGCCCTAGCGATCCTTGGTCGCCAGGGAGCTTGGGGGGCACTCTGCCCTCAGCACCCAGGCGGAACCCTGCCACGGGGCGCGGGCAGAAGCGCGGTGCCATCAGGCAGGCTGACAGCACCGTGCCGCGACGCACGCTAAGGACACCGTGCCGCGAGGCACGCACATAAGCGACATAGGAAAACCTGTGCCGTGAGGCACACGAGGACTGGAGACGACGGCGACCATGCCGAAGATGAAAAACCACAGCGGTGCCAGGAAGCGATTCCGGCTCACCGGTTCCGGCAAGGTAATGCGCCGCCGCGCCAACCGTAATCACCTGCTCGAGCACAAGCCGTCCCGGCACACCCGACGCCTGGGCCACGACGTCGTGCTGTCCGACGCGGACACGAAGAGGATTAAGAAACTGCTCGGGAAGTAGCCCGAGCCCAGCCGAGGGAGTCAGGAAAATGGCACGCGTGAAGCGGGCGACAAGCGCCCACAAGAAGCGCAAGACCGTCCTCGAGCGGGCGAGCGGCTACCGTGGCCAGCGGTCGCGGCTATACCGCAAGGCCAAGGAGCAGGTTCTCCACTCGATGACGTACGCCTACCGGGACCGCAAGGACCGTAAGGGCGCTTTCAGGCGACTATGGATTCAGCGCATCAATGCGGCGGCCCGCGCGAATGGCATGACCTATAACAGGTTCGTGCAGGGGCTTCGATGCGCGGGGGTCGAGGTCGACAGGCGCATGCTCGCCGAGCTTGCGGTCGCCGACGCCGAGGCGTTCGCCGTTCTGGTAGAAGTCGCCAAGAAGGCCCTGCCTGAGGCGGGCGCCCAGGCCGACTCGGCGGTGGCCTGACACGCAGACGAACTTCATCGCGGCCGGAAGCGAACTCACCAGCACGCGTTCGCCGCGGGTTAAGGCCGCCCGCAGGCTGGTCAAGCGCGCTTTGCGTCAGCGTGAACGCGCCTTCCTGGCAGAAGGTCCGCAGCCGGTTGGGGAGGCACTCGCGTCCGGCGCGGGAGTCCGGGAACTGTTCGTAACCGCTCACGCGGCAGCGCGTCACTCCGCGCTGGTCGAGGGCGCGGGGCGGGCCGGCGCAGCTGTGCACGTCGTCAGCGGCGAGATAATGGCTGAGCTTACTCAGACCACGACCCCGCAGGGGATACTCGCGATCTGCGGATTCGTCGACGTGCCGCTCCGCGATGTGACGGCCGCGGCACCGCGGCTTGTCGCGGTGCTCGCCCAGGTCCGTGATCCGGGCAATGCGGGTACCGTCCTGCGGACGGCGGACGCGGCAGGGGCCGCAGCAGTGATCTTCACGGACGCGTCCGTTGACCCTTACAACGGCAAGTGCGTCCGCGCGTCCGCAGGAAGCCTGTTTCATCTTCCCGTGGTCGCGGGCACCGGGCTCGCACGGGCGACCGAGGCGCTGCGCGCCGCTGGGCTCCGCATCCTGGCCGCTGACGGCCGCGGCCGCAGGTCCCTCGACGAGGTGATCGCGGCGGGCGAGCTGGGTGCGCCGACGGCATGGCTGTTCGGCAATGAGGCGTGGGGACTTCCAGGCGAGTTGCTCGACCTAGCGGACGAATCTGTCGCTGTTCCCATCTATGGCCGCGCCGAGAGCCTCAACCTGGCGACCGCCGCAGCTATATGCCTGTATGCGTCAGCGCGCGCTCAGAATGGCTGATGGGCGCGGAACCCATGAGCCCGAGCGCCCGGGACGGAGAGCCACCCAACAGCCGCCGCGATGACATTTCCCGAGCATGCGGCCTGCCGAGCGCCGCGCTTACTGGGAGAACGATCCCCGGCGCACGGGAATCGAAGAAATATTTCCTGCAACGTGCGCGCAGCAACCATCATGAGGCCGCTGGGGGCTGCCGCAAGGGGGCCATGAGGCGCTAGAGTCTGATCACGTTGCGTCACGTCAATGTGGCGGCGATGGTCGCATATCGGGCGCAGGATGTAAGCGGCCGGGGGAGGGTCTGCCCGGAGGAAGAGCGCCCGGAGGAAGAGCGCCCGGAGGAAGAGCGCCCGGAGGAAGAGCGCCCGGAGGAAGAGCGCCCGGAGGAAGAGCGCACAGCCCGGATGGAGGCTGCGAACGAGTGGACCGGATCAGGCAGGGCAGGTCGGCTGCGGGTGCCGGGCAACGGGGCGCCGTCGGCTTCTCTGGCACCGGGCCCGGTGGCGTCACGCCGCGGCCGGCACCCTGGGTCAGGCGCGGCCGGGCTGACGGTGATCGATTCGGCCCCGTGCAGACCGGTGGCAGTCCAGGCGGCCTCATCTGCGCGGACGAGCTGCCGGATGGCCTGGTGCTTGCCGACCACGCCGGCCGGGTGTGTGAATTCAACCGCGCGGCCGCCCGGCTGACGGGTATCGACCCGGCCGACGCCATCGGTGCCGACGTTCGTGAGGTGCTGCCACTGCGTGATCGCGATGGGCGCGACTGGTGGGCCTGCGCCGACCCTTACCACGGGCTGAATATCCGGACCAGGCATCCGGAGGTATCGCTTTATCTCCCCGACGGTGCTGAGGTGCTCGTCACCGTCGGCTATTCGCGCGAACGTCAGCACGGCGGCGCGGTACGCAGGCTCACCGTGTGCCTGCGCTGCGCCGCCGGGCTCGCCAGGGTCGAGCGGAGCCGTGCTGACCTCGTGTCGACCGTCGCACACGAACTACGGTCACCGCTGACCAGCGTCAAGGGTTTCACCGCGACCCTGCTGGCCAAATGGCACCGTTTCACCGACGATCAGAAGCGGGTCATGCTGGAGACGGTCAACGCCGACGCGGACCGTGTCACCAGGCTGATCACGGAGCTTCTCGATGTCTCCAGAATCGAATCCGGCCGCCTTGAAGTGCACAGGCAGGTCGTCGATGTCGCTGAACGCGCACGAAAGGTGATCGAGGGCCGGGTCGCGGCGGGAGAAAGCCAGGACAAGTTCAGCCTGCAGGTGCACGAGCCGATACCGGAAATGTGGCTTGATCCCGACAAGATCGATCAGATCCTCGGCAACCTTATTGAGAACGCGGTGCGGCATGGTGCTGGTACCGTAACCATCGTGGTACAGCGAGCGCCCGGCATCGGCCCAGCAGGCGGCGCGGCGGTATCCGTACGCGACCAGGGCGAGGGCGTCGCGCCGGAGCTCGCGCCGCGGGTCTTCCGCCAGTTCTGGCGGGCCAAGCGCCGTGGCGGCACCGGTCTGGGCCTCTACATCGTCAAGGGCCTTGTCGAGGCACACGGCGGCACGATCTCCGTGCACTCCGCTCCCGGTGGCGGCGCCGAGTTCCGATTTATCTTGCCCGCCGGGACCCCCGACTTCGCCTGACGCGCAGCGGCCCGGTGGGCTCAGTCGCCGGAGCTTTGCCCGCACCGCCGGGTGTGTCTGTCACGCGGCAGCCGTTTGGCGGGAAAATCCGCCGCAACGCCACGCGCCGGCGCCCACCGGGACGGAGCGAAGCCTGCGGTAAGCAGTAGCGCCGACCTGACCGTGAAAGCCGCCCGCCGGCCTGCAAGGGGAGCACATTGGATGTCCGCACCAAACAAGTCATATGACCCGGTCGAAGTGACGTCGCTGTCGGCCGGAGAGCTCGGGCGCATGCTCGGCGAGGCACGCGCTGCCATCGAGCAGTCGCGGAATCTGGATGAGCTCAAGGCGGCGCGGCTCGCGCACGCGGGTGACCGGTCGCCGCTCAGGCTCGCCAATCGTGAGATCGGCGCGCTGCCGCCTGCCGCCCGCGCGGAGGCAGGCAAGCGGGTCGGTGGTGCTCTCGCCGAGGTGACCCAAGCGCTCGCCGTCAGGCAGTCGGAGCTTGAGGCCGAACGCGACCAGCGGGTCCTCACCGAGGAGACGGTCGATGTCACGCTGCCATGGGACCGCGCGCCGCGTGGCGCCAGGCATCCGGTCACCACCCTGCAAGAGCGGCTCGCCGATGTCTTCATCAGCATGGGTTACGAGGTGGCCGAGGGCCCGGAGGTCGAGGCCGAGTGGTACAACTTCGACGCGCTCAACATGGGGCCCGATCACCCGGCCCGCAGCGAGCAGGACACGTTTTTCGTCGCCGCCGAGGGTGACCCGGCCGGAGAGTCTGGGATGCTGCTTCGCACGCACACCTCGCCGGTTCAGATCCGGGCGCTGCTCACCCGGCCACTGCCGGTGTATGTGGTCGTCCCTGGTAAGGCGTTCCGCATCGACGAACTCGATGCCACCCACAGCCCGGTGTTCCATCAGCTCGAATGCCTGGCCGTGGATGAGGGCCTGACCATGGCCGACCTGCGGGGCGCGATCGGGGCTTTCGTCGAGTCGATGTTTGGCGAAGGGCTGGTGACCAGGTTCCGGCCGCATTACTTCCCGTTCACCGAGCCCTCGGCCGAAGTGGACATGGAATGCCACGTGTGCCGCGGCGCCTCGGTAGCGCCTGGGGCGCCGCCGTGCCGCACCTGCAAGTCGGAAGGCTGGATCGAGCTGGGTGGCTGCGGCATGGTCAACCCCAGCGTGCTCGTCGCCTGCGGCATCGACCCCGATAGGTACAGCGGTTACGCGTTCGGGCTGGGCATCGAGCGAACCCTGATGCTCAGGCACGGCGTCGCCGACATGCGGGATGTCATCGAGGGCGACCTGCGGTTCACTACCTCGTTCGGGATGGAGATCTGATGCGGGTCGCAATTTCCTGGCTGCGCGAATGGGCGGCCCTGCCCGACGTGCCGACGCGCGAGGTGGCAGCCAGGCTCATCGCGGCCGGGCTGAACGTCGAGTCCGTCGCCGAGGTCGGACGCGACATCCGTGGTGTCACCATCGGTGAAGTGCTGGCGATCGAAGAACTGACCGGGTTCAAGAAGCCGATCAGGTATTGCCAGGTGGCGACCGGGGAGGCAGAGCCGCGTGGCATTATTTGCGGCGCGGCCAACTTCGCCGTGGGCGATCGCGTGCCCGTAGCGTTGCCAGGCGCGGTGCTGACCGGCGGCTTCGAGATCACGCAGCGCAAAGCCTACGGGCACGTGTCAGACGGGATGATCTGTTCCGCCGCGGAACTTGGGCTCTGGGACGACCACTCCGGCATCATCGTGCTCGAGGACACGGCGCCTGTCCGGGCCGATTTCGCCGCCTACGCGGGTTTGCGCGATGACGTGCTCGACGTCGAGGTGACTCCCGACCGCGCCTATTGCCTGTCAATTCGGGGGATGGCGCGTGAGGCGGCGACGGCGTTCGATGTGGAGTTCACCGATCCCGCCGCCGCCGGGCTCACCGCGCTTCCCACGGGCTGGCAGGCAGAGGGCGGCGTGCATCCGGCGCGCATCGACGATCCGACGGCCTGCGACCGGTTTGTGCTGCGCGAGGTCACCGGGCTCGCCCCGGCTTCGGTAACGCCGATCCGGATCCGGACACGCCTCGCGCGGGCGGGAATGCGCCCCGTCTCCCTCGCGGTCGACATCACCAACTACGTGATGCTCGAACTCGGCCAGCCGTTGCACGCCTTCGATAAGACGAAGCTCACGGGGCCTGTCGTCGTGCGGCGCGCCAGGCCGGGTGAGAAGCTGGAGACCCTCGATCACGTGGTGCGCACGCTGTACCCCGAGGACATCGTCATCGCCGACTCCAGCGGCCCGATTTCCATGGCGGGCACCATGGGCGGGCTGAATACGGAGATCGACGAGACCTCGGCCGAGCTCGTCATCGAGGCTGCCCACTTTTCGGCTGTCGGCACGGCGCGGATGAGCAGGCGGCACCGGCTCAGCAGCGAGGCGTCGTACCGGTTCGAACGCGGTGTGGACCGCGAATTGCCGCTGCGGGCGAGCGCGAAGGCGGCCGCGCTGCTTGCCCAGCTTGGCGGCGCTACGGTGCTGCCGGGCTGCACACACGCGCAGGTACCCGTTGAGCCCGTGGTGATCACGACGGCGGCCAGTCATCCTGACCGTGTCGCGGGAATGACCTATGGCCGCGCGGTGGTCGAGCGGCGGCTACGTCAGATAGGTTGCGACGTGCGGCCGGCCGGCGAATCGGCTGGCCGCTCGCCTGGTGACTCGGCCGGCCGCTCATCTGGCGGCCCGGCGGGTGACCAGGACGGCCGCTCATCTGGCGGCCCGGCGGGTGACTCGGCCGCCCGCTCATCTGGCGGCCCGGCGGGTGACTCGGCCGCCCGCTCATCTGGCGGCCCGGCGGGCGACTCGGCCGGCCGCTCACCTGGCGGCCCGGCGGGCGACTCGGCCGGCCGCTCACCTGTCGGCCCGGACGACCGCCAGCGCACCGGGAACATTGAGGTGTTCCCGCCCTCCTGGCGGCCCGACCTGACCAGCCCGAATGACCTTGCGGAAGAAGTCATCAGGCTCGAGGGCTACGAGCAGATACCTGCTCGCCTGCCGCGTGCCCCCGCGGGCCGTGGACTGACGCAGGCACAGCGCACGAGGCGCACGGTGAGCCGGGCGTTCGGCGGCTGCGGGTACGTCGAGGTGCTGTCGTTCCCTTTCATCTCCAGCGCGGATTTCGACGCACTTCAGCTGCCTGCCGACGATCCGCGGCGCCGGGCGGTGCGGCTGGCCAACCCGCTGAGCGACGACGAACCGCTGATGCGCACCACCCTGTTGCCCGGGCTGTTCCGCACGCTGGTGCGCAACCTTGGGCGGGGGTTCGGCGACCTCGCGCTCTACGAGATGGGCTCGGTGTGCCTTCCGCGCCGGGGCGCGCCGCGCCGCGCGCGCAGGCTGCCAGTGGATCGCGGGCCCACCGCGGACGAACTCGCCGCGGTCAATGCGGCGCTACCCGAGCAACCTCTGCACGGCGCGGTGGTGCTCGCGGGTAACAGGGAACCGGCCGGCTGGTGGGGTCCGGGCCGGCCGGCGGCGTGGGCAGACGCGGTGCAGGCAGCCAGGGACATCGCGGCCGCGGCGAACGTCGGATTTACCGAGCGCGCAGCGCAGCAGCTTCCCTGGCACCCGGGCCGGTGCGCGCAGTTGCTTCTGCTGACCGGCGCGGCAACCGGCGACGGTGAACTGCGGCATGCCGGTTTCGCGGGCGAACTCCACCCGCGAGTCGTCGCGGCGTTCGGGCTGCCGCCACGCACCTGCGCGATGGAGATGGACCTATCACTGCTTGAGTCCGCAGTGCGCGGGCCTGTCCAGGCGCCGAAGCTTTCTACCTACCCGGTCGCTACCCAGGATGTCGCGCTCGTCGTGCCTGGACCGGTACCGGCCGCGGAAGTCGAGGACGCGCTGCGGTCCGGCATCGCCTCGAACGGCTCCGCCGACCTGCTCGAGGCGATCAAGCTCTTTGACGTGTACACCGGCCCTCAGGTTGGCGAGGGCAACAAGTCGCTCGCCTACACGCTCCGCCTCCGCGCGCCCGACCACACCCTCACCGCCGGCGAGGTTTCCGCGGTCAGGGACGCCGCGGTCGCCGAAGCGACGCAGCGGGTCGGAGCGGTCCTGCGCGGAACATGACGGCGATGCTCGCGTGATCACTCGGGTGCTCGGGTGCTCGGGTGCTCGGGTGCTCGGGTGGCGGGGCTGGTGCTCGGGCGGCCGGGCTGGTGCTCGGGCGGCCGGGCTGGTGCTCGCGTGATCAGGCCGGTGCTCGCGTGATCAGGCCGGTGCGGCGGCTGCGGGGCCTGGCCGGTGCGGGCGGCCCGCCGTCGGCGAGATCAGCCGGTGCGGGCGGCCCGCCGTCGGCGAGATCAGCCGGTGCGGGCGGCCTGCCGTCGGCGAGATCAGGTAGCCCGCTTGCCCACCTGCGCGCAGACCGCATCACGAACACCTTAGCCGCGGCTGTGCTGCCGCCACCACCCTCATGATCCCTACTCGTGTGAAGTTGCCCGCGCTATTAGCGGGGAACTTAACACGCGGACGGATCATGGCCTGGGCGATCTTCGAACTGAAGCCCGCCTTGTGGTATCCGAGGCTGATGTTGCTGGAGTGGTGATCGAGCGGTCCGGCCTCGCGGATCGCGGTACCCACTTGGGTCGCGGCTTACCCGAGGAGCACCTCGGGGTTACCAGGGCGCCCCGGCCTCGTGCCTCGGGCCCCCCGCATGCGTCGGGCCGCCCCGTGTGCCTCGGGCCGCCCCGTGTGTCGGGCCGCCCCGTGTGCCTCGGGCCGCCCCGTGTGTCGGGCCGCCCCGTGTGTCGGGCCGCCCCGTGTGTCGGGCCGCCCCGTGTGTCGGGCCGCCCCGTGTGCCTCGGGCCGCCCCGTGTGCCTCGGGCCCCCCGCGCGCCTCGAGCCCCCCCGCGCGCCTCGGGCGCCGCGGCGAGCCATCCGCGAGGCCGGGCCGGCTCAGGAGGTGGCAGTGGCGGTCGGGCTTGGCAGCACCGCGAAGAACTTGATGCTGCCCCGATGACACTCCGAGGCGCGTCCGGTCTGCAAGACCTGCGGGGTGGGGTACCCCTGGCACGTCCAGCCATCGACGGGCACAGGCCCGCCGCCGCCGTTTCCGGGCGCTTCCCCCGCGGCGAGCTTACGTGTGTAGTCGGCCTGCACGCGCAGCGCCAGCGCGCAGCCGACGGCACCATCCGGCACTTCGATTTTCACCGGCACGTCCCCTGCCGTGTACACCGTGCCGCATGTCCTTCCTGCCGCCGAGGCGCTTGGAGCTGCTGACGACGCCCCAGGCCGAGTAGCGGTGGAACTGGCCGAGCAGCCCGCCAGCAGCGGCACGAGGAGGATTACCGCCACGATCTGCCCAACGTGCTGCATCGCCACCTCCCTCGCGCGTTCCATCATGCCGTCGGCTAACTCGCGCAGTGCTTGCGCGCCCGGAGTGTAACCGGCCGGTTATTGCGCCGGTACCTTTTCCGCGGCCAGGGTGTGTCGCGTGAGCCAACGCGGTGGAGGCGCCGCGGGCGACTTGCATAAGTTTTCGTTTGGCTACATAGTAATGCACAAGGCTTGCCGGGCCGCACCTGCGGGCCGAGCGGCGCCGTGACAGGAGCGGCGCCGTGACAGGAACCGGCACCGCCACAGGAACAGGCGCCGCCACAGGAACAGGCGCCACAGGACAGGCGGCACAGGAACAGGCGCCGCCACAGGAACGGCAGAGCAACGGGAACGCCGACAGGCAGGAACAACGGCAGAGCGCGACGGGAAGGAAGCGATGGGCGTCCAGGTGGCGGTCGCAGGCGCGAGCGGCTACGCCGGCGGTGAACTGCTCCGCCTGCTTGCTGGCCATCCGGGCATGACGCTCGGGCCCGTCACCGCTCAGGCGCACGTCGGCGAGCCGGTGACCTCGGCTCCATCCACACCTTAGGAACCTGTCCGGCCGCACGTTCGAGCCAACCGATCCCAACCGGCTTTCGCAGGCGGATCTCGTCTTCCTCGCACTCCCACACGGACGGTCGGCTGCTGTAGCGGCAGCACTTCCCGACCACACCAAGATCGTCGATCTCGGGGCTGACTACAGGCTCGCGGACCCGGCAACCTGGCGGCTTTTCTACGGGGGCGAGCACGCCGGCCGCTGGACCTACGGGCTGCCAGAACTCGGCGGCACGCGCGCGCAGATCAGCTGCGCCCGCCGGGTGGCGGCGCCGGGCTGTTTTGCCACCGCAGCGATCCTCGCGCTCGCGCCGTTGCTCGCGTCCGGCCTGGTGGATCCGGCGGACATCGTGATCGTCGCGGCATCGGGGACGTCGGGAGCTGGCCGGACACCGAAACCGCACCTGCTCGGCGCCGAGGTGATGGGCGCGGTGTCCGCCTACCAGGTGGGCGGTGTCCACAGGCACACACCGGAAATCGAGCAGGCGCTTGCCGAAGTCGTCCCTGACGGCCAGCCTGCCGCGGCCCGCCCGGCGCGGGCAGGCTCGCGCCAGGCGGCCCCTTCCGGGCAGCTTCCCGCGGCTGGCGCGGCCTCGGCGCCGAGCAGGAAGGTGACGGTCTCGTTCACGCCGTTGCTCGCACCGATGCCCAGGGGGATCCTCGCGACGTGCACTGCGCGGCTCAGCGGGGGCGCCTCAGGCGCCGCCGGATCAAGCGCGGCTGCGGTGACCGCGGTGACCGCAGTGCTGCGTGCGGCCCTTGCTGACGCCTACGCCGATGAGCCGTTCGTGCATTTACTGCCGGAGGGCAGCTGGCCAACCACCGCGGCGACCGCCGGTTCGAATGCCGCACAACTGCAGGTTGCCGCCGACACCCGGGCTGGTCGGGCTGTCGTCGTGGCGGCCATCGACAATCTCGGCAAGGGCGCGGCAGGGCAGGCCATCCAGAATGCCAATTTGATGACCGGCCTGGCGGAGACCGCCGGCCTGACCGCAGACGGAGTCTCGCCATGAGCGTTACCGCACCCATCGGATTCCGCGCCGCCGGTGTCGTGGCCGGCCTGAAGAGCGGCGGGCGCGATGTCGCCGTGGTGGTGAACGATGGCCCGTCCAGGGCCGCCGCGGCCGTTTTCACCGCCAACCGGGTCAAGGCGGCACCTGTGCTGTGGACGCAGCAGGTCGTCCACGGCGGCCGGGTGCGGGCCGTGGTGCTGAACTCAGGCGGCGCGAACGCGTGTACTGGCCCCGCCGGCTTTCAGGACACGCACGCTACGGCGGAACGGCTCGCGGCGGCTCTCGATGATTCCGCCAGCGAGGTAGCGGTCTGCTCGACCGGTCTGATCGGCGAGCGTTTGCCCATGGAGGCGCTGCTGCCAGGGGTGGACGCTGCGGTCGCGGCGTTGTCGCGTGCTGGAGGCTTGGCGGCCGCCGATGCCATCAGGACTACGGATACGGTCGTCAAGATTGCCTTCAGGAAGGCCGGGAAGGCAGAAGCGGCGGAAGCCGCCCAGGTGGACGGCGCCGGCGAGGCCGTTGCCGGCGCGGCTTCCTGCTACACCGTCGGCGGCATGGCGAAGGGGGCCGGCATGCTCGCGCCGGCGCTCGCGACCATGCTCTGCGTGCTCACCACCGATGCGGATCTGGACGCCAGTGACCTGGATAGCGCGTTGCGTGCCGCGGTCGCGCGGACCATTGACCGGGTGGACACGGACGGCTGCATGTCCACCAACGACACGGTGCTGCTGCTCGCGAGCGGCGCGTCAGGTGTGCGGCCTGACCTCGCCGAGTTCACCTCCGTGGTGACGGCCGTCTGCGCGGACCTGACGCGCCAGCTTGTCGCCGATGCTGAGGGGGCGACCAAGACCGTGGCCGTCGAGGCGATCGGCGCGGCCAGCCAGGAAGACGCGCTGACCGCCGCCCGCGCGGTCGCGAGAAGCAGCCTGCTCAAGTGCGCACTCGCTGGCGAGGACCCGAACTGGGGGCGGGTGGTGGCTGCGGTCGGCACCACCGACGCGGCCTTCGAGCCGGACCGCCTGAACGTCGCGATTAACGGAGTCTGGGTCTGCAGGGCCGGCTGCGCCGGTGACGACAGGTCCAAGGCGGATCTGCGCGCCCGCGACATCACCATCACCGTCGACCTGTCCGCGGGGTTGCATGCGGCCACCATCTGGACGACGGATCTCACCGCGGCGTACGTGCACGAGAACTCGGCATATTCGACGTGATGGCCAAAACGCACCCACGCGCGCCGGCTGCAGCCGGCGGATCAGGCCCGCCAATTGCCCAAAGCCCGGCTCATAACCCCGCCGATGGGCCATCGACGGAGGCGCCGGCCAAGAAACGCGCGCCAGCCAGAAGACGCGCCGCCAGAGACGCGCCGGCCAGAAGACGCGCCGGCCAAGAAGACGCGCCGGCCAAGAAAGACGCGCCGGCCAAGAAACGCGCGCCGGCCAAGAAACGCGCGCCGGCCAAGAAACGCGCGCCAGCCAAGAAACGCGCGCCGGCCAAGAAACGCGCGCCGGCCAGCCAGCCGCGTGATCGTGCCGCGGCACTCGCCAAGGCAGCCACCCTGATCGAGGCGCTTCCGTGGCTCGACAGGTTCCACGGCCGGACGGTAGTGATCAAATACGGCGGCCATGCGATGACCGACGAGTCGCTGCGTCGCGGATTCGCGCAGGACCTCGTTTTCTTGCGCTACGCAGGGCTGCGGCCTGTGGTCGTGCACGGTGGCGGCCCGCAGATCAGTGCGCACCTCGACAGGCTGGGCATAAAAAGCACGTTCGCGAGCGGCCTGCGGGTCACCACGCCGGAGATCATGCACGTCGTCAGGATGGTGCTCACCGGGCAGGTGAACAGGGACGTGGTCGGCCTGGTCAACCAGTACGGGCCGTGGGCGGTCGGCATGTCAGGAGAAGATGCGAACCTGTTCACCGCGCGCCGCGCGCAGCCCGTCGTACAGGGCCAGACCGTCGATATCGGCCTGGTCGGAGAGATCACGGAGGTGGCAGCGGGAGCGGTGCACAGCCTGCTTGCGGACGGCCGTATCCCAGTTATCTCCAGCGTGGCCAGGGGAGCAGATGGCGAGATCTACAACGTTAACGCCGACACCGCGGCCGCGGCGCTCGCGGTCGGCCTTGGCGCGGCCAAGCTGGTGGTGCTTACGGACGTGGAGGGCCTGTATGCGGACTGGCCAGCCTCGGACGAGGTGATCAGCTTGCTGACCGCGGCCGAGCTTGAAGGCCTGCTGCCCGGGCTCACGACGGGCATGGTGCCCAAGATGGCGGCGTGCCTGCGCGCGGTGCGCGGCGGCGTGCGCCGTGCGCATGTCCTCGATGGGCGGCTGCCCCACGCTCTGCTGCTTGAGATCTTCACCGACCAGGGGATCGGCACGATGGTGGTCCCGGACGGAGCAACACCATACGGAGCAACACCATACGGAGCAACACCATAAAATACGAGAACACATGACGAGGACAGGACCCGCGATCGACATGCCAGGCCAGGGCCGGGAGGCCACACGCCGCCTGCAGCGACGTTTCGCCGCCGCGCTGATGCCGAATTACGGCTTGCCGCCTCTCGCGCTGGCCAAGGGCGCGGGCTGCCGCGTGTGGGACGCGGACGGGCGCGAGTACCTCGACCTCATCGCTGGGATCGCCGTGTCCTCGCTCGGGCATGCCCATCCGGCGGTCGTCGAGGCCGTGAGCAGCCAGGTGGCGTCCATCGCGCACACCAGCAACCTGTTCATGCACGAGCGTGAGATCGAACTCGCCGAGCGGCTGCTCGGACTGCTCGGCGCGCCTGGCAAGGTCTTCTTCACAAATTCAGGTACCGAGGCCAACGAGGCAGCGGTCAAGCTCACGCGCAGGTTTCGCGGGGGCCGGGCCGGCGGTGACGCAGGGAACTCCTACGTGGTGGCGGCGGAGGGCGGGTTCCACGGGCGCACCATGGGCGCGCTCGCAGTAACGGGCAAGGCGCAGATACGCGAGCCGTTCGGGCCCTTTGGTGTGGCCGTAAGGTTCGTGCCTTACGGTGACGCGGCGGTGTTGCGCGCCGCGGTCACCGGCGAGTGCGCCGCGGTGTTCCTCGAGCCCGCTCTCGGTGAGGGCGGCGTGGTGCCCGCCCCGGACGGCTACCTGCGCGCCGCGCGCGAAGCCTGCGATGCCAGCGGCGCCGTGCTGGTCCTCGATGAGATCCAGAGCGGGATCGGCAGGACCGGCGCCTGGTTCGCGCACCAGCGCGAGGGCATCAGGCCCGACGTGGTGACCCTCGCCAAAGGGCTGGGCGGCGGCCTGCCCATCGGCGCGTGCATCGGCCTGGGCGAGTTCGGTGATGTGCTCGGCAAGGGTGACCACGGAAGCACGTTCGGCGGCAACCCGGTCGCCTGCGCGGCAGCGCTTGCGGTGCTTGACGTGATCGAACGCGACGGCCTGCTCGCCAACGTCCGCCAGACGGGGGAGGTGCTCAGGTCGGGGATCGCCGCTACGGCCCACCCGCTGCTCGCGGGCGTGCGCGGTAGCGGGCTTTGGCTCGCCGCCATGCTCACCCGGCCAGCCGCCGCCGCCGTGGAGCACGCCGGCAGGGACGCAGGGTTCCTGGTCAACGCCGTGCAGCCGGATGCGGTACGGCTGGCGCCGCCGCTCGTGCTCAGCGCGGCAGAGGCGGGCTCGTTCCTCGCCGCACTGCCCGCTGTCTTGGACGCAGCGCAGCACTCAGCACACGAGGCAGCGCAGCACCCAGCACACCAGGCAGCGCAGCACCCAGCACACCAGGCAGCGCAGCACTCAGCACCCGAGGCAGCGCAGCACCCAGCACGGGAGGCCGCGCAGGACCTAGCCGCCGACCTGGCAGCGGAGGGATCGTCATGACCGGGCCGAGCCCGATGACGAAGGCGGCCAGGCATGCCCGTATCGCCGGCATCCTTGCCCACATTCCTGTCCGCTCACAGGAGGAACTAGCCAGCGAGCTCGCGCAGGCCGGGGTGCAGGTCACCCAGGCAACGCTGTCGCGTGACCTCGATGAGCTCGGCGCGGTAAGGCTGCGCGGCGCGGACGGCGGGCTCGTCTACGCGCTGCCGCAGGCGCCGGACATGCCGGGCGCGCAGCCGGGCGGGCTGCCCGCGCAGGGACCTGACGGGCCGCCACGGCCCGGCTGGGCGCCCGAGGCGAATGGACGGCTCGCCCGGATCTCCGCCGAATTGCTCACCTCGGCGGAAGCGAGCGCGAACCTGGTGGTGCTACGTACCCCGGCAGGAGCCGCACAGTTCTTCGCCTCCGCGCTGGATCACGCGAACTGGCCGTCGATCCTCGGCACGGTCGCCGGCGACGACACGGTGCTTGTCATCACGAGGGACCCGGCAGGCGGCAGCCAGGTAGCTGCGCAACTGCTCCGGCTCGCGGAGCGCCGCGAGCCGGTCAACTGACCACACAACCAGGGACGGAATCATGACTGAACGCGTGGTACTGGCATATTCGGGCGGCCTCGACACGTCGGTGGCCATCGGGTGGATCACGCAGAAGACCGGGGCTGAGGTGATCGCGCTCGCGGTGGACGTCGGGCAGGGCGGCGAGGATCTGGAGACGATCCGCCAGCGTGCCCTCGCCTGCGGCGCCGCGGAGGCCGAGGTCGTGGACGCCCGCGCCGAGTTCGCCACCGACTACTGCGTCCCGGCGCTGAAGGCGAACGCGCTCTACATGGAGCGCTATCCGCTTGTGTCCGCGCTGTCGCGGCCACTGATCGCCGCGCACCTGGCCAGGGTCGCGGCCGCGCACGGCGCAAGCACCGTCGCCCACGGCTGCACGGGCAAGGGCAATGACCAGGTCAGGTTCGAGGCGAGCCTGGCCAGCCTTGCCCCGCAGCTCAAGGTCTTCGCGCCGGTCCGCGACTCCGGCATGACCAGGGACAAGGCAATCGCGTTCGCCGAGGAGAAGGGGCTGCCGATCGACGTGACGAGCAAGTCGCCCTACTCCATCGATCAGAACGTGTGGGGCCGGTCGATCGAGACCGGGCATCTGGAGGACATCTGGACTGCGCCGCGCCCCGACGTGTACGCCTACACCGCTGACCCGGCGATGCAGCGCGAGCCGGACGAGGCCGTGGTCACGTTCAGCTGCGGCGTGCCCGTGGCCGTCGATGGCAGCGCGCTGTCGCCGCTGGAGATCATCACGGCCCTGAATGACCGCGCAGGCGCGCAGGGAATCGGCCGGATCGACATGGTGGAAGACCGGCTGGTCGGGATCAAGAGCCGCGAGATCTACGAGGCGCCTGGCGCGATGACGCTCATCACCGCGCACTCCGCGCTCGAGAGCGTGTGCGTGGAGCGCGACCTGGCCAGGTTCAAGCGGCAGATCGATCAGCGGTGGGGTGAGCTTGTCTACGACGGCCTGTGGTTCTCGCCGCTGAAGAAGGCACTCGACGCGTTCATCGAGCAGGCATCGGCGCACGTGACCGGCGACGTCCGGCTGCGCATGCACGGCGGAGGCGCGGTGGTCACCGGTCGGCGCAGCCCGGCCTCGCTCTACAATTACGAGCTCGCCACCTACGACACCGGCGACGTCTTCGACCAGTCACTGGCTAAGGGCTTCATCGACCTGTGGGGGCTGCCGAGCAAGATCGCCGCCGTGCGGGACCGGCGGGCGAGTGCCTGATCGCCCTATGCTCGGGCGGTACCCGATCGCCCGATGCTGAGCCGGCGTCGGCCCCGGGCCCGCGCGGCCCGCGAGCGGACCCGCCGGCTTGGAGTCGATGGATAGGAGCAGCGTGCCAGACGAGCAGCGGAAGACCCCGACGCGGCTGTGGGGTGGCCGTTTCGACACTGGCCCGGCGGAGGCGCTCGCCCGCCTGTCCGTCAGCGTCCAGTTCGACTGGCGGCTCGCACCCTATGACCTGCTGGCCTCACGTGCGCACGCGCGGGTGCTGCACACGGCCGGGCTGCTTGCCGGCGACGAACTCGACAGGATGCTGTCCGCCATTGATGACCTGGCCGGGGCGTGCAGGCGCGGCGATTTCCGCCCGACCGCCTCCGATGAGGACGTGCACACTGCGCTCGAACGTGGCTTGCTGGAGCGGCTCGGCACTCTCGGTGGCAAGCTTCGGGCCGGGCGCAGCCGCAACGATCAGGTCGCCACCGACCTGCGGCTCTACCTGCGGGACCACGCCAGGCAGATCGTTTCGCGCCTGGCCGAGCTCGAAACGGCACTGCTCGGCCAGGCCGAGCGGCACCTCGACACGGCTGCGCCAGGAATGACGCACCTGCAGCACGCCCAGCCGGTGCTTTTCGCGCACCAGCTGCTCGCCCACGTGCAGGCGTTCGCCAGGGACGTGGCGCGTTTCATGGACTGGGATCGCCGGGCCGCGGTGTGCCCGCTCGGTGCGGGTGCGCTCGCGGGTTCCTCCCTGCCGCTTGACCCTGAGGCGGTAGCAGCGGAACTTGGCTTCGACTCGGCGGCGGCGAACTCGATGGACGCGGTCAGCGACCGCGACTTCGCGGCCGAGTTTCTGTTCGTGGCCGCGCTGCTCGGCGTGCACCTGTCCAGGCTGGGCGAGGAGGTTGTGCTCTGGGCGTCGCGTGAGTTCGGCTGGATTGAGATGGACGATGCGTACGCCACCGGGTCGTCGATCATGCCGCAGAAGAAGAACCCGGATGTGGCGGAGCTCGCGCGGGGCAAGGCGGGCCGGCTCATCGGCGACCTCACCGGCCTGCTGACCACGCTGAAGGGACTGCCGCTCACCTATAACAGGGACCTGCAGGAAGACAAGGAACCGGTGTTCGACGCGGTGGACACGCTGATGCTCGTGCTGCCCGCGACGGCCGGCCTGATTGCGACCGCCCGTATTAATTCCGAACGGCTCACGCGGGCTGCGCCTTCCGGGTACGCGCTCGCCACCGACCTGGCAGAACTTCTGGTCCGGCGCGGCGTACCCTTCCGCGAGGCGCACGAGATCGTGGGTCACCTGGTCGTGTGGTGCCAAGTGCACGACACCGAGCTCGACGAGGTCAGTGACGAGGACCTGGCCAAGATCTCACTGCTGCTCACCCCGGACGTCCGCGTGGTCTTTTCTGCCACAGGCGCGATCGCCGCACGCCGCGAGCGCGGCGGTACCGCGCCCGAGCGGGTGGCTGAGCAGCTGGCCGCGCTGCGTGCGGCAGTGGACGGGCATGCCGCCTGGGCGACGGGCTGATCTGTCATGCTGCTGTCCCGCATGTCGGCCGTCACTCCGCGCGCCGCGAGCGCGAGCGCCGCGAGCAACCCAAGCGCTGCGGTTTCCCCGCGCGCCACGAACGCCCCACCAGCCCCGGCCGCGTCACTGCCCTCGGCCGCGTCACCGCCCCGTCCGCGCCGCCACCCTCGGCCGCACCACCACCAGACGAAACCGCCACAGTGATCTCCACGCCACGGCCAGTGCGGGGCGCGGCACCGCCTGCCGCATCAGCAACCCCAGCTGCGTCACCAGATTCTGAAACCAGCCCGGCCCCTCGCATACCGCCAGCCTCACAGGTCAAACAGGCACCGCCTGCACCACTGACCGTGCAGACCTCAGTTGTGCCGCGTTCGTTCTTCGACCGCGCTGTGCTCGATGTCGCTCGTGACCTGCTTGGCTACGTGATCGAGCACGAGTCCCCCGCTGGCCTCGTCGCGGTCTTGATCACGGAGGTCGAGGCTTACGCGGGTGCCGTGGACCCCGCATCGCATGCCTACCGCGGGCTGACCAGGCGCAACGAGGTGATGTTCGGGCCGGCCGGTCACCTCTACGTCTATTTCACCTACGGCATGCACTTCTGCGCCAACCTCGTCTGCCTTGGCGAAGGCACCGCGGCCGCGGTGCTGCTGCGGGCGGGGCGGGTGATCGCGGGCGCTCCGCTCGCGCGTGCGCGGCGCGCGGCCAGGCCTTCCGTGACCGTCGGGGACAGGGACCTGGCCAGGGGTCCGGCTAGGCTCTGCCAGGCGCTCGGCGTCGACAGGGCGCGCAATGGCGCCGACGTGTGCGACCCCGCGTCACCTGTGCGGGTGCGGCCAGGCGAGACAGTGTCACCCCGAGTCATCCGTTCTGGACCTAGAACAGGTGTGCGGGAAGGGGCGGAGGTGGCCTGGCGGTTCTGGGTCGCGGGGGATCCTACGGTCTCGCCTTACCGCGCCTACGCGCCAAAGAAGACCGCCTGCCGCTGAATCGTTTCGACGCCATGCCGACGGCGCCGATACGCTGAGCGGGGATGCCCGGGGGACATCCGTTTCCATGATCGCGGTCGCTGGGTGCGCGAGATGAGCTGGGTGCGCGAGATGAGCTGGGTGCGCGAGATGAGGGAGCCGTGACCGACATCATCGACGAGCTGACCTGGCGTGGCCTGCTCGCTCAGTCGACCGACCTGGACGATCTGCGCAAGGCGCTCAACGCCGGTCCGGTCACCGTGTATGCCGGTTTCGATCCCACCGCACCCGGCTTGCACATTGGGAGTCTCGCGCTGTTGCTCACGCTGCGACGGCTGCAGAACGCCGGGCACCGGCCGATCGGCCTGGTGGGAGGCGCCACCGGGCTGATCGGTGACCCGAGCGGCCGCATCTCCGAGCGCACGCTGAACCCGGCGGAACTAGTCGCAGAATGGGTCGCACGCATCCGCGCCGAGGTTGCGCGGTTTCTCGATTTCGCCGGCCCGCCCACGGCCGCGGTGATCGTCAGCAACCTGGACTGGACGGCCGGGGTTACGGCGATCGAGTTCCTCAGGGACGTGGGAAAGCACTTCAGCGTCAACCAGATGATCGCCAGAGAGTCTGTGAAGACGCGACTCGAAAGTGACGGCATCAGCTACACCGAGTTCAGCTACCAGATCCTGCAGGCGCTTGACTTCCTCGAGCTTTACCGGCGGCACGGTTGCACGCTGCAGATCGGTGGCAGCGATCAATGGGGCAATCTCGTTGGCGGCGTGGACCTGATCCGCCGGGTCGAGCATGCCAGCGTGCACGCCCTGACGATCCCGCTGATCACCAAGCCGGACGGGACCAAGTTCGGCAAGACGGGGTCAGGCACCATCTGGCTGAGTCCTGAGCTGACCAGCCCGTACGCCTTCTACCAGTTCTGGTTCAACGTCGAGGACTCCGAGGCCGGGCGGTTGCTCAGGGTCTTCACGTTCCGGTCGAGGGAGGAGATCGAGGCGCTGGAACGCGAGGCTGAACAGCGGCCTTCAGCGCGTGCGGCCCAGCGGGCGCTCGCGCAGGACGTGACGACGCTCGTGCACGGGACTGCGGAATGCCAGCGGGTGGTGGCGGCGAGCCGCGCGCTCTTCGGCCAGGGTGAGCTTGACACGCTCGACGAGCGCACGCTCGGCGCCGCACTCGCTGAAGTTCCAAGGCTCACCGTCACGGCGGGCGCTGGCGAGCAACTGCCGCCGTTGGTTGACCTGCTCGCAGGAGCCGGCATCGTGACAAGCAAGTCCGCGGCCAGGCGCCTGATCGCGGAGGGCGGCGCCTACCTGAACAACCGCAAGGTGACTGATGCGGACGCCCGCCCTGCCCGCACGGACCTGCTGCACGGCCGGTTCCTGGTGCTGCGGCGCGGCAGGCGCAACGTGGGTGGCGCGCAGGTCGTCCAGGGCTGAACGGGGCGGCTCCGCGCCGCGACGGCCGCTGCCCTGCCGCCAGGCGCTGCCCTCCCGTGTCCGGCGCTGCTGTGCCGGCGCCGTGCCGGGGCCGCCGTGCCGGGGCTGCCGTGCCGCGGGGCTGCCGTGCCGGGGCCGCCGTGCCGGGGCCGCCGTGCCGCGGGGCTGCCGTGCCGGGGCCGCCGTGCCGCGGGGCTGCCGTGCCGGGGCTGCGCGCCGCGGGCTGCCGTGCCGGGGCTGCCGGCGCGCCTGCTGCTGTGGGTCGGCACGGCGCCCGCATTCCCCTGCGTCCAGGGGCGTCGGCGGATCGGCGGCCTGGTTCCGATCAGGTCACGTTTATGTGCGCCGCAGGTCACTCCGATCTCGCCCCGGGTCACAAGGAATCTCGCCGTGAGTCCCCAGCTCACTGCCCGGCCCCATCCGTAGCCGCTGCCCAGACGTCGCTCCTTGCCTGCCTGGCGGACCTGTTTGGGGAAGCTTAGAAAGATTTCTGACCCGGCTTGCCTCAGGTTCACGTCCTGCGCCACCCCGTTGGCCTGCAGGTTCTGCCCCCGCGCTCGGGAAGAGCCCGGCCGAGTACCTGCTCGATCCGAGCGGGCAGGTGCTTTCGATTTGACGTGATCGCCGATGGTGCCTAGTGTTCTTCCTGCCCCGAGGGAGTGCGGGACGCCGCAAGGCGGCCGGTCTCCGGGGACCCACTCAGAAACTGCGAGGCGGCTGTCCGGCTTCGGGCGGCCCGCCAGGCTGTATCCTGATGGTGATGGCAGGCTCCCAGGTCAGCAAAGTTTCACGGAACCGAGTTGACAGAGTAGGGCCTGCCGGGTAAGTTAGAAGGGTTGCCCCCGAAGAAGATGATGAGTCTTCCGAAGGTGTGCGTCCGCTCCTTGAGAACTCAACAGCGTGCTAAAAGCCAGTGCACATGCACATACCCCGTCCGTGCGGGAGCGAGCCGACATGGCCCGCTGATCGCGCGACGGATTTGCCAAGATCGCCCTCATGCCGCCTGCGGTGGCCATCCTCGGATGGCCCGGCCTAGATGGCCAAGCCTTAGATGGCAGAGGGCACTCCGATGTGTCAGCAGCCCACGTGCCACGCACGTGGTTGCACATAGACATCCAACGGAGAGTTTGATCCTGGCTCAGGACGAACGCTGGCGGCGTGCTTAACACATGCAAGTCGAGCGGAAAGGCCCCTTCGGGGGTACTCGAGCGGCGAACGGGTGAGTAACACGTGAGCAATCTGCCCCTAGCTCTGGGATAGCTCCGGGAAACCGGAATTAATACCGGATACGACCATGGAGGACATCCTCGCATGGTGGAAAGGGTTTCCGGCTAGGGATGAGCTCGCGGCCTATCAGCTAGTTGGTGGGGTAACGGCCCACCAAGGCTCCGACGGGTAGCCGGCCTGAGAGGGCGACCGGCCACACTGGGACTGAGACACGGCCCAGACTCCTACGGGAGGCAGCAGTGGGGAATATTGCGCAATGGGCGAAAGCCTGACGCAGCGACGCCGCGTGGGGGATGACGGCCTTCGGGTTGTAAACCCCTTTCAGCAGGGACGAAGCGAAAGTGACGGTACCTGCAGAAGAAGCGCCGGCTAACTACGTGCCAGCAGCCGCGGTAACACGTAGGGCGCAAGCGTTGTCCGGAATTATTGGGCGTAAAGAGCTCGTAGGCGGCCTGTTGCGTCCGCTGTGAAAACCCAGGGCTTAACCCTGGGCCTGCAGTGGATACGGGCAGGCTAGAGGCAGGTAGGGGAGAATGGAATTCCCGGTGTAGCGGTGAAATGCGCAGATATCGGGAGGAACACCGGTGGCGAAGGCGGTTCTCTGGGCCTGACCTGACGCTGAGGAGCGAAAGCGTGGGTAGCGAACAGGATTAGATACCCTGGTAGTCCACGCCGTAAACGTTGGGCGCTAGGTGTGGGGTCTTTCCACGGATTCCGTGCCGCAGCTAACGCATTAAGCGCCCCGCCTGGGGAGTACGGCCGCAAGGCTAAAACTCAAAGGAATTGACGGGGGCCCGCACAAGCGGCGGAGCATGTTGCTTAATTCGACGCAACGCGAAGAACCTTACCAAGGCTTGACATGCAGGGAAAAGCCGTAGAGATACGGTGTCCGTAAGGGCCCTGCACAGGTGGTGCATGGCTGTCGTCAGCTCGTGTCGTGAGATGTTGGGTTAAGTCCCGCAACGAGCGCAACCCTCGTCCTATGTTGCCAGCGGGTTATGCCGGGGACTCATAGGAGACTGCCGGGGTCAACTCGGAGGAAGGTGGGGATGACGTCAAGTCATCATGCCCCTTACGTCTTGGGCTGCAAACATGCTACAATGGCCGGTACAGAGGGCTGCGAGACCGCAAGGTGGAGCGAATCTCGAAAAGCCGGTCTCAGTTCGGATTGGGGTCTGCAACTCGACCCCATGAAGTCGGAGTCGCTAGTAATCGCGAATCAGCAACGTCGCGGTGAATACGTTCCCGGGCCTTGTACACACCGCCCGTCACGTCACGAAAGTCGGCAACACCCGAAGCCGGTGGCCTAACCCTTTTGGGAGGGAGCCGTCGAAGGTGGGGCCGGCGATTGGGACGAAGTCGTAACAAGGTAGCCGTACCGGAAGGTGCGGCTGGATCACCTCCTTTCTAAGGAGCACCTGGCGCGTCGGCCGTTTCGGTCCGGCGCGTCCAGAGCCACAACTCGGGCGACTGTCTCGAGGTGGTTGCTCACTAGTGGAGCACTGGCTATTCGGTCTGGGTAGCGTCCACGCCTGTCTAGTACACCCGCTCTGGCGGGAGGAACGGCGGATGGGGACGGTGGCCAGGCCGGGCACGCTGTTGGGCCCTGAGGGAACGGGCGCAAGCCTGGCACCTCACGGACCAGCACACACCCCTGCGGAAGTCATTCCGTGGGGGTTTGTGGACGGGACCGTGGATGGCTACCGACGTCCCGCCGAACGGGGACTCCTGAAGCATTTGAGGAACGCGGCGGCACGGATGTAGGGACCGCCCGTATCTTGAGAACTGCACAGTGAACGCGAGCATCATCATAGTGCCAAGTTACTAAGGGCACACGGTGGATGCCTTGGCACCAGGAGCCGAAGAAGGACGTAGGAGCCTGCGATAAGCCCCGAGAAGCCGGCAACCAGGCATTGATCCGGGGATTTCCGAATAGGGAAACCTGATAGGGCGTAATGGCCCATCACCCCTGCCTGAACACATAGGGCAGGTGGAGGCAACGTGGGGAAGTGAAACATCTCAGTACCCACAGGAAGAGAAAGCAACCGCGATTCCCTGAGTAGTGGTGAGCGAAAGGGGAAAAGGCCAAACCGATCACGTGTTAAAGCCGGCAGGCGTTGCGTGATCGGGGTAGCGGGACCGTCCAGCCGGGTCTGCCGATCCGGCGGGGAGTAAAAAATCGTTGGGATAGCCGAAGACGTTGGAAAGCGTCGGCATAGCGGGTGATACCCCCGTAGGCGAAATCCCGGCGACTCCCGGGCGGTATCCCAAGTAGCACGGGGCCCGAGAAATCCCGTGTGAATCTGGGAGGACCACCTCCTAAGCCTAAATACTCCCTGGTGACCGATAGTGAACCAGTACCGTGAGGGAAAGGTGAAAAGTACCCCGGTGAGGGGTCGTGAAATAGTACCTGAAACCGTGCGCCTACAAGCCGTGGGAGCGGGTCGGCCTCCGGGCCGACGTGAAGTGACCGCGTGCCTTTTGAAGAATGAGCCTGCGAGTTACGATGTGTGGCAAGGTTAACCCGTGTGGGGGAGCCGTAGCGAAAGCGAGTCTGAATAGGGCGCCTCAGTCGCATGTTGTAGACCCGAAGCGGAGTGATCTACCCATGGGCAGGTTGAAGCGCGGGTAAGACCGCGTGGAGGACCGAACCCACCAGGGTTGAAAACCTGGGGGATGACCTGTGGGTAGGGGTGAAAGGCCAATCAAACTCCGTGATAGCTGGTTCTCCCCGAAATGCATTTAGGTGCAGCGTCGTGTGTTTCTTACCGGAGGTAGAGCTACTGGATGGCCTAGGGGGCCTACAAGCTTACTGAAGTCAGCCAAACTCCGAATGCCGGTAAGTGAGAGCGCGGCAGTGAGACTGCGGGGGATAAGCTTCGTAGTCGAGAGGGAAACAACCCAGATCACCAGCTAAGGCCCCTAAGCGTGTGCTAAGTGGGAAAGGATGTGGAGTTGCCGAGACAACCAGGAGGTTGGCTTAGAAGCAGCCACCCTTGAAAGAGTGCGTAATAGCTCACTGGTCAAGTGATTCCGCGCCGACAATTTAGCGGGGCTCAAGCACACCGCCGAAGCTGTGGCGTTCGCGCATATACCAGGCTGCCGGGCCACGCCCGCGCAGTCCAGGTGTGCGGACGGGTAGGGGAGCGTCGTGTGGCGAGGGAAGCGGCGGAGTGATCCAGCCGTGGACGCTACACGAGTGAGAATGCAGGCATGAGTAGCGAATGAGGGGTGAGAAACCCCTCCGCCGGATGACCAAGGGTTCCTGGGCCAGGCTAATCCGCCCAGGGTAAGTCGGGACCTAAGGCGAGGCCGACAGGCGTAGTCGATGGACAACGGGTTGATATTCCCGTACCCGCCTTGACGCGCCCATGCTGACCGTGGCGAAGCTAAGCACGCGATACCGGTGAGCCCTTCGGGGCGATCCGGAGGACCGTGCGACCCAGACCGCCAGTAGGCAAGCGATGGGGTGACGCAGAAGGGTAGCTCTACCGGGCGATGGTTGTCCCGGGGTAAAGGTGTAGGGCGGTGCGCAGGCAAATCCGCGCACCACGTGCCTGAGACCTGATGCCGAGCCGATTTAGGTGAAGTGAGTAATCCCATACTGCCAAGAAAAGCCTCTAGCGAGCGTCATGGCGGCCCGTACCCCAAACCGACTCAGGTGGTCAGGTAGAGAATACCAAGGCGATCGGGTGAACCGTGGTTAAGGAACTAGGCAAATTATCCCCGTAACTTTGGGAGAAGGGGAACCCTGCCCGGTGACGAGGCATGCCCTCGGAGCTAGGCGGGGTCGCAGATAGCAGGGGAAAGCGACTGTTTACTAAAAACACAGGTCCGTGCAAAGTCGCAAGACGACGTATACGGACTGACGCCTGCCCGGTGCCGGAACGTTAAGGGGACGGGTTAGTGGCCTTCGGGCCGCGAAGCTCAGAACTTAAGCGCCGGTAAACGGCGGTGGTAACTATAACCATCCTAAGGTAGCGAAATTCCTTGTCGGGTAAGTTCCGACCTGCACGAATGGCGTAACGACTTTCCCACTGTCTCAACCACGGACCCGGCGAAATTGCACTACGAGTAAAGATGCTCGTTACGCGCAGCAGGACGGAAAGACCCCGGGACCTTCACTACAGCTTGACATTGGCGTTTGGGACGTCTTGTGTAGGATAGGTGGGAGACTGTGAAGCGGACACGCCAGTGTCCGTGGAGTCAACGGTGAAATACCACTCTGGTCGTTCTGAGCGTCTAACCTAGGTCCGTAATCCGGATCAGGGACAGTGTCTGGTGGGTAGTTTAACTGGGGCGGTTGCCTCCTAAAAGGTAACGGAGGCGCCCAAAGGTACCCTCAGCCTGGTTGGCAATCAGGTGGCGAGTGTAAGTGCACAAGGGTGCTTGACTGTGAGACAGACATGTCGAGCAGGAGCGAAAGCTGGGACTAGTGATCCGGCGGTGGCATGTGGAAGCGCCGTCGCTTAACGGCTAAAAGGTACCCCGGGGATAACAGGCTGATCTTCCCCAAGAGTCCATATCGACGGGATGGTTTGGCACCTCGATGTCGGCTCGTCGCATCCTGGGGCCGGAGCAGGTCCCAAGGGTTGGGCTGTTCGCCCATTAAAGCGGTACGCGAGCTGGGTTTAGAACGTCGTGAGACAGTTCGGTCCCTATCCGCTGCGCGCGTAGGAGACTTGAGAGGGGCTGTCCCTAGTACGAGAGGACCGGGACGGACGAACCTCTGGTGTGCCAGTTGTCCTGCCAAGGGCACGGCTGGTTGGCTACGTTCGGAAGGGATAACCGCTGAAAGCATCTAAGCGGGAAGCTCGCCTCAAGATGAGGTCTCCCTCGGGGTAAACCCGGTAAGGCTCCCAGCTAGACGACTGGGTTGATAGGCCGGCGGTGGAAGCACGGCAACGTGTGCAGCTGACCGGTACTAATAAGCCGAGAGGCTTGGCTCTATACTTTCCCGGGCTCAGGCCCGGTAATGATTTCGCGTTCACTGTGCGGTTCCCGAGATGCGGTCGGTGAGACTGACATCTCCATAGGGTTACGGCGGCCATGGCGAAGGGGAAACACCCGGTCCCATTCCGAACCCGGAAGTTAAGCTCTTCAGCGCCGATGGTACTGCGTGGGGGACCGCGTGGGAGAGTAGGACGCCGCCGGACATCTTTCGCTGAGGGCCGTCCCCGTGTGACTGGGGGCGGCCCTCAGCGTTTTTGGGCCCGGGCGCTGCGGGCGCGCGAGCGTGCCGGGCCTGGCGATTGCGCGCGCTGCGCGCGTGGCTGCGACCGCTCAGCCGGGCAGGCCGCGCAGGTACCGGACGCCGGGAAGGCCGCCGGCTTCGGCGTGCGTTAGGCGGTTGCACGGCTAGAGCACAGCTGCGCGCGTCTGCGAAGATGTCCGGGTTACGCACGGCCGCGGTGATTGGTGGAGACAGACGTGAGCGACGACCGGCGAGGAGTACCCGCGCGTGCGGCAGGCAGCGGCAAGCCCGGCAGCGGCCGGCGCGCGGCGGGCAAGGCCGGCCGCGGCGGGCAGCGGGCGGCAAGGCGCAGCGCGGGCGCGATGCCGTGCGGCCGGGTCAAGCGCGCAGTCACCGGCCGGTGCAGAGGCAGCCAGCCCGGCGCAGACGGCCGTCCGAGGCAGGCGCGTCAGGCCGCACCGGTGCGGCGCAGAGCGCGCCGGCGGGCGGCCGGGCTCCGCGGCGCAAGCCAGCGGCCGAGCCGGGCGCACCGGGCGGTGCCGCTGACCGGCGCGCGGGCGTGCCAGCACCGCGCGCGGTCGGTGCCGGCCGGCCTGAGGTCCGCGCGGTCGCCTGGCCGGTGCTGGTTCCGCGGGTGGCCGGGCGGCCGCGCCGGGCGGGTGGCGCGGCCGCGGCCCGGGGATGCCAGGCGCGCGGGGCGGCGGGCTGTCGCCGGCGCTCCGGACGGTGCGGCCGTGCGGCACACCGGTCATGAGCCGGTGGGACGCGCGCCGGCCGGTCTGATGCCGGCGCTGGCGCTGCGCCGGTGCGTGCGGCCGCGCGCGGCCGGCCGGTCTGCGGCTGGTCCCGCGGGCGCGGGGCGGCCGCGCCGGTCGGCGCTGCTCCGGCGCGGCGGCCGCGGCCGGCGCTGGCGCGCGGCGCGGCTGGGCGCGCCGGCACGGCGGCTGGGCGCGCTGGCTCGCGCCCGGGCGCGCCGGCCCGGCGGCTGGCGCGCGCCCGGCCGGCGGCCGCGCCAGTCTGCGGCTGGCCGCGCCGGTTCCGGCTGGGCGGCGCGGGCGCGGCTGACCGCGCCGGCGCGCGGGTGGCGCGAGCCCGGCAGGATCGGGCTGACCCTGCCAGCGACCGGCGGGCGGCCCAGGGTTCTGGCTGGCATCCCCGGGCAGCGCTCCAACGCTGGCGCCGGCGCAGCGGTTTCGAGGCCGCCCGCTGCCACCTCGTGGCGGATCGTCTACCGGTCCGCGGCGGGCGCGGCAGGCGGTTTCCGCCGGGCCGGAGATTCCCGGCTCACGTCGAGGCGGACCAACTCGACCCGCGCGTGCGGACCGAACTCAAGACCCTGCCCCGTGAACTCGCGGATCGGGTAGCCCGGCACCTGGCGGCCGCCGATCAGGCCGACGACCCCGAACCCGCGTATCAGCATGCGATCGCGGCAAGGAAACTCGCCGCCCGTGTCGGCGTCGTCCGCGAGGCCTGCGGCGTGGCGGCCTACCTGGTCGGCAGGTGGGCGGAGGCGCTTTCCGAACTGCGCGCCGCGCGACGCCTGACCGGCCGGGCGGCTACGTCGCCATCATGGCCGATTGTGAACGCGCGCTGGGCCGTTATGACCGCGCCCTGG
The DNA here is from genome assembly GCA_963727015.1 of uncultured Actinomycetota bacterium. Taxonomy (GTDB): domain Bacteria; phylum Actinomycetota; class Actinomycetes; order Streptosporangiales; family Streptosporangiaceae; genus DATFVJ01. The sequence goes on along the minus strand of CAVSEV010000009.1, from coordinate 1,359 downwards.
CGATGCTGACCGGCCCGGACGCCGCGCCGGCGGACCGCGCGGAGCAGGTGGAGCTCCGCATCGTCGAGTCCGGAGTGCGGCGTGACATGGGCGCCGCCGACGCCGCGGTCGTCACCCTCCAGCTTCCCGAGCTGACCGACGGCGGCTGCGGCCCTGGTCGGCGCGCCTGTACTACGCCTACGCCGATGCGCTGCTCGACGCCGGCCGGCCGAAGAGGCACGGGACTGGTTCGGTCGCGCTGCTGCCGCCGACCCAGGACGGTGAGACCGACGCGGCCGAGCGATTCGACGAGCTTGATGACGTCATGATCGAGGACCTCGAAGAGGTCACCTCAGAAGAGCGAGCGCGAAGCCGACGTCACGCCGTCGCAGCAGCCGACCGGTCCAGCCAGTGCATGATGCCGGCCACGTTGGCGGCCGTGCCGGTGAGCCGCTCGAACTTGGCGGCAACATCCGCGTCGGCGTCCGGCCCGAACACGGCGTAGCGTGCCTTGGTCCGCTCGCGCACCATCGCCACCGCGTGATCGAGATCAAGGCCGGCGCCGCGGGCGCGCGATACCTCGTCGACCCACACGTGCAATTCCTCCGCTGACCGTCGCCAGCGCCTCATCGACCGCGCTCACCGGGCCGAAGTGGCTGAACAGCAGGCGAGCCGGCCGCAGCGACGCGAACATGCGCAGCGACCTGAGCGCCGTTTCCAGGTCGAAGTCGGGTGGCGGGGTCGCCGGCCTCAGGTCGGCGGTCTCCGGAATGTAGATGCCGGCGGCATCGCCGACATAAAGGTCGCCGCTCTCCGAGTCGAGCAGCCCCACGTGGTGCTTGGCATGGCCGGGGGAGTAGTGGCTGTCCAGCCGCCTGCCGCCGCCCAGGTCGACCGTGCCGGTCTCCTCCACCGCCCTGATACGGTCCGCCGGGGTTGGCGCGAGCTCGCCGAACAGCTCGTCCAGCTCATCCCCGTAGACCATCCGGGCGCTGTTCATCAGACGGCTCGGGTCGACCAGATGCCGCGCGCCGCGTTCATGCACGACGACCTCCGCGTGCGGGAACATCTCGGCGATGTCGCCCGTGCCGCCCGGCGTGGTCGAGATGGATATGGGTGACCACGACCGTCGCGAGGTCGCCAGGCCCGACACCGAGCGCGGCGAGCGCGTCGCGGACGACGGGCGCGGAGGGCCCGGTACCCGTTTCGACCAGGCAGGGCCGGTCGGCCCGGATGAGATAGCCAGCGGTAATGCCCTCGTAACCCGCCATCCGGGTGTCGATCTGGAAGACGTCATGCCCGAGTTCTGTGATCGCCGACGAGCCTCGCAGCCGGCCGCCGCGGTCGGCGGGTCAGGGGCGTCGTCACGGTTCAAGGAGT
>CAVSEV010000008.1:0-57709 GCA_963727015.1 uncultured Actinomycetota bacterium | reverse complement strand
CCACCGACCTGCTGAACGCGGGCGTGCCGATCCACGTCGTGCAGCGCTATATGGGGCACCTCTCACCGGAAATGACCATGCATTACGCCAAGACCCTCGCCGAGACCCACGAAGCGGAGTTCCTGCGGTTCGCCAAGCTCCGCCGCGACGGCCGGCCGCTGGAGATGGACCCCGCCGACGTCTACGAGCTGGTGCAGCTGGACCGCCACACCGACCGGATCTTGCCCAACGGGGTCTGCCTGCTGCCGCCGCCGAAGCGCTGCGACCGCGGGAACTCATGCCTGACCTGCGATCATTTCGCCACCGACGCCCGCCACCTCGGGGAGCTGCGTGCCCAGCTCGCCGCCACCGAGGAACTCATCCAGGCCCGCCAGGCCCAGCACCGCCAGCGCACCGGAGCCGAGATGGGACCCGGCCACATCTGGCTCGCCGGGCGGAACGCCGAACTGGCCTCGCTGCGCGCGATCATCGCCGCCCTGGAGGCCGGGCCGCGTCCCGGCGCGGTGCGCGGCGCCGGAGTACCAGCCAGGCCCGGCCAGCCAGTGCCCGTCACGATCGGCAAGAAACCGGAGGATCACGGGCATGCCTGCTGAGCAGGACAGGATCGCCACGCTGCGCCAGGCCGCGGCCGCCAAACACGATGCCGCTGCCGCCCGCGCCGAAACCGGAATACGCGCGCTCACCAAGACCGGCCAGCCCATCACCTTCCGCGCGGTCGCCGCGGCCGGCGGCGTATCGGTGGACTTCCTCTACCGCCACCCCGAGCTGCGTGCCCGCATCGAACGGCTCCGCGGCCATAAGCCCGCACCCACCGGGCATACTCCGCCGGGTGAACCCCGCAGCCACGCCTCCAGCCTGGTCGCCACCCTCACCGCAAGGCTCACTGAGCTGCGCCGCGAACTGGCCGAAACCAAGGCCCAGCTCGCGGCCGCTCACGGCGAGCTGCTCGCGCTGCGCAGGCACCCCGGGAACGCCGCTCCCGGCGACTGACCCAGCCGCCCGCCGTCCGCGACGACGGCACGTTAAAGACGCGTCATCAACGACGTGACCTGGCCATTCACACCCTCGAAGTTGATCAGGGGCAGATAACTGGGCCTCAAGGGGACCCTCTCCGAGGCTGAACTGCACCTGCTGCGGTCACGGATGACCGAGGGACTGCGCGCCAAGGCCGCCCGCGGTGAGCTGCGGCTGACGCTGCCCGCCGGGCTGGACTACGACGACGGTGACCACGTGATCATCACCCCTGATGAGGCGGCACGCGAGGCGATCATGTGCGTGTTCCGCCGCTTTGACCAGCTTGGCTCGGCCCGGCAGGTGGTCGTCAGCCTCCGCACTGACGGCTTGCGGCTGCCCCGGCGGGACATCCGCACCGGGAAGATCGCATGGGCGCAGGCCAACTACCCGGCCGTGCACGACATCTTGATCCATCCCGGCTATGCCGGGGTGTTCGCCTACGGGCGCAGCAAGCTGGAAAAGCGCATGGCCGCCGGCGGGAACGTGATCACCCGGCAGCGGCGGCTTCCTCGTGACCAGTGGGCCGTGATGATCCCGGGCCACCATCCCGGCTACATCTCCCTGGAAACCTACGATGCCAATATCGCCAGGCTGGCCGCCAACTCCCCGCCGCCGGCCGGCGGGGCCGGCGGCGCCGCGCGGGAAGGCGCGGCCTGGCTGCAGGGCCTGCTGCGCTGCGGCCGGTGCGGGCGGCTCATGCAGGTCGCCTACCACTCCAGCGGCAGCCCCGCCTACCGGTGCGGACGCGCCAACCAGATGTACGGTGCCAGGACCTGCCAGCGGGTCGGCGGCCGGCGGCTGCACGAGACGGTGCTGGCCGAGCTGCTGGCCGCGCTCGCCCCCGCCTGCCTGGCCGCCACCATCCAGGCCATGTCCGACACCGAAGCCCAGTTCCGCCAGAACCTGGCCGTGTTCGAACGCGCGCTGGAACGGGCCCGTTTCGAAGCCGGCCGGGCGCTGCGCCAGTACGACAACGTGGAGCCGGAGAACCGGCTGGTCGCCAGGACCCTGGAGGCCGTCCTGGAAGACAAGCTCACGGCCGTGCGCACCGCGGAAAACCAGCTCGCCGCCCAGCAAGCCCGCCGGCCCGTCACCCTCACCCAGCAGGAAACCGCCTGGATCACCACCGCCGGAGCCGACCTGCGGGCCATCTTCCAGGCCCCGGCCACCACCAACGCCCAGCGCAAGGAACTCATCCGCGCGGTCATCACCGAGGTCACCGTCACCGTGCAGGACAACGGCGGCGATGACACCGCCCGGACGTGCCAGGTGCGGATCATCTGGCAAGGCGGCGCCAGCACCCGGCTGCAGATGCCGATCCCCGCCAGCGGCCACCACGGCCGCGTCACCAGCGAAGACACCCTCGACCTGGTCCGCCGCCTGGCATCCCGCTACGACGACACCACCATCGCCCAGATCCTCGGACAGCAGAACCGCCGCACCGCGACCGGACTGGCCTTCAGGAAAACCCACGTCAGGGCACTACGCGCCTACCACGGCATCCCCGAATACCAGGCGCCCCCCGGAAATGTCACACCCGGCTGCCAGGATGCGATCGTGGTCAGCATCGCCGAAGCCGGACGCCAGCTCGGCGTCTCCAGCGCCACCATCTACCGGTGGCTACGCGACGGCTTCGTCACCGGCGAGCAGCTCACCCCGGGAGCACCCTGGAAGATCCGCATCGACCAGCAGCTCCGCGACCGGGTCCGGCCCCAGGCCCCCGACGGCTGGCTACCCCTCGGCCAGGCCGCCGCCCGCCTCGGCGTCGCCCGCCAGACCGTGTTGAACAAGGTCCAACGCGGCGAACTCACCGCCATCTACCTCACCCGCGGACGCCGCAAAGGGCTCCGTATCCAGGCCGGACACGGCCAGGCTGGACTCTTTGACACGCCATGACCAACAACAGGAGCAGTGTGAAGCATGCTCGACGGGCCACAGGTAGTGCGCGTTCTTCGCCTTGCGCAGGAACAGGGCGTTGTCCCTGTTCGCCTGCATGGCGTCCGCGGTTATCAGGACAGTCTCCAGGGGCAGGGGCGCCAGCAGCGGCTTGAAGTGGCTGATCTCATTCGCCTTCCCGGCCTTGGCGACCTTGTCCTGGGCGATGACCAGGCCGGGGACGTGGGTGACGGCGGCGAGCAGGTGCACCTTCTTCTGGCCGCCGGCCTTGGCAAGCTTGCGTTCCTTGCCGTCCACGGCGACCGCGCGGCGGGCGGGCACGTGCCCGGGATCGCCGGTCACGGCCGCGTCCAGCCAGGGGTGAAGCGGGTGCGGGCGGAACCAGCCGTCGCCGCGTTCCTCGCGGAAGCTGGCCGCGGCCGGCGGCTTCCGCTTCCTTTTCTTCTGCTTCTCTTCCCGTGCGCGCTGTTCGCCCGCGCGGTGCGCGGCGTATGCGGCCGGGATCGCGGGATCGAGCGCGGCGGCGGCCACGCACGCGGACAGCGCAGCCTCGAGTTCGTCCGCGTCCAGCAGCTTCCCTAGCCTGTCCAGCATGGAAGCGGACGGCGCCACCCGCAGCCCGGTCCGCGGGCCGACGCGGCAGCCGTGCGCGGCCAGCACCTCCTGGTCCCAGCCCGCAGCAGCCTGCGCGACCGCCAGCGGCCCGCCGTGCGCGGACGCCACGCCCGCGGCCAGCACCGAGACCAGCGACGACAGCGAGTGGCGCTTCCCCCGCCGGCCCCGCGGATCGGTCAGCAGCCGGTCCAGGGCCTCCCGCAGCGGCACCGGATCGGGCGCCGCGCCAGCCGGGAAGTGGCGGCGGATGCAGTCGGCAAGCCATGATGAAGCCACGGGCGCGGTCCTGTCGGTGACGGTCTGATGGTTAGCACCCGGATCATCACCACGGGCCGCGCCCTCACATCAAGCACATCCGCACCGCGTTTCCCGCGTGTCGCGTGCAGCCATGCGCCGCCGGATCAGCTACGGAAAGCAGCCCCCGCAGCGGCAGCCAGGCCCCCGGAACCCTGTCGGCAGAGTCGCTTACACCCCTCTATCGTTCACGCACCGTAACACCGACTTTGACGAATCCCTGCCCCGCGCCCAGGCCGGCGCCGAACGTGACTCGGCGATAGACGAACACGAGGAGAGCGCAGAAATGACACCGAACAACACCGACGAGCAGATCCGCCACGTCTTCGACGAATGGCACCGGGCCGTCAAGGACAAGGACGCCGAGGGCATGGCCGCCCTCTACGCGCACGATGGGGTGCTCGAGACCCCGGCCGTGCTGGCCCTGTGGCCCGAGCGCGAGGACGCCGTCGTGCACGGCAGAGACGCCATCGCGCAGTTCTTCGCGCAAAGCTTCCAGGCCCGCAGCGGCGAAGGGGTCTTCGAGGGCTGGTTCCGCAGCGGGCGGTACTTCTCCGACGTGCGGTTGTTGATCTGGGAGTATCCGCGCGAAACCCCGAAGGGCGACCAGACGGACATAGTCGAGTCCATGGATCTCGAGAACGGGCTGATCACCCACCACCGCGTCTACTGGGGATGGGTGGGGTTCAACAAGCTCCACAACGCCATCAACAAGGTCCGCCAGTAGGCAGTGCCGTTCCGCCGCATCGAGCAGGCTATCTTCCCTCGCGTCCCGACAGCGGAAGCGCGAGTAGGGGCGAAAGCGCGCACAGAACGGATCAGGTGCAGCCGTAGCGCGCTCAGCAGTCACATTCAGTGAGCCCGCTGACCGCCTGCGGCGGCGTGGACTTCCTTGGCCGTGAGGAGCATCGGCCACCGCGAAGCCACCGACACCTGGGCGGCAGCCACCAGGCGGTAAGGAAGCTCTAAGGGCACGCGCCAAACTCGACGCAACTCGCGCAGGGGATGGATCAACGGATAGGGCCGATGATGGTGCCGCCTGCCGACCGGGCCGCCATAGTCTGGACGTGTGGCCCTGACCGGGCGAAAATGCCGTGCCGGCCACCGGGGAGGTAGGCATGGACGCTGAGCTGAATCCCGCGCAGCGGCTGCATGCACTTGGCCAGAGCCTGTGGCCGGACAGCATCGACCGGGTCATGCTGCGCACAGGGGCGCTGGCACGTTACGTGCGTGATCTGGCGGTCACCGGGCTGACGTCCAACCCCACGATCCTCGGGCATGCCATGGCCGCCGGATCGGACTATGACCGCTCGCTGGCCCGCCTGGCGGACGAAGGTGTCACTGATGCTCAGGACCTGGTGTACGCCCTGGCGCTGGAGGACCTGACCGAGGCGGCGGCCCTGTTCCGGCCGGAGTGGGAGCACACCGAGGGCGTGGACGGCTACGCATCACTGGAAGTCCCGCCCGATCTCGCCCACGACGCCGCGGCGACGGTCGCGCTCGCCGCGGCGGCTGCACGACCAGGCCGACTTCCCCAACCTGCTGGTCAAGATCCCCGGCACGCCGCAGGGCCTGACCGCCATGGAAGAGGCCATCACCGCAGGCATCGGGGTGAACGTGACGTTGCTGTTCTCCGACACTCACACGATCGACACCGCCCCGGAGAAGACGCTGCTCGCCTTCGCGGACCACGGAAGCCCCGACGACCGACTGGAGCCTGACTACGCAGCCGCGGAACGGGCCATCGCAGCGGCCGCCGACGCCGGTATCGACGCCGATGCCCTCGCTGAGCATCTCCAACGCCACGGAGCAGGCGCATTCACCGCGGACTGGGCCGCGCTGCTCACGGCGATCAAAGAAAAGGCGGCGAAGCTTACACAACACGCCCGAGGCAAAATGGATGAAGGGTCATCTTAACTAATGAGGCTTATTCAGCAGGCCCATTTTGTTGAGCGCTTGCGGCGTGTTGAAATGAAAGACGGTCCGTTTCGTTCGAGAATTGAGTTACCACATGTCTCATCATTTCGACACCGCCATCGCCAGGGAAGACCCGCGGCTCAACATCCTTGACTTCTATCTTTTCCGCGGCCAGCCGGGTACCACGGTCATGGCCATGACGGTAAACCCGAACGCAAGAACCAAGGCGCCGGATACCTTCCACCAGGAGGGTCTGCACGCGTTCCGTTTTGATGTGAACGATGACGCTCACAGGAAGTGACGTTCAAGATTCGCTTCGGTGAGGCCGGGCATGCCGAAGGCGAGGAGCCCGAAGGCCGGCACGTGCAAACTCTGGAGGTGCGCCGGGCCACCGGGAGGGATGCCGCAGAAGGCACGGAGGGCGAGGTCATCGCTTCGGGCACCACCGGCCAGATCGTCGCGGGCGACGCGGGTGTGAGGATCTTCGCTGGCCTGGCCCCGGATCTGTTCGCTGCGAACCTGACAGGTAACGTCGCGTTCCGCGCCGCACTTGCCGCGGGGAAATTCGCACCGGACTTGTTTCGCGACGGCGCGAACTACTTCCACAACCGCAACGTCACGGCCATCGTGATGGAGGTGCCCACGCAGTCGATCGGTGACCCGGCCGCGGCGGTGCGCGCGTGGGTCACGGTGTCGCTGTGCGGACACGCGCCCGAGGTGCAAGTGTCCCGGTGGGGCCTGCCGCTGATGACACATATCTTCATCACGGACCCCGCAGCGAAGGACGACTACAACCGGTCCCTTCCCTCTGCGGACGTGCCGCGTTTCTCCCAGATCGTCGCGGACGCCCTCGCGCGCGTTACCCAGCTGGCGGGCTCGACCGACGACCCGGCCGCCTACGCACAGCGTGTGGTGGAGCGCCTGTTCCCGACCACTTTGCCTTATGTCCTCGATTCGGCGGCCTCGTTCAGTTTCGCAAGCTTCAACGGCCGCGCTATGACAGACAACGTGGAGAACGTGATGCTTTCGCTGCAGACCAACAGTCCTATCGACCAGGGCGCGACTGTCGCCAGGGCCAACATCCTCGATGAGTTCCCCTATTTCGGCGCGCCGCACGCCGATCCCATCGTCGATTGATCCGCGCCGTCCTCGTGAATCTTGGATCGGGCCGAGCGTGCCGAGAAGTCCATCCGCGCTGGTCATCATCTGGACCTGCGGCCCCGGCGACATCCACGCCTTCGCCGGGGAATCCGGCGCCAAACCGGCTCTTCGAGGCTGGTCGTGCCTGGCGGTTCCCGTGCCCGCCTGAGTGAATCAAGGCTTGCTGAAAACGGGGCACTCGCAGCTTTGCGTGATCTTGCCTGATGCTGAGTCAGGACGAGATACCGGGGAGCTGCGGGTTGCACAACTGCCGGCCCAGCTCATCGCACGGCAGGCCACACTGCCGCGCTCACGCAGGACATCGTCCACCTGCTCGTGTCGAGCCTTTCACGCCGGACACCCTCCGCGGGAGGACTCTCGGCCGCCGGTGATTCCCGGCCCGCGCCCGGGCCCTCCTCGCCCGTCCGTTCAACGGGCTGTCAACCGCTGGTACATCTCAAAGGCGTTGCGCTCGACCTGATTGGACAGCAGCATTCCGTCGTCGCGCACGGCCGAGATCGCGATGCCGGTCATCTCGATGGGGCTGCCGTCAGGCTTTGTGCCGAAGGCTCCGTTGTTTGTGCCGGTGATCGTGAACGTCGAGGCGACCCGGGAGCCGTCACGGTTCTCGAAAGAGGCGACTATCTCGGAATCAAAGTTCCCGATGGCCGCGCTGAAGTCCTCGGCCCACTTCTTGAATTCCTCGCGGCCTTCGATCCTGCGGCCCCCGGAAATGATGACGAAGTCCTCGACGACGAGGTCGTCGATGGCGTCGTAGTTCTGGGGCGACCGCCACACCTGCTCCCAGAAGTTGTGAACCGCGTCGATGCCTGAACGCTTCTCCATGATCGCTCCTCGGTGTGGCCGGTACCGGGGCAAAGCCGTAAAGCTTCATGGAACCCAGAGGCTCGTGATCCAGACGGCGCTACCCATATCCACGGTTACCCCATCTTCTCGGGTCCAAATTGGCTCTGGATCTGCTTGGCGTCCTCGATCGCTACCTCGATGGACCACCGGGCGGCGTAGCGCTCGATCACCGCTGCCGGGGAGGCGGCCAGGTCGGTGGTGGCCAGCGCCAGGTCATAGCCGGTTTGGGTGTGGTCGCGGATCAGCACGACCTGGATGGGGCGGGGCCCGAAGGCGCCGTACCACAGGCACTGGACGACGGCGGCCTGGATGGTGGCGGTCTTGCCGTATCGGCGCACGGTGACCGGGGCGAAGCAGGCGCCGTCTGCGAGGGTGGCCAGGCGCGGCAGCCGTTTGCCCTTGGCGCGGGGCCGGCCGCGCTTGCCGGTGCGGGGACCGGGCAGCTCATACAGCGCGGCGTCTTTGCGCAGCCTGGTGGTCCAGGTCACCGTGGCGGGCAGGCGGCGCAGTTCCTTGCCCGCGTAGGCGGCATCGGCCACGACGTGGATGTCGCGGCCAGGCAGCGCGCGGGCCAGCGCGGCGGTCATCTGCCGGGCCAGGACCAGCCGGGACGCGGGGGCAGGCTTGATGTCCTTGTGCACCAGCCGGGCCAGCACCGGAAGCGCCACCGGGCGGGACAAGAACGGCAGCCTGACCACGATCGCGCAGATGACCCAGTTGTTACCCCGCCCCACCTGGCGGGGGCCCTTGGCGGAGCCGTCATGAAACCAGCCGATGGCATGCACCTTGCGGCCGGTCCGCGTGAACAGCGTGTCGTCGATCGCGGCCAGCACCGGCTCCCCGCCCGGCACCAGCAGCGCCACGATCAGGTTCGCCAGGACCTGGCCGAAGCCTTCGGCGCTCCACCGGGCATGCGAGAAGAACCGGTGCGCCCGGTCATGACGCCACACCCGGGACAGCCCGGCGCCGGTCAGCATGCCGCACACCGTGCGCCGGCCCGTCTGGGTGAGGAACCCGGCGGCCAGGGCGCAGAACGTGCGGAACGACGGCGCGGTGAAACAGGGCTGGAACGCGGCCAGCAGCGCCAGCAGCGACGGCGGTAAGGTCAGGTCCGGGAGCATCAGCGTGACTCTCTCTGCGAGACGTCGTGAACAGCGCTGATGCTCCCTTGATCACGTCTTCAACTGTTGGACCCCAAGATCACTCGGCGTGTCGTGACCGCCCCAGATCAACCCCGTCCGTCCGGCAGCGTCCGTCACATCACCACCGGTCCGCACCAAAAACTGCGAAGTCGAGGTGCCGGTGGCAGGGGCCTTGGCTGGCCCCTCGATGGGCTGGAGCTTCAATCGCGCGGGCCCCGGCCGATAGCCGCCCTGACCAGGTGCCGGGACTCCTCGATCAGCCGCCGGGCGGAGCTTCGGCGGGGCGCAACCGGGAGGCGGACAACCAGAGCCCCTGGCCGGGTGACGAAACGCAGCCGTGGCTGGAGAGCCGCCGGTTCGCCGTCGAGGCCGGCCGGCGTCAGGCTGTCGGCGTCTACGGTCAGTGCCGCGGCACTCCACCGGGAGTACCCCGGCACCAGGTGTCCCCGGCCGAACAGCTCCAGCAGGGCCAGCCGCGCGGCGGCGCGGCCGTCATCCACCCTTACCGTCAGCACACCGAGCGACCCCGAGTCCAGGCGCGGACGCCAGGCGCTGTGCCCCAGGCCCCCGAGCCGGTAGGGGTTGTTGGACACCAGCAACGCGTGGGCCCCGGAATGCTCCGCCCCGTCCGGCCCCCGGAAACGTAGCGGCAACGGCGCAGAGCCGGGCCCGATCAAGTCGGGCAATTCGTCCAGGACTGCCCGCACCTTGGAGCGCCGGTAGTGCCGTGACCGGACCATTGCCGCGTAGCTGCCGAGCGAGACGTTGTTCACGAACACCCGGCCGTTGACCTCGGCCAGGTCCACCCGGGTCTCCACCCCGCAGCGGAAGGCCGTCATCGCGTGTGCCAGGTCGTTCGGGTCCAGGCCGAGGTCGAGAGCGAAGTGGTTGCGGGTGCCGGCCGGCACGCACACGAAGGGCAGCCCGTGCCGGGACGCGACCGCCGCTACCGGCGCCATCGATCCGTCGCCGCCGGCGACGCCGAGCACACCGGCACCCCGGGCCACCAAGTCCTCGGCCAGCTCACCCAGGTCCTCCCCCGGCCGCACCGCGACGACGTCCGCCCCCGACCGCCGGGCCAGGCCGGCGAGGCCGGGGCGTGCCGCCTTCCCGCTGCCGGAGCGGGGATTGAGCAGCAGGACAGCGCGGCCAGCACCCGTCACCCGAGCTCCGCGGCGGCGACTGCCCCGGCGCGGACGCCGCCCCGCCGGTAGCAGCGCGACACGGGCCGAGGCCATCGAGAACCCGAACAGGAGCATGGCGACCAGCAACGCTCCCGGCCGATGCGCCAGCACGTGCAGCACCGGTGCCACCACCGCGGCCAGCACTATCAGGCCGGCCACCACCCGGGCCAGCCCACGCCGGGTCACCACATGCCATCCGGCGATCACTGCAGCCGGTAGCGCCACCACGATGCCCAACATCGACCACGGGTGAACGCGCACCGCAGCGCACATCACCACCAGCGCCGCCACCGCGGACCCCAAAGCCACGATGGCAGCCGCGCGGCGCCTCAGCAGGCGGTCGCCGATCGCCGCCAGGCCGGCTCCGAAAATCAGCCCCGGAGCCAGTACCAGCAGATCGGCAGCGGTCAACTCCGCCTCCTTCGCCTGTCTTCGTCTATGCCCGATCTCCCAGAAGATCGCGGGCCCCGCTGGGCACGAAGTCATGGTGTCCCGCCGGTTCGGTCACTCCAAGGACAGCGCGGTGGGGCGAACGGCGCGTGAAGCCGCTGTGATGACCGTGTGAAGCCCGTCAGATCCGGTGCCCGGCGCCCCTGAGCGGCGGTGGTGGCGGCTGAGTCCGCCCATTCCGGCCCTTCTCCATCCGGCCACCACGGCTAGCGCATCGTGGCTTCAATCAGGCTGGCCATTATCGGATCAGCGGCCCCCCAGCTGAGGCATCCGGCCGGTGGGCCGGGAAGCAGAACCGTGGGCACGGTCGTCGCCAACCGCAGCGAGTTGCTAGCGCGCGGGTCACGCGCAGGCGTCGCCCGGCCAGGTCACGCCCGGCTCGCTCAGCAATGTGCCGTCCTCATCGACGAGCTCCGCGGCGTCGGGCCGTAGGTCGCCGACAAGCGCGCCGGGCGGCCGGATCACCGGCAGGAGAAGGGCGGCCGCACGGTGTCAGCACGTGCGCGTCTCATCGTCGGTGCGACCGGAAGCATTCCGTCGTCGCCGTTGCGGCGGGCGCACCTGGAGGCTGTTGCACCGGCAATACGAGGAGAATCCGCCGCTGACAGTCGCCTCCTACACATGCTGGCAGGGCGTTCCGCTTGACCGGGGCGAGATCTACAGCAAAGGCCGGCGGGCGGTCGGCGCGTGGCCGACCAACGACGGCCGGGTGATGACCTATATATGGCCTTGCCGATCGAGGAATGCGCCGCCTTCCGGTGCGGGCCAACGTCCTTTGCCACCCTCGACGCGGTCGGTGACCTCGGTGAGTGTGTCCGCGGCGGACGTCGGGCCGGGCGCATCGGCACCACGCCCGACGTGCCCAACTTCGTCAGGAAGCCATACGGCGAAGGCCGGGCCTTGTCGGCGACGCGGGAATGGTGATGGAGCCGATCACCGGCCAGGGAATCGGCCACGCGCTGCACGGCGCGGAACTGTTCAGCGCCGCCCGGCGTCGCGCGCCCGTCGAGCGTGATCGCGTAGCCCTTGCCACGCATCATCTGTGGCGAGCGCGGCCTTCGCCGCCTCGAACGCCTGCCGCATACCCGGCAGGCAGAGCTGCGGCAGAGCTGTGGCCGATCAGCGCCGACCTCTTCGGCCTGGCTGCGAGCGCCTAGCAACCTGATCAAGAAGAGCCACCTTCCATGAACACTGACATGAGTCTTCCCACTACAATGCGTGGCTCCTGCACGGCCCGCACGAGAAGTAGGCTGATCGACAAGCTGGCCCTGCGGCACTGACACGTCTCCCCGGCGCCTGTGGGGGGCCTACCAGAAAGTCGGCCCACCACCACAGGCGGCGGATGCCGCACACGCTCGCAAGAACCGTGTCGACGCTGATGCCTCTCCGGCGGTAAAGGGCGGGTGCGGCCTCGGCGCGGCCTGGCACGAACGCGAGCAACGCCCGTTCAGCTTGCCCTCCGTAGTGGCTGCGATGCCTGGTTGGCAGCCTTCCAGCATCCGATGACCCACGAGATCAGCCAGGTGCGGGTTGGCGGGTAGTGCGTGTGGTCAGCAGGTGTCCCGCTGATCGAGCCCGTCGAGGAGAAGCCTTCGGGTGAGGTCATCCAGCAACCGTCACCGGTCGGCGACGGCAAGCCGCCGGTTCCCGAGATCGACGTCCTCGAGCGTGAGCTTGCGGATGGCGTTGGCCGGGCGACAAACACAGCGGCGAGGGCGAGGGCGAGGGCTGGGCGGCCGGGCCGCTGGGTGGTGGCAGCGTCGGTGGCTTGGCTGATCTGGGCGGGGCCGAGGGGAAGGATCGGGGTTTGCAGGCGGCGGTTGGCGCGGAGCGGGCGGCGGGGCCGGCGAAGATGATGCGGTTCTTCTTCCCGTACCGGGTCAGCGACCGCAGCGCAACGAAGGCCTGGCGTTTGTGGCCGTGCCCGCGCGGCGAGGGGCGTCGTTGACGTTGCCTGTGGTGATTCAGTCGAGCCACTGGGCGACGCCCTCGGCAGAAACTCGCCGTCCTTCACACGATCATCACTGTGGCTTCACGCGTCTTGCGCTGCGGCGCGCTCTCCTTGAAGTGACAGAAAAGGCGCCGACGGAAGGCGGGCCGAGGTGAACGCTGCCGATATGATTGTGCTCGCGCCGTGGGTGCTGTTCGGCGTCGGCCTCGGGGCGATCTGCTATCGGCTGTTGCACCACCGGGTCACATCCCACTGGCGCCGCCGCCAGATCCGGTGATCACTGGCCGGGCCTTGGCGGCGGCCTGTGATTTGCTGCCTGCTCATCATCGACCTGCTCGCGAGCAGACGAAGGTCCGGAGTGTTACGCACGGTGCTCGTCAGCGCCGCGTGGGTCGGCGCGGGAATCGCCTTCGGGCTCGTAGTGGCCCTGTGGCAGGGCGGCGACGCGGGCCAGGAGTACTTCGCCGCGTACCTGATCGAGAAGGCGCGCGCGGCCTCCCCGTGGGCCAGCACTCACGCGCAGCCCTTCCCCCTGCTTTCCCCGCCTGTGGGGCGGTCTCGCGCGTGATTGACCTGTCGCAGTTCGATGTCTCCTCGCCTGTGTCGTACCTGGTCGCCGTGATCGTTCGGGCGCTGGACACGATCCTGCCCATGCTGCCGAGCGACACCGCTGCCGTCGCCCTCGGCGGCCGCCGAGTGCGGTGCGCGCAGACGTGCGTGGGCGGGCGCGCTCTGGACCGTTTCGGAACCAGAATCATCATCGTCTGCCGATTCATCCCCACGCGGCCATACGGCAGTCACCCTGACCTCCGGGCTGATTCATTAAAGCGGCGGAGCTTCATCATCGCGACCGCCTGCGCAGGCGTCATCTCGCCGTGAGCCGTGGCCAGGCGACCGAGATTCGGGGCCAGTGATGGCCCGTTACTGTCGCTGTGCGAGCATCGGATGACACGTGGCCTGGCTCCGTGATCGGTACCTGTGTCAACTTCCGCCAGATGGCGCAAGCGGGAAAGTTGCGTAACACGATCCGGGATCATGAACGACGGCGGCCCGGATTTGACTGCACATAGGTCAGAGCCCGCGCAGAGCGTGGGTGAGGCACCACGATCGTGGGACGACCCGGGAAGCGGGGGCCACGTGGGCGGCTAGGTTAGCGGCGCGGAGGGGTACGGGTCTGGCAGTACCGTGCCTCGGGGGTGGGGTGCCAGGCTGGCCGGGGGGATGGTGTCTTCGCACTGATCGCAGCGGCCGAATCGGTCGGCCGGCAGCCGGGCGAGTGCCTCTGCTATGTCGGCAAGGGCCCGGCGGGTGGCGACCGTGCGCCGCAGGATATCCCGCAGTTTCGCGGTGCCGGCATGGTCGCCGCTCTGGTGGGCGCCAGTTGCGGCGGCGGCGGGTAGGCCAGGGACAGCTCGGTGATCTGGCGCAGCCGTGCCTGCCACCGCGCCTCGAGGAGGGCGCGCCAATGCGGCTGGGATCTGGCTTTTGGGCTCCGCTCGGTGAAGGGATCCAGTTCGGTGACCGGATCCGGCTCAGGGGTGGGGTGGAGCGCGGTAACCGAATCCGGCCCGACCGGGCCAGCCGCGGCGGGTGTGGTGGGAAGCCGGCCGCGACAAGATCTTCCAGTAGGCGTCCTTGACCTCGGCCTGCATCCCGGCCGGGATCTTGGCAAGGATGTTCCGGGCCCGATGCACCAGGCACCGCTGACGCAGCGCCCGAGGATAGGCCTGCTCGATCGCGGAGATCAGGCCGGGCGCCCCGTCGCTGATGACCAGCAGCGGGCTGGCCAGGCCCCGGTCGCTGAGATCAGCCAGGAAGCTGTGCCAGGCGTCGGCGGACTCCCCGGTGCCGGGGGCCAGGCCGATGAACGCGGGCTTGCCGTCGGTGGTGATGCCCCAGGCGGCCAGCACCGGCTCGGCCGGGGAGCCGGGGGGCATCCGGAAGAAGCTGGCGTCGCAGAACAGGTAATCCAGCGCGATGCCGTCCAGGCGCCGCGCCCACGCCTCGTACTCGTCCTTGATGGCCTGGCAGACCGACGACACGGTGGACTTGGAGATGGCGGCCTGGTCGCCGAGCGCATCAGCCAAGGTGGCCTCGACGTCCCGCACCGACAGGCCGCGGATGAAGGAGACAATCACCAGGGACTCCAGCGCATTGGTCCTGGTGACGTGCGCGCCGAACAGACGAGAGGCGAACGCCCCGGTGGTGCCGCGCAGCTTCGGCCGGGCCAGCGTGACCGGCCCGGCGGTCGTCTTGACGGCCACCTCCCGGTAGCCGTTACGGGAACCAGGCCGGGCATATTCGGTCACCGCGGCGCGGGCGCGGGTGGACACGCTGTGCATCGACAAGACAGGGACCCTGACCAGGCCCGGCATGCACCTGGAGCGGGCCGAACTGCTGGCCGGGCGCGCGGAAGGGGAGGTCGGGGACGTCATCGGCGCTGTCGCGGCCGCCGATCCGGCGCCGAACGCGACCATGCAAGCCCTGGCCGGGCGCTACCGGGCGCCTGCCGGGTGGGCGGTGACGTCTCAGGTGCCGTTCTCCTCGGCGCGCAAGTGGAGCGCGGTAACCTTCGCCGGGCACGGCAGCTGGGTGCTGGGAGCTCCCGCCGTCATCGGCAGCTGCCTGCCAGCCGGCATTGCCGCAGCCGTCGCGCACCATGAGGCGGCCGGGCGGCGTGTTGTCCTGCTCGGCGCTGCGGGATCCCCCGCGGACAGGACGGCACCGCCCAAGATGATCACGCCGGTCGCGCTGCTCGTGCTTGCCGAGCGCCTCAGGGATGACGCCGAAGCCACCGTGGGTTACCTGCTCGATCAGGGCATTACCATCGTCGTGCTCTCCGGCGACGCGCCGAAGACGGTGGCGGCGATAGCCGCACGGGCAGGCATCCGCCGCGCGGTGCCCCGCGTGACGCGTCCGAACTGGGCGACGACGACTCCTCGGTTGGCGGCGCCCTGCGGGCGGCCAACATCCTCGGCCGGGTCCGGCCCGGCCAGAAACTCGCCGCGGTGCGGGCCTTGCAGGCGGCCGGGCACGTCGTGGCCATGACCGGTGATGGGGTCAATGATGTCCAGGCGCTCAAGCAGGCGGATCTGGGCATCGCGATGGGCTCGGGCAGCCAGGCCAGCAGGTCGGTGGCCCGTATCGTCCTGCTCGACGGCACCTTCGCCGCGATGCCGCAGGTGCTGGCCGAGGGCCGGCGGGTGATCGCCAACATAGAGCGCGTCGCCTGCCTCTTCGTCACCAAGACCGCCTACGCGGCCGTGCTCGCGGTCGCGGCCGGCTTCAGCGGCGTGCCGTTCCCGTTCTTCCCGCGGCATCTGACCATCGTGAGCACGCTGACGATCGGGATCCCCGGATTCTTCCTCGCCCTCGCGGCCGGGCGCCCCGCGGGCGCGCCCCGGCTTCACCCGCCGGGTGCTGGCCTTCACCGTGCCAGCCGGCCTTTCCGCGGCTGCGGCCACCATGGCCAGCTACGCGATCGCCCGGGCCGCGCCCGGCACCACCGCGGTCCAGTCGCGTACCGCAGCCATGGTGGCGTTGTTCGCGATCGGGCTGTGGGTGCTCGCGCTCATCGCCCGCCCCCTCGATCCGGCCCGGATCGCCTTGCTCGCGGGCATGGCCGCAGGGCTGGGGCTGCTGTTCGCCTTCCCCCTCACCCGCCGGATCTTCTCCCTGCAGATCCCGCCCCTGCCGATCCTGCTGGCCGTGCTGGGCATCAGGCGGCCGCGATCAGCGCACTCACCGTCTGGCCGCGAGTCACGCCTGACCCCGCGGGCTGATGGCCCCGCCGCCGAAGGACGCCCGGCCCAGCCGCCGACGGCGGTGCGGGATCAGTCGGGTTAGAAGATCGCCAACCACGGTCGCCGATCTGGCCCGCCGTGATGTTCCTGATGCTTGGCTGAGCAGGCCGGTGCCGACTGTGCAGAGCCCTGCCCGCCCGGCCAGCCCGGTTCGCCGGGGCCGCCAATACGGGCGGGGCCGGGCCGGTGACATAGCTGCTCAGCAGGCCCGCGCCGGGTCCATCGGCCCGGCGTCCGGTAAGCACAAGAACCTTGCGGGAAGAGGCACACACGTGTCAGTCGCCTGTGGACAACTTCGACAGTCGTCCACGTTATCCACAGTCAGCTCCAGAGCGCCTACATCCTGGCAGCCACGGCGGGAAGCTGTTCGCAGCGGCGCCCGACCAAGCCGTGCCGCAAGAGGCGGGAGGAGGCGAATATCATGCAGTCCCGGGCGGACAGCGGCGTGCAACGGTCCGCCTTCCACTTCGCCGCGGCCTCGCGCTGCGTGGCCTGGCCAGCAAGCACCGATACGAATATCTCGTGCTTTCTCGCGGGCGCCAGCCGGCGGCGCGTCGTCCGCGAGTCCATGTTCCGATCCGGCATGATGATCAGCTTCCGGGCGGACGAGCAGTGGAGACGCGCAGCGCCGCTCTACCTGGTAGTCCGCCCGTGATGTGTTTTGTCTTGATCGCGGTTCGCCGGTAGCGGGGGTGGGGCGATTTGGTTCGCAACGTCTGGCACAGGTCAGAATGAGAGCGTGACGCGGTTGCGTGATAGCGGGGAGATGCTGTTTTTCGTCTTGTCCACCGTGCTGCTGGTGGCGGGCGGCGTGGCGTGGCTGCTGGGTGCAGAGACGCCGGCGAGCGTGCTGTGGATCGCTGGCACTGTGCTGGGCCTTGTCGTCTCGGTGTCCTGGACGGCCGGCGCGATCCGGCGCCGCCAGCCGAGCGTGGACGTGATCGCGGTGCTCGCGCTGGGCGGCGCGCTCGCGGTCGGCGAGCCCTTCGCCGGGGCCGTGATCACGGTGATGCTCGCCAGCGGGCAGCTCCTGGAGGCGCGGGCGGCCGCGCGGGCGCGGCGCGAGCTGAGCTTGCTGGCCGAGCGGGCCCCGCGCACAGCCCGGCGCCGGGTCGAGGGCGGGGTCGTCGAGGTCCCGGTGGACGACGTCGTTCCCGGTGACCGGTTGCTTGTGGGTGCGGGAGGGGTCGTCCCGGTGGACGGGCGGCTGCTGAGCTCGGCCGTGCTGGACGAGTCTGCGCTCACCGGGGAGTCGCGGCCGGCGGAGCGGATCGCCGGGGAGGACGTCCGCAGCGGCGTGGTCAACGCGGGCCAGCCGATCGACCTGGTCGCGACGGCGGCGGCCGTGGAGTCCACCTACGCCGGGGTGGTGCGCCTGGTCGAGCAGGCCCAGGCCTCGTCGGCGCCGTTCGTCCGCGCCGCCGACCGGTTCGCCGTTGTCTTCGTCCCGCTCACGCTCGCCCTCGCGGCCGCTGCCTGGGCGTTCAGCGCGGACCCTGTCCGCGCCGTGGCCGTGCTGGTCGTCGCGACGCCGTGCCCGCTGCTGCTGGCGGCCCCGATCGCGATCATGTCTGGCCTGTCCCGTGCCGCGCGCATCGGTGTCGTCGTCAAGGGCGGCGGTGCCCTCGAGCGCCTGGCCGCTGGGCAGGTGATGCTCTTCGACAAGACCGGCACGCTGACCCAGGGGCGGCCGGGGCTGGCCGACGTGGTCACGGCGGGCGGCCGGGTGGACGCGGATGAGCTGCTGCGGCTCGCCGCCTCGCTCGACCAGGTATCGGCGCATGTCCTGGCGAGCGCGATCGTCACCGCCGGCACCCGTCGTGGGCTTGCGCTGGAGATGCCGGACGAGGTCCGGGAGGTGCACGGTTACGGCCTGGAGGGGACCGTCGGCGTTCACCGGGTGAGGCTCGGCAAGGCCTCGTGGATCGTCGGCGGCGAGACGCCGCGGTGGGTGCGCCAGGTGCGCCGGCGCGCCGACCTGGACGGCTCGCTGACGGTTTTCGCCGCGGTGGACGGCGAGCCGGTGGGCGCCTTCCTCCTGGAGGACCCGATCCGGCCGGACGCGCCCCGGATGGTGCGCGCGCTGCGCGAGGCCGGGATCACGCGTGTCGTCCTGGTCAGCGGTGACCGCGCGGACATCGCGGACATGGTCGGGCGCGTGGTGGGCGTCGATACCGTGCTGGCCGACTGTGACCCCGCGGACAAGCTCGCCGCGATCGAGCGCGAGTCGGCGCACGGTGCGACGATCATGGTCGGGGACGGGGTTAACGACGCTCCCGCGCTCGCGGCGGCCGGCGCCGGGGTGGCCCTGGCCGCGCGCGGGGCCACCGCGTCGTCGGAGGCGGCCGACATCGTGCTCACGGTGGACCGGGTCGACGCCCTGGCCGACGCGATCCTGATCGCGCGCCGCTCGAAGCGGATCGCTCTGCAGGCCGTCCTTATTGGCATGGGCCTGTCGCTGGTGGCGATGGTCGCCGCCGCGGCCGGGCTCCTGCCGCCGGCGGCGGGCGCGATCCTGCAAGAGGTCATCGACGTGCTGGCGATCGGCATCGCCTTGCGGGCGGTGCTGCCCGGCGCGGTCCACACGATCGCGATGCCGCCCGCAGACGTCGCCACCGCGGTCCGGCTGCGGGCCGAGCACGACGCGGTGCGGCCGGCGGTCGAGCAGATCCGGTCGGTGGCGAATGGGCTGTCGACGCGCGCGTGCGACCTCGCCCCGGTGCGCACGTTGCTGGACCGGCTGGAGGGCGAACTGCTGCCGCACGAGCGGGCCGAGGAGGCGCTGCTCGTCCCCCTGGTGGCCCGGGCGCTCGACGGGACGGACGCGACGGCGGCGATGAGCCGCACGCATGCGGAGATCGAGCACCAGGTCGGCCGGCTGCGGCGGCTTCTGGCGGGCCTTGACAACGAGACCGTGCAGCCCGAGGACGTCGTCGAACTCCGGCGCCTGCTCTATGGGCTGTACGCCGTGCTCCGGCTGCACAACGCGCAGGAGGAGGAGGGCGCCTTCAGCCTCGTGCCGAACGGGGCCGCGATCGGTCAGCCGACCGCGCCGGGGAGCCGGCCCCCCGCGCGGGATCGCGGAGCGCCTGCTTGACCCACTCCCGCACCGCCGTCTCGGTCAGATCGAAGTCTCTTTCGCGACCTGGCCGGACAGACCGGTCTCCCCTCCGGCACGGCTCAACGATTTCGGCCTTGAACTCCGGAGTGAACGAACAACCGGCACCGGGGCTTCTTCCCCATGCTCCATGGCCGGACATCCTTCCGGGGACGAACCCCTGATGATGGATGTCCGGCAAGGCGGGCCAGCTCCGAAAGCGCGTTTCGTGCCCGTGTGCGCGAAGTCCTCGTGGCTGTGAATGGCGGGCGGCCCGTGAGGTCTCGCCAGCAGGGCGGCGGGTCAGAACGCCGAAGTGACGGGTGGCCCGGAGGGAGGGGGTTTGTGCGGTGAGCACCGCTATCGCTGTTGTCTGTGCGTTAGGCGCGGCGTTTTGTTTCGCCCTCGGTTCGCTGGTCCAGCAAGGGGTGGCCCGGCAGACGCGCGGGGGCGCGCTGCGCGTCCGTCTTCTGCTCGCTCTCGTCCGGCAGCCCCGGTGGGTAGCGGGTGTGGCACTGTCCAGCTTCTCGTTCGTGATCCAGGGGACCGCCCTGGCTTTCGGGCCGCTGTCGCTCGCCGACGTCGCCACCGCGCTCCGGCTGCGGGCCGAGCACGACGCGGTGCGGCCGGCGGTCGAGCAGATCCGGTCGGTGGCGAACGGGCTGTCGACGCGCGTGTGCGACCTCGCTCCGGTGCGCATGTTGCTGGACCTGCTGGAGGGCGAACTGCTGCCGCACGAGCGGGCCGAGGAGGCGCTGCTCGTCCCCCTGGTGGCCCGGGCGCTCGACGGGACGGACGCGACGGCGGCGATGAGCCGCACGCACGCGGAGATCGAGCACCAGGTCGGCCGGCTGCGGCGGCTTCTGGCGGGCCTTGACAACGAGACCGTGCAGCCTGAGGACGTCATCGAACTCCGGCGCCTGCTCTACGGGCTGTACGCCGTGCTCCGGCTGCACAACGCGCAGGAGGAGGAGGGCGCCTTCAGCCTCGTGCCGAACGGGACCGCGATCGGTCAGCCGACCGCTATCGGGGCTGGAGCCCGGGAACCGGCCCCCGGCGCGCGATCGCGGAGCGGCGCGAACCCCGGCACCGACCTGGGTCCCGGCGGCCGCGCGGAGTAGTCAGCGGCGGCATTGTTGCGCTCGCGCTCGCAACGGCCTGGACGCGAAACGCGAATCAGGCGCGAGTAACGTATACCACGCCGAAACGCGGATGCGACGGTTGGCCGCCGGGCCTCGCAGCGTCGAACGTGCCCCGCTCGCCGTGTACTGGGCGGTTGCCGGATACGTGGCCGCGGCAGCCTGCGGGCTTCCAAAATTCGGCCATGACCGCTGAGCTGCGATTTTTCTATGCACTTTGTTGATCGCCAAGCGCCTCTTGTACTTGTTGATCAGACCGCAGAGGACTCGCTGCCGCCGTACCTGCGCTGAGGCTAGGTCGCTGACCACGCCTGCTGCCGCCTCGCGCGTGCGGCGGCAGCAGATTCCGGGCTCTGTGGGGGCGATGTTGGTTGTAACTGCCAGGCGTTGAGCACGGCGCGTAAGTGCCGCTCTCCGGCGAGCGGCATTCGGTCGGTCAACTTGCGCTGCAACTTGCTGGCGGGGCGCTGGCGGTGACGGGCATCGCCGTCTTAGCCATTCCTCCGTTGTGCGAACGGAATCCGAGCTCACGCCCCGGCCCGGCCGCCGTGGAGCCCGGTCGCGCCGGCTAGGCCGAAGTTACGTCGGCCCAGGTGCGTGAACTTCATGCTGGACAGGGGGTTCACCGTTTGAGGAGCGCCTTGTGGTGTCTACGCCAGGCTGATCGGGATGGGCGCGCCGAGGAGGTCGAAGGCCTGCCGCTGCGCGGGGGTCGGGGTGGTGATCTTCTCGATCTGGTGGCCTCCTATGGTGATGGTCTGGCGGGCGAGGGTGGCGAGGTGGTCGAGCAGGTCGCGGAAGCCGCGGACCGGCTGGCCGGTGGTGGTGACCTTCAGGGAAGCCTTGCGCTGTGCGGAGGCCGACCGCCGGGCGGGGGCGACCGGGTTGTCCCGCTGCGGCGTGCTCTCGTCGGCGTAGGTGAGCGGCGCCCAGGCCTTGCGCAGGTGCCAGGACAGGTAGCAGGCGAGCATGCAGATCAGCACGTGGGCGCGGACCCGGTCGGCGAGCCGGTGCCAGATGGGGCGCAGGCCCAGGTCGTCTTTGCTGATCCGGAAGTCCTGTTCCACGTGGGCGTGGTCCTTGTAGGCGGCCACGGCGGCCGGGGCGTCCAGGGTGTCGGCGGGGACGGGGGTGCGGATCACGTAGATGCCGTCGAAGGCGGCCTCGGCATCGATGTTGTCCTGGTCGCGGGACCAGGTGAAAGTCCCCTCGCCGATGCCGAGGATGAAATGCTTGCCCACCTTCCGCCTATTGATCACCTTGCCGACCCGGATCCCGATCTTGTCCGGGTCTGTCAGCCGCCCCGCCGCTGCCATGGCAGTGATCTTGGCCAGCTCGGCCTCGGTGGACGACAGCAGCCGCTCCCGCTTAGCGGCACGTTCTGCGGCCAGGAACGGGTTGCGGCAGGCGATCAGCCGCTCCCCGGGGTAATCCGGTGAGCTGATCTCGGCAAGGTCGCGCTGATCGAACAGTGACAGCTGCAGCGGGCCGCCCTCTTCGGCGAGTTTCTTGATGGCGGGGGCACGCAGGCAGGTAACCCAGCTGATACCCGGGGTTTCCTTCAAGGCCTTGATCCGCGCGCTGGTGATCATCCCGCGGTCCCCGACCATGACCGCCTCGGTGATGCCGAACTTGTCCCGGACCACCTCCACGGCCTGGACGAAAGCCGCCGGGTCGCCGGTGTTGCCCGCAACCACCCGCACCGCGACCGGGCAGCCTTCCCGGCTGGTAAGCAGCCCGTATTCGATCTGCGGCTTGCCCCGTTTGCCGTCGCGGGAATGCCCGAACGCCGCCAGCTCGCAATGGCTGCCCTCCACCCACGACGACGACAAGTCAAACAGCGCCATCCCGCCGTCGCGCAGGTGCCGGCGGGCCAGGGCGGCCTCGATGGCGTCCTGGCGTTCGCACAGCCAGTCCATCGCCTGATACACGTCATCGGTGCTGGCCCCGGCGACCCCGAGGTCGCAGCCCAGGGTGGTGTCGTCCCACCAGCCGATCGTGGACAGCTGGGAGGCCGGGCGGGCCACCCGCGAGACGATCAGCGCGCAGGCGAGATCACGCTGCCGGCACGGCGGGCCCAGCAGCGCCGGGAAGCCCAGCTTGCGGGAGATCGCCGCGACTGCGGCCACGTGCCCGTGCGGCAGCGAGCGGGTCACCTCCAGGCCCGCGTCCGCATCGACCAGGATCTTCCCGGCCAGCACCAGCCGCACCGCCTCGATCGCCCCGTCGGGCAGGTGCGACAGGTTGGCCAGGGTCTCCTTGCGGACCTTCCCGCCATCCCGGTAGGAACGGCGCAGCAGGTGCCGTTGGTAGACCCGATCCGTCCCGTCCCTGAGGACCTGATGGCTACGGGAACTCTCCACGTGCATCGCGCCAGCCCTGCGAGTCACATGAAGATCCTCGCATACCAGCAACCGCATGTTCAACTATTCTAGTGTCTACATTTTGGTGTGTCGCCGAGCTGTTCTTGCTGATCAGCCGCTAGATCAAGTCCCGAACCGCCGTAACTTCGGTCAGGCAACACCTTCCCTGTCCGAGACCCCAGCTGGAGGAACCGCCGCAACGGGGCAGGCGATATCACGATGATCTCGACCGATGGGGTCATTTCCTGCAGATGTACACGAGAGGAGCAGGTGCGCCGTTGCGTGCCTCGAGCACGGCCGACGGCATCGCCGGGTGGGCCACACGATTACGGATCGTTCACCATCCACAGGGCAACCCGGATCGCTTACGGCCCGGCACCCGCTGCTCACCCGGCTGTCGAGCGCTGATCGGGCAGACTGTTTGATCAGAAATGCCGGACCTGGGGGCAAGTGATGCGGAGACGGCCGTGAGGGCAGGTGACCTGGGGAGCGCCGGGATAAACCGGCCTGGAGAAGGGACATGAGAACGTCCTGCATCGAAGGAGTAGCGATCCACGGTGACCTCGGGTCATGCGTCGGCGCCCGTGAGGACGCAGGCGAAGCGTTGACAGAGGGAGACGTAGGCTGGGTTATTGAGCCGCGAAATCACATATCCGGGGTGCCGACGCCGTCCCAGTGGCCGGAAGGCAACATCGCTGGCCGCGCTATCGCGAGCTGCCAGCGGGCCCCGCGCGGTCAAAGAGCCTGCGCATGCGTTGAGTCTCCAGGTGCGAGAACCGGGAGGTCCCGCGGTTGCCCGTCTGGCTGTGATGGCAGGGCGGGCCGCTCGGGGAACGCTGAGGCGGTAAGCCCGAGATGAACGACCGCGGGAAGTCTGACAGCCGCGTAGTACCTGCGAAGCTGGCGAACAAGACCGGGCAGCCGGTGGCGGAGCTGGTGGAGGAAAGGCGGCTGACCAAGGGGAACACGGGCCAGCAAAACGCGCCCCGGACTCAGGGCCGTGATATGGACGCGTCAAGTGCGCTGGAGCGTGTGCGCCGAGTTGCACGAAAGGACAAGAGAGCGCGATTCACGGCGCTGCTGCACCACGTCGACCTCTCCCGCCTATGGGCGGCCTACGCGGCGATCAGCCCGAAGGCCGCTCCGGGGGTGGATCAGGTGACGTGGGCCGCCTACGGGCAGGATCTCCGGGCGAACCTCGAAGACCTGCTCCGCCGGGTTCACAGCGGTGCCTACCGGGCGAGCCCCTCTCGCAGGGTGTACATACCGAAGCCAGACGGGCGGCAGCGACCGCTCGGCATAGCGACGGACGATTCATATTGCCCCTCCTGCAATCGCGTGTCGGGATGTTCGGGCGTGGTGCGGGTTTGCGCGGGCCAGGGCCGCATTCACGGGTTCGCTGGTGTGATCATGTCAGGCGGTGCCGACAGTTACGGCGGCGGCCTCGTGCCGCTGGGGCCTGTTCCGTGGCCTGGTGCGGCGGGCGGCCGGGTTCAGGTGGCCGGATCCGGCGATGCGTCGGCGGCAGGCGGCCTCAATGTTGCTGGTCCACGGGATGCACAGCCTGCCGCCGGGGCCGCGCCGGGCGTCGAGCTGGGCGGATTCGATCCAGTAGTAGATGACGCCGGTGCCGCAGCCCAGCCGCCGGGCGGCTTCGGCCACCGGGATCTCGCCGTCGGCGTAGGGGGCGGGGGCGGGGATGTTGTAGGCGTGGCGGATCCACTGGACGGCCCTGACGTCGAAGGGGCGGCCGTGGCCGGTGGCCAGCCCGTCGGCGTTGAGCCGGCGGGCTAGCTCGTCGTTGCTGGTGGCCGGTCCGAGCTGCCGGACGAGCTCGACTGCGGCGGCCGGAGTGCGCCTGGCCGTGCCGGAGTGGATGGGCCGGCCGGTGACAAGTTCGTCGGTGGCGCCGGTGTGCCAGCGGATTCCGATGCGCACCTGGCCGGGTTGCTGCTCGGGGAGCAGGGTGATGTCGGCGATCAGGGTGCGCAGCAGCCGTTTGCGGTCCTTGGTGCTGGTGGCGGGCGCGTGCCAGAGCCCGGGCAGGTCGGCGGCGAGTTTCTCCAGCTCCGCCCGGCCGGGCAGCGGCGGCAGCGTGTCCCGGGCGGCCTCCAGCGCCTGCTCGGCCTCGGCGAGGGCGGCGAGCCTGTCCTCCCAGCGGGCTTCCAGGCTGCGGGCGACCAGCCGGTTCTCCGGCTCGACCTGGCAGAACGCGCGCTCGGCCCGGCCGGCCTCATAGCGGGCCCGTTCCACGGCCAGCTCGGCGGCCCGGCTGACCCGCTGGTGCCGGCCCGCGACCTGGTCGGCGGCTGACAGCGCCAGGGCGACCTGCTCCGGGGTGAGCGCGTCCAGCAGCACGCGCGCGACCGCGTCGTCCACGGTGGCGGCGGCGACCGACCGGCAGGCGGGCGTGGTGAGCCGGTCGCGGTGGGAGCTGCATTCATAGGACGGCCGCTGACCGGTGTGGTAGCTGGTGCGCATCGGCTTGCCGCAGCTGCCGCAGCTGATGATCCCCTGGCACAGCGCGCAGCCCTCGCGGGGTGGCCGTGCTCCGGCGTTGGTCCGGTTGGCCGCCAGCCTGGCCTCGTTGGCCAGGTAGTCCGGCCAGGTGATGTATCCCTCGTGGTGGTCTTTGATCAGCACCGGCCATTCGGTGCGGGGCCGTTCCGCAATCGCGGTGTGTACCGTGCCGCCGGGGTCGACGGTGCGGTGCGAGGTGTAGCGGCCGAACACGTACGCCCCGGCGTAGCCCGGGTTCTTCAAGACCCCCAGGACGCGGGCGTGGGTGAGCCGCCCCCACCGCAGCTGACCGGCCCATGTCCCGCCGTAGGCGCGCAGCGGGAACTTGCGGCTGGCGAACGCGCCCACCACCCCGTAGGCCGACCCGCACGCGGCGAATGCCGCGAACACGTCACGGATCGCGGCCTGGACCTCGGCATCGGGGTCGATCACCACATCGCCGGCGTCGTCGTGGATGTAGCCGACCGGCAGCGGGGTGCGCAGCTCGCCGCGCTGCGCCGCGGCGCGCTTGTTGGCCTGCAGCCGCTGCGCCATCACGTGCAGTTCCATCTCTCCCATGGTGCCCTTGAAGCCCAGCAGGACGCGGTCGTTCACGTCGGCAGGGTCGTAGACGCCGTCGGGATCGATCAGCAGCGTGCCGGTGATCCGGGCGAACTCCGCCAGCCGCGCCACGTCGGCGTTGGACCGGGCCAGCCGGGTGATCTCGATCCCGAAGATCGCCCCGACATCGCCCCGGCACATCCTGGTCACCAGCTCGGTGAATCCCTCCCGGGCCACCCCCCACTTCCCGGAGATCCCCAGGTCGGTGTCGATCACCTCGATCGTCGCTGCGCGCCCAGCCCAGCCCGGCCGCCGTCTCCGCCAGTCCGTACTGGCTCCTGGTCGACTCGGTGTGCTCGCGGACCTGGGCCATCGAGGATTGCCGCAGGTAGATTAGCGCCGTCCGCTCCCGGTGAAAGCTCGTGATCTTGTGCTCGCCGTTCACGCGTGTCTCCCAGCGCCGAGATGGTCATGTTGGCCAGCGCCGCCACCGCCTCGGCCCGCGCGGGCCCGGACAGGACGGCGTCCACCGGCTAGTGCAGTTCTCTGCGGGCCAGCAGCTCGGCGTTGATCGCCGAGATCTCTGCGAGCAGCTGCTCGATCTCCTCGCCGTTGCGCAGGTACCGGCGCACCACCCCGGCCAGGGACGCCGGGACGTACCTCAGCCGGCCCCGGGCCGCGGTCTTCGCGGCGAAGAAGGCGTACGGGCCGTGCGGCTCGCCGCCGGCGCACCGGCAGCCGGGCTTGCCGCACCGCCGGGTCTGCTCGGTCAGCGAGCCGGACAGCACCTGCTCGGCGCCCCCCAGCCGCGCGGCGAGAGCGCGCCGCCGCGACAGCAGCCGCCGCGTCGGCATCCCCGCCAGGTCGATCTCGTTCTTGTTCTTTTGCTCTCTCATCACAAAAGAGTATGTCGCTGCCAGGCATGACAATCAACGACCTTGCAGTGCGCGTGTCACAGCGCCGAGTGCTGCGAGCCCCTCGGCCGACAGCCGCCCGGTCCCGGGCGGCTCGCCCCGGCCGGTCCACGATTCCGGCAGCGTGATCGACCCGTAGGCACCGCCCGCGCAGACGAACACTGTGGCACCGGCCCGCCGCTTAGCGAACAAGACCTCCAGCCGCTGACCCGTCAGCGGATGGAACGGATGGGTGACGACAACGAAACCCAAAGGATCACTGGACGATGCGGCACTATGCCGCCTCCGTGGCCACCTTGGAGGACAAGATCGTCCAACGGGCGGTGGCCGAGGTGCTGAACGCCATTTACGAGGAGGACTTCCTCGGCTTCTCCTACGGGTTCCGGCCGGGGCGCAAGCCCCACGACGCGCTCGATGCGCTGGCGGTCGGGATCGAGAAGAGGAAGGTGAACTGGATACTCGACGCGGACATCCGTGGCTTTTACGACGCCATCGACCACGAGTGGCTCCGCAGGTTCGTCGAGCATCGGATCGCGGACAAGCGGGTCCTGCGGCTCATCCAGAAATGGCTGAACGCGGGAGTGATCGAGGACGGGTCGTGGTCGGCAAGCGAGGAGGGAGCCCCGCAAGGGGCCAGCGCATCCCCCCTGCTCGCCAACGTCTACCTGCACTACGTCTTTGATCTGTGGGCCCGGCACTGGCGGAATCGGCAAGCTCATGGTGATGTGATCATCGTGCGTTTCGCCGACGACATTGTTGTCGGTTTTCAGCATCGTTCTGACGCTGAGCGGTTCCATGCGGACCTGGTGGAGCGTTTCGCCAGGTTCTGCCTGGAGCTCAACGCCGAGAAGACCCGCCTGGTCGAGTTCGGGCGGTTCGCCGCCGAGAACCGCAGGCGGCGCGGCCTCGGCCGGCCCGAGACGTTCGCATTCCTCGGCTTCACGCACATGTGCGGGAAGACCCGGGCGGGACGGTTCGCGCTGCGGCGCAAGACGATCGCGAAGAGAATGGCGGCCAAGCTGCGCGAGGTGAACACCTTGCTCATGCAACGCCGTCACTGGCCCATCCCAGAGCAGGGACAGTGGCTGGGCAGCGTGGTGCGCGGGCACACCGCCTACTACGCGGTACCCGGCAACATCCATGCCGTGTCGGCATTCCGCAAACAGGTCACGCGGCACTGGGGCCGGGCGCTGCGGCGCCGCAGCCAGCGCCACCGGGTGACCTGGGAGCGGATGGGCCGGCTCGAAGCACGGTGGCTCCCTGCCGCCCGCATCACGCATCCCTGGCCGAACGTCCGATTCGACGCCCGTACCCGAGGTAGGAGCCCAGTGCGCTAGCAGTGCTCGCTGGGATCTGTGCGGGGGGCCGCCTGCAAGGGCGGTCCCTACCGCGATTCTCATCCTGTTTGTCGGCGCGGCGGTGGTCATCGCGGCGATCGTGGCGGCCCGGATCGCGCACGGGATCGGGCTGCCAGTGCTGCTTGTCTTCCTTGGGCTCGGCCTCGCGCTCGGCCAAGCGGGCGTCGGTGTGCGGTTCGGCAATGCCGGGCTGGCGCAGGCTCTTGGGCTCAGCGCCCTGGTGCTGATCCTTGCCGAGGGTGGCCTGACCACCAATTGGGCGCACGCGCGGGCCGCGGTGCCTGCCGCGGTCATGCTCGCGACCGCAGGTGTGACCGTGAGCATTGTTGTCGTCGCCGGGGCCACCCGCTGGCTGCTGCACCTCACTTGGCGGGATGCCTTGCTGCTCGGTGCGGTGCTCGCGCCGACCGACGCGGCGGCGGTGTTCGCTGTGCTGCGCAAGCTGCCGCTGCCCCCCTGGCTGCCCGGGGTGCTGGAGGGCGAGTCGGGGCTCAACGACCCGCCCGCTGTGCTCGCGGTGACCCTGCTCAGCGAACTGGGCTCGCATGCGCCCTCCGCCGCGCTGATCGTCGGCGTGGTAGCCTACCAGCTGGCCGCGGGCGCCGCGATGGGGCTGGTGGCCGGGCTGCTCGGCGGGTTCGCGCTGCGGCGGGTGGCACTGCCCGCCTCCGGCCTGTACCCGATCGCGGTGCTCGCGCTGATCGTCGCGAGCTACGGAGCGGCGTCCCTGGCGCGTGCGAGCGGGTTCCTGGCCGTCTACCTGTGCGCCCTTATTTTGGGTAATGCGCGGCTCCCGCACGGCCCGGCCACCCGCGGATTTGCCGAGGGGATTGCCTGGCTGGCCCAGATCGGGCTGTTCGTCATGCTCGGGCTCCTCGCATCCCCGGCCAGGCTACCCGCGCAGGTCCTGTCGGCCCTGGTCGCCGGGTCTGTGCTCGTGCTTATCGCCCGGCCCGCGGCGGTGATCGTTTCGACGCTGCCGCTGCGGGTGCCCTGGCGTCAGCAGGCATTCCTGTCGTGGGCCGGGCTGCGGGGCGCCGTGCCGATCGTGCTGGCCACCATCCCCCTGGGCGCCGGTGTGCCGGGCGCCACTCGCTTGTTCGACCTGGTGTTCATAGTGGTCGGCGTCAACATCCTGGTGCAGGGCCCCACGCTTCCGTGGGCGGCTCGGCGGCTGCGGGTGATCACACCAGCCGAGCCCATCGACATCGATATCGAGGCGGCGCCGCTCGAAACGCTGCACGCTGACCTGCTCCAGGCCGAGATCCCGCCCGATTCACGGCTGCACGGCGTGGAGATCTTCGAACTCCGGCTGCCCGCCCAGGTGAACGTGGCCCTGATCGTCCGCGGCGGGCGGGGATTCGTTCCAGCCCCCACCACCGCGCTGCAGACCGGAGACCGTCTGCTCATCGTCGCCGCCGCGGGAACGCGGGAACAGGCCGAGCGGCGGCTACGCGCCGTGAGCCGCGCCGGCAAGCTCGCCAGGTGGTTCGGAGAACGGGGCCAGTGACTCCCCGGATCCGTCACCGCTACAGGCGGCCGCCCGGCCGGACGCGGCCCGCTGCGGCCTGGCATGGCACCGCCGTCGATGCCGGGCCCAGCACGAGCCCTGGGGCTGAACATGACCTCGGAACCGCGCGCACGGGCGCTTGCGCTGTACGACAGGGAGTAGCGAAGCGAGCGGCATTCGCAGTACATATGCAAGATGTCCCGGGGCGGCGTCGTATGGCGATTGCCGGACGCGATCTGCTGCGCCAGATGCTGGCCAACATCTTAGTCACCGGGGTCTGAGAACGCCGCGTCGGCGTGAAATGATCTGCGGCGTGCTGCCCGTGACGCCGTTGTTTCCTTGGGCCGTATGAGCCCGTTGTTAGTCTGGCGCCGGGGGCCGGTCAGAGGGCTGCGTACTGTCGCTTCGAGCACGCCGACTAGAGTCTCGGTTCCCTCATCACGCCCCCCGGGCAGCCTCACCATACCCCCCAGACATGCAGAAGGTGAGGCAAGGTGGTGGCTGAGCGAGAGGTGGAGCAGGCAGAGGAACCATTGGAGCTGGTGGCCCGGGCGGCGGCGATCGATGTGGCCAAGGACTCGGGCATGGTGTGCATCCGGGTGCCGCATGAGTCCCGCAGCGGGCGGCGGGTGCAAAAGACCTGGAACGTCGCGGCGAGGTTCGGCGCGGTCGTGGGGTTAGCCGATCACCTGGTGTGCGAGGGGATCGAGCGCGTCGTTCTCGAGGCGACCAGCGACTACTGGCGGATCTGGTTCTACCTGCTGGAAGCCGCCGGGCTGCAGGTGTGGCTGGTCAACGCCCGGGACGTGAAGAACGTTCCGGGCCGGCCGAAGACCGACAAGCTGGACTGCATCTGGTTGTGCAAATTGAACGAGCGGCATGCTGCGTCCCTCGTTCGTGCCGCCGGAACCGATCCGCGACCTGCGGGCGCTGACCCGGCTGCGGACCTCGCTGACCGCTGAGTGCTCCCGCCACAAGCAGCGCGTCGAGAAGATCCTGGAAGACGCGCTGGTGAAGGTGTCAGCCGTGGTGTCGGACCTGTTCGGCAAGTCCGGGCGGGCGATGCTGGCCGCGCTGGTGGCCGGCGAACGCGATCCCCGGGTGCTCGCCGGGCTGGCCCTCGGCCGGCTCCGGCCGAAGCAGGCGCGGCTGGCCGAGGCGCTCACCGGGCGGTTCCGGGAGGTGCACGCCTATGAGATCGGCTTGCTGCTGGACCTGATCGGCACCCTGGAGGCCAAGATCGGCGATCTGGACGGCAAGATCGAGGCGCATCTGGCCGGGCTGCCCGGTGTGCCGCCGGCCTGCACCTGCTGCGGCCTGATCGGCGGCGGGCACGCTCCCGGCTGCGGCAATGACGGCGCCCAGCTGCTGTCGCTGGTGCAGCGCCTGGATGAGGTCACCGGGGTCGGCGTGCTCACCGCCCAGGTGATCATCGCCGAGCTCGGGCTGGACATGGGCCAGTTCCCGACCGCCGCCCACGCCTCGGCATGGGCCAAACTCAGCCCCCAGACCATCCAGTCCGGCGCCAGAACCCGGCCGGGCAAGACCGGCAAAGGCAACCGGTGGCTGCGCGGCGCTCTCGGAGACGCCGCCATGGCGGCTGGCAAGACAGATACCTACCTGGGGGAACGCTACCGGCGGATTCGCCGCCGCCGCGGCAAGCAGAAAGCCATCGTCGCCACCGCCCGCGCCATCCTCGAAATCGCCTACCTGCTCATCGCCGACCCCGCCATCCAATTCCACGACCTGGGCGCCGGCTACTACGACCGGCTCGACCCCCACCGCCAGACCCGCAACAAGATCCGTGACATCGAACGGCTCAACCCCGGCATGAAGGTCACCCTCGCCGCGGCCGCCGCCTGACCATACAGCCCAGCCGCACGCTCTCACATCACGGAGTAGCCCGAACACATTCCGCATCTGCCCAGCCCACATGGCGCGCCCGGCTCCCCGCCCCCGCCGTGAGTTGCCGCGCGCCGCTGACCGTGGGTTATTTCCGGCTAGAGGCGAGGTGAGAGGTGGTGAGAGGTGCTTGACGTACCCAGAGATGTAGAGCCAAAGAGTAAACTTGTTGGAAATGGAATTAGGCAATTATCTTTTTTAGTAATCTCCCTGGATGGATACACCTATCAATAGACCCACTACAAGGCCTATGCCCGGACCAAAAACCAGGCCAGTTGAAACCGAACCAAAGATGGCACCGAATGTAATTCCAAATCCCGCGCCTACGCTAATACCTAAGGCTATCCATAGCCCTAGAGAATACTCAGCAAGCTTGGAGTTCGATTGATTCTTTTCTTTCTTCATAAGATTCCTCCTTGTATTATCTATATGACTCCACCACCTGGCTGACGCGGTATCCACCCAGGACACCGTCACCCAGCTGTCCGGCAACGGCCGCACACGAGACTCATCCGCGCACGGACAAGGGCGGGCGGACCAGCAGGTCTCGGCGCCCGGCGTTGCGCCGACCCGCACCCGGGTCGCGGAGAACCCGCCGTCCTCATGGCGGCCCTTGCCTCCCCGGCCGTCCCAGTGAGCGGAGGCGCCGTGCTGGCGGGCGTGGTCCGTGTTGCCGCAGGTGCCTCGCTCACCCGGGGGCGCGAAGGCGGCATCCGGAGGCACATCCGCCCCAACCGATGTGCGGTGGCGCGCCGTCGCCGTAATCTGCGCAGTCCGTATCCCGGCCACTGGGGATACCGCGCGAGTCTGGCGGCTTGCACGCGGGTTGTCAGCTGCCTGTGACGGCGGGCGGCCGAGCCGGGGCCGGCTGCTGGGCGTGACCGGCCAGCGCCCTTGGCCGTGGCGGCGCCTGCGGGAGGGTCAGCGACTTGTCCCACAGGTAGACCATGTCATCGTGGGTGTCGCGAAGCGCGCGCAGCCCGCGGACGGTGGTTCTGCGAAGGCGACCGGTGGTCGCCGGGGGGAGACTCATCTCGGCCTCCTTGAAGGCGGGCTCTCGGGTCCGATCCGGAGCCTGAATCAATCGAAGCCGGTGGGAGTGGAAGCAGGATGCAATCGTTGTGGCGCGCGTATGGAGAATGGCAGTTGCGGCGAATCCGCGCCGCGAGTCGGCCAGGCGAGCATGGACGGGGGGCAGCGCGGCGGTCGCTGCGGCAAAGCTGATCCTCAAGGATCGTGGTACTCAGGGCGGCCGTGCCGCCTGGCTGGCCGTCGGTGGCAGGCGAGTCGTTCCCGGTGCTGGTCCGGACGTGGATGAGCCGGGCGGCCCCGTGTGCGGGGCTGAAGCAGCGCCGAGGGAGCCCGAAGGCAGGGTGATCCGGCTGCGGGCGTCGAGGAGTAGCCCGCCGCATCGAGCCGACTGGACCGTACGTGAAGGAGAACGCGCGATGAACTCGACGTGCCGGGCCTGGCGGCTGGAGATCGCCGCCGCCATGTTCGCGGTGATGGTCGGCAATCGGAATCGCAGTCGGCGGACCGGGGTCGGCGAGCAGCCTGCCCGCCCGGCCAGCGCGGCCGGCGGCGTCACCGCCAGGAGCTACGCCCCGGCGGTCCGCCACCTCGTCCCCTCCGCGTGGTGCTGATCCGCACCGCGGCCGAGCTCGGCTCTGAGGGTGCCTGGCCGGCACGCACACTGCAGCGGCGGCAGCCGCGCCGCCCGAAACTGAACTGAGCGGACCGGGCCCTGCTCGCGGCCCTGCTCAGCGTGATACCGAAAGCCCGCCGCCGCGGATTGCGGCTGCTGGTCACCCCGGACACGATCCTGCGCTGGAACCGCGACATCGTCTGCCGCGGCCAGGCCGCCAGGTCCATGAGCGGCAGGACCGGTCGGTCGGCCACCCGCCGGAATATCAAGGCCCTGGTCCTCCGGCTGGCCCGGGAGAACCCCGAATGGGGCTACCGCAGGATCCACGGCGAGCTGGCCGGGCTGGAAGTCAAGGTCGCGGCGTCGACCGTATGGGAGATCCTCAAGGCCAGCGGCGTCGATCCTGCCCACTACGACGGACCGGGCCGACCTGGCCGCAGTTCCTGCGCTCCCAGGCCGACGCGATCCTGGCGTGCGACTTCTTCACGGTCGACCTGCTCGACGGCACCCAGGCCTGCGTCCTGGCCGTGATCCACAACCAACACCGGCCGCACCGCTCCCTGCGCAGCGCCGCGCCGCTGAAACCGCTACCCGAACCTGTCGATCTCGGCCAGTACCGCGTCCGAGACGATACACTCGCGCCGGTGGCCTGATCAACGAATATCGCCTGGTCACATTACGTGGACGGAGTTATCGGCACTAACCAGTGCGGCTTTGCCGTCCTTGTTCCTGAACGGATCCAGAGCTCGGGGACCGGCAACAGGCCGATCATCGGCCCATCGCGGCGCCTCGCGGACGCGATGGTCAAGCACTTCGCGCCGGTGACCGGCCAGCCCGTCTCCACCTATCTCGGCGTGGGCGGTATTCAACCGCGCGGCGACCTGGGGGGACTTAAACTATCAACGGTACCGAAGGTATTCATCGAGTGCGCGAACATGCGCAACGCCGGGGATGCCGCGAAGGTCACCGACACCCGGGTGGCGGCACGACGCCGCCCGCGGTGTAGCTGGCTCCATCGCCGGGTCTCACCGCGACGTGACCCATTGCGCAAGAGGCCGCGGGGCGACCCGGCCGAGAAGAGCAGCTCAGCTGGGTCATCGCTGTGCGGATCGCCGGCGCGACAGGGGCCGGCGGGCAGGGAGCGGGCGGATGGCGGCAACAGTGCTGTTGGTCGAGGACGAGCGGAAGCTGCGCGATCTGGTGCGCTCCTACCTGGAGCGGGCCGGTTTCGCGGTGCTGTCGACGGGATCAGGTGCGGAGGCGATCAGCCTGGCCCGGTCGGCGGGTCCGGACCTGGTGGTACTCGATCTGGGTCTCCCGGACGTCCCGGGCGAGAGCGTGGCCAGGGAACTGCGGGCCACCGGGACCACGCCGATCTTGATGCTGACGGCTCGCAGCAGTGAGGAGGACCGGATCAGCGGTCTGGAGCTGGGCGCCGACGACTATGTGACCAAGCCGTTCAGCCCTCGTGAGCTCGTCCTGCGCGTGCAGGCGATCTTGCGGCGCGGCGGGCGGGCCGCCGCGGACCAGGGGGCGGCCCGCTACGGCGGTGGTGTGCTCGTCATCGACGAGGCACGGCGGGTGGCGGAGGTGCGCGGGGCGATCGTGGATCTGACGCCGACCGAATGGGGCATCCTGCTGGCGCTCGCGGCGTCGCCTGGCCGGGTCTATTCGAGGTTCGAGTTGATCAACCGGGTGCGCGGTTATGAGTTCGAGGGCTATGAGCGCACCATCGACTCGCACGTCAAGAACCTGCGCCGCAAGATCGAAGAGGATCAGCGGGCGCCGGAGATCATCCAGACCGTGCTCGGTGGCGGCTACCGGCTCGGCCTTGCCCGGGATGGCTAGGCCGGGCGGTTCGGGTCCGCTTGGGCTGCGGCTGGCGCTGGCGTTCGTCGCGGTCGCGCTGTCGGCTATCGCCGTGCTCGCCGCAGCGACGGCGGTGTCCGCTGCGGCCGATATCTCTCATCTGGCCGCCAGGCAGCGGGCCGAGCTGACCCAGGCGTTGACGGCGGCGGCCGCCGCGGCCTGGAATAGGGCCGAAACATGGAATGGTGCCGACCTGGGACCGGTCCTGGATGTTGGCGGGCGGATCGGTGCCGACGTCGAGATCCTCGACGTCGCGGGCCGGCGCGTCACGGCCTCGCCAGGTTTCGGCCACGGCAAGGGGCCGGTCCAGCGGGCCCCGGTGATGGCGCGCGGGCAGCGAGTGGGAACGATCGGGGTGCGTCTCACCGGTGCCGGGCTCACCGCCGCTGACGATGCCCTGCGCACGGCGTTGTGGCGCGCGATCGCCGGGGCCGCCGGTCTCGCGGCCCTGCTCGCGCTGCTCGTCGGCCTCGGCGTGGCGCGACGGATTACCCGCCCGGTCGGCCGGCTGATCGAGGTCGCCACCGCGATGGGCCGCGGTGACCGTACCGCCAGGGTGGGGGAGATCCGCGCACCCGGCGAGCTACGCGACCTGGCAGCCGCCTTCGACACGATGGCCGACACCTTGGCCCGTCACGAGCAGCTCCGGCGTGATGTCGTCGCCGATGTCGCGCATGAGCTCCGGACCCCGGTGGCCGTCCTGCAAGCCGGGCACGAGGCCCTGCTCGACCAGGTGGTCGAGCCGACCGCGGACCAGTTGTCTTCGCTGCGGGACGAGGTGCTCCGCCTCGCCCGGATGGTCGACGACCTGCAAACCCTGGCCGCCGCCGAGGCCGCCGCGCTGCAGCTGTCGCTTGGCCCGTGTGACCTCGCGGAGGTCGCCGCCACCGCGGCGGACCGCCTGACGGCCCGGTTCGACGCCGCTGACGTCGCCCTTGAGCGGCGGCTGGCATCGGTGGCGGTCCTGGCGGACAGCGGGCGGCTGCATCAGGTGATCACCAACCTGCTCGGCAACGCGCTGAAGTTCACGCCACCCGGCGGCCGGGTGACCCTGACGGCCGGGCCAGCGGGCGCACAGGCCAAGCTGAGCGTGTCCGACACCGGCTCCGGCATCGCCGGGGACGAATTGCCGCACATCTTCGACCGGTTCTGGCGCGGCCGGGAGGCGGCCGGCGTGGCCGGGAGCGGCATCGGCCTCGCCGTGGTCGCCGAACTCGTCCGCGCCCACAACGGCAGCATCGACGTGACGAGTACCGGGGCGAAAGGCACCGAGATCGTGGTGACGCTGCCCCGCGCCGACCGCTGACCGCGGCCGCACACCCGTCGGCGAACGCAGTCACCTATCCCGAGCGGCTGCCGCGTGTCGCGCCACTGGCGGCGCATACGGGGGATTCCCGCCGCCGGAGTCTGGGGTGTCCCCGGGCGAGCGCTGTGTCCCCCCGGGGCTGGCCCTGGCCCTTCCCGGGACGGCAGCGCGCGGCCTTCTCCATCCCGTCACCACATAGGTGACACCAGGGCTGCATCGCCTGCGGCTTTCCTTGAGCTGAGCCGCAGCGCAGCAGACGCTGCCCGGTGCCGGCATCCAGCGAGACCGTTCATGGCGGTGGCGCCCTGTGCGGATGCCGGTCAGCCTCGGCCAGCTTCGCGCGAGTTGTTCCGAGGGTGGCCGGCGCTTTCTGAGCGGGTCGTCAATCGCGGCGTACCCGGTGCGCTCGGGTGCGTCGGCCCAGCGCTCGCCCGGGGGACGTCCGCCGGGCGAACCCCAGCCCGACCGGGTGCCAGCGCCGTGTCCAAGGAGGCCCGCCCCGATGTCCGCTCACGTGATCCAAGCCCGGCCCAAAGCGGCCGAGAGGGCCGGCCGCGCCCTTCGCGCCACACCCGCCGGGGCTGGCCCGGTCGGACCGGATCCGGCTGGGATGCGCACCAAGCTTCACCCCACGCCTCAGCCGGATCCGGCCACCGAACTGGATCCCGTCATCGAGCCGAGCCCAGAGGCCAGGTCGCTGCCGCAATGGCGCGCCCTGCTTGAGGCGCGGTGGCAGGCACGGCTGCGCCAGATCACGGAGCTGTCCCTGACCGAAGCGGTGGCCGGGCAGGTAGGCGAGGTTGTCACCGATGAAGGCGCCGCAGGCCGCGAGCGTGACGAGCATCGCGATCCTTGGGTCGGCCTGGCCGGCGGTCGCAACACCGAGGGCGACGACCGCGCTCTCGCTCGGCAGTACCGGCGGGACCGCGTCGAGCGCGGGGACGACGACCGCGACGAGATACGATACCGGCGAGCAGAGGTCGAACTGCGACAGGTCGATCATGCGTGGGACCGCCGGACACCGGTCGTGGGACAAGCAGCCCCGCTGCCGGATGCATCCGAACCGCTGCCCGGTGCCGAACCGCTGGCAGGCCTGGCCTCGGCCGAGCGGCGGTGCTTCCAAATGCTCAGCAGGATCGCGCCTGCGATGATCACGATGACGCCGCCGAGACTCACCGTGGTCGGCAGGTGGAGCATCGGTGAGATGATCATTTTCGCCCCGATGAACGCGAGCAGCACAGCGACGCCCTTGCTCAGGTAGCCAACGCGCTCCATCGCTCCTGCCAGGACGAAGTACAACGCGCGCAGTTCCGAGGATTGCGAACGCGTTGGAGGTGAAGACGATGAACACGTCGGCCGTCACACCGAAGGCCGCCGGAATCGAGTCGATCGCGAAGATTACGTCGGTTGTCTCGATCGCGATGAGCGCCACCAGCAGCGGCGTCGCTGCGAGCTTCCCGGTGCGGCGGGTGAGGAACCGCGCGCCGTCGTAATCGTCGGTGACCGGCATGATCCTGCGCAGGCCGTGCAGCAAGAACTTCCCCGAGGGGCCGGCCTTGGGGCCGCCGCGGGCCATCCGGATGGCGGCGAAGACCAATACCGCGCCGAAGATGTAGAAAGCCCAGCTCAGCTGGTGAATCAGTGCCGCTCCAGCGGTGATGAATCCGCCGCGAAGCACGAGCGCGCCGATGACGCCGAAGAACAGCACCCGATGCTGGCTGGCGGCCAGCGCGTTTACCTCACGGCTTCTAGTTGATCGCCCGCCCTGTGGGTCAGGCCGTCCCAAGGGCCACGGGTCGTCGCGGTGGAGGCCATTTGGCCCTTGCCGGCTGAACGCATCGCGGCAGAAGATCGCCAGGTGGGACCCGATGAGCCGTGGCGCGTCTGCAAGGGACGCCATCGCCTGGGACGGGCGCGGAGGGACCGGCGCCGGCCAGCGGCACGGTGGCTGCCGCCGGGCAGGCTGGTGAGGCGGGCTCCGGCGGCCTTGACGGGGCGGCGGTGCGCGCCAGGACGCTTGCGGGCCAGGTCAACACGTCGCCGCCGTTGCCCGGGCGGACGGCCGGGCAGATCCTGCGCGCGAATGTCTTCACCCGCTTCAACGCCATCTTGGGTTCGTTGTTTGCGGTGGTGCTTGTCGTGGGGCCGGTTCAGGACGGCCTGTTCGGATTCGTGCTCGCGGTCAATACCGCGATCGGCGTCGGGCAGGAGCTGCGGGCCAAGCGGACGCTGGACCGGCTGGCCATCCTCACCGCCGCCCGTGCGCGCGTCGTGCGCGGCGGTGAGCTGGCCGAGGTTCCGGTGGAGGCGGTGGTCCTCGACGACGTCCTCGAACTGCACCCGGGTGATCAGGTTGCGGTGGACGCGGCGGTGGTCGTTTCCGATGGGCTGGAACTCGATGAGGCGCTGCTCAGCGGTGAGGCGGAACCGGTGGCGAAGGAACGTGGCGACCGGGTGCTGTCGGGAAGTTTCGTGGTCGCGGGAACCGGAACGGCGCGGGCGGCCAATGTCGGCGCGTCCGCGTACGCCGCGCGGCTGCAGGCCGACGCCCGCCGTTTCAGCCTGATCCGGTCCGAGCTCCAGCAGGGGACGAACCGGATTTTGCGGATGGTGACCTGGGTGCATGGTGCCGGCCGGCGTCCTGCTGGTGGTCAGCCAGCTGTTCCGCAGCGGCGAGCCGCTCTACGATGCGCTCCGCGGCTCGGTCGCCGGGGTGGGGGCGATGGTGCCCGAGGGCCTGGTGCTGCTCACTTCGATCGCCTTCGCCGTCGGTGCGATGCGGCTGGCGCGGCGGCGGGTGCTGGTCCAGGAGCTGGCGGCCATCGAGGGGCTGGCGCGGGTGGACACGCTGTGCATCGACAAGACAGGGACCCTGACCAGGCCCGGCATGCACCTGGAGCGGGCCGAACTGCTGGCCGGGCGCGCGGAAGGGGAGGTCGGGGACGTCATCGGCGCTGTCGCGGCCGCCGATCCGGCGCCGAACGCGACCATGCAAGCCCTGGCCGGGCGCTACCGGGCGCCTGCCGGGTGGGTGGTGACGTCTCAGGTGCCGTTCTCCTCGGCGCGCAAGTGGAGCGCGGTAACCTTCGCCGGGCACGGCAGCTGGGTGCTGGGAGCTCCCGCCGTCATCGGCAGCTGCCTGCCAGCCGGCACCGCCGCAGCCGTCGCGCACCATGAGGCGGCCGGGCGGCGTGTTGTCCTGCTCGGCGCTGCGGGATCCCCCGCGGACCGGGGGCTTCGCGCCCGACGGCTCCTACCTGGCCAGCATCACCGGCGGCGGCGTCACCCTCACCGTCCGCGTCATCGAGTACACCGTCAGCGTCGCCGGGCAGGATGCCCCGGAGCTGTTCTGCCTGATCACCGACCTGCACGACCACGACACCTACCCGGCGGATGTGCTGGCCGGCGCTTACCACTGGCGGTGGATAGGGTCAGAAACCTGCCTGAAGGAAGCAAAGTCCGCGATCAGCGGCGCCGGGCCCTCCACCGGGCCGATGCTCCGGTCCCAGTCTCCCGCCCTGATCGCCCAGGAGCACGCCGCCTGGGTGATCTCCGTCGAGCTGGCCCGCGCGGCGGCCCGCGCCGCCGCCGCGGTCGCGCTCCCGGCGCGGAAGGGCAAGCGGGCCGGCCAGACCGTCCACCCGCGCGAGATCTCGTTCACCGCGGCCCGCCGCGCCGTCATCACCTCCGCCCGGACCGGCGCGGCCACCGCCAGCCTGCCCGCCAAGCTGACCGGCGCGAACTGCGCCGCGATCCTGGCCGGCCTGGCCCGCCGCCGCGTCGACGTAGACCGCGGCCGGCACCGCGAACGCAAGACCAAGGCCCGGCTGGGCTTCCCGGCCGGCGGGCCGCGCCTGCCCACCACCGCCGCGGCCGCCCGGATCAGCGTCTGCGCCGCCGCCTGACCGCGGCCACTTCCCGGTCCCGATCCCTCTCGCACCCCAAGACCCGCCGGTCGCGGAACCGGCCGTCGCCCGGAACGACATCCGGGCCGCCGTAATGCCCTCACTCTCCGTAAACAACCCACGGCCAGCCAGCCCAGTCAACACCGCCAGCATCCGAACGCCTCAGAAGCCTCATCTACATGGCATTGGGAGACCACCCGCCGCTATCAGCTCGGCGAACTGCTGCGGTGAAGCCGTATGGTTGCGACTTGTTGTCACACCCGGACAGGTGATCACGCGCACCGGTCGCCTGAACCTTCTGTGCCACCATGAACAAAGAGGCCTGGTAGTTACCAGACCAAGGCGTGAAAGGCGTCCTGCGAACTGACGCACGAACCAGAGCCGCAGGAGGCCTTTCCGCCGTCAGGAGCGACCAGCCGCACATTCCGGAGAATCACTGCCGCATGCTTTACAAGCTTGATCACCAGGTAGATCCACCGGCCCGGCTGGCCATCACCTTTATCGCGACGTCGAGGAAGGGGAGCGGGCGGCCAGTTCCCGCCGGGGCAAGGCGGCGCCCAGGGCGCGCCCAGGGCCGCTGGCAGCGGCGAGCAGCCACCACCGACTGCTTCAGCGCGACGGGGTTGCGGGTTTGATTGGCATGCTCCTGGTGTTGCGATCTTGAGAGGGTCCGGGAACCACTTTCGGGAACCACGATGCATGGCCTTGCTGGCATCCGCAGGGATCTTCACGGACGGTTTTCGCAGTTCAGATGCATAGACGTCTTCTGGGACCTGGTGTAATCTCATCCTGATTTTCGCCTTACAAGCGAGGGGTCGGTGGTTCGAAACCGCCTGCGCCCACCCAGGTCAGGGGGTTGTTCGTGAGCAGCCGGGAGCAGTTGATGGCTGGTGACTGGCTGCTGAGGAAAGTGTCCTACGGTCAGGTTCCGGCGCGTTTGCCAAGGTCAGGAGTGGTTCGTGCGTTCTTGCGGCAGGTTATGGGAGCGCAAATGGGAGCTGATTTCGCCGTAAGCCGCCAGTCGGGCGCTGAGCAGGCAGAGCCGGGTCGGTGTGGGGGAGCGGACCCGCTGGGTCGGCCGCGGGTCTCCCCGAGGCCGGCACCACCGTTCACGCTCCGTCATAGAGCTCTGAATGCTGACGCACCATATCCGCCTAATTGCACGCGAGTCCGCCTCTGCCTGGGCGCCGTCAGCACCGTGCCTAGCCGGAAATAACCCACGGTCAGCGGCGCGCGGCAACTCACGGCGGGGGCGGGGAGCCGGGCGCGCCATGTGGGCTGGGCAGATGCGGAATGTGTTCGGGCTACTCCGTGATGTGAGAGCGTGCGGCTGGGCTGTATGGTCAGGCGGCGGCCGCGGCGAGGGTGACCTTCATGCCGGGGTTGAGCCGTTCGATGTCACGGATCTTGTTGCGGGTCTGGCGGTGGGGGTCGAGCCGGTCGTAGTAGCCGGCGCCCAGGTCGTGGAATTGGATGGCGGGGTCGGCGATGAGCAGGTAGGCGATTTCGAGGATGGCGCGGGCGGTGGCGACGATGGCTTTCTGCTTGCCGCGGCGGCGGCGAATCCGCCGGTAGCGTTCCCCCAGGTAGGTATCTGTCTTGCCAGCCGCCATGGCGGCGTCTCCGAGAGCGCCGCGCAGCCACCGGTTGCCTTTGCCGGTCTTGCCCGGCCGGGTTCTGGCGCCGGACTGGATGGTCTGGGGGCTGAGTTTGGCCCATGCCGAGGCGTGGGCGGCGGTCGGGAACTGGCCCATGTCCAGCCCGAGCTCGGCGATGATCACCTGGGCGGTGAGCACGCCGACCCCGGTGACCTCATCCAGGCGCTGCACCAGCGACAGCAGCTGGGCGCCGTCATTGCCGCAGCCGGGAGCGTGCCCGCCGCCGATCAGGCCGCAGCAGGTGCAGGCCGGCGGCACACCGGGCAGCCCGGCCAGATGCGCCTCGATCTTGCCGTCCAGATCGCCGATCTTGGCCTCCAGGGTGCCGATCAGGTCCAGCAGCAAGCCGATCTCATAGGCGTGCACCTCCCGGAACCGCCCGGTGAGCGCCTC
Source organism: uncultured Actinomycetota bacterium (assembly GCA_963727015.1). Classification (GTDB taxonomy): domain Bacteria; phylum Actinomycetota; class Actinomycetes; order Streptosporangiales; family Streptosporangiaceae; genus DATFVJ01. Next base: position 15,317 of record CAVSEV010000008.1, on the reverse strand, counting down.
GGCCAGCCGCGCCTGCTTCGGCCGGAGCCGGCCGAGGGCCAGCCCGGCGAGCACCCGGGGATCGCGTTCGCCGGCCACCAGCGCGGCCAGCATCGCCCGCCCGGACTTGCCGAACAGGTCCGACACCACGGCTGACACCTTCACCAGCGCGTCTTCCAGGATCTTCTCGACGCGCTGCTTGTGGCGGGAGCACTCAGCGGTCAGCGAGGTCCGCAGCCGGGTCAGCGCCCGCAGGTCGCGGATCGGTTCCGGCGGCACGAACGAGGGACGCAGCATGCCCCGCTCGTTCAATTTGCACAACCAGATGCAGTCCAGCTTGTCGGTCTTCGGCCGGCCCGGAACGTTCTTCACGTCCCGGGCGTTGACCAGCCACACCTGCAGCCCGGCGGCTTCCAGCAGGTAGAACCAGATCCGCCAGTAGTCGCTGGTCGCCTCGAGAACGACGCGCTCGATCCCCTCGCACACCAGGTGATCGGCTAACCCCACGACCGCGCCGAACCTCGCCGCGACGTTCCAGGTCTTTTGCACCCGCCGCCCGCTGCGGGACTCATGCGGCACCCGGATGCACACCATGCCCGAGTCCTTGGCCACATCGATCGCCGCCGCCCGGGCCACCAGCTCCAATGGTTCCTCTGCCTGCTCCACCTCTCGCTCAGCCACCACCTTGCCTCACCTTCTGCATGTCTGGGGGGTATGGTGAGGCTGCCCGGGGGGCGTGATGAGGGAACCGAGACTCTAGTCGGCGTGCTCGAAGCGACAGTACGCAGCCCTCTGACCGGCCCCCGGCGCCAGACTAACAACGGGCTCATACGGCCCAAGGAAACAACGGCGTCACGGGCAGCACGCCGCAGATCATTTCACGCCGACGCGGCGTTCTCAGACCCCGGTGACTAACAGGTTGATCTGTACCCGCGTCCGCGCGGTTCACCGACAAGCGGCCCCCGGCGGTTCCGATCACGCACGATCATCGTGGTGGAGGGCGGCCCGGACGTGTTCGTGCACTTCAGCGCGATCACGGGTGGCGGCTACCGCAGCCTGGAGGAAGGGCAGAAGATCGAGTTGGACATCACGCAGGGCCAGAAGGGACCCGAGGCGGAAAACGTCAGGGTCATCGCCTGACGTATCGCCAGCGAGCGCCCTCCCGGACGCCCGCAGCCCCCGGGTTACCATCCGCCAGGAGGTCACCGAGCGTGGCCGAGCCGCCGATGGGGCAACACGCGGAGCCGCCTAATCTCGACGGTTCTCAGGCACAGGCTCTCGGCGACCCTGAGCGCGCATAACTGGAGATCTCCGCTCTGAAGTGCGCCCGCTGCCGATTCAGCTGTCAGCCGCATGAGATCGGCGCGGTCGGTCGTTTCAGGCAGCTGGCGACGGCGCCGAACCAGTATGCGTGCGCGTAGTGGTGGTCGATGATTACTGGCAGGGTACGGCTTCACTCAGCTTCCGATAGGCGGGTCGCCGGTGGCCGGGATGGGCGCCAGCCCCAGGCATTCTCGCAGCGTGTTTTCCAGCTTGTCGACCCGGTCGTGGCTACCGACGCTGCCGGTCACGAAGCCGACCGTGTAGCCGCCGGCCGTGCTCGCGCCCCCGTAGTTTCCGCCAAGCCCTCCCATACCGTAGCCGTCGTCGCTGATCCCGAAGCCAAGCCCCCATGCGTTGTCGTCTCCGAGCACCCTGTCCGGTCCGGCGCACTGCGGGGTGACCGCATCGGCCAGCATCCCCGGACTGAGCATGCTGCCCGCAGCCAGGGCGTGGTAGAAGCCGGCCACTGCCGCCGCGGTTCCGTGGCCGTTAACGGCGGGGATCTCCGCGGCCCGCCAGGCCGCGCTGTTGACCACGGCGCCGTCCTGCGCGCCGGGCGGGTTGGTCACGGCCAGCCGGTATAGGGCCGGGCGGCCGGCTGCGTTGCCCGCGCGGAACGCGTCGTCCAGGCCGGTCAGGTCCACCGCCCGGGGCTGCTGCGACGGGCTCAGCCCGAAGGCGAAGTCCAGTCCGGCCGGCCCGCAGATCTCCTCCCGCAAGAACCGGCCGACGCTGCGCCCGTCCACCCTGCAGACCAGTTCCCCGACCAGGTGCCCGTAAAACAGCGGCGATTCGCCGTGCGCGGTCCCGGGCGGCCACGCCGGCTGCTGCGCCGCCAGCAGTGCGCACATCCAGTCCCAGTCATAGAAGGCCTCGGTGGGCACCTGCCGGTCCAGCATCACCACCCCGGCCTGATGCGACAGCACCTGACGCACCATCGCCGGGGCGCGGAACCCGGGCCAGTACCGCTGCACCGGCGCGTCCAGGTCGAGCCGCCCGGCCTCGACCAGCCGCAGCGCGCACACCGCCGCGAACGGCTTGCTGACCGAATACGGCTGGACCAAACTGCCCGCTTCCCACCGCCGGCGCCGTCCCTGGTCCGCGTAACCGCCCCACAGGTCCACCACCAGCCGGCCGTCGCACCACGCGGCGAACGCCGCGCCGGTGCCCGGCTGCGCGGCCAGGATCTCGGCGAAACACTGCCGCACCGGGCCGAACCGCCCGTCGGCAAACCCCTGCACCTCCATGTGGCCATCCTGGCCCCGCGCCCGGCGATCACGTGCGCCGGGCCCCGTACGACCTCGCGGCACGGCGCTGAGGCAGACCGTGCGCAGTAACGGCGAGCCGAGGTTGGGCCAGTAGCGGACCCCCCGTTCCGCACCCGGACCAGGTCCTGCAGGCCGTCGCCGGACATGTGCGCCAGGTAAATGGTCTGCTCCGGATCGGCGAGCATCAGCCGCGGTCCCGCTCCTCGCTCCACGCGTGAACGGAGAAGGCCCGCTGCCCGTCGCCGAAGCAGTCAAGCCCCAGCGACGGGTACCAGGTGAAGGCATCGTCGCCGGTGATCAGCACGTTGGCGAGGCCGTCCCCGTGCAGGTCGACCATGCGCAGGTCGGGGTCGTCCGAGGAGATGTTCGGGCACGACAGGAACGGGCGGAACGGCTGCCAGCCGTCGGTTCTGGTCCCCCGGTAGCCGGGCATGCGCCGCCGAGCTCGGCCAGGTTCCAGGTGTCCGTCGCCGGCCAGGTCGAGCAGTTGCTGCCGCGAGCTGCGCCCAGCCGCCGCGGGCTGAGCGGCGAGCATCCGGGGCGGCGCGAACTGGCCCCGGCCCAGGTTCGACTTGTAGTACCAGGCGCCGCCCTGCCGGGCCAGGACGCCGGACAGCCCCTCCCCGTCCAGGTCCACCCACTCGTAGGCCGTGCCGTCCACCCGGGCGGGCAGGTTTGCCAGTGTCTCCGGGCTCAGCTCGCGGACCTCGGCGCCTACCGCAACCTGGCTAGCGCAGCTCCAGCGTGTTTGCGCGACCTGGCACTGGGAATCATTGAACATATGTTCGAACGACTCTCACCTGCCCCGGACGGACTGCCTGCCGCCATGCTGTGTGGCGCGGCCAAGCACCACGCGCGGTGGCGTGACCTCACCGCGGATGAGCGTGCCGCTGCGGTGGCCCAGCTTCAAGAGCTGGCTGGTGGACGTGCTGACGGCCCTGCCGTGCTGGCAGAACAGGCCGAGCTGCTGATCGGCTGCAGCGAGGGCACGCTTAGTGAGACGTTCGATCGCTGCGCGGCCGGCCTGCTGATCGCGGCCGGTGCCGACCAGACGCTGATCCCGCGGTGGGTCGCGGGGGGCCGCAACCGGCTGCGGGTGCTGCCACCGGCTACATGACGTGACCGTTTGGAGCGAGCCGCTGCCCGGGAACACTGACTGCCGCGCCCGACTGCGAATAGGCCACAACGGAAACCGGTGGGGCGTCTGAGGCGTATCGAGGGAGAACGACGTTGGCCACCAAGACCGAAACCGTTTACACATACATCTGCGATTTGTGCGGCAGCGAGCACGACGACCAGGCCGACATCACGCCCATCTACGTAGATAAGCCAGAAGCCGAGGCGCGCAGCCAGCGCGGCCGCCGCTTCCAGGTCGACGTGTACGAGGACTGCCTCAGCCGCCCGATTGCCGACGTCCTGGCGTTCTGCAGGGGTGAGTATGCGGGCGAGGTCAAGCCAGCGGCGAAACGGGGCATCGTCCGGATCGCGGACCGCTGAGCGGCTCATGGCGAGAGATCAGCCGCGTCATGACCGCCGGAACCTCGACGATAAGGATCAGCCCGGTGTCCCGCCGCAGGACCAACTCAGAGACATAGGCTGAGCCAGAGAGTCGGCGACCTTACCGTGGCCTTGGTTTCTACCTGCGGACAGACCATCCAAGCGCTTCTGCGCTCACGCCGCTGTTTCGCCGTGGTCGCCGTGGTTGCGCAGAACCTCTTCGTCCCGGAATAACGGCGGCGCCCTGGGCATTCGGCGGTTATGCCCGGCCCGCTCGGGCGGCTATGGTCGTTGCTATCAGCGGTTCTGGCGTCAGTTCCGCTGGAAGTGATGACAGTGACCTGCTGACCTGGCACGTCTGATGGATTCATGGTCTGACCTGCGGCGTAAGGTTTCGGTGGTTCTCATCATTTCCGGCCTGATCCCGCCGTCATGTGCCCGAATGTGCCCTCGCCTGTCCTGCCAAGCGCGGTGATGGCCCGGCGATTCAGGCAGTCTGGCCAGTCCTGGCGCGTCTGAAGCGTTCCGTTCCGTTGGTGGACCGTGGTGATCTAGAGTTCTCATCACACATGTGACCGTCGGCGAATTTGGCCACAATTCACGCAGGTTCGGGCGGCTTGGTCGCCAGCGGTCAACCGCGACCCGTGTCAGCAGGGATCTCCAGACACGCTGGACGAAACTGGGATGAAAGACCTCGAATCGCTAGACGCCGCCTTCGTCATCGACACTTTCCTGCTGCTCCTGATAGGGATCGGACCTAAGATCGCGCTGGTGCCATTCCTTGACGCGACCACGGACATGCCGGAAGGCCGCGACAGGTCCAGGCAGATCTCGCCGTCGTCGGCGTGCGCACCGCTCAAGGGGTCAGGCCCATATGCCGGTTCCGTTATGGGCGTGGCGCGCGCTACACGCCCGCTGGTGCGCGGGAGCCGAGGACGGCGCTGCCGCGCTCGGGCTGGACCGCTCGGCTCTGCAGCCGCGCAACCTCCGGCACGCGCGGCTGGGACGGATCATGCGCAGGCTCGGGTGGGTCCGGCTGGAGGACACCGGGCGCTGGCGCGACGCGCTGGCGCCGTTATTCGGACGTCGTGCTCGCCCCGAGCTGGCGGCGCCGCCGGTGGCCGCCATCTCATGGGCCGAGCGGGGCTGGTCCGCGAACTACCAGGCGGCCACGCGCTGCACCGGGGCCTTTGCCCTCCCATGGAACCTCGCCGGCTGGCCATCGATGACCGTGCCCGCGGGCGTCCACCCCGTCGGCACGCCACTGTCGGTGCAGCTCAGCTCGGCCGCAGGCAACGAGCCGTTGCTGATCGCGCTGGCGGGCCAGATCGAGGCCCTGCGGCCGTGGGCCCGGCACGCGCCGTCCCCGGGGCCGGCCACGCCCGATCAAGGCTGCCCAGGCCTGATCGGCAGACCCACATAGGCGCGAGCCCCATTTCGGGTGAAGCAGGGCTGCGCGGCGCTCGCACGTTCCGTCCCTTCCCGGGCACGCCGACGGGGACCTTGCCAGTGCCCGGGCCAGCAGCGGCGTGCGTCAGTCCGGTGACCGCCCAAATTTCATGTCCCGCCAGCCGCGCTCAACCGCGATCAGCTCCTACCTCAAGGAGCAGCCACCCTCCTCGGTCGCCCCCGCGCGCATGAGTATGCCTGGGCTGAGAATGCGCGCTCATGCCGCGATGAAGGTCGGACTCGGCGACAGCAGGTAGCTCGTAAGGGGACTATACGGTGACGTGGTGGCTGCCGATGATGACCGGGCCAATCCGGGCCCAGCGAGGCCCGGGGCCGGGCGGACCGTGCTGCTCGCCGTCCGGTTTGCGACCGAGCTCGCCATGCTGGCCGTGCTTGCGGTGGCCGGCGCGAGTGCCGGCGTGGGGCTGGTGCGGCGAGTCGGCTTCGCGGTTCTCGGACCCGGTCCTGGCCGCCGTCATCTCGGCCTGGTCATCGCGCCGGGCGGCCCGAGACGCATGTCGGGGGATTTAGGGCGATCCGGCGGTGGTCCTCTTGGCACGAGGAGGTTTGACCGGTGAGCGTTAACCGCGCCTGGTGGGACGAGCGGGCCGGGTTGCACGGCCAGGACCGGGCCTACGACACGGCCGGTTTCCTCGCGGGCAGTTCGCGGCTGCGTCAGCTTGAGGTTGAGGTTGCTGGCGACGTCCGCGGGCAGGATGTTGTGCACCTGCAGTGTCACACCGGTATGGACACGCTGTCGTGGCTGCGGGTGGGCGCGGGCACGGTGACTGGCATCGACTTCTCCGACGTCGCGGTGGAGAAGGCGAGGCAGACCGCGGCGGCGGCCGGCTATGCCGGCCGGGCCTCGTTTGTGCAGGCCGACGCGGTGGCCGTCCCGGTGGGGCTTCAGGATCGTTTCGACGTGTGTGTGGCCACCTACGGTGTGCTGGAGTGGATCGGCGACGTCGCGGCCTGGATGCGGTCCGCCGCCGGGTTGTTGCGCCGGGGTGGCCGCCTCGTGGTGGTCGATTTCCACCCTCTCCTGCAGATGGTCGAGACCGTGGATCCGCTGCGTTTGTGTTTCCCCTACGCGAACGACGGGCCACGCCGGTTCGGCGACCAGACCGGTTCCTACGCGGTGCCGGACGCGCCGACGCAAGCCAACGATGTCGAGCAGTACGCGCACTCGCTCGGGGAGATCGTGACCGCGGCTGCCGCTGCCGGCCTGCGGGTGGAACACCTCGGCGAGCACGTCGATGCCGAGATCAACGCGCATGGTGTGCTCACCGCGGGGCCGGACGGCCGCCACCGGTGGCGGATCGATGGTGAGTTACTGCCGGTGCTGTATAGCCTCCGGGCGCGCAAGCTGCCACCACATGGTTAGCGCGGATTTCCGGCTGGTAACTGGGCCGTTGAGTCAGGCGAATTCGAAGTGCAGCCGGCGTCCGGCCCACCAGGGGACGGTGGGTCGGCGGGGAGGCCGGCGTGGCGGAGGTATGGCGTTCGCCCCGCGGTTCCGGCTGCCACTAGTAGCCGCGCTCGGGGTGACGCCGGCGACGGCGCACGTCATCGCCGCCGCGGACCGTCTGGTCGCCCGTTTCGGGCCGTGGGTCTGCCGCACGACTCCGGCGAACGTGCGAGCGGTACGCCTTACCGGCCCCTACCGCTGCCACCGTGCGATCGGCCCCGGCTGTCGCTGGCCGACCACGGCCTGACCTTTGGCTCCACCGCCATCCGCGGGTCTGCCTGCTGTTCCGGGAACCGGTGCGCGGCCTCGACCCGCTCGGCCTGATCCGCCACCCGGGCCTGACGCTGACGGCCGCGGACCCGACAGGCTCGCCGCCACCGTGCGCCCCACGCGGGCCTTCCCGGCTGAATCGAAGATTGGGGCGCAACGGGTCGCCGACGTGGGCGAACGAGGTTGAGGCCCATCCCGGTCGCCGGCGTGCCCGCCCGCCTGTCCGGCGACCCCTCCTGCCGGACCATCAAGGGAATCCTGGCCGCCGGGACCGGGCGCGAGGAGGTGGCGGGTCACGGCCCGCGCACCTGACCACTCAGGATGATGTCAGGTGAGGTGAATGTCGGCCACCTCGATGTCGATGTGGCCGAGGGTGAGGCCGAGCTGGCGGCGGGCGGCGGCGTGCACCGCGGCCCGCACGGCCCTGGCGGCGGTGAGCGCGGACACGCCGTAGCGGAGGCTGATGGTCAGCTGGAGGCCGGTGGAGGCGTTCCTGCCGTGAGAGGCGGGGGTGAGGCGGCAGCTTCGGGCGCGTACACCATTAACGGTGTCGCCCGCGGCGCGCAGGACCATGGCGGCGGCGTGCTCGCTGATGTCCACCCGCATTCCTGCCGGGCCGGGCAGCGAGATGCGGGCAGCGGGCTGAATCCGTGCCCGGATCACGGCCATGACCCGGCCGGAAAGGTCATCTGGGGGGAACACCGGTTCGGCGGCCATCTCGCTGGTGGCCGTGAGCAGGGGGCGGATCTCCGTAAGTGCGGCCTGGCAGTGCTCGCACGCCCGGGCGTGCTCGTCGGGGGTGCCGGTGGCGAGGTGATTCCACAGCTGATCGATGTGGTGGCCGCAGGGGAGGCGGTCGCTGGCTGGGTTCACCGCCATGCTTTCAGTTCCTCTGCCAGCTGGGGGCGGGCCCGGTGCAGCCGTCCGCGGACCGCGCCGGGGGTCGTGTGCAGGATGGTGGCGACCTCCTCATATGACATGCCCTCCATTTCGCTGAGTATCCAGCAGGCCCGCTGCGCGGGTGGCAGGTGGTGCAGGGCGCATCTCAGCGCGGCCGTCAGGCCGCCGGCCAGCGCGTGCTCCTCGGGCCCGGCGGACCGATCCGGGCCTGCCACCGTCTCGTCGAGAGGCACCTGCGGCCGGCGGGCGCGTGCCGCGCTCAGCGCGCGCCTGACGGTGATGCGGTACAGCCAGGCGGCGAAGGCCTGCTCGGCCTTGATGTCATGCAGGCGCCGCCAGGCGGTGATGAAGGCCTCCTGGGCGGTGTCGGCGGCGCTGCCGGGGTCGGTGAGGATGCGCACCGCGATCCGGTAGACGGGGGCCCGGTAGCGCCGGACGAGGACCTCGAATGCGGTGATGTCCCCTTCGCGGGCCCGGACGACGAGGGTGGCGTCATCGAGGGTGTCGCATGCCGGCCGGGAAGGACCCCCGGCACATGCCGCATCCCCTCGCCACGCCCCCATGCCAGGCTCCAACCCTGGGTGAGCAGCTGACCCAAGCGGCCACCGCATCGCGCGGTTGATATGCCCCAGCCACAATGGATAAACCCGCGCTGAGTGTGATGCAGTTCACATCGGCGGGCCCGTGACGTCCGGCGCCGGCGCGGCGTCTTGCTTGCAAGCCCATCCACCGCGGCGACCTAAAGGATGGCGCCGGTCGCTGCAGGGCAGGGACTCCAGGCAGACATCGGCATGAGGGAGGCGGCACGGTGAGCACACCGGCAACCGAGAAGACCACCGCGAGAACGACGACGACTGCTGCGCGGGAGGGGCCGTCGGGCAGGACAGCCGAATTGGTGAGCGAGCACGGGCGTACGACCATCGCCGATTCGGTGGTCGCGAAGATCGTGGCGATGGCAACCCGCGAGGTGGACGGCGTGTATGCGATGGGCGCGGGGGCCGCGCGCATGGTCGGGGCCGTGCGCCAGCGCGTCCCGGGCGCCCGGGCCAGTGACACCCAGGGTGTGGCGGTCGAGGTCGGCGAGCGGCAGGCCGCCGCCGATATCGACCTGGTGATCGAGTACGGCGTGGCCATCCCCGATCTGGCCGCCGCGGTTCGCCGTAACGTGATCAAGGCGGTGGAACGAATATGCGGGCTGGAGGTCGCCGAAGTCAACATCAGTATCGACGACATCCACCTGCCCGGCGACGAGGAACCCGAGGCGGCGGAGCCGCGCGTCCAATGACCGGCCGGGACGACCCGGCACCGGCGGAGGTGGCCGAGCTCGCGAACCGGATCGTGGGAGCGGTGACCAGGTGCGCCGCCGTGGCCGGGCTGGCCGAAGCGCCCGGTGGCCCGGTGGCCACCTATCTGCCGGGCCGGACCGTGTCCGGCGTGGCGGTGCGGGCCGGGGAGGTCGAGGTCTGTGTGACCGCCCGGTACGGGCTGCCGCTGCGCGAGGTCGCCGAACAGGTCCGGCAGGCCGTGGCGCCGCTGGTGCCGGACCGGGTGGTGCATGTCGTCATCGGCGACATCACCTGGGCCGAAGCGGGAGACGAGAGGGCCGGCCGGCCGTGACCATCCAGGGTGATCCGGCCGGCAAGCGGGCGTTCCGGGCGTGGGTCCGGGCTCATCATCCCGACCTCGGCGGAGACCCTGAGGCGTTTGCCGAGGGGCTGCAGCAATGGCGGGCACGGATCACCGGGCTGCCGTCCGTGCCGGGACCACCGGTAGTGGTCACCGGCTACCGGCGGCACAGGGGAATCGCCGGCTGGGTGGCGCACTGGCGGAGACGGCGGAGCCGCCTCAGGTCGCTGCGGCTGCGCTGACATGGCACGGCGTGGCCGGGCCAGCGGAGTAACAAGAGAGAGGAACCTGCCAATGGATGAGGTTCGCATCATGCCGATCCTCGGTCTGGTGTTCGGAGTCGCCTTGGGCTTCGCCGGCGCGTTCGGCGGCGTGGCGGCGTTTGTGATCGTGCTGGTGCTCGGCCTGGTCGGTTACCTCGCCGGGCGGGCACTGGCTGGCGAACTCGACCTGAGCGGGCTGTTCGTCACCCGGAACCGGCGGCCACGATGAGTGCCCTGGATGTGGCGGCGGCGACGCGGCCGGCTCCCGAACAGCGGGGCCGGACCGCTATCGCCGACCGGGTGGTTGCCCGCGTGGCCGCCCGGGCGGTCGCCGAGGTCGAACAGACTGGCGGGGCCGCCCGGCAGCTGATCGGGGTCGCGATCGGCCGCGAAACCGGCGAGGGGATGGCGCGTGTCTCTGCGCGTATCGACGGCCACCTGGCCATGATCGAGATGCGCCTGTCGCTCACCTACCCGGCCCCGGTCCGCGCCCTCACCCGTGAGGTCCGCCGGCACGTAGTTGAGCGGGTCACCGGTCTGACCGGCCTTGAGGTACGCCACGTGGACATCGAGGTGGCCCGGCTGCTGCGCGGGAGGAAACGGTGAACGACATCGCCAGCCGCCAGGGCGACACCCAGGTCCTGCCCCTGGGCGCCGGGCCGCCGCGCCCGGCCCGGGCCGAAGCCTGGTCACGCCGCGGCCCACGTCGCAAAGCCCGCCGGGTATTCCGGCCGCGGCGGCTGGTCCCGGGGGTGCTCGTCGCGGCGGTCCTGGCCGCGGCGGGGATTCTGGGCGCCGTGCAGGCGGTATCCGCCGCGTTTGGCCGCCCGGTGTGGAAGGTGCCGCACCGCTATTTCGCCGGGCCGTTGCAGGACACGCACTGGGACGGCACGGCCACGCTTGCCGTTGCCGCGGCGGTCGCGTTCATCGGCCTCCTGCTGCTGCTGGCCGGCGTGATACCCGGCCGGCCGCGGGCCATCCCACTCGCCTCCGGCGATGAGTCGGTCGTGATCGGCGTGCCACGGCGCAGCCTGCGCCGCTCACTCGCCCGGCTCGCCGAAGACGTCGACGGCATCGACCGCGCGAGGGTAAGAACCCGACGCCGCTCCATCGTGGTGCGCGCCACCACCCGGCTGCGCGACACCGCCGGCCTGCGCGAGAGCGTGCACACCGCCGTTCAGGACCGTCTCGCAGCGCTCGACCCGCTCTGGCCGCCGCGGCTCAAGGTCCGGCTACGCCGCAAAGCAGGCTGATAGCCATGACACGTCACACCGCTCACGTCAGCCGCACCGGGCTCATCCTCACCGGGCTGATCCTCCTCGCCGGCGCGGGTACCGCCCTGGCCCGCAGCCTGGACGCATTCCCCGCCGTCCTCGGCCACGCCACCGTGCCCCTGCTCAGCCACGCACAAACCCGGTACCCAACCGAGCACGCGTGGGTGTGGCCCGCCGCCGCCGCGGCCGCAGCCATCATCGCCCTGCTCGCGCTGTACTGGCTGGCCGCCCAGACCCGCACCACTACCGTGCGCCGCCTGTCCCTCGAACCCGACCGCACCCACGGAGTCACGGTTCTGCCCGCCGACGCAGCCACCGGCGCGATCACCGACGAACTCGCAAGCTGGCACGGCATCCACCGGGCCAACGCTGCCCTGCAAGGATCTCCAGCGGCCCCCGAACTGCAACTATCAGTCACCGCCGAAGACCACGCCGACCCCGCCATCTTGCGCCCCCGCATCGAAACCGAGGCCCTCGCCCACCTGCGCAACGCCCTCGAACTCGACACGATCCCCACCGTGCTGCGCATCCGGTTCGTCCCCGCGCACGACAGGGACCTCGCCTGAGCTGAGGGCCCGGATAACCCGCCCGTCCCCCGCTATCTCGGTCTTGCGGGCAGCACCTCCAGGGCGGCGCGATCCCGCGACCCACCACGGATCCTCCCGCAGCGCCGTGATGCGCTGCCATAGACCGCCTGTCGAGTCCGCTCGGCGCGTACTGGCGTCCTCGCCTCCGCCGCCACCTGCAGATCTACGGCACCACGCAGGACGGCCACCTGCTCCGCGGCACCCGCAACGACCCGCTACACGGATAGTCAACCAGCAGATCGAGCGCGCCCCCGGCCGACGGGCCCCCAGCCGGCCAGCGCACCCCACGATGACTTCGCGGTCAGCGGTGCGGACGCTGTTTGCAGCGTGATGGATGGTGATCTGGCCGCCGTGTGGAGGCGACCTTTCCCGGCCCGGTCGAGCCCTGGCAGCGACTCGCGCAGCAGCGGTCTCTAGCCAGCCCGCTGGACAAGGCGGAGGGCGTTGAGCCGTACGAGGCGAGCCAGGTCGTCGGAGGCGACCCAGACCACCAGACCACCGTGGTCTTGTCTTCGGCCACTGTGAAGATGTCGATGGTCAGAGCTTCTACAATGCGACCCGTCGGGCGCAGGTCGCCCAGCGGTGTTGGCAGCGGCCCCCGACGTGCCGGCCGGATTGCCGGTGTACCAGCGCGACCCGGCCGGGGACCTCGATCCCACAACATGGAACGCCAGCCCGTCCAGTGCCGTGTGCAGCGCCCGGGCGCGAGGCCGCTTCCGCTCTTCTCCTCGAGCACGCGTTCTCCGGTTACGGCGCCGAGAGCTGCTCGGAGCGCCCCAGACTAGGCCTCGGCGAAGCTTAGCACCGCGCAATGCGGTCGAGCGCGTGGCGGCGCTGAAGACGCCCAGAACTGGTGGATCTGGGGAGGTGCTGTCGAGACGCGAGTGACGGTGGCATCTGACGCCATCTTCCACCGATCATCTCGGCCTGCAGTGGTTGGTCGCACTTCCGTGCTACGTCTGGCGTAGCCTGTTTTCGCGAGTCGGCGGGCGGGGCGTTCTTCTCGCTCGGCCGCTTCTCACTCCGACATGCCTGCACGGCCCAACCGCGCTCCGCGGTCCGGCTGATCGTCCCGGGGCACGCTCACCGCCGGTCCTGGTGCGGCGCATGGTCACTCGTAGAACTCTTCGACATCCGGCAGGGTTCGAGGAGACATCGGTGGTACCGCGGAACGCTGCGGTCTTTGTCAGCCACCGATCCTGGCCGCGAAAGTCGATGATCACATCGAAGATCTTCTCGGCCGGGCACTGGATATCCGTCTCCAACCGGATTTCAGTCATCGGTCATAGCTCCCGGGTGCTTTGCTTGGGATCGCTGCCGCCCAAGCGGGCGCGGATCTCGGCTGGGTAGTCGGGGAAGTACCGGCTGATGATATCCAGGCTGAATCTACGCAGGATGGAGCTGGCCGGTTCGCGTTCGAGGAGGAACTCGAACGACGCCCTGACTAGCTCCTCGGGAACGTCGAGTGCGGTAATGCCGTGGGCGGCGGCTGAGTCGAGGTAGCTTCTGATGCGGCATCACTCTGGTCGACCGGCTGCCGCTCAGGACTACCACGCATGGCACGTCGCCCGCGCCGACATGCTCCGCAGGCTCGGCCGGACCGCCGAGGCGAAGGAGTCGTACGACGCCGCCATCGCCGCCACCCAGAACTCCGCTACCTGAGCAGGACGGGCGGCGAGTTGGTCTGAGCGGTCTCACCACTCGGGCATGATGCCAACGGCGCCAGGCGTTGTCGGGCCGGCGACGATCCTGGCACTCGGAAGCTGCGCCGAACCCTCTCCATGGGGCGGCGAGCGCTCGGCCCGACTTTGGCCCCCAGGTCCAGGTCGCGCATCCACATCCTGCCCAGCTGGGTGAAGGAACTGCTGGGAGTCAGCTCGCCCGGGCCGACAGATGGCGTTTCGGGGGGCCCTGGCGGGCGTCGTGGGCCTTCACTCTGGCTGATGCCCTCGAAATGACAGGGCCAGGTCAGCGGCATGAGCGTGCGGCCGAGGTCTCGTGAGAATTTCTTCTGGCAGAGTGTCGGATCCGGAGCGAGGCGTTCGTAGAAGAGTGAGAGGCGGTCGGAGGTGGCCGCCGGGACAAGGGAGTCATGGGATGACGCGGTACCTGATCTCGTTCGATGATGGCGCGATGACCTTCCCCGAGGAGGAGATGCCCGACGTGGCCAAGGCCGCGTACGACGTGGTCCAAGAGGCCAAGGACGCCGGCGTGTGGGTTTTCGGCGGCGGACTGGAAAGCCAGAGGGCGAGCATCGTGGCCACCGACGGGACAGTCACCGATGGCCCGTACCCGGAGACCAAGGAGGTCCTCGGCGGGTTCGCGATCGTCGACGTGCCCTCACGCGAGGAGGCGCTCGAGTGGGCTGCCAAGATCGCCGTCGCCTGCCGCTGCGCGCAAGAGGTACGGGAGCTCCTGCCCGACCCGGCCGTCTGATCGAAGGAGACCCGCCACGGCTAGAGCGAAGACTTGCCTTGGGCGCGGTCTGCGCATCGACCTGTACCGGGACGCGGGGCGGTGACCGGCTGCGATACGGGTACGGGGCCTAGGTCCACGGGATGAGAGTCCAGCCCGTGCGTCCGTGAAGCGGCTGTCAGACCTGAAAGTCGTACGTGTGTTTCGAACGGGTCTGGGTCGCCGCTCAGGACGATCACATACCGAGGCACGGACGCAGGCTCCAAACACCACAGCCCGCTCATCGGCCTGCCGCCCGTCGCTTGGCACGTCCGCCACAGTCCGCTCGCATCCCGCTGGCTAGTTCCGTCAGCGTCCCGGCAGGTCAGTCAGAGCAGGTCGCATACGGCGTTCAGGTACCGATCACTAAGGCGCAGTACCAGCGGTACCTGAAGAAGGGCGCCCTGCCGGTACATGTGGTCCTCGTCATCAAGTAATCCCGCAACCAACGCAATCTCAAGTGCACGGACTCCATTCCCAGCGCGCATCCCCGGGCGCCCTCTCCCTTCAATGCGGCCAGCTTCTGGGTTGGGCTCGACGGGTACAACACCAAGCCGCTGGAGCAGGCCGGAATCCAGGTCACCTGTGCCAGCAAGACCTGTAGCGCTCAAATATGCCACGCAAACTTACCGTGAGCCTCGCCCGCCTATCCGATCCTTCGCCGCCCTGCTCAAGCCGGATCCCGGAAACGACGAGAAGCTCCAGGAATGGGCCCGTGCCGCACAGGCCGCGGACCTGCCAAGCGTCCACGCCTTCACCCGGGGCCTGGACCTCGACATGGCGGCCGCCACCGCAGCAGTCACCAAGCCGTTCCATACGGCCGGACCGGGGCGTGAACACCAAGACGAAGATGATCAAGCGGCAGATGTATGGCCGCGCCGAATTCACCCTCCTGCGCCACCGCATCCTGCTCAACTAACCACGCACCGTCACCACCAAAAGTGAGACAGAGCCGTTAT
>CAVSEV010000007.1:0-400147 GCA_963727015.1 uncultured Actinomycetota bacterium | reverse complement strand
AGCACCCACACCACTCACGTTCGGCGCCATAGGAGAAGTCATTGCAACCTTCCTCCACACCTCTGGGCAGCGCAGGCGCACGTCGCCGCCTACAAGGCCGACCGTCCCCCGACCCGGCAACGCGTACTAGAGTCCTTCGGTCTTAACGTCCCAAAACCGATGGTTCCGCGGCCGCAAGTGACCTGTCATCACCTGCCAGTCTTCTTCACCTAGGTGAAACGACTGAACCGCGCCGTCCCAGCCGCGCTGTGCCATCACCTACTATCTGGGGCTCATCTGCCTATCTGGGGCTCGATCTGCCGGCGCTGACGTGGACCTCCCGATCGGGCTGGCTGGGCGCGTGCTGCCCGGCTGGCTGAGGTACCCGAACGGCGCCTTTACCGTCGCTCCCCAGTCGGCGGCCCACCCGGGGAATGACGGGGTGCTAATGACCACGGGATCAAGCGCTGATCGGGTGGGCCACCGGGACGGGCGACGGGCCCGGGCCCAGGTCGCGCGGTGGCGGCGCCGGGACGGATCGGCAGCCACTCGTCGCAGGCCGCGCACGTGACGGTGAAGCAGGGATCGACCGAGATCAGCTGCGTCGCGTTGGTGTCCCTGGCGTCGCACATAATGCGCCAGTCCAGGATCTAGACCTCGGCGACGCTGTCGGCCCAGAAGAACCATGGCACGTGCACAAGATGCCCGGACGCGCCGTCGCAGTTGCCCGAGTGCCCGGTCCGGTAGACCGTCTCGGTCCCCTTGATCACGGGGCTCGCCGATGGTGCCGCCGTGTTTGTGCCGACGTGAAGAACCGCAGCTTGTCGGCGACCATAAGACCGCCAACCGCTGCCGCGCTGCCGCCCAAGAATGTCCGCCGCGAGGTGGTCACCTGAGTCCCGCTCTGCTCGGCTCCGGGGGGAGCGCCAAGCCAAGGCCGCCCGCTCTTCCCGCACGAACCTCGTCGTCCGACCATGTGAACCGGCGCGCAGCGGCCGGGAGAGGCCAAGGGACCGCTATATCCGGGACAGACGGCACTACGGTGTACGGGAAGCCGCCGGGCGGCAGGAGCCCGGGCGCGCGAGCAACCGTCGCTAAAGTGTCAGATCATGGCTCAGAACATGCAGGACTGGCTGGTGAGGTTCGCCGCCGAAATCGGCACAATCCCGCCGACCAGCGAAGAGCGGGACATGCTGCTCGAACTCGCCGGGATCGCCGCGCACGCGTCAGAGCGGCCTGCCGCGCCGATCACGTGCTGGCTGGTCGGCCGGGCCGGCCTGGATCCCCGGGATGCGCTCGCCGCCGGTCAGCGGCTCGCCGGGGACAGCGAGGCGAAGGGCGGCTGACGCCGGCCGCCGGGCTGCGTCGGTGCAGCTGTGCGCTTGCTTGGTGTGCCTATCGCTCGCGGAGACGGCGGGTGCTGACCTTGGGCCGAATGTGCCGGGACCTTGTGCCCTGCTGATAGGGATGCGTGAGCACGGAACCTCTATGGGTGACGACATTGATCCCGGTAGCCGAGGCGCGTCGTCTTGTCCTGGCCGCGATCACGCCGCTCGCGCCACGCCGCGTCGCCATCGGTGATGGGCTGGGGCACGTCCTGGCCGAGACGGTACGCGCCACCGAGCCCGTGCCCCGCTTCGCCAATGCCGCAATGGACGGATATGCCGTAAGGGCCACTGACGTGGCTACCGCCCCGGTCCGCCTGCGGGTGACCGGAACCGCAGCGGCCGGCGACGGGCCGAAGCTCCCCCTTTCGCGCGGCGAGGCAATGCGGATAATGACCGGCGCGCTGATGCCGCCCGGTGCCGACGCAGTGTGCATGGTGGAGCATACGCGGGCGGAGGATGGCGCGCTGGCCGTGCTCATCGAGCAATCGGTGAGCCCCGGCACGAACGTACGGGAACCTGGCGAGGACATCGCCGCCGGTGCCGAGGTCTTTACACCGGGGACGCGGCTCAGCCCTGCGCACATCGGGGTGCTAGCGAGCCTCGGCATCCAGGAGCTGCTCGTCTGCCCGCGCCCGGCGGTCGGCGTCCTGTCCACCGGCGACGAGCTCGCCGCACCCGATGCTGTCTTGATGCCGGGGAAGATCCGCGACGCCAACCGCCCGGCACTGCTGGCTCAGCTCGGATCCGACGGATTCCGCCAGGTCGATCTCGGCACCGTGGGGGACGACCAGGACATCCTGGCGGACCGCCTGCGGACAGCCGCGTCGCGGTGCGATGCCATCATCGCCACCGGAGGGGTGAGCGTCGGGGACCATGACCTGCTGAAGGTTGCCCTGGAGAAGCTGGGCGGCGCCACGATGCACTCCCTGGAGATCGCCATGAGACCCGGCAAGCACGTAGCTGTGGCATCGCTCGGCGAGCAGCGCATACCGGCCTTCGGGCTGCCGGGGAACCCGGTGGCCGCCCTGGTCACCTATGAGCTGTTGGTCCGGCCCGCGCTACGGGCTATGGCCGGCTGCCCGGTGCTCGACCGGCCTCGGCTTGCCGCGATAGCGGAAACCGACCTGCCTCGCCGGCCAGGGCGCGAACTCCACCTGATGCGGGTGACAGCACGGACCGGGGCAGACGGAGTGCTGCGGGTACGGCCCTCAGGCGGCCAGCAATCGCACATGCTGATGGCCATGGCCAAGGCCAATGCCCTCGCACTGCTGCCCGACGGCGACGGCGTCCGGGCCGGCGGGCGTGTCGAGGTGCTGCTACTCGATACCGACGGGTTCTAGCTCACCGGCCACGGGATGGCCGACGACCACGAACCGCATTCCCGCACGCCGCCGCCGAGACGTAGGTGCCGACGACCATGATCGTCACCCGCCTCTTCAGTCCAGCCGTCAGGCGAACACCAGCGCGGCGATAATCGCCAGATCCGCGACCGTCATCTTTCACCCGGTGGGCTGCTACCCCGATAACCTATTAGCGAGCCATGTGCACGCGCAGTTCGGCTTGCCGACCTGGAGGACCTCCTCGGATGCCACTCCGTATGCGGCTCGGCTCATATAGCTTGTGGACGTAGCGGAGCTTGCCGCCCCTGACGGACAAGCAACATCCGCCGGCGGCCGTGCCCCGGCACAGCGGCACCCTCGGCCCCTCCGCGGAGATCTCGATCTCCGCGCTGATGTCATAGCCAAGACCACGACCATGAAGCGACGGTCGACCAGCGGCCAATGGAGAGGCACCTACAAAGGAGATGCCGTGAGTACTTGCCGGACCGTTGACGCCAAGAGCAAGCAGTACGTCGTGCTTTGCTGTTCGGCGCCCTTGTGGGCGTCCGGGTGGCGGCTGTCGCCTACTACTTGAAGCTGGTCACCCAGGGCAGAAGTATTTCTTCACAACGCTTCCCGGCGAGCTCGGCTTTCACGGTACGCCCTGTGGTGGCCGCTTCCCATGCTGGCCCTGTGCGGATTGATCGTCGGCGTGACGCTGCGCTACCTATCGGGCACGGGAGGCCACAATCCCGCCGACGGCTTCGCGATGGGAGGGAACTTCACCGCGAAAGACCTACCCAGCGTCCTCGTTGCCTCGCTCGCCACGCTCATCTTGGGCGGGTGCGCGTCAATTTTGTAGGTAACCAAGATCATCTTTGGGATGCTCCTGATCAGGCGGTGCGCGTCTGAGTGTGGGGGCTGCTGCAGATGGCTTCCCAAGTGCTGCTGGCCTCGCGGCAGCGGAGGGCGATGATGGCGTCGGCTCCGTTGACGGTCCAGTGCATGCCCGCCTGCTTGAGGCGCTGGCCGATGACGGACTTGCAGCTGGCCTCCACGACGCCGGAGCCGACGAACAGGCCACACTGGCGGAACCAGTGGTAGCGCATCCGGGGGGCGTTGTTCTCGAAGTAGCCGAGGGCGGTGTCCAGCTGGTCCTTCTTCACGCCGACTGGGGGTACTCGCGGGCGGCCTTGCAGATGCCGTCGATGTCGCCGTAGTCCAGGTCCTCCAGGCGGGCGGCGAGCCATTCGTCCTTGCGGTCGCCGAGCATGAACTCCAGGGACCGGGCGAGGTCGTGCAGGTGCTCGCGGGCGTGGTAGAGGCCGGCGACCTGGGTGGCCTCGGGGAACTTGGCGGTGGCGATGTTCCAGATCCAGGCGGCCCCGTCGCCGAGGATGGTGAACTGCCGGACGTGGTCCGCTCCGCGCCGGATGCCTTCCGCCTTGACCAGGCCAGCGAAGGCGCTTGCGGGCTCGAAGGTGGCGATGACGCTCGTGGAGTCCCGGTCCCGGACCGGGTAGCCGTCCTTGTCCAGCTTGTCCTGGGTGAAGAAGACCGCGAGCTTGACCTCGCGGGTGCGGGCCCTGCCGTCCTCGCCCTTGCCGTCCCGTCCCGCCGTCTCCTTCGAGGTCATGGGGACGCCGGTACCGTCGATGACCGCATACAGCTTGTCCGGCAGCGGGGACGGCGGCATCGGCACGAGCCTGCGGGCGGCGATGAGCGCGGCCCGTTCCCGCGCGGCCGCCGCGACCGCGGTGCCACTGGCCTCGGCCGCCCGCTCGACCCGCTTGACGGCCAGCCGGACCCCGGCCAGCTCCTCCAGCAGGCCGCTGCCTCCGCGAACGGCACCGAGGCTGCGGCCCGGTCGTTCATCGCGGCCAGGCCCGGTGACATGGTTTCCCCGGTGACGCCGAGCTCGGTGTCGCGCGGGGCGAGGCCATGCTTGCAGGCCGCGCAGTGATACCAGGCCCGGGTGAGGGCGACCGGGCCGAGCACCGTGTCGATGACCTTTTCCCGGTAGCCGGTGAACACGGCCTCGTGCCGCTGGCCACACGGGACGCGCGGGCCCCGGTGGCCCCGGTCGGCGGCCAGCACCTGCTCCAGCATGCTCCCGCCCAGCCGCAGCAGCCCGGCGCGGATCACCGCCTCGGCGGCCTTCATGCCCGCATCGCCGCAGCCCAGGGCCCTGGCCGCTTCCGCGGCGAGCCGTCCTAGCTCGGCGGCCTTCTCCTGCGCGAGGGCCGCCCGGAGCCCCCTTTTTCCCCTCCCGGCCCGGGAGGGGCATCACCGCTGGCCTCGCCCGGCACCGCCGGGCGGGCCTGGCAGATCGCCTCGTTCACCCCCGTGACCTGCCCGATGAGGTCCCGGAACCGCTCGTACTCGGCAACCTCCCGCCGCGCCTTGTCCAGCTCCGGTCCCGGCTTAAGGTGCACCGCCCGCGTCCTTCCCTCCACCGTCCGCGTCAGGTTCCACTGCGGACCGTGCCCGGGGTGATCCGGCGTGGCGCACGCGCAGTTCGGCTTGCCGCACTTGCGGCGCACCTCGCGCAGCGACCCCCGGCGGAAGTCCCCGACCTGCGCCAGCTCCCGGTACAGCTCCTCCCGCCGACGCTCGAGTTCCGCCAGCTCATCAGGCCACTCTGGCACGCCGCCTCCTAGTCTGAGTGTTTTGCAACACTCAGACTAGGCCGACAATCAGCTATAACCCAAAACCCCTACGAAATTGACGCGCACCCATCTTGGGCGGGCAGCGCCGAAACTGTCAGCGCCACCGCCTAACCTGACCAATGAAGCCGGAACCGCGTCCGTCGATTTACACCGGATTCCGGACGCCACCTCTGTGAGATGGTCGTGAGAGATCCCAGATGAGAGCCTGGGATGCCCAGGTCGTTGAAGGTAACCCAGAGTACCTCGACCGCACGGCCCGGGGACTTTGTGCCCTGTCGTTGAGTGGGCAAGCGGCACGAGCATGAAGGTGCCGCCAGCGGTTAGTTCCTGCCCGGGCACATGGCGACGGCCGCGAAACAGCGGGTGTTCGCGAGCACCGGGGGTTGAAAGCGCCCTACGGGTGTTATGCGTGGCCAGGAGAGTGTGATGAGCCAGCAAGTTGAAGAGAAGCAGGCGGGTCGGCGACTCGGCGCCGGGGCAATCGCCTCGCTTTCCGGCCTGGCGGTATTGCTCATCTTCGTCATCCAGAACCGGGAGAACGTCAAGGTCCACTTCCTCGTCTGGAGCTTTATCTGGCCGTTGTGGCTCTACACCATCGTGATGGCGGTATTCGGGGCATTGGTGTGGTTCGGGTTGGGCGTGATGCGTCGTCACAGACGCCGCAAGGAACGCCGCGAAAACCGGCGGTATTGACTGTTGGCACTCTTGCTGCGCAGGTCCGCGCTATCGCCACGGACGCTGACCTGCACAACCGGCTGTCCGTGAGCAGCCGCCATTCCACGGTGCTCTTGAATCAAGCTCGTGCTAGCGTTGCCCTACGCTGTCGGCGGTACCGCACGTTTAAGGCGGGCCACGCGCTGGCGAATGTCTGGGTTACGAACGCGGAGGCCACCAGCGAGCCGATCGGATTGATGGATGAAGGTTATGCACGTTCGTGCTTGCCCACCCGATGACCGCCGCCTGATCGTGCAGGGACGCCGCCGCGTAGATCACCTCGGCCAGAACGAAGCCGACCAGGTAGAGCCAGGCAACCACGTAGGACGTGAAGATCGTCCGCGCGGGACCGGCCGGCGCATGAGGCAAGACTAGACATCGCTGCACTGCTGGACACTGGCCATCGGTGCCAGCTACCGTTCACGGCCACCTTTGCCGCGCACCTCCGGTAATGACAGGCAGATTAACGCCCAATTCTGCTGGCTGGCGCCAATATGTGGCGATGGCGCGCGCCCGGTCTGGGAAAACCCCGCCACCACCGGCAAAAGGCGCGGCGGTATGGCAGGGCGGGCATGAGGCAGGCGGAGGCGATCGTGTCCCCCGCGACGAGCGTCCGCCATGGGCTCCGGCCGGCCACGGCGCGGAGCCGCGCATGATGCGGAAGCCAATGTGGCCAGGGGAATAGCTTGTCGGCGTCGCAGGCCGCCTTCGAGCACGTTCCAGCACGGTCGCGCTACGCGGCAGCCGTTCAGGATCAGTGGTTGGACCACTTTCCCGGGTGCGGAGGAGCTGTGGGACGCAGGCGAAAGCCGTAGCGTGGCTGCCGTGACCGACAGTGACAGTCCCGCGCCCGGTGAGCCTTCACTGGCCGTACCAGCCATCCCGGCCTCTGCCGGAGCGCTGATCTTCCACCGGGCTGGCAGGCTGCTCATCCTGAAGCCGACTGATAAGTCCGGCTGGGCCATGCCAGGTGGGGTGACGGACGCAGACGGGAGACGCCGGGGAACCCGTGCAGGCCGACGTGCGGGAGCTGCGCGGCCTTGACGTACGCGCGGGCAGCCTCGCCTGCGTCGGGCTCCGCCGGCCCCGTCCAGGCGGGCCGGGCGGGATGCGGTTCCCGTTTGACTGTGGCGCCCGCGATGAAGCGAGCCTTGCCGCCGTGGTCCTGCAGCCCGAGGAGATTTCCGAGCATGCGCTTGCCGCGCTGCCGGCCGCACTCACCCCCCTCGGGCGGCCCATCCGGCGCCGGGTGACCGCCGCCTGCGCGGCGGGTGCACCGGTCTACCTCGAGGGTTGTCACCGGGTGCCGGGCGTTGGCCCCTGATCGGCTTGGCTGACGGACCGGGCAGGAACGAGTCTGCTGATTCCGGATGCATTGCGGCGTTCACCCGCAAGGGGTGACGACTGCGCCATCGACCGCAATTCAGTATCCAAAGTGTTCGGCGCACGGGAGCGGTGCGCCATTGTGGTGACTGCTCAAGAAGGTGAAGCAAAATGGAACCCGAAGAGCCTGGCGCGCAGCAGTCGCCGGCCGGAATGGTCGCGGCCTCATGGCAAGCGACGCTATTCCTTGGCGTGGTGACACTGATACTCGGGCTGATCGTGAGCTTCCATCCAAGCGGCTCACTCAATGTGATTGCCGTCCTGCTCGGCATCCTCATGATCATCTCGGGGATCTTCCATCTGATCCGGGTGTTCGACAACACCGAGCCGCACCGGGTCTGGCTGGGCATCGCCGGCCTGTTGTTCATCGTGATCGGCGTCGTGCTGATCCGTCACCTGCACCTGACGATAGGGATCATCGGCCTGATCATCGGTATCACCTGGATCGTCCAGGGCCTGGTCCTGCTCATCGCGGGCCTGTCCGGCGGCTCCCGTGAGGGGCGGGGCTGGTTGATCTTCTTCGGGATCGTTAGCCTGATCGCCGGGATCGTGGTCGCTTCCGCCCCGGTTTCGTCCGTGAACGTGCTCGCGGTGCTGATCGGAATCTGGTTCGCCGTCATGGGCGTTTTCGAGATCATCGGCGCCTTCATGCTCCGGCACGTGGCCAAGGCGACGAGAAAGAACCTGGCCCCCGCGTGAGACGTTGAAGGCACCGGGATGCTGTGCTCAACCCCGAAGGCACCTCGCAGATCGCGCCGTGCCGCGGCGCGTAGTGGTGATCATGGTTGCTCACATCCGAACGATCGGGTGCCGGCGCCAGGACGTTGGCGTCTGGAGTCCGGCCTGGCATACCGGGGCACGGAACATCCCATCCCTACGGCGGCATCCAGCGCCTGATCAAGCTCCGAAACCCGAGGCCACCACCGGGGTCGCTTTATCCCACAGGCGCACGAGGCTGGGGTACGCGCGAGCTCGACGGGCAGCGCTACCTCAATCTGCTCGAGGACCTGGGACACGCTCATCGCCGGTCCGCGGCTGACACCACTGGCGGCACGCAAGGCAGGGGAAGGTGCTCGCCAAACCGTAACCGCGGCGGGCTTCGGAAAACACCGCCTCGATGAACCCGGCGCGGTGCTCGAGATGGCAGTCGAGGATGATCGCCGCGCTGATGAGCGCCAGGTGGCTGAACGCCCGCGGGAAGTTGCCGAGCTGCTCGCCGGTGCTGCCGGCCTCCTCTGAACAGAGGCCGGGGTGGTTGGCGTAAGTGGATCTTCTCGAACCTAAGCCTGGCGTCGTCGAGCCGCCGGCGCGGCCGAGGGCGTCGACGTACCAGAAGGTGCACAGCGAGAAGGCCGGTGTTCCGCTGGACCGGCGTTCATGTGCCTGCTCGCCGCCGTCCCATGGGCGCTGGTGGCCGCGCCGTTCTCGGTGGTGCTGCTCGCCGCGTTCTTGGCCCATACTCAGGTGGGGTGCCGCAGACCGCGCCCATCCTGATCGCGGCCGTCACCGCCTTCCTGCCCTGGAGGGCGTCGAGTACCTCCTTACACGCCGCAGACAGGCCCGCGCGGCCGCGGCGGAGCAAACAGCCTCGCCGAGCGGGCGTAGCGCCGAAGCATCATGTACCACAGCGAGCCGGTTCGCACCGGGGCCGGCTGTTCCGTGCCGCACGGACCGGCCGCTTGTGCGTGCGTCGCCGGCACTCCGGACCGTCCGGTCGCCGCTCATGTGACGATGGCCACCTGGCGAGGTCTGGGCCAGATTGTCCCGTGCCAGATAAGTCGGCCCACCACCCCTCCTCTGACCTGGGTGGGCCTGATTGGATGGCAAACGATCAAGGCTTGCCTTGCCACCCAAAGTTGGCCTATGGGCGCGGCCGATAGCGTTCTTGCCATTGAATTCGGCCCGATTATGGCCGTGCTGGCGAGGTGGGTGGCCAGCGCCGTGACGATGGGAGCGGTGCTGCACCGGCCAGCACCCAAGATCGAGAACCAGGATCCTGGGCCGACTGTAGTGGCGAGCCGACAGAACGGGCCGGTTTGGATGGCAACGGGCCGACTTATCTGGCACCGGACACAGATCTCCCTCATGATGACAAGGGTGTGTGGCCCGCCCGGATTGACTGCCTGGCCGGCGGGGTCACAATGAGACATGGCATCGGGCCAGGAGCCAGCCGCTGCGCCCCCGGTGACGCCGCTGCGGGCTGCTGAGCGGGGTGAGCACTGGTGGCCGGTGGCGCTGGCGATTGTCGTCGTCGTTGGCCTGCATGTGGTGCTGCCCGCGAAGTACCGGGTGAACCCCCCGTGGGTGCTCCCCGTCGTTCTGCTCGCGTTACTCGCCGCCCTGATCATCGGGGACCCGGGCCGCATCGACCGCCAGAAAACCTGGCTGCGGGTCACCACCAGCGCTGTGATCGCCCTGCTGACACTGGCGAACCTGTTCGCCGCCGCCCGTCTCGTCGGCGACATCATCACCAGCAACAAGCTGTTCGCCAGCAACGCCACCGGGCTGCTGGCGACCGGCGGGGTGATCTGGGCCACCAACGTGATCGCGTTCGGGCTGTGGTACTGGGATCTGGATCGTGGTGGCGCCGCCGCCCGGGCGCACCAGCCGTATGCGAACCCGGCGTTCGTCTTCCCGGAGATGCTGAACACCGATTACGCGCCGGCCACCTGGGTGCCGGAGTTCGTGGATTACCTGTCGCTGGCCTTCTGGACCGCCGCCGCGTTCAGCCCCACCGACGTCTCCGCGATCAAGCGGTGGGCCAAGCTGCTGATGATGATCGAGGCGATGGTGTCCCTCGGCATCGGTGTGCTCGTGGTCGCGCGTGCGGTCAACATTTTGAAGTAGGAGCAGGAATCCAGCCACCAGCCCAGCAAGTGCGCGTGATGCCGGCATCGGGCGGGCCCGTGCTGATGGGCGGAGCTTGCCGCCAGCAAGCCCCAGCCCGGGTCTGGCGGTGTCCTTCATTTCCCGCTTCTGCGGCTCGGTGCGACGCTGGTGACCATGAACGACACTGCCCAGCGGCCAGGCCCGGGTGCCGATGATGACTCTGACGTGGAGGACCCTGATGGCCGCCTGGCCGCCCACCGTCAGCTCGCCCTGAAGCCCCTCCTCGGTGAGGCGGTCAACCAGCCGCGGCCGCGCCACCAGGCCGCGGCGCGCAGGCGGGACGTGCAGCTTGGTCGCCCGCAGCGCGTCCAGATCCACCACGCCACCCTCGGGCCCCTCAATGTGGGCGGCTCACCATCAGCATGCACAATCCCCGGCAGCCAGGTCGGCCAGCACCTGGCTGAGCCGCGGCCGGGCCTGCGCGCTTGCCTCCACGTCGGTGGCCGACCATGGCAGCTCGTCGCCCACCATGCCATTCTGGGCAGCAGAACGCCACTCGCAGTGGGCGTCACCTGATAATCGGCGGCGCTGGCATTGGGAACGAGCATCCAAAAGGAAGATCCCGTTTCGATCATCCGGCGGAACTCTTCCCGCAGCTGCACACCCAGCAAGGCTGACGCTGAGCGGCTAGGTCCTGGCGGCTGCGATAGGCGCATGACCCGTACGGCGCCGGTCACGCCCACAACGATGATCATCAAGGACCGCAGCGGCATCTTGAACCAGGCACGCACGGTCACTGCGGCCAGATCAGGGCCGCCGCCAAACCGGCGAACTGAACAAGAACGAACTGGCCACCCGATTCCGGGTCTGCCGCCGCACCATCAACGAGGCACTGGCCGCGCCCCGGCCGGCCCCGTGGAAGCAGCCGTTCAAGAAACAGCCACTCGCCTACGCCGCGGCATCGACGCACTGCTGGACGCGATGCCCGGTCTGACCACCCGCCAGCTATGGGAACAGGTCGTCGACCACACCGACCTCAAGGTGTCCTACAGCACCGTCTCCCCCTACCACAAGAAGCGACGCCGGCAGGCCCAGCCCCATAACTGATCACCCACTCACCGAGCTACCGGCAGGCAACCGGCACCAGCAGCCGCCATCGCTGGCCAGCGCCACAAGCCACCCCCACGGCCAAGCCCGAGGTCCCGGTCACGCACAGCCTGCGGACACGATTGATGGCACCCCTCGCACCGCCCGACGCAACCATGCCAGCCAACCACCCATCACAACGCCATCACCGTGACACCAGACCACGTCCGGGCAGGTCACGAACCGATCAGCCGACGCGATTAGATGTCAGCGGACAGCCACGCCGGGAAGAACACCCGGCAGACACCAAGCGGGAGCTGCCCCCGCCGCCGGCCCGGCCCACCACCCGCCGCGACCCACCCGCGCGCAGCATCAGCCAGCGAACCTTGCCCACCTGCATCAGCGGGGTATTTTCGAACATATGAGCCGATCGTCCCGGCCGTTGCCCGACCCCGACCAGATCCTTGCCGCCAAACTGACCAGCACCGCCGCACGCCACGCCCAACGGCGCGACCTCGCCCCCGGCCCCGGCTGCCGGTATTGACCCCTGGAGGGTGAGGCGCAGACGCTGCGTTGGCGAGAGCGTGTCAGGGATATGAAACCAGGAATTATGATCAGGCCCGCCCGGTGGAAGCTCGCCGCGATCGCTGGCGGCCTTGCGCTGCTGGCCGCGTGCGGATCCGGTGGCGGCACCCCGTCGGCAAGAACGCCCACGGTCGTGCCCTCGTCGTCCACGGCGGCCGCCCCGGCGACCTCGCCGCCGACCTCGGTGCTGTGCGCCGACGCCGCAGCCTTGCGCGCGTCGCTGGCCAAGCTTACGCACGTGAAGGTGGGGGCAGGCACGGTGAACCAGATCACGGCGGACCTCACCGACGTCAAGGCAAACCTGACGGCCCTTGTGAACCACGCAGGCGGTCAGTGGCAGGCTCAGACCAGCGCACTGACATCCGCCCTCGCCACCCTCACGACGGCGGTCAGCAACCTGGCCGCGCACCCCAGCACCAGCGCGGTGTCCGGTGTGGTGACCGCGCTCGGCGATGTCAATACGGCGGCGCAGAACCTCCTGGCCGCGGTGAACACGCGCTGTCCCTCCGCATCCCCATCACCCAGCACGTGAGCATCACCCCGGGAGTTGGCAGCCGGCCGAGTCGCTGCGGAAGGGCGGAGCAGGTGAAGCTCACCCGTCCAAGGTGATGCCGCCGGCCGGGAGCAGGACTGAACTGCTCGTATATCTGGCCTGCGCCACTGCGCGCGCGTTCCCTAGCACCCGGAGGGTTCCATGACCGCCGAAACACCCGTCCTCGACACGCTCGCCGACATCACCGCCGCGTCCCTTGAGCGCTGTTCGCTGGCGCCGCGTGAGCTGATGCTCGCCCGGATTGCCGCCCTGATCGCGGTGGACGCACCGGCCGCCTCCTATCTGGCCAACGCCGGTGCCGCCGCTGACAGCGGGGTCACCGCCGATGACATTCAGGCGGTCATGATCGCGGTTGCCCCGGTTGTCGGCACTCCCAGGGTCGTCGCGGCGGGCGGCAATATCCTCGCGGCTCTGGGCTTCGAAATCATGGTGGCCGAGGCCGAGCTGGCGGAGGAGTCGGGCGCCGGGTAGTAAGCTCGGGCTTCCTTCAGGTATCCGTGAGCCGCGTGTCACCGGCCCTGGTTGCCGGTCTCGTGGCCGAACCGCAGCACGCGTCGCCGGCGGCCACAGCTACCGGCTTCGCAAGCATTCGAGGCGCCGGGTTTGCCCGTTCCCCATATCGGGCTGCCCGGTTGCCGATCCGAGGGCATGTCTGCAAGGGGTTGCCACCGTCGGCTGACGCGAAGGAGGCAATGCCGTGGCAGCTCACGACGACACGCCGCGTGCGCGCCGGTCTCTGGGGTACCGCCCGGATGGCGGCATTCAGCGACCGCGTGTTCTCCATCGCCGCCACGCTGCTGGTACTGGACCCCGCGGTCCATCCGCCGGGCACACCGCTGGAGCAGGTGCTGCACGCCTGGCCCGGCTACCTGGCATACGTCGTCAGCTTCCTGACCATCGGCGGTGCGTGGCTGGCCCACACCGCATTTGACCGAGCGGCTCACCCGGGCAGATCCGATCTTCCAGCAAATCAACTTGGTCCTGCTCCTCGTCGTGGCGTTCCTGCCATTCCCGACCCGGCTCATCGCCGACGCCCTTCGCGATCCCGGCGCCGAACGCGTAGCCGTCACGACCTACGGGCTGACCTGCCGAAAATCCGCCTGCTAGGGTCCGCCCTGGATGCCTATGCCCGGCGCGAGCACCGCTTTTCGCAGCAAGGAGACGGCGAGGGATTCTATGTACGGCGAAGACTTCTGCCTGTCGTGATCGGATATGTGATGGTCAGCCGTTGGGACACGGACGCTAAGGGAACCAGTAGTTGCTCCCAGGTCATGCCCAGTCTCGTCACCAGCGCCTTGAGTACTTCCAGGACATCCGCGAGTTCGGCGGCGAGTTTGTCCGGTGTGGCCCGATCAGCTTCCTGAGCCTCTTCCATCAACCTAGCCAGCAGTGCGACACGATAACTGTCCTCATCCAGGACGTGAGTGACGGCCCGGCGGCCGTCCGAATCGATGAGCTCGGGGACGTCAAAATGCCGATCAGGTAGCGGCGGGCGAGTGTCGACGCTGGCGGCGCCGCCAGGCTACGGCTAACTGCGCCCAAGCGGCTTGTCCGGCACGGCTCCGCATCTTCCGCGCTGTCGGCGAATCCGATCGCCTGAGTGGCGTGCTGGTTGGCCGGTTCCTGGCTGGCAACGCCGCCAGCATTGCGGCTTGCCCAGCTGTATCAGCGCTCCGCCCGGCCGGGCTGCTGGGCGAGTCTCTGGCGGCGAGGTGGGCGGGATGGCGCAAGCCTGATGGGGTGCCCTGAGTGCGTACGCGGGAGCCAGAGCCGACGGCGTCGCGGCGTTGCGTTTTGGCGGTGGCTTCGCAGATGAGGTCGTGTGTGGCGTTGTCGATTTCGGCAGCGCGTCCAAGCATGGCAGGTTCGCTTATGTCGAGGCTGCGCAGCACGCGTTGGACGTGGCCGCGCTCGTGCTGAACGGCGCGGGGCGCACGGTCGGCGGCGGGGGCCGGTTCGTGGATCAGGTGCGGGACGCCGCGCTGGCCGGCGGCGCGGATCGCGGCGAGCGCGCGGGTGGGGGCGCCGGTCGCGATCGCCAGGTCATCGAGAATGGTGGCCGCGCAATTGCTGGCGTTGATCGCGGTGTCGTAGCTCGCCAGCAGAGCGTCGATGGTCTGGCCGGGGGCGGGTGTAAAGGGGCGGGGGACGTTGTAGTCGCTGGGCAACAGGCGGGTTGGCACGAACAGGCCGGTTTGGGCGGCGGCCTCGCGGACGGCTTCGCGGTCGCAGGCGCCGACGCGGATGACGGCGTCGGTCGCGTCGTGGACCGACGCCAGGACGGCCGGGATGTCAGCGGGAACGTGAGCGAGATTGGCCGCCTCGCGGAGCGCACCGGTGTGGCCACCAGCGGGTGTCCAGTGTGGGTCCCGGTGGGCGATGCGCCCGATCCATAGGACGAGGTCCCCGATTTCGGCCGCGACGGGCGTGAGCGCCGCGCGGGTGCCGGTGGTCACGGTGTCCCAGCAACGGGCGGCATCCCGCCACGCCGCCCACGCCCGCGCCGTCGCGTCGGCCGCTTGGTTCAGGCCGACCGCGATGGCTGGATTGATGCCTAGCTGGGTGGCCCGGCCGGCGAGCGAGCGCAGGACGGGCTCGCTGGCGTGGCCGATGATCGCGGCGGCATGCGCGGTTCGCTGCCAGGACGCGCTTGTCGCGGTGGCGGGGAAGCGGGCGCGGCTGGCGAAAGCGAGTGCCAGGTAGCGGAGCCGTTCGGCGCAAATCGCGGTACCGGCGCACAGGCCGCTGACCGGTTCGCCGCCGTTGGGTGGCTGGCGGGGAGGCGCCGTGTTGGCGGGGACCGCGGCCAGCAGCATGTCCTGGGCACCGGCCGGGGGGTAGTCGTGCAGGGCCGGTTCGGCGGCCGTGGCGGCGGCTCGCAGCCACTGGCTCGTCGTACCGGCGGCCAGCCGCTCAGCAGGTAGAAGCGGAGGGCCTGCGGGGCTGGGCCGCAACAGCCGCGCCGCCAAGGGCGCGAGCCGCTGGGCGCAGGCGGCCACTTCGGCGAGCAGCGCGTCGCCGGCTGGGGCGGCGACGATGACCGGCGCCCAGGGTGAGCTGCCGATCCGCGACCCACCGGGGCCGGGCGCGAAATGGGTTTGCAGCAGGTCATGACCGGCTGCCAGGGCGTCAGCGGCGGCGGACAGGTGACGTGCGACCGGATGGCGCACATCGGCGGCGGACGCCCGGGCGTTGGGCGCCTGGGCGAAGGTGCGCAGGTTCGCGCTGGCCTGGCGCAGCACCAGCGTCGTGTCGGCGGCCGCCCGCGCACGCGCGTCGAGCAGGCGCACAGCCACAGGGTCGGTCCCGTCCTGCGCGAAGAACCCTCCGGCCAGCCGCGCCAACGCGGTGATCACGCGGCCGAGTTCGCCGATAGCTTCAGGCGCCGCCGCAGCCGGCAGGTGATCGTCGCAGCGGATCGCAGCGTCGATGTGCTCGCCGGCCGAGGCGAGGACGTCACCAAACGTGGGTGTCATCGCCGGCTCCGGCGAGCAACTGGTGGATCTGCGTGGCGGCGCGGGCGGCGTCACCGCACGCGGCCCGGTCGCCGCGAGCGGCGGCCGACGCGGCGGCATCGGCCAGGCCGCTGGCGAGCAGTTCCCCGAGCGTGGCAAGCGCGGCAGTTATCTCCTGGACGGCGCCAGGCGCGATGCTCGCCGGCCGCGTGCCGACGGGCACCGAGCAGCGCGCTGGCGGGAGTGACGGAGCGGCGGCGAGGGCGTTGCGGCCCTCGACCGCGGCGCCCGCCGTCAGGAGGAACGCCGCGAACAGGCCCGTATCGTCTTCGCAGGCCCGGGCGGCAGCCCGGATCGCCTCGAACGCGTCAAAACCCGCCGCCAGCGTCTCCCCCAGGTCGCTGCTGGCCCGCAGCCGTTCCGCGACCCGCGTGATCTCCTCCATCGCTGTCCACCTGCCCTAGTTAGGGGTGCGCCGGATCGCGGGTTCGAGGCCGATGGCCGCCGCGATCGGGTGCAGATGCTGATTGGGGAACCGGTGACCGCTGCGGCGAAGCCGCGCGGCCAGCGCCCGCTGGCTGAGCCGCTCACCCTGCTCGGCCGCCAACCGGTAGATCACGCCTGCCTCCCGCAGCAGCCGCGGGTCCGGGCCTTCATCCGCGGCCGCGTGGGACGGACCGGCACCGCCCGCCGCAGACGCCAGGGATTGATCCCGGGCGGCTGCGCTGCCGGGCACGGCCATAGAAGCAGCCGCCGCTGCGTGCAGCCCATCAGCGCCCGCTGCCGCGCCTGGCACCGGGCGCAGGTAGGTGGCTGTTTTGTGCATACTCCCGGTGGTCCGCTGGCGGTTCATCCGCAGCACCAGCAGCCCGACCGTCAGGCCAGCGAACGCCGCGAGCGGGCTCGTCGCGGCGGTCAGCCGGTCCGCCAGCGTGACCGGGTGGCCCGGCAGCGGCTGGATGTGGCCGATGTTCCCGGCCACGCTCACGGCCAGGCCGGTCAGCGCGGTCATCCACGGCCACACCCGCTGCCGGGCGGGCCAGCCATCCAGGTAGGCGACGTACAGCGCCAGTTCGCCGACCGCCAGGAACACGTCGATCTCAGCCGGCCACGACATCGCCTGCCAGCCGCTCAGCCGGTGATGCACCGCCCACCCGAACAACCCCGCATAACTGTGCGCGAGGGCGTTGGCGCTCGCGAGGATCGCGATGGCGGCGATCGCATAAAGCGCCACCCGGCGCGTGCGGGGATTCATGCGCCACGCACCTTGGCCGGTGGCGGGCCGCCGCGCTTGCGGTTGCGGACCTTCGCAAAGGCATCGAGCGCGGCGTCGTCGGCTTCTTCGGGCAGGGTGTGCAGGTACTTTTGCGTCGTCAGGATGGAGGCGTGGCCGAGGCGTTCCTTGACGGTTTCCAGGTCTGCGCCGCCGGCGAGCAGCCATGAGGCGTGGGCGTGCCGGAGGCTGTGCACTTTGACCCCGGTCCCCAGCCGTGCGGCCGTGCGCGCGGGCAACCAGACATTGTCGCGGAACCACCTGCGCGGGATATGCCCGTCGCTGTTGACCACGCGCCGGCCACGTGGCGCATCCTTTCCGCCAGCCCGGCGCTGCGCCCGGTACACGGCGTACGCGTCCTTGCAGCGGCGGCATCTGCACCTGCCCGCCGAATAACCACTGAGCGTGCCGTGCCCATAACGGCGGCCAGCGGCATTCGGCTCGGTCATGCCAAGCGTGTCCGGGTCGGGAACCACCCGCAGCACCGACGTCTCGCGCTCCCCCGGCACCGAGAACAACAGGTCGTCATCGCCGAGGCTGTGCTGCCCGATGTGCGCTTCGATCTTCCTGGTCATCTGGTGGCTCAATCTGAGCTGGCGGTGTTCCTGGTCTTTCGGGTAGTGCTTGATCAGGAAACGCCCGCCGGTGGGGTGGAACCTCGACGAGACTTCGATCACGACCCGGCTGACCGTCAGGACCCGAGCGCCCACGTCGATGTCCTTGGGCCGGAGCTCGGTCAGCTCTCCCCATCGCAAGCCGCTCTCGATGGCGATCTCCACCAGCAGCCGCATGTCGTCGCCGGGCAGCGCGGCATGCAGGAGGTCGAACTGCTCTGGTGTGACGATCTGCCGGATCCTTTTCGGCACCGGCGGGGTCTTCACTCCCCTGCATGGGTGGAAGAAGACCATCTCGTTCGGCGCGGTCGTGAAGATCGCACTGAGAATGGTCAGGCAGTATTTGATGGACGACGGGCTTACACCGTCGTGATCGAGATTGGCGACCCACTCACGCACGTGCGACGGGAGAATCTCGATCATCCGCATGGGGCCGAACCACGGGATGATGTGACGCTCAAGATAGTAGGTGTAGGTCTCCCGTGCACGTGCTTCCAGCCGGTGATTGGGAAACCATTCGTCTTCGACATAGCGCCGGAAGGTCTGACGCCCGCGGTGCGGATCTGCGGCACGCCCTTCGGCGACCTTCGCCTCGGCGCGCTGCCACGCGTCGTCGGCATCCTTCCTGCTGGCGAAGGTGCCCGCCGAGTGCCTCCTGCCGCGGATGTCCTCATAGACGGCCGTGTAGCGGGGCCTGCCGTCCCGGCCTTTCCGCTTCTGCGAGTACCCCATGGCCTTCCCAACTGACAGATCATTTGTTGGCGATTTGTTGGCGGCTGATACGCCAGGCAATGACACTTGCCATCATCATGCGGCACCAACAATATGCCTCTGACCTGGAGTTTATCGGGACAATCCACAGCTGACCAGGAATCAATATGAACAAAGAACCTTATTCGCATCGAGGGGGTCAGGGGTTCAAATCCCCTCAGCTCCACCGAGTTTTCCCAGGTCAGAGAGTCTACGTACGGTAAGCAGCCCTGCCGCCCCTCCCCAGGTGTCCGATTTTGGGAGCGAGATGGGAGCGGATCTTGGCCGGGACGGCGTCTGAGCGGCCAGCGGAGCGTCCAGAACGAGGACAGTGGAACATGGGCTGCGCCGCACACGTCCACGCTGCGACAGCGGCCCGCCACCGGGCCGCAGAGCAACAGGATCCATGCGAGCGCCACGAGCGGATCGATATCGGATCCCGGCAGCCACGGATTGGTGGCAGCTTTGCTGAGTCCAAGCGGTGCTACCGCGTACATGACGATGCCCAGAACGGTGCCGGTGCCGGTGGCGAGCGCGGCCGGGGCGATCCGTGACCGTTCCGAGGTCATCCAGAGGATGGCCGCCGCGTACAGCGCCATGACGACAGGAACGGGATCTCGGCCAGCCAACTGCCGCCTCTAGCCGGGCCGATAAGCCGGTACAAGCGCAGGACAGCGGCCCCGCGTGGTGGTGCATCGGTGAACGGGGCGGCCGGCGCCCTGTGCGCGGTGGGGACGCCACCGCCGACGCCCAACACGGCTCGCCGCTCACCCTGCTCTGGGTCGCATTCGTGACCGCCCAGCTCATAACCAGCCGGAGCTTGCCATGAGAAAGATCGTTGCTGACCTGTTCATCAGGGCGCGGCTCACCCTCGCCGAGACCAGGCCCTTCGCCACGGGCGCTGTGCTGCTGCGCTACACCGCGGCATGAACCCGAGCTCCAGGGACCACCAGGCAACTCACCAACAATCCCAGCCACACGAACCGGAGATCATCATGACCGAACGCGTCC
Source organism: uncultured Actinomycetota bacterium (assembly GCA_963727015.1). Classification (GTDB taxonomy): domain Bacteria; phylum Actinomycetota; class Actinomycetes; order Streptosporangiales; family Streptosporangiaceae; genus DATFVJ01. The sequence continues at coordinate 380,539 of CAVSEV010000007.1, read as the reverse complement.
CCGGCCCCGCGTCCTGCTTCCTGTCCATCGAGGGGAGGTACGGCCGGCCCATCAACGACTGGCTCGAACTCATCCGCTCCTCCAAGGCGACCAAACACAAGGCCCTTGTCGGCTGGCTCAAAGCCGACTACGGCCTCGGCCACGGATACGCCACCGCCCAAATCGGCTATGCCCCGGCCCAGCGCGGTAAGAGTTCCGGAGGTATGCGCTCCGGCCTGGTAGGCACGAGGGGACCGGCGAACGCGACAAGCTCGGCTTCGAGAAACGTCGCGCCCCTCGCACCCATGGCGTCACGACCTTGGCCCCGGGTGCCCACCGGCGCTGCGGACGAGCGGCGCCGGGGGCGCGTGACGCCCCCGGCGCTCCGGGTTGCGCTGGTGAACGGGCTAGCTAGTTGACGACGATGCCGGCGGGCGTGGCGCCAGTTGGCAGCGAAGTCGGGGAGGTGGCCAGCTCGGTCAGGGTGCCGCCGTTGACGGCGAACGCGCCGACGGCGCCGATTTTGCTCTCGTCGACGAACAGGGTGCGGCCGTCGGGGCTCAGGCGGGCGTCGACGGCGCCGACGCCACCGGTGGCGCCGACCGGCGTGCTGCCCAGCAGCGTCAACGCGCCACTCGGGCCGATCGAGTAGCGGGAGATTGTGCCGGATACCGTGTTCACGGTGAACAGGAACCGGCCGTCATGGCTGATCTCTACCCAGCACGGCGCCGTCTGCAGGTCGGTGAACGGGGAGGATCCGATCGGCGATAGCGTGGCGTTGCCGGAGTCGTTGAACGCCGAGATCGTGCCGGTGCCGGCGCCGACGTTGTGGGCGTTCGAGACAAACAGCTGATTTGGCTTCGTCGGGCGGAACTCGCTGCCGAACGGGCCAAGGCCTTGGGCGGGGAAGGGCGATCCCGGGGCGGCAGTCAGGCGCCCGTCGCCGCCGACGGTGAAGCTGTCGATCTGGGAGGTCCCGACGCGTGTCCCGGCGAGCTTGGTGCCGTTGCCGTTGAACAGCACGTCGCCTGGCTGCGACCCATCGGGCAGCGCGACGGCCGAGCCAGCGATCGGCTCCAAGCGGCCGTTGTGGCTGAGCCGGAAGCCAGTGTAGTTGCTTCCGCCGTTACCGGAGTTGGCGACGTACACCAGGTCATCGTGGACCGCGATGCTGACGGGCAGGACGCCGCCGGAGGAGACGACGCCATGGGGCACGAGCCTGGGTGAGCCGTCGCGCTTGATCCGCAGCACCGAGATCTGGTTGCTGCCGGCATCGGCGGCGATCAGGAAGCGGCCGTCCGGTGAGATCTGCAGCGCGCCTTGAGATGCCAGCCCGGCTCCGGTTCCGGCGCCGCCGGCGGCTAACGGGGAGCCCGGCTTCGGGGGTCAGCGTTCCGTCTGCGTGACGGTCAAACGCCCCGATCGTGTTCGTTCCAGCGGTGTTGTCATTAACGTAGACGTGCCCGACGACCGGGGACGCCTGGATCGAGGCGGAGGCGGAGGCGGACGCGGGAACGGCTGCGACCAACGCCGCGGCCGCCGCCGCCAGGGCAAGTAGTATCGCGCCCGCCCTCCCCCGTGTCACAAAGCGCGTTACCTCTTCCTTTGCATCTTTGGCGCGTACGGGGCCGCCTGGGCGAGTGTTCCTGCCGGGTCGCATGAGCTCTCCTTGTCTCCGGGGCTGACGGGGATCGGGCGCAGGCGCCGGCCCGGCGTGGTCGCCCGTTTAGGGCGGGCCGCCAGCAACGGCCGGACCAGCGGGCCAGCAAAATGGATTACCCGGCGGCTGGCCCGGCGGGTAATCAGGTCGGTCATAGTAGGTGTTCGTTGTCGGCGTCGTTGCGGATTGGCCCGCCGGGCGGAATCCTGTCGGCCGGGCGGTATCCGCCCCGGTGGCGAAGAGCATGTGGGGCTACGCGCGACCCGCCCGCGCAACGGGTCAGGCGCTGGCGTCCGGCAGGTATCTGACGCCGATCTGGGCCCTTGTGGGCGAGGTGGCCCCAAAGGCGACCAGGCTACGTTCGGGGCGGTGCCCGCCCGCGCGGCAGCGACCCTGTTCCCGTGGTGCGCAGTGTGGTGTGCGACTCGTTTCGGGCCGAGGAGGTCTTGCTATGTGGTGCTGCACATCCACGTCCGGCCGGGCAAGGGCAGCGCGATCGCGTCGGCAACGACGATTGCGCACCGCCGCGCGGCCGACCGGGTCCGCCTGGAGCACAAATCAGCCCAGCCTGCCGCTGCCTGCCTGGCCGACGGACGTCTAGCCGACCGGGCTTCCCGGCGGGAGGTGCGGGGTACGGCCGAGGTGCTGCTGATGGCCATCGCTGCCCGGCGCGGTGTGGTGGGCGAGCTGTCTGGTCCGGGCCAGCGGAAGCTTGCAGACCACATCGACGGCGGTGACCGTTTGGCGTTTCATTCCGACCTGTCCCGACGGAGCCGGGCTTGCGCCAGCCCGCCGGAACATGCGTGGAGCAGCGGCAGCCGCGCGTTGCGGTTAACGGCCAGGGGCCAGTCATTACGGGAGATGGGCGCGCAGGTGGGCTGCTGGATATGGGCGTCGTGCTCTGTGCCTCATCTCCAGGCGCCTCGGGCGGGGCGTCAGAAGGTCGCGGTTACGGCGATCTTCTGACTCGGGGAGCAGTCGATGCTGCACCGCGAACATCGCCGCGGCGGCTCTGCTGGAGACATCGATCTTAGCGTAGATGTGCTCGAGGTGATTGCCTGCTGTCTTCGGCGTGATGACCAGCCGCTCGGCGATCTGCTTGTTCGACATGCCGCGGCCGCCAGTGGCCAGAGCCACCTCCAGAATGCCAACGACGGCAAGACCACGCTCGTCCCAGTGCTGACCACACTGTCGAAGCCGGATGCCGGCCACCCCAGGGCTGCCGGATTCGATGTCGTCGCTGACGCCCGGCAATTGCGGTCCCACGTCCATCTCACTGCCGGGCATGTGCTCGGGCCTGCCGCCGTCCTCCGCGGGCGCCAGAACCGGCTGATCTGCATGCAGTCATCAGGACGGCTGACGGGACTATCGGCCGCCCCGAGCCAGGCGCCCGGATCACACGATTAGCCGCGCTCGTCCACGGCGAGTGATCGGCCCGTAACTTGAGCTGGGCGCGCAGTTCCGATCTGCGTGCTGGTCTCGGTCAGCTGACTGCATAGAAGACGCGCCCGAATGATCGTTATGGCACGCCGCTTCCGCACGGTGTGTGCCGTGGTCCGCGGCAAACTGAGGCTGGGCGGCACCGGTCGGCCGGTCTCCTATTTCATGGCGTCCAAGAGGTCCCGGCAGGCCTGCTCGCACCGCCGGCAGGCCTGCTCGCACCGCCGGCAGGCCTGCTCGCAGACCCGGCAGTGCTCATGGTGCCGGGCATGCCGCTCGCACTCGTCGCCGCAGCTCTTGCAGATGGTCACGCAGGCCTCCAGCAGCGGTCTGCTGACCTTGGCGTCGTACGCCGCCTGGCGGCTTGTCACCCCGATGGCGGCGGTGCAGACATCGGCGCAGTCCAGGCACAGGCGGATGCATGTGACCATCTCGGTCACGTTCTGCTCGCTCAAGTCGGCGTCGACGTCGCCGATGCAGGCCTGCGCGCAGTCGCTGAGCGCGTCGATGGCGGCGGCCAGCACACCGGCGTCGACGTTGACCGCGCGTGGGCAGGTGTCGAGCAGCTGCCTGGCGTAGCTCATGGCCCCTCCTTAAGGCGATGCAGCAACAGCACCTCGGTACCCGTATTCCGCGCGGATTACCGGCGGCTGGATAGAGGACACTGGGGGCCGCTGGGCGGTCTCCCGGCGGACTCACGGCTTATGATCGGCGCTTGGCTTCGCGAGGCACACTCTCGCCTGGGGGCCAGTTCCCTGTTGCCCCGCTGGCCTTCCTCCCGCAGCTAGGAGGGGTCGTTCTGCCGCGCCGGTGTCCATGGCGTTCCCCGATGCTCCCCGTGCGCACCAACTGCCGGCCGGTTCTGTCGTGGCCAGCTCAGCGCTTATGCGGGGACCGCGATCGCACCGCGGACTCAGCAACGGCCGGCCGGGGAGGCTATCGCGGGTCCATCCGCTTGCCCTACGTCGCCGGCATGGCGCAGACGTGAAGGCCAGGAAGCAGGCACGGGAACCAGATCGCCAGAGTGCCAGGCGATCTTGACAAGCGCCTGGACCACGTCGGCTTCCCGGGTCATCTCAACCCGCCTCCTCTCGTCGACGACTATGACATCGTCGACCTGCTGTCCGGGCGTGCCGACCGGTGCGTCAACCTGCTCGGCGTCTCCGCCGCAGCCAGGCCTTCGCCAGGTTGCAAAGCTACGCCCGCAACAGCAACCTGCGCGCCTCACCGATGTCGCCGAAGTCGCCGTCGACGGCACCCTCGATCCGCTGGCATGGGCACCGCCCCGCCCGTCCGGCCCCCTCCTGACCACCCAGGGCCTGCCTGTCCCCGGCCGCCGGCTTCAGAGTCAGGCCAGCTCGCATGACAGGGCTTGCCCGGCAAGCCATACCAGGCCCGGCGGCGTGGTGCCGCAGCGTGGCGGCAGCCTGGCCGTGCAACTTGCCGCGATATACGTGCATACCAGCACGAGTACACTGCCGGGCGCGGTCCAGCTGGCCGGTCGCCGCAAGCGCGGCAGCGCGAGCAGCAGCCCGGCCAGCGGGTAGCCCCCCAGGCGCGAACACCGGCGCGGCATACCAGCCGGGCAGGCCCCACCGGGCCAGCTCCCGCTCGGCGGGCCGGTGCACGTCGTCACTCGTCCGGGGCAGTCCGGCTGGTGCGCGCGGTCCGCGCGTTGTCACTGGCGCCGAAGGCGCGCCCGGCCTGATCGGCCAGGGTGACGGCGACCAGGCGCGCCTGCAGGGAGGGCTTCGAGCCCGGTTTTGGCTTCAGCATGAACCGCCCGTAGTACTGTCCGGGGCCGGAAACCGGCAACTCGATCTCCTCCGCGGGAAGTCCCCATCGTTCGAAGTCCCAGCGGTAGTCACCCATCATTATGTTGCCGTCTGGCGCCAGACGCGGCGGATGACCGAGCAGGGAACCGTACTCGAACCGGCATCCTTTTAGGTCGAGCACGCCGGTGAGCTTCTGCTTGACGTGATCGACAACGGGATCAGGCGACCTGGCGGACTGGGCGAGCGACGCGGTCTCGCGGATCAACGCCAGGTAACCCGCGTCCGTGATCGCAATAACCTGCAGCCGCCGAGCGCGAGCCGCCAGCTGCGACACGGCCAGGCCGACCGCCAACAGGAGCACCGCGGTCGTGATATCCGATGACCTGCGGATCGTGAACCGCTCATACGGCAAGGTGAAGAAGAAGTCGAACCAGACCGCCGCCCACACCGCCGCCAGGCCGCCAGCCACCCGGTTACCGATCGCAGCTACCCCGACCACCACCACGACCAGCAGCAGGGCCACGTTCGTGTTCGACCAGCCCGCACGGAACGGCAGCAGAATCGCCGCTGCCGCAAGCGGTGCCGCCAGCGCAGCCGCGATGGCGATGCGGTCCCTCGTCAGGTAGCGGGTCATCTGTGAGACCTCCTGCCCCTTAAGTGGCTGCCTGGCGCTGGTTCCGGAGGACCCGATCCGGGGTCAGCCTCCGGTGCCGGAACGCCCATACAATCCGGCCATGCCCGATTTCCCGGGCGAGTGCGGGTGGCGGGACGGCGAGCACGGGGCACTGGGCATGGGCCAGGCAGTGGCGGCTCACCTTGCCGCAGACCATCCGGGCCAGCGCGCCACGACGGCCAGCACCCACGACCAGCAGGTCATCAGCGCAGCAGGCCACACTGACCAGGACCCAGCCAGCCTCACCCCGCTGAACGAGGGGCCGGACCGGTGGATCGTCAGGGACTTGTCCCCAGGCCGCGACGAGCGCATCACGAAGCCGCTGGCAGGCGGCGTCCCGCCATACCAGGCGCAGCTGACCCGAAGGTTGACGGCGGTCGGCGCGGTCACCGCCCGGCGGCACCCAAGCAAGAACGGGTATCAGGATGGCGGCATGGGCGCGGGCCAGGTCCTCGGCGTAACGCAGTGCCCGCAGACTGCCCGGCGAGCCGCTCGTGCCGACGATTACCCGGCGTACGCTGGACACGGCAGCCCTCCTTCCGCACGACCAATCGTCACTGTTTCGGTTACCTCCTCCCGCTGCCAAACGAGGCCGCCTGGCGTCGCTTGATCCTGGACATTCGGCCTCGCTTGATCCTTGACGCAGCCCTAGGCTCTCTCTGCACGGCGGTGGCGATCCGGCAGGATCAGGACCGCTCGCGCCAGAGCTTGACCGCTTCGACGAGCAGCACCACCAAGGCTGGGATGAAGAACAGGCCGGTGTGCCCGATCCCGCTCCGCGATACCTGCCACCAGGACCGCCGCACGGGCGACAGCGGCCAGCCTCGCAACTGGGGCCGGAGCGACCGGTGTTACCGCGGCCAGCGGTGCGGGCGCGATGGCGAGCAGCAGCGCCGACCACGTTGCGGCCAAAGCCGGCGCTATTCAACGCCGAGATGGTGATCAGTTGGGCGGCAGCGGCGAGGATGAGCGCAGCCCGCCGCCACGGCCAGCTCGGCGAAGCCGCCTTGTTGGAGGCCGGTCTGGCGGTGCCCGTGACGGGTGACGTGCCTGCAGATGCATTCTGGGTGCTCATCGGACGCTCCTGGTGAACGACTCCGCACGGTTACGGATGTCGTGCCGACCAGGCTTCCCGGCGCACCTGGGCCTAATTTTAGGCCCGCACCAGTGTCACTGCCAAGAGACTGGCAGCTACGACGAGTAGGGGAGGACCAGTAGTAAGCCGCAGCTCAGCGTCCGGATGTGCTAACGGAATTGCTAACGAGCCGACCAGCATCCCTCCGGAAAGCCGACCACGCGGGTTTGTGCTGGTGGAGCGTGGTGTCCTATAACAGGCTAAACCGGGAAGTGGATCACTGACTGGGTGGGCGTCGGAGGCGCCCGTAGTACCGGTTGAGCCGACCGGACAACACAACCGGCGGTGAGGCAAGGGCCGCTGCTTCGCCGGTGCGCAGCGTCTATCTTGGAGAGGCCCGGTGAGTGCCGGTCAGGCTAGTCCCGCTGCTTCAAGATCGCGGGTGATCCGGGATCGTCACCTCGCCGGTGACCGCGCGTGGGAGCGCGCGATGCTGCTGTTCATCGCGGCCAGCCTGGTGCTCGTCCCGCTGGCAATCATGTCCCACCCGGACTACGGCGCCGCCTTCTACCACCTGGTGGTGCCGGGAATCCGGGGCGGGATCAGCTCAGACGCGATCCTGCTCATCACTGCCATCGTCGGCACCACCGTCGCGCCGTGGCAGCTGTTCTTCCAGCAGTCCAACGTGATCGACAAACGGATCACCCCCCGGTTCATGAGCCACGAGCGCGCCGACACCGTGCTCGGCCCGGGCGCCGTGGTCGTGGGCGCGGGCGCCATCATGATCATCGCCGCCTGCGCCGTGGCCGGCCCCTGGTGGGCCACTTCACCGACGCGCTCGGCACAAGAGCAGCCTGCTCGGCGCGCTGTTCGCGACGGGCTGCTGGATGCGAGCATCATCGGCGCCGCCGCGGTCACCTTAGCCACCAGCTACGCGTTCGGTGACATGTTCGGCATGAAGCACTCGCTGCACCGGAGCTTCCGCGACGCCAGGGCGTGCTATGCCACCTACACCGGGCTGGCCGCCGCCGCCGCCGCGATCGTGCTCATCCCGAACGCGCCGCTCGGCCTGGTCACCGAGGCTGTGCAGGCCCTCGCCGGGCTGCTGCTGCCCAGCGCCAGCGTGTTCCTGCTGCTGTGCAACGACCCCGAGGTCCTCGCCCCGTGGCTCAACCCCGGCTGGCTGAACGTCGTCGCCACCGTAATCATCGCGACCCTGCTCATGCTGTCCGGCACGCTGATGGCCACGACACTGTTCCCGCAAACACCGCCGCTGCGGCTCTGGAGCCAGCGCGCACCTTATACGGCGGCCGCGCCGACCGGCGTGTTAGGGCTTCGTTAGGAAATCCGGCCGCACTGTTAGGGAGCTGTTAGGAGCGCCCGTTTCGCCATGTTCGGGGGTTTTACTTGCCGATGGCCCGCGGCGTGAGCCTGTGGCGCCAGATGGACACTAGGAGCCCGCGCGCTGCGTCCGCGCAGCAGGCGGAGAAGCGAGCAAGGAGCAAAGGAGCACGGCCATGTCGGACCTGATCTACATCGGGCTCACGGTGCTGGTCTTCGCCGTGCTTGGCCTGCTGGTGTGGGGGGTCGAGCATTTTGAGCGCTGAGAACATCATCGGCCTGATCGTCGGCATCCTGCTGGTCGGCTACCTGGTGGTGGCCCTGATCTTCCCGGAGAAGTTCTAGTGAACGGAAATCTCGCGGGCTGGCTGCAGGTCGGCCTGCTGGTGGTGGCCCTGGCGGTCTGCTACAAGCCGCTCGGCGACTTCATGGCGCGGATCTTCACCACGGACAAGCACTGGCGGGTGGAACGCGGCGTCTACAAGGTGATAGGCATCGACCCGGATGCTGACCAGAAGTGGAGCACATACCTGCGCAGCATGCTCGCGTTCTCCGCGATCTGCGTGCTCGCCGTGTACGCGCTCGAACGACTGCAGCACCACCTGTTCCTGTCGCTCGGGTTTCCCGCGGTCCCGCCAGCGCTGGCGTGGAACACCGCGGCCTCGTTCACCACCAACACGAACTGGCAGAACTACTCGGGTGAGTCCACCATGGGCCACCTGGTGCAGATGTCCGGGCTGGCGGTGCAGAACTTCGTGTCCGCCGCGGTGGGCATCGCGATCGCCATCGCGCTGGTCCGCGGGTTCACCCGGTCCAAGACCGACCGGCTCGGCAACTTCTGGGTCGATCTGACCCGGTGCACCATACGGTTGCTGTTGCCGCTTGCCTTCGTTTTCGCGCTGGTCCTGGCCGCCGGCGGCCTGATTGACAACTTCAGCGCCGGGCACGTCGTCTCCACGGTGGCCGGCCAGCATCAGACCATCACCGGCGGCCCGGTGGCCTCGCAGGAGGCCATCAAGGACATGGGCAACAACGGCGGCGGTTTCTACAACGCGAACTCCTCGCACCCGTTCGAGAACCCGAACCCGTTCACCAACCTGGTCGAAATCTTCCTGATCCTGGTGATCCCGTTCTCGCTGACGCGGACCTTCGGCAAGATGGTCGGCGACAAGCGGCAGGGCTACGCGGTTCTCGCGGTCATGGTGATCATCTGGGCCGCTTCCGCGGCGGGTGTCACCTACTTCGAGGCGCAGCATGCTGGGGTGGCCGCGCAGGCGGCGCACGGTGCCATGGAGGCCAAGGAAGTCAGGTTCGGCATCCCGGGATCGTCGCTGTTCGCCGCATCCACGACGGTGACATCGACCGGCTCGGTGAACTCCTTCCACGACTCCTACACACCGTTCGGTGGCGGGATCTTGCTGTTCAACATGATGCTCGGCGAGGTCGCGCCAGGCGGGGTCGGCGCGGGCTTGTACGGCATCTTGATCCTCGCGGTCATTGCGGTGTTCGTCGGCGGGCTGATGGTCGGCCGGACCCCTGAGTACATCGGCAAGAAGATCCGGCCCAGGGAGATGAAGTACGCCGCGCTTTACATGCTCACGATGCCGACGATCGTGCTGGTCTTCGCCGGGCTCTCGCTCGCGTTCAAGGTCCCGCGGGCCTCGATCCTGAACCCGGGCCCGCACGGGCTGACCGAGATCATGTACGCGTTCACCTCGATGACCAACAACAATGGCTCCGCGTTCGCGGGCCTGACCACGAACACGACCTGGTACAACACCGCGGGCGGCATCGCCATGCTGCTCGGCAGGTTCGCGCCGGAGATCTTCGCCCTGGGGCTGGCAGGTTCGCTGGCCAGACAGCAGAAGACGCCGGCCAGCGTCGGCACCATGCCAACCGACAAGCCACTGTTCGTCGGCATGGTGATCGGCGTGATCCTCATCATCGTCGGACTGACATTCTTCCCAGCGCTCGCGCTGGGCCCGTTCGCTGAAGGACTGCACTGATGTCACTGACAACTGCCCCCGAGGTCCCGGCGCAGCCGGGCGCGCAGGTGGATGTGGAGCGGCGCCGGATCGGCGGCGGCTTTCTCGACCCGAAAATGCTCTGGCGGTCGCTGCCGGACGCGTTCAAGAAGCTGGACCCGCGGGTTCAGTTGCACAACCCGGTCATGTTCGTCGTCGAGGTCGGCGCCGCGCTGACCACCTACTCCGCGATCACCAAGCCCAGCACCTTCGCCTGGACGATCACCGTGTGGCTCTGGCTGACCGTGGTGTTCGCTAACCTGTCCGAGGCGGTGGCCGAGGGCCGCGGCAAGGCGCAGGCCGCCACGCTGCGCCGCACCAAGCGGGAGACTGTGGCCCGTCGGCTGTCCGGCTGGGAACCCGGCCACGTGACGCTGCGCGAGGAGGAGGTCGCGGGTACGGCGCTCGCGCTCGGCGACCACGTCGTGGTGGAGGCCGGGCAGATCATCCCCGGTGACGGCGACGTCGTCGAGGGAGTGGCCTCGGTGGACGAATCGGCGATCACCGGCGAGTCCGCGCCGGTCATCCGGGAGTCCGGCGGTGACAGGTCCGCGGTCACCGGCGGCACCAGGGTATTGTCCGACCGGATCGTGGTGAAGATCACCTCAAAGCCGGGTGAGACGTTCATCGACCGGATGATCGCCCTGGTCGAGGGCGCGTCGCGGCAGAAGACGCCGAACGAGATCGCGCTGAACATCCTGCTCGCCTCCCTCACCATCGTGTTCCTGCTCGCGGTCGTGACCTTGCAGCCGATGGCGTTCTATTCAGGAGCGCCGCAGTCACTGGTCATCCTGGTGGCCCTGGTCGTGGCGCTGATCCCGACCACGATCGGCGCACTGCTTTCGGCGATCGGCATCGCCGGCATGGACCGGCTGGTGCAGCGCAACGTGCTCGCCATGTCCGGCCGGGCGGTCGAGGCGGCAGGGGACGTGAACACGCTGCTGCTGGACAAGACCGGCACGATCACCATCGGCGATCGCCAGGCGACCGAGTTCCTGCCGGTGACCGGCGTCAAGCTCGACGAGCTTGCGGACGCCGCGCAGCTGTCCAGCATGGCCGACTACACGCCGGAGGGCCGTTCGATCACCGTGCTCGCCAAGCGCGAGCACGGCCTGCGCGAACGCCATGAGGGCGAGCTGCCGGGCGCGGTGTTCGTGCAATTCACGGCGCAGACCCGGATGAGCGGAGTGGATCTCGCCGGTGGCCGGCAGGTCCGCAAGGGCGCCTCGAGCGCGGTCCGCGAATGGATCCGCGAGTCGGGCGGTGAGCCTGCGGCCGAGCTTGGCAGGATGGTGGACGCGATTTCCGCTTCCGGCGGGACCCCGCTGGTGGTGGCCGAGAAGGCCAACGGCACCGCCCGCGCGCTTGGCGTGATCCTGCTCAAGGACATCGTCAAGGTGGGCATCTCCGAGCGGTTCGCGGAAATGCGCACGATGGGCATCCGCACCGTCATGATCACCGGCGACAATCCGCTGACCGCCAGGGCCATCGCCGATGAGTCCGGGGTGGATGATTTCCTGGCCGAGGCCACGCCGGAAGACAAGATGGCGCTGATCCGCAAGGAGCAGGAGGGCGGCCACCTGGTCGCGATGACCGGGGATGGCACCAACGACGCCCCCGCGCTCGCGCAGGCCGATGTCGGGGTGGCGATGAACACCGGTACGTCCGCCGCCAAGGAGGCCGGGAACATGGTCGACCTGGACTCCAACCCCACCAAGCTCATCGAGATCGTGGAGATCGGCAAGCAGTTGCTGATCACCCGCGGCTCGCTGACCACGTTCTCCATCGCCAACGACGTGGCGAAGTACTTCGCCATGCTCCCAGCCATGTTCGCGAGCGTCTTCCCTGGCCTGGGCCGGCTCAACATCATGCACTTGCACAGCCCCGAGTCGGCGATCACCTCGGCGATCATCTTCAACGCGCTCATCATCATCGCGTTGATCCCGCTCGCGCTGCGCGGTGTCCGGTACACCCCGTCCTCAGCCTCGGCCCTGCTGCGCAGGAACCTGTGGGTCTACGGGCTCGGCGGGCTGATCATACCGTTCATCGGCATCAAGCTCATCGACATCATCATCCAGTTCATCCCAGGATTCGGCGGGTGACCGATATGTCACGTCTTCCCAGTTGGATCGGCCAGCACCTGGCCGCGGTGCGCGCCGTCATCGTCCTCACCGTGATCACCGGCGTGATCTACCCGCTCGCGGTGTGGGGTGTCGCCCAGGTGGCGTTCCACAAGCAGGCCAACGGCTCGCTGGTCAGCTCCCACGGCCGGACCGTCGGTTCGAGCCTGATCTGCCAGGAGTTCGTAGACGCCAAGGGCAACCCGCTGCCGCAGTATTTCCAGCCGCGGCCGTCCAACGCGTCGGACCCGACCTCCGCCACCGACTACGGCTGTGACCCGGGCTTCTCCGGCGCGTCGAACCTGGGCCCGAACAACCCGAAGCTGGTTCAGGAGATCAACACCCGGCGACAGCAGGTGGCGAAGTTCAACGGCGTCAGCCCGGCAAGCGTGCCGGCCGACGCGGTCACCGCCTCAGGCTCGGGTCTCGACCCCGATATCTCACCTGCCTACGCCTACCTGCAGGCGAACCGGGTCGCGGCGGCCCGCCACCTCAGCCCGGGGACCGTCAGAGCCCTGGTCACCAAGCACATTCAGGACCGCAACATCGGGTTCCTCGGCGAGCCGCGGGTGAACGTCCTGGAATTGAACCTGGCGCTCGACAACATGTCTGGCTGACAAGGTCGTTCCCCAGCGAAATCTTTGGAGGCGGCCCAGCCTTGAGAGGCGGCCCAGTCTTAGGAGGCAAACACAGTGCGCGGGCGGTTGCGGGTCTATCTCGGCGCGGCGCCGGGGGTCGGCAAGACCTACCGGATGCTCGACGAGGGCCGGCGCCGCGCCGAGCGCGGAACCGACGTGGTCATCGGCTACGTCGAGTGCCACGGCCGCCCGCGCACCGAGGAGCTGACCAGCGACCTCGAGACCGTGCCCAGGCTGACCCGCACCTACCGCGGCGTCGCGTTCACCGAGATGGACGTGGACGCGGTGCTCGCCCGCAAGCCCGAGGTGGCGCTGGTGGACGAGCTCGCGCACACCAACGTGCCCGGCGGGCGCAACGAGAAGCGGTGGCGGGACGTGCAGGAACTGCTCGACGCCGGCATCGAGGTCATCACCACGGTCAACATCCAGCACTTGGAATCCCTCAACGACGTCGTCGAGAAGATCACCGGGGTGCCGCAGCGGGAGACGGTACCCGACGACATTGTCCGCAGGGCCGACCAGGTCGAGCTGGTGGACATGTCACCAGAGGCGCTGCGGCGGCGGATGGCGCACGGCAGCGTCTACGCACCCGAGAGGATCGACGCCGCGCTCTCCAATTATTTCCGGGCCGGTAACCTGACCGCGCTGCGCGAGCTCGCCCTGCTCTGGGTCGCCGACCGGGTTGACGAAGGGCTCAACCAGTACCGCGACGAGCACGGCATCGGCGGGGTGTGGGAGACGCGCGAGCGCGTGGTCGTCGCGCTGACCGGCGGCACCGAAGGCGGGACGCTGATCCGGCGCGCCGCCCGGATCGCCGCCCGCGCGGTCGGCGGTGACGTGCTCGCCGTGCACGTGGCACGCAGCGACGGGCTCGCCGACGCGTCGCCGGCCGAGCTGGCGGCCCAGCGCAGGCTGGTGGAATCCCTCGGCGGCACCTACCACCAGGTGGTCGGCGACGACATTCCGCGGGCGCTGCTCGACTTCGCCCGCGCGGTCAGCGCGACCCAGCTCGTGCTCGGCACCAGCAGGCGCAATCGGCTGTCCCGGCTGATGCTCCGCGGCATCGGCGAGACCACGGTCGCGCTATCCGGCGACATCGACGTGCACATGGTCACCCATGAGAGGGCAGGGAAAGGCCGCTGGCCCGCTGCGCAGTGGTCCCGGGCCGGGGGCCGACGGCAGCTGGCGGGCCTGGCTGCCGCGCTGGCGGTTCCGCCGGCGGTTACCGCCGCACTCGCGCAGCTACGCGGCCCGCTCAACCTGACCAGCCAGGTGCTCGTGTTCCTTGTCGCGCTCGCGGCCATCGCCCGCCTCGGCGGGCTGGTCCCGGCCCTCGTCGCCGCGGTGTCCTCCTCCTTGCTGGTGAACTACTACTTCATCCCGCCGCTCTACCAGTTCAGCATCGCGCAGCCCAACAACGTGCTCGCGCTAACGGCGTTCCTGATCGTCGCACTGACAGTCGCATCCATGGTGGATGCCTCTGCGCGGCAGAGCCGCCGGGCCGCGCACGCGTCTGCCGAGGCCGAGACGCTCGCCACGCTCGCCGGCAGCGTGCTCCGCGGACAAGACGCCATCCCTGCGCTGCTGGAACGCTCCCGGGAGGCGTTCGGGATGGAGTCCGTCGCCCTGCTTGAACGCGCAGCGACTGAGCAGGCAGAACTTGACCACGCAGAGCTTGAGCGGGCAGCGGCTGAGCCTGCCAGGGCCGCGCGAGGGGGCAACGGGGTCGGCTGGCGGCTGGTGGCTGCGGCGGGACCACGGCCGTGCACAGCACCCGGAGAGGGCGACGCAATCGTGGCCGCCACCGGCAGCGTCGTCCTCGCCCTGCGCGGCCGGGTGCTGCCCGCCTCCGACCAGCGGGTGCTTACCGCGTTCGCGGCGCAGGTCGGGGTGGCCCTGGAGCAGGCCAGGCTGGCGGAGGCGGCGGCGGCGGCCAAGCCGCTTGCCGAGGCTCACCGGATGCGCACCGCGCTGCTCGCCGCGGTCAGCCACGACCTGCGCACCCCGCTCGCCTCCGCGAAGGCGGCCGTGACGAGCCTGCGCAGCCACGACGTGGACTGGAGCCCGGAAGACTCCGACGAACTGCTCGCCACCGCGGACGAGTCGCTGGACCGGCTCACCCGCCTGGTGGAAAACCTGCTGGACATGAGCAGGCTGCAGGCCGGCGCGCTCAGCCTGGCCGTGCGGCCGGCCATGCTCGATGAGATCGTGCCGCTCGCCCTCGACGGCCTGGGCTTCGGACCGGCCCAGGTGCAGCTCATCGACATGGACGACGCGCCGCAGGTCCTCGCCGACCCGGGGCTGCTCGAGCGGGCCGTCGCCAACCTAGTGTCCAATGCGGTCAGGCATAGTCCCGCTGGCCAGCCGGTGCTGATTACCGCCAGCAGCCTGGCCGGCCGCGTCGAGCTGCGCGTGGCCGACCGCGGGCCCGGCATACCCCCCGAGGACAGGGAACGTGTCTTCCAGCCCTTCCAGCGCTTCGGCGACCGTGACAACGACACGGGGGTGGGACTCGGTCTTGCGCTGTCGCGGGGCCTGGTCGAGGCCATGGGCGGGAGCCTGGCACCCGAGGACACGCCCGGGGGAGGCACGACCATGGTCATCAGCCTGCCCGTGGGCGGCACGGCTGGCACAGCGGACAGCGCGCAGGCCGTCCCCGCTGTGCCGGCTCTGCCGCCCACGGGCACGGACCAGACGCTGGCGCCGGGGGAGGCCGGCGGGTGACTCGCGTGCTCGTCGTGGACGACGAACCGCAGCTGCTCCGGGCGCTGCGGATCAACCTGCGCGCACGGCACTACGACGTGGAGACCGCACCGGACGGCGCGACCGCACTCGCCGCGGCGGCCCGGTGGCCACCAGACCTCGTCATCCTGGATCTTGGCCTGCCCGACCTGGATGGCGTGCAGGTCATCGAGGGTCTGCGCGGATGGTCCCGGGTCCCGATCATCGTGTTGTCCGGCCGGGCGGATCCGGCGGGCAAGGTCGGTGCCCTCGACGCCGGGGCGGACGACTATGTGACCAAGCCGTTCCACATGGACGAACTGCTTGCCCGGGTGCGCTCCGCGCTGCGCCGCACCGCAGGCGGCGCCGAGGTCGCGAGGTTCACGCTGGGCCACCATGTGATCGACCTGGCCGCCCGCACGATCACGCCCGCGGAGGGCGCAAGCGACCAGTCGCACGGAGCGGTCCGGCTCACCCCGACCGAATGGGGGGTCCTCGAGATCCTGCTCCGAAACCCCGGCAAACTGGTTCCCTCGCGGCAACTGCTCAGCGAGGTATGGGGGCCGAAATACCGTCACGAGACCCACTACTTGCGGTTCTACCTGGCCAGGCTGCGCAGGAAGCTGGAACCCGACCCAGCTCATCCGCGCTATCTCATTAACGAACCCGGGATGGGTTACCGCTACGAGCCCTGAGCCGACTCGACGGCGCTACATATTGACCGTTCGTGAGACGCCGACAGCCATGTCGGCCGACCACGACAGCGCACATCGGAATCCGGTGCACCGCCTCCTGCCCGAGCGGGAGTACGGCAGTTCCTGAAGATGAGGCGACCGCCCATGTGGACGGCACTGGCCCGGTGGTCTCTGTCGTTGCGGCTGCGTCATACGCGCGCGGTGTGGACGAGCGATGAGGCCCAGTGGCAGGATCGATCTTGCGCACCTGCGGAACAGGGGCCTTGGGCTTTCCCTGAGCTTTACACCCAGCCGAGCAGGGCTCAGCCACGCATGTCAGGACGGGGACAGGCCTGGCACTGCCCGGACTACGTCTCTGGCATCAGCCAGCCTCCTTCGACGCACTCACTCACCACGTGCGACCTCTACGGGCGGCCGCCACACCCCACGGCGACGCGGCGGCGATCCTCGCGGTCAGGTTTGTCGTCGCAACGAACGAAGAACTCTGTCGCGCCGGTGAGCCCCGTGCGCCTGCTCAAGATCACTGGCCTGTTTCTGGCGTCCGGCAGACCACTCGATTTGATGAACCAGCCAGACCGCCCGCCCCGTGAGAGAAGCCGGTGAACAGGCACCGGTCGATATCGTCAACCCGGCGACAGCCAGCTTCGAGAACGGCAGATCACCCGGAGCTGGCAGGTTATGGTCATCGGCTTCTGCGGCGCCGCCGCACGCGGCCTAGTTGGGTGGTCGTCCGAGCGGCGGGCGGATAGGGGCGATGGCGGGATCGCGGCGCCGTCGCGGGCCTGACCAAAGCGCCGGCACGGCGTCGACGGCAGCGGCCACCGCATAGGCGGCCTGCTCGTAGTTGAGCCGCCAGCCAACGAAGTCCGCCCATGCATCTTCCGGGTCGCGCTCGATCGGGAAGTCGACCTCGCGCATGCGGGCTATCGCGTCGAGGAATTCCTGGTGGCTCAGGCTGATTGCGCCGCTTGGGTCGGGCTCATCGGGCACCTCGATGCCCATCGCCCGCGCGATCTGGTTGAAGCACAGGAATCCTGCGCGCAGGCACAGGCGAGCCGGTACCACTGGCGCGGATTTTGGGGACACCGCCAGGAACAGCGCGGCGGAGTCCAGCATGGCAAGCAGCGCGGTCACCCAGGACGACAGCGGCCTGGGTGAGCGGAACCGCACCAACGGCAGGTAGGTGGTGTGACTTTCCGCGACGTCGGCCGCCCAGCGTTCCCACCGGGCGTACAGATCGGGCAGCGTATCGATGGTCGACACGCCCGATCCCAGCGCGTAGTGGGTGCGCGCCAAAAGCTCCGGGCCCCAGGACGGGACGCCGGCCCGCGCGTTCAGCAGCGCCACCTCGGTTTCCCGCCGGTTGAACGCTGCGTACAGGGTCGGCAGGTAGGCGATCTGCAGCGCGACAATCACCAGACCGGTCGCCGCCGCGGCGAAGACGATCGCCGCGGGCACGGTCCCGGCCGGCACCGCGAATCCGAGGGTGAACAGCGAAGACCCGGCATCGGTGAAAGCCGACGTCACGCCGCCGGTGGCGAACGGCCACAGCAGCAGCGCGTACCCGATGAAGGAGATCCCCAGCCAGGCGGCCAGCTGCGCGAGCAGGATCGCCGCCGGCTGCCCAGCGAGCACCCGGTCACGCCGCCTGTAGTCGGCGCTGGCCCTGGTCGCCAGCCGGAATGCCTCGTTCACGATCCAGTCCACCCAGCGTGTCAGCCAGCTGCTGACCCGGCGGGGCACGATGAGCGTCCCGATGACGCTGACCCCCGCAGTGAGCAGGAGCAGGACGCCGGCAACCGCGGCCACCGAGCGGCCAACGAGCGGCACCACCATGAGTTCTCCTCGACGGTCAATGGCTACCCCGAACCTACCGAGGCCCGGCCCGGCTGGCTGCAGCCGGGCCCATGATGAGGCTCACTGGCAGCGGCCTACAAAGGCCCGCCATGCTCCGGCGTCAGGCAGCGGGCCTGCCGCGGAAGGGGCGGCCGCGCCATTTGCAGCCACTCGCGGTCACGGTTCCGCGGACCGCAACGCGGCATAGGCCTGCGGTGTCGCGTTCGAGTCGTCCTGGGCGTGCCGGTCGTGGGTAGCCGACACATCATCCCGCGGGTGGGTCGAGCAACGCGCGGCAAACATCTGCGATATCGACCATCCCGATGAGACCGGCGTAGCCGACGAGGCGGCAGGCGCCGGAAACGCCCAGCCACCGTGGTTTTAGCCGAATCGCGGATGCTTGTCGTCGCGTTGATCACGGTCGGACGAGCGGTCATCAGGTCATGGATCCGGACATCGTTCACGCCTTCCGGTTCGCCACCGCCTGGACAATGTCCGTCTCCGTGACGCATATGGGCCGCTCACAGACCGCTCCCGCAGCCCGACGGTAAGGAGGTGCCTGGGTGGATGACCACCGCGCAGCCCCGCACGCCACCGGACTACCCGGCCCGCCGGTGGGTCACGGCGGTGGGTCGACGTCGTGAGAGCGGTGTGTATGGGGAGCGGGGGGATGACGCTGCAGCATGGTGAACAGTTCTTTAAGCTGGGCCGCCTGTTCGGCAGGGGCGAGGACGACGATCTCGTCTCCGGCCTGCAGCACCGTGCTGGCGTGCGCGGGGACGAGGCGCCCGCCGCGGATGACGAGGCTGATCCAGGCGTCCTCAGCCATGGGCAGGTCACCGATGGCGGTGCTGTCGGCTGCGCTGCCGGCGGTTACGGTGCAGCGGTGCAGGCCCTCGGGTTCGGCCTGGAACCGTATGCCGAGGCTCCACGGCTCGGGTTCGATGGTGCGCAGCGGGATCTTCAGCCGCCGGGCAGCCGCCGGCACCGTCCCGCCCTGCACGATGACCGAGAACGCCACCACAACGAAGATGATCTCGTAGATGCGGGTGGCGCCCGTGACACCAGCCTGCACGATGAACACGCCCAGCACGATCGGCACGGCGCCCTTGAGGCCGGCCCATAGCACGAACAGCCGTTCGCGGGGCCGCAGCCGCACCGGCCACAGCAACACGCCGGCGAGCAGCGGCCGGATGACCAGCGCCAGCAGGACCGCCAGCACCAGGCCGATCAGCCACGCCCACGCGTGGGTCAGGGCCTGTAGCCGGATGGTGAGCCCGAGCATCACGAACGCCACCACCTCGGCCAGGCTAGCCAGCGAGGAGTGGAAGCGTGCGATCTCCCGTTTGTAGGGGGCGCGTTCGTCACCGATGACGATCCCCGCGATGAACACGGCGAGGAACCCGGACCCGTGCGCGACGGTGGCCGCGCCGTAGATCGCCAGCGCCCCGGCCAGCACGCGCAGCGGGTACAGGCCCTCGCTCGGCAGCGGCACTCGCCGCATGAACGCCAGCAGCGCCAGGCCGCCGGCGGCGCCGGCGGCGGCGCCGACCCCCATCTGCAGGGCAAACTCGAAGATCACGCTGCCGGCTGCGCTCATCCCGGTGCCGGTGGCCGTCAGCAGCGCGATCAGCAGGGCGATGCCGACCGGGTCGTTGGCCCCGGACTCACCCTCCAGCAGCACACCGCTGCGCCCGCCGACCTCGCGCCGGCCCAGCACGGAGAAGACCACGGCCGGGTCGGTGGGCGCCAGCGCCGTGCCTATCAGCAGGGCGGCGTGCCAGCCGAACGAGAAGAAGAAATGCGCGGCGGCGGCTACGGCCGCTGCGGTGACCAGCGTGCCTGCCACCCCGAGCCAGACAATCGCTGCGGCCGCTGGGCGGAACCGCCGCCAGCCGACCCGCATCCCGCCGTCGAACAAGATGACCGCCAGCGCCAGCGTGACGACGCGCTCCACCGCCGTGAACGACAACGCGCCAAGCCGGGGCCAGATATCTGACGCCAAGGCCGCGCCGACTAGGAAGAAGGCCGGAGCGGGAATCCGCAGGCGTTCGCTGGCCCGGCTGGACAGCACCGCTGCGGTCGTGGCCAGCGCCGCCACCAGCACTGCCAGGCCAAAGGAGCCGACGGCATCCATCACGGCATACCAGCGCACGCGCGAGCCATTACCGTCCCTTCCGCCGCCCCACCGGGAAGCGGTACCCCTGGTCCCGGGCTTGCATCCCGCGGCCACGCTGGCCGGTTAACTGTGCCGGCGAGGCGGCCGTCAGCCAGGGCCGGCTCCCATAGGCACAACACTTGCATAAAAGCAATGGATGGCCGGTACCGGTGCCGTCCTGGCGCCACACGCGGCCCGTCCGGCGCGGGACGCACGCGGGGACTGCCGCGGTGGCCGCAGCGGCTGGCGGGCGGGCGCCACGCTGCGGCAGCCGTTCGGCATCAATGTCCGTAACGGCTGCCGCGCTGTCACCCGTCCGGAGCGGGAACCCGGGCGGCCGCTGTCACTGGCGCCGATCGCCGGGTGGCGGGTCCGGGTCGCGGGCCAAGTGCGGCTCGTACGGGTGTGCTCCAGGTGTGACATTTACCGCAGCACCTACGGCCTGACGTTCCTGATCAGGGCGGCAGCCAGCGTGTTGGCAAGGGCAACGACGGCAACCGCGCCAAGAAATACCAGATGGGTGGCGGTGCCGAGATGTCGTCGGGAAGGCCGAGCGCCACCGCCAGACCAATCACCCACATCGCGCTGCCCGGCCCACACCAGCTGCTCCTGGCCACCTGCCCATCTCGGCTCCCTGCCCCTGCGGGTACGAAAAGGTGCCGACCAGGTTTCCCGGCTCGCCATCGCCCACTGTAGGGCATCTCCGCTCTCGCTGGCCCACCCCAGGTGCTGGGATGCTCACCAAAGGCGCCGCCTTTGCCTTCCAATCGCCAGGACGCCAGCCGGCTGAGCATCCGGATGTTCGCCACCGGCCGCCCGGCCGGCGCCACGTTGCCATCGGGTCTGGTCAGGGTCCCGGTTCATCGCGGCAGTCACGCCCGTGCCCCGACAACGCGGTGATTGGCTGAGGGTGCCATCAGCGCGCCGCAGTCGCATCGGCAGGTTCCGGCCGGGCCGAACAGTCACGTGGGCCACCGGGGCGGCTATCCCGCGGGCGGTCAGCTCCAGCCACAAACGCCTGGCGATAGCACAGGTCTCTGTTTCGGCGAAGCAAGCGCCCACCTAAGCGCGATCACCATTCCGATTGCGGCCGCCACCCGGCCGGCCGCCTGTGGGCGGGGCCCATCACAAGATCGCGGGTCGCCATGTTTGCCCGGTGTTTGCTCGCCTGCATCGGTACGCCGTGGTGCGTCTGATATCAGATAGGTAGACGTCTCCTGACCTGTCTCGCGCCTCGCTTACCCGTCGGTGCAGAAAAGCATCCGATCTCCTGGGCGACGCCAAAACCGTCGCCGCCGTCTGCCGGGGGTGCCGACGGGGCCGCTCGCGCAAACCGTCATACGCGAGGATGCCCATCCTCTCATCCCGGCCGGTGGCGGCCGCCACGGAAGCGCGCCGTGATCGTGCCGGCCACATCGGCTAGCTCGCCGACCCCGAGCGCCCGCGCGAAGAGCAGGTACATCAGCAACGCCCCGCCTCCGCCGAGGACGGCCGTAAGGAGCCCGTTCACCGGGCCCGGGTGAAATACCACGCCAACGCCCATGGTCATCGCTATCGCGAAGACCACCGCTGGCAGGGAGGCGAGCAGGGTTTTGACCAGGGTCCAGGCGATCCGCTTGCCGTCGAGCCCGCCGGTCCGTGCCCGGAGGACCAGCCAGGCGATCGCGGTGCCCGCCACGTTCGCCACACCGAAGCCCGCGGCCAGGCCCGCCGTGATCTGGCCGGCGGGCAGGAGCGCCCAGGCCGCGACGTTCACCCCGATGTTCACGGCCATCGCCGCGAGGCCGATGAAGGCCGTGGACCGGCTGTCGTGCATTGCGTAGAACACCCGCAGCAACAGCTGGAACAGCATGTATGGCACGAGACCGAGGGAGAAGACAGCGAACACCTCGCCGACGAATGTGGCGTCGGCAACCGATGTGCTGCCGTGCCCGAGCAGCAGGACAGCAAGTGGGGGCGCGAGCACCGCGAGCACGACAGCGGCCGGAACTGTTATCACGGATGCCAGCCGCACGCCGGCGGAGAAGTCCTGGCGGACAAGCTCATACCTAGCGTCCGCCGCGTGCGCGCTCATGCGCGGCAGCAGCGCGGTGATCACGGAGATGCCGACGATCGCATATGGAAGCTGGAAGAGCAGCCACGCGTACTGATAGGCGCTGAAGCCGGCGCCGTACCCGATGTTCGCTGCCTGCCCCCGCACCGCCGCGTTGTTGGCGAGGTTCTGTGTGACAAGCAGCGCGATCTGCGTGGTGACGATGTAGCCGAACATCCAGCCGGCCATCCGCCAGATCTCGGCGATCTCGCCGCGGCTCAGGCCAAGCTGCGGCCGCCAGCGGAATCCCGCCCGCCGCAGCGCCGGGATCATGGCGGCGGCCTGGGCGATGATGCCAAGCGTGGTGCCGATGCCGAGCAGCCGCACCTCGCCCGGGGTGATGGTCGACACGGTGACGCCGGTTCCAGCTATGATCATGTAGAGCGTGATGACGAAAATCACCACGATGTTGTTCACGACCGGGGTCCACATCGGCGCGGCAAAACGGCCCCGGGCGTTGAGGACCGCACCGGCGAGCGCACAGATCCCGTAAAAGAAGATCTGCGGGATGAAGAACCTCGCGAACGTCACCATGAGGGCGCGTTCCGCGCCGTGCACAGAGTGTGCGTAGATCGTGACTAACAGCGGCGCGGCCAGGGTCGCGAAGAATGTGATGACCGCGAGCGCGATCGTCACCAGGGTAAACATCCGCTGGTCGTACGCACGGCCACCATCTGCGTCCCGTTTCGCTGCGCTAACCAGCAGCGGCACGAACACACTGGCGAGGATGCCACCGAGGAGCAGGTCGAAGACGGCGTTCGGGAACGTGTTCGCGTTGTTGTAAGCGTCGGCGAGCGCGAGCGTGCCAAGGGCGTATGCGATCACAGCGGTGCGCATGAACCCGGTCATGCGGGAGACGAGCGTGCCCGCCGCCATCACGCCGCTGGCGCGAACCAGGCCTTCGGTCCCGGCCGGAGGGGTGAGCACATCTTCGGATGGCTGATCCACTGGGCCGTTTTCTGTGCCATTAACGGGCCCGTCTGCCGGCCCGGCCGCTGGACCAGCCGACGGCCGCTGGCGCTCGAGAGGGTCCTCCGTGAACCTACTGGCTGGCGTCTGGCCGGGCCCTGCCTGGCGCATCGGCGAGTTCATCCCCGTGCCTCCGCGGATCCCATTGTCGTCCATTCGGTTGTCTTCCGCCCCGACGCTACCGGGTTTGCCTCACGCATCCCCTGCGGAGCACTCCTGCCACGAACGTGGTGACCAGCACTCCGAGCGCGACAGCGACGATTACCACGGCCAGCGTGCCAAATGCCGTTGCGCGGCTCTTCAGCGTCCGGCCTGCCGGAAGCGGCGCACCCGCCCGGGTGAGCAGGCTCAGCCGGATCTCAGATACGCCCGCCGAATGCGCGCGAACCTGCAGCCGGACGGTCTGCTTCAAGCGGGGCCAATGGTGATGACCTGAGCGGCGTGGTTCCGATCCGGAAGGGCCTCCGCTGGGAGCGGGCGGAGGCGTTCGAAAAGCACCCGCAGCCTGCACGGGAACGTGGCTGCTGGCCCGGGTAGGATAGCGGATGGGGCGCCGGGAAGTCTGGTCGGCAATGTGTCCTTGGAGGTCGAGCAGACGGGTTAGCCCGGAAAGGCGTGATGTTGTGACGTCACAATATGGCTCGGCCAGATCCACGTACTGTAACCGGACCCCTCAACTGATCCACAGCATGTAGGCGTCGGCTGGGCCCGCATGGCATCCGCAGCAGGCTAGGCTGGCCGACTTGGCCGCAGTGTGCAACGGTGCACTCATGCTGCGGAAGGCAGCATGCCTGCGAGCAAGCGAAGGCGTGCCATTACCAGATCTGCACGCGCACAACTGAATGATCCATACAGCCGCCGCCGGTAAATTTTCAACGTTCGGCGCGGCCGCATACGAACGGCGAGGCTGAATCGACTATCGCAGAGTCAACGGTCGGGTACAGGATGGCGCATAGCTGTCCGGCGTGCAACGCCCTATATTCGCCCTCTATTCGGCGGAATGGCCCATTATGCTGCATTCTTGGCCCTTTATTCTTGTCCCTCCGGCTTCACACAACTCCCCGGTTAGGCTGGCGTCAGGCTCCCGGAGGCGGAACTGGTGCTGCAGGCGGTTAAGCCGAACTTACGTAAGCGTTGACGGCCGATCTTCCGCTTGACGTGCGCATATGGCTGTGACACGCCCGTTGGTGTAACCACTAAAATAGTGGACTTCAAGCGGCCGTGATGATTGGATGCTGCTGTGGGCAAGCGCAGTGGCCGGATGCACGTGGATCAGGCTGGTCGCCACTACACCACGGTGGGCGGCGAGCGGCGAGCCTACCCGACGTACCTGCTGCGCCGCTCGTTCCGCGATGGGCACGGGCGCCCCCGCAAGGAGACGCTGGCGAACCTGACCGGCCTGCCGGAGGAGTCGATCGCCGCGCTGCGGGCGACGCTGCGGGGCCGCACCCTGGTCGACGCGGAGGCGGCGTTCGAGGTGGAGCGGTCGGTGCCGCACGGCGACGCCGCCGCGGCGCACGTGATGGCCTCCCGGCTGGGCTTGCGGTCGCTGCTAGGCCCGCCGTGCCGGGAACGCGACATCGCCTACGCCCTGATCCTGTCCCGCGCGGTGCGGCCGAAGCCGAAGCTGTCCACCGCCCGCTGGTGGGCGGCCGGTGACACCACGCTGGGGATAGACCTCGCGGTGGCCGATGCCAGCACCGATGAGATCTACGCCGCGATGGACTGGCTGACCTCCCGGCAGCGCGAGATCGAGAAAAAGCTCGCCGCCCGCCACCTGCGGGAGGGCGGGACCGCGATGTTCGACCTGTCATCCTCCTGGATGGAGGGCTCATGCTGCGAGCTGGCCGCGTTCGGGCACTCTCGCGACGGCAAGCGCGGCCGCAAGCAGATCGAATACGGGCTGCTCACCTGCCCCGAAGGCCGCCCGGTCGCCGTCGAGGTGTTCCCCGGCAACACCAGCGACCCCGAGTCGTTCAAGACCGCCATCACCCGCGTGCGCCGCGACTTCGGCATCGAGCGCCTGATCATGGTCGGCGACCGCGGGATGATCACCGGAACCCGGATCAGCGACCTGCGCAAGCTGGACGGCATGGACTGGATCACCGCGCTGAAGGCCCCGGCCATCGCCAAGCTGGCCCATGACGCCGGCCCGCTGCAGATGAGCCTGTTCGACACCCACAACTTCGCCGAGATCACCCACCCCGACTACCCGGGCGAGCGGCTGATCTGCTGCCACAACCCGGTGCTCGCCGCCAACCGGGCACGCACCCGCGAAGATCTGCTGACCGCCACCGAAAACGACCTGGCCAAGATCAAGGCATCTGTCGCCGCCGGGCGGCTGAAGGACCCCGACAAGATCGGGATACGGATCGGGAAGGTCATCGGCAAGCACAAGGTCGGCAAGCACTTCATCACCGAGGTCACCGGCGCCAGCTTCACCTGGCGCCGCGACCAGGAAAAGATCGCCGCCGAGGCCGCATTCGACGGGATCTACGTGATCCGCACCAGCGTCGATGCGGGCACCCTGGACGCCGCCGACGTGGTGAGCGCCTACAAGGACCTCAAACACGTCGAGCGGGACTTCCGCATCACCAAAGCCGACGACCTAGACCTGCGCCCCATCCACCACTACCTCGCCGACCGGGTCCGCGGCCACGTGCTGATCTGCATGCTCGCCTGCCACCTCACCTGGCACCTGCGCCAGGCCCTCGCCGAGCTCACCTTCACCGACCAGCACATCCCCGCCCCCGCCGACCCGGTCGCCCCCGCCCTGCGCTCAGACCAGGCCAGAGCAAAAGACGCCGCCAAACACACCACCGGCGGCCTGCCCGCGTACCGCTACCGCGACCTGCTCGAGCACCTGTCCACCCTCGACCGGCAGGCCATCGTCTTCACCGGGCAAAAGATCCAGAAGCTCACCACCCCCACCCCCGTCCAGGCCCGCGCCTTCGAACTGCTCGGCGCCCCCATCCCACTGGCCCTCAAGTAGCCACTCAACAAAACCGCCGCCAACCCGAGCGTGCAGCGTCACCCCCGGTCAGACAGCCCGCGATCACCATCAAGATCACGTAAGTTCGGGTTAAGGCGTCCAGTCGGCGCCTGCGTGAACGGCGGGGTGGGGCATCTGGGTAGCATCGTGGTCAAGGTGCTGGGGGATTCTGGGGTGAAGCAGACTCCTGTCGGCGCTGCGGGGCTTGATTCTGACTCAGAGGAGTGGCTGCGGGTGCTCGGCGACGCCGGCCCGCGGCGGGAGGCGGCGCTGGCACCGGTGCACAGGCTTGCCTCGCCCAGCTGCTGGGCGCCCTGGTGAAACAAGACCGCGTGGATGCGCTGCACCCAGGCAGTGTGCCCGGTCCGGAGATCGTGATACAGCTCGAGCAGCGCCCGGCACTCCAGGATGTGTGACGGCGGGATCCAGCATTCGGGCAGCCGCCCGTCGGCCAGCAGCTGCCGCATGTGCCGGGAGTCGGCCCTATCGGTCTTGGCGCGTTTTTTCGGGCCGCGCGCCGCCGCGGTCTCGGCCGGCTCGCCGACATGCGCGCCGATCCCGGCCGCCGCCAGCTCCTCGGCGACATACCGCCACCCGGTGCACCCCTCCAGCGCGAAGTCCGCGTCCTGGCCGCCGGGGAACCGCCGCGCCAGCCAGGCGGCCAGGTGCGCCCGGTCCGCCGGGGCGATCTGGCCGCGCTGCAGCTCGCCGGTGGCGGTGTCGAGATAGTCGAAGGTGATCTGCTTCCGGTGAATGTCCAGCCCGCCTACAATGGGCATCGGGACCTCCTCAAGCTCCCGAGGGCGCAAAGCGCCCGCACGCGAATGCTTCCGAGCTAATCGTCACGCGTCTGAGCTGAGGAGGTCTCCCGCTCAGCGGGAGACCTTCGGCCCCGGCCCAGCTCAGCCGCTACGGCAGCAACCGATGCATGTCATCTTTGTGATCCCGATTGCGGGTGGTGTGGCGAGCTTCGCCGGGGAGGGTTCGCCGTTCAATAAGGTCGCGGGACTCGGCTTCGTCGGCGTGCCGGGTTCGGCCGCTCTCGATGAAATCGAGAAGGCCTTCGCGGCCTGCGGTTCCCCGGCGCAGATCGAGCTTGCCCAGCTGGCCGACCCCGCGATCGGCGCCCTGCTGACCGGGCGGGGTTATCGGCTCGAATCATTCGAAAACGTGCTCGGCCGTGCCCGCACGGGTGAACCCGAGCGGGTCATGCCACCCGGGGTCGACGTCCGGCCGAGCGGTGCGGAGGAGTACGAGACGTGGCTTGAGGTTGTGGCCGAGGGCTCCGCCAACCCCGACACACAAGGGGTGCCCTGGCATGAGGAGTTCCCCCGCGAGGTGATCATCGGGGCCGAGCGCGATATGACAGCGGCGGGCGCCGTGCGCTATGCCGCGTTGCGCGACGGGACCATCGCAGGCGGCGCCACCATGCGCAGAGCTGAGGGCGTCGCACAGCTTACCGAGGCGGCGACCGCACCCGCGCACCGTCGCCGGGGTGTGCATACCGCGCTGCTGTCGGCCCGGCTGCAGTGCATGCCGAGCTGCGCCCTTGGGCTGGGAGACAACTACCCGCTGGCCGATGGCCGGGCGGCGAGCAGGACGCGGGCCACGACCACCAGCCGACAAAGAGTCCCCGGCCAGAGATACCCATAGCCCATGTAATCATTAGCTAGTGCACCCAAATCTGTCGCCGCCCCAGGTCGACCAAGACTCGATGGTCGACGCCGTGCTCAGCGCCAGCCGTGTGCTGGTGGCGATCGCCGCTCGTTCGCTGGCCGATGCGGGCGAGGAGGTCACCCTCACCCAGTACCGATCACTGGTGATCCTCGCCGCGCGCGGGCCGCAGGGGGTCGCCGCCCTGGCCGAGGCGGTGGCGGTCACCCCGCCGACGGCCTCACGCCTGTGCGATCGGTTGGTGAGAAAGGGGCTGGTCCGCCGCCGGACGGACCGCCGCGACCGGCGTCAGGTGCGGGTCGGGCTGACCGAGGCGGGCCGGCACCTCGTGGACACCGTGACCGAGCGCCGGCGGCGGGAGATTGCGGGCCTGCTGGCATCGATGCCCCAGCAGGAGCAGCGGCCGGTGGCCGCCGCGTTGCAGCAGCTGGCCCAGGTCGCGGGTGAGGTGCCCGAGCAGGACTGGAGCACCGGGTGGGACCTTTGAGCGGGGATGACCCGCCGCCTCGCCCGAGCCTCGCGGTGCGGGCCCGGGCCGCCGCCGCCGGAGCGGCCCGGTGGGTGTCCTCCGCGTCGTACGTGAAGAAATGGATCGTGCTCGGCGTGGTCATCGGGACCGTCGCCGGGCTCGGCGCCATTGTCTTCTTCGAGGCCCTGGTCGCCTGCACGCGCTTGTTCTTGGGCGTGCTCGCCGGCTATCAGGTCCCGACCCCGGCCGGAGAGGGTGGCCTCGCCGGGTCCGGGTCAGCCGCGCGTCCCTGGTCGCTCCCCCTCGTCGCGGGCTTCGGGGCGCTGCTCGGCGCGCTGCTCGTCTACCGGATCGCCCCGGAGGCCAGGGGGCACGGCACCGACGCGGCGATCTCGGCCGTCCACCACAACCCCCGGGGGGTGCGGTTCCGGGCGGTGCTGGTCAAGATCGTGGCGTCGGCGCTCACCATCGGCTCGGGTGGCTCGGGCGGCCGCGAGGGGCCGACCGCCCAGATCAGCGCCGGTTTCGGTTCGCTGCTTGCCCGGGTGCTGGAGCTCGAACCCGCCGATGGCCGGGTGGCGGTCGCGACCGGCATCGGGTCGGGCATCGGGGCCATCTTCGGTGCCCCGCTCGGCGGGGCGGTACTGGCGGCCGAGATCCTCTACCGCGACGACTTCGATCCGACGGCGCTACTGCCGTGCTTCATCGCCTCGGCCGTCAGCTACGTGGTGTTCGGGGCGGCCGAAGGGTTCTCCCCGCTGTTCGGCTATGTCGGGAGCTACCACTTCGGCGATCCCGCGCAACTCGCCTGGTTCGCACTCATCGGCCTGCTCGGTGGCCTGGTCGGGCTCCTGTACGCCAAGGGCTTTTACGGGATGGCCGGGCTTTTCGGCCGCTCCCCCCTTCCCAGGTGGGTCAATCCAGCGATCGGCGGCCTTGTTGTCGGGGCCATCGGCATCGCCATCCCCGAGGTACTGGGCACCGGATACGGATGGGTGCAAAAAAGCCTCGGCCCCGAGCTGCTGTCGATCCCGCTATGGATCGTCCTCATCCTGCCGTTCGCCCGGATTGTGGCCACCGGCCTGTCCATCGGCTCGGGAGGGTCTGGGGGGATCTTCGGTCCCGGCATGGTCATCGGGGCGTTTCTCGGCGCCACGGTGTGGCGGCTGTTCGAGCCCGTGGCGCCCTCGATGGGCCACGATCCGGCGCCATATGTGATCGTCGGCATGATGTGCTGCTTCGGCAGCATCTCGCGGGCGCCGCTAGCGGTCATGCTCATGGTGGCGGAGATGACCGGCAGCCTGTCCATCCTCGCCCCGGCCATGATCGCCGTCGCGCTGGCCTGGCTCATCGTGCGCCGCCACGACGACACGATCTACCGGGGCCAGCTCAAGAGCCGCGCCGACGCACCTGCCCAGCGGCTGCTCACCGGCCTTCCCCTCCTCGCTGCCATCCCGGCAGCCCGGGCCATGGCCACCCCGCGGCTCATCCTGACCTCCCGGCAGAGCGTCGATGAGGCCCGCCAGGCGCTGGAGCACGCCGCCGTACCCGCCGCCCCGGTCGTCGACGGGGCCAGCCGCTTTGAGGGCACCGTCACACGAACCGACCTCGACCGAAAGACTGGGCACGATCATCGGGTCGGTGATCTGGCAGATGCGGGTGCTCCCACAGTCTCCTGGTCGAGCCGGCTCGACGTGGCATCCGAAGCCCTGACGGCAACCCCGTTGTCGTGGGTACCGGTGCTCGATGGCGACCGCCGGGTCGCCGGCACGCTGTCGGTTTCCGACCTCATGCGCGCCTACCGCCGGGAGCTGATGGCCAGTGCCGAGCGCATGGGCGGCCTCGGCCCCGGATCCGGGATCTGCGAGGTGAGGATCACCGCCGCCTCGCCAGCGGTGGGCAGGAGCCTCCGCGACGCCGGGTTGCCCACAGGCGTCCTCGTCACCTCGATCACCCGAGACGGTGACGTCGTGGTGCCTTCGGGGGACGCTGTCATCCTCGCCGGAGACCGCCTCTCGCTACTCGGCGAGCACAGGGGGATGGAGACCATCGGTGAGATCACCCCGCCCGGCCCTGGCCCGGCGTCGTCTTGACCGCTGGCGGTCGGTTATCGTGACGTCCCCAGCCCGGGTTTGACTGCGGGCGGATGGTCGGCCCTTCACGTTCAGGGACGCCATTTGATGGCTTCGCTCCCAAATGTTACCTCAAGCACCGGCAGTTTGAGGTGAGCATGGGCCGCGCCAGCCAAGCTGGGATCGTTCGACCCAGTCCCCACATCTCCATCGCGGTCGGATGTGTCATCACCCCAGTCCAGCTTTGCGGCGCAGCTCATGTTCGAACGGCGTCAGATCGTCGGCCCGGCTACGGCCTGACGTGCCTGATCACGGCGGCTGCCAGCGTGTTGGCCACGGCGACTGCGGCGACCGCGCCGAGGAAGGCCAGGTGCATCGTCGTGCCCCAGATGCCGTCGGGCACGCCAAGAACGATCGCCAGGCCGATCACCCACAGGCCGGTGAGCCCGGTGGGCACCCATCGCCCGGTCAGAAGCGCACAGCATGGGCCGACGATGAGAAGCCCGATCAGCACGATGCGATGACCGAGCACGGCGTCGGTGGCGGCGACGAGTACTGACAAGCCGAGGCCGAGTGCCCACAGCCGCCCGACCGTCCAGCCTGGCAGCAGCGCCTCGCGGCCCAGCGGGGACGCAGGCCGGACTGCCGCCCGCAAAACGATGCCGTGACAGAGCTGCCCGTTGCGCGCCGCCTCAGCTGATCCTGCAGACGTCCGCCCGGCGCCGCCGCCAAGCGGATGAGCAGACGGCATGATTCCTGCTGCCCCGGCCGCTCGCGCGCGGCGGGCGACGGCCGCCCAGAACCCCACCACCACAGCAGTCGCCGCGCTGAGCACCGGCAGCAGAGCGGTGTCCGGTGAAATCTCATCCGCGCTCGCGAGCACCGACAAGGTGAACGCGGCATAAGCGGCGATGACCAGCAGGCCGGTGCCCCGGCTGATTCCCCGGTCGCGGTAGGCGAACGCTAGCACCGCAACCGTAAGGACGGCATACCAGACGGTGATCAGCAGAGCCTGGCTGGACGGTCCGCCCAGCCCCACCACCGCCGCGGGCACCAGCAGGCCCGCGGTGACGTTGAGCGTGTTGCTGTTCAGCGCCGTGCTCAGCGTCGCGGCCCCGCGGCCACGGGCCGCCAGGTACACCGCCGCGACCGCGTTCGGCAGGCTGGTCACGGCCGCCAGCACCAGGCCGCCGACCACGATCTCCGGGACTGCGTACCGGCTGCCAAGGGCGGAGGCGGCCCGCTCCATCGTCACGCTGGCGGCGACCACCACCACCAGCGCTGCCACGGCGGCCACCGCGTCCGGCCACCTTCCCCGCCGTGGCCGGATAGCGGCCTCAAGCTCCAGTTCCTCCTCGGACACGGCGGATCGCAGCCAGGTGATCCATCGCTGTGGCAGCGGCAGGCGCTCGAGGCCGCGGCGGCCAGCGCCGAGGACAAACACGTACAGCGCCACGGCGGCCAGCGCCAGGACCAAGCCAGCGGCCGCCGGCAGCGCGCCGGCCACGACGGCCAGGCACACCCCCGCCACCCAGATGGCCACCGCCCCGCCGAGCACCACCACCTTACGGTGCAAACTGATCCGGCCGGCCACGAGGGCGCCAAGGCCCAGCAGGGCAGCGAGATTGAACACATTCGAGCCGACGATCACCCCCGCGCCCACGCGCTGCTCATGGTGGGCAACCGCAGTGGCAGCGGCAGTGATCTCCGGCGCATCGGCCGCCAGCGCCGCAACCATGCCAAGCAGTGCCTCAGAAAACCCTAGGCGCTCACCGACGCGCTCCAGCCGGGACACGAGCACGAAACTGGTGATCAGGCTGACCAGCGTCCCGGCCAGAAACGCGAACCATGCAACGGCAACCGGCATGCTGTGTCAATCCCCGCGCCAGGACCAGGCTGACCTCGCTGCACCGTCCCCGGCAGCCGCTGCTGGCCACCTGCCCAAATCCGGCTCCCTCACGTGCGGATGAGAGACAGGGGCCAACCAAGCCTCCTGGCTACTATCGCCCACTGTAAGACATTTCACCGTCATCGCCCCAGGCAGCGCCGCGAGATCATCTTCATTCCGTTGGCGAGATCAGCGGCCCGGTGCGGGTGGACCGGCATGGCTGGGGCGGGCCGCCAGAAAGCAGCAGGATCAGCCCGGTGCAGGCGGCCACCGCGGTCGCGACGATGACGGTGGCGAGGGTATTGACGGGGATCACGGTGGTGTGGTGGTAGCCGGCGAACGCCAGGCGCTTGCCGAAGCCGAGTGTGGTGTATACGGCATGGAAGACGGCAAACCCGTTGATGATGGTCAGCGTGTGCCGTGCCATCAGTCCACCCAGTCCACCGCAGCTACGTGGCGTTGCCTGCAGGCCGCCTGAAGGGATCAGGATGCGCGCCGTGGCTGCCTGCTCGAGGTGATCAGGACGCGTGCCCTGGCCGATCGCACCGCGTCCGAGAGCGTGCCGATGTCGTAGGCGCCGTGGTGCCGCTTGCCGTTGACGAAGAACGTGGGCGTGCCCGAGACGCCGCTCAGGTCGGCGGAGTCCACGTCCGCGGCGATCTTGGCTGCCCCGGCATGATTGCGCAGGTCGCGGGTGAACCGTTCGATGTCCAGGCCACGCTCGCCTGCATAACGGATCAGGTCCTTGGCCGTCAGCGCACCCTGGTGATCAAGCAACTGGTCGTGCATCTGCCAGAACTTGCCCTGCTTGGCCGCGGCCTCGGTGCCCTCGGCTGCGAGCAGCGCGTGCGGGTGCACGTCAGTGAGCGGCAGGTGCCGCCACACGTAGCGCAGGTCGCCGTAGTCGGCCAGTAGCTCCCGGACTACAGGCTCGGCCTGACCGCAGTAAGGGCATTCGAAGTCGCCGTACTCCACGAGCGTGACCGGTGCCCGGTCCGGGCCGCGCACGTGGTCGCTGTCCGGATCGACTGGCACCGCCAGGTCGATGATGGTTTCGGTGGTGCCAAGTAGCGCGCGGAGCCGCAGCCGTTTCGGCAGCATCGCGGTGAGCCGGAAGACGACCCAGGTCACGGCCGACGCGCACAACGCGGCGGACAGGACACCTACCTTCGCCTCGACCAGCTGCGTGCCCTGAAAGGCGAGCGAGGCGATCAGCAGGGACACGATGAAGCCGATACCCGCGATCGCCCCGGCGCCGCCCACCGCCGCCCAGCCGACCGGCGGGCGGATCCGGCCGCGGCTGATCCGGGCCAGCAGCCAGGCCGCGCCGACGGTGCCGGCCGGCTTCCCCACTACGTAGCCGAGCAGGATCCCGAGCGTGATCGGCGAGGTGTAAGCGCGGGCGAGGAGGCTGCCGCTGACGGTGATCCCCGCGTTCGCCAAGGCGAACAACGGCACGATCAGGTAGCTCGTCCAGGGATGGAACAGCTGCTGCAGCCGGTCGTTTGGCGAGAGCGCCGTCCGCACGCTCTCCCGCGCGTCGCGGGCCAGTTCCGGGGTCGGCTGCTCGCGGAACAGCCGGAATGATTCAGAGGCCCGCTCCAGATCGCTGCGGGCGGCGGGGTAGGCCAGGGCGAGCATGCCCATCGCCAAGCCGACCACCACCGGGTCGACGCCGGACTCAAAGAACGCGATCCAGGCCGCCAGCCCTAGCAGCAGGTAGGCCCCGCCGTTGCGGACACCCTGCCGACGCGTCACCATCACCGCGCCGAGGATGGCAAGGCCGACAGCCAGCGCGGTCAGGTCGATATGGCCGCTATACGCCAGCGCGATGACCACGATCCCGGCCACGTCATCGACGAGCGCGAACGTGAGCAGGTAGGTGCGCACCCGGTCGGGGACGCCTGGACCGACCAGGGCCAGCACGCCGAGCGCGAATGCTGTGTCCGTGGACATGGCCGCGCCCCAGCCGGCCGCTGATGAGCGGCCGAAGTTGATGGCCAGGTAGATCGCGATCGGCGCAACTATCCCGCCCAGGGCGACCACCAGGGGCAGCGCCAGCCGCCGTCGCTCACGTAGCTCGCCCATATCGAACTCGCGCCGCGCCTCCAGGCCGGCGACCAAGAAGAAGAACGCCATCAGCCCGGAATTCACGAAGCCCTGCCAGCTATCTGCCAGGCCTCTCGTGCCGGACCGGATCACCAGCTCGGTGTGCCAGGTCGCCGCATATCCGGACGGGTCGATGTTGGCCCAGGCCAGTGCCGCGAGCGTGGCGCCCAGCAGAACCGCTGCACTGCCAGTCTCGGTGCGCAGGAACTGGCGAAGCGGCGTCTGCAGGCTCCGCGTCCACACCGTGCGCAGCGAAAACGGCGAGGCCGGCGCATTGGACTCAGTCACTCCAGGATTCTCCCTCGCGCCGCTCAAACGGACGATGCCAGCGCCAACAGGATTTCCTGGGTCCGGTTGTGTTGTTCCAAACCACCGGCAGTCACGCAGACCGGCCAGTTATGAGCGGCCACGGGAACGAAACGCCAGTGCCTGGGCAGGTAAGTCAGGTGTCCGGCAGGTCCGGTCCTGGCCGAAGGGAGCCGTCGCGGCGAGCACCACCGCGTCGTCGTGAGCATCGCCCCGGGATTTCAATCAGGCTCATCCGATCACTCCATATCCATTCGGGTGACGTTCGGCATTCATACCGAATGAACGCGTAACAGCAGAGAGCTTCCCCAGCGCTGTTGCAGAGCGGCCCTGAAGTCTGCCCGCATGGCGGGGCTCACATGCCCATAGACGCCGTGCATGCCGCCCCTTCCACAGCACAATCTGGCTGCTGTGCTCGATCATGGCGTTGGGAGCAACTCTGGACGTTCAATCTGCGGCGAGGCTTGCATGGTGCCCGAGGCCGGTGGCTGATGGTACCGAGGTGGTCGCGTTCAGCGCGTCACCGATTGCCTCGCCCAAGGCCTTAGCCACCGGGGGCGGGAACGCGTTGCCGACCTGTCGGTAAGCCGCTGTCTTGCGTCCCGAAAACTCCCAGGTATTGGGAAAGCCCTGGAGCCGCGACCCTGCGGGTGGTCAGCTTGGGCCTGTGGCGGATTGGGAAGTCCGGCCCAGGTGGTTCATCGGCGACACCGAGGCCCGTCGACTCCTAGCTTCTTCCATGCTTCGCGCGCCCCGGGTGGGACCCAGATCGGGGCCACCATGCTTCTTGCTGCCGCCAACGATGGTCGGCGCGATGCCCCGCGCACGGTTCCGCCACTCGTCTGCGCCTGGCCAGCCACGCTCGCTGATGAGGTCATGTAGCGTATCGTCGACCGTAGGCGGTAGGTGGGAAGACGGTTGCGGCCACCGGAAGTGTCCTGCCCAAGGCTCCTTCATACCGATGAGCACGAATCTGGGCCGCAGCTGGGGGACCCGTGTTCGCCGGCCCTGCACGAGGTCCCACCACGTCTGGTAGCCAAGAGCATGCAGGTGCTCCACTACCTTGGTCCGGTAGCCGTCGAAGCGGCGGGTGGCAAGCCCCCGCACGTTCTCCAGCAGGACGGCGCGCGGGCCGGTTTCCTCGATCAGCCGAAGCGCCTGTGGGAACAGGTCGCGGTCAGCATCCTGGCCAAGCTGCTTCCCGGCGATGGAGAACGGTGGGCAGGGCACGCCTCCGGAGAACAGGTCGATGCCCGTGTAAGCGCGCCCGTCCAGGTTGTGAACATCGTCTTCGACGATTGTCCAAGCGGAGCCGCGGTTGAGCTGGAGGGTCTCGATGCGTCCGGGTCAAAGCTCGACCGCGGCTTTGTGGGTAAACCCTGCCTGTTCCAGGCCGAGTGACTGACCTCCGGCGTCGGCGCAGATCTCCAGGCAAATCAGGTCACCCACGGTTTCCTCCGGCGCTCGCCCCTCCCCCGGTGCCCGGTTTTGGGAGCGAGATAGGAGCGGATCTTGACCGGGGCGGCCGTCTGGGCGGCCAGCAGAGTGTCCAGAGCGGGGACGGCGGAGCGTGGGCGGAGCCGCGCACGTTCACGCAGAGAGCTTTCCCAGCGCTGTTGCAGAGCGGCCTTGAGGTCTGCCCGCATGGCGGGGCTCACATGCCCGTAGACGCCGTGCATGCCGGGCATCTCGTGGCCCATCCGTTCGGTTTTCAGGACCTCGGGGATGCCGTCCTCATCCATCCAAGTTTGATGGCCGTGGCGCAAGCCGTGTGGCGTCAGGCCGTGACGCACCGGCAGCCATGACGCCAGTGTCACATCCGCGGCGGGCTCATGCCCCGAGCCAGGACAGCGGCCCTCACGGGCCATGTGTGATGTCAGCTTGCCGTCGAGCCGCCGTGGCCACGCGTGCTCGCAGGCGGGGCAGCGGCCGGTGTGCTGGTCGCTGACGTACCGGGGGAACCCGCGCCCGGTGGGCGGCACAAACTCCTGCCCGGGTGTAGCTGCAGGCCATGGCGGAACCGGCTGCCCCGGGAAGACTTCGCAATCTTTTATCAGGACCGGCACCGCTGGGCGTGGGCGGTTCTTGCCCTCTCGCGCTGGGTGCCAGCCGTCGGCGGCGGGCCGGAAGAAGCGCTCGCTGTAGTTGGAGCGCCGGAAGTGGCCGCGGCCGGGCCCGAGGAACACGTACTCGCGACCAGGGCACCATGGTTCTTCGGTGGCCCGGCAAGTGCATCTGAGATCCGGTGAGCTTGCCAGGTGGCCGGCAAGGAGCTGGGCTAGGAAAGGCGGCAAGTCGGCAGGCCGGATTGATCCGTCTTTGGGGCGGCCCTTGTAGAATCGGCCGTTCAGTTCGTAGAGCTTCCAGTCGATACTAACCTGATCGCCGTGCACGCATTCCGGCGGCAGGCCGATTACCTCGCTCCAGCGGGCCCCGGTGTATGCCATGTAGATATTCATGACGAAGTCGGTATCCCGGCCCGACAGGGCGGCGCATCGTTCAGATATCAGGAGTACTTGGAGTGGGGTCGCCCATATCTTCTCGGCGCTTTCCACGCGGGCTATCCGGCTTTGTCCCTTGCGTCCCTTACCTCGCCTCCGTTGTGCGGGATTGCTTTGGATGTACCGGGGAACGGCGTCACTGAGGACAGTGATCAACGTTGATCGCGCGTCCCGCGCTGTGCGCCGGGCGTAGCCCCGGCGCACGAGTTCCATCTCCCATGATGCTATTTCTTCGGTAGTAAGATCGTTCAAGGCGCGGCTGCCGAACGCCGGGAGAATGAGAACCTCGATTCGGTACCGGTAGTTGCTGAGGGTGGTCGGTTCGAGATCGAGTCCCTTGTCCTTGAGCCCGAACTTCCCGACCTTCCCGCCGCCCGACCTCGGATTCATGATCACAAAAGGCTGCCGCGGCGGCGCCGCGTATTCGCGCGGTATGGCCGGCGAGCGGTCACTGCTGAGCGCCGCGCGCCCGGCGGCGATGGCGCCGGCCGCGAGGACGGCGCTGAGCGCGACCTCCCAGAGCAACCCGGCAACGACGTACACGACGGTCACGAACACCGGCGCGGCGACCAGGACCGCGGACGCGAGCCAGCGCAGGACGCCGCGGTTGGCGAGGAACCACCATGCCGCCGCGCAGCCGATGGCCAGGCCCGCCAAACCCAGGAGCAGCGCGGTAATGCTCCGCAGGGCGCCGGACAGCAGCAGCACCAGCGCCGCGGCCGCGGCGGCCGCGAGCGCGAGCCGGGCCAGCCAACGCTGGCCTCGGCTGGGATCGGCTGGTGCGTCATTGAACGGCTCGCTCAACGTGCGCTCCTTCCGCCCACCTGCTCCGTGACGAGATCCGCCGCTGCACGGGCACAACATGCGTGCCGCTGCCGACTTTCCCCACTTCCAGACTTGATGAAGTGTCGGCCGCCCCGGATGCACCGGGCATCGTCCCCGGAGGGTGACGTTCGCTCCACGGCACTTGTCCTGGCGGGCACCCGGACTTGGAGGAGAGTGGACGGGTTGTACCGGCCTCTGCTGGCCGCGATCTGCGCAGGGCCCGCAGAACTGGGCGATGTCCTCCTCGAAGCAGCTCATCACCAGCGGGTCGACGCTGAGCGCGCGTGGTGCCGACGACATCGTGGTATGCCGTCGTTATCTCGTCAGGGTCGGCGAACACGTGAGCCGACGTGTGAAGTACCTACTTGCTGAACCGGAACGTGAGCTGCATTTTCAGACTCGCCCCCGCATGTTTAGCCGGACTCGGCCAGCGACAGGGCCTCGCGTCGGTATAGCGACAGGCCGACTCCGCGCGGGCGGCAGGAAAATGAGGCATTCGTTGGCTACTCTGACAGGTCAGGTCGCCCGTCCGCCGGTGGCCAGTATGCCGGCTTCCGCCAGCCCGCACGACACCAGGCCATAGCCCGGCGCTGATCGTACTGGACCCAGATGTATTCGAGGATGCGGTCCCGGATGTGCGGCGCAATGTCAGTGTCCGCGAAGGCGCGAGCTTCCAGGTCGAGCACGGGACCTCGGCTAACTGCGACAGCACACTCATCGGCTCCTTGGTCATTTGGGGCGCTGGCACTCAGGAATGTCTTTCGAGCCTCAGCCCGCGCCGGTGTGGCGCGCCGATCGGCCCCAATGGTCGGGACATCTGACCCTAATTGCACGTTCGGGTGATTGTTGAGCCAAGTGGTGGGGCCATGGGCCGAGTTTGCGGTACGGCAGCCCCCGGGGGTGGGTCGTTGCCGAAGGGTCAGGCAAGAGCGGCTGACGGGTCCCGGCGAAGGTTCCGGCGGCTGTGACCTAGGAGGCCACACCGGCATGACCGGCGATGAAGTCCAATTGCCGGGCCAGGCGGTCCGCCCTGCTGATGGCTCAGCCCCTTGATCTGCCTTCACGGTCGATCCAGCAGGCAGGGGCGGCGCCGGTTGAGCAACTCTTCCACGTCGCCCCAGCGGTAGCGGCGCTCACCCGATGGCGTGCGAATGTGGACCAGGAGCCCGCTACCGGCCCAGCGAGAGACCGTGCTCGGATGCATGCCGAGCACCTGCGCCGTCTCCGCCCGGGTCAGCACATCCGGGCCAGCGATCGGCAAGCCACAACGCGGGCAATGGGCCAGTAGACCCCCGGCCAGCCGCTATGCGTGCGGTGCGCGACGCCATGGACCGCATCTACCCGCACGGCGGGGCCTTCATCATCTCGCCGCCGCCCGTTTCCACCGGCGTGTCACCGGGCTGTTCTTGCTGCTCAGGTACTAAATCAGGCCTGAACCCGCCGTGGCTCTGGGCTAGCTGCCCGTCCCGTTGCCTAGCTCTAGGCTGCTGGTCCTTAGCTGTGCCCAGTAAGGCGCCGGGCCTGCCGTTGAGCTTTACGCTCAAGCCGCAGGGCCTGCCGTTCAGCTTTGCGTTCAAGGAGCTGTACCTGCCGTCTATTCCAGGTGGTCAGGCGCTCAAAGGCACTAACCCGGTTCTCGTGGCCCCACCTTCGCAGCGCTGTCAGCACGATGGCGCCGACGATCACCCGCTCATAGAGGCGGCGGCTTCGCAGCATATGAATCAACACAGCCAGCCCGACCAGTCGTAACGCCGCCTGATTGTCAGGACTTGAGGTCTGCGGACGCCGCGTCGGCCCGCTGCTGCCTGCCAGAGCCATGGCTTCCGGCGGCCATTGGGCATCCCGCCCTGATGTTGTCATTTCGTCTCCCGGTACCCCGGCATGAGCTTTGATTAACCCCGCAGACCCCAAGCTGCACGGTCTGCCAGACTCGTCTGGGCGGCGTTCCTGGTCGGCATCGAAATGGCACCCGGCCGGGCTGGTGTGGCTGGGTCCCAGCCGTCGGCCGCCTGATTGTGCAGGGCTGGATGGCTCACGTCCTTGTGCGGGACCAGTGAGCTGACTATGAGGATAAAGCTCGTTTGGGACCTACGCGTCCGGGCGCCCCAGCGCGCGGTGGCCTCACCCAGGGCGTGATCTGTGGCATCACCGCCGCCATCGGTTACGGGCTCGGCGCAAACAACCCGTACGGAACCGCGGACATCGCCGGCCTGAGCTGCCGCGCGCGGCTCGATCGCGGCCTGCTGGGTGTGGTAGGCGTCAAGGCGGGCGGTGCGCGGCAGGCCGTTGGCCTGCTCCATGGCGCACATGCCGCCGGGCTGAGCGTGCTGGCAGCAAAGCAGATCGAAATCACCGTCGATGTGCCTCAGATCCCGGTCGGCATCGACGGTGAGGCGGTATCAATGCCCGCCCCGGTGGAGTGCACGATCCGTCCCGGCGCGCTCCGAGTCTGGGTGCCACGGGACCGCCCCGGTGTCGCCCCGCCGAAGCCCCCGATGAACGGGGCTAGGCTGCGGAACCTCGCAGCGCCCGAGATTTCGAGAAGGGGTGAGGAGTAACCGGCAGGGCAAGCACTGATGTCCCTTGCTGATCGCCCAGGATCCTGCTGCTCAGCGTCGATATCCTGCGGACGGGATTGCGGGAATCTCCCGGCGCTGCCGGGCCGTCGATAGACGCTAAGGCATGATCGAGGTGCCGTAGGGTCCTAATGACGTGGAATAGGCCGGGTGTTGCTGGGCCGTTCATCGGCCGCATCTTGTCGCTTCCCCGGCTCGTGCCGTTCCGTCGGCTCCTGGCGTGGGGCCGAACGCCGCAATACCCACGAGGGGACGTGCTTCCTCGGCGGTCGCGGTGCCGACAATAGCTGGGTATCCGTGGGCTCGCGTGGCTGTCTAGAACGGGGCAGGAATGTGCCGCAGTGGCAGGGCTGGTTCGGTGTAGCCGCCGGGCCGCTGACGCTTGGGCAGGGTGATATCGCGGTGGGTGAGCGGTTTGTAGGGGACCTGGCTGAGCAGGTGGTGGATGATGTTAAGCCGGCCGCGCTTCTTGTCGTCGGTGTGCGCGATGTACCAGGGCGCCCACGCGGTGTCAGTGGCGGCGAACATCGCGTCCCGGGCCCGGGAGTAGTCATACCAGCGGCTGTAGGACTTCAGGTCCAGGTCCGACAGCTTCCAGATTTTCCGCGGGTCGTTGATGCGGCTCTCCAGCCGCCGGGTCTGCTCGCCGGCGCTGACCTCGAGCCAGTACTTCAGCAGCAGGATCCCGGAATCGGCCATCGCCTTCTCGATCCCCGGCACCAGCCCGAGGAACCGCTCGGTCTCCTCCGGCGTGCAAAAGCCCATCACCGGCTCCACGCCGGCCCGGTTGTACCAGCTGCGGTCAAAGATCACGAACTCGCCGGCGGCCGGGAAATGCGACAGGTACCGCTGGATGTACATCTGCGACTTCTCGCGCTCGGTCGGCGCGGGCAGAGCGACGACCCGGAATACCCGCGGGCTCACCCGCTCGGTGATCCGCTTGATCGTGCCTCCCTTCCCGGCGGTGTCCCGCCCCTCGAACACGACGCAGATCTTGGCCCCGGCCTCCTTGACCCACTCCTGCATAGCCACCATCTCACCATGCAGGACCCTCATCTCCCGCTCATACTCCTTGCGCCTCATCTTCGGAGCCGCGCCGGCCCCGGCGTCCTCCCGCGATCCGGCCGACGACCCTTGGACCTGCGCATCGCGCTCCTTGTGCTTGTCCTTCTGCTTGGCCATGTCGCTTACCTCCGATGGATGTGGTGATATGGGTGTGATGCCCGGCGGGCGGGACTCTGGGTCATCGGGCCGACATGCTCGCACGCTGGGTTGAAGTCCTTCGGCGCGCGATCCACTTACCGGCCTCCCAGCCGAGGAGCAGCACGACGGCGGCGAGAAACGCGAGCCCCCACTGCCCTCCGGTCAGCCGGGTGGTGCCGAGCAGCCGCTGCATGAAGTCCGCCTGCGTGATGAGGAACGCCCCGGCGATCTCGGCCACCGCGATCAGGTTCATCCTTGAGCTGTTGAACATGTCCGTGCCGAGGGCCGTCTCCGTCTCGCTGCGTGCCTCGAAGGCGGCGACCACCAGCATCAGGCAGAAAGCGACCAGGCCCATTGACTGGCCGATCTTGAGGCTGCCCAGGTGGTTCTTCCCGGTCGCGATCAGCGCCAGGTTCGCGACGGCGATGAACACCCCTACCAGGCCGCTGGTGATCATCACCCCTTTGGTCAGGACCGAGTCCCCGCGCGGGCGAGGCCGGCGCTTCATCAGGCCGGGGGTCTCCTTGTCGAAGCCGAGCGCAACGCCGAACGGGGCGTTGACGAGGAAGTTGATCCACAGGATCTGGGCCGGCGTGAATGGCTGGCCGGCGGCGATGTCGAGGAGGGTCGCGCCGAGGAAGGTGAGGACGAAAGCGACGAGCTCGAGCAGGACGAAGCGGATGTACTTGTTGAGGTTGTCGTATAGCTTGCGGCCCTGCTCGACCGCGTAGACGATCGTCGCGAAGTTGTCGTCGGACAAGATCATGCGTCCAGCGTTCTTCGCGACCTCGGTCCCGGTTCCCATGGCAACGCCGATGTCGGCTGCCTTGATGGCGGGCGCGTCGTTGACGCCGTCGCCGGTCATCGCCACCACGTGGCCCTTTTTCTTGAGCGTCTCGGCGAGCAGCACCTTGTGCTCGGGCGCGACCCGGCCGACGACGCCGATGGCATCGATCCGGTCGAGCCGCTCGGCCTCTGGCAGTGCTGCGAAATCGGCCCCGAGGATGGCCTCCCCGGGGATACTGAGCTGCTTGGCGATCGCAGCGCCGGTGACGACGTCGTCGCCGGTTACCATCCGCACGCGGATGTGCGCCTGCTGGGCATCGGCGACCGCCGCTTTGGACTCCTCACGCGGCGGGTCGACCATACCGACCAGGCTGGTCATCTCCAGGTCCTGGGCGAAGGCGAGCAGATCGCCGCCGGGGTCGAAGCTGCCCGCATCTAGATCGCGGAAGGCGCCGGCCATCACCCGCAGGCCCGCCTCTTCCATCCGCTGGACGTTCTGCTCGGCGCGCTGCCTGAGCGCGTCGTCCCAGGGGATGCTCGTGCCGCCTGCCAGTGCAGTTGCCGCACGGGCCAGCACGGCCGGCGCCGCGCCCTTGACGAAGCAGCGCACGACGTCGTTTCCGGCCGCGTCCTTGGCCTGGTTGAACGTGGCCATCAGCTTGTAGGAGGGGTCGAACGGCAGCGTTGCAAGGCGGGGCAACTGGTCACGCGTCGCATCGATGTACACGCCCGCCTTGTGCGCCAGCACCAGCAGCGCGCCCTCGGTCGGATCGCCGACGACCTTGCCGTCGGCGAGCTTCGCGTCGCTCGCGACGACGTAGGGCAGGATCGCCGCCTCGATGGTATCGGTCTTGCCGGCCGGGTGGCTGATTTTCCCTTCCAGGCTGTAGCCGGTCCCCGTGATCGCATAGCGGACGGTCGGGTCGACGACCTCGACCGCCGTCATCTGGTTCATCGTCAGCGTCCCGGTCTTGTCAGAGTTGATCGCCGAGGTGAACCCGAGCGTTTCGACCGACGGCAGGTCCTTGACGATCGCCTTTTGCTTCGCGAGCTCGACGCTGCCCAGCGACAGGACCACCTGGACGACCATCGGCAGGGCCAGCGGGATCGCCGCGATCGCCAGCGCGACCGCGGTGTCGAACAACATCTTCCAGGACTGCCCGCGGTACAGGCCCAGCGCGAACA
This sequence comes from uncultured Actinomycetota bacterium, assembly GCA_963727015.1. GTDB lineage: Bacteria > Actinomycetota > Actinomycetes > Streptosporangiales > Streptosporangiaceae > DATFVJ01. The sequence goes on along the minus strand of CAVSEV010000007.1, from coordinate 336,757 downwards.
TCACGATCATCGTCAATCCCGCCGCGCCGACGATCCACAGCGTCAGCGTGTTCATCTGCCTGGTGAGCGGCGTCTCCTCCTTCGCCGTCGCCGACAGCATGTGCGCGATCTTCCCAACCTGCGTGCCGCTCCCCGTCGCCGTGACGATCACCACCGCGCTGCCATGCGTAACCGGGGTGTGCATGAACGCCATATTCGACTGCTCACCAGGCCCGATCTCGCCGGCGGCCAGGGCCGCGGCGTCCTTGGCCGCCGGGACGCTCTCACCCGTCAACGCCGACTCGTCGATCTGCAGCGCGCTGGAGGTCACGATCCGGCCATCCGCCGGCACCTCGTCACCCGCCGCGATCAGCACCACATCACCGACCACGAGCTGCTCGGCCGCGATCTCGGCCTCAACGCCGTCGCGCCGCACCCGCGCCTTTGCCTTCATCATCGACTGCAGCGCATTCATCGCGCTCTCGGCCTTGCCCGCCTGGCGCAGCCCGACGAGGGCATTGAACAGCGTGATCACGATCAGCACGATGGCCGTGCTCCACTGCTTGATCACCAGCGAGACGATCGCCGCCCCGACCAGAATGAGCTGCATGTAGCTCGTGTACTCGGCGAGGAAGCGGCGGACCGCCGACGGCGGCTCCTCCACCGGGAGCGCGTTCGGGCCCTTACGCCTGAGCCTGTCCGCCGCCTCATCAGCAGGCAGGCCCGAATCCAGGACCACCCCGAGCCTGCCCGGTACTTCCCCGGGATCCAGCGCATACCAGCGCTCTTCAGCAGATGCGGAGCGGTCGCGAGTTTCCTTCGCCGTTGCCATTACGACTCCTTCCCGCGTGCTGTAGCCGCGCCAACTTGCCTGTCCCGCACCAGCACGGCACCCGTCTCGCCTTCGTCGCATCCACCACGAGCGCGCTCGAACGGGCCGGCGGCTGGGCCCCCGAGCCTGCAGCGCCATCTTGGCATCCTGAGGCGCATCCTGGGCTGTCGAGGAGGCCGGGCCGCCGCCGCCCGGCCCGCCCTGACACTGCGGATCACCTCCCCAGCCCGGCGCGATGCCAGGCTCGCCGGGCCGCCGTGACCGCTGAGCCGCCTGGCCAATCTTGTTCGAGCCGTTCCGGGGTGTCGTCACCCTCCCGGGGGTGATCCCGTAATTTCCGGCGCCTTCGGCGGTCACTGCAGCGTTGCTCGCCGCAGAAGGCCCCACCGCGGATTCGGCCGCACCGACAAGCGCCCTTAGAGCAGACGCAGATCTGCTGCCCGCTCAATACCGTGGACAGATCCCCACGCCTACAGGGCACAGCGCCTCCTGGTTAGTCTTGGGCTGGCATGAATACGCTGCCCAGCGTCTCCAAGCTTGTGGGCTGTCGGGTCCGGAGTACGCCAGCGGCGATGGCCCCAAGGCAGAGCCATCCGAGTGCCGCGAAAGGCAGCAGGTCCACCAGTTTGTCGGCATGCGGTTGCAGCATCCCCCAGAGGGGGAACATGAACAATACGATGGCCGTTGCCGGCAGGAGCAGATGCGGCCAGGGCCGGAACTCATCGCGGAACTCGGTGCGGAACGCGCGGATAGTCGCGATGTTCACGGCGAGGTAGACGAGCACGACCGATAGCCCGCCAGCTCCGGCGAGATATCCGAATGCGCGCGGGCCGCCGTAGGCGTAGGTCAACGGCAGTCCGAGCAACAGCGTGAGCACAGCGACGCATCCAATCGAGACGGCCGGGGTGCGACGGCTGGACAGCCGGGCGAGCGGCCCTGGAAGGGCCCGTTCGCGTCCCATGGCGAACAGGATCCGGATGGCCACGTTGAGCGAGGCGATGACGAAGCCGAGGCCGGTGAGCACGACCACAAGGTCGATGGCCCACAGCGCCGATGACGACCAGTACTGGCTGGTGAGGTAACCCAGCGGGTTGCTCTGCAGGATGAAGCCGGCGATGCCGTGCCGTCCCACGCCGGACATCTCCGCAAAAACGACAAGCAGATAGAAAATGCCCGTCACGATAACGATGCCGATAGCGCTTGCGGGGATCGAGCGGCGGGAGTTTCTAGCCTCCTCACCGAGCGCGGCGGCCGCCTCGAAGCCGGCGAACGCGGTGATGCCATAGATCATCGCGTTCGTGATGTCGGTGAGCTGGTCGTTCGGCGACGATGCCGGTGAGAAGACGGCCACCGAGTAATGTGCTGGCCCGGTCTTGACCAGGATCGTGACGGCAAGTGCCGCGATGACGGCGACTTCCCCAGCAACAAGGACCAGGTCGACCGAGGATGAGGTTCTGATGCCCAGGTACGCGACCAGCACCACGGCCCCCAGGATGACCATGAACAGCGCCCAGGCGGCAATCGTCACATGCAGCGTGTCGGCGAGCAGTTGCGACGCATACGCGCTGGTCAGCGCGATCCCGGCGGGTACGTACAGCGCGTATGCGAAGATCATCATCCAGCCGGTCAGGAAACCTGCGATCTGACCCAGCCCGCGGCTGTTGTAGGTGTACAGCGAGCCAGCCGAAGGCAGCCGGCGGGCGAACTGCCCGATGCTGCTCGCGCAGTACAGGGACGCGGCGAACGCGACCAGAACGACCAGCGGAGACGCGAACCCTGCGTAAGACACTACGATGACCAGTCCACCTACGACCGCACCAGCCGGGGCTACATTGCTCGCACCAAATGCGGTCACACGTGCCGTCCCAACAACTCCGTGGGCCAGTTCGCGGGCCTCATGACTGCCAGTGCCGCCGGACCATCGTCCACCCCAGCGTGGGCTGATCACAGATCTTCACACCTGCCTCCCTTGCGATAGCTGGTGAGCCCGTCCGAATCATCGGCTGCACGTGAGCAGCCCGCCAGGACCGTTGGTCCCCGGCGATGATCCCTCTGTCTCATGGTGGCTCGCCCCCTTGGCCATCGCGACGCGCACAGGCATACCGGCCGTTCCTCCTAGCTGACGGGTGGTGACGCGGGCATGTCGTTCGGCGGGCCGGTATCGGCGGCCGTTTGGCCTGGGGCCGCCCGGTCGCAGGCAATCTGCTGGGCAGCGGGCTGGTCGCCGCCGGTCCACTGGGCGCCGGTTTGGTCGCGGAATGCGGTGATGGCGGCTTCGATGGTGGGGAAGAAGTGGCGCGGGTCGATGGTCCGGGTGAGACCGTAACGTTCGATCTTGGCCCGGACCGGGTCTTTGAGCTCAGCGAAGACCAGGCTGATGTCCTGGGCGTTCAGCGCTTCGTCCAGGTCGGTCAGCACGTCGGATGCGGTGGTGTCCACGTCGGTCACCGGCTCGGCGGCGATGAGGATCCACAAGGGCTTCGGCTCCGCCTTGGCCAGCCGCCTGACCTCGTCGCGGAAGGTCGTGGCGTTGGCGAAGAACAGCGGGGCATCGAACCGGTAGATCACCAGGCCGGGCAGGTGCTGGGCGTCCGGATGGGAGTGCACGTCGTGGTAGCCCGCCAGCCCCTTTACCCGCCCGAGCACCGTGTCGTAGGGCCACCACGCCCGCCGGAAGACATTGAGGATCGACAGGCCGACCGCGATCGCGATCCCGGGCAGCACGCCGAGCAGGGCGACGCCGAGGAAGGCGGCGATCGATAGCGCGAACTCCACCTTGCGCTGCCGCCATAGCCGCACTGTGGCGGGGATGTCGGCCAGGGACAGCGACGCGGTGATCACCACCGCGGCTAGCGCGGGCTGGGGCAGGTTACGGAACAGGCCGGGGACCAGCACGATCATGAGGATGATCAGGACCGCCCCGACCACCCCGGTGAGCTGAGTCTTCGCACCTGACCGCTCCGCCACCGCCGTCCGCGACCCGCTGGTGCTGACCGGGAAGCCCTGGAAGAGGCCGGCTGCAAGGTTCGCCGCGCCGATGCCGATCATCTCGCCGTTGCCGTTGATCTCCTGCCCGGTGCGGGCCGCGAACGCCGACGCCGTCGAGATGGTGTCGGCGAGGGACACCAGGGCAATGCCCAGCGCTCCCGCGAACAGCGGCCCGAGATCGGACAGGCGGACGTGCGGGATGGTCAGCGGCGGGAAGCCCTTGGGGAGCACCCCGACCAGGCTGACCCCGTGGCCCGCCAGGTCAAAGACGGTCGTCGCGGCGATCGCCGCCACCACCATGACCAGGACCGCGGGGACCTTCGGCAGCCAGCGCTGGGTCACCACGATCACCGCGATCCCGGCGATCCCCACCGCGGCCGCCGCGGCAACGGCCTCCCCGTTGGCCAGTCCTCTGGCGAAGCCAGCGACCTCGCGGATAAAGCCGGCGGCCTCGACCTTGAACCCGAACAGCTTCGGCAGCTGCCCGACCAGAATGGTCAGCGCCAGGCCGTTCATGTAGCCGATCATCGTCGGCTTGGAGATCAGATCGGCGATGAAGCCGAGCTTCGCCACCGCCGCCAGGATCATGATCGCCGCGACCATGATCGCGAGCATCGACGCCAGCGCGACCGCCCGCTTTTCGTCGCCGTTGGCGGCGATCAGCGGCAGGATCGTCGCGGCGATCATCGGCCCCAGCGAGGAATCCGGGCCGAGCACCAGGATCCGCGACGGGCCGAACACCGCATAACCGGCCAGGCACAAGATCGAGGTGTACAAGCCAGTGATCGGCGGCAGGCCCGCCAGCTCCGCATAGGCCATCCCCTGCGGGACGAGCAATGTCGTGAGCACGACCCCGGCGATGATGTCCTTGGCAAGCCACTTACGCCGGTAGGACGACAGCACTTGCAGCCCCGGCACCAAGCGGAACATAGACACCCCAACACCCCGGCCGTGATCGGACACCGCAACCGTAATCTCCCTACCGGGCAAGCCCGGCGCATCACCCGTGCCGAGGTGAAGGCTACGCGCCGGGGTGAAGGCTACGCGCCGGCACAGATGATCCTTGCTGGAAATGAGAGCGCCGTCTCAGCGCGATTCCCCGCTGACCTCGCGCGGGCTAACGTCGGCCAGCGATCTCTGGGCCCTGCGGCGGCGGCAATACCTCGCCGCGAGCAGGGCGCATCCGGCTGCGATCGCCAGACCAGCCACCCGCGCGCCCAGGCTGGCCCCCTCCTGGTCGAGGCTTTGTCACCGGGCGCTAGGGACCTCGCCGATCATCCGCAGAGCAGGTGCCTCGCCTCCCAATAGGGCAGCAGCCTCAGTCATGGGGGCAGCGGTGCCACAAGACGCATGTGGATCACTTCAAGCCCGAGGCCGGTGATCCGGAGCACGAGCCCGGAGAGGGCCCCCTGGTCGGGCAGCTCGGCGCGAAGGGTCGTTGTGTACGGGCCTACGGTGACCTCGCAGTCGTCGAATTCTGCGCGCACTGCGCTGCCTGCCTGACCCGCGAAAGTGATCTCGTATGTATGTGGTCGCACAGGGTTACGCCTCGCGGTCTGCTTGTTCATGGGTGCCGTCAGCGTGCCTGGTTGCAGGGTGTGCGTCATCACCCATCTGGGGGTGACCTGGGACTTTGAAGCCCGGCCGTGCCCTACAATCAAGAAACGGATCGGGCCTGTCGCGACCACCCAGGGGCGTGGGACTGCGTGATCACCGAGCGCGGCGCCTTACTGAGCGTGCGGTTTGCCCTGACGAAATTCCGGCCGACGACACTGCCCGCCACGCTGGTCACCAGGCCTACGCTGCATGAGCGGCTGACAGCGGGGGCGGCCAAGCGCCTGACTGTCGTTGTGGGGTCAGCTGGTGCGGGCAAGAGTGTGCTGCTGTCGAGCTGGGTTTCGGCAAGACCACCTGGCGTCACTTCCTGGCTGTCATGCGATAGGGCCGACGCCGACCCCGTCCGTTTCTGGACGGGCTTCATCGAAGCGCCCCAGATGGTGGCGCCGGGGTTCGGTGCCGATGCCGCCGACCTGCTCGCGATGGACGGCGTCATGTCCGCCGACGTGACCGCGTCGCTCGCTAACGATGCCGCGAAGCTGCCCGCAGAGTCGGTGATCGTTATTGACGACTTCCATTACGCGGCGGCCGCGGTCTCCCGGGACATGACCGATCTTGTCGAGCGCTGGCCGGCCGAGACCGGCCAGTTGGTGCTGGCGGGCCGTGTCGACCCTCCGCTGCGCCTGCACAGGTGGCGGATGGCCGGTGAGTTGTGCGAGCTGCGCGACCGTGACCTGTATTTCTCGCTAGCCGAGAGCCGTGATCTGCTGGCGAACTTCGGCGTCGAGGTGCGTGCTGGTGAGCTGGCGCTCCTTCATCAGCGGAGCGAGGGATGGGCCGCGGCCCTGCAGATGGCGGCGCTGTCGCTGCGCCGCACCAGCGACCCGGTCCGGGTGGCGCGGGCGCTGGACGTCCGCAGCCACCCGATCGCTGATTACTTCATCGATGAGGTCCTTGAGCAGCAGTCAGCTGAGGTTGTCCAGTTCATGCTCGACACCGCTGTCCTCGGCGAGCTGACCGTGGACGCGTGCGCAGCCGTCACCGGCAGGCAGGACACGGCGGTACTGCTCCGCAGCATTGACGCTGCCAATCTGTTCATGGTGGCTCTCGATGATGAGCGGACAAGCTTCCGGTATCACCATCTGGTCCGTCAGGTGCTGCGCGCGGAGCTGCGTGCCAGAGACCGGGCTCACGAGCTGGCGGTGCAGTCGCGGGCGGCCGAATGGTTCGAGTCCGTGGGTGATACGCGACGTGCGACCCGCCATTTCCTGGCGGCGCAGCAGGTCGACCGTGCGCTGGCCCTCATGCAGGACCGGGTCGTGACCGATTTCCTGCACGACGCGGCGCTGCCGGCGGCGCTGGATCTCAGCACGGTCGATCCCTCGCTGCTTGCGGATACCCCCGACCGGCTGCTGACCCTGGCGGCCGACCTGCTGACTTGGGGTGACACGGCTCGCGGCGGCGAGTACCTTGACCTGCTTGAGCGCGCCCGGCCGCCGATCCCGCCTGAGTCGAGGCTGGCGGCCAGGTTCGCCGCGATGCGGGCATTCCACCACGCGCAGCTCGGCCAGCTGGGCGAGGCCGTGCGTGAGGCCCTCGCTGCCCGCGCCATCCAGGAGCGGACGCTGCTCACCGACGAGTGGAACGCTGCCGTCCCGCTGATCCTCATGCGCGTCTACAACTGCCTGGAAGACTCCCAGGCAGCTGGGCGCGAGGCAGCGGCGGCGCTTGCGATGCCTGAGCTCACTGAACCAGTCAAGCGGGTGATGGTGCCCGGTGCGCGGGCGCTGGCGTGGTTCGACTCCGGCCGCCTGGCCGAGGCCGCCGACACCGCCCGGGCGGCCGATGCGGATGCGCGGCGACTGGGATTCGGCCAGCATTTCTTCGTCGTGGACCACCTGCGCGTGCTGGCTGGCGTCGCGCTGGAGCGGCGCGACCTCGATACCGCCGAGCAGCTCGCCGAGCGGGTGCTGTCGATAACGGAGCGGCGGCGCCCCATTTTTGAGTTCCTGGCGCTGCTCGACCGGGCGGGGATCTGGGCCGCCCGCAAGCAGGTCCACGAAGCACTTGCCACTGTGGAGGCAGCGCGTCTTGTCCTGGCCGGGACCGGGTCGGTGCTGCTGGCCCGGGCCGATGAGCTTGAAGCGCTGCTGCGCCTGTTGCTCGGCGACCTGCCCTCTGCCGTTGAGCTGGCCGGCGGGCTGCCCGCCGCCCGCCGTGGCCTGCTGCTGGCCAGGATCGCGCTAGCCTCAGGTGATCACCACGCCGCGCTAGAACACCTGCAGGCGCCGTCGCTGGGTGGCCTGACGCTGCGGCGCGCCCTGGTGCGCCAGCTACTCCTGGCCGCGGCCGCTATCGGGCGGGGTGACCCCATGACCGCGGGCATCCTGGGTGGTGCGCTCCAAACAGCCCGCCGCGGGGGGTTCCTCAACACGGTCGTCACGACCGCGCCCCAGGTAACCGGCTATCTGGTCGAGCACTCGGCACAGATGCGGACGGACCCCTTCATGGAGCAGCTGATCAGTGCGGCAATCGAGGTGCGCGCCACCCAGCCGGACGGCCCCCGGTCCACCCGTGTGCTCACCGAGCCCCTGACCACTGCCGAAATGCGCATCCTCAAGCTCCTGCCGGCCAGCACCTACCAGCAGATGGCAGCCACCCTTTATGTCTCACGCAACACGGTAAAGACCCATCTGCGGTCGATCTACCAGAAGCTCGGGGTGACGTCCCGCTCGGATGCCATCGAACGGGCATTCGATCTGCGTCTGCTCTGAGTCTGCGTCCGCGCCAGATCGTGCAGCTATGAGGCCTTGCCGCAGCGAGCAACGCCGCGTTGACCGCCGCAGCCCCGTAAATGGACACGAATCACCCTCGGAAGGGTGATGCCCCCCGAGATGGCTTGATTCAGAATCTGTCAGCCGTCTCGGACAGGAGCGGGGAGCCGGCAACGTCACGCGTCCCTCGGCCACGCTACGTCCGTGGGGCACGCTATGAGCAAAATATTGGCCTCTTGTGAGGGGGAACCCAATGGATAGACGTGGTGGAGGATGGGTAGTTTTCGCCGCTATCGTGCTCGGTGTGGCGGGCATCATGCGTATCTTCGATGCCATCTGGGCCTTCAGTTATCACGGGGTACTCCCGGAGAATCTCGAAGGCGCGGTCTTCGGGCACAGCCTCAAGACTTACGGCTGGGTCTATCTCGTTGTGGCCGCAGTACTCATTGTGTGCGCGTTCCTGGTGCTCGGCGGATCGCAGGTAGGCCGGTGGGTTGGGATCGCCGCCGGCGCAATCGGGTGTATCAGTGCCACCTGGTGGATGCCTTATTACCCAATCTGGTCGCTGACTTACGTGGCCATCGGAGTCTTGGTGATCTACGCGCTCGCCGCATACGGCGGTAAGGCCGAAGCGGCATAGCACGGCGGCACTGCTCAAGTTGGGCCCGGGCCCAAGGGCAGCCGAAATCGGGCCGGTTCACTGCGGATCGGCCCAAGGAGGTTGGAGTACCCGGCATACCCGAGCGCACGCTCATCCGCCGGGCAGCCAGCGCAAACGGCGTGGGGACCGGCGACGCGACCGGTGAGGGCAGCGGCGACGAGCGTGCTTAGCACAAGAATGAACTGGCACAGCGGGCCGAAGCGAAATCGGCCGAACTCACCCCCGGATGGGTGAGGAATGAGGGGCGCGGCGGCAGCACGATCAACACCGTGCCCCACGCTCTCGACGGCACTGGGAAATAGCGCCGGACCCACTCCCCGGCGCCGTGCCGGAGCTAGGTGGCGTATTTGGCCAGATACGACGCTACGTGGCCGTCGGTGACCTCGCCAGCGGGCGCGCGGCTCACGGCGCGGACGTCGAGCTGCGTGCCCCAGGTCATGGCCCAGCCGGGTTGACCGGGTGTCCGACCGTGGCGCACCAGGTGGAGGCGACGACGGCGCGAATGGTGTCGGCCGGGTCCTGGGCGGTCACGCACGGCGGTGGGTCGATGATGGTGTCCGGGTCGTGCGGGTCGTGGCCGTCGAGGCGGATAAGCGCGTGGAAGTGGACCAGGCCGCGTACCTGGAACTCGGCCACGTTGGCGTAGGAGACCTTGACCTCGGTGCCGTGGGCTTTGGCGATCCGGTCGAGCCGCCGCCGCAGGCCGATCATGGTGCGGCGCCACAGTTCGGGCGCGTGGGCGTTCCACGCGACGGCGGCGTTGTAGTCGTAGCAGTCCGGGCACAGCGGCTTGCCGAGGCATGCTTCGCCGCCTTTGTGGATGCGCCGGCAGCGCAGTTCCCGGCCGTGCGGGCAGTATTCCGGGCTGCGGCGGGGCCGGCATCATGAACTGCGTCCTGCATGACGCGCGGCAGTGAGCCGCCCCTCTGAGTTCGGAGCACATCAGAGTCTCCGGGCTCACCGGCGCGGTTCACATCGGCGGCAGCGGCACGGATCTGCTGGAGGTCATCGTCGATCGCTGGCTGAGATGCTTGTTGATGTAGCACCGCGCCTGGCATAAGCCGCGTTCATGCATGTATTCTTGCATGCATGGTTGCCCTTCAGATTCGCGACGTTCCCGAGGAACTCCGCGACCGGCTCAGCGAACTAGCCAGCCAGCGCGGGCAGTCGCTCCAGGCATACCTGTTCGACGTCGTCAGTGACGAGGCGCGCCGCCAGGACAACCTGGCGGTCCTGGACCGCTTCGGGCAAGGCGCGTACGGGAGCCCGGCTCAGCCCGGCTGACATAGCTGACGCCCTTCGCACAGCGCGGGCGGAACGCGACGCGGCACTCGGGGTCCGTGAGGCCGAAGGGTGATAGTCCTCGATGCGTCGGCGACCGCCTTCGCGCTCCTGGACGAAGGGGATACCGGTGATCGGTGCCGCGCGGCCCTGCAGGCCGACTCCCAGTGGCTGGTTCCCGGGCACTGGCTGATAGAAGTCCTGTCGGTGATCCGGGGAAACCTCCTAGGGGGGAAGATCAAGCCAGAACACGCAGCACAAGCCGCCGCGGCGGTGGCCGAGATGGACCCGGTCGCGGTGCGCACGCGGCTGCTTGCCGCCCGGATCTGGGAACTCCGCAGCAACCTGACGACCTACGACGCGGCCTATGTCGCGGCCGCCGAGCGATACCGCTGCGCGCTGGTGACCACCGATGCGCGGCTGGCAAGCGCGGCAGGTATCCAGTGCACCGTCAACGTGATCCCATGAGCCCAAAGGCAGAACCTCCCTGCCGCACGAGGCTCCCCGCCGATATGAACCCAGCACAACATCGTTCGCATCGAGGGGGTCAGGGGATCAAATCCCCTGACCCCCTCAAAACCGCAGGTCAGAGCCATGATCACAGGCCTTGTGGATCAGTCAAAGATCGTTTGACCGTGGTTCGAGCGTCGCGGTGAGCCCCATCGTCCGGCATCTGCCGCGCACAGCGGGCACTCGATGGCAGCGGTTGGGGCCCATTTTGGCGTCGTGGTCGGGGCCGAACTAGATGAGGGTGAAGTAGGCGCGGCCGTCGTCGGGCACATCATCCAGGCTGAGGTCGCAGACGTAGCAGCGGGGTGATCGCACCTGCCCATCGTGCTGCACGCCGCCGTCGCGGCGGCACTGGCCGCTGGGCCGCTGGCTCGCCGGGGTGGCGCGTCGTGCCGGTCCGTTGCCCGGCGTGGCGTTGGCGGCTCGTGGGGGTTCTGGTTAGGGCCGCCGCCGTCCGCTTGCCATCCGATACGCAAGGTTGCTCGCCCGTCCAGCAGACGAACCGGCGGTGCCGACATACCCGACTTGCCGGAAACGCAGGCTCACCCACCGGGGTGAGGAATCGGTGGCGTTCCGGCAGAAAGCTTGACATTGCCCCTGCGCTCCACGGCACCGGAACATAGCATCCGGGAAAGCTCAGGGCGGATCACGGGAGGACCAGAAATGAGCAGGCTGCCGCAGAAACTGGTCCTGGCAGTGGCGATTCTTGCCGCCGGATGCCTTGCGGCGGGATGTGGGAGCGGCAGCGTCAAGAATGCCGTGTCCAGCGCGGCGGCCAGCAAGAGCGTCAGCGTCTCACCCCCCACGATCTCGCCGAGGACAAGGACACCGCCACCGACCACAGCGCCTACGACCGCGCCCACGACCAGCCGGCCCTCGGTAACCGCCTCGGCTGTAGTGCCGGCTCCTGCTCCGAGCTCGCAGTCCCCGGCAGCGTCGCAGGCCCCGGCCGCAAGCGGGTCTGGTTCCTCGCTCCTGTGGCTGTGGATCTTGCTGGGTGTCATCGCCGTCGTCGGTGTGGCCGTGCTGATCGCCCGTCGCTCCGGCCGCCGCTCGGCGACGGCCGCCGGCTGGCGTTCGAAGGTGATCGACGTCTACGCGAAGGGATCGACGCTGTACGACGCGATGAGCGTGGCCGAGGCTCAGGGAGTACAGGCCGCCGAAGACGCCAGCATCCGCTGGGCCGACATCCAGCGCCGCACGGGTGACTTGACTCAGGATCTGTACGGGCTGCGCGAGACCGCGCCCGGCGAGGTGGAACGCGCACAGGTGGCAGATGTCCTCGCCTCGTTGCAGGCTGTCCGCTCGGCGATGGATGCCGAACGCGCCCCGGGTGGCGGTGGCCCGTCACAAGGCGCGCGGGTGCACGGACTGTTGCTGTCCTTCGAAGCATCCCTGCGCGCGCTCCGCTCGCCCGGCGAGCACGGGGCATCGAAATAAGCAACTTCAAGGTGCCAAATGGTGGGGTAAGGAGGCCGGCTATAAGGATCGTGATCGCGCCGGGGGGCGACGCACTGCCGCACCGTTCGGATCGGATGACCACCGAAGATGGTCAGAAAACGCCCGAGTTATCTATGACGGGAGCCGCGACTTGAACGGCCGGAGCTCGTCGGGCGCGGGAACGGCACGGGCGACATGACATCCCGGCAGCGTGTCGATTGTGCGGTCAGGCTGTTGGCGCGGAGAACCGGCGGCCCCAGATATCGGTCAGCTTGCTGCCGGGAATCATCAACGACGCCATCGTCAGCGTGAACAACGTGATCGCCGTCTGCACACCGAGTCGCGCCGGCCACGGGCGCACCCGCCCGTCAGCGCGCACCTGACAGGACAGGCCCGGCGATCCCGGCGCCATGGTCGAGCTGGTAGTCCAGGTTGATCGCCGCGCTGATGAGCGCCAGATGGCTGAACGCCTGCGGGAAGTTGCCGAGCTGCTCGCCGGTGCTGCCGATCTCCTCGGAGTACAGGCCGAGATGGTTGGCGTAGGTGTGCATCTTCTCGAACGTCAGCCTCGCCTCGTCGAGCCGCCCGGCGCGCGCCAGCGCGTCCACGTACCAGAAGGTGCACAGGGAGAAGGTGCCCTCATCGCCGGCCAGCCCATCGGGTGAGGCGGCCGGGTTGTAGCGGTAGACGAGGCTGTCAGAGACTAGCTCGCGGTCCATGGCCTCCAGCGTCGAGATCCACATCGGGTCGCGGGGGGCCACGAAGCCCTGCAGCGGCATCATCAGCAGCGAGGAGTCGAGCACCTCGGTGGTGTAATGCTGGGTGAACGCGCGCGTCTTCGGGTTCCAGCCCCGTTCCATGATCTGGTTGTAGACACGGTCGCGCTCGGTGGTCCACCGCTGCACGTTCGCCGGGCGGCCCCGGCGGGCCGCCATCCGGGTGGCCCGGTCAAGCGCCACCCAGGTCTGGAACCGGCCGTAGGTGAAGTCCTTGCGGCCGCCGCGCGTTTCCCAGATACCTTCGTCCGGCTGGTCCCAGTTGTCGCACAGCCAGTCCACCATGCGGGCGATGTCCAGCCAGCCCCGGTGGGCCGCCTGGATGCCTTGAGTGTCGGCGAGGTACATGGCGTCAAGCGCCTCACCGTAGATGTCGAGCTGCAGCTGGCCGGCGGCGCCGTTACCGATGCGGACCGGCCGTGAACGGCGCCAGCCCTCGAAGTGGCCGAGGGTCTCCTCGGTAAGATCGGAACTGCCGTCGACGCGGTACATGATCTTCAGGGGATGGCCGTCGCCCGCCCATTCGTCGGCGCGGTCCCGTAGCCAGCCGCCGAAGGCGGCTGCCTCCTCCACGAAGCCGAGGCCGAGCAGCGCGTAAATAGAGAACGAGCCGTCCCTGATCCAGGTGTACCTGTAGTCCCAGTTGCGCTCGCCGCCGGCCTGCTCGGGCAGCCCGGCGGTGGGAGCGGCGACGACCGCGCCGGTCGGCGCGTAGGTCATCAGCTTGAGTGTCATCGCCGACCGCGCCACCATCTCCCGCCAGCGGCCGGTGTAGGACGAACGGTGCAGCCAGCCGCGCCAGAACCGAACGGTCTCGTCGGCCAGGCGCTGGACCTCTTCTGGTGGCAGCCGCCGGGGCGGGCCGCCCATCGTCTCCAGCACGACGCCGCCGGTCTGGCCGGCCCGCAGTGTCCGTGCGGCCCGCAGCCCGTCACCGTGGCGCTCCACCGTGACGCCCTGATCGGCCAGCGCGGTGCCCGGCGTGCCAACCGTGTGCAGCGTCAGCTCCATGCCATCCGCCGAGAACACGGCGCCGTCCTCGGACAGCTCCAGCCGGTGCGGTTTGCGCGCGTAGTCGAACCGGGGCTGGATGTCCATCACGAACCGCATGGTGCCGCGTACCACCCGCAGCTGCCGCACCAGCCGGTGGCGGCCCGTCGCCGCGCCTGGTTCGACGGGCATGAAATCGTGGACCTCGCCGACGCCGTCCGGGGTCATGAACCTGGTGATCAGTATCGCCGTCTCCGGGAAATACAGCTGCTTGCTGACGTAATCGTCCCGGTCGGGGCCGACCCGGAAATGGCCGCCGCGGTCCGCATCGAGCAAGGACGCGCACACACTCGGCGAGTCGAACCGGGGGCAGCAGAACCAGTCCACCGTGCCGTCCGTTGTCACGAGCGCGGCCGTTTGCAGGTCTCCGATCAACCCGTGATCACTAATGTTGGGGTAGCGGGCCACCATGCTTTCCTCCTGGCCGTGAGCCATCGATGGACCCCGCGGAAACCGCCTGACGGTCCACGCACTAGCCTCCGGGGGCTACGACGACAACCATCCTTCGCCCCCCGTGTACATGCCGCCTCACCCGGTGGGAGTGACCGGTCCGCCGCGAGGGTCGCATCCCGCCCGCCCGGGGGCGCGGCTCACGTTGATTGGGAGCGGCCTCGATGTCAGAACGCCACAGTCGCCGTGCCGCAGGCACCAGGAAGGCCCGGGTTATTGCCACCCGCGCGTTGGGGAGATACCTCAGAAAATGACGACGGGGAACATCTGCTTTACCTGGCACTTCAGCGTCACCTGGCGCAGCCGTTTGGATAATTGCTTGGCGCCAATCCATAAGTAACCACCCGCCGGCCCGGGAGATCCGGGCGCCGCGACGGTCCGGAATCGCAGGTGAGAGATATGCCGAACCCGGAACGCGTGTGCGGGTCGCGGCGCGAGACTCATCCGCGGGGGGTGATGAGCCGCGGCGCCGGCCGGACGAGGCTGACAGCGTGGCTGGGTCCCCGGGAACGGCGGGCGGATGAGCCGGCGCCGTCGAGACGGCCGCGAAAGGGCGGGACACCATGGTCAACGCGGAGCGGCAGCGACTGGACGAGGCCGGCACGCGCGGCGCTGGCTGGCGGCGCTGGGGCCCGTACCTCAGTGAGCGGCAGTGGGGCACGGTACGCGAGGACCACACCGGCGGCGGGGATGCGTGGTCGGCGTTCACGCACGACCAGGCCCGATCCAGGGCCTACCGCTGGGGGGAGGACGGGCTGGCCGGTATCAGCGACGACAGGCAGCGGCTGTGCCTGGCGCTGGCCTTGTGGAATGGGCGCGACCCGATTCTGAAAGAGCGGTTGTTCGGGCTCACCAATGCTGAGGGCAACCACGGCGAAGACGTGAAGGAATGCTACTTCTACCTCGACGCCACGCCGACCTCGTCCTACCTGAAAATGCTCTACAAGTACCCGCAGGCGGCATTCCCCTACGCTGACCTGGTCACGGCCAACCGGGCCCGGGGGAAGTCAGATCCCGAATACGAGCTGCTCGATACCGGGGTTTTCGACGGCGACAGGTACTTCGACGTCGTCGTGCAGTACGCCAAGGCCGCGCCCGAGGATCTGCTCATGCAGGTCACCGTGCATAACCGGGGGCCTGATGATGCCGAGCTGCATGTGCTGCCGACGCTGTGGTTCCGGCACACATGGTCGTGGGCGGGCAGCGAGGAGCGGCCAACGCTGGGCACGGTAACCGGCCTTGGCGGCATAGCTGCCGTGCGCGCCGAGCACAGCGAGCTGGGCAGCCGGTGGCTCTACGCCGACCGGCCCTTGCCAGTCCTGGTGACCGGGAACGAGACCAACAACGAGCGCGTGTTCGGGTCGGCGAACGACACGCCCTATGTCAAGGACGGTATCGACCGCGCCGTGGTGCACGGCGACGCCGCGGCGGTCGATCCGGGCGGGACCGGCACCAAGGCGGCCCTGCACTACGTGGTGATGGTCCAAGCCGGTGGCAGCGCGACGCTGCGGATGCGGCTGACCGACACCGAGCGCGTAAAGCCCGGCCAGGCCTGCTCAGCCGGCTCAGCCGGCGGGCCCTTCGCCGACTTCGACAAGCTGATGCGCACCCGGCGCAGCGAGGCCGCCGAATTCTGGGCTGAGGTGCTGGCCGGTGACCTCACCGGCGACGAGCGCCTGGTAATCCGCCAAGCGCTCGCGGGCATGCTCTGGTCAACGCAGTACTACGCACTCGATGTGGAGCGCTGGCTGGCCGAGCATGGCGCCGACCCGCTCACCGGCGGCGCCTGGCTGCGTAACCACGACTGGCGCCACCTGATCGCCGAGGACATCATCTCCATGCCGGACAAGTGGGAGTACCCGTGGTTTGCGGCCTGGGACCTCGCCTTCCACGCGGTTGCGCTCGCTGTGGCCGATGTCGCCTTCGCAAAGCAGCAGCTCCGCCTCCTGCTGACCCGCCGCTACCTGCACCCCAACGGTCAGCTGCCCGCGTACGAGTGGAACTTCAGCGACGTCAACCCGCCGGTGCACGCGTGGGCGACCCTGTTCGTCTACGAGATCGAGAAGGCCACGACGGGCACGGCAGACAGGGCATTCCTGGAAGACGCCTTCCAGAAGCTGATGAAGAACTTCAGCTGGTGGCTCAACCGCAAGGACGCCGACAACCGGAACATCTTCCAGGGCGGGTTCCTCGGCCTCGACAACATCGGCGTGTTCGACCGCAGCGCGCCGCTGCCCACCGGCGGCTGGATCGACCAGGCGGACGGCACCGCGTGGATGGCGCTGTACTGCCAGAACATGATGCAGATCGCCCTTGAACTCGCCCGCGAGAACCCCGTCTATCTGGCGCAGGCACAGGCGCTGCTGGAAAACCTCGCCTGGATCGCCGCGGCGACGAACCACGTCGGTCCCGGCGGGATCAGCCTCTGGGACGAGCAGGACGGCTTCTTCTACGACGTGCTGCGCCGCCCCGACGGAAGCTCCATGCCGCTGAAGGTGCGCTCGGTCGTCGGGCTGATGCCGCTGGCAGCAGCGACGGTAGTCGACACCGCGGTGCGCACCGAGTTCCCCCAGCTCGTCCAGGGCGCCGCCGAATTCCTGGCCCGCCACCCCGCGGTCACGGCCGCCCTGTGGGGCCACGGGCGGCAAGCACGGGCAACCGGCCCGGTGCTGTTCGCGCTGTTCGACGAGACAAGGCTGCGGCGGATCCTGGCGCGGATGCTGGACGAGGAAGAGTTCCTGGGGCCGCACGGCATCCGCTCGGTGTCGCGGTGGCACGCCGAGCACCCGTACGTCATCACGGCCGGCGGGCAGGAATACCGGGTCGGCTACCGCCCCGCAGAATCCGACACCGGCATGTTCGGCGGCAACTCCAACTGGCGGGGACCGGTGTGGTTCCCGATCAACGTAATGCTCATCCGGGCACTGCTGAACCTCCACATCTTCTTCGGCGGCCAATTCAGGGTCGAGTGCCCGACCGGCTCCGGCCGGCAGCTGAACCTGTACGAGGTGGCCCGCGAGATCAGCGACCGGCTCACCAGCACGTTCCTCAAAGACGCCGGCGGCCACCGTCCCGTGCACGGCGGGCAGCCGCTGCTGCAGACCGACCCGCACTGGCGCGACCTGGTGCTCTTCTACGAGTACTTCCACGGCGACAACGGAGCCGGAATCGGCGCGAGCCACCAGACCGGCTGGACCGGCACGGTAGCACTAATGCCTCTGCTGTTTCGCGGCGTCAATGCCGAACGGCTGCTTACCCGCGGCCGCGGCGCCCCCCGCAGCGCCGCAGCGCGCCGGCCCACGGCGGCGCCGCGATGACAGGGTGGCCCGCCCAACCCGTCATCTACGAGATCAACACCGCGGTCTGGCTGGGCGGGCTCTCCCGGGCGGCCGGGCGGCGGCTGACGCTGGCCGAGGTGGCGGGCACCGACTGGGACGCCGTCACACCTCCCGGCGTGGACGCGGTCTGGCTGATGGGCGTGTGGGAACGCAGCCCGGCCGGGCTGGCCGTGGCGAACACGAACCCCGGGCTGCAGGCGTCGTTCCGTGATGCGCTGCCCGGCCTGCGGCGCGACGACGTCATCGGATCGCCATACTGCGTGCGCCGGTACGTCGCCGACGCGGCCTTCGGCGGCCCGGCCGCGCTGGCCGCGGCGCGCGCCGCCCTGGCCGGCCGCGGCGCCCGGCTGATCCTCGACTACGTCCCCAACCACGTCGCCCCCGACCACCCCTGGGTGACCAGCAACCCCGAGCTATTCATCCGCGGCGATGACCACGACATCCAGGCTGACCCAGCGGGCTGGATGACCGCCGCCGGGCAGGTGCTGGCCCACGGCCGCGACCCCTACTTCCCGCCCTGGCCCGACGTCGTACAACTCGACGCGTTCTCGCCAGCCCTGCGCGCCGCCACAGCCGGCACCCTCGCCGGCATCGCCGGCCAGTGCGACGGAATCCGCTGCGACATGGCCATGCTGATGACCAATCACGTCTTCGCCAAGACCTGGGGCGGCCGAACCGGGCGCGAGCCTGCCCAGGAGTTCTGGCCAGCAGTGATCGGTGACCTGCGCGGCCGGCACCCGGACACGCTGCTCGTCGCCGAGGCCTACTGGGACCTCGAATGGGAGCTTCAGCAGCAAGGGTTCGACTTCTGCTACGACAAGCGCCTCTACGACCGGATCGCCGGGCAGGACGCGTCCGCCGTCCGCGGCCACCTGCGCGCCGATCTCAGCTACCAGTCGCGGCTGGTGCGCTTCCTCGAAAACCACGACGAGCCCCGCATCGCCGCCCGCCTTCCAGCGGACGCCGAACGGGCCGCAGCCGTCGCCGTCGCCACGCTGCCGGGGGCGACCTTGTGGCACGAAGGACAGTTCGAGGGGCGGCGAGTGCGGCCACCAGTCTTCCTGTCGCGGCGGCCGGACGAACCGCCGGACATTGAACTCGCCAGCTGGTACCGGCGGCTGCTTGCCGCCGTCGCCGGCCATCGTGTGCGCGATGGCGCATGGCGGCTGCTGGAGGCCAGCGGCTGGCCCGACAACCAGTCCTGCCGCAACCTGCTCGCCTGGTCCTGGGCCGGTGACGGCGGCAGTGACCGGCATGTTGTGGTGGTCAACCTGTCTGCGCAGCCGGCCCAAGGGCGCGTCCCGCTGGACTGGGCAGACCTGCCCGGCCGCAGCTGGCACCTGACCGACCTCTTCGCGGAGGAGGTGTTCGAGCGGGACGGCGACGAGCTGGCCAGCCCCGGGCTGTTCGTCGCCCTAAGGCCCTGGCAGTTTCACCTGCTCGCCCTCCGGTAATCCGGACTGACCCGCCCAAGTGCGAGCGCTTGACAGCGCCTATCGCCGGCATTTGGGTAGGCTTGCCGGTGGCGCGGGCGCCGCTGCGCTGGGCTGGGAGGCCGCACGTGCATCACTTCGCGAGGGAGTGGGCGGCACCGGCCGAAAATGATCGTCCAGGTGCCGGGCAGCCGGGACCTAACAGCCCCCCGAGGCGCCCATCATGTTCGCGATCGCAACGGTCTCATCGGCGTCGCCGTATGGCGCCTGGGCGTATGTGGCCGTCTTCGCGCTGATGACGCTGGCGTTCGCGGGGATACCGGGTATTGGGACGGCCGTCGTCGGCTGGGCCGCTGTTCTGGCCAGTCAGGGCAAGCTCAACATCGTCGCGGTTCTGGTCGTGGCGGCGATGGGCGCCGAGGTGGGCGGTCTGGCCGGATACAGCATCGGCGACCGGTGGGGCCGCAAGCTCGTGGACCGCCCGGGCCGGCGGCAGGCGCAGCGGCAGAAAGCGGTCGCCAGGGCGGAAGCGATCTACGCGAAATGGGGACGTCTCGCCGTCTTCTTCACGCCGACCCTGGTCTCCGGCATTGTCAAAATGAAGTACTCACAATTTGTGGTCTGGAACTTTGTCTGCGGCGCCGTGTTCGTGCTGTCGGTCGGGCCCGCCGCCTACGGCGCGGGCAAGGTCTCGGCCGGCGAGCAGGACTGGGCCAGCCTGGGCGCACTGGTGGCTGGGCTGGCCATCGCAGCCGGGTGCGCTGTGTTCGCGGCAAGGTATTACCGCCGCCGCAAGACCCGCCGGTTGCTGGCACGCGCCAGCGCGCGCGAGGTCAGCGGGGAATCACGCTGACACCGGCCCGTGCAGGCACGCCGCGCGGCAGCCGTTAGGCAGGGATGCCCCAGACGGCTGACGCATGGCAATACGGCCGCTGGGACATCAGGCCGCCGGTGCGGCTGGTCTTTCGCCCGGGCGGTCACGTCACCAGGATCGTCCGCGCCAGGCGGGTGGCCTTCAGGCGCTGACCATTCTGGTGGGGCAGCTGCCGAAGCTGTTCGGGTTCAAGGTCAGCGCCGAGGGCCTGATCGGTCAGATCACCGGCTTCGTGCACGGCCTGGCGAAAGGAGAAGCCGTCGGCGCCGCGGCCGCCGTCGGGATCGCCGGGATCTTGCCGATCCTGGTGCTGCAGCGCTGGCTGCCGAAGCTCCCCGCCGTGCTGATCATGGTCGTGGCGTCCATTGCCGCGGCGTCGGTGTTCAGCCTGGCGAGCCGCGGGGTCAGCCTGGTCGGGGTGCTGCCCAAGGGTTTCCCGCCGCTCACGATCCCGCATGTCCGCCTCGCCGACCTCGGGCCGTTGTTCGCCGGGGCGCTGGGCATCGCCCGCCGGCTAGGTCAACAGGCAGCCGAGCCGTCCGGGGGTTCGTGCCGGCCGGCACCGCTTCGCGGCACACCCTCTGGGATGGGCATGGCGGCCGTTTGGCTCGGGCTGCAGCCAACCGTCGTCGGCCAGCAGCCGGGTCGCCGGACCCAGCACGCAGCGGTCGCGCAGGGGAACGGCACGGTGCTCATTTAGTCCGAGCGGCCTGCGGAACTGCCGCGGAACTGCACGGGCCTTTGAGCTGCGGCGTAGACACGTTATCTGAAGCGGTGTCCGCGACGTACCGGAAGTGATGCCACCCTGGTGACTTGCGTCTATCCTTTTGTGGATGCTGCTTTCAGGGTTTCGCGTCTTGCACTTACTGTTCAGTAGCGACGTGTCAACGACGCAGGAACCCTTCTCCACCAGGGCCTGTCGCAGACGGGCTAGAGATAACCGCCGTTCTGAGCGGCAGCCCGATCGCCGGCATGGCTGTCTCCCTGTCACGCCGATCGGGATGTCCGGGGCGGCGCGGGAAGCCGTGGGGTGTGCGGTCAGGGGTGCGGCGCTGTCGGCCGGTTGGGTTTACCGTGGCGCTGCAGTACATCCTTGCGCTGTTCTGGCAGGCCGGCGGCAAAGCTGGCCATCGCTGGCCATCGTGCGGCGCTCGCCCTGGTGTCCAGCCGTTGCCATACTGAGCCGGGACATAGCTTGGGGGTCCGCCGTGCCAGATATGGAATGGGCGCTATCCGGGAACGGCCACGCGGTGGGTCTCCGACTCTGCGGCGAGGTGGGGTCATGACTGCCGCGGCCGGCCGGCCGGCCGTTACTCGGTCGTTGCGGAGGGTGCTGGTGCCGCTGGCTCTGGCTCAGTTCATCTGCAGCTTCGCGGGCTCGAACATGAACGTCATGATCAATGACATCAAGGATGACCTGCACACCACGGTCCAGGGCGTGCAAGTGTGCATCACCTTGTTCTTGCTGGTGATGGCCGCGCTGATGATCCCGTGCGGCAAGCTGACCGACCGCTGGGGCCGTAAGCGGTGCTTCATGATCGGGCTGATGATCTATGGGATCGGCGCCGTGCTGAGCGCTCTCTCGCCCGTGCTCGGCGTGCTGATTTTGGGCAACTCGATCTTCGAGGGAGTCGGCACCGCGCTGCTGATCCCGCCCGTCTACATCCTCACCACCATTTTGTTCCGCGATATCCACTCCCGGGCGTGGGCGTTCGGGGTGATCAGCGGCATGGGCGGAATCGGCGCCGCCGCCGGGCCCTTGATCGGGGGCGCGATCACCACCGCGATCAGCTGGCGGGCCGCGTTCATCTTCCAGGCCCTCATCATCGTGATCATCGTGCTGCTCGCCCGCGGCATCACCGATCCACTGCCTGCCGATCCCACCCGCCCCTTCGACACCGTCGGGGCGGTCCTGTCCGCCGTGGGCCTGGTCGTCCTGGTCGGGGGAATCATGGCAGCCGACAGCAACCTTGCGCTGATGGCGGTTCTGCTTGTGGTCGGGGCGCTTATCCTGGCCGGGTTCTTCGCCTGGATCCGCAGCCGCGAACACGCCGGGAAGGAAGCCCTGCTGTCGACCAGCCTGTTCCGCAACCGCACCTCCAACCTGGCCCTGGTCACTCAGAACGTGCAATGGGCGGTACTGCTGGGCACGTCGTTCGTCGTGTCCGCCTACCTCCAGGTAGTGCGGCACTATAACGCCATCCAGACCGGCGTCATCTTCACCGCCGCCACCGTCGGCATCTTGCTGTCCTCGCTGGCCGCTGGCCGCCTGGCCAAACGGTTCCAGCAGCGAACGCTGATCCTGGCCGGTTTTGTGACCACCATCGCCGGGATCATCGTGCTGCTGGTCATGGTGAAGGGCCACCCCGGTGCCTGGTACTTCGCCCCCGGGCTGTTCCTCATCGGCGTGGGCGTCGGCGTCATGCTCACCCCGTCGGTCAACGTCGTGCAATCCGCCTTCCCGGAAAACCTCCAAGGAGAAATCTCCGGGCTATCACGCAGCGTCTCCAACCTCGGGTCCTCGGTCGGCACCGCGATCGCGGGCACCATCCTGGTCGCCGGTCTCGCCGACCCCAAACGGTCCTACGGGGTCGCCATGATCGTGCTGGCGTTCATCGGCCTGATCGGCCTGTGGGCAACCGTCTTGCTCCCGAGGGCCGAACCCGCAACCGGAATCGGCGCGCCCAGCCCGGCCGCCTAACACCCATCTGCGCGAACCGTATCCGCTGCCGTGCTAGCTGCCGCACGGGCTGCCGCTGACCTGCAACCGCGCATCGGCTGTCGTGGCACGCTTCAGGAGGACGCCAAGATCGCCCAGCACCGGCTGCGGCCCGGTGAGGCGATCCGACTTGAGGCTGCCCACCACTTCAGCATCTGGGCCAGGGTGGACCGCCCGCTTGACTCGACCGAGGCAAGCGCCTCCAGCGCGCCGACGGGATCAGCGTCGATGAGCTTGCGCCCGGTGCTGGCCGCCTCGGCCATCGCGGTGATGCGGTCCTGCACGAAGCTGCTGAGGTCGTCGCGACCAGCGCCTGGTCGGCGGCGAAGGCCAGCTCAGCGGTTCGTTCGCGCTGTGCCCGCAACTCGGCGTTGTGGGCGCGCAACTGTGCCGCGGCTACGGCGCGGGAGCGCACCACCCGCCCGGCGAGGCAGGCCAGCAGCACCGCCGGCAGGCCAGCCACGAGGAAGCTCGGGCCCAGATGCGGGTCGTAGAACGCCTGCAGCGTCACGCCCGTCACGCACAGCACCGCCGCGGCGGCGAACCTGAGACCCTCCAGCCGGGTCGCCGCGAAGTATGCCGTGACGAGCACGGCCGGCAAGGCCGGACCGCAGCGGATCACGGGCCCGATGACCAGCTCGTTCGCCAGCGTGCCGAGGGCGAGGACAGCCGCGACCGCCAGCGGAGCGCGGCGCTCCCAGGCGACCGGCGCGCCGTCATCAGGAGCGCGAACACGGCGGTAAGCGTCCCGCCATGCGGATTGTCCGTCACCGACGCGGGCGTCCTGAGCGTGCCGGAGCGACCGTCCAGGACACCGTCGAGCCGACGATGAATAAGTGATCCGCCGGCGTTATTCGGAGCTCTCACACCACCACGAGCAGCAAGCGGCTTGCGAGCGCCGTCGCAGCAGCCAGGCTGTCAAGGAAGAGCTCACGCGCAACCGGATCATCGCGCAACTCCCACAGCAGAAGGGAGTTCTTCCAGGCGAGGTCGCGGGCGGAGTTGATGGTCCAGTTGGCGACGAGGTTGCCGACCGCCTGCAGGTGGCGATCCACGGCAAGCTCGGGCCCGGACTCGAAAGACTGCCGGACGGACTGCTCCGCCGCGTCCAGCAGCCGGTCCACCTTCTGGTAGTCGGCCAGATGCGTGCCCGCCGCCGGTGAGGTACCCAGATCGGCGCACGTGCTGACGACACCCAGCGGCAGGTCGTGGTTGATATGGGCGTTCATGCCGGCAAGGGCGAACTGGATCGGCTCGATCCCTGTCGCGGCACGCTGGTCGATGAGGGGGCGCCATGCCAGCGGCACCGTCGCCGGCTTGCCTGCGGCGTCGACGGCGTCGAAGTAGAGGTTGGCGAATATCACGTCGAGCTCGGTCATGAAAACGGGATCGGCGTAGAACCCCTGGCCCAGTTCGTTGTCCACGTCCCGGGTCACCTGAAGGTACATGCGGTTGAAACAGGCCAGGCCATCGTCTACGGGAGTCACCGCATCGATCACCTCCATGCGTGTTATCGCTTCGGCGACCGACGTGACCGGCCCGCGCGGGCCTGGCGGGCCAGCGGACATGGCGTCACTATAGCGCCGTCGGCGTCCTGAAGATCGAGCTGCGACGCCCGGCGCATTCCACCGCACTTTCGCTGTGGGCGACCTGAGCCAGATCGCAGCCTTCGTCGAGCGCGCCGCAGCCGCTGACCTTGTCACGTTCGACGGCGCCCGCCTGCTGCCAGCCTGATCCAGGTCATCTGGGGATGATCCGCCGCATTGGGCCGAGCACACCTCGCCAGCGATCGCTAACGTGATCCTGTGTTGGCTGTGCGGACGAGGAGCCTGAATGCGGGTTTCGAAGAATGACGTGATCTGCGGCCTTCCGGCGCCGATGGCGAGGCGGCTGATGCGCGGGTACCGCGATGAGCACCCGGTCGGGGTCGCCTGCGATGTACTCGGCCTTGGCCGGAAGGCTGCCCGGGAGCAGTTACGCGCTTTCGAAGCTGGCGGGTACGTCGAGCGCTCCGAGAGGAGCAGCACCGCAGGCGATGACTGGTGGATTACCACGACCAGGGGCAACGCGCTTGCGCAAGCCAGCTTCGGCAAGCCAATCAGCCGGGCCACTGCTGCGCGCCATCTCACGGGGGTCGTTGAACGGGCACGCGGCTACAACGCCGATCCGGCTTATCTCCTCACAGTCGCGGAAATTATTGTCTTCGGCAGCTACCTCGATCCCACCGTAGACCGCCTCGGCGACCTGGACCTGGCCGTGTCTACCGTGCGCCGCGAAACTAACGGAGATCGCTACGTAGATAGGGTTCTCGCGTACGCCACAGCAAGCGGTCGCCACTTCGGCATGTTCCACGAGCAGCTTTTCTGGCCGCTTCGCGAACTTCGGATGATCTTGAAGAACCGTTCCCCGGCGATCAGTATCACAGACGAAGACATCAGCAAGATCACCGACCGCTTCGAGGTCGTCTATGCAGTCGGTAATGATCCAGGCGCAATCCCACCGCCGCCAGACGCTCTGCCCGAACGCTGACCGCCGGGCGGAGTGCGCAGAATCCTCGCCCCCAGGAACCGGATCGGGTAGCTGGCAAGAGCGAATCCCACGGCGCGCTCCTGGGCACCACACGACTCCTCGCGGGCCCGAGCCGGGTCCGCGCGTGGACGCAGCCAGGGCCGGATTGCCTCGGGACAGGGCATGCGACGGTTCCGGTGGAGATGCCGCTGACGAAGATGCGGACGATCGGATCATCGAGCCCGAGCAAGGCTCTTTGCCCCTACCAACTCGAAGCGCGAGGTTATGCCTTGCCCGCCCAAAAAAGTCGCCCAAGTGGCAGGCCGAATTCCTTGGCGTCCGCAGTGCTGGCTGCCATGCCAGCGACTCTAAGCTCTGGACCGCGCGCGGTCCAGAGCTATTCCGGGTATAAGCACATCTTGCTTCCGGCTATTTGCGCCGCCGTTTATCTGCTGCGGAATCCAGACCTTGCCTTAGGCAAAGCAATTCTCTGACTGGTTCAACGCAGCATGAACGCGTTGACGTCGGCTAAGGTCTATTGTGGCTGGGCCGCTGCTCCGCTACCCCCGGTGCTCGGGGCCACTCCTCAGCGAAGGTCTCCATCTGCCGCAGGACAAGCTCGGTCGCGGCGGACTGGGCGTCCGGCGGATAGCCGTGCCGGGCCAGCAGGCGCTTGATGGTGGAGCGGAGCTTGGCGCGCGGGGCGTCATCGCGGGAGACCCAGTCCGTGGTGACATCGCGGCGAAGGGACCTGACTAGTGCCGTAGCAGGCAACGTTCGCCGTGCAGGTCGTGACGCGCGTCGGTCGATGTCCGCAGTCGGCCGGCGTAATCGAGGGACATGGCTGCCCGGCCTGCCATCGGCTCCGCCGCCACGACGATGCGCGTCGCGCGTTGTGCTGTTGACTGCCGCGATCGGCGGCCCCGGAAAACGTTTCGACGGCTTTGCGGAGTCCTGACATAGTGGCGCACTATGCCGAACCTTGAGCGTATGACGGCCGCGGACGTGCAGCTCATGCAGGGTCTGGCGCAGCGTGTCACCGCCACCCGCCCGGACCTGGTGAACAGCGAAGCGACGTTCGGCGAGCTGGCCTGGAACTGGGGCAAGGGGCACGCCGGCGACGGCGCAAGCTGGCCGCGTCGGCTTTGGTTTTCTGCCGGGGATCTGGTGGCGTGGGGCTGGGCCTTTCTTCCGCATCAGGTGAGGCGGAGCGACGGGTCGGTGAAGGATGTCACCGGCGCCTATCTGGCGTATCAGGTCCATCCCGACCACGCCGGGCTGGTTGACGAGGTGATCGACTGGTACGAGGGTACGGCGGCGGACATCGAGCGTACGGTGAGGCCGAGCGCCGCCGATGAGTTCGCCCTGAAGCGATGGGCGGCGCACGGCTATGAGACCGACCTGGCCTCGCTTGGCGACGCCGGGTCCTGGACCCAGCTCAACGAGCGGGACCTCACCGACGTGGAGCAGCCGGTACTGCCAGACGGATTCCGGTTCCGCACCGCCGACGAGGCCGGGCCGAAGGCCGCGGTCCAGGCCCATCTGGACGGCTGGGCTCCCTCGACGTACACGGCCGAGGGCTACCAGCGTGTCCGGCAGACGTCGACGTATCGCGGCGACCTGCACATCATCGTGGAGGCGCCGGACGGAACGATGGCATCCTCGACGATCATGTGGCTCGACGAAGCGAACAAGACCGCTGAGTTCGAGCCGGTCGGGACGCATCCGGGCTACCGGCGTCTGGGGCTGGGCACGGCGATGCTTCTGCACGGGATGCATCTGGCGCGGGCGGCCGGGGCCACTCATATGACGGTCGCCTGCCTGGGTGCGCCGGGGCATCCCGAGGCGCGCCGGCTGTTCTATAGCGTCGGGTTCCGGGAGTTGTCGCGGGACGCGCCGCTCATCAAAGCCAAGACCGCGGCTGAGGATTCGTCGTTCGGGTAGTCGCTGATCAGGCCACGCTGGCCCGGGCGACGACCTGACGTAGGCGGGTGTCGTTAGCTCAGGGCAATCTAGCCAGCGGCCGGGCCGCTCGTTCGCAGCGTCGACGGGCACCTCGCCCGGCGGCCGCCCGGCGACGACATCCAGGCCGTCCACGCCGCACCAAGTCGACGATCGGCATCGGGCTGCGCCGGCAGGCGGCATCACGCTGAGTGATGGAGAAGGTCAGGGAGAACGCATGCCGAGCCGCCTAATGCATCGTCGGAGGTTCCGATCGGCTTACGGCCATTGCCGCACGGATCTGGAAGATATGCGGGTTGTGTCGTTCGCACGGTCGGCACGCCTGCCGCTGGGGCTTATTCGGCACAGAGCCTGCCTGCCCGCATCCTGCGGTTCGCCACCGACCCGCCGGTCCCGTTCGACAGCGACAGTTCTCGCTACCGCTGCTCCGACCAGTGCCCCGGCGGCGCGTTCTCGGGTTCCTCGGTGTCGTACCGCAGGCGCAACCGGCGCAGCTCTTCCTCAGAGAATTTGCCCGCGGCGACGAGGGCCAGGATCCCCTCAAAATACCGGTCCAGCCCCGCTGGGGAGGCGATACCCAGCCATCGGGCCGGACCCGTACCGGGATTGCGGAAGTCGTGCATCACGCCCGGGGGAACGTTGACGAACGATCCCGGTCCCACCCGCCGGACCTCGCCGTCGACGAAGAAGTCAAACTCGCCGTCGAGCACGTAGAACAGTTCCTCGTGGGTGTGGTGCACGTGCGGCCGCGGCCCGGCGAAGCCCGGGTCGACGGTCAACTCGATCACCACGAAGTCGCCGGGTTTCCTGTTGTTCACCGCCTTAAACACAGCGGTGACACCCGGAAGCTCGATCACCTTGCCTGCTCCTGGACCGAGAATCTGACCCTCACTCATGCGACAACCCCTCGGGTCTCGTTCCGCCGGGCCGGTTCCGCCATGCCGCGTCGCGCGCATCGGGCCGTGCCAAGCCGTCCTTGTCCCGCCAGCTCGAAACTCTCAGATCCATCGTATATATCGTCCTTCTCGCCGGGAGGGTCGGTCGGCGGAGGCCTCGACGAGCCCGCCCCAGACAGCGGTGACCTGGGATGAGCGGCATAACGCCGGCGCCATGCAGCGCGGTGCGCAGCCTGGTCAGCTCGGGCAGCTTGTACAGCGTGTCCGTGCCGGCGAGCAGGGCCTGCAAGTACTCCTCGAGCGGCCGTTCGACATCTGGGACAGGCCAGCAGTGCCCGCCGGGCAGGCCATGGTCTGGAGCTCCGCCGACATTTGCCCAAACGATCTTTCGGCGCCGGCCAGGTCAGTCGGCAGCCGGGGCAGTCCGCCGTCGATCGCTGCCTGGCGCCATCTGGTGGATTGTGTTCCGCCGGCGACGACCGCGGCGTGGAGGGCGGCCGGGCTGGGTTTGTCCGCGCGCCTCAGGGCTGCAAGCGGGCCCGATTGTGGGCGAGAAACCGGCCGATCAGGCTGACAGGGTGAACACCTTTACCCCGAGGGAGGCCGGCATGGACGGCGCGAGCTTTGAGTCAGTGGTGGTTCCGGGCCCCAGATGGGCGTTCCTACCTCCGCAGGCGCGCCGACGCGATTATCAGTGCGGCGGGCCTCGGCCTCGTCATCATCTGCGGCGTGCTCGTGGCGAGCGGGCCTCATCTCAGGCGCCGACGACGCCGCCTTCCACTGGATCAACCAATGGCACGGGTGGCTGTACCCGCCCATGTGGGTCGTGCAATTGTCGGGGGTGATCGGGGCGCTCCCGCTCGTGGCCGCGGGGGCCGCGCTTTTCAGGAGATTCCGGCTGGCCGCCGCCTTGGTCGTGGCGACTCTGCTGAAGGTGACGCTTGAAGCGGTTGCGAAGACGTTCGTGCAGCACGGGCGTCCCGCGGAAACAGTGCCGCACGTGACCTTGCGCGGCCAGGCGGCTGCGCACGGG
This sequence comes from uncultured Actinomycetota bacterium, assembly GCA_963727015.1. Taxonomy (GTDB): domain Bacteria; phylum Actinomycetota; class Actinomycetes; order Streptosporangiales; family Streptosporangiaceae; genus DATFVJ01. The sequence goes on along the minus strand of CAVSEV010000007.1, from coordinate 307,696 downwards.
CTGAGCTTCCCGTCCGGCCACGCGATGGTGATCTTTGCGATCGCCGCGCTCGTGGCTCCCTATCTCGGCAGGCAATGGCGGTTCCTGCCGTGGGCACTCGCCGTCCTGGTCTGCGTGTCGCGCGTATACCTTGGCGCGCACTTCCCACTTGACGTACTGGCAGGCGCCGGAGTGGGTGTCTTCATCGGGAGCGTGCTGAACCTGGCGTTCGGCGTGCCGCACATCCTGGTTGAAATCTGGCCGACAACGTGGGACGACGCCGCGGCGGCACCCCGCGTACCGGCGTCGTAGGCGGCGAAAAGTCCCAGGCCATATCGGCGGGCGTGCCGCCGATATGGCCTGGGAGCTTTGCTAATCTGCGTGGTTGGACTCCGCAACATATATAAAGCCTGCTCTCTGTCGTGCTGAACTTGGTTTTCAGGGTTCGGTTCTGCCTGACGCGGGCGCAGCATCGGCGTCCCGCCGAATAAATTTCGGCTTCCTGACCGAGGCCATTGCCCGTGCCAGCGGGCGGGGTCTATTAGCCGCCGGGGATGGGCGGGTTCACTAGGCCCAGGCGGACGGCGACGGCGGCTGCCTGTACCCGGTCGCGAACGTTGAGCTTGCGCAGGATGCTGGTGACGTGGACGCTGGCCGTCTTGGGGCTGATGAACAGCTGCTGCCCGATCTGCCGGTTGGTGTGGCCGGTGACGAGCAGCTGGAGCACGGCCGCTTCGCGGTCGGTGAGGCCATGCGGATGCGCTGGTGCCGGTGTCGGCGCCGGCTGGCTCAGGGTGAGGCTGATCCGGGCGCGCCGGGCCAGCGCCTCGATCTCGGCGCGCAGCGGGACGGCGCCCAGCCGCACCGTGGTCGCGTGCCCGTCGCGCAGCGGTTCGGCTGCCCGGCCGGCGCCTGCTCCGCTGGCGAGGAGCGCCTCGGCCTGCCTCCACTGGGCGTAGGCGGCCCGGTAGCCGAGTCCGAGCTGCTGCCAGGCACCGGCAGCGGCGTGCCAGGCGTGGGGGTCGGCGGCGCCGTCGAGCCGGGTCAGCTCCGCGCCCCACAGGGCCCGCTCCGCCCCGGCGCTGGCCGGCATGGGCGCGCGGGCGGCAAACGGGTCATGGGTCATCGCGGTCATCCGCCGGGCCAGCAGCGTGCGGTGCCGGTGAACGCCGGCCTCCGCGGCCGGGTCCTGGCGGGCCCGGGCCTGCTCGGCCAGGTCGGCCAGGGCGCGCGCTCCCAGGCAGAACAGCCAGCCGGCGAACCGCTCCTGGCCGGTGCCGGCAATCGCGTCCAGCGCCTGTGTCACGTCGGAAAGGGCCAGCTGCGGCAGGCCGAGCCACAGCTGCGCCTCCGCGCGGCACTGGCCCAGGTCCCGGGCATGGTGCGGGCCTGGCCGCCAGCCCAGCTCGACGACCCGGTGGAGTCGTGCCAGCGCGGCCTCGGGCTCGCCGCGGGCGGTTTCCAGGTCGGCTAGCTTGGGCTGGAGTATCGCGTTGGCGAAGCTGGCCGGCTGGTGTGCCAGCGGCTCGCTTATCCGCGCCGCCTCGTCCCAGCGGCCCAGCCCGAACAGGGCCTCCACCGCGCAGCCGAGCAGGCCGCATGCGTTACGGTGGCCAGCAAGGCCGAGGCGCCGCAGCGTCTCCCAGCTCCGCACCGCCACATCGGCGGCTTCCTGCAGCCGGCCGGTTTTCAGCAGCACGTCGCTCAGCCCCAGATGCGCCACCCTGGCCACCTGCCACTCGCGGTCGCCGGGCAACTCGCCGGTGTCGCTCTGGCCCGCGTCGGCGGCGGGCGGTTCGGCCAAGGCGCAGGCCTCCCGCAGCATCGCAAGGCCGGTGTCTACCTCACCTGTGAGGGCCCGCATCATGCCGAGACCCGTCATCGCCCGGGCGATATCGGGCTGGGAGCGGGCCCGGCGGGCGACGGTCAGCGCCTGCTCCAAAACTGCGGCCGCCTCTTCGTACCGGCCGGCCTGAATGTGGAGGGCGCGGCCGTAGCCCAGCAGCACACGGGCGCGCGCGGTTGACGGCGGCTCGGCCGGTACCAGCCGGACCGCCTCCCGGCTGGCAGCAAGCAGCACGTCCAGATCGGCCGTCCCGGTGGCATACCAGCCGCGGAGGTGGTGCAGCAGGCCGGCCCGGACCGGTTCGGCGGCCCGGTCCAGTTGCCGCAGCGCCTCCTCGACGTGCGATAGCGCCCGGCCCTGGTCGCCGGCGTGCTCCCGGGCCCGCGCCGCCCAGGTGTGCATGCCTGCCCGGTCCAGGCCGGCCCGGACCGCGGCGTCGGGCACCTGGTCCCATAGCTCCAGCGCCCGTTCACACTGGCGGGCCGCCTCCCCGTGCGCGTACACCCGTTCCGCGCTGCTGGCCGCCCGCACCGACCAGGCCAGCGCCTCGGCTGGCTGGCGGGCCCGGTACCAGTGTTCGGCCAGCTCCGCGGGGAACTGCGGAGCTGTAGGGTGCAGCCCGGGCGGCGAGCTGGCGAGGACGTCGGCGTAGGCGCTGTGCAGCCGGGCCCGCTGCCCGGGCAGCAACTCCCCGTACACGGCCTCCTGCAGCAATGCGTGCCGGAACTCATACGCCTCCTGCCCGGCGCGCTCCTTCGGCGTGACCACCAGCAGCCCGCGGCCGACCGCCTCCGCCAGCCCGCCGTCCAGTTCGTCGTCCGGCCGGCCTGCGACCGCCGCCAGCCAGTCATGGCCCACCCACCGGCCGGCCACCGCCGCCACCCGCAGCAACTGCTGCCCGGCCGGCGACAACTGGCGCACCCGGGCCAGCAGCACCTCCCGCAGCGCCAGCGGCAGCCCGCCGGTCCCGGCCCCGGCCTCAAACAGCTGCTCGGCGAAGAACGGGTTGCCCTGCGACCGGCCGAAAACCTCCTCAACAATCCGGCTGTCCACCGGGCCGCCTTGCAGCCCGGCCAGAAGGACGGTCAGCTCCGCGCGGGTGAAACGCGGCAGCTCCAGCCAGCTCACCCCCGGCAACCGCCGCACCTCGGCCAGCCAGCCTGCCAGCAACTCACCGGGATCATCGGCCCGGTAGCTGCCCACCACCAGCAACCGCCCCTCGGGCAGGGTCCGCAGCAAGAACGCCAGCACGTCCAGGGTGGCGCTGTCGGCCCAATGCAGATCCTCCAGCACCAGCAGCAGCGGAGCGGCCCGGGCGAGCCCGCCCAGCAGGCGGCACAGCCGCCCGAACAGCCGCGCCCGCCCCATCTCAGGCGACCACCCGCCGGCCGGCCGGTCCCCGGTCAGCTCGTCCAGCACCCCGGCCAGCTCGGCCTCAAGCCCTCGCAGACCGGACGGCTCGTGATCGACGGCCAGTACCCGCAGCGCCTGCACCAGCGGCGCGTACGGCAGGGCGCCTCCGGTCAGCGGCGCAGCGCCGCCCACCGCGACCAGCGTCCGCGCCCGCCGGGCCTGCCCGGCGAACTGGCCGATCAGCCGGCTCTTGCCCACTCCCGCCTCACCGGCGACCAGTATCATCTCCGGCCAGCCCGCCACTGCCCGCCGCAACGCGGCATGCAGCTCCGACAGCTCCTCATCCCGCCCCACGAACGGCCCGGCCCGCGCCAGCCGCGCGGCCGCATCGGCTGCGCCCATCACCTTCCTCCCGGCCGGCCACGCTGACGGCTCTGGCTCACCGCAACGCCCGGGCACCGTCGCGCCGCGTGCCCGGCCGTTCCCAGCCTCCGCTAAGGAGCCCACCGGGCGCAACTAAGGATCCCCGGCCACGATTCCGGCGCACTTACCCGATCCCTCCCCGGGGTCCTTAGCCGCAGCCTGGACTTCGGCAGATAACACCACGAGCAGGAGCCCGGAATGCGTACCAAGTTGAGTCTCACCCTCACCGACGCCAAGGCGATCGCGGCCGCCGCAGAGGCATACGCGGAATCCCAGCAGCTGGCGGTCTCGATCGCCATCGTCGATGAATCCACCTACCTCCAGCACCTGATCCGCATGGACGGGGCGCCCTACCTCAGCGCCGAAGGCGCGGCAGAAAAGGCACGCACCGCCGCCGAGGGCGGACACCCGACGACGTTCTTCGAAGAACCGCTGAACGCCGGCCGGGTCTCGATGCTGAAAATGCCCATCTACCCCCTCGAGGGAGGGATTCCCATCATCGTCGACGGCCAGTGCGCCGGGGCGATCGGGGTAGCCGGAGTGCTGCCCCAACTCGACGCCGCGATAGCGGATGCGGGCCTGAAGTCGCTGAGGTAACTGCGGACGTCGCGGACGAGAGCCGCGATCTGCGCCTCCGAGCACTCGGCTTAGTCGGCCACCTGGGTCATGGCCGGCCGACACCAGGTACGGAGACCGGGAGGGTCAGGATCTCTCCGGTGTGAGGCCCGTTGGCTAGCCGATCGAGGTTGGCGACGTGGCCGTCGGCTGGCCGCCATTCGGCGGTCAGGATGAACAGGGTTCGCCGGTCCGGTCCGCCGAGCATCAGCGCGAACGGGGCCCGGTTCTCGGGCAGTTCAACGCGATGCAGGACTTGCCCCTCAGCGACGCGGGCCACCGAGAACCCGGTGCCGACCCAGACCGCGCCTTCGGCGTCGAGGCAGATGCCGTCCGGGGCGAGTCCCTTGGCGAAGACCCGACGGTTGGACAGCCCTCCGTCGGCGTCGATGTCGAACGCGGTGAGCCGACCGGCGAACGACTCGGAGATGATCAGCGTCCGGTCATCGGGGGTGATGACCATGCCGTTTGGGAACTGGATGTCGTCGGCGACCTGGCGTAGCTGGCCGTCTGGGGTGACGAGCTTGATGTAGCCGGGCTTGGGCGGCGCTCCTGCGACGAAGTCGAAGTCCGCGCCGTTGAGGTAGATGTTGCCGCAGCCGTCCACCACGATCTCGTTTGCGCGCTGCTCAGCGTGGACGACCATCGACCCGTCGGGCTCCTGGCGCCGCAGCTTGTCGCCGGTCACCAGCAGCCTGCCGTCGAGCAGCCAGTCGATGGAATAGCCCATCGGGTGGCTGCCGGGATCTCGTGTGGCCATGACCTCGGCTTCGCCGTCCAGGCTGACCGCCACTACCTGGCGTTCGATCCAGTTGCAGAACCACAGCCGGCCCTCGTGCCACCGTGGTGACTCGGGAATTCCCAGATCAGTCAGCAGGACCTTCGGCTCGGACATTGACGTCTCCTCGCTTCGCCGGACTGCGCCGGCCGGCTCCTTTATCCTCTATACGAACGCCAGCCCGGCCGATCGACACGGTTTTCGGCTGAAGCCGGCGTTTCTAAGGTGAGGTGGTGTCCCCGACTGTGCGCACGATCAGACAGCGTCGGGGTAGGGGTCGGACCGGGGCGCGGTGCCTGATTTCTCCTGGTCCGTTTCCCCGGTCCGCCCTCCGCGTGAAGTCGACCGCCGGCGAGGTGCCCTTGGCCGGGCCCTACTGCAGCGCATTGAGAATCGATGCGAGGTGTGGGTGAAGTGTTCCTTGCCGAATGCGAGCACTTTGGCGGGGGTCACCGAGTAGACCATTGCCACACCGCCGTGCGGGTGGCGGAAACGGCCGTCTTGGACCTGATACTGCCACCGGCCGTCCCACTTGGCCGAGCACGCTCGCGCGAGCCGGATGAGCCGGGCGTTGTCGGCGACGGGCACGACATCGCCTTCGACGACGACATCCAGCCCTTCGCCCCAGGTGTTGCAGCCGGTGGCCAGGAGGACGCGGCTGAGGTTGACGGCCTTCTGCTCGGTCTCTCCCGTGGAGGAGTGGATGGCGTCGTCAAGCCAGACGGCGACCAGCGAGGTGACGTGGGGTCTGCCGTCGAGGCGGACGGTGGTGATCCAGAACAACTCGGTCGGGCTTTGGGGCCACTCGCAAGGCGGGAACAGTGTCTTGTGGGCTGCCGATCTCGCCCCCCGCTACCCCCCCGAACTCGACCTCGTTACGGTCGCTGCTGCCGCACCGGCTGCGAACCTTTCGATCAGCTGCAGCACCGGCGCTTCGGGTACCACCTGCGCGAACGCATCGACCAGCCAGGCGCCGACGCTGGGAGCATGCTCACTAGGCTTGTAGACCACCGCGTTGCCCGCGGCCAGGGCGTAGGCAATGGAGCCCAGCGGGGTGAACACCGGGTAGTTCCACGGCCCGATCACGCCGAGCGGCCGGTATTCGACCGTCGCGGCGTGCTTGATCATCAGCAGGCCGGGCGCCCGCCGCTGGCCGGGCACCTTGCCGGCGTGCTTAGCCGCCCACGCGATGTGCTCGATCGCGAGCACGATCTCCAGTTGCGCGTCCGAATGCGGCTTGCCGGTCTCGGCGTGGACCAGCTCGGCCAGCTGGCCGATGCGGCGGGTGAGCACCCCGGCCCAGGTGGTGAGCCGCCGGGCGCGTTCGGCGTGCCGCAGCGTCGACCAGAAGGCGGCGGCCCGGGCCCGCGCCGCCGCGGCGGTCACCGCATCCCCGTCGTGCACGCCGTAGCTGCCGACGGCCTCGCCGGTGGCCGGGTCGAGCGAGTCGAAGGTGGCCAGGCCCCGGACGCTCGGCGATCAATGCGTTGCCAGGTGTGCTGGTCATGATGCCGGCTCCTTCGCGGTGAGAGGAGACGTGCCGCGGATGAGGTCGGCGGCCTTCTCCGCGATCATGATGGTGGGCGCGTTGGTGTTGCCGCGCGGGATGGTCGGCATCACCGAGGCATCGACCACCCGCAGGCCCTCGGTCCCGTAGACCCGGAGCTGCGGGTCTACGACGGCGGTCTCCCCGGTGCCCATCGCGCAGGTGCCGACCGGGTGGTAAAGCGTCTGGGCCCACTCCCGGATGTGGCCGAGCAGCTGTTCGTCGGCGCTGTCACGCCCGCCCGCGGGCAGGAATGGGCCGCCGACCAGCCTGCTCATCGGGGCCTGGCCGGGGATCTCAAGAAGAGCCCGGCAGCCGGTCAGCATCGCGTCCAGATCGGCCGGATTGTCGAAGTAACCCGCGTCGATCTCCGGCCGCCACAGCGGGTCGGCCGTGGCCAGCCGCAGGCGTCCGCGGCTGGCCACGGCGACCAGGGTGGCGCCGGTAGTGACCATCCGGCCGGTCGGTTCCCGCAGGCCGTTGTCGTAAAAGCCGGCCGGTACCATGTGCACCTGGATGTCGGGGGCGGGCAGGCCCGCGCGGCTGGCGAGGAACGCGCCGGCCTCGGCGCCGTTCGAGGTCAGCGGGCCACGGCCGAGCAGCAGACACTGGGCGATCCGGCCCGGCGTGACGAACTCGGCCAGGTCGGTGGTGCCGCGGGTGTGCCAGATCAGCGGCACGAAGGGATGGTCCTGCAGGTTCTCGCCGACCGGCAGGTCGGCGACGACGCCGATGCCGAGCTCGCGCAGATGCGCGGCCGGGCCGATACCGGACAGCATCAGCAGCTGCGGCGAGTTGACCGCACCCCCAGCCAGCAGCACCTCGGCGCCGGCGTGTGCGGTCTGGCCTGTGCCCTGCCAGCGGTACCGCACACCGGTGGCGCGCGCGCCGTCCAGCACGATCCGGGTGGCCTGCGCGCCGGTTCGGACCACGAGATTGGGCCGCTCCAGGGCAGGGTTCAGGTAGGCGTCCGCGGCCGACCAGCGGCGCCCCCGCTTGCAGAAGACCTGATACAGCCCGGCGCCCTCCTGCGTGGCGCCGTTGAAGTCACTGGTCGGCGTGAGCCCCCACGCGACCGCCGCCTCCACCCACGCCCGGGACAGCTCGTGGGTGTAGCGGCGGTCCTCGACATGCACCGGGCCCGTCCGCCCGTGGTAAGGCCCGCCGAGCCGGGTGTTGCCCTCCGAACGGACGAAATACGGCAGCACATCCGCATATCCCCAGCCGGTCGCGCCACACTCGTCACGCCAGCCGTCGTAGTCGGCCCGGTTTCCCCGCATGTAGACCATCGCGTTCATCGCCGAACAGCCACCGAGCGCCTTCATCCGCGGCCAGTACACCCGCCGGCCGCCGAGCTGCTTCTGCCCGACCGTCGTGTAGTTCCAGTCCCAGCGGGTCTTGTACAGGAGAAAGGACGCGGCCGGGATGCGGATCTCGTCCGCGTCGGCCGGCGGGCCCGCCTCCAGCAGCAGCACCGACACCGCCGGGTCCTCGGACAGCCGGGTAGCCAGCACACACCCGGCACTCCCGGCGCCGACGATCACATAATCGAAGGAGTCCTGATCACTCACGTGCATCTCCCGGACCGAATTCTGCAGTTGGCCGTAGAACAAGCGGTGTGGCACCCGGCACCCGACCTTGGAGGCCCCGCGCGAGGCCAGTTTTCCGATGAGGTTGGGGTCACTCGGTCATCGTCACCTGCCTGCTGAGGCCGTGTCCCTGGGGTGTGCCCCTAGGTTTGACCCTGGTTGTGGTCCGGGCCGGGCTCGGGGGCGCCGATGCGGGCGATGAGATCTTTGCGGGATCGGATGCCGAGCTTGGCGAAGATGTTCCCGAGGTGGTACTCGACAGTCTTGACGCTGACATACAGCTCGCCCGCCGCTTGGCGGTTGGTGCGACCGGTCGCGACGAGGCGGGCGACCGCCTGCTCGGCCGGGGTAAGGCCGGGCGCGGCGAGCACGGTTAGCGGTCCGGCGGGCGCGGCGGTGGCGGCCAGCTCCAGGTCGCAGGCCTGCAGGCAGGGCCGTGCGCCCAGGGTGATCAGGCGCTGCCGTGCGGACCGCAGCCGGGCGACCGCCGCCTGCGGCTGGCCGGCGGCGCGCAGCCGACGGCCGTCGGAGATCTCCAGCTGAGCCAACGCCAGTGGCATCCGCAGGCCCTGGGCGCGGCGCCAGGCAGTCTCGAACGCCGCGGCCGCGGCGGCCTGATGGCCGGCCGCGGTGGCCAGTTCGCCACTCAGCCGGGCGGCGGCCACCATGGCCGACGCCGGGTCGGCCGGGGACAGGGCCGCCTCCAGCTCGGCCAGAACCGTACCGCCCTCGTCCAGGCGGCCCAGGCCGATGAGCGCGTCGGTCTCAAGAATTCGCCAGTCGTAGCGGACCAGGCCGCTCAGGCGGCCCAGGAACTCCGCCCTGCCCGTGGCGCGAACGGCTGCGGTGGCGGCGACGACGCCCTCCAGATCGCCCCGGGCCATGGCCAGAAATGCCCGGGCGACGGCGGCCGCGGCCATCGGCCCCGGAGCGCCGGAAGCGTGGCCGGCCTGCGTGGCCAGCCCGACGTGCGCGCTGGCCACCTCCCAGTTGCCGCGCAGCGCGGGAACAATAGCGGCAACGCTGTGCACCAAGCTGAAGTCCGGCACTCGGTCGGCGTCGTGGGCGAGCGAGACGGCCAGTTCTGCGTGCACCATGGCGTCGTCCCAGGATCCAAGGCGCCACTCGGCGCCCGCCAGGTAGCACAGGCACTCGCTGGCGGTGCGCAGCGGGACACCGGCACGCAGCCTCGCCGCCGCGATGGAAAGGTCGGCGACCGCCCCCGCCAGGTCCTCGGCCAGCACCCTGGCCATGCCTCGCTGCACGAGCGTGCCGGTGTCGTCCCGCGGCACCTCGGACGGGGCGGCGGGCAGGAACGCCAGCCGGGCCAGGCCCTCAGGTCCCCGCCCATCAGCAACAAGGGCGATCGCCACCACGCCCAGGGCTTCGTGGCGCACGGCGGCCGGGGCGGCGCTGACCGCGGCCGCCCGCTCGCCCCATCCGATCGCCTCCGGGATCCGGCCCGTGACCAGGCAGAGCGCCGCAAGCCAGTGGGCGGCCGCGGCGCCTACGGCCGCTTCCCTGGCTGGGTCGTGGGCCTGCCACGCCTCCAGCAGCCGGGCCTCGGCCGCAGCGGCCCGGCCGGCGAGGACATCCAGCGCGCCCAGCATGCCGCTGCGCCGCGCGCCCGGCCCGGCCGCCCCCACCCGGGCCGCAAGTACCTCCGCCTCGGCCACCTCGCCATAAAGGACCAGGATCTCCAGCGCGTCCAGCAGGCGGCGATCGGCCGCCCCCGGGTCGCTGCTGACCGCCGCCGCCTGCGCTAGCCAGGCCGCCGCATGCGCCGCCCGGCCCAGGCGGCGCGCTTCCTGGCCGGCCGCCTCAAGCTCGCAGGCCAGCCCATCGTCCGGGCCGGCCGCCGCCGCCACCCGATGCCCCAGCGCCCCGTCCCGGCCCACCAAGCCCGCCGCCCGCTCGTGCAACTGGCGCCGCCGGGCCGGACCCAGATCGCCATACACTGCCCGCCGCACCAGCAAATGGGTGAACCCGATCCCAGCCCCGGCCCGACCCGGCCGCTCTGCCAAGATCCCCGCTGCCACCGCCTCCCCCAGCCCCGGCAGCGGATCACCCAGATTCGCCAGCGCGGCCGCCGTTGCGAGCTCGCAGTGATCGCCCAGCGCCGCTGCCGCCACCACCAGCTCCCGGGCCGCTGCGCTCAGCGCGCCCACCCGCAGCAGCACCACCCCGGCCAGCGAACGCGGCACACCCAGCGCCCCGCCCAGCCGCTCAACATCAAGGCCGCCGGCCCCGAACTCCTCCAGGACCGCCCGGCAGTACAGCGGGTTACCGCCCGTCTCCTCCAGCAGAGAGTCAACGGCGCGTCGCGGCAGCTCCCCGGCCCCCAGCGCCCGGCCCAGCGTCACCACGTCCTCTGGGCCTAGACCGCCCAGGCGGACCCGGTCGGCCCGGTGGTCCCCCGCTAGGAAACGCTGCCAGCCCTCGCCCAGCCGGGCCAGCTCGCCAGGGCGGGCCGACACCACCACCAGCACCCGGTCCGCCTGCAGACGGCGCAGCGCGAACAGCAATGCTCGCGCCGACAGCCCATCCGCCCACTGCAGGTCATCGATCACCGCCAGCACCATCATCTTCTGGAATTGGCCCAGCCACACCACCAGGTCGGCGCCCACCGCCAGCGGGTCCACCCCGCCGCTCAGCTCCGCGGCCAGCAACCCCGGCGGGCGGCCTCCCGCCCCCCGGGCGCTGGCCACCAGCTGATCCACAACCCCGTACGGCAGCAACAGCTCCGCCTCGTCGCCGCTGGCCCGTAGCACCACCACGTCGGCCAGCCGTGACGCGAACCGTGCCAGCAGTGTCGACTTGCCGGCGCCCGCCTCCCCCTCGACCAGCACCACCTTGGGCTCGCCGCGGCGTACCGCCGCCGCCGCTTCGTCCAGCACCGCCAACTCACCCGCCCGGCCAACAAACACCCCCCTGCCGATAGGCGCGGCAGCAGACGGCAGGCTGCTGTCGGAAAAGGTCAACACTCGCCTCCCCGTCGCCCGGCGCCAGCCCCAATTGGTGGCAATCCGATCGGCCGCGCTAAGAGACGGTTACGCCACCACGCCATACCCCGCGCTGTCCCCGGAGCCAGGGGCGGCGTCCTCGTCATGGGTGGGATGGACTATCTGTCATACCGATTCAACCAGCCGAAGCGCACCATGCCACTCACGTCCAGCTGGCCGGTTGTGATCGTTGTCGATAGCCACAATCAGCAGATGATCTCGCCGAGGTGATGGCTGGAGCGCGAAGTCATCGACTCATCAGGTCTTGATCCTTGACATGGCCGCGTTTCCGCACGAAGCGACGTCGCGGAGATGCCGGTAGTGTCTGCGGTCCGCGGTGGTTGCCGTGCTGTTGCAGGAGGCGGCGGAGCCGGCATACGGCGGCCGTGATCGCCCGGCTGCGCTTTGAGAACCGTGCTTCCAGGCGCATCCTGCGACCTCGCGGGGGAAGCCATCCCCGATTGCCTGCTGCGCCATCGAAGGCTACCGTTGCAGCCGTGATTTCAGAAGCCGCCCGCGGAAGGACACCGTGACCGGCGGACCCGGCGGCTGGGCGGGCGGGTCGCGCTTGTCACCGGCGGCGCCCGTGGGATCGGAGCGGCCACCGCCCGCGCGCTGGCCGCAGCCGGCGTCCGCGTTGTGGTCAGCGACGTCGATGGCCAGGCCGCCACCGTTACCGCCGAGCGGATCGGCGGGCAGGCCAGCGCCGTGCGCCTCGACGTGGCCGACCGCCCCGCCTTCACCGCAGCCTTCGACGACGTCGAGCACACCCTCGGCCGTTAGACATTCTGATCAACAACGCGGCGGTGCTGCTGGTGTCCCCGCTGGCCGACGAGCCGGACACCGCGACCACCCGCCAGCTGGAGATCAACCTGCACGGAGTGATCCACGGCACCCGGGAAGCGGTACGCCGGATGCGCCCCCGCGGCGCTGGGCACATCGTCAACGTCTCCTCCGCGGCCGGCATCGTCGGCATGCCCGGCGCCGCCACCTACAGCGCCACCAAATACGGGGTGATCGGCCTGTCGGAGGCGGTCCGCGCCGAGCTGCGCGGCACTGGCGTGGATATCTCCTGCGCGGTGATTCCCCTCGTCCGCACCGACATGACCGCCGGCTTCGAGGCTCCCCGGCTGATGAAACCCATCCCCGCCGAGACGGTGGCCGCCGCCATTATCCACACGCTGCGCCGTCCACGGTTCGACGTGTTCGTACCGCACCGGCTCGCCGCGATGCACTACACGGTCAAACGCCTGCTCCCCCGGGCCGTCGGTGAGCCCGCGCTGCGGCTCCTGCACGCCGACCGGGTCGTGCTCGCCGCGCTCGGCGCCCCCGAGCGCGCCGCCTACGAACAGCGGATCTGCCCGCCGCGCTGACCCGCCAGGCGCACGGTCGCACCCGGCCACAAATACACACCGGCAGCCGCGCACAGCTTGTGGGAGGCGCGTCCCTGGTCTGCGCGCGGGTTCATCCCCTCAGCTGCTCGCTCGCAGGGGCGCAGCGTCGTGCCGCTGCGTCCCCCGAAGTAGTGTTGGCGCGTCGTTGGGTGCTGGTTTAGGCGCGCCGGCGTCGGCGTCCCGTCACGGAGGCGGCCCAACTCCGATCCTGGAGCAGGCCATCTTGCCGAGACCATCGGGCGGACGGTTTGACGAATCTCGGCCGCTTGGTGTGGACCCTGCGTTCTGTCGAGGGCCGGCCGCTCGAGAGCGAGCCGTTCGCTTGGCGCGCGGAGATACGGGCCTTCACCGCCGCGGACCGCTCGGTGAAAGCAAAGGCGATGATTCCTGCCGGCTGGTCAGCCGGCCCTGGTGGGTTCTGGACTGAGGCGGCCTTCATCGAGGCCGCCCGTGCGGCTCGCAGCACGGGAGCCGGCCGGGGCGGTGACCGCGCTGCCGGAAGCGGCGGAGGAGGAGGACGCTCCTCGACCTCCCGCTTCCGGTGCCGCGTCCCGAGGGCGCGGAGTGGATCGACGCCTACCGTCACTGGCTGGCCTGATTAGTTAGCGTGAGCAGGAAACCACCGGTCCTCCCGCCGAGGCTGCAGGCCTGGGAAGACGCGCGCCGACGGCACCGGCTCTCTCATGCCCAGGTTCAGCTGGCGCGTGAGCTTGGCCTGAACCCCAGGACGCTCGGCAAGCTCGACAACCACGGCCAAGAACCTTGGAGGCAGCCGCTTCCCCGGTTCATCGAGCACCTGCACGGCACAGCCAGGTGCAGGCGGTTCCGCAGCGTCGCTTCCGGGCTGAACGGTCCCCGGGCAGCACGCCTTCCGATGCCGGAACGCGTACGGCCGGGGAGCTCCGGGACGCGGTGAGCGCCCAGCGCGAGGAACGGGAACGGGTCGCAGCGGAGCGGAAGCCCCAGGAAATGGCCCGCCAAGCGCGCACGGCCGCCGCCCGTGAGCAGCGCCTGGATGCCCTGGCGCTGCGGGAGGAGCAAGCCTGGCAGCACGTGGACTCGCTCATCAGCAGCAAAAAACCGCGCGAATACGACGCGGCAATCGCCGTCCTGCTGGGCCTGCAGGCACTTGCCGAACGGATAGCGACGGCAAACGCGTTCGACCGGCGATTCCGGCAACTTCGTGAACAACACCTCCGCAAGCCCAGCCTGATCCAGCGTTTCGACAACGCAGGGCTGGGCGCTAAAGCCCAGCGGAGCGGTAGGACTCGGGTCTGACCGCTGGCATCTGTGCTGGCTGGGAAGATTGCATCATCTGTGATGCCTGCAAGTCAGTACGGTTCCGAACGTTTCCGTACGGTTTACATGGTACCCTGGAGCCATGACCACGATCAGGGCAGAGGAAGTCCGGATCCCCCGCCGTGCGCGGGAGGCCGTCGCCCGTCATGAGCAGGTAGTAGTGGTCAACCGCGAGCGGCCGGCCTATGTCATCGTTCACCCAGACGATCGTGCCGCGATCTCACACCCTGCCCGCCGCGGAAGGCCGCTGCGGGAGGCACTGGGGCTGCTGGCCAGCGTAGCGCCACCCGATCCTGGATTCGCTGAGGACATGGAGGCCGTCCTCGGCGACGTGGGACCCTCCCCGGACAATCCATGGGCACCCTCCTAGACACAACCGTTTTCATCGAGCTGGAGCGCGGCATCCGCTGCTTGCCCGCAGCGACGGGCATGGACGAGGTCAGCAGGCGCCTGGAAGAGCAGCTCGGGCCCACGGAAGAGGTGGGGATTGCTGCTATTACGGCGTCGGAACTGCTGCACGGCGTGCACCGGGCAACGCTGGAGCACCGCGCACGCCGGGAAGCATTCGTCGAGGGGGTGCTGGCCGCGTTTCCCCCGTTCGCCTTCGACCTGCTGGCAGCACGCGCACACGCGCGGCTTTGGGCAGGACTGGCCATGGCAGGGACAGACGTAGGGGCGCACGACCGGCTCGTCGCGGCCACCGCCATCACCGCTGGATGGCGCGTCGGAACAGCCAACATCCGGCATTTCGACCGCATCCCTGGCTTGGACGTTGTGGTCATCAACATGACGAACTGACGTCGGGCCTGCTCTCACTGCCGGTGCTTCAAGGGCGGGCCGCGCAGGCGCGCGAGGAGCGCCACCGCAGGGCGCTCGCGATCCGCGGCTATACTGCTCGGAAATGGGATTCGGGCTCTGAACAGCGGGTATTCGGCTCCATTTCAGGCGGCGTGGTGGTACTCGTGGATGAGGCCGCCGAGGACCGGTTTGCATGTAGTCCGTCGTTCCTCGAGGCCGACGACGGCAGGCAATCAGGATCGGTCGAGCAGCTCGCGCCGCAGTGTGCCGACGAGGTGCTCGCAGATCGCGTTCGCCCGAGGAGCGCGGGGGCGTTTCGATGATCTCGATGGCGTCGGCCTGACTGTTGTGGTCAAGCGGAGACGGCGGAGATCTCGCCGCCGGCGATGATCGTGAGGCGGTGAAGGTCCGAGTGGCTTCGACGCGCCGGAGCCCCGGCCGGGCGCCTTCGGGGATCGTGGCCACGCAATCCGCATCGCGGCTGGGGCGATGCAGCCGGGCGCCGCGCTGGGAAGCCGTCACGAGGACCGCCAGGGTGAGCACAGCCGGGTTCTCCTTGATTGCCTGGTCCTCGTCGTGACGGCACGGGTGTGCGATGGTCGCGCCGGCCCCGTTGACGTCGGCGAGCGGCCGGCGCTGACGGGAGTGGCCGCGGAGCGGGTCAGGCACGGCCGCAGGACGGAGCAGGCCGTTCATGATGCTGCTGAGCGTTCCTGTTCGCTGGACGGCGTGTTCTTCTCAGCAGTACGACCACCCTGGCCGAAGATGATGATGGCTGTGGCGGCCAGCAAGGCTCCGCAGGCGGCTTGCTCGATGATCATCCACAGCGGCAAGGGCAGGAAGACCAGCACGGCGCCGATTGCGATAAGGATGACCGCGACGGCGATGCGCAGACGGAGCAGCGCGCGCTCGCTGCCCCTGGCCGCACGGTTGGCGAAGACAAAGGTCAGGACCGAGGTCGCGGCGACGATGATGCCGCGAACCGACGCCTGCGGGGTCACCAGGTCCGGGGCGACATCTGACAGGGTGATGATCGCCGCGACGGTGAGGATGCTCAGGACAAGGTAGGCGCCGACCAGCCATCTGACGGCGCGGAAGGCCGGGCTTTTCTCTTGGCGGCCCAGGGTCTGGGCTGGTGAGGTTCGCGTTGTCACCATGGCTCCTTCGTGCGCCGCCTGGGGCGCAGTTGCGTGAATGCGTCCCCCCAACCATGCGCGGGCCGCGAGCGTGTCAACATCGGCGCTGGCCGATGTCAGCGGCCGCCGGTGCCACGACGATGAGCTGGTGGAGATCCGGATACAGATGGACAGGTTGATCCTCCGGCTGGCCGACTGTCGGTAATCTCCGGTGCGGGCCTGGAGCCAGGGGCGGCAGGCCGCGGATGTTCGCTTTACCGGCTGGCTTGGGCTGTTGCGAGCGCTTTATGAAGCGACAGGAGGATCCGGTGCCTGCCCGGGACCGGAGCCGTGAGCACCTTACGCATGCTCGCGGCGGGCTGCTTCCCCAGGCGAAGTAGTATCCGGCTGATGGGCATCCCTGCGCCGGCTCCGCGGCTGCGCGGCCGCGAGACTGAGGCCACGGTCCTGGGCGAGGAACTGGACCGGGTAGACGGCGGCAGCCAGGCGATCGTGCTTGTTGGGGGCGAAGCCGGGATCGGCAAGACGCGCCTGCTCGAACAGGCGCTGCCGACGCCGCGGTCCGGGGCATGCAGGTGGCTGCGGGTCACGCGGAGGAGCTGGAGCGGGCACGGCCGTTCGGCCTGGCGGCGGGCGCTTTCGGCTGTGTTCCGGCCGCCGACCCGAGGCGCGCCGCTATCGCGGGATTGTTGTCGGCTGGTGGCGCCACCGGCGGCGAGAGCCCGGTCACGGTGACCAGCGATCCGGGGCTGCAGTTCCGGGTGATTGACGCGTTCGGTGATCTGGCGGAGGCTCTTGCCCCGTCCGGGCCGGTGGTGATCGGCGTCGATGACCTGCAGTTGGCGGACCCGTCCGGCCTGATGGCGCTTGCCAGCATGGTCCGCCGCCTGGCCGATCTTCCGGTGGGATCATCGGGTGCTTCCGGCCGGCTCCCCGCCCTACGGAACTGGACGGTGCTGTGCGCGCTCTGGAGACCGTTGGTGCCCGGCAGATCGCGTTGCCTGCGCTGGGCACCGAGGCCGTGACCGATCTGGTGTCGGAAATGGTGGCTGCCGTGCCCGGCCCGGGTCTGCTGGCCGAGATCTCGGGAGCTGCGGGGAACCCGCTGTTCGTCACTGAGCTGCTGGCCGCGCTGGTCCAGGAAGGCGCCATCCAGGTCGAAGGGGGACGGGCCGAGGTGGCCGAGGCGATGCTGCCGCCAACGATGCGGCTGACGATCTTGCGTCGGCTCAGCTTCCTGCCCGAAGACACCATGCAGCTGCTCCAGGTCGCGGTCCTGGGATCAGCGTTCTCGCTTACGGACCTGGCCCTTATCTCCGGCCGCCCAGTCGCAGGGCTCGCGACGGCACTGACGGACGCGATCCGCGCGCGTCATCGAGGACGACGGCGTGCGGCTGCGCTTTCGGCATGACCTGATCCACGACAGAATTTACGAGGACCTCCCGGCCAGCGTGCGCCGTGGGCTGCACCGCGAGGCGGCGGTGCTGCTGGCGCGGTCGGGAGGGCAGGCGCTGCGGGTCGCTGAGCATTTCACCCGCGGTGCCACCGAGGGTGGACGGGGAAGCCGTCAAGTGGCTGACCAGGGCGGCCCGGGAAGCAGCCCCGCGATCGCACCCAGCTCGCCCCCGAGGTGGCCCGCCGCAGGCTCGACACCAACAGCGTCAGCAGACGGTTGACCTTGGCAGGTCAGCCCGGTGAGACTTACCTGCCATGCGGGCCTTCCCGCACGCCTGCCGGCGAACCCCCTGCGCCCTCCCCAGCCAGGAGACCGCGCTCCCGGGCCATATCTGCCGATCTCGGCTCCCTGGGATCGGCACTGACTATCGCAGGTCAGAGCGCCATATCGGCTCTGGATCGCCGACAGGCTGGGACCGCTGGCGACTGATCGTAACCAGACGATGGTTCCCGGCCGGACGCTGGAAGGATGAATGTGGCGAGCCACCGATGTCGCTGCTCGTGGCAGAAAATCCCGCGAGTGGTCCCATGAGCGTGGCAGGCGGCAACCGATGAGTTAGCCGGCCGGGCAGGGTCTGTAGCTGCAAAGCTCAGGCTCTGAGCATGATCAGTTAGGAGACCCCATGAGCACCACCGCGCTACCGCCCGTCGTGGACGCCGGCACCTGGCAGCGCCAACTCGACGCACTGCGTGCCCGGGAGAAGGCGGCGACCCGAGAGCTCGACGCGATCGCCGCGCAGCGCCGGCGGCTGCCGATGGTCAAGATGCCGGACTACACCCTGGAGGGCGAGCAGGGACCGGTCCGGCTGGCCGACGTCTTCGGCGGCAAGTCACAGCTGATCGTCTACAACCACATGTGGTTTCCCGGCGAGCAGCGGCAGTGCCCGGGCTGCACAGGGTTCACCTCGCAGTTCACCCGGCTGGAGTTCCTGGAACGCTACGACGCCCGGTTCGTCATCGTCACCCAGGGCCCGATCGGCGAGGCACTCGCCTACAGACGGCAGGTCGGGAACCAAATGACCTGGTATTCCACAGCGAACAGCCCATTCGGCAGCGACGTCGGCGCAGCGCCCGGCGGCGGATTCGCCGTGAACGTGTTCGTGCGCGATGGCGACACCGTCTATCGCACCTGGCACACCAGCGGCCGTGGCACCGAGCAGCTCAGTTACACCTTCGCGCTGATCGATCTGCTCCCCTATGGGCGCCAGGAGCAGTGGCAGGACTCACCCGAGGACTGGCCGCAGTCGCCCACCTACAGCCGGTGGGCCAGGGCCGAAGACATTGCCGCGCTCTACGGGCCAGACGCGTGAGAACGCTCCTTGGCAAGGCGGTCACCCGGCCCGGGCAGGCAGCACAATCTGCACGTCCCGGTGCACACCGGGCCTGGTAGTTGGGCCCGGCGAAGGCGAACGCACGGACGGCAGCGGGATCGGGCAGGTCGACGAGGTGCATGCTGCGGGTGAGCGTGTCGCGTCCCGGGCAAGGGTCAGGCCGTGGGCGATCATCTAGAGCCCGCATAACTATGCGCCGCAACCGTGCGGCGAAGGCACGATTCTGCCGCGATGACGCTCGTTCTCGGAGGCGCGATCGCGCCGGATGCGTGCGTTGCGGATGCGCATGGCGGGTGTCAGCGGCGGAGGATGTCGCGAAGGTGCTGCACGGGCCATCGCCGGTCGAACAGTGTCGGGTCGTCCCGGTCCTCGGCGCGAAGTTGCTCGATCAAGGTCACATAGTCGTCGAGGTCGAGCGTCCTGATCAGGGTGAGCAGGTCGGCCGCCTCGCCCGTGACGGGGGCGACCGGTGCGACGAGCCGGTCGTAGAGTTCCACGACCTGGTGAACCATCGTCAGGTGGCGCGGCCCGGGCTCGGCGGAGGGGAAGTTCGTCGCGGCGAAGTCCTCGGTGAAGACGATCGGCTCGACTGCCAGCGCCTGTGGTCCGTAGTGCTGGGCGAGATGGATGAGCAACTCGACATCGAAGGTCTCGTTGAAGGACGTCATCTGCCGGATGGCCGGGCCAAGCGCGGCCCCGTCGAATGCCTTGAAACCGGCCTGGGTGTCGAGCACCTGGGCCAGCGGCGGGATGAGCAAGGCCCGGACGAAATGACGGAACAGGACGATGATCTTGTCCGGCTTGTCGCTGGTGCTGTGCGGCTCGGTGACCGGCCCGTCGGCTCGGACCAGCACCGCCCCGTCGATCCCGTAACGCTGGCCGAGCGCGCCGGCCACGTTGTCACCGGCCACCACCGGCGCCGCCAGCGAGCCCAGCTGGGCAAGGTTCGCGGACAGATCCGCGTCGGTGTAGCAGACCACATGCCGGCCGCTGTTCGCCCGCGCCGGATCGGTCCGCACCGCGGCGGCCAGCCCGGCCAGTATCGATCCGCCCTTGCGGGACTGCCCGGTCGAGACCAGCCGGTCGAATGCGGGGCTGATCGAGATGTCACCCCCGATCACCTCCGCCAGCCTGAGCACCGTCACGCTGCGGTGACCTTTGCCCGGGTAGCCCTCGGCCGCCGCGATGCCGGTCATGAGGTCGGCACTGGAGGGCCGGTCCGGGCATCCGTCGTCGCAGGCGATGATGCTCCACGTGACGCCGGGCAGGCCGCCGGTCAGCCAATCGAGCTGGCGGACCTTGGCCCGTACGAAGTCCTCCCCGTGCGGGTGCGCCGCACGGGGGACCATGCGGCCCGTCTCGCCGTACATGGCCCACACCACGCTCAGGTGAATCGGCCCGGTGAGCTCGCCCAGCCGCCGCCGCGAGCGAGCCGCAGCACTCGCCTCGGCCGCCACCGCCGGACCGTGGCTGCCCGCGGCCCGCCCCGCCGCCGCACGGCCCCCGGCCAGGGCCGAGGCCACATCGAGCACTGCCTGGTTCTGATCACAGTCCGTGAGGTCGCGCACCGGCACCAACGCCTTGTCCATAACCCGAGGATGCCAGGGCCCCCGGCTTCCGGGCCACCGGACCCAGCCGCCACCGTGACGAGCCCGGCAAAAGGAAGCCGTTCACCCGCCAGCACCGAACACACCAGGCGGATCCCGTCGCGCTCGCCGTCATCACCAGGGTGCTGCGCCGCCAAACCGCCAAGCTGCGGCCAGACTGGGCAGACCCGGTCACCGCGGGCGGTGCTCGACCTCTTCGACCATCCGGTCCTGATCTTGCGCTGTCAACAGTGCAAGATCAGGAACCTGGAGACCAGCTGACCGAGAAAGCCGCACACCGCGGTTCAGCGGCCCTGCCCACCAGTTGGCACGCCTGCTGGGAGCCGGCGCTACCGGTGATGTCCGGCGCTGGCGGCGAGGCTGCGCAGGGCCGCGACGAGGAGGTCGACCTCGGCGCGGGTGTTGTACATGGCCAGCGACGGCCGGACGGTCGACTCCAGCCCGTAGCGGCGCAGGATCGGCTGGGCGCAGTGGTGGCCGGCCCGGACCGCGATGCCGTCCTTGTCCAGCGCCGTGCCGACGTCCTCGGGCCGGTAGCCGTCGAGCACGAAGGACAGGATGCTGGCCTTGTCGGGCGCGGTGCCGACCAGGTGGAGGCCGGGCACGGTCTGGATCTGGCTGGTTGCGTAGCCGAGCAGCTCGTGCTCGTAACGCGCGATGTTCGGCAGGCCGATCGCGCTGACGTAGTCCAGGGCGGTGCCGAGCGCGGCCGCGTCGGCGATGCTGCCGGTGCCCGCCTCGAACCGGCCCGGCGGATGCTGGTAGGTGGTCCGCTCGAACGTGACGTCGCGGATCATGTTCCCGCCGCCCTGCCACGGCGGCATCGCTTCGAGCACCTCCGGCTTGCCGTACAGCACCCCGATGCCGGTCGGGGCGAATATCTTGTGCCCGGAGAACACGTAGAAATCGGCGTCCAGGGCGCGCACGTCGACGGGAACGTGAGCGACCGCCTGCGCGCCGTCGATGAGCACCTTGGCGCCGGCCCGGTGCGCCGCCGCGGCGACCTCGCGGACCGGGACGATCGTCCCCAGCGCGTTGGACACCTCCGCGATCGCGACCAGCCGGGTGCGGCCGGTGAGCAGATCCTGGTAGGCGTCCAGCAGCAGCTGGCCGTCGTCGTCGACCGGGATGACCTTCAGCTTCGCGCCGGTCTGCCCGGCGAGCTGCTGCCACGGCACGATGTTGGCGTGATGCTCCAGATGCGAGATCACGATCTCGTCGTCCCTGCCGACGTGCCGCCGGCCCCAGGCCTGCGCGACGAGGTTGATCGCCTCGGTGGCGCCCCGGGTGAAGATGACGGCCTGCCCCGACGGCGCGCCGAGGAAGCCCGCCACCGTCGTCCTGGCGTCCTCGTACGCGTCGGTGGCCCGGGCCGCGAGGGTGTGCGCGGCGCGGTGAACGTTGGAGTTCTCGCGGGCGTAGAAATACCCCAGCCGGTCGATCACCGCCTGCGGCTTGTGCGTCGTCGCCGCGTTGTCCAGCCACACCAGCCGCCGCCCGTTGATCCGCTCGCCGAGGATCGGGAAGTCCCCGCGGACCGCCTCGACATCGAACACCGGCTGGGCGCCGGCGGGGAAGGCCGGTTCCGGCACGGCAGCCGGCGCGGCAGCCGGCCCGGACCCATCGACGAAGTAGAACGACGGTGCCGCGGGATGGCCGGTACCCGCCAACGCGAACGCGGGACCGGGCCGCCCCGGCCGGACACCGGGCACGCCCGGGGACGCCACCGGCGGCAGGTAACCGGGGACCACCGTGACCGGCTGATAACCCGGGACCGCCGGGCCCGCCGGGACCGCCGGGCCCGGCTGGTCAGCGGGGATCACGGCGGCCGGCAGCTGACCGGGGAACCCGGTGGCCGGCAAATAACCGGGGAGCCCGGTGGCCGGCTGGTCTGCGGGTAGCGCGGTGGCCGGCTGGCCTGCGGGGAGCGCGGTGAAGAGCTCGTTGGCCAGCCGGGCCAGCGTCGTCTCGTCGGGCAGCCACTCCGGCGCGGCGCTCACGCCGTCACCGGTAGCTGTGGTCGTATTCATGGAACTTCCCAACCTCGACGTCGTCGAGGACCGCGAGCGCGGACGGGGTGAGCACCGCGAGCGAGCAGTACAACGAGACCAGGTAGGACGCGATCGCGTTGCGGTTGATGCCCATGAACCGCACCGACAGCCCCGGCGACCGCTCGCCGGCCAGGCCCGGCTGGAACAGGCCGACCACCCCCTGCCGCTGCTCGCCGACACGAAGCAGCAGAACCTGGCTCTTCCCGTCGGCGAGCGGCACCTTGTCGGACGGGATGATCGGCACGCCGCGCCAGGTGACGAACTGCGACCCGAACAGGCTGACCGTCGCCGGCGGGACCCCGCGCCGGGTGCACTCCCGGCCGAACGCCGCGACCGCAGCCGGATGGGCCAGGAAGAACGCCGGTTCCTTCCAGACCTTCGTGATCAGCTCGTCGAGGTCGTCCGGGGTCGGCGGGCCGGCCAGGGTGGAGATGCGCTGCCCGTCAGCGATATTGGCGAGCATGCCGTAGTCCTCGTTGTTGATCAGCTCGCTCTCCTGCCGCTCCTTGATCGTCTCGATGGTCAGCCGCAGCTGTTCCCCGATCTGGTCGTACGGGCTGCTGTACAGGTCGGAGATGCGGGTGTGGATGTCGACGACGGTCATCACCGAGCTGAGGAAGTACTCCCGCGGCGACGCCTCGTAGTCGACGTAGGTCTGCGGCAGCTCGGACTCGTCGCGGGGCGGGCAGGCGATCTCGACATCCTCCGGGTGCCTGACCCGGTTCAGCCGGTAGATGCCCGCCTCGACCGGCACCCACTGCAGCAGCCGGGTCAGCCACCGCGGCGTGATCGTGTCCAGCTGAGCGGTGGTCTTGGTCGCGTTCGCCAGCTGGCGGGCTGCCGGGTCGCTGAGCGCGAGATGAACCTGTTGGTCGGTTGGCATTGGCGGGGCCCTTCCTAGGAGTTCAAGGCTGCGATGCGGCCGCTGAATGGTGCACTGGTATGCCAGGCCTGCTCCGCGCCGGAGCGGTGGAGTATGGGCCCAGGTCGAGATGCGCCTACGCAGCAGCCGCCATTCACACTGTGGGCGACCTATTCACTGGCATAGGGCCGAAGGTCACGGCGCAGATCCCGATTTTTCTGGGGGGTTTAGATCGGATTCGAAGGACCTTCGGCCCTGGGCGGACCTAACCGTGGCAGGGAGCGTTCCTTTCGGCAGGACTGACCGGCGGCCCGGTCCGAAAGAGCCGGCAGGGCCGCCAAACAGGTGGAAGGGGCAGGCGATGAGGATTGCCGAAGACGTCACGCAGCTGGTCGGGAACACCCCGCTGGTGCGCCTGCGGCGGGTGACAGATAATGCCGGAGCGCGGGTCGTGGCGAAGCTGGAGTTCTATAATCCGGCACACAGCGTGAAGGACCGGATCGGCGTATCCATGATCGACGCCGCGGAGCGCGAGGGCCTGATCGGGCCGGACACCGTCGTCCTCGAGCCCACCAGTGGCAACACCGGCATCGCGCTGGCCATGGTCTGCGCGGCGCGCGGCTACCGGTGCGTGCTGACGATGCCCGAGACGATGAGCTTGGAGCGGCGGCAGCTGCTCCGTGCTCTTGGCGCCGACCTGATCCTCACGCCCGGCCCCGACGGCATGCCCGGTGCCATCGCCAAGGCGGAGGAGCTGGCCAAGAACGACGAGCGGTACTTCATGCCGCAGCAGTTCGATAACCCGGCCAACCCGCAGATCCACCGGGAGACCACCGCCGAGGAAGTCTGGCGGGACACCGAGGGCGCCGTCGACATCTTCGTCTCCGGGGTCGGCACCGGCGGCACCATCACCGGCGTGGGCCAGGTGCTCAAGGAGCGCAAGCCGTCGGTGCGGCTGGTGGCGGTCGAGCCAGCCGCGTCGCACGTTTTGTCGGGCGGCCCGAAGGGACCCCACCCGATCCAGGGCATCGGCGCCGGGTTCGTGCCAGTCGTTCTCGACACTGGGCTCATCGACGAGATCGTCACTGTCGAGAACGCCGCCGCGTTCGACATGGCCCGCCGGATGGCCCGCGAGGAGGGGTTGCTCGCCGGCATCTCGTCCGGCGCGGCGGTCTGGGCCGCCGTCCAGGTAGCGGGCCGGCCGGAGAACGCCGGCCAGCTGGTCGTGGTCGTGGTCCCCGACTTCGGCGAGCGGTACCTCAGCACCCCGCTGTTCGCCGAGCTCGGGGAGTAGCCGTGCTCACTGCCCTGCGGCGAGATCTCCAGGCGGCCAGGGAACGGGATCCGGCCGCGCGCAGCACCCTTGAGCTCGCGCTCTGTTACCCGGGTGTGCACGCGGTGTGGGGGCACCGGGTCAGCGGCTGGCTGTGGCGGCACGACCGCAAGCTGGAAGGCCGGCTCTGCTCGGCGCTGACCCGCGGCCTGACCGGGGTAGACATCCATCCTGGCGCGCAGCTCGGTCCCGGGCTGTTCATTGACCACGCCACCGGCGTGGTCATCGGCGAAACCGCCGAGGTCGGCACCGACGTAACGATCTACCACGGCGTCACCCTCGGCGGCACCAGCCTGGACCGCGGCAAGCGTCACCCGACCATAGGCGACCGGGTGACCATCGGGGCCGGCGCCAAGGTACTCGGCCCGATCACGATCGGCCACGACAGCCGCATCGGCGCCAACGCCGTCGTGAACAAGCCGGTGCCGCCCGACTCGGTCGTCGTCGGCGTGCCTGGCCAGGTCATCCACCGTAAGCAGCCCCGTGGGGCCACCGCGCCCCCGGACCTCGACCACACCCTGCTGCCCGACGTCGTCGGCGTCAGCCTGCACGCGTTGCTCGTGCGGATCCAGGAACTGGAAGCCAAGGTCAACGGCGCCGGCGCCAGGCCGCACCCCCACCCGGCCACCTCCGAGGTCTGGTACGAACAGGACTTCTCCATCTGACGCCCTCACAAGCTGGCTGGTCACCCTAGCCCGTCGTGGTCACCGCCGCCGTCGGTCGGCGGGGACTCACCTGGCCAGGAGCGAAGCTCGGAACGAGACGATCCCGCACTTCCCGGACGGGACGCGGGCGGCGCTTTCCGGCGACGCCCATCTGGGGGCGGCGGCCTGTCATCAGCAGGTGGAGAACCCACTGGCCTCGGCGAAGGTGACCCAGTACGACCTGCACGCGGTGGCGGGCGGCTGCGGGAGGGTGCTCCAGGCGGCCCGGCCCAAAGGCGTCACCGGCGGCAGCGGCACGGTCAGCTACGGGCTGCCCTGCAGGCCCTGTGCGTGTTCACGGTGATCCACGCCGTGCACCCCTGCGCCGAGCTGATCGAATCACTGACCGGCCAGGCCCTCGCCCGGGTTGGTGCACGGCATGCTGGTCCGCGCCGCCAGCTCGATCTGGCCGGCCCAGATCGACGGTTCACGCAGTGGCTGTGGCGGCGCGCAGCTGTTCGCTGTTCTTGCCGGGGGGATGACGATCAGGCTGACGCGCACAGGCCGGGCCGGCTTGAGTGTGCACGGTGAAACCGCTGGACCGGGCTGGTCAGCATGGGCGCACCCTGCCTCCGGCGACGTGGCGTGGCGGCGAGCCTTCCGACCTCATCGTCGGACCATTCGGGCTAGAGACTTTCCCCGGGCCCCGGTGCGAGGCTGAGGAGCGTGATTGCCAGTATCCCCGCTCTTGCCGCCCGGCGTCACGTAGACCTGGGCCGGATGAAGAGCGCGCTGTGTCAGGCCGGCCGCTCTGTGGGTGGGTACTCGGCGCGGCGCTGACGCTGAATTGCACACCCGCACGTCCGCCCGCGGGCGCCGGGCGCACCGGGTAGCCCGGCGGCGCATGGAACCGCTGCGCGAGTCGTCGTCCCTTTGAAGTCACGGCCAAGGGTGGTGCAATGTCACAGCAGTTTGCCGAGCTCGACAACGAGTTCGGAATTCTCGATCAGACGGCCGCGGATGCGGAGATATTCTACGGCCCCGTGCCCGCGGTCCGCAGGAGCTGGGTCAACGTCGCGGCCGGCGGGCATGTCAGCGCCGTCGTGTGGGGCAAAGGCCCGGCCGACGTCGTCTTCCTGCACGAGGCGGGCCGCAGCGCCCGGGCGTGGGACGAAATTGCCCTCGCCCTCGGCCGCCCGGCGGCGGCGATCGACCTGCCGGGGCACGGCGGCTCCAGCTGGCGCAGCGATCGGCGTTACGAGCCGCGTAAGATCGCCGCCGCCGTCGCCGTCGCCGAGACCATTCTTTCGTCGGCGCCACGTGCCCGCCTGGTGGTGGGCAGCGGGCTTGGGGGCCTGGCAGCGCTTGCCCTCACCACGGCACCGCGCCCTCCTCTTTTGCCGCAGCTGGTTCTGGTTGACACGGTGCCCGGGATTGGGATCTTCGCACCCCGCGAACCGCGGACCGGTCCTGAGCGGTTCGGTTCCCGCGAGGAAGCCATGACATTCCTTTCGCCGGTGTACCCGAAGTGGCGTGCTCCCTCGCTGCGCCGTGAGGCTATTTACGAGCTCGAGCAGGCCCCGGATGGGTCATGGGCATGGCGGCACCACCCCGGGAACCTGGCTGACCCGTCCGGCTCGCAATTCGACGACCTGACCCTGTGGGATGAGCTCGCAGCGTTGGCGATCCCGGTTTGGGTGATCCGCGGTGACCGGTCGGCCCGGATCACCGCGGATGTTCTCGCCGAGCTCGCGCGGCGCGCGCCGAACGTCAACGTCATCACCGTCCCGGCCGCGGAAGACGTCGCGGCCGACCAGCCAGTGAAGCTCGCAGCCCGCCTGACCGGCTGCTGGCCGCTTAGCTGGCCGGCACATGGAGGTTAGCGGAGGGTTAGCGGGCGTCCGGTCCGACGTGCTCGAGCCGGACGCACACCACAGGCGCTGCCCGTGCAATGGCGATGCATTCCATTGCCCGGCGGCCTGGCGCCGGCGTCACCTGGCCCCAGCGCGGCGGCCTTCTCTAGCCGCTACGACACCACCGTCTCCCGCAAGAGGCACGCGGGTCAGGTTGTCGGGCAAGCGGGGCGTGATTCGCGTAACTGGCCTCCAGGCCAGGGACGGTCCGCCGGATCCGTGGCACGCAGGACGCACGGGGACCGGCCGCTGGGCACTGACGGGCAGGGTGTTGACTTTGGACCGCGCACGTGGGCAGATCCGTGTCCTGCTCCTGGAGAACATTCACCCCGGCGCGGCCGAGCGCCTGGTCAAGGATGGCTACCAGGTGGAGACGGCGGCAGAGGTGCTGGACGAGGAGCAGCTGATCGCTGCGGTCGGCGGCGTTCAGCTGCTCGGTATCCGGTCCAGCACGAACGTCACCGCGCGTGTCCTCGGCGCCGCGCCTGGCCTGCTCGCCGTTGGCGCGTTCTGTATCGGCGTCAACCAGATTGACCTGGCGGCGGCGTCGCGGCGGGGGATCGCGGTGTTCAACGACCCGTTCTCGAACACGCGCAGTGTGGTCGAGCTTGCCCTGGCCGAGACCATCGCGCTGACGCGGCGGCTGACCGACAAGAACGCGCAGATGCATGCAGGCATGTGGGACAAATCCGCGGCAGGTAGCCATGAGATGCGCGGTCGTCGGCTGGGGATCGTCGGCTACGGCAAGATCGGCGGGCAGCTGTCGGTCCTGGCGGAGAGCCTCGGCATGGCCGTGTTCTTCTATGACACCGCCGACAAGCTGGCGCTGGGCAACGCCCGGGCCTGCGGCACGCTGCAGGAGCTGCTGGAGGTAGCCGACGTAGTCACCCTGCACGTGGATGGCCGGCCCGGCAACAGCGGCCTGTTCGGCGAGGCAGAGTTCGCGGCGATGCGGCCGGGGAGCCTGTTCCTCAATCTGTCCCGCGGCTTTGTCGTCGATCATGCGGCGCTGCGGCGCAATGTCGAGGCCGGGCATCTCGCCGGAGCGGCCGTCGATGTGTTCCCGTGGGAGCCGCGAAGCCGCGGTGAGGATTTCACCTCCGAGCTGCGCGGCCTGCCGAACGTAATCCTCACGCCGCATGCCGGCGGCTCGACCGAGGAGGCGCAGCAGGACATCGGCGAGTTCGTCGCCGGGAAACTGCACGACTACGTCACGTCCGGCGCGACGTCGTTGAGCGTCAACCTGCCCGGGCTCGTGCTGCCGAGCACGCCCGGCAGGCACCGCCTGGCCCATCTGCACCGCAACGTCCCCGGCGTGCTCGCGACCATCAACCAGCTGCTCGCTGAGCACGGCGCCAACATCGAAGGCCAGCTGCTCGGCACCCGTGACGACCTCGGCTACGTGCTCACCGACATCGGCACCGAGTACACCGACGACATGCTCGACAGCCTCCGAAAGCTGGACGTCACCATCCTGCTGCGCGCCACAGGCCCGGCCTGACCAGACAGGCGGCCCAGGACGGGCGAAGGCGTCGCCCACGGTTCTGTGCGCTCTTGCCGCGAACCTCGCGCTCATCGATGCTGAGGTGGCCACGCCTGGCCGCGAGCATCAGATACGAACGGCTGGCAATCCTCGAGTACATTCCTGCCGCTTGCCCGATTTCCACCGGCTGGTGCCATGCGATGATTCCAAGAGGCGAGCATATTTTTCCTTGAGACGCACGGTGCCGAATTGTCATCGGATGCAATTCAGCACAACCTCTTCGCGCGCCTGCGCGCGGCCGGGCTGCAGGTGCGGCTGCGGTTCAGCGAAGCCAATCCTGGCCAGGTCACCGGGTACGCGGTCACCCTGCCCGGCCACCCGACCACGATCACGATCCCACTATGGACTCATCACGATGCTTTCAGTGCGGCACCCATGGCCGCGGCGGCCGGCTCGATAGGCGTGCATGGGCGGATCGGCGTGCGGTTGCCACCGGGGTATCTGAGTGTGCCTGTGGCGAACGCCACGTGCCCTGACGGTCGCGTATGTGGGTCCGCAGGGCGTGGCGTGCCCATTCGACGTCTGGCCTGTCCCGCGTCCTGAAACCGTGGGTGATCTGGTCTCCGGCCTGTCAGGGCCGATGGATGGGCCGCGGTTGCGGCGAGGTCATCGGTAGGGGTCGGTGATCTCGCGGAGGCGGGTGAGGGCGCGCCGCAGTTGGCTCGCGCTCTGCTTGCCCAGGTGCCGTGTCCATTCGGCCTCGGCTTCGGCCTCGGCGGCGCTCGCGACGGCGACTGCGGCCTCCCCTCGCGGTGCGATCTGCACCAGCCGGGCCCGCGCGTCGGCGGGGTCCGGCACCCGGCGGACGTAGCCCGCCCGTTCGAGTTGATCGACGAGGAAACCCGCCGTCTGTTTGGTGATCCGGGCCTGCTCTGCCAGGTCGGTCACGCGCGTGCCCTTCGGGCCGATGCGCGCGAACAGCCGTCCTTGCGCGGTCGTGATGTCGTCAAAGCCGGCCGCAGCCAGGGCATCGAACACGCGGGCCTCCATGGCCCGGGAAGCGATGTAGCACAGCAGCCCGAGGTTCAGCTCGCCCGCACGCGGATCCTCGCTCATCCAGCCCCTTGACTTAGACAGTCCCTCTTACCAATATTGATAAGAGAATCTTATCAAACAGACACCGCGGCAGGGGGCCGGGATGACTAGCGACCAAGTGTGGCAGACGATCGATGAGGAGCGGCTCAGCCTCGCGGACCTCTTCGAGGACCTGTCTGCCGAAGAGTGGGAAACCGCGTCCCTGTGCGCCGGCTGGCGCGTGCGCGACGTCGCGGCGCACCTCACGCTCGCCCACATGGGCATGGTTCCCGCGGTGATTGCGACGCTACGGGCGCGCGGAAACCCCAACCGCATGATCCGTGACACCGCCGTCCGGCAGGCCAGATTGCCCGCCGGGCAGTACGCCGTCCTGCTGCGCGCCATGATCGGATCACGCAAGACGGCGCCCGGCGTCACAGACCTCGAGCCCTTGATCGACGTCCTCATGCACGGTCAGGACATGGCCATACCACTCGGCCGCATCCGGCCCATGCCAGCACACGGCGCGGCCACCGCCGCCACCCGGGTCTGGTCCATGCGCTGGCCCTTCCACGCGGCGCGGAGGCTGAGCGGGCTCAGGCTCGTCGCCACCGACCACCCATGGTCGGCCGGGCAGGGCCTGCAGGTCGAGGGACCCATCGCGGCGCTCCTGCTGCTGCTCACCGGCCGGCGGGCTGCCCTGCCACAACTGTCTGGCCCCGGGGTCGCCGAGCTCGAATCGCGACAATCTTCTCAGCCAAGCCTGACATGACGGTCTGCTGCAAGCGGAGCGGCGGTGCGCCATGGGGCAAAGGAAGCGCGGTACCGGGCGCTGACGGCGGTGAACACGCGCTGACGGCGGTGAAGCAGTGCACGCCGCGGGAGTGGACGGCATCGAGCATGGCAGCTGCCTCGGCGAGCGCGGACGGAGCGCGATCGCGCGGCCGGCAGGCCGGAGGCTGGCGGGCAGCGCCGGGCGCCGAGCCTGTATTCCGCCCGGCTGCGGAGGCGGCTCATCGCCCTGCAGGCTCACAGGTGTGGCAGTGTGGACGGCTTGCTCCTCGGTCTCGTCAGCGTGAACATGGGCTCGATGAGCCTGCCCGAGGGCCTGGTCGCGGCGGCGCGAGCGGCCGAAGCAGCGGGCTTTGACTCGGTGTGGGCGGGCGAGCACATCGTGTGTTGCCGGATCCGCGGGTGCCGCCGTCGCCGATGAATCCACAGGACCCGGTGCTCGACTCGCTGCTCGCGCTGACGTGGGCGGCAGCCCACACGGCGAGGATCCGGCTCGCGACCGGGATCGTGATCTTGCCCCAGCGTAATCCCGTGGTGCTCGCCAAGCAGGTGGCGACGCTCGACGTGCTGTCCGGCGGCCGGGTCATGCTCGGCGTCGGCGCGGGCTACCTCGAAGCGGAGTTCCGCGCGCTCGGCGCCAACTTCGCCGAACGCGGTGCGGTGACGGACGAGCACCTCGATGCGATGCAGGCGCTGTGGTATGCCGAGCACCCCGAATACCACGGGCGCTTCGCCGATTTCGCGGGCATCGATGCCCGGCCCCGCCCGCTCCAGCAGCCGATCCCGCTGGTGGTCGGGGGCCACAGCGGGCCGGCGTATCGCCGGGCGGTCGGGCGCGCTCACGGCTGGTACGGGTACGGGCTCACGCCCGGCGACGCTGCCGCCTCGCTCGCGGGCCTTCGCGCCGCCGCAGATCAAGTCAAGCGGCCCGCCGGGCTCGGCGAGCTTGAGATCAGCGTGACGCCCCGCGGCCGGATGACCCCCGGGCGGGCCGCGGCGTTCGCCGAGGCGTCCACCGGCTCGTGTTCGGTGCGCCCCAGACACCGGACGGCCCTGCCCAGACGATCGACGCCGCCGTCACGGCCATAGCCGATCTCTGACACGTCCAGCGGGCACGGCGGGGTCGCTGGCCGTGTTACCGGGGTCCTCGGTGGGCCGCCGGGTTCCGGCGGGTCAGCCTGTGACCACCTCGACGTCGCCGATTCCAAGGGCCTTCACTGGGGCCTTGATCTGAGATGCGTCGCCGACCAGGATCGTGACGAGGCGGTTGTCCGGGAACGCCGCGATAACTGCGGCTGTTGCCTCGGCGGTACCCGTCTCGGCCAGGCGCGCGTACAGCTGAGCCTGGTAGTCGTCCGGCAGGTCCTGTTCCACCTGATCCGCCAGCGTGCCGGCGACCGACGCTGCCCTTTCGTACTCAAGCGGCGCGACTCCTACCAGGTTCCGCACCGCCGTGTCGCGCTCCGTCTCGGTCAGCCCTTCCGCGGCCAGCGTGCGCAGCACCGTCCACAGGTCATCCAGCGCGGGACCCGTGGACGCCGTGTCCACGGAGCCGCTGATAGCGAGCACCGACACACCCGTAGCACCGCAGGCGGCGTGCGGCGCCGGCGACTGCAGTACCCGCTGGAAGGCCCGTACCCCGTAGGTGTAGCCCTTCTCCTCACGCAGGACCCGGTCCAGCCGGGACGTAAGCGTGCCGCCCAGGCAGTACGTGCCGAGCACGAGGGCCGGCCATACCCGGTCGTGCCGGTCCGGGCCGGCCCGCCCGATTAGTAGCTGCGTCTGGACCGCGTCCGGCCGGTCCACGATGACCACACGGCCGGTGTCGTCGGCGGTGACCGGCGGCATGGGCACCGGCTCGGCGGCGTCGCCGGTCCATCCGCCGAGCGTGCCGGCCAGCACCGCGTCCAGGCCGGCGCCCGTCAGGTCGCCCACGACGACCGCGGTCGCGGTGGCAGGCCGCAGGTGAGCCTGGTAGAACGCGCGCACGCCCGCCGTGTCGATCCGTGCGACGGTGTCCCCGGTGCCCTTGCGCGGCCGGGACAGCCGCGCGGACGCCGGGAATAGCTCCTGCGCCAGCTGCTTGGCCGCACGCGAGCGAGGGCTGGCCATCTCCAGTGGGATCTCGTCGAGACGGTTGCGCACCAGTCGCTGGATCTCGCTGGCCGGGAACGTGGGCGCGTGCAGCGCCTCGGCGAGCAGCCCAAGCGCCTTGGGCAAGCGGGAGACGGGAACCTCCAGCGAGACTCGCGCGCCCTGGTAGTCGGCGCTTGCGTCGAGTGTCGCGCCGCAGCTCTCCATCTCGGCGGCGAACTCCTCGGCAGTGTGCTTGCTAGTGCCCTCGGACAGCGCATTCATCATGATCGCGGCGATACCGTCGAGCCCGTCGGGCTCCGCGTCGAGCGGTATGTCCAGGCAGATCTGCACGGCCACCACCTGCTGCCCGGGCCGGTGGCAGCGCAGCACGGTCAGCCCGTTGCCGAGGGCGCCGCGCTCGGGTACGGGGAACGACCAGGGCTTCGCCTGCCCGGGCGCCGGCTGGGGGTGGAAGTCCATGGTCACGGCCGCGTCGGTCACCGCCCGGCTCCGTCCCGCTTGTCGTTCTCATCGGCTGCGCTGGCCTGGTCGCCGGCCGGGCCGGCCGTGTCTTGGGAGGTCACCGGCTCGTACACCAGCACCGCGCGGTTGTCGGGGCGTAGCCGCGCCGCGGCAACCGCCCGGACCTCTTCGGCGGTGACGTCGAGGATCCGGTTGACGGCGGTGAACGCGAGCTGCGGGTCACCGAACAGCACCGCATAGCGGCAAAGTCCGTCGGCCCGGCCGGCCACCGTACCGAGCCGGTCCAGCCATTCGCGTTCCACCAGGGCCTGCGCCCGCTCCATCTCCCCCGCGCCCGGCGCCTCCGCGCGCAGCCGCGCCAGCTCCTCGTCGATGGCCGCCTCGATCTGCGGGATCTCGGCGCCGCCGGAGGCTTTCACGTCCAGCCAGCCCAGCGATGAGGCGCCAGCGAGCCGCACCAGTCCGACGCCGGCCGTGATGGCGGTGCGGTCGCGGCGCACCAGCCGGTTGTAGAGACGGGACGACATGCCGTCGCCGAGGACGGCGAGCGCCAGCCCGGCCGCGTCGCACTCACGCGTGCCGTCACGCGGCATCCGGTAGGCGGCCATCAGCGCGCGCGCCGGGACCTCCTCCCGGATCTCAACCCGGAGCTCCGCGCCGATCATGCCGGGGAGCGTGCTGTCGCGGAGCGGCACCTTGCCGTCGCAGGACGGGATGGAGCCGAAGTACTGCTCCGCCCACCGGCGCGTCTGCTCCGGGTCGATGTCGCCGACGACCGCCAGGACCGCGTTGTCCGGCGCGTAGTTCGCACGGAAGAACGCGCGCGCGTCATCCAGCGTCACCGCGTCCAGATCGGCCATGGAGCCGATGGGAATGTGGTGGTACGGGTGGCCCTCGGGATAGGCCAGCGCGGTCATCCGCTCGAACGCGGTGCCGTAGGGCACGTTGTCGTAACGCTGCCGGCGCTCGTTCTTGACCACGTCGCGCTGGTTCTGCAGGGACTCCTCGTCGAGCGCCGCAAGCAGCGAGCCCATCCGGTCCGCCTCCAGCCAGAGCGCCAGCTCCAGCTGGTGCGCGGGCATGGTCTCGAAATAGCTGGTGCGCTCGAAGCTCGTCGTCCCGTTGAGCGAGCCGCCAGCGCCCTGGACGAGCTCGAAGTGGCCGTTACCCTTGACCTGCGCCGAACCCTGAAACATGAGGTGCTCGAAGAGGTGAGCCAGGCCAGTGCGGCCCTGGACCTCATGCCGCGAGCCGACGTCATACCACAGGCAGACCGCCGCGACCGGATTCAGGTGGTCCTCAGAGAGCACGAGGCGCAGGCCGTTGTCCAGACGGTGCTCAGTCGCTGTCAGGCCGCCAGAACCGGCCTGCTGTGTCGCCGTGTGACTCACGGGCGTGTACATCCCTTCGATCGCGTGCGGGAGAAGCCCTGCCACTGTATGAAACGAAGCTGCCAGGCCCGCCGCCCGGCATCCAGATCAGCTCATCCACCGCCATTTGCCGGCCGCCGGCCCTCGGTCAGGCCAACCTGGCCGCCCGCGCGATGGGCGTGGCGACCCGGTTGCTCGCCCAGCGTCGCCGGGCGATGACGCGCGATCCCTCGCCAGCCGAATGCTGTCCCGGATCGGGGCAAGATCGCTGAAAGGCGAATCGGGACATGCTCTTCTGCCGCGTCTGCCGAGCTAGGCTCGGGATTGGTGTCTCAGAATGGCGTGTGGTCGAGCCAGTCCGTGAAGAGCGTGTGGTCGCCGAGGATCTCGATGGCAGGGTCGGAAGGCGGCAGGCGGCGTGTGAGCACGAGCAGCAGGCGGACCGCGGGCCCGCGGACAGCGACATCGGCCTTGGCGTGACCAGGCTCGACCGTGATGCGGGACGCCGTCCGTCGGACCAGCCACTCCCCGGCGCCGTCCAATCCGTCATCGGAGGCGTGGAAATGAAGGGTGTGACCGTCCCCGCGGATCGGTTGCGAATGCGCCCGCGCCAGTTCGGTGGTGCGTTCCGTGCCCGCGGCGACGAGGCCGAGCCATTCGTCGATCCCGTCCGCGGCGAGGTCGGCGGCAAGGTCCACGTCACGACCGGTTGCCAGCTGCGCGTCCGCAAGGTGCACCGCGACCTCGTGGGCCCGGCGGCGCGCCCAGAAGCCGGCCGGCCCCGTGCCGAGGAACGTCCATACCAGATCGCTCCCGGCGGCCGTTACCGCCGCGATGACCTGGGCCGCCGCGGCGTTGAGCCACTCCACGTGGCGCGCCGGATCGTCGGGGAGCTTCCCGTCCGGCACTTGGCGAAACGGGATGGCCTCGGCCGCCCGGGTGGCCACGATCTCGGCCGCCCACCGGTGGCCCCGGCCGACGTGCGTGGCCAGTTGCCGGAACGTCCACTCCGGGCAGGTCGGCACCGGACGTGCCAGGTCGCCGCTGACGATCTCGGCGAGCTCCGCCGTGCACGCACGCAGCTCGCTATAGATACGGTCGTCACTGATCGGATGCATCGGCACCTTCCCCACGACTAGAGCCAGCGGCGCGGAGCAGCCAGCTGGCAACGCACTGAGCCAACCAGTACACGCCGTATTTCGACGTCATTCCGCCAGCCTGCCAGGACCCGCCGCTGGCCGCACTACTCTGCGGCGGCGACGGCCGTTCCGCCCTGCATGAACAACGGCATGAGGATGAGGGAACGTGACCGAAACCAGCATCGTGCTCAAACTGAGCGCTGCAACATGGCGCGAGCTCGATGGGTTGCCCCTGGCGCGTTTCCGGGGCTGGAGGTGGCGGCATCCGGCCGTTGTGCTTTGGCGCTGGCTTCGGTAATCAGATCCTGCGTGGCGCCGCATGGACGGTGCGCTGCCAGGACGCGCTTGTCGCGGAGGCCGGGAAGCGGGCGCGGCTGGCGAAAGCCGCTCAGAGGTTGAAGCGCAGGGCCTGCGGGGCAAGGCCGCGACAGCACCGATCCCGCAGCGGAGGGCTGGTCTTCCACCGCGCGCTCGGGCTCGCCATCGCCCACGATCCAGTGCGCTGGCTCGTTCACCGTTTTTCTACCCGCGCCCGCTAGTGTCCTGAGTCGTTAATTCGCTGAAGATATCTGGCGAGGTCTCCAGGATCTCGTCTGCGGTCTTTGTCCAGACGAATGGCTTTGGGTCCTCGTTCCACGCCTCGATCCAGGCCTGGATGTCGGCTTCGAGCTCGTTGACGCTGTTGTGGGCGGAGCGGCGCAGCTTGCGGTTGGTCAGCTCGGCGAACCACCGTTCGACGACATTGAGCCAGGACGAGCTGGTCGGCGTGAAATGCAGCTCAAAGCGGGGGTGGCGGATCAGCCACTTCTTGATCTCCGGGGTCTTGTGGGTGCCGTAGTTGTCGCAGATCAGGTGCACGTCGGGACAGGTCCGGCAGACATGATCGGGCGATTTGGCGGCGAAGGCGACATAGCCGTCTCTGACGTTACAGGGCGGCACCGGCGGGTGCTGGCTCACGGTGGCGACGGCTCTGACCCGACCTGGTCCCCGGACGGCAAGGAGATCGCATTCGTCCAAGACGGGACCATATTCCTCATGCGCCCCGACGGTGGCGGGGTGCATGCGGTAGCGAGCCCGAGCGGCGTTAATACAGTCACGTGGTCACCGAGCGGCGCGTGCATCGCTGCCGCGATAGGGCAGTCGCCGTCACGAATCGCGATCATCGACGTGCGTGCCAATTCGTACAAGTGGCTGAGGTCTTCCAACGCTGGCCAGTATTACCCGGCATGGTCGCCTAGTGGCAATAGCCTTGTTTATGCTCAAACAGATCCAAGCGGACTCTATATCGCTGATCTCTCGCATCATCACACGCGTCTGCTGGCGGCATGTCCGGAATCAAACTGCACGCAGGATCTGTGGCCAGCATGGTCCCCTGACGGGTCGCTGATCGCGTTCGCCAGAAACAACGGCGGATACGTGCAGATCTGCATCGTCGCGGCGGCGGGCGGAGCGGTTGATCAGGTTACCCGCGGTCCAGAACAACATTCGCTGCCAACCTGGTAGCCGGCCGGGCGCAGCCAAGAGCAGGTCCCGGCACGGCAATGTGCGGCGGTGAGCTGCCGCCGGTCTAACTGCGCCTCGAGCCGTACCGGCTTTGTGCCTGTGACCTGCGGTGCATGGTAGGCGTCAAGGCGAGTGCAATACCGGCGTCCGGGTTGGCGGCGCACCCTTGTGCTGCGGGTTCCTGGCAGGGAAGCCGCCGGGAGCCAGCTACGCGAGGGCATGTCATGCGGATGTGCGGTGCACCGGGCCTTCCAGCCTGCCAGTCAGCTCAAGAGAACGATCTTGGTTGGGGAAGGACAGGAAATGACAGTTCCAGATATGGCGGCCCGAGTTTTCACGCCAATACGGAAGCGCAGCGATAACCGGCGCCAGCCGGGCTCTGCGGGTGAGCATATTCTCCAGGAAAGATGCGGTACTGCGCAGCGGGCCCAGCAATTCTACAGCAACCAAGTCACCGGTCAGCTCACCCCAGTCATGCAGCAATTCATCCAGCGCATGGAAATGGCGTTTATCGCCACGAGCGATGGCTCAGGACAGTGCGACTGCAGCTTCCGCGCTGGTGCTGCTGGCTTCATCAGGGTCCTGGACGACCGCACTATCGCCTACCCCGAGTACCGGGGCAACGGCGTGATGGCCAGTCTCGGCAACATGTTGCAGAACCCGCACATCGGCATCTTCCTCGCTGACTTCACGCACGATCTCATCGGTCTGCACGTAAACGGCGACGCCGGCATCGTCACCCCCGCGCGCATGCAGGAATTTGATCTTGACATTCCGGGGCCCGGGCACCCAGGCCGCCAGCCAGTGCAGTGGGTTCTTGTGCATGTCACCGAGGCTTTCATTCATTGTTCCAAGCACATTCCCAAGATGATTCCTCAGTCCCGGGTAGGGCACTGGGGAACAGATAACCCGCGCCATAAGGCCAGCGACTATTTCGGCGCTGCAGCCAGCAAGGTTGCCACGGCCCAATCCAATCCGTTACCAGCGGATATTTATGTCGCCAAGCAGGCGAAAGGCGGGTAACCTGCCGGCTACTATTAAGATGTCACTCGCAAGGGCCTTGCCTTGGCCTTGCCGGGCCTTGCCGGGCCTTGCCTTGCCGGGCTCGGCCGGAGCCGGGGAAACCGGTGACCCAAAGGGCCATTTCCTGCCAGCCGCGGAGGTTGTGCAGCAGGCCGGCCCGGACCGGGTCTGCGGCCGGGTCCACCTGCCGCACCGCCTGCTCGACGTGTGACGGCGCCCGAGCTTCGTCGCCGGCGTACTCCCAGGCCCGCGCTGCCCTGGTGTGCAGGCCGGCCCGGCCGGTCCCGGCCCGGCCGGCGGCGTCGGGCACTTGGTCCCACAGTTCCAGTACCCGTTCGCAGCGCCGGGCCGCCTCCCCGTGCGCATACACCCGCTCGGCGCGGTCGGCGGCGCGCACCGACCAGGTCAGCGCCTCGGCCGGCTGGCCGGCCCGATACCAGTGCGCTGCCAGTTCCGCGGTGAACTGCGGCGCCGGCAGCAGGCCGGCCCGCATTCCGGCGAGGGCGTTCGCATAGGCGCCGTGCGGCCGGGCCGCTCCCCGGCAGCGACTCGCCATACACCGCCTCCTGCAGCAGCGCGTGCCGGGACTCATACACCTCCTGCCCGGCCTGCTCCCTCGGGGTGATCTGCAGCAGCCCGTGATCCATCGCCTCGCGCAGCGAGTCGGCCAGCTCGTCGTCCGGCCCGCAGGCGACCGCCGCCAGCCACTCATGGCAGACCCACCGGCCGCCCGCTGCCGCCACCCGCACGGCGCCCGGCAGTTCCCCGGCCTCCGCTAAGGAGGCCACCGGGCACAGCTAAGCACCGTCGACCGCGACTTCGGGGCGTTCGCCCAATCCGCTGCCAGCGTCCTTAGCCGCAGCCTGGAACTCGTCAGACCACGTTCCAAGAAGCAGACCCGCTGCGCGGCAGGGGGTGCAACTGCGGGATCAGGAAGAGGAGAAACGACGATGCATGAGATGTCCACCAGGTCCGGCCTGGCAGGGCGAAAGGGACACATGGATACGGAGGCGATTTACCGCCGCCGCTGGGCCATTCTCAGCGTGCTGATCGTCGGGCTACTCGCCATCGTCATCGACAACACGGTCCTGAACGTGGCGCTGAAGACTATCGCCGAGCCTCGCCGGGGCCTCGGCGCGAGTCAGAGTCAGCTCGAATGGGCCATCAACTCCTACACCGTGGTGTTCGCCGGCCTGCTCTTCACGTTTGGCGTCATCGGCGACAAGGCCGGCCGCAAGCGCATGCTCATGATCGGGCTGGCGCTGTTCGGCATCGCGTCGCTGCTCTCGGCTTACTCACGGTCGCCTGAGCAGCTGATCTTGGCGCGGGCCGCGATGGGCCTGGGCGGCGCCGCGGTCATGCCGCAGACGCTGTCCATCATCTCCAACGTCTTCGACCCGGCCGAACGCCCCCGGGCCATCGGCTTGTGGGCCATGGCGGTCGGTATCGGCGTGGCGACGGGCCCGGTGGCCGGCGGCCTGCTGCTCGACCACTTCTGGTGGGGTTCGGTCTTCCTGATCAACGTGCCGGTGACCGCCATTGGTGCCATCCTGGCCGCGATCCTGGTGCCGGAGTCCCGCAACCGCGAGGCTGGCGGGATCGACTACGTGGGCGTGCTGCTGTCCATCGCGGGGCTGGTGCTCCTGGTCTACGGCATCGTCCAGGGCGGCGACAGCGTCTCCTGGCTGCACCTGGGCGTGCTCGGCCCGATCGTCGGCGGCCTGGTCGTCCTCGCGGCCTTTGCCGTGTACGAGGCGCGGATCCAGCACCCGTCGCTCGACGTGCGGCTATTCCGGGACCGGCGGCTGTCCGCCTCGATCGGGGCGCTCGGCCTGGTGTTCTTCGGCATGGGCGGCGTCTTCTTCTTCACCAGCTTCTACCTGCAGAACGTGCGCGGTTACAGCCCGCTCGCGGCAGGGCTGCTGACCGTGCCGTTCGCGGCCGGGCAGCTGCTGGCGTCGCCGCGCAGCGCGCGCCTGGTCCAGCGTTACGGCGCCAAGGCGGTCGGCGCGACGGGCATGGTCGTCATGGCCGCGGCCATCGCGGGTTACGCCAGCCTCGGCACCGCCACGCCGATCTGGCTGCTCGCGCTGCTGTTCGGCATCCAGGGCGCGGCGATCGGCGTCAGCGCGCCGGCCGCCACCGCCGCCGTGATGGACGTGCTGCCGCGCGAGCGGGCCGGCGCGGGCTCCGCGCTGACCAACACCGCCCGCCAGGTCGCGGTCGCGCTCAGCGTCGCCATCCTCGGCTCGATCCTGGCCCAGTTCTACCGGAACGCGCTCAGCCCGTCGCTGGCCGGCCTGCCGGCCGCGGCCCGGGGCGCGGCGTCCTCCTCGATCACCGCCACCCAGGCGGTCGCGCAGCAGCTCGGCCCGGCCGGACGGTCGCTGCTCGGGCCTGCCAGCAACGCGTTCGTCCAGTCCATGCGCATCACCACGCTGATCGCGGCGCTGCTCGCGCTGACGGGCGGGTTCGTGGTGCTGCGCTGGATGCCCGGCAAGCCCCGCAAGGCCGCCGGTCCCGCGCCCGCCGATGATGGCGGCTACGAGGCCGAGCTTGCCAGACCGGATAAGCACGTCGCGCTCAACAGCGCAGACCGAGCGGGATGACCGGTCATGCAGCCCGTGATCCTGGATCAGGGGCCCGGCACTGACCCGCAGACCGGGACGGCCGCCGAAACCGGCCGCCGTCCCGGTCGTCCGCGCGGCGAGCGGGCCGAACAGGCGATCATCGTGGCCACCCAGCCCGCGCGAGCTGCGCGACTCGTGGGTGGTGACCGTGCCGATCCGCGGCAACCTCACCGTGGAACCCGGGCGACAGCGCGCAGCGCGGGTGGAGGGCTGGGGTGCCGCGGTTCGAGATGCGTGCCGCTGGCTAGGTCGACGGTATCCGTGGCAGGTGATCCGGATTCTCCATCGACCTGGTCCAGGCTGCTGCCGGCCATTTGATGGCGTAGCGTCGGATACGAGGGGCTCGGTGGTCCGGGCCCCTGAAAGGCGTTGAGTCCAGTCCCCGCTGACGCTTTCCTTTCTCATGCGGAGGAGGCAGCAGGTGGACGATTGCCACGGTGCCGTGCACCGTAAGCCGGACTCGTGCCCGGGCTGGTGGCGCTGAAATGGCAGGCGACAGGCTTCACCGGATCTTGGCTGAGCTGTCCGCCGGCGGCGGGGACGCGTGGTCGTCAGCCCGGCTGTGCGGGGTGTGCCCGGGGATCGTCGGGGTGAACGGGGCCGGGGTGATGCTCATGTCGGGTGACATCCCAAGTGGGTCCTTGTGCACCAGCAACGAGGTGAGCCACTTGATCGAGGAGCTGCAGTACACGTTGGGCGAGGGCCCGTGCGTAGACGCCTACCACCAGGACCAGGTCGTGGCCGAGCCCGACCTGGCGGATCCGGTGACCCGCCGGTGGTTCGCCTTCACCCCGCCGGCGCTTGAAGCTGGTGTGCGGGCGGTGTTCGGGTTCCCGTTGCGGGTCGGCGCGGTGCGCCTCGGGGCGCTCAACTTCTACCGGGATCGGTCTGGCCCATTGAGCGACGACCAGCACGCCGATGCGCTCGTCCTGGCTGATGTGGTCGCGCGCTGGGTGCTGGACGCCCAGGGCGGGGCGCCCGCGGACGAGGTGGCTGCGGGGCTGGAGGCCGGCGCCGACTTCCACTTCGTGGTGCACAACGCGGCCGGCATGGTCTCGGTCCAGCTGGGGGTCAGCGTCACCGAGGCGATCATCCGGCTGCGGGCGTACGCTTTCAGCAACGATCGGCTGCTCGCCGATGTGGCCGAGGATGTCGTCGCCCGCAGGCTCCAGCTGGGATGACCCAGCCGCCCGGCCGGCCTTGATCTGGCGTGCTCCGGCCGTGAAGGCCGCCGGGCTCAAGAGGGTGAGTTGAGATGACCCGAGAAGCCGAAGTGGTCCGGTCGCTTGTCGAGATGGCCGATACCCTCGTTGGCGACTACGACATCGTTGATTTGCTGACCGGGCTCACGGACCGGTGCGTGGAACTGCTCGGTGTGTCCGCCGCCGGAGTGATGCTAGCCTCGCCCGAGGGCAACCTGGGGCTGGTGGCCTCGTCCAGCGAGGCGATGCGCCTGCTGGAGCTGTTCGAGCTCCAGGCCCAGGAAGGCCCCTGTATGGACGCCTTCCGCACCGGCGAGCGTGTCGAACATGAGAACCTGGCGGCTGGGTCCGGCCGCTGGCCGTCGTTCTCCGCCGCCGTCGCCGGGGCCGGTTTCGGGTCGGCGTTCGCCCTGCCGCTGCGGTTGCGGGAGGTTACCATCGGCGCCCTGAACCTGTTCAGCATCGCGCGGACCCCGATGGACGAGGCGGATGTCATCGTCGCCCGCGCCTTCGCCGACCTCGCCACGCTCAGCGTCGTGTCGCATCGTGCCGCTGCCGAGGCCCAGCGCCTGAACGAGCAGCTCGCCAGCGCGCTGACGAGCCGGGTGGTAATCGAGCAGGCCAAGGGCGTGATCTCCGAGCGGGCCGGCGTCGACATGGCTGAGGCCTTCGCCCGGTTGCGGAGCTACGCCCGCAGCCGCAACCGCCGCCTCACCGATGTCGCCGAAGCCGCCGTCGACGGCACCCTCGATCGGCTGGCATGGACCCCGCCGACCCGTTCGGCCCCCTCCTGAGGACCCGCGGCCTGCCTGTCCCCGCCGGCCGCCCTTTTCCGACGGCTCGGCAGTTAGCCTGCGACGAGTTCTTTTAGCTCGGCTGTTGCTTTTCGTCAAGTCCCGATTGTGCGACGAGGGCGCAGCGGCCTCTCCCCGGTGCGGAATACCTTAGATC
The DNA here is from genome assembly GCA_963727015.1 of uncultured Actinomycetota bacterium. Classification (GTDB taxonomy): domain Bacteria; phylum Actinomycetota; class Actinomycetes; order Streptosporangiales; family Streptosporangiaceae; genus DATFVJ01. Next base: position 265,016 of record CAVSEV010000007.1, on the reverse strand, counting down.
AGCATCCCATTTTTTTCTCCGCCTGGAGAAGTTGTTGCTTATTCGCCATGCCGGACAGGCCTCGGACAGGCCTTCGCCGTTTCGGTTAAGCCTTGCGGTACTGCGCCGAGCACGCGCCCGGCATCGGGCGATACCCCGGGTGCCCGCCGGCTCCTGTCGATGAGGGCGCGGGCCGGGCACGGCTGCAGCCAGCGTGGGGCGAGCGCCGGGGTTGATTGACGAGCACACCAGCAGATTTCTGAATAATGCGGGAGGACATCGCCTATATGCCGCGCTATGCCGACCCAGCGTGCATTTTGACCAATCGTGGGCCTGGCGCGGCCCTCGGCCTATTTACGCGGCCCTCGGCCTATTTATTTGACGAAATGGGCGGGTCGCGGGATAGGCGGCGTAGAGTCAACGGTGGAAGCTTGAATATTAGCCGTTGGGTCCGGACCCCGCCTGGCTGCTTGACCGGCAGGGGGTACGCCCATGTTTAACCTGATCTTGAGCGCGCGTGAATTCAATGGGCACTGGGTCATGGCCTTACGCGGAGAACTTGACCTGGCCGGTGCGCCAAGCGCCGCCGCGCAGCTGTCCGCCGCGGTGGCGGGGCATGGCCCGCAGGTTGTCGTGGACTCGGCGGGCGTGGAGTACATCGGCGCCAACGGCCGCGGGGTGCGGGACCACGCCGTGAGGTCTGCCCGGGGAAGCGGTGATCAGCGCCAATGCCGGCGAACATCGACGCGCTCCGGGCCAGCCACCCTAACTCGCCGGGGGCCGAGCTGGCGTGATCTGACCCCGCCGGCCCGCACCATCGTGGGGCTTTCCTTCCGCCTGGACCCGCAGGACGAGAAGGGCCCGCGGGTGGCTCAGCCGACATCGGCGCCCGGGCCCGCGGTATCCGCTCACGACGGAGTGGCCGGTCCGGCGGCCCGTCCCAAACGGCGCGCCTTCCCTGGACGCGCGGACCAGATCGCCAGAGCACGCGACTTCACCCGGCGCGTCCTTGCTTCATGCCCGGTCCTCGACGAAGCGACGCTCCTCGTTGGCGAACTGGCCACCAACGCCGTGGCACATACCGCAACCGGCAGCGGCGGCCAGTTCGACGTCATCATCTACCGCGACGAAGCCTTAATAATCATCGCCGTGATGGACGAGGGCTCGGACAACGCCCCTGCCAGCCGTCCACACGGCCTGCTAGCAGAAGATGGACGAGGGCTCCGCCTCGTCGAGCTGATCGCCGACCGATGGGGCTACTGCGGCGACGAGCGCGGCCGCACCATCTGGCTCGAACTGCGCTGGAAGAACCCCTAAAGCCAGGCCGATAGGAGCAGCGGCGCCGCCGCGGGCCAGGCCGATGTCGCGGGCGGGCCTGCCAATTATGCGGCGAGGCGGTCGCCTGATCACCTACCGCACATATCTGTCTGGGCCGCCTGCCGCCGGGCCGGCGGCCCAGCCCCGTTTGCGGCTCCCGGGGCGGCCAGTGGCTGCGGCAGGACGCGCTGCAGCACGCTGGCGTCGCCGCTGATCTCCAGGCCGTGATTGGCCACCTCGGCGGCGGTGAGCTGGCCGGAGAACAGGGCGAGGATGAGCTGCGGTTCGCCCCGGAGGACGAGGTCCGGCGCTGCGGCCGTGCCGAGCCGGGTGGTGGCCGAGCCGCCGGATACCTCGATGACCACAGGACTGCTGGCGGTGCGCAGCTCGATCGACACCGGTGGCCCGCCGGGATCGCGGTCGTGCAGGAAGAACGAGGCCGGGAAGGCGAACCAGTGGCCGCGGAACTGGTCGCCGTCGGCGGGCGCGATCATGTACCTGACCCCCCACCGCCCGATGGCGTCGAGGACCGGCTGCAGCTCCGCGCCCGTGTCGGTCAGGTGGAACAGGGTGGTGGCGACGGGAGGCGGGGCGTCTTCTCGCCGGATCAGGCCCGCGGACTCGAGTTCACGGATCCGGTCCGAGAGCAGGTTGGTCGCGATTCCCGGCAGCCCGTTCTTCAGGTCGGTGTACCGGCACGCGCCGCGGATCAGCAGCTCCCGGATGATCAGGAGCGTCCACCTGTCGCCGACGACGTCCAGCGCCTTGGCGATCGAGCAGTACTGGCCGTAACTACGCATGATCCGAGGTTAGCCGATACCTGGTTGACCGCTAAATCTAAGAACTTGACTTTTTAAACTCATAAATAGAGTATCTCAACCATGCGACCCAAGCCCGTGATCCTCGTCGCGCTGCTGCTCGCAGCGTTCCTCATCAACCTCGACACCACCCTGGTGAACGTTGCGCTTCCCGCCCTGGTGCGCGAGCTGCATGCCACCACCACTCAGCTGCAGTGGGTCGTTGACTCCTACAACCTTGTCTTTGCCGCGCTGCTGCTCACCTTCGGCAGCCTGTCCGACCGGTTCGGCCGCAAGGGCATGCTGCTGGCAGGGCTGGCTGTGGTCGGGACCGCCAGCCTGGCCGGTGGCTTCACCACCGATCCGGCGCAACTCATCGCGGCCAGGTCTGTGATGGGGCTCGGCGCCGCCATGACATTCCCGGCGACGCTCTCGCTGATCTCGAACATATTCACGGGGAGAAGCGAACGGGCTCGCGCCATCGGCTTGTGGGGCGCGATCTCGGGTGTGGCCATCGCGATGGGGCCGATCGTGGGGGGCTGGCTGCTCGAGCACCTCAGCTGGGCCAGCATCTTCATCGCGATGGTGCCGGTAGCGGCGGCCGCCGCGATCCTGGTGGCGCTCATCGTTCCCACGTCGAAGGACCCGGAGGCGGCAGCTCCTGATATCCCCGGCCTGGTGCTGTCGTCCGCAACCATGGCACTGCTGGTCTTCACCATCATCGAGGCGCCGGCCTACGGGTGGGCAGCGGCCCGCAGCCTGGCCGGCTTTGCCGCCTCGGCGGTCCTGCTTGCCGCGTTCATCGCGGCTGAGCGCCGTGCCGCGCACCCGATGCTCGATGTGCGGCTCTTCCGCAACCTGCGGTTCAGCGCGGCCAGCGGCGCGGTCACAGTGTCGTTCTTCGCCCTGTTCGGCTTCATCTTCCTGATGACCCAGTATTTCCAGTTCGTCAGGGGCTACGGCCCGCTCTCGACCGGGGTGCACCTGCTCCCGGTGGCGTTGTCGGTAGGCGCCGGATCGGTAGCAGGGACTCAGCTCGCCGTGCGGGCAGGGACCAAGCTCATCGTCACCATCGGGCTCGTCGCGATGGCCGCGTTCTACGGCTGGGTGGCGGCGACGACCAGCGCCACGATCAGTTACGGCATCATCGCGGTCCAGATGGTGCTTTACGGGCTCGGCATGGGCCTGACCTCGGCGCCCGCCACCGAGTCCATCATGGGCGCCATTTCGCGGCGCATGGCCGGCGTCGGCTCGGCCGTGAACGACTCCACCAGGCTCGTCGGCGGCACGCTCGGCGTGGCCGTGATCGGCAGTGTTTACGCATCCGTCTACGGATCACGGCTCACCGTCACGATGCCGGCCAGCGTGCCGGGCCAGGCCGCGGCGATCGCACATCAGTCCGTCGGTGCGGCCTACGTGGCCGCCGGCAAGATCGCGGCCCTCGGCCATCCGGTCCTCGGACAGGCACTGCAGCACGCGTCCACCAGCGCATTCCTGCGCGGCCTCACCGTCGGCTGCCTCGTCGCCGGCGCCGTTGCCGCGGCGGGGGCCCTGCTGGCAGTCCTGTTCCTGCCCGCCCAGCCCGCCGGGCCAGCGAGCCCAACGGCTGATGAAGCCGGAACAGCCGAAGGCCGCCGCGTTGCCGAGACCCAAGTGCGCCCCGCCTCAGCGGTCCGGTAGCCCCGCGGCAGCAGACTGCCGCCCGCCACACCCGATTAGCACCGAAGGGAACCAACGATCATGACAAGACCGATCACCCGCCACCGCAGCATTGAATCACTCAAGACAGCGGCCCGCTGGCCTGGCGCCGACCGGGCCACCACAGTGATCCTCGCCACCAGGCTCGCGGCTGCCCGCGCGGACGCCGAGGGGTACCGCTACTTCTCCGAGTTTGCCGACACCCAGCCAGGCGAGACGCTGCCGCTCGCGCTCGCCGGGTATTTCCAGGCACGGCTGGGCGAAGATGTGGACGCCGCGCTGGCCAAGCTGGACCAGACCGCGGCCACCGATGTTGGCCTGCCGCAGTACCTCCGCGGGCTGGCCCTGGCCGGGCTGCCGCCGGACCGGCGGCGGGCCGGACAAGCCGTGGCCGACCTGGAGTTCGTCCTGGCCGTCCGGGACCAGTTCCCGCCCATGCTGCTGCGCGCCGCGCACCACGGCCTCGCGGCCGCCCATGCCGCACTGGGCCAAGATGACCAGGCCGCCGAGGCCGAACGCAAGTCGGGGCTCGGCGCGGCCCCGGCAGACACGCGACTGATGTTCGGCGGCTTCTCCGCCACCGCCCAGGACGGGTTCCGCTTCACCTCGCCCAGGATCCTCCGCCCGGAACCCGGCATCCAGGTCGCCCAGGGCTACGACTTCTGCGACCTCGCGTTCATCACGACCAGCGACGGCGTCGTCGCGATCGACGCCGGAACCACCGACGACCGGGTCAAGGCAGCGCTCGGCGACCTTGACCTGCCTGCTGACGCGATCAGCCATCTGATCCTCACCCACGCGCACTGGGACCACATCGGCGGCGCAGGCGCGCTGCGCGGGCCCGGCACCCGGGTGATCGCTCAGGCGGGTTTCCCCGCCGCACTGGACCGTGAGCAGAGTGACCGGCCGCTGTTCCGCTACTTCGCTGGAGCCGCCGGCAGCGTCCCCTTGCCCGTCGTCCCGGATCAGCTGATCAGCAAGCCGACGCGGCTGACCATAGGGGGCACCGAGCTCGTCCTTTATCCAACGCCGGGCGGGGAAACCACGGACGCGCTGATGGTCCACCTTCCGGCGAGCGGCGTGCTGTTCGCCGGCGACGTGCTCATGCCCTATCTGGGGCAGCCATTCGCCGGCGAAGGCTCCCCGGAGGGGCTCCTGGAAGCCCTCGCCTTCATCGGCAGCTTGCGGCCCCGCCTGCTCATCCAGGGCCACACAACGCTGACCGAGTTGTTCACCGCCGAGGCGGTCGCCGGCCTTGAGGCGGCACTTACCCAGCTGCACGGCGAGGTGCTGGACGGCATCCGCGACGGCCGCACCCTCCCGGACATCCTGGCGGAGGCCAGCCTCCCGGCAGTTCTCCGCGATCATCCCACGGCTGTCATGCCTTACCTGGTGATCCGCGACCACTTCACCGAACGGCTCTACCACCTGCGCACCGGCTACTGGCAGCCAGACGGGCGGGGACTCGAGCCTGTGACCGCGGCCGAGCACGCCGCCGCACTCGACCTGCTGGCCGGAGGCAGGGAAGAGCAGTTCGCCGCCGCCGCTGCCACCCTCATCGGCCAAGGCGATCACGCCCTCGCCCTGGAGATCATCCAGCCGGGCCTGCTGCGCCACCCCGCCAGCATCACGCTGGCCGGGCTGCGCCGCACCGCGCTGCACCGTCTCATGGAGCAGTACCAGCAGTTCGACCCGTTCAAGTTCCTCATCTACGCCGAGCTCGCCGGCGCCGAGATCGGCCCGGCCGAGTAGCCGCCCGGCTCATGCTGGCGCCCGTCACCCGGCAAACTGGCCCGGTGATCACGTCCGCCAGCCGGCGTCACGCCGATCGCGGCGTTGAGGGGCCGGTTAGCGACCTGCCCGTCCCGGACCTTGACCACGATCGCGCCTGACCAGTCGCGACAACCACGGCAGCTGGCAAACATCCCAAGGTGCGGCCGCCTGGCCAGAAACCCGAGGATCCAGCTGCACTTCACCCAACCAGGTGCTCGTGGCTCAACCTGAGGGCGGCAGGGCGGTCACGCCAGGGCAGTCAGGTTCGTGGTTTGTCCACGTCGAGCGGCACGGCCTGGGAGCTGATCACCCCGAACGATGTCGCTTCCGGGGGCGTGGTCGCGTTCAGGGCCCAGTCGGCCAGGACCCGCGCCCGGTTCCCTGACATGGCGGACAGGTGATAGCCGCGGGTGACGGCGTTGGCTGCTGGCCCGGACAACGGGACGTTCAGGGGGTCGGCGGCGGCCGCCAGCCGGCCCAGATCCACGAGGAAGCCTAGGTCGTGGTGCTTGTAGGGGCGGGCCTTGCCGGTGCCGAGCGAGGCGGCGACGTTCCTGGCGACCTGCTTGCCCTGGCGCTGGGCTTGCTGGGCGGTCATGCCACAGATCTGGCCGGGGCGGGTCAGGTCGGGCACTGCCGCGCAGTCCCCGCAGGCGTAGATGTCCGGGGCGCCGGGCACGGACATGAAGTCATCGACCACTATCCGGCCCCGGTTGGTGTCCAGCTCCAGGCCATCCAGCAGCGGTTCGGCGCGGACCCCGACGCACCAGATGAGGGAGCGGGTGCGCACCTTCTCACCGGTGGACAGCAGCACGTGACCGTCCATGGCCTCGGCGACCGACTGGCCGGTGCATACCTCGACACCGCGCCGCCGCAGCACCCGGCCGGCGGTCTTCGACAGGCGCTCATCGAGGTCGGGCAGCAGCCGCGGCGCGGTATCGAGCAGCATCCACCTGATCTGCTGCCCGGCGAGGCTGGGCATTCTCCTGGCCAGCCGGGTGGTTAGCAGCTGACCCTGCGCCGCGACTTCGGTGCCGGTGTAGCCCGCGCCGACCACGACGAAGGTGCAGCGCGCCTGGCGCTCGGCGGCATCCGCGGCGGCGGCGGCCAGCTCGAGCTGGCGGGTGATGTGATCTCGCAGGTAGATCGCCTCCGCGATGCTGCGGAACCCGTGCGCGTACTCGGCGATGCCCGGGATCGGCAGCAGCTTGGTCGTGCTGCCCGCGGTTAGGATGAGCCGGTCATAGGCGGCCTGACCTGATCCGCCCTCCGGGCTGGCCCAGCTCACCACCTTCTGCCGGGGGTCGACGTGGTCTACCGTGCCGAGCACGCACCGGATCTTGCGCAGCCGCCGGGGCAGCGAGACACAGATGTGCCGCGGCTCGACCAGCCCGCCTGCCACCTGGGGCATCAGCGGCAAGTACAGAAAGTAGTCAGCGGAGTTGATCAGCACGATCTCGGTGGTGGCACCGGCCAGCCGGGACAGCTCCCGCGCGGCGTTGAAGCCGGCGAAACCCGCCCCTACGATCACGATACGGTGCGCTTTTTGCGAGTTCGCCATCTTGGTTCCCTCCCGCTAGGGCGTGTCCCGCAGATCTCACGCAGTGACAGCGGGCTTGATTTCACGTTGTAACGGCCACGGCAGCAATTCAACGCCATCCCGTACTGCAGCGCGGACGCAGCGCACCGGGGTGCCAGCTCGCGGAGCCGTTAGGGAGCTGGCTCATTTCGCCTTTTATCCACTACGGCTGCCGCTCGCTGGCACCAGCCTGCCGCTGCCGCCACGGGCGACGTTGACACCAAGTGGCCAGGTTCCGGCGCTGGGTGCCGCATCGGGTATCTGCACGGGCCAGCATCGCGGGGGGCGGCGCCCGCAGTATGGACCCGGCTCAGCCGCCGTGATCGACGCTGGCCAGGTATTCGCGCCAGCCGCCGAAGTGGCTGATGTCGGGGGCGTCGCCGATACCGTGTGGTTCGGCGAGGAAGCCGGTCACCTCGCTGCCGTCGTCCAGCGCCAGGCGGCCCATTCCCAGCGGCGCGGTGACGGCAGAAAGCAGCACGCCGGCGCCGTAGTGCGGCAGTTCCCACACCTCGACGGCGATGCCGCCGGCCGGGCCGTCGCCGGTGCGCACTAGCCCGGGACGGACGGCGCAGCGGCGGGCGGTGCCCGGGCTCGGCAGCGCGTACATCCGGTAGCCGGACGCGGTGCGCGCGCGGCATTGCAGCGTGCCACCGAGTTCGGCCAGCGGGGTGGCGCGCGGCTGACCGGATAGGTGCGCGCAGGCGACCGCGACAAGTGACGATCCCTGCCGCCGCAAGGGTGGATGGGCTGGCTCGGCATTCCATCTGGCGGCCAGGTCGAGCAGCGGCCGGTCGGCGAACGCAGGCCCGATGAGCTGGACGCCGAATGGCAGCCGGTCGCAGCGCTGGCCGGCCGGAACTGCGACCGCGCACAGGTCAAGCAGGTTCACGAAGTTGGTGTAGCGGCCGAGTGCCGCGTTGACCCCGATAGGGTCGGCTGCCACCTCGTCGAGCGCCGGGTGGGCCGGGGCCACCGGCATCAGCAGCGCGTCGATGCGCGCCCATATCGGTTCGGTGGCCCGGGTGAGCCGCGCCAGGGTGTCCAGCCCGGCGAATACCTCTGCACCGGTGATCCGCTCACCGGGCCGGACCACCTCGGCCACCACGGGTTCGGCATGGCTGAGATACCGGCGCAGGGCCGACCACCGCTGCGCCAGCCACGGCCCGCCGTACAGCAGCGTGGCCGCTTCAAGAAACGGGCTCACGTCGATCTCGACCACCTGGGCGGCGACCGCAGCGGCGTGCTGGACGGCGAGTCCCCACGCCCTCGCGCTCGGCTCATCCAGGTCAAGCGGCTGCGCGGGGACTCCGATTACGCGCATCGTCGCTGCCACCCCGGGCGGGGGGCTGGCTGGCTCCGGGCGTGACCAGGGGTCGGCGCTGTCGAAGCCGGTGAGCGCCGCGAGGACTGGCTGTGCGTCGGCCACTGTGCGGGTGAAGGTGGTGATGCAGTCCAGCCCGCGGCAGGCGGGCATCACGCCGGTGGTGGAGATGAGCCCCCGGGTGGGCTTGACACCTACGATGCCGTTGAACGCGGCAGGCACCCTGCCAGAGCCAGCGGTGTCGGTGCCCAGCGCGAACGGCACCTCGCCGGCGGCGACAGCGACTGCGCTGCCTGAACTGCTGCCGCCGGAGACGTGGTGCCGGCTGGCCACGCTCGTCAGCGCACCGTACGGAGTGCGGGTGCCCACCAGCCCGGTGGCGAACTGGTCCATGTTCGTCTTGCCGGCCGGCACCGCGCCGGCGGCGAGCAGGCGCCTCACGGCGGGAGCGTGGCGGGCGGCCACGTTGCCTTCCAGCGCCCGGCACGCTGCGGTCGTCGCCACGCTCTCGACATCGATGTTGTCCTTGACGCCGAACGTCGTGCCCGCGAGCGGCCCGCTCACGGATGAGGCCCGGCGAAGATGGGCCAGCTCGGTGGCATCGAAGCGCCGGATCCACGCGTTCATGCCCCGGCCGCCTTGCCGGCTGCCCTGGCTGCCGCCCACCGGGCGCGCTCAGCGGCGAACGCGGCCTCGCGGCGCTTGGTGAATTCGGCACTCTCGCGGCACGCGACGCCGGCGCCGGCACCAGGTCCCGCCAGGTCGGACGCTGTCAGCGTGGCTGGCCGGGTCTCCAGATCCCGCGCGCCCGCCGCGATCCCGGCGCGGGCAATGGCCAGTTCCTCACCTGACACCGGGACAAACCGCAGCCGGTCGAACAGGCGCAGCAGCCACGGCGTCCGCAAGTCCCCCGAGGCCGCCGGGACCCCCGGGATTCCCGGGATTCCCGGGGCCTCCGGGACCCTCGAGACCTCCAGGGCCCTTGGGACCGCCTGGACCCCCAGGACTTCCGGGTTCCCCGGGACTTCCGGGTTCCCCGGGACTTCCGGGACCGGTGGTGACCAGCCCGGCAGGGCCGCGGAGGCGGAGGATGCCGTTTGCGGCTCGGACTCCGGGCTCCCGAGCCGCCACACAGGGACCGTGCGGCCGAGCAGTTGGTAGCCGCCTGGGCCCTCCATGCCGTACACGCACAGGTAGATACCGCCGATGCCGACGGCATTCTCCGGCGTCCACGTGCGCGCCGGGTCGTACTTGGTGGTGACCAGGCGATGCCTCGGGTCGAGGGGCACTGCCACCGGAGCGCCCAGGTAGACGTCGCCCAGCCCCACAACCAGGTACGTCGCGGCGGCGACGATGTCGAAAACCTCCTGCCGGGTGGACAGGCCGTTGATGCGCCGGATGAATTCGATATTGTCCGGGCACCACGGGGCGCCGGGCCGCACCGATGTGCTGTAGCGGGCCATCGCCTGGTGAACAGCGGGGTCGTCGAAACTGACCGGCATCAGCACTTCGCGTACGGGCAGGTGCACGTCGCGGATGTCCGGCAGCCTGGCCCAGGCATCGCCGACCGCGGCTGCGAGCGATGGCAGCGAAAGCCGCGTCTCGTCGGCGCCGAGCAGGACGGACCGCACACCTTCGACGACGTCGAGCAGACCCTCGATCTTCATGCCCGCCACGGCCCTGGCCAGCAGGTGAAGTTGCACGCGGACGACGAGGTCGAGGCGCGGCGGTCCCGCCTCGACCAGCAGGTGATGGTCGCCGGAACGCCGCACGCACAGCGACGGCCGGCGGCCGGCCGCTGGCAGGTCGAGCAGGGACCGCGGCCTGCTCGCCCCCGCTGCCCGCACGCGTGCCCTGACCGGCTGGTGGAGCGCCGCGAGCATCTCACGGCGCGCCGTGTTGATGCTGCTGGCGTCGTCCGGGGACACGGGCAGCAGGCGGACACGGTCGCCCGGCCGGGCCTGGGCGAGCTGCCATCGGTCGGCACGCACGACGGCTGCGGGGACGACGAAGCCACCGAGGCTCGGTCCGTCAGGGCCGACAATGACCGGCGTGTTGCCCGCCAGCATGACGCCGCCGACCGGATACGGCGAGTCGTGGATGTTGCTTGGATGCAGGCCAGCTTCCCCGCCGTCGTCGCGTGACCACAGCGGCGGCGGGCCCGCCAAGCGCACGCCGGTCCGGCCGGAACGGTGGTCGATCCGCCATTCCCCGCCGAACAGCGCCTCAGGCCCGCTGTCGGCCAGGTGCTCAGGCGCGCCGTGCGGGCCCGGGAGGACGCGCAGCACCCAGCGGTCACCGAGGTCCGGCAGCAGGGCAGTGACGTCGCGCGGGGGGCCGCAACTGGCGTCCCCGCCTCGGCTGAGCGTGTCGCCGGCCTGAAGCGCCCGGCCCTGGTGGCCGCCGAATTTGCCGGGCAGGAACGTCGAGACGCTGCCCAGGACCGGCGTGACCGCGAGGCCGCCGCGGATTGCCATGTATATGCGCAGCCCAGGGCCCGTTGCCGCGCCCAGGGCGAGCAGCTGCCCCGGGGCCGCGGTGAACGGCTGGCCAAGCGGCACCCGCACGCCGTCCAGCGTCGCGGCGGCGTCCGCCCCGGTGACGCAGACGGTCGACGCCGTTGCGAACCTCAGCACCGGCCCGCGCAACACCGCCTCCAGGCCCGCGGCGCCAGCCGGGTTGCCGACCGCGAGGTTGGCGAGGGAGAAGGACAGATCGTCCCACGCCCCGGACGGTGGCACCCCCACGCCCCACAGGCCCAGGCGCCCGGGGAGGTCCTGCACGGTCGTCTGCACACCCGGCTTGACTACCTCGAATGCCGCCGTGGCCGCCGGTGCCGGCGTGGCCGCCGGTGCCGCCGTGGCCGCCGGTGCCGGCGTGGACGCACGTTCTGGCGTGGCCGCCGGTGCCGGCGTGGCGGCGGCGATAGCCACGGAGGCGGGCACGGTGCTGCTTCTTGCGTCCGGGCCGTCACAGGAAGCTGGCAGGGTCAGGCTCATGGCATGCGCCCCTGCAGGCGGACCGGCGTCGGATGGTAACCGTTGCATGGATTGTTCAGCTGCGGGCAGTTGCTGATGAGCACCAGGATGTCGCGCTCGGCTCTCAGCTCGACATACTTGCCCGGCGCGGAAAGGCCGTCCGCAAAATGCAGCTCGCCGGCGGAGCTTACCGGCACGTTCATGAAGAAGTTGACGTTGTGCGTGAGGTCGCGCTTTTCCAGGCCCCAGGAGCGCGCCTGGCGGACGAAGGTCCGCCGGCAGGCGTGCTGGTGGCGGGTGTGCTCGCCGTAACGCACAACGTTGCTTTCCTGCGAGCACGCGCCACCGACTGTGTCGTGACGCCCGCAGGTGTCCGCCACGATGACGGCGAGTGTGTCGAGGTTGCCGCTGAGCAGTTTCGAGCCGGCGGTGAGGTACACGGCGCCCTGCACGCGGATCGTGTCGACGGCACTGTAACGGTTGGTGTAGTCATGCGCGTCGTAGAACAGGGTGTCGACGGCCTGGTTGCCGTACAGGTCCACGATGCGCAGGTGGCCCCCGGCCGGGATCTCACCCGACCAGCCGTCGCCCGGCGGTACCTCGATGTCGAAGCTCCAGGTCGTCATGCCAGCCTCTCCGCCTGCTCCAGGGCCCGTGCCGACTCGGCGCGCAGCAGCCGCGACGGGTCACCGGGCCCTGGTGCCTCGCCGTCGGCGACGGTGACGCGCACCGCGGGCGGCGACCATTTCTCTGCCGGGTCAAGCGGATGCGGCGAAGTGGCGAACACGGCGAGCACATCCTGCTCGGCCCGCAGGCTGACCCAGTCACCGGCCAGGCAGTAGTGGGCCGCGAACTCCAGGCTGCCTCGCTCGTCGTCGGCGGGCACCACCTTGGTAAACCAGTTCACGCAGGCGTGCAGGTCGCGCTCGTCAAGGCCGTGCTGCCACAGCTCATCCAGGAAGCCGGCTCGTGCGCTGCGGCGCCAGCCGTTGCCGTCCCTCGCGTAGCTGGAGGGGCCGAAACGCGCAATCACGTCGGCGTCCGTGCTATGGCCGGTCAGGGCGTCGTGCCAGGAAAGGCTGGAACCGGTGACCGACAGCAGCGCGCGGCCCGGGTCCGACATCAGCACCATCGGCGTGCGCACGCAGGCAGACATCTGCGCCTTCAGCGTGTCCGGCAGGTTCAGCCGCTCGCCGGGCTGAGCCGCCGCGAAGCAGAGCATTGACGCGCAGGCGCCGTCGCCGAGCGCTTCAAGGCGCAGTGCCTGGGTGTGGCGCAGGCGCAGCGTCCATGCGGCGCCGCCGTCGATGTCGTGGGTATACCGCACGCTCATTCCGAGGCCTCCGTAAAGCTCGGCTCGAAGGCGACGGCGTGCCGGTGCGGCAGCGTGACAGCCCGGCGGCTGCCGCCCGCCGCGTAAGCGAGCACACCGCAGGCCATCACGCCGGCCAGGAATAGCAGCGTGAAATACTGCAGGTACCAGCTCGTCCCATAGACGATGGCGCGGGGCCAGCCGATGTTGACGGTCATGAATATGCCATAGGCGACCGCGCCGATGTTGACCGCAAGCCCATAACGGCCCAGCGAGAACGGCGCTGCCTCGGCGCCTGGCCAGCCGCGGAACCGCCTGATGAGCATTGGTACCGTCACTAGCAGATAGGCGAGGTAGACGACCACGACGGCCACGCTGGTCACGGCCAGGAACAGCTGTGCCTGGCCGACGTTCACGAGCAGAATCGCCGCCGCCACGACGCCAACGGCTATTGTCGGCAGGATCGGTGTGCCGGTGCGCGCGGAGACCTTGGACAGGCGGCTGGAGAACGGCAGCATCCGGTCGCGTGCCATGGAGAATATGAGCCTGGTCGCGGCGGTCTGGATCGCCAGGGTGCACACTGTGATGGCGACGGCGACATCTATCAGGAAAGCCTTGCCCAGGCCGGTTCCCAGCCTGCTGGTGAGCACGTAGGGCAGCCCTTCCGTGGCGAGCTTTCCGTCGGTCAGGCTCGGGGCGGCCATCAGCGCGGAAAGCAGCAGTAGCGCGCCGCCGATCCCGGATACCGCCAGCGCCCTGATGATGGCGCGGGGCGCCGTCCTTCGTGGCGATTTCGTCTCCTCAGAAAGCTCACCCGCGCTGTCGAAGCCGTACATGACATAGGCGGCCATTAGCGCGGAGATAAGAAACGCCCAGAAATAGCCGTGCGGCGAGACGCCGGTCGTATGCAGCACCACACCTGGTCCACGCCTGGCGTGGACGAACAGCAGCGACACGAGCAGCGCGACACCGGCCAATTCGCAGGTGACGCCCACGCTGTTGATGGTCGACGTCAGCTTGACACCGGTAGCGCTGATGATGGTGGTAACGCCGATCAGGATCGTGCCGAGCAGCACCGCGTTGGTCGCGCCGGTGGTCGAGGTCAGCGAGCTGCCGCCGGGAACCAGCTGGAAACCGGTCCAGATGGATGGCAGCACCACCTGCAATGCGATCGCCGCCGCGGCGACCGAGACGATCTCGCCGATCAGCATCATCCAGCCGGCGAACCATCCAGTCAGCCCGGACGACAGGCGGCGTGACCACTGGTAGATGCAGCCGGAGATCGGGTAATGCGCGGCGAGCTGCGCGAAATTCAGCGCGACAAGCAACTGGCCCGCGAACACCAGCGGCCAGGTCCAGAAGAACGAGGCGCCGCCGAAGGCGAAGCCGAACACGAAGAGCTGGAATACGGTGGTGAGGATAGAAACGAACGAAAAACCAGCGGCGAAAGACGCATAGGCGCCGAGCTTACGGTGGAGCTGCTGGACGTAGCCGAATCTGAGCAGATCATTCTGGTCGTCGTGAGTGGCCGACCCGGGCTCGATCGGGGGCGGTGGAAGCGTAGTGGTCACTGGCGCTCCCTTTCTCTGGTGAAATGGCTGGATTTTCAGGGGCAGAGAGAAGCCGGGATACCTGGAGAAGCGCGGTGGTTGCGGTCGGCGCCGTCTGCGCGGACGCGAGCGACCGCAGATCGCGTGATTGGCTGTGCCAGAACCAGATTCGCGGTGCGAGCAGAAGAGATTCCACACGCGCTCCAAGCAGACCGGTGATCCCGCACCTGCGTGCGGGACACTATGGGGTCTCCCGGGTTTTTTTCCCGCCGTGGAACAGCGTCCGCGCTGTCTGCATCTCTCGGACCAGCTCGCCTCGTGCTAACTGAGACGACGGAACCCTAGATGCGCCCCGCGATTATGGCGGGTCACAAGCTAGTTCAAGTCACGCTGGTTTCACCCATGCGGCAGTCGTGTTGCGGCAGTGTGAAATCCGTGCGCACACAGGCTCGTACGCTCAGAAGACCCGATATATCCCGGAAATTTCTCAGCCAGGCCCACCTCAGATGGGATCCCCTTTTGGCCCCGCTGGGGAACAGCGCGCATCACGCCAGAGCCGCAAAGCCAGGTCACCACTGGGCCAGGCGCACGCTGTCCCGGCCGTAACGCTTACGAGGAGGGGCCAGGTCCGAGCCCCAGCTGCGCATGCAGCGCGCCCATACATCTTCCGGTCACCACGGTCAGGCCCGCGCTGGCGGCGATGCGGGCGGCCTCGTCGGTGTGGGTACCGGGCTGGAACCACACGACACTGGCCCCAGTCGCGATCGCGTCGCGGGCGACTGCCCCGGCCTCGGCCGGTGGGCGGAAGACGTCGACCACATCGATGGGCACATCGACGTCGCGCAGGGACGGGTACACCCGTTCGCCGAAGATCTCGCCGCCCCGCGGGTTTACCGGGATGATCCGGTACCCCTGCGACTGCAGGTAGCCCGGGATGGCGTTCGCGGCCTTGGATTCATTGGCTGATGCCCCGACGACCGCGATCGTCTTGGTGTGCTCGTAGACCCGCACAAGCTCCCGGGCCGTCGGACGGTGGACGCTGTCCATTTCATGACCTCCCTGACGCCGGAATCAACCCGGGAAACCTGTCCAGATCCCGGTTTCTTCCCGCGCGGCGCCGGGGACCCATGCCTGCGCCGCCTTTCCGGCGGAACGGCCGGGCCGTGTCGGCGCGCTGTGAAAGACGACGAGCGCCAGCACCCTGCCGCGGCGGCTCAGGCCGCCGGCTCAGGCCGCCACTAGGGGACCACGTGCAAGAACGCCGCAGAGCCCGGGGCCACCGGGCTCAGCCGTCTATCTGAGGCCACCTTCCCCGCCCGGGAGTACCCCGGTGAGCTGGGCGCGTGATTCGATATGGAGTTTGCGGAAGGCCCGGGCGAGGTGGGCTTCCACGGTCTTCTGCGTGATGAAGAGGCGCTGGGCGATATCGCGGTTGGTGTGACCGGCGGCGGCCATGTCGGCGACTCGCAGCTCGCTGGGGGTGAGGGCAGCACGCCCGCTGGCAGGAGCCCGGCGGGGGCGTGCTCCAGTCGCCAGCAGTTCCTGGAGCGCGCGCTCTTCAAGCGGACGAGCACCGCACTGGTGCGCCAGCGACGCGCCCTCCTCGAGCAATTCCCTGGCCGCGGTTCTCCGGTTCGCGCGACGCTCGGCGGCGCCGAGTTCGACCAGCGACAGCGCCAGCTCGAGCCGTCCGGGTGAGTTCCGGGCCGCTTCGACGGATGCCAGCAACGACGCCGCTCCCGCCTCGCCGCCGAGAGCGGTGCCAAGCACTCGCAGCGCCTGAGCCAGCGGCCGGCCCGCGCCCAGGCGCGGGCGAGCTCGGCCTGCTCGCGGGCGAGCGAGCGGGCTTCATCGAGCTCGCCGAGCAGTACGAGCGCTTGCGCAAGATGCGGGCGCCAGGGTGCCATGTCCGGGTTACGCGCGCCGATCGCCTCCCACAGCTGGCCTACCTCGCGAAGGTCGTCGATACCGGCGCGCGTCTCGCCGGATGCGATCTTGACAAGCCCGCGGGCAAGCCGGACTTCGTAGAGGTGCACGGTGTCAGGGAGTGGTCCGTCGAGCCCGAGCCGGCGCAGCAGCTGCGAGGCGGCCGCGGCATCGCCGCGCTCGGCAAGCACCGTCGCGTACTGCGCGCTCGCCCAGTTGGACACAGTGCTAAAGCCATGCAAGGCAGCCATCTCGATCGCGGCAGAAAAGTACGCCGCGGCATCGGTGAGCGCGCCGCGGCGGTGCAGCCCGTTCGCCTGCAGCACCAGCCCGCTCGACGCGAGAAAGACTGACCCCGATTCCTCACCGAGCGCCTCAGCCGATTTGACCCCGGCGCGCCGCTGCGCGACACCGACAGCCGCATCCTGCTCGCCTATGGCACATACGACGTGGCACGGTCAGGTGCGAAGCGGGAGGCCATGGTCGAGCGATCGCTCCGGGTGCTCGGCGACCGGACGATCCTCGACGAGGACAGCCAGGGCTCGTGGGCAGCAGTCGGCGCGGTGCTGTGGGCCGCCGACCGTTTCGACGACGCGGGCCGCCTCGCCGCGGATGCGCGACCAGTTGCGGTTCGAACAGGCCAAGCACGACGAGCCCGGTCTCGAGACTGCGCGTCAGCGCCGCATCGAGTGCGGGATCGGCGAGCGCCTCCTCAAACACGTTCTTCGCCTCGGTCATCCGCCCTGCCATATAGAGCGCGCGGCCAAGGCCGAGCGCGATCATTGCCCGCCGGGCCTGATTCCCCGTCAGCGTGAGCGCCTGCCGCATGTGCTCGGCGGCCCGGGGCCCGTTCAGGAACTGCTCCGCGGTCCCGAGCTCGAACAAGATCTCCGGCTGCTGCTCGCGCGCTGGCGGCTCGTCCAGTGCTCGCAGCAGATACGCCGCCGCGAGCCCGGCCGCGCCGTCCGCCATCGAGCGCTGGGCCGCCGCGCGGAGGATGGCGACAGCGGGCTGATCGGCGGCGGGCGGGCATTGGAGCACATGCGCCGCGATCTGCTCGGGCGACCGTCCCGCATCGGTCAGTAGCCGCGCTGCCTGCGCGTGCGCCTCGCGCTGCTCGAACGGCCCGAGGCTCGCGTAGACAGCGGCGCGCACGACAGGGTGCACGAAAGTGACTGCCTTGCCTGCCCGCAGCAGATCGGCCTCGGCGAGCGCGCTGGCGGCGGCCGCCGCTCGCGGTATCTCCAGCCGTGCCATCGCCGCGGCGTCCTCAAGCAGCGCGCCGTCGCCGAGCACGCTCGCCGCCCGGGCGAACGGCCGATCCTCCTCGGACAGGCGCGCCAGTCGCAGGCGCACCGCACGCGCCACCGCCTCGGGCCCGATCTCCGCAACCCTCGCGACATCCTCCGCGCGGCCCGCCACGCCCTCGTCGGCGAGCGCGCTAGCGAGTTCGGCGACGAGCAGTGGGTTTCCCGCAGTCGCCGCATGGCAGGCGCGGCAGAACACATCTGCGGCCGCGGGGGACATCCGCGCCCGCACGAGCCCAGCCGTCGCTGCCTCGCTCAGTGCCCGCGGTGCGACCACGCGCGCGGATGGTTCCGCGCCAAGAGTGTCGAGGATGGAGCGCTCGAAGTCAGGTTCGTGCGGGCGCGAAGCTACAACGAGCAGGACGGGCAGGCCCTCGAGACGCCGGGCCAGGTACTCGAGGGCGGCAATCGAAGGAGGGTCACACCAATGCAGGTCATCCACAAAGAGGGCAAGCGAGTTCACGGCAGAGAGATTGGCGGTGAGCAAGTAGAGACCGTGGTAGAGGGCGAACGGCCCGCCAGCGTCCGGGAGCTGAGGTTCGCCCTGGCCCGAGAGCAGGCGCTCGACCCGGGCCGGGGGCCCGGCGAACAACTCGCCGCGCTCCCCGGCGTCAGCTGCCACGAGGGCGGGCTCGAACAACTGGCGGACGACACCGAACGGGAATGCGCGTTCGAGCTGGCTGCCGCGCGCCGTCAGGCAGCGCATCCCCGCGTCGGCCGCAATGCGCCGCGCCGCCGCGAGCAGCCGCGTCTTCCCGATGCCAGGCGACCCTTCGATCACGCCGATGCGCCCGTCCCCGTCAAGCGCGGCTGCCACGAGCATGCCGAGGCTGCGGACATCCCCTTCCCGCTCAAGAAGCGGTTCTTGCGTGTCCCTCGCCGCGCCCCCTGCCACATCCGGATCGTATCTGGGCGATGCAGGGAAAAGATCAGGGTGGCCGGGCCAGGGATCCCTGACGCGCGCCGCACGCCGCCGGCATGAGGCTGCGGGGGTGAGCGAAACCGAAGGAAAAGGAACGGCCATGAACGCCATCACCCCCACCATGCTCCGCCCGCGCGTCGAAGGTCACAGCGGTGCCGCCTACTTCCCCGGCGACGGCGGCTGGGACGAAGCACGGCAGGCGTGGAACCTAGCTGTCGACCAGCGCCCAGCCGCCGTGCTCCTTCCCTCCGACGCCGCCGACGTCGCGGCCGGCGTCCGGTTTGCGGCGCGCCGCGGACTGCGGATCGCCGTACAGGGAACCGGTCACGGAGCGGCGCCGCTTGGAGACCTCCACAACACCGTCCTCATCCGCACCACCAGCCTGCGCGAAGTGAGGATCGACGCGGAGCGCCGCCGAGCGCGGGCCGGCGCCGGCGCGATATGGGACGAAGTCGTCGGTCCGGCCACGGCACTCGGCCTGACCGCGCTGCACGGGTCGTCACCGGACGTCGGTGTCGTCGGCTACACGCTTGGCGGTGGCATCGGCTGGCTCGCCCGCCGCTACGGTCTTGCGGCCAGCTCGGTCACCGCGATCGAGCTCGTTACGGCCGACGGGGAGCAGGTCCGCACCGACGCCGATCACGAGCCGGAACTCTTCTGGGGGATGCGCGGCGGCGGCGGCAACTTCGGCGTCGCGACCGCGCTCGAATTCGCTCTCTATCCCGTCGAGCACGCCTACGCGGGCTGGCTCATCTGGCCATGGCAACACGCCCCAGCGGTGATCGAGCGCTGGGCGCGGTGGACCGAGGGCGCTCCTGACACGATCACTTCGGCCGCCCGGATCCTGCAGCTGCCGCCGGCGCCGCTCATCCCTGAACCGTTGCGCGGGCGCAAGCTCGTCGTGATCGAAGCCGCCTACCTCGGCGGCGAGCACCGGGGGGAAGAGCTGCTGCGCCCGCTGCGTGAGCTCACGCCGGAGATGGATACCTTCGCGACCATCCCGGCAGCCGGCCTCGCCCGGCTGCACCACGACCCCGAGGGCCCGACGCCGGGCATCGGCGATGGCAGCCTGTTCGACAGCCTGACAGAAGGCGCCGTCAGGTCGTTCCTCTCGGTCACCGGGCCGGGTTCAGGCTCAGCGCTGCTGTCCGCGGAGATCCGCCACCTCGGCGGCGCGCTTGCGAAGCCGGCGCCCGGCGGCGGCGCGCTCTCCCACCTCGACGCCGGCTTCGTCCAGTACGCCGTCGGCATCCCGGCCGACGCCGGCGTTGCGGCGGCGATCGCGCGGCAGGCCAGGCTTGTCAAGGACGCACTCGCGCCCTGGGGCTCGGGTCGTGCCTACATGAACTTCGCGGAAACGCCCACCGACGCGAGCACCATGTTCGCGCCCGCCGCCTATCAGCGCCTGGCCAGGCTGCGCGGCCGAATCGACCCCGGCCAGCTCTTCCGGGCCAGCCAGGAGATCCCGCCACTCCAGGTCTAACCCGGCGAGCGCCGCGATGACAAGATTGGCGACCTTGGCACCGGAGCGCTGCCGCGCCAGCAGTGCTCGTGCTGGCGGGCGATGCCCGCGTGCTGGTGGCAGAACCAGATGGCGTTGCGGGGGTGCCCGGCGATGCCGCGGCCATCGGCCGCTTCGCTGCGCCGCCATCGGCCGCGGCGCCGGGTTGGTACGATCAGCTACGTCTTGCCGCGGGTCCCCCGAGGTCCCGCCGGCCGCACCCGGTTGCAGGAGAAGACCATGGACTCTCGGCTGAATCCGTACCTTAACTTCAACGGCAACGCCCGCCAGGCGCTGGAGTTCTACGCGAGCGTGTTCGGCGGCAAGCTCAGCCTCAACACGTTCGCTCAGTTCGGCGCTGAGGACTCGCCCGACGCCAAGCGGATCATGCACGGGATGCTCGAGACGGACGCCGGTTATACGATCATGGCTGCCGACATCGCCAGCGACATGGAACACCACCCCATGGCCGGTTTCTCGGTGAGCCTCAGCGGCGACGACGCCGGCGCCCTGCGCGGCTACTGGGAGAAGCTGTCCGCCGGCGGGACCACGACGATGCCGATGCAAAAGCAAGTCTGGGGCGACGAGTTCGGCATGTGCGTGGACAAATTCGGCGTCTCATGGCTGGTCAACATCACCCAGCCGCAGGCGTAGCCCGGCCGCCGATAGGCCCCGGACACCGGGCAGGTGGCCATATTGCCCCCCGGATCGACGACGTGATCCGCCGCCGGGCCGCCACCCGTGGCATCACCGAGGACGGAGCCCTCTGCCTCCACCCGTCCAGGTCCCCTGCCGTGATGTCGGCGCGGTCCCGGCTGGTCATGCGCGGCACTCACGCCCCGCCCGGGTCGTGACGAAAAGGACTACCAGAACGCGCCTGGGCCGGCCGGGGCCTTAACACGCGATTCACGCCGCGGGTACCGGCTGCGGAGGTGGCGGGCCGACGTAGCGGGAACTCGGGCGGATGATGCGGTTGCTGCTGGCCTGCTCGAGCCAAGCCATTGGGTGTCATCGGCCGCAGCCGGCCTTGGCACCCGGCACAGTTGCGGGGCCAGGTGGCTGGCATCCCGCGGCCGGGGCTGTCAGGCCGCTCCGGGGCCCTCCGCGGATGTGTGTGCGGCGTGGTCAGCCGGCCGGACCACAGTGACGGGGCAGTGAGCGTGATGGACGCAGTAGGTACTGACCGAGCCGAGCAGCATATCGGCCAAGGGGCCGTACCCGCGGCTGCCCACAACCAGCAGGTCTGCGCCTGCCGACACCTCGACAAGGACCTGGGCGGCGTGCCCTTCAAGCACGCGGGTGCGCAACCGGGCCGGCAGATCAGGGCCGAGCACCTGATCGATGGTCTCGGTGAGGGCTCGCTCCGCGATCTGGGCGAGGTCGAAGTCGTCCGGGTAGGGCGGCGCCCAGCCGTAGAACGCCGGGTACTGCCAGGCGATGACAGCCTCCACTCCGGCTCCGGTCAATCCAGCCTGCCGAGCCGCGTAGCGCAGCGCCTCTTTTGAGCTTTCCGACCCGTCAACCCCAACCACGATGCGGGCTTGCCCGCCGCCGCCTGATGTGTTCATCGCTCTCCTCGCACGCGGCCTGACGCGACAGTTGCCGCCGAGCCGATCTCCATGACGATAGCGCGCGAGCTATCTGCCTTGCCGCCATCAGGCACCTGGACCCGCGCGGTGAGCTGGCCGAACGTCCCTGCCAGGAGGACACCTGACAACCGCCACCTGCAGGAAGGCCGTGGCCGGCGAACTCCGTGGATCGGCCTGGGCCAGCGTGCGCAAAGGTCCTGCCGTGCCGCCAGGCTGCCAAGAGGTGGCCCGTCGGTGGCGCAGATCACTGCAGCGACGGGACTATCGGCCCTACATGCCCGTCAGGGTAAGGAGTTGCCTTGAGGTGAGGAGTGGCTAGAGGTGAGGAACGGCTAGCCGCCGGGGCATCGGCCGCGAGACGCTCCTAGTGATACCCGAGAACTGCAGCCAGACCAAGAACCTGCTCGTCAGCTACCGGCCAGAAGCCGATTGGCTTCGTCTAAACCGGCGAGCATGCCAACGTCCACGCATGGACGGGCGCCGTGCGTGGACAGGACCGGGGCGGCCCTGCAGGCGGTCCTCCGCCTGCGGGCCGCCCACGGCCTGCCTGCACAGTTACGAGACACGCCGGTAGTGAGCCTCCTTATTCACCAGCAACCAGCGGCGCCGGTCGCGCTGGCCCGCCGGGAATCAGGCCGGCGGGCCTGGGGCATGCGGGCAGTTCGGCGGCTCATCGCCGCGGCTGCGGCGCGGCCCCGGCTGGCAGAGGGTGCGCAAGCCCGCGCCCGCCGCCGCCGGGTCCGGCCGGCGCACCCGTCTCGTCGTATACGGTCGCGCCGAAGGCTGCCAGCGCGGCCGCGCAGGCACGGTAATGGTGGCCACACAGCAGCAGGTCAACCGGATGCGGACGGGCGGCAGACGGCGGCATCACCACCGTGACCACCGGCCTGGCCGGACAGCAGCAGGCACGGTCAGCAAACGTAAGCGGCGCAGCCTTGCTCGCCGGATCGCCCGCCGGCCTGCCGGGAACCACGGCGCTGCGGTGCGGGAACCTCACCTTCATAACAACAGCGTCACCCGCAGGCGATCCCCTTGATAGGGACATAGTTCCCGCCCCGGGCAGGGCCAAGGACCCGGCCCTGAGCCACCGCCATCGGGCTCCGGCGGAGCCCCGCGATCGTGGCGCTGGCGGGGACCACGCCTCCTTGCCGTGAGCGGCCTGCGGGCGGCGCCGCCGCGCCGGGCGAAGAGGTGAACGACCGGACCGGACCATGGCTCAAGCCGCGGGTCAGCCGTCACCGTGCGGGTGGGGTGAGCCAGGCTGGATACCGGCCGGTCCCGCGCCCCGCCGCGGATGGTGCTGCGAGCGCAGCGGCAGCGAGAACTCGCCCGTTGCCTCCACGGTCAGCTCGCCACGCTCGTTGAGGATCCGGCCGTCCACTATCGTCGTGCGGCGGTCCACGCCCCTGATCCAGGCTTCGGCGACGAGCGGTGCGCCCAACGGCGTCGGGCGCAGATATAGCAGCGTCAGCTTCGCGGTCATGCCCGGCCGATCCCCTGCGGCGGCGGCAGCCCCGAGCAGGGAATCAAGGATGGCCGCGCAGATGCCGCCATGCACGGCATCAGGTGGCCCCTCGTAGACGGGTCCAAGGATGAACTCGGCGCGTGCGGTTCCGTCGGGCGTGGTCGCGATCCTGATCGGCGGCGCAAGCGGATTCGCCTCGCCTGTCACCGGGCTGTGCGGCAGGCGCAGCCGCCCCGCCGCTGGAGCGACCTGGGACCTGATGGGCCCTGGCCGGCGCCGCGTGCCTAGTCGCGCGGCCAGGCCCCCGATCTCGGCCGCAGCGGCACCGAGCTCAGCGACGGGCGCGTCGCTGAGCACGACCGCCTCGACAAGCTCGCGCGCCCGCGCGGCGAGGGAGGCGAGTGCGGTCAGCAGCGCGGGATCCGTGCGCGTTCCAGACGAGCCGCCGCCCGCACCGGCACCGGCACCCCAGCTTGCGCGGCCGGCGTCCATCATCTCCGCGGCGCCCTCGTCGCTTTCATCCCGCTTATCTGGGCTCAATCGGCCCTCCCAGCCCATCCACAGCCGTCATCGAACACATCTCGATCCGATCCGCAGCTTCCCAATCACCACAACATGGGTCAAATAACCGAGCACGCGGCACAGCCACCTAGGGCGTTTCCCGCAGATCTTTGGCCGCGCGAAGGTGCCGCCCACGACCCCAGACGACCACCGGGGTCGTGGACGGCACTGTCGTCGTCGCCGGTAGTTCCACTGTCGGCTCCTCGAGAACAAGCAGGGCCTTGCCGGATCGCCGCCCGCATCCACCGAGATCCGCGGGACACGCACTACGGCATGCGCCCTGGTGAGATCGTGTCACGCCGCGCAAGCCGTCGGGGATCTCGTCCCTCAGCGCCACCAGCGAGACGTGTTTCATGATCGTGGTACCCAAGCCACGCATATGGCGGGTTAGGTAACACGATCATGGCCGCGGGCGGCGGGGGGACGGACAGGTAACCGGTATAGCTGCCGGGCAGCAGATGCCCGCCGAGCGTGCGGGCCCCGTCGGTCACGGCCGGATTGCCTCCGGGCGTCTCAACCTCGCCACGGGCGGGCCGGTGCTGGCAGGGACGGAGGTGTCAGGAACCGGGGCGGGTTCGTGAAGTCGACCGCGTCGAGCGGGTCGATCGCCGCGGCGTCGCGCCTGGTGAGAGGCGGGAGGTTCCACTTGCGCTCGATTAGCTTGAGGATCGAGGTGTGGTCGTAGACCTGCTCGGCCACGTACCCGGGCTTGGCATACGGTGAGACGATCACCGCCGGCACCCGGAAACCCAGGCGCTCGTAGGTCACCGGGCCTTCATCGGCCGCCTGGATCTCCTTGGCGACGCTCAGCAGGCGCAGCGGCCGCAGCAGCAGGAAACGCTCCATGGGGTCCCGGCCTGGCACGTCGTCAGGCTGCGGAGCTTCGGGCGGCGGAACATGGTCGTAGTAACCGCCGTGCTCGTCGTACAGCCAGATAAGCAGGGTCTTGGGCCATCCCTTTCCGGTCATGACGGCGTTGATGACCTTGGCCGCGAAACCCTCGCCAGCCTGGATGTCTTGCGGGTTCTCCTCAGAGCAGCTGCCGAAATCCGGGTCGACGATGGTGACCGACGGGAGGTTGCCAGTGCTGGCGTCGCGCCAGAACTGGTCGATTGACCGCAGATGGTTAACCGAACGCACGAACCCCAGCGGGTAGAGGTCGGCGGTGCATTGCAGCTTGCTTTGCAGGGCAGGCCTCAGCTGAGGGAAGATGCCGGCGAATAGGGCGCCGCCGAGCCCGGAGGAAGTTCAGCCCCCAAGTGTGCGACAGGCGCCGCCAGCCGATCCGGATGGGCGACAGGTGATGGTAATTCGCCCAGGTGATGCCGCGCGCCGTGAGGAGGTCGAAAATGGTGCCCGTGGCGGGGTAGTCGATCATGCCGAAGGGCAGGTCGTCGATGAGCCCGTTCGCGGTGCCAGCGATAAGGAATCGCCTGTTCGGGAATGTCGGGCCGAGGCAGGAGGAAAACCATCGCGTCGCCAGCGGGAAAACACGCGCGAGCCCGTAGTAGAAGGGCAGATCGTCCTCGGTCCAGTAGGTCATCGCCACCGAACCGTCCCGCCCGGGGAGGGTCTGCTCGATGCTTCGCACAAAACCGTCGCAGGAACCCTCCCCCCACTGGATGTGGCTGGCATTCCAGCTCTGCGTCGGGATTCCGCTTCAGCTGCCTCGTGCCCGCGAAATGCCTCATCGGGACGGCCGTGCCATCAGCCGCGGTGTTCGACGGCGTCGGCACGCCGTGACCATCAAGAGGTAAGCCGTCGCCCCGGCCGGCCAGCAGCCCGAGATAGTTGTCGTAGGAGTGGTTTTCCATCATCAAAATGACGATGTGCTCGATCTCCGGCAGGCGGTCGGCGCCCATCGCAAGTTCTGGCTGCGGAAGGGCAGCCGCGGCGCCGCACGTTTCCCGAGCCGCCGCCGGGCGGCCGCCGCTTCTAATCGCTTCAGCATCAGGCCAGCTTGCCAGATCGATGCGACATCGAGCAGCCCAGTTCCGATCAGGTTCCGCCACGCAGCCTGCTTAACGGCTCCGGGTGTGTCACTTGAGGTGATGGAAAACCGCGCGGAGCCGTTTAGGAGTCGTCATGGTCCCAGCGGCCAGGGCCGCGCCCGCCCGCTCGACCGGGCCGGATGGCAAACTTGCGGGATGACCCAAGCGCAGGACGCACCGGACGAAGACCCGTACCTGTGGCTCGAGGACGTGACCGGGGCAGCGGCACTGGCGTGGGTGCGGCACCGCAACGCCGAGGCCATGGGCAAGCTGACCGGCGGCATCCGCTTCCAGGACCTGCGCGCCGAGATCCGCGAGGTGCTCGACGCCGACGACCGGATCCCTTTCGTCCGGCGGCGCGGCGGCTACCTGTACAACTTCTGGCAGGACGCGGCCCATCCCCGTGGCCTGTGGCGGCGCACGACGCTGGCGGAGTACCGCGGCGCCAGGCCCGGCTGGGAGATCCTGCTTGACGTCGACGCGCTGGCCGAGAAGGAGGGCGAGGGCTGGGTCTGGCAGGGCGCGACCTTGCTGCGGCCCGGTGGTTACCGCCTGGCGCTGGTGCAACTGTCCCGCGGCGGCGCGGACGCGGCAGTGGTCCGCGAGTTCGACGTCGCGGAGCGGCGCTTCGTCGCCGGCGGGTTCGGCGTACCTGAGGCCAAGACCGATGCCGGGTGGATCGATGCCGACCGGATTTACCTTGGGACGGATTTCGGTCCCGGATCGCTGACCTCGTCCGGCTACCCGCGGGTGGTGAAGGAGTGGCGCCGCGGCACTCCGCTGTCCGAGGCGACGGTGGTATACGAGGGCAAGCCGGAGGACGTTTCTGTAGCCGCGTTCCACGATCCGGCCGAGGGCTTCGAGCGCGACTTCGTACTGCGCAGCATCGACTTCTACCGCAGCGAGTGGCAACTGCGCACCGCCAGCGGCGATCTGGTCCGGGTACCGGTGCCCGAGGACGCCATCGTCGATATTCACCGTGAGTGGCTGCTGGTGCGCACCCGATCGCCCTGGACGGCCGGCGGCACCACGTATCCGGCCGGAGCACTGCTGGCCGCCAGGTTCGAGGCCTTCCTGGCCGGCGACCGGGAGCTGACCGTGCTGTTCGAGCCCGATGCGCACACCTCGCTCAGCTATCACGCCTGGACCCGCAATCACCTGATCCTGAACATGCTGAGCGATGTGCGCAGCCAGCTTGCGGTTCTCACGCCCGCCGGCGGCGAATGGCGGCGCGACGCGCTGCCCGGCGTGCCGGAATTCGCCCACACCGACATCGTGGACACCGATCCCTACGACAGCGACGAGTACATGCTGGTATCCAGCGGATTCACCGAGCCCGACACGCTGCGCCGCGGGCACATCGGCGGCCGGGCGGAAACGCTCAAGCAGGCACCGGTCTTCTTCGACGCAACGGGCCTGTCGGTGCGGCAGTTCTTCGCCACCTCCGCGGACGGTACCCAGGTGCCGTATTTCGTCGTCGGGTCAAGCCATCCGGCCTCCGGGCCCACCCTGCTCACCGGGTACGGCGGCTTCGAGATCTCGCTCACCCCGTCCTACGACGGCGTCGTCGGCCGCGGCTGGCTCGCTCGCGGCGGGACCTACGTGGTGGCCAATCTCCGGGGCGGTGGCGAGTACGGGCCTGACTGGCATCAGTCGGCGACCAAACAGCACCGGCACCGCGTGTATGAAGATTTCGCCGCCGTGGCGACGGATCTGGTGAACAGGGATATCACCACGCCCAGCCGGCTTGGCATCGAGGGCGGCAGCAACGGCGGCCTGCTGATGGGGGTGATGCTGACCCGCTACCCCGAGCTGTTCGGCGCGATCGCCATCCAGGTACCGCTGCTTGACATGCGGCGCTACCACGAACTGCTGGCCGGGGCGTCCTGGATGGCCGAGTACGGCGACCCGCGCGAGCCGGCCGGGTGGACCTATCTGCGGCCGTTTTCCCCTTACCACAACGTGTCCGCCGGCCAGCCATATCCGCCCGTGCTGCTCATCACCTCCACCAGGGACGACCGGGTGCACCCCGGGCACGCCCGCAAGATGACGGCCCGGCTGCGCGAGCACGGCTACGACGTCAGCTACTACGAGAACATCGAAGGCGGGCACGGCGCGGCCGCCGACAACGAGCAGCGGGCCCTCAAGTGGGCGCTCATGCTGGAGTTCATGTGGCAGAAGCTGACCGGCTGAACACCCCGTTGGGCTGCCCGGCGCCCAGGCGGGCACCTTACCGGCACCTACCTTAGGAGTCCCTGGTTCCTGGTGTCCGCCGCCCGCTCACCGAGGAAGCACGGATCCGAATCCAGTAGGGACGTGCCACCGCAGTGGCCCACGGGTGCAGGCCGAGCCGGCCGAGCCGCTCGATCTCGGCCTCCTCGTACACCACCACCGCGCGGCCGGTCACCAGGACGCTCCACCCGGACCGGGTCCGCTGGTCATAGTCGTCGGCCTCGAACGCCACCAGACCTTGTTCCTCGGCCGCGGTGAGCTTCGACCCGCGGGCCGTTCGGAAGACCACGTCCTGCCCGTCGATGGCATGGTTCACCGGCAGGATCACCATCTCGCCATCCGCATGGAAGCCGACCCGGCCCAGCGGGACCGAAGCGAGCAGCCGCAGGCAGGCGTCGAACGGCAGCGCCTCAAGCCCAGCGTGGTCGGTCGGATGCCCTGCCATGTCACTCTCCGGTACCTATGGCCGCACGCTGCGCTTGTGCGCAAAGCGTCCGGCGCCATCAAGTATTCCACCTCACCGGGTGCCGCGCGGCGCGGTTGCGCTGGATACATCCGCCGCGCGCAGGGCCGCCACAGCGGGCGCTCCCATCGTCTGGTAGCTCTGGTATCTGGCAGCTCAGCAGGGAATGCGGAGGCAGCATGAGCGATTCCGGCCAGGATTGGACGAAACCTGGCGCGCACGCCGTGGCCCCGGGTGTGCATCGCATACCGCTGCCGCTGCCTACCGACGGCCTGCGCGCGGTCAACGTCTACGCCCTCGAGGACGGCGATGCCCTCACCCTTATCGACTCGGGGTGGGCGCTCGCCGAGGCGCGTGAGCAGCTCTTCGACGCCCTGAGCAGCATCGGGGCCGGCCTGGATGACGTGCGCCGGTTCCTGGTCACCCACGTCCACCGTGACCACTACACGCAGGCGGTGGCGCTACGCCGCGAGTTCGGCGGACGCATCTACCTCGGCGAGCGCGAGGCGGCCGCACTGCGGATGATCATGAACCCGGACCGGCGGTCGCTGGCCAGCCAGCTTGAGCAGCTCACCGACTGCGGGGCCGGGCCGGTGAGGGACGCGGTACTTGCCGCGTTCGGGGACCATCGCCCCGCCACCGGCGAGTGGGAGGTACCCGACGAATGGATCGGCCAGGCCACCGATGTCTCGCTCACCGACCGGCCCTTGCGTGCGCTCGCCACCCCCGGACATACGCAGGGCCACGTGGTTTTCGTCGACGAACCAGGAGGATTGCTGTTCGCTGGCGACCACGTGCTGCCCCACATAACGCCATCGATCGGATTTGAGGCCGCTCCGGGTTCACTGCCGCTGCGCGACTATCTGGACTCCCTCCGGCTGGTGCGCGCGCTGCCCGACCTGCGGCTGCTGCCGGCGCACGGGCCAGTCACCGATAGCGTGCACCGCCGGGTCGACGAGCTGCTGGCCCACCACGATGCGCGCCTGGACGCGACCGCCGCGGCGATCGCCCGCTCCGCGGGCACAGCCTATGAGGCCGCTCGCGCGCTCACCTGGACCCGCCGTCAGCGCCGGCTCGACGAGCTCGACCCGTTCAACCAGATGCTCGCGGTCATGGAGACCGCGGCCCATCTCGACCTGCTCGCGCTGCAAGGCCGGGTCCGCAAGGAGCGGGCCGGCGGCGTGACCGGATACGCGCCAGCGTAGGCCCCCTCCTCCTGGCCGCAGGCGCCGGGCATGCGGCGGCGCATCCGCGCGGGCTCAGGGCGCAGCCCGGTAGATCAATCGACCTGACCACCCAGCCGGGCAGGCGGGGCATATATACGGGATGGGCACACATATCGGAAAACTCCATGTAACACAGCGGACGTAAACTCACCGGGTGGACGAGCGCCCGGGATCCATGGCCGTCGGGGTCGAGGAAGAATTCCATACGGTCGATCTCAACCGGCGCCAGCTGCTGCCGCAGGCAAGCAGCCTGCTGAAACAGCTCCCAGCCGACCGATTCGGCACCGAGCTGCAGCGGTCGGTCGTGGAGACCAACAGCCGTCCCTACGTACGCCTGATCGACCTCGCCGAGGATCTCGCGGCGCTGCGCCGGAGTGTCGTCGCGGCGGCGGATCCGCTGGGGCTCGGGATCGTGGCGGCAGGTACCGTGCCCGTCGTTGACCTGGACGTACTCACGGTCACTCCGGACCCGCGTTACGAGAACATGCTGGACGAGTACCAGATGCTGGCCCGCGAGCAGCTGATATGTGGCGCGCAGGTGCACGTCGACGTGAGTGATCGCGACATGGCGGTGGCGGTCGCCCACCGGGTGGCACCCTGGCTGCCCGCGCTGCTTGCGCTGTCGGCGAGCTCACCGTTCTGGCTGGGCACGGACACCGGCTACGCGAGCTACCGCACCTTGATCTGGCGGCGCTGGCCGACCACGGGCCTGATGGGCGCGTTCGAGTCGGCGGCGGACTACGACCGGACGGTCGCCGACCTCATCAGGTCCGGCGTGATCAGCGATGCCGGGATGATCTACTTCGATGCGCGGCCCTCGAGTCACCTGCCAACGGTGGAACTGCGGATATGCGACGCCTGCCCGCGGGTCGAGGACGTGGTCTTGCTGGCTGGGCTCTTCCGCGCGCTCGTGATGCTGGAATTGGACGCCGCGACCGCGGGTAAGCCGCCCATGCCCACCCGCGCTGAGCTGGTGGAGGCGGCGACATGGCGGGCCGCGCGGTCGGGGCTGGAGGGTGAACTCGTCGATCCGGCAGGTGGCGCGCCCGTGACGGCCCGTGACCTCCTCGAACGCCTGCTCGCTGAGCTGCGGCCGATGCTGGAGACGACCGGCGACTGGGAGCTGGTCGCGGAACTGGCGGAGGCGGCACTGGCCCGGGGCAGCTCGGCGGCGCAGCAGCGAGCGGCATTCGCCGGTGACGGCCTGCGTGGGGTCGTGGACATGCTGGTGGCACAGACCCGCGCCAACACGGAGTGGATGCCGGGCGCGGGACCGGCCCGCAAGGTGGTCTCGGCGATGCTGTCCGGCTACGACGCCACCACCGATGAGGCCGTGTTGTTCGATGGCAGTGCCCGGGGGCCGTATGGGCTGATCATGACCGCGCTCGACCGGATCGGCGTCGACGGGCTGCACGAGCGGGAGCGCTTGCGCGACAACGTGCAGCGACGGCTGGGCATTACCGTCCACACCGAGGGCGAGGAAGCCGGCCGGCTCCGTCCGTTCGACATCATTCCCCGGGTCATCGCCGCTGAGGACTGGGATCCGCTGCAGGCCGGGCTTAAACAGCGGGTCCGCGCCTTCGAGGCATTCCTGCACGACGCCTACGGCGAGCGCGCCATCGTCCGCGACGGTGCGCTGCCCGCGTGGGTGATCGACGAGTCACCCGGCCTGCGGCTGTCCGGGCGCAGGGTGGCCAGGTCGGCGGTGCGGTGCGCGGTGGCAGGCATCGACCTCGTACGGGACGGCGCGGGCCGCTGGTCGGTGCTCCAGGACAAGCTGCGGGTTCCCTCCGGCATCGGCTACGCCATCGCCAACCGCTGGCTGGGCGCCCGGATCCTGCCCGAACTCGCCCTCGCCTCCCGCGCCCCGGCTCCCGCCCGGGCCGTGCGGGTGCTGCGGTCCGCGCTGGTGACGGCTTCGCCTGCCCTCGCCCTGGTCACCGCCGGCCCGGCGGACCCGGCATTCTCCGAGCACCAGCTGCTGGCACGGGAGCTGGGGCTTCCCCTCGTCCGCCCGGCCGAACTGCTCGCGGCGGACGGCGGTGTGTGGATTGACGGCCCGCAGCGGACACGGGTCGGGGCGCTCTATCGCCAGATCGATGAGGACGACCTCTTCGGCGCCGCAGGTGCGGACGGGCGTCCGCTCGGGCCGGGCCTGCTCGAGGCGATCGGCCAGCGCAGCCTCGCCCTGGCGAACGCACCGGGTAACGGCGTCGCGGAAGGCAAGAGCCTGTACGCCTACGCGGGGCGGCTAACCGAGTACTACCTTGGCGAACGATCGCTGCTTGACAATGTGCCGACGTACCTGTGCCGCGACGCCGGGCAGCGCGCCCACGTACTGGACCGGCTGGCCGAACTTGTCACCGAGCACGTGGACGGATATGGCGCCGAGGCAGCGGTAACCGGCCCGGAAGCCACCTCGGCCGAACTGCGGCGCCTCCGTGACCGGATCCTCGCTCACCCGGCACGCTGGATCGCCCAGGAGATCGTTTCCCCGTCGACCCATCCGACGATAGCCGGCGGGCGTCTGGAGCCCCGGGCGGTCGGCCTTCGGGCCTTTGTCTGCCTTGGCGCCGAGCCTGCGATCGTCCCCCTCGCGCTGACCAGGATGGCGGCGGGCGGAAGCACGGTCGTCAGCTGCTCGGGCGGCGGCGGCTTCAAGGACACCTGGCTCATAGCCTGACGTCAGGACGGCAGCCGCGCGCGACCCGGCGGCGTGTTCCGCCGCCGCGTCGCCGGCGGGTAAACCGGACACCAATTGCTAACACCCCGGTAGCCCGGCCGTAACGAGACGGCCGGAGACTGCAGGCGGGAGCGGGCGGGCCGGTCCGCCGAGCTGGGCCGTGAGGGCGGTGACCCATGCGTCAGAAGGCGACGCCCGCGGCGGATACAACATCCGCGCGCGCTTGCCTGCGGCTGGCGGAGCCGCCGGTTCAATTCCGTGACGTGCATGGTTACCGGCGCGCGTTCCGCTCCGCCGGGGCTGGACCGCCGCTGCTGCTGGTGCACGGGCTAGGTGACAGGTCGGCGACCTGGTCCAGCGTCCTGCCCATGCTCAGCCGCCGGCACCTGGTCATCGCTCCGGACCTGCTTGGCCACGGCGAATCGGACAAGCCGCGCGCGGACTATTCGATCGCTGCCTACGCCTGCGGCATGCGCGACCTGCTCAGCGTTCTCGACGTTGACAGGGTCACGGTGATTGGCCACTCACTGGGCGGCGGCATCGCGATGCAGTTCGCCTACCAGTTCCCTGAGCGATGTGAGCGCCTCGTGCTCGTCGGCAGCGGCGGAATCGGCCGGGAGGTACATCCAGTGCTGCGGCTGGCGGCGGGTCCAGGCGCGGAATTTGGCCTGCCGCTGTTGACCGCGGCGCCAATGCGCACGGCGATGCGCCTGGCCGGGCCCATGCTGCGGCGCTTCGGTGGCGTGGGCCTTGGGCCGGATTTCGACTACGTCCTCGATGGATACCGGTCGCTCACGACCAAGACTGCCCGGCAAGCGCTGCTGCGCACGGTACGAGCAGGCGTCGACCTGAACGGCCAGGTCATCACCATGCTCGACCGCTGCTACCTGGCCGCGGGGCTGCCCACCCTCATTGTCTGGGGGTTGCAAGACCGCGTCATTCCCGTCAAGCACGCCGCCATCGCCCATGCCGCCATGCCAGGCAGCCGGCTGAAAATCTTCCACACCGCGGGCCATTTCCCGCACCACGACGACCCAGCCGGTTTCGCCGCCACCGTCGAGACCTTCCTGACCGAGACCCAGCCGTCGCAGTTCGACCAGGCACGATGGCGCCGCCTGCTGCGCACGGGAGAGCTTGTCCCGCTCGCCCAGCCTGCGCAAAGCCACGCGTCAAGCGGCTCGTAGCCAGGCAGTGGCCCGGCGGCCCGACCGCGGGGGGACGCCCACCGGGAGCCGGTGGGCTCGTCGGCAGACTCCGGCGCGCGGGCGGCCGATGCCGGCCCGGGAGCAGCGATGCCGCACGCAGCGTGATTGACTTGCCCGGGCAGAAATCGCGCACCGCGGAGGAGAGACATGGACGTCGGAATCGGGCTTCCGAATGCGGTCCCCGGCACCGAGGGCAAGACGCTGGTGGACTGGGCGGTACGTGCCGAGCAGGCGGGTTTCAGCACCCTGGGCACCATCGGCCGGCTCGTCTATCCGAGTTACGAGGAGCTGATCGCGCTGGCGGCAGCAGCCGCCGTCACGGAGCGGATCCGTCTCACTACCTCCGTGCTGCTAGCTCCCTTGTACACGAATGCGGCGATGCTGGCCAAGCAAGCGGCGTCGGTCGACCGGCTCTCCGGCGGCCGGTTCGTGTTCGGGATCGGCCTCGGCGGGCGCGACGACGATTACAACGCGAGCGGGCTAACGACGGCGGGCCGGGGACGACGGCTGGACGAGCAGCTCGAGGAGATGAAGCGGATCTGGAGCGGCGAAGAACGCGGCGACGCTGGCGCGATCGGGCCGGAACCCACGCGCGCCGGGGGGCCCCCGCTGATCCTGGGCGGCAATAGTGAGGCCGCCTTCCGCCGCGCGGCGCGCTTCGGCGACGGCTGGATAATGGGCGGCGGGACGCCCGAGATGTTTTCCGGCGCCGCCGCCGCGGTCGACCAGGCGTGGCAGGACGCGGGCCGCTCTGACAGGCCGCGAAAGCTCACGCTCGCCTACTTCGCGCTCGGGACCGGCGCGCGGCAGAACGCGGACTCATACCTCATGCGGTACTACGGCTTTCTCGGCGAGTTTGCCGGCCAGATTGCGGCGGGTGCGGCAGTGAGCGCGGAGATGATCAATGGCTACGTCGCCGCTTTCCGGCAGAGCGGCTGTGACGAGCTGATCTTCGTGCCCACCACGTCGCGGCTCGATCAGATCACGCTGCTCGCAGACGTGCTCGGCTAAGGCGCCCACGTGCAACCTGCGCGCCGGGCGAGCCGCGGGGTACCGGGAGGCTAGGCTGGCTGCGCAGGGCGGTTGCGCCACCAGGTCTGGTGTGCCTGGTGGACCCGTGCCCACAAGGCGTTTCTGGCCGCGGCGTCAAGGTCGGTCAGGTGCAGGCCGAATATGTCAGCGAGCGCGGAAAACCAGTCAGCCTGTGTGTCCAGCGTGCGGTCCTGGCTGCGGGTGCCGGCCAGCCGCCGCAGTACGCAGCCGGTGAGGATGTCCGCGCCACTGGCATCGCGGCGCTGCACAGTGGCGGTGCGGACAAAACTGGACCGCGGTGACCTCGACAAGAACTGGTGCCGGTGCGCGAAGTCGGCCAGCGTCGCGCCGCGGGGCGTGAAATCCATGCCGGTGAAGCTGCCACGCCGATCGTGCTCAAAGCGCCAGCCATCCGGCTCGGTCGCCGACCGGCGGATCTGGTAGCGGAACGGACCCTGAACATAGCTGCCCTCGTGCAGCGGTAGCGGCTCGTGCAGCGCGTCGCCCAGGCCGGCATCCACCAGCCAGACACCGGACGGGCAGTCGCCGGTGACAAGCCCGTGCACGGTCAGCGCGAGGTGGTTGGCGATAGCCGCACCTGGGGGGCACGGGTCGTTGCGGTTCTGCACCCCGGCGCGATGCCATCTGACCTCGTAGCCAAGCGCGCGCAGCAGCACGGAGAACGCGCCGTTGAGGTGATAGCAATAGCCGCCGCGCCCCTGGCGCGCGATCCGATGGACCGAATCCCCCGGGTCGATCGAAGTAAGCCGGCCAAGCTGAATGTCGAGCGCCTCATATGCCACACGTTCGACGTGCGCCGCGTGCAGCCGCCGCAGTGCGATGGCGTCAGGCGGCCCGAAGTCGCGCACTCCGAGCCGGTTCAGGTATGCACGCAGATCGCGCCCCGCCACGCCGGTTTCGTCCATGCGACCATTTGTACCGGTTGGCGCGACGTAAGCCACATCGGCTCAATGCCACCGCCCGCGGCGGAGCGCGCCTGCCGCGCTGGCGGAATCCCCACAGCGCCCTCCGCCGGACCGAGCCGGGCACCTGCCCCGGGGCCCGGCGCCGGGACCCGGCGCCGGGGCAGGTGCCCGGCGCCGGCTGCCAAGCGCCCGCGGTCACCGGCGAGCCCGCTTGGCTTCCTGCCCGCTCGCCGGGACATGCTCGCCGGACATGGATGACCCCGCGCGGGAGGGCCATATCCTTGGGCATCGGGCATTTCCTGGGGGCAGCCAGCGTTTTCACGCACATTCTGGCTGCGCGCTAGGCATGGGTAGCGCATTCGATGAGTCAACTGTGGTTGGCTTGAGCAGGCCCTATTGTCCCCCATGCGGGCCGCCGGCGCGCCGCCCCGGCGCCCGGCAGGCCCGCAGCACGGGCGCGCCGGCCCCGGTGCCCCGGCAGCTTGCCGCCACACGGAACAGATGACGATGGTGATGACACGCGACGAGGCGACCACGGCGGCGGCCGTGACACGCTTGACCGCCGATCTCCAGCGCGCCGCGCCCGGCCGCGAGCCGGCCGCTGCCCGAGGACCAGGTCGTGACCGCCGGCCAGGGCACACCGCAGGCCGGCGCCTGCCCGTCCTGCGGCAACCCGGTCGGCGCGGCGGACAGGTTCTGCGAGGCCTGCGGGGCAGAACTGAGCCCAGCTTCCGCGGGCACCGAGGCCGGTGCCGCCTGGGCCTGCCCGTCGTACCCGCCGTCGCAGATCAGCCGGGACGGCTACTGCGACTCGTCCGGGCATAAGGTTCCGCCCAGCCGCGATCACCAGGAGGTCGATCTCGGGTTGCTCGCGGGGGTGACCGATCGTGGCATGCGGCATCACAGGAACGAGGATGCGATGGCGCTCGCGGTCGCCGAGACGGCAGCAGGTCCTGCCGCGGTCGCGGTGGTGTGCGATGGGGTCTCCACCTCCGACCATCCCGACGAAGCGTCGCTGGCGGCGGCCGAGGCTGCCTCGCGCGTGCTGCTCACCGCTGTGCGCGCGGGCGACGATCTGCTCCACGCGTCGTCGCAGGCGGTCCGATCCGCACGGGAAGCGGTGGCCAGCGTGGCAGGCGCGTCGGGGGGCGAGCCGTCGGCCACGTTCATTTCCGCGGTGATAACCAGCGACGCCGTCACGTTGTGCTGGCTCGGCGACAGCCGTGCCTACTGGCTGGCCGCCGGCCCGGGCCCGGGCGCGCAGCGGCTCACCAGGGACGACTCCCTTGCCGAGGAGATGGTCGCGGCGGGGCTGCTCGCCGAGACCGACGCGCTCACCTCGCCGCAGGCGCACGTCGTGACGCGCTGGGTCGGCGCCGACCCGGGCGAGCCGCCGCCGCACGTCGCGACGTTCGAGCCGCCAGGCCAAGGTGTCCTGCTGCTCTGCTCGGACGGGCTGTGGAACTACCAGCCTGATGCGGCGGAACTTGCGGCGCTTGCCTTGCCCGGCGCGCTGGCCAACCCACTCGGCGCTGCCGTCACGCTGGCCGACTTCGCGCTCGGCGCGGGCGGCAGGGACAACATCACCGTAGTGCTCGCGCCGTTTCCCCTGGCGCAGCGGCCCAGCGGCAGCGGGGCCGCCGGTTAGCGCCCGGTGTCACCACGCGCAGCCGTTATGTATCAGTCCGTGATTCGCGTTCGTGACCGGCCGGGTTCATGATCCCTGATTGGGTTAACCTGCCTGCGCTATTTGCAGGCGAATTAACATGGTGGCGGATCATGGGCCGCGGCGCGCACTGCCGAGTCGCCACTGTGCTTTGAGATGGCACCGCTGGGTGCGAGATTCAGGGTCAGCCCGGACGGGCGGCACGCCTCGTGGCAGGCCGTGTGCGAGCCAGCCTGGCGACACCCACGCTGGTGTCCAGCGCCAGGCCCGTGCCGCAGCGCAGCGGCGGGATGCCGGCTGGCGCGGCGATCTTCGGGCGGGCGTGAGTAACCCGGCCGCCCGCGGGAAGTAGCTGGCGAGTGGCCGCGCCGTATGGCCACGATCGTGATCGCTGGTGTGAGGTTGGGCTGATGGATTTGGCTGCTAGTCCCGGGGCCGGGACCCGGCTGGGGTGGCTCGCCCTGGGCGCGTGCAGGGACGAGGATCCCGATTTGTTCTTTCCCATCGGCTCTGCCAGGCCGGCCATCGCGCAGGCGGCGGCCAAGGCAGTATGCGCACGGTGCGACGTTGCGGCCTGCTTGCGCCTTGCCCTGGAGAAAGGCCAGGACAACGGAGTATGGGGCGGTATGACGGAGGACGAACGCAGGGCAATCCGCCGTGCCCGCCGAGACCATCCTGAGCAGCTTCAGTGACGGTCCCATGCTTCGACTTCGCCCACCTTCTTCTGATGCTTGCCGCGCGGCACGGCGACTATCCTCCCGTCCACGACATCGGCCGCGTCCACGACATCGGCGATGAGCAGCTGGCGGGTCACCCGGCCTCACCCGGAGAACTGGCCCCACATGGGCTGGGCACCCGGCGGGAGGGGTACCGCGAAGCCACCGAGCAAGAAAGACACGAGCGTGTAGTACCCGCACAGCGAGACCAGTTCGACGACGCCGGTGTCGCCGAAGTGCTGACGGGCCGCGTCGTAGGTGGCCTGGTCGATCCTGCCGGTCTCGGTGAGCTGACGGGCAACCGTGTAGACGGTCCGCTCGTCATCGGCCTCGAACGGAGGGTCTTCGCCCCGGCCGATGGCGCCGACAACAACATCGGCCACACCGTGCTCGCGGGCCATCCGGGCGTGCGCCCACCACTCGAACTCGGCCTTCCAGCGGGCACCCACCGTGATGATCGCGACCTCGGTCAGCCGGCGCTCGATCGACGTCTCGAACCGCAGCACCCGGCCCAGCGAGGTCAGCCGCGCGCCAACGTCCGGCGCGTGGACGAAGGCGTTAAACGGGCCAATCAGCCCGCCCTGCTCGTTGATCAGCACGGGACCCCTCGAGCCGACGACGCTGTCCCACACCTTCTGGCGCTCTGAGCCGAGGTCGTCATAGCGCAGGTAGGGAAGCCGGCCCATAGCATGACAATAGCGGTTCACCCCGGCCCCGGACCCGGCCGGTGCCGGGGCCACGCTAGCCTCCGCCACGCATGCCCCTTAACGGCTCCGGTCGGCCGCTCGGCTGAGCGGCTGCCGCTCACACGTGCGCAGCCCGACGACCCAGGTCCCGTGATGCATGGACCTTCGGCCCTGGCCTGCTCCTGGCATCCAGACGACATTCGGCTGTAGAGGACCCTTTTCGCCGTGGTCACCGGTTAAGCGGCCTGTGCATGCGAACGCGGGTCATTTGCCGCACGGACCAACTACCACAAACCGACCAATCCACTACGAGGAGACGGCGATGACCAGCGCAGAACTCGCCCATGGCCGATCACCGGCAAGCGACACCGAGCTGACCGGCTGGGTACGGGACATCTCGGAGTTGACTAAGCCTGAGGACGTTGTCTGGTGTGATGGCTCGGATAGCGAGTGGGAGCGCCTGACCAGCCTCCTGGTCGAGAACGGAACTTTCACGCGGCTTAACCCGAAGCTTCGCCCGAACAGCTTCCACTGCGCCTCCGACCCGAGCGACGTCGCACGCGTTGAGGACCGCACCTTCATCTGTTCTGAGAAGGAGGCTGATGCCGGCCCGACCAATAACTGGGTCGCTCCCGATGAGATGCGCAAAACCTTCAGGGAAGTCTTCGATGGGTGTATGCGTGGCCGCACAATGTACGTGATCCCGTTCTGCATGGGCCCGCTGGGCAGCAGCATTTCCCAGCTTGGCGTTCAGGTTACCGACTCGCCGTACGTGGCGGTGTCGATGCGGATCATGGCGAGGATGGGGACACCCGCGCTGCGGTGGATCGAGGAGCGCGGTTCGTTTGTCCGCGCCGTCCATTCCGTCGGTGCTCCACTGGAGCCTGGCCAGGCAGATGTGCCCTGGCCGTGCAACCGGACGAAGTACATTTCGCACTTCCCCGAGACGCGGGAAATATGGTCCTACGGCTCCGGGTATGGCGGGAACGCGTTGCTCGGCAAGAAGTGCTTCGCCCTTCGCATCGCTTCGGTGATGGCACGGGACGAGGGATGGCTGGCCGAGCACATGCTCATCCTTAAGCTCACCTCA
Source organism: uncultured Actinomycetota bacterium (assembly GCA_963727015.1). Classification (GTDB taxonomy): domain Bacteria; phylum Actinomycetota; class Actinomycetes; order Streptosporangiales; family Streptosporangiaceae; genus DATFVJ01. Next base: position 225,522 of record CAVSEV010000007.1, on the reverse strand, counting down.
TCCGGCGGTGACGCCAAGTACATGGCGGCGGCCTTCCCGTCCGCGTGCGGCAAGACCAATCTCGCCATGCTCACGCCCACCATCCCCGGCTTGAAGGTCGAGACCGTCGGCGACGACATCGCCTGGATGCGTTTCGGCGAGGACGGGCGCCTGTATGCGATCAACCCTGAGGCCGGATTCTTCGGCGTCGCGCCCGGAACCGGGGCATCCACCAACCCGAATGCGATCGCGACGCTGTGGGGCAACAGCATCTTCACCAACGTGGCCCTCACCGACGACGGCGACGTGTGGTGGGAGGGCCTCACCGATGAGCCCCCCGCCCATCTGACCGACTGGAAGGGCCGGGACTGGACCCCAGATTCGCCGGAGCCCGCGGCGCACCCCAATTCTAGGTTTACCACTCCGGCCGTACAGTGTCCCACCATCGCGCCGGAATGGGACGACCCAAAGGGCGTCCCGATCTCGGCGATCCTGTTCGGTGGCCGGCGCGCGACCGCCGTGCCCCTGGTCACTGAGTCCTTCGACTGGGCACACGGCGTGTTCCTCGGCGCAAATGTCTCCTCGGAGAAGACCGCGGCCGCCCAGGGCAAGGTCGGTGAGCTGCGTCGTGACCCATTCGCGATGCTGCCGTTCTGTGGTTACAACATGGGCGACTACTTCGCGCACTGGCTCAAGATCGGCCGCTCGACGGACGCCAGCAAGCTGCCGCGGATCTACTACGTCAACTGGTTCCGCAAGGACAAGAACGGTAAGTTCGTGTGGCCGGGTTTCGGCGAGAACAGCCGCGTCCTTAAGTGGATCTTGGAACGGCTTTCCGGCGACGCCGGGGCCGTCGGGAGCCCGATCGGCAACCTGCCGGCGCCTGACGCCCTTGACACCGAAGGCCTGGGCCTTAGCGATGGCGACCTGGACGTCTTGCTCTCCGTTGACCGCGGCGCCTGGGAGCACGAGGCTGCGCTCATCCCCGAGTTCTTCCGCACCTTCGGCGGCCACTTGCCTCGCGAGCTTTGGGACATGTACCAGGATCTCCTTGACCGCCTGGGCTGAGACGCCCGCGGGCCGGGATGCGTTCCCCGTGGCCTTGCGGCGAGCTCGGCGCGGCTTGCCCGGTGGCCCGATGACCATGATCGTGGAGCGTTTTCACGGATATCCACTGACACCCGGGAACGCTCCGGGATCATGGTCGTGTCAAGGCGGAATTAAGAGACCTGTGCGGGAGATCACGATGCTGGACGAGCAAAACCCCGCGCACGCGGCGGCCGCGGGCCGCCTGCGGGACGAGCCCGTCAGCTGGCTCACGACCGTGTCCGAATCGGGCCAGCCGCAGTCGGCGCCGGTCTGGTTCTTGTGGGACGGCCAGGAATTCCTGATCTATGGCCTCAAGGACGGCCCCAAGACCGGCAACATCGCCTCGAACCGGCGCGTCTCACTGCATCTTGACGGCGACGGCAGAGGCGGCGGCAACGTCGTCTTCGAAGGCACCGCCCGGATCGACCCGGCCGCCCCTCGCGCCGACGCCGTGATGCCTTACGTAGGCAAATACCGCTCGTTCATCGATTCGTTCGGCCGGACGCCCAAGGGCTTCGCGGACGACTACCCGCACGCGATCCGGGTGTCACCCACGCGCGCCCGGATATGGTGAACGCCCGGTCCGCTCGCGCAGGCCGGCAGTGCAGCTGGAGCCACGTAAACCCGCCAGCCAGCCGTTCCCGGGCCCCCGCCCAGCGGCGATGGTGCGGCAGTGGCGTCTAGGCTGGCTCGCTCCTGCCGCGCCTCGACGCGCCCGGCCGGTGGCGCGCAGGCCCGAACATGCGGCAGCGCTGGTGAGGGCGCCGCTACGACACGATCACGTAGATGCTGTTGCCGAGCAGCCAGCAGCCCACCGCGAGCGACCCCACCACGATCGCCTGGTCCCTGTGACTGTCGATCCAACTGCGCACCCGCTCCAGCCGGGCGCCCGCCGCCGCGGGCGCGAAGGCCGCATAAAGCTCCATGACAAGAAAGCTCGACGTGGCCAGCAGGCAGAACAAGACCAGCGACAGGTAATCCCCCGCGTTGGAGAGTTTCGCTTGCACGACCGTCGCTGCCCCGGCTGCCACCAGAGTCCAGGGCTGCAGGAAGACGCCGAGCCCTGCGGCGGCCCACGGCGAGAGGCGGTCCAGCCTCGCCATCCAGCTCGGCTGCTTGCGGGGGATGCCCATGCGACGCCACTGGCGGGCGGCAACCGCGATCAGTGCGAGGCCGGCCGCGGCTTTGACGACCAGGGCGGCAGTCGACGGTGCGGTGTGCGGATCCGGCGGCTTGCCCCCGGTCACCAGGACCACGACCGCGATCACCCCGACCAGGCACGCGAGCCAGCCGAGGATGAAGGCGACCCCTTTCCTGACACCTTTCTCGGCGCCGAGGATCAGGATGAACGCGACAATCGTGATCGGCTCCAGTGTGATCGCGAGCCCGATGATGATGAGGTCAAGTACCACGCGCACCCCTCCAGGCCGACTCACTGCGAGGGCGACGGACGGCGTTCCCGGCTCCGCCAGGAAACCCGCGGTCGCCGCGTCTCCTGACCCCTGCGACGTACACGGCGGTGAGGCTATATGCAACCGCGGGCACAGGTACCATCCCGGCAGGGTGATCCGCACCGATGGCGCCCAGCGGGGACGCTGACTCGACGACCTGAACGCTGCCTGGATTGGGCGGGGCGTGGTTGGCCCGTAGGGGGCTCCAGCGGGCACCCCAGTGCCCCCTACGGGCCAACGATCAGGATGGGCGCTGCCTGGTGATAATCGTTTGCCGACAATGGCAGGGACAGGCCGCAAGGCAACGACGGGCCGATGAGCGCGGAGATCGCCAGGTACCACGGCTGGCCGGGCGGCCCTCGATACCTGCACCCGGACCTTGCGCGCCCTGCTGGACCCGGCAGGATACCAATGCACAGGAGCCTGAGTATGCGCCTGAATCGGCGACAGCGGCCCGGCGCAGGGCCACGGGCGCCACGGGGCGCCACGGGCGCGACCGCGCACCCGGACGGGCTAGGTGACACCGGCCCATGATCCCGGTGCTTTCCCGGTGAATATCCCCCGGGAAAGCATCGGGATCATGAATGTGTCCAAGTACCCGCGACCCGCGACCCGACGGACCCGCGACCCGCGACCCGCGACCCGCGACCCGCGATAGCATGCTCGCCTTTCTCACCGCTCGGCCTGTACGTCTCCCAGGCTCGCGGCACCGGCTTTGACCAGCACGCCGTTGGGCAGCCGCCGGTAGACCCTGGACGCGTTCTTGGCCATCTTGGCCTCGATCTCGTCCTGCAGGTCGATGCCCAGCATCTCGGCCAGTGCTAGCAGATAGATCGCGGTATCGGCCAGCTCCTGCCCCACCCCAGGCCGGCCCTTGCGCCAGGCATCGAACGCCTCGGAAATCTCACCGTGCAGGAGGCAGAACTCCATCGGGACATCAGTGGTGTTGAACCCCTTGGCGGTCTTGTTTCCCCACGCGCGCTGCTGTGCCGACCGGATCTCCACCGTTCCCTCACCACCGCCACATCGGTCCTGCTCCGTAAACAATGCACAACGTAAACAACACACGACGTAAACAACACACAACTCGTATCCCATATAATGAAGCGCGCGCCTCATGTACATCCGGGCGGCCTGGGAATAGCCGCCCTCCGGCATCGCACCACGCAATCACGCGAGGCGGCATTCCTACCGACTGCAACTATCGGGCCGACTACAAGTATCGGGCCACCGGCTCGCGTGGACTGGGAACAGGACCATACACGGGCTGGCCTGTGGATCGCATGTGGACAAGGATCGCCGAACCTGTGGGAAAGTCGCCGTAAACGGCGCCACTCCATGTGGATAACATTGCCAGTAATCCCTCCCACCCAGGGTCGATGGGCTGTGGACGCACCGCATAGCCTGTGGGCAGGCTGGTACGAAAGATCTTCGCGCTGGTTCTGCTCTCGTGTCCGCACGGGCCCGCACGCTCGAGGCGGGTGGTGGCGCCGGGGCCGCTGTTAACCGGGCTCACTGGCGACCGGAACGCGGTCGGCGCACCGGTCGCAGGAACTTACCCGGATTCGGCTCGCGGCAATGATGTACCCCATCGCGGTCGCCGCGATGACCGGTGCATGGTCATTCGCCGGGCCCGCCGGGCCTGCCGCGCCTGCCGCGCGTCGTCGGCCGCCGCGGTTATGGCCTTGATGCGCTCGGCAGCTAGTGCTTCCATTATTAGCGGGTGCACGACTCCTCCTCGATCCTTGGCCGCGCCCGGTAGCGTGACCGGGTGGTCAGGACGTTCTCAGCATGCGGTGGCACTCCCGGGCGAAACATCCGCCAGCTAGCCGAGGTTGTAACGAGCCGCCTGGCAGCGAATGCGGGCAGGACCGCCTGGCTGCGGCCCGTTCGCATGCCCAGGCCGGTCCGCCGCCGCGGCAGATCCGCCCGCCCCGCGCAGGACCCCCGCCAGGCAGATCCGCCCGCCCGCTCCGCGCAGATCCCCCGCCACGGCAGATCCGCCCGCCCTGGCAGATCCGACCGCCCGGGCAGATCCCCCGCCCTGGGCGGATCCGACCGCCGCCTGGGCAGATCCCCCCGGCCAGGCAGGTCCGCCCGCCCCGGGCGGATCTGCCCGCCCTGGCAGATCCGCCCGCCCTGGCGGATCCGCCCGCCCTGGCGGATCCGGCCGGCCGGCCGGTGCGACCCTGGCCCCGGTCGTGCCTGGCTGCGGGGGCGGCTCCCGGCTTCTGCGTGAAAGCCGCGGAACGGCCTGGGACCTGGACGTAAGCTCCGTGCTGCGACCGAACAACCTGCCAAGGGGGTCAGGTGACTGACGTAGCTCACCCGGGAGACATCCGCTCGGTTGCTGCCCTCGACCGTGAACTGGGCGCACCGGCGCTGCGCGCGCGCATGCCCGGCCACGTCCTGGACGATGCGGTGGGACTGGTCATCGGTACCGTGCCAGCAACACCGCTGAAGTTCTCTGTCGGGCTGGCGCAGGGGCAGTATCTCCAGCTAGACGATGTCGTCGTTACCGTCCGTGAGTTGCCAGGCCAGGGCCAGATCCAGCTCGCGGGGGTCGTTACCGACGTTGAGGCGGTTCACGAGGGCGCCAGGTTCGCCTCGGACGTCTTCCTCATCCAGCAAGGCGCGCTCCCCGCGGAGGTGTGTGAGGTCGCAGAGGTGACTGTGACCCGGGTTGAGCCGGAGGTGTACGTCCCGCCACTGCCTGGCGCGGCCGTGGCGCGGGCAACCGGACGGCAGCGCGAGACCGCGCTGTACTTCGACGAGATGGGCGGCGCGAAAGTGCCAGCCGGCTTCGGCCGGGACGGGCAGCCGGTGTTTGTCAACTTCGAGTTCCTTGACGGTACCCGCGGCGCGCACGTCTCCATTTCCGGGGTATCAGGAATTGCCACCAAGACATCATTTGCGACCTTCCTGCTGCATTCCATCACTAACTGCGGGGTGCTGGCCGGCGAGGCACACAACACAAAGGCGCTGATCTTCAGCGTCAAGGGCGAGGACCTGCTGTTCCTTGATTACGCGAACAACCGGCTAACCGATGTGCAGCGCGCCCGTTACAAAGACCTGGGACTGCCCGCGAAGCCGTTCGGGAATGTCCGGGTGTTCGCCCCGCCGCGGCGCGGTGATCCGGCCGGCACACCGGATGTCGCCGCCCGCGATCGGGCTGTCAGCCCCTTCTACTGGACCCTGGCGGAGTTCTGCGAACAGGAACTGCTGCCGTTCGTTTTCGCGGACGCCGAGGACGAGCGCGCCCAGTACACGATGCTGATCGGGCAGGTCGCGGCGCGGCTGCGGCGCGACGGCGCCGGGGTGGGCAGCGAAGGGGCGATCCGGATCCGGAACGCGGGCCCCACGGGCGACACGACGATCCGCACCCTCGCCGGCCTGGTCGATCTGCTGGAGGCCGAGCTCGGCGACGACACGCTTCGCGGTGGCTGGGTGGCTGGGAGCACGGCGACCGGCAGCGTGAACGCGTTCCTCCGGCGGCTGCGGTCGGCGGTTCGGCCGCTGTCAGTGATCATCCGCGGGGATCTTGGGCACCGCGGTGAGCGGTCCATCACCACGTCGAAGGCGCAGGTCACCGTCATCGACCTGCACAACCTGCCGGACCGGGCGCAGCGGTTCGTGGTCGGCGTCACCCTGCAGGGCGAGCTCGCCCGCAAGGAACGGCAGGGCACCGCACGGCCGCTGATGTTCGTCATGCTGGACGAGCTCAACAAGTACGCGCCGCGCGAGGGCGACAGCCCGATAAAGCAGATCCTGCTCGATGTCGCAGAACGGGGCCGGTCGCTCGGCGTCATCCTGATTGGCGCGCAGCAGACAGCGAGCGAGGTCGAGCGGCGCATCCTCGCCAACTGCTCGATCCGGGTCGCGGGCAGGCTCGACGCGGCGGAAGCCGACCGGCCCGAGTACGGATACCTGCCGCCGGCCCAGCGGCTGCGTGCCACCCTTGCCAAACCTGGCACGATGTTCATCGCCCAGCCCGACATCCCGGTGCCGCTGGCCGTAGATTTCCCCTTCCCCGCCTGGGCGACCCGGCCAAGCGAAAAGGGCGCGTGGGCCGGGCACGACCCGGGGCCGATGGTGCCCGCCGATCCGTTCGCCACGATCCCGGGCGCCGATGATGACCCGCCGCCGTTCTGAGTCCGGCCGGACCGGGTCGCCGATCGAGATCCTGAAACGTGAATCGGCGGATTCTCATCCAGCAGTGAGCGGGCCGCTACGACCGGCATGTGGTTAACGCGCGAAGGGATCGCATGAAGATTCTGCATACCGGCGACTGGCATGTCGGCAAGGTCCTCAAGGGCCGTGACCGGCATGACGAGCACACGGCCGTGCTCGGCAACATCGTGGCGGCCGCCCGCGCCGAGGACGCCGACCTCGTCTTGATCGCCGGAGACCTCTTCGATACCGCCGCGCCGAGCCCGCGGGCGCAGGGGCTGGTGATGCGCACCCTGCTCGCGCTGGCCGAAGACGGCCGCCAGGTCGTGGCGATCGCGGGGAACCACGACAACCAGCACTTGCTCGACGCGGTATACCGGCCGGTACTCGGCCAGCTAGGGCTGCATCTGCTCGGGATGCCGAAACGGCCCGACGCCGGTGGCACCCTCTCGCTGCGCACCCGCTGCGGACAGACCGCGAGGGTCGCGGCGATGCCGTTCCTGTCCCACCGGTACGCCGTGCGTGCCGCGGAGGTTCTGCTGCACGAGGCCGCCGAACACAACCTGGACTACGCCCGCCGTGTCTCGGCGATGATGCAGCTACTCTGCACTGGCTTCACGGAAGCTGCTGGCCGCACAGAAAATGCTGGCCGCACGGAAGCTGCTGGCCGCACAGAAGATGCTGGCCGTACCGAAAATGCTGGCCGTACCGAAAATGCTGGCCGCGCCGCAGCCGCGGCGCCGGGCGAGGATGCCGTCAACATTGTCGTCGCGCACGCCACGCTGCTCGGCGGCCGCCGTGGCGGCGGCGAGCGTGATGTGCAGACCAGCCTGGATTACGAGCTGCCGGCGAGCCTTTTTCCTGCCAGCGCCCATTACGTCGCGCTCGGGCACCTGCACCGCCAGCAGGAGATCGCCGGGCCATGCCCGATCTTCTACTCCGGGTCACCGCTCGCCGTGGACTTCGGCGAGGAGGCCAATGAGCCTGTCGCCCTGGCCGTCACCGCCGGGCCGAGCATCAGGGCCGACGTCAGGCCGGTGCCGATTGCCGGTGGCCGGGCACTGCGGACGCTTCGCGGCACGCTCGAGGAGGTCGTCGCGGAGGGTGAACAAGCTGGCGACGCGTACCTGCGGGTGATCCTCGCGGCACCGGCCCGCGCGGGTCTCGGCGATCTGGTCAGGGACAAGCTGCCGCACACCCTCGAGGTTCAGCTCGACGAGGCGCACCGGCCACAGCCCGGTGCCAGGAGCGGAGCGGCACCAAGCCGGGCCGGGCGCAGTCCGCGGCAATTGTTCGGCGAATACCTCGCTGAGCGAAAGATCGACGATCCGCGGGTATCCGCCATGTTCGCCGAGTTGCTCGACGAGATCACCGGCGCGCCGGCTGACCCTGGTGCCACGACGGCCGCTGCCGGGGAGGCGTGATGCGGCCGCTGCGGCTGGTTCTCGACGGTTTCGGCTCCTACCGTCACCCGGCGGACGCCGACTTCTCCGACGTCGACTTCTTCGCGCTTACCGGCCCCACCGGGTCGGGCAAGAGCACGCTCATCGACGGGCTGTGCTTCGCCCTGTACGGCACGGTTCCCCGCTGGGGAAAAGAAAACGTGATCGCGCACGCGCTCGCGCCCTCAGCGAACACGTGCCGCGTTTGCCTGATCTTCGAAACGGCGGGCGGGCGGTACGCCGCCGTGCGGGCCCTGGCCCGCGACAAGAACGGGCGGGTGCACACGAAGGAGGCGCGGCTGGAGCGCCTCGATCCCGCGGTTCCTCCTGGCGCTCCGCTCGAGGAGATCCTGCAGGCGAGCGCCGAGCAGCTCGCTGAAGGCCCCGACCAGGTCAGCGCCAGCGCGGCGCACCTGCTCGGGCTCAGCTACGAGCACTTCACCCAGTCCGTGCTGCTGCCCCAGGGCAGGTTCGCCGAGTTCCTCCAGGCCAAACCCCGGGAGCGGCAGGACCTGCTGGTCCACTTGCTGGCGTTCGGCGTGTACGAGCGGATCGGGCAGCGTGCACGTGAACGTGCGCAGCGGGCCGCCGACCGGATGGCCGACGCGCAGCGGTTGCGTGCGGCCCTGGCCGGCGCGACCGCGGCGGCCGAGGCGGCCGCGGCTGCCCTGGTAGCGGAGCTGGCCGGCCTGGCCGCCGTCGCCGACGAGCGGCTGGCAACGCTGGTGAAGGCGATCGCGCGGGCCGACGGCGCGGCGGCGCAGGCCCAAGCCCTCCGCGGAGAAACTGTGCGGCTCGGCGCGCTCCGGATGCCCGCCGATGTCCCCGGGCTTGCGGAGCGCATCAGCACGGCCGACGCCCTCATTGCAGAAGCCGGCCAGAACCGCGAGCGGGCCGAGAAGGTGGAAGCGGAGATCAGGCACGCGCGCGGCCAGTTGCCTGACAAGGCCTGGCTTGAGCAATTCAGGCACGCGTACGCGCAGCGGCAGCAGCAGTCGGAACTGCTCGCACAGCAGCGGGACGCGCTCGCGGGCAGCGACTCCCGCGAGACGGACCTCGCCGGGAAGCTGGAAGCCGCCGAGGCGGAATTCGGCGACGCGCAGAGTGCGCTCGCAGCCGCGCGAAACGCGCACGCGGCAGCCGTTCTGGCCCAGACCCTGCGCCTCGGTGACACCTGCCCGGTGTGCTCGCGGCCGGTCACCACGCTGCCGCACGGCATGGCGCCCGCGGACCTGACCGCCGCGCAGGCCAGGGTGGACGCCGCAGCCAAGGCACACAGGCGCGCCCAGGTGGCGCATCGCGATGCGGGCAAGGCCGCGGCGGGGGCGCGCAGCGCGGTGGAGGCGACCGAGCGCCGTCTCGCCGAGATCGCAGGCACCCTCGCGGGCGCCCCAGGTGAGGCAGAGGTGAACGCATCGCTTGCGGCGACCACCGAAGCCGAGGCCACGCTCGAGCATGCGCGCCGCCGGGCACAGGGGACGCGGGCTGCCGTTGCCGCCGCCGAGCGGGCACGGACGGCGATCGCCCTGGATGAGCGGACCGCCTGGGCGGCGCTGGCTGCATCCCGCGACACGGTGGCCGGGCTCGGCGCCCCGCCAGCCCGCGAGACTGACCTGGCCACGGCTTGGCAGTTGCTGGTGGATTGGGCCGCCGGGCAGTGCGGCGAGCGCGAGGCGCGCTTGACGGAACTGGACGCCGAGGCCGGCGCGCTGCGGGCCGCGGCCAGCGAGCAGGCCGCTGACCTGCTGGCGCTGCTAGCCGGTTGCGGCATAGATACCGCCGCGGCGGCAGCCGACCCGGCCCAGGCGCCGGTCCTTGTGGCCCGCCGCCGCGCCCAGGCAGAAACCGAACTTGACGTGCTGCGCAGGGACCGCAAACAGGTCGCGGAGCTGGATGCGCAGGTCGCCGCCCGTCGTGAGGAAGAGCAGGTCGCGAACATGCTCGGTGGCTTGCTCAGGGCGAACACGTTCGAGCGCTGGCTGTGCAGCGAGGCGCTCGACTCGCTGGTGACAGAAGCTTCGGCGACGCTGATGGAGCTGTCGGGCGGCCAGTACCAGCTTGATCGCGACGACCGCAACGATCTGGTCGTCATCGACTACAACGATGCGGGGACCCGCCGCCCGGTGCACACGCTGTCAGGCGGCGAGACATTCCAGGCGTCGCTGGCGCTGGCGCTCGCACTGTCACATCAGGTCATCGCGCTGTCAGCCGGTATGCGTGACCTGAACTCGATGTTCCTCGACGAGGGATTCGGCACCCTTGACGAGGACACACTGGATACGGTCGCCACGACTCTGGAACGTCTCGCCGCGGACTCCGGCCGGATGGTCGGCGTCGTCACCCATGTCGCTGCGCTCGCGGACCGGGTCCCCGTCAGGTTCGTCGTGAGCCGCGATGGCGGGTCGTCGGTGCTGCGCAAGGAGCGGCTATGAGCGGGCCGGCCACCCTGGCCCGCGGCTTGTTCACCGTGGATCCGTGGGACCCGTCCTACGGCCTGGCCTTCGGTGACGAACTGGAGGACGGTGCGCCCCCCGGTTCGAGCGCGCAACTGGATCTGGACCTGGAGTTGCCGGCCGAACGGTGGCGCCCTGTCGGCCCTGACACGACGGCAAGCCTTCCCGGCGTGGTGCTTTTCCTCGATGGCGTGCGCCGCATCGACGCCCGGATCTGGGTCCACGGCGACAGCCCGCAGCCGGCACCGGGCATCGCCGCGTCCTTCGCGGCCGGTCTCGTCTGCTGTGACGGCGAGGCGCGCATCGCCGGGGTCACCGTGCAGCGGGCCCTTTTCACCGCGGCTGCCGGGGCTGCCGGGGCTGCCGGCATCGCCACCAGGCACGGCCGCTACCCGGCGCGGCGGGCCGGCGCGAGCGGCCCCGATCCGCTGTCCCTGGCGCTGCAGCGGGGGCTCACGGAAACCGAGGTCGAACTCGCGATGAGGTTCCGTGCCCAGTGGCCGGGCGGAGACGATCTGCTCATCGTCGATGGTCCGCTTCGCGGCCGCACCCACCTGGAGCGCACGGTCGGCTACGTCAAGACCCACCACGCGTCCTACCTGCCTGCGGCACAGGCCGCCGTCGTCGCCTCACTCGCACCAGGGCAGCGCACCCCGGTGTTCGGCATGGGCACCTCCTGGCGCCGCAGCGCGTGGTATCTGCGGCTGCCCAGTGGTCATGGCGCGGGTGGCCAGGGCGCGCCCTGGTCTGGCGTGGTGCGGCTCGAATGCTCCGCGGACCTGCCAGCCACGCGGGCCACGCGGCTCGCCGACCTGACCGCCCGGCTCCTCCCGCCGCTAGCCAGCACGCCGCACAAGGATCCCCGCGCCCCGCAGAACCTCGTCCCCATCGGCGGCCTCGAACGCGAACTCCGGCACCGGCTCGGTGACCAGCAACTGCTCTACCGTGCTCTGCGCGCCGCCGCCGTTGCCTGATACACGCACCTCGTACGAAGCTCCACGGTCGCGGCGTGCCTTTGCTTGTTCTCCTCATCGACATCCCGTCGCTCCGATCGTCACCTGGGCCGGCGGCCTGGACCGCTCCGGCGAGCCGGCAGGGACCGGGATCGGTGGGCTGTTCAGCCGTCGGCCGGCCGAGAGCGCCGACGGAAACCACCGGGCGCACTTCGCCGGATCGAGATAGGCCCCAGCATCGTCCAAATGGCAGATGTCTCGCCTGCGCTGCGGAGGCACGCTGAGAACGTAGCTGCCACCTGTGCGGGCGTCGGCCGCCGGCGAGAGGCCGGCCGGAGCTGCCAGGGCGGCATCCCGCAGCTGAACCCTTATGGGGGAGCCATGACGCACCCGCTCGCGCCGCCACCGAGGTCAGTTCACCGCCTGGCGAAAGCGATGTGCCAGCATCAGCCCCGATGCCCGGATGCGCTGGCGCCGGACCGCGGCGCTGCGCGGGCCGTGGCTAGCCATCCCGAGCAGGGGTGGAGCCTGCTGTGCAACGGTGTCGTGTTGTTTGACGACGCTGGGGAACTGCTCCCGGACGGCCGAGCCGTCTCGCCTAGGTCCACCTGCATGGTGGTCGCGGCCGCCTGAGCGGGGAGAAATGGCGGTTAGCGAGGAGAGGATGGTGGCCCGTGCGCAGCAGTGACCGGGCGCGAGCAAACAGGGCGCACGTGCGCAGGCTGCTTAGGCAAAACCAGCCTCGAGTTCGCCGCCGCGCTCGAATCGGTTGAACGGGAGTTGTTGTGTCCCATCTGCCAGGGCACTTTTGGTACCCGGTGCCATCACCGCCCCACGGCATCACGGGCACGAGCGGCATGGCACCGGGGCCGCGGCAATGTTCAGCCCCGTAAGACAATCATGAAGGTCAGATGACAACGATCCGCCGCACCACCCGGCAACTATCCGTGCCCACGACCCTGCTAGCCACCGCTTGCGCAGCAGCCGGAACGGTCGCCGGCCTGTTCATCTACCTGGACCGGTCGCCGATCCGGCACAAGTACCTCCCCGGCTCCTCGGCCTACTGGCAGCAAGCAGCCATCGCCGGTGTGGCCCTTCTCCTGTACGGCTACTCCTGGTGGCGGCACCAGCGGCGCCCCGGCCACGAGCCGGGCCGCCTGCTGCTGCTCGCGCCGCTTGGCAAGCCGGCCGCCCGGCGATTCGCCCGGACCATGCGCCAGGCGCTCCGCAGCCCATCCGGGTTCGCCCGCGCGGTCGCGACGCTACCGTTCACCGGGCTGCTGATCTACTGCGCGTGGCGCGTCGGCGAGCAGATCACCGCGGGCCTGGACCCGAACTGGACGGTCAACGCCTGGGGCGGCCCATCGTACTTCGGTGCCATGGCCTGCCACTACCTCGACATGGGCCTGCTCATCGCAGCCGCGGCATGGCTACTCGGCAAGATCCTGCTGCCCGACCCCGCGAGCACCGCGCACCGCGGCACACCCGCCGGCCGTGCCCCGGCCCATCACGCCGACGTCCAGCCCGCAGCCCACGGCAACTTGCAGCCGCCAGCGAACCATCCGGTGGACGGCATCATCATCGGGGCTCGCCCGGGAGCCAGGACGTCGCGCGATACAACACCATGAGCTCATCACCCGCGTCGATCTCGTGGTGGAAGCGGATCCGCTCCTCGATGCTCACTGGCCCGCGCCGTCACCGGTGATGGCCACCAGCTTGATGGCCGGCGAGCTGCTGCGGCGATTTGCGGGACGCCCGGCGCGCCGCGATCGCCGAGCCGGAGCGCTCGCCCGGCGCGCTGCGCTGGAAGGCATCGTGCTCCGGCTGCAGGGGGACCTGCGGTGGCTGGAAGCATGCGAACATAACTCGGCCATCGGGCCGGCCGGCGCCGCGCAGGCCGGCCCGATGGCTGATCTGGCGCCGGTTACTTTCGTGCCGCCATTTACCCGGCGCCCTTCACGCGGTAAAAGGCCGTGGGGTACCAGTAGGCGTTGTACCACGCCCATCCGATCCGGGTGCCAGAGTTATGCGCCCCGAACGTTATGTTGGCGCGATCGAACAGCTCCACGTGCCCGGTGCCAAAGAACGCCAAGTCTCCCGGGCGGGCCTGGGCGTGGCTTATCCGGGTGAGACGGCCGCTGCGGAGCATGTCGTAGGTTGTCCGGCCCAGCGAGATGTGAACGTGCTGGTAGGCAGTATAAACAAGCCCGGAACAGTCATAGCATGACGGGCCTGTGCCGCCCCAGCAGTACCACTTGCCATGTTGCGCGAGGGCGTACTGATAGGCGCCCGAGCGCAGGGGTTGCCGTACGGCGCTGGTCGCGGCATGGGCAGGCTGGGTCAGGAACACGAGCGAAAGAACAGCCAGCGACATCATGATCGCGGACATGCGTTGAAACATGTTTCTCCTTGGTTCGAGTGAGATTGCTCCGCTCGATCCAACGGCAGCCCCTCTCCCGTTACCGGGCGCATTGCTTGGCCACGCTTGCACGTTCAGGCGCGATAAGTGAATGGCATCACGACAAGTATTACGCTGTGTAACAATCCGTTCAGCGCCATACACAGCGGCTTTCCTGCGGCCTCATGAGCGCGGCATGACGCGGTAAGAGGTGCCGCCATTTGCACGGGCACATGTAAGGGATGCGCTCACGCAGTGTCGGTGGGCGTTGGTCACGTTTCCGCAGGTGGGATGCGGTAGAGCAGGCCATGTAAGAACCGATCGCGCAAAGACTGTGCGTCGTAAGGGTCACTCCATTGAACGGAAGATTCCCCGACTACGGAGAGAATTCACGAGATCACGATTTGGTAACTTACGCGATTTCAAAAAAACTACACCGTGTGATTGCAATCGGCTAATTACTTAGAGCAATAATGACCGGATAGTCATGCGCTGGCGCTTTGCCATGCACTGCGCCGGAAGTTGGGCTCCTGGCAGCTTCGCCCAAGTCGCCGGGAAGGGTCCCGTGAACAAACGGCCTTCGAGCTGAACGGGATACGTCCCACTGGGGGACCTCCGGCCGTTGCTAACGGCCTCCAGCCGTGATACCGCGAATACCAATATGACCAGGCGCGGCGCGGCCGCCCAGTATCGAGCTGATCGCGGCCGGCCGGTCGAAGGACTCGAGCAAATACTTCATGGCTGCGCATGCGCGCGACGTCGCCCGCCTTGCTTTCCGCGAACCCGGCGGACGGCGCGCTGCGCGGGCCTGCGGCTGCGCGCCGACGTTTGGCTGCCATTCCTGCGTCCGCCGCGCGGGCAGCGTGCCGCGGGACTGCGGGCAGGTTCGTGGATATCTGGCGGCGCGGGCCGGCGCCCAGAATACGGCCGGATTCTTGGACGGCACTGCCGTCGTCGCCGATAGCTCTACTATCGGCTCCTCGAGTCCTCGAAGAACAAGCAGGGCCTGGCCGGCGCCGCCGGCGGCGTCGCCCGCAGCCGCCAAGATCCACGGGGCGCGCCTTGAAACGGAGGCAGGCGATCGCCTCCGAGATCGCGGTGCGGCGGGATTGCTGGGGCGGTCGCGGCGACGCCCGCGGCGGCCGTCACCGGCCAATCGCGGGACCCCGCGCAGCCCAATGCAAGCGCCGGGCAGCAGATCTTGCTACATTTCAGCAGGTCATGCGGGCTTGGCCGCCGCCGTCGGCGTCGGCGTCCCGTCAGTTACGCATTTCGCGCAGACGTGCTTACCTGTCGTGGGAATGCGATGGGTTACGCGAGACGTGCGACAGGAGTAACAGCGCTGGCCACCGTAGCCCATGAAGCGGAACAAATTAGCGAAAAAGTGTGTCATCAATACTCCCCGAACTCATTACCGTCCGTTTCAATGAGCAGCCAGAAAAGGGCGGGCGGATAACGGACTGGCCTGCGGGCTCCGCACTTCCCTGACAGGAGCTGAATGCACCGCGATGCCAGGCCCCGGCCCAGCGCCGCCCGGGCGGGGTGGCCCAGCGGTGCCCGGGCCGGGCCAAGCAGCGCCTGCGGGACGAGGCAAGGGATCAGCGACAGCGCGGCGTGCGGGCCACGGCGAGCCAGGCATTACCAGGAAGCTGAGCGCACCGTAGGAGAGCGCTAAACAACGCTGCGTCGCTGGCACGGGCAAGGCGAATCTCGTCGACCACCGGCTGGCGGACCCAGGGGAAGCGGACCCAGGGGAAGCGGACCCAGGGGAAGCGGACCCAGGGGACGAGCGGCGCGGAAAGCTACTCGGGCAACGAACTCGTTGTACACGGTCGCGCGGTTCTCGTGTACGGCTCACTCGACCACTCCACTGACAGGCAGGCGCATCAAGCTCAACTGCCTGGGTCCGGAGCAGTGTTGTCAAGAACTGTTCGTTAGTATGGCAAAGCGGCCGCTGCTTTGGCAATGCTCCACGTGACCTGGGTTGAATGCCCATAAATCGGCCCCGCCAAGTGGCTCGCGCCTCTCGGTCGCGGAGCCACTGGGGGTCGTCACGCTCTTCCTGGGTCGCCCGGCTAGCCGAGCTGAGCTGCCGTCTTGCTCGCCGGACCGTAGATGAGCAGCAACACATCCGGGCCGACCTTGCGCGAGCCGACGAGCCCCAGGTCGGTCGCCGCGGCGGCGTCCTTAAAGAACCGTTTGCCGTGCCCAAGCACGACAGGGTGGGATGGGTGGGACAGCTATGACGTGCGTGCCCATTGGTATTTTTGCTCGCACTGGGATGTGTGCTCGCACTGGGATGTGTGGACGCACTGGGGCGTGCGGGCCCGTGCTGGGGTGCGTGGGCTGACGCGGCCCGCCCGCTCCGTTCAGTGCAGCAGGTCAGCGACTCAGCGCAGCAGGTCAGCGACCGTTGCGATGCCCGACTCGATTGCGCGTTCGCTGACGTTCCCGAATCCGAGTACGAGCTGAGGCGGCCCGGCCGCGCGGGCCGCGCGGTAGAGGTCCATCCCGTACAGGCCGACCGAGCGTTCACGCGCGGCGGCGACCACTGCCTGCTCGTCGGCCGAGCCCGGCAGGTGAGCGACAGCATGAAACCCCGCCGCCAAACCGGTCAGCGTGATGTCGCGCGCATGCCTGGCGAGGGTCTCGATGAGCACGTCTCGGCGACGGCCGTAGGTGCCGCGCATGCGGCGCAGGTGCCGGTCGTACCTGCCGGACTCAAGCAGCGCCGCGAGCGCAAGCTGATCCAGGCCTGAGGAGCCGCGGTCACCGATCCGCTTCTCGTCCGCGACGGCGTCGACCAGCGCAGGCGGTGCGAGTACCCAGCCGAGCCGCACGGCAGGTGCGAGCGCTTTGCTGACGGTCCCGATGGCGAAGACACGGTCTGGAGCAAGCCCCTGCAGCACGCCGATTGGCTCCCGGTCGTAGCGGAACTCCGAGTCGTAATCGTCCTCGACGATGAATGCGTCGCTCCGGCTCGCCCATTCCACCAGGGCGTGGCGCCGCTCAGCGGCGAGCACAACGCCAGTGGGTGACTGGTGCGCGGGGGTGACCACAACGACGCGCGCGCCGCTCGCGTCGAGTGCTGCGACGTCCACGCCAAGTTCGTCGACCGGCGCGGGCACGATGCGTACACCCGCCGTGCCCGCGGCCCGCGCGGCGTCACTGGCATCAGCGGGCCCGTAGCCAGGTTCCTCGAACGCCACGCTACGAACGCCAAGCTGCGTCAGCACACGCAGTACGAGGTTGAGCCCCTGGGCGAACCCAGTGCATACGACGATGCGCTCCGGTTCCGCAACAGCCGCGCGCACGCGTCGCAAGTATCCAGCGAGCACGTTCCGCAGCACGGCGCTGCCACGCGGGTCGCCGTAATCGAGGTCCGGCGTTGCCACCCTCCTGCAGGCCTCCCGTGTTGCCCACACCCAATCGCTGCGGGGAAAGCTCCCCAGCTCGGGTACGCCGCAGCGGAAGTCAGCGATCAACAGCGGCGGTGGCGGCGCCGCGGCCGCGGCCGCAGGGGGTGCCAGGTAACCACCGGCCGCAACACGGGTGGCCGAACCAACCTGGCTGTTCAGGTAGCCCTCGGCGAGCAACTGGCCGTAGCACTCCTGCACCAGGCCGCGCGACACGCTCAGCTCGCGGGCGAGTTCCCGCGATGAAGGCAGCCGCTCGCCGGCCTGAAGCCGTCCAGCACGGATCGCCGCGCGGAGCCCGTCCTCAAGCTGGGACCGGAGCGGTTGATCTGACTCACGGTCGAGGCGAAGCAGTAGCTCTGGCCCCAAACCGGACCACTGAATCGGCATCACATTGGAACTTATCAGGCTCCACTTCGGACTCTAGCGTGCCATTCATGACCGCATTGACCCAGCCGGAATCCGCCCGGCGCACGCACGGTGACACCTCCAGGGCGCCGATCATCACCGGTCCGTTGCTGCGGGTGTTCGCCGGTTCCTTTGGCACGCTGACAAGCTTCTACCTCCTGCTTTCAGTGACACCAATGTTGGCCGCGTCCGGCGGTGGTGGTGCCTGGGCCGGGCTGACGACCGGAGTGCTCATGCTGGCCAGCGTGATGGCCGAGTTCGCGGCCCCCCGCCTGATGAACAGGTACGGCGGCCGGCGGGTTTTCGCTCTCGGGACGGTGCTGCTTGGGGCGCCGGCCCTGGTGCTGGTGGCCTCCGACCGCCTCGTCACCATCGTCGCGGTCAGTTTCGTCCGCGGCCTGGGCTTTGGCCTCACCGCCGTGGTCGCGGGTACTTTCGTCGCGGCGCTGCTGCCACGCGAAAGGCGAGGCGAGGGGCTTGGCCTGGACGGAGTTGTGGACTGCGTACCTGCGGTGGTCGCGCTGCCCCTCGGCGTCTGGCTAGCCGGTCACACCGGCTACGCGTCGGTCATCTGCATAACGGCTGCCGCGGCGCTCGCCCCGCTGGCAGCAATGCCGCGCGTACCCGGCAAAACCGGTCATCCGGAGGCGGCAACACGCATCGCGGGCGACGCGGGCACCGGCGCCGGGGAGCCGGCCGGGCTGCTGGCCGGCCTTCGACGCGGCGGCCAGCTGCGGCCGTCGCTCATCTTCGCGGCCACGACCGTGTCAGCCGGCGTGGTTGCCGCCTTCCTCCCGCTCGCCGGGGTTTCGGGTGACATCGCCGCCTGCGGCCTGTTCGTGCAGGCGGTGACCGCGACGATCAGCCGCTGGTGGGCCGGGCGGCACGGCGACAGGCACAGCCCAGCCGGCCTGCTGATGCCGGGACTGGTGATCGCATCATCCGGGATGATGCTGCTGATCTGGATCTCGGTCCCCGCGCTCGTGATCGCGGGCATGTGCCTGTTCGAAGCCGGCTTCGGTATCAGCCAGAATGCCACGCTCGCGCTGATGATCGACCGGGTGCCACCGGCCGGATACGGCACCGCTAACGCTGTGTGGAATCTGTCCTACGACGCTGGTTACGGGGCGGGCCCGGCAGTGTTCGGCGCATTCGTTATGCACACCGGCTACCCGGCGGCCTTCGCCCTGACGGGGATGCTGATGGTGGCCGCGCTGCTGCCGGCCTGGCGCGAGCGATCGGCAGGGGCCCACGGGCTCCGATGACGAACGTCCGCCCTCGCTCCGCCCTCGCTCCGCCCGAGCCCCGGCAGATCCGTCAGCTGCGCCGATCCGAGTAAGGAAGATCCTTATGGGTAGGCACGCAGCAGGATCCCTTAGCAGATCTTGCTCGCGCGAATAGGGGGTTGTCGATGAAGTGGTGGAAATGGGCCTTCGTGGCCAGCGTAGTCACCGTCTGCGTGATCTTGTTCATCGGCAAGGATGACATGATCCGCTACCGCAGGATGCGGCGCATGTGAGGATGTCTTTCCCCGGGGGACGACCCCCGGGGATCCGCCCGCAGGTTGTAGCTGCCCGCTCACTGCTGGATGAGAATCCGCCGATGCACGTATCAGGACGCGACCCGGCCGCCCGCCGCGCCGGCTCCGCCGGGATGCGGTTGAATCGCACAGTGACGTCTGTCCAGCGCCCGCGGAGGACGCGGACGTTCCCGCCTTCTGCCGCGCGCTCGGTGTTCCCGGGCTTGCCGATGTTCATGTGCATTTCCTGCCGCCCAGGATGCTGCGCCGCGTCTGGAAATACTTCGACGAGGCCGGTCCCCTGATCGGCACCACCTGGCCCATCCGCTACCGGTGGCCGGACGAGCAGCGCGTCGCCCACCTGCGCGGGACTCGGGGTCCGGATGTTCAGCGCGCTGGCCTACGCGCACCGCCCGACATGGCCGCGGACCTGAACTCCTGGACGCTTGAGTTCGCCCGCAGCACGCCCGGATGCCTGCCATCGGCGACCTTCTATCCCGAGCCAGGCGTGCTCGGCTATGTCACCCAGGCACTCGATGACGGCGCCCGCCTCTTCAAGATCCACCTGCAGGTCGGCGGCTTCGCGCCGGACGACCCGCTGCTCGCGCCGGTGTGGGGCCTGCTGGCCGAGGCCGCGGTGCCTGTCGTGATCCATGCCGGGCAGGCGCCTGTCGCCACCGCCCACACCGGGCCTGGGCCCTTCGCCGCCTCATGGCCAGGCATCCGGCGCTCACGGCGATCGTCGCCCACCTCGGCGCGCCGGACTACGAAGCATTCCTGCACCTGGCCGAGAACCACGAGCGGGTTGCGCTTGACACGACAATGGCGTTCACGCCGTTCTTCGAACGGTTCGCGCCTTTCCCGCCGGAAGCGCTGCCGCGGCTGCAGGCGCTCGGCCTGGCCGGCAAGGTGCTGCTCGGCAGTGACTTCCCGAACATCCCGCATCCGTATGCCGGCCAGCTCGCGGGCCTGGCCGGGCTCGGGCTTGGTGAGCCATGGCTGCGGGCGGTCTGCTGGGATAACGCCGCCCGCATGTTCGGGACTTGACGGACGCGTGCTTGACGCGAGTGTCTTGACGGACGCAGTGTTGTGGTCTGCGCGTCTCGCCTCAGGCGGGGCGGCTGACGCCCGGGTCCTGGGTGAATTCGCAGATGTTGCCGTCCGGTGCGCGAAAGTGCACCCAGGCGTTGCCGCAGCTGCCGGCCTCGGGCGCGAGGAGGATCTCCACACCGGCAGACCTTCAGCTCGGCGGCCGCGCCGCGGACGTCGTCGACGAGGAATCCGGCGACCGGGCCGGTGGGTGAAATGCTGGTTGTGGGGGCTTCCGGCCCGAACACGTGCACGCGCCGCGCAGCTGGCCGTCGCCGCAGCAGGCAATCCGCCTGCCCTGCGTTCCTCGCGTCTGCTGATCCGATGGGGCCGCAACCGCCGGCGAGGGGCTGCGCCATGAAGACCACGGTGGCAGACGCAGATCAACCTACCGATCAATATGATGATCTTCATAACCACAAGGCCGCGCCCGATCACGACGCCGATGCGGGTGGTCTCGGGTAACCCCGGGGCGCCGTGACACTAACCGGGCGTGACGAGCCGCGGCAGCCGTTAAGCAGGTTGGTCAGTCGCGCGGACGATAACCCGCGGCGATCCGGCGACCGGCGTCCGGTGGAACAAGTCCATCAGCAACGATGGCAGACGAGCGGGAACCGGGTCACCAGTCTATCATCACAGTGTCGGCAAGCTGCTGGCCGGGCCGCTGGATTACAGCCTGCAGGCAACGCCAAGACGCTGGAAGGCCGCCAGCACCCGGACCGCGACGCCCAGTTCCGCTACATCGCGCGCCGCGTCGCGGCGGCGCTCGCCGCCGGCGAGGCAGTGGTCAGCGTGGACGCGAAGAAGAAGGAGCTGATCGGCCGGTACGCCTGCGCGGGCCGCGAATGGCGCCCGTCCGGTGACCCGCGCCGCGCTGATGTCCACGATTTCCCCGGCGAGCAGGCAAGGCGGTGCCCTACGGCGTGTATGACCTGGGCGCCGACGCCGGCTGGGTGTCGGTGGGCAGCGACGGCGACACCGCCCGTTCGCCGTCCAGACCATCCGGCGCTGGTGGGACAGCGTCGGCCCGATCGCTTATCCCGGTATCGCGTCGCTCCTGATCACCGTTATATGGCCGCCCGTTGGTAGGACCCCGCCATTAGGCTCGGCGGTAGCTGGGCAAGGAGCGCTTATGAAGGTCGGTCGTCTGGTGGTTCGCGCCGTGATTGGCGGATTGTTTATTGGTCATGGCACCCAGAAGCTGTTCGGCTGGTTCGGTGGCCCGGGCCTGTCCGGAACCGAGCAGACGATGGACAACCTGGGTCTTCAACCCGCCAGGTACAACGCCCTGGCCGCCGGCGCCGCCGAGGCCGTCGGCGGTGCGTTGCTCGTCGCCGGGGTGGCCACCCCGCTGGTCGCGGCCGACCTCATCGGCGTCATGATCACAGCAATGCGGACGGTACATTTCAAGAACGGCCCCTGGAACAGCAGCGGCGGCTATGAGTACAACCTGGTACTGATCGCCGCGCTGCTGGCCCTGGTCGACGGCGGCCCTGGCGGGCTTTCCATCGATCGGGCCCTCGGCATTCACGACACCGGCCCGGGGTGGGCACTCGCCGCGCTAGTGCTTGGCGCGGGCGCCTCGACCCTCACGATCGAACTCGGCCATCGGCAGGCTGCCGCCATTCAAGCCGCACGCAGGGACATCACCGAACTGGACACAGCCGCACAGACGCCGCGGGCGACCAGGCCACCGCCACTCCCTGAGGACGCTGCAAAGCCGATCGCACCGCGAGCGCGCGCCGCAGGTCTCCGCGGCCGCGAAACCCAGACTTGCCGCAGCCGCGCCACCGCGGAGCTTCGCTCGCCGAAGGCCGCCAGGCCCCGCGTGACCGAGTTACCCCGTTTCCCCGAGCCTGATCAGCCTTGCGGGCGGCCACGCGACAAGCCGTTTTCTGATGGCCCGATGTGCGCCGCCTCGCGCTGATGCCCCTCGCTGAGGATCGCGCGCAGCGCGGGCGGGGTTCCCGGGCCGGAATCAGGATCGGCGGCCCGGCGCGGTGCCCTGACCGGCACACAATGGCCCATTGGGTGTCAGAGGTGGCACACGATGGGCCATTGTGTGCCACCAGCATCGCCCTGACCGGCACACAATGGCCCATTGGGTGTCAGAGGTGGCACACCATGGGCCATTGTGTGCCAGCTGGCTCGTCTGCCGGCCGCGCGCGGCCCGGTGCGGCGCAGTCCTCGCCCGTCGATTAGCTTCTGTCTGCATGACGTGGCAACCGGAACTGGACGAGTTGGGCCGCCGGCAGGAACTTGCGGACGCGATGGGCGGGCCGGAGAAGATCAAGCGCCAGCATGACGCCGGCCGGCTGACGGTGCGTGAGCGGCTGGAGGCGCTGCTCGATGAGGGCTCGTTCCACGAGATCGGCGCGCTCGCGGGCACCGCCGCCTACCGCGACGACGGCGAGCTGGCCGGCTTCACCGCGGCCAACTTCGTCGCGGGAACCGGCCGGATCGCCGGGCGCAAAGTCGTGGTGGGCGGAGACGATTTCACCATCCGCGGCGGCGCCGCGGACGCGGCGATCATGGGCAAGCAGGTATACGCCGAGCAGCTCGCGAACCAGCTGCGGCTGCCGCTCGTGCGGCTCGTCGAGGGCACCGGCGGTGGCGGCAGCGTCAAGATGCTCGAACAGATGGGGCACACCTACGTGCCCGCCAATCCCGGCTGGGACTACGTCGTCGATAACCTGTCGACCGTGCCTGTGGTGGCCGCCGGCCTCGGGCCTGTCGCCGGTCTTGGCGCCGCCCGGCTGTGCATGGCGCACCTGTCGATCCTGGTCGAAGGCACGGCGCAGCTGTTCGTCGCCGGGCCGCCCGTGGTGAAGAGCGGTGACCGGGGAAGACGTCGGCAAGGAGCAGCTAGGCGGGTCGGGCGTGCACGGCCGCAACGGGGCGGTCGATCTGGTGGCGGCATCGGAGCCTGACGCGTTCGGGATGATCAGGCGCTTCCTGTCTTACCTGCCGCAGAGCGTGTACGAGCGGCCGCCCGTCATCGGCTGCGAGGACCCGGCCGGGCGGCGAGATGACGGCCTGTTGTCCGCCGTGCCGCGTGACCGGCGCCAGCCGTACCAGATCCGGGAAATCATGCGGGCGGTATTCGACGCAGGCTCCGTGATGGAGGTGCAGGGTTACGGCGGATCGATCGTGACCGCGGTGGCCAGGCTAGATGGTCATCCGGTCGGGGTCGTCGCGGGCGATCCATATGTGGCCGGCGGCTGCCTCACCGTCGAGGGCGCGGAGGCGGTGACCCGGCTGGCCGACCTGTGCTCGACCTTCCACCTGCCGATCGTGACGTTCACCGATCAGCCCGGCCTGCTCATCGGCACCCGCGCCGAGCAGCGCGCCACCATCCGGCACGGCGTGCGCGCGATCAGCGCTGTCTATCAGGCGACCGTGCCTGGTGCCGAGGTCATCGTGCGCCGCGTATTCGGCGTGGGCGGCGCGGGCATCACCAACAGGCACCGGCTCATCCGCCGCTGGGCCTGGCCGTCCGCCGACTGGGGCTCGCTGCCTGTCGAGGGCGGTACCGAGGCCGCGTACCGGGCCGAGCTTGAGCGCGCCGACGATCCAGCGGCGATGCTGGCCGGCATCCGGGCACGCCTGGATGCGGTGCGCAACCCATTGCGGACGGCGGAACGCTTCGGCATCGAGGAGATCATCGACCCGCGGGAGACAAGGCCGCTGCTCTGCGACTGGGTACGCGACGCCTACGCCGCGCTGCCGGCCCCGTTCTGCAAGCCGTCATTCGGCGTCCGGCCCTGAGATCGTTACTGCGCGTAGAGCGCGTCGCAGGCGCCTCGGGCGGGTCGGCCTGCCGTACGTGCTGTGCCACGGCCCATTGCCTGGTCGCCCGAGCCACGGCCATGGTGGTCCAGCCGGCACCGTCTTCGTCGCTCAGCTGGATCAGCAGGGTGTGGGCGTCGTGCTCGACGCGCAGCCGATGCCGCGGGTTCGCCGCCCCGCGCAGGCCCCGCGCTGGCCTGCCATCCCCGCCCTCCTCGGCCACGAACGACGTCGATCGCCGCGGGCCGGCCGGACGCTGAAGCGGTTCCACGGGACGCTAGCATTCGGCCGCCGAGCCCAGTACCCGCTGCGGAGTGACCCGGATCACCACACGTACCACCTCCGGTGGGAGCTGCCTGTACTCCTCGCCAGCACCCGGACCCTCATAGCTTTCCGCGAACGAGATTGCCAGTTGCCTGCCGATATCTTCTGTCACCGTGACGGTGCCACGCACCTCGACGTAACAGAGTGGATCGTCCTTGTCGATTACGGTCACGCTCGCCCGCGGATCGCGGCGCAGATTCCTCTCCTTGCGCGGCCCGCCGCGGTGGAGATGAGCAGGGTGTCCTCGTCCCTGCCAACCCAGACCACCGAGGTCTGCGGGCTCCCGTCCGGGTTGACGGTACCGAGAACCGCTGGGTTAAGGCCGTCAATGATCTTCTTTACCGCATCATTCAGCGCGACTGTCATAGCCATGAATTGTGGGATACGGCGTTTGGCCCGTCGACCGGTTCGCTGCCTGAGTTCTCACCCGTTCGGAGTGCGGAGGTGGCGTGCATGACGAGCCGGGGCCGAGGCCCTTGAGCCCGGCACCGAACTCGGCCCGCCAGCGGCCAAGCAGGCGCGGCCCATCCCGGTCGGCGCGGAACAGGCCGGGCGGTATGTTCCCGCCGCACTACCGCAGGCATGACTGCGCCTCCGGCCTGGTGCGGGGGCGGCCGCGCGGCCTCTTACCCGCGGTGATCACGCCCCGCTCGAAAAGCTCGCCACCCCACACGCCCCATGGTTCCGCGCGGGCGGCGGCACCGGACAGGCAGGGTCCGCGCAGCGGGCACTGCCTGCAGAAGGCCTTCGCAAGCTCAAGATCGGCCGGCCGGTCGGAGAACCACAGCCGCGGGTTCTCGCAGCGGCAAGGCACCTGCCCCGCCAGTTCTCCCGCCCGCGTGGCCAGCGTGGTCACCGACGTGCTCGGCATAACGCTCCTCCGCTCTGCCAGGGACCCCGTGAAGGGCCCGCTGGGCCGGGCCGGAAGGTCCGGGCTTCCATATCGGCGCCGGGCGCGGGGCGCCCGGGCGCTTAGGCCGGTGGCCAAGATGCTCTTAGCGTGCGCTGACACCGGCATGGAATACATCCGCCAGGTGGCTTATGTTGCCTCCGGTGGCGCCAGCATCCGCCAGCTGAACGATGTTGCCGGCACCTGGCAGCGTGGCGGACACCTGTGCACGATCCGGGTAGCTTCGTTACAGCCTGCGCATGCTGGTTAACGGGATCTTCTGAAACGCGGAGCACGCTTCTCGCCAGTCGCGCCACGCGGCAGCCGTTAGGGATCTCTAAAGAGCTCACCTCAACCGGCGCGATACCGGCCAACCGAAGGCTTACGGGCTGCGACTCCCGTGTAATTGAGTAATTATGCCTGTGTCTGGCACGATCCGATCCCGGGGAGCAACCGATGGCCGAACCAAAGATCGTCGTTCAGCACCGCGAGCACCTGTGGTATCTGCTGGCCGAGGCGATGCAGCTGGAACACATGATCATGTGCCAATACCTGTACGCGGGGTTCAGCCTCAAGCAGGATGCTGGCGAGGGCCTCACCGCCGGGCAGGCCGCCGCGGTCGCGAAGTGGCGCAAGGTGCTGCGGGGCATCGCCGTCGAGGAGATGCTGCACCTCGCGCTGGCCGCCAACCTGATGTCCGCGATCGGTGCCGCGCCCACCTTCGGCAGGCCGAACTTCCCGCAGCGCTCGAATTACTTCCCGCCGAGTGTCCAGCTCGACCTGCTGCCGTTCGGCGATGCCGCGCTGACCCACTTCCTCTACCTGGAGCGGCCGGAGGGAATGGAGCGAGTGGACGCCGACGGCTTTGCCCCGGCCGCGCCGGCCCATCAGCTCGGTCGAACCGGCCGAGGCAATGCCCCGGATACAGGATTTTCTCACCGTCGGGCACCTTTACCGTGGCATCGCGGAAGGGCTCACATATCTCGTCGGCCGGATTGGCGAGCGCGCGGTATTCGTCGGCCCGCCGCGCGCGCAAGCAACGCCGGTGATGTTCCGCTGGCCGGCCCTAATTGCCGTGACGGACCTGGCGTCCGCGCACCGGGCAATTGAGGAGATCATCGAGCAGGGCGAGGGCGCGCGCGGAGATTGGCGGTCCGCTCACTACGGCCGATTCCTGAATCTCTGGGAGGAATATCGCGCGCTCCGCGGCAGGGATCCCTCATTCGAACCGGCGAGGCCGGTCATTGCCGCATTCACCAGGCAGCCCTTCGACATTGCCGCCGCGCAGCCGCTGATTACCGGCGAGGCAGCCCGCGGGGTCGCCGAGTTGTTCACCGTCGGATACGAGGCGCTGCTACAGGTCCTGACCCGCTTCTTCACGCACACCGACGAGACCGGCGAACAGCTTGACACGCTCGCAGGCGCCGCGTTCGGCCTGATGACCGGCGTGCTTGAACCGCTGGGCTCGGCGCTGACCCGGCTGCCGGCCGGTCCCGGCCAGCCCGGGCGGACCGCCGGGCCTGCCTTCGAGATGTACTACCTGATGGGGAACTTCGTCCCGTGGCGCGAGGCCGCCTGGGCCCTGCTGAGCGAGCGAGTGGCGGTCCTCGCGAGCCGTTGCGCGGACGCGGCGGCGGCGGGTGCGATGCCCGCGGCTGTCGCCAGTGCCGCGGAGCAGGCCGCAGGCATCGCCGCCCGGCTTACCGCGCACGTGCCGGCGGAGTTGCGAACGGCCTCGCGGTAGCCGGGCGTGGCGGCGCAGGCCCGGCGGTCTGGCTGGGCCGGCCTGCCGGTCTGGCTGGTGGCCGTCCTCCCGGTCTGGCTGCGGGCCGCCTCCCTGTTTGGGCTCCGGGCCGGTCGGGTCTGGCGGCGGACCGCCGCCGAACATTCTCCGACAACGTTTTCCATAACGTTGCCAGAATGACAACGTTTCCCCGAGTCGGTTTCACCGTGACAGCGTTTTTCTCACTCATGACAACGTTTTCTCACTCGCGACAACGTTTTCTCCGCCGCGACAACGTTTTCCTTAGTGGACGACACAGCCCGCTGGAGCGCGCGGCACATTCCAAAAACCAGGCGCGACACGGTAACGATGACGAAAAAGAATAGGACATTGCGCACAGAACATATCCTTTTGATTGGCTGCGCATGAATATCTGCGAGTCCCGCCGCATGAATTAAACCGCGATCGGGCAGCATTCATTACGGCGCCTCATGGCGCTTCCATGGTTGAGGTCAAAGACAGCTCTGCGCAGCCGACCGGGGGAGGTTTGGGCAGTGATCCAACCGAGCCGTGTGGTTACCGGCACGGCCCGTTCAGCCGTGGCTTATCCCATGAGCCACGTCGCCACCGCCACTGTCGGGACGCACCGCAGGCCGGCCTCGGAACCGGCAAGTGATCTTCAGCCACTAACAGGAGGGAACGGAACTATGTCCAAAAACCTGTTCAAGCGGACCGCGGCAACCGCCGCCGCCTTCGTTGCGATCGGCTCCGCCGGCGCAATGACCCTGCCCAGCGTGGCTACTGCGGCCACGACCCACCAGGCCGCATCGCAAAGTGTGCATCAGGTTCTGCCTCAGCACCCAGGTTACTGGTGCTACCGCTGGCCGACGTGGCGCTGGTGCCCGCGCCCGTACCCGTACCCGTACCCGCGGCCATACCCGCGGCCACGGCCACCGCGGGGGCCGTGGCCATGGCAGCCGCTACCGGAACACAGCGAGCACGCTGGCCAACCGGGACACCAGCCTGGCCCACCGGACCACGGCAACAACCATGACCAACCGCACTATCCCCACCACTGAATTAACGACGGTGACCGTGGGCTGGCGGGCTGCCAGCCCACGGCGCCACGCGATGCGGGAACCAAGGCGTGCCCAATAGGTGGGCAGTCAGTCCCGCGCCGATGTCGCTGGCCCGCAGCCGCGCGCTCCGTCCCTGCCGCGATTTCGATCCGACACCGCCGGCCACGAAGCGTCGTCCTCACCCATGGTCCGCCACAGCATCTCCTAACACTGCGGTGATGACCTCGTCAAGGTCGAGGACCCGCGCCTGCACCATCTCACGGCGGGCGAAGGCGAGTAACTGACAGGTGCGGACAAGAGGGCGTTCGCCGGCCCGCCTGATCCGGGCGAGGTAGCTCGTGGCCCCCGCAGCGCACTGCCTAGCGGGAGTTTCCCCCTTATTTTGATCTTGGTCGTGTTTGCGCAGGTCACAGGTAGCGACGGCGACGTTAGGCGTATTACCCAAAATGCGCCGGGTTATGGACCGGCTACGCTATCTCGCGTTCATAGATCATGTCGTGTATGAGGCATCCAACGCTGCGACCTGCTCGAACGCGACGGCCAGCAAAGACGGAGTTGGGTAATACGCTCACACAAGATCGACATGTGTCCTGACCAGCGAATATGCACATCAAGATCGACTTATCCCGGAAACTCGAGCTAGGCGGCTCCGGTCACGGCGGCCAGCAGCTGCTCAGTGGCGAAGCCGACACATTTGAGGATCACGGCGAACAGGTTGTTGAAATCCTGTGCGCGCCGACCGAGGACTCGGGCGTCCGCCGTCAGCACCTGGCTCGCCGCCTCACGAGCATCCAGCCGCCGTCCAGCTGACCTGGACATCTGTCCTGGACATCTGTCCTGGACATCTGATCTGGACATCTGACCGCCGACCCGCCGCGCGGCCGGAAGGCACCCCCAGGACTCAGCTTGTAATTACACAGCGCTATATGTAGTATACAATTCGTCACAGAGCGTGACTTGACAGTAACGGGCACCGATCCTCGTGGCACCAGTGAACCGCTCGTACACCGTTTGTTCCGACCCTGCCGCATCGGCGCGGCGCAACCGCTCGCCCCAGGCGCCTGCGCGTGCCCGGCAACTGGCACCGCCAGTGCCATACCAGCGCGCGCCGCGAGCATCGCAGGCCGGCCGCCACGCACTCGCGGATCGTCATGGGCAGCCAATTTGTCCATTGCCATCCATTGTCACGCGCCGCTCAGAAAGCTGGGCCTGCCACCATTTGTTGCGGGCTCCAGACCTCCACGAAGGAGTTTTGACGGGACATCTACGGGGTACGCGTATACCGCCACGGGGGGCGCTTCCAGGGACGACAAGCCAGGTTGCAATAAATGGATAGCGGTACTAAAGGGACCGCTGGCACCGGCATAACGCAAATCGCGGCTTAAAGGCAGGCAGAAGACCATGGACGAGTTGTCGCTAAGAGACTACGTAGACCAGGCCCAGGCCTCGACCAGGCGCGAGATTGATTCTCTCCGGGCAGAGGTGAACCAGTGGCGTGCTGTCATGCAGGAAGAACTGAACGGCCGGTACCAGGCGATGCATACCGACGTGGACCGGCGCTTCCTGGAGGCGAAGAGCGCCGCACAGCTTGCGACTGGAGCGTTAGACAAGCGGCTGGAGGCCATGAACGAACTGCGCCAGCAGATCGCTTCCGAGCGCGGCCAGTACGCCACAAAGGAAGATCTCGCGGCCTTGGGAGAGCGATTTAACGTCGCGCACAAGCCAGTCCTCGAGTTCATGGCCGCTCAATTAGCACGCGTTAACCAAGAGGGCGAGACGCGCCACAACCGCTACCTTTCCAACGGGCAGATAATCGCGACCGCAGGAGTTGCCGTCACCATTGTGGTCGCGGTCCTTTACATGCTGGTGGGGCATCGCGTCTGAGCCTGCCGGTGACATCGAGGGTCCTGTTATGCCACCCGATGCTTGGAGGAAGGGCCGGCCAGCGCTCCCAATGTTGTCGTCACCGGCTTCGCCGGTTCGAGCGTGCTGAGCAGGTCGCCGGTCTAGAAGCCGTTCAGCGGGCAGGTCATCGGCTCAGTCGGTCCCGGCGGCAACTGGTGTTCGGAATCGGTGACGTTGCGGTCTGCGTCGGCAGGTGCAGCGTGGATGGGTCGTTTCACCTCGACGTCGAGGTGAACGGGGTCTTCACGCGATCGGCGCGGCTAGATCCGTTGGCCGCAATCAGCACGCCAGGTCAGCCACCCGGTAGCCCCCGCCAAACGGCCCGGAGAGCCCACCCCGCGCCTCCGGCGCACCCACCGAACAGGACGGCCGTCGCTGATTACCTGCTGGAACGCCTGCGGCTCAGGGGTGGACAAGGTCTTCGGTTTTCGGGCGACGGGATCAACGGCATCCGGGGCGCCTGGGGGCGCGCGGACAACCAGCCGAAGTTCGTGCAGTCCGCGGCGCGAGGAAATTAGCGCCTATCCCTCCGGGCACAGCAGGTATGCCGTGCCGCATGGCAATCGTTCCTGAAGGGCTGCGCGGCAGGCTGTGCCTTGGCTGTGCCTTGGCTGTGCCTTGGCTGTGCCTGGCCGGATGTTGCGCAGGCCGGTTTGTTTGCCGAGACCCGGAAATGTCGTAGCGGTCCGATAGCATGTTCGAAGACAGTCGACGGATGCTGCGAGGCGGGGAGGTGACCGGGATGACCGCTGATGGTGCGGGCCAGCCTTCGGGACATGTCCCGTCGCCTCCGCAGGGGGCCGGGCGCGGCCGGCATCCCGGCCCCGTCGCCCAGCCCCGCCCCGCCACCGCCCAGCCCGGCCTGGCCACCCAGCCCGGCCCGGCCGCGAAGCCCAGCCCGGCCACCCAGCCCGGCCCGGCCACCCAGCCCGGCCCCGCCACTGCCCAGCCAGGCTGCCCGGCAACCCCCCAGCCCGGCCCCGCCGGGCAGCCTGGGTCCGCTGGGCAGCCTGGGTTCGCCGGGCAGCCTGGGTCCGCCGCAGCGTCGGACCGTGCCGGTGCTGTCGGCTGGGCGGCGGCGGGTGCTGGCCGGGCTGGTGCTGGCGCTGGCGTCTGCTGGGGCGTGGATGGGGGTGCGGAGTGGGTGGAGCCGACGGTGGCGGAGTTGTGGGGGCTGGCGCCTGATCCTGATAGTGATCCGGTGGATGGGCCGGAGGCGGCTGTGCCGCGTGAGGTGCTGGTCGGGCGGCTGGCGGCGGAGGCGGCGCGGGCGCGGTGGGTGCATCCGGAGCTGGCGCTGGCGTTTCCGGCTGGACTGGTGTCTCGTGCTGGTGGCGGCGGGCCGGAGTGGGCGGGCCCGGGGTTTTCGGGCGGCGGGGTGCTGGATGTGCTGGAGCCGGGGGCGGTGCTGGCGGGTTTCGCGCAGGACGCGCGCGCGGGGCTCGGGGGGCTGGGTGATGATGAGCTGACCGGGGTGGTGCGGGCGTTCCGGCGGCTGGGGTCGTGGGCGGCGGCGGGTGAGTTTTCCGCGGTCAGTGAGCTGTCGGCGCGGCGCGCCGGGCTGGCGCGGGAGCTGGGCCAGGATCTGGGCCGGGCGGTCGCGTCGGTGGAGTCGGAGCTGGCGTGCGCGCTGACGCTGACCCAGCGGGGGGCGCAGCAGCTGGTGGACCGGGCCGCTGACCTGGCCCGGCTGCCGGGGACGGCGGCCGCGCTGGCGGCCGGGGTGATCGATGACTACCGGGCCCGGGTGATCGCGGACCAGCTGGCCGTCCTGGACGACGCCGCCGCGCGGCGGGTGGAGGCGGCCCTGCTCACCAAGGCGGGCCGGCTGACCAGCGGCCAGCTGCGGGCCGCGTGCCTGCAGGCGGTGTTCGCGGTCGATCCGGGCGCGGCGCGCCGGCGCCGGGAGCAGGCCCAGCGGGAGGCGCGGGTGGAGCGGTGGCGGGAGCCGTCGGGCACCGCGTCGCTGGCCGGGCGGGACCTGCCGCCCGCTGGGGCGCTGGCCGCCGACAAGCGGATCGACACGCTGGCCCGGCAGCTGAAGAAATCCGGCGCCCAGGCGAGCCTGGACCAGCTGCGCGCCGGGGTCTTCGTCGCGCTGCTGACCGGCACCCCGATCGGCGAACTCCTCGCCACCCCCGCCGAGCCCCCCGCAGCCGGTGGGGAAACCGGCCCGGCGCAGACCGCCGATCCGGCACAGGCCGCCGATCCGGCGCAGACCGCCGGCCCAGACCAGCCGGCCGATCCGAGGCAGGGCGCCATTCCTGAGAAGGCAGCCAATCCGGGGCAGGCCGCCGGCCCAGAGCAGTCGGCCGATCCGGGCAGGCCGCCGATCCGGCGCAGACCGCCGGGCCGGGACGGGAAACGAGCCCGGGGCGGGAAACGCGCCCGGGGCGGGCGGCCGGCCCGGACCAGGCGGCCAGCGCGGAGCACAAGGCGGGCGCGGGCGGCCGGGCTGGGCTGGCGGCGCGGGTCAACCTGACCCTGCCACTGGCCACCTTGCTCGGCTTGTCCCAGGCCCCGGGCGATGCCGGCGGGTTCGGGCCGGTCGACGCCGCCACCGCCGCCGAACTCGCCGCGCTCGCCGCCGCCGATCCGGCGTCCCGCTGGTGCCTGACCCTGACCGGCCCGAACGGCGAGGCCATCGGCCACGGCTGCGCCCCGCCGGGCCGGGCCCCATCGGGCCGGGCCCCATCGGGCCGGGCACCATCGGGCCGGGCCCGCCCACCTGACGGCACGCCCCCAGGCCATCCCGGTCCCGGCGGCCCCGGCGCAACATCCGGCGGCCCCGGCCCGCCCGGCAGCCGCGGAAGCCCCGCCGGCGGTGGCCCGGATGCTGGTGCCGCCGGGAGCGGCGGTGCCGCCGGGAGCGGCGAGGGCGGCGGCCCCGGCCGGTGGCGGCTGGCGTTCGATATCGACCCGCTGGCTACCAGCCGCGGCAGCGGCGAGGGCGGCGGCGGGCCCGGCCGCCAGCGGCTGGCGTTCGACATCCAGCCGCTGGCCGCCGGCAGCTGCGCCCACCAGCGCCAGGCCCCCGGGTACACGCCGCCGCGGCGGCTGCGGCACCTGATCGAGATCCGCGACCGGACCTGCGTATTCCCGGGCTGCCGCCGCACCGCGGCCCAATGTGATTGCGACCACACAACCGCCTACGACCAGGGCGGCCGGACCTGCGAGTGTAACCTCGGGCCCGCGTGCCGGCGGCACCACCAAGTCAAGCAGGCTCCCGGCTGGCACCTCGAACAACCCCACCCGGGCACCTTCCGCTGGACAACCCCATCCGGGCGCAGCTACCCAACCACCCCCGATCCCTACTAGCGGCCCGGCCGCCCGGGGACAGGTGTTGAGCGACTCTCGGCGTGAGCGCACCGGGGACAGGCCAGCACCAACTCCCGCCAGGCGATAGCACCGAACGGCATGTCGGCGCCCGGTTCTCGAGGAGCGCGTCGTGGGTGCTTACGCACATCATCCCGTCGCTGCTGGCGGGGCGGCGCCGCTCAGCTGAGCGCTTGACGGCTGCGCCGCAGGGCCGCTCACCTGAGTGCTTGACGGCTGCGCTGCAGGAAGGCGCGCTCGGCCGCGTTCTCGGTGCGGGCGATCGCCATCTCGTAGGCCCGCGCCGCCTCGGCGTCCCGGCCCAGGCGCCGGAGCAGGTCGGCGCGGATGGCATGGAACATGTAGTAGCCATCGAGGTCGAGGCCGTCGACGATGGTGAGCGCCGCATCCGGCCCCTCAACCTCCGCCAGCGCGACCGCGCGGTTGAGTGCGACGACTGGGCTCGGGGCGAGCGGAAGCAGCTGGTTGTACAGCTGCAGGATCTGCCGCCAGTCCGTGGCGGCCGCGACCGGGGCGTCGCTGTGGACGGCGTTGATCGCCGCCTGTATCTGGTACGGGCCTGGCTCGCCCCGCCGCAGGCATTGCCGGACGATCGCCTGGCCTTCGGCGATGAGGGCACGGTCCCAGCGGCCGCGGTCCTGGTCGGCTAGCAGTACGAGGTCGCCCCCGGCGGTGGTGCGGGTGGCCCGGCGCGACTCGGCGAGCAGCATGAGCGCCAGCAGCCCCATGACCTCCGGTTCGTCCGGCATGAGCTCGGCCAGCAGCCGTCCGAGGCGGACGGCCTCCGCGGCGAGGTCCTCGCGGGCGAGCCGGTCACCCGAGCTCGCCGTGTAGCCCTCGTTGAAGATGAGGTAGACGACGGCCAGCACGGCCCGCAGGCGCCCAGGGAGGTCGGCCTCGCTCGGGACCCGGTAAGGGATCCGCGCGTCGCGGATCTTGCCCTTGGCCCGGACCAGTCGTTGGGCCATGGTCGGCTCGGGCACCAGGAAGGCGCGCGCGATCTCCGCCGTGGTGAGCCCGCCCAGGAGCCGGAGCGTCAGCGCGACCTGGGCGCCGGCGCCCAGCGAAGGGTGACAGCAGGTGAAGATCAGGCGCAGCCGGTCGTCCCGCACGGTGGCCTCCTCGGCTGGGTCTGCCCCTGCTGGGCCGTCCTCGACTGGTTCTGGACGGGCGTGCAGCAGCGCTGCCTGGGCGTGCCGGTCCTCGCGGGACGCCTCCCTCCGCAGGTGGTCGATCGCCCGGTTACGGGCGGTGGTGATGATCCATCCTGCCGGGCTCGGCGGCAGCCCGGTGGACGGCCACCGCTGCACAGCCGCGGTGAACGCGTCCTGAACCGCCTCCTCGGCGACGTCGATGTCACCGAAGACGCGGACCAGGACGGCCACCGCGCGGCCGTACTCCGCGCGGAACACGCGGCCGATTTCGGGGGCGGCGACGCCCGTCATTCCCCGGCGCCACCCTGGAACGGCCGCACCTCGATCGGGAGCGTGGTCGCCCGGGCGGTCTTGCGGGCCCACTCGAGCGCGGCGTCGAGGTCGGGCGCCGTGACGATGGTGAATCCGCCGAGGTGCTCTTTGCCCTCGGTGAACGGGCCATCGGTCGTAAGCATCTCGCCACCCGTGAACCGCACCACGGTGGCCGAGGCCGGCAGGTGCAGTCCTCCGCTGAAGACCCAGGCGCCGGCCGCCTTCATTTCCTGGTGCAAGGCGTCCAGGTCGCGGCCGATCCGCTCCAGGTCCACCGACGGCGGTGGATCTCCGTCAGGCTGGTAGACACTGAGCAGGTACTGCTTCATCTGGTGTTCCTCCCTTGATGTTGACGCAGCCTAGGTGGCCTGCCCCGGTTCCGCGCTGGTAGGCGGCGAGCACTACGCCGGTGGCCGTGGTGACGGTGCCGGCGAGGCGTAGCGCGGCGGATGAGCTGCGGTCGGCGAACAGGCGGAACCGATTGTCCTTCTGGTAGGGCCAGAAGGCGGCGAAGTCCTCGTAGGTCCGCCGCCCGGGCAGCAGCGCCCCGCCCTTGGCCATTCCCTCTCCCATCTCCCTGGCCAGGACCGAATCGCCGCAGGGCACCGCCCAGCCTCCGTGCTCGAAACCGCCGCGGCGCTCCTCGCCGGGCCGACCCGGCGCCTGCAGCACGCCCTCGAAGGTCAGGTTGCCGGCCACAACGACCTTGCTCATCCATTCCTCCCGGACAGTCACCGCCAGCACCGTGGCGCCTTCCACCCTCTACACGAACGGCGTCCGGCCGGATCGACACACGCCAAATTCCGGCCGCGGTCTATCCTGAACAGGTGTTCATGAACTATTGTTCATGAACACCTGTTCACAAGGGAGTGTGGTATGGCGGAAGTCGAGATCCGCGGCCTGACAAAGACCTTCGGCCGGGTAACCGCCGTGCGGGGGTTGTCATTTACCGCCCCGGCCGGGAAGGTGACCGGTTTCCTCGGGCCGAACGGGTCAGGGAAGACGACCACGTTGCGCGTGGCACTCGGCTTGGTCAGGCCGAGCGCGGGCGAGGCGTTGATCGGCGGCATCCCTTACCGCCGCCTCGCCCGGCCCCGCCGCTCGGTCGGCGCGATGCTCGAAACAACCGGCTCCCACCCGGGGCGCCGGGCCCGCGACCACCTGCGCGTCCTAGCCGCCGCGGACGGCATCGCCGATCGCCGTGTGGACGAGGTCCTCGACCAGGCCGGCCTTGCGCCGGTCGCGCGCCGGCGCGTCCGCGAGTTCTCCCTCGGCATGCGGCAACGCCTCAGCCTTGCCGCGGCCCTCCTCGGCGACCCGCAGGTGCTCCTCCTCGACGAGCCGGCCAACGGGCTCGACCCGGCCGGCGTGGCCTGGCTCCGTGGTCTGCTGCGCGGCCTGGCGAGCGATGGCCGCACCATCGTCTTCGCCAGCCACGTGCTCAGCGAGGTTGCCCAGACGGTCGACCACGTAGTGATCGTCAGCGCCGGGCAGCTGCGCTTCGCGGGGCCGCTGCGCGAGATCGGCGAGACGAACAACGCGCTGGAGTCGGCGTTCCTGAAACTGACCGTGGCGCGAGGATGACCGCCAAGAGATGTGACGCCTCGCGGCAGCCGTTAAGTCCTAATGATCCAAAACGGCTGCCGCAGTGTGGCACGGACCGTCAGCTCGGCGCCCCGCGCCGCGCGCCTATCCGGCCGGCGGTGCCCGCTCATTGCCAAGGAGACCATCCGTGTTGCCCATGATCCACAGCGAGTTCCGCAAGCTCGCCACCATCCGCAGCCCCTGGCTGCTGCTCGCCGCAGGACCGCTGATCGTCGTGGCCGGCGTCACTGGTCTCGTCGAGTCCGGCGGGAATGTGCACGATCCCGCGGTGCAGAGCAAGGCCTTCGCGCACGTTGGTCTCGCCGCGATATTCACCCTCGTCTTCGGCATCCTCGCCGTCGCGGGCGAGTACCGGCACGGCACCATTACCGACACCTACCTCAGCTTTCCCGAGCGCGGCCGGGTCGTCGCTGCCAAGCTGACTGTCTATGGGCTGATCGGCGCGGCCGCCGGGCTGGTTTCCGCTGCTGCCGCCCTCGCTGCCACGGCGGCGTGGTGGGCCGCGAAGGGCGGCGCCTTCCATTTGCCCGCGGGCGGCACCTGGCTGACCCTTGGCGGGGGCCTAGCCGCCAACGCCGCGTTCGCCGCGATCGGTGTCGGCCTTGGCGCACTCATCCGTAACCTTGCCGGCGCGGTCGCCGCCGCGCTCGCGTGGATCGCTCTGATCGAAGGCATCACCGGGCAGTTGCTCGGATCCGGGCTCGCCCGCTGGCTGCCCTTCTACGCCAGCGAGGCCCTCGACCGGGCGAACATGTCCGCCACCCCCGGACTGCTCCCGCAGTGGGCGGGCGGGCTGGTGCTGGCCGGCTACGCCGCCGCATTCGCCACTGCCGCCGTCCTCGCTACACTCAAGCGCGATGTCACCTAGGAAACCTGCCGCCCTGCGCGGCGGCGACGGCCAGGACCTGCGCGAGTTCCTGATCACCACCGCCGCACGGCTGATCGACCAGCGGGGCAGCGCGGGACTGGGTGTCCGCGACATCGCCAGGGAAGCCCAGGTCGCCGACGGCGTGCTCTACAACTACTTTGAGGACAAAGAGGACCTGCTCGCCCACGCCCTGCTAGCCCACGTCGGCACCGTCATGGCCGATGCGCCGCGGTTGCCGCCCGCAGGGACCGGCACCGTGGCCGGGAACCTGCGGCTGTTCATCGACGGCGGCCTCGCCGTACTCGTGCGGGTCGAGCCCGCCTTCGCCGGGCTCCTGTCACAACCGCAGGTCCTCAGGCGCTTCCACACGATGGCCGGCGGCGATTCGGCGTTCGGCGCGGGCCCGCCAGACAACGAGAACGCGGACCAGCAGGCTGCCCGGGACGACAGCCCGGGCGGCGCGGGGCCACGCAGCCTCCCGGAGTTCCTCACGGCCTATCTACGCGCCGAACAACGACTCGGCCGCATCGACGCGGCCGCCGACATCGACGCGACCTCGAAGCTGATCATCGGTGCGATCCACGGCCAGGTCATGCCACGGGTCCTGTTCAGCCCGCCTGGAAGCCCCATCACCACGCCGCCGGGCCTCGCCGGGCGCCTCGCCGAAACGATCCTCAGGGGCATCGCACCGGGCCCGGGGACACGGCGTGCTAGCCGACCGGCAGGCACCGCACTTGACGGGCGGGATCGGGCTTGAACCGGTTGAGCGGCTGGGTGAGCTCATGATCCTTCCTCCTCCCCCCTTTCTTTGATCTCTGCCAGTGCGGCGAGGCCGGCCCGCAAGCCGGCCAGATCGGCCGGCGAAAGCAGCCGGGCGAGTTCGGCGTCCACTACCTCCACGCCGGCCCGGACCGCGGTGGCGGCGGCCCGGCCCCGGTAGGTGAGCGCGATCGACATCCGGCGACGATCACCGGGATTGACCTCGCGCTCCAGGTAGCCCCGGATGACCAGCGTGTCGATCAGCTGACTGGCCGCCTGCTTGGTGACCCCCCAGCTCATTTCCAGCCAGCAAAGTAGACCAATGTTGCCCGAGGGCTGTCGTGAAGTTGGTTACTGACCCGTCCCGCCGGGCGGGGATCGAACGTTAGAGTCTGCAGCAGGCGGGACAAAGCGGTAGGCGGAGGTCGGTGTGGCCAGCTCACATGTGACGGTTGGGCCGGGGGACCATCACGTCCTCGCGCTACAGGCGTGGCTGGCATTCCATCCGGACGCCGGGCTTGAGATGTTCTCGAGCGCCGGGCGCCTCCCGATGGCCGAGACGGCGGTGGCGGCCGCGACGTCCATCGAGGAGTTCCTGGGGCGGGTGTGACGGCGGTGCCCCGGCCCGACACCGAAGTCGTGTTCGACCCGGTGACCTATGTCGGCGGGGTGCCCTTCGACGCTCTCGCCCGGCTCCGGCGGCACAGGCGCGTCGCCTGGGTGGACGAGATTCCCGTTCTCGGCTGGCCGGGAGGGCCAGGCTTCTGGCTCGTGCTCCGGCACGCCGACGTCGAGTCGGTGCTGCGGCGGCCGCGGCTGTTTTCTTCCTGGCTCGGCGCGACGCAAACGCGCGACCCGGCCACACCCCAGGCCCTCGCCTATGTCCGCCGGATGATGCTGAACATGGATCCGCCGGAGCACGCACGGCTGCGGCGGCTGCTCGGCCGGTCGTTCACCCCGCGCGCGGTGGCCCAGCTCGACCACCGCATCCGCGGGCACGCGCGTGCGATCTGCGATCGTGTCCTTACCGGCGAACGGGGCGAGTGCGACTTCGCCAAGGACCTGGCCGCCGACCTGCCGCTGCTCACCCTGGCAGATGTCCTTGGCGTGCCGGACCAGGACCGCTGGCTGCTGTTCGACTGGTCCAACCGGGTTATCGGCTACCAGGACCCCGACTACGCCTCGTCGGCCGAGTTCGACCCGTCCGCTGGCACCGCGATGGCCAGGGAGGCGTTGTCGCTGCGGCCGGCGCCGGACGCAGGCGGCCGCCTGCCCGACCCCCGCACCCGCGAGGGCATGCCCGACCTCTATGCTTACGCCCACCTGCTTGCGGAAACCAAGCGGCGCCGCCCCGGTGATGACGTCATGTCGATCCTCCTCGCGCAGGTCGACGACGACGGCGGCCGGGTATCGGTGGAGGAGTTCGAGAACATGTTCTGGCTGTTCGCCGTCGCGGGCAACGAGACCCTGCGCAACGGCCTGCCCGGCGCGTGCATCGCGCTGCTCGAGCACCCGGCGGCGCAGGACGAGCTGCGCGCCGATCCCGCTCTGCTGCCTGCGGCGGTCGAGGAGATGCTGCGCTGGTGGACGCCGGTAATGACGTTCCGCCGTACGGCAACCGCCGACCTGGAGCTCGGCGGGCAGCGCATCCGCGAAGGTGACAAGGTTGTCGTCTCGTTCACTTCGGCCAACCGTGACGAGGATGTCTTCCGCGACGCTGACCGCTTCGACATCCGCCGCCAGCCCAATCCGCACCTGGCGTTCGGCCACGGCCCGCACTTCTGCCTCGGCGCTCACCTCGCCCGCATCCAGATGCGCGCGTTGTTCGACGAGGTGCTGACCCGCACGTCCTCGCTCGGCTACGCGGGCGAGCCTTCCTACCTGCGCTCGAGCTTCCAGCGGGGGGTCAAGCGGCTCGCCGTCGCATGGACCGCATAGCGGAGCCGGCGTCCACCTGGAGGCTCACAAGTCGAGGACCAGGTCGTCGCGTGGCTGCGAGCAGCAGATGAGCGCGCTTCCCCCGGCGGGGCTGTCGATCGGCTCGGGGGTGTAGCCGACCGATCCCGAAACGACGGCTGTCTCGCACGTGTGGCACACCCCGGTGCGGCATGACCAGCGCACCGGCACGTCACAGGCCTCAGCGAGCTCGAGCAGGCTGGCGTAGCCGGGATCCCATCGCGCGGTCAGATCGCTGCGCGCGAACGCGACGAGGGGACCGCTGCCTGGCGGGCCCGCGGGCCGGTGTGGCGGCCGGGCCGGTGCGGCCGCGATGCCGGGCGTGCTCGCGGGCCCGGCGCCGAAGACCTCCGTGTGGATCCGGGCCGCCCCGATACCGATCGCGACCAGGGCAGCGGACACATCGGCCATGAAGGCGCCGGGACCGCAGATGTATGCCTCGCCGTCGCGGGGCAGGCCCAAACCGGCCAGGACAGGCGCCGAGAGCCGTCCCGCCGTCTGGTAGTCGCGCCCCCGGATGTCGCCGGGGCCTGGACGGCTGTAGCAGATATGGCGATGTGCGCTCTGAAGCACGGCGAGCAAGGAGCGGGACTCCGCCGCAAACGGCTCATCGGCTCCGCTTCGCGCCCCGTGCAGCCACCAGATGTCCCGGCCGGACCGGGCAGCGGCCAGCGTGTGCAGCATGGCGAGCACCGGTGTCGCGCCGACACCCGCGCTGATCAGCAGGACCGGCGCCTCCCCCGGGCGCAGGGTGAAGGTGCCGCGGGGTGCGGCTACCTCGAGTTGGTCGCCCACCCGCAGCCTGGTGTGCACGAACTGGCTGGCGGCGCCGTGGCGCTCCCGCTTGACACTGATCCGGTACTCGGCGGCGCCCGTCGCGCCGGACAATGAGTAGCTGCGCAGCAGCGGCCTGCCAGCCGGTTCAGGGCGCAGCCGCAGCGTCAGGAACTGTCCAGGCAGCGCGTCCGGCACGCGCGCGCCCTGCGGGTCGGCCAGACGCACCGAGACCACCGTGTCGCTCTCCCGCTCGATCGCGGTCACCGCGAGCCGGCGGAAGCCGGGCCACGCAGGCGGCGGGCTCGCCACGGCAAGGCCCGGGTTGCCAGCAGCATCGGCCGGCTGGGCGGACTGGCCGAGCATCGCCTCGAACGACGTCTTCCAGCCCGCGCTGAGCGCCGGGATCCGCAGCGCCCGCAGTAGCTGCTTGCGCGGATGCCCGGGCAGGTAGAGCAGCGCGTCGATCTCCGCGACCGTCATGCCTTCCGGCCCTGAGGCAACCTTCACGATCTCGTCCCCGGCCTGCACGGCGCCCTCGGTCAGCACCCGGAAATAGAACCCGGGCCTGTGATGGGAGACCAGCAGCGCTGGCACGCGAGGATCATCCAGCCTGATGCCAACCCGGTAGCAGGTGACCCGCGGCTGGGTGACCTCGAAGACCGCCTGGCCAATCTGGTACCGGTCGCCGATGCACACCTCGTCGTCGGCCAGGTTCTGCACGGTGAAGTTCTCCCCGAACTGCCCGTATTCGAAGTCCTCGCGGCCGAGCACGCCCTGCCAGTAGCGGTAGGACTCGATCTGGTAGACGAACACCGCGCGGTGCTCGCCGCCGTGCCCGGCCAGATCCCCTTGCCCGTCACCATCGATATTGAGCCGCCGCACCATTTGCCGCCCGCTGACCGGGCGCTTCCACACCGCCGTGTGGACCGTTCTGCCATGCCACCGCAGGTCCTGCGGCAGCCCCACGTTGACTGACAGCAGACCGCCGACGCGCTGCTCCGACGCGACCACAGGCTCAGCTCCTCACGGCAATGGCCGGCGCATTGAAACGGTCGCCGCGAACGTGACGCGGCGGCAGGGCGTGTCCCGCCCTAGTCACGGCCGGCGAGACGGCGGTCGCGCTGCTGCACGCCCATCTCGCCGTAGGGATAGTCGGTGGCTCCCGGGTCGCTCGCGGCGTCGAGCGCAGCGGCTTCCGCCGGGGTGAGACGCAGCTCGGCCGCCCGAAGGTTGGTCTCGAGCTGGCTGACCGTGCGGGCGCCGAGGATGGTCGAGGTCACCGCGGGCCTGGCGGTCACCCAGGCCAGCGCGATCTCGGGCATAGACACACCCCGCTCGTCCGCGACCTTCTGTACCGCGTCGATGACGTCCCAGGTGTGCTGCGTGCCTCGCCGGTCGTAGGCCTCCATGCCGCGGCCAGGGTCCTCGCCGAGCCGGGTGGCGCCCGCCGGGCGCTGATCGCGCTTGTATTTGCCCGACAGCCAGCCGCCGCCGAGCGGGCCCCACGGCAGC
The DNA here is from genome assembly GCA_963727015.1 of uncultured Actinomycetota bacterium. Taxonomy (GTDB): domain Bacteria; phylum Actinomycetota; class Actinomycetes; order Streptosporangiales; family Streptosporangiaceae; genus DATFVJ01. The sequence continues at coordinate 183,167 of CAVSEV010000007.1, read as the reverse complement.
AGCCCAAGGCCCGCGTCCATCGCGGCGGGCACGATCTCCCACTCGATCTCGCGCACCAGCAGGCTGTACTGCGGCTGAAGCGTTACCGGCCCGGCGATGTTCAGCGCGCGGGCCAGGTGCACCGCCTTCGTCAGCTGCCAGCCGGTGAAGTTCGACAGCCCGTAGTAGCGGATCTTGCCAGCGCGCACGAACCCATCGAGCGAGCGCAGCGTTTCCTCCATCGGCGTGCACGGATCAAACGCGTGGACCTGATACAGGTCGACCACGTCGAGCCCGAGCCTGCGGAGCGAACTGTCAAGCGCGCGGGTCAGATGCCGCGCAGAAAGCCCCGCAGCGTTCGGATCACCAGCCAGCGGGAAGCGGCCCTTGGTGGCCAGCACCACCGGCTCGGTGAGCTCCGCCGGCAGGCTGGCGAACCATCGGCCGATGATCTCCTCCGACGCACCATTGCTGTACACGTCGGCCGTGTCCACCAGCGTTCCGCCGGCCTCGGCGAAACGGTCCAGCTGCCGGTGCGACGTCGCCTCGTCACTCTCGGCGCCGAAGGTCATGGTCCCAAGGCAAAGGCTCGACACGGCGCAGCCGCTGCGGCCCAGGGTGCGATAGTCCATATTCTCAACTTAGCGGCCAATGTCCCTTGAACCTCGCCAGGCCCTCCCGACCGCGTTGCCCGGCCCGTTGCCTGGCCCGTTGGCGCGGCCCCGTTCGGCCCGGCCCCTTCGCTCCGGCCCCTTTGCTCCGGCCCCTTTGCTCCGGCCCCTTTGCTCCGGCCCCTTTGCTGCGGCCCCGTTGCTGCGGCCCCGTTGCTGCGGCCCGGCCCCGTTGCTGCGGCCCCGTTGCTGCGGCCCCGTTGCGGCGGCCCGGCCCCGCTGGCCCGTGCCCGGCCGCGGCAGCCGTTCTGGATCATTTACGCTGAACGGCTGCGCGCCTGACACGCGGCAAGGAGGGTACCGCTGTGACATGGGATGAACTGCTCGCCCATTGCCTGGCCAAACCCGGCGCGTGGCAGGACGAGCCGTGGGAAGGCGACGTCGTGGTGAAGGTCGGCAGCAAGATCCTCGCGTTCTTTGGGCCGGAGCCGGGGTCCGCCGTCGGCGGGGCATGAGCGGATCCGGGGGGCAGCATGTCTGCTGAGGTGCCTGATGCCGGGCTGGTGACGACGAGCCGGCTGGAAGCGTTCAGCGATGGTGTGTTCGCCATCGCCATCACACTGCTGGTGCTTGACATCGCGGTTCCTGCGGCACGGGAGGGCAGGCTGTGGGCGGAACTGGGCGGTTTGTGGCCGCACTACGGCGCCTACGCGATCAGCTTCCTGACCATCGGGGTGATGTGGGCCAACCATCACAGCATGATGCATCAGGTCGGCCGGGTAGATCCGGCATTGATCTACCTCAACCTCGCGCTGCTCGCGATCGTTGCCTTCATTCCGTTCCCAACCGGGGTCCTGGCCGCCTACCTGGGGCAGGCGGGGAGCGAGCACGCTGCGGGCATCGCCACCGGCGGCGCCAACGCAAAGGCTGCCATCGGCCTGTACGGGCTGACCATGATCGTCCTGGCGATCGCGTTCAGCCTCCTGTGGCTGCATCTGCGCCGCAGGCCTGAGATCCTGACCCGGCACGCGTCTGCTGCCGTAATCAATCGCGCACTTGCCTACTCTTCCTTGGGCGGCGGGGTGTACGTGGTCGCGACCGCCATCAGCGTCATCGTCCCTTACGTCTCGCTGGTTATCTACGCGGTCCTCGTGGTCGTCTACGCGGTGGCGGCCGCCCGCCAGACGGTGACCGGCACCTCGGGCCCGGACCCGCAGAATCCGGACCCGCAGAATCCGGACCCGCAGAACTGAGCAACGATGCGGTGCTGCTCGCGTCGGGTGCCCGGCTTCGGCGGTCCCTCGCCTCCTGACCGGATCGGTGGCAAGCTGACCAGATGAGCAGCGGCGAGGTGCGGGATGGGGTGTCGCTGACCAATCTCGACCAACCGCTGTTCGACGGGGCGGCGGCGGTCAAGCGCGATCTGGTCGACTACCTGGACGCGGTCCGCGACCGCATCATCCCGCAGTTGCGTGACCGGCCGCTCTCAGTGATCAGGGTGCTCCGCGGCCAGGCCCCTTTCATGCAAAAGAACGTGCCCAAGTACACCCCGCCGTGGGTGCGGACGGTGCCGCTGTGGGCGGAGACCTCAAAACGCGAGGTCTCCTACGCGCTGTGCAACGACCGCAGGACCTTGCTGTGGTTCGCCAACCAGCGCGCGGTGGAGTACCACCCGACGCTGATACGCGCGGACCGCTGGGATCGCCCGACCCACCTCGTACTCGACATCGACCCGCCGTCCGCCGACGCCTTCCCGCTGGCCGTCCGCGCCGCGTTCCTTGTCCGTGCGGCCCTGGCCGAGGCCGGCCTGGCCGGCGCGGTCAAGACCAGCGGGGCGAAGGGCGTGCACGTGTTCGTACCGATCGACGCGCAGGCGACGAGCGAGGACATCGCCGCGGCCACCCGCGCGATCGCCGCGCGGGCCGAACGCCTGGACCCGGCGCTCGCCACGACCGCGTATATCAGGGAAGACCGCGAAGGCAAGGTATTCCTCGACTCCACCCGGGCAGGCGGGGCAACGGTCGCGGCGGCGTACAGCCCGCGCGTCCGGCCGGGCGTTCCTGTGTCGTTTCCGGTGGGCTGGGATGAGCTTGATCGCGTCGCGCCTGCCGACTTCACGGTGCACACCGCGGCGCGCTTGATCGCCGGCGGTGACCCGTGGGCCGACCAGATGCCCGCGCCGCAGCCGCTCCGCGCCGAACTGGTTGACGAGGGCCGCGCGATCCCGGTTGCCCGGGTGCAGGCGATGCACGAGGGCAAGCGACGTGCCCGCGCTCGCCGCGGGTAACAGGCCGCGGCGGGTCCCACAGGCGAAGCGCGCAGCGCGCAGCGCCGTTCAGGCTCGGCACCACGATCGCGATGGCCGGGCACGACGGCCGCGTCAGCCGCAGGACGCCGCCGAGGTTTCAGCGCAGACCCATGGGTAACGGTGACGCTGTTGACCGATCAAAGGGGATGGTGGGGCGTGGTGGACAAGAGTGAGTTCATCGGGCGGCTCAACGCGGATCTGGGCACGGAATTCCAGTCGATTGTCCAGTACGTGCAGCACACCGCCAGCATCAAGGGGGCCGAGTACGGTTCCATCGTCGAGGAGCTTGGCAGCCATCTAGGGCAAGAGCTGGAGCACGCCAAGATCCTGGCCGGGCAGATCGACTTTCTAGGCGGCACGCCGACGGTGCAGGTGCCCGCGGTGCCTGATTGCCCGGACGGGGCGGCTGCGTTGAACGCGGATCTCGATCTTGAGGAGAGGCAACTGCAGCGTTACCGTGACCGGGTGGCCGAGGCCCTCGGCCTGGGCCTGCCCGACGTCGCCGAGGCGTTGCGCCCACTGCTCGCGCAGACCCAGGACCATGTCATCGAACTGCGGGATGCGCTCGGCAAGTAGGGTCTCGCCCCTCGCGGGCTGGCGAGAGGGCATTCGCGCGCTGGCCGGCGGATGCATACGGCAGCGTTATGGAAACTGGTTATCACACCCGCGCGTGGCCGCCGATTTGCCCGGCATGATGGGCATCTACGCCACCTTACGGTCCATTCGCTGTTCTGCGGTCGCCAGGGCTGCCAGAGTTGGCAACGAGCCGGAGAGCCCTGCCGGGCACTGGCGCACCGCGGCGAACGGAGACTCAGGATGCCACGACACGCGATTGGCTGGCGGGCGCGCGCTGGCTTCACCGGCGGGGTCATCGCCGCCGGCGCACTGATTGCCAGCGCGGCCACGGCTGGCGCCAGCCCGGCTATTGCCAGGCAGGCGGGCGCTGCCGCCGCGCCCGTCGCTAGTACCGCCGATGGGGCCGTCCGCGGCACGGCCACCGGCGGCGCCGACGAATTCCTCGGCATTCCCTACGCGGCGCCGCCGGTCGGCCCGCTGCGCTGGCGCCCGCCACAGCCTGCGGCGCAATGGCGCGGGGTGCGCGACGCTACGCAGTTCGCCCCGCATTGCCCGCAACCCGCCTCACCGTTCGGCGTGGCCAGCACATCGGAGGATTGCCTCTACCTGAATGTCTTCGCCCCGGCAGGCAGCGTGCGCGGCGCGCCCCGGCTGCCGGTCATGGTGTGGATTCACGGTGGCGCGCTGATCACTGGGGAAAGCAACGACTACAACCCCGCCGGACTCGTGCGGCAGGGCACGATCGTCGTCACCATCAACTACCGTCTCGGCGCGCTTGGCTTCCTCGCGCACCCGGCACTCGCCGGCCGCCCCGGCGGGCCCTCGGGTAACTACGGGCTGATGGACCAGCAGGCCGCGCTGCGCTGGGTGCAGCGCAACATCCGCGGGTTCGGCGGCGACCCGCGCAAAGTGACCGTCTTCGGCGAGTCGGCCGGGGGCCTCAGCGTGCTGTCGCAACTGGCTTCGCCAGCCGCCGCAGGGTTGTTCTCCGGTGCCATCGCTGAGAGCGGGACCTACGACCTCACGCAGGCACCGCTCGCGGCGGCGGAGGCCGCGGGCGAGGCCTTTGCCGCCAAGGCGGGCTGCGCCAGCCAGACCGCGTCCTGCCTGCGCAGCCTGCCGGTAGCGACCATTCTCGACAACGAGAACCCGGCCGGTTACCAGCCGGACGTCGACGGCCGGGTGCTTACTCAGTCGCTGAAGACCGCCTTCTCCAGCGGGCAGTTCCATCGGGTGCCGGTGATCAACGGAACCAACCACGACGAGTGGCGGCTGTTCGTCGCGCTTTCCGAACTTGAGGGCGCGCCGGTCACGGCGGCGAACTACCAGAGCATGATCGCATCGACGCTCGGCGTATCCGCTTCGATCGCGGCCGTCATCGCGGCCCAGTATCCGCTGAGCGGCTACCCAAGTCCCGCTGCCGCGCTCGGCGCGGTGGGCACCGACGCGATCTTCGCGTGCCCGGCCCTCACCGCCGACCAGTCCCTGTCGACGTACGTGCCGACCTACGCGTACGAGTTCAACGACCAGACCGCGCCCGAACGCTTCCTGCCTCCGGTCAGCTTCCCGTACGGCGCGGCGCACGCATCCGAGATCCAGTACCTGTTCGGCTTGCCGGCAGAGCCGTTTCCCGGTGTGCTCACACCGCAGCAACAGCAACTGGCGGCTGCCATGAAGCAGTACTGGACGAACCTCGCCAAGCGCGGATTCCCCTCCTCGCGCACCGAGGCACCGTGGCCGCATTTCAACACCGCAAGCCAGCGGATGCTTTCACTGGTCCCGCCACGGCCGAACGTCGAGACCGACTTCGCCACCGAACATCAGTGCGCGTTCTGGGCCCACGCCGGATAGCACGGGGCCAGGATCGAGACAGGGTGACCGCGTAATGCCGGTCGCAGGGCGATAGGAACATACGGTGAAGATCCACAAGATAAACGTTCCCAATGTGGCGCGGCTGCCGGCGTTCTGCCATGCCACCATCGCCGGTGAGCAGGTGTTCGTCTCGGGCACGCTCGGGGCCAAGCCAGGCCGCCTGGAACTGGTCGCGGGCGGGACAGCGGCGCAGACGGTCCAGGCGCTGCGCAACATTGAGCTGATCCTCCGGACGTGCGGCTGCGGGCTCCGCGACATCGCGAAGGTGAACGTCTACCTCAGCGACATGGCGACCTTCGGCGAGATGAACAACGCCTACCTGAGCGTCCTTGGTCCCGAGCCGCCGGCCAGGATCACGGTCGGCTGCGACGGCCTTGCGCTCGGCGCCGCAGTGGAGATGGACTGCCTGGCATTCCTGCCCGGCGGCCAGGAAAGCGCACGGCCATGGGCGGCGGTTAGCCATAGCGGCGGATAGCCATAGCGGCGGATAGCCATAGCGGCGGTTAGCCATAGCGGCGGATAGCCACAGCGGGGACCGGATCGACGCGCTCGGCGGCCACGTGCGGGTGGATCCGGTTCCGGGCCAGGGCACCAGGATCAACGGCAGGCTGCCCGCCCACGCCATCAGCTGACCCGGATGGGCGGTTCATCCTCATCGGCGCTCAGGTCTTAGCCGAGTCCTTCATGCCCCGGCCGGAAGTCCGGTCGGGTTGACCGCGGGCAGCATGCCCGAAGCGCGCACCGCATCGACCGAGGTGCGCAGCATCGACACGACCTCGTCGACCGCGGGTTCGCCGAGCGCATCAAGACCACCCGCCCATGCCGCATCATCGGTGCGCGTCTCGATGTCAGCGAGCAGCGCGCGGCCCGCCACCGTCAGCTTGGGCGCCGCGCCGCCGTCCAGCAGCCCCCGCGCGCGCAACCGCCCGGCCGCGCCGGCCCAGTCCTGCTCGGTCCACCCCCGCGCAAGGCGGATCACCTCATCGGGGAAGCGGCCCGCCGCCGCCTGGAGCAGATGCGCCTCGAGCCCGCTCACCCCGGACACGACAAGCGCGGCGACATGGCCGTCGCCGCGGTGCTCACGCAACGTCGTCGCAACCTGCCACAACGCCGCGACCGGATCATCAGGCACGGGCAACGCCGCGTTGGCGGCAAACAGGGGACGCCCGGTGGCGTCGGCGGCGGCCGCCACAGGTGCCAGCAGGCCGGCCGCCGCCTGGCAGGCGCCCGAATCGGCGCCGACCGCACGGAGCGCTTCGGCCGACAACTCCGCCCGCCTGGTCAGGCACACCTGCGGCGACGCGCGCGACCACGCGTCGGGCAGTGCCCTGGCGACCATGCCCGGATGAAAGCCGGCGAACGACGCCACCACAGCCGCGGGTCCCACCGCGCCCAGCGGTGCCGCGCGGAACGCGAAATAGGTCATCCAGTATCCGCGCAACCCGAGGCCGATGCCGGCATCGCGAACCCCTGGGCCGAAATACAGGACATCGTGCAGGGGCTCCAGGCTCAGCCACAGTCTCCGTGCGGCGTTTTCGGTCATACGCGCATTCTGCGGCATCCGGCGCCGCACCGCACGACCGCGTCACCGGCCCCGGCGGGCGCAATCCGCCGCGGGCGTGGCCCTCGGCGGGCGCCGGGCGGTAACGAGGCGGCTGCGCCTTGAACATCGCCAAGGAAACAAGGTCAACCGGCCTGGCTCAAGGCAGCACAACCGCGACGTGTGACGCGGCCAAGCCGAGGTCGGCGAGCGCCGCGCCGGCTGCCCCGTGCCCGCACATACCATGAACCGCGCCACCGGGCGGGGTGGACGCCGAGCACAGGTAGACGCCGCGCAGGGCGGTCCGGTAAGGGTTCCACTGCGCCGCTGGCCGGAAGATCGTCTGCCGAAGCGTCGCCATGCCACCGTTGATGTCACCGCCCACGTAGTTCGGATTGCGCCGCTCCGCTTCGACCGCAGTCGTGGTGACCCGCGCGAGCACGAGGTCACGGAATCCCGGCGCGAAGCGCTCGATCTGCGCTTCGATGCGATCGGCCATGTCCGCGGGTGAACCGGAAGGGACGTGGCAGTAGCCCCACAGCGGATGACACCCGGCCGGGGCGCGCGTCGGGTCGACGACGCCAGGTTGCACCACGATGCAGTACGGCCGGCCGGGATGCCGGCCCGCGGCAACGTCGGATTCGCTGCGTGCGACCTCGGCCAGCGTGCCGCCGACATGCACGGTCGCGGTGCCCCTGCAGGCCTCCGCTGCCCACGGAACTGGTCCGGAAAGCGCCCAGTCGACCTTGCAGATGCCCGGCCCGTAACGGAAATGCCCCAGAGCGCGCCGGTACCTGGCGGGGAGCCGGTCACCCGCGAGGCGAATCAGCTCACGCGGCGACACATCGAGAAGGACCGCCCTGGCCGGCGGTAGATCATCCAGCGACTGGATCCAGTACCCCGTGATGACCTGGCCACCGAGAGACGTCAGCTCATCGACAAGGGCGCGGATGATTCCTGCGCTGCCGCCTTCGACGACCGGCCAGCCCACCGCGTGCGCCATCATGGTGAGCAGCAGCCCATAGGCGCTGGTGAGCGGCGCCGTCAGCGGGAGAATGGCGTGCGCGGCCACCCCGGCAAAAAGGGCCTGGGCCTCGTCGGTGCGGAACCGGCGGGCCAGCAGGCGGGCGGGCAGCAGCCCTTCGAGGCCGTATCGCGCCAGCGCCACCGGGTGGGCCGGGAGCGATCGCAATGGCGCGAGGATTTCCGGCACTATCACGTCGGCGTCGCGCACCAGGGGCGAGAACATGCGCCGGTAGGCTTTCGCATCGGCGCCGAGTCCGCTGGCAGTCTGGTCCACCGATCCCGTCACCGCCCCGGCACGTCCGCCATCGAGTGGATGGGCGAACGCGATCTTCGGGGTGCGGAACCGCACGCCCCTGGCAGCCAGGTCGGTGTCCAAGAAGAACGGTGAAGCAACGGCAAGGGGATGCACGGCGGAGCACACATCGTGGTGAAAACCGGGCAGTGTCAGCTCCTCGGTCCTGCAACCTCCGCCCGGGGTCGGGGCACCCTCGAAGACGTCGACGGTCAGGCCCGCCCTGGCCATTGTCAACGCGGCCGCAAGCCCGTTCGGGCCCGATCCGACGACAACCGCGTCCGGGGTCCTCACCGCAGCACCAGCCGGAGCTTGCCGGGCGGTCCGGCTGTCCCGGGAGGTGCGTAATCCCCGTTCACAGGTCGAGTATCCTCCCCTGGGCTGCGACGCTGACGGCCACAGGCGCCTCCGCGAGCCCGCGGCCGAGACCGTCAAGTGCCCCGTCGGTCCTGTCCGGCAGCGGCGAGCGTGCAACGTCAGCGACAAGGCGGCTGCGGGTCGAGAGCCGAATTAGGTGGCCTGGGTCGCTCGAGCCGCCAAGCTCAGTCCTTGGCGTCATGGTCGTGCAGAGCGGCGACCCGCTCGCCGAGCCACGACTTGATCGTCTCCAGCCCGCGTGGTATGTCGCCGACCTCCTTACCCGACATCGCTGCCACGTTGCGCAGGACGACATGACCGAGCTGTGAGACCGCTCCAGCGCGTGGTCTTTATGCTTGGCCAGGAACAGCTTGGCATCAGGATCGTCGCCGAGCGCCGTCCCGCGGGTCAGGTCGACATCCGCCAGCGAAGGCGGCGCGATCCGCTCCGGTGCGTCCTTCCTCGGCTCAGTGAGGTTGAACGCCGGGGAGAGCAGAGGCGCGGCCTCGTCGCGTTTGGTGAGCGCGGGACCGAGGTCGAATCGCTCTCGCATGGTGTGCAGCACCGACGTGCTGTGAAAAGGATCCCTGATAACGGTCTCCCGCCGCGTATAGGGAGAGATCACGATCGTCGGGACCCGGACACCGAACCGGTCGAAGGCGAAATCCTGCTCGCCGGTGAAATCATCCGGGATCGGAGCGGCCGGAGGCGGCACGTGGTCGTAGGTCCCGCCGTGCTCGTCGAATGTCACGATCAGCGCCGTCTTCTCCCACTGGGGGGAGTTCCGCACCGCGTTGTACACCCCGGCGAGGAAGTGCTCGGCCAGGCGGACGTCGTGCGGGGGGTGGTAGTCGTTCAACTCGTCGCCGAAGAGCATTTTCGGCTCGACCCACGAGAAAGCGGGCAGCGCTCCAGCCGCGCAGTCCGCGAAGAACCTCGCCTGCGTCCGTGAATGTGACTTCCAGATCTTGCGGTGCCTGGCCCCGCCGAGGCTGAGTGAGCACATCGGCACCTTCTGGCTCGGCTCGAAGTAGACAGCCCAGCCGGCGCCCTTATCCTCGAGAATGGAGAAGATGCTGGGCTGCTCGAAATCCCAGCCGTAGTTGCAGATGAACTCGTTGTCGATACGGCCCTGGTTGGTGCCGCAGAAAAAGAAGTTCCGATTGGGAGTCGTGCAGGCCGGCACCTCACAGTGCCAATGGGTGAAGACCGCATACTCCCGGGCCAGCGTATTGATCACCGGGGCGGTCTCCGGGGTGAGCACAGCGCCGATGTTCTGCATCTCCGCGTCAGTGGGAAACCGCTCCTTCTCCCACTTGAAGTTCCAGTAGTAGTCGAGCGCGAAGCCGTCCATCGCCGCGACGGTCCCAGCCGCCGGAGCGTTGTACGGCGTCTCGAAGAAGCCCGGAAAGATCGGGTAGGCGGCCTTTCCTGCGTTCGACGCCGGGACATACTGCCCGTAGCACTGCACGTTGACGTTCCCGAAAGCCTCGCCCGGATCAGGCAGGGGCGCCCGGAAGTCGGCCGCCGGCCGGACCTTCACCGTGCCGCCTGGATACGTCAGCCCGACGTCACGGCCGCGGATCCCGTCGTCGGGGTCGATGTGCGGGAGATGCCCAAGCAGGTTGTCGAATGACCGGTTCTCGAACATGAGGACAACCCAATGATCGATGAGCTCCATCGCGCTCTCCCCTGCTCATCTCGCCCAGCCATGGCTCGCCCAGCCATAGCTCGCCCAGCCATAGCTCGCCCAGCCATGGGAATTGGTGAAAGAAGGGGGTCGCTGCCGCGCGGAGGGCATACCCGCCGGTGGTTCCCGGAAACACCCCCACGCGACGAACGCCCAGGCAGCACGCGCCTTTGAGGGTCAGCTTCTCGTTAACTCGGCCCGGGCCTGGCCCTCGCGGCTAGTGTGGGCCTGGCCCGCGGCTAGCCACGCCCGGCCGGAGACTTCCTGACGGGGCAGCCGAGCGAAGGGCTGACCAATGATGCAGCGCTCTGGACCGTGGAGGTGCGGGAAGCCGCGGCGGAACGACACTGGCTTGGACTGGAGGAAACAGTAACAGCCAGGACAACGGCGAACGCGCTTACCGCCGCGACGAGCGCCACCGGGACGAGGGCGATCCATCGCACGTGGCTGCGAGATACGCCACGGCCACGGCCGCTCACCCGGCCTGCGCGCCATTTGCTGCCGGCCGTTGCGGTGAGCCTGGCCGGGTTCAGCTGCTCGATCCCGGGCATCTCCTCATGCTTGGTCAGCCGGGTGAAGGTGGCGAACAGCGACGCCAAAGCCGAATCGTGGGTCCGCAGTCTGTCTGCGATGCCGTCAAGCATCCGCTGCTGACCGGCTGGCAAACTCATCAAACTCTCCCGCTGGTCCAATGCTTGTGGCCGGTGCCAGGCAGGCCTGCGCCGCCCCGTCGAACGGGCGCGGTGCCTGCGCACGAGCCCACACGCGTCCCGTGGCTTGCAGAGCAGGCTACCTGTGCTCGGTGACTACCCTTGCCACGCGGGTGAAACAGCTTTCGTTCACATTGGCGTTGACCGGGCAGAACGCGTCACCGACGTGCTGCAAAGAGGGAAGGACGACGAACAAACATGGCTGAACACGCAGGCTCCGGGCCGTCGGTCGCGCTGCTCGGCACTGGGATCATGGGCGCAGGAATGGGTCGCAGCATGCTCCGCGCCGGGCTGCCGGTCACCGCTTGGAACCGAACGCAGGCCAAAGCCGATGCGCTCAAGGCAGACGGCGCCTCCATCGCAGCGACCCCCGCCGAGGCTGTGCGGGATGCGCAGGTCATCGTGACCACGCTCGCCGACGGTGACGCGGTCGCCGAAACGATGGCGGCCGCCGCCCCCGCGCTGCGCGCCGGCCAGGTATGGGCTCAGGCAAGCACGGTCGGCGTCGCCGCGCTTGAAACGCTCACCGTGTTCGCCCGTGAGCACCACCTGATTTTCGTGGATTCGCCCGTCTTGGGCACGAGGAAGCCTGCCGAGCAGGGCGCGCTCACCGTCTTCGCCGCCGGGCCGGACGATGCACGCCCGTTTGCGCAGCCGGTCTTCGACGCGATCGGCCAGAAGACGGTGTGGCTCGGCGAGGCCGGGACCGCCACACGGCTCAAGCTGGTCGTCAACAGCTGGGTACTGAGTCTCACCACGGCAGCGGCGGAGGCGCTGGCCCTTGCCCGCGGCCTGGAGATCGACCCTCACCTGTTCCTCGAATCGGTCTCCGGCGGGCCGCTGGACTCCCCGTACCTGCGGACAAAGGCCGCGGCGATTCTGGACGGCGACTTCTTCCCAAGTTTCAGCGTCGCGATGGCCAGCAAGGACGCCCGCCTCATCACCGAGGCGGCGCAGGCCGCAGGCGTCCGCATGGATGTCGCGCCCGCCGTTGCCGCCCGATTCCGCCGCGCCGCCGAACTTGGCCACGCTGAAGAAGACATGGCCGCGACGTACTTCGCGAGTTTCGATCGCCGCTAGGCGTTTCGTGGATCCACGAACAATGCCGTGGAGCCTCAACGCCAGCAGCAGTTCGTCGAGCCGCTCGTGGCTCTCGTCCCGGAACTGCTGGCAGGCGTGCCAGCCAGGTGGTCAGCTCGCGGAATGGCGCGGCCTCCAGGTGGCTGAGCCGGGCCGGCGCGCGGCGCGTGACCGGGCCCGCGATGACTCCGGCAGGGCGTGGCCCGCGAAGACGGCATGCTTTCGCGGCCCTTCGCTGACCTTGGAATGGCGGCGGGAGCCTCCGGCTCGATCCCTGCAGCAAAGAAACTGCGGCCCTTCTGCATCCAAGCGCCGTTGTGTCCTCGCATCTAGCCTTAGAGGTCGCGCGTCCGCGCGGCCGGAATGGAGGAGAAATGCGAGCGTTCCGGCGCATGGCGACCGTCGCGGCGATCGCCGGCCTGTTCGCGGCCCCGGCGATTGGCGCGGCGTCGGCTGCGACACTGAGCTCAACCGCGGCAAAGGCTCCGGCCGCAGCGGCGGTACACCTCAAAGGCGGTGTCACCGCGGTGACAACCGCACCTGGCATTGCGCAGGCACTGCTAAAGAACGGGATCGTGCCGATAGCGACCTCACCCGGCACGGAATCCCTGCGGACCGCGCCGAGCGGGCCCGCTGCCGAGTTCGCCTTCCCGGTAACCGGCGGGCAGGTGCGGCTGAGCCCACTGGGTGGTTACTTCGATCACCGGGGCGGCATCCTGTTCTTCAATGCGAAGAACGGGAAACAGATCGAGGTCAGCGACTTCGTCATCAGCCTCAACCACGCCGACCTCACCGGGAGCGTGAACGGGAACCCGAAGGCCCGCGTGCCGCTGCTGCGGCTGAACCTTTCCCACGCCACGCTGAAGGCAGGAAAGCACTCGGTCGTCGCGAAGGGAATCAGCCTCACCCTGACCAAGACCGCAGCAGGCGCCCTGAACACCGCGCTTGGCACGAAGCTGTTCGCAGCAGGGCTGGGGCTGGGCAGCGCCCAGACCGTACTGCGGTTCTGAGCCACCGGGACAAGCTCGGCACAGCAATCGAGCGGCCGCGGCGCCACGGCAGGATTTCCTGCCGTGGCGCCGCGCGGTCGGAGTGAAATCCGCGTCGTCTCCTACGCCAAGCTGCTGCGAGTCGGGCCATCGGCCGCGAAAGCCGAGGACGCCGGCCCCCGCCTGGCCGCACGACGTGGTCCTGGCTGAGACGATCTCGGGTACGCGCAGTTGCCGTTAGCTTTCTTACCGCTTTCTCGGCCCCGGCCAGCGGGTACACAGGAGTGGGGCGCCCGCATCGCGCGGTTCCGCCGGCCGGGTCCCAAGAGTCTGGAGGCAGGCCAATGATATTCAGCCTGATCGCGACGTCTGCCCCGGGCTCACCGCCCGGGCATTTAGCCAACGCTCCGTGGGCAGCGACGTCCACCAAGGCGGGCTTCAACATGTCGGCCGCGGTCGCGATCTTCATCGTCGTAGTAGCGATCGCCCTGGTAATGGTCATCGTGCTCGGCATGCGACCACGAAACTCGCCCGGACTCCGGTCGGCCAGGTCAGACAAGATCAAGGACGCCGCGGCCAGGGATGTCGAGGCCATCGAGGAGGACGACAAGTACTTCCGCCGCGACGCTCCCGGACACCAGGAAGACGACCTCTGAAGAATGCCAGGCTCCCCAGGCCGCATGGCCACGCAAGCCCAGGTCTAATAGGGGTACACGGGCTCGCGGACACCACCGGCCTGTCCGGTCGCGCCGCCGCCCCCGACCAGGAGCCGCGGGAGATGGCTGTGGAAGATCTCAAATACAAGATGATCATGGCGCTCAATGCCGCGGACCTCGGCAGCCCGATCTGCGAGCAGGCGGCGGAGATCTGCGCCGAGATTGCCGAGCAGCACTGCACGCAACTGCACGTCACCACGACCGCACCGGTGATCGCCGTTGCCGCGGTCACGGCCGGCGAGCCGGCCCGATGACCGAGACGACCGCGCCGCTGCAGCCGACGGTGGACGTACGCCGTCGCGACGAGCGGTTCAAGACCAGGCTGTCCTGGCTGGACTCGAAGCACTCGTTCTCCTTCTCCAGGCACTACGACCCGCTCAACACTCACCACGGCCTGCTGCTCGTCAATAACGACGACATCGTCAGGCCCGGAACGGGCTTCGAAACGCACCCGCACCAGGACATGGAGATCGTCACCTGGGTGCTGCAGGGCTCGCTGGTGCACCAGGACTCCACCGGGAATGCCGGGCTTATCTACCCTGGCCTGGCTCAGCGAATGAGCGCGGGCACCGGGATCCTGCACTCGGAGAAAAACGACTCGTGGCGCCTGCAGGGCTGCTCGCGGCACACCGAGCCCGTGCACTTCGTGCAGATGTGGGTGGTGCCTGACTCCGGCGGCAGCACCCCCGGGTACGAGCAAGCCGAAATCGACCACGAGTTGCTGCGCGGCGGCCTGGTGCCCGTCGCGTCGGGGATGGCCAAGCACGACGGCGCCGCCGCCATCCGGATCAAGAACAAGTACGCCGCCCTGCATGCCGCCCGCCTCGGCTCCGGCGATATGGTCGAGTTGCCCGAGGCGCCGTACCTGCACTTGTTCGTGCCCATGGGGAGCGTCACGCTGGAGGGCACCGGCGAGCTGGCAGCAGGCGACGCCGTGCGGTTCACCGCGACCGGTGGCCAGCGGGTCAGCGCGGCAGAGCCGGCCGAGATTCTCGTCTGGGAGATGCACGCCACGGTCGCCGGCTGGTGAAAGGCTTAGGGCGTGTCCCGTAGATCTTGGTGGATGCGGGCGGTGCTCCAGGCGGCGATCCGGCAAGGCGGAGGAGGAGCCGATAGTGGAACTATCGGCGACGACGACAACGCTGCCGGTCGTCGTCTGGGGTCGTGGGCGGCGCTGCCGCGCCGCCAAAGATCTACTACGCCCTCTAGGGCGTGTTTCGCAGGACCCGGCCCTGACAGGCGCCGGACCGGTCATGGGAAGCTGTGCGAAGACGTAAGGAGCGCGTAACCATGACAGTGCCGAGCCAACCGGTCCCGCCGTTGCCGGCTGATTCTCAGCAGGTGCTCGGCGGGCCCAGCGAAGCAGCGATCTTCCTCGTGCTGACGATCAATGCCGGGGCCGAGCCTGTCGTACGGGATCTGCTCGCCGATCTGTCCGGGCTCAAGCGGGCGGTCAGCTTCCGGATCCCTGCTGGCCAGCTCAGCTGCGTGACCGGGGTGGGCTCCGCAGCCTGGGACCGCCTCTTCAGCGGGCCACGCCCGGCCGGGCTGCACCCGTTCCGTCAACTGCGGGGCGACAGGCACCACGCGGTGTCCACACCGGGGGATCTGCTCTTTCACGTCAGGGCCCAGGAGATGGATCTGTGTTTCGAGCTTGCCGCCCACATCATGGACCGGCTCACCGGATCGGTCACTGTCGCTGATGAGGTTTACGGGTTCAGGTACTTCGACGAACGTGACCTGCTCGGTTTCGTCGACGGAACCGAGAATCCCGACGGGCAGGCGGCGGTAGCCGCGACCTTCATCGGCGCCGAGGACCCGGATTTCACCGGTGGAAGCTACGTCATCGTGCAGAAGTACCTGCACGACCTGACGGCCTGGAACGCGCTGCCCGTGGAGGAACAGGAAAGGGTGATCGGCCGCACCAAACTGTCCGACATCGAGCTGGCTGACGACATCAAGCCGTCCAACTCCCACGTGGCCGAGAACACAATCATCGGCCCCGATGGGACGCAGCGGCAGATCGTGCGGGAGAACATGCCGTTCGGCACGGTCGGCCGGGGCGAGTTCGGCACCTATTTCATCGGCTACTCAGCGACGCCGGCTATCACCGAGCAGATGCTCGAGAACATGTTCATCGGCAACCCGCCCGGTAACACCGACCGGGTGCTCGACTTCTCCACCGCGGTCACTGGCACGCTCTTCTTCGTGCCAACCATTGATTTCCTCGACGACCCGCCCGATCCCCCTGCGCTCGGCGCCGCCGCGGGCGGCACCGCCGACGCGCAGCCAGCGGCGGCAGGCGACGGCCTCGATGCGCGGGCCGGAGCACCCGATGTCCGATCCGGCGGTTCCCTCGGGATCGGCGGCCTGAAAAGGAGCGTCCCGTCATGAACAACCTGCACCGCGAACTTGCCCCCATTTCGGACGCCGCCTGGGCCGACATCGAAGAAGAGGCCAGGCGCACATTCAAACGACACGTGGCGGGCCGCCGGGTGGTGGACGTGCACAGCCCCGGCGGCCTCACCCTGTCGGCGGTGGGCACCGGCCACCTCGTCGAGATAGACCGGCCGGACGAGGGCGTCACCGCCCGCGCCAGGCAGTCGCAGCCGATCATCGAACTGCGGGTGCCTTTCACCGTGGACCGCAGGGACGTCGACGACGTCGAGCGCGGCGCGAAGGACTCGGACTGGCAGCCGGTGAAGGATGCGGCGAAAAAGATCGCGTTCGCCGAGGACTCGATGGTGTTCGAAGGCTACGCGGCCGCGGGCATCGTGGGCATCAGGGAGGGTTCATCGAACGCTGCCATCGCGCTTCCCGACGATGCGCTTGACTATCCGAACATCATCAGCCAGGCGCTGAGCTCGCTGCGCCTCGCCGGTGTGAACGGCCCTTACTCGGTGCTGCTCAGCGCGGACGCCTACACCGCGGTGACCGAGAGCTCCGACCATGGCTTCCCCATTCACGAGCACCTGGCGCGGGTGGTGGACGGGGAGATCATCTGGGCGCCCGCCATCGACGGTGCCTTCGTGCTGTCCACCCGCGGCGGCGACTACGAACTGCACATCGGGCAGGACCTGTCGATCGGCTACCTGTCCCACGACGCCGCGAGCGTTGAACTCTACTTCCAGGAGTCGCTGACCTTCACCATGTACACCAGCGAGGCCTCCGTCGCGCTGACCGCGGGCTGAGGAAGGCCGAGCGGAGCGGCCCCCCGGCGTCGTTATGCCTGTATCGCCCGGTCAGCCCATCTCGTCGCGGGCCGCGGCGAACGCGGCCACCGCCGCCTCCAGGTCCTCGCGCGTGTGCGCGGCCGACACCTGCGTCCTGATCCGGGCCTTGCCGACAGGGACGACGGGGTAGCTGAAGCCGATCACGTAAACGCCCTTGGCGAGGAGCAGGTCAGCCATCCGGGTCGCGCGCGCCGCGTCGCCGATCATCACCGGGACGATCGGGTGGTCGCCAGGCAGGATGTCGAAGCCGAGCTCGGTCATCCGCGCACGGAACCACATGGTGTTCTCGCGCAGCCGGGTGCGCAGGTCGTCGCCGCCCTCTAGCAGGTCGAGGACCTTGAGCGAGGCGCCGGCCACCGCCGGGGCCACGGAGTTCGAGAACAGATACGGCCGCGACCGCTGCCGGAGCAGGTCGATGATCTCCTTGCGGCCACTTGTATAGCCGCCGCTCGCGCCGCCCAGTGCCTTACCCAGGGTCCCTGTCACCACGTCGACGCGGTCCCTGACACCGTGCAGTTCCGGTGTGCCGCCGCCCCCGGCGCCGACGAAGCCCACCGCGTGCGAGTCGTCGACCATGACCATCGCCTCGTAGCGCTCCGCCATTGCGCAGATCTCGTCGAGGGGCGCGACGTAGCCGTCCATGGAGAATACGCCGTCGGTGGCGATGAGCCGGCGCCTGGCATCGGCGCTGGCCTGAAGCTGGGCCTCGAGGTCGGCCATGTCGCGGTTGCGGTAGCGAAGCCGCCTGGCCTTGCTCAGCCTGACGCCGTCGATGATGGAGGCATGGTTCAGTTCGTCGCTGATGACGGCGTCCTGCTCGCCGAGTATCGTCTCGAACAGCCCTCCGTTCGCGTCAAAGCACGACGAGTACAAGATCGTGTCCTCGGTGCCGAGGAAACCGGAGATGCGCTGCTCGAGTTGCTTGTGAACGTCCTGGGTACCGCAGATGAAGCGGACACTGGCGAGCCCGTACCCCCAGCGGTCAAGCGCCTCTTTGGCGGCGGCGATGATCCGCGGGTCGTCGGCCAGGCCAAGATAGTTGTTCGCGCACAGGTTGAGGACCTCGGCGCCGCCGGTGACACGGATGCTGGGCCGCTGCGGGCTCACGATGACGCGCTCGGCCTTGAACAGGCCGTCTGCGCGGATCTTGGCAAGCTCGGCATTAATATCCTGCCGGACGCTGGTAAACACCTACCGGACCCCTCGCATTCGTCGTGCTACCTGTTTTCCCAGCTAAGGACCACCTTGCCGCACCGGGCGCTGCGCACCGTGGCGAAGGCCTGCTCGAAATCGGCGGCGTCGAACCTGTGCGTGATGACGGGCGAGATGTCGACACCCGACTGGATGAGGACCGACATCTCGTACCAGGTCTCGAACATCTGGCGGCCGTAGATCCCCTTTATCGTGATCATATCGGTCACGAGGTGGGCCCAGTCGATCCCGAATTCCTGCGCCGGGAGTCCGAGCATTGCGATCTTGCCACCGTGGGTCATGCTGGCCAGCATGTCCCGCAGTGCGGCCGGCTTGCCCGACATCTCCAGCCCCACATCGAAGCCCTCGCGCATGCCAAGCAGCCGCATCGCGTCCCGGATCGTGGTCTGCGTGACGTCCGCGGCCAGAGTGACCCCGATCCGCCTGGCGAGATCGAGCCGGTAGGCAGAGACGTCGCTGGTGACGATGTGGCGGGCCCCCGCGTGCCTGGCCACGATCGCCGCCATCAGGCCGATCGGGCCCGCGCCGGTGATGAGGACGTCCTCACCGAGGACAGGGAACGTCAGGGCCGTGTGCACCGCGTTGCCGAACGGGTCGAAGATGGCCGCGACGTCGAGATCGATGTCCGGCTGGTGCCGCCAGACGTTCGTCGCCGGCAACGCGATGAACTCGGCGAACGCGCCCGGGTGGTTGACGCCTACCCCTTTGGTGTGCGCGCACTGGACACGCCTGCCGGCCATGCAATTGCGGCAACGGCCGCACACAAGGTGGCCCTCGCCGCTGACCAGATCGCCTTGACGAAGGTCGCGCACGTCCGCTCCGGCCGACACGATCTCGCCGACGAACTCGTGGCCGACCACGAGCGGCACCGGCACGTTCGCCTGCGCCCAGCCGTCCCACTCGTAGATGTGCAGGTCGGTGCCGCAGACACCGGTCCGGAGGACCCGGATGAGCACGTCGTCCCGGCCGGCCGCGGGGACAGGAACGTCCTCGACCCAGAGCCCGGGCCCGGATCGCGCCTTGACCAGAGCCTTCATCCGCCGACCGCTCCCCGGGTAACCTGCCCGACCGGTAACTGTGACCCGTCGCGGCGGATCCACCATGGCCTGCCGGGGGCCTGCCATGGGGCGGACCGCAGCGTCCGGCCAGCACGACTTTATCGCAGCGGGGCTATCACAGCAGAGCTGGATCGCAGCAGGGCTATCGCAGCAGGGGGCGTCGTGCGCTTTACGGCACAGCATGATCCGTTTCCGGGTAAAGTTTCCGGCGCTATAGGCCGGATAATTGACACGGAAACAGATCATGAACGCAGCCGGCGGCGGGGCTGAATGCGCATAGGCCAGGTCGTGCCATTAGGCGACACCTGCGGTGCCAAAGGTGTGCCTGATCCGGCGAGGCTCGGCTACGGGGCGCGCCGGTCGAGGAGCACGTGCCGAGGCAGCTCGCCGGGCTCCGCCAGGATGGGCGCCAAACCGGCAGGCTCGAACCGCAGCGACCCGAGGTCACCGAGCGGCACCCAGCGGAATCTGTGATCGGGCTCGGCGCCCCCGGTCAGATCGTCTTCGGCAAGGCAATCGGGCCAGGTCAGGCGATAGTAGAAGCCGATTTCGTGCTCGAGCGCGCCGGCGGTGTAGATGTTCTCCACCACCAGGGCGAGGTGCCCTACCGGCAGGTCGTGCCCGAGTTCCTCGGCCAGTTCGCGAGAAAGCGCCAGCCCGGCGGGTTCACCAAGACGGACCCTGCCGCCGGGCAGGAACCAGTAGCCCGATCCCTCGACCGTGCATACCAGGACCCTGCCTGCCCGGGTGATGATGCCCGCGACCCGGAGGTTGAAGGTGCCGCTCGCGTCCCGCCACGTGATGTCCGCTCCCGCCGTCACGCCCGTTCTCCCGCCCGAGGCTTGTGATGTGCCTACCCAGCCCGATACCTAACGGCTCACGCGGCGAATCTCGCCAGCGCCACTGGCACCATACCCGGCGGGGGCCAGCAGGGACCCGGCGCCCGCGCGCCGGCCGCGCGTCCCTGCCATGCGGCACCCCGGGGTGTATTGGCGGCGGGTCTCAGGGCAGCGCCGCGGATCGCGTGGGCTATAGCGCATTCGATCCGCGGCACTGATGGACCGGCAGCCGGCCTGTCAGCTGAGCCGCCGGCACGATCGGCTAGTTTTCTACTACAAGGAGGCCCTGATGGTTTCGCGCATCCGGCTGCGCCGCGTCTACGACGACCCCGCGCCTGAGGACGGGACCAGAGTGCTCGTCGACCGGGTCTGGCCGCGAGGGCTCACCAAGGACGCGGCCCACCTGGACGAGTGGGCAAAGGACGTGGCACCGTCGACCGAGTTGCGCAAGTGGTACGGACACGATCCGGCCAAGTTCGACGAGTTCCGCCGCCGCTACCACGCCGAACTGGGCCAGCACGGGCCAAGTGCCGCCCTCGAGGGGCTGCGTGCCCTGACCCGGGGCGGCACCGTCACGTTGCTCACCGCGACCAAGGACACCGGCCACAGCCATGCGGCCGTGCTCGCCGAGGAACTGAACAGGCGGGGACAGTAGCCACCCGGACGGGGGCAGCCGTGCCTTGTCCTCGGCTCCCCCGGCTGGGCGTCATGCCAACTCGGCGGCTTCGAACTCGGCGGCTTCCGAGGGAGTGCCCGACGCCTCCACCGTGGTCATCTGATCTCAGCCCGGCTGGTGAAACCGCCGCCCGCCAGCCGCGCAGCGATGGCGACCGGGATGAATGTCAGCACCACCACGAAGAACACGACCACGTTGACCTCGGGCAACTGCTGGCCGAGGCGGATCGCACCGAAGATCCACAGCGGCAGCGTGTTCTGCGCGCCCGCCGTGAACGTGGTCACGATCACCTCGTCAAAGGAGAGCGCGAACGCGAGCAGCGCGCCGGACACGATGGCGGTGGACAGCAGCGGAAGCGTGATCCGGCGCAGGGTTTGCCAGCCGTTCGCGCCGAGGTCCATGGATGCCTCGGTGAGCGAGCCCGACGTACGGCGCAGGCGGGCGAGCACGTTGTTGTAGACCACCACGATGCAGAACGTCGCATGGCCGATCACTATCGTCCACAGCGAGAAGCCGATCCCCGCGTTGTGAAAAAACGCGTTCAGCGCCATCCCGGTGATGATCCCTGGCAGCGCGAGCGGCAGCACCAGCAGGAACGAGACGGCTTCCTTGCCGAAGAAACGGAACCTGTGCACACCGAACGCGGCGAGGCTGCCAAGCGCGAGGGCGATCGCCGTCGCCACCAGGCCCACCTTGACCGACAGCACAAAAGCTGCCCGGACCTGCGGATCATCCCAGGTCGTGCTGAACCACCTCAGCGTCAGGCCCGAAATCGGCCAGCTCTGGATGTTCGAGGGGTTGAAGGCGTACAGCAGGATCGTGATGATCGGCACGAACAGGAACAGCAGCACGGCCACCACCCAGACGGCCAGCGCCCTGCGGGTCCACCGACCGGTCATCACTCGCCACCTTCCTCCGGCTACCGCGCCCTACAGCGCCTGGAACGCACCGAGCCGCTTGGCGGCGGCCAGGTATATGGCCATGACGGCGATCGGCACCAGCGCGAACGCCGCCGCGAACGGCAGGTTTCCAGCCACGCCGACGTTGTCGTACACCACGTTCCCGATGAACGTCGAGCCGGTGCCGCCGACGAGCAGCGGGGTGATGTAGTCACCCAGGGTCAGCGCGAAGGTGAAGATGGAACCCGCGGCGAGCCCGGGCAGCGCGAGCGGCACGATGACCCGGCGCAGCGTATGCCAGCCGGGGGCGCCCAGGTCAGCGGACGCCTCCAGGTAGGACTCCGGTATTCGTTCCAGCGCGACGAAGACCGGCGTGATCATTAACGGCAGCCAGATATAGCAGAACACGATCCACATCGCCCAGTTGGTGTAAGCAAGCTGCACGCCAGGCAGGTGCAACTGCTGCAGCGTCCAGTTGAGCGCGCCACGATGGGACAGGATCAGCAGCCACGCGTAGACCCGCGCCAGGTAACTCGTCCACAGCGGGAGCAGGATGGCCGCGAGCAGCGCGGTCCGCAGCCGCGGACCCCGCGACCCGGGCCATGAAGAACGCGAAGGGGAAGGCGACGATCGCGTCGGTGACCGTCACGGCCAGGGCCATGCCGATCGTGCGCGCGATGATGTCGCGGTAGGCGGAGTTGCCGAGGAACGTGCGGAAGTTGGTCAGGCTCCAGACATGGGTGACCGCGTTGGTGAAAGGGTTGATCTGCCAGAACGCGGTGATCAGCAGGACAACCAGGGACGCCACGTAGACGACGAGGAACCACGCGAGCGGAAGCGTGAGCACCGCGGTCGCCCGGGCCCAGGGGCGGCGCCACAGCATCGCCGCCGCCCGGGCCGCTGGCCCTCCGGTCCCGCGGGCGGTGCCGGCGCTGGCCGTCACCCGCTGATCATCCGGTTACCTCGGTGGTCCACGCCTGCTGCCACTGCGAATACGGGACGCAATCGGACTGGCCGTTGCCGCAGTTGGCGATCGGCGTCTTCCAGAACTTGATGGAGTTGAAGTACGACGCTGGCGCGTTGGCGTGGTACTGGGCGCACGCGCCCTTCTGCAGCGTGTTCATGATCGGGCAAGCCTGCGTGTTCGCCGGTGTCTCACCGAACGAGATCGCCTGCTCGGCCTGCACCTTGGCGGTGCTCACCCACTTCATCCAGAGATAGGCGCAGTTCGGATGAGGCGCATGGGTCGCGAGCATCCAGGTGTCTGCCCAGCCGGTCGCGCCTTCCGACGGGATCTCGTCGGCGACAGGTGCGCCCGACGCCTGCAGCGTGTTGGTCTGGTACGGCCAGGCGGCGCCAACCGTGGCGTCGCCGTTCTTGAACATCGAGATCTCCTGCGAGGCGAGATCCCAGTACTTCTTGATCAGCGGCCGCTGCTGCTTGAGCAGGTTGACCGCCGCGTTGAACTGAGCCTGGGTCAGCTCATAGGGGTCGGTGATCTTCAGGCTGGGCTGGGTCTTCGACAGTAAAGCGCGGCGTCGGCGATCTGGATCGGGTTGTCGGGCACCGTCACCTGGCCCTTGTACTTCGAGTTGTAGATGACGTTCCAGCTCGGCGGCGCGGCCGGGAAGGTCTTCTTGCTGTACAGCAGGACATTCGGCCCCCACTGCAGCGAGACACCGTAATGGACGCCGTTGATCGTGTTGAAGGCGGGTGCTTTCAGTTGCGGGATGAAGTTCGCCCAGTCAGGGATCAGGTGCACGTTGACCGGCTTCACGTCGCCGCTGTAGATCAGCCTCAGGTCGGCATCTCCGGAAGCGGAGACGAGATCGTATTGACCGCCGCCGCCGTTGGCCATCAAGGTCACCATCTCGTCGCTCGATCCGGCGTACTTGGCGTTCACCTGGCAGCCGGTCTGCTGCTCGAACGGTTTCACCCACTGCGGCTGCGCGTATCCCTCCCAGGCGATCAGGTTGAGCTGACCCTCGGGCTTGCCGATCGAAGCGGCCGGCTGCATCCCCGCCGTCGGGGGCTGCCCGGCCGCGCCCGCCGAGCCCGTCGAACTCGTCGAACTCGTCGAACTCGCCGAGCCCGACGACGTGCTCGAGCCGCCGCAACTGGTGAGCAGCAGGGCCGCCACGCAGCCGACCGCTCCGGTGATGATTGCTCCCGCCCTGCCATGCCTGCGGATCATTTTCCCACCCCACTATCGGTGCCATCGGGCCCCGCATCGCCTGACTGAATCCGGTACGCCTGGGCCTGGTTCCAGGACAGCCGCACCCGCTCCCCCTCGTTGACCGCCGGCAGCGACGTATCACCGGCGTTCTGCCGCACCACCACCAATTCGCCACCGCTGTCCAGAACCACCACGTAGCGGGTGATCACGCCCACGTAAACGACGTCGCGCACCCGGCCGCCTACCGAGGGAGATCCTGGTGGTGGCGGGCTGTCGTCGCTGGCCAGCCGGATCTTCTCCGGCCGGATCGCCTGCCGCTTCCCCCCGAACTCGATGACGTTGGAGACGCCGATGAAACCGGCCACGAATTCGGTCGACGGGTGCTCGTAGACCTCGACTGGCGTGCCAACCTGCTCGACGCGGCCCGCGTTGATGACCGCGATCCGGTCGCTCATCGTGAGCGCTTCTTCCTGGTCGTGCGTCACGTAGAGGAAGGTGATCCCGACCTCGCGCTGCATGTGCTTGAGGAAGACCTGCATCTCCTGGCGCAGCTTGAGGTCGAGGGCGCCGAGCGGCTCGTCGAGCAGCAGCACGGTGGGTTCGTTGACGATAGCCCTGGCCAGTGCGACCCGCTGGCGCTGCCCGCCGGACAGCTGGGTGGGCCGCCGGTGGCCGACATCGGCGAGCCGGACCATCGCGAGCGCCTCGGCCACCTTGCGGCGCCGTTCGGCGCGGGGCACGCGCCGAACCGCGAGGCCGTATCCAACGTTGTCCGTGACATTCATGTGCGGGAACAGCGCGTAGTCCTGGAAGACCGTGTTGACGTCGCGGTGATAAGGCGGACGGCCGGTGACGTCGGTCCCCGCGAGCAGCACCTGCCCGGCGTCGGGGCGCTCGAATCCCGCGATCATCCGCAGCAGCGTCGTCTTGCCGGAACCGGATGGCCCGAGCAGGGTGAAGAACTCCCCGGATTCGACCGTGAGATCCACCCCTGCCACGGCGGCGACACCCGGGTACTCCTTGCGCACTCCGGCGAGCCGCACCGCTGCAGTGCGTTGCGACCCGGCTGCGGCGGCGCGGGGCGATGAACGGCGTGCGGGCGAACCGGCCCGTTCCTTAATCACGCCCCTAAACACCCCCAAAATTCATGAATCCGCAGAATATCTACGTTTTAACAACCGATGCAAGCGTCACGAAGGCGTTGACCTTCGTTCTCGGCACCAGCCAGAACCCCCCGATGCTTGCGGGAAGCCGCCCGGCACGCGCGATGACCGGACTCGCGCCGTCGATAGGGCGGCTCAGGTGCGGACAGGGAACAAAGGTGCGGACAGGGAACAAGGGATCTTTCGCGGGTGGGCGCGGGCGGCGCGTCCTGCATGGGCGCACCGAGATCGGGGCAACTGGTGACGGGGCCCGGCGACTGACGCAGCTAGGTCCGGTTTCGCCGCGAGCACGTGGAACAGCGGCTTACGCCGGGAGGGCCGGGGGTCGATCGCGGGGTGGTCGGCCTGGTTGCTCGCACGGAAGCTGCCGTGAGCGACCACAAATGTACGCGGACCACGGTTTGTCACGTCACGTGACTGGATAACTACTAATCGTAGATCATAAGCTTCGCGATCTTGCTGTGTCCGCCGTGAGCGAGGCCACCACCGGGGGGACCGAATGCAAAAGATGGCCGATCAACCGCTTGAGAGATCTCAGCACTGCTGCGGACGCTCGGCCGTCCGGCCGAGCGCGCTGCGCCTTGGTTTGGTGACCGCGTCGGTCGCGCTGGCCGGGGCCGTGGCGCTAGCTGGACCGGCCAAAGCTAGTCCCGCCGGCCACAGCGCCGGATCTACGCCTACCGTAAGTAACACAAAGCATTCTCCGGCCCTCCGGTCAAAAGGTACCGTCTATGTCCTCAACGCCGGGGACGGCACGGTGACTCCGATCACGGACGGTGCAGCTGACTCGGCGATCACGGTCGGAACCGACCCCGTGGCCGTCGCGATCGCGCCGGACGGGACCGCCTATGTCGTTAACAAGGGCTCGGGGACAGTGAGCCCGATACCTTTCGGCAGCACCACTGCCGGCACCGATATCCCGGTCGGATCACACCCCGTGGCCATCGCGATCGCGCCGGACGGGACCGCCTTCGTCGCCAACTCCGGCTCGGGGACTGTGAGCGCGTTTTTGACCACGGTCACCGGCACCCCCACCGCGATCACGGTCGGAGCCGGAATCTTGAATCCCAAGCCTGACGCTATCGCAATCAGCGCGGACGGCCTGACCGCCTACGTCGCGGATGCCGGGGACAACACCGTGACCCCCATCACGGTCAGCGGCGCCACTGTCAGCGGCGCCACGGCCGACGCGGCGATCCCGGTCGGCCCCGGCGCCGACCCCGTAGCTATCGCGATCACCGGCACGACCGCGTACGTCGCCGACGCCGGGGATTGACACAGTAAGCGCTATCGACACCGGCACCGACCTCGTAACACCGATCAGGGACTACGCCGGCCACAACCCTGATGCCATCGCGATCAGCGCTGACGGCACGATCGCGTACGTCGCCAACGACGATTCGGGGACGGTGACCCCGATCACAACGACCGACAACACCGCCGGCACGCCGATCACGGTCGGCAACAGCCCCGATGCCATCGCGATCAGCCCGGACAGCACGACCGCCTACGTCGCCGGCGAAGATTCGGGGACGGTGACCCCGATCACGGTCGGCGGCGGCGCCGGTACGCCGATCTCGGTCGGCAACAACCCCGATGCCATCGCGATCAGCCCGGACGGCACGACCGCCTACGTCGCCAACAAGGGCTCGGGGACGGTGACCCCGATCGCGACCGCCACCGGCACCGCGGGCACGCCGATCACCGTCGGCAGCAACCCCGATGCCATCGCTGCCGTCGCGCCCTCCCTCCCAACCTAGGTTCCGGAGATTTTGGCACCTGAGCCGCGTCTGGCCCCCGCCGTACCGGGGGGAATTTGGAGCCGCGAGCATGTGGAACGGCAACCTTCCGTGGGAAGCGGCAGTGCCGATCGCGCATGGTCGCCGTCGCTTCGCTCGCCACGAGTTCTGCCGTAAGCACCACACTTCTACTCAGTCTGCGGTTGTGTCATCAAGTGAGTTGATCATTACTAATCGTTGATCATGCGTTCGTGATCTTGCAGGGTCCGCTGCGAGCGCGGCCACCACCCGGGGGGACCGATGAAGAAAATGGCCGGTCAATCGCCTGCGATGCGGGGCAGCCACCAGGGGCCTGTCCGCCGCGTTCCCGGCGTCGCCGCGCTAAGCGCTGCGGTCGCCAGGACCACCGGTCATACCCGCAAAGCATCCGCCGCTACGAGATCTCGGAGCCGCTCTGGTCGCTGGGCGGGCAGGCAGGGCGTGCAGCGCCTTGGTGTGGTGACTGCGTCGGTTGCGCTGGGCGGGACCGTGGCGCTGGCCGGGCCGGCCGACGCTAGTCCCGCTCACCACAATGCCGGATCTACACTTACCATTAGTAACAGACTTACCGTTAGTAACAAAGTGGTTACGGACGCCTCCGGGCTGACAGGTACCGTCTACGTCCTCAACGGCGGGGACGGCACGAATCCCGGCAGCGTGACCCCGATCACGGACGGCATCGCCCGCGCTCCGATCGCGGTCGGCGTCGACCCCGTGGCCGTCGCGATCACCCCGGACGGCGCAACGGCCTACGTCGCGGACGCCCGGGACAGTTCGGTCTATGCGATCGACACCGCCACCGGCACGGCAACAAAGATCAGAGGCTACGACGGCTACGACCCCAATGCCATCGCGATCACCAAGACGGCCCCCTACGTCGCCTACGTCGCGGACGGCCTGACCGGCACGGTGAGCGCGATCACGCCCGACTTCAGCGGCGGTTACAGCATAAGAGCGATCGGGGTAGGAACTGATCCCGATGCCATCGCGATCACCCCGGACGGCAAGACCATCTACGTCGCCAACGCCGGGTCCGGCACGGTGACCCCGATCACGACCAGAAACAAATCCGCTCGCCAGGCGATCACGGTCGGCAGCGATCCTGATGCCATCGCGATCACCCCGGACGGCAAGACCGTCTACGTCGCCAACGCCGGGGCAAACACGGTGAGCCCGATCAAGGTCGGCGACGACAGCGCCGAAACGGCCATCCCGGTCGGCTATAGCCCCGATGCCATCGCGATCAGCCCGGACGGCGCGACCGTCTACGTCGCAAACGACGATTCGGGCACGGTGAGCGTGATCGACGGGGGCCCTGCGCTATCGATCCCGGTCGGCAACAACCCCGATGCCATCGCGATCAGCGGCACGACCGCATACGTCGTCAGCGAAGATTCGGGGACAGTGACCCCGATCACGGTCGACGGCGGCGCCGGTACGCCGATCACGGCCGGGGGCAATCCCGATGCCATCGCGATCAGCGCTGACGGCGCGACCGCCTACGTCGCCAACAAGGCCTCAGGCACGGTGATCCCGATCTCGATAGCGACCGGCGCCGTCGGCGCGCCGATCACGGTCGGAGCCAACCCCGATGCCATCGCTGCCGCCCTCCCGCTCCCGTCCCGACCTAGGGCGTAAGTAATGGGACGAAGCGCTGGAGGCGCGTGTTCTGCGGGAAGTAGTTGAGAGGGGACGTCCTCCTGGTGCGATTGTGCGGGCTTGGTGTCCCAGGCGCAACACAGAAGGACGTCCTTATGGGCAAGGGTAGTGGCATGACGCGGGGGATCGCAGGCGGAACGCGCGGCGGGAGCAGCTGCGTGGAATGCTGCCGCGTGACGGCGCGGTGATCGGAATCAATCTGGCCGATGAGAAGCAGGCGCTCGCGGTGATTGATCATGATGTGCGGGTGGCCCGCTGGCACGGTCGCGGTGCGGCCGTGTCTTCGCGCCCAACAGCGTCCGCAGCACGGGGGTGCTGCGGACGGGATGCGCTGCCGGACGGGATGTCCAGCCGGGAACGGGCCCGGTCAAGTATCCGGCTTCGGGACTACCGCTCCGGCGCCTGTACTCGCGGCAGTCCGGACACCGCTGACCCGCGATGACATCGGCCCGCGAGAGAAGCGGCCTGGGAACCCTACGACGCGCGATCGAGCATCCACCGGGTGGAATACCGCGGCCGGCATGATCGCGGGGGCGCCTGCTTGGACCGAGCCGCCGGGAACGGCTGCGGCAACGGCGTCAAGGACGGGGAGGCTCAGCAAGCCGAGAACAGGCAGCACAAAGGCTGCGGGTGGGGCACCGCCTCCGCTGCGGAGGCGGCCACCCACGAGAGCGCTCGGACGGTAAAGCGCATGTCCTCACTTCTGGTTGCTGCGCGCCGTCCACAGCATCACGTGGCGGCCGTGGCGACATAGTCAAGCTGGACCGTGTAGGTGTCGGGGACCACGGCCGGGATCGGCGTCATGTACTCGTAGTCGTTGGTGAGCGCGTCGCCCCCGGGCGCCGAGGCCACGGACTGGCTGTACACCTGCACAGGCCCTTGCACCAGTTGCTCGAAGGCTGAATTGCCGCTAGCTCCCCCGTTCGGGGGCGGGGGGACGTTGGGGGTCTCCTCAACCCCGATGTCACCCACCGGGATCTCGTTACTCGTGCCGCCGCCCTTCGTACCCGTAAGGTACCCGACCGCAGTCGGGGTTGTCGTCAAAGCCGACTTGGGCGCTGCGGGCGTTACGGACACGCTGTAGCCGTCGGAGTTGTTGGTGAGCACGGTCAGGCTCACCGCAGCGGTAGCCACCGGCTGGTCACCGATGTTTCCGTCCAGGGTGAACGATGCCGTGTTGTCGATGAGGGCGATGGCCGGGCCGACGGTCGTCGTGAGGATCGTGCTCCCGGTTGCGGTGCCAACGGCGGGCGGGGGGACAGTCGGAGCGGGCGAGGAAGATGGAGTGGGAACGGGGGTGCCGGGAATGGGGCCGAACGGGGTGGCGGGCGGCGGAGCGGCTGGCGCGGCGCGTGCCGCCGGTGCGACGGGCGCTGGCTGCGGGGCGGGGATGGCTGGCGTCACGTTCGATGAGGCCAGCGCCTGGCCCGCCGGGCCCAGGGCCACGACGCCAAGCACGGCTACGCCGAGGCCGGTGAGGACGGGCACGCGATGGCTCCCCCGCTTCGCAGGCGGTTGATCGGACATTCCTCGCATCGGTCCCCCCCGATATTGATCTCGCTCACAGCCGACACTGCAAGATCGCGAACTAACATCCCACGATGAGTAATTGTCCAAACTCGCTGCGTTACAAACACCGAGACGGTAAATGTGCGGCGCCGCAGCCATCGGGCGGGTTCCGGTGCCCGCGGCAAGCAAATTCGCGGCACGCGCGCGGGGGCGCAAGCGGGGCACAAGAGGCACAATGGATCTTTGGCGTCGGGAGCGGGTGGCATGTTGTTCGCAGACGCGTTTGCGGAACCGGCGCAACCAGGCCGCGAGCGGCGTCACGAACGTGCCCGGGCAGGCGGGTCGAAGTGCCCAGCCTAGCCGTGCTGCGCGGCTACCAGCGGTCGTGGCTCCGCGGCGACCTGGTGGCGGGCGTCACCGTAGCCGCGTATCTGGTTCCGCAGGTCATGGCCTACTCGGTCGTCGCGGGCCTGCCACCAGTGACCGGCCTGTGGGCGATCCTGCCCGCGATGGTGGTGTACGCGGTACTCGGCTCGTCACGCACCCTGTCGCTGGGTCCCGAGTCGACGACCGCGTTGATGACGGCCGCCGCCATCGGGCCGCTCGCGGCGGGCCACGCCGCCCGGTACGCGGCGCTCGCCGCTTTGCTTGCGATTCTGGTGGGAGTGTTCGCGCTGATCGCCTGGGTCGCCCGGCTGGGTTTTGTGGCCGATCTGCTTTCGCGGCCGGTGCTGATCGGCTACATGACGGGCGTCGCGCTCATCATGATCGCCGGGCAATTGGAGCGGGTCACCGGTGTGCCGGTCGAGGGCCGGACCTTCATCGCGGAGATCACCTCGTTCGCACGCGGCATCGCCCATATGCGGGCCGGCAGCCTGGTGCTCGCGGTACTGGTGCTGGCCTTCCTCTTCCTCGTCCAGTCGCGGTGGCACCAGCTGCCGGGGCCGCTGCTCGCCGTGCTGCTGGCCACCGTGGCCGTGGCGGTCTTCGGGCTTGACCGGCACGGCGTCCGCGTGATCGGCACGATCCCGGCCGGCCTGCCCTCCCCCGGGCTGCCGCCCATTCACCCAGACGACCTGCGGAACCTGCTGTTCCCCGCGCTGAGCGTGCTCCTCGTCGCCTTCAGCGACGACGTGCTGACCGCACGCTCATTCGCCCGGCCCGACGACGAAGCGATCAACGCCAACGCCGAACTGCTCGCACTCGGCCTGGCGAACATCGGCGCGGGCATGTTCCGCGGCTTCCCGGTGAGCAGCAGCGCCAGCCGCACGGCCCTCGGCATCGCGGCGGGCAGCCGCACGCAGGTCTACTCGCTCACCGCGCTCGGCGCCGTGACCGGCGTCCTGCTGTTCCTGCGCCCCGTCCTCGCCCGCTTCCCGAGCGCGGCGCTCGGCGCGATCGTCGTCTACGCCGCCGTCCTGCTCGTCGACGTCCGGGCGTTCCGGCGGCTCGCCGCGTTCCGCCGTAGCGAGTTCCTGCTCGCCGTCGCCTCGTGCGCCGGCGTCGTCGCCTTCAACATCCTCTACGGCGTGCTGCTCGCGATCGGCATTTCCGTCGGCGACCTGCTGCTGCGGGTGGCACGCCCGCACGACGCGATCCTGGGCCGGGTCGAGGGGATCGGCGGCATGCATGACATCGACGACTACCCGGAGGCGCACACCGTCCCCGGGCTCGTCGTCTACCGCTACGACGCGCCCCTGTTCTTCGCCAACGCCGAGGACTTCAAGCGGCGGGCGCTCGCCGCGGTGGACCAGCAGGCCGAACCCGTCGCCTGGTTCATTCTCAACGTCGAAGCCAACGTCGAGGTCGACATCACCGGGCTCGAAGCGCTTGACGCGGTACGCAGGACCCTCGCAAGCCGGGGAACGATATTCGCGCTCGCGCGCGTCAAACAGGATCTGCTCCGCTACCTGCAGGCCTATGGCCTCGCGGAAAAGATCGGCGCGGAACACATGTTCCCGACCCTCCCGCTGGCGGTGGCGGCGTACGAGAAGTGGGCGCAGGCACACCAGTGAGCCGCTTGCCCCGGCGCCGCCGGTACCGGCGGCTGGCCGCATTTATTCAGCGCGTTACTCGTGGTTATCGTGGTGCTCCCGTTCTCGTGGCCCGGGTCCATTCGGGCGTTGTGGGCGCTGGCAGTTGGCAAAGCCAAAACCGCCAGCGCCGTCGTCGTGGGGTTCGCACCGTCAGATGGGTGCAACCGGAGCTGCTCGATGATGCGCATCGCTTGTCGCTGGCCCGCAGGGTCAGCGACAAGCGAGCCTTCTGCTGGGCCGGGCTATCGGCAGCGCCTGCCATGGCTCGTAGTCAGCTCACGTCGGCGACTGGGTCCGGATATCCGAGGCCCCGGCGGGTGGTGGCGGGCAACCGCCACGGCTCGTGGACCAGCGGGCCTTCGAGGCCCGCGAGTTCTGGCACCCAGCGGCGCACGTAGCTGCCACGCGGGTCGAACCGCACGGCCTGCCGCAGCGGGTTGAAGCCACGATTCGGGCGGGTGTCGTTGCCGGTGCCAGCGACCCACTGCCAGTTGCCGTAGTTGTTCGCGATATCCCCGTCGGCGAGCCAGTCCATGAAGTGACGCGCCCCGAGCCGCCAGTCGATGCGCAGCTTCTTGGTGAGCAGCGAGGCGGTGATGAGCCGCGCGCGGTTATGCATCCAGCCTTCGTGGCGAAGCTGGCGCAGCCCCGCATCCACGATCGGAATGCCGGTGCGTCCCTCGCACCACGCCGCGAACGCATCCTTGTCCTCGCGCCAGCCGGTCCCGCGCGGCCGGTAATCCTCGGTGGTGATCCGGGGGAACGCGGCCGTGACCTGATGATGGAAGTCCCGCCAGGCAAGCTGCCGGCGCAGCGCCTCCGCGCCAGGCCCGTCACCTGCCGCGAGCGCGAACTCGAGCGGCGACAGGCAGCCGAAATGCAGGTAAGCCGACAGCTTGGCGGTCGCATTGGCCGCGAGGTCGTCGTGGCAGTCGTCATACGCCGCGACGGGCCCGGCGGTCCAGGCGCGCATCCGCGCCCGGCCGGCCTGCTCGCCGCCCGCCTGCAAGCCGGCGGATATGCCCGGGGCACGCGGCAGCAGGGCGGCAAGCGGAGGAAGTTCACCGGCAGCCACGGTTTCGGGCAGCCGCAGGCGCGGCGGAGCCGCCGTCAGCTGGCGCCAGGTAGCCGCCTGCCACGCCCGCCAGTAGGGGGTGAACACGCGGTAGTGGCTGCCGCCCGCCGGGCGAAGCTCGCCCGGCGGGACGACCGTGATGCCGGGATGCATGCGCAGGTCCACCCGGCAGCGCGTCAGTTCACTCGCGAGCGCGGCGGCGCGCCGCCGCGCGTAACCGCTGACGTCCTCGCTGCACAGCACGGCATACGCGGCGACATCCCTGGCGATCCGCACAGTTTCCCCGACCGGGTCGCCGCGGCGGATGACCACGTCACCGCCGAGCTGGCGGAGCTCGGCACGCAGGCACCGCAGCGAGCCGAGCAGAAACGCCACCCGGTTCTGCGCGCGGTGCAGGCCAGCGAGCAGCGCGTCGTCGAAAACGAATAGCGGCACCACCCGCTCGGCCTCGGCGCACGCGGCGGCGAGCGCCGGATGATCGTGCACCCGCAAGTCGCGGTTCAGCAGGACGACCGCGGTCCTCATTTCCTGCGCGCCGCATCCGCGCAGCCGTTAAGACTGATCTTGATCTCACGGCCGCCGCGGTCCGCAGGCGCCCGCGAGGTCAATCCGCGGCCAGCTCGGCGTGGCAGCGCGGGCAGGTCGCGGGCGGATTCCGGTCGGCCAGGGCGCCGCATTCCGGGCAGACGCGCGCCAGCCAGCAGGCCGGGTCGCCGCCTTCGCTCACGTCCGGGGTATCGCTCGTCGCCACTTGCCCGCCGCCAATGCACCAGAAAATCTGCCACGGCCTGCCCCCACAACTGGCATCCTTCACACGATCATCACATGAGCTTCACTGGTCTTGCGCTCCGGCACGGTCTCCTTGGAGGGACAGTCCCTGGAGTGAAAGTCCCCGGAGTGAAAGCGAAGGCGCAGACGGAAGGCGGGCCGAGGTGAACGCTGCCGATCTGCTCGTGCTCGCGCCGTGGGTGCTGTTCGGCGCCGGGCTCGGGGCTATCGGCTACCGGCTGTTGCACCGCAGGGTCACATCCCACCGGCACCGCCGTCAGATCCGATGACCGATGCCCCTGGCTGGGCATGGGCGGCGGCCGGGCTCACCATCTGCTGCCTGCTCGTGCTTGACCTGGCCGCCAGCAGGCGCGGTTCCGGGATGTCGCGTGCGGTCCTCGTCAGCGCCGCGTGGGTCGGCGCTGGCATCGCCTTCGGGCTCGTGGTCGCGCTGTCGCTGGGCGGCGCCGCGGGCCAGGAGTACTTCGCCGCATACCTGATCGAAAAGTCGCTGAGCGTCGACAACCTCTTCATATTCGCGGTGCTTTTCCGCGCATTCGCCGTACCTGCCGACAGCCAGCATCGCGTGCTGTTCCTCGGCGTCCTCGGCGCGCTCGCGCTGCGCGGCGGATTCATCGCCGCGGGAGCGGCCTTGATTCACCAGGTGAGCTGGGTCTTCTACGTCTTCGGCGCGGTCCTGCTCGTCGCCGCCATCCGGATGGCCCGCGGCGGCCCGCAAGGGATCGCCCGGGGCGGCCCGCAGGGGGTGGCCCGCGGCCGGCAGGGGGTGGCCCGCGGCCCGCGGGCCGGTGCCCGCGACGGCCCCCGGGCCGGTCCTGGAGGCGGGTTCGTGCTGCGCGGCCTGCGCAAGATCATGCCGGTCACCGAGGACTACGACGGCGCGCGGTTCCTCACCCGCCGTGACGGACGGCTCGCCGCGACGCCGCTGCTCGTGGCGCTCGTCGCGATCGAGACGACGGACCTGATCTTCGCGATCGACTCGATCCCCGCGGCCTTCGGGGTCACGACTGACGTGTTCATCATCTTCACCTCCAACGCGTTCGCCATCCTCGGCCTGCGCGCGCTGTACTTCGTTCTGGCGGGAGCGATGGAGCGCTTCACATACCTGAGCCAGGGCCTGGCGGTGCTGCTCGCCTTCATCGGGGCGAAGATGATCATCTCGCCCGTGCTGCACCTGCCGACTGCGGTGAGTCTCAGCGGCGTCGTAGTGATCATTACAAGCGCGATCCTGCTGAGCGTCTGGAAACGACGCCGTCTGGCCGCGGCCGCGCCGGGCGGGGGCCCGGCGCTTGCCGGTGGTCCGGCGGGCTGCGGTTCGGCGCCCGGCGGGGGCCCGGCGCCTGCCGGTGGTCCGGCGGGCGGTGGTTCGGCGGGCGGCGGCGGCTCGGCGCCGGGCCGGGGCCCGGCGGCGGGCGGCGGTTCGGCGGCGGGCTGCGGTTCGGCGGCGGGCGGGGGCCCGGCCCCGGGCCGGGGCCCGGCGCTTGCCAGTGGTCCGGCGGGCGGTGGTCCGGCGGGCGGTGGTCCGGCGGCGGGCGGGGGCTCGGCGCCGGGCGGCGGGGCTGCTCGTTCCCCAGCCGAGGTCAGGCGGTCGCAGGCATGATCGACTTGACGCAGTTCGATGTCTCCTCGCCGGTGTCGTATCTCGTCGCCGTCATCGTCCCGGCTCTCGACGCGATCCTCCCCGTGCTGCCGAGCGAGACCGCGGTCGTCGCTCTCGGTGTCGCCACAGCCGGCCAGGCCGACCCCAGGATCGCGGTGCTCGTCGCGCTCGCGGCCTGCGGTGCCTTCGTCGGTGACAACCTCGCCTATCTGCTGGGCCGTCGCTTCGGGCCCGGCGTCGAGCGAAGGTTCTTCACCGGTGAGCGCGGGGCGCGCAGACGGGCGTGGGCCGAGCGCGCCCTCGACCGTTACGGCTTCAGGATCATCGTCGTCTGCAGGTTCATCCCGGGCGGCCGGACGGCTGTCACCCTGACCTGCGGGATGATTCGTTACAACCGGCGGAACTTCGTCATCGCGACCGCCTGCGCAAGCGTGATCTGGGCCGCCTATGCGTTCTTTATCGGGCGCCTCGGCGGCAAGGCGTTCGAGGACAGGCCCTGGGCCGGTCTCTTGCTCGCGCTCGGTGTCGCGCTCACGGTCAGCCTCCTGGTGGAGGTGCTGCGCCGCGTCCGCCCCTGGCGCATATTCGGCTGGGTCAGGTCCCGCCACCCGGGCAGCACGATCGCCCGGTAACGGGCTCCATGATCCGTTTTCGTGTAGAGTATCCGGCCGATAGCGCCGGATAGTTAACACGAAACGGGATCATGAACGACCGTGACCGGGAAATCGGCCGTGCACGGGTGTTAGCCCCCGCGGAGCGCAGCCAACAGCCGGCGCAGAGCACGGAGTCAGACACCCCCCGTGTCATGGGGCACCCGGGGGAAAGGTCGCGTACGTCGGTGGCGGTTACACGTGAGTTCGGGTTAGCCGCGCGGAGGTGCGCAGGTCTGGCAATACCGTGTCTCGGGCGTATAGGCGAGCTTGGCGGCGGGGATAGCGTGCCAGCACTGCTCGCAGCGGCCAAATCGGCCGTCAGACAAGCGGGCGAGCGCCTCTTCTATGTCGGCGAGCGCCCTTCGGGTGGCGACCGTGCGCCGAAGCATGTCCCGCAGCCGCCCTTCGGCGGCACGGTCGCCGGTCTGGTGGGCGCCAGCCGCGGCGGCGTCATGGTAGGCCAGCGACAACTCCGTGACCTGGCGCAGCCGCGCCTGCCATCGCGCCTCGAGGAGGGCTCGCCAGTGCGGCAAGGATCTGGCTGCCAGGCCCGGCTCGACAAAAAGCTCCGGCTCGGTGGCCGGATCCGGCTCAGGGTTGGGTTGGAAACCCGTGGGCGCTGCCGGATCCGGCCCGACCGGGCAGGCCGCGGCGGGTGTGGTGGAAGCGGGGCCGCGGCCGGCCCCCTCGGCCACTTCGGGCCGGGCTTGGATCACATAAGCGGACATTGAGGCGGGCCCCCTTCGAGGACTAGGTCAAGGAAAACCTGCACGGATGCAGGCCTGATGCCACCCATGTGGTGACTGAATGGAGACTGGCCCCGCATAAGTGCTTCAGGTCCACGATCGTCGGCGTGCGGCAGCCGTTCAGGATCGATCACTGAGATCGCGGGCTGGCGCACGGGAGGCGGGCTGGCGCACGGGAGGCGGGCTGGCGCACGGGAGGCGGGCTGGCGCACGGGAGGCAGGCTGGCGCACGGGACGCGGGCTGGCGCACGGAGGGCGGGCTGGCGCACGGGGGCGGGGAGCACGCGGGGGGCGGGGAGCACGCGGGGGGCGGCAAGGCGCGGTCGGGAGCGCGCGCGGGGCGGGGTCATCAGTCAGCGGGGCGACGGTCAGCGGGGCGACGGTCAGCGGTCCGCGCGGCGGCAGGCAGCGCGAAGCGGCAATCAGCGAACAGCGGGGCGGCGGTCAAGGGTCCGCGCGGGGCAGCGTTACGACAATCTCGGTGCCCTTCGCCTCGGTACTCGTGACGTCGATGCTGCCGTTGTGGGCGCGGACGAGTTCGGCGACCACGGCGAGGCCGATGCCGCTGCCGGCCACGCCGGCAGCCTGCCGACCGCGCCAGAACCGGTCGAAGATGTGCGGCAGTTCGTCCTCGGCGATGCCGGCACCGGTGTCGGACACGCTTAGCCTCGCCCGTTCGCCCGCCGGCCCCACCGTCAGCGTCACGCGGCCGTCGGCCGGGGTGAACTTCAGCGCGTTCTGGAGCAGGTTGGTGATCACCTGATGTAGCCGCCCGATATCCGCCAGGATTGCCACCGGCGCCAGCCGCCGCTCAAAGGCAACGTCGGCGGCGTCGAACCGCGCCGCCAGGCTGTCCGCCGCGGCGGTGGCGACCTCCGCGAGGTCACACCTGCCAAGCACCAGCTGTAGCGCGGCAGCTTCTGCCGCGGCCAGCGTATGCAGGTCGTCGACCATCCTGGCCAGGCGAAGCACCTCGTCCCGCAGCGACGACAACTGGTCCGCGGTCGGCTCGACCACCTGATCAAGCAGTGCCTCGTGCCCGGCTTGCAGGACCGCCACCGGGGTCCTGAGCTCATGCGCGACATCGGCCACGACATCGCGCCTGAGCTGTTCCTGGCGGGCCAGCGTGTCGGCCATCGTGTCGAAGGCGCTGGCAAGGTCGCGCAGCTCGTCGGGCGCGCGGATCTCCCCCACCCTGGCAGCGCGGTCACCGCGCCCCATCGCCCTGGCCACGTCGATCAGGCGGCCGACCGGGCGGGTGATCCGCCTGGCCACGCCAAGCCCGACGAGGAGCGCCAGCAGCGCCGCAAGGCCGGCCGCCCCGGCGATAGCGCGCCACAGCGCCGTGCGCAACGCGTTGTCCGCGGCGGTGAGCCCGGCGCCGGTGACACGCACCGCGATCGTTCCGGCGCGCTGGCGGCTCGCCACCACCGGGATCCGCTTGACCGGTCCCCTGCCCGTGGCGAAACCTGGTGAAGCCGCCACGACCCGCCCGGTGTTGTCGATGATCTCGACGTCCGTGCCGATCCGGCCGCCAAGATCCAGGACCGGTCGGAGGTCAGCGCCGGTCCAGCCGTTGCCACGGTCCCAGGCCGCCGCCGCGGCCACGGTCATCGCCCTGGTCAGCTCCGCCCGCTGCCGGGCAGCCAGATGCGAGATGTCCGCCGCGGCGAACACCGCCGTGAGCAGCGCGAGCAGGGCGACGGCGGACAGCGCGACCGCGACGAAGGCCAGCGCCAGGCGCAGGCGGAGCGGACCTGAGCCGCCCGGCCTAGCCATAGCCGCGCCTAGCCATCCCGGACCCAGCCATCCCGGACCCAGCCATCCCGGACCCAGCCATCCGGACCCAGCCATCCCGGACCCAGCCATCCCGGACCCAGCCATCCGGACCCAGCCATCGCGGTACCTGGCTACCGCGGGGCCTGGCCACCGCGGGAACTGGCCGTTCCGGCGCGCCTTGCCCATTGTGGGGACTAGCCATCGCGGCACCTCGCCAGCGGCGGGAACTGGCCATCCGGCGCGCCTTGCCCATCTTGGGCCTAGCCATCGCGGGTCAGGCCGAGCCGGTAACCGCCGCCGAGCACGGTCTGGATGATCTCCGGCGCGCGCTGATCTTCCTCGATCTTGCGGCGCAGGTTCTTCACGTGCGAGTCGATGGTGCGCTCGTAGCCCTCGAACTCATAACCGCGCACCCGGTTGATCAGTTCGAACCGCGAATAGACGCGGCCAGGCGACGCGGCGAGCGCCAGCAGGATGCCCCATTCGGTCGGGGTCAGATCCACGATCGCCCCACGCACCTCCGCGACGCGCCTGGGCTCGTCGATGACGAGCACACCGCCGCCGTAGCGGGCCAGCCCCTGATCCGCTGCGGCCTGCCCGCCGCGCCGCAAGATCGCCTGCACACGCAGGACAAGCTCGCGCGGGCTGAACGGTTTTGTGACATAGTCGTCCGCACCCAGTTCAAGACCGGTGATCCGGTCCTCCTCGCTGCTCCGCGCGGTCAGCATCAGGATCGGCGTGGTCCCTGTTGCCCGCAGTTCCCTGGCCACGCTCTCGCCCGGGACGTCGGGCAGTCCCAGATCGAGTACTACGAGGTCAGGACCGGCAGAACCAGCCAGGCTGATTGCCTCCGCGCCCGATCCGGTCGACAGCACCGTGAAACCGGCCCGCTCAAGGTAGGAGCGCACCAGATCGCGCAGCTTCCGCTCGTCCTCGACCAACAGCACCGTTGCCGCCATCCGCCTGCTCCCTGCTCGCCCGCCCTCCGGCCGCTCCGGCCGCTCCGGCCGCTCCGGCCGCGACAGTGCGCCCCCGGCCAGCGCTTGATAACGATGATGCCCTAGGAAGTGAGGGCAACCCCGGCTGCGGGTGGCGATGGGGGCCCGCATGGCACCCCGCCGGGCGTCTGACCCAGCGCCTCAACCCATCCACGCAGCACCGGCATGGAACCTCGGTGTGCTGGTTCCGCATGATGCGCCCGTGCGCTGCCCGGGTATTTACCCTCTTGCGCGCTTTCTCCATATTCGGGACAGGCCCAGATCTCCGGAACGGCTAGTTCGGGACTGGCTGTGCTGGGACAGGCTTCAGGGATCGCCGGCTGAAGCTCGGCTCTCGGCTAAGTTCCTGATGGCCGGGCGCCAATTAGCAATAGAAACGTGGCATCGCCGGTCCTGCCGCAACTGGTACGAATTATTAACGCCCCCGATTTAGTGACACCGGTCACACCGCCCGCGCACGGACCGAGCACGTGAGTCCCCGTACTGCATGAATCGAGACCGGGCACTTGGGCCCGGCCTCGGTTTCGGCGACTGGAAACGCGGCTGGAAACGCGGAACGCGGGACGCGGGAACGCGGGAACGCGGGAACGCGGGAACGCGGCTGAAAACCTAGGCAGATTGTGGGTAGGTCACTATGGGAACGGCATCAGCGCAGCTAGCGAGGCGGTGTCAGGATCGGCCGGCCGTCCGGCCCAGGCGGCCGGGAACACCTGAACGAGGCGCCCGTCCAGAGCTATGCTCGGCCCGGTGTCGACCAGCTCAAGGTGAATCTTCGCAGCGCGCATCTTGACGAGCACTTCGGCGGTCTCCGCTAGCGTATGCCAGAGCCGGTCAAGCGCCTTGGACACCACTACCTTGACCTCGCCGCGTTCCATAGCGGCTAGCATGCGGCGATACTCCTGGCGGCGATACTCGCCGCCCGCGGGGATGTCGTAGTCGACGAACACGCCACGCGGCCACCGCTCGCCGCCCCGGTGCTCCGGGTCAAGCGGCGAGCCGGGCAGGTCGCTCATCTGCCAGTCGCCAGCGTGGTCGTCGACCCGCTTCAGCGCTTTACTGATCTGCCGGCGAACGCCTTCCAGCGTGTTGCCCGGATCTTGGCTGATGCGCCCATAGACGGCGGCCCGCCGGACGGCTGCTTGAGCGCCGTTTTTGGTGTTGGTGCTGGTCATAAGGATACCGCTCTCAAATTGCTGGGAAGTTACCCTCAGCATATACATCCCCCTGTAGTCCCGAAATACTCGCACCCATGTAAGAACTCCCGGCCTCCGGCCACGTACGTCTTTGGGCAGCTCAGCGGATAGCGAAATATGCATTGCGAAGTGAACTGCAAGATGAAGCTCTGGGGGCTTTATTTTATTTCTGTTAATTTCTGATTGGACTACCTGTCGTCGTAGCGCCAGACAGGTCCCATAGGGTGCCAGGACAGCGGGTGCCAGGACAGCGGGTGCCAGGACGCGGGTCCCAGGGCGCGGGTGCCAGGCAGCGGGTGCCAGGTTCGGCCAGCAACCGAGGCTGCGGGGACCTGGTTCGGTCTTCAGGACGGTAGCGGCATAACCAGGATCGCCTTGCCGGTTGGCTGTGATGTCCCGCCCGCGGGCTCGACCGTCAGCCCGACCTGGTCACCGGGGCGGAGCCCGGAAGCGAGCACGGGCGTGGTGCGCCCAGTCTCGGCGGCAAGCAGACCGGCCGGCCGGGTTCCTGGCGGGCCCATGACCCACAGTTCGTAGACCTTGGCCGGCGGCAGCCCCGGCAGCCCGGCCGCGGCGAAGATCACCTCGTGCCGCGCGGGGGAAACCACGACGGTCGCCACACCACCAGCCAGCGTGGGCTGTTTCATGATCCGGGCATCGGGAGCGGCTAGAACCGCTGCCATGGCCCGGCTTTGCGCCCGGCTCCGGTCGAGCCCGTCCTGTGTACGGGCCTGCACCACGCCGAGGACGGCCGCCGCCGCGATACCGGCCGCGGCCACAGCCGCTGCCAGGCGCGGAACCCACGCCGGGCGCTGCGCTGAACGCGGCTGCGGGTCGATGACGGGGGGCGCCTGGCGGGTGCGCGCGACGGCGGCGAGGACCCGGCCGCGCAGCGCCGGCGGCGGCGGCGGGACGACGGCTACCGCCAGCGCGAGCCTGCTGGCGGTCTCCTTGAGCCCGCCGACCTCGTGCGCGCAGGGCTGGCAGCGGTGCAGATGGTGTTCGAACCGGTCGCGTTCCGCTCCTTCCAATGCGTCCAGCGCGTAGGCGCCGGTAAGGATGTGCAGGTCGTGGCGGAGAAGTTTCACCACTCCACCCCCATGCAGTCGCGCATCCGGATCAGCCCGTCGCGGATCCTGGTTTTGATCGTGCCGAGTGCGACACCGAGCAAGCCCGCGACCTGCCGATGGCTGTATCCGCCGTAGTAGGCAAGCGTGATCGACTCATGTTGCAGCTCGGTGAGGCCGTCCAGGCAGCGGCGCACACGCTCACGGTCAAGCGTCGCCTGCACGCTGTCGGCAACCTCGTCCAGGCCAACAGCCGCCGCGGCGATCCGCTGCTCACGCTGCGCCGAGGCGGTGACGGAACGCACTCGGTCGATCGCCCGGCGGTGGGCGATCGTCAGGATCCAGGTTGCGGCGGTGCCCTTTGAGGCGTCGAACCTGGCCGCCGTCCGCCACACCTCGAGCATGACCTCCTGGGCTACTTCCTCGGATTGGGCCGGATCACGGACCACCTTGAGGATCAGGCCATATACCGGTCCCGCGAAGCGGTCATACACCGCCTCGAATGCCCCCTGGTCACCCCGCGCCACGTGCGCGAGCAGCCCGTCCGGACCCTGGTCTCCCCCCTCTGTGAGACCAGGGCCCGAACCTGCCGCACGCATGCTGCGTGTGTTCATGCCTTGTATTCGGCGCTCGTGACCGCGCGGATCGGTCCGCGTCCAAAAAGATCGAAAGAGGCCGGGCTGCCGGGAGAGGCCGGAAGAGGTCGCACCAATCCACCGCGCGCGACGCGACGAAACCGGTTCGAACGCCAGCGAGCGTCGGAGCTCCGCGCCTGGGGCGCGGGCCTCAGCCACTACCAGTGACGGTCAGCGACCGTCACAAAGGGGGAATCGTGAAACGACGTGCCTTCGGCATCGCAGTTGCCACCGCCGGCCTCGCGCTCGGGGCGGCCGCCTGCAGCTCGGGCAGTACATCGGGCTCTTCGCCGTCCTCGCCCGCCGCCACGGCATCGTCCGCGGCACCAGCCGCGGCACCGGCCGGGACTGCCAGTGGCGAGGCCGCGGGCGGCGCGCCGTTCGGTTCGGCCTGCAAGACCGTGCCCGCAAGCGGGGCGGGCAGCTTCAACGGCATGGCCGCCGCACCCGTCGCCACCGCGGCCTCGGGCAACCCGATGCTCGCGACGCTCGTGACCGCCGTCAAGAAGGCGGGCCTGGCTGGCACGCTCAACTCCGCGTCAAGCATCACCGTCTTCGCGCCGGACAACGCGGCCTTTGCCAAGATCCCGGCGCCGACCCTGAAGAAGGTGCTCGCCGACAAGGCCGAACTCACGAAGATCCTCACTTATCACGTGGTCTCCGGTCGATACACCCCGGCCCAGCTGGCCAGCGGCACGCCGCTCAAGACACTCGAAGGCGCCACCGTGAAGCCCGCCTCGATGGGCGGGACCTACGAGATCAACAACGCCCACGTGCTGTGCGGCAACGTCCGGACCGCAAACGCGACGGTCTACATCATCGACGCGGTGCTGATGCCCCCGGCTTCCTGAGCCGGTTTCCCCCCGGGCGCCGCCTGATCGGCGGCGCTGCCCGCGGCGGGGAAACGGCGGAGATCCCGGGCCGCGGCCATGAACCCGCCGCCCCGGGTTTTCCGCCGCCTGCCGGCGCGTATCCGCGAATCGAACAATGAAATCCCGCGCACCAGGGTTAGCGGCGGCTACACTCAACGGAAAGCGGTTAATTGCAGTTCCGCAATGCCCGCTCTTTCCCTGTTGAGCTGAGATTTAGTCAATTTTGATGACGTGACTTCGCCAGTTATCCGCCCCGCTGCCGCCGCCGCCGCACCGGAGCAGAACACCATCGCGGCGCGTGCGCGCTCCTTGCCGTCAAGGCGCGCGGTCCTGCGTAGCGGCGTCATCAGCGGCGCGGCACTCACCGGCCTGCCCGTGCTGGGTTCCGGCCCGGCCC
This sequence comes from uncultured Actinomycetota bacterium, assembly GCA_963727015.1. Taxonomy (GTDB): domain Bacteria; phylum Actinomycetota; class Actinomycetes; order Streptosporangiales; family Streptosporangiaceae; genus DATFVJ01. The sequence goes on along the minus strand of CAVSEV010000007.1, from coordinate 139,379 downwards.
AGGCGCTGGCCGGCCGGCGGGCCGCCGCGGACCGAAGCTATACGGCTCGCGCGTATGAATTCAATCGTGAATGGCTTTTTGGCGGTCTTTATGTGGATGGCGCCGCGGCGCCAGGCTACGACGACAGCGGATTCAGCCGGGTCACGCTGCCGCATACGGTCACGCCACTGTCCTGGCGGGAATGGGACCATTCGGCGTGGGAAAAAGTGTGGATCTACCGCCGCCATTTCGACGGCGCCGCACTGGGCGCTGGGGTGCTGGGCGGTGGGGTGCCGGGCGGTGGGGTGCCGGGCGGTGGGGTGCCGGGTGATGCGGCAGGGGGTGGCACGGCAGCCGGTAGCGCAGCGCCGGGCGGCGGCCGGGTGTTCGTAGATTTCGACGGGGTCATGGTGAACGCGACGGCCCTGCTCAACGGGACCACGGTCGGCGTGCACCAGGGCGGGCACCTGCCGTGGTCGGCGGAGTTGACCGGCCATGTGATTCCCGGCGACAACGTGCTCGCCGTGGTGGTAGACGCACGGTGGCTGCCGGTGCCTCCGGAGGGCGCTCCAGGTGGCGCGGCCGCCGTCGACTACCTGCAGCCGGGCGGCATCTACCGCGACGTGCGACTGCGGGTGGTGCCTGAGGCGTACATTTCCGACGTCTTCGCCAGGCCCGTCGACGTGCTGAGCCCAGGCAGGCGCGTTGACGTGCGGTGCACTATCGATGCGGGCTGTGCGGCCGGGGCGTGCGCGCAGGTCAGCGCCGAGTTGCTCGACGGCTCGAGGGCCCTCGCCACCGCTGCCACGACCGTGGTGCTCGCCCCGGCTGATGCCGCGACGGGTGCCGCCACGGGTATCGCCCCGGTTCCTCGGTATCGCCTCGGGCGCGCCCGCCGGCACAGCCATCTCGCTCAGCCTCACCGGCATCGGCGACGTGACGTTGTGGTCGCCCGACACGCCCAGGCTGTACACGGTCCGGGTCACGCTCACCTTGCCCGGCCGGGTCAGCCACTCGGTCTCGGCGACGATCGGTTTCCGCGAGGCGATGTTCCAGCCGGACGGTTTCTACCTGAACGGCAGGCGCACGCCGATCTTCGGCCTGAACCGGCATCAGCACTTCCCCTACGCCGGCCTGGCGATGTCCGCGCGCCTGCAGCGCAGGGACGCGGAGATCCTCAAGCGCGAACTGAACTGCAACATGGTCCGCTGCTCCCACTACCCGCAGTCGCCGCATTTCCTCGACGCCTGCGACGAGCTTGGCCTGATGGTGTGGGAGGAGCCGCCGGGCTGGCAGTACGTTGGCGACGCGGCGTGGCAGGACCTTGTCGTCGCGAACGTGCGCGACATGGTGATCCGTGACCGCAACCGGCCCTCGGTGATCATCTGGGGTACCCGGCTCAACGAGACCGCGAACTACGTGACCCTGTACCAGCAGACTCGTCAGCTTGCCGACGATCTGGACGGCTCACGGCAGACGTCCGGGGCGGTGGATGTGTACTCGACCTCGGACTGGGCGCAGGACGTGTTCGCCTTTGACGACTACCACTCCTCCGGCGGCAACGCGACACTGCTCGCGCCCATGCCTGGCCTGCCCTACCTGGTCACCGAGGCGGTCGGCGCGCTGGACGGGCCGCCGTATTTCCGCTGGACCGACCCGGACGCGGTGCTGGCGAAACAGGCGGTCATGCACGCCCAGGTGCATGACATCGCCAGGTCTGATCCCGGCTACTGCGGCCTGCTCGGCTGGGCCGGATTCGACTACGCCTCGCTGAACGGCCACCACTTCGAGAACCTGAAATGGCCCGGGGTGATGGACACGTTCCGCGTGCCCAAGCCCGGTGCGGCGTTCTACCGGTCGCAGCTCGACCCACGGGTGCGCGCGGTGATCCTGCCGGTGTTCTGCTGGGACTTCGGGCCCGGCTCGCCGCCGCAAGGCCCCGGGCCGGGCGCGATGATCGCCACGAACTGCGACCGGCTGGAGATCTACGTCGGCGGGGCGCACTTCGCGACGGGTGTGCCAGATACGGAGCAGTTCGGGAGCCTGGCGCATCCGCCGGTGTTCGTGGATCTCACCATCGCCCAGACCCCGCCGACGTCGGTCCCGCCTGGCACGGCCGCCCTGCCTGAACTGCGCATCGACGGGTATGTGGCAGGCGCCCTGGTCAAGGTCGTACGGATGTCCGCGGACCCGTCCGGCGACCGGCTTGAGATGACAGCCGACCACGAGACGATTGTGGCTGACGGGTCTGACGCGACCCGTGTTACGTTCCGGGCGGTGGATGCGTATGGGCATCGGCGCGCGCACATTACCGGTGGCGTGAGCCTGGCGCTGGCCGGACCGGCCGTGCTGCTGGGTGACAGCCCCTTCCCGTTCGGGGACAACGGCGGCATCGGCGGGGCACTTGTCCGGTCCTTGCCCGGACAGATCGGCACTGTCGAGGTGACCGGGGAGCATTCCATCCTCGGCCGGAACGCGGTCCGGATAACCGCGACGCCGCCCGCGCCGTCGCGGCAGTTCCTATAGGGGACATGCCGATCCTAGGGACATGCCGATCCTGGGGACATGCCGCGGGGCGGCCCACGAACGCCGCGGATCGCGTGCGCCATAGCCCACGCGATCCGCGGCTGTATCAGGCGCGGCCCTGAACGGCTGCGGTCACGAGGCGCGGCGGGCGCGTCTGCGCAGGAAAAGCCAGCCAGTGATCGCAGCGGCCGCGGCGAGGAGCAACGTCGCGCCTGCGGACCGGAGGAATCCCGGCCTGTGGCTGTGGGCCGCCGCGCGGGTGGCGCGCCGTTCGTGCGCGGCCGCTCTGGCACCGGCGGGCAGTTCGTCGGAGTGGGCGGCGCAGACGATCGGCTTGATGCTCCCCCTGGTCGTCGCGCAGGCGATGGTGTCGAGGCGCAGGAGCTGGTTCGGCGTCTGCCCGACCTTGCCCACCACCCCGAAGGTGGCCACGCGGCCAGCGGGCAGGTTCACCTTCCACGTCACGGCCCCCGCGCGGGCAGCGCCACGGCGGGTGGCCGAGACCAGCCTCATCCCGGTCGGCAGCGTCTGCACAATGTCAAGGCCACGGGCGTTCGTCGTGCCGATGTTGTGGATCTTGACCGTGTAGGTGAGCAGATCACCTGGCTTGGCGGCCTGCCTGCCGTCGTCCACGCCGATGCTCAGCGCGGGACCGTTCGCGGCCGCGGCGACGGGAATCGATGGGCGCAGGGCCGCGGGCGATGGGCTCGGGCCGTCGGTGCCTGGCTGGCTGCTCCGATCGGCCGCGATGCTCGAATTGGGCCCGTGGCTGGTCATGCTCGGCGCAGAGTAGTCCCGGCCAGCGAGCTAGTCGCGGCCAGAGCTAGTCCCGGCCAACGAACTAGTCCCGGCCAACGAACTAGTCCCGGCCAGCGAGCTATTCGCGGTCAGCGACTGGCCCGCCGTCAGGTGCCGGGTGTGCGCCGCTTCCCGCGTCAACGGCCTGGGGATTGGCGCGCCGTAGGCCTGCGCCAGGAACGGTGAAAGCTGCGCGGACAAGGCGGTCAGCGGCCCGGCAAGTGCGACCGCCGCAAAGGTATTGCGGCGTCTAACGGACCCGCGTCGTGGCAGGCGGGAATTGTGCGGCCTTGTCATCTGCGTCCCCCGGGTGGCGATTTGTTTCCGCGCGGCATCCCGGGCAGGAATATTCAGGAATATTCCTGTTGTGCCCTGATTGGATGTCTATGGCCGAAACACAACTCGTCGATAACACGCTGTTCAGCCCGGGATGGTATCAGCCCGCATTACCCGCAGCCACGAAATGCCGCATTCCCGTGGCGGCAGGTGCACGCGCGGCCGGGTTCGGGTCAGCCTAGGCTGGCGGAGCGTCGTCACCGAGGCTGCCGTCCTGGCGGCCGGCCTCGTAGGCGACCGCGAGCTTGCGGCGCTGGCGGCGACGGAGCAGCAGGAAGGCAATCACCAGCGCGGCGAGCACGATGATCGCGACGATGGCCTGCACGACCGGGAAGATGACCACGGTCGCGGTAGCGATGCTGCGGTGACCGTCCGTCGCCACGGCCGTCGCGAGGTGGCAGATGCAGATGAGCGGAGGGTGCGTCCATTTGGCCGCTAGGGTGACCGTTGATCCGCGCAGCACCGCGAACGGCGGAAACATCACTATTGCCCGGCCCGCCCGTGCCTCAAGCCGGTTGCCGCCCGCAAAGCTGTGATGGACGTCACCCGATTCGCGGACTGTCGCGGCGAGCGGAATGGGCCCGCCGGCGGAAAATCCCGGCGCCTTGAGGTGGGTGACGCTCACGTCGTCGATCACTGGGCCCGGCACCGTGATGAGGGCCGGTACGCCTATTCCGTTCGCGATTCGGACGTTGCTTCGCTGCCCGGCGTGGCTGTTGTTCTTCTTCGGGGCGACGGGGGGCTCCATGAAAATGATCGCGACATTGTGGTCACCAGGCTCGGCGTTCGACGGCACGCGGAAGCGGATGTCAACGTAGCGCCGGGTGCCAGTCCTGACCTCGAAGCGGTCCGGCGCGACCCTGACCCAGTTGACCGCGGAATACGGGGCATTCGCCTCTACCAGGGTCGATCCGTCGGCGCGCTGGGACACGCCCTCCAACTGGGTGTTTATGTTGAGCTGGACGTTCCCCCTGTTCTCGATCTCCACCCGCTGAACCTTGGCTATCTGGCTGGCCGCCACGAGCAAGCGCGGCGGGGTGACCAGCATGGCGACGCCCTGGAGACGGGGGATCCCGGGATTGGCGGGCGCCGGCGCCGCGGCGGCGGGAACGGCAGCGACAACCGCGGCGACTCAGGGCCCCGGCGAGCGACAGAACCCACGTCGGCGTGGGGAGGCCACCCCCGCTGCGGAGGTGGCCTCCCCACAGAGGCCCCGGACGGTTACGCACATGTCCTCACTTCTGGTTGCCGTACGCCGTCTACCGCGTCACCATTAGGTGGGGTTGTTTATCGCGGCGACGTAGTCGAGTTGGACCGTATAGGTGTCCTTGGCCACGGCCGGGATCGGCACGTTGTACTCGTAGTCGTTGCTGAGCGCGTCGCCCGTGGCCGACGAGGGCCCGGGTCTGGTTGTACACCTCGGTCGAGCCAGTCCTGAAGCCAGTCGTGGTTGTTCCCAGCTTCTGCCAGCCTGTCGCGATGGTATTAGGGGCCGTATCGGGGGGGTTTTCCTCGACCGAGATATCGCTCACCGGGATCGTTTCGGTGTTGGGGCTGGTGCCCACAAGGTCCGTGACCGCGGTCGGGGTTGCCGAGGGGGTGTCCCCAGGCGCTACGGGCGTTACGGACACGTTGTAGCCGTCGGTGTTGTTGGTGAGCACATTCAGGCTCACCGCGTTCATAAATTGCGGCTGGTCACCGATGTTCCCGCTCAGGGTGAACGACGCGGTGTTGTCGATGAGGGCGATGGCCGGGCCGACGGTCGTTGTGAGGATCGAGCTCCCGAATGGAGTGCCAATGTTGGGCGGGGGGACGGTGGGAGCGGGAGAGGAGGTAGGAGTGGGACTGGGAGTGCCGGGAGTGGCGAGCGGTCTGACGCCCGCCGCCGGCTTGGCGATGCTGGCCGGCCTCGCGGGCGCGGCTGGAACGGCTGGCGCGTTGGGCCTGGCAGGCGCCAGCGTCGATGGCGCTGGCACAACGGGCGCCGCCGGCGCCGCAGGTGCGGCAGGCCTGGCAGGCGTGGCAGGCGTGGATGACTTGCTGGCTGGGCCGTTGGTCATCGCGCCCGTGCCGGCGTGCGTCGAAGCCAGCGCCAGGCCTGGAGCGGTCAGGGTCGCGACCGCGACGCCCATCACTGTTACGCCGAGGCCGGTAACAACGGGCCTGCGATGATTCCTCCCCGTCGCAGGCGATCGAGCTGTAATTTTGCGCATTGGTACCCCCGATTTGGGCCGCGCTCACAGCAGATACTGCAAGATCGCGAACTCCTTGTCAACGATGAGTAATTATCCAAACTCAAGGAGTTACAAACCGTGGCCGGAGTAGATGTCTGGCGTACGGAAGTCAACCGTTGGCAAACCTGAACGCTTCGGCTTCATTACGGAGAAGCACGAACCCGGGCGGCACCCAGCCCTCCGGGGCACAGATGCCCGCAGCCACAGGAAATTGGACCTTCCAGAGGGTTCTGTGGGCGCCTTGCCAATGGTCTCCACATCGCGCGGGCCGGGCCACCGGCCAACTTGTGTCGCATCACGATTCCGTGAGTGACTGCTCAGCCAAGTCCCGCCACCTGCCGCTGGGCCATCATTTGTTACGCCAACGATGGGACCGGTAATGGCGCCCTGATCGCCGGAGATAACGGATCACGCCCGGACGCACGGTGGCCGCGTAACCGAGTCGCTGGGAGCACCTGAGCCGCCGCGGCGAGCCACCAGCCACCAGCCACGAGCCCACGGGCCCCCACGGGCCCCCACGAGCCACGAGCCACGAGCCACGAGCCACGAGCCACGAGCCACGAGCCACGAGCAAACCCATACCGATCTTTTCGATAGGGTTTGTAGACATATCTCAAACACCGTGTTTCGATGCTGATACGGACGTAACGCCTGTGCTCGCCCGCCCCCACAGGTGAGCTTCGGCCCGGCGGCCGGGCCGCCGTCGGCCCGGCCGCCGGCTGGCCAGCTACCGATTCCGGCTGCAAAGGAATGCCATGTCCAATCCGCAGTTCGACATCCGGCGCATCGGCGGCCGGATCGGGGCCGAGATCGTCTGCGTCGACCTGAAGGCCGGTTTCGACGACGCGATCTTCGCGGAGATCCACGCCGCGCTGCTCGAGCACAAGGCACTCGTGTTTCCCGGGCAGTTTCTCGACGACGAGGGGCAGCTCAGTTTCGCCTCCCGGTTCGGGGAGCTGACCAGGGCACATCCGGCCGTGCCCTCGGTGCGAGGGCAGCCCAGCGTGCTGCCCGTCGACGGGGACGACGGTATCCGCTCCGGCCACTGGCACACCGACGTCACGTTCGTGCTGACCCCGCCCAAGGCAAGCACGCTGCGCGGCATCGTGATACCGCCCTACGGCGGGAACACGCTGATCGCCAACTCGGCCGCCGCCTACCAGGACCTCCCCAAGGACCTGCGGGAGTTCGCCGACCGCCTATGGGCCGTGCACACGAACGACTATGACGACGTCCGGCCCCAGTTCGACTCGGCGAAGCGGGCCGAGTGCCACAAGGACTTCACCGCGAAAAAGTACAAGGTCGCGCACCCCGTGGTCAGGGTCCATCCGGAGTCGGGCGAGCGCGGGCTGTTTATCGGCGGTTTCGCCCAGCAGATCGTGGGCCTGTCCGCCGCGGAGTCGCGCGCCATCCTCGCCATCGTCCAGAGTTACGTGACGCGGCCGGAGAACGTCATGCGCGTGCAGTGGGCGCCTGGCGATCTGGTGCTCTTCGACAACCGCATCACCCAGCACTACGCCCCGGACGACTACGGCGACCTGCCACGCCTGCTGCACCGGGTCACGGTCGCGGGCGACGTGCCGCGCAACATCGAGGGCAAAGCCAGCTACATCGTCGGGGGAGACGAGGCCACCCACTACACCCGGGCGGCCGTCTGAGCAGGCCGCTTCCACCCGCGCCCGCTCGGCGCACATGCTTACCACGCCCGGCTGGCGGGGCGCCGAATCTGCTAGCCAGGCAAAAAGTCGATTAAGGCGATTGATTTAGTTCAGAAATCTGGCAAGATCGTCCTCGTGCATATTGGCACGCATCGTCACCAGCGTCTCCACGTCGACCTGCGCCGGCAGGCCAGCGCGCTCTGTCCGCGGTCCTGACCGCCACGACGGCCATGCCAGCCGTCCCGGCCACCAGCGACCAAGGACCGAACAGACGAGGAGACGCGCAATGACCACTACAGTGCACGCGCCACTAGGCACGGAGCAGCCAAGCCCAAATCAGTCAAGCGCAGAAGAGCCAAACCCAGAAGAGTCAAGCGCAGAAAAGCCAAGCCCTGAAAAGTCAAGCCCAGAAAAGCCAGGCCCAGGACAGCTGAGCACCTGGCAGCTCAGCACGCAGGAACTCGCCGAGACGGCGCGCACGCTGGCGGCACGGCCCGGGGAGTGGATCTCCCGGGTCCGGCTGAACGCGGACGGGCGCTGGTACGAGCAGATCCACGCGGGCGACGGTTATGACGTCTGGCTGATCACCTGGCTACCCGGCCAGTCGACCGGCTTCCACGACCACGGCGGCTCGGCAGGCGCTTTCGCGCTCGCCTGGGGCGTCCTCGAGGAACACCGGCTGGACACGTCCGTTGTCATCGGGGCCGGGCAGGCACGCGAGATCGAGCCCGATATCGTGCACGACGTGCGAAACAACTCCGCGGCGCCCGCGGTAAGCGTGCACGCCTACTCCCCGCCGCTGGCCGGGATGACCCGCTACGACGTCACCGGCGACGGGCTCGTCGCCGGCCGCCGCGAGAACTCGCGGGACTGGTGACACGGCGGCCGGCGGGCGCGCGCACGATCGACGAGATCCTCGCCGCGGCGCGCGCACGCATCACGCGGGTGACACCGCGGCAGGCGTTCGGCGAGCTTGACCACGGCGCGACCCTGGTTGACATCCGCCCGGCCGCTCAGCGCGCTGCCGAGGGCGAGATACCAGGCGCGACCGTGATCGAGCGCAACGTCCTCGAATGGCGGTTCGATCCCGCGTCGCAGGCCAAGCTGGCGTCGGTCACCGGATACGACGACCGCATCCTGGTGATCTGCTCGGAGGGCTACACCTCCAGCCTGGCCGCGGCCGCGCTGCAGGACCTGGGCCTCGCCGGGGCGACGGACGTCGCGGGCGGGTTCCAGGCCTGGGCGGCCGCCGGGCTGCCGGTTGCCGCGCCGTCCCAGGCTCCGGCGGCGGGTCAGGCGCCACACCGGCCGGCGGCAGGGACGCAGGCGTAGCAGCGGCGCGGCTGGGGACCGGTGGCCAGGCCAGGCGAGATACGCTCTGGGTTTCCGAAAAGCCACGTAAGAGGTCAGCTAAGGTAACCCACGAGTAGCCACTGCCGGCTAGCGGGTGGAGGATGCGGCGGGCAGGTCGACGAGACCCGCCAGCGTGGCGCGGTACCTGTCGGGTGTGCCGAACGCGATCGACGCGCTCTTCGCCCGCTTCAGGTAGAGGTGCGCTGGATGCTCCCAGGTGAAGCCGACACCGCCGTGCATCTGGACGGACTCCTGCGCCGCCGCGATCGCCGCGTCGCAGCAGCAGGACTTGGCGAGCGCGACCGCGACCGCGGTGTCCGGGTCACCGGTGGCCAGGCACGCGGCGGCGTACCGCGCGGCGGCCCGCGCCTGGGTGACCGACACCCACAGGTCGGCAAGCCGGTGCTTGAGCGCCTGGAACGAGCCGACCTGACGCGCGAACTGCCGCCGGTCCAGCACGTAGCCGACCGTCATCTGAACGCACCGCTCGGCCAGGCCGAGTTGCTCGGAGGCGAGCACGGCCGCGCCCGCGGTGAGCCCGGCCGACACCGCACGCTCCGCCGCCTCCCCCGCCACGATCGGCCGGGCGGGCACCTCGTGCATCGTCAGGTCGCACAACTGCCTGGTCATGTCCAGCGACGTGACCGGGGTCAGGGTTACCCCGGCGGCGCTGGTGTCCACCTCGTACAACCCGAAAGGCACGCCGTCGGCCGGCACGAGCAGCACGTCCGCGGGCAACGCGTCCGCGACTCCCGCGACGGTCCCGCTCACCCTGGCCATACCGGAGTCCTTGTCGGCCGGCTGCGGCCGCGCGAGGCGGGCCGGGCGGGAGACCGGCGCGCCGGGCATGTCCGCGAACGGCACGGCGAGGGCGGCGGTGACGTGGCCCGTGGCCAGTCTGGCGAGCAGTTCCGTGTCACCGGCCGATAGCAGCGCGGCGGTCGCCACCACCGCGCTGCCCAGGTAAGGGACGGGCGCGACGGCGCGCCCGAGTTCCTCCGCCGTGACGCAGGCCTCGCGGAAGGATGCCGCCGCGCCGCCCTGTTCGGCGGGGATGAGGAGCCCGGCGCAGCCGAGGTCGGCGGCAAGGGCCCGCCAGAGCCCGGCGTTGTATGGCTCATCGCTCTCGGATCTGGCGAGCACCGCGTGCCAGCCGCAGCGATCTTCGAGCAGCGCCCGTACCGCAGCCCGCAGGTGCTCCTCCTCCTCGCTGTACAGCAGGCTGGGAAGCCGCGGCGCGCCGCCGCCCGCCGCAGCCCCGGCCGCAGCGGATTGATCAGAAGCGTTCACCGCGGCAGTTCCTTCCATGGCACGTCCTTGTCCATCCGGATCTCGGCCGGCAGGCCGAGCACCCGCTCGGCGATGATGTTCCGCAGCACCTCGGAGGTGCCGCCCTCGATCGAGTTGCCGCGCGCCCGCAGGTACCTGTAGCCGGGACCGCGGCCGAAGAAGTTCGCCGACTCCGGCCGGTGCATCGTCCAGTCGTCGTACAACAGCCCCGCCTGGCCGGCCAGTTCGACCTCAAATCCCGAGATCTCCTGGTTCAGCCGCGCGAACACCAGCTTGGCCGCCGACCCGGCCGGACCCGGCTGCCCGGCGGCGAGTTGCTGGCGGAGCCGTTCGGAAGCAAGCCTTGCCACCTCCGCCTCCACCCAGAACCGCAGCAGGCGGTCATGCAGCCCAGGAGTCCGCAGGTCAGGCCGCTCCCGCCAGGTGCGGGCGGCCGACGCGATCATCCCGCCCTCCCTCGGCAGCGCCAAGCCGCCGATAGCGACCCGCTCGTTCATCAGGGTGGCCATGGCCACCTGCCATCCGTCGCCGACGGCACCGAGCCGGTGCGCGTCAGGAATCCGCACCTCGCTGAGGAACACCTCGTTGAACTCCGCCTCGCCGGTCAACTGCCGCAGCGGCCGCACCTCCACCCCCGGCGCCGTCATGTCACAGGCGAAATAGGTCAGCCCGCGGTGCTTGGGCACGTCAGGGTCACTCCTGGCGACCAGGATCGCCCACCGCGCCCGGTGCGCCTGGGACGTCCATACCTTCTGGCCGGTCACCACCCAGTCGTCGCCGTCGCGTTCCGCGCGGGTGGCGAGCCCGGCCAGGTCGGAGCCCGCGCCAGGCTCGCTGAACAGCTGGCACCAGACCTCCTCACCTGTCCAGAGCGGGCGCAGCCAGCGCGTGCGCTGCTCGCCGGTGCCGAACGCGAGGATGGTGGGGGCGGCCATGCCGAGTCCGATGCCGATGCGTTCTGGATGATTGGATGGCGCACCGGCCGCGGCGAACTCGCCGTCAACGGCGGCCTGCAGCGCCCGCGGCGCGCCTATGCCACCGGACCCGGGCGGGTAGTGCACCCAGGCAAGTCCCGCGTCGAAGCGGGCACGCAGGAAATCGCCTGGCGGCATGGTCGCCGGATCGTGGGTAGCGAGAAACTCCCGCACCCGGTGCCTGATCTCGTCCGCCGTCGTTGCCGTGCCCGCTCCCGCGGGCACCGGTGCGGCCACTGGCGTTGCCGTCCCCGCTGGCGCGGTCACTGGCGTAGCCGTGCCCGCTGGCGCGGTCGTCTCCCCGGCCGGCTGCGCGTCCTGCTCCCCGGCCTGCTGCGCGTCCTGTGCCATCTGCGCCTTCCCTTCGGCTCCAGATCACCTTGCCGGGAAGGCGGCAGCGACGGCAAGTGCGCGGATGCGATCGCCCGCCGCGGAAAGCTTCATGCCACGCCCGCCGGGGGTCCGGCATGCCGTGCGGCGGCCTGACCGGGAGGGTCAGGTGTCAGATGAAACCCCGGTAGCCGAGCTGTCCCTCGCCGGCTCGACCTTCCGGCCCAGGATCGTTCGCGTGCGGGTGTCCGGGCCGTCCGGATCGTCCGCCCTTTCCTTGTCCACGTCCTCTGCCGCCGGCTCGGTGCCGGCAGGCCCCGCTTGCCTGGCGCCCATGACCGCGAAGCGGCCAAGCGCAACGGCGGCGATAAAGACGATGACGACGCCAAGGCCGGAGAAGAAGCCGATCTCCTCGACCGTCCGCATGAGCGCGCTTCCCGTCGCCACGCCGACGCGTGGGATGCTGGCCGGCCACACGCTGAAGGTCCTGCCGACGACGAACCACGCACCGCCGAGCGCGGCCAGCCATGCGCCGAACGCGGCGACGGCGCGGTTCGCGCTCGCGAGCAGGATCAGCCCGCCAACCGCGGTCGCGATGCCAGGCAGGATCTCCAGCCACCATCGGCCGGAGGTGTAGGCCCAGGCGCGGTCGGGCGTGTAGGCGTAGTGGAAATACGGCCCGATGAACGGCACGAGCCCGCCCCACACACCCAGCAGCACGAGCAGGAAGCCGCTGAGGGCGCCGCGGCTCCGCGGAACACGCAGCATCCCAGCCATGATCACCACTCCCTTTGGTATCAGATTGTGACCGTTGCCGTACCTACCCGGCCAATCGCTGACTATCCGCCTGTCCGCCGATCACCGAGGGCCTTGCCGCAGGTCACGCGCGGGGCCGGCCAATCCAGGAAGCCGCGCCGCCGGTCACGACATGGGATCAGAGTTATCTATGTTGCTAATGTTGCTGACGAGTCTTCCGTGTCTTAAGTTTCTTATGTGATTCTGAGCTTAGAGCTCAATCAGCGTGGTGACTACGATCCCGGCCCAGACGTTGAGCGTGCGCGCCCTTCAGCTCTTTGACCGTGCTGGCGTCTTTGACCGTGCGCGCGCCAGTCAGCCGCCGCCATCACGGCCCAGGCGGTGACGCATCCGGCATCGCGCCGCCGCGGCCTCCCCCAGGACAAGCAGCGCTGGCGGTCCGGTGCACCTCCACACCACCGAGGGAACAGGCAGGCCGCATAGCCACGGCAAGCATCGCGCCCCTTTAGCCGAACGGCTGCGCTCGGTATCCGCCTTTACGACGGCTGCCGCCCGCTGGCCCGATCGGAGCTGCCGCCGCGATCCATTCGCATAACGAGGGAGCTAACGTGGGCAACACCATTTGCGAAGGTCAGGCTAAAATTGTATAAACAAACTATCCGCCACCGGCAGAAAACCTTGACTGGCATACCAGGATGTTGATCCAATTCATTCCGTGACGTCCACACCGGGGGCTGTGGCGAAATGGTTCCGGCTGTCCTTTATCGTGCCACTTGCTGGTACGGTAGCGGTGGCCGGTGCCGGAATCAGCGCTGTGGCCTTCGCGCCGGCGACGTCGGGAGCGCCGCTGGCGGCTACCCCGTTCAACCCCATAACGGGAAACCAGGGCTTCAACGTGTTCGTCGCGGGGAATGCCACGCTGAACTCGACGTCGATCGGCGGGCCTGTCGCGCTCGGCGGTAACCTCACGCTCGGCTCTGGCAGCTTCAACCTGGCAAGCCAGACCCCGGGGACCTTCACCGCGCCTGGCGACAGCAGGCCGACCGGGCTGCTTGTCAACGGGAACGTCAACTGGGCAGGCAGCGGCTCTAACGGCACGGTCAACGTGCTGTCGAGCGACTATGTCAAGGTCGGCGACATGACCGGCGCTACGGTGGCGCAGTCGGGCAGTGCGCCCACTCGCGTCGTCAGATCCGGGCAAGGCTACTCATCGCTGCCGCAGATCGCGGACGTGGTCACTCAGCCAACGGCGTCGGTCAACCAGTCCGGGCTCGTCGCCTTCGCGAGCGCGTTCAGCACGTTCCGTTCGCAGTCCACCAGCCTGGCCAGCTGCTCCGGCACCGTCGTCCTCGCGAACCAGAACGGCACACCACTTCCCGCTACCCTGCCGCCCAGCACCAGCGCCTACGTGACGCTCACCTCGGGTATGCAAAACATACTCAACATTACCGCAGCAAATCTGGCCAATATCTCAACTCTGCAGTTCCAGAACACGCCCAGCGCCTCGACACCACTGATCATTAACGTCGATACCACCGGAGTGGGGAACAACTTCACCTGGTCGCCGCCGAACTTCAATGGCCTCCAGAACGCGAATGCGGCATACACGCTCTGGAACTTCCCGACCGCGACCACTCTGGCTCTTAGCGGTTCCTCGACGATCCCAGGTACCATCTACGCGCCAGCGTCAACCGTGGCCGAAACCGACGGAAACGGAATCAACGGCGGCATTATCGCGGCTGCCTACACCCAGGGCGGCCCGAACGGAAGCTCCTCTGGCGGCCAGGTGCTGCCGAATGCATTCGCCACGACCGTGCAATCGTGCGGGACCGCGGCCCTGACGATCGCCCTGACAGCCGACGTCGGGTCGGTGCCGCCTGGCGGCACGGTCAACTACACGATCACCGTCACCAACTCCGGTTCGCTGGCCTACACGGGGGCGGCCCTGACCGCTCCCCTCGGCGGCATCATTGACGACGCCACCTACAACGCGAACGCCGCCGCGACCGCCGGCACTGTTACCTACACCAGCCCAAATCTCACCTGGACCGGCAACCTCGCGGCCGGCGCGATCGCAAAGATCACCTACTCCGCCACGGTCAAGCAGCCCGATCCTGGTGATGGCCTCATGAGTACCACCGTGACTTCCACGACCTCGGGGAACAACTGCCCGGCCGGGAACACCGACGCCCGCTGCTCGATCACGGTCACCGTATCCGGCCTCACGATCTCCCAGACGGCTGGCACCTCGACCGCCGCGCCCGGCGGGGTGGTCCATTACACCATCACCGTGACGAACACCGGCCAGACCCCCTACACCGGCGCGGCCCTTACCGACCCGCTGGCCGGCGTCCTGGACGACGCCGCCTACAACGGCGACGCCGCCACCACCCCCGCCGCCACCGGCACCCTCAGCTACGCCAGCCAGACCCTGTCCTGGACCGGCAACCTCGCGCTCGCCGCCACCGTCACCATCACCTACTCGGTGACGGTCAAGAAGCCGGACACCGGCGACGGCACCCTGACCAACACGGTGACGTCCGCGACCCCGGGCAGCAATTGCCCCACCACCAGCGGAACCGACCCCCGCTGCACCGCCACCGTCACCGTGGCCGGGCTCGCCATCACCAACACCGCCAACGTCGCCACGGCCACACCCGGCGGCATCGTCCGTTACACCGCGACCTTCCACAACACCGGCCGTGTCCCCTACACCGGGATCACTATCGCCAGCGACATCACCGACGTGCTCGACGACACGGTCCCCAACGGCGACCAGACCGCCACCGACCAGAACGGCGCCACCGCCGGTCAGCTGACCCTGACCGGCACCGGCATCACCTGGACCGGGGACATCCCGGTCGGCGGCACCGTCACCGTCACCGGCACCGTGACGGTGAAAAGCCCCGATCCCGGCAACAAGACGATGACCAGCACCCTCACCTCGACCGCGCCGGGAAGCAACTGCCCGGCCGGTTCCACCGACCCCGCCTGCACCGCCACCGTGCAGGTGCTGACGCCCGCCCTGACCATCGTCAAGACCGCCAGCACCACCAGCACCACCCCCGGCGCGACCATCGGCTACACCATCACGGTCACCAACACCGGCACGGCCCCCTACACCGGCGCCACCGTCACCGACTCCTTCACCCAGATGGCCGACGACGCCAGCTACGACAACGACGGCACCGCCACCAAAACCAGCGGCACCCTCACCTACGACCCTGCCGCCCTCACCCTGACCTGGACCGGTGACCTCGCCCCCGGCGCCCGCGCCACCATCACCTACAACGTCACCGTCAGCAACCCCGACACCGGCGACAAGCTCGTCATCAACACCGTCACCTCAACAGCGCCCGGCACCACCTGCCCGCCCGGCACCACCAGCACAAGCTGCCGCATCACCATCCCGGTCCTGACCCCCGCCCTGACCATCACCAAAACCGCCAGCGCCGCCACCGCCGTGCCCGGCGCCACCATCACCTACACCATCACCGTGACCAACACCGGCCAGACCCCCTACACCGGCGCGGCCCTCACCGACCCGCTGGCCGGCGTCCTGGACGACGCCACCTACAACGGCGACGCCGCCACCACCCCCGCCGCCACCGGCACCCTCAGCTACACCAGCCAGACCCTGTCCTGGACCGGCAACCTCGCGCTCGCCGCCACCGTCACCATCACCTACTCGGTGACGGTCAAGAAGCCGGACACCGGCGACGGCACCCTGACCAACACGGTGACGTCCGCGACCCCGGGCAGCAATTGCCCCACCACCAGCGGAACCGACCCCCGCTGCACCGCCACCGTCACCGTGGCCGGGCTCGCCATCACCAACACCGCCAACGTCGCCACGGCCACACCCGGCGGCATCGTCCGTTACACCGCGACCTTCCACAACACCGGCCGTGTCCCCTACACCGGGATCACTATCGCCAGCGACATCACCGACGTGCTCGACGACGCGGTCCCCAACGGCGACCAGACCGCCACCGACCAGAACGGCGCCACCGCCGGTCAGCTGACCCTGACCGGCACCGGCATCACCTGGACCGGGGACATCCCGGTCGGCGGCACCGTCACCGTCACCGGCACCGTGACGGTGAAAAGCCCCGATCCCGGCAACAAGACGATGACCAGCACCCTCACCTCGACCGCGCCGGGAAGCAACTGCCCGGCCGGTTCCACCGACCCCGCCTGCACCGCCACCGTGCAGGTGCTGACGCCCGCCCTGACCATCGTCAAGACCGCCAGCACCACCAGCACCACCCCCGGCGCGACCATCGGCTACACCATCACGGTCACCAACACCGGCACGGCCCCCTACACCGGCGCCACCGTCACCGACTCCTTCACCCAGATGGCCGACGACGCCAGCTACGACAACGACGGCACCGCCACCAAAACCAGCGGCACCCTCACCTACGACCCTGCCGCCCTCACCCTGACCTGGACCGGTGACCTCGCCCCCGGCGCCCGCGCCACCATCACCTACAACGTCACCGTCAGCAACCCCGACACCGGCGACAAGCTCGTCATCAACACCGTCACCTCAACAGCGCCCGGCGCCACCTGCCCGCCCGGCACCACCAGCACAAGCTGCCGCATCACCATCCCGGTCCTGACCCCCGCCCTGACCATCACCAAAACCGCCAGCGCCGCCACCGCCGTGCCCGGCGCCACCATCACCTACACCATCACCGTCACCAACACCGGCCAGACCCCCTACACCGGCGCGGCCCTCACCGACCCGCTGGCCGGCGTCCTGGACGACGCCACCTACAACGGCGACGCCGCCACCACCCCCGCCGCCACCGGCACCCTCGGCTACGCCAGCCAGACCCTGTCCTGGACCGGCAACCTCGCGCTCGCCGCCACCGTCACCATCACCTACACCGTCACCATCGACAACCCCGACACCACCGGCGACAAAACCCTCACCAACACCGTGACGTCCGCGACCCCGGGCAGCAATTGCCCCACCACCGGCGGAACCGACCCCCGCTGCACCGCCACCGTCACCGTGGCTAAGCCGGCAACGCTGACGATCACCAAGACCGCGGACATGGCCTCGGTCCCCGCAGGCGGCGTGGTGCATTACACCGTCACCGCCGCCAACTCGGGCGACGTGCCTTATGCCGGGGCGACGTTCACCGACCCACTGGCGGGTGTCCTGGACGACGCCGCCTACAACGGCGACGCCGCCATCACGCCCACCGGCACGGGCACCCTCAGCTACGCCAGCCAGACCCTGTCCTGGACCGGCGATGTCCCAGCTGCCGGATCGGTGACCATCACCTACTCGGTGACCGTCGACAACCCCGACACCACCGGCGACAGGGTCCTGACCAACACGGTCACCTCGACGTCGCCGAATAGCAACTGCCCCGTCACCGGCGGAACGGATCCCCGCTGCACCGCGACGGTGACGGTGTCGCAGCTGAGCATAAGTTTCACCGCCAACGTGAGTTCGACGACACCGGGCGGCGTCGTCCGCTACACCGCGATCTTGCACAACACCGGCACGACGCCGTACTACGGGATCAGCGTCGCCACCGACGCCACCGGCATCGCCGACGACGCCACCGGCAACGGCGACGCCACCGCCACCTCCGGCACCCTGTCCGCCGGCACCACCGGGGCAGTGTGGACCGGGGACATCCCGGTCGGCGGCACCGTCACCGTGACATCATCGGTCACCGTCAACAACCCAGACACCGGCAACAAGACGCTCAGCGCCACCGCCGTCTCCAGCGCGCCGGGAAACAACTGCCCGCCCGGCGGAACCGTCCCGGCCTGCACCCCCGTCACCACCGTCCTGATCCCGGCGCTGGCGATCGTCAAGACCGCCAGCACCACCAGCACCACCCCCGGCGCGACCATCGGCTACACCATCACGGTCACCAACACCGGCACGGCCCCCTACACCGGCGCCACCGTCACCGACTCCTTCACCCAGATGGCCGGCGACGCCAGCTACGACAACGACGGCACCGCCACCAAAACCAGCGGCACCCTCACCTACGACCCTGCCGCCCTCACCCTGACCTGGACCGGTGACCTCGCCCCCGGCGCCCGCGCCACCATCACCTACAACGTCACCGTCAACGGGAACGACCAGGACGGCGACAAGATCGTCATCAACACCGTCACCTCAACAGCGCCCGGCGCCACCTGCCCGCCCGGCACCACCAGCACAAGCTGCCGCATCACCATCCCGGTCCTGACCCCCGCCCTGACCATCACCAAAACCGCCAGCGCCGCCACCGCCGTGCCCGGCGCCACCATCACCTACACCATCACCGTCACCAACACCGGCCAGACCCCCTACACCGGCGCGGCCCTCACCGACCCGCTGGCCGGCGTCCTGGACGACGCCACCTACAACGGCGACGCCGCCACCACCCCCGCCGCCACCGGCACCCTCGGCTACACCAGCCAGACCCTGTCCTGGACCGGCGACCTCGCGCTCGCCGCCACCGTCACCATCACCTACACCGTCACCATCGACAACCCCGACACCACCGGCGACAAAACCCTCACCAACACCGTGACGTCCGCGACCCCGGGCAGCAATTGCCCCACCCCCAGCGGGACCGGCACCACCGACCCCCGCTGCACCGCGACGGTGACGGTGTCGCAGCTGAGCATAAGTTTCACCGCCAACGTGAGTTCGACGACACCGGGCGGCGTCGTCCGCTACACCGCGATCTTGCACAACACCGGCACGACGCCGTACTACGGGATCAGCGTCGCCACCGACGCCACCGGCATCGCCGACGACGCCACCGGCAACGGCGACGCCACCGCCACCTCCGGCACCCTGTCCGCCGGCACCACCGGGGCAGTGTGGACCGGGGACATCCCGGTCGGCGGCACCGTCACCGTGACATCATCGGTCACCGTCAACAACCCAGACACCGGCAACAAGACGCTCAGCGCCACCGCCGTCTCCAGCGCGCCGGGAAACAACTGCCCGCCCGGCGGAACCGTCCCGGCCTGCACCCCCGTCACCACCGTCCTGATCCCGGCGCTGGCGATCGTCAAGACCGCCAGCACCACCAGCACCACCCCCGGCGCGACCATCGGCTACACCATCACGGTCACCAACACCGGCACGGCCCCCTACACCGGCGCCACCGTCACCGACTCCTTCACCCAGATGGCCGGCGACGCCAGCTACGACAACGACGGCACCGCCACCAAAACCAGCGGCACCCTCACCTACGACCCTGCCGCCCTCACCCTGACCTGGACCGGTGACCTCGCCCCCGGCGCCCGCGCCACCATCACCTACAACGTCACCGTCAACGGGAACGACCAGGACGGCGACAAGATCGTCATCAACACCGTCACCTCAACAGCGCCCGGCGCCACCTGCCCGCCCGGCACCACCAGCACAAGCTGCCGCATCACCATCCCGGTCCTGACCCCCGCCCTGACCATCACCAAAACCGCCAGCGCCGCCACCGCCGTGCCCGGCGCCACCATCACCTACACCATCACCGTCACCAACACCGGCCAGACCCCCTACACCGGCGCGGCCCTCACCGACCCGCTGGCCGGCGTCCTGGACGACGCCACCTACAACGGCGACGCCGCCACCACCCCCGCCGCCACCGGCACCCTCGGCTACACCAGCCAGACCCTGTCCTGGACCGGCGACCTCGCGCTCGCCGCCACCGTCACCATCACCTACACCGTCACCATCGACAACCCCGACACCACCGGCGACAAAACCCTCACCAACACCGTGACGTCCGCGACCCCGGGCAGCAATTGCCCCACCCCCAGCGGGACCGGCACCACCGACCCCCGCTGCACCGCCACCGTCACGGTGCTGATCCCTGCCCTCACGATTACCAAGACGGCAAGTTCCAGTCAGGTGGTCGCTGGTGAGATCGTCAGCTACTCGATCGTCGTGGACAACACCGGGCAGGTGCCGTATAGCGCGGCGACCATCAGCGACCCGCTCCCGGGTGTGCTCGACGCCGCCGCCTACAACGCAAACGCCTCCGCCAGCAGCGGCACCGTGTCCTTTTCCGACTCGACGATCACCTGGACCGGCGATCTGCGGGTCAACACGTCTGCGGTGATCACCTACTCCGTCACCACCAATGGCGCGGACACCGGCAATACCACCCTCACGAACACGGTCAGCACGACCGCGCCGGGTAGTAACTGCGAGCCAGGCTCCACCGACCCGGCGTGCACGGCCACCGTGGCCGTGCAGGCCCAGACCATCGCGCTCAGCGACCTGACCAGCGGCTTCGCCCTCAGCGGGCCGCCGGACACAGTCGCGGCGCAAGACGGTGCGGTGACCATGACGGTCACCACGAACAGCCCGGCCGGCTACCAGGTGACGGTCCAGGCCGCGGCCCCGGATCTCACCTCGCCCGGCACCCCAGACACCATTTCGATGAGCGACGTGGACGTGCGAGAAACAGGCCAGACCACGTACCAGTCGCTCGCGGCCCCGGTGCTCGTCCACAACCAGGGCGGGCCTTCGGCGCAAGGCGGGGATCTGATCAGCAACGACTACGCGGTGGATGTGCCCTTTGTCGCGCCCGGCGCCTACACAGGCACCCTCGACTACATCGCCGCGGCGAATCCGTAGCCGCAGCGAAACCGTAGGGGTGCCTGCCCAGCGCATGTTTCGTGCGCTAGCCGGAGCGATCCTCGATCTCCCACGCGTGGTCGAGGACGTGCCAGGCGAGCCGGCGGATCGCGTATCGCACCGGCCAGCCCATGGGGACGGGCAGGGTCCCGTCAGACGGCGTCTCGAGTACCGCCGCGATGGCGTCCCGATGCGCCTCGATCGCGCCCGCGTCACTGATCGCGGGCTCACGGAGCTTGACCCCGACCTTGCGGGCGTAGGCAGTCTCCGCGCCGAGGACGTGGGCGGCAATCTTGTCGCGGTCCCGGCCGCCGCCGCGCGGCCCCTTGCGCAACCCGGCCGGCGCGTTCGCGACCACGCGGTCGAAATATGCCCACGAGGCGCGCAGCAGCGCCGTGGACTGGCCCGCCTGCTCCTTGGTCAGCGGCTCGGAGTCGGCCGCAGCGAACGCGCCGGGCGCGCCGAAGTCAGTGGTCGCGTTCCCTGCCAACCGCTCCTTTACCTCGAAGGTATGTGCTGCCTCGAAGGCGTGTGCTGCCTCGAAGGCGTGTGCGCCTCGCCGCGTCACCTGCGCTGTCCTCGAAACCGGCCGCGTCAAAGTCGGCGAGCGCCACCACGGATGCGTACCTGGGGGCGTACGCCGCCAGCGTCTCGAGCGCGGCTTCCTCACCCTTGCCGCTGCGGCACCAGCCAGGCCAGTCGAACGCGCAGGCGAAAACGCGCTTCTTCCCCGACTCCAGATACACTTCCGTCGCCACCATGGCGCGATCCTCTCATCCGGTGGCTCAGCCGTTGCTCAGGGCCGCGCTCATCCGGTCGCAGATCTCGGTGAGGACCGCGCCCGAGGTGGCGAAGTTGAGCCGCACGAAGCCGCCCCCGCCGGCCTGGCTGACGTGCGTTCGCGGCAAGCCGTGATCACTGGGCTCCGGACGGGCCGCCAGGGCGCCGCGGAACTCCACGAAGTCAGAACCCGGACTCAGCTTGACGTTCGCCCGGTCCAGGAAGAATGCCGCAGGATCGCCGTCCAGGCCAAGATCACGGCAGTCCAGCCAGGCAAGATAGGTCGCGTCTGGGGGGGCGTAGCCGATACCCAGCGGCCGGAGCATCTTGCCGATCATCCGGCGGTTCTGCTCCAGCCGGTCGAGCACGGCCGACAGCCATGGCCCACCGTCGCGCCACGCGGCCAGGGTCGCTGTCACCCCTGGCACGTTCGCGACACCGAACAACTCGGGCGGCAGTGCCGCGAATGCACGGCGGACGGCGGGCGATCCCACATGCGCCACCGCGCACCTGATGCCCGCCAGGTTGAACGCCTTGGTAGCGGAGGTGAGGGTCACCGTGCGCGCGGCCGCCGCCGCCGAAGTCGACGCGAATGGTATGTGCTCGTGCGACGGGTAGGTCAGGTCCGCGTGCACCTCGTCAGAGATAACCAGCAGGTCATGCGTTGCCGCGACCGCCGCCATCGAATCGAGTTCGTGCCTGTCGAACGAGCGGCCTGTCGGGTTGTGCGGGTTGACCAGGATCATCGCCCGGGCGCCGCTCGCCGCGGCGTCGCGTGCGAACCGCTCCGGATCGAACCCCCAGCCGGACGCGGAATGCTCCATTGGGATCTCGACCAGGGGGCGGTTCATCACCGCGAGCGTCTCGAGAAACGGGCGGTACGCGGGCAGATGCATGGCGACAGGGTCGCCCGGCGCGGTCGCGACGTGCAGCACGGCCTGCAGTCCCTGGATGATGTCGCTGAACTCGCGCACCTCGGCCGGATCCACCGACCAGCCGAAGCGCCCGGCCATGCGGGCGGCGAAGGCCTCACGCAGCGGCACGGCCTTATGCAGCCACTGGGGGTAACCGAGATCACCGCCCGCCACCAGGGCGGCGAGCGCCTCGCGTACCGCCCCGGGCGGCGGAAAGTCCATATCGGCAACCCAGGCCGCGAGCCCGCCGGGCCCGACCGACCGCCACTTGAGGCCTGGTTTGGCACGCAGCCAGCGCGGGTCGACGTCCAGTTCGGCCGCGTCACCTGTCATCCGCACCCTCCATCCGGCCTTCGCGGCCGCGCACGCATGCGCGCCCAATCCCACCCTAATAGTCCTTGCGTCGGCATGATCGCCGCGCTGCGGGGTAACGGCCCGAATGTGCGCGCTGTGGTTAGCGGGCCCGAATGTGCGCGCTTTAGTTAGCGGGCCCGAATGTGCTCGCTTTGGTTAGCGGGCCCGAATGTGACTGACGGGCCCCTGCCTGGTTCCTGGCGGATCATGCCGGGCAGGCGGCCAGGACGGGCGCCCGGCGGAGCGCCTTCCGGAAGGGCCACCACCCGGACCGCCGGGCGACCCGCCCGCTTAGCGCGCGCATGGACCACGCGCCCGCCGCTGCACGGCGAGCGACACGCCGGAATCGGTTGATGTCACACGACGCGAGGTGCCCCGGGCCCGGCGGGAGGGCTTGTTCACCAGAGCGAGGCGGGTCAACGGCCAGTTCCGGTCTGCCGCTTCGCCCGCCATGCACGGCCCGGCCATGCTGCGTCCGATCGTCTGCGCGCTTTGCCGGGTCAGCGCCGGTCGTTGATCACGTCGAGGTCGTAGAAGAGTGGTGGGCCGACGAGCACGGGCTTGAAGTTCTCGAAGTCTGCTTGCGTCTCGGGCAAATGGTAATTCTGCATGGCGGACTCGTAGGAGTCGAAGAACACGATGTTGAAGTAGCGCCGGGGATCGTTGCGGTCTTGGGTGAGGATCTCGCCGCGGATCGTGTTCTTGCCTGCGGTGGCGCGCCGGTAGTCGTCTTGAAGCTTGCGGACCCCGTCGATGTCGTCGGTCTTGAGTTCGATGATCTGGATGAACCCCATCAGGGGACTCCTTTCGCTGCGGTGCCGATCGGGCCTTCAGCTGCAGGGCGGTGGCTTCCCGCCGCCGTCAGTTGGCAAGGGCGAGAAGTTCGGAGCGCGTCGGCCCGGGCGTTGCCCGGACGTCGGCGTGGACGAAGGAGGCCACCTTCTCCTGTAGCCCCGGGCGTGACATGACCTGATCGGGCAAGCAGAGGCAGGACATCACGTCCATGAGGGCCCGCGCGACGTCCGGATCGGCGCTGGCGGCCGCGAGGAAGGCTGCCTGGACCTGTCGTCTGGGGTCATGGCCCAGGTGGTGGGGATGGCGCCCGTCGATGGCGGCTTTGATCGCGGCGGCCCGCTGGTAGTCACGGTCGATCTGTTCCCGGTACCAGGGGGTGAGGGTCTCCTCGGTGACCCGGTCGAAGGTCATGGTGACTTCGGCGGGATCGTGCAGGTCGTCGCGTAGCACGTCGCGCAGGGCGACGGCGTGAGCAAGGCCGAGCGAGAATCCGCGGCCGGCGGTCGGGTTGGTGCAGGCCCAGGCGTCTCCGACCGGGACCAGCCCGGTGACTGCCGGCTCGTTATCAACCACGACCTGGCGGCGCCGGTCGAGGACACCGGCCATGGGGGTCACGTCGCATACCGGTTCGCCGTCGAGCCAGTGGGCGACGTGGGGGATGGCGCATGCGACCCGCTCCCAGGTGGCGTTGTGCCGCAGCGCCTTTAGTGGCTTGTCCCCGGCCATGGCGGCGATGGCGACGGTCCAGGTGTTGTTGTCGGCGGGCACGGTGAGGCACAGGATCGTTCCGATGGTGGCGGAAAGCGGCCCGCGGAACTCCGGCAGCGAGCCGTCGCGGGAGCGGAAGTGGCGGGTGTAGTAGGCGAAACCGGCGTCAGAGGCCTCCTCGCGCGGCGGGCGGCCGCCGACGGAGGTGATCCATTCGCATAACTTCGAGCGCCTGCCCATCGCGTCGATCACCAGGTCGGCGGAGATCTCCGCGCCGTCGGTGGTGCGGACTGCGCCGACATGCGGGACTCCGGGCCGGACCGAAGGTCCGGTGACCGGTCCTGTCGCGCCGACTCCGCGCAGGACTTTCACACCCGGGGTGTCCTCGGCGAGTTGCGCGAAGGCGCACTCGATGACGGGTCGGCGGCCCGTGAGGGTTTCAAACCGCTCATCTCCTGGCCGAGGCGCGTCGGCCACCGAAGGTGGCAGCACGCTGATCAGGCTGAATCTCCGGCCGCCGAGCTCCTCGATCCGGTTCCGGACCTGGGGGAATTCGGCGTCGAGCAGATGCCGGAACTTCGCCTGCATGATGTGGGCCTGGCGGAACTGGGCGACTCCGCTCCTGTCCCACCGGTCCCAGGCGTCGGCGGCCGACACCGGAACAGGCTGGGCGTCCTTCTCCAAGACGGTCACCTCGTAACCGTCTCGTGCCAGCAGCATGGCAGTGGCCAGTCCGATCGGACCAGCACCCACGACAACGGCCCTACCCGTCATTGGCGTTTCCCTTTGCTCGAGTTGCCCGCCCGCTGTTCCGTCGCGGGCCGAGGTGGTGGGCGAAGAACATCTCGAGCGCGTCGTCCTGCAGCCGGGCCCACCGATCGCCGCCGGGATCGTTGGCAATCTGCAGCGAGATCAAGCCGGTGATCAGCGCCCGGACCAGGTCGAGCGCGGACTCCCCATGCACGCCCGCGGCCTGCAGGTCGGTACGCGTCCCGGCGAGCGCACGGACGGTGATGGCGAACGATTCCGGCGCTGGCTCGAATCCGGGAACCGGCCGCTCGAAGATCAGCTGGTACCGCAGGGGGTCGGCCAGGCAGAACTCGATGAAGCAGCTGACCCGGTTTCTGAAGGTGGCCTCGGGATCGGCTCCCTCAGCCCGGCCGGCCAGCTTCCTGGCGAGCTGGCGTGCGCCGTCGGCGTACATGGCGTCATAGATCGCGTTCTTCGACGGGAAGTACGTGTACAAGGATGGGGCGCGCATGCCCACCCGCCGCGCGACATCACGCAGCGATACCGCCGCCAGTCCCCGATCCCGCGCGAGCTCCCAGGCCGCCTCCAAGATCCGCTCCCGGGTGGCGTCCCGCCGGACAGCGCGGGTATCGACCTCAGCCATACCAGTCATATCTAACACCGTAAGGAA
The DNA here is from genome assembly GCA_963727015.1 of uncultured Actinomycetota bacterium. Lineage (GTDB taxonomy): Bacteria > Actinomycetota > Actinomycetes > Streptosporangiales > Streptosporangiaceae > DATFVJ01. Next base: position 113,557 of record CAVSEV010000007.1, on the reverse strand, counting down.
TTCTAACGATGTTAGGCCGACTGTCAAGCGGAGATGCTAACGGGCACGATCAGGGTCAGCTCACTGGCGACGACAAGCATCGCGCCGAGCGGCCTGGATGATGTAACCCGCCCCGGCGAGCACGCCGACGGCCGACGAACACCAGATGGTCGCGGCCGTGTTGACGCCCCGAACGCCGACGCCGTCGCGCAGAATCACCCCTGCGCCCAGAAAACCCACGCCAGAGACCACGTACGCGGCGATTCTGGTGGGGTCGGCGCCGTGCTGGCTGGATAGCTGGACCCCAGGCAATTCGAAGAGTGCCGCGCCGAGGGCCACCAGCGCGTTGGTGCGCAGACCGCCAAGCGCTGCCGCCACTGGCGCTCCGCGCCGACCAGAGCGCCGAGCGCCAGGGCCGCCGCCCGGCCCGTGAAGACGGCGGTCTCGCTGGCCGACGTGGCAGCGAGGAAACCGCTGATGGCCCACTCCTCCGTTCTGCCGGGCAAGCCCGGCCTGCCGTCCGGCCCCTGGCGCCTGGCGGCCCGCACCAGCCCGCCGGGCGGCGCGGACCCGTGGTCAGTGCCCGAGTGCCGCCTGGACGATCCTGACGATGACCAGGATCACGGCGATCGTCAGGTAGCCGCGTAGCGCTGCAAGTCCAATCTTCCGTCCGGGAGACAGCAGCGGCGTGGACAGTTGGTCAAGCGGAGGCATCCGCCAGGTGTCTCACAGGCCACGCCGGACGGCCGGACCTGATGCCTGCGCGGGAGCCCAGCGCCGGCGGACCCAGGTGTATGCGGCGGCGGCCAGGGCGACGGCGCCGCAACCGGCCATGATCGCCATTCCCTGCCCTGCGGTGATGGCAGGGAACAGCACCGAGGCGGTCAGGATGACCGACAGGGTGATCAGCACAGAAATCACCACCGACGTGAACGCGTTGGTCTTCCTGCCGTTCACCCACGGGCCAAGCACAGCGGTGTCGTTCACAGCAGCAGGAGGAACACCGACGCTGAGGGCAGCAGCACCCCGGCGAGGACCTGCAGTCCGGGCGGTCACGGTCCGTGCTCATGGTCATGGGCTGGGGTTGGCGCCGGGCACACCGGAGCAGATGCTGTCCGCTGCGTTTCTGGTCTGTACCGGGGCTGGTCCGGTGCTTGACGCCGCCCCGGTGCCTGACGCCGCCCCGGTGCCTGACGCCGCCCCGCTGCCTGACTTGGCGGCCGGGGCTCGCACGCCGCCGAAATCGGAGCCGATGGTCAAAGTGAGGGACCCGCTGCTGCCGGTGTTTTGCGATTCCGGAGCCTGGTTCAGCGCCTGGGCCAGAACGTAGGCTCCGGCCGCGGAACCGCCGGCGTAGCTCACCGTGGTGGTGGCCGTGGCGGCCGGCGCATCGCCGGCCGAGACCACGTCGAACCCGAGCTTCCTGAGCCCGGCCGCCGTCTGGGCGGCCAGCCCTGAGATGGCGGACCCATTGAGCACGCTCACCCGAATCTGGGCGGCTGGTGGCGTGGGCAGGTGGCCGTGCCACAACTGGCCGGCTTTCAGCATCTGCCAGATGAGGTCGTCCTGCGGCTGCGCCGGAAGCAGCCGGTTGGGGTCGGCCGGATCGGTCAGTGTGGGCATCGTGACGAAGGTCACGTCGCGGCTGCGCAGGTCGCGCGCCAGCGTCGCCTGGCCGAGCAACTTGGCCACCGACCCAAGGCCCGGGTCGACGGTGAGTGCCTTGGTGGCCGCATCGGCGATCTGCACGAGCTTGACGGGGTTTTCCAGGGTGTCCTGGCTGGTGATCTTCTGCATCAGCGACGACATGAACTCCTGCTGGAGCTCGATCCGGCCCAGGTCGCCGCCGTCGCCCACGCCATGCCGGGTGCGGACGAACGCGAGTGCCTGGTTGCCGGTGACCAGATGCCGGCCTGCCGCGAGATCGAGATGGCTGTACGGATCGTGCACGGCCTGAGGCAGGCAGACCTCGACCCCGCCGACCACGTCAACCATGGTTCGGAACGAGTTGAAGTCGAAGCGGGCAAAGTGATCCATGCGGATACCCGCCAGGTGCTCGACGGTGGCTACCGCGCAAGCAGGGCCGCCCTCGTTCATCGCCCCGTCGATGATCGCGTCAGGGATGGCAGGCACCGAGCCGCCGCCGGTCCGCGACGGGCACGCTGGCTCGTAGACCAGGGTGTCCCTCGGGATGGACACAACGGTCGCGTGGGTATGGGCGGCGTCGAGGTGCACCAGGATGAGGTTGTCGGACAAGTCGGTGCCCGGGTCCCGGCCGAATCCCGGGCCCTGGCCGTCCCGCGTCTGCGAGCCCAGGATCAGGACGTTCTCCACGCCCGCAGGCCCCGCAGGCGGCCGGTTCTGCAGTCCACCGAACGCGTTCACCACGCGCAGGTTGCCGTCCAGCTTCGAGTAGATCGCATAGGCGCCGAGGCTGACCAGCACGACGAGGGCGGTGGAGACCGAGGCGACCCACGCCCATATCCTGCCGCGGCGGGTCAGCCGCGCCGGCTGAGCCGCGGGCCGGGCCGGCCCGGCCGGGCCACTCCCAGCCGGGCGAGCCCCTGCCGAGTCAGCCCCGGCCGGGCGAGCCCCTGCGGAGTCAGCCCCGGCCGGGCCAGCCCCGGACCAGCCAGGCCAGGACGGGCCTGTCTCGGCCGGCCGCGCCCGCCCGGCCCGCCGTGGAGCGCGCCGGCGTCGCGACGCTCGGGGTCCCGGCGGAGTGGATCGTCCTGCCCGCGGTCCGTCATGTCCGCCCTCGGCTGTCCAGGCCGGTCTCCCGGCGCGCGGGTGCCCGCTGCCGATGCGCACCGTGAGGCCGCGGCGCGGCGCCAATCCGGCCGGGCGGCACGGGGGCCACGGTCCCAATTCCATGATTGCGCAACCCGGCAAGTCAGAGGATACACGCTACCGGCCGCAGGTCCCTGTTGTTGGCGCCGGATGGCGCCGACGCAAGACCATGAGCGGCGGCAGATCCGCGTACTCGGTCAGCCCGGAGCGCGTCCCCGGCGCTAGGTGCAGCTGCGGTGACGCCGGCTGCCCGGTGCTTTCGCGCTCAGGCGCCCACGCCATGCCCGCGCTCCGTGCCGCCCCGCTGGTCCCGCAGGTGCTCAACCATGTGCCGCACGATCGTTACCACGTGCGGGTCGTCGACCAGGTAGACCTGATGGCGGCCTTCCCTGCGCGACCTGACCAGGCCGGCCAGCTTCAGCTTGGCCAGATGCTGGCTGACCGCCTGCAGGGAGCCATCCACCTGCCCAGCGAGGCTTCCGACGTCACATTCCCCCTGGGCCAGAACCCAGACGATGTGCAGGCGCATCGTAGAGGCGAGCAAGCCGAACTTGCCGGCGGCATCCTGCAGCAGTTCCGGTGGCAGCTCGCCTCCGCCGGACCCAGCCGCGGCCACGGTGACCACATCCACCTCCCCAACCAGCGGAGCCTGCGGGCCGTCGCAAACACCACCCGCAGGATCTCAGACTTGCCAAGTTGCGCAATCCTGAAATCTAAACCGGTCCGGGCGAATCGTGGCAGGAGGATGCCCATGAGCAGTCAAGTGGCTGGCCATGCCCGGTACGCGCACCTGATCGCGGTGGCCGGGCCGCGGGTCAGGCTCGAGCCACGGTGCGGCACGCCCGCCTGAAGCCCCGGCCAGGCGCCAGGCCGCGGTCAGCTTTCTTCCGCGTCCCGCAGCAACTGGTGCACCAGGCGCTCATCGTCCGGCGACAGGCCGGTCAGAAACCTGGCGAGCACGGCGGCGTGGTCACGCCCTTCCCGCAGCAGGGCGTGCATTGCCTGCGCGGTGTGGGTGGCCTCGTCCTGCGCCGGGCTGTAGGCGTTGCCGCGGCCGGCCGACCGGCGGGTGACCAGGCCCTTGCGGTGCAGCCGGTGCAGGATGGTTGTCACCGTGCTATAGGCGAGGTCGTTGCCCAATTCCGCGTGCACTTCGGCCGGGACGAGCGGCCTGCCCGCCGCCCACAGCGCGGCGAGCACCTCGCCTTCAAGCTCCCCAGCCAGGCGCCGGCCGGACCGGCTCGTACCATGATCTGGCGCCGCGGTCATGTGGACTCCTCCCTACCCCACAAGGTTGCCAGAATCGGCGGCGGCAAAGCACGGGCTGAATGACATGACGTGCGCGCTACCCTCCTTTCTGACAGAGTGTGACAGTGCGACTACTAATTGCGCTGACCGCGGGGGAAAGGCGAATGACCATCGAGCCGGTATTCGCGTGCAGGGAATGTGGCGAACTGTCCGACGAGGGCGGCGACTGCGCGGCGTGCGGGGGGGACATGTGGCCATCCGCCGCATAGCCGTGCGGCCAACGTCCACAAGTTGTAGTAACTTAAGCTGAACGACCGGAACCACCGTGGCCTGCCCGGCGCGGTGCCGCGTCGTCCCATTCACTGTGCCCGCTTGCCGCGGTCGAGCGGAAGGCCTGCCGATGCCCGTCCTGACCTATCCCGAGGCCATTGTGGTTGGCCTTGTGCAGGGAGTGTCCGAGCTCTTTCCCATCTCAAGCCTGGGCCACAGCGTGCTGATCCCCGCGCTGATCGGCGGTCAGTGGGCACGCGACCTGAACGTGTCAGCATCCGAATCGCCGTACCTGGCCTTCATCGTGGGCCTGCACGTCGCCACCGCTGCCGCGATGATCCTTTACTTCTGGCGGGACTGGGTCCGGATCATCGGCGGGTTCTTCAGCTCGATCCGCGACCGGCGAGTGGCAACGGCCGACCAGCGGCTGGCCTGGATGATCATCTTAGCTACGATCCCCGTCGGCCTCGCCGGGCTGTGGCTCGAGCATCTGTTCCGTGTCGTGTTCAGCAAACCGATCCTGACCGCGATCTTCCTCACCGTCAACGGGTTCATCCTGTTCGCCGGTGAGCGGATGCGCCGGCGCGCCGCCGCGCGGCCCGGCCAGGTCCTCGCGGAGCGGGAGGTGGCGCAGGAACGCGAGATGGCCACCGTCGCGGCCGGGCACCAGTCAGCCAGGCATGATGCCGGCCAGCGTGGGTTGCGGCAGCAGGAAGCGGCCGCCGCGGTACAGGCCGACAGGCGGCTGTCGCGCATCGGGTTCGGCCGTGCCATCGGGATCGGCTCACTGCAGATCCTCGCGCTGCTGCCCGGCATCAGCCGCGACGGAATCGTGATGGTCGGCGGCATGTTCCGCGGGCTGTCCCGCCGGGACGCGGCGCGGTTCTCTTTCCTGCTGTCCGCACCGGTGATTCTGGCGGCGGGCGCGATCAAGATCCCGGACCTGACGGGTTCGCTCGGCCAAGGCATTCACGGCCAGATCCTGGTTGGCAGCCTGCTCGCGTTCGGCGGCGCCTACCTAGCCGTCCGGTTCCTCGTCCGCTACCTGTCAGACCCCGCCAAGACGCTTACCCCGTTCGCCGTCTACTGCGTACTCGCCGGCCTCGGCAGTCTCGCCTACCTGACCCTCCGCTGACCCGGTTCGCCATCCCGCGGCCGGCCAGATCGATGCCCGCCGGCCGTGATCAGTCCCGCCACCAGTTGCGCGGAAGGCGAACTGGCAGGCAGACTATGGCCCTGGCGATGAGGCTCGCCACAACCGCGGGCTATCCCGATCCCGCTGATGGCCTCTACCACCTGGCCGGTTCATACCGGCGGCTGGAAGGAGGCCACCGTTGGCTGTCCATGTGCCCGGGCCACCCGGCGATCATCGCGGCGGGCCTGCCTGCCGTGTGACACCGCCCGGAGCCAGCCAATGAGCGCGGACCTGCCCATCCCGGCCATTCAGGCCCTCCAGGTCCTGACGGTCGCATGCGCTGCCCCTGGCGTGTCCGGCGTCATCGCCAAGGTCGAGGCGCGGCTGCAGGGACGGCGCGGGCCGCGGATCCGCCAGCCGTACTATGACCTGGCAAAACTGTGCCGCAAGGAAGCCCTCGCACCCGAGGGCGCGAGCTGGTTCTTCCTCGCCGCACCACTTGTCGCGGTCACCTGCTACCTCACCGTGCCCCTGCTGATCCCGGTGCTGACCAGTTATCCGCTGCCACTCGGCTACATGGGCGACATCCTCGGCGGCGGGTTCATCCTGTCGCTGGCAAGTTTCGTCGTGGCGGTCGCGGCCCTGGAGACCGGCAGCCCGTACGCGCAGATGGGATCGAGCCGGGCCAAGACCTTCGGGGCGATCACCGAGCCCGTGGTGCTCTTCGTCGTGTTCACGGTGGCGCTGGTGACCGGCACCGACCTGCCGTACGCGCTGGCCGCGACCGTCCGCTCGTCGGCCAGTCAGATCATCAGGCCGGCGCATCTGCTCGCCGCCGCCGCCCTGTTCATGGTCATCCTGTCCGAGACCGGCCGGATTCCGGTGGAGACGCACACCGGGACCGGCGAGTTCGGGATGATCGAGGAGGCCAGGCCCTTCGAGCACTCCGGCCCCTATTTCGCGTTGCTCAAGCTCGGCTCGGCGATGAAGCAGCTGATCCTGTTCACCATCCTGGCCAACGTCTTCATCGCCCCCTGGGGGCTGGCCGCGACGACGCGGGCAGCCGACGTCGCGCTGGCGGTCGTGGCGCTGCTCGCCAAGGCGGCAGGGATCGGCGTTGTGATCGCCGTCATCGACAACTCGTTCGCCAAGCTGCGCTTGTTCAAGATCACCGAGTTCGCGGCCGGCGCATTCCTGCTCGCGGTGCTCGGCGTATTCACCCTCTACCTGGGAGGTGGCTGATGCTCGCCGCCCAGCTGGGCGGCGCAGCCCACGGCCCGCCGAGCGTGTTCACCGGCGGCGCGAACCTTGTCGCGGTCATCGTCCTGCTGCTCGAGTTCGGCATGTTCAGGCAGGCACTGCTGCGCGACCAGGTCCGGCTCTACGCCGCGCAGTCGGCCGCGGTCTCCGCGCTCGCCGTCATCGTGGCGGTGGCGCGGCACCTGCCCGAGCTTTACGTGCTCGCGGCGCTTTCCGCGGCGCTGAAGGTCATCGCGGTGCCCGCGGTGCTGCGCAGGCTGCTGCGCGGCACCCAGGACGAGATCGCCGGCAGCGGCGCGCTGAGCCTGGCGAGCACCGTACTCGTGGCCATCGCGGTCGCCGCCTTCGGCTTTTTCGCAGTGGGCACGCTCGGCATCCAGGGCCCGGCGCTGCCCGCGGCCGCGCTCGGCCTCGCGGTCGCCGTCGTGCTCGTCGCGTTCGTGCTGATGATCGTCCGCCGTGACGTGGTCTCCCAGTCGGCCGGGTTCTTCTCACTGGAGAACGGGGTCTCGCTCGCGGCCCTCGTGGTGGCGGCCCAGATGCCGTTGATCCTCGCCGTCGCGTTCCTGTTCGACCTGCTCGTCGCGGTCGTCGCCTTCGGCGTGCTGATCCGGTTCCATCACGGCCGCGCGGAGTCGCTGTCCACCGCCGGGCTGACCAGTCTGCGAGGGTGAGCCGTGATCATAGGACACATAGCAAGCACGGCAAGCGCGGCAGGCGCGGCGACCACCTCGAGCCCGGCCATCCTGTTCCTGCTGGTCGCGCCGCTCATCACCGGACTCGCCGCGCTGAGGCTGCCGATCGGCGCTTGCCAGGCGCTGACCACCGCTACAGGTGCCCTGAGCTTCGCGGCGGCGATCGCGCTCATGCCAGCGGCGGCTGAGCGCGATGTGACGGTCGGGCACTACCTGCGGGCCGACGCCATATCCGTGGTGTTCCTGCTCGCCAGCGGCTTCCTTTATGCGGCGGTGGCCGCGTACTCCATCGGCTACCTGCGGCAGGACGCCCGCACCCCGGAGTTCACCCGCTACGCCCGCCGCTTCTACGCCGGCCTGAACCTGTTCGCCTGGGCGATGCTCGCCGCGCCGCTGATGAGCAGCCTGGCGCTGTTGTGGATCGCCATCGAGGTGACCACGGTGATCTCGGCCCTGCTGGTCGCGATCGAGGACACCGACGGTGCGGTGGAGGCTGCCTGGAAGTACGTGCTGATCGCCTCCGCCGGCCTGGGCATCGCACTGCTCGCCACCGTCTTCATGTACGCGGCAGGCGCACGTGTGCTCGGCCCGTCCTACGACCTGACGATCATGCCCCTGCTGCGCGCCGGCGCGCACGTCCCGCACGCCGCCACACGGCTCGCGTTCGTGCTCGCGGTCCTCGGTTACGGCACCAAGGCCGGCCTGTTCCCGGTGCACACCTGGCTGCCCGACGCCCACTCGGAAGCCCCGACACCAGTGTCCGCGCTGCTTTCCGGGTCCCTGCTCGCGGTGAGCTTCTACGCCATCCTGCGGTACTACCAGGTCAGCGCCGCTGTGCTCGGGCCGCGGTTCCCGCAGGCCGTGCTGCTTGTCTTCGGTGTCGCATCGCTGCTGCTCGCCGCGCTCTACCTGCTCGATCAGGGCGATCTCAAACGCCTGTTCGCGTACTCGAGCGTCGAGCACATGGGCATCCTGACGATCGGGGTGAGCTTCGGCGCGCCGGTGGCGCTGGCCGGCGTGCTGCTGCACGTGCTCGCGCACGCGGCCGCCAAAGGCAACGCCTTCATGGGCGCGGGAGTGCTGGTGCGCAAGTACGGCACCAAACAGGTATCCACGATCCGCGGCGGCCTCGACGTGCTCCCTTGGAGCGGGCCGCTGCTGTTGATGGCCGTGCTCGCGCTCGCGGCGATGCCGCCTTTCGGGATCTTCCGCAGCGAGTTCGAGATTGTCGCGGGTGGCTTCGCCGCCTCCCGCAATGCGGCCGCGGCGGTGCTCGTCGTCCTCGTGACCGTCGCGTTCCTCGGCTTGTCCGTGGCAGCGAACCGGATGCTGCTCACCCGGGCGCCCGCAACAGTCCCGCGCGGCGAGCCGAGTGCCTGGATGGTGATCCCGGTGCTGGCCGGCATCGCCGCTCTCGTCGTGCTTGGCGTCGACCCGCCTGCTCACCTGGTGGCGCTGCTCACCCACGGCGCCGCTGAACTTGGCGGCCGCGCATGACCGCGCCGATGATCGCTGCGGCATCGCTCGGCAGCACGCTGGCTTCCCGGGTCGCCGCCGGCCAGCGGTTCGCCGGCCTGTTCGGCACCGTGGTGCCTGACGGCGTGCTGATCTCCGCACACCTGGCAGGCGGCAGCGATGTCGAGACCATCGACGCGTTGCTTCCCCCTGACGCGGCAACGTACCCGGCCGTGAGCCCGCTCATCGGCGCGGCGTTCTGGTACGAACGCGAACTGCACGACCTGTTCGGCGTGGTGCCCGAGGGCCACCCCCGGCTCGAACCGCTCATCCTGCCGCTCACCGCCAGCCAGCTCAGCGCTGACCACGACAGGCAGGACGGGCTGCCCGGCCGGCCACGGCCGGGCAGCGCAATGCCGCAGGCGGCCGCCGGACCTGACGAGCACACCCTGCCCAGGCATGTGACAGGGAAGGGATTGTTCACCATCCCGCACGGCCCGGTGCGGTCCGGTGTGGTCGAGTCCATCGAATACCTCGTCGAAACCCCGGGTGAGGATATCCCGCACCTGAATATGCGGATCTTCTACAAGCATCGCGGCATCGAGAAACGCTTCGAAGGGCTCGGCACCGCCGATGGGACGCTGCTGGCTGAGCGGGCCGAGGGGATCGCATCGGTCGCCCACGCGCTCGCCTACTGCCACGCGATCGAGCGGATCTCCGGCTGCAGGGTGCCCTGGCCCGCCAGGCTCGTCCGTGTCCTGCACGCCGAACTCGAACGCATCGCGAATCACCTGGACGTGGCCACCCGGCTGGCCGATGCGGCCGGACTCGCGGTCGCCACTGCCCGCTTCGGCCGGCACAAGGAGCGGGTGCTCCGTCTTGTCAGCCGCCTCTGCGGCAGCCGTTATGGCCGTGGGGTGGTAGTTCCCGGCGGAGTCAGCCGGCCGCCGCTGGCAGGCCCGGCCGGAATATTCGCGGAGATCGGCCCGCTCGAGCGGGACGTCGCGGCCGACACCGCGGCGCTGATGAGTACCGCGTCCTTCCTGGACCGGCTGCGGCGGACCGGCCCGTTGCGCCCGGACCGTGCGCGCGAGCACGGTGCGGTCGGGCCGATTGGCAAGGCGTCGGGCTACGTTGACGACGCGCGGCTCACCCGGCCCTATGACGGCTACACCGCGCTCGGCATCCCGCCCGGCGAGCCGCACTCAGCCGGCGATGCGCTGGCCAGGCTGCGGGTCCGGGTGCAAGAGGTCAGCCAGTCTTTCCACCTCATCAGGCAGGTATCGGACGAACTGGCGGACGCGGGCGGCGGCACCGTCGCCGCGCCCTGCGAGCCGGCCAGCGGCCGGGCGGTCGGCTGGGCGGAAGCTCCGCAGGGCGAGGTACTTTACGACGTTCGCGTCGCCGATGGACGGATCACGCGCTGCAGGCCGCGTTCGGCGTCGTTCCACAACCTTGTCCTGATGCACGAGGTCTTCGCCGGTGACATCCTCACCGACTTCCCCTTCATCGAGGCGAGTTTCGGCCTGTCGGCCGCCGGTGCGGCACGGTAGAAGGGAGCGGCGCAAATGTGGGTATTCCGCGGGCTACGCGCAGGTGTGGTCACGACCCGGTGGCCGGATCGGCCCGACTCCTACGCCGAACGGCTCCGCGGCCCGGCCCGTGTACTGGAACCGTCACCAGCGGCGGCGGCAGACCTGGCGCGGCTGTGCCCAGCCGGCGCGATCAGCCACCGGCCAGACGAGGGGGTCCGGCTGGATCAGGGCGCGTGCATCCAGTGCGGCCGGTGTGTGGCCGAGCGGCCTGACGTGTTCGGCTGGGCGGAAGGGCCGGGGCCGGTGTCCCTCAGCCGCGGCGGGCTGGTCGTGCCGCAGGTATCGCAGACCGCGCAGAATCTGGCACGGATACGTGCTGACCTGCGACAGCGCGCCCGCGCCTTGCGGCGATCCGTGCACATCAGGCATGTGGACGCCGGATCGGACGGGGCCGAGGAGTGGGAGGTGCTCGCCCTCCTGAACCCTGTCTACGACGTGCACCGGCTCGGGATCTTCTTCACCGCGAGCCCGCGGCACGCGGACGTGCTGCTCGTCACGGGTGCGGGCGCAGCCGGCATGGTGGCGCCGCTTCGCCGTACCTATGCGGCGATGCCCGAGCCGAAGCTCGTTATCGCCGCCGGTACCGATGCCATCAGCGGCGGGCTGCTCGGCGCATCCAGTGGCGCTGCCACACACGGCGGCGTCGGGGATCTGATTCCCGTGGATGTCTGGGTGCCCGGTTCGCCGCCAAGCCCGTTCAGCCTGCTGTACGCGCTGCTGCTGGCGCTCGGCCGGGTAACTGCCGGCGCCGAAGGCGCGACGGTGCCGCGATGAGGCGTCGCGGTGCATGCGTCACCAGCCGTCCGGATGGCGCTTTCGGCCCGCTATGCTTCGCGGAGGCCGGACCGTGAGCCTGGTGTTCGCCGCTGGCCTTGCGCTGCTGTGCGTGGCCGCGATCCTTGGCGTGATACCCGGATTCGCCGCCACTGCCCGGCAACCCGCCGCCCCTCCGCCACCGTCCGCCGCACCACCACCCTCCGCCGCACTCTCTGCCGCACCACCACCCTCTGCCGCACCCTCGGCCACCCCCCAGTTCGTCCGCGGGCGGTGGGCGTGGATGTCCATGAGTGACCTGCTCGTGCCGGCAGTCCCGTATCTGCTCGCCGCGGCGGGATCGGCTTGCCTGGCGGTGGCAGGCGCGAGTGCGGTCGCCGGGCACACCGTGCGGCTCATACTCGCCAGTTCACCCCGCTCCGGCGGCCTTGGCCTGGCCAGCCTTGGCAGCGTCAGCCTGACCGCGGACCGGCTCGCCGGGCTGTTCCTGCTGATCGCGTTCGGCGCGGCGGTGCCGGTGTCGCTAGTGGCGGCGGGCCGAGGCCGGCAATCCATCAGTGCCGCGGATCACATGTGCTATAGCCCACGCGATCCGCGGCGCTGTCGCGGGTGCACAGTCAGGCAGGGACGACTGGGGGCAGCGTGCGCGCTCGCCCTCGTCTCGGTCGCGGTGGTCGTCACCGCCCAGGGCGCCTTCGTGCTGCTGTTCGCCTGGGAGTCCCTGACGATCGCGTTCTACCTGCTCGCGGGATTCGACCGGAGACTGCGCGGCCGCCCGGCAGGCGCGCTGTTGACGCTGGTGTTCGGCAAGATCAGCGGCGTCTCACTGCTGGCCGGCCTGCTGCTGCTCGCCGCCCGCTCCGGCTCACTCAACCTGGCCAGCTTCGCCCACGTCGCACCGGGCCCCGCGCGCACCACCGCTTACGCGCTGCTCCTGCTCGGATTCGCGATCAAGGTGGGCCTGGTCCCCGTGCAGGCATGGCTCCCCCGCGGCTACGCCGCCGCGCCGGGCCAGGCCCGTGCGGTCATGGCCGGCGTAGCGGTGAACGCGGGTTTCTACGGCCTGTGGCGAACCTTCGCGCTGCTCGGGCCGCCGCCGGGGTGGCTGACGGGGACACTGCTCGCGCTTGCCGGATTCACCGCGATCCTCGGCATCGCCCACGCCGCCGTGCAGGCCAGCCTGCCACGTGTGATCGCCTATTCCAGCGTGGAGAATACCGGACTGATCTTGGTGGGCTTTTGCGTGGCGCTCATAGGGGCCACCGGGTCTGATCCGCGTCTCGTCGCGGCCGGGTTGCTCGCCGCGACCCTGCAGGTGACCGCGCATACGGCCGGCAAGTCGCTGCTGTTCACGACCGGCACCAAGATCCAGGCGGCCGCCGGGACCGGTGACCTCGACGCGCTGCGTGGCGCTGCGCGGGGCGCCCCGTGGAACGGGACCGGGTTCGCCATCGGCGCGCTGACGCTCGCCGGACTGCCGCTGACCGCCGGGTTTGTGTCCGAATGGTTCCTGCTTGAGTCGCTGATGCAGCAGTTCCGGGTGCCCGGGCTTGGGTTCCGGCTAGTACTCGCGGTAGCCGGCGCCGCCGTCGCGCTGACAGTGGGTTTCGCCGGGGTGACCTTTGTCAGGCTGGTCGGGCTTGTCGTACTGGGCCCCCCGCTAGGCAACCCGCCCGGCGCCCAGCCCGGTAACCTGCCTGACGCCCAGCTTCGTAACCCGCCCAGCGCCCAGCCTGGTAACCATCCCGGCGGCCAGCCTGGTAACCATCCCGGCGGCGCCCAGCCTGGTAACCCGCCCGGTGCCCAGTCTGGTAACCCGCCCGGCACCCGGCTGGGCTCCCGGCGTGCCAAGGCTGACGGCGCGGGCCGTAGCAGCACGCCAGACGACGGCTGGCTCGCCAGGGCCGCGATCGCGGTTCTCGCCGCGGCATGCCTGGCGCTCGCCGCGCTGACACCGCTCGAAATCCGGGTGATCGGTGCGGGCCTCGCGCCGCTGGTCCGGGCGCCGGTGACCGCCGGCGCGCTGACCTCGCCTTGGGTGGTCGGCCCGGTGTTCCGCGGTTTCTCGATCCTGTCGCCGTCGTGGCTGTGGATCGTCATGCCCGCACTCCTCGCCGCGGTCGCGGTGATCACCTGGCTCGCGGCGGGAACACGGATGCTGCGGATCCGGCGGGTGCCCGCGTGGCGCTCCGCGAGCGCGGGCGTCGAAGGCGCCGACCAGTACACGGCGTTCGGGTACACCAATCCCACCCGCAGGGTGCTCGCCGGCTTCCTGCTCACCCGTGCCGAACTGCACAGGATCGAGGTCCCCGCCGACACGGGCGGCGAGCCGGGTGCGCCCGCCATTCCCCATCTGCGTTACACCTCCGACGTCGTCGAACTAGTAGAGGAAATCGTGTACCGGCCCGCCGTCCGCCCCGTGCTCCTGGTGGTCCGGGCAGTCAAACGGCTTCAATCTGGCCGCCTCGACGCCTACCTCGCGTACATGCTCATCGCGCTCGTGGCAATGATCGCCGTTGTGGCCGCCCTGAGCTAGCAACGGCGCCAGGCGCGGGCAGCGCTCAGCCCGGGCAATGCGGAGGCGCGGGCAGCGCTCAGCCCGCGCAGCGCTGGGCCCGGCAGCGCCGCGGCTCGCGGCAGCGCTCGGCTTGGGAGCGGGTGCTAGCTGGGGGACACTGATGGCGGTGTCATAAGTCACGGCCCCGGATTCCCGGCATTCACGAGGAGGGCCCGATGTCTGCCGCCAAACCGTTCCGCCGCTTGCTTGTGGGCTGGGACGGGTCACGGGACGCGTCAGCCGCGCTGCGCGCGGCCGCAGCCATCGTCGGCGACGATGAGGGGCACGTGGTCGCGCTCGCTGTGCTGCAGCCCGTCTGGCATGCGGAGACCGCGCAGGAACGATCGGCGAACGAGATTGCTGCCAGGGACCGGGTGAAAGGGCCGTTCGAACGGCTGAATATCGAGCTTGCTGCCATCTGCCAGGCCAGGATAAATCTGCATTTCGCCATAAATCATCATATTCCGGACACCCTCTGCCGTCATGCCGCCGAGCACGGATTCGACCTGCTGGTCCTCGGCCGGCACGGTGACGGTGGTGCCGTTGCGGGCAAGCTGGGCCATGTCGCTGACGCGGTCGTCCGCACCGCGGGCGTCCCGCTCCTGCTGGTGTCCGCGCCCTGACACGCGCCGCCCACGCCAGTCACGATCCCGGGCCGGCCTTGGCAGCCGCCCGCATGTCATAGCTCAAGATGGGGCTGTGGATCGCGGCCAGGACACCCCCGCGCCGCTGCACTCACCCGAAGAGGGTGACGTGCAGCCGTGATGATCCAGTGAGACTGGACGGGTAGGAATGGATGTCCCACGAAGGACGTATGTGGTCCATGGAGGGTAGTCAAATGTCGTCGTATCCATTGCTGGACGCGTTCTTGACGATGCTGTGGTTTTTCCTCTGGATTCTCTGGATCTTCCTGCTGGTCTGGATAATCATGGACGTCTTCCGCAGCCACGACCTCGGCGGATGGGCTAAGGCCCTTTGGCTCATCTTTATCATCGTGCTGCCCTTCCTCGGTGTGCTCGTCTACCTGATCGTGCGGGGTGGCAGCATGCAAGAACGCCAGGTCCGTCAGGCCCAGGCACAGGACGAGGCGATGCGCGCGTACGTGAAAGACGCGGCAGGTAACAGCAGCGCCGACGAACTTACCAAGCTCGCCGACCTGCGCGACCGTGGCGTCATCAGCGAGGCAGAGTTCCAGGCGGGCAAGGCCAAGATTCTGACCTGACCCGCTGGCGCGAGCAGGCGGGCCGCGGCGGGGGGTTCCGAGCGCCGCCCCCCGGGCTGGCGGATAGCGTGCCTGGCAATGGCCCACCCGGCCCGGTCGCCGTTGCCGTCAATCACCCAGGTGACCGTTGCCATTCCACCTCTACGCGGCTCCGCACGCCGACGCGCTTGAGCGCCCGGGAAGTGCGGAGCCAGCCGCGCACCTGGTGCGGAATCGGCCGCGACAGCCGATTTAATCCGGTCGAACGGGGTCCGCATGACAGGCCGTTCGGCCCTGCTGGACTCGGCCTGCCCGTGCTGTGGTTTATGTGACGCACAGGGAGGGCCGGTGCAATGGGCACGTCCACAAGGAACGTGAGAGCCGACCGTCGTCGCGATCTCGGCCACAGGTTCGCCGTCCGCGCGGCCATTACGGCGCCGTCAGTGCACAACACTCAGCCGTGGTACTTCGTCAGCAGGAACGACGGCATCAGCCTGTACGCAGACTTCTCCCGTAATCTGCCGCGGACCGATCCGGGCGGCCGGGAGCTTGTGATCAGCTGCGGTGCCGCGCTGTTCAATTTGTACCTGGCCATGCGGCACCTCGGCTTCGCGGCCGATGTCCGGATGCTGCCCGATCCGCACCAGGCTGGCCTGCTCGCGCAGGTTCACTGGGGACGCTGCCGCCGGCCGGATCGGGAAGAGGAATTGCTGTTCCACGCGATATCGCAGCGGCATACCCACTGCGGCGCATTCGCCGGGCGGCCACTGCCGCCCATGCTGATGGCCGAGCTTGCCGCGGCGGCGCATGCGGAACACGCGGGCCTGGCGATCATCGGTAACGGTGACCAGCGCCGCCTGCTCGCCGAACTGATCCGCGGCGCCGAAGAGGCTCAGTGCGCCGACCCCGCGGCCGCCGACGAACTCGCCCGCTGGGCGGCGCCGGCCCGCAACGGCAGGCGTGACGGCGTGCCCGTCCACTGCCGCCAGCCCCAGGCCGTGGCTTTCGCCGACCGTGGTTTCGTATTCGACCACGGGCGGGCGCCCGTAGCCGATCCAGCACTTCAGCTGCCGGCTCATGCCTTCGGCACCACCGTGCTGCTGACCACTCGCGGCGACCGGCGGCTCGACTGGCTGCTAGCTGGGCGCGCGCTACAGCGGCTATTGCTCCATGCGGCCGCATCCGACGTCAGCGCCGCGTATCACACCCAGCCACTCGAGCTTCCAGGGCCGCGCAGCAGGATCCAGGCCGAGATCGCGGACGGCGCGTCGCCTCAGGTGCTTCTTCGCGTCGGCTACGCCACCCACGCCCGGGTTACGCGCCGTCGTTCCGTCGCGGACGTACTCGTCGCACGCGTGCCCCGGGTCCGCATCACCAGCACCGCTCTACAGCCCGGCGCGGCCGTGGGTGCGTTAGCTGGCCGGCCACGTTCATGATCCCTTCTCGTTAAGCGGACTGCGCTATTCGCCCGGGCAGCTGGACACGGAAACGGGTCACGCAGGCGGACCACGAAGGCGGGAGCGGCACGGTCCGCCGTGATCGCGCCGGATCGGCAAGCGCGGCCATCAGTTCGGCAAGCTCGGTAAGCCGGTGCGCGCTCACCACCGCGTCGCAGTAGGGCCAGGCCGCCGCCATCCCGCCCACCTCCGGCCGGTACCTGGGGCTCTGCGTCCGCGGATTCGCCCAGACGATACGGTGCGCGACCCGCGACAGTCGCGCCATCGCGCACCGAGCAGCGCTGGATCGCCTGTTTCCCAGCCATCGGAAATGATCAGCACGACTGCTCCCCTGGCCAGGCCGCGGCAGCCGTACATGTCGTTGAACTCCTTGACCGCGGCGCCGATGCGAGTGCCGCCGGACCAGTCAGGCGCTGCCTGGCCCGCCCGCTCGAGCGCCGCGCCCGGCCGTGAGCGTGCCAGGGCCTGCGTCAGCCGGGTCAGCCGGGTGGCGAACGTGAATACCTCGGCGCGGGCCCCTCCCGTGGCGCAGTAGAGCAACTGGAGCATCGCCCTCGCATACGGCTCCATCGAGCCGGAGATGTCGCACAGCACCACCAGCCGCCGCGGCCGGGTCCGTGGCGCGCCATGGGCAAGCCGGAACGGCTCACCGCCGGTTCGCCGCGCCCTGCGCAACGTGGTGCGCAGGTCGGTGCGGCGGCCGGCCGGTGTCCGCTTGTACCTGCGGGTCCGCCGCGGCGGCGTGGCGATAGCCAGCTCACGCATGAGCCTGGCAAGCAGCGGCAGCTCGTCGGGTGACAGGTCGGCGAAATCACGGCTGGCAAGCCGCTCGGCGGCGCTGGAAATCTCCGGTATGGGCACCGGCGTCTGCTGCCCCCGCGACGCTTCCGGGCCAGCGTGCGAGGAATCGGCCTTAACGGCTCCGCTGTCTGCGCTGCCCTTTCTGGTGCGGGCACCGGGCAGCGGCTCGGAGTTCGGGTCGCCGCGTTGCTCCGCCGGGTCCGCCAGCCCGCCGAATACGGCTGCGAACACCCGGTTGTACGTGTCGATCTGGTCCGGATCCGATACCAGCGTGGCCAGGCCGCACCCGTGCAGCTCCCGGACGGTGGCAGGCCGGATGATGGTAACGGCGCCGGCGAACCGCTCGGACCGGTCCGGCCCCACCGGCAGTCCCGCCGCGTGCAGCGCCGCGCCAAAACCTGCGGCGACTGTCGCCAGGTCGTGACCGGGGCCGCCCGCGGAGCGGGCAGCAGGATTAGCTGCCGCCTCGGTCATGTTCGCTGGTCCAGTCGTGCTCGATCAGTCATGGCCGCAAAGTCACGCTCGGTCAATGTTCGCCGACTAGTGTGGCGAGACCAGCTCGCTCGACCACCTCGCTGTCCTCCGAGTACTTGAGTACCGCGCTCATGGTCTGCTGCGCCGTCCCGGCCGTCAGCTCGCCGGCGCCAATCACCTGAAGCGCCGTCGCCCAGCTGATGGCCTCGGCGACGCCAGGCGGCTTGGTCAGGTCGAGTCCGCGCAGCCGGCGCACCGACTCCGCCACCTGGTTCGCGAGGTCGCCGGCCGCTGCGGGGACCCTGCGCCTGATGATCGCGGCGACCCGGCCGGTGTCCGGATAGCTGATCCAGTGGTAAGGGCAGCGGCGCTTGAGCGCATCGTGCAGGTCGCGGGTCCGGTTGGAAGTCAGGATGGTGATCGGCGGCAACGCCGCCTTGCGGGTGCCGAGCTCGGGGATGGTGACTGCCGACTCCGCGAGCAGCTCGAATAGGAACGCCTCGAATTCGTCGTCGGCCCGGTCCACCTCGTCGATGAGCAGGACGGCTGGCCGTGGTCCCCGGTGGTCGAGTGCCGCGAGCAGGGGCCGGGCGAGCAAGTAGTCCTCGCTGAACAGATCCGCGTCATGCAGGGTGCCACCCGTGGCCTCCGCGAGCCTGATGCTGAGCAGCTGGCGGGGATAATTCCACTCGTACAGCGCCTCGGCCGCGGCGATTCCCTCGTAGCACTGGAGGCGTACCAGCGGAGTGTCGATCACGGCCGCGAGTGCCTTGGCGGCCTCGGTCTTGCCCACCCCGGGCTCGCCCTCGAGCAGAATCGGCTGTCCCATGCGCACGGCAAGGAACAGCGCCATCGCCAGCGGCTCGTCTGCCAGGTACCCGGCGTGGTCAAGGCCTGCGGAAAGCGCGCGCACATCGGGGAGGCGCTGGGCCATGTCGCCCGCGTCCTGGGCCGTGCCGCCCGCGTCCTGGGCCGTGCCGCCCGCGTCCTGGGCCGTGTCGCCCGCATGCCCGGTGATGTCGCTCATGTGCCATAACGCCCGGTTTCTGCGGCGAACGCCGCAAGGCGGCGGGGCCGGCAGAAATCCCATGCCGCCTCAGCGAGCAGCCCAGGCGCCCCGGCACTGAGCGCCTCAGCGAGCACGCGCTCCTCATCGCCACGGTGCGAGGCGACCACGACCGCGACCTGGCAGGCCCGGATCACTGGGTCCGGCTTGGTGGCTCGGGCGCACGTCCCAGCCCATAGCACCGCAGGCGCCATGGCCACGCGCGCGATAGGCGAATCGCCGTAGACATGTACGAGCATGGGCAGGCTGATCACCTCCAGGAGGATATCCAGTTTCCCACTGCCGGCCTGCAGCCCCCAATGGGCCATCGCCGGCCTGGAGCCCGGCCAACCGGAGCCCGGCCAACCGGAGCCCGGCCAACGGCGGTGACGCCGGCCATCTGGGATGCGGTCGGAGCCAGGCAATCGCCGCCGGCCGTCAAAGAATCACCCGGTCACAGGACGCTCCCTGGCTCACGCGGGTGCTCGGCGATGGCCGGCTTGGCCGCGGCAAGCCTTCCTACGTCCTCGGCATGGTAGCGGGCGAGCAGGTCCTCCTCCTGGTGCTGCTTGGGGAACAGGAAGAAGACAAGCGCCGAGCCGAGCAAGATCGCGACGATCCCCGCTGCATATGCCCAGTTGGCGCCGGTCAGGAACGAAGACTTGGCCGCGGCGGTGATCTGGCCGGCGTATTGCGGGTATTGCCTGGCGACTTCGGCCGCGCTCGAGTACGACTTCGTCAGCTGGTTCTGGACACTGGTGCTGACCTGCTCACCATGCGGCGCCGCGCCGATGGCGGTCGCGAACGCTGCCGCATATCCGGCCGTGAGCAGCGCACCGAGAATCGACTGCATGATCGCGCCCCCAAGATCACGCTGCAGGTCGGCGGTACCTGAGGCCATGCCGGCCCGGTGAACGGGCACCGACCCGGTGAGCGAGTGCGAGGCCGGTGTGCCCGCGAACCCGACCCCGATCCCGATGAACCCGTAGCCGAGGCCCACCTGCCAGAACGGACTTCCCTGCCGCCAGAGAAACAGCATCGTGAGGAAGCCAAGGAGGCAGAAGACGTAGCCGGTAAGCAGTGTGAACCTGGAACCCCGTGAAATGATCAGCTTGGCGGAAAACGGCGCGACGAGCACCATGAGCGCGGCGGCCGGCAAGATGGCGAGGCCCGCCTCAAGCGTCGAATCACCGAGCACGTTCTGCACGAACTGCTGGCCAACGAAGATAGCGGCCATGAGAGAGCCGAACACGATGATCCCCGCGCATGCCGCGACCCAGAAAACGCGGCGCCCCGCGATGTGCAGGTCGTACAGTGGCGATCTGGCCCGGCGCTGCCGCAGGTAGAAAGCGATCCCGGCGGCAAGCGCGATCACCGACAGGCCCAGGGTCAAGACGCCCTTGTCCGGTACGGCAGCGATATTGATGGCTAGCACCAGCGCCGCGACGAGGCACACGGATAGGACGCCGCCGAGGTTGTCCACCGGATCAGTGGTCTCGTTGACGTGGCTCGGTACGAACGCGATCGCCATCAACAGGGCCGCGACGGCCAGTGGCAAGGTGGCCAAGAAGACCGAACCCCACCAGAAGTGCTGCAACAGCCAGCCCGCGATAGTCGGGCTGACCGCGGATATGGCGCCGCCGATGCCGGACCATAGCGCGATCGACCGGGTTCGCGCCGGTCCCGACCACATGGCGGTGATGAGTGCCAGCGTGGTGGGGTAGGACATGCCTGCCGCCAGGCCGCCGAACATCCGGGCCAGGAGCAGAACGCCGTCGGACGGCGCGAAGGCAGCAAGCAGGCACGCGGGGACAGATAGCAACATGCCGAGGACAAGCAGCATCTTGCGTCCGTAGCGGTCGCCAAGCGCACCAAGGTAGATCACCGATGCGGCCAGGCCGAGCGAGTAGGTGACCGCGATCAGGTCGAGCGCCGTCTGCCCGGCATCGAACGCCCTGCCGATAGACGGAAGCGCCACGTTAGCCACGGCAAGGTTCATGTTGGCGACCGCCGCCACCAGGATCAGCGAGATAAGCGCCAGCCCGGCCCGTGCCGGGCCGGGCGGGGTTACGCCCGGACTGGCCGCCGCAGCGCCCGTCGCCGTTGACTTCGCCATCTCGCTCATTTCCTAGTGGCAGCGGGTGGCGAATCCGCCCCGCATTACCAATTACGCCTGTAACGAACCGGCAGGGGGCTGTCGCAGACCACCACGAGGGGCCAGGGCGCAAGGAAGCGATCGCTCGACCTGACAGCCGTTTCGCCGCCAACGTTGGGCGACGGTGGCCGCTTGGCCGCCGGCGTCGAGGTGGAGATCGTCTTCCCTCGGCTCCGATGCTGCGGCAGCCCCATGGGTTCGCAATCATCCCTACCGGGTGAAGCGCCGGGGCGTCGCCGGCGCGGTCCTGTGGCTGGCGCGCGATGGCCCATCGCGGGTCAGCTACGACCACCTGATGGCCCATTTTGTGTCACCGGCCGCAGGTGATCTCGGCCGGCGCCCACCGGGCCGAGCTGGCTCCGTTGCCGGCTCCTGCTCCGGGAGGTGATCAGGCACCGGCCGCAGGCGGCTTCCGCACGCCAGGCAGGACCCAGTCTCATGTCACGTGCCTAGGCATTTTTACCCATTTGCGCATCGCGCCCACCGCCCGTGATCGCCCGTTCCGCGCCGTCCCGGTGAGATCGCTTACCCAGCCCGGCCGGGCCCCCTGTGGCGGCCCGCCTGCAGGCATGCGCAACAGTGCGGCGCACGGCTATCACCCCGATCAGGTGAGGCGTATTCGCGCTGGCCGCACGACGATTCTTATTGGCCGCCCAACCTTGCACCGCAGTCCGGGCCGGGGCAGGGAGGAAACTTGAACCTGCTTCGTCCGCTTGCCACCCGGGCCGCTCATGCCCAGCGGCCCCCTGGCGCCGGTGAGCTCCGGTGACGAGTCCGCCCGATCCCTACGCGCTGTTGCGCAGCCGGGGCTACGTGGCGCTGCTGGTCCTTGCTGCGATCATCGGGGTGCCGGTCTCCGCAGTGGCGTACGCCTTCCTTAAGCTGGTCGGCGTCCTTCAGACGTGGCTGTTCACCGACCTCCCCAAAGAACTGGGCTTCCATGGGACGCCGCCCTGGTGGCCACTTCCGCTTCTTGGCGTGGCCGGCGTGCTGGTGGCGCTCGCCATCAAGTACCTGCCAGGTACCGGGGGCCACTCACCCGCCGATGGCTTCAAGGCGGGCGGCGGCGCGCCCACGCCCATCGAGCTACCCGGAGTGGTGCTCGCCGCCCTGGCGACGCTGAGCCTTGGCGTGGTGCTCGGACCTGAGGCGCCGCTGATCGCGATCGGCGGCGGGCTCGGCGTGCTGGCGGTGCGCCTCGCCAAACGCGATGCGCCGCCGAGGACGGCGGCGGTGATAGGTGCGGCGGGGAGCTTTGCCGCCATCAGCACGCTCTTCGGGTCACCCATTCTGGGAGCGTTCCTGCTGATGGAGGCAACCGGGCTGGGCGGCGCGACAATGGAGCTGGTGTTGCTGCCCGGCCTGCTCGCGGCCGGCGTCGGCTCGCTGGTTTTCCTCGGCCTGAACGCCTGGACTGGGTGGGGAACGTTCTCACTGGCGATTCCCAACCTGCCCAAGTTCACCCGGCCCGATACGGCCGAATTCGGCTGGGCACTGGTCATCGGCGTGGCGGCGGCGTTCCTCGCGGTCGGCATTCACCGGCTCGCCCTGTTCCTGCGGCCACATATCGAGCGGCGGATGGTGCTACTCATGCCGGTGGTCGGCCTGGCCATCGCGGGACTGGCGATCGCGTTCGCGGAAGCCACAGGCAAGAGCGCATCGGAGGTACTCTTCTCCGGGCAATCGGCGGTGGGCCCGCTTATCACTAACGCCTCCAGTTACACCGTGGGCGCGCTGATACTGCTGCTCGCCTGCAAGAGTCTGGCCTACGGCGGGTCGCTCAGCAGTTTCCGCGGCGGCCCCGTGTTCCCTTCGCTATTTCTCGGCGCGGCGGGCGGGATCGCGCTGTCGCACCTGCCCGGGCTGCCGCTCGTGGCGGGCGTGGCGATGGGCATCGGAGCGATGTGCGCCGGCATGCTGAAGCTCCCGATGACCTCTGTTCTGCTGGCTACATTGCTGCTGCTTTCTGACGGACTCGCAGTCATGCCGCTCGTGATCGTCGCGGTCGTGGTCGCCTATGTGGTCTCGTTCCGGCTTGAGCCCGCGCCGGCCGCTGCCCCGGCCGCAGCTGCCGCGCCACCCGCCGCCGGTGCTCCGGCCGAGCCTGTGCCGTAGCGGGACAGCGAGGATAGCCAACGCTGCTTTGGGGGCTCACCCGCCATGGGTGACGCCCGGGCTGATGACCGCCGCCGAGCGGCGGCCGTTCCGTACCGGCCGTCGATCGGCGCTGCCGGGCTGGGAAAACCTTCGGTGCCGGCCGGGGGGATCGTTCCTGCCGAGCTGGGAAACATTCGGTGCCGACCCGGGGATCGTCTGTGACGTGCCAGCGAAACTGCCGGTGCCGACCCGGGGAAACTTGTCGCCAGGCTCGCGACGCCGCTGGCCGTCGTGGGACGATCGAGACTTATCTAGCTAGGGCTGCCCGGGGCACAAGTTCGTTCAATCAGCCGTTAGACCCATGGGGCTGGAGGTACAGGCGAACCGGGCAGGCAGGAGGCAGGTGCTTGGCGTTGGAGCGCGGGCGCGGCGATCAATCGCCGGGGCGGCGGGATCCGTGGCCCGGCCTCTGGCACCTGCTGTGCGCGGTACCGCTCATCGCCGTGGTGGTGGTGTTCTGCGCCGGGCATGCCTCGCGTCAGCCGCTGTTCCTCGAGCCACTGCTCGCGGTTCCGCCAGCGCTCGCCGGTATCGGCACAACTAAGGCCAGGCGCCCGCTGATCTATGGCGGGATCAGCCTGGCCGCCGCGGTGGCGGTTGCCACGCGCACCGTCGGCGCGACGCCGTCGCTGGCTATCACCACCGTGATCGCCGTGGTCGCGGTGACCGCAGTCAGCGCGGTCGGCGCCGTGCTCAGTTCGCGGCGGAACCAGAAGCTTGCCGATGTCACGACCGTGGCGGAGGTCGCGCAGCGGGCGCTGCTCCGGCCGTTGCCCAGCCGGGTGGGGCCCTTGGAGCTCGGCGTCGTGTACCTGGCGGCGACGGCCGAGGCTCGGGTCGGCGGCGATCTTTACGAGGTGGCACGCACGCCGTACGGGATCCGGCTGATCATGGGCGATGTCCGCGGCAAGGGGCTCGGCGCGGTCGAAGTCGCGGCTGACGTCCTTGGCGTCTTCCGCGAAGCGGCGCACGACGTCTGCACACTCGCCGAGGTGGCCCGCAGGCTCGACGCGAGCCTGTCCCGCCGCGAGGAGACGCACGAGGAGTTCGTCACCGCGGTCCTGGTCGAGATAGATCCCGACGTCAGCGAGGTGACCCTGTACAGCTGCGGTCACCCGCCGCCCATCCTGCTGACTCCCGGCGGACCCGGTGAGCAGCCGCGCCGCCGGGTGAGCATCGCCGAGGTAC
The DNA here is from genome assembly GCA_963727015.1 of uncultured Actinomycetota bacterium. Taxonomy (GTDB): domain Bacteria; phylum Actinomycetota; class Actinomycetes; order Streptosporangiales; family Streptosporangiaceae; genus DATFVJ01. The sequence continues at coordinate 89,321 of CAVSEV010000007.1, read as the reverse complement.
CGATGCCCGCGCCGCCGCTCGGCCTCATGTCGCTAGGCGACTGCTCGCGCGCCGGCCGCAAGCTGCCGTTCAACCCGGGCGACCAATTGCTGCTTTACACCGACGGCGTTACCGAAGCGAGAGACTCGCGGCGAGAGTTCTACCCGCTCGCGCAGCGGCTGGCGGCGCTGACGACCGCCGCAGGTGACGATGAGCCACCCGATCTCCTCGAACGGCTGCGCGACGACGTGCTGCGTCATGTCGGTGCACCGCTCGACGATGACGCTGCCTTCCTGCTCGTGCGCGCGGTAGGCACGCCCGCCTCGATCACGCACGCGAGCCCTGCGGGCGAGGATTCGCTCGCACGTGCCGCCGCGCCGCCGCTGCGAAACTGACACGGATGGCGGGAAGCTGGCGCACGAGACACGCCAGTACGCGAGCGGCGTTCGGTGTGATCGCCGGTCGCGGCCGTTTGGTCAGCCGCCGATCCAGACGGTCTTGATATTGCAGAACTCCCGTATTCCGTGCGCGGAAAGCTCTCGCCCGTAGCCGGAGTTCTTGATACCGCCGAACGGCAACTCTGAGTACGACGTGGTCATGCCGTTGATGAACACCGCGCCTGCTTCAAGGTCGCGGATGAACCGCTCCCGCTCGCCCGGATCCGTGGTCCAGGCGTTCGAGCCGAGCCCGAACGTCGTGGCATTGGCCAGGTCGATCGCGGCGTCTATGTCCGGCACCCGGAAGAGCGCCGCAACCGGGCCGAACACCTCCTCGGCATACATGCGCATCTGCGGCGTCAGGCCGGCGATGACGGTCGGCGGGTAGAACCATCCGGGTCCATCCATCTTGTTGCCGCCGCACAGCACCTCCGCGCCCTTACCGACCGCGTCGGCCACGAGTTCGGCGACATCTTCGCGGCCCTGTTTCGTGGCGAGCGGCCCGACATCCGTACCCGGGTCCGTCGGGTCACCGACGGACAGGTGCCGCATCCGCGTGACGAACCGCTCGGCGAAGGCGTCGTAGGCGGCGTCATGGATGATGAAACGTTTCGCGGCGATGCACGATTGCCCGTTGTTCTGCACTCGCGCGGTGACGGCGACTTCGGCGGCCCGGTCCAGATCGGCGGACGGCATGACCACATAAGGGTCGCTGCCACCAAGCTCGAGCACGACCTTCTTGATCTCGCCGCCGGCGACCTGCGCGACCGAGCGGCCAGCGGGCTCACTGCCCGTCAGCGTCGCGGCCGCGACGCGAGGATCCCTCAGCACTCCGTCGACCGCGCCCGACCCGATCAGCAACGTCTGGAAGCAGCCATCGGCGAAGCCGCCGCGCCGCAGTACGTCCTCGAGGTAGAGCGCGGTCTGCGGCACGTTCGACGCGTGCTTCAGCAGCCCGACGTTCCCTGCCATCAAGGCGGGCGCAGCGAATCTCACCACCTGCCAGAGCGGGAAGTTCCACGGCATCACCGCGAGCACGACGCCAAGAGGCTGATAGCGCGCGTAGGCGCGGCGGGCACCCACGGCCAGTGCGTCAGCCGGCTCGTCGGCGAGGAATGCCTCCGCGTGCTCAGCATAGAACCGCATCGCCTTGGCACACTTGGCGGCCTCGGCCCTGGCCTGCGCGAGCGGCTTGCCCATCTCGGTAGTCATCAGCTTGCCCACGTCGCCGAGTTCGGCGTCGAGCAGGTCCGCGCTCTTCCGCAGCCAGCGGGCACGGTCGGCGAACGAGGTCAGCCGATGATTCAGGAAGGTTTCCCGGGCGAGCGCGATCCGGGCATCGACCTCGGCGTGGCCGAGTTCCTTGAATTCCTGCAGTGTCTCACCAGTTACTGGACTGACGGTCGCGATCGGCATGCAAGGCCTCCATTCTGCGGCAGACCGTATACCTGCCCGGGGCATGCCCGGTCGATCTGCACGTCACTATCCATTTCACCAGGGCCGCCACAGCTGGCCCTGGCCGGCCTCGCCGACGTCATGCCCGCGCGGCCGTGACGCGTGCGAGCACGTCACGAAGCGCGCGGGCGGTGCCGAGCGAGGTGTCAACGGCAAGCATCCGCGGCGTTTCCTCACCCTTGAGGACGGCGTTGATGTGCCGGATCGCCGCCGTGAATGAGGGCTCGTCGCCCGCCGCCTGACGGGTGCCTGCCCGCGCTCCGCGAGCGAAAACCTCATAGGTGTCCGCGGGGCCCGGATGGAACGGGTTGGTCAGATGGATCTGCCCCTCCGTCCCCTGCAGCCGGGTGAAGGTGTCATGGACACGGCGGAACCCGCAGGAGAGCATGAGCCTGCGACCGTCAGGGAAATCGAGGATGCCCCACGCCTCCACGTCGACGCCGCCGCCGCCCCACTCGGCATCGGCGAGGACGGCGGTGTGATCGGCCCGGAACAGTTCGCGGGCAAGGCGCACCGGGTAGCAGCCGGCGTGGAGGATCGCCCCGCCCTCGAGATTTCGCGACATCCTGATGTTGCGCGGCTGGCTCACATCGAAGTGGAAGTTGGAGTTGATCTCCCGCAACTCCCCGATGACGCCGCTGGCGAGGATGGACCGGATGCGTTCGAACTGCGCCTGGAAGGGGAAAACGAAGGCCTCCCAGAGCGACGTGCCCGTATGCCTGGCTACTTCGAGCACGCGGTCGGTTTCTGTCAGCGAGCCACACAGCGGCTTCTCGCACAGCACCGGCTTGCCTTCACGCAGCGCACGGATGGTCCACGGCGCATGCAGGGAATTAGGCAGTGCGATATAGAGCGCGTCGACGCCAGGATCTTCGATGAGAACCTGGTAGCCCGCTACCGCTCTTTCGATCCCATTGTCGCTGGCATACCGCTCCGCCCGACCCAGGTCGCGGCCCGCGACAGCGACTGCGGTGCCACCCGCGGCCCGCAGCCCGGGCAGAAAGGCGGCATGCGCGCCCTCCGCCGTGCCGACGATTCCCCAGCGCACCTGCCCGCCCGTGGCCACCTTCGTCAGCCTACTGCCGGTACCAGCCGGGCAGCGCGGGCGGGACGCCGCTGTAGACGCCTCCGTCCGCCGCCAAAATCCGTAAGCGCCGCCCATTTGGCTGGGCCATAAGCTGACACACCTCGCGCAGCCCGCAGACGACGCCAGGCCGCCCGGGCCGCGTTCACCCATCGGTCAGCCCAGACATCGCTCGCCGTTTCTGCGATCAGGCGGAGATTTCGTGGTGACCCCAGGCCAAGCACGACCATCTTGCCCGGGGGACGAACCGCAGCGGTTCGAAGCCACCGGAGCGCTCGTCGTCGTACTCGAGGAAGAAGCCATCCAGCTTTAGCTCGCTGAACAGGGCTCCGGCGACGAAATCGTAGCTGCCTGCCGCGGCACAGGACGACCGGAAGTTACCGCGGCACAGGTGCGTGGTAACCGCCATGGCCGGCGGCTTGGCGGCCAGCGCGGCGCTGGAAGTCGTCACCGAATATGGTGTGCTCGAGCCGGACCCTGTCGTGCAGGTGCAGCGCCGCTGTGTCGAAGTCCAGGTCGCCTGCGGCCTGCTGCATGGCCGCAGCGGCCGGCCAGCAACCGCAGCCGGGGGCTGGGTTGGGGGTGGGGGTGGCTCGCACACCTCGCTGCGGCGACGTCATGAGGTAGCGCCATCCGCCCGGTTCATGCCCATCCGATGTGGTGCGTGCGAATGTGCCTTATGCGAACCGGGCTAGCGTCCACGACGCTCACGGTTCCTGAGCAGTATCAGCACCAGCACCATGATGATCAGCAGCACGCCCGCTATCACATAGTCGATCATCGCGCCTGCCTTTCCACGATCCTGAGCGTACCTTTTGGTCCGAGCGACGATGACCGCGACCTGCTCGACGGCAAGAACAGGCGGGGCGTGTTTTTGCACGAGCACTAGGGAGACATGGCCTAGCCTAAGGGGCGTCGCTCTCCAGCTGACCGTCCGCGGCGATGAGCCAGCCGACCACGCACCCGCATGCCCATCTGCCGCGGCCGCGCAGGCCGCCTGGTTCGCTGGAGCCTGTTTGCGGCGCGGCCAGCCTGCGGGCGGCGCGGGGGCTCCACCGACACGCTGATCCTTGAGCGGCCAGGCTGGCTGTCCGCTTTTCGCGCAAACCCACGACGGCTTGTCGGCAATCCCTGATCGCGTTACCACATTGGTGCCGCATCGCAGCGGCGAAACCACGGGGCCATACTTCCAGAGTCGAACGTGAAAGGGCGCGGCCAGTTGCATCCGGCCGCCGCGGCCAGGCAAACGCAACCGCCACGACGCCGCAAACGCAACCGCCGGCGCCCAAGCACAGCCGGGAGTGGCGCTAAGCGAGAGGGGGGAAATGAGCGCGACAGGCTCGCGGGCTGGACGTGTGACGCATTGGCTCGCCGCTGCGGTTGCCACGGCCGCTCTCGTGGGATGCGGCGGCGCGGCCGCGCAGAGCGTGAGCAGCCGAAAGCCGATCGTGTCCTCATCGCCGCCGCAAGCCGCGCTTTGCCAGGCCATTGGCCTCCTCGACGGCCTGGCCGTCGACCGGACGAACACACTGCAGGACAAGCGCATCCGCTATCGCTTTGCCCCCGCCGTGACAGTCAGCGAGCCGGGCCGAGCCCAGATCGTGGCCCGGGCCTTGTGCGCCCTTCCCCGCCTTCCTGCGGGGCCCTTTGCGTGCCCAGCCGATACGGGCACGGTTTACCTCTTGCGTTTCTCCAGCCGCGGGCGGTGGTTCCCCACCGTGACAGCGGAGGCGACCGGCTGTGAGATCGTCCATGGACTCGGCGCCGCGCGCTGGACGCCCACAACGCCCGGGTTCTGGTACACGCTCGGCAAGGTGATGGGGATCCAGGATCCGGGGCGCGCCACCTTCGCTGGCGCGGTGCCACCGAAGTCACCGCAAGTGGATTCACCACCGCCAGCGGGCTCACCACCGCCAGCGGGCTCACCACCGCCAGCGGGCGGACCACCGCCAGCGGGCGGACCACCGTCGGCGGGCTCAGCACTGCCGGTGGGCTCACCACCGTCGGCAGGCTCACCGTTGCCCGCGAACTATCCACCGCCGGCAAATCGACCACTGCCAGCGCACCGCCACATTTAAGCCGCCGGGCCCGGACCGGCTGACGCCGTGCCGCCACCTGATCCCCTATGTGCAATGCCCGCTATGTGCAGTGCCCGCGAGGGCCGGCGATGGCGGTGCCGAGAATGTGGATCGCGGCAGGTCCGCGTACTGGCGCCTCAGGGTAGGAGAACCTGTTCACGGTCTGGATGGCGAACCCGGCGTTCTCGATGGCGGCAGCGGTGTCGCGGCCGGTGTGACAGCCGCCGCACAGCGGCGGCCAAACGGTCGCGTCCAGCACGCGCTGCAGGCGGCGCATGCTGGCCGATGACGCCTGGACGTGTTCGAAGAAGCGCAACTGGCCGCCCGGCCGCAGCACCCGGTGCATCTCCGCCAGGGCTGCGGGCTGGCTGGGTACCGAACACAGCATCAGGCACGCAACCGCTGCGTCAAAGCTCGCCGAGGTCGCAGGGAGGTGCTCGGCGAGACCGTCGACAACATCCACGGGTATCGGCGCCGCTGCCGCGGCGCGGTGGGCAAGGTCACGCAAGCGGGCTTCGGGTTCCACGGCGAGCACGCGGGTGACCTCCCGCGGGTAGTGCGCGAAGTTCAAGCCATTGCCGGCCCCGACCTCGATCACCGCACCGGTGAGCCCGGCCAGCAGCCGGGCCCGGTGCTGCGCCGTTCCCGCGCGATCGAGTCTCGGGCTCGCCCAGGCGTAGAACCTCGCGAACACCGGACGCCCCCGGCGTGAGCTGGCCATCTGAGCTCCTTCGGCTCCCGTCCCCCGGTCCTGATCGGTACCATTTTCTTACCGCGCCAGCGGAGCTGACTGGACGTAACTGGCCGGACCTCGCAGTGGACGCGACCCTCACTCCGGTTCCCGGACACGAGTGAGCTTGTCCGGGTTGCGCACCCAGTCGATGGCGACGATCCGGCCGGCATCGACGGTGAACGCCACGACCGTCAGCACGCCTTCGGCGTCACGCAGCACGATTCCAGCAGCGCCGTTGACCTTGGCGTTTCCTGGACGCAGTCCGCCGCCTCGGCCAGCGAGCCGATGGTCGCATAGGCCAGCCGCAGCAGGCGCGCCCGGTTGGCCTCGAAAGCCCGGGTAAGACCGTCGCCGCCAACCCGGTCTTGCTGATCACCTTGGGCAGGGAAGTGCCGATCACCCGCAGCCGCGGGGCATGCGGGCCTTGCCGTCGCCGCGTGGATCACCGCCGCACCCACCGAGATCTACACGAGACATTCCCTAGGTCAAACATGTGCGGCAGCTCACCGGAGAAGAGACCGGATCATCAGCCGGGCTGACGTATCACCCTGTCAGCGCGCCCTGCGCCATTCGCCCCGCCCGCCCAGGGCCTGCGCCGTCTTGGCAAGCTCGTGTTGCAGGGCGTTCTCGTCCTCGAGATCCTCGTCGGCCCACAGCAGCCGCAGCGCAAGCCGCACCTGGAGCGCGTCACGCGAGGCTCTCGCGGTCTCGAAGGCGTTGAGCAAGTCGTGGCGCAGTGCGGCGTGATCGTCATGGACCGCAGGAACCTCGCTGCGCGCGCCCGCGAGAACGTCCTCAAAGCCCAGGTACCAGGCCTGGGCCCGCCTGCAGGCCTGCTGCAACCCGTCCGCAGCGGCCGTCATCGCCGCCCCATGTGGCCGTTCCGCACCGATCGGCCGCAGCGGCAGGGTGGCCAGCGAGTGCGCCGCCAGGCGGAGCCTGACGGCGCCGGTGACCAGGTGGGTGGCCGCAGGAATTGAGATGATCTTCGCCCCGCGCTCCGAAATGAACTGCCTGTACGCATCGTCCATGCGGTGATACGCGGCGATGGCCCGATCGCTGGCGGGCCGGGTGGCAGCCTCCAAGTCAGGCGATACCAGCCGGTCCACTGCGGCGAGGAGGTAGTCGGAGCTTGTCGCGTAGGCGTCGCACAGTGCGCGCCCGAACGCGGCCGCCGCGCCGCGCGGCCACATGAGGAAGCCGACGACCACGCTGACGGTGCAGCCGATCGCCACATCCTCCAGCCGGACAAGCCCTACCGACCAGCCCGTGGGGACCAGGATGTTGAAGAGGATCACCACGGCCACGGTGAAGCCGGCTTGGCCGGCGGTGAAGGAGACGACCGCAGGAGCGAGCGCGGCTACAAATACGGCCACCGGCAGGACCAGCCACAGGGCGACGACGTGCGCGCCGAGGCCCACCATGATCGCCGTCCCGAGCACGAATCCCACCACGGTGCCTGCCAGCGCGCGCATCGCGGTCTTCCCCGTGCCCACCGCCGTTGACCGCAGCACCGACATGGCACCGAGCACCACCCAGAACCCGTGCGAGACATCCGTGGCCTTGGCCACCCCCACGGCCGCGGCGAGCCCGGCAGCCCCACGCAGCGAGTTCCGCAGCCACACCGAGTCAGGGGTCAGGTGTGCCCGCGCCATCTGTGCGACGGCCTGGCGCCTGGTCAGCGGCAGCGGGGCAGGTTCGCCGCCCAGATCTGGGGTCTTGGCGCCAGCCGCCTCCAGGGCGAGCACGCCAAGCATCTCGGTGGCGAAGCCGAGCGCCCGCGCGTGGAATGAGGGGTCGACGAACGCGAGCACCCGCAGATCTGCCCCCTCCTGCGGTAGCCCGATCATGGCCGGCGCCGCCTGCCCAGTGCCGGTGGCGCTGGCGACGAACCGGTCGACCGCCGAGCCGAGGGAAGCCTCACGGACCTCGTTCAGCGCGCGCAGCGAACGGTCGAGTACCGCTACCGCGCTCGCCCTGCCGGGCTGGGTGGTGCCGGGCTGGGTGGTGCCGGGTGGGCTGGTGCCCGGTGGGCTGGTGCCCGGTGCGCTGGTGCCCGGTGCGCTGGTGCCCGGTGCGCTGGTGCCCGGTGGGCTGGTGCCCGGTGCGCTGGTGCCCGGTGCGCTGGTGCCCGGTGGGCTGGTGCCCGGTGCGCTGGTGCCCGGTGCGCTGGTGCCCGGTGGGCTGGTGCCCGGTGGGCTGGTGCCCGGTGGGCTGGTGCCGGGCGCGCTGTGGCCGTCCTCGACCAGCGTGGCGGTGGCGCGCAGAGCGTCGCCCACCGCGCTATGGACCGCCCGCACGTGAGCCAGGCCGAGCGTGCCAGGAACCTCGTCCGGCCTGATCACCGAGAGAGCTCCCACCCATTCCGCCCGGCTGACCATCTTGGCCAGTGCCATCTCACCCGGGCCGGTACCTGTCGGCCGGTACGACGTGGCATCGAAGCTTGCGCGCAGCCGGCCAAGCGCGTCCTGCGCGCCGGCGAAGGCCGCTGTGTCGCGGCGGCCTTCCGCATGTGCCTGGGCCAGCACAGCGAGACGTCGCGCCGCCGCCGCCAGAGCGACCCGGCGATCATCGTTCCATGGGTCTGGCCAGATCAGCAGGAGGGCAGGCAAGGCCACGGCCGCTCCCATGACCCACCCAGCCAGCCGGGGCAGGATCTGGTTTGGTGGCACCGCCACGCCCACCGGTAGCACGAACGCCGTCAGCAGGTACAGGCTGCCGAGGGCCGCGAGTGGGCTGAGCACGCCTGCGAAGAGCACACTGAACCCGACCAGGGCCATGGCCGCCACGGCGAGCACGGGCTGTTTCGAGCAGAGCGTGCCGGCGATGATGAGCGGCACCGCGACAGCGACGAGCGCCGCGTAGCCCCGCAGCCTTTCCGCCCTCTCGCCGCCGAGATCGACGAACAGGAACAACGCGACAGTGCCGAAGGACGCGAAGAGGGCGACCTGGATATCGTCGGTGACCGCGGTGCCAACGGCGAAGACCGCGGGCATGACGATCGCGGCGCGCGCGGATCGCTTGACCACAAGAAGGCCCGGGTCCCTTGCCCGCACCAACGCCGCAATGCGCCGCAACGTGCGAGTCAGGATGCAGGTCACGACAGATCCGCCATGGTCGTCATCATGCCCGCGCGGGCGGCGGGAAGGCACGGGTCTGGCCGGACGAAGCGGCCCGCGCCGCCATCCGGGCCGCAGCAGAGCGGCGCCGCATCGTCGGCAATCGGCTGGGTAGGTTCGGTCAGGTCTGACCCGCTCTGTCCCGATCGGCTGGACGGCAATCCCATGGAGGCCGCACACTCCGCGCCCATATCAGGGCCAGCGCTCAGGTCCGGCCGCTGACTTGGCGCGGGGGTCCTGCCCGCCCGGTCGCCGTGGCTGGCCCCTAGGGGGCGCTATGGCACACCCTGGGAGCCAACGATCAAGCTCGTCCGGCCCTCGGCGGACCGCATGGGCGTACGCCACCAAGCGGCAGCGGTTAGCCACCCACAGGCGCACCCTGTCAAGGCGCACCCAGTCAAGGCGCACCCTGTCAAGCGGCATGGGCGCCCGCGCCCGCGCAGTCCTCGTCCGGATCAACCCTGGCGGACGCAAGGGCTGCCCGTTTCCATGATGACGGTAACTTCATTGCTTTCGCGGCACAGTGACCGCGACGACGGGCAGGGCATGCCGGACGCGTTGTTCAGCGCTGGCCGCGAGGCCGGTTGCCGACGGGCGCGGCGGGTGGGACGACGGGCGAGCTCAGCCGCGGGCTCGCCGGCCTGCCCGCCCGCAGTCCCCGGGGAATCCGTGTCACCCCGAAAAGGGGTCCTCGCCGCTGAAGGCCGCAGCCGCGGCAGCCGTAGGATCATTCTCGATGCCTGCCGCGGCCGGCGACGGCGCATCGGCTCCCGCCGGCCCGATGATGACACCCTGCCAGGGACCGAGGGCGACGCCGCCGGGCTCGCTGCGCACGTCCCCGCCGGTAGACAACAGGACCGGGCCTGCGGGTTCGAACGGCGCCGCGACCTCGGCCGAGAAATTGGCCGCGACCGTCAGCGGCCCGGCCCGGTACATCCATTGATCAGGTGGGGAGGGAAGCTGCTGGTAACGCCCGATCCGGCCGCCGAGTTCCGCGCGCCGGAGCGCGAGCAGGCGGCGGCAGAGCCACAGCGTCGACGACTGGTCCGCACGCTGGCCGGCGACATTGCGGGCGGCGCTGTCGCCGAGCGGTAGCCAGGGCCGGACGTCCGCCGTAGTAAAGCCGGCCGATGCCGAGGAATCCCACTGCATGGGGGTCCTGGCCCGGTCCCTGATACCCCTGCCGCCAAGACCGCGCAGCGTCATCCAGTCCCGCTGCAGCTCCGGGGGGACTTCCACATCGGTCATGGCAATCTCGTCGCCGTAGTACAGAACGGTCGTGCCCGGCAGGGTAGCGAGCACGAGCAGTGCCAGCCGGGTCCTGCGTTCGTCGCCGCCGCACCAGCGGGTGGGGAAACGGCCGACATCGTGGTTCGAGGCCGTCCACACCGGGCAGCCGCCCGCGGGGAGATGCGCGAGCGTCTGCGACACGACATCGGCCAGGGCCCGCGCGCCGAAATGAGCGAAGATGAAGGGGAAGTTGAAGGCGAGCTGCAGCTCGTCGTCCTGCCCGTAGTAGGCGGCGAGACTGTCGAAATCCCCGACCCATGTCTCGCCGAGCAGCAGGCGTGGCGACTGATAGCTTTCCGCGATGCCCCGCCAGTCCCGGTAAACGCCATGAGTCTGCGGCCTGTTGAAGTTGTAGACGAACTTGAGGCCGAAGTTTCCTTTCATCCGGTTACTCTCAGCGAGCGGCGGGTTATCCCGCAATTGGGCGTCCTTGTAGAGCCCGTGGGCGACATCGATGCGGAAGCCCGCTACGCCGCGGTCGAACCAGAACCTCAGAATCTCCCTGAACGCGTCGTGAACCGCGGGCTCCCACCAGTTCAGGTCCGGCTGGCTGTCCAGGAAATTGTGCAGGTAATACTGGCCGCTTGGCTTGTCCAAGGTCCAGGCGGGGCCGCCGGTGGCATCACGCCAGTTGTTCGGGGGCCCGCCATCGGGGCCAGGGTCAGCCCAGACGTAGAAGCCGCGGTGCGCGGAATCCGGGCCCGTTGCCGCCTCGGCAAACCAGGGATGGGCGGAGCTTGTGTGGTTGGGCACGAGGTCGAGCAGCACCCGCATACCGCGCTTACCCGCCTCGGCGATGAGGCGGTCCAGATCTGCCAGGCTGCCTAGTTCCGGGTGGACGCCAAGATAGTCGCAGACGTCGTAGCCCCAGTCCTGGTCGGGCGAGGGCATCGTCGGTGACAGCCAGATGCCGTCCACGCCGAGCCACGAGAGGTGGTCAAGGCCAGCTATAACGCCGCGCAGGTCGCCGTAGCCATCCTGGTCGGTGTCGAGCCAGGACCTGACGTACAACTGGTAGAGCACGGCGCCATGCCACCAGCGGCGCCCTGCGAGCTTGTCGTCCATGCGTCTCCCGGTGAGTAGCTGCCATTTCTTCGCTGCCCGAGGGCCCGATCCGGCTTATTGTTTGCTTTCGCCGCTGCGGCGGGCCGACAATTGAAGACGTGCGCATCGCGCTCGAACTCGTGGCCGTGATCCTGCTGCCGACCGCGGTGGGATACGCGATGATCGGTGGCGTCCGTGTAGCCGGGCGGCTTTCCGACTGGCGGTACGCCCGCGCCGCGAATTCCCCCACGGCCCCCGTCGCGGAGCCCATCGAACGGCTTGGCGCGAACCTGCGGCGGCTGCGCGCGGAGCTGGAAGCGACGGAAAACCAGATGGGCACGCCAGCCAAGGGCCTTCGCCTGCGGGCGCTGCGGGCGGCGTACATCGACGCCCTGTGCACCGCCTGCGAGCGGCTCGAAGTCAGCCCGCCGCCCGGTACGCAGGGCGGCCGGGCCGAGATCTACCGAGTCGAGGCGGCCTTGCGGCAGCGCGGGCTCGATGTACGGGAGGCGGCACCGCGCTGAGCGCCGAACCGGGGTGGCGCGGGCCCCGCGTACCATCGGTGCGTGGTCCGGGTTCTCGCCGTTTCCGATGAGGTTGATGAAGCGCTGTGCGCGAACGTCAGCCTGGCTGGTGGGGCCGAGCTCATCGTCGGTTGCGGTGACCTGCCGTTCGACTATCTCGGTTACCTGATGAACGCGCTGGACGTGCCTCTCGTCTTCGTGCCAGGTAACCACGATCCGGATCTGTCCGGCTACCGGGTCTCCCGCGCCGGGCTTACGCTCCGGGCCGGGCTTCCCCAGCGCGCGCCGTGGCCCGGCGGGGCAAGCAACGCCGACGGCGCGATCGTCGATGCAGCCGGCCTGAGGGTGGCCGGACTTGGGGGCTGCCGCCGCTACAGCGCAGGGCCCAACCAGTACAGCGACCGGCAGCAGTCCAGGCGCGCCCGTGGCCTCAGCCGCAGGGCCAGCTGGCGCCTGCTGCGGGACGGCCGCCGCGTCGACATCCTCCTCGCTCATGCCGCGCCGCGAGGCATGGGCGACGGCGACGATCCTGTGCACCAGGGATTCACCGCGCTGAACGGGCTCGTCGCGCGGCTGCGGCCCGCGATGCTGCTGCACGGTCATATCGGGCCAGGCGAAGTGGCCAATCCCGGTGCGCGGCTTGGGCAGACCTCGGTGCGCAACGTGGCCGGGCGGCAGCTGCTCGACATCGAGCCCGGTGCGGGTGCCCGGGTCCCGCAGATGGGGCGCGACGGTGCGGGCTGACACGGGTTTCCCCCGCGCGGACGTCGAGAACGACTTCCTGCGCGCCAGGCGCCGTCAGATGCTCGCTCGTCTCGCGCACAGGTTGCGCCGCGAGCCAGACGACGTCAACCTCATCATGCCGTTCGAAGAGGTGGTCGCCGCCCTGGGCAGGACGGGCGAGCGGTCTATCGGCCTGCAGGCCATCCGGCTGGATTCGGTCGTCGGCACGGTCGATTCCCGGCGCGACTTCGATCGCCGCTTCCGGCCCACATCGAGCCGGGTGCGCGAGCGCTGGGAGCGGCTGGCCCTGGCGCAGCGGCGCGGTGAGGCGATCCCCCCCATCGACGTGTACCGCCTCGGCGACCTGCACTTCGTCCAGGACGGCCACCACCGGGCCTCGATCGCGATCGCGGCCGGCCAGACCACGATCGACGCCTATGTGACGGAGATCCTCACGGCCGTACCTGCCAAGGGCATCCGCCGCCGCGGCGATCTGCTGATGAAGAGCTACGAGCGCATCTTCCGTGCCCGGGTGCCGCTGCCCGCCCAGGCGCTCGCCAAGCTCACTGTCAGCAACCCATGGTCGTACGCGGAGCTCGGTGAGGCGGTCGAGGCCTGGGGCTACCGGTGCATGCAGGACGAGCGCCGCTTCCTCGATCGGGGCGAGGTTGCCCGGCGCTGGTTCGCCGAGGAATATGCGCCGGTCGTGCGCATGCTCCGCGCGGCCGACCTCATCGGCTCGTGCACCGACGCCGAGGCGTATATGCGAATCGCCCGTGAGCGGTACAGGCTGATGCGCACCCACGAGTGGAGCGACGAGGTCATCGAGCGTATGCGGGCAAAGCTCCAGTAGCCACCCGGGCGGCTTCGACCACCGTGCCATCTGTCAGCTGGCAGCGGTGCCGTCGGCCGGGGCCGGGGCCCGAGCCGCCGCGCCACCGCCGCCGCCACTGCCGTCAGCGCCGAGCGCGATGTTCTCGCCGCTCGCCGGATCGAACACATGTATCGACCTGACATCGACCCACAACTGCGCGTCATGGCCCTCGCGCACGCGGGTGGCGGTGTCGAGCCTCGCGGTTACCGTGTCGGTGCTCGAACCCGTGTCCGCTGCGCCCGAGTCCCGCGCGAGCTCCTCGAGCTCGGCGACGTTCATCGCCTTGTTGCGCTCCTGCGTGAAATAGACAAAGACGTCCGAGCCCATGGACTCGAGAACGTCGATGTTCGCGCGGAAGGTAATCCCGTGTGGGCGGTTGTCGGCCGAGACGAGCGACGCGTCCTCGAAGCTTTCCGGGCGGATGCCGACGATGACGTCGCGGCCGGCGGCCTTGGTCTCGACCGCACGCCGTAGCTGGTCGCGCAGCGGGATATCGCCAAGCCCGGTGCGCAGTTTGCCCTCCTCGAGGGTCGCGAACAGGAAGTTCATCGCGGGCGACCCAATGAAGCCGGCCACGAAGAGGTTCTTCGGCCGGTCGTAGAGTTCCTGCGGCGATGCCACCTGCTGCAGGATGCCGCTGCGCATGACGGCAACGCGGTCACCGAGCGTCATCGCCTCGGTCTGGTCGTGCGTCACGTAGACCATCGTGGTGCCGAGCCGCCGCTGAATTCGCGACACCTCGGTACGCATTTGCACGCGCAGTTTGGCGTCGAGATTGGACAGCGGCTCGTCCATCAGGAAGGCTGCCGGGTCGCGGACGATCGCACGTCCCATCGCTACCCGCTGCCGCTGGCCACCGGACAGGTTGGCCGGCCTGCGATCGAGATGCTGCGTCAGGTCGAGGATGCGGGCCGCCTCACCCACCTTCTCGTCGATGGTGGCCTTCGGGGTCTTCGCCAGCTTCAGCGCGAAGCCCATGTTCTCCCTGACGGTCATGTGCGGGTAAAGCGCGTAGCTCTGGAACACCATCGCGATGTCCCGGTCCTTCGGCGCCTTGTCGTTGACGACCTGCCCCCCGATGCGCAGCTCACCCTCGGTGATGTCCTCCAGGCCGGCGATCATGTTCAGGGTCGTCGACTTTCCGCAGCCGGAGGGCCCGACGAGGATGACGAGTTCTCCGTCGGCTATCGCGAGGCTGACCTTGTCGACCGCGAGCGCCCCGTCCGGGAAGCGCTTGGTCACGTTGTCCAGAGCGATGTCCGCCACTGTCTGCTCCTTATTTCCTGTCTAACCCTTGACCGCGCCTGACGTCAGACCTGCAACGATCCGGCGCTGGAAGAACAGCACGAAAATGATGATCGGAATAGTGATGACCACCGCCGCGGCCGAGATGGACCCGGTTGGCGCGGTGAACTGCGAACTCCCGGTGAAAAAGCCCATCGCGGCCGGCGCCGTACGGGCGGCGATCGTCGATGTCAGGGAGATCGCCAGCAGGAACTCGTTCCAGCAGGCAAGGAACACCAGGATCGCGGTGGTGACCATTCCCGGTGCGGCGAGTGGCGCGATGACCTTGGTGAACGCCTGGAACGGGGTCGCGCCGTCCATCTTCGCCGCCTTCTCAAGCTCCCACGGGATCTCGCGGAAGAAAGCCGAGAGAATGTAGATGCCGAGCGGCAGGCCGAAGGCGATATACGGGATGATCAGCCCGGGCCAGGTGTTGAAGATACCGAGCGCCCGCTCGATGCTGAACAGCGGGGTCACCAGCGAAATGAGCGGGAATATCGCGATGAGCAGTGACATCCCGATGAGCACGGACTTCCCCGGGAACGCCAGCCGGGCCACGGCGTAGGCGGCGAGCGACGCGAGCGTCACCGCGATGACAGTGGCGATGATGCCGATTCCGATCGAGTTGATCAGTGGGCGGACGAACTCGGATGTGGTGAGGATCCCGCTGTAGTTCGCCCATGTCCACTTCGTCGGCCAGAACGTCGCGTCGGTGATCGTCGACGGATCCTTGAAGGACAGCGAGACGATCCACAGGACCGGGATCAACGCCAGGATCACGGCGATCGTGTTGGCGCTTCCCCAGCCGACCTTCTGGCGTGTGGTCGTGGCGGCCATCAGTGCCTCACCTTCCCGCCGTTGTGCTACCGGGTACAGCTGCGCCGAATCCCCAGATGAACAGGAACGCGATGATCGCGACGCAGATGAAGATCAGGACGGAGATCGCCGACCCGATGCCGAGGTTCAGGGCCGTGAACAGGTTGTCGTAGCCGAGAATCGATACCGAGTAGGTGCCGTTGCCGCCCTGCGTCAGGATGAAGATGTTGTCGAAGATCCTGAACGCGTCAAGGGTACGGAACAGCAATGCCACCAGGATCGCCGGTTTCATCAGCGGCAGGGTGATCCGGTAGAAGCGTTGCCATGCGGTCGCGCCGTCGACCTTGGCCGCCTTCTGCAGGTCCTCAGGGACGAGCGACAGGCCCGCCATCAGCAGCAGCGCCATGAATGGCGTCGTCTTCCATACCTCGGCGAGGATGATGACCCCAATAGCCGCGGCCGTCTTCGTCAGCGGTGCGCTGTTGCCGAACGCCGCCGACAGGTAGCCCTCACTTGGGGTCCACGCGTATTGCCAGCTGAATGCCGCGGCGACAGTCACGATGCCGTAGGGAATCAGGATGGCGGTGCGGACGCTGCCGCGCGCGAACGGGGTCCGGTACATGAGCAGCGCAAGCAGCATGCCAAGCACCAGTTCGATGGCGACGGAGGCGACCGTGATGATCAGCGTAACCCCGAGCGCGTGGTACCAGTACGACGAGGTGAGGACCGCGGCGTAGTTGCTGAGGCCGATGAAATGGGCCAGGTTGGGGAAACGCAGGTCGTAACGCTGCAGCGACAGGTAGACGGCGTAGACGATCGGGTAGGCCGTCACCGCGATCATCACGATCACCGCTGGCGCGCAGAGCAGCCAGCCGAGCCTGCGCTCGGCCCGCGCACCCTCCGACAGCTGCCGTCCATGCCTGCCGGTTCCGGCCGTGGTCTCCGCGGCGGCGACCGTCTGCGTGTTAGTGCTCATCGGCCCCTACCCTTTCTGGCGGCCGCGGCCGGACCGGCCGCGCGGGTGTTCATGGAATCAGGCCCTTCGACTGGAGGGCGTCGTTGATCTGGCTGACCATCGACTTCTCGGTGCTGACTGGGTTGATCGCGGCGGGCGGCGACACCAGGTGGGAGATGACGATGGATATGTTCTGGTAGGCCGGCGTCTTCGGCCGCACGCTCGCGGTTTGCAGCGCCGTCAGGATGTCAGCGTGGAACGGGTAGTCCGCGAACAGCGCCGGATCGTTGTACAGGCTGGCGATGGTCGGCGGCAGGCCGCCCTTGGTCGCGGCTATCAGCTGGTTGGGCTTGTCCCGCAGGCAGAGGGCGGCCTGGAAGGCGAGATCCGGATGCTGCGAGTACTTGCTGATCGCGAGGTCAATGCCGCCGATGGTCACGTGGGCGGGCTCGTTCGCGTCCACCCTCGGGTACAGCGCCCATTTGAAGTTCTTGAACAGGTTCGGCTTGTCGGCCTTCATGGACGGGTAGACGAACGGGTAATTCAGCTCGAACGCCGCCGAGCCCGACTCCATGGCGAGCCGGTTCGGATCCTCCATCTGCACCGGCAGCGACGGGTCCGCCGCAACAGACGTGGCGAAGCGCTTCATGATCCCCAGCGCCCGGACCGCGGGCGCACCAAGCGACACATGCAGCGCGTCCGGCGTGAGGATGCTCCCGCCGGCACTGGCGACCATCGTGTTGAACCAGACCACGACGCCCTCGTACTGCGCACCCTGGATCTCGATCAGGTGCGGCTTACCCGCCTTGGCAAGCTGGATCGAGTCATTGATCATCTGATCCCAGGTCGTGGGCGGGTTCGGCACCAGGTCGGAGCGGTACCACAGCAACTGCGTGTTGCTGTTGTACGGCGCTGCGTAGAGCTTGCCGTGCCAGACCGCCGTCTGCAGCGGGACCGCCAGGGTGCCGTTGCTCGCCTGCTGCTTGTACGTACCCGTCCAGGGCAGGATCCAGCCTGCCTCGGCGAATTCGGCCTCCCAGGTAACGTCGAGGCCAAGGATGTCCATGGAGGGGTCGCCGGCGGCCAGCCGCCGCACCATTTGCTGCCGCTGCCCGTCGGCGGCGTTGGGCAGCTTGTTGTACGAGATGACGTACTTGCCACCGCTCTGCGCGCTGCACGTATTGACTGCCTGCTGGATGGCGCCCGAGTTGTCAGGGAAACTGTAATAGTTGAGCGTGACGGGGCCGCTGCTAGCGCTGCTGCTGCCGCAGGCGGCCAGCGCCGAGGAGACGAGCGCGGCGCCGACGACTAGTGCGCCGAGACCGCGGAACCTGGAACCGGATCCGCCGGGACCGCGGAACCTGGAACCGGATCCAAAGCGGCGGAAGCGGGCACCGGGTCTCTCGAAGCCAGGACGTGATCGGGACACCGCTCGCGCTCGGCCGCGCCGCCGGGAGGTGGATTCGTGACCGCCGTCAGCCATCATCTTGCCTCCAACGCACTATCGGACGGCCGGTAACCGTCTGCTCGCCCGGCCAGGCTTGCTGGGTAATCGTGCCGGCGCGCCGCGTCAGCCCTGCTGGCGGGCGCGCCCACGGGCCCGCATGCCCGGGTTGCCGATGCCAGGACGGGCTGCCGCTGCCTCGCCGTGCTCGAGCGGCGCACAACCTCGAGCGCCAGCTCCTGCCGCATCGGCCGCACCCGTTCGCCGGTCAGTACGGTGCACAGGCGGCGCGCGCCCTCGGCGCCGCTGCGCTGCAGCGGCTGGCGGACCGTGCTCAGGCCGTGCAGCGCGGCGGCGTCGATATCGTCGAATCCGATCACGGACAGCTGGCCCGGCACACAATGGCCGGACCGGTCGGCGGCTGCCAGCACACCGATCGCCTGTGTGTCAGAAGCCGCGAAGATCGCCGATGGCGGCCTGCGCAGCGCGAGCAGCTGTGCCGCGAGTTCCGCCGCCATCGCCGCGCCGTGTGCGCCGCACTTCACCAGGGCCGCGTCGTAGCTGACTCCCGCCGCGCGCAGCGCACGGCGATACCCGTCCAGCCGCCGCCGCGAGGAGAAGAACATCAGCTCCGCTTCGGAGCCACGGACAACCTTGTCGCCGATGAACCCGATCCGCCGATGCCCCAGGGACAGCAGGTGCTCGGTCGCCAGGCGGCCGCCAAGAATGTCGTCGATGACCGTCCGCGGCACGCTGGACGCGTCGGCGTCGATCATCACCAGCGGCACAGCGGCCTGCTTGAAGGACATCACGTGACGTTTGGCCAGCGGCAGCGACACCACCATTACCCCGTCCGCGCGATGCCTGGCGATCAATGCCTGCAGGTGCCTGTCCCGCTGCTGCGGTGTCTCGACGTTACACACGATGGTGTCGTAGCCGTGCTCGTCGAACACCGCCAGCGCGCCCGCGAGCCTGGTCACCACGGACGGCCGGGTCAGATATGGCACCACGATGGCCACGGTGCGCGGCGTTCCACGGGACAACCCGACCGCCAAATGGCTCGGCTGGTAACCCAGGCGGCGCATGACCTCAGCGACTTTCCTGCGCGTCGCTTCGCTGACATTCGGCCCCCCGTTGAGAACGCGCGAAACCGTGCCGACGCCCACCCCGGCTTGCGCGGCCACATCCGCGATTGTCGCTCGGCGCGAAGTGCCCATGCGCACACCTCTTGAACAGGGAACCTGGCTAATTGGAACCGATTCCAAGTCGGGACCGGCTCATTGTTACTCCCTGGCGCGGCGCCGTCAAGACCTCCCTCCGCGCTACCTGCGCCGACGAGCGTGACGACCCTCGGAATCCGGCAGCCCGGCGAGGATGCGCAGGTGGGCCGGGCCGGGCGGGCGCGCGTGTGACCGGCTCCCGCCCGGCCTTGACAGGCCGGCGTTCGCGTAAGCGCGACAGAGCAGGCTAGGGTCAATAGCCGCATCTGACCGCTCGCCGCCACGCAGCGAGACAGCCACGTTCAAGCGATTGAAAGCTTCGTTACGATTCCGCCCGAATTCGTGAGTTCTTCCCGGGAATCAGCGGCTCGATTGCTTTATTCAGGCCGGCCGCGCGGTTGCGGCAAAGAAATTCCACCATCGAATTGACGACAACAGGTGGCCATACGAAAGCATACGGTTATCAGCGGCGGGGCGGGGTGGCCGCGGACGCATCAGTCCGAACCGTCGCAGCATCCCCATCGGGATACGGGGCTCCGGCCCATCGGGACACGGGGCTCCGGCCACGGGAACCCGGGCCCGCACAGCCGCCCGCCGGGCACCCCTGGACTTGCGGGCACGGCCGAGCCCAAGGACTGCGATGATCACTGCCCTCGCGCTCCTGATCCGATGCGCGCGACGGATGTCAACGGTGCGATTGATCAAGCCGATCCCCTGCAGACAGTGCCAAAGGGGCACGTGAGACAATTCCAGCGGACGCTTGGCAGCCGCGCTCGAAGGGAGCCCTCCGCATGACCGCCGTTGATGTGCTCGTCGACGCGTTCGGCCGGATCCGGGCGAACGTCCATGAAGTAGTCGACCTCCGCAAGCCCGGCGAGCTGTCGTACCGCCCGGACGATGCGGCGAATTCGATCGCCTGGCTGGTCTGGCATCTGACCCGCATCCAGGACGATCACATCGCTGGCGTCGCGGGTACCGAGCAGGTCTGGACATCAAAAGGCTGGTTCGAGCGGTTCGGCCTGCCGCTCGGCCCCGCGGACACTGGTTACGGGCACGGAAACGACCAGGTCGCCGCGGTCCAGGTGGAGTCGGGGGAGCTGCTCGCTGGGTACCACGACGCGGTCTACGAAGAGACGCTGAGGTACGTGCGGGGCCTTGCCGACGCCGATCTGGACCGGATCGTGGACGCGTCCTGGGATCCGCCGGTTACGCTCAGCGTGCGGCTGGTCAGCGTGGTCTCCGACGATCTCCAGCACGTGGGCCAGGCCGCCTACGTTCTCGGACTCGCCGAGCGCCTGGCTCCCTGACGTACCTGCCTTGATACACCCGCCTTGATACACCTGCCTTGATGCACCTGCCTTGACACGCCTGCTTGCACGCCGTGCATGATGTACTGATTTAGCCTGAACGGCGGTGCCAGGTGGCGCACCGCGGCCGGGCGGCGCTGGCACCCGCCGTGATCGGGCAGGATGCGGTGATCGTGCAGGATAGGGACATGGCCCTGGTGCCGGTCACGGGATCGGGCATAAGCCGGCGGAGGTCGCGTGAGCCCCGATACGCAAAAGCTGGCGGTCGAGGTCGAGGGCCGCACGCTGACGCTGACCAACCTGGACAAGGTGCTCTATCCCGAGACCGGCTTCACCAAGGGCCAGGTGATCGACTACTACCGGCGCATTGCTCCCGTGCTGTTGCCGCACATCGCGGGGCGGCCGCTGACGCTAAAGCGGTACCCGGACGGCGTGGACCACGCCTACTTCTACGAGAAGAATGCGCCGAGGCACAGGCCGCCCTGGGTGCCGACGGAGCGGATAGCCTCTCCTGGATCCACCAAGACACGGGACACAGTGGAGTATGTCGTGGCCGGCGACCTGCCGACCTTGATCTGGGCGGCCAATCTCGCCGACCTTGAGATCCACACCCCGATGTGGCGGCTGCCACACATTGCCGAACCCGACTTGCTGGTTTTCGACCTCGACCCGGGCGCGCCCGCGAACCTCGCCGACTGCTGTCGTGTGGCGCTGCTGCTGCGGCCACTGCTCGAGCAGGTCGGGCTGCACCCGCTGGCCAAGACCTCCGGGGGCAAGGGCATGCAGTTGTATGCCGCCTTGTCCGGGATGACCTCGGAGCAGGCAAGCGAACTGGCGCGCGCCCTCGCCGGGCACCTCGAGCAGGCCCACCCGGGCCTGGTCGTGTCCCGGATGACGAAGGCGCTGCGCCCGGGCAAGGTATTCATCGACTGGAGCCAGAACAACGCCGCCAAGACCACCGTCGCGCCTTATTCGCTGCGGGCCATGGCCCAGCCCACCGTGTCCACGCCGGTCAGCTGGGACGAGGTCGCCGCGTGCCGGCGGCCCGATGATCTGACGTTCACGAGCGACGCCGTACTTGACCGGGTGGCCCGCGACGGTGACCTGCTGTCACCACTGATCACGCCCGAGCCGGCCTGACGGCCGCCCGGCCTGCCACCAGTGACCCCTGAATGTGCCATCGCGGGTCGCATACGACCAGTGCCGGTACATCCACGGGCAGATCAGCTTGGAGCAGGCTCGATGGGCACGTCGACAGTCGTGCTATTCGCGGTCAGGTACCACGATCATGGTGGCGAGCGGGCGGGCGGTGCGGGGAAGCCTTCTGTGCTGCCTCGAGCTTCGCCCTGAACCGGCTGAGGAGGCGCTCTGCCGTGCCGGCGGTGCGAGCAGCCGCGTCACGGCTGCGCCGGGCATCGCGCAGGGCGCGCGCCGCCTCGGCCTCCTGGGTTTGCGCGTGTTCCAGCTGTTTCTCCAGATCCCCGATCTGACGCTCCGCCGCCTGGCGTGCCTCGTTCGCCTCGGTGACTCGCCGCGACGCATCGTCGAGCGCGGCGGCGGCATCCCTGGCCACCTCTGCCGCATCGCGCACGTCCTGCTCCGCCGCCTCCACGTCGCGCCGCCGCCGTGCCGCGGCTCGGTCCTCGCGCTCCCCCGCAGCGGCCGCATCGGGGCGCCGCCGCCGCACAGCGGCCGCATCGGCCCCGCTGCCGCACCCCGGCCGCATCCGTGCCCCGCTGCCGCACCCCGGCCGCGTCCTCGCGCTCCCCCGCCGAAGGCACGTCCTCGCGCCGCGCCGCGGCTCCGTCCGCACGCCCGTGCGTGTCCGGCGCCTCCGGCTCTGCCCGCACCGCCGGGCGATCCCGCGACGCATCGGCGTCCCGCCGCCGAGTCCGCTGCGCGGGCGTGCCGGGAACCGCCACGGCATCGGTTACGTCGACGCCGCCAAAACCGGCGTAGACAAGGCCGGCAGTCAGCCGGCCGGAGCGGACCGCCGCGGCCGCACCAGGGTCGGCAAGCGCCGCTTCGAGCGTGGCCTCGACTTCACGCTCGACTTGGTCGCTGACCGGCCTGCCCGCCTGTGCCGCAAGCTGCCTTGCCTGCTGGGCGAGCGCCTGGATGGCCGGACGCCGCTGCGCCGATAGGCTGCGCAGCCGATCCCCGGCCATGGCCTGCTGCGCCTCGCGCATCGACTCCCCCAGGTCAAGCAGGCGGTCGACCGAGTTACCTGCCTCGCGGACGAGCCTGTTCACCAGCGCGGCGCTCGCCGTCGGGCGGCGCAGTTTCTTGATCGCTTCGCTGAGGTCTTTGTTACCCTCGGCCCGTGCCAGGCGCGCGCGCTCGTCCCTGGACGCCGTGAACTCGGCGGGCGGTAGCCCGTAAAGCTCGTCTGCCACCCGAGCTATTTCCACCCCACCGTTGTACCCGGCCACCAGAACCCGCCGACACGCCGTGCGCTGATTGACCGCTGATTGACACAATCAGCCTGGGGGCGCCCCCGCAAGCGCGCCGCAGTTTCACGATCTGCCGCCACGCGGCAGCCGTTAAGCCAAAAACTCGCGGGTGACCTCAGCCGGGTCCTTATCCTCGCGCAGCCCCTGGTAGGACGGGGCGCGCATCCGCCCCGCATTGGTCCAGCCGGCGAATGCCACCTCGGCCACCAGGAGTGGCTCCACCCAGATCGCGCCGCGCGCCTGCGGCACGGGAACCGGGGTGGCGAACGGCGATACGGCCCGTGCGAGTGGAGCCAGTTTCTGCTCGAGCATGCGCAGGGCCTGCTGACTGAATCCGGTCCCAACCCGGCCGGCGTAGGCCAGCCCGCCCTCGGCCTGAACGCCTACGAGCAACGATCCGATCCGCCCGGTGCGGCCACCTTCGCCTGGGTTGATGCCACCGATCACGACCTCCTGCCGGTGCACGTGCTTGATCTTGCGCCAGTCGGCCGACCGAGCGCCCGAGCGGTACGGGGATACGAGCCGCTTGGCGACGACGCCTTCCAGACCCTGACTCACCGCAGCCGCGAGCACGTCCTCGCCGGCCGCGTCGGTGAACGCGGGCGGGGTCTGCCAGAACCGGGCGGCCAGGCCGAGGCCGTCAAGCAGTTCGCGCCGGCGTGCGTACGCCAGGTCGAGCAGCGGCCGCCCGTCCAGCTGGAGCAAGTCGAACACCAGGTATGCGACCGGCACCTGCCCGGACAGCCGCGCCGCCTGAGCGGCGGAGGCGACGTGCATGCGCTGCTGCAGTGCCTCGAAGCTCGGGCGGCCGCCGTCGAAGCCTACGATCTCGCCGTCGAGCAACATCTGCCGCGCCCCGGCCGCCGCACCGAGCCCGTCCAGTTCCGGGTAGGCCGCGGCGATGTCACGGCCGGTGCGTGAAAGCAGCCGTATCAGGCGGCCGCCTTCGACGTACGCGCCCGCGCGCTGCCCGTCCCACTTCATCTCGAACGCCCAGCCGTCGGCGCTGCCCGGCAGACCGCCTGCCGTCGCAAGCATCGGGCGCACCCACGCAGGCAGCGGCACCAGCTTCCGCTGGATCATTCGCCGTGCGGGATCTCGCCCGCGGGGCCGTGCGGGATCTCGCCTGCGGGGCCGTGCGGGATCTCGCCCGGGGGGCCGGCAGGGCCCGCAGGGCCCGCGGCGCCCGCATCAGCGATGGCGCCGCTGCGCCGCGCCATCGGTTCCTGCGTTCGGGCGGGATCCCGTCGGCGCCGGCAGACCTCGAGGCTCACCCATCCGGCCTACCCGCGATCACCACCCGCACGCAAGCCCGCACCGGACCCGTCAGCCGCATTTCTAGTGGTCTGTCAGAGGGGTCCTTCGAGCGAACGGCGTCCAGGTGGGTGCATCGCAAGGCGCCGCTTGTCCTCGACGAGCGCTTCGCTGGTGCTACGCGCGACGACGACAACGCCGCGAGGTGCCCGCAATGGGCGTTGTCGTGGGCCACAGAGCCGAAGAAGACTCCTCTGACAGACCACTTACGAGGGGCGTGCCGCGGGTCTTCTGGCGGCGTTCTGCACATGGTGACTGACGCTGCCGCTGACGACGCACCCGGCGCCGCGCCGCTGCGGCTGCGGCGACGCGGCGACGGGGCACGGCGCCTGGGTCACGCGGGCCTCAGCGCGCCAGATCGGAGACGAGGCGAGCAACGTGATTGCCAGTGCCACGGCGAGCACGACGGCGGTGTAACGCACGATGAAGCCGACGATCAGCAACAGCAGTATCCCGCTCGCCAGCGCCGCGGCGTTGTGCTGACCAAGCAGGCCGATCAGCACGGACATCAGCCGGATGATCGCCTGGGCGGCGGCTAGTGCCACGGCCGTCAGCTCGCGCGGCAGTCCAGTCATCACGCACACTCCCTACGGGCCCACCGGCCCTACGGGCCGTACGGGCCGCCGTAGCCCACAAGTCCAGGGAAGCCGCTACCGGGCGACGACGTGGGCGCACCAGAGGCGGCGCGGCTGTCTCATTTGACGCAGCTGGCGCCTGCCCGCCGGCCATCGACCTCACCAGCCGGGCAAATCGTGGCGGACCTGGCGAATTGAGGTAACACTGAGGTAACACTGATAGGCGGGCACGACAGGTCAGGCAAACCGGCCGATTCGGGGCGAGTCCTGCCCCGCGGTGCCGATCACAGTTCTGCACGGTTCTGCCGACGAAGGAGATACGGGTGCGAGTGCACGAGCGGGCGGGCCAGCCGGCCCGGCAATCCGACCTGGTCGATGTGGCCAGGCTGGTCACCGCCTACTACGCCGAACATCCAGACCCGTCCGTGCCCGAGCAGTGCGTGGCGTTCGGTACCTCGGGCCACCGGGGCTCGGCGCTAAGGCTCAGCTTCAACGACGACCATATCGCCGCCACCACCCAGGCGATCTGCGAGCATCGCGCGCGGGCGGGCATCGACGGACCGCTGTATATGGGCCGCGACACGCACGCCCTGTCTGAGCCGGCAGCCGTGACCGCGCTCGAGGTGCTCGCCGCCAACAACGTGCCTGTGCTTGTGGATCGCAGAGACGGCTACACCCCGACGCCCGCCGTGTCACTTGCCATCCTCGCCCACAACGCCGGCCGGGGTAACGCGCTCGCCGACGGCATCGTGGTCACGCCGTCGCACAACCCGCCAGAGGACGGCGGCTTCAAGTACAACCCGCCCGACGGCGGCCCGGCCGGCTCGCAGATCACGTCGGCTATCCAGGACCGGGCGAATGAACTGCTCCGCGGCGGCCTGCGGGAGGTCCGCAGAATCGGTTATGCCCGGGCAAGGGACGCCGCCACGACCGGTTCCTTCGACTTCCTCGAGCAGTATGTGTCGCAGTTGCCTAAGGTGGTGGACCTGGACGCGGTGCGCTCGTCGCGGCTGCGAATCGGCGCCGACCCGCTCGGCGGGGCCAGCGTAGCGTACTGGGCGGAGATCGCCGGCCGGTTCGGGCTCGACCTGACCGTCGTCAACCCCGTCGTCGACCCCACCTTCCGGTTCATGACCCTTGACTGGGACGGCCGGATCCGGATGGACTGCTCGTCGCCGCACGCGATGGCCTCCCTGATCACCCGCAGGACCGAGTTCGACATCGCGACAGGCAACGACACCGACGCCGACAGGCACGGAATCGTCACGCCAGCCGCGGGCCTGCTCAACCCGAACCATTACCTTGCCGTCGCTATCGACTACCTCTACCGGCATCGAGAGCGCTGGCCCGCAGAAGCCGCCGTGGGCAAGACGATGGTCAGCTCGGCCATCATCGACCGGGTAGCCGCTGCCGCCGGGCGCGACCTGACCGAGGTGCCGGTCGGGTTCAAGTGGTTCGTGCCCGGGCTGCTCGACGGCACCATCGCCTTCGGTGGCGAGGAGAGCGCTGGTGCCTCGTTCCTCCGCCGCGACGGCCAGGTCTGGACCACCGACAAGGACGGCCTCATCCTGGCGTTGCTCGCCGCCGAGATCACCGCGGTGACGGGCCGCACGCCCAGCGAGCGCTACCGCGAGCTCACCGCCAAGCTCGGCGATCCGGCCTACGCGCGCATCGACGCCCCCGCCAGCCGCGCGCAGAAGGCCGTTCTCGCCCGGCTGTCCCCTGACCAGGTCAACGTTCAGGAACTGGCCGGTGAGCCGGTGGTTGACCGGCTCACCTCCGCGCCAGGCAACGGCGAGCCGCTCGGTGGCCTGAAGGTCATCACCCGGTCCGGCTGGTTCGCGGCGCGGCCCTCGGGAACCGAGGATGTGTACAAGCTGTACGCGGAGTCGTTCCGCGGTGCGGAGCACCTCGCCCGTATCCAGGACGAGGCGCAGCAGATCCTCGACACCGTGCTGAAGGAGGCGTGAGATGCCACAGCCGCGAGTGCTAGGAGTCGTCCTGGCCGGGGGCGCGGGCAAACGGCTAGCGCCGCTCACCGCGGACAGGGCCAAACCCGCCGTCCCGTTCGGCGGCCTGTACCGGCTGGTCGACTTCGCCCTCTCCAACCTGGTCAACGCCGGCTGCCTGCGCATCTGCGTGCTCACGCAGTACAAGAGCCACAGCCTCGACCGGCATATCACCACCACCTGGCGGATGAGCACCCTGCTCGGGAACTACGTGACGCCGGTGCCCGCACAGCAGCGGCTCGGCCCGCACTGGTACACAGGTTCGGCGGACGCGATCTACCAGTCGCTGAACCTCATCTACGATGAGCGGCCCGAGCTGGTGGTGGTGATCGGCGCCGACCACGTCTACCGGATGGATCCCAGGCAGATGATCAGCCAGCATGTCGACTACGGCGCCGGGGCGACCGTCGCGGCCATTCGCGTGCCGCGGGGCGAGGCCACGGCGTTCGGCGTGGTCCAGGCGGGCGAGGACGGGCGCTCAGTCGAGGCATTCCTTGAGAAGCCACCCGATCCCCCCCCGCTGCCGGGCTCGCCCGAGGAGACATTCGCGTCGATGGGCAACTATGTGTTCTCTACGGATGTGCTCGTCGACGCGCTGCGCAAGGATGCGGCCAACCCGACAAGCAGGCACGACATGGGCGGCGACATCATGCCCTTGCTGGTGAACGAGCGGCTGGCCCAGGTGTACGACTTCATGACGAACAAGGTGCCAGGAGCCAGCGACAGCGACACGGGCTACTGGCGGGACGTCGGAACCCTCGACGCCTATTTCGACGCGCACATGGACCTGTGCGCGCCGCTGCCCGCCTTCGATCTCTACAACGACCGCTGGCCGATCTACACCGAGGTGCCGTCCCAGCCGCCGGCGAAATTCGTGCACGACTCCGGTGACAGGGTCGGCCGCGCGATCGACAGCCTGGTCAGCAACGGCGTCATCGTCTCGGGCGGCCTCGTCCGCAACTCGGTGCTTTCGCCTGGTGTGCGCGTCAACAGCTGGGCGGTGGTGGAGCGGTCGATCGTCCTCAATAACACGGTCATCGGCCGCCACGCGGTGGTCAGGAACGCCATCCTCGACAAGCACGTCACGGTCCCCGAGGGCGCGGAGATCGGCGTCGACAAGGACCACGACCGGGCGCGCGGCTTCGTGGTCTCCGACGGAGGGATCACCGTCGTCGGCAAGGGCCAGGTGGTGACGCCGTGACCGACGACGCGCTGCGAAGGCTGCGGGTAGCGCTGCTGACCCGGGAGTACCCTCCCGAGGTTTACGGCGGCGCCGGAGTGCACGTCGAGTACCTCGCCCGCGAGCTTGGCCGCCTTGTCGACCTGACCGTGCACTGCCAGGGTGCCGAACGGCCAGGCGCCGTTGCCCACCAGTCATGGGACCGGCTGGCCGGAGCTAACCAGGCGCTGCGGACGATCTCAGCCGACCTGTCGATGACCGCGGCTGTCGCGGGCACAGACCTTGTGCATTCCCACACCTGGTACGCGAACCTGGCGGGCCACCTCGCGTCCCTGCTGTATGGCGTGCCGCACGTCGTCACGGTGCATTCGCTCGAGCCGCTGCGGCCGTGGAAGGCCGAGCAGCTTGGCGGCGGCTATGCCCTGTCGTCCTGGTGCGAGCGGGTGGCCGTCGAATCCGCGGCCGCGGTCATCGCGGTGTCGGACGGCATGCGGGCCGACGTGCTCGGCGCCTACCCGACGGTGGCCGCGGAGCGGGTCAAGGTCATCCGCAACGGGATCGACACGAACGAGTACGCGCCGGACCCTGGCACCGACGTGCTCGAACGCTACGGCGTCGACCCGCGCAGGCCCATGGTCGTCTTCGTCGGCCGGATCACCCGGCAGAAGGGCCTGCCGGTGCTGCTCAGGGCGGCCGCGCACCTCGACCAAGCGGCGCAGCTCGTGCTCTGCGCCGGCCATCCCGACACAGACGAGCTCGCCGCCGAGGTGGCGGAACTCGCCAGCAGCCTGCAGGCGGCCCGCTCCGGCGTGATCTGGCTGTCCAGGATCCCGAACCGTGAGGTCATCCAGCTGCTGACGCATGCCACCGTCTTCGCCTGCCCGTCGCTCTACGAGCCGCTCGGCATCGTGAATCTCGAGGCGATGGCGTGCAGCACCGCGGTCGCCGCGTCGCGCGTGGGCGGTATCCCCGAGGTCGTCGTCGACGGCGAGACCGGGTTGCTCGTGCCGCCGGGCGACCCGGCCGCGCTTGCCGATGCCCTCAACACACTCGTCCGCGACCCGGACCTCGCGGCCACGATGGGCCAGCAGGGAAGAAAGCGCGCCCTCGCCGAGTTCCGCTGGACAGCGATAGCCGCGCAGACCGAGAAGCTGTACACGGAGCTCACGCGCTAAACCTTTCCGTGACGGCGGTGCGTGGTGTCGCGAGCCTGCACCAGACGCGCCGCCGCGACGACCTCATTCAGGGGTGTCTGCCATCTGTGGGTTTCATGCTGCAAGCAGGTCGCCGGCGGGGAGCGGCGGGAGCCAGGGTTTGCCGGCTAGGGCGGCACTGACGGAGTCCAGGGCGGTGAGCCCGTGGGCGGTGGCGGAGTCGAGGTAGCTGCGAATCCGGCACCAGCGGGCGAGGGTGGCCTGGGTGTGCCAGTACCCGGAGACGGCCTGGTGCCGCTTAGCGGCTTTGGCTCCTTGTTCGGAGACGTTGTTCGTCCACTCGACGGCGGAGTCGCTCGTGAACAGCCACACCTGGGGGGCGTAGCCGTGCAGCCAGGAGCCGAGCGCGTAGCCGGGGTGGTTGCCGTCGTGCCAGTCCCGGTGCCGGTTGTGCGTGATCCCGAAGGAGACGGCCTCGTCGTAGCGGGTGCGCAGGTCCGCGATGACCTGCGGGTCGGGAGGCTGGCCGCGGGACCGGGCGTCCTCGCAGGCCAGGTGCGCCTGGCGGAGGATGATGATCACGTCAGTGGCCCAGGACTGCAGGCTGCCGGGGCCGAGCTTGCTGACCGCGCGGCAGCGGCGGATGACGTGCGCGGCGCACTGCTGGATACCCGTGAGATCGGTGAGCATCTGCTGGTAAGCGGTGTACCCGTCGGTGATCAGTATCCCGGTGAAGAACGACAGGATCGCGGTGATCGCCGCGGCGCGGCGCGATCCCATCGCCCGCAGCCAGGTCAGCTTCCCGCCCGGCGGGCGGACGATCAGCACGTGCGGCGCCCCCTCCTCCGGCTCCCCGGTCTCCGGGTCCGTATCGCGGGTCAGCACGTTGACCGGGGTCTCGTCCGCACCGAGCACCGGCTCGTCCGCAAGGGCGGCCTGCATCGCGTCGTCGAACGCCGCGGCCTGGAGCTTCTCGTCCAGCCGGGCGCTGGCCCGGTCCACGAAGCCCGGGGAGACCGGCATGCCCAGCAGCATCGCGATCAGGCGGGCGGCGCGCTCGGACGGCACGTTCCCGTACCCGCTCAGCAGTACCGCGGCCGCGTTGATCCCCGCCCCGTACGAAATGGTGCCCGGGTACGCGCCCGGCGGCCCGTCCGCGGTCGTCAGCTTCCCGCAGCACCGGCACAGCAGCGACGGCAGCAGCCACTCGGTCACCCACCGGGCGATCTTCACGTCCCAGACCTGCGCCCACGACGAGCCGGCCGCACTCACCCCGGCCAGGCTCGCCCCGCACCCCGAGCACTCCGCCGGCGGATCCGCGGTCTTCCGCTCGTCCGGATCACGGTCCCGGGACAGGCCCGCGCCGGGGTGCCCGGGCTGCCCGCCGCGCTTGCGGTCCTTGCGCCGCTCCCGCTCCGAGGTATTCCGGTCCCGGCGCTCGGCCTTGCGGCGCTCTTTGGCCCCGATCGGCTCCTTCGAGCCCGGCGTCCCCGAGTTGCTGCTGTCCATGCCCAGCCGGCGTTCCAGTTCGGCGATCCGCAGCTCAAGCCGACGTTCCCGGTCCAGCGCCGCCGACAGCTCCGCCCGCAGCACCGCGTTCTCGCTGTCCTTCGCCCGGAGCCGGGCCAGCAGCTCACGCAGCTCCCCGGCACCGCCAGGCAGATCGGGCTCATCGGACACAAGCCGCAAGCTTGTTCAACCTGAACTGTAACTTCAAGCACCCGCTACGGCGTGTCGCGCAGCGCAGTCACCCTGCAGCCCCTGAATGGACACGCCGCGACGACCTCACACAGCACATCCGCGAGCCATTCAAGCCGCTATCCAATAGACTCCGAACCCATTCGGAAAGACGCTCCGGGCAGCGCCCTGGGGACCTCACCCAAACGCGTCGAAGAAGGTGCGATCATCCAGTGCCAGCCGGCCCCGCGTCCTTGACTCCACCTCGCGGCGGCCCCTCGCATCCGCAAGCTCCCGCTGGCCGGCGCGGGCCACGCGCCAGCCGCCGGAACAGCACAGGCGCGGCCGGGGTGCCTGCGATCCTCGCCGTCGTCGGCCTGGCAGGTGCCGGCAAGTCCGAGGCGGCGAGATTGCTCGTGGACAGCTACGGCTACCGCGCCGTTTACTTCGGCGGCATCGTCGTCGGCGAGGTTCAGCGCCGGGGTCTTCCGCTCCAGCCGGCCAGCGAGCGCGCGGTTCGCGAGGAGCTGAGAGCGGCGGAGGGAATGGACGCGATAGCCGCCCGGAGTATTCAGCCTATTCGCGAGTACCTGGATGGCGGCGAAAACGTCGTCATTGACGGGCTCTATAGCACGGCTGAGCTGGCGCGGCTGCGCGCCGAGCCGGGCTGGGATGTGGTGACGCTCGCTGTCCACGCGCCCCGATGGCTCAGGAAGAAACGCCTTCGCGTCCGCCCAGTCAGGCCACTCACCGCAACAGAGGTGGACGAGCGGGATTGGTTCGAACTTAGAAATCTAGATAAGGCACCACCTATCGTCCTGGCCGATCTGCATGTGGTCAACGACGGGGGGGTCGGCCAGCTCGCGCAGAACATCGGCAAAAGCATCAAGTGCTTCATGGATGAAAGCTGAGCACCCAGCCTGGTCCGCGCCGGCACCAGCCGGCCAGCAGGCACCGGCCGGGCAGGCGGGCGGCGCGGATAATCTTCACGCCCATGAGGAGCCCCAAGCCGGGGCCCGGGGACGCGGGCGGTCCGTAGCACGGTTCGCCGGGTTAGGCTCCTACCAGCGGCCAGTAAGGCACTAGGTTCCCAAGTCAGGGATTACCGGTCCGGGTAAACCCTGGCCTGATGAAACGCCGGGAGGCTTGTATGCCACAGCCACAGGGTCAGGCGCTGGCGGACATCCGGGCACGCCGTGACGAGCTACGCCGGCGCTACCTGCGGACCGGTGGCCAGCGCAGGCAGACCACCGTGGAGGGCGTGCATCACATCGCGCTTATCTGCCGTGACGTCGAGGAAACCATCCGTTTCTACCAGGAGTTCCTCGGGTTCCCGCTGGTGGAGCTCGTCGAGAACCGTGACTACGCCGGTTCGAGTCACTTCTTCTTCGACATCGGCAACCGCAACCTGCTCGGCTTCTTCGACTTCCCGGGTCACGACCATCCAGCGTTCACCGAGACCATCGGGGGCGTGCAGCACATCGCGATCTCGGTATCGGCTGAGCAGTTCGACGCCGCCAAGAAGAGATTCGAGCAGGCCGGCGTTGAATATCTGGGACCGGACCGTGGCGTTCTCGACAGCATGTACTTCCGCGACCCGAACGGCGTTGGGCTGGAGCTATACCGCGAAGACCTGGGCATATTTGACGGCAGGCCGCTCCTCACCTGATCGTTTAGCGCAGAACGGGCTCACGATCGGCCCGGCCAGGGCATAATAGAGTTAATGAAACGAACCCGCGCCGTGACCCGGCGCCACCTCCCCACGAGCCCCTTCAACGTCCCTGCCGCTGCCCGGCCGGTGGAGAAGTTCGCCCTGCAGGACCAGGTGACGCACGACAAGTATGGCCTGGGCCTGGTAATCGGTGTCGAGGACGGCGTCGCGGTGCTCGTTGATTTCGGTTCACGGCAGGAACGCCTCACGACGCCGTACGCCAAGCTGGTCAAGCTCTGAGACCCGCCGGGCGGCACCTGGGCGACGGACACACGCTCAGGCCCCGGACGACGCCCCCCGGTCCCCCAGGGACGTTCCCGTACCGGGGCGGGCAGGCCCGATTCCCGGCGTGGCCTGACCGGCGGGCAGAGTCGGTCCTGGGCGTAGCCTGACAGCTATGACCGCCCCACCAGAGCGACGGGACGTCACGCCGCTGCCTGATCTGCTGCATGGACGTTCCCGCGCCGGGCCGGTCCGCCAGCAGCGCCCCGTCTACGTCGACCTGCTCCCCCCGTGCAATGCCGGCTGCCCGGCGGGGGAAAACATCCAGGCCTGGCTTGCACAGGCCGAGGCGGGCCGCCATGAGCAGGCATGGCGCCAGCTTGTCGCCGACAATCCGATGCCGGCAATCCACGGGCGGGTCTGCTACCACCCGTGCGAGCGCGCCTGCAACCGCGCCAGCCTCGACAGCGCCGTCTCGATTCACTCGGTCGAGCGGTTTCTCGGTGACCTCGCCCTCGAGCGGGGCTGGTCATTCGACCCGCCAAAGGTCCGCACACGTAAGCGGGCGCTCGTCATCGGCGCCGGGCCCAGCGGGCTTTCCGCCGCCTACCACCTGGCCAGGCTCGGCCACGAGGTCGAGATCAGGGACGCGGGCGACCGGCCCGGCGGGATGATGCGATACGGCATCCCGGCCTACCGGATGCCACGCGATGTCCTCGACGGCGAGATTGACCGCATCAAGTCGCTTGGCGTCCGCATCACCAATGACCACCGGGTGGAGGATCTGGACGCCGAGCGGCGCGAGGGCGGCTTCGACGCCGCCTTCGTCGCGGTGGGCGCCCACCTGTCCAAGCGGGTCGACATCCCCGCCAAGGACGCGGGGCCGATCGTCGACGCGGTGTCATTCCTGCGCAGCGTCGCCTCCGGTGAGCGGCCGGTGATCGGCAGGCGCGTCGCGATCTACGGTGGGGGCAACACCGCGATGGACGCGGCCCGGGTGGCCCGCCGCCTCGGCGCGAACGACGCGCTCATCGTTTACCGCCGCACCCGCGAGCAGATGCCAGCCCATGCCGAGGAGGCAGAGGAGGCCGAACGGGAGGGCGTGCGCATCAACTGGCTGCGCACGATCACCGCCTTCGACGGCCCGGAACTGACCGTCGAGGCCATGGAACTGGACGAGAACGGCTTCCCCCAGCCCACCGGGCGATTCGAGACCCTCGCCGCGGACACGGTGATCCTGGCGCTCGGCCAGGAGACCGATACCGCCTTCCTGCGCCAGGTGCCCGGCGTCGAATTCGCCCGCGACGGCACTGTCCAGGTGTCGCCGTCAATGATGACCGGATGCCCGGGCGTGTTCGCGGGAGGCGACATGGTGCCGGCCGAGCGCACGGTGACGGTCGGGGTCGGACACGGCAAGAAGGCCGCGAGGAACATCGACGCCTGGCTGCGGGATAGCGCGCCCGCCGACCTGCCCAAGCACGAGCTTGTCGGCTTCGACGACCTGAACCTGTGGTACTTCGGTGACGCGGCGCGCAGGCAGCAGCCTGAAGCGCCGCCGGAGCAACGGACCGCGGATTTCGGCGAGGTGCTCGGCGGCCTGTCCGAGCAGGAGGCGACGTACGAAGCACGCCGGTGCTTGTCGTGCGGCAACTGCTGCGAGTGCGACGGCTGCCTCGGCGCCTGCCCGGAGGACGCCGTGATAAAGCTCGGCGTCGGGCATCGCTACAGGTTCGACTACGACCTGTGCACCGGCTGCGGCGCTTGCTTCGAGCAGTGCCCGGTGCACTCGATCGAGATGGTCCCGGAGGACAGATGACGCGCGCCACAGTCGACGGCAACGAGGCCGCGGCGTCAGTCGCCTACCGGCTCAACGAGGTCTGCTGCATCTACCCGATCACGCCATCGTCGCCGATGGCAGAGCTGGCGGACGAATGGTCCAGCAAGGGGATGCCCAACCTGTGGGGAAGCGTGCCGGCCGTGGTGGAGATGCAGAGCGAGGGCGGCGCCTCCGGAGCTTTGCACGGCGCGCTGCAGAGCGGTGCGCTCGCCACCACGTTCACGGCATCGCAGGGCCTGCTGCTGATGATCCCCAACATGTACAAGATCGCTGGC
Organism: uncultured Actinomycetota bacterium; assembly: GCA_963727015.1. Taxonomy (GTDB): domain Bacteria; phylum Actinomycetota; class Actinomycetes; order Streptosporangiales; family Streptosporangiaceae; genus DATFVJ01. The sequence continues at coordinate 54,548 of CAVSEV010000007.1, read as the reverse complement.
GAGCTCACGCCCGCGGTGCTGCATGTCGCCGCGCGCTCGCTGGCCGCGCAGGGGCTGTCAATCTTCGGCGACCACTCGGACGTGATGGCGGTGCGGCAGACGGGTTTCGCGCTGCTCGCCTCCGCATCGGTCCAGGAGGCACACGACCTGGCGCTGGTGGCTCAGGCCGCCACGCTGGCGACCCGGGTGCCGTTCGTGCACTTCTTCGACGGGTTCCGCACGTCGCATGAGCTGAACACGATCGAGTTGCTTTCCGACGACGACCTGCGCGCACTCGTGCCCGCCGAACTGGTCCGAGCGCACCGGGGGCGGGCGCTGTCGCCGGAGCGGCCGTTCATCAGGGGAACCGCGCAGAATCCCGACGTCTACTTCCAGGCGCGGGAGACAGTGAACCCGTTCTATGCCGCCGTGCCCGACGCAGTGGAGGGCGCGATGGCCCGCCTCGCCGAACGCACGGGCCGCCGCTACCGCATGGTCGAATACACCGGCCATCCAGAGGCCGAGCGCGTGATCGTCGTGATGGGCTCGGCTGCCGAGACCGCCGGGGAAACCGTGGCCCACTTGTGCGCACGCGGCGAGCGGGTCGGTGTGCTGCAGGTACGGCTGTACCGGCCGTTCCCTGACCAGGCGCTGATCAATGCGCTGCCCGCGGGCGCGCGGCGGGTCGCCGTCCTCGACCGGACCAAAGAGCCCGGTGCGGGCGGCGAACCACTCTTCCTCGACGTGGTCGCCGCGCTGGCTGAGGCGCACAGCGATGGCGACCGCGCCATCCTGCCTGTCGTGACAGGCGGCCGCTACGGCCTGTCGTCGAAGGAGCTCACCCCTGGCATGGTGGCCGGGGTGTTCGCGGAACTGGAGCGCGAACGGCCGCGGCGCAGGTTCACCATCGGCATCAGAGACGACGTTTCCGGCTTGAGCCTGCCTTATGACCCGGCGCTGGACATCGAGCCGCTCGGCACCGTCCGCGCGGTCTTCTTCGGCCTCGGCTCGGACGGCACGGTCGGTGCGAACAAGAACACGATCAAGATCCTCGGGGCCGAGGAGAAGCTGCACGCGCAGGGCTACTTCGTCTACGACTCGAAGAAGTCAGGCTCACAGACGGTGTCGCACCTGCGGTTCGGGCCGCAGCCGATCCGCGCGCCCTACCTGGTGGAGCAGGCCAGTTTCGTTGGCTGCCATCAATTCGGGCTGCTCGACAGGGTCGATGTGCTCGGCCGGGCGGCGCCAGCCGCGACGCTGCTGCTGAACTGCGCGCACCCCGCCGACGAGGTCTGGGACGCGCTGCCCCGCCCGGTCCAGGAGAAGATTATCGCCAAGGGGATCGACGTCTACGCGATCGACGCCGGCCGGATCGCCCGCGATGTCGGCCTTGCCGGGCGGACCAATACCATCCTGCAGACCTGCTTTTTCGCCATTTCGGGCGTCCTGCCCCGGGAAGAGGCGATTGCAAAGATCAAGTCGGCGATCGCCAAGACCTACGGCCGCCGTGGCGCCGCGGTGGTCGAGCGTAACCAGTCCGCGGTCGACCGCGCCCTTGAGGGGCTGCACAGGATCGAGGTGCCGGGGCAGGCAACTTCCCGCCGTGAGCTTCCGCCGGTCGTGCCGGCCAGCGCGCCTGAGTTCGTCCGCACCGTCACCGCCGAAATGATGGCCGGCCGTGGCGACGACCTGCCGGTCAGCGTGCTGCCGGTGGACGGCACCTACCCGAGCGGCACCGCGGCATACGAGAAGCTCAACATCTCCGAGCTTGTCGCGGAATGGGATCCGGAGATGTGCATCCAGTGCGGCAACTGCAGCTTCGTATGCCCGCACAGCGTCATCAGGTCTACCTACTACGACGAGACACTGCTCGCCGGGGCGCCACCCGCGTTCCGTTCCGCTCCGCTGGACGCCCGCGGGCTCCCTGACACCCGCTTCACGCTGCAGGTGTACGTGGAGGACTGCACCGGATGCGAGCTATGCGTGCAAGCCTGCCCCGTCGCGGAGCCAGGGAATCCGGCCCGCAAAGCGATCAATCTCGCGGCCCGCGAGCCACTGGTGGCCGCCGAGCGGGAAAACATCAGGTTCTTCGAGACGCTGCCGGTGGCAGACCGGTCCCGGGTGGACTTCGGCACGGTGCGCGGCACGCAGTTCCTGCAGCCGCTGTTCGAGTTCTCCGGCGCTTGCGCGGGCTGCGGGGAGACCCCTTACGTAAAGCTGCTTTCGCAGCTGTTCGGCGACCGCCTGATGGTCGCCAACGCGACCGGCTGCTCCTCCATCTATGGCGGGAACCTGCCCACCACGCCCTGGACGGCCGACGCCAGCGGGCGCGGCCCGGCCTGGTCGAACTCCCTGTTCGAGGACAACGCCGAGTTCGGACTCGGGTTCCGGCTGGCCGCAGATAGGCATACGGAGCTCGCCCGTAGCCGTCTCAGCGAGATGCGGGACGCGATCGGCGCCGAACTGGTGGACGACATCCTCGGCGCGCCGCAGCTGCACGAGTCCGAACTGCGCGCACAGCGCGACCGGGTCGCCGAGCTGAAACGCAGGCTCGACCGTCTCGACGGTCCGGCCGGCGGTGACGGTCCGGCCGGCGGTGACGGTCCTGCCGCCGACCTGCGCAGCGTACTGGATCATCTGGTCCGGCGCAGCGTGTGGATCGTCGGCGGCGACGGCTGGGCATATGACATCGGGTCCGGCGGGCTCGACCACGTCCTGGCCACCGGGCGCAACGTGAACGTGCTGGTACTCGACACCGAGGTCTACTCGAACACCGGCGGCCAGGCATCCAAGGCAACACCGCTCGGCGCGGTCGCCAAGTTCGCCGCCGGAGGCAAAGCGGCACCGATGAAGGACCTCGCGCTTCAGGTCATCGCTTACGGCAGCGTGTATGTCGCCCGGGTGGCGATGGGTGCCGACCCGCAGCAGACCCTGCGGGCGTTCCGCGAGGCGGAAGCCTATGACGGCCCGTCGCTCGTGATCGCCTACAGTCACTGCATCGCGCACGGGATCGAGATGCGTGACGGGCTCGACCAGCAGTACCGTGCTGTCGCCAGCGGGCACTGGCCGCTGATCCGTTACGACCCGATGGTGCGGGCGGCCGGCGGCAATCCGTTCCTGCTCGACTCGCCGAGGCCACGGATTCCGCTCGCTGACTACCGCGCGCGGGAACTGCGGTTCCGCGCGCTGGCGAACATCGATCCCGCGGAGGCCGAACGGCTTCTCGCGCTCGCACAGCAGGCGGCGGATCAGCGCTGGCGCACCTACGAGGAGATGGCGACGCGCGGTGCGCAGCGGTTCCAGGCCGACCCACGGAAGGATCGCTGATGGACCTTTCAACCCCTTACCTGGGCCTCTCGCTGCGAAACCCGCTCGTCGCCTCCGCGTCACCACTTTCGAACACAGTCGAGGGCATACGCCGGCTAGCCGACGCCGGCGTCGGCGCGGTCGTGCTCTACTCCCTTTTCGAGGAGCAGGTGCGCAAGGAGGCGGCGGAGAACACGCGGCTCGCCGACGCAGGTACCGAGATCTTCGGCGAGGCGCTGTCCTACTTCCCAGCCGGCGCGGCAGAGGCAGCAGAGGAGGCGGCCCCCCGCCGCTATATCAGCTTGCTCGAGCGCGCCGCGGCCGCGGTAGAGGTCCCGGTGATCGGCAGCCTCAACGGGGTAACGGCCGGCGGCTGGACCGGATACGCGCGAGCGATGCAGGACGCGGGCGCGGCAGCGATCGAGCTGAATATCTATTACGTGCCAGGCGACCCGCACATTACCGGGCGCGAGGTTGAGGAGCGGCACCTCGACATCCTCCGCGAGGTCAAGGGCGCCGTGACCGTGCCGGTGGCGGTCAAGCTGAGCCCGCACTTCAGTTCGCCGGGCGAGATGGCGCTACGGCTGGACCAAGCCGGGGCGGACGGCCTGGTCCTTTTCAACCGGTTCCTGCAGCCCGACATCGACCCAGAGAGCCTGGTGGTGGTGCCCGCTGTGGACCTCTCCAACCCGGCCGAGGCCCGGCTGCCGCGCACCTGGATCTCAATCCTGCGCCGATGGGTGAATTGCTCGCTCGCGGCGACCACCGGCGTCGAGGCACCCGCCGACGTGGTCAAGTACCTGCTGGCAGGTGCGGACGTCGTGATGACCGCGTCGGCGCTGCTACGGCACGGCCCCGAACATGCGACCGTACTGCTTGACGGCCTGTCCGACTGGATGGTGCGGAAGGGATTTTCCTCGGTCAGTGAGGTGCGCGGCATTCTCGCCTTGCCCGCGGGCACCGACCAGGCCGCCTACGAGCGCGCGGGCTACGTCCGCGCCGTGCGGGCCGCCAACAGCGCCCGGGGCCCATGGTGACAGGCGGCCCGGGTAGCAGGCGGCGGTATTCGTGCCGCCCATTTTCGGGCGCGCCCCGGGCCACTATGCGCTCGATCTGGTCCCGGCGGGGTGGTGGGTATCAGGCTCGGCCTGCTCGCCGGGCGGCCGTGGTGACAGGATTGGCCGCCACCGCATTCCGCGGTTATCAGCGGGTCACCTGAACACCCGGCCGGCTGAAGAGCGGGCAGGGATTGAGCACCCTGCGGCAGCCGTTCTGGATCAGTTTTCGTAACGGCTGCCGCGGTTGTGCCACCGCCTGTCAGCTGGCGGCGGGCGGTGCTGCCTAGCAGAAGCCGCCCGGCCCGCGCGCTGGCCACTCAGTCACCCCTGGCCCGATGCGGCCGGCCCGCAGGAATGGCGAATCGTTTGGCCCGGGACTTGCACGGATAGCGCCGGCCACTCATTGCTCGCGCCCTGTCCGCGACGCGTGGCGTATGACGTACCGCGCCCCGCCTGCCTTCGCGGCCGCGGAGGCGGATCTCGCGGCGCGGCCCGCGGCCGGCGGCATCGCCCCAGCGGCCTCCGATTGGCTGATGAGGCGGCAGCCGTCGCCTATGCGGGGCCCTTCCCGCCAGGACGTGCCGATCGGGCCATCCGGCGTCAAGCGGTGGCTGCCCGGCACGGGGACGGCGGCTATCTGGCCGCGGCGCGCCTGGAAAGCCGGATAAACCCGGCTGCGGGTCCGAGTCGCGCGCCAGTGCGTATCCAATTACTAACGTCCTGTGCAGAAGCCGCCAGCAGGCCTGGGCGGCCTTCCTTATGGTCCGCACTGTGCTCTGTACGGGATGCCGGGCGTGCTTCCGCTTGTGGCCATGCGGCCGGTTGGTGGCGAGCCACCGTTCGTCGGCGCGGGCATGGTCAGGCCAATAACGCATGAATTTTCCCCCCACTACTAAACTACTAACGGGGCCCCTCCCCTTTACGGGATGCGCCGCAACGACGGCCCCCAGCTGTCGAGACGTCACCCCGCTAACTAAAGCGCCGCATCCGGTTGCTTTGTTACTCCCCGGATTCGGGGATGGCGTGCCGTGCAGGTTTCGGCTAGATTAGAAAGCCGTTAAATCCGACAAAATTGATTCTATTTAGTATTAGCCGCACCTGGCTGCTTGCGGCGCTTCGAGGCAGCAGCCGTGCCATACTGGCCAACCCCACGGCGGCCAGCAGCATTTGCTCGTTGCCGCGTCAGCGGCCTAGGCTCGCGGGCATGATTACGGCCGTGCATACGCTCGTCTACGCCGACGATGCCGAAGCAGCACGCGCGTTCTTCCGCGATGTCCTCGGCTGGCCGCACATCGATGCGGGCGACGGATGGCTCATCTTCAAGACCGGCCCGTCAGAACTCGGCGTGCACCCGACCTCGGATGACCGCGGCGGCGCGGCCTGGTCGACCAGCCAGCATCATGAGATCTCGCTGATGTGCGACGACATCGTGACGACCGTCGCAGAGCTCAAAGCCAAAGGTGCGGAGTTCGCCAGCGAGATCAGCGACAGGGGATTCGGGCTGACCACCATGCTGAAAATCCCTGGTGCGGGCGAGGCGATGCTTTACCAGCCGCACCACCCCCCCGCCTACAGCCTGTGACAGACAAGTTACCGGCGGCCCGCGTCTGGCAGGCCGCCCGTCACGCTGCCCGCCAGGCTGCCGGTCACGCCGCTGCTCGATGTTCGGCTGGCTGCTGCCCCGGCACGGTCCGCCGACACGCTGCGCCGTCCGCGACCGCGGAGGCAGTGGCCGGTGCCACCGCCGCGGCCGGGGACACGGCGGACCGCGCCGTCGTCCTCAAGCACCGCGAGCGCCTGATGCCAGCGTCGCCCGGCTGACCCCAAGCTCGGCCGCAAGGGCGCGCTCGGCGCCGAGCCGCTGCCCCGGGCGCAGGTGACCCGCGGAAATCCGGTCGGCAGGCACGCGGCGCACATCCTCTGGCGCGCGCCCGCCTGAATCACCGGTCATCAGCCCGGGTCCACGGCACCGGGCGACGCTGGCAGCACCTGCCCGCCATCCGCTTCTTGCAGTCCTCCCGCTGGCTGACATCGGCGAGCAGATACGAGACGTCCGCGTCCTCAGGGGCACAGTCGCCGAGTTCGCGGGCCGTGGCCCCGGCGGCTTCCCCGTCTGTGGCGGCGATGAGAACCCGCGCGCCGTTGCTCGCGAACACGCGCGCGATGCCGTTGCCGATGCCACCGGTCGCGCCGGTCACGACGGCGCGACCGGCGATTGATGCGAACGCGCTGGCCTTCCCTTCTCTGCTCTGCCGTTTCCGCGCTGCCGTTTCTGCGCCGCCGCTTTCCGCGCTGCCGTTTCCGCCCCGCATGTACTGCTCAGCCAAGTCGGCGCAGGTATAGCTCGGCCAGGTCGCAGCTGTCCCGCGTATACCCGGCGCCCAGCTCTTGCGCAATGTCCACGGCGGTGTGCGAGCCGATCCACGCGACCAGCAGGAGCCGCCGGAACAGGATGAATGTCCATATCTCGGCCTCGTCCTCGGCGGGCAGGCCGAGCACCCTGCGGTAGCCGGTCAGCCAGCTGTCGAGGAGTTCAGGCACCTGGGGCTGGTGCTCGAAGAAACTCACCGAGGTCCCGGCGTCGTATAGGTACCAGCCGAAACCGGAGTCGTCGAAGTCGATGACACTCACAGTGCCGACGTTGCCGTCACCTCCGGTTCCGCCCGCGCCGTCGGCCACGATCAGGTTGGCCAGCCGGGTGTCCGCGTGGACCAGGCCGTAGCGCCGCGGGCCGGTGCCGAACCTCGCGAGCCGTGCCCGCAGCGTCATGTCAAGGCGCCCGAGCACGTCGTGCTCCTGCACACCGACCCCGACTCCGTCCTGCCACCGCCCCCACCGCGCCCGGTCACCGAAGGCCGCCTCATAATCCCAGCGGAACCGGGTGAACCAGGGCGGCCGCACCCATTGCCTGGCGTGCCTGTGCATCCGGGCCGTGATCTCGCCAAGCTCGCCGAAATGCTCGATCCCATGCCGCACAGGCTCGCGGCCCGGCAGGTATTCGAACCGCACGCAGTAGCGCTGCCCGCCGCTCGACGGATCCGTCGTTGTGCTGACGCGGCGGCCGTCGAGTGCTGGCAAGATGCGCGGGGTGCGCACCCCAGCCTCCGCCCGCAGCGCGTCCATCCAGGCGAGCTCGGACTCGATCTCGGGCAACGTGTGGTAGCCGAGCCGGTGCACGCGCAGGATCGAAGGCCCCTGTTCGGGATCTTCGACGAGGTACGTGGCATTCTCGGAGACGTTGAGCAGCCGTACCGCCGCGCCTGGATGGCAGCCGTAGCCGGCGATCGCGCGCTTCGCGCACCGGGTGACGCGCTCGAGGACGTCGCCGCCGGCCGACAGGTCATGTGCCCGCATCACGTACCTCACCCGTGCTCGCGGCCCTCGACTGCGCCGAGGACACTGGCCGCTGGCGCCCGTGCGCCCGCTGGCAACTGCCACCTCCGGAACCGGTCACGTTTGGCCTGACCGAATAGGTACTCCTGATAACCATTTAGTGTCCAATGGTCAGATTAGGCTCCGGTCGCCCCGATGGGGAGGAACTCATGGCACGGCCGGGACTTCCCCGGACTGGAGGCGCCCAGTCCGCGACCGCCCAGCGGCCAGCGGCCAGCGGCCAGCGGCCAGCGGACGACGACGTCTCACAACGCGACGAGGTCGGCAAGCTCCGTAAGCACGCGGTCGGGCTCGGCGGCGTCCTCTTCCTGACTGTGACGGGGGCCGCCCCCATCTCGGCCATGCTCTTCAACGTCCCGATCATGGCCGGTTCCGGTCGCGGCAAGAAACGGCGCCGCATACCACAGCCGCTACCTCGGCGTCTTCACCATCCGCGACGGGAAGATCACCGCCGTCCGGGAATACCTGGACACCCAGCACGTCAAGGAAGTGCTGTCCTGACACCCTGATCGAAAACACCTCCACCACGGGCAGCACACTGGACGTCGAAGACGGCAAACGCCGGCAGGCACCGTGACGGGATTGCTGGGCCGGACTCGACCCTGACACGGTGTCAGGCCATAGACCAGGAGCGTCATGTTCAGCATCGGAGATGCAACGTCATTGCCACCATCCAATCCCTGGCGCGCTGGATCGACGCCAACGGATACCGCTCGGCCGGTTACAACCGCGAGCTGTACGTCGACTGCGGCGACGATAGGGACACTTGGGTGACGGAACTCCAAGAACCCCTCGCGACGAGCTGAAGCGGGGCCAAGATATGGACGATGCGTTGTTCGCCCCGGCTACCGCCGCGGCACGAATGCTGGCCCGCAGGGAGATCTCTTCGCGCGAGATGACACAGTTGCTGCTCGCGCGGATCGATGCCGTCAATCCGGCGCTGAACGCTGTCGTGGAACTCAGGGGCGAGGCAGCGCTGCAGGAAGCGGATGCGGCCGACGAAGCGACCGCCCGAGGCTGCGACGTGGGACCGCTGCACGGCGTGCCAATGACGATCAAAGACAGTTTCAACGTCGCCGGTATGCACACCACCTGGGGCAATCCCGCCTTCGAAGACTTCGTAGCTGACTCAGATGCCACCGTCGTACGGCGGCTGAAGCAGGCCGGCGCGATCATCGTAGGAAAGACCAACGTGCACTTCATGCTGGCCGACTATGGACAGACAGCCAACGGGCTATACGGCGCCACCAGTAATCCGTGGGACAGGACGCGCACGCCTGGTGGCTCCACCGGCGGGGCGGCCGCGGCCCTTTCCGCGGGCATGACGTTCCTCGAATACGGATCGGACCTCGTCGGCTCCGTTCGCATCCCGGCGAGCTTCTGCGGCGTCTACGGGCTCAAGCCGACTGCCGGGTCCGTCCCCTTGGCCGGGTTCCAGCCGCCCGGCACCTTGGCGGGCCCGAGCGAGATGATGTACATGTCAGCGGTGGGCCCGCTCGGCCGGTCGGCGGCCGATCTGCGGACGGCGCTGCGCGTCACCGCCGGGCCCGAGGATCCTGCCGCGAAGGCCTGCACCTGGGCTCTGCCGCCGCCGCGCCGGACCCGGCTGAAGGACTTTCGCGTCGGCGTCGTGCTCGACCACGAGCGCGCCCCGGTTTCAGGCGAGGTCCGCGTGGTGTTGTCCGACGCGGTGGACGCGCTCGCCAAGGCGGGCGTGACCGTCGCCGAAGGGTGGCCCGATGGTGTGGATCCGGCGGCGAACTACGAATCGTTCGGTTTCCACGTGCGGTTGTTCTTCGCCGTCCAGCAGGCTGGTGATGACTTCGCGAAGCTGTCGGAGTTCATCGGCCACGAAGCCAGGCGCATGGCCGCTCGTGCTGCCTGGGACCGTTATTTCGAGGACATCGACGTGTTCTTGTGCCCGGTGAACTTCACGCCAGCCTTTCCGCTCGACACCAGGCCGTTCGAACAACGCACGATCACGACGCCGGAGGGCGAGCGGCCCTATGACAACCAGGCCTTCTGGGTGTCGCACGCGTCGCTGCCGGGCTTGCCCGCCGTGGCCGCACCGATTGGGAACACCCCCGCCGGGCTTCCCGTCGGCGCACAGATTCTGGGTCCGCTCCATGAAGATGACACGGCAATCACGTTTGCCGAATTGCTCGCCGATGTGATCGGCGGCTACGACCCCCCGCCCATCTAGCTAGAAGAGTCTTCATTGGCTCTGTGGTCCACGGCAACGCCCCCTCAAGGACCACTAATGGCATGATCCACCCAGCGGAGGACGCCGCCGCTGGCCGCTCGCCGCGGCGACCGAGCGGGCCTGCCGGGAAGCTTAAGCGCGTCGTCGCGGCCCCGCACGATCACGGCCCGCGCAGCTGGCCGGCTCCTGGCCCTCCCGTCACCTCGTACAGCACTCTCAGCAGCCCGAGCCAGCCGGTGAAGCCGATTTCTACGTCTTCCCCGCTGCCGCGGGCCCGCCGGGGATCGGTGACAACCCGAAGGCGGCCGGCAGGCGGCTCGACCCGGTCAAGGACCATGCGGATCTCCACCAGCCCATCGTTACGGCCCTGGCCGCAGACAACATCGGCCAGCTGGCGGATGCAGGCCGGCCCGTGGTCCGCGGCCGGCCAGCGGCGCGGACCGGCGCCCGGACGACGACCGGGGTCGTGGACGGCACTGCCGTCGAGAACGAGCAGGGCCTTGCCGGACGCCGCCTGGATCACCGGCCGAATCGGCCAAGGTCCACCAAACACACCCTAAGCGCTGCCCTCGACCAGCACCACGCTGCCCCCGGCGGCGCGGCGGCGGATCGCCATCGCCGCGACATAGTCCTCGGAGTTGTACCAGCGCCTGGCGTGGCCGGCGGTCGGGAACTCGAGCACGACGAGCCGCCGCGGCCGCCAGTCGCCCTCGAGCGACTGATGATCGCCGCCCCGGACGATAAAGCGCCCGCCGAAAGGCTCGAGCGTCCCGGGAACCAGCGCCGTGTACTGCCGGTAGGTCTCCGGGTCGTGGACGTCGATGTCGGCGATCACGTACGCGGGCATCCATTCATCCTTGTCCTCGTCTGGCCTGGCCTGGTCTGGCCTGGCCCGGTCAGCGCAAGCGTACGCCGCCGGATAGGGCCGATGACCATGCGCGGAAGGCGGCACCAGCCAGATACATAACGGCTGCCGCGGTGTGTCACCTCGCGGCAGCCGTTATGGATAAATCATGGTCAACGCGGTCCGCCGGGCGGCGCCGCGCAAATCCAGGGTGTTAGAGGACGCGGTAGTAAAGGTGGGTGACGCCGGTTCCCTCGATGACCGCCGGCCCCGCCAGTTTGACCGGATTGCCGCCGAGATTGTCGAAGAAGCGGATGCCCTCGCCCAGGAGCACGGGCACAAGGTCCACCCGGATCTCGTCGACCAGGCCTGCCTTCAGGCATTGCTGTGCGACATTGGCGCTGGCGACAGCGACTGCCCTTGCACCCGCGGCGGCCTTCGCCCGTGCCACCGCGCTCTGGACCCCATCGGTGACGAACGTGAAGCGCGCGTCCCTGCGTGGCCAGCCATCAGGCACGGCATGGCTGACCACGAACACAGGGACGCCCATCGGGTGGTTGCCGTTCCACCCGCCGGTGATGTCGAACAGGCGCCGGCCGGAAATCAGCGCACCCACGCTGGTGAGGGCGTCGCGCAGGTGACCCGCGCTCGCCTCCGACGTGCGAAAGGTCCACTGCGGGTCGGCGGTCGGCGTGGCGGTGTCACCGTTGAAGTACCAGCCGAAGAGCTGATCCACCCCATCCGCAGGGTCGGCGATGAAACCGTCAAGTGACATCGACATATTGGCGACTACCTTGCCCATTGCTCTCCCTATGGTCGTGACGCATTCCTTGCCCGGCGGGGCGAACGGAATTGCTGCCCGTTATCGTTGCTGGATGGCGGGGCGCCGCTCGCTGAGCTGGCCCGATTCACGGCTGGGCACGCGCGCCAGACGGCTCGGCCACCAGACCCACCGGCCGAGGTCCAGGTTGAGCGCGGTGACAAGCACCGAGCGGACAACAATGGTGTCAAGCAGCACGCCGAACGCGACGGCGAAACCGAGTTCGGTCAGGAACGTGACGGGCAGCGTACCGAGGACGGCAAAGGTGCCCGCGAGCACCGCGCCGGCCGAGGTGATCACTCCTCCGGTGGTGGCCAGCCCGGTCAGCGCGCCGCTGCGCGGCCCGCGGCTTTTCGCCTCTTCGCGCACCCTCGTCATCAAGAAGATGTTGTAGTCGATGCCGAGCGCCACGAGGAATACGAAGACGAACAGCGGGAACGAGGTATCCGCGCCGCCGAAGTTGAACAGGTGGTTGAAGACGAACGCGCTGACACCAAGCGACGCAGCGAACGACAGCACGACCGTCGCGACCAGCATCAGCGGCGCGACGAGTGCCCGCAGCAGCAGCGCGAGCACGACGAACACGACAGCCAGGATCACCGGGATGATCAGGTTCCGGTCGTGCGCGGCGGCGCGCTGGACGTCCAGATTGATCGCGGTGTTGCCGCCGACAAGCGCATCGGCGCCAGGGACCGCGTGCACCGCGGCGCGCACGCGGTCGACGGTGGCATACGCTGCTTGGCTGTCCGGCGCAGAGGTCAGAGTTCCCTCCAGATAGGCCTGGCCTGCCTTGGTCACCGGCGGGGTTACGCCGGTGATGCCGGGAGTGGCGCGGAAGGCGGAAAGCAGCCGCGCGGACTCAGACTCCTTGCCGATCACCACGACCGGCTGGCCGCCGCCCGCCGGGAAGTGACGGGCCTGTACCGCCTCGCCAATAACCGAATCGGGGTGCCCGCGGAAGGACTGGGCGTCTGACAGGCCGCTGGCCTTGAGACCGGCCAGACCCAGGGCCATGACGCCGAGCACAAGGGCCGTGGTGACCCAGACAAGGCGCGGCCGAGGTGCGATGCCGCGGCCAACCTTGGCCCAGAAGCCTGTGGTGGCCGGCTCAGCCGAGCCATAGCGCGGCTTGATCGGCCAGAAGACCCAGCGCCCGCAGATGACCAGCAAGGCCGGCAGCAACGTGGTCATGGCCACGAAGGCGACCGCGATACCGATCGCAAGCACCGGCCCCATGCCCTTGGTGGAGTTCAGCTCGGCGATGAGCAGCGTGATCAGCCCGAGGATGACCGTGCCAGCGCTCGCCAAGATCGCAGGCCCGGCGCGGCGCAGCGCCTCGGTCATGGCCTCATGCCGGTCTTCGTGGCGTCGCAGTTCCTCCCGGTATCTGGCCGTGAGCAACAGCGCGTAATCGGTGCCCGCGCCGAAGACGAGGACGTACAGGATGCCCGCGCTCTGCCCGTTGACGGTCAGGCCGGCATGCTGGGCCAGCAGGTAAATGAGCGCTTCTGCGCTGGTCAAAGCGATGCCGGCGGAGATCACTGGCAGCAGCCAGAGCACCGGGCTGCGGTAGGTGATCAACAGCAACACGATGACGACCGTCAGCGTGGCGTACAGCAGCGTGCTGTCGACGCCCTTGAATGCCTTGCTCGAGTCAGCAGCGGAACCCAGCGGGCCCGCGATATGCGTGCTCAGACCGTTCGCGTTCCGCTGCGCGATGCCGCGCAGCTTGCTGGCGGCCGCTCCCGCACCGTTCCAGCCATTCTTACCGAGGTTGACCTGGACGATCGTCTCGGCCGCCTGGCCGTCCCTGGCGTAGTACGGGCCCGCGACCCCGCCGCGCACAACACCGCTGACGCTGGCGAAGGCCTTCGCGTCGGCCGCCACCTTCGCCCGGCCGGCCCGGGTCAGGCCAGCCGATGAGTCGTAAACCACGACGCCGGGGAAGACGTTGGGCGACTGGAACTTCGACTGGAAGTCCAGGACCTTGGTGGATTCAGCCTTGGCGGGCAGCCACGTGCTCGCGTCATTCTTCTCCGCACCGGTCAGTTTGCTGGACAGGGGTCCGGAGACGGCCATGACGACGATCCAGAAAGCGAGGATCACCCATTTGGTCTTCCGCCCCGCTGGGATGCTGGCGATCTTGTGGGCCTTACTCATCGGGTCCCCCAGATTCGGCCGTGAGCACGCAGCCCACTCCTTGCAGGTCCTTACGCAGGCCGCGGGCGGCGAGCCCGCTGTATGCCCTGGTGTGGGCGAACATCACAGCTCCTATCTGCTGGAACATGAGCACATACCGGTTAGACAGGGCGGCGCGCCGGAACTCATCGGCGGCGCGGCGACCGTCCTTCCCGGATGCGGGCTTCCCGGCCCGGGGGCCGGGCGCCGCGAACGGGTGTTGATGTCCCAGGATGTGGCCGCCATCGGCGGCGAGACATCCGCCAGGTGGCCGACGTTGTTCGCCGCGAGCGTTCGGCGGCGGGTCAATCACGTGCTTGTCGCTCTTGGCGGTGCTAGGCACGGCGCAGCGCCTTCGCCCGGACAATGTCTGGGTCTCGCGGGTTGCCATCTCGTGCGCGGTCTGCTCGGACAGGAGGACCGGCCCCCGCAGGCCGCAGGCCCCGCAGGCCGCAGGCCCCGCAGGCCGCAGGCCGCATGCCCACGGCCGCAGGCCTGCAGGCCGCAGGGGTGACTTTCTGCCTGACAGGCGGCCTGAAGATTATCTGCCTTCCTTGCTGAACGCCCTGACGCCATTGCGGGTGCCGGCCATCGCGCCACCAGGAAGGTTGAGGTCGCGTTCGATATCTTGCAGGCTGCGGTTCCTGGTTTCGGGAACCTGTCGTTGGAAGTAGACCAGGGCGACAATGGACAGGCCCGCGAACAGGAAGAAGGTCCCGGCGTTGCCAATGGCGCTGAGCAGGGTGAGGAAGGACACCGTGACGACGAAGTTTGCGCCCCAGTTCGCCATGGTGGCAACGCTCATCGCCTGACCGCGGATTTTCACCGGGTAGATCTCGCTGATCAGCAGCCAGAACACCGGTCCGAGCCCGATGGCGAAGGATCCGGTATAGATGAGCAGACCGGCGATCGCGATGTAGGCGCCGCTGCCCTGCAGATCGGTGCCGCCGATGAGGAACGTGAGGGCGACCACGATCATCCCGACCGCCATTCCTGTCGTGCCGCCCAGCAGCAGCGGGCGCCGGCCAGTGCGATCCAGGAGCCGGATTGCGACGATCGTCATCAGGACGTTGACAGCGCCGTTGACGACGTTGGCCAGCAACGCGGCGGAGTTGCCCAGCCCAGCCTGTGACAGCAGGGTGGGCGCGTAGTAAATGATGGTGTTGATGCCGGTGATCTGCTGGAACACCGCCAGTGCGACTCCGATGATCATGACATGGCGCACCGCGGGGTTGAGGACCTCGCGGAAGCTGGACTTGCGTGCGGACAGTTCACGCACCTCTGCGATCTCGGCGTCGATGTCACCCTCGGCCCGTACTCGGCGCAACACCTTGCGCGCCTCATCCTCGCGGCCCTGGGCGACCAGCCAATGCGGGCTCTCGTGCTGGAAGAGCATGCCCACGAACATCAAGATGGCTGGAATCGCGGCCAGGCCAAACATCAGCCGCCAGTTCTGGCTGGACGCCAATCCGTAGTCGACCAGGTAGGAGACGAGGATGCCGGACGTGATGGCCAGCTGGTTGAAGCTGACCAGGGCGCCGCGGACAGGCGGCGGGACAAGCTCGCCGATGTAGAGCGGCACGACCATCGACGCAGAGCCGACCGCCAGGCCGATGATCACCCGCGCCGCTACCAGGACGCCGTAACTCGGAGAGAAAGCGGCAAGCAACACCCCGGCGACGAAAAGCGCGGCAGTGCCCAGCACCGTGGCCCGGCGGCCCACCTTGTCGGCGATCCTGCCCGCGATCAGGGCACCGATCAGCGCTCCGATCAGCAGGATGCTGGTCAGCAGCTCCTTATCGAACGAGGTAAGGCCGTGGAAGTCCTTGCGAAAAATCCGCGCCAGCGGAACGCTCGCAGCGACAGAGCGAATCTTCGCGGCACCCCATCCCGACCGGCCGATGCCAGATTGGCTGCTGGACCCCGCGTCACTGCCGGGCGCGTCAGTAAATCTCAGGCGGCCCGTATGATCGCGGGCGTCAGGGCAGCCATGGCCTCGGCCACCGGGTCAGGACCCGGACGCGCGGTGATGATCCGGACGATGGTCTCATCCAACCCGGCACTCAGGCGGGCGAAGGCGGCCGGCGCCGCAGCAGCCGGCCCGAAGTAGCCTACGGCGTGGAACAGCTCGTCGGGGGCGGCGTCAATCAGCTCTGCCAGGGCTGCGCCCCGGTCGCGCCGCTCTTCGAGCTCTCGCAGTGCCGCATCGAAACCCATCTGGCCGAACAGCCCACGATAACCGGCCCCGAGCGGGACGCCGGGCCGGGCCAGTGCGTAGCCGAGCACCTGCTCGCCGAAGGCCCGCCGGGCGGCGGCCACGTCGTCGTCGATGCACACGCGGACATACATGGCCGTCGAGATGTCGCTGGGATCGCGCCCAGCACGCACCGCTCCCTCGCCGATCCATACCCGGCTGGCGGCAGTACGTTCCGGTGTGGCCCAATTGAGCAGCGCGCCGTCGGCCACCTCGCCTGCCAGCCGGAGCATCTGCGGACCGAGCGCGGCCAGGTACACCGGGGCCGGAGGTAGATCATGCACCCCCAGAGAGGCTGACCGGAGCCGGACGGCGGGCCCGTCGCAGGTGACCGTCTCGCCGGCCAGGAGCCGGCGGACCGCCGTGGTGTAGTCGCGCATGACGGCGATGGGGCGGTTTGGCAGACCGAGCGACTCCCAGAACAACGGCCCGTAGCCGCCGGTGCCCAGACCAAGCACGAACCGCCCTGACGACAGCTGGGCCACCGTCGCCGCCTGAGCCGCCAGGGCCAGTGGCGTCCACATCCGCGCCGCTGGGACGACGGAGATGCCTGTCCGTAGCGAGGTGTCCTCCGACCAGGCGGCGCAGACGTGGAATGCGTCGGGCACTCCCCCGGCCGGGGTCCACAGGCTCTCGAATCCGGACCGTTCCGCTGCGCGGGCGGCTTCCCGCAGCTGGCCGAATGGCAGGCCAAGCCGGGCATCCAATCCGACACCGATAATCATGGGTCGCATTATTCCCGGAGCACCGTTTCGCCTGTTAGCCGCGATGGCTCCGGGTGAGGCACTGTCCGCTGCGCCCGCGTGCGGCCCGGCGGCGCGCCAGCAGTACCGGGCCACTACCGGCGGGCGCCACGTAGCTGCCGGCCGGGCGGGTGGATCCCGGCCGTCCGGACAGGGTTGAGTCCGCGTCTGTCAGGCGCGGCGTCGTGCCTCCATCAGCCGCAGGATGAGCGGAGTGAAGATCAGCTGCATCGCCAGCTCCATCTTGCCGCCCGGCACGACGATGATGTTTGGCCGCGACATGAACGAGTCGTGCAGCATCGACAGCAGGTAGGGAAAGTCGATGCCCTTCGGGTTAGCGAACCGGATGACGACAAAGCTCTCGTCGGCGCTCGGGATGAAGCGGGCGATGAAAGGATTCGATGTGTCCACCGTCGGCACCCGCTGGAAGTTCACGTGCGTCCGTGAGAACTGCGGGCAGATGTACTTCACGTAGTCCGGCATGCGCCGTAGAACGGTGTCGACCACATCCTCGCTGGAGTAGCCGCGCGCGGTCTTGTCCCGATGCAGCTTCTGGATCCACTCCAGGTTGATGATCGGGACAACTCCGACCAGCAGGTCTGCGTGCTCGGCGACGTTCGCCTTGTCGGTGACCGCGGCGCCGTGCAGTCCCTCATAGAAGAGCAGATCGCTTTGGGGGTCGACGTCCGCCCATGGCGTGAACGTCCCGGCCTGCTGGCCGTAGACGCTAGCCTCCTCCAGGTCGTGGAGGTACTTGCGGATCTTTCCGCCACCATGCTCGCCGTACTCGCGAAACAGTGCCTCGAGGTCTTCGAGCAGGTTCGCCTCGGGCGAGAAATGGCAGAAGTGGTGGTTGCCTCCCTGCGCCGCTTGCGCCGTGGCGGCCTTCATCTGTTCCCGGTCGAAACGGTGGAACGAGTCACCCTCGACGACCGTTGCGTTGATCATTTCTCGCTGGAAGATGTGCTGGAAGGTCCTGGTCACTGAAGAGGTGCCTGCTCCGGACGAGCCGGTGATGGCGACGACGGGATGCTTGGCCGACATCTGTTCTCCCGCTAGTTAAGTGAACCGGAACAGGGAACGGCTGTTGAAGAGCGAGTCGTCGAATGCTGACTTCTGTCCTCCAGCCTGCTCGCGGTGGTAACGCTCGATCCGCTCGACCTCGTTCCTGGATCCGAGGATCAACGGCGCACGCTGGTGGAGGCTAGCAGGCTGGAGTTCCATGACGCGCTCGCGGCCAGTGCTAGCGCCACCGCCGGCCTGCTCGACGATGAAGGAGATCGGATTGCACTCGTACATCAGCCGGAGCCACCCCGGCCTGGCCGGTTCCTTGCTGTCCTTGGGATAAAGGAAGACACCGCCGCGGGTGAGGATGCGGTACGTCTCAGCCACGAGCGAAGCGATCCAGCGCATATTGAAGTCCCGGCCACGCGGTCCGGTCTTGCCGGCCAGGCACTCCTGGATGTAACGGCGCACCGGCGGCTCCCAGAAACGCTCGTTGGAGGCGTTGATCGCGAACTCGTCGCAGTCCTCGGGGATGCGCAGCTGCGGATGAGTCAGGATGAACGCCCCGATGTCGCGATCGAGCGTGAATCCGTCGACGCCGTCGCCGGTGGTGAGGATCAGCAACGTGGACGGCCCGTACAAGGCGAAGCCCGCGCAGACCTGAGCGACACCCGGCTGGAGGAAGTGCTCGACCCGCGGCTGCGAGCCCGGGTCCGGGCTGCGCAAGATGGAGAAGATCGTGCCAACCGAGCTGCTGGCGTCAATGTTGCTTGAGCCGTCCAGCGGGTCGAATACCAGCAGGTACTTCCCGCGTCTGTCGGTTGCGGGGACGGGGTGGATATCCTCCATCTCCTCTGATGCCATCGCGGCCAGGTGACCGGTCCATGCCGTCTCGCCGATCATTACGTCGTTGCTGATGGCGTCGAGCTGTCTCTGCACCTCGCCGGGGACGTTCTCCACGCCAGCGCTTCCCAGCGCGCCGACGAGCGCGCCGCGGCTAACCTGATTGCTGATGATCTTCACGGCCGTTGCCACTGCGTTGAGCAGCCCAGAGAAGTCACCGGTCGAGCCGGGATGGCGGTGTTCGGCCTCGATGGTGTAACGGGTTAGTGTCTTGCGTTCTTCACGCACGGCTCTTCTGCCTCTCGCGGGACATAGGCAACGTTGCGGGAACGCGGCCGTGGTGACCAACTGACCACCCGCGGCAGGGGGCGACGGCCCCGCGCGGTCCGCAGACGCCGCGGGCGCGCGCAAATCCAGTCCCCCAGCCGCGCGCCCAACTCCATTGTCCTACGTGCGCCACCTTCTACGAAGAGTTCACTGACGGGGATCAGAAGTTGCCAGGCTCCGCAGGTACACAGCTTACCGAAGGATGGCTCCGCAGCCCAGGGACCGCTGGCCACGTCATGACCAAGAGCACGGCGCACAAGACGAGCCGCGTGTCACCGCGCGGCAGCCGTTCGGGATAAAGGCCGGCAGCCGCGGTCCCACGGTCCCGCCAGACCGCAGCGCAAACGGGCCGCTCGAATCGTCCTTCCAGGGATGACGCCACGCTGTGACGGCGGCCCGCGCGATCCTGGGGTGGACGCCTCCAGCCGGGTCGCGCAAGCGGGGCGAGGACGTGACCGCGTGCGCGATCCGCGAGTTGCATGAGGAGACTGGCCTGCGCGCTTCTCCCGGCTGCGCTAGCTGACGCTCGAATGCCAGCTGGCGCAGCGTCTCCAGCGCCGCCATTCTGAAAGCGCACCACGCGGCCGAGTTCGCCGCGCCAAAACCCAGCCGACTGCGCTACCTAAGGCTGAGTCAAATGACGGGCCGGCTTGCCGCATCACTGGCGCACCCACCGCGCGGAGCACGAGGATGGGAGCGGCGGGCAGGCGGTGTGAGCCTCGTGGAGAACAAAGCCCACACGACCTTTCCCATGTCGCTTAGCGTGGTGTAGCCCCAGTTGTCGCTGAGGGCGCAGATGATGTGCAGTCCGCGCCCGGTCTCGGCGAGGGAATCCGGCGCTTTGGGCACCGGAGCCACCTCACTCGGGTCGGCGACCGCGCAAAGCACGCAGGGCCCAGGCCGTAGCAGGCCGAGCCGGATCGGCCACCGGGGCCTGCTCTCGCCGAAACCTGGCAGCGCGTGCTTCAACGCGTTGGTCAGTAGCTCGGACACGACGATCGCGATGTCCTCGCCGCGTTCTGTCACGCCCCACCGCTGAACGGTCTCGATGGTGAAGTCGCGCGCTGCGCGGACCGATCCGCCATCCACGCCTGGCGTGCACGTGGCGATCTGCGGCAAACAGGTCCAGCCCATAGGGCCCATGGGGCCCATGGGGCTCATAGGGCCCATGGGGCTCATAGGGCCCATGGCGGGATCCGGCGATGGCGGCCAATTCCCGCTCGCCACGTGCGCCATCTCCGCAGCAGGCGCCAGCCAGTGATAGACGGTGCTGTCTGCCGGCACTGCCGGGCGCGATAGGTGCTTTGTCATCGCTGTTCGATCAATCCCGTGGCGACAGGAGCGACGACAGGAGGGAATCGTCCATCCGCGTCCTGCCGTTGCGAAGGCGGCCGGCTGGCGTCGGCGAACTCTTGGATCGCCAGCCACTCACCCGTGCGCTGTCATGCGGCGCGGCCATCGCGAGCACGGCGGTTGCCATGGATCCGGCGAGCTCGCGGCGGCCGGAGGCTGCGCGGCTGGTCACGCCTGCGGCCTGCCGGATGCGCTGATGGCGGGGCCAAGGTTGCGCATGGCGGCGGCCATCAGGAAGGCCCTGGCGATAGCCGTGTCCCGGTCCCAAAGCGCAACCGGGTGGGAGGACCAGAAACCGGCCCCGCCTTGCTGGCATTTGGGGCAAGCAAGCCGGCCGAGGGCGTCTACGCGCCAGCCGGCGGAGATCGCCCGGGCGCGGATGTCGGCTTCGCCAAGTGCCGCCGGGTCGTCGTGGTGCGAGATACAGGCACCCATCTCGCACCAAGCGATCGGTATCCGTAGCCGGTCGCCGATCGCGGCCCGCTCCGTAATCTCAACGCGGGGACTGATCTCAAGGCTTGTTTCAAGCCTGGTCGCAGGTAGCGCATCGGCGGCGGTTCCGTGCCTGGCAACACGACTGCCTGCTGGCCCAGCACGGCCAGGGGCTGC
The DNA here is from genome assembly GCA_963727015.1 of uncultured Actinomycetota bacterium. Classification (GTDB taxonomy): domain Bacteria; phylum Actinomycetota; class Actinomycetes; order Streptosporangiales; family Streptosporangiaceae; genus DATFVJ01. Next base: position 33,633 of record CAVSEV010000007.1, on the reverse strand, counting down.
CGGCCCGGTACGACCCTTGCCTGCCGGCCCGGCAAGACCCTTGCCCGCCGGCCCGGCACGGCCAACACCCGCCGGCCCGGCACCGCCAACGCCCGCCGGCCCGGCACCGCCAGCACCTGCCGGCCCGGCACGGCCAGCACCTGCCGGCCCGGCACGGCCAGCACCTGCCGGCCCGGCACGGCCAACGCCCGCCGGCCCGGCACCGCCAACACCCGCCGGCCCGGCACCGCCAACACCCGCCTGCCCGGCACCGCCATGGGCTGCCGGGCCCGGCCATCGCCGGCCGGCTCAGCATCGCCGTCGTCACGCAGCTCCGCGATCCAGTCGTTCATTTCAAGCCAGCCGTTCATCTCGAGCAGGCTGGCGTCGTCTGGCCAGATCTTGATCTTCATATGCAGGCCTCCAGTTTTAGCCAGCGGTGAGAACTGCCGTACAGCTACCGTGACCTGTCTCGGGAACAGGCACGTGCGCCGGGACAACGGAGGCCGGTGGTGTGAGCGCGGCCGACCGCGGCCGTACCTGACCGCGGATCATCTCCCGGCATGGGAAACACTGCCTGTCGCTAGACAGAGCGTGATTCCTCTGGGTTTGAGTACGTCGTCTGGTTACGAGTACGTCGTCTGGGTACGAGTACGCCGCCATGACGCTTCTCCTGCCCTTCAAAGCGTCCAAGCTCACCGTCTGGGCCTTCAAAGTCAACGGTCCTGCCTTTCAATCACAGCCGAATAAACATACGGTAACGTTCAGCTCATTAGTAAGCCAATGCGGCGATTGCATGTGGACACTTTCAGTCTTTCTCCCGTACACAGGTCGTGGATAGTGTTCTCGCAGGTAAAGCGACCGCTAGGCGCGTAGCCGTCTGGAAATTCCCAATGTTATCCCCAATGTTATCCCCAAATTGCGCACAGATTCGCTGCGTGTTTGCACAGGTCATCCACAGGTTTATGCACAGAGAGGCCAGTCTGGCCGAAGCGCCGGCCGAGAAACTGTCGCCCACATAAGGGAGCCCGCAGCAAAACGGGCCTCGCGACACTTAGTAAAAGGTCCGCGACGCTCCGTAGGAGATGGGTTTCGGTGACCTTCAGGCCGCTCCCCTCGAGCACGCGGCACCGCCGAGCCAGCCAGGCGACGTCACCGTTGGCCCGACCTACCGTCTCCAGCCCGCCCTCCCGCGCGAATTATTGGACCCCCGTTTAGCCGGCCCTGACGAGAAGCACGGCTCACTACTACGGACCATGGCGGCGATTTCTCCGTATTCCTAGACTCACCTCGGATCCTTGGCCTCAGGGTGGGCAGTCTATGCCACTTGGAAATGGCTTGGCTGAATTCTGCGAGAATCCTGCGCAGAGCCTAAGTCACCAGCGCAAGGCTGCTGCGTATCGCTGCCGCCTTTGCGGTGATTCGCGTCGGGTCCCTGCCTTCGGGGAGGAACGATATGTGCAACGAACCCCACAATCATTCCTTGTATCTCCGTCGACCTGGATCAGTGCCTTTGACGCATTCAGGCGCTCCGTCGACGGGAGGCGCAGCGTTAGTTCAGGTGCAGCCGGTCGCCGGAGCGCTGCGCTAGGTCGTGTCGCAACGAAGCGCGGGAGACATAACCGACGATGGCCGGGATCTGCCCGGTCAGGACCCGGTCGACCGCCGCCCGTTCCGTCGCCGGGCGCAGCGCAATCCTGACGCAGCCGCCGGCGAAGACGTCGTACCAGGCGGCCGCGCCGCTCCCCGGGGCACGGAAGCGCCGGATACCAGGCCCGGCTCACCCGGCCGGCACAGCCCGGCCGACGTCGCAATGGCCGGTGAGAGTCAGCTGCAGCGCGCCGTCGCCGGCAATGACATTGTCCAGAGTGATGACCGAGGTGCCGCGCCGCGCCTGGGCACTGCCGAGGCTCCAGCCGACGGGCAGCGACCGGATGCACGCCACCATCGAGGCCGACGGCACCGACTGGGCCTGTACCAGCATGGGTTCAATGGCGTGGCAGCCCATGTTGCCGACGAGGAGGGCCGACGCCGGGGTCGCGTCACTGATCAGGAGCTGCGGTACGGTGACAGCCAGCAGGAATACCGCCAGGATGACGGCAGCCCATGACCAGACCCGGCGCGCGTTCCAACGCCGAACCCGGACCGGTGCGGGCGGGCGGGGCAGCAGCTGCAAGAACTCCTCGTGCAGCTCCCGGCCGCTCGCCCGCAGAGCGTGCCGAAGCTGGGATGGCAATGCCAGACCGCGGGCAGCCGCGAAAGCCTCCGAGATCTCCTCCACGCTGAAGAACCGAAGTGCACGCTGGTAGACCTGCTCGGCGGTGGTGCGCAGGGCCAGGCACAGCATCATGTTGGCCAGGTCGACCGCCTCCCGCCACGGCGTCGGGCGCACCTCTGCGAAGGCCACGTCGATCAGCAGCAGGCGGCCGTCGCGGACCAGCAAGTTGGCCGGCTTGACGTCGCGGTGGGCAAGCCCGGCGTGCCACATCTTGCGAACGATCCGCAGCCCGCCATCGATGACCTCATCGTCGACCGGGGCGTCGCCCAGCTCGGCCGCGCCGTCAAAGAACTCGGTGAGCAGCAGGTACTCTCGGTCCGGCGTGAGCACGACAAAGCCGAACGGCTCGGGGCTCGGCAGCCCGGCGTCCCGGCATACTCGCAGCGCGTAGTCTTCCTGCTGCACGAGGCGGCGGACGCCCTTGAAGGACTGCTCGTCCTCGAGCCGGCCGTACAGCAACTGGCGCCCGAGCTTCTACCAGCGATCCGCGCGCACGTGCGAGCGCGCGTAGAGCTTACCGAACAGGTATCCGCCTGGCTCGCCCGCTCGCCGCAGCCGCATCGGGCTGGAACCACCGGACCCGGACAGGCCGAAGGGCTCGATACTGGCTACCTCGATGTCCATCTGGTCCTTCAGCGCCCGCGTGATCGCCTCGCCGCGCGCCCCGCCGAGGTCGAGGTGCGCACCGCGAGCACCGCCGTAGCTAACCGGGAACGACTCCTCCGGCGCGAACAGGCGCAGCGCCAGTAGCGGCACCGTCACCCCGAGCACAGCGCCGAGCAGATATCGGTCGGCGCATCCACGCCCAGCCGCATCCGGGACAGGCCGATCAGCGCGACGATCCCGGCAGCGGCCCAGGCACCGCGCCACCGCCACCGGCCAGCGGGTACCAGCGTGTACAGCACGCCGACGATGACGGCGCATACGGTCTCGATCTCGACCGATGGCAGCGCGAAGCCGCCAAATCGGAACCGGATGGGCACGCCGAAGGGCAGCGGCCGGTGCACGACGAGCACGAAGACCGTGGTCAGCAGGGTAAGCACCTCGTAGCTGACCACCAGGACGAGCAGGTGCCTGAACCGGCGGAGCACGATCAGCGTCAGCAGAAGGGCGTACCCCGCCATGACCGCCGCTGGAGTCGCACCCACCTCGGCGATCACGCGCGCGACCGCGGTGAAACCCGGAACCCGCGCCCCTGCCGCTTCACGGGTCATGGCGTCGTCGATCACGGTGACGTCGACGGCCCAGCGGCCCAGGCCATCGGCGAACACCGCCACCGCCGCGCCAGTCGCCACGACTGCGAGCGTCAGCCAGATCAAGCCACTGCGTTCGATGTGACGCGGCAACGGAGGTGGCGCGCCGGACGGGCGGCGACGGCGGCCCGCGGGCAAGACGGGCACTCGCGCCTCCGGGCCACGGCCGGGAGGCGACGCGCCGGCGCTCACACGTACCCCCGCCGCTGCAGTAACCGCCAGGACAGCCAGCCTGGCAGCACCGGCAGCCAGTAAGTGGAGATCCGGTACACCAGGACGGCCGAGACCGCAGGTCCGGCCTGCATGCCCACACCGGTCAGCCCGGCGACCAATGCCGCCTCAAAAGCCCCGAGTCCGCCCGGCGTCGGAGCGGCCGCAGCCAGCGCCGCGGCGGCCAGATACACGGCGCCGACCACGACCAGGCCGGGACCGGCGCTGAAGGCCTTGATCGAGGTGATCAGGCCGCCGATATAGGCCAGCGTGATGAGCGCCGAGCCGCCGAACAGCAGGCCAAGCTTGACAGGGCTTTCAGCGGCCTGGCGGAGGCTGCCTGCCGCCGACCGCAGCCCGGGGATCAGCTGCTTCTTCGCCCACCGGCGGCCGGGGCGGGTTGCGAGGATAACGCCGATCACCGCGAAGATCACCGCAAGGATCAACAAGATCTTGCTGCCGGACGGCAGCTTGAACGCCTTCGAGAGGTCGTGGCCGGACAGCGTGAAGAAGACCACGAGCAGCGCCACGTGCATCACGGCGCCAGCGAGGCTGTTCACCCCGACCGCTGCCACACTCGCCGGCGTGTCAACTCCGGACTTCTGCAGAAACCGCGCGTTAAGCGCCATCCCGCCCACGTTGGCAGGTGAAACCCGGTTGATGAACGAGGAGGCGCCCTGCGCCAGCACGGTTGGGCCGAACGGAATGCGGCCAGGGACGCAGCCGACGAGCGCGATCGCGCTCGCCAGGTAGGTCAGTGCGGAAAATAGGAGGACCAGCGGCAGCCATGCCCAGTTCGCGCTCCGCAGCGCATGCCAGCTGCTGCTCACCTGGGCGATCTGAGGAAGCAGGAAGTAAAAGGCGCCGGCCAGCGCGGCGATCACCAGCAGGGTCCGCGGCCGCACGCGCTGCAGCCGGACCAGGTCCTCGTCGGCCTCGTCACGGCTGGCTGCTATCGCTGCCGCGCGCGTCCGCTTGAGCAGCCCGTCCTGCCCCTTGATCCCGCGCCGGGTCCCTGCCGAGAGGGCAAGCGGCTGCAAGAGCGGAACGGCGGTGGCGACGCCGCCGCGGCCGATGCCTGGGAGTGCGCTGGCCACCGCGCGGTCGGGCCCGATCCGGCCAGCCAGCGAGGTCAGCAGCTCGGCTACGTCAATTGCCATCTGCCGGCCGGTCGCGGCGAGCTCGGCGAAGCTGAAGTCGACCAGCCGAAGCTGACCGTCCTGGCCGAGCATGATGTTGGCGCAGCGCAGCGATCGGTGCGCGATCCGCGCCCGGTGCAGCCGGCCCACCTCGCACCACAGGTCACGGGCCAGCTTGTCGGTGATGCTCTCGGCCGGGACGTCGTCCAGGGACCGGCCGGGTATCAGCTCCATCGTGAGCATTACCGACCCCTCCCCGGCCTTGACGACCTGGCCGACATGCGGCACCGCAACCGCGCCCCGCTCCGCCATCACTGCCGTCAGCGCCTCGTGCTCGACCGCCTTGGCCAGTGAGGCCGGGGGCCTGGTGTCGCCGACGCCGCGCAGCCGGATAGCGCGGTAGGCACGGTAAAGCAGGTCGGCGTCACGCTGGTCAGAGCCGAAGACCTTAACGAAAAGCGCGCTCCCGTCGTCGGTCACCGCCGCGAACGGCCGTGACCCCTTCGCGGTGACGTCCGCGGCCACCACCTGGCTGACGGGCACGCCCCCCGCGCGGAGTGCTGCCGCCACGCCCGCCGGGCCGGGCCGCCGGTCGGGCACCCCGAACGCCACCAGCAGGCCGGCCCCGACCGTCACCCCGGCGGCCAGCGCAAGCACCAGTTGCATCGGCGGGAGATCGCCGGTGATCAGCCGTACCGCACCGATGAGTAGCAGCATGGCCCACGCGGCGCGGCGCCACGACCGGCTCAGCCACGGCGCCGCCGCCACCGCGACCGCTGCCAGCCCCGCGATGACAGCCGGATCGGGGAAACCGGCTCCGGTGAGCCAGGAAGCGTGCCGCAGCCCAGCAGGGACAGCGAATGCCTTGGCGTGCCCAGCCAGATACGTGATCGCGGTCATCAGGGCGGCTGCCGCCACGAATCCGCTGAGCACAGTGGCGAGCACCCGGAAACGGCGGTACCGGAGCGCGGCGGCAAGCAGAACGAGCGCCGCCCCCGCGATCGTCACCTGGACCAGGCCGGTCAGCACGCGCCCGGCCGCGGTACCGGGCCGGATACTGGTGATCGCGGCAGTGCGCGTGCTGAGCAGAGCATCAGGGGCCAGCGCTGCGATCGCGCCCGCGACGGCAAGCACCACTACTGCGATGATCAAGCGGATCACGTCGCCGGGGTGCCGGTACCGGGTCGATGACAGGACGCGGCTCCGCCGCGGCACATCGGCTTCACCGGCGGCCAGCGGTATTCTGGGTGAGTTCGTCACGGACAGTACTCGCAGTTCAAAGCCATCATTCCGGTAAGCCCGCCGGGACGAGAGGGCGAGGTCACGCTGAGCCGATCCAGCGGCCATAGTGGCCCGGTCAGGCTGCCAGAACCGGGCTGGGTGCTCGTCGGCCTGGTGAGCCTGGCCTTGGCGGGTGTGCTGACCACCATCATCGCCGTCACGCCTTCGTGGGTGCAGGCGGCGGACGGCCAGTGGTTCAGGTGGGTGCTCGATGTCCGCTCGGCGCCGGGTACGTCCGTGGCGAAGGTGCTCAACGTTGCCGCGGGCGGGACGGTCATGTGGGTCGTCCGGCTGGTCATCGCGGCCGCCCTGGCCACCTCGCGGCGATGGCGGGCACTGGCGGTGTTCGCCGCGGCCGAGTTGTGCGCCGAGTTGTCCATCGGGCCAGTAAAGGCGCTGGTGGACCGGCCGCGCCCGCCAGGATCGCTGGTCGCCGTTACCGGCCAGTCATTGCCCTCCGGGCACGCCCTCACCGCGGCGGTGACAGCTGTCGCGCTGGCGCTCATCCTGACCAGGCCCGGCAGATCCCGGGTGCTCGCGCTTGCCGCCGCTGCGGCCTGGTCGATTCTCGTTGCGCTGAGCCGTACCTACCTGAGCGCGCACTGGCTGACCGACGTCCTGGCCGGGTTGCTGATCGGGACTGGCTGGGCAGCACTATGGTTCGGCGTGCTTGGCGCCAGCCGGCGTGCGCTACGTCCACGGGCGTACCGTCCCCCTAGCCCGATGATCCCGATGAGCTGCTTCAGGATGCGAGCGCGTAGCGACGGCGCTGATCGAGATCATGATCTAACTACACGCAAATCTCTACCCATGCCCCGGAACGGGAAAACTCCCCATGACTCCGCCAACCGCCACAGAACCTGACGCGGCCAAGCGAAGGTTCAGAGTTGCGCGGCTAAATTCTGACGGAGAGCACGGCCGCCTCAGCGCGGGATGCTCGCCGCACCTACCCGTACGGATGCACATCCGGCTGCATTCGCTGCCGGACGCGCCCGGCCGGTAATGTGCCGGCACGCGGCAGCCGTTCGGGATCATTTGTCCATTACTACGGATGGCGGTTGATGTCACGCCCGCGCAGCCGTTTTGCACCGGCGGTCCGACGGCAGCTGACGTCTGGATTGCGCCAGCGATTATTCCTCGCTTGCCGGTCGGCTTGCGCGTGGCGCGGCGGCCCATTTGGTCTCGACCTTCGCGAACCTCCAGTAGCCGAGGGCGACGGCCCAGACAACGACGAACAGCGCGGCGATGCCAAAGCCTGCCTTATTGATATCGAAGTTGGCCATGAAGTCCCAGAACCTGCCGTGGATGTGCAGCTCGGCGGACAGCAGGCCAAAGATCTCGATGGTACCGATGAGGAAGGCCACACCGATGGACAGGCCGGTGATGACCAGGTTGTAGTAGACCTTGCGGACCGGACGGGCGAACGCCCAGCCGTAGGCGAAGTTCATGAAGCACCCGTCGGTGGTGTCGAACAGGGTCATCCCTCCAGCGAACAGCAGCGGCAACGACAGCACCGCATACCAGGGCAGGCCCTCGGTGGCCGCCGCTGCGGTGGCGGCCAGGAGTAGCACCTCGGTGGCGGTGTCGAAGCCGATCCCGAAGACGACCCCGACGAAGAACATGTGCCAGGTTCTGGTGATGGAGCGCATGAACCGCCCGAAGAACCTGTACATCAGCCCCCGCGCCTGGAGCTGGCGTTCAAGTTCTGCCTCGTCGAAAAGCCCTCGGCGCATTCCATGGAAGACCTTGAGAATGCCAGCGAGGACCACCAGGTTGAGCGCGGCGATCAGGTAAAGGAAGGCTGCGGCGAGCGAGGTGCCGACGACCCCGCCGAGCGTCTCGTAGCCGGAGTTCGGGTCAACGACGGCACCAAAGACCGCCCGGGCGGCGATGGCCAGGCCGACTCCGACGACAATGATGATGGACGAGTGCCCGAGGGCGAAGAAGAACCCGGTCGCGAGCGGGCGCCGCCCGTCGGCCATGAGCTTGCGGGTGGTGTTATCGATGGCGGAGATGTGATCGGCGTCGAAGGCATGCCGGGCGCCGAGGGTCCAGGCGGTGATCGCGACGCCGAGGCCAAGCCCGAGCCCCTTGAACTGGAAGTGACGGGGTGCGATCGCGAACACGAAGATGCCCCAGCCCACGAAGTTGAGAGCCAGGACCACCAGGCCCATCGTGCTGAGCCGCCCCCACTCGCCTCGGGTCAGCGCGCCGCGGTTCACCTCGGGCTGCGCGGCCGGGCTCGCCATGGGGTGGCCTCCTCCTGTGGCCGGAGAAGGAGCGGCATCGGCGGCCGGACCCGGCACCGAACGAACCGCCCTTCCTCCGAGGGCCGTCAACGTCGACGTCACAGCCAGGCGACCGGGCTCGTCCCCTCGAAGGGGCTTGACAGTTGCGGGACAGCGCCGGGCTCTCACCGGACTTCGCTGGGCTGAGCGCCGCCCCGCGCTTCGCGGGGCACAACGGAACCTATGGCAGACGGCCAACACGCGTCAAGCCTGATCAGCTGATCATATGTCTGACTGGTGGTATGGCAGACTCTCTGCATGCACCTGGTTCCAGCGGAGCGGGCCCAGCGCCGGATCATCGACCAAGAGAAGGTCTGCGAAGCCATCGAAGGCCTCGGCGACCCGGCGGCCGGACGGACCTGGGCCCAACGGTTCGCCGTTCTCGGCGACCCCACCCGCCTGCGCCTCCTGCTCTGCATCAAAGCGGCCGGTCCGATCAGCGTCTCCGACCTCGCCGTCGCAGCAGACGTCAACGATGACACCGCCTCCCAGACCCTGCGGTTCCTGCGCGCCCACCAGATCGTCACCACCGAGCGCGACGGCAGGGTGATCCGCTACCAGCTCGCGGACGCGGTCATCGAGGAGCTGCTCGGCCGAGTCAGGTCGCATCGCTGACTTACGCCCCCGAATGTCAGGATCCGAGCCTGGCAACCCGATCCCGGCTAGGTGTTCACGGCCGGCCGCCTCTGCGCTGGCGGATGAGCAGACCTCGGATGTGCACCGCCAGGGCTCGAGGACCACTGCCGACGTACAAGCAAGGCACGAGGGGCAGCGCGCTCCGGTACTCGCACTTCGGGCGGCTCAGAAGGGGTGCGCTGTGGGCCGAACGGGGTCGCGACGTTGCCTACGACGGGGTTGGCAGCGGCTTTGGCGGGTACCCCGATAGCCGGCCCGACGGACCCCGGCGGTCAGGATCACCGGCGCACCGCCAGGTACCGAGCGAGGTGATCGATCACCTCATCCGCGTCGTCCTCGATGCCGTAGATGAACGTGGACTTGCGCCGCCGCAGCACGGGCAGCCCCAGGGCGTAGAGTCCCGGGCTGCCGACCACACCGCCCTCGTGATTCAGCTGGCCCCTCGCGTCCACCACCGGCACGTCGAGCCACCGGTAGTCAGGCCGGAACCCCGTCGCCCACACGACCGTGCGGATCTCGCCACTGCGCAGGTCAAGCTGCAACCGCGTCGACTTGGGCACGCGTGTCGCCGCGAAGCGCTCGGGAGGGCCGACCTCAGCGTCATACCCCTCCGTCTTGGCCCGCTCGTCGAACGTGTCCAGCAGGCGCTCCATCTTGAGGTCCGCGAGCGAGGACACGTTGCGCAGGCCACCCGAAAACAGCGCGCGGCCGTCACGTACCGCCGCCCAGCGGCCCACCAGCTCGACGCCCATCGACGCGAGCGCGTTGAGATCTAGCGTCGTCCGCTCAGGGGTCCCGACGAGCTGGGGCGACGGCAGCCGCCGGGCCCGGGTGAGATCCTCAACCTCGTCGTACCGCTGGTCCCACACGCCCGACGCGTCCATCCACCACAGCACATCGCGTCCACGGTACGTGCGCGGCAACCGCACGTGCTCCCCTGCCGATAGAGTCACCGGCCGGCCCGACCGCCTCAGCTCGGCGGCCAGCTGCACGCCCGTCGCCGACGCTCCCACGACGAGCACGCCGCCGTCGGGTAGCTGGGCGGGGCCGCGGTAGCCGCACGGCATCAGTTGCTCGACGGACGCCGGCAACGCATCGCGCAGCGGCGGCACCGCTGGCTGATTGCATGCGCCGGTCGCGATGACCACGGTCCGGGAGTGAATCTCGCCGTGGCTTGTCGTCACGTGGTATCCATCGTCGGCCTGTCGCACCGACGTGACGTTCACGCCAGTCCGGACGGGAGCGCGCGAGACCTTGGCGAAGTGCTCGATGAACTCGGTCACTTCGCCCACCGTCATGTAGCCGTCTGGATCCGGGCCTTCATAGCGAAGGCCCGGCAGCCGGCTCTGCCAGTTGGGAGTGAGCAGCCGCAGGGAGTCCCAGCGCTCGCGCCGCCAGGAGTTGGCCACCTCTCCGCGCTCAAGAACGACGTGGTCGATCCACCGTTCGCTGAGGAAGTAGCTCGCGGCGAGGCCCGCGTGCCCCCCGCCGATGACGACCGTGGTGGTGCGCTCGATGGCTTGGCCCCTCAGGCGACTTCGACGGCGACGTTCGTGGGGTTCGTGAGAGCATCGAACACAGCGGAGCGCTTCTGGGACTGGGCGACCAGCGCCTCGATCTCCCGCCTCGACGCGTCCGCGTCGATGTTGAACGTCACCTTGATGTCGTTGTAGCCGTTGCGCACGTCGCTGTCGGCACCGAGGATCCCGCGGATGTCGTGCGCGCCCTCGACCGTGGACTCGACCGAGCGCAGCTGGATGCCGCGGTTCTGCGCGACGGACGCCACACCCGCCGTCAGGCAGCTCGCCAGGCCGACGAGGAGGTACTCGATCGGCGTGATGCCGTTGTCCTCCGCCGCGAAGACCTCGGGGTGGTCGGCTTCGAACACCCACTCTTCCTTGTGGCTCTGCTCCTGCCCGAGGCCGGAGAAGCTCTGGACCTTGATCGTGCTGTGGACGCCGCCCTGCCACTTGGCGGACGCGCGCCAGGTGAACTGAGCGGCCTCAGGCGCACCCTTCAGCGCTTCGCGCGCGTCGAGCAGTGCCTGTACGTTGACTCCGTTGGCGACTGTAGTCATGTCGCGATACCCCTTTCGCCCTCTTGCCCATATTTCCTATGGAGATGGTTGACAATACACCGGACGGCCCGAGCTACCATAGCCCCCATGGCGGAGCCAGCCTCAACGCTCGCGGCCGGCTCGGTCGGGACGGTCGAAACGCAGTACCTCGACCTGCCGGAACCGGTGCGGCTCGACTGCGGGCGGGAGCTGCACCCGGTTCGCGTGGCGTACGAGACCTACGGTGCCCTCTCACCCCGGCGCGACAACGTCATCCTGGTGTGCCATGCGCTCAGCGGCGACGCCCACGCGGCGGGCTTCGCGAAGACGCTGCCCGAAGAGAGCACGCGCGACGGGTTCGGGGCCGAGGATCGCGACGGCGCAGCCCGCAGGGGGCTCGGCTGGTGGGACGGGATGATCGGCCCCGGCAAGGCGTTCGACACTGACCGCTTCTTCGTTGTCTCCACGAACCTGCTCGGCGGCTGCCGCGGGACGACGGGGCCGTCGTCGATCGACCCGGCGACAGGCAAGCCGTACGGGCCGGACTTCCCCGTGATCACTGTCGCGGACATGGTGCGGACCGAGCGCGCGTTCCTGAACGCACTCGGTGTCGAGCGGCTTGCGGCGGTAGCCGGCGGCTCGCTCGGCGGGATGCAGGCGTTCGAGTGGGCGATCCTGTTTCCTGATCAGGTCGATGCCGTCGTGGCGATCGCCAGCACGCACGCCCTCCACCCGCAGGGCGTGGCCTGGAACGCGATCGCACGTGACGCGATCATGCGCGACCCCGCCTGGCAAGGCGGCCACTACTACGGCACGGGCCGCACGCCCGATGCCGGCACGGGTATGGCGCGGATGGTCGGCCACGTCACATACTTGTCCGCACTGGCGCTGAACGACAAGTTCGGCCGGCGGCTGCAGTTCGCCGACGACATCCGCTACACGATCACCGAACCGGAGTTCGAGGTCGAGAGCTACCTGCGCCACCAAGCCGAGTCGTTCGTCAGGCGCTTCGATGCCAATACCTATCTCTACACGTCGCGCGCGCTGACATATTTCGATCTCGCGCGGCAGCATGGCGGCGGATCGCTCGCACAGGCGCTCGAAGGCATTTCGGCGCGCACACTGCTGATCGCGTTCAGTTCCGACTGGCTGTACGCGCCGTCCGCGTCGAGGGAGGTCGAGGAGGCGCTTCGCGCTCTCGGCAAGCCGACCGAGTTCCATGTGATCGAGGCACCGTACGGCCACGACTGCTTCCTGCTTGAGGAAGCGCGGCAAACCCCCATCATCCGCCGGTTCTTGAGCAAACACAGGCTGGCCGAAGGCGGGGCCGGCGGGTGACGTCGAGGAAAGAGAGGCGTTCGTGACCAGCAAGCCCTCCCGTGCCGAGGAAGCCCGCGCGTTCGGATTCGAGACACGACAGCTGCATGCCGGGCAACGGCCCGACCCGAACACGGGCGCACGTGCGGTGCCGATCTTCCAGACGACCAGCTACGTGTTCGAGGACCCGGAATCAGCGGCAGCGTACTTCAACCTGCAAGACTACGGGAACACGTACTCGCGCATCATGAACCCGACCGTCGCGGTGTTCGAGGAGCGCGTGGCGAACCTCGAGGGCGGCTGTGGCGCGGTGGCGTTCGCCAGCGGGATCGCCGCGCAGGCAGCCGCGCTCTTCACGCTGCTGCAGCCGGGCGACCACGTCGTCTCGTCCTCGGCGCTCTACGGCGGGACAGTGAACCAGCTCAAGCACCTGCTGCGCAAGATGAGCGTGCAGCTGACGTGGGTCGATCCCGATGATCCGGACGCGTGGCGGCAGGCGGTCCGCGCGAACACGAAAGCGTTCTTTGGCGAGACGATCGGCAACCCTGCCGGGAACGTGCTTGACATCGAGACTGTGGCGTCTGTCGCGCACGAGCACGAGCTACCGCTGGTCGTGGACAACACGTTCGCGACGCCGTACCTGTGCCGCCCGATCGAATGGGGCGCCGACATTGTGATCCACTCGGCGACCAAGTTCATCGGCGGCCACGGCACGAGCATCGGCGGCGTCGTCGTCGAGGCTGGCACGTTCAACTGGTCCAACGGCCGGTTTCCCGTGGTCGCGGATCCGTCGCCGGCCTACCACGGCCTGCAGTTCCACGAGACGTTCGGGACGTACGGCTATCTGATGAAGCTCCGGGCCGAGACCCTGCGCGATCTCGGCGGGACGCTCGCTCCGCTCAACGCCTTCCTGTTCCTGCAGGGGCTCGAGACGCTGTCGCTGCGGATGGAACGCCATGTCGACAACGCGCGGGCGGTCGCGGCGTTCCTCGAGTCGCACGAGCTGGCGTCGAATGTGACCTACCCTGGCCTGCCAGGGAGCAGGTACCGGCCGCTCGTGGAGAAGTACCTGCCGCGCGGTGCCGGCGCGGTGTTCTCGTTCGACTGCGCCGGTGGCCGGACCGGCGGGCAGAACCTCATCCGCGGCGTGACGCTCTGGTCCCACCTGGCCAACGTCGGCGACGCGAAGAGCCTGATCATCCACCCCGCCAGCACGACGCACCGCCAGCTGAGCGACGACGAACTGCGGGCGGCCGGCGTCGGGCCAGGGACGGTGCGGCTATCGGTCGGGACTGAGTCCGTCGACGATCTGATCTGGGATCTGGAGCAGGGTTTCGCGCGCGTCGCCGCGACAGCGGGAAAGAAGGTAGCGACGGCATGATCGATCTCGCGCGATACCAGGACTCACTGACGATCCAGCGCGTGCTCCACACCGCCAGGACGATCGCGATGGTGGGCCTGTCGAACAACCAGCTGCGGGCCAGCTACTTCGTTGGCTACTACCTCAAGCGGCACGGCTACCACGTGATCCCCGTGAATCCCCGCGAGGCAGAGATCCTCGGGGAGACCTGCTATGCGAGCCTGCTGGACGTACCCGTGCCGGTGGACGTCGTGAACGTCTTCCGCGCGCCGGACGCACTGCCGGGGATCGCGGAGGAGGCTGTGGCGATCCACGCCGGCGCCCTCTGGTGCCAGTTCGGCGTGATCAACGAGGAGGGTGCGCGGATCGCCGAGGACGGTGGCGTAACCGTGATCATGGACCGCTGCCTCAAGGTTGAGCACGCGCGCTACGTGGGCCGGATGCACTGGCTCGGCTTCAACACGCAGCGCATCACGTCCGTCCGCGCCGGGCTCCAGTAGCTGACGAGAGACGGTGACCAGGCTCGCGCGGAACGCCCGTGGCCATCTGATATGTGAGGGCGACACGCGCCGATCCAAGGGCTCTCCCACTCGGCCTGCTCGCCACCTAATGCAAGTCCGGTCATGGCAGAACCTCCGATCTGGTCAGTCACTGTAGTGATAACGAGCCTTGAGGATCTTTACCTCTTTGTCGTCGGCCCGGTACACGAGCCGGTGCTCGTCGTCAATGCGGCGAGACCAGTAGCCAGACAGATCACCTTTCAGGGGTTCGGGCTTGCCCATCCCGGCGAACGGGTCGCGCTGGATCTCACCGATCAGGCGCGTGATTCTCGTCGCCATCTTCCGGTCTGCGCCCAGCCAGAACAGGAAGTCTTCCCAGGCGTCGGGGCCGAAGTGGATGCTTCTCACTACTCGCCCGCCAGAGCCTCTAGTTCCTCCATGGTCTTGACGACCGCGGCTTGGCCTGACCTGTCCCGGGCGACGGCTTCCATGAGCCGCCGGGCGTTGGCGGGAGACCGCAGCAGGTAGATAGTCTCCTGCCAGGAGTCGAAGTCCTCGGCGGACATGAGCACGGCGTCCCCGCCTTTGGAGTTGATCCGTACCGGCACGTGGTCGTCGTTGACCTGCTGAATGAGGGGGAACAGGCGCGAGCGGGCCTCGCTGGCACTGATAGCCACTCCTTGCACTTCCCTCCTATATGGTACGGACTTACAGTACAATACAGGTGCGGGTTTTTGGTACCGATGCGGTCAATTAAGGACTGAGGTCCTGGAGCAGGGCGTCAAGGGTGAGCTCCTCCTCGATACGAAGGTTGCGGTGCCGCATGGCGGCGGCGAGTTCCGGGTCCCACGGCGTCGCGGCCGACTCGCCGACGAGCCCGCCGAGCGCCGCGAGCGGATGGGCCACCACCGCAGCTTGGTAGGCCACGTGGTCATACCGCCACGGCCGCCAGTTCACCCGGTGACGCACCGCGTTGGCGATCCGGACGCCGCCCCAGTCGAAGTCGCCGTGGTAACCGAACTCCGCGCCGGCGACCGCGAGTAGTCCCAGCAGCCGCCATCCGGCGGCGCAGGGCTGGCCGCCGACGCAAACCAGCGGCTGGCACCCGGCGCCCAGTTCGTCCGCGGCGGCCGCGACCACCACCGGATTCTCGCATATCCGCACCCGGGCGGCGCGCAGCGGCTCGTCATGGCAGCGGAGTTGCCGGAGCGTGAGCACCGCCGGCTGTCCCGCCTCGCGGCACGACGCCAGCGTCCTGCCCAGGGCCGTGCGCGTGTCGCCGGGCAGGCCGAGGCAGAGCGCCAGCGACGATAGCTCGTCGAGGTTAACTCCCGCGGCAGCCCACGCGGCGCGGCGGGAGTCGGCGGTTCCCTCCGCCGCGAACGGCAGGCCCGCCAGCGCACGGACCGCCGACAGCACCAGCGTGCCGGCCGGGCGTCCGTCGTCCAGGGCGTGAGCGTCGCCGCAGCATTCGGCGGCGAGCCGGCCGATGGGGACGCCGCGCGAGGGTAGCCGCCGGAGCACCGCCGCGACCTGGGCGAGGAGCAGCCGCGCATGCTCAGGTTCGGGAGCGAGACGGCGCACCACGCCGGTCGCGTCGAGCCACCCCCGCCACCGCGCCAGCTCGGCACGGCCCTCCACGGCGGCGTCCAGTGACGCGAACGCGGCACCCCAGGCGGCCGCCAGCGCTGCCCGTTCGCGGTAGCGATCACGGAGCGGACCGGTCAGGCGCACCACCGCTTCGGCCAGCCCGCCCGGCGCGGCGCCGCTGTCTCGCAGGATCCGGTCGACCCCCGTCAGCGACACCGACAGCGACGCGCCGGAACGGACTGCTCTTCCGGTCAGCCGCTCAACCGCGCGCCGTTGCTCTGGGGTGGCGGCGGGCAACGTAACCGTACCGGTCAGCGGACGTCCGGCCTCCAGTCTGTCCCGTGCCCGCCGCACCAGCCACGCGACCGGCTCGCCGCCGAGCAGGCGGTGCAGCTTGGCGTCGGCATCGGTCACACCGCCGCCCGTTCGGCCGGGCGGCGTTCCCGCCCGTCCCACCGCCACGGCGTGACAAGCACCGCGTCGACCCCGTCCTGCCGGGCAAGCTGGCAGATGGCGAGCCCAGGGACCTGCGGGTAGCATCCCCACTCCCGTTCGCTGGTCATGACCACGTCCATGTCGAACGTGGCGAGCAGCCCGAGACACTTCGCGCGAGAGTCGTCGTCGACTCCGGCGAAAGCCTCGTCCAGCGCGATCAGCCGCGGCGCGCAAGGGTTGCCCGCCGACTTGTAATGCGAAGAGGCCGCCGCGAACAGCGGAACCGAGGCGACCAGGGCCCGCTCGCCGCCCGACGCCGGGCCGGTAGCGGGCCGCCACTGGCCGTCGGCGAAGCGCTGGATCACGAACTCGTGCCACTTCCGGTAGTCCAGCGCCGCCGTCAGCGCCTCGGTCCACCCGGCCGCCCGGTTGTCCGCATGCTCGGCGGCGATCCGCTGCTGCAGGAACGCCCCCACCGCGGCACGGTCATCGGAGGACCACGCGTCGATCGTCTGCCTGAGCTTGTGCCTTACCCGGTCCAGGCCGTCCGGCGCGTCCCGCACCTGCTGCCAGATCAGCCGCAGCTTCATCCCGGTCGACGTCGGCCGGGCTTCCAGTTCATCGTTCATCTGCCTGACCTCGGCCTCCGCCACCGTGATCAGCTCATGCAGCGTCCCTGCCACCTCGTTGAGCAGGTGGTTCTCAAGGATCTCCCGTTCCCTGGCGGACAGCAGCCTGGCCCGCTGCTCCGCTTCCTCGCCGAGCGCCGCGGCGAGGCCGGGCACGTCGTGGCTGCGGCCCTGGAAGACCACGTCGACCACGATGACACCCTCGCTCAGCGTCAGCCCGGCCGAATGCCCGTGCCTGGCCATCGCATCGGCGAGCAGCTTGTGCTCCTCTGTCACCCGTCTCTGTATCCGGTCCCAAGGGCCGTCTGCATCGTCCACCGATTCCAGCCCGGCGTTCACGGCGCGGGCCAGCAGCACGGCCGACGTCGCCGCCCAGGGCTGCGCGGCGTCGGGAACCTCGAGCGACGGGACCGCGACGCACAGCAGCCCGGTGGCGGCGAACGACTGGAACTCCGCGACCGCAGCGTCCCGTGTCCGCGCCGCCTCCTCGATCTGGATGCGCAGCGTCTCCCGCGCGCCCTCGGCCTTACCCCGGTCGCCGAGCGCCCGCTGCTCGACGGCACGCGCGGCCTTCTCATCGGCGCCCCGCCGGTCCAGGTCGCGCCGGACTTCCTCCAGCTGCCGGTGCAGCTCCTCGACCGCTGCCCCGGCGGTCTGGAGCAGCGCGTCGTACATCGCCTGAGCGGCCGAGGCCTCGTCCCGCACCACCGTTGCGGCTTCGGTCGCCTCTTCCAGGTGCCCCCGGCTTTCGGCCAGTTCCGCCGAGGCCTCGTCCGCGGCCCGGGCTGCCCCCTGCGATGCCTCGGCGGCCGGCCACAGCCCAGCGAGCGCCAGCCGGTACGCGTCCACCCCGGCCTTAACCCCGGCGAGCTCGCCAGGTTCGGCAGGCAGGCCGACGTCGCGAGCGAACTCTTCGGCACGCATGACGGCGGCGTCCAGCCCCTCCTGCCGCTGCCCGCACAACGTGACGGCGCCAGCACGCTGCTCGCGCAATTCGCCGCGCCGCCGACGTTCTGCGGCGGTCACGGTGCGGGCCTCGCGCACCGCGGCGTCCGGCGGCACCGCGCGATGTTCGTCCGCGAGCCGCTCCCGGCGCACGCCCACCTCGGCCAGCGCCACGGCAAGCTCGCCGATCGCCGTACGCTCATGCTCCAGCTCGGCAGAGAGCCGAGCGATCCTGACGCGCCGCGCGGCCTCACGCGCGCCCTCGCCGATGTAGCCGGCACTGTCCTTCCGCCAGACGCCGGTCAGCACACCGTTCGCAAACCGGCCGTCCACCGAGACCCACGTCCGGCCCGTTCCGCCGAGCCCTATCGCGGAAAGGACGGCGCCGACGGTCTCGGCGGACAGCACCCCCGCCTGGGGATCGCCGGAGTCGATCGCCGGGACCAGGACGCTTGCGCACGACCGGCCGGGCACCGGGGCGAGCCCCGACACCACGGTCACATCGCCATCGACGAGGTCCCCATCGGGCGTGACCCACGCGTCGAGTATCCCCGCCGCCTCCAGCGCGGCTTCAAGCCCCGCGCGATGCTCCTCCGGCACGTCCGGTGCGAAATCGGTCACCCTCCACAACGGGGCACCCGGACGGTCATCCCGGATGCCGGGCTGCCTGGTATGCGGAAGCGGCGGTGCGTCGTGGCCGCCCGACCGCAGCCGCGCGATCTCCCCCTCAAGTTCGCGCGCGTGACCCTCGTGCGCGGCACGCTGGGCGGACAGTCCCGCCTCGACACGGCCGAGCTCGGTGCCTGCCGCCCGTGCCGCGTCATCGACGGCCGTGACCGCCGGGTTGGCGCCGTCCCCGGTCGCCGCCCAGGCTCGCAGGGCTTCGATCAGCTCGTCCGGGTCAGCTACCTGGAGCTCGGTGAGGCCGTCGAGGTAGGCACGGTAGGCACCTGCCAGTTCCCTGGCGTGTTCGGCGGCGACCTGCTCGGCGGCGGCGACCCGGTCGGTCGCGGCCTGGACCTCCGCGGTGAGCCGGTCCGCCTCGGCGCGTGCCGCCTGCAGCGCCGCGCGCCGTTCCCCGGCTTCGGCGAGCAGTATCTCCAGCTGCCCGACGGCCTGCGCCTGCCGGTCGGCGACGGCCTGCGTCTGGCTCCGGGCCCGCGGCGGATCCTGCTCCCAGCCGTCAGCCGCCGTGCGGTGACCCTGCGAGCAGCGGGCTGTGGCCGCCGCCTCCTCGGCCTGGCGCTGCGCGGCGTGCAGAACGTTCCGCCCCGCTTCGGCCCGCTCCACGGCCTGGCCGGCCCGCGCGGAACGTTTCTGCACCCCGGCGGCCAGCCGGTCACGGTCCAGCTCCCTAATACGCGCCGTCTCGTCCCGGCGCCGCGCCTCCTCGCGCGTGTACTCGAGCCGCTCGGCGTCCCGCATCGCTGGATCCTGCTGCAGCGCCTCGCGCCGCGCCTCGAGCTGGGTCCGCCGCTGCTCGAGCTCGTCTAGCTCGCGCCGTGCGGCGCCAAGCTCCGATTCAGCCGCGGTGAACGCCTCCTCGGCTGCGGCGAGTTCCCGGCCGAACTGCTCGTACCGACTCTGCGCCTGCCGCGGCCCCGCGGCCTTGCGCTTGGCCGCGATCATCGCGTACCTGCCGTAATAGCGGAGGAAGTCGTTCGCGGCCTGACGGGCCTCAGCCAGGGCGCGCAGCGCGTCGCGTTCCTCGTCAAGACCGCGGAACGCCTCGGCCACCGTGGTCACCAGGCCCGGGCTGAGCGGCGGCAGCGCCTCGGTAAGCGCACGCGACAGCAGCTTCTCGTCGGGCTTCTTGGAAAGCTGCGGCTGCCGGAGCTGGATCAGCAGCTTGACCAGCGTCTCGTAACGGTGTTCCCCGAGCCCGAACAGCGTTTCGTCGACCGCCCGCCGGTAGTCGGCGGCCCGATCGTACACCAGCCCGTATCCGTCGATCTCCTCGCGCAGCTTTTCCCTGGTGAGCGGGACCCGGCTGGCCGGCAGCAGCTGGAGGTGCTCGCCGACGCGCTGTGTCGTGACGAAGAACCAGTGGCGCGCGATGCCGCGCCCGGCGACGGCCTTCAGCCCGCAGCCGACGGTGCGGAACTCGGTGGTCCCGTCGACGGCGCGGCGGCCGAATTCGAGCCAGGTGTACCCGAGGCGTTCCGGATTGGGATGCTTGCCGCCGAGCAGCAGGTTCCACTCCATATTCTTCTGCCGGTCGCCGTCCGGCTCCACCCGGTGCGGTGCGAGCTCTCCGTCAAGCAGGAACGGCAGCGTCAGCGCGAGCACCTTGGACTTGCCGGTTCCGTTGTTGCCGCGCAGCAGCAGCCGCCCGTCGTGGAACCAGAACTCCTCGGCATCGTAGTAGAACATGTCGACCAGCCCCGCGCGCAAGGGCTTCCACCGATCAGAACAGGGTGCTGGCAGCATCTACTGTCGCCTTTCTCGTCTCGCGGATGACCGGCTCGTCCAGGGCGAAACGCGCGATCGCCGGCCGGCTGCGGACAGCGGCTCCGTCCACCTCAACCAGACGCAGCGCCGACAGCTTCTCCAGCGCGGTCGCGAGCAGCTCCGTTTCCGCGCCTGGCTCGGTCACGCCCTTGCGCCAGTAGCTGGCGTGCTCGGCCGCCGCCTGCCGGACGAAAGCGTGCAGTTCGTCGTGCGTGGCCTGCTCCCCGCGGGCGAGGTGCTCCGCGACCAGCAGCGTGACGTGCCCGTCGGTGCGCTGCTCGGGCATCCGAACGTCGGTCAGCTCGTCCTCCGGGTCCACCATGGCGATCCCCTCGGCGCGCATCTCCGGGATCAGCCCGGTGGCGTCGGCGATCCGCCGGGTGATGGCGTGCCGCTGCGACAGCAGGTAGGCGCGTTCGTCCTCTTCTTCGAGTTCGTCGTAGTACACGACCGGGTCCTCCAGCAGCCGCCGGGTGAGCCGCCTGCGCAGCGCCTGGTTGCGCAGTTCGTCGCTCTCGGCGACCGGTTCCGCGGTCAGCTCCGCGAGCCGCCTGGGAAACGTCGCGGCGGTCACGGTGGACGGTCCGCGGGTGCCGGACAGCAGCACGCCAAGCACCGGCCTGCGCACGTCGTACAGCACATCGGTCCCGGCCGACAGGTAGGCGTCCTCGTCCCCCGCGACCCGGCTCAACACTCCCCAGCCGAGCAGCAGCCGGATCACCGCGACCAGGTCGGACCGGTCCACCCGGCTGTCCAGGGTCAGCGTGAACCCGCATCCGGCCAGCTCCGGTTCGGTGGCCGCCGTCAGCACGTCGTCGGCGAGGCTGCCGAGCGTGGTCTGCGCGTCGGCGCGGGCCAATGCTGACAGGGCCAGGCACAAGGTGACATACCGGCGCCGGCCGAACGGCTCCTTGTTGCGCCCTCGCGCGGGGTGAGACGCGTCGGACAGCACCGGGGCGGTCTTGAAGAGACGGGCCGTCTCCGAGTCCGCGACCAGGCGCCATCCGGTCTCGCGGTTCAGCCACTCGCGCAGCTCGGTCAGGTGCCGCCGGACCAGGACCAGCTTCTCGCCGTCGGTGTCGGCGACCAGCAGCGGCTTGGCGAGCAGGGCGCGGAGCGCGGCCCTGCGCTGCGCCTGTTCCTCGGCCGGGATCATGACGCCGTCAGATCCGTGATCTCGATGACGTGCTCCGGACCGGTGAGTAGGCCGTCGGCGGTCCGGACCGTGGCCGTTCCGCCATCCGGGACCAGCGACAGCCGCACCTCCAGCGTGCCGTCGCTCGTCACGGTCTTCACTTCGGCCTCACCCGGCTTGCGAGCCGCCAGCACGTCGCCGAGCAGCGCCAGGAACAGCCGGAACGCCCGGGGATCCAGCACATCGAGGTCGGACAGCAGCGTCGGCCCGGCGGTGCGCAGGCGCCGCCGGGCCGCGGCGGTCTCGGCCGCCTCGCGTTCTGCCCGCCTGCGCAGGAGGTCCCGGTCCGCCGACCTGTCCCGCACCTGGTTCGGCTTGCCGCGCCGCTCGTAGGTCCCGGTCTTCCTGAGCTGGGGCGAGATGCGGATGGGCGGGGCATCCCGCCAGGCCGTTCCGTATGAAAGATCGCGCCAGACGTCGGCGGTTTCGCTGGTCACCGACAGGTGCCGTGCGGCACATAGGCCGAACGCCGCCCGCCACAGCCGGTGGGCGGCCTCGTCGTCCGGCGCCTCGGCGAACCACCGGGCGAGCGCACGGAAGTCCGCCGAGCGATCCGACCGCCCCGAGCGCCGCTCGTTGAGCAGGCCTACGGTGTCGATGAGCTGCTTGATCGCGGTCACGGCCGCCTGCCGCAGCAGCCGGGCCTGCGACGGGTGCCCCGCGTCCCGCGAGGTGAACCAGTCGTCCAGGCCGCGCCACCGGTTCCGCCACGCGTCGAGCGCTTGTTTTTCCGCCTGGGCCAGAGATTCGGCGGCGTCCGCGCCCTCGGGCACCGCGTCGGCGGCCTCCCGTCGCGCGGCGAGTTCGAGCAGCCGCTCGTGACCGACGGCTTCCAGGTCGTTGAGCAGCACCGCGATCTGGGCACCGGAGTTGGCCAGGTCTGCGATGAACCTGTTGATGTAGTCGATCAGCCGTTCCTTGTACGCGAGGAAGCCGTCGACGTCCCCGTCGGAGAAGTCCATCGCGCGCCGCAACGCGGACATGAACGCCTGCGCGTTGTCAGCCAGGGAGGAGAACCGCTCCGCCACGGACAGCAGGAGAAGATGGACCTTGGCCGGGTCGGGATCGTCGGCCGCGGCGAGTACTCTCAGCGAGCGGAGCCGGTCGGCGATGTCGGCCAGGGCCACCGACTGGAGCTGGCCGCGCCGGCCGATGGCCTCCTCGTAGAACGAGATCGCCTGCTCGGCCGCTTGCCCGGCTGCGGTGAGCTGATACAGGGAACGCTTGCGGTGGAAGTCTTCCACCGTGGTGACGCGGCCGGTGTCGACGTCCGCGCGCAGGTTCCCCCACGCCACGAGCTGCTCCAAGGCCTGGGTCAGCTGCTCGTCAGCGTCGATCAGGAGCTCGGCCGTCACGTCTTCCGGCCGCAGGTGCACGATATAGCGCTCCTTCGCCCGCGCGAAGGTACGCAGCAGGCTCCGGTATAGGTCGGCGTTCGGGACGCTCAGGTGCATAAACGGTTGTGGCTCGCCATGACCACGCGCCGGCTGAGGGGCTCCGCTAACCACCACTACATATTGCCGCACACTACCCACAGAATGAGCGCAACTCGCCGCCCATGGGGTGCGGCACGTCCGCCTTCGAGCTCCCGCCTGAACTCGCACGGGAACGGCTGGCCAAGCTGCTCGACGACGCGCAGGCGTCGGGGGCGTTCAGCGCGCAGATCCTGGCACCAGCGGACGCGCTGCAGGTCGATGGCGTCGGGGCGGTGCAGATTCCTGTGCGCGCGCCGCTCGCGAAGAGCTGATCGCGGTGGCGCAGCCGGCGAAGTTCGGGCGGGGAGCATCCGCTGACCGGCGCCAGCGTGCGTGACACATGGAAGATCACGCCGGGCCTCGTCACGCTGGACGGCCCCACCTGGGAGGCAACGCCCGGCGCCGTGCTGGACGACGTCCGCGACGAGCTGCGGCTGCTGCCGACGACGAAGCGGCGGGCCGAGCTGCACGCGATGCTGGTATACGGCAAAGGACAGTTCTTCCTGCCGCATCAGGACTCGGAGAAGGACGACGCGATGGTGGGCACGCTGGTCGTGTCGTTGCCTTCAGCGCACACGGGGGGACCTGGTCGTCGAGCACGGCGGCGAGAGCGTCACGTACCGGACGTCGAAGGAGCTGCTGTCTTTCGTGGCCTTCTACGCCGACTGCCGTCACGAGGTCAAGCCCGTGAAGTCCGGGCACCGGTGACGCTGACGCTCAACCTGCCCGGGGACAGCACGACCGGCGCGCGGGGAGCCGGGCCGGTCGCCGACTTGGCGCATTGCCTCACCGAGCACTTCACCACGCCCGCCATGCGACGCTATGGCCGAACCGGTCTCGACCCGCCGAACCGGCTCGTCTACCTGCTGGACCACTAGTACAGCCAGCGGGGCCTGAACTGGAACCGGCTCAAAGGCGTTGACGCAGAGCGCGCCGCGCTGCTGCGCGCCGCCGCGAAGGGTGCTGGGTGCGAGGCGGTGCTGGCGCTCGCCGAGGTGAAGGAGACATGGCACGCGTGGCCATCCGACAGCGACCCGTGGGACGACTACGACTATTACGACGACGAAGAGGAAGACGACAAGGATGCAGATGATGATGACGATGAGGAGGAGGACTACGGCCACGACGGCGTCTCCCGGGGCCGGGGCAGCGACGACGATGACTACCAGCTCAATGAGCTGATCGACGACGAGATCACCCTCGGCTGGTGGACCAGCCCGGACGGCACAGGCGGCGAGCCGATATCGCTGCACGTTCCCGGCTCCGAGGTGGGTGCCACCACCCCGAGCGCGGAACTCATACCCTACCAGTCTGAGTACGAGGGCTACATGGGCAACTATGGCAACACGCTGGACCGGTGGTACCGCCGGGCCGCGGTCGTGGTGTGGGCGCGGGACCGGGCGTTCGCGGCGCCCGCCGAAGCCTTGCCGCAGTGGGCGCTGTCGGAACTGCGCACCCGCCCCGAGGCAGGAGACCTTGAAGGGGCACGTGCTGGCGCGGAGTCGCTCGCGCCGTTCTGGAAAAGATCGGATCGCAGGCCGGACTGCTGGGCACGGCGCTGCATGTGGCGGCGGGCCTGGCGCGGCCGGGACGGCGGCGATGCTGCTGGAGCCGTTCCGGGTGGAGACGGTCGCGCCGGAGCACGCGGGCGGGGCTGGCGGCGGCCGGCAGTACGGCGAGGAATGGACGCGCGGGGTCATCGCCGGGTGGTTCGGGCCGAGGTACTACCTCGAGGCGGACCGGCACGAGTGGGTGGAGAGGCTGCCGGGGCTGTGCGGAGCGCTGCGTGCCGCCGGGGTCCGGAGTTGGGCCGACTGCTAGCCGCCGACGCCTGGGGCTGGATGGGCGCTCAGCTGCGGCTCTGGACAACCACCGCGCGGACCGAGATCCGGGAGCCGCGGCTGGAGATGCTTGGCTCGCCGCTGGTGCGGCTGCTGGAGGCGGCCGACGACGCGGGACGTGATCGTGCCGGCGCTGGGCGGTGCTGGGGTGCCTGATGCCGGCGCTGCCGCGCGGCCACGCGGCGGGCGGCGGGGCTCGATGTAGTCGCGCGGGACTGCGGGGAGCGGCTCGGCGCGATCATCGCGCGGCCGCTGCGTGACGAAGACGACTGGTCGATCGAATGGACCGCGTGCGCGTGCGACTTTGTGACACGCTGGGGACGTTTCTCGGTTCCCGGTCGCGGCGGGTCTTCGAGTGGCCGCTGGCGACGGACGGGCGGCGGCACGTGCACACCCAGATCGACTCGGCCGAGCTACCGGTGCGACACCAGACCCGGCGGCAGGGGCCGTCATACACGCTTGTGCTGACGAAGACCGACGAGCTGTTCACGCGCGAGAAGGACACGCGGCACAAGGCCGTGACCGACCTGACGTGGCTGACGTCGGCGTGGGGTGACGGTCCGCTGGGAACGTTTGACTTCCTGGCTGACCCCTGGTGGTTAATTCGTGTTCATGAGGCCAGGGCGAGTTCGAGGTGGGTGCGGGTCCGGTCCAGCGGGTGGCCGTTCCACCAGGCGTGCAGCCGGATCAGGTTGAGCGCGACCGCGGCGTTGGTGTGTTCCAGGCGGGTCCTGGCCAGTCCGCGGTAGCGGGCTTGCCGCATGCCGGTGACGGCCACGCCCTGCCGTATGGTGCCCTCGACGCCGACCCGTAACGCGTATCTGGACTGGAAATCCTTGGTGTCCTGGACGGCCCGGGCGGCGAGCTGGGCTTCGTGGACGTCGCGAGAGTGCACGGTGAGCTGGCGGCGCCACCGCCAGAACCCATCCGGCCGGACATGACTGATAGGTTATAGTCGGAGCATGGCTTGGGAGGTGAGCCTCCATCATGAAGTCGAGGCATGGTATCTGGCGCTCTGCAAGAGCGACCCCGAGACCGCCGATCTCATAGAGGACGCTATCGACCAGCTCGCCGCAGAAGGCCCTGCTCTGCGGCGGCCACTGGCTGACCGGGTCAAAGGCGGCCGTTACCACAACATGAAGGAGTTACGGCCGCCGTCATCCGGTACAACCGAGATACGGCTGCTGTTCGCCTTCGACCCCAGGCGCGAGGCGATCTTCCTGGTCGCAGGCGACAAGGCAGGAAACTGGGATGGCTGGTACCGCAAGGCCATCCCGCTGGCAGACGAACGGTTCACCCAGCACCTGATCGAATTGGAAGCAGAGGAAGCGAAGAAGCGATGAGCAGCGGCTACGCCAAGTGGAGTGACGTCAAGGCCAAGGGCCGCGCGGCTGATCCTCGGACCAGGGCGGGGCAAGCTGCCGGCAAGGCCGCAGCCCGCGAGCGCCGGGAAGCATACGTGCGCGGGCACCAGCTCGCCGAGATGCGCACCACAGCCGGGATGACCCAGGCGGAGCTGGCCGATGCCCTCGGCGTGTCCCAGGCCCGCATCTCCAAGATCGAGCACGGCGAGATCTCCGGCATCGATGTCGTGCGCGCCTATGTCGCCGCACTCGGCGGAAGCATCGACGTAGTCGCCCGGCTCGGTGACCGGAGCTGGAAGGTAGCCTGACCACGCGGCCTAGCAGCCGTTACCACAACGGCAAGCTGCATCGGTCAGGCAAGACCGGCGGGAACGGTGTCGGTATCCCAAAGCCAGGCGCACAGCTCCGATCCCCCGTCAGCGCTCACAGCGGCAATTACGGACCGTATCCACGGCATTCTCGCACCTTATGCATCGATCCAGCTCCGAAAGACCCATGCTGCGATGCAGCTGGCTGGAAAATTCCGGCCTATGTTTGCTCGGCGTTTGCGTGGAGTCGCGGACAAACGGCACTGCCGGGCATTATCCGGTAGCAGGCGAACGCAAAACAGCGGACTCTTAATCCGCTGGCGCGCTGCCGCAGGCTTCGGCCCCGGGCTGGGTACAGCGCCTACCGGGCGCTGTACCGGCAGGTCGGGGAGGTGTTCTGGTTGCGGCGGTCGCGCCGGAGGCCCAGCTCGACCCGCGAGGATTCAACCGGGCAGCGCGGTGGTGGCCATCCCGGCAGCGAGCGGGAGGCACCGATTCGAGGCCGAGCGTCGGCGCCTCCCCGGTAGACACGAAGCCGTAGCAGACTTCCTGCATTCCGGACGCACCTTTACCTGGGCTGCGCAAGTGCACGCAGACAGGTTCGAGCAGTTTGTCCGGGAACTGCTCTCTCTCGAGCCCGGCACCTCCTGGGTCCGTCTTGCGGGGAGCGTCAACGACCGTAACCGACGCAGAGATCTACTTATCGAACGCAGTTTGGCCCGTGTTACCGGCGCCATACCCAGGAACGTGTCCCCAGTCGTCACGCAGCGGATCGTCGGCCAATGCGAGGTGCGCCGTGGCGGCGTGAGCAAGGCGCACGTGCCGGACATCATCGACACCGTCGCACGTCATAACGCCGACAGCTATTTCCTTGCTGTCGCGACCCACATCACGAACGATGTCACCTGCTGGCTCGAGGATCGAGGGAACGCCGCCGAAGGCTGGTGGATTTGGTGGACGAGAGTTGACCTCGAGGATCGGCTGCGCCGACACCCCTGCGTCCTAACGCGCTTCGCCGATGTCGTCAAGCAGACGCCGCGCCGACTGGCGACGTGCTGCCGCAGTAACCGCGGACGCGTGCGTTGCCCGGTCCGACGCTCGCACATGTGCGGGCGTAGCGGCTCGATTTCGGCGTCCGGGTGCCGTCGCCGGAGTTCAGCGTCGGCGGCCAGGGCGATTCGCCGGGTCGGCTCGGTGACCGCTTCCCACCCGCGGCGGGTGTCGCCGAGTGGGCCGGCAACAGCGTCGCCGTCCTGCTCCGCGTCTACACCAAGTGCATCGCGGGCCGCGACCAGATCGCCCGCAAGCGGATCGAAGACCCCCTCCGCGACGACGAGAACAGCTGACGAAAACCTCGCCCCGTATTCGCCGCAGGCAACCGCAGCGCGCCGGTTCGAGCCGGACACCACCGGACGTCGATAAGATCGGCCCCCGACCTTGAAACCACTGGTCAGGGGCCATTTACCACGTGGTGGCAGGTGTTGGGTTCGAACCAACGTAGGCTGAGCCGACGGTTTACAGGGGGCGCCCGCTCAGCTCGATAAACGCTCCTGGCCAGCACATATGCCGACATTGGAACATTCTGCCTGATGCCTCAACCGCTCCTCAACCGGACCGGCCTGATACGGCGAGGTTACGGGCGGCTGGACGCGAGTTATGGCGCTAACGAGTGCCTTGGGCACGATGAGTCGCTATCGACAACCGCGTTCAACCGCCATCGCCTCGCTCTGGTCCGAAATAGACCTCGGCTGGGCGCGCGGCAGCACCCGGTGGCGCGTCAGCGTCTCCGGGTTCTTGGCGCCGTGGTCAGCTGGCCGCGGTGAGCTCGCCGGTTGCCGGGTCGATGGCTTCGATGGTGACTTTGTAGCCGAGGCGTTCCAGGCTCTTGACGTGGTTGCGTGCCTGTCGGCGGGCGTGCATGCGCTGCTCGTAGTAGTCGGCGCCGAGATCGGTGTAGACGGCGGCAGGGTCGGACAGCAGTGCGTGGACGATGGTGAGCATGGAGTTGCCGGTGGCGACCAGGGCTTTCTTCCTGGGCATCCGGCGGGTCAGCTTCCGGTACCGGGCGCCGAGGAACGACTGGGTATTGCCGGCGCTGATTCCTGCCTCGCCGAGTGCGGCGCCGAGGTAGGGGTTGCCGCGGCCGGTTGCGTTGCTGCCTTTGCGTTTCCCGGCGGACTGCCGGACCTGGGGTGACCACTTCGCCCAGGACACCAGGTGCGCGGCGGTGGGGAACACCGCCATGTCGGTGCCGATCTCGGCGATGATGTCCTGAGCGCAGATCATCCCGATGCCGGGCACGGCGTCGAGCTGCTCGATCTGGGGCAGGTAAGGCTCGGCCAGTTCCTCGATCGTGGCGGTGAGCTGGCTGATCTGGGCGGTGTAGTGGTCGATGACCTGCAGCATCATCGCCAGCACGGCGGCGTGCTCATCGGTGAAGAACGAGCACTCCAGCGCCTCTTCCAGCCGCCGGATCTTGCCGCGCATCTTCCCGCGGGCCATGGCCGCGAGCGCGTGCGGGTCGCGCTGCCCGGCGGCGAGCGCGTCCAGCATGTCCCGGCCTGAGACGCCGTGGATGTCGGAGATCACCGACGAGAGCTTCAGGTGCCCGTCTTCGAGCAGTTTCTCCACCCGCTGCTTCTCGGCGGTGCGGGCCTGGGTGAGGTGCCGGCGGTACCGGGTGTGGGTCCGCAGCCTGCGGATCGGCTCAGGCGGCACGAAGCTGGAGGCGATCATCCCCCGCTCGGTGATCTTGGCGAGCCAGATGGAGTCGGCCCGGTCTGTCTTGGGCAGGCCGGGCAGGGCCTTCACCTGCGCGGCGTTATACAGGTCGCAGTCGAACCCGCGGGATTCCAGCAGGAAGAACACCGGCTTCCAGTAGTCGTCCGTTATCCGGGGTCCATACATTGGGAAATTGGACATTGCCCAGGTCGTGCCGTCGCGGAAGCGTCCGCGACGAGAAGGACAAAAGCGGCAACGACGAGAGGCAGTGGCGGGATCAGCGCTGCGGTCGGCCCTCTGCGTCGCGGACGGGTCCCCAGGTAACCCGTCCGCGACAAGAGGAGAAACGAGCATAGCGGACCGTCACCTACCGTGACAGACGCCCTCTCATGACCCCGGATTACGGACGTGGCCTCCATCCCGGCCTTGGTCACACCCCAGCAGCGCAGCCAGTCCGCTAACTCCAGCAGTTCCCGGCGGGTGGTGCCGAACGTCCGGGTCTCCTGCTGGCGGCGGCCCGAACTGGTGTCGCTGGGCACCCGGATGGTCACCTCGACCTCGGCCTTGGCGATATCCAGGCCGGCGACCCGCTGCACGAACAGCGGCTCCTCATGCACATCTTCCATCGATGGCTCCTACGATGAGAGGGCAGTTACGGTTGCGGTCGTCCGCAGGAGCCTGAGGCATAAGGGAAATCTGGTCCGCGGGCTCGAAGCACCATTCAGCGGCCCTGAAGATAAGGCTCCCGGCGTCAGACTTTTCAACGGGGTCCAGCCCGCCAAAGAGGAACGACGTCAGCGGACGGCCGCAGAATCGCGGTAGGGACCGCCCTTGCAGGCGGCCCCCCGCACAGATCCCAGCGAGCACTGCTAGCGCACTGGGCTCCTACCTCGGGTACGGGCGTCGAATCGGACGTTCGGCCAGGGATGCGTGATGCGGGCGGCAGGGAGCCACCGTGCTTCGAGCCGGCCCATCCGCTCCCAGGTCACCCGGTGGCGCTGGCTGCGGCGCCGCAGCGCCCGGCCCCAGTGCCGCGTGACCTGTTTGCGGAATGCCGACACGGCATGGATGTTGCCGGGTACCGCGTAGTAGGCGGTGTGCCCGCGCACCACGCTGCCCAGCCACTGTCCCTGCTCTGGGATGGGCCAGTGACGGCGTTGCATGAGCAAGGTGTTCACCTCGCGTAGCTTGGCCGCCATTCTCTTCGCGATCGTCTTGCGCCGCAGCGCGAACCGTCCCGCCCGGGTCTTCCCGCACATGTGCGTGAAGCCGAGGAATGCGAACGTCTCGGGCCGGCCGAGGCCGCGCCGCCTGCGGTTCTCGGCGGCGAACCGCCCAAACTCGACCAGGCGGGTCTTCTCGGCGTTGAGCTCCAGGCAGAACCTGGCGAAACGCTCCACCAGGTCCGCATGGAACCGCTCAGCGTCAGAACGATGCTGAAAACCGACAACAATGTCGTCGGCGAAACGCACGATGATCACATCACCATGAGCTTGCCGATTCCGCCAGTGCCGGGCCCACAGATCAAAGACGTAGTGCAGGTAGACGTTGGCGAGCAGGGGGGATGCGCTGGCCCCTTGCGGGGCTCCCTCCTCGCTTGCCGACCACGACCCGTCCTCGATCACTCCCGCGTTCAGCCATTTCTGGATGAGCCGCAGGACCCGCTTGTCCGCGATCCGATGCTCGACGAACCTGCGGAGCCACTCGTGGTCGATGGCGTCGTAAAAGCCACGGATGTCCGCGTCGAGTATCCAGTTCACTTCCTCTTTTCGATCCCGACCGCCAGCGCATCGAGCGCGTCGTGGGGCTTGCGCCCCGGCCGGAACCCGTAGGAGAAGCCGAGGAAGTCCTCCTCGTAAATGGCGTTCAGCACCTCGGCCACCGCCCGTTGGACGATCTTGTCCTCCAAGGTGGCGACGGACGATTCATATTGCCCCTCCTGCAATCGCGTGTCGGGATGTTCGGGCGTGGTGCGGGTTTGCGCGGGCCAGGGCCGCATTCACGGGTTCGCTGGTGTGATCGTGTCAGGCGGTGCCGACAGTTACGGCGGCGGCCTCGTGCCGCTGGGGCCTGTTCCGTGGCGTGGTGCGGCGGGCGGCCGGGTTCAGGTGGCCGGATCCGGCGATGCGTCGGCGGCAGGCGGCCTCAATGTTGCTGGTCCACGGGATGCACAGCCTGCCGCGGGGGCCGCGCCGGGCGTCGAGCTGGGCGGATTCGATCCAGTAGTAGATGACGCCGGTGCCGCAGCCCAGCCGCCGGGCGGCTTCGGCCACCGGGATCTCGCCGTCGGCGTAGGGGGCGGGGGCGGGGATGTTGTAGGCGTGGCGGATCCACTGGACGGCCCTGACATCGAAGGGGCGGCCGTGGCCGGTGGTCAGCCCGTCGGCGTTGAGCCGGCGGGCTAGCTCGTCGTTGCTGGTGGCCGGTCCGAGCTGCCGGACGAGCTCGACTGCGGCGGCCGGAGTGCGCTTGGCCGTGCCGGAGTGGATGGGCCGGCCGGTGACAAGTTCGTCGGTGGTGCCGGTGTGCCAGCGGATTCCGATGCGCACCTGGCCGGGTTGCTGCTCGGGGAGCAGGGTGATGTCGGCGATCAGGGTGCGCAGCAGCCGTTTGCGGTCCTTGGTGCTGGTGGCGGGCGCGTGCCAGAGCCCGGGCAGGTCGGCGGCGAGTTTCTCCAGCTCCGCCCGGCCGGGCAGCGGCGGCAGCGTGTCCCGGGCGGCCTCCAGCGCCTGCTCGGCCTCGGCGAGGGCGGCGAGCCTGTCCTCCCAGCGGGCTTCCAGGCTGCGGGCGACCAGCCGGTTCTCCGGCTCGACCTGGCAGAACGCGCGCTCGGCCCGGCCGGCCTCATAGCGGGCCCGTTCCACGGCCAGCTCGGCGGCCCGGCTGACCCGCTGGTGCCGGCCCGCGACCTGGTCGGCGGCTGACAGCGCTAGGGCGACCTGCTCAGGGGTGAGCGCGTCCAGCAGCACGCGCGCGACCGCGTCGTCCACGGTGGCGGCGGCGACCGACCGGCAGGCGGGCGTGGTGAGCCGGTCGCGGTGGGAGCTGCATTCATAGGACGGCCGCTGACCGGTGTGGTAGCTGGTGCGCATCGGCTTGCCGCAGCTGCCGCAGCTGATGATCCCCTGACACAGCGCGCAGCCCTCGCGGGGTGGCCGTGCTCCGGCGTTGGTCCGGTTGGCCGCCAGCCTGGCCTCGTTGGCCAGGTAGTCCGGCCAGGTGATGTATCCCTCGTGGTGGTCTTTGATCAGCACCGGCCATTCGGTGCGGGGCCGTTCCGCAATCGCCGTGTGTACCGTGCCGCCGGGGTCGACGGTGCGGTGCGAGGTGTAGCGGCCGAACACGTACGCCCCGGCGTAGCCCGGGTTCTTCAAGACCCCCAGGACGCGGGCGTGGGTGAGCCGCCCCCACCGCAGCTGACCGGCCCATGTCCCGCCGTAGGCGCGCAGCGGGAACTTGCGGCTGGCGAACGCGCCCACCACCCCGTAGGCCGACCCGCACGCGGCGAATGCCGCGAAAACGTCACGGATCGCGGCCTGGACCTCGGCATCGGGGTCGATCACCACATCGCCGGCGTCGTCGTGGATGTAGCCGACCGGCAGCGGGGTGCGCAGCTCGCCGCGCTGCGCCGCGGCGCGCTTGTTGGCCTGCAGCCGCTGCGCCATCACGTGCAGTTCCATCTCTCCCATGGTCCCCTTGAAGCCCAGCAGGACGCGGTCGTTCACGTCGGCAGGGTCGTAGACGCCGTCGGGATCGATCAGCAGCGTGCCGGTGATCCGGGCGAACTCCGCCAGCCGCGCCACGTCGGCGTTGGACCGGGCCAGCCGGGTGATCTCGATCCCGAAGATCGCCCCGACATCGCCCCGGCACATCCTGGTCACCAGCTCGGTGAATCCCTCCCGGGCTACCCCCCACTTCCCGGAGATCCCCAGGTCGGTGTCGATCACCTCGATGTCGCTGCGCGCCCAGCCCAGCCCGGCCGCCGTCTCCGCCAGTCCGTACTGGCTCCTGGTCGACTCGGTGTGCTCCCGGACCTGGGCCATCGAGGATTGCCGCAGGTAGATTAGCGCCGTCCGCTCCCGGTGAAAGCTCGTGATCTTGTGCTCGCCGTTCACGCGTGTCTCCCAGCGCCGAGATGGTCATGTTGGCCAGCGCCGCCACCGCCTCGGCCCGCGCGGGCCCGGACAGGACGGCGTCCACCGGCTAGTGCAGTTCTCTGCGGGCCAGCAGCTCGGCGTTGATCGCCGAGATCTCTGCGAGCAGGTGCTCGATCTCCTCGCCGTTGCGCAGGTACCGGCGCACCACCCCGGCCAGGGACGCCGGGACGTACCTCAGCCGGCCCCGGGCCGCGGTCTTCGCGGCGAAGAAGGCGTACGGGCCGT
>CAVSEV010000006.1:0-191261 GCA_963727015.1 uncultured Actinomycetota bacterium | reverse complement strand
GCGGTCGCAGCGCTTCGGCGGCGGCAGCAGGCAGACCCCGTTGGGCAAGATCCGGTCGGTGTGGCGGTCCAGCTGCACCAGCTCGTAGACGTCGGCGGGGTCCATCTCCAGCGGCCGGCCGTCGCGGCGGAGCTTGGCGAACCGCAGGAACTCCGCTTCGTGGGTCTCGGCGAGGGTCTTGGCGTAATGCATGGTCATTTCCGGTGAGAGGTGCCCCATATAGCGCTGCACGACGTGGATCGGCACGCCCGCGTTCAGCAGGTCGGTGGCCTTGGTGTGGCGCATCCGGTGGGTGCGCTGGAAGTCCACCACCGCCCCGGTGGCGTCGGTGACCTGCAGCACGTCGGCGAGCTGGGTGAGCAGCCCGTTCAGGGTGTTCGCGCGATAGTGGCGTGCGCCGGCGGTGTTGGCCTGCCAGGCTAGGAACAGATACGGCGGGTCGGGGGTGGCGGGATCGTTCGCTCGCACCAGGGCGCGGGCAAACTCCTGCTGCTCGGCCACGATGGCCACGACGTCGGCGCCGACCAGGATGGCCTGCGGCGCGCCTGCGATCTTGGTCTGCTGGTAGCGCAGCCGGGCGGCCGGGCCGCCGTCGTCCGCGGCCTTGCTGGCATCTAGGCCGGGGACCGGCGACAGCGGCGCGAAGTCCATCATCAAGATCTCGTTGATCCGCCGCCCGGTCGCGATCGCGAGCAGGAACGCGCGCATCGCCTGCTCATCGCCCAGCCCGCGGACCTGGCGCGGCGTCCCGTTCACCAGCACGGTCCTGGCCTGGTCGCGGGGCAGACCGAGGATCTCGACGTGCCCGGCGATGCGGGACAGGGCCGCGGCGTCGATGTAGTTGCCCTCGGCCGGGCCGCGGTAACGGCCGGCGATCTCGCCGGGCCGCCACCAGCGGGCGTGGGCATCGGTCAGCCCGGCCCACCGCGGCTCGCTCAGGTCCCGGGCGGCCTCGTCGCGCCGGTCGGCCATGAAGGCGTAAAAGCCCGCCACCGTGGTCTGGATCAGCCCGATGGTGGACGGGGCGAGCAGCCGCCCGGAGGGTGCGCGCTGCTGGCGCAGCCAGGCCGCCAGCCGCAGCGCCACCGGGCGGATCCCGGCCCCGGGATCAGCGTCCAGGACCGGGCTGTCGATGCCCTCGGCGGCCAGGAACGCGGCGAAGTGACGGCCCAGGTAGCTCAGGAAGCTCGGCAGCGAACTCCACGACAGCAGCCCGGTGGCCAGCCCGGCCGCGAAATACCACTGGATCGCCTCGCGCAGCCAGGCCGGGCTGACCCGGGCGAAGTTCAGCCGCTGGCCTTCCAGGGGCTCGTGCTCGCGGACCGGGATCCGCCGGTCGTGGCGCGGATCCCACACCACCGATCGCCACCACGGCTGGCCCGCCTGGCAGGCCAGCGTCAGTGCCGCGTGCAGCCGGGCGATGGTGGCCCGGTGGTTGTGCAGGTAGCTGGGCGGCGGCAGCCGGTGGTGCCGGTCGTGGTAGCGGCGGCGGGCCGCCGCTACCCACTCCTCCACGCTCAGGCCGGTGAACGAGCACAGGTCCTGCCCGGCGGCCACAGCCGCGGCGACGCGCACCCACTCAGCCAGCGCCCAGGAGTTCACCCGCTCCCCGGCCACCGCCAGCGTGTGCAGCCAGTACCCGGCCTCCTGGCGCATCTGCTCGGGCAGGGCTGCCAGCTCCAGCCGGGCAGGCGGCCGGGCCGGGTAAGCATAGGTGAGCCGGGCGAACGGCTCGGCGGTGAAATCGACCGTCGCTGTCCGGAAGCTGGCCGGCAACGCGGCGAACAGCGCCGCCGGGCCCGGTGCCGCATCCGGCGGCCCGGATGCGGAAGGCCGCCGGCTAGGCACCGGTCACCCGCCAGCCCTCGGTGAAGGAGCGCCATCCGGCTACCGCCCGCAGCTCGGCGTCCTCGGTGACCCAGCCATACAAGTCCATCGTGGTCTGCACGTCGGCGTGCCCGAGCCGCCGTGACACCACATGCAACGGCACCCCGGCCAGCAGCAAGGCCGAGGCGTGCGTGTGGCGCAGCCAGTGCGGCGACCAGCCCTCCGGCAGCCCGGGCAGCTCCCGGCGCAGACGGCCGACCACCTTGTAGACGGTTTCCGGGCGCAGCGGGGCGAACCGGGGCTCGCCGTCGAGGTTGACGAAGCAGAACCACTCGTCGCTGACCTCCAGCCCGGCCCGTCCGGCCCGCTCGGCCAGCTCCCACAGGTAGTCGCCGTAGAGACGCTCCAGCTCATCGGAGACGTAGATGCGCCTGCCGCGCCCGCCCTTGACCCTGGCCCCGTGCGGATGATCCCGGGGAACGACCTGGATGAACGGCGTGCCTCCCGAGCCCGGGTGCCAGTCGGCGTGGGTCAGGCACAGCACCTCACCAAGGCGCATGCCGGTCTCCGCCAGCGTGGCGAACAGCAGGCGGTCCCGCAGCGACCCCGACCACTCGCCGCTGGCCGCATCCCGCGCCGCGCACCCCGACAGGACCGCCGCGACCTGCGCCGGGGTCAGCAGCGGGCAGGCCTGCCGCCGCCGGGGCCGCACCGGCATCGGGCTGCGCCGGCTCGCCCTGGAACGGCCGTCCAGGTGCGCCAGGAACGCCCGGTAGCGGCTGCGCCGCGGCGGCCCGGACCACGCCCGGGCCAGCGCCGGGGCCACCCCGTGCGCGTCATGGTGATACCGGTAGAAGCTGACCACCGCCGCCAGCCGCGTGGCCAGCGTCGACTCCGCCAGCCGGGGCGGCGCGGCAGCCGCCGGATCCAGCAGCGCCACCCCAGGCGGGGTGCCCTGCCGCAGCCAGGTGACGAACCCGGCCAGCGCGGGGACGTCCGCCTCGGCCCAGGCGCGGCCATCCAGCTCCAGGTACCGCCACCACAGCTGCAGCGCCTTGGCATAAGCCCGGACCGTGTGCGGCGACGAGCCGGTGACCCGGTGATACTCCAGAAACTCCTCCACCGGCCCCACCTGCCGGTGATCTGCCCCCAGCACGGTCCAGGTCCTGGCCCCGTCCGCCAACTCGACCGGTTGCACGCAGACGCTCATCCGCCCCCCTGCAGACGTTGCCTATGAGGGGAAGATAACCAGTCGCCAACGACCGTTACCGGAGGCGCGCCGGAACGTTGCACGACGTTAAAGACGCTGGTCAGGCGGGGGCGGATAAGCCCAGCACGAGGCGGTCGTTATAGCTGCCGGGATGGTAGACGCCGTCGGCGTCGGCGATCAGCGTGTCGGTCAGCGCGCAC
Source organism: uncultured Actinomycetota bacterium (assembly GCA_963727015.1). Classification (GTDB taxonomy): domain Bacteria; phylum Actinomycetota; class Actinomycetes; order Streptosporangiales; family Streptosporangiaceae; genus DATFVJ01. Next base: position 188,024 of record CAVSEV010000006.1, on the reverse strand, counting down.
AAATCCAGTAGCTGATACCAGTCGCTGTTGTTGCGGGCCAGCCGCGAGGATTCCAGCGACAGCACGATCCCGGCCTTGCCCAGCCCGACATCGGCGACCAGGTCGGAAAAGCCCTTACGGCCCTGGGCGGAGGCACCCGAACGGCCCAGGTCGTCATCGACCACGACGATCTGGTGCTCTGCCCAGCCCAGTTCCCGGGCACGCCCGGCCAGATCGTACTGCCGGAGCAGGCTCTCGGTGTTGCGGACTGTCTGGACAAGCGTCGACTGGCGGACGTAGATATAAGCATTGCGCCTGAGGTGGGCAGCGGCCGGGTCAGCCATCGTCCCGCACCGCCCCGGCGTCCTGGCATCCGCCGTCACCAGTCAGCACGCCGGCGGCGATCATGGCCGCGAGCAGGCGCAGCACCCGGGCCCGGGCCGCGTCGGGCATCTGGTTCCATACCTGCTCCCGATCGCGGTCTCTGCCGCGTCCTGGCCAGGGGATATCCAGCGTCAGCTGGCGGGCAGGCGCTATTCTCATGGCGCGCACGTAGGTTCCCTCCTCCGGATCATGAGCGTGACCTGGGACGAGGCGAACTTACGTGCGTGCCAGCCGCCGGACGGGAGATTTCCCCGTCCCGGTATCAAAGCGGCGCAGCGGTGGCGGTGACGTGCTGGCCGGCCGCACCGGACGGCACGGCGATGCCGCTTTCCCCGCCACCGGCCCGCATGCGTCCTTCCCGGTGCTCATGACGTGTTCCCGGCCGTGCCGCGGGCACGGGCCCGCCGGGACGCCGGCCCAGCGGGCCGGCCATCTTCGCCGCCGGCTCCGGTGAGGACTGCGAGCAGGCCGTCATGGCGCTCGCGCTCGGCGTCCAGGCGCTGCTCGGCCCGCAGGGCGCGGTCACCCTCGGCTGCGGCGAGCTGCTCCGCCGCCTGCAGCCGGGCCTCATACTGCCCGGCTAGCGCCTCCCGCTCCCGGGCCGCGTCCTCGCGGGCCTGCCGGGCCTGCTCCCGGGCGCCGGCTTCACCCTGCCGGGCCCGGGCCAGCTCAGCCTCGGCAGCACGAACCCCCGCCGCGGCCCGCTCACCAGCCTGATCGCGTTCCGTCCGTGCGGTCTCGGCGATCCCGGCGGCCTCGGCGGCCAGCCGGTCCGCGCGGCCCGCGGCGGCTTCCGCGTCAGCGCGGGCACGGGCGACCTCCTCAGCCAGCTCGCGGCGGGCCCGGGCGGTCTCCTCACAAGCGCGGCGGGCCTCAGCTTCGGCGGCTTCCCGGCCGCGATGAGCGGCCTCCGCCGCTTCCAGCGCCGCGAGCATGTCTTCTTCGGCCTCGGCGGCACGTGCCTCGGCGGTGACCGCCCGCGCCTCGGCGCGGCGCCGGGCCGCTTCGGCCTCCGCCAGCTGCGCAGCCACCACTTCAGGGTCCAGCGCCGCGACCTGCCCGCGCGCCAGCATGACCACAGACCCTGCCTGCCTGATCAGCGCCTCCAGCGCGCCGAGCGGATCCGCGGCCTGCCCCGATGACACCGCGCCCCCGTCACCGCCCGGTGACCGCGCGGCGTTGTGGAAACGACGCGAGCACGCGTCACCGCAGAACACGCGGGTCCGGCCGCGCCCGGACACCGGAACCAGGTTCCCGCAGCCAGGCCGCTTGCAACGACGCTGACCCGGCTTCCCGCCCGGGACAGTACCGCCATAGGGCAGCACGGACTCCGTGACCACGTCCGTCACATCCGTCATGAAGCTTCCTTTCCTTTCCCATCAGCTCATTTCTTCTCCCGGAAAATGAGCAGGAAAGGGAGGACCGCGAGCACGGCGATCGTGAAGCAGCAGGCCACGCGGGCATCCGTCATCCAGCGTCCTGGCAGGACAGCAGATAACCGCCGCCCGCCGTGAAAGCCCAGCAGCGGCAACCACGCCGGGAAACGCCGCCGGCGGCCACTGCGCGGGATCCGGCACGCCGATCGCATCCAGCGCAGGTGACATGCCCGGAAACTGGCCGGAGCCGCCCCGGCAGGGCAAGCAGGAAATCCCGCCCCGGCCCGTTACCGGCCAGGACCAGACGCATCCCCGTCCCGCAGCCGCATCACCACAGCACGCAGGCGGCGCAGGCCATCGCCATCCAGGACCAGGCCAGCACCCGTACCACCCGGCTCCGCGCCGAGCGCATCGGTCGCCTCCGCAGCCACCAAGCCTGGCATCCCGTCCGGCAGCTCCACCTTCAGATGCGGCACCCCGTCCACGTGCCGCACTGCATACGCCCGCAACCTGCACCCATACAGCGGATGCGTCACCGCCGTGACCACCACCTCGCACGGCAGCCGGGCACGGAAACGTCGTAGTCTGTCGCCCTCTTGGTGCTCGGCAACCAGCCGTGCCTGAACGCCATGCTGAGCGCCCTGCCCTGGGAAACGGTCCCGGTCGCCGCCGCCACAAGCGAGATCAGCCGCAGCCGCATCGAGACCCGCACCATCCGCGTCCTGCCCGCCGCCGAGGGCACCGGCTTCGAGGACGCGCGCCAAGCCGTCCTCATCGAGCGCTACACCACGTACAAGAAGAAAGGCCAGTGGCTGACCCGGGCCGAGGCCGTCCTCTACATCACCAGCCTCGGCGCAGAAGAAAGCACTCCTGAAGACCTGCTCGCCCACGTCCGCGGGCACTGGCGGGTTGAGCACGCGCACTGGCTACGCGACGTGATCTGGAAAGAAGACAAATCACTCATCCGCACCGGAAATGCACCCCAGATCTGGTCCGCCCTCACCAACCTCGTCATCACCCTGTTCCGCATACACGGAGTAACCAGCTACACCGCCGAAACCCGCCACTGCGCCCAAGACCCCCGCCACGCCCTGCAATTCCTCGACCTAACAGGACTCTCACCAGGCTGAACACCGCCCGCGACTTTGACGAATCCCTGCCTGCCCGAGCGGTGCCGCCAAGCCGTTCTCAACGACGGTGGGCTCCTTTCACAGGACCGGCTCATCCTGACCTGCCGTCCGGATGACCTCGCTGAACTCGATGGCTTCGTGGTGATCTCACCCCAGCCCGTGGACCGTGGCGAGGCGATTAGGTTTCTCCGTGAAGTAACTGAATGCCGCAGATGGGACGAGCTCGCCGATGCTAGCGAAGGCGAGAATGGTGAAATTGCGACGCTATTGTCGGATCCGCGCTTATTTACATGGCGAGTGCGATCTACAAGAAAGGAAAAGACGAGAAACATTTCGATGAACTCACGCAGGCCCCCACCGGCCCCCACCGCCAGCGGTTCCACAATAGAGAATAGACTCCCCCTGATGCTGATCGACGCGCTCATGCCTGACGATGACGGCGACATGGCGCGAGAATATCCATGGTCTCCGTGGTATCGCTCGAGGGCAAGGGGGTGGCTGGAACACCTCGCGGCTTGTGACTTGCGAAACCCTCGGGATCCCCATGATCCGGTTGATCCGGGCGATCCCGGTACGATCCGCATCGCCTGGACCACATGGGACCGGCCGGACTGAAGAACGGCCGACCGCGGCTACCCCGGTGGCCGCCGCGTTTGCCACGGGGGACAAAGGCCGTTGAGATCCGATGGGCCCCCTCGGAGTCACGCGGATCGACCGTGTCATCAGTGTCGTCTCCTTTTATGGGCGCGCCACTAGGGTGCGTTTCGTGGATCTTGGTGGATGCGGGCGGTGATCCAGGCGGCGTCCGGCAAGGCCCTGCTTTGGGTCCATGCGCCGGAAAATGTCAGAGGTCGCTGTCATGCTCTGACTGTGCTTCGACAGCGGCCCGTCCGATCTCGCCTTGCGGGCGGCCGCGACGACAACGACTCGGAGGGTCAACGCCATGCTCACCACCAATTACGTGCCCGGGGCTCCGGTCTGGCTCGACCTCGGCACGACGGACGTCGAGGCCGCGGCCTCCTTCTACGGTGCCCTGTTCGGCTGGGAGTTCCGCTCCGCAGGACCCGAGGCCGGGGGCTACGGCATGTTCACGCTGGCGGGCAAGACTGTCGCCGCGGTAGGTCCGCTCACCGAGCAGGGGGCGAGTCCGGCCTGGACAACGTATTTCCACACCTTCGACGCGGACGCCACAGCTAAGGCGGTCGAGCAGGCTGGCGGCACCGTCCGGTTCGCCCCGTCCGACGTCTTCACGCAGGGCCGGATGGCCGGATTCACCGACCCCGCGGGTGCGCAGTTCGCCGTCTGGCAGCCGGGCGAGACCAAGGGCCTGGACGCGGTCACCGTCCCGAACACGCTGTGCTGGACCGAGTTGCACACCACGGACCCGGTCGCAGCGACGGCCTTCTATCAGTCGGTATTCGGCTGGGACACCGAGGACGTACCGATGGGCGAGTTCACCTACACCGTCGTATCACCGACGGGCGGCGGGCAGGAAGCCAGCCAAGGCGGGATCATGGGGATGACCGACGAGATGCTCAGCGCAGGGATGCGGCCACGCTGGCAGCCCTACTTCGAGGTGGCCAACTGCGACGCCGTGGTCGCGAAGGCGTCCGGGCACGGCGGCACTGTGCCCATGCCGCCCGAGGACGTCGAAGGTGTCGGGCGTATGGCTGCCCTCATCGACCCCTTCGGCGCGGCATTCTCCGTACTGACCAGCGCCGCTTCCTGACCAGCGCCGCTTCTCGCCCGGCGGCTACGGCTCGTAGCGATAACCCATCCCTGGTTCGTTGATCAGATAGCGCGGGCGAGACGGGTCGGGTTCCAGCTTCCTGCGCAGCCTGGCCAGGTAGAAGCGAAGGTAGTGGGTCTCATGCTGGTATTTGGGCCCCCACACCTCGCTGAGCAGCTGACGAGCGGGAACCAGTTTGCCCGCGTTGCGGAGCAGGATCTCGAGTACCCCCCACTCTGTCGGGGTCAGGCGGACGGGCCCAGGCCGGGTGTCGCTGGCGGCTGCCTCGGATCCGGCCGAGGCGCCGCTGGCGGTTGCCCCGGATCCGGCCGAGCTGCCGCCTGCGGCTGCCCCGGATCCGGCCGAGGCGCCGCCGGCAGTTACCGCGGATCCAGCCGGGGCGCCGCCGGCGGTTGCCGCGGATCCAGCCCGGGCGCCGCCGGCGGTTGCCGCGGAACCAGCCGGGGCGCCGCCGGCAGTTACCGCGGATTGGGCCGAGCTGCCGCTTGTGTCCTCTACGGGTGTGATCGTGCGAGCAGCGAGATCGATCACATGGTGGCCAAGCGTGAATGAGGCGACCTCGGTGCCACCAACAGAACGGCGGAGCGCTGAGCGCACCCGGGCAAGCAGTTCATCCATGTGGAACGGTTTCGTCACATAGTCGTCCGCCCCTGCGTCGAGGGCGCCGACCTTGCCCGCGGGATCCGCCCGGCCCGACAGCACGATGATCGGGACGCGAGTCCAGCCGCGCAGCCCCTCGATCACCTGCACGCCATCGAGATCTGGCAGGCCGAGGTCCAGAATGACGAGGTCAGGCGGGCACCGGGCAGCAGCCGCCAGCGCCGCCGCGCCGTTAGGCGCAGTCTCCACGTCGTAGTGCCGTGCGCGCAGGTTGATCCGGAGTGCACGCAGCAACTGCGGTTCGTCGTCGACAACAAGCACACGGGTCATCCCGCCGCCTCCCCCCACGCAAGCATCTGGTCCACGCCCGCGGCACGCGTGGTGCCCTTGGTGCCCTTGGTGCCCGTGACGCTCGCGGTTCCCGTGATGCCTGCGAGGCCCGCGGTTTCCGTGCCTGCGGTGCCCGCGATGCCTGCAGTTCCCGCAGTTCCGGCAGTGCCTGTGGTGTCCGAGGTTCCCGTGATACCTATGGTGCTCAACGAGGTTCCCGTGCCACCTGTGGTCCCCGTGGTGCTCGCATCGCCCGCGGTGCCTGTGGTGCCTGTGGTGCCTGTGGGGTCGACTGCGCTGGAAGCTGAGCCGACTGTGTCCGCGGGACCGGCTGTGCCAGCCGAGCCGGCCGTGCCCAGTGGGATGAATGCGCCTGTTGTGCCTGTTGTGCCTGTTGTGCCCGCTGTGCCGATGCTGCCTCCCACGGGCAGGCTGATGACCATGGTCAGGCCTCCCCCCGGCGTGTCCTCGGGTTCCAGGCTCCCGCCCATTGCCTCGACAAGGCCGCGCGCCAGCGCAAGGCCGAGGCCCACGCCAGTCTCGTTGTTACGGTCCCCGAAGCGCTGGAAGGGCTGAAACACACGCTCCCTATCCTCGCGCGGAATCCCCGGTCCCCGGTCGGTCACCCGCAACTCCACCCGGCCGGCCAGGCTGCTCGCCGTGATCAGCACCGGCTGGCCAGGCGGACTGTGCTTGACCGCGTTGGACACCAGGTTGGCCACGACCCGCTCAAGAAGCCCCGGGTCGGCGAGAATCTGCGGGACATCGTCCATCTCGCCCAACTGCACCTTGGCCATCCCGAAGCCAAGGCCGTCCAGGGCGAGCGGCACGATTTCATCGAGCGTGACCGGCCGCAGGCTGAGGCTGAGCGCGCCCGCCTGTAGCCGGCTCATGTCAAGCAGGTTCTCCACCATCCTGGTCAGCCGGTCAAGCGACTCGTCCGCCGTGGCAAGCAGTTCTTCAGAATCCTCCAGGCTCCAGTCGACATCGTGGCTGCGCAGGCTCGTCACGGCCGCCTTGGCCGAAGCGAGGGGCGTCCTGAGGTCGTGGCTGACCGCGGCGAGCAGGGCCGTGCGCATCCGGTCCGCTTCCGCGAGCGGCTTGGCCGCTGCTGCCGCCGCCGCCAGCCGGGCCTGCTCAAGTGCGACCCCGGCCTGTGCGGCGAAGGCGGTCAGCACCCGCTGATCGGACGCGGGCAGTACCCGGCCGCGCAGCACGAGGACGATGCCCTCACTGACCGGCTCGATGGCGTCGCCATCCGCTGGCGAGGTGCACGGCCGCGGCCCCGTCGCGGCGACGATCCGCCAGTCGTCCCTGCCTGACCGCTCGAGTAGCGCGACCGATTCCATCCCGAACGCCTCCCGGGAACGTTCAAGCAGCGCGGGGATCGCCTGCTCGCCACGCAGTACGCTGCCGGATAGCGTGGCGAGCGTCTGCGCCTCGGCGGAGGCGTGCGCGGCGCGCCTGCTCTGCCTGCCCGCCGTATCCACGACCGACGCGACGGTCAGCGCCACGAGCACGAACGCGACGAGGGCGAAGATGTTGTTCGGATCGGCGATGGTGAACTGGTGGATCGGCGGAATGAAGTAGTAGTTCAGCAGCAGTGACGACGACACCGCGGCGAGCAGCGCGGGCAGCAGCCCGCCGAGCCGTGCGATGGCGACGAGCGCGACAAGGAAGACAAGTACCTGGCTCGTCAGGTTGAGGGGGCCGCGGAACTGCGTGAGCAGGGCGGCGAGCGCCGGCGGCGCGATGATCGCGGCGGCAAGCGCCGCCAGCTGCCTGCGTGGCTCGAATCTGCCCCACGACCCGGCGGGCCAGCGCCCCTTTCCCGCCCTCTCGTGCGTGACCATGTGCACATCGATGTCGCCGGATAGGGCGATCACCGTCTCGCCGATGCCGCGGAACATCAGCCGGGACACCCGGTTGCGCCTGCTGGTGCCGAGCACCAGCTGGGTCGCGCTGACGGCCCGGGCGAAATCGAGCAGCGCCCGCGTCACGTCGTCCCCGACCACCATGTGATACGTGCCGCCGAGGGATTCCACGCGCCTAGGTCGTGGTAGCGGGCGGCGGGGTCGGCGAGCAGGTGCCAGATGATGACCAGGATGGTGCGGGCGATGGCGACCAGGGCCTTGAGCTTGCCGCGGCGCTTGACGAGCCGGCGGTAGCGTTCGCCGAGGAAGGTGTCGGTCTTGGCGGCGGCGGCTGCGGCTTCGCCGAGAACGCCTTTGAGATAGGGGTTGCCCTTGCCTTTCGGCCGGCGCGGTTGCGGGGCCCGCACTGGATTGTGTGCGGGCAGACCTTGGCCCACGACACCAGGTGCCCAGGGGTGGGGAACTGGGCCATGTTCAATCCGAGCTCGGCGATGATTGCCTGCGCGGCCTCGCGGCCGATCCCGGTGACCTGATCCAGGCGGTCGACGGCGGGCAGCACCGGGCGCCGTCGCCCCTGCCCGCGCCGGTGCCGGTGGTGCCGTCGGCGTCGACGCCCTGGGCGGCGGGGATCGCGGCGATCAGCTCCTCGAGCCGGGCGGTGAGCTTGCCGATCTGGGCGGTGAGGGCGTCGATCTGGTCTAAAAGCATCCGCGCGAGCTCGGCGTGGTGATCGTCGAACTTGCCCGTCAGCGCTTCCACCAGGCGGTCGTGCTTGGCCCGCATCTTGCCGCGGGCCAGCCCGCCAGTACCTTCTGTTCCGCTCGCCTTCTATCAGCGCCTCCAGCATGTCGCGGACCGACAGCGTGTCCAGCCTGCTGGCCACCGCCGACACCTTAATAAGAGCGTCTTCCAGCAGCTTCTCCAGCCTCGCATAGTGGCTGGTCCGCTCCCTGTCAGGTCGGTCCGCAGCCTGGTGTAATCGCGCAGCTGCCGGATCTCGGCGGGCGGCACTAAGGAAGTACGCAGCAGGCCCCGCTCCGTGCATTTGGCCTGCCACACCTAATCGAGCTTGTCCGTTTTCGGCCTGCCCTTGGCCTGCTCGACGTCCCGGGCGCTGACCAGCTGCACGTCCAGGCCGCGGGCCTCGAGCAGGTAGAACCACAGCCGCCAGTCTAGCCTGCGCTGGGCCGCCAGGTCGGCAGGCGACGCGTCGGCAAGCCCGTCGCTGCGCGCCACGTGCACGGCGAGCAGGTCGCCGCCGACCGCACGGGCGGCGATGCGGGCGGCGCGCCTGATCAGCGTCCCGCCTTCTGCGCCGCCGGTGAGCGCGACGACCACGCGCTCGCGTGCCTCCCACACCCCGCCGATGCCGTGCGCATCGCGGTACTGCTTGAGCCCCTCGTCGACCCGGTCGGCGACCCAGAGCAGCGCGAGCTCGCGCAGCGCGGTCAGGTTGCCGACACGGAAATAGTTCGACAGCGCGGCGTCGATCTTCTCAGGTGAATACACGCTGCCGTGCGCCATCCGCCGCCGCAGCGCCTCAGGCGACATGTCCACAAGCTCGACCTGGTCGGCCGTGCGGACGACGTCGTCGGGCACCGTCTCCCGCTGCGGCACGCCGGTGATCTTCTCGACGACGTCGTTGAGGGACTCCAGGTGCTGGATGTTGACGGTGGTGATCACCTCGATGCCCGCGTCGAGCAGCTCCTGCACGTCCTGCCAGCGCTTCTCGTTACGGCCGCCGGGCACGTTGGTGTGCGCGAGTTCGTCGACCAGCGCCACCTCGGGCTTTCTGGCGAGCACCGCGTCCACGTCCATCTCGGTGAACTGCGCGTCGCGGTAGGTGCGGGTCAGCCGCGGCACCATCTCGAGGTCGCCGATCATCTCCTCGGTGCGCGAGCGGCCGTGGCACTCCACATAGCCGATGACCACGTCCGTCCCGCGCTCGGCGCGGCGCCGGCCCTCGTCGAGCATCCGGTAGGTCTTGCCGACCCCCGGCGCCGCGCCGAGATAGACCCGCAGCCGCCCGCGCACCGTGCTTCCTCCGAGAAGACCTGGTTCCGCCAAAGACGCGTGCCCGCGTCAGCCGGTCAGGTTGTCGAGTGCCAGGTTCAGTTCAAGCACGTTCACCCGCTGCTCGCCGAGGAACCCGATGTTGCGGCCCTGAATGTGCTTGGTGACCAGGGCCCTGACGGTCGCCGGGCTGAGGTGGCGGGCCGCCGCGACCCGGTTCACCTGCAGGTAGGCGTAGGCAGGTGAGATATCGGGGTCCAGGCCCGAGCCTGAGGCGGTGACCGCGTCCGGCGGCACCGCGGCAGGGCTCACGCCGTTGAACTTCGCGACCGCCTGCCGCCGGGCGTTGATCTAATTCACCAGCACCGGGTTGGTCGGGCCCAGGTTCGACGCGCCGGAGAAGCCCGGGTCGCAGCCGTAGTCGGTCTTGGACGCCGGGTCCGACGGCGTTCGACGGCCGCGCCTGGAAGTACTGCGGCAGCGGGTTGCCCTTGGCGTCGGTGAACTCCTGGCAGAGCAGGCTGGAACCGACCACCTTGCCCTTGTAGGTGACCAGCGAGCCGTTGGCCTGCTTGTGGAAGGCGAGCCTGTGAGACGCCCATCACGACCAGCGGGTACGCGATACCGGTGATCACGGTGATCACGATCAGCAAGCGCAGCGCGGCGAGGTGCTGGCCGAGCCAGCTGGGAAGACGTGACATGTCAGTCAGCCACCGAATCCTGGGATGTTCATGATGATGAGGTCGATCAGCTTGATGAAGATGAACGGGATGATCAGCCCGCCCACGCCGTAGATCCACAGGTTCCGGCGGAGCAGGGCCGACGCGGAGGCCGGCTTGTAACGGACGCCGCGCAGCGCCAGCGGGATCAGCGCGACGATGATCAGGGCGTTGAAGATGATCGCCGAGGTGATCGCCGACTCGGGGCTGTGCAGGCGCATGATGTTGAGCTTGGCCAGCCCCGGGAACGCGATCGAGAACATGGCCGGCAGCATGGCGAAGTACTTCGCCACGTCGTTGGCGATGGAGAACGTCGTCAGCGCGCCGCGCGTGATCAGCAACTGCTTGCCGATCTCGACGACCTCGATGAGCTTGGTCGGGTTGGAGTCCAGGTCGACCATGTTCCCGGCCTCCTTGGCGGCGGAGGTACCGGTGTTCATCGCCACGCCGACGTCGGCCTGCGCGAGCGCCGGGGCGTCGTTGGTGCCGTCCCCGGTCATCGCGACGAGCTTGCCGCCCTCCTGCTCCTTCTTGATCAGCGCCATCTTGTCTTCCGGCGTGGCCTCGGCGAGGAAGTCGTCGACGCCGGACTCGTCCGCGATGGCCTTGGCGGTCAGCGGGTTGTCGCCGGTGATCATGACGGTGCGGATGCCCATCTTGCGCATCTCGGCGAACCGCTCGGAGATGCCCTCCTTGACGATGTCCTTGAGCAGGATCACGCCGAGGGCGCGGGCGGTGCCGTTCGCCTTCTCGGCCACCACCAGCGGGGTACCGCCCGCAGAGGAGATGGCGTCCACCATCGCGCCGAGCTCCGGTGCTGGCACGCCGCCGGACTCGCCGGATCCATTCGCGGACCGCGCTGGAGGCGCCCTTACGGACCTCGCGGCCGCCGGCGAGATCCACCCCGCTCATCCGGGTCTGCGCGGTGAACTCCACGAATTGCGCGCCGGGCAGCTCACCCTCGCCGCGTTCACGCAGGCCGTGCTCGCGCTTGGCGAGCACGGTGATCGAGCGGCCCTCCGGCGTGTAGTCGGCCATGCTAGACAGCTGGGCGGCGTCCGCGAGCTCTTCGATCTTGACGCCGGTCACCGGCATGAACTCGGTCGCCTGGCGGTTGCCGATGGTGATCGTGCCGGTCTTGTCCAGCAGCAGCGTGTTGACGTCGCCGGCGGCCTCGACCGCCCGGCCGGACATGGCGAGCACGTTGCGCTGCACGAGCCGGTCCATGCCGGCGATGCCGATCGCGGACAGCAGCGCGCCGATCGTGGTCGGGATCAGCGCGACGAGCAGCGCGACCAGGATCACCAGGCTCTGCGGTGCGCCGGAATAGAACGCCATCGGCTGCAGCGACACCACGGCGAGCAGGAAGATGATGGTGAGCGACGGCGAGCAGGATGTTCAGCGCGATCTCGTTCGGGGTCTTCTGCCGCTGCGCGCCCTCGACCAGGGCGATCATCCGGTCGATGAACGTCTCACCCGGCTTCGAGGTGATCTTCACCACGATCCGGTCCGACAGCACCCTGGTGCCGCCGGTGACCGCGGACCTGTCACCACCTGACTCGCGGATGACCGGGGCGGACTCGCCGGTGATCGCCGACTCGTCCACCGAGGCCACGCCCTCGACCACGTCGCCGTCACCCGGGATGATCTGCCCCGCCTCCACCACGACGTGGTCGCCGAGCGTCAGCGCGGTGCCCGCGACCTCTTCTTCGCGCAGCGTCACCTGGCCGCGGCTGCCAGCCGGTCAGCCGGCGGGCCACGGTCTCCCGCTTGGTCCGCCGTAGCGTGTCGGCCTGCGCCTTGCCGCGGCCCTCGGCCACGGCCTCGGCCAGGTTGGCGAAGACCACGGTGAGCCACAGGAACACGGTGATCGTCCAGGCGAACACCGACGGATTCTTGTGATCGCCGAATAGGTGGTCAGCACGGAGCCGACCTCGACGACGAACATGACCGGGTTGTGGAACTGGACCCGCGGGTCCAGTTTCTTGACGGCGTCCGGCAGCGACTTCCAGATCATCTTCGGGTCGAGCAGGCCGCCGCCGACCCGGTGCGGCTCGAGCATCCGCTTGCTTGTCCGGCAGGCGCCGGGGTCTCGGGGTGCGCTTGTCAGTGACATCAGTGCAGTCCTTCAGCGAACGGGCCCAGCGCGAGCGCCGGGAAGTAGGTCAGTCCGACGAGGATGAGGATCACGCCAATGAGCATGCCGACGAACAGCGGCTTGTGGGTCTCGACATGTGCCGGCGCTGGCCGGTACCGGTCTGCTGCCTGGCCAGCGAACCCGCCAGCCCCAGCGCGAAGATCTCCGGCGCGAACCTGCCGAGCAGCATCACGATGCCGCCCGCGGTGTTGTACCAGGTCGTGTTCGTGGTCAGCCCGGCGAACGCGGAGCCGTTGTTGTTGGCCATCGAGGTGAACGCGTACATGATCTCGGTCAGGCCGTGCGGGCCCGGATTCAGGATCGAGGACAGCGGCGAGGTTTTCGGCGTCGGCCAGTTCTTGAGCGCGAGCGAGAGCCCGGCCGCGGTCAGGATGACCGTCGGCAGCGTCAGGAAGTAGAGCGCCGCGTACTTCATCTCGCTCGGCCGGATCTTCTTGCCGATGTACTCCGGTGTCCGGCCGACCATGAGCCCGCCGACGAACACCGTGATGATCGCGAGGACCAGCAAGCCGTACAGGCCCGCGCCGACACCGCCGGGTGCGACCTCGCCCAGCGCCATATCGAACAGCGCGATGCCGCCGCCGAACGCGGTATACGAGTCGTGGAAGGAGTTCACCGCCCCGGTGGAGGTCACCGTCGTCGAGGCGGCGAACAGGCCCGAGCCCGGGATGCCGTACCTGACCTCCTTGCCCTCCATCGCGGCGTGTGCCGCCATCGGGGCGAGCACCGGCGTGCTGCGCCTCGAAGAAGCGTGATGCCCGCCCGCGGCCGCGAGCCAGATGACCACCATCACGGCGAGCAGCGCATAGCCCTGCCGCGTTGTCCCCGACCATCTTGCCGAACGTGCGCGTCAGCGAGAACGGGATGAGCAGGATCAGGAAGATCTCGAAAATGTTGGTGAACGGGTTCGGGTTCTCGAACGGGTGCGCGGAGTTGGCGTTGAAGAAGCCGCCGCCGTTGTTCCCCATCTCCTTGATGACCTCCTGCGAGGCCACCGGGCCGCCGACCATGGTCTGGTGCTGGCCGGCCAGCGTGCTGACGGCGTGCGCTGACGGTGAAGTTGTCGATCACGCCGCCCGCGGCCAGGACCAGGGCCCCGACGAACGCCAGCGGCAGCAGCAACCGGATGCATGCACCTGGTCAGGTCTACCCAGAAGTTGCCCAGCCGGTCCGTCTTGCGACCGCATGAACCCGCGGACCAGCGCGATGGCGATCGCGATGCCGACCGCGGCGGACACGAAGTTCTGCACCGCCAGGCCGCGACATCTGCACGATGTAGCCCATGGTGGACTCGCCGGAGTAGTTCTGCCAGTTCGTGTTGGTGGTGAACGAGACGGCGGTGTTCCACGCCAGCGCGGGCGGGACGCCGGGAAAGCCGAGCGAGAGGCATCAGGTGGTCCTGCAGTGCGCTCGAGTCCGGTACACGGCGAGCACGGACATGATCGCGGAGAACGCGAGCATGCTGCGCAGGTAGGTGCTCCACTTCTGGTCGGCCTTCGGGTCGACGCCGCATCACCTTGTAGACCCCGCGTTCCACCCGCCAGTGCTTCTCCGAGGTGAAGATCCGCGCCATGTAGTCGCCGAGCGGCTTGTAGCAGCACCGCCAGAGCGACCACCAGCAGGCCGACCTGCAGCCAGCCCGCGCGGTGCACTAGACATCAGAACTTCTCCGGGAAGATCAGGGCCAGCCACCAGGTAGACGGCCAGCAGGATGCCGACGATCAGGCCGATGATGTTGTCAGCGCTCAAAACGCTCGACCCCCCACACCAGCAGGCCGAGCACGACGAAAACCACCACCGTGAGCCCGATGTAGATCAGGTCCGACATGGTTGTGCTCCTTTGTGCTCCTTGCTCGCTCCCACGCCCGCCGCGCGCGCGTGGCGTGCCGAGCTCGTCAGCGCTCCGCGCCTCCGCGACGCAGCCCCGCGGCCAACACCGCAGGTCCTTGGCAAGTAAAGGGGCAGATTGTGGCGGAATGGGCCGTCCTAACAGACCTCTGACAGTCGCCGCTGAGGTTCCTAACAAGGCCCTAACAAGCGTTCGCGGTTGTACCCCGCGAAGGCAGGGGTAACGCCTGCTGAGGCGCGCGATGCCCTTGCGTCCTAGAGTGAGTGCCCTATGGCGGCGACGCGGGAACGCCAATGATGACGGGCGCCGACGGCGAGGCGGGGGCGACCGGACCGGCAGCGACCCGTGCATCGAAGACGCGGACGGCGGCGGCAAAGGCGCAGGCGGCGACGGGGAAGAAAATCCCGGCTGACCGCGCTGCAGGGCCTCGCCGCCCTGTCCCTCGACGCCCTGTCATCGGTCGCCTACGGCCCCGAGGCGATCGTCGTGGTGCTGGCCGCCGCGGGCACCGCCGCCCTCGAGTACACGCTGCCGGTGACCTTGGCGATCGTGGCGCTGCTCGCCATCCTGTCGTGTCTCCTACCGGCAGGTGATCGCCGCATTCCCCAACGGCGGCGGCGCCTACGCGGTCGCCCGCAGGCACCTCGGGCGCCAGCCGAGCCTGGTCGCGGGCGCCTCGCTGATCATCGACTACGTGCTGAACGCCGCGGTCGGCGTCTCCGCCGGCATCGCGGCCCTGACCTCGGCGTTCCCCTCCCTCTACGGCGCCAGGGTGTGGCTGTGCCTGGCGGCGCTCGCCCTCATCACCGGGATCAACCTGCGCGGTGTCGCCGACTCGGCGCGGGTCTTCATCGGGCCGACCATTCTGTTTATCGCCGCCATCGGCGTGGTCATCGTGGCCGGGATCGTGCGCAGCCATCCGGCGGTGCCGCCCGCGCACGTCGCCGAGCAAGCCACCGAGACGGTCGGCCTGCTCCTGCTGCTCAAGGCGTTCGCCTCCGGCTGCTCCGCGCTGACCGGAGTGGAGGCGATCGCGAACGCGGTCCCGGCGTTCCGGGCGCCGAGGGTGCGCAGGGCTCAGCACACCGAGGTCATGCTTGGCGTCGTGCTCGGCGTCATGCTGATCGGCCTGGCCATCCTGATCCGCAAGTTTCACGTCGGCCCGGTGCCAGGCGAAACGGTCCTCGCTCAGCTCACCGACGCCTCGGTCGGCCATAACATCATCTTCTACGTCGTGCAGCTCACCACGCTGGTGCTGCTCGCCCTGGCCGCCAACACCTCGTTCGGCGGCATGCCGGTGCTATTGAGCCTGCTCGCCAGGGACAACTTCCTGCCGCACCTGTTCTTCCTGCGAGCCGACCGGCAGGTGCACCGGTACGGCGTCGGCGTCCTCGCGCTGCTCGCGGCGATCCTGCTCGTGGTCGCGCGCGGCGACACCCAGGCGCTCGTGCCGGTGTTCGCGATCGGCGTGTTCGTCGGCTTCACCCTGTCCCAGTTCGGCATGGTCCGGCACTGGCGCGCCGACCACGGCCCGGGCTGGCAGGGGCGCGCGGTCATCAACGGGGTGGGTGCGGTCGCGTCGGGAGCCGCCATCGTCATCGAGCTTGTCAGCAAGTTCACCGAGGGCGGCTGGCTGGTCGTCGTCACGATCCCCGCGCTCGTGCTGCTCTTCCTGCGCATCCAGCACGCCTACGACCGCATCGGCGCACAGCTCGGGCTCGGCAGGCAGCCGCTACCGCCGCACCCGCAGCGCTCCCTGGTCATCGTTCCCGTCGGGGGGATGTCGCGGCTCACCGAGGAGGGAATCTCCGCCGCCCTTTCGCTCGGCGAGGACGTGGTCGCCGTTACGGTCTGCTACGCCGATCCCGACGAGACGGCGTCGCACGCTGA
Source organism: uncultured Actinomycetota bacterium (assembly GCA_963727015.1). Lineage (GTDB taxonomy): Bacteria > Actinomycetota > Actinomycetes > Streptosporangiales > Streptosporangiaceae > DATFVJ01. Next base: position 171,972 of record CAVSEV010000006.1, on the reverse strand, counting down.
GTTCCGTGAGCGGTGGAACAGCTGGCAGCCGAACATCCAGCTGGTCACGCTGTACTCACGGCGCAGGTCTCTCGCCGCGCCCATCGTCGACTACCTCAGGAAGCTCGAAGACGAGGACCGGTATCACCGGCTCGTCGTGCTGATCCCCGAGGTGCAGCCCGCGCGGCCCTGGCAGTGGATCATGCACAACCAGCGCGGCAGGGTACTCGACCGGGCGATCAGGCGCGGCACGAGCAATGTGGTGATCTGCCGGCTGCGGTTCCGGCTGAATACCTGGGAGATCGCTGGTACGGCCGCAGGCCCGCCCACGTAACCGTCGCGTCAAAACGCGCAGAAAATAACCGCGCAGCCGTTCAGGAGCTGTAAGGGCCATGGCCGCGGGCGCGGCGGCGCGGTTGAGTCGTTACCGCGATGCGATCGAACCGTCATCCAGTTCCCGGTCCGGCCCCGGCAGGATCCGGCGCCGACGAATGGCGTCTCGGCATCCTCGCGGTTGCCGCGGTCCTCGGCTCGGCTACCCGCCAGGTCGGTGGCAAGCTTCGGCTGCTCAGGCGGCCCGATCGGCTGGCATGACTCGCTCCCCGCAGGCATGAATGGCGCTCCGCTGACATGAATCGGGCATGCTTGAGGCATGAAACGCGGCCACCTGCGCATCTACCTCGGAGCGGCGCCCGGGGTTGGCAAAACGTTCGCGATGCTCGGCGAGGGGCATCGGCGGCTTGAGCGCGGCACCGACGTGGTGGCGGGGTTCGTCGAGACCTATAACCGGCCGCTGACGGCGCAGCTCCTCGACGGCCTCGAAATCGTGCCTCGCCGTGTGATGAGCTACCGGGGCGCCACGTTCGAGGAGATGGATATCGACGCGCTGCTGGCGAGGAAACCGCATGTCGCGCTCGTCGACGAACTGGCCCATTCGAACGTCCCAGGCTCGCGTAACGCCAAGCGCTGGCAGGACGTCGAGGAATTGCTCGCTGCCGGCATCGATGTGATCTCCACGGTGAACATCCAGCACCTGGAGTCGCTCAACGACGTCGTGGAGAAGATCACCGGGGTGCCGCAGCGGGAGACCGTCCCAGATTCTGTCGTCCGCGCCGCGGACCAGATCGAGGACGTGGACATGGCGCCCGAGGCGTTGCGGCGGCGGATGGCGCACGGCAACGTCTACGCGCCGGAGAAGGTCGACGCTGCGCTTTCCAACTACTTCCGGGTGGGCAATCTCACCGCGCTGCGCGAGCTGGCGCTGCTGTGGGTGGCCGACCGGGTCGAAGAAGGCCTGCTCAAATACCGGGCAGACCACGACATCGGCTCTACCTGGGAGGCCCGTGAACGGGTGGTCGTGGCCCTCACAGGTGGCCCCGAGGGCGAGACATTGGTCAGGCGGGCGGCGCGCATCGCCGGCCGCACGGTCGGCGGCGACCTGCTCGCCCTGCACGTGACCAAATCCGACGGCCTGACCGGCGCGAACCCTGCGGCGCTCGCCGCCCAGCGCCGCCTGGTGGAGTCCCTCGGCGGCTCCTACCATCAGGTGATCGGTGACGACGTCCCGGCGGCCTTGCTGACATTCGCCCAAGCGGAGAACGCGACCCAGCTCGTGCTCGGGGCGAGCAGACGGTCATGGCTGGCCGCGATGCTCAGCGGGCCCGGAATCGGCTCACGGACGATCCACGAGTCCGGCGATATCGACGTGCACATCATCACCCACCCGCATATGGGCCGCAGGCGCCGCCGGGCCCATATGCACGGGGCGCTGAGCCCGCATCGGAGGATCTACGGCTTCGCCATTGCCGCTGTGGCCCTGCCGCTGCTCACCCTGGTGCTTACCAACGTGCGCGGCAGCCTCAACCTGGTCAGCGACGTGCTGTGCTTCCTCGTCGCGGTGATCATCGTGGCCCTCGTCGGCGGGCTGTTTCCTGCCCTGTCCGCCGCCATCGCCGCCTCGCTGCTGATCAACTACTTCCTTGTCCCGCCGCTGCACACGCTGAACATCGCCGACCCGAACGACGCCCTGGCCATCGGCGTCTTCATCGTGGTCGCCGCGGCGGTCAGTTCCGTGGTCGACCTCGCGGCCCGGCGCACCAGGCAGGCCGCCCGGGCGAGCGCGGAATCCCAGACCCTCGCAACGCTGGCGGGTACCGTCATGCGTGGCGAGGCCACTGTGGACGCCATGCTCGAGCGGGTCCGCGAGGCTTTCACGATGAGGTCGGCCAGCCTGCTCGAGCGGTCGGACGGGGCCGGGGGCACCTCCCGCGGTCCCGCCTGCACCTGGAACGTCACCGCTGCTGCGGGCGCCGACCCCGCGTCCCGGCCTGAGGACGCCGACGTGGACGTGCCAGTCGGCGACGAGTTCTGCCTCGCGCTGCGCGGACGCTCACTGCCGGCCGAGGACAGGCGAGTGCTCGGCGCGTTCGCGGCGCACGCGGCGGCCGCTTTCGAGCAGCACAGGCTCGCCGAGGCCGCGGAAGCGGCCAAGCCAATCGCGGCGGCAGACAAGTTGCGCACGGCACTGCTGGCAACGGTCAGTCACGACCTGCGGAGCCCGCTCGCCGCCGCCAAGGCGGCTGTCACCAGCCTGCGGTCGAGCGACGTTATCTGGACCCCCGACGAGTCCGGAGAGCTCCTTGCGAGTGCCGACGAGTCACTTGATCAGCTGACTAGGCTCGTGGACAACCTGCTCGACATGAGCCGGCTGCAGGCCGGGGCGCTGTCCATGCAGGCGATGCCGACGAGCATCGAGGAGATCGTGGCGCACGCCCTGGCGGACCTCGGGCGCGAGGCGCGGGGAATCAGGCTGGTCGTCTCGTTCGGGCTGCCGCTTGTCCTCGCCGACCCCGCCCTGCTCGAACGGGTGGTGGTGAACCTCCTCACCAACGCCATTCGCTACTCCGCCGCTGGTGCGCCACCGACGGTCACCGCGAGCGCGCTCGGCGACCGGGTGGAGCTGCGGGTGATCGACCGCGGGCCCGGCATCCCTGAAGCCGACCGCGACCGGATGTTCGCGCCCTTCCAGCGCCTCAACGGTGGCGCAAGCCCCACCGGCGCCGGGCTCGGGCTGGCGCTTTCGCGCGGTCTCACCGAGGCCATGCACGGCACGCTCATGCCAGAAGACACGCCCGGCGGTGGCCTGACCATGATGGTCTCGCTCCCCGTGTGCACACGAGACACACCGGACACAGACGGCACACTGGGGACACACCGCACAGACGGCACGGCCGGATCAGCCGGCACGGCCGGGTCAGCCGACACGGACGCGTCCGCCGGCACGGCCGGATCGGCCGGGCGCAAGTCCGCAGGCGCGGCCGGGCATCAGGAGCGGGCATGACGCGCGTGCTGGTGGTGGACGACGAACCGCAGATCGTCCGTGCCCTGCGGATCAACCTGCGGGCACGACAGTTCGAGGTGCACACTGCCGCCACAGGCACCGACGCGCTGCGCGCCGCCGCCCGCCACCCGCCCGATGTGGTTCTGCTCGACCTCGGCCTGCCCGACCTGCACGGTGTGGACGTGATAGCAGGACTGCGCGGCTGGACCGACGCGCCGATCATCGTGCTTTCCGGCCGGTCCGACGCCACGGATAAGGTGGACGCGCTCGACGCCGGTGCGGACGACTACGTGACGAAACCGTTTGGCATGGACGAACTGCTCGCCAGGATGCGGGCCGTCACCCGCCGCATCCAGCCGCACGAAGCTGCGCCAAGTGTGACACTCGGAACCGCGACGGTGGACCTGGCCGCGCGGCGGGTGACCCGCTCGGAAAACGGGACGACAAGTGATGTCCGGCTCACTCCCACCGAGTGGCACCTGATCGAGGTGCTGCTGCGGCACCCGGGAAAATTGCTCAGCCAGCGGCAGTTGCTCACGGAGGTGTGGGGCCCGGGTTACGCCGACGCGGGCGGCAATCTCCGCCTGTACATGGCGCAGCTGCGGCGCAAGCTCGAACCGGATCCGTCAAGGCCGCGCTACCTGCTCACCGAACCAGGCATGGGTTACCGCTACCAGCCAGATTCCTGACCGCGCAGGCAATCGCGTCACCCGCTGGCTTTCATTGTTCGTCTGGGGATCGCCTCAGCGGAATAAAGTGGCAGGATATTGGGCGTTCGTTATAACGGTCGCGCTCGTTCCGATTGGCGGCTTGATCACCCTGTGACTGATGACGGCTCGTCCCCCGGTCGGCATTCATCTTCAGGCCGGGAATAATTACCGGCCCTTCACTGGCACGGCATAACCTGTGCGACCGCCCTGCCGCCAGATCACCCCCGCCTAGCATTGTAGCCGGCCGGGTGGCATCGCACTACATCCCGGGGGTAGAGAAGCCAGCCGGTGGTCTAATTTCAGCCGGCCCGGAAAAGATCTTTTTGGACCGCCCGGACGGCATTGGTAGCATCGGTGCGGGGCCATTACGAAGAGATCAAGAAAAGGGGCCAGATTGAACGACGAGAAAACCGGCGGCAGCGGGCTGACCCGTGACGAGTGGCTGGGTAACCTCGATCATCTGTGCCGGGTGCTGGCGAAAGACATCGAGTCCCTCGACCCCACCCTCACCGTGAGTGACCTGGGGCCCGGCAGCCTCGACGACTGGTCTGCCGCCCTGGCCAGCCACGCCGCCGAGCTGGACGAGATCACGGACGAGCTGGGCGAGCCGGCCCTGGGCGACCACGTGAAGGCCCTTCAGGCGGCCTCGGCCGAGATGTCCGGCCTCGCACAGGACACCCGCGAGAAGATGCGGGCCTTAGCCGAATCACTGCGCGGCCCGGCCCTGGCGCTGCGCGCGCACGCCATGGCCTTGCCCGGCTTCTGGGACGCGCACTGCCGGAACATAATCGACACAATCAAGGCCGGAGAGGAGACCGTGCCCTACCTGGACGAGAAGACGAAGGTGTCCTTCGTCCGCGATATCAGCGCGGCCATGCAGGCCGGCGGCGGTCATGTTCAGTAGGGGGATGGATTCCACCTGGAATTGCTGCCCAGCCGCTGAGGCCTAATACAGCTCGTTCTTGGCGGTCCTGAGAGCTTTCCTCACCGGCCGCACATAGTCCTTATAGCTGACGCATACTTATGCTGACGCGTCTTTAATGTCGAGGCAGAAGCTCTCCGAGCAAGTATTATGTCAGGTCCAGTCGGAGGTCCGGGAGGCGGGTCGATCTCGGCGTCGCTGGCGAGCGTGTCAAGGATCGCCGGGATGTCGCCGGCTAGTCCGGCATGCATGTGCTCGTCCATAACACGATCCATCTCGGTGGCAGTGGCCGCCGAGCCGGATTCCAGCAAACCGCTGGGCCGCATCGCTACCGCGCTCCGGTACCCGTCGTACGCGGAGCTGACACGGCTCCCGCTGTCCTTCGGCGCTTTGGTTGACCAGTCCGCCAGTGGCGGCAGCCAGCCAGCGGGATGGCCCGTGGCTCACAGCCCCGCCTATCGGACAGCCCCGCCTATCGGACCTGGCCCACGGCATGAGGGGCCGGTCAGGCTCGCCGCCGAACCGATGCTAGTGTAGCGTTTTGTAGTGATCTGATCGCACTGTGTTGGGTATTGCTCCAGTGCTGACGGTCCACGGGGAGTCGATGGAGGGTCGAGAGCGGAGGTCCCGGTGTGGTTGCCAATGGTTCGAAGGGGGAATTGGTCCGGGCCGGTCAGCGTCTACGTCGTGGGGTTCGTGGCGGTGTTCGTCTTCGCGGCCGGTGGGGCCCTCGTCGGCCTGGCCGCGGCCGACCAGCTGAGCGACCGCCTGCTTATCCTCACGCTCGCCGGTCTTGCGGTCTTTGTGGCGGCCTCCCTGGTGTTCTACCGCCGGGTCGTGCGGCCCGTGGAAGAGCTGAGCGTCAGGGTCCGGGCCGCGACGACGCACATGTCGGCAGATCCGATCACGGTGAGCGGCCCGGCGGAAGTCCGCTCGCTGACCCGCGACATCAACCAGATGATCGCGAAAGCCGCGGCCGACTCCGAGGCGACGTCGCGGCTGGCGGCCATCGTCGAGTCGTCGCGTGACGCCATCTTCGGAAAGACGCTCGAAGGCGTCATCACCAGCTGGAACGCGGCGGCAGTGGACCAGTACGGCTACGCCGCAAGTGAGATCATCGGGCGAAACGTGTCCGTGCTCGTCCCGCCGGACCGGGCCGGGGAGCTGGCGCCCCGCCTCGAACGCGTGCGGCGGGGGGAGCGGGTTGACCATTTCGAGACCCAGCATCGCCGCAAAGACGGGACCATCCTCGACGTGTCAATATCCGTCTCTCCGGTCCGGGACGCCGGGGGCTTGGTGATCGGGTCGGCGACGATGGCCAGGAACGTGACCGAACGCGTCCGGCTGGAAGCTGACCGCCGGGCGCTGGAGCAGCATGTGCTCCAGGTTGAGCGGCTCGAAAGCCTGGGCAACCTGGCTGGCGGGGTCGCCCACGACTTCAACAACCTGCTGGCCATCATCGTGAACTACGCGGCGTTCGTGGCCGAGGAGACGGCAGGCCAGCCAGCAGTCCGGGCCGACGTCGAACAGATCCAAGCCGCGGCCGAACGCGCCGCCCGGATCACCAAGCAACTGCTCGTCGCCGGCCTGCGAGAGACGACCCGGCCAGAGGCACTCGGGCTGAACGCCGTCGTGGCCGACACCCGCGACTTGCTGTCCAGCGCAACCGGGGGGGTCATCGAAATCCGGGTCGACCTGGCCGCGGACCTGCCCGCCATCGTGGCCGATCGCGGCCAGGTCGAGCAGGTGCTGCTCAACCTGGCCGTCAATGCCGGTGCCGCGATGCCTGAGGGCGGGATCCTGACGATCGAGACGAGCCTGGCTGACCTCGACGAGGGCTACGCCCGGCTGCATCACGGCGTTGACCCTGGCCGCTACGTCGAGCTTGCCGTCACCGATACCGGAACCGGCATGAGCGCTGAGGTCGCGGCTCACATCTTCGAGCCGTTTTTCACGACCAAACCGGTGGGCCAGGGCATCGGCCTGGGGCTGGCCACCGTGTACAGCGTCGTCACCGGCGCCGGCGGCACCATCAGCGTCGGCTCCGAGGAAGGCACCGGCACGACCTTCCGGCTGTTCTTCCCGGCCATCGCCGTACCCGCCCCGGCAACGTCGGCCGCCGCCGCGCCTCACGTCCGGGGAACTGGGGAGACAATCCTGGTTGTCGACGACGAGCCCCCTGTGCTGCAGCTCACCTCGCGGATCCTGCGCCAGAATGGCTACGCCACCCTGGAGGCCGGCACATTCGAAGAAGCATTGTCGCTGGCCGCCTCCTGCGATCTCCAGCTTCTCCTGACCGACTCCGTCATGCCTCACATGTCCGGGCAGGCACTGGCCGAACGCGTCACCGGCCTGAGACCCGGGCTGCCTGTCCTGTTCATGTCCGGCTACAGCCCGGACATGCTGAGCCCGGACCACCCCCGCGCCGAGGGAACCGGGTTCGTCCAAAAGCCGTTCACCCAGCAGGCGCTGCTCGAAAAGGTGCACGCGGCCTTGAACGCTCCGCACAGCGCATCACCGGGCGGGGGCGGTGATCGTGACGACCAGGCTGGGTCTTGACGCAGCGTCAAGGTCCGGTGCGCCTGCGGCTACCAGCCCCGACGGGGCCATGGCCAGCGATCAGCCCTCAAAGTCCTGGCGCACGATCGGCTCGTCAGGTCCCTTCCAGAAGACCCAGTTCTTCATGGTCATGATTCCTCCTTCAGGTCCGTTGCGCTGGCGTTGCGGTCACTAACCGTACCGAAGGCAGTGCTGGCGGTAGTGGCATATCCGGCCAGCCATGAGTTGCAATCCATCCCCGCCCATTGCTGTCCCCACCCACGTTCAACCCATCTGAGTGATCATCGTTAGTTATGTCCTGCTAGTGCTGCTCGCTGATGCATTGGCGAATTCAGGCTGCGTTCGTGTAGGCGCGGGCGCGCGTAACCACCCGGGGAAAGCCAGGCGCTCAGTCTGTTAAGCGCCCTCCCTCATGCCGGCCTCCTCGGCCAGGCATCGGCAAGGATCTACCCGTTGAAGCTGCTGGGCGCTACCGGGATCGTGAACCAGGTCTTATGTCACGGTTTGCCGACGTACTTGACGTACGCGGTCCTCCAGTCGCTATCGATGGCGTGCTGGGCGGTCGCCAGGCCGACCTTGTGACCGCAGACAAGGCCGATCGCGCGCGCGAAACCGTTTGTACGGCGGGATCTACGACTAACCGGGATCAGGTCAGATGCGCCGAGCGTGGCTCTCAAGCCGTCTCACCTGGATGCCCTCAGCATCGCTGCCATCACAAACTCGACCGCTGCGTTCGCTGACCGGATGGAAACCGGCCCCCCCGCGTCCCGGACGGGCTCATCAGGGTCGGTCACGTCATCGCCTAGGGCGTGGATGATGCCGTCGACGAAATTACCGATCTCAGCCGCCGCGCTCGGGTGGGTAGCCCGGAACAGGTCGGTGATGACCCGCGCCCGCTCAGCGGTCATGCGGCCGACCCCTTCGTCTGCCTTGATCTCAGTCATCTCGACCACTCCTAATGTCGCGATCGCGATGTCGCTATCGCGCCGCGTACGCCCGTGCCTCGTCGGACCCCGGTACCTATGCTCCATCGCGGCAACCTATCTGGCCAGGGCCGCACGTCTTGCTGGACCTGACGGCTTACTGGACCTGACGACTTACTGGACCTGAACGACGGGCTACGGGGACACGCCCTAGAGCAACGAGCGGAGCGTTTGGCGCGCGCCGTCGCGGGTGAGGCGGTCCAGGTGAGTTGCGAGAAGATCCTCGAACCCGGTGTTCGCAGCGAGATCACCGAACACCGCACGCACACCGAGCAAGGCTGCCGTCACGTCCTTTGCGCGTGACACACCGCGCAGCCGTTCGGCAAAAATCTCGGCCAACGGGTCGTCCACGGCGAATGGGCGCCCATCATCGCTCCTACCTGCGGCTACATGCCGCATCCAGGCTGCCACGGCCAGAGACGCCCAGATTGGCTCGGCCCCGGCGCGGTAACGGTCCCTGATGGTGCCGAGCAACCGCTGCGGCAGCTTCTGGCTGCCGTCCATGGCCACTTGCGCGATCTGGTGGCGCAGGGCCGGGTTGGCGAAGCGGGGCAACTGCTGCTGCTGATACGCCGCCAGGTCGGCGCCCGCGGGCGGATCAAGCGTCGGCGCGACGTCCTCGGCGAGCAGCCGCATAACGTAGCTGGCCAGGTCGGGGTCCGCGGCCGCGGTGGCGATGTACTCGTGTCCGGCGAGGCCGCCAAGATAGGCGAGCGCGGAGTGCGCGCCGTTGACGACCCGGAGCTTCATGATCTCGTAGGGTGCGACGTCGGGCACGAGCAGCGCGCCCGCTTGCTCCCACCGCGGCCGGGGCCCGGCGAAGTCATCCTCGATGACCCAGTGCGAGCCGGGCTCTGCGACGACGGTTCCCTCGTCCCGCACCCCAAGCAGGGCAGCGGCGTCGGCGCGATCCGCTTCCGTGGCGGCAGGGACGATGCGGTCGACCATGGTGGCAGGAAACCGCGCCGCCGCCGCCATCCAGTCGGCGATCGCATTCCTTGCCGCACCGGCGTTCCCGCCGTAGTGCTCCAGGTACTGCTCGACGAGGCCGCGCAGCGTGCGGCCGCTGGATGGCAGGTTGTCGCAGCACACGATCGTCAGCGGCGGCCCGTCCGCCGCGGCACGAGCGGCAAGCCCGGCGGCAAGCTGGCCGACCGCGGTGCGCGGCGGCCGCCCAGCCAGGTCGGCGGCGACCTCGGGGTCGGCAAGCCGCAGGCGGCCGGTGGCGGGATCATGCCGGTAGCCCTTTTCCGTGACGGTGAGCGTGACGACGGTAACAGCGGGTTCGGCGATCTTGGCGACTACCTCCGCCGGATCCGCTCCGGCGAACGCCACCTCGCGGATCGCTCCGATAACCTGCGGGCGCACCTCATCTGCGGATCGCACAAGCACGCTGTAGAGGCAATCCTGCGGGACAAGCCGGTCGGCCACGCTGCTGCTGCGCTGGGTGAATCCCGCGATGCCCCAGTCGCCGCACGCCTCGGTGTAGACGGCCTGGTGGGCGCGGTGAAACGCGCCGACGCCCAGATGCACGACCCCGACCTTGCGCCCGCGCGGGTCGGTGTCAGGACGCAAGTGCGGCGGGATCTTGCCGAGCGTGGCGTACCGCAGCCGGTCTGCCGTGGCGCCGCTGGTCACATCACCGCACCCAGCTGCCACGGGGTGAACTCCTCGTCTCCGAAACCGAGGAGTTCACTGGCTGTGGCGCGACCGGAGGCCACGGCCAGAACCAGATCGAAGATCTTCCGGCCCACGTCGGCCACGCTGACCTCGCCGTCCACGATCACGCCGCAGTTCACATCCATGTCCTCGGCCATCGCAGCATAGATACGTGAGTTGGAGCAGAGTTTGGGGCTCGGGGCCGGTTTAGCGCCGAAAACCGAACCGCGGCCTGTGGTGAAGCACACCACCTGAGCGCCGCCTGCCACGATGCCGGTCACCGACACCGGGTCGTAGCCGGGCGTGTCCATGAAAACCATGCCCGTGGCGCTGACCGGCTGCGCGTACTCGTAGACGGCGCGAAGCGGAGTGCTTCCCCCTTTGGCGATCACGCCGAGGGACTTCTCCAGGATCGTGGTAATCCCGCCTGCCTTGTTCCCCGGCGACGGGTTGGCGTCCATGGGGATGCCTGACTGGCGCACGCCCGCACCGGTAGAAGTCAGATGTTTCTTCAGATTACCCGCGGCCCGTCGCGGCCAGACGCAACGTCCCGCGGGCGGCGCCTCATCTGACTCCGGGGGGATACGCGGCGGGCTCGCGATCGTCTCTATCGAATCTAATGAAGGCTTACGACGAAACAATTGAGGGCTGCGGCGTGCTGGCTCTGCTTGGTCTCTCCGGCCCTGCCGCTCGTTTCGTCCGGTGCCCACCCGACGAGCGCCGGACTCCGGCGCCAAGGGCGCCCTAACCGGCGCCGCGCGACACAGGCCCAGACCGCACCGCGAGCGAACGGTCCCCCTGCTGGCAGTCGCTGGGGCAGTTCTGCGCTAAACGGGCCAATACGGGTATGCGCTTCGGCGAGATGTATCGCGATGTATGCTGACCCGTAGCGGCAGCGCACAGCCTGCCCGCTTCTGAGCTACCGACCGGCCCGCGCCGTGGTGGCGACGAGGACAAGGGTCCATGACTCGCGTGCATTTCGGGTTAGGTCATACACCCTAGGCGGGCAGACGCGGGCAGACTCGCCAGGAAGAGATGATCATGACTCGGAACAAAGCCCAGAAGAGTGCCACTCGCCAGCGCATGGCAGAGACCGGCGAGCCGTACAGCGTTGCCAGGAGGGCGATCGGGGCCGGGCAATCGGGGGCGGAGGACCCGGACTTCATCGAGATAACTCCCGAGGAGCGGTACGCCCGCGAGGCCGAGGCGGCGGGTTTGACCGCGCCGGAAATCGAGGCACGAAAAGCTGCCTTCCAGGTGCAGGAGGCCGCCGACCAGGCGCGGGAACGAGCCGATCAGGCAGAGGAGGCGGCCGTCCAGGCGGAGGAACGAGCCGAGCTCGCGCAGGAGGCTGCCGACCTGGCGCAGGATTGGGCCGACGAGGAGGAACAAGAACGAGCGCAGGAACGAGCCGACCAGGTGCAAAGGGCTGCCGACCAGGCGCGGGAACGAGCCGACCAGGCAGAGGAGGCAGCCGTCCAGGCGGAGGAACGAGCCGAGCTCGCGCAGGAGGCTGCCGACATGGCGCAGGACCCAGCCGAGCTCGCGCAGGAGGCTGCCGACATGGCGCAGGACCCAGCCGAGCTCGCGCAGGAGGCTGCCGACATGGCGCAGGACCCAGCCGACGAGCCGCAAGAATGGGCCGCCGATGGCCCCGGCCGCCCGCGGCACATGCGGCGCGGCGTAACCCCGCCGCCACTGCCGCCCCTCCCGCCGTTGCCGCCCCGCCCGCCGCTGCCGCCCCGCCCGCCGCTGCCGCCCCGCCCGCTGCCGCCGCGGGCACCCCGGCCGCCCCGCTGAACGCCTCCCCCCGACGCCAGGAGCGCCTGCCCGTCGTGGGCGTGGCGCCACCCGGGCGCTGCTGACGCCTCTGACGGCCTTCCCGGCGCCTAAAGGCGACCGGGAGGGCCGGTTCCTGCCTGGAGGCTCCGGCTATCGGGAAGCGGCAAGCAGTCCACGCGACCGAGGGCGAGCAACGGCCAGCCAGCCCGGCCGCGGAACGGCCGACGCCCCGGCGAACGCGGGCCGTCAGAAAATGGCCTGCTGCCCAGCGGGACCAGTGCCATGTTTCGGTAGCGGCGCGGCAGCACGAGTTGCTGCCTGCTATGCGTAATTGGCCGCGATATGGGCACAGAGCGCGTCATGGTCACCTTTATTATCGTCCTGGTCGTCGTCGGGCTGATCGCCGGCGCGATCGCGCGCCTGCTCGTGCCCGGTCGCGACCCGATCGGGCTCCTCGGCACCATCGTCCTCGGCGTCGTCGGTTCGTTCGTCGGCGGTTTCCTGGAGAACCTGGTCCAGTACCGCACGCTTTCCATCCACAACTTCCATGCCACCGGCATCATCGGCTCCATAATCGGTGCCATTGTCCTGCTGTTGTTGCTGCGGCTTAGCGGCCACGAGCGCGGGCGCGCCCGGCGCAGCCGGACCTGAGGCCGGTTCACACGTCCGGTCGCCAGCGGCCATGCCTGGTACGCCGCTGGCGGCCCTGACCGATCTCCTCGACCCACTCCAGGCCTCAAACCACTCCAGGCTCGCTCGCGCCGCGCGCTGGGTGCTGAGCACCATCGGTAACGGTTCGGCTTCATGGGCGGCCAGGGTGGCCGGATCGCCGTGCTCGGACAGGCAGGCGAGCGCGAGCCCCTCCTCCATGGCCAGCTTGGCGCCCCAGCCGATGGAAAGCGCGCCGTGTGCGCCGCGTCGCCGAGCAGCGCCAGGTGCGCGCCGCAGATCCGGTGCCGATCCGGTGCCGCCAGGTCGCGAAGGTGATCCAAGTCGAGTTCCGGCCGGTCAGCGGCGCGCCGTCGAGCAGGCCCTCGAAGACCTTCTCGCACACGGCGCTGGCGAAAGTTTCATCAGGGCACCGACTGCGTTGAGCACATATCAGTGAGCCACCGCGGGCGCCCGCTAAGGTGGTCCAGCCTCCATGATCCGCAATTGTGTTGAGTTTCCGGCAAATACTGCGGGCAGATTAACACAGAAACGGATCTTGACGGCGGCCGCGGCGCGACGGACGCCGACGGGCGCCCTAAACGGCGTGAGGCGCCGCGAAGGGCGCGGCGCCGTGAAGGGCGGGGGCGCCGCGAACAACGGGGGCGCCGCGAACAACGAGGGCACAGTGAACAACAGGGGGCGCCGCGAACGACAGGGGGCGCCGCGAACAACGAGGGCACAGTGAACAACAGGGGCGCCGCGAACGACAGGGGGCGCCGCGAACAACCGGGGCGCCGCGAACAACGGGGGGCGCCGTGAACGACAGGAGGCGCGATGAAGGTTCATGCGAAGGCAGCGGCCACCGCGCTGGCCGCCGCGACCGTGGTTCTTGCCGCGGGGTGTGGCGGCTCGAGCGGGGCGGCCGCCTCCCAGGCGCCGACGGCGAGCCAGTCAGCGGTTGGTTCCTCGGCTGCACCAGCGGCGGAGACACCAGCGGCGGAGACGCCAGCGGCGGAGACACCAGCGGCGGTGACGCCGCGGCGGAGACACCAGCGGCGACCGCGCAGGGTAATGGCGGGTCCACCGCCAGCGCAGGCAGTTCAGGCACCCAGGCTCAGGGCCCGGGCCGATGCCACACCAGCATGCTGTCCGCCGTTGTGACTCTGGGTAATCCCGGCGCGGGCCAGCGCTACGCATTCCTCGTTCTGACCAACACCTCGGGCGTGCCGTGCCAGGTTTTCGGCTATCCAGGGATGCGGCTCGCGAACGCATCATCGCAGCCAATTGTCACCAGGGTCAGCCGGGTTGCCGCGACCCCGCAACTGGTGACCCTGACGCCGGGTCAGCGCGCCTACACGCTGCTGCACTGGACGATTGTCCCTGGCAGCGACGAAACCCCGGCCACCTGCGAACCGGTCCCCAGCGTGCTCCTTGTGACGCCGCCCGACGAGACCGCGACGCTGCGCACCTCGTGGCCCGGCGGCAGTGTCTGCCAGCACGGCGTGATCGATGTGACACCGTTCAAGCCGGGCACCGGCTCCTGATCGCGGCACCCGGTGGACCCGCGGCCACCTCCGGCTTTGCCCAGTCGCAGATGCTGGCCGCGGCCCGGCCCTTCGCCTCGGCCCGGCGCTTCGCCTCGGCCCGGCACTTCACCTCGGCCCGGCGCTTCACCTCGGCCCGGCGCTTCTCGCCTCGGCCCGGCGCTTCACCTCGGCCCGGCGCTTCACCTCGGCCCGGCGCTACCCGCTTCGCTGTCCAGGGCTGCCATCTGCGCGGCCTCGTAACGGCTGCCCGCCACCAGGTCCGCAGGCACCGCGGCCTCGATCCGCGCCAGATCCGCCTCGCTCAGCGCCAGATCGAGCGCGCCGAGTGACTCACGCAGCCGCTGCTCTCGCTTCGCGCCGATCAGCGGAATGATGTCACTGCCGCGGGATAGCACCCACGCGAGGGCGATCTGCGCGGACGTCGCGCCCATCTGCTGAGCGATCTTGTCAAGATCCTCAGCGAGCGCCCTGTTGCGGGCCAGGTTCCCGGCCTGGAACCGCGGGAAACGGGAGCGCGGATCGGCGTCGTCGAGTGATCGCGCGGTGGAGATGTCGAGCAGCCCGCGCGACAGCACGCCGTACGCGGTGATACCGATGCCAAGCTCGCGCACCGCGGGCAGAACCTCCGCCTCGATCCCCCGGCTCATCAGTGAGTACTCGATCTGCAGCGCCGTGATCGGGTGCACCGCATGCGCCCGCCTGATGGTCTGCGCGCCCATCTCCGACAGCCCGACGTGGCGCACGTAGCCCGCCTGGATGAGTTCGGCGATGGCGCCCACGGTGTCCTCGATCGGGACGTGCGGGTCCAGCCGTGCGGGCTGGTAGAGATCCACGTAGTCCGTCCCCAGGCGCCTGAGCGTGTAGGCGAGCCAGGTCTTCACGGCCGCCGGCCTGGCGTCGTTGCCGAGGAACGCGCCCGCAGGATCGCGTTGCGAACCGAACTTCACCTGGATGAACACGCTCTCGCGCCGCCCGCCCTTCAGGGCTCGGCAAAGCAGCAACTCGTTGTGCCCCATGCCGTAGAAGTCGGCTGTATCGAGCAGCGTGATCCCGGCGTCCAGGGCGGCGTGAATCGTCGCGATGCTCTCCGCGTCGTCGGCACGGCCGTAGATTCCCGACATCCCCATCAGCCCGAGACCGGCCCTGGATACCTCCGGGCCGCCGCGTCCAAGCGTGCACATTTTCATCCGCACTCGTCCTCGCCGCCGGGCTAGGGCATGTCTCGCAGATCCCCGCCGCCACCAACACCAATCCCGGACACCACGAACCTACCCGGCAACGTGGTGATGCGCGCGGGCGGGATGTGCCACGCTGGGTCAAAAGACGACCTTGCAGCTAGGATCGCGGTGATGCCGGACAACCCAGGCCATGTGGTCGTGGCGCCGGACAAGTTCAAGGGAACGCTGACCGCGCCGCAGGTCGCCGAGCACGTGGCGGCCGGGCTGAGGCGAGCCTGCCCGAGCGTGCCTGTTGTCACGCTCCCGGTGGCGGACGGCGGTGACGGCACGGTCGAAAGCGCCGTCGCGGCGGGCTACCGCCGTGTCAGCGCCACGGTGCAAGGGCCGACAGGCGAACCCGTCAGCGCCTCGTTCGCGATCCGCGACGCGACGGCGAGCCGCGACGAAGAGACGAGCCCGCTCGCAGGCACGGCAGGCGTTGCCGACGCCATCCTTGAGGCGGCGCAGGCGTGCGGGCTGCGGCGCCTGCCCGGCGGCCTGCGCCAGCCGCTGACCGCGACGAGCCACGGCGCCGGGGAGCTCATCAGCGCGGCGGTGCACGCGGGTGCGCGCAGGATCGTACTTGGCCTCGGCGGCGTCGCCTGCACCGACGGTGGCGCCGGGCTGGTAGCAGGCCCTCGGCGGACGGCTGTCCGACCGCGCAGGCGCGCGACTGCCACCAGGCGGGGCCGCGCTGCGCGCGTTGTACCGCCTCGAACTCGCTGCGATGCGGGCGACATCGGGCGCCGCGGCGCTCGCCGACGTGACCGTGGCATGCGACGTGGACAACCCCCTCCTCGGACCGCATGGCGCGGCGGCCGTGTACGGCCCGCAGAAGGGAGCCTCGCCGCATGACGTGGCAGTCCTGGAGGAGGGGCTCGGTCGCTGGGCGGACCTGGCCGAACGGGCGCTCGGCCACAGCTACCGCGACCTGCCGGGCGCGGGCGCCGCGGGCGGCCTCGGTTTCGCCGCGCTCGCGTTCCTCGGCGCCCGCATGCGGCCCGGTATTGACGTGCTGCTTGACTGCCTCGATTTCGCCAGCCGCATCGAGGGCGCGCGCCTGGTCATCACCGGTGAGGGGTCGCTGGACGCGCAGACGTTGCGCGGCAAGGCCCCGGCGGGCGTGGCCCGCGCGGCGGCCGCGGCAGGCGTGCCTGTCGTCGCGGTCGCGGGCGTTGCGACACTGGCGGCAAGCGACCTGCGCCGAAGCGGCATCTCGGCCGCGTACGCGCTGACGGGCATTGAGCCCGACCTGCGGCGCTGCATGACCGAGCCCGGCAAACTGCTCGAAGATCTAGCCGAACGGCTAGCGCATGACTGGCTCTGCGGGCAGCAGCCGCCGGCCAACGCGGAAAGGACCAGACCCTCGTGACCCAAGACCTAAGGTACGACCTTGTTGTGCGCTCCCGCCGTGTGGTGCTTCCCGGCGGCGAGACGCCGGCCGCGGTGGCCGTCCGTGATGGCCGGATCGCCGCCGTGGCGCCGCTGCACGCCCCGCTCGACGCGGCGCGCGAGGAGGACCTCGCAGGCTTGGCGCTGCTGCCCGGGCTGGTCGACGTGCACGTGCACGCCTACGAGCCAGGCCTGGCCGACGCAGACGAGGCAGGCTTCGCATCGGCGACCGCGGCCGCCGCGGCCGGTGGCGTGACCACGATCGTGGACATGCCGGCCGCATCGCTGCCATCCGCCGTGTCCGTCGAGGCTCTGCATGCCAAGCGGGCCGCAGCGGCGGGAAGGTGCGCGGTCGACGTCGGGTTCTGGGGTGCTGTGGTGCCAGGCAACCTGGCCGAGCTTGGCCCGCTGCGCGACGCAGGGGTCGTCGGGTTCAAGTGCTTCCTCGCCGGCCGCGATGCTCCGTACGCCGCCGACGCGGAGGACCGGGCAGACAGCGGCGCGGATGATTTGATCGTGCTCGAAAATGCGGACATGCGCGCCGCGTTCGCCCGCCTCGCCGATCTTGGCCCCGACACATTGATGGCGGTGCACGCCGAGGACCGGAGCGAGATCCGGCAGGCACACGGCCGCAGCTACGCCACCTACCTCGCCTCCCGGCCACCGCGTGCCGAGCGGCGCGCCATCGAGCGGGTCGTCGCCGCTGCGGCCGCCACGGGAGCCAGGGCGCACATCGCGCATCTTTCCGCGGCCGAGTGCGTCGCCCTTATCGCAGGGGCGAAGGCGGCAGGCATCGCGCTGACCGCGGAGACCTGCCCGCACTACCTGTTCTTCGCCGCGGAGGAGGTGCCAGACGGCGCCACCGAGTTCAAGTGCCTGCCGCCGATCAGGGATGGGATCAACCGCGAGGCGCTGTGGCGGGGGCTCGAAGCAGGTGTGATCGACTGCGTGGCGTCAGGTCACTCGCCGCCCGCGCCTGAGCCGGCGGATCCGCGCGCGCACGGCATGCAGCGCGCCGCGCAGCCGGGCACGGCCGCGCGCGCGAACGCGGGCGATTTCGGTGCGGCCCGCGGCGGCATCGCGGGCCTGCAACTCAGCCTGCCTGCCCTGTGGACGGCGGCGCGGCGGCGCAGGCACGGCCTCGCCGATGTGATCCGCTGGATGGCGGAGCGGCCCGCGGCACTCGCCGGGCTGCCGTCGAAGGGGCGGCTCGCGGTCGGCTGCGACGCGGACCTGGTGGCCTTCGATCCGGGCGCCGAGTTCACCGTGCACGGCAGCGAGCTGCTCAACCGCAATCCGGTGACACCTTACGAGGGCAGAGTGCTCGCCGGCGTCGTCCGGGCTGTGTGGCTCCGGGGTGAGCAGATCACGGCCGGTGCGGCCCGGCGCGGGCATCTGATCACGAGAGCCAAAGGATGACGGCTCGTATGCTGAGGTCGTGAGCGGCCGTGGCTGACCAGCAGGCCCCTGGCGCGCCCCGCAGCGGTGCCAGCCCGGGGAGCGACTCGCCGGGATCCCCCGGCAGAAGGTGGCTGCTGCTGATTTACCGGATCCCCGCCGAGCCGACCAGGCTGCGGGCAGCCGTCTGGCGGCGCATAAAAGGGCTCGGGGCCATCTACCTGCAGAACTCGGCCGCGGCCTTGCCGCACGCCGTCGGCGCGGAGCGTGCACTGCGTGCGCTGCGCAAAGAGATCACTGAGATGGGAGGCAGCGCCTACCTGCTCAGCACCGATGTGCTCGCCGGCGAGGCGGACATCAAGCGCGCATTCAACGCGGCGAGGGACGACGAGTACGAGGAGATCGTCGACCGCTGCCAGGACTTCCTCGCGCAGGTGGAGAAGGAATACGTGGGGGAGCATTTCACCTACGCCGAGCTCGAAGAAAACGACGAGGACCTGGTGAAGCTGCGGAACTGGTTCGGGAAGGTCCGCGCCCGCGATGTGCTTGGCGCGTCCGGCCAGGCAGCGGCCGTCTCCGCGATCGAGCGCTGCGAGCAGGTGCTCGAGGAGTACGCGACGCGCGTGTACGCCGAAGAGGGCGAAAGCCGCTGAGCGTGCGGGACCGGGTCAGGCTGGTCCAGCCCCTGCTGGCGCCGCGTAAGGCCGACATCCGGTCAGGCTGGGCTCGGCGGGGTAAGGGAGTTCAGGCCGGCCTGAACGCGCCCGCGGCCCGGCTGATGGCGTCCCACGCCTGCTCGACGTGCCTGTGCTGCGTCAACGTGCCGCCGACGGCGAGCCGGAGCGTCACCCTGCCGCCGATCTTCGTGTGGGTGAGGAAAAGCTCACCGGAGCCGTTAAGTTGCTCCATAAGCGCCATGTTGGCGGCATCCTGCTGCTGCGGGGCGAGATCGGGCAGCCGCAGCCTGAAGCAGACCAACGCGAGCGGGTGCGCCGCCGCGACCTCGAACCGATCATCGCTGCCGATCCAGGCGGCGAACCGCGTGGCGGACTCGACATGACGGCGGATGTGCGCTTGCAGCCCCTCGGCTCCGTACCAGCGGATCACCGACCACAGCTTCAGCGCGCGGAACCTGCGGCCAAGCGGGATCTGCCAGTCACGATAGTCGGCGACCTGGCCGGATTCTGTGGCCGTGTTTCGCAGGTACTCCGGCAGGATCGACAGGGCGGCGAGCAGCGGCGCACGGTCGGCGACCCAGAAGGCGTCACAGTCGAAGTTCGTGAGCAGCCACTTGTGCGGATTGGTCGCGTAGGAGTCCGCGCAGGCGGCGACGCCGTCGTTGACCCAGCGAAACTCGGGGCAGACCGCGGCCACACCGGCATAGGCGGCGTCGACGTGCAGCCAGACTCGCTGCGCGCGGCACACCTCGCCGATGCGCCGGACCGGATCGATCGCGGTTGTGGAGGTGGTTCCGACGGTCGCCACGACCATCACGGGGCGCACGCCCGCGCCGGCATCGGCCGCGATCAGGGCGCGCAGATGGCTCACATCCATTGCGAGCGTCACCGGGTCCACCCTGACCTTGCGCAGTGCCTGCTCGCCGAGCCCGGCGACGACCACGGCCTTGTCCGCGCTGGAGTGCGCCTGCTCGGAAATGTAAACCGCGTACCGCGCCGCGGCGCCAGCCACAGCACTGCCGGAAGTCGCGGTACCACCGGCAGCCGCAGTACTACCGGCAGCCACAGCACTACCGGAAGTCATAGTACTACCGCAAGTCACAGTATTACCGGCAGCGACAGCACTACCGGCAGCCACAGCACTACCGGCGGGCACAACGCTCCCGGCGCCTCCGCCAGTCAAGCCGCTGGTGCGCCAAGCACCGTTCGTCGCCCTGTGCAGAGCCGCGGTGAGAGCCACCAGCACCGCGCTTGAGGCACTGTCCTGGATGACACCGCCACCGGGGCCGTCGCAGCGGAACCGGTCCGGTAGCCCGAGCAGCTCCACCAGCCAGTCGAGCACGTGCTGTTCGAGTTCCGTGCACGCGGGACTCGTCGCCCAGAGCATCCCTTGCACGCCGAGTCCTGACGACATGAGGTCGCCGAGCACCGCGGGCCCGGAAGCGTTGGCGGGAAAGTAGCCGAAGAACCGCGGATGCTGCCAGTGCGTCACGCCGGGCAGCACCACACGGTCCAGGTCGCCGAGGATCGCCTCGAACGGCTCCGGGTGCAGCGGGGGGTGCGCGGGCAGCAGCTTGCGTATCTCACCAGCAGCCACGCGCGATTGCACAGGCAGCGATTCGACCCGCTCCCAGTAGTCCGCGATCCAGTCAACCACCTGCCGCCCGTAGCGCCGGAACTCTTCAGGCGTCATGCTCGTCATGCCCCCACGGTAGGACAACGCGGATGACGCCGGATGATGGAGCAATGGGAGAGCTTATTCTGCTCAGGCACGGTGAGACCGAATGGAGCGCGGAGGGCCGGCATACGGGCAGGACCGACGTGCCGCTCACGGCCCGCGGCGAGGCCCAGGCAGCCGCGCTCGCTCCTGCCCTCGCGGAGCATGACATTCAGGCGGCATTGACGAGCCCTGCCGAGCGCGCGGTCCGCACCGCCAAGCTGGCCGGCCTCGACAACGCCAAGCAGGACCCTGACCTTTGGGAATGGGACTATGGCGGATACGAGGGACTCACCACGCCGCAGCTGAGGCAGCAGCGACCTGGCTGGTATCTGTGGCGCGATGGCGTGATCCCAGGCGACGCCGAGCATCCCGGCGAGACCGTGGCACAGGTCGGCGAGCGCGCCGACGCAGTGCTGCGGCGAGTGCGCCCGCTGCTCGATTCCGGCGACGTCGTGCTTGTGGCGCATGGCCATGTGCTTCGGGTGCTCACCGCGCGCTGGCTCGGCCTCGAGCCGTCGGCGGGACGGCTATACCGCCTCGATACGGGGACGCTCTCGACCCTCGGAACCGAGCATGACTACCCGGTTATTACCGGGTGGAACATTCCGGCCGTTCCATGATCCCGGGAGCCATGATCCCGGGAGCCGATGTCGGAGAGATCCCGGAGCATGATCCCGGGAGCCATGATCCCGGGAGCGTCCGCTTGGCCTTCCGGGGCTAATCCGGCCGGATCATGGTGCGCGGAACCGAACAACCTCGACCAGAAGTAGGTGCCGCTGATCATCTCCTCACATGACCAGCCCGGGCCGTGCCGCCGCTCGGCACTCACTCTGCCCTGCCATCCGGGGGTGGCCGTCACAAGCGCCGTTGAAGCTTCGGGCCGCAGCGCGCACCGGCTGAATATAGTTAAGAGTGAACCCGTTCAGCCGAACAGACGACCTGTTCGTTACTGTTGACTTTGGTTGCTTTCATCGGGCACGCTGCCCGTAACGGAGGAACCGGCAACGGGCAGACGGAGGCAGCGGCAGAGCCCGGCCTGGACCGGCTGAATGCATTCGTGCGAAGAGGGGGTGTTAATCATGCTCGCCGCCATGCGGCAGGCGAAAATCCTGGAGCAGGTCAAGCAGGCCGGCGGCGTCCGGGTCAGCGACCTCAGCCAGATGCTCGGGGTCTCGGACATGACGATCAGGCGGGACCTCGAAGCGCTCGCGAGGCAGGGCCTGGTCGCCAAGGTGCACGGTGGCGCGACGACTGTCGAGTACGGGAGCGCCGACGAGCCAGGTTTCGCGGCGAAGTCGATCCGCGAACCGCAGGAGAAGGAGGCGATCGCCGCGCAGGCGGCGGCCCTCATCCAGCCAGGATCGGCCGTCGCGCTCACCGCGGGCACGACCACATGGACGCTGGCCAGGTATCTCAGGAACGTGCCCAACCTCACAGTCGTCACCAACTCGATCAAGGTCGCCGAGGTCCTCTACCAGAACGAGCGCGCGGATCTTACCGTCGTGCTGACCGGGGGCGTGCGAACGCCGTCGGAAGCGCTGGTCGGGGCGGTGGCAGTATCGACCATCCGGTCGCTGCACTTTGACGTCGTCGTCATGGGCGTGCACGGGATCGATGCGCGCGCCGGGCTGACCACCCCCAACCTGACCGAGGCCGAGACCAACCGGGCGTTCGTCGAGGCCTCCAGGCGGCTGATCGTGGTGGCTGATCACACGAAATGGGGGGTGATCGGGTTGAGTCAGATAGCTCCGCTCGAAGCGGTGAGCACACTGGTCACGGACAGCCTGATCAGCGGTGAAGCGCTCAGCGTGCTCGAGGAGCATGTGGGTGATCTGCAGGTGGTGCCCGTTGCCGCGGACAGCGGCAAGGACCGGTGATGAACGGTCAGGAAACCGCGCGCAGCCGCTGCAGCTGAAGTTCCTCGTATTCACGGATCCGCCGCCGCGCCTTCCGTACCGGCGGGGTGTAACGGATCTGCTCCGGCAGGCCGTGTGTCGCGCGGTAGAGCGCGCTCAGGGTCACCGTGGCCGCCAGGTCGGTGAGCGGGCTTCCCGGCGCACCGTACATCCTGCGTCCCCACCGTGGAAGGGAGGCGAACGCGAGCGTGTTCAGCGGTGGCGCGAGGAGCTTGAGCGCAACCAACGCCCGGGGTACCGCCGGGTTGAAGGACATCCTGAGCGCCCGTTTGGCTTCGGCGCAGGCGTACAGTTTCGGCCGCATGTTGTCGAAGTAGGCGTCAAGTTCCGCGACCGAGGCCGGCACGTCCGCCGGGTCGATGCCGACCAGCGCCGCCGATCTGCGCTGCTCGTCCACGAACCTGTCCAGATCGTGCCCGCATAGGGGCATCCCGCTGCGCCGCGCGATGTCGACGTAGGAAGCGATCTCACCGCAGTGCACCCAGATCAGCTGCTCCGGCTCGTCGATACGGAAGTGCGTGCCGTCGGGATCGACGCCGGTGAGCGAGGCGTGGAGTTTGCGGATGCGGCGCCCAGCACGGTCCACCTCGGCCAGGCTGCCGAACGTGCGCACCCGCACGAAGCCGGTCGTCCGCGCGAGCCGGCCCCACGCTTGGCTGGGATCGGCCAAGGTCTTGTTCTGCCAGGTCCCACGCATCGTCCGTGGGTGCAGTGCCTGCAGGTAGAGGGCGCGAAAGCCGGCCACCCACATGATCGGCTCGCCCATGATCCGCCATGTCACGGAGCCAGGGCCGAAGAGGCCGTCATCGGTGGAGACTTCGCGGCCGGGACCCGCCGGCCCACTGGGCATGGCCATCTATTGGCCCCCTCACAGAACTGCGTTCTGCTCTAGGTTAACCATGCCTGCAGCCGGTCAGGTCGTATCGGCCTGCCTTGTCTCCGCACGGATCCAGCCGAGGTACCCGGGGGAGCCCGTGCTGATCTGGGTGGCGATAATCTCCGGCTCGTCGTAGCTGTGCAGCCTGGTTAGCAAGGCGCACAGGTCCGCGTAGCGGTCGGCGGGAAGCTTCAGCATCACCAGCCATTCCTCCGCCCGCTCCATCTCCCCCTCCCACCAGTACGTACTGGCAATCGGCCCGGCGACCTGAGCGCATGCGGCAAGCCTCGCGGCCACGGCGGCCCGGGCGAGCTCCATCGCCTCGGACCGTGAATCCGTCGTGGTCTGCACCTGGAGGAACTCCGCGGATGGCGGAGAAGATGCGGATGGCGGAGAAGATGCGGATGGCGGAGAAGATGCGGATGGCGGAGAAGATAAGCGAAGGCTGGGCAAGTGGAGACGGCGGAGTCTCCTGAAGCGAAGGGTCGTGGGCAAGCGCTGCGTCGCCGCCGTGAGCATCCTGGGCCTGGCCCGTCATGACACCTGATCGTACGCCGCGCGACCTCACCTGCGCCCATCTGCGGGGCACAGTGTTCGGTGGCCCTTGGCGACTTGCCGAGCGCGCGGGAGCGCGGGAGCGCGGAGCGCAGGAACTCGCGGGAGCGCGGAGCGCAGGAACTCGCGGGAGCGCGGGAGCGCAGGAACTCGCGGGAGCGCGGGAGCGCAGGAACTCGCGGGAGCGCGGGAGCGCCGTAGCGCCCGGAACGCCGTAGCGTGCGGAACTCACTAGCGTGCGGAACGCACTAGCGCGCGGAGGGCCGTAGCGCGCGGAGCGCGCCTACCGATGGAGATCGTCCAGGTTGGTGTCGTCGATTGCGAAGCTGAGCCGGTCCACCACGCCGACCACCCCATCGACCCCGTACGCCATCCGGGCCGCAAGCGGGATCATGCTCTTCCTCTCGACCTCACCCTCCAGCGTCACCACGCCATCGGCGACGGTCACGTTCACCAGGGCCGGGTCGGTCGGAAAGCTCGTAAGCACCTCATCGACGATCTCGGCCCGGATCTCGTCGGCCGACCTCAGGTAGACGCGCAGCAGATCACGCGGGGTGATGACACCAGCCAGACGGTCATTGGCATCGACCACGAGCAGCCGTTTGATCCGGTGGCGGTCCATCAGCCGGGCAGCCTCGACGATGGTGGCATCCGGTGTCACGGTGACGGCCGGCGACGTCATCACGTCCCGGGCACTGCGGCCGGGGTCTTCCTGGAACTGTTCCTTGCGCAGGAGGTCAACCTCGGAGACCACCCCCGCTACCTGTCCCTCGGGGCCGAGCACGGGAAGCGCACTAACCTCGTGTATGGCCATCAGGCCCGCCAGTTCCTTGAACCGCGTTTCCAACGTGACCGTGACTACGTCGGCCGTCATCAGTTCCCGGACCTTACGATGCGCCATCGGGCCTCCTTCGAAAGCTGCGGTACTGGCGATCGTCACGACGCGCATGATCCCGATCGGTGACCCGCAGGATCAATTGAACAGGGTCGTCGGCCGAACTGATACCCGCCGACGGCGGGATTTACTAAGTTGGCCTGGCCAGCGCAGCGATCCGGAGCTGACGGTGAACACCGGGCCTGAGAGCTGGAGTATGGGCATCGGCGGTTCGCACACCTCTCAGGCCCGGGGGGAGAAACCGGCGCCATAAGCGGCAAGCAGCCGGGCGACGGCGGGCTGTGCGCGGACCGCGTCGGCGGGAACGAGGCCGATCCTGGTCCGCCGGTGCAGCAGGTCCATTTCGCCAAGAGCACCCTCGTGGCGGAGGGCGAAGACCAGCTCGGCCCCGGTCACCCGGAGCCCTTCCGCGATCGGATCCGCCAGCGAAGCATCGTGGCCGGCCAGGGCGACCACGGCTGGCGCCTCGGTGCCGTAGCGGGACACCAGCCTCCCTGGCGCCCGCACCCGGGCAAGCTGACGCCGGCCAGCGGCGCCCGTCAGCGGCAGTGCGCGCGTCAGGCACGGGCCGGCGGCGCGCCCTGCTGCGGAACGCGCGAGCGGTGCACTGCGCAGGGCACGGTCCACGGCGTCCTGCGCCATCCGCCGGTAGGTCGTGAGCTTCCCGCCGACCACGGTGATGACGCCGTCAGGTGAGGTGAGTACGGCATGCCTCCTGGACAGATCCGCCGTTCGCCCGTGCGGCCCCGCATGTAGCGGGCGCAGTCCCGCGAAGGCACCGACGACCTGGTCGCGGCGGATCTCGACATCAAGGACGCTGCCGAGAACGTCGAGCAGGAAGGTGATTTCGGGCTCGGTGGGCTCGGGCTCGTCCTGCGGCGCCCCCGGCGCGGGTTCGTCGGTGAGCCCCACGTAGACCTGCCGCTCCCCCGGTACGGGCAGCGCGAATACGAACCGCGCACGCTCGCCAGGCACAGGGATGAACACGCCGGCCCCAAGTCCACCGAGCGCCTCTTCGCGCAGCACGAGATGAGTGCCACGGCTGGGCCGCAGCTCCACCCCCGGCGCGAGCTGGCCCGCCCACACCCCGGTTGCGTTGATCACAGCCTCGGCCCGCACCCGGATGGCCTGGCCGGTCAGCCCGTCGGTCAGCACCGCTCCATCGCCGGCAAGTTCGGACGCATTGCACCTGGTCAGGATGCGGGCACCGCGCGCCGCCGCGCTCCGGGCGACCGCCACGACGAGGCGGGCGTCGTCGGTGAGCTGGCCATCCCATGAGAGCACGCCCCCGGTCACGTCGCGGCGCAGGCACGGCAGCAGGGCGCTCACTTCTGTCGTGGTCAGCCGGCGGCCGCGGGGCAGCGTCTGCCGGGTGGTGCTGGCCACCCGGCGCAGCAGGTCACCTGCCACGATCCCGGCGGTGATGAGCCGGCGCTCGCGCCAGCCCTGGCCGGGCAGCCAGGGCAGCACCATCGGCAGCGCGCGCACCAGATGCGGTGCGAGCGTCGTCATGATCAGGCCACGTTCCACGGCGCTCTCGTAGGCGATCGCGAACTCGCCGTGTGCCAGGTAGCGCAACCCGCCGTGGACCAGTTTCGAGCTCCATCTGCTGGTACCGAAGGCCAGATCGTGGCGCTCGGCGAGCGCCACGGACAGGCCGCGTGCGGCGGCATCGAGCGCCACCCCGGTGCCAGTGATGCCGCCCCCGATGACAAGGACATCGACCTTGCCGCGGTCGGCGAGGTCGGCAAGCTCCTGCGCACGGCGCGGCGCATTCAGCGACGACGAGCCCGTCACCGTGGCGCCATCGGGCTCAGGTAGCGATCGAGCATGAGGGTGAGTTCTGTGTCGAGTTCCTGCTCGCTGAGCAGGTCACTCGCGAGCCGTCCTGACAGCACGCATGACTGCACGGCGAGCAGCACCAGGCCGGCGAGTGCTTCAGGATCGCCCGCACGGACCGATCCTTCTTGCTGCCCGGCGCGCAGGTGCCCGGCCAGGTAGGCGATCGCCATCCGCTGGCTGGTGCCGAGCCGGTCGAAGATGTAGGGCTGCAGCAGGTCTGGGTCCACGTCCACGATCTTGCGCAGCAACGGGTGCGCGCGCAGCCTTCGCGCTACCTCGACGATGCGCGCGACCGCCTGCTGACGGACCGTCCGGCTCGCCGCTTCAAGCGCCTCTGCCTCGCCGAAGATCCGCGCCCACTCCCTGGTCATCAGGTCCGCGACCAGCGCGGTCCGGTCCGGCCAGCGGCGGTACACGGTAGGGCGGCTCACGCCGGCTCTGCGGGCGACCTCTGACAGCGACGTCCGGCGCACGCCGAACGCGAGCACACAGTCGCGCGCCGCGTCCAGAATCGCGGTTTCCGCGGCATCGTCGTCCGCCGCGCTGTTTTCGTGGCTGCTTGGGTCGCGTTGCGGGCCGCCAACAGGGCGGCCGGCGTCACGGCCGCCGGGGCGGCCGTCCATCTTGGCGTTCCAGATTGACATGATGTGTAACACTATAAACTCATGGGAGAGTCCGCGGGAGAGCACAGGATTCCGGACCGTGCCGGGTACCACGGAACCCCGGACGGGAACACCCCGGACGAGAACACCCCGGACGAGAACACCCCGCGACGAGAACACCCCGGACGAGAACACCCCCGACGAGAAGACCCCGGGCCGCCGGGAGCCAGATATGCCTTGGGCGCGCTGGGGTGAGCCGCGGCCACTGCCGGGCCGCGTCCGTGAACTGCTCCGGCAGACCTTCGGCGCGTATACCGCCCAGCCCGCGCCGGTGCCACCTGGCGCCGTGCATGTCCCGCCTTCCCTGCTCGCCGCACAGGCCAGGCAGGACTTCGAATCCGCGGCAGGCTCAGCACACGTCCGCCTGAACGCCGCCACCCGCCTGCGGCACACAGCAGGCCGCAGCACGAACGACCTGCTCCGTCAGCGCGCGGGCACCGGCCTCGCCTTCCCTGACGCGGTCATCACCCCGCGAACCCACGACGAGGTCCTCGCCGTACTCGCCACGGCCACCAGGCACCGCGTCGCTGTCGTGCCGTTCGGCGGCGGCACCAGCGTCACCGGCGGCATCGAGCCGCTGCGCGACGAGCTGACCGCGGTGATCGCACTCGACCTGCGAAGGATGAACCGGCTCGTCGCGGTCGACCCGGTTTCGCTGACCGCGACGCTGGAAGCAGGCCTGCGCGGGCCCGAGGCCGAACGGCTGCTCAGCGCCCACGCCCTCACGCTCGGGCACCTGCCGCAGAGCTTCGAGCACGCGACGATCGGCGGATTCGCCGCGACCCGTTCGGCCGGGCAGGCGTCCGCCGGCTACGGAAGGTTCGATGACATGGTCCTCGCGGTGACGGCGGCCACGCCGCGGGGCACCCTCGCGGCGGGCGGCCGGGCGCCGGCCTCCGCCGCGGGGCCCGACCTGCGCCAGCTGCTGCTCGGCTCGGAAGGCGTCTTCGGAGTGATAACCAACGTCACGGTGCGCGTCCGGCCGCGCCCGGAGACCGTGGTCGACGAGGCTTGGAGTTTCCCAGGACTGGACCGCGGGATCGCCGCGCTGCGGGCGCTCGCGCAGGACGGTCGTCAGCTCACGTCAGTCGTTCGGCTTAATGATGAGGCGGAGACGTCGGTGCTCGCGTTTACCGGCGGCGGGCTGCCCATATCCGGCTGTCTCATGGTCACCAGCTACGAGGGGACGCGAGCCGCGGCGGCGGCGGGGCGCGCGGCGGCGGCGCAGATACTCGCCGCAGGAGGCGGGACGGCGCTCGGGCCCGCACCGGTCGCTGCCTGGCGCGGCAGCCGGTTCGCCGCGCCCTACCTGCGCGATGCGCTGCTCGACGCCGGGAATATTCGCTGAAACCCTGGAAACAGCCACCACGTGGGCAAACCTGGCGCGACTTGACGCGGCGGTGCGGTCGGCGCTGACCAGTTCACTCGCCGCCTCGGGCACGCCGCCTGTGGTGATGTGCCACATCTCGCATGTTTACCCGGCCGGTGCGTCGCTCTACTACACGGTGGTCTGCGCGCTCGGATCCGATCGCGGCGGCCAGTGGGCGGCCGCGAAGGCCGCCGCGGGTGACGCAATCGCCGCGGCTGGTGGCACAATCACCCATCACCACGCGGTCGGCACCGGCCACCGCGCCTGGATGCGCGCCGAGATAGGCGACCTCGGCCTGGACATCCTGCGCGCGGTTGCGGGCACGCTCGACCCCGGCGGTGTGCTCAACCCTGGCAAGCTCATCCCGCCCCGCTAAGCAGCGCCGGGCGGACACGCTGGAGAGGCAGCCGATGACCGTTTCGCTCACCCTCGTGGTCAACCCTGCCGCCGGTGGCGGCAAGCCCGCCAGGCACATGCCCAAGGTCACTGCGGTCCTCGACGCCGCTGGAGCCAGCTACACGGTGTCGGAGAGCACGAGCCTGGAGCACGCCCGCGCGCTGGCCGCCGAAGCGGCAGGCCGCGGAGACACCGTGGTCTCGTTCGGCGGGGACGGCCTCACCGGGGCCCTGGCGGGCGCGATCACGGAGGCGACAGCGGGGGCGACGCCGGCGGGTGGATGGGCAGGCGGCAAGGCGGTTGCGGAGCCGGCCCAGGTCCGCACCGAACAAGTCGCGAGCACCCGGCCCGCCGCCACATTCGGCATCATTCCGGCCGGACGCGGCAATGACTTCGCGCGGACGATGCGGATACCATTCGAGCCCGCCGCCGCCGCGCGCCTGCTCCTCGAGGGCCGGCTCCAACCGGTGGACCTGATCGCGGTGACCGGCGCCGCCGGTACCCATGCCATCGTCGCGGGCAGCGTGTACGTCGGCATCGCTTCCGTGGCGGGCGAGATCGCGAACCGGGCCCGGCTCATCCGCGGGCCCCTTGTTTACAACATCGCGGCACTGCGGGCGCTGCTGGCCTGGCGGCCCACCATGTTCCGGCTGGAGACGACGAGCGCCGACGGCAAGAAGGCCACCTCGGAATTCCGCGGTTATGCGGTCGTGGTAGCCAACACGCCGTATTTCGGCGCAGGAATGAAGGTTGCCCCCGGTGCACACTACAGCGACGGCCTGCTCGACATCGTGACGATGCGTCATGGGCCGAAGCTGACCTTCGCCCGCGTGCTAACGAAGATCAAGGACGGCTCGCACATCACCCTCGACCAGGTGAGCACGGATCGCGTTCTCGAGATCACGATGACAGTGGACCGGCCGATGCCGGCCGGCGCGGACGGCGAGCTACTCGCGGTCCGGCCGCCCCTGCGCATCCGCGCGATGCCCGCCGCGCTCAACGTGATCGTTCCGCCCTGATCTCGCGCGTGGCGCCCGGCAACAACAGCGGGCGACCGGTGGCGCGGCAGCATTACGGAGGTATTGCTGCCGCAGCAACACACCCTAAAGCCGCCGTGACACCCGATCGATGGCACACAATGGCCCATTGTGTGCCGGATATGACACACAATGGGCCATTGTGTGCCGGTCCCCGGCGCGCGCCGACGTGCAGGGGCCGCCCGCGCCGCCCACCGGGCGGCGCCCCGGCACCACCGGCACCGCTCGCACCCCGCCCACAACGCGCGCCTCATCCACCGCAAGCAGCCCGCCAAGCCATCGAGCCCGACACGTCACTAGCGTTGCCGCGGTGCGGAGCCGGCTGGATGCTATGACCGGCCGTCGGCCGCCAACGGACCCGTCGAGCTGCCAGTAAAGATGATCGCAGCCAACAGGGCTGCCGCCGCCCGAAACCAGCTGACGGGCCGGATTGGCGGCTGGGTAAGGTGGCACCTTGCGGCATGGCCAAACAATAACCCTTACAACGGCCGCCACTTATACACTCCAAGGCGCAACGAGGCCGGCGAACGCGATAGCCTCCTGATCGATAACCTCCTGACGGAGCCGTCAGCTAACGGAAGCGCGGGTATACGGGATGGACAACTCCGGCACGGGATGGCGCGAAAGCGGCCATGACACTAGGGATACAGAATCCGTCGAGGTGACGGTGACACAAGACGCGGCAGCTGTATCCGGGCACAAGGCAGATGAGGACCGGCTAATCCTCATGCGCGACTCCAAGAACCCGGACGGGCCTGTGCTCGCCTTCACAGAAGCCGAGTGGCGGGCGTTCATCGCAGGCGTCAAGGACGGCGAGTTCGACGACCTGGGCTAACCATGGGCTAACCAGGGTTTGTGTGAGCTAACCAGGGTTTGTGTGGGCTAACCAGGGTTTGTCATGGCGCTATGCGTTCGCAGATCCAGGCGAGCGCTATCGGATACCGGTAACCGATACCGCCATGCTTGCCATCGAACAGCTCGAAGTGAATAACTTCCTCGCGCACGCCGATATTGGCCAGTGCCTGCCTGAACGCCGCCGCACCCAGGTCGAGGAAGAACTCGTCTCTGGTGCCCGCGTCGATCCAGATCGCGCGCAGTGATCGCAAGCTGTCCGCACGAGCCGGCGCCATCAGGACCGGATCCCACGCAAGCCAGCGCTGCCAGACCTCCTGCCGCAGCACGCCGGTCCCTGGATCCATCGGGAGTTCGGGCACGCCATCCGAGCGAGCCGAGAAGCAGGCGGAGACGCCAAGCAGCATGAGCAGGTCGATGTCCCCGTCCTTCTGCACGTTTGGGCGCGAGCGGAAGTCGTCCCACCATCGCATGATGTCACCGTCGTAGCCGCGCAAGAGCCGTACCGCCTCGCCGAGACCCGGGATGTAACTCATCTCGTACAACGAGTCGCCGGCATGCGTTGCAAGCGCGCCGAACAGATCTGGCCGCAGCATGGGCGTGATCATCGCGCCGAAGCCGCCGCTGGACTTGCCGCTCACCGCGCGGTGGTCGCGGCTGGCGAGCGTGCGGTATCTGTCGTCGACCCACGGTACGACTTCGTCGCACAGATACGTGTGATAACGCCCGGTGCCAGGCGAGTCGACGAACTGGCTGCCGCCGTAGGCAGTCCAGGCATCCACGTAGACCACGATCGCCGGCGGCGCCTGCCCGCTCGCGAATATCGCATCGGCCAGTTCAGGGAACGGCTGGCTGTATGCCGACCTGTTCGCCCACATGGTGAGGTGCCCGGTGTACCCCTGGAGCACATAGACGGACGGGTAACGGCGCCCGGGATCGTCGTCATAGCCGGGCGGCACCTGGACCCACAGCGGACGCTCGTGCGGATCCCCCAGCGGATT
The DNA here is from genome assembly GCA_963727015.1 of uncultured Actinomycetota bacterium. Lineage (GTDB taxonomy): Bacteria > Actinomycetota > Actinomycetes > Streptosporangiales > Streptosporangiaceae > DATFVJ01. Next base: position 140,034 of record CAVSEV010000006.1, on the reverse strand, counting down.
CCCCCGCAGCACCTCGCTCGCGATCACATGCCGGTCGACGCGCCCGGCAAGATCAGCCGACCACGGCAGCATACGGGCCTCCTCAGGGACGGCTGGGACGACTGGGACGGACCCTGTCCGCGCCAGTCTGCCAGGAGGGGGCGGCGCATCCCCGCGAGGGGTCGGCTCACCCTCGCGGAGAATCGGCCCACCCCCGCGAAGGATCCGCTTACCCCTGCGAAGGGTCGGCGACGCGGGCGAGGAAGAGTGGCTCGCCAGTTACCGAATCCCTGACGAGCAGCAGGTAGGGCCGGTCGAACACGACATTCCTGTGCCGGAGAACGGCCGTCACCCCGATACCGGTCCCGGTGGCGGCGGCGGCCACCGTACCCGTCTCGTTCACCCGCATCGTGGCGGCGTGTTCCACCACGCTGAGGCTGCCGGCCTTCGGCGAGAGGCCGCTGAAATCCGCGGCCGGTCCGAAGGCCGTGCCCATGCCAAGGCTGCCGAAAAGAAACGCCATGTCAGCCTTCGAGGCGAGCCGGACCTTGGGCATCGCGAGACCGACGGGCTGGGCGGCGAGCCGGCTTATCACCAGGTTCAGTGCGGCGGGGCCGATGGCCGGGCAGGCAGCGCGGCCGCTGTCCGGCCGCAGCGCCACCATCGCGAGCCTCCCGCCGCGGTAGGGCAGCGACACCGCGGTCCAGCCATCGGCATGCGCATACGAGTACTCGCCGATGCCGTGCAGGAACTCGGGCCGCACGGCTTTCCCTGCCGCGGTCGTGAAGGGACCCGTAGCGGTCCTTGCGCTGTCGAACGGCCTTGCCCACAAGGCGTTCAGGTACATCGCGTCGGTGAGGACCCAGCCGTCACCGTGGATCGATCCCGCCGGGAACAGGTCGGTGATCTGGCCGCCGGTCTCCCGCGTGATCGTGGCATTGATGGTCCGCCTCGCCGACTCGACGTCGGTCAGCAGCGGCACCACGGAAACACGCGCGCCATAAGCCGCGGCGACGTCGCCGAGGTAGCTCGGCTCCGGCGGCATTCCCTTGTCGGTCCACACATGGTCGCTGCCGAGGACCGTCACGCCCGGCCCGTCAAGCGCCCGCAACGCCGCAGAACGGCCCCGCATGCCTGCGACGAACGCTGACCGCGCACGGCCAGCGGCCGGCCCGGCGCTCGCAGTTACGGCCGCGGCGGGCGGCAGATGGAAGGTGTGCGCCATGACGGCCGCCGTCTGGCCGCGCGCACCGAGGTAGGCCATGCCCATGCCGGTGGCGAGGCTCTCGGGCGAGAACACCAGGTTCGCCTGCGGATCACGCCCGCACCACGCGGCGAGCGCATCTAGCCCGAACGCCGTGTCCGCGGCCGCATACGGCCGTGGATCGGCAGCGGGCGCCGGACGAGGCCGCGGCCCAGGCGCCGGACGAGGCCGCGGCCCGAGCCGCGGCCCGAGCCGCGGCCCATGCCGCTGCCCCACCTCGCCGCGGGCATGCGGCTGCCGCGAGGCCGCGGCCAAACTTGGCACAGTGACGGCCAGCGCGGCCGCGACGGCGGCCGCGACGGCGACACGAGAATTTCCCATATCTGATAGGACGGCGCGAACGTCATTGCGGGTTGCCTCGCCGCTGCCGTTATCAGGATCGATTAATAAGTAAAGATTCACGATCCGCGCATAATTGCCAAATCGATTCCCTGGACCGCCGCGGCCGCGATCACGGCTGGGCCGATGCCTCGGGGCCGGCGCCTGTGCCGAGCCCGCACCAACGCCTGGGCCGAGCCTGCACCAACGCCTGTGCCGAGCCTGCACCGACGCCTTGGCCGACCTCGGCCGAAACCGTCAGGTAGTGGCTGAAATCATCGATCCGGCCAGGCACCGGATCAGCACGTTTTAGGGCGGCTTGCCGCAAGTTTCACACCTTGACTACGGTGGTCGGGAAATCTCGAGCATCTTCTGTGTGATGGCCGGCGAAGTGCAGGCGATCTCTATCGGTCCGGATAGCAAAGGGCGCGAACTGGCATGGAACTGCTGCGGTTGGAAGAGTTCGAAACGGCGGCGCGGTCCGGGCTGCGGGCCGACGTCTGGGACTATCTGCAAGGGGGCAGCGGCACCGAGTCCACGCTCGCCGCCAACCTGACGGCATTCCAGCGGATCATCGTCCGTCCCAGGGTGCTCGTTGATATCTCCGCGCGCGACCTGGGCACGACGCTGCTTGGCGCGCCGCTCGACTTCCCTGTCGCGATAGCGCCCATGGCCTACCAGCGGCTGGCCCATCCGGACGGCGAAGTCGCGGCGGCGGCGGCCGCGCGCGAGGTGGGCACGCTGTTCATCGCGAGCACGCTGGCGAGCCGCAGCTTCGAGGAGATAGCCGCCGCGGCGGGCGGCACCTGGTGGCTTCAGGTCTACTGGCTGAGGCGCCGTGAGGTCCTCGGCCGCATGCTACGGCGGGCCGCGGACGCCGGCTGCAAGGCACTGATGCTGACGGTGGATACACCGCGCCTCGGCCGGCGGTTGCGGGACATCCGTAACGGGTTCACGCTGCCGCCTGGCATCAGCGCCGTGAACGTCGAGTCGTCGGTGATGGCCGCGGCGCACGAGCACGACCCGCGCTCATCCGCGATGCAGCGCCATGTGGCGAGCGAGTTCGACCCGACCATCACCTGGGCCGATCTCGCCTGGCTCCGCGCGCAGACGACGCTGCCGGTCATGCTCAAGGGGATCGTGACGGCGGAGGACACGATGCTGGCCGTTGATCACGGCATCGACGCGGTCGTGGTGTCCAACCACGGCGGCAGGCAGCTTGATGGGGCGATCGCAAGCATGGACGCCCTGCCCGAGGTTGTCGCCGCCGCCGCGGGCCGCATTCCAGTGCTCGTCGATGGTGGCGTGCGCAACGGCACAGACGTGTTCAAGGCGCTTGCACTGGGCGCGCACGCCGTGCTGGTCGGCCGGCCGGTGATCTGGGGCCTCGCGCACGCGGGAGCGGCAGGCGTCGGCGCGGTGCTCACATTGCTGCGGGAAGAGCTGAGCGAGGTGATGGCGCTCGCGGGCCGGCCGCGGATCGCTGACATAGACGCCACCGCCGTCCGCGTCCTGCCCGGGTAAGGCCGCTGACCCGGGGCACCGATTTCGGTTGGGGGGATGATCGCGGCGGACAATGGAGGGACCCGCGTCGTCATCGACGCGACTACCCGCGGGCCCGAAAACGGCCAGGAGACCCGCGGGCCCAGGAAAGACCCGCGGCCCAGGAAGACCCGCGGGCCCAGGAAAGACCCGCGGGCCCAGGGAAGGAAGAGATGACCGAGCGCGACCCGGTGGAGACACACTTCGCCGAGGCGCTGCGGCAGCTCGACGCGCATCCGCGGCAGCCGTTCGGTATCAATGCACAGCGGCCGGTTCGCGATCCCGTACGGCCCGCCAGCGCGCTTACCGGCGAGCGGTGCCTTGAGCTTTTCGAGGCGCAGCTCATGAGCCGCCACCTCGACCTCGCCGCGAGGTGGCTGCGCGGCGAAGGGGCGTCTTTTTACACCATCTCCTCCGCGGGACACGAGGCCAATGCCGGGGTGGCGGCGGCGCTTCGGCCAACCGACCCAGCGTTGCTGCACTACCGGTCGGGCGCGTTCTATCTGGTCCGGGCCGGGCAGGCCGATCCACCCCATGACGGCTTGCGCGATGTGCTGCTCGGCCTGGTGGCCGCCGCCGACGAGCCGATCGCGGGCGGCAGGCACAAGGTGTTCGGCAACCACGCCCTCGCGGTCATCCCCCAGACCTCCACCATCGCCTCCCATCTGCCGCGGGCGGTGGGCCTTGCCCTGGCGATCGGGCGCGCGGCCAAGCTCGGTGTGCCGCGGCCGTGGCCCGACGACAGCGTCGTCGCCTGCAGCTTCGGTGACGCGTCTTTGAACCACTCCACCGCGGCGGGCGCGCTGAACACGGCTTCCTACTGCGCCTTTCAGGGACTTCCGCTGCCAGTCCTTTTCGTGTGCGAGGACAACGGGATCGGCATCAGCGTGCCGACGCCGCCTGGCTGGGTCCGCGCCGCGTGCAGCGCCCGGCCGGGCATCGAATACTTCCACGCGGACGGCGCGGATCTGGCCCAGGTCTACGACGTGGCTGCCGCCGCGGTCGCATGGGTGAGACGGAAACGGGCGCCTGCCTTCCTGCACCTGTCCGTCGTCCGGCTCTATGGGCACGCGGGCTCGGATGTGCAGGAGGGTTACCGCACACGTGACGAGATCGCCGCTGACCTCGCGCTCGACCCGTTGACGGGCACGGCGCGCCTGCTCGTGGATGCCGGGCTGCTGACCGCTGACGAGGTCCTCGTGCGGTACGAGGCAGTACGTGCGCAGGTCCTCGCCGCGGCGCGCGAGGTGATGGGAGCACGTCGCCTGTCGTCCGCGGCGGAGGTTATGGCGCCGCTGGCGCCGCGGCGGCCTGACGTGGTGGCCGCCAGCGCCGGCAGGGCCGGTAAGGCCAGTAAGGCCAGTAAGGCCACCAGCGCCGCCAGGGCCGGTACGGCCGCGGGCACCCGGCGGCAGGTTTCCGGCGGACAGGTGCCGGAGCACGAGGGGCCGCTGACGCTGGCCCAGTCGATCAACCGCGCGCTGGCCGACGGCCTCGCCGCCTGGCCGGGCATGCTGGTATTCGGCGAGGACGTGGCGCGCAAGGGCGGGGTGTATGGCGTCACCCGCGGCCTGCGGGCGCGGTTCGGCCCGGGACGGGTCTTCGACACGCTGCTCGACGAGCAGGCGATCATCGGCCTGGCGCTCGGCGCGGGGCTTTCTGGACTGCTGCCGGTCCCCGAGATCCAGTATCTCGCTTACCTGCACAATGCCGTGGATCAGCTTCGCGGGGAAGCGGCCACACTGTCGTTCTTCTCCCAAGGGCAGTACCGCAATCCGCTGGTGCTCCGCATTGCCGCGTTCGCCTATCAGCAGGGGTTTGGCGGCCATTTCCACAATGACAACGCGATCGCGGCGCTGCGCGACATTCCCGGCCTGGTCATCGCGGCGCCCGCGCGGCCAGACGACGCCGCCGCGATGCTGCGGACCTGCCTGGCCGCGGCCGAGGCGGACGGCAGCGTCTGCGTGTACCTCGAGCCGATCGCCCTATACCACACGCGTGACCTGCACGCCGAAGGAGACAGGGGCTGGCTCGCCGCCTATCCGGAACCTGACTCGCATGTCCCGCTCGGCAGCGCGCGTACCTACGGCGCGGGCACCGCGCTGACGATCGTCACCTTCGGCAACGGGCTGCGGATGAGCCTGCGCGCTGCCGCGCGGCTGCGCGCGGACGGGATCGGCTGCCGGGTGGTGGATCTCCGGTGGATCGCGCCCCTGCCGGTGGCAGACGTGCTCCGCGAGGCGGCGGCCACCGGACGGGTGCTTGTCGCCGACGAGACCAGGCACACCGGCGGCGTATCCGAAGGAGTGATAGCCGCGCTCGCGGACGCGGGGTACGCGGGCCAGGTCGCCCGGGTAACCAGTGCGGACAGCCTCATCCCGCTCGGCGACGCGGCCGCCACGGTGCTGCTCTCTGAGCCGCTCATCGAGATGGCCGCGCGTGAGCTGGTCAAGTAGCGTGCGCCGGTCAATTAGCGTGCGCTCGGCAAGTAGTGCCCTGGTCAAAGTAGCGCGCGCTGGTCAAAGTAGCGTGCGCTGGCCAAAGTGGCGTGAGCTTGACCATAGGTAGCGGACCCCGGCGCTGACGTCCGTGACCCCCGATTAGGGGTCGTGCGCCCCGTGCCACCGCAAACTAGCATCGATCCCATCGGCAAGAGTCGAGGGCGGCATCTTCGAGGGGATCCGGTCACCAGCAGTAAGACCGCGACCCCTGCAGAAGCGTGGGGGGGAGATAGCCGTCTTCGAACAGCCGGACGACGTCGAGGGCGGGTACCTTCTGGGGGATGGTTCCCGTCCTCGACGGTCCGACGGCGTCGAGGGCGGGGACTTCTTGGCGGAACCGGGCGCCGAGCGGTCAGGAGCCTGGATCCTCCGCAGTGGGTGGGGGGAGGTGCCCGTCTTCGACCGCCCGATGGTAAAGCTCCAGCTTGGTCGTGGCGGTGCGCCCGACGCGGGCGTATTTCTCCCGCACGCGCCCCAGGTACTGCTTTACCGTCTCCTCGCCGATCGTCATCCTGCGGGCGACGGATTTGAGGGGCATGCCGGTGGCGTAAAGCTGCAGTGCGCGGGTTTCCTGCGGGCTCAGGGTGGGCCGGTCAGGAGCGTCGTCAGTGGCGAGGATGTAGGCGAGGCTCGAAGAGACCCAGGCTTGCCCTGCGGCGGCCGCGCGGATGGCGGCGCGTACGGCATCGGTCTCCTCATTCTTGAGTACGTAGCCGAGCGCGCCCGCACGCATCGCGGCACGGACGGACAGCGGCTTATCTGAGGCTGCCAGGATCAGGACGGCGGGGCCGGCGGCGAGGATCGCGCCGACGTTACGTTCTGCAGAAGTGCCGTCGCCCAGGTCGAGATCGAGAAGCACGACGTCGGCGTGCCGCGCAGGCCCGGCGAGCAGGCCATCGACCGTGGTGGCGGTGCCCACGACGCGGATATCGCCGTGCTCACTGTCGAGCCAGCCGACGATGCCGCCAAGCACGATCGGGTGATCGTCGACCGCCGCGACCTTGATGACAGCAGCCGGCCTGCCGGGATCGCTCACGCGTGAACCGCCTTCGGCCACCGCACCTCGAGGCAGCCCGCGCCGCCTTCATCGATATCGACCCTCGCATGCCAGCCAGATACCGGCGGCGCCGCCGCCCGCATATCGATCGCATCCGCCGGCCCGGGCCAGGGGCCATGGAAGATCAGGTAGAGCTCGACCTGATCAACGTTCGCCAGGACGGTGAGGAGCACCGGCTGCGGCGGGAGCACCCGCAGTACCTGATCCACTGCCGCGTTCGTGGCGCTGATCACCTGGGGCCCAGCGTGCCCCGGGTCGCCGACCACCTGCGTCTCCACCGGCGAGCCGCGGTCGCCCGCCGCGCGCAGCACGGGCTCGAACTCGGTCAGCAGTTCTGCCCCGGGACCGGCCCGATCCGCCAGCGCCTGCCTGAGCTTGGCCGCACGTTGCGCACATTGCTCCTGAACGGCTGCCGCGGTGGGATCCAGGCTTCCATCGGCGATCGCCCGGAGCAGCGGAAGAGCCTCTCGTTCGAGCACGGCGAGGCGGCGGCGCCGGTCGTCATGCACGGCCGCCGCGGCCGCACGCTCGGCGGCCGACCAGCTCGCAAGGTGCGCCCGGCGGGCGGCGATGCGGGCACTTGCACGGAACATCGGCCGCACCGCGGCGAACGCGACGAGTATCACGAGCAAGGTATACGCGGTGACCGACAGCCGGGACAGGCCGAGTGCGTGCACACCGAGGACGCGGATGGCGACGACGGCGTGGATCGCGAAGACCACGAGCGCACCACAGATCCACTCCCACGCCCGGCGGCAGGCGGCGACAAGCGCGAGCAACCAGCCGGAGCCGAGCACCGACCAGTCGACCGATCCAGTGGCACCGTGCCCGCGGCGCTCCAAGCCGACAACCAGAACCGCCACCGCGGCGACGCCGACAGCGATCACTGACTGCGGCCCGGTGAGTCCGCCCGCGCGGGCGCGTGGCACCAGCCACGCCGCAGCGGCGAGCAGGCCGAGCCACACCGCGACAGGTACGAAGGGCTGATGAAAATCGCCGAGGTAGGCGAGCACTTGGAGCAGCAAGGCCAGCTGCCAGATGACGGCCACCGCAGCTGCCGTCCGCGGGAACTCGGACTCGTAAACTTCCTGCACCACCGCGTCGCGGTTCATCTCGCGCCCCAGCCCACCGGCGGCGTGTGCGGTGACACCAACACGTCGGCCGCCGCGGGCAAGTACAGGGTCACCGTGGTGCCGCGTCCAGGCACGGACCGCACCGACGCCGTCCCGCCGCAATCCTCCATCCGTTCCACGATCGAGCGGCTGATGCCGAGCCGGTCAGGCCCGACGCGGCCGGGGTCGAACCCGATGCCGCTGTCCCGCACCGTGACCGTCACCCCGTCGCCGTCTGGCAGCCCGTCGCCGTCTGGCAGCCCATCGCGCCCCGGCAGCCCATCGCGCCCCGGCAGCCCATCGCGCCCCGGCAGCCCATCGCGCACCGCCAGCCCATCGCGCACCGCCAGCCCATCGCGCCCCGGCAGCCCATCGCGCCCCGCCAGCCCATCGCGCCCCGCCAGCCCATCGCGCCCCGCCAGCCCATCGCGCCCCGCCAGCCCATCGCGCCCCGCCAGCCCATCGCGCCCCGCCAGCCCATCGCGGACCGGGGAGGCGGGGCCCGGCCCCGGCAGGCCTACCTCGATCCAGGCCTCTGCCGTGCCTGCATGGCGGACCACGTTGGCGAGCGCCTCGCGCACGGCGCGGGCGACCACGGCGACAACGGCCACCGGCACGGGCGTCGGCACCGGCGGTACTGGCGGCGGCATCTGCCTGGGTGTGCTGCTGCGACCAGTCACCCGGACGTGCACGGCAAGGCCGCGGGCGCGCATCTCCAGGGCCACGGCCTCAATCGCGACGATCAGCGGGCCGTGTGGTCCCCGCTCCCGGGTTGCTTGATCACCGTCACGTGCAGAGCCCTGATCATTCCCACGTGCCCCGCCGCGTGGGCCGCCGAGCACGTACTCCATCAGCGCCACGTCGTGCCTGCAGCGGCCGACGACTTCACCCGGACTCTCCGTCTTGCCCAGGCGGGCGAGCGCAGTGAGCGTGTTGAGGACCGTGTCATGCAGCAGGCGCTCATGTTCGCGGCGCTCCGTGCTCCTGCACAAGGCGACGTAGTGCTCATGCTCGGCGGCGTCCGCTTCCGCGAGGGCGGTGTCGGCCCCGATGGCCCTGCGCTCCAGCATCAGGTAACCGGCCAAGGCAACCGTGACCACGACGAAGAACAGCGCCGTTGAGGCACCGGGAGCGCTGTTTGGCGCAAGCGGCGTAGCCAGGAAGACAGTTCCGGCCCAGTAGGCAGCGCCAGAAGCCAGTACCAGCGGCCCGCCAAGCGCCAGCGGTGCGCACCACAGCGGGAACACCGACTGCGCTGCGAGCAGGATGTACAGCCAGCTCGCCGTATCGCCACGCATCTCTTGCGGCACCCACCACACACCGGACAAGGCGAGCATGACGAGCACCGCCGAGTCGGCCGCGACGAGCCAGGCCGCGGCCCGATGGCGGGCCGTCCAGGCCACAAGCCCTGCGGACCAGCACACGGCAATGGCCGGCCCGGCGAGGCGCCATGTCTGCGCCGCATAGAACGAGTGCCAGATGCCGACCTGCACGACGATGTACGCCGCCGCAATGCACCTGATCAACACGACCATCCGCGCCGCCACCGATGCCAAGGTTGCAGCCGCAGGCCCGGCTGGCGAACGACGCACAGCGCCACCTGCGTTTAGCCGCGCTATGTAATTGATCGACTGCATCTCAAGCCCGAATGGCTCCTCCGTACGGCTCCCGATGATCGAACCTAGGACCGCCCGACGAGGGTAGACCAGCACATGCCAGCAGACACCTGATCCAGCGGTCCAGTGGCAACGCAAACTGGGCTCGCGCCCAGGAACCCATGCCACCGCCCGCGCCGTGCCATTGCGCGGAAGTCGCACACCTCACGGGTGTGTCAACCCCGAATCTTTATGATTATAGGCCACCGCGTGCCTATGGATGCCTCATCAGCCCGGCTGTGCGAGGTGCTCCTCGCCTGTGCGGCCTGTTCCCAGCTGTTGGCCCTGCTCCCAGCTGTTGGCCCTGCTCCTCGCGGGATGGTTAGCCCGGTACGTGACACACAATGGCCCATTGTGTGTCACATATGGCACACAATGGCCCATTGTGTGTCATCCCGCAGGGCGGGAGGAGCGCCGCTGACGCCATCACGAAGGCCCCGCCATCGCGAAGGCTCCGCCGGACGGGGCCCTGCCACCACGAAGGCCCGCCATCGCGAAGGTCCCGCCCGACGGCCCTGCCACCACGCCCGCCACCGCGAAGGCCCCACCACCAAGAAGGCCCCCGCCACCGCGAAGGCCCCACCACCAAGAAGGCCCCCGCCACCGCGAAGGCCCCGCCAGACGGCCCTCCCACCGCGAAGGCCCCGCCACCACGCCCGCCACCACGGCGGCCCCGCCCCATCCGGTTCGCCCAGGCCCGGCAAGTGGCGGGGCCGCCGGGCAGGTCACCCCCATGCGTACCACGGGCTGGGCACAGGGTCATTGGCGGCCAATCTGACCCGGCCATCTATTGTCGGCTTATGACTGCGAACACAGCGGGACAGCAGGTGGCGACCGGCGGCCCGGCACTGCCGCAAGAACGCAGGCTCGTCACCGAGATCCCAGGACCCGCGTCGCGCGAACTGCTCGCCCGGAGGGCACAGAGCGTCGCCAAGGGCGTGAGCCATGTGCTCCCCGTGTTCATCACTGCCGCGGGCGGCGGCGTGCTGGTGGATGCCGACGGCAACTCTCTCATCGACTTCGGCTCTGGCATCGCCGTCACCGGCGTCGGCAACAGCGCGCCCGAGGTAGTCGACCGGGTGACCGAACAGGTCCGCAGGTTCACCCACACCTGCTTCATGGTCGCGCCGTACGAGGGCTACGTCTCCGTCTGCGAGGAACTCGCCCGGCTGACCCCAGGCGACCACGACAAGCGCTCCGCCCTGTTCAACTCGGGCGCCGAGGCGGTGGAGAACGCCGTGAAGATCGCCAGGCACGCCACCGGGCGCCCTGCCGTCATCGCGTTCGACCACGCCTATCACGGCCGTACCAACCTGACCATGGCGCTAACGGCGAAGAACATGCCGTACAAGCACCGGTTCGGGCCGTTCGCCGGGGAGATCTACCGGATGCCTATGGCCTACCCGCTGCGCTGGCCAACCGGTCCAGAGCACTGCGCGGAGGAGGCATTCGCCGAGGTCGTGGAGCTGATCCACACCCAGGTCGGCGAGCAGAACGTGGCCGCGGTGATCATCGAGCCGATTCAGGGTGAGGGCGGATTCATCGTGCCGCCAAGCGGCTTCCTGCCACGGCTCGCGGAGTTCTGCGGCGACAACGGCATCGTGTTCATCGCCGACGAGATACAGACCGGTTTCTGCCGCACCGGCGACTGGTTCGCTTGCGACCACGAAGGCGTCGTCCCCGACCTGGTCACCACCGCGAAGGGGATCGCGGGCGGCCTGCCGCTTGCCGCCGTGACCGGCCGCACCGACCTCATGGACGCGGTGCATGCGGGCGGCCTCGGCGGTACCTACGGCGGCAACCCGATTGCCTGCGCGGCCGCCCTCGGCGCGATACAGGCGATGGAAGGCGGCGACCTCGCGGGGCGGGCACGGCATATCTGCTCGGTGATGCGGCCCCGCCTGCGGGAACTCGCCGCGCGTTGCCCGGTGATCGCCGACGTGCGCGGCCGCGGCGCGATGCTCGCCGTCGAGCTAACCGTGCCGGGGACCATCGAGCCCGCTCCCGACGTCGCCAAGCGCGTTGCCTCGGCCTGCCACAGCGCCGGCCTCATGGTGCTCACCTGCGGCACGTTCGGCAACGTGCTGCGTTTCCTGCCGCCGCTGGTAATCGGCGACGGTCTCATTGACGAGGGCCTGGCCATCCTCGAGGACGCTTTCAGCCACGAATAGCCAACGTAACGTTCATCGTTACGCCAACGATGCGGCCGCTTACGTCGCACCCCGGCGCCATAGGAGTAACCTCGGCACGCATGAATGGCTCCGCCGAGGAGGAGACATGAGTTCGGTCAGCGCATCGGGTGGGCGGCGGACAGGGCCGCTGGTCCTTGCCGTGATATTGGTGATTATCGCCATCCTCGCGATCATCGTCGGCGTCATCTACTTGACCAAGACCTCGGAGTCGCTGCCGAGCTTCCTGCCGGGGCGGCGACAGGGCAACACGGGTCACGACAGCCTCCGCGCCATCGGCGCGTTCGTTGTGGCGGTAATCGCCCTGATTGGCGCCTGGATCGCGGTGCGAGGCGGTCACAAGTCGGCGGTCCCGCCGGCTTAGCCAGGGAAGAGCCTGCCGCGACGGGCTGGCCCGCACAGATGTGCCGGGCCAGCCCGTAAACGTGCGGCAATGCGTCAGGGCGTTGTGAGGCCTTGGGCAGCTCCCTCAACGGTGCCGCGGATCGCAGGTGCTATAACGCACGCGATCCGCGGCGCTCCTACGTGGGCCCAAGGGCGGGCCCAAGGGGCCAAGCCACGCAGCCGGGTTCAGGCGTCAGGCGTTTACGGGGAAGCCGAGGTTGACCCCGCCGTGGCTCGGGTCCAGCCAGCGCGACGTGACAACCTTGCCACGCGTATAAAAGTGCACCCCCTCGGTGCCGTGCACATGCGTGTCACCGAACAATGACGCCTTCCACCCGCCGAACGAGTAGTACGCCATCGGGACCGGGATAGGCACGTTTATCCCGATCATGCCGACCTCGACCTGACTGGCGAACAGGCGCGCGGCACCGCCGTCATTGGTGAAGATCGCCGTTCCGTTGCCGTAAGGATTCGCGTTGATCAGCCCGACCGCGGACTCGTAGCTTGGCACGCGCACCACGCAGAGCACAGGGCCGAATATCTCGTCGGCATAGCAGCTCATGCCGGGCGCGACATGGTCAAGCACGGAAGGCCCCAGCCAGAACCCGGCCGGGTCGCCGCCGATGACCGGGTGGACGCGGCCATCGATGGCCAGCGTTGCGCCCTCCTTTACCCCGGTGTCGAGATATCCGGCGACCTTGTCCCGGTGCGGGCCGGTGACCAGCGGACCCATTTCTGACCGTTCGTCGCTGCCCGGGCCGACCCGGAGCTTGGCCACCCTGTCCTTGATCTTCTCGATGAGCTCGTCGCCAGCCGGGTCAACCGCCGCCACGACCGAGATCGCCATGCACCGCTCCCCCGCCGACCCGAACCCGGCGGACACCGCGGCGTCCGCGGCCAGATCCAGGTCGGCGTCGGGGAGCACCACCATGTGGTTCTTGGCGCCGCCGAGGGCCTGTACCCGCTTGCCCGCTGCCGTCCCGTTCTCGTACACGTGCCGCGCGATAGGCGTGGAGCCGACGAAGCTGACGGCCTTGACGCCGGGATGGCGCAGCAGCGCGTCGACCGCCACCTTGTCGCCCTGGACCACGTTGAACACGCCGTCTGGCAGCCCTGCCTCCGCCCACAACTCGGCGATCCGCACCGACGCGGACGGGTCCTTTTCCGACGGCTTGAGCACGAAGGTGTTACCGCACGCGATCGCGATTGGGAACATCCACATCGGCACCATCGCGGGAAAGTTGAACGGCGTGATGCCCGCCACCACGCCGAGTGGCTGCCGGATCGAATACGAGTCCACCCGGGTGGACACATTCTCCGAGAAGCCGCCCTTCAGCAGGTGCGGGATGCCGCAGGCGAACTCGATGACCTCAAGCCCGCGTGCGACCTCACCGGCCGCGTCCGTTTCCACCTTGCCATGCTCTGAGCTGATCAACGCGGCCAGCGCGCCGGACTCGCGCTTGACCAGCTCGCGGAAGGCGAACAGGATCGACGCCCGTTTCGCGAGCGACGCCTCGCGCCAGGTCGCGAAGGCGGCGGAGGCGGCCGCGACGGCGGCGTCCACCTCGGCGGCAGACGCGAGGTCGACGAGCCCGGCGACCTCCCCGGTGGCCGGGTTGTAGACCTCGCCGCGGCGCTGCGTTTCCTGGCCGGTGGCCCCTTGCCCCGTGGTTGTATGCGCCGTGGTTGCTTGCCCCGTGGTTGTATGCGCCTTGGTTGTTTGCCCCGTGGTTGTATGCGCTGTGCCCATCCACGGCTTGCCGCCGATCCAGTGCGTGATGTGGCGCGGCGCGCGGCCGGGATCGAAGCCGCCGCCAGGACCGGCGCTAGTCATCGTGATCCGCCCCGTGCGGCGGCAGCCCCGGCATTGGCCTCGGCTGTTGACGCCGCTGATCGCCTCGACCAGGATGCCGAGACCCTCCTTCGCCTCAGCCTCCGACAAGACCATCGGCGGCGCCATCCGCAGCGTGTTTCCCGTCAGCCCGCCCTTCCCGATCAGCAGCCCGCGCGCGCGGGTCTCTTCGAGCACGCGCGTGGCCAGCCGCGGGCTCGGCTCGCCGGTGCCGGGTTCAACAAGATCCACAGCGAACATCAGGCCCTTGCCGCGCACGTCGCCGACCACGGGCAGCCGTCCGACCTGCTCGCGTAGTCCGTCGATGATCAGCCGGCCCAGCGCGCGCGCGTTGGCCTGCAGGTCGTGGTCGAGCACGTAGCTGAGGGTCGCGGCCGCGGCCGTGGTGGACAGCGGGTTGCCGCCGAAGGTGGATATCCCCGCGGCGGGAAGGGCGTCCATCAGCGAGCCGCGGGCCACCACGCCACCGATCGCGAACCCGTTCCCCAGGCCCTTGGCGAACGTCATGATGTCAGGGGTCACGCCGTGGTTGCCGATCCCCCAGAAACTGTCGCCGGTGCGGCCCCACCCGGTCTGCACCTCGTCGGAGATGAACAGGATCCCGTGGGCGTCGAGCACCTCCTTGTACGCGCCGAACAGCCCGTCAGGCGCCATGGTGAACCCGCCAACGCCCTGCACGGGCTCGGCGATCAGGCAGGCGACGTCGCCGGCCGTCGCCGTGGCGAGCACGTACCGCAGATCCGCGACGCAGGCCGCGATGTACTCGCTGTCGGTCATGCCGGCGAAGGCTGGCAGCTGCCGGTCGGCGCCGTGCAGGTAGTGCACGTTGAGCGGGGACAGCGAGGACGGTTTCCAGCCGCGGTTACCTGTGATCGCTACGGCGCCGAACGAGCGGCCGTGGTAGCTGCCCCGCATCGCGAGGACCTGGTCACTGCGGCGGGCGGAGGTCGCGAGCAGCAGCGCGGTCTCGTTCGCCTCGGTGCCCGAGTTGACGAAGAAGACCTTGGCGTCCTCGATGCCGGACAGCCGGGCGATCTTCTCGGCCAGCTCGACCTGCTGCCTGATGAGGTAGAGCGTGGATGTGTGCACGATGCCGGTGGACAGCTGGCGCTGGACCGCCGCACGCACCTCGGGGACGTTGTAGCCGATCATGTTGGTCAGGATGCCGGCGAAGAAGTCCAGATAGGTGCGGCCGCCGGAGTCGGTGACTCGGCTGCCCTCGCCGCTCACCAGCTCGATCGGGTGCTCATAGTAGAGGGCCGCCCAGTCGGGCATGACCGCGCGGTGGCGGGCGAGAAGATCAGAGTCTGCCATTCCACCAGTCTGCCCGGCCACGAAGGCGCTGCCAACTGACGAAGTGTAAGCAAATATAGCTCTGTGCTTACAATGTGTATAAACACTGATGCATAACGGCTGCCGCGGCGCGGACCACTCTGCAGCTGGCACACCCACGGGGTGACAGCGGAAGCGGCGCGACCGGCCGCGAAGCCCGCCCGCCGTGTCCATGGCACGCCCACCGGGCGGACCACTCTGCAGCTGGCACACCCACGGAGTGACAGGGAATCGGCGCAACCGGCCGCGAAGCCCGCCCGCGTGTCCATGGCACGCCCACCGGGCGGACCACTCTGCAGCTGGCACACCAGCGAAGGGACACCCATGCTGCCAACTCTCGCCGAGGTACTCGCGCTCGACCCGGTCCGCCGCGGCGAGCCCGAGGTGCTGGCCGGCGGCGACCGGCTCGACGCGCCGGTGCGCTGGGTGCACGCGATCGAGCTTGCCGATGCCGCGCGCCTGCTGCGTGGCGGCGAGCTTGTGCTCGCCACCGGGATCGGCCTGCCGGACGCGCCCGGCCTCCTCGCCAGCTACGTGGCAGAACTTGCCGCTGTCGGGGCCAGCGGGCTCGTTGTCGAACTCGGCCGCCGCTACCTGCGCTCCCTGCCACCAGCACTGGTGGACGCCGCAAGCAAGCACGGGCTGCCGCTGATCGCGCTCGCCCGCGAGACGGCGTTCGTCGAGATCACGGAAGCCGTGCACGCAAGGATCATCGACGCGCAGATGGCCGAACTACGCGAATCGGAACACCTGCACGAGGTGTTCACCCAGCTTGCCGTGGCTGGCGCGCGGGCCGAGGAGATCGTCAGGCAGTCGGCCGCGCTCGCGGGCAAGCCGGTGGTCCTCGAGAGCCTGGCCCATCAGGTGCTCGCCTGTGAGCCCGCTACCGCCGATCCCGCCGTGCTGCTCGCGGGCTGGGAGTCGCGGGCCCGCGCCGTCGCGCCCGCGAAGCGGACCGCGTATGACCGCGGTGTCGGGCTGGCTGGTCACCACGGTGGGGGCGCGCGGCGAGGACTGGGGGCGGCTGATCTTCGTCTGCGGCGGCCCGCCGGAGCCGCGCCACACCGTGCTCATCGAGCGGGCCGCCACCACGCTGGCGCTTGCCCGCCTGCTCGAACACCAGCGGGAGAGCCTGGAGCGCCAGGCCCATCGCACGGTCCTGGCAGGGATCCTCGCGCACGCCTACGCGGACCCCGAGGACGCGGCGGTCCGCACCCGCGCGCTCGGCGTGCCTGTCGCGGGCCGGCGGCTGCTCGGCGTGGTGATAAGGGCCGGCGACGGTAGCGCGGACGGTGCGCAGGGCCTGCTCGCGCACCGGCGGGCGCTCGCGGCGGCGGACGCGGCGGCGGCGGTGTGCCGTGAGATCCGGGTCCCTGCGCTGGTGGGCTCGCTCGACGACGTCCGGGTGGGCGCCCTGCTCGCGCTGCAGCAGCCCGGCGACCCCGAGCCAGTGCTCGCTCGCCTCGCGGAGCGGCTGCGCGGCAGGCTCGGCGGCGCGCCCGTCGTCGCCTCTGGATCGGCAACTGACTCGTTTCGTGAGGTCAGGCGCTCATTCATGGAGGCGATACAGGTGGCGGACGCCGCGGCAGCTAATCCCGACGGGCGGCTGTTCTACCGGCTACCCGACTTGCGCCTGCGCGGCCTGCTGCACCTTCTCCGTGACGACCCGCGGGTGCAGACGTTCGCGGAACGCGAGCTTGGCCCGCTGCTTGCCTACGACGACGCCCACCGCACGAAGCTCACCCAGACGCTGGCCGCCTACCTGGAGGCCGGGGGCAACAAGGCCGATGCGGCCGCACGCGCTGGGCTCGCACGCCCCACGCTCTATCAGCGTCTCGGGCAGATCGAGAGCGTGCTCGGCGCCAGTCTCGGATCGGCGCAGTCGCGGCTGTCCCTGCACGTTGCCCTGCTCGCGCTGGACTCGATCGAGCGGGCACCGGGCTACCCGCGCGGCGCGCCGCGGGTACTTTCATGATCGTGGTGCTTGAACCCAAGCCGCTCATCTGACGGATTCTGCACCACGATCATGAGGATCTCGGCGGTTTGAGCGGCCGCATCCAGACCACCGTCGATGCGTCGGGATCGCCGGCCACTCCGCGGTCCGAGCGGCCGTCCGGGCCGCCGCCAGAGCCAGAACCACCTTGCTGCCCACTGATCTGCGAGACCGCAGGGTCCAAAGCCTTCATGGGTGTCGTTGCATCGTCCGGCTGCGGTCGTTGCCGCGCAACCAGAACGCGCTCGCGGCTGCGCGCCAGCTTGAGTTCTTCTTCCGTCTCCACCTGCTCGCGCCGAAGCTTCGCTACTTCTGCCTCCAGCAGGCTGTTCGTCTTCGCGAGCCGGTTCGTATCGGCGAGGCGAGCTTCCGCCTTGCGCTCCGCCCTGGCCCAATGCTTCCTCGACGGGCGGCCCACCAGCAGCCAGCAGGCTCCGTACCCGAATCCCACCAGCGCCGCCGTGACCAGGATGGCGAACCATAGCCGGATCTCGACTAAGTACTGCCAGAACATCTCCTCACCCCCGGCGTTGTTATCCAGCGTAACCCCCGGTGGGCAGAATCACCCGTGATGCCTGCCGCTGCGCCAGCCTGCGGAACCGGCCGGGAGCTTCAGACCTCGGCGCCTGGCTCGGGCACCATCGTCGGCGTCGCCCGGTTGAGCGTCTCCCCCTTGAAGAACGCTGGCTGAGTGAACCGCAAGGCGATCATCACCGCGATGCCGATCAGCAGCGCCACGAACGCGATCATGAAGACGCCGCCGATCCGCCAATACGGCGGGAACGGCATCAGCCACGAGGTATAGCTGTTACCCGTGGCCACGTCCCAGTCGCTCCACAGGCTCCAGATCCCGGCGCCGTACAGCATGACACCGCCAAGAGCCGGCAGGATGCCGCGCATCCACAGGTCCCGCGAGTTGCGAAGCAGCGTCGCGCGGTAGTACCAGATGCAGGCAAAGCCGGTCAGGCCGTAGTAGAAGGCGATGTAAAGGCCGATCGCGGTGACCGCGTCAGGTATCAAGAGCCCACCCGACAAGTAGTTCATCGGCACGTAGAACGCGATCGAGACCGCGCCCATGATGATCGTCGACACCGTCGGCGTGAGGTAGCGGCCGTGCATCTTCTTGAACATCGCAGGCAGCGCCTTGTAGACGGCCATCGACAGGGTGGTCCGTGCGGTCGGCAGGATCGTCGTCTGGGTGGAGGCGGCGGCGGAGCTGAGCACCATCAGGATCAGGAGGTGGCTCAGGAACGAGCCGAAGCCCGACGTGCCGAACACCGCGCCCCCGAGCACGGACAGGACGTCGCCGGAGTTGTTCGGATTCGCGAGGCCGATGCCTGTGGTGCCGACCCCGGCGAACGACTGGGCTGAGACGATCACAAGCGCGTAGGTGACGAGCAGCAGGATGGTCGAGATGATCGCGGCCTGGCCGGGCGTCTTGTCACGCTCGGCGGTCTCCTCGTTGATCGAGACCGCCGTGTCCCAGCCCCAGTAGATGAACAGCATCAGCACAAGACCGGAAACGAACGCCGATATGTGCGCGTGGAACGGATTGAACCAGGACAGCGCGGGGGTGATCGACTCGGGCGGGTGGTGGCCGGTGCCGACCTTGATCAGCGCCACGATCGAGAGCGCGAGCAACATGACGATCTCGATGCCGAGCAATGCCTTCTGGAAGTTCGCGGAGATCTCGATGCCGCGGAAGCAGATGTAGGTCATCACGATGATCCACACGATCCCGACGAGCAGTACCCAGCCGCTAGTCGGGTTGGTGCCGATGCTCTTCGCGTTGAAAAGCAGAAATACGTACTGGCCCGCCACCTGCGCGAGGCTCGCCATGACAAGCACGTCGGCGACGACGATCGCCCAGCCGCCGATCCAGCCGGTCCGCGGGCCGAACGCCCTCGTCGCCCAGGTGAAGGTGGTGCCGCAGTCCGGGTCGGCCTTGTTCAGCTCGCTGTAGCCGATCGAGGTCAGGAACATCGGGATGAACGCGAGCACGGCGACCGCGGGTGACTGCAGGCCGACCGCCACGACCACCAGGCCGAGGGTGGCCGCGAGACTGTAGGCGGGCGCCGTCGACGCGACACCGATCACGATGCCGGACACGAGACCGAGCGCACCGGTCTTGAGGCCTTTCTCTCCAGGCCGATCCACTGGCACAGAAGCTTGATCGCGGACGCTCATGGCGTCCCCCTCTCCCTCGTGCCCGCACCCCCCCTGGAGAGCCGGCCGACGCAACCTGGCCGAACGTTAACCCGGCAAGCTGATCATCGCAACCTCTGCGCTGCTCAGAAAGCGTACGCAGATCGAAAAGGTGGCCGGCCGCAGGCCGGATCACGAGTCGAAGCCAAGGCCGAATCTGTCGAGAGCGCGCAGCCACAGGTTGGGCCGGCCTCCGTTCGCGTCGGCACGCGCGATGGACCACCGGGTTAGCTGCACCACCGCGGACCGCAGCGGCTCGGGCGGGAACGGCACCGGCTTGGACCTCACCATGGCGAGCCTGGTCCAGCCGGTGCGCTCGCCGGCGAGCAGTCGAGCATGACATTCGCGCCGAACCTGGTCGCGCCGACGCCGAGTCCCGTCTACCCCACCGCGTAGGCGAGCTTGCCGCCGTGGGCGGTGCCGAAGAACGCGCAGAACCGGCTGCAGGTGTCGATCATCCCGCCCCAGGAGTGGGTGAACGATAGCCCCTCAAGCTGCGGGAAGGGGGCACGAATTCAGCGGCCTGGGCTTGCTGCTGGCCGGCGTGGGTGAGCCAGTCGAGCATCTTGACCAGGGCCGTGCCAGCGACCACAGCCGCTCGCAAGCGCCCGGCGTGCAGTCGGGCGGGAACCCGGCCGGTGCCGAAGGGCCCGATGCAATTCCTCCCCGCCACGTTCGAGCAGTACGCGGTCGACGGCGACCATGACGGCCGGCTCGACGTCTACGACCCGGCCGACGCGATCACCGCAGCTGCGGGCGCGGTGGTGGAGGGGCCGGTCGTTTTGGACACCGCCGCGGCGGCTGGCCTTACCACTCCTCCCGCCGCCCTGCAGGGCGGCGGCGCTGGTCCACGCCCTGATGCGCGAGCTGCGCCGGCTTAGCCGGCGCGCTCTCTCGTGTCGTCTACGCGGGGGCCGCGCGAGACTACACTGCAGTCCTCATCCTTACCGCACCTCGGGTCGTCTTCTAGAGCAGGACGTGGAAAGCGGTGTTCGGGCCACAGAGCTATGTCATTTTCGGTCTCTTCGTCGCCGTCTTCGCGGCAGGAACCTACCTGCAGCGACGGAGCAAGTATGTTGCCGTCAGGATCGCCGTGGCGGCGATGTCGTTCGTCGCTGCCGCGCTCTTCGGGATGGCCGCGGTCAACAGGTTCTACGACTATTACCAGACCTGGGGGAACATCGTCGCCGACGTCACCGGCACGCAACCTGGTGTGATCACGCTGCCGAAGGTCCCACCGCCCGGCAGGCTACAGCAGGTCGTCGGCGGACCTGACGCCGCCAGGAACGGCCGCCTGATCAGTCTCGACCTGGCAGGGCGGGAGAGCCAGATCAATAGGACTGGCCTGGTCTACCTGCCGCCGCAGTACTTCCAGGGCCGTTATGCGGGTTTCCGGTTCCCAGTTATAGAACTCATCCACGGCTCACCCGGGCAACCCTACGACTGGGTGGGTGCCCTGCACGTCACGAGGGCGCTCGATACCCTCGTCATCCAGCACCACGCTCTCCCCGTGATCCTGGTGATGCCCGACATCAACGGCGGCGTGCAGCTGCCGTCCTCGCAGTGCCTGAACGAGCGGCCCGGGCCGCAGACTGACACCTACCTCACCGTCGACGTGCCGGCCGACGTCGTGGCCACTTTCCGTGCTCAGCCCCTCGGGCCGCACTGGGGTATCGCCGGTTACTCGGAGGGCGGTTTCTGCGCCGCGAACCTCGCGTTGCGGCACCCGGCGAGCTACGGTGTCGCCGCCTCGATGAGCGGCTACTTCCAGCCGCTGCCCATCGACGGCACCGACCCATTCTCCGGCAATGCGGCCGCACGGCTCGCGAATGACCCGATGTGGCTCGCGGAGAGGCACGTAGCGGGCCAGTCGCTGCCCGCGTTCTGGCTGATGGCAGGTAAGTCCGACCAGGCGGATGTGCTGAGCGCGCGGACCATGGCCACGCTGCTTCGCCCAGTCGAGCAGGTCCCCGTGGTGCTGGTCCCGAGAGTGGGGCACACCTTCGCGGCCTGGATCCCCGCCGTGCCCAAGATGCTCACCTGGGCATCACCGCGGCTGTACGCGGGCTTGCCACGGCCGTGAACGCCGCAGCCGCACCGAAGTGACCACGCCCCGGCGGGCTGCTTAGCGCGAGCGAGCGACCGCAGCGCCCCTGACCGGGCCTAAGGCCCCCGTGCCGACGGACTTCCGGGCCGCTGACTTTGGCCCAAGGCCGGGGCGGCCGCGGACTTGCGGCTCTGTGCACCGGGCCGGTCCGTCATGGATGATCAACGATGTGGCAAGGGTGCGTTATCAGGGCGGCGGGCAGTGGCTGGGTCGGCACGTCGCGCGCGAAGCGTGATTGCGGGGATGGCGCGGTCCCTGACGGCAAATGGCCGTAGCCGCAGCCGCCCTGCTCTTGGCGGTGTGGGCGCGCTGCTGCAGGAGAGAACCGATCTGGTGGTGATCCTGACCGCGCTGCGCGCGCTGCGGCCTGGCGCGAGCCCCACCCGCCTGGCCGCTGAGGACGCGGCGCTTACCCGGCGCTTCCAGAGCGAGCACGAGACGATCCGGCCCTGGCGCAGAAAGCGAGCGGTCAGGAACCGTGAGCGACGCGTCGCGGCATGGATCGCGGGCCCGTTCGCCCTCCTCGGCACGGCCGCCGCGGTGATGTGGCCGATGACCGCCGCCGCACCGGCGGTCGTGACGCCGTCGGCGCCGCTGACCGTGAACACGGCCGGCGGGCCTCCCGCCGTTGGCGCGCTGTTCTCGACGAGCGGCGGCCAGCTCCGCACGCACTTTTGCACCGCGAGCGTCGTTGACAGCCCGGCCGGAAACCTGTTGATCACGGCCGCGCACTGCGTGAACGGCTACTCAGCCACCAGCCCGGCCCGCCTCGCGTTCGTGCCCGGCTACGACGATGGCACTGCCCCCTACGGGGTCTGGACCGTCACCCACATCTTCGCCGACGCGGCGTGGGCTTCTGCTGCCGATCCCGACGACGACGTGGCCTTCCTCGCCGTGGCGCAGCCCGGCAGCGCCACCAAGATCGAAAACATCACCGGCGCCGAGCGGCTGGGCATCGGCCAGCCGGCCACCGGCGCCGTGCGGGTGATCGGCTACCCGGACACCCAAGAACAGCCACTCAGCTGCCAGAACCGCACCCTCGCGTTCAGCGCCAGCCAGCTACGGTTCGACTGCGACGGCTACACCAGCGGCACCAGCGGCGGCCCGTTCCTGACCGGCATCGACGCGGCCACCGGCGAAGGAACGGTGATCGGCGTCATCGGCGGCTACCAGCAGGGCGGCGGCTCACCCGACGTCTCGTATGCCGCCAGGTTCGGCCAGAACGTGCAGACCCTGTACGACACCGCGGCATCCGGGAGCTGAGGCCATGTCCGGCCAGCACGCCATCAGTGCCGCCTGGCATGCTCTTCAACGGATCCGCGAAAGCCATCCCGACCAGCACACATCAATGCCAAACCAGAAATATCCCAGCACGTGGTTGCGGGAGGGGCAGTATGAATCATCCGTCCCGAGGATCCCGACCCGATGGGCCCATCCGCCGACGTCCTCGCAGTCGCTGAGCCCGCTGAGAGCCTCGCATACTCGCTCGCCGTCGAGGATGCGGCGGCTGCGGCGATCGGCTGGAACGACGTGCACTTTCTGATCATCGCAGAACTAGGCATTCTTGCGGTCGGCCTTCTTGTCCGCGGGTGGCCAGTCGGGTCCGGTCGGCCAGGAGGCGACCCGCACTGGCGTGTCAGCTTGCGGGTTGCGGCCGCGGGCGGCGAACCGCTCCATCCTGGTCGCGCCCGGCAGCTCGACCCGGGCCGATACTAGATCCGCCTTCCCCCCGGCGATTTCCACCCAGCAGATCTGCTGGGTGCGGACGTACGCCGGAGGCAGGCCGAGGTGCCCGCCGATCGCCTCGACGACCGAGGTGCATGATCCTGAGTTGGCGTAGAACCCGGTCGCGGTGGCGGCCAGCTCCGGGTGGTGCGTGTGCCCGGAAACGAACCCATAGTAGCCGTCGGCGACCAGGTCGGCGGCGCGCTGCCGCGCGGCCTGGTTCTGCCCGTAGCCGCGCTCGTCCAGCGCCAGCGCGCTGATCGAGACCCAGGCGCGCCGGGCCACGATGACGACCAGGGCGGCGATGACGATGAGGTCGACCACCGCGCCGTAGCCGAGGACCACCCCCCGGTGCACCCACAGGCTGGTGTCCGGATAGCGGGACCTGAAGTCGGTGAACTCGGGTATCCGCACCAGGATGAGGATGGCGAGCGGGATCGCGATCAGCCACCACAGGTGGCGGCCCAGCTTGCGGTAGACGAGCCGGGAGGCGACGAAGGACGGGAAATCGGTCGGGTCGGCCATCTCGTGCGCACCGTCGACCCAGCCTCGGCCCAGCCACTCGATGCGGGGGATGACCTCCCTGACGATGTGATGGCCGATCGGGGTGTCCAGCGCGTTGCGCGCGTCGTGGAAGCAGTTGTAGGGGTCGAACTGGTGGCCATGCTCAACCCTGATCTTCTTGCCGTCGGCCAGGATCAGGTCCGCAGCCAGGCACAGCCGCGCCCCAGTCATCTCCCGGACCGCGGCCGCCGCCTTGACGTCCCAGGCCAGGTCCCCGTCGTGGTTGCCGATCGTGTACACGACCTGCCCGCCGCGCTGCGTCACCGCCGTCAGCGCCGCGCACAGGTCCTCGTGTGCCCGCAGGATGTCAGTGGCCGTCGCCCCGGGCGAGCCGAGCAGTTCGACCACGTCCCCGGCGAGCACGACGGTGAGCGCCCCGGCCTCGTCGGCCAGGCGGCGGGCCAGTGTCTCGCAGGACCGCCCCGACACGTCCGTGCGGACGGGGGGCAAGTGCAGGTCACCGACCGCGATCACCTTGCTGCCGGGCGGGATGGCCACCTCGAGCAGGTCGGGGATGTCGGGTCGCGGCGAGGGCATGGCGGTACCGTTCCTTCTGGGCGCTTGGCTACCAGGTTCTTTCCCCGGCACCTAGGGAGCTTGGGCAGCGAATGCGGTGAAAATCGAGCAAGTCTGTTGATCATCGGTTGTGTTCGGTGGTGGGGGCGTGGTTTGGTCAGGCCGCGATGGCCGCGCCGGGCACGCTGCTGGCCTGGCACCAGCGCGCGGTCTTGCGCTCGGCGATCGTATCCACGACCGCCAGGGGCCGGACAGCACAATACCCACCCGGTCGGCGATCCGGTCGACCTCCGCGAGCACGGTGGGAGGAGTAGAACACGGTACGGCCCTGGCCGGGGCCTCAGAGCACCTTGGACAGGAAAGCGCGGGTCCGCTCGTGCTGAGGGTTGCTGAGCACTTCGCGCGGCCGGCCAGCCTCGACCACGATTCCTTCGTCCATGAATACAAGGGCATCTGCCACCTCACGGGCGAACCCCATCTCATGTGTCACTACGATCATCGTCATCCCGCTGGTGGCGAGATCGCGCATCACGGCGAGCACGTCGCCGACGAGCTCGGGGTCAAGCGCGCTCGTCGGCTCGTCGAATAGCATGAGCTTCGGCTGCATGGCGAGTGCCCGGGCGATGGCGACACGCTGCTGCTGGCCACCGGACAGCTGCTTGGGGTACGCGCTCGCCTTGTCCTTCAGGCCTGCGCGGTCGAGTAGCTGCCCGGCGAGCTCAGCCGCCTGGGCCTTCGATATGCCCTTCACCCGGATCGGCGCCTCGATCACGTTCTCCAGCGCGGTCATGTGCGGGAACAAGTTGAACTGCTGGAAGACCATGCCGATCTCGGCCCGCTTCGCACATATCTCCCGCTCACGCAACTCGTAGAGCCTGCCACCGCGCTGCCGGTAGCCGACCAGTTCGCCATCGACCCACAGGCGCCCGGAATTGATCTTCTCCAGGTGGTTGACACAGCGCAGCAGGGTCGACTTGCCCGAGCCGGACGGGCCGATGATGCACACCACCTCACCGCGCGCCACCTCAAGGTCGATGCCACGCAGCACCTCGAGCCGACCAAAGCTCTTGCGCAGGCACTCCGCGAGCACCATGGGCGTGCCGCCCGCGTCTGGGACCGGCGGCGTCCCGGCAAGGGTGCTCACCGTCCCTCCCGCGAGGGGAGCTGCGACGGCGGCGCGGGCACCGGGGCGTGAAACGTGAACAGGGAGCGCCGGAGCCGCTGCCACGGCGTTGGAGGCAGCTCTCGCGCGGAGCCACGGGCGTAGTGCCGCTCGATGTAGTACTGGCCGACCGTGAGCACTGAGGTCGCGATCAGGTACCAGATGCTGGCCACGATCAGGAGCGGGATCGTCTTGAAGTTCACCGCGTAGATGAGCTGGACCGCGTAAAGGAGTTCGGTGACCGTGATGACGCTCGCCAGGGATGAGGTCTTGAGCATCGAGATCGTCTCGTTGCCGGTTGGCGGGATGATCACGCGCATCGCCTGGGGCAGGACGATCCGCGCATGGTCTGGGCCCTGCTCATTCCCAGCGCCTGCGCGGCCTCGACCTGGCCATGCTCGACCGACAGAATGCCGGCGCGCACGATCTCCGCCATGTAGGCGCCCTCGTTGAGCCCGAGCCCGAGGATCGCCGCGGTGAGCGCGGTGATCAGGTCGTTCGCGTTGGCGTGCACGAATGACGGCCCGAACGGCACACCGAGCGAGACGCGCGGGTACAGGAAAGCGAGGTTGAACCAGAACAGCAACTGGACCAGTACCGGCGTGCCCCGGAAGAACCAGATGTACACCCAGCTCGCCCAGGAAAGCAGCGGGTTCGCCGACAGCCGCATGACCGCGAGGACCACGCCGAGCACGATCCCAATCGCCATAGCGACCACGGTGAGCAGGATGGTGATCTCCAGGCCATCAAGCACCCGGCTGGACAGGAAGTAGCTCCGGATCACGTTCCACTGGAAGCGCGGATTCGTCACCAGGGTGTGCACGAACATAGCGACCAGGACGAGCACGACGGCCGCAGCCAGCCACCGTCCCGGGTGGCGGACCGGGACGGCCTTGATTTCCTCCGGCTGCCCGGCCTGTCCGGTGCTCTCGGTCGCTTGCGGTGTCGTCACCTTGTGCTCCGGCTGCGGCTGATGGGGCCCGGACCCGATGAGCGCGGCTCGGTCAGCTGGTCGCGCCGTTGATTGCCGGGCTGGAAATGGCACCGCCCTGCACGCCCCACTTGTCAAGGATCTTCGCGTACGTGCCATCCGCCATGAGCTGCTTCAGGGCGGCCAGCACGGGCTTCGCCATCCCATTGTCCTTCGGGATCGCGATCCCGTACGGCGCGGTGCCATAGGGCGGACCCGAAAGCTTGAACGCGCCGTTCGACTGTTTCACCTGATAGGCGGCCACCGGCGAGTCGGCCATGGCCACGTCCGCCCGGCCCGAGGACAGCGCCAGGTTGACGGCGTTCTGGTCGTTGAAGACCTCAACGGTGGCGTTTGCCTTAGCCCCCGACTTGCACTTGGCAGCCTGAGCCTCCGCGTCCGCCTGCTGGGTCGTGCCCTTCTCCACCGCGACTTTGCGCCCGCACAGGTCGGCGAGGGACGTGATGCTCGGCCCGCCGCTTGACTTGACGTAGAACGAGGTGCCGGCCATGAAGTAGGTGACGAAGTCGACCGTCTTCTCCCGTTCCTTGGTGTCGGTGAATGACGACATTCCCAGGTTGTACTTGCCTGACGCGAGGCCGGGGATGATCGTATCGAACGTCGCGTTGACCATGTTGATCTTTAGGCCGAGCACCTGCCCGAGCGCCTTCGCCAGGTCAGCGTCCCAGCCGACCACGGTATGACCGTCGGACCCGATGAACTCGTTCGGGGCGTACGTGGCGTCCGCGGCCACGGTGAGCATGCCCGTCGCCTTGATGGCGGCCGGCACCTGGGCGGCGATCGAACTGACCTGGCCGGACGGCGTCGCTACCGACGTCGTGCTCGTGCTCGTGCCCGACCCGCTACTGCACCCCGCAGCGAACAGCGCGATGGACGAGAACACCGCACCAGTTGCGAACAACGGCACACGGGTCCTGCGAATTTTCACGGGACCTCCCGCGCCCCTCGCTGGATAGAAGCCTCATCATAGCCTGCCGGAACATTCATCCGTGATCGCGCGACTCCACCGCGCGGGAACTTCGCTTGGCTCCGCGCCCGATGCCGCGGCAGGACAATCGGCGGGCCACGGCGGCTGCCGCGAGTACCCAGCCGACAACGAGCTGAGCGCCCTCCGGCTCTCAGCTCCCGATGTAGCTCATGACGTGCTTGATCCGCGTGTAGTCCTCGAACCCGTACATCGACAGGTCCTTGCCGTAGCCGGAATGCTTGAAGCCGCCGTGCGGCATCTCCGCGACGATCGGAATGTGCGTGTTGATCCAGACCGCGCCGAAGTCGAGCCCGCGCGCCATCCGCATGGCGCGGCCGTGGTCTTTTGTCCAGACACTTGAAGCGAGGCCGTACTTTACCCCGTTTGCCCAGCTCAAGGCCTCGTCCTCGGAACTGAACCGCTGAACGGTGATCACTGGGCCGAAGATCTCGTCCTGAATCATCTCGTCGTCCTGCCGCAGCCCGCTCACGACTGTGGGGGCGAAGAAGAAGCCGCGATCCCCCACCCGCTGGCCGCCGGTGACCAACTGGGCGTGGCCCGGGCGGCGGTCGAGAAAGGCCTGTACCCGGGCAAGCTGGTTCGCGTTGTTGAGCGGGCCGTAGTCCGCGTCAGGCACATCGGGGCCGCCGACCTTGGTGCCGCGCGCCTGCTCGGCGAGCGCCGCGGTGAGCTCGTCAGCCACGGCAGGGCCCGCGAGCACCCGGGTCGCGGCGGTGCAGTCCTGACCTGCGTTGAAGTACGCGGCGCCGGCGATTCCGGCCGCGGTGGCCGCCAGGTCGGCGTCGTCGAACACGATGACCGGTGCCTTGCCGCCAAGTTCGAGGTGCACGCGCTTGAGGTCAGCCGCCGCGGCCGTGGCGACCTCGACCCCGGCGCGGACCGAGCCGGTGATCGACACCATCTGCGGGATCTCGTGCGAGACGAGCGCACGGCCGGTGTCGCGGTCACCGCACACCACGTTGAATACGCCAGGGGGCAGGAACTCCGAGGCGATCTCGGCGAGCAGCAGCGTGCTCGCCGGGGTGGTGTCAGACGGCTTAAGCACCGTCGTGTCACCGGCCGCGAGCGCGGGGGCGAACTTCCAGACCGCCATCATCATCGGGTAGTTCCACGGCGTCACCTGAGCGCAGACCCCGATCGGCTCGCGGCGGATCATCGAGGTGTGGTCGCGCATGTACTCGCCCGCCGCGCGCCCCTCGAGCAGCCGCGCCGCCCCGGCGAAGAACCGCAACTGGTCCACGACCGGCGGTATCTCCTCCGACATGGTCAGCGCGACAGGCTTGCCGGTGTTCCTGCACTCCGCCGCGACGATCTCATCGGCACGCGCCTCGACCGCGTCGGCGAACTTCAAAAGGGCGAGGCTGCGCTCGGCAGGCACGGCGTCACGCCAGGTTCCGAAGGCGGACGCGGCGGCGCGCAGGGCCGCGTCCACGTCCTCGGGTCCTGATACCGGAGCCTGCGCGTAGACCTCGCCGGTGGACGGGTCGATCACATCGCTCGTCCGCCCTGACTTGGCGTCGGCGTACTCGCCGTTCACGAAGTTACGCAGGGTACTTGTCACGGTTGCCCTCCTAGGCACGCGGCTGACTCAAAGACCACGCGGCCGAGCACGTCCTGGCCTGGTCAGACCGGGTCTTGAACTTTTGCAGATCATCGTGCGAGGTGCAAGCGATTCCGTCGTCCAGTTCCCTAATCGCAACGGAATCGGTTGACATTTTAGCCTCGCGTGGCACCATTGCCCAGCGAGGAGGCATGCGATGGCCCACACCCCCGGGACCACCCCAGCCGCGGGCGCCCTGGACGGGCAGCCGGCCCCTGACAAGGGACGCAGGCGCGCCGGCACAGCCAGCACCGGCGGCGCCCAGGCCGGAACCGTCACGCTCGCGCCCGCTGTCGTGCTCGACGGAATCTCGATGCAGATCGTCGAACAGCTGCAGCAGGATGGCCGCAGGTCATACGCGGCGATCGGCAAGGCAGTCGGCTTGTCCGAGGCGGCCGTCCGGCAGCGGGTGCAGCGGCTGCTCGAGGCAGGAGTGATGCAGATCGTCGCGGTTACCGATCCCCTCACGCTCGGATTCCGCAGGCAATGCATGATCGGGATTAAGTGCGAAGGCGACCCGGCAAGCGTCGCCAACCACCTGGCGGGTATGGAAGAAATCGACTATGTCGTCATCATCGCGGGCTCATTCGACCTGCTCATCGAAGTCGTATGCGAGGACGACGATCACCTGCTGGAAATCCTGAGCCGGGTACGGACGGTCCCGTCGGTGACGAGCACGGAAACCTTCGTCTACCTCAAGCTCCGCAAGCAGACCTACTCATGGGGGACCAGATGACCGATCCGCATGGCGCGCCAGCCGGCTCCGAGCCAGCCGGCCGGTCTTTCCGCCGCCGCCCTGCAGGAAGCGGCCAAGCGCAATCTTTGGCTGCACTTCACCCGGATGTCCGCATATGACGACGGCGAGGTCCCGCTGATCGTGCGCGGCTCCGGGCCGTACGTGTTCGACCAGCACGGCAAGCGGTACCTTGACGGCCTGTCGGGGTTGTTCGTCAGCCAGATCGGGCATGGCCGCAAGGAGGTTGCGGAGGCCGCGGCGCGGCAGGCGGCTGAGCTCGCGTACTTCCCGCTGTGGTCCTACGCGCACCCGCGGGCCATCGAACTCGCCCAGCGCCTCGCCGACCTAGCGCCCGCCGGCCTTGACCGGGTGTTCTTCACCACGAGCGGATCCGAGGCGGTCGAGTCCGCGTGGAAGCTGGCGAAGCAGTATTTCAAGGCGGTCGGCCAGCCCGACCGCTACAAGGTGATCAGCCGTGACATCGCTTACCACGGCACCTCGATGGGAGCGCTGGCCATCACCGCGCTCAGCGGGATCAAGATGCCGTTCGAGCCACTGCCGCCCGGCGGCGTCCGGGTGCCGAACACCAATTTCTACCGCGCGCCCGACTTCGTCTCCGCCGACCTCGCCACGTTCGGCAGATGGGCGGCCGACGAGATCGAGCGGGCCATCCTGCGCGAGGGCCCGGAGTCCGTCGCGGCCGTGTTCCTGGAGCCTGTGCAGAATTCCGGCGGCTGTTTCCCGCCCCCGCCAGGGTATTTCCAGCGGGTCCGCGAGATCTGCGACCGCTACGGCGTGCTGCTCGTGTCGGACGAGGTCATCAGCGCCTTCGGCAGGCTGGGTTACTACTTCGGCTCGGAGCGGTACGGATACAAGCCGGACATCATCACGTTCGCCAAGGGAGTCACGTCCGGCTACGCACCAATGGGCGGCATGCTGATCAGCGAGCACCTGATGGAGCCCTTCGCCGCGGGCGCCGGCACCTTCCTGCACGGGGTCACGTTCGCCGGGCATCCGGTGTCCGCCGCTGTCGCGCTCGCCAACCTCGATGTGTTCGAGAAGGAAGGCCTGCTCGAGAACGTGCGGGCGAACGAGGGAGCGCTGCGCTCGACGCTGGAGAAGCTCCACGATCTCCCGATCGTGGGTGACGTGCGCGGTGACGGCTACTTCTACGGGATCGAACTGGTCAAGGACAAGGCCACCAAGGCCACGTTCGACGACGACGAATCTGAACGGCTGCTGCGAGGATTCCTCTCGCAGGCACTGTTCGACGCCGGCCTCGTGTGCCGGGCCGACGACCGCGGTGACCCGGTCGTGCAACTGGCGCCGCCCCTCGTGTGCACACAGGAACACTTCGATGAGATGGAGCAGGTTCTGCGGTCGGTGCTGACCGAGGCCTGGAGCCGGATCTGAGGCTCCGGCTCTCTTGGCCGAGGTCAGTGCCCTGCTCCACCCGTGCCAGCGTGCCGCGCCGTGCATGCTTGCTTGCCCGGTTCGGCACGCTGGCACGATGTGCCTGATGCCTCGCGGCGCAATCTCACGCCCTCATCGCCGCAAGATAGTCGCCGCAAGATAGATGGCTGGGGCCCCGAGGGCCTCCAGCTTGGTCTGCGGCGAGCCGTGCCCTGCGACTGCCGATGGCTGAACGCCATCCGGCCAGCCGAACGCCCCGCCCGCCGCGGCGTCACAAGGAAAGGTCGCAGAGATAAGCGGCCGCGGTCACGCGAATTGCTGTCATCGGCCGGGCACTCGACCGATGTGCATCACGTGAACAGCCACGTCGGTGACTTCGTAGCGGACGCGGTAACTGTCCAGGCGCAAGCGCCGGAAGTTCGTCTTACCGAGTGCGCTGCTCGCAGCCGGATAAGGGTCGGTAGCCAGCGCCGCCACCGCGCCTGCAATCCGCCTCGCGCCATCTGAGTCGGTGCCGCGTATCCGCCGGTACGCGACCATTGCCTGGGATAACCAGATCACCGTGAAGGTCACGCTGGGGGCCCGCCAACGTCCTCCGCGTCGAGCGCTGCCATGAACTCGTCGTGCCTGAGACAGTGTTGGTTCCTGAGCTTAATCCCCTCACACAGGGCAATGTCAGCCGCGTCCTGCGTCTGCTGAAGCTCATCAAGGTCATCCACGGAGATGAGCACCGCTGCAGGTTCCCCTTGATCGGTCAGCACGACACGCTCGTGGCCGCGCCGAGCAAGATCGACTAGTTCGCCCAGTTGCCCCCCGGCCTGAGGTACCGAGTACATGAAAACCATGCACAAAACCTTATCTGCCGGGACGGCGGCGGGCCGGACGACTCGGCTGCTCCCGGCTGCCAGTTCCGCTACGCCTGGGCGTCCGCGTGCCAGCACACGATCGCGCCGATCCGGCCGGGTCAGCGGCGCAGCTGCGGGCAGCCGCCCAGTTGCGCGTACCCGCGCCGGACGGCGTCTTCGAGCAATGGCGGGTCCCACGGCCAGGATCCCGCCGCGAGCGCGTCGCGTTCCGGTACCCCGGCGGCGTGCAGCAGGCGGATCTGGCTGGCGACCTGGTCAAGTTCGCCGCCCTGGCCCGCCACGAACGGGGCATCCACATGCTGGCCGTGGCCGGGCACTACCACGCCACCTTCGGCCAGGCCGCGCAGGGTCCGCACCGCGCGAGGCCAGTCGAGCGGGAAGCTGTCGGGGCCGAATGCGGGCGGCGCGGACGACTCGATGAGATCCCCGGCGAACAGGACCGCCCGGGCGGCTGCATGACCCGCGTCGGCCACGCTGGCCACCAGATCGTGGCCGGTGTGGCCACGGCCGAGGTAGCTAAACCGCACCTGCCGGTCGCCAAGGTCCGCCACGGCCGACCGCGCGACAAGCTCGCCAGGCCACGCAAGCTCGAGCGACGCCATATCGGACGCGCATGGCTCGCCCCGCGCGGCGAGGAATTCCTTCTGCTCCGCGAGCGTGCCCGCCGCGTCCCGCGGCATCTGCGCCTGCGCCAGGATCCGCGCGCCTGCAAACACCGCGTTACCGAACCAGTGATCGAAATGCGCATGCGTGTTCATCACCCAGCGGACCGCATCCGCGCCGCCGGGTAGCCCGGCCAGGTCGGCGCGGAGCGTCCGTGCCTCGCGCGGCGATGCCAACGTGTCAATCACGAGCAGCCCGGCCGCGCCGGCGATCACGCCGACATTGACGTCCCAGGCCGGGTACCGCCGGTACCACACACGGTCACCAACCTCGGTCCACGTCACGTCCGACAGCCTGCCACGGCAGCGGGCGCCAGGCGTCGCTGGCACACGATGGCCCATTGTGTGCCAAATTCGACGCCTAATGGCCCATTGTGTGTCACTTGATCCCTCGCCCGCGCGGCAGCGGGCGCCAGGCGTCGCTGGCACACGATGGCCCATTGTGTGCCAGATTTGACGCCTAATGGGCCATTGTGTGTCACTTGATCCCTCGCCCTCGCGGCATGCCGAAGGCCGTCCGAGGTCACTCCGGGCGAGCCGCGCCCACGGCCGGCGGCCTGCCAGGGCAGAGGGCGGAGGGCCGGAGGTGGCGCCGGGCCGGAGGTGGCACCCAGGTCCGAGCGGCCGCGGACTGTCCGCCACGCGGATAGCTGACAGCAGAGGCTCCAGGCGCCGGCGGCCCGGGATCCCCCCGCAGACCTGCGGGGGTTCGCACCGCGGCCGCCGTTCGGGAAAATCATCTGCGGTGGTTCGCACCGCGGCCGCCGTTCGGGAAAACATCTGCGGTGGTTCGCACCGCGGCAGCCGTTCGAATGATCTGCGCCTGCGGTCCGGGGGCGATGCGCGGCATGAGACCGTACTTGGGTGCCAAGCCGCTTGCATCTCGATGGCGGGACGCTGCTCGCCGGGGCGTGCTACGCCGCCTGCGCCGCGGTGTGCTGCGTGCTGGCGAGCAACGGGCACGCACCGTTCGCCGACCTGCACATCTACCGGGCAGGCGGCGCGGCCGTACTGCACGGCGCCCGGCTCTACGACCTGCGGTTCGCCTGGGACCTCGGCTTCACCTACCCGCCGTTCGCCGCGCTCGTCTTCACCTCGCTAGCCGCGATGCCGTGGCAGGTGGTGCCGCCGATCGTCACCACGATCAGCGTCGTCCTGCTCCCTGTCACGTTGTGGCTCGCGCTCCAGCTACCACGCGGGCCGCACGAGCCACGCGGGCCGCACGAGCCACGCGGGCCGCACGAGCCACGCGGGCCGCACGAGCCACGCGGGCCGCACGAGCCACGCCGGCCGCCGCTTGAGCCCGGCCGACGGCGGATTGAGGGCCGTCGCGCCGCCACCATCGCGCTCGCCGCCGCGGCCGCTGCGGTCTGGCTGGAGCCGGTGCGGACCAATCTGGCGTATGGCCAGGTCAACCTCGTGATCATCGCGCTCATCCTGTACGACCTCAGCAGGAAAGACTCGGTGAAGCTGAAGGGAGCCGCCATCGGGCTCGCCGCCGGGCTCAAGCTCACCCCTGCGATCTTCGTCGTGTATCTGGCCGCGACCCGCCGCTACCGCGCCGCGGCCGTTGCCGCCTGCACGTTCGCTCTCACGGTCTTGGCGGGATTCGCCGCCGCCCCATCGGACTCGGCCAGGTTCTGGGCGGGCACCTTCGCGAACCCGGCGCGTATCGGCAGGATCGAGAACGCCGCGAACCAGAGCCTGCGCGGCGCGCTCGCGCGGGTGCTGCACACGACGAACGTTCAGCCATGGTGGCTCGGCGCGGCCGTCATCGTCGGCCTGGCCGGTCTTGGCCTCGCGGTTGCGGCCTCGCGCGGCGGCGACGAGGCAGCCGGATTCTCGCTCTGCGCGGTCACCGCCCTGCTCATTTCGCCGGTCTCCTGGTCGCACCACTGGGTGCTGGCCGTCCCCGCGCTGCTGCTTTGTGCTGTCAGCGGCTGGCGGAGCAGGTCACGATGGCTGATCGCGGCGGCGGCAGTTCTCGCCATCGCTGGCTGGTCCAGGATCATCTGGCAGGTGCCCATCGGCCTGGGCCGGCATGCTGAACTGCATCTGGATCCGCTCCAGCTTGGCTACAGCGACGCCTACGTGCTGGCCGGCCTTGCCGTGCTCGCGGTCGCAGCCTGGCGGCTGGTCCCGTCGTCGTGGACGAGTGCCTCGACGCGGTTGACCCGGCCGCCTGACGGCTTGCCCGTGACCGCGGCGGGTGCCCCGTGCCAAACCGGCGGGGAACCCACCGCGATCAGTGAAGCAGCGTGTCAGCAGAACACGTAGCCCTTTCTGGTGCCCGTCCAGCGGCAGGCATCGACGGTCACGCCGCGGGCGTTGCGCACGGTGGCCGTGTCACCGGTGTTGTTCCACACATACCACCGCCTGCCCCAGTACAGGTTCACCGCATTGTCGCGGCCCCTGCCGGTGTGGATGTAGACGACCTTGCCCGGCTTAAGGGTGAAGCGCCCGAACAGGTAGATGTGGTTCTTCCTGTCGCGCAGCGTCCAGTGGGTCAGCGACACCGGCTGCCTGCCGCGGTTCTTCAGTTCCACATATTCCCTGTTGAGCTGGGCGTTGGAATGCGTGTCGGGCCCGGGCGGGTTGTAGTAGACCTTGTAGATCTTGACCGGTGATGGGGGCGGCGGAGCCGCCGCACCAGCCACTCCGGTGACACTTGCGAGCACCGTCACTCCTGCGATCGCCGCCGCGCCAGTCAGCGCGGCAAGCTTGCGCACGCCTAAGAACATGAGTCCCTCCTTGCGATCGATTCACGGTGAGCCCGCGGCGCGGGCCCAGTGGCCTGCGGGAGCACCACCAGAAAGGGACGCGCCGGCGGCTCCGGAGGGTGACCGGGTGCGCACAAAATTCTTGCGCAATTATCCTCGCAAAACCGGCCTGACCTGGACATTTACCGTCCGTGCCCGGGTGCGGCCGCCCCGGCCACCTCACCCTCCACGGGTGATGACGCTCAGTGTTTGGCTTGTCACGTTAATCGCATGACACAGGCACGCGACCGGGCGGACGGGGGGCCGCAAGGCGCGCAAGGCGGGCAGGGCGCGCAGGGCGCGCGGGGCTCTTTCCGGAGCAGGCGGCCTTCGGTGCGCCTCATCGTGATCCTCGTGCTCGCCGCCGCGGTCATCGCGTTCATCGCGGGGAACACCAAGCAGACCTCCATCCGCGTGATTGTGCCGGTCGTGACGATGCCGCTGTGGCTCGCGCTCGTCGGGACCGCGGCCATCTCGCTGCTAGTCGGCTGGCTGCTGGCCCGGCGCAAGTTAGCGAGCCACCGCTCACGGTGGAGCCGGCCGCGCAGCCGTCCGGCAGCTGGCCCGCGGGCCCCCCGCGGATCCGGGCTGCACCGTGCTCGCGGCCGATAACGCCAGGCTCAGGCGAGCTCTGATTCAGTCTCAGGCGCGGCCGATGTGCTGCCCGGCATAACCACTCCGGTCACCAGGACGCAGCCGTACGCATAGCCGGAGCCAGCGAAGCAGCCGGCCGCGCGCGCGCCTGCGCTCCCCCGGGTCCGGGATGGGAATTCCGGTGCGGACAGAGCAGATCCCTAACGGCTCACGCGGGATGTCGCGCGCCGTAGGCCGGCAACAACGTCGAAGGGGCACAAAGAGATCCGTGCGCCGACGCCGGCCTGGAACATGAACTCGCTAAATCAGAAGTTGACTTGACAATCGATAGTGCCTCGATAATCTTTCCATTACTGGTTTGAACAATAATGGACGACCAAGCGTAGCCGGACGTCAGGAGAGAGTAATGGCTCAGAAAGTCCAGGTGTCTGTCATCTGCGACCTGCCTCACACTGGCGAGGCCGAAGGTCAGGAGACCGTCGTCTTCTCATTCGATGGCAGCGCCTATGAGATCGACGCATGTCCCGAGCATGCGAAGGAACTCCGCGACAAGATCAGCCCGTTCGTGGAACATGCCCGCAGGGCGTCGGCGCAAGGCCGTGGCCGCAAGCGCCAGTCCCAGCCGAGCGGGGGCAAGCAGCAAAGCGCCCAGATCCGAGAGTGGGCAAAGAGCCGCGGCCTCAAAGTGAACGAGCGTGGTCGTATACCCGCCTCCATCGTTGCGGAGTACGAGTCAGCCCGCTGAAACGGCCCTCGCCGGGGCTCTGTGCGGTATGCGAACCGGGCCCCGGCGTTAGGTGCCCATACAGTTCACAGTTCCACAGTATGGAAGTAACACCTGCCTGAGCTGTTTCTCAGGTTATTTGAGTCCGCTACGGAAGCACGCCATCACATTCTGGTAGATGGCTTCTTCGCATGAGGTGTGCCGAGTCTGCGCGGAGATCTCGCCGGAGTGCACCGCTATCCGCCACCCGGCTCGCAGTGGCTCGCAGTCCTGCCGGGCAAGAACCGGCGCGGCCTCCTGTGCGCGCCAGGCACGTTCGTGAGCAGCGACCCGGTCCGCGGCCTGCTGCCTGTCCACCGTCACGTTCATTGCCGAATTCCTGCGGATGCCGTTATTCCTTGCAACTGGCCCACCTCTGTTACCTGGAGGACGGCCGAGCCCGCCTCGTCCGAGGCGGCCAGGTCCACCTCGGCGCTGATCCCCCAGTCGTG
Source organism: uncultured Actinomycetota bacterium (assembly GCA_963727015.1). Lineage (GTDB taxonomy): Bacteria > Actinomycetota > Actinomycetes > Streptosporangiales > Streptosporangiaceae > DATFVJ01. The sequence goes on along the minus strand of CAVSEV010000006.1, from coordinate 102,753 downwards.
GTCACCCGCCGGGTCGTCGAAGATCTGGCGGACCACCCACCGGTCCGGCCGCATGTCGATAAGCAGCAGCCCTGGTCCGCGCGCGTCGGGCCCGGTACCGATCTCGTCATGCTCGCCGAAATAGGGTTCGATCGCGTCCGCCCACGCCGTGGCATCCCAGCCGGCCTCTGCGTCGAGCTCGCCAAGATCAGAATACCGGCGCAGCGCCGCGAGCTGCACCCGGCGGAACATGGCGTTGCGGACAAGCACGCGGAACGCCCGGATGTTCGCCGTGACCGCGGGTGGCCGCTCGGCGGCGGCCGCGGCGGCCGGTTCGTCGGCCGGGTCGCGCAGCCGCTCCCATTCGTCGATCAGGCTGGAGTCGACCTGCCTGACGAGTTCGCCGAGCCATTCGATCAGATCGATCAGCTCGTCGGTCTTCCCGTCGTCAGGCACGGTCTGCTTGAGCGCCTTGTAAGCGTCGGCCAGGTACCGCAGGACCAGTCCCTCCGACCGGGCGAGCCCGTAGTACCCGATGTACTCGACGAAGGTCATCGCCCGCTCATACATGTCGCGGGCCACCGACTTGGGCGCGAGTTCGTAGTCGGCGACCCACGGATGGCCGCGCCGGTAGATCTCGTACGCCGCGTCGAGGAGTTCGGTGAGCGGCTTCGGATAGGTGACAGAATCGAGGAGGTCAAGCCGGGTCTCATAGTCGATGCCGTCGGCCTTCATCTGCGCAACCGCCTCGCCGCGCGCCTTGAACTGCTGCGCGGACAAGACCTGGCGGGGGTTGTCCAGGGTGGCCTCGATGACCGACAGGACGTCGAGGGCGTAGGCCGGCGACTCGCGGTCGAGCAACTCGATCGCGGCCAGGGCGAAAGGCGACAGCGGCTGGTTGAGGGCGAAGTCGAACTGCAGGTCCACGGTGAGCCGCACCCAGCGGCCGTCGTTGTCAGGCTCGGCAAGCCGCTCGACCACGCCGCCGGCGAGCAGCGCGCGGTAGATCGCGATGGCGTGGCTGATGTGCCGCCGCTGCGCGCTGCGTTCCTCGTGGTTGCCGGTCAGCAGGTGGCGCATCGCGGCGAAGGCGTTACCCGGCCGGGCGATCACGTTGAGCAGCATGGCGTGGCTGACCTTGAAGCTCGACGTCAGCGGCTCAGGCTCGGCGGCCACCAGGCGCTCGAATGTCGGCCTGCCCCAGGAGACGAAACCCTCAGGCGGCTTCTTGCGGACAACCTTGCGCCGCTTCTTCGGATCATCACCGGCCTTGGCGAGCGCGCGCTCGTTCTCCACCACATGCTCGGGTGCCTGCACGACAACGTTGCCGACGGTGTCGTAGCCGGCCCGCCCGGCGCGGCCAGCGATCTGGTGGAACTCACGCGCCTGAAGATGGCGGGTACGCGTCCCGTCGTATTTGGACAGGGCGGTGAACACGACCGTGCGGATCGGCACGTTGATCCCGACCCCAAGGGTGTCGGTACCGCAGATCACCTTCAGCAGCCCAGCCTGGGCCAGGGTCTCCACCAGGCGCCTGTACCTGGGCAGCATGCCCGCATGGTGCACGCCGATACCGTGCCGAACCAGCCGGGACAGGGTCCGGCCGAAGCCCGCGGTGAACCTGAAGTTGCCGATCATGTCGGCGATGGCGTCCTTCTCGCCGCGGGTGCAGACGTTGATGCTCATCAGTGACTGCGCCTGCTCGATCGCGGCCACCTGGGTGAAGTGGACCACGTAGACCGGCGCCTGCCCGGTCGCGAGCAGTTCGCCGACGGTCTCGTGCAGCGGCGTCGTGACGTAGGAGAAGACCAGTGGCACCGGCCGCTCGGCAGAACGGACCACGGCGGTGGGCCTGCCGGTGCGGCGGGTCAGGTCCTCCTTGAATCTGGTGACGTCGCCCAAGGTCGCCGACATCAGCAGAAACTGCGCCCGTGGCAGTTCGAGCAGAGGGACCTGCCAAGCCCAGCCGCGGTCGGGATCGGCGTAGAAGTGGAACTCGTCCATCACGACCTGGCCGACATCGGCCCGAGCCCCGTCCCGCAAGGCAATGTTGGCCAGGATCTCGGCGGTGCAGCAGATGATCGGGGCGCCGGGGTTGACGCTGGCGTCGCCGGTCATCATGCCGACTTCCGAGGGCCCGAACATGTCGCAAAGCGCGAAGAACTTCTCCGACACCAGCGCCTTGATAGGCGCGCTATAAAAGGTGCGTTTGCCGTCCGCCATCGCGGCGAAATGCGCGCCCGCGGCTACCAGGCTCTTGCCTGACCCGGTTGGCGTGCCCAGGATCACGTTCGCCCCTGAGACGATCTCGATGAGCGCTTCTTCCTGATGCGGATAAAGCGCGAACCCCTGCTGCTTCGCCCAGCCAGCGAAGGCGTCGAATATGGAGTCAGGATCGGGTGTTGCTGGCAGCAGCGAAGTGAGGGTCATGGCCGCTCTATCGTGCCTCCTACTCACCGCCACCGCCAAAGCGAGAGCCCAGGGCTCCCCAGATTCGCTGTGCGGATGCGGGGGAAAGAGCTAAGTCTGAGCGGTTCTTCGATCTGAAGCCGGGGAGGCCAGCCGTGGCGGCGCGGGTGGGTAGCACCGGCTGGCAGGTCCCTGCCGCCGCCGCCGTCCTCATCGTGGCTGGTGCCGCGGCCGGAGCAGGGCCGCTGATCACGTCGACGCGCGCGCCCCGGCCGCGCGGCGGGCTTCACTCGCCCGTCCCGGCCGTCCCGGCCAGGCCGGCTGTGCATCCGGGCACCCTGCCGCCGCGGCCGGGAGCCCAGCCGGCGTCGAACGCCACGGTCAACACGATCTGGGCCGTCGTGGCGGTGGCACTGGTCGCCGTCCTGCTGTTTGCAGCGGCGGTCGCCCTGATCCGCCGGGTCCGGTTTGTCGCACGGACGACAACCGACGAGGACGAGTTCGGGACCGACGCTGCCTGCGCCGCCGCTCTCGCCGCGGCGGCTGCGACGCGCGGCCGGTTGCGCTCCGGTGTCGACGCCGCCCTCGCTGACCTGGACGGGACGGCAGACGCGCGCCAGGCCGTGCTCGGCTGCTGGCTCCGCCTCGAGGAGGCGGTGGCAAGAACCGGCGCCGCCCGCGCGGCCGCGGAGACGTCGGCGGAACTTGCCCGCAGGGTGCTGGTGGCGTACGCGGTCGAGCGGCCGCCACTCGATCGGCTGCACCGGCTCTATCAGGACGCCCGCTATTCGAACGCGCCGGTGCCGCCGGGGGCCAGGGAAGACGCTCGAGCCGCGCTGGCCTGGTTACGCCGCGACATCGAGCGAGGATCCGTGCCTTCCGGGACGGCTTCCGGGGCCACTTCCGGGGCCGATTCCGGGGCCGATTCCGGGGCCGATTCCGGGGCCGCCGCGGCTGGAGCCGCCGCGGCCGGAGCCGTGCCACCGGCAGGGACCGCTCCGACAGCACCCGCGCCGTGAACAGCACCCGCGCCGTGAACAGCACCCGCGCCGTGAACAGGACCGCGCCGTGAACAGCACCCGCGCCGTGAACCGGACCGCGCCGTGAACAGCGCCCTGCCATGAGCAGGGCGCTGCGCCGCGAGGTGCTTGCCGGGCTGCTGCAGGCCGCGATACTTTCGGCGCTCCTGTTAGCCATGGCGGGCGGTCTTGGCCGCAAGCTCTCGCCATACGGGACCGTCGGCCTCGTCGCCGCGCTCGTGCTCACAGGCCACGTCTTCAGGCGGCTACGCGTGCCTGGCGTGCGACCGCTCGCGGCAGCGCACGATCCCGGATTCGACCGGCCGTTCGCACGCTTCGGGGTCATCCGCGAGCGGCTGCGCTGGGGCATCACCTCACCGGACCACTTCGCCGCGACGCTGCGCCCGATGCTCGCAGAACTCGCCGATGAAGGGCTGCGCCGCCGTCACGGCATCGATCGCCGCCGCGAACCCGAGCGAGCCAGGGCACTGCTCGGCGAGCCGCTCTGGCAGGTCATGACGCAACCCGATCCGGCGCCGCCGACGATCGCGACACTGGACCTACTGGTAAGAAGGATCGAGGAGCTGTGACGGAACACTTAGGACCCGGGCAGCCCGACGCTGGGCTGCCTGAAACCAGGCAGGCTGACGCGGGGCTGCCTGACGCTGGGCTGCCTGACACCAGGCAGGCTGACGCGGGGCTGCCTGACGCTGGGCTGCCTGACACCGGGCAGGCTCACACCGGGCAGGCTCACACCGGGCAGGCCCACACCGGGCAGGTCCACACCGGGGAGTATGAAACCGGGCATTCCGGCGCGGAGCAACTGACGGTGGCCGAGGCCAGTGCGCGGTGCGCAGATGTGCTCGACCGGGTCGGCGAAGCGGTAGTCGGCAAGCGCGAGCAGTTGCGGCTGGTCCTCGCCGCGGTGCTCGCGGGCGGCCATGTGTTGCTCGAGGACCTGCCCGGGCTGGGCAAGACGCTGGCGGCGCGGTCGTTCGCACAGACTCTCGGCCTCGACTTCCGCCGGCTTCAGTTCACTCCTGACCTGCTTCCCGCGGACGTCACGGGCTCATTCATCTACGATCAGCGCCGGTCGGAGTTCGACTTCAGGCCCGGCCCGTTGTTCACCAACCTGCTGCTCGCCGACGAGGTGAATCGCACCCCGCCGCGCACCCAGGCCGCGCTGCTCGAGGCGATGCAGGAACGGCAGGTGACCGTGGAAGGTGTCACTCGCCGCCTCGATCCGCCGTTCATCGTGCTCGCGACCGCGAACCCGATCGAGTACGAGGGCACCTACCAGTTGCCTGAAGCACAGCTCGACCGGTTCCTGCTCCGGGTGTCGTTCGGCTACCTCGAACCCGAACAGGAATGGGAGGTGATCTCCCGCCGCATCGACCGCCGCCAGGAGGAGATCAGCCTCGGCCCGGTGACGGGCGCGGCCGGGTTGCTCGCCCTGCAGGCGGCGGTGGAGCGGATCGACGTGGAAGCCAGCGTGGGCAGGTATATGGTCGAGCTTGCCGCCGCGACCCGCAGCCGCCCTGAGGTACTTGTCGGCGCGTCACCGCGCGGCGCGCTCGCCCTGATGCTCTGCTCGCGCGCGCTCGCGGTTATCAGCGGCAGAGACTACGTCACCCCCGACGATGTGAAGGCGGTCGCGGTCGCTGCCCTGGGTCACCGGCTGACCTTGCGCCCGGAAACCTTCCTGCGGCGGACAAGCGGTGACGACGTGGTACGCGCAACCCTCGGCGACGTCCCTGTCCCGGCTACCGTGGCGCTGCCGGGCTATGCCACGGGCCGGGCCGGAGGCGCTGGCCCTGTTACCGGAACCGGGTCCGCGTGGAGCCGGTCCTGAGCCCGGCAACAGCGGCGGGCCGGTGCGCTGTCCTCGCCGCCGGCCTGGTGGTCGCCGGGCTCGCAATCGGCCGGGCCGACCTGGTCGCGCTTGCCGCACCCTTCCTCATCGGCCTGGCGCTTGCCGCGGGCCGCGTGCACGCCCGGCCGCCAAGGACCACGCTGCGCCTGTCGGCAGTTCAGGTCCGTGAACACGACTTGATCGAGGCGACCGTCACGCTCAGCGCCGACACCGACCTGGACGCGGTCCGCGTCGCGGTAGCCGCGCCCACATTCCTGGCGGCCGGGGCGCCGCTGTCACGGGTGACGTCCGTAACCGCGGGAACGCCGACCACCGTGCGCCTGCGGCTGCGGGCAGGCCACTGGGGAAGGACGCATATCGGACCTGTCGTCGTGCGCGCCTACGGCATGGGGCTGCTGAGCCAGAGCGCTCCGCTTGCCGGCGTGCCGCCTGTCACGATCACGGTCATGCCGGCGATCGAGTCTTTCCAGGCCGGCGAGGCGGTGCCGAGGGCCCTCGTCCACGGGGGCGGGCACCGCTCCAGGATCGCCGGCCCCGGGGTTGAGTTCGCAGGCACGCGGCCCTTCGGCCCCGGCGACCGGCCACGCCGCATCAACTGGCGCGCCACGCTGCGAACCCGGGATCTGCAGGTCAACGCGACGCTCACGGACCGCGCAGCCGAGGTGCTCGTGCTTATCGACTCGCTGCACAACGCCGGTCCGGCTGGCTCGGCCATCCTCGACGTCGCGGTGCGGCTCGCCGCCGGAATCACCGAGCACTATCTCGCCGCTGGCGACACGGTCGGGCTGGTCGAGTACGGAGGGAAGAACCGCACGCTCGAGCCCGCGGCCGGTCGCCGTCAGCTCGCCAGGGCCCGCGAATGGCTGCTCGACGTCCGCCCGCCGCTGTCCGCGGCGGCGCCTGCGGCCACGGGATGGCTGGCTGGCCTGCGAACGGCTCGCGCACTCGTCATCGCGCTCACGCCGCTGCTCGACGAGCAGGCGGCAGGCCATCTCGCGGTGCTGCGCCGCCGCGGCGCGGCAGTGCTCGCGGTGGACACCCTGCCCGGCGGCGCGCTACCCGATTCCGAGGACCAGCTTGGCGAGGTCGCAAGGCGGCTGTGGCTGCTCGAACGGCAGCTGCTGATCGAGCGGCTCGGCGACCTGGGCGTGCCCGTCGTGCGGTGGGACGGCCCGGGCAGCCTGGACGCCGTGTTGCACGATCTCGCCCGGATGGCCGCCGCCCCGAGACCGGCGCTGCGATGAGGTTTCCTACGCTGCGCAGGCTCGGGATACCGCGCGCCGCGCTTGGCATCCGGGTAGCAGCATGCGGCCTGGCGTCGGTCACCGGTCTCGCGATTCTCGGCGCCAACCCGTCCCCCAGCGTCGCCGTCCTGTCCGCGCTGGCCGCGTTCGCGGGCGTGCTCGGCGCGGTCGCCCCTGCCTGGCCGTGGACGGGCGCCACACTGGCGCTGCTCGCCGCCGCCTACGCGGTCGCCTCAGCCCCGGCCGGACCGGCGGCACGGCTGGCAGGCGCGGTGAGCCTCGGGGCAGCCCTCTGGGTCATCCACACGCTGTACGCCCTGGCAACAACGGTCCCTGTGCGGGCAGGCGCCGAGCGGGAGTTGTTCAGCATGCACGCGCGGCGGCTCGGCCTGACCCTCGGCCTGGCGCTGCCGCTGGCCGCCGTGACAGTGCTGCTCGGCGAGCATGCGCCAGCCTGGCTATGGCTACGGGCGCTCGGGGTGCTCGCAGCGCTCGGCGTCGCGGCTGCCCCGCTACTGCTGCTGCCCCGCCGCCGCTGAAACTACCTGGGCAGCTCGTGAAGCCACCGGGGACACAGCCCGGCGCCGGGCCGCGGCCCCTCCACCGGGCGACCGGGGAGCCGGGCGGTCACGGTCAGCGGGCGGCAGGCAGCGCGTTGCTGTTTGGTTCACCCCGGGCGGGTGCCACCCTGCCGGAGACAACTTTCCGCGTGCGCTGGAGCCCAGTCTCGTCTTGGCCGCAAGCCGTGCGCCGGCTCAGGCAGGCACGTCGGCGGGCGGCGGCGCAACCTCGGGAACCCCACGCCTGCGGCCGCGCATCCAGAGGATGACGGCAATGACGACAAGCACAAGGCCGATGGCGGCGGCCACGATCGGCACCGTCGTGCCGATCGTCTGGATGGTGTTACTGCCGTTCTTCGCGTCGGTGGCGGCCGCCTGCACGCTGGCCTGGCTGCCCTTGTAGCTGTCGACAAGCACCGGGAGCACCGGAATGATCTTTCCGCCCGGGATGGCGATGCCCCCCGTCTGCTTCTCACTGGTGTTGATGTCGACGACGATCCCGGTGGCCGGCGCGACCCAGTAGGTGCTCGTGCTCTCATACGTGTAGCCGAGTGGGATCTGGGCCGCGCCCGGAAATGCCTTCGCGAGGCTGGTGAGCAGGCTCGCCGGAATCAGGCCAGCCTTGCCTGCGCCCTCGATCACGGTGACAGGCAACGCCATCGGCAATCCCTGCAGCACCTGCGGATTCTTGATCAATGTGGCCGGGACGGTCGACTGATACACGTAGGTGTTCACGCCGCCGTGCTGCTCCTGCCTGACGTACCTCAGCTGAGTGGTCGTCTGGGTGAAGTCGACCCATCCGGTGTAGTTCTGCTGTTTCGCTCCGAAGGGCCAGCTGACCGTGAGGCCCTTGGCGTTGGTGACGGTCCAGCTGCCCGGATGAGTGGCCGTCGCCTCAAGGCTGCGCCTGTCGACGGCGTACTGCGAGGTGATCGCGCCGATCTGCTGACCGGAGGTGGTGGCCGTCCTCGCGTCTCGTACCAGGGCGGTATTGCCCGACGTCTGCAGCACCTGGACCTGGCGGCGCAGCGTCTCCGCGAGCCCGACCCTTACCGCCGCGGCGAAGTTGCCCTGCTGCAGTGCGACCGGATTTACCAGGCTGCGGATCTGGCCGTCGTAGGTTCGGGTGGTGTTGGAGTCGCTCGGCAGGCGGGCGATGAGCTTGGGGGTTATCCAGAATGCGAGCAGCGCCGCGGCGACGAGGAAGATCACCCCAACCACACCGCAGGAGATCGCGGTTTTGCGCATGACATGCCCCCGATCGGGCGCGCCGCGCAGGCTTCCCCGTGATTCGCCTAACTGGCACGGCACGCCGCACCCCTCACCCTGCCCGTACCGGCCGGTTTCACCTCGCCCGTTGCAGGTGAACATGCAGGTCAACGCGGTTCGCCCGCAATCATCCCCGCACGCGGTTCTTGCCACGCTATGGGCGCTCCATGGGGCCTTCGGTGTTGCTCCCGGGCCGGGGCATGATCGGGCGAGGCTGGCGGGTTCGGCCGGGATCCGTGCCAGCCGCTCGGCCTCGTCACCTCCGGAGCCGTATTGGATGCCGATTTGACACCATATGATGCGTGAGCCGGCGCGTGATAAGGCGTCCGGCCCGCGTCGCTGGCTGGGCTCCAGCTACTCGTCTACACCGCCCTTGGCGCCGGCGGCTTGGGGTGGTGCGCCCTTGGTGGTACCCGCCTGGCCTGCTGCTGGCCGGAGCGGCGTGGGGGACAGCGCTGAGGGGTACCGGGCACTCGCGGGGATGCTGCGGGGCATCGGAACCGAGCATTTCGTGGACGACACGCGGCCGTCACCTCCGCTCTCAATACCGCCTACGACCAGCGACTCAGGCGTCGCGCCGCACTCGCAGGCCACCCGCTTCGACAGTTCGCCGCCCGCTACCAGGCAACCGTCACGATCGCAGCGATCAACGAATGGCTCCTGCCCGACGTATGAAACACGCCCGTAGCGCCGGCCTGGCGCTAGGGCATGTCCCGTAGATCTTTGGCGGCGCGGATCGGCGCCCAGACGACGACCGGCGGCGTTGTCGTCGTCGCCGATAGTTCCAACTATCGGCTCTCCTCCGCCTTGCCGGATCGTCCCTGAGCACCCCCCATCCACCAATTACTACGCCCTAGGCGCCGTCACCGGGTGGCCGATCCTCGCGCAGCCAGCGGCCGATCCGCTCGACGGCCTCGTCCGCCTCCGGCAGCAGCCCGGCGAACGCGTGCCAGACGTGCGGCATCTCCGCCCAGATTTCGAGCGTCACGTCGACCCCCACGGCCTGCGCCGCCGCGGCGAACCGGAGGGAGTCGTCGCGCAGGATCTCGGCGTCCCCGGCCTGGATCAGGACCGGCGGCAGGCCGCGCAGGTCGGCATAGAGCGGCGAGGCGTAAGGGTGCCGGGCATCCTGCCCGGCGAGGTACCAGTCCGCCGCCTCCCGCGCGCCATCCGGCGTGACCATCACATCGGCCGCCGCCCGGCTGCGCAGCGACTCGCCGCCCAGGTCCAGGTCGGTCCACGGCGAGATGACGACGGCCGCGCCGGGCAGGGGGTCGCCGGCGTCGCGCAGCGCCACGAGCGCCGCGAGGGCCAGGCCGCCACCTGAGGAGTCGCCGCTGATGACGACCTGCCGGGCGTGCGTGCCGCCGGCGATCAGCCAGCGGTAGGCGGTCAGCGCGTCCTCGACGGCCGCCGGGAAAGGATGCTCGGGGGCCAGGCGGTAGCCGGCGCTGAGCACCCGCGCCTGCGCCGCCGCCGACAGCAGCGCGAGCAGGCCCCGGAGCCGGGCGGGCGAGCCGAGGTGGTAGGCGCCGCCGTGGAAGAACAGCACCACCCGCTCGCCCGTCACCCCGGCCGCGACCACCCACTCGGCGGGAACGCCATTCGCGTCGACCGGATCGACCTGCGTGCCCTCGGGCGGCGGCGCGCCGGCCGATCCCATCAGCGCACGGCGCTCCTGGAGCGTCAGGGTGCCCAGGTCAACGCTGCCCACGAGCTCAAGCACGGTCTTAAGCTGCTCACTAGCCATCTGGCGTCCTCCGTCGGCGGCCCCGTCGGAATCCTCACAGCCCGGGACCCGGCCGACAACCGAATAAACGCCCGCCGCCGGGCTGGCCCGCGCGCCTAGCGCCCGGAACTTAGCGGCTCCCAGTTCACCTCGCCGGGTGAACTCGATCAGCTGGCCCAGGGCGCCAAACGACGTCGCTCGCGAAGGCTTCCGCTGGATCACCGTCGGCGCCACCTCCCAGCCCGGCGTCGAGATCGTCCTCACGAACTACCTGCACGGCAGCCCCGCCGACGGCGACGCGCTCGCCGCCCTCGTCGCCAAGGGCGCCCTGAACGGCGTCCACTTCCACACCGACGACCTCGACGGCACCTTCGAGAAGGCATGCGCCTGGGGCGCCGAGATCGTGGAGGAGCCGACCGAACAGCCGTGGGGCACGCGAGACTGTGCCGTGCGTGACCCGTCCGGCAATCTGGTGCGCATCGACCAGCCACCCGCCGCGTAGTCGTGATGCGGCCAACGGCGACGAGATCCGTTACCGGGGACGCGCATATGGGGTGACGCGGTAGGTCCAGCCGGATGGCGCCGTCCAGATCAGGGATCCCGGTTCTGGTTGCGCAAGTTCCCACCCGTTCGCCTGTTTCACTTTGTGATGGAACCGGCAGAGCGGGGCGATATTGCACCAGCACGTCCGGCCGCCCTTGTGATACGGCACGGTGTGGTCTTTGTCACAACGTGCCGCTGGCCACCTGCAACCTGGGAACGCACACGTGCGATCGCGGATTTCGATCAGATGGCGCAGCGAGGACGTGGGCTGATACCCCGGGCTTTCGCGCTCATGTGAACAAGCGCCAAGCGTCAACGGATTCACCTTGATCATGAGCTGCCAGCCGCCGGGACTGGCTGGATCACCGAGGCTCAGGCTTTGCCTCGGGTCAGGGCGTGCGCCCGGGCCTTCGAGGCGTGCGCTCGCGCCTGCGCCTGGGCTTCGGTCTGGGGCTGCTAGGCCTGGGTCTGGGTCTGCTGCGCCTGGGCCGGGGCCTGGGTCTGCTGGGTCTGCTGGGCCGGGCTGGGGCCTGGGTCTGCTGGGTCTGCTGGGCCTGGGTCTGGGCCGCGGGGCATTCGCACTCGCCGGCGGGTGGCGCAGCCGTGCCCGATCGCCCACCCGTCCTCGTTGGTGACAGTGACGCACCATTTCGTGGCGCCGCTGTTCGCGGCGGCGGCTGCGATCTGGCGAGCGGTGATGGCAGTGACGGGCCCGAATCCGTCCAGGTAGCCGGGAGTGCCGGTAAGGCCGAGCCACGTGGTCAGCGGCACGGTCAGGTTTACCGATCCGGTCAGTCCCGGCCGGTCCGGCGCGGTGAACGGACGGACATGGGCGCCGCCGTTGCCCGCGGGCACCCGCCGCAGCCCGGCAGGCAGATCCTGCGGACGCGTGACCGCGCCCGGAAGGCCAGGTCCGGGTGAGAGGCCGGCGCTATGGAGCCGGCCGGACCCGCAACCGCCGGCCACGCACGCATCCAGCGGGTCCAGGCATGCCTCACCGCTGTCGCCCGGACCGGCGGGCGCAACTGGACTGGCAGCTGCACTGGTGGGCGTACCTGGGCTGGCGGGCGTACCTGGACCGGCGGGCGTACCTGGACTGGCGGGCGTACCTGGACCGGCGGGCGTACCTGGACCGGCGGGCGTACCTGGACCGGCGGGCGTACCTGGACCGGCGGGCGCACCTGGACCGGCGGGCGTAACCTGGACCGGCGGGCGTACCCGGACCGGCGGGCGTAACCGGGACTGGCGGGCGTACCTGGACCGGCCGGCGCACCTGGGCCGGTGGGCGTAACCGGACCGGTCGGCGCAGCATCGCGCCGTGAGTCAGGTCCTGCTGCGGGTTCCCGCGCAGGTTCTGCGTTCGGCTTTGCACCTGGCTGTGCGTCGGGCCGTGCGTCAGGCCCTGCTTCGGGCTGTGCTTCGGGCGGTGCGTCGGGGCGTGCTTCGGGCGGTGCGTGCGGCGCTGGATCGTGGGCTTGGGCCGCGGCGGGGCGGCCGAGCAGCAAGCCCAGGAACACCTGGGCGCGCAGCAGATCCATGCCGCCCTGTGCACCGTCGGCCTGCAACGCCTTGGCGATAGCGGTGATCCGGTTCCAGGCAGCCGCGGCGTCGGCGGTGGGCAGGTTCCGCCCGGCCAGGGTGGCGCTGACGCCGTCCGGCTCTGGTTGCTGTTCCACCCGCGCCCGCCGTTCGGCCTGGGCCCGCCGCTTTTCCGCGGCGGCGGGGTCGGCGGCGAGCGCGGCGCTGGTCACCGCCGCCCGCAGCTGCCCGGTGGTCTGGGCGGGGGCAGCCGGAAGCACCCGCTGCTCAACGGCGCGCGCCAGTTCGCTGGTCAGCCCGGTCACGCCATTGACGATCGCCAGTGCCTTCGGCACGTCGATCTGCCCGGCGGCCAGCGCGGCCCGGGTGGCTGGCAGTTCCTGGAGTGCAAGCGCGCGATCGACCAGGCTCTCCGCTGCCGTCCGGGTCAGGGTGAGCGCGGCCGCTACTTCGGCGGCCGCGTACCGGCCGGCCTCCATCGTCCAGCAGCCTTCGGCCCGTGCCTCGCCGATGCGCCGGCCCGCAAGCTCCGCGACCGCCGCGTGCTCCATCGCCGCCGCCCACGACCCCAGCCGGCGCCAGCCGCGAACCACCCCGGTCAGGGCGTCATCACCCAGCAGGCCCAGCGTTCCGGCTGTCCCGTCAGCAGCCGCGCCATCCCCGCCGGCGCCGGTGACATCGCGGCGGCCAGCACCGGATGCGGCCGCGTCTTCGCCCCGATACGCGTCACCGGCGCCGCTGCCTGGAATGCCCGGGCCGGCGCATACCGGGTCCTGCAGGAAGACGGCAAGCTCCGGGCCCGGCAGCAGCGTTTCCAGCAGGCCGCCCTGCTGGAAACCCATCCGGCCCGGCGCGCCGGCCAGCCCGCCGGGCAGTGCACCGCTCCCGCACAGCCAGATTCCCTGCTCCGCAAGCCCATCGGCCATCAGTGGCGTACCGCTGACCGCCAAGGGCTCGCCGGTCGAGGTCACCACGCCAGGTGAGCTCGCCGCCGGAAAAGTCGTCGGCAATGAGCTCACCTCCCGCGAGCCGGCTGGCCAAAACAACTACATAGAACAGTTTATCGAAGGATCACAGTTTCGTACATGTGTTCGCATGAAATCGGATGGAATCCTCGGTCCTGATAGTCGCGGCCGGCTAGCAGGCTTGGCAGATCCGGCACCGCCGCACCGCGCCATTAAAGATCTGCTACCGGGTTGGACGGACCGTGGCACAGGGGCCGCATGGCGTACGACGCCTGTTTCAGCCGGTGCCGTCATCTACGGAAATCTGTATGTGATGGTCCAGGTCGCGGTTCCGGGTAGTGGGCGGGACCGCGAGGAACAGCCCGGGTATCACTGCGGTGGTGCGAGAACACGACGACCGGGCGTATGCCGCCCTGCTCCGGGCCCGCTACCAGGTTTAGGTCGCAGGGCAGTACGTCACCGCTGGTCAGGAGTTGTACTCCGGGCACTCCTCGGCGGCAGTGGCGGCCAGGTCACCGAGGCCAGCGGATGTCCATTCGGCGGCCTCGGCCTGATATGCCGCCATCTCCTGCTGATGCGTCGCGAGCCTCCGGTACCCGTCCTCGATGCCCTGCCACGTTATCTCGTCCAGCATTGCCCGCAGTTCCGCGCCGAGGCTCCGGCCATGCGCTACAGCCTGGGCGGCGAGCCGATCCCGCACTTCAGCTTCCACTCGTATCGTTGTCATAGCCATTAGTGAAGTATGCGCCAATGACGCATACGCTGAATGGCGTCCAAGCCTGTTAGGGTAGCCACCCACACCGGTCGCCCCCGCCTGCGGGACCTAGCGGCTATGCCTGCCCCTGATCCGCTTGGCTTGCTCTTGGATAGCAGCGAGGACCCGCTCGTCGCCTGGCGTTGCCGGGATGGCGGTGAGCACCCAGTCCAGCGTCTCGGTCACGACGGCCGCAGCGGCGGGTCGCCGGATGCCCCAGGTGACCGCTTCATCGATAGGATTGCCCGCGCTCACCTTTCGGATGTCAGCCTGCCCGCCGACCCGCTGGCCCAGGTGCGTATCCGCCCGCATTGGCTGTCCCGCGCTGTCGGCCAGCCCATGGGAGATCGTCGAGAGCACGTCATAAAGCGGCGCGAGCCTGACCGCCGGGTTGTCCGGCTCATGCAGTACCGAGAAGTTCTTGGCGTGCGCGTCCGCGTTGCCGACGGCCATGTTGAAAGTCGTGCGGCGCAGCAGGCTGGTCACTTCGCGGGGGTCACCGAAGTTCCTGAGCAGCCTGGCGAGGTCGCGCAGTGCCGGACCGCCCTGTTCCTCGTACTTCAGCCCGGGAGGCGTGGCCGTCGCCTGGCAACCGTCCTCTTGATGCACGCGGGCCGGAATGCGGCCGAGTCCTGTCTGTCGTAACGCCTGACCGCCAGCACGGGAAGCCCGGAGACGTTGAGCAGCTCGGTCTCCGGCACCGCCAGCCCGCAGGCGGCGGCGAGCCGCAGGCACGTGGCTTCGTTGGCAGCCATCGGGTGCGGGCCGTCCGGCTTGAGTATCCACGTCGAGGGAGCGTCGCCGCAGGGAAGCTGCCAGGTCCCGTCCGCGCTGCGGCCGAGCAGCGCCTTGCGCTGGAATCCGGCCAGCGACGGGCGGAAACCGCGCTCCGGCGCGGCGCCCAGGGGGGTGACATCAACAGCGTTGATCACCCGCCGCAGGTCGCCAGGAGTCATCGGGGAGTACCCGCTGCCACCGTGCCCGCCGGGTCGCTCCCCGTCGGGGAGCACCATGATCGCGCCCGCGCAGTCCCGGCCGAAGGCCTTAAGGATGCCGTAGGTGTCCACCGGGCGGACCCCGGCCAGGTCCGCCATCCGGGCGAGGGCGGGTCCCTCGGGCAGCATGTTCTCGAAGAAGTCCAGGCCGCGCATGTCGCGGGGACCGGCAGGGGCGCCAACCGGTAGCCCGGCGGAGAGGACAGGGCTGCCAAGCCCCACCGTTCGATCCCCTCGGCACGCCACTCTAGCTGGATCCGGAACGCCGGCCCGGCCGTCAGCACCGCGAGTGGCGTGTCATAGAGCCATGCGACGAGCCGGTCAGCCACGGGGTTCCCTTGGCCTGACGATGACCTCGCAGCCGATGAAGCGCAGCAGCCGCAGCGCGTGCGTCAGCGAGCTGCCGAACTTGCCTCCTTCCAGGGAGGACAGGTACGGCTGTCCGATCCCCATCGACTCGGCGGCAGCCACCTGGGTCACCCCTGCCGCGGTCCGGAAGTGCTTCAGTGCCGCGCCCAGGTCCCGCGCCGTGGTCACCGGGTACTCGTCGCGTCGTATCACCATAGGCCAATAATACCATGCTATTGGCAAACACTGATATCGTTCATTTCTGATAGCTCGCCGCTTTGGTTGGACAATTCTCGGCGCAAACCAGGCAGCGCCGGAATTCCCGTGCCACCTGCCCGATGACAGGGCGCGCGGGGCGGCCCGAGACGCGCGGGGCGGCCCGAGACGCGCGGGGCGGCCCGCCCGAGGCGCGCGGGGCGGCCCGAGGCCCGCGGGACCGCCCGAGGCCCGCGCGGCCGCCCGAGGCCCGCGGGACCGCCCGAGGCCCGCGCGGCCGCCCGAGGCCCGCGGGACCGCCCGAGGCCCGCGCGGCCGCCCGAGGCCCGCGCGGCCGCCCGAGGCCCCGAGGCGCGGGGGGCGGCGGGCGGTCCGAGTCGCTCCTCGGGTGAGCCGCGACCCCAGTGAGTACCACGATCCGCGCGGCCGGCCCGCCCGATCACCACTCCAGCAACATCAGCCGCAGATACCACAAGGCCGGTTCCCGTGCGAAGATCGCCCAGGCCATGATCCTGTTCGCGTGTTAAGTTCCCGGCTAATAGCGCAGGCAACTTCACACAAATAGGGATCATGAGGATGGTGGCGGCGGCGCAGCCGGGGCAAGGGTGCTCGGGAGCGGTCTGGGCGCAGGTGGGCGAGCGGGCTACCTGATCTCGCCGACGGCGAGCCGCCCGCGGGGCGGCCCGAGGCGCGCGGGGCGGCCCGAGGCCCGCGGGACCGCCCGAGGCCCAGCGGGACCGCCCGAGGCCCGCGCGGGGGCCCGAGGCCCCGAGGCGCGGGGGGCGGTCCGAGTCGCTCCTCCGGTAAGCCGCGACCCCAGTGAGTACCACGATCCGCGCGGCAGGCCCGCTCGATCACCACTCCAGCAACATCAGCCGCAGATACCACAAGGCCGGTTCGCGTGCGAAGATCGCCCAGACCATGATCCGTTCGCGTGTTAAGTTCCCGGCTAATAGCGCAGGCAACTTCACACAAGTACGGATCATGAGGGTCGTGGCGGCGGCACAGCCGGGGCAAAGGTGCTCGGGAGCGGTCTGGGCGCAGGTGGGCGAGCGGGCTACCTGATCTCGCCGACGGCGGGCCGCCAGCACCGGCCTGGTCCCGCGGGCCCCCGCACCGGCCTGGTCCCGCGGGCCCCCGCACCGGCCTGGTCCCGCGGGCCGCCGCACCGGCCTGGTCCCGCGGGCCGCCGCACCGGCCTGATCACCCGAGCACCGGCCCGGTCACGCGAGCGCCGCGACCGCGGCCGTTAAGGATGTTGCCCACCGCACCGCTGTGACCCGAGCCGCGGCGGCTATGACCAAGCCGCGGCGGCTATGACCGAGCCGCGGCCGCCGACCTGGCAGCCGGCCACAAGCTACCGGTGCGAGTGCCCGCGTCCGCTGCTGCGGCTGGTGGAACCGGGGCGACGATCGAAGCAGACTGCGTAGGGTGGAAGCTGATCGTGCCATGACTGCACCCGTGGGATCGCTCGCACTCGCAACGGTTGCCCCGGCCTTCGGGTCAGGCCTGGTATCGCTGGCGCGGCGCCGGTACCGGCGTGAAAATGGCGGGTGGTACCGCCCGTGACGTCGTTTTTTCTCTGGTGCGGTTGAGGCCGCGGGTCAGGCTGACGCCGGGAGCCGGATTCCTAAGGGGCCGTTCATTGTTGCTGCGAGCACGCGGGTTAGCTTCGTCCGCTCGCCCCCGGTTCCCCGGGCGGTACCACCTCGCAGGCTAGCAGCCCAGGAAAGGGAGAGGTGAGGCACGCGTGGAAGAGGTGGCCGACGAGCCGCTGTACCGGGACCGGGTGTGCGGCATCGACATCGGCAAGGCCGGGATGGTCGCCACCATCCGGGTGCCGTCGGATAAGGACCCGGCGCGGCGGGCAGCCGAGACCCGCAGCTTCGGCACCACCAGGCGGGAGGTGCTGGCGCTGGCGGACTGGCTGCGCAGCTGGCAGGTGCCCGCGGTGGTGATGGAGGCGACCTCCGACTACTGGAAGGGGCCGTTTTACCGGCTGGAGGCCGAGGGGTTCGAGTGCGTGCTGGCGGACGCGAAGCAGGTCCGGCACCTGCCGGGCCGCCCCAAGCACGACCCGGGTGATTCGCGGTGGCTGGCGGCGTGTTTCGAGCGCGGCGCGATCACCTCCTGCTTCGTGGCCACCCCCGAGTTCCGGGTGATCCGGCTGCACACCCGCTACCGGCGGGACCTGACCGAAGAACGCACCCGGGAGAAGCAGCGCGCGGAGAAGCTGCTGGAATCGGCGGCGATCAAGCTGTCATCCGTGGTCACCGACCTGCACGGGGTGACCGGCCGGGACATCATGGACCACCTCATCGCCGGGGAACGCGACCCCAAGGTGCTGGCCCAGCTGGCCCGGGCCCGGGCCCGCCGCAAGATCGCCGAGCTGGAAGCCGCGCTGGAAGGAGCGGAGTTCTTCACCCCGGCGCACGCCGCCCTGCTGGCCAGGATGCTCGCCCGCATCGACCGGGTCAACGCCGGCATCGATGAGCTCACCCAGGTGATCGAGGGGCTGCTGGCCCCGTATGAGGAACAGCTGCAGCAGGCCGGGTCGATGCCCGGCTGGGGACGCCGTACCGCCGAGGACGCCATCGCCGAGACCGGCACTGACATGACCCGCTTCCGCACCGGCGCGCACCTGCCTCCTGGGCCGGCCGCACCCCGCTGGACAACTCCTCCGGCAAGCGCACCGGACGCGCCAGATCAAAAAAGGGCAACCGGTACCTCGGCGGCCTGCTCGGCGAGACCGCCGTCGCCGCCGGGAAGACCCAGACCCGCGAAGGCGCCCGCTACCGGCGGCTGGCCCGCCGCCGCGGCAAGGCCAAAGCCCAGGTCGCACTCGGCAACACCCAGCTGAAGGTCTACCACGCCCTGCTCTCCAGCCCCGGCACCCGCTACCACGACCTCGGCCCCGACTACTACGACCGCCAGGCCAGCGTGCGCCGGCAGATCGCCCACCACATCGGCAGGCTCGGCGCCCTCGGCTTCGAGGTCACCCTCTGCCGCCTCCCCGAACCAGACCCCGGCCCCGGCCAGGCAGACAGCACCCAGGCAGCCTGACCACCAGCCCACATCACCGGCGGGCCAAAGAGCCGGCCTCCGCCGGCGCTGCCGCGCGCCCGGCTCAGGTCCCATTTTCGGGTTAGCAGCGGCGCAGAATCGAGACGCCGGCTGGGCGAGGAGGCCGTGCTCATCACCGGCGTGTTCGGCGCTGGGACGAGCTCGGTCGCCGAAGAGATCGCGCACATTCTCGAGAACCGAGGCTATCCGTATGCCGCCCTGGACCTCGATTGGCTCGGATGGTTCAGCGCCGGGGACGAGGCCGCGCATTTTCGGATCCTGCGGAAGAATCTGGCTGCCGTTGTCGGTAATTATCGTGCTGCCGGTGTGCGCTTGTTCATTCTCGCGTACGCCGTCCCTGATTCAGCGCAACTGGAGGATCTGAAGTCCGAGCTATAAGACTGCCGGTCAAGGTCGCTCGTCTGACCGTTCCGCTGCCGGAAATCGGCTCTCCCCGGCGTTCAGGAATCGGTCGCTTGTTCATACGTAGGGCGATTCGGGGCAGAGGCCACCGTGCACGAAGTCGATCATGGCCATCAGGGCGGTGGCGCTACGGAAGCCCCGTGCCCGGGCGATCAGGGCGTTGACCTGGGCGTTCAGCGTCTCGGCCCGGCCGTTCGAGGGACCGCCGTCGAGAGTGTTATGGATGGTTTCCTTGTACCGGCTGAGGGTCTTGGCAAGTCTCGTGAACTCGGGGATGTGGCACCGGTGCGCCCAGGCGGTCACGCCGCGCATCAGCGACTTGCCCTGGCCGCCCTTGACCTTGAACGCCTCGCGGATCTGCTCCTTGATCAGGTACCCCTTGTACAGCGGCTTGTTGACCACGGCGATCTGGGCGAGAGTGCCCCGCTGGGCCGGTGTCAGCTTCTGCTGGTCCTTTCGCAGCGCCCACATGCCGGAGCCGAGGGTGGCGGCCTCGTCGCCGCGCCCGGCGGCCCGCAGCTCGCCGGCGATGCGGCGGCGCAGCTCGTCCAGCTTCCCGTTCGCCCATTTGACGACGTGGAACGCGTCCAGGCAGATCTGCGCCTGCGGTGCCTTTTCGCGGACCACGGGGTGGATCCAGTCCGCCCCGTCGGCGGACACGTGCGTCAGCAGCCTGGCGCGCTCCTCGCCGAGAGCCTCGAAGAACGCCTCCACGGTGGCCTGGCAGCGTCCCTCACCGATCCAGGCGACCCGCCCGGCGTCGTGGTCAGTGACGATGACCAGGTACTTGTCCTGCCCCTTGCCCCAGGACTTCTCGTCGATGCCGATCCGCCGCAGCCCCTCCAGCCGGTCCCGCCCCGCGGACGCGCCCGCGCTGACCCGCGCGGTGATGTTCGCCAGCGCCTCCCACGTGATCCGCAGCTCTGCCGCGGCCCTCGTCCACGGCATGTACGCCGCCTTCCACGCCGCGAACTCCTCGAACGGCCTGCTGAACCGGTCATCGTGCCGTGCCCACGGCACCGCCGCGGTGATCTTCCCGTGCTGGCCGCAGATGATCCGCGGCAGCTCCGATTCCAGGAACGCCCGCTTGCCATGGACGTCCAGAGTCCGCCACCTCACTACGTCGTACTCAGCGGGCTTGCCCCGCTGCCCGCACTCCGGGCACCGGCGCCGGGTCTCCTCGTCCGGCTCGACCACGATGATCAGCACCTTCTCCGGCGGGCGGTCCTTCCGCGGCCAGCGCTCGATGTACGTCCTGACCACGACCGCGTGCTCGGTGTCGAGCACCTCATCCCACACCGACCCAGCCAACGTCCCCCCTGCCTGTCGCGAGCCGTCACCTTCCGGCACGGCACGCTACCGGGCACGGGCCGCCCGCTTTGGACCGGCACGCCGCAGAAACCAGAAACAACCCCAAACCTGAGAGCCGGGGAGAGCCCGGAAATCGCCAAGGGGCTTCAGCCCGACGTCACAACCGGCAGGCAGGATGATTTGCGCGAAGCGGCGGCCTGGCTTGCGGTTTCCCGGGGAGCGGGCATTGAGGATTTGACGGTGCCGAACGACCGGCCGGTCCGCGAGGTGGCAGCAGGCATCGTGGACTGGCTCGGCTGGATGTGACGCCGCGGGCAAGGGGCGCTTCTTAAGATCACGCTGGACGCTAAGGTCGCGTGCGATCCTCGCCATTGGTTCCGTCGATATCGAAATGCTTGTCGGCCGCCCATGCGGCGATCTGGATGCGCGAGGTGAATCCCAGCTTGGCGAGGATGTTGGCGACGTGCCTCGCCGCGGTGGCGGGGCTGATGAACAGTTCCTCCGCGATGGCCCTGTTGCTGCGGCCCTCGCAGACCAAGGCGACAATCTCGCGCTCCCGCGGCGTGAGCATCCCCGGCGGTGTCGCTGTCACCGCCCAGGATCCGGTCAGGGCGGCAGTGACCGGGTCGGCCGGGGCCCCTCGATCCGCCGGGCCAGCCGGATGGGCCGGGGCCGGCCGATCCGCCAAGCCAGCCAGATCGGCCGGGTCCGGCTGACCGGCCGGGTCCGCCGGATCCAACGGGCCGGGATCCGGCGCGCCAGCCGGGCCCAACGGGCGAGCCGGACCGGGCGCGCCGGCCGGGCCTGCCGGGTCGGCGGACTCGCCTCCACCCAGCGGGGCCGTGTGCAGCGGCGGCTGCAGGGCCAGCGCCACCGCGTCATTGGCGGCCATGGCGAAACCCTGCGCCCACAGCCGCCCGATGACCGGTTCGCCGAGCCGGCGCACCGGCGTCAGGTACCGCTCGGTCCGCGCACCGGACAGCGGCGGAATGCCTGCCGCCTCCCTCAATGCGGCCGCGGCTGCGGTCAGGCGCACCGCATGCTCAGGCCGATCCTCCAGGATCGCCAGGGCAGCGAAACCCTCGAGTCCGCGGGCCACGCCAATCCGGGCCCCGGTGGACTGACTCAGCCTGATGCTCTCGGCGAGGTGCTTGCGCGCCAGGCCGATCTCACCCTGATCCAGGCCCACCCGCCCGAGGCCGGCCAGGCAGCGCGCTATTTCCGGCCGGGAATCGATCCCGCGAAGGATAGGAAGCGCCCGCAGGTAGCTGTTATGCGCGTCGCTCGGGTCCCCGCGCAACCGGGCCAGGTCGCCGAGACCGAGCAGTGTCCGCGCTACCCCCCATTGATGGTCGATGCGGCGCATGACGGCGATCGAGGCGTCCGCGCACTGCTGCGCCTCGCGAAGCCTGCCCTGCAACCCGGCAATAGCGGCCCGGGTGCCAAGGGCGTAACCCTCGTTCCAGCCGTCGCCCGCCGCCTGGGCGATCGCCAGCGCTTCAGCCGAGCGGGAGGCCGCCTCGTCCGTCCGCCGCATGTGCAACGCGGTCTCACTGAGCACGTTCAGCGCGGCAGCCGTCCAGAACTCCGCCCCCGCGGCGCGGCATAGCTCCAGCCCTTCCTGCGCCAAGGACTCCGCCGCCGCTGGGTCGCTGGACAGGGCGAGCTGCGCGCGTCCCACCAGGGCGGGGCCCAGGACTCCAGGGGGAACGTCACCGACATCGAGGGCAAGGAAGGAGTCCAGCCAGTCGCCACCCTCGGCGAAGGAGCCCCGCACGATCCAGCACGGCCGGACCCCCGTGCAGATCCGCAGTCCAGTCTCCGCGTCACCGTCCGCCAGGCACCAGCTCAGCACCTGCCATGCGTTGCCCGCGTCAACATCGTACCTGCGGAAGACGTTGATCCTCGCCGACCAAGGCGCCTCGATCTGCGCCATCCCGATCGCCAGGTTCCGCTCCACCAGACGGAGCGTGTAATCGCGCAGCCTGCCCCGGAAGATCGCGGACTCGCCAGCGTCAGCCAGCCGCCCCGCCGCGTACTCGCGGATAGTGTCGAGCAGCCGGTAACGGGCCTGGCCGAGCGCCTCAGGCTCCAGCACCACCAGCGACTTGTCGACCAGCCCGGCCATCAGGTCGAGCATGTCGGCAGCAGGAAGGCTGTCATCGGAGCAAACCTGTTCCGCCATCTCGAGTGAGAGGCCGACGAACACCGACAACCGGCGGAGCAGCACCTGCTCTCTGGTAGTGAGCAGTTCGTGACTCCAGTCGATGGTGGCACGAAGCGTGCGCTGGCGGGGCGGTGCGGTGCGGTCGCCGATGGTGAGCAGGCCGAAGCGATCAGCCAGGCGCGCCGCGATCTGCTCCACGGAAAGCACCCGGACCCAGACCGCGGCAAGCTCGATCGCCAGCGGTATGCCATCGAGCGAGCGGCAGAGCGTGGCTGCGGCGGCCGCGTTGTCAGGGCCGATGGCGAAACCAGGAAGTGACGCCGCGGCGCGGTCGGCAAACAGGCGGATTGCCTCGTAGCGGTCGGGCTCTACGGGTACCGCGACCGAGCCAGCGGGCGGGACAGTCAGCGGCTGCACCTGCCACACGGTCTCGGCTGCCACGCGGAGCGGCTCGCGGGTCGTCGTGATCAGGCGAAGCCCTGGCGAGCTGGCGAGCAGCCGCTCGCACACGCATGCGCACGTGTCGATCAGGTGCTCGCAATTGTCGAGCGCGACGAGCAAACGACGCGTTTTGAGCGCGTCCGCGAGTGTATCCAGAAGGGGGCGCCCACGTTCCTCGTCGACGCCGAGGACCGACGCCAGGCGGGAGACGACCAGGTCAGGCTGCCGCAGGTCGGCCAGTTCGATCAGCCATACCCCGTCGGGGAATTCGTCCGCTAGCGCGGCGAGCATGCGCAGCGCCAGCCGGGTCTTTCCGATGCCGCCCGGCCCACAGAGCGTCAGAGCGCGCGTTACGGCCAAGAACCGGCATAGCTCATCAAGCTCGTGCTCACGCCCGATGAAGCTATTCGGCTCCTGTGGGAGGTTCGTCCGAATCTGTTCTACCGTCATTATTCGTAATCCGCCGTATCGCTGCCGACGCTAGGCAGTCTCTCACTTTTGGTGCCGATTCGCTCATGCTGCGTGGCCCGCGCCTCATACCGGCGCGGGCGCGCCCAAGGCAAACCGCGCCCGGGACGGCCCAGACGGCCGCGAGCGGGTACTGGTTCGGGGGGAGGACGTGCAGCCACGGCTTCGGGAAGGACGTGTGGGATGGCACATTCAGACCAGCCAGGTGATGCGAGGTCCGTCGCCGTCATCGGGACCGGCATCATGGGTGCGGCGATGGCCACGAACCTGCTCGCCGCCGGGTTCAGGACCAGCGTGTGGGATCGGTCGCCCGCACCTGTGGAACCGCTCGTGGCGGCCGGGGCAATCGGGGCCGGCTCGGCCCGCGAGGCTGTTAAGGACGCGCGCGTGGTGATCACGATGCTGGCCACACCTGAGGCGATCAACTCGGTCATCTTTGATCAAGGCACCATTGACGGGTTCGCGCAGGGTTGCGTCTGGGCGCAGATGGCCACCGTCGGCTTGCAGGAAACGCTCGAAATCGCCCGGCGGGTAGCGGTCCGCCGGCCCGACGTCGCGTTCGTGGACGCACCAGTTTCCGGTACCAAGGGCCCTGCCGAGCGTGGCGAGCTGAGCATCCTCGCGTCGGGACCTGAGCCGGCCCAGAAGGTGCTCGCGCCGGTGTTCTCCGTCCTTGGCCGCAAGACCGTCTGGCTCGGCGAAGCCGGTCACGGAACGCGGATGAAGATGGTCCTCAACGCCTATCTGGCCATTCTGATCGAGGGGGTTGCCGAGGCCGCGGAACTGGCGGACCGCCTGGGCGTGAACCAACGGCAGCTCACCGAGGCCCTCGAGGGCGGCCCGCTGGCCGCGCCGCTGGCGCTTGCCAAGCTCCGCAAGATCGACGACCAGGACTACGAGCCCGAGTTCCCGCTCCAGTGGGCGCTCAAGGACGTCGAACTGGCGCTCGAGGCGGCCCGCGGCGACAACCTCCCGCTGCTCACGGCCCTGTCCAGGCAGTGGCAAGCCGCCGTGGCGCAAGGGCTTGGGCGCGAGGACGTGAGCGCGGCACGCCTGGCACTTGGCGATAATCCCTGACCATCTGCCGACCATCCGCTAACGCGGGTGCGCGCAGCTTGCTTTCGGCTAACGCGGGTGCGCGGACCTTGCTTTCGGCTAACGCGGATGCCGGGACCTTGCTTTCGGCTACCGGGGGTGCGCGCAGCTTGCTTTCGGCTAACGCGGGTTCGCGCAGCTTGCTTTCCCGCCCGCGGCAAGCTGCAGCGGCCGCGCGAATGCGGCCGCGGCCTGGGCACTCGTCAGCGCGTGCGTGGTGGCAAGCCGGCCGAGCACGTGCTGTTCGCGCGCCCTGGCCTCGGCAGGATGATCGACCGGATTGTCAGCCGACGGTGCGAGCACCAGGCCCGCGAGCATGGCCGCCTGCGCCCAGGAAAGTTCGGCGGGCTGCTGCGCGAAATAGCCGCAACTGGCGGCGTCCAGGCCGTAGTAGCCGTTGCCGAAATAGGCGACTCCGGCGTACATCTGCAGGATCTGCGCCTTCGTGTAGGCGAGGTCAAGCTTGACGCCGAGGGCTACCTGCTCCGCCTTCGCCTCCGTTCCAGAACCCGCCGATGGGTAGAGCAACTTGGCCAACTGCTGGTACAGCGTCGCGCCGCCCTGGTCACCGCCGCCGGTCACGCTGGCCATGATCACCCTGCCGACCGCGAACACGTCGATCCCCGGCTCGGAGTAGAACCTGTGATCCTCGGTGGCGACCAGGGATGCGGCGAAACGCGCGGGGACCGGCGCGCCCGGATAGGCGGCGTGATGGGCCCGGTCTTGTGCCCGCGCCAGTTGTTGCGCGTTGCCAGCGGAAGGCGTGACAGCGAGCAGCCCGCCGAACGCGACGAGCCCGAGCAGGATCATGGCCGCGACGACCATCGCCAGGCGGCGCAGCAGCCGGCGACCGCGGCGTACCGGCCGGCCGGGACCACGCCTGCCACCAGGTGGCCGCCAGGACGGGCCGCCGGAACCGCCCTGCGCGTGACCAGGCCCGCTGGCCGATGCCGGTTCGCGCACTGTCATTCCTATCGCTCCACGGTTGGTTTTGGGGACGGACCGCCGGGCGCGGGCCCGCCTGGTGCCCGCGCTTTCGAACATAGCCAACAAACGGCACAGAAACGCCCAAGGCCCAGCCGCACGCAGGTCGCCGGTCGGCCAATTATCATTAACGGCTGCCGCGTGGCGCGCCGCCCGCGGCGCATGCGGGGGTTCCGGGGGGTCGCCCCCCGGGCCGGCACAGCCTGAACGGCTGCCGCGTGGCGCGCCGCCCGCGGCGCATGCGGGGGGTTCCGGGGGGTCGTCCCCCCGGGCCGGCACAGCCTGAACGGCTGCCGCGTGGCCCCGCCCGCGGCGCATGCGGGGGGTTCCGGGCCCAGTCCGGGTAGCGCAGTCCGGGTAGCGCAGTCCGGGTAGCACAGTTCGGGCAGCTCAGTTCGGGTAGCTCAGTGCAGGTAGATGAGGACCACGTCCTTGAGCAGAACCATCACGATCCCCAAGACGGCCGCGACCGACGTGATGACAAGTAGCTGACGTCCCTGCAGATGGGCAGCGCGGCCGGCTGACCAGGCGTGGATGACGAGCAGCACCACGGCAACCGTGAGCCCGGTATTGGCGGCGGCCGCAAGCGAGGCGCCGGCAACCGAGGCAAGCACGAGCGCGAGCAGCGGCAGGTAGGAGGCGGTGACCATCGGCCAGGTGGCGGCGAGCGCCGCGCGAATGTGCGGCCATGTCGGCAAGCGGCCGCCCTCGACCTGCTCAGCTAGAAGTTCGGCGTATTCCTCGGCCACCCAGTACACAAGCAGCGTCACTACCACCGAGACCGCCAATGGCAGCGTCGGCAGGTGAGCCCCGGCGGCGGCAAGAATCGCCGCGGTGATGATCGTGCCGTAGATGCCCGCGGCCCGCCGTCGGCTACGGGCCTGAGTCTGTGTGACGGGCTCCGGTTCACCTGCCGAGATTGCCCCCACCAGCACCTCCCGCTGCATGCGATGCCCGTTTAGCTGCTCGGCAGTGCCCAGTTGATCAGCCGGGCCCCGCCTCCGGCAGCGCACCGATCTTCCCAGCCGGGCGCGGTACCGACAAATCCCCCGCTTGGCCACCGCTTGGCCCGTGGTGTGTAAAGCTCCCTTGGCCCCTGGGCCGGTGCGGTGAATAAGACTGCGGCGCGCGCTGCTGCCGGCGTCAATACCGGTTCGCACTCTTGGGCCTGCGGCAGGCACATGATGGCCCAACACGTGTCCGATGCGACCGATGATGGCCAATTGTGCGTCATTGCGTCTAGCCGCGGTGATCTTGACGATCCCAGCTGGGATCAAGGCCGCAGGTGATCTTGACTCCTCCGGGTGAGACCAAGCGGGCTCGGCCGGGCCTGCGGCTGGCACATGATGGCCCATTACGTGTCAGATACGACGCACAATGGCCCATTGTGTGCCACAGCCCGCGGGTGATCTTGACTCCTCTGGGTGGGATTAAGCCCGGCTCGGCTGGCATCCTCCACCGGGGCGGTGCCGGGAGGGCGGTGACTGGGGCGGCCCTGATGACCAGGGACAGCTAGGCGCTGGAGCCGTTGCGGGCCGCGCGCAAGGGCACGCGGTCGCCGCCGCCCTGGATCTGCCGAAGGAACTCGGCATTTGATGAGGTTTCGCGTGTCTTGTCCAGCAGGAGTTCGAGCGCCTGCTGCGCATCGAGCCCGGCAAGTACCCGGCGCAGCTTGACGACGGCCTCTCGTTCTTCGGCCGACATCAGCAAGTCGTCCCTGCGGGTGCTTGAGGGCACCACGTCGATGGCGGGAAAGATGCGCTTTTCCGCGAGGTCGCGGCGCAGCCGAAGCTCCATGTTCCCGGTTCCCTTGAACTCCTCGAAGAACACGTCGTCCATCCGCGAACCGGTTTCCACAAGCGCGGTGGACAGGATGGTCAGCGAGCCACCGTACTCGATGTTCCTTGCGGCGCCGAGGAACTTGCGCGGCGGATAGAGGGCGCTCGTCGCCACTCCCCCGGCCAGGATCCGGCTGCTCGACGGGGCGATGATGTTGTAGGCGCGGCCAAGCCTGGTGATGGAATCGAGCAGGACGACGACGTCCCGGCCCAGTTCGACCAAGCGCTTGGCGCGTTCGATCGCCAGTTCCGCGATCATGACGTGATCAGAGGCGGGCTGATCGAAGGTGGAGTAAATGACCTCGCCGTGCACAGAACGCTGCAGGTCGGTGACCTCTTCTGGCCGCTCGCCAACGAGCACGACCATCAAGTGCACCTCTGGATGGTTGGCGGCGATCGCCGCGGCGACCGCCTGCAGCACCATCGTCTTACCTGCTTTCGGCGGGGACACGATGAGACCACGCTGGCCCTTGCCGACTGGGGTCATCAGGTCGATGATCCGCGTCGTCGGCGAGCCCGGAGACTCAAGCCGGAGGCGCTGCTGCGGGTACAGAGGTGTCAGCTCGGCGAAGTCGGGGCGCGCCATCGCGCGGTCGGCGTCGACGCCGTTGACCGTGTCGACGCGGACAAGGGCGCCGAACTTCTCCCGCGCCTTGCCCTGGCGGGCAGGCCGCGCGGCACCCTCCACGTGATCGCCCTTGCGCAGTCCGTACTGACGGACCTGGGCAGTGGATAGGTAGACGTCGTCAGGGCCAAGCTGGTAACCGTGGGTTCGGACGAACCCGTGGCCGTCATTGATGTCGAGGATTCCCGACACCTGGGTCAATGGGGGTTCCTGGGTTTGGGCAGGACGCGACTGGGTCGCGCGCTGCTGAGTGATTGTTGTCATACAGGGGATTTCCTTTCCAAGCGTAATTTTGGAAACGCGAGAGAACGCGCCGTCTCGGCGCGGGAAGATACGGACGTGTTCAGCACTTTAGAATCGAGTGCCGCTACACCGAATGCGGCGTCACCGAATGCGGCGTCCTCGAATACTGCGTCATCGAATACGCGCCACCAAGTACCGGAGCGGGAACCGCGGGAACCGCGGAACCGCTACTCATGGGAGAAGCTCAACACCTCGCCCGGAATTCGTCGGGCTACCGGCGGAGCTGCTTGAAACCTCTCACAGAGGCCCCGACCCGCTACCGCGGGGCAACACTGCTATCGCAACTATACACGACAACGCCGGCCAGTGGCGCAAACATTCCATGGTGTTCTTCGAACATTACTGTAACGATTCGCCGGGCGCACCAGCGACCGCCAGCTAGGGCTCAGTTCTCCGGTTGAGGGGTAGGTGAGGGCGGTCTCGCCGAGCCGGCGAGCGGGCCGGGGATCTCCTCGATCAGACAGGCCCAGCTCGGCCTACCGGGGGCGGCGGCGCATGAGCTGGGCGAGCTGGAGGGCCAGTACGCAGGTGAAGAGGTGGACCCGGATGATGTGCTCGGTCCAGTGGTGCATCGGCGAGTATTCGTCGTCGTGCGGGTCTTTCATCTGCCGGAACCCGTGTTCGGCTTCGGACTGGGACCGGTACCCGGCGACGACGTCGGGGATGGCGCAGTCGTTCGTGGCTGGTGATCAGCACGTGCTCGCCGAAGATCTCTTCTTCCTGCGCGGCGCGGGCTTCCTTGTCGATGGTCCAGGTCAGCCGCAGGTCCTTGGGCTGGTCGCCGGCCAGTTCCCAGCGGATGACGCGCCGTCCCCAGGGCTTGGCGGTCATCGCCTCGATCTCGGCCTGGACCTAGTCCCTGGGCCGGCGGGTCTCGCCGCGGGTCAGGGTGCCGGCCAGCTCGTCCAGCTTCTTTCCGCCCTGGGCGAGCGTGATGCTCAGCCGGACTCCCCGGAGCCCGGCCGTCGTGCGTCGGTGAGTGGGTGGTGGCGCGCCCTTTTCGGCCCCGTCGACGTAGCGCCGGAGTGACCGGTGCGCCGCGAGCATCGCCGAGCGACACGGGTCGCGTCGGCCGATCGCGGCCTAGCCGGGGCAGGGTGCGCAGTCCCGGCAGCGCTGCCAGCCGGCGAGCGGCCCGTTGCCGCTTCGGCGGCCAGGTGCTTGAACTCTCGGTCGTGGCCGCGCCGGCGCGAAGACCGCCGACAGCAGCGCCACGTCGCCGTACCGGGCGCCCGCCGTGGCGTTGGCCTGCCGGCCCGGCACGCCAAGCTGTCGACAGCGTGGTGCACTGAATGACGTCAGGCATCTCCCCCGCATACCGTGACCGCACGGTCCGGCGGGTTCTCGCAGCACCGTCGGTGTCCCCGGCTCGCGCGCCAGGCGCGGCGGGCTGTTCCTGCTCTGGCCGGGCCGCGCTGCGCGGCCGGCGCCTTGCCGATTCTGCTGCCTGGCGCCTGGCGCGGCGGCGTTTCTGGCTTCTCCCGCTCCACCGCCGGGCTGTCCGGTCCGGGCGCCTGTGCCCACTCCTCCTCGCCGGGCAGCTGCGCTGGCCGCCTGCCCAGATGCTCGTGAGCGACGCGTGCTCGCGCCCCCGAGCCGGGCGGCGACCTCGGCCTCGCCCGCTCTTTCCGGCCTCGCGCCACTTCCGTGCCTTCGCCCAGTCCGCCGGGCCCAGCCTTCGGCCCGGACGCGGCCAGCCCGGTCCGCGCCCTCCAGCGCCCGGTGCGGCCACGAGTGGCCACACCTCAGCGACGACCTTGCCGGGGAGCGAGCCCGTGCCGCCACCGCGATGTTGCGCATCCGCCGAGGTCGCGTCCGGTAGCACCCACGCCGCGGCCATCATAGTCATCCCGGGAAACGCCAGGTCCTGGGTCCGCTCCC
Source organism: uncultured Actinomycetota bacterium (assembly GCA_963727015.1). GTDB lineage: Bacteria > Actinomycetota > Actinomycetes > Streptosporangiales > Streptosporangiaceae > DATFVJ01. The sequence continues at coordinate 72,712 of CAVSEV010000006.1, read as the reverse complement.
GCAACGCCGCGGCTCACGTGGCCTGCAGCTTTCCTACTGCGAGATCTCGGCCGCTGTGCCGCGTGCGTCCGTTAAGTTCCAATCGGCATTTCCCTGGCCAGGGCGACGGCCCGGCGGCTTGCGCCGCCTGGCGGTGGCCGCGCACGTCGCCCTTTTCGGCTCTCAGCGGGCCGGCCACCCAGCGGAGAAGGACCGTCCGCGCGTCCTGCGCATTTGCGCGATCAGGGGCCGGATCGCCGGGCTGCCCGCCGCGGCGCGATCGCCGACCGCCTCGATGGTCGCTGCATGCCTGCGCTGTTCCCCGCGGGACAGGACGGTCGGCAACGGCACGACGGCCGCGAGCGCGGCAAGGGCCGCGTCGCGTACCGGTTGCCCTGCGGGGTCGCCTTGCCCAGTCAGGATGGCGTGCATACTCCGGTGCATCGACCGGGCCGCCGCAACGTCGGCCGGGCTCACGGGCCCAGTTACGGACCCTCCGTGACCAGCGCTAATGATGTTGTAATGCGCGAGTTGCCGCTCGACGTCGGCCAGCGTTTGCTTCGCGTGGCTGCGTAGCAGCCGTTTCCAGGTGCGGGACCGGCGCGGCGTATTTCGTCAAGTACCGCGCCGAGGACCGCGTCGGCTGGCTCGCCGACGGCCGTGGCCTGTGGGTGCCCGCCGATGGCTGTTAGGTAGCCATCGAGGGCCAGTTCGCTGAGCGCGGCGCCGTGCACCAGATAGTCGAGCCACGCCTTCTTGGCGAGCTTGTTCTTCCTTGTGTCATACGCGAGCAGGTAGATCGCGGTAGGCAGGGTCTGGTGAATGGTCATCTTTCAGCTCCGTGGCGGCCGGGACCTTCCAATCAGAGGCCGGGACCTTCCAATCATGGGACTGCGGTGCCAGCGGCGACATCCGGCGGCTAGCTGACGTTGTCCGCCCGCCGGCTGATGCTGCCCGCCAGCCCGGATGGTGTTGATGGCGAGTCAGGTTGCGAACGACGCCCGCATCGGCGAGCGTGAGCAGCGGATCTCCCTCGGGGTCTGCGCGCGCTTCGTCCTACCGGGGGCTGACGCGCTCACACTCAGCGCGGGAAGGGGGTGGAAGTTGACGGGCGCCACCGACCCTGCCGACCCTGCTGGCCCTGCTGGCTCCGCCGGCCCGGTCGGCCGCACTGGCCCGGCCGAAGGTGACGGTCATGCCGAAGGTGCCGCCGAACCGGGAGCCGGCGGCGAGACCGAACCTGACGCCCGGTTCACCTTCGCGAACGAGCGCACCTTTCTGGCCTGGACGCGCACCGCGCTCGCCTTTGTCGTCGGGGGCCTGGCGATTGTCCAGCTCCTGCCGCCTTTCCCTGGCGTCCCGTGGGGCCGTCACCTCCTCGGCGTGCCGCTCATCGTGCTCGGCGCTGTCATCTCGGTGGCAAGTTACACCGAGTGGGCGCATAGTCAGCACGCGCTTCGCCGCAGCGAGCCGCTGCCCCGCTCGTTGCTGCCGCGGATCCTGGCGGTAACGATCACCTGCCTGTCGGTCGTGGCCGCGGTCGTGGTCATAATGTCCGCCGTATTGAAGCCCTGATGGCGCCACCCGACGATCCGGAGGAGATCCATCCCGGCCTGGCCAGGGAGAGAACCGAGCTGGCCTGGACCAGGACCGCCATCTCGTTCGTCGCGGTCGGCGGTGCCATCCTCAAGTCCAATCTCGCCGCTGGCCTCACTGTGGTCGCCATCAGCCCGCTGATCTGGTGGCTGGGCCGCCTGCCCAGGGACGCGGAAACTGAGGCCGACCGGCCCAGGCGGCTGCTGTTGATCACTGTAGGGGTCACCGCCGTGGCGCTGGTGACGCTCGCGGTCGTGCTTCCGTGGACCTGAGACGGCGCGCGGCGATGAGCGTGGCTCAGCCGCCCCACCGCCCAGCGCAGGGCGATGGGGCGTGGCTCATAAGGGCTGCCACCGGGCGCGCACGCATGGGCGTGGCTCAGCCGCGCCCATGCGCAGGGCGATGGGGCGTGGCTCAGCTGCTCCGGTGCCCGGCGCGCACGGATGGGGCGTGGCTCAGCCGCGCTGCCGCCCGGCCCAGGGCGATTGGGCCTGGCCGAGCCGCGAGGCGCGCACGGATGGCGGCGTGGGGTGCTGCCGCGCGGCGTCAGGTACCTGGTGGCTTGTCGAGAGCGACGCCGTAGACGCGCCGCACGTGCAGGCGGACGACAAGCCAGCGCGGCGATCATCTGGCGGTAGAAGTCGTCCTCGTCTCGCTTGCCGTAGAACCCGGTGTGCATGGCGAGCAGCTCGCGGCTGGCGTCGTCGCCTGGCTCGGCGGCGACCTCGGACCAACCGGGCAAGGCGAGGCCATGGCGATCATGGTCGCTTTGTTCGCCCAGATGGAGTCAAAAGCCACCGGCGTCAGGGTGAAGGGCGGGCACGCCTACCTCAGGCGCGAACGTCGGTGGGGAGGCGGCACCGACCCCCTATGGTTTTCAGGCGGTGCCCAACCCGCACGGCGCCGGCAAGCTACTGGCCGTGGACGCCGAGGCTGCGGAGATCTGCCGGGAGGCGGTGCGCCGGGTTACTGGCGGCGAGCGGGCCCTTCTGACCGTTGGGTCAGCTATTAGCCGGCCGGGTGCCATTGGGCCAGACGCACGGGGAGGTGGCTCCGATGGATATCCAGCCATTGCTGGCGGTGGTGAGGCTGAAGGTGAACACCTCGAACGGATCCTTGTGCGGCGTGTAGCCGGTGATCTCTGGCTTGCCCTGGTCGAAGTTGGCGGCCGTGCCGATGACGTAACCCTGCTGCCGCCAGTAGGCCTTGACCTGGTTGGCGATGTTGACCTGCTGGCCGTCGGGGATGCCGCGCAGCCAGGCGGTGCGATCCACGGTGACCATCTTGCTGGCATCTGGCAGTTCCTCAGCCAGGCACTGGATGGCGTCGTTTCCCAGCGACGGGTCGAAGTCCAGGCCGGGCTGCGGATGTAGCGTGGCGGCGGTGCTGCGGATGATGTTCTCCGCCGTGGCGGCGGCCTCCTGCTGGTTCATGGTCTTGGCCACCGTTCCTCCCGAGCCTCCCGAGCATCCCGCCAGCGTCACTACGGCGACGGCCGCCGCTGCAGCGACCCATCTGCGGGTAGCCATTGTCCTCAGCATCCCTGGATCCCATCTGTCGGCATCCTGGATCTCATCTGCTCATCGTGCCGGCTCATGTGTGGACCGGGCCGATCCAAGGGAAGCCCGGCGGCAGCCCCGGCACGGGACCTTCGATCACGAGCTGACCCGGCGTGACCTGGCTGTATTGGCCGTCCACGATGTGAGCCAGGTTCAGCAGGGATACTGATTTGGGATCCCAGTACTGAGAATGGGCCTTGAACAGCGGCCAGAGGCTGCCCGCGCCGACGGCGAAGGTCTTGCCGCCGAAGCCCACGCTGGCGGGGTCGGTGCCGAACTGGCCGAGGTGTGCCACCGGGTCGTTGCTGGCTTCGCCGGCGTACACGTGCGCGGCGGGCACCCCGAGCTGGGAGGCGCGGCTGACGGTGACGCCGGGGCTGCCGACGAACGCCAGGTCGGTGGCGAGATGGCCGGGCGCGCGCGTGGCGGCCTCACCCACCACCAGGGATCCGTAAGAGTGTCCGAGCATCACGGTGTGCGCGGGGCTGCCGATGTGCGCGGCGGCCAGCCCGGCGGCGAAGCGGTCCAAGGCCGGCGCACCGGCCCGCGCATCGCCCGACAGGGCGACGGACTGGGTGCTCAAGACGGAGGACAGCGACCATTGCGGCGCGTTGTAGTTCAGCCAGTAAATCGATGCCGTCTTGGCCGTGGGGTCTAACCCGTACGCTCGTTTCCAGAGGACGGCCGCGCGGCGGCTGTCACCGAAAGCCCCGGCGAGCTTGGAGCCCAGGCCCGGCACGTAGGTGACCGTGTTGTGCGCCGTGTCCGGGTTGCCGAATGACACGATCGCATGGCCGTTGCCGTTGGTGTCGAAACCCAGCAGGAATGCTGTCGGATAGCCCTTCTGGCCGCCGAGGGCCAGGCCACTTTCGACCGAGGAGATGCCGGCAAGCTTGCCCTTGATGACAGTGACCTGGTCGTGCCACTGCTGCCAGGCCGGGTTGGCCACCTGCCGGCCGTACCCCGTAACGGTCGCCGGGGGCTCGTGCGCGTCCAGGCCGGCGAGCTGACCTTGAAGCTGGAGCTTGTCCGCGGCCAGGCTGATCCGGTTGGCCTCGTCGCGCGCCACTGCCGGGACGCCGTCCAGCGCGCCGATTTGCGCCGGGAACTCTTGGATGAGCCCCGCCTGCTGCGCCGGGCTCAGACCCTTCCACCAGGCGTTCGCCTCGGCCGGATCCGTGCCCACCGGAGGGATCATGGAAGGATCGAGGACCCCGGCGAGCAACTCCCCGGCGTCCAACAGGGCCATCTCGGCCTGCAGTAACCTCAACGGGCCGCCGCTGCCCGCGCGCATGATGTTGTCGACGACGGTCTGCGCGGACTTTTCCAAGCTGGCCAGCACCTGGAACGCCTGGTCCATCGAAAGGTTCATCGGCGGCCACTGCTGGGAGCGGAACCGGGCCGCCGCCGGCCCGTCCCACACCGCGGGGCTGCACAACGCCTGGCCCTGCTGCTTCAGCGCCGCCAGCTGCGCCCGGAGACTGCCGTTGAGGAGGCTGCTCATCTGCTGGGCCGCGCTCTTGGCCCGGTCCGTCGACAGGACCCGCTCGCTCAGCTGCCTAACTCCGTTTGCGTGATCACCCGCTCGGTACCCTCCCATGGAGCGCGGCGCCGATTGAGCCAGAAAGCTCAGCCGGCTCACCGCCGGACACGTTACTAGCCGCCGCCGCCCGCGTGCAGGATGTTTTGGACCACGGTCTGCATCTGCTTGCTCAGGGTGTCGAGCGTGGTGATCGCCGACTGCAGCGCCCGGCTCTCGTCCGGCCACCCGGAGCGCACTGCTGCGCCCGCGGGCCGTCCCACTCGCCGGGGCTGGACAGCGTCGCCGAGCTGCTGCAACTGCCGCAGTTCGCCGGTGAGGCTGCCCGCCAAAATCTGCTCCAGCCGCTGCGCACCGGTGATGGCCTCCTGCGTCGAACGACTCTCTGGTCCACGGTGTCGCTCCTGTCGCCTGACCGCCTGCGTTGCGATCACGCCTGCCACGTCCCTGTTTGCTGTCGTCGCTTAGGCTGCGGTGACTTAAGTACGACGTGGATGAGCGCGGCGGTTCAGTCCCGGCATGCCGTATTTCCGCAGCGATAGCCTGCATGTCGTCCGCCCAGCAGAGCAGGAGGTGACACCGTGACGCAGGCCATCGTGTTCGTCGTGCCCATAAGCTCGTCGCCTTGCTGGTGGACGTCCGGTCCGGGTCGCGGCCAGGAGGTAGCAAGGCTGGTGGTCTGGTCTGGAAAAGGGGCCGGACCGGAGCGCAGCGTCCAAAAGCCGTGCAAGTGGAAGCGACGATGCGGTCCATAGCATGACGGGAAGCCCGCGGCGTCGTTAGTGGCACCTCTTGCAGTTCGCGCCAGAACTGACTCGTGCCGGGATTTCGTATGGGTGCCGGCCGGGCCGCAGGCTGAGAATGATGGTGGTGATGGGAACAGCGGTCACACCTGTGCCAAGGAATGGCTGGCGGCGAAACTCGTGATCATCGCTCACGCAGGGGGCAGGGGGCGCTGCCGGCTGCGGCCCTCCGCGACCCACTGCGGCATCAAGTCCTGGTCGGCACCGGCCGCGATCAATAGCCCGGCGGCGCACCGGTCGAAGGGCTCGCTGCTGGTGCCCTCGCTGAAGCCGATCAGTAGGCCGGCCTGTTCTGCCAGCACGGCAGGGCCGTCGGCACATGCGCCGGCAGACAGGTAAGCACAGGGCCGACACCAGCACGGGCCCGACACCGGCACAGGGCCGACACCAGCACGGGCCCGACACCGGCACAGGGCCGACACCAGCACGGGCCCGACACCGGCACAGGGCCGACACGAGCACGGGCCCGACACAGGTAAGCACAGGGCCGACAGGTAAGCACAGGGCCGACACCAGCACGCACAGGGCCGACGGGCGTAGCGGTTACCATCCCAGTAATGATCATCCGGCCCGGCCGTTGAGACTGCTGCGCTGGTGGCACGCGCCGCGCAGCCGTTATGAAGAATGATCCAGAACTGCTGCCGCTTAGTGCCCCCGGCCTGATAGGTGCGCGGCCAACTCGCGGCCGGCGGTTACCAAGTCCGCGGTACCAGCCGAGGCTTACCAGCCGACGCTTACCAGCCTGTGCCCGGCATCGGTTTTGCTTTGCCCCAGAAGACCCGCCTGTCGGTCATACGGACCACCGCGTACGGCGCAATCCTGCGGCGCCCGATGAGCGAGCTGCCGGTTGGGACCAGCCATACCGGGTCGCCGTCGGCCAGCCGCTGATCGTCGTCGCGTGGCTGAATGCGGAACTCAAGGCCGGCCGGGAGATCCTCGCGTCGCGGCCACGAAGGCTGCTGCGCGGGCGCCCACGGCGCGGCGGCCTGATCAAAGAAGATCACCACGGAGTGAAGCCTGCCCGGCCTTGTCCCGAGCCGCAGGTCGCCGGGTAGCCAGGGCGCGGTCCGCCACCGGCGGCCCGCCGCGCCCAAGGTGAGCCAGCGGCGGACGGCCAGGCCGCCAAGGATCAGGAGGCCAAGCAGCAGCACCACCATGTCGGCGAGCACGGCCAGGATGGCGTCGCCTCTGCGCTCGCCCTGCAGGACGCTGGTGTCACCGCGGGTTGCGGCGACCCTGACGACCGCGCCCACCCGGAACCTTGACGCGGCGTTGTCACAGACCGTGAAATGCCCACGGTTGCCGCCACCTGATGCTGGCCAGACGACGTTGACCTGCGTCATGGTGCAGGCCCGGTGATCGTTCTGCACGTTCTGCGAGCCCACGACGCTCGCCTTGACGATCTTGGCGGCGCCGGATGCCAACGCCCAATCGGCACGGACGGGCCCGGATATCAAGGCCGCTGACAACGCCACGAGGAGGGCTGAACCTACGATCAGCGCCCCAATGCGCAGCCGCATGTCACGCAGCACACCGTCGTCGTCAAGCGCCGTCCACTGCGCTTCTGGGGGTGGCGCCAGCGACGGCCGGTGCGCGGTTGGCACGGGGCCGAGTCTATATTTAGCTGGCACAGGGCCGGGCATGTCCCTGGTCCAGGTCGATGTCCTCCCGCCCGCAGTGAACAGGACTACTCATGTCTGATCGCACGACCGGCAAGGCAGACGACAGCTCAGCCCGTCCTGAGCAGGGACATGACGCGGGGACCGGGCAGCCGGTGTTTGAACGGCTGGACGAGGCCGAATGCCTGCGGTTGATCTCACCAGGCGGCCTCGGCAGGCTCGTTTACTCCGGCCGGTTCGGTTTGACCGTGCTTCCGGTCAACTACAAGGTACTCGACGGGACCATCGTGTTCAGGACCGCGCAGGCTAGCCCTACGGACGAGGATCTGCGCACCGGGATCGCGCACGCGGAGTACAGCGTGGCCTTCGAGATCGACGAAATCGACTTTGCCGCGCGAGAAGGGTGGAGCGTGCTCATCCACGGTTCCGCGCACCATGTTGAGTCCGAAAGCGAGCTGGCAGCCGTTGTGGCGGCCGGCGTCGAACCATGGGCCGGCGGAGTCAGGGACCTCTTCCTTCGCATCACCCCCAGCCGTATCAGCGGGCGGCGCATCCGCCGGGTATGAGTGCCTGCTTCTGGCCAGAGCTCGTGTCCGGCCCAGCTGCAGGCCGTTCTGGACGGTGCGATGGCGGTACTCAGGCCTTGAGCTGGCGGTACTCAGGCCTTGAGCTGGCGGTACTCAGGCCTTGAGCTGGCGGCGCTTGCGGCCACGGACCTCCTTCTGGCTGGGCCTGCGCACTTCGACGTCGCCCAGTACCGCGTGGCCCTGTACCTTGACCACAAAACGCCGCCGTCCCCAGGTGACCGGCGGGACCGTGTTTTCGAGATCGCCCCGTACTGTGACGCCGGAGATCTCGACATCCACTCCGTCGGGAACGATGATTTCGACGTCCCTGAGGATCGCGTAAGCGATGACCGTGATCTCGCTGGACGTGACGCGCGCATTGCAGAGGTTGATCGTCACGTCACCCAAGACCGCGACCGCCTTCAGTTCGTCTTCGACGTCCCACGCACCCTTGCGGCCGGAGTCGCCGACAAGGCCGAGCAGCCACCGCCGGCGGCTGCCCACGCCCGGTGAGCGCCGAGCCGGGGCCTGCCGTTCACCTGGCAGGTCGGCGAGGAGCGCGGCCAGTTCAGCGCGGGTGCGCGCGGAGTAGGCCTGGCCGGCCCGGCTCGTAAGCTCCTGGAGTGTCAGCCGCCCCTCCGCGCAACCATCCCCGAGCCGCGCGACGACCGCTTGCCGCTCGTCATCCGAGGCCAGAACGTGATCGGGATCGCTGCCCATCCCCTGGCCTGTCACATCGCCATGATCAGTCATCACATCCCCGGGAGCGCGGACCCGCGGCAGTTTATGCGGATGAGCGAGGTTTCTCGCCGGGCATTTGTGACCTTAGCGAGGTCCCGGCAAGGATTTCTGACCCCATTTGAACCGGACCGGGATCCGGTACGTTCTTCAAGGTGGCGTGCTACCCGCGCGGCCGGGCGAATTATTCGCGGCCGGATTGAACGCGGGGGCGCCCTTGTACGTGCCCATGGCGTAGGACCCGCTGTCCCGGTTGACGCGAACGTGCAAGGAGTTCTCATGAGAGCCGCTGTCACCGTCAGACGCGCAGCTGTCGCTGCCGCCGCCCTCGCCTTATTCGCCATCCCCGCTGCGGCGGACGGCTCCACCTGGGGCGTCGCCCACCCGCCATTCACCGCGACCGATAACGTCCCATACGCGCCGCTGAACGGTATCGCCTCGATCTCCGCGACCAATGTATGGGCGGTCGGGCAGGACAGCGGGACGCCTCTTGTCGACCACTGGAACGGCAGCTCGTGGTCGAAGAGCGCGCTGCCGTCCGGCCCTTGCAGCGTGTTCGAGAACGACTGCGTGCTCACCGGCGTCAGCGGCGACTCCGCCAGCGACGTGATCACTGTCGGAAACGGAGTCCTCGCGACCACGTCGGGCTGGGTCGCCACGGCGCTCGCCTTCCGCTGGAACGGCACGGTGTGGCGGCCCCTGCCGGTGTCGAGCAGCCTGCCCTACGACGCTATGGAGCACGTCCAAGTGTTCTCGCCCAGCAACGCCTGGGCGGTGGGAGTCGGCAGCTCAGCGACCTCAGACGCGCAGGTCGCCACGGCGGTGAACTGGAACGGCACAACCTGGACACAGGTCGCCACGCCGGTATCCACCACCAACAACCTGTCCATCAACGCGATCTCCGGCACGTCGCCCAGCGACATTTGGGTCGTCGGCCAGACCGCGACACCCGGCTACCACAACCGCCAGTTCACATCCGTGATCATGCACTACAACGGTTCGGCGTGGACGCAGGTGCCAGCCCCGGACAACAGCGGGCTGCTGGACGTCGACGCCGTATCACCTACTGACGCATGGGCGATCGCGGCCGACGGCGCCGTGCTGAACTGGAACGGCGCAGCCTGGACGGTTGCGACCCAGCTCGCGCAGGGCAACACTGTGGTCTCCGCGCTGTCACCGACCGACGTGTGGGTCGGTGGTGTCGTCTCGCTGACCCACTACAACGGCACCAGCTGGACCAGCACGCCGATCCCCGCAGGGGTAAGCGCGCTGACGGGACATGCCGCGCTGTCCCCCGGCCACATCTGGTTCGCCGGCGACTACGTCACCTCATCTGATGTCACCGAGCCAGCGGTGGCGAGCACGTCGGCAGGCTGACAGTGCCCCGCGGGGCGGGCGTCAGGAGGCCGGCGCCCGCCCCGCATCGCCTGCCGGCCGGATCGCCTGCCGGCCGGATCGCCTGCCGGCCTGTGTGCGCCGGTGCCTAAATGTGAATGACCGTGCAGCTCAGCGTCCTTGTCACGCCATCGAGAGTCCGGACCCTGGTTGCTACCAGCTTGCCCAGCTCGTCGATGTCCCGCGCCTCTGCGCGCGTAATGACGTCGTAGGGCCCGGCCACCCTCGCCGTCAGCGAGACGCCCGGCACGCGCCGGAGCGCGGCCGCTACGTTGGCAGCCTTGCCGGCTTCGACCTGGATCAGAATGTACGCGGCGATCACGTGGCACCCACCCAACCTTCTGGCACCATTCAACCGCCTTTGCAGTCATCGGTCATACTCAGGGCGCACCGTCGGACGCCGGGCGTGCCGGCGTTTACGCCCACCCCGGCGCCCGCTCCGGGTCTCAGCTCGGCCTGGAGGCGTCAGATGACCACTGCGGAAACTGATCCAGTCCCAGGCGCGGCGACGTATCCCCAACGGCGTCCCTTAGCGTAGGAGGCCCGGTGCCCGCGACGCTCTACCAGTTGTGCCCGGACGGCTCCGTCGCGGATCGGCCGGCGCCGGAGCGTTGTCTGGTGGCCGCGAGCCGCGCTAGCGTCCAGGACATGGGGGGTACGGACGCGCTATTGGCGGCGCGCCTGACGGCCGGAGACGATCACGCTCTCGCTGAGGTCTTCGACCGCGTCGCGCCTGGCGTGTACGGCGCCGCGCTGCGTGTTCTCGGGGAGTGCACCGCCGCGCAGGACGTTGTGCAGGACGTATTTGTCGAGCTGTGGAGCCATCCCGATCGGTATGACCCAGCGGCCGGGACGTTGCGCACCTATCTCATCGTGCTGGCCCGGCATCGCGCGGTGGATCTGGTGCGCAGCGAACTTCGCCGCGTGGCGCGGCAGGAGCGGCACTACCGGCTGACCCCCGGGCAGCGGCACCCGTCTCCATGCGAAACGGTGGCTGCCGCGGAGGCCGCCGGCGTGGTGCGGGACGCGGTCCGCCTGCTCCCCAACGATCAGCGCCGAGTCGTCGAGCTTGCCTACTTCGAGGGGCTGACCTACCGTGAGCTCGCGCTTGCGGCCGGTGTCCCGGAGGGCACGGCCAAATCGCGGCTTAGACTTGCGCTGGCCAAGCTGGAAACCGTGCTGGACCGGCAGTTGCTGGAGTCGTCATGACGGCACACGGGCGCGCAGCGATGGCGCTGCCCGCCGGGCTGCGCCAGCGTGTCCTCGAGGCTGCCCGGCAGGTGCGGGCCGCCGGGCGGCCCGCACCCGGGGCCACTGAGATCTGCCCCGCCGAGGCCTTCAGCCGCGCAGCCGATGCCCTCTACGGGCTGATGTGCACGCTGGGCGATGCGGACTGGCGGCTGCCGGTTCTGCGTGGCCTGGACGTGCAAGGCCTGGTTGGCCATCTGATCGGCGTCGAGGATGACGTGCACCGCTGCCTGTGCGGGGACCCCGGGGTGGCCGAGGCGAACCACGTCGAATCGACCCAGCCGGCGGCTGCCCGCCAGGCCGGGCGCCCCCCTGCCCAGACCCGCAGCGAGTGGCGCCGCGCGGCCGACCGCACTCTCAACCTTGTCCACGCCGTCGGCGACCCGGACAGCGAGGTCGCGGTGCACGGCATGCGGCTTCCGCTTGGCGCCCTGCTCGTTGTCCGGGCGTTCGAGCTGTGGACGCACGACAACGACATCCGCCGGGCGGCCGGGCTGGCCTCGTCGGTACCCGACGCATCGACGCTGCGCCTGATGTCCGAGCTCGCAGCCCGGCTGCTGCCGTACGGCGCGACCCGCACAGGCCTGCACGAATCCATCAACGTGCACCTGGTGCTGACCGGGCCCGGTGGCGGCACGTGGGATATCGCGGTCGGTGGCGGCACGTGGGATGCCGCCGCCGGTGGCGGCACCCGGGATGCCGCGGCCGGCCAGGGTCCGCCCGATCCTGCCTCGATCCGTATTGTCACCGACGCTGCCGGGTTCTGCCGGCTGGCCGCCAACCGGGTCACCCCCGCCGACCTCGACCTGCACGTCACCGGCGATCCCGGCCGGGCCGCCCTGGTACTCGCCGCGGCCGCGGCACTCGCGCTCGACTAGCGCCTGTCTCCCCAAAACGCCATGGACCACAAAACGCCACGGAACGGTGATCCGCCGCCGATCCCCGCGACGTATCCCTGCTGGAAGCTGCGAGCCTTCAGGCGCGAAGGACTCAAGCAGGGGGGTCAGACCATGAGCGTGCTGGTCATCGGGAAGTTCCGGGGTGACACCAGGTCCCGCCAGCTCCCACCGGCCGGGCAGGCCGAGTTCGCCAAGATCGCCGACATGGCCCGGGCGGCGGGCGGGACGCCGGCTTCCGGGCAGGAGGGGAATTCCAATGAGCGCTGACGTCAAGATCAAGACCATCACGCAGGTATATGAGGCATTCGGCCGCGGCGATGTCGCCGCGATCCTCGACGCCGTCGCCGACGATGTTGACTGGGCGTCGGAAACCACCTCGACCGCCGCACCGTGGTACGGCGTGCGTCACGGCAAGGACGGCGTCGCGGAGTTCTTCGCGGCGTTCGGCTCCACCATGGAGGTCGAGGAGTTCACGCCCGTCTCCTTGGCCGCCAACGACACCGACGTGCTCACCGTGATCCGGTTCAGGGCCAAGTCGCGCAAAACCGGCAAGACCGCGGCGATGGACTTGCATCATTTTTTCACCTTCCGCGACGGAAAGATCGTCTACTACCGCGGCACCGAGGACAGCGCCCAGACCGAGGCCGTCCTGCGGGACTGACCCTGCAGCCAGCGGATGCGGAGGAAAAGCCATGCCGCGGGTGAGCCACCATTTCGTCGTGGACCGTCCGATCGATGCCGTGTTCGACGTCGTCACCACGGCCCGGTTCTGGCCCGAGTGGCACCCCGCCACGCGCGGCGTCGAGGGGGATGTCGACCACCCGGCCCGGCTGGGTGACCGGATCATCGAGCATGTGACCATCGCGGGGATTGAGGGCACGGGTACGTGGACGGTGGTGGGATACGACCGGCCGCACCATCTGGCCCTCGAGACCAGCCTCGCGGTGGGTCACCTGCGGATCAGCTACCAGCTGACGACCGTGGACGGCGGAGGTACGCGTTTCCAGCGCGACCTGGACCTCCCCGAACTGGGGCCGCAGGTCAATGCCGCCATGCAGGCCCAGTCCGCGGAGGGGATAGCCAGCCTCGCGCGCCTGGTGCTGAGCCAGGTGCCGGGGCCCGCGCAAGCTGGCGTAACAGCCGTACGCGCACCGGCCGTACCGGCCCCGCCGGCGGCACCGGCCCCGCCCGGCCCCGCGTGGCGGTGTGACGTGAGGGCGGCTGCCGTCGGCCTGGGCGGCTGGGTCGCCTTAGGCCTTCTCGTTCCGATGGAAGCTGGCGTGCCGATCCCGCTCCCGGCCGATCTCGTGATGTTCGGCGTGGGCGAGCGCGTCGCCGCCGGAGCATTCCCGTTGTGGCTGGCCGTAGCGGGCTTCGAGGTCATCGCGGTGATCGGCACGAGCGTTCTCTTCCTGACCTGCCGGGGCCCGGCGCACCGCGTCATCGCCCGGTTCGGACCGCGCCTGGGGCTCACCGGGGCCCGGGTCCGTCGCGCGGCCAAGCTCGTCGAGACCCGAGGGCGTCCGGCTCTTGCCGTGGGACGGGGGACACCGGGCCTGCGCACGCTCACCGTCGTGGCCGCAGGCGTCTCAGGGGTGAGCTGGAAGCGCGCCCTGCCCGCTCTCATCCTGGGAAGCAGCGTTTTCCTTCAGCTCCACCTGGTGCTTGGCCTGCTGCTTGGACCGCTCGCATATCGGGCCTTCCACCAGGCAACGGTGCCGGCTCTGGTTGCGCTCGGCGTGCTGGTCGTAGGCGCGCTCATCTTCTGGCGTGCCAGGCGGGGAAAACGCGCAGCCAACGAGGCCTGGGCGGAGGCGGCATGCCCCGCGTGCATCGGCCTGAGCCTGGTAGCACAGCACGTTCCCGCTCTTGCGGGCCTGACCGGGCCTGAGGCCTCAGTTTCGGCGGTTTCGGCTGTTTCGGCGGAAGGTCCCGCAGCGCACCCGGCGAGGTCGCTGCGAAGGCCGGCTCTTCGTCGAACCCTGCCGCCAGGCCGCGCTGATGCAGCGGAAGACATTGATCCATAACGGCTGCGCGGTATACCCATGCCTGCCATGGCCGAACCTGAGGTGGTCGGCCATGATGCCCCGATTACGGCATGTCCCCCTAGGCGTGTGGTGTGATCGCCTGGGGGAAGTTGAACAGCTGATGCGGGTCGTACTTCGCCTTGACCTGCTGCAGCCTGGGGTAGTTGGCGCCGTAGTAGGCCTGGCTCCAGTTCGTCAGGTCTGGGTCGACGTAGTTCTGGTAGGCCTGGCCGCTCGCGAAGGGCCGCATCGACGCGTAGAAGGAGCGCAGCCAAGCGTGCTGGTTCGCTACGCCGCCGCTGGCCGCGCCCGTCCGCCACACGGTCGTGTACTGGGCCAGGAACAGGGCGTTCCTGTGCACGAACGCGGTCGCCGAGGGTGCGACCCGGTTGATGGCGCCGCCGAACGCGTCGAGCGCGACGCCACCGGCGCCGCCCGCGGCGCCGCGCACGCGCTGCAGCCTCTCCACGCCAGCCAGCAGGGTGTTGACGCCGGACGTGGACAGCCGCCTGGTAAAGAAGTCGGACTTCGCGATTTCGGGCTGGCGGGTCAGCGTGCCGCCGGGCGCCTGCCCCGGCAGATGGCATTCGTTCACGTTCAGGCCCGCGCAGCCGGCTTCCACCAGCATCGCATTCAGGTAGGACTCCTCGGCCAGGAAATGGCTGGAGGGCGACGAGCGGACCGCGGCATACAGCTTGTTCAGCAGGCTCGCCGCGCCCGCCACGCTGCCCAGGTAGGTGCCGCCGACTGTGACCGATGGCGTCGTGCCGCCGGGCGAGGCGGCCAGGTGCAGGTTCGACCATAGCGCGTCGGGCGCGGACGGCGCCCAGGCCTGCCACCCGGCGATCACCCTGAACGCATGCGACCATGGCCACGACAGGAAGAACAGCACCAGCTGGGACAGCCGGTGCGTGCGGAACGTGAACGCCGTGGCGACGCCGAAGTTGCCGCCACCGCCGCCGCGGCAGGCCCAGTAGAGGTCGCTGTTACTGCCGGCGTTGCACTCCCGGACCAGGCCATCGGCGGTGACGACCTGCACCGACTCAAGGTTGTCGCAGGTTAGGCCGTACGCGCGGCCGAGCACGCCGACACCGCCGCCGAGCGTGAGCCCGGCCGAGCCGACCGTCGGGCAGGATCCGCCTGGAACGGCGAGGCCATGGGCGGCCAGATGATTGTAGAGATCGATCAGGTGGGTTCCGGTGCCCACCCGCACGTTCCCGTTGCCCACGCTGAACGAGTTCATCTCCGTGACGTCCACGACCAGGCCGCCCGTCACGCTCGACCAGCCCGCGTAGCTGTGGCCGCCGGATCGCGCGCGGACATGCAGGCCGTATTTGCGCACGAAGGCAAGGCAGGTGCTGACGTCGCCGGGTGTCCGGCAGTACGCGATGCCGGCGGGCTCCAGGCCGTCGAACCGCGGATCGAACAGCACCTTCGACGCTGTGTAAGTGCTGTTACCCGGCTGGATCAGCTTGTGCGTGGACAGATCGCGGCGCAGTGCCGCCCAGTCCGGGGTGACGGCAGCTGTCAGCCGCGTCGCCCGGGTCGCGTTCGCGGAACCGGCCGCACCCGCCTGCACGCCGGCGACCCTCATGCAGGAGGACAACGCACCGGCGCCGACCGCCGCCCCCGTCATCAGCAGGAATGACCGCCTGCCCGGCATGCCTGTCGTGCGACCAGCATCGTCGCCGCCTGGTGACGGTTTGTTACTCACCATCGCTCGCCTGCCTCCAGCCGTGAGGCGGCACGCAGCCGTGGCACCCAGCCGTGGCGCCGGGGTGGCGCGTCCGCAGCCGCACACCCGCCCCCATTACTAAGAAGGCTAAGCGTGCGCCACGGATTGGGCTAGCCCTCCGTTTCCAGGCCCCCTGCGGCCTGGCCGGCTGGCCGCGCGCTGGGGCTGGCCGCGCTGGGGCTAGCCGCGCTGGCCGGCTGGCCGCGCTGGCCGGCAGGTCGCGCTTGGGCTGACCTGCTGGCGGCTGGGCGCGCTTGGCCTGGCCTGCCGGCGGCTGGCCTTGCTGGCCTCCTGCTGGCGGCTGGCCGCGCTCGCGGCTGGCCTGCTGGCGGCCGGCCGCGCTAGCGGCTGGCCTGCTGGCGGCTGGCCTGCGGGCGCGGCACTATGCCGGATGGCGTTCTCGCCTGCCGGGCGGGCGGTCCCTGGGCATGCCCGCGCGGGCCACCGCGGGCATCATCGTCCGCGCTCAGGCCGGCCTTTCGCGTACCGCCCTGCCCTTGTGCGGGGCACGCCTGGCCTTCTCATCCTCGATCCGGCGGATCATGTCCTTCCGGACGTCGACCAGCGCGTGATCAAGCTCGCGTTCGGCCGAGGTAGCTACGAGCGATTGCCATCTGGGCAGCCAGGCTTCGAGGGTGACCTTCTGCTCGGGACCGCGGCGGTCCTTGACGGAGATCTCGAGATCTACCCGCTCGGGCCCCCAATGAGCCAGGTGCCGGTCGAGGCTGGACAGGATATCGAGCAAGTGGGCGCGTTCGGCGGCGGCAAAGCCGGCCCCGAGCCGCAGCCGCTCGTCAAGAATGCGCGTCGAGCCGTTCTCCTGATCGCTCATGACCCTCACCTTTCCGCAGCTGCATTCGCACCGGGCGGCGCAGTGGCATCTGCCAGGGAGCCAAGTTCATAGTGGCATCGATGATGTCACCGCGATACTTCAAGTTTACACCGGGTAATGGAAGAAAATGACGT
The DNA here is from genome assembly GCA_963727015.1 of uncultured Actinomycetota bacterium. Taxonomy (GTDB): domain Bacteria; phylum Actinomycetota; class Actinomycetes; order Streptosporangiales; family Streptosporangiaceae; genus DATFVJ01. The sequence continues at coordinate 56,042 of CAVSEV010000006.1, read as the reverse complement.
CAAGCACCGGAAGGGCGGGCCGCCGTGCTGCCTACTCGTGCCCGGCACTGACCAGGCACTGACCCCTCGCTCAGGCAGAATCCCTCGCCCGGGCCTGCTCTCGGCTCGGATTGTGGAGAAACTCCTTGAGCGCCTGGTAATAAGGCACGATCGTGGTGGTATCGACGTACTCGTCGGCGCCGTGCTGGCCGTCGCCGCCGACGCCGAAAGCGATGGCGTCCATGCCCCGTTCGTAATAGAAACGTCCGTCGCCTGCGCCGTGCTTGCGGAGGAAATCGCCGCGGTAACCCTGGTTACGAGCAGCCTGCTGGAGATTGCGAATCTCGGGGCGGTCCCGGTTGGCGCGGTGCGGCGGGTCCGCATGATCGACGACGGGGGTCACGCCAGGCTCGCAGAACCCCGCCAGGTATGCGGTGATCTGCTGGACGGTCTTGCCGTTCAGGTCCCCGTCCTCGGGTGGGAAGCGGATGTCGAGCCACGCTTCGGCCAGGGCCGGGATCTGGTTGCGCGCCTGGTTCGGAGTCTGGATCCGCGCCAGGTTGACGGTGGTGCGCCAGGCCTCTTCGGTGGCCACCGGGTACTTGGCCAGCACGTTATCCACGCTGCGGTGCAACTTGATTAGGGCGTTGTCGCCAAGCCATGGGTACGCGCTGTGGGCGCCGCGGCCGACGGCACGCAGGGTCGCGGTGACCATTCCCTTGGAGTCGGTCACGATATCCAAGCCGCTGTGCTCGCCGATGATGACGAAATCGCCGCGGACGCCCTGCTCGATCTGATGGAGCGTGCCGTGACGCCCGCCGACCTCCTCGTCGGTGACGAGCTGCAACGCGATCCGGTACGGCAAGCGGCCGGCTAGCTCGCGGAAAATCTGGGCCTGCACCAGGGCCGACACCTTCATGTCCTGTGCACCCCGCGCGTACAGGCGCACACCCTCCCGGCGCGGCCGGAACTGGTCCGGCGGCGCAGGTACGACATCGAGGTGACCGTTGAGGATGACCCGGAAGCGAGGCCGGCTCGCGCCGGGATAGACCAGCGCGCTCGGCTTGCCGCCGGACTCGAAGCGCTCCACCGTGAACCCAGGTCCGACGAAGCCGAGCACGAGGTCGAGGGCCCGCCGCAGGTCGTCATGGCTACCAGCCGTGGACGGCACAGCGAGCAATTCGCTGGCAGCGGATAGGAAAGACTCGGTGTCCATCACCTCATCCTGCCCTTTCCCACGAGCCACGCCAGCCACCAGCCGTGCCGAACGGGCTCCGGCGGATCTCGCTGAGCGTGCGCAGCGATGGCTGCTGCCGCGCCGGCTGCCTGACCGCGATCTTGAGCACTTTGGGATCTCTTTCCCGAGCCAGGCGATGCGACGGACCGCATCACCGCCGTCCCGGCAGATGGACACAGATCCGGGCGGTCCGCGCGCCTGCGGGCACGGCTGCGCGGCGTGGCAAGCTGATTAGCGTGTGCCGGGCGGAGCCGGGTCTGATAATCCGGTTCGCCTTAGCTGCCTCGCGCTGAAGCCCAGTGGCGCTCAGCCTGACGAGCCACGCGCCCGGTCGGCTAGCTGGCGGACCTCTTCGGCGATGGCCGGCCACAGCGGCGCGGGAAGGTCGTGGCCGGCACCTGGGAGGATCACCAAGCGGGCGCCGTCAATGGCTTTCGCGGTGGCGCGGCCGGCGCTGACGCGAAGGATGGGGTCCTGGTCGCCGTGCAGGACGAGGACGGGCTTGCGTAGCTCGCGTAGCTTCGGGCCGTGCCACGGGGCGCCGACCTGCCTGCTTTGCGCCTTCGTGTCCCGGGGGCCGCTGTCGACCTCGCGTTCGATCCACTCCCGCGCGGCGTCCTCGCCGAACGGGTAGGCCGGGGAGGCGACTTCGCGGGCGAGCATGAGCGACAGCTGGATGTTGCCTTCCCTGCCTTCTGGGAACTTGGCCCTGGCGAGCTTGGCCAGCAGGCCAAAGCGCACATACCTTCCGCCTCCGATCCCGGACACGTCGCTGGGCATGGCCATTGCGGACACGACGCTGAGGACCCGATCGGGGTGGCGGAGCGCGATGCGCTGGGCGATCATCCCGCCGAGCGAGGCGCCGAAAATGTGCGCCTGGTCCCAGCCGAACGCGTCCAGCACGGCGACCGCGTCGTCGGTCATGTCCTCGGAGGAGTAGGCGCCCCGCTTGCGGACCACCGCGGCGAACGGATTTCTGCCACCGGCGTCAGGCATCCGGGTTGACTGCCCGGCATCCCGCTGATCGTAGCGGGCCACTGCGAACCCCCGGCCGGCAAACGCCTGGCACAGCCCGGCCGGCCACCAGAATCTGGAGACGGCCAGGCCCATCACGAGCAGCAACGGGTCACCTTCCGAGCCGGCCAGCCTGTCGTAGGCGATCTCCACCGGGCCGTTGCGCGCATACTGCGTCGGCGTCCAGGTGCTGGCCCATTGGCCAGCTTCAGCTGCTCCGGTCATTTCTGCTCCGGTCATCTCTGGTCCCGGCTCGTCCGCCACACTGCTCCCCGGCTCGTCCGCCACCACCGAAACTGCGATCAATGTTCGCTGTATGATGAGCCTAACTTACTGAATACAGTGTTCGCAATGATGGCAGAGCTGACGACCAGCGGCCGCGGCCAGAGTATCTGGACACGCCCGGAGCGCTCGGCCCGCGGGCCGGCCCCGGAGCACAGCCGCGCGCAGATCGCGTCGGCCGGCGTCACGCTGGCCGACGCCGGCGGTCTGGGCGCGGTGACAATGCGCTCTGCCGCGGCGGCCATCGGCACCGCTCCCGCCTCCCTGTACCGCTACGTGGCCACCCGGGACGAGCTTGTGGAACTCATGGCCGACCAGGTGTACGGCGAATTCTCTTACCACGATCCCGGTTCGGGGCACCCAGTCGCCGATCTGCTCCGGCTCGCCCAGCAGGGCCGTGCCATCTACCACCGGCACCCATGGCTGCTCGACGTCCCGGCCACCGGGAACCTTCCCGGGCCCAACGCGGTCGCCTTCATCGAGCACGCATTGGCCGCACTGGCCGGAGCGGACCTGACCGGGCCAGCCAAGCTGGAGACGATCGGCCTATTCTCCGGCGCCGTGCGGCTGTTCGCGCAGACAGAGATCAACCAGCAGCGAGCCGGGCAGGACGCCACCCAGTGGCAGGGCTCACTGGCCGGCTACCTGCTGCAGATAGCGGCAGCCGGCCAGCACCCGCACCTGGCGGCCGCGCTAGCGGACCAGCCCGCCGGCGGCGACCCCGACCAGCATCAGCCGCTATTCGACCGCGCGATGACCCGCATCCTTACTGGCCTGCTCCCGCCCGCCCGGACGCCGCCCCCGGCCCCGCGCTATTGACGCCACTCAGCACTGAATCCGGCAAAGGTGCCCGCCGGCCGTTCAGGGACGGGCCGAACTGCCGGGCGGCCGCCGGTTCCCGGCGGTAGACACCACGACGGATACGGGAGCCGGACTTCGGCGCTTACACCGAAGCGCTCACCGCAGGTTTGGGCAGGCTCTAAGTGAGGCCGCGCGGGCAGCTGATGGCAATGCCGACGTAGGCTGACGTGGCGGGCAGCTTTAGGGGGTCCGCTGATCGAAAATCGTGAGTCGGAGCCTGCCTGGATCAACACGTCAGCGTACGTCCTTGATCATCACCAAGAAGGCGAGCGCCGGCGCCTGGCACTGATGTCGCGGTTGCTCGATCCGATGCACCGCCGCCACATTGAGCGGCTGGGCGTCGAGCCGGGAGCGCGGACACTCGAAGTTGGCTGTGGTAACGGCTCCATTTCAGCGTGGCTTGCCGAGCGGATCGCGCCCGGCGGGCGGGCGGTGGCGGTGGATCTCGACGTGTCCCTGGTCGACGCTGACGTACCCGGGCTTGAGCTTCGCCAGGCCGACATCCTCGCGGGGCCAGTCGAGCCGGCAGACTTTGATCTGGTGACGGCCCGCGCCGTGCTGCACCACGTCGCCGACGCTCAGGCCGCTGTGGTGAACCTTGTTGCCAGCGCGCGACCGGGCGGGACGATCCTGCTGATCGAGCCGGATTTCCTGCCGGTCAGTGTCGCCGAGCCGCCCGAGGTTCTGGCGTTCTGGCAGGGATGGCTGGCCTGGTCGCGCGAGCAGGGAATCGACTACTTCATCGGCCGCCGGCTGCCGGCGATGCTGTCCGGGCTGGGATCGGAAGACGTCGGGGCCAGGGCAGAGACGGCGCTATACAACGGCGGCTCCCCCTGGGCTCTGTATTGGCGGCAGACGGTCATCGAGTTGCGCACTCGCCTGGTGGCCTCCGGCAAGCTGGATGACCGGTCAATCGACACGTTCCTGGCCCAGTGCGCCGATCCGGCGTGGTGGACGCAGACCATTGCCTTCACCGCCGTTGACGGGCGCGCGCCCCGCGGCTGAGTGACGGCCGCACGGGCCGAACGCCCGGCTGGCGCCGCCGGCACTGTGCTGCAAAGGAGCATCGGCTGGAGCACCGCCCGCATCCACCGAGATCTACCGGACGCCCTAGTTCGACGGCTCAACGCTGATCACGACATTGCCGATTTTTTGCCCAGTCTCGACATACTTGTACGCCTCAACGATCTGATCCAGCCGATACCGCCTGTCGATGAGCGGCTTGAATTCTCCGGACTCGATCAGTTCCTTGAAATGCCGTACCGTCGCCTGGTCGAGCTTCGGAAGGGCAAACATGACCTTCTTGCCGCCAAAGAGGGGGGTGATGAGTACCAAAATCAGGAACAGCAGACCCCCTTCCGTCGACAGATAGATCCCGCCCGGCTTTAGTAGCCGCCTGCATCGGCCGAACGAGCTCTTGCCGACCGCATCGAAGACCACGTCGTATTGCTGATCGTCTCTGGTGAAGTCCTCGGCCGTGTAGTCGATGACCCGTGTCCATTCACGGGTGGTGTTGATGTGCGTGGATGAGGCGGCACGACGCGCCGTGGCCGACGGTGCTTGACGTTGACCGCATTGTGGTGATCATGGTCTTTTGTGTCCGATACGCCGCCGAGTTTCGCCGGCCGAGGAGCGGCTTCGGGCTGCCAATGCGCGGCTGCGGCAGGTGGTGGAGGCCAAGGACGCGGAGATCGGCGGGTTGAGGGCGGCGGTCGCGGCGCAGACGGTCAGAGTTCGCCGCTGAGCTGGCGGCTCGCGACAAACGACTGGCGGCCTTTGAGGAACGGATCGCGGCGTTGGATGCCGAGCTGGCCCGGTTGCGCGCCCGAGGGGGGAAGGATTCGACGAATTCCTCGATCCCGCCGTCGAAGGACTCGATCGAGGCCAAGGCCAAGCGGAAGAAGGCTGTCTCGCAGCGGGTGCGGTCCAAGGACCGCAAACCGGGCGGGCAGCCGGGCCACCCGGGGGTCAGGGCTGGAACGGGCCCGTGACCCCGACCGGACCGAGCAGGCCGATCCGCCGGCCGAGTGCTCAGGGTGCGGCGCGGAGTTAACCGGCGCCGCCGATGCGGGCAACAGCTGGACGCAGATCTGGGATGTCCCGCCGATCGAACTGGAGAAGGTCCACTGGATCTTGCCGCGCCGCCGGTGCGGCTGCTGCCGCAAGACCACGACCGCGGCGGTGCCGTTCGGGCAGCCCGGTGCGGTGGTGTACGGCCCGAACCTGAACGCCGCCGCGGTGCTGCTGGCCAACGAGGGCAACGTGCCGGTGGAGCGGACCGCGAGCGGCGATCAAGGCGCTGCTGGGCGTGCCGGTCTCCACCGGGTTCGCAGCCCGCGCCCTGGAACGGTTCGCCCAGCGGCTGGCGGCCGCCGGGTTCGATGCGGCGATGAAGACCGCGCTGGCCGCCGAACCAGTGATGTGCGGCGATGAGACCCCCGTCAACATCGTGCACCCGGACACCGGCGAGCACGGCGCGGTGACGCCGGGCGCCCCCCACGTGGTCACCTTGCGGACCCCGGACGAGCGGCTGGTGTGGCTGACGGTGATCGGCTCCCGGTCCAAGACGGCGATCAAGGACCTGGGCGTACTGGACGGCTACACCGGCTGCCTAGTCCGCGACGACTACGCCGCCTGGCACCAGTTTGACGCGCAGCTCGCCGGCGTGCGGCAATGCGTCCAGCACTTGTTCCGTCACCTGCAAGGCGTGCTCGACCTGCACAAAGACTGGCAGGCATGGGCCGAGAACGTCCGCCAGGTACTCCGCGAGGCCGGCGCCGCCGTCGAGCAGGCCAAAGCCGCCGGCCGCGCCGCACCCGGCCCGCAGCTACTTGCCAGGCTGCGCAAACGCTACGACGACGCGGTGCGCTGGGGAATCATCACCAACCGGCACCGCGACTGGCCCAAAGGCAACCACCCCGGCTACAACCTGGCCAAACGCCTGCACGACAAGGCCGAACAAGTCTGGCTGTTCACCCGCCAGCTTCAAGATCCCCTGGACGAACAACGCCTCGGAGCAGGCACTAAAAGGCCCGAAGCGACATCAGGCCGTCTCCGGATACTGGCACACCACCACCACGCTCGCCAGCTACTGCCGCATCCGCTCATACCTCGCCACCGCACGCAACCACGGCTTGCCCGCCATCGACGCCATTCACGCCGCCCTGCTCGGCAACCCCTGGCTCCCCGTGCCCGTCACGGGGACCTGACCACCCCCGTGAATGGCACGATGACCCGGCCGGCGCCCAGGCCCCTGACGAGCTTCACGTTCTCTGTGGCGCAGACCGCGGTCACGCCGGCACCGAGAGTCTTCAGGAGCTGGACCGCTGCTGAGCCAATCGCCCCGGTGGCGCCATAGACGAGGACGTCCTGCCCGCTGCGGATCTTTGCCTTCCTGATATTCGAGAGGGCATAGTGCGAGCCCTCAATACTGGGCGCAGCCTCCTCGTAGGTCAAATTCGCCGGCATGGTCGCGAGCGAACCGTCTTCGGGGATCGTCACATATTCAGCATGCGCACCAAACGGGCCGCTCAATCCAATGAACCCGAACACTCTATCGCCGACACCGAAGGACGTGACACCACTGCCGACCGCCTCGACCTCTCCCGCATACTCATTTCCCAGGACCGTCCCCCTCGGCCTGACAAGTCCGGTGAAGAATCTCGAGAAGAAAGGCTTGCCTGACCGGAATCCGCAGTCCGTCCGATTCACCGTCGTAGCATGAACCTTGACGAGCACCTCATTGCCCTTGGCCGTCGGCCTTTCCACCTCCGAGACCCGGACCACTTCCGGCGGACCGTACCTGGTGTGAACCGCCGCCTTCATGGTTGAACCGTAGCAAGGAGAACCAAGGCCAGCGCCAGCATCGCCTTGGCTGCGCGGCGGCTATGGATTGGCGGCGTAACGGGCGGCGGGAGTGCCGGGCGGGTTGTTCACTCCGGGTACGGCGTCGGGGTTGGGAATGCACACCTCGCCCTCCAGGCCGTCCGGGTCTCGGAAGAAGACGCTGAGGACGGGACCGAAATCGGTGACGAAGTGGTCGCTGGCGCCCCGGGCGATCAGCCGATCCCGGATCTGGTCGAACGCGTCGATCGACGCGGCCTGCAGTCCGAGATGGTCTATGCGGCCCCGCCCGAACATTGGCGTCTGGCGGTCAGCTTCGGTGTTCCCGTCCACCTGGAAGACGTTCAGCTCGGCCGTCCCGCCGATGCTGATGAAGGTGAGGCGGAGGGCGCCGTCGAACTCCTCGAGTTGCTCGTTGACCTCGGCTTCGAACACCTCGCGGTAGAACGCGACCAGGCGGTCGGTGTCCTTGGTCAAGATGGCCACGTGGTTTACGCCGTTTAGCAGCATCAGGGTCCTCCCCTGCTCATCGCCCGCTCTAGAGCCTGTCTAGCGTGTCACGCACGCCTGCGCCACCCTCGAGGCCGCCACCGCTCGCGGGCCGACCTGGATCCGCTCCGCCGTGCGGGAATTGGACATGGTGTCCAGGCCAATCGGCCAAGCGCGGCAGAACAGGGCGATATGCCGTGGCTTGCCCGTTATGGGGTGCAGATGTGGGGTGATCTGTGCGGGTCTGCAGACGCCGCCGCCTGGTCATGCCAGGAAGCGGTAAACCGTAGTCGGGCGGCCGCCGTCTAGTGACGGACGGCGCATTGCGGTATGCGTGCGGGATCCAATGGGCAACGCCCGGCGACAGGAGAAGAGCAAACCCATGGCAGCCACGCTTCAGGAGATCCTGCTTGCGCCGGACACTCAGCCAAAGGTGATCGCCGACTGCTACACGCTGATTCAGCACGAGGTCGCGGAGAAGTCGGGCGTCTCCGGGACCGCGGTCAAGCTCGCCTACAAGACGGTGAACACCGTCCTGCCGGGCCACATCCGCCACATGGTGGAGTCCCTGCTTCCGCAGATGGTGGACAAGCTTGAACCGTACTGGGCGGACTTCAACACCTCTGGCGGCACCGATTTCGGCGACTACCTGGCCAAGCGCGGCGAGGAGGTGTCGCAGGCCCTGCTCTCGGTGACCGACGCCCGCGCGGCGGCCTCCGGCCGGCCCACGGTCATCAAGGCGTACGCCGCTGTCCGCGGCAGGGCAGTCAAGCACGTCGAGGCCGCGCTCCCGCACGTCGGTGACCTGGTACTGAAGTACGCGCCCTGACCACCAGCCGCTCTCCCGTACGGGCCTGGTTCGCTGAGCGCATCGCGCACGGTTGGCGCACTACCGGCCGCTTGGCGTTAGGCGTCCCGCAGATCTTTGGCGGGCACGGATCGGCGCCCAGACGATGCGCGGGTCGTGGACGGCACTGTCGTCGTCGCCGATAGTTCCATCCTCCGCCTTGCCGGATCGCCGGCTGGAGCACCGCCCGCACTCGGCACGGGTCGGTCGTTGACCGGTTGTGAAACGGAGACCCCCCAGATCATCCGATTCGGCGCGGGATCAGCTGCGCTGGGCAAGTGCGGCCCGGAGGTCGGCGCGCTGGTGGGTTTCGGCGGCGAGCAGGTCCAGCACGAGGTGGAAGCTCAGGTCGTCGGTGCCGCGGACCCGGTCCAGGAACGCATCGTAGGCGTCGATGATGGCGTTCAGCCGTTGCAGGCCGTATTCGCCGATCGAGGCGACATCGGAGCAGTCGGGGAGGGCGAACTCCACGGGGATGCTGCGGTCGAGCAGCTGGCGGGGGTCGGCGGTGATCGCGCCCCCGAGGTCGCCGATCCGGTCGGCTAGCCGGCGTGCGGCGGCGCGGGCGCGGTCGGCGACCTCGGCCAGTTCGTCGCCGAGCAGGAAGATCGCCAGGCCCTCGAGCCGGTTGATCACCGCGTCGGCCCACAGGGCGGCCGTGACGTTGTAGCAGTAGAAGCTGTCCAGGACGTCGATGATCTCGGTCGTGGCGGTGTCGGTGCGGGTCATGAGTTCGGTCCTTTCCTGTGTGGGTCGGCTGCGGCGAGGCGTTGTTGCATGTCTTGGCCGGGCCGGGGGGGAGTGTGTTTGCCGGAGCGGTCCAGCTGAGGAACCGAGAGCCGGCCATCTTGGGGCCGGATTGGCGCGCCCTGCGGTCTTCCGGATGGCTGAATAGGGAAGCTATCCGGCAGACTGCTGCCGCAGGCCGCGGCTGTGTGGCGGCCGGGATAGGTCTCTGCCATGACAGTGCTCGCCTCAGGTGGCCGGGACAGGCACGGCGCTGGCCGGCTGGGTGCAGGCCGGCGGCCTCCGGCTTGCGGCGCGGTGGGAGGGCGAAGACGGCGCCGATCGCGCAGGCCAGTGCCACGCCGGCGGCGACGCGCATGCCCATCGCCATCGCGTTGACGAAGGCGCTGTGCGCGGCGCCGACCAGCTCGCTGCCCTGCAGTCCGCCGATGTGCCTGCCGATGCTGTCGGCAGCGGCGATCGAGCTGGTCGCCTGGTGGGCGGCCGGGCTGGGCGCGTGCGCGGTGGCGAGCACGCTGGCGAGCCGTGACCGGTACACCGCGGCGGACAGGCTGCCGACGATCGCGATGCCGAGGGCACCGCCGACTTCCCGGATGGTGTCGTTGATGGCGCTGCCGGCTCCGGCCTGGTGCGCCGGGCACAGTGGTCATGATGGTCGTGCTGGCCGGTGCCATCACCAGTCCCATGCCGGCCCCCATGATCGCCACGGCGAGGGCGAGCGCCGGGTAGGCCGTGTGCACGCCGGCCGTGGACAGGTCGAGCAGGCCGAGGCCCATCAGCGCCATGCCGGCCGGGATGATCACGCGCATGCCGAGGCGCTTGGCCAGGATCGGCGACAGCGGCGACACGGCGCCCATCGCGAACGCGAACGGCAGCGCCCGCAGCCCGGCGGACAGCGGGCTCCAGCCGTGCACCAGCTGCAGGTACTGGGTCAGCACGAACAAGCTGCCGAACAGCGCGAAGAAGACCACGGTCACCGCTGCCGCAGCTGTCGAGAAGGCCCGTGAGGCGAAGATCCTCAGGTCGATCAGCGGGTGCGCGATGCGCAGCTCCCACCAGGTGAAGATGCCCAGCGCGGCAAGCCCGGCGGTGACCTCGGCGAGGGTGACCGTGCTGGTCCAGCCGCGAGCGGGCGCCTCGATGATGGCGTCGATGATGGCGAACAGCGCGCCGCCGACGAGCAGCGTGCCCAGGAAGTCGAGGCGGCGGCCGCCAGGCTCGGCGGTCTCCGGCACGATCGCGATAACGCCGGCCAGCGCGACCGCCACGAGCGGGACGTTGATCAGGAAGATGCTGCCCCACCAGAAGTGCGACAGCAGCAGGCCGCCGAGTGTCGGCCCGATCACGATGCCGACGCCGGTCACCGCCGACCAGGCGGCGATCGCCTGCGGCCGTTCCTTCGGCGGGAACACGGCGTTCAGGATCGACAGCGTGGCCGGCATGACGAACGCGGCGCCCAGGCCCATCACGACCCGGGCGCCGATCAGCATGCCGGTGCCGGACGCGAACGCGGCCGCGGTGCTGCCGAGGGCGAAGACCGTCAGGCCGCCGAGCAGCGAGAGCCGGCGGCCGTACCGGTCACCGAGCGCCCCGGCGGGGATGAGGAGCGCCGCGAAGCACAGCGTGTAGCCGACCGTGATCCACTGTAACGAGCTGGTGCCCGCGTGCAGCACCCGGGCGAGGGTGGGCAGCGCGGTATTGAGGATGGTGTTGTCGATCACGACCACCAGCAGGCTCAGGCACAGCACCAGCAGGATCGGCCGGCGGCGGGGGTGGCCGCCAGGCCACCGGGAGTTCGCCTGGTGGCCCTGCCCGGCATAGGCCGGGCGGGTGGCTCGTGTCCTGCTCATCAGAGTCTCCTCACAGCCTCGCGGTTTAGACATCACCACAGTTTCTAGAAATATATTGCTAGTTATTAATTGTTAGTCACCATTCGCCAAAGCAGCTGATGGCAGGGGTCGAGGACCCGGATACCGGGCGGTAGTGAGTTCCGTGGTTGATGTCAATGCCCTGAATCTGATGTTGTGGAGCGTGCTGACTGGCCGCGCGGTCGTGGCTGTCACGGCGGTAGCCGCCGTCGCCCATGATGGCTGGCGGCCAGGCGGTCGGCAGTGACCTCGCCGAGGAAGCCGGCCCAGGTGGCGTCGCGTATCCAGTTCAGCGCGCTGCGCGGCTGGCGCGTTGCGGTGATGGACTGCGCGGGCGCCGCGGGGCGCCGCGGCGGTCGGGCCGCCACGCCGTGCCGATGGGCGATCCCGTACCGGACGCAGGCCGCAACCTCCTCCCTGGTCTCCGGCCGGCGTCCCCTGGCTGGGCCTTTCCTGCCGGATGGCATCCCCGTTTCCGGAGTCAGGCCATCGGCAGCCTGGGCTGGCTGTGATGCACTGCGGGATCGGTGCAGGATGATGACGATCGAGCCGACGACGAGGGCGGCGCCCAGTCCCTCGTGCCAGGCGAGGTGCTCGCCGAGGAACAGGGTCCCGGCCAGGACCGCGACGACGGGGTTGATGTAGGCGTAGGTGGACACGGTGGTCACGGGAAGGTGGGACAGGGCGTAGCCGTAGGCGGTGAAGGCAAGGATCGAGCCGGGGCCGATGAGGTAGGCCAGGGCGATCCAGGACGTGGCCGGGACCGAGGACCACTGGATGTGAGAGAACTCCCCGGTGCCGGCCGCCACCGCCAGCAGCACCACGCCGCCGGCGAGCATTTCGATTGCGGCAGCGAGCATGGCGTGGCTGGGCAGAGCGAGCCGGTGGCCCAGGACTGACCCGAATCCCCAGGCGGCCGACCCGCCGAGCACGATGATCACGCCCGCGATGTGGCCGGACGCCGCGCCGTTGCCGACCAGGGTCGCTACGCCGCCGAGCCCTACCGCGAGGCCGGCCGCTGATCTCCAGGTGACGCGCTGGTGCTGCGCGGGCCAGGCGAACAGAATCATCCAGAGCGGGACCGTCGCAACGAGAACGGCGGCGAATCCCGAGGGCAGCATGGTCTCCCCGAAGGTCAGGCCGCCGTTGCCCGCGAACAGCAGCAGGATGCCGACGACCCCGCCGGCGAGCCAGGCCCTGGCGCCGGGCCGCGCCGTGCGCTCGCCCGGGCCGCGGCTCCTGTTCGCCGCCCGCTGGGCGAGCGGGTACAGCAGCGCGCCGGCCACGACGTAGCGGGCGCCCGCCAGAGCCAGGGGCGGCAGGTGGCCGACCGCGACGCGGATCGCCAGGTAGGTCAGGCACCTGCCCGGACATCTTCGGCACCGCGGGCAGCACGTGGCGGGATGACCTGCGCCTGCAGCAGCCGTTGTCACCCTGCTGTCCCCTGCCGGCCCCTGGCGCCGCGGCACGCCGTTCTACTGCCAGGTGAGCCTGCGACTGTCAGATGGCTCGCAACACCACGCCGGGGCGGCCGGTGTCGCGCCTCCTGCGCTACGTCTCGCGCGCTTGGAAGGCTGCGCCTGTCACGTCCCCCTTGCAGTGAAAACCCAGGTCAGCGAGACCGCCGATGGCTCGCGAGTGACCGTCAGAGCGCGCGGTTTACCGCTCGATCGGGCACGTAGCGGGCACGCTCACGGCTCCGGAGACTGCAGTGACGACAGCGTAACCTGGATGGCCTGGGATCATCAGGTCCTCGTGCGCTCCAGGACGATCGTCCACGGGCATCTCCATCTCCACCAGCTGACGGCCTGGAAGGCACTGACCGCCCGCCATCCCTCGGCGGCCAGGTTGTTGATGGCCCGTTCGAGACTCTCGGGGCTGAATGACCCGCCGATCACCTTGTACTCCATTTTGCTGTCCTTCCGCCGGGATCGAGCGTGGGCTTCCGCTGGCCACCCAGGAGCGGCGACGGCCGTATGAGATCACCGCGGCCGGGCAGGCCGTGCTGGCCGAGCAGCTGGCCACGAACCTTGCGGCCAGGACCGCCACGCTCGACGCCCCCGCCCCGCCGCAGGCGCGGCTGTTTCATTTCCCCTCATCTCTTACCGGTGCCGGCGCTGTCGGGTAGGCCCTCGCTCCGGCGGGCGCGACGGGGAGGACGATTCGTGCCCCGCCAGGTCCAGCGCTCGCGAGCACCGTCGGTACATACACCAGCCTCGGGTGGCTGCCGAACCCGTTGTGACCGGCAGCGGTCGCAACGGTCACCTCGGAGCCGAGTGGATCGGTCGCCTGTGACCACAGCACGAGCAGGGCACGCCAGCTTGGCGTCGTGCGGCCTGTCGCCGTCCGACCCGACCTTCAAGATCGGAGCTCTGGCCGATGTTCAAGCGGCCATCGCGAGCCAAACGAAACGGCGCGTCCAGCGTGGCCGGCGAAATGTGTTCGCTGGACATCCGCCGACGCGGCAACGCCCGGTTGCTGTCCTCGCGAATGCCCACGTACCGAGCCCCTCAAGGCCGTATCCATAGCCGAGACCCCGGCCCCAGGGAAAGCCGAGCGAAGCTGGGCTATTTCAACCGATGTCGCACTTCAATGTCAAATGACAAGGTGGCGAAAACGTCTGCACCCCCGGCCATCGTGCCACGATGGCCGGGGGCACGGCAGCTTGGCCCGCTGAGCCGCCATGGTCCAGGCCACGGAAGGCGGCATCGGCGGCACCGCGGGGGGGTGCCGGCCGCGGGGAAAGACTTGTCACCTGACTGCCTAAGCTAAGCGCGAGGTCGATTCAACTCTCCGAGCCGAGCTGCAGTGATACCCCGAGGCGCTGTGCCAGGTCCGCTGCCCGGCTGCGGTCAGCCGGGCTGAACTGTTTTCGGTCGCGGGTGAAGCGCAGGTACCCGGGCTCGCCGCCGCGGCGCGGCCCTGCACCGCCGGCGGCCGGGGCCGCGTGGACGAGCCGCAGGTGTGCGCCGTTTTCCCAGGCAAGCTCCGCGACTGATGCCTCTGCGGTGTCCTGCCGGCTGACGACCTCGCCCTCCAGTGCCTCCTCGAACAGGCGGACCGCGCCGTCGATGTCCGCCACGTGGTGCTCGACCAGGGTGAATGCCGACGAAGGCCCAGGCGCCGGAAGCTGGGCGGGCGCCTCAAGCTCCGGCGGCGGGCCGGACTGCTCGGCAACCTGGATCACGATGCCGTAGGCGTCCTTGGGGTGCAGGAACGCCTCCTTCCAAGTCGCGCTCACAAGGCTGATCTGGACCGGTTCGATGCCGGTCGCCCGTACCCGCGACAGCGCCGCGGCGATGTCAGGGACGATGAAGTTGAAATGATGCGGACCAGCGCCGCGGGAGGCCAGAAAACGCTCGAGAAAGGCAGCGTCGGGGCCCCCAGCCGGCGTGAGCAGCTCGATCTTCGGGCCAGCGCGGAACCGCAGCTGACCCCACCAGTAGCCGGGCAAATCGCCCCCGTAGACCCAGCAACCGCCAAGCAGCCCACCGAACAGGTCCCAGCCATCCGACAGCGCGCGCGTGCCGATGGCCACGTGATCCAGGATGGTCTTCGTCACGGTCGCTCGCTATCTCGTTGCCGCTGCTGTAGGGCAGATACTAGTTCCGAGGCGCCGCCAAGGTGCGGCTGCGGTGGCACGACCGGCTCTGCGTATGACGCGCGAGGCTTACTGCACTTGGCCGGGCGCGCTGGCCGTGCGGCTACTCCCTGTTCAGGACGGCCGCAGTGATCGTGCGGACCCGTTCCGGATCGGCGATCGCGTCGATCTCGGCGATCTTGCCGTTGACGATCGTGAAGCCCATCACGGTGACGGGCCGTCCGCGCACGGTGACGAGGACTCCGGCTGCCCCGTTCACCAGGGCGGGGTGCAGCTGCGCGACCCGCAGGCCGCTGGTCAGCCCGGTGAGTGCCTGCCTGGCTACAGCGTCCGCGCCGCGGATCGCCATAGAAGCTGCGGGGCGGGTGGCGCCCGCGTCGATCCGCAGCGCTACGCCGGGGGTTGAGCCCGGCGACGAGGGCGTCGAAATCGCCCCCGCGCACGCTGATGAAGGGGTCGGGCACGTGCACCCCGAGGGATTCCTCGCGCCGGCGGTTGCGCGAGCGCAGCATGTTCAGGCACACCCGGGCAGTGATCGTTGTCAGCCATCCGCGGAGGTTCCCCACCTCACCCGCCCCGGCCCGGCTCAGGCGCAGCCAGGTGTCCTGAACAGCGTCATCGGTCTCAGCCAGCGAGCCCAGCATCCGGTAGGCCACCGACCGCAGATGGGCCCGGTGCTCCTCGAAGCGGTCCGCCAGCCACTGGTTCTGGCTCATTGGTCACATCCTCGCCCTGGAAGGTGTCATCACCAGTGACCCGCCGAACACGGCCGATGTGACAAGGAGCCGCGGTGAACACCCCCGAAGGGCCAGCCCGGCACAGACAGCGAAGGAAAGCACCTGCCCCGACGCTGAAACGATAAGGAGTAGGTCATGCGAGTTCTGGTTGTGGGAGCTAGCGGCGCGATCGGCACCCGGCTACTTCCCCTGCTGCGCCAGCGGGGACACGAGGTGATCGGCAGCTCCCGCTCACCTGGCAAGGCCGGGCGGCTGCGGGAGCTCGGCTGCGAGCCGATCGTGCTGGATGCACTGGACGCCGCGGCGGTCCGCGAAGCGGTCGCCGCCACCCGGCCCGATGCGATCATCTACCAGGCGACTGCCCTGGCGGATGCGGGCTTCTCGAGGAACCTCGACCGCGGCTTCGCCCAGACCAACCAGCTGCGGACCGACGGTACCGACATTCTGCTTGCCGCCGCCCACCTGGCGGGGGTGCGCCGATTCGTCGCCCAAAGCTTCGCTCCCTACCGGTACGCCCGCGAGGGCGGGTCGGTCAAGACCGAGGACGACCCCCTCGACCCGGCCCCGCCGGCAACGGCGCGCCAGACCAATGCAGCGATGAACCATCTCGAGCAGGCCGTCACCGGCGGCGGCGGGATCGCGCTGCGTTACGGCGGCTTCTACGGTGCCGCCAGCGACGGGCTGGCCGGGCCGGTGCGCAAGCGGCGGCTCCCGGTTATCGGCGACGGCAGCGGCGTCATGTCGTTCATCCACCTCGACGACGCCGCCTCAGCCTCCGCGCTCGCGCTCGACCACGACGGCCCGGCCATCTATAACGTCGTGGACGACGAGCCCGCCCCTGCGAGCGAGTGGCTGCCGGTGCTCGCCGATGCGCTCGGCGCCAAGCCACCACGCCACATCCCGCTGTGGCTCGCCCGGCTGGCCGCGGGCAAGGGCGTGGTCATGATGACCGAGTCCCGCGGCGCCTCCAACGCCAAGGCCAAGAAAGAACTCGGCTGGACGCTGCGCTACCCAAGCTGGCGTCAGGGCTTCACAGCCGCCTACAGCCAGCCTCCATCGGCCAAGGCCGCGGCATGACGAAGCCCTCACCGGCTGCGCAGGGGGAGCGTGGCGATCTGCCTGCGTGTGTACGCGGAGCGTCGCAGCCGACGGCTATCGCGCTATGCCAGGCCACGCACGAGCAGCACGACGCCGTCAGTTGCGGCGACGCGATCCTTCGAGATCTCCTGATACTCCGCCGAGGTCGCCCACGTCGTGAACGTGTCCCGGTCCGGGAACGCCATGACGATGACCTTGTCACCACTCCACTGCCCCTCGATGACGTCGGGCTGTTCATCGGCGGCCAGCAGCCGCCCGCCGTACTTGTGGAGAACCGGCATGAACGCAGCCACGTATCTGTCGTAGCGAAGACGGTCGTGAATGGAGAGCGCGGCTATCGCGTACACGGTCACCGGGCCACCGTACCGATTGCCGCCGCACACCGGGCGGCCACCTCAGGCGGCGGCTATGAGCATCACTTCACGCGTCACGTACTCTCTTGCCGCCGGGCGGGTGTTTGAGAAACCGGTTGTCGCGGAGGTGGATGGTTCTGGCACGGTGGGCGGTGTGACCGCTTCGGCTGAGGGCGTCCGTGTCGCCTGGGAGCAGGTCCCGGGGTCTGTGCGGGCGGCGATCGAGGACGTGTGCGGTGCCCGGGTGGTGGAGGCGTGGACGCAGCCGGGCGGGTTCAGCCCCGGGCTGGCCGCGCGGGTGCGGTGCGCGAATGGCGGACGGTTTTTCGTCAAGGCTGTGTCGGCGGACGCCAACCCGGACGCGCCGCTGCTGCACCGGCAGGAGGCCCGGATCCTGGCCGCGCTGGGGCCAGTTATTGCCAGCCGGCGGCTGCCCGTCCCGCGGCTGCGCGGCACGGTGGATCAGGACCCGTGGACGGCGCTGGTCCTGGACGACGTGGACGGCCGCCACCCGGCCCTGCCCTGGCGCGCTGCCGAGCTTGATCGGGTGGTGGCGGCACTCGACCGCATCGCCGAGGCGCTGACCCCGGCGCCGGTGGACGTGCCGGCGGTGGCGGAGCGGCTGGGCGCCGAGTTCACCGGCTGGCGGGCGCTGGCCGCCGGGCCCCGCCCCGGCCAGCTTGATTCCTGGTCCCGGATGCACCTGGATCAGCTGGCGCGGATAGAGCCGGCGTGGGCGGAACACGCCGCCGGCGACACCCTGCTGCACGCCGACATCCGCGCGGACAACCTGCTGCTCACCGGCGACGGTGTGGTGATCGTGGACTGGCCGTGGGCGTGCCGCGGCGCGGCCATCGTCGACCTGGTGCTGTTCGCGCCGAGCGTCGCGATGCAGGGCGGCCCGCCGCCCGCTGCACTGCTCGCCCGGTCCAAGTCCGGCCGCGCCGCCAACCGCGCCCGGCTCACCGCGCTGGTCTGCGCGGTCGCCGGCTACCTCACCGAGGTGTCGTTGCGGCCACCCCCGCCCGGGCTGCCCACCGTCCGCGCCTTCCAAGCCGCCCAGGGCACCGCTGCCCGGCGCTGGCTGGCTGAACTGTTGTAGCGGCTGCCGCAACCGGGCCCGCGACCCCGCTACCACGCCGAGAACGTCGCCGATCGATTCCCGCTCATGCCGCGATCAGCGCAACGATTTCGTGCTGCTACTGCCCTGGAAGGCAAAAGCGGCAGGTGCACCATCCGGGCCGGTCGCGCCGGCACCGGGGGGTGGAAGGATGCGGCTATGGCGGGGTTTCGGGCTGTTTTGTTCGACTGGCGGGGCACCCTCGCGGTGACGATGACGGATGCCCAGTGGGTGGAGCAGGCATTTTCCCGGCTGGGCCGGGACGCCGGGGCCGACGATATCCAGCAGGTCACAGACGCCATCCAAGACGCGGCGGCCCAGCCAGAACTCGCGGCCGCGTGGAACCGGATCGACTGTGATGCGACCTTCCACCGGAGCACCTATCAGCGGTTATTCGAGGCCGCACGGCTCGACGCAGCGCTGGCCGCCGCCCTGTACGAGGCCGAGTCAGATCCTGGGCTCAATCCGTTCGCCCGCGACGTGGCCGTCACGCTAGCCACAGTGCACAGGCGCGGACTGAAGATCGGCGTGGTCAGTGACATCCACTTCGACCTGCGGCCGGTCTTCGGCCAGCAGGGGCTATCCGGCTTTGTCGACGCGTTCGTCTTGTCCTACGAGCATGGCGTGCAGAAGCCCGACCTGGCGATCTTCACCGCCGCGCTCGGCGAGCTGGCCGTCGCGGCAGGTGAGACGCTCATGGTGGGCGACCGCGCCAGCCACGACGGCCCCGCAGTGACCGCCGGGATCCCAACCCTGCTCGTCCCGCCGCTGGCAAACGTAAACGACGAGCGCCTCCACCTGGTCCTGAAGATGACCTCAGACCACAAGACATAGCGCCGGCCCCGGCCGCCATCCTCCATTGCCGCTGTGAGGGCCGGTGTGCACTAGTGCGCGACGGCCAGTCGACCTGAACGCGGTCGCACCGCGATCATCTTCCGGACCCAGGCGGAATGCCCATCTGTCACAGAGGTCGATGCCGGTTCACCACCCCAAGAATACGGCGATCGGCACGATCGCCCCGGTCAGGTACGCTGCCAGCGGTCCCTGGTCGGCGGACTACCGCGCTCGCGCGAGGGGAACGGCGGGAGCCGGCCCGGGCGTCCACGCGCCCGGCGGTCGCTCGGATCCCGTGTTCGGCTGGCCGCCGCAAGCCGGCTCGTCGCCGGGCAGTGTCGCGCGGGCGAGCGCCTCGACGAACCCGGGCGCGGACACGGCGCCGGCGAACAGGGTTCGCTGCCGGTCGGCCCCGGTCCCCCGGTCGTCGAGCCGGTGCAGCAGCCCGGTGACGGTCTCGGCGTCGCCCCGGTCGCTGAGCGCGGCGTGGACATGATCGAGGAGGCGGGACCGCAGGCTGCGCGCATCGACGGCCTGCCCCGTAAACGGGTCGACTCCGGCTCCGGCGAGCCCGTGCCGTGCCGCGGCGGCGAGGGACGCGCCGACCCACGGGGCCGGCGCCGCTGGCACCGGCGTCCCCCGGCGAGCCTGCGCCAGGGCGGTCGCGACGAGGGCGCGGGTCAGCCCGGCCAGCAGCACAGCGGTGTCGACATCGAGGCAGACGTCCGCGACCCGCACCTCCACCGTCGGGTAGCGCGGCGAAAGCCGCGCGAAGACGTACACGCTCCGCGCATCGAGCGCCGCGCCCCGCCCGACGAGGCGGCGGACCGTCGCATCGTAGGCGGCGGCGTCCGGCCACACCGCGGGCGCCATCGCCGTCGGCCAGCGTGACCACAGCGGGTACCGCCCGCTGGCCCATGCCGTGTCGTGGCCGCCCGCGATCGGTGAGTTGACGGTGATGGCCAGCAGCGTGGCAAGCCAGGGCCGCAGCCGCGCCAGCACCTGGACGCCGAGATCCCGGCAGGGAACCCCGACGTGCACGTGGCAGGCGCAGGTGCCGCCGGCATCGGCCACCAACCGGCCGTACCGGCGCGCCAGCTCCTGGTAACGGGGCTGATCCGTCACGGCGGCCAGCCCGGGCGTGCGGTAGGGCGCGGTGCCCGACGCCACCAGGCGGCAGCCCAGACCCGCCGCGGCGTCCGCGACGAGCCGCCGGAGCCGGGCCAGCTCGCGGCCGACACCGTCCAGGCCGGTGCACACCCCGGTCGCGGTCTCCACCTGGAACCGCATCAGCTCCTGCCCCACCCCCGGCTCCCCGTCCAGCATCCGCACCAGAGCCGGGCCGGCCAGGACAGCGTCCCCGGTGGACGGGTCCAGCAGCACGAACTCCTCCTCCACGCCCAGCGTGACCCCGCCGGCCGCGCACGCCGCAACCGGCGGGTCGCCCAGCGCCTTCGCGCCCCGTCCCGCACCGCCCGACCTGGACATCACCGCGGCCATCTTGCCGCCCCTCTGCCGGCAGCTCCTACGTCCAACGATGACAGCCGCGCAGATCCCCGCTAGAGCCGAACGCCCCTCGCGGGAGGCCAAACGCCGGGCCGTACTCAGCCCGCTGGGACCGGTCCGCAGCGGTAACGGAGTTCAATGTCCCGCGCCGCGCCGCGAAGGTCACGACCGGCGCTTGACGGCCACGATGACGCCGCTGCTGAAGCCCAGTTCGGCACAGACGAGGTCAGTATTCTCGAGGAGCCGGTGGCGGACAACGTCCAGGGCAGACCGAAGGTGCTCATCTTCGTGGCGCGTGAGGTCCATGTCGTCAACGACGATGGCGCCACCATGGCGAAGTGCGGCCACGGTCCGGCGCAGCTTGAAGATCTTTCCACCAGGTGCGTCCGCGAATATCAAGTCAAACTGCCCGAGGCTGCCGACGACCTCGGCCCCGTCCCCTGACTCGAAGCGAACCCACGGCGGCCACGGTGCTGACAGCGCCGTCTGCTGCACCTCATCATCGAGCTCGACCGTGACGACCTCGACGTCTCGGCGAGCTCCGAGTCCATGGACAAGCCAGGCAAGCCCGACGCCGACGCCGGTGCCGATCTCGAGAACCCGGCCACCATCGGGTACCGCCGCGGCGAGTGCTGCCAGCAGTCCCCCCACTTCGACCTCGCAGGCGAGCTGGAAACCGGTTCTGGCGGCTCGCTCGTACGCCGCCAGTACACCCTCGGGAAGCTCCTCGCTCTCGGCCACAAGGACATACTGCCGGATACCCGCCCGAGGCGTTCACGCCACACGTCTTCCAGCAGGAGATGTCCGGTAAGCCGCGGCTCAACGTCCGCCGCGAGGTCGAGGCCGTCATCGCGGCGGGGCGAACCGGCCGTCAGCCAGCGAATGGCGCTTCCGCCGCCCACGGATAGGGCGGTGCCGGATTCCGGCGCACTCGCCGGACACGCTGCACTGCTCTACGGATCAGATGGTCGGGCCGGTCGCTGAGGGAGTTCTCGTGTACGCGGCCACAAGACGGCGCACCGCGAGCGGCCGCCCGCCCAGATCATCTTGCAGGCCGCGCGGCCGCGCACAGATCTTGCCGGCCGCATGGGCCGCGTGATCTTCTTCGATTAGCCACGAGCTTCTGATGAGGTAAGCGTGTTACACAGCGGCACGAAGATCCCGTCACTGACGACGCCCTCCCCGTTTAGGGCCGTTTAGGGCCTCTTCGCTCCCCCAGTTCCGCCAGCTTCGCGCCAAGCTCTGAGACCGTAAACGCATGGATGCTCAGCGGCTTTCCGCCCTTGCCTGCGCTCTGGTGCTGGGCAGTGAATCCAACACCGTGCTGGACGGAACGTATCGTCCACCTCGGGTACGTGGTCTTGATCCTGGCTAACTCGGCTGCCGCCGTCCTGCCCATGGCGGTGCTACCTTTCTGGCCGCGCACGGCCTGATCATGGTGGGTGCCGCCAGTAGCTCGCCGGCGGCATGCGCGGAGTACTTTGAGCCTGCCTCAGGGGCTGGCTGTGGCCCGTCTCGCTTTGGCACGCTCCGCTTGCCACGCAGACTGATGAACGAGGACGAGATGTGGCATAGCGCCAGCGCGGGTGCGAAAGGCGTTACGGGTTTGGGGCGGACGGAGGTCAATCAGGAATGGTGCGTGATTGTCATGCGCACAGGCTCGTCGAGGGCGAGTTGAACGGCATCGCCCAGCGTTAGGGTGGTGCCGCGCAGGCGTTCGGCTTCGAAGCGTTCCGCGCCGAGGCCGGCGCGGATTGCGGAGACCAGTGCCGTGTGGTCCTTCTCGAGAGCGGCGATGAGTTGCGTGCCGCTGGCGTCGTAGAGCGCCTGAGCGGCGCCGATTAGGTTTGCGGCCAGGGGGTGAGCACCCTTGGCGTTCGCGATCAAGGCGGAGACGACGAGGCCGTTTGCGGCCATCAGCGGATCCTGGATGCGCCGAAACGCGCGCAGGCCCTTTCCCGCCAGCTGGGAGGCACCTTCGATATTGCCGTGCCGCAGCTCGATCTGCGCGACGAGCAGATGGGAGGACCCGAGCCGGTAGGGCGCGCGAATCTTTTCGGCGACCGCGAGCGCGGACCTCTGGTATGCCTCGGCCCGGTCATGGTCGCCGCCGGTGTATGCGACAAGCCCGAGGTTGACAAGCGCCATGTGCTGGCCTATGGGCCAGTCCAGGGCACGCCATAGGTTCAGCGCCTCCGTCAGCAGCGCGGCGACGCGGTGCCGGTCCGGGTCGGCGCCCCACGATCCCGCCGCGCCAAGGCCGGTCAGCGCCAGGCCGAGGGTACGGGTGTCACCGGTGGCCCGGCTGAGCTCGACCGCCTCTTCGAGCAGCGGCCGCGCTGCCGCTGTCTCGCCGCGCTGGAAAGCTAGCCAGCCAGCGGCCCTGAGCGCGGTCGCCCGGGCGGCGGGAGCGGTCAAATGGCGTTCTGTCAGGTGGAGGACGGCGTTGGACCAGATACGGGCCTCCCGGTGACGGCCGCGGCGGAGCCAGTACCACTGCAGTGAGCCAAGTAGCTGGGCCGCGGCGGCGGTTTCCTGCCGGTCCAGTGCCCAGCGCAGCGCGGCCCGCATGTTGCCCTGCTCGGCGTCGAGGCGTTCGAGCCATTCGACTTGCCCGTCCCTCTCCAGGCCTTCGGCGCCCTCTTCGGCGAGGGCCCGCGCCCAGTCAGCATGGCGACGCCGTGTGATCTCGGCTTCGTTCAGGTTGTCCAGGCGTTCGCGCGCGTACTCGGCGACAGTGGACTGCATCCGCAGCCGCGGCTGCGGCCCGCTGCCAGGCTCGGCAAGTAGGTTTTGCTCTACGAGTGAGGCGAGGTGGCCGAGAATTGAGTCTCCGTGGCTTGGGCCGCAGACCGTCTCGATGGCGTCCAGCGTGCCGCCTTCTTCGAAGACCGCCAGCTCGGCGAACAGGCGCCGCTCATCGTCGCCGAGGAGCGAGTAGCTCCAGTCGATGGTGGCTCGGATGGTGCGCTGCCGCTCGGGCAGGTCGCGAGGTCCGTCGGCCAGGAGCTGGAGCTTGCGGTCGAGGCGCCGCAGCAGCGCTGGCGGGGGCAGCAGCCGAGCCCGGGCCGCTGCGAGCTCGATGGCCAGCGGCATCCCGTCCAGCCGGTTGCACATCTGGCTGACCGCGTCCTCAGTTACCTGATCCATCTCGAAGGTGGCGCCGACCGCGCTGGCGCGCTCGGCGAACAGCCGCACGGCTGCCGCGGTTGCCAGTGCCGGAACACGGAACTGGCGCTCGATACGGAGCCTGAGCGCGGCGCGGGAGGTCGCCAGCACGGTAATTCCCGGACAGGAGCCGGCCAGCTCAGCGACCAGCAGGCCGGCGGGCAGAAGGTGCTCAAGGTTGTCCAGAACAAGCACGAGGCAGCGGCTGGCGAGGTGGGCAACAAGCCGCCGTCGCAGCTCCGCCTCCGTCGTGTCCCGCAGCCCGAAGGCGGCGGCGATGGTGGGCAGCACAAGCTCGGGCTCGCGCAAGGAGGCGAGCGGGACGAAGACGACCCCGTCCGCGAACTGTTCGCGCACACGGGCCGCGGCGGCAAGAGCCAGGGTGGTCTTGCCGATGCCGCCGGAGCCGGTGAGTGTCAGGATGCGCACGTCGGTACGCAACAGCAGCCCGGTCACCGCCTCCAGGGCAAGCTCGCGCCCGATCAAAGGGACTGGGAGCAGTGGCGGGGCCTGCGTCGCTGGGGTCTGCGTCGGCAGGCCTTGCCTGGCCGGTGAGGTTCCGCCAGCCGCCCGGGCCGCTAGCAGTGCGCGTGCTTCCGCGTCGAGCCCGAGCGCGTCGGCGATCAGGCCGACTGTGAACGCCCTCGGGCGGCTGCGGCGCCCGGTTTCCAGGGCGGCAACGCCGTCCACGCTGAGGCCGGCCCGCTCGGCGAGCGCAGCCTGGGATAACCCCGCCGCGATCCGCAGCCGGCGTAGCAGCACGCCGAACCTGTCCGCATCATGACCTGACACATCACCTTCCTACCTCTGGCACCAGGCAATGTCAGGGTGCTGACAGGGTGGCGTCCCTGGCCGTGCGGGCGCGCCTGACGGATAGTCCGGTCTATGAGCAAGACGCATCGCGCGCTTATTGCCGGCGCGGGTATCGCTGGCTTGGTGACCGCGAGGGGGCTGCATGAGCTGGGTTGGGATGTCGACCTGGTGGAGCGGCGCCCGCCGACCGCCGCCGCGGCTACCACCGGCCTGTTCTTCCCCGCTAACGGCATGCGTGTGTTCGCGGCCCTCGGCGCTGCGGCAGGCGCTGCTATCCCGTGGCCAGACGGTGGAGCGGCTGCGGCTGCGAGCAACGGCCTGTCACACAGAAAGCGCGGCCGACCTCGCGCGCGTCTGGCCAGGCATGGGGCCCTCGGTGGCGATCGGCCGTGAGCTGGCCCTGGATGCGCTCTACGAATGGTGCCCGGTCGCCATCCGGTTTGGTACCGGTGTGCGGTCGCTAAGCCAGCCAGGCACATGCGTGGAGGTCTTGCTTACTGACGGCTCCGCCGCCGAGTACGACCTGGTCGTTGGGGCGGACGGTGCCTACTCGACCGTCCGTGGCCAGCTCTGGCCGGAAGCCGTGCCACAGTACGGCGGCGAGTCCTGGTGGCGCGGTGTGGTGGCGTGCCCGGCAGACCTGCGGGACTGGAGCGCCTGTTTCTGCCGCGAGGGCACGTTCCTGGCCATGCCGATCGGCGGCGGCCTGGCGTACTGGGCCGCAGGCCGCTACTCGGCCAGCGCATTTGCCGACCCGGTGCAGGGCCGGGCGGCCAGGGTGCAAAAGTTCTTCTGCGACCTCACCGGAGTGCACTCGCGAGTTCTCGCCCAGGTCGAGAACGACGCGGGTATCCAGTTCAGCACGGCCGACCAGGTGTGGACGGATATGCCGGTGCGGGGGCGCGTAGTCCTAACTGGCGACGCCTGGCACGCGACGACGCCAAGCATGGCCCAGGGTGGGTCGATGGCGGCCGAGGACGCACTGGTGCTGGCACACGAGCTTGCGGCCGGACCGGATATCGATGAGGGCCTCGCCCGCTATGCGGCCCGCAGGCTGCCGCGGACCCAGCATGTGCAGCAGACGACGGCGATGCGCAACAACCTCGCCGCGCTGCCGCTGGAAGACCGCTCCAGCTTGGTCGTCCCGAACTGGGCCCAGCTGAGCGTGAATTCTGTCGCCGCGCTGCTCCCTGCGCCCTGACCATCGAGCGAGGAATGATGACCACCGACACGCCCAGCGCGGCCTATCTCGCCGGCCTCGGCTCGGCCGGCTCTGCTTTCGGCGAACTCAAGGTCGCCGAGGTCGGCCAGCGTCGGCCCGCGCCACAGGCCCAGGCACTCCTGGAGGAGCCGGGCGGCCGTCGCCGGGTCGCCGCCAGCCAGCGCATCACGCCCGGCGAGAACGAGCTGCTCGAACTGCAGGACGTCCAGCTCATCAGCCGTGGCCCGCAACTGATAACCGGGGGGCCGGGTAGTCAGCCGATCCGCTTCCCCTACCGGCCGAAGCGCCCTGCGCAGCTCTGCGAGGCGGACCCGCAGGTTGGCCACAGCCCTCTCCTGGTCCAGGCCAGGCCACAGCTCGCCCGCCAGCCGGTCAGCGGAGACCACCCGGTTGGCGTTAACGAGCAGCATCGCCAGCACAGCGCGGGTCCGGGCGCCGCCCACCGCGAGCGGTCGCCCGCCGCAGGTGACCTGCAAGGGACCAAGGACTTGGAACTTCACGGTGCACCTCTCGTGCCCGGCGAGCCCTCACCGCGCGCCGCGGCTGCGGCGACAACGCGACAGCCCCTCCCGCGCTCGTAAGCCGACGGTAATCGATCGGTAGGCGCCCGGAAATCCCCGGGAGTCACGATTCGTTACAACCCCACGCGTTCCGGGAGGCCGCTATGAGCACGATCAATCCGCCCGCCTCGTCCCGCGATACCTCCGGCCAGACGAGGACGCAGCCGACCGAATCCGAACGCGCCGCCGCCGCGGCGATGCTGTCGATGATCTGGGGCATCCACATCTCGCGGGCCGTCTACGTCGCAGCCGAGCTTCGCATCGCCGACCTCCTCGCCGACGGCCCGGTGAGCTCCACGGAGCTGGCCCGGGCGACCCGCACCCACGAGCCGTCGCTGTACCGCGTGCTCCGCCTGCTCGCCGCGCTCGGCGTGCTCGACACGGTGCAGCCACGGTCCTTCGGCCTGACAGCGCTGGGGGACCGCCTGCGCAGCGACGGCCCCGCGTGCGTGCGGTCGTGGGCCGTCTTCCTGGAGGCACTCGGCGGCGTCCGCCCGTTCGAGCACATCTTGCAGACCGTCAGGACCGGCAAGCCAGGATTCGTCCAAGCCCAGGGAATGGAGATCTTCGAGTTCCTGGCCCAGAATCCGCAAAGCGCAGCCATATTCGACGCCGCAATGTCCGAACGGACCGCGGCCTTCGCTCCCAGCGTGGCCGACAGCTACGACTTCACCGACATCCGCACCGTGGTCGACGTCGGCGGCGGCACAGGGACCCTGCTGGTGGAGATCCTGCGGAAGCACGCCCACCTGCACGGCGTCCTGTTCGAGACCCCGGCCGTCGCAGCCCGTGCCGACACGGTACTTGACGCGATCGACCTCGCGGATCGCCGCCAGGTGCTGGCAGGAGACTTCTTCGAGAACGTTCCGGACGGCGCGGACTGCTACGTGCTGGCGAACGTCTTGCACGACTGGGGCGACACGCATGCGGGCCAGATCCTGCGCAACTGCCGCCAAGCGATGACCCGGGGCGGCCGGGTGCTGATCGTGGAACGACTGATCCCTGACGCGCCCGGCGACGCCGTTCCGACCCTGCTAAGCGACATCAACATGCTCGTCATCACTGGCGGGCAAGAACGTACAAACGCCGATTACGGCGATCTCCTGGCGACTGCAGGCCTCACCATCGGCAAGGTTCACCCGGTTGCGTTTCCATACGGCGTCATCGAGGGCCTCCCTGCATGACCGGTCCGGACCCGGTGATGATGCTTAATCAGGGCGATCCCGGTTGGCGCTTAACAAGCGTGCGACATACAGCGGGTGCAGTTCCTCGCGCATCGCCATGGCGGTGACCCGCGCCGAAGGGCAGATGGCCCGTTAGGAAACGTGTCTGGTTGCCTCGGGTGTCCGGCAGCCAGGCACTGCTGGTGTAAGAAATGTTGCGGGCCGGTTCAGGGGCTGCCGGCCGCGGACACGATTCTGCGGAATTCTGCGTTCACGTCGAGCTGGGACAGGTCGTCGGGCCAGGCCGCGACTTCGACGTGGGCCCAGCGGGCCCATCGCAGCACGGTCAGCTGGTAGTCCCATAGGAACCGCCACATCAGGCCGCTGAATGGCAGGCGCTCCTGGAAGGGGCCGCGGCCGTCGAGGTACTGCTGGGCGATCATGGCGCCGTAGCGGAGCTTAGCGGTGGTGTCGTCGATGAGCGCGGTGAGGTTGGCCAGGAGGCCGTCGCGGGTTCCTTGGTCGGCGTAGGCGATCTTCACGAGCGCCTCGCATTCCAGCACTGTCCCGGCTCCGGGTTCGGCAAGCCAGCGGGCCAGCGCCTGGCGGCCCGCCGGGGTAATGCTGTACACGGTGCTGCGCCGCCTGCCTGTCGCCTCGGGTCGGCTGGTGGCGAGCCCGGCGGCCACAAGCTTCTTCGGCTCCTCGTAGAGCCTTGAGGCCGCCCTGGGCCAGATCCACCCGAGGCTGCGCTCCATCTGCCTGGCCAGCTGGTAGGTAGTCCAGGGCTGCAGGGCCAGCTGGGCGAGAACGGCGTAAGACGTCGTGGTCAGCGCGGGCACCCTTGCGACGATACTCTCATTGAGAGTATCGTCGCATCGTGGACGCAGCTGAGCTGGAATCGATGTACCGCCGCTGGCTGTCCGAGGTCTGGGGCCAGGGCCGCACCGACGTCGCCAGGGAACTGGTCGCGGAGGACCTGGTTGACCACAACCCCTACCCGGGCCAGCCGCCAGGGCTCGAAGGGCACAACTGGGCGGTTGCCATGGTCCGGCGGGCATTCCCCGATCTGCGGTTCACGGCGGACGTCGTGGTAGCCGAGGGGCAGTTCGTGGCCGGCCGCTGGACGATGACCGGCACCAACACCGGAACATTCGACCTCTTCGGGCTCCCGCCCACCGGGCGGCCGGTGACCATGACCGGGCAGGAGATCTCTGGGCCGACGGTGGCAAGCTCACTGAGGTGTGGCATCAAGAAGACGCCCCGGGGATGCTGCGGCCGCTGGGGCTGGAGCCCCCGCCGGCCATCATGCGGTTCGCCGCCCGGCGCAGCGCACGCCGCTACCGGCGAGCGCGCGCCGCCGCCCGGTGAAGCTGCCACCAAGGAAAGTGACAGTGCCGGGCCTCCCCCGGGGAGGTAGGGGACGTCAGGAACTTTCTCGTGGCTGCCGTCGGCTGCCGGTGGAATGATGTTGGCAGTGATTGGACTGCTGGTCATCGGCCGCGTGGCTGTTGGCCGGGCGGTTGTCTCGCAGGTAATGCTGGTGCCATCGGGTGGGGGGCGTTGTGGCCGATCCGCGGGATCTTCACCGCCGGGCGGGGGGCATGGCTGCCGATGTCATCGCCCATGTCCGGCCTGATCAGCTTGAGGATGCGACGCCGTGCGCGGAATGGGACGTGCGCGCGCTGATCAACCACGTGGTCGGCGGGAATCTCAGGTTCGCGGCCCTGGTCGCTGGCGAGCCTGGGCCCGGTAGTGGTGATGACTTGCTCGGTGGTGACCTACTGGCCAGCTTCCGGGATTCGTTTGGCCGGCTGTGTGAGGTCTTTGACCGTCCGGGTTTCCTCGAGCAGGCTTTCCCGACGCCGCTGGGTGAGGGACCGGGCACGTTGCTGGTCGAAATGCGTGTCGTCGAGCTGACGATCCACGCCTGGGATGTTGCGGCCGCGACCCGCCGGCCGCGTGACCTGGATCCGGAATTGATCAGTTTCGCTGACAGCGTGTTGCGGTCCAGGCCGATTCCCCGCGGCGTGAAAGGCCCATTTGCGCCAGCGCGGCCGTCACCTGCGGGCGCCACGGCCGCGGACCGGCTGGCGGCCTTCGCGGGCAGGGTGGTACCTGCCCCAGGAGCATGAGGCGGGTGATACGGCCCGTTAGCCCGCGCACCGTAGCGCCGGGCCCGGCGCCGAAAAGTGGTGGTGGGGTGTGCGCTGTCCGATCCTGGTCGGCCGGGAGGACCGGTGTCCCTCATCGCCGACGCTGTCCGTCGGCTGCGCAGCGGCAACGGCTGGGCGCTGATCGTCGTGGGCGAGGCCGGGATTGGGAAGACCCGGCTGGCCGAGTACCTGGGCGATGCCGCCGCCACGGCGGGTGTTGACATTGTCCATGGCCGGGCCCTGCCCGCGGGATTTGGCGGATCACTGCGCCCTGTTGCCGAGATACTGCTGGAGCTGACCCGGGACCGCGCCGTGCCCGGGGATCCTGGCTTGGCGCCGTACGTGTCCGTGCTGGCGTCGCTCGCGCCGCACTGGCGGGATCCTGGCTGGTCGGCTCCGGCTGAGCCGGTCGTTGTCAGGGCTGAGGCCGTCGTTCGGGTGCTGCAGTGGGCCACCGGCGGCGCGGGCGTGGTCGTGATCCTGGAGGATCTCCATTGGGCTGATGATGCGGCGCTTGCGGTGATCCGGTATCTCGCCGACTATGCGAGCGAGGTGCCGGTGCTGGTGCTGGTGTTCGGCACGATCCGGACCGGCGAGGGCCGGGCGGATGCCCGGGCGCTGCTGGAGGCAGGCGGCGCGCAGATATGCCCGATCGGCCCCTCACCGACGACGAGGCACGCGAGATGGCTGCCGAATGCGCAGCGGCCGGATCGCCAGCCGGGAAACCGATCACAGTGGTGGTGCGGGAGGCAGGAGGCCTGCCGTTGCTGGTCGAGGATCTGCTGGCCACCGGTGACCTGGGCGGGATCGCGCCACGGTTCGCCGACACCGTGCGCGCGCGGCTGGCCCGCCTGGATGCCCGCCAGCGGACGGTGCTATGCGCCGCGGCGGTGCTCGGCCGCCGGTTCGACTGGCGGCTGCTGGACCAGGCTGCCGGAGTCCAGCGCACAGACGTAGCTGAGGCCCTGCACCGGTGCACGGCGCTGCACCTCGTTGTGACCGATGGTCCCGTTTTCGCGTTCCGCCATGCGCTGACCCGGGACGTCATCCTCGCCGGGCTCGGCGGGCCGAAGCGATGCCGCCTTTCACTGGCGGCCGCCGGTGCGCTGGCGTCCACAGCCGGCGATCATGACGACGGCCAGGTGCTGCTGACGGGGCGGCTCCTGGCCGACGGTGGCGAGCCGGCCCGCGCGGCGCAGGTCCTGCTGAGAGCCAGCCGCCGCGCGTTCGCCGCCGGGGCGCGGGACAGCACGACGGTCGCCGGGCCGCCCGGCGCTATGCCCCCGCCGGCCCGGCTCGCCTGCCGCCCGGTGCCGCGGCGGTCATTCGAACCAGTAGTCCAGATGGACCTGGGCCCCCTCGCCGAGGTTGGCGCGGAACCCGCCCTCGCCGCGCAGCCCGGCCAGCTGGCCGGTGCCCGACCCCGGAACCACGAACCAGTCCCCGGTGACGATATCGCCGTCCACCGTGCCCGCGTCCTGCAGCAAGAACGTGCCCTCGCGCCCGGCCAGCGTCCCGGTCACCCGCTCGATCCCGACGAAGCTCGCCGACCCGTCCGCGCGGCCAGCCTGCAAGAACTCGACCACCCCGTCACCCTGGATGTCCCCGCTGAAGATCTCCTCCACGTGGATCCTGGTCAGCACCGGCCCCCCGGCCGGCTCGTCGTAGACCGACGGCTCATACTTGTGCACGGTGATGACCGCGCTAGCACGGGCCCGCTTGTCACCAGATTCGCTCATCGATCCCTACCGTCCTTCCGCCTCGCACCCGACCAGCCCGGTTCCGGCGCCGCACCGGGGCGTCCTGGGCTCATTTCCCAACGATGCGCCGGCGGCCTGCCCGCGATCAATGGCCGATCCGTGATCCCACCGATTAGGATCCCTGATTGACCCCCTGCGTGCCCGGACGGCGCCGCCGGCATCCGCCGCATCCGCCTGGCGCTGCTCGGCTGACCCATTTGCGGCTGGCCGTCGCCCCGTGCCCCTGCGGCAGCGCCGCAATAGGCCGGTGCCCCTGCGGCAGCGCCGCAATAGGAGAGTCCTTATCCCGCGCGGACTGACTCCGCCCGTCCGGTATGGCGCCCTGCTAGCCGGCGTGCTGCCGCTCCGTGTCTCCCGCCCGACCTGAAGTTCCTTGCCTGGTTCGGGCTGCAGGGCGGCGTTGCGAAGGACCGGGTGGGCCGGTCGGCCCGGCTAGCCAGCGGGGGCGCCAGCTGGGTCCTCGCGTAGCGGCCCGGGCTGCCGCCTCCGCAGCTGCCAGACCAGGAGGCTGCCGCCGACGGCCGCGACTGCCATCGCAGTGACGTGCCCGACGGCGGTGACGTACAGGTGGCCCAGCCCGCCGAAGATGTTACCCACGACGACAAGCAGCGCCAGGTCGAGCGCCGCCGCGGCTCGCGCCAGCCATGAGCCGTACAGCAGGGCCACCACGATCGCGGACACGACCACGTACGAGGGGCCGACATCGATGATGTACCTGTCCGACGGCGGAAGCAGCCCGTGGGACACCCGGTAGCCGACGATTCCCTCGCTGACGAGCGTGCCGGTCACTTGCCCGGCCGCGCACACCAGCGCCGTCCGCCAGTTGCCCAGCACCCGGTTGGCGCCGAACATGGCCAGCGCGATCAGGGCAGGCCAGGCAGTGGCGAATGTCTGGGTTACGAACGCGGAGGCCACCAGCGAGCCGATCGGATGATGACGAAGGTTATGCACGTTCGTGCTTGCCCACCCGATGACCGCCGCCTGATCGTGCGGGGACAGCGTCGCGTAGATCATCTCGGCGACGACGAAGCCGACCAGGTAGAGCCAGGCAACCGCGTAGGTCGTGAAGATCGTCCGCGGGACTGGCCGGCGCATGAGGCAAGACTAGACGTCGCTGCAATCCTGGGACACCAGGCTCAATGTGCGCCTTGGCTGTTTGTGCTCCGCTGACTGCACTGCTACCGTCCGCATCCGTGCAGTATGACGTGCGCACCGGGCAAGTCGGTCCGCGTGCGCTGGCCGCGGTTCGCGCGACAACTACGCGTCCTCGACTGGGCGCCGACATTGTCCGCCTGCTCGACATGGTCTGGCCGGTGCTGCGCGAGCAGGACGTCCGCACCGGGCACAATGTCGTCGTGTACTACGGCGGCGAGGGCGGCACGATAACCATCGACGCCGGTGTCGAGGTGTTCACTGATTTCGCAGACCGCGGCGAAGTCCGGCGCGTGTCCACGCCGCCGGGCGACGTGGCGGCGACGGCGCACCACGGCGAGTATTCGGACATGGCCGGCGCATACGAGGCACTGGAACAGTGGTGCACGGACAACGGACGCCGGCCGGCCGGAGTGAACTGGGAAATCTATGGCGACTGGGACGACGATCCCGTGAAGCGGCGAACAGACGTATTTTTCCTGCTCGAGCCCGCGGCGCGCTAAGCGGGACATATCCCAGATCTCACCTTCGCCTGCACGATTTCGCCATCATGGCTGCTCATTGAGCGCGCCCCGAGGTTTCACTCTCATGCCGCAAAGAGCGCGCCAGGGTCAAGCTGAAATCTAGCCAGCGGCCGGGCCGCAGATCTCCGGCAGTAAGTGACCCGCAGGCCAGTTGACCTGCGGGTTTAGTTACCCGGTTGTTATCCGGATCTTGTTAGATTGCCGATAGGATCAGTGGCATGACCGGGCCGGCGGCGGCAGCGATACTGAACGGCATGCCGCACCCGGCCGACCTGCGCGCACGCCACCACG
This sequence comes from uncultured Actinomycetota bacterium, assembly GCA_963727015.1. Classification (GTDB taxonomy): domain Bacteria; phylum Actinomycetota; class Actinomycetes; order Streptosporangiales; family Streptosporangiaceae; genus DATFVJ01. The sequence goes on along the minus strand of CAVSEV010000006.1, from coordinate 22,817 downwards.
ACGGCACGACGCTGGTGACCGCCGGGCAGATGATCGTGGCCTGCTACCCCGACGGCGACATCGCCATGCGCAACATGGCCGTCGCGGTGGCCCGCCAGCTCGGGTTCTCCGGCCAGCGGGTCGCGCAGGTGATGGGCCTGTCGGCCAGCTACGTGGCCACGCTGCACCAGCGGGCCCGGCGCGAGGGCGCGGCCGGGCTGGTCCGGCCTTCCGGGCCGAAGCCCAAGCTTTCCCCGGAGCACTGGGCGCGGGCAGCGCGGTGGCGGCAGGCCGGGGCCAGCGAGGCCCAGATCGCCGCCCGGCTGGGCGTGGCGCAGGCCACGGTCAGCCGCCACCTGGCCGGAGCCGGGCAGCAGCAGCTGACGTTCGGCGGCGAGCCGGGCCGGGCTGCCGGGCAGGACGGCGCGCCGGCGGAACCAGGCAGCGCGGATCAAGAACCGCGGCAGCCCGGGCCACGGCGGGAAGAGCCCGCGCCCGGACCCGCAGCGCAGCCGGAGCCCGCGCAGGCGCCCGCGGCGGAGCAGCAGCCGGAGCCCGCGGAGTCAGGGCCCGCGCCGGAGCCCGTGGCGCAGCCCGGGCCGGAGCCCGCGCCCGAGCCGGGACTGGAGACGGCGCTCGCCGCTGGCCTGCTGGCGGCCGGGGCTCGGATCACCGGGGGCCAGGTGACCTCACGGTATGCGGGCGCGATGCTGCTGCACGCGTTCGGCGCCCGGGCCGGGGCCGGGGACATCCTGGCCGCCGCGGGGGACGGCGGGCCGGGCGGCCGGCGGTTCGCCGACGTGGCGCTGCTGTCGGCGGTCAGCACCTGCTTCGCGCTCGGCGCCGTGACAGTGGAGCAGTTCAAGCACCTGACCTCGGCGTGCGCCGGGCCGCTGGCCGGGCTGGCCGGGCTGCCAGGGCTGCGCACCCTGCGGCCGCGGCTGGCGGCGATCGCTGATGGCACCGACCCGCTGGAGCTGCAGGCGATGTTCGCGGCAGCGATGCTGGCCGCCGACCCGGTCACCTCCGGCGTGTACTACGTCGACGATCATTTCGTGCCCTACGCCGGGGCCAAGCCGGTCGGCAAGGGCTGGAACAACAAGCGCGGCAAGGCCGGGAGGGGCCGGGCCGACACGCATGTGACCGCGCACGACGGGCGGGCGGTGTGCTTCGTGACCGGGGAGCCGTCCGGCCTTTCGGCGACCTTGCCCAAGGCGCTGGCCGAGCTGAAGAAGGCCGCGCCGCCCGGCGCGCGGATCATGCTCGGGTTCGACCGCGGCGGCGCCTACCCCCAGGTGTTCCGGCACTGCCGGGACGAAGGCGTGCACTGGGTGACCTACCGGCGAGCCCCGCTGGCCGTGCCCAAGGCCCTGCCGGTCATCACCACCATCACCGTCAACGGCAAGCGCCGCGAGGTCGCCTGGGCCGGGGAAACCGTCCAGCTGAAGGACTACGGCGAGGCCCGCCAGCTGACGCTGTTCGAGCACGGGCAGGTGGCGCTGCAGGTCCTGACGTCGGACTTCGATGCCTGCCCGGCCGAGATCCTGGCCTGGCTGAAGTCGCGGTGGCGGGAGGAGAACTTCCTCAAGTACGCCGCGGAGAACTACGGGATCGACAAGATCTGCGACTACATCGCGGCCCTCGAGGCCAACACCAAGGTGATTGACAACCCCGCCCGCAAGGCCGCCAACACCAGCCTCCGGCAGGCCGAGAAGGCGCTGGCCGCCGCCCGGGAAGACTTTGCCGCCCTGCTCGCCGACCCGGCCATCCCGGCCGCGGCCAAGAACGCCAGGCTGATCCCGGCCGCGGAGAGGAAGATCGTCCGGGCGGAGAAGGCGCTGGCCGCCGCCGAAGCTGCCCGCGATGCGATCCCCGCGAAACTGCCCGCCAACGTCATCGACCCGCACGCCCGGGTCGCGCTGCTGCGCACCCAGCGGCGCGGCCTGCAGATGGTGCTGCGGCTGCTGGCGCACAACGCCGAGCACTGGCTCGCCAGCCACCTGAACGCCTACCTGCGCGACGACGACGAGTACCGGGCCCTCACCCGCGAGACGATCATCCGCGGCCTCGCCGGCGTCATCACCTACGCCCCGGACGCGATCACCGTCCAGCTCGACCGGCCCGGCGCCCCCCGGGTGGCCCGCGCCCTGGAACTGCTCCTGGACGAGATCAACGCCACGCCGCCTGCCATGCCCGGCGACCGGCGGCCCATCACCTACCACCTCACCGGCCAGATTTAACTACCACCCAGGTTCAACTGCCGGAGTTCTGGGGCCGCTCGTTGCCGCATCGAGGGGCACCTCACCCGGCGGCGACCCGCAGGCCCATCACGCCCGCATCGGGTCGACGGTCGGCACTGGGCTGCGTCGACAGACGGCATCACGCTAAGTGATGGAGGAAGCAAAGGCGAACGCACGCCGAGTCGCCACTATGAGCGCCAGCCTCCGTCTGTATCAGTACCTCCGATAGCCGCGCCGAACAGGACGATTTGTGCGGCTCATCCGCGATCGCCGACGCGGGCATCGCGGATATGCCCGGTCATGCCCCGATGACGGTCTGCAGGGTAGCCCCGTTGATCACCGCGGCCGGCCCGGCGTGCCCGGCTTCGCCCCGAGGCAGGCATCCAGCTTGGGGAGCGGCCCGGCAGCTATGCCGGACTATTAGGTGAGTCTCATGCCATCTCGGGGCATACTGCGCCGCAGGAGCATCTCGATGCGTGCGAGGTGCGGGGTCGGGCTGGCGAGATACAGGCGGGGGACGATGAGCACAAGCAGTGGGCCGATGAGCACAGGCAGCGGACCGCTGGGCGACTGGAAGCCGGAAGAACTCGAGCTAAGAAAGCAAGAAGTGGGGGCTGCGGCTTCCAACGCCAAAACGCAACAAGCCACGAAGAACATTCAACTGTTCACTGGCATCCTGTCGTCGATAGCGGTTGCGGTAGCAGTATTTGCCGCATACGAAGGTTTCCAGGCTCTTAAGATCACTTCCGCAAATAACGTGGAGCAAGCAAACCAGAACCAGATGTCGACAGCGATTAACGCACTTGGATCAAGCGATCCCGCGGAGCGTATCGCTGGCTTAGTGCTTCTCCGCAGGAATGCCTCTGGTCAGATTTCTCCGCCACCCTTGACTGCCGCAGACCGGCAAGGTGCATACGATACGTATGCGACCGCACTTGACGTTTTCGGGAGTTACATTCACAATTATAGCCTGAGCTTTATTAATGCCCATAGCGGCCAGAGCTTTGGCCTAGGATACGGTAGCCCCCCCAGCCTGGGCACCCCTCTTGACGTAACCTACGCTGCCGACGAAATAGGTATCCTCTTGACGCAGGGGAACGCCGTGAAGGCGCTGGGCACAGGCCAAGATCCGTCACTCGATCTCGCTAACGATGAGCTGTCCGGGCAATCTTGGCCTCGCGTAGATTTCTCCTGGCTATCCGGCAGATATTTTGTGGGGATAGATTTGAGGGGTGCGACTCTGGAGCATTCAGATTGGGGTGCGAAAGCGTCTTTGCAAGGTGCGCACTTTCAATGCGCGGATCTTGAGTATGCGAACTTCCATGGCGCCTATCTGGAGAAGGCTGATTTTCGGGGGGCTGATGTAAACGGGGCCGATTTCACGGGCGCAAAACTCGCTGGCGCGCAGGCGAGCTCACTCTTTGGCAAAGCACGCGGACTCCGGCCAGGTATGAGCGTGAAGAAATGGAACGGCCCAGATAAGGCCAGTTGCCTGGCCGCCTACGCAGATAATGCGCCGACCCCCAGCCCATCCCCATCCCAATCCACCGCCAGCCAGCGTTAGCAAACGGCCCGGCCTAGCCGCGGCTTAGCCTGAATACACGGTAGCTGGATCGCTGACCAGTAAGGGCACGTCGCGCATTCACGCCGAATCGGACTTGCGCGCCTGCTCCGGCTGGTGCGCTGAACGTGGCCTGGATGCGGCCTAGGTTGCCGCGGCCTTCGCCTCGGCCGCGTTCTGCATGGTGGCGGCGTCCCGCACTGCGGCGGCCACGGTGGACGCCACGTTCGGGTGGAACACGCTGGGCACGATGTAATTGGGGCCAAGCTCGTCCGACGTCACGACCCCGGCGAGGGCGCGCGCAGCGGCGATCAGCATCGCCTCGGTGATCGTCCGGCTTTGGGCGTCGAGCAGGCCGCGGAACACCCCAGGGAATACGAGCACGTTGTTGATCTGGTTGGGGTAGTCGCTGCGGCCGGTGGCCACGACAGCAGCGTGCTCGCGCGCTGCCTCCGCCGCGACCTCGGAATCGGGGTTGGCGAGCGCGAAAACGATCGCGTCGCTCGCCATGGTGGCGATGTCGGCACCGGTCAGAAGGCCGGGCGCGGACAGGCCGATGAACACGTCGGCGCCGCGCAGCGCGCCGCGCAGATCGCCGTCGTAGGAACCGGGATTGGTGTGCTCGGCGATCCAGCGCTTGCCCTCGTCCATTTCCTGGCGGCCGCGGTGCAGTGCGCCCTGGCGGTCGCAGACCACGACGTCCGTCGCACCGGACGCGACGAGCAGCCGGAGCACCGCGTTGCCCGCGGCGCCGGCGCCTGCCATCGTGATCCGCACGGTGGCGAGGCTCTTGCCGACCACACGCAGCGCGTTGGTCAGCGCGGCGAGGACCACGATCGCCGTGCCGTGCTGGTCATCATGGAAAACCGGGATATCGAGCAGTTCGCGCAGCCTGCGCTCGACCTCGAAACAGCGCGGTGCGCTGATGTCCTCCAGGTTGATCCCGCCGAACCCGGGCGCGATCACCTGCACGGACCGGACGATCTCGTCCGTGTCCTGGGTGTCTAGGCAGATCGGCCAGGCGTCGATGCCCGCGAAGCGCTTGAACAGGGCGGCCTTGCCCTCCATCACCGGCATGGCGGCGTACGGGCCGACATTGCCGATGCCGAGCACAGCCGAGCCGTCGGTCACAACCGCCACACTGTTGCGCTTGATGGTCAGCCGGCGCACGTCCTGCGGGTTGGCCGCGATGGCGAGCGCGACCCTGGCCACACCAGGGGTGTAGGCCATCGACAACTCATCCCTGGTGCGCAGCGGAATCTTCGACCGCATTTCGATCTTGCCGCCTAGGTGCAGCAGGAACGTGCGGTCACTGACCTTGTGCACGACCACGCCTTCGACCGACCGCAGTGCCGCCACGAGCGCGTCGGCATGTGCGCTGTCACGTGCCGCGCATGTGACGTCCACGCGGAGCCGTTCGGTACCTGATGGCTGCAGGTCGAGCGCGGTGACCAGGCCGCCAGCCTGCTCCACAGCCCGGGTGAGCTCACTGGCCGCGCGGCCGTAAGAGGCCACGTCGAGCCGCACCGTGATCGAATACGACACGCTCGGCATCACACGCTGCGACTCTAACGGCTTCATAGCCTCTATTATCGTGTCAATTCAGCTGGGGGTGGGCGGGCCAGCGCAGCGCGCACGCTGTCCGCGTCGGCAGAGACCTGTGGCCCGCGGGGCTTACAGCCGGGAAACAGGCTTCCCAGGACCGGCCCGGTTCAGATATCGGGGTGCTCGCGGGCGTAGGCGTCGAGCCGTTCCAACTCGTCCGAATAAATGCCGCGCATCACCCGCGGAGCGAACAGGCGCTCAAAGAAGCCGCCGATCCCGCCCGCACCGTCCCAGGTCGTGCAGATCTGCACCAGGGACGAGCCGCCTTGCGGGGTGACGGTGGTCTTCGTGACCAGGCTGGAGCCGGTGTCGGACTCGGTGAGGACGCGGCCAGGTTCTGGCTCGGCGACCTTCATCCGGTACTGGCGAGTGCGCCCGCCGGCTGTCACCGTGAACCGCGTGATCGTACCCGCACCCACCCCGCCCGACTCAACCTCGAAATCAGAAAACGCTGGTGGCAGGAAGTGCGGATGGTGCTCGCGCATGTCCGCGATGTAGCCGTACACGGCGGCCGCTGGCGCGTCCACCGTGCGCTCAGCCGAGACGAGGATCGTTGCCATGCAGCCCTGTCTATCACCACCCGCCCGGCCTGAGCAGCAGCCCGTTCGCTATTGGATGAGCAGGCCTGGGGAGAGTTACCTAAGCCGGTCGTTGTTACCGCCTCGAGACGGTGGCGAGGTAGGTACCAGGGGGAGCGGTACCAACTGGGGCGTAGAGCCCCATCACCTGGTTCTTATACACGGCATTCCCGGTCACAAGACTGCAGCCACCTGAACACAGGGGACTTGCCGTGGCATTGACGGGATGCCACCTCGCAATGCCAAAGGATCCGTTGCGGGAATTGACGGGAATGAAGGCCATCGACGCATCCTGAGCCGAGCTCATAGCCACGAGGTTGAACCCGCCCGGTACCGCGGTGATCCCTTCGAAGTGCGTGACCAGCGCCGGGCCGTTGCCGTAGCGGAAGTATTTCGGCGTTCCGAAGGTCCCTGTCCGTTCGTTGTAGTTCATGACGAAGGCCCGCTTGTGACCGCTGGCCGCCGAACCGCCGGCGAGAGTGTAGTTCGGGCTCCTGTTACCGCCGTCCTGCCAGATGCCATAGAGCGTGGTCTGACTCGACAAGCTTCCGCCGAGGTGGAGCAATGTCCACTGATGCCTGGACATGTTGTAGATGAAGGCATTGGCCGAGATCACGCCGCCGGGCACGCTGGGGTTGAGGTCGTAGTTGCCCACCACCAGATTGCCCATGGTGCTGTGCGCGATGGTGTCCATCACGAAACAGCTGGCCCGGGCCCTGGGACACGCCCGCACGTGTCCGACCGTATGGGCGCCGCCCGCTGGCACGTCGATGGATGTCCATGATCCGCCCGATCCGCTCACCGGCCCGAGGTAGATCATGCCCTGGTTGAGGACACCGGCGGGGGCCAACGACGACGTGTAGCTCCCGACGGCGCGAACCTGGCCGCTCGGGATCGTCCTCGGGTTGAAGGAGTGGGTATCGGGGCCGTAGAACGACGCCGAAGTCACGCCAGGAAACGATGGCGTCCGCACCGATACTGGTGCTCCCGCCGCGGCGCTGGTGAGAGCGCCCTGGTAGAGGAACGGATCATTTTGCTTGCCGTTTCCGGTCGCCGCCCCGCCCGTCAGTATGACGTTTCCGTTCGTCGTGCCCCGGACACCGGTGACTACGTCCCCAGCCTTCAGAATCGAGGAGAAAGAGTCGGTACTGATGTCCGCGCAGATCAGCGGGCGGAAGAAGATGGTCGGCTGGCCGCCGCTCAGGATGTCGCCGCTGTTCCCCTGGTGAATGTTGAGGTACCAGCCGCTGGCTGGTATCGGCGTGGTCACGTTGGTGAATACCCGGACCGCGTGCACGATCCTGCCCTGGCGGTTGGCCATCAGGTTCCGCAGCATGTACTTGACCGGTCCCTGGCTCATGCAGCTGCCAAGGTGGATGTGGGCGGCATGGGGCCCGGGAGTGACCCCGCTGGCGTTGACGGAGACGGTCAGCGTGTGCAGGTCGGCGTTATAGGAGATGGTGGCCCGTCCCCGCGGCGTGCCATAGCTGATACCGGCCGGGCTGACCTCGACCGCGATAAGCCGGTGCGGCCGACGGCCCGGGCGGCTCAGCCGCCTGGTCTCAGCGATTGGCTCCTGGGCGATGCGGCCGCCCCGCACTGCCATGCGGATAACTACGCGGCTCCCGCGCGGCAGATGGCCGCTGAAGTTGCTCTGGAGGGTGCTGCCGGCCTGGCCGACGCTATTGGCGGTGAGCGTGCCGAACCGGATAGCCCGGGACCGGGTCCGGGACCGGCCAGGAATCACGAGATTCACATTGTGCGACGAGCCGGGCGTGAGCCCGAACATGTGTGCGCGGACCGTGAGATAGCCGTGGCTCCCCCTGCCGAAGGTGACCGTTCCGGCCGGCATTGCCCGCAGGGTCAGGGGAACAACAGCTGGAGTGGCATAAGCGGTCGCGGAGCCGACCGTGCGGGCGCCGCTCGTGCTGGCACCAGCCAACGCAGCCACGATCAAGACGGCTGCGGCCAGCGCGGCCGCTGCGGCTACGCCCAGTCGGATCCGGGCACGCCGCGACCCCCTGCCCTGCGTGCGGCGCCAGGGTCCATCGGCCCCCGCCGCGCGGACGGTGCTAGCCGCAAATCTCACTTTTCAGGTCCTTTCTTTTTCGCTGGTCTCAACCGGTGGAAGAAATTGAGCTAATGTTATCCCCGGGGATATCAGCGCAGGGAGGAACTGTGCGCGCACTTCTGCTCGCACCCTGAATCCAGACTATAGCGCGGGGTCGGTTATGTATCTCGTCCCGCACGGGCTGAAGATAGTGATGTCACCGATGATCTCGGTGCCTTTCGGGAAATACCCCCGCAGTAGCCGTTAATCACAGCGTCCGCCAATCCCTGTGGCTTCGCGCTCGTGGCCATGCTGGGGCTGCTGGGCCTGCGGATCTTCGATGCCAGCGGCGCGGACATCACCGACCTTGGCGAAGAACACGGCCACCGGGTGCTGCGCGTATGCGGCACAGGCACCAAGGTCGTCCTCGTCCCGCTGCCACCAGCCGTTGGCCGGGCCGTCGACCGGGCGATCGGCCGCCGTCTTGACGGACCGATCCTGCTCAGATGCGGCCTCGGGACCGGGCGCGGGCCCTGCTCTTATGTCAGTGCGAGCATCCGGCGATAGTCTGCTGGCGTGGACGACGACGGGCTCCCAGCCGAGACCGAGCCCCCGATCTCTGAGGACCTCCAGCAACGCGGGATCGACTTCCTGCAGGGACTCTTGGCCAGCGGCAAGGTGGATCTCGACCGCTTTCAAAAAGCTCTCGATGCACTGCTCGGGGTCCATACCCAGGCTGACTTCGCCTCGGTGGTTCGCAGCCTACCGCCCCCCGTCGACTTCACTCCGCCCGCGCGGCGGCGTCAAGAGCCGCTCGAGATCTCTACCTCGATGGGCGAGGTTCGCCTCGAGGGCCGCTGGCAGGTGAGCCGTCTCACCAAGATCCACACAGGTATGGGCGCCGTGACGATTGATTTGAGCCAGGCCGAGTTCGATGACTGGGACGTCGAGATTGTCGCCCATACCCACATGGGGGAAATCACCGTCATCGTTCCCCGCGGCTTCGAGGTCCGGCCGGTGGGCAGGAGCGGCGTGGTCAATACCGCCCTTGAGCCGCCAATTCCGGGCTTTCCCGTCGTGCGGCTCAGCGCCACCTGCGACATGGGCACAATCCGCGTGATGCATCCGACCGAGAAAAGGCAGCGCCGCCGGAGATGGCGTCGGCGGGGCGGCAAAACGAGACCCCGGCCATGAACCGGCGGCGGCGAGCCAAGGAATCGCTCAGGCTGTGGCTCCTTATCCGCGAAGTACATTGTGCGATACACGCCGTCATCAGTCACAAACCAGGCGAGGCACCACTCGTTTCCGTCAAATAGGTAAGCGATGCGGTGCGCTGAATGCGTCGTTCCGTCGTTTTGAGCGCCTGCAACCTCTGCCAGCCGACCGGCGGCGTCCAGAGCCGCCCTCCGCACCGCTAGCGATCCTTGGTCGCTAGGCACCGCACCCGGTGACAAGCTCGATGAGCAAACCGGTCCTCGGTGACCTCATCCACGAGTACCACAAGGTTGCCTGAACGAAGCCGAGAAACCGCAGTTCAGAGCCCGAATCCTATTTGCGAGCGCCACAGGCACCAGCCCGGCCTTATCCGCTCCCTCGGCACCGACGGCACCGGCCGGAACCTCTACCACCCCGACCAGCAAGCCCCCAGCCCCGAACGGATCCGTACCGCCCGTGCCGCCCGCCGCCACGGCTCCGGAACCTGTCAGACCCCCATGCCACCATCAGTCCCGCAAGACACAACACCCCCGATCACCACACCCGGCATCGGATCACCAACACGAGGTGCGATGTGAAGCCAGATCGCTTGTGGTCCCGGTTTCCAGGGTGTTCCAGATGAGGTCCGGAAGCGGCGCAGGGTGGCGCCGAGTCTGACGAACTCGGGGATGCGGCTGCGGGAGCACCAGCTGATCAGGCCTGGCGAGCAGGCCTTTTCCGCCGCCGGCCGCGCCCGTCTTGAAGATCTCGCGGAGCTGCTCTTTCATCAGGTAAGCGCCATACAGCGGGCTGTTGAGCCGGGCCAGGACCGCGATCGTGGTTCTCTGGCCGGTCGTGAGGTCCCCGGGCTTCTTGATCACCGCCCAGCGTCTTAGTCAACATCCCCTTTGTCGGCTAGATTAGAGAGGTCGTTGCCTATTCGCCACGCCGAACGGTGAATCGACCGTTTCGGATAAGTCTCATCCCTACGCTGAAACCCTCTGATCCCCGCCGAAAGGAGGAATCATGAGCTTATTCAGAACTCCTTAAATGATCTTGAATAAGGGCCCAGCCGGAACTAAATTCCGAGAATTGTAGGTCGCTCACGTCAAGTCCTGGCGCATCCTCCATTTCTTTCGCTGCTTTTCCTGGACCGAATGTGACCGTCTCGGCGCAGTCATATGGCGGGCAAGGTAGCGTCAGTGGTGCTGGCCACCACGGTAAAGAACCCAACGGGTGTCCGTCAGGGTCACGCTTCCTTTGGCTTCGACCCGTCTGGGTAGTACCACAGCTCGAAGTCCTCGATGGCGGTCAGCGCATCGTTCAGGATGACTCGCACCACGTCGCCGTTGTGAAGCGTCAGGAGTTGCTCGGGCGGGTCGTCGGGCATCATGACGTCGAGGCTGCGGCCCATACCCTGGATAGTGAACGAGACGCCTTCGTTCTCGGTGAGCTTGTAGTCCCCCACTGGCCCGCTGATGTTCCTAGGGCTGCCTGGTCCCGTGCTGTGCAGCCACGCTTCCTGCTCGGCCTCTTCCGCTTTCCGGCGCTGTCTGGCTGACTGCCGCCCGGGCGCGTTCTGCGGAGCAGGCCTGCGCCGGGTACTGGTGCTCACCGAGAACGGGCCGAGATGGACGAATCTCATCCTGATCCCCTCCTCCTGACCGATCGCTCCGCTGCCTCTTGCAGTGTGAGTCTATTTACCAGCTTGTTGCGTTGGTCTCGCCAACGGCTACCGCCATTAGTCCCTCCCTTGCCTGGCCGTGCATCGTCTCGCTTGGCCTGCTCAGCCAATAAGCGCCTGCACCAATCCCCATAAATGGTGAGCGGCGAGCGCCAGCACCTGCTGGAGGTTGTTCGCGCCCTTGGGCCGGAGCGGCGGGACGGTCACGGTGCGCTCGTCCCGGCCGCGAACGTAGACGCCCTGCCCGCCTTCAGCGGTGGCCGCACGTTTGCCCGGCCCGCATGCAGCAGCCGGTCGGCGACATCGCTGGTGGATCCCTGGCACCGCGGCGTCAGCATGGTGGAGCGGGATGTTGGCGCCGGTCTGCCGGAGCAGCTCGGCGGCGCCTTGCACGTGGTTGGGGGGCGTGGGTGAAGACGACGCGCTTGACATCGGCGGCTTGCCGCCTATTTCCGCGACCACACCGAGCAGGACGTCGGGGGCGCTGGCCCAGCCGACCTTTGGCCGTCGCGCACCCGGCGCGTGGCGTCGCCCAGCGCGACCACGGCGGGAATGCCGTACTCGCGGGCGATCAGGGACGCGTGCGCAACGAGACTGCCGAGGCCACGTCGCCGAGCCTGCGGTACACGCCCGGCCGGTCCGCCTCGCTGACCGCGTCGGCTAGCGCGGCAAGCGCCGCGGGGCCAAGCTCACTGAATTGGCGGATCCGCGGCCGACCGCCGGCCCGGACCCGGAACGGGCCGCTGGTGACCCGGGTGAATGAGGCGAGCAACTCGGCGAGGAACAGCACACCGGTGCCGAGTCCGGTTGACTGAGGCGCCGAAGGTGCCGCGGGCCCATGCCACGTGCGGTGCGGTCATCCGGTTAGCCACCAGCGGCGTGTAGCGCCAGATACGCCACGCCAGCCGTGCCGACGCAGGCGCCACAACCAGCGCAGTGTTGCGGTCGATCCCCCGGACAATGTCGTGCGCCATCCGATCCGCCGGGTAGAAGCGGGCCTGCACGTGCCGGAGGAACTCTCGCGCATGCCCGGCGGCCGGTGACCTTGGGCGGGTCGTCGGGGCCGCCCTTGTCGAGAATCGGCGTCTCTACCACGCCGGGGTACACCGCAGTCACCCGCACCCCGTACGCTGCGGCCTCTGCGCGAAGCGACAAGCTCAGCCCGACCGCCGCATCCTTGGTCATCGCGTACGGCACCGCCCCTTGCCGCTCTGTTTCGGGCGAGTTGGAATTCTCCTCTGTCACATTCGGTATTAGCGAAGAGCCAGCCGGGAAGGATCGGCTGACTGGGCGTCTGCGGAGCGCGCGAGGCAGAAGGGCTGGCCATGCGCTCATCATGCGCCACGGCAAGGACCACCATGTCAGCCACTCTGGGAGCTGAGGCGCGTCGGTCATGGCGCTAGGACGAACGCACTCGCCTGATCTGCACCCTGGCGGCTGCCTGGCGATTGGCCGGGATGACGCATGTCACGAATCCTGAGCCACACCGGGTGCACGCTTCTCGTCGAGTGCGGCCTGGCGGATCTGGCCGTGCTGGTGTCCGGCGGCGCGCAGTTCCTCATCGGAGGCGCGCTCGGGGTGAGCAGGGCTTTGTCGGTACCGGGGAGGGCCTGGAGGATCTCGTCGAGCTTGCGCTGCGTCGCCCGCTGCTGGCGCTGTTGGGTGTGCTGGATGACGAAGACCATCGTGAGGGTCAGGGCGGCCACCAGGGTCTGGAATATGGCCTCCCAGCGCGCCGGAAAGCCGGCGGCGATGCTGACGACGATCCCTACTCCCGCGGCGCCGATGACGAGCACCGCTGCCAGGGGCCGGGAGGCATACCGGTCCATCTGAGACAGCCACCGGCTGACCACTGAACGTTCCAGGGCGGACCTGACTCATCCCGGGAGACCATCGGCGGGCCGCTAGTTTCCACCGTTCATCGCACCATCGTTGCTGCGCACGTTCCACGTCCCGTTCATGTCGCCTCCGTTCCGTCCGGCGCGCAAGCGTTATGCGGCCTTGTGCACTCGCACTTCCTCGGCACTGGCCTGCGCTTGCGGATGCCCGGCCTGCGCCGCCGCCTCCCGCTCGGACTCAGCGTTGATCTCGCCGCCGACGAGCACGGCCAGCCCGGTGAGGTAGAGCCAGAAGATGAGGATGACCACGCCAGCGAAGGAGGCGCCGTAGGTCTTGCCGTAGGAGCCGAACTTGGCCACGTAGAACGAGAAGCCGAGCGAGGCGAGCAGGAAGATCGCCGTGCCGACGACTCCGCCGGGGCTGACCAACTGCCAGCGCGGCGATTCGCGGTTCGGCCCGTAGTAGTAGAACGAGAACAGCAGCGAGATAAAGATGATCGTCAGCACCCAGCGCAGCACCGTCCAGACGATGACGAAGGCCGTCCCCCCTACGGGCAGATGACCCTCGATACCGTGGCCGATCGATGCGCCGAAGACGATCAGCGCCGAGGCGATCCCGCCGAGCACCAGCGTGGCGAACATGAGCGGGAACGCCCGCAGCCGCCTGGGCACGAACTTGCGGTCGGGCGGGGAGGGAACCGAGACAATCCCCCCGCAGAACGAGGTGTCAGGCGGCCCCGACACGCCGCTGGAACTCGGCGAGACCGGCTGGCGCAACACGGTCAAGCGGACCGGGAAGAAATACGTGCGCGACCGCTGCAGCATGACGGCCGGAAGCCTGGCCTACCACTGGTTCCTCGCCCTGTTCCCGTCCCTGATCGCCCTGCTGGGGCCTGGCCAGCCTGATCCATCTCGGGACCAGCGATGTGAACCGGCTGGTCAAACGGCCTGGATACGGCGCTGCCACCCGGCGCGTCGGGGGTGGTCAGCCAGGCCGTGCACGCCGCCACCGCCCGGTCCGCCTCGGCCTCGCTGACCCGCGCTGATCCTGGGCATCGTGGCCGCGCTGTGGAGCGCATCGGGCGGCATGTCCGCGCTCGAGCAGGGGCTGGACATCGCCTACGAGGTGCGCGGGAGTCGCTCGCACCGCCCTAGCGGTCTGGCTCGGCCATGGTCATGCCTCCTGGCCGGATGGCTGGCCTTCGTCGCCAGGCCAGACGCCGGTGAGCTGGCGCGTGCCCTCGGCGGCGCCCCGGTCGAGAGCGGCCTTGACCGCCGCGAAGATCGCGCCCTGCAGGGTGGCAGCGAGCAGGACCTCCCGCCAGCCCCGCCTGGCGTCGGTGGCCTTGGGCGCATCGTCTTCACCTGCGGTGATCTTCCAGACCTTCTTGAAGATGGCCCCGGCGAGTATCCCGCCCAGCACGCTGACCAGCATGCTCACCGGCTTGTACAACAGCTTGATCATCGCCTTCTCCATCTGATAGCCAGGAAGCCGGCAACGAGCACGCAGGCGGCCACCGCGAGCGGTACGCGATGCTGCCGGGCGCTGTCGGCTCCCTTCGCGGCGGCTTGCCGGGCCTGTTCGGGCGCGGCCTCCCACATGGACCCTCCCGCCGCGACCGCCTGATCCTTGGCCGCGGCGCCCAGGTATACCGCCCTCTGACCCGCGGCCACGCTGGTCAGCTGATCGCGCACGCTGCCGGCGCGGGCGGCGGCCTGCGCCCGCGCCTGGCCGGCCTGTCCTTTCACCCGATCGGCCAGCTCGGCTGCCTTGCCTTGCGCTCTCGCTTTCACGTCCGCCTTGGCGACCAGCTGCTCGACTGTGTCACCGAGTTGTTCGCGGGTCTGCTCGATCTCCTGCTGCAGTTCCTGAACGTCATCAGGCGGCGCCCCCTCCGCGCCATCGGGCGCGGTGGTCTGCGGCGTCACATCATCCGGCGGGCTGCCCGGTGCCCGGCGGGTGCGGGTGGACGTCCGCGAGCCGGCCGATCGGCGTCCCGCAGGCTTTCGTGCCGGTCCGCTGGTGGTCATCGCCGCGCCCTTTCCTTGATCTCTTCGACATCGGTTTTTACGCTGTCCACGGTCTGGTCGGGGACCGGAGGGGTGGCCTTCTGCAGGCGGCCCTTCCCGATCAGAGCGGCTATCGCGGCGACGGCCAGCAGCCCAGCGCCCACGATCAGCGCCGCCAGCCAAACCGCCACCACCCCGCTGATCGCAATGACCGCGCACGCGATCAGGCAGCCCACGCCGTACAGGGCCATCAGGCCGCTGCCGCCCAGCAATCCGGCGCCCGCTCCGGCCTGCTTGCCCTTGCGGGTCATCTCCAGCTGGGCCAGCTTCAGCTCGTCGCGGATGAGCACGGTGACTTGCTCGGAGAGCTGCTTGACCAGTTCACCCGTGGAGCGGTTCTCTCCCGGGAACCGCTCCGCGCCGGCTGTGGGTCCCACGATGTCAGGCCCGAGATCAGCCTGTACGACGAGACTAGTGGCGTGGTTCACGCGAGAGAGACCGTGTCGCCGCGGCGGATGGTTCCGCCACTGAGCACCGACGCGTACACGCCGACGCTCACCTTATTGTGCTGGGCAGCGGTGCGGAGGATTCCTGAGTCTTTGGGCAAATCACCTTGCGGCAGAGTGATCATCACACAGCGGGGGCACGGTTCGGTGATGGCCAGCCGGACATTGCCGCCGACCGCTACGGTGCGGCCGACCCAGTCGTTCTCCACGAAGCCCTGATCTTCCGGGGTCGAGACCACGATGTTGGGGCGGAACCGCCGCGCCTCAAAACGCCCCTGCGGGTACAGCGCCCGCAAGCGATCGAGCGTCGCCGTGGTCAGCAGATGCACCACGCCGATGTCGAAGAACGTCCCGGCCGGCATCTCGAAATCGGTCACGGTGTCCCGGTAGTCCAGGCCGGCATATCCGGCCAGTACTCCTCGGCCGTGGCGCCTGTGGGCCGCTGCTCGGGTCGCGCTTCCTCCAAGGCCACGTCCCGCCCGAACACCCGCGACAGAACCTGCTCCAGATCACCTTGCCCGGTCGTAACCTCGGCGCCGTCGGGAAGGGCGATCCGGACCCGGGGCGCCATCTCTCCCACCCGGGGAGGCTCGGAGTAAGTGGCCCGGAAGTCGAAGAAGTTGCCCCACTTGCGCGGGTTCTTGGCGCCCCCGACCTTCCCCGTCGCGCGGTCCACCACGGCGAACCGCCGGTCTCCGAGCAGGCCCCTGTCAGTGATGGCCGAGGCGTTCAGCTCCTCTCCCATCATGGACTTCACCGGATAGCGCCACAGCGCAGCAACCGAGCCCACCTGGACTTCCGCGGAAAGAGACCGTGACGGACCGGTTTGCATGGCTGCCCCCTCGTGCCAGCTCGATCGCCCGCAGTCCAGGCTCGCCCGCCGCTGCTGTGGTGTCAACCCGCACAGGCCCCGGCGGATCGGCGCGTAATCACAGCGCCCGTCACGAGCAAGGGATGCCAGCCAGGCCCCACACGACGCGCGGCAGCACTACCGGGTGCCGCGAAAGCTCCGGGCTATGTGCTGCTCGCCGCATTACCGGGGAGCTGCCAGTGCGGGCAGGTTCAGGCCCGCCAGAAACCGCGCCCGAGGCCGAGGGACCGTAATTCGCGCCCAAGGCGAAATGGGCTGGGCAGTAGCAATACGAGTAGTTCCGGCCTTGACGGTGATCGACGCGGCGAAGTGGTCGCCGCGGGCTACCGGCGGCCTAACCGAGCGTTAATGCGGACCTCGCCCGGCGGATATATTCCGAACCACGGGTACCACGGCAGAGATCAGAGCCAGCGGCAGGAGCAGCCAGGCCCAACTGCTGGAGACGACACCGCCGAGGGCCAATGCGCCGACGACGGTTAGCGTGCCGAGGATGGCCCAGGTGACTAGGAAAACGATCGAAAGCTTCATGATTGCCCCGCGTGGTTTTGCTTGTGTCATTTGACGAGGACGACTACCTGGCGGACCAGGACGGCATCAAGAACTTGCGTGACCGGGCCGCTGCACTGGAGATCGCGTCAGCTGGAGCGACAATGATCAGCGGCGGGCGTGGATAGGGATAGGGCCTTGAGCAGCTACGCGGCTCGACCGGCTGACGGGTCATGGTGGTGAGCAGCTTCCTTGCCGCGTGCGTGCGGGTGGGTGGCGGTTGGGTCGCGAGACTGGGTGCCCTCGCTGTCCTTCCGCTCTCCGCCCTGCTGCCTGGCATGCTGCCGCTGCTTGTGCACTGAGTCGCGTAGTTGCCGTACGTGGCGTCGGCTGGCGGGCTGCTGCCGTGGCTCAGGAACCACCGTGTCAGGAGGTCGGTAAGCACCACGAATGCGTAGATCCCGAGCAGGAGCACCGCTGCGATGATGACGTATTCCCACGACATTGTGGATCACCTCGGCTCATGGACGCGAGGCCACACTTCAACTATCCAATATGGCGCTCATCATCCCTCGGATCGAGCACCTCAGCCGCCGCTTAGCCCGCCCCCAGGGCCCGAGGCCAAGCAGCGCCCTCTGTCCTTGTTACTACTTGGCGGCTGGCGGCTACTGGGTGTCAAGGGCTAAAAGGCCGGCGAGCAAAGGGACCAAGGACGCTGAGTCAAGTGACAACTGACCCCGCCGCGCTCAAGGGATACGGGCGCCAGCAGCTGAACGAACATCACGGCAGCGAGCAGCGTGGCGGCGAGCGGTTCACACAGCGACAGCACGTCAAAGATGCTACTTGGCGGTCGTCGAACTCGACGGAGATCTCGAGTGTCCGAGCTGCGGAGACGGTGAGGGGGCGCAGGTAATGGCCTACCGGCGTGAATTCTTCGTTGCTGATGGTGCTGGCGTGTTCGCCGTGGGAGACCGGGGAGTTCCGGCTGGGAGTCCTTTAGCAGCGGTCAGGTCCGCGCCGGTCAGGTCCGCACCGGTGAGGTCCGCGCCCGTCAGGTCCGCGCCCGTCAGGTCCGCGCCCGTCAGGTCCGCGCCCGTCAGGTCCGCGCCCGTCAGGTCCGCGCCCGTCAGGTCCGCACCGGCGAGGTTCGCGCCGGCGAGTTGTGTGTGGTTGAAGTCGACGACGGGTGCGGGGAGGGCGAGTGTGGAACCATAGGCGACTGTAAAACCGTCATAGGCAGGGTCGCGTTTCGCGACGACGGTCACAGCGGCTTGGATGTCAGTTGGCGGATGGGTCAGCGCCAGCGATGTCTGCGGCGTTCGCAGCGTGTGGGTGGGTTTCGCGGTGGCTGCGTTGGCGTGATCCCGGACGAAGGCGCACAGTACGGCGACGATTGTGGGCTGGTCGCGGGGCGAGTCTTGCATGATGCGCTGCAGCGCGTAGATGCCGCCGAGCCGGACGTCCACGGACGGGGAGCCGAGGTTGGTGATGGCGGCGTTATACCGGCCGGTGATCTGCCCTTGCTCAGCGATCTGGAGCTGGTCGCCGGTCGCCCGGATGGCTAGGGATGTGAAGATCAGCGCGATGACGGCGGCGAGGCCGGGTAGCGCTGTCACTGAGATTTGTATCCAGTCACGCGGCGGCCGTGTGGTCACCGCGCGGCGTCGGCGTTCCCATGCGGCGGTGCGTCGCGGGCGGGTGGTGGGGTGTGAAGTGCCAAGTGGGGATGAGGACGGTTGCCCTGATCGGCTGGTTCGTCGGGCTGCCATGTGCCTAATCAGACCTCATGACGGGCGTAGCGGGGTATCAGAGGGCTGGGAAGTTTGCGGTTTGGCCCGCAGTACGGCAGTTCTCGGGACGGGGCTTTGCCGTAAGGCATGGCATGGGCGGGGCGGTCCTGCTCAGGCAGTCCGCATTTGGCTGGGTCCGTTTCCACCCTTCGCTAGCCAAGGTCAGGCCGCGCTCCGCTGAGTCTATTTAGGGAGAGCCCTGCTGGACGCGTGTGAGCCATCCTGCGTGATGCTGGGCATGCCGGTATTGGATCGTTGTACATAGCGCGGTATCCGGGGCATTGAGGACCGTACGTACATTCTCGTCAAGCACAAGCGGCCGGGGCCGCAGCGGGTGCTCCTGGCTGCAGGTTCTGCAGGCGCCTGACGAGTCGGATAGATTGCAGATATCTTCAGGTTATGCGGAGCGCCGCGCCGGCGTTGCTGCCCGTGTTCCGGTCGAAGCTGCAAGCCGACATCCTTGCTGCGCTGCTGCTCAACCCTGAGCGCGAGTACAGCCTGACAGATCTTGCTCGGCGCTTCGATGCGCCGCTCAGCACAGTCCACTACGAGGTGAAACGCCTGACCGAGGCGGGATTGCTGCGTCGTCGCAGCGCCGGGCGATCCACGATGGTCCAGGCAAACTCAGGCAACCGTCTTGTCGAGCCGCTGGCGGAGCTGCTGTTTCTTTCGTGGGGGCCCATGCAGGTAGTGGCTGATGAATTCGCCGAGTTGGATGGCGCGGAGCGGGTCCTGATTTTTGGCTCGTGGGCAGCCCGTTATCTCCAATGGCCCGGCCCGCCACCTCATGACTTGGATGTCCTCGTCGTCGGGCGGCCTACGCGAGAGTCGGTCTACGACGCTGCTGACCGTGCCCAGCAGCGACTGGGGATGCCCGTCAATCCCGTGATCCGGACCAGAGATGCATGGCGCAAAGCGAGCGACCCTCTAGTCCAGCAGATTCAATCTAGCCGTTTCGTAACGATCCTCATGCCAGACGACGCAACCGGTGAGACTCCAGCAGCGGTGAAGGCAAACGATGGCTAGATGGCAGATAGGCGAGGCCGAGCGAGAATGCTGGGATCTGGTGGGTCACAGGGGCGCTTTCGCGAGCCGGAGCTGCTTCTGGATCCCGTCGGCGCCTAGCTGGCCTGCGGCCACGGACATGCTCAGAGCGAACGCCTCGTCGTCAGTCAGGTCCAGTACGTAGCCGTTGATTCGCAAGAACACCACTGTGGACAGCAGGGCGAGCCGCTTGTTGCCGTCGACGAGCGCGTGGTTGCAAGCCAGCGAGTGCATGAGCGCGGCTGCCTTCCCGGTCAGCGTCGGATACGCATCCTGGCCGAAGAAGCTGGCCTGCGGGCGGTGACAGGCTGAATCGAGCAGGCCAAGATCCCCGACGGGGCCGGCCACCAGCGCGTTCACCAGGTCCAGCAGATCCTCCAGGCTGAGGTATTCGGTGCCCGGAGCCGGATCGGTCACGCGCGGCCGAGCCTGTCCAGAACCTCGCCCCATCGGTCGAGCATTTCAGCAGTGGCCTCGCGCACGCGATCGGTGTGCGCGAGTTCGCGGGCGCTGCGGCGGATCGCTCGCAAAGCGGCCTCGTGGAGGGAAACGTGCTCCGCCTCTGCCAGAGCCTTCAGCAGTGCGCTGTCTTCGTCGTCAAGCCGCAAATTCATGGCCATGACAACATGGTACCAAAGTGGTACTACGTCGAAATCCCGCTCGCTAGCCAGGGCTCACGCTCATCGGCATTATGCCGGTGAGCGAAGATCAGATCACTACGCCTCCGGCCGGTATGATGCCTGTTAT
Source organism: uncultured Actinomycetota bacterium (assembly GCA_963727015.1). Lineage (GTDB taxonomy): Bacteria > Actinomycetota > Actinomycetes > Streptosporangiales > Streptosporangiaceae > DATFVJ01. Next base: position 2,634 of record CAVSEV010000006.1, on the reverse strand, counting down.
GCCGGTGATCGAGGCGCAGCGCGCCTCGATCCTGGTGCCTCACGATCACCTCCATAACAACCATTATGCCTGTGATCTTCCTTGTCATTTCGACCACCCTTGACGGGTTGAGGATGCTTTCTGGGCCGGTGCGCGTGTGCGAATCAGGCGACCAGGCAGCCGAAGCCGCGTCGCACGCTCTCGTCTGTCGGGAACTGTGGCGCGAGGAGTTCGGGCCGACCACATACGGCGCCATGAACCAAGCGCTCGCCAGCTTGGCCGCGTCCGCGGCTGACCATCGTCGCTCCCAGGGGCCGCCAGGATAATCAGCCCATTGCCAGCCGCGCGGCCGGAAGTAATAATCCGAACACGGGCAGTTATTGCAGTCTGCGAACGGGAGTAGCCGTCATCCTCCGCATCCAGCTCGCGCGCACCGCGTATTTCGGCTTGCCCCAGATCCCAGGCAACGGCGGCGAGCGCATGCCGTCACCAAGGCAAGATCGGCTACATCGGGACGGCCAGCTTCACGGTACGTCGGAAGGGTGGGCGACCTCGACAACGCTGTGCCCAGGCGGCTGGCCCCGTGTCGGCCCACCAGCGGCGGCCGCCGGACGCCCGCGGCCATTGCGCGGCACGGCCCGAACACGTTAAGCGTCAAAGGGGCCAATGTGGACGTTGCGCAGCATCCGGTCCGGCTGGACAAGCGGTTTATACAACACACTGACTCGGTCTACCGGGAACTCCAGGTCGGGGGCCCGGTCCAGCCGGTGGTGATGCCGAACGGGGTGCGCGGCTGGCTGGTCACAAGTTACGCCCAGGCCAGGGCGCTGCTGGACGACCGGAGGCTGAGCAAGGACGTGACCAGGGCACGCGGCTTGTTCCCGGCCGGTACGGCCGGCGCTCACGCCTCGCCGCTCGCCGCGCACATGCTCAACTCGGACCCGCCTGACCACACCCGGCTTCGCAGGCTGGTCAACAAGGCGTTCACTCCACGCGCGGTGACCCGGCTGCGGCCCAGGATCGAGCAGATCACCGATGACCTGCTCACGGCCATGCCGGCCCAGGGCCAGGTCGACTTGGTGGACTCGTTCGCGTTCCCGCTGCCGATCACTGTGATCAGCGAGCTGCTCGGCGTGCCGGACGGCGACCGGGACCGGATGCGTGCCTGGAGCAGGGCCATCATCTCCGGCGCGCCACAGGAGGCATGGCAGCGGGCGTCGGGCGAGGTGACCGGATACCTCCGCGCGCTGGTGGCCGCCAAGCGGGCCGTCCCTACCGAGGACCTGCTGTCCGACCTCGTGCACGTTTACGACCAAGGCGACCGGCTGACTGGCGATGAGCTAGTGTCCATGGCGTTCCTGCTGGTATTGGCCGGCCACGAGACGACTGTCAATCTCATCGCCAACAGCGTGCTCGCGCTGCTGCGTAATCCGGGCCAGATGGCACTGCTGCGGTCCGACCCGGGCCTGGTACCCGATGCGGTCGAAGAGTTCTTGCGGTCCGAAGGCCCGGTCCACATCGCCACGGTCCGGTTCACCACCGAGCCGGTGCCGGCCGGCGATACCACGATCCCGGCCGGCGAGTTCGTCATGATCTCCTTGCTAGCGGCCAACCATGACGGCGACCGTTTCCCCGCCCCGGCGCAGCTCGACCTGACCAGGGCCGCCAGCGGGCATGTCGCCTTCGGCCACGGCATCCATTACTGCGTCGGCGCACCGCTCGCTCGGCTGGAGGCCGAAATCGCGTTGCAGCGGCTGCTGAGCCGGTTCGCCACCTTGACCCTCGCCGGCGAACCGGGCCAACTTAGGTGGCGCTCCAGCACCCTCATACATGGACTGCGCAGCCTGCCGGTCCACGTCGCCACCAGCTGATCCAGGCGAGACGCGCCATCGGCGCACCCCGACCGGGTGACCGACGGGAGCGCGACCGCGCCAGTGACTTCCCAGGTGTGTCGGGCGTCACGGCCCAGGCCGCAAACCACCATGCGTCCCGGTGCGGACATGCATGGCGCAATTATGTATCAGGAGCGACCCGTATGTATCAGGAGCGACCCGGGCGGTCTCTATGTCAGGTGAGGCGTGATGTTAGGTGAGGCGTGACGTTAGGGCCTGTCTTAAATTAACTTGTACATCTTCTGATGTCGGGATCATGCTTTTGGTATGGCCATTGTCATGGAGATCGATGAGCAGGTGCTGGCGGCGAAGTTTGACACGATCCTGCCTCATCTGGATGAGCGGCAGCGGCGGCTGCTGATGGCGGCTGAGGCCAGGTCGCTGGGATATGGGGGCATCGCGCTGGTGGCACGGGCGGCCGGGGTGTCGCGGGTGACGGTGACCGCCGGGGTGGATGAGCTGGATGGCGGCGCGGAGCCGCTGGGCGGGCGGGCGCGGCGGCCGGGTGGCGGCCGCAAGCCGCTGACCGGTATCGACGCGGGCCTGCTAGACGCCCTGGACGCGCTGGTGGAGCCGGAAACCCGCGGCGATCCGATGACCCGCCTCCGGTGGACCACCAAGTCCACCAGGAACCTGGCGGACGAGCTGGGGAACCAGGGGCACCAGGTCTCTCACCACAGTGTCGGCAAGCTGCTGGCCGGGCCGCTGGATTACGGCCTGCAGGGCAACGCCAAGACGCTGGAAGGCCGCCAGCACCCGGACC
>CAVSEV010000005.1:0-1002998 GCA_963727015.1 uncultured Actinomycetota bacterium | reverse complement strand
TGTTTCCGAGTTAGGCGGCGGGGATGTCGCAGGTCCAGGCGTAGTCCTCGATTTGATCAAGTGGGGTGTGGCCTGGGCGTATAGCGGAAAATCGGGCCTTGAGGAACTCGCGGCGGAGCCTGGTGACCATGTCAGCGACGGAGGGTTCTGTCTTGGTGCGGTACCACGGGCACAGGAGGCGGCGCCGGGACGTCGGCGGGGTGGTAGCCGGAGCGGGTGTACCAGCAGATCAGCAGCGACTGGACGAGGAACCCGAACGGGACGGTCCGTTCAACGGCGGCGGTGACCCGGTTGCAGGCGTCCCCGACCCCGATGATCTGCTTGCCCCCGCGTTAGAGGGCTGATCGGCCACCGCCAGGAGTACCGTTCGATGACAGCCGCGGTGGTGGCCGCGGTGTCGAGTGTGAAGATCGCCAGGTCATAGGGCTTGGCCGAGTCTGGCTCTTTCACCAGGTCAACCCGGCCGGGAGTGTCGGCGGAGCTGCCGTACCACAGCGCGTCCGCAGTGGTGACCTGCATCGTGGTGGTCATGCCGTAACAGTGGACGGTCACGCTCTGCCAGCCGCGCTCTGCGCGATCTGGGCCGGGGTGCCCAGCCGGGCGCCTTTCTGCGCGGCCGGCCGCGCTTGCCGGTCTTGGCTGGCCTGGGGCCGTAGAGCACCGCGCTGGCCGGCAGCTGGGTTGTCCACGTGCTGCCCTGGCGGATCAGCGCCTGGCCGTGGAAGGCGGCATCCCCCACCCCGTGGATCATCCGGCCGCCGAACGCCGCGGTCAGCGTGGTGAGCATCCGCGCGGCCAGTTCCACCTGCGAGGCGGTGCCCTTGCCGCGCCAGAGCCGGAACAGCACCGGCAGCGCCACCGGTGACGAGCACACCGGCAGCCGGACCACGATCGCGGCGATCACCCACGTGTTCCCGAACGCGATCTTCTTCCCGCCCTGCGCCGATCCGTCGTAAGCCCACCGGGCCTGCGCCACCTTGCGGCCCCAGCGTTTGAAGAACGTCCCGTCGATGGCCACGGTGACCGGCTCGCCTTCGGGCAGCAGGTACCTGACGATCAGGCGGGCCACCGCCACCCCGAGGTCGTCCGCATCCCACACTGCGCAGGAGAAGAACCAGCACGCCCGCCGGAACTGCCCGGCGATCCCGGCCGCCGCGGCGACGGCTACCACGGTGCGGCGGCTGGCCACGATCATCCCGCACGCCAGCGCCACGAACAGCGCGTGGGTGGAACGCCGCTTGAACACCGGCGCCAGCTCATCCAGCAGGGCCCGCCAGGTCACGGGCACCGGCAGGCCCGGGCCGGGAACCCGGGCGGGTCCCTCCGCCCGGTCACCGGCATTGGCGGGCGGGCCATCATCGGCGCTTTCACCAGCGGGACAGCCGCTTCCTGCGCCCGAGTACCGCCGGCGCCGGACGGGAAGCAGCACGAGATGGCAGACTGGCCAGCCAAGGAAGCCTCACAGCGTCAGATGATCATGATCAGTCACCTGTCCTATGGGGCTTCCTTGCTGCTGTCCCGCCGGCACGCCCTCCAGCTACGGATCGTGATCAATTATCGCCATCCGCGACGATCGGCTACGCAGAGCTATCCACGCCGGGCGTCCGCAGGCCTGCCACGCCGCGGCCTGCCCGCCCAGGCGATCAAGGGCGCCTTTCAACCACTTGCCGGAACGAAACTCGGAAACACGAGTTCCAGATAACAGCATCGATAACCTGGTCGCCGCCCACGCTGCCTGTAACAACGCCAAGTCCGCGAGCCTGCCGGGGCTTGAGCACCTGGGGCGGTGGATAGAAAGGTTCAGGCCTGGCAGAGCCAACGACCTTCTCCAGATCGTGGCCGCATCTACCTGCTGGCCACGCCGATCAGACCGGATCCTGTCGACCGCCCGCGCGACATACTTGTGGCTACCGGAGGGCACCCGGCTATGGCGACAGGCATCGATATACGAGCCGCTGCAGCCAACAGAGATGCACGCGTTGTTCGCCTCTGTGGCCTGAGTACGCTGGACGCTACCTGCCCCCTACGCCGGGATTCGGCAACGCGGCCAGGGCCTTGGCGTCGGCCACGCACCGAGCCCGCGCGCGCGTCAGTTCCGGGTGGAACCGGTTGCGGCTGTTACCTTCCAGGTTGAGGGGCAGGTCGAGCGTGGCGATCAAGTTTTCCTCGAGCTCCCACGGCCGATCGCGACCGCCCAGCTGACGAAAGCGTTCTGCTCCATCCACGCTGAGAGCCTCTGTTCGCCCGTGACGAAAGTCATTCGGTTGCCGGAGCCGACGCGCCGCAACTGGATGCCAAGCTCGTCCGCCAAGAGGCAGCCGAGCGTCTTCCGAAGGGTTGAGACCTCGGCGTTGCCGCTGTAATGCGTCTGCAGGCGCAGCCGTAGGTGCTGCCGGTAGCAGACGCCCGTCCGGCAAGGGCCGTCCGGGCAGATCCCCACATACAGAAGCGTTAGTCCCCATGTTTCTTGCACACGACGACGTCCATGGGCGCAGGAAGGCGGCGAAACCACCAACCGTATATGCCGCCGGCCGCCGGGACAGCTGCTGGCCTGGCAAGAACGTCCTCCCGCGAGTAGATCCGGCTTGGCCCCAGGAAGTCAGCGATTTCGTCCTTCAGCTCGACGCCCACGCACGGATGCTATCTCTCACCAAATCGCAGCCACCGGATCACACGGGCCGCATACAGCGACGGCACGATCCGGATCGATGGCAACTGCCTGCGGCGCATCCCGGGGTGGCGCTCCATGACAGTTGCTCCAGCAGGGCTGGCAGACCGGCGAAGGAATCGAGGATGTGGTCGGGCGTGCCGGTGGCGCTGCGGTGCGCGCCGGGGAGGTACTTGCCGGTCTTGACCAGTGCCCCGGTGAGCCCTTGGCGCTGAGCGGCGAGCACGTCGTTCTCGATGTCATCGCCCACCATCAGGGTGTGAGCGGCGTCGGCGCCCAGGTGCGCGAGCGCGGCGGCGAAGAAGGCCGCGGCGGGTTTGCCGACCACTTCCGCCGCTGTTCCCGCGGCCTGCTCCAGGCCTGCGACAAAAGCCCCGCTGTCAAGTTGCAGGCCTTCGGCGGTGCGCCGGTACATGCCGCGGTGCAGGGCGACCAGCGCGGCTCCGCCCTGCAGGTGGCCGAAGGCCCGGTTGAGTGCCTGATAGCTGAACTCCGGACCGGCACCGCCAACGATGACCACGTCCACGGGGGCAGGGTCGTCCGCACCGACAAGGGTCACTCCGGCCAGGTCCGCGCGGATGTCCCCGCCGTTGAGCAGCAGGCACCGGGCACCCGGGTAGTGGTCCGCTCGGTAGGCACCGGCGATGACCGGCGCCGTGAGAACGTTCTCGGCAGTGACCGGGAAGCCCGCATCAGCCAATGCTGTCCAATCGATGCCCGCGGGGGCGAGACGTGATATTCAGTGACCAGCGCCAGCGGGAGCGCCGCCGCGCGTAGCCGTTTCAGCGCCCTGACCGCTCCATCGAGAGGCTCCATGACTCGGTCAGCACGCCATCGATGTCGATCAGCACCGCGTCGGGCCGAGGTGACTGCACGAGTACGCTCATCAAACTCTCCATGGCAGACCTTCCGCATAGCGACCCACCAGCGCGCGCTATGCGGCATATCAGGACGTTCACTCCAAGCGCGGCGATGCATAAACATACAGGCTGTCCGACTGTCCGTCGGGCCGTAACCGGGGACCGCATGCGGCCAACGACGCAAAAGGGCTCTTGATAATCGCGCGCCGACCCGCCTAATTTTTCCTGAGGGCGCCGTTGCTCGGCGTCGGACGAGCGGTGCCGCGCATATCAGGCTGTTCGCGTCGAGCACGCGTACAAGGTCTTGCGCGGGAAGCTTGTCCGGGAAGGAGCGATCGTTCCGGGCCACGACGGCAGGACCATGCGATTCGCCCGCAACCAGGTGTTCGCCAGCCCGAGCGCCGCGGCTGCCGTCGTGGTGGGACGGACCGCAAACGGGCGCAACGACTGGAAGCTCCAAGGTTCGGGTGTCACCTTCGGCACCTGGCAGGCCCAGGGCATTGAGCAAGATGTCGGAGAGGGATCGGTGTGAGCAGGTTGGGTAGCCGGGCAGCGGGCGTCGGCCTGAGCGGTGGGTACGGCCGCTATCGGGAGCCTTGGACCCGGTGATCGACCATGCCCGATATGCGGCATGAGAGTAAGTTCATCGACGACGCGGCAGCAGCTGCCTTACCCATGTCGTTCCGTTTGCGGCGTTGTCATGGCATCGTGACGGTACCGGCTGCGGACTGACCGTGGTGGGTGAGATCGGAGGTTGCCTGATTGGCAAAATGCGCTGATTCCGCTTGTCGTTGGCTTCGCGCTGACGACCGTACTGGGAGGCTTTCTCGGCAGCTGGCTACAGCAACGCACCTGGGACCACCAGAAGGAGGCTCAGTTGCGAGAGGACGAGCTTCGCCGCGCGGACAGTGTTTGTCAGCAGGTCAGTAAGCTGCTGGATAAGCGACTGTATCGGATGCTTAGGTTCTATCATACTCTGGCGTCGGATGCTCCGGTGCTGGATAGCAACCGAGTCCAGGACAGCCTCAGAGAATACAATGCCGTCCTGTACGAATGGAATGACTGCTTGAATCTTAATCTGGCGCTCATGGGTACTTACTTCGGTGAAACGGCCCGCGACTGGCTCGATAGCCAGATCTATGTGAACTATAAGCAGGTCGGCGCTGAACTCGAGAATTGCTACCAGAAGAGGAGGAAGGTCCTCCTGCCGACCCCAGCCTGCACGAGATCAAGGCACATCTTGATTCACTGAGCAGTCAGAACTACCAGCTGGGTGTCTTCATGATGACTCAGCTCCGCGAAGGGCATGTGGGGCGGACGGCACCGGATCCTCTCCAGTTGAGCCGCTCGCCAGGACAGGTGCCGCCGCCGAACGCCACCAGGAAGGCCTGACCACGGCGCCCGTAATCCTGGCCGTATGGGACCCCAGCGGTCCTGGACGTGGGGTCCTGCAAGCGCGGAAAGATGGAGTATCCGGCGGACCTGCTCGGCAGCCGTGCAGAATGCAGGCCAGGGCATCGCGCATCCGCACTGTCGGCGGCATGAGCGCGCGTTAGTCGGTGGGCCATACGATTTCGCCGACGCGATCCGTCGGGTCGATCAGGACCGCTGCTTTCGCCGCGAGTGCCCTAGCCGACTTGGTCCGCCCGGCGGCCAGGTAATCACGGATGGCGTGGGCCGGATCGGTGCCGGTGCGGCCGGAAGCGAGCGCCCGAAAAAGTCGACGCGCCTGCCGACGTACTGCGGCGGATCGCCCGGGTACCGGCCGAACTTCGAGGGGCCGAAGTCTCGCGTTCCGCGCCATCTGGCAGGGAAAGGCCAGTCGTCATGCTGGGCGTAGAAGGACCAGACATCGAAGTCCTTGACGCCGTTCTTCCCGTTGACGTAATGCAAGGCAGCGCCTTGGCACAGGGCCCGGCCCAGCAGGCGGCCGGCATAGCGGCCGGAACCGCACGGACGGCGCTCGAAGAGCTCGGCCTCAACCTCGGCAGCCAGCGCGGCGAGGCGCAGAAGGTCAGCTACATCGATGCGGGCCAGCGACCGATCCACATCCTTGGGCACTCAGCCATACTGCCACCGAAGCTGCAGGATCGATGCGATGCCGAAACGAACGACATGCGGCAGATGAGTGCACTAGCGATGGTTGCAGGAGAGTGGCAGGTTGCTCGGGAGCCGCCGTGTCCGCAGTATCAGATGCAGGAATCTCAACGTTATGGAGATGAGCAGCTCGCGTCTGCCCTGATCCTGGAACGCTTGGGCGTCATGGCGGATGCGGGTATGTGGCAGGTCAGGAGTCTGTTACGCCCCTCTGCAATGGAACTTGATTCCGGCAACGTCCGCTAGGAGGCCATATGAATCGGGAAGACGTGCATCTTGTCCAGCGTCGTGAGCTCGCAGAGCTCCTGTACAGCCTCGACGAGAAGGAGTTCCAGGGGGCACTGTTGCTCGGCGCTCCGGGGACCGGCAAGACCACGCTGCTGCGTATGGTTGAAGTGGAGCTGAAAAGGCAAGGACGGGCCGTCTTTTTCGTCAACTTTCGCGGGCTGGGCGATCCAGGCGAGCTTGGCACGGTGGTTTTGGACGCGATCGCGGCATCGCCCTTCACGGATATCAGCGACATCGGAAGAACCCTTCGTACCTCCGCAGGCGCGCCGCCCCTTCATGAGGTGGCCGGAATTTTGCGCGATGTTGGCAGTCAGATGTCATCGCCTGTTCTCCTGTTTGATGCTATCGATGAATCTGCTTACCCGCCGCGGATGGTCGCTGCGGTCGAGGAACTCAGTCTCACTCTGGACGGTTGGAAATTCGTTGTATCATCCCGTCCGACCGGTGCAGAGATCAGGCGTTTCGCTCGCTTCAGAGTGGTTCAACTGCGAGGCCTTACCAGCGAAGAAGCAATTCACCTGCTGCGCGCATACGCACCAGAGCTATCCGATGACGTCCTTTTCCGCCTCGCTGATCGTTCCGAGGGAAACCCGCTTTTCCTCAGGCTTCTGGCACGGGCTCTGCCGCTCCACTCGGGCTCGCTCGACTCAATAGCCAATGTGGCATCCCTCGGAATCGTTCTCGAGCAGGCAGTGAATAAGGCTGTTAGTACCTCTTCAGATCCGGCGAAGCTGGATGTGCTGTTGGAGGAACTCGCGTTAGCCGGCGGGCGGAACAAATTTCAGATCTAGCCTCGAAGTCGCGAATAACGGAAGAAGAAGTGTGGCGCCTTCTCGGTGCTCCAGACGCACGCGTACTGATTGTGCTCGATGATTCGGCAGGGACGGCGGCGATTTTCCACACTGCTGTCAGGGAAGTCATTCTGTCGCAGCGCATCCTCCCCTCCGGGTACCGGCTCGCCGATATCAAGTTCGGGGCAGAGGAGGCAGAGAGAGATGAACTTCTGGACGAAAGTTTCGTCCGACGTCGAGGCTTGGGAGCAATATTCGATCAGCACCGATCCATCATTGTCGGAGACCGCGGTTCAGGCAAAAGCGCCATTTTTCGGAAGCTGGCTGAAGGTACCTCGGCTGTCGATGCCCACCCCGGCACCAAGATCTGCGCGGTAGCGACTACAGGCGACCTGCTGCACCGCATCGTTGCCGGGGACGCATGGCTGGACACCGACGCACTCCGGGCGGCATGGCTCGTGGTTGTTGCGTCGGTGGTCGCGTCGACTGTTCCCGCATCGGCTCCCAAAAGGCTTCGTCGCGAGGCCGCTGATCTACGCGCTGCTTTCGGATTCTCGACCGAACCGACAAACCTCGCTTTGCGCGCGCTTCGGGCGGCACTTGGTCTTCTCAGCGGCACGACACTGAATTTCGCGGTCGGGCCGGTCAATCTGGAGGCCAAGCTTCCATCCGGTAGCGGCGGAAGGCCCAGCAGGGCTTCCCTGGACGTCGAATCCTTCCTCGAAGAGGCAGACAGTCTACTAGGTGAGTCCGCACGACGAGTCGTGGTTATGTTCGACCGAATTGATGAGACCTTCAAGTATGACCGCGCCAAGCAGGAAGCCTTCGTACAGTCTTTGCTACAGGCGGAAGGGCGCGTATCTTTGTTGGAATGTATTGAACTCGTGGTGTTTCTCCGAACCGACCTCTTCGAACTTTACGACATCCAAGAGAAGAACAAACTAGTATCTAGAACGCTGACGCTCGACTGGTCCGAGGAGGAATGGCTTCAAGTCCTCGTAAGGCGCGTATTCGCCAATGAGCCGTTCCAGCGGCTTGCCGTGAGGTTGCGCGATGCGGATGGCGCGATCGAAACGCGCACTGCACTTGAAGTGCTGTTCCCGTCGGAGATTGAGGGGCAGCCCATCGATCGGTGGCTCATTGACTCACTCCGGAACGGAAACGGCGACATCTCGCCCCGCCTGGCTATACTTCTCCTTTATATATCGCGTGACTTGTCGGCTAACCTGGAACACGTAGTGTCCACACTTCCGCTCTTTTCGGCTGAGGCGGTGGGCAAGGCGATGACGAAGCTTTCAGACTTGAGCTTCTTGGAGGTCGTTAACGACTTCAAAGTGGCCCCTTCCTTCGTTTTGAACTGCCGAGCTGGTAAGCTTTACGATTTCTCCATGCATGAGGTCGAGAATCTGTTCAACGAGGCAGAGGGGAAGATAAGCGATCAAGTCCGCCTCCTAGAGCGGCTTGGATTCCTCGAACGCGTGGTACAGAAGGGCGGTTCGGGTGCTAAATCGCTATTCCGAATCCCGAAGCTCTATACACGCTGCTGGGATCATTCCTGAAACCGCATTGCTTGAGATGGTCTCACGGCGTAGAACGACCCCATTGCCGCTCGACCTGGCTGGTGGCCGGATACCCGCTCATCGGCATTACAGGTAAATCAGACCCATCGCCCAGTCACCATGCCGACCATGGCGACGGCCGCGATGCCTGGCCCATACTGCGCTCCCCGCCACGCGCCGTGCGCCCGTCAGGTGGCGGACAGGTGAGTGTAGTAGTCGCTGATGCGGACGGCATCGGTGGGCCAGGTGTAGCGGGAGTGCTCAATCGGGTGGCGCTGCGCGTCATGGAGAGTCGCGTGGGTGACCAGGACTGTGGTCTTGTCCGGGATGCCGAGAGTTTCGGCCTCCCAGGGATTGGCGCCGCGGGCGCGGGTGTGCTGGACGACGGTGGCGATCGTCCGGCCAGTCACCTTCTGAACCGCAGTAGGCCATGGGGTGTCTGCGGCGATGGCGCGCAGCTCGTCTTCCGCGTCGCCGGGCAGGCCGGGAATCCAGCTGACGTGGATCTGCATGGGCTGGCGGTCGGCGGCGGCGATGTAGACGGCGCGGCGGACCCACACCAGTCACGTCGGCGCCGGTCTCGAGCGGGAGCGCGATGTTGTCTGGGGGCTGTTCCTGGTAGACGTCGAGCCGGTGGAGTTCCAGCGGCACCGCCGGACCGGGCTCAAGCCCAGGGTCAGGCGCGTACATCCGGGCGGGCACGGTCAGGCGGGAACGCTTGCGGCGGACGATGTGGCCGCGGCCGCGGATGGCCTTGGCGTAGCCTTCGTGGCTGATCATGGATAGCGCGTCGCGGGCGGTGATGGCGGACACGCCGTACATGGCGGTGATCTCGTTGCGTGAGGGCAGCAGCGCGCCGGGCCCGTAGGTGCCGTCCTTGATCTTTTCGCGTAGGTCGCCCGCTATTTTGACGTACTGCGGGACGACCGCAGGGGACTGCCCGCCGTCCATGTCGTGTCCTCTCCCCTGGTTCAGCGTGCCTTCAGGCTAGCTAGCCAGGCCGCACATGCCAAGCCTGGCCGCACCAGCTTGACATACCAACGTGGGCGACGCATGGTTGTTGGTGCGCGTTCTGCGCACAAGGGCTTTGTAGGGGGGCCGGTGCGGGGAGGCTTACCGGTGCGGGTCTATGTGATCGGAAGGGACTATCAGGCAACCGAGATCGATGTGGCCGACGCGGCCGGGCGGTTCATGGCCTGGCTGGTCGATTCGGCCAACCCGGCGCTGACCGAGGTCATCCAGGCCTGGTTATGGCAGCCGGCCGACGCCGGGGGGCTGGGGGCGCTCGCGGAATCGATGGGGGACGTCGCATTGCTGCGCGCCGAGCTGGTCGCGGCGTGGCGGGACGCAGGATCGGGCTCGGGCTCGGGCCGGCATGAGCGGGGCAGGCCATGAGGTACGGCCGCGCAGCACGCCACGCCGTGCGGCAGATCTCCGTGAAGGTCGGCGAGCTCGATCTCCCGGTGCCGTTTGACCTCGGAACGCGGGCCGGCCAGCTGGAGCGCCGTGATCCTCGCGCCATCCGGCTGGTCCCGGTAACCATCGAGCCGGGCAACCCGTCCGGGTTATGGGCCCGAACGGCTGCCGCGGACTACATCTACTACGAGCAGCAGACCTCGCCATTCCACCAGGCGCACATCGCGGCGCACCTGGTCGCGTACGTCGTCCTCGGCCCGGAAAAGGGCGCGTCGATTGACCGGCGGCTGGTGCCCGACGTGAGCACCGAGCTGGTTCAGATGATCCTCGGTGACACCGCCGGCACTCCGGTGACGGAGCTGGAAGCCGAGACCTTCGCATTCCTCCTGCTGGAACGCGCAGGCCTCCTGGCAGGCCTGAAGTCTGGCACCTGGCGTCGCTTGCGGGAGCTGCGTCCCCTGTGGGCGGCGTTACGGGAGGCGGTTCCCGAAGCCGAATGCGCCGTGTCCGGCGGTGCCAGGCTCACGGCGCGGTCGCGGCTGTATCGAAGGGTCATCGAGATCCGCGACGCCGCGCTGGCGTTGCGGCCCTACCAGGACCCGGCCGCACGCGCGGCCGCAACGACGGCGGCGCATGAGCGCTGGGCTGGCCGGGGACGACCTTGCCGCCACGGTCGAGGCCGCTGTCCTCGCCGCTGCCGATGCGCGCCAGGGCGGCCGGTCGTCCTGCGAACGGCGCGAATTCCGGGCACCGCCGGGCCAGCCGTGCGCGGCGGCGTCGACCTGGTCAGCGAGGCGGCCTGGCTGGTGAAGGTATCCCGGGCATTTGCCAGCTCTCCCCTCGTCCGCGAGCTGGCCGGTGGCGGGTCTGCCGCGCCTCCGCCGGCTCGGTCCGCACCATCTGGTCTTGGGGAACGGCCGCACCGCCGTTAAGGATCTGGATTGTTGCCTTGACCGTCACGGACAAGCCCATGGAGGCTGGGAACTTGCGCTGCCACTTCGGCTGGAGGGCCGCCCGTGAACGGGGACGTCACGCGGAACCACTACGACCGCCTGGCCGCCACCTATGACCAGAACTGGGCCTACAGTCCCGAGTTCCTGGCATGGATGACCGGCTGCATCCTGCGGCGGTTACAGCTCTCCGATGGTGACCTGGTCGCCGACGTCGGCTGCGGCACCGGCCTGTATGCGCGCGGGCTCGCCGAGCACGCGGCGGCCGTGGTGTGCGCCGAGCCGTCTGCCGGGATGCTGGCGCAGGTGCCGCGCGATGATCGGCTGATCCCGGTCGCCGCGAGCGCGGAGGATCTGGCCTTTGGGCGGGTGGCGCTCCCTCATGACGGCTACGACGCGATCCTGCTCAAGGAGGTGCTGCATCACGTCGATGACCGGGCCGCGGTGATTGGCGGGCTGGCGCGGCTGCTGAAACCGGGTGGGCGGATGCTGGTCGTGATGCTGCCGACGCGGATCACCTATCCGCTGTTCGCGCGAGGCGTTGAAGGTGTTCGCGGAGCATCAGCCCGATCCGGCGGACATTGCCGCCGCGATGCGCGACGCGGGCCTGGCCGCAGAGGTGACGGAGGAGAGTTTCCCGCTGGCGTTTCCGGCCGGAGCGGTATCTGCAGATGGTGCGGGACCGGTACATGTCCCTGCTGTCGGCGTTCAGCGACGCCGAACTGGAGGCGGGGGTGGACGAGATCCGCCGCGATCATCCCGGTGACCGGATCGAGTTCACCGACACATTCGCGTTCGTCCTGGGGAAGAAGACGTGAGCACACAACTGGATACGCGGCTGGAGCGGCTGAAGGCCGAGTTAGACGACCATGCGCGGATCGCCCGTTACCTGGGGCTGGATTTCGAGCGGCCGATCCGGTCCCTCGGCGACGGGTACCCGGAGAACGCGATCACCTGGGTCGGGAAGATCACCGAGCGGCTGCTCAAGCAGTTGTGGCGCTACCACAACGTGCCCGGGACCCCGGCCGGGTAAGACGCTCAAGGACCTGATCGCCGGGTGCCGGCCGTACATCCGCAGCCATGTGGTGATCGAGGCCCTGCGCGACATTCAGCGGCTGCGCAACCGCTCCGCCCATGACGGGTTCCAGATCGCCGACGAGGACGGGCTGACCGCGGTGCGGCGGCTGCTGGACGTGCTGGCCTGGTACACCAGCACCGGCAGCGGGGCGCTCACCGGGCAGGTGCCCAAGCTCGCCCCGGCGGTCGCCGCCAAGGCGGAGTTCCTCGCCGGGCTGTACGTGACCCTCGATTACCGGCCGGTCAAACGGTTCGAGTTATCCCACCACACCGTCTACCAGCTGTTCGCTGCGCGAACGCGGGCTGCGCAGCGAGTACGTGGAGCTGCTGCTCAGCAAGGACGCCGCCGAGGTCGCCCAGGTGCTCGCGGCCACCGGCGGGCAGCTGCTGCAGACCCAGCTGCCCAAGCTGACCCGGTTCCTGATCCTGGAGGATGAAAGCGGCGGCCGGGTTCCCGAACCGCTGCGTGAGGACTGCCGGGTGGTGACCTACGACCACTTCATGGACGCGTTCGTCGACGTGGACCGTCACCTGGCCGACGTTCTCGGTCTGTACCCGAGTCCTGCTGGCCTGTCCCCCGGACCGGCGGTACCAGCTCGGATGCGGTCGATGTCCCGGTCATCGGGTGATGTGCTGACCACCGATGATCGTTCGGGCCAGATGCGGATCTCCAAGGCCGGCGCCGCGTCGCGGCTGCTCGAGGAATTGGCGGCGAGCGGCGGGAACCTGCTCATCGTCGGCCGGCCGGGCAGCGGGAAGACGACGCTGCTCAAACGCCTCGTCGCGGCGGCTCCGGGCGCCGCGGCGCGGCGGTACCGGTTCTTCTTCGACATGAGCCTCAAGCGCCGCGACGAGCCGTTCGCCGAGTTCGTCGCCCGCACGCTGGCGCCGTTCATGGCGGTGGAGACCGCGTACGTGTTCCCGGTCTTCCACTACTTCGCCCGGGCAGGCTCGGTGCTGTGCGCCCTGGACGGCATCGATGAGGCCGTGACCGAGATGACCCAGGCGGGGTTCCTGGAACTGTTCGGGGATCTGGCGCAGGTGCTGTCGGCGGAATCGGCCGTGGTCACCACCTCGCGGGTGTCGTTCCTCGAAGACTCACCAGAGGTCCGCCGGCTCCTGGATGGCACCAGCCTGATGCCAGAGAAGCTGGTGCAGCAACTGCACGCCCAAGGAGTCGACCCGCTGAAGGTACCCCGGTTCTCTGTGCTTTTGCTGGATGAGGCGGCTGGGGGTTCACCGCTGGTGGTGCGCGTGGCCGCCGAGGTCGGGGCGGCCCACCAGGGTGATCTGGGCAGCCTGCTGTGGACGCACATCACCCAGGTCGCTGGATCCGGCGATGCTGCCGCGAGTCGTGGCCTTCTTCGGGCTGGCCTTCCTGCAGGGTGTCACCACCTTCACTCTGGTCGAGCTGGTCAATGAATTCGGCATCTCGGTGTTCGACGGCGGCCATCTGGGCTTCGACAGCTGCAGGCTCAGGTCGCTGTTCCGGCCCGCTGATCGGCCGGTGGGGTTGTCGCTACGGTGGCGTTCCGGCATGCCGCCTACCAGGAGCTGCTGGCGGCGGAGTTCCTGCGCGACCCCGCAGCGCCGCGACGCGGCCATGGTGGCCGCCGGGCGGCCCCGCCTGACCGAGCAGGTCCGGGAGTTCCTGTGCCGCCGTTCGAGCGTGGCTGGAACCGATGACTGCGTCCTGCCCGCGGGCGTCTACGTGGTCGGGCCCGGGCACCATCTGATGCTGCGCCGCGTCGAGCGGCCGGTGAAATTCGACCGATTCCCCGTCACGGTTGCACGGTACAAGCGCTTCCTGGAAGCGGTCGCCCGCCACGGGTCGGCCCAGTGGGACCATCCGGCCATGCCATCCGGCTTCACCCACCAGCCGTGGCACGAACGGCTGCGCGTCCCGGGCTACTACGACGACCCCGCCTACGAGAACCATCCGGCGATCGCGGTCAACTGGTGGAGCGCGTACGCGTTCGCCCGATTCGAGGGCAAGCGGCTGCCCACCTCGCTGGAATGGGAGGCCGCCGCCCGGGGCGCCGACGGGCGCCTGTTCCCCTGGGGCGACGAGGTCGACATCTCGGCCGTCAACTGCGCCGACTCCTGGAGCGATCGCCCTTTGATCACCTACGAGGCGTGGCGAGCTGAGCTTGACCGCGGCCGGCTCAAGGAGCGCCCTGCCCGGCCCGGTGGACGCGCATCCCGGCAACCGCTCGCCGTTCGGGATCCGGGAGATGGTGGGGAACGTCTGGGAGTTCACCGCGACCGTGCTGGAGGATCTGAACGAGGCGGTCATCTGCGGCGGGTCCTTCGACAACCCCTACCGCGCGGTGCAGGCCTCGTCCAAGGGCACCTACCGCCGCCGCGGCGCCAGTAACGCCGTCGGCTTCCGCTGCGTCGAGGACCTCGCATGAATACCGACGCCACGACGCGGTCGCACCCGCCGCAACCGGAGCCGGCCGGCAAGCCCTGCCGATAGCCAGCGGTTCGGCCGCATCACCGACCGCCAGCCCTCCGGCAGCGGCCCTGCCGGGCGCCAGGGAACCTACTTCGTCCGCGACGACGAGACCGGCACGACCTACTCCTTCAACTACGCCGACATCGTCACCGAAGGCTTCCGCACCATCCGCACCGGCGAACGCGTCCGCTTCCTGACCGATCCGGCCGACCGCCGACCACGCCGTCTACGTCATCCGCCTAGACCTGCCGGATGTCGAAGAGTTCTACGAGTGACCATGCGCCGCGCCGCACCAGGACCGGCGGTGAGCGTGCCCCGGGACGATCAGCCGGACGCGGAGCGCGGTTGGGCCGTGCAGGCATGTCGGAGCGAGAAGCGGCCGAGCGAGAAGAACGCCCCGCCCGCCGACTCGCGAAAACAGGCTACGCCAGACGTAGCACGGAAGTGCGACCAACCACTGCAGGCCGAGATGATCGGTGGAAGATCGCATCAGATACCACCGTCAATCGCGTCTCGACAGCACCTCACTTACTGTAATGCCGAGAAGAGCGCGTTGAGAGCGGACATACTTATGCGCTGACCGGCATGTTCACTCGTGGTCTTGAGGCAGACTGCGTGGCGCGAAGTTGAGCGACCCAGCGTCGTAATGGAAGGTCAGAGGCACGCCGAATGCCGATTATGTGCTTGTCAAGTCCGAGGCGAATGCGCCGTTCGGGGTGTCGTTATGTATCACCGCAACGGTTGACCACAGCGGGACCATGGTCCACGCGAACCACGGGGTCGGGAGGGCGGGCACGTATGCCGGGCAGCGGTCCACGGGTTGAGGCGCTGCACCCGACGGGTCTCATCAGGTCGCGCGCAACTCTCCAGCGGAGTTGCTCGATCCCCGGCGAGTGACCGTGGCTAGCCGCCATCGCAGGCCCATAGGGTACGCAGCGGGCACGGCCGGGCCCGCGCCCTCGAAGGGGACTCCGCCCGCCCGGCGATCTTTACTCCTGTGCGGCTTTATCGCCTGTCTAGCAGCAGTCCGCGACCTTCCCCGATCGGCCATGCGGCGATGCCGAGGGCGATGATGGAGTCGATGGGCCAGCCGCTGGGCTATACGCCGATGAAGGCCAGGCCAGTGAGGACGGCAGGGCTTGTGCAGCGCAAATCAGGTTCTGGGTACCTTCACGGGGCGTCCAACCCGCTCGGCGAGTGAACCTAAACGGAGGCCCACATGACCAGCGACCAGCACCTCATCGATCTGGCCACCGGCATCCAGCGGTGGCGCGACTTCGCCGCCCACGTCATCGGCTTCGTAGTTGGCGCGGCCGCCGTCATCGTCCTTCGCGTCCTTGGGGTCCGGGGCGACGGGCTACTCATCGCCGCACTTACCGCCTGGGCGATTGCCCTGTCGTTCCAGCATTTCAGCCAGGTCATCCGCGGTCCGGTCACGCTCGAGGCGGTGCGAGCTGCGGAGGCCAAGCAGGCTCGCAAATGACGGCGGCAATACCAAGCAGGCACGGGCAGTGAAGCTTCACGCTAGGCGGACGAGGAAGCGCGCGGGTGAAGGAGCGGCACGCAAGGGGTGGGCAGTCTTGCCCTGTCCCGCCGCTTTCGGCCAGAACGGGCCCGCGGGCAGCGGGGTGCTGCGGGGTCTAACCGGCCGACCGGCTGGTCTTGCGCAGCAGGTGCTGGTGAATCTGGGGGACGGCCACCGACCCCTCCCCGACGGCCGACGCCACCCGCTTCACCGAGCCGGCGCGCACGTCGCCGACGGCGAACACGCCCGGCAGGCTGGTTTCCAGCGGAAGTGGCACGGGCTCGCTCCGGCCGGATCGTCGCTGGGCAGGTCGCGGCCCGTCGGGATGAACCCGTGCTGGTCGCGTGTGACATCGCCGGGTAGCCAGTCAGTGTGCGGGGTCGCGCCGATCATGACGAACAGCGCCGCGGCCTGCACCGTCTCGTCCCGGCCGGTGCGCCGGTCGCGCAGGTCCAGTTCGGCGAGCCGGTGGCCGCCGCGCGCGGCGGCCACCTCGGTCTGCAGCCGGACCTGCACCCGCGGGGTGGCTTCGATTTCCTTGATGAGGTAGTCGGACATGCTCTTGGCAAGGTTGTCCGCTCGTACCAGCAAGGTGACGCTGCGCGCCGATCTGGCGAGGTAGACCGCCGCCTGCCCGGCAGAGTTCCCGGCGCCGACGATGAACACGTCCTGGTCCTTGAGCGCGGGTGCCTCTGACATCGCCGAGCCGTAGAATACGCCGGCGCCGATGAGGTCGGCGATGCCCGGCGCGTCCAGCTGCCGGTAGGTGACGCCGGTGGCCAGCACGACCGCCCGGGCGGTCACCTGGCCGCCGCCGGCCAGCGTGACAATTAGCCCGCCTCCCCGGGCTGACAGCCCGGTTGCGCCGTTGATGAAGACGAACTCCGCGCCGAACATCCAGGCCTGCTGGAACGCCCGTTCGGCCAGCTCGTCTCCGCTGATGCCCGCGGGAAAGCCAAGGAAGTTGCGGATCCGCGAGCTGGTGCCAGCCTGCCCGCCCATCGCCAGGCTCTCTAGCACCAGGGTGGACAGCCCTTCGGACGCGCCGTACACCGCGGCACTCAGGCCGGCCGGCCCCGCGCCGACGACGACCACGTCGTAGGCGTCGAGCTTCGGCCGCACTTGCGCGCCGACCGCCTCCGCGATGTCGACCTGCGTGTAGGTGGTCAGCACCCGTCCGCCGGCCAAGAAGATCACCGGGTTGTCGGGAACCGCGTCCAGCTGCTGCAGCAATTCTGCGCCCTCCGGCGAGTCGCGGTCGTAGAAGCCGTACGGAACGTTGTTGCGTTCCAGCGCGTCGCGCAGCTGGTAGGAGGTCGGATCCCAGCGATCGCCGACGATGCGGACCAGCTCGAACCCCGGAGAGTTGCGCCGGGTCCAGCTCACCAGCGCCTCGCCGACCACTGGGTAGAGCAGGTGCTGGCGGGGCCGCCAGGGCTTGGTCAGGTAGTACTCGACGTGACCAAGCGCCATCCCCTGCGCGATGACGTCGAGCATGCGCGGGTCGCCGTAGTCGATCAGCAGGATCCGTTTGGCGTCCGGATAGATGGACCGGCTGCGCGCCAGCAGCTGGGAGCCGGACAACGGGTGCATGGATTCGTGACAGATGATCAACGCGACCTGATCGCCTGAGTCGTGCAGCGCACTCAGGCGCTCCAGCGCAGCCGATGCGGAGATCTCGCCAACGACACGATAGTCCGCGTGAAAGCGGCGCTCAAGGTCGCCGACCAGCGCCTGTACGGTGGACGGGTCCTCGTCGACCACGACGAAGATCGGTGTGGCGGAGATCGGCTCGGTCATGGCGGGACCTCCTGGACTCGGGCGTACACGACGGCGTTCGCTAGGACGGCTGGGCCGCGCTGCAAAAAGCGTCGGCTTAGCGTACTTGCTCTCCCGCGCTCGAAAAGGGAGCGCATGGCGGGCCCGAGCCGCCGATCTGCACCCATGCGGTCGGCGCGACAGAGCAGTTCGGTGCGCCGCCGATTCCCAGCGCCAAGCGTGCGGTTGCATACAGCACGACGATCTGTGCGGTGCCAGCCACCACCGATCGCCGGCCTCAAGGAGCACAGATCGGCGGTTTCGCGCTTGTCTTGGGTGCGATTGTTGGCCACAGAATGTGGTCATCAGTCGCGCGGGCGGCTGCTTTTCCGCTTCTATCGGCTGAAGAAAGCCGCGGCCCGGCGGGCCATCTCATCGGCTGGGACGTCCTCGATGTGCTGGCTCATCATCCACTGCTGGCCGAACGGATCGCGAAGCCGGCCGCCCCGCTCGCCGTAGAATTGGTCCTCCAGTGGGTAGATCACTTCGGCCCCTGCGCTGACCGCGCGCTCCCACGCCGCGTCCACGTCCTCCCAGTACAGGGACATGACGCAGGTAACCATCCCGCCCAGCCGCTTCGGGGAACTCACCGGCCCGTCCGCGGCGTCTTCGGTGATCATTACCACCGAGTCCCCGATCTGCATCTCGGCGTGAATTAGCTCGCCCTTGGGCCCGGTGAACCGGTCAGTCACCTCTTCGGCCCCGAAGGCCCGGGCGTAGAAGGCGATCGCGCCAGCACCATCGCCCACCACCAGGCGCGGCGTGACAGTATGCAGGCGGTCAGGGACTGGGCTTACTGCGCCAGGCTGGGATGCCGTCATTGAACCTCCTCAGGGCAAAGGCGTTGAGCCACTGGGCATCACCATAGTCATCGCCCTTGCCCGGCCAGCGCCAGGCCGGCCGTGGCTCGCCCAGGTTTCGCAGGGGGTTGCCGCGGATGCCGCTTGGACCGGCCCGCTCTCGGCTGGCCGGTTTCCTCTACAGCCGCTCCGCCCGGCAGGCATTGGTCTGCCGGGCGGAAGACGTGATGTGACCGCGGTCGGCTACCGGGGCGGCTCCGGCGACATGGGCTCCCCCGATGTAGGTGGCGTGCCGGTCCAGCGAGGGCCGGGCCCGGTCATAACGCATCGTGGTCCTGGGGTCAGCGTGCGAGGCGGCATCCTGCACATGTCGCAGCGGCACGCCAGCGTCTAGCGCGGCCGTTATGAAATCATGCCTGAGCGTGTGCGGCCCTACCGGCTTGGTGATGCCGGCGCGCTGGGCCACCCGGCGCACGATCCGCGCGGCGCCATGCCGGTCCAGGCGGCGTCCGTCGCTGCCAAGGAAGACCGGGCCCTCGTTGCGCTCGCCAACCGCCAGGTCGATCGCCCGCGCCGTGCGCGGGACGAGCGGGATGGTAACCACCTTGCCGCCCTTGCGGGTGATGGTCAGCGTCCGGTGGCCGCGTTCGGTGCCCAGCGCCTCGATGTTCGCGCCGGTGGCCGCCGAAACCCGCAACCCGTTCAGTGCGAGCAGGGAGATCAGCGCATGCTCGGCCGCCGCGCCGAGACCGGCGGCGACCAGCATGGCGCCGAGCTCATTGCGGTCCAAACCGGTGGCATGCGACTCAAAGTCCAGCCGGGGACGGCGCACGTGCGCTGCCGGCGAGTGGTCGAGCGGGTCTTCCTCGACCGCGTACTTGGAGAAACCGGCGATGGTGCAGAGCCGCCGGGTGATGGTGGCCCGGGCCCGGCCCTTTGCCTCCAGGTCACGGGCGAAGCACTCGATGTCGGCGCGGCGGGCCTGGAACAACCAGAGCTGGCGCAGCTGGCACCAGGCGGTGAACTGCCGCAGGTCCAAAGCGTAAAGCTTCACAGGTCAAGCCGGTATAGTCGGCCAGGAACCCAGCTAGCGCCAGCCGCTCGAGGTTGCTGAACACCGGCTCGGCGACGGCGATCACGGTCGACGTGGATGTGGTGGTGGTCATCGGGCACCTCCCGGATCCTGCTGGGACCCGGGAAGGCTGGGCCAGCTGCGGGCACCAGCGACGATGATTTGACCTCGCCGTCGATCCACCCGGCTGATCACGCAAGGTCACTACGGTTTTCGTGTCCGTCGTCCCATAGCGCCGAATATTTGTGGTTCGATTATTGCGGCCGCCCGGTTGGGAAGGCGCACGGATGACCCGGGTTCGGGGCGCAGGCATCTTCGCCGGTGCCAGGCGGTCAGGCGCCTTGTGGCTTGCGGCATCGCCGTGCGCGCCGCTGGTCGGCGGCCGTGACGAGCGATCAGGTCTTGATTGGCCCGGCCTGGGCGGGTGCGGCGAGCCGGATAACCCCCGGGTAGCGATCCGGGGCACCGGGTGGCTGGCGTCCGGCTCGATCGTGGGCAGGTAAATGGCGAAGCGATGAAGCCGGCGGCCGAGACGGCGGCGAGCGGAGGTGGCAGGCGGGAGCGACAGGCGCGGTCTGGGAGAAATCCGGCGGGCCCAGCGTTCGGTACGATCCGGCTGAGGTGCCGTCTTTGGGAGGCTTTGACCATGAGGGCAGCGGTAATCGATTCACCGGAGAGGGGCCCGCGGTTCGGCCGACTTCGCCGAGCCGGTCGTCGCCGATGGGGAAACCCTGATCGAGGTCACCGCCGCCGGGCTGCACCCGATTGTGCGGATGCTGGCCGGCCGTGAGCACTATGGCAGCCACGGCACGCTGCCGATGATCCCCGGTATTGACGGCACGGGCCGCTCCCCGGACGGCACCCGCGTTTATTTCGGTGGCGTCCGCCCCCCTTACGGCCCCATGGCCCAGGGCGCCGCGGCCCCATTCGTGCTGCCGCTGCCCGACGGCGTGGACGAGGTGACGGCCGCGGCCATCGTCAACCCGGGAAATGGCGCCTGGCTGGCGCTGACCCGGCGGGCCGCTGCAGCCCGGCGAAACTGTGCTGGTGCTGGGTGCCACCGGCGTGTCTGGCCGTATCGCCGTGGCGCTTGCGTCGCGGATGCGCCGGCCGGGTGATCGCCGCAGGCCGCAATCGGGCCATCTTGGACCAGCTCGGCGCGACCGCCACGGTCGCGCTCAGCGGCCCGGACGACGCGGCCGCCCTCGCCGACGCGGCCGGGCGGGACGGAATACACGTCATCATCGACTACCTGTGGGGCCACCCCACCGAGGCGGCCATCGCGGCCATCACCCGGCGTGGCATGGCCCATGCCGCGCCGCGGGTCCGCCTGGTGGAGGTCGGACAGATGGCCGCCCCCACCATCTCCCTGCCCGCTGACGTCCTGCGCAGCTCTGGCCTGGAAATCCTCGGCAGCGGCCCGGGCACCATCCCCCTTGCTGAGATTATCAGCGCGATTCCCCAGTTCATGGCCATCGCAGCCACCAGCGACCTACCGATCGACCTCGACAAGGCGCCCCTCGCTGAGGTCGAGTCAGCCTGGAAGCGCAGCACCGGCGGGTGGCGCTTGCACTGAGCGCCCGGGGACCGCGGTGCGCGGCCTTGAGCTGTCGCCGCGCATGGCAAAGCGGATGCGCGGCAAGCCCGAAGCTGGCCGGGAGCTAACCTCGTGCGCAGTGATCGTGGCACATCTTCGAGCGTCAGGGGTTAGGGAGCATGACGACGATTGGGCTGATAGGCGCAGGGATGATCGGCGGTACCGTCGCGCGGCTAGCCGTTGCCGCCGGATACGACGTGGTGGTGAGCAACTCGCGCGGACCGCAGACCCTCACCGGACTGGTCGATGAGCTGGGGTCACACGCCCGGGCCGCCACCCCGGCAGAAGCAGCCGAGGCGAGTGACTTGGCTGTTGCGGCCGTCCCGTTGAAGGCCTACCGGAGTGTGCCCACGGGGCCGCTGGCGGGGAAGGTCGTCATCGACACCGGCAACTACTACCCCTCCCGTGACGGGCAGTTCCCGGAGCTGGACAACGGCTCCACCACCAGCAGCGAACTGCTCCAGCAGCACCTTCCGGGGGCCAAGGTCGTCAAGTGCTTCAACAACATCTTCTTCCACCACCTTCAGGCGCTGGCCCGCCCGTCTGGTTCTCCGGAACGCACGGCGCTGCCGATCGCGGGTGACGACGCGCAGGCGAAGGCGGCGGTGGCGGCGTTCCTGGACGCGATCGGCTACGACGCGGTCGATGCCGGCCCGCTCGCCGAAGGCAGGCGCTTTCAGCCCGGCACGCCGCTGTACGGCACGGTCTACGCCGGTGGCGACGCGGACTTCGCCGCCTCGCCGGGTGTGCCTGCGGATGCTGATGTGATCCGCCGATTGCTGGCAGCCGCCGGCGGTTAATCAGATCTGCCGGGTCTGCGCGCGACGGCCAGCCGGCACCACGAGAGCCGCCGCCACGCACAGCGGCGGTTCACGACTGTCAAGCGCGCCGAGGGGCGGTAACCGGGCGTGGCGGGCCCTCTGGTGTGCTGACGAAGAACGTTCGCTGGGTTGCTGGCACGCCGGCCGGGATTACGCCGGGGTTGGTCTGGATTTGTCTCACTGCCGGTAGCGCTCGCATTGCTGGTGGCATGGTGGCCGGCCGCCGGAGGGGCTGAACGAGTCCCGGTTCCTCGACTGCCTCGCGGCCGGCTTCGCCCGCCTGCGGGCCGTCGTGGCGGCCGCCCTTAGCGCGGCGGTGCCGAGCTGTCCCGGCTGGACCGTCGCCGACCTGACCCGCCATGTCGCTGAGGTCTACCTGCACAAGAACCTGGCCATGCGCGAGGGCGCCGAGCCCGAGCCGTGGCCGCCGAAGGAGCTCGCGCACGAGGAGCCGCTCGCGCTGCTCGACCGGGCCTACGCCGGGCTGCTTGGCGAGTTCGCCGCCCGCAAGCCGGCCGATCCGGCCGGCTCCTGGTACACCCCGGGCCAGACTGTCGGCTTCTGGATCCGGCGGATGGCGCAGGAGACGGTCATCCACCGCATCGACGCCGAGCTCGGCACCGGGCAGCCGGTCGCGCCGGTCCCGTCCGACCTCGCCGTCGACGGCATCGACGAGCTGCTCAAGGTCTTCGTGGCCTACACGTCGCCGAGTGGAGCGGCTACTTCACCGCCATCCTGGCCGGCTCACCGGGCCGGACCTACACGGTGCGGACGACGGCGCGGCGTGGCGGGTGCGGACCGGCCCGGGGCTGTTCGCCGTCCAGGACGGTGCCGGCGACGACCCGGCCGACGTGACCGTGAGCGGCCCGCCGACGGCCGTGCTGCGCTGGGTGTGGAACCGGGAGGGCGCCGGCGAGCCGAGCGGCGTGATCGCGAGGGCGCCCCGGAGGCGGTCGGGGAACTGCGGCGCTGCATCGTCACCGCGACGCAGTGAGGTCGGTCAGCCGGCCACCGGTGGCGCGACGGCGGTCTGCGCGCGATGCGCCCGCAGCGGATCCCGGCGCGGCCAGCAGGCGCAGATAACCCATTCTTGTGTGGCCTTACCGATCACGTCGGCCTGCCCCGACCGGCGCCATATCGGCGGGTTGGCGCTCCTCGTAATTGGAGATTGCCAGCCCGCCAATCCTTGACACCGACGACGCTGCGCTGTTCGGGCTTGCATGATTATGCACGACAGATGAGTGCCAGGAACTTACTCTTCTGCCGCATACAGCGCGCGCCAGGTCGGGCAGAATCCAGCCATCGGGCCGGGACAACCGCTTGCGCCATTCGGGGACACTTGGGCCCGACGGCGACCTCCGGGCCAATCACGCAGCGCCGAGTCGGCGGTCGGCATCGTGCTCAGGTCGATAGATGGCATCACGTTGTGTGACGGCGAGGGTCAGCAAGAGCGCTCGCCGAGCCGCCGATCTGGGCGGCAACTTGGATCGCCAGAGTGACTGTCGTTACCGCGCCCGAACGGCTGTTCGGCTCGCGGCCGGCGGGAAACAAGCCTTGGCTAGTGCCGTGTCATACAACGTTCGCCCGGCACTTGAGCCAGAGCCTGAATTCTGGCGTCGCGTCCGTTGCGGTCGGTCGTGTCGGTGAACCCTGGCGTCACTTGGTTGCGGTGGACACGTCTCGATGATGTCGCCGCCGACGGTGAGCCGATCGACGGTCGCGGCGAACGACTACGGGGCCCGCGTTCAAGGGGCTTTCCTCGAATCAGTTGGACCTGCGTTCGCGCACGGCTGCCACGACCTTGGCGAGCTGGGCGTCGAAAGCGTCAAGCTGCTCAGCTTCGGCAGTGCTCGCGACGAAGGCGTGTCGATCGCAGGCTATGCCCCCGCGCCATATCCGCTCAATGGCGCGCGTCGCGGTGATGTCGGTCAACGGGTCACCGGACACGAGGACCAGGTCCGCGCGCTGCCCGGCGACGACACGTCCTCGGTCGGCCAGGCCGAAGACTCGTGCCGGTTCAGCCGTGACCGCGGCCAGGGCCTGCGCGGGGCTGATGCCGCACCGTACAAGGAGTTCGAGCTCTCGGTGCAGGCTTGCTCCGAACACAGTCCCCGGGTTCGGAGCGTCGGTGCCCGCAAGCAGAGCGATCCCCGCATTGGCCAGTCGTCGCACGTTGTCCTCGGCCTGCGAGTAAGGCGGCATTTCCCGGCCACGCGATCCCGAGACATTCGAGGTCAATCGGCGTACCCGAGCATCCCCGAGCGCCTCAGCGAGCCGCTGGTCCCCTACCACTGCCGCGCCACCCGGTTCACCAAGGGTGTTCTCGACGGTGGCCAGCGTCGGACCGACCACAACTCTGGCCTCGGCCATCCGTTCGACCAGTGCCCTGTCCAGCTCGGCGTTCGCGGGGACGTGGGCCACCACGTCGACACCGGCGGACACGACCTCCTCGACGCCGGCCGTCGAGGTCACATGAGCGACGACGAGTAACCCGCGGGCGTGGGCGGCAGTGACCAGCGCCTGGATGGTTTCGGAGTCCAGCGAGGGCCATAGACCCCTGATGCCGCAGAAGATCTTCAGATAGTCCGAGCCCTCCGCAATCCGTTCCGCGACGAACTGCTCGGCCTGGTCAGCGGCGGTCAACGTCGGGAATGGGGCGTACATCAGCGACGGGTGCCCGTCGGGCGCGGTGGCACCGACACCCGAGGAGCGCACATCGGCCACGTCCCGACGGGAGTCGGCCTCCTCCTTGGCCCTGGCCACCAGGTCGCCGCGCCCAAAGCGTCCTCCCCGAGGGATCAACCCGGTGAATACCCGAGGGATCAACCTGGTGAATAGTAGAGGGAGGGAGTGGAGTGCCGCAGAACGCGCGACTCCGAACTGCGTTCGAGGACAGGGCGAACGTTGCCTCACGCGGCACTAGTTTGACCAGCTTGTGCCTGGCCGGCCGTGCCAGCATCGCCGCTGCCCTGCGCTTTCACGCCGCCGCCCAGATCGCCCACTGCAAACGATCATGAGATGCTGAACGGCTTTGGCCGTCGTCCTGCCTCCTGCCCTGCCATGCTGCCCGGCCGTTACCGCCGGCTGAAGGTGACGTGGGTGACGCCGCTGGGGCTGTTCACGGCCTCAATCTGGAAACGGTCTTCCAGCCCCTCCAGACCGTCCCAGAGCCGCTCCCCGCGGCCCAAAACGATGGGCACCACGACGATGTGCGCGTAGTCGATCAGGCCGGCGGCCAGGAATTCGCGGATGGTGGACGGGCCGCCGCCGATGCGGACATCCCCGCCCGCGGCGTCCTGGCGCGCCTGCGCAAGCGCCTGGGCAGGGCTGGCGTCGAGGAAGTCAAACGTGGTACCGCCGTTCATCCGGACGGAGGGCCGGGGATGGTGGGTGAGAACAAAGACCGGGGTGTGGAACGGCGGGGTGTCTCCCCACCATCCGTTCCACTGCTGGTCCGGCCAGGGTCCATGGTGCGGGCCGAACTTGCCCCGCCCCATGATCTCGGCGCCGATGCCCGGGGCCCAAGCGCTGGCGAAAGCGTCGTCGATGCCGGTGCTGCCGCCGGGCTGGCCCTGCATGGCGCGGAAGGTACGAGTCGGGAAGAACCACTCGTGCAGCCGGGTTCCCGCATGCCCGAACGGGGCATCCAGGCTTTGCCCCGCGCCGGTGCCGAACCCATCCAGCGACACCGAGAAGTTGTGCACCCGGACTTGCGACACGATGACCTCCTGACAAGTTGCTTCACAGCGACCGGGACCGGTTGCCGCGGCCCGCCACCAGTGAGGACGATCCACTGGCCCAAAGTCATCGCCAGCGCCTGGCCGCTGAGCATCATACCTGCGGATCACCGGGCGTTTCTGCTCACGGTGCGTAACCGACCCTGGAGTCAGATAAGGCGCGCATCGCCGCCGATATGCGCGGCAAGTGGCTGCTTGCAGGTGGGCAGCCGTGCCGCACAGAACCCGCAGATCTGCGCGAGCGGTTGCCGAGCGGTGTTGTCAATGCTCCTGGCCAGACCCCTCAGCCCGCCGATGGCGGCGAGGCTCCTGTCCTCGGCGAGGACGGTCGCGACCGACCAGGAAGCCAGTGCCTGCTGGTTCCGGACTGAAGCCGCATCTGCTGGCCTCGGATGAGCTTCGGCAAGATGAGGCTCACGGACTCCTCAATCTGACGTGTCCATCCGGCATTAGATCCGCTCATTCCGCTCTGCCCTTGACGTCCACCCAGCCACCGGAGTGCGAATGCGCAGCGTGCGAGCCGCCGGGTCGACGCGCGCCGATAGGGACGCGCGATCATAGCCGATGAGCGGAAGTATGAGGCCCGAATATTTATGTGCCGGCGGCGCGCGTCGAAGGTGACGGAGCGGGCATTGGCCTACGGGTTACTGATTGGCTTGCCGGTCGTCACGGCCGTCCTCGCGCGGACGGGACGCGGGCAGTCTGCATCGTTGCCGGTGCCGGACGACGTGGCGCTGGGCCGACCTGGCCGCGGGTGCACTGGCATTCGGTTATGAATCGCTTGTGCTGGGTGGCTCCCCGGATGCGATCGGCGTGCCGTCACGTCTTGTAGCCGGCGACTGGTCGCGTGGGTGCTGTGCGGCTGCTGTTCCGGTTACTTTTCG
The DNA here is from genome assembly GCA_963727015.1 of uncultured Actinomycetota bacterium. Taxonomy (GTDB): domain Bacteria; phylum Actinomycetota; class Actinomycetes; order Streptosporangiales; family Streptosporangiaceae; genus DATFVJ01. Next base: position 976,580 of record CAVSEV010000005.1, on the reverse strand, counting down.
TGAGTCTGGTTCGTGCCAGCGGGCCTGCTGAGGCTCCTGTTCGCGGTAAGCCGTGTTCCTGCGGGCGTTTCCGGCAGCGGGGGCATGCCGGCATCCCGGCGCGGCGGTGCCGGGCCGGGATGGCGGGGTCGCGTGTCAGGCTGCTGGCGGCGCGTTCGGCTGCGCGGCCGGCGTGGTGACGGGCAGCGGGAGCAGGTGCAGCCGGGTCGCGGCCGGGACGGCGTGGCGGCTTTTGCGGGTCCGGACTTTCTTGATGGTGAACCGGGGGTAGTGCCGTCCGGGCCGCCAGGCGGTCACGAACCGCAGCGGGTGCCGGGTGATGTCGCGGCTGATGATGCCGATCGCGGCGGTCAGGACCGTGACGGTGGCGCCCTGGCCGGCGCGGATGCTCGCGGTGGCGGTGTCGCGCAGCGCGGTAGCGCTGATCCGGGCGGGCTCGGCGGCGATCGCCGCGGCGACCGCGGCGCCGGCGATCCGCAGCGCCTGGTGCACGGCGACGGTCGCGGCGGCCATCCGGTACGCCCCGGCCGGGGTCGCCGCGGTGAGCGGCTGCCCGGCCGAGAGCGTCTGCTTTTCTTCGAGGTAGACCAGCTCGCTGGCCCACCGCATCCCGTACAGTTCCGCAATGTCGCGGGCCGGATAGGCAGCGGGGTCGGTGAGGCTGGTGATGATGGTGACGGTCTCGGACACCTCCACCCGGATCGTGCCGTCGTCCGGCTGCTCGCACGCCGCGCCCTGAACGTCGCCGAGGACGCGGACCGACACGCCGGGCGGCGGCGCGGACACCAGCAGCCGGTGGCCGGGCTGGAGGTCGAAGACCTGGTCCATGTGGTACTCGATGACGCGGACCTTGACGGCGCGGCCGCGCCAGATGATCTTGGCCTTCCAGGTGCCGTCGGTCAGCGGCCGTCCCGAGCGGCGCAGCTTCCACGCCGACGAGACCCGCCAGGCGAAGTGCTTCCCGGCGGTGATCTTGGCGACGGCGGCCTGGCTGCTGGGGAACCCGCGGTCGGCCAGGTCCAGGTCATCCGGCCCGTAGGCGGGCTCGAGGTGCGCGGCGAGGGTGGTCTCCCCGATGCGGCACGGCCCGGCCGCCCACGCCGCGCAGCTGCGGGCCCACACGTCGGTGACCTCCACCATGCGCAGCTGCGGGGCCGCCTCGGCGCCGGTGCTGGCCGGGCGGCCGAAGTGCGCGGCGTTGCGGGACCGCCCGCGCTCGCCTTCGCGGTCTGTGCGTTTCGGGTCGGCGACCGCGCGGACGGTGCCGTCCTTGGCCAGCACCCGCAGCCCGTGCCAGCGGCCGTCCCGCCACGGCCCGCCCGCGGCGTGCGTCAGCGGGCGCAGCCGGACCGCCGTCCGGTCCCCGTCCGCCGTCCCGGCCGCGGGCAGGTGCGGTGCCACTCCGGGCAGCGGCACCGGCCGGGCCTGCCCGCACAGCGAGGCGAGCAGCCGCGGGAACGGCTTGACCTGCAAGAAGCTGTCGGCGTCCGACAGCGAGGAGGCGGCCGGCAGGTCATAGCCCGGGTCAGCCTCCCGGGGCCGCTGCGCCATCTGCCGCAGCACCGCAGATGCGGTCCCCGGTTCCAGGGCCCGCGCCAGCGGCAGCTGCATCGCCAGCCGCGGCGTGATCTTCCGCGCCCGCCGGGCCGGCACGCCTGCCAGCGCCTCATCCAGCACCGCCGGGCCGATCACGCAGCTCACCAGCCCCAGCCCCGTGCCATCCCGCACCCGCCCCGGCTCCGCCGCCACCCCCGCCGCCGCCAGCTCCCCGGCGGTCCACGCCGGGACCGGGGCGACCGCGCCGGGCAGCGCCCCGCACGCCACGATCCCCGAGCCCGGCCCCGGCAGCTCAGTCAGCCGGCCGGCCGCGTCCCGCCAGATCGCCGGCATCGCCAGCACCTCGGCCAGGCCCGCCGCCGCGTCCCGCGGCGGCTCCTTCGCCCGGCGCGGCCCGCCTTCCCGGCCGGGCGCGCCGCCGTCGCCCTCCGGGCAGCACGACGTCGCGACGGGTCCGGCGGCAGCAGGTACTGTCGCAAGCGGAAGCATCGGCGGGCCCCTCGCGAGAGGCGGACAGAGACCGCCGATGCTTCCGCATCAGACCCGTTTGTCCCGTAACCGGCCAGGCGTGTCGCACGGAAACCGCAGCCGGCCCTCTCGCGTCCCCGGCACCCGCCATGCCGCGGCACCGGCAGCAGCCACGCAACGTGACCAACGCCCCGGAGAACCGTCCGTTGCAATCCGTGACCACCAGGCCCGGCGGGCCCCGCCCAGATCAGGCGTAACCTCGCAGGCCAGAACGCACTCAGATCTGAACCGAACGCCAGTGGCCGCGGGTGCGGGAGGTCACCAGCCAGGACTAGGACGGCAACTGGCACTTTACGACTACCTGCTGGAAGACCACGCGGGCAACACGGTAGCAATAGGCAAGCGCGCCCACGAGCTGCTCGCGCGGGCCGAGCAGGTTCTCGCCGCCCACCTCAAGCGGCCCGCGAACTGACCAGATTGACGCAGGCCGACCCGCGCTTTTGACCGCTACGCCAGACCCCGGGCAGCGGGGAGATATTGTGCGGCCCCACCTACCACACCCGTGGATTGACACGATCGGGCTCGTAATGCGCGGTGGTTCCTGCGGGCAGCGAGGGTTAACATCTCCTCCTAGGGGAGACCACGAGCGAGATTGGGGATCTGCCGTGATGGGGGGATCATGAGTCGGGTGGGAACCCTGGATCCGCCGCTCGTGATTAGAGTGCGGATTGATCTCCTGCGCAGGTCGGGAGATAGCTGGCTGGCGGCGGATGATAGGCAGCTTTCCCTGGGAGATCGCTTGGCCCTGCGATGCGTGAACCTTGGGGACCGCGAGGTATCTGGGACCGTTTGCATGCGTACCATGACCGGTCACCTGCGGCTGATCTCGGCGCAGGTACAAAGTCTTTGGCCAGGCGAGTCGGTTGAGTTCGGGACCGGATCTTACGAGCAGTTCGTTTTCACGGAGCAAGACGTCTCGATCGTCCTTCTCGTCTCCCCGGACGAGGCACTTGTCGAGCAAGTGCTACAAACTCAGCGATACGGCGGAGCGCTCTCCGATCAGATGAGATCTTTTGACGTGGCGCTGGGAGGAAGCCCATCCGAATTGCCCATCTCAGACAACGATCTCAGCTTCCTGCTGCCGTTGGCTGAGGACGAGGAGTTCGGGATCGGTGCGCAGGCAATGCGGGCACTGACCCTGCTGCAGCCATCCGCTGCCCTGGCGGAGGAGGTGAGCCATCTCATCAGGTATCGCCTGCGGCTACCGCAGTTGCTGTACCGCCCATGGCTGATCTCCATCGCCGCGAACCTCGCCGACGAGGGACTCCGCAAGCACCTGCGAGGGATAGCCGCCGATCCCGCTGACCCACACTCGAGCGCTGCCCAGCAGGCGCTGTCGGAGGTTGGTGACGTGGCGGGCCTAGCGGCAGTCGTGGCGCTCCTGGAGGGCAGCGGGGAAGAAGCGCCACGGGCCGCGCGCATCCTGGCCACCAGGTACCCGGACTTCGATGCCAGAAAGCTCAGGGGCGAAGAGATGGAAAGCGGCCCGCGTGCCTTCTGGATCGCGCTGGCCTCGGCCCGGCAAGGCTCGTTCACCGCGCTTCGGCAGCACACTACCGCTATCGACAACGCCGGCTTCCAGCGCCTCCTAGGCGATGCGGCTACCATCTATTACGCCGCCCGCGACATGATTCCTGTCTCCGCAGTCATGAGTCACCAGATCTACGACGCCCGGCAGGCGCACGGGCTTCCGGCCAGCGTTATTGACTTCTACAACCTGCTTCTCACAGAGCCGAGCGTGTCGGCATTGTCGGACGGCGTGCGAACCGTACCCGACGATTACGTTGCGGAGCTCCGCCAGCAGTTGGATGGGTTCCCGGGCGTGACTGTCCTGGAATCGTATCTGTCTGAGGAGCGCTCGGGAGTCTGGGACCAGGTCGATGGCCTTAGCCCGGCGCACCGCGGTGTACTGCTGAACGAGCTGCTTAAGTCCGCACTGAATCTGCCGACGCGGTACTTGGCCGCAGCCGCCGTCGATCGCCTGATTCGCCGGTGGAATCACGGCAATCTCTGGTATCCGAATATCAGCGGTCTGCTGGAGGTGCTGCGAGATCTCGGCGATACACCGCTGAACGCTGCCCGGCTGGGCATTGAACTGCAGGTGGGCTGGCTGATGTCGCGCGCGCCAGTCACTCAGCTGCTCAGGCTCGTAAACGAGCGCATCATGACCAATGAAATTGCGACGGCCGATATCCGGGCACTGTCTAATGCCATCGTCACCCACTGGGATCCAATTCCCCCGCCAGCGACTGCCGAGGTTACGCGAGTCCCGCAGATGATCCAGAGAATTTCGATCACCCACTCGCAGCCCTCGCGGCGGACCCGCGCATGGCTGGCAGACGCGGAATTTAGTAAGGGCCGCTGGACGGCGACTATAGCCATTTCCATAGGAGACGCCGATGACGCATTCGGCCCCGCGGATCACCCAAGGGGCGCCGCACTCGGGGGCAGTCAGGAAGCTCTCGGTCAGCTTATTGTCTTGCCCCATACGAACGGCGGAACGATCACCCCGGCCAGTCAGGAAGTTCGGTACCCGGGCGCCCAAGATGCGGTAAGCGTATCGTTCGCCGTCACCAGTGAGCAAGATTCACTCCAATTGTCTGTCTCCATCTACCAGCGCCAGCCGACCACGCTCTTGCAGGAGATCACCGGCCTCGTCCAGTTCGGCGCGATCCCGGAGAAGCGATGAGCCAGGTTGAGATACCACTCGTGCCGGTAGTCGATAACACGAACGGCTGGGCGGCCCCCGCGGCCGACCATGCCATTCGGAATAGATCGATCTATTTGCGGTTCGAGCAAGTCTCAGAGGAATACGGCAAGGTCACGTACACGGTAACGGCGCTGGGCGACGAGATGCAAAAGCACCTGCACGTCGGTGGGGGGCAGCCACAGGGAACGCTGACACTGAAGCGCGACATTCTGGAAACGGCGATCATCGAAATCCAGCAGGCATGGCAGGAACATGTGGTTCAGCGTAGCGAGTCAAAACCAGGAAGCAACCAGGAGCAATGGCATCCGTTTAACAGCGACTGGAACCTGTCCGCAGACCCGTATGCCGACGCCCGGCTTCAGGAAGTTGCCCGCCCTCTCGCGGCCGCCGGGTACCGCCTATTCCAGCTTCTCTTCCGCTTGGGCGACGAGGACGCCAAGGATATAGGCGGCGAACTGGAGAAGATCCTAAGTGACCCTGGCCAGGTGATCACAATACAGTCGGATTCGCTGTTCGCGCCCTGGTGGCTGCTATATACACCGCCACAGGGCTTCGAGTCTTTCGAAGAAGATGTGTCATTGCCGGTTCCCTGGGAGGGGTTCTGGGGATACTCGCACTTGGTGGAGCATAACTTCAAGTACTCGCGTAAGTGGAAGCCATGCATTCGCATTGGTAACACCGGGATCACCGCCGGGGTGAACGTTGACCGATGTCTTGACGAGACGTTCCCGGAAGCGCCTAGCGTTACACCGGTAATCGAGATGTTCGAGGCGCTCGCCGATTCAACCATCACGCGCGAGACGAAGCTGGCTCTTGGGAGTGCGATCAAGTCATCCGATTATTGTGACAATATCGTGTATTTCGGCTGTCACGGGATCGGCGTATCCGCGGCGAGCGGGCCGGCCCAGGCACAGGTCCGACTGACGGATCGGCAGGCGATCAGGAGTACCGACTTCGTTACCTGGCTGGCACAGAGCCCGCTGCACACCAACCCGGTGATCTTTATCAACGCGTGTGAGGCGGGCCAGATATCACTTTTCTATACCTCGATCGGAAGCGTGCTGATGGAGAACGGCGCGAACTGCCTCCTAGGCCCGCAGATAGAGATCCCACCGTCCTTCGCGGCCGCGTATGCGAGCGCCTTCTTCCGCGCGGCCATCCAGCCGGAGGTAGCGCTTCCTGGCAATCCGGCACCAGTTCGCGTCGGAGACGTTTTTCAGCGTCTCGCGCGTACCTGGGTAACGCAGTATAAGAACCCGCTGGGCCTAGCGATGTCGCTATACCGGGGACTCGACTCGCACTTCTGCCGTGCTTAGGGAGAGTGAAGTGGCCTCCGCTCCACCCACTCCGCAGGATCAGATCGTCATACTGGACCTCGATGAGTCCGGCTCATTCATTGAGTTCACGACCAAGAAGAGGATACGCCTGGAACTGCTGGCCAACCGGCTCAAGCAACTGGTTCCCGTCAATCCGGATGTTACCGATATTTTCATCTACCTGAATGGCTGGCAGAATACGCCCGGGCGTGCGGCCAACTCCGTCGGAATGCTGGCGGAGATGCTGCGTGGTCAGGCGACGGCCGAGAAAGGATTCTACCCAGGGCTGCGGAACTTCAAGCCGCTCTATGTACTGATCCGCTGGCCGTCCAAGAGCAACCCCTTCCCGTGGGGGTACCGCCACATCCGGGATCGCGCCCACGCCATGACGACCGACGGCCACGCGGAGTTCGTGATAGCCCACATCCTCGGCTACTTCAACTCCGCGCGGAAGCCGCCATCAGCCGCGGCGCCCGCGCTGCGGACCAGTCGCGGCCAGTACCTGCACTGCGTGGGGCACTCGTTCGGCGGCCGGTTCCTGTGCGAGGCGATCATGGCGGCGGACAATCCGGTCGCGCCGACCCTAGCCTGGCCGTGGACGGATAAGAGATATCCCTACACCGTGGACACGCTGCTGGTCTTCCAGATGGCGACCCGTCCGGACGACTTCGCAAACAGGTACGCCAAGCTCCTGACGGACTCCGCCATCAGTGGCCCGGTCGTGCTGACCTTCTCCCGCGCTGACCGGGCACTCGGCCTGTGGCACCGGGCCGGCGAGCGCACCCGGGGCTTGGGCGCACGCGGCGCCACGGCACCACGCGAATCGATCCAGACCGTGCGGCTTCCGCAGGCGAGCGAGCGGCTCATCATCGATCCCGCCGCCGGCCGGATCGTCAACGTCGACTGCACATGGCGGTTCAAACGGGGACGCTTCACGCGGGTCGAGGGGGCGCACTCCGACATCTGGTACCCAGAATCAGCGAACCTGCTGCTATCACTGGCCGCGGCCGCGCGGCCCTAACCCGTTCCCGGCCGCCTGGTACGTCCCTCACGTGTCGTTGCGACACGAGGTCGCACCATGCGAGTGAACGCGCGGAGCCAGAATAGAACGTTCTGTGCACGACGCATAGTCGACCGACACCGCTGTTGACAGGGGCAGAGTCGGCGATATGCGTGCCCCCAGATCTCAGGGCATGGCCACGGACTCACTCTACGTAACGCACGGGCGTCCGCATTGTGACGCCCAGGCCTGTTCCACCCGCAATAGGCCGTGTGGTTCGTGCACCACATTCAGCGCGCTGGCTGGCTTGTCGGCGCTACGTCGGCAGGCGCGCCGCTGGTCCACCAGCCACGGGGCGCGTCCTCGGCCCTTGCCTCTCGGGGTGGCAGGTGCTCGTCTTCGCTGCATTGGGCGAATGGGCCGGTGCGGCCGAGCAGGATCGGCAGCTGGTGGTCGAGGTGGTCGCGCAGCCGGTGGCCATGCCGGTGGCGGGTTCGAGGCGCAGTTTCTCCCAGGAGTGCCAAAGCGCGGTCAGCCGGGTGATGGCCTCGGCATGTTCCCACCATTTTGCGCACCAGCGGAACTCGCCGCCGAGGGGGCGGCGGAACATGGGCAGAAACTGATAGGTCACCCACTCGGCGACGGAGGGATACACAGGCTGGCGTGGCTCCTGTTCCCCTGGCTCCGGCTGGCCCGCGTCGACCGGCTGGCGGACGTCCGCCACCTCGTCGGCGTCAGCTGGCGGGGCGGTCATGCCCGGTACCCGGCTGAGGTTGATGGGGCCACCAGTCCAGCGGCTGCGGCGGTGCAGCCTGCTGCGGCGGGAGGGGCAGGGGCGCGGGAGGCGGGAACGGGTACGGGCCGGTCGGCGGCGAGACGGTTTGGTTGATGACCTGGACCATGGGACCGCTCGCGGAGCGCAGCGCCATGGCGAGGGCGACTGCCCAACCGGCCAGGGTCCAGCCGAGCAGGATGTTGATGGCGACGATCGAGCCGATATGCGGCACGTGCCGCGCCAAGCCGATCAGGGTCGGCAGCAGGTAGACCGCCGCCGATGCGGCCACCACTACGATGACGAAGATGCCGGTGACTGACGATGCCATGGCGTGCTCCCTATTTCTTTCTCATGCATTGGGTCGCTCGGGTGGCGCGAATCGTCTGTGCGGCGGGTCGTCAACACAGGCCACCCCGCATCGCTCGCAACGGGGCGCCCAGACGTGGTCTCCTGGTTGGCGGCGCGGCGCATCGCATCCCCCGCTCGATGGACCGCCGCATTGATCTGGGCAGCAGAACGCCCCGCGTACCAGGGCCGCAGCCCGATCAGCGCGGGTTTCGCGCCGGTGGCGAGCAACAGCGCCCTCCCCGGCGGCAGCGCACGGATCGCCGCGGGTTCGAGGATGTCCTGGCGGCGTAGCGAGATCTGCTCGTGGGCGCGGCCGTCGCCGTAGCTGGCCGAGCGGACCGGCACATCGTGCTGGCCGATCAGCAAAGCCAGGTCGCGGGTCAGCCGAGGCGAGTCCACGCCCGCGCCGACCAGTTTCTTGGTGGCCGCGCCCCAGAGTGCGGCCATGCCGTATTCGCCCCAGACGGTGACGCCCTGCTCGTAGGACTGCAGGATGGTGACCGGGACAATGCCGCGGGAGCCGAGGTGGGAGTACAGCTGCGGCAGGTCGCCGATGCGGCAGATGTTCGCGGCCTCATCCAAGATGACGGGCAGCGGCGGGTCGAGTCGGCCGCCGGCGCGTTCGGCCGCGCGCCGGGCGGCCCGGATGGTGGCGTCGGTGAGCGCGGCCACCAGCGGCGCGGCCGCGGACAGGTCCTCGCTCAGCAGGTACAAGGTGTCGCGGCTGCAGGCGAACGCGGCCGGGTCGAAGACCGGTATCTTGTGTCCGGCCGGTGGGGTGACCCAGGTCATGATCTGCTCGTCGGTCAGGCATTGCGCGGCCGTGCGGGCGGTTTCGTAGATGCCGTCGCGGGTGTCGGGTGCGCCGTATTGGGTGCCGCGCAGCGATGACGCCAGGGCACGGAAGCCTGCCGCTTCCAGCAGCCCGCTGGGAGTTGGGGATGCGGTGTCGTCGAGCCAGCGGGAGACATCCCGGAGCGTCCGGGCGGAACTGGCGGCCGCGAGCAGCAGCGCGGCCAGCAGCCGCCGCGCCGCCGGTCCCCACAGGTCCCGTTTCCGGTCGTCTTCGACGGTGATCACGAAGTGGGAGGCCAGCCGGTGCGCCTGCTCGACGGTGGCCAGGTGGCGTAGCGGGTTCCACCACCATGTCTGCGGCTGGTGGGTGACGCGCTGCGGGTCGAACAGCCACACCGTGGCGCCGGATTCGGCGCGCAAGGCGGCGGTCGCGGCCCACAGATCGGGCTTGTTTGACGTGGCGACGACGGGGCCGGGCGCGGACAGCACATACGGGACTGCTAGAGCGGTCGTTTTACCTGAACGCGGCGCCATGAAAGCCACGACCGTGTCCTCCCACGACGCGTACAGAGCCGGGCCACGGCCGGCCGGCAGCCGCAGCTCGCCAAGCACCAGCCCGATGTCTGCGGAAGCCAGCGCGCGACCGGCCTCAAGGGATGGGCGGAGCCGGGCCGCCGACGCGCAGGACGCGGCCGCGGTCAGCGCACGGATCCGCGGGTTGCGGGCCAGCGCGGCGACCGGATCGGCGGGCGGTGGGATGCGCGCCACGACGACCCGCCAGACCACTGCAATGGCCGCCGCGGCCCCGGCCGCCAGCAGCGCTGTGGCGGCGGCAACGGCGGGCGTGGGGGTATGGGGCCAGGCGCTCCCGGTGCGGCCGTACAGGACGTCGCTGACAAACTTGATCCCGAACGGCTCCGCTGCGCCGCCGCTGAGCCTGCCGGCGATCCGTGCCGCGGCCCAGACCAGCCAGCTCAGCGCGACCAGCCCCCAGCAGCCGAGCAGCACCGTCCAGGCGCTGGCTGCGTTGCCTCCCCCGAACGGCGCACGCGGCCCGATCGCCCGGCTCACACCGGGCTCCCCACGGCATCAAGGCGGATCGCCTGGTCCGTGTCGTACAACTGACGCTCGGGTCCGACCAGGGCAAGTTCGACCGGGATTCCCAGCCTCTCCCCCGCCTTGATCAAATACTTGCCGCGGCCCGGGTGGCGGGCGCCGGGCTGCCACGAGTCCGGCGCCGACCACGACGTGACCAGCTCCTGCTCCGGGCCGGTGAGCGGGGTGATCTCGCGGACCCGGGCCAGCTCGCGGGGCGGCAGCCCGGCCAAGACTGTGATCGCGGAACGGTCGATGAACCCGCGGGCCTTCGCCCGGTCCTCGGCGGTGGCGAGGGCGTCGAGGTCGGCGAGCGAGTGGGTGATCATGATGCTGGCCATGCCCTTGGCCCGGTTCAGCCGGGTCACGGCGTCGGCGTATTCGACCAGCCCGGGAGCGCCGCGCAACGCCCGCCACAGCTCGTCCATCACCCCCAGATAAGAGCGGCGGGGCGCGGCGCCCAGCTCCGTGAGCGCGGCGGCGGCGTCGACCATGGCAAACCCGTACGCCCAGGTGCACAGCATCGCGGCGGTCAGCAGCTTGTCGCCAGCCGCGCCAACCCGGGAGATGTCCACCGACACGGCGGGAGCCTCAAGGTCCAGCGCCGTGCTGGTCGGCCCGTCGAATACCCCGGCCAGCGAGCCGGTGCACAGCAGATCGAGAGTGAACACCAGGTCGGCGACTCGCTGGTGGTACCTGCCGGAGCCGGCCGCGCGGGCCGCCGCGCGCAGTACGTCCGGGCCTTGCTCGACGACAGCGAGTACGTCGGTGACGGTGGGCTGGCGTTGCCCGGCGAGGCGGTCGTCGAGCAGGTCGATGGCGCGGCCGAGGATGACTTCCTCGGCGTTGGTGATCGCCGCGCCGCGTACCAGGGTGGCGAGGGCCATCAGCAGCGACAGGCGGCGGGAGCGGACCTCCCAGCGCAGCTTGGCGGCCTGCGCTCGTGAGAGCCGCCGCAGCACGGCGCCGAGCGGGCCGGTATCGAGTGGGTTGATCGTGTCCAGGCCGCGGCCGATGCGGATCACCTGGCCGCCGAGATGCTCGGTCAGCATCGTGTAGTCCGGTTTGGTGTCACCGAGAACGACAGCAGTGGACCCGAAGGCGACGGCGCCGGTGACCAGCCGCTTGACGAGCGTCGATTTGCCGGTGCCGGGCTGGCCGAGGACGAACATGCCCGGGTTGGTGACCAGGCCCGCGCGCAGCCACGCGAGCGGGTCGAGGCAGACTACCTCGCCCCACAGCTGGTGACGGCCGATCGGGGTGCCGGTGATCGGCGTGCCGGATCCGGCGACGAAGGGGAACAGGCCGCAGGCCTGGGTGGTGGTGGCCTGGTATTCCGGCGCCGCGCCGACGTGCGGCGCCCGGCCCGCGTATGGCAGCTTCCAGCCCCACGCTGCCGGCGCGGTCTCCCCAGCTACCCGATCCGCCGGCTTGGCGGGAAGGCGTCGCTCGGATGTGCCGCGCGCTGGCGTGGTCGGCGAGAGGCCTCGCGGGTGGCCTTTCCGGGCTGGACGCACCATGGTCATCGGCTGGTCTCCCTCCTGGTCAGTGCGGCATCCGCCGGGACAGTTCGGCGGGGCAGATCCCGCACGGCAGGGTGGCGGCGAATCCGGCTGCCTGGCTGAAGCTCATCCGCCGCAGCCGGATCTTCGACGACTCCGCCGCAGCCTCAGTGGTGGCGATCGCGTGCGGCAGCCGTTCGGGATCAATCACGGTCACCGTGACGAACAGGGAGATCAGGCAAACGCCTGCGCCCATCGCCTCCTCGGCCGCGGCCTGCCGGGCGCGGGCCTGGTCGTGGGCGTCGCGGGCGGTCTCGTCGCGGCCGGTCCGGCGCCGGTAGTGCTCCCGGAACGCGGCCGCGTTGACCTCGGCCTCCAGCACCCGGGTGGCCTCGGCGGCCGGGAACGACCGGTACTGCACGGCGACACGCTTCGGATACGGACCTGGCGCGACCAGGCGGGCGAGCACGTCGGAGGTGACGTTCTGCCGGGGCGCCTCGTCCCAGGCCCACGTCACGGACACGCCGCTGTCGTGGTGGTAACGGTCGGGGAGTTCCTCGGCGCCGACCGGGCCCGCATCGGCCCAGCCGAGCCGGGCGCGCGCCGCGCCAGTGCGGGCCTGGACGAGGATGCGGTTGACTTCGCCGCGGGCGGCCGGGTCGAATGCCGTGCGGACTACCCCGGCGATCTCGTCGGAGGTCAGCCGGCCCAGCACGGTTACGCCGCAGGTGCCGAGTGCTGTCTCCAGGCCGAACAGGGTGCGGCCGATCTCCGCCGTCGCGGCGGTGAGGTTTTTCGGCGCTGCCGGTGAGGCTTTCGGGTCGAATGTCAGGCTGACCCGGGTATCGACGTCGGCGGCCGCGGCGGGCGCTGCCTCGACCAGGTCGCCGAGGATAGCGCGGGCCGCCCGGGGCGCGGCCGGGTCGACGGCGGCCGCGACCGCGTCGGCGAGCGTGGATCCCGGCTCGGGCGCGGTGTCGACGGTGACGGTGACCCAGCGCAGCATCGGCACGTGCCCGAGTGAGGCCAGCCAGCCACCCCAGTTCGCGACCCAGGTATCGGCGTCCGAGCGGTCGGCCAGCCAGGTCGAGGTGGGGATCGCGCGCAGCGTGGCGGTGAGCAGGCCGGTTCGGCAGTCGTGCACGATCCCGTACCGGCCGCCGTAGCCGTCCTCGGCGTCCAGCAGCGAGGTCGACGCTAATACGCCGGGCAGGGTGAAGGCTGGGGAATGCTCGCGGACAACGCCCGCCCGGTACTTGGTGTAGTGGCGGGCGCTGCCGTACCACCAGCGCAGCCGCATCAGGGCCGCAAGAGCGAGCGGCTGGCCGCCGATCCGGGCCAGCCCGAGCGCGCCGGCCGCGATGACCGGCGGCACGACGTAGACGAGGGCGGCCACGTGGACCGCGGCGACCAGGATGACGATCACCAGCACGCCGAGCACCGCGAAGGTGCCAGCGGTGCCCAGGCCGAACAGGCCGATGCCGCGGCGCCGCCGCCAACCCCCGTAATACGCGGCGTCTGTGGCTGCTGCTGCGTCATTGCTACGGCTCCTCGCCTGCGCTGCTCGGTGGCTGCATTGTCTCGGCTGACTTACGGGCGGCGGCCGCCGCGCCTTCGGCGAGCCCGGCAGCGGCCATCCCTGCGGGTCCTGTTGCCGGGCCCGCTGCCGCTGCGCTGCCCCAGTTGCATGCTGGGCATGCGCGGCCGCGGATCCACCCGCGGGTGCAGCGCGGCTACCGCTCGGGCCGGTCCCGGCCGGCCTGCTTCCGGTTGGATCGGCGGCGGCGCCCGCTGCCGCGGCAGCACCCCAGCCCGGGCCGGCCTCCGTAGCGGTCCGGGTCGTGGTTGACGCTGCCGTGTGGCGGGCCCCGCCGCCGGTTCCCGCGGCACTGGCGCGGGCCGCTTCCTCTGCGGCCGCGCCGCCGTGCGGCCCCGTGCCTTGGGGTCCGCCGCCGTGCGGGCCGAGTTGCGCGGACGTCAGCCGTGCCTGGTCCACCGCGGAGGATCCCCCGGAGCCGGATGAGCCGCGGAGGGCTCCGACCGCGACCGCGCCGCCGATCGCCGCGCTCAGGAAGCCACCCCCGGCGTGGGACTCGAGCGTTCCCGTGGTCCAGGTGAACAGCCGCAGCAGGGCCGGCAGGGCGACGATCGACAGCAGCACCATCGCGAAGCCCATCAGCACGGTACGCGGGTCACGGCCGTTGCCCATCATGGTGAACGCGGCGGCGTAGATCGCTGCGGCGGCCGGCTTGTAGAAGATCAGCGCCAGCATCCAGCTGGTCACCCGCCTGAACCAGGACCGGGTTCCCGGGGTCAGCGTGCCGGCGGCTGCCAGCGGGAGCAGCCCGGCGAGGATGACCAGGGCGGCCTGCCGGAACATCATCAGCACGGCCTGGAACGCGACGATGACGATCGCCACGATCCCCAGCACGATCACCACCCCGGCCGTCGCGTTGGACAGCTGCAAGACCTCGGTCAGCCGCGTCGCGAACTGGCCGCCGGTCGAGGTGTTCAGCACCCACGTCGACCATGAGTCGCCCGCCTTCAGCAGCATGGATGGCAGCATCACGCCAAGCGCGGAGGTGACGGCGATGATGGCGAGGCCGGAGCCGACGTCGATCAGCGGGTTCGCTTTGCGGCTGATCGCCATCTTCATCGCCGCGGCCAGCATGCCCACGGTGGCGACCGCGATGGCGATCGGCAGGATCTGCTGCTGGATGCGGTCAATGGACGGTTCGGCGGCCAGGTTGGGCGAGGCGACCTTGACCCACCAGTCGACGCTGCTGGACACGATCCACGCGATGCCGGACTGGATCGTGCTGGCGATGTCCTGCATGGCACCGGACGCGACCGCGTTCGTCGCGGCGCCCGCCGCTTGGCCGATGACACATGCCGGGGAGATGAGCGTGGGACAGAACATCGGCGCTCACCCCTGTCCCGGGAACATCGTGTAACCCGCGAGGCCGGTGACCTGCGTGGCGGCGTTGCCCCAGTCACCGCCCGCAGGCGCGACCACCCGCCAGTCCCCGCCACGCCATAGCAGCTCGATCCGGGTGGCCGCGCGCACGGTGGATCCCTGGTCGCCGGGTCCGGCGCTGACGATGTCCACCACGGCGTCGCCGGGTGAATAGGTCTCCCAGCGGAACGCTTCCTCGACGACGTAGGCGCGGCCCAGCGGCTGGCCGGGCGGGAGTCCGGCTTGCTGACGGGCCTGTTCGTAGGCGTCCTGGCAACTGGCCAGCAGCACTGGGGCATCCTGGCCGGTCACCTGATGGCGGATCGTCGGGCCGAAGATGGCAGGCCCCCACTGCGCGTTCGCCCGGACGCCGATATTCACCGCGGCGAGCAACGCGCCGAGCGGAGTGCGCGCGAACCCGGATGCCAGGCGGCCCCGCATGTCCCGCGGTCCGCCGGCCGGTGAGACGGGCAGTAACAGTCCGCCAAAGCCGACCCAGCGCAGGCCCGCCAGGTCGACACGAGGGATCGTTGTCGCGGTCGGTCCCGGTGAATTGGTATCTCCTAGATCTGGCTGCGGTGACGGCAGGGGCGCATGCGCGGCGGACGCGGCCGGGCGTGTGTGCGCGGGGTCGCTGCCGTGGGTAAAGGCGAGAATCAGGCCCGCGGTCCCGGCAGCGAGGAAGATGGCGATAGCGACGACGGGAGCGGTCGGGTGACGGCGGCACCGCGACGCGGTCGATGTGGGAGACATCAGCCGAGGAACACGCCGACGATCGCTGCCGCGACGGCAGCGAGGCTGAGCCCGCCGAGCACCCACGGGATCCCGGTCGCGCCGTCCGCGGCGAAGGTCGCACGGTTACGATGGCCGATCGCCATCTTGCCCGCACACATCAACAGCCCAGCGACGCCGCAGACCAGCACGCCCCACTTACCCCACGCCACGATCGTGGTGACCGGCTTCTCCAGCCCGGGCGGCGCCTGCGGGGCAGGGTTCGGCGGCGCCAGGCCCGGCGCCGCCAGATGACGGGACTGGGCGGCGTACACGGCGATGACGTGCACCATGGCTGAGATCACGACGGTCTCCTCACGGGTTGCGCGCGGGTGGCCTGGACGTACACGCGGTGGCGGACCTCACCGAGCGCCCGGCGCGCCTTCCTGGGCAGGTTGACGGCCGCGGGCTCGTCGACCAGGCGGAGCCCGGGGATGAACGGCATGCGGACGATCGCGCCGACCCGGGCGGTCAGCAACCGGAACCGGTAGCTGGCCTCGGCAGGCTCGGGCAACGGGCTGTCGGCGACCACGATCAGCGCGGCGATGTGCCCACCCGGACCGGTGAAGGCCGCCACCGCGGCTGTCGCGCGCGCGGCCGCCGCCACCGTGTTCCGGGTCACCAGCACGAGCGGCCGCCCGCCCGTACGCACCGGCGGGAACCGCGGATCGGGCGAACCCCGCATCGCCCCCATGTCCCAGGCCGGCTGCAACAGGCCAGCGAGCGTCGTGACGCCCGCTCCCCCGTGCGCCCCGACCAGGACGATCTCGTGCAGCTGCACCGGCCGGCGCTGGGTGGGTGCAGCAGGCGCACGCCAGCGCTGAGCGAATGCGACCTCTTGCACCTGTGCCCACCTCCTCCGGTGACCGCACCGGACCGTGCCTTGCCGCGGCACCTTGTGCCTCATCAACTCTGAGCCGGACTCTTGAGATCGTCAGCAATCGTGGTTGTCGTTACACGGAATCGTAGGCATAATCCAGAGCGGGATGTCAACTTTAATCAATGACCGATGTGACAGGACCGATCGGAGGTGAAGACATGCAGGCACTGCAGATGGCTCCCAGCGCATCCGCGTGTCCTCACCCTCGTCCCTGCTGCGGGACCCACTGGCATTGGATGGCCGGCATGCGGCTCACCAGCGCCCGTCGCGCCGGATGCCTGCCGGTCGCCCGGCTGCTGGATTGGCGAGGGGGCGTTGTGCTGAGGGCGTTCGCCGCCTTGGCGGCCGCCACCGTGTCCCTTCCGCTGTTGATCACGCTGTTCGCCGCGGCTGGACCGGTCCCGCAGGCGGGCGCCGACGCAGGGCTGGCGGGCGCCCCAAGTGCGCTGGCCCGCAGCGACATCCCGCCGGACTACCTGACCTGGTATCTCGACGCGGCACGGACGTGTCCCGGCCTGCCCTGGTCCGTCCTCGCCGGGATCGGCGAGGTCGAAAGTGATCACGGCCGATCGCAGCTGCCCGGCGTGGCCTCCGGCAGCAACAGCGCGGGAGCCGAAGGACCCATGCAGTTCGAGCCCGCAACGTTCACCCGGTACGCGGTCAACGCGGACCCGGTCCAGCCGGTCAGCCCTTACGACCCGGCGGACGCGATCTACACCGCCGCGGCAATGCTGTGCGCGAACGGTGCCCGCAGCGGCAGCAGCGCCGGCATTCAGCAAGCCGTTTACGCCTATAACCACGCCGGGTGGTACGTGACCGACGTCCTGGCCTGGGCGGCGCGATACGCGGTCCCCACCCAGGTCACCGCGTCCGGCGCGGCCGCGACGGCAATCGCGTTCGCCGAAGCTCAGGTCGGCAAGCCCTACTGCTGGGGCGGCGTGGGACCTGGCTGCTTCGACTGCTCCGGCCTGGTCTTCGCCGCCTACGGCGCCGCCGGGATCCACCTCGCCCGCACCACCTACCAGTGGCAGCAAGACGGACCCCAGATCCCGCTCGCCGACATCCAACCTGGCGACCTGCTGTTCTCCGCGGGCTCCGATGGCACCCCCGCGAACCCGGGGCACGTAGTGATGTACCTCGGCGGCGGCCAGGTCATCCAGGCGCCGCAGACCGGCGAGAACGTCCAGACCGACCCACTGGATACGGCGTCGGTCGTCGTCGCGACCCGCCCCGCCGCCCTCCAAGGCCCGCCGCCATGAACCACACCCCTCGCCGCACGGAGGTCCCGAAAGATATGACGCACGTGCAGCCACCATCCGCCGCCGCGTCGGTCGTCCAACCACACGACCGACCCGACGGCACGCCCGCCACCGTCGCCCTGATGACCGCCGCGCGCACTCTCGGCATCGGCCGCACCAAGGCCTATGAGCTCGCCAAGCGGGGTGAGTTCCCCTGCCGCGTCATCAAGATCGGCGACCGCTGCCGCGTTCCCTTCGCGGCTCTGTTACGCCTTCTGGACGGCCCGGACCACAACGGCACTGCTCAGGACACCCCGTGACCGCCCGCAACGAGGCCGACCGCCCGGGCCGCATCCTGTACTCGGTCCAAGAAGCCGCCGAACTGCTCGGCGTCGGCCGGACCTTCATGTTCTACCTCGTCGCCACGGGCGAGATCGAATCACTCAAGATCGGCAAACTACGGAAGATCCCCCGCGACGCCATCGACAGGTACGTCGACAAACTCCGCTCCGCCGAAGCCGCGGTCCGTTCCGGCCAGCCGGCACCCCGGGCCCTTAACCCAAGATGCAACGGTCGGACACTAGGTCCTTTGTTGTGCAGTTGACATGCACTGCACACAAGGTTGATACGTTCCGAGAAGGTTAGATGTCGCCTGACTGACTCAAGAAACCGCGACTTTTCCTAGACAGATGATGCAATATGACCTCCTCGCCACTAGCGTTCCCAAGTGTGCACCACCAAATGAGAGCGCAAAGAGGAGCATTGACCACCCACGACGCCCTGCGGCCCGAAGCCGACCTGGTCCGCCAGCGACGCGAGGCAGCGGTGCCGCCGATGTCGCGGCGCCAGGCCGCTGCCAAGGCCGGGATCAGCCCGTCGCAGTGGAGCGACGTCGAACGGGGCACCAAAAAGGCCGGATCGGGCATCGCCGTTCCGGTCCAGGCGACCGCCGAAACGCTCGCGAGGATGGCGCAAGCCGTTGGCGCTACCCCGGAGGAGCTGACTGCCGCCGGACGAGACGACGCCGCCCGCCACCTCCGCGACGCAACAGACGATCTGCTCCGGCGCCAGCGGTTCGCCGCCATTCCCGGTCTCGGCGCCCTCACCAGCCCGGCAAACAGCAACCCCACAGTCCAGCGAGAGCTGCTCCCCCTCATCGAACTCGGCCTGGACGCCATCCAGGACAGCGAACTCCCGGCACGCGCCAAGCAGCAACTCACCAGCCTGTTCGCCGGCAACCTAAGACACGATGCCACCCGCCGCTACGAGGAACTGCTGCTCATCCTCCGCCTCGCCGAAACAGGTCACCCGCCTAGCTAGCTCAGCCGAGCAGTCACCCCCAACGGCAAAGGTCCCAAGGAGGCCACGACCAAATGGCACCACGAACCAGGCGCGGTAAGGTCCGCGGAAATGGGGACGGCGCCCTCTACTACAGCGAGGCGCTCGACCGTTGGGTCGGCGTGGCGACCGTGCCCGACCCGGCAGCGAAGGATGGCCGGAGGCGCGTCAAGGTCACGGCGAAGGAGAAGGCCCAGGCCAAGGAGAAGCTCGACGAAGCCCTGCGCAAGATCAAAGAGGGCGCACCGATCGGCTCAGCCCTGGAGACGGTTGCCGATCTGCTCCGTTATTGGCTCGAACGCGGCCTGGACCGCAAAAAGATCAAGAGTGAGAACACGATCGACGGCCTCACCTGGGCCGTGGAGAAACAGCTCATCCCCGTTCTTGGCGCGGTCCGGCTCCGGCATTTGGAATGCGAGCACGTCGAGAGCATGCTCGCCGACATGGCCGCGCGGGGCATGAGCACCTCTTCACTCACCCGGGTCCACACCACACTGACCCGGGCGCTCAGGTGGGCTCAGCGCCGCGGCAAAGTCCACCGCAACGTGTCCGACCTGGTCGAAACGCCAGTCGGGACCGAACGCCCGTCCCAGGCACTCACGATCATCCAGGTAAAGGCCGTGCTCGACGCCGCGAACGGTGACCGGCTTGAGGCGCTGTGGGTACTGGGACTTGTGCTGGGCATGCGCCCCGGCGAACTGACCGGGCTCCGCTGGGAGCACATCGACTTCGACACAGATGTGATCAGCGTGTGGAAGTCACTCAAGCACCGCCGCGGCAAATTGTGGGAAGGCGATACCAAGACCAAGCAATCCCGGCGCCGGTTCAAAGCACTGCCAGTCGCGATCTTCGCGCTCAAGCAGCACCGCGCCCGCCAGGCGGCCGAGAAGCTCAAAGCAGGCACCGCGTGGACGGATACGGACCTGGTGTTCACAACGGAGATCGGCACGCCGATCGATCCCGCCAACCTCCGCCGCGCGTTCCGGGCCCTGATAAAGCAAGCCGGCATCCCCGAAAAGGAGCCCACGCCAGAGTGTCCCAAACCCGGCCAGTGGCACCCGAACGAGATGCGCCACTCCGCCGGCAGCTACATGGACGCCATGGGCGTGCCACCCAAGAGGGTCGCGTCGATCCTGGGGCACGAGGGAACCCGGACCACCGAAACCGTCTACATCCACGGTCAGGAGATCATCGACATGACCAACGGCGAATTCACGGCCTACGGTAACCAGTTTGGTAACCAGTCGGCAGAACTGGGCTAACAGCTCATGTGCCGAATAGCCGCTGACCTGCGGAAAAAGGAGTGGAGCTACGGGGATTCGAACCCCGGACCTCTTGCATGCCATGCAAGCGCTCTACCAACTGAGCTATAGCCCCTGGGACGCGCCACCGCCTGACCGCGTGGTTGCCCGGCAGGTCATCCGGTCAGCAGCGCCACGCCAGTGTATAGGACCCCGCCGCGACAACGAACTCCGCGGCGACAACGAACCGAACCCGTCGGAGATATCAGCGATCGTCGCCCAGCACGGGCTCTGGCAGGGTTCCCGCGTTATGCTCGAGCACGCGCCAGCTGGTCCGGGCCATACCGATCAGCGACCACGCGCAGTTTGCCAGCGGCCCGAGCACGCCCCACAAGTCCTCGGGTATGCCGAGCAGCCGCGACATGCCGAGGCGGATCGCCGCGCCGTGGCTGACCACCACCGCGAGGCCGTCGTCCGGCAGGCTGGCCGCGACCCGTTCCAGGGCGCCGGACACGCGATCGCCGACCGCCTCGGACGACTCGCCCTCGGGCGGCGTCCACACCGCGTGCGCCTCCGGGTAACGCTCCCTGATCTCCTTGTCGCTCAGCCCCTCCCACAGGCCGCCGAAGCGCTCGCGCAGATCCTTGTCCGCCGTCACCGGCAGCCCCGTTATCCGGCTGAGCGGCGCCGCCGTACCGGTAGCACGGCGCAGGTCGGACGACACGATCAAGTCAGGCTGCAAGGCGGCGAGCAGCCGCGCCGCGCGTTCGGCCTGCCGTACACCTGTCTCGTCGAGCGGAATGTCACTTTGGCCCTGGAACCGCTTCTCGACATTCCAGACCGTCTGGCCGTGCCGCCACAGAATGAGCCTGCGCCCGTTCAGCGTGTCCCCCCCGGTTCTCTGGCATCCCCGGCCCCCACCGGCTCCGGCAGCGAAATCCGCGGGCAGTCCTTCCACAGCCGCTCGAGGGCGTAAAAGACCCGCTCCTCCTCCTGTTGCACGTGGATGACGACATCTACATAGTCGAGCAGCACCCAGCGTCCTTCACGCTCACCCTCCCGCCGCACCGGCTTGGCACCGGCACGGCGAAGCCGCTCTTCGATCTCATCGACGATGGCCCGTACCTGGCGATCGTTGCGCGCGGAGCAGAGCAGGAACGCGTCAGTGATGACGAGTTGCTCGCTCACGTCGTAGCCGATGATGGCGTTGGCAAGCTTGTCTGCGGCGGCCTCAGCGGCGATGCGCATCAGGTCCACTGCGTGCGATGTGGCGGTCACGATGTGATGTCTTCCTCCTCACCCGGAGGCGCCTCCCGGTTACCAGATGAGGCGCCAGTCTTCAAGCATGTACCCATCAGCCCTCGCGGTACAGCCGACGTTTTGCTATGTACTGCACGATGCCGTCCGGCACCAGATACCAGATTGGCTCACCGGCACGAACCCGATCGCGGCACGCGGTGGACGAGATCGCGAGAGCCGGTATCTCGATCAGGCTCGCCTGCCCCTCATTAAGACCGTGACCGGATAGGTGATGACCCGGACGTGTACAGCCTACGAAGTGCGCGAGGGTAAACAGTTCACCCGCGTCCCGCCAGCACATCAGCCGGGCCAGCGCGTCGGCGCCGGTAATGAAGAAGAACTCCGCCTCAGGACCGCGCGCCACCCGCAGATCGCGCAGCGTGTCGATCGTGTAGGTGGGCCCTGGCCGGTCGATGTCCACCCGGCTGACGGAAAAACGCGGGTTCGACGCGGTGGCGATCACGGTCATCAGGTACCGGTCCTCGGCCGGCGACACGTCGAGCTCCTCCTTCTCCCAGGGCTGGCCGGTCGGCACGAACACGACCTCGTCAAGGGAGAAGGCATGGCCGACCTCACTCGCCGCGACGAGGTGACCGTGGTGGATCGGATCGAACGTACCACCCATTATCCCGATCCGGTTGCCGCCGTTGCCGTCCCAGCGCGCCCGCACGACAGCCGCGGACTCCGGGCTGTCCGCGACCCTCGGCTGCGCTCCGGCACGTGCCGCGCCCTGACCGGCCGCTGCCGTACCTGCGCTCATGCGACATGACCCTAGCGCGCTGGTCTGACAGACCCGGCTATTGCTCCGCCAGGCCGGGCAGTGGCGGCGCGCCTGACGCCCACGTGACCACCCGCACCGCCTTGCCCACCTCGGCCCGGGGAATGGTCCCCGCCGCGAGCACCCTTACCCGCGGGCGGAGCCCGAGCTGCGTACGGATCTCATTCTCCAGCCCGTCGGCGAGCGGGTCGGCAGGATCGTGCCCGGCCGCGTGAGCCGTTAGGGATTCAATGGCGACGATCAATTCCCTAACGGCGGCGCGGGCGTCCACCACCAGCAGATAGTGCGGCGACACCCGGCCGTCGGCGATCAGCACCCGCTCCACCTCTGCCGGGTAGAGGTTGACGCCCCTGACGACGAGCATGTCGTCACTCCTGCCGGTGACCTTGGTCATCCTGACCAGAGTCCGGCCGCATGCGCAGGCACCACGTCTCAGCGCGGCGATATCGCCAGTGCGGTACCGCAGCAGCGGCAGCGCCTGCTTCGTGACCGTGGTGAACACCAGCTCACCCGGCTTCCCGTCCGGCACGGGCTCGCCGGTCACCGGGTCGACCGTCTCCACGATGAAGTGGTCCTCGTTCACATGCAGGCCGTCCTGTGCCACCAGGCACTCGGAAGCCACCCCGGGGCCGATCACCTCGGACAGCCCGTAGATGTCGAGGGCGCGCAGGCCGAGATGACTTTGGATGCGTGCCCGCATCGGCTCACTCCATGGTTCCGCGCCGAAAATGCCCGCCCGCACGCCGATGTCTGCCGGGTCCACCCCTGCCTCGGCGAACGCCTCGCCGAGGCGGATCGCGTACGAGGGCGCGCAGGTGAGGATGTCCGGCTTCAGGTCCCGCATCAGTGTGAGCTGGCGGCCTGTCATTCCGCCGGAGACCGGCACGACCGTGGCACCAAGGCGCACGGCGCCCTGATGGATGCCCAGACCACCGGTGAAGAGCCCGTAACCGTAGGCGTTGTGGACAATACTGCGGCGGGTCGCGCCCGCCGCCGCGAGCGCCCGCGCGCACATCTGCGCCCACAGATCGAGGTCGTCCCTTGTGTAGGAGACCAGGGTCGGGCGGCCGCCCGTACCGCTTGACCCGTGGACGGCCACGACCTCTTCGCGCGGGACGGCAAGCATCCCGAATGGGTAGGTGTCCCAGAGATCTTGTTTCCGGGTGAAAGGAAGGCCGGGCAGGCTGTCAAGCGTCAGGTCACCGCCGCCGGCCACCCCAGCCTCCTTGAGCCGCCCGGCCTGGAGACCTCCGACGTCGAGGAGCCGGTCTACCAGCGCGCGCAGCCGCGCGGCCTGAAGGACCGCACGCTCCTCCTCTGGCATTGTCTCCGCTGACTCGTCGAACATAGGTATGTCACCCTGGTCCATTGAGCTCCTCCGGGGGAATAGCATGCAAAACATGGCCTCAGAAACGGGCAATGTGCCCGACCGGGCGCGCGTGCGCCTGCCCGGCATCTCGTCTCGTGCGTACGAACATCCCGCCGATCGCTCCGCTCTCACCGCCATGCGCAAGCTGACCGGATTCGACGTCTTGCTGCGGCGCCTCGCTGGGCTCTTCTCCGACCGTAGCCTCCGACTCTCATTCCTTGCTAGCGGCGTTCGGGTGTCAGAACGGCAATTCCCGCATATTTACGAGATGCTCCGTGACGGAGCGTACGTGCTCGATCTGCCCACAGTGCCCGAGCTGTTCGTCACCCAGAACCCTCTGGTAAACGCGATGGCGCTTGGCTCGGACAGCCCGTTCATCGTGATCACGACCGGCATGGTCGATCTGTACGACGCGGAGGAACTCCGTTTCGCGATCGGCCACGAACTTGGCCACGTGCTCTCCGGGCATGCGGTCTACCGGACCATGCTGTTTCACCTGATCAACTTGGCCAGGAGGATCGCGTGGATACCGTTCGCCTACGTGGGCCTGCGGCCGATCGTCTGGGCGCTTGAGGAGTGGTACCGCAAGTCCGAGCTGTCCTGCGACCGCGCGGGGTTGCTTGCTGGTCAGGACGTGGACGCGGGCAGGCGGGCGATGATGAAGATGGCGGGTGGCGCCCGGATGTCCGAACTCAGCGCCGACGCCTTTCACGAGCAGGCGCAAGAGTACGATGCCGTGCCGGACGTCAGGGACGGCCTGCTCAAGCTGCTGCAACTCCAGGGCAACACACATCCGTTCGCCGTGGTACGTTTCGCCGAGCTTGACCGCTGGGCCACCGGAGGAAGCTACGAGCGCATCCTGGACGGCGACTACCCGCGGCGCAGCGCTGATCGCGACGCCTCGGTGACCGACGACGTGAAGGACGCCGCTCGCTCATATCAGGAGTCCTGGAACCGTACCGCGGATCCGCTGATGGGCCTGGTGCGCGGCATGACCGAAGGTGCGATGGGGGCGAGCGAGCGTCTTTTCGGCGGCCGGTTCGGCCGCCGCGACGGCGACCAGAACTGACAGCGGCACGCCCCTTCGCCCGCGGCTCGGGACGGGCTGCTGCCTGGCCGGTGCCGCCGGGTTTCACCCTGCTGGCGGCGCGGTTCACCCGGTCGGCGGCCTGGCTTCACACCGCCGCAGGCCCGGGTTTCACCCGGGCCTGCGGCCTGGGCTGACGCCGCCGGCGGCGCAGAGAGGGTTCCCTCCGCGTGCAGTCGGTTGAGCGCGGCCATTCCTCTCCGGCCCGCGGCGCTATCTCGCGAGCGGGATCTACCCCGGCGCGAGGCCGCCAAATAACCAGAACTCTCAAGCAGCCGAACTTACCGTGGCGGCGAACCCGCGGTGCTGCCACAGCCTGGCCAACCAGCTGAACTCCGTCGCGGGAGATCGCGGTGGCGGCGTGGCGGGCAAAGCGGTGGCACGCTTTGCCTACGAGGGTGGCTCCCCCAGAGGGAGCGCGTCAGCCGCCTGTTCACTGGCAACGCTCCGGGCTTGGTTGGCTGGCCCGGCTGGCCTCACCGGCCCGGCTGGCCTCACCGGCCCGGCTGGCCTCACCGGACCCGCTGGCCTCGCTAGCCCGGCTGGCCTCACTGGCCTCACTGGCCCGGCTGGCCTCGCTGGCCCGGCTGGCCTCGCTGGCCCGGCTGGCCTCACTGGCCCGGCTGGCCTTCACTAGCCCGGCTGGTCTTCCTAGCCCGGCTGGTCTTCACTGGCCCTGCTGGTCTTCACTAGCCCTGCTGGTCTTCACTAGCCCGGCTGTCCTCACTAGCCCGGCTGGGCCTGCGGGACTGACCGGGCTGGCGGGGCGCCAGGATGACGAGATCGTCGCGATGCACAATCTCGCGCTCATAACCAGGGCCGAGTTCGCGGGCGAGCCACCTGGTAGAGCGGCCCATCAGGCCAGGAATCTCGGCCGCGTCGAAGCTGACAACACCGCGCGCGACTACGCCGCCTCTTTCGTCACACAGATCCACCGGGTCGCCGGCCTCGAATTGCCCTTCGACACCAGTCACCCCGGCAGGCAGCAGGGACGTCCGGCGGACCACGATGGCCTCCACGGCTCCTGGATCAAGCGTTAGCCGGCCGCGGCCCGTGGTGGCATGCGCCAGCCAGAGCAGCCGCGCAGCGGGGCGCCGTGCGCCGGGGACGAAATACGTGCCCACAGGATCCCCGGCAAGCGCCGCGCCCGCCTCCGCGGCGCTGGCGAGCACGGCAGCGATACCGGCGCTCGTCGCGATCAGCGCCGATTCGACCTTGGTCGCCATCCCGCCTGTCCCGACGCCCCCGCTGCCGGTCCGGCCCAGCCGGATTCCGTCAAGGTCAGGCCTGCCGCGCACCTCACTGATACGCCTCGAGCCGGGGCGGTGCGGCTCGCCGTCATAGATTGCGTCCACATCGGAGAGCAGCACAAGCGCGTCGGCCCTGATCACATGCGCCACGAGAGCGGCCAGCCGGTCGTTGTCGCCGAACCTGATCTCCTCTGTCGCGACCGTGTCGTTCTCGTTGACGACGGGCAGGACACCGAGTTCGAGCAACCGGCCGAGAGTGCGCTCGGCGTTGCGGTAATGGGAGCGGCGCATCAGGTCGTCGGCAGTCAGCAGCACCTGCCCGGCCCGCACCCCATACTTCGCGAAGGCCGCCGTGTACCTGGCGGCAAGCAATACCTGTCCCACGCTCGCCGCCGCCTGCTGGGTCGCTAGGTCACGGGGACGGCGGCCGAGGCCGAGCGGCGCGAGGCCGGAGGCGATCGCGCCTGAGGAAACCAGGACGAGTTCGGCGCCCGCCGTCGCCCGGCGCGCGAGAACATCGGCGAGCGCGTCGATCCTGTCGTCATCTATTCCACCTTCGGCGGTGGTCAGCGAGGACGAGCCGACCTTGACCACCACCCTGCGCGCGGCAGCGATCGCCGGCCGCGTGACTGTCACGGCCGCAGCCTGCGATCGCTGCCGCGCGGTCCGAGCCGGGCAGGACCCGCGCGCTCTTCCGCGGCAGCACCAGCGCCCCATCCGGGCTCCCAGTCGAAGACGACCGCATCGTCCTCATCGCCGATCATCACCTCGGCGCCGCCCTGCGCCCCCGCCTCGGCCAGTGCTTCCTCAACCCCAAGCCGCGCGAGCCTGTCGGCCAGGTAGCCGACAGCCTCGTCGTTGCCGAAATCGGTCTGCAGTATCCAACGGCGCGGCTTCGCGCCGCGTACGAAGAAGCTGTTCTGCCCAGTGCGCACCAGCTCGAAGCCGGGCTCGCCGAGCGGCGCAGGCCTGATGACCTGGCGGGTCGGCTCCGCCGCTGGCGAGCTCGCGCGCGCCGTTTCGATCACGCGGGCGATGGCAAAGGCCAGGTCGCGCAGACCTTCGTGAGTAGCCGCGGACACAGCGAGCACCTCAATACCGCGCTCCTCGAGCACAGGGCGCACCAGATCCGCGAGCTCACGCGCCTCAGGAACGTCGATCTTGTTCAGTACGGCAAGCCGCGGCCGATCCGCCAGCGCAGCCGCGGTCGCGCCCGCGTACGCGGCGAGCTCAGCCTCCAGCGCGTCAAGATCAGAAACAGGGTCCCTGCCAGGCTCCTCGGTTGCGCAGTCAAGCACGTGGACCAGCACCGAGCAGCGCTCGATGTGCCGGAGAAACTCAAGGCCGAGTCCTCTGCCCGAGCTTGCTCCGGGAATCAGGCCCGGCACGTCGGCCAGCACGAACTGAGAGTCACCCGCCGCTGCCACGCCAAGGTTCGGCACGAGCGTGGTGAAGGGGTAGTCGGCGATCTTGGGGCGCGCCGCCGACATCGCCGCGATCAGAGATGACTTCCCGGCGTTCGGGAAGCCGACGAGACCGGCGTCGGCGACCGTCTTGAGCTCGAGCACGATGTCCCGCTCTTCGCCCGGCTCACCCTTGAGGGCGAACCCGGGTGCCTTGCGGCGTGGCGAGGCGAGGGCGGCGTTGCCGAGCCCGCCCCGGCCGCCCTGCGCCGCGACGTACCGGGTGCCGGTTCCAACCAGGTCGGCCAGGACCTGACCGTCGGCGGTCTTGACGACTGTGCCGTCGGGCACTGGCAGGGTGAGATCCGCGCCGCCAGCGCCTGTGCGGTTCGATCCCTGACCTGGCCGGCCGTTCGCGGCCTTTCGGTGCGGCCGCCTGTGATAGTCAAGCAAGGTGGCCGCTCCCCCGGACACCTCGACGATCACCGAGCCGCCGCGACCGCCGTCACCACCATCCGGCCCGCCGAGCGGACGGTATTTCTCGCGGTGGATCGACGTGCAGCCGTGGCCGCCGTCCCCCGCTTTCACGTGCAGGTGTACCTCGTCAACGAAATCAGGCATGTCCCGATCCTCACCGGCCACGCTGGGCCGACACCGCGGGAGTGCCCCGCTCGCCCGCACCGGGATCTTCCCCAGGCGGCCGGCATTCCGCCTAGCTACGGCCGCCTATCGCGCCGAGCGAACGGCCTCGGGCACGGCGCTTTCTGAGCGCGGATCCGGCACCACGCTCACGGCGCGGCGCCCGCGCCTGTTGCCGAATTCCACCACACCAGTCACCAGGGCGAACAGCGTGTCATCATTGCCGCGGCCGACGCCAGTCCCAGGGTGGAAGTGAGTGCCTCGCTGGCGTATCAGGATCTCGCCTGGATGCACAAGCTGCCCGCCGAAACGCTTCACGCCGAGCCGCTTGGCCGCCGAGTCGCGCCCATTACGGCTGGACGACGCGCCCTTCTTGTGTGCCATCTCAGCCCTCGCCTTCCGGTGAATCCTTGGCGTCACTACCCCGCGCTCGCTTGCCCGCCGCGATACCTGTGACCTTGAGCTGGGTGTACTGCTGCCGGTGGCCGAGCCGTCGCTTATACCCGGTCTTGCTCCTGTAGTGAATCATATTGATCTTCGGGCCCGCAGCCGCGCCAATGATCTCCGCAGTCACTTGATAGTTGCGCACCTCGGCGGGATCGCTGACAACCTTGCCATCGTCGACGATCAGGATGGCCGGCAGCGTCACCGTCGAGCCCACCTCACCGGTGAGCTTGTCCACGGTCAGGACACCGTCCACCGACGCCTTCTCCTGCCTGCCACCGCAGCGCACGATCGCGTACACGCGAGAACTCTTCTCTCCGTAGGGGTACAGGGCGCTCACAGGGGACACCTGTCATGCTCCGGAAATGGTCCCGGGCGCCGGTGCAAGGCTACCAGACCGCTAGTCGCAACCATGCACCCCGACGTGCCTTGGCGGCACCAGTGGCCGGATCAGCTTGCCGCCCCTTCCGATGGAGTTACATCTGGCGGAGGCACCACAGGCACGGCTTCGCCTGATGCGGGTGCGGCCGATGCGCCCGGCGCGGCCGATGGGGGCGCTGGCCCGGCAGGGGCGGCCATCTCGGGCGTCGACGCTTCATCGGCGGCACTGGTCCCTGTCACTGCAGCACCGGTGTCACCAGTATCAGAGTGCCCCACTGCTGTATGTGCCGTGATCGGAGGCTCGGCAACCCGTTGCCACGTGGCGGTCGCGCCGGCGCCGCTATCTGGGCTACCCGCCGCAGCAAGGGCCGCGTCCGTGTCCCCCGCGCCTGCCTGCCATGTCGGCACGGGCTGCTGCGCCGCCACGGGCTGCTGCCCGGCCACGGGCTGCTGCCCGGCCACGGGCTGCTGCCCGGCCACGGGCTGCTGCCCGGCCACGGGCTGCCCGGCCACGGGCTGCTGCCCGGCCACGGGCTGCTGCGCGGCGGCCGTGAGCCCGGCGCCCGCAGGCCCAGTATCCGCATGCCGGCCGGCATCTGCCTGCCCCGTGTCCATGTGCTGACCGACTGCCGCGGGCGCGCCGACCGGCTGGCCGACGCCTGCCTGCCCGATATCGGTGGGCCCGATGTCCGGATGCCCGGCACCTGCCGACCCGATGCCGGCCTGCCCGATGTCCCGCTGCCCGGCATCTGCCGAGCCGATGCCGGGCTGCCCGATCACAGGCTCCCCGGCGCCGGTCCGCCCGATGCCGGTCTGCCCAATGACCGGCTGCCCGATCACCGGCTGCCCGATGATCGGCTGCCCGATGACTGCCCGGTACCCTACTGCCGATCCGCCCGCCTATCTGCCTGCCCGGCGGCCGCGGGCCCGGTGGCTGCTGACCCGGTATCGCCGTACTGCCCGCCACTCGCCTGCCCGCCGACCGGCTCACCGGCTGCTGCTTGGCCCCCGCCCGCGCTGTCATAGGGCACTCGTGACTGTCCAGCCGAAGCGGATTCACGGGCGGGCGTTACCACCGCGGTCTCGCCGCCGACGGCATGAGGACCAGCCCCGGTGCCAGCCGTGTTCGCGGGAGTATCGGTTCGCGCACCGCCGGGCGACGCTGCCTGCCTGCGCCGCCGACGCCGACCCGTCGGTTTTTCCGCCGCATACGCGGCGGATCCCCGCGGGCCTTCCGCTATCGCGCCGCCACCGCGGGCACCGTCACCGCCGCGGGCACCGTCACCACCGCGGGCACCGTCACCACCGCGGGCATCGTCACCACCGCGGGCATCGTCATAGGCACCCGCTATGGCACCGGTGCCAGTGACTGCGGATTCGGCGCCATCGCGCTGACCATTGTCGTCGCCGCCTGGCAGCTGTCCCCTTGCGTGGCCCTTTGCGCCACCCTGCCTCCTCGAGTCAGCGTGCCCCCTCGAGTTATCCCTCGACCTGGCGACGTCCCTTGACTCGCCCTGGCCCTTGCCGTCGCCCTGGCCCTTGCCTTCGCCCGGGTCCTTACCTTCGCCCTGGTCCTTACCGTCCCCCTGGCTCTTCGCGTCCGCCCTGCCGCCACCCCGGCCAGACTGTGCGCGCTTACCCGAGGGCGCGTCAAGAAGATCGGCTGACACGTGCAGGCCCCGGCCGTTGCAGCACTCGCAGGGCTCGGAGAAGGCTTCGAGCAGCCCCGAGCCAACCCGCTTGCGGGTCATCTGCACCAGCCCGAGCGACGTGACCTCGGCGACCTGATGCTTGGTCCGGTCGCGCGCCAGGCACTCGAGGACCCTCCGCAGCACAAGCTCGCGGTTGCTCTCCAGCACCATGTCGATGAAGTCGATAACGATGATGCCGCCGATGTCGCGAAGCCGGAGCTGGCGGACGATCTCCTCGGCAGCCTCGAGGTTGTTTCTGGTGACGGTCTCTTCCAGGTTCCCGCCCTGGCCGGTGAATTTTCCGGTGTTGACGTCGATCACCGTCATGGCCTCGGTGCGGTCAATGACAAGTGAGCCACCGCTCGGCAGCCACACCTTCCGCTCCAGCGCCTTCGCAAGCTGTTCGTCAATCCGGTAGCTCGCGAAGACGTCCGAGTCGTCTTCCCACCTGCTTAGCCGCTCGGCCAGATGCGGGGCGACGTAGCGGACGTACTCGTTGACCGTGTCCCAGCCGTCATCGCCCGCCACGACAAGCTCGCTGAAGTCCTCGTTGAAAATGTCGCGGACGACCCGGATGGTGAGGTCGGGTTCGCTGTAGAGCAGCTCAGGCGGGTTCGCGGACGCCGCCTTGTGCTCGATGTTCTCCCACTGCGCGGCCAGCCGGGCGACGTCGCGGGCAAGCTCGTCCTCACCGGTGCCCTCGGCCGCGGTCCTGACGATGACGCCCGCGTTCTCCGGGGTGACCTTCTTAAGTATCTGCTTCAGCCGGGTGCGCTCGGTCACCGGAAGTTTGCGGCTGATCCCCGTCATTGACGCACCTGGCACGTAGACGAGGTACCGGCCCGGCAGGCTGACCTGGTTGGTCAGCCGCGCGCCCTTGTGTCCCACCGGATCCTTGGTGACCTGGACGAGCACCGACTGCCCTGACTTGAGTACCATCTCAATCCGCTTGGGCTGACCCTCCAGCCCGCTGGCGTCGAAGTTGATCTCCCCGGCGTACAGGACGGCATTGCGGCCCTTGCCGATGTCGACGAACGCGGCCTCCATCGATGGCAGCACGTTCTGCACCTTGCCGAGGTAAATGTTTCCCGCCATGGACTGGTGGGCCGCGCGGTCCACATAGTGCTCGACGAGCACGCCATCCTCAAGCACCGCTATCTGGATGCGCTCACCCTTCTGGCGGACCAGCATCACGCGCTGAACTGCCTCACGGCGGGCGAGGAACTCGGACTCGCTGAGCACAGGCGGGCGCCGACGGCCGGAGTCCCTGCCCTCACGCCGACGCTGTTTCTTTGCCTCGAGCCGGGTCGAGCCCTTGACGGACTGCACCTCGTCCCAGTCGGTCGCGGCCGCCGCGCGCGGTTCGCGCACATGCACAACGGTGTTAGGCGGATCGTCGGGCCCGACCGGCTCGCCGTCACCGCCGCGGCGCCTTCTGCGCCGCCTGCGGCGGGTTGCCGCGCTTTCGCCGTCAGCGCCGTCAGCATCGGCCCCGCCGTCATGCTCCCCGCCTGAGGTATCCGGCTGCGCCGCCGTGGACCCGGCTGACCCGGACTGCGCCCGCCCGGACTGGGCCTGCCCGGACTGGGCCTGCCCGGACTGGGCGGCCGTTGACTGGCCCGTCCCGGACTTGGCCGACTGCTCTTGGCCGTCCTGCGTTCTGGCGGTTCTGGACCTGCGCGTCCGGCCCGTCCCGCCCTTGCCCTCAGCGGCTGTGCCAGACGCTGCCCCACCGGGCCCTGGCACACCTGAGGCGGCGTTCTCCTTGGCCGTCTCGTCGCCCGCGCCGTCCTGCGCCGCCGCCTCGCGGTCCTTGCCCGCGCCGCCCCGCTTCCTCGTTCGCGCGGACCGCGGCGCCTCGGCCTGCGCGCCGGCCGCAGTGGACCCTGCCGCTCCTATGGGATCGGTGTCCGGCTCGTCATCGGCCGCACTGCCGCCGACGTCGGCGCCTTCGCCGCCCCTGCCGCGGCCGCGGCCGCCCCGGCGTCTGCGCCTGCGGCCACCGCCATCAGAGTCCACATCGGATTCGGGCCCGGCCGCGGCCTCTTCTTCTCCGTCGGCGGTTGCCGCCAGTGGCACCGCCGGAGGCTGGAAGATGACCTGCGGCGGCTGAAAGGTCGCGGCTGGCGCCGGCTGAGCGGCCCCCGGCTGAGCGGCCCCCGGCTGAGCGGCCCCCGGCTGAGCGGCTGCCCCGGCCGAAGGACCAGCGGGCTCCTCCTGGCTTCCCGCCGCCACGCCAGGCGCCGCCGGAGCCTCTTGGCTCCCGGCCTGAGTCCCGGGCACCCCGCGCGGCTCCTGGCTCCCCGCCGCGTCGCCTGACCCGGACGGCTCGTTTTCGTCACGTTCTCTGTTGTCAAGCTCGGTTTCGAGCATGCGGGCAATCTCCCGTCAGGCTCCCGGGCGCGAGCGGCTTCCGCTAGAGAAGCCATTGCGCCACGCAGGAGCAAATCGTCTGCGCTCGCCGCGGGGGCCGCCCTGGTGGCGGCACCGTCGGCGTTTGGCCTCGTCAATCGTCACGGGCCCCACGAGCCGAGGCTGGCGCACCACCAGTCGCGGCACCACCGTCGGCGGTGTCACAGTCAGCGGCTGCGCTGTCGGCAGCCCCGGGCTCGAGAAGCCCACCAGCCGCCGCGCCGAGCACCCCCTGCGCCAGCCGGGTCACCAGGGGCGGTGACAGCGGCGCGAGGCCAGCCACTTGACGCAGCGCGGCCAGAACGTCGTCAGGTCGAACAGCAGGTGTCACGTGCCGAACAACCATTCGAAGTATGGCACATCCACCTGTAGACGAGTCTACGGCACGCCGGTCAAGCTCCAGCGTGACCACCCCGGCACGGGCATCCACGCGCCTGATGCCCTTTGCCGTAGACCTTTCGACCTCCACCTGTGCCGCGTCCATGAACATCCGGCATGCCGCGGCCACCGCATCGCCCTGCGTCTCTGGCAGCGTCACCCGCCACTCGGACACCTGAAGCTCATCGGCCATGGTGCCGCCGTGCGGCTCGGTGACATCGAGCACATCGAGGCCGGCGGGCAGTGCGGCACCGAGGCGGTCTCGCACATCACCGGGGACACACGACGCGGTCATGGCCACCTCGAAATACTCCGCCTCGCTGGCCACCCCTGTCGGCGCCGCGCCCGCGTAGGAGAGCTTCGGGTGGGGATTGAATCCACCGGAGTAAGCCACCGGCAGCCCGCTGCGGCGCACAGCCCGTTCGATGGCACGAGCCACATCCCGATGGCTTGCGAACCGCAGCCGGCCCCGCTTGGCGAACCGCACCCGCAGCCGCTGCACTGCCGGCTGCGGCGGCGGGCCCGGCGGGACGGGTTTCGAGCGCGCCATCTAGGCCGGGCTCCCATTCTCGTTGGCAGCGGGCAGACCCAAGTGAGCGGGCCTTTCCGCTCCGCCAACGACCGATAGCGGAAGCAGCGCGATGCCGGTCGGCCCGATCTGGATCTCGGTGCCCATGGTCGGGCAGACGCCGCAGTCATAGCAGGGCGTCCACCTGCAGTCCTCGACTTCGGCCGCGCCGGCGGGGTCGACCGCGTCCATCCAGTCCTGCCACAGCCAGTCGCGGTCGAGCCCGGCGTCGAGGTGGTCCCAGGGCAGCACCTCCGCGTAGCCTCGCTCCCTCGTCGTGTACCAGGCAAGGTCGACCGCCTCATCGGCTAGCGCGTCGGCCGCGCACCGCTGCCACCGCTCGTAGCTGAAGTACTCACTCCACCCGTCGAAACGGCCGCCGTCCTCCCACACCGCCCTGATTACCCTGGCGACCCTCCTGTCGCCGCGAGCGAGCAGGCCCTCGATGATCGAGGGCCTTCCGTCGTGGTAGCGATAACCGATGCTGCGGCCGTAGGCGGCATCACCCCGCAGCGCGGCGCCGAGAGCGGCCAGGCGCCGGTCAACGGTCGCCGCGTCGCACTGCGCCGCCCACTGGAACGGCGTATGCGGCTTAGGCACGAACGCCCCGATCGAGACGGTGCATCGGATGTCGCGCCGCCCGGTTGCCTGCCGCCCGGCCTCGATCACGGCCCGCGCGAGGCCGGCGATGGCGAGCACATCCTCGTCGGTCTCGGTGGGCAGGCCGCACATGAAATAGAGCTTCACCTGGCGCCACCCGCTGGAGTAGGCCGTGGTCACCGCGGCGACCAGGTCATCCTCCGTGACCATCTTGTTGATCACCTTGCGGATCCGCTCAGAACCGCCCTCGGGCGCGAACGTCAGCCCGGACCGGCGGCCGTTCCTGCTCAACTCGTTGGCGAGGGTCACGTTGAACGCGTCGACCCGCGTCGACGGGAGCGACAACCCCGTATTCGTGCCCTCGTACCTGTCGGCGAGGCCCTTGGCGATCTCGGCGATCTCGCTGTGGTCGGCGCTGGACAGGGAAAGCAGGCCGACCTCCTCGAAACCGGTCGCGCGAATCCCGGCGTCCACCATGTCGCCGATCGTGGTGACGCTCCGCTCGCGCACCGGACGGGTGATCATTCCGGCCTGGCAGAACCTGCAGCCGCGGGTGCAGCCGCGGAAGATCTCGACGCTGCTGCGCTCGTGCACTGACTCCGCGATGGGGACGAGCGGCTTGCGCGGGTACGGCCACTCGTCCAGGTCCATCACGGTGTGCTTGGCGATGGTGTGCGGCACACCTGGACGGTTGGGCGCGACCCGCTTGATCCGGCCATCAGGCAGATAGTCCACGTCGTAAAACTTCGGCACGTACACCTGGGCGCCGGTGGCGAGGCTCGTGAGCAGCCCGTCGCGGCCGCCCGGCCGGCCCGCCCGCTTCCACTCCCTGATCAGTTCGGTGATGGCCAGCGCGGCCTGCTCGCCGTCACCGAGCACCGCGCCATCAAGGAAATCAGCGATCGGCTCCGGGTTGAACGCCGCATGGCCTCCCGCGAGCACGATCGGATGGCCCTCGCCCCGGTCGGCGGCGGTGAGCGGAATCCCCGCCAGGTCAAGCGCGGTCAGCAGGTTCGTGTAGCCAAGCTCGGTGGCGAGGCTGACGCCGAGCACGTCGAAAGCCCCGACCGGCCGGTGCGCGTCGACCGTGAACTGCGGGATGTGGTGTTCGCGCATGAGCGCTTCCAGATCCGGCCAGACGCTGTAGGTCCGCTCGGCGAGGACGCCGGGGCGCTCGTTGAGCACCTCGTACAAGATCTGAACGCCCTGGTTGGGCACGCCCACCTCGTACGCGTCTGGATACATCAGCGCCCACCGCACCTCGGCGCCATTCCAGTCCTTGACGTTCGAGTTCAGCTCGCCGCCGACGTACTGGACAGGCTTGCCGACACGAGGGAGCAACGGCTCCAGCAGCGCGTAGACCGACTCCACCTGCGGTGCTCCCCTCGGCTGGCCGCCCAGCCCGTCACTCGGATGTGACCCAGCCTATAAGCGAGCGGAGCGGCCGACAGCCTGCCGCCGTAACAGCGGAGGGGCATAAGCTGAACGGCTGCGCGGTACGGCCCTGCCGCGCAGGCATTTCCTTGATCGTGGTGCATCAATTGCTGGTGACCACCGCTCGCTGCCGCGTCCCAATGCCCGGGCCAGAGCCAACAAGCTTGATCATTGGCCGTTAGGTGGCGCTATCGCACACCCAAGGGGCCAACCATGACGGCGATCATGGTGTTAGGTCCTTCAGGCGGCCGGCGAGGAAGTCGCGCTCGACGGCGTTCTCCGTCAGTAGCAGCGCCTCCTCGTAGGCTTGCCGTGCCTCTTCCGTCCGGCCGAGCCGGCGCAGGAAGTCGGCGCGCGCGGAGGACAGGTAGCCATAGCCAGCCAGCTGGGGTTCTGCCGCGAGGGCGCCGAGCGCCGCCAGGCCGGCGGCGGGGCCCCTCGCGAGCCCGACAGCAACGGCCCGGTTGAGTGCGACGACCGGCGATGGCCAGATCTGGACCAGCACGTCGTACAGCGCGACGACCTCGCACCAGTCGGTGTCCTGCCACGTTGGCGCCTCCGCGTGAACTGCGGCGATCGCCGCCATCAGGGCGAAGCGCCCCGGTGGCCGCCGCCGCAGCGCCTCGCGAACCAGCGCGATACCTTCGATGATCGCACCGCGGTCCCACTGCGCGCGGTCCTGCTCGTCGAGCAGCAGCAGGCGCCCTTCCGCACCGACGCGGGTGGCGCTCCTCGCGTCGGTGAGCAGGATCAGGGCGAGCAGGCCGGCCACATCCGCGTCGCCGGGCAGCAGCAGCCGCAGGATCCTGGCCAGATCGAGCGAGCGCTCCACCAAGTCGCGGCGGACAAGATCGGCACCTAGCGGGGGCGGTGTGCCCGGTGGTGAACAGGAGGTGCACGACGGTGAGGACGGCGTGGATGCGCTCGGGCAGCTCGGCGGCGGGCGGCACGCGGTAGGGAATGCGGGCCGTCGCGATCTTCTTTTTCGCCCGGGTGATCCGCGCCGCCATCGTCGGCTCGCTCACCAGGAAGGCACGCGCCACCTCCGCGGTGGTCAGGCCGCAAAGCAGCCGCAACGTCAGCGCCACCTGCGCCTCGGGTGCGAGCGCCGGGTGGCAGCAGGTGAAGATCAGACGCAGCCTGTCGTCCTCGACCTCGTGCGAGCTCAGATCAGCGGATCCCTGATCGACCTGGTCGTCAAGCAGCAGCGGCAGCGAACGGCGCAGCGTCGCGTCACGGCGCAGCAGATCCACCGCCCGGCGGCGGGCGACCGTGGTGAGCCAGGCGCCGGGATTCGACGGCACGCCGCGTGATCCCCACGTGGCGAGAGCCCTTGCGTAGGCGTCCTGCACGCACTCCTCGGCGAGGTCGAGGTCACGCGTGACGCGCACCGTCGCGGCGAGCACGAATGCCCACTCGCGACGGTGCGCGTCCGCGACCGCGGCGGCAACGGATGAATCCGCGGTCACTCGGGAAGCGTCAATCGAACGTCCGTATCGGGCGCACCTCGACGCCGCCGAACGGCGCGGGGACCTGCTTGGCCACCGCAATGGCCTCGTCCAGGCTTGCTGCCTCGATCAGGTAGTAACCGCCGAGCGCCTCCTTGGTCTCCGCGAAAGGCCCGTCGGTGACGGCGAACCCGCCGGAAGCGTCCTTGCGGATGGAGGTGGCCGCACCGGTCGGCTCAAGTGCGTTGCCGCCGCGCAGGGCCGCGGCGTTGTTCTCGCCGAACGCGTTGTGCTCCTTCATGGCCTGATCGAGCCCCTGCTTCCCCGCGCGGGCATAGCCGGCCTCGTCCTCGTAAAGAAGGATCAGGTATTCCGCCATGACGCCATCCTCTCTGTCTGTGCGCGTGCCTGTCTGTGCGCGTGCCTGTCTGTGGCCTTGCATGTCGTTGTGCCACTGCGCCGGGCTCGTGCCCGACTTCACTACTTCCGACGAGTGGCAAGCGCCGGAATCGACAGCCGCTCACTGGCAAACTTCGCCGCCGCGGCCAGCTTGTGTTGCAGACACTCGGTGATTTCATGATCACGGTATCTTTAGCGAGGCATTCGCGGCAAAGTGACCGCAGGGCAGGTGCTTACCGCGGGCGTGCGGGAGCCACGGGCCGTCAGCTGAAGATGGTATGGCGCCGGTGGACGGCCTGAAGCAGGCCGATGGCGATCATGTTGGCGAACATCGCGGTTCCGCCGTAGGAGACAAACGGCAGCGGCAGGCCGCTGACCGGCATGATCCCGAGCGTCATGCCGATGTTGATGAAGGCTTGCACCGCGAACCAGCAGGTCACACCTGCTGCGACGAGCGTACCGAACTGGCTGTCCGCGTGCGCCGCGATCCGCAGCGAACGCGCGAGCACCACGCCGAGCAAGGCGATGATCGCGATCGCGCCGATGAAACCGAGTTCCTCGCCCGCCACGGTGAAAATAAAGTCGGTCTGCTGCTCAGGTACGAAGTGCCCGGCAGTCTGGCCGCCGTGGAACAGGCCCTGCCCGAACACCCCGCCAGATCCAATGGTGATCAGCGCCTGGCTCGCGTCGTAGCCGGAGCCGTTCGGGTTGGCCGTCGGGTGCACGAACGCGGTGATCCGCTGGATCTGGTACTCCTTGAGCAGGTGCAGCCGCCAGACGATCAAGATCGTCGCGACCGTGATGAACAGCAGCGCCGCGATCCATCTCAGCCGCGTCCCGGAGACGACCACCATGCCGAAGATCACCACGGACATGACGATCGCGACGCTCAAGTCGGGCTGCAGCAGCACCAGGCCGAGCGCCGGGAGCGACACGCCGACCGCCAGGGCGAGGTCACGCCCGCGGGGCGCCCGGTCGCCCTCGCGCAACTCGCCGAGCACAACCGCGAGCACCAGGATGAGCGTGACCTTCGCGAACTCCGAGGGCTCGATCTCGAATCCGCCGCCGATCACGATCCACGAACGCGCCCCGTTGATGGTCGCGCCGAACGGCGTCAGCACTGCGAGCAGGCCCAGGCAGGCCAGCACGTAGCCGATCGGCCCGTAGACGCGCAGCATCCGGTAATCGAGCATGCTGACCCCGCCGAGCAGCGCCAGACCGATGACGACGTTGAGCAGTTGCTTCTTGAGGAACGCCTGGGGGTCGCCACCCGATTGCAGCAACTGCGGCCTGGTGGCGGACCAGATGAGCAGGGTGGACAGCACGGTCAGCCCGAGCACAGCGCCGATCAGGACCCAATCCAGGCTCCGCACCGGCGATCCGCGCGCGGTGGCGCGGGCGAGCAGCGAACGGCGCCGGCCGCCGAAGGAACCGGCGCCGGGCGAACGGACCACGGGCCGCACGGCCTGGAGCCTGCGGTAGTCCGCGGCGGCAAGGCGGTGGCCGCGCGAGCTTTCTGACCTGAAGCCCGGGAGCATTACGAACCACCCTGGTAGCCGCGTGGCGGGGAGATCAACCCGTCCGGTTGGATCATGGGCAGGGCCGAGGGGCGCGTGCCGTTCTGATACGCGCCTTGGTGTCCCTCCAGACCGTAGATCCCATCCCAGATCTCCCGTGCGGCAGGCGCGGAAACGTCCGCCCCCTCACCCGACTTCGGGATCATGACGACCACGACGTACTTGGGGCTGCCGAGCGGCCCGAATGAGGCGTATACGGAGGTGGCCTGACCCCCGGCGACCTCGGCGGTGCCAGTCTTGCCCGCGACGAACAACTTGCTGAGCGGGAAGCCGGCGAACGCCCCCGCGGCGGTGCCTTGCGTTGTCACGGCACCGAGCGCGGTCCTGATGTAGGCGAGCGCGGTCTTGGAGACCGGTAGGTGCCCGGCGACGGGCGGCGTGATCCGCTGCTCGACCTTGCCGCTCGGCGATATCAGCGCTTCCCCGACCCTCGGGCTGTACAGGGTGCCGCCGTTGGCCAGTGCGGCATACGCGCGGGCTAGCTGGAGTGGGGTTACCAGCACGTCGCCCTGGCCGATGGAGGCGTTCACCGCGTCACCAGGCAGCCAGACGTAACCGGCCTTGCAGTCGTCGGCCTCGATCTGCTGCACGTAGGAACCGTTGGCATTCCCGTACTTGCAGTCGTAGGTTTTGGTGGCATCCCAGTACTCGGCCTTCCATGCCCGGTCGGGCACCACGCCGGGGTTTTCTTCAGGTAGGTCGATGCCGGTCGGCTTACCGAAGCCCCAGGCAAGCTCCATTTTCTGCATCGGATCCTTGGGATGCGCGACCGGCGAGCCGTTCGGGTCGTCCTTCAGCCACATCTGGTAGGCGAGCTGGTAGAAAACCGTGTCACACGACATCACGAGCGCCTCGTGCAGGTTCATGTTGCCAAGCGACGCGGTGGTCCAGTTGTTGAACGTCCGGCCGGCGATGTTGACGGCACCCGGGCAACTGTAGGAGCCTTCTGGATCGTAACCATCCTCGATCGCGGCCGCGGTGGAGGTGACCTTCCAGGTGGATCCGGGTGCGTACTGGCCCTGGGTGGCGCGGTCAAGTACCGGCTCGCCGTCGGCGGCACCGAAGAGGCGGTTGAATTCCTGCTGCGAGATGCCGCCGACCCAGACGCTGGGATTGTAGGTCGGATAATTCGCCATGGCGACCACCCGTCCTGTCGTGGTCATCACCACGGCCGAACCCGAGTCCGTGTCGTTGCCCTCCGCTTGTGCCCTGTCTATCGCCTGGGCGAGCGCGCGCTCGGTGTCCGCCTGAATCCGTGCGTCGAGGCTCGTGACCAGATCTGCGCCTGGTTGTGGCGATGACTCGCGCACGGTCCCCGTGACATTACCGGCGGCGTTCACCGAGACGACGCGGGTACCTGGGCTACCGCGAAGCTGCGCGTCGTACTTCTCCTCGAGGCCCGCCTGGCCCACGAGATCGACTCCGGAGAACCCGGTGATGGGCAGGTGGCGGCTCTGCATCTCTTGCTGGGTGATGGGCTGCAGGTAGCCGAGCACCTGCGCCGCGTTGACGCCGTCGACCCCGGTGTAATTCACGACCGGCTGGACCTGGGCGCTCACCCCGGGGAATTCCTGCTGGTTCTCCATGATCTGGAGCGCGACGCGGTCGGTTACCTGCTGGTCGACCGGGATCGGCTGGTAGGGCGAGCCGGGCCAGCATGGCTGTGACACACCCTTCGTGCACATCCGCGTCTGCTCCTGGATACGCCGCAGCGGCAGGCCGAGCACCCCCGCGAGGCGCTTGAGCACAGCGGCTCCGCCGTCGCTGAGCGTGGACAGCACGGTTGGCTGGACCGAGACGACGATCGAGGTCTGATTGCGCACCAGCGGGCGCCCGACGTCATCGAGGACCTGCCCGCGTACCGACGGAATGATCACGTCGCGCGTCTGGTTGTCCGCCGCGAGCTTCGCGTAGGCGGTTCCGCTCATCACCTGGATATCCCAGACCCGCCCGACGAGGGTGACAAGCAACGCCGCGACCAGCACATAGAGCACCAGTACCCGGCGGCGTGACGCCACGATCATCGCAAGCCTCCCCTCCGCCTGCCGCCGATTCTCCAGATCGCCTGCCAGCCATTGCGCGGCCGCAAGTCGCCGAGCCAGCCGCCGCGACGCAATCCGGCCCGCATGCTGCCACCGCCCAGCCCGGTCCCGGTGCTGCCACGGAACGCACTGCCGCGGAAAGACGAGCGGCCGCGGAGAGACGAGCCGCCACGGAAGCCGCTGCCACGGAGGGACGAGCCGCCACGGAAAGAGGAGCCGCCACGGAACCCGCCGCGGAACCCGCCGCGGCGGCGGAATGCGCTGCCGCCCCTCAGCCCAGCAGCTGAACCGCCGCGGAACGAGGGGCCGCCGCGGAACGAGGACCCGCCGTTGAGCGAGGTACCGCCGCGGAACGAGGACCCGCCGTTGAGCGAGGTGCCGCCGCGGAACCGGACGCCACCGGATCGCGCCCCGCCCGATCGGTTGCTGCCCAACTCGCGGCCGGCCAGCCCGCCCGGGGCTTGAACGCGCCGCGGTGAACCGCGGGCTGGCAGGCCGACGGTCACGCGATCGCAGCCCGAGCGCGCGGCCGGTGCGCGACCCAAACCGCGATACGCGGCCAGTGCCGAGCCGCAGCCGGACCGGCGCCCCGCCGACCAGGCTGCCGCCGGAGAAGACGCCCCGCTTACCGCCGCCCGTCATGCCGGTCAATCTCGACGGGCCGAATCGCAGCCGCGGCGACCGCGACGGCCGGGCTATGCCAGTCATCGCAGGCGGTTTCGACGGTCCGAACCGCAGCCGTGGCAGCGGCCGCCTGCCGCGTCCGGCCGCGCCACCCGTTGCGCTCCCCCACCTGTCTGCTGCCCTGCCGCTCGCGGCCAGAATTCCGCCTGGCGCGCCAGCACCGATCCGGCCCGCGGGCCTGCCCGCGCCAAGCTTGAAGCTCGGCTCCCTCGGCTGCTGCGCGGCTGTGCGGCGCGCCCCCGTGGCGGCGACCGGCGAGCCCGCTCGCGCAAGCGCCGTGGTTGAATCATCGGCCAGTTGCCCTGCCCACCTGGTAATCCTGAGCACCAGATAGAGCACGAACGGGCTGAGCAGGACGTCATATGCGACCGAGAGTGGGAGCACATTCCGCGCGGCCGCCCAGGTGATACCGGACTCACCGAATGTCACACCGACGACCGCGTAGAGGATCGAGCCGGCGAGGGCGCCGAGGGCCATCGCGGCGAGAGGCAGGGATGCGGACCTGCCCATCTCGCCGGCCGCCAGGCCGCAGAAGTACCCGATCACGCAGAAGACAAGGGCGTACGCACCGATCGCGTGACTGGCCGGTGGCGCCAGATCCAAGGCCAGGCCCGCCGCGAACCCGGTGACGAGGCCGGGCATCGGACCGCTGGTCAGCGCGAGCGCGACGACCACAAGCAGGACCAGGTTGGGCGCGATCCCGCTGGGCAGCGGCAGCAGGTCGAGCACGGTCAGCTGGAGCACGAGTGCGCTCGCCACGAGCGTGCCGTAGATCAGTACCCGCGCCACGCTATCCCCCTATGCTGCCGTCGGCTGCCGGCTGGACGGCGCGTTGGATGGCCGGTTGCGCGGCGGGCCGGGTGGCCCGGCGGGCGGGCGAGCCGCCCGTGACAACGGCTGCTTGGGCGCCTGCGGTAGGTGAAACGGCAGGTGATTCTCCTGGTGACGGGCTCGCCCCCGCGTGCGACCGGCTCACTGACGGGCTCGGTGACGGGCTCGGTGACGGCGCGGGCGGTAGCACAGAGTCGCGCGGGTTGTGCCGCGGCGCCACGATGACAACACCGACCACATCCAGCGCCGTGAACTGCACGAACGGGCGCACGACGGCCGTGCGGGTCAGCGAACCCGGCGTGCTCTCCAGCTGGCTGACGGTACCGATGGGGACGCCGGGCGCGTAGGGATGACCACCCACCGAACCGAGCGTGACGAGCCGCTGACCTGCCTGCAGGACCGCATTGGCGTCGAGTAGCTCCACCCGGAGCCCGCCCTGGGCAGACAGGCTCTTGCCTGTGCCCTGCACCACACCGATCTCCTGCGTGCCCTCGAGCCTGCAGCCGACCGCGGAAGAGGCGTCCGTGGCGAGCAGCACCGTACTTGTGTCAGGGGC
This sequence comes from uncultured Actinomycetota bacterium, assembly GCA_963727015.1. Taxonomy (GTDB): domain Bacteria; phylum Actinomycetota; class Actinomycetes; order Streptosporangiales; family Streptosporangiaceae; genus DATFVJ01. The sequence continues at coordinate 933,260 of CAVSEV010000005.1, read as the reverse complement.
CGCCTGGATCACCCTGCCGACCAGGCCCGCCTCGTTGAGTACGGTCTGATCGGCCCTGACCCCGTCCATGGTGCCCGCGTCGATGGTGACCGTGTCCTCAAAGCCTTCGCCAATCCCGATCACGTGGGCCGCGACCAGCCGGTAGCCTCCCCGCCCCCCGAGCTGCAACAGCCGGTTGAGCTCGGCGGCATCGGTCTTGTTGAGCTGCGCCGCACTCAGCTCGGCACGCAGGCGCTGATCTTCTTGTTCCAGTGCCTGGATCTTGCGCCGCGCCGACGGCGCACCGGCGACCGCCTCGAAGAATCCGGTGACCGGCCGGGTGATGTCGGCGGTGACCCGCTCGACCGGCCCGAAGAACTCAGCGGAGGTGCCGCGCAGGCTGCCGACCGCTCCGAAGCCACGGTGATCGAGCGTGATGAGCCCGATGGCGACGATTAGCAGCACGCCGAGGACAAGCCGCGTCCGCCGGGTGTCGTGCACTCAGCCACCCCCAAATTGTCGTCGGCGTGTGGCTAGCGGCGCGTCTCCGGCACGAGCACCTGCTGCAGGGCGTCAAAGTCCTCGACGCACTTGCCGGTCCCGAGCACGACAGAGTCCAGCGGATTGTCGGCGAGATGGATCGGCATCCCTGTCTCCTCCCGCAGCCGTTCATCCATGCCTCGCAGCAGCGCGCCGCCACCGGTCAGCGCGATCCCGCGGTCCATGACGTCACCGGCAAGCTCGGGCGGGCACTTGTCCAGCGTGGTTTTGACGGCATCCACGATGGTGGCCACCGGCTCCTCGATCGCGTGTCTTACCTCCTCGGCAGAGATCACGATGGTCTTCGGCAACCCGCTCACCAGATCCCTGCCGCGAATCTCGGCGTGCGGCTCATCGGGCGAGGGGTACGCAGACCCGATCGCCATCTTGATCTCCTCGGCTGTCCGCTCGCCGAGCATCAGCGAATACTCCTTCTTCGCGAATGTGATGATGGCCTGATCGAGTTCGTCGCCACCCACCCGGATGGATTGTGACGTGACTATCCCGCCAAGCGAGATCACCGCCACCTCCGTGGTCCCGCCGCCCACGTCGACGACCATGTTCCCGGTGGGCTCGTACACCGGGAGGCCGGCGCCGATTGCCGCCGCCATCGGCTCCTCGATGATGTAAACGCGGCGGGCGCCCGCCTGGTGCCCGGCCTCCTTGACTGCGCTCTGCTCCACCCCGGTGATGCCGCTGGGCACGGCGACCACCAGCCGCGGTTTGGCCAGGTGCCTACGGCGGTGAACCTTCTGGATGAAATACCGCAGCATCCGCTCGGTGACGTCGAAATCGGCAATAACGCCGTCCTTCAGCGGCCGGACCGCGACGATGTTGCCAGGCGTCCGGCCGATCATTCGTTTAGCCTCAACGCCGACCGCGACGATCTTGCCACTGTTGGTATTAAGCGCGACGACAGAAGGCTCGTTCAGCACGATCCCGCGTCCGCGCACGTAGACCAGGGTGTTCGCGGTGCCGAGGTCGACCGCCATGTCACGGCCAAGGAACGCCAGCGTGTTGCTCATGAGAGACGAGAGCCTTCCCCAGACAATACTCTGCTTTGATGTGCCGAGCTTTGATGTGCTGATTTCCCTCAATGCCGATGCCGCGCGCGGCGAACGCGGCAACGTGTCATTCATCGACACACGCGAAACGGGTTAAACAAGCTCCGGAAAGAAGATCTTGATTTCCCGTTCTGCGGAGTCGGGCGAATCGGAGCCGTGCACGATGTTCTGTTGCACTTCGAGCCCATGGTCGCCCCGAATTGTACCTGGCAATGCCTTGACCGGATCGGTCGCCCCCGCGAGAGCGCGCACCGCCTCGATGGCCCCCGGGCCCTGCACGACCATCGCGACAAGGGGCGCCGACGTGATGAACTCCACAAGAGAGCCGAAAAACGGCTTGTCCGTGTGCTCGGTGTAGTGCGCTCGCGCCGCATCCGGATCCAGCATCCGTAGCTCCATCGCCACGATCCGCAAGCCTTTGCGTTCAATACGGGAGATAACGTCACCAATCAGGCCGCGCTCTACACCATCAGGCTTGATCAGGACAAGGGTGCGTACAGACAAAGATTCACCTCGTCGGGACTTGCTTGGATTGATCAGGTAAGCAAATCGAATAGCTCTGCGTCCGGAGCTTACCCGGACGATCGGGTGCCGACGCAGGCACGGCACGCCCGGCCGGCCGGTTGGGCGTGACCGCCGCAGGGCGCGGCGCCCGGCCTGCCGGTGCAGGGCCGCGGCGCCCGGCCGGCCGGTGCAGGACCGCGGCGCCCGGCCGACCAGTGCAGGCGCGACCAGCGCAGGCGCGACCAGCGCACGCACGACCAGCGCACGCACGACCAGCGCACGCACGACCAGCGCACGCACGACCAGCGCACGCACGACCAGCGCACGCACGACCAGCGCACGCGCGACCAGCGCACGCGCGACCAGCGCACGCGCGACCAGCGCAGGCGCGACCGCGGCAGTCGCGCCTGCCGCGGGCAGTAAAGCAAGCCCGTGTAGCGGGACGCCATATAGGTCAGGGCCTGAGGCCGCTGCCGCCCTGCCTGGCGGGCCGCGCCCGCTCAGTTCATCAGGCGGTGCTCGACGCGGTAGCCGAGCCACATGCCGATGACCCACAGGGCGGCGAAGATCGCGCCGAGGAAGTACATCACGGGCACCACGACGCCAAAGACGATCACCGCCGCCTGCAAGACGGTGCCTGCCACATAGGGCCAACGTCCCCACCGCCCGACCAGGCCTGCCAGCAGCACCGCGGTCACCGCCGCCGCCGCGCCCACGCTTCCGGCAAGCGCGGGCCGGGCATGCCCGATCACGATTGCAACGGGGATCGCGAGCAAGATGACGATCGCCTCGAGCACGAGGACCGTGGCACATAGCCGCCGCATCGCGATCCTCAGCCAGCGTGGCCGCGGTCAGCCTGGCCGCTGTCAGCCTGGCCGCGGTCAGCCAGGCCCCGGTCAGCCAACGCGGCCGGCCTTGTCAGCAACAGCCGCGCCTCGCCCGCCGTCACCACCGATCCGGTGATCAGTACGCCCGCGCTGCCTGGCGCCGCCCCGCCGCCGGAGCTTTCAGCCGCCGCCTCTGCCGCGTCGGCGAGGCTGGCCGCGACGTCGATGGCATCGTCAAGCCGGTTAGCGGCCCGAACGCGCTCTGGACCGAAGATCTCGATGGCGAGTTCGGCGAGTGCGGGTACGTCCATGGCGCGTGCGCCGGAATTACGGGTGACCACGACAGCGGCAAGCGCCGGCTCGAGCTCTTCCAGAATGCCTGGCACATCCTTGTCCGCGCTGACCGCGAGCACGCCCAACAGAGGGGCGAACGCAAACGACTCCTCCACCGCCGCCACCGTCGCGGCCATCCCAGCGGGGTTGTGCGCCGCGTCGACAAGCACAGTCGGGCTGCGCCTGACCACCTCCACGCGGCCGGGGGAAGTCATCTGGGCGAACGCCTCGCGCACGAGCGCCGCGTCGAGCGTGCCTCCGGTGTCTCCGACCGGCTGGATGCCCTCGGGCGGCAGCGTGCCCGCGGGTACCCCGGCGAACGTTTCAACGGCGGCGAGGGCGCACGCCGCGTTGCTGGCCTGATGCGCGCCGAACAGTGGCAGAAACAGGTCGTCGTATTCCCCGCGCAGCCCGCGGATCGTCAGCCGCTGGCCGCCGAGCGCCACGTCCCTTTGCAGGACCCCGAATTCGAACCCCTCACGCGCCACGCTGGCACCCGTCTCTGCGGCCCGGCGCAGCAGCACCTCGGCCGCCTCCACGGGCTGCTGGGCGAGGACAGCCACCGCGCCTGACTTGATGATCCCGGCCTTCTCTGCCGCTATCAACTCGATGGTGTCGCCCAGGTAGCGCGTGTGATCCATGGAGATGGGGGTGACGACAGCGACGGATCCGTCCGCGACGTTGGTCGCATCCCAGGTACCGCCCATGCCCACCTCGATCACGGCCACGTCCACCGGAGCGTCCGCGAACACCGCGAACGCCATCGCGGTGAGCACTTCGAAGAAGGAAAGCGGTGGATCACCGTTCGAGTCCGCAAGCTGCACGTAAGGCAGCACCTCGGCGTAGGCGGCCACGAACCGCTCCTCGCTGAGCGGTTCCCCGTCTACGCTAATCCGTTCCCGCATGGACGTCAGATGAGGGCTGGTGTACCTGCCGGTGCGCAGGCCACGCGCGCGCAGCAGCGCGTCGATCATGTTCGCGGTCGATGTCTTGCCGTTGGTCCCTGTCACGTGGATGACGGCATACGACTGCTGCGGCGAGCCGAGCAGTTCCATGAGTGCCTGCATGCGGTCCAGTGAGGGATCGATCTCCCACTCGACGCCCCTGGCGCGGATCGCCGCCTCGGCGTCGGCGAGACTGGCAGGCTGGTCCGAGGTCACCGCACCGTGTACCTATGGGCGCGGACCGGGGGCGCCGGACCTGGGGGCGCCGGACCTGGTGGGGGCTCGGTGGGCGGAGTCGGTCACGTGCGAAGCCTACTCGGGGCTGCCATGCTCCCATGCTTCCCGGGGCAGCACGTGACGCGGCAGATACGCTTGGCTGGCTTTGCCTGCTCGACGGGATCCAGCTTGCGGGGTGTGATGACGCCAGACAGCTTCTTCCTCTCCGAATGGCATGCGCGCCGGCCGGGTGAGCGGCGTAGCTTGCCGCGGGCGCGGAGCCTCGCCGCTACGCTCGGCCTCCTCGACGAGCAGGCCAGGCCCGTGCTGAGCGTGGTTGGCTCCAAGGGCAAGGGCACGACGGCCATTTGCGCGTCCGCTTTCCTGGCAGCAGCGGGGTGCCGGGTGGTGACAGTGACGAGCCCGGGGTACCGGAGCGCCGAGGAACGCATACGCGTCGACGGCCAAGCGATCTCGCCAGCGGGGCTGCTCGAACTCGCGGACCGGTTGCGCGCGGCACTCGGCGCCGGTGCTCCAGGAGCCGACCGCGGCGGAACCGACCACGGCGGAGCCGACCGCGGCGGAACCGAGCGCGGCGGAACCGGCCACGCCGGAACCGGCCACGCCGGAACCGGCCACGCCGGAACCGGCCACGCCGGAACCGGCCACGCCGGAACCGGCCACGCCGGAACCGGCCACGCCGGAACCGGCCACGGCGCGGCCGGCCGCGGGGCAACCGACGGATATCTCGCGCCGACTGGCCTGTTCACGCTCGCCGGGATGCTGCACGCGCGGGACGTGGCCGCCGACGTGACCGTCCTCGAGGCGGGCATGGGCGGAATCTCCGACGAGATCAGTCTCTTCACGCCGACCATCGCCGCGCTGACGCCCATCTTCGCCGAGCATGTGGGCGTGCTGGGCGACACACCGGCGGAGATAGCGCGGGAGAAGGCTGGGATCGTGGCTCCGTCGACTCGTGCTGTGCTGACGCTCCCCCAGGCCGACGACGTGGCGCGGGAGATCGCGGAGACGGTCAGGAGGCGGTCCGCCGGGCGGGTGCGGGTCGAGGTGGTGGATCCTGGCAGCACGGGAATAACGCCGGCGCTGCTTCCGGCCGGCCTTAGCGCGCGCAATGCCGTACTCGGCTGCGCCGCCGCGGCGCGGCTCCTGGAGGTGCTTGGCCGCCCGCGACCGGCACGCGCCGAGCTCGCCGCGGTCCTTGGCTCGCTCCGGCTGCCTGGCCGCCTATCACGGCACCAGCTGCCTGGATCAGCCACCGAGCTTATTGTCGACTCGGCGATCAACCGAGCCGGAATAACTGCGGCCCTTGCGGTCGCATCCCGCTGGTGGCCCGGGATCGATCATGTACTGCTATGCCTGCCGGATCACAAGGACGTACCTGGAGCGATCGGTGAACTCGCCGGGCTGCCTGTGACGTTCGTGCGGCTGCCGGACGAGCGCCTGCGGTTCACGCATCCACTGCCGGCCGGCTGGACAGTCATCGACGCGGCGGACCTGACCCGCGATCTTGTGGCTGGCCTCGGTCATAGGGTCCTCGCGCTCGGCACGGTGTATTTCACCGGCCGCGTCCTGGACCTCGTGGACGCCGACACCGAGCGGTTGTTCGTCTGCTTATCTGACTGTGCCGACAAGGTGACGGAGTGTGACGCCAGCGCCGTCGGCTCCGGGTCATCGTCGTTCATGATCCCCGATCGTGTTAACTTACCTGCGCTATTTGCGGGCGGATTAACACAGTTGCGGATCATGGAGGTGGTGGCGTCACGCCGCGCGCGCAAACGGGGGCATGGCGTCACGCCGCGCGCAAAACCGGTGGCACGGCGTCACGCCGCGCGCAAAACCCGGTGGCACGGCGTCACGCCGCGCGCACCAACCGGGACGCGTCAGGCCGCGCACAGAAACCGGGGCTCGTCACGGCGGGCGCAGAAGCCGGGTCCGTGCCTACGGCGGGACCGGACGGTACGCGGTAGGCGCGGGCCCGCGCGCGTCACGCCGTGGGCAAGGACCCCAGTGCGGCCTCGATGCGGGCGATCTCGGCCGCTGCCGCGGCGAGCCGGTCGCGGGTGGCCGCCACGACGGCCGGCGGCGCCTTCGCAGTGAACGCGGCGTTGGCGAGCTTCCTGCCGGTCTGCTCCTGTTCCCTGCGAGCGGCGGCGAGGTCCTTCTCCAGCCGCCTGCGCTCGGCGGCGACGTCGATCGCGCCCGCGAGGTCGAGCCGGACCGTCACCCCTTCCACAGACAGCGACGCGGCCTCGGCGAAACCGGGCGGCGGCGGGGTCAGGCGCAGCAGCGCGCGGATGTGCTGCTCGTGCCCGGCGAGCGGCGTGCGCTCGATGCCGTCGAGCGCGGCGGCGACGTCCTGCCCCGGCCGCAGTCCCTGGTCGGACCGGAACCTGCGGACCTCGGTGACCAGGCGCATCAACGCGCCGATCTCCGCCTCCGCGGCGGGGTCGGGCGCGGGCCCGCCCGCCACGCCGTTTGCTGGCCAATCCGCCGTGACGATCGTGTTTCCACCGGTCAGGGCGGTCCACAACTCCTCTGTGATGAACGGCATCACCGGGTGCAGCAGGCGCAGCAACCGGTCGAGCACGTAGCCGAGCACGGCGCGCGTGGTCGCGGCGGCGGCAGCCGCGCCCGAGTTAAGCGGCGTCTTGGCAAGCTCCAGATACCAGTCGCAGACCTCGTGCCAGGCGAAGTGGTACAACGACTCGCAGGCACGGCCGAACTCGAATTCCTCCATGGCTCCATCGACGTCAGCGGCGACCGTGGCGAGCCTGGACAGGATCCACCGGTCGGCGACGGAAAGCTCGGACACGGGCGGCAGGCCGGACACCGCTGCAGCGCCGCTGCGCAGTGCGAACCTGACGGCGTTCCAGAGCTTGTTGCAGAAGTTCCGCGAGCCCGCCACCCACTCCTCGCTGACGGACACGTCACTGCCCGGGTTCGCGCCGCGGGCGAGAGTGAACCGGGTAGCGTCCGCGCCATAGCGGTCGATCCAGTCGAGTGGATCCACCACGTTGCCCGCGGACTTGGACATCTTCTTGCCGTGGGCGTCGCGCACCAGGCCGTGCAGCGCTACGACGCGGAACGGCACGGCGTCCACCGGGTCCTGGTCGCGCATCGCGTACAGCCCGAACATCATCATCCGGGCGACCCAGAAGAACAAGATGTCGTATCCGGTCACCAGCACGCTGGTCGGATAGAACGCGCGCAGGTCGGGCGTGTCCTCAGGCCAGCCGAGCGTCGAGAACGGCCAGAGCGCAGAAGAGAACCAGGTGTCGAGCACATCGGGGTCCTGGTGCCAGCCCTCACCAGCCGGAAGGCGCTCGCCTGGTCCCGGACAGATCACCTCGCCGCCCGGCCCGTACCAGACCGGGATCCGGTGACCCCACCACAGCTGGCGGCTGATGCACCAGTCGTGCATGTCGTCCACCCAGTCGAAATACCTGGCCGCGAGCTCATTCGGGCTGATCCGCACCCGCCCGTCACGTACCGCGTCGCCCGCTGCCTTGGCGAGCGGGCCGACCTTGACGAACCACTGCATCGACAGCCGGGGCTCTACCGTGGTCCCGCACCGCTGGCAGTGCCCGACCGCGTGCAGGTACGGCCGGACCTCGGAGACGATGCGCCCCTCTTCGCGTAGCGCGGCGACGACAGCGGGCCGCGCCTCGAACCTGTCGAGGCCGGAGAACGGGCCATGGGCGGTGATGACGCCCCGCTCGTCCAGGACGCTGAGGCTGGGCAGGTTATGGCGGCGCCCGATCTCGAAGTCGTCCGGGTCGTGCGCCGGAGTGACCTTAACCGCTCCGGTGCCGAATTCGGGGTCTACATGCGGATCGGCCAGCACCGGGATCCGGCGCCCGGTCAGCGGCAGCACTACGCTGCGGCCGATAAGCCGCGCGTAGCGTGGGTCGTCTGGGTGCACGGCGACCGCCGTGTCGCCGAGCATGGTCTCGGCACGCGTGGTCGCCACCACGATGGTGTCAGCACCGTCGCCATACCGGATCGAGACCAGTTCGCCCTCGTCCTCGCTGTGCTCGACCTCGATGTCGGACAGCGCGGTCAGGCAGCGCGGGCACCAGTTGGTAATGCGTTCTGCGCGGTAGATGAGCCCGTCGTCGAAGAGTTGCTTGAAGATCGTGTGCACCGCGGCGGACAGGCCCTCGTCCATGGTGAACCGCTCGCGCGTCCAGTCGACGCTATCGCCCAGCCTGCGCATCTGGCCGAGGATCTTGCCGCCTGACTCCGCCTTCCACCGCCAGACCCGCTCGACGAAACCCTCGCGGCCGAGGTCGTGACGGCTTAGTCCCTCCTTGGCCAGTTCGCGCTCAACCACGTTCTGGGTCGCGATTCCCGCATGATCCATGCCGGGCAGCCACAGCGTGGGGTAGCCCTGCATGCGGCGCCTGCGCACCAGTGAGTCCTGCAACGTGTGGTCGAGCGCGTGACCCATGTGCAGCGAACCGGTGACGTTCGGCGGCGGGATCACGATCGAGAACCTTGGCCCCTGGCGTGCCGGATCGGGGGTGAAAAGACCGGCCTGTACCCAGCGCTCGTACCAGCGCGGCTCCACGTCGGCGGGTGAATACTGCGAGGGGAACTCCCGAGATCCGTTCACGTCAGCCGAGTCTAGTGGTCCGCAACGGGCCAGGTTTGAGGGCCGCTAGTGGTCTGTAGGACTGTATTGGCGACCGTCGCAGTGGAAGTGCGGGTGGATCTTGTCGTCAGTGGCATCCGGCTGGCGGTAGGTACCAGGGCTGATCTCCACGCCGCGGCCGTAACCGCTGTTGCGGGTGGACGGCATCGTGGTCTGGGTAGAGGCCGCGAGGCAGAGGCCGCGAGGCAGAGGCCGCGAGGCGCGAGGACGCGGCGGACCTCACCGATAACCCATGGGTCCGGCCTGGACCAGCCGGACTGGCCGGTCGGCGCGCGCCACGTCGAGTCCCAGTGACGGTAGGCGGTGGACGTGCCCTGTGCGGCTTCAGGTTCCGTGGGACGCACCGGGGCGCGAATCCATTAGGGCACCGGCCGCCCGTCAGGGGTCGTGGGCGGCACTGCCGCGCCGCCAAAGATCCACGGGGCATGCCCCAGGGGGTCGCGCGCGTCAGGCCGACTTCTCGCGCGGGGTCCGCTTGGCCGGTAGTTCGCGCGGCACAAGGGTCGGGTTGACATGCTCCAGAACGGCCGCGCCAGTGATCACGACCCGTTCGACGTCCTCACGGCTCGGCACCTCGTACATCACCGACAGGAGCACTTCTTCCATGATCGCGCGGAGCCCGCGCGCCCCGGTGCCACGAAGGATCGCCTGGTCGGCGATGGCTTCGAGCGCGTCCTCGGTGAATTCCAGATCCACGTTGTCGAGCTCGAAGAGCCTGTGGTACTGCCTGACGAGCGCGTTGCGCGGCTCGGTCAGGATCAGGATCAGGGCTTCGCGGTCCAGATTGTGCACGCTGGTGATCACCGGCAGCCTGCCGACGAACTCAGGAATCATGCCGAACTTGAGCAGGTCCTCTGGCATGACATCGGCAAAGGCGTCGGGTGAGACCCGGTCCTCCTTCGAGCGGAGCACCGCGTTGAAGCCCATCCCCCGGCGGCCGATCCGCTGCTCGATGATCTTCTCCAGGCCAGCGAACGCCCCACCGCAGATGAACAGCACGTTGGTCGTATCGATCTGGATGAACTCCTGGTGCGGGTGCTTACGCCCGCCCTGCGGCGGCACCGACGCCGTCGTACCCTCGAGGATCTTCAGCAGCGCCTGCTGCACGCCCTCGCCCGAGACGTCGCGGGTGATCGACGGGTTCTCGCTCTTGCGGGCGATCTTGTCGACCTCGTCGATGTAGATGATCCCCGTCTCGGCCTTCTTCACGTCGTAGTCGGCCGCCTGGATCAGCTTGAGCAGGATGTTCTCGACGTCCTCGCCGACGTAGCCCGCTTCGGTCAGCGCGGTCGCGTCTGCGATGGCGAACGGCACGTTGAGCAGCTTGGCGAGGGTCTGGGCAAGCAAGGTCTTGCCCGATCCGGTCGGGCCGAGCAGCAAGATGTTGGACTTGGCAAGCTCGACCGCGTCCTCGCGGGTCCGATCGCCGCCACCGCCGGAGTGGACCCGCTTGTAGTGGTTGTACACCGCGACTGAAAGCGCCTTCTTGGCCTTCTCCTGGCCGATCACGTAGCCGTCGAGGAATTCGTAGATCTCGCGCGGCTTCGGCAGGTTGTCCCACTTCAGCTCGGACGGTTCGGCGAGTTCCTCTTCGATGATCTCGTTGCACAGGTCGATGCATTCATCGCAGATGTACACGCCGGGCCCGGCAATGAGCTTTTTGACCTGCTTCTGGCTCTTTCCACAGAACGAGCACTTCAGCAGGTCACCACCATCGCCGATGCGTGCCACTCAGCTACTCCTTTGCGTGGGGCCGCCTGTGACAGTGCGGTTGGTGCCACCCACCGCCTTGCCTAACACTGACGCTACCGCCTTACGGGCGTGCTGTGCCCTGTCGCGACGCCCGGGACGGGTGGATCCTCCCAGTTAGGATGACACTACCTCGGCCCCGGCCTTCCGGTTGGACAGAACCTCATCCACCAGACCGTATTCTTTCGCCTCTTCCGCTGTCAGGATCTTGTCACGCTCGATGTCCTTGCGCACCTGCTCCTCGGTCTTGCCTGTGTGCAGGGCGAGGATCCGCTCGAGCGCGGCACGGACCCGCATGATCTCCCTCGCCTGGATCTCGAGGTCGCTCGACTGGCCGTAGCCGCCCTCGGTGGCGGGCTGGTGAATCAGAATGCGCGAGTTCGGCAGCGCCATCCGCTTGCCTGGTGAGCCCGCGGCGAGCAGCACCGCCGCGGCGGACGCCGCCTGGCCGAGGCAGACAGTCGCAATCTCCGGGCGCACGTATTCCATCGTGTCGTAGATCGCGGTCATGGAGGTGAAGGAACCGCCGGGCGAGTTGATGTACATCGTGATGTCGCGGTCCGGGTCGATCGACTCAAGCGTCAGCAACTGGGCCATCACGTCATTCGCCGAGGCGTCGTCGATCTGGACGCCGAGAAAGATGATCCGTTCCTCGAAGAGCTTGTTGTACGGGTTCATCTCCTTGACGCCGTACGTCGTCCGCTCCACGAACGACGGCAGGACGTAGCGGTCCTGTGGCAGGGCTGGCCGGAATTGGGCGCTCACGTGGGATGCCTCCGCTGTTCGTGCGTGAGTTTCGCTGGCGCGGGTCATGAGACCGGCCCCTCAGAAGGTACCTGCGTGGCGCTGCGGACCACGTGGTCGACGAGGCCGTAATCCTTCGCCTCCTCGGCCGTGAACCAGCGGTCCCGGTCGGAGTCGGCCTCGATCTGCTCGGCAGGCTGGCCGGTGTGGAAGGCGATCCGCTCGGCGAGCGTCTGCTTCACGTACAGCATCTGCTCCGCCTGGATCTTGATGTCCGACGCGGTGCCGCCGATGCCGCCGGACGGCTGGTGCATCATGATCCGCGCGTGCGGCAGCGCGTAGCGCTTGCCCGGCGTCCCCGCGCAGAGCAGGAACTGCCCCATCGATGCGGCCAGGCCCATGGCGACGGTCTGGATGTCGTTCGGCACATACTGCATGAGGTCGTAGATCGCCATGCCGGCGCTCACCGAGCCGCCTGGCGAGTTGATATAGAGGGTGATGTCGCGGTCGGCGTTCTCGGCAGCGAGCAGCAGCAGTTCGCCGCAGATGCGGTTGGCGATCTCGTCGTCGACCTGCTGGCCAAGGAAGACGATGCGGTGCCGCAGCAGCCGCTGGAATACCTGCTCGGGCAGCGGCATGGGCGGAGCCTCCGCAACCCGCGCCAGAATCCGCGATGGCTGGTCGAAATCCGCAGGCGTGGTCACTAGCTCACCTGTTCTGTCGTGGGCGGTAGGCCGTTTTGGTCTCGTTGACTGTGACCTTAACGCGGCCCAGGCTTCGCCGCGTCCGCAGATAGTCGCTGTTCGCTGTCGGCTCAGCAGATCTGGTCAGCAGATGCTCGCGCGGCGGCCGGCGATGGGCCGGTTACGACCGTGCGCCAGCATCGTCCGCGTCGGCTGCGCCGCGTGAGCCTGCCGGGTCAGCGTGGTCCGGCTCAGTTTCGGCCAGCCGCGGCTCAGCCGCGGCCCGCTCAGCCGCGGCCGGCTCAGCCGCGGCCCGCTCAGCCGCGGCCGCGGCGGCGGCGGCGTCGGCGTCCGCCGTTCCGGCAACCTCGGCTTCGGCAAACTCAGCCTCGGCAACCCCCGCTTCGCCAACCCCCGCTACGGCATCCTCAGTTTCGGCATCCTCAGCTTCGGCAACCTCGGCTTCGGCCTCCGCAGCTTCTGCATCCTCGCTAAGGACCGCCAGGTCGACTTCGTTTCCTGAACCATCTTTGATCGCGGCGCGCCGCACGATGAGATCAATCGCCTTGGCGCGCAGGACGTCGCCGAGGGCAGCCCCGATCTGGCCGGTGTCGCGCAGGTGCGTGGCGAGCTGGTCGGGCGACACGCCCATCCGCTGTGCCTGCTGCACGACGAAGCTGGTCAGCTCCGCGTCCTCCACGCCGAGCTTTTCCTGCAGCGCGAACTGGTCGAGCACGAAGTTGGCCTTGATCGCACGCCTGGCGTCACGCTCGATCTCGGTGGCGAGCTCGTCCGCGGACTTGCCGACAGATTCCAGGTAGGCGTCACGGCCGGCGCCGATGCGCTCAAGCTGATCGTCGAGGGAGCGGTTGCGACGCTCCACCTCTTCGGTGACGACGGCTTCAGGCAGCGGAACGTCGATCTTGGCGAGCAGCGCCTCGATCGCGCCGTCGCGTGCCTGGCCCGCCTGCTGCAGCCGCTTCAACCGCTCCAATTGCGCGCGGGTACCCGCGCGCAGCTCACCGATCGTGTCGAACTCACTCGCCGATTGCGCGAACTCGTCATCGAGCTCGGGAAGCTCCTTGACCTTGACGCTGTGCGCGGTGACCATCACCTCGGCCTGCTCGCCGGCGTGGTCGCCGCCGCTCAGCTCGCTGGTGAACGTCGCAGACTCGCCCGCGGTCATCCCGGCGAGCGCCGCGTCGAGCCCCTCCACCAGCGTGTCGTCGCCGATCCGGTAAGACAGGCCGCTCGCCTGCGCGTCCTCCACCTCCTCGCCGTCGACCGAGGCAGACAGGTCGATCGAGACGTAGTCACCCTCCTCGGCCGGACGCTCCACCGTCTTCAGCGAGGCGAACCTCTCGCGCAGCCCGCCCAGGTACTCCTCGACCTCGTCCGGGGTCACCACGGCGTCTTCGACGGTCACCGCCATCCCGTCGACATCGGGCACCTCGAATTTGGGGCGCACGTCGACCTCGGCGGTGAAGGCAAGCTGGTTGCCGTCGTCGAGTTCGGTGATTTGAAGCTCCGGCTGGCCAAGCGCGTATACGTCGTTGTCTTCCAGGGCCTTGCCGTAGAGCTGCGGCACCGCCTCGTTCATCGCCTGCTCGAGCACGGCACCGCGGCCGAAGCGCTGATCGATGATGCGCGGCGGCACCCGGCCCGGCCGGAAGCCTGGCACCCGGACCTGCTTGGCGACCTCGCGGTACGCACGGTCAAGGCTCGGCCCAAGCTCGTCGAAAGGAACCTCGATAATCAGCTTCACCCTGGTCGGGCTCAGCTCCTCGACGTCGGTCTTCACTTACGGTGTCACTCCTTCGGGCCCGCACATGCGGAATCGGCGCGTCGCGGCAGCCGTTCGGGACTTTGGGGTGCCCCGGCTCCGATCAGGTCGCTGCGTCTGGTCCGATCACTTACGGCTACGGCCTACGGGCGCCCAGTCTAGCCACGGTCCTAGCCGGACGGAGGCGGGTGCGGCGTCCCGTTCGGGCTGAGGCGCTGGCTCAGCCAGCCGAGCGCCTGGCCGAGCTCGCGCTTCCAGGTGCGGAAGTTGTGCCCGCCGACCGGGATGACGAGCCCATAGCCGTGCATCGGCGGGCGGATCATGCGCAGGAACTTGAGGGTCGGCTGATAGTCGTCCTCGCCGACGCGGCTGGTCGCGAGCAGCACCGACACGGGCGGCGGTGGCCGGTGGCCGAGCCGCCAGAACAAGTCGTTCTCGGCCCGGTACGCGGCGCTATGCCCGTAGAGGCTGCCGGTGGTGAAGTCCTGCAGCGCCGAGTAATAACCGGATAGTGAGACCGCCGCCGCGAAGCGATCAGAATGCATCATGGCGAGCTTCACCGCGCAGTAGCCGCCGGTGGAATCGCCCATGACCGCCCAGCCGCCGGCGCCCGTGGCTACCCGGAATGACTGCTCGAACGCGAGCGGGACATCTGCGGCGAAAAAAGTCGCGGATTGCGGGCCGCCAGGGATATCCGTGCACTCGGTGTCGCGTGGCATGTCGACCGACGAGAACATCATGATAAAGATCGACGGCTGCAGCTTGCCCGCGGCGATTGCCGCGCCCGCGGCGCCGGGCAGGTTCAGCCGGGTGATCTCGCTGCGCGGGTCGCTCGGGTACCCGGACAGCACGAGTACAGCGGGGAAGACCCGATGCGCGTACGCGCGCTGGAAGTACTGCGGCGGCAGGTAGACGTAGGACCTCGCGGCCGTGATGCCGGTGCGTTCGCCGGTGATCTGGACGGTCAGGATCTCACCGTTCACCGCCGCACCTGCCGCGCTAGCTGCGGCCGGCGCGGTGCCGGTGACCCGCGGCGTTTGGCCGGCCGGTAGTTGCGGAGCGGCCGGTGCGCCGGGCGCGACCTGGGTGTGCGTGACGATGATCGGCGGGGGCACGGCGCCGTGGCCGTTGCGGTTGCCGTCGCCGGCCGCCGATGTGGCGCTCGCATGCGTCCCGGCCAGATCTGACCACGACACGATGAAAGAGAAGTAGGAGTTGAGCCCGCCGAGCACGGCGACGATCGCGGTTAGCTGGGTGGCGATCAGCAGTCCGGTCCTTGCCGCGGCGTGCGAGCGCCCGTGCCCGGCCACGCGCGGCCATAGCAGGACCGTGGCCGCCATCGTGGCCGCGGCGGCCAGGCTCAGCAGAGCCAGGAATGGACCGCTGTTCAGCGTCATCACGGTGCCATTGGGGTGGATGCGGTGAGCACCGCCGTGATCCGGTCCAGGGCTGGGGCAAGCGGCTGGCGGCCAGTGGCGAGCGTGATCTGCCTAACGTGCGTGGGGAGCCTCAGCAGAGAAAGGAAAGCCCGCGCCGCAGCCGGCGTGCTTGTTCCCGCGCCCCCGCTGCTCACCTGCGGTCCGCCCGGGCCTGCTCGCAGGAAGAACAACGAGATCGGCTGGGGCGGCAGGTGCACGAGCCGCCAGCCGAGGTCGTTCTGCTGCCGGAGCAATCGGCTACCGCCTGACAGCCACCAGCCTGCCGTGCCCGGCCGGGTGCCCGCCGATCCCGGCGGTGGGCCGTAACCCGCGAGTGGCGCCGCGGCCACGGCGAACCGATCCGAGTGCGCCATGGCGAGGGAAAGTGCGCAGTAGGCGCCGCTCGCATCGCCGAGCACGCCCCAGCCGGCCGCGGCCGCGGCAGCCGGATAGGCCGACTCGATCGCCGCGGGGAGGTCCTGTGCGAAGAACGTGGCGGCCTGCGGCCCTCCTGGTACGTCGAGGCAGCCAAGGTCGCGGCCGGTTCCGCCGGGCACTGGTACGCCGAGCAGCACGTAGATCGCTGGCCTCGCCCGCCCCGCTTCGGTCTCCTGGGCCGCGGTCACCGCGAGCGAGACTGCGCTGTAGGGGTCGCCTGCGGCCGTGACATGGCCGGAGATGACGACGATAACGGGGAATGTGCGGCCAGCCGGAGCGGGCGAGAAGTACTGCGGCGGCAGGTAGACATACGCATTGGCCGCAATGCCCGACCGCACGCCGGTAATGCGGACCAACTGCAGCCGGCCGTAGCGTGACCAGTCGTGCCCGGTGGTCAGTGACCAGCTCAGACCGGTCCGCCCACTGGCCGTCCGCGAGGCCAGCACCCCGGTGCCCTGTGACCGGATTGGCGCGCTCTGCCCGCCGGCCTGATGGCTCGGGGCGACGATGACGCCCGTCGTGTTGTTGGTGCCGAACAGGTCCTGCCACGAGGCGAAGAACCCGAACGACTTGTTCACGCTCAGGAAGATGACGAGCATCACGGTCAGCTGCGCCCAGAGCAGCAGGCCGATCCGCGCGACCACTTGCGACGGGCGCGGGCTTGCGAGCCGCCGCCACATCCACAGGGTGCCCGCGAAAGCGGTGGCGGCCAAGAACGCTGCCAGCCCGATCAGCAGCCCGCTCGTCAGGCCCACCGGCTCACCTCCCCGCTGGCCTGCTCGAACCTTGTGCCCCTGCCCGGCCGCCGCCGGCCGCTGGGCCGGGGGCATTTGCCTGGCTCTACCCGACCATAGCGAGGCATTGTGACAATCTGATCTCTGCTGTTCCCTATCCTGCGGCGCCATCCTGCGGCCCTGCGCGGCTGCATATTCTGATCTGGCCCAACCTGTGGAGGTTGACATGAGCGCAGCAGTTCGCGCTGATGGCCCGTGCAACCAGGTCGCGAGGCTGAGGTCGCGTGGCTGAGATAGCGGAGTCCCCGGAGTCTCCGGAATCCTCGGAGGCCGAGCAGCCGGAGGTTGCCGGGGACCAGGATCCCGCCGGGCTCGCCGGCTCCGTGCTTGACGTGGCGGTCATTGGGGCGGGCCTGGTGGGCCTGGCGACCGCGATGGCACTGCTCAAGCAGCGGCCGGGGCTGCGGCTTGCCGTGCTCGAAAAGGAGCCCTCGATCGCTTCGCACCAGAGCGGTCACAACTCGGGCGTCATCCACGCGGGCCTTTATTACAAGCCGGGGAGCTTGAAGGCACGGTTCTGCCGCGAGGGCCGGCGGGCGCTGATGACGTTCGCTGATGAGCAGGGCATCCCGTACCGGCTGAGCGGGAAGCTCGTCCTAGCCAGCGATGAGGGCGAACTCGCCCGGTTGCGCGACCTGGCGCAGCGCGGGCGGGCGAATGGGCTCGCCATCAGGGAACTGACCCCGGCCGGGTTCGGCGAAATCGAGCCGAATGTCCGTGGGGTGCGCGCACTGTACGTGCCGGAAAGCGGCGTCATCGACTACCGGCGGGTCGCGGCAGCCTACGCGGAGGTTATCGCCGGGTACGGTGGCGCCGTGTTGTGCGGCCGCGGCGTCCAGAAGATCACCACCCGCGCTGGCCGCAGCACGCTGGGCACGGACGGCGGGCCGGTCATCGCGCGCACGGTGGTCACCTGCGCCGGCCTGCAATCCGACCGGGTGGCCGCCATGACTGGGCACGCCACCGCCGACTACCGGATCATCCCTTTCCGCGGTGATTACTACACGTTCCGGCCGCATGCCTCGAACCTGGTCCGCGGGCTCGTGTACCCCGTTCCCGACCCCGGGTTTCCCTTTCTCGGGGTGCACTTCACGCGCGGCATCGACGGATCGCTGCACGCTGGGCCGAACGCGGTGCCCGCTTTTGCCCGCGAGGGGTACGGCAGGCTGTCTGTCAACCGCCATGATCTCCTTGAGGTGCTGCGCTTCCCCGGATTCCGCCACCTCGCACGCTCCTACGCGGGCACAGGGGCGCGGGAGATCTGGCGCGATCTGGTCAAGCCCGCCTTTCTCGCCGAGATGCGCAGGTACCTGCCGATGATCGGGTCCGGCGACGTCACCTTCGGCCCGTCGGGTGTTCGCGCCCAGTGCCTGAGCAGATCGGGGTCGCTGGTCGACGACTTCCTCATCGAGGAGTCCGCCAGTGCGGTACACGTGCTCAACGCGCCGTCGCCAGCCGCGACCGCGTCTGTCGTGATCGGCCAGCATTGCGCTGCCCGCGCGATCGACCGGTTCGGCCTGTGAGCATCCGCCGTGGCGGCCCGCTAAACTTCCGGTGCACGGGCTGTGGCGCAGCTTGGTAGCGCGCCGCGTTTGGGACGCGGAGGCCGCCGGTTCGAGTCCGGCCAGCCCGACCAGCGTTCAGTCTGCTTTGCGTCTTTCTGCTGTGCGTCTTTGGCCGCTTGGGTTCGAGGAGTCGTCTTGACGTGCGGCGGCCCCTGACGGGAGTGCGGGTAACCTCGCGAGGGCGTGGGCCGCAGTGGCATGCTGCCGGGTCGACGACGAACCGGTACGCTACCCGGTGACGGCGCCTAACCGGATCCGCGAGGGATCCGGCCTCCGCCGCGCGGGCGTAGCTCAATGGTAGAGCCCCAGCCTTCCAAGCTGGCCATGCGGGTTCGATTCCCGTCGCCCGCTCGCTGTTTATCTGCGCAGCTCAGTGGGCCACTTCCGAACACGGGTCATGATCGCACTGGTGGGCTTGTCGATCTTCCGGGCCATTAACGGGCCATTAGCCCGCTGGCACCAGAATCCCAGCCAACCCGTCGTCGTCATCGCGGTTGCCGCCTTGCTCGGCCTGTACGTGTGCCTCGATCGCGCTCGTGATCGCCTGGTCAGCCCCGCGGGCTTCATGCTGATAGATCATCGCTGCGCGCTCGCTGTCGTGGCCCATCCGCGCCATCAGGTCCCGTATGCCTGCCCCGCTGGACGCCGCGAACGTGTTTCCCGTGTGCCGGAGATCATGAACGTGCAGGCCCTCCACGCCGATCGATCTGATCGCGTAGGCCCAGGACGACATCTTGTTGAAGTTGCTTCGCCGCAGCGGCGCGCCCTTCGGTCCAGGGAACATCAGCGCGCCGGGCTCAGACCCGACGAACTCGGCCATGTGCCCGCGCAGCGCCGGGATCATCGCGTTGGGGATTCCTACGATCCGGCGTCCGGCCCTCGACTTGGGTGGACCGAGGATGATCTCCGCTCCCCGCGCCCGTCTCTCCGTGTGGGCTGCCCGCACGCGTACCGCGCACGCGTCCAGGTCGACGTCGCATCGCTTCAGCGCGGTCAGCTCGCCCCATCGCAAGCTGGCGAAGGTCGCCAGCAGGACGAGCGCGCGGAACCGGCGGTCCTGGTTGGATTCGGCCCGGCCGTCGTCGGCCAAATGCCACAGCGCCCGCTCGGCGTCGGCCCGCGTGCCGAAGACCTCTGGAGCGGTTCGCATCTCGCCGTTGCGCCGGAAGCGGAGCCGGTAGCCGGCCGCTGGCAGCTTGCGGATGTTGCCTATCGGGCGACGGCCCACCCGCTCGGCCAGCTCGAAGACCTGGGCCACGGTCAGGACGGGACGCTCGCGAGCATGCTCCTCGCCCGCGCCTCGCACACGGCACGGGTTTCGGGGCAGGATCTTGTCTTCGTCGACAGCCGTCGTGAGCACCGCCCTCAACAGCCGGTACGCCTTCGCCGCCATCGAGACCGATACGCCGTTGCGGAGCAGGGTTGCCCGCCATTGCCGGATCATCGGCGTCGACAGTTTCCCGAGCGGCACCGCGCCCAGATGCGGCGCGATGTGCTTCGCCAGCAGCCAGTTGTAAAGGTCGATGGTGCGCGTTCGCAGCCCTGGACGCTGCGCGATCCAGGTCGCGGCATAGTCGCCGAGCTTGACCTTGCCACGGTCCGGATCGGCCCACTCCCCGCGAGCATCGCCGCCTCGACTAGCGTTAGCGCCTTTTCGGCGTCGCTAAGCCGAGCGTACGTATCCGGGCCGGTTCGCATCCGGCCGTCCGGCCCCGGATAGCGGATCTGGTACCGGCCGGACTCACGCCTTCTGATATTGCCGAAACGTCGGTGGCCTTCCTTGTTAGGCATTAAGTGATTCCTCTCGTTCTTGGCCAGATATCGGCAGCCGTCATGGGCCCGACACGACCTGCCGTAATGAACTCAGCTAGCGCGGATTCACTGATCCGGACATGACGGCCGATCTTCACGAACTCGATCCGCCGCTCGGCGATCAGACGCCGTACGAACCGAACCGATGTGCTCAGGCGGTCGGCCGCCGCCTCGACGGTCAGCAGCCGATCCGCGTACTTGTCGTTGCCTGTCATCACGCGGCCCTTCCGCTTGCCGGAAGTCTGGGATCTGCCTGCGTTGCTGCGCGGCGTCGGGCTTCAGCGAGCCCGGCGTGCCATCTCTGGCGGTCGGCGACGACGTGCAGCAGACGTTGGGCGTTAGGCATGTGGTCGGCATCGCCCGGCGCGACGGTCTCCCATGAGTAACGGGCCGGATCGGTTGCCGAAATCCCGAGGGTCGCCATCAGCCGCGCTTTGCGGTCGGCCCGGTGGTCGGCGAGGGTCTTGCCGGACCACTTGCGGGACACCAGGACGCGGCGCCCGGCGTAGCCGAGATACTCGCGGCGGTGCGCCTTTCCCTTGCAGTAGCCCGGCCTCAGCCCCGGCCGGGCATTCTTGGGCTGCACGCCGTAGCGCAGCCAGTTCGCGCACGACGGCGAGCACGGCTCGAACCGCAGCGCGTTGGTGAGCCGGTCGGCGTGCGCCTGCTGCCCATCGGCCTGTGCTTGGTGGCAGTGGGCGACGTGTTTCGTCAGGTACTTGGTCAGGTAACCGATGCAGCGGGCCGAATCTTTTGATCCAGCGAGAATGCCTTTGGCGTCAAACCGCTCGCCGAACCGGGCGACGTGCAACGGTTCGTCGTCCTCGCCGATGGCGTCAAGCGCGTCATCCCAGGATGGGAGGACTTCCCCGGTGGTCGGGTCGATGTAGATGCCGCTGTGCTGGTCCCATACGGGCAGATGCGCCCCGTCGTAACGGCCAGTCCCGGTGGGCGGCCACCACACCTGGTGGTAGGTCGCGGCGAGCACCTGGCGCAACTCGGCGCGCGAGACGACACCACGGATCGCAATGTGAATATGCGGAGCCAGACGGCGCTGTGGTTCGACGGCGGCGAAATATTGGACGTCGTAGCCGAGGAACCGACGAAGGTTCTGGATGAACCGGTCGAACAGCGCCGCGAAGTGCAGCGCGTCCCGCGCGGCGCGGGTGTAGTCGTAGCGGTCCGGGTCTACGGGGGTGCCGTCCCCGGCCACTTTGCCGTAGCTGGGACATGTGAGCGTCAGGAACATCGACGGCCGGAATGTCTTGCCGTCCGGTGTGGTGTAGCTCTTGCCGATGGTGCGGCCGTCCACTCTGCGGCGTGGGAGGTCGGGCGCGTCCTGACGGTGCCGGGTCGAACGGTGACGGCGTGCCGGACGGGCTGGGAGGACCTTGCCGCGCATCCCGGATCGGGTGATTTCCTCGTCGAGTTCCGCGTTCAGCTTGTCCAGCTCGGCCGCATCCTGGCCATCGTTTTCGGCACTGTCGCGCCATTGCTGCGCCTCGGCACGTGTTTCGGCCCAGTACCGCTGCTCGTCGTCTGGGGCGTCCGGCTCGATCATGGGCTCGGCGTCGAGATGCCAGCCTTCCCGGCACTGCGCGGCCCGCAGTGTCTTGGCGCGTTCTGCGCAGGATGGGCAGACGTTGGCAAGGGTGTGCCGCAGGGCACGAGCACCTGCTCAGTTTGGCCGGTGTCGAGGTCGGTTCTGCGGAGCTGCACGGGGCGGATGCAGCCGCCGTGGTCGATGGCGAGCTGCCGCACGACGTCGCGGGCCAGCGGCGCGGCGAGCCGTTCTTTTCGGGTGCGGGCTTGGGTCATGCGGTCTCCTTGTCGCCGGGATCGGTGGTGGGCCAGGTGCTGCGGTAGGCGCATTCGGGGCATTCGAGCCTGACGTGCTGGGGGCAGTCGCCTGTGTCCAGGAGCGGGCCGCCGCAGTCAGGGCAGTCCTCGGCTGCCAGCCATCCGCTCGTCACGCGGCCTCACCCCCGGCCATTACCGGCTGCCCGGCCACGGCAGTGCAGGCGGCGGTCATGGCGCGGATGTCCTCGTCGGACACGTAGGCGGCGCGCACGCGCACCGGATCGGGGCTGGCTTCGAGCCGAACGAACCCGACGCCCGCGCCGACAGCAGGGACGGAGGAGATTTCGTCGCAGCGGGCGCCGCGGTCGCGGGTGCCGTCGCCGAGCACCATGTCCGCCTGCGCGGGCTCGTCGAGCCGTAGGGCGATCTTGTCGGGGAACAGGTTACGGATGTTCATGACCTCTTTGCGCGGGTCCTGCAACGCCGCCACCACGCAAAACCCGGCCGCACGCCCTTGGGTAGTCAGCGTGGCTAGTGCGGCGAGGGTGCGCTCTTTGAGCTTGCGATCGGCCTGGTAGGCGGTCAGGAACGCGACCTCATCGACCAGCACCACGACGAACGGGAACTCAACTGAGGGAATGTGGTCACGTTGTTTACCGGCGAACCTGCGGGCACGGTCCCGCATGTCGGCGACCGCGTCTTCGAGCAACTCGGCGATGTGCTCGGGGTCGGCTGCGTATCGGCCGTACCGGTCGAACAGCGCCCGGCCGAACGCCAGTTCCATCAGCTTCGGGTCGCACGCCCAGACGCGGACCAGCCCGGCTGTCATCAGCGGGAGCATCGCCCGCACGGCCGACCACACGATCGAGCCCTTGCACGCGCCGGTCGCCCCGGCGACGAGCAGGTGGGTACCGTGCAGTTTCAGCAGCCACGGCGAGCCGTCCTCAGACCGCCCGACCGGCAGCGCCCGCAGATCCGGTTGCGGGCCCATCGGCAACACGGGGATCGGGTCGGCCAGCGCGTCGCGGCGCACCAGCTCCAGCACGACCGTCCCCGGAACACTGGTACGGACCCGGCACAGATGCACCCGGAACCCGTGCGCGAGCTTCCCGGCCCGGTCGGCGAAATCCTCCGGCGACTGCCCGGACACCAAAGTCACGTGCACCCGGTCGGCGAACCGGCTGGCCTCGACCGCGCCGAGCACAGGTACCAGGACCCGGCCCCGGTACAGCGGCACCAAACGCGCGATGGTCAGCACCGGCTGCCAGCGGCGCCGGTAAAACCACCACCGCCACCGGTTGCGTACCGGAGCGGCGACGAACAGCCGGAACGATGTGGGGAAACGCCACCGCCAGCCGCCGAGCGTGACGGCCACGGCGATGGCGAGCCCGCAGACGGCGGGCCAGCCGCCGTTCAGCCAGACCAACACCACAACCCCGGCCGCCAGATCCAGGTACGGATGCAGGATGACGAACCGCACGGCCCGGGCCAGCAGCCGGGCGAGCTGCACGATCCAGATCACCGCCTCCGGGGTGCGGTACACGGGGGACCGCCAGACGGGTGACGCGAATGGGTCGGGGTTGTCGACCTGGGCGAGCTGCTCGCCCTGCACCTTGTGCCGCATAGGATGATCGCCTCTTCTTGCTTCGCCAGTGGGGAGAGATCCAGGGACGGCCGGAAGCTGTAACTCCCGGCCGTCCCGCCTTTCGGTTGTCAGGCCGCCTGGTGGCCGGTATGGGCCGCGTGCAAACGTTCGCACTCAGGCGCGAACCGCGCCGTCTCGCTGGCCAGCTCACGGGCGAACGCCACCGCCGCAGCGCTGATGGCGGCGCGGCCCGCGATGGACACCGACACGCCGCAGTGCCCTGCATCCACGCTCAAGATCGGCGTGGTGTCCGGGTAGGTGCTGCACTGCACGTGCCAGTCAGTGCCCACATGCAGGCTCACCGAGCCGAACGAGCCTCCGGTGCTGCTCACGCCGCGTCCTTCGCATCGGCATGCGGCCTGCCGCCCCGTCCTGCGGAGTGCGCCCCGGTGGCCTTCAGCGAGTAGGCCAGCCGCCCGGCCTGGTTGACGTACGGAGTGACGGTGAGGCCGGTGAACTCCACCGGGGCAAACGGTGACCCGGCCACTGGCGGGGGCAGCGTTGGCTGAACCGGCGCGGCGACCTTCACCCGGGCCGTCTTGGCGCGGGCCTGCGGGTCGGCGTCGATGACCTCGATCACCCATAGCGGCAGGCCGCTCGCCTTGTCCTTGGACTGCACGAACCGGTCACCCTTCGATGCGTCGAAATCCCGCACCGGCTCGAACGCCCCGGCCGCGAACGCGCCGCGCGGGAACACGTGACTGAACTCCACCGGGATCGGACCTTGAAGTGCCATGTGCAAACCACCTCCTGTCGATCCCCCTAGACGAGATCCACGACGGGGCCGCCTTGGTGGTTGTCTAGGGGGCTACGCAAACCGTACTGTAGTCAGCCGGCTATTGTCTAGGGGGGTATTCAACCGGGCAGATCCCAGTACAGGACGGTGGCGTCGTCCCTGGCCTTGCCGCGTGGCCATCGGGTGCAGTCGGGATCACTCACCTCGGCGGTGCGGACCTGGCGGATAAGCGCGGCGGGACCGCCGTCCCGGATCAGGCGCAGGACGCCAGGCCAGGTACGAAGGTGGAAGCGATCAGCCAGCCGCGACGCCCCGTCACTCAGCAATGCGACCCCCCGCAGCCCGGTAGCGGGAAGGCTGCCGGTCAGTGCTTGCCCAGACACGGCGGGGTCGGTGCTGGCCACATAGCCCTGCACGAGGGGGCGGCGATCGGTAATGATCAATGGCTCTCGGCCGTCATTCCAATCGGCCACGATGGTGGAGTCTGACAAGGCCAGGTAGTCGAAACCGTCGCGGGACTGGCGGACGGCGGTGACTGTCGCGGCCGGGCTGGCGGGGTTGGTGAGATCACAGGTGTGCTCGTGCTGTACGCGGACCTGCGCGATCGCCTGGCCGAGCGCAGCGGGCAGCGGGCCCCGCGGGTCGGCGGTCATTGCCGCCAGGAGCGTGGTGCCGAGGGTGCGTGCGTACCAGGCCACACCATGAGCGCATCCGGATTCCAGGCCGGGCCGAATGGTCGCGCCGTCGAGCAGCACGGCTGCGCCCGGCGTGACGGCGGCGAAGTCCTCGTTTGGCCAGTCGGCGGAGCCGGGTTCGCTGGCCAGCTGCACCCTCATCCGTCGCAGCCCCGGCTCAGCTCTGTTCGTGCCGGTACAGCGGCGTGAGCAGTTCGGTCCGCACGGGCTCGTGCGTCTGTGGGTCGTATTCAGTGCCGACCACGACGGAAAACCGGTCGGCAGCGACCTGGCCCCACAGGGCGCTGATGTCGGCCGCTAGCAGGTGCGCCACGCCAAGCGAACCTTGCGGGTGGACCCCTGCGACCGCCAGGAACGACCCGTTGCCGTCGGGGCGAGCCAGCCGCCCCAGATATGCCACATCCTGCGGGCTGCCCGGGTCGGCGTCCGACCCGGATCGGTGGACAGCCCCGGCCCGCGTGTCGCGCAGCGCCCACCCGCCGTCGGCGGACTCTTCCCAGCGGATCACCGGGTCGGTTCCGGACGCCTCGCGCATGGCCGCCGACATGCGCGGGCCGCAGACGACAACCAGGCCTGGCCGGTTGAGGTCAATGTCACCAGCTGTTGTGACGTGCTCGGACGTGACCGCGAGGCCGTACGCGCGGGCCAGGTCTTCCAGCCGCTTTCCCGTTGTCACGTCGTCCAGGGCGACGACCTGGCGGCTGGTCCGGGCATCCGCACGCAGCGGGGTCACGATCGTCACCGTCCCGGTGCCCAGGAACGCGCCCTCGGGCGCGGGACCGGTGTGCCGAATCTGGTGGATGCGGCCCCGGCTCAGCCCGGCCGCGTCCCCGATCTGGGCGTAGGACAGGCCTTGTGCGTGCAGGTCCTGGATCACCCGCCGCCGCAGCCGGGCAAGCTCGGTGACTTCCTCCTGCGCCTCACTCAGCCGGCTTGTTGCAGCACGGATCAGCTCGTACGGATCGGCGATCCGCGCGATCCGCTCGTACTCGCCCGGCATGGTCCGCCCCTCTCTCCCCTGGTGAGAGTCTAGGACCCTAGACAGCGACACCGGAACCGGCTCCCCCGTCCCCGCATTTACCGCAGACACCCGCCTGCGCCGCCGGGGCATTGGCGGACCGGTCATACTGCGGGACCGGCGCCATCGGCGCCCGACAGCTCGGCCCACACCCGCCGTCCAGCCCGGGTCGTGGTGGCGCCCCACTCTTTCGCGAGCCTGGCCACCAGGACCAGGCCATGACCGGAAGCCCGCAATTCGTTGCCGCCCGATGGCGTGATCGCAGGCCCACAGGCCGACCCCAGGTCGTACACGGCGACCCGGACCCCATCGGCCCTGGCCCACACCACCACAACGAACGTCCCACCGGGCTTCCCGCTAGGCGTGTGCCGCAGCGCGTTCGTCGCCAGTTCCGATACCACCAGCTCCGCGGTGTCCGCCTCCGCGCGGCCTGCCAGGACCGACCTGGTAAACAGCCGAGCCTGCCCGATCTGCTCCGGCAGCCCAGGGAACGTACGCGACCAGCACGTCATCACTACCACCAATCGACGTCTAGGGGGCTATACGGCAGTGGCAGCGTACGACTCAGGGACCATCTATTCAAGGAATTCAGTGAATAACTCTATCCGAGCCTACCGGCGACGATCGTGATCCAGGTCAGTTGACCGATGCTGCCAGACCGATTTCCTGATCATCGGCCAGTTCTCGCGCTCCTCGTGGCCACCGCCACACCGTCATCCGATGTCGGCTGCGGCACCCGCGACGGCCACCCGTGCCCGCTCGCCGTACGACGCCACACCTTCGTATGCGGCGAATACGTCCGCATACGCGGCAATATCCGCAGCGTGGGTCAGTGTCAGCTCTGCGGTGAACGTCTCCACCCAGACGGCTTCATCATCAAAGATCGTGAAGCCATGCAGCGGCACACCCGGCATCACCACCCGCCACGGAATCACGCCAAGCTGGACATTCGGCCGCCGCGACAGCGCGGCTACCCGCGCGAGCTGGTCCCCCATCGACACAGATCCCGGCCACGTCCGCAGCGCCCCCTCAGTCACTACGAATACGAACGACCTGCCCTCATCGTCCAACAACTCAGCGGGCACCAGCCCATCGGAGGCTGAGCCCCGGTTCCCCATCGCCTCGGCGTAATCCGGGGTCCGCAACTGCGCCGGGATCACCGCAGATGAAAACGACCGCACCCGGCTCGCCCCTGCCGAATACCGGCGAACCTGAGCCGCCACCAGCGACACACCCACATCCACCCGTCTCCGAACCGGCACGGCATACGCCCGGTGCGCCAGATCCACCAATTGCCCAGCCGTCGTCACATCGAGCCCGAGCGCAGCCACCATCCGCTCGACCACCGCCACATCGCCAAGACGACGGCCCGCCTCAGCCCTCGACACCGACGGCTGCGGCACACCAGCCCGCCGCGCAAGCTCCGCACCCGACCAGCCTGCCTCAACGCGGAAACGCCGCACCAGCTCGCCCAGCTCCCGCAACACCTCCATAGCGCACGGTTGTACACCATGACCGGCAGGCCGTGCCCCACATCGATCCTCCACGCCATATGCGAGCCCTGCCGACCCGCTGGCGACTCGATGTGCACTCGGTGTGCTACCCGTGCTACCCGTGCCCCGAGCTGTATGGCGGTGAGCTTTCTCTACGTCTTTCAAGGGCGCGCGGAGCGCGCCGGGCCGCGGCTGACCTTCGCTCCCAGGAGTGCGCCGCGCGAGGTTGACGCTGACTCGAACGCGGCGCAGCTCCTGTCCGTCACCGGGCGGGGCCTATCGGGGGGACGTTGCGCGTGGGCGCCGCCTGCCGCACTTTGGCCCTCCGGGCCACGGAAGGATGGCACAGACTGGTACGCCACCGGACCCACACCTACCGCTCCCCCAACATGACCGGATTAACCAGCGGAAACGCCTAATCCCACGTCCTGGGGGTCAAGCGGTTCCGACTTGCCCGCCCTCTCGAACGCGATACCACGAGCCGCGCCTGACGTCCAGGCAGCCAGGTGTTGAGAGCAAGCCCTCGGACATCGATCCAGAGCGCGTTGCCGAATTGAGCCGTACTAGATCAAGCGGCGCCGCGCGCGGCGCCGGGCCCGGCCGCGCTTCGCGCCGGGCGTGCGGCACCTACGGCGCCGGCCCGGCGCGGCGCGCCGGGCCACCATCGCAGCATCGTTGACCAGCTCGGCTCATCGTCACACTGGCGATACCGCGTGAGGCGTAGGCCATCTTCCTCGGCGTATCAGTATCCCGGTCACGGCCGCCGCCTCAAGGGCGCCTGCCGCGTCGCTTCGCGATCGGGTAGGCAAAGAACCGTGCTGCCAGCCACGAGACGGCCCCTGCGGACAAGGGTCTTGGACAACCGCTTGTCTTCCGCAGGAGCCGTCTCATGATCAAGCCGACACGCCGGGATCAACCCACATAACGCACCTTAGGCGGATTTGCCGGTGACGTAGACGGTGAGCGCGCCGATCGGCAGCCCCTTGGTGAAGACCTTGACGACCAGCCGCGCGTCCAGCAGCACCGCGGCGGACGTCTCAATGGTCGAGGTGATCCCGCTGGCGACGATCTCGCTGCCGCTGGTGGTGCGGGCCATCTTGGACAGGTTGACCGCCAGCAGCGGGACCTGCTTACCGGACACGGTCGCCGACAGGATACCCGTGGTGGTGTTGAGCACGAAGTTCGTCGCGGTCGCGGTCTTGCCGGAGTGGGTGAACTTGAGCCCGCCGCTGTGGCTGATCGTCCCCTTCAAACCGGCCTGGGTCAGCGTGCCGCCGGTGATCGGGAAGCTGATCCCACCGGAGGAGGCCGTGGTCGCGGGCGAGACCGGGCTGACGGCTACCCCGGCGTTCTTCAGCGCCTGCGCGGTCGATGCGGTAAGCACCAGGATGGTGTTCTTGCCAGTCACCGTGATCGTCTGCGCGGTTGCCGAGACGCTCGGGCTGGCCATCGGGTGCGCGGTTGCCGTCGGGGACGCCTTGGCCGTCGGGGACTTGCTGGCCGTGCTGGAAGTTGTCGACGAGCTGCAGCCAGCAACGGCGACAGCCACGGTGACAAGACCAACGACGAGAGGGCGGCGACCCGAAAACGTCATCATAGTGGCACTCCTTGTTGTGGGTGACAGCGTCGGATCGTCTCCCCCGCTGATGCCGCTGACCTGTCGGCGGCATAGGCCATAGCGTGGCCTGTGCGACTGGCGGGCAGCCGCCGCGCCCGGCAGCGTGCCCAGGTCCTCCAGCGGTGTCAGCGCCCGGGCAACCTCAGGTTCAGTTCCGGCCCAACCTGCCACCATCGCATCACGCTGGGGTCACGAAACCAGCGCACCCTCATCTCATGCGACTGCCTTGGGACGGACTGCTTAGGGACAGACTGCATTCACGCCCCTGCCGCCTGGCGTCCGCGTCTCGTCTGGTCTCCCGAAAAGCGGCGCGCGCACGGCCTCAAACCGGGCATGCTCACCCTCAGCGACCCACCGTCGGCCGATCACGGCGATTTGCAAGCTGGCGAAACTGCTCATGGCAGCCAGCATGCTCGCGGTGAAGGGCGACTGTCGCCTGGTTGGTCTCCGGTCACCGCGTGGCTGTCCTGGTGATCACGGCTGTAGCGCCAGCACGGCGGCATGGATTGGAGCCTGGGCCGTCATCATGGGAGCCGCCTTCAGCGCCTTGTGCCCAGCCTGTTAACAGCGCGGTGCAGCACCCTGTGAACCTGAAGCTAGTCCGGGCATTAACCGCGCAAGCAGCGCACGGGTGCACCCTCGTAATGCGTAGGTCGCCGAAAACATCCCCCGCTCCCAGCTCGTACCGGCGGAGATGCTGCCGCAAGGCCAGGGAGCAGTAGCTGATGTACTTGGTCGGCTGACGAGCCCGATGGAACGCTGATGACCATGAGCGACAACGACCACCGGGCGGGCCAAGGCGCCGATGCTGACCGTGCTGTGAACGACCCGGGCCGCCTGGCGCAATATGAAGCCAGAACTCGGGAGCCCCTTGACCTGCTGGCCCTGGCCACGCTGTGGCTCGTCGTGGTCCCCTGGGGCGACTTCGGGCATGAGGCGGCGTACATCGTGGTCGCCTTCCGGGTTGCTCTGTCGGCCGTCTACGGGACGGACATCGCCATCCGCAGCGCCCTGGCCCCCCGTCACGTTCACTATGCGCTCACC
Source organism: uncultured Actinomycetota bacterium (assembly GCA_963727015.1). Lineage (GTDB taxonomy): Bacteria > Actinomycetota > Actinomycetes > Streptosporangiales > Streptosporangiaceae > DATFVJ01. The sequence continues at coordinate 903,143 of CAVSEV010000005.1, read as the reverse complement.
CATCCGCTTGCCCTCGTCGCGGTTGCCATCCCGCCGGTGCGCGTGTTGTTCAGCCTCCGGCTGGTCCGGTCGATGTTCCGGCGCGGGCACCTGGGCCGTTTCCTGGTGGCCGCCGCGGTGCTGGTCCTCAACGGCGCGGTCATCGTGTACCTGTTCGAGCGGCACGCCCCGGGCTCCAACATCCACACCCTGGGAGAGGCGCTGTGGTGGTCATCGGTCACGGTCACCACTGTCGGCTATGGCGACTTTGTCCCGGTCACCACTGCGGGGCGGATCACCGCGTGCTTCATCATGGGCACCGGGCTGCTCACACTGGCGGTGGTCACCGCGCAGGTGGCGTCCAGTTTCGCCGCCCAGGGTCCTAGCCGGGCCAGGCCTGCCCCGCCGGACGAAGCGGCGCGGCGCGAGGTGACGCTGGCCGAGCTCGACGAGCGGCTGGCCCGGATCGAAAGGCTGCCGACCGCTTCTAATCCAGGAAACTCCCCTGGCGCCATCGAGGACGATTGACAGCAGCAGCAACTCCCGGCCACCAGCAGCGAGCGGCAACTGCGCATAACGCTCGCACGATCTCTGCCAACTTGGGTTATGTCCGGCATGAAACGGACGGTCGGCGGCTCGACCTCTGTCTCCAGCGGCGTGTCACAACCGTGCCAGATTGAGCGGTCAACCACCGGTATGGTCGCAGCGACGGTGCAGCTAAGCGGGCCTCACCCGGTCCGAGATCGTATTCCGCCGTCCGCTCCGGTCAAGCAGCGGCTAACCGCATGATCCTTTGGCGTGGCCCCTCCACAGGAGCACAACCCGCTCGCGCGGAGACCTCTGCCAGTCCAAAGCATCAAGCAGTCGCAACTTGACCTCCACTCCCGGCTCCACAACCCCGGCGCCTATCGGGTGAAGGCCCCAGGCCGTTCCCCCCTCTCCCGGCCGGGGCGGAAGGAGCAGGGCACATGAGCATGAACGGGGCCATGCAGGCACGACGGCACGAGGACGCCAACGCCCACCCGTCTCTACCGCAGGCGGTCCTGCCAGCCGGTCTACCGTCAACAAAAGCTTGACGCCAAACCGGCGACGGCGGCCGGTCGAGAATGACGAGTACGCCGCGTTCGCTCGCCGCGTTATACGCGCCCACGCCCGGCGAGTTGCTGCCGGTGACGCTGATGCCCTGACCGACATGACCGGGCTCGCCGCCGAGCTGGACGAGGCGATCACCTGGGCCGTCACCGGGCTCCGGAACATCGGGTATTCGTGGGCTGAGATCGCGGCCCGGCTCGGCGTGACCCGCCAGGCAGCACAACAGCGCTGGGGCCGCTTATAGGGGCTACGCAGTTCAGGGACATGTCCCCGAGATGTCCCCGAACCGCCATCAGCAGCCAACGATCGCCGCCAGCAACAACCTGCGGACATGAAGCTAGCGCGGGCTTTGTGCCCACGAGCAACGCACCGTGACACCCTCGTAATGCGTAGCTCGCGACCGACTAGGCGTGGCAGCCCAGGCGCGGGATATACGCGGGATGATCTTGCTTGGCGAGCCGGGCCCGAGCGCCAACAACGCAGGTAGCAGTGGTGGCGAACCATGAACCACGGACGCTCTTGAAAACCGTCGGCTCGATCGCGGGGCGCTGCCCTGGGCGTTGAACATGGCCCAAACCTGACCACATGCCCCGGCTCGTCGACATCGGTGATGGTGCCGAGCACTCTCCGACTGACGGGCGGGGCACTACCCTGGAGGGTTTCCCACCCAGGCGGCATTCAGCCAGCCGATGAAGGGCCACGCTATGACGATCTACCAGCACATACGCCATCCGCACATCGCCGCGCGGCGGGCCGACCGCCCTGTGAAGGTGGCTGATCAGCACCGCCGGGACTCGGCGGTTAACCGGTTCAACACAAAGGTCGCGCTCGTGATCACGACGGCGGTCGGCAGCATGTGGTGTGCCTACGCCTTTGCGCTGTTCGACCTGATCAGCCTCCCGGAGGCGATCCGTGGCGGCGCGTCGACGATCGTCTCCTGGGTGGCGCAGACCTTCCTGCAGCTGGTGCTGCTGTCGATCATCATGGTCGGGCAGAACGTGCAAGCCGCCGCCGCGGACAAGCGCGCGGAAGCGACCTTCAATGATGCGAGCGCCACCCTCCACGAGATGGCGCACGTGCAGGGCCATCTCGCTGCGCAGGACGAGTTGCTGAGCCGGATCGCCGCGAAAATCGGCCTCGACCCGGTGCCTGTCATCGACAACCCGGAACTCGATGAGACGGCCAACCCGGACCCGGGATGCTGACGACCAGGCAGGCCTTCTCTCGCGGTCGCCAGCCACAGCAGGCAGCACGGCCCAGGAAGACAGAGGTAACAACCTCCCAGCAAGCATGATCCGGAATATACGCGGAATCGCCACGCAGCCCATATAGCTGGCGATGGCGAACCTCCCAGGTCAGCTCCACAATTCGACAGATAGGATCGGCGGCCTCCGGTGCCGTGAACGCTCCAGCTCCACAAGATCGTCGTGCAATTAGCGTGCAATTAGCCAAGGTGACGAGCGGTCAGTCACGGCTACTCCAGGTGCCCCGAGTTGCCTGGTCAGCGGTATTACCGGCCGCGATCTGTCCGATTCCCAAGCTGACAGTCCGGACCAGTTCGTTCTCCCGCGCGCGGGACATACGTGGGATAAGCCTCGATCGGCGTGTCGGCCCACCGCCGTCATCGCAGCTTGCGGCCTACGGCCGGGCCAGAGCGGTCACCGTCGGTAAAACCGTCGCCTACTGTTGAGCGTCGGCGGGGGCACGCGCAAGCAGCAACGCCGACGCAGCAGGCCGAGGTCGGGGCGCCAAGAACCAAGTTATGAGGCGTCATTGGTTGCGGTGGCCCTATCCGGCGGCGGTGGCTGCAGTGGTGGGACTGATCCGATCAGGTCGGACATGACGTGCTGGTTGTCCATCGCGTACCACTCGCGGAGCGCCGTGTGCGCGTACCACGTGCCAACGGCCGGGGGATTGATGCTGCTCGCCGCGAACATTGCGGTGAACAAGTCGTCCATTTCGTGCAGGCCAAAGACGTAGATGTCTCGTGTCTTGGAGCTCCGGGCGGGTGCACGCACCATCCCGACGCTCTTCGCGACTGATGCGGCAGCATTGGGGAAGCCGCCGTACCGCACGTTCTCCCATCGGTGAAGGTCGGTGATCACCGGGTCGAACCGAGATAGGTCAGCCGGGGCGACGTGCTCCTTGTACTGGTTCCACAGCGCATTGAGCCGGTGCCCATACCTTTGGCCCAGCTGCGCCGTCGCAGCGCTGCGCTGCTGCTGGGGTACGTCCTTGAGCAGGGTGAACTTGATCAACAGTTCGATCGCGTGGTGCATGAGGTTCGGCGCGATGTTCAGTTGGTTGATCGCGGCGAAGCGGCCGGTCATGTAGTAATCGAACGCGAGGTCGAGGAAGTGGCGTGGATCTTCGCTTCGGGCCATGGTCCTGACCGGAAAATAACGATCTTGACGGGCGGACGGCAGCGGACCCTGACCGGTGATTGCCAGTGAGGGTCTGGGTTGTGCGGTATGGGTCAGGCTGCCTGGGTGATGGTGACGGCGTAGCCAAGGGCTTCGAGCTGGCGGATGTGGCTGCGGGCCTTGCGCTGTTTGTCGATGCGGCTGGTGTAGTAGCCGGCGCCGAGGTCGTGGTAGCGGGCGGCGGGGTCGGCGAGCAGGTGCCAGATGATGACCAGGATGGTGCGGGCGATGGCGACCAGGGCCTTGAGCTTGCCGCGGCGCTTGACGAGCCGGCGGTAGCGTTCGCCGAGGAAGGTGTCGGTCTTGGCGGCGGCGGCTGCGGCTTCGCCGAGAACGCCTTTGAGATAGGGGTTGCCCTTGCCGGTTCGGCCGGCGCGGTTGCGGGGCCCGGACTGGATTGTGTGCGGGCAGACCTTGGCCCACGACACCAGGTGCCCAGGGGTGGGGAACTGGGCCATGTTCAATCCGAGCTCGGCGATGATTGCCTGCGCGGCCTCGCGGCCGATCCCGGTGACCTCATCCAGGCGGTCGACGGCGGGCAGCACCGGGGCGCCGTCGCCCCTGCCCGCGCCGGGGCCGGTGGTGCCGTCGGCGTCGACGCCCTGGGCGGCGGGGATCGCGGCGATCAGCTCCTCGAGCCGGGCGGTGAGCTTGCCGATCTGGGCGGTGAGGGCGTCGATCTGGTCTAAAAGCATCCGGGCGAGCTCGGCGTGGTGATCGTCGAACTTGCCCGTCAGCGCTTCCACCAGGCGGTCGTGCTTGGCCCGCATCTTGCCGCGGGCCAGCCCGGCCAGGACCTTCGGGTTCCGCTCGCCGGCGATCAGCGCCTCCAGCATGTCGCGGACCGACAGCGTGTCCAGCCTGCTGGCCACCGCCGACACCTTAATAAGAGCGTCTTCCAGCAGCTTCTCCAGCCGGGCATAGTGGCGGGTCCGCTCCCGGGTCAGGTCGGTCCGCAGCCGGGTGTAATCGCGCAGCTGCCGGATCTCGGCGGGCGGCACGAAGGAAGGACGCAGCAGGCCCCGCTCCGTGCATTTGGCCTGCCACACCGAATCGAGCTTGTCCGTTTTCGGCCTGCCCGGGGCCTGCTTGACGTCCCGGGCGCTGACCAGCTGCACGTCCAGGCCGCGGGCCTCGAGCAGGTAGAACCACGGCCGCCAGTAGTCGCTGGTGGACTCGAGGGTGACCTTCTCGATCCCCTCGCAGGCCAGGTGATCGGCCAGCTCCAGGATCGCGCCGGTGGTCGCATCCACCTGCCATACCCGGGTCCGCCGCTTGCCGGGCCGGGACTCGTGCGGCACCCGGGTGCACACCATCCCGGTCGCTTTCGCCACATCGACCGCGGCGACCCGCTGCAGGATCTGCTCGTGCCCCTCGTCTTCGATCTCCTGCGGTTCCATCACCGGGACCATCTCCTCACGCGCCATCACGGCAGGACAGCAAGGGATGCCCGCGGGGTCTCGGTCGGGAACCGAAATTCTGACCGGCGTGCTCGTGGCTACAGTGCGCGACCCGTAGGTCAAGACCCCAGCGCCAGACTAGCCCGCGGGCTCGGAGCCCAGAAAAGTACCGGCATCGGCGGGCAACCCCAACCCCATTTTCACGCCGGCGCGGCGTCCCCCGCAGGGGATATCAGGACTAGCCTGACTTTCCTGGATAAGTTGATCTTGAAGATCTGAAGCAGGTCACAGGCCCTGCCGTCAGCGTGCCTGCCTGCGCAAACTCCGTGTCGGTGCTGGCGTCGTCGTACGGAAAAATGTATTACCCATATATGCCATCGATCGTCGGCAAGAAGCGCGGCAACGCGACCTACTACTACCTGGTCGAGTCCGCCCGGGTGAACGGCCAGCCGAGGATCGTCTCGCAGGAATACCTGGGTACCGCCGAGGAGCTGGCCGCCGCGATGCGCGGCGGGGGGCTGGGCCTGCCCGCCCGTACCCAGCACAAGGACTTCGGCGCGGTCGCCGCCGCCTGGGGCATGCTGGAGGACCTCGGCGTCGCCGGCATCATCGAACAGGTGACCGGGCCCCGGCGGTCCGACGCCGGTGCCAGCACAGGCGCCTACCTGGCGCTGGCCGCCCTGGGCCGCCTGGTCGCGCCGTGTTCCGAGCTGGCCTTCGCCGACTGGTGGGCGGGCACGGCGGCCGGCCGGTTCACCGGGATCGGCGCGCCGGCGCTGGATCACCGCCGGTTCTGGGACGCGATGCACGCCGTCGGCCTGGAGGAACTGGGTGAAATCAGCCACCGGGTCGCGCTGGCCATCATCGGCGCGTCCGGCGTGGACTGCTCCTCGGTCGCCCTGGACATGACCAACTTCGCCACCTTCCTCGATACCGGCAACCAGCGCGCCCCGATCGCCCAGCGCGGGAAGGCCAAGCAGAAGCGCACCGACCTGCGCCTGGCCGGCCTGGGCCTGGTGGTCACCCGGGACGGCGGCATTCCGCTGACCTGGCACGCCTACCCCGGCGACAAGCCCGACGTCACTCAGTTCCCCGCCATGATCGGCGTCCTGGCCGCCCGGCACGCCGCGATCTGCGCCGCCAGCGGGCAGGAGCCGGCCGAGATGACAGTGGTGTTCGACGCCGGGCAGAACTCCGCTGCCAACTTCGCCCACCTGGCCGGGACGGACCTGCGCTACGTCGGGTCGGTGCCCGCCTCCGACTGCGCTGGCCTGACCGGGCTGCCCGCCAGCGCCCGTGCCGTCGTCGATGAGGACCGCTTCGGAGGACTGACCGCCCACGACACCCGCCGCGAGGTCTACGGCGCCGAGCGCCGGGCGATCCTCACCCACTCACCCGAGCTGCACGAAAAGCAGGCCCGCGGGTTCACCGGCACCACCTTGGCCAAGGCAGGCCGCAAACTGGACAAGCTGGCCGCCACCCTGGCCCGCGGCAAGACCCGGCGCGGCAGGGCCAAGGTAGAAGCCGAGATCGGCAAGATCCTGCACGACACCTGGGCCCGCCGCGTCATCACCTGGCAGCTGGCCGGAGACACCCCCAAAGACCACCGGCTCACCTGGCACATCGACCCCGCCGCCCGCGCAACCCTGGAAGAAGAGATCTTCGGCAAGCACGTCCTGATCACCGACCATGACGACTGGCCCGCCGCCGAGGTCATCGCCGCCTACCGGTCCCAGTCCGAGGCCGAAGCCTCCTTCCGGCAGATGAAAGACCCCCGCGTCGCCTCCTTCAGCCCGATGTTCCACTGGACCGAGCACAACATCGTCGTCCACGTCTTCACCTGCGTGCTCGCCCTCCAGCTCGCCCACCTCATGCGCCGCCGCGCCGCCCAGGCCGGACTGCACCTATCCGTCCGCGCCCTGCTCGCCGAGCTCGCCGGCATCGGCGAGACCGTCCTGCTCTACCCCGGCGACCGGGGCCGGCCCAGAGCCCACCGCATGCTCACCGGCACCACCCCGGCCCAGGACAAGCTCATCAAGATCTTCGGGCTCGACCGCTACGCTCCCAAGCGCTGACATGGGTAATACGCAACCCGGCCCATACACCCTTGCTGACCAGTGCAAACACGGCGAAGATCAACTTATCCAGGAAAGTCACGCTAGAGCTGGTCGGTCACGCCGAGGACGGGAGAGGGCCAGGAAGCTGTAGGTCAGGGGTGCGGAGAACGCGCTAACGGATTTGCTAACGAGACGGGCCGGGTCGGGGGAGACGCGGCGGGATGCAGCAGACGGCGGTCCACCCCGCTGCCTGGTCAGCGAGACGCGCCGGGCATACCGGAGACCAGGAAGACGCGCGTCATATCTCTCATCACCGAGCGACGACACGCTCGTACGCCTCTGGCGGGGCACTCCGACTCCGGAATGATCAGCAAAGATCGCCATTGCCCTTGCGGGGGTGGCTGAGGTAGACCTGATCATCCACCCGCCATCGACCCGGGGCGAGCCCAGCAGACCAAGACCGCTCCCTGGCGGGCGGGTCGACGGCAGACGGGATGATCAGGTCGGTGGCCGTATGCGATCCAAGATCGCCGGGCCATTAATGGGCCATAAGCCAGGGTGATCAGGGGTCAGCCACGGCCACCAGCTGGACAACAGACTTGCCAGGTCAGCGCCCCTGACGGCATCGCGCGCTACACCTTCCAAGCTGGTCATGCCGGTTCGATCCCGGTCGCCCGCTCTCTCGATCCCCATGCAGGTCAGAGGCATGATCGGCCGCCTTCTCGCAGGCCTCTAGGACGCGCTTCTCCGGCCGCGTGCCCGTTGCGTGCCCGATCGATTGGGCCGCTTGCCCGCCTTCCGTGCGTCGCTGAGCAGCTTGCCCATACCCGCCGCGATGGCCTGATCCCGCTCTCTGGTGGCGTGCAGATAGATCAGCGCGGCCCGCGTGCTGGAGTGGCCATCCGTTCCATCAGCTCCCGCAGGCTCGCGCCCCTGGGCCGCCGCCATCGTGTTTCCGGTATGGCGCAGGTCGTGAAAATGCAGCTCCGGGAGGCCGACCGCTTCCCTGGCCTTGTACCAGAACCGCCGGAAGTTGGACCGGCGAAGACGGCCACCCAGCGGGCCGACGAAGACCAGGCCGCCGTCTTTCTCACCTTGGGCGAAGCACTCCAGGTGCCAGCGCAGCTCCGGCACGATCTCGCGCGGGAAAGCGACCGTGCGGGTTCCGGCCCGCGACTTGGGATCGGCATCTATAAGGCGTCCGTCGTCCATTTCCGCGGTTGATACGGCGACGCGGACAAGGCACTTATCGAGGTCGAGCTGATCGCGCCCGAGCCCGGCCAGCTCCCCGAACCGCAGGTTGGCGAAGGTCGCGAGCACGAGCAGCGCCCGGTAGCGGGGCGGAACCTATCGATCAGCCTGACCAGCGTGCCGACCGGCACCACCGGCCGCTCTTGTGAGTACTCCTGTCCGGCGCTCGTGATCCGGCACGGATTGCGGCGGATCAGTCCATCCTCGACCGCCGTGTTCATGATGGCGTGCAGCAGGCGGTACGCCTTCGCCACCGTCACCTGCCCGAACGGCCGGGCCGCATGGGGTCCCGCGTCGAGGCGTTCCTTCCGCCAGCGCCGGATATCGGCCTGGTGTATGTCACGGAGATCCTTTTTGCCGAACGTCGGCGCCAGATGATTCTGGAGCTGACTCCGGTACAGGCCCTCGGTGCGCGGCTTGATGACGTGATCGCTGATCCAGTTTGCGGCGTAGTCGCCGAACCGGACCTTGCCTGCCTCAGGGTCGGCCCAGTCGCCGCGCCTGATCTCGGCTTCCTTCATCGTCAGCCAGATCTCGGCATCGTCCCAGGCGGCCTCGTCCTCGGGTCGTTCGACGAGATGCCGTTGACTCCGGCAGGAGCTGGGATATCTGATCCGTGATGTTCGCAAGGTCTAGTTGTTCAGTCATGTCCTATGAACTCCCGTGATGACGTCGAGGCCGTGCCGACGAATTGAGCTGTGACCTGCAAAGCTCCGCCAGCCGGTTCAAGGCGGGCGAGGTGTAGGCGGACTCGGCGTCCATGAGCTGTGCGACGAGGACGACGTTCGGCTCGCTCGGGAGCGTGCTGGGACGAGCACCGCCGACCGCATCGTGGCGGGTCGCCATCCACTCGACCGTCCTGTCAGCCAGTGGTTTCAGTCGTGGGTCGGCCGGGTCCCAGTCTCGGGCTTCGTCGTAGGCCAGGTAGATGCGCCGGAACTCAGGGTCTGCCAGCGCGGCTCGCTTTTGCCTCGTCCACTCTGGAACCGCTTCGGGAGAGAGGGCGGCGAGAAGAATCCATCCGTCTCGTTCGATCTGCACGCCCTGCTCGCTCACGCCCATCTCCCGCAGGGCGCGGAGCATCTCTGCGACCTCAGATGGCAGTACGAGCTGGTCACCAGCGAGGAGGCCGACGAGTTGCTGGCGCCGATGCTCAAGTTGACCAATTTGCTGCTGAAGCGCCTCGTCGATCCGCGCAACCGCAGCGCCGAACTCATCCGGGTCAGCATCGAGGAAGTGGCTGACCTGAGCGAGCGGGACACCTGCATCGGCAAGTACCTTGATCCGCACGAGATCGACGACCGCCTGTGCACCATAGCGGCGGTAACCGGAGTTATCCCGCACGGGTTCTGGGAGCAGACCGACCCGGTGGTAATGACGGACCGCCCGCACGGTGACGCCGCAGTGGCTGGCCAGCTGACCGATCGTCAGGAGCTTCGCCATCAGGACGCTACCGGTGAATCTCGGTTATACAACTTCACCGCCCACAGGAATCCGGCCACTGCGATGCCGGCACACCAGGCCACGGCCACAATGCCGTGATTGCCCACCGGGGTTCGGGTAAGCAGGCTGCGAAAGGTGTCAATGATCGAGGTGAACGGCTGATACTCGGCAAACGCCCGTACTCCTGCGGGCATCGTGGCGGTGGGAACAAACGCGCTGCTGAGAAACGGAAGGACGAGGAGAATGAGCGAGAGGCTGTTTGCCCCGGCTGGCGTCTTGGCGAGCAGCCCAAAGGCCACCGTCAGCCACGAGAGTGCCATTCCAAGAAGGGCGAACAGCCCGATGGCGGCGAGCCAGCCGATTGCGGTGGCGTTGGGTGAGAACCCTAGGACGAGTGCGAACAAGCAAACAGCTGCACCCGTAATGACCGTACGGACGACGCTTCCGGTCACCGGCCCGGCAAGGACCGAAGGACGCCAGATGGCCATCGTCCGGAAACGGGTGATGATCCCCTCACCCATGTCGGCGTTCACGCTAAGCGCCGTAGATTCAGCGACCGAGGCAGCGGCCATCACGAGGATGCCGGGAAGCACGTAGTTGATGTAGCCGCCGCTAACGGCGCTGCCGAGTCCCGCGCGCAGCGCGTGACCGAAGACACCATCGAAAAGGAGCAGGAAGAGCACCGGCACGAGTAGTCCGCTGATCGTCACCATCGGGAAGCGCACTGCGTGACGTACGTCTCGACGCAGCATTGTGGCCGTGTCAGCGAGTGCCAGAGAGGGGGCCGTCATTGTCCTTCCTCCACCGAGTTGGCACGAGACGGCTCAGGGCCGCCACCTGTCAAGGCGAAGAAGACGTCGTCGAGGTCCGGGGGCTGGGCCGAAAGGCTCTCCACGGTGATCTCGTGACGCTCAAGCCGGTCGAGCACGTGCCGGAGGCCAGCCACACTCCCGTCGCTCGCCAATTCGAGCGACAAGTCGTCATCGCTCCGTTCTGCACCGTCGAACTCCACAGCCGCAGCAGCGAGCGCATCATCCCCGGCGAAATGGAGCCGGATGTGTCCGCCCGGTGCCCTCCTCTTCAGCTCGGACGGCGTGCCTTCTGCCACCAGGGCGCCGCGGTCGATGAGGACCACACGGTCTGCCAGGCGATCCGCTTCTTCCAGGTACTGCGTCGTCAGGAGGACGGTCACCCCGTCGCCGACCAGGTCTCGGACGATCCGCCAGAGAACGTGTCGCCCACGTGGATCAAGGCCAGTCGTTGGCTCGTCCAGGAAGACGATCCGGGGCTCGCCCATGAGGGTCATCGCAAGATCGAGACGACGGCGCATACCTCCCGAGTAGGAGATCACAGGTCGATCCGCTGCCTCGGTCAACTCGAAGCGCTCCAGGTTTCTTGCCGTCCGCTCCAGCGCAACAGCCCGCCGCAGGTGGTGCAGCCCAGCCATCAGGGCAAGGTTTTCCCTGCCGGTCAGGAACTTGTCCACGGCAGAGAATTGGCCGGTGACACCGATCGCTGCCCTGACGGCCTCCGGCTCTGCCACGACATCGTGACCGAACACGGTCGCCCGGCCAGCGTCCGGAGCAAGAAGCGTCGAGAGGATGCGAATCGTCGTCGTCTTCCCTGACCCGTTGGGGCCGATGAGGGCCGTGACGGAACGCTCGGGGACGGCCAGGTCGAGACCGGTGAGTGCGTGCTGGCCACCGAAGGACTTGGCCAACCCCACTGCGTCGATCGCCAGTTGAGGGGCACTCTCCCCCGGCGTGGGTAGCTGTGCGCGATTCTGCATACGTCCATCTTGCAAGCCTGACGTAGGGTCAATGTCCAGCGGCGACCGATCCGGTGCGATGCACGCCTTCCCTCATCGCACCCTGATGGCGGCATGGCTTCGGAATCCTGGCACGGAACGACCCTGGGGTACTCGATCACTACCTCACGCTGAATTCAGGTGCGATTATTTACGTCCCGATGAGGGTGATCGCGGACGAGAGCGGGTGCGAGACCGGAAGCTGACGACATGGCAAAGCTGATCTATTCGGCGATCGGTTCGCTTGACGGCTACGTCGAAGACGCCTCGGGCAAGTTCGAGTGGGCGGCGCCTGACGAAGTTGTGCATGCGTTCGTCAACGAGCTCGAGCGACCGATCGGGACCTACCTCTACGGGCGGCGGACGCACGAGACGATGGTCTTCTGGGAGACCGTTGATCCGGACTGCGACTGGCCGGCCGTGGCGCGGGAGTTCGCGGCGATCTGGCGGGCGGCCGAGAAGGTCGTCTACTCGCGGACGCTCGAGACGGTGTCAAGCGCCCGGACGCGGATCGAACGTGAACTCGACCCCGACGCGATCGAGCGGATGAAGCAGAGCTCGGGTTCTGACATCAGTATCGGCGGCGCCGAGCTCGCCGGTCAGGCGATCGCGCGGGCCTGGTCGACGAGCTGCAGCTGCTGCTCGTGCCGGTTCTCGTCGGCGGTGGCAAGCGAGCGCTGCCGAACGACGTCCGCGCGCGGCTCGAGCTGCTCGACGAGCGCCGGTTTCAGAGCGGGCGGTCTTTCTGCGCTACCGGGCGCGCCGCTGACGCTAGGCGGCCGGGTCATGGGGGAGGGCCAGCACCGCCACTCCGCGCGGCGCCAGCGTGACATTCACGCGGGATGACAAACGGGCCGACAGCAGACGCAGACCATTTGCCCAGTTCAAAACGCCATCCGGGGTAACAGTCCAACTCGGTCTTGAAAACCGCTGTGGCGTGCCCGTTGCGTGCCTGATCGAGTAGCGGCAACCGGGGAGTCGCGGTCACTCGCGGCGGGCCAAGTAAGGCGGTGACCAGCGACGGACCACGCCACGGCTGCGGCGCCACGATCTTTGCAAGCAGGGGGGTCAGCGGTTACGTCGCAACCGGTTGTGGATCATCCTGCCTACGGGATCACACATCGAGGCCATCATCTTTGATGGCGACCCGCAGGCCGCAGCTATCCCGGAGGGACTGCGAACCGTACCGCTTTCGGCGGGACTGACGATGCCGCCCGTCACCAGCGGGCTAGTAACCCGGCTTGATGCCGGCGCGATCGGCGATGACCGGATTCCTGCCGCCTGGAAGCTGAGGCAGCACGTAGCGGCGCTTGCTCGCCAGATGCCTGCCGACCGCACAGTCCTTTACATCTTCAGTGAAACGGCCGCCGGTGCGGGGACGAAGGAGGCTATCGCCTGGCATGAGGGCAGACTGCTGTACAGCCCATCAGGGACGTGTGACATAGAAGCCGACTTCGAGCCTGGCTACCATCTCGCTCCGTGTGCCTCACGCAGCGCGGCTGGGTCTGCCTGCACCTCCTCGAGCGCCCACGCGATCTCGGCCGGGGGTGCGTCGGCCGCGACGGCCCGCCCCACACCGGACGCCGCCACGCGCTGCGCATTGTCGGATTGATCACGTCCGTGCGGGACGCAGAGCAGCAGCACACCCGCGGCTAGGGCTGCGGTAATGGTGCTGAGACCGCCGTGGGAGATGACAGCTGCCATGTGCGGCAGCAGCAGATCGTGCGGGACGAACCCGCGAACCGTCACACTCGGGGGCGGATCGACAGCGCCGGCCGGCTGGGCTCCCCCGAGGTCAGCAGAACCCGGAACGGCAGCGCCGCCACCGCGTCGAGCATCGGCGGCAGTGCGCGGCCTGCCCCTGCAAGGTCGTGCTGAAGCTGAGCAGCACCCACGGGTCACCAGGCTCGGCCAGCAAACGGGCGTCACGGGGACCGAGCGGCTGCCCCGGCGGTTCGGGTCACTGATCGGGCCGACATACCTCGTGTTGGCCGGTACGCAGGCAGGGCGCGTCGAAGCCCGGCGGCACCAGCACGAGCACCGCGCCCGCCTCGTCGAGGAAACGGGCCTTCTCCGCGCGTGCCGCACCGTCTCTCCACTCATACCTGAACGCGGAGTACGGGAGATGGACCAGGACGGCACTCGGCAGTCCGAGCAGGTGGGCCGCCTCCAATCCGGCGCCCATCATGCAATCCACCACCACAACGTCGGGCGCGAAGCCGTTCGCCTCGGTGAGGATGTCGTCCGGCGGCCCGGGACCGGCCAGCGCAGGCATGAGCCGCTCTTCCAGGGTGACCCTGGCGGATCAGCCGGGCGCCGAGATTGAGCGCCGGCGGGGCATTGCCGCCGCCGTCCCAGCTCACGATCAAAAACCTGCCCGGCCCATTCACCGGGCTGGCCTGACGTTCTGGTTGCGGCTGAACAGGTTGGTCGGGTCATACTCGCGTTTGAGCCGTGCCAGTCGGTCATAGAGTTCGTCGCCGTACAGCGAACGGACCCGGCCGGCATCGGCATCACCGGCGAAGTTCACGTACGCGCCGCCGGACGACAGTGGGGCCAGTGCGGCTGCGAGGTCGTGATTGACCTCGATGTGCTGCGCGTCCTCGGCCGGGTCGGTCCAGGTCGCGATGATGTTGTAGGTGTAGCCGGCGTTCCGGCCGCTGAACGCGGTGGCGCCGGGCAGGACCCGTCCCACCGCGCCGCCCATCTGGTGAAAGTGGATCTGTGACATCGGCGAGGGCATGTGGGCGCCGTGTGCGAGCGCGATGTCGATGATCGCGTCGTCGAGGTCGTCGACGAAGCCGCCGCGGAAGTAGTTGCGCAGGCCCGGGCCTGCGCCGCCATCCAGCATTCCCTGCAACGAGACATACGGCATCGGAGCGAAAACGTCGGCCGATGGACCGAGCGCGCGCAACGGCTGGATAGCCTCGGCACCCGCATCGAGATCGCCGCACCAGCAGCCGAGGATCGCGACCGCCTTCTGCCCGACCAGTTCCGGCGGCACGAAGGGCTCGGGCGGGCCAGTGATGATCGCGGCCAGCATCGAGGCCTCGTCCGGCGCATCGGCCGCCCAGTCGCGGAACACCGTCAGGACCTCCTTGCCACGCTCAAGGGGGAACAGCAGCAGCCCGCCCAGGATCGTCGACACCGGGTGGAGGGTGAACTCGAAGCGCGACACGATGCCGAAGTTGCCGCCGCCGCCGCGCAGCCCCCACAACAGGTCCGGACGCTCGAGCTCACCGGCGGGCAAGACGTCGCCGTCGGCCGTCACGACATCCGCGCCAGCCAAGTTGTCGCAGGACAGCCCGTACCTTCGCTGCAGCCAGCCGATACCGCCGCCGAGAGTGAGGCCAGCGACTCCGGTGGTCGAGATCAGGCCCCCCGTGGTCGCGAGCCCATGCGCCGCGGTGGGCCCTCGAGGTCAGCGCAGGTCGCTCCGGGCTGAATCCGTCGCCGATGCGCCGGCCGATGTCGACATCGACGCCACGCATGGGTGAGAGGTCGATGACCACCCCGCCTTCGCAGGTGATCAGCCAGTCTATCGCTGTGTACTCATCGCATCGCACCGCGAGGTCTATCCCCAGCGTGGTGTCACCGGCCCCACCACGGGCGGTGGACAGCTTCGGCTTCGGCCGCACCGCGCGGATCAGGGCGTAGGCGATGCGCGTAGTCGATCCTCAGTCAGTTCGCCAGCGTCTCCTTGCGGGGGCGCCCGTGCCCGATCGCGGAACGAGCGGGACGCAGCAGGTACGTCGGGTAGGCTCGCCGCTCGCCGCGCCACCGTGTGTAGTGGCGACCTGATCAGTGCATCCTGGCCACTGTCGCTTGCCCACAGCAGCATCCATCATCACGCCGCTTGAAGTCCCTCTTGGGTTCACGATCGTGGCTTAAGCGAATGGGGCAGGACACCGGCCGGGTGTGCCGCGACGGCACACCCGGGGTGCCGCGACATTCGAGCGACAGTAACGATGTCCGCAGCGACAATAACATCTCCCGGCGCCGGCCCTTGTCCACGAGGACGTAGCACCCGCCTTCCTGGCGGATCGCGCCCTCAATCGCCAGCGCAGCCAACGCCCGGTTCACGTTCTCGCGGCTCACCCCGATCATCGCCGCGAGCGTTGACTGGGAGACCTTCGGGGTCCTCGCCTCCCCGGAACTGCCCTGTGGGCTCGACTCCGTGAGTTCGAGCAGCCGCAGGATCAGGCGGTCCGTAAGCGATCGCCTAGCCGCCGATGAAATCATGGTCGTCTGCCAGCGCGTGTTCGAGGCCAGGGTCTCCAGCACGCGGTCTTTTATCTGCGGATGCCGCGCCATGAATGGCGCGAGATCCCGCCGGTCGCTCGACCGCGATGACCTCGACAATTCGTGTGCGCTCGTGGGAGAAGTAGCCAGGCTCTCCCAGCGTCATGCCGGGCCCGTGGACGAAATGGATCACCTCGTATCCCTCTGCGTCGACGACAGAGTCCTTGACCTCACCGGAGAGCACCAGCCATATCTCATCGGCCCGGTCGCCGAGGTGGCACAGCCGCTCGCCGCGTACGAGCGCACGCGTCGTCGCAGCGGCGGCCAGCGGGCCGATATCCTCCGGGGTCAGGTCCTCGAACAGGTAGGACCGGGACAGTCCCGCCAACACATCCTGCGTCGAGCAGCGGCTCCGCAGCGCCCGGCCATCGAGCCTGCTCATGTCGTGACTCTCTCGTGCAGTCGAAGCAGCAGTTCGAATAGCGTCCGGGCCTCTGGCGCCGACAGCCCTGCGAACCACTCCAGCACGTACCGCTGGTCGTCTGCGCTCCGCTGCTGCCAGTACTCGCGGCTGTCCATGGTCGTGCGGAGCTTTTTCACTCTTCCATCGGCTGGGTCGGGCTCGACTACCAGCATGCCCTTGCGCTCCAGGGCGGCGGCCAGCTGCCGGGCGTTCTGATGGGTGGTGCCCAGGGCGGCGGCGGCCTGGGACAGGGTCGGCTCGCCGATCGCGTCGACGATCGTGGTCAGGGCTGCTTGCTGGGTGGTCAGGCCGTCGGCGCGCAGTCGCTGGTCCATGAGTGTCCGCAGCCGCTGGGCGAGCACCACGATCAGCCTGAATGTCCGGACTCGCACCGCACTGTCCTCGCCCAGCGCGTCCGCCTCGTCCTTGGGCAGGCCCAGATCCCTTGACATAGGTAATATGTTACCTATTATTGCGGGTGGGATCAACGAGGAGAGGGCGATGATCTGCCTGCTGCCGAATTGCTGCTTCCTGTCGGAGACCACCCGGACGATGTCGATCGCCCGCGCGCTCCTGGCCCGAGGTGCAGCGATACGCATTGCCACCCACGGCGGAACCTACGCATACCTGCTTGGCGACGCCGGCCTCGCATATGACGTCCTCGGCCCGCCGATGACGGCCGGGCGCTGCGAGACGTTCGTCGGCTCCGTCCCGGGGATCGGGGATCCCGGCCAGAGCATGTGGACCGACGACGAGCTGCGGGGGTACGCCAAAGCCGAAGCGGCGTACTTCCGTGACCACCGGATCAGCGTTGCGGTCACCGGCTGGACGCTGAGCGCGCTGCTCTCGACCCGGCTGGCGGGCATCCCGCTCGTCTCCGATCACGCCGGATCCTGGCTGCCGCCGCTGTTCGAGCGGGGCAAGCTTCCCCTCCCGACCGCACCGATCGGCCTGCCGCTTGAGCGCTGGCTGCCGGCCTGGCTGCGGACCAGGCTCTACAACGCGGGCGCGCCGCGCCTCACGATCTACACCGCAGGCATCAACCGTGTCGCCGCGGAGCTGGACGTGGCCCCGATTCCTAGCTTCGCCGCGCTGCTGCTCGGCGATCTCACGCTCGTCACCGACGTCCCTGAGGTCCTCGGGATCTGCCGCGAGGAGATCGATGCCTGGACGCCGCGGGATCCATCCCGCTACGCCCCGGAACCCGGCTGCGCTACGCGGGACCGATCTACGCCGAACTCGACATCCCCGTCCCCGTTGAAGTCGAGCTGTTCCTCACCGGCAAGGGTCCGGTGGTCTACGTAGCGATCACCTCGAGCTCGGCGGTGCTGGTGCGCCAGGTGATCGCCCAGCTTTCCACGCTCGGCCTGCGGATCCTGGTGGCAGGCACCGTCCGCGACCTCAGCGACCTGCAGAGCGACGACGTCCTGGTCGCCGGAGTGCTGCCCAGCCAGCAGATCATGCCCCAGGTCGATCTCGGAGTAATCTCCGGCGGGCAGGGAAGCGTGCAGTCCGCGCTAGCGTCCGGTTTGCCGTTCATCGGATCCCGCTGCGGCCCGAGCAGGACGCCAACATTGTGCTCGCCGAGCGTCAAGGCGCTGCCCGCCGCTTGCCTGAGCGAGCTGCAGGGAGCAACCGGCTCGCCCAGGTAGCGCAAGAAATGCTCAATGACCCCAAATACCGCAAGCAGGCCTGTCGGCTAAAAGAGGCCTTCGCTTGCGTGGACGGCCCAGGGGCCGCCGCCGACCTCATTCAGGCCATGGCCAGCTAGGGCTCGTGCCCGCCAACTGCAGGCCGGGTGGTGACCTGGCGGCAGCACTCACTCAGCCTGCCTCGCCACAGCGACCACAGCCGGCACCTTCATCTTCGCTGCCGCCGGCGATCGGCTACCCCACAGCATTTCCCCCCAACCCCCAGCCGATCCCCTCGGGCCAGCGGCGAGCCTGGAGGCATGGCACGGGCGAACCGCTCACCTGGCGCAGTCTCGTGGAGCTGAAAACAAATGACCGGCTTCTGGCGTACATCCAGCTCGCCGAGACGGTATTTCCCCGCCGTCAGTGCCCTCTGCATGACAGCCCCTCAAACCGGTGCACTCACTTGAAAGGAGCTGCCAGATGGCCGCCCTGACAATCACCATCGAGCCGGACGAGTTCCTGGGACTCAGCGCCCTCGTGGAACTGGAGAAGGTGGCCGATCACGGCGAGGCCGACGTCGTGAGCACAGCGAAGACGCTGACGAACAGAGCGCTAGCGGCAAAGCTGGAGGAGCTCGGCCTCCCATGGGCTCCTTCACCGGAGACAGTGCAGAAGCGTGCAGCCGAAGCCGCGGAGACAGGTGGCGCCCTGCGCACCCTCATGAGAAACGAGCGGGTGAAGAAATGCGCTATCAGCGTCCTCGTGGTCGTCGCATTGGTCGCGCTCTGGGGCGGCTACATCCGGGGATGGGAGTGGACCGGCTTCCGGGCCAACAAGCAGCTGTGGGACTGGCTTCAGCTTCTGCTGCTACCGGTCGTCGCCGGCACCATCCCCCTATGGATCAAGCACGGGGATTACATCAGCCGAGCCAGGCGAGTCACGTACGTGGTCGTCATCGCGGCCTTCATGGGGCTCGTTGCGGCCGGCTACCTGGTTCCGCTCAAGTGGACCGGCTTCCCCGGCAACACGTTGTGGGACTGGTTTGGACTGATCTTGCTGCCGGTGGCGGTGGCCAGCTTCGGAGTCTTGCCGTCGTCCGTTCGCGCGCTGCGCTCTTATCACAAGGCAGGCATCGTGTTCATGGCTGCCGGGTGGACCGTCACCATTATCGGCGGCTATGCCTTGAGGTGGACCTGGACGGGCTACCAGGGAAACACGCTCTGGGACTGGCTGCAGCTGCTGCTCTTGCCGCTGGTGGTTCCGACCATCCTGCTGCCGACAGCGCTCAAATGGGTCTCGGGCAATGCTGCCCAGCGCGCCCAGGACGCACGTGAGGCGGCGCGGAATTCGCCCGCACGGTCGAGGCCGCCGGCCTACACGAGCGCTGAGCACCTGGCTTAGGGACCCCGGTGGCCGCCAACGCCATCAGGCCGATAGCTCACCGAGCAGCGCGACGACACGCTGGTGAATGTCGTCGCGGATGGGACGCACGGCTTCGATGCTGAGACCCGCGGGGTCGGGTAGATCCCAGTCGATGTAGCGCTTGCCCGCGTAGACCGGGCACGCGTCGCCGCAGCCCATGGTGATCACGATATCGGCGGCCCGTACCTTATCGGCGGTGAGTGGCCTGGGGTATTCGCGGGAGATATCGACGCCTATCTCGGCCATGGCCTGGACGACTGCTGGGTTGAGCTGGGTGGCGGGCTGTGACCCGGCGGAGATCACCCGAACGCGTCCGGCGGCTAGGTGATCGAGCAGCCCGGCGGCCATCTGGGAACGCCCCGCCTTATGGGTGCAGACGAAGAGCACTTCAGGGATATCGGCCATGGGATTCCTTTCGTGCCAGCCAGCCCAGCCCTGCCGGCCCGCCCTGCCTGCCAGCGCGCCCTGCCTGCGAGCCGAGCCAGTCAGCGCTGCTTGCGAGCCAAGCCATGCCCTCAAGTCAGCCAGCCAGCCGGGCTGGCTCGTCAGCGCGCGCCCGGCCCCGCTGGACCGGGTAGACGGTGACGGCGAGCAGTGCGCCGAGAGCGCCGCCGAGGATCTCGGCGGCGACGAAGGCCGGCGCGGATGCCGGGGCGATTCCCGTGTATGTGTCCGTGAGCGTCCGCCCGACGGTGACGGCGGGGTTAGCGAAGGACGTGGAGGCGGTGAACCAGTAGGCCGCGCCGATGTATGCCCCCACCGACCATGCGGCGTGCACCGTCCTGCCGGTCCGGGCCAGGGCGACGATCAGCAGGAGAAGCCCGGCAGTCGCGACGACTTCGCTGAACAGGATGGGCGCCCCACCGCGGCGGGTATGGGAGGCGCTGAGCACGGGCTGGGCGAACATGACATCGGCCAGGGCGGCACCTCTGATTGCGCCGAGGATCTGGCAAGCGATGACGGCGGCGGCCTCGCCGAGGCCATAGCCGTGCGTGGTGCCGCGGCCGAGTATCCAGTCCGATGCGGTGACGACGGGATTGAAGTGCGCGCCCCCGGCCGGCCCGAACAGCAGAATCAGCACGGCCAGGCCGAGGGCTGTCACCAGGGAGTTGACCAGTAGCCGCAGCGCGCTGTCTCCGGTGAGCCTGGAGACGGCGATGCCGGACCCGACCACGACAGATACGAGCAGCCCGGTGCCGGTGAACTCGGCCACCATCCGCCGCCAGGCGGTAGTCCTCATTCGGATCTGGCGGCGGGCTTGACCGCTCGGATGATCGCCGCGTGCATGCCCGGTGCCGCCTCCGCCGTCAAGGTGACCGACGCATCGGCGAAACCTGCTGCCGTGAGCCCGGCCAGGTACTCGGCACGAGACAGTGCCCCGGCGATACACCCGGCATAGGAGCCGGCCGCAGCGCGGTCGGCCGGGGAGAGGTGGTCTTCTGCCACGACATCCGAGATGCCGATCCGCCCGCCGGGAACAAGGACGCGGAACATCTCCGTCAGCACGGCCGGCTTGTCGGTGGACAGGTTGATCACGCAGTTGGAGATCACCACATCCACGGCAGCGTCGGGCAGTGGCACTGCCTCAATCTCGCCCTTGCGGAACTCCACATTTCCGGCGCCGGCTTCGGCGGCGTTCGCGCGGGCCAGGGTCAGCATGTCGTCGGTCATGTCGACGCCGTATGGGAAGCCAGCTGGGCCGACCCGCCGAGCTGAGATGAGCACGTCGACGCCGCCGCCCGAGCCCAGGTCCAGCACCCGCTCCCCCTCGTGCAGATCCGCGACCGCCAGCGGGTTCCCGCATCCCAGGCTGGCCTGTACCGCCCGCGCCGGCAGCCCGTCGGTCTCGCCCTCGCCGTACAGCGGCTCGCCGAAGCAGTCCGCGGAACCCGGCACGGCCGACCCAGCACCGGTCGGCGAATCCGAGCCAGCGCGGTAATCCACGCAGCAGCGGGAACTGCCGCAGCAACCGGCGGACGCGTCCCCCGCAGGCGCCAGAACCGCGCGGGCGGCTTCGCTGTACCGGGACCGGACCAGTTCGCGTAGATCGGTGGTTGCCTCGTCGCTCATCACGATCACCCCTGTGCAAGATCCAACGCATAGATGATTGTCAATGTCTACCTGGCCAAGACATAGACAGATGTCAATGCCTACCCGCATAATGACGAGGTGAGCACCTCAGCGACCAGTCAGGGCCTGCCCACACTGCCGCTTGCGGACGCTTGCTGCGCGCCACTCCTGCACGAGCCGATCACCGCGCGGCAGGCGGCCGACCTCGCGCGCCTGCTCAAGGCGCTCGCCGATCCCACCCGGCTGCGACTGGTCTCGATGGTCGCCGCGCACGCGGGCACCGAAGCATGCGTCTGTGAGCTGACCGAGCCCCTCGGCCTCACCCAGCCGACCATCTCCCACCACCTCAAGATCCTCGTAGACGCGGGAATCCTCACCCGCGACAAGCGAGGCGTGTGGGCGTACTACGCGCTGGTGCCCTCGGCCCTCGACGCACTGTCAGCAGTGCTGAGCACAACTTAGGCCGTTGCCGACGGGCGCTGCGGGTGGGGCTGGTGAGTCCGGCCGGATGGCCTTCAGCCAGCGGCGGGCGCTCCGGCCCGCGTGCGCGCAGTCCCTGGGGATCTTTGCCACCCCGGAAGCGGCGCCGGCCGCTGAAGGTCGCGGCCCGCGCAGCCGTTAGCGGTTCAGACCTTCTTCTCGTCGTGCCCGCCGAATTGCTTGCGCATGGCGGAAAGCGCGCGGTTCGCGAAATCACCCAGGTCGCGTGAGGCGAAGCGGGAGTAGAGCGCAGAGGTCAGCACCGGGGTCGGCACTCCCTCGTCGATCGCGGCAATGGAGGTCCAGCGCCCCTCACCGGAATCAGATACCCGCCCGGAGAATTCGGCGAGATCGGGCGAATCGTGCAGGGCGATCGCGGTCAGGTCGAGCAGCCAGGAACCGACTACGCTGCCGCGCCGCCACACCTCCGCGACTGCTGTGGTGTCGATATCGAACTGGTAGAACTCTGGATTCTCCAGCGGCGCGGTCTCCGCATCCGCCGCCGCCGAGCCCGCCTTGCCGATGTCGGCATTGTGCAACACGTTCAGGCCCTCGGCAATGGAGGCCATCATGCCGTATTCGATCCCGTTGTGGACCATTTTGACGAAGTGGCCGGAGCCATTGGGCCCGCAATGCAGATAGCCCTGCTCGGAGGGTTCGGGTTCGCCTGACCGTCCCGGCGTGCGCTCGGCGGCCTCGATCCCGGGTGCAAGGGCCGCGAAAATCGGGTCCAGGTGCGTTACCGCGTCCCCGTCGCCGCCGATCATGAGGCAGTAACCGCGCTCAAGGCCCCAGACCCCACCGCTCGTGCCGCAGTCCACCAGCCTGATGCCGCGCGCGGCAAGTTTCCTGGCGCGCCGGATGTCGTCGCGGTAATAGGAGTTCCCGCCGTCGATGATAATGTCCCCGGCCGACATTTCACCGGCCAGCGCCTCGATGGTGCGCTCGGTTATTTCACCGGCCGGGACCATTACCCACGCCGCCCTTGGTGCCCGCAGCTTCGACACGAAATCCGCGACTGATGACGCGCCGATCGCGCCCTCGTCGGCGAGCGCCTTGGTGACAGCAGGGGTCCGGTCAAAGACCACGCATTCGTGACCGGCACGCATCAGGCGGCGGACGATGTTTCCTCCCATCCGGCCGAGTCCCACCATGCCAAGCTGCATCGACGCCGCTGGCGCCATCGCTGCCTCCTCTCCATTCCTGCCAGTGCTTAGCTGCCGGTGCTTAGCTGCCAGTCCTTAGCTGCCAGTCCTTAGCTGCCGGTGCTTAGCTGCCGGTCCTTAGCTGCCGGCGCTTAGCTGTCCGGCGGCTGCCTTTTCTGGTCACTTAAGTGTGTCCCTTGGCGGGGTCGGGCAACCACGGCTGCAGCCAGGGTTCGTGCCCCCGGACCAGGTTGTCGGCTTCAGCCGGGCCCCAGGATCCGCGCTCGTAGGGCTGCGCGGGCGGCGCATTCGCCAGGAGGGGCTGCAGGACCCGCCAGGTTTCCTCGACGCCGTCCTCGCGCGTGAACAGCGAATGGTCGCCGATCAGCGCGTCGTGCAGCAAACGCTCGTATGGCTGGGCCGGCTTGCCGAGTTCTTCCTCAAAGGAAAGGTCCAGGAAGACGCTCTTAGCGGACGTGCCGTCCGAACCCTTGGACAGCAGCACGACCCGCAATCCAGGATCCGGGTCGATCCGCAGCACCACCTGGGTCGGGCCGGGGTGGCGGGGTTCGCGCAGGAACGCGAGACGCGGGGGCCGTTTGAGGATCACCCGCACCTCGGTGACGCGGCCGGCCAGCGCCTTGCCGGCCCGGATGAAGAACGGCACGCCGGCCCAGCGCCAATTGTCGATCTCCAGGCGCAGCGCCGCGTAGGTCTCCGTGCCCGACGAGGGCGCCACCCCCGGTACGTCGTGGAACCCCTGGTACTGGCCGCGCACATAATGGGCCGGATCCGCGTCCGGCATCGCGCGGAAGACTTCCGCCTGCTTGTCATGCAGCGCGTCCGCGGTGGCACCGACCGGCGGGTCCATGGCGATCAGGGAGAGCACCTGGAGCATGTGATTCTGCACGACATCGCGCAGGGCGCCGACTCCGTCATAGAAGGAGCCCCGGTCGTCCACGCCGAAATCCTCGGCCATGGTCAGCTGGACCGCGGCGACGTGGCCGCGGCTCCAGACAGGCTCGAGTAGCGAGTTCGCGAACCGCAGGAACTGAATGTCGAGCACTGGTTGCTTACCGAGAAAGTGGTCGATGCGCAGGATCTGGTCTTCGGCGAGAACGGACCGCAGGTCCCTGTTGAGTTTCCTGGCCGAACCGAGGTCGTGGCCGAACGGCTTCTCCACCACCACGCGCGCGCCCTTGGTCAGGCCCGCCGCGCCGAGTGCGGTCACCACCGGCGCGAAGAGCGGAGGCGGGATCTCCAGGTAGAAGACCGGATTCGGCTTTCCGGTGAGCCGCCCGCGCAGCCGCTCATAGGTGGCAGCGTCGGTGAAGTCGCCGGGTACGTACGTCAGCCGGCTGGTCAGCCGGTCGGCCGCCTGCGCGTCGACGGGGTTCCCGTCAGCGCCCGCGTCGATAGCCTGGCGGGCATGGCGGCGCAGGTCGTCGTCGGACCAATCGTCCATGGCGACGCCGATCACCGGGCAGTCCAGCCGCCCGCTCGCCTCGAGGCGGTAGAGCGCGCGGAACGTCATCTTGCGCGCCAGATCACCGCTGATGCCAAAGATGACCATGGCCCCGGCCTGTGCTGCCGCCGTCATCTGCCCCCCTGCCGCTGCGGGCTGCGTCCAGGTTCTAGGGCATGTCTCACCCTAGTGCGGTGTGCCGCACTCTCGTCACTCTAGACCGGCCGCCCGCGCTCCCGTTGCGCAGGCCGTCCGGGGCGATCCGGCGCGGGTCAAGGCGAGGCCGGGCCCGGCGCGTGAACCGCCTGATCAATCCGAGATCGCGCGGCGGCGGCGTGACCAGACCGGCGGAACGTGCTCATTGAGCCTGGCGAGGAGCAGCGCGACGTCGTCCCCATGACGCGGTGGCCTGCGCGGGCTGTTGAGCAGATCGTCGGCGAGCGTTTCCAGGTCGGTCTTCGTCCCATGCTCGAGCGCGCCAAGCATGCACCTGACGTTGTAGTCGACGTCGTCGCCATCGGTTTCCAGCAGGCCATCGGTGGTGAGCACGAGCACCGCGCCGGCCGGCACACGCATCTTGACGGTGGCATAGCGGGCCTTCGCGTCGATCCCGAGCGGCAACCCCCCTTCGCATTCGAGCATCCGCGGCCCGGCCTCCGGTGTGACGAGGGCGGGTGGTGGATGACCGGCCCGGCACATGGCGAGTTCGCCTGTCGCCGGCTGGAGTGCGACGAAGCAGCAGGTAGCGAACAGTGATCTGTCAGGGTCTGTGTTCAGATCCACGAGCCACTGGTTGGTGCGGGCCATCACCTCGGCCGGGCTATGGCCTTCGCGTGCGTACGCGTGCACGGCGGTCCGCAGCCGCCCCATCAGCGACGCGGCGAAAAGGTTGTGTCCTTGGACGTCACCGATGACCAGGGCTACCCGCCCGCGCTTGAGCCGGATGGCGTCGTAGAAGTCTCCGCCGATCTCCATTCCTGAGGTTGCTGCCTGGTAGCGCGTCGCGATCGTCACGCCTGGCGCGGCGAGCGTCCCCCGTGGCAGCAGACCTTGTTGCAGTTCGCTGGCGAGGCCATGCTCCGACTCATACATGCGGGCACGCTCCAGGGACTGAGCGAGCAGACCGGATGCCGCAATGAGCAGGGCACGTTCCTCCGGCAGGAACTGATGCGACGCGGCGAAGCCCATCAGGCACGCACCGACACGCTCGTGCGAGCCTGTCACAGGGAGAGCCACCCAGGAACGCTGCGGTGAGCGGGCGGCGATATCAGCCAGCTGCGGGTAGTCGCCCGCGAGCGCATCGGCCGAGCAGAGATACACCGCCGACCGCCACGCCATCGCGTCGGCGATCGGAGTGCGAATGCCCTGCCGCACATCGGTGAACGCGCCAATGGCGGCCTGATCGAGACCCCATGAGGCGACGATGTTCAGGCGCCCGTCCTCCACCGCGACCATGATCAGGCTATCGGCGCCGTAGCCGCCCATCCCAGCACGCGCGGCCGCGATCATCGCTTCCACGCTGCTCGCGGAGGCGAGCGCGGCGGTGAATTCCTGCGTGCGATGCGCGCGGCCCGCGCCTTCGCGCAGCCGGCGTCCTTCCGCGTCAGCCTTGGCCCGCATCGCGGTGGTATCCATGACTACGCCGATCATCCTGGCCGGGCGGCCGTCGGGGTCGGGAAGGACCCTGCCACGCGCCTCCATCGACCGCAGCGTGCCGTCGTCGGCCTTGACCCGGTACTCGATCTGGTAGGTACCGCAGGACGCCATCATCTGCCGGGTGGCTTCGACCACGCCGGCGAGGTCGGATTCGGGCACCCGGGACAGGAAGGTCTCCATCGTGGCGGAGGTGTCCTCGGGCATGCCGTGCAGCCGGTAGGTGGCGGGCTCGCAGATGACCTCTCCGCTGAGCATCTCCCAGGTGAAGAAGCCCGCGCTCACGCTGATCGCGTTCGGCTGGAAGGCGATCCCGGGCCAGTCTCCCAGCGACTCGGCGAAGACGGCCTCGGCGCCTGCCGCGTTCGGCTGGCTGGTCGCTCCCGTCTGGGCTGGGCGGGTCTCGGTCTGGGCTGGGCGGGTCTCGGTCTGGGCTGGGCCGGTCTCGGGCTGGGCTGGACCGCCCTGGGCTGGCATTCCTGTGGCGGATTCGGGCAGGCCACCAAGCGGAACGCGCGTGTTTCCCGCGTCCCGGCTGGCGGATATGTCACCGTCCATCGGATTGGCAGTCCCGCGCAACGCCCGGTGTGGCCCAGTCCTGAACGAGCATAGCTAGCATTCCCCTTCTTTGGGTGGCCGCGTCGGCGGGCGCATCTGACAGCACGGCTGACGCGGCTGGCTGCTCCTTGCCGCCTTGCCACCCAGCCATCTGCCACCACTGCCCGCGCTCCACCATCGGCGTTTGCGCCTTCCCGGCTTTCGACGGCCCGCCGGTCCGCATGCCCACTGCCAGTGACTGCTTGCGCGTTTAAGACGCATCAGTCACTTCAGCCAGGCAAACCAAACCGTAACTCGCTGGCTAAATATAGTTAGCACGACTGGAGGTTGCCGGCGGAAACCATGAATCATCGCCGGGCCAGCGCTTAACGGGTCTCAGCGATCGCTATCTCCTTGCCCATCCAGCCCCGATGCTACCCTCGGTAGCGGGGTTCTGCCCGGCATAGTACGCGCCGCGCGGGGCCATGCCGCGGCCGTGCCGCCGGTCAAGGGATTTCCTGCTCTATTTCTGCTTCTATATTTGTGCTTCACACATTATGCTCTGCATTCCTGAGCCACGCTTTACGTGCCGGCGAGAGGATTGGGAGACGAAAATGACCGGCGACCTGTGCCGCCGGCCGCTCGTGCACATCCGCGGCAGCGAGGTGAGTGGCGATGCGTCGTGCGATCCACCGGCGCCGCGGATCGCATGTGCTAGGGCGTGTCCCGTAGATCTTGGTGGATGCGGGCGGTGCTCCAGGCGGCGATCCGGCAAGGCGGAGGAGGAGCCGATAGTGGAACTATCGGCGACGACGACAACGCCGCCGGTCGTCGTCTGGGCGCCGATCCGCGCCGCCAAAGATCTACGGGACACGCCCTAAAGCCCACGCAATCCGCGGCGCTGCCGATCCGCGGCGCCGCCGCCGGGCGCCGGCTCGCCTGGCGATGGGTGCCTGCTCGCCCGCCAGTCGGCGATCCTGACGAGCGCCTCCAGGTAGGCCAGGCGGAACGGGCCGAGGTCAGGCCGGTCGAGCAGCGCCATCGCGCGAGCTGTGAACCGGTTGAGGTCGTGGGTATCCAGGGTGAGAGCCGGCGTGTGCGCGCCGCCCGGTAGCTTCACCGGCGGCAGCTCGTCCCCGTCCTGCACTCCAAGGATCCTGGGCGGGTCATGTTCCGCCTCTCCCGGCATGGGCAGCATCCGCAACCGCACCTTCCCGTGGTGCGCGGCGGCCAGGTAGACGACGAGGTCCGGTTCCCGGGCGTCGGCGAGCAGGCCGCACCCCGGCTGCAGTAGCGCGAGCGCGGTGACGAGTTCATGCCGCAGGAACGGGCGGGCGCAGTGCCCGCCGCCACAGCGTGGCGACTTGGCCCACGGCCCGCCGGCCGGCGGATCATCCGGCGCGCTGCTGCGCAGGTAATCCTGAAAGTGGCGGAACGCTTTCCCCAGGTCATGGAACCGTGCGGCAAGCGCCGCGGCCTCAATCTGAGCGGCGGTGAACCCGGTGCGGCGCGGGTTCCCGATCAGCGCCCGCAGCTCGCACTCGGTGTCCTCGAGATGCGTGTACAGGTCAACCCAGCACCCTGCCAAGGATGGCGCTGTGCCCCCCTGGGCCTGCACCTGTCTGACCACCGGCACGGGCGACCTCGAGCCTGGTGACCAGCCGCGATCGGGGAGATACCCGCCGAGCGCGGCGTCGGCGAGCAGGATCGCGCCAGGCCGGAAGTCGGGCGGCTCGCACCTGCGCCACCGCCCATCGGCTTGATCGCAGATCCAGTACGCCGTCCCGCTGTGCCGCAGGTCGGCGAGCGGCGCGGGACACAGCTCGTCACCCGCTGGCGCAGGCTCCTCGCCGGCCGGCCGCCCGTCAGGCCAGGAACGCCAGGCCACCAGGGCCGTGGCCGTATGGTCGTCGCCACCACGGACCCATGGCGTCACGTCGATTCCCGTGCCGCGCGAGTCAGGGGCGGTGTCGAATAGCCGCAGCAGATCCGTCCGGGTCAGCACCGGGTGCCGCGGGTCCCGCCGAGCCGCGAGCTCATGACCGCAGTCGCGCAGCATCCCCGAGGTCACCTCGGCCCTCTCCAGGGCGGCCAGTGCCCGTTCCGCGGCCACCACGTCCGCCTCGTCGTAGGGGGCCGCAGGTGCCCGGGCGGGCGGCGGCGGCGCCCAGAGCAGAACCGCGCCGTGCTCGCCGCCCGCCCGGTTGCACCTGCCCGCGCGCGCCACGATCGAACTCCACGGCGCGGACTCGGTGAACATCGTCCGGCAGGAGGTGTCCACGCCCGCTTCGAGCACCGGGGTGGCCACCACGATGCGGCCCGCAGCGGGCAGGCGAGCGTCAAGCAGCGCAGCCGTTATGGATCGTTCTCGTGGCCGCAACCGTGCGTGGAGCAGCAGCAGGTCCGCGGCATGCGCGGTTTCCTCAAGCGCGTCGTACACCGCGCGTGCCCGCTCATCGGTGTTCAGCACGGCGATCGTCGCGGTGCCAGGGACGTGCCAGGCAGCGAGCGCGCCCGCCAGCGCCGCGGGGTAGAGCTCCGGGTCGGCGGGCAAGCTGGCGCGGCGCACCACGCGGGTCGCGGCAAGCCGCTTCGCCAGCCGCTCATCCGCCAGGTCCGAACCAGCGAGTTCGACGACGCGGACCGGCCGGCGATGATCGGGCGTGACCAGATCGGCGGGGCCCGCCGTGGCCGACATCCACATCGTCGCGCAGCCGGCCG
This sequence comes from uncultured Actinomycetota bacterium, assembly GCA_963727015.1. Classification (GTDB taxonomy): domain Bacteria; phylum Actinomycetota; class Actinomycetes; order Streptosporangiales; family Streptosporangiaceae; genus DATFVJ01. The sequence continues at coordinate 873,859 of CAVSEV010000005.1, read as the reverse complement.
CGGTGCCCATCTTCTCGCGCAGCCCCTGCAACTGCAGTGACGCGGCGAGCGCCGGGCCGAGCAGTTGCGTCTCGTCGAACACGAACTGCGTCGAGCAGTGCAGGAGCCCGAAGCTGACCGGCCAGGACGACCACCATTCGCCGTAGCCACGCAGGAGCAGCCGGGAAACGATCACCTCCTGTGTGCCGAGCAGAATCGCCGGCTGGTGCGGATAGAGCCGCCAGTCATCGCGGGACTCACCACCGGCCAGTGCCGTCACGGGGATGGTGGCGGCCAGTCCGAGCCGCTCAAGCCAGTTGGCGATCTGCCGCTCGGCCTGCTCGGCGAGCGACCGCAGCGGCAGCACGTAGACGAGCTTGTCCTGGGTGGAATCGGGGAATCTCATCCGCCGCCAGAGCCAGGGCAGTACCGCGGCCGCGGTCTTCCCGCCCCCGGTCGGCACGCGCAGCAGTTCAGGCAGCCCCTGTGCGGCGAGCCGCTGCTGGTAAGGGTAGGGCAGGCGGCCATCCATCGCCTCGGTGGCGAACTCCGTGAAGTCCGCGAACCCCAGCGTCCTCATCCTTGGCATCCCGTCATGTCTCGCTCCCCCTGCTTCACTAGTGTCACAAATTGTGACATCAGCTGGAAATCTTCATCGGGGGAACGCGCCAGCCCGTTGGTGCTGCCGGGAAGGGGGCGATGGGCCATCGGCACGGCTGGCCGGTGACGGAGCGGGCGCCCCGGCGCGCGGGCGCGCTTCGGCGCGCGTGGGCACGGGTTGGGGCGCGCGCGGGCCGGCGCGCCGCGTCGCGCGTGGGCACGGGTTGGCGCGCTGCGCGCGGGCCGGCGCGCCGCGTCGCGTGCTGGCTGCGCTGCGCGCGGGGCGGCTGGATCCAATCAGGCGTACGGGCGGTTGGCCATTGATGCCAGCCCAAGCTCGTCGATCGCCCAAGCCCGCATCTCGATCTTGCGTACCTTGCCGCTGACCGTCATCGGGAACGACTCGACGCTGCGGACGTATTTCGGAATCTTGAAATGCGCCAGCTGGTCGCGGCAGAAATCGGCGACCTCCTGCTGGGTGAGCGTGCCACCCGGGTCACGCAGGATAACGCAGGCCAGGATCGCCTCACCGTACCTCTCGTCCGGCACCCCGATGACCTGGACGTCCGAGATCTTCGGATGCCCGTAGAGGAACTCCTCGATCTCCCTCGGGTAGATATTCTCGCCGCCGCGGATGATCATGTCCTTGAACCTGCCGACGATGTTGATGTACCCGTCCTCGCGCATCACCGCCATGTCGCCGGTGTGCATCCAGTGGGCGGCGTCGATCGCCTCGGCGGTCTTTTCCGGCTCGTCCCAGTACCCCAGCATGATCGAGTAACCGCGGGTGCACAGCTCACCAGGCTCCCCCCTCGGCAGCGTCGTGCCGGTGACCGAATCGATGATCTTGATCTCGACGTGCGGCATCACCCGGCCGACCGTCGCGGTCCGTCGCTCCAAGTCGTCATCCCTGCGGGTCTGGGTGGACACCGGCGACGTCTCCGTCATGCCGTAACAGATGGCGACCTCCGTCATGTTCATCTCGGTCACCACCCGCTTCATGATCTCCACGGGGCACGGTGAGCCGGCCATGATGCCGGTGCGCAGGCTGGACAGGTCGTAGCCGGGGAAGCCGGGCAGGCTGAGCTCGGCGATGAACATCGTCGGCACGCCGTACAGGGATGTGGCACGTTCCGCGGCGACCGCTTCCAGGGTGGCCGCCGGGTCGAATGAGGGCGCCGGGATAACGATGCACGCGCCGCGGGTCGTCGCTCCCAGGTTTCCCATGACCATGCCGAAGCAGTGGTAGAAGGGAACCGGCAGGCACACGCGGTCCTCTTCGGTATAGCCGAGCAGGCCGCCGACGAAGTAGCCGTTGTTGAGAATGTTGTGGTGGGACAGGGTGGAACCCTTCGGGAACCCAGTCGTCCCCGACGTGTACTGGATGTTGATCGGGTCATCGCAGGACAGCACCGCCGCCCGCTCGGCCAGCGCCGATGCCGGCACGGCCGCACCGGCCGCGACGAGCTCGTCCCACGTTGGGTCGTCGATATAGATGATGGCCCGCACCGCTGGGCAGGAGCCCTGCACCCGCCCGACCATCTCACGGTAGTTGCTGCTCTTGTGCACCTGGTAGGAGACCAGCACGCTGATCCCGGACTGGTTGAGCACATACTCGAGCTCGTGCAGCCGGTAAGCGGGGTTGATGTTCACCATGATCGCGCCGATTTTGGCGGTCGCGTACTGTACCAAGGCCCATTCAGGGCAGTTCGGTGCCCAGATGCCGACCCGGTCGCCCTTCTCGACGCCGATCGCGAGGAGCCCGCGGGCCACGTCGTCGACGGCCCGGCCGAATTGCGCATAGGTCAGCCGCCGTCCGGTCGGGCAGTCCACAATCGCCTCGCGATCAGCGAAGGCAGCCACAGTGGCGTCGAGGTTCTCGCCGATCGTGTCGCCGAGCAGCGGCACGTCGGATGTGCCGCTGGTATATGACTTCATGCTGGCCTCCCTGAACCGGACAAGTGCCGCCTCCCGCGAGCGGCACGCCGCCGCCTGCTGCGCGGCCGCGCTGCAGTGCCGCGGCCTGCGGTGCCGCCGCCCGCAGCGCGGCCGGAGCCGCGGGCTTTTTTTATGGGTCAAGCTAAACATTGATAGCGCAGCAGGCTAGGGGTCAAAGGTCCGGTGGCGGCGCCAGCACACGAAGCCGCTCGCACCCGCGTCCCCCGATGACGGCTGAGCAGAGCATGATCCCGAACGGCTGAGCGCTGGCGCATCCCCCGCAGCGGCGCCACGCCCGCCGCAGCGGCGCCACGCCCGCACAAGTGGCGCCACGCCCGCACAAGTAACGTGCTGCGCATGGAACTTGGCTTGGCTGGAACCCGTGCGCTGATCACGGGAGGAAGCCGCGGCATCGGCTTCGCGGTGGCCGAGGCGCTCGCCGCCGAGGGGGCGGCGGTGGGCCTCGTCGCGCGCAACCCTCGCGGCCTCGCCGAGGCCGCGCAGCGCCTCGGTGCACATGGGGTGCCGGTGGCGACGGCCGCCGCCGATGTCGCCGAACCCGCCATGCTTGACCGCGCCGTCGGCGAGATCGCTGACGCCCTCGGCGGCCTGAACCATCTGGTAGCGAACGCCGGCGGCACGATCGGCGGCAACCTGGCAGACTCAAAGTTCGACGACTTCATGGCCACGCTCGCGCTGAACGCGGGACACGCATCGGAGCTGATCCGGGCGGGGCTGCCGCACCTGCGCGTGGCGGGCGGCGGCGCGATCGTAATCGTGTCCTCGATCACCGGCATGCGGCCCGCGCCGCGGAGCAACTACGCGGTGGCCAAGGCCGCGGAGATCCAGCTGGCCGCGGTGGCGGCGCAGGAACTCGCGCCACTTGGCATCAGGGTGAACTCCGTCAGCCCGGGATCGATCATGTTTCCCGGCAGTTCATGGGAAACATTCCGGCGGGATAACCCGGACGTCTTCGCCACGTTCCTTGCGACGCAGTTCCCTTTCGCCCGGCTCGGCCGGCCCGACGAGGTGGCCGACGTCGTCGCGTTCCTGCTGTCGCGGCGGGCATCCTGGGTCACCGGCGCCAACATTGTGGTCGATGGCGGCCAGCGCTACCCAACCGCCCGCCGCTTCGGCACCGCCTGATCACGCTTCGGCACCTCCTGATCATCACGCTTCGGCACCGCCTGATCATCACGCTTCGGCACCGCCTGATCAACCGCTCTGACCCTGTTGGCTCATCGTGTGTCAGCGCCGCACACCGCCGGGTTAAGGCCGGGAAGACAGTGACCGGTCCAAGGTACTGAGGCAGGCTTAGCGAACCTGATCACGTGCTGAGGAGCGTCAGCGGCGCCGGATCGCGGCACGGGCGATGAACACCGCGGCCACGACCACCGCCGCGATAAGCAGATACAGCGAGTACCTGGTGGCGTAGGTGTAGATCGCGTTGATGTGGTTGCCTGTCAGGTAGCCGAGCGAGGCCCACGCACCCACCCACAGCGCCGCGCCAAGCGTGTTGAAGGCGAGGAAACGAGGCCACCGCATATCGCCCATTCCCGCAATGATTCCATTTACCTGGCGCAGGCCCTCGATGAACCGGGCGACGACCACGATCTTGCCGCCGTGCCTGCGGAAGAAGCCTTCCGCCTTGGCCAGCCGCTCGCTGGTGAGCCGCACATATCTGCCGTAACGCAGGATCACGGCGCGGCCGCCGTACCGGCCGATGGCGTAACCAATGTTGTCACCGACGATCGCGGCAATGAGGGCGATCACTCCCACCGCCACGATGGTCAGCCGGCCGGTGCCCGCGTATACGGCCGCGGCGATCAGCACGGTCTCGCCCGGCGCGGGGACCCCGAAGTCTTCCACCATGATCAGGACTGCGACGGCGAGGTACCCGTAATGGTCGAGCGGCGACGCCAGGGCAGCAAGGAATCCCGGCAGCGGCGGCGGTGCGGACATCGGCAGCAGCTTCCCGGTTCAACTCCCTGTCCCCGTGCCGGGCGGCTTTACGGAGGATGCCGATGCTACAAGGACCCCTCTGGCCAGGCTCTATCCGGGCGGCCGAGCGAGGGTTTTCATGATCATAGTTCCTTTCCCCGCGGATACGACGGGAGAAGCGCCATGATCATGGATTTGTGCCGCGACCCGGATAACCATGGATACCCCTATGACACAGTGAATTGGGCTGTTGTCAAAGAGCGATCGATCCTGCCCGCTTCGATATGGACGACCTCATCCACGTCCCCGAGCGCGACCGCGCGGTGGGTAATGAGCAGCACGGACCGGCCGAGCGTCTCTTCGAGCACGTCCCGGGTGAGGGCGGCGGCGGTCTCCTCGTCAAGATGCTCGGTTGGTTCGTCAAGAACCACGACGGGAAAGTCGGCCAGCAGCACACGTGCCAGGGCGAGCCGCTGGCGCTGTCCCCCGGACAGGCGGGCTCCGTACTCGCCGACCAGCGTGTCAAGGCCGTCAGGCAGGCTGTCCGCCCAGTCGAGCAGGCGCGCGCGGCGCAGCGAGTCCCTTAGTTCGTCGACGTCGGCGCCTGGCCGGGCCAGCCGCAGGTTCGCGGCGAGGGTGGAGTCGAAGATATGCGCGTCCTGGGCGCACAGCCCGATCACCTTGCGCACGGAGTCACCCTCGCACGCGGTGATGTCCACGCCGCCGACGGTGATCCTTCCTGCCGTGGGATCGAGGAACCGCAGCAGCACCATGGCCAGCGTGGTCTTGCCCGATCCGCTCGGCCCGGTGATCGCAATCCGCCGCCCGGCGGGCACATCCAGTCTGATGCCCCGCAGCACGTCCGGCCCGCCACGGCGCCAGGCCGCGGCGAGCCCCTCGATCCGGATGTCGTAGGGCGGCATCGGACGGGCGGTCGCCGCGTCTTGGGCCGGCTCGCGGACCGGGTCAGGCGCGGCGAGCACGCCAGCCACTCGGGCGGCTGCTCCGCGAATCCGGGGTATTTCCTGTGCGGCGGGGGCCAGGCCGGCGAACGCCTCGTGTGCGGCGAGCGGGACGAGCACGACAACGGCCAGGGCGACGCCCGCCAGCGCACCGGACCGCACCGCGCTGACGCCGAGGATCAGGCTGCCCGTTACCCCGGCCCCTGCGGCGAGCGCCGCGACCGCCGCCCCAGTTCCCCTGCCGAGTCCCGAACGGCTCTCGCTGCGTGACACAGCCAGGTCCGCTGCGGACACCTGCCGCAGTGCGGCATCCTGCGCGCCGAACACGACAAGCTCGCCAGCGCCGCGGAGCAGGTCCAGGGACGCGGCGGCAAGCTCGCCGCGCCGCGGTGCGACCTGGCGCTCGGCTCTGCGAGCGACGAGACCGGCGATCGAAGGCGCGAGCAGCCCGGCGGCGAGCAGGCTGATGGCGAGCACAACACCGGCGCCTGGCAACAGCAGCGCCACGGCCGCGACCGTGGCAGTTCCTGCCGCGACCGCGACCATATACGGCAGCAGCACGCGAAGCCAGCGGTCGGCGAGGCCATCGATGTCGGTGACGAGACGGCTGACCAGATCACCGGAGCGGAACACGGTGAGCCCGGCGGGGGCGAGCCGCTCCAGGCGGCGATACGCGGTCACCCGCAGGGCGGCCAGAATACGCAGCGCGGCGTCGTGCCCGGCCAGCCGCTCGGCATAGCGGAAGACACCCCGCCCGATCCCGAATGCCCGCACCGCGGTAATCGCCACGAAAAGCGACAGCACAGGCGGGTGCTGCGCCGCGCGGGAGATCAGCCACGCGGCGGTGCCAGTTAGCGCGATGGCGCAGGCAGCGGCGCAGGTCCCGGCGAAAGCAGCGAGCGCGAGCCGCCACGTGAGGCGCCGGCCCAGGCGGCCCAAGGGGGGCAGCCGTCGACCTGGCTGGACCGGGTCAGCGGGTACCGGGCCGGCGGGGAGCGGGCCTGCGGGAACCGGGCCGGCGGGAACCGGGCCGGCGGGAACCGGGCCGGCATCGGCTGGACTGATTGGATCCGACATGACTGGATCCGACATGACTGGGCCTGACATGACTGGGCCTGACATGACTGGGCCTGACATGACTGGGCCTGACATGACGAGATCCGGCGTGGCCGGGTCTTGGCTCGCAGCCAGCGAACCAGGGCCGCAGGCGAGTTCGACGACGCGGTCGGCCGCGGCGAACGCAGCGGGCTTGTGCGTCACCACCAGCACGGCGTGGCCCGCCGCCGCAAGCCCGCGCAACGTCTCGTAGACCCGCGCCTCCGCTGCCGCATCGAGTCCCGCGGTGGGCTCGTCAAGAAGTAGCACAGGCCTGCCGCCACCTGGGCCCGGCAGCAGGGCCCGGGCGAGCGCGACCCGGCGGCGCTGCCCGCTAGAAAGGCCTGCGCCGCGCTCCGCCACCGGTGTCTCGAGTGCCAGATCGTGCAGCCCGGCGGCGCGGGCAGCCGCGGCGACCGCCTGCTGCGGCGCGTCTGGCCAGCCCAGCCTGATGTTGCTGGCGACGGTTCCGGTGAACAGGACGGGATCCTGGGGCAGCCACGCGACGGCCGAACGCCAGCCGGCCAGGTCCATCCGGCCCAGGTCCGCATCGCCGTGAGGCCCCTGGATGAGGACGCGGCCCGCCGACGGCGGTATGAAGCCGAGCAGCACGGCCACCAGCGTCGACTTGCCGCAACCGCTAGGCCCCGCCAAGACGACGATCTCCCCGCGGGCGAGGGTCATCCGCACCCGCCGCGGTGCCGGATCCGAGCGGCCTGGGTGGCGCACGCTGACGTCCTCCACCCTGATGGCCAGCGGGTCAGGTGCGCAGACGAGCGGGTCAGGTGCGCAGGCCAGTGCGTCAGGTGCGCAGGCCGGCGGGTCAGGCGTGCAGCGCGGTGGCGCCGGTCCTGCGTCCGGGGCAGCGCCAGCGCCAGCGGCGCCGACGACGGGCGCGCCGTCAGGGCCTGCGACGCCGCCTGCGTACACCGGCGTCTCGAGCACGGTGAAGACGTCGGCGACTGCCGTGACGCCGTCCGCGCTCGCGTGGAACTGCGCGGCGGCCTGGCGAAGCGGCAGATAGGCTTCCGGCGCCAGGATCAGGACGAGCAACCCGGTACGCAGGTCCAGATGGCCATATACGAGGCCCAATCCGATGCCGACGGCGACAAGCGCCACCGACAACGTGGCGATGAGCTCGAGCACCAGTGACGACAGGAAAGCGAGCCGCAGCGTGACCATGGTCGCCTGCCGGTAGTCGCCCGTGACCTGCTTGATGGCCTCGGCCTGCGCCTTCGCGCGCCCGAACACCTTCAGTGTGGGCAGCCCGGCAACCACGTCGAGGAAGTGATGCGACAACAGGGCGAGCGCTCGCCAGCGGCGCCGGGTGTGGTGTGCGGTGGTCCGGCCGACCAGCGCGCCGAATAGCGGGATCAGCGGGAGAGTGAGCGCGATCGTGGCGCCTGCGAGCAGGTCGGCCGAGCCGATCTGCGCCACGACCACGAGCGGTATTACTACCGCGAGCACAAGCTGGGGCAGGTAGGCGGTGAAGTACCCATCCAGCGAATCGATCCCCTGGGTGGCGAGCGTGACAAGCTCCCCGGTCCGGTTCGCCGCGAGCCACCGCGGGCCGAGCGCGACCGCATGGGCGAGCAAGCGGCGGCGCAGCGCCGATTTCACTGCCGCCGACGCCCGATAGGAGGATGCCTCTGTGGCCCAGGCGACAAGCGCGCGTGCCGCGTATACGACCACGAGCGCGGTAAGGGTGCCCGTCAGCGCGCTGAGTGGCGCGCCATGGAGGAACGCGCCGCTGATCGCCCCGGCCAGCAGCCAGGCTTGCGCGATGATGAGGACGCCCGCTGTGGTGCCGAGCGCGATGAGTACGCCGATGTGGACCGCTGTCTGCCGCGCATAACGCAGCAGCCGGGGGTCCAGGGGTTTCATCGGGCGTTCTCGGCCCGGGCAGTGAAGCACTCCCGCCGCGCCGGCCGCGCCGGGCGTTCCAGGCGCGCCGGCCGTTCCGCGCGCGCCGGGCGCGCGGAGCATACTGCGGGCAAGCACATGTCGCGGGCACCGGCCCGCTTGGTGTCCCCGGCGCCGGTCAAGCCATCGCGCATGGACTGGTTCGCCTTTCCCCCTGCGGCCGCGCAAGCGCGGCCGCAGCAGCCCGGCCGCAGCAACGCGCTCGCCTCGCCACCGTAGCCGACGGTGCACAGCTCAGAAAGCCTGATACCCGTGGCTGCCGGGCAGGAATCCAGACCGCCGCTGATGACCAGCCGTTCCGCCCGCCCATGCCGAGGCGCGGACGGCCAGTCCTGCCGCCGATCTGAGCATCCGCGCGACGACGGGCCGGCCCCGGGCTGGACAGTGATGGCGGGATCCGGACCGGGGTCACTTGTCCGGATCCCAAGGCGAGCGTCCCGCGACCCCGGACCTCGCACACGGGTCGTTAGTTCCTGACTTAAGGGACCTTGTGCCCGATCCGCGCCTTAGTTTGAGTTCGGTGAACCGACGGATGACACGTCCCCTTACCAGCCTGCCGGCGCCGCGTGGAGGCTAGCTAGCCAGCGCAGAGCCCGCGGCTTGGTGGTGCACACAGCCCCATCTCCGCCTCCGGTCACGCGCGGAATAGCAGTAGCCCCGGCTACGTTGGCGATACCCGTACGGGTATATGTCGGGCGTACGTGTCACGCGCAGGTGGCACGAGGAGGTCGTGATGACCACGAAGGAACTGACCACAGCCAACTTCGACCAGGTCGTGGATGGCCCGGACATGGTGCTGATTGACTTCTGGGCGTCGTGGTGCGGGCCATGCAGGTCGTTCGGGCCGGTCTACGAGCGGGCGTCCGATCGTCACGAGGACGTGGTGTTCACCAAGGTGGACACGGAGGCGCAGACCGAACTCGCGGCCGCCTTCGGCATCTCGTCCATCCCCACCCTGGTGATCATCAAGGACAAGGTCGTCCTCTACGCGCAGCCGGGCGCCCTGCCTGAGCCAGCGCTCGAGGACTTGATAACCCAGGCGGCCGCGGTCGATATAGACGACGTACGCCGGCGACTCGCGGAGGAAGAGCCCGCTGGCTGAGCCCGATCCACTGGGTTGGGTAACCCGCCGGGCCTCCAGGGATCCCCCGGTCACCCGTCAAGCTGACTTGACGTCCGGCTGACCCCGGCGCGTCGCGGTCGCAGCCCGGCGCGTCCGGTTGCGCACGGATCTCATTCCCGCGTGGCTGGCTCCGGCTCGGCCCCCACGGCGCCCGCCCGGGGTGCGCCGGGCGCGGTCGACCGCCATATCTCGCCGACGATCACCTGGACCGCGCCGGCGGTGGGAATCGCGAGCAACGCCGCGACAAAGCCGCCGAAGAAGCCGCCGATCCAGCTACCCAGTGATGCCCCGATCAAGATGGAGACGAGCACGAGCAGCGGGTTGATCTTCACGGTCCTGCTCATGACCACAGGGTTGAGGATGTGATTCTCGACCTGCGTGTAGACGAGGAACACGATCAGAGTGACGATGCCCGCCGTGAGCGAGTGGCCGACGGCGAACAGCACGGTTGGTATGCCGGCCAGCGCGCCGCCGATCATGGGAAGGAAGTCGACGAGCGCGACCCACAGCGCCCAGAGAAAGGCGAATGGGACACCGAGAATGAGCAGGGTGACGAGCACGACGACCCCTGCGATGAGCGACGTGAGGAAGTTCCCCAGCATGTAGCCGGTGACCGATCGGTTGACCCGCGCCGCAATCCGGGCATAGCGCTCTGCCCGCTGCGCAGACATGAGATCGAGCACTCCGGACCGCAGTTTCGGGCCCTCGATGAGCAGGAGCAGCACCAGGAAGAAGATGGTCAAGAGCGAGATCACCAGCGAGAACGCGCCCTTGCCTAGCGCAAGCGCCGGCTTGCCCAGGTCCGCGCCGAAGGCCGCCAGCTTCGAGGCGTTTTTCTGCACCCACGTCTGCAGGTGGTAGCGGGTGGCGAGGTGACCGACCCAGCTCTTGCCCTGTTCCGCCTGGCTCACGTAGGAAGGCAGCCGGTCGGCCAGGTGCGTGATGCCGTTGACAAGCGGGTAGCCGAAAGCTACCGCCAGCCCGGCGAAGACAAGCAGGCCCCAGAACGTGACGATGGCGACGGCGAAGCCCCGGCGGGGCACCTTCCATCGCTGCAAGGCAACCACAAGCGGGTTCAGTAGCAGGGCGATGAACCCAGCCACCACTACCAGCAGCAGAACGTCCCTGAGGCGGTAGATCAGCTTGCCGAGCAGGTAGACCGCGACCACCACCGCGACCGTGGTAAGGATCGCACGCAAGGGAACGCCACGCGACTCGGCCGTCCTCCACAGGCGGTCCCGCCGGGTGGCCGGCGGCGGCATGTCGTCCGGCACGCCTCAAGCATGACAGCGCGTTCGCCCTGATGGAAAACGGGGCTCGGTCAAGGCGCACCCGTCGCGGCTGGCCTGCCTGCCCTGGCCACCGGGATCCATCGGCGTCACCGCCGGCGCGACGCACGGTCAGCGGCCGCCAGACAGCCTGGGGCCGCGGCGATCGTGATCATCCGCAGGTAGTGAGATCATTTTCGGTCCGGCAGAACGGATCGTTGATCCCCCATCCGCCACACCACGGCTGTCCTGCATCAATCGTTACATGGCCGGGTATCTGCAGAACTGGGGGTCGGCGTTTCCGGGGCTTAGGCACCAGGAGCAGCGGTATGGTGCCGCCCAAGCCCACGCGCTTCACTGCAGTCATCGGGAGGTACGGGATGCTCAAGCGCTCGCGTATGCGCAATGGAAAGATCCGGATCACTTTCAGCTTGCCAACCGACCAGCCGGCCGGCGCCGTCAGCGTGGTCGGCGACTTCAACGACTGGCAGCCGGGACGGCACCAGCTCGCGCGCCGCGGCAACGGCACCCGCAGTGTCACGGCCGAGCTGCCGTCGGGATGCCACCGGTTCCGCTATCTGGCCACCGGCGATTTGTGGTTCGACGACCCCGCGGCCGATCGGATCGACGACTCAGGCTCGGTAATCGAGGTCTGAACTGCGAGATTCATGATCCCTAACGGCTGCCGCATGGCGCGCCGATCGTCGAAGTGGAGGATGCAGCCGGGGGTCCCGGGCCAGCCGGGTCCGGGACGCCCCCGGGCGGCGCGCTGGGCCGGAGAACACGGGCTGTAACACGTGGTACCGATGCGTACGGCGGTGTAGTCAAGTGATGTGACTAAAGTCCCGTCGCAAAGAGCCCGAGGTCCCTGCTCGCGGGCGAACTTGCCGTGCATGCTGGCTACTGGCACCCGCTAGACAAATAGGGCATTGGGCACCGTGCCGGCCTTCGGGCGTGGCCGTCACGGCGTCCCGGCGGCGACGGAGAGGGAACGCACGACCTGTGCGGGGTCTGCAGATTCTCTGCCGCAGCGGCAGACATCCGTTCCGCCGAATGGTTGGGCCCGGTCCTTTTGCTGGCGGGTGCCGATGTGCGCCCGTGCCGGTGCGGGATCGCGGCGGCGTCATCCCAGGCTGGCGCCGGATTTGCCGTTGTCCCGCAGGTCCTGCAGGGCAGCCTCGATGCCCCGGTGAAACGTCGGGTAGGCGAAGATCATCTGCGTTAGCCGTTCGGTATCAATCCGGCCGTGCACAGCTACGGCGAGCGCCCCGAGCACCTCGCCTCCCCACGGCCCCGCGGAGGTCGCACCCAGCAGCACGCCGCGGCCAGCGTCCTGGACCAGCTTGATGAAGCCGTCGTTGCCCGCCTTGTGGATCCAGCCCCGCGCCGTCGATGGCACGAGCGTGAACCCGGTGCGCACGGCGATTCCCTGCGCGGTTGCCTCCGCCTCGGTGATGCCGACCATGCCGATCTCCGGGTCGGTGAAGGTGACCCTGGGCAGTGCCTGGTAATCAGCCGGGGGGCCGCCGAGGCCGAGAATGTCGCGGACGGCGATGTCCGCCTGGTACAGCGCAAGGTGGGTGAACGCACCCTTTCCAGCGACGTCGCCGACGGCCCAAAGGCCCGGGCCGCCGGTGTGGCCAGGATGCCTGGGCCCGTCAGGCAGGCTGACCCGCATCCGCTCGTCGACGTCGATGGACCGCGCGCCCGGGTCCAGCCCGATCGCGGCGACGCCGAGCGCCGCCAGGCCGGTCTTGCGGCCGGTGGCAACGAGCAACCGGCCGGCGGACAACCGCTCGCCGCCGGAGAGCGTCAGGGTGAAGCGCTGCCCGTCGTGCCTGACGCGATCCGCCACCGCCCCTACCATGACCGCGATGCCGTCACGGCGGAAGACGTCGGCGAGCAGCGCGCTCGCCTCAGGCTCGTCCATGGGCAGCAATCGGTCGGTTGCCTCCAGCACCGTCACGCGAGTGCCAAACCTGGCGAAGACCTGTGCGAGTTCCGCGCCGATCGCGCCACCACCGAGGACGATGAGGGATTCAGGGGCCTCTTCTGTCTCGATCGCCTCACGGTTGGTCCAGTAGGGGGTGCCGGCAAGCCCTTCGATCGGCGGTATCGATGGCTGCGTTCCTGTCGCGATCACGATCGCCCGGCTGGCACGGATCACCCGCCGCTGCCCCGCGGTCTCCACGGTGATCTCGTCTGCGCCGGTCAGCCGCCCCCGGCCGCGGATAAACGTGCCGCCTTTGCCGGTGAACCGGTCGACCGCCACCTTGTCGTCCCAGTTGTCTGTCGCCTCGTCCCGGATCCTGCGTGCGACGGGACGCCAGTCTGGCGCGACCGTGGAGGTGCCTGACATGCCGGGAATCCGCGCCCCCTCGGCGAGCAGATCCGCGGCTCTGATCATCATCTTGCTCGGCACGCAGCCCCAGTAGGGGCACTCGCCGCCGAGCAGCCTGGCCTCGATGCCGACGACCGACAGCCCAGCCTCGGCAAGCCGCCCGGCCACGTCCTCGCCGCCAGGGCCCAAGCCCAGGACCGCAACGTCCGCCCGCTCGGCCTGGCCGGGGTCATGCTGGTGGCCGGGTTGATCAGCGACCATGATCTGCTCCTATCCGGGCTCCGTTTTCCATGATCGCGGCGGATCCTGCGCCGGGCGCCGGCGGAGAATCCACCGCGATCATGGACTCTTCGCCTGACCCGGCAATCCACTGGCCGAAGACCGCAGCCGGGTGACTGGGCACGAACCTAAAGGTACCCAGCCATCAGTGGCCGGACCCGCCCGACGGTGGCGACTGCGGTGGCGACTGCGGTGGCGACTGGGGTGGTGGCGACGGGCTGGGTGACGCGCCGCTGCTCAGGTGCCGGCAGGCCGGACACCGCCAATCCGCTGCAACGTGTCCGCGTCCATGATCGTAATAACGCCTGGCTGCGTGCTGACCAGCCCGCGGCGCCGCCAATCCTGCAGCGCCCGGGTGACCGTGGCCCGGGACACACCAACCCAGCTGGCGAGATCCGCTTGCGAAAGCGGGACCGCGAGAGCCACGCCGCGCTCCGTCTGGCGGCCGCAGCGATCCGCGAGATCAAGCAGCAGCCGGGCGAGCCGCTGAGCCCCGCTGCTCTCCATCCGCGTGCGCAAATTCTGGCCCAGTTCATGCTGGCGCGCGGACATGACCTTGCGGTACGCGCGCACCGCGCCCTGATGCGCGTCGAGGAAGGCGTTGAACCGGTCGGCGCCAATCAGGAGCGCCTCGATCGTCATCAGCGCGCGCACCGTCGCGGTGCGGTAACCGGCCAGGTCGCCGGCAAGCTCACCGATGACGTCACCGGGGCCGCGCAGCGCGAGGACCATTTCGTGGCCCTCCATGGTCGAAGAAATGACCTTCGCCCACCCGGCGAGCAGGACGAGCAGGTGAGTGGACGGGTCGCCTTCCATGCACAGGGGTGTCCCGCGCCCGAACACCGATTCCCGGCCTCGTGCCGAGAGTTCTGCCCGTTCGCGGTCACTCAGTGCTGCCCAGAAGCCCGTGCGGGGCGCTGAGGGCAGACTGGGCGGTAGTACCTGCATCCAACCGCCGCGTCGCTCCGTTGCACCGGCTCGAGTCCGCCGGTGTCCCCTTCCACGATGTGCCCCGCCGCCGGGCTAGGCAACCCCGGAATGCGCCCCCGCGATGCGCTCCGGGGAGCCCGTCCGGCCCAGCGATCACCTTCGCCAGGGAATTCAAATCCACCCTGCGAGGACGAGCAGCATCAACGTCCAGGCGCAGAAGCAGATAATTGATACGGTTGCCCAGGTCAGCGCGAGCTGAATTCGCGTGTTGCGGAAGTGCGCTGCTGCGAGAACGGCTTGTGTCCGGTCCCACGCGGTCGCCCGTGACGCCACATGCAGCGCCCTGACCGGGGTCCACGGAACTGTTGGATCCACCGGTGCGCCGGTCTGCCTGCGCAATTCGCCCAGCTCATCCATCAGTGGCCGGCCAGCCGAGATCATCAGGACCGCAGTCCTGATCAGGCTCAGGGCCAGCACCGCCAGCAGTCCGATACCGAGCACGGTTCCCACGCCCGGGTGCAGCCTGATCGGCAGCACCACTTCCTCGACCGCGACACCAACGGTCACGGCGGCGACAGTGACGCCGCTCACCAGCATGCCTGGACGCGCATCGCGCAGAAGTTCGGCCAACTGTCGAAGCGTGTCGTCGTCGGCAGGCTGGCGGTCAATCATCCGCCCGCCCGTCTCGCTCGCGCGAACCGGCCGGACCACAGTTCCGATCGTCATGATCGCCTCCACTGCTCTGGACTCCCACACCTTCAGGAGAACGTGAGCCAGGCGATCGCGCCGCCGCACCCGAGACAGGCGTGCTGTCTCATTTGACGCATCGCGGGTCGTTTGTCCGGTTCCACGAGGTAGGCCGCGCTAGAGTACGGAACCGTGGCTGCCCGCCGCGACTTGCCGGGCCTCGCCAACGACGCGGTCTCCCGCCGACAACCTCGGAACACGATTTAATGCCGGGCTGGCACGCCCAAGCGTTACAGCTGGCGCAGTCCCGTCACACACCTGTGCTCACGCGAGAGGTCGCCGGGGGAGACCACTGAGGCGTGCATCGCACCAATCAGCGCGGGTCGTAGTGCTCGTACCGGTAATGCGCGGACGGACGAGTGTGGCGCTTGGCCATCTCACCTCCCTGCTCGGGCCGGGTCGAATCGAGCACAGGGCACCTCCCTGCGCCCAGGCAGACGTACCTAAATAAGAGAGTGTGTTGTCCCCAGAGTCAAGCTAAGCGGCGAGCCTCGATCTATTTGCGTGCCGTAAAGGTAGTTAACCAACGCCACACTATTCACATGCGTAGTTTTCTGTGCAGTCGGAGCGAACTCCTCGTTCGCTCGGCGCTGAGTCTTCTGGAACTGATTAGACCAGGTGGGCGTCCCAACCGGAAGCTAGTGATCACCTTTGACATGATCGCTGCCAAAGCCGTTCAGGTAACTTTGGCCATCGCGGATGGCCTGGCATCAACACGCTGCCGAGCCTAATGTAACTTACGAGTTAGATCAGGCTATCCAGATGTCAGAATGCTGTAAGCCTCACGAAGGACTGGTGGTACTCGTACTGCCGTACCTCGCTCCGGAACAACAAGGGGAGTTCGTTCCCGCAGCTCCGATACCCGCTTCCGCAGCGCCCACAGCACAGCGATGACGAGGACGCAGCTAGAGGCGAAAATGATCACGACGCCTGCGACTCTGGCACCAAACGTATCGGCCAGCCACCCGTCTGCCAGCGACGCGGCGGGCCGGCTTCCGGCGTAGAAGAATGCCCAGACAGCCATCACACAGCCCGAGTACCGCGGCCCGCCAAGGTCGAGCAGCAAGGTCTGGGTGGCAGCAGCGACGAGCAGGGATGCTACGCCGGCGGCTACCGCGGCCAGGGCACTTGCCTCCGCCGTCGGAGCACATACGAAGACCATAATGGCGGCAAAGAGTACTGTCAGGGACAGAATAGCCTGGCGCATGCGTGGCTTCCCGAGGCGAATCAGGGAGCCAAGGATGGTTCCGGAACCCAGCGCGGCGATGAAGTAGGCTGCCCAAGCTTCCGACGCGTGAAACACATGACGAGAAAGCGACGGGCCGAGCACCATAATCGGATCCGTCGAAACGGTGGCCAAGGCCACCATGACCAGGAGAAGAATCATCCGGTGATTACCCGCCACGATGCGGAACCCGTCCAGCAACCGGGACGGTGCAAACGGAAGTCGCGCTGCGTCAGAACCCTGTTTCCGCATCAATACGAGCGCAACGAAGAACACGGCAAAGGATACCGAGTTCAGTGCAAATGCCCAACCAAAGCCGATCGTTGCTATCACGGCGACGCCAAGTAGCGGAGCAAGCGCCCGGCCAACGTTGTTGGAAGCGGTATTCATGGCCATCGCCGCACGAACGTCGGGCTGCGCGACGAGAGTGGGGATCATCGCCGTCTGGGCCGGGAGGGTGAAGGCGTAGATCACGCCGATGCCAAAAGCGCCGAGCACCAGCCAGGGCTTGGTAAGGTGCCCAGTGAACTCGAGCGCCGCCATTCCGCCGGAGACGGATGCGGACAGAAGCTGCGTCACGAGCAGGACGCGACGGCGCTCAACTCGATCGGCAATCATTCCGGCACACGGGCCCAGAAGGATGATCCCAGAGAACTGAGAGAAGGTCACCAAAGCGACTCCGCCCGCCGACCTCGTCAGCTGGAAGGCCAGCAGGACTTGCGCCGTGTTCTGAAGCCATGTACCCACATTCGAGCACGCGTTACCGCCGAAGTACAGCGAGACATCACGCTGCCGCAGGACGTGCCAGGCCGAGCGGTCCCTGGTCCGCGTCCTGCGTGACATGTTCACCCCGGCACCAATTCGATCAGGTTACCGTCGCCGGACGCCTCGGTAATCGCTCGCTGAAAGAGCGCGCCCGAAGGGTAGTCAGGGTCGTCGCAGTAGCGGACGAACTTGAATCCATTGCACAGGTAGTATCCGTGCAGTGCCGTATTCGTGGTCCACACGTCAATTCGGATCCATTGGGCGCCGTACTCCTGCCCCGCCCGTTTCCCAGCCCAATCTAGCAGCTTCGCGCCCAGCCCGAGTCCCGCGTAGTCCCTGCACACGACCAGACGGGTCACATATACCGCGGCTTCGGCATCCTCAAACTCGGTCCAGAGCTTCGGATTCGGCTCGTCCTCTATCGTGATCGTGGCAGCGGCGCTGTTGGTGTCGTCATCCCAGGCGGTCCAGGTCCTGCCCCACTTAAGACCGTCACGGATCCGCGCGCTGCGGCCCTTTGGGGACGGCCACGGGCGCGCCCACTGATCGGTAGCTTTGCTAGTCCGCAGCCAGCGTGCTGCATCATCTATGATGTCGGTAATCATCCCGAGATCATGCACTGCTGCGCGACGCATACGAAACGTCTTCATTTTTTCCACGTTGTCAGGTAGATGGACGCATTAATGAAGGGATCAGATTCTGCAGCCATACTGTGCAGCGCAGCCACACTGTAACCAGATAAAGCGCCAATGCTCCCCCGAGCCGTCGGCTGATCCGGCCGCGTCGCCTTTCACGGCCGGGCCAGGCTGGGTGCCACTAGCCCGAACTTAAGTCGTTCGGACTCAGCCGGCTGCCCTGGCTCGTACGGCGGCGCCATTGCCCGTGTCGCAGGAGGCAATGATTGCGAATAAACCTATCTAGGGACTCGGGTCTTCCCGGAAGCTGCACAGGTTGTCCGAACGGCACAACGTGTTGTCCGAACGGCACAACGTGCCGTATCGATCGGTGCACGCGTTGGCGATCGAGCGGCAGTCCGGCGGGGCGGCACCCACGCGACCAGGGACCCGTCCCGCTACCTTCGCCGGGCTCGGCACGACGAGTTCTAGGCGCCGACGTGGCCCGATGTGATCAATCACGGCGATTCCTTTCCGGTCTGGCGGGGGCCATTACCACGAACACGCCGCCCGGCCAGGCGGAATTCAGCAGCATCAGAGTTGTCGATAAGCGTCATCAGGGTCGGCACCTTGCCGTGGTCAATGACGAAATGATTGCGGTCGGCTGGGTAGATCGTGGCGGTGAATCGAATTGGCTTCGCGCCTTCCCCATATGCCGTACGATGTGTCACCACCATGAGCACGGAATTATCGTCTGGAACCTTGAAGAAAGCGATTTCGCCGTGGTTGGGCGGGCGCACGGTGAGCCTGTCACGATAACCAACCTGCCTGATATCAATTGTCTTGCCGAGATACTTGGTGGCACCGCCTTCAATACTGGCCGCCTGGAGGAGTTCCACCGCGCCGCGCTCGACGAACTCCATCGGATAGTACGACGTCTGGAGCGAGGACGGGCTGCCGTCAACGAAGCGCTGCTGATGCCTGATGACTACCGATGATCCCTCTTCGATATTCAGTTCCCTGGCTACCTCCGGGCCAGCGTTCTGCACCTCGACCCTCGGCTCGCTCACGCGGGGCTGGAAACCCTGCCGCCTGACGGTGTCCTCGAACCCGTCCCCTTCGACCGGACTGACGTCGGCGGGGTTAAGCGGCACGATAAAAGGCATTATCTCCTTGACCACGAACGTGCCGCGCCCCGGTTGCGTGACGACGAGCCCGCGGCTGGTGAGCCACTTGATCGCGTCACGGACCGTGTTCCGCGACGCGTTGTCATACTGTTCCCGTAGCGCTAGCTCGGTCGGAAGCTGCGAACCTTGGGCAAGCTCGCCAGACTCGATCTTGTGTCGCAAGTCTCCGGCGATCTGCCGGTAGAGCGGGTCGGCCACGGCTCCTCCTCAGCCAGCGAGAGATACCAACAGCACTGGTGGGATAGATCTACCCAGTAACAGGTGCCGCACGCCTCAGTCGGCTGAGTTGGGTTGTCCCAACCTTTGAGGTTTACGGGCAGGTGAGCCCGGTTAAATACCCATCATGCCACTTGTTGGGATGTTTGGATCAGGTCGACACGTAAGGATAGCTCAGGTAAGCCCAGCGTGTCACCTGATTCAGCTATGTGGCTCCGGTGGAGCCACCCCAACCATACGGGTGGGAGGTTGAGGTTGGTGGCTGATCGACTAAGCTTCAGATCGCCTTCTCATGAGGCCGGCGCCGGTCACCGGCACTCGTGGGGTGCTGCGAACTGCAACGGCTCCGGCCTTGGCGTGACGCTCCCGTTCATCAAGCCTGCCAAATCAGCCCCATGCTACGAAGGCGAAGCCCGCTACTGCCCCATGCTCGCGGTCGACATCAAGGCGTTCAACGACCCCGAGCGCGGTGAAGACGTCCAGCGATTCCTCCGCGCAGCCATGTACGACCTGCTGGCGGGCGCCTTCGAGGGGTCGTGCCTGCAGTGGGCGGCGTGCCACCGAGAGGATCGCGGCGACGGCGTGCTCATCGTGGCGCCTCCTGGCTCACCAGGAACGGCGCTTATCGATCCCCTTGTGGATCACCTGCGGGCGGGCCTGCGCCGGCACAACAAGCTGTGCAGCGATCTCGCCGCGATCCGGTTGCGGATGGCGGTGCACGCCGGCCAGGTCCAATTCGACCAGAACGGAGTCTCCGGCTACGCCGTGACCCACCTGTTCCGGATGCTGGAGGCGGCCTCGTTCAAGCGCACGTTCGCTGCGTCGGACGCCGATTTCGCGCTCGTCGCGTCAGCGGCCCTGTACGAAGACGTCATCAGCCAGGGACCGGGACTCATCGACCCCGACATGTACGCGCCCATCAACATCCGGTGCAAGGAAACCCGCGCCCGCGCCTGGCTCTACCTCCCGCCGGTACGCAACCCCTTTCTCCGCAGCGTGAGCACCCGCCGCGGGCCGTCCAGCAAGCGGGGAGACAAGGGCACTGGCGAGCCTGCACGTCCGCGCCTGCGACCGGCCCCCGAATCCGGCGGACCGGCAAGCGCGGGAACGGCGGTCGCGCCTGCGCCACGGCCTGCCGCAGCACCTACGCCGTTGCGTACCGCCATTGCAGCCACCCTCCCCCGCCCCCGCACACCGCTGGCCGAGGATCGGTCGGCGAAGGAGAAGGTGCCAGCGCGCGCACCGGTACCCGAGGACCCGGCAGCCAAAGAAAGCGTGCCAGCACGCGCACGGCTGATTGCGAGCCGGGCCGTAAGTCGCCAAGGCTGGCTCGCCAGCGTTCCTGGCAGCGCTTCAGTGCAGGCCAGATTCCGCGGTCGCCTTCATCCCGGCCAGCGTTTCCAGCATGTTTGAGCGCAGTTGCGCCCGCCTGCGTGAGACGATCCTGGCCGCCTTCTCCGGCGCCCGCACCACGGCGATCCGCAGGCCGCTGCAGCCAGGCCGGTGGGTAAAGCTCGCCCGGACCCGGGTGCCCCCGGCGGCCCGCGGATCAAGGTCATACCGCCAGAACGACGAGGCACGCTTGGTCCCCTCGCCCGCATCGCGGTCCGCCCCCTCGCCCGGATCGCGGTCCACGCCCTCCTCACCGTAGAGCACGGCCCAGCCGAACACGCGCAGCCGTTCGGCCTCGGTAACAACGCAGGTCACGGTCCACTGCCATTCCCCGCATCCGTGTGACATCGAGGTCGGCCACGGCGCCTGGCACCCTTCATCGGCCGGTCTCGGCGGGCGCGCCGGGCTCAAGTGGCGGCGCACCGAGGGGCAAGCAAGTCTTGCATTCGGGTTCAGGTGCCTGCGGGCCGGCCGGTGTGGGGGTGAGCACGTGGTTGTCGATCATGGTGGCGGACAGCACCGCGCCGGCCACGAGCAACCCGGCGCAGACCACCATCGCGGCACGGAACCCGCCCTCGAACAGCGCAGCCGATTGATAATCCGGCCCGGTGAGCCCAACGGCGAGCGGCAGGCCGGCGACCGCGAGCAGGCCCGCCGCCCGCGCGACCGCGTTGTTCACCCCGCTCGCGACTCCCGCGTGCCTGACCTCAGCGCTGGCAAGCACGGTCGCTGTCAGCGGAGCGACCACCGCGGACAGTCCGAGCCCGAAGACGCAGACTGCGGGGAGCACGTCAAGCACGTAAGACGCGTGCACCCCGATCCTCGTCATGAGCAGCATGCCGGCCGCGCACGTCAACGAGCCCGCGGTCATGAGCCACCGCGGCCCGATCCGCTGCGCCAGCGCGCCCGCACGTGCGGAAAGCAGCAGCATCAGCAGGGTGAACGGCAACAAGGCGACGCCTGCCTGGAGCGGTGAGTAGCCAGACACCAGCTGAAGCTCGAGCACGAGGAGGAACAGCATGCCGCTCAGCGCGGCATAGACCACGAAGGTCACCACGTTGACGGCGGTGAACTGGCGTGAGGCGAAGACGTCGAGCGGAAGCATCGGCGGGACGCGCTCGGGCCACCTGCTGCGCCTGCGCTCGACAAGCACGAACGCGGCGGCCGCCACGAGGCCTGCCGCCGTGGCGGCGAGCACGCCACCGCCGATCGCTCCGTTTCCCGACGCCTCGATGAGCGCGTAGGTGATCCCGCCGAGGGCGAGCGCCGCGAGCGCGGCGCCGAGAATGTCGAACCGGCCGTGTGCGGACGGATCGCTTGTCTCTGGCACGTGGCGTGTTGTCACGGCGACAACGGCGACGGCGACGGGCAGGTTGATCAGGAAGATCCACCGCCAGCCGATCGACTGGACGATCCAGCCGCCCAGGAACGGGCCCACCGCGCCTGCCACGCCGCCCAGGCCCGACCATGCGCCCACCGCCCGCGGACGGTCCCTGGGATCAAACGTGGCCTGGATGATCGCGAGCGAGCCAGGTGCCAGCAGCGCACCGCCGACGCCCTGCAGCGCTCGCGCGCCGATCAGCACGCCGATGTTCGGTGCGATCCCGCACAGGGCTGACGCGACCGCGAACCAGACGACCCCGGTCATGAACACCCGGCGGCGGCCGAGGCGGTCCCCGAGCGAGCCGCCGAGCAGGATGAACCCGGCCAGCGTGAGGGTATACGCGGTGACCGTCCACTGCAGGCCCGCGAGCGAGGCGCCAAAGCTCCTGCCGATCGAGGGCAGGGCGATGTTGACGACCGTGCCGTCGAGCATCGCCATGCTCGAACCCAGCACGGTCGCGAGCAGTACCCATCGTCCCGCCCGCTGCTTCAGCCGGATGCCACCGGCAGCATTACCGGCCGCCGGACCGGCCCTGTCAGGCATATCGCGATCTTCTCATTATTTTCCTTGGTCGTGCCCTTATGCCGTCCTTGGCTGTGATCTGGCGCCCGCACCGTCAGCCGGGCCGGAGGTCGTCATGGCGGCCCCGGCGGAGCCGTCGGCCGGCCGCCTGGGTTACGGTCCCTAACAGGAGATCAAGCACCGCCCACCAAGCAACAGAGCCCAGGAACGAGAGCGGCGATGGACGAGGAACTGCGCCCCTATGCCTCTGCCCACGAGCCGACTCCGCCCGATGCGGCGCGCCTGGTCGCCGAGCGTGCCGCCGCGGGCATCGCCGCCGGCCGGATGCCGGCCATCTACATGGGTCACGGCGCGCCACCGCTTGTCGACGATCCGCTGTGGGTCACCCAGCTTGCCGCCTGGGCGCAGGCTCTTCCCCGGCCCCGGGCCATCCTCGTGGTTTCCGCGCATTGGGAGGCAGCGCCGCTGACGATGGGTGCGACCCGCGACGCCGCGCCACTGGTATACGACTTCTACGGCTTCCCCGGGCGCTATTACCGGACCAAGTACCCCGCGCCTGGCGCGCCAGGGCTCGCGGCCAAGGTCAGCGCGCTGCTTGCCGGTGCGGAAGAGGTCACGGATCAGCCCGATCGTGGCCTCGATCACGGCGCCTACGTGCCGCTCACCGTCATGTACCCGGCCGCTGATGTGCCCGTGCTGCAGATTTCCATGCCGAACCTCGACCCGGCCCGGCTGATCAACATCGGCGCACGGCTGCGGCCACTACGCGACGAGGGCGTGCTCATCATCGGCAGCGGATTCATCACTCATGGACTGCCCTACCTGAGCGACCACCGATTCAACGCCCCGCCCCCCTCATGGTCGGTGGAATTCGACCATTGGGCCGCCACGGCACTTGAGCGCGGCGACATCGACACGCTCGCCGCGTTCCGAACCGCGCCCGCGGCGCGATATGCGCATCCGACAACCGAGCACTTCGCCCCGCTCTTCGTCACGCTGGGCGCCGCCGACGATCCGGCCGGGCCGGCCACCCCAATCACTGGCTACTGGCTTGGGCTCGCCAAACGGTCGATCCAGGTTGCGTAGGCCTTTGCGATAGGGGCGTCAGTCGAGGCGGCACGTGCCAGGACCGGATTGCCCGGCGCCGCCGACGCGGGTGGCGCGGGTGGCGCCGCCGGTGCCGGAGCCCGAACGGCCGGTGGTGAACACGTCAGCCGGCGGGTCGGGCGATCCCCGCGCGTCCGCGTCCACGACGGGCCGCGCGCCAGCGATGAAGGCCGCCAGGCCATCGCCGTAAACAACCCGCCCGGGAAACGGGTCAGCGGCAGCGAGCCTGGTAAGCCCGGCGATCGGCAGGCACGCGCGGCTCGCGGCGATGACCAGATTGCCGAAACGCCTGCCACGCAGCACCGCGGGATCCGCCACCACGCACACCTCGGCGAAGACCGAGCGCACCGTGGCCGCCTGTGCGCGGGAATGGCCAAGTTGCCCGCCGTCGGCCACATTGACCAGGAACAACCCGTCCGGGCTTAGTACCCGGGCAGCTACCGCAACGAACTCTGCCGACGTCAGGTGCGCAGGCGTCCGCCCTGCCTCGAACACATCGGCGATCAGCACGTCAAACGACCCTGCGTCCAGATGAGCCATGATCTGCCTCGCATCACCGACGCGGATCCGCAGCCGGCCACGCAGCCCGGTCGGCAGCACGCGGCGGACCAGTGCCACCAGCGCGGCATCCACCTCGATGGCCAGCTGCCTGGACTGTGGCCGGGTCGCGGCCACGTACCGGGCGAGAGTCAGCCCGCCCGCGCCCAGATGCAGTGCCCGCAGGGGCTGGCCGGCCGGCGCAACCAGATCGATCAGGTGCCCCATCCGCCTGACATACTCGAAATCCAGGTATCCAGGGTCGTCAAGGTCCACATGCGACTGCGGCGTGCGCTCGAGCAGCAGCGTCCACGCCCGGGGACGCCCGGGGTCGGGGACAAGCTCGGCCACGCCAGAATCGACGTTCTGCCTGACAACCCTCGTCCGGCCAGTGCGCTGCCGGTGTGCCATGTCATCAAGGTAGGGCAGAATCGTCGAAAGCGGCTGGCCACGCCTGCCGGTGTAGCGAGAGCTGGGCAATCTATCTGGCGGCGGCTGGCGGCTGCTGGGCCAGTCTGGCGCGGCTGACTCCACGCCAGGGCCCTGAGCCGCGCGCTTACGGGTGTCGAGCAGGGCAGGCAGCGCGAGCTTTACCTCAGGCCGCGCAGCAGTTGCCGTGTCCGCCCGCAGCAGGCCGTCGTGTCCGCCTGCAGCAGGCCGTGTCCCCGCAACAGCGAGCGTGCTCGCCGCCACCCAAGCCGAAGATCCCTTATTGTGTTTACTTTCCTGCGCTATTTGCGGGCGGCTTAACACACAAACGGATCTTGCCCGCGCACCCGCGCGTGCTCAACGCGCGGCGCCGCCGCGATCGCCGGCGGGCTTCACGTGGTGTTCGACAGCGCCTGACAGGAGTGCGCGTTGCCGAACGCGTCCTTGACCGACGTGTGCGCGCTCGACGCATACTGCTTCAGGCTGCTGAGCAGGCCGCTGACGTCACTGGCGGCGCCCGCGGCCGCGGCGCCGACGCCGACGATGTTCTTGGTGAACTCGGCCGGCGTGCTGGCCGTCTGTAGTTGCGACGCCGCCGACTTGATCTGTTGCACAGCCTGCTTGGACCGGTCACTCGAGGCGTTCAGTTGCTGCTGAGCGGCCTTTACCTGCTGGTCCGAGGACGGTGGAACGTTCTGCACGCTCGACGCGACAGTGCCCGCGGCGGTCTCCACCGCGCTGGCTCTTTGCTGCAGCTGCTGCTTGGCCTGGGTGAGGCTGCTCTGTGAGTCGTTCACTTTGATCGTGATCTTGCTCGTCAGCTGCTTCAGCGACTGCTGCAGGGCCTGGACCGATGAGCACACCGAACCCGCCCACTGCGTCGCCGCGTTGACCGACGGGGTTGGCGATGCCGCAGGACTGCCCGACGATCCGCACCCCGCTAGCCCGGCCAGAACAAGAGCCGCGACAGCCAGCGCCGTCGTTCGGCCGATCTGGGCCATTTCACCTCCACCCGCGCCGCCGGGAACTTTCCCCGGCCAGCTCCGGGCCGTCGCACATGCGTGCCGCAATCCCGTCGTCGCAACACTATCGCGCCATGATTGGCCGCCGAACTCACCCCGGGCCAGGTGAGGCCAGGCGGCCGGAAGCCGGCGCAGCGGCCGGAAGCGGCCCCTGCGGGCGAGCCGGGGGCAGCCGGGCGCAGCCGCGGCGCAGCCGGGGAGCCGGCGCAGCCGCGGGGCAGCCGGGGCAGCCGCGGGGAGCCGGGGCAGCCGCGGGGAGCCGGGGCAGCCGGGGGCAGCCGGCGCAGCCCTGCAGCCGGCGCAGCCGCAGGCAGCCGCCGCTTCGGGCGCTTCGGGCCGCTTGGCCCGAAGCGGCCGAAGCGGCCCGAAGCGGGCGCACCGATAAACCTGGCTGCCCGGCGATCACGACGCGGGCAAGCGTGCGCCTGCCCGTCGTGAAGTTCAGCCCTTTCTGGGTTCGCCGCGGTAGGTCCCGAATGACCAGCGGTTACCTTCTGGGTCGCGGGCGGAGAAATCCCGCGAGCCGTAGCCGGTTTCGTGCAGGCCTTGCAGAACCTCCGCGCCCGCGGCGGTGGCGCGGGCAAAAAGCGCATCGGGATCGTCGGTGACGACGTAGGCGCCGAAGCTGCCTGGCGCGGTTGGCACGGATGCGTCAGGTCCGGGCTCTCGCACCGAGCCGAGCATTATCCCGCCGCCGAGCGGCCAGGAGAGTTGCGCGTGCTCGACCCGGTCCCCGTCGCCGTAGACGACTGTCTCCTCGAAGCCGAACGCGTCGACGAGGAATCGGATCAGGCCACGTGCATCGTGGGCGCGCAGCGTCGGCCAGACCTGGGGTGGTGGTGTGGTATCTGCCATGGTCACGAGCCTGCCGGGGACATGACCGGGCCGGCTTGCACATTTCGGAACTCCTCCGCGAGCCACTGGCTCGGCGGGCAGCCAGCGAGGGCGCGGAACTCGCGGGCAAGATGGGCCTGGTCGAAGTAACCGCAGGTGGCAGCGAGATCGGCGAGTGCCGGCCGCTGCCCGGAGGCGACGCGGCGCTGCAGCAGCCTGCGGGCGCGGTCGAAACGCACGACCCGCGCCGCGGCCTTGGGTGCAAGCCCGGTCTCGGCCTGGAGCCGGCCACCGAGATGCCGCGGGCTCCACCCGACCTCCCCGGCGAGGCGGGACATGGACACGCGGCCGCCGGCGGCGAGCAGCCGCCGCCAGGCCTGCGCGAGTTCCGCGCTGACCGTGGCGTCGAAGCGGGCGTGCTCGAGGAGCATCCCGTCGAGCACGGCGAAGCGCCCGGCCCAGTCCGGTGCGGCGCCAAGCCGCTCGTGCCACTGCGCCGCCACAGCCCCGAGGACGTCCGCGCCGCTCACATCGATGTTCGCGAGCTCGCCCGCCGGCCTGCCGAGCAGGGCACGCGCGCCGAGCGGAGTGAGCCCGAGCTGAATGCCCGACTGCCTGCCGTCATGGGTGATCATGGCAGGTGCGGTGTGCAGGCCTCCCACGAGCGTCGCGTACTCGCCAGGCGGCTGCCTTGGATCCGGATGCGCCACCACCGTCAGCGGCTCGTCCAAAGTGATGATCAGGGTCAGGTGGGGTGAGGGCAGCCCACGATGCCGTGCGCGGGGGAGGCCCGCCTGCCGGTAGCCGGAATAGGAGGCGACAAAGGGCCGCAGCGCGGGCGCGGGAAGCCTGCGCACCGACTCGGCGACCGGCCCCTCTGCGTGCTGGCTCATGTCCGCACCATCCCCATCCACATCACCCCCATCCACATCACCCCATTGTCCCAGTTGATTTCCCGGCCGCCACGGTCGCAGTAGTCTTCTGAGATTGTGACCTCCGCTGGTGACGCTGACGAGGCAACGACCGAGTACAGGCAGGCGCAGTTCGTGCTGCCGCCTGGTGCGGCAGACCTGCTGCTGATCAGGCACGGAGAATCCCAGCCAGCTCGGCCAGAGGTGCCGTTCCCGCTGGTGGGCGGGCACAGCGACCCCGCGCTCGCGCCAGCGGGCCGCGAGCAGGCCGAGTGTGTCGCCGCCCGGCTTGGCGCGCTGCACATCGACGCGATCTACGTCACCACCCTGCGCAGGACCGCGCAAACGGCCGCGCCGCTCGCCCGCCTGCTCGGGCTCAAGCCGCGGGTCGCTGCGGGCCTGCGTGAGGTCTACCTGGGTGGCTGGGAGGGCGGGCTGTTCCGCAAGATGGTCGCGGAGCGGCACCCGCTGGCCGAGCGGATGCGGGCCGAGCAGCGCTGGGACGTCATCCCTGGCGCCGAGCCCGCTGCGGCGTTCGCGGCGCGGGTCCGCGAGGCGATCGAGCAGCTTGCCGAGGCCCACCCGGATCAGCGGCTGGCGGTGTTCACGCACGGCGGCGTCATCGGCCAGGTACTGGCCCGAGCCAGCGGCTCGCGGCCCTTTGCCTTCATCGGTGCCGACAACGGATCGATCTCGCGCCTGGTCGTGTCCGGGCAGCGGTGGATCGTCCGCGGCTTCAACGACACCGCGCACCTGGAAGCGGCCGATACCAGGCCATAGTAGTCGTTATTCTGGTAATCCCGCGTTTGAGCCAATTCAGGATGGCGGCGAACACGGCGCAGAAGGTTACATAGGGGCATCTAGCCGGATAGCTCCGCCCGCGACTGGCTACCGCAAGGATGAGAGACGCGTTTTGCTCAGCGCCGCCGCTATGACGTGTACCTAAATGAGGGCCCAACGTGACAGAATCGGACGCCAGCGTGGCGATCTACTGGGATTTCGAAAATGTGCACGCCTGCGTGCTCGATGAACTGCGCGGCGATGGCACCTACCGCGGCGGCAGGTTCAAGCCGCAGGAACCAGTGGTGGATATCGATCCGGTCGTCGAGTACGCGGCGACACTCGGCCGAATTGTGCTGCACCGTGCGTACTGCAACTGGCAGTACTTCGGCCGTTACCGCGACGAGCTACAGGCCCACGCCGTCGACCTGGTGCAGCTCTTCCCGCTCACCGCGTCGAAAAACGGCGCGGATATCCGGCTGGCCCTCGACGTCGCCGAGGACCTGCAGCAGCAAACGCACATCACCCACGTGATCGTCGTCTCGTCAGACAGCGATTTCACCTCCCTGGCACAGCGCTGCCGCAAGCAGGGCAGGACCTTCATCGGGATCGGGACGAGGACCACCGCCAAGAGCTTCCAGTTCGCCTGCGACGAGTTCCGCGAGTACGCAGACCTGACCGTCGCGAGCATCACGCCCGCGGTGCCAGAAACGCCTGCCGCTCAGCAGGAGCTCGGGTCGCTCGAGGACGCTGCCGAGCTGGTCGTGAAGGCGGTGCGCAGGCTCGCGGCGGGTCGCGGTGAGTCCTGGGCGCTGAAGGCCGCGGTCCGGCCGCTTGTCAAGCGGCTCGACCCGACCTTCGAGGAGCGGCACTTCGGCTTCGGTTCTTTCACCGAACTGATCAGTGCGCTCAACGCCTACATTGTCGAGCGATCCGGCGATTATGATCACGAGCTGGCTGTGCGGGCCGACCTGGACGGCGCCGGCCAGCCCGCCGAGGGGACCGCGGTCCGCGACGCGATGGCCGACTCTTCGCCAGTTGCCCTGGTGGAGCGCCAGCTGCGCAGAAAGGGACTGCGGCTCCCGTCAGAACGCCAGCTGCTCTGGATCGCCCCTGAACTCATTTCTGGCGTCTTCGAACGGTCAGGAACGTGCATTGAGCCGGATTTCGATAGCTTGCGCGAAAAGCTCGAACAAGGCCTCGCGGAATATGGGTTCGTCCTATCCGAAGCCGAGTTCAACAAGCTGAAGACCATACTTGTGCGTGCCCAGGTCCTCGAGTTGCGCGGGCAGGGAAGCGGAATGAGCCTGCGGCTGCCCGATACGCAGAAGTTACGTCTCCGGCTGATTACCGTGCTCCTCGGGCATCTGGCCGATCCGGCGAGCGAGGATCCAGGCATCCTCACCGAGGCCATCTTCGGCCGTGGCGCGGGCGAAGACCAGGACAGCCTTGTCCACGACGCGCTCCAGGCCGCGCTGCAGGAACGCAACGACACCTGATGGAGCCCCGTGGCAGGCGCCGCCATGCAGCGCAGCATGGCGCCGCGCTGCGCCGCGCGGTGCTGCGCCGCGCGGTGCTGCGCAGCGCGGTGCTGCGCAGCGCGGTGCTGCGCCGCGCGGTGCGGCGGCGCCATGACTGCACAGCGCGGTGCGGCGGCACGCCGCACAGCGCTGCACGGCACCCGGCGTCAGGTACCGCGCATCGCGCGCAGCGACTCCTTGAGTGATCCCATCGTGGCGAGCACCGCCGTCGGCTCATAGCCGCAGTGCGCCATGCAGTTGGCGCAGCGCGGGTCCTTGCCCCGGCCGTAGGCGTCCCAGTCGGTGGTCTCGATGAGCTCGCGGTAGGTCTTCGCGTAGCCGTCCGACATCAGGTAACACGGCCGCTGCCAGCCGAGAAGCGAATAGGACGGGATCCCCCATGCCGTGCAGCCGAAGTCCGTCTTGCCCTCGAGGAAGTCGAGGAACAGGGGCGAGTGGTTCAGCCGCCACCGGTCCCTGTTGCCGTCCGCGAACGCCTTGCGGAACAGTTCCCTGGTCTCTGTCACACCGAGGAAGTGCTCCTGATCGGGTGCCTTCTGGTACGCGTACGCCGGCGAGATCATCATTTCGTCGACCTTCAGGTCGTCGTTGAGGTAGTTGAGCACGTCGATGACGGTCTGCGGGCTGTCGGTATTGAAGAACGTGGTGTTGGTGGTGACGCGGAACCCGCGGCGCTTGCACTCCTTGATCGCCGCCACGGCGTCATCGAAGACGCCGTCCTTGCACACCGAGGCGTCGTGCCGCTCGCGCCAGGCCGTCGATATGCACCGCCCAGCGCGAAGTAGCGCGACGGCTTGAACTTGTCGATGTGCTTGCCGATGAGCAGCGCATTGGTGCAGAGGAACACGTATATCTTGCGCGCGATCAACCGCCGGACGATCTCGTCGATCTCCGGATGCATGAGGGGCTCCCCACCGGCGATCGACACCATCGGCGCACCGCACTCCTCGACCGCGGCGATCGCCTGATCGACAGGCATCCGCTGCTTAAGCACGCTCGCCGGATGCTGGATCTTGCCGCATCCCGCGCACTTCAGGTTGCATGCGAACAGCGGCTCGAGTTCGACGATCAAGGGGAACTTCGACCTGCGGCTTATCTTCTGCCGGAGCAGATAACTGCCGATTCTCATGCTCTGACGCAGCGGCATCGTCATGATGGCCGCACCTCCTTCGGCAACGAAAAACTCACAGATTCAGTGGCCACCACGCGCTCTTCCACCTCGACGCGCCCCAGCCCGCGAAGCGCCGCGATCACCTCATCGACCAGCGCGGGCGGCGCGGACGCCCCGGCGGTCAGCCCGATGACGCGCGCCGGCGCCAGCCAGCGAAGCTGGATCTGCGCGACGTCCTCGATCAAGTAGGCGGGCGGCCCTGCCCGCCTGGCCGTCTCCACCAGCCGGACGGAATTGGACGAGTTCGCGGAGCCCACCACGAGCACCAGGTCAGCGTCGGCCGCAACCGACTGGATTGCCTGCTGCCTGTTGGTGGTGGCATAACAGATGTCGTCGGTGCCTGGACCGCGGGCGGATGGAAAGCGCCGCTGCAGCGCTTCCTGCACGGATCGCGCCTCTTCCACGGCCAGCGTCGTCTGCATCAGGTAGGCGACCCGCGACCCGTCAGCGGGCCGCAGCCGGTCCACATCCTCGGCGGTCTCCGCTAGCGTCACCATGCCCGGCGCCTCGCCCAGTGTGCCCTCGACCTCATCGTGACCCGCGTGCCCGATCAGCACGACCTGATAGCCCTGGTCGGCGAACCGGCGCGCCTCCGTGTGCACCTTGGCGACAAGGGGGCAGGTCGCGTCGACCACTTCGAGCCCGCGCCGGGCGGCCTCGGCCCGCACCGCTGGCGCCACCCCGTGCGCGGAGAACACCACGACACAGCCGTCGGGCACCTCGTCGAGTTCCTCCACGAACACCGCGCCGCGGTCGGCGAGCGAGCCGACCACGTGCGCGTTGTGCACGATCTGCCGCCGCACGTAGACGGGGGGGCCGTGCCGCTCGAGGACACGCTCGACGATCTCGATTGCCCGCTCCACGCCCGCGCAGAACGATCGGGGCCCTGCGAGCAGCACCTTACGGTCCGCCACCGCATCGGCCCACCGCAGCAGCACCGGCCCGGCGCGGCGCAGCGCGCGCAGTGCGGCGATGCCACCTGACACGGTCGCCGGGTGCAGCAGTGGCCGGTCCGGTCCATCGGAGACGGCGCGGAGCACGGCTACCGGCCGGCCGGACGAAGCGGCCGCGAGGGGCGCGGATTCCATGTCCGCGAGCAGCGCACCGGCCGCGGCGAGCCGCTGCCTGCCCCGCCCGTGTGCCAGCCGCGCGGTGGTCACCACGGGCCCCGTCCGCGCGGCGAGCCCGGCACGGCGAAGCTCACCGGCGAGCAGCGCGGCCGATGGGCACTCGATGACGGGAAAGCCGCCGCCGTCCCCGCGCACCTCGGTGGCGACCACCACGTCGCCGGGCCGCAGATCACGGTCGAGCGCGGCGCCGACACCGGTCACCGCCAGCATCCTGAACGGCTGCCGCGCGAGTTCCGCGGCACGTCGTGCGGATCGCCGCAGGCCGAAACCTGTCCTGGCGACGCTGACGGCGCCACGTTCGGCGCCGGGTCCGGCGCCGCGTTCGGCAGCACTTTCGGCGGCGCGTCCGGCAGGGTCAGCCCGGCCGGTAAGGCCGCGGCGGACCGCGCGCGCTTCGATCCGCAGGGGTGCGCACACGAGCAGGCCGCGGTGCGAAGAGCCTTGCCCCTGCGCGCTCTGCCGCCCGGTCATGTGGTGCTCCCGAGGAAGCGGCCCAGGGCACTGAGAGGGAACATAAGGCGGTACAGGTGGTAGTTGATGTAGAAGTCGCCAGGAAAGCCTGTCCCGGTGAACTGCGGCTCGTCCCAGGTGCCTTCGCTCGTCTGGTGATCGATCAGCCAGCGCACGCCCGCTGTTACCGCGGGCGACACGGAAGACGACCGCCGCGATCCCGGGCCATCGGCGGCGAGCAATCCGATCAGTGCCCACGCGGTCTGCGAGGCGGTGGATTCACCCCGGCCCGCAAGTCCAGGATTGTCGTAGGAGCGCAGATCCTCACCCCAGCCCCCGTCGGGGTTCTGGTGCGATTCGAGCCACGCGACCGCGCGGCGGATGGCCGGTTTCCCGGGTTTCACCCCCGCCGCGATGAGCGCGGGAAGCACCGCGCCCGCGCCGTACACATAGTTCGCGCCCCAGCGGCCGAACCACGAGCCGTCTGGCTCCTGTGCGCGTAGCAGCCAGGCCACCCCGCGGCGAACCGCCCTGCCCTCGGCGAGCCCGGCCACGCTGAGCGCCTCCACCACGTGCGCTGTCACGTCCGCGGACGGCGGATCGATCACCGCACCGAAATCGCAGAACGGCAGTTTCGTGCACAGTTGCCGCGTGTTGTCCGCGTCGAACGCGCCCCAGCCGCCGTCGCGCGACTGCATGCCCTCCAGCCAGCGCAAGCCGCGGCCGAGCGCAGCGCCCGCGGCCGCCGGAAGTTCCGCCGTCGCGCCATCGGGGTCGGGCGGCAAGGCGCGGCGGATCGCAAGCACCGCCACCGCCGTGTCGTCAATGTCCGGGTACCCGTCGTTGTCGAACTCGAACGCCCAGCCGCCCGGCGTTAGCGAGGGGCGGCGCACCTGCCAATCGCCCGGCCCGGGTACCTCCTCGTCGAGGACCCACCGCGCCGCACGCACGAGCGCGGGATCACCGGGGCGCACCCCCGCGTCCGCAAGCGCGATCATCGACAGCACCGTGTCCCAGACCGGGGACTGGCACGCCTCCAGGCGCCTGACCGGCCCATCAGGCGTCTGCTTCGTGCCGGTAAAACGGTCGAGACCTGCCAGGCCACGCCGCATCACGGGATGATCGAGCCGATAGCCGAGCAGATGCAAGGCGATCAGCGAGTACACCCACGGCGGCTGGATGCCACCCCAGCAGCCGTCCGCCTCCTGCCTGGCGATGATCCATTCGGCGCACCGGCGCAAAGCCGCACGGCGCACCGCCGCCGCGGGATTGGACCGGCCCTGCGCACGCACCGGGCCGTTCTCATACCTGTGCAGCACCCGGTCGAGCCCGCCGAACAACCCCGCCCAGCTGAAGTTTTGCGCCAGGCGGCGTGGGCGCGCCTGCCCGCGTGAGCCGTTAAGGGCCAATATCGTCGCCTGAAGCTCGAGCAGCGCGAACGGCAACGAGCGGACGGGCCGCATCGACCCCACGATCGTGAGCGGCACGATCGTCTGCCTGGCCCAGCAGGCCCAGTCGTAGACGTTCAGCGGGAACCACTTGGGCAGGTAGATCAGCTCGGGTGGCATCACCGGCAGGTCCTGCCACGGCCACTCGCCGAACAGCGCCAGCCAGATCCGGGTGAACACGCGGGTCGCCGCCACGCCACCGCTGTCGCGGACATACGCCGCTGCCCTCGCCATGTGGGCGTCAGCCGGCTGGTCACCTGCGAGCCGCAGCGCCACGTAGGCCTCAACGGTGGTGGACAGGTCGGGCGGGCCACCGTGGAAGTTCGCCCAGGTGCCGTCGGTGCGCTGCTTCGATCTGATCCAGCGCGCCGCGGCCTGTGTCTCGTGCTCGGTCCGGACGCCGAGAAACTCGCGCAGCAGCAGGTCTTCGGCGTCTATGGTGACGTTGGTCTCCAGCTCGCCCTTCCACCAGCCCTGGGCATCCTGCAGACCGAGCAGGTGATCGCGGGCGCGGGTGAGCGCGGCCGCCGCCGCGCCGCGCACGCCGGAGGTTCCCGCGGTGCCCGGGGTCCGTCCCGCAGCCCCGGACTGCTGGGTCAGCGTCATCTCCGCGCCCCTCACGACTCCCGGTTCGCGATGAACCGCGCTATCTCGGTCAGCTCCGCGCGCACGTCCTCAGGGATCGGCGCGCTGGCAAGGCACTTGCATGCCGCTTCGAGCTGCCGGGTGGTCTCCTCCTCGGCCCACCTCCTGCCTCCTGCCTCCTCGATCAGCCACGCCGCGCGGCTGAGGTCGTCCTCGGCCAGCTGGTCGGGACGGCCGAGCAGGTCGCAAAGCTCACGGCTCGCCGCGCCTGCCGAGGCCGGACCGGCCATCGCGGCCACCACTGGCAGGCTCTTCTTGCGGGTGCGCAGGTCTGACCAGACCGGCTTGCCTGTCACCTCGGGTGCCCCCCAGATGCCGAGCAGGTCGTCGACCAGCTGGAAGGCCAGCCCGGTGTGCGAACCGAAGTCGGCAAGGCTCATGGCAAGGCTCGGCGGGGCGCCGGTGAAGATCGCTCCGATGCTGCACGCGCACGCCATCAGCGCGGCGGTCTTGTCGCCTGCCATGGTGAGGCACTCATCCATGGACACGCTGCGGCGCTTTTCGAATTCCATATCAGCGCTCTGACCGCTGATCAGCCGCTGCACCGCGGCAAGCAGGCAGCGGGCTGCCCAGCGTCCCTGCGGGCCGCTGTCCTCGAGCAGGAGGTCCTGCGCGAGAGCGAGCAGGGCGTCACCGGCCAGGATCGCCGCGGGGATACCGAACACCGTCCACGCCGTGGGCCGGTGCCTGCGCTCGGTGTCGCCGTCCATGATGTCGTCGTGCAGCAGGGAGAAGTTGTGCACAAGCTCGACCGCCACCGCGGCGGTGACGCCCCGTTCCGCGGGCGAGCTTGCCGCCCGCACGGACAGCAGCGCGAGCGCGGGCCGCAAGGCCTTACCGCCGCCGATGCCGCCACCCACGCCGGCCGCGGTCCCGGCCGGGACTGCGCCGGCACCGGCCTGGACGGCTACCTCGGCCGCATCGGCCAGGCCCAGATGGTAGGCGGCCACCTGGCGCATCGCCGGAGTGAGCCGCTCGAGCGACGCCTCCAGCGCGGGCCGCACGATGTCACGTGCGGTCGTCACGCCTGCCGGTATGACGGCCGTCATCGCCCTGCCCCCAGGCTCGCCAGCGTGGTCCTGGCCGCTTCGAGTC
Source organism: uncultured Actinomycetota bacterium (assembly GCA_963727015.1). Taxonomy (GTDB): domain Bacteria; phylum Actinomycetota; class Actinomycetes; order Streptosporangiales; family Streptosporangiaceae; genus DATFVJ01. Next base: position 838,328 of record CAVSEV010000005.1, on the reverse strand, counting down.
CGCTCCGCACGGCTCCCTCCATCGTGTCTGGCCAACCGGTATCGGTCCACGCGCCGGCCAGCACCAGCCCGCTCAGCGGGGTGGCCGCTCCTGGCCGGAGCGCCGCGGTACCCGGGACCTGGCGGAAGGTGGCCCGCCGTTCCCGGGTGACAAAGAAGTCGCTGACCCGTGCCGCTCGCGCCGCCGGCAGGATCTGCTCGATCGCGGGCAGAAAAGTCGCGCGCAGCCGCTGGGTCCGCTGGCCCGCGTACTCGTCTGCGGCTGACAGCGAGACGGCGAGGTACTGGCCTTGCTCGCAGCCGGAGATCTCGGTCCTGTCGAAGATCCACTGGACCGGCGAATCGACCGCGGCGGCAAACCGGAGCCCGGTCACCGGCCGGTCGTAGACCACGTGCACATTGACGATCGGTGACTCACCGAGGCCGCGCCAGCTCGCCGGATCCGCGGCGCTGCCCGCCGGGCCTGCCGCCGATGCGGGAAGCAGGTTCGCGGCCTGCTGCGGCGGCACCGCGAGCACCACGCCGTCGGCAGCGAGGAAGCGTTCCGATCCTGACCCGCGCGCGGTGGCACCGCTCGCGTTGTCCCGGCCGGGGCCGTCCCCGGCCGGTGCCGTCCCAGCCGGTGCCGTCCGGGCTGGCGCCGTCCGGGCTGGCCCCGGCGCTGGCGGCGCTTCGGGCGCCGTCCCGGCCGGCGCCCACCCCGGGGCTGTCCCCACTGGGGCCGTCCGCCGGGTAGCCGTCCGCCTGGTAGCCGTCCAGATAGTCGAGGCCCCACTCCGCGGCGCCTTCTGGACCTGTGCCGCTGTATGCGACCCCGCCACCGAGCCGGACCATGAAGCCGCCGCTCTGCTCGCGTCCGCCGGCTCCCCGCGGACGTCGCCTCTCCTCCGCCTGGTCGCCGCCTTCATACGTGCGCGCGCCGCGGCGTCCAGGCTCGGCGGCGGCCGGGCTGATGGCGGTGACCTTGGCACCGGTCAGCACGGTGGCGCCAAGCCGGCGCAGCAGCGTACCCGCGGCCCGGCCGTGCAAGTCACCGAGCGGCACGGACGGCACTCCGATGTCGGCGGCGCCAGGGCCGCCGAGCAGGGCGGTCTTAATCACCATCGCGGCGAGCGCCAGCGATGCGTCGTCGCCCGCGATGTTCAGCGAAGAGACGACGAACAGGTCCCACAGACCGCGCCTGGCCCGCGGCCCCTGGCCGTGGGCGGCGAGCCAATCGCCGAGCCGCTGGGTGTCGGTGCCCGGATCGGCCGGGTCCAGCCGGAGGAAGGCGAGCGCGGCACGTACCGCACCTGCCCGCTCCCTGCGCGACAGCAACGGATAGGTGGCGAGCGCGGACGCCAGATGAAATGGAACGGGCAGCCCTCGCCTGCGGAGCCGCGCCGCGCCCGCCGGGGTGAGCACCCGCACGTCGAATCTTTCCTGCAGCACGGTATTCGAGGTCATGCCGAGCCGGTCGAGCAAGCCGCGGTAGGCAGTGCAGCAGCGCAGGAAGATGTGCTGGCCGTTGTCCACGGTCAGGCTGCCCCGGGTGAACGAGCAAGTGGCGCCGCCCAGCCGCGGCCGCGCCTCGGCGAGCGTCACGCGGGCACCCGCGTCGCAGAGCGCGATCGCGGCCGCAACCCCCGCGAGACCGCCGCCGACAACCACGATGTGCGGCGCCCGGCCTGCGGCGACGCCCAGGTGGCGTGGGGCAGGCGCCGCGGCGATGCCACGCTCGACCGCCGTCACGCCAGGCCGCCAGCCAGCGAGCGGGCGGCGACCCACGCTTTCTCCCAGCCAGGCAGCGACATCCGGCCGCTGACTGCCACGGCAGGTGCGGCAGCGATCCGGTCAAGCAGCCGGCGGTAGATCCCGGCCATCGCGGCTGTGCATGCCGCGCTGCGCCTGTCTAGCAGCGGCAGCAGCCCTAGCCCTGTCGAATACCAGTCGCGGGCCCGCCCGGCCTCGAACCTGACGAGGTCAGCAAACCGGTCAGCGTCCGCGGCGGGCGCCGGCGAACCGGGCCCAAGCTCGCAGCCGAACCGCTCGATGTCCTCCGCTGGCAGGTAGACGCGGCCGCCCGCGTGGTCTTCGCTGATATCACGAAGGATGTTGGTCAGCTGGAGCGCGACGCCGAGCGCATCTGCCAGCGGCGCCGCCACCCGCGGGTCGGCGGAGCCGAAGACGCCGAGCGACAGCCGGCCGATCGACCCTGCCACGCACCTGCAGTAGCAGAGCAGATCGTCGAACGTGGCATAGGTGGTGCCGCGCACGTCGGCGGAGCAGCCATCAATGAGCTCGCCGAACGCGCCGAGCGGGATGGGAAAGCGCCGCGCGGCGTCTGCCAGGCCGACGAGGGTGGGATCGTCCGGAAAATTGGCCGGATCCGCCGCCGCCGCCCTGGCCTCGTCAAGCCGCGCCAGCTTCTCCGGCGCGGTCAGCGTGCCGTCGCCTATGTCGTCGATCCGCCGGGCGAACGCGTAGATGGCGCTGAGCGCGCGGCGCTTGTCCGGCGGGAGCAGCCGGATGCCGTAAGAGAAGTTGCGCGCCTCGGTCCTCGTGATGTGCTCGCAATGGCGGTAGGCAGCCGCCGTGTCAGGGCCCGCTGCCCTAGGTGCCGTCGTCAACGGTCACCTCCCCCTCAGGTACGCGCGGATCAGGCCGGCCGCAGTCCGCGCACGGCCCGGCCTTGCCGTCACGCTCAGTACGTCGAAGCCGGCCGGGCCGGAGTCAGGGGCGGAGTCAGCAGCGGAGCCGGCCGCGGCGATCGCGGCCAGGGTGGCCCGGCCGCCTGCCACGTAACCCGCCACGGCGAGCCTCGCCCAGCCATGCAGAGTCCCGGTGAGAGGAGCGCCCTCGGTGAGCAGGTGTCCCGCACGCTCGGTCTCGAATCGCATGAGCTTGCGGACAGAAAGCGGCGTGGTGCGCACACCGGCGGCGATTTGCAGATCTCCTTCAACGCAGCCGAACGCCACCAGATCCTCCTGCGGCAGGTAGATACGGCCCCTGGCGAAGTCTTCCGCAACGTCCTGCCAGTGCTCCGCGAGTTGCAGCGCGGTGCACACCAGGTCGGACAGCCGCTCCCGTTCGGCGGTGGCGGCGCCGAAGATGTGCAGCACGATGCGCCCCACCGGGTTGGCGGACAAGCGGCAGTAGCCGAGCAGGTCGTCGAAGGTCGCATACCTGCTGACCTGCTGGTCCTGCCGATTGGCTTCGATGAGCATCCTGAACGGCTCCGCGGGAATGACGCAGTCCGCGGCGGTCCTCGCGACCTCGCGGACAACGCGGAGCCTGGCCTGCGAGCCCGGCGAGGTGGCGCCGGACGAGAAGGCACGATCCAGATCCTCCTCAACCGCGTCGAGCGCCCGTAGCCGATCGGCGGCCCGGCCGGTGGTTTCCGCCACCGTTTCCGCCGTATCTGCACTGACGTGGCCGGCCAGATCTGCACTGACGTGGCCGGCCAGCAGGGGGCCCGGTTCGTCACCAATGTCGTCCACCAGGCGGGCGAAGCGGTAGACGGCCATCAGGTGGCGGCGGTAGGCGCGCGGCAGGATCCGGAGCGCGACAGGGAAGTTCTCGCCCGCGGCCTGGTCCGATAGCGCGTCAATCCCCGCCAGGCCACCGTCAGCGCACGCCCGGATAGCGGCGCCCCGGGTACTGTTCCCACCGCTCACTGGCGTCGCCTCGCGCGTCACGATCTCTATTTCGGCACACTTCTCAAGCTATTGCAAACAATGACATAAGCGTCACATCAGGTACATGACATAAATGTCAGTTCAGGCGACGCCCGTACCAGCGGAATTACCCAGCCGCGGGTCACGCAACCCCCCGCACGAATCCGGGCGTCCTTGCAGCAGGCTGGCTACCCCGCCGCCGGGCAGGCGTGCCGTGGACACCCGACACAGTTACCCTGCGCAACAGCCTGATCGCAAGCCGCCGCGCCGCCTCTGGGCTGCCGCTGAGCTGCTGCTAAGCCGCCATCGGGCGGCAGCCGGGCCGCCCGGCGGCGGGCATCAGGAAGCCTTGCCGGCACTGTGATCGTTCGCCGCGGCGGCTGTTCACGCGGTAAACCCGGTGGCCTCGAAACCTGACCCGGCCGGGCCGTCGCCGGCAGCCGGATTCCATCGGCTCAGCTTTCACTCGCCAAACCCGGCCACACGAAGCTTTTCCAGGGCCGCTATAACCCGCCGCGGCCGGCGGTTTCAACGGCGAAACTCAGAAGTTTCCCCGGCGAAACACGCGGCCGTAGCGTCACCGTAGCCATATCGTTATCTCGTTACCCTCGGCGTGGCAGCGTAATTCTCCATGCCGCGCGCCCGGATCCCGTGGCGCGCGTCCCGGCCCTTCGCCCTGATACCGGCCCTTCGCCCTGACACCGGGCCCTTCGCCCTGACACCGGGCCCTTCGCCCTGACACCGGCTCTTCACCCTGACACCGGCGCGCACCGGGAGCCAAGCGGATTCATAGCTTGTTGAGAAACGCGCGAGAACATGCGGTCAGCCTTTGGTTAGATGATCAGACGGCTACGCCACGAACATGAACCCGTGCAGAGGATCACGACTATGTCAGCCGGCAATCCACGTCCACGACGCTGGGGGCCACGCCACTGGATGCGGTGGCTGGTTGGCGCCGTCGTGGGCGTCGTCGTCCTCGCCGCGCTCGCCGTAGCCGGCACCTTCATCTACATCCATTTCGTGGCGGGCAAGGCACCTGCGCCGTTCTCGCTCAGCACCAAGGCATCTGGCAGCCAGTCCGCGGCGCCGTCCGCGCCCGCCTCCGGGAACCCTTCTGCGGCAGCTGCGTCGCTCGCAGGGACCTGGACGGTGGCGGGCGGCTCACAGGCCGGCTATCGCGTCAATGAGGTCCCCTTCGGCCAGCAGAACACGGCCGTCGGCAGGACGAGCGCCGTCAGCGGCCATCTTACGATCGCCGGCCAGGCCGCGACCGCAGGTACGTTCTCCGTGGCGATGGCCACGGTAAGAAGCGATAAAAGCCAGCGTGATGTGCAGTTCAACGGCCGGATCATGGACACGTCGAGCTACCCGACGGCCACTTTCACCCTGACCCGGCCGATCAGTCTTGACCCAATGCCGGCCGCGGGTGCAACGAAGACCTACACCGCGCAAGGCAACCTGACGCTGCGCGGCCAGACCCGTCCAGTCACCTTCAAGCTGACAGCCGAGCATGCCGCAAACACCATCAAGCTGTCGGGCTCGATCCCCGTCACCTTCGCCACCTGGGACATCCCCAACCCCAGCTTCGGGCCCATCACCACGCAGAACCATGGTTCGGTCGAGTTCCTGCTCAACCTCGGCCGTTCCTGACGCGGGTCCCGCGCGGGCGCCTGCCGCGCCAGCGTCAGGTTCGCCAGATGAGGACGAGCGCGCAGTCATCGGCATGCCCGGTCTTCATGGCAAGCACAAGTTCGGCGGCGCCCTGCCTGAACCCCGTGGTTACCAGCCGATCGGCCTCTCCGAGCAGGCGGTCGATGCCGGCGTCGATGTCCCTGCCGGGCGCCTCCACCAGCCCGTCGGTGTAAAGCAGCAGCGCGTCGCCCTGCCGCAGGATGCCGCGCTCGGGAATGCAGCGCAGGTCCGCGACTACGCCGAGGACTATCCCCCTTGCCTGCGTTATCCGCCAGCTTCCGCTGCCCGCGTCGAACTGGACCGCAGGCGGATGCCCGGCCGAGTAAAGCACGTACTCGCCCGTCATCAGGTCCACCGACAGGTGAATGGCGGTAACGAAGCCCTCGGTGGTGGCGCCACGGCGCAGGTAACCGTTGCAAGCGCCGAGGAACTCTTCCTTCGGCACCGACCCGAGCAGCCCGCCGAACGCGCCGGAGAGCAGCAGCGCGCGCGTCCCGGCGTCGATCCCCTTGCCCGAGACATCGACGAGCGCCAGTTCCAGCCCCTTACCGTCGGCCGCGGACACCACGAAGTCGCCACCGAACGACGATCCGCCTGCCGGTTCAAGCACGACCCGTGAACCCCAGCCGTTCGGCAGTGCCGCCAGCTGCCCCTGCGCGCGGAGGCGGTCTCTTAGCTCGATGAGCATCTGGTCGCCGCGCAGCCCGCGCACGCCGAGCTTCTCCCTTGTCCTCGCGAGCACATAGGCGAAGACAGCGACGACGACGATGGTTGCGATGATCCCCGGCCCGGCCCGCCCCGCCATGACGTCGTAGGCGAGCATCAATGCGACGACGGCGAAGAGGATCCGCAGTGCCCGCACCCGCAGCAGCAACCCGCCCGCGAGGACCGGCAGGATCATGACCCCGGGCGAGAACCAGGACTGGGACACGTGCACCGCTGCCACGCCGATGACGATCGTCACGGCCGCAAGCACGGCGGACAAGCGCCGGTTGCGGGTGATGAACTGCCTGCGCGCGAACGCGCGTACCCGCCTGCCACGTGCGACGAGCGCGGCGAGCGGGCCGGCAAGCTGGCGGGAAACCATAATGCGGGCACTGTAGCTCCGTAGCGGCTGGCGAGCACGTTCCACGGCCAAAGGCGCCGCCGCGCTTGCGCGCTCGCCCTGTCTCCCGCTTGGGCACTCGCCTGTCTCCCGCTCGCGCTCGCATTTGTTTCCCGGTTGCGCGCGAGCGGAGGCAGGCACGGCAGAAAACCATTCGCCGCGGCGGGCGCAAGCGGGGTACGAAGGCAAGATGGATGAGCCCTATCCGGTGCGCCCGATCACGGAAGAGGAGTTCGCGGGCATGCGCGCCGTCGACGAGCACGCCTTCCACACGGCCTGGCCCGCCGAGCCCGAGATTCAGCACTTCAGGGAACGGTTCGAGTTCGACAGGAGCCTGGCCGCCTTCGACGGTGCCGTGATCGCCGGTTCCGCCTGCGCGTTCAGCATCATGCTGGGCGTGCCGGGCGCGGTTCTGCCAGCCGCGGGTGTCAGCGGCGTATCCGTGCTGCCGCCGCACCGTCGCCGCGGCATCCTGCGCACCCTGATGAAGCGGCAGCTTGCCGACATCCACGACAGGAGCGAGCCGGTCGCCGCGCTGTGGGCGTCGGAGGCAGGAATCTACGGGCGCTTCGGCTAAGGGATGGCTTCCACTCTCGCCTCGTTCGTCATCCGCGGCGGCGACGGGCGGTTCACGCCCGGCGCACCGTGCGATCCGCGGCTGCGGCTGGGATCGCGGAGCCGCAGCAGGCGAGGCAGGAACTCGCGAAGGTCTACGACACCCTGCTGCCCTGCCGCCCGGGGTCGTTCATGAGGGACGACCGCTGGTGGGACGCCGTTCTCTACGACCCGGCGTACCGGCGAGCGGGCAGCGCACCGCTGCGGTGCCTGCTCGCCGAGGACGCATCGGATCCGCGGGGCTACGCCCTCTATGCGGCATCACCCAATTGGGACGAGGACGGGATACCTGCGGGCACCATCAGGATCTGGGAGCTGATGGCGGAAGGCCCGGCCGCGGCTGCGGCCCTGCGGCGCGACCTGCTGAGCCGTGATCTGACGCGCAAGGTCGTGGCCGAGAACCGGCCCGTCGACGACCCGCTTCTCCATCTTCTCGCCGACCCGCGCCGCGCGCGTGCCCGCTTCAGGGACGGGCCCTGGATCCGCCTTATCGATCTTCCCGCGGCGCTCACCCGGCGCATGCAATGTGGTGATCGAGGTGACCGACGAGCTCTGTCCCTGGAACACGGGCCGCTGGCGGTTGCAGGCGGAGGGACCGGCCGGAGCCGCGGTGGCTGAGTGCGAAAGGACCGGTGATGCGGCCGACCTGTGGATGCCCGTCGCCGCGCTTGGCGCCGCGTACCTCGGCGGTACCAGGCTTGGTGCCCTGGCCGGCGCCGGGGTGATCAAGGAACTGCGGCCAGCCGCGGTGGCGGCAGTCTCCGCCGCCATGTCCTGGGACCCGGCCCCATGGTGCCCAATGGTGTTCTGAGCCCGGCGTGATTCAGAACGGCGGCGTGATTCAGAACGGCTGCGCGCAGGCGCGAGCAGCACGCCTGGTTCGGCTTATGGACGACCTAGGGCAACGGCTGGTGTCCCGTAGATCTCGGTGGATGCGGGCGGTGCTCCAGGCGCCGATCCGGCAAGGCCCTGCTTGTTCTCGAGGAGCCGGTGTCGAATATCGTCGCCGGCAGAGATCTGCGGGAGACCACGCCCTAGCCGGAACCGGCTGGTACCTGGCTGCCGGGCCGGTCCTGCGGCCGGCGCGGCAACCGGTGGGCGATCGGCAGCAGCATGATCGCGCACAGCAGGCCGACACAGAACGCGCCCGCGAGCCCGGCGCGCAGTCCGGCGCCCGCAGCCGCGGTGAGGGCGACGCTCGCGCCGCCGAGACCCGCGCCCATGGCAACGCCGAGGGTGTCCATAAGAAGGGACGACGACAGTTCCCCCGCCTCGTCGCCCTTGGCCGTCGCGCCCATCACGGCCAGCGGGATCGTCGGGAACGCGATGCCCATTCCGACGCCTGCCACCGTCCAGCCCGCGTAGGTCGTGGCGATGGGCAGGTTGACGAGGCCGCCCGCCACGCCGATCGTGCCGATCGCCACGAGCGCGGCGCCGACGGTCACCAGCGACGTCGTGCTCCAGGTTTCCGCGTGGCGGGACTGCCACCAGCTCCCTGCCGACCAGGCGACCGTGGCCGACGCCACCACCACACTCGCGGCCGCGACGGTAAGGCCCCGGACGCTCGTCAGCATCAGCGGCACGAAACCGTCCACCGCGAAAAAGGCCGCGGACAGCAGGAATGCCGATGCCGCGGCCGCGGGTATCCCGGGACGTGCGCGGAATGATCCGGCCGGGATGATGCGGGCGAGCGCGGGCAGGCCGAGCGCGATGCCTGCCGGGCAGAGCGCGAAACTGGCGGGTGTGGGGTCGGTGAGGCCGCCGAGGAAAAGGCCCGCCCCGAGCGTGAGCTGCAGCGGCCAGCGCAACGGCAGCCTTGGCCCGTCGGCCTTCCTGGTGCCAGGAAGCGCCTGCAGCACCAGCCAGGCCGCGATGATCAGGACGGGAACCGGCGCTACGAACGCCCACCTCCAGCTGAACGCCGTCGCGATCGCCGCGCCGAGCGGCGGGCCGAACAGCCCAGGCAGAATCCACATCGAGGCAAGTAGCGCAAGTACCCGCGGCCGCAGTCGCTCGGGATAGGTCTTGGCGACCGCGCCAAGGGACACCGCGTACAACGCCCCGGCCGCAACCCCCTGGAGAAAGCGCCCGGCCGCGACGACGAGCATGCTTGGCGCCAATGCGGAGATGACGAGACCGGAGCCGAACATGGCGAGCAGGACCGCGAGCGGGCGGCGCGGCCCGAACCGATCGACTGCCCGGCCGCCGATCGGGATGGCCCCGAACGCGCCGAAACTCGCGGCGGCCAGAGCCCACCCGTAGAGCGACAGGCCGCCAAGGTCGGCCTTGATCGCGGGCAGGATCGTGATCGCCATGAGCGCCTCGATGGCGAACACGGCCTCTAGGATCAGCAGACCTGCGGTGAGACGGCCGCGCTTGCCTTCGAATACCTCCCGCCATAGCGGCGGTCGTTTCGATCCGATGTCCAGTCACCATCCCGTGCCCGGTTGCACCTCAGGCCTGGTGTACGACATCACGTGCGGTTGAAGTCAAGCTCACCGGTCACGCCCTTTACCTGGCCATCTGGCAAGTTCAGCACAGGCGCCGGGCTGTCATGCGTACGGGCCACCCGCAGGCGCCATTGACGCGCGGCCTGCGCTCCAGCCCATCAAGCCGCTGCTCCGGCCCATCCATGGGGTCTATCAATGGGGCCTATCAATCGGGCCTATCAATCGGGCCTAGCCCTGCCGCGCCGGCTACACCGCTATACCACCCGGCCGGCTCCAGGTCGACGAATGCGACACTGAGTCCCGGGAGGCGCGGATGCCAGGAATGCGCGTAACAGTGGACGCGGCCATGCGGGCACGTGATGTATCGAGGCCGCACCCGGAGCATGAGGCGGCAACCGCTGAGCAATGCGCGACCTCGGCTGTCCCGTCCACCGGGGTGGCGTCACCTACCCAGGCGTCACGCGCGGACGAGGCACGCGGCGGTGCCGCCCATAGCGCTCCGGCCCGCAGCACCCCGGCCCGCAGCGCTCCTATCAGCGACACCCCGAACCGCAGAACCGTCCACGCGCAGACCGGGCACGCGCAGACCGCGCATACCGGAACCGGGCATACCGGAACCGGGCATGCGCAGACCGGGCATGCGGGGACCGGGCATGCGGGGACCGGGCATGCGGGGACCGGGCCAGACGACCGCCTCGGGGGCGGACCGCCGGCCGGCCGGATGGCGGGCGAGACGGCGGGTACCGGCGTGCCGGGCGCCGCCCCGCCCCCCGGCGCCCGCCCAACTGCGTCGTCCAGTGGTGAGCCTGCCGCAGCGGCGCCAGCAGGCCCCGTACCAGCCGTACTTGGCCCAGCCGGTCCCGTACCGGCCAATTTCGTACCCGCCAGTTCCGCACGAGGACGCGCAGGGTCTTCGCCGCAGCGGCACCGCGACGCGCCGTCAGGCCGGTCCGCGCCCGCTGGTACGGCACCGGGCAAGGCGGCGTCTGACGCCGCTAGATCCCGCGGTTCCGGGGAAAGCGCCGCCGCGAACCCACCGCAGGCGGAACAGGAGCGACATGCGAAGCACGCGCACGGAGGCGCGGCGGCGCAGAGCAACGGAGGAAAGGCGAGACGGCGCAAGCGCCGCCGCCGCACGCGGTAACCGGTGGCGGCGAGGACTATCCGGCCGCGGGAGAAGAGCGATCCAATCCACGCACCCAACTGTCGCTTGCGCCCGGAGTCAGCACCCGGAGCGAGATGCCGTCAATACAGCGAGAAAGCCAAGAATCCACGGCCACCGAGCAAGCTACTCGCCGGGCAAACGGCGGTTCGGCTCCGCTCCGCCGGCTGGATTGAAGATGTAAGTACAGCGGTCTGCGACGGCCTGCGGGACGCCGCGCGCCCGGCCCGCGGCTGGCTGATTACGATCTTGAGTCCCACGTGAGCCCGAGCCATCGCGCTTCTCCCCCTCGTGTTGCGGGTTGCCGACCTGATCCTGGGCGCAATCAGCACCGGGACGTTACCGAGACGGCGCCAGAACTGGCCCTGCGCTGCCCGGCGACTGCGAACCCGTCATCGGCCGGGCACACCCGGTGCTCGGCTGTGGCCCACGACGCTAGTGGTCTGTGAGCCCAATGACACCTGGCGAATGCTCCCCTGTGTGACAGCCATTGCCCCGACTTGGCCGGCTATCACGGGCAGATCTCGATGGCCACAGGCGACGTCGGCCAGTTCGCGCGGGAGCGGGTAGCAGTGCGGGCAGAGCCGCCCGCTGGCGGCAGTTCGGCCCCCGCCGACCAGGACGCTCGGGCGGCGCGATCCCGCGAACTATATAGCTGCTTCCACTGATTTGTCCTGATAATCGATATTTGTCTTATTTGTCTGCGTAGGAGCGAGATGTCCTGGCATGCTGCTCCGAATGGGGGAGCGTAAGGAAGGCCCGGCGAACAGGGCGGCAGCCTGAGTAGGCGGGCGTGTTCGTGGCGTTAGGAGTTGCATGAATTCAGTATCCGGACAGCGGAGGAAGAGGAAGAGGAATATCAGGCGGAGCGGGCGTCATGTGACCCCGTCCGCAGCGGAGAAGGTCGCCCTGAAGGCTGGCAAGGCGGCGCCCGCTCTCGCGGTGGTGGGCGTGCTGGCAGCGGCTCCGCACCCGCATGCCCATCAGGCCACCCAGCCTCACCACGCAGCGGCAACCCAGCGAGTAGTCAGGGCAAGTCTGGACGCGGTGGTGGGATCGGCTCAGCCGAACTGCCCGGCCAGCCCGGCCGGACAGGCGTGCGCAGGCCACAGCAGGCACCAGGTACACCGTCCAGCCTGGGGACACCTTGTCCGCGATTGCCTTGCGGTTTTATGGCCGAGCCGACGATTGGGGCTCGCTGTATCAGGCGAACCGGTCGACGATCAGCGACCCAAATCTGATCTACCCTGGTCAGGTACTCACCAACCCGCAAAACCCCACGGCCTCCCCTACCGGCGCCACGGGCACGGCAGGGGGCAACGCCGGGCAAGGCGGCGCGAGCCGACCGCAGCCCTCGCAGGGCAGTCTGGCGGGCGCTAGCAGCCCCCAGCAGGCCAGTGGGCTTAGCGGGACGCTGGGTTGCAGCGGCCTCGAGGCGTTGTGGGAGTCCGCGGGAGGGTCACCCTCGGCCGCGGTCACGGCGGCGTCTATTGCCATGGCAGAATCCGGCGGCAATCAGTATGCAACTGGATCCGCTGGTGAGCGCGGGTACTGGCAGATCAACCCCGTCAACGGGGCGCTGTCAACCTATGACGCCTACGGCAACGCAAGGGCGGCGGTAATAATGTCGCAAGACGGCACCAACTGGTCCCCATGGACCACCTGGGTGAGCGGCGCCTATTCGGGGCTGTGCTGACCCGATCCTCACCGGATTCGAGATAACCGTCTCAGGCGGATTTCGAACTACCGGGGATTGACACATCTGGGCCCGGGGGCAGGCGAACTCGGCCCGCGATTCGCCTGCCCCCGGCGATCCGTCCGGTTACCGACCACCCGGCCCTGCCGCGCGATGGGCGACGAGGCGCACTCCTCCGCGGCCAACCGCCCGGCTGCGCGGCCAGCGCGTGACCGTTGCGGGACGCCACGCCGCGCGCAGCGACAGCTCAAGACCCGCGGTTACAGGGTCCTCTGGTCGTTCCCTCCCTCTACTTCGATTTCCCCGCTCTTCCCTGATCGACAGCTGGATGCCACACGTTACGCGCGGGTAGCGCCCCGTGCGGCCCGTCGCGGTAGGCCGCGTTCCCGCTGCGGGCGGTGGCGGACTGCTATTGGGCTGCTCGGCTGTCCGTCCGCAAGCCGGAAGGGGGACATGGGCCGGGGCCCCAGCTACTGACCCGTGAGCAGCGCCGGCACTTCGACGATGCGGGCCCGGGCTGGCCCGGCCGGGGGCGCTGCCGCTGGTGTTTCTGCGGCCATAGCTATGGTTTGCGGGCAACGCCGCCATACACCGAGACCGCGGCATCGCCCGGCGGGCTCGCCTGGCCCATGTCGCCGGGGTCGGGCCGCCAGCGGGGCAGCGACACGACGCCGGGGTCGATCAGGTCCAGCCCGGCGAAGAACCGTTCGATCTGCGGACGGGAGCGAACCTGCAAGGCCACCCCGCTGCGCCGGTACACCGCGGCGACACCTTCCCACGCCGCCGGGTCGAAGTCGCCAGTGAGATGCGACAACGCCAGGTAGCTGCCGGAGGCAACCCCGCGAGCAGGCGGCCGGACAGGCCATAGGGATCGTCGGCATCGGGGATGAAATGCATGATCGCGATCAGCAGCAGCGCGACGGGGCGGCTCAGATCCAGCGCCTCATTCAGGACCGGGGAGCTGAGGATCTTGCCGACGTCGCGCAGGTCGGAGTCGGTGTAGGCGACCTTGCCGGCCGGGCTGCTGGTGAGTAAGGCCCGGGCGTGGGTGAGCACGATGGGGTCGTTGTCCACGTATACGACCCGCGCCTGCGGCTCGATGTCCTGGGCGACCTCGTGCACATTGGGGGACGTCGGGATGCCGGTGCCGATGTCCAGGAACTGGCTGATGCCCGCCTCCCGAGCCAGAAAGCGCACTGCGCGGCGCAGGAACGCGCGATTCTCCCTCGGCGGGATCCGTGAATTGGGGTTGGCTTTCAGGCCCTCCCCGGCCGCGGCCCGATCCGCGGCATAGTTATCCTTGCCGCCGAGCAGGTAGTCATAGACCCGAGCCGGGTGGGGCCGCTCGATCTGCAAATCAACCCGATGGCTCCCCCAGCCGGCCGGGTCCGCGCTCATCGAGTCCGTATCCGCCATGCCGGCTCCTCTGCCCATGATCGCCTGAACATTGCCCCACCCGCGCCCTCGGCCGCAGCATATGTCCATGTTGGCCTGGATGTCCGGTAACGTCACGATGCGGTCGCCAGACCCGGACGAGCCGTGTCACTCCGTGACGTGAATGATGAGTGCCTGCCGCCTTGGCGAGCTGCCCATACCGGCCGGGATGAACCTGGAGGACCGCGGGGCCGGGCGGTATTACACCGACATCACGATCAAACGAGAAACCAAATGGTCCTTCTTGGCAGGCCGGCCCGTGTACGAACTGCTGACCCCCGACGGCAAGACCTACGTCATGCAGGCGTACTCGCACATCATCGACGACAGCCTGAGCGCAGGCTCTCTGCCCACCCTGGGTGATCGACTGCACATCCCGGAGGGCTGGCAGTATCGCATGAGGGTTCCAGACCGGGATTTGACGATGCGGCCGGCCGCTGGCCAGGCCCACGTACTCCAGGACGAGCTGGACAACACGTATATGCAGCTAAGTTGATCTGCTGCGACTTCGGTTGACCATGCTTGCCGGGGCTACCCGGAGATCTCGCCGGAGCATCGGCGCTAGGCGGTCCCGTCCATCGTCATGCCGCGGGCCCGGCCGGTTTGCGGTGCATCCGGTACTGGAGGACGAGGAAGGGCCGTCCGAAGATGGAGAAGGCGTGCTCGGCTCGCAGTTCGCCGTCCTGCACGTAGACGTCGAGCTGTTCGGCGAAGCCATGCACCGCCACCACGGTGAGATCTCGGGTGGCTGGGTCGATGTAGGCGAGGTAGTGGCCGGGCTGGTCCAGGTCGCTGCGGCTGGTCAGGACCAGGCCACCGCCGGAGCGGGCACGTGGCAGCAGCGTCGCGGTGAAGCTGGCCTGCGGTAGCGGGAATCCGACGCTCACGTATCCGCGGCCGCGGTGCCGGTAGGTGGTGTAGATACCGACGTAGATCGGCTTGCCGGTATCGACGAACGACCGGATCCAGCCGCGGATCGCCACGACGTCGGAGGCTGGCGAAGTGATTGTGTCGATTCGGCTGCGGATACCCCGTTGCGTCTCACGCTGATTCATTGGCACGTTCGCCTGCCCCAGCGGGCGTGCGACCAAGGTCCGGTAGAGCAGGTAGCCGGGACGCACCCACGGGCGCCACTGCGGCACGATGTCGAGAGTGAACCGGGTGGTGTGCTCATAGAACTCGCGGACCCGCGGGTCAATGCTCGCCGGGTCGAACTCAGGACCGGCCAGCTCGTCCACAGAGGCGACAATGCCGACGTCGGGCGCGTCGGCTACATAGCGGCCGCCCAGTACCTCGGCCAGCTCGCGGACGTAGCCGGTGCCGACGTACCGGGACCGGGCTTCCCGCGGTACGACCAAGGGCAGATCCTCCGCTCGGACCCGCTCGGCGAGCAGGCTCACCTGCGCGTCACGGAAAACCAGCGTCGACGCCACCCGGTAGGCCAGCATCGTGGCGCTGGCGACCACCGCCGCAGGCACCGCGCGCCGCCGCGACCCGAGGACCCGGCCCACCGCGGCTCCGAACAGCGGCCCGAGCAACACCTTCTGTGGACGGATCCCGAGCAGACCGCCGACGGTCCCGGTCGCCGCCCCCACCGCGACGGGTCCGGCGCGGGTCAGCGCCTGCCGCCCACCCGAGCGGGGCAACCAGCGCGGCGCTGGTCGCGATCCGCTGCCACAGCGGCGGGATCTCGCCGGGACGCTGCCGCGCCCGCGCTACCGCCTCGGACGCCCCCAGCCCGGCCGCACCGACGACTGCGCTCACGCTCGCAGCCCGTGCGCCCCGATGACCCGCCAGGGCAGCCCCGGCCACGCCGCCAACGACGCAGGCGACGAGGACAGGCCCCTTCCGCGCCGCCGCCCCCGACTCATCCGCTGCCATCCTCAAAACGTACCGACCCGGGCGGCGCAGTGGCACACGCGCCAGCTGCGTGACCCGTCACCGCCGCGCCCCCGCCGCACCGTCGCTCGCCGCCAGGGTCTGCTGGCCGGCACCAGCACCGGTACGCCCGGCCACGATTTCCGCCGCTGCGGAAACTGGTTGCGGGACACAGGTACGGCGGTGCCGGCGGATTCTTGACTGATGCCGATGCGTGACCGGGTCCTCCTCATGGTCCACCATCTGGCACGCGCAGACGTTCGCCGGAACGGTCGCCAAGGCCGGGTTCTCGCCGATCGGGTCGACCATGGCGTGTTCGTCGAGGTATGAGCCACTAGCGACTGCTGAACATGACCACGGGCAGAAACGAGCGAGGAGCTGCGTGACCTGCGGCTGGCCCCAGGTTGCTCGTCTGCTGCCACGTCATCTGACCAATTACGTCCCAAAAGATGCTATTACGCGCCTTGTGAGCCGGTGGGCCACGCTCGCGCAATGACAGCCGGATGGACGACCTCCGGGCCTCCGGCTCCACCAGGTGAGAGAGCGCCCGTAGACCGCCGTTAACGGAGGAATGGGTAATGACCGGAGCTCGTATATCATCTTGACACCGGCGGGCCCGCCCGGAGTACAGGCGCAAATATCACCCGGCTGCCGCCGGTTGACGACCGAAGCCACACCGTCGCCACAGAGGTCATAACCAAATGACCAGTTGGGGGTAAATCAATGCAGGACGGGCCACGTATTCTGGTCGCCGCTGCACTGGGAAAGATCATCGAACCCTTTCTGCGGCAGTGCCTGAGCGACGCCACCGTGCGCATCGCCGAGGACAAGACCGCGGTTGAGCGGGCGGTGAGCGACCGCTTGAGGTTCGACGTGGTGGTCACCGACCTTACCTGGAACGACTACGCCATCGAGTATTCGTTCGACGGGCTTGACGTGCTGAACATCCTTCGCAGGGCGCGCAGGCAGACGGCCGTGATCTTCGCCGCTCAAGGCCACGGACTTGAACGTGATCATTTGGACGAGGCGGTGGAGCAGCCTGAAGTGGTGGGTATCTACCGAAAGGCAACGGGACCCATGCCCCTTATAGAAGCCGTTGATATTGCAGTCAGAGGCGGCCTTCTAACGGCCCCTCAGTTTCCGCCTGGCGGCAGCCCGCCAGATATTCCGCGTATCCATGCTTACTTTGGGAAAGGAAAAGGGACGACTGCAGCGCGGTTGGCTGGCGCGATCGCCTCAGGCCGGGCCGTCAACCACGAAACGCTCGCCGACGCGGCACATGTGGGATACGACACTGCTGCAAAGCTTGTCGACTATCTTGGCCCTTTAATTAAAGATCGCGGCGAGCACAGCCGCGAGCTCAAGATGACACCCGAAGTCGTTTACCGGTGGTGTGGTGAACATGCGCGATATATCCTGAGCTGGTGCCGACGTAACGGCTATGGCGATATTGCGACACGCATCACAGCTGCACTGGTGGCATAGCTGCGCCAGCAACGACGCGATGTCGTCGAGCCTGGCCGGATAGCGGCCGGTTCGCCATCCGCACCAGGAGGATGCTGCCAGCGCGAACCGGTTCAACAGGTCCCCTTAACGCTTGGCGAGCGCGCGCCGCCCCACGTCCGGCTTTTGATCAGCGGACGAGGGCGCCCCCGTGCCCTCGTCGGCCACTCCGGTAAGAGATTCTGCGAGCTGCCGGTGTTGGCTTTCTTGCTCGCCCTTAATCCGGCGACTAATATTCAGCGGCGGTGGCAGTGCTCCGCAAGTGCTCCGCTGCGGACCACCTCCGTGCCATATCCGCTCCCGGCTCACCGCCGGCCAAGTTCAGTTATATCCCAGGAACTGAAGTGCAAGGTCCAGGCATGAATTGAATCGGGTAAATCCTTGCAGGATCTTGATTCGTTCATGCAAGAGTTTGCATGCTCAAGGCCGGAACCAACCCACTCCCTGCGGGGCTTCGCTCGCAAGACAGTGACTCCGCGGGCCGGTCCGGCCGGTCTGAGGTGCCATTGACGCGGAGCCGGCTGGTACCGGTGACCACCGACAGCACATGCCGCAGCGCCTCGCCGTCGGCGACGTCGTAGGCCTCGGCTTCAGGAACGGCGGTATCTGGCACGACGCCGGTGCCTTGCCAGTTCGTCCCCGTGACGGGGTTGATCGAGCGCGCGCCCGGTATGGCGATGTGCACGGCGGCACTGATCGGAAATCCGCGGGTCGGGTGGGCACCGCCGCCGGTCATCTCGCCGATAGCCCAGCGCACCGCCGTGTGATCCTCCAACCGGCAAGGGACTCCGTGTCGTCCTGGGGCTGGCCCGGAGCCGGGATGAATACCCGCAGCAGTGGTTCTCCCGGCCCGATCACCGGATCGTCGCCGCGGCGCAACAACACGACCCGATGCACCGTGCCGACGGGAAGCGAGCATTTGCCTCGTGGTCGATCACCCGTTCAATCTGGTCCATCTCCGCGCGTTCCGCGGCAGCCTCCCTTCCGGGTCACCTCCCTATCCGGGTCACCTCCCTATCCGGGTCACCTCCCCTATCCGGGTCACCTCACCCTGCCTGGAAGCCATAGGCCGGGGCGGAGATCACCATTACCGGCAGCTCTCGCATGCCGCCGCGCGACGGCCGTCGGCTCAGTCGAATATGGGGTCGCGGGTGCGGCTCCGCTTGAGTTCGAAGAACCCGTCGGTGGCCGCGACAAGCAGCACCCCGTCCCATAGCCGCGCGGCGGCCTCGCCGCGCGGGATGGGCGAAACCACTGGCCCGAAGAACGAGGCGCCGTTCACCGAGATCACGGGGGTTCCGACGTCGTGACCGACCCGGTCCATGCCGTCGGCATGCGAAGCGCGCAGTGCCTCGTCGTAGTCACTCGAGTCCATCGCGTCCGCCAGGTCGGCCGGCAGGCCCACCGCTGCTAGCGCCGCCTCGATGGTCGCGCGATCCCTGGGCTGCTGCTCGTTGTGGAACCGGGTACCGAGGGCCGTGTAGAGATGCTCCAGCGCCGCAGAGCCGAATTTCTGCTCCGCGGCTATGCAGACCCGGACCGGCCCCCAGCCGCGGGACAGCATTTCGCGGTAGCGGTCGGGCAGGCCTGGTTTGTCCTCATTGAGCACGGACAGGCTCATCACATGCCAGCGCGGCTGGACCGGGCGCTGCTCGGCGACCTCAAGCAGCCACCTGGACGTGATCCAGGCCCAGGGACACAGCGGATCGAACCAGAAATCAACCAGTGCGGGGTCCTGCGTCTCTGCCATGTCGGTGGCAACCGCCGTCCGCGCCCGGTGATTCCGCAATGGTCGTGAAAGGATGCCGAGCAAGGGCGGCGGCGGGGCACGGAGCAGGGCACCGAGCGGGGGCACGGAGCGGGGCAACGAGACGAGCGCTGCCTGACGTCTGTACCGTGATATCCGTTGTGCCGGAAACGATGGAAGGGACAGCACGTGGCGGGCAATCTGACCAGGAGCGAAGCGCGGGAGCGGGCACGCCTGCTAGCCGTCGACTCGTATGCCGTCGATCTTGACCTGACGGCGGGCGGGCAGACGTTCACCTCGGTCACCGTCGCCAGCTTCCGCTGCACGAGCCCGGGCGCGAGCACCTTCATCGAGCTCGAAGCCGAGGCGGTCCGCGAGATCAGCCTGAACGGCCAGGCGCTGGAAACGTCTGCCTTCGCCGATGGCCGGATCGCCCTTCCGGCCCTCGCCACGAGTAACGAGCTGCGGATCGCAGCCGACTGCGCATACTCAAGAACCGGCGAGGGATTGCACAGGTTCACTGATCCTGTCGACGGCGAGGTCTACATCTATTCACATTTCGAGCCGGCCGATGCGCACCGCATGTTCGCGTGCTTCGACCAGCCAGACCTCAAGGCGACCTACGAGTTCACGATCACCGCGCCCAGTGGCTGGCTAGTGGTGAGCAACAACGCACCGGACGTGACGGCGCAACCATCAGGTGAGCGCTCCGCCCGCTGGCATTTCCCGCCCACCCCGGTGATGTCGGCCTACGTCACCGCGGTCTGCGCCGGCCCATACCACGAGGTCCGCGACTCGTTCGACGGGATCACGTTCGGCGTGTACTGCCGCAAGTCGCTTGCCGAGTACCTCGATCCTGACGAGATCCTGGAGGTGACCAGGCAGGGCTTCACCTTCTACCACCATGCTTTCGGGATCAGGTACCCGTTCGGCAAGTACGACCAGCTCTTTGTGCCCGAATTCAACGTTGGCGCGATGGAGAACGTGGGCTGTGTCACCTTCCTCGAGGAGTACGTGTTCAGGTCGCGGGTGACCGACGCCTACCGTGAGGCGCGCGCCGAGACGATCATGCATGAGATGGCGCACATGTGGTTCGGCGACCTGGTCACCATGCGCTGGTGGGACGACCTCTGGCTGAACGAGTCCTTCGCGACCTTCGCGGGCACGCTTGCGCTCGCGGAAGCGACCCGCTGGACGAATGCATGGACAACCTTTGCCCAGTTGTTCAAGACGTTCGCCTACCGGCAGGACCAGTTGCCTTCGACGCACCCCATCGCGGCGGATATCCCCGACATCCACGCCGTCGAAGTCAACTTCGACGGGATCACGTACTACAAGGGCGCGTCGGTGCTCAAGCAACTGGTCGCCTATGTCGGGCTGGACAACTTCCTTGCCGGGGTCCGGCGCTACTTCGAGCGTCACGCCTGGGGCAACGCGACCCTGGGCGACCTGCTCGCGGCACTGGAGGAAACCTCGGGCAGGGACCTCGCCTCCTGGTCGAAGGAGTGGCTGGAGTCCGCGGGAGTGAACACGCTACGGCCCGAATACGAAGTTGACTCCGGCGGCGTCTTCACTTCGTTCTCGGTACTGCAGGTGGCTCCGCCCGCCCACCCCACTCTGCGCACGCAGCGGATCGCCGTCGGGCTCTATGATCGCGACGGCGGCCAGATCACCCGCCGCCACCGCGTCGAGTTCGACGTCAGCGGCGCGCGCACGGCGGTTCCTGAGCTAGTGGGCCACAAGCGCCCGGATCTCGTGCTCGTCAACGACGACGATCTCGGCTACGCCAAGATCCGGCTGGACGAGTCATCACTGCGCACTGTCGTCGGCGGGATCGCTGAGATCAGCGAATCACTCCCGGCCTCGCTGTGCTGGACCGCCGCCTGGGACATGTGCCGCGATGCCGAAATGCCGGCCCGCGATTACCTCAGGCTTGTCACCTCCGGTGTCAAGTCGGTGCCTGACATCACAATCGGGCAGAACCTGCTGCGGCAAACCGGAGCGGCCGTGCGCAGATTCACCGACCCTGCATGGCGGGAGACCGGGCTAGGGCTCTTCGCTGATGCCCTCAACGGGATGCTGCACGAGGCGGAGCCCGGCTCCGACCGGCAGCTAGCGTACGCCCAGGCGCTGACGCGCAGTGCGATCTCCCACGCACATCTCGCCCTGCTCGCCGGGCTGCTCGACGGATCGACCGAACTCGACGGGCTCGCCGTCGACGCCGAGCTTCGCTGGAAGCTGCTGCACCGGCTGGTTAGCCGCGGCGTGGCCGGCGAGAACGAGATTAGCGTGGAAATCAGGCGCGACCCGACCTCCGCGGGCGAGCGGCACGCTGCCACCTGCCGCGCGGCCATCCCTGAGCCTGCGGCCAAGCAGGCGGCCTGGGAGCAGATCCTGGCCGGTGCCACCATGGCTAACGCGACATTCCGGGCAACGCTGCTTGGTTTCGGCGACGAGGACCAGATCGACCTGCTCGAGCCGTTCACGCCGCGTTATTTCGCTGTTGTCGGTGACATCTGGCAGAAATGGACGTCCGACATGGCGCAGACATTTGTGCAGGGTGCGTACCCGCTGGCGATCAGCCATGAAGTCATCGCCATGACCGACGACTTCATTGCCAGCCGGCAGCCGCCCGCGGCGCTCCGCCGCCTGCTCATCGAATCAAGGGACGGCGTCGAGCGGGCGCTCCGCGCCCAAGAGTGCGACAGGCACGCTGCAAGCGAGGGCTAGGGCGTCCCGCAGTCTTTGGCGGCGCGGCAGTGCCGCCCACGACCCCAGACGGACGACCGGCGTCGTGGACGGCACTGTCGTCGTCGCCGATAGCTGCACTATCGACTCCTCGAGAACAAGCAGGCCTGGCCGGATCGCCGCCTGAGCACCGCCCGCATCCACCAAGGTCCACGGGATACGCCCTAGTGGTCTAGAGATCGGGCCGGTCGTGATCAGGCCGGTCGTGATCAGGCCGGTCGTGATCGGGCCGGTCGTGATCGGGCCGGTCGCCGGAGACCGGGGGTCGTGACGGCGCTCGCCACCGCAATTACTCCCTCGGAGGTCGCGAGATCTTCAAGTAGCACGGCGTGGCCGGCGGCGTCGGTGAGCGGAAGCCGCCAATTTGGGTACTGGTCGCTCGTACCCGGGATGTTCTGCGGTTCACGATCGCCGACCGCGTCGGCGAGTGAGACACCAATGAGCCGCGCGGGCGTCCGGGCGAGGAATCCATAGAGCGCGGCAACCATAGCCAGGGAGTCTGGCCGCGTGCCAGCGGGCAGCAGCCCCATTTCGGCGAGAATGGAGCGCCACGCGTTGACCGCCGCCGTTACCTCGAGCCGTTCGGCATCTTGCGACCGGGTCAGCAAACCGAGCCGGGAGCGCATCGCCACGTGCGCTCCGGTCAGGAAACTCGCCGCAGGCGGCATGTCGTGGGTGCCGACAGTGGCGAGGCAGTCGCGGCGCCACGCCGCCGCGGGCCGCGGCGCGCCATCCGCCTTCCGCTCGAACCACAGCATCGAGGTACCGAGCACGCCCCGTCCGGCGAGGAAGCGGCGCACCTGCTTCTCGACCGTGCCGAGGTCCTCGCCGATGACAATGGCGCCGGCCTGTGCCGCCGCTGCGGTCAGCGTGCCAACCGTGGCGTTCTGGTCGTAGCGCACATATGCACCCCGATCCGGCGTCATCCCCGCCGGCACCCACCACATCCTGAACAGACCCATCACGTGGTCGACGCGCAGGCCGCCTGCATGGTGCAGCGATGCGTCCACAAGTTCATGCAACGGGCGGTAGCCGCAGCCGGCGAGCCGCCGTGGATGCCACGGCGGCTGCGCCCAGTCCTGGCCGAGCTGGTTGAAGGCGTCAGGCGGCGCTCCCGCGCTCATGCCCAATGCCAGGAAGTCCTGGTTTGCCCACGAGTCCGCGCCGCCCGGGTGCCCGCCGACGGCGAGGTCGCAGATCACGCCGATGGGCATGCCGGCCGAGAGCGCCGCTCCCTGGGCAGCGGCAAGCTGCTCGTCGAGCAGCCACTGCAGCCAGGCGTGGAACTCCACCTGTGGCGCGCACCTGTCCCGTTCCCGCGCGACGCCCGCCGATCGCGGGTGTGCCAGCTGCTCAGGCCACTTATGGAAGTCCGCGCCGTGTTCCTCGGCGAGCGCGCACCAGGTGGCCCAGTCCTCGAGCGCCGTCCCCTCGACGCGGCGGTACCGGTCGAAATCGGCCTGCCGTGCCGGTCCGCGCCGCACCTGGTAGATGAGCTCGAGAGCGGCGCGTTTGGCGGACCAGACCGCGTCACGATCGATGAGCTCGCTACTCGTGTTGCGTTCGCGCAGCGAAGCTGCCAGCCCGTCAATGCGCGCCCGATCGATCGCACCGAGCAGCGCGTACTCTGGCACGTCCTCGACCCGCAGATACAACGGGCTGACGTAGCGCCTGGTCATCGGGAGATACGGTGACGGGCTTACCGGGGGTGTGGGCTCGGCTGCGTGCAGCGGGTTCACAAGCACGAATCCGGCGCCGAGATCGCGTGCACTCCAGCTGGCGAGGTCGGCAAGGTCGCGCAGATCGCCGTGGCCCCAGGAGCCGCGGGAGCGCAGAGAGTAAAGCTGAACCGCGAATCCCCATGCGCGCGCCTCAGGCATCGGCACGGTAACCGCGGCAAGCGCGGAATCGGCGGCGGCCGCGCGTGCAGAAGGCGGCGGACGCCGCTGCCAAGGTCGCAGTTCCGCCCGCTGGTGCCGCCCCGGCAGATGCGGGAACCACTGGCCGCCCGGGCGGCATCGGCCGCGCACGCAGCTTCGGCGCTGCCTGCCGTGCCGAACACACCGAGTTCCGCGAGGATTGCCTCCAGGGTGTCCCGCGCCACGCGCACCCGGCGGCCATGCCAGTCGCGGTAGCTGGGCTGGACCCCGTGGGCGCGCGCGATCCGGTCAAGCTCCTGCCGTGTGACCACTCCAGACAATTCCCTTCGCCGCGGTGCTCATCCAGGCGGGCGGTCCTGGCTGCTGAGGATCAGCTCAATTTACGGCATCAGAGCGTTACAGATCGCACATCCCCCTTCGCGGGTTATAAGTGGCCGTTGTGCAATCTGCCCGCTCCACGTTGTGCCCTGCGCGGGCGCCCTGCGATGCCGGTCGGTCCGGCTCGGGTCAGCTGCGCGGGGCGAGCGCACGGCCGGGCCAGGTGCGCGCGACGGCCTGCAGCAGCGCCACCACCAGCGTAAGCGATCGCTGACACCGCGTGCGGCAGCCCGAGCGCCGCGGCCTCGCGGGCGGTCGCCGCAATAGGCTCGCCCCGCGGGCTGGCCCCCCGGCCGGCCCGCAGGCTCGCCCCCGGCCGGCCCCGCGCGGGCTCGCCCCCGGCCGGCCCCCCGCAGGCTCGCCCCCGGCCGACCCCGCAGGCAGGCCGCCGCAGGCCGGCCTGCCGGCTGGCCCCGCAGGCCGGCCGCGCAGGCCGGCCGCGGGCTCGCGCCGCGGGTTCGCCCGCAGGCTGGCCCAGGCCAGTGGCAGCGACCAGCCGCCGCGGCGGCACCTCGGGACCTCGGACGGGCCGGATCGCCACGCCGCCGACCTCGCTTACGTACCGTCAGCTGCGTTCTTGATCCGTTTTCGTGTTAACTATCCTGCGAATAGGCCCGGAAAGTTAACACAGGTACGGATCATGGACACTTCCGGAGGCTGGCCCCCAGAGGCTGGCCCCCGCAGGCCGGCCGCGGGCTCGCGCCGCGGGCTCGCCCGCAGGCTGGCCCCAGGCCAGTGGCAGCGACCAGCCGCTGCGGCGGCACCTCGGGACCTCGGACGGGCCGGATCGCCACGCCGCCGACCTCGCTTACGTACCGTCAGCTGCGTTCTTGATCCGTTTTCGTGTTAACTATCCTGCGAATAGGCCCGGAAAGCTAACACAGGTACGGATCATGGACACTTTCTAGACCACAATGCGCCGGTGGCCGACGGCCGCCAGCCTCGGCCGCGCTCATGACGACAGGTCGTACACGGTGTAGCCGCCGACCGTGGTGGAGCTGAAGTGCTGCTTCACCCAGGACGTTATCTGCGCGGATGCGCCGGACGCGGAGCCGCCGAAGCCGCCACGTTGCCCGGCGACGAAATAGTGGATCTTGTGCGCGGTGACCAGCTGCTCGAACTCAGCGATTGTGGGCGCCGGGTCAGTGCCATTGAAGCCGCCGATCGCCATGATCGGTTCGCCAGATGCAAGTTGCAAGGACGACGCGGACGTGGCGCCCACGATGGCCGCCGGCCAGCGGTAACCAGCTGCCGCTGACCGTAGCAGTGCAACCATGGCGCTGCTGACCTGTGCCGCACCGCCGAGGCCGCCTGGCCCGCCACCAGGGGTTCCTGCGCCGGGTGTACCCGCCCGGCCACCCGTGCCTGCCCGGCCACCCGTGCCTGCCCGGCCACCCGTGACGCCGGCGGCGCCCTGGCTGCCTGGAACGCCCGGGTTGCCCGCGGAACGCTGGCCGCCAGGGGCGTTCGCGCTGGCGGCTCCTGTCTGTCCGCCCGACCTGCCGCCGAATCCGGCCGGCCCGCGGAAGCCACCAGTCCCGCCGAATCCACCCGGGCCCCCGGCGGCCGTGGTCACTGCGGGGCCCGCAGACGGGATCGCGCCCGCGTGCGGGGTCGCCGCCGTTTCCAGGCTGTAGGCGACCGGCCCCGCGAGCACCCCGACAAGTGCGAGCCCAGCGACACCTGCGGCGGCGGCCGATGCCGCACTCCTCGGCACCGCGGTGCCCATGCGAGTCACGACTCCCTCGGTGAACAGGCCGATCAGGGCCATGAGGCCGGCGGCGACGATCAGGCCGCGCAGCCACGGATACCACTCGGGGCTACGGTCGAGTAGGACGTACGACCAGATGACGCTGACGACGATCATCGCCGCGAGCGTCGCCCTGGATACCAGCTGACGGCGGGCGCGCCATGCCGCGCTCGCGCCGATGCCTACCAGGGCCGCGACCGGGGGGGCGAGGGCCACCGTGTAGTAGGGGTGGATGATCCCGGCCATGAAGCTGAACACGGCGCCGGTGACCAGCAGCCAGCCGCCCCACAGGAGCGCGGCGGCACGGCCGCGGTCGGTGCGCGCGGCGCGGCGCGCCGACCAGAGCAGCGCGGCTATCGCGATGAGCGCGGCGGGGATGAGCCAGCTGGCCTGGCCGCCCATCTCCGCGCCGAACAGGCGGGTCAGCCGGGGCGTTCCGCCGAATGGGCTCGCTGCGCCGTTGCCGAAACCGACCGAACCGGTCTCGTCGCCGGTGAGCCTGCCGAGGCCGTTGTAGCCGAGGGCGAGCTCGAGCACGCTGTTGTTGGTGGAGCCGCCGATGTAGGGACGCGCCGACGCCGGCGTCAGTTGCACGATCGCGACCCACCACCCGGCCGCCGCGAGTGTGGCGAGCCCGCCGAGGGCGAGCTGCCAGACACGCCTGCGCAGCCGTGGCGGCCCCGCCACGAGGTAGGCAACCCCGAACGCGGGCAGGACGAGGAACGCTTGCAGCATCTTGGTGAGAAAGCCGAAGCCGACGAGCGAGCCCGCCAGCACGAGCCAGCGGGTCCTGCCGTCCTCGACTGCCCGGGTGACCGCGTACGCCGCCCCGACGAGCAGCAGCACAAGCAGCGCGTCGGGGTTGTTGAACCTGAACATCAGGGTGGCCACCGGCGTGCTGGCGAGCGCTGCGCCGGCCAGCAGGCCGGCGCCAGGGCCGAACCAGCGCCTGACCGTCGTGTACAGCAACCCGACCGCCGCGACGCCCTCCAGCGCCTGTGGCACGAGCAGGCTCCATGAGTTCAGCCCGAAAATGCGAGCGGACAATTCGCTTACCCACAGCGATGCGGGCGTCTTGTCTACGGTGATGAAGTTCGAGCTGTCGAAGGACCCGAAGAACATGGCCTTCCAGCTCTTGGTTCCCGCCTGCACGGCGGCCGCGTAGAAGTCGTTTGCCCAGCCGCTCCGGCCGAGGCCGATGAGATAGAGCGCGGCGGTCGCGGCAAGCAAGCCCGCCAGCGCGGGTCGTGCCCACCGCGGCTCACTGTCACGACCACGCCGCTGCCACCGGCGGCGGCCTTCGCTCCCGTCGGCCCGCAGGCTGTCACCCTTGGCTGATCCGGCCGTCGTCGTCATCGCGTCCATCCAGCGGTATCGGTTAGGCGTGCCGCGGCGACCGCGGCATCGCCTGCTCGCACCGGCCGCCGCACGGCAGGACCCCGCTGCGCGCTGCCGAACACCCAGCCGCGGTAGATGAGGAACCGGAGCAGCGTGGCGGCCAGGTTCGCGGGAAGCAGCACGGCGAGTTCGGCCAGCCGGGACGGATGCGGCGCGACCGCTTGCAGCAGGGCAAGGGCGCCACTGGTGAGCGCCAGGCCGGCACCGAAGGCAAGCATGCCGCGCACCTGATGGCGCACGATGCGCGCCCGGCCGCGGATGCCGAAGGTGAAACGCCTGTTCGCCGCGGTGTTGGCCACCGCAGTCGCGAACAGGCTGACCGCGTTCGCAGTCTCGGCGCCCATCATGCCGCGCAGCAGCAGGTAGAGCAGCAGATATGCAGCCGTGCTCGCCACGCCGATCACCATGAAACGGATCAACTGGCCACCGGGCACGCCGCCGGGCTGACGCCGGTGGCCGCCGGGAGCGACGGAGTGATCCACAGGGACGGTCCAGCCTTCGGGGCGGGTCCAGCCTTCGGGGCCGGTCCAGCTTTCGGGACCGGTCCAGCCTTCGGGGCCGGCCCAGCCGGTGCCGTCATCGAACGCGGGAATGCCGACGGTGCCCCGTGCCAGCCCGAAACCAAGCCGGGCGATGCCGCGCAGATCCGCGACGGCCGTTGCGACCAGGTCCACCCGCGAGTCCGGATCATCGATCCAGTCGACCGGCACCTCGTGCACCCGCAGGCCCGCACGCTCCGCGAGCACCAGCAATTCTGTGTCGAAGAACCAGCCGGTGTCCTGCACGAGCGGCAGCAGGGCCCTCGCCCGGTCGGCACGGATCGCCTTGAAGCCGCATTGGGCGTCGGAGAAGCGGGTGCAAAGCGTCGCGTGGAGAAGCAAGTTGTAACAGCGGGAGATGATCTCGCGGCGCGGGCCGCGGGCGACCCGCGCGCTGCGCGCAAGCCGGGTGCCGATGGCCAGGTCGCTGTGCCCGGAAAGCAGCGGGGCGACGAGCGGCAGGAGCGCGTTCAGGCCGGTCGACATGTCGACATCCATATAGGCGAGCACATCTGCGTCGCTGGCCGTCCAGACGGCGCGCAGCGCCCTGCCGCGTCCAGCCTCTTCCAGCCGCGCCGCCCGAACGCCCGGATGCTTCTGGCTCAGCGCTACCGCCAGCGCCCAAGTGCGATCGGTGCTGCCGTTGTCGGCGATGGTGATCCGGGCCGAGAACGGGAATGCCCCGTGCACGTAACGGTGCAGCCGCGCGATGCTCGGGCCGAGGTCGCGTTCCTCGTTGCGGACCGGGACCACAATTTCCACCTGCGGCCTGCCGGCACCCGGTGCGGCGGGTGCCGCGGAGGCCGGCAGCAGGTTCTGGTAGGTCGTCATGGAGCCACTGTCGGGAACGGTTCTCAGCGGAGGCTCGGGCGCACCTATGAGGTCCTTCTGACCTGACCGTGCCGTGCCGTGCCGTTCCGTTCCGTGCGGTTCCGTGCCCGTGCCGGGTCACGAAGCAACCGGTTAAACAGGTTGACTGGTTATGTGTCACCTGCAATCGTGATTAGCAGGTTCACGTTGCTCGCCAGCCCGCACCGGACGCCGCTGTAGTAGCAGGGCGGCTGTGCAGCAAGGCGGCTGTGTATCAGGGCCGCTGTGGCAGGGAGGTACCCGATGCTGTTATTGCTTGACGACGGTGGTGGTTGCCCGATGGCGAGGCCGGCCCGTCCCTGGGACCGGCTCCTGGTATGCCTGCGCGCCGCACGGCTTGATCGCGATCTCGCGAGCGGAGCCCGCCCAGAAGCCAATGTGGAACTCGCGCTGCGCGCCCAGATGCTGGTGCGCGTGCCGACGAGGCTTGATCTCGCTCGAGGCGCGCAACGGATCTTGGCAGCGGCGACGCAGCCATCTGCTTCCCGCCGGCCGCCGGTGCCGGTGTGCCGCGACCGGGTCAGCGACGCCGCGGCGGAGTTCGGGGAACTGATCCGCCGCCTCCGCACGCCCGGTCCTGTCGCTGCCCGCGGCGTCGCCCAGGCCAGCGTTCTGCTCGGCGATGCGAGCGGGCCGCTGTATCACCGTGGCAGCAGGGAGAACCTGCGCGCCAGGGTTCGCGAAGCGGCCGACGCGCTGCGGCCGCTGAGTAACTGGTGAACCACCGGGCGGCCATCACAGGTCCACGAATACCGGGTTGAACGGGTACCGGCGATGCGCGATCGCGTTGACGTCGGTCAGCTGATCACGTAGTCGGCGCGGCGCGCGTGCCTGGTGTTCGCCCAGTACTCGAAGGTGAACCCAGGCCACATCGCGCGGTTGACGCCCTCGTCATCCAGGTACCAGCTGTTGCAGCCCCCCGTGCTCCAGACAGCACGGCGCAGGCGGCGCTGCATCTTGTCGTTGAAGCGGCGCAGAGCGGACGCCCTGACCTCGATCGTCTCCGCCTTCTCCTTGGCGAGCAGCCGCAGGCAGCTCATCACGTGCTGGACCTGGCTTTCGATCATGAATACGACCGAGTTGTGCCCGAGTGCGGTGTTGGGGCCCAGCAGTATGAAGAAGTTCGGGAACCCGGCGACGGTAATACCGTGATAGGCCTCGACGCCGCCGCGCCAGACGTCCTGGAGCTTGACCCCATCGCGTCCGGAGAGGTTCATTTCCTCGATCACTTCGACCGTCTTGAAACCGGTGCCATAGATGATCACATCGACGTCGTACGTGCTGCCATCGGCGCAGACCACGCCGGTCTCGGTGATCTCGATGATGTGATCCGTCACGACGTCGACGTTCGGCCTGTTCAGAGCGGGATAGTAGTCGGAGGCCAGGAGCAGCCGCTTACAGCCGACCGTGTAGTCAGGTGTCACCTTCGCACGCAGCGCAGGGTCGTCGATCTGGCGCTCGATCTGGCGCTTGGCCAATCGCTGCAATGGCGCGAGCAACCTGGGGTGCACAGCGAAACCGGCCCCCCGCGCTTCGAGATACCAGTACAGCCCGTCACGGAATGCCCGCGTCACCGGCGGAGCGGCACGGAACATGGCACGGACCGCGGGCGGGAACTCGAAGTCGGGCCTCGGCTCGACCCAAGACGGCGTCCGCTGGAAGACATCCACCCGTCCGGCCTGCTTGGCGATCTCCGGCACGAACTGGATCGCCGACGCGCCCGTTCCGATGACTGCGATCCGCTTGCCTGATAGGTCGCAAGAGTAGTCCCATTGGGCCGAGTGGAAGGCCGGGCCGGCGAACCGGTCGGAGCCAGGAATCTCGGGGATCGATGGCACGTGCAGCCCGCCGCTGCCCGACACGATCGCGCGAGTCGTGTAGACGTCACCCGACGTAGTGGTGACATGCCAGCGCTGCCCGGCGTCATCCCACTCCATGCGCTCCACCGCGGCGCCGTAATGGATGTGTGCGGTAATGCCGTACTTTTCCGCGCATCGCCGCATGTACGCCCAGATCTCCTCCTGCGGCGAGAACATCCTGGACCAGTCGGGGTTGAGCTCGAAGGAGAACGAATACATATGCGATGGCACGTCACACGCGCAGCCGGGGTATTTGTTGTCCCGCCAGGTCCCGCCGAGATCGTCGTCCTTCTCCAGGATCACGAAATTGTGGAAGTGTGCCTCTTTCAACTTGATGGCCATGCATAGGCCGGCGAAACCGGATCCGATGATGACGATCGCCGGGTCGGAGCTTGCAGGGTCGTTGGGGTTCATGCGGGTGACTCCTTGGTGGTCGCCAGGATGATCGACGCGACCCGGTTGGGCGCGTCGATCATCGGCACGTGGCCGCAGCCGGGCAGGTCAACGTGACGAGCGGCGGGCAGCCTGCGCCTAGCGCGGTCCGCCTGCCTGTGCAGCAAGATCCGGTCGTGGGTGCCCCACGCCACGGTCACGGGGACGTTCGGCTTGCCGTGGAAGACATACTCTTGGGCGCCACTCGCGACCCTGGCGAACGCGCCGTTGCGCAGGGCGAGGATGTCACCCATCGCCTGCTCCTGCGTGAGGTGCTCGGGCCAGCGGATGACCGCGCCGAAGGCCAGCACCCGCAACCAGTTCGAGCGCACCATTGCCCGCAGCAACGGAACGGGCAGGAACGTGGTCCGCCGAAGCACGACGAGCGAGCCGAGCCCCAGCTTGAACTCCCACGGAATCCAGAATCCCACTGGGGACAGTGCGGTGGCCGATGAGACCTTGCCAGCGGCCGCAAGCTCAAGGGCGAGCCCCCCGCCAAGGCTATTGCCCGCCACGTGCGGGCGGTCCAGCCCGAGATGCCCGAAGAATGCGGTGAGGGCGGCGGCGATGTCGGTGATCCCTGATGGGCCCGCCAGCGGCGGCGACTTACCGAAGCCGGGCAGATCGACCGCGATGACGTCGTGTTCGGCCGCGAGCCTGTCCAGCACCGGCTCCCATGCCTGCCAGCGATGGCCGATTCCGTGCAGCAGGACAAGCGGAGAACCTGATCCCCTGCGTTCATAGTTCAGTCGAGGAACAGCCGGTGCGGTCACGATCGCTGGCTCCCTGCGGTGGCGGATGGCTTGCCAGGGCCGGACACCGCCCGCGCGGCGGTGTCGGCGGCGCCGCCCGCCCCCACAGGATCGGTCCTCGCGCCCGTCGCGAGCCAGCGCGACTCGATGTCAGCCATGGTGCGGGCCGCGAACCTCGCCGCGATCGGCAGCAGGCCTCTGGCCAGCTGAACCGGTGGCAGCCAGCGCTGCCCGTACACCCGTGGTGCGCGCCTGGCGATCCCGCTTACGAGCGCGTCGACGGTGGAGTCGAGCGCGTAGGTGCGGTCCGCAGGGAATGGCAGCTCGGCACGCATTTCCCGGAGCGCCGCGTTCGCGTCCGCGCCCCGCACCATGTCGGTGTCGGTCCAGCTCAGGTACGCGACGCCGACGCGCACGCCGTGGTGGGCCACCTCAGCCCGGACGGAATGGGCGAATGCCTCAACGCCGGACTTACTCGCGCAGTACGCCGCCATCATCGGGGACGGGGCGAGCGCGGCCATGGACGCCACTTGCAGCAGGTAGCCCTTGCTCTCGATCAGGGCGGGCATGAACGCGCGCGCGGTGGCTATGCTGCCGAGCAGGTTGACCTCGATCACCCGCGCGAAAGAACGGGCATCGGAGTAAATGAACGGGCCGCCGATGGCGATTCCGGCGTTGGCGACGACCACGTCGATCCGCCCATAGGCCTCGAGGACCTTGGCCGCGACGTCGGCCAGCGCGCTCTCGTCGGTCACATCAACTTGCCACCAGCGAGAATGCGGTCCGCATGACGCGGACACGCGGGCTAGCTCATCAGGTTCGAGCCCGAGCACTACCAGCCGCGCACCACGAGCGGCCAGCTTCGTGGCAACAAGCGCGCCAACGCCGCGCGCGGCTCCGGTGACTACCACGACCTGACCCGCAAGATGCCTGGCTCGTGCCATCCCATCGCCCGCCCTCATGCTGGGTTGAGACCATGCCAGTAATCACTGGCATGGTCGGATCATAACCCAGCGGCAGCCCGAGGGTAAGGGCCTACTGACACAACTGTAGTACCGATGTAGTACCGACGCTGACCCGCGGGGCAACTACCCAGCGGGCGGCGCACCGGGCGCCGCCGGCGTACCCGGCCCGGCCGGCGTGCCCGGCCCGGCGGTCCCGGCGGGGCGTTCGCGTGCCGCGAGCAGCCTGATGAACTCGCTGTAGGTGGCGCGGGCACGTCTGTCCATGGCACGGGCGAACTCCGCGTCGATCACAATGCGCGCGACCGGGCGCAGCCGCTCGACCGTCTCGGCCAGTCGCGCAACGTCACGCGGCGGGGGTGGACCGGCGCTGCCATCGAGGATGTGGGCCGTGACGAGCTCAACGAGCAAGCACGCCAGCTTGTCGAGACCCGCCTGCAGCTCGCCACCCACGGCGAGGATCGCCCGCAGCGGTATACCCTCGCGCACCATGATCATCGTGGTCTCGAGCAGCCTGCGGCTGACGTGCGCGACGCGATCGCCATCGACCTCTATGTACCCGAGCCGGACGGCGTCGTCGAGCGCGTCGGGCGTGAGCTGGCCGCCGAGGAGCTCAGAGACGCCCGCAACGGTCACGGGCACTGGCACCTCATCAGACCACGGGGCGGTCATCGCCCGTTCGAAGCCAAGCAGCTCGGCCAGGTCGTAACCCTGCTCCCAGGCCGAGAGCAGCTCGGCGGTACCGCCGAGGGTGTGGCCCCGTTCGAGTAGCTGGCCGATGACGCGCAGGCGGCTCAGGTGAGATTCCGAGTACCAGGCGATCCTGCCCTCGCGCCGTGGCGGCGGAAGGAGCTTGCGCTCCTGGTAGTAGCGCAGCGTGCGGACGGAAATACCCGCCGCCCGTGCGAGCTCGCCGATCCGGAATTCACCGGCGCCTATCGCCGCGTCCGCGGAGCCGTCGCCGGGCCTGCCCGCGGAGCCGTCGCCGGGCCCGCCCGCGGAGCCGTCGCCGGGCCCGCCCGCGGAGCCGTCGCCGGGCCCGCCCGCGGAGCCGTCGCCGGGCCCGCCCGCGGAGCCGTCGCCGGGCCCGCCCGCGGAGCCGTCGGCGCGCCTATCCGCCCGCCCGTCAGCGGCGTCGCTGGCCAAAACGCCTGCGTGACCGGCTGCTGAGCTTGTGGCCAAGCCGGCGGTGTCCCTCACCTGCGCCAGCATAGGCGTACAACCATGGGTGCACGGTCACCAGAGCGCCGGATGACGGTCCTGCCACGGCCTGGCGGCCTCGATCTGCGCGGACAGCGAGATGAGCGTGCCCTCGTCCCCGACCCGGCCACCGAGCATCACCCCGATCGGCAGCCCGTCGGTGTTCCAGTACAACGGCAGGTTCACCGCCGGCTGGCCGGACACGTTGTAGATA
Source organism: uncultured Actinomycetota bacterium (assembly GCA_963727015.1). Taxonomy (GTDB): domain Bacteria; phylum Actinomycetota; class Actinomycetes; order Streptosporangiales; family Streptosporangiaceae; genus DATFVJ01. The sequence goes on along the minus strand of CAVSEV010000005.1, from coordinate 804,409 downwards.
GCGGTGAACGGCGTGAAGCGCTTCTGCCGCTCGAAGTTCTCCGCGGGCTCCTGATCGTGAAAATAGCCGACCGGCGCGGGCGGCTGAGCCAGCGTCGGGGTGAGCACGGCGTCGAAGGCATTCAGCGACGGTAGCGCGCCCCGCACCATGATCTGCAGGAACGCCTGTGCGAACATCAGTTCGGGTGCGCTCGTTGCCCGCCCGCGTTGGCGCAGATACCTGGTCAGCGGCAGCAGCTCGCCCTCCTGCGCGGAATCCACCGGCATCAGAGTGGCCATGCCGTACCACAGCGTCTCGAACAATGGCACCACGTCGGCACCGAACGGCGCCGGCACGTCCTCCACGTCGTGCCCGAGATCCGCTAGCAGCGCGCTGGCGTCCTCCCAGGCGGCGCGGCAGTCGGGGTGCACCTCTGCGCCGGGCACCACGGGTTCGATCACGCGGCCGATGCGCAGCCTGCCCGGCTCGCGCCTAGCGTAGCCGAGGAAGGATTCGCCAGGTGGCAGCGGCGGCTGGATGTACATGTCACCGGGCTCGTTACCGGTGATCACGTCGAGGAGCAGTGCCGCGTCCGCCACGGTTCTCGCCAGCGGCCCGTCGATGGACAGGCCGGCCAGGTCGGGCACCAGCGGTGCCTGCGACACCCGGCCCCGCGACGGCTTGATCCCGAAAAGCCCGCACACGCTGGACGGGATCCTGATGGACCCGCCGCCGTCACTACCTTGCGCGACCGGGGCCAGGCCCGCCGCCACGGCGGCGCCCGCGCCACCGCTTGAGCCGCCGGCCGACCTGGAAAGATCCCACGGCGTGCGCGCGGGCGGTCCGACCTTGGTCTCGGTGTAGCAGGGCAGCCCGAACTCAGGGGTCGCGGTTTTGCCAGGGATGATGGCCCCCGCGGCACGCAGCGACGCGACCACGTGGTCATCGGTGTCCGCCACGTTGTCCGTGAAGATCGTGCTTCCGTAGGTAAGCCGGATGCCCGCGGCCATGTTCAGGTCCTTGACGGGAACTGGCACGCCGAGCAGTGGCGGCAGGTCACCTGGTTCGGCAGCCTCGGCGGCCACGCGCTCCGCCTTCCGCGCCTGTGCACGCGCGAGGTCGGCGACTACCGTGAAAAAGGCGCCGACCTGCGGGCCGAGGCGGCCGATCCGTTCCAGGTAGTGATCGAGGATTTCCGTGGGTGAGAGTTCGCGATCGCGAATCGCCGCAGCTTGCTCCAGCGCTGTGAGATCATGAATCTGGGTCACGCTAACGAAAGGTAGACGCCGCAACAACTGCGGTCCAGGCCCCCAATGGGACGAACGGTAAAGTTGGGAAAGCTAGGGCAACTTGCTATGGGTACCCATCAGGAGACTGGCGGACACGCCACGCACGGCGACAATACTGTGGATGGTGCCGGGGCTAGGCGATCCGTCCTAGATTCGTTACGCTCTGCTATGTGGACCGGGTGACACGGCCGGGAGCGGGTAATTCCGAGTCATCGGCCCCGCACGAGAAGCAGCCGGAGGCACACATCGAGCCCGTGGATACCGTCGCGACGGGCTCCACGGCCGGTGGCCGCGACGGCGATCACGGCCGCGGCGAACAGGGCCGCGCCGGGCGATTGCGGCGCGTCAGCCTGGCGGCAATCTCGGCGAACCCGCGGCTGCCGATCTGGGAACGCAGGATAGCGATCGCCCTCGTCGCGGGGATCGCTGTCACCTTCATCTTCGACTGGCGGATCGGCATCACGGTGGCCGTGCTCGCGGCGATCGCCGACACGATTCAGCGGTCAAGGACCTCCGCGGCGATGCCGCCCGCCAGGCGCGGCGCCGCACAGCGCAAGACCGAGCGCAAGCTGCAGAAACTCGCCAGGGTCGGCTACCTCACGCTGAACGAGCGCGCCATACCAGGTAGCGAGAACATCATCGATCATCTGGTGGTCGGCCCGACCGGGGTCTATGCGATCGACTCTGAGCGCTGGGACAAGCGCATGCCCGTGCGCGTGCCAGGGAGCAAACAGCAGCTGTTCCATGGCCCGTTCAGCCAGAAGGAGCGGGTGGCGGAGGCGCGCTGGGAGGCGGCGCGTGCGGCCGAGCTGATCGGTGGCGCCCTCAGCGAGCAGATCGACGTTCGCCCCGCGATCGCGATCTACGGGCCGAAGATTCCCTGGCACGTGCTTACGGTGCGCAACGTGGATGTATTCGACGCGAACGAGCTGCGCAAATACCTCCGCCGCAGCATCAAGGCCGGGCGGGGCAGGCAACTGACCGACGCTCAGGCCAGGCGGATCTACGATGCCGCGATGCACGTGCTGCCCGAGCGGTTCTAGGCACGGCGCGAGCGAGACCCGCAAGCCGGACGGCGGGGCGGTGTGCCGCACCAACGGATCCTCCGCGCAGCTGATTCAGCTGCGGGTAGCCTGGAAATCTGTGCTCAGACGGCCCAGTCTCCAGCGCGCAGCTGTGCGGGCGGGCCCTGACCCATGGCACGCAGCCGGCCGACGAGGAGCCCATCATGCCGCCACTTCGATCCCGCACGGTGACGCACGGCAGGAACATGGCCGGGGCGCGCGCGCTGCTGCGCGCGACCGGGGTGGCGCGCGAGGATCTCGGCAAACCGATCATCGCGGTGGCCAATAGCTTCGCCCAATTCGTGCCGGGTCACGTGCATCTGCGCGAAGTGGGCCAGGTGGTGGCGGACGCCGCGCGGGCGGCCGGCGCGGTGCCAAGGGAGTTCAACACGATCGCGATCGACGACGGCATCGCGATGGGTCACGGCGGCATGCTGTACTCGCTGCCCAGCCGTGAGCTCATCGCCGACTCGGTCGAATACATGGTCAACGCGCACTGCGCGGACGCCATGGTGTGCATCTCCAACTGCGACAAGATCACTCCGGGGATGCTCATGGCCGCGCTGCGGCTGAACATTCCCACGGTGTTCGTGTCCGGCGGGCCGATGGAAGCGGGCAAGATCGTCTCGTCCGTTGTCGCGGCCGGATCGGACCGGCACCAGGTCGCCGCGCGCAAGCTGGACCTGATCGACTCGATGACGGCATCCGCCGATCCCGCTGTCTCCGACCCCGAGCTCAGCGAGATCGAGGAATCCGCGTGCCCGACCTGCGGCTCCTGCTCCGGCATGTTCACCGCCAACTCGATGAACTGCCTCACCGAGGCCATCGGCCTCGCCCTGCCAGGCAACGGCACCACGTTGGCCACCCATGTGGCGCGACGCGACCTGTTCGAGCGTGCGGGCCGCTCGCAGCCGAGATCACCCACAGGTACTACGCGGGCGGTGACGAGTCGGTGCTGCCAAGGTCGATCGCCACCAGGGACGCGTTCGAGAACGCGATGGCGCTCGACGTGGCAATGGGCGGCTCGACCAATACGATCTTGCATCTGCTCGCCGCGGCGCACGAGGCACACGTGGGGTTCGGCCTGAAGGACATCGACGAGCTGTCGAGGCGGGTGCCGTGCCTGTGCAAGGTCGCCCCGAGCAGCGACCGCTATCACGTCGAGGACGTGCATCGCGCGGGTGGCATCCCGGCCATCCTCGGCGAGCTTGACCGCGGCGGCCTGCTGAACCGCGGGGTCCACTCGGTGCACAGCTCGTCATTGAGCGAGTACTTGGCCCAGTGGGACATCCGCTCGCCAGCCGTGGCGCCTGACGTCGTCGAGCTTTTCCATGCCGGGCCTGGCGGCGTGCGCACCATCAGGCCCTATTCCCAGGACAGCCGCTGGGAGACGCTCGATCTGGACCGCGAGGCCGGCTGCGTGCGCGACGTGGCACACGCCTACACGAAGGACGGCGGGCTCGCCGTGCTCTACGGCAACCTCGCGCCGGAAGGCGCGATCGTGAAGACCGCCGGCGTCGACGAGGAACTGTGGAGGTTCAGCGGCCCGGCGCGAATATTCGAGAGCCAGGAAGACGCCGTCAGCGGGATCCTCGCCGACAAGGTCCAGCCGGGTGAGGTAGTGATCATCCGCTATGAGGGCCCCAAGGGCGGGCCAGGGATGCAGGAGATGCTTTACCCGACGAGCTTCCTGAAGGGCAAGGGCCTCGGCAAGGCGTGCGCACTCATCACCGACGGCCGGTTCTCCGGCGGCACGACCGGGCTGTCGATCGGGCACGTGTCGCCCGAGGCGGCCGCGGGCGGCACGATCGCGCTCGCGCAGGATGGTGACGTGATCGAGATCGATATCCCAGGGCGTGAGATCCGGCTTGCCCTCCCCGATGAGGAGATTACGGCGAGGCGTGAACGGCTGGTCTCTGCGCATGGCGGCTACCGGCCCGCCGGCCGAGAGCGCACCGTCAGCACCGCGCTACGCGTCTACGCGGCGATGGCCACGTCGGCCTCGACGGGCGCGGTACGTGACGTCTCCCTTATCGGCGGGTGACCTGAGGCTGGGCTGAATTCGGCCCTTGCACTGTTTGCCCTCCGGGCCGGGCTGCACCGCGGGCCGGCTACACCGCGGGCCAGGCTACACCGCGGGCCGGCTACACCGCGGGCCGGCTTTGCCGTCCCGGCTATCCGCAGTTGGGGACAAGCATGCGACGGGTCCCTCCAGATATCGCGGTTGAGGGTGGCAATATGATACCGATCCACTACTATCTGTTAACATCAGCTACTGCCCCGGCCCCCAGGTGGTGCTCATGGGCTGTTCGCGGCTCTCCCTCCGCGCCAGGACCCGCCGCAGCGGAATCAGGGACTGGCCGTCGCTCCGGTTGCGGCCCGCCGCGTTCGGTTACGTTACCGCGGTGCCCCTCGCCGGTTCGGCCGCGCTCCTTGTCGCGGCGGCGCGCACCCCGGTGAGCCCTGGCTTGCTCGCGAAGTTCCTTGCCCTGCTGCTGTGCGGTCTCGCCTCGGTCGAGGCGACACGGCGGATCGACGAGCCGCGGGGCACCCTGGTGCGTGACCTGCTGACGGTTTGGTGCCTGCCGATCGCTGTGCTGCTGACGCCGTTCTGGGTCCTGGTGGCGCCCGTCCCGCTGCTCGCGTTCACCCAGTGGCGCGTGCACCGTGGCGTCGTGCACCGCCGCGTGTTCAACGCGGCGGCGGTCGGCCTTTCCTACGGGGCCGCATCGGTCGCCTTCCATGCGCTGCCCGCCTCGGTCGGCGGGATCAGTCCTGGCTCGCCCGCGCACGCGGTCCGCTGGGCTCTCGCGGTCGCCGGATGCGACGTCGTGGCGTGGATCGTCAACAACGGCCTCAGCGCCGCGGCCATCAAGCTCTCGGATCCGCTCGCATCCGTGACCGGCGTGGTGTTCGGCCGCGAGGCGATGTTCGGTGACTTCGTTCAGTTCTGCCTCGGCGTCGTCGTGACGGTGGTGGTCGCTGTCAACCCTGTGCTGCTGGCGTTCGCGGCGCCGTCCGTGCTACTGCAGCGCCGGTTCATGATGCACGCCGAACTGCTGAGCAGGACCAGGCTCGATCCCAAGACCGGACTGCTCAACGCCACAGAATGGGAGCGCCAGGCCGAACTCGAAGTCGCCCGCTCGATGCGCAACCGGACTCCCCTGGCCATTGCCTTTGTGGACATCGACCACTTCAAGAAGGTCAACGACAACTACGGGCATCTGGTCGGGGATGAGGTCCTGCAGGCGATCACGGCCACATTTCGCGATCACCTGCGTGAGTACGACACGGCGGGCCGGTTCGGCGGCGAGGAGTTCGCGATCCTGCTGCCGCACGCCGCGCCAGCTGACGCCCGCGGTGTTGCTGAACGGCTGCGCGCGCATATCGCGGGCCTGCCCATGCCGGTTCGCTCCAGGCCAGAAGCCGACGGTATCGAGGTCACAGTTTCCGTCGGGGTCGCCACGTTCGACGGCAGCGAACCACGCGCGCTCGCCGAGCTGGTCGCCGCCGCGGACGCGGCCTTATATCAAGCAAAGCAGACGGGCCGCAACCGGGTGCACGTCGTGTCGGGCATCGGCGCCAGTATCCGTGCTGACCCCTCTGGTTCTGCTCTTGACGGCGGATCCGCCGCCCGATACGGCTCCGACGCTGGCCGTGGATCCGGCGCTGCGCCTGTATCCGCCGCTGATTCCCGCGTCGGCGCCTGCGCCGCGCCCGAAGCCGGGCCAGGCACTGGGCCCGGCGCCGGCGGCGGTGCGGCCGGACCGGGAACCAAGGCGGGTGGCCCGGGCGAGCAGACCCTGGCAGGCAGGTCAGCCCCGGCAGTGGCCAGGCTGGGCGGCTCCTGACACGCATCGCAACTTGCTATTTCCGTACACTGGTGTTGTGTCTACCTGGAGGCGTCCATGACCGGCGAGCCGCCGGAACACGCCCTGCTGCTGCGTGATTTCGCCAACACAGTCGATGTCGATGAGGGCACGGACGCGCTGTGCGACCCGGCCGCACTTGCGGCGTGGCTTCGCGACCACGCGCTTGAAGACACGGGCAGCCAGGGCGGCGATGGCGCGGGCGAGGCCGACCTCGCAGTGGCGATCGCCCTGCGTACCTCGCTGCGGGCGGCGATGCGCGCACATCATCAGCCAAGGGAAGGCGGCACCGGTGGCGCGATGACCGCAGGGCCCGGGCTCGACGGAGCGGTGCCAAAGCTACCGCTGCAGGTGACGGTGTCAGCAGGGAATCCGGCGCTGGTGCCGGTGGAAAGCGGTATCCGCGGCAGCCTGGCGCGGCTGGCCGCGGCGATGGTGGCGAGCACCGCCGACCGCAGCTGGGAACGGCTGAAGATCTGCGCAGAGGATTCCTGTCAGTGGGCGTTCCTCGACTCCTCCAAGAACCGCTCGAAGCACTGGTGCTCCATGCAGGAGTGCGGCAACCGATCCAAGACCCGCGCGTACCGCGCCCGCCGCGCAAGCGGAGCTTCCGGCCGATGAGCGCGGACAACTTCGTGCGCCCCGCGCGTGCCGCAGACGCCGCCGACCTGGCGCGCATCCAGGTCGCGAGCTGGCAGACCGGTTACGCGGATCTGGTACCTCCGCAAGTGCTAGCCGAGCTCACGAGTGCGGAAGCGGCGAAACGCTGGCACGGTCAGTGGGAGGCGGCAGTGACGAACCCGCCGACCAGCCGCCACCGCGTGCTCGTCGCGGTCGAGCGTGGCGAGGACCGCGAGCGGGCCGTGGTGGGTTTCACCTCTTTCGGCCCCGCCACCGATCAGGACCGGTGGCCCGCTACCGACGCGGAACTATACGAACTGCACGTGCATCCCGGGCTGACCGGGCGCGGGCACGGCAGCAGGCTGCTCAACGCCCTGGCTGACACCGTGCGGGATGATGGCTTCCACACACTCTGCGCCTGGGCGCTTGAATCAGCCACGTCCCTGCGGGAGTTCCTCGAGTCGGCCGGCTGGGCGCCGGATGGAGCCCGCCGTGAGCTCGATATGGGAACGCCCGTTCCTGAGCTACGGCTGCACGCGGCGGTCGGCGGCGAACGGCCACAGGTGCCCGCATAGGATCGGTTCGGCCACAGCGAGCTTTGGGGACTCTGATCAGGCGTCCGGCTCATCGGGTCAGTAGAGGGCGAGGCGGGGCGAGAGGTGGCGAGTGCGAGGGAATGGGTGTCAGGGGCACGCCCGCGTACGCTGCCAGCGGCCGTTGTGCCCGTTGTCGTCGGTTCTGCCGTGGCGGCGGGTTACGGGCATCTGGTCTGGTGGCGCGCCTTGCTGGCGCTGTTCGTGGCGCTCGCCCTGCAGGTCGGCGTCAACTACGCCAACGACTACAGCGACGGCGTCCGCGGCACCGATGCCCGCAGGGTCGGCCCGCTCCGGCTCGTCGCGACGGGACTCGCCCGGCCCCGCCAGGTCCTTGCGGCGGCGCTCGGCTGCTTCGCCGCTGCCTGCGCGGCCGGGCTGGTGCTCGCGGCGGTGAGTTCGTGGTGGCTGGTGCTCGCCGGTGGCCTGGCGGTAGCGGCGGCGTGGTTCTACACCGGCGGTAGCAGGCCCTATGGCTATCGCGCGCTCGGTGAGATCTCCGTCTTCGTGTTCTTCGGCGTGTTCGCCGTCACGGGAACGGCGTATGTGCAACTCGGCCGGCTGCCCTGGCTCGCGCTCGCCGCCTCGGTCCCCGTCGGCCTGCTTGCCTGCGCTCTCCTCGTGGTCAACAACCTGCGGGATATCGGCACCGACGAGGTGGCCGGGAAACGCACCCTCGCGGTGGTGCTCGGCGAGCAGCGCACCCGGCTGCTCTACATCGCGTGCGCGCTGGTCCCGTTCTGCGCCGCCGCGGTGATCGCGCCACTGCGCCCGGTCGTGCTCGCCGCGCTCGCGGCCATCCCGCTCGCCGTAGGGCCGGTGCGGCTCGTCCGCGGCGGTGCCGCGGGCCCCCGGCTGGTGACCGCGCTCGCACAGACGGGACGGCTGCAGCTGGCATACGGGGCGCTTTTCGCCGCGGGTCTCGCGATCCGCCTGTAACGTCCGCGGCGCGGGCGGGCACGCTGTGCCCGCTGCGCCTTCTGTGCCTTTCTGCGCCCCCCGCGCCCTCTGCCCCGCTGCGCCCGCTGCGCCTTCCGTGCCATCGGTGCGATCCGGGACCGTCCATGCTCATCCGTAACGGCTGCCGCATGGCGCGACCGGTCAGGTATCGATATTCGGATTCTGCCCGCCGAGCGGCAGCAGGTGCGCGGGCGGCTCGGGTATCACCAGGGCTGACGCGACTGTCAGATCGGGGCGCACGTGCACGAGTTCACCTGACGCCAGCATTCGCCAGCCGCTTTCCCCGTCCAGTTCTTCGGAAGCGATGACGACAGATGGAACCGAATGCAGCGCCGGTGCGTGCACCGACGACGTGGCGCTACGGACGTGCAGGCCGGCCGCACTGCCCGGATTCGCCGTTCCGGCCGTTCCGGCCGTTCCGGCCGCCTGGCCTGCACCTGGAGCGCTCGCCCCGGCCGGCCTGTCGATGATGTGCAGGGCATGCTGGCCCGGATAGCGCAGCGCCCACAACTCGCCGGGCGTTGCCACGATGGTGTTCAGCGACGAGACAGGAAGGTTCGCGCCGATCCAGCGCGCGGCTGCCGCGATCCCCGCGCCGACGTCACCGTCGTGCGAGTCGATCTGCTGAGTGATCAGCGCAAAGTACCGTTCGGACTCGGTGTCACCGAGCACGAGGCGCCGATAGGCGCCGAGGCGCTGGTCCAGGAGCGCCACCTCGCCGAATCCCCCGTTGTGGGCCATGATGCGGCCCTGCATGGCGAATGGATGGGTGTTCTGCGCCGACCGCCCGCCCGCGGTCGCGTAACGCACGTGGGCGACAAACGTCGTGGACTCGGCATGCTTGGCCTGGTGGATGAATTCGTCATCACTGAAGGCCGGTTCTGGGCGCTTGTCGAGAACTGGTGTCTCATCCGCGGCGAAGAACCCGATTCCGCTCCCGTCGACATTGCGGTGGCTCTGCACCTCCAGTGAGTCAGGGGCGTCGAGCAGCCAGAACGTCGCGGCGACCCGCGCGGCCCCAGCCGTCAAGCCGAACAGCCGACACATCGCGTCCCTCCGCTTTCGGCTGTTTCGAGGATATTGAGCCTGGACAGGTCGCGCCAGGCGACGCCGAGGAGATCGACCTGCGCCCGGCTGCGTGCCTTGCAAATTGGCGGGTGAATCCCGATGGCATCGCGTCCGCTGCGGGCTTGACACCGCCCGCAGGGAGCCGGATCGAGCCGTCAGCTTGCGTGGTGGCGGGCGCGAGGCTGCCGCGCGCATCCCTTGCGCCGCAGCATTACATGCCGGCTGCGCCGCCTCCGCCCATCATTCCGGCCTGGGCGGGCGGCGGCTGTCTGCTGGCGGCGGTCCGGCGGGGAAACTGAAAAGCATCATCTGCGTGCCATAGGCGAGCAGCGCGCCGCCCGGATCCCAGAGCTCGATCTCCGCCGAGGCGTAACCGCCACCCGCGTGCCGCGCCCGGTTGCGCGCGAGCACCCACTCGCTGCGCGACTCGCCGAGCAGATGCACGCTCAGATCGACGCTCGGCGGGAACCACGCCGGCTGGCCTGGGCCCATGCGTTCGGCAACCGCGCCGGGCATCGTATCGCACAAGGCCACGAGCGCAAGCGGGTCCAGTGATCCGTCACCGAGCAGCGGCGGCTCGTCGAACCTGTACCAGTACACACGCTCGGAGGTCTCGGGCACGTAGGTCTCCCACGGCGCGTGGCCCTTGACGACCCGGCCTTCGACTTGATCCCAGAAATTGAAATGGATGTCCTCAGGCTGGCTGGGCCGGTCACAGACGACGGCGGGCGGCGGGGCACGAAACGAACGGCAGGAATCCGGCGGCGGCGCGGGCGGCGGTGTCAGGTCGGTGAACTCGAAGCCCGGGCGTTTCGCGCCGAACGCCGCGAGAGCGGTCAGGCCCGCATCCTCCCCGACGGTACGCAGGGCGGCCGCCAGCTGGGAGACAGCAGGTGACCGGCGCAGCACGGTGACCTCCACCTCAGCCGCGCCGGGCGACACCTGAGCGGTGAACATCGCGGTCATCGAGCGCAGCCGCTGCCCAGGAGCGTCTAGTTCGGCCGCCATCGCGCGCGCCGCTATCGCCGCCAGGATGCCGCCATGTGGCAGGAACGGGCAGTTCCATTCCGAACGCAACAAGACCTCGTGCGTGCTGGGTCCGGCACGTTCGAGCGTCATCTGGCGCTCGAACGGCGAGCGTCCTTCGTTTTCGCGCACGTGTCCAGGCACCACCTGTGAACTTGCTGATGACCGGCCTCTGAGCCTAGTGATCCACCCGACGCCTCCGCACCAGATATGGCGACACGCCGTGAAAAGCAGAGGACCTTCGTCCCTGGCGACGTCGGCCGAGGTCTGGTCGGGTAGAGACAACGAGAAGGGCACAAAGAGACACGGAGTAGCGGAGACTAGCGGAGATTCTCCGTTCACCGTGCAATCTGGCTCTGCGAGAAGCGGAGAGCCCTTCTCGTTACTAACTGAGACGTTCATATACTCCGGCGCCGTGTCACGCCGACATCGTTACCGGCGGATCCCATGTCGGCGTGACACGGGCCGGGCCCACGGGGAGCGGCCCCGGCCCGCGCACATGATTTCGTGGCGCACAGGGATTCGTGGCGCACAGGGATTCATGGCGCACAGGGATTCATGGCGCACAGGGATTCATGGCGCACAGGGATTCATGGCGCACGGGGATCAGTCCAGGCCAAGGATCGTGTCCAAGCCCACGGTGAGACCGGGCGCCAGCGCCTCGACACCGCGGATCCCTGCGAGCACCCCGGGCATGAACGACGAGCGGTCGAGCGAGTCGTGCCGGATGGTCAGTACCTCACCATGACCGCCGAACAAGACCTCTTGGTGCGCCACCAGCCCTGCCAGGCGTACCGCGTGCACCCGAACGCCGGAAACGCCGGCCCCCCGCGCGCCGGGCAGCGCTGTCGCCGTGGCATCGGGCGGCGGACCGAGGCCCGCCGCCGACCTGGCCGCGGCGATCAGCGACGCGGTCCTCGCCGCGGTTCCTGACGGGGCGTCCACCTTGCCGGCATGATGCAGTTCGATGATCTCGGCGGATTCGAAAAACCGCGCTGCCTGCGTGGCGAACCGCATCATCAGCACCGCCCCGATGGAGAAGTTCGGTGCGACAAGTACACGGACCTCGGGAGCCTGGCCCAGATACGATCGCACGGCGGCGAGCCGGTCCTCGTCGAAACCTGACGTGCCGATCACGGTGTTCCGCCCGTGAGCGGCGCACCAGCGCAGGTTGTCCATGACCGCGCCGGGGTGGGTGAAGTCCACCACTACATCGGCCGCGGCGAGCTGATCGCGCGGGTCACCGATGTCCGCCGCGGCCGTCAGTTCCATATCCGGTGCGCCGCTGACCGCGCGGCACACTTCCGCGCCCATCCGCCCCTTGGCGCCGAGCACCCCGACCTTGATCATCTGTGTTTAGGTGACTGCGCTTGAGAAGTCCGCGTCCTCGTCGAACGGGCCGACGACCGCGAGCACCTTCGGCTGGCCGAGAACAAGTTCGGCGACTTCACGCACGTCGTCCTGGGTGACTGCCTCGATCTTGGCCAGGATGTCGTCGACGGGCTCGAGCCGCGGGTAGACGAGTTCGCTCTTGCCGAGGCGGCTCATCCGCGACGAGGGGTCCTCGAGGCCGAGCACGGTCGACCCGCGCATCTGCCCCTTTCCACGGTCGAGTTCCGACTCGGTGAGCCCGGAAGCGAGCGCCTTCTCCATTTCCTCGCGGCAGATGGCGAGCACCTCGTCGGTCTTGGCGGGCAGGCAGCCCGCGTAGACGCCGAACATGCCACTGTCCGCGTGCTGCGAGACAAAGCTGTAGACCGAGTAGGCCAGGCCTCGCTTCTCCCTGACCTCCTGGAACAGCCGCGACGACATGCCGCCGCCGAGCGCCGCGTTCAGCACGCCGAGGGCGAATCGCCGTTCGTCATTGCGGGCGAGCGCACCGGCACCGAGCACGACGTTCGCCTGCTCGGTGTGCCTTGACAACAGCCGGACACCCGCCGCGGCCGCCTCGGCGCCCGGCCCGGACAGGCGTGGCGGCGCCGGGTTGGTGTCGCCGAGAACGCTACCGAACGCCTGCCGGACGAGCGTCACGACCCCGTCATGGTCCACGTTTCCCGCCGCCGCGACCACCAGGTTCTCCGGGCGGTAACGCACCGCGTAGTGCTCGGCTATCTGCTCGCGGGTGATCCTGTTGATCGACTCGGTGGTGCCGAGGATCGGCCTGCCAAGCGGCGTGTCGCCGAACAGCTGGGCCGCGAACGCCTCGTGCACGACGTCAGAAGGATCGTCGTCATTCATCGCGATCTCATCCAGGATCACGCCGCGCTCGGCGTCCACATCCTGGGGGGAGATAAGCGAGGAGGTCACCATGTCGGAGACGACGTCGATCGCGAGCGGCAGGTCGGCGTCGAGCACGCGCGCGTAGTAGCAGGTGTATTCCTTGCCCGTGAACGCGTTCAGTTCGCCGCCGACCGCGTCCATCGCGGCAGAAATGTCGAGCGCAGTACGCTTCCTCGTGCCCTTGAACAGCAGATGCTCAAGGTAGTGGGTGGCACCGGCGTGGGCCACGTCTTCATCGCGCGACCCGACGCCGGCCCAGATTCCGAATGCCGCCGAACGGACCGACGGCAGCGACTCGGTGACAATGCGCAGGCCACCGGGCAGCACGGTGCGCCGCACGGGCTGGGGGTTAGTAGTCACTGGTCGCGGTTCCCCCGGAAACGGGTACGGGTGCGGCGGTTGCCGTCGCGCTGGTCGTGACTACCACCGCGGTCCCCGTGGTCCCCGCGGTCGCCCCGGTCCCCGTGGTCGCCCCGGTCCCCGCGGTCCCCGGCGCCCTGCGGGCGGGCCGCGCCGCCGAGATCCTCACCGGCAGCTTCTCGCTCGACGACCTCGACAGGCACCAGCGACAGCTTGCCCCGGTCGTCGACCTCTCGGATCTCGACCTGGATCTTCTCTCCGACCTTGATGACGTCGTCGATGTTCTCGATCCTGACGCCACCGTGGAGCTTTCGGATCTGCGAGACGTGTAGCAGGCCATCCTTGCCAGGGAGCAGCGAGATGAACGCGCCGAACGTAGTGGTCTTCACCACGGTGCCGAGGTAGCGCTCCCCGACCTCGGGCATGTGCGGATTGGCGATCGAGTTGATCGCGGACCTCGCGGCCTCGGCCGACGGGCCGTCGGTGGCACCAATGTAGATCGTGCCGTCGTCCTCGATGGTGATCTCGGCGCCGGTGTCCTCCTGAATCGAGTTGATCATCTTCCCCTTGGGGCCGATCACCTCGCCGATCTTGTCCACGGGCACCTTGATCGTGATGATCCGCGGCGCGTACGGGCTCATCTCCGCCGGCACGCTTATCGCCTGCCGCATCACGTCCAGGATCGTCAGCCGGGCGCTCTTGGCCTGCTTGAGCGCGGCGGCGAGCACCGAGGCAGGGATCCCGTCCAGCTTGGTGTCAAGCTGCAGCGCTGTGATGATCTCGCTGGTCCCCGCCACCTTGAAGTCCATGTCACCGAACGCGTCCTCGGCGCCGAGGATGTCGGTAAGCGTGACGTACCGGCCCCCCTCGTGGATCAGGCCCATGGCGATCCCTGCGACCATCTCTTTCAGCGGCACGCCGGCGTCGAGCAGTGACATCGTGCTCGCGCAGACCGAGCCCATCGAGGTGGAGCCGTTGGATCCGATCGCCTCTGACACCTGGCGGATCGCGTAAGGGAACTCCTCGCGGGTTGGCAGCACGGGGATGAGCGCGCGCTCCGCAAGCGCACCATGCCCGATCTCCCTGCGCTTCGGCGAGCCCACCCGGCCCGTCTCCCCGGTTGAGTAGGGCGGCATGTTGTAGTTGTGCATGTAGCGCTTGGTGCGGTCCGGGTTGAGCGTGTCGATGGTCTGCTCCATCCGGAGCATGTTCAGCGTGGAGACGCCGAGCACCTGGGTCTCACCGCGCTCGAAGAGCGCAGAACCGTGCACCCGCGGCAGCACGTGTGCCTGCGAGCTCAGCGGCCGGATGTCGGTGGCGCCGCGGCCGTCGATCCGCACGCCCTCCGAGATGATCCGCTCGCGCACCAGCTTCTTGGTCAGCGCGCGGAACGCGTGCCCGATCTCCTTCTCCCGGCCCTCGAACGCACCCTGGAGCTTCTCCAAGGCCGCCGCCTTGACCCGGTCGGTCTCCGCCTCGCGCTGCTGCTTGCCTGCGATGGTCAGCGCCTGCGCAAGTTCGCCGCGGACCGCCTCGGTCAGCGCATCGTAGACGTCCTGCTGATAGTCCTGGAAGACCGGGAAATCAGCCGTCTGTTTTGCCGCCGCCGCCGCGACCTGCTGTTGCGCCTCGCAGAGGACCCTGATGAACGGCTTGGCCGCGTCGAGTCCCTCCGCCACGGTCTCTTCGGTCGGCGCGACGGCACTGCCCTGGCCATTCGCCGCGGCGGCGAGCAGGGCAAGTGTCTGCTTTGTCGACTCGGCCTCGACCATCATGATGGCCACGTCGCCCTGGCTGCCGCCGTCCTCGGCTGCGCCCGCCACGATCCTGCCTGCCACGACCATGTCGAAGGTGGCGCGCTCAAGCTCGCTGTGGGTGGGAAAGGCGACCCACTGGCCCTCGATGAGCCCGACCCGTACGGCGCCGATCGGGCCGGAGAATGGCAGCCCAGCCAGTTGCGTAGACAATGAGGCCGCGTTGATGGCGACCACGTCGTAAAGGTGCTCGGGGTCAAGTGCCATCACGGTGGCGACAACCTGCACCTCGTTGCGCAGGCCCTTGATGAACGACGGGCGCAGCGGCCTGTCGGTGAGGCGGCAGGTGAGGATCGCGTCCTCCGACGGCCGCCCCTCGCGGCGGAAGAAAGAGCCTGGGATGCGGCCCGCGGCGTACATCCGCTCTTCCACGTCCACGGTGAGCGGGAAGAAGTCGAGCCCTTCCCTCGGATGCTTGGATGCGGTTGTCGCCGCGAGGACCATCGACTCGTCGTCCAGATAGGCGACCGCGGAACCGGCGGCCTGGCGGGCGAGCCTGCCGGTTTCAAAACGGATCTTGCGGGTGCCGAACCGTCCGTTATCCATAACGGCTTCGGCGCTGTGCACACCCTCCACGGGTGGGACCTCCTTGTGTGCTTGGAGTCCCGCGCGGGCCCGCCGGCCAGCCGTGGCGTGCCATGTCAACCACTGGCCGGTCTTCGATCGAAGCCCCCGGCTGATACCGCACCGATGTTAGCCGGTGCACCGGCCGAGAACCACTACCGAGGACCGGCCCTGGGCATGCCGGGTCCGGGCTGCGGGACGTCCTTTTCTTGTGTCACATTCTTTAGTTGTATCGCTTCGGTTGTACCGCTGCGCTGTTACACGCCGCCGTAAACTGCGTTTTTGCGCACTGCGGCCGCTGCTCTGCCTTGCGCGGTGCGTTTTGCCCGGTGCGTTCTGGGCAGTGCGTTCCGAGCAGTGCATTTTGGGCAGTGCCTTTGCGCAGCGCCCGTTGCGCACAGCGCGGGGGAAGCGGCCGGCGGCCGCGCCCTCCGCGCCACGTTTACCTGCGCAATCCGAGACGTTCGATCAGCTGCCTGTACCTGGCGATGTCCTCCTTTGCCAGGTATTTCAGCAGCCGGCGGCGGCGGCCGACCAGCAGTAGCAGGCCGCGCCTGCTGTGATGATCATGTTTGTGCACCTTCAGGTGCTCGGTCAGGTCATTGATCCGCCGCGTCAGCAGCGCGACTTGGACTTCCGGCGAACCGGTGTCACCCTCACCCGTCGCATGCTCCGCGATGATCGTCTTCTTGACGGCGGTCTCGAGCGGCACGTCGCTCCTTCACTGTGCTTCTTCACTGTTCTTCTTCACTGTTCTTCTTCGCTGTACATCTTCGCTGTACATCTTCGCTGTGCTTCGTGCACTGTGCTGACGGTGCACGGTGCTGACGGTGCACGGTGCTGACGGTGCACGGTGCTGACGGTGCACGGTACTGACTGTGCTGACTGTGCACGGTGCCTGCCATGTACCGAGCTTGCCTTGTACCGAGTTTGCCTTGTACCGGGCTCGCCCATGTACGGGATGCTGAGATACGGGCCATAAGTACCCCGCGGCCTGCCACCTGAGGGTGCAGCAAACCGGAGCCGGTTGTTCACCGGCAGCACTCCACCCTATCACGGTGACACCCGTCAGCTATCCGCCGCCGATAGTGATGTCGCGGGCCTGATCGACATCCCTGTGCATCTGCTCGACAAGATCGTCTACTGACGCGAACCGCTCCGTGCTGCGCAGCCTGGCGGCGAAGTCCACAGCGACATGTGTGCCGTAAAGATCGAGGTCATCACGGTCCAGGGCGTGCGCTTCGACCGTGCGGGCACGGGGGTAACCGTCGTCGAACGTCGGGTTCGTGCCGATCGAGATGGCGGCCGGCCACCGCTCTTCCGGCCTGCCGTCAGGGTCGAAGCTGGCCAGCCAGCCCGCGTAGACGCCGTCAGCCGGGATAGCCGTCTGCGGCTGCCACTCGAGGTTGGCGGTCGGGAAGCCGAGCGCACGACCGCGCCGGTGACCCCGCACGACCACCCCTTCCACCCGGTGTGGCCTGCCGAGCGCCCGCTCCGCCCCCGCGACGTCGCCTGCCGCGAGCCGCTCCCTGATGTAGCTGGAGGAGATCGTGATCCCGTCCTCGACGAGCAGCGGCACGCCTTCCGCGACGAAGTCATATTTCTCGCCGAGTTCGGTGAGCAGGACAAGGTCGCCGGCCGCCTTGTGGCCGAACCGGAAGGTCTCGCCGATCACCACTCTCGCGGCGTGCAGCCGGTCGACGAGCACGCCGCGCACGAACTCGTCGGGGCCAAGCTGTGAGAACTCGTAGGTGAAGGGCAGCACCCACACTGCGTCGGCACCAAGTCCGGCGAGCAACTCGGCACGCCGCCGCGACGTGCATAGGAAGGGCGGGTGCGTGCCTGGCCGCACGACCTCGTCCGGGTGCGGGTCGAATGTGATGGCCACGACGGGCAGGCCGGCCGCCGCTCCAGCCTCGGCCGCGCGTGCGACCAGACGCTGGTGTCCGCGGTGCACGCCGTCGAATACGCCGATGGTGACGACCGAGCGCCCGGCGGTCCCCCAGCCACGTGGCACGTCGTCAAGGCCGCGCCAAATATGCACGGTGCGTTTCCTTCCCCTCGCCGCGGCTCCTCACCGGAGGCATGTCCCTCTACACGCTAGCGTCGATTCTCCCGCCGCGAATCCGCCGCTGCCCAGCAGGTCACCCCTGCCACGCCGCACGGCCATCACCCCGCAGGTGCCACCCAAGGAGCCGGCCTGATGTCTGTTGCGGCACTACGGGACGAAGACCGCGAGCGGCCTGGCTTGATCGCCCTTGTCCGTCACGAGCGCGATCAGATCGCCGGCCGGCCCGAAAACGGCGACCGGCCCAGGAGCGAGACCGGTGGCAGGAAGCGTCGCGCCATGGGCCACCCGTTCGGCTTCCTTTTCTGTCACATCCTTGCGCGGGAACTCGGCCGCAGCGGCGTCGGCAAGCGGCAGGACGGTGAAGGACGCGGCGAGCTCATCGAGCGTGCGCGCGGCCGCGACGTCGTAGCGGCCCGCACGGGTGCGGCGCAGCCCGATGAGGTGGCCGCCGACGCCGAGCGCCGCGCCGAGGTCACGGGCAAGCGCCCGGATGTAGGTGCCGCTTGAGCAGGTAACTGACACGTCCGCGTCGATCACCCCCGGCTGCTGCCCGGCCCGCCTGATGGCGGCGATGCCGAACGCGGCAACCGTTACGGCGCGCGGCCGCAGCGGGGCCTCGCGGCCCGCGCGGGCCATCCGGTATGCGCGCACCCCCGCCACCTTGATGGCGCTCACCTGGGGCGGCAGCTGGCGGATCTCACCTGTCAGGGTCGCCGCGGCGGCGCGAATCTCATCGTCGGTCAGATGTCCGGCACTCGCGGACGACACGATCTCACCCTCGGCGTCGTCGGTGCTTGTGCGCTGGCCGAGCCGGATCGTCCCGGTGTACGCCTTCTCCGCCATGGCCAGGTGCCCGAGCAGCCGGGTGGCTTTCTCGACGCCGACCACTAGCACGCCGGTGGCCATCGGGTCCAGCGTGCCCGCGTGGCCCACCCGGCGGGTACCAGCCAGCCGGCGGATTCTGGCCACCACATCGTGCGACGTCCATCCGGACGGCTTGTCAACGATCAGCAGGCCTGAACTGGCGGTCTTCACCGGCCGGTTTCCGGCCCGGCCCCGCCAGCGGCGGGCGGGGACGCGGCGGCGCATCCCGGCGGCTCAGCACTTAGCAGCTCACGAAGCCGCTGGATAGCATCCTCCACCGGCCATGGCGAGGTGAAGCCTGCGGCTACCGGATGACCGCCGCCGCCGAGCTTGACGCACACCCGCCCGACGTCCACATTCCCCTTGGACCTGGCGGATACCTGCCAGGCGTCGTCGTCGTCCTGCTTGAAGACGACGGCTATCTCGGCCTCCTCGGTCCTGCGTATCACGTCGATCATCGGCTCGACCGTGTCGTACCCGAGGCCATGCGCCGCACGGTCGGCGCGGCTCACCGTCGTCCAGACCAGGCCGCGTCCGCCTGCCTGCCATGGCTCGAGCACGGCACGGCCGAGCGCGGCGGCAAGGACCCGCAGGTAGCCGAAGGGTGCGCGGTCCCATAGCTCACGCGCCACCAGCTCAGGCTTGATCCCCGTTTCGAGCAGCCTGGCGGCGAGCCCGTGCACACTGGCCGTTGTCGACGCGTGCTTGAAGGAGCCCGTGTCGGTCACCAGCCCGGCATACAGGCCCATCGCGACCGGCCTGTTCAGCGGCACGCCCAGACGCTCGATCAGCTCGCTAGCCAGCACGGCCGTGGCCGCGGCAGCGGGATCCACGAGGTGAACTGTGCCGAACCCGGTGTTCGACGCGTGATGGTCGACGACGATCAGCTCGCTGGCGCGCGCCGCATGCGGCGCAAGCACGCCGAGGCGGCCCTGGCTCGCAGCATCGAATGTGATCATAACCTGGGGCTCGGCCGGATACTCGCCTGGCGGGCTCAGCAGATCCAAGCCCGGCAGGAAGCGCAAGTTGTCAGGTACCCGCAGCGGCTCGTCACCGAATGATGCCACGATCCGCTGGCCCGGCCCGTTTCGGTTGCCGCACGCCGTCCGCTGCTGGCGGGCGCGCAAAGCGAGCGCCAACGCGAGCATGGAGCCGAGCGCGTCGCCGTCCGGGCGCACGTGGCAGGCCAGGCAAACCTCGTCGGCAGCGTCCAGGGCAGCTACTGCCCGCACCCACTCGGCCGCCAGGTCCCCATGCCGAAGAGGCCGCGGAAGGTCCGGAGGCAGATCCGGTGCGGTGGCCGACGAGCTGACGACGCTCACGTTGCGGAGTATCCCGCTGCGCGATCTGATCCGCGCGTGGATTGGCGAAGGTCGTATGCCGTGCTTTCACTGGCGTCGCGGCCGTCCCGCCCATCACCTGCGGCATCTTCGCCCTCCGCAGCGTCGTCGGCGGCCACCTTGTACGGGTCGGGGTCGCCTGCGGGCTCCGCTCCCTCGCGGCTGAGCGCCACTCCGGCGTCCGCCGCGCGGGCCCGCTCAAGCAGTTCCTCGATGTGCCGCGCGTTGTCAGGCACCGTGTCGGCAACGAAAGTGAGCGACGGAGTGTGCCGCAGCCCGGTCTGGCGCCCGACCTCGGATCTGATCACGCCCTTGGCGCTCTCGAGCGCCACCGCGGTGGCCGCCTGCTCCTCGGGCGACCCGTACACGGTGTAATACACTGTCGCGTCCCGCAGGTCCCCGGTCAGTCGCGCGTCCGTCACCGTGACGAAGCCAAGCCGTGGATCCTTGATGCGCCGCTCCAGCATCTCCGCGACGATCCGGGCGATGCTGTCGGCGAGCTTGCGCGCACGGGCCGCATCCATGATCGGTCACTCCTCCTCGGTGAACAGCCGCTGCCGCGCGGACAGCAGCTCCAGTTCGGGCCGTCCCGCGATCAGGCGCTCGCAAGCGGCCAGCACTTCCCCGGCGTACGCGGCGGTAGACGACACGACGGCGACACCGATTTCCGCGCGCCGGTGGCGATCCAGATATCCGGTCTCCGCCACGGACGCACCCGGATACCGGCGCCGTAGCTCGGCGACAAGCGGCCGGATCGCTGAACGCTTCTGCTTCAGTGACGCTACGTCACCGAGCAGAAGGTCCAGCGTCAGTACGCCGACATACATACGGCCCCAGTCTTCCGGCCCCAGTTTCCGGCCCCAGTTTCCGGCCCCAGTTTCCGGCGCGCTATCAGGCCCGGGGCTTCTCCCGCATCTCGAAGGTCTCGACAACATCCTCGATTCTGATGTCGTTGTAGCCGATGCCGATACCGCACTCGAAGCCCTCACGCACCTCGGTGACGTCGTCCTTGAACCGACGGAGCGAGTCCACCGTGAGATTGTCCGAGACCACGATGCCATCTCGGATGAGGCGTGCCTTGCTGCCGCGGTTGATGGTGCCTGAGCGCACGATGCAGCCCGCGATGCTGCCGATCCTTGGCACCCGGAACACCTCCCTGACCTCGGCGGTACCGAGCTGCACCTCTTCGAACTCGGGCTTGAGCATGCCCTTGAGGGCGGCCTCGATCTCGTCGATCGCCTGGTAGATGACCGAGTAGTACCTGATGTCGACACCCTCGCGCTGCGCGAGCTCGCCCACCCGTTCGGCCGGCCGGACGTTGAAACCGATGATGACCGCGTCGGACGCGATGGCGAGGTTGACGTCGTCCTGGGTGATCGCACCGACGCCGCGGCCGATCACCCTCAGGTTGACCTCGTCGCCAACATCGATCTTCAGCAGCGCGTCTTCTAGCGCCTCAACCGAACCCGAGACGTCACCCTTGACGATGAGCAGGAGCTCTTCCTTCTCTCCTGCCTTGAGCGCGCTGTCCAGGTCCTCGAGCGTGACGCGCCGGCGGCGCTGCGCGAACTGCGCGTTGCGCTCACGCGCTTCGCGCCGTTCCGCGATCTGCCTGGCCACCCGGTCATCGTTGACCACGAGGAAACTGTCGCCCGCACCAGGCACCGCGGCAAGGCCGAGCACAAGCACCGGCCGGGACGGCGGTGCCTCCGTCACAGAGTCGCCATTGTCGTCGAGCATGGCCCTTACCCGGCCGAACGCCTCACCAGCGACGATCGGATCGCTCACGTGCAGGGTGCCGCGCTGGACCAGAACCGTCGCTACCGGGCCGCGCCCGCGATCCAGGTGCGCCTCGATCGCGACGCCCTGCGCGGGCTGGTGCGGGTTGGCCCGCAGGTCCAGCTCGGCGTCGGCGGTCAGGATGACCGCCTCCAGGAGGTCGTCGATTCCGAGGCGCTCCTTCGCCGACACGTCGACGAACAGGGTCTGGCCGCCGAATTCCTCGGCCACCAGCCCGTACTCGGTGAGCTGGGCGCGCACCCGCTGCGGGTCCGCGCCCTCCTTGTCGATCTTGTTGACCGCAACCACGACCGGCACTCCCGCCGCCTGGGCGTGATTCAGCGCCTCCGTGGTCTGCGGCTTCACGCCATCGTCCGCGGCTACGACGAGGACGACCAGGTCGGTCGTCTCCGCGCCACGTGCGCGCATCGCGGTGAACGCCTCGTGGCCAGGAGTGTCAATGAAGGTGATCTTGCGTTCCTGGCCGTCGACCTCGGTGGTGACCTGGTAGGCGCCGATGTGCTGAGTGATGCCGCCAGCCTCTGCCGCCTGCACGTTGGTGTGCCTGATCGCGTCAAGCAGCTTGGTCTTGCCGTGATCGACGTGGCCCATCACGGTCACCACTGGTGGCCGCGCCACGAGGTCAGCGTCCTCGCCTTCATCCTCGCCGAACTCGATGTCGAAAGACTCGAGCAGTTCGCGGTCCTCCTCCTCGGGGGACACCACCTGCACGTTGTAGTTGAGCTCGAGTCCGAGCGACTGCAAGGTCTCGTCATTCACCGACTGCGTGGCGGTCACCATCTCACCCAGGTGGAAGAGAACCTGGACGAGCGAAGCCGGGTTCGCGCCGATCTTGTCCGCGAAGTCGGCGAGTGAGGCGCCGCGGGAAAGCCTGATCACCTGACCGTTGCCGCGCGGAACATGCACGCCGCCGATCGACGGCGCCTGCATGTTGTCGAACTCCTGGCGCCGCTGCTTCTTCGACTTCCTGCCCCGCGGTGAACGGCCACCTGGGCGGCCGAAGGCGCCCTGCGTGCCGCTACGGCCGCGACCCGCAGGGCCGCCCGGACGCGCACCGCCGCCTGGACCGCCGCCACCGGGACCACCGCGCGGGCCGCCGCCCGCGCGCGGCCCGGCACCGCCGCCTGCGCCGCCGCGGCCGCCAGGACGCACGCCGCCTGCGCCGCCTGGGGCCTGCCTGCCAGCGCCGCCACCGCCGCCGCCAGTCCGCCAGGTCCGCGGCCGGTAGCCGGGCGCGATGGCATGTTCATGGGGCTTGGCCGCGGGCCGCCGGGCCGGGGCATGCCCGGGCCTGGCGGGCGACCGGGACCTGCGCGGCCCGCGGGCGGACGCGGCATGCCGCCAGGCCCGCCGCCACGGCTTGCCGTGCCCGCGCCGCCACCTGGCTGGCCTGCGCCTGGTGCTCCTGACCGCGGCGGGCCTGGCCGCGCCGCACCACCATGCGGAGCACCGGCCTGCGGTGTACCGCCCTGGGGCGGGGCGCCAGTTGGCGGGGCTGGGCGCGCCGCGCCCATGCCCGTCGCGGTGGAGCTGAATGGGTTGTTACCCGGCCTCGGCCCGGGCCTGGTGCCTGGGCGGCCTGACGGCCGCCCGCCTGACCTGCCTCCTGGCCGTGGCGCGGTCGGCTTAGGTGCCGTCGGCCGCTGTACCTGCGGTCCCCCAGGCGCACTGCCGGGCCGTGGCTGCGGGAAGCCTGGCTGCGGCGCCGGCCGTGGCGCCGCAGCAGCCGGCGTCCCTGCCGACGCGGCCGGATTCGCCGCATCGCCGGCCTGCGCCGCGGCCGGCCGCTGCACACCGTGCCGCTCATCTCCGGCCCGCTCAGCCCCGGTCCGCTCAGCCCCGGCCCGCTCAGCCCCGGCCCGCTCGGCCGCGGCCGGCTCGGCCGCCCCCGGCTCAGCCGCCGCTGGCTCGGCCGCGGCCCGCTCAGCCGCGGCCCGCTCAGCCGCGGCCCGCTCAGCCGCGGCCTGTCCGTCCGCTGGCCGGACAGGCGGAGCGACCTGGCTGCGAGTCCCGCCGCGCTGCCCGTCGGGGACGGGCGAGCCGGCGGTGCCGCGAGTGCCGGCCGTACCGTCACCGCTGCCAGTGCCGTAGGTACTACCTACATCGGTACTACCGACGGGGACACCAGGTACCTGGGGCGGAACCGGACGGGCCCCTGCCGGTTCGCCTGGCATGTTCGCAACCCGCTCCGCCGCAGGAATCGCCGGCTCAGCCGGCGCCGCTGGCCGGCGCGCGCCGCGCTGCTGACCATCGGGCTGACCACCCTGCAGGCCGCCAGGCGCCGGCGCTGCCTGCGGCCGCTGGCCACGCTGCGCGTCACGAGCTGGTTGTTTCGCTTGCTTGGCTTGCTGGGCCGCGAATGCCTCCGTGAGCCTGCGGACGACAGGCGCCTCGATCGTCGATGACGCCGAGCGCACAAACTCGCCCATCTCCTGGAGCTTGGCCATCACGGCCTTGCTTTCCACACCGAACTCTTTAGCGAGTTCGTAAACCCGGACCTTCGCCACTGCTCTCCTCTACCCAGACCTCGACCGGTCCGGGGGCGGGCATGCTCCGGGCCGGCGTCAGCTTGCGCTGCTCATCGCCGCGTGCTCATCGGGCGCTCATCGCACTCTCGACCTGCTTTCCCGACTCGTCCTGTTCGTCGTTCCTCCGCCCGGACTGCGGGCGCTACCTGTCATCGTGCCCAAGATATCGGCTAGCGGGCGGACATCGAGCGGACCCTGGCGGCGAAGCACCCGCGGGAACGCCCGGCGTCGTTCGGCTTGCTCGAGGCACGCGAGGTCGGGATGCAGGTACGCACCCCGGCCCGGCAGCCGCCTGCGGAGGTCGGGGACAACCGCGTCCCCGCTCACCACAAGGCGAAGCAGTCCGGATTTCGCCTCACGGCGCTTGCATCCCACGCACGTACGTACCGGGCTCGGGCGCACCGCTCGGCCATTCTCCGCCAAGTCTACCGCGCCGGCGCGTCCGCGGCGCCTGTCGCCGGGCCGGCGACACGTTGCCCCTCCGCCCTGTCGCCGGGCGCCCTGCCTCCAGGCGGCGCCGAGTCCGCAGAGCCGGCCCGGCCAGGCCCTGCCGCCCTGTCCGGCGCGGCCTCCCGCGGCTCGGAATCGGGTGGATCCGCAGGTCCTGACGAGCTGTCGGCGGCCACCGGCGCGCTGGTACCGGGCACCATTGGATTGGCATCCGGCACCACTGGGCTGGCATCAGGCACCGCCGGGCTGGCATCCGGCACCACCGCGCTGGCATCAGGCACCACCGCGCTGGCATCAGGCACCACCGCGCTGGCATCAGGCACCACCGGGCTGGCATCCGGCGCGTCCGACCTGATGTCGATGCGCCAGCCGGTGAGGCGAGCGGCCAGGCGAGCGTTCTGCCCTTCCTTGCCGATCGCCAGCGATAGCTGGTAGTCGGGCACGGTAACCCGTGCCACCCGCGCGTCAGGATCGACGATCTCCACGTGGGTCACGCGCGCAGGCGACAGGGCGTTTGCGACGAACTCGGCCGGGTCCTCCGAGAAGTCGACGATGTCAATCTTCTCGCCATGCAACCCGGTCATGACGTTGCGGACCCGGCTGCCAAGCGGACCGATGCACGCACCCTTGGCATTGACGCCTGGCCGGTGTGACCGCACCGCGATCTTGGTACGGTGGCCGGCTTCGCGCGCGATGGCCGCGATTTCCACCGCGCCCTCGGTGATCTCAGGGACCTCCAGCGCGAACAGCTTCTTTACCAGATTGGGATGTGTACGTGACAAAGTCACGGACGGGCCGTGATGCCCCTTACGCACGTGCAGCACGTAGCAGCGCAGCCGTTCGCCGTGTGCGTAGCGCTCCCCTGGCACCTGTTCCTGCGGCGGAAGGACGGCCTCGACCTTGCCGAGGTCCACGAGGACACTGCGTGGATCGCGGCCCTGCTGGATCACGCCGGCCACCACGTCTCCTTCGCGGCCGGCGTACTCGCCGAACGTAAGTTCGTCCTCCGCGTCGCGCAGCCGCTGCAGGATGACCTGCCGCGCGGTGGTCGCCGCGATCCGGCCGAACCCGCTCGGCGTGTCGTCGTACTCCCGGATGATCTCGGCCTCGGGCCCGGCGTCCGCCGTCTCTGCCGCCCACACCGTCACATGCCCGCTCTTGCGGTCGAGTTCGACCCGCGCCGCGGGGGCGGCACCTTCCGTCCGGTGGTAGGCCACGAGGAGAGCGTCTTCGATGGCCTTGATCACCAGGTCCATCGAGATGTCCTTCTCGCTCTCCAGGCTCCGCAAGACACTCAGGTCAATGTCCACGAGACTCCCCCATGTCGTCGCGGCGGAACTCCACCTGGACCTTCCCGGGTCCGAGTTCGCTGAAGCCGAAAGCGCGCTGGTCACCCTCGACGTCGAGGACCACGCCCTCGTCGTCAGCCGCCATCACCCGGCCGGACACGGCCTGCGTGCCGCCGCTGAGCTGGGCACTGACCAGCCGGCCCACGGCCCGCCGCCAGTGCCGCGCCTGGGTGAGGGGCCGGTCCACGCCTGGCGAGGTGACCTCGAGCGTGTATGGCGTCTCACCCATGATCCCAGCGGCATCAAGCTCGGCCGAAAACGCCTGGCTGACCAGGGCCATCTCATCGAGGTCGGCTCCGTTATCCGCGTCCACCACTATCCGCAGCACCCGGCGTCGGCCCGCCCGGATGAGCTCGACCGCCTCAAGATCCATGCTGGCGGCCCGTGCTACAGGCTCAGCCAGCCGCTCGAGGGCGGCCAAGCGGGCCGCCTCGCGCGATCCGCCGTGGCGATCGCCGCCGTTGCTATCGCGTCCGTTGTGATCGCCGCCCGTGCCCTCGCCGCCGTTGCCCTCACCGCTGAGGCCCGGATGCGCAGGTGGGTGACGGGAGCCAGCGCGCATCACGACCTCCTCGCCAAGCGCCCGCAGGCGTGTTGTCCTGCCGCGACCTAGCCTATCCGGACCCGGTGGCGTAGATCGGGTTCCAGGTGTAGCGAGGGTCGCGCCGGTCTGGGCCGGACCGCCATGAAATGCTTACATCCTGTTTCCGAAGGCTGTCAGCCTGCTATTACTAGCACGTCTCGCGGCATTACGCCGCGTCAGGAGGTCCTCCGGTGAACGGCGGCGCCACCCGGCGTTCTGTACTCGCCGCGTCGCTCACCGTACCCCTGCTCGCAGCGGAAGGCTGCCGGGCCGTGGCAGGTGGCACGGCGCCACGCCCGGCGTCGGATGTGGCGATCCTGCGCGAGGCGATCGCCGTGAAGAAGAGCATGGTCGTTCTGTACACCCGGGTGATCGCGACCCACCCACAGCTCGCCGGGCCGCTCGATCCCCTGCTCGCCGACAACGCCGCCCATCTCGCGGCGTTGCAGCGGAGGCTGATCAATCCTGGCCGTTCGTCTCCGCGCTCCCGGCGGACAGGAAGTGCGCCGCCTGTGCCGCCGTCGTCGGCGCAGAGCACCGCCGCCGCCCTCGAGGCGCTGCGATCCGCCGAACGCGGAGCCGCCGCTAGACTCGTGACGCAACTGCGGACGGTCACACCTTCGCTTGCGCAGTTGCTCGCGAGCATCGCCGCATGCGGGGCGACGCACGTAGCCGTGCTGGCGAGCGGAGGGCTACAGTGACGCCGCGGTACACCGATGCCGCATACACCGCCGCATACAGCGACGCCGCGTGTGGCCGCGCCGCATATGGCTGCGCCGCACGCCGGGACGCGGGCCGGGGATACGGGCCGGGATACGGGACAGGCGGATGACACCAGCCGCGATCGAAGCCTTGCAGAACGCGCTCGCTGCCGAGCACGCGGCCGTGTATGGCTACGGGGTCGCGGGCGCGCACCTGAGCGGGCCTCAGCAGGAAGAGGCACTGAGCGACTGGAACGCCCACCGGGCGCAGCGTGACCAGCTTGCCGCGATGCTAGCCGCGCAGGGCGCCGTACCCGTGGCGGCCGCCGCCGCGTACCGGCTACCTTTTCCCGTTACCACCGCGCCCGCCGCAGCAGCGTTCGCGGCTGCGCTCGAGGACGGGGTCACCCGCGGCTACCTTGGTCTCGTAGGGCTTGCGGCCATGCAAGACGAGAACTTGCGCACCTTCGGCGCCCTCGCCATGCAGGACGCCGCGGTGCGGGCCACCCAGTGGCGGAGCGCGACGGTCGCGTTCCCCGGACTGCCGCGAAGCGCTGTGGCTCGGCAGTCCCCGCACGCGGCAGGCCGGGGAACCCCTAGCTAAAGTTCACACGCGTCACGTGTGGACCCTACGCAAGGTCGAATGGACCTACGCAAGGTCGAACCTGCCCTCCTTGACGCCGCGGATGAAAGCTCGCCATTCGCCACTTGCAAAGGCGAGATAAACCTCATCCGGGTTCTTGGAGTCGCGGACAGCGACGGTGCGGCCAGCCATAGCAACCTCCACGCAGTTGCTGTTGGCATGGGCACTGTAGGAACTCTTCCGCCAGGCCGCGCGAACAAGATCAGACGCGGTCATTTGTCGCACCTCTCGATCGATGGTTAAAGCTCCTTGCGGATAGTTACGATGAATGCGGCCGTGTCGCCGAGGGACAGCGCCGTGGCACGCAGGTGGTTGAAGATCAGGTTATGGCGATCCACCTCCTCGTTGTTCTCCACGTACAGGCAGCTGGTGAGATCGGTAATGTAGGCGACATCGGGGTCGGCTCGCTCAGGAAACCCGAGGATCGCGAATGGGTTTCCCATTGCCGGGTGAGCGCCAGCGCCGAAGGGCAGCACCTGAATCGTGACATTAGGAAGGGCGCTTAGCTCAAGCAGGTGATCCAGTTGGAGGCGCATCACGCCTGGGCCGCCGACCCGGCGGCGCAGGGCCGCCTCGTCAATGACAACCCAGAGTTCCGGCGGGCCGTCACGGGTAAGCAGGGGCTGACGCTCCATCCTGAGTGCTACCCCGCGCTCGATGTCTTCATTCGTCGCATTCACACTTCCGCCGCGGATCACGGCACGGGCATAGTCCTCGGTCTGCAGCAGGCCCGGAATAAGATCGACTTCGAAATTTCGGATCTCCGAGGCTGCCGCCTCCAGCCCGACGTAGGTAGCGAACCAGGGCTGCATCGTATCGCTATAGGCATGCCACCAGCCCTTTTGCCGCGAATCGCGGGCTAGCTGCAGTAGCCCTTCGCGCTCTTCGCCTGTGACGCCATATAGGGCGAGAATGTCGCGCACATCGCGCGGTGCGACAGAAACCCGCCCGGTCTCCACCCGGCTGATCTTGGACGCGGAGCATTCGAGATGCTCGCCCACCTCCTCGCAGGTCAGCCGGGCAGCTTCACGCAACCTCCGAAGCTCGGCCGCGAGCCTTCTGCGGCGCACCGTCGGACTGTGCCCGTCCGGCATCTGTCACCTCCCTGACAACAGGCATAGCCACACAGCTCAACAAGAACAGCCGCATGGCGCGACCCGCCTTGCACGATTTAGCGCCATTCATTCCTACGATCCACGATTCGGGCACGTGGACCATCAACTTCGGTCTTAATTAGTAGTTCAAAGAGAACAAAGCGAATTTCCGAATGCACGTTGCAGACGATCAACCCCGGAGGGCATGCTGTAGTCGTCACGACCCTACGGGGTTGTCTAACTACTAGGGGTGACTACGATGACAATGGAAGCTCAACGGGCCCGAGGCACCGCCGAGCTGCAGCACAGCTATCTCGAGACGCTCGCCGCCGAACTCACGCGCCGTGGCCTAGGCGCGACGCTCCAGGCGCCGGCGGGCCGGATCCCGAGCCTGCACGTGGTCAACCCAGCGGCAAGCGTACTCGCCGAGCACGTCGTCGCCGCCTGCGGACGCGACGGCCGGTGGTGGTTCTGGTGGTCGTGGGCGGAGCGGATCGCGGTCGCGGACGACGCCGAGCGCGCGGCCGTCCGCGTCGCCCAGGTACTGGCCGCCCCGCACGAGTAGCCGCAACTGCGGCGTCACCAGGCGTCGATCACGGCCCTGATCTCGGCCAGTTCGTGTATCACCGCGTCGGGCGTCGCGCCGTCGAAGCGCGGAACGGAACTGTGCGGGACGTGCACCGCCCGCATTCCCGCGCTCTGCGCACCGTAGATGTCGTCATACAGCCGGTCGCCGACGAATACGCATGCGCCTGGATCGGCCGCCCCGACCGCGTTCATGGCTGCGCTGAACGCCGCCTGATGTGGCTTGGTCCGGCCGAGTTCGCTGCTGTAAACGGCCCCGTCGATCAGGTCAAGAACGCCGTCGCGGGCAAAGATCTGCTCGTGCCACGCCCTGGGCCACAAGGTGTTGGACAGCACGCCGACCTTGATGTCGCGTGCACGCAGGTCCCTTAACAGGCCCGGCACATCCGGATCGGTGAACGTGTGCGGTTCCCAGGCCGCGAAATACGCCGCCAGCAGAGCGTCGGCGGGGGGCACGCCTGCGTGCTCGAACAGGTCGTCGAGGGTCGCGCCCCGGTGTTCGCGCTCGGCGCTGCGCCAAAGCTCCGCCTCCGCGGCGACGAGCGCTGACGCGGCCTCGGCCGCGGAAGCGGCGGCGAGATGAGCGGCGCACACATCGCCCCAAAGCGCCCCGTGATCCACCGTGTGCCAGGGCGTGAGCGTTCCGCCCCAGTCGAAAATAACCGCTTCCACCGCCACGGTGGCATCGTAAGGCAGCATCCACGAGCCCGCTAGCCAGCGACGAGGCTGCCCGGCAAGCGGCCCTTGCGCGGCTGGTGAGGTAACACGAGCCCGGTTCATCCGACGGCGCTCGGGCGGTGCTCCTGTGCCTTGGTCCCGGCCGGCTTGCTGGACGGCGGGCCAGGTCGCCGTACCGCAGGCCGGCCCTCGCGGTGGGTACCGGGCGGGGTCGCCGGGCGCCGGGTTTCTCAGCGCGGCAAGGCGCGGCGCGAGCCTTGCCGCGGGGCTCTTACCTGATCATGCGGCACTCAGCGCTCTGATCATGCAAGCGGGCCCGCATCGGCGCGGTGTACCTGTCCAGCCGCGCGACGAGAGAACCGTCCCGATCTCCGCTGCGACCTCGCAGGGACGGTGCGTAACATCAGCCCAGCCATATCGCAGGGTAATCAGCCCCGCTGCGGCGCTCGCGTTGTCCCTTCTGATGTCCCGCCACCTCGCGGCCGCCGGATGAGCCAGTTGCCCGTCAAGCTCAACGCACACGCCGAACTCTTCATAGAGCTGATCCCGGTACTGACTGCGTCCGCGCCTGACGGCCCTTGCCTGGCGGGTCCCCCGGGGCAACCCGTGCGGGCGCTCGACACCGTACACATGGCGGTATTCGAGCATCGAGTGGATGCCGCCGACAGCGGTCCCGAGTTTGACGCGCCAGCGCATTCGAGCACGTTCGTGCATCGCTGCGGCGAGCCGCTCCGGCGTGGTACGGCGGGATCCGCATCCGCGGATGATCCAGTCGATGGCCTCGTCGAAAGTCGCGGCGGTCTGGGTGAGGTCGAGCACAGTCTCCTCAATTCGGGTCCTGGGCGGGGTCACCACCGGGTGCCTGGCGGCGCGCAGCAAGCGCCTGATGACCTCGGCCGCGCCGAGCTCGCGCCTTCGATCCAGGTACTCGGCCGGTCCCGAGTGCGGTGCCAGGCCGAGCACCGGCGGGCACCACTGGCGCAGGCTGAGCCCGAGCTGGCTGTCGAAGAACGTGGTGCCCGCCGGCGCAGGAATGCTCGCTTCCGTGCTGAGCAGCTCGAATTCCCGCAGGCTGAGGTCTGTGGTGACGACACCGTGACAGTGGTGGTCGACGAGAGCAAGGTCGCCGAGATCGCCGAGATCGCCGCGGCCACCGAGATCGCCGGAGCCGCTCTGCTCGGTGGGCGTCATTGGAGCGGGTGACTCGGGTGGCTGGAGCGGCTGGGTGACTTCGTCATCTGAGTCATCGCAGCGGCGGGGGGAGCGGCTCCGCGTGCAGTACCCACAGGCGGGAAACCGCCCGGGTCAGTGCCACGTACAGACGGCGCAGGCCGCTGGGGCCCGTATCGCTGATTCTGGCAGGCTCTACGACGATGACCTGGTCGAACTCGAGGCCCTTGGCCAGGGTCACAGGCACGATCGCCAGCCGCGCGGCGGCTTCGGCATCCTGGCCTGCAGCGCCCGGCTGGCTAGCAGCGGCCGGCTGGCCTGCGGCGCCCGGCTGGCCAGCAGCGGCCGGCTGCCAGGCATCATCGCCGAGCACGACGTGCGGCAGGCCCGCCTTTGCCAGCGACCTTGCCAGCGTCGAGACATGATCGTCAGCACCGATCACGCCGACCGATCCTGGCTCCGCCAGAGCTCGTCTGCTGAGCTCGGCAACACGGCCGCCGAGCGCGCCAGGTTCGGCCGCGACGATCTCAAGCGACCCAGGCGCCTGGCGGACCGACGCCGCGGGCGCCAGGCCCGGCGCGATGTGTGGTAGCAGGCGGCTGGCGTAGTCGATAATCTGCCTTGGCACCCGGTACCCCCTGTCGAGCACGTGCGTGTCGGCGTCCGGCTTGCCCAGGTGGCCAAGGAACGCCTGCCAGCTCTGACTCGCCCACGGGGTGGTGCCCTGCGCGATATCGCCGAGCACGGTTGCCGAGCCAGTGGTGCAGCGGCGCCCGATGGCGCGGCACTCCATCGGGGACAGGTCCTGAGCCTCGTCGACGACCACGTGGTTCAAGCTCGCCGTCCGCTCGATGAGGTCGGCGGCCTCGTCGATGAGGACGGCGTCGGCAGGTGTCCATGGCGCCGACCGCGGCCCGCGCGGCGGGGTGATCCAGCGGACCGCCTCCTGCTCGGCCGGCGTCAGCAGGCCATCGGCGGCGCTGGCGAGCAGGCCCGCATCTGAAAGGACGCGCATGACGAGCCGCACCGGGTCCACCGCCGGCCATGTCGCGTCGACCGCGGCCTTCACCGGCCTGGACCGGCGAACCGAGTCGTGCGTCCTGTCGTCGCACGGTTCGCCCGCCGTCTCCATGCGGGTCAGGATCACGTGCGCGATGCGGTGGGCCAGTAGCTCACGGCCTGCGCCGTAGCGCACGCCGCGCGCGCGTAGACCGGCCACGAGCTCGGCTATCTCGTAGCCGGGAACACGCCAGCGGCGCACGCCACGCGGGAGCACCACGGAGTCGACGGGAACCGCGATGTGTGACCAGAGCGCACGGCGGAGGACCTCGGCCATGCGCGCGTCACCCTTGATCCGTTCTGCTTCGGCCGGATCGCCAGCGGCCTTCTGGGCGGTCGCGGCGGTGCGTATCCGCGCGCGACCTGCGGCCGTAGCCGCCGTGCCAGCGGTTCGTGCCGCGGCACCCACGAGCTCGGCCACCGTGACCTGGCTCACGTCCATTTCGCCAAGAGCAGGAAGAACGCCGCGGATATAGCCGAGAAACGCACGGTTGGGCCCGACCACAAGGACGCCGCCACGGCGCATCCGCTCGGGGTAGGCGTAGAGCAGATAAGCGACCCGGTGCAGCCCGACGGCGGTCTTGCCGGTGCCTGGCGCGCCCTGCACGCACACCGTCCGCCCGGCCTCCGCGCGCACGATGTCGTCCTGGTCGGGCTGGATGGTGGCAACGATGTCGCGCATCGGGCCCACCCGGGGCCGCTCGATCTCCTCGATCAGGATGCGGCTCGTAACGGCGCCGCCCGGACCGCAGGCCGGCTGGCCGGCCGGCGGGCCTGCCGGCCGCTCGGCGGCGAAATCCTCGTCCTCGTAGGCGGTGAGCTCGCCCCCCGAGAAGCCGAAGCGGCGCCGCAGCGACAGCCCCATCGGCGCAGCGGAACTCGCCCGGTAGAAGGGGCGCGACACCGGCGCGCGCCAGTCGATCACCATCGGCTGGCCCTGCTGGTCATGAACGTGACGGCGGCCGATGTGGAAACGCTCGGCGGGCGGGCCTGGGTAGTTGAGACGACCGAAGAAAAGCGGGGTCCCTGGAATGTCCTTCAGCGCTTCCGCCCGCCGGTACAAATCGGCCTTCAGGTATTGCTCGGAGACGGGGTCGCCGCCGAGGGCCTCGAGCGAAAGGACGTTCTCGCGCATGCGGTGCAGAAAATCGCGGGACGCACGCAGATGAGCCCGTTCGGCTGCGAGGACCGCGTCAGCTGGACCGGAAGCCGCAGCGGAACCGCGACCGGGTGGCCTGGGCTGAGCACGAGGGTGGGGGTCGGCTAGCTCCTCGTCTTTTTGCCTGGCGGCGGACACGACGCTTCTCCTTCGAACGTGATGGGGTTCGAACGTGATGGGGTTTCGAACGTGATGGGGTTCCGAACGTGAGGGAGTTCCGGACGTGAGGGAGTGACGGCACAAGAGACAAGAACATACCAACCTGAGGCGGCACAGTCAGCCTAATAAATCGTGGCACGTTGCCGGGTCAGGCGAGCGCGCCGGATGGAGCACCCGCAAGCTCGCTGGCAAGCAGCGCGGCGACGTCCGCCCAGTCGCCGATGATCCCGATGTCCGCGGCGTCGAAAACCGGCGCGCCTGCGTCGCTGTTGACCGCCACGACCAGACCGGCGCTGCGTGTGCCGACCATGTGGTTGAACTTGCCTGAGGCACCGAGCAGCAGGTAGACGGCCGGCGCTACGACGCGGCCGGTGATTCCAACCTGGCGGCTGCGTGGCAGCCAGCCCGCGTCCGTCACCTTCCTCGTGCCTGCGAGTTCCGCGCCGAGCGCATCGAGCAGCGGCCGCAGCTCGTCGTACCGCGAGGGGTCAACGCCGTGGCCCACGCACACCAACGAGGTCGCGAGCGCGAGCCGTTCCGGCTCATCGTTGGTTGTGTAGTCGCCGAGCGTCACCCGTCCGCGCGTGGCGACGGGGAACACTTCGGCCGCGGCCGCCCGGCCGGCGGCGCCCACATCGCCACGAGGCCGCAGCAGCGGCAGGACGCCGGGCCGCACCGTGGCAAGCTGAACCTCGGATCGCGCGGTTATCGCCGCGACAAGCTGCCCGCCGAAGGCGGGCTTCCAGCTGACCAGGCGGCCGCCCGCTATCTCGAGGCCGACCGCGTCTCCGGTCAGCCCGGCGTCAAGCAGCACGGACAGGCGACCGGCCACCTCACGCCCCCATGAGCTACTGGCAGCCAGGATCGCCCACGGCTTGCGGGGTCGCTTACCGCCAAGGCGGGACCGCCGCGCCCACGCCGCCGCTGCGGCAGCGACGTCCTCGGGCGCAGGATCTTCCCCCTCCGGCTCGGCGCGCAGGGCGATCACAGTGTCCGCGCCCAGCGCCCAGGCGACCGTGTAGTCCAGGGCGTCCGCGCTGCCCGCGCCTGACAGGGTGAGCAAGGTGACGTGCCCGGCGAGTTCGGCGGCGAGTCCTGCGGCGGCACCGAGCAACTCCGCGGTAGACCGCGCCCGTCCCGGCTCCGCGATCACCGCCACGACGGGGCCGTCCCCGCCAGCCAGCGGCACCTGCGCGATCGGCGCGGCGCGCGGCAGCCGTTCTGCTGACTTTTTGATCAGTTCGGCGGCGTGGCGTGCCTGCTCGGCAAGCGGCCCGGCAAGCATCGCGCGGCGACGGTCGTGCGCAAGCAGCCGTACCCTGCCGACCTCGGTCGGGCTGCCCTCCTGACCCCACGGACCGTCGCCCAGGTCCGCGGCGGACAGCACGCTGATCCGCCTGGCCGCATCGCCGCGTTCCCCGGGCGGAACCTTGCAGGGCGGGCACAGCCGCTCCGCCGTGGTGAGCAGTGCGGGCAGCCGCAGCGCGGCGGTCACGAAACCGTTATCACGCTCGCAGGTGGCCGTCAGCAGGTCGTCATTCAGGCTGAGCTCACGCACGCCGGACAGCAGCGGCAGGTCAAGGAGCTCGGCGAGCTGCGGGCCGACCTGGCCGGTGTCCCCGTCCACCGAGTTGAGGCCGGCCAGCACGAGATCGAAAGGCCCGATCCGGGTGATCGCGGCGGCCAGCGCGCGGGCCGTGGCCAGCGTGTCAGAACCAGCGAAGGCGGGATCGCTGATCAGTACGCCGTCGTCGGCTCCCCAGGCGATCGCCTCGGCGAGAACATCTGCGGCCTGCGGCGGGCCAAACGTGAACACCGTGCACGTGCCCGCGGTCGCGCGCGCCAGTTCGACGCCCTTGGCGATCGCGCGGCGGCAGTACGGGTTGATCTCGGTCGCGGCATCGCGTTCGAGCCTGCCGTCGGCGCCGAGCCGCATATCTTCGAAGCGGGGAACCTGCTTGGCGAGCACCGCGACCCGGAGCGGCATCGTCATGCGTTCCCCGCTTTCTTGATGTCCCGACTGGTCATGTGGTCTCTAAGGGTTCTCCAAGGGCCTCGCCCGGCACAGCGCGCACTCATCATCGGTATCAGCAAACACGGCCCGTACGGGCATTCCCGCCGTGATGGTCCCCGGGCCTGCGGCGGCAAACTGACCTGTCGTCAGCGTCATCCGGGCCGCGGGAGCGTGTTTGATGCCGTGCACGCAGCCGCCGGGTGAAATCCGCTCGGCAAGGAGATGGGCGGGCGACGCGCGGAGCAGCCGCGTCAGCCCCAGACGGCGGCCGCCGTGCTCGTGCCCGCCACACGTGACCTGCCTTGCCGCGCCAGCGCATACTGGCATGCGTGATTCGATGGAGCCGATGAGCGTCAACGACGGCTCGCCCGAGGAGCCTGCCGAGCCGGTAAAGCTCAGCGGGCTCGGCAGCATCGACGCGATGCGGTTCCGCACCGTGCTCGGCAGGTTCGCGACCGGCGTCGTGGCCGTGACCGCCATCGACCCAGCCACCGGCCAGCCGACCGGGCTCGCGGCGAACTCCTTCACGTCCGTCTCGCTCAATCCGCCGCTCGTCGCGTTCTGTGTTGCGCATACCAGCACGACCTGGCCGAAGTTGCGGGCAGCGGACCGGCACTGCATCAACGTCCTCGCCGAGCACCAGCGGGAAATCTGCCTTCAGCTCGCCACCAAGGGCGCGGACAAGTTCGCCGGCCTGACGTGGACCAAGTCGCCTGGCGGCCATCCGGTGCTCGACGGCGCGGTCGCCTGGCTGGAGTGCTCGACCGAGGCCGAGTACGAGGCAGGAGATCACGTCATCGTGGTCTGCCGCGTGCACAACCTGGACAAGCATCACGTGAGCGGTCCGCTGCTCTTCTATCGCGGCGGCTACGGCCGGTTCCAGGAATAGCTCGTATCCGCCGCTGGTCAGGACGCTCCTGCAGGACGCGGCAGATGATCCCGCGGGGATCTGGGGTGATCGTGTCCAACGCGTCCGTGCCGGGCTGGCGCGCACAGCCCGGCCAGCGTCGCTTCAAGTAACGCAAGGACGGATCATGATTCCCGGCCACATTCAGCACCCCCGCAAATGACCGCGCCAAATGACTGAGTACAGGGCCACGGGGAACAGATACGTGGACAGCGTGAGACATGTTGTTCGGGGGGCTGATGGGATCGCGCCTGGCGTCCACGAAGAAGCGCACGGGCACAGCGCTCGCCACCGGCGCCGCCATGGCGGCCGTCGCCATCGCGTGCGGCGGCTTCGCGATGGAATCGAGCCGTTCGGCGGGTTCAGCTGGGACGAGCGCGCCCGGCCTGGCGGCACTGGCCGGGCTGCCGCGGGGCGCGCAAGCGCGACTCACTGGCATACCGGGAGCGCACCTGAGTATCCGGCTGGACCCCGCCGGGGTCAGCTCCCCCGTACCTGGCAGCGCCGTTTCATATCTGATTCATATTCGTCCGGACAACACACTGGCCAATGGTGTGACGATCGTCGCTGCCGCCACTCCCGGGCTGGTAACGATCACGGCTTTCTGCGCGGGCAGGAACGGGCTGCCTGGTCATGGCGGGAGGCCGGACGAGGTTGATCGCCGGCCCGTCGGGATCTTGTCTCGGGCCGTGCTCGATGCGCTCAGCGACAACGTGCGCGAGGCAAGCGACGGCCCGGCGCCCGCGACCGCGACCTGCGCGTTTGGCCCTGCCGCCGCGATGGATCTGGGCGCGGGCGGCGTTGTGGTCACGGTGCGGATACCCGATCGCGTCGCAGCAGGCAGCGTTGTCCAGCTCGCCGTCGGCGCGGCAGCACCCGCGGCGACGGAGGCATCGGGCACGGCGGCGCAGCCGCCCTGCCCCACTCGGTCAGCGGGTGCCTGCGTGGGAACGGTGACCGCTACGGTCACGCTGCCGGTCGAGGGAGGGGTGTCGCCGGCGCTGCCGGCCCGCGGGCGGACTGCGTCAACTCCAGGGGCTGGCACTGGAGTGGCCGCAGGCCCCACCGCAGCACCGGCTATTCCCAGCCCCGGCGGCCCCAGCCCGGAACCCAGGCGCCCCAGCCCGGGACCCGGCGGCCCCAGCCCGGGACCCAGGCGCCCCAGCCCGGGACCCGGCGGCCCGAGCCCAGAGCCAAGCAACCGCGGCCCGGGACCAGGCAACATCGTCCCGGGACCAGGCAACATCGTCCCGGGACCCAGCAGCCCCAGCGCAGAACCACGGGGCGCCGGCACGGAATCCAGCGGCTCAGCGTCAGAGCCCAGCGGCCCAACGCCACAACCGTGCACGCCAGCAGCCCTGCCAACATCGCCGGGCCAAGCGGCGTGCATGGGCGCAGGTCCCGGCGCCTATCCAGGCGAGTCCAGCCGCACAGGCAATGGCGCGGGTGCCGCCGCCGCGAACACGGCACATCCAAGCCACCCGCCTGCCGCGGGCAGCCTGCACGCGGCAGGGCCGCCGGCCCAGCCATCCCCGCCTGCGACACCACCCGCCGGGCCGCTACCCGCCCAGCCGCTACCCGCGCAGCCGCTAACCACGCAGCCGCTACCCGCCCAGCCGCGACCCGCCGGGCCGCTACCCGCGCAGCCGCCACTTGCCCAGCCGCCGCCTGGCCTGGCGAGCGGTATTCCGCCTGCGAACGCGTACCCTGCGCCGCAAAGGAGAGTTCCGGCCAACGTCGCCCCTGTGCTGCCCAGGATTACGGCACCGCAGACGCCGCCCGCGGCCCTGCCCGACCCGGCCGGGCCGGCCCCGCGTCGGGTCTGCGACCACAGGACGAGGTGGCCGATAGCGGCGAACTGCCGGCCCCGCTCGGCCTTGCCACAGCACAGATCATCGGCCTCGCGCTGGCGCTCAGCGCGGCACTTGTCGCCCTGCTCCGGCCGGTCGGCTTGGCTTTGCGGTCAGGGGGACCCTCGGATGGACGGATAGGTGGCGAGATCAACCGGACGGGTGCAAAGAAACCCGCTGTTCCGTGTGACCCGAGTGATGCTGGCGGTTCCAGCGGAGCCGGGAAGCGCGAATGAGCGGGTGCAGCGCTTGACGGGCCGGGCGCACGGACACCCGGCCCGGCCCGGCGCGGCCGGCGGTGGCACATCCACGCGATGATCCACATGGATGCAGCTCGTGACTGCAAGCAACTCAACGCTGCTACGTCAGTTCCGGCCCGCGGCGGCCTCATCAGGCCCCGCCCCTGATCGGCCGCCCGGCGCGGCAGGCGGTGCGTAGCCTGACATCAGGCTGTGGCAGACGATGGCGGCGGCCGCGACCACGTTGAGCGAATCCACGCCCATGGCCATCGCGGCGCGGCTCATCGGGATGCAGACAGCATGGTCGGCCTCTTCCAGCCAGTGGGAGGACAACCCGTCCCCCTCGGTGCCGAGCATGATCGCGACCCGATCGCCCATCGGCATCTTCCCCAGTGGCAGCGCGGCTTGATCTGGGGTCAGGGCGAGCAACGTGAAGCCTTCCCCGCGAAGCCCGGCCAGCCCATCGCGCCAGCCGGTCATGCGGGCGTAAGGAATCGCGAAGACGGCGCCCATCGAGACCTTCACGGCCCGCCTGTACAGCGGGTCGGCGCAGCGTGGCGACAAGATCACAGCATCCACGCCGAACGCCGCCGCGGACCGGAAGATCCCCCCGACATTTCCGTGATCAACTAGGTCTTCCAGCACGATGACCCGCCGGGCATGCAGTGTAGTTTCTGCCACTGAAGGCAGCGGCACGCGCAGGCAGGAGGCGAGCGCGCCACGGTGCACCTCGAAGCCGGTCAGCCGCTCGGCAACCTCGTCGCTGACGACATACACCGGCGCCCCGCACGCGTCGAGAACGTCGGCAAGGCCGGCCAGATGCCGGCCGGTCAGCAGCAGCGACCGCACCGGATACCCCGCGGTCACGGCCCGCCTGATCACCTTCTCACCCTCGGCAACGAACAACCCGCGCTCAGCCTCCAGACTCCGCCGCAAGTTCACGTCCCGCAGCCGCACGTAGTCGGCGAGCCGGCCGTCGTCCGGACCCGCTACATGGATGATTCGCGCCATCCAGTAAGTGTGGCCGCTCGGGCGCGCAGACGGCTCTCCGCCGGCCCGCTTTGGGCGTCCGGCCCGGCCGGACGCAGCCGGACGCAGCCGGCCCCAGCCGGACAGCAAATAGCAGATGAGCCAGCAATGCTCACAAGAACCACAGAACAGGCAAGGTATACGCACCTGTACGCCCATCTTGCACGCCCATGACGGGTAAGGTTCTCGGCCTGACCCCACGTTGCACGGCCACGACCGAGGTATGCCCATGCCGGACGGCGAGTTGCCCTACTTCCATCCCGGCCGGCCGGGGAGCGCCCGGCGCAGGAGCAACGGATGGACAATTGGCATGGTCGCGGTAGCCGTCGCCATCACGCTTGTCCTGGTGATCGGCGTCAGGGCCGTCCTGGAGCGGGCGCTATGTGAGCAGGGTCCGATCCGGCTGCACGTTGCGGCCTCGGTTGATATTGCACCCGCAGTGGAGCAGATCGGCCAGCACTTCAACAACCTCAACAAAGACGTCGGCGGCCACTGCGCCCAGGTCGAGGTCACGGAGGACACCCCGGGCGCGGTGGCGGCTGAGCTCTCCGGGGTGAGCAGGATCGCGGGCGAGACGCCCGTCGACGCGTGGATTCCCGATTCCAGCTTGTGGGTGGACGTGGTCCGCAACTCGGCGCGCGGCGCCGCCGCGCTCCGGCCGACCGGGATTTCGGTGGCGCACTCCCCCCTCGTCATCGCCGTGCCACGATCTGTCGCGCGCACCGTTGCCCGCTCCGGGCGGCAGATCAGCTGGAGCACGCTCTTTCCGCAGTCCCTTGGCGGGCCGTCGGCCTCGCTCCACCTTCAGGTACAGCTCCCTGATCCGGCGCAGAGCGCCGCCGGCCTTGCCACCCTGGTGGAGGTCCGCAGGCTCCTCGGCGACCACTCCAAGTCGCGCGACGAGCTCACCAACTTCGTGCACAGCGTGCTGCCGACGGCATCCCTCGACGATCCGCAGGCTCTGTCCGTCCTGACCGTGCTCACCCAGCCGCCGTGGCGGGCGCATCCCCTCACGGTCAGCAGCGAGCAGGCCGTCGAGGCCTACAACAAGGCCAACCTGCGGCAGCCGCTCAGCGCCTACTACCCGGCCCAGGAGTACGACCTCGACTACCCGTTCGCGCTGGCCACGTCGTCGGCACTGAAGGTCCAGGCAGCGCGGCAATTCGAGCAGGTGCTGCGGTCGAGCCTCGCCGCCAGCCTCGTGCGGGCCGACGGATTCCGTTCGGCTACCGGACAGGCCGACCAGGCAGGCAGCCAGTTCGGTATCTTCGGCGATCCGCAGGCGCCGACCGCGCTCGCCGCACCAGGGGAGGCAAGCACCGCCCTCCAGGCGTGGCAGCGGCTGAACCTGGGTTCGCGCGATCTCGTGCTCGATGACATCTCCGCGGCGATGGCCCAGCCGCTCGGCGCGGCCGGCGAAACCCGTCTCGACATCCTCCAGCAGGCGGCCAGCCTGGGACTCCAGCTGTTCCCCGACAGCACCCAGATGGGGCTGTGGCAGTATTCATACCGGATGACCGGATCCCTGCCCTACCGGGTGATGGTCCCGCTAGGTGCCCT
This sequence comes from uncultured Actinomycetota bacterium, assembly GCA_963727015.1. GTDB lineage: Bacteria > Actinomycetota > Actinomycetes > Streptosporangiales > Streptosporangiaceae > DATFVJ01. The sequence goes on along the minus strand of CAVSEV010000005.1, from coordinate 763,090 downwards.
GCCCGTGCAGCTCGGGCTGATCACAAGGCGCCAGCAGTTGCACCAGATCACCACCACCATACGGCCACGGCCGGGAGCGCCTGCCGCGATGTACGAGACGATACTGGCCGCGTTCCGCTGGATGACCGCCACCTACCAGCCCGGTCATGTGAACGCCATCATCGTGCTCGGCTCCGGCACCAACACGGCGCCGGGAAGCATGTCACTCAGCCACCTGCTCGCGAGCCTGCGCACGGACTACGACCCGCAGCGCCCGGTCGAGATCATCACGGTGTCCGCGGGGACCGATGCTGACCTGACGGCGCTTCAGCAGATCACCGCCATCTCGCACGGAGCGTCGTACACCGTCGAGCGGCCCTCGGACATGGCGCACGTGTTCTTCGACGCTGTCGCGCGACGAATCTGCACGCCCAATTGCTCCAGCGGCTAGGGCGTCCCGTAGATCTTGGTGGATGCGGGCGGTGATCAGGCGGCGATCGGCAAGGCCCTGCTTGTTCCCGAGGGAGCCGACAGTGGAGCTGTCGGCGACGACGACAGTGCCCGCGCGAACGATCGATCACCTGAATGAGAAATCATGCGAAACAGCCAGCAGATGTGTGAACCGGCCAGCGCCACCCAGCGTCATCTGAGTGAGGCCCGGCGGGAGCGGGGCGCCGGGCCTCATAATTGTCACTGGCCTGTGAGGCTCCGGTTCCCATGATCGTGGTACCTCGCCCGCTCATATGACGGGCGAGGTACCAGGATCATGGAAACCCGCCGCTGCCGGGCGGCATGTCAGGCCACGTCGTCGAGCATCCGGTTGGCGCGGCCGATGAGCATGGGCACACTGCTTCCTGCCTGAGCAAATCCTTCACCCACAGTCTGGTTCTGCAGGAACCTGGCGTGAATGCCTTCGAGCACGACAGCGAGCTTGAAGCATCCGAACGCGGTGTAGTAACCGATGCCCGAGACGTCACGGCCGGTCAACTCCGCGTAGCGGCTCGTGAACCCAGCCCTGCTGAGGAATCCATCCCTCGACGTCACCGCCCCGGCCAACTCGATCCCGAGCCGCTCGGTGTCCCCAGGATCCGTCCAGTAGGCCAAGGTGAGGCCGAGGTCGGCGAGCGGATCGCCGAGCGTGGACATCTCCCAGTCGACCACCGCCGCCACCCGAGGCTCGGGCTGTAGCCCGATGAGGAGATTGTCGAGCCGGAAATCACCATGAACGAGCGTGCCTTCCCCCTCCTCAGGCAGCAGGTCAGCGAGCCGCCTGACCAGCCTGGTGTACTCGGGAAGCTCACGGGTCACGGACAGGTCCCACTGCCGCTGCCAGCGGTTGAGCTGCCGGCCGAGGTACCCCTCCGGCCTGCCGAAACCGTCAAGGCCGACCGCCGCCACAGCCACCTGATGGATCGCGGCCAGGGTCTGCGCCAGGCATTCGGATATCTGGCTGGCCTGCCGCGAGGTGATCATTTCGCCGTCCTCCTTGGTGCGGAGCACCAGCCCGTCGACGTAGCCCATGACGTAGAAGGGCGCACCGATGATGTCCTGGTCGGCGCAGAACGCGACCGGCGCTGGCACAGGCACGCGGCCACCGCTGAGCGCGGAAAGGACGCGGTACTCGCGGCTCATATCATGGGCAGTCGGAAGCACATGCCCGAGCGGCGGCCTGCGCAGTACGAGGCGGTGCGGGTACTCGTCGCCGTGTGTCACGGGCTCGTCGCCTTGTGCCATGGGCTCGGTGCCTCTGCCTCGTGCCACGGGTTCGCTGCCGTGTGTCACGGGCTCGTCGCCTTGTGCCATGGGCTCGGTGCCTCGTGCCACGGGTTCGCTGCCGTGTGTCACGGGCTCGCCGGCTGGATCACCCGAACCGAAATCGAGCCGGTAGGTAAGGTTCGACCGGCCGCCCGCGATCAGTTCGATGCCGGACAGCCGCGCCGCATCAGGCACGCCGCTCGCGCCGAGCCACCTGATCAGCCGGTCCGGGTCGCCGATGCCTGGAACGCCCACATTGATCGTCATGACTCCCCGGACCTCCTCGTTAGCTTCTCAACAGTGTGCACGTAGGTACAACCGCAACGACTATGGACTAACGCGCCGCCCTGGCGTACCAAGGGACAAGGCCGTGGAGCACCGGGGCTAACACGCCTGCACCGTCTATACCGTCCTTTACCGTCTCGTGGCGAGACCTTCCGTAGAGGGGAAGAGCTGTGGGCGACGCATGGATGCCTGGCGCCGGACGCATCCGGGCAAGTGCTGACGGGGGAGAGCTACGAGGCGGCGCACCCCGCGTCGTCTGGCAGACGCTGGAAACCGATCCGCGGCTGGTCTCCGCCCGCTCCGCGGCGCAATGCCTCGACCAGCTTGGCCGTGCGCCCCATCTCGTCTGGAATCCGCTGACCGGTGAGATCGTCCAGTTGATCCCTGTGCTGCGGGCGGCACGGTCGATCGGCGGGCCCGACGGCCGGATGAGCGCGGGCATGGCACGCCATGGCGAGGCCGCGGGAACCAACGCGGCAGGAATCAACCCCGCGGGAAACAACGCCGCAGGAATCAACAGGGAGGGCCGGCTCTGTGTCCAGATCGGTGTGGTCGGCTTCGCCGCGGATCCATTCACCGCTGGCCCGATGACCGGCCTGGAACTCATCGTCTGGTGGCTTGACACCTGGTGCGTGGCGCGGTCCTGGCCGGCCGGACCGCCCGCGCCTTTCCAGCGCGCGCACGGCGAGCCCCGCAGCCGCAGCCTGTGGTCGCGCGGCGGCCACTTTGGCGGCTCGCAGGTACCGGGCTGCGTCGCGGCCGGTCCAGGCGGTATCGATATCGACCGCCTCACTGACGCAGGGGCTGTTCCCACGATCGAGGTGCCGCGCCGGACCAGGGAAGTCGCATTGCAGCGCAGGGACAAGGCGGCGGCGCGGGCCGCTGGCAACATCCAGTTCCGCCACCACCAGCAGGAAGACACAGAAGCTCAGCTTACGAGCGCGAGCTGACTCGCGGGCGAGCTCAGCATACGGGCGCGGGCCGACCCACAGGCTAGCTCAGCATACGACCGCGGGCCGGCCCGCGGGCTAGCTCAGCATACGAGCGCGGGCTGGCTCACCGCCTGGGTCATCGCCTGGGTCACGGCTGGCTCACGAGCTGGCTCACGGCTGGCTCACGGCAGGCTCACGAGCTGGCTCACGGCTGGCTCATCGCCTGGCTCGCGGGTGGCTCACGCCGGCACACCCGATGCCTGCGCGGGCCTGGCGTGCAGGCGGGCGGGGATCCGCAGCAGCGGCTCGATGATCTCGCGGAGTATCTCGCAGCCCCTGGTGACCGCCGGCAGCGTCGCCGCTCCGTACCCGAGCACCAGCCCGTGCAGCGACGGTGCCGCCGCCGCGCTGTAGTAACGGTCCAGGGTGAACACCGCTAGCCCGCGGCGACGCGCCGCCGCCGCGGCGGTGGCCGCGGCGCCCGCGGGCAGTTCGAGCACCACGTGCATGCCCGCGGTGTCGCCGAGGAGCCTGGCCGGAGCCGGCAGCCCGGCCAGGACGCGCGTGATCGCGCCGCGCCTGCGCGCGTATTCGTGCCGCATCCTGCGGACATGGCGGTCCAGATAGCCGCTCTCGATCAGGCTGGCGGTGGCTCGCTGCACGGCAACGGGCGTTCTGTTGCCGAGGGTGAGCCGCGTTTCCGCGATCGCGCTACGCACCTCAGGAGGTGCGATCAGCCAGCCGACGCCGAGTTCCGGGGTGAGCGTTTTCGCTGTCGTGCCGAGGTAGGCCACCACACCGGGGTCGAGTGAGCGCAGTGCTGGCAGTGGCGCGACGTCGTAGCGGAACTCACTGTCGTAGTCGTCCTCGACGATCAGCGCACCGGTCTGCCGCGCCCACGCGAGCAGCGCCTGGCGGCGCGGCACAGGAAGCCGGCCGCCGAGCGGCGTCTGGTGCGCGGGAGTCAGATGAATGAGCCGCAGGCCCGGCGGGAGGGCCCCGACAAGCAGGCCGTGCTCGTCGACCGGGCACGGCACGACCCGGGCTCCGCGAGCGGTCAGGATGCTACGCGCGGCGGGCCATCCCGGCTCCTCGATCCCCGCCGCATCACCGGGCCTTAGCAGCGTGGCCGCGAGGAGATCGAGGCTGCTCGAGATACCGCCCGTGACCATGATGTCAGCGGGCGAGCAGCTCATGCCACGGCTGCGCCGCAGGTAGCCGGCGAGTACGTGGCGCAGTTCCATGTGCCCGGCCGGGTCGGCGACCGGCCGTGGTGCGGGCGCCGGCTCGGCCATCCCGGCGGACCGCCACGCACGGCGCCACGCTGCCCGGTCGATCCCGGCTGCCCAGGGCGCCCCGGGACGCATGTCGATCACGGGATCGCTCGTGGTGGCCTGGGCAGCGGACTGGACTGCGGCCGGCTGGCCCGCCGCAGCCTGCGGTCGCGGCCTGCCCGCAACTGCCTGCTGCCGAATCCCTGGATGCGCGGAACCGGGCACACCGGCCGCACCGGCCGCACCGGCGGCACCGGCGGCGACGGCGGCGACGGCGGCACCGGCGGCACCGGCGGCGACGAACGTCCCGGATCCGTGCCTGCCCTGCAACCATCCCTCCGCGTACAGCTGCGCATACGCGTCGGTCACCACCGTGCGGCTGACGCTGAGCGCAACAGCGAGCGCCCGGGTGGATGGCAGCCGGTCCCCCCTGCCGATCCGGCCCTCGAGCACGGCCTCCCGTAGCTGGCCCGACAGCTGCACGGTGAGCGGCGCGGCGTTGTCGCGATCAAGCATGATGGGCGGTTCGACGCAGATCCGCTCCAAAGTGGTTATCTCCTTTTGTCGCTGAGTGGACATTTTAATCAGTCCACTTGGTCCATATGCTACGTGTCATGACCTCGCAAGCACCGCTGTCATCCAGCCCGCGCACCCGGCTCTCCCGCCACCGCGAACGCGGCCAGACCGATCGCCGTGAGCTGTATGCCGTGCTCGACGCGGGCATCGTCTGCCATCTCGGCGTGGTCGTGGACGGCTCGCCTGTCGTGCTGCCCACCTGTTACGGGCGCCTCGGGGACACGCTCTACCTGCACGGTTCAGTCGCCAACAAATCAATAGGCACCGCGGCCTCGGGCCAGCCGGCGTGCGTCACAGTGACCCACCTGGACGGCATCGTGCTTGCCCGAACCGTGTTCCACCACTCCGTCAACTACCGCAGCGCGGTGATCTTCGGTACCGCCCGGCTGATCACAGCTGATCCCGAACGGCTGCGCGGCCTGCGGGCCATCGTCGAGCAGGTGGCTCCCGGCCAATGGGGCACCGCACGGACGCCGAATCGCAAGGAGCTTGCGGCCACGGCCGTGCTTGCGCTGCCGCTCGCGGAAGCCTCGGTCAAGGTGCGCTCAGGCCCGCCCGTGGACGATCCTGAGGACCATGAGCTCGGTGTCTGGGCAGGGGTGCTCCCGGTCCGGATGGCGTTCGGCGAACCCGAGGCCGATCCGGCGCTCGCGGCCGGCGTGGCCATGCCCGCGCACGTGCGTAACAGAGCGTGATCAGGGCAACCCCGGCGCCCGGCATGCTGAGGCAGCAGCGCCAGGTCACAAGGCCGTGCGACATGCGGCAGCCGTTCAGGATCCATGGCCGTAAGCTGAAGCAATGACCGACCGGCTCGTCTGGATCGACTGCGAAATGACAGGCCTCGACCTGCAACGTGATGCCTTGGTCGAAATCGCCTGCCTCATCACCGACGGCGAGCTCAACATGCTCGACGAGGGCATCGACCTAGTCATCAAGCCGCCGCCCGAGGCTGTCGCCCAGATGTCAGATGTGGTCCGCGACATGCACACCGCATCCGGGTTGCTCGAAGAGCTCGCGGGCGGCGTGCCGCTCGCCGAGGCGCAGCAGCAGGTTCTTGATTACGTGCGCAGGCACGCGCCGGACCCGAGGAAGTTGCCGCTGTGCGGGAACTCGATCGCGACCGACCGCTCTTTTCTCGCCCGGGACCTGCCTGAGCTGGACAGTTTCCTGCATTACCGGATGGTCGACGTGTCCGGCGTGAAGGAACTGGTGCGGCGCTGGTACCCGCGCGTCTACTTCGCCAGCCCGGAGAAGAAGGGCGGGCATAGGGCGCTCGCCGACATCACCGAGAGCATCCTCGAACTCCGCTACTACCGTGCGGCGGTGTTCGTGCCCAAGCCAGGGCCGGATTCCGCCACCGCCCGCGAGCTGGCACGAATGTACGTCGCCGCGCCCGCGACTGCGGCGGACGGCACCGCCAGGGACGGCACCGCCAGGGACGGCACCGCCAGGGACGGCACCGCCGAGGATGGCACCGCCGCAGCAGACGGCACCGCTGGGGAGCGCGCCGCTGCGGACGGCACCGCCGGGGACCGCACCGCCCGGGACGGCGCCGCTGGGGCGGCGGTTTCGGGCCCACCTGCCAGCCCCGCCAGCGCCCAGGCACCCCAAGGACCCGCGCACGGCTAAGCCCGGGCGATGCGCTTGCCCGATCGGATTCGGTGCGGCGGCCCGGTACGGCTATGCTTCATCAAGCGCGCTCGCGGCGCGCTCTTGGTGGGCGTAGCTCAGTCGGTTAGAGCGCCAGGTTGTGGTCCTGGATGTCGTGGGTTCGAATCCCATCGCTCACCCCAGCCAAGATGCAGGTCAGAGGGTTGGCTCGCCAAGACGGCCGGTTCTGCTGGCCGCGAGGTGCCCGATTCTGGGAGCAGAATGGGCGCCGATCTTGCTTGACGGTGCCCGGTAAGGCGCCAGAAGGACGTCCAGGACGGGCACAGCCGACCGCGAACTAAGGCGTGCGCGTTCATGGAGCAATGCCTTCCAGAGATCTTGCAGTTGGGCGCTAAGGCCGGCCCGCATCCCAGGCGTGATGTGGCTGTAATGCCACGCATGCCCGGCACCCCGTGCCCCTTTCGCCCGGACTGCAGCACGTGGCGAACGCCCACGTCGTAACTGACACGTCGTAACTGAACTGTCTGGTGCCCGTGCCGCAGCCCATGTGGGTCAGCCCTGCGCGCAGCGGGCACCGGCTGGCCACGGGCACAGGCTCCGCCGGCTCCTGGCGATTGCCTGGCCGGCGCTGATGCGCGTGCTCGCCAGTTCCCGGGAGCGTCCCAGCGACGATCAGCACGGCGATCACCGGGTAAGCATTCACCTCCTGTGCGATTCGGCGATGTCCGCTTGCGCTGCGTGACGGGCGGAGAGTGCAATGGTCAGGCCTGGGCCGGGATTGGTGGCATCCAGGGGTGGCCGAGAATCGCGTCGTGCAGGGCGGTCAGCGTGTCGGTGCCGTGCTTTGCGGCGGTGGATAGGTAGCCGCGGATCGCGTACCGGTGCCGGGTGGTTTCTTCGGAGCGCAGCCGGCCGGATATCTTCTGCTGGGTTTTGGCTGGCCGCACGTCTCGCTCCGCCTGGTTGGAGGTGGGCGGGATCCGCAGGTCGGAGACGAACCGCAGCACGTCGTCTTGCCGGTTGCGCAGGCATTCCAGGAGGTCCCGGCAGGGGTGCTGCTTGCGGCCAGGCCGGCGGGGTACCTCGGACAGGCCGGCCAGCACGCCGTGGCGGAAGGTGTGGATGAGCGGGGCGGCGATCTGCTCCGGCACTGCGAGACAGGCCCTGGCCGCGGGCCAGGTTAGCTTGGTGGATCAGCCCGCGCAGCGCGTCCGCGATCTGGCCCGGCCAGATCGAGCCGGGATAGCGCTCGGCGGCGTCGGCCAGATCTCGCAGGAGATGCTGGGTGCAAAGCTGGTGGATCAGCCCGGCAAACTCGGGCGAGTCATAGTTTTGGTACCGGTCGTGCACGATGACGGTGCCGGCCATGTCAGGCAGCACGAACGCCCGGAAGGTGGCCATGGACCGGTCGCCGAGCAGGTAGTAGGTCAGCAGCCGGGTGCAGGCCACCAGCAGGTAGCGTTTGCGGGACTTCGGGCCGGGGCCGACCCGGATCGGCGTCTCGTCGGCGCACACCACGTGCGCCAGGATGATCAGCGCCCGGATCGCCTTGTTCGCATCGGCGACCGCGGCGGCGGCGCGGGCCAGCATGGCGTGCACGAAGCCGGGCGAGGGCCTGGCCCCGGTCAGTGATTCGATCAGCTCGGCGCAGCGGTGCACCGGGATGGCGTGGGCGACCATGAGGAAGACGCACAAGGCCTGCAACTGAGGCCCGTATGACACAGTCGCGGCGCTGACGCCTTCGGGCCGGGCCGCCTGGTGCACCTTCCCGCACGCGCACGCCACGGCGTGCAGTTCATGCTGGGTCACCTTCGCCGAGGCCAGCGGGATCTCCACCTGCTGATGCGAGGCCACCACGCCCAGGTCCCGTGCCCCCGAAAGCCCGGCGCCGCACGCGCACCTCCCATCCGGGAAATGCGGGATGGTCTCATCGGGGACCTCGGCCCAGGCCAGATGCGACCCCGGCGCCCCCGGCTGCTTGCCCGGCTTCCGCTTCCCGCCGCGGCGCGGCGGTTTGCCCTCCGGCGGTGTGCGGCCGGGCTGGTCATCCATCGACGGCGGCAGGGAGGAGTTCCCGCTGTTACGGGAGATCAGCCGCTCCAGCCGTTCCACCCGCGCTGTCAGCTCGCGCCGGCCGCCTCCAGCTCGGCCACCCGCTCCGCCAACGCCACGTTCGCCCGGCCCTGCACGGCGATCACCGCATCGCGGGCGGCGCAGCCCGCGCACCCGGCAACGGAGCCACCCAGCGGGAAGGTCACAGACCACCATGATCAGGACATTCACACAGTAAGCAAGGCGACACGCTGGGCCGGCTCAGAAAGATCAACCACCGCCCGCGGTAACGCCACGTCAACAGCAACGGCCAAACAGCGCAGGAGGTGAATGCTTACATCACCGGGCCGCTCGCCCGTGGTGAGGGAAGCGTTATCGGGTCGTTTCGACGACGGTGATCTTCAGTAGCTGAAACCACTGAGGACCGCCTTCGGCAATGGCCTGAACGCCCACACCGAATTGGCCGGTGGCCGCTGATGTCGAGGTGAGGCGGGCTGTGTTGTCATGAGGCATATTCAGCCGTCAAGCAGTCAGCATATTGCCACTGATTTCTTCGCCATCGCCGATGCCAAGTCCGACAAACGCCGTCGGCGCGATCGGATTGTGGCTTCAGAACCTGCCGGCAGGCGGCGCGACGTCGGGCTACTCGGTTCCGCTGCGTGCGACCTTGACTGCGATCCCGCCCCGCCGACAGTGGATCCATCTGCACCGGGCAAATGAGTTTAGAAGGAAGATTCAATGAACATGGTGAGCAGCGTGCCCAGCACGTTTATGGGGTTCGCCTCGACGTTCGCATTCGTGACCCTGGTCCGGGGGGCGGCCACCACCGGCCAGCTGACTTCGGCCGGCTGGGGCAACGCCGGGATCGCCGTCGCGGTGTCGCTGGTGATCGGCACCGGCCTCGTGATCGCCCACGGAGAACTAGCCAGGCTGCTCGGCCCCCACAATGGAGAAGCAGGCAGGGCCCGAGTCCGCCTCGATGGCTCCCGGGCCCACATCAGCCGCGCCGCCACCGCGGCGGCGCCCGGCCCGCCACCGGCACGGTGACGGGCTTCACCTCATTGCACAGAAAGGCAGGAGGCATGTATTTCGACCTGGTCAAAGACCGCGGCATGAACTACACCCTCAACCGGGCCCTGGGAGATGGGGCCGCGACGTCGCGGATCGCGCGGGCGAAGGTGGTCGCGCCGAAGCTGACCGGCTTCGATGCCTGGTCGGCGATCTGGCTGGACGAAGCCAAAAGCGCCGAGAAGGCCGAGCAGTGGCTGGATGCGGCGCACTATTACCACAACGCCGAGTTCTACCTGCCGGCCGGTGAGGTCCGCAACGGCCTGTATGCGGACTTCTCGCCGGTGTTTGCCAACGCGATGGACGGGGTGGAGGGGTATGAGCGGATCGAGGTCCCCTACCAGGGCGGCCACCTGCCCGGCTACCGGCTGCGGGCCCCCGACGAGCGGATGACGCTGATTGCGCACGGCGGCTATGACTCTTTCATCGAGGAGTGGTACCCGTTCATCCAGCCGATGACCAAGGCCGGGATCACGGTGATCGCCTTCGACGGCCCGGGCCAGGGCGGCGCGGTGCCGCGGGGGATCTACTTCACCCCCGAGTGGGAAAAGCCGGCCAAGGCCGTCATCGACCACTTCGGCCTCGACGAGGTGGAATGGCTCGGCGCGTCCTGCGGCGGCTACCTGTCGCTGCGCGCGGCGGCGTTCGAGCCGCGGATCAAGCGGGTGATCTCCTTTCCCACCACCTACTGGGGCCTGGACATGCTGCTGAACCAGGTTACCCCGGGGCAGAAAAACCGGCTGCAGACGCTGTTCCAGGCCGGTGACCGTGAGCAGGTCGAGGCGCTGGTGCTGCAGCAGTTCGACCCGCAGGTTAACGGGAACTCCAACTTCGCCTGGGGCGTGACCCAGGGCATGCACATCACCGGCACTACCACCGCCTACGACCTGATGAAGCACCTGAACCAGCACACCCTGGAGGGGATCTTGCACCGGGTCACCCAGGACGTGCACCTCAGCGAAGGCGAAAACGACCACCTGTTCCCGATCGGCTGCCTCGGCCGCGTCATCGGCGAACTCACCTGCGCCCGCTCGGTCACCGCCCGGGTCTTCACCGCCCATGAAGGCGCCGAACAGCACTGCGCCGTCGGCGGCGGCGCAGTCGCCCGCGAAGAATTCGTCAGCTGGCTCACCCGCTACCACGACCGCAAGCCAACCGGCTGACCACCCCCTCGGCGACAACTCAAAAGCGGTGGCCATCGGGCTCGCCACTACGGCACGGGTCATCACCGCCGCCGCCACCATCATGGTCTGCGTATTCGGCTCGTTCGTCATAGGCGATCCGCTGCGGATCCTCGGTGTGTTCAGTCTCCGCCTGGCGGTCGCCGTACTCGTCGACGCCACAGGCCGCATGGTGCTCGTGCCCGCCGTCATGCAACTCGTTGGGTCCGCCAACTGGTGGCTGCCCCGCTGGATCGCGTGGGCAACCCCCAACCTCGCCATCGAGCCGGACGTGGATCACCTTGGGCCTGGCCCGCACCCGGCCGGTCAGCGCAGAGGTCGCCGAGTGATCCCGGCGACCCCTGCCGCAGCAGGCGTCGCAGCTGCGGTTCGCGATCCGGAGTCCGCGATCGGTGCGATCAAGGTGCCCGATAGCGTGAACACATCCGCCTGCGCTTGGCTCTCCGGGAGGCGGTGATGCGCAAGCCGGCAGCAGCGGTCCTCAGCGTTGCGTGGGGGGCGGCGCTCGGGGGAACCTTCGGCTGCCTGCTGCCGTACCTGCTGAACGAATGGCACTTTCACCGGCCCCTACCTTACTGGACGGTCGCGCAGGCGGCGTGCGGGCTGTTCATCTGCGCGGGCCTCGTCCCGATCGTTCAGTCATTTACCGAGTTCACCAAGGCTGGCGGGACTCCCGTGCCAGTGGCGTCGCCGCCCCGTCTGGTGGTGACCGGGTTCTACCGCTACGTACGCAACCCCATATACGTCAGGCTTCCTGACCATTCTGACAGGCCAGGTGCTGCTGTTCGGCTCGCCAGGCCTCCTGGAGTACACCACAGTGGCCTGGTGTATTGGCGCAGCCGCCGTCCGCTTCTATGAGGAACCCACCCTGGCCCGCAAATTCGGGGCCGAGTACCGCGACTACCGGCGCGCCGTACGCGCGTGGATTCCCCGGCTTCATCCATGGAGGCCAGGCGACCCGGCCGGACCGGGCCGAACATGATGAGGGCGGAGGCTGCTCATCGATCGCCAGCGGAAGGAGGAGCCACGTGGCCCGCATTAAAGGAGTCTCGTCCGCCCAGGCCGGGCTGTATGTGAAGATCACCTGCCATTTCACCCGGCCCAGCATGCCAGGCTCACCGGGCGAGAGACGGAGCGGATGATCGAGCCGCTCGAGATATACGGGCACGTGCCCGTGCGCCTCTGGGCCGGTCTGGCGGTCAGGGCTGGGTGGGCTGATCGGATGCGGCCGGGGCCTGCGACGGCGCGTGACGGGCCCACGGCCGCAGGGCCTGGATCTGGCCGGCCAGCGCGAGCAGCAGCGGCTCGCTGCCCGCCCTCGAGCTGAGCTGCACCGCCAGGGGTGTGCAGGTGGGGTGGACGCCGGCGGGTACGGTCATCGATGGCCAGCCCGCCAGGTTCCACGGCCAGGCGATGGCGCCGGTGTAGCGGGCGCCCGCCCGGTAGTTCGCCCGCCAGCCCCGCTGGGCCCAGGAGATCGCGGGCCCCGGCGGCGCCGCCAGGGCCGGGCCGAGCACCACGTCATGGCGGGCGAAGAACGGGGCCAGCAGCTCCCGCCAGCGCCCGGTGTCTTCCATCCGGACCCATCCCAGCCGGCGGGCGATCCGTCCCGCCCGGGCGTGCCGACGCGTACGCGCCTCCATCGCCGGGCGGTCCAGGCCAGCTGCGGCCGCGCCATCCTCGGCGCCCGCGAACCAGCGGGCATGCAGCGCCCGCCATGCCCACACCGGGACCGGCAGCTGCGCCTGTTCCACCTGGTGGCCATGACCGGCCAGCAGATCGGCGACGTCGCGGGCGGCGCCCGCCCAATGCCGGTCGACCCGGCTGCCCGGCACCGGTGCAACGGTGACCAGCGCGATCCGCACCCCGCCAGGTGGCCGATCCACCCGGGTCAGGGCCGGGTCACCGGCCATCACCGACAGACCCAACGCCGCATCGGCCACGGTCGTGGCGATCGGCCCGTTCTCGCCCATCGAGCTCCAGTTGTCGCCGCCCAGCTCGGCCGGCACCAGGCCGAACCCGGGTTTGATGCCCACCACGCCACATGCCGCCGCCGGGACCCGGATCGATCCCAGGCCGTCATTGCCGTGCGCGAGCGGCACCAGGGCTGCGGCCACCGCGGCCGCGCTGCCGCCCGAAGATCCGCCACAGGTCCGGGACAGCTCCCAGGGGTTGCGGGCCATCCCGAACCCCCCGTCGGTGAACGCCCAGATAGCTAGCTCGGGCATCCGGGTCACCCCGACCACCACCGCACCCGCCGCCCGCAGCCGCGCCACCACCAGATGATCGTGGGTCTGCAGCCCCGCCGGGCTGGCCCGGCTGCCCCCCCGCATCGGCTCACCCGTGATTGGCACATTGTCCTTGACCGCCACTGGAACACCCGCGAGCGGCAGCCCGGGCCGATCCGCCCGCGCGTCCACCACAGCAGCCTCGGCAAGCGCCGACTTAGCGCGAACCAGCTGGAAGGCCCCCAGGCCGGGATCGACCTCGCGGATCCGGTCCAGGTGCTCGCCGACCACCTCCACCGCGCGCGCCCCGCCGGCCCGCACATCCGCCGCGATCTCACCTGCTGTCCGCCCCACATGCACCTAACCAAGCCTCGCCGCCCCGCCACCACCTGGCAACACCCCACGACAAGACAGAGACGGGAACAACGAGACAGGGACCGAACAGGTCTGCGGGCTTGCGGCGGAAAGCTGCCGGCTGCCCGGGCGCTTGCCGTGACGGCAAGACGACAAGGAACCACCGCTGCGGAGGACGAACCGGGCGACGTGAGCCGGAGCAGCAAGAAGCGCGCAGAGTAGACAGGTCACAAAGCGTAGCTGGCCGCAGCGGGCCTGGAGTGTCTGCCGCCGTCTGGCGGCCTGCCGTCGGATCGTCGTCTGCGTGGGCACTGGCGGTGTTCCGAGCAGCCGCTCTATGTCGCTCTGGGGCATGTCGAGCAGATAAGGGAAATCCGAATCGAGCCTGGCAAGGTCGATAGCCGCGCCCTTGAGCCCGAGCGGGAAGTTGCGTACCGCCAGGCCCGCACCGCCAGGCCCGCGCGGCGGTGAACCGGCTGGCCAGGCCGCGCATGTCGAGCATCTCCATGCCCCTGGCATGGAGATGGCGCGTGAATCGGTCCGTAATCCGTCCCGTCGTTCGAGCACCTGGCAATGCACGCCGGCCAGGGCAAGCTCGGCCGCAATAGTCAGGCCCGTGGGCCCGGCGCCGACGACATTGCGCGGAGGCGCGCGCACAGCAAGTCCTCCTCACCACAACGTGGGTCATTTGGAGATCTGCGGATGTAAAGTTCAGCCTAGTCAGCAGGTGTGTCCATCGAGACAATCCATGGCTTAGCACAGATGTGGCCAAAATCGTCCCTATCGAGGCCTGGTGACAGGAGCGGAGCAAGTGGTGTCTGGGAGGGCCGGTTCGAGCACCGTACCCGGATCGAGTGCGCCCCTCCCCAGCCAGGGACACCTGGCCAGCTTGTCCGGCCGTACCCTGGTGCTCGGAGTGGATCACTCCGGCCAGATCCTGCAGTACGACCGGGCCACCCCTGGCGCCCTCGGGCTGCCGCGAGGCAGCCTCCTTGGCGCTCACCTGCTCGATCTGGTCTCCGACCCGGCCGAACAGCAGGCGGCGCTGACTGGCCTGCTCGACGCCGTCCGCGCCGATCGCGAGAGCACGGCGGTGCTCTCGATCAAGCGCGACAGCCAGTCGGCAACCGACGCGGTCGTGACCGTTCAGCCGGTCTGCGCGAGCCAGCCCGGCCCTGCCGCCCTCGTGGTCATCCGGATCGCGCCGTCGAACGACGAACGGTTCGTCGATCCGGCGCTGATGCGGCGCGCCCTGCTCGACGACTCCTTCACGCGGATCGGCGCGACACTCGACCTAGACCAGATGGGCCGCGGCCTGATCAACGTTGTCGTGCCGCACTTCTGCAACGCCGGCGCCTTGCTCGTGCTGGAGAGCCTGGTCGGCGAGGACGAGTTCCCCGTGTATTCCGCCGACGGGGCGCACCTGCTGAGACGGATCGCCGTCGCCTATGACGACTCGAACGATGCCTGGGACGCGGCATTTCCCACCGGCGAAGTGCTGCGCTACCCGAATGGCTCTATGTACGTAAAGTGCATGGATTCCGGCGAGCCGGTCCGCGAGGTCAGGCTCGCGGAGGAGAGCGCCAACCGGCTCGCGGACGCCTGGCAGCGCGCGCCGGTCGCCCAACTGCTCACCGGCGCGTCCATCCTGCTTCTTCCGCTCGTCGCACGTGGCAGCACACTCGGGTTCTTCGTTTGCACGCGCAAACTGGGCAACCGCACCTTCGACCCGTACGACACCGAGATCGGCATGGAGTTCGCCTCCCGCGCCGCCATCTTCATCGACAATGCGCGACGTTACAGCCGCGAGCGCGCCACCGCGCTTACGCTGCAGCGCAGCCTGCTGCCGACCGGCCTTTCCGCGCCGTCTTCTGTTGAGGTCCGCCATCGCTACCTGCCGGGCAGCAAGCTGATCGAGGTCGGCGGCGACTGGTACGAATCGATCGCGCTGCCCGGCGCGCGGGTCGCGCTCGTGGTCGGCGACGTGGCCGGGCACGGCGTGCGTGCCGCCGTCACCATGGGCAGGTTGCGCACCGCGATTCAGACCCTCGCCAGGCTCGAGCTTTCGCCCACCGAGTCGCTGCAGCAGCTTGACGAGCTCATGCAGACGCTCGGCGAGCGGGAACCGCACTTCGCGACGTGCGCGTATGCCGTATTCGATGCGGTGACAGGCGTCCTCGAGGTCGCCTCTGCCGGTCACCTGCCGCCGCTGCTCGTCCGGCCCGACGGCAGCAGCGTGTACCTCGAAGTGCCACCCGCGCCGCCGCTCGGCATCGGGGAAGGACCGATCCACAGCCGGGAGTTCACGATCGACGACGGCAGCCTCTTCGTGCTGTACACCGACGGTCTGGTGGAGAACCGCACCAGGGACATCGATGACGGGCTTGCCCGGCTGCGGAAGATCTTCGGACCTGGATCGGCGTCCCGCCCGCTCGAGGACCTGTGCAAGGCCACCTTGGACGGCGTCTACGCCGACCAGCAGCGCGACGACATCGCGGTACTCATCGCGCGCCTGCGGCAGTTGCCTGCCGACCACTACGTAACCTGGCTGCTGGACGCCGACCCGGCCTCGGTGAGCGAGGCACGCGCACTGGTCCGCGCGTCGCTGAAGCAGTGGGAGCTGACCGACCTTGCCGACACGACCGAGCTGCTCGTTTCTGAGCTTGTGACCAACGCGCTCCGGTACGCGAGCGGTCAGATCACAGTCCGCATGGTCCTCGAGCGGACGCTGGTCTGCGAGGTGCTCGATGACTCCGCCGCACTGCCGAAGCTCAAGCAGGCCGGCGGCAACGACGAATCCGGGCGAGGGCTCCATGTCGTCGGCCAGCTCGCGCAGCGGTGGGGCACCCGCAGGACCGCCGCGGGCAAGGTGGTCTGGTGTGAGCAGCCGGTCCCGGCTACTGAGCTGGCCATCCCGGCGGACGAGCAGTACCCCGCGGGGTCATAAGGCGGCCAAGCGCTGCCGAAACGAACACCAGCCGGTGCTGGCGCGCCTTCAGCCGCCGGCCCCTGTGGATGACCGCCGGCACACCGGTCATCACCCGCGCCGCCGGCCCGGTGGACGAAGGAGCCGAGCCGCCTTGATCCCTCAGGCGCCTCGAGATCAGCTGTGCCCGGTGGCACATGATGGCCAGCCCAAGGCGCCGCGGGCCTGCGATCCTTACGCCGGCCCGGGAACCTAGTGGTCTGTCAGAGGAGTCTTCTTTGGCTCTGTGGCCCACGACAACGCCCATTGCGGGCACCTCGCGGCGTTGTCGTCGTCGCGCGTAGCACCAGCGAAGCGCTCGTCGAGGACAAGCACCGCCTTGCGATGCACCCACCTGGACGCCGTTCGCTCAAAGGACCCCTCTGATAGACCACTAGTCCGCGACGACCTGGAACCCCAGTCACTGATAGAGCCGTACGGCGGGATTATCGCGGGCCACCGCGAGGTGCAGCACATTTACACCTATCAAGCGGAGGCGAACGGCGCCCCGCAGCGGCGCGACCTGGGCAGGAGGTGGCACGCCGCGAGAATCGTGGGCTTCTCCGGATAGCAGCGTCACAGGCGGTCCTCGCTTTCATAGCTG
The DNA here is from genome assembly GCA_963727015.1 of uncultured Actinomycetota bacterium. GTDB lineage: Bacteria > Actinomycetota > Actinomycetes > Streptosporangiales > Streptosporangiaceae > DATFVJ01. Next base: position 746,226 of record CAVSEV010000005.1, on the reverse strand, counting down.
GCTCAGAAGTTTCTCCGACAGGCCGCAGAGCCCGGCGGGCGAGGCTGTTGCCATGACCAGCCGGCATCCGACCGGCCTCCCCGCAGACTGGAGACTCGGCCATGACGAACTGGGTGTGGCTCAACATCCCCTTGTGCGTGATCGTTTTTCTCGCCGTCGTTGGCATGCCGCTTCGGCTCGTGTTGACCGACCCCGGCCAGAGGGCCGCCAAGGCCGAAGCGAGCCGGTCCGCAGGGAACGGCGACCGCCACTACAAGTCTGCCGCTTAAACCCAGGCCGCGCCATCGGGCGCGGACGGGATCGGCACGAGCACCGGGCGCCTGGCCAGAGCGGGCGCACCCGCCCCGGCCAGCTCACCACGTACGGCGAGACTAGTGAAGATGCGCCGGTTCGCGCCTCGATGCCGCCGACGGCCGGGACCCGCATCAGCCGGCGGACGGTCGTCAAGCCCAGCGGCAGTGAGGCCGGCTTGCGCCGCCTCCCCAAGCCGAGCGGGGGCTTGCCAGCTCCATGATCCGTTCTTGTGTTAAGTCGCCTGCGCTATTTGCGGGTAACTTATCACGGTTGCGGATCATGGGCCGAGCCCAGCGGGGTGAGCGGGATGGTGGCGAGAACATGCGTCGCTGGCGTCCCAATGGCACTCTCGCGCCTCGACCGTGGCCAGCCGGCCAGAAGACAGAAGATCGTCTTAAATCGAACCGGGGCGGATGGGGCGCGCCCGCCCCGGCCACGCGCTTGCGCGTCAACCCGTCACAAGCACTGGCGCTGCCGCCTATGGTGAAACAGTCCCAGTGATAACCGGACGGACGAGGTACCGACATCATGGACGGGTGGCCGGACGACTGGTTCCGCGATGACGGCCCCGGAGCAGGCGCAGGCAACCGGGGGCCCGGCGGGGCCGAGCGAGGCCCGGTGGGCGATCCGACCGTGCAACTTCCGCACGCCGGTGCGCCCAGCCAGGCCGCAGCAGCACGGGCCCGCGCCGCGGGCGGTGACGCGTGGCGCAGCCAGGGCGCGCCGCCTGATACACAGTGGCCGGACCGGCCGCTCACCCGCAGGTCACGCGGACGCGCAGCCAGGAGCGGCGGCAGCGGACGGCGCGGGCACCGCACCTTCAAGATCATCGCCGCGCTGGTGGCCCTGCTTCTCGCCGGCACCGCCGGCATGTACTTCTACCTAGATTCCAAGCTGAACAGAGTGGCGGTCTTCGCCGACTACACCGGCAGGCCGGCCGGGTCCGCAGGCGAGAACTGGCTCATCACCGGATCAGATAGCCGCCAGGGCCTGACCAGGCAGCAGGAGAATCAGCTTGCGACCGGCCACGACATCTCGGGCCAGCGCTCTGACACGATCATGCTGCTGCACATCGGCGGCGGTACGCCCACGCTGGTGAGCCTGCCGCGCGATCTCTACGTGGACATCCCAGGCTACGGCATGAACAAGATCAACGCCGCCTTCGCGTTTGGCGGGCCGAAGCTGCTCGCTGAGACGGTGCAGAATTACACTGGCCTGCGCATCGAGCATTACATGGGCATCGGTTTCGGCGGTCTGGTCAGTGTGGTGGACTCGGTCGGCGGAGTGAACATCTGCGTCAAGCAAGCGCTTGACGACACGGCCTCCGGCCTCCACCTCAAGCCCGGCTGCCAGACACTCAACGGCGGCCAGGCGCTTGGCTATGTACGCGACCGCCACTCGTTCGGAGCCAGCGACCTGCAACGGGTGCAGGACCAGCGAGCCTTCCTGAAGGCCCTGCTGAGCAAGGCCACCAGCCCCGTCGTGTTCCTCAACCCGTTTACCGCCATCCCGACAGCCACGAGTTCGGCGGGCGCGCTCAGTGTGGACGAGGGCACGCACCTGTACCAGCTGATCCACGTCGCGTTCGCTTTGCGCGGACCGCAGACCACGACCGTCCCGCTCGCCGGCAGCGAGGCCACCGCGGACGGCGAGGTGCTGCTGACCGACCGCACCAACGCGCTGCGGCTTTTCGACGCGCTCGGCAGCGATCAGCCGGTCCCCAAGGACCTGCTGAGCGGCACATCTGGCGCGTGAGCGTAGTTGCTTCTCAGCAAGCCTTCAGGAATCGTTCAGGCAGACGGGCGACGATGGTGACATGAACAAGCCGACAGGTAACGGCCGGCGCCCTGATGCCAGGCTGCTTGTCGTCGAGGACGAGCCGAGCATTTGCGAGCTGCTCGCCGCCAGCTTGCGCTACGCCGGATTCCAGGTGGTGACCGCAGCGGCAGGGACCGAGGCCGTGGAGAAGGCAGGCAGGCACCGGCCCGATCTCATTGTGCTCGACATCATGCTCCCTGACATGGACGGATTCGACGTGGTCCGGCGGCTGCGCAGCGGTGGCACTCACACCCCCGTGGTATTCCTGACCGCACGCGATGCGACCGACGACAAGATCCGGGGGCTGACTCTCGGCGGGGACGACTATGTCACCAAGCCATTCAGCCTGGAGGAAGTGATCGCGAGGATCCGCGCGGTGCTCCGCCGCACCCGCGGCGATGTGCAAGATCCCTCGCCACGGCTCAAGTTCGCCGACCTGGAACTGGACGAGGAGAGCCACGAGGTCTGGCGTGGCGGCGCGTCCGTGCAGCTCTCCCCCACCGAATTCAAGCTGCTCCGTTACTTCATGACGAACGCGAACCGGGTGCTTTCCAAGACGCAGATTCTCGATCACGTGTGGAACTACGACTTCCGCGGTGACACCGGCATCGTGGAGTCGTACGTATCCGTCCTCAGGCGCAAGGTCGACACCGCCGAGCCACGTCTCATCCATACCCTGCGCGGGGTGGGATACGTACTTCGGTTGCCGCCCGCACAGGCTACCTAGGTGCGGGACAGGTGCATCGATTCGCCAGACGTTCATGGCGGGGCATCGCGAGGTTCTCCGCCAGGATTCCGCTGCGGATCAAGCTCCTCACCGGAGCGGTCACCCTTGTCGCTATCGCGCTCGCGGTGATCAGCGTGGTGAGCATCGCCGTTTTTCACAGCTACCTGCTCAATCAGGCCGGTAAGCAGCTAGAGAACTATGTCAGCAACCACGTCACCGGAGAAGCGCAGGCGCCTCTATTCCCCGGCTTGTCGCAACGCAGCGGGTTCAGGTTCCTGCGCACGCCGGGGCTGGGCGGATTCACCCTTGAGGTCCTCGACAGCAAGGGCCAGCTGGTAGCCGACCAGACCGGTGGCCCCGCCGGCCCCGCCGTGCCCGCCGATCCGGCCTGGCTGACGGCCCATGTCGGCAAGCTCGTGACCTTGCCCGCCAGGTCCGGCGGCGGCACCTGGCAGGTGATCACCGAGCCGGGTTTCTACGTCTTCAACCGGACTCCGTTCGCGGGCACGAGTCCCACCCAAAATGGGATACCTGGCGAGGTCGTCTTCAGCACCACCCCGCCCGGCTCGCCGCAAGTGGCCGCGCAGGCTGGCACCCTCGTCGTCGGCGTCGACCTGGGCAGCATCCGCCACACCATCGGCACCCTTACCCTGATCGACCTGGCGGTGAGCGGCGCCGTGATCGTGCTCCTGGCCGGAGTCGGCGCTGCACTGATACGCGCCAGCCTGCGGCCTCTCGCCGAGATCGAGCAGACCGCTGGAGCGATAGCCGCAGGTGACCTGTCCCGCCGGGTACCCGACCGTGACCCGCGTACCGAGGTGGGCAGCCTGGCGCGGTCGCTGAACACGATGCTGACCCAGGTCGAGCAGGCGTTCCGCGCCCGTGCCGCATCCGAGGCTACCGCCCGCCAGTCCGAGGAGCGGATGCGCAGGTTCGTCGCGGACGCGAGCCACGAACTCCGCACTCCGCTGAGCGTGATCCGGGGTTTCGCGGAGTATTACCGGCAGCGCGGCGGGCTCAGGGAGGATGAACTCGACCGTATGATCAGGCGCGTCGAGGACGAGGCCGCCCGGATGGGCATCCTGGTCGAGGACCTGCTGCTGCTCGCGAGGCTCGACCAGCAGCGGCCGCTGCAACGCAAGCCGGTCGACCTGCTTGCGCTCAGCGCCGACGCCGTGCAGGACGCGAGGCTGCTCGCGCCAGAGCGCAGCGTTCAGCTGAGCATCGGCTCCGGCGGTCCCTTCCTCGTCCTCGGTGACGAGGCACGGCTGCGGCAGATCATCGGCAACCTGGTGAACAACGCGCTCACCCACACGCCCGAGGGCGGCCCGGTGGAGCTGCGGCTTGGAACTCGCCCAGCCGACGCCGCCGTCGTGCTCGAGGTGGCCGACCGCGGACCCGGCCTCACCGCGCAGCAGGCCGAGCGGGTGTTCGAGCGTTTCTACCGCGCGGACGCCGCCCGCACCCGCAAGACCGGCGGCACGGGCCTTGGCCTGGCTATCGTGGCCGCCCTGTCAGCCGCGCACGGAGGTACCGTATCCGTGGACAGCCAGCCCGGGCAGGGCGCGACCTTCAGGATCACGCTGCCGCTGGCGCCCGATGCGGCAGGCATCCAGGCCGCCAACGGCGACCTGCAATAGGCGGCCTGCAGCAGCGGCCTGCAGCAGGCGGCCGCTGCGGCGACGAAGATCTGCGGGACGCCTGTCACAGCCCTCGACGGAGGGACACCCGTGCACGGGCGGCACTGACGAGACCCAGGGAGCCATGCTGAACACGTACCGCACGCTGTCCTTCTGGCATGAAACGGTACCCGGCCCGCTCGAGCCAGGCGAGCCGCTCGCGGGTGACATCGACGTGGATGTGGCGATCATCGGCGGCGGCTTCACCGGGCTGTGGACCGGGTACTACCTGCGCAAAGCCGATCCCGGGATGCGGATCACCGTGCTGGAGCGTGAGATCGCCGGCTTCGGCGCATCCGGCCGCAACGGCGGCTGGTGCTCCGCCCTGTTCCCTGCCTCACTCGGCAAGCTTGCCCGGATGGCAGGCCGGCCTGCCGCGATCGGCATGAACCGTGCCATGCAGGAGACCGTCGATGAGGTCGGCCGCGTCGTGGTCGCGGAGGCCATCGACTGCCACTGGTCGAAGGGCGGCACCATCCAGCTCGCCCGCTCACGGCCCCAACTCGAGCGTGCGAAGAAGGAGGTGGCGCAGGCGCGCGCGTTCGGCTTCGGCGAGGGCGACCTGCAGCTGCTGAGCGCGCGCGAGGCGAGCGGCATGCTGGCGGCGACCGCGGTCATCGGCGCCACCTACACGCCGCATTGCGCCGCCATCCACCCGGCCAGGCTGGCCCGGGGGCTCGCCGCCACGGTGCGGCGCCTCGGCGTGGCACTGTACGAGCGGACGCCGGTGGCCTCGATCGAGCCACGACGTGTCCGCACTCCGGCCGGTACGGTGCGCGCGGAGTATGTGATCAGGGCGACCGAGGGATACACGCCGGGGCTGCCGGGGCTGCGGCGCGCCATCGCGCCCGTCTACTCCCTCATGATTGCCACCGAGCCGCTGCCGGCCAGCAGGTGGGATCAGATCGGCCTGTCGCGGCGCGCGACCTTCGGCGACCACCGCCACATGATCATCTATGGCCAGCGGACCGCGGACGGGAGGTTCGCGTTCGGCGGCCGCGGTGCGCCGTACCATCTCGGCTCGAAGATCCGCCCGGGCTACGACCGTGAACCGGCCGTTTTCGAAGCACTCGAGCGGACGCTGAGGGACATGTTCCCGGTACTCGGCGACGCGGCGGTCACCCATGCGTGGGGAGGCCCGCTCGGGGTGCCAAGGGACTGGTGCGCGTCCGCGGGCCTGGACAGAAGCACCGGCCTCGGCTGGGCCGGCGGGTACGTCGGCGACGGCGTGGCAACCACCAACCTGGCGGGCCGCACGCTCGCCGACCTGATCCTGCGCCGTGACACCAGCCTGGTCACGCTGCCGTGGGTGAACCACAGCTCACGGCGCTGGGAGGTGGAACCGCTACGCTGGCTCGGCACGAACGGCGCGCTGCAGGTGATGGCGCGGGCCGACCGATTCGAAGCCCGGACGGGACGGCCCGCCAGATCCGCCGACCTGTTCAGCAGGCTGCTCGGCAGCTGACGAGCAGACGGCCCCGGCGCGCCGATCCCGGCCCGAAACACGAAACCACCACCAGTGCTACGACCGGGCTCGTGTCTCCCCGGCCGGCACGCCAGCCGCGTCGTCGCCGGTTTCCGCCGGGTAGCCGGTGACAATAGCTTCTTCGACGGCCGCCAAGCCGGCGAGCTCCTCGTAGCTCCAGGTCAGCGCGCCCGTCCGCAGATCATCGGCCACGCCGCTTACCCAGTTCAGCTCGGCGGCGGTGACCACGCGCTGATACTCGTCATCCAGGAGCGTCACCCTCGGCAGGGTGCCTGAATAGCTCTCAAGGTCGTCTTCGAGGCGGGCCAGGTCCTCGCGGAGGGCGATCGCGCGCCGCTCGAGCACGGCCAGCATCTCCTCGGGCCCGAGCAGCATGGCAAAGGAAAGCGCGGCAGGGAACTGCGGGAACTCCTTGCGGGGAAATGCCAGCATGTCGGCCAGCCACTGCAGCACCGCGCGCCGTCCCTCCTCGGTCACCTCGTAGACCGTGCGCTCCGGGTACTGCTGGTCGCGCTCGGTCTGGCGGACCGCGATCAGCCCGGCCTCGTGCAGCCGTTTGATCGTCTTGTACAAGTTCGCGCGCTGCCCCACGTTGACGACCCGGTCCTTGCCCCACTGCTTGATCAGGCGCTGCATGCCATAGGGGTGCAGCGGCGCCGCAAAGAGCAGGCTCAGCACGGCGACGGCCAGGGGCGACGGGCGGAACTTCGGCTGCATGGGCGTCAGTGTACTAGTTATCGACACACTAGTGGCCGAGGAATCGAGTGCGGATGACCATCGACTAGTAGTGGAAGAAACACTAGTGGCATGAAAACAGGTTGACAGCAAACTAGATTCCTCGACACTATGCATCCATGCGACTATGACCGCAGGCATCGCGACCGGTCCAGCGACCAGTCCAAGGAGGAACCGCGAGATGACGATGGCCGGGATGAGCACAGGCGGGGTGAGCACGGGCGAGATGAACACGGGCGAGATGAGCACGGGCGAAGTGAGCACGGGCGAGATGAACACGGGCGAGATGAACGCAGGCGGGATGAACACAGGCGGGGTGAACACAGGCGGGATGAACACGGGCGAGATGAACACAGAAACGAGCATCATCGGGACGTCACCACAGGCCCCGGTTCAGGAGAGCGTGCGGATCCGGGGCCACCACGGCGTCGTCAAGAAGCTCGGCCACTGGACAACGGCGCGGCGGTTCGACGTGCGGGCCTCGCGTGGCGCCGTCGTGCTCGACCTGCGCTCGCCGCGGATCGCGGCCGGGGACATCGAGATCTGGCTCGACATCGACCACGCCACCGTGAAGCTGCTGGTGCCCGACGACGCGATCATCGACGACGGCGATCTGCGCCGGGCCGGCCGGTGCCGGGTCAAGGACTGGACCGGCAGGGGCGCTCCTGGCGGCCGCCGGATCTTGCTCCTCGGACAGATGCGTGGCGCCGAGGCCCGGGTGCACCGGGGCGGCGTGGCCATCCTGTCGGCGATGGCCTCCCGCGCGTACCTCACCGACGCCCGGCGGGCCCGCCGCGCGGGCCGGTACCCGACTGTCGACGACCCAGCACGATGAGCGCGGCCAGCGAGGGCACGCCGCTCCTGGAGGCACGGGGCGTCACCGTCAGGTTCGGCAAGGTCACGGCGCTCGGCGGCCTGGACCTTGTCGCACCGCCGGGCGAGGTGCTCGCGATCCTGGGGCCGAACGGGGCCGGCAAGACCACGTTCGTCCGGACGGTCGCCACCCTGCTGCGGCCGACGAGCGGCGAGTTGCGCGTGCGGGGAAGCGATGTCGTGCGCGACCCGGTGAGCGTCCGCAGGGATATCGGCCTGGCCGGCCAGTTCGCCGCGGTCGAGCCCACGATGACCGGGCGCGAGAACCTGGAGATGACGGCCCGGCTCTTCGGGCACCCAGGGAGTGCGGCACGGCGGGCGGCGTCGATCGTCATCGAGCAGCTCAGCCTCGCCGAGGTCGCGGACCGGCGGTGCAGCACCTACTCAGGAGGTCAGCGCCGACGGCTCGATCTGGGCGCGAGCCTTGTCGGCGCACCTAGGCTGCTGCTGCTCGACGAGCCGACGACCGGACTCGATCCCACCGGCCGCCGTGAGGTCTGGGACGCCGTGCGGGAGCTCGTCGCTGGCGGGACCGATGTCCTGCTGACAACCCACTACCTCGACGAAGCCGACGAGCTCGCCGACCACGTCGTGGTGATCGACCACGGCCGCGCGATCGCATCCGGCACGCTCGGCGAGCTCAAGGCGAGCGTCGGGCGTGACGTCATCGAGGTCGCCGTTGCCGAGGCACCCCGGCTCGAAGCCGTTGGCCAGATCCTCGAACGTGTCACCGCCAACCCGCCCAGGCTTGATCGGGGCGGGCGACGCGCCAGCGCTCCGGCCGCGGGCGGAGCGAGCGAGCTCGGGGCAGTGATCCGCTGCCTCCACGACGCTGCGATAGCCGTCGACGAGATCGGCGTGCGCCGGCCGACGCTCGACGAGGTGTTCCTGACTCTCACAGGTGCTCACGCCGCAGCGCCCGCCATGACCGGCCCGGGCAAGGACGGGAGTCCACGATGACCCAGACGATCACGCGCCCGATCGCAGCCCCTGGGACGACCCGAGCCACCCTTGAGGTCGCGCGCAGAACGCTGCGGAAGTATTTCCGCACCCCCGGCCTGAGCGTCATGGGCGTCGTCCAGTCCGCACTGTTCCTGTTCAGCTTCCGTTACGTGTTCGGCGGCGCCATCCACGCTGGCGCGTCGAACTACGTCAACTACCTGGTGCCTGGGTACGTCGCCACGATCGTGCTGTTCACCGGGGGCGGTATCGCCGTCGCAGTGGCCGAGGACCATGTCCAGGGGTTCACCGACAGGCTGCTCTCTCTCCCGATTCCGCGGCGCTCGATCGTGCTCGGGCGCACGCTCGCCGACTCCACCACGAATGCGTGGTCGATCTTCGCCACCGCCGCGTTTGGCTTCCTGTTCGGATTCCGCCTCGGCGGGACGGTGCTCGACGGCCTGGCCGCCTTGGGCCTGTGCCTCGGCTATGGCGTCGTGTTCACCGTCGTCTTCATCGTCATCGGCCTGTTTGCCGCCAATGCTCAGGCCGCGCAGGGCCTGTCACTGATCGCCTTTATCTTCGCGTTCATTTCGAGCACCTACGTCCCGGTCGATACGATGCCGGGCTGGCTGCAGCCATTCGCGAAGTACCAGCCGATCACACCGATGGTCAATGCTGTGCGCGCACTGATCCTCGGGTCAAACAGCGACGTCGCCCTTGCCCTCGGGTGGTCAGCGCTGCTGCTCGCTGTCCTCACACCCATCGCGGTTATCCGGTACCGGCGCGCGTGAGCTGTGCCACCGTCCGGCCGGTGGGACGACCCCCTGGGATCCCCCGCAGTCCCAGCCGCGGTTCGCGCCGCGCAGCCGTTAAGGCAGAGCTTTGACCGCCTGCTCAGTCCGTGTCAGTGGCAGGCGGCGACGGCACGACGACGTACTGGCGGAGGTAGAGATCGGTGAAGGTGACGGGTCCGCGCGGGCCCGGGACGTGGTCTACGTTGATGCCGGTCTCTGGCACGCCGCGCAGCTTGAAGCCGTCGAGCAGGCGGGTGCTGGCGTTCCAGAACGCGCCGGTGCCGCGATACGCACTCAGGAACGTGGCCGCGGCCCGCGGATCTGCTGTCACGATGGCCGCCGCCAGCCCGGACGTCTCCACGTTCGCGATCTCGGCCGCCTCGGCCGGGCCCGCGGCGGCGTCGACGGTCACGGTGGCCTCCTGCCCGGTGTCGAGCGCCCATTCGTGACCGCGCGGATGATCATGCGGTGGCAGCGACGGGCGGACGCCGGCCCTCGCAAGCGCCCTCGTGACGGTGGGCAGCACGTCGTCCCAGACGGGAGAACAGATCAGCAGCAGGTTCAGCCGGTTGCATACACCGAGCCTGTCCAGGCTCGCCATGATCAGCCGTTCGGTATCTTCGGCGCGGGCAGCGCGGTCGACATACAGGACGCCTCCGCCGTCGGCGTGTGCGAGCGTCCTGACGCCGCAGCGCGCAGCCTCGGCGGCGAGCAGCCGGGTGGTATCGCCGCTGCCGCGCAGGATCACCAGCGGGATCAGCCGCGGCTGCCGGACAAGCTCGACCGCCGCCTGCCGGTCAGGCGTGCGGACGAGCTGCAGCGCGCGGGGATCGAGTCCCGCTGCGCCGAGCGAAGGCAAGATCACCTCATCGAACAGCGCCGCGGCGGACCGCAGCGCCGCGGCTCCGGTGCGCAGCACACCCGCGTTCCGTGACTTCAGCAGCTGCGACGCGACGTCCACGGTGACGTTCGGGCGGGCCTCGAAGTTGGCGCCGACCAGCCCGATCGGCTTTCGCCGTTCCTCAAGCCGCAGCCCTCCTGGCAGATCCTTAAGCGTAACGGCTGCCGCGGGGAACGGGACCGAGGCAAGCAACTCGATCTGACGGGCCATCTGCCCGATGCGTTCGGTGTCCAGCCGGAGCCTGTCGAGGAGACCGCGGCCAAGGCCAGCCGCCTCCCCCGCGCCGACATCCTCCTTGTTCGCCGCAAGGAGCGCGGGAGAGGCCACCTCGAGCAGCCGCGCCATGTGGCGCAGCGCGCCGTCGATGGTCGTCTCACTCGCGGTCGCGAGGCTGCTCGCGCCGCTGCGTGCCGCCGCACCCCGGGCGGCGACGTCGGTACTCGCATCTATCACAGCACCGAGCCTACGGCGCGAGCACTTGGCACAGATGCCCAACCGGCGTGGAGCAGGCCCGGCCGCACGCCGCCGTAGGACCGGAACGGCTCGCATGCGCCCAGCGTCCAAGAGACATGACCCCCGCACGGCTTGCCATTGCGACAGCGGCGGCCGCACTCGTCGCTCTCGGCGCGGCCGGGTGCGGCTCACAAGCGGGCACCGCGCCGGGGCAGGCGGCGCCACAGCCGCTCCGCCTCGCCAGTTCTGCGGCGCCCACGCCGGGCGCGACCGCGCCGCCAGGCAGGACCACGCTGATCACGCCTTCGCCGGCACCACCGGGCGCGGCCTCCTGGGCGCAGGTAAAGCTGACGGGCCGGCTGCCTGCCACCGGGCCTGCCAGCGGCGACATCAGGACGCTGCCAGGCGGTCAGGCCCCCGGGCAGACCGTGCGCGCGCTCGCTGCCGCGCTGCACCTGTCCGGCTCGCCGCAGCGCGTGACAGGCGGATGGCGGGTGACAGGAACCGGGACGTTGCAGGTCATCAACGGCCCCGGCCTGCGCTGGACGTATGTCGGCGCGTCTGCAGTCCCGCGGTGCGGCGGCCCGGTTCTCCAGGTGCCCAGGGCATCGCCGGCCATCGCCGCGGCAGGTTCCAGCGCGAGCACCGGGTCCCACGCCCGGCCGGCCGTGCCCACCGCGCTCGACCGGATGTGCCCGCTGAAGCCCGGCCAGCTCGAGCCGTTCGAACCGGAACCGCCGCAGGCCGTGGCCAGGCCTGTCCTGCAGGCGGCCGGAGTGGCCGGATCGCCGCTGCGCATCTCGACGATCGGCTCGTACACGTTCGTGTCCGCCGACCCAGCCGTAGACGCGCTGCCGACGGCAGGCTTTACCACCACGGTCGGCTTCGACCCAGGCGGCCCGATCACGCAGGCCAGCGGGTGGCTGAGCCACCCGGCACGTGGTTCGGCCTACCCGCTGACCGGGGCGCGGCAGGCATTCGACCGGCTGGCGCAATCCGCCCACCCGATGCCCGGCGCCCACCTGCCACAGGTCATGTGCCCGTTCGATCCTGACGCGCTCTGCGGCACGCCGGGCGCGATCCGCGTGGTCCAGGTGACAGGTGCCGATTACGGGCTTTCGCTCAGCTACGACCGTGGCCAGCCGGTATTGGTGCCGTCGTGGCTGTTCAGCATCGCAGGGACCGGCCTCAGGATTCCTGAGGTCGCCATTAACCCGCGCTACCTGGGCGGCTGACGCCCGTGCCGGCGGATCGTAACCGATCCGGCCAAGCGCTTGGCCGCGCCCGCCGTTACCTACCTCACCCGCCCGGCGGCACCGGCGAGGCGGCCGCGGCGCGCGGCCGCGAGGCCGACAAGAAAGCGGCCGCCGCGGGTGAGCGCGTCGGCGAGCACCGCATATCCGCCGAGCACGATCGCGACGCCAAATACGAGGCCAGCGACGACATCCTGCCAGGAATACGCGACCACGCACACCTGGAACAAGGCCATGGCCGCGGCAGCCCCGGCAGCGGCGATGCCGAGACGGCGATGCACGAAGAACAATCCTCCCGCCACCGCGCCGGCCATGGCGGCCGCTCCACTCGGCGGCGGGAAGCCGCTGACCGCGTGATACAGGACCGACACGCCCGGCTGAACATCATGCAGGCTCGGCCGTGCCCGCGGCGCGACAAAGAACTGGCCAGCCGAAAATGCCGCCGCAGCGGCCGCGAACACCCACAACACGGCGCCGACGCGTTCAGCCACGCCGCGCGCTCGCCACCAGCCGAGCAGGATGAGCGCACCGAAGACAATCGCGCTGTAAATGGGGTAATCGCGCACCAACGCCACCCCCAAGAAGGCGTTAACGTAAGGGCTAGTGAAACACTCAGCCTAGACGACGTTGTTCGATGCCGCCAGGCCGGTGCGGGCGGCAAAAGGTCATATCGGTTATGCGGGCTATTTCGGCAATATAGGATAATTCGCGGCTTGAACGCGCCCCGGTAAGGCCGCCCAGACCGCGCGGGAGTGCTTGCCCAGGAATGCGCGTTCAGGAATTCGGCACAGAGGTGAGCACAGGTGAATCGGCACTGAGGTGAAGGGGTGATCAGGGCATATGATGCGGCCGAGCCGCGACGTGCGGGCGACCGTGGTCCCCGTGCTGGCTGCGCTCCTGGTGCTGGCGGGGCCGGTGGCCGCCGCCCGCGTCGTGGCGGCGGCGCCATTGGACCGCGTGGACCGGATGAGCAGCATGGCGCGTGTGAGTCAGGTGGACAGCATGGCCCGCGCTCATCAAGTGGACAGCATGGCCCGCGCTCATCAAGTGGGCAGCACGGCGCGTGTGAATGAGGCGGACAGCGTGGTGCGTGTGAATGAAGTGGACAGCGTGGCTCGTTCGAATCAGGCGGACAGCGTGGCGCATGCGGACCAGGTGGACACCATGGCCCGGATGAACCGTGTGGTAGGGGTGCACTGGATGGACAGTGGGGCCCATGCGCGCCGCAGCGACCGCGTCCGCTCGCGGCACGAATCGGCCCTATCACCCCCCGCCTATGAGCGGACCCGGATGCACCTTGGCCGCCCCGACCCGAGCTGCCAGGTGCACATCGGTGACGTGCGCGTCGCCGGTTTCCGCAGCCATAACCGCTGGCTCCATGCGGCGGGCGTCAGCGCATACCTTGCCTGCAAGCGTCCGGTCCGTGACATATCGCTGCAGGTCACGCTGTGGAAGTCGGGGCTGTTTTACGATCACAGGCAGGCCCAGACCACGGCCAAGGCGGCCGCGGGAAGTCATCTGGGCGGCGACCTGACGCGCGTCACGTGCAAAGACGAAACCACCAGCAGGTTTTTTGGGGTCGCACACGCGGTCGTCTACTTCGGTGGCAAGCGAGGTGATGCGTGGGTGCGGTCTCCAGGCACGAGTAAGCCTCGATGCGGCACTTAGTGGTCTGTCACGACCACTAACACGTGATCCACTGCACCTGGTTATGTGTCCCATATGCCGACGCCACCCATTTCCGTTCGCGACCTCGAAGTCGTAACCGTGACCGACGACAGCGTGATCATTACCTGGTTCACTGGGTCCCCCGCCGAGTCCGACCGGTATGGCCAGCCAGCCCCGGTCCCAGCGGACACCGAACTGCTGCTTGGCGAACCCGGCCGGCCCGCCACGCTCCGGACGGTCCTGCACGACACGACGCCCACGCCGTTCCATTACGCGGAGGTGACCGGCCTGGAGCCCGGGCGGCCCTACGCCTATGTGGCCCGCTCGGCGGGGCAGGCCGCGGCGCAGACGTCACTGCAGTTCCCAGGACGGCATGGCTCCCTGGACATTCCCGGCGTGGTCACCACCCTGGCCACGCCGCCCGGCGATTACCTGTTCACTGTCGCGCTCGCGGGCGACACCCACATCGGCGAGACCACCAGCGGTGTGGTCGCCCCGGACTGGCCGCAGGCATTCCGCCAGGACCCTGGCCTGCCTCCGTACCCGGAGGTGATGCTCGCCGGCATGCTTGCCGACCTGCGCCGGCGGCCTAGCCCCGCAGCGCTGCTCGTCGCGGGTGACATGACCGCGGAAGCTGCGCCGCAGGACGTGGCCCGGGTGCGCGAGCTTCTCGACGGATGGGGGCGGCTCGGCACGGACTACCTCGTCGTACGCGGCAACCACGATCGCCCGCACACCGGATCGCGCTACGCGACGGGCACGCTCGTTCCGGGCACCAGGGAACACTACGACTGCTGGGGCGACGTATTCGGCTGCCAGCGCCAGCAGCTCAGCTCACACGAGCCTGGCGGGCTGCGGGTCATCGGGCTGGACACGACGACCCTGGACGCGGCGAGCGGCACCCTCGACAAGGATCAGCTCGACGACCTGCGCGCCCGGCTCGGCGCCGACCCGGAGCGGCCCACCCTGGTGTTCGGTCATCATCCGGTCACCTACGAGTCTGCCGTCACGACAGCGGCCGGGCCCGGCTTCAATCTCGACGAGGCAAAGGCGCGGGAACTCGAGGCCCACTACGCGCGGGCACCGGGGGTCTTTCTGCACCACGCGGGGCACACCCACAGGAATAAGCGAACCAGGGCGAACGGGCCGGAGGGGGCCGAATTCCTTGAGGTCGCGGCGGTCAAGGAGTATCCGGGCGGCTATTCGCTGCTGCGCCTGTACACGGGCGGCTACCTGGTGAGCTTCTACAAGATCCGGGGCGATCTGGCCAGGCAGTGGAGCCAGCGCACGCGGGCCGAGTACTTCGGGATCCTCCCGCACTACGCGCTTGGCACGATCGCAGACCGCAACCACACCGTGCTGCGGGACCTGTCCGGCCTCGGGATTGGGGAACAGGGCCCGGTGGCACAAGGCCAGGTGGAACAAGGCCCCGCGGAACAAGGCCCGGCGGAATGCCCGGCGGAATAAGGGACTACAATTTCCTGGTTGGAATGGAGAAAGATCCGGCCGAAATCAACCACCGGGATTATATCAAGAAAATGGAACGCCGGCAAACTGAATCTGCCCGCACCGGGGCGCTCCGGGTTGAACAGGCCCATGTCTCGATGCTGTATGAACGTCTCGACATCGCGCGGGAACGGGCCGAAGCAGCGCTGCGTGAAGCACACGGTCGCGGCGGACAAGGAGGGACCCACCAGGCCAGGATCGAACGCGAGGTGTCCGCCGTCGAGCACGCCCGCCGGCTCGCCCAGCTATCGGGGGTCGAACGCGGCCTGTGCTTCGGCCGGATCGACGACACCGAGGGCGATACCTACTACATCGGCCGGATCGGGCTGCGTGGCGAGCAGAACCAGCTCGTCCTGATCGACTGGCGAGCCCCGGCCGCGCGTCCCTTCTACACCGCCACTCCAAACGATCCAGGATCGCTGGTACGCCGGCGTCACTTGCACACGCGGGCCCGGACGGTCGTCGGCATTGACGACGAGGTGTTCGACCTCGACCGGATGGCCGAGACCGACCGCCGCACGCTGGTCGGCGAGGCCGCGCTGATGGCGGCGCTGCGCCGCGGGCGGACGGGCCGGATGAGCGAGGTGGTCGCGACCATTCAGACCGAGCAGGACCGGGTGATCCGCTCCGGCCTGCCCGGAGCCCTTGTGGTCCAGGGCGGCCCAGGCACCGGCAAGACCGTGGCCGCGCTGCACCGCGCCGCCTACCTGCTCTACGCGCACCGCGGCACGCTGGAGCGCCGTGGCGTTCTCGTGGTGGGACCTAACGCGATGTTCCTCCGCTACATCAGCCAGGTGCTGCCATCGCTCGGCGAGACGGACGTGGTACTCGCCACCGTCGGCGAGTTGCACCCAGGTGTGCGGGCCATGGCCGCCGACGGGCCGGCGGCGGCGGTCGTCAAGGGCGACCTGCGGATGGCGGCCGTCGTCAAGGCCGCCGTGCGCGCCCGTCAGCGTGTACCACGCGGCGGTCTGGAGATCGTGACCGAGGACTTGACCCTGCGGCTGCCAAGTGACATCTGCGCCCGCGCCCGGGACCGCGCGCGGGCGCTGCGCAGGCCACACAACGTGTCGCGCAAGCTGTTCGTCCAGGAAATGCTCACCGCACTCGTGCGCGCGGAAGCGGGGCAGCTGGACAGGCCGGTTGACACCGACGATCTGCCGTACCTGCGGTCGGGGCTGTGGGAGCAGGATGCAGTGCGCCAGGCGCTTGACAGGCTGTGGCCGTTCCTCACCCCTGAGCGGCTGATCTCAGAACTCCTTTCCGACGCAGGCCGGCTGCGCTCCGCAGCGTCGGGTAAGGGCGGCTTGTCGCCGCAGGAGCAGCAGGCGGTCCTGCGGCCAGCCGCGTCGCCGTGGACGACCGGCGATGTTCCGCTGCTCGACGAGGCCGCCTGGCTGCTCGGCGAGGACGACACGGCGGCGCGGGCGATGCGGCGGCAGGCGGAAAGGGAACGCCGCGCGGAGGAGGAGTACGCCTACGGCGTACTCGAGCTGACCGGGCTGTCGGAACTTGGCGTGATGGAAGCCCGCACGCTGGCGGAACGCCACCGCGGCGGCGGCGCGTCCACGACCACGGCCGAGCGGGCGGCGGGCGATCGCGGCTGGGCATACGGCCACGTCATCGTGGACGAGGCACAGGAACTGTCGGCAATGGCGTGGCGGACGGTGATGCGCAGAGTCCCGACCCGCTCGCTGACCGTCGTGGGCGACATCGCGCAACGCAGTTCGGCCGCGGGCGCGCGGTCGTGGGGCGAGATGCTCGATCGGTATGTCAAGGGCCGCTGGCGCGAGGAGCGCTTGACCGTCAACTACCGGACCTCGGCGGAAATCATGGAGGTCGCGGCCGACGTGCTGAAGGCCGTGGCGCCCGAGCAGGAGCTGCCGGAATCTGTGCGCAGCGGCGAGGCCGCGCCGCGCGCGCTGCTCACCACAGGCCCCGAACTCGCTGATGCCCTGGCCGGCCTGGTGAAAGCGGAACTGACGGAAATCGGTGATGGCCGCCTGGCGGTTATCACAGCCGATGCCAGGCACGCCGAGATTGCCGCGCTCATATCCGACGCCGCCGCCACGGCGGGTCCTGCAGAAGCCGCCGCCGTAGCCGAGCCTGCTGACGCCCTCGACTCCCCGGTGGTGGTCCTCACGGTGCCGCAGTCCAAGGGCCTTGAATTCGACGCGGTGGTGGTCGTCGCGCCTGGCGAGATCCTGGCCCAGTCACCCATGGGCGGTCATGACCTTTACGTCGCGATGACCCGGGCAACCACGCGGCTGACCGTGGTGGCTGAGGGAGCGCTGCCCGACGTGCTCAGCCGGCTGGCGACACCGCCGGGAACGGATGCCCGGGCCTGACTCAGACGGCATATCGGGCGGCCGCAATATCGGGCGGCGGCAATATCGGGCGGCGGCGCGACGGCGCACGTAGGCTGCGTTGGCGGACTGCAGCGGTCCCTGGCCCAGCGTGTCGCGATCGTGCTGCGGAACGCGGACTGCGGCCACCGCGGCGGCGGGCGTGTGCGCCCGCCCGGTCAGCCGGCCCGCCGGTCTACCACCATGGTGTCCGCGGCGGCCCGGGCCAGACCACGCAGGCCTAGCGCGAACCGGTGCTGAACGCGGAATAACCGGGTGCTGGCCGCGGAATGGGAGCGGGCATGGGCAGGCTGGACGGCTAGGTCGCGCTGGTCACCGGCGGTGCGCGCGGCATGGGCGAGGCGCACGTCAGGCATTTCGTCGCGGAGGGCGCCAGAGGACAGTGCCCGACGCGCGCCTGCTCACCGCGGCGCCTGGTTGCCGCAAAGAACCTCGGGTGCCGAGGCAAGTGAGCGCAAGACGGCAGCGGGGTCTGGCACCAGCCTTCGCGTCCGGCGGTCGAGCACCCCGGCCAGCACGTCAAGTTCCGCGGCGACCGTCCCGTCGACCCGCCTGATCTCGTGGCTGATCCGGAACGTCTTGCCCTCGCCCCAGACAAGCTCGCACGACACATCGACCTCGTCGCCGTCGCGCAGCTCGCGGCGGAACCGGATGGTGGTCTCGAGAATGACGGGGCCCACGCCTGCCGCCTGCAGCTTTTCCTCGGCGATCCCGGCGGCACGCATGCACTCACGCCGGGAGTGCTCCGCGTACAGCAGGTAGACCGCCTGGTTCAGATGCCCGTTTGTGTCGAGCTCATAGCCGCGTACCGCGATCGGCACCCGGAACGGCTCCGTCATCGTCGCTACCCCTCTGGATCCACCCGGGCGCGGCCGCCCAGCCAGCAGTTTAGGGCGTCCCGTGGATCTCTGGCGGCGACGGCAGTGCCGTCCACGACCGCAGACGACGACCGGCTGCGGCCGTTCACCCCATCAGGGCTCCTCTGGTCAGCCGCCGCGTACCTCGTTAACCCAGGTCTCACCGGGTCGGCTCCATCCGGCCAAGATCCCTAATCGGGTGAAGTTTCCGGCCTATAGAGCGGGCAATTTAACACAGGTACGGATCAAGATGGTGGGGGCTTGCCTCCGCGGCAAGGCCCGCGCGGCACGGCCCGCGCGGCACGGCCCGCGCGGCACGGCCCGCGCGGCACGGCCGCGGCACGGCCCCGCGGCACGGCCGCCCGTACGAGCTGGCAGCCCGCAGCGGTCAGGCCGCGACCTGCTGCAGGTGGTCGTCTGTGCGGGAGGGCCGCCGGAGCTACCGCACCCCGGCTCCGGCCGTGGCCGGAGTATCCGGCCCCGGGGTGAGCTGTGCGGTGCAGTACTTGCAGCGCCGTGCCCCAATTGGCACCTCGGTAAGGCATTCGGGGCACTCGCGCTCTGTCGCCTCCTCGTTCCGCTTCGCGCGGTCGAGCATCTTGCTGAGCGGCAGAAGCACAAAGAAGTACACCACCGCGACGATGATCACGAACGTGATCACTTCGTTGATGAAGTCACCGTAGAGGAACTTGCTGTGGTTAACCGTGAAATAGAGCTGGGAGAAGTCCGGCTTGCCCCCGATTGCCGCGATCAGTGGTGTGATCAGATCCCTGACGAAAGCGGAGATCAAGGCGCCAAACGCCACGCCGACCACGAACGCCACGGCAAGCTCTACCAGATTGCCCCGCAGCAAAAACCTCTTAAAGCCTTTCATCGTCGCATTCCCCCCAAAACACCTGCGCTCTCCGCAAAGAGTGCATCAACCGAACGGTGGCAGTACCCGAACAGTGACATCCCCCGGACATTGCATTCCCAAGACGGCCGCATTCCCAAGACGGCCGCATTCCCAAGACGGCCGCATTCCCACGACGGCCGCATCCCCAAGACGGCCGCATTCCCAACGGGGCAGCGCGGATGTCGTACCGCACCGTCCACCCGTACCGTACCCACGGGAGCGGACAATTCCACTAATCCGCGGCGGCGATGTGCAGGGGGCCCGTGGAACCGCATCGACGGCGTTATGCGCGCGGAGCCTGATGACCCGCTCGCGGCCGCAGGGAGCGGGTGCCCCGCCTTACCGGGCGCGGGGGCCGGCCGCGCTGAAGCTTGCGATAATGACCAGGAACCCGCCGAATGCCTCGAAGTACCTGGAAGGACGATGGCATGCGCACCGATAGGTCCGGGCCGATGGCTTACGCGCCTGCGGATATCGCCTTCGTCAACGGCCCCGTTTACACCGTGGACGCGGCAAGGTCGTGGACTGACGCGGTCGCGGTGCACGGCGGCCGGATCGCCGCGCTCGGCGGCGCGGCGGTGCGGCCGCTCATCGGGCCCACCACCGAGGTCATCGACCTGGCCGGCAGGCTACTGCTGCCCGGCTTCATCGACGCTCACGTTCATCCGATCATGGGTGGCACGGAGCGCGCCCTGTGTGACCTCAGCGGCACATCGTCGGCAGCGGAATGCCTCAGCCGGATCGCGGGCTACGCACAGCAGCACCCGGACAAGACGTGGATCCTCGGCAGCGGGTGGTCAATGGACCAGTTCGACCGCGGCACGCCGTCGAGGCTCGACCTGGACACAGTCGTGCCAGACCGGCCGGTATACCTGACCAACCGTGACCATCACGGTGCATGGGTGAACAGCCGGGCGCTCGATCTCGCGGGTATAGGCGCGGGCACGCCCGATCCCCTGGGCGGCAGGATCGAACGTGAATGCGACGGGTCGCCGCAGGGCACCTTGCACGAAGACGCCACCATGCTGGTAGCGGAACACGCGCCGCCGCTCACCGCCGCTGAGTACGCGGCCGGGCTGGTCGAGGGCCAGCGCTACCTGCACTCACTGGGCATCACGAGCTGGCAGGACGCGATCATCGGGTCGTACCTGGGTCACCAGGACTCGCTGCGGACATATCTGGAACTGGCCGGTTCCGGTGGCCTGACCGCGCGTGTCGCCGGCGCACTCTGGTGGGACCGCAGCCGCGGCGACGAGCAGATCGGCGAACTGCTCGACCGGCGCTCGGCCGGTCATGCGGGCCGGTTCAGGGCCGGCACAGTCAAGATCATGCAGGACGGCGTGTGCGAGAACTTCAGCGCCG
This sequence comes from uncultured Actinomycetota bacterium, assembly GCA_963727015.1. GTDB lineage: Bacteria > Actinomycetota > Actinomycetes > Streptosporangiales > Streptosporangiaceae > DATFVJ01. The sequence continues at coordinate 725,617 of CAVSEV010000005.1, read as the reverse complement.
CCATGCTCGACCCGTACCTGGACGGGCACGGGATGCCCACGGGCAACCGCGGGCACAGCTTCATCGACGCCGCCGCACTCGCGCACTACGTGACCAGGCTGGACGCCGAAGGTTTCCAGGTCCATTTCCACGCCATCGGCGACCGCGGGGTCCGTGAGAGCCTCGACGCGGTCGCCGCCGCGCGTGCGGCCAACGGCTGGCACGACCACCGCCATCACATCGCGCATATCCAGGTCGTCCATCCCGATGACATCCCGCGGTTCCGCGAGCTAGGGGTGGCGGCCAACATGCAGGCCCTCTGGGCGACGGCCGACGCGCAGATGCGTGAGCTTACGATCCCCTTCCTCGGATATCCGCGGTCATCGTGGCAGTACCCGTTCAGTTCACTGCGCGCGAGCGGAGCGGTGCTCGCCGCGGGCAGCGACTGGCCCGTGTCAAGCCCGAATCCGCTGCACGGTATTCACGTCGCCGTCAACAGGACCCTCGCGGGACACGGCCACAGCGAGCCGTTCCTGCCTGAGGAGGGGCTCACGCTCGGTGACGCGCTTGCCGCGTACACGATCGGCAGCGCGTGGGTAAGCCACCTCGACGACCAGGCCGGATCGATAGAAACCGGCAAGTATGCCGACCTCGTCGTGCTCGATCGCAACCCGTTCGCCACTCACCCCAGCGAGATCGCGGACGCCCGGGTGGAAATGACTCTTGTGCAGGGAATCGCGGTTCACCCGCCGTCAGCGCAGCCGGCTCCGGGCGGTGCGGCTGGCGCAGCGGGCCATCAAGATCCACGCGAAAGCGAACGTGGAGGTATCGGGACACCTCGCGTGAGCCGTTGGGGATCTGCTCCGCCCGCACCCCCTCGGCCGCGCGCACTGACCGGATCCCCCGGACCGCGCCCGGTGACCTAAGGCCGGGGCAGCCTGCGAGCCAAAGATGCCATGTGAGGGGGACCTCCTCGGCGTCAGTCGTAGCAGCATCTACGACATACGGGCTTAGGGAGAAGGTCCCTGTCCCAAATGGGTTGGAGCTCGAGGAGGTCCCATGAGCATCGTAGGCGGGTTTGACGTTCATCGTCGCCAGCTGACCTTCGAGTATCTCGACACCGCTACCGGGGAGCTGCGTCACGGGCGGGTGGCCCCGGCTGACCGGCAGCATCTGCGGCAGTGGCTGACCCGCTTCGCCGGGCACGGTGAGGTGGAGTTCGCGCTGGAGGGCTGCACCGGCTGGCGCTACGTGGTGGAGGAACTGTGCCGCGCGGGCATCAGAGCGCACCTGGCCGAGCCGGCGGACACCGCAGCGCTGCGGGGCAAGAAGCGGCATGCCAAGACCGACAAGACCGACGCCCGCCACCTGCGGGTGCACCTGATGGCCGGGGATCTACCGGAATGCTGGATCCCGCCGGCTGACGTGCTGGAAGCGCGGGCCACCGTCCGGCTCTATAAGGACTTGCTGGACGAGCGGGGCGCCTGGCATCAGCGGATCGCCGCCACCTTGTTCCACCAGGGAGTGCCGACGATCGGCAGCATGGCGACGCCGGGCGGGCGCGCCGCGGTCGCCGAGGTGGAGCTGTCAGCGGCCGGGCGGCAGGCAGTCCAGACCGGGCTGCGCCAGATCGACCGGCTGACCGCCGAGCTGGACCCGCTGCGCTGCCAGCTGAACCTGCTGTCACGCCGCCAGCCCGGCTGCCGGGCGCTGCGCTCCACCCAGTTCGGCGTCGGGGCGGTCACCTCGGTGGCAATCTGGGCCGAGCTCGGCGACGTGCGCCGGTTCCCCAACTCCGACAACGCGGTCCGCCACACCGGGCTGGACATCACCGTCTACTCCTCTGACACCAAACGCTCGGCCGGCCACCTGTCCCGCCAGGGGCCCGAGCTGCTGCGCTGGGCGCTGTACGAGTCAGCCAAGTGCGCCGCCCGCCCGGCCGCACCCGACTACGGCTACTACACCGCGGCCAGGGACCGGCGCAACGCCGGGCTGGCCACCTTGTCGGTGGCCCGCAAGCTCGCCCGCCGCTGCTACCACACGCTGCACGATCTCGGGGAGGAGGCACTCCAGCCCGCCGCGTGAGCCGGCCGTCCCGCACCCGCCGCCGCGCCCCTCAACCGATGACTTGCGGCCAGCTCCTGCAACTCGCCTGCTGCCAGGCCCAGCCTGGACAGCCTCCAAAGAATGAACGGCCGCAACCCCCCTGCCGGGGCACCCCATCACGCATCATGTCGCCGGAGCCACACCCTCCGAGCACCGAGATAAGGCTGGGCGCCCGGCGCGGCGGGACCGCACGAACGCGACCCCATCCACCAGTACCGGCGGGCGGTGCACCTCCCATGACCTAACCACCCCCTACCCTGCTTCCTCGCCGCAGCATGGTCTGGTGCCGGACGGCCGGCGTCAAGGTCGTTCGTCCAGCGGGGCGCTCCACCTTGACCCCGGCCGTCCGGCACCACAAATCGGCGGCTACGAGGAAGCAGGGAGTAAACAAGTCACCCCGCTTGCGATCCAATCCAATGGACGCCTCGGTCTTGACGGGTCGGCGGCCTCACAGATAAGGCGACCTGGCGCTCGCTTGGTTTCAGGCTGGAAGATCTTATTTCTGAACGGCTGCCGCTGAGCCGCATGAACGAGGCGATGGCGCAGGTATGTGCGGGTTTGGTGGCCCGGCCGGTTCATTGTCCGTGAGCCGGCGTGCTGTGCTCCGCATTGTCCTCAGTCAGCCCCTGCTGACCGGCGGGGGCAGGCTGAGCCAAGCGTCGAGTGAATCGAATGCCGCGGCGATGACGGGGCGCAGCGCCGCGGCGATCCGCGCCGGCGCCTGGCCGGCCAGAAGCCGCCGCCCTGCCTCGTCGATGATGAGCTGAAACACGGCGACGAGCGCCGTCGCCTGGATCTTGGCGAGGTGCGGCCCGGGGCCATCAGGAGCGGCCGCGATGACGCCAGCCACGGCGGCGGCGTGCCGATCCTAACGTAATGGCTCGACGTCCGGGCAGCGGCTGGGTTCGCGCATACCGCACACGCCAGACGGGTGAGCCGGGACGGGTGAGCCGGGACGGGTGAGCCGGGACGGGTGAGCCGGGACGGGTGAGCCGGGACGGGTGAGCCGGGGACGGGTGGGCCGGGACGGGTGAGCCGCGATGCGCGAGTGCTCAGGCAGTTACAAGGAAGCGAACCCCGGCTGTCCGCGTCGCGTGCAAGCTCGCCGGCCGCATTGGCATGCCGGTGGCGAACATCGTGATACCGAGCCGCGTCGCATCCTCCCTTCCCGGGTCCTTTTCGTTGGGCACGGCAGAAAATACTGCGACTTTTTCTAGGTAAACGCCGGGCCTGCGGCAGGGCGTGTGGAAGCGAAGGTTAAAGATGATCAGCGAAGGGTACCTTAGCTCGCGGCAAAGGGTCACACCAATGTCTAGGGGGGAAATATCTGTGACCGGATTCAAGCGGAAACGAGCAGTTCTTTCAGTTACAGCGGGCGCCGCAATCGCCACGCTGGCCATCGCCGGATCGGCCGCTTCAGCGACCGCGAGCACCAACCCGCGCCGCGCGCACGGCCCCGCCTCCACCGCGCGTCGCCCGCCGCATCCCCTCAAGGGATGGCGCCTCACGCTGACCGCCTCCAAGTCTGCGCTCGGCCCCGGCCAATCCGCGACCCTCGTGGCAACAGCAGGCACGGATGTCGGCTCCACTCCATATTTCCTTCGCATCTACGACGAGACCAACCACACGTACATCGCGAATTGCTCATCGGGTACGACGTGTGAGGCTATTGTTCCCTGGCATGGGCTGCTCGGCCTCATTACCCGGCATTCACACCTGATACCGAGGTTTACCGATAGCTACTACGAGGCGTTGATATCGGACGACTCACCGAGCTACCCACCCGGAAATGTCCAGGCGATCGCCACTACGGGCGTATCAATGCTCGGTTATTTCATACCGGTACCAGCGCCCCCGCGGGTGTCCTCGCCGCCGCAGCCGCCCCCAGTGCGCCCGGTGCCCCCGCGTCCCCCGGTGCCCCGGCGTCCGCTGGTACACACGAACCCGGCCCCGGTGCACCCGCATCGGCCGCTGCACCCGAACCCGCCTCCGGTGCACCCGCGTCCGCCGGCACACCCAAACCCAAATCTGCATTTCACCCCATACAGCCGTCAGCAGCCGCACAAGGCCCAGCAGCCGCGTAAGGTCCAGCAACCGAATGCGCTTCGCCGACCGCTCCAGCCCCGGCAGCCGCACAAAGCCCAGCAACCGGCTAAGGTCCAGCAGCCGCGTAAGTTCCAGAAACCGAATGCGCTTCGCCGGCCGCTCCAGCCCCAGCAGCCGCGTAAGGCCCAGCAACCGCGTAAGGCCCAGCAACCGCGTAATGCCCAGCAACCGGGTAAGACTCAACAGCCGCGTAAGGCCCAGCAGCCGCATCAGCATACATACATGTGACTGAAGCGGTATATGTGGCTGAGGCAGTATAGGGCGTCTGCCTTTTCCGTGCGCGTGGTGTGCCAGGCAAGTTGCCTGGCACACCACGCGCACCTCTTAGCGTCATGGTCGCCCGCGCGGCACAGACCGTGGTCCAAGGTGCCAGAGGTCCAAGGTGCCAGCGGTCCAAGGTGCCAAGGTGCCAGCGGTCCAAGGTGCCACAATCGCCACGCGCTGGCCATTGTGTGCCGCCACTCGCTCGCGACCGGATCCAAGATTGTTTGACTTAGCTGGGCCGCCCCCCGCATACCAATCGATTGCCCGGTTATCGTCCGCTGCGGTAGCGTTCCCCTGGCCAACGCGGGGCGCTTGACGCAACCCGGGCGCCTGACTAGCGCTGGTTAGCAGGAGACGATCAGCAGGTACGACCGCTGGGTGACCAGGGACTTCGCCGCGTTCTTCGGGCCGTTTGGCTATCTGGAGGTGCTGCGCAAGAGGTCGGACGACCCGGGCAAACCTGTCGGGCAAAGGACCTCCCTCGAATGGATGACGGAAGTCAATCTGGCGATCGTCGGCACCCCTGACGACGTGAAGCGCGGCATCCATGCTAGACCGCATACCTGACCTCCTCGAGTGGTCCGGGCTTTTCATCCAGGGCCGGCAGGGCGTGGCGCCGCTGGACGAAGTCAGGCGCAACCTGGAGTTCTGCCGCGGCCCGTAAAATACACGTCGCCCAGCAGGTCCTCAGTTCACAGATCCGCCAATTCGAAGACACGCCGCGCCGCACGCACCGGCGATGGCTGGATCGGCAATCGCATCTACGCCGAGGATGAGCTCACCGCCGTTTTCGGGCGCCTGGAGCAGCACCTGAGCCGCCACGACCGCACCCTGGCCGAGCTGCGTGTGATCGCACCGATCGGCGGGCTGCCGGATGCCAGGCACGTATCGGCGGCTCGCGCGGCGCGGGGCGGCCGGCACCTTGTGCGCGCCGTCGTACCTCGCCACGCCACAGGAGAAAGCACGCCACGGCACCGGCCTCGATCTGAAGATCACCACGATGGAGCGGTTCGCCGCCGACGTCATCGCCCGGACATCAAGCCGGCCGCCGGCCCCCGCGGAGAATCTCGGCCAGAACTCAGAACAGCACCGACATGAACGTGCCAACCTCGGTGAATCCGGTCCGGAGGTAGGCGGCGCGAGCCGGCCGGTTGAAGTCGTTGACGTACAGCGTGACCAGGGGCGCGAACAAATGCTGTGCGGCCGCCACGACGGCGGCCATGCCGGGAGCGGCCAATCCCTTTCCGCGCAGCCGCGGGTCCACCCAGACGCCCTGCACCTGGCAGGCGAGCGGCGTCACGGCACCGATCTCGGCCTTGAAGACCACGCGGTCGCCCTCGATGCGGGCAAACGCCCGGCCGCTGACGATCAGTTCGGTGACCCGCGCACGGTACAGCGCGCCGCCGTCGCCACCAGCGGGCGAGACGCCCACCTCCTCGGTGAACATGGCGACGCACGCGGGCAACAGGACGCCGACTTCGCTCAGCCGCACCTGCCGGACCGCGGGATCCGGCGGCACCTGCGGCCCGGCGGAGATCGCCATCACCGGCTGCGCGGAACGGATCGCCCTGGCCGGGCCCCAGTATGGCCGCAGCAGTTCCCACAGATCCTTAACGGCTGCCGCGGGCCCCACCAACGACGAGCAGCGGCGTCCCTGCTTGTGCGCACGCTCCGCGAAGGCATGAATCGCGGCAGGTGTCGCCTCCACGGGGACCAGGTTGGCGCCGGCGTAGCAGACGGATTCGAGCTGGCCGCCCGAGAAGTAACCCCACATTTGCGCGCCGAGCGCGCCGGGGTCCAGGCCGCCTGAACGCACGCGAGAACTGACGAACACGTTCGCCGCCGGGTCCCGGTCACAGAGGGCCAGAACCTCGTCGAGATCCCGGTCGTCGAGCAGGCGCACCGGTGCCGGCGGCCGATGCGCCATCGTCCGCAACACAACCCCTAGCCTAGGCGATCGGCGCGTGAGTTACCCCTGCGAGGGGGCTTGAAATAGGTGCTGGCGGTTCAGCCGCTTGCGGAGGGGACGGGAAGGGCCGGGCAGGTGGCATTGACAAGGCCGGGACGCTGGGGCAGGGCGCCGTTGCCCAGGTAGCGGTTCAGGTAGCCGTCTACGCAGGTGTTAGGTGGATCATCGAGCGACTGGCCGTGGTTTCCGCCGCCCACCACGACGACCATCCGCGCCGTCGGCAGCGCCCGGTGCGCCCGCTGCGCGCCCGCGTAAGGCGTGGCCGCGTCAAGTGTGCCCTGGATCATCAGGATGCCCGGCAGGCCGCTGCCCCTGATCTGCATCGGCTGAGCAGGGCCCTGCACCGGCCAGTACGCGCACGCCGCGTTGAACCAGGCGTTGTCCCAGGCCTGGAACGGCGCCGTCCGGTAGACGGTGCGGGTGTCACGGTCCCACTTAGCCCAGTTGCGCGGCCAGTTCACGTCGGCGCACTGGACCGCGTTGTAGACCGCGAACTCGTTCTCGTTCTGGGTGCCAAAGGCCTCGTACTGGCTGATCAGCGGGCCGGTGGCGCCGGTGTGGTCGTAGCCGGACAGCGCGCCGGCCAGGCCAGGCCACAGGCTGTTGGTATACCCGCCCTGCAGGAACGTGTCGTCGAACTCGTCGGGGCCGATCATCGGCCCCGATGAGCCAGTTACCGGGTGCGCCTGCAGCTTGGCCCGCACTCGGTACCAGGCCTGCCGGATCTGCGCTGCCGTCGTGCCCAGCTTGTATTCGGCGTTGTGCTGCGCGACCCAGGTGAAGAACGCCGTCATCCGGCCCTGGAAGGCGTAGTCCTGGTCGATGTTGTCCTGGTACCACACGCCTGTCGGGTCGACCACGCTGTCGAGCGCCATCCGCGTGACCCGGTTCGGGTACAGCGTGGCGTACACCTCGCCCAGGTAGGTGCCGTAGGAGTAGGCGAAGTAGCTGATCTTCTGCTGGCCGAGCGCGACGCGGATGCTGTCCATGTCGCGGGCCGCGTTCGCCGTGGTCATGTACGGCAACAGCCAGCCATAGCTCTTCTCGCAGGCGGCGGCGTACATCTTCGCGCGCGCCTCAAGCACCTGCTCGTCGTGGCTGGTGGCCGGAACGTAGTTGGGCCTCACCCCGGCGAAGAACGACGTGTCGCAGTGCAGCGCCGGCGTGCTCGACCCGACACCGCGCGGGTCGAAGCCGACGATGTCGTATTCCGCGGCGACGGTTGGGCTCAGGCCGCTCGCCACCACACCCGCCAGCGAAAGCCCGCTGCCGCCGGGGCCGCCCGGATTGACGAGCAGGACGCCCTGCCGCTGGCTGGCAGGCGCGGTCGCGGGTACCTCGGAAAGCGCAAGCGAGATCTTGCGGCCTCCCGGGTGGCTGTAGTCGAGCGGCACCTGCACGGTTGCGCATTGCATGGAATGCAGCGAGCCGGAGCAGGAATGCCAGGACGGCGCCGGGCCTCGCGCCACGGCGGGGGTAGATCCTGCCGCGCCGTTCGAGGCCGGAGGCGGGGCCGGGTGCGTCGCCGCAGAACCCGTATCGCACGCGGCGCAAGCGAGAGCCACCATCGCGGCAACGGGTACGCCCAGTATGGCCCTGCTTATGCCGGTCACGGCCCGCGTGCCGGATTTCCCTGGCTGGATCTGCCGACGTCGTATCACCACCCAAGGATATGGATCTAGGGTGCGGTTAGGACCACCGCAACGCCGGGGAGGCGTCATGACCGACCGCACCAAGATCATGCTCGACGAGTCCGAACTACCGCGCCAGTGGTACAACGTCGTGGCTGACCTGCCCGAACCGCCACCTCCCCCGCTGCACCCCGGCACGTTCCAGCCCGTCGGTCCCGATGACCTTGCGCCGCTGTTTCCCATGGACCTGATAGCCCAGGAAGTCAGCGGGGACCGTTATGTCGACATTCCGGAGGGCGTACTCGATATCTACCGGCTGTGGCGGCCGACCCCGCTGTTCCGGGCCAGGCGCCTCGAGCGCGCACTCGGCACCCCGGCGCGCATCTACTACAAGTACGAAGGCGTCTCCCCCGCTGGATCGCACAAACCCAACACGGCGGTACCCCAGGCGTACTACAACGCGCGGCAGGGGATCAGGCGGCTTACCACCGAGACGGGCGCGGGTCAGTGGGGTAGCGCGCTGGCCTTCAGCTGCGCGCAGTTCGGTCTCGAGTGCGAGGTGTGGATGGTGCGCGCTTCCTACGATCAGAAGCCCTACCGGGCCTCACTCATGGAGGTGTGGGGCGCGACGGTGCACGCGAGCCCGTCCCCGGTGACGACGGCGGGCGCGAAGATGCTCGCCGATGACCCGGACTCGCCTGGCAGCCTCGGCATCGCGATCAGTGAAGCGGTCGAGGTCGCGGGCGGCAGCGACGATACCAGGTACGCGCTCGGCAGCGTGCTCAACCATGTGCTGATGCACCAGACGGTGATCGGTGAGGAGGCGCTGAAGCAACTCGCGGTAGCCGGCGAGACGCCCGACCTGATCGTGGGCTGCACGGGGGGCGGTTCCAACTTCGCCGGCCTGTTCCTGCCTTTCCTGCGAGAGAAACTGGCCGACCGGATGCAGCCCGTCATGCGAGCGGTCGAGCCAGCCGCGTGCCCGTCGTTCACCCGCGGGCGTTATGCGTACGACTTCGGCGACACCGCCGGGTTCACCCCGCTGCTGAAGATGCGCACCCTCGGGCACGACTTCGTTCCCGACCCGATCCACGCGGGCGGGCTGCGCTACCACGGAATGTCGCCGCTGCTTTCGCACATGTTCGAACTCGGCATCTTCGAGGCCGTCGCCAAACCGCAGCGCGAGTGTTTCGCCGCTGGGGTGACCTTCGCCAGAACCGAGGGGATCGTCCCGGCTCCCGAGCCGACACACGCGCTCGCGGCGGCCATCGAGGAAGCCAAGCGGTGCGCGCAGACGGGCGAGGAAAAGGTGATCCTTACCGCGCTGTGCGGGCACGGCTTCTTCGACATGTCCGCCTACCAGCGGTACCTGTCAGGCGAGATGGAGGACTACGAGCTCCCACAGGAGCGGATCGATGCGGCGCTCGCCCGCCTGCCCGACCTGGACATGTGAAGCCGCCATGCGGGCGTGGCACATGCGCCGGTCCGCATGGGCGCCGGGGGAGGCATGATCCGCTTGCGTGTTAATCTGCCCGCAAATAGCGCCGGAAAGTTAACACGGCGGCGGATCATGTAGAACTTCGTGGCCCGGAACTACCCGGGGTCCAGCGGCTGGGCGGTGACCGCCACCTGTCCGGGGACCCGCCGCCTGTCCGGGGACCCGCCGCCTGTCCGGGGACCCGCCGCCTGTCCGGGGACCCGCCGCCTGTCCGGGGACCCGCCCGCTGTCGGGGCGCAGGCTGGTTAGCTGACCACGACCTGGGGGCCGGTGCGCGCTGAGGCTGGGGTTTCGCCCATCTCGCCGGCCAGGATCAAGGCCTCCTCGATGAGAGTCTCCACGATCTGGCTTTCCGGCACGGTCTTGACGACCTCTCCCCTGACGAAGATCTGGCCCTTGCCGTTGCCTGAGGCCACACCCAGATCGGCCTCGCGTGCCTCGCCGGGGCCGTTGACGACGCAGCCCATCACCGCGACCCTCAGCGGCACCTCAAGGCCCTCGAGGCCGGCGGTGACCTGGTCGGCGAGCGTGTACACATCCACCTGGGCGCGCCCGCACGAGGGGCAGGACACAATCTCAAGGCCGCGCTGCCGTAGGCCGAGCGACTCGAGGATGGCGATGCCGACCTTGACCTCCTCCACCGGCGGCGCGGACAGCGAAACCCTGATGGTGTCGCCAATCCCCTCGGCGAGCAGCGCGCCGAAAGCGACCGCCGACTTGACCGTGCCCTGGAACGCCGGCCCCGCCTCGGTGACACCCAGATGCAGTGGGTAGTCACACCGGGCGGCAAGCTGCCGGTACGCCTCGATCATCACAACCGGGTCGTGGTGCTTCACCGAGATCTTGATGTCATGGAAACCGTGCTCTTCGAACAGCGAGCACTCCCACAGCGCCGACTCCACGAGGGCGTCCGGCGTCGCCTTGCCATACTTGGCGAGCAGCCGCGGGTCCAGTGATCCCGCGTTGACCCCGATCCGGATCGGGATGCCGGCCGCCTCCGCCGCCCGTGCGATGTCGGCGATCTTGTCATCGAACGCCTTGATATTTCCGGGATTGACCCGAACGGCCGCGCAGCCTGCGTCGATCGCAGCGAAAACGTATCTCGGCTGGAAGTGAATGTCGGCGATCACCGGGATCTGTGACTTGCGCGCGATCACGGGAAGAGCATCCGCGTCGTCGGCGGACGGCACGGCCACCCGCACGATCTGGCAGCCCGCAGCGGTCAGCGCCGCGATCTGCTGCAGGGTGGCGTCGACATCCGCGGTGACCGTGGTGGTCATCGACTGCACCGACACGGGCGCGCCGCCGCCCACAGGAACGTTCCCCACCAGCAACTGGCGCGACTTCCGTCGCGGTGCTAGCGCGGGCGGGGGTGTCTGCGGCAAGCCGAGATCAACAGTCATGGTCAGCGATACCTCACTGGATGATGCTCACGGGATTGACGAGGTCAGCCATGATCAGCATCAGGCCGAAGAAAACGATGACGGCGAAGATCCCGAAGCTGACTGGAATCAGCTTACGCATATCCACCAGACCCGGATCTGGCCTGCCGCGCAGCCGCGCCACGTAGGCGCGTGCCCGCTCGTAAAGCACGACGGCGATATGCCCGCCATCGAGCGGGAGCAGCGGCAGCAGGTTGAAGATGCCGACGAAGACGTTCAGCGACGCGATGATCAGTACGACGAAGCTGAGCTTCTGCTGCCAGCCAATATCCGCGCCGATGACCTGGCCCGTGTCGTTGCCGGCCCCGACGATGCTGGTCACCTTGCCACCCGCGGTGCTCGCGCGGTTGTGCGCGAACAGCTTCGGAATCGCCTTGGGCAGCTCGGTGATCACCGCGGCCGAACCGCTCACGACCGTGCCGAAGAACGATCCGGTGTACCTGATCGCCTTTACCGGATTGAGCTGCTGGTACACAACGGCCGGTGAGACGCCCAGGAAGGCACCGGACCGGCCCTTGATCGCGGCCAGTTTGGCGCGCAGGTCGACCAGCTTGCCGTGCCGCTGCACCGTGATGACGGCCTCGCTGCCCGCCGGGTGCCCACGGATCGCGGCGGCCAGATCGTTCCATGAGTGCACTGGCTTGCCAGCGAACGTGACGATCTTGTCGCCAGTTTGCAGCCCGGCCAGCCTTGCCGGGGAGGTCGCGTCGGCCCGGCTGCACGAGACCGCGCTCACGCTGGCGGGCACGCAGTTGTCCACGGTGCCGATCTTCGTCGTGTTCTGATCCGCCAGGCCCACGCCGATGAACAGGCCGAACAACAACACGGCCGCCAGCACGAAGTGCATGGCCGAGCCCGCCGCCAGGACGATGACGCGCTGCCAGCCGGGCTTGCTGCGCAGCGATCGGGGCTCATCCTCCGGGTCGACGTCCTCGAGCGAGGTCATCCCAATGATCTTGACGAAGCCGCCGAGCGGTACCGCCTTGATGCCGTACTCGGTCTCTCCCTTCTGGGTGGACCACAGGGTGGGGCCGAACCCGGCAAAGAACTGGGTCGCCTTCATGCCGAACCGCTTGGCGGCGACCAGGTGACCCCCCTCGTGCAGCGTGATGGAGATGAGCAGCGCCGTGATGAAAATGATCCAGCCGATAAGCAGGCTCATCCGGCGGTCCTCCCCTCAGTATCTTCACCGGCGTCATGTGCACCGGCGTCCGTGCGCGGGCCGGCGTCCCTGACCCCGGTCAGCTCACGCGCACGCGCGCGCGCCCAGGCATCCGCGGCGAGCACCTCGTCCACTGCTGTGACTTCCTGCGCTATCTGGTCGCACTCCGACATTACCCGCGCCACGGTGTCAACAATTCCAGTGAACGCGATCTCACCCGCAAGGAACGCGGCCACACACACCTCATTGGCCGCGTTGTACACCGCGGGAACTGTCCCGCCGGCGACGCCGGCTTCCCGGGCAAGCGACACAGCGGGGAACGCTTCCGTGTCCAGCGGCTCGAAGGTCCAGTTGTGCGCCTGGCTCCAGTCGATGGCCGGTGCGGCCCCCGGCACCCGGTCCGGCCAGGCGAGCGCGAGCGCGATCGGGATCCGCATGTCAGGCGGGCTCGCCTGGGCAAGCGTGGACCCGTCGGTGAACTCGACCATTGAGTGCACCACGGACTGCGGGTGTATGACAACCTCGATGCGGTCAAAGCCGATGCCGAAAAGCAGGTGGGCCTCGATGATCTCCAGGCCCTTGTTGACCAGCGTGGCGGAATTGACCGTGATGACCGGGCCCATCTTCCAGGTCGGATGTGACAGCGCCTGCTCCGGCGTGACGCCGGCGAGCTGCGCCCGGCTGCGGCCGCGCAGGGGACCCCCGCTGGCGGTCACCACCAGCCGTGCCACCTCGTCGCCGCGGCCGCCGCGCAGGCATTGCGCGAGCGCCGAGTGCTCCGAGTCGACGGGCACGATCTGACCGGGTGCGGCGCGGCCCGCGACCAGCGGGCCGCCGACGATCAGCGACTCCTTGTTGGCGAGCGCAAGTGTCCTGCCCGCGTCGATGGCGGCGAGGGTGGAGGCGAGCCCGGCAGCGCCCGTTACCGCGTTCAGCACGACATCACAGGGCCATGCCGCCACCTCGGCGACGGCCGAGGGCCCGGCGAGTATCTTCGGCACCCGGAACTCCCCGCGGGAGTAGCCACGGCGCTGTGCTTCGGCGTAACAAGCGAGTTGCACGTCCTGAGCGGCGCTGCCACGCTCCACGGCAACGACCTCGGCCCCCAGTTCGAGGGCCTGCGCGGCCAGCAGGCCTGGGTTCCCCCCGCCGGCGGCCAGGCCAGTCACCCTGAACCGGCCGGGATTTCGCCTGACGACGTCGATGGCCTGGGTGCCTACCGAACCGGTCGAGCCGAGGATGACAAGATCGCGACTGCGGGGCTGCGGTGGCTGCACGAGCTCATTCTTCCGCGCCCGGTCGTCCTGGTGGTACCTCGGTGCCGCTGGCTGGGCCATCGCGCCTGGCAGAAAGGTCAACTTTTACGCTACGTAGCAGACTGATCGCATTTCGTGGATCATACTTGACGCATGAGGCCGATGACGCCGCCAGCCCGGTCGTCACTGCGTGCGATGCTGGCGCTCGCCTGCGTACTCGCCGTGAGCTGCGCGGTTGCCGTCACAACACAGGGCCCATCCGGCCGCGCGGCAGGCACGGCGGCCTCCCTCGAGCACGGCCACCGCGCCGGACGGCGGGACCCGGGGCAGCCAGCCGGCCAGCACCGCAGCGGCGCGCAACGCGCGGTGCTGAGCGTGACCGAGCATTCGGCGGCTGTGACCCCGGCCGAGCAGGCGCGTGCCGTGCGGTACTGGACCGCGGCGCGGATGGCCGGTGCGCGGCCACCAGTCCCGCCCGGAACCGGCACAGCCAGGGATACGGGCAACGCACCGGCCAGCGCGGCGGCTCAGCGGCCGGCCGTCGCACCCTTCCACGTGCCCGCTGCGGCGCCCGCCGGCGTGGCCCGGCCGCGGCCTGCCGCGATACTCAGCAATACCGCCGCGGCGGGATGGCCGGGCGGTGGCGCGGTCGGCAGGACGACGGGCAAGGTCTTCTTCACGATGGACGCTCAGGACTACGTTTGTTCCGCGGCCGTAGTGGCCAGCCCGGCCGCCGACGTGGTGATCACCGCGGCGCACTGCGTTAAGAACGGCACCGGATCCTGGGCGGTCAACTGGACGTTCGTGCCCGGATTCGCGCAGGGCAGCCGCCCCTACGGCAGCTGGACCGCGCATCACTTCTTCGTCGCGCCTCAGTGGAGCCGCGCGGCCAACGATAACGACGACGTCGCGTTCGTCACGCTCAACCCGCAGCATTCCGGGCACCGGGTCAGCCACATCGGGAAGGTCGTCGGCGGCCAGCCAATCAAGTTCGGCCCGCGGACCGCGGAGGAGTTCGCGTTCGGGTATCCGGCCGAACCCCCGTACAACGGCGGGGGGCTGTACTACTGCAGCGGCCGCGTGACGGGGGACCCCTTTCACGCCAGCCCGGACTCGGGCCTGCGCTGCCAGATGACGGCCGGATCAAGCGGTGGCCCGTGGCTATCGGGATTCGATCCAGCGCACGGGTCGGGGACGATTACGTCAGTCAGCAGCTTCAAGTACAGCGCCGACCGGTCGACGCTCTTCGCGCCGCCGCTTGGCGCCGTTGCGCGGTCCCTGTTCCGCGAGGCGGCCCGTGGTTAGCGCCGGCAGCCCGGCTGGTTAGCCCGGCTGGTTAGCCCGGCTGGGGCGCCCGGCTGGGGAAGCTCAGAGGTCGGCCGGCCGACAATGAGTCCGGCTGCGCGGAGCCCCGGCCGCGCCCCGCAGTCGCATGATCGGCGCGTCATGCGGCAGCCGTTCAGACTGTATTGCCCCGGGGGAACGACTCCCCGGGATCCCCCCGCAGAATTGCCCCGGGGGGACGACCCCCCGGATCCCCCCGCAGGCTGTAGCGGCCCGCTCACTGCTGGATGAGAATCCGCCGATTCACGTATAAGGATCATGGAGGCAAGGCTCTGGGGACGTGCGACGGTCGGTCAGCGGCGCCGCATTTACCACTTCCCGTAGTCGGCTAGTCACAGTAATATGCGCTATAGGGTCGTGGAGTTCGGCGATGGCCGAAACCCACGGGGGGGCGAAAATCTCAGGGATGAATGCTACGAACCGTGGTGAGCCAGCAGGCTCGGAGCCAGAACGGCCGGGACCGGCCCGCGCGGCGACCGGTCCGCTGATAGCTGCGGCCGGGCTGACGCCGGCTCAGCGTGCTGGTGACGCCTGCGTGAGCTGCCACAAGAAATGGCCGCGCCCATCGGTGCCCGCCGGGCATCTTGC
Source organism: uncultured Actinomycetota bacterium (assembly GCA_963727015.1). Lineage (GTDB taxonomy): Bacteria > Actinomycetota > Actinomycetes > Streptosporangiales > Streptosporangiaceae > DATFVJ01. The sequence goes on along the minus strand of CAVSEV010000005.1, from coordinate 710,272 downwards.
AAGCGGCCAGTTACTGTACAGATGTGAGGACTGCGTTGTGCTGACGCAGCCCGCGCCGGGAGCCTACCGGCGCCGCCGCTTCCGGCGCCGGTACTAGGGCGAACCGGCGCCTGGCGGCGAGCCTGCTATCGATTTCCACGCGCTGAGCCACGCCGCCCATCCGGTGCAGTCACGCTTGCCGTTGCCGCAGTCGGTACCTGGTACGTGCGCGAACGCGACCTTGTTCAGATACGCCTGGTCAGCGACGTGGTAGCGACCGCAAACCGCGCGGCCGAGCCCGTCGCAGGCGGCCGGGTTAACCGGCGCGATGCCATTCCAATCGGCGACCTGCTGCTGAACGCGCGGCGTCAGCGACCACGCGAGCCACTTGTACATGCAGTTCGGGTCGGGAGCCTGCGCACTCATCAGCCAGAAGTTCACCGCCCCCGTCGTTCCCTGCGCCGGATCGGTGGCCGCGACGTTCCGGCCGGCCCGGGTGAGGATGTCCACGTGGCGAGGGAGCACCGCCCCGAGCACCGCGCTGCCGGTGGCGAGGCCGTCGATCACTTGCTGGTCCAGTGACCAGTACTGGGTGATGCTCCGCCGCTCGTTCTTCAGCAGGCCGGTCGCCGCCGCGAACTGCGCGCCGTCGAGTTCGTAGGGGTCGGTGATGCCGAGTGAGGGCCGGGCCGACTTGAGGTAAAGCGCCGCCAGGGCGATGGTAAATGGATTGTCCGGAAGCATGATCTTCCCGGCATACCTGGCTGCCGGATCGAACAAGGCGGCCCAGCTGAGCGGGGCCGGCCGCACGGCCGACGCCGCGTAACCAAGCACGTACGCGTCCCATGCGTACGGCACCCCATAGGTCTTGCCCTTCGAAGTCCCTACCGCCTGGCTGCGGAGCGTGCGGCTGATCGCGGTGTATCCGCCCACGAGCCGGACATTGAGCGGCGCGATCAGGCCAGCGCTGATGAGCTGGCCTGCCACGGCCGGCGGAGCGAAGATACCGTCGATGTTGTTCACTCCATGCAACCGGACCGCCGCCTGGATCGCGGTGGCGCTCGGCACCTGCGTATAGCTGACCTGGCAGCCGGTTCGATGCTCGAACGCGGTTACCCAGTCGACCCGGGGGTCGGTGCTACCGTCCTCGACGTAACCCGGCACGCCGAGCAGCCGCAGCGCACCCTCGCCTGTGCCCACTGAGGTCAGCGGCCTTGCCGTGATCTGGCCACTGTGGCTGGCGCAGGCCGCGAGGAGTGTCAGCGCCGCGGCGAGCACCGCGCCGAGGGCGGCGCGGCCGACGGGCCCGGTGCCACGGCCGACGTGCACAACGACGGTCACGAGCGCCCCGACCGCCGCGATAGGCCCGCGCGGTTTCCGCGGCCGGCGGCCCGCGAGCCTTGTCCCCTCCACAGCATCATGAGCCTAGGGCATGGCTGGCAGATCTCGGTGGATGCGGGCGGTGATCCAGGCGGCGACCGGCAAGGCCCTGCTCGTTCTCGAAGGAGCAGGGCCTTGCCGATCGTGCAGCTATCGGCGACGACGGCACTGCCGCCCAGACCCCGGCCGCCCGTCTGGGGGGTCGTGGACGGCGCTGCCGCGCCGCCAGGGATCTGCGAGACATCCCCTGGCCAGCGGTTCGGGCGGTCTTGTGCTGAACACGGCGCGGGCCGGCGCCGGGTCAGCGCAAGGCGGTGATCCGCCTGGCGAGGTCGAAGTCGGCCGAGGTCAGGCCGCCTGCCGAGTGGGTGGACAGGGTCAGCGTCACGCGATTCCACTGAATCGTCACGTCGGGGTGGTGATTGGCCCGCTCGGCCAGATAGCCGACGGCGGCCGCGAACAGCATCGCCGCGCGGAAGTCTTTCAGCTCGGCGGTCGTGACGATCTCGTTTCCCTCGCGGTTCCAGCCCGGCACGTCGGCGAGTTCCCGCGCGACCGCTTCCTCACTCAGCAATTCCATGTCTCTCCTATACACCAGGCCGCTACTCACCAAGGACGCGGCGCAGCCGGCCGGCGTACTCGCTGGCCTCCTCCTCGCTCGCGTACCTGGTCCGTGGCCAGAAAAAGCCGCGCAGCCCGTCCTTGCGGTTCCGCGGCACGATGTGCACGTGCAGATGCGGGACGCTCTGGCTAACGCGGTTGTTCATAGCGACAAACGAGCCCGCCGCGCCGAGTCCTTCCTCCATGGCTGCCGCGAGCCGCTGTGCGCGGGCGAAAAGCGGGCCGATGCAGCCCCCGGGCAGGTCGGCGAACGTTGGAACGTGCGTACGCGGGATGAGCAGCACGTGCCCTTTGAACACGGGCCTCGCATCGAGAAACGCGATCGCGCCGGCGTCGCCCAGGACCACGTGGGCTTGACGCTGGCCGCGGGCAATCTCACAGAAGACGCACTCCGCCACCCCACCATCTTGGCGGAGAAAGGTGGTACGCGCAGGTCGCGCGGGCGGCGCGGGCAGCGCGGGCAGAAAGCCCAGGTTCCGGACCAGTCACTGATAGGCTTTGCTCCAGCCGTAACCCGGTGAGAAAGCCGTAATCCGCTACGAAGGCGTACGAAGAACCTGCCGCGGGCGCGGCGGCCGCGGGTACAAAGCCGCAGGTAAAGAGCCGCGGGTACAGAGCGGGTATAGAGGGGTGGCTTCGCAGTGGCTTTCGTGCCTTCACGCCGCGCGGACGGCGGGCGCATCTGGACGGTGAGAAGCAGCGGATCGCGGCTGCGTGGACGTGAGTGGAGTCCCGCGTATGACAGCGCCTGACACGACAGGGGATCCGGCACCAGGCGCCGGGGGCTCACCCACGGGCGGCGCGGATCGTGGCGGTGACGGCCGTGGCCAGGTGGACGAGCAAAAGGCGACGCCGCTGCTGCAGGTGCACAAGCGTCTCGGCGCGACGCTGACGCCCTTCGCCGGCTGGCTGATGCCGCTTCGTTACAAGAGCGAGACCGCCGAGCACAACGCCGTCCGCACCACCGCGGGACTGTTCGACCTGTCGCACATGGGCGAGATCTCGGTCACCGGACCCGATGCGGGCGCAGCACTCGACTACGCGCTCACCGGTAACCTCTCGGCGGTCGCACCAGGCCGGGCACGCTACACCATGATCTGCGCGGCGGACGGCGGGGTGCTCGACGACCTCGTCGTCTACCGGCTTGCCGACGACCAGTACTTCGTCGTGGCCAACGCGGCCAATGCCGCCCTCGTGCATCAGGAACTGGCCGATCGCGCGGCGGGCCGCGACGCCGAGGTCCGCGACGTATCACTCGACTACGCGCTCATAGCGATCCAGGGACCTGGCGCGGCCGCCATCCTCGCTTCCCGTGCCGAGCGCCTGGACGGCGCCCCGCTCGCGGACCTGAAGTATTACGCGAGCGTGCGCGCGGTCGCGTGCGGCGAACCCGTGCTGCTCGCCCGCACCGGCTACACGGGCGAGGACGGATTCGAGCTGTTCTGCCGGCCTGATGACGCCGTGGCCGTGTGGACCGGGCTTGCCGAGGCAGGACGTGGTGCGGGGCTCATCCCGGCAGGACTGTCCGCACGCGACACCCTCAGGCTGGAAGCTGGCATGCCGCTGTACGGCAACGAGCTCAGCCGGGACATGACGCCGTTCGAGGCCGGGCTCGGCCGGGTGGTCAAGTTCGACAAGCCTGGCGACTTCGTGGGCCGGGAGGCGCTCACCGCCCGGGCGCAGGCCGGGCCGCGCAGCAGGCTGATCGGGCTCGTCGGCCGCTCCCGCCGGATTCCGCGGCACGGCTACCCGGTCCTGCTCGATGGGCAGATGATCGGTACGGTGACGAGCGGTGCGCCATCGCCGACACTCGGCAGGCCCATCGCCATGGCGTACGTACGGCCAGACGTGGCAGGCACCGCGGACGTGGCAGGCACCGCGGACGCGGCGGGCACCGCGGACGCGGCGGGCGCTGGGGACGTGCCTGCGCACGGCTACGGCAAGGCGCGCCTCGCCGTGGATGTGCGCGGCCACGCTGAGCCGGCAGACTACGCTCAGTTGCCGTTCTACCACAGGACCAAGTGAGAACACAGGAAAGGCACCGGTCATGACTGTTCCGGATGGGCTGCGCTACACCCCAGAACACGAATGGGTGGCCATCGAGGGCGCCATCGCGACCGTAGGCATCACCGCTTACGCTGCCGAGGCGCTCGGCGACATCGTCTACGTCTCGGCCCCGGCACCCGGGACACAGGTGACGGCGAGCGAGCCGTGCGGTGAAGTCGAGTCGGTCAAGTCGGTGAGCGACATCTACTCCCCGGTCGACGGCGAGGTGATTCAGACCAACGACGGGATCGAAGACGATCCGGCCGTGGTGAACGCCGATCCGTACGGGGAAGGCTGGCTGTTTCGGGTCCGGCTCGCCGCCGAGGAGGATGACGCCGAGCCGTCCGGCCTGCTCTCCGCGGAGGAGTACGCGGGGCTCACGCAGGACGACAAATGACGGGCCGGGCGGGTGACTGCGTCAGACCCTGATTCCCGGCGCGGGGAATCCGGCGGTCAGCTCGCGCACCTGCCCGCGGACCTTGTCGATGACCTGGTCGTCGCCGACGTTGACGGCCTGGACGACTTCGTCGATCCAGGCCGCGATCGCCCGCATTTCCGCCGGTCCCATGCCCCTGCTTGTCACCGCGGGCGTGCCTATCCGCAGCCCGCTCGGATTGAACGGCTTACGCGGATCGAACGGCACCGTGTTGTAGTTGGTCACGATCCCGGCCTTGTCAAGAGCCTTCGCAGCGGGCTTGCCAGGGACGTTCTTACTGGTCAGGTCAATAAGGATCAGGTGATTGTCAGTCCCGCCTGAAACGAGTTCGAAGCCGCGGGCGAGCAACTCGCCGGCCAGCGTGTGGGCGTTTACGACGATCTGGTTCGCATATTCGCGGAAGGACGGCTGCGCGGCCTCATGCAGCGCTACGGCGATGGCCGCGGTCGTGTGGTTGTGCGGCCCGCCCTGAAGGCCGGGGAAAACGGCCTTGTCAAGCGCTGTTCCCAATTCTGGCCTGGCCCCCATCAGCATGGCGCCGCGGGGTCCCCGCAGGGTCTTGTGAGTCGTGGTGCTGATGATATCGGCGTGGCCCACCGGCGATGGGTGGGCGCCGCCGGCCACGAGTCCGGACACATGCGCGATGTCCGCCACAAGCAGGGCGCCGACCTCGCGCGCGATCTCACTGAAGCCCGCGAAGTCGACGATCCGCGGGATCGCGGTGCCGCCGCAGAAGATAACCTTCGGCCGCTCCGCCCTGGCGAGATCGCGGACCTCGTCGAGGTCCACGCGGCCTGTCTCTTTCCGCACCGCGTACTGCACTGGCCTGAACCAGCGTCCAGTCACGGATACGTTCCAGCCGTGAGTCAAGTGCCCGCCCATGGGCAGGGCCATTCCCATCACGGTATCGCCAGGCTGCATGAACGCCAGAAATATGGCGAGGTTCGCAGGGGAACCCGAGTACGGCTGAACGTTGGCGTGCCCGGTCCCGAACAGGCTCTTGGCTCGTTCGACGGCGAGCGTCTCCACCTGGTCGACCACCTGCTGGCCCTCGTAGTAGCGGCGCTCCGGATAGCCCTCCGAGTACTTGTTCGTCAGCACGGAGGCCGTCGCCTCGAGCACGGCCTGAGAGGCGTAATTCTCCGAGGGAATCAGCCTGATCGTCTGGTCCTGCAGCCGGGACTCCTCGGTAAGCAGGCGGTCAAGCTCTGGATCTGTCTCGGGCAGAGCTACACGCCGCCACAATTCGGTCATCCCACCGCACCGCCCTCGAACATCAGATCGCACCCGTCTCAGTGCGTGAAAGCCTACTATGGCGGGCTGCATGCGTGGATGACCGGCGGCGATACGACGCAGCCACGGCCGGCCCGCAACCTCCGGTCGCGATCGCCGACCTCGCGGCATTCAGGCGGAACGCGGCTGACCCGACCCGCAGGGCAGTTCCCGTGCCCTAGCAGAGCCCCTAGCGGCGCCGCCTGCGCCAGATGACGATGACCGCTATGCCCGCGACGACTACCGCAGCACCGATTCCGGCCACGACCGGGTCAAGCTGCGCAGCCTCTTCGCGCGCCCGGGTCACGGCACGCTGACTCACCTTCGCCGGGTTTACCCGGTCCGCGATGGTGTCGATGGTGCGCGCAAGCTCCTCGCGCGTCCGCTCGATCTCCTTCTCAAGCGCATCCGGATCGCGTGCAGCGAGCGACGTGTCCGCATCAGCCACCGTGGCCCTCCTTCCTGTCTCGCCGCGCATCATGATCAGTGTGTCAGGTCAGCGGCGGCTTTCGCGCCATTGGGGCCTCCTGTTCGCTCGGAAGATGACATGACCCGCTGCCCGAACGTGGCGCGCTGCCCTAAGGTTCGCGGCGCGGCCGCATGCCCCCGGTGGCGGGCACCCGGGATAAGTCCGCAGCGCTGGCGCGGTTCGCGCCGCGGCAGCCGTTAAGACTGTATTGCCCCGCAGCGCCCCCGGGCGGCCGGCCTCCCTGGGATATCTTCTCGCAGACCGTAGCGCCCGCTCGCTGGCGGATGAGAATCCGCCGATTCCCGTATCGGATCGTTGTCGTGATTGCCCGCGGCACGGGCGCCACCGGCATCCGCTCGCCGGCGGGTCAGCGCACGCCGTACAGATGCTCCAGGGCGAGCTGATCGAGCCGCTCGTAGGCCATGCCGCGGGCGGCGAGCGCGTCCACGTCCGGGCTGAAGCCGCGGATGTCGCGCCACGTCTCCCCGTTGCCCAGCGTGGGCAGGGCAAGCTCGGGCGCACGCGAGGCACCGAGCGCCTTCGTCACCTCGGGATCGGCGCGGAACGCCCGCGACTTCTCCCGCAGGATCAGGTAGTTGCGCATGCAGGCGGCGGCCGACTCCCATACGCCGTCATCGTCCTCGGTGCGCGGCGGCTTGAAGTCGAAGTGGACCGGCCCCGCATAGTCGCTGTTGTCGAGCAGGTCAACGAGCCAGAACGCGCCCCGCACGTTGCCCGCGCCGAAGCGCAGGTCCTGGTCGAATCGCGGGCCGTGCTGCCCGTTGAGGTCGATGTGGAACAGCTTGCCGTGCCACAGCGCCTGCGCGATCCCGTGCGTGTAGTTGAGCCCGGCCATCTCCTCGTGACCGACCTCGGGGTTAAGCCCCACAAGATCCGGGTGGGCAAGCTCATTGATGAAAGCCAGCGCGTGCCCTGCCGTCGGGAGCAGGATGTCGCCGCGCGGCTCGTTGGGTTTGGGCTCGATCGCGAACCTGAGGCTGTACCCCTGGTCGATGACGTACTGGCCCAGTACGTCCAGGGCTTCCTTGTACCTGTCCAAGGCGACCCTGATGTCCTTGGCGGCGCCCGATTCGGCGCCCTCACGGCCGCCCCAGCAGACGTAGGTCTGCGCGCCGAACTCGGCAGCGACGTCCAGGTTGCGCATCACCTTGGCGATCGCGAACCTGCGAACGTCCCTTTCGTTGGCGGTGAAGGCCCCATCCTTGAACATCGGATGGCCGAACAGATTGGTCGTGGCGGTTGTCACGACCAGACCGGTTTCGGCCAGGGCGGTCCGGAACGCGATTAGGCAGGCCGCACGCTCCTCGCCCGTGGCGTCGAAGGGGAAGACGTCGTTGTCGTGGAAGTTGACGCCATAGGCGCCGATTTCGGCGAGCTTGCGCACCGCGCGGTCGGCCGGCATCGGCGGGCGAATCGCGGTGCCGAAGACGTCGACGCCCTGCCAGCCCACTGTCCAGATGCCGAACGAGAATCGGTCCCGCGACCGCGGAACAAATGGATCGCCGGCCACGCGCCGACTCCTTCCTGCAGGCCGATCGGCTCACGCCTGGCGCCTGCGCTCCTTCATAGTCTCGCGGTACCCGGCGATGACGATGTCATTGAGTTCCTGCACCGACGTGTCCGCGCTTCGCTTGTCGAACGTGATCTCCCCAGGCTGGAGCAGGTTGATCCGGTCGCAGATTTCAAAGACCTGGCCGTAGTTGTGGGCGATGATGATGATCGAGACGTCGCCCTTGCTCTTGAGATCCCGTACCAGATCCAGAATGAGCGCCGCCTCCTTGGCGCCCATTGCGGCCAGCGGCTCATCCAGGAGGAGGATCTTCGCATCGGAGTAGAGCCCTGACGGTCACACTCACCCCCTTGAACTGGCCGGCGGGATGTGACCGACGGCACCTGTGGCACTTGATTGTTAAGAATGTGACCGGACCGGCGGCGCGCACAGGTCCGAAGGCCCCGAAAGGTCATCCTCGCTGGCTGATCGATAGAAGCTGCCGCTTATTGGCGTTGTGAGCGATGACAGCAGCGCATCAATATATGGCTACTTTCCGTGCACGGCCTGCGACTTCAAGGTGCCAGCAGCGCCCCGGCTCGCCCTTGGCTTGCCCGGTGCGGGCGCTACCTTGTGGTAGGTAACTCGATTCCCGGAGGAATGCTCCCAAATGGATGGAGACGTCCTAGCGGGGCGTGTCATGTTCAACAGCACGATCGGCAGCCTGAGCGTATCCGCAACGTCCGCCGGGCTCCGCCGGGTGCTGCTGACGCCGTCAGCCGGCCGCAACGCCCGCGAGGCCGCACGCCGCTTCGGCAACCCAGTTGCGGCAGACGGCCACGCGGACCGCGCGATCGAACAGATCATGCAGTATCTGCGGGGCGAGCGACGCGAGTTCGACCTGGCGCTCGATCTCACCGGCATCGGCCCGCAGGCAAAGACGGTGCTGGACGAGCTGTGCGCCAGCGCACCGTACGGGGAGGTGATCACCTATGGGGAGCTCGCGAGGCGAAGCGGCTATCCGGGTGGCGCACGTGGCGTCGGCCAGGTCATGGCGAGGAACCCGCTTCCGCTGGTCATCCCCTGCCATCGGGTTGTCGCCGCGGGGCATCTGGGCGGATATGGCGGCGGGCTCGCGCTGAAACGGCTGTTGCTCCGGCTGGAGGACGCGCTGACCGAGCAGCTCAGCCTGCTCGGTGAATCCTGAGTTCTGGGCCACCGTGGATGGCCCGCAGGTGGTGCTATGTGACACCCAACGGGCCAGCCACGGTGCGCGCCGCCGCCCGTGGACGTCACTTACCGCGATTGATCCACTCCTGCAGATGCGGCGCCTCCGCCGCGATGGTCGTGCTTGGGCCGTGCCCGGTATGGACCACCGTGGCGGGAGGCAGCGTGAGCAGCCGGTCACGGATCGAAGCGACGATCTGGCCGAAGTCGGAGTGGGACCGGCCGGTCGCACCCGGCCCTCCGGCGAACAGCGTGTCACCGGTGAACACCACGCCCAGGTCCGGCAGATAGAAACAGCACGCGCCGGGCGCGTGGCCGGGAGTGTGGATCACCTGGACCCCGATGCCCGCGACCTCGATCACCTGCCCATCACGAAGGTCACCATCCGGCCGCATGCCCCGGTGCACCAGCCGCCAGAGCACGAGGTCGGCGGGGTGCAGCAGAACCGGCGCGCCGGTGGCATCGGCAAGCTCCGGCGCAACCCGCACATGGTCGTCGTGCGCGTGGGTGAGCAGCAGCGCAACCACCCGCCGTCCGGCGATCACCCGGAGGATGGCCTCGACGTCGTGCGGGGCATCGATTACCACGCATTCGTCCTCGTCACCCGCCACCCAGACGTTGTTGTCGACCTCGAAGGTCTGACCGTCAAGGGAGAATGTCCCCGAGGTGACCGCGTGACCCACCTGCACGGGCATCAGAAGGTCACCACGGAGCGCAGCACGTCACCCGCATGCATCCGCGCGAAGGCCTCCTCGACCTGGTCCAGCCCGATTTCCTCGGACACGAAACTGTCGAGGTCGAGCCGCCCCTGCAGGTACAGGTCGACGAGCATGGGGAAGTCACGGCTTGGCAGGCAGTCGCCATACCAGCTTGACTTCAGCGCACCGCCGCGGCCGAAGAAGTCGAGCAACGGCATCTCGATGCGCATGTCAGGCGTCGGCACCCCGACAAGCACCACGGTGCCCGCGAGGTCACGCGCGTAGAACGCCTGCCTCCAGGTTTCCGGCCTGCCCACGGCGTCGATGACGACGTCGGCGCCGAACCCGCCGGTAAGCTCCGTGATCGCCTCGACGACATCCGCCTCGCGCGCGTTCACCACATGCGTTGCGCCGAACCCGCGGGCCTGCTCAAGCTTGCGCGGATCGGTATCCACGGCAATGATCTTCGCCGCACCCGCCAGCCTGGAACCGGCCACCGCGCCGTCACCGACCCCACCGCAACCGATCACCGCCACCGAGTCGCCCCTGCTCACACCGCCGGTATTGATCGCGGCGCCGAGGCCGGCCATGACGCCGCAGCCGAGCAGGCCAGCCGCGGCCGGGTTCGCGCTGGGGTCGACCTTGGTGCACTGGCCGGCGTGCACCAGGGTCTTGCTTGCGAAGGCGCCGATGCCGAGCGCGGGAGACAGCCTGGTCCCATCGGTGAGGGTCATCGGCTGGGTGGCGTTGTGGGTGTTGAAGCAGTACCAGGGCCTGCCCCGGCGGCAGGCGCGGCAGTCGCCGCAGACGGCGCGCCAGTTCAAGACCACGAAGTCACCGGGCGCGACGTCCGTGACGCCGTCCCCCACCTCCGCCACAACGCCCGCGGCCTCGTGCCCGAGCAGGAAGGGGAAGTCATCGCTGATGCCGCCCTCGCGATAGTGCAGGTCGGTGTGGCACACGCCGCAGGCCTGCACTCGTACCACCGCCTCGCCGGGACCGGGGTCGGGAACCACGATCGTGGTGACCTCGACCGGCGAGCCCTTGGCGGTGGAGATCACTCCGCGGACTTCCTGCGGCATGGCGCGCTCCTCGTTCCTGGTGGATTCCTGGCGGCTGTTCCTGATGGGCTGTTCATCGTGGCTGTTCATCGTGGCTGGCACGTACCAGGCCTAAGTTAGCCGGGTCCTGCCCTCGTCTGCCTCCTGCGACGTCATACGTGGTGACATGCGACGAGATTGATCCTTGATGGCTGCCGCGGCCAGACGCAACATCTGCCCGTGACACATCCGCGGCAGCCGTTAAGAACCTGTGCTAACCCGGGGGGCGACCCCCCGGATCCCCCCGCACCAGTGGATGCCGCATCCGCGGCAGCCGTTAAGAACCTGCGCTGACCCGGGGGGCCACCCCCCGGATCCCCCCGCACCAGTGGATGCCGCATCCGCGGCAGCCGTTAAGAATCATGGTTGTGTGCAGCGGTATGCAAGGAGAGCCCGGCGGCCGGGGTAGCGTCGCTGCTGGCGATGTATACCCGAACCCGGGAATCCAGCGACGATCGCGCTGATGCGGAGAACGGCATGAATGGAGCGCAAGCCCTCATCAGGACGCTTGTGGGTGCCGGTGTCGACGTGTGCTTCGCCAACCCTGGCACCTCTGAGATGCATTTCGTGGCGGCGCTCGACGCGGTCCCTGAGATGCGCGGGGTGCTCGCGCTTTTCGAGGGCACTGCGACTGGCGCCGCTGACGGCTACGGCCGGATGGCCGCGCGGCCTGCCGCCGCGCTGCTGCACCTCGGGCCGGGCCTCGGCAACGGCCTGGCCAACCTGCACAACGCGCGCCGCGCCCGCACCCCGCTCGTGGCCATCGTTGGTGACCACGCCACCTACCACAAGCGGTACGACGCGCCGCTCGAGTCGGACATCGACTCAGTGGCCGGCACCGTTTCCGGCTGGGTCCGCCGGAGCGAGCGGGCCGCGGACGCAGGACGCGACGGGGCGGCCGCGGTTGCCGCGGCTGTCGGCCCGCCCGGGCAAGTCGCCACCCTCATCCTGCCCGCCGACGCTTCGTGGTCGGACGGCGGGCAGCCGGCCCCCCCTGTCACCCCCTCCGCACCTGCCGAGGTGCCCGGCGACGTGATCCAAACCGCGGCCGCGGCGTTGCGCTCGGCAGAGCCGAGCGTGCTGCTGATCGGCGGGACGGCTACCAGGCAAGCCGGTCTCGTCGCGGCCAGCAGGATTGTGGCAGCGACAGGGGCGAGGCTGCGCTGCGAAACGTTCCCGGCGCGGCTCGAGCGCGGAGCCGGGCTGCCCTCGGTCGACCGCCTCGCCTATCTTGCCGAGGCGGCCACCGCACAGCTCGACGGTGCCAGGCACCTGATCCTGGCGGGCGCGCGCTCGCCCGTGTCTTTCTTCGCTTACCCTGGCAGGCCGAGCGACTTGGTGCCCGGGGGTTGCCAGGTACATCAGCTTGGCTCAGCCGGGGATGACGTGGCCGGCGCGCTCGCCGGCCTGGCCGACCTGGTCGCTGCCGCGGCCGAGCCGGCGCGCCAGCCCGCCGAGCGGCCCGGCCTTCCGGCCGGTGAGCTGACCGGCGAGTCGCTCGCGCAGGTGGTCGGCGCACTGCTGCCGGAGGGCGCGATCGTGACCGACGAGGCCAACACGGCCGGCCTGTGGCTGCCCGCGGCCACGGCGGGCGCGCCGCCGCACGACTGGCTGACTCTCACCGGCGGCGCGATAGGCCAGGGCCTGCCGCTCGCCACCGGCGCGGCGGTGGCCTGCCCGCAGCGGCCGGTGCTATGCCTCGAGGCGGACGGCAGCGCGATGTATACGATCTCCGCGCTGTGGACGCACGCCCGCGAAGGACTCGATGTGACGACGGTGATCTTCAGCAACAGGTCCTATGACATCCTCAACATGGAACTGCAGCGGGTCGGGGCGGATGCCGCAGGGCCGAAGGCCGGAGAACTGCTCGACCTGTCCAGGCCGGACCTCGATTTCGTGGCGCTGGCTACCGGCATGGGCGTGCCGGCCAGCCGTGCCACGACCGCCGAGGAGTTCGCCAAGCAACTCGGGCAGGCGATCGCCGAGCCCGGACCACACCTGATCGAGGCCGTGCTGCCTTCCATGTTCCAGCAGCAGCGCGGTCGCTGACGCAGGCTCGAACGGGAAGGATCGCATGGACCGGCAGCTCACGGACGCGGACGCCGAACTCATCCGGCGGGCCGAGGAACTTGTCCACGTCCGAGGCGACGGCGCCAGCCACACGGTCGCGGCCGCCGCGCGCGCCGCGGACGGACGGATCATCACCGGGCTGAACGTCGCCCACTTCACCGGCGGACCATGCGCGGAGCAAGTGGTCATCGGCACCGCCGCAGCCATGGGCATCCGCGACCTGACCACGATCGTCGCCGCGAATGATCAAGGCCGCGGGATTATTGCCCCCTGTGGCCGCTGCAGGCAGGTGCTCGTGGATTATTTCCCTGATATCGAAGTCATTGTGCCGGCCTGCGGCTCAGCGCTCGTCACGCACATCAATGACCTCCTGCCGTGGGGCAACAGGTGGACAAGGGAGAACGGGAACCAGCCGCTGAAACCGCGATAAGCGAAGGCGTGCAGCCGGCCGCTGAGACATCACTCCCGAATCGGACGCCGCTTCCATGATCGTGGTACCTTACCCGCGCATATGACGGGTGAGGTACCACGATCATGAAAGTTGGTGGGGCCGGTGGGATTCGAACCCACACTGTAACGACCCTAAATCGTTCGCCTCCTGCCGTTGGGCTACGGCCCCGCAATGGTTGTGCTCAGCTGTCCAGATCTTTGCGCAGGCGGTCGACGTGGCCGGTCGCCTTGACGTTGTACTGCGCCTGCTCCACCTTCCCGGCAGCGTCGATCACAAAGGTCGAGCGGATGACGCCGGTGGTCTTCTTGCCATACATCGTCTTCTCGCCGAAGGCGCCGTAGGCCTTGAGGACCTCGCGCCCCGGATCGGAAAGCAGCGGGAAGTTCAGTCCTTCCTTCTCGCGGAATTTGGCCAGCTTGACCGGCTGGTCGGGCGAGATCCCGATCACCGCAAGCCCGGCATCCCCGACGCCGCTGCGGTAGTCACGGAAGTCGCACGCCTCCTTGGTGCAGCCGGGCGTCATCGCCGCGGGGTAGAAGTACACGATCACGCGCTGCCCGCGATAGGACGACAGGCTCACCGGCGTGCCGTCCGCGTCGGGCAGAGTGAAATCGGGCGCCGGATCGCCGGGCGCCAGCCGCTGCTGCGTCACTTCCGCTCCTTCACATGCCACATGCCTGCTGCGGCTCCAACCGTACCGGCCGCCGTGCCCCTGACCGGGACCTGGGTTCGAATCAGCTCCACCTGACCTGGAGCCTCTCCCGCAGCATGGCGAGGACGGAAGGATCGCCTGCCACATCGATACCGGCATCGCCCGCGCGCCGGTTCCATAGCAGCAAGTAAAGATCGGCCGCGCCGCCCGTGATCACGCAGTCGGCGGCACTGTCGTGCCCGCCCTGCACGCCCTGTGGGTCCCGCCCAGCCTGCTCTTGCTCTCGCCCAGCCCGTCTGACCGGCGCGGCCCGCCTGGCCGTCTCGGCGCCTTGGGGCCCGACGCGGATGAACCAGCCCGCAGCGCCCGAGGCGGCGCTCACATCCGTGGCGTGCACAGCAAGCGTGCGCGGCGGGTCTGCGCGCAGGCTACGCCTCGCCCGTGGAGCGAAACCGGTCAGCAGTTCGTCGATTCCGTCCGCCGCGAACTCCGCCGGCAACGGCGTGATCGCCTGGCCCGAGCTCTCCGCGTCCACCCGGTGGATCGCCGTCTCGTGTGCCTGGCGGCGCGCCCAGAACGCGAGCGGGGTGGGCGCGGACATGAATGTCCAGCACTGGACTGCTGGGTCGGCGGACGTCAGGGTCTGCACAAGTGCCGCGTGGCCGTCGCGGAACCATCCGGTGAGCAGCGCGTCGCCGGGGAAAGGCCCGACGGCGTGCTTGAACTCGTCGTCGGTCATCGGCGTGCCACTCCCCCGTGCCACATTCGCGGCCGCCCACCGGTGCACCATGCCGATATGCTGCAGCAGGTCACGCACCTGCCAGCCGGGGCAGCAGGGAACCGGCCGGTCCAGGCCATCGCGGCCAACCGCGGCGGCAAGCAATTCGCCGTTCGTGCGCAACTCGCCGATGTACGCGGCGACATCCATGACCACTCCTTCGCCCCGCGGCGCGGATCCACCCGTCATTCTGCCCGCACGGACGCCAGCCGCCGCACTCGCGCCGCGGCACTCACGCCGCGGTCACCCCGCACCGCGGTCAGGTGCGGCGGTCCGATCGGCCGACCACGCCGGGCGCTCGACTGACCGGCGCCCAGCCGCGATGAAATCGCGCGCCCGGCCAAGGATGGGGCATGCTGTCCGGTGTGGAACCGGCTGACCTGCTCACCACGTTCCGCTCGGAGGGTGAGCGGATCGCCTGGACGGCCGCCGGGCGCGACCTCGACGTGCCCGTGCCGTACTGCGATGGCCTGGACACCGGCGCGGTGATCCAGCACCTTGGCAGCATCTGCCAGCGGATCACTGGCTGGATCGCGCTGCAGCACCCCCCCGGCGAATGGCGGGGCACGCCGCCGGATGGTACCGACGTGCGCAACTGGTACGCGAGCGGGATGCGCACGCTGCACGACAAGCTTGCCGCGCACCAGCCGGACGAGCCGTGCGACACCTGGTTCGCTGGCGACCGCAGCTACCTGTTCTGGTGGCGGCGGATGGCACACGAGACCACAATCCACCGGATGGATGTGACCGAGGCGTACGGGCTGCGCTACCCCGTCGCCGACGGCGTGGCCGTGGACGGGATCGACGAGGTCCTCACGCTCTGGCTCGGCACCAGGCTTGGTACCGACGTCCGGGGCAGCGACCAGGTCGTCGCGATCGAGGCCGGCACCCATGTGTGGCGCGTCACCCTGCAGCAGAACGCGGTTGATGTCGCCGCCGAAATCCCCTGGGAGTGCGACGCCGCCATGTCGGCACCGCCCGAGGACGTGTACCGGTGGCTGTGGGGCCGCGGGCCGCTTGAGGCGCTCCGGGTCACCGGGGACCTGGCCGCGGTAGCAGCCTTGCGCGAGACCATGGCCCGCGCCACCCAGTGACGCCCGCGCCGGGGGCCGGTGTGGCAGAGGGTCAGTGTGGCGATCAGATCCGCTGTTCGCAGGCGGCGCGCTCGGGGGCGCCGAGCGCGGCGAGGGCGACCCGGCCGGCGTGCAGCACGCGCAGCGCGGGCTCGCCCGCAGTTCGGGGAGGCAGGCGTTTGACCATGTAGTTCAAGGCGGCGAGCCGGTGCGGGACGAACACTTCAACCGTGGGCGGCGCAGCGTGTGGACGACAGGCGGGTCACGGCCGTTTCGAGGAATCGGCGCCGGGCCCGAGGAGCTCGGAGATCACCGCCGCGAGCGCGCGGAACGCGCGCCCGCGATGACTGATCGCATCCTTGTCCGCAGGGTCCATCTCCGCCGTGGTCCGCGTGTCCCCGTCCGGCACGAAGATCGGGTCATAACCGAAGCCGTGCGAACCGCGCGGTGATGTGGCGAGCCGGCCCGCGAGCTCGCCCGTGACGACACGCTCGATCGGAAGCTGGCCAGCGGCGAGCGATCCCGCGGCCGGCGTCACCAGCGCGGCAGCGCAGGCGAACCTGGCACCGCGGCGGCTGGCCGGTACGTCCTCGAGCTGGGACAGGACAAGCGCCAGGTTAGCCGCATCGTCCCCGTGGCCGCCGGCCCAGCGAGCCGACAGAACCCCAGGCATCCCGTTCAGCGCGTCGACGCAGAGCCCGGAATCGTCCGCGATCGCGGCCAGGCCGGTGAAAGCCGCTATGGCACGGGCCTTGAGCAACGCGTTCTCCTCGAACGTGCAGCCCGTCTCCGCGACTTCGGGCGCGGCAGGGTAGGCCACGAGGCTCACCAGATCGACGGCCGGCCCGGCTGCGGTCGCAGCGAGAATCCTGGTCAGCTCGGCGACCTTGTGCGCATTCCTGGTGGCGAGCACCAAGCGCTGAGGCGGCATAACCATGCGCAGCCGTTCAGGGCGTGTCTGGGAGATCTCGGCGGATGCGGGCGGCCATCCAGGTGATGATCGGCAAGGCCCTGCTTGTTCTCGGGGGGACGATAGTGGAGCTATCGGCGACGACGGCACCCCTGTCCACGATCCACGTCGCCGTCTGGGGTCGTGGACGGCACTGCCGCGCTGCCAGAGAGCTGCGAGACATGCCCTGCTAATCTTCCAGCGAAGCGTGCTGCAGCTTGGTCAGCTCGCCGCAACCGGCTACGGCCAGGTCGAGCAACCGGTCAAGCAGTTGCCGGCCGAACGCGTCCCGTTCCGCGGTGCCCTGGATCTCCACAAAACGGCTGTCGCCTGTGCAGACCACGTTCATGTCGGTTTCCGCGGCGGCGTCTTCCTCGTAGCAGAGGTCAAGCCGCGGCTCGCCGCCGACTATCCCGACGCTGACCGCCGACACCGATGCCACCAGCGGCTCACCCGGGCATCTGCCCCGCCGCCGCAACCACGCGACCGCGTCAGCCAGCGCGAGGTAGCCGCCGGTGATCGCTGCTGTCCTGGTGCCGCCATCGGCCTGCAGCACGTCGCAGTCGAGCACGATCGTGTTCTCGCCGAGCGCTTTGGCGTCCACGCAGGCGCGCAGCGCACGGCCCACCAGGCGCGAGATCTCCTGCGTCCGGCCGCCCAGCCTGCCCTTGACCGACTCGCGGTCGGTACGCGAGTTCGTCGCCCGCGGCAGCATCGCGTACTCGGCGGTCACCCAGCCGGTGCCGCTGCCGCGGCGCCACCGCGGTACGTCCTCCTGCACGCTCGCGGCGCAAAGGACCCGGGTCCTGCCGAACTCGACGAGCACCGACCCTTCGGCGTGATCGAGCCAGCCACGGCTGAACCTCACCGGTCGTAGCTGGTCTACGGTGCGTCCATCGGGGCGAGCCATGCGGGTCAGATTAGCGGGCCGCGATATGGGCCGGCGATCTGGCCCCGCCCTGGCGGGCAGTTGTGCCCGTTCGGCCCGGCCGGCTAGCTCAGGTCGCCACCCGGCCGGCTAACTCAGGTCGCCACCCGGCTGGCCAGCTCAGGTCGCCACCCGGCCGGCCAGCTCAGGTCGACCACCCGGCCGGCCAGCTCAGGTCGCCACCCGGCCGGCTAGCTCAGGTCGAGCACCCGGCCGGCGGATGCGAGCGATACGGTGCCGCCGAACGCACCCGCCGCCTCGGCGAGCGTGCGGTCCTTGTCGTTCCCGGGCACCAGGTGCGTGAGCACCAGGTGGCCGACCCCGGCCCGGGTGGCGTGCTCGCCAGCCCCGCGACCGGTGAGATGCAGGCCCGCGGGCAGGCCGGGGCCATCGAGAAAAGAGGCCTCGCAGAGCAGCACATCGGCCGACTTGGCTAGCATCACGAGGGCCGCGGACTCGCCCGTGTCCCCCGAGTAGGCGAGCACCCTGCCCGCGTGCTCGATACGGAAGCCGAACGTTTCCACCGGGTGCTCCACATGATCGACCGTCACCGCGAACGGGCCGATCTGGCGGCGTCCCGTGCGCATCGACACGAAATCGAATACGGCGGTCATGCCAGGCTCTGGATCGAGTCCCGACGCCTGCGCGAGCCGGTCCGCGGTCCCGTCAGGGCCGTATACGGGTATCGGCGGCCTCGGCCCGTCCGGGGCGTAGTTGCGGGCTACCCAGTAGGGACACATGTCCAGACAGTGGTCGGAGTGCAAGTGGCTCAGGCAGATCGCGTCCACGTCGTAAAGGCCGATGTGCCGCTGCAGTGCGCCAAGCGCACCGTTGCCGAGGTCCACCACCAACCGGAACCCGTCTGCCTCGACCAGATAACACGATGCCGCACTGTCCGGCCCAGGAAAGCTGCCCGCACATCCGACGACCGTCACATGCATAAGGTCCAAGGCTACACGCGGCCTATCGCACGCTAGTGGCCTGTCTGACGCCGCGCCGCCGCGCCCATGGCCGCCGCGCCCCCGTGGCCGCCGCGCCCCTGTGGCGGCCGGTCAGGCGTCAGCTGCCGCGGCGATCCGGCCCACCCGGGCAAGCTGACGGCTCTGCGCGACGAGGTGACCTGCGGCGTCCCACACCTCGGCCTCCTCGTCGAACCACCCGGCGCTGACGCGTCTGCAGCGCGCCGCGATGCGCAGCAGGCCGGGCGCGGGGATGCCCCGCATATGCCAGGTGAGTTCGACGGTCGGGGCCCAGCTGACCGCGCCGAGCCCGAAAACCACTGGCGGCAGCGCGTCGACGGCCACCGCCAGCAGGTAGGCGTCGGGCTCACGCTGCTCGCGCAGGCTCAGATAGCCGCGCATCTCCGGCGTGCCGTCAGGACGGCCGTCCAGCCAGCCCATGGTCGCGGGGTCGAAGCGGATATCGACCTGGCCAGTGAAGCCGTCCGCCGCTGGGAACGTGCGGCACTTTTCGACCGGAGGCAGCTGCGGCGGCTCGCCGGTCCATGACAGCACGTCTGCCGCGCCGGCCCCGCCCGCAGCGCCACTCGCTCCGCCTGCCGCCGCGCCACTCACTCCGCCGCTGGCCGGGGGTGCCGCTTGGCCGCCACCGAGCATGCCAGTAGTGACGACGGACTCGATGATGGGCACGCCAAGCTGGACGAGCGTGGCGCGCGCGGTCGCAGCCGTCCGGCCCTGCTTCAGCCATGTGACCTGCACCTCCGCGGGCTCGGGGCGGGCAACACGCAGGAAGTGCGAGCTTGTGGCGACCGGATACGGGTGCGGCGACCCGTACAGCACGGCACGCAGCACCGAGGCGACGAGCACGCCACCGTTCACCACCTCACCGATGGCGAACCGCTCGTCTGGCAGGACCGCGAACCGCCCGTCACCGAGCGGCCGCGCCGCCGTCGCCTGGTCGAAGATGCTGGAGCGAACGGCAACCCCAGGGACCTCGCTCATGCCCACAACTGGCCTTCCAGCCGGCCCTCTGCCTCTTCGAGCGTGCCGCTGTAGGCGCCGGTGGAAAGGTACTTCCAACCGCCGTCCGCCACGATGAACGCGATGTCGGCCCGCTGGCCGGCCGCTGCCGCCTTGGCCGCCATCGCCAGTGCCGCGTGCAGCGCGCACCCGGTCGAGATGCCGGCGAAAATGCCCTCGGCCCCGAGCAACTCGCGGGTACGGCGCAGCGCGTCCGCCGAACTTACGGAGAACCGCGTGGTGAGCACGGACTCGTCGTAAAGCTCGGGCACGAAACCCTCGTCCACGTTGCGCAGCCCGTAGACAAGCTCGCCATACCGCGGCTCGGCAGCCACGACAGCCACGCCAGGCACCCGCTCGCGCAGGTACCTGCCCACGCCCATCAGGGTTCCGGTGGTACCGAGCCCGGCGACGAAGTGCGTGATCTCCGGCAGGTCGGCGAGCAACTCGGGACCTGTGGTCTCGTAGTGCGCGCGGGCGTTGGCCTCGTTGCCGTACTGGTAGAGCATCACCCAGCCCGGATTTGCGGCAGCGATCTCCTTCGCCTTCCGCACGGCCTCGTTCGATCCGCCTGCCGCGGTCGACGAGATGATCTCCGCGCCCCACATCCGCAGGATCTGCCTGCGCTCTTCCGACGTGTTCTCCGGCATGACGCAGACCAGCCGGTAGCCGCGCAGCTTGGCCGCCATGGCCAGGGAGATGCCGGTGTTGCCCGAGGTGGGCTCGAGGATCGTCGCGCCCGGCGTCAGCAGCCCCTCTTTCTCGGCCTGCTCGATCATGAACGTGGCCGGGCGATCCTTCACCGAACCGGTCGGGTTCCTATCCTCGAGCTTGGCCCACAGCCGCACATCGGGCCGCGGTGACATCCGCGGCAACCCGACAAGCGGGGTGTTGCCGAGCGAATCAAGCAGCGAGTCGTAGCGCATGCACCGCCTCCCAGCTCAGCCGCCCGCCGTGGCCCCGCCCGCAACGGCCCCGCCCGCAACGGCAGGGAGCACGGTCACGGTGTCGCCGTCGCTTACCGATGTCTCCAGGCCGCCGAGGAAGCGAACATCCTCGTCGTTCAGGTACACGTTCACGAACCTCCGCAGGCCGGAGCCGTCTGCGATGCGCGCACTCAGGCCGGGGTGACGCCCGTCGATGTCGACGAGCAGCTCGCCGAGCGTCGCACCGGCGCCCTCAACCGATTTCGCGCCGCCCGTGTAATTGCGCAGAATCGTCGGGATGCGGACCTCGATGGCCATGAAAACCACTCCAGGAATCAACGGCCCGGTGCATCCGCCCGGGTAAACATGAGTGAAAGCTACGCCTCCTGCGTTGCCAACCGGCCGTGGGCGCGGATCATTCCGGCCCGCGGCCCGAATCGTCCCGGCCGCGGCGCGGATCACCGCCCGCGGGGCGGATCACCCCGGCCCGTTGATGTCCGCCCGGCCGGCAACGTCAGCGACGATACGCACTTCCTCCTCGGTCACTTTACCGTCCACGATCAGGAACGAGCGGAACTCGGTTCGCTCTGGATCCCTGGTGGAGACCAGGACATAGTGCGCGCCAGGCTCGCTCGCGTACGAGATGTCGGTGCGGGACGGGTATGGCTCCGTAGCGGTGTGCGAGTGGTAAATGACGACGGGTTCTTCGTCCCGATCCTCCATCTCGCGCCACACCTGGAACTGCTCGGTGGAATCGAACCGGTAGAACGTCGGCGAGCGCTCCGCATTGGTCATCGGGATGAACCGCTCGGGCCGCCCTGTGGCCGCCGGGCCGGCGATGACCCCGCACGCCTCGTCGGGGTGGTCGGCGCGGGCATGCGCCACAATCTTGTCGTGCAGCGCGCGGCCGATCGTCAGCATGCGCGCCAGGTTACCCGGAGCGTCAGGACAGGGCGCGTACCAAGCTCTCCTGTGTGCCGGACAGCCAGTCGTACACCGCGAGCACACCGAAACGAGGATCATCGTGGCTCATCCGGGCCATTTCCTCCGCCACGTCCTCCGTGACGTCGAGACGGACTCCGAGGGCGAGCCGTATGTCGTTGAGCGCCCGCAGCCAGGCCTGCGCCTCCGGCTCCGACAGGCTGATCCGCCCGCCGCCGTCAGGCAGCGTGTCAAGCACCGTCTTGGCGGCGGCCACCTTGCCCGCCCGCAGGTCTTTCTCCGTATAGCGGCGGAACTCACTCGCCGCGTCGGGATCGTCACGGTAGGCGTCGGGGAGCAGGCGGGCAAGCGCCGGGTCATCGGGCAGGCCAGCGTCCTCGGTCAGGCCCAGGGCATCCAGGCCCATCGCGTCGGTGAGATCACCCGGCTCACCACCCATACCAGCCTCGCCCGCTCCAGGCGGGTCGTTCTCTTGGCCGGCCCCGGCAGGCCCGCCGACGAGTTCGGCGATCTGGCTGACCAGCTCACGCAGCAGCATCGCGTCCGTCGCGCTGAAACGTGCCATATACCGGTAACGGCGCTCGCCGGGCCGTTCGCGCGCCCGGTCGCCACGATCTCGCGCACGGTCCGCAACGCGCCTGAAGTAGGTCACGTGTCGTGGCGCAGCGTCGCCCAGAGGCCGTACCCGTGCAGCACCTGCACGTCCCTTTCCATCTCCTCACGGGCGCCCACGGCGACCACGGCCTTGCCCTTGTGATGCACGTCGAGCATGAGCTTCTCGGCCTTCGCCCTTGGATAGCCGAACACCTGCTGGAACACGTACCTTACGTAGGACATCAGGTTGACAGGGTCGTTCCACACGATCGTGACCCACGGCCGGTCGACCGAACTGTCCTCACCCGTGCGCGGCCGTTCGACCTCGACGGGAGCTACGCTCACGGCTGATCACCTCCCGGTGACGGTGATGCGTCTAGTCTTCCACCCGTGGCACCAGCTATGACCACCGCACTGCTCACCGACCACTATGAGCTCACGATGGTGCAGGCCGCGCTGCGCAGCGGGGCCGCGAAGCGCCGCGCCGTCTTCGAGGTCTTCGCCAGGCATCTGCCGCACGGTAGACGATATGGGGTGGTCGGCGGCACCGGCAGGCTGCTCGACGCGCTAGGCAACTTCCGCTTTGACTCAGAGACGCTGGAGTTCCTGCGCAGCGAGCGGATCGTGGACGACGCGACGGTCAGCTACCTGGGATCCTACCGGTTCACGGGGAACGTCTGGGGCTACGGCGAAGGCGACTGCTACTTCCCGGGCTCACCGGTCCTGGTGGTCGACGCCCCGTTCGCGGAGGCCGTGGTGCTAGAGACGATCGCGCTGTCGGTGCTCAACCATGACACCGCCATCGCGTCGGCCGCCTCCCGCATGGTGGCGGCCGCCGGTGGCCGGCCCATCATCGAGATGGGCGCGCGGCGGACACACGAAATGGCGGCGGTGGCCAGCGCCAGGGCCGCCTACGTCGCCGGGTTCGCCTCCACATCGAATCTGCAGGCACGCAAGTCATTCGGGGTCCCGACCACTGGCACGAGCGCGCACGCGTTCACTCTCGTGCACGACAGCGAGCGGCAAGCCTTCGCCACCCAACTCGAAGCGCTCGGCACCGGCACGACCCTGCTGGTGGACACCTTCGACGTGGCTAGAGCGGTCCGTACGGCCGTTGAGCTTGCCGGGCCCGGGCTCGGCGCCGTCCGCATCGACAGTGGCGACCTGGCCGTGCTGGCGCGCGAGGTGCGCGCACTGCTCGATTCGCTTGGCGCGACGGCCACCAGGATCGTGGTCACCGGTGATCTGGACGAGCACGGGATCGCTGCGCTCGCGGCGGCACCGGTGGATGGTTATGGCGTCGGAACGGCGCTGGTTACCGGGTCGGGCGCGCCCACCGCCGCGCTCGTGTACAAGCTCGTCGCACGCGCGGACAACGAACGCGAAGGCGCGCCGCTAAGGCCGATGGCGAAGCGTTCGGTGGGCAAGCCGGGGCGCGGCGGGCGCAAGTGGGCGGTCCGCCACCGCGACGACCGCGGCACGGCCCTGGCCGAAGTGATCACCCTGGCGCCGCCCGAGCCCACGCCGCATGATCGAGCGCTGCTCCGTCCACTGGTCCGCCACGGCGAGATCGTCGGCCGCGAACCGCTCGAGGATGCGCGTAAGCGGCACACGCGCTCCCTCGCCGAACTGCCGCCGCAGGCGCTGCAACTGTCCCGCGGCGACCCGGCGGTTCCCACTATCTTCCGCCCTGACGAGGACTAGGACGCTGGTGTTTTTCGGCAATTTTCACGCAGAGTAAGAATGATCAGTGTCGTTGGCCAGTGAGTATTACGATCCGTATTCAGTCCTGTGGCTAGATTTGATCGTTTAGCACTAGCTTCCTAGGGCTGTTTCGTGGATCTTGGTGGATGCGGGGCGGTGATCCCGGCGGTGTCCGGCCAGGCCCTGCTTGTTCTCGAGGAGCCGACAGCGGGGCTATCGGCGACGACGACAGTGCCGTCCACGACTCCGGTCGCCCGCCTGGGGTCGTGGGCGGTACCTCGCGTCGCCGAAGACCGGCGAAACATGCCCGAGCTGCTGTTCAGACCAACAAACCCGATCCGTAACGGCTGCCGCGGGGAGCCGGTCCGCGGGACTGCGGAGCGCATATCTGGCGACCGGCGGGCGGGCCCGGCGCTACCGTAACCTGCATGCATCCGAACGCCGAGAACGTCGCTGCCGCACTGCGCCACGCCGAGGTCACGGGGACGGTGACGGAACTCCCTGAGCCCGCGCCGACCGCCGCCTCGGCCGCCGCGCAACTCGGCTGCGAAGTGGGCGCCATCGCCAACAGCCTGGTGTTCAACGCCGACGGCGCGCCACTGCTCATCATGACGAGCGGAGCGCACCGCGTGGACACCGGCAAGGTGGCGGCGTTGCTCGGGGCCGGCTTCGTCAAGCGCGCCGATCCGGACTTCGTCCGTGCGCACACCGGGCAGCCGATCGGCGGTGTCGCCCCGGTCGGCCATCCCCGCCAGATCAGGACGCTTGTCGATGTGTGGCTAGGCAGGCACGAGGTCGTCTGGGCGGCGGCTGGGCATCCGAACACCGTCTTCCCAACGTCGTTCGCGGAGCTTTCCCGCATCACCGGCGGAACGGCCGCCGACCTCGGCGCCGACGCCTGAACAGGCTGGATCACCCAGCCACCAGCGCCCGCGCCCGGCTGGTCCGCGCCGCGCGGCTCCGCGGCTTCGCGCCTCCGCGGCTTCGCGCCTCCGCGGCTCCGCGCCTCCACGGCTCCGCGCCCGCGCGCCCATCCGCGCCCGCGATTGCCATGATCCGTTTGCGTGTTAATCTGCCCGCGCTATCGGCCGGAAACTTAACACGGAAACAGATCATGCTTCGGCGCGCAGAAGCCGAGTGAGCCTGGAGCGGCCCGAGTCGCGCCCGCGAAACCGTGATCCGTTTGCGTGTTAATCTGCCCGCGCTATCGGCCGGAAACTTAACACGGAAACAGATCATGCTTCGGCGCGCGGAAGCCGAGTGAGCCTGGAGCGGCCCGAGTCGCGCCCGCGAAACCATGATCCGTTTGCGTGTAAATCCGCCCGCGCTATCGGCCGGAAACTTAACACGGAAACAGATCATGCTTCGGCGCGCGGAAGCCGAGTGAGCTTGGAGTGGCCTGAGTTGCGCCTGCGGGACGTGGGTTAGCGGCCAGTTGCAAGCGGCCGCACGGACCTCAGCCGCCGGCGGCGGCCCAGCGGCGCAGCGCCACGATCCGCTCCCTGATCTGCCCAGCCGTCGCCTGGGGCAACGGCGGGCCGCCGCAGGCGCGGCGCAACTGCGCGTGGATCGCACCGTGCGGCTGACCGGTGCGATGATGCCAGGCGGCAACCAGCGCGTTCAGTTCCTTGCGCAGCGTCGCGAGGGTCTCGCGGTGCACCGGGGGCCCGGCATGACCGCCGTCTGACGGCGCAGGGCCAGGCGGCGGCGCGCCACCGCGCAGCCGTTCAGGATCAATACCGGTCGCATCCCGGGCACGCGCCCGCGACTGGCCTGCCTGGCGCTTACGAAGCAGCAGCGCCACCTGCTCGGGCTCGAGCAGGCCGGGGAGGCCGAGAAAGTCCTCCTCCTCAGGGGAACCTGGCGCCGCGGCCGTGCCGAACTCGCCACCGTCGAAGACCACCCGGTCGAACTGCGCCGAGGCGTGCAGGACCTGGATCGCGGGCTCGTCGGGCAGGTCCGGGGTGTCCGCGGGCCGCAGCGCCGCCGCCAGCAGGTCATCAGGAGACTCGTCGTCGTCGCGCCTGGTGAGAATGTGGTCGCGCTCAGCCTCAAGTTCGGCGGCGTGGCCGAGTAGCACGGGCACCGAGGGCAGGAACACCGATGCGGTCTCGCCGCGCCTGCGTGCCCGGGCGAACCGCCCGACGGCCTGTGCGAAGAACAGGGCGGTGCTGACGGACGTCGCGTACACGCCGACCGCGAGGCGCGGAATGTCGACGCCCTCCGACACCATCCGCACCGCCACCATCCACCGGTCCGCCGAGTTCGTGAACGCGCCGATGCGCCGGCTCGCGCCCTTGTCGTCGGAGAGCACGACCACCGGCCGCTGCCCGGTGATCTGCCGTAGCAGCGCCGCGTAGCCGCGTGCATCCTCGTGGTCGCTGGCGATCACCAGACCGGCGGCGTCAGGCATGTCCCTGCGCACCTCCGCCAGGCGGCGGTCCGCGGCAGCGAGCACCTGCCCCACCCACTCCCCGTCCGGGTCGAGCGCCGCGCGCCAGGCCCTGGCGAGATGATCCCTGGTCAGTGGCTCGCCCAAGGTCGCGCTGAACTCGCTGAGATCGCCCCCAACCCGGGACCGCCAGCGCATCTGACCCGAATAGGCGAGAAAGATCACCGGCCGGACGACTCCGTCGGCGAGCGCCGGCCCGTAGCCGTACACGTAGTCCGAGGCGCTGCGCCTGATCCCGTCCGCGTCCTCCGCGTAGCTGACGAAGGGGATGGGGTTGGTGTCCGAGCGGAACGGCGTCCCGGTCAGCGCGAGGCGTCGCCTGGCGGACTCGAAGGCTTGGCGGATCGCCTCCCCCCAGGACAGCGCGTCACCGGCGTGGTGGATCTCATCGAAGATCACGAGCGTACGGCGCGCTTGAGTGCGCTGCCTGTGCAGCGCCGGATGGGCGGCGACCTGCGCATAGGTGACCGCCACCCCCGTGAAGTCGGCGCTGGCGGCGCCGTGGGCATTGCGGAAGCCAGAGTCCAGGGCGATGCCGAACCCCGCCGCCGCAGCCGCCCACTGATGTTTCAGGTGCTCGGTCGGGGTAACCACGGTGACGCCTGCGACCTCGCGGCGGGCGAGAAGCTCGGCCGCCACAGTCAGTGCGTAGGCGGTCTTACCTGCGCCCGGGGTGGCAACGAGGAGGAAATCGCGCCGTGGAATCCGGAAGTACTCCTCGTACGCCACCCGCTGCCACGGCCGCAGCCCCAGTGAGATGCCCACGAGGACGACAGACTAGCGGGGGGTACGGGAGGCCGTCCCCCGGGAGCAAAGACTGGCGGGGGTACGGCCGGCCCGGGCCAGCACGGCGGGGCCAGCACGGCGGGGCCAGCACGGCGGGGCCAGCACGGCGGGGCCAGCACGGCGGGGCCAGCACGGCGGGGCCAGCACGGCGGGGATGCGGGGTGATCGAGACCGATCCTGCTTCTGATGAAGACAACATCCCGCTTCTGGCGTGGACAATCGGTGTCACGACGTCAGTCAAGCTGCCGAAGGGAGTGTCCCATGCCTGAGCCCGAGCAGTCCTACCGCCGCGACGAGACGACGGCGGCAAGCGCCGACCGCCGCTACAGCGAGTTGCTGCAAGAACTGCGCGTGAGCCAGACGGGGATCCAGGTGCTGCTCGGCTTCCTGTTCACCGTCGTGTTCTCAAACAGGTTTTCTGACCTGACGGGGACTCAGCGGGCAATCTACCTGACCACGCTGGTATTTGGCGCGAGCGCCACGGCCGTGCTCATCGCGCCGGTGTCATTCCACCGCATCCTGTTTGGCCTCCGCGTCAAACCCGAACTGGTGCGCACGGCCAACCGGCTGACGATGCTCGGCCTCGGGCTGCTCATGTGCACCATCACGGGTGCGATGCTGCTCGTCTTCGACGTCATGCTGAAGGGGCCGGTGGTCGTGTGGCTGGCCGTAGCGGTCGGCGCGTGGTTTGTGCTGCTGTGGTGGGTCGTTCCACTATGGCTACGCTTGCACCGCACCCGGGAGCTTGAAGAGGAAAAGCAAGAACCGAGGTGACGCCATTGGGGGGTATGGATGCTACGAAATCCTATGGGTGCGTCAGCTCAACGCCGACGTCACGTGCCGCTCTCACCGGCACCCGCTGGCAGCGACTCGTAGATCTTCTTGCACTCTGGGCAGACCGGGTAGCGCTTCGGGTCGCGGTTCGGCACCCAGACCTTGCCGCACAGCGCGATCACCGGCGTGCCCGCGACCGCGCTCTCGAGAATCTTGTCCTTCTGCACGTAATGCGCGAACCGCTCGTGGTCGCCGTCCTCATAGGACAGCCGCGGCTTGGTTTCTGGCTTGGTGTCGCTCTTTGGCAGGACCTTGGTGCTCACGAGACGGGATTCTACGCGCAGGGGCACTGTGCAGAGCAAGTGCGGGCGCGGGGCGATCAGTTCTGCGCCGGATCGTCGGGGAAGGTCGCGACCAGGGCCAGATCGCCGCCCTGCCGCCGCAGCACCCCAGGCCAGAGCCGCTCAGGCTCCGCCGCGAACGCGTCACCGGGTTCCGCGCCGAGCACGTACCACGCACCCTCATCGATCTCGCCCTGAAGCTGGCCGCTGCCCCAGCCCGCATAACCTGCAAAAACCCGGAAACTGGTGATTTCGGACGCGAGTATCTCCGGCGGCACGTCGAGATCGACGAGGCCGATCCGCGACATGATCGACGTGCCGTCAAGCGGCCGCCAGCCGAGCGGTTCGTCGTCACCGGGCACGAGCGCCAGCGCAACGGCGCTGTCCGGCGCGACCGGGCCGCCACGGAAAACCACCGCAGGACCGGTCACAAGCTCGGTCCATGGCCGGAGTACCTGGGCGACAGGAACCTGGGTCGGGCGGTTCAGGACGACACCGAGAGTGCCCTCTTCTGGTTCGTGCTCCACGACAAGGACGACGGCACGCCGGAAGTTCGGGTCGCCGAGCAGCGGCGTGGCGACGAGCAACCGGCCAACAAGCGTCGTGTCCTGCATGCCTCCATCATCGTATGACCGCGGGGCCGCCGGCTTCGATGGCCGCGCCCGACTTGCCCGCCGCCGCTGCCTTTCGCCCGCCCCGCGCCGGCATCGCTGGGCGCCCCGCCGTCGCTGGCCCCGCTGGCCGCCCTGGTGTCACTGGCTCCGCTGGCCGCCCTGGTGTCACTGGTATCACTGGTCCCGCTGGCTGCACTGGCCTCATCGGCCTCGCTGGCCGCACCGATGTCGCTGCCCGTACCGGTCTCGCTGGCTTCACCAGCCTCGCATCAATGGTGCCACTACGCGATGCACATCCGCGCCTAGCGTGAACGCCGGTCCGCATGCACGTACCCTGCATGCATGTCCCAGGGGCAAGCGGCGAGCAGCCCGGCGGCGCACGACACCGGCAACTGGCCCGCCGGCGAGCAGCGGGAGGGCGCGGCGACGCCCATACCACCGGCCATCGATGCGACCCGGCTGCGCGTCGCCATCGCCCGGCTGTCCAGGCGGCTGCGCAGGCACGAACTTGCCGGCCTGACGCCGACGCAGCTTTCTGCCCTTGCCACCGTGGAGAAGGCCGACGCGCTCCGGCTCGGGGATCTCGCCGCGGCCGAGGGCATCGCGCCGTCCACGCTCACCCGCCTGGTCACGGTGCTCGAGGACGCCGGTTACGTGCGCAGGTACACGGTGCCAGAAGACGCGCGGGCAAGCACTTTGCAGGTCACGCCCGAAGGCCGCGCCGTGCTCGACCGCATCAGGCAGGAAACCACCAAGGTGCTTACCGGTATGCTGCTCGATCTCACCGGGGAACAGCAGACCGCGCTTGCCGCCGCGCTGCCCGCGCTCGAGCATCTCGCGGGCCATGATCCGCGCGAGCACCGCGGTCAGTAACCGCCGTGCAACTCGGGCGTGTCTGGTAGATCTCGCAGCATTCGGGCGGTGACAGGGATGGGCAGCTTGGCCCGGGGAGCCGATGGTGGAGCTATCGGCTCCCCGGGGCCAAGCAGTGCCGTCCACGACCCTGGTCGTCTGGGCGCCAATCCGCGCCGCCAAAGATCCTCTTACGCCCTGGACAGCGGGCCCACGCCCTAGAACAGCAGGCCGGAGAGGGTCGTGCGGGCTTTCGCCACTCGCGGGTCGCGAGGCGGCAGGACCTCGAACAGGCTGAGCAGGTGGCGCCGGGCGTGGTCCCTGTCGTCTCCCGTGGTGCGCCTGATGGTGCCGATGAGCCGGTCGAAGGCGTCCTCGGCCCGCCCCATCGCCATGTCGATGTCGGCGACACGGGTCTGCGCCTCGACGTCACCCGGATGCTCCGCGGCCGCTTTCCTTGCGGTCGCCTGATCGTAGGAGCTCACCCGTTTCACGAGCCTGACCTGCGAGAGCCCGAGGGCGGCTACCGGATTGCCTGGCGAGCTCGCCTGCATCTTCTTAAATGCCGCCTCGGCTCCGTCCAGGTCCCCGCGCTCCATCGCCTGCTGAGCCTCGGCGAGGTCGGGGTCATCTGGCAGGCTTCCGCCGGCGTACTGGCCGCGCGGCGCGCCTGGTTCGCCGCGGGCCGTGGCCGCGCCCGGCTGAGCCGTCCCGTCCTGCCCGGCGCCTGGCTGACCGCCGGTCCCCGCCCCGAAGCCCATCCGCTGCGCCTCGGCCATCACCTGGTCTATCCACTGCCGGACCTGCGCCTCCGGCATAGCACCCAGGAACCCGGGAACGATCTGGCCACCGATCGCAACCATTACCATCGGAATGCTTTCGACCCGGAGCGCCGCGCTCAGTTGCGGATTGGCCTCGGTGTCGATCTTGGCGAGAATCCAGCGCCCGCCGCCCTCAGCGGCAAGCTTCTCCAGCACGGGGCTGAGCTGCTTACACGGACCGCACCACTCCGCCCAGAGGTCGATGATCACTGGCGCTGACAGGGAGCGTTCGAGGACGTCCGTGCTGAAGGTCTCGTCCGTGACGTCGATGACCGCCCCAGCCGCGCCGTCATGGACGTCGCCGCCGCCCTGGCCGCCGCCGGGCTTTGGCCCTTGAGTCGCCGTCTCGCGGCGTTTCAGCGCTGCCTGGCGTGCACCGAGATCGACTGCGCCATATAGGGAGAAGTCCCTAGGTTGCTGCATGACTCCATCCTGCCTCATGGGGGTGGGCCCCGCGCGCCACGGTTACAAGCCGGGCCACCTACCGCTGCCGGTCGCCCCGGTGGCGCTGCGGGCGCCGCCTGGCGGCGCTGCCTGGCTGCGCCGCGTGGCGCTGTGGGCGCCGCGTGCCGAGTTTAATCGGGTGGTGGCGCTGCCTGGTGGCGCTGCCTGGTGGCGCTGCCTGGTGGCGCGTGCCGAATTTAAACCGGCGGGTGTCAGCGCGGTCGCGGCGGCAAGCGTCAGAACTTGGCCGGCTCCGTGTAGCTGCCCCACTCGGCGCGCAGCGCGCCACAGATCTCGCCGAGGGTCGCCTCGGCGCGTGCGGCATCGAGCATGGGCGGGATCATGTTCCGGTCGGTTCGTGCCGCGGCGAGCATCCCGCCGAGCGCGGCGTCCACCGCGGCCTGGTCTCGTGCGGCACGGCGTGCCGCGAGATCGCGGACCTGGGCACGCTCCACCTCGTGGCTGACTCGCAGGATTTCCAGTGGCTGGCCCGTGGTTTCGGGGTGAATGTTCACGCCGACGACCTTCTTCTCACCCTTCTCCAGCTTCTGCTGGTAGCTGAAGGCCGCCTCGGCGATCTCAGCGTTGAACCAGCCGTCGTCGATGCCACGCAGGACGCCGCTGGTCATCGAGCCATCCGGGCTCATCGCCTTGATCCGCGCGAAGATTTCCTCCGCCTCGCTCTCCAGGCGGTCAGTGAGCGCCTCAACGAACCACGAGCCACCAAGCGGGTCGACCACGCTGCCGACGCCCGTCTCCTCCATGATCACCTGCTGGGTGCGCACCGCCACCTCTGCGGCCTTCTCGCTCGGCAGCGCAAGTACCTCGTCGAGAGCATTGGTGTGCAGCGAATTGGTGCCGCCGAGCACGGCGGCGAGCGCCTCGATCGCGGTCCTGACGATGTTGTTATCGGGCTGTTGCGCGGTCAGCGAGACACCGGCGGTCTGAGTGTGGAAGCGGAGCCATTGAGCCCGTGCCTCGCGTGCGCCGTACACATCGCGCATCCACCGCGCCCAGATCCGGCGGGCCGCGCGGAACTTCGCGATCTCCTCGAAGAAGTCGATGTGCGCGTCGAAGAAGAACGAGAGCCCGGGCGTGAAGCTGTCCACGTCGAGGCCACGCGAGAGCCCAAGCTCCACATAGCCGAAACCGTCCGCGAGAGTGAACGCAAGTTCCTGCGCTGCCGTGGCGCCGGCCTCCCTGATGTGGTAGCCAGACACCGAGAGCGGCTTGTAGGCGGGTATCTCGCGGGCGCAAAATTCCATCAGGTCGCCGATCAGGCGCAGATGCGGCCCGGGTTGGAACAGCCACTCCTTCTGAGCGATGTACTCCTTGAAGATGTCGGTCTGCAGCGTCCCGTCAAGCCCGGAGATGCCGCCACCCTGGCGCTCGGCGGCGACCAGGTACATGCAGAACACAGGCACCGCGGGGCCGCTGATGGTCATGGACGTGGTTGTCTGGCCGAGCGGGATCCCCGCGAAAAGCATCTCCATGTCGGCCGCGGAGTCGATCGCGACGCCGCAGTGACCGACCTCGCCGAGCGCGTGCGGATCGTCGGAATCCCTGCCCATCAGGGTGGGCATGTCGAATGCGACAGACAACCCCGCGCCACCCGCGCGCAGCAGCATCTTGTACCGCTCATTCGTCTGCTTCGGGTTGCCGAAGCCCGAGAACTGGCGGATGGTCCAGGGCCTGCCGCGGTATCCGGTCGGGTAAAGCCCTCGGGTGAACGGATACTCACCAGGCCAGCCGATGCGCGCGAAGCCCGGATAGCCGGCGCCTTGCGGCGGACCGTACACCGGGTCGAGCGTGACTCCGGACAGGGTGGAGAAATCAGCGTCCCGCTTACGTGCCGCCTCATACCTCTGCTGCCAGCGGCGCCTGCCGGCGTCGATGGCGTTCTCGTCGGCGTCCATCACGGCTCCTGTTCCAAGCTCGACCCGCGCCCGTATCCCATTCCGAAGCCATGCCCTAAGCGGCCCTGCGCGAGATGGCGATACAGCGAGATAGCGATACAGCGGGATAGTAGGACGTCCTACTATCTCGTTCTGCCTAGTCTAAGGGCTTGCTGCCCGCTGGCCCCTATCCCAACTGCCCGTCACCGCCGCCGGGCGCGGGGTGCCTGAGCCCAACCGGGCGTAACCCTGCCGTCCGCAAGCCCCGCGAGGGCCGGGCACGGCCGGCCCAACCACACCGTGGGCAGTGCCGCCTACCGACGTGCCCGGACGTCACAGGGGTACATCCGGGCGCCGCTAAACCCGGTCAGTGGCGCATGGGGCCGTTCGACCCGCGCTCCGGCTTGGGATGCGGCAGGCCGATGGAATATCAAGCGAGACAAGCCGCCCGTCCCTTCAGCTTTAATGGCGCCGCGGCAAGGCCCCGAAACGTGGCGCCATTGGTTGTGACGATTCCCGAGCCGAGGGGCGCCTTGGGTGCCGCAAGCACCGGCAACGCCAATGCGCAGGCCGGGTCGCGACTGGTTACTTTTACCTGATTGCCGCGAATCTTGTCCGCGATCATTGGCAAGGTGGAAAGAGAACGGTGGGCGATGCGCGCCGTGGCCAACTCCGTGCAAGATCAGCAGCATGTTTCACCGACCAGGACGCCGATGTGCGCGCCCATCATTCGGCGTGCTCACCCCCCAACGCCAGGTCCACATCCCGCGCTGGATTCAGGTCCTCAGGGGTGAAATCGCCCGCCGTGACGCGCAGCCCGCGGAGAAGGTCGAAGATCTCGTGCAGGCGTTGCGGATCGTATCCGGGCATACCGAAACCCGCCGCCATCAGATCTGCGGTCGCGCGGTCCACCGCGGCTCTGCCTGCGCCGGTGATCCCGGCGAGGCGCCCCCTGCCATCAAACGGATTCCGCCGCCGGGCGACGAGGCCCTGTGCTTCCAGCCGGTCGATGGTGTTGGTGACGCTGGTCGGATGCACCATGAGGCGTTCGCCGATCACCCCGAGAGGTAGCGCGCCGCGGCGGCTGAAGCTCAGCAGGACGAGCGCCTCGTAGCGAGCGAATGTGAGTCCGTGTGGCCGCAGGATCGTGTCGAGCTGGCCGAGCAGGATCTGCTGTGCCCGCATGATCGAAGTAACTGCGGCCATCGCCGCTGCCGGACCGAACCTCCGCTCCCAGATCGCCACCGCCCGGGCGATCGGGTCAAAGGGCAACTGCAGCGGCTTGACCACGCGCCCACCGTAGCGCCCCGGCCAGACCATGGCGTGCGCGGCGCAAGGCAGGATCGCCGCCCGCGGTTTCATGATCCGGAGCTTTTCAGGATATTTACTGAGCGTACCGGGATCATGAGAATCATGCTCCCGGAGAGGAGGCGCTTACCGGGACATGCCAGGTGGGCGGTTATAACCACGAATCCGCCATAATGGTTACGGCACGGGCATTCGACACTAGGTAAGCCAGGCACTGGAATCGCGCGCACGGGATTCGGTACGAGCCGCGTGGCGATTCGGGACAGGGGGAGGAAGCTCGGGCTCGTGCGCATCGGTGTTGAGCCCTGTGCGCGGTAGACGCTGTCGCTATCTGCCCGCCCTTCTTTCCGGTACAGGCACGCCATGCTAGCGCGCGGAAGTGACAGCGAAAGCCAAGCTGCGTTATTTTTATCACCGGGAAGAGTACGGCTTCGGTAAATCCGGTGCCACGCCGCCTGAAAAGGCCTTCGCACGGAGCCCAGGGGTGCTTGGCGTAACAACGGGGCGGTCAGGAGCCGGTACGGCGACACGGCACCACAGGGCCCACACGGCACCACAGGGCCCACACGGCACCACAGGGCCCACACGGCACCACAGGGCCCACACGGCACCACAGGGCCCACGCGGCACCACGGGGGGATGCAGCACCACAGGGCCGACACGGCACCACAGGGCTGACACAGCACCACGGGGGATGCAGCACCACAGGGCCGACACAGCACCACAGACGACACAGCACCACGGATGGAGGTGGATGCAGCGGGCGGCCGGACGAACGATCGGAGTGGCCGGGTTAGCGTGTCACCTGGGCGCGCGGCGTCCGTGGATTCACCCGCGGTGGCGAAATCCGGTCGGCCGGCGATTCTGGCATGCGGGCTTGGGCTGTGTGATCGCGGCAGGTGGCCGCTGCGCTCAGTCACTTTCGCTGTCGACACCGCGGCTGGCGCCGTGGGCATCGCGGGCGATTACGGACCGGGCAAGACCGCATTGTTCGGGCTGCTGGCCGGCTTCGCCGCTCCCGCGCGGGGCGAACTCTGGGTGCTCGGCGAGGACATGCGCACATGGCGGGGGCGTGACATGATCCGGGACCGCGTCGGTCTGATTCCGCCGCCCGGCCGACCCGCTGGGTTCACCGTGCTTGGGCTGATCACACATGCCGCGTGGCAGCTCGGGCTGCCTGGGTCCCACCGCCGGGCCGGCGTCGCAGGAGCACTCGAGCGGCTGCATCTAGCGAGCTGGGCGACCGCTTTGATCAAGACGGCACCCGACGACGTCGCGTGCCGGGCGTGGCTCGCCGCCTGCACCGTGCACGAGCCTGACCTGCTGCTCGTCGATGGCCTGCTTGACGGGATCGCGGACGACGACGCGCTGGCGATCGCCGGGTGTCTGCGGACGCTCGCCGTCAGCACTGCGATGGTCGTCGCCGGACGTGACGCCGCGCGGCTCGCGCATTGCTGCCCGCGGGTACTCGCGCTCACCGACGGGATTACCGGCGGTGCCTGAAGGCGGGCGGCCACGCGCTGGCATGAATCTGGCGCTGCTTTCCGCAGAATGCCGGCGCGCAGCGCCGGTCATGCTGCTGCCCGTTGCGATCGTCGGCGTCGCCGGGGCCTGGCGAGCCCTCACCCCTGGGCTGGCCAGCTGGGACTTCGCCGGCGACGCCCTGCTCGACTCGGTCCGCGGCAGCGGCCCGGTGGCCGCCGGCCTGACCGCATGGCTCACGATCACAAGCGAGCGCTCTGGCCTCGGCCGGCTCGACCAGCTCGGCCGCCGGTCCGCCGCGGCGGGACCGCTGACCCGGCTTGGTGTCGTCGCGTCGGCTGCGCTCACCGGATACGCGTTGACGGCAGGGGCGATCGCGGCCTGGACTGGCGCCCACGGCCCGATCACTGGCAGCTTTCAGCCGCAGGAGCTTGCGGCAGGCGCCGCTGCGCTGCTCGTGCACGTCACCGCGGGTTTCCTCGTCGCGGTGCTCTGCTGCGCGCGCCGCTACCCGCGACGCGCGGTACGCGGTAGCCGCCTAACGCGGTCGAGCGCACTCCCCGCGGCCGGGCGGCCGCTGCTCGTACCCGGGCGGCTCCTGCGCCAACGGCTCCTGCCCCGCGGGCTTCCGCCCGGGCAGCTCCGGACGCAGCGGCTGTGGTCGCGGAGATTGCCGCGTGGGCGCCTGCTGCCTAGGCAGCCGTTCCCTGCTTGCAGCGAGGCGGTCGCAACCGCCGCCATACCCGTCGCAGCGGCGACGGCCTGCTGGGCCCTGGCTGCATGGTCGGGCACGCGCCGGAGCTCAGGCGCGGGATTGCCGTGTCTGCTGTTGTCACCCGATGTGCACCACTCACCGTTCACCGAGTGGCGATCCGGGCTATTCGCCGCCGCTCTCACGTGGTTCTGCGGCCTCGCGGCCGCCGCGATCCTGGCGGCGACCCTGGTTCTGACCCGCCGTCACCGCTACGCCATGGGGCTTGCCGCGGCGAGCATCGTGGCCGTCCTTGGCCTCGGCCAGCTGCGCGCCGATGCCGGGCATCCGATTACGGCCGTCTCGGCATCTGTGGTCTGCCACAGCTGGCCGCTCGAAGTGTGCGTCAACCCGGCCTTCGTGTCGGCGCTGCCGCGACTGGAGTCGGCCTTCACCGGGGTGGCCGCACAGGTGTCGGGGACCCCGGCAGCGGTGCGCACGATCATCCAGCTGCCACCAGGCGAGAACGAGTTCAGCTGGCCCGGTGGTTATGGTTTCCACCTCGACGATCTTGGTCCTGGGTATGAGCTGCGGGCGGAGTCGGATCTGGTCCGCCAGGTCACCGGAGCGCTGAACCGGGCGAACCGTGACCGGACATCCGCTGACCAGACCGATCTCGACCGCAAGTCCCTCAGCCGGGGGCCCCTCAGCCGGGGGCCCCTCAGCCGGGGGCCCCTCAGCCGGGCGACCTTGAACCGCGAGCCGGTCGCAGCCGATATCGGCCCCCGCGTCCGGAGCCGCCGGTCACGCACGGTGACTTCGGCCTGCCATCGATACTTGCCATACGCTGGGCTAGATGGACTGGAGCTTGCTGACATGTGCCCGCAAGGGGCACATCACCTACGCCCCGGAGGAGTCCGCTCTCCGTAACCGGCTCACCGCGCCAACGGCCGCGGGCCAGTCTTGGCGCTGCCTGCGCTGCGGGACGTTCGTGCCCGGCGAGCCAAGGCTGGCGGGTCCCGCAAGCGAGGCGCCACGGGTCCGCCGCGGCAACGAGCTGCGCAGCGTCCTTATCTTGCGCCTCTTCGCGGTCGAGCGGATCGTCCGGGTCCTGATCGTCGGCGTGGCAGCCTACGCGGTATGGCGGTTCCAGTACTCCCGCGGAAGCATCCAGCAGGCTTTCAATCGCGAGCTCCCCCTGCTGCGCCCGTTGTTCAGGCAGCTCGGCTACGACCTTGATCAGTCCAAGCTGGTCGATTCCATCAGGCACGCCTTCACCCTGAATCCGGCCACGCTCAGGTGGTTCGCCGTCGGCCTGGCCGCGTACGCGGTGATCGAAGTCATCGAGGCTGCAGGCCTCTGGCTCGCGCAACGCTGGGGCGAGTACTTCGCCATGGTGGCCACTTCTGCGGGGCTGCCCCTCGAGATTTACGAACTGGCCCACAAAATCACCTTCCTGCGGGTCGGCGCGTTCGTCATCAACGTGGCCCTCGTCGTCTACCTCGTCTACGCGAAGCGGCTGTTCGGGGTCAGGGGTGGTGGCAAGGCCTACAGGGCGCGGCTGCGCAGCGAATCGATCATCGACACGGAGCTGGAGGCACTCGCCAAGCTGGAGCCCGCAATCGCTGCAGTGACCAATGGAACCGATGAATCAGACCGGATTGGCGGGACACGGCAGGCAAATGGGACAACCAGTTCCAGCGAAACACTCAGGTCTGGTGTGACAGATGGTTCCAGCGGGACATACAGGGCCAGGGAGGCAGGGGAACCTGGTGAGGTCATTGAGTCGACTCTAACCGACCGGCCGGACTAGGACAGCGACCGACCGGCCGGACTAGGACAGCGACCGACCAGCCGACCACGAAAGCGACCGGCCAGCCGACCGCGAAAGCGACCGGCCAGCGGACCAACGAACACGACCGCCCAGCCGACCACGAAAGCGACCGGCCAGCCGACCAACGAACACGACCGCCCAGCCGACCACGGACACGACCGCCCAGCCGACTACCGGAGCGACCGCTCAGGAGCCTGGACTCACCGATGCGACCAGCTCGTCTGCCGCGGTGTAGGGATCAAGCTCGCCGGCGGCGACCTTCGCCGCAAGCCGGCTGAGCCTGCCGTCACCTGGCAGCGCGCCCATCCGCTTACGCAACTCGGCGAGCGCGATCGCCGCCACCTCGGAGCCCGCCCTGGCCCGGCGGCGGCGCGTGAGTTCGCCGGAGCGTTCCAGCCATTCCGCGTGGGCGTCCAGCTTTCCCACGAGTTCGTCGATGCCCTCGTCACGCACGGCAACCGTGGAGACGATCGGGGGTCTCCAGGCGGACTCATTCCGGCCGGCCAGGGCGATCATGTTCCGCAGGTCACGCAACGCCTGGTGTGCGCCATCGCGGTCCGCCTTGTTCACGACGAATACGTCCCCCACCTCCAGGATGCCGGCCTTGGCAGCCTGAATCGCGTCGCCCATGCCGGGCGCGACAAGCACTATGGTGGTATCGGCCAGGGATGCGACCTCGACCTCGGCCTGGCCGACACCCACTGTCTCGACAATGATCACGTCAAAGCCTGCGGCGTCGAGCACCCGGAGCGCCTGCGGCGT
This sequence comes from uncultured Actinomycetota bacterium, assembly GCA_963727015.1. Taxonomy (GTDB): domain Bacteria; phylum Actinomycetota; class Actinomycetes; order Streptosporangiales; family Streptosporangiaceae; genus DATFVJ01. The sequence continues at coordinate 671,432 of CAVSEV010000005.1, read as the reverse complement.
CGCCGTGGCGAGGCCACCCAGATGGCCACGGGTGGCCATGGACCTGATGAACACGTCCCGGTCGGTGGCGTGGTCCTGCATCCGAATCCGGTCGCCAAGCAACGCGCCGCCGGTGAACGGGGAACTCGGGTCGACCGCGACGACACCCACCCGCCTGCCCAGACGCCGGTAGGCGTGGACCAGGGCACCGCTGGTGGTCGACTTGCCCACGCCAGGCGCACCCGTGAGACCGAGCACGCGCGCCCGCCCGGCCAGTGGCGCGATCGCCTTCATCACCGCGCGCAACTGCGGCGACCCGTCCTCCACCAGGGAGATCAGGCGGGCAACGGCGCGCGGGTCACCGCTAGCGGCGCGCCCCACCAAATCCGGGACATCCGCGGTCCTGCCAGAGCGTCTCCGCGTGAGCCGTTCGGGATCTGTCGCGGATCTCGCCTTCGCCGCCGCATCGCCCTCAGCCGTCACTGGGAGCTCAGCCGCCGTCCTGCCCTCAGCCGCCACTGGGGCCTCAGTGGTCACTCGGGGCCGGCACCCGGAGCAGCAGTGCGTCGCCCTGGCCACCGCCGCCGCACAGTGCGGCCGCGCCAAGACCGCCGCCGCGCCGCCGCAGCTCAGTTGCCAGATGCAGGGCGATGCGTGCGCCTGACGCGCCGATGGGATGGCCGATCGCGATCGCACCTCCGTTGACGTTAACCCGGTCCGCGCCGATACCAAGATCCTTCATGGACTGGATCACCACCGCGGCAAATGCCTCGTTGATCTCGATCAGATCGAGATCGCCAACCGTACCGCCCGCCTTGCCGAGCGCATGCATGATCGCCGCTGAGGGCTGCGAGTGCAGCGAGTTGTCCGGCCCGGCCACGTTGCCGTGCGCCCCGATCCCGGCGAGTACGCCGGCGCCGAGTTCTGCCGCTTTCTGCGCTGACATCACCACGACGGCACACGCGCCATCCGAGATCTGCGACGCCGACCCGGCCGTGATCGTCCCGTCCGCCGCGAAGGCGGGCCGTAGCCGGCTGAGCGTTCCCACGGTCGTGTCGGGGCGGACGCCTTCGTCCTGGCTCACCACAACCGGTCCGCCGCGGTGCCGCGGCACCTCGACTGGCACGATCTCACCTGCCAGCAAGCCGGCCGCCGTCGCCGCCGCTGCGCGCTGGTGCGAGCGCGCCGCGAACTCGTCCTGCTCCGCACGGCCGATGCCGAGCTTGGCGTTGTAGCGCTCTGTCGACTCGCCCATCGACACCTGGTCGAAACTGTCGGTCAGCCCGTCCTGCGCCATCGCGTCGAGCAACGTGACCGAGCCGTAGGTGTAGCCGGTCCTCGATCCGGGCAGCAGATGCGGCGCATTTGTCATCGACTCCATGCCGCCGGCGACCACGACCTCGAACTCCCCCGCCCTGATCAGCTGGGCAGCGAGCGCGATGGCGTCAAGGCCGGACAGGCAGACCTTGTTGATGGTGATCGACGGGACCGTCATCGGGATGCCGGCCTTGACCGCGGCCTGCCTGGAAGGAATCTGTCCAGCGCCTGCCTGCAGCACCTGGCCCATGATCACATAATCGACCTGGCCGCCCGAGATCCCCGCCCGGTCAAGCGCGGCCTTGATTGCGATCCCGCCAAGATCCATGGCGGTGAAATCCTTGAGCGAGCCGAGCAGCCTGCCGACGGGCGTGCGGGCGCCGCTCACGATGACCGCTGCTGAGACCGCTGCTGACATGCAACCCCTCCGCGTCGTCCGGTTAGGTCGTTTGTCACGATACCCATGACACGGTCGTGCCAGGCCGATTGGGAACCAGCGCTGATGAGCCAGGGAGGGATTGTGGAGGGTCGTGAGGGGCGCGGACGGGTGAGCCAGCGATGCTGACGCGGATCGATCACGTAGGGATCGCCTGCCACAACGTGGCGGAGAAGATCGAGTTCTACAGGTCGGTATTCGGGCTCAGTGTCGTGAGCCAGGAAACCAACGAAGAACAGGGCGTCCACGAGGCGATGCTGCACGTCGCCGACGCGCCGGCCGGGTCGTCCTACATTCAGCTGCTCGAGCCACTGCATCCCGACACGCCGGTCGGCAGGTTCCTGGCCCGCCGCGGCGAGGGAGTTCACCATATCGGCTACGGCGTGACTGACATCACCATGGCGCTCGAAGCCATCGGCGGTCATGGCCTCCGGCTGATCGATGAGCGGCCCCGGCATGGTTCGATGGGCGCCTCGATCGCCTTTCTGCATCCCGCGGACGTCGGCGGTGTGCTAACCGAACTGGTGCAGGCGCCCTGAGGACAGCGGAGGGACAAACGTCCCTGGCCGGCGCGCCGCCCCGACCACAGCACCGCCAGGTACGGCAATAGTAGATAATGGACGCCGAAAGGCCGAGCGAGTTCGAAGGCACCCGCAAAGGCGCCTCCAACGGTGCGCAGGCGGAGTACGCTTTCAAACGCCGGGCGAGTGATTTGCTACGCGCCGTCCCGGCGGGGCTGGTCAGGTCACCGGACCGCTGGTGACCGTGTCGTCTCGCCGGAGGGGGGCCACGCGCACGCTCGGCCTGATCAGCGTGTCATCCCGTCTCACCAGGATCGAGCCACATGCAGTCCGACATCGACGCCCAGTTGAGCAACTTCTTCGAGGAAACACCCCCACGCGAGTTCGACACGGTGCTCCGCGGCTACGACCGGGGCCAGGTCGACGGGCACATAAAGCAGCTCGATGCTGAGGTTCGCCAGCACCGTGAGCAGGTGCTGGCAATGCAGCGCGAGCTCTCCGAGGCGCACCGCCAGATCCAGGAGCAGGAGCGGCCCACTTACTCCGGTCTTGGCGCGCGCATCGAGCAGTTGCTTCGGCTCGCCGAGGAGCAGGCAACAGAACTGGTTCAGGCGGCACGTTCGGAAGCCAATGAAATCAAGGCGGCGGCCAAGGTTGACGCGGCCGAATTCCGCGCCGCGGCCGAGAACCAGGCCAACGAGTTGCGGGCGAACGCCAAGCGGGAGACGGACGACCTGCGCGGCGCTGCCGAGCGCGAGGCGGACGCCATCCGCACGAGCGTGCGGCGCGAGGCCGAGGAGCTGACCTCCACCACCGAGCGTGAGGTCGCCAAGCTGCGCGCGACGGCGGATCATGAAATCGCGGAGAAGCGTGCCGCGGCCGAGCGAGACATCGCCAAGCTGCGCACGAGCACCGAGCGGGAAGTCGCGCAGCTGCGCGCGTCGACGAAGCGCGAGCGGGACGAGATCCTCACCACCGCCAAGCGCCAGGCCGATGAGATGCGGGCGCAGGCGCAGCGGATCCTGGAGGAGAGCGAGGCGCAGCGCGCCCAGGCGGAGGCCGAGTTCGAGATCCAGCTCGCGTCCCGTCGCGAAGAGGCCGAACGGCAGGAGGCCGAGCGGCTCGCCGCAGCGCAGGCCGCCACGCAGAAGCTGGTCACAGAGGCCGAGCAGCGCGCGGCCACAGCCGAGCAGCGCGCCGCCAAGGCCAGCGCCCAGGCGGAACAGACAAGGCGCGAGGCCGAGCAGCACGCCAAGCAGCTTGTTACCAACGCGAAGAAGAACGCCGACCAGGTCCTCGGCCAGGCCAAGTCGCAGGCGGATCAGCACCTGGCCGAGGTCAAGTCCGAGGCCGAGCGGCACCGCGCCTCCGCTCAGCGCCACGTCGACGACCTGACCAGGCAGAAGGACAGCATCCAGGGTCATCTGGCCCAGCTGCGCCAGTTGCTCGGTGCGCAGATGCCAGGGCTCGACGCCGCGCTGCAGCCCAGCCAGCCCAAGCCGGCGATCGGCGGCCAGCAGGGCCCTCCGCCGGGCCCGCACCCGGCGGCACCGCAGCAGCAACAGCCAAGAGACGTTCAGCAGCCGCAGAAGCCGGGCGGCCCCTCGCCGCAAAAGCAGCCGGTTCCGGCGCAGGCGGTTAGGCCGGGTGTCAAGAGTGGCCAGGCCAAGGACGAGGAGTGGTGGACCGAGTAATCCGCTAGGTCCCGTGGGCCAGGCCGCGATCCTGGCTCACGGGACATGTTGTCGTCGTATGCCTGCCGGGCGGTGGTCAGATCGCGGTCTGGCCACCGTCAACGACGATGGCCTGGCCCGTGAGGTACGACGACGCGTCACTCGCAAGGAAAACCGCGGGGCCTGCCATTTCCTCGGCCCTGCCCCATCGCTTCATCGGCACAGCCTCGACGGTCGCGCTGCCGCCGTGACCGTCATCCCACAAGCCGCGGTTCAGATCGGTGGCCGTCCAGCCGGGACACAACGCGTTCACCCGCACCCCGGACTCGGCCCATTCCACCGCCAGTGACTTGGTCAGGTTGATCAGGCCCGCCTTGGCGGCACCATACGGGGCCAGCAGTGGCGCAGAGGCCACGCCGGCCACGGAGGCGACGTTAATGACTGACCCGCTACCACGTTCCAGCATGTGCTTGCTGATCGCATGGCAGGCGTACACAGCGGAGGTCAGGTTCAGCTTCATGATCTTTTCCCACGCTGGCAGCCGGAGATCGGCGAACGGCACCAGGAAGCTGGAACCTCCCGCGTTGTTCACCAGGATGTCGACCTGGCCGAACTGCCCGGTCGCGTCGGCGACTGCCGCCGCCACGTCCTCCTGGCGGGTCACATCGGCCTGGATGACAATCGCCTTGCCGCCCTGCCGCGTAGCCAGCCTCGCCGTCTCTGCCAGGCCTTCCGCGCTGCGTGCGACGAGCGCGAGGCCGGCACCCGCATCGGCCATGGCGACCGCGATCGCGCGGCCGATGCCCCGCGACGCGCCTGTGATCAGCGCCGTCTTCCCGGTCAGGTCGAACAGGTTCATGAGGGATCCTTCCACTCGGTGGGGAGGGGCCACGCGGCCGGGTTAACCCGCTTCACGATCTCATTGAGCGCGATCCGGACGTAGGGTTCTCCCACCCACAGGTGCTTGGCCCCCGGCACCGCCACGACCTCCGCCTGCGGTACCCGGGCGAACCTCTCCAGCGCCTCGGCCGGCCGCAGGTAGTCGTCAAGCTCGGGGACCAGGGCGGTCAGTGGCTTACCTGATGCGGCCCAGGCATCCAGATCCGCGTCCGTGGCACGGCGCAGCGGCGGTGACAGCAGTAGGGCGCCCGCTACGTCCGGGATATTTCCCCACATCAGCGCCAGTTCGGTGCCGAACGACCAGCCGAGCAGCCAGCGGACGGGCAGCCCGGCGGAGGTCGCGTAACCGACGGCAGCCGCCACGTCGTGGCGTTCGTGCTCGCCTCCGCCGAACTCGCCTTCGCTGGTGCCGTGATCCGACGAGGTGCCGCGCGTGTTGAACCGCAGCACGGCAAGATCAGCCAGCGCGGGCAGCCGGTTCGCCGCCTTGCGCAGGATATGGCTGTCCATCATGCCGCCGTGGGTGGGCAGCGGGTGCAGGCAGACAAGGGTCGCGGCCGGATCCCGCCCCGCGGGCAACGCCAGCTCGCCGACCAGGTCCAGCCCATCCTCGGTGCGCAGGCTGACCGGCGACCGCCTGCCAGGAAGCACCGTGGCCGCACGGATCTCGGCACTGTGGGCCTGGCCTGCCACGCTCGCCTCCCTCTCATCGTCATCCGCACGCGTGCGCGTTGGTCATTCGCATGCCCGCGGGGCTCACCGTTGCCGCCGGCCCGCCCAGGTCACCCTCCCGCGCCCCCTCCCGGCCGGGCGGGCCGGGCGGGCCGGGCGGGCCGGGTGGACCTGGCGGGCCTGGCGGGCCGGGCAGGCCGGACAGGGCGCCGGTGCAGGCGCCGCCGCCAGCAGGGCCGGTGCCAGTGCCGACGGTCGCCGATGCCAGCATTCATCCCGAACGGCTGCGCGGCGGCGGGCCAGGCGACGACGTGCGGCGCGCCGGCAGGTATCTCTTGGTCGCAGCCCGGGCAGCGGTAGGCCTTCGCCGCCGCCGCGCCGGACACCGGGCGCACCACCCAGTCGCCGTCCGGCCACGACTCGACCTGCTCGACGGGATCGGGCGGCGGCTTGCCCGGCTCACGGCGGACCCGGCGCGGGCTCATGGCCCTGCCCCATCCGCCCGTGCGCCACCGCAGCCGCTGATCGTCACTCATATATTGTGCGGTCATACTGGCACGGCCCGCACCATGGTCCACGACTCGCCGTTTCGAATGCGACCTGGCCCAACGCAGCGGCGCAGCGGCCAGCAGCGCCGCGCGCCACAGCGCCGCGCCCCAGCAGCGCCGCCGCGCGCCGCAGCGCCGCGCCCCAGCAGCGCCGCGCGCCGCGGCAGTGGCACACAATGGGCCATTGTGTGCCGATTCTGACACCCTATGGGCCATTGTGTGTCATCGCCGGGGCCGGCGTGACACCCCTGGACCATGATCGGGCAGTGCGCGCCGTTATTACTCACCGGTTAGTTCTCAGAACTGGTTATTACTCAGAACAGGGTGAGGCCGCCGCGGTCGACACCCCGCAGCGCGTCGTAGTCGACCGTCACGCAGCGGATGCCACGATCTTCCGCGAGCACCCGCGCCTGTGGCTTGATCTCCTGCGCCGCGAATACGCCGCGCACAGGAGCGAGCAGCGGATCTCGATTGAGCAAGTCCAGGTACCTGGTGAGTTGCTCGACGCCATCGATTTCGCCGCGCCGCTTGATCTCCACGGCCACAGCGCTGCGGTCGGCGTCGCGGCAGAGCAGGTCCACCGGGCCGATGGCGGTGGGATACTCGCGTCGCACCAGCGTGAAGCCACTGCCCAGCGCGGCCGGGCTAGCCGCGAGCAACTCCTGAAGGTGCGCCTCGACTCCGTCCTTGACCAGGCCAGGGTCCACGCCAAGCTCGTGCCGGGAGTCGTGCAGCACCTCTTCAATGGTGATCACCAACTGCTCGCCCGCCTTGTTGGTCACCGTCCACGCCTGGTCGCACTCTTTGAGGGTGCACGGCGGGCTCATCCAGTTCAGCGGCTTGTAGGCCCGGTCGTCGGCATGGACGGAGACCGACCCGTCCGCCTTGAGCAGGAGCAGCCGAGGGGCACTTGGCAGGTGGGCAGTCAGCCGGCCGACGTAGTCGACGCTGCACCGCGCGATGACAAGCCGCACGGCCCTACCGTAGTGGATGGGCCCGGCGTGGTGCCTGGGACAGGCGGCGGGTTCCGGGCCTATTTGGGGTAATGCGGCCGGCCACCGCGGCGACCCGCAGCACCAGCCCGTCGCCAAGGCCCACGGCGCCGCGCCGCCGTGGCACGACGCAGGCGATGATCCGCGGTCCGGCCCGTGCCAGACACGGAGGCGCGGACCCGCCGACAGCCGGGCCGGCTTCCGGAGCTGAGCTGGGTAGTCCGGCTCAGCTGCGATCCGGACGGACGGCCCAGGCGGATGCGCCGCGCCAACGTATCCAGACCCCCGCCCCGCTCCGGCTGGGCGGAGTCGCCAGCCACCTCTCGGCTCGCGCCTGCGCACGCCCCTCCGGCTCGGTTACACGCCCCTCCGGCTCGGTTACCCGTGCAGGTGAACCACCTCGTCCCCCTGCGCACGCGCGTTCTCCCGTGCGGGATCCGCCTCACGACGCGGGCTCTCATGACGCCGACGGGTAGCGTGGCCGCGGCCCTCGCGGCGGTGGCCCGCAGAGAGCCGGGAGGGTATGGCTCAGCGCCGTTCCGCCGGCCCGAACAAGTGCGCGTTGACCGCGCGTACGCGATCGGCCAGCTCGGGCACCTCATCGACGGCAACGCCCGCCGCGGCAAGGATCTCGGCGCCCTGGCAATCGGCGAACAGGTCCGGCTCGCGCCAGGCGAACACGACGCGCTCGATCCCGGCCGCGATGATCAGCTCCGTGCAGGTACGTGGCCGCGACGCACGGGTACTGCACGGCTCGAGCGAGCTGTACAGGGTCGCGCCCGCGAGCCCTTGGCCGCCGAGCGGTCCGGCGGAAGCCTTGCGCAGCGCCACCTCCTCAGCGTGGTCGCTGCCATCCTGCTCGCGCGAATAGCCGGTGGCCACGACATCGCCGCCGGAGCCGACGATGACCGCACCCACCGAATAGGCGCGCGGCGAAGGCGGGCACCGGCGGGAAATCTCGATCGCCTGACGCAGCCAGCGCAGGTCCCCGGCCGCCGGCCCGAGCAGGTAGCGCAGCAGCACCACATCGCCGAGCCTGCGGGCTTCGGCCAGCGTCATGGGGTTGCCCGCATCATGCGGGTACTTGGCCGGCCGTGCGAAGCGCGGCGCCGCCGGGTCGCCCACGAAGAAGGGCGCGACCACCAGCTGCAGCTCATCGGCGAGCCCGGCCGCGAGGAATTGCGTCAGCACCCGCGCGCCACCCTCGACCATCAATCGTCCGATGCCCCGCCCGGCCAGGTCGGCGAGCAGGGCACGGGGGGTGGGCTGGTTACCCGCATCGATGACCGTGGCAACGCCCGCCAGCCGGGCACGGGTCACGGCGAGCGCTGGTGTTGCGCAGTAGACGAGCTTCTCTACGTCGCCGGCAGTGAAGAAGCGGGCGGCCGGATCCAGGTCCCCGGTAGCGGTCAGCGTCAACTTGACCGGGCTTGGCGGCAGCCCGCAGGCGGTACGCGCCTCCCGCCGGGCCTTCGAACGCACGAGCAGCCGGGGATTGTCCCGCCGGATGGTCGCAGCGCCGACCAGGATCGCGTCCACGCCTGCCCTGACCTCATCCACGCGATCCGCATCGGCCGCGCTGGACAGCACAAGCCTGGACGCGCTGGCGTCATCCAGGTAGCCGTCTGCCGACACGGCGCAGCTGAGCAGCACATACGGTAGTCCGGTCACAGGGTGGCCAAGCCTACTCCGCGCGCGGCGCGGCGGCGCGGCGCTGGGCCCGGTGGGCCGCCCCGCCTTGGCAGACGGCGGGGTGTAACCGGCGTTTTACTTAGTGCCATGGACCGTAATTTCGGTCACGTATCTGGCTGGGCTGGTGAGGCGGGGGCGCGGCTTCTTGTCAGCGTCTCATGGCGCGGGGCCATATTTTGTGGCGTTGCTGCGTTCCGGGGTGGCGGAGGCGGACCCTGCCGATGCTGGTGGTCACGTCGAGCCGGATGAGCGGGAGCCCGGGCACTGGCGGTTCCAGCCGCGAGTCAACACCGCCTCTGTGGTGGGTGATCTGGACGTCGAGGCCGCGGGGGACGATGATCGTGATGCTTCCCCATCCGGTGTAGACGTGCAGGTCGATGACGTTGTCGTCGAACTGGGCTTCGGTGAGGTCGATCCTGACGCTGCCCAGGTCTGCGCTGAGGTGTGTTTCCCGGGCGGCCTGCCACTGTCCTGCCAGGCGTAGCCGCCCTATGCCGGAGTGGATCTCCCGTGGCTTGGCGAGCCGCCGGTCCGGGCTGGTGAAGGCGACTGGCTGTGGCAGCGACCGGACAACCCCGGCAAGCTCGGTGTCGGTCTTGGCGGCCAGCAGCCCGGCGACGCTGGTGGCGAACCGGTCCGCGTCGATGTCGCCGGCGGCGTAGAGCTCCTTGAGGAACTCAGTGGCCCGTTGCTGGGGGTCCTCGCGCATGACCTGGCCTCCGGCTTCCGGCGGGCACCTGGACTGCTCAAGCAGTATCAAGGTATCGAGCGCATGGGCCAGCCCGCCTCGCGCGGCGGCAGGGGTTCACGCTGCTGCCTGGTATCTGGCGAGTTTCTTCAGCGATCAACGCGGTCACTGCGTTCGCGGCCATACCCGAGCTTGCGTCCGGAGCAAAATGGAGCGCGCTCCCGGCCGTCCGGCCGGGAGCGCGCTCTCCCCCCCAAGATTCCGGTGTCCGGCAGGCCCCCGAAATCCGCCGGACACCGGACGCAGGCCACCGCACCCCCCCGGGACACCGAGTAGATGACCTCGTGTGCCTAGTGCCCGGGGTGCCCAGACATCGGGCTCCTCGCGTGGCCAGGTCCTCGTTCTGCTCTGTCGCTGCCGTCCCTGCACTGCTCGTCTACAACCACCGGTTGCTAACAGTGATACTAACGTGCGATCACTCTTCGAGTTCATACGATGCCACATCGTGACGACAATGTGAATAGCCCAGTTCAATAACGTGATCAACTTTTCTTGTACAGCACCTGAGCCCGAGCTGGGATCGCAAGCGACGCGCCCTCCGGCAGCATTGACCGAGACTGGTCACTCCAGGTGATATTTGTTGATGCCTCAACCGTGCCGCGTCGCTGGCCATGCGGGCCGGATCGTAGGCTGACAGGCATGGCTCGCAACCGCAATGACACCCCCGTCGTGCTGTCCCGGATCTATACCCGCACCGGCGACGGCGGCATGACCAGGCTCGGCGACATGAGCGAGGTGGCCAAGACCGATCCCAGGCTTGCGGCTTACGCCGACGTCGACGAGGCGAACTGCGCGATCGGCGCCGCCATCGCGATGGGCCAGCTCGACCCCGGCATCGCGGCGGCACTCACCCGAGTCCAGAACGAGCTCTTCGACGTTGGCGCTGACCTGTGCAAGCCGATCATGCCCCGCGGCACCGAGTCCGCGCAGACTGACCGAACCAGCGGCGACTTGCGGATCACCGAGGAGTACATCACCGGCCTGGAAGCCGAGTGCGACCGGTACAACGAGGAGCTCGAGGTCCTCCGCAGCTTCGTGCTGCCGGGCGGGACGCCCGGTGCCGCCCTCCTGCATGCGGCGCGGGCGGTAACCCGGCGGGCAGAGCGCAGTACCTGGGCGGCGCTTGGCGCGCTCGGCGACTCGGTCAACCCGCTGACCGCCCGTTACCTGAACCGGCTATCGGATCTGCTTTTCATCCTGGCACGGCAGGCAAACAGCGAGCGGGGCGATGTGTTGTGGAAGCCGGGAGGCGAACGCTGACCGGCTGAGCGGCCGGCCGTCTGATCCAGATGTGGCCTGGTCAGGCGATCTGATCCAGATGTGAACCTGGCGGCGCCGCCTCCAGCCAGGCGAGAAAACCGGTCAAGGCATCCTCGCCCATGGCGAGCTCGACCGGCTCGGCCCGCGGTGCCTCCCTGCACTCGATGATGACCGTCTCCCCGCCGAGGCTGACCGCCTCCGCGGGATCGGGGCTCCTGCGTGCCGCCACGACCAGATTTCGCCTGGCGAGCACCACGTCAGGTCGGAGCAGCACGCCGAAGACCTGATGCCAGCGCAGCTCATCGAGCTGATAACGGGCCACACCGAGCCGCCATGCCTGCCAGCGGCCGTCCGCCGCCCGCAGGCGCAGACCGCACTCGACCGTCCCGCCGCCGCGTTCCAGTATGACCCGGCGAAGCGCGATGCCGATCCCGGCGAGCACGGCAAGCAGAAGGAACACGGCGAAGACACCGGCCGCATCGAATGCCAGTGTCCCACCCACTCCTGGCGGCCTTGCCGGACTTACTGCCCGGCTGCCCGCAGGAGCGCCCGGGCGTACTCCACGCCGGACGGCTCCGCGGTGGCCGAAGATTCAGTCCCTGATTCCGCCAGCAGCCTGTCCAGCTCGGACCGCACCGCCTGCACATCCACATCGCTGCCGAGTTCAGCCTGGGCCGCGAGCACCGATATCCGGTCATCCGCCACAGAGAGGAACCCGCCGGTGACGGCGGCGACCACATTGTCGCCGTCGCTGTCGAGTATCCGCACCAGGCTCCCCGCCGCCAGCACCCCGAGCACCGGCGCATGCCCGGTCAAAATGCCGATGTCGCCGTCGAGCGTCTTGGCGATCACCCGGCTGGCGTTGCCTGACCAGATCTCCTGCTCGGGCGTCACAAGCGTGACAAGTAGCGTCACGGCCGCACCCCGGCAGCCGCGCCGTCGGCCGGCGCCCTCACGACTTGCTCAGCTCCTCTGCCTTCTTCTCGACGTCCTCGATGCCGCCGCACATGTAGAACGCCTGCTCGGGCAAGCTGTCGTGGCTGCCCTCGCAGATCGCCTTGAACGAGGAGATCGTGTCCTCGACCGAAACGAAGGCCCCGGGTATCCCGGTGAACTGCTCGGCCACGAACATCGGCTGCGAGAGGAACCGCTCGATCCGCCGCGCTCGCTTGACCAGGATCTGATCTTCCTCCGATAGTTCGTCAACGCCGAGGATCGCGATGATGTCCTGCAGTTCCGCGTACCGCTGGAGGATCCGCTGCACCTCGCGAGCGACGTCGTAATGATCCTGCCCGACGTACCTGGCGTCGAGAATCCGTGACGTGGAGTCGAGCGGGTCCACCGCTGGATAGATGCCCTTCTCCGTGATGGCCCGCGACAGCACGGTCGTGGCGTCGAGGTGGGCGAAGGTCGTATGCGGCGCCGGGTCGGTGATGTCGTCCGCTGGCACGTAGATCGCCTGCATCGAGGTGATCGAGTGACCGCGGGTCGAAGTGATCCGCTCCTGCAGCTCACCCATCTCGTCGGCGAGGGTCGGCTGATATCCGACCGCCGACGGCATCCGGCCGAGCAGCGTGGATACCTCCGAGCCGGCCTGCGTGAATCGGAAGATGTTGTCGATGAACAGCAGCACGTCCTGGCCAAGCTCATCGCGGAAGTACTCGGCCATGGTCAAGGCGCTCAGGCCGACCCGCAGCCGGGTGCCCGGCGGCTCGTCCATCTGACCGAACACCAGCGCGGTGTCCTTGATGACACCGGTCTCGGTCATCTCGGTGAGCAGGTCGTTGCCCTCACGGGTCCGCTCACCCACGCCCGCGAACACCGAGACGCCGCCGAAGTTCTTGGCCACGCGGTTGATCATTTCCTGGATAAGCACGGTCTTGCCGACGCCTGCGCCACCGAACAGGCCGGTCTTCCCGCCGCGGACGTAGGGCGTCAGCAGATCGATCACCTTGATGCCGGTGACGAACATCTCCGTTCTCGGCTCGAGCTGATCGAAGGCAGGGGCGTGCCGGTGAATCCCCCACCTCTCGGTCACCTTGAGCGACTCGGCAGAAACGTCGAGCGGCTCGCCCAGCACGTTGAACACGTGTCCCTTGGTCACCTCGCCCACAGGGACCGAGATGGGACCGCCGGTGTCGGCGACCGAGGCACCGCGGACCAGGCCGTCAGTCGGCTGCATGGAAATTGCGCGCACCATGTTGTCGCCGATGTGCAGCGCGACTTCCAGGGTGAGCCTCCTGCGCTCATCCCCGAGCTTGACGTCGACGTGCAGCGCGTTGTACATGTCGGGCATCTGGTCGCCGGAGAATTCCACGTCGACGACGGGACCGGTGACCCGCGCGACACGGCCAGTCCCAGCAGTTGTGGGGGCGCCGCCCTCGGCGGCGGGATTCTCGACGGTCGCTGTCATAGTCACTCTCATTCATTCGCCGCGGTCGCCGCCGCGAGCGCGTTAGCGCCGCCGACGATCTCGCTGATTTCCTGGGTGATCTCGCCCTGACGTGCCTGGTTCGCCACCCGCGTAAGCTCATCGACCAAGTCGTTGGCGTTGTCCGTGGCAGACTTCATCGCGCGGCGCCGCGCCGCGTGCTCGGATGCCGCGGCCTCGAGCAGCGCGTAGTACAACCGGCTCTCCACGTAGGCCGGGAGCAGCGCGTCGAGCACCGCCTCAGGCGAGGGCTCGAACTCATATATCGGCACCGGTCCTTCTGGCGGCGGCTCGGTGGTCTCCTCGATCTCCATCGGCAGGATGCGGCGTGCCTGCGGAGTCTGGGTGAGCATGGAGACGAACTCGGTATAGACAAGGTGGATCTCGTCCACGCCGCCGTCGTCCGCAGGCGTGTTGAACGCCTCGAGCAACCTTGCGGTGATCTGCCTGGCGTGATCGTGCCGCGGGTTGTCGGAAAAACCATCCCATTCCGCCGCGATCTCATGGCCACGGAAACGGTGCCAGACGATGCCCTTAGCGCCAGCGACGAACGTGACAGGTTCCTTGCCCTGCTCCCTCAGCAGCCCGGCAAGAGCCTGCGTTTCGCGCAGCACGTTCGCGTTGTATCCGCCACAGAAGCCACGGTCGCTGGTAAGCAGCAGGATCGCGGCGCGCGACGGGTTCGCTGGCTCGGTCGTCAGCGGATGGTTGATCGAGTGTGATCGGCTCACGACGGCCTCGACCGCCCGGGTGATCTCACGCGCATATGGGCCGGCCGCCTGCACGCGCTGCTGCGCCCTGACAATCCGCGACGCGGCGATCAATTCCTGGGCACGCGTGATCTTGGCGGTGGACTTGATCGAGCGAATCCGCCGCCTGACCGCGCGAAGCTGCGCTCCCATCCCGCCGCCTACTCCTGCTCGCGCTTGGGTGGTACGTAGCGGGTGATCTTCTCGTGGCTGACGTCCTCTTCCCCGAGCGCCTCGACGGGTTCATCCCGCACGAGCAGTCCGCCTGATTTCGTCTCGAAGCTCCTCTTGAACTCTTCAATTATCTGTTTGAGCGCGGCAACGGCGTCCTCTGTCAGCTCCCCAGTTTCCCTGATTGTGTCGTAGATGCCCGCCCGTACCCGCTGCAGGTGATCGAGGAACTCTGCCTCGAATCTGGGGATATCCTCGGTCGGCACGTCATCCAGCTGCCCGGAGGTACCAGCCCAGACGGAGATCACCTCGCGCTCCACCGGGAACGGGCTGTACTGCGGCTGCTTGAGCAGATCGACAAGCCGTTCCCCCCGGTCAAGCTGCGCACGCGACGCGGCGTCGAGATCCGAGGCGAACGCGGCGAACGCTTCGAGGTCCCGGTACTGCGACAACGCGAGGCGCAGCGTTCCCGCGACCTTCTTCATGGCCTTGATCTGGGCGTTCCCGCCGACCCTCGAGACCGAGACGCCGACGTTGATGGCCGGCCGGACACCCGCGTTGAACAGGTCGGTCTCCAGGAAGATCTGGCCGTCGGTGATCGAGATGACGTTGGTCGGGATGTAGGCAGAGATGTCGTTGCCCTTCGTCTCGACGATCGGCAGCCCGGTCATCGACCCGGCGCCCAGATCATTCGAGAGCTTCGCGCACCGTTCGAGCAGCCGCGAGTGCAGGTAGAAGACATCGCCAGGATAGGCCTCACGGCCCGGCGGGCGGCGCAGCAGCAGCGAAATGGTGCGGTAGGCCTCGGCCTGCTTGGACAAGTCGTCAAAGACGATCAGTACATGCTTTCCCGCATACATCCAGTGCTGGCCGATCGCCGAGCCGGTATACGGGGCGACGTACTTGTAGCCGGAGGGGTCTGACGCCAGGGCGGCGACGATCGTCGTGAACTCCATCGCCCCCGCGTCTTCGAAAGACCTACGCACCTGAGCGATCGTCGAACCCTTCTGCCCGATGGCGACGTAAATGCACCTGACCTGTCGCGCCGGATCCCCGGACTCCCAGTTCTCCCGCTGATTAATGATCGTGTCGAGGGCCAGCGCGGTCTTGCCCGTTTGCCGGTCACCAATGATCAGCTGGCGCTGACCCCGGCCGATAGGCGTCATCGCGTCGATCGCCTTGATGCCTGTCTGCAGCGGCTCGCTCACCGACTGGCGGTGAATAACACTGGGCGCCTGCACCTCGAGCGGCCGCAACTCCATCTCGCCGATCTCACCGAGGCCGTCCATCGGGCTGCCAAGCGGGTCCACAACCCGGCCAAGAAAGCTATCGCCGACGGGAACCGACAGAATCTCGCCGGTGCGGCGGACGCGCTGCCCTTCGTCGATCTTGCTGAAGTCGCCGAGAATGACAACACCTATCTCGCGCACGTCCAAGTTCAGCGCGAGCCCGCGAGTGCCGTCCTCAAACTCGAGCAGCTCATTGGCCATGGCCGAGGGCAATCCCTCGACCTTGGCGATGCCGTCGCCGCACTCAGCGACCGTGCCGACCTCCTCGCGGGTGGCAGCTTCCGGCTCGTATTCTTTTATGGAGCGCTCGAGCGCCTCACGGATCTCCTCCGGCCGGATCGTCAGCTCCGCCATGTCTTCCCTATCTCTCTGTATCTTCCGCTCTGTGTCTTCGTTCTGTGTCTTCGTTCTGTGTCTTCGTTCTGTGTCTTCGTTCTGTGTCTTCGTTCTGTGTCTTCGTTCTGTGCTTTCGCTCTGTGCTTTCGCTCTGTGCTTTCGCTCCGCCAGTCGGACAGCGTCCGCTTCGAGTTAGTACATCAGCCCGCCAGCCGGCGCCGCGCGGTCGCCAGCCTGCTCGCCACAGTGCCATCGATGACCTCGTCGCCCAGCTGGACGGAGAGGCCGCCGACGAGATGCGGGTCGAGCACCACGTTGAGATGCACCTCGTGGCCGTACGTGGCAGCGAGTGCGGTGACCAGCCGCCCGCGCTGCGCCGCGGTGAGTTCGTTGGCAGTCCGGACAATGGCCACCAGCCGTTCGCGCCGCTTGGCCGCGAGCCGCGCGTACTCCTCGATACCGCTTTCCAGGCTACGTCCACGAGGATGCTCCGCCGCCTCGGTGATAAGCCGCAGCGTCACGTCCGTGACCTTGCCCCGGAGCAGCGAATCAAGTAGGTCACGCTTGCGCTCGGGCGACAGCAGCGGGTTGGAAAGGGCGAGCCGCAGCTCAGGCTGTGCCGCCACCATGCGGCCGAACCGGAAAAGCTCATCCTCAAGCTCGTCCAGCTTGCCCTGCGCGTCAGCGGCGGTGACGAGTGACGTGACGGCGAGCTGCTCGAGCGCGTCGGTGAGGTCGCGCGGACTCGACCAGCGAAGCCGAACGGCTGCCGCGGTGAGCTCTGCCGTCGCTGCAGACACCTGGCCGGTGAGCAGCGATCCCACCACCGCAGCCTTCTCGCCGCCCGGCTTCGCCGGATTGGACAGGGCACGGCGGAGCGCATGCTCGTGATCGAGAAGGTGCACCACGGCGAACAGTTCGTCACCGACCGTCACGCCCGCGCCATCCGCGGCACCCGGCCCGGAAAGGGCCGCCGCGAGATGTTCCTTCACCTCGGCAAGCGATGCTCTGCTGATTCCCCTCAACTCATCGCCTCCGGTGCGGGGCGGCCGGCCCCCGTCGCGTCCATAACAGCCGTTGCGCCCATAAGAGCTGTCACCCCCTGAGCCCAGCCGTGCCGGACTCGCGCTCGATCTCGTCAAGGAAGCGATCAACTATCCGGGTGCGCCGCGTCTCGTCGGCCAGCGATTCGCCGACGATCCGGCTCGCCAGCTCGACGGCGAGCGCGCCCACGTCCGTGCGGAGCGCGGTGAGTGCCTGCTGGCGCTCCGCGTCGAGCTGCGCCTCGGCCGCCTCGAGCAGCCGCCGCGACTCGGCCTGGGCCTGCTCCCGCATCTCGGCAATGATCTGGGCGCCCTCTTCCCGGGCCTGCTCGCGCAGCCGGGCGGCTTCTTGCCGCGCCTCGGCAATCCGGGCACGGTACTCCTCGAGTGCGCGCTGTGCCTCGGCCTGCAACTCCTCCGCACGCTCCAGGCCGCCCTCGATTTTGTCGGTGCGCTCGGCGAGCGTCTTCTGAATCCTTGGCAGCAGAACCTTGCCGAGCGCGCCGAAAACGATGAAGAACGCGATCGCCCCGATGATCAGTTCGGTGAGATTAGGGATCAGGGGGTCCTGCCCGGCCGCGATGTAGTTGTGGGTCACGGTGCGGTCACCTCTTCGCTGGTGCTCATCTGCCTGTCGTCATTTGTAGATGAAGCCGACAATGAGGCCGATAAGCGCGAGCGCTTCGGCGAGCGCGAAGCCGACCCACATGTTCTGGCGGATCATGCCTGCCGCCTCCGGCTGGCGCGCCATGGCTTCCATGGCGTGCCCGAAGACCAGGCCGATGCCAACGCCCGGGCCGATCGCGGCGAGGCCGTAGGCGACCGCGCCGGTGTTGACGGTAATAGTGGACGCCGCGATGAGCTGCTGCGCTACTTCCATCATCTGCGTGTTCCTTTCGGTGAACTTGACCGCCAATTCGATGACGGCCCAGACGTCTGGTGGGTCAGTGCCCCGGCTCCAGCGAGCCCGCTATGTAGGTCGCCGTGAGCGTGGTGAAAATGAAGGCCTGCAGCGCCTGAATAAGCAGCTCGAACGCGGTCAGCGCGAGCACAATGACAAACGACGCGGTGGCGAAGATCAGGCCAATGCCCACCGCGGCCAGGTACCAGGTCGCGAGGGTGAACACGAGTAGCAGGATGTGGCCGGCGAACATGTTAGCGAACAGCCGCACGCCGAGCGTGAACGGCCTGATGATGATATTGGACAACAGCTCGACGGGGACGAGTAGTGGCAGGATCCACCAGGGCACGTCGCCGGGGATGGCCAGGTTCCTCATGAATGTGCCGAAACCCTGGTGCCTGATGCCGAGCCACATATAGGTGAGCCAGACCATAACCACCAGCGACCATGCGTAGCTGCTGTGGGACGGCACGGGGAACTGGATGATCGGGATGATCTCCATTATATTCATGAGCCAGATGAAGAAGAAGAGCGACGTCAGGAATGGAAGGAAATTGTCGCCCTTCTTCCCGATCGCCGGGCGGAGGATCTGGTCCCTGACGAACAGCACCCCAACCTCGCCGAGGTTCTGTGCGCCACGTGGCACCAGCTTGGGTCTCCGGAATGCGAACCAGAAGAAGACCACCACGATTGCCGCGCAGAACAGCGCGAGCAGCATCGGCTTGGTGACATGCAACCCGGCGATGCTAAAGGCAGGCTTGAAGTTGAAGTTGTCCTGAGATGGCGCCGGATAGCCGCATCCCGAGAAGATGTGACAGCCGCTCGCGACCGCGTGTACCTGGACGTCACTCATTAGCCACTCCTGCACTCTCCGTCAACGTCATCGGCTGGCCTTCAACGTCATCCGCTGGCGCGTGCCAGGTCCGGGGGTCGCCCGCGGGCCAGCACCGCAGGGTCTTCCGTGGGCCGCTCCCGGGGCCCCAGCACGGCGCGGGCTTCGGCGGATCGCCCCCAAGGCCGGCCCAGCCAGGCAGCGAGCGGTGTGCGCCACGGCGGTCCGGCCGCAGGGGCAGATCAGGACCTGCCATAGCGGAGGATAATCATCGTGAGCGCGAGACCAAGCCCGGCAAGCAGCCCGACGGGCACAAGCACCGCGGAATGGCCGATCCACAAGGAAATCAGCCAGCCGACGCTCCCGTAGAACGCCATGCCGGCCACCAGGTAGCTGATGATCGCCCAGCCCGGGTTCGCTTCGCCGCCGGACTGCTGGGTGGGTTGCCCCGCACTGGGTTGCTGGGGTCTGGGTTGTTGGGATCTGGGTTTTTGGGGTCTGGGTTGTTCGGCACAGGGTTGTTCGGCACTGGGTTGTTCGGCACCGGGTTGTTCGGCACTGGACCGGCCGGTGCGGTGTCGTTCGCTGGGCCATTCGGCATTGGACCAGCCAGCGGGGTGCCTGGCACCGGACTGGCCCGTGGGGCGTGACGACAGCACCAGCCACCACCAGCCTTTGCGTGGTTTGGCCGCCTGGCCCGTGAGTTCGCTGGTGCTCTGTCCGCTGGTGTTCTGTCCGTTGGTGTTCTGTCCGCTGGTGTTCTGTTCTCCCGCGTGTTGGTCCCCGGTGTGATGTCCCGCTCCGCCGGGTCCCGCCGGGACCTGTCGCCCCGGGTTTCGCTGCCCTGGGCCCTGCTGCCCTGGGCCCTGCAATGGGCCGTGCTGATCCGCGTCCTGAGGAGCGCCGGTGATTTGCACTGCTGATGGCTCGACGTTCCCGTTCCCTGGTTCCCCCGGCCATCCGTGCGATCCCAGATCGCGGTCCTTCCCGCTCATGTCGCGGCAAACTATAACAGGCCAGGAAGGGGCGGAGCGAGACTGCACGCGGGCAATTCATGGTGCTCACGATTACGGCTCTCCGCCCGATTGGCGTGCGTCGGGCGAGGTGCTGGCCGCGCGCGCCGCTGCGGCGATGGCCGCCGCGCGCGCCGCCGCGATGCTCACCTCACGAGCCCCAGAGGCGCCGGCCACTTCACGAGCCCCAGAGGCGCCGGCCACGTCACGAGCCCCAGAGGCGCCGGCCACGTCACGAGCCCCAGAGGCGCCGGCCACGTCAGGGGCGCCAGAGGCGCCGGCCACGACACGATCCCCAGAAGCCCCGCCCACATCACTAACCCCGGAGGCACCGACCACGACACGATCGCCAGAGGCCCCGCCCACATCACGAACCCCAGAGGCGCCGCCCACATCACGATCCCCAGAGGCGGCGGCCACCCCGGGTGGCCCTGGCGCATCGCTGAATTCACGGCCCGCGGGCAGGGTGCTCGCTTCGGGCACCACATAGGGCGTTCCGCGGCGGGCCAGGGTGACGATCTGGCCGGCGCTCCACACCAGGATGCAAATAATCGCCGTGATCCCGAAAAACCTGGTGTTGAAGGCGGTCGCGTTCCGCAACGACGCGACGAGAATCGCGACGGCCAGAATCTTCACAACGTAGGTGCCCAGCGCGGTCGCAGTCATCGCGGCGGGACCCCACCGGCCCGCAAAGCTGACCGCGAGCACGCTCAGCGAGAAGAAGGCCGCGACAAGAATCACACCGAAGAGGGCCCCAAGTACGCCCTTCCTGCCGTCGAAGGCGGCGCCGAGCGCGACCAGGATGACCCCGGTGATCGCCGTAGCCATGGCCGATCGGGTGAGGATCCGGGCGTCATTGGCCAGCATCTTCGCGGCTCCGGTTCCGTGGGTCTGCTCGTGGGTCGCGGTGGGTGTGCCTGACAGTGCCGTCGCTTGCGTTCGTGGCGGGCAGCGGCTGTTCGTGAAAGGTATCACAAGCTCTTGGTAAGACCTTTGCCTGAGGTACCCGTCGCGCTCTCACCCCCCGTGGATTGGCCGCCCGTGGATTGACCGCCGTCGCACCCTTGTGCGCCGCGCGGCGAGGTTCCTGGCGCAGGCCCGGGCCGGGCGCGGCCATTGGCGTGAGTCGGCGCTGACGCATCGCCTGACACCGGTATATCGTCCTCTTGCTGCGGAAATGCGTCCGCACGCGGCGCGACAGCAGGCTGCGCCGGGTGCGCTGGTCCTTGACGCTGCGGCTGTTCGCCCGCATACGAGCGGCCAGTCCCAAGGGGAGTGAACGTGTCCGCGGACGGCGAAACGCCGCCGGCGCCAGGCCCGGGCGAGGCACCCGCGGACGGCGAGACACTGTCGGCGCCACGCCGCGGCCAGCCATCCGCCCACGGCGAAACGCCGCCGGCGCCAGGCCCGGGCGAGGCACCCGCGGACGGCGAGACACTGTCGGCGCCGCGCCCGGGCCAGGCACCCGCGGACGGCGAAACGACCTTCGCCGCCGGCGGCAGGGCATCCGGTGGCGGCACCACATCGGGTCGCGGCACCACGTCGGGTCGCGGCACCACGTCCGGTCGCGGCACCACGTCCGATAGCGGTGCCACGTCCGGTGGCAGGAGGGCACCGGGTGGCGGGAGTGCACCGGGTGGCGGCAGGGCGTCCGGAGGCGGTGCACGGCGGTCGGCCCATGGCGCGGCGGCGGACGCCGCCGACTGCGTTGGGCCAGTACCTGACGGCGAAAGGACATCCTGCCCAGTGACGATGGCCCTTGGCGGGGAAGGCCCACCCGGCCCCGCCGCATGGCGCCCGGCCGGGGCGCTCCCGGCCGCCTTGGCATCACGGTGCGCCTCTGACGGCCTGCGGGAACGGAGCCACGGCAGTGAGACAAGCAGCAGCGCCACCATGCCGCCGATGGTGGCCACTGAAAGCACCGCGAGCGCTGATCCGACGATCGACAGACTAACCACGGTGAAGGCGAACAAACCAGCCCATAGGTAGAGAATCAGGACGGTCAGCCGGTGCGAATGACCGATGTTCAGCATCCGGTGATGCAAATGGCCACGGTCCGCAGTGAATACCGACTGGCCCGCTCGTGCGCGCCTGATCACCGCGAGCAGGAGGTCCGCGTACGGGATCGTAAGGATCGCCATCGGAATCAACGGCAGCAGGACCAGCGGGAAACGGTTCACGTGCTGCAGCGTCGCGGGGTCCAGGTTCGCGGAGCTCGAGATCGTCGCATAGGCGAGCACGAGCCCGATCAGCATGGAACCCGTGTCACCCATGAAGATCCGGGCTGGATAGAAGTTATGCGGCAGGAAACCGAGGCACATCCCGGCGAGCACTGCCGACACCAGGGCGGGCAGGGTCTGGCGCGGCAGCCCGACCACGCGGGTGAGTTCGTAGGAGTAGATGAAGAACGCGAACGCGGCGATTCCCACCACACCTGCCGCGAGCCCGTCGAGGCCGTCGATGAAGTTGACCGCATTGATGGTCACCACGACGAGCAGGATGGTCAGCGCGATGCCCTGTCGCGGCGAGAGTGAGAGCACGCTGCCTTTTGGCAGCGGTATCCAGTCCAGTTCTACCCCGCCCCAGATGAGGATCCCGCCTGCCGCCACCTGAGCGGCGAACTTGCCTGTGGCGCCCATCCCCCAGCGATCGTCTACGAATCCGGTGACAACGATCAGGCCGCCGGCGAGCAGCAGGCTGACGGGCGCGGTAAGACTTCCGGGTGCGTTGAGATTGGCGGCGAACACCGCCTTCATGTGCGTCAGCTGACTCGCCACGAGCAGCGCCGCGGCAAGCCCGCCGTACATGGCCAGCCCGCCAAGCCGCGGCGTCGGCACAGCGTGGACGTCGCGGTCGCGCACCTCAGGCAGCGCCCTGACCGCGATCGCGAACCTACGCACCAGCGGAGTCAGCAAATAGGTCATTGCGGCCGCGACAAGAAGCGTGAGCAAATACTCGCGCACGACCTTAGCCTACGCGCCCGGCGATCAGCTCGTGCCCGGAGGAGCCGCGTCGCCTGCCGCCGCGTCGCCTGCCGCCGCGCCGCCCGTGCTCGCGCCGCCCGTGCTCGCGCCGCCCGTGCTCGCCTCGCCCGTGCTCGCGCCGCCCGTGCTCGCGCCGCCCGTGCTCGCCTCGCCCGTGCTCGCGCCGCCCGTGCTCGCGCCGCCCGTGCTCGCCTCGCCCGTGCTCGCGTCATCTGTGCGGTCCGTACCGGCCGTACCGGCCGTACCGGCTGTACCGGCCGTACCGGCTGTACCGGCCGTACCGGCCGTACCGGCCGCACCGGCCAGGCTGTCTGTGCCATCCAAGATCGGTGCCACGGTGCGCAGCCGTTCGGGAGAAATAGCACCCGCACGCAGCAATCGCGGCACCGTGCCGGTCAGATCCACGATCGATGACGGCACCCGGCCGGTGCACGGGCCGCCGTCCAGGTACACCGCGACGGCATCGCCAAGTTGTGCCTGCGCCTGCGCCATCGTCGTGGCGGGCGGCTCTCCGGACCGGTTCGCGCTGCTCACGGCCATCGGGCCGGTCAGCTTCAGCAACTCGAGGGCGACGGGATGCAGCGGCATCCTGACCGCGACGGTGCCCTTGGTGTCGCCCAGATCCCAGCTGAGCGTGCGGCTGGCGTGGCAGACCAGGGTCAGCGCACCCGGCCAGAACTCGTCGATCAGATCCTGGCCATGCATGCCCAGGTCATCGATGAGCGCCGCCGCGGCGCGCACCGAACCAACGAGCACAGGCGACGGCATGTGCGTGCCCCGGCCCTTCGCGTTCAGCATGGCCATCACGGCCGCCGGTGTGAAGGCGTCCGCGCCGATCCCGTAGACCGTATCGGTGGGCAGCACGACAAGCTCGCCGCGGCCCACCGCAGCGGCAGCTTCCACTATCCCGGCGGAGCGCTGCGCCGGGTCAGCGCAATCGAATCGGCGAATCGGTGAGCTCACAGCGGCCCATCCTGCCACGTGCCGGCGCCAGTGCCGGGTCCGTTCAGCGGTTCGCCGGCTGGCTCCCGCGGCAGGCTATGCGGCCGCCTACGCGGCCGGTCAGGCTCGCGCTCCGCGGCGGCGCGGCGGGCCGTCACGAACCGGTCGCGGCCGGCCAGATCCCTGTGGTTGCGAGTGTCACGCCAGCCGCCGCTCTCGGGGAACACGCAGTGCACCGCGGCGCCCTGGGGGGATCCGTGCTCGACGGCGACCAGGCCGCCCGGCCTGAGCAGCCGGGCGGCCGTCCGTTCGAGGCGCCGGATGGTGTCAAGGCCGTCAGGTCCGCCCCAGAGGGCTTCCGGCGGATCGTACTCAGCAACCTCGGGCGGCACACCTGCGCCGTCGGGAATGTAGGGGGGATTGCTGATGACGAGATCGAACGCGCCGTCAAGCTCGGGCAGCGCGGTACCCAGATCGGCCAGGTGCAGGATCACCGCCGGCGCCTGCGAGCCTGCCGCGCGTGCCTGGTGGCCGGCGGTGGCACCGTTACCGTGGCCGGTAAACGGCTCTGTATTCCGCTCTATGTTCCGCGCTGTATTCCGCTCTATGTTCCGCTGGGCCCAGGCGTGCGCCAGCCGCTCTGCCTCCACCGCGTGCACACGTGCGCGCGGCACCTCCTGCGCGATGGCGAGCGCGATAGCCGCGGATCCGGTGCCCAGATCCACCACGAGCGGTTCAACCGCATCCATCGCGCGCAGCTCGTCAATCGCCCAGCCCGTCATCACCTCGGTCTCGGGGCGGGGCACGAACACGCCGGGGCCCACCTCAAGCTCCAGGTACCTGAAATATGCCCGCCCGATGATGTGCTGCAATGGCTCGCGGGCCGCCCGGCGGGCCACATCGGCCCAGAAGCGCGCGTCGAACCCGGTGTCGGGAACCGTGTGCAGCATCCCGCGCGCGACGCCGTGGACATGCGCCGCGATCTGCTCGGCGTCGCCCCGCGGCGAGTCGACGCCTGCTGCGGCGAGCCGCTCGGCGGCGCGGGTCACCTCGTCGAGCAAGGTGGTCATCGCGCCCGGTCAAGCAGGGTGCTCATCGCGCCTCGCCAAGCCGGGCCGCCATGTCGGCGTCGGCGAGTGCCTGGATCACATTGTCGAGGTCGCCGTCAATCACCTGGTCGAGGTTGTACGCCTTGTAGCCAACCCGATGATCGGAGATGCGGTTCTCAGGGAAGTTGTAGGTGCGGACGCGTTCTGACCGGTCCACCGTGCGCACCTGGCTGCGGCGTTCGGCTGAAGCCTGCGCGTCCGCTTCCTGCTGTGCGTCAGCGAGCAGCCGGGCGCGGAGGATACGCAGCGCCTGTTCCTTGTTCTGGAGCTGGCTTTTCTCGTTCTGGCAGGAGACGACGATCCCGGTGGGCAGGTGCGTGATCCGGACAGCGGAGTCGGTGGTGTTTACGCTCTGCCCGCCGGGACCCGATGAGCGGAACACGTCCACCCGGAGATCGTTCTGGTCGATCTGGACCTCCACCTCGTCGGCCTCGGGGAGCACAAGCACGCCAGCCGCCGAGGTGTGAATGCGGCCCTGTGACTCCGTGACAGGCACCCGTTGCACACGGTGCACGCCGCCCTCATGCTTCAGCCGCGCCCAGACCCCTTGCGCGTTGCCTGGCTCCGCCGCCGCGGCCGCCGCGGCTGCCGCGGCGGCGCTCGCCGCCGCGCCACGCCGGCCAGCCTTGACGGCGACAGTCACATCCTTATACCCGCCGAGGTCCGATGGTGTGGCGTCGAGAACCTCGGTCTGCCAGCCGCGCCGCTGAGCGTAGCGCAGATACATGCGCAACAGGTCACCCGCGAAGAGCGCCGACTCCTCGCCCCCTTCGCCTGCCTTCACCTCGAGAATGACGTCCTTGCTGTCCGCGGGATCGCGGGGCACGAGCAGCCGCTGCAGCCGCTCCTCGAGTTCAGCCCTGCGCGAGTCAAGCTGATCAGCCTCGGCGGCAAAGGAGGAATCCTCTGCCGCCAGTTCCCTGGCGGTATCGCCGTCCGCGACGGTCCGCTCCCACTCCTGGTAGGCCTGCACGACCGGGGTCAGCTCCGCATAGCGACGGCCGAGCGCGCGCGCCTTGGCCTGATCCGAGTGCACGGCGGGATCTGCAAGCTCACGCCCCAGGCGCTCATAGTCGCCCACCAGCTCGCTGAGCTGGTCAAACACGGTTCCTCCGACTTGGGCTTGGCTACCTGGGCTGGAGCTACCTGAGCTGGGTTACTTGCGCTCGGCGGCCTTCTTGCCGAAACGCCGCTCGAACCTGGCCACCCGGCCGCCGGTGTCGAGGATCTTCTGCTTGCCCGTGTAGAACGGGTGGCAGTTCGAGCACATGTCGGCGTGGATCACACCGTTCTTGGCCGTGCTCCGCGTGGTGAAAGTGTTGCCACAGGTACAGGTGACCGTGGTGATCACGTACTCGGGGTGAATTTCAGGCTTCACGTCAACTCCTGGTTTCTGGCGGTCGCCGGGTCGCCGCGACTGTGCCGCAAGGGGCTCCGCCGAACAGCCCTGTCACAACACATTCAGGCGTGAACCGGTACCGCGATATTTGGCTTACCAGTCTGCCAGAGGAACCAACGCCGCGCGGGCCGCCGTGATTCCCGGTGCCGCGTCCCGGCACGCCGCCCCGAAGGCGCCACGCAGCCCGATCGATTGATCTGAGGTGATCGGGCTATGAGCTGATTGTCGTCTTCTGGACCTGGAGGAGGAACTCGGCGTTGCTCTTCGTCTCCCGCATCTTCTCAAGGAGTAGCTCGAGCGCCTGCTGGACGTCGAGAGCGTGCAGCACCCGGCGGAGCTGCCATACGACCTTAAGCTCCTCCGGCGACATGAGGATCTCTTCCTTACGGGTACCGGAGGCGTCCACGTCCACCGCAGGGAAGATCCGCCTGTCGGCGAGCTCGCGGCGGAGCCGGAGTTCCATGTTGCCGGTGCCCTTGAACTCCTCGAAGATGACCTCATCCATCCGGGAGCCCGTCTCGATCAGCGCCGTCGCCAAGATGGTCAGCGAGCCGCCGTTCTCGATGTTGCGGGCCGCACCGAAGAACCGCTTCGGCGGGTACAGCGCGGTGGAGTCCACCCCACCGGACAGGATCCGGCCGCTCGCGGGCGCGGCCAGGTTGTAGGCACGGCCCAGCCTGGTGATGGAGTCGAGCAGCACAACCACGTCGTGGCCCATCTCGACCAGTCGCTTCGCGCGCTCGATGGCAAGCTCCGCGACCGTCGTGTGATCCTCGGCCGGCCGGTCAAAGGTGGAATGGATCACCTCACCCTTCACCGAACGCTGCATGTCCGTGACTTCCTCTGGGCGCTCATCCACGAGCACGACCATGAGGTGGCATTCCGGGTTGTTCTTGGTAATCGCGTTCGCGATCGCCTGCAGGATCATCGTCTTACCCGCCTTCGGCGGCGACACGATCAGCCCACGCTGGCCCTTGCCGATCGGGCTGACGAGATCGATGATCCGCGTGGTCAGGCCGAGCGGCTCGGTCTCGAGGCGCAGCCGGTCCTGCGGGTAGAGCGGAACGAGCTTGCTGAAGTCGGGGCGTCCGCGCGACTGCTCTGGATCAAGGCCATTGACCTTGTCGAGCCGGACAAGCGCATTGAACTTCTCCCTCCGCTCGCCGTCACGTGGCTGGCGGACCGCTCCCTCGATCACGTCGCCCTTGCGCAGGCCGTACTTGCGGACCTGGGAGAGCGACACGTAGACGTCACTCGAACCCGGCAGGTAGCCGGAGGTGCGGACGAACGCGTAGTTGTCCAGGACGTCCAGAATGCCCGCGATCGGGATGAGCACGTCATCCTCGGTGACGACCGGTTCGCCGTCCTGCCTGTCACGGCGGTTGCGGTTGCGGTTGCGGAACCTGTCCCGGTCCCTGCGGCGGCCGCGCTGGCCGTCGCCGTCGTCATCGGACCGGTTCTGCTGGTCACCGCCCCGGTTCCCTGAAGCATTGTTCTGGTCGCGGCCCTGCTGGTCGCGGCCCTGCTGGTCGCGGCCCTGCTGGTCGCGGCCCTGCTGGTCGCGGCCCTGCTGGTCGCGGCCCTGCTGGTCACGGCGCTGCGGCTCGTCCCTGCGGTTGTTGCGCCGCCTGCGGTCGCCGCGCTGGTCATCACCACGCTGGTCGTCACCGCGCTGGTCGTCATGGCGCTGGTCGTCACCCCGCTGGCCGCCTCCGGCCTCTTCCCCGCCGTGGGACCCCCCGGTGTGCTCCACGGAACCGCCAGTCAGCGCCGCGTCACCCGGCTGGAAGCCGCCGGTCCCGCCAGGGCCCGCGACGGCCGTTCCGGCAGCCGCGCCGCTGGCTGGTGGGCCTGCCTCAGGTGCCGGTGAACCAGGTGCAGCTGGGCTGTCCCCAGCGCTCGAACCGGCGCCCTCCCCACCCGAACTGTGCCGGCCGAAGGTGAGCTGCTGGTCGCCGGCACCTGCACCGGTGCCATGATCAGCCGATATGGATGTTTCTGGTTGCATAGCGTCCTGCTCATCAGGACGGGGGTCACCGGCTCCCGCAGGCGCGCCCCGTTTGGCTGAGTTTGAATCGACAGCGCCAGCCGAGACAGCCGGCCCGAGCCGGCCCTGGCCGTTGCTGGTGCGGAAACGGAACTCCCCCGATCCGGTCCCCTCCCATCGGCGGCGGGCTCGTCCATGATCGCCCGCTCCTGGATCGCTTCAACGAGCTGGCTCTTGCGCATTCGCCCGGTCCCGCTGATGCCAAGGGACTGGGCGAGCCGCTGCAGCTCGGGCAGCAGCATCGCCGCCAGGCCAGTGCCGGACCTGCGGCGCGGCCTGGCGGCCGCGGCTGGAGCCCCGCCGGATGCCCCGCCGGTGTTTCCGGCCGTAGCGGGGGTCGCATCAGGCGTGCCTGCCGGGCCGGTGAGGAGTTCGGTGGTGTCGCTCACAAAGCGTCCTTCCCAGGGAGCGGGCTCCGGTCACTCGTGCGACCGGCAGACCCGGCGGTGCGGTACGGCCGGCTTGTCCGGCCGCATTCCTTGGTTGCCGTGATGTCCAGGCACCCCTTTCACGCGACGGCAGGTGCGATCTCCCACCGCATGTGCGAGCACCCCATCCGCAGCTACCGCAGAAAAATCCGGGTACGAACAGATGATCGGGGAGGTTTGCTCGGTCAGATCCTCCGGGCCTGCTCCAACCATGACGCCGCATCCGCGCCCGGATGGTCGCGGGAACGGTCCAGTGTTCTGGTATGCGCACGGAGGGCCACCCCCGCGGCGCGACGACCCTGCCGGCCGGGCAATGAGTGGCTGACGAGCACCTGCCCCGCAACGGGGCATCTGGCGCAGCACCCAGCCTAACACCACGAGAGGCCACGGTATTCCCTAGAAAGTTCTCCGTGTGTCGCGCAAGCTGACGAACGATCTTGCGGTCAGGCTCGCAGCGCTGCCCGGCCGTATCTGTCCCAGGCCGCAGCCGGGCCACGCCTCGCGCAGGGCAGTGCCGGATTTGGCTGCGGTATTGCCGGGCTGAACGTTGGCGCCTTGCCTGTCGACGTTCAGGGGGCTTACAAGGCATGGAATACCCGTTTCGCTGCCGATTGAACCAAATCGGTCCGGTGAGCACGACGCAAAGCGCGCTGGGGGCCGGTCCGAAATGCGTGCTCACAGCGGGGGACCCGCCCTACGACAGCCTCTGCAGGCCAGCTCATCACGCTTCCTCGCGGGAACGCCGGTTCGAACGGCGTGAATGACACTCGGATAGTTATCGGCGGCCAGCGCGCTGCCGTCACACGCCGCCCTCACTGCCGCCTGTACACACTGCCGTCACTACTACCATCACTGGGGCTTTCATACGCCTGCCGTCATCTGCTGCCGTCGCGGCACCCTCGTCACGCCAGCCCAAGAGATGCGGCCGCCACGGCCGCGTCAACCGGTATCACCGGCGGGGCGGGCGCACCTGACACTGCCCAATCGGGCTCCTTCAGCCCGTTGCCCGTGATGGTGCAGACAACGCGGGAACCTACCGGGACCTGGCCGTTCTCACAAGCCTGGAGCAGCCCTGCGACGCTGGCCGCCGACGCGAGCTCGGCGAAGACGGCCTCCTCGCGGGCAAGCTGGCGGTAGGCGGCAAGGATCTGCCGGTCGGTGACGGCCTCGATCACGCCGTCCGACTCGTCGCGCGCCGCCTCGGCGAGGTGCCAGGAGGCCGGGTTGCCGATCCGGATCGCGGTCGCGATGGTGTGCGGGGAAAGCACAGGCTCGCCGCGCACGATCGGGGCGGCGCCGCTCGCCTGGAAGCCGAACATCCGCGGGCGGCCACCCGCCTTTCCCAGCTCGGCATACTCGCTGTATCCCCGCCAGTACGCACTGATGTTGCCGGCGTTGCCCACCGGCAGGCAGTGCACGTCAGGAGCATCGCCAAGATCGTCGATAATCTCGAACGCGGCGGTCTTCTGGCCCTGCAAGCGGTACGGGTTGACGGAGTTGACCAGCGCGACGGGGAAATCAACGGCGAGCTTGCGCGCCAGTTCGAGGCAGTCGTCGAAGTTGCCGTCCACCTGCAGCAGGCGCGCGCCATGCACGAGCGCCTGGGCGAGCTTGCCGAGCGCGATCTTGCCACGCGGCACGAGCACGGCGCAGACCAGCCCTGCCCGCGCCGCGTACGCCGCGGCGCTCGCGCTGGTGTTGCCTGTCGAGGCGCAGATCACCGCCTTGGCGCCGTCTTGCACCGCCCGGCTGATTGCCACCGTCATGCCGCGGTCCTTGAAGGACCCGGTCGGGTTGAGGCCCTCGACCTTGAGATGGACGTCGCAGCCTGTCCGCGCCGACAGCCTAGGGGCCGGCAGCAGGGGTGTGGCGCCCTCGCGCAAGGTCACAACCGGTGTCGCCGCGGAGACCGGCAGCAGGTCACGGTACTCCTCGATCACGCCACGCCAGCGGCACGCGGAAGGCGCGGCGGACGCGGCATGCGAGGCGGACACGGCAGGCGAGGCGGACGCGGCAGACGAGGCGGGCGCGCGAGCGCGCGAGCGCTCAACGGAGGCCGCGCGCGTTTCGGCGCCCACCGCAGAGCCAGGTGAAGGCGCCGAAGCAGAGCCTGCTGCGCCCGGTCCGGTCATTGGCCGTCCTCTCCCTCGACCCGCATCACGCTGGCGACCGCCCGTACCACATCCATCGCGCGCAGGTCCTGAACCGTCGACGCGAGCGCCGCGTCCTTCGCCTGGTAGGTAACGATCACAAGCTGAGCGTCATCACCGTGCCCGTCCTGGCGCACAGCCTGGATGGACACCTCGTGCGCGGCGAACGCATCGGCGACCCTGGCGAGCACGCCAGGCCGGTCGGCCACGTCGAGCGCCACGTGGTACCTGGTGGACGTTTCACCCATCGGCCGAACAGGAAGCCCGGCATAGGTAGACGCGTCAGGCCCCCTTGTTCCCGCGAGCCTATTGCGCGCCACCGCCACGACGTCGCCGAGCACGGCGCTTGCCGTGGGGGCACCGCCGGCGCCCGCGCCGTAGAACATCAACCGGCCGGCGGACTCGGCCTCGACGAACACCGCGTTATAGGCCTCGCGCACGCCGGCCAGCGGGTGCTGGCGGGGGATCATCGCCGGATGGACGCGTACCGACACGCCGCTGCCGAGCCGCTCGCAGATGGCGAGCAGCTTGACCACGCAGCCGAGAGCGCGAGCGCTCGCGATGTCAGCCGCGGTCACCTCGGTGATGCCCTCACGGTGGACGTCAGCGGCGGTCACCGCCGTGTGGAAGGCCAGTCCGGCCAGGATCGCCGCTTTCGCCGCGGCATCGAACCCCTCAACATCGGCGGTCGGATCCGCCTCCGCGTAGCCAAGCGCCTGAGCCTCGTCCAGCGCGTCGGAAAATCCCGCGTTGCTCGAATCCATCCGGTCGAGGATGAAGTTGGTGGTGCCGTTGACGATGCCAAGTACCCGGTGCACATGATCGCCGGCCAGTGACTCGCGCAGCGGCCGGAGCAGTGGTATGGCGCCCGCCACCGAAGCCTCGTAGTAGAGGTCGGCGCCGTACTCGCGGGCGGCGCCGTGGATCGTCGCGCCGTCGTCGGCGAGCAGCGCCTTGTTGGCGGTGACCACCGACTTTCCTGACTTCATCGCGGCCACGAGCAGGGATCTGGCCGGCTCGATGCCCCCGATCACCTCCACGACGATGTCGACGTCCGGCCTGGTGGCAAGTTCCATCGCGTCGGTGGTCAGCAGTGACGGCGCGATCTCGACCGTTCGCCTGCGCCCGGGGCGGCGCACCGCGACGCCCGCAAGCTCGACCGGCGCGCCGATCCGCGCCGCGAGATCTCCGGCCTGCCCGCGGAGCAGCCGGACCACCTCCGAGCCGACCACCCCGCACCCCAGCAGCGCCACCTTCAGCGGCTCCACCGCAGCATCGCTCCCTTCGCCGGTGCCGGGTCATGGTGCCTGGCATTCGTGCCTCAGCGGTCTCCCGCCTCACCCGACGTCCAGCCGCATCAGGTCATCGCACGTTTCCCTGCGGACGATGACCCTCGTCGTTCCCGCCCGCACCACGGCGACCGCCGGACGCGGGATGTGGTTGTAGTTACTCGCCATCGACCTGCAGTAAGCCCCGGTGGCCGCGACCGCGACAAGGTCGCCGGGCGCGAGGTCGGCCGGCAGGTAGAGGTCACGGACCACGATGTCCCCGCTCTCACAGTGCCTGCCGACCAGCCTGGACAGCATCGGTGGCGCCGCGGATTCGCGGGACGCCAGTACACACGTGTACTCGGCGTCGTAGAGCGCCGTGCGGATGTTGTCGCTCATGCCGCCGTCGATGCTCACGTAGGCCCTTAGGCCGTCGACATCCTTGACCGTGCCGACTTCGTACAGCGTAACCGTGCCAGGCCCGCAGATCGCCCGGCCGGGCTCGACGGTGAGCCTGGGCACCTCAAGACCGGCGGCGCGGCATTCGCTCCGCACGATCGCGTGGATGTTCCCGGCGATCTCGGCCACCGAGGCGGGATCGTCCGTGCCTGTGTAGGCGATGCCATAACCGCCGCCGAGGTCCAGTTCCGCGGTCGGCGCGCCGATCGAGTCGCGGATCGCGGTGGCGAGACCGAGCACGCGGTGCGCCGCCGCCTCGAAGCCCGCCGTATCGAAGATCTGGGAGCCGATGTGCGAGTGCAGCCCGGCGAACTCCAGCGCCGCAAAGGCAAGGACGCGCCGCACCGCCTCCGCCGCCGCACCCGAGGAAAGCGAGAAGCCGAACTTCTGGTCGTCGTGCGCGGTGGCCACGAATTCGTGGGTATGCGCCTCCACGCCGGTGGTGACCCGGACGAGGACCTTTGGCCGCGCGCCGTGACGCTCCGCGAGGTAGCCGAGCCTGGCGATCTCCTCGAAGGAGTCCAGCACGATGTGGCCTACGCCGACGGTGATCGCCTGCTCGAGTTCGGCTAGCAGCTTGTTGTTGCCGTGCATGGTGATGCGCACGGGAGGTACGCCAGCCGCGAGCGCGACCGCAAGCTCGCCACCGGTGCAGACGTCCACACCGAGGCCCTCCTCGGCAACCCAGCGCAGCACCGCGCGGCAGCAGAACGCTTTCGCGGCGTAGAAAACGGCCGCGCCGGGCCCGAACGCCTCGCGGTAGTCGCGGCACCTGCTGCGGAAATCCTCTTCATCGACAACGAAGATCGGCGTGCCGTGTGCTGCCGCCAGGTCGCGTACGTCGACGTCGCCGATGGTCAGCACGCCGGCTTTCCGCGCCGCCGTGCGCGGCCAGACGCTCGGGTCGAGCAGATTCAGGTCCGCGGGCGGCGCTGGCGGGTGGTCGGCGGGAAGCACGCTCGCGTGCATCGGGCCTGCCGGGTGGGCGACGCGGCTCACTTCTGCTCCTCACAGGGTTTGCGGTGCGCCCACGCCAGGCAGGTCGAGGCCGGTGCCGGGATGGGCGAGCCGACGGCGCCGGTGCCGAGGGCCGCAGCCTGCCGTGCCGTCACGGCGGCGTGCGCATGTGTGTACCGCACAGCGTAGCCGTGGTCACCGAGATGATGCCTAACGGCTGCGCGGGGCGCGTCAGGCAGCCCGCCGGTGGTGGCTTCGCCACCCAGAAGCCGTAACGCGCTTTCGCATGCCGGCGCGGCGCGCGGCAGCCGTTATGCACCGGTCAGGGTATCCGGGACAGTAGCGGCAGGCGATCGGCGCGGGCCATCACTGGCCTTCGAACGGGCGGGGCGCCGTCCCCGCGAGTTCGCGCACGATCCGGATCATCTCGCCTGGATCGAACGGCTTGGTCAGATAGGCGTCGACACCGATCTGGATGCCACGGCTCCTGTCATCCTCCTGCGCCCGCGCGGTGATCAGGACCAGCTTGATGCGGCTGGTCAGCGGATCGCCGCGCAAATGTGCCGCGGTGGCCCAGCCGTCCAGGCGCGGCATCATCACGTCCAGGGTGATCACGTCCGGCTTGATCGCCGATACCTTGTCCAGGCAGTCCTGGCCGTCGACCGCCGTCGCCACGTCGAATCCCTCGAGCGTGAGGTTGACGGCGATGAGTTGCCTGATCACCTCGTCGTCGTCGACAACGAGCACGCGCCCAAGTTCCTCGCCCACGGGCGCGAGGCTAGCGCCTCCTGGCCCGTCGCGGCAGGTGATCTGGCACGTGTCCGGGTGAGCCGGGTGGCTGATAACCTTGCTGAGTCCCCCGGGCCCCCGTAGCTCAGGGGAGAGAGCAACGGCCTCCGGAGCCGTGAGCGCAGGTTCGAATCCTGTCGGGGGCACCTCGAACCTAGTAGCGGATAAAGCTACCCGGCCAGCGGGAACGGCGCATCTCGTCGATTGCCATCCACAGCCAGGACGCGACAGGAAACGCCACGATCTGACGCCTTCCGCGCCCCATACGCGCCCCAAGACGTCCGTCAGCGTCGCGGGAGTGTGAGTATTTTCGGCGCTGAGGTTACGTACCACGTCAGGGCGACACACGGTTTCTTGCCGCGTACTAGGCTAGAGTTCCTCCGCAGCAACGCCCGGTTCTCCTTTGCCGGTGTGGCCGCAGCCGGGGCTTCAGATCAATAGGAGGGATGAGACTCGATCCAGTTGGCGACCAGCGGCCGCACCAGGGCATCCGCCTCGCTCATCGCCATCGTCAGGTTCGCGCCGGGAGTGCCTTGCATCCGGGCATGACGGGCTTCGTCACCGCTAATGCCAGGGTGGTTAGCCGAGGCCGTGAGCCGGTCGATGTCCGCCTTCATGGCCAAGCCCCGAGCTACAACTTGCGGCCAGCCTCCGACTGCGTGCTTCACGATCTCCCAGGCTTTGTATATGTCGTACCAATCCAACGGCACCGGCTGCCCCAGGACACGAAGTACGTCTGCAACGTCTGCGTCCTGCTCCGCGAGCTTTACGTAGCGGGGACCCTTCGGCGTCGGCTCCGGGACCGGAACTCCATTGCTCAGCATTACAGCTGCGGCCGTGGCCTTCGAACGCCCCTCGGCCGTATCCGCGAGCCCATATCGTGCTTGCCCTTGGCAACAGCGGCCGGGAACCGTCTCGACCTACGCCACCGGCGCCGGTCACTGCCAGCGAGCCTCTAGCTCGGCACGGTGAATGCTGGTGAGGCGCCGGGTGCAGGGGAGACGTCACCTAGCGGCCGGGCCGTCGCCGTCGCCTGATCTTCGTTGCTGGCCTCGGCGCACCGCCCCCAGCAGCACCCGTGCCCCGGCGCCCAGCAGTGCCAGGTCGGCGAGCATCTGGACGATGAGCACGACCCGGGCGGTCTCCGACTTGGCGGCGATGTCGCCGAAGCCCACCGTCGTGAAGACGGTCACGCTGAAGTACAGGGCGTCGGTGCGGGTCAGCGGCTGAGTGAAGTTCGCCGCGGAGGCTCGTTCCATCAGGAAATACGTTGAGGCGAACAGCAGCAGGTACAAGGGAATGATCAATCCCAGCGCCTCGGCCGCCCGCAGGCCCGGGTAGCGCGAACCGGCGATCGCCCTGACCTGCCACACCGTCAGGCCGACAAAGATCAGTAGGCCAACCAGCAGGCGCAGCGCGGTGCCGGTGTCCAACGGCCGGTCCAGCGGCAGCAGATAATAGAAAACCACCAGCGCCGTCGTGACCAGGAGGCCGCGGAGCACCGCCCTGATGATGAGCCGCTTTGGCGGTGCGGGCGGCAGTTCCTGGTCAGGCTGATCGGTCATATCCCCCCGCGAAGCGTAAGGCAGGTCCAGCCACCAGCGCGATCTTCGACTTGACGTTATCCATGGCACGTCCTGCGCTCTGCCTAGTCACGCTCCCCCACCGGTCTTAGAGCCCTGGCCGCCAGCACCCGAGCATTGGTCCTGCCCGCCGATGCCTTTCGTCCCTACAGTTGCACCACCCTTGTCTGAGCAGGGTGGTGGTGGACCGGTGGTTGCTCTTCAAGCGCCCATCCGGTGCCGACGCTGCCGTCCGGCAGCAACTATGAGCGTTCCCTACGAACGCTGAGAGGGGAGGCCAGCATGAACATCCTCTGGTGGATCTTGATCGTTATAGCCGCGATCGTCTGGATCGCAATTGCGTTCTGGCCCGCCCGCGTCGCTGGCCGAAAGGGCCACAGCTTCATCGGGTTCTTCATCTTCAGCCTGTTCTTCTTCCCAGCCGCGATCATCACCGCTTACCTCGTCCACGATCGCAGCAGTTACGTCCCACCCGGGGCTGCGGCTGTCCACTAAACCGTCGTAACCGGGACCGACAACCGGTCATAAGCACACGGTGTGCACCGCAGAGGCGACCGGCGGGACGACCGCGAGGACCACCGCGACCGCTAGCAGCACGAACCGGAAAGACGACCGGCGCGGGCCGGGGCTGGTCCGGTAACCGTGAGCTAGACGACCAAGTCGGCTGCACGTGCCAGCACGGATCCAGCGTTGGCTTCCCATCGAACGAGGGGACGACCTATGGCCCTATGTTCCCGGCTGGGCGTGGCACGACCATGCGGGAGGTCACAGTGACCAGCATGCGAAGACCACGGAAGGGTGTTAACGACATGACATTTCACTCAGGCTTTACCCTCAATGAGGCCCGCGCTGCGGGCGAGCGGATCGGCATCGACTGGGACGCTTCGCCGTTCGATCTCGAGCAGTTCCGGAAGGGGATGGACATCGAGCTCGAGCACGGCACGCGTGATCCGGAGACCAATGTGACCGATGACGATGTCACCATGACGGCGAAGATCACGCGTGCGCACCTCAACGAGTTTCCGGACTATTACACCCGCCTCGCGAAGATGGAAGCTGAGGCGGAGGCGGGCGGCGCAGCGCCGGGTGATTGAGCGGCACCGAGAACGTGGCCGCAGCGCCCGCGCACGTGAGTACCCGTAGGTCGCCTGAGCATCGTGATAGGTCGTCGGCCTTGGCGTGGCCTCTTCCGGGTCCTGGCCCTCCTGGAGCACCGCGCCGTTCCGTCCGAAAGAGTGATCCTCGAATGGGTCGGACATCGCTCAGTCCTCCTCATCACACCACGTGCCGGACGCGGCGACTTCGGCGGCTAGCGCTCGCACCCGTCCGCATGCCCGCTCTGCTCGTCCTCCGGATGTCCGTTGTACGGGCCTCGGTCACTGACGTTCTCGCCGCAGGACTGGCACGTCCAGGCGAAAGACAGCGTGGCGAAGGGTGCGGCGTTGGCCGCCGCGTTGGTGACGTACTCGAAGGCCATGACGCCCAGGCCCCGGACCGCACCCTCACGGAACTCCGGATCGAACTTCCGTCTCTTCTCCGGCATGGCTGCTCCTTAAAGCCGATGCCTTCTCGATCCGGGGGGACCTTATCTATGCCTTACGGCTGAGGACGGCCTGGGTCGGTCCTGTCCGGTACCGCCGGTCGATCGGCGGTGGGCTGATCCGCTGCGCCAGTGACGGCCGGTTTGCCGGCGGCTCCGCCGCGTCGTAGCGCTTGCCAGGACTCCGGGATTCTGACCGGCAGGTACACGAGGCGGCCAACCGGATCGTAGGGTCCTTTCCATATCACCGTGGCGAACAGGCGTCTGACGGAGCCACGATGGCCAAGCCGGCGGTGCATCGCGACGACCATCCAGGCCAGCAGTGCTGTTGCCGCAAAGGAGAGCACCGAGTTCCCGATCACCAGCACCGTCGAGGTCACCACGCCGATGCCGATGAGCAGCCACAACGTGAGGTGAGTCACCGTGAGTGCCCACCCGCCGAGGTAGAGCCCTCCCTGGGCGCGGGTGTGGATTAGCGATGCGTCCGTTGCGGGTGGAAGGCGAACCTTGCTGTGCAGGCGCTGGACCGGTGATGGGCGGTCAGGGGGGTCTCGTTGGTCCCGGCCAGCAGGTGCGGACGCGCCGTCCGGTTGCCGCGGCGTGCCCTTCACCCGGCAATCATATGCCGGTCACCCAGCCCCTGACTTGCGCGTGGCGATCGCCTCGCCCGCCACCAGGTTCGCGAGAGCGACGCTGAGGCCGTTTGTGCGCGGCACTCCTGGTGCGCCCGAGGAGGATATGCCCGTCCCGATCTGATGCGGTTCAACCGGAAGGACCGGTTCATCGCCTTCTCGCTGATGACCTGGTACTGCTCGACCTGACGCTGCCCGGGCTCGCCGCACGGAGGTGTGCCGGGCTCTCCGGCAACGCTCGAATGTGCCGGTGATCATGTTGACTGCCAAGAACACTAAGGCGGCAAGGTGAAGGGGCGCGAGCCAGGCGCAGATGACCACGTGATGAAGCTTTTCTCTTCGCGCGAGCTTGTCACGCGGATCCGTGCCGTGCTCCGCCGCCACGGGCAAATCGAGGAAAGGCCGACTGACACGTTGGAGGCGGGCCCGGTGCGGATGGACGCCGACAGGCACGTGGTCATTGTGCGCGGCAAGCAGATCCAGTTGCCGCTGAGGGAGTTCCGGCTGCTCGAGGTGTTGCTGCGGAACGCGGACCGGGTGCTGACCCGGATGCCGCTTATCGACCGCGTGTGGGGGTTCGGCTATGTCGGCGATGCCAAGACTCTCTATGTCCACGTCAAGCGGCTGCGGGCGAAGAACGAGCCTGACCCCGCCAGCCCACGGCACATCGTTACCGTCCGGGGGCTTGGCTACAAGTTCGAATCCGCATCCTGACAGCTCTGGCGTGGCGCCGGGCATCGGCTAGCGCTGTGTCTGGGTGACTGCAAACCACGGGAGCGGGCCGGAGGCCGGCCGGTCGCGGACTGCGGCCGTGATCCCCGTATCGGGTCCTGGCATGACCGGAGACGCGCCAGGTACCGGGTGGCCGCAGCAGCGCCTGCGGCTCCTGTGACTCGTCGGCGGTCTCCTACACACTCCCGTTGATAGTCATCGTCAACCCCTGGCCTCCTCCGCATTTCATCCTAAGTGGGTGATGGAGGGGCAAGCCCCGGGGCGTTAACGTGCGCGTGCCATGATCTGATTTCTGGAAAGGTGGAAGTTATGGCACGGGCTGGAGAAAGAGGAGTTATGACAGAGGATCGTGCGGGCGTGGGGGCCGGATGGGTTCTCTTTGCCAGCATCGTGATGATCGTGGGAGGGTTCTTCGCGTTCTTCGAGGGACTGGCCGCCCTGTTGAAGAGCGGCAGGTTCTACCACACGGCGGCCAATTACCCCTACGGCGGGAACGTGAAAACGTGGGGGTGGATCGTCCTCATCGCCGGCATCATCGTCCTGCTGGCGGGGTTCTACGTAATGACCGGAGCGTTGTGGGCCAGGATCGTGGGAATCACGCTCGCCACGCTGTCGGCATTCGCGAACTTCTTCTTCATCCCCTTCTACCCATTCTGGTCACTCATGGTCATCACGCTCGACATCTTCGTCATCTGGGCGCTGGCGGTCCACGGAAAAGCCCTGGTGGAGGGATGAGCCCCGCAGCACCTCCGCCCCCAGGCCAACCGCCGGGAGTTGCTCCCGGCCTACTCAAGGAGTCTGACCGTGCCTGATACGACTGAAGACGGGCCCGTTCTCGAAACCCTCGTCGCGATGACCGCCGCTTCACTGGAGCGATGTGAGCTGGCGCCCGATGCGCTGTTGCTGGTCCGGATCGCGGCCCTGGCCGCCGTCGACGCCCGCCCGGTGTCCTACCTCGCGCACGTCGGCCCGGCTGCTGAGGCAGGGGTGACAGTTGAGGACGTGCAGAATGTCCTCGTGGCCGTCGCCCCCATCATCGGAACGGCCCGGGTCGTGTCGGCGGCGGCCAACATCACCGAGGCGCTCGGCTTCGCCATCGCGGCGGTGGAGGCGGAGCCGCGGTAGTGCCGTCCCCTGTCTGCGCTCCGTGCGCCAGCGTTGCAGGTGACGCGTACCCGGTCCACCGCCGATGGGGCGGATCCGTGCGGCCTGGCAATCGCGAGCGTAAGGCATGGACGTGCCATCCGGGCCCCTCGAGGCTGGCGGATGTCGCCGTCTCCATCGGGGTTCAGCGGGCCGCGAAGTGGCCCGCTAGTTCGGTGCCGTCAACTGCCCGGCGCGCCCGGTCCCTTCAGCGCCAGCCGCCAGATGGCCGAATCGAGGGCCAGAAGCCGCGCGTCGCGGAGACAAGCGGCGACGGTCACCCGGCACAGGGAGGTGGCGCGCCGGGTTTGAGGACATGGAAGGGGAGATGACCCGTGTCCGATACGAACGGCGGCGAGGGTCAGGTGCCCGCGAGCGAGGGCCCGGGCTCGCACGAGCGCGCAGGCCCGCCCGGCGGGCGGGCCGGCCAGGCAGGCCCGCCCGCCGACGGGGCCGGACCGCGCGAGCGGCCGCGCCGGGCTCGGCGGCGCCGGTTCAGCTGGCGGACGCCGGTCGCGGCGCTGCTGATCATCCTCGGCTGTATCCTGGCGCCCCTCTCGGTGCTGGGAGTGTGGACGGCGAACCAGGTGTCCGACACCAGCCGGTACGTCGCCAACGTGGCGCCGCTGATCAAGGACCCGGCGATCCAGAACGCGCTCACCAACAAGCTCACCAACGAGATCGTCACCAAGATCGACGTGAAGGGGCTGACCGATCAGGCGGCCGCCGACCTGTCGCAGAAGGGCTTCACCCGGGTCGGCGGGCTGCTGCAGAGCGTGGCCGGGCCGCTCGCCAGCGGGGTACAGGGGTTCGTGCACAGCCGCGTCCAAAAGATCGTCACCGGCCCCCGGATGGCGGCCGCGTGGGTCCAGGTGAACCGGGCGGCCAGCCAGCAGCTCATCGCCGTCCTGTCCGGCCGCGGCGGCAAAAACGGCGCCATCGGCGTCAGCAACGGCCAGGTCACCCTTGACCTGGCGCCGCTGGAGGCCGTCGCCAAGCAGGACCTCGTCGCGCGCGGGCTGACGATCGCCAGCAAGATCCCCATCGTCCATGCCACGTTCGCGCTGTTCCCGTCCAAGAACCTGACCAAGGCGCAAAGCGCCTACCGGCTCATCAACGACCTGAAAATCGTGCTGCCCATCGTGACCCTCGTGCTGCTCGGCCTCGGCGTGGCCGCCGCCCGGGGCCACCGGCGGGCGCTGATCGGCGCCGGGCTCGGGTTCGCCGCGTCCAT
This sequence comes from uncultured Actinomycetota bacterium, assembly GCA_963727015.1. Classification (GTDB taxonomy): domain Bacteria; phylum Actinomycetota; class Actinomycetes; order Streptosporangiales; family Streptosporangiaceae; genus DATFVJ01. The sequence continues at coordinate 630,533 of CAVSEV010000005.1, read as the reverse complement.
GCTGGTCCTCGGCGCCGGGCTGGCGATCGCCCGGGCCTTCTACCTGAACAGCGTGCCCGCCAGCGCGTCCGCGGCCGCGGCCGCCGCCGCCTTCGACATCCTGGTCCGGTTCATCAGGACGGCGCTGCGCACCCTGCTCGTCGTGGGCCTGATCGTGGCCGTCGGCGCGTTCTTCACCGGCCCGTCCACGGCCGCGGTCGCGACCCGGTCGGCGTTTTCTTCCGGCCTGGGCCGGCTGCGCCGCGGCGGCGAATCCGCCGGCCTGTCCACCGGCCCGGTGGGCAGGTGGACCTATGCGCACCGGCACGGGCTGCGGATCGCGGCGGTGGCGCTCGCCGCGCTGGTCTTCATCTTCTGGGGCCACCCGACCGCCCCAGTGACCATCGTCATCGCCGTCCTGCTGCTGGTGGTGCTTGGCCTCATCGAGCTGATCGGCAGGCCCCCACCGAACCACGCGCCCGCGCCCCCCGCCCCCAGTGGGTGACACACGGGCTGCGCAACCGGGAGCACTTTCAGGTGGTGACCGGGCTGCTCGTGCTGGGCCGGTACGTCCGCTAGATCACGAACCAGCCGACGGGTCACGACAAGGATCCTCCCATCGCGCCGGACCGCGCCACCGACGGCTCCCGCACCTGGCGCGGTGCGGCGCCGGGCTTCCCGGGGCGCTGCCCCGGGAAGCTCGGTGGTCAGGTCGATCCGTCGGCAGGGTTTGCGGTCGTGGTGGTGGTGTGCACTTGTTGAGCGGCTGGTTGCGGGCCAGCGGCCGGTGGGGTTGGCGTGGCGGGGTCGCGAGCTGCGGACAGCGTTTGGATGGTGATGTAGGCGACCACGACGGCGACGATGATGAGCGGGGCGGTGGCGATTCCGGCTTTGGAGGTCAGGAGCAGCGTGATGACGGTTGCTGACAGCGGGAGTCTGAGGATGGACACGGCTGTGGCGGCCATCAGCACGGCCACCGCGGGTGTCTCGGAGAACCCCGGCAGGTGCGCGGCGAGCAGCCCCCCGACCGTGCCGATGAACAAGGCCGGGAAGGTCGGTCCGCCGCGGAAGTTGCCCAGCGAGATACTCCAGGCCGCGCCCTTGAACAACAGCAGGAAGGCGAGCGTGGCCAGGGACAGGGTGGATGCCTGCTTGACCAGGGAACTGAACGCGTCCTGGCCGGAGAAAAGGACGACATCCGCTGGCTGGTGGGTGATCTGGGCGAACGCGATCGCAAGGCCGCCGACGGCTAGGGCGGCAACCGGTAGCAGCAGCCACGGCTGTTTGGCGACCACACCCGCCGACCTGCGTGCGACATCGACGATCGCGAAGGTGGCGGCCGCGGCGGCGAACGCGAGCACGATGGCCCAGCCGAATTCGGCGGCGGTCAGGGTGGAGAACGCCGGCAGCGAGAACGGGCTCAGCGCGTACGCGCTGGAGCTGAGCCCGGTCCAGTGGCCCATGCCGATGAAGACGACCGAGCCGATCCCGGCAGATATCAGGCCCGGCAGCAGGATCAGGGGCAGCATCGGCCCGCCAAGGCCGGCGGCCTCGATCAAGATGATCGCGCCGATGACGGGCGAGCCGAAGATCGTCGCGATCGCGGCGAACGCCGCGCTCGCGGCGAGCACCGCCATGACCTGGTCGGGGGTGTCTTTTTTCACCAGCCGCACGGCCACGACCGCCAGGCCGCCGCCGAGCGCAATGAGCGGCGCCTCCGGCCCCAGCACCAGCCCCAGGCCAAGAGTGGCCAGCGCGGCCAGCAGAATTCCCGGCAGCTCGACCGGCTTGGCAGTCCCGGCCTTGATCCCCTCGTAGGGAATGTGCCCGCCGCGACCGGGCAGGCGCACGATCGCGACAGCCGCTAGCACCCCGGCGACGGCCAGCACCGGCAGCGGCCACCACCAAGGAGCGCTCGCGCTTTGGTTCAGCGCCAAGCTCGCGCCCGGCATCTCGCTCTCCGTGGGACCCGGCGATCCACCGACGCACTGGGGGATGACGACGGCCCCGCTGAGCTCGCCCGTGGAGCTCACGCCCGGCATGGCCGTCCGCGCCCGAGTCAGGACCACCCTGGCTCGGCCGATCGGGACATGGACGAGCTGGGCCATCGCGCTGCCAGGCGCCGACTGGGAGGAGCACGACGAGCAGGCGGTCTGGCAGGAGATCGACGACTGAGCCATCCAGGAGGCCTGACGGGCTCCTCGGCAGCACGCCGCGACCGGCAGGTCCGCGCCGCGCTCCGCGATGAAGGTTTCTCAATTTTCAGTCTCATCACGCCTCACCGCTGGTCAACACGGCCCGGCCGCACCAGGGCATCGCCCAGCGCGTCCCCAATAGCAACCAGCTGCGGCGTGAGCTTGGCTAACCCTTGTGACCCAAGCTGTCCGGAACCTGCCGCGCTAGGCCAGGGCGGGTCGCCCGTTGCTGCAGACGTAAGTCCCATCCCTGGTGCCGCGTCCCCGGTGGCGACTCTGGCCCTTGGGCGAGCAGTTCGTGGATCATTTCGTGACGCGGCCGGGTCTGGTCGACCGCGCGCCCCCCGGTTAGCAACCCTCTCCCGCTCGAAAAACACGATTCGGCAGGCTGGCCGCGAGCCTTGTCCTTCCCGGCCCCGCCCCGGGTTCAGGGTGCCCCATCACCGGGTCCCTCCCAGCGCATGATCCTCACGGGGAACAGGAGCCGCTGCGACCAGCTGGCACGCTGGTTCGGCGTGGCCGTGCTCGGGCTCAACGCCACCGGCCAGATGTTCTTCATCTCCGCCTGCCTGACCATTCTGGCCCCTGATGATCACCACGGTGGACGCTGCCAGTGCGCGATCCCGAGGCATATGACGGTAACCGGAGATGGCCAAATTCCCAGGTGGCGCCAGCTGATCAACATCAGGCTTGACGCTCAGGTACCCTGGCTATAGGGGAAGTGAGATGAAATGACCTCACAGACCGGATCCGCAAGAGATGCTCACGTGGGGCTGGGCAAGCCCGGACAGTCGCGGTCGGCGAGCAGCGGGAAGCGCATCGCCTTGGTCATGATCGGGCTGGCCGCCGTGGCTCGTCTTCCCGGGAATAGCCGCACCCAGCAGCACGCCGTCATGCTCGGGATCGTGCTGACTGCGGTGGCAGGTCTTGGGCAGGATAGCCAGGCCCACTCGCGCGCGCGGCTGGCCGCGTGGGACAAACGGCGGCACCAGCGCTATCTGCGCACGGTCAAGGCGCAAGCCAAGAAGCTCAGTGACGGCGTAACACCATGACGTGACGCCGGCCACAGGATGTTCGATCGCGCGGGCGATCACGAACCAGCGCCGATGCCGACCGACACCTCCGCTTCCACGATCATGAACAGCGGACAGCCTGACCGGTGCGTACGGCCCGCGATCGCGCGCCCGCTCGATCACGCGGGCGTCCGCGGCGGAGTCCAGCCGCACCTGGACGTTCTGGCCGGTCGGCAGCGGCTCGCTTGAGTCGATGCGACCTGGCGCCCGACGCGCTGTTGCTGGTCCGGATCGCGGCCCTGGCAGCCGTCGACGCCCGCCCGGGTGTCCTACCTCACGCACGTCGGGCCCGGCGACTGACGCGGGGGGTGACGGTGGAGGACGTGCAGAATGTCCTCGTCGCCCGTCGCCCCCATCATCGGCAGGCCCGGGTCGCATCGGCGGCGATCAACATCACTGAGGCCCTCGGCTTCGCCATTGCCGCGGTGGACGCGGAGTCGCAGTGGCGCCTTCGCTGTCCGCGCTCCGCACTCCGCGGCGCAGGTGCCCCGGCGGACACTGGTCGGACAGAAGGTCGGCGTCCTCAAGATAACTGCAGCTTTACCGGCGGGCGTTTTGGCTGAAAGCGGTCGGCCGATCGGACGAGAGTCAAGGGCCACCCGTAATCTTCGGCTCGCCGATGGGGCCCGGGGCAACGAGTACCACCAGCGCCGTCGGTGGCCTTACCCAAGCCCTCGACGACTTCGTGAGGGCGTCGTCGGTCTCTGACACCAGCAACAGGCAAGACACCGGCAGCGGGCAGGACACGGGCGACTGACGGCGGCTGCCCCGCCCCTACCGGGACGGGTGCCGTGCGCCGGCCGTGCAGCCGGCCAGTGGCGACCAGCACGCCGACGGCAACCAGCGGCACCCCGACGGCCAGGTCCGGGCCGCGTTGGCGGAGCCCTGGGTCTGGATGGTATCGGCCTGGACGATGAACACGTCCAGCAGGCCCGATCGCCAGGGCCGTGCCGATGCCGCCCAGCAGGAAGCACGCGAACATCAGCCGCGGCTGCGAGTATTCATTCAGCAGCAGGTCAGCGCCGAGTAGCTTCGGATTCAGCGCCGACAGCAACGCCAGCGCGAAGAACGTCCAGGTCATCGTCGTTCGGCCGCACCGGGCGTGTGCTCGGCCAGTCCCATCTGCGGCTCCTCGCGACCGGAGATCGCTGTGCCCCCGCCCTGTTGCGCTCCAGTCACCATCGAGTACACGCGATCAGCGCAGCGGCGTCGTCACCCGCCGCGGGGGAGGCGCCGATGACCGCTCTCGGGGCCGGTTGCCGGTCGCTGGCCATGACGCAGCTCACGGCTTGTAGTTGCTGTAGGCGCCTCCGACCCGGTCGTAGGTGTTTCCCAGCTCGTCCTGGGTGATCTTGGCGGCTCCGTCGTCCGGTGTGAGGACCAGGTCCTGTTCGAGCACTACGGCGCGGAAGTTCCAGCCCGGCGCGGGCTGCAGACGGCTGCCGAGGTCCTTGAGGCTCTCGTAGGTCTGGTGGGGGTCAACGATGAGGCTGGCCGACTTCATGCACCACGAATCGCCGTCGGGGTCGTCGAGGAGGAAGGCAGGCGAACCTTTGTTGATGCCGAGCTGGGTGTCGCGCTTGCCGCTGATCGGCTTGTATGCGACGCTCTCGTGCTTGCGCATCTCCTTGGGCACATCCAGCCACATCACCCACCGTGCCGTCAGCCCGCTGAAGTCTTGCTCCCCGCCCACCATGGCCTCGGCCCAGTCCAGGCACCACAGCCTAGGGCCGTTCTTGAACGCGCCGAGGAGGTCGTACTTGTTCTTCAGGTCATCGACATCGACCTGGTCCAGCACGGCCTGCGGGCAGGTGTCTCCGGTCCCGGTGGGGTCGTTGAGCCCGATCGTGTTGTAGACCCCGCCGACCAGGTGGTGGGTGATCGCGTGGCCGCCGATCAGGAAGATCTCGGTGTACCGCTGACCCCGGACGTTCTCAAAGCGCATGAGCTTCGCGCCTTCGTCATCGTCGGGCAGCTTGGCAGACAGTTTCATGCCCCTACTCCTTTCGTGTTGACTCACCGATGTTCGTCACCGGCGCAAGCTTGCAGGTGCCGCCGGGCACCAGGCCCGCCGGCCAGCGGATTCGGGCCGTGCGGCTGGACGGCCCGCCCGCGGGCGCGTGCAGCCAGTGCGGCTGCTTGTCCGCACCTGGCAGCGGCGCGTGGCTGGCGCTCATGTGCCGGCCTGGTGTTCAGGTGAGCGGGGTGATGCCCGGGCATTCCCATTTGGCCTGGATCACCGCGGGATGGGGCCGGTACATCCGCAAGATCACAAACCATGGGTGCTCTGCGGAGGTGGGCAGCCAGTTCGGTTCCCGCTCCTTGCCGGGTGAGCCGGGCTGCAGGTAGATGGTCAGCCCGCCGTCTGGGTCGTGCGCCAGCCCGGGGGTCCGGTCGCCGACCGAGTAACGGTGGGCGGGGTTGGGGATCAGGTTCATGTCTTGTTCGGTGTAGGCGGCCAGCGACCAGAACGAGTCCACCGGGGGAAGGTCGCCGGCGCCGAAACGCAGCTCGTAGCGGCCCTCCGGGGACAGCTTGGCGCCGTGGGCGTCGCTGAAGTTCACCAGGTAGACCGCTTCGGCCGGGTCGTTGGCGGTGATACCGGCCAGGGACTGGTCGGCGGCGCGCTGAAGGAAGTCGTCACCGAAACGCCCTTCCTCGGCCGGCGGGTAACGCCAGCCGTTGACCAACGTGGCCCACTCACCGCTCAGGAACTGCTGCATCAGCAGCCCCATCCCGGTCATCGCGGCGCGGGTCAGGCCCTGCTTGACCACGTCGGGCTGGGCCTCGACGTCGAGGCCGGGCCCGACGCCGATGCGCGCGAACTGGTTGAGGACTAGGGCGTGATGGGGTGGCGGCGGGTTTTCGGCCAGCATCGCGTTCAGCGTCTTCCACGGCCCCAGCGGATCTTGTGCCGCCTCGGCCGGGGTATAGACGTCGCGGCGCTGCGGCACCTGGGCGCCGGGCTTGCCCCACAGGCTCAGCGGGGTGAGCCGGTACCGCGCCTGCAGCGCGTGCACGTTCGCCAGGTCCGCCTCACCATCGACCAAAGTGCGGCCCAGCAGCAGGACCCACGGGGTCGGCGCGGGCCGCACCGCCTGCACCCCGGGCGGCAGCTCCCCGCGCCAGCCCGGCCCGCAGATGGCGAAACGCCCGGCCTTGGCGCCGGTGGTGCGCTGCCCGACGTAGTCGAAGTTGTCGGAGGTGAACCCCATCAGCTCGAAGGTGAAGTAACGGTCGGCCATGTCCGGGTGGGACAAGATGACCGGTTCCTCGCTGAGGTCCAGCCACGCCAGCGAGTACAGGGTGTCGTTGTTCGGGCAGCCACCGTCCCGGTAGGTCGCATCCATCACGTGGGCGGCATGCCAGAAATGGTTGACCGCGGCATAGGGGACGACGGCCGGGTCCCGGGCCTGGGTCACCCAGTCATGGCGGAGCTTGGCGTTGTAGATATATGGGAAGCCGTAGATGAACGCCTGCATCCCGGTGGTGTAGGCGTACTCGGCCTTCCAGTCCAACTGTGCCATCGTCCGCATCCCCCTGCTGATGGAAGCCAACGCCGATTCGCGACCGGTACGCGCGACCAGCGTGATCGTCTAGCTCACGGTTACCTCGGCAGTCCCTTTCGGCGATGGTCCGCCCGCGGGGGGCGGCCATGCGCAAACGGTTGGCGGGCCCGCGGCCTGGCTACCACACTCGCCCGGCGGCAGGGTGTGCTCTTAGGGCCACAGGTCCTGACCTGTGGCCAAGTTTGGCCGAGTGCCGGCGCCTGCCAAGCCTCCGCACCGCGCATACTCCACGGCTCGGGCTGATCGCTAGTCCCGCCCCCGGACACGCCATGCTCTGCATCTGCAAGCCGCGCACACCGCCAATTCGGGCTGCGGACCGGTCGCGTTATGACCTGGCGCCACCTGCCCGGCGGTGGGTGCGGGAACACGCCGGTAAGTGCACTCCCGCCGGTCCTCACCCCTGGTCGCACCACCTCGGTGTGGCGGTGGCCCGCAGCGAGCCCTGTCCGATCTTCAGACGCCCTCACGTGCTTCCAGCCGTCCGGACCGGACCGCGGTCACGAACTCCTGGTAGTCCCGCTCGTTCTGGTCGGCGTAGCGCTCGGAGAAGTCGGTGATGGATGTGTCGAACGCGTCGCTGGTGCCGAGGTATTCGGCGATGGCGACCGGGTCGCCGGATCGGGCGTGCGCCCGGGCCAGCGTCCAGCCGCAGGTGCGGGCGTAGAAGGTGAGCCCCAGCGGTGCCAGCGCCTCGGCCTCCACCGAGCCCTTCATGTCGCGGAGCTGGCGCCAGTAGAAGTGGCGGCGCACGTCCAGCCCCTTGGTCCAGCCGAGGTAGATGTCGCTGGCGGCCTGCATCATCCGCTGCCCTTGGACCACCCGCTCGCCGTGCTGCTTGTAGCTGCTCTTGGGCAGGTAGGCCTCAAGGACTGATGCCGTCGCCTCCTTGATCTGCAGGAACAGCGGATCCTGCGCGTCGCGTCCCTGCAGCAGCACGATGAACGCCCGGGTGCCGACGCTGCCGACGCCGACGACCTTGCGGGCCGCATCCACGATCTCGAATCGCTCCAGCAGGTGGCGGCGGTCGTCTTGCAGGGTGGCCCGGTAGGCGCGGAACTGTTCGTGGATCGCGGGCACGACCTCCTCGGGGGACAGGCCGTAGGTGGCAGCCAGGTCGCGCGCCGGGACCACGATCGGCGGCTGGCTGGCGATCCGGTACCGTCCATCGACGAGTTCGCCGAGCTTGGACAGCGCCTGCAGGCTGTCCCGCGTGTGCGCCTTCGCGGCGGTCTTCTGCGCCCGCTTCTCCGCCCGCCTGGCCAGCTTCTCCTCCTTCACATCCCTTTTCCCTTGCTTCTTCGTGGCCGCCTTCGCCTCCTTCTTGGTCGCGGCCACCGTGCTGCGGATCGCGCTCATCAGCTCGTCCTCATCCAGGTGGGCGTACCAGATGTCCATCGTGCCCAGCTGCGCGAAGGTGGCCATGGCCTCGCGGTAGGCCGTCACCGACGCCAGCGCCGCCGCGCGCGTGTCGGCCGCGGCGAACCCGTTGTTGCGGCCCGCGACCGCGAAGCTGGCCGCCATCCGCTTCACGTCGTACTCGAACGGCCCCGGCAGCGTCTCGTCGAAATCGTTCAGATCGAACAGCAGCCGCCGCTCCGGCGAGGCGAACAGCCCGAAATTGGACAGATGCGCGTCCCCGCACAACTGGGCGTCAAGGCCGGCCACCGGCGTGTCCGCCAAATCCGCCGCCATGATCTTGGCTGCGCCGCGGTAGAACGTGAACGGCGAGACCATCATCCGGCCATGGCGCACCGGCACCAGATCCGGCTCACGGGTGCGATTCTGCTCCTCCAGCAAGCCAACCGGATCAGGGCGGCCCGCGGCCGGGCGCCACTTCGCATGGCCTGACACGGCCGTCCGGTCCCGGGCCTCCAAACCCCTGGCCTTGCGATCGTCGATACTCGGATGCGCGATCTTCTGCTCGGCCATCCGGCTCACCTCCCCTGCTGAACGTCACGCCGCGCGGCCCGGGCCGCGAGCAAGCTCCCCGTGCGGGAACGGCCGGGACGGCCAGGGCGCTGGAGACATGGCGGTCCTTCTCGTGCGCTCCTGATTGCCCCATCTTGCCGCGCCCATGGCGGAGGGGACATCACCTGGAAAGGAGGATCTCGGCCCCGGCCGGCCGGGGTCATCATGGAGTGTGGCTACGAGGCGGACACCGGCCCGCCAGCCCGTAATAGAGCTGGCACCGGCCGCCGCGCGCGGTGAGCACCGGCGCAGGGCAGGCATGCGGCGGCGTTGCCCGGGGTCGGCCGACAGGGCCCGGGGCAGGAGCATATGGCGATGACGGCCGTACTGCCCGAGGGCCCGGCCATGGAGAAAGTCCGCAGCCTCGAGGTGCGCTGGATCTTCCCGGGCCCGCTGGAGACGGCAGTGGCCGGATGGTTCGAGCGGTTCCCGGCCGGGACGCAGTCACGCGAGGACACCTACCTCCTGGATCCGCAGTTGCCCGGGCTATCGGTGAAGATCCGCGGGGGCGGGGCACTGGAGGTCAAGGCCTACCGCGGCAGCCCAGGGATCCTGGAGGTGGCGGGCCGCGCCCGCGGACGCATGGAGTCCTGGCAGAAGTGGTCGTTTCCCCATAGCCCGCTCCGCCCCGGCAGCGGTGACCTGGCCGGCTGGAGGCCGGTGCGCAAGAGACGCCGCATCAGCCAGTTCTCACTGGCCACCGGACAGATCGTGGCGCGCGCCCCAGGCCTGGGCGAGGAGCCGGGGTGCGCGGTCGAACTCACCGATGTCCACACACATGGCCAGGACTGGTGGACCCTGGGATTCGAGGCGACCGGCCCAGCCGATCTGCTCCGCGGCGAACTCGAGGCCACCGCCGCGCTCGTGTTCGCCCAGGCCCTGCCCGGAGGTGTGCAACCCGGCCCGGATGACTCCAGGTCCTATGCGGAATGGCTGTACCAACGGCCGGGCGCCGATAGTGACGCTGACGCCTGAAGACTGTCGCTCCGCCGAGCCGGCTGGCCCGCCGTTTTGCCCGCCACGCCCGGCGCCGGCCCAACGGGGAACAACACAGACGCGGGACGCCCCGCCTCGTGGAGGGCTGGATCACGATCCAGACGAACGGCGCTGGAGGAAGAATGCCGTCGAGTGTGGTCGCGCCGGGTGGCCAGCCCAGCGCAGTGGCCAGCCCAGCGCAGTGGCCAGCCCAGCGCAGTGGCCAGCCCAGCGCAGTAGCCAGCCCAGCGGCCAGACCAGCGCCGTAGCCAGCCCAGCGCGGTGGTCAGCCCAGCGCAGTGGTCAGCCCAGCGCAGTGGTCAGCCCAGCGCAGTGGTCAGCCGCCGTCGAGGTGTGGTCGTGCAGCAGGACCTTGGGAGCACGCGTGATTTCGTCGAGCGTCGGCTGGTATGTCATTTGGAAGCCAGGCTATCGCGCAGCCGCCAAGCGAGCGGTGGTGAGCCGCCCGTGTCAGCCCCGCATCGACTCTTCGCCGCACCACCGGACGGTCCCCCTTGCCAGAACTGAGAGCCCAGGAATGGTGATGGGGCCACAGACAGCCAGAATTGGCCATCACCCTGGCTGCGGGACAGCTACGGCCGCACCAGCCCCCCAAGATGTTCAGGCGCGGGGGGTTCGCCGGCGCGGGCCGGGGCAGCTCATTAGGCCGCTCGTCGCTGGCGCTCACAAGGTCGCTCAGCACATGCCAGCGTGGGCTGCCACACCGGAGTCGTTTAGGTGTATCGCCCGTCTCCTCGCCTGGTGAGGCGACGTTACTTTCAGCGCTGTGAGGATGGCCCCGGGCGGTTCTTCGGCCTGGGGAACGGCGGGTTCGCGGTGACGACAGACCGGGTCTTGCTCGGGGCCACCCGGCCGCTGCTGGCCGGCGGCCAGGGCTGGGTCGTCGACCCTGGCCAGCGCGCTGGACTCGGGGGGCTGGAGGTGCTGATGTGGGTCGGCGTCCGAACAGCAGCGCGAGCAGATCGGGCGGGCTGGAACTGGCGCCGGGGGAACTGCCGGCGCCGGCTACCGCCGACGGCGCCGAGCTTGAGGGCATCACCGCAGTAACTGCTGCTCACCGATGACGGCGACTTCAACGCCCTCGCCTTCGCGGACCTCGCAGGTAGCGTCGGCGGCCCATCTACCGGCTCGGGCCGCGGTCGCCCATCCGCGGCGTGGTCGCGCCCGTCACCGGCGGCGAAACCCCTGTTCGGCGCCAGCCTGACCCGCTACGACGTCGCCACCCTGCCGGGCCGGGCCGGGCTCTTGCTGGCGCAGGTATGGCTCATAGTGCGGCTCCTGTCGCCGTGACCGGGCTTCAACTAGGCCTCCTAGACCCGGACTACCGTAATGTCTATTGTGCGTGGACCGTGGCGGAAAGACCTCGGCGCGGGCTCGCCGACAACGGGGAGGGTGAACATGGGCCTGAGAGACCGGATACGAGGCGCCGACGGTCATGCCGGCCGGCGCTACCGGATGCAGGAGCAGTTGCTGTCGATCGGTGACGACTACTGGATTGAAGACGAGACCGGTCAGCGGGTCTTCAAGGTCGACGGCAAGGCCGTGCGGGTCCGCGACACCTTCGTGCTCAAGGACGCGTCGGGCAGCGAGGTCGCGAAGATCCAAGAACGCAAGCTGAGCGTACGCGACAAGATGAAGATCGAGATGGGCGGCCGCAGTGCGACTGTCCACAAGGCCGTTGTCGGGATCCGCGACCGCTACAAGATCGACGTAGATGGCGGGCCGGACCTGAGTGCCCACGGAAACGTCGTCGATCACGAATACGAGATCGAGCAGGACGGCGACACGGTGGCAACTGTCTCGAAAAGCTGGTTCCGGGTCCGTGACACCTACGGCGTCGAGATTGCGCCGGAACAAGATGATGCGCTCATCCTCGCGGTCACGGTGTGCATGGACTCGATGGCGCGCGGATAGCCGCTCGACCTCATTCCACGCTGTGACAAGCCGGGGTGGCCGACTCGACCGTGAGCAGATCGAGGACGCCTTCGCTTCTACCGCGCGGCCAGCGTGTGGCCGAGACGGAGTGGGCTCGATGCTGCGGCACCGGTTCAGCTGAAACGGCTGTCGATGTCTGGGGCGCTTGCTTACAAGCCGGACGGCGGATAGGCGGCCCTGATGTTCCAGATCAAGGAAGGCTCCTGCAACAGCGAGCCGCTGATCAGGTTCCTCGACGACCTGCACGAGCACGTCGCCGACGCGAACGTCACCATGATCAAGGGACAACCTGTCCTCGCACAAGTCCAGGGCCATGAAGGCCTGGGTCGCCACCCAAAACAGCTGGCTGGTGGCTGAGCGGCTGGCCGCTTACGCCCACGACCTCAACCCGATCGAGATGGGCTGGGGCAACGTCAAGGCCGGCGTGCTGGCCAACCTCTGCCCGAACACGATCGACGAGGCGCGCTCCGCCGCTGAGTCCGAGCCCGGACGGGTAGCGGGAGTTGCGGACCGCGATCGCGCCGCCGACCAGCTCGGCGACCTCGACGCAGCATCCGCTGAGATTGCTGACCCGGCTCCTCTGCATGGTTCTTTGGACGGTTCGGGTGCAGCCGCTGCACCCCGTGGCTGCGCCGATTGCACCCCGTTGGCGCGCTGGTTGCACCCCGTTCCGGATGCGAGGTGCAACGGCTGCACCCCGTCAGCCCTATCCACAGCCCCCGCGGGGTGCGGAGATTGCACCCCGTAGGTGACCTGGCCGTTATCGGGTGGCTGGTCGCCGCGACCCTGGCGGCTAGGCCGGAATTGGCGCTCCAGCGCCGCCACCTCGGCTCCGTTGAGGTCGCTACGGACCTGGGCCAGATCCAGGTCCCAGCCCTTCGGCCGCCGATCGGCGCGTTTGATCCGCGACGACACACAGGGGATGATGCCTTCGCCTTCCAGCCGGTTCAGGCAGGTGCGCACCGTCCGCTCGGCCAGGCCCGTGTAGCGCACGAGCTTGGCCACCGACGGGAACGCACCCGTCCCATCGGCCCCGCATGGTTGGCAAGGCCGACGAGCACGAACTTGCACGCGCTGGAGGGCTTCCCGCCCCGGTCAGCGGGGACTGGGGCCAGGTTGAGCGCCCACGAGATCGCCTCGACGCTCACCGGCACCTCCCCCGCCCGACGTGCCCGGTGACCTGCGCTTCCCGCGCTGTGCCCCATACGCGCCCAGACAGCCCACCACAGACGGCGTTTGCCTGGTGAGGGCCGTACAAAGCAACCCCCTCCGGAGCCGTGAGCGCAGGTTCGAATCCTGTCGGGGGCACCACGAACCTACGAGCGGAAACAGCGACCCGGCCAGCCAGAACGGCCTATGTCGCGGGTTGCCATCCACAGCAAGGCTCGGTTGACGCTGGTTACTGCCGCGTTGCAGCTGGTCTCGATCTCTGTTGCCTTCGGCGTGCTCTCCGGTGCGTCTCGGTTATAGCCGGGCTGCACGATCACAGCCTGGGTGTCTTCGCGGTCGGGCTGGGCGTCCTCGCGGAGTAACAGGGTCGGCGGTCCTTATCTGGCGCTTCCGGGCCGAGCGGCGGTTTGCCGGGGCAATCCGGCGGGATGGAAGCCCGCGCGGCGGTCGTCGTGGCGTCGCCCTGGTCATCGTTAGCGTCGTGCTCATCATTCAGTCCGGTGCCGCGCTGGCTACTGCTCGCCGACCAGGCTCTCTACCAGAGTCGCAAGAAGCAGATGGAGATGGTGCTCGTCGAAATACCTGCCGCCCTCCCCATCGCCGCGCCAGAGCTCACCGAGTGCTTGGAGCAAGGCACGGTAGTTGTGCGTCGTCAAGAGCGGATCGAGCGCCAACAGCTCCGGATCGCGGACGGCCCGGCACCACCGCCCCACACCTTCGCCGAGATCACGCCTTCCCGATTATCCCGGGGAGCGGCTGATCTGCTGTAAGAACCCTTTCCTGGCCGCCAACCGGGCACGCAAGCGCGAGGACACGATCGATTCCGCCCGGCGCGATCACCGCCTACAAGAACCTCAAATACGTAGCGCGTGACTTCGCGGATAGCCAAGGCCGACGACCTGGACCTGCGGCCCATCTACCACTACCTCGCCGACCACGTCCGCGCCCACGTCCTGCTGTGCATGCTCGCCGCCTACCTCACCTGGCACCTACGCCAGGCGCTCGCCGGGCTCACCTTCACCGACGAGGACATTGCCGCGAACGCCGACCCGGTCGCTCCCGCCCTCCGGTCAGCCCAAGCGCGCAGCAAAACCGACCGCCTGCCCGTCCGCAAATACGGCGATCTCCTCGACCACCTATCTACCCTCGACCGTCAGACCATCAATTTCAACGGGCAGCGAATCGAGAAATTCACCAGCCCCACGCCGGGCCTTCGAACTGCTCGGCGGGACCCGTACCCATCACCCTCCAGTGGCCACTAACACCCGCCCCGCCAGGCTCTACCGGGTCCAGTTCCCCAGGTCAGCAGGCTGACCACACTTCCAAGATCACGCAAGGTCCGGTTTAGTCGCTCATAGTAATTGGAATGCTACTTAGTGCTTACATAGAGTCGCTTGACCTCCGCGCGCCGCCAGCGCATGTCCTGAAGGAGCCACATGCGGCACGTCACTGCATTGCATATGGCTGGTGCGGCGGCAGCCGCGGGAGCACTCACGTTCGCCTCCCTCGCCGGCGCCGCTGCTGCGCGGACCCCCGGCGGTCCCATCCCGATTGGCGGTACCCATCCGTCCTGGGCGGTCCCGTCGCGCCTGGTCGCAAAGGCGGTCCGCGCAGGAACGGTGAACGCGCGGCTGTACCTGACCGGCCACGACCAGGCGGGGCTCGATGCTTACGCGGCCGCGGTCTCCACGCCGGGAAGCACGCTCTATCGTGATTACTTGACGCCTGCCGAGGCCGCCGCGCGGTTCGGGGTCACGCACCAGCAGGTCACCGCGCTCCGGTCCTGGCTTACCTCGACGGGCCTCACGGTCACCCGGATCGCAGACAGCGGCGCCGCCGGTGCCTACATCGCGGTGCGCGGTAGCCTCGCCGCGACGAGTAAGGCGTTCGGGGTGACCTTCGGCCTCTACCGCGGCCCAGATGGCCGTGTCTACCGCGCGCCCCGCCAGGCCGCCCGGTTGCCCCAGGTGCTCGCTAGTTCGGTGCTCTCGGTCAGCGGCCTCGATACCGGCAGCCACGTGGCGAGCCTCGCTCTGCCTTGGGCCCCCGCAAAGAACACGCCGAAGCCGCGGTGTTCTGACTACTCTGGCCAGAACGTCGCGGTCCGTGAGCCCACCGCCTACGGACGGCACTGGCCTTGGGTCAACTGTGGTTACATCCCGCGCCAGATCCGAAGCGCCTACGGGGTCACCGGCTCAGGGATGACAGGCAGCGGCCAGACGGTGGCGATCGTGGACGCATACGACTCGCCGACGATACGCAGCGACGCCGACAGGTACGCGAAACTGACCGGTGACCCGGTGTTCCGCCGCGGCCAGTACAGGGAATACCGGCTCGGCCGGTTCACGCTCGCCGGCGTGCACAGGTGCGGCATGCCGCCGGGCTGGCACCGCGAGCAGACCCTCGACGTCGAGTCGCTGCACGGCATGGCGCCCGCCGCCAGCATCAGTTACGTCGCCGCCCGGAGCTGCCGCCAGCCAGACATGACCGAAGCGCTCGCGTTCATCGTCAACCACCATCTCGCCAGCATGGTCAGCGATTCCTGGGGCTGGCCCGAGCGCGACTTCACGCTGCACGCGGCCGCCAACAGCATCATCAAGCTTGGCATCACCGAGGGCATCGGCTTCTTCTTCTCCGCCGGCGACAACGGGTACGACTCACCGGCAGAAGACCCCTCATCCTCGCAGATCCAAGTCGAGTTCCCCACCTCCAGCCCGTGGGTCACCTCGGTCGGCGGCACCAGCCTGGCCATCGGCAAGCAGGACAGCTACATGTGGGAAACCTCGTGGGGCACGCTGGCCGACCCGCTGGCAAGGGGCGGCAGGAAATGGCGCTACGTTCCGCCGGGCAAGTTCCCCCAGGGCTACGTCCACTCCGGCGGCGGCGGGGTCAGCGTCGCCTACCAGCAGCCCTCCTACCAGAATGGTGTCGTGCCGGCCGCACTTGCCACGAAGCTGCCGGACGGCACAACGAGCAGCAAGCCGATGAGGGTGATCCCCGACGTGTCGGCGGTCGCCAACCCGCAGACCGGGCTTGTGGTCGGCCTGAGCGTGCGCCTGCCGCACGGGAGGTATGCCTTCTCCCTCGCGCTGATGGGCGGCACCAGCCTCGCGTGCCCGGCCTTCGTCGGCATCGAGGCCGACGCCCAGCAGGCGGCGGGCTACCCACTCGGGTTCGCGAACCCGGCGATATACGCGCGGTACGGGACGGCCGCGTTCCATGATGTTACCGATCACCCGCTGGGACCGTCCAACCCCTCGGTCGTGGGTGCGGGCCCAACGGGCGTCATCCTGGTCGCCCTCGGGGTGAACGGCGAGGGAGCGGCCGCCCTCAGGGCCGTCCGCGGCTACGACGACGCCACCGGGGTCGGCTCGCCGGCCAACTACGTACAGTCCTACGGCGCGGGCATTCCCAGCTCATCACCGCCGGCCGCGCGCGCCTCCAGATAACCCGCGGCTCATGGTAAAAGGCACGCGCCAAATCCGGCCCGCGGCAACCTCGGCACGTGGCGCAGCCCCGGCGCCGGACGCGACCCGGCACCCGGGCTCGCTGGGCAGGGGGCCGGCGCCCGGGCTAGGCGGGCGGGCTCCTGCCACGTGTCGCACACGACGGCTGGAGGGCCAGGCAATGGCACGAACCGGCCTCTGCGGCCTCGCTGGTCCACCCGCCGCGCTCATGATCCGTTCTTGTGTTAGCTTACCGGCGGATAGCGCCGGAAAGTTAACACAGCTGCGGATCATGGCGTGTTCTGGGCACATAATGGCGCCACGCGCGGCAAGTAAGACGATCACAAATCCGGGTGCTCGTGTTCATGTCTGGTGGGCGAGAGCCTTGTCCAGGGGCAGGGCTCGATCCCAGATCGCCATGAACGCGTGCCGCAGGGTCAGGGCGAGCGCAGCGTGCTCGATGATCAGTGATGTGGTGGCGCCTGTCTCAGCAACGGCGTCAGCCATGTCGAACAGGACCAGCGACTCATCGGCGATCACCAGCTTCACCGGCAGTTCGTCAGCGACCCGCACGCAGCGCCGTGCCCGGTGGCTCCCGCCCGTAGGGCGCGGCTGGCTGCCGCCCCGGCGCGACGAGTCCCCCGCTGCCCGCCCTGCGCCAGGGTGACATCCGGCGCTTATCACCGCAGACTCCCCGATGACTTCGCGCGCTTGCCTTCTTGGCTTGATGCTCCGGCTCATGCTTTGGGAGCTGCGAGGGTAATGCCGAACGCAACGCGCAGCGGCCTTGGTCTTAGTCCTCCTCCATCAGTTCGTTCAGGAGCCAGCTCCAAAGTCGGCTCAGCGCCTCGTCGCCCCACACTTCGGACGCCCACTCCGAGGCCGGGTCAACTGCGGAATTTGCTGACGGTGGATCGATTGGCTGGTTCACGGTCCCCCCTTGCTTTCAGGCCGACCCGGATATACACGCAATGCCCGCGTGGTCTGGGAGGTCCTTCGCGCTTGGCGTGTCCACGATTCATCGTCGGCGCAAAGGAGCGTCATCGATTCGGCCCCAGAGTTGCAGATTTCGCCAGAAGACACCCCGAATGCCCTCCTTAATGCGTCAGCTCGTATTTGCCGCCACTCTGTGTTTTTCTACCCCGAGTAGATCACACAGCGATCATGCTGGCCAGCTGACTGATAACGCCCCGCGATGCGAACAATTGCGCATATTCGGCACATTTCCGCCCAAAATCCAAGGGAGCCTGGGAGCGGGCGCGACCCGGCAGCAGTTGACTAAACGGAGTCATACTATTACAATGGGTAACCGCATGCCACGAACCTCTGGCTGGACAGAGGGCGGCGGCTCAGGGGGGATCATGCGAGGGATTGTGGCACTCGCTGTGTGCGCAATGGCGGCCGGATACGCATCGCCGGGCCATCCAGCGACCCATCAGGCCGCTGCGCTATCCTCCCGCGACCGCCTCGCTGTGGCGACGCGTCAGGGAGTGACGATCTGGTCAGCGGCTGCCGGCCTGCGACAGATCGGACCGGACCTGCCGGACGGACAGGCCATCAAGGTCGACAACCTTGCCTGGTCGCCGGACGGCCGCTACCTTGCGTGGTCCCAGACGCAACCGGGGCACGCTGGCTGGGACCTCGTCATGGTCGACACCCGCACTCAGGCCACGCGCACCTGGCAGACCGCAAGCGATCCGCTGGCCCTCATGGTCGGCGTCAAGAGGCCAATGCTGGCCGACGTCACCGGCCGGTTCGTTCACATCTTCCACGCGGGCGCTCATGTGACATCGATCCCTATCCCGGCCGAACCCGAGGAGGCGGCAGCGATCCGCAGCGGGTTCGTTTTCTTGGCCACCTTCGGTCCCACGCTTGTGCGACGAACCGATCTTCGTGGTCAGGTGCGCCGTGTCGCCCGGCTACCGGGGCCGGACGTATATGAACAGATAGCTGCTAGGAGTGACGGTAAGCAACTAGCACTTGAGAAAGGCGACCATACCGACGTCTGCGGTATCGGGCCATCCTCGAAGCTCTATCTCGTCGATGCGGCAACTCGGGCCGTCCGCGCACGGGGCCTGCCGGTCCCGCCTCGAACCGTCTGGCGGTTCGGCCGCATGACATTTGGCGCAGGCGCCACTCTTGATCTGACCGCCTACAATGTCGGGCATTGCGACCACCCGGGCACGGCCTTCCCGACAAGTCTTTTTGAGTTGCGTAAGGGCCGGCTGCGGATCGTTGCGCGCGACGTCATCCAAGGCCAGCGAGGTCCACACGGCCAGCTCGCCATTATCACTGGCGATGAAGCCATAGGATCAAATCCTCAAGGCACCGCTCCGGCACTCGATGAAGTTGGCAACATTCAACTCGAAATCGGCGGCCAGCAAGTGTACACGCCATCCCTCCCGACGACCATCGAATGGGCACCCCAGAGTCAGTAGGCGCCGCACAAGCCGGGAAGGCCCCGCCGCCAGCGGCATCGGCACCCGCGCGTCCACGATTCGAGAGCCGTATTCCGTGGATTCCGATCGAATGACCCAGGTGTGGGACTATCTCGGCGAAGGCTGGATTGTAGGCAACAGCCGATCCAGCTGGCTTTGTTCCTCCGTGTGGGTGGAAATGCTCTCATCGCTGAGGATCCCGCTCGGAAATATCTGAAGTCGTGGGTCGAACCACAAAAGAGCCGCGGGCCTTGACTCCAGCCGCGCTGAGGGCAGTGGCGATCAGGATCGCGGCGGCAAGGAGCTGGCAGGCGGACAGGGTGACTGGGCTGATGCTCTGACGCGGGCGGCTGCGTCCGGGCGATCGCCAGGTGGGGTCGGCCGGGGTGTCCTGAGTGGTCTTGAACCCGTGGAAGTCGCCGTTGAGTACCTGCCCGGCCGCGGCGAGCAGCTGCGCTTCGGAGAAGGGTTTCTCCACGAGAGCCACGCCGGGGTCGACCCTGCCCTAGGAGGCGAGGACGGGCCGGGCGTAGCCGGACATGTAGAGCACTTCTACGCCCGGCTTCCTCATCCTCGACGACCAGGACGGTCTCTCCTTTGGGAGTCCGCTGGTAGGGCGCGGGCTCGGGGGCGGCGCAGCGGCCTGGTCGGTGGCGGGCAGTGTCATGCTGACGGTGGTCCCGGTCCCGGGTTCGGAGTAGATCCGGATGTGGCCGTTGGCCTGGGTGGATGCCGTAGACGGTGGCCAGGCCGAGGCCGGTTCCGGCGCCCTGGGCCTTGGTGGTGAAGAACGGCTCGAAGGCGTGCTCGGCGACCTCGGCGGGCATGCCGCTGCCGGTGTCGCTGACCCGAAGCCGGACGTTGCGCGCCCTTGCTGGGCCGGTGATCCCCCGGCGATGGCGGCGGCGTCCACGGTGACGTTAGAGGTGTCAATGGTCGGCGTGCCGCCGTCGGGCATGGCGTCGCGGGCGTTGACCGCCAAGTTGACGAGCACCGCCTCGATCTGGCCCGGGTCGGCTAGGACCGGCCACAGCCCCCCGTCGAGCGAGGTGACCAGCTCCACATGCTCGCCGATGGTCCGGCGCAGCATCTCCTGCACCCCTTGGATGACGTCGTTGAGGTCAAGGGCCCGGGGCCGTACCACCTCCCGGCGCGCGAAAGCGAGCGCTGGCGGGTTAGGGCGGCGGCCCGTTCGGCCGCCCGCTGGATCTGCCCGACGTCAGCGTGGGCCGTCCCGGCGCACAGCGCTGTGCCCAGTGGGACTGGGTCGCGGGCGCTCGTTTCCTCGGAGACGAAGGAGGCGTAGTTGAGGATCCCGCAATCAGGTTGTTGAAATCGTGCGCGACGCCGCCCGCGAGCTGGCCGAGGTTCTCCAGCCGCTGGGCCTGCTGCAACTGGGCCTCCTGGCGCGCCTTGCGATGGTCAGCCTCAAGCCGGTCGGTTCTCTGCTGTTCCTCGAACTGGTCCTGTGCGTCTGGGCTGCGGCGCGCTCCGCGCTGACCCGCTCCTCAAACCGGTCGCGGGTATGCCGCGCCTCGGCGCGGTCCGCGGCTGCGTGCTTCTCGAACTGGTGCCGGGCGTCCCGGGCCTCGGCGGCCTCCGCGGCGACCCGTTGCTCGAACCGGCCCTGGGCGTCTTCCGATGATCTCCGCCGCGGTGTAGCCGTAGAGCCGCTCGGCGTCCGGGTTCCAGCTGTTGAGGATGGCTTGCCGCGTCACGCCGATGATCGCGTCATGAGACGACTCGACCACAAATGCGGCAAGGCGGTCGTTCGATCCCGATGCGTCCCCCATCGTAGGTGCCCGCTGACACGACTCTCGCTGTCCCGCGGCGCTTGGTTGACCAGCCCGCCGGTGACGGCGGCCAGCCTGCGCGGGATGGCTTGTGGCTCTCAGCACCCGCCTATCCGACCTGGCCCACGGCATGAGGAGACCGGTCAGGTTTGCTGCCGAACTCGATCCTAGTGTAACGTTTTGTAGTGATCACATCGCACTGTGTTGAGTATTGCTCCAGTGCTGACACTCCACGGGGAGTCCATGGAGGTTGAGGTCCCGGTGTGGTTGCCAAAGGGGGAATTGGTCCGGGCCGGTCAGTGTCTACGTCGTGGGGTTCGTGGCGTTGTTCGTCTTCGCGGCCGGGTGGGCGCGTGCGCCCATCGCGCAGCGAGGCGTGCGTAGCGAGCGCCCTTCACTGTGATCTTTGCTCGGCGGCAGGATGGCTGGGGTGTGGAGACGGCGGCCAGCTCCCCAACAGTCTGGGGTTGGACGCTGCGCCGGTTCGTTCGTGCCGGTGAGCTATGGCTCTCGCTCAAACGCGTGGCTGGCCGTCGAAAAAATTGATTGTGAAGAAATTTCTCACAGGCCGGATCGTCGGACTCGGCTGGCACATTGGATCGGCTGGCACCCGACACGGCTGGTGGCATCGGCTGGCGCGCACCGCCACGTGGCCTGTCATACTCGACGCGGTGATCGGGGCCTTTCAGCTGCCAGCGCTGCCAGGACACCGGCCCGTACGGGCGGCCGTCCTGCCTGGCGGCGTTAGCCTGTATCTCTCCCCATACGCTCCCCAGCCAGACGGGGCTGGCGTGTCTTACCAGGTAAGAGCCTCAAACAGCATTGCCCTCCGCAGCCGTGAGCGCAGGTTCGAATCCTGTCGGGGGCACCATTTGGTTACCAGGCCTCTTGATTACCAGCTACTTCGGCGATCCGAAGATCCCCGGCTGCCCAACTGAACGGGAAGATCCACGCCCGCGTAGCCAGAAAGCCTGGTTTCTCCCTATTAGTAATGCTTCTTGCACATTTCTCCCGCTTGCATTGATTGCCTCGTCATGCGCGCCGGGTGACTATCGTCGGCCCGCCAGTCGTGCGGACATGTGGGGTAGATAAATGTGTCGGCAATTGACAGGTCACAGAGGATAGACAAATGTGTCGGCAATTGGCTGGCCACAGGGTGGACAAACGCGCGGTATCTCGATAAGCCAGAAGGGTGAGCGCCGGCCAGCCCGACGACCGCAGATCGTCAATTAAGGGCAAAAGGTGGTGACGTAGTAATTGCCCTACCCATCCGGTGCCAGACAGGTTAGCGAGGTGCGCCATGCTGGACCCCTTCGCCACCGATGAAAGCATTTTCCGGTTGATCCGTGCTGCCCAGGCGGCACCGTCAATCGAGAATACCCAGCCCTGGTCGTTCCGGATCGTCGCCGACGACCGGATCGAACTGCGCGCCAATCTGGCGCGCCAGTTGCGGATCGCTGACCCGCGTGGCCGCGAGATGGTCATTAGCTGCGGGGCGGCGCTGTTCAACCTTCGGATGGCGCTCCGGGTGAGCGGGCATGATCCTGTGGTCTGGCTAGCCCCCGACCAGCGGAGCCACCCGGACTTGCTCGCGTCGGTGGAAGTCGTGCGGAGCCGGGCGCGGCCGCCGAGCTTCACCGAGCAACGGCTGTACGAGGCGATCCAGAAGCGGCACACCAACCGGGAGCCGTTCAGCAGCCGCCGGGTCCCGATGCCCATCGTGACGGAGCTCGAGCACGCCGCCTGGCGAGAGCGGGCCCACGTGTGGCTGCTGCACCGTAACGACGCGAGGCAGCTACTTCGTGTCACTGCCAGGGTCGATAAGAGACTGCGCGACGATGCCGGATACGTGCGGGAACTGCGGCAGTCGATCGACGCCGGCAACGGCCTCGGCGTGCCCATCGCTGCCTTCGGACCGCAGCCGAGGAGAGCCCGCGGTCCAGTCCGTGATCTGGGGCTTGGCCTGCCTGGCAAACGCCGATGTGAGCGGTTCGAGACCCAGGCGCTGCTGATGGTGCTCTCGACCTACGAGACCGATACCGCGCCGGCCTGGCTTCGCGCGGGCCAGGGCCTGCAGCGGGTCCTGCTGACGGCGACACGCTATGGCGTGGCGGCGTCCTTCCTCACCCAGCCCTTCGAGTTGCAGGACAGAGACAGATACGCCGCGCCTGCTTACGACCTGCCGTCGTGGCTCAAGCACCCTGAGGTGATGGTGTTGCGGCTTGGCTACGGGCCACCAGTGGCGGGCACGCCGCGGGAGGCCTGCCCCGATGTGGTCGACTGGCGGATCCAGCCGCCGCGCCCGGTCCGGCCGCCGGACGCCGGGGGCGACGCGGATCGGGCGCCGTGACGTGTAACGAGGCCTGCGGTGCCACGGCGCCCAGGCGAACGGCACTGCACGGCGAGCAGCGCGCGGAAGGCTCTCCGGCGCCCCGGCCGGGCGGCAAGTCCCGGCCGGGGCCTGTTCACGCCAGCTCAGACGCAGGTTCTCTGCCCGCACTTCGGCGGCAGTGGTACCGGCGGCCTCCGGATGATTACGCAGTGCCCGGCTACCCAGACCGCAGGATAAATGCACTTGTGTGGCAGGGGCCGCGGCGGCGGCCGGAGGATTACGCAGTGCCCGTCTACCCAGACCGCAGGATAAATGCACCGGTTCGGCCGCGGTGGGCGCGGGAACGGCGGGGGCCGGAGGATTATGCAGTGCCCGTCCACCCAGACCGCAGGATAAATGCACCGGTGCGGCGGCGGTGGGGGCGGCAGGATCACGCACCGCTGCCGCGCGCGAATCGAGGGGCATGGCCTGATGGAGCAGTTCCCGCCGATAACGCCATGTCGTTCGGCAGGGTTGCATGGGACTGGGCGTGGCCTTAGCGTCTTGTTCAGCCCGACCACGATCCTATTTTGCGGTGAGTTCTTCTGGGGCTGGGCGAATGCAGTAGCTGTCACGCTCAGCACGAAGACCGCAGCAGAGGCCGCGATAGCTGCGGGCAGAAGCATTCTTCTCACTCTTGCCTCCTTGGTGGTTAGCGAAGGTGGTTAGGGAACCATTACGCAGAGTACCGTAGTAGTTACTAATTGTCACCAGGTAATCCAGGCTGGCAGACAGGCAGGTCCGGACGATCAGGAACCGCCGACGGCGGCTTACCAAACCCCACGCTCACATTGGCGCGGCAATCGCGCTCCTGGCGTAAGGCGGACCCCCGCCTGCGCCGACCGCCAAGTCTCAGCGCGGGTATTTCCTCTCCCGATCAAGCGATCTGGGACGCGTGCCGCTGGGTCGCCGATTGGACATCCTCGGTCCACAGGTTGCTCTCGCCTATCGACCGGCGCGAAGGAGGCAATGCCGTGCCAGCTGCTGAGAACACGGCGCGTCCGCGCCGTGTTCTCAGCAAGGGCCGGATGGAGGCTTTCAGCGACGGCGTGTTCTCCATCGCCGCCACACTGCTCGTACTTGACCTCGCGGTTCACCCGCCGGGCACGCCGCTGCAGCAAGCGCTTCATGCCTGGCCCGGCTACGTGGCGTACGTCGTCAGCTTCCTGACGATCGGCGGTACGTGGATCGCCCACACGGCGTTGACCGACCGGCTCGCGCGGACCGATCCGATCTTCCTGCGGCTCAACTTGCTGGTTCTGCTCGTGGTGGCGTTCCTGCCGTTCCCGACCCGGCTCGTCACGGACGCCCTGCATCACGCGGGCGGTGAGCGGGTGGCGGTCACCATATACGGGCTGACGCTGCTGGCACTCCGCCTCCTGGGATTCTTCCTTGATGCGTATGCGCGGCGCGCGCAGCACTACTCGCCGCAAGGAGAAGGCGAGGAACTGCGGAGCTCACAACGAAAACTTCTGCCTACCGTCGTCGGGTATGTGACCGCGATCGTCGTCGGGCTCGCCTTGCCCGCAGCAGCCGTGGCGTTGTACTTCGGTATCGCCGTCTACCTGGTGGTGCCATTCCGGGATGTCGCACGGCTGCTGTTCCGCCGTTCATAGCGCCAATGAATCCATCCCGGCGGCACCGGACATCGAACTGGATAGCCGCATCGCCAGGCTGGCTGGGCCGGGGGCCTGGCATTGACTACCGCACGCTCCGATTGGCCGGCCCAATCGCGGGTACCGTGCCGGTTTCCACGAAGCACTCGGCCACCGCAGCGCGCCCGGTGACCGCACTCGCTGATACGGCAGCGCCGTTCGCTACGTGCGGGACATCATCGGGCCGGCGCGGCCGAGAGCGGGGCACCGCCGCTCTTGACGGCTGGCCTAGCTGGAGCGCGCGAACGCCGGCGAGCAGGACCGGGCCGAGCTGAGTGAGCTGGCCGAGCCGCGTGAGCTGGTGATGTCAGACTGACCCCTTCAGCTTTGACTTTGACACCATCATGACGTCATACTGATGTCATGAACCTCGCTCCATACGTCGAAAACCTCCGCCGCGAGCTCGCGGTCGCCGCTGCGGCTGGTGGCGAGGACGCTCGCGCGCTTGCCGAGCGGCTCACCGCGCCGCTTGAATCGGCCGCCAGACTAGCCCTGCTGGAGGCGCTGTCAGCCGCCGCAGATGAGATCACCCGCGATCTCGCGCCGGGCTCGGTCGAGGTACGCCTGCGCGGGCGCGACCCCGACTTCGTCGTGACACCACCGCCCGCGGACCAGTCGTCCGAAGAGGAACCCGGGGGCGGACCGAGGATCACGCTGGGCGAGGTGGAGACCGCGATGGGGGCCCCGCCGCCCGCTTCACCGTCCCTGCCGGATGCCGACGAGGGCGGTACGGCCCGGATCTCGCTGCGCGTGCCCGAACATCTCAAGCCGCACATCGACGAGGCGGCCAGCCGGATGGGGCTGTCGGTCAACGCCTGGCTCGTCCGGGCCGTGTCCGCCGCCCTCGGACCCGACGACCGAGGCCGCGGCTCCGGCCAGGTTAGCTCCGGCCAGGTTAGGGGCGGCCAGGTTAGGGGCGAGCAGTTCGGGCGGCGCTACACCGGCTGGGTGCGGTAGGGACCCGCCCCGACCGCCATTCGTCACCCGTCCCGCGACGGGACACCTGCCAAAGCCATCAGGAAAGCATCGCCATGCCAACATTCGACACCCCCGAAGCGATCGTCGCCACCATCGACATCGCGGCCGGATATGTCCGGATCCACGCGAGCGACCGCGCCGACACGGTCGTCGAGGTACGCCCGGGCGACGCGTCCGAGGACGCTGACGTCCAGGCCGCCGGACAGACCCAGGTCGAGTACGCCAACGGCCAGCTGCTGGTGAAAGCGCCCAAGAACAAGATCCGTTCGATCTTCGGCCGGCCTGCGTCGATCGACGTGACGGTCGAGCTGCCGAGCGGCTCACGCGTTGACGGCAAGGCCTGGGCGGACTTCCGCAGTGAGGGCCGCATTGGCGAATCCACATTCGACACTGCCGCCGGCTCCATCCGCCTTGATCAGACCGGCAAGCTGAAGCTGCGAACCGGCGCGGGCGACATCTCGGTTGGCCGAGCGGGCGGGCACACCGACGTGACCACCTCATCCGGCAAGATCTGGATTGGCGAGATCGACGGCTCGGCGGTGATCAAGACCTCCAACGGCGACATCAGCGTCGGCGAGGTGACCGGCGACGTACGGCTCAACACAGCGAACGGCGACATCACCGTCGACCGTGCCCTAGCCGCCGTTGGCGCCAAGACCGCGTACGGCAGAGTCCGGATCGGCGAAGTCGTGCGCGGCTCAGTTGTGCTCGAGACCGGCTTCGGAGAGTTGGAGCTCGGGGTCAGGGCGGGCACAGCCGCCTGGCTGGACGTCAGCTCACAGCACGGCAGGGTGCGCAGCGATCTGGATGCCAGTGACGGCCCAGGACAGTCCGACGAGACCGTCGAGGTGCGCGCTCGCACCGGTCACGGCGACATCGTGATCCGCCGTCCCTGACTCGGCCGTGGACAAGCTCCGCACGGGCGACGGATTCCGGCCCACCGCAGGGCCCGTCTAGTAAATAGCCGCTGCCGGCGTCCGACGGCCGGGCGCCGCTGAACGGCCGCCGCTCTGCGGGACCATCGGCCCTGGGGAGCGGTGGCCATCAAGCGCACTCTTGGTGCGGTGGCGGCAGGAGAGGCGGTGCCGGTGATGTCGGAGACGTCGGCGAGCTGGGCGGTCGATGAGCTGGGCCCGGCAAAGGTTGTCTTCCTGCGCCCCTGCGCCGGGGTCGAAGCGGTTGTCGTGGTCGACAACGTCGCACTCGGCCCGGCGATCGGCGGCGTCCGGATGCGGCCCGATATCACGGCGGGTGAGGTGGCCCGCCTCGCCCGCGCGATGACCATGAAGAATGCGGTCGCCGGACTGCCACATGGTGGCGGTAAGTCCGGCATCGCCGCTCTGCCGGATCTCGCGCCAGTGGACCACGAGCGGGTAATGCGCGCCTTCGCCCGCGCCATCGAGCATCTGACCGAATACATACCCGGGCCCGACATGGGCACGAGCGAGACGTCCATGGCGTATGTACACGACGAGATCGGCCGATGTGTGGGGCTGCCGAGCGCGCTCGGCGGGATCCCCCTTGACCAGCTTGGGGCGACCGGGTTCGGGGTGGCTGTCTGCGCCGATGTCCTTAGCGAGGCCAAGGTTCTCGACCTCGCAGGTGCGCGCGTGGTCATCGAGGGCTTCGGCGCGGTAGGCAGCCACGCGGCCGCCGCCCTGGCGGAGCGTGGTGCCCTGATCATCGCCGCCTCGGATGTCCAGGGCGCGACGTGGGAGCCGGGCGGGCTTGACGTGCCTGCTCTGGTGCGCTTCGAGCATGGCGACGGCTCGGTGTCCGGCTTCCCGGGCGGCATGGCCGTCCCGCGTGACGACGTCCTCGGCCTGGACTGTGACATCTTTATTCCTGCGGCACAGCCGGACGTGGTGACCGCGGACAATGCGGGGAAGATCGCGGCTCGGGTGGTCATCGAGGCAGCCAACATCCCGCTCACCAGGGAAGCCGAGACTGAGCTGCACGAGCGGGGTGTGCTGTGCGTTCCCGACGTGGTCGCCAATTCGGGCGGCGTCATCTGCGCGGCAGCCGAGCACCGCGGCGCCAGCAGGGCCGAGGCGTTCGCTGAAATAGAAGAGAAGATCCGCGCGAGCACGGCCGAATTGCTCGACCGCACCCGCGACAGCGTGCTGACCCCCCGCTCGGCCGCCGTCCAGATGGCCGAATCAAGGCTGGCCCAGGCGATGGCCGTCCGGCGCCGTTACTGAGCACTAGATTAAGATGCTAAGCGCGGTATTTCCCGATCTGGCCGTGCCGGGATCGGTGCCACGCGCATCCTCATCCAGATCCTGATCTCGGCCGTCGCGCTCGCGGCCGCGACCGCCCTGGTGGTGTCGACTGCCTCACCCTCGGCGGGCTATACCCGCACGTAACCGCAGGTAGCTCGCGGTGCAGGTCGGCACGCGGGGACCTTCGACCCTAACGGCCGACCTCGACGCTGAGTAATTGTTAGGGGCGAAGTGCGGCAGTTTACGGCGTTCGCCCGGCACCGACGCCCGGTACACAACGCCGCCGCCGAGTTGGAAGGACGTCTCATACCTGCTGGGTGACACGTACCTGCCGGGTGACGCGCCAGCGTCACGCGGCCGCAGAACCACTCGCCACGCAGCACACGATCCCGCTCGGGCTCGGCCGGATGTGAGCACGGGCCCGGCACGCGGGACGACGTTAACCGCACATGACGCTTGACAGGACAATACCGGCGGACTAACCCTTAGCGGGTGAGGCCTTCACCGGCTCACCGGCCGAGATTGGACCGCCGGCTGGGGGGACCGATGACGACCGTATCGACCAAGCGGCTGACGCCTGAACGGGTGACTGGGCCGGAGCGGATCAATGGTGACGCTCCTGGCGGCCGGCTGCTCGAATCCAAGCTTGCTGTCCCGAAGCCCGTCTTCCGTGTGCTTGGACGCGCCCGGCTGAGCGGCCTGCTCGACCTCTCCACGCAGCATCGCATCAGCCTGATTTCCGCACCCGCAGGCTCGGGAAAGACCACTTCGTGCGCATCGTGGGCGCAGGGCCGACTGCACAAGACGCGAATCGCGTGGCTCAGCCTGGATCACGCCGACAATGATCCCGGACGGTTCCGTTCGTACCTGCTCGCGGCACTTCGCCGGGCCGACCCCGCGCTCGAAGAGACGGTGCGCGACGTCCAGCGCGGATCTGCCGACGACTTTCCGTTGCCGTTGATCAGGGCAGCGGAACGGTTCGCCGATCCGCTGATACTCATTCTCGACGACGTGCACGAGCTTGCCAATCCCGAAGTGCTCGGCTGGCTGGATCAGCTCACCAGGTACGCGCCCCCCATGCTGCGGCTGATCCTTTCCGGTCGAAGGGCCCCTCAGCTTCAGCTTGCCAGGCTGCGCGTGTCAGGCGAACTCGCCGATATCGACGCGGCCGACCTCGCCTGCACACCCGAGGAGGCAGATGCCTACTTCGCGATGCTCGGCCTGCGTGTCGACCGCGCCGACCGCGACGAACTGCTACGGCACACCGAAGGCTGGATGGCCGGCATCCGGCTCGCGGCACTGCGGACGCGGGCGCACTCAGGCAACGTCCGCATCACCGACATCGCCGGGGACGACCCGATCGTCACCGACTACCTGCGCGACGAGGTGCTGACAGGCCAGGACCCGCAGACACGGGTGTTCCTGCTGCGTACGAGCATTGCCGCGCACCTGACCGGTAAGCTCGCCGACGCGCTCACGAGCACCGCCGACGGCGCGCGCTCCCTCGACCGCCTCAGCAGGGAGAACAGTTTCGTCCAGGCGCTCGACACCGAACGGACCTGGTATCGCTACCACCCGTTGCTGCGGGAACTGCTCCTCGCGGACCTGCGGCGGGAGATGCCGCACGAGATTCCCATCCTGCTGCGGCGCGCTGCGCGCTGGTACACCCAGCATGGCAGGCCAGTCGAGGCCCTGCGCAGCTCGGTCGAGGGCCAGGACTGGGACTACACGGCCCAGGTTCTCGCCGCGAGTGACATCGCCATCCTGCTGTCCCGCGGTCCTGCCGAACTCGAGCGGATACTCGCACAAATCCCCCCAGACCTGGCCTTTGACGACGCAGCGGTCGGTGCTGCCTGGGCCGCCGCCCGGCTTTGGATGCGCGATCCCGATGGCGCCGACGCGCTGCTCGAAGCGGCGGACACCGCACTGGACCGGAGCGCGACACCGACCCGGCGCATCATGGAGCCGAAACTCGCGGCCCTGCGCGTGCTGCAGGCAAGCTGCCGCACGGGCGCCGATCCTGGGCTGCTTGCGCGGGCGGAGACACAGGCCGATCAGGCTACCCACCTGGCGAGCACCCAGCCAGAACACCGGGCGGCCGGTTTCCTTTGGTGGGCGCTCGGCGTCGCGCTGCTACGTTCAGCCGAACTGCCACGGGCGCGCCAGGCCCTGCGGGCAGCCGATCGCGAACTCGGGGCCGGAGACTTCGCCACACTGCAGGCGCGGGCGCGGGCATGGGCAGCGCTTGGAGAGGCGTGGCACGGAAACCTCACGATCGCCGACGCTGCCGCCGTCGAGGTGCTTGATGCGGAGCCGACGGGCGCCGAGGTGCCTGGCGCCGATCGTCCCGCCGCGCTCGCGACCAGAAACATCGCCCGCCTCACCCTCGCGCTCGTGAGCCTGATGCGCGATGAGCTCGCGTCCGTCCAGCGCCTTCTCGACGAGATCGACTACCAGGGACACCAGCAGATTCCGGGTGAGCCGTCGATCGCTTGTGCCGCCGAACTGATCCGCGCGCGCACTCTCGTCGCCCAGGGCGACGCCACCAAGGCGCGCGTCGCGCTCATGCGGCTGCAGCACGAGTTCGGCCAGGCCGTTCCTGCGGTCGTGGAGGCGGTGACGTTCCTCGAAGGGGAGATCGCGCTTCACTCCGGCGACAACGACCTCGAACGCAAAGTCATCGCCGGCCTGACGGCGCAGGACGAGGGCTCCAGCCGGCCCAGTGACCGGCTGACGCTGGCATGGCTGCTTCTGGCCGCAGCGGACCCGCAAGGGGCGCTGCAGGCGGCTGAACCGTTCATCACCGGCCCCGCGCCCGACGTCAAGGTACATGAGCAGGTCAGCGCGCTGCTCGTATGCGCGGTCGCACACCGCAGGCTCAAGGCGCCGCAGCGGGCCGCAGCGCTACTCGAGCAGGCATTGCTGCTCGCCGAGCCGGAAGGCATTTGCCGGATTTTCGTCGACGGCGGCGCTGCCGTGCGCTCCGTGCTGACCGTGCTTGTCCCGCCCACCAGCCGCAGCGCCGGTTTCGCCGGCAAAATCCTGCAACGCCTCGACGCCCAGATACCGGCCGGATCAAGCACACCTGACGGCGGCGCCCTCCCGCTCAGCGACAGCGAGCTTGCCGTCTTGCGTTTCCTGCCCTCACATCTGACGAACGAGGAGATCGGGGAAGCACTGTTCCTTTCGGTCAATACCGTTAAGACGCACCTGCGGTCCGCCTACCGCAAACTCGGCGTGCGCTCGCGGCGCGAGGCGATCGCACTCGCACGGCATCGGGGCCTGGTGGCCTGACCAGCATCCGTTCACCTCTGCGGGATGACGACGCCCGCACGGGCCTTGATGACACTCTCAGCTACGAGAGCTGAGAGTTCTCGCTGGCCAGCAAAGGCTGCGGCGAAAGCCGCCGCACCAGCGACCGCCAGGAGCCTGCGAATGCCCCGACCGATCGACGACTACGCGCTCATCGGTGACCTGCACGCAGCCGGCCTGGTCTGCCGCGATGGCTCCATCGACTGGCTGTGCCTGCCCAGATTCGACTCACAGGCCTGCTTCGCCGCCCTTGTCGGTGATGCGCGTCACGGGTACTGGCAGATAGCACCCGAGGACGGAGGGGCCCGGGTCGGGCGCAGGTATCTGGCAGAAACGCTGGTGCTCGAGACCGAGTTCAGTACCGCATCGGGCTCGGTGCGGCTCGTCGACTGCATGCCTCCGCGAGCGGTGACGGGTACCGGCGGCGGCAGCGACAGCGACCCAATGGTGCTGCGCATGGTGGAGGGCGTGCGTGGCCAGGTCCGGCTGCGGATGACGCTGGCCGCAGGCTTTGAATACGGCTCGGCCCAGCCGCAGATCCTGCGGCGAGGCAACGCGTCCTGCCTCGTGGCGGGCTCGGAGGCATTGTGGCTGTTCAGCCCGGTCCACCTGCGGCGCAGGCACGGAGTTGGCGTCGCCGAATTCTCGGTCAGCCAGGGGGAACAGGTGCCGTTCGCGCTGGTATGGCGACCCGCACATGCCGGGCCGCCGGCCCCGCCGCAGGTGCCCGCGCTTGCCCAGCAGACCGCAAGCTGGTGGCGCGAGTGGGTGGCCGGCCTGCGCTACGAGGGTGAGTGGCGTGACGCGGTGATCCGTTCGCTGATCACGCTGAAGGCGCTCACCTACGCGCCGACGGGCGGGGTGGTAGCGGCGCCCACGACCTCGCTGCCGCAGCAGGCCGCAGGCTCGCGTAACTGGGATTACCGGTACTGCTGGCTGCGCGATACCGCGGCGGCCCTTGACGCGCTCATTCACGGCGGGGCGGTCGCCGACGCGGGCGCCATGCTGAATTGGATGATCAGGGCGGTCTCCGGCTCGCCCGAGCGGGTGCAGTCCCCCTACGGGCTGGCGGGAGAACGGCGGCTGCCCGAGCTCGAACTCGGCTGGCTGACCGGCTATGAGGGCGCGAGGCCGGTGCGGATCGGAAACGCGGCCGCCGAACAGTTCCAGCTCACCGTATACGGAGACGTGCTGAGGGCCCGGCTTAGGGCACGCATGGCCGGCATGCCCGCCACCGCCGATCCATGGAAGCCCGACGCCGTGCTGAGCTTCCTTGAATCGCGGTGGCGGGAACCCGACGCCGGCATCTGGCAGGTGCGCGGCCTGCCGCGCCAGTTCGTGCATTCGAAGGCGATGGTGTGGGCCGCCGCTGATGCCGCAGTCAAAATGATCGAGCATTTCGGCGACCCGGGTCCGGTGGACCGCTGGCGGCGGCTGCGCGAGGCGGCGAGGGCTGAGGTGCTCGAGCGCGGCTATGACCCGCGGCGCCGCACGTTCGTGCAGCGTTACGCGGCCGCCGACCTGGACGCGAGCCTGCTGCAGTTGCCGCTGCTCGGTTTTCTCCGTGCCACCGATGAGCGGATCATCGGCACCGTCGATGCGATCACGGCTCTGCTGAGCGAGAATGGCCTGCTCAAGCGGCACGTCTCCGACATGCCCGGTGGCGTGGATGGCCTCCCGTCAGAGGAGGGCGCGTACCTGCCGTGCTCGTTCTGGCTGGCCGAATGCCTGGGCCGGATGGGCAGGGCCGGGCAGGCCCGCGAGCTCTTCTGCCGGATACTTGACCTGCGAAACGACGTCGGCCTGCTGGCCGAGCAGTACGACCTGCTTCGCGGACGGCTGGCCGGCAACTTCCCGCTGGCTGGCTGCCACGCCGCGCTCGTCGTCGCGGCTGCCGCCCTGAGCCCGGTGGGGCAGCCAATGCTTCCTGGCTACGCGGCGTGAACCGGTATAGCCGGCCAGAGGTGACTGAGGCACGTGAGCTACCTGGGCCTGGAGCTGGGCTGCGCAAGCCGGCCTGCCCGTGGGCACCACCCATTCCGGGTGAATGCGGCGGGGGCCGGCGGGGCCGCCCCGCCGCCCGTCAGTGTCGGCTGGCGTCCTCGGCCGTGGCGGTTCACCCGCCTGGGGGGAGGTGATCGCGGGGCGCGCGGGAGAACGTGGATGCCGTGAAGGGAGGCCTGCCGTGAGTATTGGCGCCAGCGTCGTGCTCATCCTTATCGGCGCGATTCTCCGGTTCGCGGTCACCTGGTCGCCTCAGAACGTCAACCTGCAGACAATCGGCGTGATCTTAATGATCGGCGGCGGTGCCGGCCTGCTCGCCTCGATAGTGGTCGCGGTCATGCGCCGCAGAAACCGGATGGCGGCAGAGGTATACGAACAGCGGCGTTACATCGAGCCACCGCAGTGACCAGCCGGCGAGGAAGTGATGTTCGTTCGGGGGAAAGGAGTTAGCCAGTGTCCGAGCACGATGGCGTCACAAGCCCGCGAGGCGCGGATACGGCGGCCCTTGCTCCAGGCGAGCGGGCGGAACTAGAGGCCCTGCGTGCCGAGGTCGCGCAACTGCGCAGCAGGCCTGAGCAGCCTGCACGGCACCGGATCAGCTGGCGCACCCCGGTCGCCGCGCTGCTGATCATCCTCGGCTGCGTACTCGCGCCCGTCTCCGTCCTCGCGGTATGGACGGCGAACCAGGTTTCCAACACGAACAGGTACGTGGCCAACGTCACGCCGCTGATCAAAGACCCGGCCATCCAGCACGCGCTGACCGACAAGATCACAAACGAGATCGTGGCGCAGATCAACGTGCCGGGCCTCACCAGCCAGGCGTCGACCCTGCTCAACCAGAAGGGCCTGACCCGGGTCGCCACCCTGCTGCAGGGCTTCTCCGGCTCGCTGACCAGCGCGGTGACCGGGTTCATCCACGGCCAGGTCGCCCGGATCATCACCGGCCCGCGGATGGCGAACGCCTGGGTGCAGGTGAATCAGGTGGCGCACCAGGAGCTGGTAACGGCCCTGTCAGGCCGCGGCGGCGGTGCCATCACTGTGAGCAACGGCCAGGTCACCATAGGCCTAGCGCCCTTCATCAACATCGCGAAGCAGGACCTCGCCGCGCGCGGGCTGACACTAGTGAACAAGATCCCTAACATTAACCCGACTTTCGCGCTGTTCCCGTCCAAGGACCTGGTGAAGGCGCAGAGCGCCTACCGGCTTATCAACGACCTGAAGATCGTGCTGCCGATCGCGGCACTGCTGCTGCTCGGCCTCGGTGTGTATATCGCCAGGGGGCACCGCAGGGCGCTGATCGGCGCTGGCCTTGGCTTCGCCGCGTCGATGCTGGTCCTCGGCGCCGGGCTGCTGATCGCCCGCAGCATGTACTTGAACAGCGTGCCGAACAGCGTGCTGCCCGGTGACGCGGCCGCCGCGGCGTTCGACATCCTGGTGCGGTTCATCAAGACCGCACTGCGCACCTTGCTCGTAGTCGGGCTCATAGTGGCCGCCGCCGCGTTCCTCACCGGCCCTTCCATCACGGCAGTCCGCATCAGGAAGGCGTTCGGGTCTGGACTCGGGTGGGTCCGGCGCGGCGGCGAATCCCACGGCCTGCGCACCGGCCCGGTCGGCACCTGGACCCACGCGCACCGGCAGGCCCTCCGCATCGCGGCGGTTGCGCTGGCCGCGCTGATCTTCGTCTTCTCCGTCCCAACGACCGCCACCGTCGTGATAGTGATCGTCGTATTGCTGCTCGTGGTGCTCGGGCTCATCGAGCTCATCGGCAGGCCACCCACGGAAGCCAAGCCAGTGGGAGCCAAACCCGCCTAGCTGGACCGGCCGGGCAACCGGCCGGTCCGAAGCCGCGAACCCTGGTCAGGACGTTGTGAGCGCTGTTTCGCGTGCTGCGCGCGCCTGTTGCTCCCCGTGCGCCTCGTGCTCCCCGTGCGGCTCGTGCCCCTGGTGCGGCGCCACAGCCAGGTCACAGGCGATCTGGTACACGACGGCGCGAAGTTCGTCCTTGCTGACCGGTTCGTCCTGAAAGAACAGCCAGCCCACGTGCACAGCGGTGAACGCCAGGCTGGCCCGCATCCGCTCGGGCAGGGATGCGCCGGGCTCCTCGATGAGGCTTATCAGGGCGCGCATCCGGGCATGGAAAACTTCCTTGGCGCTATCGGACTCGAGATTCTGCATCGCCGCCTTGTTGGTCTCAAGGAACCGGAAGACGCCGGCCCGTTCCACGACGATGTCGATGTAGCGATCAAGCAAGCCGCGCCGTGTCTGCGCCGTCGGTGGCTGGTCGCTGCCCCAGGCGATCAGTTCGTCAACGTCACGGGCGTAGTCATCAAAGAGGCTGCGGACGATATCTTCTTTCGACTTGAAGTGGTAATAGAGCGCGGCCTTGGTGACACCGAGCCGCTCGGCGATCTCGCGGAGCGAGGTCTTGTCGTACCCCTGCTCCGCGAACAGGTCCAGGGCCACCGCCTGGATCCGGCCACGAGTACCGTGTCTGTCCTCAGCCATCGCCTTCGAGCGCTCCGCAGTGTCCGGCCATCGACGGCTGTTTCCGCCCATGGGGCGCGGCCGAATATCGATTTGACGGCCGTCTGCCGAGTACCTTACCGTACGGCAAGTAAGTAGACAAACAAGGCCATCGCGCACAGACCGGGCCGCGGCAGCAGGGAGCTCACCGTGATCGTGAAGGGCGCAACCGGCGGCCCGGCGAATGGCGCGCTCAACGGCTCGCCGAACGGCGGTCAGGCGTCGCGCAGGGAGATTCTCCTCGTCCTCCCCGCGCTGATGCTCGCGATGGTGCTTGCGATGCTGGACCAGTTGATCGTGGGCACCGCCTTGCCACGCATCGTTGGCGACCTCGGCGGTGTGGCGCACCTGTCCTGGGTCGTTACCGCGTACGTGCTCGCGGCGACGATCACCACTCCGCTCTACGGCAAGCTCGGCGACCTGTACGGGCGGAAGAAGTTCCTCATCGCGGCGATCGTGATCTTCCTCGTGGGCTCCGTGCTGGCCGGCCAGTCGCATTCGATGGCCGAACTCATCTCGTTCCGGGCTGTCCAGGGTCTCGGCGCCGGCGGGCTCATGGTAGGGGTGATCGCGACCATCGGCGATCTGGTTCCGCCGCGTGAACGCGGTCAGTACATGGGTTACATGATGGCGGTGATGATGCTCGCCATGGTCGCCGGACCGCTGGTCGGCGGCACCATCACGGACAACTTCTCCTGGCGGTGGATCTTCTACATCAACGTGCCTGTCGGCGGGGCGGCCCTGGTGTACCTGGCCATCGTCATGCACACGCCGCGCAGCCGGATCAGGCACAAGATCGACTACCTGGGCGCCGCGCTGCTCGCCGTGGCGGCCACGGCGCTGGTCTTGCTTGCGAGCTGGGGCGGCACGCAGTACCGGTGGTCCTCGCCGCAGATCACGTGGCTCGGCGTGCTGGGGGTGCTGGCCACGGCCGCGTTCATCTGGACCGAGACGCGAGCAAACGAGCCGATCCTGCCACTGCGCCTGTTCCGCAATCCCAACTTCTCGATCGTCTCTGTCATGATCTTCCTGACCGGGTTCGCGATGTTCGGCGCGATCACCTTCCTGCCGCTCTACCAGCAGACCGTGCAGGGCGCGTCGGCGACGGTCAGCGGCCTGCTGTTGCTGCCAATGATGGCCGGGGCGATGGTGACCTCGCTGGTGGCCGGCCTGGTGATGACCCGCAGCGGCAGGTACAAGGCGTTCCCGATCATCGGCGGTGCCGCCATGGCGGCTGGCATGTACCTGCTGTCCATGCTCGGGGCCGGCACCAGCCGGGTCACCTCGGGTATCTACATGGCCGTGCTCGGCATCGGCATGGGCTTCCTCATGCAGATCACCACCACCATCGCGCAGAACAGCGTGGATCCGGGCGACATGGGCGTGGCGAGCAGTTCGCGGACGTTCTTCCAGCAGATTGGCGGGTCGTTCGGCGTGTCCCTGTTCGGCGCGATCTTCGCCAGCCATCTGCAGGACGCACTGCGCACCCGCGCGCCTGGAATGCACCTGAACACCAGTGGCGGCCAGTTCGACCCGACGGTGATCACACACCTGCCGGCCGCGGTGCGCGACGCCGTCTTCTTTGCGATCTCGCACGCCATCCACTATGTGTTCCTGTGGGCCGTGCCCTTCTCAGCGATCGTGTTCGTGATCGGCTGGTTCATCAAGGAGGTGCCGCTGCGCGGCCGCGCTCCAGAGGTCCCGGCGGAGCAGGAGCGAGCGCCGGAACTGACCGCCTGAGAGCAGTTCGGAGGGTGCTCGCCGGATCCAAACCTGCTGAGACCGGCGCGTTAACAGTGCAGGAAAACCAGGTTACGATCGCCGTCTATAGCCAATTGCCCGCTTAGTGTTCTTGCATCTGGGTCCGGTGGAAGTCTGGAGCCCAAATGCGTGCGCAGTGCTCAAACTGCGGTCAGGGTCGTGCCGGTGGAACCACATCGGCGGCCCTGCTGACATCGCTGCCTTGCCGTGGCGCATCCGGTCCGGTTCTCTGGTACTGGTGTAACCGGTGCATGGTGAGCCGGTGAGTAGCCTGCCCAGGCAGGCTCACCCATCCGAGGTGGAGGCAGGGGATGACGACCACACCGCCGGCGGCGCCGGCTCCCGATAGCCCGAGTAGTCCGGGCACCGCCGAAGCTACGGCGACACGCAGCGTTTACCTGTCCGCGCTGCTCGGCCGCCCGATCGCGGACCGCAGCGGCCAGTCACTCGGGCGGCTCTCCGACCTAATCGTGCGGCTGCGAGGCGCGGACTACCCGCTGGTTACCGGCCTGGTCGCCACCGTAGGCGGGCGGGAGGTCTTCGTGCCGATCGAGCAGACGAGCTCATTCGACGCCGAGATAATCAAGCTGACGAGCGCCAAGCTTGACCTGCGCAGGTTCGAAAGACGCGACGGTGAGGTGCTGCTGCGCGCCGACGTGCTCGGGCACCGGCTGATCGACGTGGGCCGTGCGCGCCTGGTGCGAGCGGACGATCTGAAACTGGCCCACGTCAATGGCAGCTGGGTGCTCGCCGCGGTGGATACTCGCCGGCGGCCACGACGGCTGCTCGGATTCCTCGGCCGTGACCCGCAGCCGCACGAAGCCAGGGACTGGCGGGAGTTCGAGGCGCTCATCGGTCACAAGAGCAGCGCGGTGCTGCGCGGGCCGTTCGCGCGGATCCGCAGGCTCAAGCCCGCGCAGATCGCCGACCTGCTCGAAGACGCCTCCAAGGAGGAGGAGTTCGAGATCCTCGGTCACGTGCACGCCGATCCCGAACTCGAGGCGGATGTGTTCGAGGAACTTGACGAGGAGCTCGCCTCGCGCCTGCTCGGGGCACGGACCGACGCCGAGATCGCTGCCGTGCTGGCCCGGATGCGGGCGGACGACGCGGCCGACGCGGTCGCCGAATTGCCACAGCGCCGCCGCCAGCCCGTGCTCGACCTGCTCCCGGCCGGCCAGCGCACAAAGGTGATGACGCTGATGGGCTTCAACCCGACCAGCGCCGGCGGCCTGATGGGAGTCGACTTCCTCGCCATGTCGCGAAAGGTCACCGTCCGGGATGCGCTTGACGCCGTCGGCCTGTCTGGCAACCTGCAGCCAGAGGCGCTGACCAGTGTGCACGCGGTGGACAAGGGTGGTCACCTGCACGGCGTGGCCCGGTTGGTCACGCTGCTGCAATCCGATCCCGCCGCGAAGTTGATCGAGGTCAGCGACGCCGATCCGGTACGGATCGGGCCCGACACCGATGTCATGGACGTCGCGGTCCTGATGACCGACTACAACCTGATCACGATCCCCGTCGTGGACGACGAATGCAAGATGCTCGGCCTGATCACCGTGGACGACGTGCTCGAGGTCACCCTGCCAGAGGACTGGCGGCGCCGCGAGGCCGCGGTGCCGCCCGATGCGCACCGTGGCGAGTCAGCCGACGCCGAGGATGAGTCGAGACTTGACCGGCCGGCCGAGGCCGAGCTGGAGAATCAGGGCCCGCCAGGCTCGCCGCGCCAGGACGGGACGTGAGCAGCCCGCGCGAGCCGGTCGCGCGGGGACCAGCAGCACCCGGACCGGCAACGCCCGGACCGGCAGCGCCCGGACCGGCAGCGCCCGGACCGGCAAAGCAGCCCGCACCCGCAACGCCCGGACCGGCAGCGCCCGGACCGGCAAAGCAGCCCGCACCCGCCAAGCCGGACGGACCCGCCAAGCCGGACGGACCCGCCAAGCCGGACGGCCCCGGATCGGTCAATCATCGCAAGGAAGCGCCAAGGCCGCCGGAGAAGCCGCAGCTCAAGCCGCCAGTCACGGTGCTCGATGAGAAGCATCTCGGTGACATAGAAGGCGCGCTCGGCCGGATCAGGATCGGCGAGGACGACCAAAGGCACGGCCTCAAGCGGCGGCTCGTGACATTCCTTGCCATCGTCGGTCCCGGCCTGATCGTGATGGTCGGCGACAACGACGCCGGAGGCGTCTCCACGTATGCGCAGGCCGGGCAGGACTACGGCTACACCCTGCTGTGGGTGCTGCTAATACTCGTGCCGGTGCTGATCGTCAACCAGGAAATGGTGGTAAGGCTCGGCGCGGTTACCGGCGTCGGGCACGCCAAGCTCATCACGGAAAGGTTCGGCCGCTTCTGGGGCTGGTTCAGCGTCGCCGACCTGTTCGTCCTCAACTTCCTCACCATCGTCACCGAGTTCATCGGCGTCTCCCTCGCCTTGGCATACTTCGGCATCAGCAAATACATCGCGGTGCCCATCGCGGCCGCTCTCCTGGTGGCGATCACCGCGAGTGGCAGCTTCCAGCGCTGGGAACGTGCCATGCTGCTGTTCATCGCCGCCAGCCTGGTGCTCGTCCCGCTCGCGGTGCTGTCCCACCCGGACTACCCGTCCACCCTCTACCACCTCGTGGTGCCCGGCATCAGCGGCGGCGTCAACTCGAACGCGATCCTGCTCATCATCGCGATCGTGGGCACCACGGTCGCACCGTGGCAGCTTTTCTTCCAGCAGTCGAACGTGATCGACAAGCGGATCACGCCGCGGTTCATGGGCTATGAACGCGCCGACACCGTCCTCGGCTCGTTTGTCGTCGTGGTGGGTGCCGGGGCGATCATGATCGTTGCTTTTTTCGCGGTGAGAGGCACGCCTCTGGTCGGCAAGTTCACCGATGCGCTGGGCGTCGCCAACGCGCTGGGTAACAAGAGCGCGATGCTCGGCGCGCTCTTCGCGATCGTGCTGCTCGACGCGAGCATCATCGGCGCGGCGGCGGTCACGCTCGCGACTAGTTATGCCTTCGGTGACATGTTCGGCCTGAAGCATTCGCTGCACCGTAGCTTCCGCGACGCGAAAGCCTTCTATGCCAGCTACACAGCCGTGGTCGTGGCCGCCGCGGCGATCGTGCTCATCCCTGGCGCACCGCTCGGTCTGATCACCACCGCCGTCCAGGCCCTCGCCGGCGTGCTGCTGCCGAGCGCGAGCACCTTCCTGCTGCTGCTGTGCAACGACCCGGAGGTCCTCGGCCCGTGGATCAACCCCCGCTGGCTCAATGCCCTTGCCAGCTTCATCATCGCGGCACTACTGATGCTGTCGGGAACGCTCGTGGTCACGACCGTGTTTCCGCACATAGACGCCGCCGAGGTGGCGATCTGGCTGTCTGCCGTCTTGTTCGCGGGCCTGGTGGTGGCCAGCGCCGCGCTGCGATTCATGCGGGTACGCCGCGGCGGCCCGCCGCC
The DNA here is from genome assembly GCA_963727015.1 of uncultured Actinomycetota bacterium. Taxonomy (GTDB): domain Bacteria; phylum Actinomycetota; class Actinomycetes; order Streptosporangiales; family Streptosporangiaceae; genus DATFVJ01. Next base: position 589,704 of record CAVSEV010000005.1, on the reverse strand, counting down.
GGCCCAGATCCCGCGCGAGGGGCGCAGCGGCTGGCGGATGCCGCCGCTCGCGCTGCTCAAGCCGGTCTCCTGGTCGCCCGCGATGCGCCTGGCGCTGCTCGCGATGTACGGCTACCTCATCCTGTCGGTGCTGTTGCTCGTGGTGAAGGCCATTCAGCTTGGCACACACTGACATGCGCAGACCGCTCGAGGGCGTGCCGTTCACCGGCCCGTCGGCTGGCGCATCAGCGCATAAACTCTAAGCATGGCGAGTAGTGCAAACACTTCGGGAAAGACCGAGCAGGAGTGGCGGGAGCAGCTGAGCCCCGAGGAGTACCACGTGCTCCGCGAGGCAGGAACCGAGGCACCCTTCAAGGGTGAGTACACCGACACTAAGACCGTCGGTGTCTACCGCTGCCGTGCCTGCGGGACGGAACTTTTCCGCTCCGAAACCAAGTTCGAGTCGCACTGCGGCTGGCCGAGCTTTTACGCGCCCTCCGACAGCGAAGCGGTCGAACTGCGGCAGGACCGTGCCCTGGGGATGGTCCGGACCGAGGTCCGCTGCGCGAACTGCGGCTCGCACCTTGGCCATGTTTTCCATGGCGAGGGATACCAGACGCCCACCGACGACCGGTACTGCATCAACTCGATCTCCCTCACGCTTGAGCCGGCGGAATAGGTTCCGCGAGCCGCGCGACGATCTTGCTGACGACTGACTGGGGCGTATCGTCAGTGGAAACCGTCAGCGGGTTCTCATCCGGCTGCGGCGGTTCGAGTTCGGCGAACTGGTTATCCAGCAGGCTGGCGGGGAAGAAGTGGCCGTGTCTGGCCGCGAGCCGCTCGGCGACGAGTTGCCTGTCCGCTTCCAGGTAGATCAGCCGGACCTGCGGCCTGCCCGCACGCAGCACGTCACGGTAGCGCCGCTTGAGCCCCGAGCACGTCACCACCGCGGGTTCGCCGATGGCGGCACGCTCGTCGACCCACGCGCCGATGGACCGCAGCCAGGGCAGGCGATCGGCGTCGTCAAGGGGAATCCCCGCCCGCATCTTGGCCACGTTAGCCGCCGGGTGGAAATCATCCGCCTCGGCGTAGGCCCAGTGGAGCTGACCTGCGAGCATCGCGCCAATGGTGGTCTTGCCGCTGCCGGACACGCCCATCACAAGCAAGATCGGTGGAGCCACGCATTCAGTATCCACCCGCGGCCGCGCTGTCCTCGCTCGCGCGCTGGGCAAGCTCCAGCTTTGTGTATGCGGGCCGGCCGATCTCGAGATATTTCGCCTTGACGCGTTCCAGATATGTTTTCGCGGTGCTCGGCCTGATTCCGACCTGTTCCGCGACCGCGTCGAGGGTCATCCCCGACGCGTATGCGAGCAGCACGGAACGTTCGCGCTGCGACAACCGCGGTGCGGTATGTCCGGCGGAGCTTGCCACGCCATTCCTTGGCCCGGAGGCGCGGATAGCGGCGACGATGGCGGTAATCGTCTGTTTCCTGCCGAGCAGCAGGCATGCGCCCGTGCCTAGCAGCGAGGCGCTCAGGTAGGGATCCGAGCTCCTGCACAGCGCGAGCACGCGATAGCCCGCGCGGCAAAGCGCGCGCACGTCAGCAACGGGGTCGGGGCGCTCGCGCAGTGCGACCTCGACGAGCACGACATCGGGTCGCGGCTCGGCCATGCGCAGCAGCGAGGCCGCTCCGGTCTCCCGCACCTCGAGGTCGGGGGCGCGCGCGGCGTGCGCCCGCAGGCCCTCGAAGAGGCCGGGGTCGTACCAGACCACGGTCACGTCGATCGAATCGATCACTGTCCTGCGCCCCCTCGCGCATGCTTGTCACCATTCATTAGGTGGCACGAACGGCAGGCCCGGCCGGTTCATGAGTGGCTCTCCCCGGCTCTCAGGTTTGGTTTGATCTTTAGCTTCCGCGACCTGTCGGTTCCAATGCGGGCGGGCCGGTGCTCGGCGTAGCGTCTCGAGTCGGACAGTGACGTAGCGTGACACGGGGGGCGGGCGTTGGCCGGGACGGTGTGGGATGAAGTGCTCGACACCGAGCACGCAGTGGTGGTCAGGACCTATGTCGAGCGGTGGCCCAGGAAAGACCGCCCGCCGGAGAAGGTGCTGGTCATCGTGGTCGAGCCGGACGAGGAGACGCGGCACCGGTGCCCGGAGTGCGGGCAGCGCGGCAGGGCGGTCGAGCATGACGTGAAGCGGTGGCGGACGCTGGACGTGCACGGCAAGCGCACGTTCCTGGAGTCGGCGCTGCCGCGGATCGTCTGCGGCGAGCACGGGAAGATCACCGCTGCGGTGCCGTGGGCACGGCACGACGACCGGTTCTCCGGGCCGTTTGAGGAGTTCGCGGCGTGGAAGGCGGCGCACATGCCGTGGACGCGCGCCGCTGCCGAGCTGCGGATCACGTGGGAGGCGCTGGCGAGCATCACCGCCCGGGTCGCCGCGGACGCCGCGGCCGGGACCGACCGCCTCGACGGGCTGCGCAGGATTGGCATCGACGAGAAGTCCTGGGGCAAGGGAGCCGGCAAATACCTGGTCATCGTCACCGACCACGACACGGCGCGGGTGGTGTGGGCCGCCGGGGGCCGCGACCAGGCCGCCGTCCGCGCGTTCTTCGACGCCCTCGGCCCGGACCGGACGGAACTGCTGACGCACGTGTCGGCGGACGGGGCGAGCTGGATCTATCCCGTGGTCCGCGAGCTCGCGCCCAGGGCGGAGATCTGCCTGGACGCCTTCCATATCGTGAAGTGGGCCGGCGACAAGCTCGATGAGCTGCGCCGCCGCGTGGCCGGCGAGCTGCGCGCGGCCGGCCGCGACGGCGAGGCCGCCACCCTCGGCGCCGGGATGTGGGCGCTGCGCAAGGACTACCGCAAGCTCAGCCCCGGCCAGCGCGGCACCCTGGCTGACATCGCCGCGGTGAACAAGCCGGTGTACAAGGGCTACCTGATCAAAGAGCAGATCCGCGAGGCACTCAAGGTCAAGGGCGAGACCGGCAAGACGCTGATGCGCGGCGTAACCGCCTGGGCGCACCGCTGCCGCATCCCCGAGATGACCAGCCTGGCCCGCACCCTATCCCGGTACCGGCAATCCATCGGCGCAACCCTCGACGGCGGCCCCTCCAACGGCCGCGCCGAAGCTCTCAACGCCCAGGTCAACGCCCTCATCACCCGGGCACGCGGGTTCCGCAGCGCGACCGCCCTCATCAACATGATCACCTTCGTGCACGGCGGCCTCTGCCCAGATTCACCCTACGAATGAGCCATCAGCCGATACCTGAAAGCCAGGGAGAGCCTCATGAGTGTCCGCAAAACGCACGCCAGGCAGGGAAAACTCGTGCCGTGGCGGCACGAGGTCACCCCGGATACGCGGCTGATTACAAAGCGTAAATTCAGTGGGAATTCCCTTTGCATAGGCACCGGATATCGGCGTCTGATCCGGCTGATCTGACGCGCTGGACTGCGCTCCGATGACACCATTGGGGCGCGCGTACGCCGCGGCCCGAATGGGCACCGTGGGCACCCAGGACGCGCGGCAAACGGAGGCTGTGATGCCGGGCGGTAATGCGCTCTCATCGGTCGAGCATGTGGTGGTTCTCATGCTGGAAAACCGGTCATTCGATCACATGCTCGGCTTTCTTTACACTGATGCGGGAAACGTGTCGCCGTCCGGGCAGCCATACGAGGGCCTGACGGGGACGGAATCCAACCCCAGCCAGGCTGGCGAGGCAGTCACCGTGTTCCGGATCGGGCCGGGCTCCCCGGGCGCATACTTCAAGCCGGGCGCCGATCCGGGCGAGGGCTACATGGCCACAAACGACCAGTTGTACGGGAGCCTCGAGGACCCGGCGATCCAGTCGGATCCGCCCACCTGCGAAGGCTTCGTCAAGGACTTCGCATACACGCTCGGCTGGCAGGCGAAGGAGGGCCGGTCGATCCTGGCGGGCACCGTGGCAGGCGACATTATGGGCTGCTTCACGCCCGACGCGCTGCCGGTGCTGTCCGGGCTTGCCAAGGGGTACGCGGTATGCGATCACTGGTTCGCCTCGGTGCCGACCGAGACAATGCCGAACCGCGCGTTCACGTGTGCGGCGACGAGCCAGGGCCACATGGACGACAAGACCCGCACCTTTACCGCGCCAAGCATCTTCGGCCTGCTTGGCAGCCACGGGATCGGCTGGGCCATCCACGGGTATGACGCCGAACCGCTCACCAAGTCCACATTCACCGATATCGGCAAGGCGGCAGGCGGGCACATCGGCGTTTTCGCCGACTTCAGGTCGGCTGCGGCCGCCGGCACGCTACCCGCTTTCACGTTCCTCGAGCCCAGCTGGGGTTCGGCAGGCAACAGCCAGCACCCCAACTACAACGTGGCGCTCGGCGAGCAGTTCACCCACGACGTATACGAGGCGGTGCGCGGCGGCCCGGGCTGGGCGCGGACGCTGCTCGTGATCACCTACGACGAGCATGGCGGCTGCTATGACCACGTGCCGCCGCCAGCGCGCGCGGTGCCGCCGGACAACGACGCGGGCGAGTTCGGCTTCGACTTCACGCGGTTCGGTGTCCGTGTCCCGACCGTGCTCGTCTCCCCGATGATCGAGCCGGGAACGGTGTTCCGCGTCCCGGCGGATGGCACACCGCTCGACCACACGTCGATCCTCAAGACCGTGCAGCAACGCTGGAACCTGCCGCCACTGACCGCACGCGACGCCGCGGCACCAGGCTTCGCGGACGTACTCACGCGCACCACGCCGCGGACCGATGACCCACTCGAAGGTGTGGTGGCACCCACGGCGGCGGACCAGGGGCCGGCCGTCGGCCAGCCGTCACACCTGCAGGAGATCCAGGCAGAGCTCATTTCCCGCAGATATCCCGCCGGAGCGGAACCGCCGCCGGGCTACCCGGCGGCACCGCCGGCCCCGGCAGCTGCCTACGAGGGCTACATACTGGCGCACAGCTCCGTTAAGTCCTGAGGGTGCGGGTACGTCCTGAGCGGTTACCTCCTCAGCGTTACGAGGGGACGGACAGGGAGAGCGCGAACCTGACCTCATCGTCAGTCCACCAAGCCCGCATCTCGAACCCGGCCCCGGCCAGTTCGGCGCGCACGCCCTCCTCGCGGAACTTGGCCGACACCTCCGTACGTACCTCTTCGCCGGCCCGGAACGGCACCCGGACGCCGAGGGCGCCAAGCTTGATGCTTTGCTCAGTCAGCGAACGCAGCCGCATCTCGATCCACTCGCTGGCGCCATCCCACGCAGCGACGTGCTCGAATGCGGCCAGGTCGAAGTCGCCGTCAAGTTCCCTGTTGAGAACGCTGAGGACGTTCTTGTTGAACGCCGCGGTCACACCGGCCACGTCATCGTAGGCGGCCACCAAGGTTTCCGGGTTCTTGACGAGGTCGGTGCCGAGGAGGAGGGAGTCGCGGCCGCCAAGCTCGGCGCGCAGCGAGGCGAGGAACTCTGCCCGCTCGGCTGGTAGCAGGTTCCCGATCGTGCTACCGAGGAAGGCGACCATGCGCGGTCCGCTTGCCATGGGCAAGCCCAGGTGCTCCTCGAAGTCCGATACCACCGCGCGCACGGCCAACTCGGGGTACGCGGCCCGCACCCGGCGGCCCGCCGCGACCAGTGCCGCCTCGCTCACGTCGACGGGGACATAGCTGTGCAGGGTTCCGCATTCGCGCAGGGCATCGAGCAGCAGACCGGTCTTCTCCGCCGACCCGGAGCCGAGTTCAACCAGGGTGTGCGCGCTGCTGGCGGAGGCGATCTCGGCGGCGCGCCGGCGCAGGATCTCCCGCTCCGCCCGGGTCGGGTAGTACTCGGGCAACCTGGTGATCTGCTCGAAGAGTTCGCTGCCGCGGTCGTCGTAGAACCATTTCGGCGGCAGCTGCTTGGGTGCGCTGGTAAGCCCGGCGAGCGCGTCGGCGCGCAGCGATTCCGACAGGAAGCCGGGTGGCAGGAGGCGGACAATCTCGAGCGCGGTCATCCGGTCGCTTTCCTTCCGCCGGTCCCAAGCGGCCAGACGCCGACGGTGCCGGCCGCCGCCGTCAGCACCGAGCCGTCGGGAACCCAGGTCCATCCGGGCGCGTCGTCAGACGGTTCGGAGGCGACCATTACGTGGCCGTCATCGCACCGGTAGCACAAGGTGTCCCCGGCAGCGGTTGCCGCGATGACTGCGCCATCGGTGAGCAGGAAGTTGAACCTGCCGGGCACGCGTTCGGCATGCAGCAGGGCTACGGTCGCGGCCAGGGCGTCGGCCGCCCCGGCGCCGCCGCGCAGCCGGTCCCGGATAAGGGCCCACAGCAGGGCCGAGTCGGAACGCGCTTCGAGGGCGAGCAGGTCAGCGGCGGGCAACGCACCTGCGAGTCCAGCGGCCGCGCCCGGCCAACCGCTGACCGCGCCGTTGTGGCTGAACAGCCAGGGGCCTGACGTGTAGGGGGCGGCGGCCGCCTCGCCTGCCTCCGTCCCTGCGGTGGCACACCTGACCGCGGCCAGCACAGCCGTTGCCGTGGTAACCCTGGCGACATCGGCGAACGACGGATCCGCCCAGATCGGCTGGCCGCGCCGGTACCTGGCGGGGAGCGGGTCGCCGCCCGCATACCAGCCGACGCCGAACCCGTCCGCGTTCACCGTGCCGTGCTGCTGGCGCCGCGGCGCCCATGCCTGCCTGTACAGGCCGTGTGCCGGTTCGATGATCAGCTCACGCAGGGTCAGAGGCGGGCCGAGGTAGGCGAGATGGCGGCACATCAGCCGCGCTCCGCAGGCATAGCCGGGCCAGCGTCACGCGCCGTCCGGAACCCGGCGAAGATCTGCCGGCGGACCGGATAGTCCCAGTTGCGGAAGGTGGCGCGGCAGGCCACCGGGTCCACCGCGAACGAGCAGCCCCGCAGGACCTTGTAGGTGCTGCCGAAGAACACCTCCGAATACTCGCGGTACGGCCAGGCCGCAAAACCCGGGTACGGCAGGAAGTCGCTCGAGGTCCATTCCCACACGTCGCCGATCAGCTGGCGGGCGCCACACGGAGCCTGCCCGGCCGGATAGCAGCCTGCCCCCGCGGGCTCGAGATGCCGCTGGCCCAGGTTTGCGTGCTCAAGGGCCGGCTCGTCATCACCCCACGGGTACCGGCGCGACCTGTCTGACACCGGGTCGAGCCTCGCGGCCTTCTCCCACTCGGCCTCCGTGGGCAGCCGGCGCCCAGCCCAGCGCGCGTACGCGTCGGCCTCATACCAGCAAACGTGCAGGACCGGCTGGCTGGGCGGGACTGGCTCAATCGCGCCGAACCGGCGTCTCACCCACTCGCCGCCGTCACGGTGCCAGAACGCGGGCGAGGTCAGCCCAGCCCGCTGCCGGTGCTCCCAGCCAGGCCCGCTCCACCATCGCGGCTCGTCGTATCCGCCGTCCGCGATGAACTCCGCGTAAGCGGCGTTGGTCACGGCAGTGGTGTCAAGGTGGAAGGAATCCACCTCAACCAGGTGCGCAGGCCGCTCATTGTCCAGGGCCCACGGCTCGGTCGAGGTGCCCATCATGAACGGGCCAGCCGGCACAAAGACCTCGGCCGGCAGGTCAGCCGTGGTACCCGGTGGCGCAGGCGCAGATGCCGCCAGTACAGGCGCGGGTGCTTGCGGTACACGCCCGGGTGCTTGCGGTACACGCCCGGGTGGTTGCGGTACAGGCCCGGGTGCCTGCAGGACAGCCGCACCCTCGCGGAGTTGGTGAGTGATCAGCATCGTCTCGTCGTGCTGCTGTTCATGCTGGGCGATCATGCCGAACGCGAACCCGTCCGCTACCAGCGGCGCACCGGCCAGCGGCGCACGTTCCAGCAGGTCAAGCACCCGGCCCCGAACCTCGCCGAGGTACGCCCGGGCTTCACCGGGCGGCAGCAGGGGCAGGGTCGGCCGCTCGGCGCGGGGATGCTCGAACGCGTCATAGAGCGGATCGATCTCCGGGTGCATGGGCTCGTGGCCGCCGACGGCGCGGAGCAGCCAGAGTTCCTCTTGATTGCCCACATGCGCGAGATCCCACACAAGCGGCGACATCAGACGGGAATGCTGGTGCACCAGATCTGCATCGTCGACGCAGTCGGTGAGGCCGCGCGTACGGTCACGTGCGGCGAGCAGCGCAACGGCTATCCGCTCGCGTAGACCCTCGGTGGAGTTGGGCACGGTGTTGCCGGTCGGCGCGGTCATGCGGTCTCCTCGAGCAGATCATCAGCGGGACATCGGCCACGCTCCACGTAGCGTTCGGCGAAATCGGTCACCGAACGCAGCAACGGGGCGGGCGCGGCAGCGCGGCGCAGCCCGGCATCGGCGGCTTCGAAACACGCTCGGACGGCACGGGCGACTGCTTCGTCGGCGGGGCCATAACGGGCCGCGCGCAACCAAGGATCGCCCCGCCCGTCCCACAATGGCTCCGCTGCCGCGAGTGCCGCATCGGCGGCCTGAGGATCACTGACCAGCGCCCACGCAACCGCGGTCGGCACGACCCATCCACCGCCACGTTGGGCGTCGATCATGCGGAGCTCGAGGTGACCACGCGGCCGGATTGGCGGGAAAAGGGTGGAAAGGTGATATTCCAGGTCATCGACGGTGGGCCGGCGGCCACCGTCGTCGTGGCCGTGGGCAATCCGGTGGACACGGTGCGCGCCGCCGGTATCCGCGGGCGGGTGGTCCCTGTGCACATCGGCGCCGCCGGAACCGGTACCGCAGGCACCTGCACCGCCGGAACCTGCACCGTCTGAGCCGGCGCCAGCATCAGCACCGCGTAGCCAGTCACGGAAGGTCACTCCGGGCGGCGCGACCCATGATTCGTTATCGGGGCGCCTTATGCACATCAGCTTCGAATCCAGGGCGTACTCAGCCCACCTGGACCTAAGATCGGTGCTGACGCCCGGTTGGCCGTTTCCCTGCGGTGGCCTGGTGCGGCCCGGATCAAGCTGGGCCCATACGGCCTGACGGGTCGATCGCCAGCCCGTCGGACGGCCCCGCAGAAGCGGCGAGTTCGCGAATGCCGCGACTAGCACGGGCCCGATCTTGTGCAGCAGGTGCCAGCGCTTGCTGTAGCTCTGCTGGCCCGGTCCTTCCTCCCCCGCATCCAGGCACACCTGAACGGAAGCGGTACTGCACATCATGATCCGCCCGGCGGGACCTGACCGGTCGAAGAACTCCTCCATCGCCGCGTAACGCGGCGAGTCAATGACTCGGAGGGGCGGGCGGAAAGGATCGAGGCCGTGACCGGATAGGCAGAGACCTGCCGCCTGCATGGCTTCCGTCACGGCGGCCATGTCGCGGGCCGCGTCCGTTACGCAGTTTCCGATGCTCGCGGTCGGCAACGAGCTGAGCTCGAGCTGGCCGCCAGGTTCTGTCGTCAGGCAGCCCTTGGCGGGCAGCGCCCCCGGGTTGCCGAGGCCGGCCAGCGCGGACTTCACGCGGTGGGGTTCAACTGGCAACGCACGGTCTCGCGCATCGCGGACCAGCCATTCCAGCTCTACGCCTACCCGCTCGGGTGGTCCTGTTTTGAAACAGATGCCGTGAATGTGGGCTACCGCCGCCTGCTCGATGAGCGGCGTGGCGTCAATGCGGAAGCCATAGTCGTGGGCACCGATCATGAGGTAACCCTCCGTCTCTGTCCCGGCCTTCGGCCCTGGCCTTTCCACCCTGCCACAGGCCCCGCGATGCCCACGCCTGGGGATCTGGCCGGCTACGACTGGACCGTCTCACGAGGGTCTGACATTTTGCTGGCGGCTTAACCGGAGCCGGGTGCACGCCAATTTTGTAGGTGAGCAAGATCGTTTAGCGGGTCCGGGTGGTCAGGCAGCTGGTGTCTGGTTGCGCGGTGCGTTCCAGAGACGGTCTTCGGGGCGGCTGGCCTGCTGGCAGCGGAGCGTGGTGATCGCGTCGGCGCCGGCAACGGTCCAGCGCATGCCTGACAGTTTGAGGCGCTGGCCGATGACCGCTTTGCAGCCGGATTCAACAAGGCCGGAGCCGACGAACAGGCTCCGGGAGCGGAACCAGTGGTAGCGCATCCGGGGCGCGTTGTTCTCGAAGTAGCCCAGGGCTGTGTCCAGCTGGTCTTTCTTGACGCCTTGGAGGGGGTAGGCGCGGGCGGCGTTGCAGATGCCGTCGATGTCGCCGTGGTCCAGGTCCCCGGGGCGGGCGGCGAGCCAGTCGTCTTTACGGTCGCCGAGCATGAACTCCAGGCGGCGGGCGAGGTCGTGCAGGTGCTCGCGGGCGTGGAACAGGTCCACGATCTGGGTGGCCTCGGGGAACTTGGCGGCGGCAATGTTCCAGATCCAGGCCGCGCCGTCCCCGAGGATCGTGAGCTGGCGGACGTGGCCGGCGCCGCGGCGGATGCCTTCTGCCTCCACGAGGCCGGCGAACACGCTCGCGGGCTCGAACGTGGCGATGAAGCTGGAGGAGTCCCGGTCGCGGACCGGGTAGCCGTCCTCGTCCACTTTGTCCTGGGTGAAGAAGACGCCGAGCTTGACCTCGCGGGTGCGGGCGCGGCCGTCCTCGCCCTTGCCGTCCCGCCCGGCCGTTTCCCTCGCGGTCATGGGCACGCCGGTGCCGTCGATCGCGGCATAAAGCTTGTCCGGCAGCGGATCCGGCGGCAGCGGTACCAGCTTCCGGGCGGTGATCAGCCCGGCGCGCTCCCGGGCAGCCCCGGCCGCCGCGGCGCCGCTAGCCTCGGCTGCCCGCTCGACCCGCTTGACGGTCAGCCGTACCCCGGCCAGGCTTTCCAGCAGCCGGGCGGCCTTCGCGAACGGCCCGGCGGCAGCGGCCTGGTCGTTCATCGCCCGCAGCCCGGGCGACATGGACGCGCCTGCCACGCCGAGCTCTGCATCGCGCGGGGCCAAGCCGTGACCACAGGACGCGCAGTGATACCACGCGCGCGGCAAAGTGACCGCCCCGAGCACCGTGTCGATCACCTTGTCCCGGTAAGAGACAAACTCGGCCTCATGTCCGTGGCCGCACGGCACCCGCGGGCCGCGGTGGCCGGGATCGGCGGCCAGCAGCTTCTCCAGCATGCCGCAGCCCGCCTGCAGCATCCCGGCGCGGATCACCGCCTCGGCGGTTTCCAGCCCCGCATCGCCGCAGCCCAGCGACCGGGCCGCTTCCGCCGCCAGGCGGCCTACCTCGGCGGCCTTCTCCTGCGCGAGCGCCCCGCAGAGCCCCCTTTTCCGCCCTCCGGCACCGAGGGCGCATCCGTTCCGGCGGCGGGCCTGGCCTCACAGATCTTCTCGTTCACCTCCGCGATCTGCTCGCTGATCGCCGCGAACTCCGCATGCCGGGCGACCTCCCGCCGCACCTTCTCCACCTCCCCGGCAGCCAGCTGCCGGCCAACAGTGCCGCGTCCCCGGGCGGTCCGGGTCCACAAGAACCTCGGCCCGTGGCCAGGATGATCCGGCTGAGCGCACCCGCAGTTCGGCTTCCCGCACTTCCGGTAGTTCTCGCTCACCGACCCGCGCCGGAAAGCACCGACTGCGCTGAGCTGCGCGTACAGCCGTTCCCGCTCGGCCTCCAGCTCCGGGAGCGACGGCTCGGTCATGGGCACTCCTCATCTGGTTGTTGATGAACAACCAGACTTCCAGAATAACCTGCCCAGATGCGGGACCCCTACATATGTGTCGTGCACCCACCGGAGCCTGCAACGGTAAACAGCGGCTGCGGGGCCAGACCTGCCGGGCCAGATCTGCCAGGAGAGAGCTGCCAGGAGAGAGCTTGCCGTCGAACACGGCCGCGCCGGAACTTCCCCCGGCTGAAGGAGCTCCTATGGGTACACATGTCGTAGCAGGTAGATTTCTGTGACCGGCGTGGAGGCGGGTTATGGGGTCGGCGTCCGCCACTGCACAGGTACCGGCAGCCATGCCAGTAACCGGATGCCTGATGGTCCAGGCCGCGGCGCGGGAGTCGCTCGAGGTGCTGCGGCTGGCCGACCGGCCAGGTAGCGGCGTGGTGTTCACGGGAGCTGGCGCGATCGAGGCCGTGCACGCGGCGCGCCGCCAGGGATACGCCCGCCCGATGCTGACTGACCGGCGCAGATACGCGGGCGCGTCACGCATCAGGGGGACGGTTGCCGTCACGCAATCCTGGCTGACCGGCCAGCGGGACGCGGGCATCGCTCCAGTTCTCACCGACTCCGGCTACATCGGCGACGGTGATCTGGAGGCACTGCGCGCCGTCCTGCGCAATGCCGCTGACGCAGGCCCGGACGTGACGGCTGTGCTCCCGCTGCACCCGCACTGGCTGCGCCAGGACCGGGAGCGATTGATCGCCGAGGTGCTCGTGCATGGCCTCCCCGTCGCCCTCGTCCTCGAGCATGCCGGCGATGCCCTTGCTACCCCGAGGGCGGCTGGCGGCCTGATCGCCCTGCTTCGTGCGGCGCCATCGTTGGCTGTCCTGGCCGCGGGCGTCGGCGCGCTCGGCGCGCTCGCGCTCGGCGCGCAATGGGCCGCGGTTGGGGTGCGCCGCAGCCTCCGGCATCTGCTGCCCGCAACCAGTGAGGAGAAGCCTGCGGCAAGAAGGTCCCGTTGGCAGGCGGCCAGGCCCGAGATCATCGCTGCTCCCGTCCTGTCGTTGGCGACCGTCGCGATGGTGGTTCACGCGTACGAAGCCACCCCCGACAATGCCGCCTGGGCCTGCCATTGCGCCAGTTGCCGCGGGCGGACACCGGACTGGCTGTCATCGGCGTCGGTGTTCGACGCGAACGCACACACGTTCGACGTGCTGCTCGGTGCCGCCGATCGCCTGCGCGGCCGCGACGGCCCGGCGAGGGAACAAGCCTGGCGCACGATGTGCCGCGAAGCACTCGACCGCTACGGCGAGCTCGGCCTGGCCGCGCTCGGATGGGAGCCGCCGCGCCTCATGTCCGCCTGGGCCGGCGCGCCGGCCAGCGAGTATCCCGCAGATCGGCTGAGGCGTTCGGGCCGGGCTACGACGTCTGCCGCCAACCCTCGGCTACGCTCAGCCGGGTGATGTGGGACGCGATCCAAGCCCCGTTTCCCGGTATGGAGATCCCCGCCGACGAAGATCCCGAGCAGGACCGGGTGGCGCGCAGCCTGCTCACCCTCGATCCCAGCGGGCAGCGCATCGCGGCGGCGCTCCGCCGCACCATCGACCTGCTACTCGACGGCCGCAATACTGGCCGGTACCGGTGGGATCAGCTGCACAAGACCGAAAAGACGCACGCGGGCACCCTGGTTGAGATCAACCTGCAGCGGGAGTTCGGCTTCGCGGATGGCGCGGTACTCGACTACTCGATCGCAGGCGCCGAGGTCGACTGCAAGTTCTCGCAGCGCGTTGGCGGGTGGATGATCCCACCGGAGGCGTTAGGGATGCTGCTACTTCTCGTGTCGGCAAGCGACGAGCAGGGCCGCTGGTGCGCGGGCCTGGTGCGGGCGCGTGACCAGCACCTGCGCGCGGCGGCCAACCGGGACCTCAAGCGCGGGCTCAACGAGACCGGGATCGGCGCGATCCGGTGGTTGCATCTGCGCGCGCCGCTTGCCGAGAACGCGCTGCTACGGCTGCCCTCGCCAACCGTCACGCAGATACTCGCACTGCCATCGGGACAGCAGCGGGTGAACGAGCTCTTCCGACGCGCGCAGCGAAGGCGGATCACCCGGGCCGTGATCGCGACAATCGCGCAGCAGGACGACTACATGAAACGCGTCCGCGCGGGCGGCGGCGCCCGCGACCAGCTACGTGGTGAGGGTGTTGTGATCTTCGGTGGCTACGGGAGTCACCGGGAGACCGCGGCCGCGCTCGGCCTGCCGGCGCCGGAGCCCGGCGAGTTCGTCAGTGTTCGGCTGGTTCGGCGCGACGGCGCGCGCGACCCAAGCGGGCGGCCATGTGTGCGGCTGGGCGGCGATGACTGGATGACTGCAGGGCCCGCTGACCCGGTGGAGCGAGCGCCGCAGCTCCCTGACATCTAGCACAGACGCGGTGGAGCGGGGTGTCGCCGGCATGGGGGTTCAGGGGATGCCGGTGGTGTATTTGCGGCCGGTGGGGGCGGTCCAGATGAGGAGGCCGGGGCGGGGTTGTTCGAGGCGCCAGCCGGGGGTTTGTTTGATCTTGTGGTGGTGTCGGCAGAGCGGACTATGGCTGCATGCGCAGATATGTCGCTTGATCTGCGGAAACAGCTTATGGCTGCCGCCTCACGCCCAAGGCTTGGCGGCGCACTGGAGACTGGCGGTGACGTCGGGGTGGCGCAAGGTACCGTGGCTGTGTAGCCGTCGCTTCGCCACGCCGGCTGTCACTGCCAGTACCCGCTGGGATCGTGGCGGCGCCGGGGCGTGCTGCCCCGGGCGAGGCATTGGGCCGTTAGCCATCAGGGACAAGCTCGGCCACCTCGTGGTGAAGCTTGGCCATCGCCTGGTCGAACGTAGCGAGCCGGGACCCGTGTGCCCGCGCGAGCTGCGCCAGGTAAGCATCGGTCACCTGGCGGTGACCGATGATTCCCTGGGCGGGGACATCGGTGTACGAGACATCGTCGGGCCAGAATTCGTGCCGCGGATCAGCGGTGGTGCCGTTGAGGATCTCTCGTGCCGCGCTGGCCGGCTGTCCTTCGCGGATGAGCAGCCGTATCAGGCTGCCTTGAGTGATCGGGCACGTCGCGAAGTTTCCGCTCATGCCAACGAACCAGTTCTCGGCGGCGCCATGGTGAACATGATCCTCAACGAGTAGCGCGATGAGCACGTTCGCGTCGAGAAGAACGGTCACTGGTCGTCGTCCTCTAGCCGCCGCACGTCCTCGCTGGTAATCGTTCTGCCGAGGTGCGCGACGGGGAGGCCGGTGCGGGCGCTTCTGCCTATCTCGCCTGCGCTGCCCGACCCAAGCCCCTGGCGGATCAGCCCGGCAACAGCCTGACTCAGCGACTGATGGGTATCCCTGGCGATTGCCACCGCTTGAGCGTGAAGATCCTCCGGGAGGTCGATCGTAGTCCTCATGCTAGTAGTTTAACTTCATCTCATCATGATGCAGTGATGAGATCCTCGTCGCCGGTAATCCACGGCGGGCGGTGACGGTAGTCGCGGTCAAGCCGCCCGGCGAGAACGTGCTTGTGTGTCATTATCGTTTGCATAATGGGCGATATTGGCGCGCCGGGTGAGCCAGGCGAACCCGGCGAACTAGAGGCACCACGCGCGCTCGGCGAACCCGGTGAACCCGGCGCGCCGCCGGGGCCAGCGGTGGGGCCAGCGCCGGGCGCGGCGTCCGCGGCAGGAATGGCGGCGGTCGCGGTCACGGGTTCACCTCCTCGGCCAGCTAACGATCAGCAATACGAACATGTTAGCGATTCACGCAGACACGGGTCGTCCGCCTATCCACAAGCACAATCGCCAGCCGCCCGGTTATCCACAGATCTAGGCCCTTCCGCCGTGTTCGACTGCCGCCAAGGCAGACTGAGTTCAATCGTTGGCAGACATCCGGGCGGCAGGAGCAGCCCGAGAACTGATCCGCAAGGCCCACACCGGCCCGACGAACAGATCCGCAAAACCGCACCCCGTGCCCAGGCACTCAAGGTCCTGTCCCGGCTGGGTCGGGCCGGCCTCTACCGACTGGCCCGGGGGCCTCGGTAGTCAGGGATCTGGCCGTCCGCGGCGTGCACTTCACTCGCTACGAAGGAATGGGCCAGGACTACGACGGCGTCTGGGAGACTCCGCGCGGCGACCTCGTCGCCTGGTTCGCCGACCCGGACCGCAACACCATCTCGTTGACGCAGTTCCGGGTGGGGCACCGCTGACGAGACTCAGGCGCGATACAAGGAGGCGATTACGAGATACAAGGAGGCAGCTATAGGCGCGGTACTGAAAGGTGCAGTACTGACAGGAGGGCGTTACGGCCCAGCAGGAGGAGCCTCAGGGCTCAGCAGACCCGGCAGGCCCGGCAGGCCCGGCGGGTCCAGCAAACCCGGCAGGCCCACGGCCCAGCAGACCCGGCAGGCTCAGCAAACCCGGCAGACCTGGCAGGCCCCGCGGGCTCAGCGGACCCGGCAGGCCCAGCAGAGGCTCCAGCAAACCCGGCAGGCCCAGCAGACCCAGCGGGCTCAGCAGACCCAGCGGGCTCAGCAGGCCCAGCAGGCCCAGCAGGCCCGGCAGGCCCGGCAGGAGTGCGTCAGCCCCTGACGAGCCAACAGCATGTCGTGACAGGCCTATCCGGCCCCTCCCTGTCGCTGGCGAGCGCCCGCGCAATCACCGTCTCGACATCCATGGTTCCTTCTGCGCGCGGCGACTGTTGTATATGGACGATGGTTTCAGCTAGATATACAACATGCCGGTAGCCCTGTTCGTGATCGGCGTCGTGGCACTCGCCGCGAAGCTGAACGCCTACCGGCCGACCCGGCTGCGCTTCCTGCGCGAACCGAGCTTCTTCTTCTCCTGGATCGTGATCGAACTAGCCGGCTGGTGGCTGGCGCTCGAGGTGGTCGCGACTGCCGTTTTGGCTGCTGCCGGAGCTCTGCACGGCTGGGCTGGCTGGGCCGGACTCGCGCTCATGGTGGTCAGCTGGTCAGCCCTCGTCAGGCTCATCGTGATCTCAGGCCGCACGTCGGCGACATTGCGGGCCGCGGGCGCGCCACCTCGCAGCCAGGTCAGGTTCCCCCACAGCCAGGTGATCTTCCCGTTCCTGCTGACGCACCGGCGCGGCTCGGCGCGGGTAAAGAACATCGTGTACGCCGAGGTAGCTGGCGAACAGCTGAGGCTCGACATCTACCGCCCCAACGGCGAAGGCCCGCAGGACCGGCACGTGTTCCCCCGGCCCGGCATCCTCCAGCTCCACGGCGGGGACTGGAGCTTCGGCGACAAGCGCGCGGAGGGCATACCGCTGCTCGGCCACCTGGCGGCGAATGGCTGGGTCGGCATGAACGTCAACTACCGGCTCAGCCCGAAGGTAGCCTTCCCCGCCCACTTGCAGGATGTCAAGCGAGCCATCGCCTGGTACCGCCAGCATGCCGCGGAGTTCGGGGCAGATCCCGGATTCCTGTGCATTACCGGCGGCTCGGCGGGCGCCTATCTGGCCACCCTCGCCGCGCTTACCCCGAACGAGGCCCGATACCAGCCCGGGTTCGAGAACGTGGACACGCGCCTGCGGGCCGCCGTGCCCTGGTACGGCGTCTACGACTTCACGAACCGGCTCGGCACCTGGCTGCCGCACGAGATGCGGATGCTAGAGCGCCGCGTCATGCAGCGCACCCTCGCCGACCACCCCGCCGACTTCGCCGCGGCCTCGCCGCTCGATCAGGTACGGCCGGACGCGCCGGCGTTCCTCGTTGTGCACGGGGACATCGACACGCTCGCGCCGGTGGCCGAGGCTCGAGCCTTCACGTCCGCGCTCCGCGCGGTCTCCACTGCGCCGGTCGTGTACGCGGAGCTAGCGGGCGCGCAGCACGCCTTCGACGTCTTCCCCTCGCATCGATGCGCACGCGCGGTCGAAGCCGCGGCAGGCTTCCTCACCGCTGTGCACGAGGCGTACCTGGCCGGTGAGCAGGTCCGGAAGTCGAAATCCGGGGGCTCGGGGCCTGCCCGCTCGCAGGCCCCGAGCGCGGCTCCGCCCCCGTGATCGCCCCCAGGCGCTGCCGCGGCGGGCCGCACAAGGTTGGCTCGTGCGGGACGCCAGCGGGCCGAGCTGGCCATGCGCCGCCTGGCCATGCGCCGCCAGCTTCCTTCAAGATCCCTTCTTGCGTTGACTTTCCCGCGCTATTCGCCGGATAGTTAACACAGTCGCGGATCATGGACGGGTTGGCCCGGCACCCGGTGGCCCGTTGGGCGCCGGGTGCGGCGCCCAACGGGCCACCGGGCGTCATGACACGGGTCGCGGCCACGGATGTGGCCCCGTGGGCGCGCGGCAGGCACGCAGCGTATTTGCCGCTACGAGCAGACCACGTGTTTCATGATCGCGGTCACGCTGATGTTTCCCTTGAACACCGGCCCCCACTGCCACGCAACGACGAGGGCGGAGTGATCGCCAGGCGGCGCCACGGCGATCACGCGCGGGTGGATGAACGGCGGGGAGATCGCGCTCCATCGCAGGCAGGAACGGACGCTGTTGCGGGAGCGCAGGACGATCATGGGCCGCGGCCCTCGTATTCGGGTCTCGTGGGTAGCGAGCGCGCGCCCGGCCGCGCCGTGGAACTGAAGTCCCGGATAGCCACGAACCGAGCACGTCGAATGAGACATGTTGCTGAGTACCAGCGTGAGAGCGCGCTGCCCGGCGCCCGGGCTCAAGCCGCGGAAGCCGACGCCCAGTTGCCGTACGGTACACCTGGGGACAGCCCGTGGCCGCGCGGGCGCGGCCGGGAACCTCGGTGCTCCTGGCTGCACGGTGGGCCTTCCGGGCATGGTGGTCACCGTTGCCGCTGCTGGGGCCGCGGACGCCGACGGCGCCCCGGGCGCCGACGGCGCCGGGTTGCTGGACGCCCCGGCGATCCCGATACCAAGTCCCGTCGCAGCCGGGACTCCCGTGACCAGCACGGCCACCACCCCCGTGACCAGCGCTGCCAAACAAGGTTTCACGACTAGCGGTCGCATCGTTGGGTCTCCTTACTTTGCCCCGTAACTTCGCCCGTAACTTCGCCCCGTACTTCGCGCCGTACTTTCCCCCGTGAGACGAGACGGTTCACTAGTAGGACGACACCTCAGCAGGCGCGGTTGCCTGCGGTTAGGCTGCGCGGAAGAACTGGTGGGCGCGACCCGCCCGAACGGGGATATGTTGGATCGGCCGGAAAAACCACGGAGGTCATCAGCGACCGATGAGTGGAGTAGGGCAACTCGTCTTCTCTGGGCCGCTCGTGCTCGCGGTCCCTGTCGCCGCCGCCGCGGGCGCCGTGTCCTTCTTGTCCCCGTGCTGCCTGCCACTCGTCCCGGGATATGTGTCGTACATCACCGGCATGTCAGCAGCGGACCTGCAGCAGCGCGCGGCTCGCAGCCGAGCGGGTACGCTCGTGGCGGTCGGCGCCGGTGGCAGCGAATTCCCGGATCCGGCCCGGCGGGAACGGCACGCCGGTTCCCCGGGGCGAGCAGCGCCGAGCCGCGGGCGGACGCTGACCGGAGCGGTGCTTTTCGTGCTCGGGTTCGCCGCCCTTTTCGCAACGTACGGCGCGCTGTTCGGTGGCCTTGGCGCCACGCTAAGCGCGCACCAGCGAGGGCTCTCCGAGGTCCTCGGCGCGCTCACCATTGCGCTCGGCCTGCTTTTCATGGGCGTCTTCGAGCGCTTTTCGCTGGTGGGCCGGACCGTGCGGCCGGGTTTCAGGCCCCGCGCGGGCCTGGCCGGTGCGCCAGTGCTCGGCGTGATGTTCGGGCTTGGCTGGACGCCGTGCATCGGGCCCACCCTGACCGCGGTGATGACGATGTCGGTGACTACAGGGACCGCTGCCAAGGGCGCCTTCCTTGCCTTCGTCTATGCCCTCGGGCTCGGTATCCCTTTCCTGGTCGCCGCGTTCGCCGTGCAGCGCGGCATGCGCGCATTCGGCTTCGCCAGGCGGCATGCCCGGCTCATCATGCAGGCGGGTGGCGCCATGCTTGTGATAGTCGGGGTGTTGCAGGTAACCGGCGTCTGGGCTGACGCCGTCGGCGCGTTGCAGCACTGGATCACTGGCTACTCGGCGCCGCTGTAGTGACCGAGCGGTGGTAATGAGCGACCCGTGGTGGCGTGGTGCCGCGATCTACCAGGTCTACATCCGCAGCTTCGCCGATGGTAACGGTGACGGTGTTGGTGACCTCGCGGGCCTGCGCGCCCACCTCGGCTACCTCCGCGACCTCGGCGCCGACGCGGTGTGGATCAATCCCTGGTATGTCTCCCCGATGGCGGACGGCGGCTACGACGTCGCCGACTACCGCGACATCGACCCGGTCTTCGGCACCCTGGCCGACGCGGGCAAGCTCATCAAGGAGGCGCACGACCGCGGGCTTCGCGTCATCGCTGACATCGTCCCCAACCACTGCTCGAGCAGGCATCCGTGGTTCCGTGCGGCACTCGCGGCCGGCCGCGGCTCCGCTGCCCGGGCGCGTTTCATCTTCCGGCCAGGCAACGGCACGAACGGGGAGCTGCCGCCGAACGACTGGAAGTCCAGCTTCGGCGGTCCGGCCTGGACCCGGGCGCCAGAGCCGGACGGCACGCCTGGTGAGTGGTATCTGCACCTGTTCGCGCCCGATCAGCCCGACTTCGACTGGGAGAGCGCCGAGGTAAGGGCAGAGTTTCATGACATCCTGCGGTTCTGGCTCGACCGAGGGATTGACGGTTTCCGCATCGATGCAGCCGACGCGCTGGCCAAGGACCCGGCCCTGCCCGACCTGGCGTCCTTGCCCGCCGGCGCGCCGAGCCCGCAGCACGGGCAGGCCGCCGCGCACGAGATCTATCGCGGCTGGCGCCAGGTGCTCGACGGCTATCCGGGTGACCGTGTCCTTATCGGCGAGATCTGGCTTGACCTGCGGCGGCGGGCCGCCTACCACGCGCCGGACGAACTGCACACCTCGTTCAGCTTTGATCTCATTCGCCGGCCTTGGAACGCGCCAGCCATGCGACAGGTGGTCGAAGCGGCCATCGAGTCAGCCATCTCGACTGGCGCGCCTGTTACGTGGGTGCTCGGTAACCATGACGTGACCCGCGTGGTCACGCGTTACGGCCGCCGTGACACCAGGTACCTGCCCGGTGTCCAGGCAGCCGGCCTGGCTACCGATCATGCCCTCGGCACCATGCGGGCACGGGCGGCCGCGCTGCTGACTCTCGCGCTGCCCGGCAGCGTCTGCGTCTACCAGGGTGACGAGCTGGGCCTGTGGGAGGTGGAAGACCTCCCGGCGGAACTCCTGCAGGACCCGGTGTGGGAGAGTTCTGGGCACACCGACAGGGGCCGGGACGGCTGCCGGGTACCGATGCCGTGGTCAGGCAGTGCCCCGCCGTTCGGGTTCAGCCCGGATGAGGCTGCCGCGGCGCCGTGGCTGCCGCAGCCCGGCGGATGGCGGGACCTCACCGTGACGGCGGAGGAGGCGGATCCGGACTCCACCCGCAGCCTCTACCGAGACGCGCTACGCATCAGGCGGGCCGAGCCTGGCCTCGGCGACGGACCCATGACGTGGCTCGATGGGCGGCGTGACGTGCTCTGCTTCGGCCGCCCCGGCGGGTTCGCATGCGTGATCAACTTCTCCGATGAGCCGGCCAGCCTCCCGCAGCACCGCGAGGTATTGCTCGCGACGGGCGCGCTCGCCCCAGGTCCGGGCAATGCCCGCCGCCTGCCGCCAGATGCCGCCGTCTGGCTGCGCACCACCCCGCGCAGCCGTTAGGGAGAATTCTGGCTGTCAGCCTGCCCGCCGGGAAGCACAACTCCTGCGTGGGCCCAGGGGCGGCTGAATCCGATCACCGGGCCGCGATCCTTGTAACTCACGATGTGAATCGGCACACCGGTCTCTTCCGCCTCGATCATCATGCCCTTGCCCAGCACCATGGCGACGTGGCCCGGCGACGTCGGCGTACCGTCTGAGCCGACGAAGAACACCAGGTCACCCGGCTCTTCGTGGCCCGGCTGGATCTGCGGGCCCCACGCCCACTGCGCCTCCGACGTCCGCGGGATGGCGATCCCCGCCGCACGATAGGCCATCATCACCAGGCCCGAGCAGTCGAAACCATCCGGCCCTGTACCACCCCATACATATGGCTTGCCAAGCTGCTGCTGCGCGTAGGAGATCGCGGCCGAGACCACCTGGTTGGGCGCGACATTGGAGACGGTGTCCGTGCATGACGCGCCGTTGTTCATGTTCACCGCGCTCACCGTGAAGCCGCCCTGGGTGTACGTGCTCGCCCAGGAGAGCACGTCCTGCACATAAGACTGCAAATGGTTATAGGCGAAGATCGCGGCTGGCAGGTCGCCGGGAGCGCCGTGCCCGGTCAGGTACTTCGCGGCGCCGGGGATCGCGTCCGCGGGGTCGTATACGTTGTCGATGCCGTCGCCGTTGCCATCCGTCGCGACCCCGCCGAACGACTGGTCAGCCGGGTGCACCGCCGGACCGCCCCAGGTGTCCCCCGCCGCGCCGCCGATGCCGATCTGCATCGGGCCCGCAGCGCCGAAGCCGTTCTGGCCGCTGCTCACGCCTGGCATGTTGGCACGGCCTTGGTCGGACTCGACCTCGCCGATGCCCGCGAGCACCTCCCAGGGGATCCCGTACTGGGCCCCCACCTTCTGGTATGTCGCGAGGTAGTTGGCAGGAATCGAATCCTTCGCCTGGGTGCTAGCGACCAGCTGGTTCGTGGGCTGGGTGCAGGTTTGGGGGCCGAACGCGGGCAGCCCTATCAGGCTCCCTGACATGGCGAGGGGCAGAACGCTCAGGCCGACCGCGAGCGCGACGGCTCCCACACCGGCCAGCAGCAGGAACAACGGGCCGCGGCCGCCGGAACCGCCGGCCGAGCCTATCGGCCCCGCGGGCCCGCGCCCGGCGGTGAAGCCCCGGCTGGTCTCCCGGATGACGTGGCCAACATCGCGACTCATCGCCCGCTCGCCGCGGCTATTGGTTGCCTGCCGATGCCGGTTGGATCTGATCCACCTGCCAGGTACCGCCGGTGTTGACCACCGTTACCGCGTATTGGCCGCTTGGCGCGCTGGTCCCGCTGGCCTGCTGGATGTGCTGGCTGATCGTGACGACGAAGGTGAGGCTGGACGAGCCGAACGACCGCAGGGAATTGATCACCGCGCTCGCGGTAGATATCTCCTTGTCCTCGGTTCGCTGCTTCGCGACGCCATAGGTGCTGTAGTCATTCTCCAGCACCTGAAGGTACTGGCTTGTCACCACGTTCGACATCCGGCTGCCGTAGGCGGCGGTGTTCTCCGTGTAGCTGAACGTGTCGTAGAACCCCGCGGCCTGGGTGGCGGCGGACGCAGCGTTCGCCAGGCCGGCTTGCGAGAATGGCAGCCACTGGTAGATGTTCACGGCCGAACCGGTCTGCGGCGCCGACGTCGCGACAGGCTGCGGCGCGGGCGCTCCCGTACCGGGAGCCGCGGGACCCGCCGACGCGGTCGCGCCAGGTGCCGCTGCATGTGGCGCGGCCGCCGTTTCCGGCAGGAGAAGGTAGACGCCCAGGCCGGCCAGAATCACGACGATCACGGCGAACGCCAGCTTCTGCTGACGCGGGTTAAGATCCATTACGGCTCCCGCTACCTGTCACGCCTGATCGGCTTGACCCAGCTCCGGCTTGAGGTCTTGCGCTCACCGGCGTCACGGTCTGCCGTGCGGCGAGGCGGCACGGGCGGCGGAGCAGGCGCCGACCTCGCTGGCGCCGATGTCTGGCGGGGCTGGGCAGATGCGGGGCGCGGCTGCGCCGCCGTTTGCCGCGGCGGGGCAGGTGCTTGCCGCGGCGGGGCCGCGGCCGGCCGCCGCGGGGCCGCCGCGGGGCGCGGCTGGGCCGGTGCGGCGCGCGGCTGCGTCGCTGCTTGTATCGGTGGAACAGGTGCCTGACGCCGCGGCGGCGGGCCGGCCCCGCCATTCTGGCCTGGCGCTCCCTGCGACGGCGCCGGGCCGCCGCGCCGCGGTGGATAGGGCCCCGGCTGCCAGCGAGGTGGCCCGGTGCGCGGCTGCCGCTGCAGGTCGAGCGGTGGCGGCTCCCTGCGGCCGTTGCCGTCGCCGCCACTGAGGTCGGTCCGACGCGAGGGACCGCCGGGCCTGGATCCACCGTGGGATGGGCCGTGATCCGGCCCGCCGTCGTCGGCGGAAACGTCCTGCGGGCCCTGCCCCTCCTCCGGCCCCTTCCCGCCCCGGCGTGCGGCGACACCGGCCGCTCCGGCCGCGACCGCGGCGCTCATGCCACCCGTGCCCGCCGCGCCCGCCGCGCGCACGATGCTCTGGGCCAGGAACACCGACTGGTCTGCCTGATCGGGGTGCTGGCGAGCCCAGCGGCCCGCCCGGTAGGCGGCATAACCGGGGATAGTGCTGCTCCCGGTGCGCGCCGTCTGGCCGCGGAAACCGTCCCGCGACTGTTCACGGTACGCCTCGGCGCGTTCACGCGCGCCCACCATGTCGTAGCCGACAGAGGTGAATAGGTGCTGGAAGGGCTTGCGGTAGATAAATACCGCGACGGTCAGGAGGGCGATCATCATGATCTTGAAGACCCAGGGCAGCGCGTCGTCGCTGACGGCCATCACCAGGGCATAGCAATACAGCAGGACGCTGAGGGTCAGCGCCACGGCGACCTGTTTCATCAGGACGCCCACCAGCATCTCGAACCACCGGATCGCGATGACACGGCCGAAGCCGGGATGGGTTCCGATGATCAGGAAGAACGGCCCCGCGACGAGCAGCAGCAAGAAACCGAGTTTCAGGACGATGAGGGTAATCGCGATCAGCAAGACCAAGGCACCAGCGACCATAGCCGCGAAAAGCGCGCTGAACGCGATCTCCAGCCTGGTTGCCCACTGCTTGCCCTGGAACAGCGGGTATACCGCGGGGTCCTGCTGCAGCTTGGTTGCGATCCCCTGGTAAACGTCCTGCTTCTGGGTGGCGAGCTGGGTGGTTGGCCGCTCGTTCACGGCGTACGCCTGCGACCAGAGCAGCCCGCGGCCATACTGGTCGACCGGGTTCGAGCCATTGTCCGGAGTCGTGGACATCGTGCCGAACTCGCCTGCGATCCACGGCTTGCACACAAGGACGGCCCACAGTTCATCCGCGTTCTGGCTGACAACCTCGCTGCCGCCGGTGTACGCGTAGTTCTCACCTGTGCTCTGCGGGTCACCCTTGCCCACCGGAACGCAGCTGGTACCGCCGGAGACGGGGAGCCTGCTGAACGCGGCGTTGAGCACCTGGCTGATGCCGTCCGACACCTTCTGCCCGATCCCCGTGAAGTCGGCGGGGCGGCCGATCAGCCAGATCGCCGCGGCGCAGGCCACGACCATCCAGATGGTGCCCTCGATCGTGCGTGTCGCCCGCCTGCGTACGAGGCCCTGCCAGGCCAGCCAGATTACGCCGAGCAGCACGACCGGGGCCAGATAAGGGAAGTAGACCGCGTTCCCGATCTGCGTGATGAGCTGGTCGACGCGCTGCTTGAGCCAGCTGAGCAGGCCCTCGCCCGCTGCCGACTGGTACGTCGTGATCGTGATCCTGTCGATCGCCTTTGCCGCGTCGAAGACAGCGTTCGAGACGCTGTTTCCGATCATGGACGTCATGTCGGAGCACTTGAGGTTGTATGGCGCCCACGACTGGCCTGCCATGCCGTAACTCTGGTACAAGGTCAGCTTGGACGGCCCGCCAAGCGACGATCCCGCTGTGGTCGACGGCGGCCTGATCATCGCGTCGATGCCGCTGCCCGCGGGCTCGGGGGCGGGCGGCCCAGGCGAGCACAGATCGTTGAGCGAGCTGACCACCGAAGACCCCGCCTGGCATAGGCCGCCGAGCCCGACGATCGACAGCCCGTCGCAGATCGCGCCCTCCGGCGCGGTGGCAGGCGTGGCCGGCTGGGCAGGCGTGGCGGGAGCGGCCAAAGGTGATCCACGACTGGCCACGGCCGATGCGGGACTGGTGCTGCCCGCAGCGCTGCTGGCAACATGCGTAACTGCCGCACCCATTGTGCGCGCCGAGCTTGCCGTCGTGCTTGCCGTCGTGCTTGCCGTTGTGCTTGCTACGACCGCTGTGGCCGGGATGCCGGACACGGCGGCGATGACTATGAGCACGCTCGCGGCCCGGCGGCCGGCCAGTGTCACTCTCGCCATCGGCACTCCTGAGGATCGGTCTCCGGGTCTCAGTGCTGCTGCGGGCTTGTCCCCTGGCCGGCATGGCCGTCTCCCGCTTGCCCGGATAGTGTCATGGGCTCGTCCGGCTTTGTCCGTGTCGGGTTGGTGTCGAGCCAGCCCAAAAGCTCATCCGAAATCAGATCGACCCCGATCCGGCCCGCCCGGCCGTCCAGGTCACGGAAGATGCACTCACCGTTACCCAGGCTGCGCAGTACGGCCTTGTGATCGTCGGACGGTTCCACGCCAAGCAGCGACATGACATTGCTGACCTCCACCCGCTCGGTGGAGCGGAACGCGAAAACCCCGGAGATGCAGTTGGTCACCTGCTCGTTGAGCAGGTCTCCCGCGTTCTGCGAGACAAGAATCAGGGCGGTGTTGCGTGACCGGCCCATCCTGGAAACCTCGGGCACGAGTTTCGCGCCCTCCGGCGTCGAGGTGATCGCCCACGCCTCGTCAAGGAAGATCGCTTTCGGCAGGCTGCGGTCCATGCCGTTGAGCAGCCGCCGGGCGAACTGGGACACCAGGTAGAGCAGGGCGACCGACAAGCGCTGCTCGTAGGAGTAGTCGTCGCGCTTGACGGCGGCGTCGGGCAGGCTCAGGCCGCTGAGCGTGAACACCGTGGTCCATCCGGCCGCGTCGATCTGCTCGCCTCCCGATGGGTGGAAGCACAACCGGGCGAGCCTCATCTCTGACATCGACCGCAGCACGGCGCCGAGGTTCTTGGACGCGGGGTCCGCCGACTGCTCCAGGTGGTCCACGACCTTGCCGAGGCTCGGCTCTGCGCGCCCCGCGACGGTGCCGACGGCCTGGATCATCGCGCTCTCACGTTCCTCGCTCATCCGTGGCAGCAGCAGGCGCAGCGTCTCGGTGGCCATCGTCCGCTTGGCCGCCAGGTCGTCGCCGAACGAGAAGGGGTCAAGCAGGCCAGGCGCCGCCGAACCGAGCGGAAGCACGCGGGCGCGGCGGCCACGCATCTGCAGCAGGCGTACCAGCGACTCCGCGTCGCCCTTCGGGTCGATCACGGCGACTGTCACGCCGCGCAGAGCAAGCTGGTAGATCAGCAACAGCGCCAGTGTGGTCTTGCCGCCGCCGGGCTCCCCCGTAATGGCGATGGCGGTCGGCCGGTTGCGCGCCGCGGCGGCAAGCGGGTCGAAATGCACAACTGATCTCGCGCGGCCCAGCGTCTCGCCGATGTAGGGGCCGATCCAGGCACCGTCTGCCCGGTCGCCGAGGTCGACGGTCGCGGTGGGCACACCGCCTGCGATCGTGTAAAGCGGCTGGCGCTGCACATATGCACTGAGCCTTATCCGATCTCCAGGCAGCGATTCGCACAGCAGCGAGAACTGGTCGCCGGTGGAGTTGACGATGTCGATCCCGATGTCGCGGTAGTGCTCGATCACGGCCTCCACCCGGCGGACGCACATCTCCCGCGTCGGCGCGGTAACAAGCATCCGATGCCAGCCGTAGACGAATGGCAGCCGCTCCTTGGTAATGCCGTGCTCAAGCATCCGCGCGGCCTCGAGTTGCTCCGCGAGCGCGATGGGCGCCTCTGCGCCAGCCTCCCGGATGTGTATGTCCATATCCCTGGCGTGGGCGAGCTTGTGGCTCACATCCTTGCTCGCCTTGGCCGGCGAGATCAGCTTCATCCTCGAGCTGATCTCAACGGGGAACGGGAGCGAGTCCGCGAAGTGCAGCCATGGCTCACCTTCTGGGAAGGCCATCACGTCGGGGAAGCGAGAGAAGGATAGGAAAGCGGCGAATGACTCCCCAGCGTGATGCTCAAGTCGCAGTAAGGTCCGCCCATTGTGCACCTGGCCTTCGAGCAGGCCTTCGATCTCGCCAGCGCCCCAGGTCCTGCGTGGGGTGGCCGATGGCGGCGGGTCACCGATCGGGCCCGACAGGGTGTGCCTGAACAGCCAGGCGATCTCGTCTGAGGTGGCATGCCGCGCGCCAAGCGCGCTCACCGCGAGGGCGCGGCCGAGCCGCTCGCCCTGGTCTGACCATTTCGCGATCTCGTTGTCGTCAATCGCCTCGTCGTCTAGCCCCAGTGCCTTTTCACTGCGTTGGTAGAGGGAGATGAACTGGGCGAACACGCCGCCGGTGAGCTGCATCCGCATGCCGCGCTGCCCAAGCCTGACGCCAAGGTAGACCTCCTTGGCCCAGAAGTCCTTCGCCCAGACGTGCCGGTACATCTCGTCCAGATACTCCAGCCAGCCAGGCCCGCCGTCGGAGGTGGAATCCAGGCGGCGCGCCCACTCGGCGGCGGGATAGGAGCGGTGGACGATGCGCAGGTGCACTTCTGCGTCGGCCATCCTGATGGCCGCAAGCGCGATCGTGATGTTGGTAGCGAGCGCCTCACGCTCTTCTGGCGTGGTGAACTCGTACGGCACCGTCGGGATCCGGTAGTACGCCCAGGCATGGGTGTCCGTCAGCACGATCCGGTCATCGAAATACCGGATCGACAGCCTGCGCCGTTCCTTGGTCCGGCTGCTCATGTGGTCCGCCACCGCCCTGGGCAGCCGACAGTGCGGACCGGCCTTGGGTGCCTCATCGGGAGGCCTCCGCCGCCTCCGCCGCGACGGCAAGACCTGTGATGGTAACCCCAGCGAGAGCCGTGAGCGCGTGCCTGGTCTGCGGGCGAAGGGATCGTGGCCCTGGCGCCTGGCCGCGCTCGGCGTCCAGCTGATCGTCCCAGGGCACGCGGACGATCGCCCGGCAACGGCCGCGGGCCACGTTCTCGGCCTGCAGCACGTCGGGCATGCTCCGTTTGCTTACCCCGTTGATCACCGTGACCGCGCGGGCGGCAAGCTTGCTGTGGCCGTGGCCGTCCAGCCATTCATGTGTCATGGCCACTGCGCGGGGAGCGTCGGCGCTGGCCGGCGCGACAAGCACAAGCTGATCGGCGATCCGTAGCACCCGCGCTACCGTGGCGGCAGCCGGATCGACCACCGTCAGCTCGTAACGTCCCGCGAGCAGCCCAGCAAGCTGGACGTAGTCGTTCTCGTCAAGCGCGCAGATGGCCATCCGGTCCTCACCCGATGCGATCACCTCGAGCCGGGGCTCCGCGGCCGGAACGCCATATGCGGCCAGCGAACTGGCGAAACTGTCGGCGAGCAGTTCGCCGACAGTGGCGGTGGGCCGGATCCGAAGCTGACGGGTAAGCGAGCCCTCGCCCGGATTGAGATCAACCGCGGCGACGGGTTCGGCGCGCAGGCTCGCGAGCAACTGGCCGAGCATGAGCGCCGTCGCAGTCTGGCCCGCCCCGCTCGTGCAGCCCAGGACCACGATCCGGCGAGGCCCAGGCAGCACCAGACGGCAGCGCGCCTTGTCGTGTTCTTCGGGATCCGCCCGGCCCGGGCCCAGACCCCCGACCACCACTTTCGCCCGCCGATGCCAACCCGGACCGCGTTCGTCCCTGGACCGATGGACCACTCGCTCGACGGACAACGGTTCAGCGGAATCGGGCACCTTCGGGCCGGGGACCTCAGGGGCTGGACCCGGATGAGAGCTGCCAGGTGCTGGTTCAGGTCCTGGTGTCGGACGCGCCGTCGCGGGAGCCGACACCGAAGCAGCCGGCTTGGACCAGGCCGTCTTGGACCAGGCCGCTTGGAGGAAGCCGGCTTGGAGGAAGCCGGCTTGGAGGAAGCCGGCTTGGAGGACAGCCGGCTTGGAGGACACCGGCTTGGAGGACACCGGCTTGGAGGACACCGGCTTGGAGGACACCGGCTCGGACGAGGCCGACTTCGAGGACGCCGCCCCGGACGAGACCGGCTCGGAGGACGCCGGCCCGGACGAAACCGGCTCGGAGGACGCCGGCCCGGACGAGACCGGCTTCGAGGACGCCGGCCCGGACGAAGCCGGCTGAGACGAGGCCGGCTTGGAGGAAGCCGGCTCGGACGAGGCCGGCTTGGAGGAAGCAGACGCCCTTGGGCCTGGAGGTGGAGGTGGTGTGGGGATCGGGGTTGGCAGGGCTGGTGTTGAAGTTGGTGGAGTTGAGGCGCTCGGTGGCGCCTGTGGAGATGGCGAGGGCTGTCGAAATGCCGCGAATTGCGGTGGCCCGGCCGGCTGCGCCGATCGGGGTGACTGCGGCCGCGGCTGCGTCGGCTGCGGCTGCGGCTGCGCCGACCGGGGTGGCTGCGGCTGCCGGGACTCCGGTGACCGCGATTGCGGCGAAGGTGACGGCGCGGACGGCGACTGTGCAGACCGGAGACCGGGTGACCGCGACTGGGGCGACGGCGACTGTGCAGGCGGCGAGTGCGCCGGCTGGGGACCCATGGACGGTGGCTGCGCAGGCGGCGACTCTGCTGGCTGCGACTCTGCTGGCTGCGACTCTGACCGCCGCTGTTGTGCGAACGGGGCATGTGCAGACCAAGCCGAGAGCGGCGCCGCCGAGGGCTCTTCGGACGGCCTCGCCGACTGGGCCGGCGCAGATGGCGCCTGTGCTGGCGAAGGCTCGGACTGCGAAGGCTCGGATGGCGAGGCTGACTGGGCCGGCAGGGCCTGTGCCGTCGGCGCCTCCGCCATCGGTGGCTGCGCCATCCGGTCAGCCGCTCGTGTACCCGGGTCAGGTGCGCGGGCCGGCCGTGGCTGTGCCATCGGTGGCTGTGCCATCCGGTCAGCACCTCGGGTACCCGGGTCAGGTGCGCGGGCCGGTCGTGGCTGTGCCATCGGTGGCTGTGCCATTGGCGGCGTCGGAGCCTGTGGTGACGGCTGCTGCGGCGATGGTGACTTCGCGGTCTCTGGGTCTCGTGGCAGCGCGTGTGCTGTGGGCAGCACCGAAGCCCGCGACCGAGCGGGAGGTGGAACGACGTCGTGCGCCGCGCCCTGACCGGCGTTCCTGGGAACTCGTCGCCCGCCAGGATCGCCCGGCTGCCGCGGCTCGGCAAGCGGCTCGGTGCCCGGCAGGACCGATTCCGCATGGGGCTGAGTTGCCCCTTGAGTCTCTTGTGACTGTTGTGCCGCGTTTGGTGCTGGCTTTGTCGCGGGAAGTGGCGCCTTCGCCGCAAATGGTGACTGGGCAGGTAGCGATCGCCGGTGCGACTCCGGCGGGCCCGGTGGCTGATGTGCCTGTCCCAACCAGACCTCGGCCTGCCCGCGGCCGCCGACTTCACCTGGGCGGCCACGCTCGCCGAGCGTGGCGCGCGGGTGAGTGACTTCGTCCGCTTGGTCGGAGTGGGCGACCTCGAGCGGAGCGCCGCGGCCACGGTGCGACCGTCCCGGCCCACGGAACTGTGCGGCAGAGGGCTGCGCCGCAGGCGCCTGCGGCGCGGGCGGCGGTGCCGCGGGCGGCGGTGCCGCGGGCGCCTGCGGCCCGGGCGGCGCGTTGCCGGTCACTGACGGGTGCCCAGCGGCAGGCGCATGCGCTGTTGCCGCAGGGCGCCAAGCAGCCGCACGTCCGAGGAGCGAGCCCGTGCCTGCGCGCCGGGCCGCCGCGCGCACCCAGGCCGGCTGCGGGTTGTCCTGGTCAACTCCTGGATGCAGGGCACCGCCGTTCTGATCCAGTCCCCGCGCATCTGAGTGATCCGCTACCGTTCGTGCCACGGCGCCCGTCCCACCGCCTGCGCCTGCGCCTGCGCCTGCGCCTGCGCCTGCGCCTGCGCCTGCACCTGCGGCGGGACGTTCGTCTCCCATTGATGTGCGGCCCTGGCCGCTCACCGCGGGTTTCGGTGGCTCGCCCGCAACACCGCCTGGAGTGCTCGCCGCCGGGCCCGCCGCACCGCGGCCCACCGGCTTGCTTGCCGCGCCTGTCCCGCTACCCGCGGTATTGCCTGCCCCGGTCCCTGCGGCGGTGCCCGTCGTGCTGGCCGACGCGGTTCCCGCACCAGCCGCAGCGCTGACTACCGCACCGCCAGCGGGACGGTCCGCCGCGCTGCCTGCGGCAGTGCCTGTCTCGTGGCTTAGCGCAGCGCCTGCAGGGTCGCTGGCCGCACGGCCCGCGGCGCTGGCCGCACGGGCCGCGGCGCTGGCCGCACGGGCCGCGGCGCTGGCCGCCTGCCGCGCCCGATGCGGCCCCGCGACTCGCCGGCCCCCCTGGCGCACTACCCGCGGCGTCGCTTGCCGCACGGCCCCCGGCGTTGGCCGCCTGCCCGGATGCGGCCCCGCGACTCGCCGGCCCCCCTGGCGCACTACCCGCGGCGTCGCTAGACGCACGGCCCGCGGCATTGCTGGACGCATGGCCTGCGGCGTTGGCCGGATGACCGGCCGCGGCGCCGCGACTCGACGACGCGTCTGGCGCGCCGCCTGCACCACTGGATGCACCGCCCGGGGGCGCGCCCGGGGCTCTGCTCGCCGCGCTCGCAGCGGCCCCGCGGAGCGCCCTCGCTGCGGCGTCTCGTGCGTACACGGGGGCCGCTTCTGCGCGTTTCCCGGCGCTCACCTCGGCGCCCGCACCGGCCTCGGCGCCTGCACTGGCCCGGGCCGCCACGCGTGCCCTACGGACCACGCCTGTCCCCTCGGGCGCAATTGTCCCGGCAGGGTTTGAGGGGCCACTGCTAGAGGGGCCACCGCCAGAGGGGCCACCGCTAACGGTCCTGCCGGCAGTCCGAGCACCCAGGCCAGGAGCAGCGGCCCCGCTGCCACTGGCTCCATGATCACTGACTTCACGAGTACCCGCGGCACCAGTGGCTCCCGCACCAGTGGCTCCCGCACGAGCGGCTCGCCGATGAGCAGCAGCAGGCACCGCTCTGCGGGCCGGCCTCGATCGCCACGGCGACTCTCGCCGCTCTGCGACCCCACGATCGGCCCCCGCGACCGCGAGGCTCCCCACCCCAGCCGCGGCAGCCACCTTTCCCTGCTGCGATTTTCCCTGCTGCGACGCCCAAACCTGCGACGACAGTGCCTGCGACGACAGTGCCTGCGACGACAGTGCCTGCGACGACAGTGCCTGCGACGTCGCAGGCGCCGATTGCGCACGGCGCCATACGCGCCCAACAATCAGGATCTGTTCCGCCTCGTCCGCTGGAATCAGACGGCACCATATGCGCGGCTCGGCCAAATAGCGGACCTGCGAGGTGAGCAACTCGGGCAACCGCTTGTTCTCAAGTACGGGCCTGGTGGCGAGCCACGTCGCCACGGCTGGCGGCAAAATGTACAGCCAGAACAAGCGGTGATCGAACGGCAGGCCGACCAATGTGAGCGCCACGACATACGGCACTGTGATCGCCACGAACACCACAATCTGGCCAATCGGCAGCGGGACCGGCAGACGAAAATCGTAGATCTTGTATAGCCGTTTCTCGATGCGCCAGATGTTCGTGTACGTGGGGAGATCCACGCGCGTGCTCTCCTTTCGCCGGTGCGGGCGACCTTAGTGGACGCCGAGTGCGTTGGCGATGCCGGTGGCGAGTGTCTGCACGATGGTCGGCGTATAGAAGATGACAGCGATACCTATTGCGAGGACGAGGAACTGTACGAACCTGGTGATCTCCCTGGTGAACAGGAAGAAGAGCGCGACGATCCCGACGATCCCGAGGAACAGCGGGCCAAATAGCTGCTGAAGGTACGTCACAAGGCCCTGCGAGTTGAGCGCTGCCGCCAGCGGAGGCGCTGACGATTTGGGGCAACAACAACATTAACTTACTCTTTCCGTGACAGGTGAGACTTCCGGGGACATGCAGGTACCGGCCATCAGCCGGTTCCTGGCTGCGCGTCTGCCCATCACGTTTGACCCGGCTGCTGGGTCGAGCCCGTGATGGTTTCGACGGACCAAGTTCCGCTCTGGTTTATCCACGTCATCTCGTAGGTCACGTCAAGCGTGGCCGGCGCGGTTCCCCCCTGACTCGGAAGCTGCCAGCGGACGGTAACGGTAATGTCCCGCTTCGAGCCGCCCTGCGGGACGGTCAAACTCTGGATCGAGTTGTAGCTCACCAGACCGCCGAGCCCGGTGATCGAGTAACCCGGGGTGATGTACCGGCCGAGTGTCGCTGTGTCACTTGCCGCATACGCCTGGAGGAACGAAGGAAGGAAGTTCTCGAATTCGTTCTGCGTCGTCAGGTCTGAGCTGCCGCCTGCCGGCGGCGACGGCGGGTCCACCCTGGCGGGCGGCGGGAGCAACGCCGGTTCGCCAGAGACTACCATTCCACCCGATGCCGTGTAGATCGGCACGGAGAACTGCATTAGCTGGCCATTCACCGTTACGAGCAACTTCACCAGGGCGTTATCCGCGTCTTGCACGGTTATGCCTGCGACCTGTTCTGACCCCAGCTGCATGCGCCCGGTGCCGTTCCAGCCGAACTGCTGCCCGGCACCTGACGGGATGAACGCAGCGAGCTGCTGTGCTCGCTGCGAGGCGTGCGCCTGATCAAAACTCAAGTAGACCTGCCCGAACTGCAGGGCAAAGGCCTCAGCTAGGTTAGCAGGGAAACGGCTCGCCGGAGTCGGCTGCTGCCCTGATGTGCTCGCCGGGCCCGGCGCCTTGGTCGCCCGTACGAAGATCGCGCGCACGCCATTGACAGCGACGACGATCAATACCGCCCAAAGAATCGCGCGCCCGGCCCATACTCCCCAGCGCCCGCCCGCACCACGCCAGCCCGCCGACCCGCCAGGCGCCTTACTGGCCGCGCCGTCAGGCGCCGCCGTCGCCGTCGTCCCGCCGCCGTGCACAGCCGGTTGCGGACCGCGTTCGAGGGTCGACCTGCGGGCCATCGCACCTCCGAGTCGTACCATAGATCCCGGGCGCAGCTGTTAACGGCACGATGCCAATCGTGCCGGTCCTGGTGCATTGTGAGGCATAAGACCCCACAGTAGTGGACACCCAATCTTCCAGCGACCCCCCATTCTTCCAGCCATCCCCTCGTCTCCCTGCTAGCGGGAAGGCCACTGGTTCGTTTCTAGTGACCGCATAGGGTAATTCTGGGCAGAAGTATCACTGCTCAAACGTTGAACCGGAACTCCACAACGTCACCATCTTGCATCACGTAGTCCTTACCCTCGACGCGGACCTTGCCCACTGACCGCGCTGCCGCGAGCGAACCCGCGGTCATCAGGTCGTCATACGAAACTACTTCGGCCTTAATGAAACCGCGCTGGAAATCGGTATGGATCACGCCAGCGGCCTCCGGTGCCGTCGCCCCCGCCCTGATCGTCCAGGCTCGCGCCTCCTTCGGTCCCGCGGTCAGGAAGGTCTGCAGCCCGAGCGCGGCGAAGCCCGCCCGGGCCAGCTGCGCGAGCCCGGGCTCGTCCTGGCCGATCTCGGCGAGCAGTTCGGCCGCGTCCTCGTCGGGAAGCTCGGTGAGCTCGGCCTCCGTCCGCGCATCCAGAAAGACGGCAGGCGATGGCGCGACGAGACCGGTCAGGCGCTGCCGCAGGCCGCCGTCCGCTAGCTCGGTGTCATCTAGGTTGAAAACATAAAGAAACGGCTTGGCGGACAGCAAATGCAGGTCACCGAGGTCGGCGAGGAAGATCCGGCCTGCGGCCGCCTCAGCGTGCAGCGGCTGGCCGGCGTCGAGTATCTCCGCAGCCCGGGCCGCGGCCTCCGCCACGCGCAGCCGTTGCGGATCTTTATGGGTTCTCGCTTCCTTGGCGAGACGCGGGCTGACCTTTTCCAGGGTCTGCAGGTCGGCGAGCATCAGTTCGGTATTGACCGTCTCGACATCGCGCTCCGGGCTGACCTCGCCATCAACGTGGGTAACATCCGCGCCAGTAAAGACGCGGACCACCTGGCAGATCGCGTCGGTCTCGCGGATGTGCGCGAGAAACTGATTGCCCAGGCCCTGGCCTTGCGACGCGCCGCGGACCAGTCCCGCGATGTCCACGAAGCGCACGGTGGCGGGCATGATCCGGGCCGAGTTGTACAAACGCGCGAGCCCCGCGAGCCGGGAGTCAGGCACTCCCACGACCCCGACATTCGGCTCGATGGTCGCGAAAGGATAGTTGGAGGCGAGAGCCCCCGCCCTCGTCAACGCGTTGAAAAGGGTTGATTTGCCCACGTTTGGCAGGCCGGTGATCCCGATCGACAAGCTCACTCGCGGGAGTCTACGAATCGTTAACGCGCAAGACGAATCCGCGTCGGCCTGGCGTGTCAGGCCACGCCCTGTCGGTGCGGGCTGCCACCATTGCGAAACATGGACGCGATCTCGCTGTTTGCCTGCCTCGTGCTTGGCGCTCTCGCCGGAGCGGCGGCCGGCTTCCTTTACGCGCGCGCCAGGCAGGCCGCAGAGGTAGCCAGCCTTCGCGCCCAGTTGCGCGCCGCGGAGGAGAAGACAGGCCTGGTCGAGCGCGCGGCGCGGGAGAAGGCCGAGCTCGTCGAGGGTCAGCTTGCCGAGCGCATCCGCGCGCTTTCCTGCGAGGCGCTTGACGCCAACAGCCGGCAGTTCCTCGACCTGGCCGAAGTGCGGATGCAGGCATTTGGCGTCAAAGCGACGAGCGAACTCGACAGCAGGCGCGCCGCGGTCGAGCACCTGGTCGGCCCGCTGAAGGAGACCCTCGCCAGGGTCGAGACGCAGCTGCGTGAATCTGATGCGGCTCGCCGCGCCTCGCACGCCGAGCTCGCCAAGCACGTCGAATTCGCCCGGGCAAGTTCGGACCAGCTGCGCGAGCAGACCCAGGCCCTGGTGACCGCGCTGCGCCGGCCGGAAGCGCGGGGGCGCTGGGGCGAAATGCAGCTGCGCCGGGTCGTGGAGCTCGCCGGCATGTCCGCCCGTTGCGACTTCGATGAGCAGGTAGGCGTCACTACCGCGGATGGCACGCAGCGACCTGACCTCGTCATCCGCCTCGCTGGCGGCAAGAACAT
Organism: uncultured Actinomycetota bacterium; assembly: GCA_963727015.1. Taxonomy (GTDB): domain Bacteria; phylum Actinomycetota; class Actinomycetes; order Streptosporangiales; family Streptosporangiaceae; genus DATFVJ01. Next base: position 553,312 of record CAVSEV010000005.1, on the reverse strand, counting down.
CGTGGTGGACTCCAAGGTCTCGCTCGCCGCGTACCTGGAGGCCGCCGAGGCCAGGGACCCCAGCGTGCGGGAAGCTAGGCTCGGCGCGCACGCACGTCATCTCAAGGAGCACGTGGACAGGCTCGCGGCCAAGGCGTATTGGGCCTCCGTCAGCCCTGCGCCAGAGTTCGTCGTGCTGTTCATCCCCGGCGAGGCGTTCCTCGCTCCCGCACTTGAGCGCGATCCCGGCCTGCTTGAACACGCGATGGCCAAGAGAGTGCACATCGCGACGCCGACCACGTTGGTGACGATGCTGCGCACGGCCCACTACGCCTGGCAGCAGGCGGCGCTTTCTGAGAACGCCCGCGCCGTGTTCGACCTAGGCAGGGAACTCTACGAGCGGATCGGCGGCATGGGAAGGCACGTAGACAGGCTCGGCAGGGCCCTCACCAATGCGGTCTCCACCTACAACCAGACCATCGGCTCGCTAGAAAGCCGGGTGCTCGTGAGCGCTCGCAAGCTGAACCAACTCGGCCTGGTGGAGGCCCAGCTCGAACCGCCGCAGCCGGTCGAGGAGACCACGCGGGCGATCTCCGCGCCCGAACTTGTCACGGAATCGGGCCCGGAACTCGTCACGGAGGCGCCCGCGGTACTCGCCTCATCCTGGCGGGCAGGCGCCGCTGGGTGAGGCGGCACGCGGCAGATGACCCTGCCGCGGTGACATCCGCGGCGGCATCTGAGGCATGATGAACAACGGGGGAGGAAGAGTTGCCCGCGATCCGGATGCCGGAATCCTGGAACGGCACGATCAGCGCGCTTCGAGGAAAGGCGGTGACAACGAGCCAGCCAGGGCCGCGGCGGCGGAACGCCGCACCACCATCGGACCCGTCAGCGCCAGCCGTGCTGCCAGCTGTGCTAGCTGAGCGGTCACAGCGAGCTGTGCCCTCCGTGCCGGATGTGCCCTCCGTGCCGGATGCGCCAGCCATGCCAGCTGCGCCGTCAGTGCCAGCCCGGCCCACGGGCATCCTCGCCAGCCCGCCATTGCGGCTTACCGGGCGAGGGGGGGTGCTCGCCGTTTCCGTGCTGTCGTTCGCGGGCGCATTCGCTGCCAGCTTGTGGCACGTCGGCGCGCTCACCGGGATTTCGTATGTGGCGGCCTGCGTCTTCGCGGCGTGGGCAGTGCGGCCCAGTCAGCTGTTGCCTGTGGTTGTGACGCCGCCGATGGTGCTGGGGGCCGCCGTGGTGTGTGTGCAGGCAGTCACGGCGACCGGAGGCATCCTCTCGGTGGCCGGCGGCGCCCTGGTGACGCTCGGCAACGTGGCGCCGTGGCTCTTCGCCGGCACTATGCTCGGCGCGGTCATCGCGCTGGCACGCGGTCTCGCTGGGAATGTCAGCGAGCTACGCGAGTCACTGCGCGGTGACCTGCGCGACCGTGGCACACCACGCGGCAGGCTGGACTGAAACGCGGGTATCACCCGAGTCCGACCCGATAGGTCTCTTCGGCGACGCAATTTTTGCCATCGCGATCACCACCGGATTAGCGGGTCAAAGCGTGATCGATGGGCGGCAATTGGTCATTCCGGTTGAAAACCGTGGCAACATATGCTCACCTGTTGCGAGGGGTGCGTCCCCTCTGTCGGCGCGCCTCCGGGGGGTACGTTCGGATGGGCCAGGAGAGCAACCGCACGCTGGGTCGCCGGCGGGAGCTGAAAGACCAGCTTCCGCCTTCGACAGTGGCCGGACTGCTCCGGATGGCCGGTCGCAGCCTCGGCGGTCCGGATTCTGGCCAAGCGGAGCCGCCCGGCGAAGCCACCGGAGCCCGGCCGGGCGATACCGGCAGGCAGGAACCCGGCGAGACCGGCGAGCAGCAAGCCGGGCACGCTGGGACCAGGCCGGAAGCCGTGCCGCGTCCGCGCAAGCGCCAGGCCGAGCCATCGTGGGCACGAGTCATAGGCACGACCGCCCGGCTATGGGTACGTCGCCACATGCGCACGAGCGCGGGGCGCGGCCCCGGCAGCGCGGAGTGGGCACGCACCGGAGAGCCAGCCGCAGCGGGACGGCGGCGGCTCGTGCTCACCCTGGTCGCCGGCGCCATCGTCGTCGTGGTGGCGGGCGCGGTCTTCGTCGGGCTTTCCGGCCAGACCGGGACTATTGCGACCCACGGCAAAGCAGCTGAATCAAAAGGCCGGGGTGCGAGCGGGCTATCCGCGATAGCAAACGTCCGCACGCAGACCGCAGCGTGGGTCGCCAGGCAGGTCAGCCAGGACGCGATCGTCGCCTGCGACCCCGTGATGTGCCGTTCGCTGCAGGCACAAGGTCTCGCCGCGCAGAACCTGCTCACGCTGCAGGCGTCGGCGTCCGATCCGCTCGGCTCCGACGTCGTGGTGGCGACCGCAGCGGTGCGAAGCCAGTTCGGCAGCCGGCTGGCGGGCGTGTACGCCCCCGCGGTGATGGCGAGCTTCGGCACGGGGAACGCGCGGATCGACGTCCGGGCGGTAGCGCCGGACGGAACGGCGGCCTACCTTGCCGCGCTCCGCTCCGACCAGGTCGCGCGGCAGAACGCTGGGATGGAACTGGCCCATAACGCGGGCATCACCATGGCGCCTGCGGCCGCGCGCGAACTCACCGCAGGCCAGGTTGACTCCAGGCTCCTCATCACGCTGGCGGCCATCGCCGCAAGGAATCCGGTGCGGCTGGCCGGGTTCGGCGGCGCTGCCCAAGGCGCTAGCCCGGGCATCCCGCTGCGCTCCGCAGACATCAGCGCCGCGGGCAGCAGCGGCGCGGCCGGGCTTGCGTCGGATCTCACGTTCGTGCGGGCCCAACTGCCTCCTTACCGGCCGCTGCTTGCCCAGGTGGTACGGACCACCGGAGGTAATTCCGCGCTGCACATCGACTTCGGCGCGCCCAGCCCGCTTGGCCTGCTCGGCGCGCGGGGGATCCCCTAACCAGCAATCCATAGCATCGCGGCGGAACCGGCCGGGGAGACCGGTCCCCGCATGAGAAATGAGGCAACATGAAATTGCCGCGGAAGGCGCTCCGGCTGGCCCTGCCGCTCGCTGCATTCTGGCTCGCGGCGGGCCTGCTGACGGCCGCGCCCTCCATCGCGTCGGCGGCGAGCGTCGGCTGGGTGCGTTGTGCCCACCTGTCACCCAATGCGCCCAAGGTTGACGTCTACCTCTACTCGTTCAATAGCAAGATGGCACCGACGGTGCTCAAGGGCGTTGGCTACGGCGACGTTTCCGAATACATGCAGTTCGAACCCGGCTACTACACGGTAGCCATGCGCGCGGCCGGCGCGGCCGCGTCGTCCGCACCGATCCTGTCAACAAGCATCAGGGTTGCGCCAGGCGCCGCGTATACGGTCGCTGGCGTGGGGCCGGTCTCGGGGCTACGGCTGCAGGTCATGCAGGACCAGCTGACGGCACCCCCTGGGCAGGCGATCGTCCGCGTCATCCAGGCCTCACTCCGAGAGCACAAGGTGACCGTGACCGCTGGCGGGCAGGTGCTGGCACAGCAGCTCGCCTTCCCCAGCGTTACCAGTTACCGCGCTATCTCACCCGGCGACCAGACCGTGCGCGTTACGGGCGGGAGCGACAAAGCCAGCCAAACCGTCGAGCTCTCGGCTGACACGATCCACACGCTGGTCGTGCTCGACGACAAAACATCCGGGGGCCTGCGGGTCGTCAGCCTTGAGGACGCGGCTGGGAGCCACGTCCTGCCGGTCGGCGGGGCCGCGACCGGGCTGGGTGGAACCGCACCGCGGGCACCGGGCCAGTCGGCATTGCCGTGGCTCGCGAGCATCGCCGGCGGCGCCATGCTCGCGCTAGCAGGCGTTGCGAGGTTGCGCCGGATCCATGGCAGCGTGGCCCGCGTGCCGTGATCAGGCCGCTCTCAGGCAGGCCGGCGGCAATGGTGGCGGTGGTGGCGGGCGTGATCGCCGCCGGAGCGGGCGCGGCCGGCCTGCTGACCGCGGGTCGCGGCGCGGCTCCGGCGCGCCGTCGCCGCGCCCGGCGGCCGCGATCGCGGCCGCTCCGGCCGGCCGGGAGGTCGCGGTCCCCGGCCGATCAGCCGGGTACCGGACGCCGCCGCCCGTCGCGCTCGTCATCCCGGCAATCGGCGTGAACGCGCGGCTGGTCAACCTGGGCCTGACAACGGCCGGAACCGTCCAGGTGCCCGCCGACCCCGCCAGGCCGGGCTGGTACACGGGCAGCCCGCGCCCCGGTGCGATCGGCTCCTCGATCCTGCTCGGCCACATTGACTCACTGTCCGGCCCGGCAGTCTTCTTCCGGCTCGGGCAGCTGCGGCCGGGTGAGCGCGTCTACGTGCGAAGAGCCGATGGCACACTCGCCGTGTTCCGCGTCGACGCGGTGCGCTGGTATCTGAAGTGCCATTTCCCCACGGCCACCGTCTACGGCCCCGCGCCAGACCCGGAACTGCGGTTGATCAGCTGCGGCGGGGTCTTCGATCAGCACCTGAAGTCGTACCTGAGCAACGTCGTCGTTTACGCGACGGCGATCACATAGTGGACATCCGCACCCGCGACGGCGGGCAGGGCATCGGCGGCCAGGGCATCGGCCGCCAGGGCATGGGGCGGTACCGGTCAGCGGCGCAACTCGCGCGGCAGCGCGAAGACGAGGTTCTCCTCCACGGCTTCGACCTGTTCGACCGTGGTGAAGCCGCGGTCGGCCAGATAGTCGAGCACTCCGCGCACCAGGTCTTCCGGCACCGATGCCCCGCTGGTCACGCCAACCACACTGACGTCATCGAACCACTTCGCGTTCATCGCGCTCGCGTCATCCACCAGGTGCGCGGCGGTGGCGCCGACGTCAAGGGCCACCTCGACAAGCCGCACCGAGTTAGACGAGTTCGGCGACCCGACCACGATGACGACGTCGGACTGCTGAGCAATCTGCTTCACCGCCAGCTGGCGGTTTTGCGTCGCATAGCAGATGTCGTCGCTCGGTGGATCGGCGAGCAGCGGAAATCGTTCCCTGAGCGCGGTCACCGTCTCGTCGGTCTCGTCCACGGAGAGGGTTGTCTGCGATAGCCACGCCACCCTGGACGGGTCGCGCACCTCGATTCCCGCCGCCTCGTCCGGCCCACCCACCAGGCGGATATTGGCCGGTGCCTCACCGGTCGTGCCGACGACTTCCTCGTGACCCTCGTGCCCGATCAAAAGGATGTCGTAGTCCTGTGCGGCAAAGCGCCGTGCCTCGTTGTGGACCTTCGAGACGAGTGGGCAGGTGGCGTCGATGGTATGCAGGCCGCGGCGCACGGCGTCCGCATGCACCTGCGGCGCCACTCCGTGGGCGGAGAACACCACGACCGCGCCGCCCGGAACCTCATCCGTCTCAGCCACGAAGATTGCGCCGCGATCCTCCAAGGAGCGCACGACGTGCGTGTTGTGGACGATCTGCTTGCGCACGTATACCGGCGCGCCGTAGCGCTCCAGCGCCTTTTCGACAGTCTGGACCGCGCGGTCGACGCCCGCACAGTAGCCGCGCGGCTTGGCGAGTAGGACACGTCCAGCCATGTCCCCATCGTAAGGGGCCACTAGCCGGGACGCGGCCGCACGTGACCGGCTCCATATCCTGGGTACGTCCTGCGGTAGGTCCTGGCCACCCGCTGTTACCACGGCATTGCCGCTGAATCCGGCGTCGGGCAGGCTTAGGTCGTGCCGCGTAGATCTCGGTAGGTGCGGGCGGCGCCGATCCGCGCCGCCGAAGATCATGCGAGACACGCCCTAGCGCCCCAGGCACCACGCGGGAAGGGAGATAGCCATGACCCGAATTACGAATGTACCTGAACGCCTGAAAGAGGTGCCGGCGCATGCGCTGCGCGCCGTGTTCGCCGGGATAGGCCAGGCGCTGCTCGTGTCGGACCGGGTTCGCCGCAAGCTCATGAGCGCACCGGACGCAGCCGAAGATGCGAGGGAGAAGGCCGGGCGCCACGCCGTCAGAGTCCCTGTGACCAGGCCAGCGGCCGTCAAGGCAGCGACGCGGGAGCCGGTCACGCCGGCGGCTAAGCGCGCGACTGTGACTTCGGCCACCAAGACCGCGCAGGCATCCCGGAGCCGTGTGACCTCCGCCACAAAACCCGCTGACGGCATGGCTCCCGCGGCCAAGGCTCCAGAGCCCGCATCGCCGCCCCCGATCCCGAACTACGACGAGCTTTCCGTCGCCTCGCTGCGGGCCAGGCTGCGCGGGCTCGACGTCGCGCAGGTGCGCGTGCTGCTCAGCTACGAACGGTCACGCGGCAGCCGTTCTGACGTCATAACGATGTACGAGCGCAGAATCGCGAAGCTCACGGAGACTCACGGCTGACCCGCGCGGGCTGCCTGATTCGGTTACTGCCATGCCGCTGGAGACATCGCCGGAGTCACCCGCGCCGGTCCGCACCGTCCTGCAGATGGTCGGCGGGTGGATCGCGCGCCTCGGCCGCATCTGGGTCGAAGGCCAGATCGCGGAGCTTAACGTGCGCGGTGGTCGCGGCACCGTTTTCATGACCCTCCGTGACCCGCTCGCCGCGGTCTCGGTCCGGGTGATCTGCACCAGGCAGGTGTTCGACGCGACCGGCCCGGCGCCGAAGGAGGGCGCGCGCATCGTCGTCTGGGCCCGGCCGGACTTCAACGCAAATCGTGGCTCGTTCGCGCTCACCGCGCTTGAGATCCGTGCAGTCGGCATCGGCGAACTCCTCGCGCGGCTTGACCGCCTGCGCCGGAGCCTCGCCGCCGAAGGCCTGTTCGCCGCGGAACGAAAGCGCCCGCTGCCATTCCTGCCACGCCGGATCGGACTGATCTGCGGGCGCGACTCTGCCGCACGCCACGACGTGCAGGAGGTCGCCTACCGGCGGTGGCCCGCGACCGCATTCGCCGTCGAAGAGGTGACTGTGCAGGGGCCGTATGCAGTTACCGACATCATCGAGGCTGTGCAGCGGCTCGATGCCGCGCCGGACGTCGACGTGATCATCATCGCCCGGGGTGGCGGCAGCGTCGAAGACCTGCTGCCGTTTTCCGACGAGGCGCTCGTCCGCGCGGTCGCCGCGGGTGCGACGCCCGTTGTCAGCGCCATAGGCCACGAACAAGACGTACCCCTGCTCGACCATGTCGCCGACGTGCGGGCGGCCACGCCGACTGACGCGGCGAAACGGGTCGTACCCGACGTTTCTGAGCAGATCGCGATCATCGATGGGCTGCGGGATCGTGCACGCAGGTGCGTCGCCGGGCGGCTGGACAGGGAGACCGCGTGGCTGAACGGTATTCGCTCCCGGCCCGCACTCGCCGACCCGGTGCGCGAGGTTGAGCGCCGCGCGCAGCAGGTAGACGAGCTGGCCGACCGGTCCAGGCGCTGCCTGAGCGGCATGCTGGCCCGCGCGACCGATGAGGTTGCCCACACCCGTGCCCGCCTGATCGCCCTCTCACCAGCGGGGACACTCCGCCGCGGCTATGCGATCGTGCAACGCGCTGCCGTCAGCGCCATCAGCGCTCCCCAGGATCCCCAGGATCCCCACGATCCCCACGATCCCCACGATCCCCAGGAGCACAACGAGCACAACGGTTCCCAGGAGCACAACGAACCCCGCGAACCCGCCATTGTGCGCAGTGCCACTCAGGTGGCAGAAGGCGACAAGCTGCTGATCAGATTCGCTGACGACCAGCTCGCCGCTACCGCCGGCCCGCCCGTTCCACCACCGGTCACGTAGGGTGAGCCAGTGGCCGAAGAACAGGCGGGGCGTACCTCGAAGAGTCTGTCCTACGAGCAAGCCAGGGACGAGCTTGCGAACGTCGTCAAACGTCTAGAGGCCGGCGGCCTCGCCCTCGAGGACTCGCTTGAGCTGTGGGAACGCGGTGAGCGGCTGGCGACGATCTGCTCCGAATGGCTCGAAGGCGCACGTGCCAGGCTCGCTACCGCGATGGCGGCGGGTGGCATGGGAAGATCGGGACACGGAGATGGGCAGGCGCCGTTCTAGCGTCCGTCCCCCCATGGCTGGGCGGTGAATCGTCCGGCGGCTTGAACCACCCGTGGACCGAGTAACGTGACAGAGGTGGATCCCGGTTCATCATGGGATTTTTGCCGTGACGGGGCACCGATCACAGCGTTGCCTTTACGTGGCACCGCTTAACCTACACACCTGGATGCATCGTTCCAGGGCTAGTGAGCTTTGGCCGCAGGGTCGGTAACTGGAGGTTCAGCGTGCGGGGCAAGGACGGTATACGGCATTGGCGGCATCGCCGGCCAATGGTCAGGTCCGCAGCAGCGGCCGGCGCGGCGGCGGCGGTGCTCGTTGTCACCGCCTGCTCGGGGGGCGGCGTGCTCGGCCTTGCGAAGGCGGCCCCGCCTCCCGCCGCGCAGCTGACGATCACACCCGCCAACGGCAGCACTAACGTCAACCCGGCCGGGGGGATCACCGTCACCGCGGCGCACGGCAAGGTAACCGGCGTCTCGGTGCGGACCTCAGGTACTCAAGTCACCGGCAGCCTGAGCGGCGGCGGCACGGTCTGGCGCAGCAAATGGACGCTCGGCACGGCGCAGCTGTTCGTGCTGACCGCAACGGCGATCAACACGGCGGGCAAGACAACCACGACGACGAGTTCTTTCCGCACACTCACGCCACGCTCGACCTTCCAGACCCAGATATTCGAGGGCAGCGACCAGACCTACGGGGTTGGCATGCCAATCAAGCTCACCTTCAGCCAGCCGATCACGAACAAGGCTAGCGTGGAGCGCGCCCTCGAGGTGCGGACATCAAAAAAGGTGGTGGGCGCCTTCTGGTGGGATGGCCCGGAGACGCTTGACTTCCGCCCGAAGGCCTACTGGCCGACGGGCACGGCAATCACCCTCATTGGTCACCTGGACGGACTCGAGGGCGCACCCGGCGTGTACGGAACCTCAGACCTGACCCAGCACTTCGTCATCGGCGACTCACTGATCGCCCGCGTGAGCACGTCGAGCCACGAGATGAGGGTTTACCAGAACGGAAAGCACATCTACACCTGGCCGATCAGCAGCGGGCAACCCGGTGACGACACCCCCAACGGAACGTTCCTGACCATCGACAAGGGCAACCCGGTGGAGATGAAGCCTGCCGACATCGCACCAGGCGCGCCCGGCTACTACGACGTCCAGGTTTACTACTCGGTCCGCTTCACCTGGAGCGGTGACTACATCCACTCCGCGCCATGGTCGGTGGCCAATCAGGGGAACTCGAACGTCAGCCACGGCTGCGTCAACCTTGGACCCGACTATGCCCCGATCTACTACAACATGGAGGTCCCGGGGGATCCGGTGATCGTCACGGGCAGCCCGGTGCATGGAGCATGGGACGACGGCTGGACCGACTGGTATCTGACCTGGCCACAGGTGCTCGACCGCAGCGGAACCCACGATGCCGTGGTGACGGGCCCGGCTGGCAGTTCCTTCGTCAGCCCAGCCTCACTTAACGCACCGGCCGTAGCGCCCACGTCACCGGCGCCTTCTTCATCGGCATCCACGCCTGCGCCCAGCGGTTCAGCCACACCCTGAGGCACGGCTGCGGCCCGGGCTCCCCGGCCCGGGCTCCCCTGCCCGGGCTCCCCTGCCCGGGCTCCCCTGCCCGGGCTCCCCGGCCGGCGACCGCGGTCAGCCGAGAGGCGCGGTCGTGAACGCGCCGAGTTCGCTGTGGCGCAGCCAGTGGGACCAGGAGTACATCCAGTCCGTCACATCTGCGGGCGTGGCGGGAACCGGGCTCTTCCTGATGATGACAATGTCGCCAACCTGGGCGCGGTCATAGTACCGGGGCGCGTCCTGCGTGCTGATGTTGATGCAGCCGTGGCTCACGTTGGCGTAACCCTGGTCACCAACCGACCACGGAGCGTCGTGCACGTAGTTACCGCTCGGGGTGAACTTCACCGCGTAGTACACCGGAGTCGGCGGGTAAAAGTACGGGCCGCTTGTGATCCCCACGCTCTTCGAGCTCATGATCTCCGGGTTCTTCTTGTAAAGGACCACGAACGTACCGGCCTCGGTGTCGAAGTACTGCCCGGTGGCGGGGTCGATCTCGTGCATCCCGCTGCTCTCCGGCCAGTTCCAGTGCAGCTTGCCATTCAGGTAGTACCTGAGCCGGTGTGTCCTTGTGTTGACAACAGTGATCTGGCTGGCGCCGATGGAAAAATGGAGGTTGACATTTCGTGTCACGTACGCGCCGTCGGTGGCGCGGAGGCCTGCCGCGTGAAACGCGAGGTGCACTCGGGTGTAGGCCGGCCAGTGGCTCTTCGGCCTGAAGTCAACCTCCTGGCTGCCTAGCCATGACCAGGCGCCCATCACCGGCTTCGAGGTCTTCAGCACCATGGATCGCTCCACGGCGGCCTTACTCGCCACTCGGTGGTGGAACTGGATGACGATCGGCTCACCGACACCGACGGTCGAGCCGTTGCGGATGTTCGGGCCCGGTGTCATGGTCATCGCCGGCGCGACCGTGGTGAACGCCGCCGTTTGCGTGACCGCCTTCCCATCCTTGTTTACCGCCGTGGCCATTACCTTGTACTTGGTGCCCGGCTCGAGGGAATACTCGGTCCGCCAGCGGCTGCCGTCCTCGGCGAGCACACCCGGATCCGCGGACCGGCCAGCCTGCACGGTGACGTTTGTGATCTTGCCGTTCATCGCCGCGACCGTGACACCCTTGTCCGGCCGCACGTGCTCGCCTGCCGCCGGCAGTAACGTCAGCTGAGCTGGCGGCGCGGGCATGTGGCGGACGACCGCCGGTTTGGCCGCGCTCGCGCTGACCGTGCACCCGCTCACCGGCAGCGCAAGCGCCGCAACCCCGGCCGCCGGCGGCACCAGCCCCCGCCTCCACCGCCGAACGCCCATAAGTATCTCCCTACGCGTCACTGTTATCCTGCCCAGCCGACATCGGGCAGAAAGGGTCGCCGAGCAGCGGGCTTTAGCTGTTTTCTACCTGATAGATGCGTTCGGCCAATAGTGACGTCGCGGGGCCGCGAGGAAATTGCTGGTCAAATCGAGACAACGGAGGTTCCGTGTTGTTAACCCGGTTGGTCAGGGTTGCTGGCCCAGGGAACCGGCAAGCGCGTACAGTTCCTGCCAGCCAGCGGTGCCGGTCACGACGACCGTGAACGCTCCGGGCGCCGACCTGGACAGTGACCGCTGATCCTTGTCCGGCCGCCAGCGGCGGGACCACCACGCCCCGCCCGACCAAACCCCCGGCAGGATGTTGCCATCGCTGGTCATCCGCAGGATGAATTGAGCCGGGCTCTCATTGCTCTCCTCCAGCGACGCGATCCCGCCCGACGGAGTCACAAAACCGAGATGCCAGCTGACCGCGCCGCCTGGCACGACGGTGAGGCGCGAGCTTACTGGCTGCCAGCCAGCCGGCAGCGAACGGGGCGCGACCACTTGATAGGGTGCGGCCCCGCGGAACTTGACCAGGTCGGCCTGGTAGCTCACGGGCACCGCGATCTGGGTGGCCGGGCGCGGGGTCGCGACGATGAGCAGAGCGCACAAGATCAGGCACGTGACCACCGCGGCGAGCAGTGAGCCCACCGCGGCGGTGCGGCGGCGCAGCGGTGTCAGCCGCCGGGGACTGCGGCCGCGTATCTCGCCTGGTGCGGGACCGCGCGGCACCGATCACGGATTCTCTATTCGCGACATGACCTTCAGGACCCCGTCAGCCAGCCGCCTCATCCGGCCCGCGTCCTCGCCGACAGAGACCTCGGCCACTGCCATCACCATCGCCCCGGTCAGCACGACCGCGACCGCCTCGTCGACGGGCTCCGCACTACGTGCGAAGAACTCGACATTCCGCATTGCCCAGTCATGCGTCCGGCGACGCATGACCAGGTCAAAACCGGGCGGCCCGTCGCCGGACACGAACAGCCGGGAAAGATCGCGTTCCTCAATGCACGCATCCAGGTACGCGGTCGCGCCAGCGAGAAACAGTTCTTTCGGGTCGGTGACCCCGCTGCCCCGCGCCCTGTGCACCGCGCCCTTGGCGCGTTCCGCCAGTTCACGCTGGAAGTCGTCGAAGAGCACGAGATACAGATCGGCCTTACCGCTGAAATGGTGGTACAAGCTGCCGACGCTCGCGCCTGCCCTCGTGACGATGTCGGTCACCCCGGCCTGCGCGAAACCGACCGAGGTGAAGACCTCTCGCGCGGCCGCGAGCAGCCCGGTCCTCGTCGCGGCACCACGTTCGGAGATCCGGACGTCGGTGTGTGCCTGCTGTGTCATGCGCGGTCCCGCCGCTCCTCACGGTCCCAGGAACATCCGCTGCTCAGACTACGCCCGGCAACGCCGGCGCCGTGCCAGCTTGGGGGCCGGCCCCGCAGCCAGCCGGAATAGGATCACATCAGCGGCGACCAAGAAGGGCTTAGCTGGCATGAGCGACCAGGGCAGCATGGCAGGCCCTCCAGGTGACGCAGGTCCTGCGGGTGACACGGCCCCGGCGGGTGACACGGCCGCTGCGGGTGACACGGTCTCCACGGGTGACAGCATCCTGCAGGTGACACAGTCTCCACAGGTGACAGCATCGTGACCGAGGGCCAGTCGATAACGCCCGTGCCAGGGCAGCCCGCGCAGCAACCGGGGCAGCATGATCCCGGGCAGCCGGAGCGGCACGCGCCCGATCGCAACCTCGCACTCGAACTGGCCAGGGTCACCGGGGCGGCGGCGATGGCGGCTGCCCGGTGGGTCGGCCGCGGGGATAAGAATGGCGCCGACGGCGCGGCAGTCAACGCGATGCGCCAGCTGATCAAGATGTGCCAGCTGATCAGCTCGGTGGGAGCGCAGCGGCACGATCCGCAAGATCGAGAGCGAGCATCAGCTGTGGAAGCTGCGCGCCTATAGCAGCGTCAACTTCGACAGCGCCGACTGACACAGCGCCGGCTGAGGCCGCCCGCCCACGGGCCGGGCACCCGCCCGCAACAGGATGCCGATAATTCTCCCTAACGGCTGCCGCATGGCGTGCCCACCGCGGATCTGCGACGATCCCGCGGCCGAACGGGACCCGGCCCAGTCAGCTGGCCCAGCCTGCAGGCCCGGCCAGCAGGCCCGGCCAGCAGGCCCGGCCAGCACGCCCGGTCAGCTGGCCGGTCAGCACGCCCAGTCAGCTGCCACCTAGCGCGCGCCGTCTGGCCCTGCCCATCCCGACGCCGAAACGCGTGCCGCGCCACCTGCGGCGCTTCGGGGTGCGGGCAGTGACGAGCCCGCATACGGTGAAACAGCGAATGTCCACAACCGGGCCTTCCCCGAACGCCCGCACATGGTTCACCTTGCTGCCGACCAGTGAGGTCCCGCTCATCTCGACGTTGACCCCCTCGGGCACGAGTATGTGCACGTTGCCAAAGATCGCTGTCGCGTGCAGGATCACGTGTGGCCGCTGAAGCAATGCCTCGGTGAGATCGAGATCGACCTCGCCGAAGAACGCCGTAGCGGCGAAGTTCGGCGGCACCACCCACCGGCCGGTCCTGATTTCGGTGCGGAAGATCCCGAGAGCTGGTTTCGCCGCGTCGAGACGCAGTGGCTGGTCGGTCGCCACGGCAAGATCGGCCGTCAGCTCGGCGAGGTCTCCCAGGGTGCGGGCGGTGTAAGCCCGGGCCACCCGTTCGGAATGTTCTTCGAGTGTCAGCCGGCCGTCGGCGGCCGCACCGGCGAGCACCGCGACCACGCGTTCCCTGTCGGCGTCGGACGCGCGCAGGCTGCGCGCCGATGGTCGGCGTTCCACGTCCCGACCATAACCCGTCCCGCGGCCTCGTGCGGCCGGCAGCGTCGTGCGGCGGCTCAGTCCGCGCCGCACAGTCCCGTCCAGCCCAGTCCCGTGCAGCCCAGTCCCGTGCAGCCCAGTCCCGTGCGCACAGTCCCGTGCGGCACAGTCCGTTCCCGTGCAGCACAGTCCGTGCCAGGCATAGGCGGGCACAGCACGAACCCGCAAAGCACAATTCCGTAACGACGACGGACAGCCCGGACCGAACCCAGGCTCCGGGGGGATGGCCTCGTCAGTTAGTTTGCTTATAGCAAGTATCCGCAGGCTCCACAGTGCGCCTCGACAGTGTGAAGGGTCATCGTGAGCGATCGCGTGCCACAGGTTGCCGGATCCGGGGATGGCGCAGGTGCGCCAGGGGCGGCGGAGCCCACCGGGGCGGCCGAGCCCACCGGGGCGGCCGAGCCCACCGGGGCGGCCGAGCCCACCGGGGCGGCCGAGCCCACGCGGCGGCGGCCGAGCCCACCGGGGCGGCCGAGCCCACCGGGGCGGCCGAGCCCACCGGGGCGGGCGAGCCCACGTCGGCGGACGAGCCAACGCGCCGTGGCGGGCGAATGCTGGCCGGGCTACCCGGGCGCGAAGGCCACTACAAGTGGGTGGCGCTGTCGAACACGACCCTTGGCATGCTGTCCGCTACGGTCAACGCCTCGATTGTGATCATCGCCTTGCCCGCGATCTTCCGCGGGATCCACCTCAACCCGCTGACCCCTGGCAACATCAGCTACCTGCTGTGGATGCTGATGGGCTATCTGCTCGTCTCCGCCGTTCTCGTGGTGACGCTCGGCAGGCTCGGTGACATCTACGGCCGGGTGCGGATGTACAACATTGGCTTCGCCGTGTTCACGGTTGGCGCCCTCGCGCTCCCGTTCGACCCCTTTACCGGGCCGGCCGGGGCTATCTGGCTGATCGGGTGGCGGGTCTTTCAGGCCACCGGCGGCGCCATGCTCATGGCGAACTCGCCGGCGATCCTGACCGACGCTTTTCCCTCCAGCCAGCGGGGCATGGCACTCGGCATCAGCCAGGTGGCAGGGATCGCGGGCTCGTTCTTCGGCCTCGTGCTTGGCGGGGTGCTCGCCGCCATCGACTGGCGGCTTGTCTTCGTTGTCTCGGTCCCGGTCGGGCTGTGCGGCACGGTCTGGTCATATCTGAGCTTGCGCGAGATCGGAATCAAGACCAAGGCGCGTATCGACTGGCTTGGGAATATCACCTTCGCCATCGGCCTTACCGGGCTGCTCGCCGGAATCACCTACGGCATCCAGCCGTATGGCGGCCACGTGATGGGCTGGACAAGCCCGATGGTGCTGACCGGCTTGATCGGCGGGGTCGCGCTGCTCGCCATCTTCTGCGTGATCGAAACACGGGTTCCCCAGCCGATGTTCGACCTGAAGTTGCTGCGGATCCGCGCATTCGCAGCGGGCAACGCCGCCACCCTGCTCGCCTCGATCGCCCGCGGCGGCCTGCAGTTCATGCTGATCATCTGGCTGCAGGGCATCTGGCTGTCGCTGCACGGCTACAGCTTTCAGGACACGCCGCTCTGGTCGGGCATCTACCTGCTGCCGCTGACCATGGGCTTTATCGTTTCCGGGCCGCTGTCCGGCTGGCTGTCCGACAAGCACGGCGCGCGCATGTTCGCTTCAGGCGGGCTGCTGCTTTCCGCTGCCGCGTTCTTCGGCCTGCTGCGCGTGCCCACCGACTTCAGGTACCTGGACTTCGCGGTCCTCATCTTCCTGGCCGGCGCGGGAATGGGCCTGTTCGCGGCGCCGAACACCACCGCGATCATGAACAGCGTGCCCGCACGGCAGCGCGGCGCCGCCGCCGGGATGCTCGCTACTTTCCAGAACTCCGGCTTCGTGCTGTCCATCGGCGTGTTCTTCTCCCTGATGATCGCCGGACTCGCAAGCACTCTTCCCCGGACGATGACCAACGGCCTCACCGCTCAGGGAGTGCCGTACGCGATCGCGCACAAGGTCGGCTCGCTGCCACCGGTGGGCAGCCTGTTCGCCGCCTTCCTCGGCTATAACCCGGTCAGGGAACTTCTCGGGCCTACCGGCGTGCTGAGCCATCTTCCGCCGGGCCACGCCGCCGTGCTGACCGGTAAGACGTTCTTCCCCGAACTCATCTCACAGCCCTTCCACCACGGCCTGGTTGTCGTCTTCAGCATGGCGATGACCGTGCTCGTGATAGCCGCCGCGGCTTCGCTGTTGCGCGGCGGCAGGTATGTGCACGAAGAACACGGTCTGGCGGGCACGGCCAACCCAGCGGCGGCCGCAAGCGCGGCTGCCATCGGTGCTGCGGGCGCCGCGAGCACGCAGGGCCGAAACGGCGCCGCGAGCCCTGCCAGCTCGGATCGCGCCGCGGGCCCTGTCAGCTCGGATCGCACGAATGACGCCACTGGCCAGTACGGCGGGGCCGGCGCACCCAGCCGGCGCACAGGCGTCAAACCGTGAACTGACCTCGACGCCATCGCGCATGCAGGGCAGGGCTTACAGGGCACTGGGCTTACAGGGCACTGGGCATACAGAACATGGGGCTTACAGGGCGAAGAACACGGTCTCGTGCTCGCCCTGCAGGTGCACGTCGAAGCGGTAGCGCCGATCGTCCTCGCGCACCGCAATAAGCGTCGGCCGCCGGTGCGCGTCCACCACGGATAGCACCGGGTCTGGCGCATGAGCCGCGACGTCCTCGGGGAAGTAGATGCGGGTCGCCACGGGCTTGAGCAACCCGCGGGCGAAGACAACCATGGCGGCATAAGGCGCGCAAGCACCGGCCGATCCCGGCTTGAGCGTCGAGAACCAGAAGGCGCCTTCGCTGTCGGTGCCGCACCGGCCGAAACCGCAGAAATGCAGCCCTGCTCGTCGCACTGACCCGGCAGCCCGCGAGATAACGCCCCGCTGATCAGGCTGCCAGATCTCGACCAGCGCGTCTGGCACGGGCTCACCGGCCCCGTCCAGCACCTGGCCGCAGATCCTGATCGCGTCCGGATGCCACTCGGGAACGACGTGGGGGCCGTCGCCGTAAGGAAGCGCGAAGCCGAAAAAGGGCCCGACTGTCTGTGCAGGTGTCTGGGCAGGCGTTTGCATCATCCCTCCAGCGGCGTGGCGCCGAGCACGATGTCCCACTGGTAGCCGAGCGCCCACTCAGGAACCGTCGTGCCGAGGTCGAAAGCGGCGATCAGCCGCTCGCGGGCAAACTCGGGCACCGACTGGAATATCGGATCGTGCGCGAACAGGGGATCTCCCGGGAAGTACATCTGAGTGACCAGCCGCTGGGTGAAGGCCGTCCCGAAGACCGAGAAGTGGATGTGCGCGGGGCGCCAGGCGTTGTGGTGATTGCGCCACGGATAGGCACCCGGCTTGATGGTGACGAACTGGTAGCGGCCCTCCTCGTCGGTGAGGCAGCGGCCCGCGCCGGCAAAGCCCGGGTCCAGCGGCGCCGGGTGCTGGTCACTCAGATGGGCATAACGGCCTGCGGCGTTCGCCTGCCAGATCTCAACCAGCGTGCCAGATACGGGGCGGCCACCCGGGTCAAGGACCCGGCCCGTTACGATGATCCGTTCACCGAGCGGTTCAGTCCTGCCGTGGCGGGTCAGATCGTGATCGAGCGAGCCGAGCTCGTGCTGTCCGAACACCGGGCTTGTCGCCTCTACGGCGTCCGGCCCGAGTTTCGGCAGCATGAGCGGCCTGGCGGGAGCACGTAGCAGGGTGCTCGTGTAGGCAGGCGCACGGTAGGGCGGGTTGGGATCGGTCATCGCGCCTCCAGGGAGGTCAGCGCGCCAGGACGGGCGGCAGGAGATCGGGAGTCCGGTCCGAGTGGTAATGGTCCATGGTCCGAGGGGTCATGGTCCGAGGGGTCATGGTCCGAGTGGTCATGGTCCGAGTGGTCATGGCCGGGCTCGAGTCCTGGTCCTGGCACTTTCGCGACAGATTAGTACCAGGACATCGACGGCGTTTCCGGTCATGCAAGAACCCACGTTCGCGCTGATCGTTGTGTCGCTCCGGGACGCCGGGACGTGCCCTCAGGAGAGACTGGAGGTCGCGCCCCGGGTTCTTGGCTTTCCCCGCGGAGCAGTGGGGCGCCACGCAGGGACCGGCTGGTGGCGGGTGAGCCATTTTCGCGCGGGGCTGCGGCGGCCCGCTCGCGAGGGCTTGGGCGATGATCCGTTAGAGAGTGAAGTTTCCGGCTAATAGCGCAGGTAACTTAACACAGGTAGGGATCATGAGCGTGGCGGCAGCCCGGTGGCCGCGACCGGGGTACCGCGACGAGGGCGACGGCTCGGTTGCGGAGCGTAAATCACCGCAGGTCAGGCCACCCTAGGACGTGTCCCGTGGATCTCCGTGGATGCGGGCGGTGCTCCAGCCGGCGATCCGGCAAGGCCCTGCTTATTCTCGAGGAGCCGATAGTGGGAGCTATCGGCGACGACGGCAGTGCCGTGCACGACCCGGTCGTCGTCTGGGGTCGTGCGCGGCGCTGTCGTCGCCGCCAAAGAGCCGCCAAAGATCTGCGGGACGCTCTAGGACCGACGAGAACGCGGTCGCTTGCCGATCAGGAACTAGCATGCCGAGCGTCGTGCGGCACCTCGTTGATCACCACTTGAAGGATGGTCAGTGCCGCGTCGACGGCCGCCCGTGCGGTAATCGCGTGGGTATGCGCGCGATCAAGCTCGCCTAGGCCGATGCAATCGAAGGCCACGCGGGTGTCGTGCGTGGCCTGCTCGAGCTGGCGGGATGCCTCACCGATATCGACACGACCCGTGCCCACATCATCGTCGCGGAATTCTGAACCGAGTTCTGCGCCGCTCACCCGATTGCCTCCCTCCATGAAACCAGGTCTGCCCCGGTACCCGAATCAAGGCCCAGCAACCTAACCATCGCTGACCACAGCGCGGCGCCGCGGCACCCCGGACATGCCTAAGCTTGAACGGGGCCGACTCCCGGCCGACGAAGGATGCGCTGCCATATGCCTGAATTCGCTTATACCGAACTGCTTCCGCTCGGTAAGGACAGTACCGACTACCGGCTGCTCGCGTCCGGCGGTGTCACCCAACGCCAGTCGTTCGGGAGAGAATTTCTCGACATCGATCCTGGCGTGCTCACCGCGCTGACCACGACCGCTATCGCTGACATCTCGTTTCTGCTGCGGCCGGGCTCACCTGGCGCAGCTTAGCCGCATCCTCGATGACCCTGAGGCCAGCCCGAACGATCGCTTCGTGGCGCGGGACCTGCTGCAGAACGCGTGCATCGCGGCCGGCCGGGTGCTGCCGATGTGCCAGGACACCGGGACGGCGATCGTGATGGGCAAACGCGGCCAGCAGGTGCTCACCGACGGGCGCGACGAGGAGCACATCAGCCGCGGCGTGTATGACGCCTACACCGAGATGAACCTGCGCTACTCACAGCTCGCGCCGCTAACCATGTGGTCCGAGCGCAACACAGGCACCAACCTGCCCGCACAGGTCGAGATTTACGCGGACGCTGGCAGTGCCTACAAGTTCCTTTTCATGGCCAAGGGCGGCGGCTCGGCGAATAAGTCCTTCCTGTACCAGGAAACCAAGGCCGTGCTCGGCCCGCGGCCGATGCTCGCATTCCTCGAGGAGAAGATCCGCTCACTCGGCACGGCCGCCTGCCCGCCCTACCACCTGGCCATCGTGGTCGGCGGGACCAGCGCCGAATACGCGCTCAAAACCGCCAAGTACGCGTCGGCCCACTACCTGGACACGCTGCCTGTGACCGGTTCCGCCGCCGGGCACGGGTTCCGCGATCTTGAACTCGAGGAGCAGGTTTTCGAGCTGACCAGACGGCTCGGCATCGGTGCTCAGTTCGGCGGCAAGTACTTCTGCCACGACGTACGGGTGATCCGGCTGCCGAGGCACGGCGCGTCGTGCCCCGTCGCCATCGCGGTCTCTTGCTCCGCCGACCGGCAGGCCCTCGCCAAGATCACGCGCGACGGCGTGTTCCTCGAACAGCTTGAGACCGACCCGGCGCGGTACCTGCCCGACACGGAGGCGGAAGACCTCGATGCCCACGCCGCGGCGATCGACCTGAACCGGCCGATGACCGAGATCCTGGCGGAACTTTCCAGGTACCCGGTCAAGACCCGGCTGTCCCTGTCCGGCCCGCTGGTCGTCGCACGGGACATCGCGCATGCCAAGATCGCCGAACGGCTGGACGGGGGCGAGTCGATGCCTGCCTACTTGCGCGATCACGCGGTGTACTACGCCGGGCCTGCGAAGACTCCCGAGGGTTATGCGTCTGGGTCGTTCGGGCCGACCACGGCGGGGCGGATGGACTCTTACGTTGAGCGCTTCCAGGCTGCCGGGGGCTCGCTTGTCATGCTTGCCAAGGGGAACAGGTCGCCTGCGGTGACCGCCGCCTGCAAGCAGCACGGCGGGTTCTACCTGGGCTCCATCGGCGGCGCGGCGGCGAAGCTGGCGCGTGACTGCATCACCTCGGTGTCTGTGCTCGAATACCCGGAGCTAGGCATGGAGGCCATTTGGAAGATCGAGGTGCGCGACTTTCCCGCGTTCATCGTCGTCGACGACAAGGGCAACGACTTCTTCGCGGATTCAGCGGGCCCGCTCCTTTCCATCGGGAGCAGGGTTTGATGATGCCGCTCCATGATCATGGGGACTGCTACGGATAGCGCGGACTGCCCGGGATCATGATGGCAGCAGGCGAGCCGCGCTTCCGCATCGAGCACGACTCGATGGGCGACGTCCGCGTGCCCGCGGACGCGCTGTGGGGCGCACAGACTCAGCGAGCGGTGGAGAACCTCCCGGTTTCCGGGCTGCGCATCGACCGCGGCCTGATCGCCGCACTTGGCCAGATCAAGGCGGCCGCGGCGATGGCGGGAGCCGAGTTCGGCTTGCTGGACGCGGATATGGCAGCGGCGATCGCGGCCGCCGCCGCCGAGGTGGCGGACGGCGTGCACGACGCGCATTTTCCCGTGGACGTGTTCCAGACGGGTTCCGGCACCTCGAGCAACATGAATGCGAATGAGGTAATAGCTGCCGTCGCGGCGAGTAATCTCGGCCGGCCGGTGCACCCGAACGATCACGTCAACGCCGCACAGTCATCCAACGACGTATTCCCCTCCGCGATCCATATCGCCGCAGCGCAGGGCATGAAAGAGCGGCTAGTTCCCGCGCTGGGCCGGCTGGCGGAGGCGCTCGAAGCCAAGGGGGCCGAGTTCGCCGACGTAGTGAAGGCGGGCCGCACGCACCTCATGGACGCCACACCGGTGACACTTGGCCAGGAGTTCGGCGGCTACGCGGCCGCGATCCGCCACGGCGCGGACCGGATCTCGGCGCTGCTCCCCCAGGTTGGCGAGCTACCGCTCGGCGGGACGGCCGTGGGGACCGGGCTCAACGCGCCGGCTGGATTCGCCGCCAGGGTCATCGCGATGCTCGCCGGCAAGCTCGACCTGCCACTCACCGAGGCCCGCGATCACTTCGAGGCGGCGGGCGGTCGTGACGCTCTCGTCGCCGCCTCAGGAACCCTGCGGGTGGTGGCGATCAGCCTGTACAAGATCGCAAACGATCTCCGCCTGATGGCGTCGGGTCCGCGGACCGGACTCGCCGAGATCTCCCTGCCTGACCTGCAGCCGGGCTCGTCGATCATGCCTGGCAAGGTGAATCCGGTGGTGTGCGAGGCCGTCTGCCAGGTGACGGCGCAGGTCATCGGCAACGACGCCACGGTCGCGTTCTGCGGCACAGCGGGGAACTTCGAGCTCAACGTCATGCTGCCGGCGATGGCACGGAATCTGCTCGAATCCGTCGGGCTGCTCGCGGGCGTAACGCCGCTGCTCGCGGATCGCTGCGTGGCCGGCATCCAGGCTCACCGGCAGCGGCTGCGACGGTACGCGGAGTCGTCCGCGTCCATCGTGACCGCGCTGAACCGGTTCATCGGCTACGAAGCGGCCGCCAGGGTGGCCAAGCAGGCACTGGACACGGACAGCACGATCCGCGAGGTCGTCATTGAGCGCGGTCACGTCGAGCGTGGCGAGATCAGCCTGGAGCAACTCAACGCGGCGCTCGATGTGCTTGCCATGACGCGGCCGCCGCAGCACCCGGGTGGCTAGCTGCCCGGGTGGGTAGGCGGGTGGCTAAGCTGCCCGGGCGGTTAGGTGGGTGGCTAGCTGCCCGCCTGGTTAGGCGGGTGGCTAGCTGCCTCGGCACCGCTCGTGTGGAGCAGGCCACCGAGCCCAATCTCATCCGTCACGGGTGTCAAGATCACCTGTGGTCGGTGACACGCGATGGCCTTTCGAGGTGATCCCAGTCACTTCTATGGCTCGCAAGCCAGTCGCCCCTATGGCTCGGAAAACAGATCCGGTGTGACTCGGAGGATAGATCCGGTGTGGCTCGGAAGGCAGATCCGGCATGGCTCGGAGGCAGATCGGGGTGGCTCGGAAGGCAGATCCGGCATGGCTCGGACGACAGATCGGGGTGTGCTGCTCCCAGCCGCCCACACGTCGCCGGCCCAGCGCGCGGCGCGCGGACCGTTCGTGATTGTTTCGCTTTCCGCGCGCGGCCACTGGCCATCGTGTGCCTGGGAACAGGCCATGATCCCCTGCTGTGTTAACTTTCCGGCGCTATCCGCCGGTTAGTTAACGCAAGAACGGATCATGAGCGCCGCTGGCGGATCGGTTGAGGGCGAAGAGGCCAGTTATGCCCTTGCCGACCGACGGTACTGGCAGCCCTGCCGCAGTGTCGGCGGCCCCTCCGGGCGCGCGGGTGCCGGCGGCCCATCGGGGTGCGCGGCGCCGCCGGACCCGCCGCGCTGCAGCCGGACCGCCGCGCTGCCGCCGGACCCGCCGCGCTGCCGCCGGACCCGCCGCGCTGCCGCCGGACCGCCGCGCTGCCGCCGGACCCGCCGCGCTGCCAGCGGTCCTAACAGCGGCGTCCGCTGCCCCGGCCGCGCTGCCGGGCTTCGATGCCGGGATTCGAGCCGCACAGCAGGTGGCCCCGTCATCCTCTGGCCGTTAGGGCGCCACACCTCGTGCCCGATTTGGGCGGCGACAGCACAGCGACCCGACACGCCGGCCGGGCAACCTGTGAATTTGCCGAGTGCAACCTGGGGATCCACCTGTTTAGGTACGCCTTCGCCGCATGGGCAACGCCTGACACGCGCCGCGACATCCCTAGCCTGTATCGTCCCGCTATGCATCTTTTGGCTGGGGAAGGCGATGACGACCTCGACGTCACCTGAAGCCCGGCCCGGTCACCGGGAAGAAGGGTCCGCTGGGCACCCCTTGGTCGCGGGCCGCTACCGGCTTGCCGGACGAATCGGCCGCGGCGCAATGGGCACCGTATGGCAGGCCAGGGACGAACTTCTCGACCGCGACGTCGCGGTCAAGGAAGTAAGGCTGCCGCCCAGCGTGAGCGATGCGGAACGGGATAACAGCTACCAGCGGACGCTGCGCGAGGCCCGCACCGCCGCCCGGCTCAGCCACCCAGGCGTGGCGGCCGTGTACGACGTCGTCGAGGAACGCGGCAGTCCATGGATCGTCATGGAACTCGTCCCCGGCCGCTCACTCGACCGGGTCATCGCGGAGGACGGGCCGCTGTCTGTGAGGAGCGCGGCCAACGTCGGACGCCAACTGCTCGCCGCCCTTTCGAGCGCGCACGCGGCGGGTGTGCTGCACCGCGACGTGAAGCCGAGCAACGTCCTGCTCGGGCAGGGCGGCAGGGCCGTGCTTACCGACTTCGGTATCGCGACCGTGGAGGGCGATCCGTCCCTTACCCAAACTGGGA
This sequence comes from uncultured Actinomycetota bacterium, assembly GCA_963727015.1. Taxonomy (GTDB): domain Bacteria; phylum Actinomycetota; class Actinomycetes; order Streptosporangiales; family Streptosporangiaceae; genus DATFVJ01. The sequence continues at coordinate 529,836 of CAVSEV010000005.1, read as the reverse complement.
TGGTGATGGGCTCGCCGGGTTTCCTCGCGCCCGAACGGATCCGCGGCGACGCAGCTACGCCCGCATCCGACCTGTGGTCTCTCGGCGCCACGCTCTACGCCGCCGTGGAAGGCCAGGGGCCATACGACCGCCACGGTGGCGTCATGACAACGATGGCCGCTGTCGTGACCCAGGACCCGCAGCCACCCAAAGCAGCGGGCCCGCTGACGCCCTTGATCAGTGCATTGCTAAGCCGTGACCCGGCCGGGCGGCCGGCTACTGCCGCCGCGGCACGCATGCTCGATGCGCTCGGTGGCACCAACCGTAGTTCCGGTCCTGGCCCCGGTCCTGGCCCCGGTCCTGGCCCTGGCCCCGGCCACCTGGCCCTGGCCCCGGACCCGGCCCCGGACCTGGCGCCAGCCCCGGACCTGGCCCTGGCCCTGGCCCTGGCCCTGGCCCTGGCCCTGGTAGGACGCTGCACCTGGCGGAGACACTCACACCATCTGCGATCCTGCCACCCGGCGCGGGGCCCGTTGCCGCAGCCAACCAGGCCCAAGGCCCACAAGCCGCAAGCCCACGGCCCACGGCCCTACGGCCCCCGGCGCCGCAGGCTGCGGCGCCGCAGGCTCCGGCGCCGCAGGCCGCGGGGCCGCGTGGTGTCGAGCCCCGTGCTCCAGGGCCGCGACCAGTGGCCCCAACGGCCGTGAGCCGTTCCGCTGTAGGCCCGGCCGTCATGGGCCCGGCCGTCGATGGGCCCGGCCGTCATGGGCCCCGCCTGTCGTGGGCCCGGCCGTCATGGGACCCGCGTCTATAGGGCCTGCCGCCCCAGCGAGCCCTGCCCCGATGATTCCGATGGCGGGGGTGAGAAGCAACGGACCGGTTCCGCGCTATCCGGACGGCAACCACACCAACGGCCGCCCCGCCATTACACAGCGCCGCAAGCACCGCAGTAAGTTCGTGATCATCGGTGTGGCGATCTTCGTCGCCGCCGCCCTCATCGCCGCCCAGATCCACCGGGCCGGATCCGCAACCACGGGTGCAGCGCCGCAGCCAGGCGGTGCCGGGCACCTTGCTGCGCCTGGTGTTGCCGCCCGGCACCGCGCCGAGCGGGCCCGCACCACTTCGCGAAACGGGTTGCCCGCTGGTTATCGCTGGTACGTGCAACCAGCCGGGGCTACCGGCGGCGGCACGGCCGGGTTCCGCGTGGCGCTTCCGGCCGGCTGGCAGGTCATCCGCGAGGGCCAGCATACGGACATTGAGGAGCCCGCGGGTTCCAGGTTCCTCGAAGTCGACTTCACTCCGCATACCTACGCGGGCATGGTGGCGGAACTCCTCCACCTGCAACGTCAGACTCGGATACAGGGGCAGTTCCCCGGGTACCACCGCTACTTCATCAGGCCCGTCAGGTACCTAGGCACGACCGCTGCCGACTGGGCGTTCAGTTGGCGTAGCATCTCCGGCACCGAGATCGATGTGCTCGACCGGGTCTTGATAGTGCAGGGCCCAACGGGCAGCCAGTCACTGGCTATCTACTGGTCAACGCCCGCACCGCAGTGGCAGGCGAGCCTTCCTGTGCTGCACGAGGCGCTCGCCAGCTTCACGCCGAGGTGGTAGCTGAGGTGTTCCGCTTTCGGCGCTGCCCTGACCAGCAGCCTTCAAATATTTTGGCCGATCGCACCCGGATCGGTCATATTTGGATTTAGCGGTACTTTTCCCTTGTCGCAATAGGTATTGCCTGTCAGATTGGGAAGGTGCGCGCGGGTCGGCAGAGCCAGGCAGACGACGCCCTTGCCTGCCTGCACGAACTTGTGACCGCGACAGATGAGTTGCGGCGCAGGCTCGGCTTCCTGTTCGACGGCGGCCCGCTGACGCATCTGCGCGGCTCGAGGGGAATGTCATACGAGCAGATCGTTCCGCTGAACAGGCGGCTTCAGGTCATCGAGCTCGTCTCCGACGCGTTCAAGGCGCTCTCTGACGCCGGCAGCAGATTCCGGCAAGCCGAGGCGAACGCCTTATATGGCGAGGGCATGACGATGGACGAGATCGCTGTGGTTCTCGGTGTGACAAGGCAGCGGGTGTCAGCCCTACTGCGGCAGGCTCCGCGCAGCCCGCGCCGAGTCTCGCCGCCGGTTCCTTCGCTAAGCGCGCCTTCAGCAGCGCCTGGGCGAGAAATCCATGATCAGGCCAACACCGGAAAAGCACGATGACATCCGGCGGCTACACCGGCCGGCCGCACTCGGCACCCGCCCTGCACGGCGTCGATCCAGCCTGGCCGAGCGTGAATACCGCACCGCTCGGTGTGGATCTCGCCGCGGCTACCGCGCGTCCCACGTTATCCGACCCCGAGTCCGCGCCGTCCGAGGAAGATCCCGCGCGGTCGGCGGTAGCCGGGTTTGCTGCCGAGAAAGCGACTCTCACCGACGCACAGCGCAGAATCGCGCAGCTACTCGCGGACGCGGTGAACCATATGATCAGCGCCGGGCTCGAGCTCGCGAGCGTGCGTTCGCGGCTGCCGGGCAAAGCCGAGCAGAGTGTGCTCGAACTCGCGACGAGGCACCTCGACACGGCACTGATCGACATCCGCCATCTGGCTGTGCAAAACGCTCTCGGCGGGCATCTGCCCGAACAAGACTCGCCTGGATGATCCTTGGCCTGAGCAAATGCCTGGAGCCGGGCGCGCCGCGGTCGGCTCCAGGCATTCTTTTGACAACGCCAGCGAGGCCTCGTGCCCGCTGGGTCACGCTCGTCGCGGCGTCGGGCCAGGAGCTCTAAAGATCAGCCCAGCCGCTCATCAATCAATACCAGCCGTTCGACTGCTCGTGAGCCCATGCTCCGCAAGGAGACCCGTACAGCCCTTGGATGTAACCAAGGCCCCAGCGGATCTGGGTGGCCGGGTTGGTCTGCCAGTCGGCACCTGCGCTGGCCATCTTCGAACCTGGCAGCGCCTGCGGGATCCCGTATGCGCCTGAGCTTGGATTGGAAGCGCTTGGATTCCAGCCGCTCTCCTGGTTCCAGAGCGATTCCAGGCAGCCGAACTGATCCTGCCCCCAGCCGAAGCTCCCCAGCATGCCGCTCGCGATCTGCTGTGGTGAGCCGGACGGCTGCGGTGACGAGCTTGCGCCGGAGGAACCCGACGAGCTGGAAGAACCCGACAGGCTGGCTGAGCCGCCTGCGCCTGCTGGGCGGCCTGCTCCTGAGCGAGGCGCTGCGCGGCCGCACCTGCCGCTGCGGTCCGCCGCTCGGCCGCCTTTCGCGCCTTCTCGGCCTTGATGAACTTCAGCCTGACGGCGTGCACACTCGCGACAGCCGCCGCTGGCCGCGCCCGTCGGCTGTCCATGGCCGGGTCAGCGAACGCGACCTCCGAAGCGGCGTGGCTGACCGCTTGCGGGCGAGGCGCGGCTGCGCGGGGGTTCGACGCTGCGTTCGCCGGCCACAACAGGGCGGTCCCCAGGCCGATCGCGACCACCGAAGCGGTAACGGTGGCGAGCGTGGTCGCTCTTGACGGCCTTCGGAATTTGATCTTGTGATGTGCGGAGACGAACCTTCTGACCGCAGTCGCGATCAGCTCGAAAGGTTTCCGGAAGGGGATCCGGTAACGAGACAAGAGGTACCTTCGATCGGTCGCGCGGTGCGCGAGAGCCTTCACCCGAGACGACCTTCCCGCGGCCCACGGCAGCGGGAAGGCGGCGTGCGGGTGTGCCACGGGTCAAGGCGACTAGTCACTCTTAGTAATCACCACGCAAGCCGGGTGCCAACGGCGAACCACATTGCACAACCTTGGGCGGTGCCGCAGCCGGAATCGGATGTAACCTAGATCACATTTCGGCCATACCGGCGATGGGTGTTCCGCCAAACTCGCATCTCACCTGGGACTTTGGACCCTAGACGTCCGCTCACGAATATGAGGGTGAGGCCCGTCACATTCTAACGTTTCGCACGCGTTCAAACACGTTCAGTAATTACCCGCGACGTTTCCACCGACCCGGCCGGGTCCTGCCGATACCATTCTGTTATCGACATAAGGTGATCACGCGGCTACAATCCGGCTGGCCGCTGGCTCCGCGGTCGCCGATAGGAAGCCGATAGGAAAAATAGGACTAGCTCTTCAGGGCCACTGGTCTTCGGGGTCACTGCGGCGTGTCCCGAAGATCTCGGTGGATGGTGCGGTGCTCCAGGCGGCGATCCGGCAAGGCCCTGCTTGTTCTCGAGGAGCCGATAGTGGAACTATCGACGACGACGACGGTGCCGTCCACGGACCCCGGCCGCCCGTCTGGGTCGTGGACCGCGCTGCCGCGCCGCCAAAGATCTGCGGGCGCCCTAGTACGAACCGTTCGCCTGCCAGTACGACCAGGCCGAACACGGGTCGCCGTATCTGGCCTCAATGTAGCCGAGACCCCACTTGATCTGAGTGATCGGATTCGTCTGCCAGTCCGCGCCGACGCTTGCCATCTTGGCGCCGGGCAGCGCCTGCGGTATCCCGTAGGCCCCGCTAGGGTTCGCGGCGTTGTAACGCCAACCGCTCTCTCTGGACCAAATATTGTCCAGGCAGCCGAAGTACTTGGTCACGCTCCAGCCGAAGCTCGGCAAGAGGTTCTCCGCGTCCGCGCGCGCGGTCCCCGGATCCACCGGGCCGAGTGGCGGCACCGAGCTGGCCGTCGGCGGAGCGCTCGTGCCCGTCGGAGCGACGGGCGCGGCTGTGCTCCTCGGCGCGACGGGTGCGGCTGTGGTCGCAAGCTTCGGCGCGGCAAGAACGTGCGTCGAGCGCGACGCCTCGTCGATGGCGATCATCTGCTGCCGCTCTCGCTCAAGCAAGGCGACAGCGTGGCGCGCCTCCACCGACACGGTCGCGGCTGCCGCGGCCTGTGTCAAGCGACCGGACGACCCCGTGGCCGACATGAGCACATAGGCCCCGATAGCTACCACGACGACGGCAGCGACCGCAGCAACCGGCACCATTACAGCTCCGGCACCAGATCCCCCGCGGCGGTGCGCGTGCCTTCTCCCCGTAACCCGCTCCGGGCGTGGTGACAAGGCAGTCCCTTCCTCGGCCAAACGCGCCCGCAAGGCGATCGGCGCATAGACCGCTGCGGTTCACAGCAGCAAGTCCGAACGACTGCGGGCCGGGCTTCGACGACGACACGTGCCAGGAACGAGTATTTGGAGCGTTGTGCCCCGTTCGGTCCGTGCCGTCGGCGCCCAACCTTGCCAGAGGGGAGGGAGGGGTCCGCAACCGATTCGGCGGGGAAAGCTGTGTCGCCGTTGACTCCAGTTATGTGATACGGATCACATCTAACGACATGGTCATTGTCGACTACCTACCGTGATCGATCGAACCCTGCGATCTCTCCGGGCTTGGCAGTCTGTCCAAGTTTGGCGCCCTGCCGCGCTGCGGAGCCCTGCCGCGCTGCGGCGCCCTGCCGCGCTGCGGCGCCCTGCCGCGCTGCTGCAGGTTGCCAGAAGACGGCGGCGTGCCCGGGCGCGGCAGCCTGTGCCGTCTCGATCACGTTGTGCAGGTGCGCCGCGGCATCACCGGCCGCTATCGCGGAGGTGATGGCGATCGCCGCGACGGCGGCCGCGAGGACAAAGCGCCGCCTCGGCGCCGGCCCAGGATATGGATCGAGCAGGGCCGCTACCCGGCGGGGAACCGGCCCGCCCCGCGCGAGCGGCACTGCTGGTGGATCCGCCCGGCCGTCCACTGCGAGGACTGCGCCCGGCGTGTTCGGCGCGCTGTGGAGCCCGTGCATGCGCCGGACGCCATCTGGATTCGATGAGCTCCCTGCGTTATCCGCGCAGTCCTCCCCCGGCGGCGGGCGCCGCGACTTGGCGAGCGCGGCCTTGCCCACGGCGAGCGCGGTCATCTTGCGGTCGCCCGTGACCTCGGCGGCCCGCTCGTCGGCCCATCGCTCGACCGTATAAGCGACAGCGCGCTCAGCCGGCCGAAGCAACGGGTTCGCCGCGGCGGCCAGGTGCGCGGCGGCAAGGAACAGGTGATGCCGTCCGGCGAGGTGCGCGTGCTCGTGCGCGAGGAGTGCGCGGCGCTGCGCGTGATCGAGCGCGGCAAGCATGCCCGTGGATACCACAACCCGGCCGCGGCGGCCGGTCAGACCGGGAATGGCGAACGCGTCAGCCGTTTCGTCGTCGACCACGGCGAGCTGGCCTGCCGGGAGGCACGCGGCCGCATGGCCAGCCGCGACCAGGGCGCGGGCACGCAGCCACGCGGCGCGCAGGGCGGCCCCGAGGGCGGTTGCGAAAAGCAGGCCCGCGACCATGGCCACCGGCACGCTTCCCGCAGGATCACCATCGCGAAGCGCCCGCAGCGACATGTGACCAAGGGCCGCCACCTGGGGGATGCGCAGCGTACCCGCGAGCACCAGGACGCCGAGAGCCGCGCCGCTCGCAGCGGCCAGCACTACAGCACAGACCGTGAGCAGCCAAGTTGCCACTGCAGGCGCCAGCCGGCCGGCGACAGGCCGCGCCGCCAGGGCCGCGATGACCGGCATCAGCAGCGGCACGACCGGCAGCACCAGCGGAAGGTAGACGGCGGGGCGCATCAACCGTGCTCCCCGTCCCGAGTCCGGCCCGCGGACCCGCCGCCGAGCAGCAAGTTCCGCAGTAGCTGTTCGTCTTGGCCGGAAAGGTCCGACACGAAATACTCCAATACGGCTTCGCGGTCGGCCTCGCCATCGAGCACCTGGCGCATCCGCCTGGCGGCCAGACCTGATTCGTCGGCGACCGGCGCGTATGCGTACGCGCGACGGGTTCTGCGGCGGGTGAGCACGCCCTTGGCCTGCAGCCGGGACAAGATCGTCACCACCGTGCTGTAGGCCAGGCCGCCGCCGAGTTCCGCACTCACCTCACGCGGGGTCAGCGCAGCGTCCGCGCGAAGCAGGACCGCGAGGACCTCCGCCTCAAGCTCGCCCGCGGCTCGGCGCCCCCGAGCGCCAGCCGCCTCCCGGCGCGCCGGGGTGACCGCATCGCCGCGGGCCGCGCCGGCGGCGCGGTCGCGTACCGTGCCCGCGGCGTCGCGCTGCTCCGGCGTACGCGGGGGTTCCAGGGGTCGTCCCCGTGGGCCAGCACTGTTTTGGCGATCGCGCACCTCCCCGCCTATTCTCTGGAACGCTAGACGAGGTTCTACGGGCGTGTAGAACTTGCCGGAACTAGTGTGCCATCCCAGGCGCGTGGGCGCCTTGTCCAGCTGAGGCAGCTCTAGCGAGCCGGGGTCGGGTGCGACCAGGAAGCGTGGTAGCAGGGAGCGTCTCAGTCCTGCTGCTGTTGGTGGTGCTAGGCGGCGCCGTCGTCAAGCCACGCGGGCTGCCAGAGGCCGTCTCAGCGGTGCCTGCCGCTGGCGTGGCCGTCGCGCTGGGTCTGGTCTCGCCGCACGCTGCCCGCGAAGACATCTCGCGACTGCTGCCCGTGGTCGGTTTTCTCGCCTCGATCCTCGCGCTTGCACAGCTATGCGACCGGGAGGGCTGTTCGAAGCCGCCGGGGCAGTCATGGCGCGCGGACCGGGGAGCCTGCTCGCCCGTGTCTTCCTGATCGCCTCCGCCGTCACGGCGGTACTCAGCCTCGACGCCACGGTTGTGCTGCTTACCCCGGTGGTCTTCGCGACGGTGGCTCGGCTGCACGCCCGGCCGAAGCCGCATGTCTATGCCTGTACCCATTTGGCCAATACGGCTTCGCTGTTGCTTCCTGTCTCCAACCTGACCAATCTGCTTGCGTACACGGCGAGTGGCTTGTCGTTCACCCGGTTCGGCGCGCTCATGGCGATCCCGTGGCTGGCCGCGATCGCGGTCGAATATCTCATCTTCGCCTGTTCTTCGGCTCTGACCTGCGGGTTACGGAACGGCGCCCGCAGCGCGAGAATTTGCAGGTCCCGTTCGTCGCCCTCACTGTCGTGCTGGCGACGCTCGGTGGGTTCGTGGTCGCTTCAGCGCTCGGTGTGAACCCTGCGTGGGCGGCATTCACGGGCGCCGTCGTGCTGGCCGTGCGGGCCATCTCGCAGGGCCGCGTGACCCCGGCTCAGGTGCTTCGCTCAGCGGATCTGCCGTTCGGCGCCTTCGTTCTCGCGCTCGGTGTGGTGGTAGCCGCAGTGGTCGGAAACGGGCTCGGCGACGCCGTCCGTCCGCTGGTGTCGCACGAGACCTCACTGCCGGGTCTGCTGGCGGTCGCCGTCCTGGCTGGCGTGCTGGCGAACCTGCTCAACAACCTGCCCACCGTGCTCCTGCTGCTACCCGCCGCCGCAGGCGGCCCGGGCACGCTGCTCGCCATGCTCATCGGCGTCAATGTCGGCCCGAACCTCACCTACGCCGGGTCGCTGGCAACGCTGCTGTAGCGGCGGGTGCTCCGCGAACATGACCACGAGCCTGCCCTGGGCGAGTTCGTGCGCCTCGGCGTGCTCACCGTTCCCGCCGCGCTCGTCGCCGCGGTGGTTGGCTTGTGGCTGGGCCTGCAAGTGATCGGAGGTTAAAGTTAAACGCGATGACCGTGGTCGTGTGGATCGTCGAGGGCACCTGGCAGGCATGCATCGACGCCGCTCGCCGGTTCGCTCAGGGGAGCGACGTAATTCTCTTGCACGTCACAGAGGAAGGCCCGGCCGCCGCGGTCCGCGGCGCGAGGACAGGGCTGCTTGGACGCAGCCACCCCGCGCACGACCTAGGCAGGCGAATCGAAGAGGCAGCCGCGGCGTCAGCCGCCGAGCTACTCGACGCCGCGGCCCGCCGCCTGGGCAGGCCCGCCGGCCGGACCACTCGGTCCGGCCGGGCCGAGCGCGAGGTCACTGCCGCGTGCGCGGACGCCGACCTGCTTATTGTCGCCAGAGACGGCGACCTGCGACGGCTCGGTCCTAAGAGCTTGGGGCCTGCCACCAGGTTCATCGTCGACCACGCTCCGTGCCCGCTGCTGCTGGTGTGGCCTGACGAACCACCACCGCTCGCTTCGATGCCCGCGCACCCGCCTCCCCTGCCGCCGGAGCACCGCTGAACCCACGGGTGACCGACGTTGTGGCGCCGCCGCGAAATGGCCCGGACGTGCCGCCCCGGCGAGTCAATCCGTTAGTGCCTGGTAGACGAGCTGCCGAAGCGTGCTGCGGAGCGGGTACGTGCTCGAGGGAAGCAGCTGGGTTAGGAAGACCACGATGAGGTCCTCGGCCGGGTCCACCCAGAACATTGTGCTCGCCGCACCGCCCCAGGAGTACTCGCCGACGCTGGACAACGTCCCGTAGGCGACGGGGTCCTGCACGACGGCTAGGCCGAGGCCGAAGCCGACGCCTGCGAACGATACTTCCGCGTACAGAGGGCGCCCGAATGAATCGAGGTCCGCCCCGCCGGGCAGGTGGTTGCGGGCCATACGGCGTGCCGTGCGGTTGCCGAGTAGCCGGACCCCGTCAAGCTGTCCCTCGCCGGCCAGCATGCGGGCGAAGCGAAGATAGTCGGCGCCACAAGATATCAGCCCGCCGCCGCCGGACAGGAGAACTGGGGGGTGCAGCGCGGCCTTGCCCAGCGTGTCGAATCGGGTGGCCCGGCCATCCGGGCCACGGATGTAGAGCGCGGCGAGCCGCTGAGCATCGTCGCCCTCCACGGAGAAACGCGTGTCGATCATCCCGAGCGGACCGAAGATCCGCTCGGCGAAGAACTGGTCGAGTGACTGCCCTGAAGCGACCTCGACCACGCGCCCGAGCACATCGGTGGACACCGAGTAGTTCCACTCGGCACCCGGCTGGAAAACCAGGGGCAGTGACGCCCACAAATCGCAGCAGGCGGCAAGGTCCTTGCCCGGCGGACTGGCCCACTCGAATCCGGCCGCGCGGTAAAGCTCGTCCACCACGTGGACGCGGTGAAAACCGTACGTCAGCCCGGAGGTGTGGGTCAGCAGATGCTGAATCGTCATCGGCGCGGTCGCTGGCTCCGTTACCGGCTTCGCCGCAGGGCCCTTGAGGTAGACCCGCAGGTCCTCGAATGCGGGGATGAAGCGGCTGACCGGATCGGACAGCTCGAAGGCTCCCTCCTCGTACAGCATCATCGCTGCCACCGAGGTGACCGGCTTGGTCATCGAGTACATGCGGAAGAGCGTGTCAGGCTCGATGGGAAGCCGGGCCTCCAGGTCCCGCGAGCCGTAGCAGGAGGTGTGGGCGATCCGCCCGTGGCGGCTCACGAGTACGAGCCAGCCGGGCAGCCTGCCATCGTCGACGTACCCCATGAAGTGCCGGTCGATCCGGGCCAGCCGGTCCGGATCGAAGCCTGCGGCACGCGCCTCGATCTCGGCCTCTATTGCTGTCACCGGGCGCTACCCCTGCACCGCGGCCACGGCTGCCAAGATAGTTGTCCAGCGCACGGGCTCATAGCCGAAGGTTACTTGGTGGCAACCCACGTCAGCCACCTGCCGATAGCCCGGCCAGGTGGCCGCGGCACCCGGCGCGACCATCTCGGACGCAGGGCGTGCGCGCGGCTGCTTTCCTTCGGCCTGATCTTCTTTGCGCCACCCCAGCCTGGGTAGATGTCTGAGCAGCGGGTCGGCGATGCACGCGGCCGGGGAGGGGACTCGCCATGAATGCCCAGCGCTGCCTGGTGATGGGGGCGAGCGGGTACATCGGCGGAAGGCTCGTGCCCGAGTTGCTCGCCGCGGGCCACAGCGTCCGGTGCATGGCGCGTCGCCCTGGCAACCTGCGCGACCAGCCCTGGGCGGCAGATGTGGAGGTCGCGGAGGCGGACGCGCTGGTGGCAGGACCAACGCGCCACGCGCTCGAGGGCATCGATGTGGTCTATTACCTCATCCACGGGATGGGGGGCGGCGCCGGCTTCGAGGACAGGGACAGGCAGGCGGCGAGGACCGTGGCGGGCGCCGCCCATGACTGCGGCGTCAGCCGCATTGTCTACCTCGGCGCTCTAGCTCCGGACGGGGAGCTTTCCGCGCATCTACGGTCACGTGCTGAGGTCGCAGACATTCTGCTCGGCTGCGATCTACCCGTCGTCGTACTCCGCGCAGCGGTCATCATCGGGTCCGGCTCGGCCTCATTTGAGATGCTGCGCTACCTCACCGAACGGTTGCCTGTGATGGTGACGCCGCATTGGGTACGCAACAGGATCCAGCCAATCGCGATCCGTGACGTGCTGCGCTACCTGGTCGGCTGCGCGGACCTGCCACGGGAGGTAAGCCGCGCCTTCGACATAGGCGGGCCTGACGTGCTCACCTACCTGGACATGATGCGTAGGTACGCCGCTGTAGCCGGGCTGCGTGGGCGCGTCATCGTGCCCGTTCCCGTGCTCACGCCTCGCTTGTCGAGCCTGTGGGTGGGCCTTGTCACGCCGGTGCCGAGCGCCATCGCCCGGCCGCTGGTTGAATCACTGCGCAGCGAGGTCGTCTGCCGCGAGCACGACATCGCGGCCTACATAACTGACCCGCCCGGCGGCCTGATCGGCTTCGACCGCGCCGTCGAACTCGCCCTGAGCCGCGTGCGTGAGGTGAATGTCATCACGCGCTGGTCGTCGGCAGCGCCGCCTGGCGCGCCAAGCAACCCGCTACCCACCGACCCGCAATGGGCCGGGGGCAGCCTTTACGTCGACGAGCGGACCCAGGTGACCGAGGCGGCGCCGGAGGCCTTGTGGCAGGTCATTGAGGGCGTCGGCGGTGAAAACGGCTGGTATTCCCTGCCACTGGCCTGGTATCTGCGCGGGCTCATCGACCGGCTGTCCGGTGGCGCCGGCCTGCGGCGCGGCCGGCGCGACCCGCGTCACCTGCGAATTGGCGACGCGGTTGACTTCTGGCGGGTAGAGGAGATCGAACCAGGACGGCTGCTGCGGCTGCGCGCTGAAATGCGGCTGCCTGGCCTCGCCTGGCTGGAACTCGCCGTCCAGACCGAACGGGGCCGGACAACCTATCGCCAGCGGGCCATCTTCCACCCCCGCGGCCTGCTCGGCCAGCTTTACTGGTGGTCGATCTCGCCGTTCCATAGCCTGATCTTCGGCCGCATGCCCCGCAACATCACCCGGGCTGCGGAGCTACGCTGACCTCGCAGTAGTCATGCTGGTAAGCGCCGTCAGCGGTGCGCCGTACATCCTCGTCAGGCTGGATGACCCGGCCGCAGCGCGGACATGTCTTGCCGGTCGCGTGCAGTTCGTTGGTCTCGGGGTCGACGTCGGAATAGGTCATATGCTCCTGGGCCTCTTCGAATTCGCGGCCTGCCTGGATACCAGGCAGGGGGAGTTCGAAGCCTTCGGCCTGCCGGTCTGTCCGTGGCGTCGGGTCTTCTGTCATCGTGAACTGACCTCCTCGGTCATCGTGGGTCAGCACCGGCTCGGGCCACTTGCGGACGGCGGGTGGATGGCGCGTCCTTGCCGGCGACGGGTTCGGGCCGCAGCGCTACCCGATCGCGAGGATGTCCCCTGCAAGCCCTGCGCGCGTCACCCGGGCCGGGTGAAGCCCGGACAGGCCAGGCATGGCTGCCAACTATGATCGGCAAGTTGAAACATGGCACGCCCGAAAATGGCTCGGCAGAAACAGGGCTCGGCAGAAACAGGGCTCGGCAGAAACAGGGCGCGGCAGAAACAGGGCTCGGCAGAAACAGGGCGCGGCAGGAGCCTTGATCCGGCTGGCCCGCAGTAACTCGTGGGGCGGAACCCGATGATGATGCGTCCGCCACGGCACGCTGCAGGCAAGGAGGGCAAATGCAGGCGACCTCGGCGCTAGCACCGATCGTGGTGCTCGCACCGGCGACTAGCGCCAATCTCGGCTCGGGGTTCGACACCGCCGGCCTCGCGCTCGACTGGTGGGACACGCTCAAGGTGGCGCCAGGACATGGCAGCCCTGGCGACCTGGCCGTGAGCGCCAAAGGCGAGGAGGCACAGACCATCCCGGTGGGCCGTGACAACCTTCTGGTCGCGGCGATGCTGCGCTTCGCCGCGGAAACGGGCACGATGCTGCCCCCGCTCAGCCTGGAGCTTGAGCTGGGATTCCCGCGCGGGCGGGGCTTCGGCTCAAGCGCTGCGGCTATCGCCCTCGGCCTGCTTGCTGCCCGCGAGGTTCTCGCCGCGGACCTGCCGGACGCCGGCTTGTTCCAGCTGGCGAGCGAGATAGAAGGTCACCCTGACAACGTCGCCCCGTGCCTGTTCGGCGGCGCCACGCTTTGCTGGAGCGAGTTCGGCAAGCCCCGCTACCACACCACTTCCGTCCACCCTGACCTGGCCGCCTTTGCGCTGATCGCACCACAACCCATGGGAACAAAGGCTGCCAGGCAGATCCTGCCTGACACTGTTGCGTTCGCCCACGCCGCCTGGACAGCGGGGCGGGCGGCGCTACTTCCGCTTGCCCTAGCCGGCGCCTTCGATCTGCTGCTTCCTGCCACTGACGACGTGCTGCATCAGCAGCGACGCCTGGCGAACTGGCCCGAGGCGGCAAACGCGCTCGGGCACCTGCGGGCAAAGGGGCACGCGGCGTTCGTCTCCGGTGCCGGGCCTTCGCTGCTCGTGCTCTGCGAGCGGCACCAACTCCCCCGCGTTCGGTCTGATGCGGAAGAGTCCTGCAGGGCAGCGAGCGGCTGGCGGCTGGGCGAGGTGGGTCTGGCCCGTAGCAGCGGCGCCCGTATCGGTCCCCTGGTCGCGGGGTGAGGCTGCGGACTGCGCGCCTACCGCCGGACCAGGTGGGCGTATTCGGGCAGCGCGATGTCTGCGGCCTTGGCGAACTGCGTGGCCAGCAGGTTCCGGATTGGCCAGCGACCCATCCAGTGCATTGAGACCGTCCGCATCCGGATGGCGAACGCACTGGCCGGGGCATAGCCCTTGATGCCGCCGGGAGGCAGTTCCTGCCCACGGGTCACATAGGGCCGCATGATCTGCTCGTACCGGGCGAATGCGGCGCGGTGATCGCCATCGGCGGCGAGCTCACCTGCGAGAACATAGGCGCCGACCAGGGCGAGGCTGGTGCCCAGGCCGGTGAGCGGCGTCGGACAGTAACCTGCATCGCCGATCAGCACCGCGCGGTGGCTCGACCATCGGTCGAGGTGCACCTGGCCAATTGAGTCGAAGTAGAAATCGGGCGCGGTGTGCATGGTCTTGAGCAGCCATGGGACCTCCCAGCCGACACCGGCAAAACGGTCGGCCAGGATGTCCATCTGCTGCGCGCTGTCGCGGCGGTCGTAGTCGATAGGCGGCGAGCGGAAGCTGAGCCCGGCCTTGATCTCGCCGGGCAGCCGTCCGGGCCGTATCGAGGCCACCAGGCCGCCCGGAGCGTTATGCATGAGGAACCAGCCGTCGAGTTCGGGCCCGGCAGGCGCAGTGAACCACGCGGTGTAACAGTCAAGCGGGCGAACACACTGGGACTGCGATCCGAAGGCGAGGCCGCGCACGGCCGAGTGCAACCCGTCGGCTCCGACCACCAAGCCAAACCGGCGCGGAGCCGCCTTCTCGAAGGTGACCGTGACCCCTTCATTGTCCTGTTCGAGCCCACAGATCGTGTCGTCGAAAAGGTACTCGGTGGCCGGGGCGGTTGCCTCGTAGAGAACCTGGCCGAGGTCGCCGCGCAGGACCTCGACCTCGGAGACGATTCCCTCGCCGCCAAAGAGCTCCGTCGGGATCCGGGCCGCGAAACGGCCCTTGGCATCAACGAAGGCGATGCCGCGCTGGTCGAGCCTTACTCTGCGCACCCGGCTCATCAAGCCCATTCGCTCGACAACGGTACGTCCCGCCCCGCGCAGGTCGACGGCCTGGCCGCCAGGACGAGGCGCCGGCGCGCGCTCCACCACGGTCGCGGTGAAGCCGTGTTCGCGTAGCCAGTACGCCAGGGCGGGCCCGGCGATACTCGCGCCTGAGATAAGCACTTCCCTGTTCTGCACGGAGCTCAGCGTACGACGTACACACGGTCTCGTCAAGACGGGCGGGGACGGGGCCTGCCGGGACGGGGCCTGCCGGGACCGGGCCTGCCGGGACGGGGCCTGCCGGGACCGGGCCTGCCGGGACCGGGCCTGCCGGGACCGGGCCTGCCGGGACCGGGCCTGCCGGGACCGGGCCTGCCGGGACCGGGCCTGCCGGGACCGGGCCTGCCGGGACGGGCAGCCGGGGACGGCCCCAGCCAAGAAAGCCCAGCCTAAGCGGGCTGCCGAGAGAGTCCTGCCAGAGCCCTTGGCCACGACGGACCGGGGACAGGCATACGAGAGGATGGCGTCGGGATCCCCCGACAACAGTGCCCTAGTGCGCTGAACCGATTGGCTCGCCGTTACCCGATTAGCGCACGAACGGGCACGCGCTCGGGCGCTTGGCTTGGCTAGGCTTGCTCATGTGGAAGTGCACTAGTACGCAGGAGGTAGTGTGAGCGATGTGACCCTGCCGCCTTACGCCCAGATCGTCGCAGACCTGCGGGACCGGATCGCCGCAGGCGAGATGGCCCCTGGTGACCGGGTGCCGTCCACCCGCGAGATCACCCGCCGCTGGGGCGTAGCCATGGCCACCGCGACCAAGGCGCTCAACGCCCTGCGCCAGGAAGGACTGGTCCACCCCATTCCAGGGGTGGGAACCGTCGTCGGCGACCGGCGGCCGGCGGGCGCACGTCACCCGGCCCTCCCGGTGCCCGCCGGGGCTCCGCTCAAGCGGGCAGCCCGCAGGCGTACCACGCCTCACCCCGTACTGGGGGCCGAACGGATCGTCGCCGCGGGCATCGCAGTCGCGGACGCAGAAGGTCTGGCCGGACTGTCGATGCGCCGCGTCGCGACCGAGATCGGGGTGGCGACAATGTCGCTCTACCGCCACGTGGCCGACAAGGACGACCTGCTCCTGCAAATGATGGACGCCGCCTTCCGCGAGTGCGATTTCCCGGCCCATTCCCCTAACGGCTGGCGGGCCCGGCTCGAGTTCGCGGCGCGGACGCTCTGGGCGCTGTTCCAGCGGCACTCCTGGCTCGCCCCTGCGTTGTCGGTGAGCCGGCCCCAGGCGATACCGGCCGGGATGGCCTGCACCGAGTGGGTGCTCGCCGCGCTTGACGGGTATGGCCTCGACCTGCCCACCATGCTCAACACGCATATAACGCTGTTCAACTACGTGCGCGGCACTGCGGTAAACCTCGAACTCGAGGCAGAAGCTGAGGCAGTCAGCGGCATGAACAGCGAGGAGTGGATGGATACGCAGCAATCAACGCTGCAATCCATCGTGGTGGCAGGCCAATTCCCTGTCCTCAAGCGGCTCATCGCAACGGAGTACGACTTCGACCCGGATGCCCTGTTCGAGTTTGGCCTGCAGCGTGTGCTCGATGGCTTCGCTGTGCTCATCGGGGACGGCCCAGGTGAAGGCGCGTCATCGACGTAGCGGGAGAGCCGGCTGCCTGGCCGCCGCACCGCCCGGCCCTGCGCCTACCCCAGCGGCGGGTCAGGCTCGAACACGAACCGGCAGGAAAAGCCAGCGACCGCTGTCCGGCCGGGTTACCGGTGCGCCGCACCCCCGGTCGCGTCGCTGGTGGCCAGGCCCAGTTCCCGCATGGCCTTGCGGTAGGCGACCGCGACCGTATCGAACTTCAGGTGCAGTTCGGCCGCAAGGTCGAAGGGAACCTGCTCAGGCCGCTGCGATTCGACCACCATCTGGTCCTGGCCGAAGATAGTGTCCTCAAACTCCCTGATGACCTGCGCGGGCTGATCGACGTTGTAGTCGCGCCCGATGATGACGTACCCGGCGCAGCGGTCCGCGGCGACAGGCTGGGAGGCGAAGAAGTAGACCATGCCGCGCTCGCCGCCCCAGCCCAGGCGAAGCGCGATGGTGTAGGGCAGGTGCATTTCATAGCGGCTGCGCCGCTCTGGCGGGCCGGCCTGCTCGTTGCCGAAGACCGGGAAGTCGCCGGAATTGGGCGCCTCCGGCCGGACGATCGAATAGTGCAGCACGTTGCCTTCGGCGCGTACCTCATGGCGGGGGACGACCGGCCGGTCAGGATCGCCCAGCAGCCCCGGGTGCACCCAGGGAAAATGCCCGAAGTCGGTGAAATTCTCGACTTGGCGGGCGGCATCACAGTGCCAGCGGTACGGGCCGGCCGTCACCATCGTCCAGCTGCCGTCCTCCAGTTCAGGCACTTCAGGAAGAGGCCAGCGCGGCTCTGCCAGGGCCACCCAGACGAGGCCGTACCTCTCCAGGCAGCTGAACGCGCCGATCCGTGCCTTGGCCGGGACCCGGGACGGATCCTCTAGCTGAGGGATGGCGGCACAGCGGCCATCGGCGCGATACCGCCATCCGTGATACGGGCAGACGAGCTCGTCGCCGCTGATCCAGCCGAGCGACAGCGCCGTGCCCCGGTGCACGCACACGTCCGAGTTGGCCCGAGACTGGCCACCCTGGCCGCGCCACACAACCAGCGGCTCCCCCAGCAGGTCAGCGTGGACCGGCTGGTCGGTCAAATCCCGGCTGAACATGACCGGGTGCCAGCAGGCCCGCAACGTCCGCATGTCCGCGAAGGCTCCTGGCGCGCTCATGGCGGGCAGGAGGTGCATCTTGCACCTCCTGCCCGCCGGCCACACAGCCGGAGCCCACCGCATCCACATAAGCGCCCAGGCCGCTCAGCTAACAGGCAACGCCGCGAACAAGGCAATGTCGTTGCCGTCCGGGTCACGTAGTACCGCGTACCCAGGGTCGTGACCCCCGTCTTGAACGAATCGGACGCTATCAAGATCCAAGCCGCGCGCCAAGCCGCGGGCGCGGACGGCCCGCACGGGCGCTCGCGGCGCTCCCGACGGCCACGACACGCCGGATTTGTCGGTCCCTCGCCATAACGTTACGGGTGCAAGCTTCGACGAAAGGCAACAAGACGAAAGGCAAGGGGACATGAGCGCATCGGGATCCGTGACCGGCGAGCGCGCCGACCTGCTGCAGGCGCTGGTCAAACAGCGCTACTTCCTGCGTTACACCGTCCGTGATCTCACCGACGAGCAGGCCGCGCAACGCACCACCTTGAGCGAATTGTGCTCGGGCGGGCTGATAAAGCACGTCACGCTCACCGAGCAGCAATGGATCAATTTCATCCGCGAGGGTCCTTCTGCCATGGGCGGCTCAGCCGAGGTGAGCACGAGTGAGTGGGCGGGTGGCTTCCACATGCTGGCCGGCGAGACGCTCGCCGGCCTGCTTGAGGAGTACGAGAAGGTCGCGCGCAGGACCGATGACCTCCTGGTGGCGCTCCCCGACCTGGACGCCGATCACCCGCTGCCCGAAGCTCCCTGGTTCGAACCGGGAGCACGCTGGTCAGCGCGCAGGGTGCTGCTGCATGTGATCGCCGAAACCGCCCAGCACGCTGGCCACGCCGACATCATCCGCGAGTCCTTGGACGGCGCCAAATCCATGGGGTGACGTCCGGCGTCTCGCCTGCTCGCCCTTATCTTGCCGGGCTCGGCGGGGACATGACACAGGTCCGCCCGCAGGCCTAGCCGCAGGTCTTGCCGGTCTAGCCGCGGGTCTTGCCGCAGGTCTAGCCGTGGGTCTTGCCGCTGCTACTACTTCAGGAGGTGACGGGCCATCACCACGCGCTGGATCTGGTTGGTTCCCTCGTAGATTTGTGTGATCTTCGCGTCCCGCATCATCCGCTCGACCGGGTAGTCCCGGACATACCCGTTGCCCCCGAGCAGCTGAACCGCATCGGTCGCGACCTCCATCGCAACGTCGGAAGCGAAGCACTTGCATGCGGAGGAGAAGAAGGTCAGCTCGGATTCGGCCGCGGCGGCGCCAGCGCCCTCCATCGAGCGCTGCGACTTGGCGGCTGCCGCATAGGTCAGCTGCCGCGCCGCCGCTACCTTCATCGCCATGTCGGCCAGCATGAACTGCACGCCCTGGAACTCGGCGATCGCCCGGCCGAACTGCTGACGTTCCTTCACATACGACGTCGCGTAGTCAAGGGCTCCCTGCGCGATGCCGATCGCCTGGGCAGCGATAGTCACCCCGGTGTGACCAAGCGCGCGCAGTGCCGTCGTAAAGCCCGTCCCCTCGGCGCCGACCAGCCGGTCCGCGGGTATCTCACAGTCGTCGAAGTGGAGTTCACACGTCTGCGAGCCCTTAATCCCGAGTTTGTGATCAGGCGTGCCGAACGTGAGCCCCTCGTCGCCTTTCTCCACCACGAACGCCGAAATCCCGTCGGGCCCCGCGTCGGCTGCGGTGACCGCCATCACGGTGTAATACGTCGACGTTCCACCGCCGGTGATCCATCGCTTGGTGCCGTTCAGTACATATCCGCTACCCGTCGCGGTCGCCCGGGTACGCATCGCAGCCGCATCGGACCCCGCCTCCGGTTCAGTCACGGCGTAGGAGAACATCGCCTCGCCTCGTGCCAGCGGGGGCAGGTAGCGTTGCTTAAGCTCATGCGACCCCGCGAGCAACAAGGGCAGCGTGCCGAGCTTGTTGACGATCGGGATGAGCGAGGAGGCGGCGCATGCCCGGGCCACCTCCTCGATGACAATCGCGGTGGCGATCGCGTCAGCACCTGGGCCGCCGTACCTCTCCGGGACGTGCACGGCGTGCAGGTCTGCTTGGACTAGCGCGCCATACACGTCCCAGGGGAACTCGCCAGTCTCGTCGACCTCCGCGGCCCGGGGGGCGATCTTGTCATCGGCGAGGGCACGCACCGACTCGCGGAGCATCATGTGCTCCTCGGCCAGGGCGAAGGCCGGGAATTCGAGGCTCATGGCCTCGATAGTAGGAGCCGTCAGGATGCTGGGCCACGCGCCCCTGCCGCACGTGAAGCACGACAATGATGGGGAGAGGAGGCGCCGTGGCACGCCGTCTTACGGTGCTCGGCACCGGGTACCTGGGTACCACGCATGCGGCATGCCTGGCCGAACTGGGTTTCGAGGTACTCGGCCTGGACACCGACCCGGCCAGAATCGACCAGCTTGCCGCGGGAAAGCTGCCTTTCTTCGAGCCCGGCCTCGAGGAGTTGCTGCAGGCCGGCCTGAACAGCGGCCGGCTCCGCTTCACCACCTCCTATCTGGAGGTGGCGGCCTTCGCGGACACGCATTTCGTGTGTGTCGGCACGCCGCAGCGTGCCGATGGCAACGCCGCCGACCTGTCCCAGTTGCACGCCTGCATCGACGAGCTCGCGCCGCTGCTGCGCTCGCCCTGCCTCGTCGTAGGGAAGTGCACCGTCCCTGTCGGCACGGCGGAGAACGTTTCGCAACGGCTAGCGCAGCTGGCGCCAGCAGGGACCGCTGCGGAGCTTGCCTGGAATCCAGAGTTCCTCCGCGAGGGGTACGCCGTCCGCGACACGCTGCACCCGGACCGGATCGTGGCGGGGACGCACTCGGTTCGCGCCGCCGCGGTGCTGCGTGAGATCTACGCACGACCACTTACCGACGGCATCCCTTTCCTCGTCACCGACTTCGCCACCGCCGAGCTCGTGAAGGTCGCTGCGAATGCGTTCCTCGCCACCAAGATCTCGTTCATCAACGCGATGGCAGAGGTCTGCGAGGCCACCGGGGCGGATGTGACAATGCTGTCAAAAGCGCTGTCTTATGACGACCGGATCGGCGGCAGGTATCTCAGTCCCGGCCTCGGCTTTGGCGGCGGCTGCCTGCCGAAAGACATCAGGGCGTTCATGGCCCGTGCCGACGAACTCGGTGTCGACCAGGCACTCTCCTTCCTGCGCGAGGTCGATGCGATCAACATGCGCCGCCGCGCGCGGATGGTGGACCTTGCCAGGGAACTGGCAGGCGGCGCCTTCGATGGCCGCGTCGTGGGCGTGCTTGGCGCCGCGTTCAAGCCTGATTCTGACGACATCCGCGACTCCCCCGCGCTCGACGTCGCGCAGACCATCCACGGTCTCGGCGCCAGGGTCACCGTCTACGACCCGGCGGCGGTGGAGAACGCCAGGAAGGCCCACCCGGAACTCGAGTACGCGACCACGGCGCTCGACGCCGCGAGGGACGCGCACATCGTGCTGCTGCTGACGGAATGGCCCGAATTCGCCGACGCCGATCCTGAGATCCTCGGCAACGTGGTGGCGGAACGCAAAATCGTGGACGGCCGCGGCGCACTTGACCCGGAGCGCTGGCGGGCCGCGAGCTGGCACTACCGCGCCCTCGGCCGCCCATGAAAGCACCAGCGCTCGCGTTTCATGCTCCCGGCGACGTTTCGGGGCGGAAAGTCACCCGGATCATGAGACCCAGGGGGCACACCCCTGGAACCCCCGCGTGCACGGCAGTGGCGCGACACCCGCGCAGCCGTTAAGATTTCATGGCCCTGACGGGCCGTTCGCGGTGGATGAGACTGGGGTGTGTGTGTTGCCCGCCGACGCCGGTACTGCTTGGCCCGTTTGAGGCCGTCGTTAAGATTGGCGCTGAAGTCCTTCCCTTCGGGTGTTTCCCGGTTGCCGCTGCGAGCGCGCGTATCAGTGTCTTAGATCTTGTGCGGGACTTCGCGGGCAGCACACATGTTGGCGGTCGTCATGGTTGCTGTGAGGGGAAGGGGTCCGGGCGTGCAGATTGTCTATCAGCGGTGCGCTGCGATCGATGTGCACAAAGATCAGGTCACGGTGGCGGTGCGTGCGCCGGGGCCGGGGCCGGGTGGGCGGGCGACGACGGTGCGCAAGTTCCCGGCGTTTTACGGGGTGCTGCGCGAGATGACGCGCTGGCTGGTCTCGCTTGAGGTCACGCACGTGGCGATGGAGGCCACCGGGATCTACACGATGCCGGTGTATCACGCGCTGCTCGAGCCCGCCGTGTTCGAGCAGGTGCTGGTGTGCAATGCCGCGCATGTCAAGAACGTGCCAGGGCGCAAGACCGATGCGGTGGACGCGGTGTGGCTGGCCGAGCTGGCCGAGTGCGGGCTGCTGCGCGGCAGCTTCATCCCGGACGAGAAGGTCAAGGCGGTGCGGGATGTGGCCAGGTACCGCAAGAAGCTCGTGCAACAGCGCACCTCGGAGTTCCAGCGCCTCGGCGGGGTGCTGCAGGACGCCGGGATCAAGATCGATTCGGTGGCTTCGTCGATCGGCACCATGTCCGGGCGGGCGATGATTGAGGGCCTCATCGCCGGCGAACGTGACCCCCGGGTGCTCGCCGAGTTCGCCCGCGGGGTGATGCGCAAGAAGATCCCCGATCTTTCCATGGCGCTGGAGGGCCGGTTCGGTTCCCATCACGCGCTGATGTGCAAGCTGCACCTGGAGCACATCGACCACCTGGATGACATGATCGCCCGGCTGGACGGGCAGGTGGAAAAGATGATGATCCCTTTCAAGGAGCGCCGCGACCTGCTGGTGACGATCCCGGGGATCGGCCCGGTGGCGGCCGCGGCGATCATCTCCGAGATCGGGGTGAACATCGGTGAGTTCTTCACCACCGACGCGCACCTGGCGTCGTGGGCCGGGCTGTGCCCGGGCAACCACGAATCCGCCGGCAAACGCAAGCACGGCAGACCCCGCAAAGGCAGCCAGCACCTCAAGCCCCTGCTGGTCGAGGCCGCCTGGGCCGCGGTCAAGGCCGACGGGCGGCTCCAAGCCCGCTACCACCGGCTGGTGCTGCGCTTCGGCGGCTACCGCAGCCCCGCCGCGAAAAAGAAAGCCATCGTCGCCGTCGCTCACACCCTGATCGTCATCGTCTGGCACGTCCTGACCACCGGCAAGACCTACACCGACCTCGGCCCCGACTACTACACCCACCGCCTCGACCCCGAAAAAGAAACCCAGCGCCTGATCGCCAAGCTCCACGCCCTCGGCCACACCGTCACCCTCACCCCCGCCGCCTAACCCGCCGCCCACCAGGCCCCGGACCGGACCGACCCCCACCGGCTAGGGCCCGCAACAACACGCCCAGCTGGGACCCAGTCTCGTATCAGCAAATGCGGTCGCTGCACCAGTCAACGGGTGCGATTCGGGCCCGGGTGGCTGTGGTGCGGGTTGTGGCCGGTGGTCAGTGCCCGTCCGGCTGTTCGCGAGCCGGGCCTTCGAGCGCCTGGCGCAGGGCGGCACCCTTGGCGATCGCCTGCTGTTTCAGCCGCGCCTGGAAGCCGGCCATCTGCTCGCGCAGGCCCTCATCGGCCGCGGCGAGGATCCGGATCGCAAGCAGCCCGGCGTTGCGCGCGCCGCCGACCGCGACCGCAGCAACCGGTACGCCCGCGGGCATCTGCACGATCGACAACAGCGAATCTAGCCCGTCCAGGTACTTGAGCGGCACGGGTACGCCGATCACCGGCAGCGGGGTCACGGCGGCGAGCATGCCGGGCAGGTGCGCGGCCCCGCCTGCGCCCGCGATGATCACCCGCAGGCCGCGGGCCGCCGCTCCCGAACCGTACGCGAGCATCTCGTGCGGCATCCGGTGCGCGGACACCACATCCACCTCGCAGGCGACCCCGAACTCGGTCACCGCCTCGGCCGCCTGGCGCATGACCGGCCAGTCGGAATCGCTGCCCATGACGACGCCGATCACTGCGCTCATGTCATCGCCTCCCGGTCAGTGTCCACACAATCGCGTTTCACCCCTGCCACGCGCCTCGACCAGCCGCCAAAATCCTCATGGGTCGACGCCCCAGGGGGGATTGCCCGGCCCTGCCCGGATGGGCCTGCCCGGACGGCCCTGCCCGGACGGCCCTGCCCGGATGGGCCTTGGGCGCATGGTCGCGGCGGCGGGGCGGTGACGCTGGTAGTGCGATGGGGCGCCCGGTCGCGGAGCCCGCACATCGGTGCCTCATGATCCGTCATCCTCGCCTTCGCTGCCCAGGTAACTGGCCGCGCGACGGGCCCTCTTGCGCAGCACCGCCATGTCTTCCGCGGCGTCACCGAGCACCGTGACATGCCCTATCTTCCTGCCCGGGCGCGGCTGCTTACCGTAGAAGTGCACCTTGGCGGCCGGATCTGCGGCCATCACGTGGACATACCTGCCGAGCACGTCGCCGGCCGCGTCGTGCCCGCCGCCGCCGAAAACGTTCGCCATCGCCACCTGCGGCGCGGCAAGCCGTGGTGCGCCGAGCGGCAAGTCAAGCACGGCCCGCAGGTGCTGCTCGAACTGCGAGGTCCGCGCACCCTCGATCGTCCAATGCCCGCTGTTATGCGGCCGCATCGCAAGCTCATTCACGAGCAGGCCGTCGGCGGTCTCGAATAGCTCCACCGCAAGCAGCCCGGTCACGCCAAGCTCGGCGGCCACCCGCAGGGCCAGTTGCTGGATCCGCGCCGCGCTGCCTGGACGCAGTCCCGGGGCGGGTGCAAGTACCTCATGGCAGACGCCATCCCGTTGCACCGTCTGCACAACAGGGAAAGCCGCGCCCTGCCCGTGCGGCGAGCGTGCGACCACGGCGGCGAGTTCCCGCCTGAAACGCACGTACTCCTCCGCGATCAACGGGATGTCGTGCGCGAGGATCGCGGCGGCTTCGCCGGCCGAACGGCACACCCACATGCCCTTGCCGTCGTAGCCGCCTCTGATCGCCTTGAGGACCACCGGCCAGCCATCAGCTCCCGCGAACTCCCGCACCTCGTCCAGCGCGGCGACCGGGCGGAACCTTGGGCCGGTCACCCCGAGCGCGGCGAGCCGTTCGCGCATCACAAGCTTGTCCTGCGCATGGCTCAGCGGCCAGGCACCCGGGCGGACCTTGACGCCCGCCTGCTCGAGCGCGGCCAAGTGCTCACTGGGCACATGCTCGTGGTCGAACGTGAGCACGTCGCAGCCGACGGCGAAGTCCCGCAGGTCAGCAAGGGAAGTGTAATCGCCGACCGAGACGTCGGGGCAGACCTGCGCCGCGCTGTCTCCGCGCGACGCGGCAAGCACGCGCAGCCGGACACCGAGACTGATCGCCGCCTGGTGGGTCATCCGGGCGAGCTGGCCACCACCAATCATGCCAACTACCGGCCCAGATGCCCACTGTCCCGTCACGGCCAGCAAGCCTACGACGTGCGGCAAGCGGTCATGCAGGTGGCATGCCCGGCGGGAGTTGAGCCCATGGTCACACAGCGTCAGCCGGGAATGGACGAGGAACAGACACCCGAGGGCGCCGTCGTCCGCGAGGGCGAGTACGGAACCCGGGTCATCGCTGCGAAGCCTGGCGGGGCCGAGTTCATCCCGCTCACGGAGCGCCACGGCCGCGCCCTGCAGCTCTTCTGGACCTGGACATCGCCGGCGTGCCGCAGATAGTGATCAGCCGGCTGGGGTTCGGATACTTGGGCAGGCGGGGCGTCGACGTGCAGCCACTGTGTCGGCTCTCTGCCGTCGGCCTGCCGTCGGCTCCCTGCCGTCGGCTCCCTGCCGTCGGCGAGATCACATTCGCGGTCGGATTCGTGGTGACGGCCGTGCTCTACATCATCATGCACGCCGGTGAGCTGCGGCAACGGGCGCCGCAGATGGCCAGGATGAAAGCGCAGACGCGGCAGGCGTGACCCAATAGGGGTAAAGACACGGTCATGCCTTCCGCGTTGCGCGCGGGGTAGCAGACCACGCCGTGGCAGACTCCTGCGGCGTGAGCCCGATCACTGCCCGGTACCGGCGTTTCGCCGGACTCGTCCAAGAACTGGCGAAGTTCGGCGTCATCGGCACGATCGGGGCAGGGCTCGACCTCGGCGGCGCCGCGATGCTGCACGGCAGCGCCGGGCTAGGCCCGCTGCTCGCGAAAACGATCTCCACCGTAGCGGCGACGACCTTCGCATATGCGGGGAACCGCGTGTGGACGTTCAGGCACCGGGCGAATGCGGGGCTGGCGCGCGAGTACCTGATCTTCTTCGCGTTGAACGGGGCCGGCCTGCTGATCGCGCTGCTGGTAATCGGCTTCACCGAGTATTCGCTCGGCATGCATAGCCAGCTCGCGTACAACCTGGCCCAGGTGACGGGCACCGCGATCGGAACCTTGTTCAGGTACTGGGCCTACAAGAAGTGGGTGTTCCTGCCGAGGGCGACGCCTTCGGCGCAGCTGCCCACCGGCCCGCAGGTAATCGCGGCCGTCGGCCTGAACGCGGCACCGCAGGTCACGCGCGGTAGCCCGGTGGTGGTCACGAGCGGCGGCCCGCCTGCGGCCGCGCGGGGTGGGCCGCCTGCGGCCGCGCGGCGTGGCCCGCCTGCGGTCGCGCGGTGTGGGCCCGCCGGTGGTCATGTCCGGTAGCCCGCCCGCGGCCGCAAACCGCGGCCCGCCGGCGGTCGTGCAGGGCGCTGTGTCCCGGTCGGCCGGCTTTGATCGCGGTCGGCCGGCTTTGATCGGCCCCGGTCGGCCGGCTTTGATCGGCCCCGGACGGCCGGCTTTGAGCGCGAGCCGGATGTCGGCTATGCCGGCGAACGCGTCGGAGCCCTCACGCCGGCCCGCTGACTGCGGGAGCCTCCACGCTGTCTTCCTGCTGTGGCCGCGGCAGGAAGACAGCGAAGGCCGCTGGCCTGGGCCGGACGAGCACGACATTGCCGCCATCGGCGGCCGCCATGTCACGCGCGAGCGCCAGCCCGAGCCCGGTGCCGCCCGGCCGGCCACTCACATTCCGCTCGAAGATCCGCGGCACCAGCTCGGCCGGCACCCCTCTGCCTTCGTCGCGTATCTCCACGACCACCGATTTCGGCGTCTGCCAGGTCCGGATTGCGACGGTGCCTGCGCCGTGTTCGAGCGCGTTGTCCACCAGGGTCGCGATCACCTGAGCGATGCTCCCTGGAGTGGCG
The DNA here is from genome assembly GCA_963727015.1 of uncultured Actinomycetota bacterium. Classification (GTDB taxonomy): domain Bacteria; phylum Actinomycetota; class Actinomycetes; order Streptosporangiales; family Streptosporangiaceae; genus DATFVJ01. The sequence continues at coordinate 503,309 of CAVSEV010000005.1, read as the reverse complement.
CGGGCGCGCAGCCCCTTCGTCCCGATGACCTCGAGCTTGCGGTTCGCACGCCGGAACGCCGGGTCCCACTCGGCGACCTGCTGGGCGACAATGTCGTCAATGCTGGTGAACTCGGCGGTGGTTGATTCCTTCGGCATCGTCCGGCCAAGCAGCTGGCTCACCACATTAGCGAGCCGCTCGGTCTGGGCGAGCGCCGCCGCGCCCTCTTCGCGGACCACCTCGGGGTCCTCCGCCGCCGCGATCATCTCCTCCAGCCGCATGGACAGCGCCGTCAGCGGCGTGCGCAGCTGATGCGAGGCGTCCATGGCGAAGTCGCGCTCGGCGGCGAGCAGGTCGGCCACACGTCGTACGGAACGGTCGAGGCCCTCCGCAACCTGGTCCAGTTCGCGCACCCCGTACCTGCGGCCGACCCGGCGCGCGTCGCCCGAGCCGAGCCGCTCGGCGGCTTCTGCGAGTTCGACCAGCGGTGTGGAGAGCTTGCGCGCCTGGATGAATGCGAGGCCGACCGCCACCCCGATCGCCAGCATCGCCAGTGAGCTGATCAGCGCGAGCGCTCTGGTCAGGCTGCCGCTTGTGACAGTACCGTCCGCCTCGACGGTGACGTCGAAGTCGCCTGTGACGGCCCGCGATTTGATGGTGTCGTCCGCCGGGGGCCTGCGGCCGAGCGTGATCGTTGCCACGCCGGAATGCTTGATGATGACATACCGGTCAGGCAGCGTCCTCTCGATCTCCTGCGGATCGGTCGGTTTACCCGCCTCCTGCCGGTATTGCATGCCCTTGGCGACCATGGCGGCATCCCGCTCGAGCTGCTGCCCGGCCTCGTTCAGCTCCAGGCGGCTCAGCACAACCGCGAGCGGCAGGCCGAGCAGCAACACCGCGCCGATCGCCACGGCCAGCGTGGAGAACAGCAGTCGGCGCCGCATCTGTCTGTCTCAGTCGCCGCGTTCGAAACGGAAGCCGACGCCGCGCACCGTGGTGATGAAGTGCGGGTCGTTGGCGTCGTCACCGAGCTTGCGGCGAAGCCATGAAATGTGCATGTCGAGCGTTTTGGTTGAGCCCCACCAGTTGGTGTCCCACACCTCCCGCATGATCTGCTCGCGGGTGATTACCTTGCCCGCGTCGCGCACAAGCACCCGTAGCAGGTCGAACTCCTTCGTGGTGAGCTGGAGTTCCTCGCCGTCCATCCACGCGCGGCGTGAATCCGCGTCGATGCGCACTCCCTGCACTACTGGTGTCTCCGAGGTGCCACGGCGCAGCAGCGCACGCACCCGGGCCAGCAACTCGGCGAGCCTGAACGGCTTGGTGACGTAGTCGTCGGCGCCCGCGTCGAGGCCGACCACGGTGTCCACCTCGTCGGCGCGGGCGGTCAGGATCAGCACCGGCACCCCGTGGCCCTCGGCGCGGATGCGGCGGCACACTTCAAGCCCGTCCAGGTCGGGCAGGCCGATGTCCAGAACGATGAGGTCTACGCCGCCGCCGAGCGCCCGGTCCAGTGTGTGCGGGCCATCGGGCGCCACGTCGACGAAGTACCCCTCACGCCGAAGTGCGCGGGCGAGCGGCTCGGAAATTGAGGTGTCGTCCTCGGCGAGCAGAACGGATGTCATGGCCAGATACTACGGCCCGATCATCTGAACCAGTCCGCACCGATCCACGCGAGCCGGTCGCGCCTGCGCCCTCAGTCCGCGCGCGAGTCCCGAACCGACATCTTCTGGCAGTGCGGCCCAGACGATCCGGATTCGGATCAGCCAGTGATCATCGTGCTGGCAATTACCCCGCGTCCTTGACCGCCCGTTGCCGCAACCGCATGGCGCACCTACCGCTGACGGCGTGGCGCTCCGCGTCCGCCCTGCGGGTGAGACGTGCACAGGAACGACGAATAAATCTGGCGCTATAGGCAATGAGATTCACTCGCTGGCGAGCAGCACACGGAAATCGGTTATCCCGCGGGCAGCGGCGACATGGCCCGCCTCGGCCTCCACAGCGGCACGGGCACCGGCATCGAGTGGCTCGAACAGCGTGACCGTGATGTCCAGCCTGTGCTTACCCGCGAGCCTGGCGCGCCACGTGCCTGCGATCTCGCTGTCCACAAGCAGCGCGCCTGGGTTGGCCAGGATCTGCCACATGGCCGCCTGGCGCGCCCGGTCAGGCACCAGCAACCCGCGGTCGCGTGCCTGCAGGAAGGGGTCACCAGGCGGCAGCATCCGTACCAGACGCGGCGCAGGTGCGGATCGCAGCGCAGCGAGGCGCTCGCCGGGCAGCCAAGCGCGGCGGCCGTCGACCCTTATCTCGGCCAGGCCGTCAGGCCATGCCCGCCGCAGCTCGGTCTGGGTGGTGCCGAGGAATTTCGCCACCTCCGCCTGGGTGCCAGGCCCGAGCAGCCGGAGATAGGCCGCCACCAGGGAACCGGTTCCCGCGGCGGCGGCCGGCACGCCGGGCCAGCCGCCGATCGGCGCCAACGCGGTAGCTGGTCTCGGCACCTGTCCAGGCGCCAGGCCCGCCGGCGTGAGCTGCACTCCGGCTGGCAGCCCTGCCTGCTGGAACAGGCCACCTGAGATGTGCTGCGCCTGACAGCCCTTGCACCAGTAAGTCAGGGCTGCCGGCACCCGGCTGCTCACCGCCGCGCTCACGTCGCCCTTGGCCATCGGCTCCCCCGCGATAGCCCCGACGACCGCGTGCATCGCCTGTGCCGCCGCGGTGAATGCGGCGATGCCGAGCCTGGCTCCCTCTTTGATGTGCGAGTCCGCGATGCGGGCTGTGGCGTCGGCATCGCTGAGCGGCCACAATGCCGCGGCGAGCGTGGCCAGGCCGGCCCGCCTGTGCAGGTGCGGGGCGCCGCGGATCGACCACACAAGCGCAAGCCGGTCCTCCAGTGCCGCGGATCCCGCCGCCGACTCCGCCGCCGCCGACTCCGCCGACCCCGCGGGCACCGATCCCGCGGGCGCCGATCCCGCGGGCGCCGATCCCGCGGCCGCCGATCCCGCGGCCGCCGATCCCGCGGCCGCCGATCCCGCGGGCACCGATCCGGCGGGCGTCCTCGCCGCTTGCACCGGCGAGGCCATCCGGGCCGCGAGCGCGAGCCGCGCGGAGCCGTAGGGCGTGTCCTGCACGCCGAGATCAAGCACGGCCAGGTCACCCGGGCTGGAATTGAGCCTGTCCAGTTCGTGGGCGGCTACCCGGTAGGCCAGGACCTGGTTCCTGGTGACCTCGATTACCGCACCTGCCATCGTGACCCTTCCACATGTGACCCTTCCACATGTGACCCTTCCACATCGTGACCCGTCCACATCGTGACCCGTCCACATCGCGCGACCCGTCCGCTTTCGTGACCGGCCGGTTTCGCCGTTGCCAGACGGCTGCGGCCAGGGCCTGGGCCGACACGGAATCGAGGATCCGCCGACGATAAGGATGCTAGTGGTCTGTCAGAGGGGTCCTTTCAGCGAACGGCGTCCAGGTGGGTGCATCGCAAGGCGGTGCTTGTCCTCGACGAGCGCGTAGCTGGGTGCTACGCGCAACGACGACAACGCCGCGAGGTGCCCGCAATGGGCGTTGTCGTGGGTCACAGAGCCAAAGAAGACTCCTCTGACAGACCACTAGATGCCTGCGGCCACGGCCGATCCGGCACGCCCGCGCTCCCGTAGGCTCGGCGCATGCGCATTTGACGTGTGGTGCATGCGCATTGACGGGTAACGGATCGACGCGTGCGTGACGAACAGGAGGCACCATGCGTGACGCGGAGCGGCTCAGGTCGCTGCACGTACCCGGCCAGCCACTGCTGCTCGCCAACGTGTGGGATCCGCCGTCCGCCGCGGCGGTGGCCGCGTCCGGGCCGCCCGCGGTGGCGACCACGAGTGCGGCGGTCGCCGCCTGCCTCGGCTATGCCGACAACGGCGAGATGCCGCCTGACGTGGCGTTCGCGGCCGTGGCTCGCATCGCGGCGGCGGTGGACGTACCGGTAACGGCTGACATCGAGGACGGTTACGGGCTCGGCGCTGCCGAACTGGTCGAGCGGCTCGTCGCGGCCGGGGCGTCCGGCTGCAATCTTGAGGATACCGATCACCGCGGCGGCGGGCTCGTCGGTGCCGGGCCGCAGGCCGACCGCCTGGCAGCCGTGCGGACCGCGGCAGGAGACGACCTGGTACTTAATGCCAGGGTCGACGTGTGGATGCGCGGCGGTACGGCTGCCGAGGGCATGGACAGGGCGGTTCGCTACAGCGGCGCGGGAGCGGACTGCGTGTACCCGATCGGCGTGACCGATCTGGGCCTCATCCGCGAACTCGTGGCTGCCGCCGGGCCCGTCAACGCGCTGCTCAGGAAGGGTGGCCCCACCGTGGCCGAACTGGCGGCAGCGGGGGTTGCCCGCATCAGCCTGGGCTCGGGGCTCTGGCGCTTCGCGCTGCGGCGGATCGCCGACGCGCTGACCGCGTTGTCGCCATCCACCGGCGCAGAAGACCAGCTCTGGAGCTGACGTCCGGTCACCAGGCTCGCTCAGCCTGGCACCGCGGAGCGTCGCGCGGGCCGGGGCGACAGGGATGCGCCGCGGCGCCCGAGCTTCGACGGCCACCAGTTGTAGCGCCCGCAAAGCACGACGATCGCCGGAACGAGCAGCGTACGGACGAAGAAGGTATCGAGCAGCACGCCGAGCGCGATGGCGGTGCCGAGTTCCTTGATCTCGGTCGTGGCGCCGCTGATACCGGCCACGCCGAAGGTCGCGGCGAGGATCAGCCCCGCCGAGGTGACGGTCGTGCCGGTGTGGTGCGCCGCGTCGGCGACGGCCTCGCGCAGCCGCAGGTGATGTGCCTCCTCGCGGATGCGGCTCATGACGAGGATGTTGTAGTCCTCGCCGAGTGCCATCAAGAACACGAACAGCAGGAATGGGAGCACGAAGTCGAGCCCGGCGTCGCCGGCCGCGACCTGGAAGATGAGGACCGCGACGCCGAGCGCGGCGAAGTAACTCATCAGCACGGTCGCGACTAGGTACAGGGGCGCGATCACGCTGCGCAGCAGCAGGCCGAGTAGCAGCGCGAGCAGGACGAGCACGACGGGGACGATCTTCACAAGATCGCTGTTCGATACGCTGCTCACGTCGTAGGAAGCCGGCGCGAGCCCGTTGACGCCGCTGTCGACAGCCCCGACGCTATGCTGCACGGCGTCCACGGATGTGCGCACGTCGGGGACGGCGTCGAGGGCCGCGGTCGTCGACGGGCTGCCCGCGCTGAGGGTCGTGTAGAACTGCACGGTCTTCGCGTCCGGGCTGACGAACTGGGCAGTGGAACGGTAAAGGGCGTACTGCTGCGGCGAGACCGGGCTGCCTGGCGGCGGCGTGACGGGCAGCTTGCCCGGCGGCCCAAGCTCCTTGTAGAGGCTTTCGAGCTGCTGGGTGCTTACCGCGGTGCCGTTGGGGTCGAGCAGGCCGTTGACGGAGGCGAACACGGGTTTCTTGCCGAGCTCGTCCTCCGCCTGCGCGACCGGCGTCAGGTCGTTCCACACCGGCGACTTGAAGACGAGCAGCACGCTCGTCGGGTTGGCGATCGCGGCCGGGTAGTGGCCGTTGATCGCGTCGGTGCCTGCGGCAGAGTCGCTGCCAGCCGGACCCGTGGTGGTCCCGCCGAACCCGCTCGACGTATAACCCACTGCCGCTGCCGACAACGCCCCGAAGAACACCACGCCTGCGACGAGGGTCGCCGCCGGGTGCGCGATGACGATATCGGCGAGGCGGGCCCACGGACCGCCGCGCTCGATCCGCCGGATCGGGCGCGGCCAGAACGTCGCCAGGCCGAACACCCCGAGCAGCGCGAGGACCAGCGTCAGCGCCGCGAGCAGCATGATGGTCACGCCGAGGGCGAGCGCGGGGCCGAGCCCCGAGTAGAGGCCGAACGACGCGAGCAGCAAGCACAGCAGCGCGGCGATGACGGTACCCGCCGAGAAGGTGATCGACTCACCGACGTAGCGCGCCGCGCGCTCGATCGCCGCATGCGGGGACGCGCCGTTCCCGATTTCCTCGCGTACCCGCAAGGTCAGGAAGAGGCCGTAGTCGGTTCCCGCGCCAAGCAGCAGCACGATCAGCATCGTCTGGGTGACGGTGGAGACCTGCAGCCCGGCCTTCGACAACGCCCCGATGACATGGCCAGATATCTGCAGGACGAGTACCGCGGGGCCGAGCGTGATCAGCGGTGCGAGCAGGGCGCGGTAGACGATGAGCAGCATCAGCACGATGACGAGGTTGGACAGCTCCTCGGTACGCTTCTGCGCGCTCGCCTGGGCGTTCTTATTGTCGACCGCCGTCGGCAGCTGCCCGGTGAGATGGCCGGACAAGCCGGAGGGCAGCTTGGCGCCGCTAATCGTGCCTCGGATGGCGGCGACCGTCGGGGACGCGGCCGCACTGGAGGGCAGGACATCGATGATGACCTGCGCCTTCTGCGCCTTGCCATCACTGGACAGGCCCTGATCCGACACGGCGACGACGTGGTCATCCTTTGCGATCTTGGCTTCGAGGCTGGTGACCGCCGCCTGGTCGGCCGTGCTCAGCTTGGCGTTGCCCACCACGATGAGGGTCGCGCCAGTGGTGCCGGGGGGCTGGAATGGCGCCGCCAGTCCCGCGGCGTGGTGACTGGGCGTGCTGGCCGGCAGGAAGGAGCTGTTGTCGGTGTTTATGGCGCTGGACAGGGACGGCATCAGCGTGACGCAGAGAGCACCTGCGACAAGCCAGCCGGCTATCACGACATAGCGGAAGCGGATTGCGGCTCGGGCGAGCCAGGCCATGAAGTCTTCCATCGGATACATCCCCCCGCGGCGCGCGGCCCGGCACTCCCCCGCCGGCGCAACGCGACATCAGCCCACGAGCCCACCCCGCCCGCCGGTCCGGACCGCGTCCAAGGCCGCTGACGGCCCGCTGCTACGGGCCCTGACGGCCCGCTATAGCCCTGACGGCGCTGCGCTGGAGCCGCGAGCGGGCCACCCAGCGGCTGGGCACGGTCGTGGTTGGCCCGTAGGTGGCACTCTAGCGCCACCTACGGGCCAATGATCAAGGCGCGCTCATGCGGGCGGCGGTTCACACCGGGGTGACGCCGTGCCTGCGCCGGGAGAAATTCCTGTTCTTCCCGCGCGCGGCGGCGAGCCGCCTGATCAGCTCGCCCCGCAGGTCCTCAGGCTCGACCACGTCGTCCACGACAAGCTCACCTGCCAGCCTGAGCACATCGATGTCTTCCTCGTACTCGGCGCGAAGCCGCTGCGTCTCCTGCTCACGCTCGGCCTCGCCGTCGAGCGCGGCGAGCTTGTTGTAGTACACAGCGTTGATAGCCGCCTCTGCGCCCATCACCGCGATCTTCGCGGTCGGCAGGGCCAGGGTCGCGTCCGGATCGAAACCAGGCCCTGCCATCGCGTACAAGCCAGCGCCGTAGGCCTTGCGCACCACCACACAGAACTTCGGCACCGTCGCCTCGGACACCGCGCTGATCATCTTCGCCCCGTGCCTGATGATTCCCTGCTTTTCCACCGCGGTGCCCACCATGAACCCGGGAACGTCGGCGAGGAAGAGCAGCGGCACGTTGAATGCGTCGCAGAGCTGGATGAACCTGGCTGCCTTGTCGGCCGAGTCCACGAAGAGCACACCGCCCTTGAACATCGGGTTGCTGGCCACAATGCCGACGACCTCACCGGCGAGGCGGGCAAACCCGACAACAAGCTCCTTCGCCCAGAGCGCGTGCACCTCGAACAGCGACCCCTCGTCGACCAGTCCAGCGAGGTACCTGCGCATGTCGTAGGCCTGCCGGTCGCTGACAGGCACGAGCGCCCGCAGGTCGGTTTGCTTCGCCTCGCGCGGCACCGCCGGCGGCGGCCGGCCTTCCCAGCTGGCGGGCAGGTAGGCAAGGAAGCGCCGCACCGCGCCGATCGCCTCGGGCTCATCCTTTGCCAGGTAGTGCCCGCAGCCGGACACCGAGCAGTGCATCCGCGCGCCGCCCATCTCCTCGAGCGTGGTCTTCTCCTTGACGACCATCTCCACCATGCGGGGGCTGCCGAGGTACATCGAGGCGTTGCCGTCCACCATCGCCACGAAGTCGCAGAACGCGGGGATGTAGGCGCCGCCGGCCGCGGACGGGCCGAACAGCGCACAGACCTGCGGGACCGAGCCCGAGGCCCGTACCTGGGTATGGAAGATCTTCCCCGCTCCGCGCCGCCCGGGGAACATCTCCACCTGATCGGTGATCCGGGCGCCGGCCGAGTCGACCAGGTAGACCATCGGGATCGCGGCCCCATAGGCCTTTTCGATGATCCGGATGATCTTCTCAACGGTCCGGGCGCCCCACGAGCCCGCCTTGACCGTGGAGTCATTCGCCATCAGCGCGACCGGCCGGCCGTCGATGGTGGCCGTGCCGGTGACGACACCGTCGGCAGGCAGGTCGCCCGCGGCAGCGTTCGCGTACCGCGCGTCCTCGGTGAAGCTACCTTCGTCGACGAGCAGCGCGATCCGGTCGCGGGCGAACATCTTGCCGCGCGAGGCCGCGGCCTCGTGATACTTCGGCGCACCTCCCCGCTCGATCTGCTCGCGCAGCTTCGCCAGGTGCGGGTGGCCCGGTGCGTCACTGATCTCGGGGTCACGGTTGTCAGGGGAACGGCGGGATGCTGAGTCCACGATGGTGAGCGTACCTACTGGGCGAACCCATGCTCGACCCTGAATATGCCATTGCGGGCCGCTGGCGACCGCAATGGCACATTCAGGGTCATCGGGGATGGCGGCGGCACGGTCATCGGGGGATGGCGGCGGCGCGTTTACCGGATGGCCGGCGTAGCCTGCGCGCATGGATCTCGTCACCGTCCAGCGGCACTCGGCGGACCAGCACCGGGGTCACCGAGATCATGCTGAACAGGCCCGGCGCGCTCAACGCGATCAGCACCGACCTGGCAGGCCAGCTCGCCGACGCCTGCGCACAGGTCGCCAGCGACCAGGGAAGCCACGGCACGCGTGCCGTCGTGCTGAGCGCCGCGGGTGACCGCGCGTTCTGTGTGGGCGCGGATCTCAAGGAGCGAAACGCCATGAGCGATCAGCAGATCATGGCGCAGCGGCACGTGTTCCGCGGGGTGTTCGGCGCCGTGCTCGGCCTGCCGCAGCCTGCCGTGGCGGCGGTCGGCGGCTACGCGCTCGGCGGCGGGTGCGAGCTCGCGCTGTCGTGCGACCTCATCGTGGCGGACGAGACGGCCGTGTTCGGACTGCCGGAGACGACCGTCGGCCTGGTGCCTGGCGGCGGCGGCACCCAGCTTGCACTGCGCAGGCTCGGCACGGCACGGGCCGCGGACCTGGTGCTGACCGGCCGCCGGGTCGATATCGCGGAGGCCGAGCGGCTCGGCCTGGTGGACAGGCGAGTGCGAGCGGGGACGGCACGCACCACGGCGCTCGACCTCGCCGGGCAGATCGCGGGTAACTCCCCGGTAGCCGTTAAGGCTGCTAAACGCGCCCTTCGGCAGGGGTGGGGTATCGGACTGGAGGCTGGCCTCGACATCGAGGACGCTGCCTGGCGGACCGCCGCCCTGTCCGCGGACAGAAAAGAGGGGATCGCGGCGTTCACTGAGAAAAGGCGCCCCAAGTGGCCAGCAGAGTCAGGAGAGTGACGCCGTGAGTGATCTTCCTGCCCGGATCTCACTGCGCGAGGTCGGGCCGCGTGACGGCCTGCAGAACGAGGATCCGGTCGACACCGGCGCGAAGGTGGCCCTGATCGACGCGCTGTCCGCGACGGGGGTGGGGCGGATCGAGGCAGTGTCGTTCGTGCACCCGCGGGCGATACCGCAGATGGCCGACGCCGACGACGTGTGGAAGCAGGTCAGCCGCGCGGATCAGGTCAGGTACTCGGCGCTGGTGCCGAACCTGCGCGGCGCGCAGCGCGCGCTCGGCGCGGGATTCACCGAACTCGAAGCTGTCGTGTCCGCGTCTGACACCCACAACCGCAAGAACGTGAACCGGTCCACCGCGCAGTCGCTGGACGAGATCTCGCAGCTCATCGACCTGGCGCACGGCCGGGGCGCGACCTGCCAGGTGATCGTCTCAACCGCGTGGGGCTGCCCGTACGAGGGCGACGTTCCAGTAGAGCGGGTCGCCGCCGTAGCCGGGCGGGCGGTCGCGGACGGCGCGGATTCCGCGTCGTTCGGCGATACCACAGGAATGGCAACGCCGTGCCGGGTCCAGAAGCTGGTGGGAACGTTCCGCTCGCAGCACCCGGACATGCCGCTCAACCTGCACTTCCACAACACCAGGGGGGCCGGCCTCGCCGAACGTGCTCGCCGCGCTCGACATGGGCGTGGCCGATTTCGACGCCTCCGTGGGCGGGCTCGGCGGATGCCCCTACGCGCCGGGCGCGACAGGCAACATCGCCACCGAGGAACTCGTGCACATGGTCGAGGACATGGGCGTGGCCACCGGCATCGACCTGGACCGGTTGATCGGCGTCGCCGCGGAGGCGGAACGGATGGTCGGGCACAAGCTGCCGTCGCAGGTACTGCGCGCCGGGCCGCGCACACGGACGGTCCCGGTGTAGCGATCACTCTCGGTGCCCGGTGACAAGAGCATGATCCCGAACGGCTGCGCGGCGAAGCCGCATCCTTGCATGGCCCGCCCACCCTTGGGGGCCTTGCCCCACTGCTGATCATGGCATGTTGTCAAGAGGCGCGGGAGGGGTGAACGCCATTCTGGGGATAGCAGGACTGTGGACGATCAGGTCAGCGCGCTGATCGCGTCCCCGATCAGCTTGACGCCGATTATCAGGCACAAAACGGACATGATCACCGCGTTGTGCTGCCCCATCCGGTCCTTCAGTTTTGCCAGCACTTCCTGGGATCGTTCGCCCATGCCGAAGTAGATCACGACAGGGGCGCCGACGCCGATCGTGCCGATGAGCGCGAAGACCAGATACGCGATCACCTGCTCGCCGGCCGCGATCCCCGTCTGCGCGATGGCCGCCGCGCCGCCCACAGCGAGCAGCAAGTTCTTGGGGTTGGCGCCCGCAAGCAGCACGCCCGATCCGAGCGCGGCGCCTGGCTTGAACTGGTCGATCGCGCCCATCCATCTGGGCATCGCCGCCTGCTCGTCCCCGTGCGGGCGGCCGCGGAACTGCCGGGCGGCGACGAGCAGCAAACCCGCGCCAAGCACGATCTTGAGCCAGCTCACCCAGGTGGCCGGCTCGCCGGAACTGCTCGCATCGGCCGGGCCGGCGATCGCGAGCACGACGGCTCCCACTACGCCGAGGCCGAGCAGCCAGCCGAGCACGAACACGGGGCCGTTGGCCCGGGCCCGCGGTGTGGTGAGCATCAGCACCACCGCGATGATCGGGATCGGGCTGAGCGCGATGCCGATCGCGAGCGGCAACGACCCTCCGATTGCCTGGCCTATAAGTCCTCCCGGCCTGCTGCAGATCCTGCGCTGGGCGTCAGGGTGTCACGATAGGGAACTGCCTGCTGGGGCTGTCGAGCACGCCGAGCAGGGTGGCGAGGTGTTTCGGGTCGCCGTCCATCTGGATGCCGTCCAGGCTCTGGGTAGCGAGCATTTTGAGCAGCTGCGGTTTGGTGAGCGCGAGGGTCATCTCGGCCGGCTTCGCGCCGGGAGGCGGCGCGGACTGCACCAGGACGCCATTCGCGAGCCGTAGCCGGACCTGCTGATTCAGGTCAGTCAGCGTCCAGTCGATGGTCACGTCGATGTCCCATGCCTTAGGCCCGTTCACGCGGATGGCGAGCGAGTCGAAGACCTGCTCGACGGTGAGCGCGGCAAATAGATCGGGACCCATGGTGTCAATGCCGGTTGCGGCCAGGTTTCCGCGCAGTTCCTGCGCGCCTTGCAGGTAGAAGTTGCGCCAGGTGCCGTTCTCCGCGCCGTGGCCCAGCTGCTCGTACACCTCGGCGAGCAGGGACCTCGCGTCCGTGCGGCCCGGATCGGCGAACACGGCGTGATTGAGTAGCTGCGCGGCGAAGCGGAGGTCCCCGGATGATACGTAACCTCGGGCCTTGCTGACCACCGCGTCCGTGCCACCCATGCAGTCGACATAGCGCTTGGCCGACTCGACGGGCGGGTGCTCCCACAGGTGCGCGGGGTTGCCGTCGAACCAGCCCATATAGTGCTGGTAGATGGCCTTGACGTTGTGGCTGACCGAGCCGTAGTAACCACGTGCGTGCCAGGCGGCGCGCAGCGCGGGCGGCAGTTCGATCATCTCGGCGATCTCGATGCCGGTGTAACCCTGGTTGAGCAGCCGCAGCGTCTGGTCGTGCAGGTAGGCGTACAGGTCCCGCTGCTCGGCCAGGAAGGTATTGATCCGGTCCTGGCCGAACGTGGGCCAGTGGTGGGACGCGAAAAGCACGTCGGACTTCGCCGCGAAAAGCGTGATCGCCTCGGTGAGGTAGTTCGCCCAGGTATGCGGGTTACGTACCACGGCGCCGCGCAGGGTGAGCAGGTTGTGCAGGTTGTGCGTAGCGTTCTCGGCCATGCACACCGCACGCCGGCCGGGGAAGTAGAAGTTCATCTCAGCCGGCGCCTCGGTCCCGGGCGTGAGCTGAAAGACGATCCGCACCCCGTCCACCACTTCTTCCTGGCCGGTGTAGGTAATGTCCAGCGTCGGCGGGATCAGGGAAATCGTGCCGGTCGAGGTGGTCTGGCCGAGGCCGCAGCCGATCTGCCCGACAGGCCCGCGGCCGAGTTCGGGGCCGTACATGTACACCGCGCGGCGGGTCATCGCCGGACCCGCGTACACGTTCTCGCTGATCGCGTGCTCGAGGAATCCCGCGGGCGCGATGATCGGGACATCGCCGCCGTGGGGCACCACGCCGCGGACGCCGCCGAAGTGGTCGCCATGCGAGTGGCTGTAGATCACCGCGGTTACCGGGCGCTGGAGAGCGCTGCCGCGGTGCTCGCGGTAGAGACCGAGCGCGGCGGCCGCCGTCTCCACCGAGATCAGCGGGTCGATGACGATGACGCCCTCGCTGCCCTCGACGAAGGAGATGTTCGACAGATCCAGGCCACGGACCTGGAAGATGCCCTCGGCCACCTGGAAGAGGCCCTGCTCCGCGCACAGCTGGGACTGCCGCCACAGGCTGGGGTTCGCCGTGTCCGGGCACGGCCCTGACAGGAACGAGTACGCGTCGTTGTCCCAGACCACTCGTCCGGTGGAGTCCTTCACCACGCACGGTTCGAGCGCGCCGATCTTCCCTCTTCCGGCGTCGTCGAAGTCGGACCGCTCGTCGAACCGCGGTTCGCTCACGCCACTCTCCTCGCTGTCATCCCGCAGCCGCATCGGCACAGGCGACTGACCAGGCATCACCTGTCCCCACGATCACGAGCGTAGCCTCGCGACGTGGACGGGCGACAGCCGCAGCCCGTCAGGATCAGCTGACGTTGGCGCGGACAACGAATGGCTGGACCAGGCCAAGGCCGCGGGCGGGCCTGCGCACGATCTGGGTCAGCTGAAATTCGTCGTCGCGGGCAAGGACACCCGCCATCTGCTCGTCCACGAGCACCGTGCCTGGCCGCGCCAGCGACGTGAGCCGGCTCGCCAGGTTGACGGTGGTGCCGAAGACGTCACCCATGACCGGCAGGACCGGACCGTACGCGACTCCCGACCGCACGTCCGGGCCAAGCTCGCCGCCATAGGCGTCCGCGAGCCGCAGCGCGATGCGGGCCGCGGTCCGCGGCTCGTCGGCGATGAACAGCACCTCGTCGCCGAGCGTCTTGACAAGCCGGCCGCTGTCCTCAGTCGCGATGTCTGCCGCCGTCGATTCGAAGCCCTCCACGAGCGCCGCAAGCTCGACCTCGTCGAGTTCCCTGCTGAGCTCGGTGAACGCCACCAGATCGGCGAACCCGACCGCCACGGGCACCCGGCTTGGAAGCACCCCGTCGGCACCCGCCGCGACCGCGAGCGCGCGCGTGCCCGCGGCCGCGACCTGCCGCCGCCATGAGTGGCCGATCAGCGCTTCCATCCGCGGCATGAGCAACTCGGCGATGCCCAGCACGCGGTCTACCTGGCCGGGACCCGGCGGTTGCCGCGGATCGAGCAGCGTGCCCGTGATGATGTCGACCTGCCACTCGGCAAGCCTCGCCATGGTCTGGCCCATGGCACGCGCCAGCCGGATCGCGGTCTCGTCGCCCAGCGCGCCCAGCGTCCGCAGCTCAGCCGTGATCCGCGCGGCCGCGACGTCGTTCTCGGTGAAGGCCACCGCATCAGCAGGGAGTTCAGCGAATCCGAGCGCGCGCCAAAGGCGCCTGGCGAACTCGAAATCCAGGCCGGCCAGCGCGGCGGTCTCCTTGCGCGTATAGCGGGGCTTCGCGCCGAGCAGCAGCTCCTCGATCTGCGCCGGTTGCGGCAGCTCCTCCGGATCCGTAGCGCTCATCTCCTCGGCGGCACCCACGCGACCCGGGCCTGTTCAGGCACCGGCCCGGGCTGACCGGCGGTCAGCGTTCCTCCTGTACCGCCGTCGTGCGCTGCTGCTCCTCCTCGACCAGCTGATACAAGGTGCTCTGCACCTTTTCTACCTGCGGGATCTCGGTAAGCACGAGCTGGCCGTGCTCACCAGCGGACTCAACTACGAGCCTGCCACAGCCGAGCATCCGGTCAATGATGCCGTGCGAGAACGACACATCGTTGACCCGGTTCAGCGGGATGTCCCTGCCGAACCTGGACAGGATCCCCGACCGCATCCGGAATCTCTTCGTGGTGAGCTCATAGGTCGTTGTCCGCCAGCGGAGCACGGGGATTCCGGCGAAGATGGCGGCTACGATCAAAGCAGCTCCTGCTACCACGCCCCGGCCAATTGTGGCGGCGGAGCCGAACGGGATCAGCACGAGCGCTGCCGCCGCGGCGACGACCACCGCCGCCAGGATCACGATCGGGCCAATGACCGTCTTCCAGTGCGGGTGCATGATGAGCACGGACCGTTCGCCCTCGATGAGCGAGCTGTCGTGACGCATGCGCTCATGTTGACATGACGCGCCGCGAAACGTAACGCCATCAGCGGACGTGTACGACATCCCCGGCGCTGACAGCGGTGAGCGCGTCGCCGGTCCGGACCACCAGCCGCCCGTGCGCGTCGATATCGGCCGCCATGCCCGCGAGCACCCGGCCACCGGGCAGTTCCACCCGTACCGCGCGGCCGATCGTGTCGCACATGCTCTGGTACTGCTGCCGCAGTCCGCAGCCGTCCGGATCGCGGGCCCAGCGCAGGTAAGACTGCTCGAGTTCGCCGAGCACGGCCGCCAGCAACCGGTCCCTGGGCACTAGCGCTCCCTCCGCCTCGAGCGACGTGGCGGAGGTCCCGGCGGGACCTGGCGGCGCCGCGGAGACATTGATGCCGATGCCCGCGACGATGGCGCCGCCCTTTTGCTCCGCGAGGATCCCGGCCAGCTTGTTGTGCCGCACGAGTACGTCGTTGGGCCATTTCAGGGCGGCGTCGATCTGGGCCACGCGGCGCAGGGCCGACACCGCCGCCACACCGGTGAGCAGCGGCACCCACCCGCGGCGGCTCGCCGGAACGTCCGCAGGGCGCAGCAGCACCGAGAAGATCACCGCTGTCCGCGGGGGGCTCACCCAGCTACGGCCCATCCGGCCGCGACCGGCGGTCTGCGTCTCGGCCGCGAGGATCACGCCCTCGGGGGCACCGGCCTCAGCGGCCTTGAGCAGATCCGTATTGGTCGAACCCGTCGCGTCCACCACCCGGATCTCACGCCACAGCCCACCGGGCCGGATCAGCGCCTGCGCCAGATCCGCGGCGTTGAGTGGTGGCGGCGCCAGTTCCACTGGGCCGCTGCCTACCGGGCCGCTGCCTGCCGGGCCGCTGCCTGCCGGGCCGCTGCCTGCCGGGCCGCTGCCTGCCGGGCCACTGCCTGCCGGGCCACTGCCTGCCGGGCCACTGTCCATCGCTCCCCCTTCCGCTCCCCGCCATTGTGACCCTTAGGCTCAGATCGTCCGGCCGCGGCTCTAGGCGTCCTGCAGATCTCGGTGGAGGCGGGCGGTGCTCCAGGCGCCGATCCGGCAAGGCCGTCCTCGTTCTCGAGGAGCCGATAGTGGAACTACCTGCGACGACGACAGTGCCGTCCACGGCCCCGGTCGTCGTCTGGGGTCGTGGGCGGCACTACGGCGCCGCCAAGGATCTGCGGGACACGCTCTAGTAGCGTGGTCGGGATCGAACTGCTTTACGGGGAAGCTCGCTGCGGAGGAGGCCTGTGCCCGAGGACGCCGCGGAGAAGGCCGTGGTTGCGCATGCACCGGCGGTTGCGCAGGTGCATGCGCGGTACCGCGTCCGCGCGTTCGCGGCGCGCCACTGGCTGATCGCCGCGGTGCTCGCATTGGCCGCAGCACCACGCGCGTTTGCCGTCCTCGCCTACCGGCCAGTGGAGTGGTTCAACGACTCCTACAGCTATGTCAGCGCCGCGGTAGCACTTGTCCCTGAGACGATCCGGCCGAGCGGGTACGCGCTGTTCCTTGCCGCGCTCGAGCCGCTGCACAGTTTCGCGCTGGTGACGCTCGCGCAGCATGTGCTCGGGCTTGCCACCGGCCTTGCCGTGTACGCGGTGCTCCGGGTGCGCGGGGCACGTGCGTGGGTGGCGGCTCTTGCGGCCGTGCCCGTGCTGTTCGATGCCTACGAGATTCAGCTTGAGCACATGGTGATGGCCGACACCTTGTTCATGTTCCTGATCACGGCCGCGATCATCCTGCTGTGCTTGCGTGACCAGCCCGGATGGATCGCCGCCGCGGCGGCAGGCCTGCTGCTGGGGGGATCGGCGATCGTCCGCACGGATGGACGGCCATTGCTCGTGGTAGCCGCACTATGCCTGATCGTCCGGCGGGCCGGCTGGCGCCCGGTCACCGCCCTGGTCGTGGCCGGGCTGCTGCCGGTTGCCGCCTACATTGGCTGGTTCAACGCATCCCGGGGAGGATACGCGATTACTCAGGGTGACGGGTCTTTCCTTTACAGCCGGGCGATGGCCTTCGCGGATTGCGCGAAGATGAACCCGCCGGCGAGGCTACGGCCGCTGTGCGACAACCGGCCGCCGGCGAGACGGCCGCCGTCGGCCGACTACATCTGGGAAGCAAACCCGCTGCGGACTTACGCGGGAGATCCATGGAGCCCGGCTGCAAGCAAGCTCGGCGGCGACTTCGCGTGGCTCGCTGTCCGCAAGCAACCGGCGGACTACCTGTGGGCGACGGCGAAGGACCTGGGGCGCACATTCGCCTGGACCCGTTCCCAGCAGTTCCCTGATCCGGCGACAGCCCTCCAATATCAGTTCGGCACCAGCGACACGCCGCTGCCTGGGTGGGCGCCCATCGCCAACCTGCGCAGCTATCAGCCGGGTAACCTCACCACCCGCGTTTACCGGCCGTTCTCTTCGCTGCTTGCCAGCTACCAGCGTTACTTCTACTTCCGCGGGCCACTGCTGCTGCTTACCCTGCTGATCGGCGCGGCCGGGGTGGTCACAGGCCGGCGGCGGGGGGCGCCAGGCCTGCTGCCGTGGTGCGCCGCGGTCGCGCTCATCATCGTGCCGCCCGCCACGGCGGGCTTTAGCTACCGATATGTGCTCGCGGCCATTCCCTGCGCGTGCATCGCGGCGGGCCTCGCGGGCATATCGCCATTCATCCGCCGGGGTTCACCTCAGCAAGTGCAGCTGGTCGCCGTCGGCGGCGACCAGCCAGAAGGCGCCGAAGCGGCGAGCGCCGAGGGCTCCGCAGCCGGAGGCCAATGTTCTGCCGCAACGCTCCGGCCTGGGGAGCCGCGATGCTAGCCTGGGCACCCGCGGTAGTCATCATGTTGACCACCTGTGGCGCCGAGCGCGACGGGGGCTAGCGGTGATGAGCGGACCTGACGCAATGGGAGATCATGAAGGGCCTGCAGGCGATCCGGGCATTCCCCGGTCACAACCGCACCTTCACGGTCGCGTTCTTGCTCGCGGCAGCCGTTCGGGTGGTGACCATGATCGCATTCAGGCCCGCGATCTGGTTCGGCGGGGACTCGGCGAGCTACCTGGCCGTCGCGCTACGGCACAAGCCCGACCTCAGCCGGGAATCAGGGTATGGGCTGTTCTTGTGGCTGCTGTCTCCGTTCCACAGCTTCATGCTGGTCGTGGCGGTTCAGCACGTGCTCGGCCTGCTCATCGGGCTCGCCAGCTACCTGCTGCTGCGCCGGCGCTTCCTGCTGCCCGCGTGGGGGGCGACGCTCGCTGCGCTACCTGTGCTCTTCGACGCCTACCAGATCCAGCTGGAACACGAGATCCTGTCCGATGTCGTATTCGAGGCCCTGGTCGTGGCGGCCGTCGTCGTGGCGTCGTGGTGGCGCGGGGACCGGCGCGCCTGGGCCGACGTCAGTGCCGGCCTGCTGCTCGCGGTCTCCGCGACTGTCCGGCCCATCGGGCTGCCGCTCCTCGCGCTTTACCTGTGCTATCTGCTGCTGCGCCGGGCCCGCTGGCGGGTCTTTGGCGCCACCTTGCTTGCCGCGGCGATACCGCTCGTGATGTACCTTGCCTGGTTCGATTCCAATTACCACATGGTGAACTTCACCCGGAGCAGCGGGATCTTCCTGTGGTCGAGGACCATGAGCTTCGCCAACTGCTCGGTGATCAAGCCACCCGCAGACGAGGCCGCGCTCTGCCCGGCCACCACCCACCGGCTGGGGGCGTCGAGCTACATCTGGTTGCCGCAATCCCCGCTGAACCAGATGCCCGGCGGGCGGTTCTCCATCAGGAAGAACAGCCTCGCCCAGAATTTCGCGCTGCGCGCGATCACCGCCCAGCCGGCCGGCTACGCCACGGCCGTCCTGCATGATTTCACCCTGAGCTTCTACTGGAACCGCCCGCAGCATCCGAGCGCCTACACCGCGGACAAGTACCAGTTCGCGGCGGCTGAGCGGCTGTGGGTATCGCCAGGCTTGCGCACCCCCGGTGGCGGCACCCTGCGCGCTGACCAGCGCGCCTACTCAGGATCGGCGTCCTCAGCGACCAAGGCGGCGGAGCCCTACGCCGGTTTCATGCGCGGATATCAGCGCTTCGTCTACCTGCGCGGCACGCTCCTCGGGGTCATCCTGCTCATCGGCTTCGCCGCCATCGTGAGGTCCTGGCTCGGCGGCGGCATCCGGCGGCTGCGCGGCTGGGGCGGGCCCGCGCTGCTGCCCTGGCTCACCGCCCTCGGCCTGCTTTTGGTACCAGCGGCGACGGCCGACTTCGACCTGCGGTACACGGTCCCAGCCATGCCCGTCGCGTGCATCGCCGCCGCGCTCGCGTTCGTTCGCCCTGGCGCCCCGGGCAAGGAGGGCGCGCCTCGGAGCCCACGTGAAGCGGGCCAGGAGACCGCGACGCAGCCGCAGCCGCAGCCGTAACCAAGCCCGGTGACGGGGCCGTCCCCGGCGTGGCACGCTCAGCCGGTGTTCTGCAGCCCGGCCGCGACACCGCTCACGGTAAGCAGCAACAGCCGCTCTAGTAGGCCGCGGCTGAGCGGGTCGCCGCTGAGCGGGTCGCGGCTGAGCGGGTCGCGGCTGAGCGGGTCGCGGCTGAGCGGGTCGCGGCTGAGCGGGTCGCGGCTGAGCGGCCCGGCATCGACTGGGCCACCATCGACCTGGCCGCCTTCGGCCTGGCCGCCTTCGGTTATGCCGCCGTCGGGGCCGCGCAGCCCTGCCAGTGCCCGCAACTGCAGGTGGGACAGCGCATCCACGTACGGATTGCGGAGCGCCACAGCTCGCGAAAGGACCGGGCGCCCGGCCAGGAGGCGCTCGTGCCCGGTGACCTCGGCCGTCATCGCCATCGTGGTGTCGTACTCGGCGAGCACGAGCGCCGTCAGGTCGTCCCTGCCGCCGAGGGCGAGATACCTTGCGGCGATGTGGCGGTCGGTTTTGGCGAGGCTCATCTCCGCGTTGTCGAGCAGCACCCGAAGCAATGGCCACTCGCGGTACGCCGCACGCAGCACGTCCATTCCCCCCGGCTCCGCTGCTACCGCCGCGATCCCGCTGCCCAGCCCGAACCAGCCAGGCATGTTCACCCTGGTCTGCGTCCACGCGAACACCCACGGGATGGCGCGCAGATCTTCAAGCCCGGTCGCGGCGCCCCGCCTCGCCGGTCGCGAGCCGATGCGCAGGCCACCGATCTCATGCAACGGGCTGATCCTGGCGAACCAGGGCGCGAAGCCGTCGGCCCCGACCAGATCCTGGTAGGCGCGCAGCGCCGCCGCGCCGATCTGGCCGGCAACGCCACGGAATCGTTCCGCGGCCGCGGCGATGCGGCCCGCCGCGGCCGGCGTCTCCGCCAGCAACACTGCCGACGTCACCTGCTCGAGGTGCCGCTGGGCGATGGCCAGGTGGCCGTACCTGGCCAGCACCACCTCGCCCTGCTCGGTCACCTTGAACCGGCCGGCGACCGACCCGGGAGCCTGGGCGAGCACGGCCCGCCCAGCGGGCCCGCCGCCACGGCCGAGCGCGCCGCCCCTACCGTGGAAGAGCGTCAGCCGCACGTCGTTCGCGGCCGCCCAGCGGGTCAGCGCCTCCTGCGTGTCGTAGAGCAGCAGCGTCGCCGTAACGGGCCCGAGTTCCTTGGCCGAGTCCGAGTAGCCCAGCATCACCTCCATCCGCCCGCCATTGGCGGCAAGGCGGCTCCGCACGGGCGCCAGCGTGAGCATTTCGTCAAGCACGCCGGTGCCGCGGCGCAGATCTTCGCCGCTCTCAAGCAGCGGGACCACGTCGAGCGTGAGCGTCCGGCCGTCCGGCATCGCGAGCGCGGCAAGCTCGTAGACCGCGGCAATGTCGGCCGCCGAACGGGTGAAGCTCACCACGTACCTGCGGCAGGCGCCGGCCCCGAACCGATCCTGGATCCAGCCAGCCACCCGGAGGGTGGCAAGTACCTCCTCGGTCTCCGCCGACCGCGGGCCGCCCGCGCGCAGTTCGGCGAGCGCACGCGCGTGCACGGCGCTGTGCTGGCGGATCTCGAGTTCGGCTAGATGGAACCCGAACGTCTCCGCCTGCCAGATCAAATGCTGCAGTTCCCCGAACGCCTGGCGGTGTGCACCCGCCTTGGCGAGCGATTCCTGCACCAGGCGGAGATCGGCCAGGAACTCGGCCGCACCTGGATAGGCGAGGTCGGCATGCCTGAGGCGGGTCGCGTGCAGCCGTTGCGCGGCGTAGAGGAGGTACTGGCGATGGGGCTCCTGCGGCGACCTTGCGACGACTTCCCCGAGCACTTCTGGGTGCGCGGCTTCGGCTACCGCGAGGCTGCGGCGCAGAGCCTGCGATGGCGGGGTGGTCGAGGAGTGCGCGGTCAGCGCGCGGCCGATCCTGGTGGTGGCGTTCTCGAGCGCGCGCAGCACATGCTCGGCCTGGATGAGCGCGGTCTCTCTGGTGACCTGCGCGGTCACGAATGGGTTGCCGTCCCTGTCACCACCCACCCAGCTGCCGAACCTCAGGAACGCCGGCGCCGAGGGCACGACGGCGCCGGCCTGCGGGCCGGCCAGCACCTGGTCGACAGCGCGGTAGCAGGCGGGCACGACACGGAAGATCGTCTCGTCGAAGACCGCCATTACAGTGCGCACCTCGTCGAGCGGGCCCATCGCCTTCACCCGCAGCGGCGAGGTGCGCCAGAGCAGGTCGACTTCCTCGCGCAGCCGCCGCCGCGTCTCGGCTCGTTCGTGCGCGCCGCGCCTTTCGTCATCGAGATCCCACAACAGGCCGGTGATCCGCTGCAGCGCGGTGACCACGGCGCGGCGGCGGGCCTCGGTGGGATGCGCGGTGAATACCGGGTGGATCTTGAGGGCCTGGAACAGCTCATGCAGCCGGCCTGGACCGTGATCACGGCTGATCTCGGCCACGGCCGCGGCGAGCGACTCGCGAACCGGCGTGCCATCGGCGTCACGCTCGCGCAGCGTGCGGATCCGCTGAAGCTCTTCCGCGAGGTTGACGAGATGAAAGTAGATGGTGAAAGCACGCGCGACCAGTTCGGCGCGTTCCAACGGCCAGCTCGCGACGAGCGCGGCAATCCGGTCGTGACCGGCGCCCTCGCCACCGGCGCCCTCGCCACCAGCACCCTCGCCACCAGCACCCTCGTGACCAGCGCCCTCGTGACCAGCGCCCTCGTGACCAGCGCCCTCGTGACCAGCGCCCTCGTGACCAGCGCCCTCGTGACCAGCGCCCTCGTGACCAGCGCCCTCGTGACCAGCGCCCTCGTGACCAGCGCCCTCGTGACCAGCTCCCTCGGCGCTGCCCTGCCGCGCCGCGATCGCCAGCCTGCGCAGCCGCTCGACGTCGTCAAGCAGATCCTGGCCAATGGTTTCGCTCAGCACCTCGCCAAGCAGATCGCCCAGCAGACGTACGTCGCGGCGCATCCGGGCGGGCATTTCCATCCGCGCCGCGTCGCGTTCCGCCGCCCGAGCACTGATCATTGTCCCATTATCGGGCTCGCTCACCAGCGCCGTTGCCCACCTGCCCACCACGTAGTCCGCCAGCGGGGCTCGTAATCCTGTTGCTCCCCTCAGTGCCGCGGATCGCAGGGGCTATAGCCCCTGCGATCCGCGGCACTGAGGGATCGTGCCGGTTTGCCGCTGGTGCGGGTGACACCCGTCAGGACCCGCGCGGTGCCTGCGTCACCTCCTGGACCAGGCCATAGGCAACCGCCTCAGCAGCAGTAAGGAACCGGCCGCCCCGTGCATCGTCCCTGATTTCGTCGACCTCCCGGCCGGTGACGTCGGCGAGCCGGAAGTACAGTGCGTCAAGCATCTTTTCGAGCTGCCGCTGCCGGCTGGCCAGATCGGCGGAAGTGCCCTCGAAGGCAGCCTCAGGCTCGGCGAGCAGGAAACCCGAATTTGGGTAGGCTACGCGGCGGCCGGCCGCCGCGATGTACACCGAGCGCGGGGCCGCTGAGATGGCCGCGCGCGACGGCGTGGATGGGAACTCCGACCGCGTCGAGCGCATCCATCACGGTCAGCGCAGCCGCCAGGTCCGCGCTCAGGCTCTGCAGATGCAGCAGGATAGGCGCGGTCCGGTCGGTGCTCTCCGCGTCCAGAGTGAGCAACTGGGCGCAGAGCATTGTCGCCGCGCCGTCGTCGAGATGGCCGTGTGCCATCACGACACGCTGTTCGAGCAGCCGCTCGTTCAGCCGGCTCGGCCAGTCGCCTGAGTCGATCCACGCGTGTCCGGGCGTGACCAGCGGTGACGGCTCCTGAACTGGCCGCGTGCCTGGCGGCCGTGGGTGCGGCGGGTAGCGCGGAGGGAACGGTGTCCCAGGAGGCGGGGCCGGGCGGCCAGGCCATCGCGGCTCGCCCGGCGTGCCTGGCACGCCGGGCACCTCTGGCGGGAACGGATACCCCGCCGCTGTGTTCGTCATCGCGGTACCTGCTTCATCATCGCCGCTCCTCGCGCATCGTCGCACTCCATCGCGCACCGTCGCCGTGCCTCCTAGGGCGTGCTGTCACTCAATCCCGCAGCCGCCAGGTGATCTGGCAGCCGATGGCTGCTGCGTAGCGTTCCAGGGTGGAGGCGCGCACGTCGGCCGCACCGGACTCCAGCCGGGCCACCGCCGACTGCGACGTTCCCATCCGCGCGGCGACCTCAGTCTGCGAGAGCCGGGCCGCCTGACGCTGGGCCGCAAGGTCGGTGATCAGCTTGCGCCGCTCTGCCGACATGCGCCGCACCGCGATCTCGCGGAAACCGGGCAACAGCGGCAACTGCCCAGGCTCCGGCGTCCCCTGTGCTTGCTGTTCCTGTGCCTGCTGTTCCCGTGCTTCCTGAATCTGTGCTTGCTGCGTCGCGGGCGTCGTGCCGTCCATACGTTCTATGGTATCTCTAATTCGAGATGTCAGGTGTGATATGGGACGGCGATCGGCGGCGCCGGTCCGCGACGTGGTTACCCTGAGCCCATGCCCAGCGAAGCACCCATGCGAAACGATACGACCGGTCCCCTACCCAGCCCGGACGGCGCGCCTGCCGCCAGCCAGGAACCCGCCTCTAGCGAGACGCCCGGCCCCAGCGCAACCACGGAACCCGCGCCGCACACCACCGCGGGGAAGATCGCCGACCTTGAGCGGCGCAGGAACGAAGCCATCCACGCCGGATCACAGCGGGCCGTCGCCAAACAGCACGACAGGGGCAAGCTGACGGCACGCGAGCGGATCGACCAGTTTCTCGACCCGGGCTCGTTCACCGAGCTGGATGAGCACGCCAGGCATCGCGCCAGCGGATTCGGCGTCGAGGACAACCGGCCCTACGGCGACGGCGTCGTCACCGGTTTCGGCACCGTCGACGGGCGTCCCGTCTGCGTATTCAGCCAGGACTTCACCGTCTTCGGCGGCTCACTCGGCGAGGTCTACGGCGACAAGATCGTGAAGGTAATGGACCATGCGCTCAAGACAGGCTGCCCGATTGTCGGGATCAACGACGGCGGCGGGGCGCGCATCCAGGAGGGGGTGGTCGCGCTCGGCCTGTTCGGCGAGATCTTCTACCGCAACGTGATCGCCTCCGGGGTGATCCCGCAGATCTCCCTGATCATGGGACCGTGCGCCGGCGGCGCGGTCTACTCGCCCGCCATCACCGACTTCACGCTGATGGTGGATCACACCTCGCACATGTTCATCACCGGACCCGACGTCATCAAGACCGTCACCGGCGAGGAAGTCAGCTTCGAGGAGCTCGGCGGCGCGCACGCACACAACACCAAGTCAGGCGTGGCGCACTACCAGGCCGCGGACGAGGCCGACTGCCTTGACTACGCCCGCGCCCTGCTGTCCTACCTGCCTTCCAACAACCTGGAGGATCCACCCACCCTCCCGCCCGCGGACACCGAGACTACCGAGGCGGCCACCGAGATCACCGACGCGGACGCCGAGCTCGATGTCCTCATACCCGATTCCGCGAACCAGCCATACGACATGCACACGGTGATCGAGCACGTGCTCGACGACGGCGAGTTCCTGGAGGTGCACGCGGCATTCGCGGCCAACCTGATCGTCGGGTTCGGACGGGTGCAGGGCAGCAGCGTCGGCGTCGTCGCCAATCAGCCGATGCACTTCGCGGGCTGCCTCGACATCGACGCGTCCGAGAAAGCCGCCAGATTCGTGCGGACCTGCGACGCGTTCAACATCCCCGTAATCACCTTCGTGGACGTGCCAGGGTTCCTGCCGGGCACGGGCCAGGAATGGGGCGGCATCATCAGGCGCGGCGCCAAGCTCATCTACGCCTACGCCGAAGCAACCGTGCCCAAGATCACCGTCATCACCCGCAAGGGGTACGGCGGCGCCTACGTCGTCATGGGGTCCAAGCACCTCGGTGGCGACATCAATCTGGCCTGGCCCACCGCACAAATCGCCGTGATGGGGGCGCAGGGCGCGGTCAACATCCTGCACAGGCGCGAGCTCGCGGCGGCGGACGACCCGGACAGCCTGCGCGCGCAGCGAATCACCGAATATGAGGACGCACTGGCCAATCCTTTCAGCGCCGCGGAACGCGGCTATGTCGACGCCGTGATAAGCCCGGCAGAAACCCGCGCTCATGTGGTTCGCGCGCTACGCACGCTGCGAACCAAACGGCAGACGCTGCCACCTAAGAAACACGGCAACATCCCGTTGTGACGGCACGGGGACAGGAAGTGCTGCCATAGAGTCGAAGGCACCATGACAGAGTTCGCGAGCCCGCTTCCCATCGTTGCGCGCTATGCGATCATGGTGGATGTAGGTTACATCTACGCCGCGGCCGGCGAACTCCTCTTCGACGCGAAGTCGAGGCGTGAGTACCGCGTCGACGCGGACAAGCTCATCAAGTCACTGACGCAGCTCGCGGCGAGCCAGCTGCGCGGCGAGCTGCTGCGGGTGTACTGGTACGACGCGGCCAGGGACCGGGTGCCCACGATCGACCAGCGCGTCATCGCCCAGATGTCATGGGTCAAGCTGCGCCTCGGCAATCTCAACGCGCGGGGCCAGCAAAAGGGCGTGGACGCGCAGATCCGCGCCGACATGGAGGCGCTTGCCAGGCACCGGGCGATCACGGACGCCGTGCTTGTAGCCGGCGACGAAGATATGGTCCCGGCAGTGGAGGCCGCCCAGGCGTACGGCGTCCGTGTCCACCTCTGGGGGGTCGAGCCACCGTACGGCACCAACCAGGCAGAACGGCTTGTCTGGGAGTCCGACACCGTCGACGTGCTTGACGCCGGCTTCCTTAAGGCGTATTTCGCCAAGCACCAGATCGCGGTGGCAGGACCGGTCCGGCAGGACGTCGCGGTCACGCACGTCGCACCCTCACCCGCGCAACTCTTCGGCGACAGGCCGCCGCCGCGCGCCCGGGTTTTCGGGCACGGGGTGATGACAGCGCAGGCCACACGTCTCGGCCCGGATCGCGACCGGGTCGAAGAGGCAGGCGAGCACGTTGCCCAGAAGTGGATCCTCACCCGCGGCAGGGACAACATCCGCGACCTGCTCCCAGGTCCGATCCTGCCGCCGGTTATCGACAAGGAACTACTCGTCGAGGCGGAGAAGGAACTCGGCCTCTCGCTGCGTGCCTACCAAGAGGCCAGGGAGTGGCTCAGGGACGCGTTCTGGGAGCGCGTCCACCGTGAATTCGGTATCGGTACTGGGAAGACTCTCAGGTAGGCAGCGGCGCGCACCTGGCAAACCGGCGCCTGGAGCTCTTGGAGGATCGCACGTGAGTGAGCCGGCCATGCGGCCATTGCTGCGGGTGGTGCGAGGCGACGCGACCGCCGAGGAGACCGCAGCCCTCGTGACAGCGCTCGCGATCACTCGCGCGGCAGCCACCCAGGCCGCCGTCCGGGCCGGCCGGGGCCCGGCGCGCGCCGGCGGCAGGTCCGGCTGGTGTGACCGGTCACGGCTGTTGCGCGCGCCCTTGCCACACGGGCCTGGCGGGTGGTGCGCGAGCGCGCTGCCCCGCTGATGGGCTGATCTGGGCGGCCGGCCCTACGGCAGGACAGGCTGCACCGTTTAGACTCCTTTGCGCCGAGAGGAGGCATACCGTGCGCAAGGTCCTCATCGCCAACCGCGGCGAGATCGCGATCCGCATCGTCCGTGCCTGCCGCGATGCGGGCCTGGCCAGCGTTGCCGTCTATGCGGAGCCCGACGTTGACGGACTGCACGTCACGATGGCAGACGAGGCATACGCCCTCGGCGGGCAGACCGCGGCCGATTCCTATCTGGACACCGAGAAGATCATCAAGGTGGCGGTGCTGGCCGGCGCGGATGCGATCCACCCTGGCTACGGCTTCCTCGCGGAGAACGCGGCTTTCGCGCAGGCCGTAATCGACGCCGGCCTGACCTGGATTGGCCCGCCGCCCGCAGCCATCCGCGCACTTGGCGACAAGGTCAGTGCGCGGCACATCGCCATGGCCGCCGGTGCACCGCTTGCCCCAGGTACGGCCGACCCGGTCGGCGGTGCCGCGGAAGTGATCGAATTCGCCCGCGAGCATGGCCTGCCCGTCGCCATCAAGGCCGCCTTCGGCGGCGGCGGCCGCGGCCTCAAGGTGGCGCGCACTCTCGACGAGATCGACCACCAGTACGAATCAGCGGTCCGCGAGGCGGTTGCCGCGTTCGGTCGCGGCGAGTGCTTCGCCGAGCGGTACCTGGACCGGCCGCGGCACGTCGAGACCCAGTGCCTGGCCGACGCCCACGGCGGTGTCGTCGTAATCTCGACGCGCGACTGCTCACTGCAGCGCCGCCACCAGAAGCTGGTCGAGGAGGCGCCGGCGCCGTTCCTCACTCCCGAGCAGACACATGTGCTCTACGAGTCGTCCAAGGCGATCCTGCGCGCGGCCGGCTACGTGGGCGCAGGTACGTGCGAGTTCCTCGTCAGCATGGACGGCCTCGTTTCCTTCCTCGAAGTGAACACCCGGCTGCAAGTCGAGCATCCGGTCACCGAGGAGGTAACCGGGGTCGACTTGGTGCGGGAGATGTTCAGGCTCTCCGGCGGTGAGCGGATCGGCTACGACGATCCGGCGCCGCGGGCTCACTCAATTGAGTTCAGGATCAACGCAGAGGATCCGGGACGCAACTTCCTGCCAGCACCTGGGAAGATCACGCGCTGGCAGGCCCCGTCCGGTCCTGGCGTCCGCCTCGACGCCGGGTACCGCGAGGGAATGACCGTGCCGCAGGCATTCGACTCACTGATCGCCAAGCTCATCGTGACCGGCGCCGACCGGCGCCAGGCGCTCGAACGTGCCCGGCGGGCGCTGGCCGAGTTCGAGATCGGCGGGATGCCGACCGTGCTCCCGTTCCACCAGGCCGTCGTGGCAGACCCGGCCTTCACCGCGGAGCCGTTCAGCGTCCACACGAGGTGGATCGAGACCGAGTTCGAAGGCGGCATCGAGCCGTTCGGCGGCGAGGCCGCCACGGACGGCGCTGACCCCGGCGCTCGCGAGCGGATCACCGTCGAAGTCAGCGGCAAACGGCTCGAGGTCGTGCTGCCGCCGGGGTTCCTCGTCGTGGGCGACCCTTCGGGCGCGGCGGGTAACATCGCCGGCCGGGCCGCGCGCGAGCGCTCGTCGCCGCGCGGTAAGCGCAAGGCCGCGGCCGCAGGCGGCGACACGCTCGTCAGTCCCATGCAGGGCACCATCGTCAAGCTCGTAGCGGATGAGGGCCAGCAGGTATCAGCAGGTGACACGATCGTCGTGCTCGAGGCGATGAAGATGGAACAGCCGCTCGGCGCGCATAAGAGCGGCACCGTGACAGGGCTCGCCGTAGCCGTCGGGCAGACAGTCTCAAGTGGCGAAGCCATCTGCAAGATTAACGATTTACCACCGGAGCAGGGACCTTAAGCAATCATGAACGCTCGGGGCGGTGCGAACTGACACGGCTGCCCGGCGATCCGAGCCTGGCCGGCCGGTTGCGGTTCGCGGCAGGGATGCGGCTGCGCGCCGAGAACTCAGAATGGGTCCGCCACGAACTTACCGACGCAGGCTGGCGCGGCCGCGTGGTGGCGCGGCACCTCGCCGTCATGATCCCGGTCTGCCTGCTCCTAGCATTGCTGCCAGGACCCATCTGGCTGCGGCTGATGGTGCCCGCGCTCGCCCTCGCGGGGAGCGTATTCACGGTGACGGTGTACGCGGACGACATCCGCGCGGCGCGGCTGCGCCAGCACGGCCTGACGGTCCCAGATGATCCGGATCTTGGGCACCCGACCCACTAAGACGCATAACGGCTGCCGCGGCGCGCACCGCTATTGGGCCGCTGCGGATCCGGGGGGTTGTCCCCCCGGGGCGGCACGGTCACGAGGGTGCCGCGACGCCGCGGGCAGCACGAACGCGGCTGCCGCTCAGCTGCGGAACCCGCAGAGGAGCCGGTTTTCTGCCCGCTGCCACAGCGTGCCTATCTGGCAGAACCCCGCCGCCTCGAGCGCGCCGACGTGGGCCGCAAGCCGTCCGCTTTCCGTGCCATGATGGGCGGCCGCCGCCCAGCGGTTCTCGCGCTCCGCGTTGAACTCCGCGAGCCGTGGATCGGCCGCCACCGCCGCCCACCACTGCGACCAGTTCTCACGCGCGCCGCCCGGCTGACCGGCAGTGGCCGCTCGGCCGTCGACCGACTGGCCGCACGGCCGCCCGCGGCCGCCCGCGTGACCGGCCATGGAGCGGCGCTTCTGTGCCTCCATAAGACCACGCTCGAGACGGGCGAGCGCCGGCTCGTCGACCACGAAATGATCGCCGTTCAGTAGCAGGCCACCCCGCCGCAGGGCCCCTGCGACCTCGGTGTACATCACCCGTAGCTCCGCCTCGGTGAGCCAGTGCAGCGCGGTGGTGCTGACCGCCGCGTCCGCGGGCCCGTCCAGTCCGAGGGCCGCGCTCCAGCCGGCCACACGCAGATCACAATCGACGAAGCGCAGCCCGCCGCGGCCGTGTTCGGCTGCCCGGCCGAGGGCGAGCAGCAGCGGATCTGCGTCGGCCGCGATGACCGTCGCGGCGGGAAGCCGGTCAAGCAGGCGTCCTGCCAGCGAACCAGGACCGCACCCGAGATCGAGAACCACCGGGTCCGGGCGGCCCGTGCCTGCCTCGACCGCGTCGATCAGCACAGTGAAACGATCTTCCCTGTCCGGCAGGTAGACCTCCTGCTGACGGTCCCAGCGGGTGATCCAGGCACGGGCGGTATCGCGGTCAAGTGGCGGCACGGGTACCTCCTCGTCAGCTGCGCGTGGATGATCTGTCGACGACCTGTCCATCTCCTTATGAAAAACCGCCCGCTCCTTGTGAAAAACCGCCCGGGCGACTCTCGGCGCGGCGCCTCACTCCCGCCTGGCGGGCCTGGCCGGCCTGGCGGGCCTGGCCGGCCTGGCGGGCCAGGCGCAGGGTCGCCGGGCGTGCGGCGGCGCATCCGCAGCAGCCGTTAAGACTGTATTGCCCCGGGGGGACGACCCCCCGGGATCCCCCCGCAGACTGTAGCGGCCCGCTCACTGCTGGATGAGAATCCGCCGATTCACGTATCAGACTGTATTGGCCCGGGGGGACGACCCCCCGGGATCCCCCCGCAGACTGTAGCGGCCCGCTCACTGCTGGATGAGAATCCGCCGATTCACGTATCAGACTGTATTGGCCCGGGGGGACGACCCCCCGGGATCCCCCCGCAGACTGTAGCGGCCCGCTCACTGCTGGATGAGAATCCGCCGATTCACGTATCAGTATCAATCGATTCAGTATCAATCGATGCTCGCCGACGACTGCATGAGCCTGCGCGCGGCCTCGGTAATGCTGCCCGACATCGACGGGTACACCGCGAATGTATGGGCCATCTGGTCGACCGTCAGTTGCTGCCCGACCGCCAGCGAGACGGCCAGGATGAGCTCGCTCGCGCGCGGCCCGACAACCACGCCGCCCAGCACCATGCCGGTGCCCCTGCGCGCGAAGAGCTTCACGAACCCGTCGCGCGAACCCTGCATCTTGGCACGCGGGTTGGTCGCGAGCGGCAGCTTGACTACCCGCGCGTTCACCTCCCCCGCCGCCACCGCGGCGTGCGTCACGCCGACCGTGGCGATCTCCGGATCGGTGAAGATGGTGGCAGCGACGTGGCTGAGCCGCAGCGGCGTCACCGCCTCACCGAGCGCATGCCACATGGCGATCCTGCCCTGCATCGCCGCTACCGACGCGAGCATCAGCAGCCCCGTGCAGTCCCCTGCCGCGTACACGCCACGCACCGAGGTCCTTGACACCCTGTCCACCTCGACGAAGCCACGCTCGTCTAGCCTTATTCCGGCGTCCTCCAGCCCGACGCCGACCGTACTCGGCACCATGCCCACGGTGAGCAGGCAGTGCGAGCCCGCCACGGTCCTGCCGTCCTCCAAGGTTGCCACCACGCCGTCCCCTGAGCGTTTAACGGCCGCCGCCCGCGATCTGCTGAGCACGGTCATACCGCGCCGCCTGAACACGTCCTCCAACACCATGGCCGCGTCCTCATCCTCGTGCGGCAGCACCCGTTGGCACGACGAGACCAGCGTGACCTGCGAACCGAGCGCCTGGTAGGCGCTGGCGAACTCCGCCCCTGTCACCCCCGAGCCGACCACGATCAATTGTTGCGGAACTTCGCTAAGGTCGTAGATCTGGCGCCAGTCCAGGATACGCTCACCGTCGGGCACGGCGCCTGGCAGTACTCTTGGATGCGCGCCCGTCGCGATCAGCACGACGTCCGCGGTCAACCGTGTTTCACCTACCGCCACGACACCGGTGTCCACCAGCCTGCCGTTTCCTGTAATCACCCGGACACCCTCGGCCGCCAGCCGTGAAGCCACGTCCGCAGATTGGCGGCTCGCGAGGGCCTTGACCCGTGTGTAGAGGCGCGCGGCGTCCACAGTACCGGCACCACCGCCGCAGGCGTCGTCACCACCGGCTCCACCGTCACTACCGGGCCCACTGTCACCACCGGCTCCATCGTCACTACTGGCTCCACCGTCACCACTGGGCCCACCAGGGGCAGCGGCACCACCAGGGCCAGCGGCACCACCAAGGCCAGCAGCACCACCAGGACCAGCAGCACCACCAAGGCCAGCAGCACCACCAAGGCCAGCGGGACCACCAGGGACACCCGCACCACCAGTGGCAGCGGCACCACCGGCACCGCTGGGGAGTCCTACACGCACGCCGAGATCAGCTGCGGATGCCAAGGTCGCCATCGTGACCGAGGTCTCGATCAGCGTCTTGGACGGGACGCAGTCGGTGAGCACGCAGGCCCCGCCCGCGCCGTCACGCTCCACCAACGTGACCTCCGCCCCGAGTTGCGCTGCCACGAGGGCGGCCTCATAACCTCCAGGCCCGCCACCGATGATCACGATACGGGTACGTCCGGCGGTCACCATGTCACCTTTCCGCTCACGCCCGGCCCGCGGAGGCCGCGGGCCGCGTTTGCCGCGCTTGCTGTTGCCGCGCTTGCTGTTGCCGCGCTTGCTGTTGCCGCGCTTGCTGTTGCCGCGATCGCTGTCGCCTTGCTGTCGCCGTGCTGCTGTCGCCGTGCCTTCTGTCGCCGCGCTGGCTGTGCGCCGCAAGAACCTTCAATTGTGGCGCACCTGCCACTTGGCCATCCGGCCAGCCCTTACGCTTGATCTCCGTGACCTTATACGCGGCGTATGGCAGCAACATGAACCCTATGCAGATGGCGCTGCGCTGCCCGCACTCGCCGCAGCAGGGCGGTGGCTGGCTGGACGGCTGGCGGCTGACCTTCGGCGGCGAGGATCTCGGCTGGGAAGGCGCGCTTGCGACGCTGGTCGAGGACGATACCGCGCGGGTGTTCGTCGTGCTTTACGACGTCCCTGAGATCGACGAGAAGGTGCTCGACCAATGGGACGGCGCCACCCTGGGGTACTACGCCAAGATCAAAGTCAGGGTGCGGACAGATGAGGGCAACGTTCTTGCCTGGCTTTACGTTCTCAACGGCTACGAGGGCGGCCTCCCAGCCCCTCGTTATGTTGGACTCCTCGCGGACGCCGCGGAGAAAGCGGGCGCACCGCCGGACTACGTAGCGGCGCTACGGGCTCGTCCGTGCCGCTAGGGAGGGTCTCGTAGGTCCAGGGCCCGCGGGCGGCTGTCGTGGTTGGCTTGTAGGGGGCGCTGGAGCGCCACCAAGGGGCCAACCACTATCCAGTGGCGCTGCCGTCGCGGGTAGCGCCCGCGGTCACCGGAGCCCTTTGAAGCACCGGATGACCTCTTTGCAGGCCTTTTGCTGCCCGCCGGTTCCGGGCGGCATTGGCACACATTGGGCCGTTGTGTGCCAATGCTGATTCGCCTCGGCAACCCGGGCGATGCGGCGGCTGGTAACGGTCCAGGCGCCGCTGGCTGGTCGGCGACGACCCCCGGCACGGTGACGGGGCGACGGCCAGCGTACTGTCGGCTGACGTGAACGACGACCCATACGAGGCTGCGCGCGCCGCCGCGGTCACCCTGCGTGAGCGCACAGGTGCCGACGAACACACCGCAGCGGTAGTGCTCGGATCTGGCTGGAGCGACGCCGCGGACGCTTTCGGGCCGCCAGCCCACGAGTTCGCTGCCGCCGACCTACCCGGCTTCGCGGCACCCTCGGCCAGCGGGCACGCGGGCAGGATCCGTTCCGTGCCCGTCGGCAGCCACCGCCTGCTGATCTTCCTCGGACGAACCCACCTGTATGAGGGCCGTGGACCGGACGCGGCGGTACATAGCATCAGAACGGCTGCCGCAGCAGGCGCCCGAACGGTCGTGCTGACCAACGCGGCGGGTGCCATCTGCCCGGATTTCTCGATCGGCCAGCCGGTGCTCATCAGCGACCACATCAACCTCACCGGGCGGTCACCGCTACTTGGCCCGAGATTCGTGGACTTGACGGAGCTTTACACGCCGCGGCTGCGAGCGCTGGCCCACATGGAGGATCCATCCCTGGCCGAGGGGGTCTACGCGTGCTTCCCCGGCCCGCACTACGAGACACCGGCCGAGATCCGGATGGCGCGGACGCTCGGCGCCGACCTGGCCGGCATGTCCACCGTGCTCGAGGCAATCGCCGCCCGCGAGGCAAGGCTGGAGGTGCTCGCCTTCTCGCTGGTCACGAACATGGCCGCGGGCCTGTCCGGCGCGCCCCTCGAGCATGCGGAGGTGCTGGCCGCCGGCCAGGCCGCAGCGGCCAGGATCGGCGCGCTGCTCGCCAGGCTGCTCGCGGGCATCACCTGACCGGAGGCTCGTACATCTCGGTGGATGCGGGCAGTAGGCCAGGCGGGCGATCGGCACGGCCTGCTTGTTCTCGGGGAGCCGAAAGTGGAACTGTCGTCGCCGCCAAAGATCTGCGAGACATGCCCAGCTGCGCGCTGCTCAGGAAATAAGGCTGACCACAGCGAGCAGCAGGGCGGGGAGCAGGAGCGCGGCCGCCGACGCCGCGGACCACGCTGACCTCGGGCGGCCCGCCTAGAGCGCCCCGCTGAGCCGCGCTCGCGCGCAGCTCGTCCAGCGACGTGACCGCTCACGCTGCGGTGGACTGGGCCATGAGCGCGTGCACTTGGGCTTTCGGATGGGTGAACCCTGGCCTCCCGCTGGCTATCTCCGCCGTCCGGGCTCTTGCTCTCAGCTGCGCTTTCATCCGGCTCCGGCGCGACGACTGGAGCGCCCAGCTGCGCAGCACACGCTGCCGAGGTTCCGCGCCAGCAACGGTTTCACCTGCGTCGGCGCGGCAGTGCACGCGGACCATGTCTTGCAGGTCGATGCTCGTCACCGCTCCCCAGGGCACCCGGATATCGCGCATCGGGTTGCGCACTGTCACTCCGTCCTCGTCCGCGAAGATCCGTGGGCGCAGCGCAGCGACGAAAACGGCCCCGGTGATCAGCACCAAGGTGGCCGCGACCACGGCCGAGGTGTGGTCGTGGCCCTGAACGGCCAGATCGATCATGTTCAGCCCCGCGAAAACGAGCCACACGTACCAGACCGCTACCGCCCCGGGCGAGCGGAACACCTTCGGCCGGGCAGCGGGTGCCGCGGCGGCCACGGGCGCGTCAGGCGAGGGGCTTGTTCCCACGCCACTTGAGCTGTGCGAATCCTGGCTTGATGACACCGTTGATGAGCTCCAGGCGCTCGTCGAAGGGCAGGAACGCCGATTTCATGGCATTGATAGTGAACCACTGTAGGTCGTCCCAGCCGTAGCCGAACGCATCGACCAGCTGGGCGAATTCTTCCGACAGGCTGGTCGCGCTCATCAGCCGGTTGTCGGTGTTCACAGTGACACGGAAATACAGGCGCCGCAGGAGGCCGATGGGGTGCTCCGCGACCGAACGGGCGGCCCCGGTGTGCACGTTGGATGTCGGGCACATTTCGAGCGGGATCCGCTTGTCACGCACGTATGCTGCCAGCCGCCCCAGCTTCGGCGTCCCGGAGCTGGAGCCCTCGGCGATGTCATCGATGATCCGGACACCGTGGCCCAGCCTGTCCGCGCCGCACCACTGGATCGCCTGCCAGATAGACGGCAGCCCGAATCCCTCACCTGCGTGGATCGTGAAATGCGCGTTCTCCCGCTGCAGGTACTCGAATGCGTCCAGATGGCGGGTGGGCGGGTAGCCCGCTTCGGGCCCGGCGATGTCGAACCCCGCGACGCCCGCGTCGCGGTAGCGGACCATGAGTTCGGCGATTTCCATCGACCGCGCTGCGTGCCTGATCGCGGTGAGCAACACGCCGATCCGGATCGCACCCGACCTGGTGCCCGCAGCGAATCCCTCAAGTACGGCCTCGACCACCTGGTCCAGGCTTAGGCCTTGCTCGGTGTGCAGCTCGGGCGCGAACCGCACCTCGGCATATACGACGCCGTCCGCGGCCAGGTCTTCCGCGCACTCCGCCGCGACCCGGGCGAGCCCCTCGGGTGTCTGCATCACGGCCACGGTGTGGTTGAAGGATTCCAGGTATCTTTCCAGCGAGCCAGAATCGGCTATCTGCGCGAACCACTCGGCGAGCTCGCCCGCGTCGTCGGTGGGCAGGTCACGGTAACCGATGTCGCCCGCGAGTTCGGTGATGGTCCCCGGCCGCAAGCCGCCGTCGAGGTGGTCGTGCAGCAGGACCTTGGGAGCACGCGTGATTTCGTCGAGCGTCGGCTGGTATGTCATTTGGAAGCCAGGCTATCGCGCAGCCGCCAAGCGAGCGGT
Organism: uncultured Actinomycetota bacterium; assembly: GCA_963727015.1. Taxonomy (GTDB): domain Bacteria; phylum Actinomycetota; class Actinomycetes; order Streptosporangiales; family Streptosporangiaceae; genus DATFVJ01. The sequence continues at coordinate 467,276 of CAVSEV010000005.1, read as the reverse complement.
GGTGAGCCGCCCGTGTCAGCCCCGCCGGGTGGCCAGCCCAGCGCAGTGGCCAGCCCAGCGCAGTGGCCAGCCCAGCGCAGTAGCCAGCCCAGCGGCCAGACCAGCGCCGTAGCCAGCCCAGCGCGGTGGTCAGCCCAGCGCAGTGGTCAGCCCAGCGCAGTGGTCAGCCCAGCGCAGTGGTCAGCCGCGCCGTCGTGGTCAGCCCTGCCGCACTGGTCGACACTGGTGTGGTGGCCGGTCCCTGGGTGCAGGCCGGGCCCACTGTGATGGTCGGGCCCAGCACCCAGTCCATCCACAGCGCTATTGGCGGCAGGTGGCGCGGGCCTGGACCCCATCCGGCGAGAACCGAGCGCCCTGAGCGCGGCGGCGACCATGACCTTCACGCCGAGTCCGATCGCCCGTTCGTCAATGTCGAACGTGCCCTGGTGAATGTCGATGTCGGCCGCCACAACCCTGCCCCGGGTACCGAGCCGCGCGAACGCGCCAGGGATCGATTCCAGGTACCAGGCGAAGTCCTCGCCGCCCAGGCTCTGCGGCGCCGCGGCGACCCCGTCGCCGCCCAGTACCTGCTCAACGGCGTCGGTGAGCATCTGCACGCTGACCGACTCATTCACCGTGGGCGGCACGTTGCGCTGGTAGCTGAGATCGGCAAGTACGCCGTAGGCACTCGCCACCGAGTCGATCAATGCCTTGAGCAGGTCAGGCGCGGCATGCCACGCTTCGTCGTCGAGGCAGCGAACGGTCCCCTCCGCGATCCCGTCATCGGGTATCGCGTTGGCCGCCGTTCCCGCGCTGACCCTGCCCCAAACGAGGCTCAGGCTGGACCTGGGATCAACCCGCCTGGATAGCGCAGCGGGCAGCTCGGTCACGATCTTGCCAAGCGCGTATACTAGGTCGGCGGTGAGGTGCGGCCGCGCGGTGTGCCCGCCAGGCCCCGCGACGCGAACCACTATCTTGTCGCAGGCTGCGGTAATCGGCCCAGCACGCAGGCCGACCTTGCCGACATCGAGCCGCGGGTCACAGTGCAGGGCGAAGATCCGGTCGACGGACGCGATCCCGCCGGCGGCGAGCACGTCGAGCGCACCACCCGGGACTTCCTCGGCCGGCTGGAAGACCAGCCGGACTCGTCCAGGCAGCTCGCCCGCTGCGGCCAGGCGCGCGAGGTACAGCCCGGCGCCGACCAGGATCGCCGTGTGCACGTCGTGGCCGCACGCGTGGCAAGCGTTGCGCACGGTCGAGCGGTACGGCACGTTCTTCTCGTCTGATATCGGGAGCGCGTCGAGGTCGGCACGGAGCGCGATCACCGGTCCGGCGCCGTCGCCGATGTCGACGACCATGCCGGTGCCCTTCGGCAGGACAGCCGGCCGAAGTCCGGCCGCGGCCAGCCTGGCGGCAACGAGGCGAGTCGTCCGGTGCTCGTGGTAACCGAGCTCGGGGTGGGCATGCAGATCCCTGCGGAACGCGATGAACTCGTCAGCGTGGGCGGACACGAAGCTGTCGAGCCCGGGGTGACGCTCATGTCCCTGCATACGTCACCTCCCCTGCCGAGACGAACCTGTCCTCCGCGAACTCCGTGACGAGGGCGTCCACCACGTCGGTCAGCTCGCCACCGCCGGTGATGATGGCGCGCTGCCGCTCGTACGAGGCTCCATGTTCGAGGACGTCCGACACCACGCAGAGCTCGTCCGCGCAGCCCATCCTGTCGGCGACAGGCTCAAGCTCCCTGATCAGCTCATAGAGCTCGTCCCTGAGCGGCGCGGTCACCCCTGTATCGTCGGTAATAACAGTCGCATCGAGCCCGTACCTCGTGGCCCTCCACTTATTGTCCCTGATCACCCATGCCGTCGGCATCGGCAGGGTGTAGCCGCGGTCGAGCTGGAAGTCGAAGAGGCGGACCAGGCATTGTGAGAGCGCCGCGACCATACCGATCTCGCGGAGGGTGGGCGTGCCGTCGAACATGCGGACCTCCACCGTCCCGAAATCGGGGTGCGGCCGGATGTCCCACCACACCTCTTTGATGCTCCGGATGGTCCCGGCGCGAAGCAGCGTCTCCATGTAGTCCTCGAACTCACTCCATTTGGCGAGCTGGTGCGGCGGCCCGGCCATGGGTAGCGCGCCGAATACCACCGACCGGCTGGATGCCAGCCCGCTGTCCTGCCCGCACCAGTACGGGCTGGAGGCGGTAAGCGCGAGAAAATGCGGAAGATACGCGGCGAGGGCATTGACGATCGGGATCGCCTTGCTCCCATCACGCAGGCCCACATGGACGTGCACGCCGAAGGTCTGAATCCGGCGGGCAAGCCATTGCATTTGCTCGACGAGCTCCGCATACCGCTGAATCGGCGCCATCCTCGCATCACGCCAATCGCTGACGGGATGCGTCCCGGCGCAGGCCAGCATCGTACCTCGCGAATCTGTGATCCGCTGGAGTTCCCGTATGGTCGCGGCAAGATCCATCTTGGCCTCGGACACCGTCGAGCAGATGCCGGTGACCACCTCCACGGTCGACAGCATGAGCTCGTGCCGGATCCTGGGATGCTCCCCGTCCTCGCTGAGCCCCGGCAGCAGGGCGAGCACTTCACCGGCGTCCTGCCGCAGCAGCCTGCTCTGCGCGTCGATGAGCTGAAGCTCCCATTCGACTCCTAGCGTTGCCCCACGGGAAGCATTCCATGCGATGACCACCACTCGACCTCCGTCTTCAATCTTTCCAGGTCTCCGAGATACCTGGAGCTAAAATCCGGAGCCAGCCGCTGAAATGGAGAAAGAAATGGCGAATAGTCCTGGGCGCCAACTGCCGCAAGGCGCACATAACTCGCGCGGCGGGCCAAACTCTAGCGGGCTGGACTGGGCGGGCGAGCAGGCTGGACTGAGCGGGCAGCGGGTCAGCCCGTGCGCGTGCGAGAGCCCGGAAACTGACACAGAAAGCAGTCTCGCCGGCGCCGCCGATGCTGATACCTGAGTGGTACCCGGCACCGGAACGCTGAGCGTGGTAGCAGCTCAGGATCGTTCGGACTGGCTCAAAGCAGCTGCGATTCCGCGCCCGGACCGAGCCGGTGGCCTGCGGGCGGGCCGGTCCGTTCACGGCCATATATGTCGCTCAGGACACCACATGCTGACAATTCGAGTCTCGTATGCGGTAAATAATTCCCGAGCTGCCCCCTATGACACATCCGGGGGCTTGTAAACCCCCCAGACATCGCGGAGCGCGTCACACACTTCGCCAACGGTGGCGCGCGCCTGGAGCGCCGCACGTAGCGGATGGAGCAGGTTCTGGGTGCCGTCAGCCGCCTTCTTGAGATCATCGATGCCGCGCCGGTGGGCAGCCGCGTCGCGCGCCTGCCGCAGCCGTGCGAGCCGCTCCGCCTGTTCCTGCTCGAGCGCCGGATTGACCCACGGCGCCGGGTACAGTTCGTCGCCCTCGGTACGGAACTTGTTAACCCCGACCACGACCCGGCTGCCCGCGTCCACGTCCAGCGCCACCTGGTACGCCGAGCGCTCGATCGCGGCTTTCTGGAATCCCTGCTCGATGGCCGCGACAGCGCCGCCAAGCTCGTCGATCTGTGCGATGAGCTCAGTAGCCTGCTGCTCCACACCATCGGTCATCGACTCGATCGCATACGATCCCGCGAACGGGTCAACCGTCGAGGTGAGATCGGTTTCGTACGCGATCACCTGCTGGGTACGCAGCGCCAGCCTGGCCGCCTTCTCGCTGGGCAGCGCGATCGCCTCGTCATAGGAGTTCGTGTGCAGTGACTGCGTACCGCCGAATACGGCCCCGAGTGCCTGCACAGTAACCCTGGCCATGTTGACCTCGGGTTGCTGCGCCGTCAGCTCAACCCCAGCCGTCTGGGTGTGGAACCGCAGCATCTGTGACCGGGGGCTGCGGGCGCCGAATTCGTCACGCATTATGCGGGCCCACAAGCGCCGGGCGGCGCGGAACTTCGCCACCTCCTCAAGCAGGTTGGTCCTGGCCACGAAGAAGAACGACAGGCGCGGCGCGAAGTCGTCCACCGCAAGCCCGGCGCCGATCGCTGTTTCCACGTACGCTTTGGCGTTGGCAAGGGTGAACGCTATCTCCTGAACCGGCGTCGCTCCCGCCTCAGCCATGTGGTAGCCGGAGATCGAGATCGTATTCCACTTCGGCATCTCCTCGCCGCAATAGGCGAAGGTATCCGCGACGAGCCGGAGCGACGGCTGCGGCGGATAGATGTAGGTGCCGCGGGCGATGTACTCCTTGAGAATGTCGTTTTGGATCGTGCCGGTGAGGTCGCCCGCGCTCACTCCCTGCTCCTCGGCGACCAGCTGGTAGAGCAGCAGCAGCACCGCTGCCGGCGCATTGATCGTCATCGAGGTGGAGACCTTGGCAAGAGGGATGCCGTCAAACAGGAGGCGCATGTCGTCGATCGAGTCGATGGCCACCCCCACCTTGCCGACCTCGCCGGCCGCCAACGGCGCGTCAGAATCGAAACCCATCTGCGTGGGCAGGTCGAAGGCGACGGACAGGCCGGTCGTACCCGCCTCGATCAACTGCCGGTAGCGGCGGTTCGATTCCGTGGCCGTAGCGAACCCCGCATACTGGCGCATCGTCCAGGGCCGCTCGGTATACATCGCCGGATAGATGCCCCGCGTAAACGGGTATCCGCCCGGTTCACCGAGGCTGCTGGCGGGATCGAAATCCCGCAGCGCATCCGGGCCGTACATGGGCTCGATGGGCAGCCATGACTCCGACCCATTTGTCACGCCGGTCATGGCCCTAGAGTACGCCGGGCACCCAAGGGAACGTTCTTCTCATTTGATGCCAAATGAGACACGCGCCGAGGCCACGGCTACACAGGCGGTGGACACGCCGGCGTGCCGGTCCCTCATGATCGTGCGGCTCCGGCCACACGAGGTACTGTGATTACGGTATGACGACATCCGGGCGAAACGCGGTTGCCGCAGCCGCCGCTGCCACCGCTGCGGCCCTCGCTATCGCAGCGACCTGCCCCGCCGCCGCGGGCGTCGCGGTCCCCGCGGGCAACCCGGACCGCACGAGTCACCAGGCCATGACAACCGGCGGCCGTGCGCGTCACACGGTGGGCGGTGCGGAGCTGACCAGGCCGGGCGTCATCGTCAACTACCCGTCAGCACGCGCCCCGCGCGTGCCCCAGGTTCCGGCCAGCGCCTTTGTGGTCGCCGACGCCACCACAGGGCAGATCCTCGCCGCGAGGCAACCGCACGCGCAATACGGGCCCGCGAGTACACTCAAGATTCTTACCGCCGTCTCGCTCATTCCCGTACTGAACCCGGATGCGACAGTCGTAGCCTCCAGACGCGCCGTCAGCGTGGAACCAGACGTCGTCGGACTGAGGCTGGGTTACCGGTACAAGATCGCAGATCTGTTCCGTGCGCTGTTGCTCATCTCGGGCAATGACGCTGCGATCGCGCTCGCCGAGGCAACGGGCTCATTCGCCAGGGGCGTCGCGCTGATGAACGCCGAGGCGCACCAACTGCAGGCGGACGACACGGTGGCCAGTCAGCCCAACGGGCTCGACGCGCGTGGCCAGCACGTGTCCGCCTACGACGAGGCGCTGATCGCGCGGCGGGCACTGCGGATACCCGCATTCCTTGGTTACGACCGGACGCCGAGCACCTGGTTCCCGATCACCCCGAGGCAGCGGATCGAACTGTTCAACGAAGACCGGCTGCTCACCACCTACCGCGGTTTCATCGGCGGCAAGACCGGCTGGACCACCCCGGCCATGGCCACCTATGTCGGCATGGCCAGGCGGCAGGGACACACGCTTATCGTCACCTTGCTGCACGCAGTGCCAGGGACGCTGTTCACGTCGGCCACGGCGATGCTCGACTGGGGTTTTAGCGTGGATGGCAAGATCCCTCCGGTGGGCCAGCTCGTCAGCCCGCTACCTTCGCCATCGGTGGCGCACAATGCGCCGGTCAAGCCCGCGCACGCAGCGCGGCGCGCGGCGACCCAGGTGCACGCGCCTTCGTCGGGCGTTGGCCGCATGCTCTTCACGGTGGGCTGCTTGGTCGCCGGAGGGCTCGCGCTGGGCGTGTACGGGCTCGCAAGGCGGCGCCGGTCCACGTCGTGACGTCGCCGTCCATACCGCCGCCCCGAGCGGGAGCCGCCGAGATCTACAAGACACGTCCGGCAAGAAACGTCTGCGATGCACCCACCTGGACGCCGTTCGCTCAAAGGACCCCTCTGACAGACCACTAGCGGCCTGGCGGAAGAAGGCCGATCCGGTCTCTGACCAGCGCCATCGTCTGCTGCGCCACGGCAGAGGCCCTTGCCGCGCCCCGGGTAAGCAGCCGGTCCAGCTCCGCCTCGTCGGCTAGCAGTTTCTCCGTTCGCTCCCTGATCGGCGAGAACGCCTGCACCACCACCTCGGCCAGATCCTTCTTCAGCCGGCCGTACCCGCCGCCCGCGTACCGCGCCTGGAGTTCGGCCACGCTGGTCGCCGTCAGCGCGGAGTAGATCCGCAGCAGATTCGTGATGCCTGGCTTGGCTTCCTCGTCTGAGCGGATGTCGCTGCCTGGGTCGGTGACCGCACGCATGATCTTCCTGCGCAGCATGGCCGGATCATCAAGCACGTCGAGGATGCCCTGCCCAGACGACGACGATTTGCTCATCTTCGCCGTTGGGTCCTGCAGGTCTGCGATCTTGGCCACGCCGGGGAGGATAGATGGACCTGGAAGCGCGAACGTCTCGCCGAACCGGTGATTGAATCGCCGCGCCAGGTCGCGGCTCAGCTCCAGGTGCTGGCGCTGATCCTCGCCGACGGGAACCTCGTGGGCCTGGTAGATGAGGATGTCAGCAGCCTGCAGTATCGGATAGGTGAACAAGCCCACGCTCGCCTGATCGGCGCCGCCCTTGGTGGTCTTGTCCTTGAACTGAGTCATCCGGCCAGCCTCGCCGAAACCGGTGATGCAGCTGAGGATCCAGGCAAGCTCGGTGTGCTCGGGCACGTGGCTCTGCACGAACACGGTGCAGCGGTCCGGGTTAAGCCCGGCCGCGAACAGCTGAGCGGCCGCTAGCCGAGTACGCCGGCGTAGCAGCGCCGGATCGAAGGGCACCGTGATCGCATGCAGGTCGACGACGCAGTAGAACGCGTCCCGGGTGTCCTGAAGCGCGACCCACTGGCGGACCGCCCCGAGATAGTTACCGAGGTGGAAGGAGTCGGCGGTGGGCTGGATACCGGACAGCACACGCGGCTTGGCGGTGGGTACGGCGTCGGACATGCGGCTTTCCTCGGACCAAGGTGTCAGCGGATCGGTGCGGGCGGACCCTGAGCTGCGCGGCCCGCGATCTGCAGGCCGTCGACAGTGCGGCGTGGTCGCCAGCCTACCGTCGCAGCGGGCCCGGGCTGGCCGACCCGTCCACACCCCGGCCGGTCAGCGCGAGGAGATCACTGTGGCCCAGACGCCGCAGTCCGCTCGCACGCCCGCGTCACACCGATCTCCACACCTGCTGGATCAGCGCTGCGCAGCTTTGCGCCGCAAAGCGCGCACGAACGCGGATCATGACGTCGCGCGGCCGTCTTCCGGTCGCCCGTCGCTACCTTCCGTCGTCGCACTGTCATCCTGCGCGTCGGCGCGGCCGCCGGCCTCGAGGCCCCACCCGCGATCTTCGGCGCGCGCCTGGCCGCCGGCCGCGCCGTCCGCGCCGTCCGCACCCGCCCCGCTGTCCCCGCCGTCCGCGCCGTCCGCACCCGCCCCGCCGTCCGCGCCGTCGGCCCGGCCGGTGTCCGCGAGCGGCAGGCGGCCAATCTCAGCCGGCGCGGGCCGGTCGCCTGCCTCGCCGGCCCGTTGTCCGGCCGGGGCCTGGTCCGGCTGGTCGCCGGGTATGGGTGCCACCCGGATCCTGGCGACCCGCCGGCCGTCCATCTCGGTCACGGTGAGCCGGTGGCCGGTCACCTCTACCGAATCACCCGGCGCGGGCACCTTGCCGAGCGCCGCCATCACGTAACCCGCGACGGTCTCGTAAGGCCCCTCGGGCAGCGCGAACCCTGTCTCGTCCGCGAAGTCGTCCAGGTTGAGCAGGCCATCCACTTCCACCTCGCCGCCGTGCAGCCGCTTGGCCTGCTCAGCCTCCGCGTCGTACTCGTCCCTGATATCGCCGATCAGCTCCTCGACCAGGTCCTCGAGCGTGACGATCCCCGCGGTCCCCCCGTACTCGTCGATGACAATCGCCAGGTGGGACCGGTCATTGCGCATCTCGGTCAGCGCCGCGAGCACGGTCTTGCTCTGCGGCAGATACTTCACCGGCCTGCGCAGCTCCCCCACCGGCGTGGCACGGCTGGCGAGCTCCGGGTTGAGAAGATCCCGCAGGTGCACGAAGCCGATCACGTTGTCGTAGGAGTCGCGGTACACGGGGAACCGCGAATGCGTGGACGCCGCCGCGATCTTGGCGGCCCGGTATATCGGCATCTCACTGTCGATGAACTCCACCTCGGTCCGCGGCAGCAGCACCTCACGCAACTGCCGCTTTCCAGCCTCGAAAACCTCGCCCACGATGTGCCGCTCGTCGGCGCCGAGATCGGTATTCGCGGTCACCATGTCAAGCAGCTCCTCCGAGCTGATGGCATCCCGCCCGGCCCGGGGATTCCCGCCGAGAATCCGAACCACCAGGTCCACCGACCTGGACAAGAGCCACACGAGCGGGCGGGCAAGCACCGAGATCCTGTCGAGGACAGGGGCCGCCGCCAGCGCAATAGGCTCGGGGCGCTGCAGCGCTAGCCGTTTGGGAGCAAGCTCGCCAAGCACCAGTGAGAAGTAGGAGATCACGACGGTCACCGCGACCAGCGAGAGGGTAGACGCGAGCCCGGCGGGCAGGCCGCTGCGGCGGAGCAGGCCCCTGAGCTCGGCGGCCAGGGTCGCAGCGCCGAAGGCGCCAGAAAGCAGCGTCGCCGTCGTGACGCCGATCTGAACCGAGGAAAGGAAGCGGTTCGGGTCCTGTGCGAGCCTGGCGGCGCGCTGCCCGCGCTTGCCACGCTGCGCGATCGCCCGCACCTGGCCCTCACGGAGCGACACAAGAGCCATCTCCGCCGCCGCGAAGAATCCGCCGATGAGGACGAATGCGAGCACGATGGCAATATCGCGGCCGATGTTGCTCACGGCTCGATTCCTGAAGATCGGGCACCTGAATGCATGGTGTCCGCACAGTCTAAGAGGTCAGCTGGCCGGGGCGGGTGAGCAGGAGGCAGGTGGCAGTAACGTGTGGGTTCTGTGGACCCCTATCCGATCTGGAAATACGCGACAACTCTCGCCGACGGGCGCGAGATCATCTACTTCGACGAATCGCCAGGGCTCCGCAGGGACGCCGTCAAAGACACGCGCGACCTCGGTGGCCAAGCGGATGGCCCCGCGTCCATGCTGCGCTGGGATCCACTGGCCGGGGAGTGGGTGGTCATCGCCGAGCAGCGCCAGGATCGCACGTTCCTGCCACCGGCCGAGGCCTGCCCGCTCGACCCTTCCGCGCCTGGGCGGCCCACCGAGATCCCGGCGAGCAGTTACGACGTCGTGGTCTTCGAGAACCGCTTTCCTTCGCTCTCTGGGGCGGATCCCGGGCTGCGGGTACCGCAGGCACAACTGGCCGGCGGCCAGCCAGACCTGTTCGCGCGGCGGCCCGGCTACGGCAGATGCGAGGTCGTCTGCTTCACCTCCGATCATGAGGCATCCTTTGCCGACCTGACGCCGGCGAGGGTGCGCACCGTGGTCGAGGCGTGGGCGGACCGGACCGCCGTCCTGTCCGCTCTCGACGGGGTCGAGCAGGTTTTCTGCTTCGAGAACCGCGGCGAGGAGATCGGGGTCACCCTCCATCACCCGCATGGCCAGATCTATGCCTATCCGTTCGTCACGCCGCGCACCGCCAGAATGCTCGGCGAGGCACGGCGGTATGCGGAGCGCACCGGGAGCAACCTGTTCGACGATCTGGTCGCCGGCGAACTGGCCGCGGGCGCCAGGGTGGTTGCGCGTAACGACCATTGGACCGCTTTGGTGCCCGCCGCGGCCCGGTGGCCGTACGAGATTTTGCTCTTCCCAGCCGAACGGGTGCCCGATCTGACGCTGCTACCCGACACGGCGCGTGCCGCCTTCTGCCCGATCTACCTGGACGTGCTCCACCGCCTTGACGCGCTGTTCGGCAGCAGGGCGCCATACATCGCCGCCTGGCATCAGGCGCCGGGCCGTGGGCCTGCCGGGTCAGGGTCCGCTGAGTCTGGGGAGTTCGCGCTGCACCTTCAAGTACTGTCATTGCGGCGGGCGCCAGGCAAGCTCAAATACCTGGCCGGCTCGGAATCCGGCATGGGCGTGTGGATCAATGATGTCGTGCCGGAAACCGCGGCCCGACAGCTCAGGGAGGTCATGTGAGGCTGCTCGTCACGGGCGGCGCCGGTTACATCGGCAGTGTCGTCGCTGCCCAGCTGCTGCGGGACGGTCATCAGGTCACGGTGCTCGACGATCTTTCCACCGGGCACGCGGATGCGGTGCCCAAGGGGGCCGAATTCATCAGCGGCACGATTCGCGATGAGGCACGTGGCGTGCTCGAAGGCGGGATAGACGCGGTGCTGCACTTCGCCGCCAAGTCCCTGGTCGGCGAGTCGGTTGCGCAGCCCGCCAGGTACTGGCAGCACAACCTCGGCGGTACCCTCGCCCTGATCGATGCGATGCGGGTCGCTGGCGTGCGGAGGATCGTCTTCTCCTCGACCGCGGCTGTGTACGGCGACCCGGCACACGTCCCGATCGAAGAGAGCTCCCCCACCCTGCCGACCAGCCCATACGGGGAGTCGAAACTGGCCGTCGACACCGCGCTCGGGGAATATGCGCGGCTGCACGGCCTCGATGGGGTGAGCCTGCGGTACTTCAATGTGGCGGGCGCCTACAGGGACCCGGACTCCGGGTGGCTCGGCGAGCGGCACGCGCATGAAACTCACCTGATCCCGAACGTCCTCGCGGTCGCGGCGCGGCTGGGCGCTGCCCCAGCAAACCGGGCAGCCACGAACGGCACAGCCACAAACCGGGGTACGGCGATCGGCGACGAGGCGGTGCAGATCTTCGGCGACGACTACCCGACACCGGACGGCACCTGCGTCCGGGATTACATCCATGTGACCGACCTGGCGCGGGCACACCTCAGCGCACTCGACACCTGCACTGCCGGTCCCACAGCTACGCACCGCATCTACAACCTCGGCAACGGCGCAGGGATTTCTGTCCGCGAGGTCATCGACATGTGCCGCGACGTCACCGGTGCCGACATCCCCGCACGGGTGGCGCCGCGGCGGCCGGGCGATCCCGCGGTCCTCGTGGCCTCCTCGGCGCGCATCCAAGCCGAGCTCGGCTGGCGGGCGAACCTTGACCTGCGCGCGATGGTCGCGGACGCGTGGGCATTCGCCTCGGCAGGGCCGCGATGACAGCGCGGGCTGTCGGCCGCGATGCGGCGGCCGCCAGCGCGGCGGGGTTCTTCCGCGACAGGTACGGCGGCAGCGCGGAAGGTGTGTGGCACGCGCCAGGCCGGGTCAACCTTATCGGCGAGCACACCGACTACAACGAGGGCTTCGTGCTGCCGTTCGCGCTCGGGCCCGGAGTGCGGGTCGCCGCGGCACGCGCGGGCGACGACACGCTCGAGTTGTCCTCGCGCCAGGCCCCGGCGGAGCGGGTCGCGGTCAGCATCGGAGCCCTGGCGCCTGGATCGGTCACCGGCTGGGCGGCGTACGCCGCGGGAGTCGCCTGGGCCCTGCGCGACGCGGGTCACGAGGTCGGCGGCGCGCTGCTGGCCATTGACTCCGATCTGCCGCAGGGCGCGGGCCTGTCCTCGTCTGCCGCGCTCGAATGCGGGGTCGCGGTCGCGCTCGCCGGCTTGTACGGGATCGAGGCAGCCCGGGAAGAGCTGGCGCAGATCGCGCGGCGAGCTGAGAACGAGTTCGCCGGTGTGCCGAGCGGGATCATGGACCAATCCGCCGCGCTGCTATGCCGCCGGGGCCGCGCCCTGTTCCTCGACTGCCGGACGCTGTCGAGCAGCCAGATCCCGTTCGATCCCGCAGGAGCCGGCCTTGAGCTTATGGTCATGGACACGCGGGCGCGGCACGACCTGACCGACGGGGCCTACGGGGACAGGCGCCGCGCCTGTGCGCAAGCCGCCCGGCTGCTTGGGGTCCCCGCCTTGCGCGATGTGACGGATCCCGACGCCGCTCTTGGACGGCTGCGAGATCCTGTCCTGCGCCGCAGGGCCAGGCACGTCATCACGGAAGATCACCGAGTCGAGGCGGTTGCCCGTCTGCTGCGCGCGGGTGCCATGAGCGAAATCGGCGCGCTGCTCAACGCTTCATATCTGTCGCTTCGTGATGATTTCGAGATCTCCTGGCCCGAAGCGGACGTAGCAGTGAACACCGCCAACGCGGCGGGCGCACTCGGCGCCCGCATGATCGGTGGCGGGTTCGGCGGATCGGTGATCGCGCTGGTCCCAGCCGGCCGGGCTGGCGAGGTGAGCGATGCGGTGGCTGCCGAGTTCGGACGGCGAGGCTGGGCGCCGCCGCGCGTGCTCCCCGGGGCGCCGCAATCCGGTGCGCACCGGGTGGCTTAACCGCTGCGCGCACGCAGCCCGCCAGGCAACACGCCGCCGAACGGCGGGCCGGGCGACATAGGGCAGGATGAGCCCATGTCAGTACATGACGACGCCGCCGCCATGGCGGGCGAGATGACCAGAATGCGGCATGCGATCCATCGCGAACCCGAGATCGGCCTGGATCTGCCCCGCACCCAGAAAAAAGTGCTCGACGCGCTCGACGGGCTGCCGCTGCAGATCACCACCGGCCAGCGCTTGACGTCGGTGACGGCGGTGCTCAGGGGCGGCAAACCCGGACCCGCCGTCCTGCTGCGCGCTGACCTGGACGCGCTCCCGATCACCGAGCGCAGCGGCGTCGATTACACCTCCTGCAATGACGCGGCCATGCATGCCTGCGGGCATGACACGCACACGGCCATGCTGGCTGGCGCTGCGCGCCTGCTCGCGCAGCGGCGCGCCGAGCTGGCGGGCAGCGTGATCTTCATGTTCCAGCCTGGCGAAGAGGGCGACGGGGGCGCCAGGTACATGCTTGACGAAGGCGTACTTGACGCCGCAGGCCCGCGCCCGGTAGCCGCGTACGCACTGCACTCCGTGTCTGCGCTGCTGCCACTGGGGGTGTGCGCCACCCGCCCGGGTCCCATGATGGCGGGAGCCGGGGAGATCAGGGTGACCGTCCGCGGCTCGGGTGGGCACGGCTCGCAGCCGCACCGCGCCCGCGATCCCATTCCCCCTGCATGTGAAATGGTCACCGCGCTGCAGTCGTTCGTCACCCGCTCGTTCGACGTGTTCGATCCCGTGGTCATCACGGTGGGGAGTTTCCACGCGGGCACCGCGTCGAACGTGATCCCCGCCGAGGCACGTTTCGGGGCGACGATGCGATCGTTTTCCGCGGACGCGCACACGCGGGTCAGGGAGGGCGTCGCGGCGGTGCTGCAAGGCATCGCCGCGGCGCACGGGATGACGGTGGATCTTGATTACGCGCAGGATTACCCCGTGACGGTCAACGACGCGGCCGAGGCCGCGTTCGCCGGCGCAGCCATTGCCGATATGTTCGGGCCGGAGCGCGCACTGACCGCGCCGAACCCCATCACGGGTTCGGAGGACTTCTCCCTGGTGCTGAACGAGGTACCTGGCGCTTTCGTCCTCATCGGCGCCTGCCCGCCGGGCACCGATCCCGCGACCGCTGCCTTCAACCACTCGGCGGAGGCCGTTTTCGACGACGCTGTGCTTCCCGAAGGCGCCACCCTCTTGGCCGAACTCGCCCTCCGCCGCCTCGCGGCAGGCTGACCGGCGAGATACTGGCTGGCGCGGCTAGTGGCGCCGCGGGGGCGGCTCGTGGCGCGCCGCGGGGGCGGCTCGTGGCGCCGCGGGCGCGGCTCGTGGCGCCGGGGCGTGGCGGCGCGGCGCCGCGGGCGCGGCTCGTGGCGCCGCGGGCGCGGCGGCGCCGCTCAGGGAGCCCTCATGGGCGCCACGCCCGCGCGTCCGGCTCAGAGCCTGTTCTCAGAGATTGGCGACGTCGGCCTGCTTGGCGCGGACCGCCTCGGCCGCGTTCCGCAGGCCGGACAATTCGGTCTCGGTCAGCTGGCGCTCGACAACCCGCCTGACGCCGGACGCGCCGATCTCCGCCTCCACGCCTAGGTACACGCCCGCAATGCCGTACTGGCCGTCCACCCACGCGCACACCGGCAGCACCGCGCCTGAATCCTCGGCCACTGCGCGAGCCATCCGGGCCGCGGCGGCGGACGGGGCGTAGAACGCCGATCCGGTCTTGAGCAGGCCGACAACCTCCGCGCCGCCGTTCCTTGTGCGCTCGACCAGGGCCTCGACCTCCGTCGCAGGCAACAGGTCGGCCAGCGGCTTGCCGTCCACGGAGCACGCGGACGGCACCGGAACCATCGTGTCACCGTGCGAACCCAGGGTGAGGGTACGGACCGAACCAACAGGCACAGCAAGCCGCTCCGCGACGAAATTCGTGAAGCGGGCCGTGTCCAGCATTCCGGCCTGGCCCATTACCCGGTGCGCAGGGAAGCCTGACACCTTTGCGGCTAGCGCCGTCATCTCGTCGAGCGGGTTGGACACCACGATGAGCACCGCATCAGGGGCGTACCTGGCGACATTCTCCGCTACATCGCGGACGATCTTGGCATTGACGCCGATCAGATCCATCCGGCTCATGCCTGGCTTACGCGGCAGGCCGGCCGTGATGATGACGATGCCGGAGCCGGCCAGTGCGTCGTATCCGGACCCGTCCGCCCCAGTGGTAGCCCCAGTGACCTTGGTCTCGAATCCCTCCACCGGGCGCGACTGGTTCATGTCCAGGGCCAGCCCGGCCGGCCTGCCCTCGATGATGTCGGTGAGCACGACCTCGTCGAAGATGTCGTACTCGGCGAGTCGTTGCGCCGTCGTGGAACCGTAGAATCCGGCGCCTACGACCGATACCTTTCCCTGGCGGCTCATTGGGTCTCCATCGTCTTTCGCAAGTTCTCGTCGAGCGCGGCGAGGAACTCCTGTGTGGTCAGATATGGGGCGTCGGCGGCGATCAGCAACGCGAGATCCTTAGTCATTTGCCCGGCCTCGACGGTCTCAGCGCACACCTCTTCGATCAGCCGCGCGAATAGGGTTACCTCCGGTGTGCCGTCTAGCTTGCCGCGGTGCGCGAGGCCACGGGTCCAGGCGAAGATCGACGCGATCGGGTTGGTGGATGTGGGCTTGCCCTGCTCGTGCATCCGGTAATGACGGGTCACCGTACCGTGCGCGGCCTCGGCCTCGACGGTGCGGCCGTCCGGCGTCATCAGCACGCTCGTCATCAGGCCGAGCGAGCCGAAACCCTGCGCGACGACATCGGATTCGACGTCACCATCGTAGTTCTTCAACGCCCAGACGATCCCCCCCTCCCACTTCAGCACCTGCGCCACCATGTCGTCGATCAGCCGGTGCTCGTAGGTGAGGCCTGCGGCCTCGAATTCGGCCTTGAACTCCGACTCGAACACCTCGGCGAACAGGACCTTGAACCTGCCGTCGTACGCCTTGAGTATCGTGTTCTTCGTCGACAGGTACAGCGGAAACCCGCGGTCGAGCGCGTACCGCATCGTCGCCCGCGCGAAGTCACGGATCGAGTCGTCGAAGTTGTACATGGCCATCGCCACGCCGCCACCGGCGAACTTCGCAACCTCGACCTCGAACGGCTGGCCGCCGTCCTCGGGCCGATACGAGATCATTACCGTTCCGGGCCCGGGCACAACGAAATCGGTCGCCCGGTACTGGTCGCCATGCGCGTGACGGCCGATCACGATCGGCTTTGACCAGCTCTGTATCAGCCGGGGGATATTGGACATCACTATCGGCTCGCGGAAAACGACGCCGCCGAGAATGTTACGGATCGTTCCGTTCGGCGATCGCCACATCTTTTTCAGGCCGAACTCCTTGACCCGCGCCTCGTCGGGTGTGATCGTGGCGCACTTGACGCCCACCCCATATTGCTTGATCGCATTCCCCGCGTCCACCGTCACCTGGTCGTCGGTGGCGTCACGGTTCTGGATAGAAAGGTCGAAGTACTTCAGGTCGATATCCAGGTAAGGCAGGATCAGCTGGTCCTTGATGAACTTCCACATGATCCGCGTCATCTCGTCGCCGTCAAGTTCTACGACGGGATTCTCCACCCTGATCTTGGGCATGCCGCTCTTCTTCCCTTCATCACGCCAGCCGCCTCCACGGGGGATTCCATGGGTCGTTGCCTCCGGGGTTCCGGGTTCGTGGTCCCTGGGCCAGCTCTTCGAGGCTCACTTTTCGTGAGGCTATCTCCCCCTGTTCCGGGTTAATCAGGTCAGTTGGGGTCCGCCGGTGTCCCGGGGACGGGCCCGGCCCCGCGCCAGGGCCGCGGTCAGAGCCGCGGCCGGGGTAACGCCGCCGGGCGACGCGCGGTTCAGCCTGACCGCGTCGGTCCAACGCCGCGGGCGACCTTCATGGCCGATCACGATGGGTTCGGGATCAGCAGGGCGGCCACGAGCAGTCCGGCACCCAGAACTGCGAACGCGGCCACATCGACGGCGCGACGCCTGCTTGCGAGCAGTCCGGCCCGCCCGGGGGCCAGCGTAAGCCTGGCCCCGCCCGCGAGCAGGAGCGACCCGGCAATCATCAGCGTGCCACCCTTGACGTGGTTCTTGCTCAGCCACACCCATAGCAGGCCACCCAGGACTCCGGCAACCACCAGCACATATGGCAGGTTCGAGACAGGCTGGCCGCCAGGCCCGCTGCGGCGCGCCCGGCCCCCTGGCGGCCTTGGGCTCATGCTGTCCAGACGGGGTGGAATAGGCGCATGTGGTGGCCGCCGGGGTGGCACCGGTTCCTGCCGCTCGCCCGCGGCACCTGCGCCCTGTGCAGGCCCGCGTGATCCACCGGAAATCTCCCGCGACGTCATCTGGCTGCCAGCGGGAGCCAGCTGAGCCGGCACTCGCCCATGTAGCCGCTGTCGGGGCTGATCGGCCGGCCGCCCACGTGCTGTTCGATCACATGGGCAGTCCAGCTAGCCGTCCGGCTGACCGAGAAGATCCGCGTGAACAGGTCCGTAGGCATGCCGAGGCAGTGGTACACCGAAGCCGCGTAGAAGCCGGCAGTCGGGTGCAGGCCCTTCTCCGCGAAAACCACCTCCGTGCGCTGCGACGTGCGGTACCACGTGCTGTCGCCGGACGATTACGCGAGCTGCGCGGACATCCAGCACAAGTACGTGGATCCTCCGATTTGTAAGTACGGTGCCCGAATCCCATGATCTTCTTTTCCCGCGCCAGGCTGGCCCGGACTTCCGGCTCGACGGCGGTCACCGCCAGGACGCAACCGCCTTCTTCCTGACTGCCTCGAGTCTACGCGGGACCTGCTCGTTGGCGCCGCCACGCAGCCATGCCATCGGCGTACGGCTGCCCGCGATTCCGCAGGTTTCCTGTCACCAGTTCGGGGAGTGCGGCATGCGGCCAGTTCAGCGCGGTAGCTAACGCCCGAGCCGGGCCAACGCGCGAGCCGGGGCCAAACGCGCGGGCCGGAGCCAACGCCCGGGCCGGAGCCAACGCCCGGGCCGGGGCCAAACGCCCGGGCCCGGGGCCAACGCCCGGGCCGGGGCCAGGCCAACGCAGGCCGGGCGAGCGGGCGGGGGCGAGTGGGTGGGTTTGTTCATCGCTAGGTATTTGCTTGTCCTCGAGGACCGCGTAGCTGGTCCTTCGCGCGACCACGACAAGGGCTGCGAGGTGCTCACCTGGGCGTCGTCGCGCCAAAGCCGATTTCCCTCACAGACCACCAGTCCGATGTGGTCCGATGTATTCGCCCGGCTGAGCGCTCCGCGTAATACCTCAGTAGGAATGCGGTACGAGGGGCCCTCCGGAGGGTAACTGCCACGTTAGGCATGAGTGACGGCTCCGATAGTGCGGGGAGGGTCTGTCTTGGAGGGGCCATTCATAAGGGTCGAGGACAGCAGCGAGGTTTTTGCGTTGCGGTCCGAGGTCACAACGGTGGGACGGGGCAGCGCGGTGGACGTCCGGCTCGGGGACCCGACTGTCTCGCAACTGCACGCAGAGATAATCCGGCGCGGACCGTACACATACGTGGTCGATCTTGGATTATCCCGGAACGGGACGCGGGTGAACGGCAGGCCAGTCGCCCGCCGCGTTCTCGAGGATGGTGATGTCGTAAGCTTTGGCGCCGCTCGCTGCCGGGTGGGCGGTATCCCCCACGAAGAGATCGCTCCCGAAGTGGAGCTTCGCAGGTCCGCCGCGCCCGAACTGACGCGCCGCGAAATTGACGTCCTCACTTCGCTGTGCCGCCCGGCTCTGTCGGACGAGGCATTCGTCGCGCCTGCCACCGCCAGGGAGATCGCGGCCGACCTGGTCGTGACCGAGGCCGCAGTGAAGCAGCATCTGCTTCGCCTCTACCAGAAGTTCCGGATTCCGGAAGGCCCTAACCGGCGCACCCGGCTCGCCAACGAGGTCGTTGCGCTCGGCCTGGTCCGGCCGATGCCCCCGGCGGACCGTGGTGGCAAGGCCGAACCAGCCAGGCCAGGCACCGGGGCACCACCCAGCGGCACCGGCCCGCCGGGTCCCGGTGGGTCTGGGCCCGGTGGACCGCCAGGCACGGGACCGCCCGGCGGCGGGACACAGGGAACGGGACCCCAGGCGATTGCCACCCCGCGAGGTGCAGGAGCGCAGGGTGGTGCAGGACCGCAGGGTGGTGCAGGACCGCAGGGTGGTGCAGGACCGCAGGGTGGTGCAGGACCGCAGGGTGGTGCAGGACCGCAGGGTGGTGCAGGAGCGGAGGGTGGTGCCGGAACACACGCTGGTGCAGGAGCGCAGGGTGGTGCCGGAACACACAGTGAGGCAGGTCCGACGCAGGGTGCTGCCGGAACACGCAGTGCCGCCGGAACACGCAGTGCCGCCGGAACACGCGGTGCCGCCGGGACACGCGGTGCCGCCGGAACACGCGGTGGCAAAGGTCCGGCGCTTCGAAGTGGCGGTAATGCCGGTCCGCAGAAAGCCAGCAACACCCCGGGTCGCCGCGCCAGCTGAGGAGGCAGCACCAGACGAGGAGCACTGGGCCAGACGGGGAAACTGGGCCAGACGGGGAAACTGGGCCAGACGGGGAAACTGGGCCAGACGGGGAAACTGGGCCAGACGAGGAGTCCCCGGGCACAGCCTGGCCGCGACGGGCGGTGCGCGGCAGGCGGTGCGCGGCAGGCGGTGCGCGGGGACCCACCACTGGGTCATCGCTGGGTGACATCGGGGGCCGCCCCTGCGCCGAACGCCAGCGAGGCCACCGCAGCGACCGGTCAGTGGAAGAAGTGGCGCGTTCCGGTGAAATACAAGCTGATACCGGCGGCGTCGGCGCAGGCCACGACCTTGTCGTCACGAATCGACCCGCCCGGCTCCACTACGGCACGTACCCCCGCATCGATGAGCACCTGCAGGCCGTCAGGAAACGGGAAGAATGCGTCGCTCGCCGCGACCGCGCTGCGCGCGCGCTCACCTGCCCGTGCCACCGCCAGCCTGGCCGAATCCACGCGGTTCACCTGGCCCATGCCGACTCCGACGGTGGCGCCGCCAGTAGCGAGCACGATGGCATTGGACTTCACCGCGCGGCATGCGCGCCATGCGAAGCCGAGATCGGCCAGCGTGGCGGCGCTGACCGGCTGCCCGGATCGCAGTTCCCAGGTCGCAGCATCGTCACCTGGTGTGTCGATCCTGTCCGCGGACTGCAGCAGCATCCCGCCGGTGACGGGCCGCCAGCCGAGGCCCGGCCCACCGTCCGGCGGCGAGCAGCGCAGCAGTCGCACGTTCTTCCTTGCGGTGAGCACGTCGATTGCCGCGGCGTCGAAGGCGGGTGCTATTACCACCTCGGTCAGCACCTCGGCGATCTGGCTGGCGAGTGCCTCGGTAACCGGCCGGTTGGCCGCGATGATCCCGCCGAACGCGGACTCAGGATCGCACGCATACGCCTTACGGTGGGCATCCGCGACGTCGGCCCCGATCGCGATGCCGCACGGATTCGTGTGCTTGATGATCGCCACGCACGGCGGCGCGAAATCCCATGCCGCCCGCCATGCGGCGTCCGCGTCGACGTAGTTGTTGTACGACATCTGCTTGCCGTGCAACTGAGCGGCGTGGGCGATGCCGGACCCGTCCGCTGACACATACAGCGCTGCTCGCTGATGTGGGTTCTCGCCGTAGCGCAGCACATCCTGCCGGCGCCACTGCGCGCCGACCACCGTGGGCCAGCCCGTCTCGCGCGCCGTCTGGTCTGGGGCATAAACACTCGCGAACCAGGCCGAGACCGCCGTGTCGTACGCGGCCGTGTGCGCGAACGCGCTCGCGGCGAGGAGGCGGCGCGCCTCGAGCGTGAATCCGCCCGCCCGCACCGCGGCCAGCAGGTCCGGGTAAGCCGCAGGTTCGGTAACCACCGCCACGCTGGCGTGGTTCTTGGCTGCCGCGCGTACCATCGCGGGCCCGCCGATATCGATCTGCTCGACGCATTCCGGCGGTGCCGCACCGGACGCCACGGCGGCCTCGAATGGGTACAGGTTCGACACGAGCAACCCAAACGGGGCGATGCCGAGTTCCTCGATCTGGGCAACGTGGCCGGGATTACCCAGGTCGGCGAGCAAGCCGCCGTGCACGCGCGGATGCAGCGTCTTCACCCGGCCGTCCAGGCACTCGGGGAAGCCGGTGAGATTCTCCACCGTCGTCACGGGTACGCCCGCCGCGGCAATTCGTGCCGCGGTCGTCCCGGTGGAGACGATCTCGACGCCGGCCTCATGCAAACCACGGGCCAGTTCGTCAAGCCCCGTCTTGTCGTAGACGCTGATCAACGCCCGCTTGATCGCTACCTTGGTCAACGGCCGATCCTCACCTTCCTGCCCTGCACCGACCATCCGTCGCGCGCCATGCGACCAACCGTATCCACCAGCAGGCCTCGCTCGACGGTCTTGATCCGCTCGTGCAGCCTGTCGTCGTCATCTGAGTCGAAAACAGGCACCGCGGCCTGCGCCACGACGGGCCCCGCGTCGATGCCCGAGTCCACCAGGAATACCGTGCACCCGGTGACCTTGACGCCGTACGCCAGCGCCTCCCGCGGCGCGTGCATGCCGGGAAAGGCGGGCAGCAGCGACGGATGCGTGTTGACGAACCGGCCGCCAAACCGGTCGAGGAAAGGATCGCCGACCAGTTTCATGAATCCGGCGGACACGACGAGGTCGGGCTCGAACACGGCACAGGCATCCGTGAGGGCGCGATCCCATGCGCCACGCTCCGGATAGTCGCTGACGCGGTGCACGAACGCGGGGAGGCCGGCCCGTTCCGCCCGGGCCAGACCCTCGATGCCTGGCCGGTCGGCGCCCACAGCAACCACTCGCGCACCATAAGAAGTGTCCGCGGACGCGTCGATGAGCGCCTGAAGATTGGTCCCGGCACCGGATATGAGCACGACCAATCGTGAGGTACTGACTGTTAACTCCTTCCGTGGCTCGTGTCCTGGCAGGCGTGCGGCTCAGCCGTTGAACGGATGAGAGCACTTCGCCTGAACGTCAGCTAGCGGCAGCGCGCCGCTGGGCTAAGTCGCAGGGCCACGATGTCGTTGACCAGGCAGTTGACCTGGACGTTTCAGCGTACAAAGTAGCGCCCTGGGAGCGGCCCGACATCGGGGACTGACCGCCGGGCTGCTCTGCGCACGCTCAGTCGGTATGCGGGAGGGTGGACCCCGTTCGGTTTCCGCCGCACGCCCAGCGAGACAGGGAACGGCTCTGTCCTTCAGCCTGATCCTGTCTACGCCCCCATCCTCCGCCGCATGGTAAAGGACGCCATCGCGGGCACTTCGGCCAGCGCATCTCCGACTGGCTGATCGAGATGCCGAGATATGCAAGGCAGTGCCGATCATCGCGGGCCGCCTTGCCGCATGCGGCCTGAGTGCCGTGTAGGCGATGTTCATCCTGCTTCCCGTTCCGCATTCCGCGACGGGTTGCGCGAGGTGCGGGAACGGCTGGACACGGTGCCGCAGCTCGGGCACGTTGTGATTGGCGTGCTTCCGTTGCCGGACGGCGGCGGTCCCCCGCTGCCCTTGCTGTGCCTCGTCGATCACCTAACGCCAGCCGGGGCCATTTTCAGCGCCCGCTAAGCCAGCTGGTGACGGCGAGGAACAGTATCGCTGCCACGACGAGGCACAGCAGCACGATGCGCACGGTTCTGCGGCCACGTCGTACGGGAACCGTCCGGCCCGGCTGGTCCGGTGTGGTCATCGGGGCTACGCCTCCTGCTGGGTTTCGGGGTTCGGGTTGATCGGGCCGGGAACTGCCGGTGTGGGTGTGCGGCGGAGCAGGCGGCCGGCCGCGGCGGCGCCGCCCCATCCAATGGTGGCGACGACCAGGGTGGTGAAGGCCAGCAGGACCAGGTTGTTGCCGAGCCGGTCGCTGATGGTACCCCGGAGGGTCCCGCCGCCGTCCTGGTCGAACGGTCCGCCGCCTCCGATCGCGGCGACCGCGATCGACTTGTACACGAACAGGCCGAGGCCGGCGCTTATGGCCGCGAGCCGGGCGATACGTCGCCCGGCGACCGGGTCACGCCCCCACAGGGTGCCGGCGGCGCCCACGACGAACGGCACCACGATCACCTCTACCAGCCGGTGCCAGGGCACGATATTCGGCAAGATCTGGTCGAGGAACGTGAACCCGGACAGGGTCAGCCAGGTCACGGTGATGATCAGGCCGCCGAGCAGGCCGGGAATCGCGACACCGGGCCGGCGTACCAGGGCGCTGGCGCCGAGCAGGACACCGACCACGAAGACGGTCAAAATCGCTGCCGCGATCCAGTCACCGCCGCCGAGCCGGTAGCGGACCGCCATTCCGCCGTACAGACCGACGGCACCGGCCGCAAGCACGATCACCGCCGAGACTCCGGCGGCGGCCCGTCCCCAGGGTGGGAGCACGAGTGCGGCACCGACGCAGCCCAGCGCGAAGCGCATCCGCCGGATGCGGCCGTCGAGGTGGTCCAATTCGCCGAGCATGGCCTGGCCCCACTCGTGGCGTTGCGGGGACAGCAGGCCGACCGCCCAGCGCATCAGCCGCAGCGGCGCGTCCTCGGTGGGTCCGTCCAGGAACCTCCGCGGGTTACGCCGGTACAGGGCGATCATGATGCCCAGCAGGCCCAGCATAGGGACGAAGAACAGGCCACCGAGCATTACGCCTCACTCCAGCGGTTGTGCGGGTTCAGGGTCGTCCGGCCGGCGCGGGCGGCGGTCAACGCCGCCGCAAACTCCCGGCCGGTCAGGGTCAGCCGGTACAGATGCCGGGGCGGCCGGCTGCCCAGGCCCGGCTCCCAGGAGGTTTCCAGCAGGCCACGGTCGGCGAGCCGGACCAGGATCGGATACAACGAACCCGACTTAAGGTGCACCTCGGTGGCCAGGTCATAGCCGTAGCGCCACCGAGCCGGATCGGCGGCCAGTGCCCGCAAGACGTTGATCGTCTGTGGCGACGGGGGACGGTTACGCTGCATGAACGGTAACTCTACTCATATAGCCGTAGCGGTCAATAAGCCCGCACCCACGCTGGTGCACCCGGCCCTCGCTCCATCGGGCCCCCGGCCCGGCGCCGGCAGCGCCGCGCCGCGCCGCGCAACGGCCGGCCCAGCCGCCAGGCGGTGTTCCAGTGGTGCGCGACGGCCAGGTGTGGAAGTTGTCTGGCGATGCCGGCGGTCCAGGGTATGAGCACGATCGCGGTGATCGCCGGGAGCGCGTGCGACGGCTTACCGAGCGTCCGCACGCGACCCGCCGGATGGATCATTTCTGGGTAATCGGCGAACCCCGCCGGCGTTCGAGCCGCGGCCCCGCGACAGGCCGCGGCGGTCAGGTACCGGAGCCGCCGCTTTCGGCCCACGGGTCGAGGTAGATGCGGTGGCCATCATCGCCCGGGTCATCCATCCCCCGGGGCGCCCCGGGCGCAGCGGCCCCGGGCACTGCAGCACCTGGTCCTGCGGCGCCGGGTATTGCGACACCGGGCGCCAGGTCCTCGATCGGGCCCCGGCCGGCGGCGAACCAGTTGGCGATCCCTGCGGAGACAGCCGCGGCGACGCCGACCTCCAGCGCGGTGACCAGGCCCACCTGCCAGCCGGAAGGCCCGATGGCGGTCAGCCGGCCGCCGCCGAGCGGGCCGCCGGCAAATGCGGCGAGCACGCCAGCGACCAGGCCTGCGGCAGCGCCACACGCGAATCCCCACGCCGGAGCGGCCTCCACCCGGGGGGTGGGACCAACCCGGACGATCAGCAGCCCGCCGAAAGCGCCCGCCAGATAAGGCGTGACGAGGACCCCGAACGACACCCAGGCCGGCACACCGGCTGGCTGACCGGCCCCTGGACCGGTTGGCAGCGCGGCCAGCATGGGGAACCTCGGCAGCGCCCCGAGCGCGTTCCCCGTGGGTGCCACCACTGTGCCGTAGCCGAAGGCGAAACCGGGTCCAAGCAGGTACGCGACCGCCCAGACGATCGCGTTGGGGATGAACGCGAGCTCAAGCAGGAGCAGCAGCACGCCGCCGACAATTCCTGGCGCGAGTTCGCTCGTCGCCGACCGGAACGTACCGACGTGGTCGGCGAGGGAACCACCCGCGAGCATGGCACCGGCGGCAGTGAGCAGCGCGAGCGTGCCGAGGGTGCCTGTCACCAGCGATCTCGGCCGCTCGGGCAGCAGCGCGAGCAGCCGCCGCCATGGCGCTAGCCCCCGGGCACCGCCGATGCTGCCCGCCACGAACGCAAGCAGGAACGCGGCCACCACTGCCTGCCAGAACGACGGTGTCGCGAGCGGCGTGCGACCGATCAAGGCGAGCGCCCCTGCGAGCACCGCATAGGGCGCGGCCAGCGCGACAGCCACGTACCCCACGTGCCGCAGCCTGACCACATCTCCGGTTCGCACTACCCAGCGCCCCGCGCGGTACAGCAGCGCGCCCGGCAAGACGACGAGGCCGAGCGGAAACATGCCGATGCGCCCGCCGCCGCGGAGCGCGAAGCCGACGTGATGGCCGACGAGCCACAGCTGGGCGGCGGTACGGAACACACCGGGAAGGCCAGTGCCGAAGCCGGCGTGCGGGGCCGCGATCCAGCCGATCAGCACCAGCGTGGTCAGGGCGGCAAGGCCGCTCGCTGCGGCACATCCCGCGGCGACTGCGCCGACGACTATCAACGGTCGCGACGGCAAGCCGTTGCCTGGGCTACCGGCCCCGGGCTCGGCCCGCTGCGCTCCATCTACCAGCACGGACATAACGCCCATGCTGGCAAGGACGCCGCCGGAGAGCACGCAGGCGCGCCGGACCCGATCCGGGTTGGGCCGTGGTTGCCTGCGCCGTCAGCCCGGGCCTGCGCCTGTCAGCCGCGCGCCGTCAGCCGGGGCCGCGCCGTCAGCCGGGGGACGGCGGTGGAGCCTATAACCGGCTAGCGCGCGTGCCGTACGGCCTCTCGCGCGATGCGGGCAGTCTCGCTCGGCGTCTTGCCGACCCGGATACCCACCTTTTCCAGCGCCTCTTTCTTGGCCTGCGCGGTACCTGACGAGCCGGAGACGATGGCACCGGCGTGTCCCATTGTCTTGCCCTCGGGCGCCGTGAATCCGGCGACGTAGCCCACCACCGGCTTGGTCACGTGCTGATCGACGAATGTGGCCGCCCGTTCCTCCGCATCGCCGCCGATCTCGCCGATCATCACCATCGCGTCGGTCTCGGGATCCTCCTGAAATGCCTGCAGGCAATCGATGTGGGTCGTCCCGACGACGGGGTCGCCACCGATGCCCACGCAGGTGGAGAATCCGACGTCCCGCAATTCGTACATCATCTGGTAGGTAAGCGTGCCTGACTTGGACACCAGGCCGATGCGCCCCTCCGTGGTGATGTCGGCGGGAATGATCCCCGCATTCGACTTGCCGGGCGACGCGACACCTGGGCAGTTTGGGCCGATTATCCGGGTCCTGTTGCCCGCGGCAGAGGCGTACGCCCAGAACGCGGTCGTGTCGTGCACCGGGATTCCCTCTGTGATGATGACGACGAGCGGGATCTTGGCATCCACGGCCTCGATGACCGCGGCCTTGACACCCAACGCAGGAACGAAGACCACGGACACATCGGCCCCCGTTGCCGCCATCGTGTCCGCGACGGTGCCGAACACCGGCACGGCAGCGCCGCCGAGGTCGATTGACTGGCCGGCCTTGCGCGGGTTCGTTCCCCCGACGACCTTGGTGCCTGCCGCGAGCATGCGCTGCCCGTGCCTGCGACCCTCGGAGCCGGTGATGCCTTGGATGAGGACCCGGCTCTGCCCGGTCAGGAAGATCGCCATCTCATGCTCCAGTCGCGGCTAGTTCCGCGGCGCGCCGCGCCGCGTCGTCCATGGTGGGGACCTGCTCGACGACCCCGATTCCAGCCTCGCTCAGAATCCGGCGGCCCTCGGACGCGTTGTTGCCGTCGAGTCGCACTACGATCGGCCGCCTTACGGTCTCGCCGCGCTCGGCCAGCAGGCCGATCGCTGACACGATCCCGCTAGCGACCGCGTCACAAGAGGTGATGCCGCCGAACACGTTCACGAGGACCGAGCGGACCGAAGGATCGGACAGCACGATCTCCAGGCCGTTGGCCATCACCTCGGCTGAGGCGCCACCGCCGATGTCGAGGAAGTTCGCCGGTCGGATGCCACCGAACTGTTCACCGGCGTACGCGACCACGTCAAGGGTGGACATGACGAGGCCAGCGCCGTTGCCGATGACGCCCACCTGACCGTCAAGCTTGACATAGTTGAGGTGTACCGCCTTGGCCCTGGCCTCGAGCGGATCGGCGGACGCCGGATCCGCGAACCGGTTATGGTCCTGCCGTGCCGAGGCATTGTCGTCCAGGGTGACCTTGGCGTCCAGGGCTATCACCCGGCCATCCCGTGTCAAGATCATGGGATTGATCTCGGCCAGCGTAGCGTCCTCGTCGGTGAACATCGCCCACAGCTTTTCTGCCAGTCCGGCAGCGCCCTCGCGCGCCTCAGGCGGCAGCCCGCCCGCAGTGACGATCTCCGCCGCCCTGCCGCCGTCGACTCCGCCTAGGGCGGACACCGGCACCCGGGCAACGGCCTCAGGGCTGGACCGGGCTACCTCCTCGATGTCCATGCCACCCTGCGCGGAGCAAATGGACAAGAACGTGCGGTTTGCCCGGTCGAGCAGGTAAGAGAAGTAGTACTCGGCAGCAATGTCGCTGGCCTCCTCGACGAGGACCTTGCGCACCGTGTGGCCCTTAATGTCCATACCGAGGATCGCCGCTGCTTCTGCCGCCGCCTCATCCGGGTCACTCGCCAGCTTCACACCGCCCGCCTTGCCCCGGCCCCCGGTCTTGACCTGGGCCTTAACCACCACTCGCGGCGTACCCGCAGATGCGAACTCCGCCGCGATCGCCCGCGCCTCCGCGGGGGTCTGTGCGACCCGGCCGACTGGCACTGGTATCCCGTACTCTGCGAAGAGTTCCTTCGCCTGGTGCTCGAACAGGTCCACTAGGGTCCGTCCTTGGCTCGGCTACCTGATCCCGCGTCCCGGCGCGAGACATCCTGGCAGGAAGCCTAGCCGGGGGGGCGGCACATCGGCCCCCCCCGGCCGCAACTGGTTTTGCAGCACCACGGCTTTCCCCTCCCCCACGACGGCGCCCTCCGCCAGCCAACGGGAAGCCGGCCACCCGGAGGGCCGGCGCCGCAGGCCACCCGGGGAGGGGCGGCGCCCGGTCACCACGAAGCCGGCCACCGGCGGCTCGAGAAGCGACCGCCGGGCACAAGCCGCGAACGACCGCCGGACACGCCGCGAAGCGACTGCCGGACACGGTCGCGAAGCGACCGCCGGACCTCGTCCGGGATCTAAGCTGCCAACTGCGCTCATGATCCGTTCTTGTGTTAACTAACCGGCGAATAGCGCCGGAATGTTAACACAATGGCGGATCACGGCGGGCGCCGGGCAGAAAGTCGATGGCCGATCCGAATCAGCCCTCAGGCAGAGGCTGCAGGAGGCACGGCCCCGGGACGGGCACCGGGCGCCACTGCTTCTCCCGGCTCACCGAACGTGGCATAAACCCAGTCCACTATCTCGTGGGTAGAGGCACCCGGGGTGAAGACCCGTGCGACGCCCAAGCGCTCGAGCTCGGATATGTCCGCATCAGGCACGATGCCGCCTAGGAAGACCGTGATATCACTCGCGTCACGTTCGGCGAGCAGGTCGAGGATGCGGACGCAGAGTGTCATGTGCGCGCCGGACAGGATGGATAGGCCGATGCCGTCCGCATCCTCCTGTACCGCGGCCTCCACGACCTGCTCAGGCGTCTGGTGCAGGCCGGTGTAGATCACCTCGACGCCCGCGTCCCGCAGCGCCCGGGCGACGACTTTCGCGCCACGGTCGTGCCCGTCCAGGCCAACCTTCGCGACCACGACGCGGATGCTTGCCATCGCTTCCTCCCACCCAAGTCGATCGTGCCCCTGCCGGGAAGCGTAACCGGCCGAAACCACCAGGCGGCGAGGGGACGCATCGCGAACGGCACCAAGGACACCTGCCGGACGAGGGTGACCGCAGGCCGGGACGGGCGCTGTCAGGGCATACCGCCCGGGCGCCGGCGCAATGCGGGCGCCAGTTGCACGCCGCGCGGCCGCGACACCTTCTCAGCCGACATGGCTTCTCAGCCGACATGGCTTCTCAGCCGCTATAGCTTCTCAAGGGGGGCGTAACGCAGGATCAGGTGCTTCACCCCGTCATGGCCACCGAAGTCGATCTTCGCTTCTGCGCGTTCGCCCACGCCGCCGACGCTTATCACCCTGCCCAGCCCGAACCTGTCATGGGTGACCCGGTCGCCTGGCACGAGCAAAGGAACTTCCCTGTTCCCCGTGACCCGCACACCGGGGCGTCTCGCCATCTGCTCGCTGGCGGGCGCGGCGGTCACGGAGGCCTCACTGCGCCGCCATTCGATCAGCCCAGCCGGGATCTCGGCGAGGAATCTCGACGGGGGGTGGACGGAAGGACGGCCCCACCAGGTGCGCAGCGCGGTACGCGTCAGATAGAGGCGCTCCCTGGCGCGGGTGATCCCGACGTAGGCGAGCCGCCGCTCCTCCTCCAGCGCCCTCGAGTCACCCAGCAGCGACCGCTGGTGCGGGAACACGCCCTCTTCCATGCCGGTCAGGAACACGACAGGAAACTCCAGGCCCTTCGCGGTATGCAGGGTCATCAGGGTCACCAACCCGCCGTGCTCCTCCCCGTCTGGGATCTGATCGGCGTCCGCGACGAGGGAGACCCGCTCGAGGAAATCCACCAGCGTCCCATTGGGGTTCGCGCCCTCGAACTCCCGTGCCACCGTGACAAGCTGCGAGAGGTTCTCGATCCGGCTCTCGTCCTGCGGGTCCTCGGAATCTGTCAGCTCGGCCAGATAGCCGGAGCGGTCAAGCACCGCCTCGGCGATCTGTGAGGGCGCCATGCCCGCGTCGACGAGCGCCCTGAGGCCGTTGATCAGCTCGTTGAACTCGACGATCGAATGCGCAGAACGGGTGGCCAGGGCCGGCACCTCATCGGGGCGGGCCAGGGCCGCTGCGAAAGTGATCCGCTCTCGCTGCGCGAAAGCCTCCACGCACGCCTGCGCCCGGTCGCCGATGCCGCGCCTTGGCACATTCAGGATGCGGCGCAGTGACACCAGGTCCTCGGGATTGGCCAGCAGCCTGAGATAGGCGAGCAGATCACGTACCTCGCGGCGTTCGTAGAACCGCACGCCACCGACGACCTTGTAAGGCAGCCCGGTGCGGATGAAGATCTCCTCGAAGACCCGGGACTGGGCATTGGTGCGGTAGAAAACGGCCACCTGGCCGGGCTTCGCCTCTCCTTCGTCGGCAAGCCGGTCCACCTCGGCCGCGACGAAGGCGGCCTCGTCGTGCTCGTTGTCCGCGACATAACCGGTGATGAGCGGCCCTGCGCCCTGATCGGACCAGAGGTTCTTCGGCTTTCGGCTGGCATTGCGCGACACCAGCGCGTTGGCCGCGGAGAGGATGTTCTGAGTGGACCTGTAGTTCTGTTCGAGCAGGATCACCTTCGCATCGGGAAAGTCCTGCTCGAACTCCTCGATGTTGCGGATCGTGGCGCCACGGAACGCGTAGATGGACTGGTCGGCGTCACCCACCACGCACAGCTCAGCGGGATCGTCGTGGGCGCCGCCGACAAGCTCGCGTACGAGCTCATACTGCGCGTGGTTGGTGTCCTGGTACTCGTCGACCAGAATGTGCCTGAACCGGCGCCGGTAGTGCTCGGCTACCTCGGGGAAGGCCTGCAGCAGGCACACCGTCACCATAATCAGGTCGTCGAAGTCCATCGCACCGGACTCCACCAGCCGGCGCTGGTAAGCCGTGTAGGCCTCGGCGAGGGCCTTCTCCTTGTGCGCGGCGGCCCGGCTGGCGAACGTCTCGTAGTCGACAAGCTCGTTCTTCAGGTTGGACACCTGAGCGAGCATCGCCTTGGGCGCGAACCACCGCGGGTCGAGGTCGAGCTCCCTGCAGACCAGCCCCATCAGCCGCTGCGAGTCCGCCTGGTCGTAGATGGAGAAGCTGGACGGGTAGCCGAAGCGCGTGGCCTCGCGGCGCAGGATGCGGACACAGGCCGAGTGGAAGGTCATCACCCACATCGCCTTTGCCCTGGCGCCGACGAGAGCGCCGACCCGGCTGGCCATCTCGCCCGCTGCCTTGTTCGTGAATGTGATCGCCAGGATCTCGGCAGGCCTGACGTAGCGCTCGGCGAGCAGATACGCGATCCGGTAGGTGAGCACGCGGGTCTTACCCGAGCCCGCGCCGGCCACGATGAGCAGGGGCGAGTGTTCATGCACGACGGCTGCACGCTGCTGCGGGTTCAGGCCGTCGAGTAGGGATTCTGCCGCCACGGTGGACACGTGCCAAGCGTAGGCGGTGGCGCCGACATGTCGCGGCAAGCCACCGCGGCCGGACGGGCAGAATCGGGCCCCAGGCGCGCCAGCAGCGAAAACCGCGCGATCTCCTAAAATGGCGGGCTGATAAGCGATGACGGGATGCGCAGAATACTGATCATCGTCGCCCACCCTGACGACGTCGACTTCGGCGCGGCGGGCACGGTCGCGACATGGACCGACGCCGGGATCGAGGTCACCTATTGCATTGTCACGGAAGGTGACGCCGGCGGGCATGACGAGACGGTCGACCGCTCAGCCATGGCGCCGCTACGCCGCGCTGAGCAGATCGCGGCTGCCAAGCATGTGGGAGTCGACGACGTGCGGTTCCTTGGCTATCCGGACGGCCGCGTCGAAGCCACGCTCGGGCTCCGCAAGGATCTTGCCCGGGTGATCAGGCAGGTACGGCCGCAGCGGCTGATGTGCCCGACGCCCGAGCGGAACTACCAGCGGATTGGCCCGAGTCACCCGGACCATCGCGCGGTCGGCGCGGCGGCCCTGGATGCCGTCTACACGCGCGGAACCCCTTCGCGTTCCCCGAACTTATCGCCGGCGAGGGGCTCGATGCCTGGACGGTGAGCGAGGTGTGGCTCATGGGCGGGCCCTCGCCCAACCGATACGTCGACGTGACGGACACGTTCGGAAAAAAGGTCGCCGCGCTGCGGGCGCACGAGAGCCAGACCGGCCACATGGACGGGCTCGAGGATCGCCTTCGCGGCTGGCTGACACGCAGCGCGGTCCTGGCGGGCCTGCCCGAGGGCCGGCTGGCCGAGGCGTTCCAGGTCATTGAAACCGGCTGAGCGGTCGACTTGGTCGCGCTTCTCCTCCTCGCCGTGTCGGTCGGGCTGTCCAACTTTGCCGGGGCGATCGGAATCGGCGTGCCTGGAACCGATGCGAGTGTCCGGTGGCGGGTGGGTGTCGTCTTCGGCGCTTTCGAGGCCGGCATGCCTATCGTGGGACTCGCGGTCGGCCAGCACCTCGCGGCCTGGCTCGGGAGTGTGGCTCGCTGGGCTGGCGCGGCGCTGCTGATCGGGGTGGGCTGCTACGCGTTGGTCGACGCCCTGCGGAGCAGGGACTCACAGCGGAGCCGGGACTCACAGCGGAGCCGGGACTCGCAGCGGAGCCGGGACTCACAGCGGAGCCGGGACTCCCCCGAGCAGGACGGCACACCCGGGCAGGACGGCGCACCCAAGCAGTACGGCACACCCGGGCAGTACGGCCACGCTGACGTGGCCGCCGCGGTCCTGAGGCGCACATCGCGGTTGCTGCTGGCGGGGCTGGCGCTGAGCCTCGACAACCTCGCGGTCGGCTTCGCCCTCGGCGCCCTGGGCACCGGACCGGCGGGCATCCTCGTGTCCGCCCTGGTCATCGGCGGCGTGAGCGTGCTGATGTCGCTGGTCGGCCTCGAATTGGGCGCCCGGATCGGGGCCACGGCTGGGCAAAAGAGCGAGCTTTTCAGCGCGATGATCCTGATCACCGTCGCGGCGGGAATCGGCACGGGCGTCATCTAGTAGCGTGTCCCGCTTCACCCAGCGTGCCGGCGAAACCCAGGGTGCCGGCGAAACCCAGGGTGCCGGCGAAGGCGATGCACAGCCTTAACGGCTGCGCGGGTTTCACGTGAACTGAAGGTGTCACCACGCTGGCCAGGAGATCATGGGATCGGATGCGCTGGTGGCCAGCGCGGCGCGGCCCGGCCGCGACGTGGCTACCGGGTGAGCGTTCTGACGAGGTCCTGGTAGTCCAAGTCCACCTGGCCAAGTACCTGCGTGATGTTCGAGCTTCGCACCGTCTGCTGGTACTGGCTCGCCGAGGTTGACCGGGCGAGCCGCTGGAAGACCTGCTGGGCCTGGGTGGCTACGGCGGCGAGCCGGGCCGCTTCCCCAGCAGCGGGCCCTGACGGCATCGAGACGCCGCGCATCGTCCGAGCGTAACTGCCGAAGTCCTGTGCGAGCTGCCCATCGGCCCTTGTGGCACAGGACAGCCCCTGCGCCGAGCTCTGGCAAGATGATGCCGTCGACGCGAAGGTCCTCGTCGCGGCGCTGAGCTTCGCGTAGGCCAGCTGGGACTGGCTGATCGCGTTCACGCGCTGCACGACCCCGCCCGGTGACGACGCGAGCACGCTGAACGCGACGATGTATCCGGCCCACACCGCGACCCCGATCGCGATGAAAAGACCGACGAGCCGTGCCTGTCCTTTGGTGAGGATGAGCCGCCACCGGTTCTGTCCCGCGGGCGCCGGTGCACCGTAACCGGCTCCTTCGGCGGGAACGGGGGGCGGCGCCGCATAGCCGGGAGCCGCCGGACCGCTGCCATAACCAGCCGACGGTCCCTCGCCATAGCCAGCCGGCGCTCCCTCGCCATAGCCAGCACCGGGCGGCGCCGTAGCATAGGCCTCGTGCGCCGTGTCACGGTCGCCGAACAGCCCCCACGGGTACTCCGCAGTGACAAGAAACAGGTATCCGCTAATCCGCGCCTGGTAGCGCACGATCGCCGCGATCGCGTTGTGGAGAGCCGTCGGCATGGTTCCGGTGAACAGGACGATCAGCCAGGCGACAAAGAGCCCGATTGTGTAAAGACCGGCGGCGGCGGCGTTGCCGGCGATCGCAGCGGGAAGGACGATAAAGATCCGCAGCAGCACGGCAAGCCGGTTCAGCTGACCTGGCCGCACCGCCAGCCGGACCGGATAGTCCACATCGTCAAAGGTGAAAGGGGGGTACTGCCCCGTGAGCAGCGTCAGGTATGCCGAGACCCTGACCTGCCAGCGCAGATAGCCAGGCAGGAAGTCGGCGGCGAAACCGGGCAGCCTGCCCATAAATAGCGCCCCGAACCAGGCGATCACAAGGATGATTTCGACCGCTATGCCAAGGATCGACAAGACAACGAGCTGCGGGATCGCCAGGACGAGCCGGAATAATACGGTAAGCCGGTGCTGCCTGGCTGGACCAGCGAACGCCAGGAGGACCGGCGCACGGTCACTTTCGAAGGAACTTGGCGAGCGCGGATCCACCGGAGGAACGAGCGGCGTTCCAGTCACGTCGGGCACTCCTCATGGGCGGGCGGGGCTCTTCTTCTGCCGGGGAACCTTAGTGTGCACACGAACCCTTTACAACGGTTGCAGGTAATTACAATGGTTACGGATAATTCTGCTGATCTTGGCAATATGGCCACATCCTTGCCGTTCCTCCTGCATCGCTCACGGTGCGCCCGGACGCTGCTCGCGACGTCCCGCACTCCGGCGCGACGGCCCGGAGCCCCGGCACGGCGGGACGCCTCGTCATGATCCACTGCGGCGATGCCACCCCCGAAAGCCGGTCGTGACCTCGGCTAACAGCATCAGTAGGGGACTGGTGTGGCTGATGCGGCGCGCCTAAGTTAAGCAATGTGAGCGCACAGGCCCGAGGAACCTGAACGGATCAGCGCGGTACCGGCGTCACCTTTCGGGCGTGCTCACCGGCCGGGCACTCGCCGCGGCTGCCGGATTGTGAGCATCTGCCTAATGGGCCGGCGGCCGCGGGCCCAGCAGGCGACGCGGAGGGAAGAAGATGGAGTTTGAGCATTCCTTCACGATCCCCGTGCCGCCGGACCAGGCATGGAACATGCTGCTTGACGTCGAGCGGGTGGCGCCGTGCCTGCCAGGTACCACCGTCGATAGCGTCGAAGGCGACGACATCACCGGGCGTGTCCGGATCAAGGTTGGCCCGATCACGATGACGTACGCGGGCCGCGCCAGGTTCGTGGACCGCGCTGCCGACGCGCACACGGTCACCCTCGAGGCAGCAGGCAAGGAATCCCGCGGCGCCGGCACCGCTGCTGCGACGGTGCACGCCGCACTGTACGGCGAGAAAGGGCAGGCAGGCCAGAACAGGCAGACGAGGGTCACCATGAGCACCACACTGAAAGTGACCGGCAGGCCCGCGCAGATGGGCCGGGGTGTGCTCGCCGACGTGAGCGGCAAGCTCGTCGAGCGATTCGCGACCAACCTGGGTGAGCTACTGTCCGCAGATACCACCCAGGGCGACGCGCCGCGCGACGACCCGGCGCGCGACGAGACGCCCGCAGCCCAGGCACCGGCGGCCCAATCTCCCGCGGCCCAGCCCCGTGCAGCCCAGTCTCCCGCGGCCCAGCCACCCGCAGCCCAGTCCCGTGCAGCCCAGTCTCCCGCGGCCCAGCCACCCGCAGCCCAGCCCCGTGAAGCCCAGTCTCCCGCGGCCCAGCCACCCGCAGCCCAGTCCCGTGCAGCCCAGGCACCCGCAGCCCAGGCACCCGCAGCCCGGGCGTCCGCGCAGGGCGGCAACCGCGCGGCCACCGGTCAGGGCACGCCGAGCGGGTCCGATACGCCGGGCGCGGTGGACTCGCCAGGCGGGTCCGCACCCGCCGCATCCACCTCGCCAGGCCAGTCCGCACCCGCCGCGTCCGCGCCATCGGGCGCGACAGCACCGTCGTGCGTCGCGCCGCCGGGTAAGAAGGAAGACGAAACGCTCGACCTGCTCGGCGCCGCCGCCTGGCCGGTGGCCAAGCGCGTCATCCCTGCCCTTGGCGCACTGCTCGCGGCGATCTTCGTCGTGCTGTCGCTGAAACGCAGGCGGCGCAGGAAACGTTCGTGAGCGGGCAATCGCGGGAGGACGCGTTCGTCAGGATTGCCCGGCGAGCTTGATCACGCTGAGCATCGCGCCCTGCGGATCTGCGAGCACGGCGAACCGGCCGACGGGAATGTCGACGGCTGGCACCACGACGCTGGCCCCCAGGCTGGTGGCCATGGCGACGGTGGCGTCACAGTCGCCGACCGCGATGTACACACCCCAGTGGGGCGGCATGTCGGCAGGCATGGTGTCATCGATCGGGAACATCCCTGCGATCGACTCGCCGCCCACCTTGAACTCCGTGTACTGCATCGGGCCCATCTGCTCGCTGGTTGCTTCCCAGCCCAAGGCCGCGGCGTAGAAGGCCTTGGCCCCTTCTGGGTCGCGGGTGGCGAGTTCACTCCAGCAGTACGCGCCTGGCTCGTTGACCAGTTCGGCGCCGACGTGGGCAGCGGGTTGCCAGAGCCCGAGCACGGCACCTGACGGATCCGCGAATATCGCCATCCGGCCCTGCTCCATCACGTCCATCGGCGGCATCAGCACGGTGCCGCCCGCGTCCGACACCTTCTTGGCCGTGCCGTCGGCATCGCTGACGTTGACATACGTCGTCCAGGCTGGCGGCTGACCCGCCGCCATGATCGGGCCTATGCCGGCCACGTGCTTGCCGCGCAAGGTGAAAAGGGTGTAGCCGCCGGCCTCGGCAACGGGTGGCAGCGCCTGCCAGCCAAGCAGCGTGCTGTAAAACCTTGCCGAGGCTGCCACGTCCGGGCTGGCCATGTCGATCCACGACGGCACGCCGTCGGCGTAAGCGGTCATTTCAGGCATGATGTTCCTTCTTTCGGCTGCATGCGGGGTGATTTCTTACCCGGCCCCGTTGTGGAGCGCGGCCGGGTGCCGGCACGCGCGACAGGTGTCCAGGCCTGTTACCCCGGCGTGGCCGTGTCCCCCCGTTCCACTGCACACTACGTGTACCAGGGCGCGACCGCTCGCGGCAGCGGCTGGTAGTGGAGGCCGCCGGAGGGCCCGCATCGGCTGGCCCGCTCACGCCGTGACGAGGACAATGCCGAGGGCGGCAAGTACCAGCCCCGCCCGTTGCGCAGCGCGCATCCGCTCGCCGAGCACCACCTTGGCAAGTAGCACCGTCATCGCCGGGTACAGCGAGGTGATCACCACGGCAAGACTGAACAGGCCGTACCTGGTGGCGATCACGTAGAAGATGTTGGCTGCCGCGTCAAAGACCCCGGCGCCAAGTGCCATCAGGACCCCAGCACGGTTGCTTCCCCACCTAAGCGTCCTGGTCCGCGTCGATGCCGCCGCTACGAGGATCACCAGGGCGCCGGCACCGCGCGACGCGACCAGGGGCCACAGGCCACCCCAGCCGCTGCCAGAATGCGTCGAGTTTCGCACGAACACGAAGAACAGGCCGAACGCGGCGCCTGCAGCGAGGCCGTAAAGCAGGCCACGCCGCGCGGGCGCGGGACGCCCGCACGGCGGACTCGCCGGGCTAGCCGGTTCGGCTGAGCTCGCGGGGCCGGCTGAGTTCGCGGGGCCGGCTGAGCTCGCGGGGCTACGGGGGGAACGGGCGCGATTGCCATCGCGGGCGGCGCACGCCAGGTCCGGCGCGGCACTTCCGCGCGGCGCCCACGGGCATATCCGCAGGAGCTTCGGGCGGTGCGGCCCGCGTGAGCCGTTAGGGTCCATGCTGACCAGCACTATCGCGGCAAGGCACGCCGCGGCGCCACCGAGCACCGGCAGCCCGGGGCGCTCGCCTGCTGAGACCGCGACGCCCACCGGCAGGAGCGTCGCCGCCAGCGCGGAGACCGGCGCGACGACGCTCATCGGGCCCGCCGCGAGCCCGGCGTAGAACACGATCAGGCCGAGGCCTCCCACGACGCCGCCCGCGGCGCCCCAGGCCAGCGCGGCTGGAGCCGGCCGCGGCCCGCCAGCAAGCAGCGCTGCCACGAACATCAGCACGATCCCGGCCGGCGCGCTCACCATCAGTAGCGCGAGGACGGGCGCACGCCTTGAGCCCGCACCGCCGAGGAAGTCAGCGGTTCCGTACAGGCTGGCTGAGACGAGTGCCAGGATCGTGACCATGCGGGACCACCTCCTGCTCGGCCCACCCCCGCGCGGGCGCTTTCGCGGGAGCGTTCGCGGGCGCCGTCGCGCGGTCGGGATATTGATATAACGTGGTCATTATAGTGACCGAAAGCGCGGGGCGAAACATGATTAACCATGAGCTGGCGGAGGATTCCTGGCGATGACAGATCAGGAGGCCGTCGCGGGTGCTGTCGCCCGTACCGTCCGGGCGCTGCGCGCGGGCCACGGCTGGTCACTCGACAAGCTCGCCGCCAGATCCGGCCTGAGCAAGGGCGTCCTCGTGGCCCTCGAGCAGGGCAAATCAAACCCGAACCTGTCCACCCTGGTGCGGCTCAGCGACACGTTCGGGGTACCTGTCACCCGCCTGCTCGAGGCCGCCGCCGAGCAGCGGGTTCGCGTCACCAGCCGCGCGGCGGTGCTGTGGCGGGGCCCATCGGGCGGCAGCGGCACGCTGATCGCGGCCACCGACGCACCGTGGGCAGCCGAACTCTGGCGGTGGGAGCTAGCCGAGGGCGAGAGCTACAGCGGGACCGAGCACCCCGCCGCCACCAGGGAGCTTGTCTCGGTCGAAGAAGGCACGCTCACCCTGACGGTGGCCGGCGCGCGGCACCAGGTCCCATCGGGGCTGTCCGCCCAGTTCCCAGGCGACTGCACGCACACGTACGCCAACGAACATCCGCAGCCGCTGCGCATGACGATGATCGTCGTAGTCCCACCGGCCGACTACCGCACCTGACGCCCTCAGGTCCGGTAAGCGGGCGTCGCCAAGCCCAGCATGATCGCGGCAGATTCGCTGTCATGATCGTTGGCTCCTGGGGGGCGCTATTGCGCCCCCCAGGAGCCAACCACGGCGGCGACGAGCAGCGAGGCAGCGCACGGCGGGGCAGACAGAGCACAGCGGGGCTGGCTATCAGAGGCACAGCGAGGCAGGGCACGGCGGGGCAGTGCCCGGCGGGGCAGCGCACGGCGAGTCAGTGCCCGGCGAGGGCGGCCAATTCGAAGACAAACGACGCCGCGTTCACCGTGCCCACGCCAGCTGCGAGGTCATAGCCGCGACGGGCGCTGAGCCCGTGCACGGTGTGCAGCTTGCCGCCCTGAGAGAACGACACCGTGTTGTTGCCGCCCGTGACATCTACGATGCCGGGAGCACGCAGCGCCGACAGCCGGTACAGCGCCGGGTTGATCACACCGAGCCCGTGATGTGCCACCTGGTCGGCGAGCGCGACGACACCGGCGAACAGCGGGGTCGCCTCGCTGGTTCCACAGATCGGGTACCAGCCCGCGGGCTGCCCCGCGAAGCTCTGGTAGACGTCGGCCGCGCCGTTGCAGGCGCCGCTCATCGAGATGTCAGGCACGCCGCGCTGGCGGCCGACGACATCCTGCACCCGGTTCTGGTAGCCGGGACGGGCGAAGACGACTGACTTACCGCCGCCGCTTGCCATCGGGTTCGGGCCGTTGCCGCCGGAAAGGAACTGGTTCGTGGCCACACTGTATGTGTCGTTCCACACGTTGTCCGGCGCGGTGCGGCCACCGCGGGCGTTCAGGTGCAGCTGGGTGCCGCCGATGCCGGTCACCAGCGGGTCGCTGTCCGGCCACGATGTCACCGGGTGCAGGTAGTACGTGGACTGGTCGAACTTGACATCCGCCGCACCACTATCGCCCGAGGCCGCGAGCACGGTCACTCCCCTGCGCGCGGCGTCGATATAGGCGCCGCGCAGCGCGAGCAGCGCGGCCTTGGACGGGAAGGTCTCCTCGGTAGCGCTGAAGCTCTGGCTGATCACGCCGCCCAGGTGATGGTTGATCACGTATTTCTCCGCCGCGACGATCTGCGGGAAGCCGACCGTGCCCTCTGTCTCCGAAACCGGGGTCTCTACCAGCAGGATCCTGGCGCCCGGCGCCATGGTGTGGGCCCACTCGACGTCAAGCGCGGTCTCACCGGCCCAGCCGACCATGTCGGAGTTCTTCGGATCGTACGCCGGGACCCTTCCTGCGGGCTGGATGGCCGTCAGCGACGGCGGGGCGGGCAGCTTGAAGGCCTTGTCGAAGACCGCCAGGTCGTGCGCGACGGTCGGGGACCCGAACGAGTCGACGATGACGATCGTCTGCCCGCGGCCGTCGATTCGCCTGCGCAGCAGCGGGCCGAGATTGTAGGCACGCCGGATCTGCGCGGGCTCGTAACAGGCGATCTTGAAGTGCCGCTCGCAATACGCCGTCGTCGGCGGGGCCTTGGAGGCCCCGCGGACGTGCACGGCGCCGGGCTGAACGACCACGGTGGGTGAGGCCGTCGCGGCCGCCGCGGCGCCGCCGGCGGCCGTACTGCCCGCGGTAGCGACAGCTATGCCAAGTGAACTGACCGCTGCCGCCACGAGACGGGAGATGCGCATGTGTACCCCGGGAGTCTCGATGTGTGCGTGGCGCCTCCGCGCCGCGGGGCCGACGTTAACACCCCGGCCAGCAGTGCTGCCAGCGAGCCTGAGCGAATGGTCCCTGATGCGCCGCTTGGCAAGTTAACGGCCGGAACCGGCGCCAAAATGCGATGCACCACGAGCGGGCGAAAGGAATCTGCCGCGCGCTCGCCGCGGCGGGCGTGGCCGGCGGCTACCGGACGCCTGACCGGCTCAGGCTCGGACTTGCCCCCATCATCACGCGCTTCGTGGACGGGTGGGACGCTATGCACCGGTTGCGCCAAGTAGTCGCGGGCGACCCGGATACCGGGCGCCCGGCCTGACCGCGGTCACTCCCACTCGATGGTGCCAGGCGGCTTGCTCGTGACATCGAGCACCACGCGGTTGATCTCGGGAACCTCGTTGGTGATCCGGGTAGAGATCCTGGCGACGTCGGCGGCGGGCAGCCGCGCCCAGTCGGCCGTCATCGCGTCCTCGCTCGTCACCGGCCGCAAGACCACTGGATGCCCATACGTGCGCCCATCTCCCTGCACGCCCACCGACCGGACCTGAGCGAGCAGCACGACCGGGCACTGCCAGATCTCGCTGTCCAGCCCGGCGCGGGTGAGCTCTTCCCTGGTGATCGCGTCAGCGGCACGCAGCACCCGCAACCTGTCCGCGGTGACCTCGCCGACCACGCGGATCGCCAGCCCGGGCCCTGGAAACGGCTGGCGCCAGACGATCTCAGGCGGCAGCCCGAGCTCCTCGCCGACCCGGCGGACCTCGTCCTTGAACAGCAGGCGCAGCGGCTCCACCAAGCGG
Organism: uncultured Actinomycetota bacterium; assembly: GCA_963727015.1. Taxonomy (GTDB): domain Bacteria; phylum Actinomycetota; class Actinomycetes; order Streptosporangiales; family Streptosporangiaceae; genus DATFVJ01. The sequence goes on along the minus strand of CAVSEV010000005.1, from coordinate 426,371 downwards.
AACTGCAGGTCCTCCGGCAGGCCGCCGACGTTGTGGTGGGACTTGATGCTTGCCGCTCCGGCACCGCCACCCGACTCCACCACGTCCGGGTAGAGCGTGCCTTGCACGAGAAAGTCCACGCGCGCGCCGTGCGCGCCCGCGGCGGCGACGATCTCACGGGCAGCCTGCTCGAACACCCGGATGAACTCCCGGCCGATGATCTTTCTCTTCTGTTCGGGGTCCGTCACGCCCGCGAGCGCGTCCAGGAACTGCGCTGCCGCCTCCACCACCTTGAGGTCGACGCCGGTCGCGGCCACGAAATCCTTTTCTACCTGCTCCGCCTCACCCTTCCTCAGCAGGCCGTGGTCGACGAACACGCAGGTCAGCTGGGAACCGACAGCCCGCTGAACGAGCGCAGCGGCGACCGCGGAGTCAACGCCACCGGACAGGCCGCAGATCACCCGGGCGCCACCGACCCGCGCCTTGATCTGCTCGATCTGTTCCTCGACGATGTTCAGCATCGTCCAGGTGGGCCGGCACCCGGCCGCCTCGAGGAAGTGGCGCACGATGGGCCGGCCGTGCTCTGAGTGCAGCACCTCCGGGTGGAACTGCAGACCGTAGAGGCGGCGCGCGCTATCCTCCATCGCTGCGACGGGCGCTTGCGAGCTGCGGGCGGTGACCGCGAATCCCGGCGGCGCCGCCGTGCACGAGTCACCGTGCGACATCCACACCTGCTGGCGGGCTGGCAGGCCGACGAAAAGATCGCCCTCGGTACCCGCGGCACCCACCTCGAGCACGGTGCCGCCATACTCGCCGGTCCCAGTCCTCGCGACCGTGCCGCCGAGCCCGGCCGCCATGAGCTGAAAGCCGTAACAGATGCCGAGCACGGGCACGCCTGCCTCGAACAAGCCGGGGGTGCCTGGCGCCGCGGGCGGCGCAGGCGGCGCGCCATCGGCGTATACGGACGCCGGGCCACCGGAAAGGATGATCGCCTTCGGCTTGCGCGCCAGCATCTGCTCGACCGGCATGGTGTGCGGCACGATCTCCGAGTACACGTGGCACTCGCGTACCCTGCGGGCGATCAGCTGGGCGTACTGGGCGCCGAAGTCGACCACTAGCACGGTGTCGAAGTCACCAGCGGCGTGCACGCGACTGCCTCTCCATCAGGCCTGCTGAAGCCGCCAGTCTACGAGGCCAGCGCCGTGAGCCTCGCCAGGCCGGGCGCGCGCGCCGCGCCAAATGCGCCGTGCCAAATGCGCCGTGCCGCAGGGTCAGCGCACGCGCCCGCACCGTCAGCGGACTCGCAGCGCCTTCATGAGCTTGAGCGAGCGGCTGAGCATGTTTGCGTAGGCCTCGCGGCTCATCCCGAGCACCGGATCGAATCCGAGCACATGCTGGCTGGCGATGGTCTGCGCGTCGGTGTACTTGAGCAGGCCCTCCGCACCGTGCCTGCGGCCGACGCCCGAGTCCTTCATGCCGCCCATGGGCGCCGCGTACGACGCCCAGGTGGAGGCGTATCCCTCGTTGATGTTCACCGTGCCTGCCTGGATGCGCGCTGCCACCCGCCGGCCGCGGGCGATGTCCCGCGTCCACACGCTGGCGTTCAGGCCGTAGGACGAGTCGTTGGCATGCTCGATCGCCTCGTTCTCATCTCGCACCCGGTAGACGGACACGACCGGCCCGAACGTCTCGTCGCGGCACACCTCCATCTCCGCCGTCACGCCCGCGAGCACGGTGGGCTCGTAGAAGAACGGCCCAAGATCCGGCCGGGCCCGTCCGCCGGCGAGCACCCGCGCGCCCTTCGCCGCCGCCTCCTGCACGTGCCGCGCCACCGTGTCAAGCTGGCGCTGGGAGGTGAGCGAGCCCATGTCGGCCGACCAGTCAAGCGCGGCGGACAGACGCATACCTCGCACCCGCTGCACGAACCGCTCCATGAAGGCGTCATAGATCTTCTCGTGGACGTAAAGCCGCTCCGCCGAGATGCATAGCTGACCGGCGTTGGCAAAACATGCCCGGACGGCGCCAGCGGCGGCACCCCGGGGATCGGCATCCTCGAGCACGAGCATCGGGTTCTTTCCGCCGAGCTCCATCGAGTAGCCGATCAGCCGGCCTGCGGCCTGCTCCGCGATCATCCGGCCGCGCCTGGTCGAGCCCGTGAACGCCACATAGTCGGCGTGCTGCACCAACGGGTCGCCGACGGCGGACCCGCGACCGAGCACCACCTGCCACAGGCCGGCCGGCAGGCCGGCCTCCTCCAGCAGGTCCACAGCCCACAGCACGGTAAGCGCGGTCTGCGTGTCCGGTTTGGCCACTACCGCGTTGCCGGCGAGCAGGGCGGGGATCGCGTCGGTCGTGCCAAGCGAAAGCGGATAGTTCCAGGGTGTGATGAGCCCGGCGACGCCCTTGGGATGCCGCCGTTCGATCACCCTGGTAGCACCGGGCAGGGCGCCAGCGCGCCGCCGCGGGCGAAGCAGGTCCGGCGCGTGCCTCGCGTAGTAGAGCGAGCAGCCCGCAACGTCGATGACCTCCTCGAACGCGGCCCAGCGGGCCTTGCCGGTTTCCAGTTGCAGGATGTCGAGGATCTCCCGTTGCCGCGCGAGTACCAGGTCGTGCAGCCGCAGGAACGGCCGTGCCCGTTCGCTCGGGCGAAGGCGCGCCCAGCTGCGCTGCGCCTCGCGCGCCGTCTTGTAGGCGGCAGCCACGTCATCAGGCGACGATACCGGCAGCTTCGCCAGCGGCTCCCCGGTAAAGGGCGCGGTGGTGGTCACCGTTCCGCCGTGGCCGGCCACCCGGGACGTCAGGCGTGCGGCCAGTGCGCTGTCTATCGTGGCGCCCGCTCGCGCGGGAGCTGTCTCCGTGCTCATATTTCGAGCCTAGAACCCGATTCACGGCTTGGCTACCGGTAGGTAACCAGATGTGCTGGGCATTCTCAGAAAGCGGCTGGGCATACGCTGCCGGAGCGTGTCCCGTAGATCTCGGTGGATGCGGGGCGGCGCTCCAGGCGGCATCCGGCAAGGCCCTGCTTGTTCTCGAGGAGCCGATAGTGAAACCATCGGCGGCACACGCCCAGCGTCGGATGACGGTCCGCACGCGCCACTCGCGCCGCATCATCACCGCGGACGCCGACATCGCGGACGCCGCGACGACGCCCACACCGGACACCGACGTGGACCGACACGGACACGGGACACGGACAAGGACAAGGACAACCGGCAAGCGGAAAGGGGTCGGACGTGAAGGCTGCGATCTATGACCGGACGGGGCCTGCTCGCGAGGTGCTGAGGATTAGCGACGTCGAGCGCCCTGAGCCCGGACAGGGCCAGGTGCGGGTCCGGCTGCGGGTGTCCGGCGTCAACCCGACGGACTGGAAGGCACGCACCGGCGCTACCCCGCGGCCGATCGACCAATTTCAGATTCCGCATCACGACGGTGCCGGCGAGATAGACGCGGTCGGTCCTGGCGTGGATCCTGGGCGGGCCGGCCAGCGAGTGTGGGTGTGGATGGCCGCCTTCGGCAAGCCATGGGGCACGGCGGCACAGTGGACGGTGGTACCGGAGGAACAGGCGGTGCCGCTGCCAGACGGGGCGTCGCTGGATCTGGGCGCAAGCCTGGGCGTGCCCGCGATGACCGCCTGCCGCTGCCTGTTCACGGACGGCGCGGTGCAAGGCAAGGCCGTGCTTGTCGCCGGCGGCGCCGGCGCGGTCGGGCACTTCGCCATCGAACTCGCCAAGCACGCAGGGGCCCGGGTGCTTGCCACCGTCAGCGGTCCGCAAAAGGCGGAACTGGCCAGTAAGGCCGGCGCCGACCATGTCGTGAACTACCGTGACAGCGACGTCGTCGAGCAGGTCCGCTCGTTTTCTGAACGGTTCGACCGGGTCGTCGAGGTCGCGCTCGGCTCGAACCTGAGCCTCGACCTTGCGGTAGCAGGGCCCGAGACGGTGATCGTCACTTATGCGGCCGAGGCCAGCGATCCGACGCTGCGGGTCCGCGCCTGCATGACGGCCAATGTGACGCTGCGGTTCGTGCTTCTCTACGGAGTCCCGCGGCCGTTCCTCCTCCAGGCGGCCCGGGATATCACCGCCGCGCTCGAGGCGGGGGCGCTGACCGAGCTGCCCGTGCACAGGTTCCCGCTCGAGGAGATCGTCGCCGCCCATGAGGCCATCGAAGAGGGCGTGGTCGGCAAGGTGCTCATCGACATCCCCTGACGCCCGGATCATCAGCGGGCGCGGTCGGCGGCCGGAACGATCTCGGGTGCGCCGAGCCTGATGGCGACCGCGTCCTTGTCGGTCTCCGCCTCCTGGGCCGCCCACTCGGCCTTAATCGACGTCCGGTAGTGCTCGACCTCGCGCGCCGTCCGGCCGGCGTCCCAGCAAAGCGCACCGGCCATCAACCCGGCCGCTTGCTGCGCGGCGAACAGGCCGCGGTCGGGCGTCTCAATCGAGATGTGGGTGCGCCGGGTCAGCACGTCGCCCAGGTGCCGCGCGGCTTCGTGGGTGCACGCGTAGACAACCTCCGCGCGCAGGTAGTCGTCGGCACCTGAGAGCGGGCGCCCCAGTTCGGGACTGGCCGCAATCAGCGCGAGCACCTCCTCCGCCAGCGAGCCGTATCGCCGCAGCAGATGCTCGATGCGGGCCACATGCAGACCGGACGCGGCGGCGAGCCGGGCACGCGAGTTCCACAGTGCCGGGTAACCGTCGGCGCCAACCAGGGGCACCGCATCCGTGCAGGAAGGCGGCACCTTGGCGGCCAGGCCGTGGACCACCGCGTCGACCGCATCACGCGCCATCACCCGGTACGTGGTGTACTTGCCGCCAGCGATCATCACCAGGCCGGGCACCGGCTGCGCGACCGTATGTTCCCTGGACAGCCGGGACGTGATGTCCGACTCGCCGGACAGCAGCGGGCGCAGGCCGGCGTAGACGCCCTCCACGTCGTCTTGTGTGAGCGGCACCGTGAGCACCTTGTTGGCCTGGCCGAGCAGGTAGTCGATGTCGGCCCGGCTCGCGGTGGGATGCGCCCTGTCAAGGGACCAGTCGGTGTCGGTCGTGCCGATGATCCAATGCCGTCCCCACGGGATGATGAAGAGCACGCTCATCGCGGTGCGCGTGACGATTCCGGTAGAGGCGTGGATTCGATCACGCGGCACGACCAGGTGGACTCCTTTGGACGCCCGTACGTTGATCATCCCGCGCCCGCCGACCAGCGCCTGGATGTCGTCGCTCCATACTCCCGTCGCGTTCACCACCTGCTGCGCACGGATATCAAGCTCGGCACCGGTCTCCAGGTCGCGGGCGCGCACGCCGGTGACCCGCGCGCCTTCGCGCAGGAACCCGACCACCTGAGTGCGCGATGCCACTTGCGCGCCGTAGGTTGCCGCCGTGCGCGCCAGCGTCAGGACGAACCGCGCGTCGTCGACCTGCGCGTCCCAGTACTGAACCGCCCCCGTGAACGCGGACTTGCGCAGGGCCGGCGCCAGCCGCAGCGCGGCCCTCCTGGTCAGGTGCCTGTGCGCTGGCAGGCCGCGCGGCCCGCCGAGCGAGAAGGCGAGCGTGTCATAGAGGCCAACCCCGGCGCCTACGTAGGCCCGCTCCCACACATGGTGGGTGAGGGGAAACAGGAAAGGAACCGGCCGTACCAGGTGCGGCGCGATCAGGCGGAGCAGCAGGGAACGCTCGATGAGCGCCTCGCGCACCAGGCCGAAGTTGAACTGCTCAAGGTACCGCAGGCCACCATGGATGAGCTTGCTTGACCTGGAGGATGTGCCCGAGGCGAAGTCCCTGGCCTCGACCAGCCCGACCGACAGGCCGCGGGTCGCCGCGTCGAGCGCGATGCCCGCTCCGACCACGCCGCCACCGACCACAATAAGCTGGCGCTCGGCCGCCGCAAGTGCCTCAAGCGCCGCCGACCGCTGATCGCTGCCCAGATGGGCAATGTTCATCCCTGGTCATCGCCTCTCTAACCTCTATCCCTGCGGTGCGAGGACCACCTCGACGCGCTGGAACTCCTTAAGGTCGGAGTACCCGGCGGTAGCCATCGTCCGCCGCAGCGCGCCCATCAGGTTCATAGAGCCGTCCGACGTGGTGGAGGGGCCATGCACGATCTGCTCGATGCTGCCGATCGTTCCGACGCGCACCCGGGCACCGCGGGGCAGCTCAAGATGATGGGCCTCGCTGGCCCAGTGGTAACCACGACCTGGCGCCTCTGACGCGCGGGCGAGCGGCGAGCCCACCATAACCGCGTCCGCGCCGCAGGCAAGCGCCTTCGCGATGTCACCGCTGCGGGTCATGCCGCTGTCGGCGATCACATGCACGTATCTGCCGCCCGACTCATCCAGGTACTCGCGGCGGGCAGCGGCAACGTCCGCGATCGCGGTCGCGGCCGGCACCGCCACGCCGAGCACGACACGCGTGGTGTGGCCTGAACCGCCGCCGAACCCGACGAGCACCCCGGCCGCGCCTGTGCGCATCAGGTGCAGCGCCGCCGTGTATGTGGCGCAGCCGCCTACCATCACAGGCACGTCGAGTTCGTAGATGAACTGCTTGAGGTTCAGCGGCTCGGCCCGCCCCGACACATGTTCGGCGGAGACGGTGGTACCGCGGATCACGAAAATATCCGCACCCGCGTCGATGACTGCCTTGTGATACTTGACCGTGTGCTGGGGCGAAAGGCGGGCGGCAGCGGTCACTCCGGACTTACGGATCTGCTCGATCCTGCGGCCGATCAGATCTTCCTTGATGGGCTCCGCGTAGATCTGCTGCAGCCTGCGGGTAGCGGCGGCGTCCTCGAGCGAGGCCACCTCCGTGAGCAGCGGCTCCGGATCCTCGTACCGGGTCCACAGGCCCTCGAGGTCGAGCACGGCGAGCCCGCCAAGCTTGCCGATCTGGATCGCTGTCGCAGGCGACACCACACTGTCCATCGGGCACACCACGAGCGGCATCTCAAACCGGTACGCGTCGATCTGCCAGGCGATCGACACTTCCTCGTGGTCCCGGGTACGGCGGGATGGCACGATACCGATCTCGTCCAGCCCGTACCCCTGGCGGCCGGTCTTCCCGCGCCCGATCTCCACCTGCGTCACTGTCTCTCACCAACCCCTTCCATTCAATCCATCATCCCTGACGGCTGCCGCGTGGCGCGCCAGTCACGCCCCAGGGCGTCTCGTAGATCTCGGTGGATGCGGGCGGTGTTCCAGGCGGCGATCGGCAAGACCCTGCTTGTTCTCGAGGAGCCGATAGTGGGAGCTATCGGCTCCGACGGCAGTGCCGCCGCTGATCCCGGCCGTCCGTGTGGGGGTCACCGGCGGCACTGCCGCGCCGCCGGAGATCTGCGAGACCTGCCTCCAGGCGCAGCGGCAGGGCCGGCGCCGCCCGGCCGGCATCACCCCGACGGCTACCGCATGGCAGGGCATGCCGGACCCGGCGTGCCGCACGGCTGGCAGGCGGATGCGGCCGACTCGCGCGGCGGGTGGGGTTGGTGAGTCAGGGCCGGATGGCGTTCGGGTATCGGCGGGCTCGCCGACCCCGCCTGCCCGCAGTCCAGGGAGATCTTTGTCACCCCGGAAAAGAGTCCCTTGCCGGTGAAGGTCACGGCCCGCGCAGCCGTTAGGGATCAGGCTACTGGCCGTTGTAGTTAGGCGCCTCGACCGTGAGCTGAATATCGTGCGGGTGGCTCTCCTCAAGTCCCGCGGCGGTGATCTGGACGAACGCTGCCTCCTGCAGTTCGGCGATGGTAGCCGCGCCGCAGTATCCCATCGCGGCGCGCAGGCCGCCGATGAGCTGGTAGGCGACCGCGGCGAGCGGCCCGCGGTAGGGAACCTGGCCCTCCACCCCCTGCGGCACCAGCTTGTCCTCACTCAGCACGTCGTCCTGGAAGTACCTGTCCTTGGAATAGGACCGGTCCGCCGGTCCGGCGCCGCGCCCGCGCATCGCGCCGAGCGACCCCATCCCCCGGTACAGCTTGTACTGCTTGCCGTTGATGAAGACAAGCTCGCCGGGGCTCTCCTCGCAGCCGGCGAGCAGGCTGCCGAGCATGACCGTGTCCGCGCCCGCGGCGATCGCCTTGGCGATGTCGCCCGAGTGCTGCAGCCCGCCATCTCCGGTCAGCGGCACACCTGCCGCTCGGCATGCCCTCGCCGCCTCGTAGATCGCCGTCACCTGCGGGACCCCCACCCCGGCCACCACCCGGGTCGTGCAGATCGACCCAGGCCCCACGCCCACCTTGACGCCGTCGACGCCTGCGTCGATCAGTGCCTGGGCCCCAGCGCGGGTGGCCACGTTGCCGCCGATCACGTCCACCTGTGAGTTGGCCTTTACCTGGCCCACCATCTCAAGGACCGCCGAGTGGTGGCCGTGCGCCGTATCGACCACCAGGAAGTCGGCGCCGGCATCGGCGAGGGCCTCGGCGCGGCGTTTGGCATCTTCGCCGACGCCAACCGCTGCGCCGACGACGAGCCGGCCAGCCCGGTCCTTGGTGGCGCTCGGGAACTGTTCGCTCTTGGTGAAATCCTTCACGGTGATCAGGCCCCGCAGCCGCCCCTGCGCGTCCACGAGGGGCAGCTTTTCCACCTTGTTCCGCTTCAGGAGGGTGAACGCCTCCTCCCTCGCCACGCCAACGGGGGCCGTGACAAGCGGCATGTGGGTCATGATGTCGGCGACTGGCCTGCTGAGGTTCTGCTCGAAGCGGAAGTCCCTGTTGGTGACGATCCCGACGAGCGTGCCGTCTGGGGCCGTGACCGGAACGCCGGAGATCCGGAACCGCGCGCACAGTCGCTCGACATCCGCCACGGTCGCGTCCGGGCTGCAGGTCACCGGGTTAGTGATCATCCCAGCCTCGGACCGCTTGACCATGTCGACCTGCGCCGCCTGCGCCTCGACAGGCAGGTTGCGGTGGAGTACCCCCGCACCTCCCTGGCGCGCCATCGCCACCGCCATCCTGGCCTCCGTGACCGTGTCCATGGCCGAGGAAACGAGCGGCACGCGCAACCTGATGTTGCGGGTTAGCCACGCGGCGGTGTCCGCCTCGTTCGGCAGCACCGCCGAGTACGCGGGCAGCAGCAGCACGTCATCGAAGGTCAAGCCCGGCGGGGCAAATTTGGCATCGTCGGTCATGGCACCTTCTGATGGCAGCAATGCTGAGAGCAGCGAGGAACAGCTTCCATGCTAGCGACCCCAACGGACCGCTGACCGGACCGCGCGAGCCTCGCGGGGCACGCGAGGACAACCGGGGGACACAAAGCTTCGACGCCGGCCGCTTACCGCCGGCCCGCACCGGGGCGCGCGCCTCGCGACGCTGGCGGCCGCTCACCACGGCTACTGCCAGACACGCCCCGCGACACCCTGCTGACCCGCCGCCGCCAGGTTGCGATCCAGTGGTTCGCATAGGGGCCGCCTGGGCGGCCGGGGCTGCTGGTTCGGCCGGGGCTGCTGGTTCGGCCGGGGCTGCTGGTTCGGCCGGGGCTGCTGGTTCGGCCGGGGCTGCTGGTTCGGCCGGGTGCCTGGCCCGCCCAACGCCCCGTGCGGCCGGTTTCGCCTGCCCGCCTGGCCGAGCTCTGTGGTTCGGCTGATGCCCCGCCAGCGCACCGGCGCCGGATCTCGCAAGGCGCCGCCCCGGCTGAGCGACGGCCGAATGCACGGTGGCGGGGGCGGAGATCCCAGTGCGGCCCTGAGATCGAGCGTCACGAGGCTGCCCATCGGCCGGCAAGCGCCCCGAAGCCGCGATGCCTGGGCCATGCTGACCGTATGTGCCCGCCTGCTGGGTTACGGTCGCCCGGCGCGCCGAGACCCGGTGTGCCAAGACCCGGTGTGACAAGACCCGGTGTGACAAGACCCGGTGCGGCGAGATCGGATTGCCCGTTGCGGCATCGCCGGCTGGCGCTGCCGTGACTGATCCGCCCATCGAAATGCCGCCAGTCGCTGCGGTCTGCGGCTGGCCTTTCAGATCGTACGGCACGCTGCGCACGCTGCTCACCGGCTGCCGGAACGCCGTCGCGGCCGACCCGGACGTTGTGACCAGCCAGGGAAGTCGGCCGTACATCGCTGCCGCAGCCACGCCAGACACCACCAGAGTGGCAGCGGCAACTGTCACCGCCACGACATTGCGCGTCCCTGCGCGCCAGCAAGCGAGCATTGTGCGGCCAGTTCCGGTGCCTGCAATCCGCGTAGGCCGGTTCTGACCGCAGGCCGCGCGGATCTGACGAAGGAGGTCACCGTCCGGACTCCCGTTACGGCAGGTGGTTGGCCAGGCTTGTTCATCGACGTCGGCGACCAGGGCCGCAAGCAAGGAGAGCGCGTCTGCCGCAGAAGGATGCGCTAGGCGGGGATGCGCGAGGCGCGGATGCGCGGCGCACGGTTCGCCTGCGTTGGCATGATCTACCGCGCTGGCACGCTCCGCGCCACGTTGCGCGGCGCCAGGCTCGCAAGCACCGGGCTCGCCGGCACCAGGCTCGTCCGCACCGGGCCCGCCGGCAGCGGCTGAATGGGCTGCGATTGGATACCATTCGCCGGCCAGCCCGGACCTGAATGCATTCAGGATCACCTCGGTACGACGTATCGCACCGAGATCGACGATTTCCCCGCCCGATTCACCCGATCGCTGCCGCTGCCGCGAATCTCGGCGGCCGCTTCGCGACGACCGCGGTCCTCCGCCGGGCGCAGCCGGGCCGCGCCCCGTGGTCACGCAATCGACTCCTCGACGGCGAGCGCCCTCAGCCGGGCAAGGGCCCGATGCTGCGCTACCCGAACTGCCCCCGCTGACATACCGAGTACATTACCGGTTTCTTCCGCGGATAGGCCCGCCACTACGCGGAGCGTTAGTAATTCGCGCTGATGGTCGGGCAGCCGCGATAGGAGGGCGCGAGCCCGCTCCGCCTCGATGCACCTGACCACGGTTTCTTCCGGGCCAGGCCCTTCGTCTGGTCCGTCAGGCAGATCCTCGGTGGGTACCGCCGATCGGACCGCGCTGCGAAGCGCATCCGCGACCTTGTGCGCCGCGATCCCGAATACAAAGGAAACGAATGGACGCCCCATGTCCCGGTATTTCGGGAGCGCGGAGAACACCGCGATGCAAACCTCTTGGGCCACATCGTCGGCGATGTGGTAGTGACCGGCGATCCTGCCAAGCCGGGCCCGGCAGTACCGGACGATCATCGGCCGCAAGTGCTCAATCAACGACTCGATCGCATCCGGGTGCCCTTGGACGGCAAGGACGGTCAGGTCCCTAAGCTCAACTTCGTCCGCTCGCGCCGACAAATCCAGGGCTTCCCTCCCGGCCCGGTCACCGACCGACTGGTCGGCGCATTCCTCCGCCACTTCAGAATGATGCCCGGCACGCTGCCGGGTATTGCCACTGCCGGTAGCAACGGAATGATCACAGCGATGTCGCACGCATCCGAGACCACCATCTGCGATAAATTGATTACCTAAAGTATCGAAGGGTTTTAGCACTTCGTGGTCGGAAGTATGTGAACGGTATCGATATGGTAAGTACTTTCTAACTGCGATGGCCAACCCATTCACCCCGCTTCTAGGGCTGCGCCGACACGCTAGCCGTCCGGCGCTAGCCGGGTCCCGAGAGCCATCAAAAATACCGGCAGCCCGGTTCCTATTACCCGCCGCCAAGCGCCAAGAAACAGCCGGCCCCGCACCGCGAGATAGCGGGGCGGGGCCGTCCAGTCTGGATTAGCGGTTGGCCGCGGCAGTGATTGCCCGCCCGCGGCGCCGCCATGTCCATGATCAGTGCATGTGACCGCCGGGACCGTGGCTGTGGCCGTGACCTGCAGCGCCGTTCTCGCTCTCCTCTTCGGGCTTCTCGACGACAAGCACCTCGGTGGTGAGCAGCATGCCTGCGATGGACGCGGCGTTCTGCACGGCCGAGCGAGTTACCTTGACCGGGTCGATGACGCCCTGGGCCACCAGATCCCCGTACTCGCCGGTGGCCGCATTGAAGCCATTGCCTGGGCCAAGCTCCCGCACTTTGGCGACAGCCACCGAGCCCTCGAAACCGGCGTTCAGGGCGATCCAGCGAGCCGGCTCGTCGAGCGCGCGCCGCACCACGTCCACGCCCGTCGCCTCGTCATCGACCCTGCCGAGGTCGCCGAGGCTGCCGGCGACATGCACCAGCGCACTCCCGCCACCAGCCACAATGCCTTCCTCGATGGCCGCGCGCGTGGCGGAGATGGCGTCCTCGAGCCGGTGCTTCTTCTCCTTGAGCTCGACCTCGGTCGCCGCGCCTACCCGGACCACGGACACACCACCGGAGAGCTTGGCCAAGCGCTCCTGCAGCTTCTCGCGGTCCCAGTCAGAATCGGTGTTCTCGATCTCGTTACGAATCTGCCTGATTCGATCCTGCACTGCGGTCTCATCGCCCGCGCCGTCCACGATCGTCGTGGTGTCCTTGTCGACCACGATCCTGCGTGCCCGGCCAAGCGCGTCGAGGTCGATGCTGTCGAGCTTGAGGCCAAGTTCCTCGCTCACGACCTGGCCACCGGTGAGCACCGCTATGTCGCCGAGCATCGCCTTCCGCCGGTCACCGAACCCAGGCGCCTTAACCGCCACGACCTGAAGCAGACCGCGGATCTTGTTCACCACCAAGGTGGAAAGGGCCTCGCCCTCGACATCCTCGGCGATCACCAGCAGCGGCTTCTTAGTCTGGGCGATCTTCTCAAGCAGCGGCAGGAACTCCGTCATCGCGGAGACCTTTCCTGCCGTAATGAGGACATAGCCATCCTCGAGGACGGCTTCCATCCGCTCGGGATCGGTCACGAAGTACGGAGAAACATAACCCTTGTCGAACTGCAGGCCCTCGGTGAACTCCAGTTCAAGGCCCATGGTCGGCGCTTCCTCGACGGTGATCACGCCATCTTTCCCGACCTTGGCGAACGCCTCCGCGATCAGCTCGCCGATCTTTGAGTCCTGGGCGGAAACCGTGGCCACATGGGCGATGTCGTCCTGCTCGCCCACGTCACGAGCGCCCGCGAGCAGCATGTCGGAAACAGCCGCCGCCGCAGCGTCGATGCCGCGCTTGAGGGCCGCGGGATTCCCGCCAGCGGCCACCCGGCGCAGGCCGTGATGGACCATCGCCTGGGCCAGGACTGTGGCGGTCGTGGTGCCGTCGCCAGCCACGTCGTTCGTCTTGGTGGCGACCTCCTTGGCGAGCTGGGCGCCAAGGTTCTCATAGGGGTCGCTCAACTCCACCTCGCGCGCGACGGTGACGCCGTCGTTCGTGATGGTGGGAGCGCCCCACTTCTTGTCGATGACGACGTTGCGGCCGCGCGGGCCGAGCGTCACCTTGACGGTGTCCGCGAGGTGGTCCACGCCGCGCTCAAGCGCGCGCCTGGCGTCCTCGTCGAACTCCAGTATTTTCGCCATGAAAACCCCAAACTGCAGTGGGTCAGTGTTCCTGCGTTGGTCAGTGTCAGTGTTCTTGCGTTGGCCGGTGCCAGTGTTCTTGCGTTGGCCGGTGCCAGTGTTCTTGCGTTGGCCGGTGCCAGTGTTCTTGCGTTGGCCGGTGCCAGTGTTCTTGCGTTGGCCGGTGCCAGTGTTCTTGCGTTGGCCGGTGCCAGTGTTCTTGCGTTGGCCGGTGCCAGTGTTCTTGCGTTGGCCGGTGCCAGTGTTCTTGCGTTGGCCGGTGCCAGTGTTCTTGCGTTGGCCGGTGCCAGTGTTCTTGCGTTGGCCGGTGCCAGTGTTCTTGCGTTGGCCGGTGCCAGCGTTTCCTGCGTTGGCGGTTTGCCTGTCGGCCAGTTTGGCGCGTCCGGCCAGTCTGCATGCGTCGGCCAGTTTGCCGCGTTTGGCCAGTTTGCCTGCGCCCGCAGCGTCCTGCGGTACTTCAGTCCCGGGCTTATCAGTTCCCCGCGCTGGCCAATCTTGGCGGGTGGCCAATGTTGCCGCTGTGGCCAACGTTAGCCCGTGGGCTGTTTGTGCCCTCGTCAGAGACATTCGGCCTAGGGCTCACTGTCCATGGCCGGCCGCTGAGCTGTGGGTCACGGCATGACTTACCGGGCCCACAGCACGAGTACCGCGTTACATGCGACCGCCCCGGACGCCAAATCCAGAACCGCTGTCAGAGCTCCAGGCCGCTCTTGAGGGTCCGGACCAGTCCGGGGCGGCGCCCGTGGCGGGCGCCTGTGCGCCCGCCACGGGCGCCGTCCTCGCGCTCCGGCTTACTTGTCGATGGTGGCGAGCACATCGCGGGCCGAGAGCACCAGGTACTCTTCCCCGCTGTACTTCACCTCGGTGCCGCCGTACTTGCTGTAAAGCACGATGTCACCGACCTTGACGTCGAGAGGCACCCGCTTCGTGCCGGCTTCATCCCAGCGCCCCGGGCCCACCGCGAGGACCTCACCCTCCTGCGGCTTCTCCTTGGCGGTGTCCGGGATGACCAGGCCCGACGCCGTGGTCTGCTCGGCCTCGAGAGGCCGGACCACAATGCGATCTTCGAGCGGCTTAAGAACTACCTTGGTGGCGGTCGTCACGTTCTGACCTCCCCCTCCGAAAGGGATGAAGAGAGTTTGCTAGACAGGGCGAACATGGCGGCCTGCCGTCGCGGGTGTCAGACCTGCCTTGTCGCATTAGCACTCTACTCTTGAGAGTGCCAAGTCTGAACATTATCCGGACCAAGGTGGCTCGTCAACACGGGCCAACGGTGAGTCATGACCATCGCGCCTGACCAGGCCACCTAAGGTCACTGGGCGAGGTCAGCCACGGCTCACGTGAGGTTGGCACCATGGCGCGCGGTGGGCACGACAGGTCAGCATAGCTGGCCAGCTTGCCGGCATGTCCCGGCGTGCCCGGGCGGCGTGGCCGGGCGAGGCCATGGACGAGGTCCCGCGCGACTGCCCGGCGCTGATGGACGCGGCGTGGACGCGGCGTGGACGCGGCGTGGCGACGCATGGACAGGTTCCCACGCGACTGCCTGGCGCGGATAACGCGCCATGGCGCGCATGACCGGGGTCCCCACCTGCGGCCGGCGTGTTCGCTGGCGATTCAGCGGCTGTCATAGCCGGACACCAGCTGCACACCAGAGCCGTGGCCCTTGCCGGGAATGCGGCGCGTCAGTTAAGTTATGCGACCGTTATAGATGGTATGAATGCTACCGAAATTGCAGAAATACTATTGCCGCCAGGAACTAGCATGACTGTCTACGGGACAACCCGATCACAGGGGGTGGGCAAACATTGGAGTGCCCTAAGTGCGACGCCGGGATGGCAACGAGGGAACGCAACGCCATCATGATCGAGGAGTGCGGCGAATGCCGCGGCGTCTATCTCGGCAGGGGTGAGCTTGAGCTGCTGATCGACGCCGAAAGCCAGTACCTGGCCAACTTGCCTGAGGCCGAGAGCCCCGATACCACCTATCAGGGCCGCCACAGGCACGGTGTCGTGCGGCAGGTGTTCGGCGAGCCAGACACCAACGGCCAGACGAAAAACGGTGACGAGGCCGTCAAGTTCAGGTGAGATGGCGGCAGGTGCCGCAGTAGTGCGCCAAGTCAGGGTCATCGCTTGCGCGGGCGGACCGGCAAGCTTCGCGAATGGATGCGCCGCCGCCGGGGCCGGCGGGGCATCAGCGCGCGGCCGCTATGGCCCGCGCAGGTGCGACCCTCGGCTGAATCCCTCGCCGCCGCCGGTTTTGCACTGCGCCCGACGCTGCTGCCGCGCCTGATATCAGTCAGCCGCGCCGCCGCAGGTCCTCGCAACGGCGGCGCTCACCGCCCCGATTGAAGCTGGGCGGCTGAATGCCCGGCGACGACTGTGGTCACGGCGAGCGACGAATCCGCCGGCAGGTCGAGCGGAGATGGGGGAACTCCACGTGCCGCAAGTTCGGCGCCGAGGGCGGCCACCATGGCGCCGTTGTCGGTACACAGTCCAGGCCGCGGCACCCGCAACACGATGCCGGACGCTTCGCACCGCTGCTCCGCCAGCCTGCGCAGCCGCGAATTCGCCGCCACCCCGCCCCCGATGAGCAGATGGGAAGCACCGCTCGCGTTGCAGGCATCCACCGCCTTCTTCGTGAGCACATCCGCGACAGCCTCCTGAAATGAGGCGGCCACATCGGCGACCGGCACCGTGAGCCCGGCCGCAGTGCGAGCCTCCACCCAGCGCGCCACGGCTGTCTTAAGCCCGGCGAAGGAAAAGTCGCTCGTGCCATCGTGGTACTTGCCGCGAGGGAAGGCGATCGCCTCCTGATCGCCTTCGCGGGCTGCCGCGTCGATCGGCGGCCCGCCGGGGAAGGGCAGCCCAAGCAGTCGTGCCACCTTGTCATACGCCTCACCGGCCGCATCGTCGATGGTCGCGCCGAGCGGCACGATCTCGCCGGCGATGTCGGGCACGAACAACAGGGAAGAATGCCCGCCAGACACAAGCAGCGCGACGCACGGCCGCGGCAACGGGCCATGTTCCAGCTGGTCCACGGCAATGTGCGCGGCCAGGTGGTTCACGCCGTAAAGCGGCTTGCCGAGCGCGAGCGCGTAGGCCTTCGCCGCTGCCACGCCGACCAGCAGCGCGCCGGCCAGACCTGGCCCCGCGGTGACCGCGAACGCGTCGATCTGGGCAAGCCGTACCCCGGCCGCGCCGCGGGCGCGCTCCACTGACGGGATCATGGCCTCCAGATGGGCACGGCTCGCCACCTCAGGGACCACGCCACCGAACCGTGCGTGCTCTTCGACGCTCGAGGCGACCGCGTCAGCGAGCAGCGTGCTGCCACGCACGATCCCGACACCGGTCTCGTCACATGAGGTCTCGATGCCAAGCACCAGCGGACCGGGCGCCAGCTGCGCCGTCACCGCGCACCCGCCTGCGCCGGCTCGCCGCGGCACGGGATAGGCAGTCGCATTACTATGGCGTCCACGCCGGATGGCTGGTAATAGGCGCGGCGCACGCCAACCTCGCTGAACCCGGTCCGCAGGTACAGCAGTCGGGCACGGTCGTTGTCGGCGCGTACTTCGAGGAAGACCTCGCGGCACTCGCGCGCAGCCGCAGTGGTAATGAGATCTGCGAGCAAGGCTGTTCCGATGCCTTCGCCATGGCGATCGGCTCGCACCGCGATCGTCATGACCTCGCCCTGATCGCCACGTCTGGCGCTGAGGCCCGCGTATCCTGCCACCGTCCCGTCCTCATCTGCCACGATGTAGTACCGCGTGGCCGGCTGTTCAAGCTCGCTGGCGAACATCTGCTCCGTCCATGCGTCCTCAGGGAAGAGCTTCCGCTCGATGTAGAGCACGTCCTGCAGGTCGCTGCTGCGCATCCGGCGGAGCGTGACGGTCATCGTGGCGTGACCGCTTTGGGCGGCCCCGGGATTCTGGCGTCCGGCAAGCGCAGGTAGATGGGCTGTGGCGGCAGCAGCGGCGTGCCATCAGCGAGTTGCCGGACGGCGAGCGCAGCGAGCGCGGCTGCCGTCGGATAATGCGGCTCGAGCAGCCCGCTGAACGACTCCGGATAGAGCCACGCACCCTGTCCAGCGGCCTGCCGCCCGGGCGGCAGATCAGCAGGCCGGTTCACCGCGGGGCCGGACAATCGGATGCCGGCTGCGGAGTACTCGGCCCAGTAGACCTCCTTGCGCCTGGCGTCGGTGGCCACCAGGAAAGCCCCGCGTGGCGGCGCGGACTCGTTGCCCTCCGCCACAGCGTGAGCGATCGCGTCAAGCGTGCACACGCCGTAGACGGGCACGCCAAGGGCGGCACCGAGCGCGCGGGCGGTCATAACCCCGACCCGCAAGCCGGTGTAGGGACCTGGGCCAGTTCCCGCCGTGACCGCGGTCACGGCGTCCACTCCCTTTCCTGCCTCGGCGAGGACACCGGCGATCGACGGCGCGAGCAGTTCACCGTGACGACGCGCATCAACGCTCGTCGTCACGGCAAGCACGCGTTCACCGTCGTGCAGGGCGACGGTGACGGCCGCCGTCGCCGTATCGAAGGCAAGCAAGAGCACGAATGACCAGCCTAGTGGTCCGTAAGGGTTGTCCATTGAGGGAAGGCGTATGGATAGCTGGGTGAGCTGGTGCACGGCAAGCCGCTGCTTGTTGTCGTGGGTCGATTCGTGGGTCCTGCGCTCGGCGACAACGCAGCGAAGTGCATGCACGAGGTGATGCAGGCAAGATGAATCCCCCTGACCTAGGCTGGGCCCAAGCCGGAGTGCGGAAGCTTTCTCCGGCGCGGTGAGCACCGGTCCGGGCCGGTTCCCGGGGCTTCCCGGGGCTTCCCGGGGCTTCCCGGGGCTTCCCGGGGCTTCACGGCGCTCCGGCGCCATGATCCGTTCTTGTGTTGATTTGCCGACGCTATTTGCCGGTTTATTAACACGGTCAGGGATCATGAGGCTGGGGTGCGGCCAGGCCCCGCATCACTCGAGTTTGGCAAGGGCGTCGCGGGCAGCGGTCTGCGACCCGGCGGTGAGCATGCTGACAGGGTCGGCGCCGAAACTACCGCCCGTGCGGGCCTCGAAGATGACCGTCACAAGGACATTACGGTAGCGAGCCACGAACGTGATCATGTCAAGGGTTGCGCCGCGCTTGAACTGCTGGCGGGCGGTGAACGCCTCCTGGCCTAGCCCAGGGACGGAGGTCACGATCGCCTTGGGGTCCTGTGACTTCTTGGACGGAAACTGCTTGGCCGCCCTGGCCGCGGCGAAGGCGTCCTGCGCCGCCTGGCTGGCGCTGCCGTCACCACTGGCCAGCCCGCTGGGCGCATACGCCTCCACCGCAACTTCCATGAACCGGTACGTCTGCGGCTGGTCCAGCGTCCACGAGCACTGGCTGGCCGCCCGACCCTGCAGCGGTTGCGCGGCGGCGGGCTTCGATCTGCCTGGCAGGTACTGGCCAAGCACGGCGCCGGAAATTGCGGTGCAGGCGGCTGGCACTCGCTGGATCTCGCCGGGCATGAATGTGGTGACAAGCGAGCCAGGCGCAGAACCCGCCTGGCCCTGGCCGCCACCTTGGAACAGCGCCACCGACACGACCGCGACGCCCGCCGCAGCTAGCCCGATGGCGGGCAAGAACCAGCGCGAGCGCCTGCCGCGCCTGGGACGCCCGGTGGCCACGCGCTGCGGCGGAGGTGACGTCCATTCGGCGCGTTCATGATCGGGCTCATCGTGGCCGTTCAAATCGACTGAGCTGGGGGGAGGGGGCCCCTGATGGGTCACGGCACGCCTCCGGGGGAAGCGATCGACCGCACGCGAAGGTGCGGTGACAACGGCGAGTCAGGAACTGTCCAAGGACTTCGAGTCAGGAACTGTCCAAGGACTTCGAGTCAGGAACTGTCCAAGGACTATAGAGCCTCAGAGCGCACGGTTTCGACGTGGATGCGCAGATCGGCCCAACCGGATCGGCATCGTTATGGGCAAACCGGCCTGGATGCGTGACACATCCCGAGCGCGAGCGGACCCAGAGGCCAGGCGGCACCACGCGGAGCAGGAAGCGCCCGCGCGGCACGGCGGCACTCGGGAGGGCAGGCGGCGCCCCGCAGAACAAGCGGCAGCGGCACCCCGCGGAACAACCGGCACCCCGCAGAACAAGCGGCACCCCGCAGAACAAGCGGCAGCGGCACCCCGCAGAACAAGCGGCAGCGGCACCCCGCAGAACAAGCGGCACCCCGCGGAACAACCGGCACCCCGCGGAACAAGCGGCACCCCGCGGAACAAGCGGCACCAGGCGGAGCAAGCAGCGGCGCGAATCAGCGCCGCGCCCACCGCGGGCCCCTGCCGGTCAGCCGCACGGTGCGGGTCTCGTCATCCGGCCCGCCGCCAGGCGGCCGCCCGATTGTCACCTCCAGCCGGTCCTCCGCGAGCCGTTCGACCAGGCCTTCGCCCCACTCCACCACGGTCACCGCGTGATCCAGGTCGGCATCCAGGTCGAGATCATCCACCTCCGCGGCGTCACCCAGGCGATAGGCGTCCACGTGCACGAGCGCCGGTCCGCGGCCGAGCGGTGGGTGGACCCGGGCAATGACGAACGTGGGCGAGGTGACAGGGCCCCGTACGCCGAGCCCGTCGCCGATGCCCTGCGCCAGGGTGGTCTTGCCAGCTCCGAGCGGGCCGGTGAGCACCACCAGATCGCCCGCGCGAAGGCGGCCGGCCAGCCCGCGCCCGAGCGCCCGCATCTCGGCCGCGGTCCGCACCGTGGTCTCTTTTGTCGTTTCCGTCACGTTTTATCGTTTCCATCGGGTTTATCGTTTCCGTCACGTTCTGCTATCCTGCTCAGCGTCTCGCGTCACTCAGGCAGGCTGCCGTACCTGACCCAGCGAGGCGAATCGCGGCACAAGCCAGCACTCCATTCCGCTGACGCGACAGGTCTCCGCTGACGCGACACGTCGCAGGCCCGTGCCAGTGGCGGCCCGGGCCAGCAACGGGCCATTGGCGGGTGGCACGCCCCGCCGTGCGAAGGTCAGGTCAAGAACTTGGCGACCGGCGTGCCTGACGATAGCTGGCCGTTGTTCCGGCATTGGCTGGACATCGCGGCGCACACCCGCCGAGATGTGTCGGGCATTGGCTGGACATCGCCGCGCACCCGCCAAGATGACAGGCATCGCGGGAGCTCACCACGCGGGACCGCGACGGGGCGCCTGGTGGCAGCTCACAGCTTGGCGCCTCACCCAGCGGACACGGCGCCGCGCCGCCATGACCTTCACGCCGAGCACTTCCCGCGTCGGCTCACCGCAGCGCGCTCGATCAGATCCTGCAACCGGGCAGTGACCAATTCCGGCCGCTCAAGCATAATCAAATGCCCGGCACTGTCATCCACAACAAGCTCCGCGCCTGGAATCTCCGCGGCCATCTCCTCCGCGAGCGATTTTGGCGTCAGCCTGTCCTTGCCGCCCGAGACGATCAGGGTCGGAACCTCGCCCAGGACCGGCAGGGCGGCGTGCTTGTCGTGCGCGATCAGCGTCTCGAAGAAACGGGAGACGACCTCGACGGGCGTGGCCCTGATCATCTGCTCACAGAAATCGGTAATGGTCGGACTCGTGTTCGGGTCGCCGAAGCCGATGAACCTGGTGGCGAGGAACGCAAGTTCGCCGCCTGCCTGCCGGGCACGCTCCACAATGGCCGGGCGCCTGCCCTTGGCCGCACCCCGCAGCACGCCGGGCGCGGCGCGGCGCACCACCGTGCCCAAGGGTCCTGGCAGCCCGAGCGTTACCCCAGCAAGCCCGCGCGCCGCAGTGGAGATGAGCGCGGTGCCGGCGACCTGGCTACCGAACAGTTCCGGATGCTGCTCGGCCAGCGCCATGATCGTCATTGCGCCCATTGAGTGGCCGACAAGCACCACGGGAGTGCCCCGCGGCGCGACCTCCTTGATAACGGCGTACAGGTCGCGGCCCAGCTGGTCGATGTTCTCGCGGGCCGGATCGGAACGCCCGGACCGGCCGTGACTGCGCTGGTCCCAGAACACGAGCCGGTAGCGGTTGCCCGGGGCCCCGAGATCACGGCGCTGGAAGTGCCAGCAATCCTGGTTAAGGGTGTATCCGTGGCTGAAGATGACCGTGATCGGCGCCTTCTTGGGGCCGTCGATCTCGGTGTGCAGCGGCACGCCATCATCGGCGAGAACCCAGACCGCACGCCCGCGCAACTGGCCAAGCGGCTCAGCCGCGGCGGGGTCTGGGCGCAGCCGCATCCTGCCCACAGCGACCTTCTCCGCTGCCACGGCGGCACCTACGGCAGCGGCCGTGGCGCCAGCGGCGATGCTGGTGAACTCCGTGAACCTTCGCCACCGCACCATCGGCAACCCTCCTACGTGTTAAGCGGGGGTTAACTACGTTACTCAAGAGTAGACGCGCAGGACGCGGTTTCCGATGGCGGTGACGATCTCGTAGGAAATCGTTCCGAGCGTGTCGGCCCACTCCTGGGCCGTTGGCTCCCCGTCATCTCCGGGGCCGAACAGGATGACCTCGTCTCCTGCGGCAGCACGCTGCGCGCCGAAGTCAACGACGAACTGGTCCATGCATACCGTGCCCGCGACCGGCCAGCGCCGCCCGCGGACGTGCACCAGGGCACGGCCGGCCGCTCCGCGCGGAACGCCGTCGGCGTAACCAAGCGGCACCAGGCCGAGAGTCGCGTCCGTGGTGGTCACGTGCCGGAAACCGTAAGAAACGCCGGTGCCCGCCGCCACCCGCTTGGCCTGTGCCAGCCTGGAACGCAGGGTCATCGCTGGCCTGAACCCGGCCGGCGCGCCACCTGGCAGGGTGGACAGGCCGTAGACGGCGCCCCCCGCCCTGACCAGGTCGAACCTTGCCGCTGGCAGAGTCAGCGCGGCAGCCGTATTGGCAATATGGCGGACCTCCGGCCTGACGCCCGACTTCTCCGCGCCCTCAAGGGCCCAAGCGAAAGCATCGAGCTGGCGTCCTATCGACGGGTGCCCGGGCAAGTCAGCGCAGGCGAGGTGGGACCAAAGGCCGGTGACATGAAGATGGCCGGCGGCCTGCGCGGCCATGGCCGCGTCCACGACAGCCGGCCACTCGCTGGCGGTCGCGCCGCCGCGGGACAGGCCGGTATCGGCCTTGAGCTGAATCCTGGCCGGCTGGCCGGCCCGCGCGGCCGCCCTGGCGATCTCGGCCACGGCCGCGGTGCTCCCCGCGGACACGTCGACCCCGGCGTTGATGGCCTCCTGGTACCGCTCACCAGGGATGGCCATCATGCAGAGCACCGGGGCGCCGATCCCGGCCGAACGCAACCGCAACGCCTCGGACACCTGCACCACGCCGAGCCAGTCCGCGCCAGCCTCAAGCGCGGCAACGGCACACGGGACCATCCCGTGCCCGTACGCGTCGGCCTTGACGACCGCCATCAGCTTGGTGCCAGCGGCCCTTTCCCGCAGCAGGGCGACATTGTGCCTGACCGCGGCTAGATCGACGACGGCCCAGGCGGGAGATTTCATGGAGTCCTAGTCTGCCAGCTGGCCGCGGGCGGCCATGTCTGCTCCCCGGTCAGGTCCGCAGGCTGGCGAGCAGTGCGGTGCCGTCGGGCACGCCAAGACCGGTGCACGAGTCCCACCCGGGCCCGGCCGCGTACGCACCGTTGTTGCCGACGGTGATGTCGCGGAATCCGGCCGTCGTCTGACCGGGAGAAACACCCGCGTAAAGCAACGGCGGCAGCAACCCGAAACGCGTGCCCGCACCCTCCGCCAGTCTGGAAACAAGCGCCGCCCACAGCGGCGCGACGGCGCTTGTGCCGCCGATCACCATCGGCTTGCCGTCAACGAGTACCTGGTACCCGGTCGCAGGATCCGCGTCGCCCGCTACGTCGGGCACGCCGCGGCCAACTAGGCTGCCGCCACCCGCGCGGGCCGGCACGCCTGCGCTCGTCTGCCAGGCAGGCAGGCCGTAGACATCGCTGACCCCGCCGCCCGTGGCACCCTGCCCTGGCCCGTCGTTCCAAACCGTCTCCGAGCTGACGGCGCCCGTGGCACCGTTCGCCACCATGCTTGTCCCGCCGCAGGCCAGCGCGTGCGGGCTGGACGCGGGGAAATCGGTATGGCTCTGCCCGTCCTGCTGCCCGTCGGTACTGCCGTTGTCACCCGCTGCCACGCACACGGTGACCCCGAGCGCCGCCGCGTCTGCGAAGGCCTGATCGAGGGCGCCACGCGCCTGACCTGTCCACGAGTCCTCAGACTGGCCCCAGCTGATGCTCAGCGCTGTGGGTGTCTGTGCCGCGTGCACGGCGGTGGATACGGCATCGACGAAACCCTGGTCGGTGTTGGGCGCGAAGTAAACGAATTGCGCGGCGCCAGGTGCGAGCGCTCCCGCCACTTCGATGTCGAGCAGCACCTCAGCGTCCGCTCCAGCCGGATCCTTCCCGGGAGTGTTGACCGCACCGTCCACACTGACCGCGGTCACAGCCGGCGGGGTGATCCCAAGGCCGGAAAAGTAGGTCTTCAGGTCGCCGGTGGAGAACCCGCCACCGAGTTCGATGATCGCCAGGTTCTGCCCGCTGCCGTCAGTGCCTGGAGGAAACTTGTAGCACGCGCCGACCTGAACGGGCGTGTACGTGGCAGGGGCGGCCGCGGCCCCTGTCGCAGCTGCGAAACGAAAATGGGCACGGGCCTGAGGCCGGTCATCGAGCCCGAGTACGGCGGTGACGATGCCGCTGAGCTCCGTGGCAAGCCGGAGGCTTCCTACGCGGTAGCGGTGCACGGTGCGCAGCCCCGTGGGACCCGTGCTGCTCACCCGGCTGAGCGACGCGCCGAAAGCCCCCGCCATCGCCGCCACCGTCCCCGCTACCCGAACCCGCCGCGAGCTCGCGTCCGTGCTGGTTACCGCTAGCTCGTACGCGGTGAGCACGTCGCGAATCCGCGCTAAATCGGCAGGGTCGGCCCCGTGCCGATCAGCCAGTTGCTCGCGGGTGAGCGTGGCTGGGCCCGCCACGTATTCGCCGGGTAGCTCCATCCGGCGGCGGGTGACTAACGTCACCTCGAGCTGTTCGGCATCGTCCAGCGGCGCTGCGGCCTCCGCGCCCGCGACCGGCCTGCGTTCGCTGCCGGGCAACGGCACAAACTGGTTCCGCGCGATGTCTGACATGACGGCCCTCCCAACGGGTCATAGGCCTGATGCCAGCTGATCCGCAGCGGCCGGGCGGAGCCGGCCGCCCTAATCACCGTGACCGCGGCCTGGCCCGGATCTCGATACGTCCTTTGTAAGCGAAGCCTCGCACATGAAGCACGGGAGCGTCCGGCGGAAAATCGACTTCCTGGTCGTCGTCTGGCAGGCCACGGGAAACGCCGAGACCGCCGGTTACGACGCGTACGCCAGGCGGGACGATGATCTCCACGTCGGACTTGTAGCCCACCGCGCGGATGGCGGTGACGGGCGCGGTCAGCTCGGCAGCGCGCAGGTCCACGTGGGAGCTGCCCTTGTAGGCGACGGTCGTCATCCGCCCGGGCACCCGCCAGCGGCCACCCCGGCGCACCGAGCCCTTGATCGCGATCGCGAACCTGCCGTCGGCTGGCGAGTCCTGCGCCGCTGCCACCTGCCGGCCGGGGTCGCGGCCGGGGTCGCGGCCGTGGCCGGGTGAAGGAAGATCGGTGAGCAACAGGTCCAGGTCCGCCCGCGTGCGCGCGCCCAGCGCAGCCCGCATCCGCTCGTCGAACTCGTCGTCTCCGAGCCGACCCTCCGCGAACGCGTCCTGAAGCTTGCGCACGACATCGTCACGCTCCCGATCCGAGGCGCGGATCAGCGGCCCTGAAGCGGCCGGTACCGGTGGCTGCGCCGACACCGGGACCGCAACGGGAGCGCTTTCGCGGCTGGCCGTGCCTTCGTGGCTGGCCGTGCCTTCGTGGCCGGTCGTGCCTTCGTGGCCGGTCGTGCCTTCGTGGCCGGTCGTGCCTTCGTGGCCGGTCGTGCCTTCGTGGCCGGCCGTGCCTTCGTGGCCGGCCGTGCCTTCGTGGCGTGCGGCGCGGCCCTGGTTCACCGTGCTTGCCTGGCTGGCCGCGCTGACCTGGCTGGCCGCGCTGTCCTGGCTTGCGGCACTGTCCTGGCTTGCGGCACTGTCCTGGCTTGCGGCACTGTCCTGGCTTGCGACGATGTCCTGATTCACCGTGCTTGCCCGGCTCGCGGCGCTGTCCTGGCTCGCCGCGGCGCGGGGCCGGCCGGGCCGTTGGTGTTGTTGACGCCACGCGCGCTGCCTGTGTCACCTTCGGACCACGGTTCCATCGAATCTCCCTTCAACGGGCATCCCGCACTCGTGAACGCGACGAACGATCAATAGCCACTTGATAGGCCATTGGCGTGCGGACAATGTCAATCGAGACACATCTTAACTTGGCCGGGCAAACCGCCTCGTTTGCCGTCGGCACGGCCCCGCGGCTTGCCCGGTGCCGCGCGCTCTGCCGCGGCCGCGCGCCGTGCGGGCCGCGCGGTACGGGCCGCGCGGCGGCGCCGCGGTACGGGCCGCGCGGCCGCGCGGCGCGCCATGGACCTCCAATAGGCCTTCAAACGTAGCTACAGGTCTCTGAGCGCCACGCTGACGGCCTCGCGGAGCTCGCCTTGGTCCAATTGCCCGTGCTCGGCGGGCCATCCCTCGCCGGGCGGTACATAGCCGTCGAGTGCCCAGCAGATCGTGTCGAGTACTGCTGCGAGCGGGCCGATGGCGCGTTCGCCCGCCCAAATCTCCTGCCGCCTGGCGGCGCGGAACATCCGCACGAAGTCCGCAGCGCCGAGCCGGCCTGCCAAGAACTGCCGCATGGCCGCGAGCTGGCCGCCGATCCCGCTCGCTGACGGAACCCCGGCACCGCGCGACCAAGCCAGCCAGGCGGGCCGCCACGGGCGCCCCGACAGGGCGCAGCCGTAGTAGCTTGCGGCTTCGAGCACCGCTGGGGATCGGGCAGAAGCGAGCGCGAACTCGCCGAAACTCCTGCGCGCTCTGCGCACGCCGGCACCGGCGACCGCCGCTGCGAACGTGCGGGGACCCGCCGCGACGGCGAATCCTGCTGACGTGGTGAGCAGCGCGGCGGACAGGTCGGGGAGCACCAAGAGCGCGTCGGATGTCCCTAAGTCCTGCAGCGTGGCGTGGATCCGCGCACCGTCAGCAGGAATCGTCACGGCCAGCTCGTCGGAACGCGCGGGCGCGACCGGGCACGCAAGTACCTGACGCGCGCCGGAAGCCCCGACTGCCGCGGCGAGGCGCCCCGCGACCGCGGGCGCGACCGGCGTCGCGGCGGCGAAGGGAACCGCATCCCTGCCAGCGCCGTCCCCCGCACCGTAGGTGGCGCCCTTGGCTACGCTACCTGCGGTCGCGTTCCACCGAGGAGATCCGGCCCCCGGGCCAGGGCCCGCGCAACGCTCCGGGCTCGTTCCAAGCAGCCAATCCGGGTGGATCAGGTGCGGGGCGGCAAGCAGCAGGGCAGCGACTCCGCCGGCCCTGGGAGGGCTCACCTGCGCCGAGCCGCAGCGGTCACGGCCGCGGCCCCACTCCCGTAGCGTCCGGCCCCTGCTCGGCGCTGCGCCCGCCGTCGCGCTCGGCGCCCACTGTGGCCCTTGGCCGGCGCCATCGCTGCGCTGTTCCGGGCCACCGCTCCGCCGCTCCGGGCCACCGCTCCGCCGCTCCAGGCCACCGCTCCGCCGCTCCAGGCCACCGCTCCGCCGCTCCAGGCCACCGCTCCGCCGCTCCAGGCCACCGCTCCGCCGCTCCAGGCCACCGCTCCGCCGCTCCAGGCCACCGCTCCGCCGCTCCAGGCCACCGCTCCGCCGCTCCGGGCCACCGCTCCGCCGCTCCGGGCCGTCGCTCCCTGCCACGCGCCGTTACCGCGTGCTTCGCGTCATGACGGCCCAGGCCGGCCACGGCGCCTGCGCCACCCCGGACGGCACCTATGCCGCCGCGGCGGCTGCGCCACGCCTCTCATAGCCTCAGCTCGGTTACCAACCGGAACAGCTGTTCCTCGGTCAGCAGCGCGCAACCGGTGAACTCGCCCGCCGGAGTGAAGAAAACAGCAGCGCCGGTTACCCGATCCACGACCACGGTGGCCGGACGGTTGCGGAACGTCACCTCCTCGTATCGAAGTGAACCGGCCGCCTCGGCGATCCGCGTTAGCGCATTGATGAGATCTGCCGTCAGCCTGGCCGGATCGGCCGGCTCTCCGTTCGCCGCCGTGGATCCGACACCGAACTCGGGCGCATGACCGAGCCAGCGGCGCACCCTGTCCGGCGGGAACAGCCAGCCGCTGCGGCCGAGTTCGTCGGCGCGGGAGCTACGCCGCGCGGGCGCGAGGTGGATCACAGCGCTCTGCGGCTGCGCAGGGAGCGGGCCGACCGGCGGCAATGCCTGCTGCGCGTGCGGGGGGCGCTGATAAGGCCGCGCCACTGACGTGCCGCG
Source organism: uncultured Actinomycetota bacterium (assembly GCA_963727015.1). GTDB lineage: Bacteria > Actinomycetota > Actinomycetes > Streptosporangiales > Streptosporangiaceae > DATFVJ01. Next base: position 398,617 of record CAVSEV010000005.1, on the reverse strand, counting down.
CAGCAGCCGCGCGGTCGCTGGCGGCAGCAATTCGCCGCCCAGCCTGAGCACGCTACTTACAAGCTGGCCAGGCGCTGGAACCGCAGCCAGGCCGCGCAGCACGCGGCCGGGCGGGCGGGCGCCGCGGCGGCTTGGCAGCGGCACAGGCGCCGTCCACCCAGAGGTGAGCAGGACGAGCACACCCAGCCCAGCCGCCACGATCAGCACCTGCCCGGCGGTGATGTACTGGCTGAACCAGGAGTGCAGCATGGTCAACCCGCTCGCCAGCTCGCCTGGCCGCAACCCGGACGCTACCTGATGCAGGCTGGCAGGGCGCGGCGCCGCCCGCGACCCACTGATGTGCCGGGTTGCCAGCGGCAGCATGGCCGCGAATGCGGCGGGCCCGCCGAGGGCGAGCGTCGCGGTCAGCCCGCGCCAGGCTGCCCAAAGGCCGGCCCGCCGTGGCACGTCGCGGCTTGCCCGGCCACCTGCCCGCGCCTCGCGCATGGCAAGCTCGCGCCGCTGTCTCGCGAAGGCGAGCGAGGCGGCGAAGGTGCTGCCCGGCCGCCCCCGCCACCGCACCACGACCAGCAGGAAAGCGATCTCGTGGCAGATGGCCACAGTTGCCTCTGCGGCCGCCGCTCGGGCCATGGCGACGCGCCAGGCAAGTCGGCCACGCAGCGTCCGGCCAGGCCAGCGCAACCGGGCGCTGATCACCGACCCCCTGGAGGTACGCGCAAGCCTGGCCCAACGGGGCACACCAGGCACTGGGGGCACCAGGTCGAGAACGCGCTGCTGTGCGCGTAAATCCACGGCCACCGCCGTGCCCAGGAGCACAAGCAACAGCCACCGGCTCGCGTGACCCTCTCCCACCGCCGCGTGCAGGCGAGACACCCACGACGGCACGCCGACGCCCGCGGCGTCCGCAGCGTAGTGATAGTGATCAAGCATGGCCATGCCAAGCAGGACAGGGGCTAGCGCCCAGATGAGCATGCGCCACGGGCGCCACCGCAGCGCGGCACCGTCCGCGGCACGCGGCCGCGCCACCACAGCCAGCCCGATGCCGGCCGTGACAAGGCCAGTGACCACGGCGTGACCGGAGAACCGGGCCGGACCCGCGTCCATCCAGCCCGGCAGCAGCGCAGCCAGATGCCAGCCAGTGCCCGGCGCGGCCAGCGCCGCTATCGTGCCCTGGACGAGGGTGAAACCTGCGCCTGAAGCCACGCCAAGCAGCACATAGTCGGTCGCGGCGAGCCGGGTGAATCGATGGCGGGCCGCCAGCCAGAACACCGCGAAGGGGATAAGCGCGGCGAGCTCCTCGACGGGGCCCGCGGATGCTGCCCACCCCGGCCGCGCGCGGCCGCCAATAGCCAGCCGCTCCACGGCCACGATCGCGACGGCGCACGCCGCGCCCGCGGCGATCATCCGCAGGCAGGCCGCCCAGCTCAGCGTGTGCGTCCTGGCGAGCGCGAATACCTGCAACAGCAGCCATACCGTCCCGCCGAGCACGGGAAGCACGTGGCTGGCGCGGGGCGCCGACAATAAAGTGATCACAATCAGGGCGACTGCGCCCCAGCCCGCCGCGGCGCGGCAGGTGCGCAATATGGGCGCGGCGACGCTGTGGCGCCTGACGGTGGCCGCGAGCGCCGTCAGCCGTTCCGGCATATCCGGGCGCTGGGTGCGGCGGGTGGCGTGACGGCTGGCCGGCCCGCCGCCGTACCGGCCGGCAACCAGGCGCAGCCGTTGGTCATTGGTCTCACGCGCCCACTCGGCGAACCGCTCACGTGCGCCGGTCACATCGGGCCCGGCAAGGGCGGCCGCGAACACGGGCGGGCCCGCGCCCAGTGCGTATCCGGCCATGCTGACGAGGACCGCGGCGGATGCATCCGGCAGGCAGACAAGAAAGTCATCCACCTGTCCCCAGCGCGCGGCAAGGTCGCGCAGCGCCCCCGCGCTCGCGGGCAGCACCGCGACGTTGTCGTACATGAAGGCGGCCCTGGTCCGGCAGGCGAGCAACCGGTCCGCGCCCATCTCGCCAGCAGCTCCGGCGATCGCGTCAGCCAACTCGGAGTCGACCCCTGGCGGCACGGCGAGCGGGACAACCCGTTTGGGCGCGACAACGCGGCTGCCGCCGGTAAGCCAGTCTCTGCGGAACTCCCCATCGCTCGCGCACACCCGCAGCACAAGATCGCGGGCGGGCATTTCTGCGGCGTTCATAGGCTCCTGACGGGTCGGGACCTCCTTCTCCTCCGACTTATATGTCCAGTTTCGCGGCCGAAGGTAACCCGTGGACAGCAACCGGTTTCAGTCCGTATCCCGCCGCGAGCCCGGCGCGCGCACCGCAATCTCGCCTGCCCCTCCGGTGACAACGCGCCAGCCAGATGGCTTCACGCCCGCCTTACGATCATGGGATCGCTACGAACCCGGCTGTAGACGACGTTGTCGCACCAGGCACCGCCGGCGAAGCCGGTGCGGCGCAGGACTCCCTCCCGGGTGAAACCGGCCCGCTCGAGCGCGCGCTGCTCTGCCACGTTCTCCGGCAGGGTGCCCGCCTCGATCCGGACCATCGGAGTGTGGGTGAACAGATAATCGGCAAGCTGCCGCTGCGCCCTGCTGCCCACCCCACGGCCGCGCCACTCAGGCAGCAGGACGATCCCGATGTTCCAGCAGGCGTGCTCCGGCCTGCCGTAGGTGACGGCGCGCCAGCCCACGAAACCGGCGGCATGCCCGTCTGCGATCACCATCAGCTGACCGTCTTTCTCACCGAGAAATCCATCGTGGCCAAATCGGCGGCGGATCATGCTCCGGTCCCTGAAGCCCTGCCAGTCCAGCCCCATCAGCTCGGGCTCCACACAGAAACGTTCGAGCAGCGGCAGATCCTGCTCGGCAACCGGCCGGAGTGTCACAGACGGCGCATCCATGACCGCGACCCTACCGGCGCGGCGCGTACATGATGACCGCCATGCCGAGCAGGCAGATCGCCGCGCCTAGCAGGTCATAGCGATCCGGCCGGTAGCCATCGGCGACCACGCCCCAGGCGAGTGAGCCCGCCACGAAGATGCCGCCGTAGGCGGCCAGGATCCGGCCGAAATGCGTGTCTGGCTGCCGGGTCGCGACCAGGCCGTACACGCCAAGTGCGGCGACTCCCGCCCCCACCCAGGCGATGCCCCGATGCTCGCGTATTCCCTGCCAGACAAGCCACGCGCCGCCGATCTCGGCGATCGCTGCCACGACGAACAGCCCAAGCGAGCGCAGTACCGTCATGACGGTCGCTGCGGATTCGCAGCTACGACACGGAACGCCGCTGGCAAGGCGCCGATCACGTCCGCGGCACCGATCGGGGCACCCGACGACGAGATCCGGCCCGCCAGCCCGTGCAGGTAAGCCGCGGCCGCCGCAGCGTGCGGCATTTCCAGGCCCTGCGCGATCAGCGCGCCGGCCAGCCCGGACAGGACATCGCCCGTGCCCGCAGTCGCCAGCCACCCGGTCTGCATGGTATTCACCCAGGCCGGCGCGCCCCGCCCAGCGATCACCGTCGTCGAGCCCTTCAACAGCACCGTGGCGCCAAGTTCAGCCGCACCCCGCCTGGCGTGCTCCAGCCGCCGCGCCTCCACATCCTCCCTGCTGACACCCAGCAACCGCGCCAGCTCCCCTGCGTGCGGCGTGAGCAAGGTTGGCGCGGCGCGGCGCAAAGGGAGCGGTCCTGCCGCGAGCAGGGTGAGACCGTCGGCGTCCACGAGGACAGGTACATCGGTGTCGAGTACCGCGGCGAGCAGCCGGCCCGCGTCGTCGCTGGTGCCCATGCCGGGCCCCGCAACCCAGGCCTGAACGCGGCCTACCCCGCTGATCACCGCCGCGGCGCGGGCCACATCAGCCGGCGGCTGCGCAACGGTTATCACGGCCTCCGGCCAGCGCTCGCGGACCAAGCCAGCGACGCCGGGCGACGACGCCAGGTAACGCACCATCCCAGCGCCGCCGTGCACAGCGCCGCCAACCGAGAGCACCGCAGCCCCGGTGAAGCGGTCGCTGCCTGCGTGGACGCCGAGGACGCCGCGCCGGTACTTGTCCGCCCCGGCCGTCGGGCGCGGCAGCATCCCGGCGACATCCCCGGACTGCAGCGCGACCACGTCAGGTTCTGCAAGCTCACGCCCGAGGCCGATGTCGACAAGTTCGGTCACGCCAGCGTGCGATGCGCCAGGATCGATCAGCAGTCCAGGCTTGTAGGTGCCGAATGTCACTGTGACGTCCGCCTGGACCGCCGTGCCGTCAACTGCGCCGGTATCCGCATCGATCCCGCTGGGCAGGTCGACCGCTACGACCAGGCCGGCGGCGCCCGCCGCGCGTTCCGCGAGCGATGACTGCGGTTCGCGTAGCCCGCCGCGGCCGCCGATGCCGAGCATACCGTCGATGATCAGATCCGCATCGTCGATGAGCCGCGGTGCGGCTTCGTCGCCGGCCTGCACCAGCCGCCCGCCCGCACCGCGCACCGCGGCGGCGCCGCCCGGGTGGACCCGCGACCCGGCGAGCACGGCATGCGTGCGTGCGCCACGGCGCGCGAGCCGTTCTGCGGCATAAAGGGCATCACCGCCGTTGTCACCGCTACCGGCCAGCACCACCACCCGCGCCCCGTACACCCGGCCAAGCAAACGCGCGCAGGTCGCGGCGAGCCCCGCGGCCGCCCGTTGCATGAGCGCTCCGTCGGGCAAGCGCGCCATCAGCGCCTGTTCGGCTGCGCGGACCTTCGCGACCTCGTATGCGTGCCTCACGCTCGCGCCTCCATCCTCGGCCCGGCACGCCGGTCGTGCCGCAGGTCCGGACGCTCGGGTAGCAGCCTGCGTGGCCGGCACCGGTCGGCTGCGGCGCAGGCCGCCCCGTCCGCGTTCGCTATCAGTGAACAGATGTGCGTCGCGCACGGGGCGCCGCGCAGCGCCGCCTTAAACGGCCCCGCGGCCACACGCGCCAGGCGCCAGCGATCACATTCCCAGCCTGTCACGGTCCCACCCGAGTGGTGGCCGCAGGCTGCCCGTTCCCGCCCGCAGCCGTCAACCGAGATGGGTGCGGACGGCTTCGGCAAGCCGCGCCGCGACCCGCTGGGCCTGCTCCTGATCGGCCGCTTCCACCATCACGCGGACCGCGGGTTCGGTACCGCTCGGGCGGATGAGAACCCTCCCGCTATCACCGAGTTCCGCCTCGGCATTGGCCACAGCCGCAGCGAGCCCAGGCGCCGAATCCACCACGGACTTGTCCACGCCTGGAACGTTGACGAGGACCTGTGGGAACCTGTGCATGACCTTAGCGAGCTCGCCGAGTGCCAGCCCGCGCCTGGCCATCGCTGCCAGCAGGTGGAGCGCGGTCAGCACGCCATCACCCGTGGTCGCGTACTCAAGCATGATGATGTGCCCCGATTGCTCACCGCCGAGCACATAGCCGCCGGCCTTCATCGCCTCCAGGACGTACCGGTCGCCCACCGCCGTCTCCACCACGTGGATTCCCGCGTCCTCCATGGCGCGGCGGAAGCCCAGGTTCGACATCACCGTCGCGACCACCGTGTCGCCGGCCAGTCCCTGCGCCTCCCTGATTTCGAGCGCCAGGATCGCCAGGATCTGGTCGCCATCGACAACCTGCCCGTCGGCGGTGACGGCCAGGCACCTGTCGGCGTCGCCGTCGTGTGCGATGCCAGCGTCGGCACCGTTCGCGGCGACGGCGGCGATGAGCGCGTCCAGGTGCGTGGATCCACAGCCCTCGTTGATGTTCAGGCCGTCGGGCTGCGCACCGATCACGATGACGTCCGCGCCGGCCCGGCGCAGCGCCGCTGGTGCGGCATCATGCGCGGCTCCGTGCGCGCAGTCCACCACGATCTTCAATCCCGCCAGTGGGCCGGTGCCCGCCGCTGTCCCGGGCCCGGCGGCCCCGCCGCTCTGCAGGGACGAGACCAAGTGCTCGAGGTAGCGGTCACGCGCGTCCGGCATGTCCGTGATCCGGCCGAACCCGGCCTCGGGCGGCGCCGCGGGCACCGGGTCGCCGAGTCGCCGCTCGATCGCATCCTCGACCGGGTCTGGCAGCTTGAACCCGCCCCGCGAGAAGAACTTGATTCCGTTGTCCTGTGCTGGATTGTGGCTCGCCGACAGCATGACGCCGAAATCCGCACCAAGCGCGCCAGTCAAGTAGGCGACAGCGGGGGTAGGTGTTACGCCCAGCCGCAGCACGTCTACGCCGCAGCCAGCCAGGCCCGCGACGACAGCGGCTTCAAGGAACTCTCCCGAGGCGCGCGGATCGCGGCCGACCACCGCGGCGGGGCGCCGCCCCGCTCGCACTGCGGCGTCGAACTCACCGCTGTCGCCGAGCACCGAAACCGCAGCCGAGGCGAGATCCATGGCCAGCCGCGCCGTAAGATCACGGCCTGCGACGCCACGGACACCATCAGTACCGAATAGACGGCCCATAAGATTTCGCTCCAGGGGATCCTGGCGCTGCCAACGCCCGCCAAATTAGCGCTTCGAGTACTGTGGCGCCTTACGCGCCTTCTTCAGGCCGTACTTCTTGCGCTCCTTGACCCGGGCATCGCGGGTCAGGAAGCCGGCCTTCTTCAGCGCAGGACGATTCTCCGGGTCGATTTCGGTCAGGGCGCGGGCGATACCGAGGCGCAAGGCGCCCGCCTGCCCTGTGACGCCGCCACCAGAAATACGCGCTATTACGTCGAACTGGCTCTCCGCGCCAAGCGTGACGAACGGCTCGTTAATGAGCTGCTGATGGACCTTGTTCGGGAAGTACTCGGCAAGCGCACGCCCGTTGATCTTCCACTGCCCCGAACCCGGCATGACGCGGACCCGCGCGATCGCCTCCTTGCGGCGGCCAGTGGCCCCGCCGTGCCCGGTCAGCACGGGTCGTGCCACGGCACCCGCGGCTTGCGCCGGAGTCTCCGTGGTGTAGTCCGACCCGAACCCCGCTGGGTGGCCGGCGTCCCCGGGAACACCGCCAGGGGCGTCCGCGGCGAAATCGTCGGTCGCCGCCTCGACGTCCTCAGTGGGTATCTCGGTACCTGTGGGCTCTGCCACGTTGCCTTCCTCGTGCTTCCTATGCGCGCCTTTTGGGCCATACGCCCGCTGAGGCGCTACTGGACAATCTGGGTGATCTCGTAGGGAACGGGCTGCTGCGCCTGGTGCGGGTGGTCAGGACCCGCATACACCTTCAGCTTGCGGTGCATCTTCCTGCCGAGCGAATTCTTCGGCAACATCCCCTTGACGGCCTTCTCGACCACCTTCTCCGGATGCTTGGCAAGCAGGTCTTTGTAAGCGATCGAGTGAAGGCCACCGGGATACCCCGAATGCCGGTAGGCCCGCTTCTGCTCAAGCTTGTTGCCGCTGAGCGCGATCTTGTCCGCGTTAACCACGATGACGAAGTCACCTGTGTCCACATGCGGTGCGAAGATCGGCTTGTGCTTTCCTCTGAGCAGCGTCGCGACGTGACTGGCCAGCCGCCCGAGAACCACATCGGACGCGTCAACCACGTGCCACTGGGGCTGGATGTCGCCAGCCTTCGGGCTAAATGTGCGCACAGTCATAAAGCCTTCGCTAGTTCCTGATCTTGGGATCCCAGCCCGGACGGGCTGCCGCGCGCCGCACGGGGGTCCGCCAGGCCCGGATGGTCACACAGCGCCACCTGCTGAGCATGCGCCATTGGCACACCGGTGCACACGGACGTCATAGCAGACTACCGGGCACCGTCGGTGCGGGTCAAAGCGAGGCGGGTGATGACAGCCCCAGGATAGCTTCCGCGACCAACCTGAACACTTCTTGCACGCGGCGCGTACATCCTGACCTGGCAATGTCCGCTGGTACCGGCGTGGCAGAGGTGCGGGACGCTACGCTCCCCCTATGACTCACCCGGGCGACGAGGATGCCCGTACACCCCAAAGCTGGCAGCCGGGCCGCTCGGGGTACCAGTTGACCGGGAGGCCAAAGCACCGCGATCCAACACGCGGATTTCCGCCGGCACATGATGCGCGCGACCCAGATTACCGGCCAAGTCATGCTGACGGTTGGAACGGCGCGCGTCCAGGCGCTGGGCCGGATCAGGACCGGCCGGTCGCAGGCACGGCCGGCCCGGACGTACTCGGATCCGGGCCGCGCCGGCGCGGCGCGGCTAACGGTCACGGCGCGGCTAACGGTCACGGCGCGGCTAACGGCCACGGCGCGGCTAACGGCCACGGCGCGCGTGACGGCTACGGCGCGGATGACCGTAACGGCGCGGACGACGGTCACAGCGCGGATGACTATCACGATCCGGCTACCGAACGGTGGAGCAAGGACTGGGGTGGCGGCCCGTGGGCGGCCGGCCGGACTGGGGCGGCGTGGACCAACGGCTCGGGCGACAGCCAGGGCAGCAACGCGGGTGCCGGTGGTCTCAGCGGGTCACGGACGTGGACATATGGCGAGGAGACAGAGTTCGGGACGCTGCGCGGGCACGGTGATAGCCCGCCTGGCTCCACCCTTGATGGGACCGATTCGGCCATGCCGGCGGAGCCAGCAAACCCGGGGTCCCGTGCTCGCACGACCGCGAGTGCCGCGCCCGCTGCTGCCGCGTCCTCGCCCTCGCACGGGCGAGAGGCGCGGCGAGCGCGGGCGCGGGAGCGTGGCGGGCGGTCCCGAGCCTTACTGGTTTTGGCTGTCGCGGTCGTCGCGGCGGCCGCGCTCGCCGCGGCAGCTGTTTACGCCTTCGCAGGCAGGCAAAAGGCAGCCGCAGCGCGCACCGCCAGGCCCGCGCAGACCCAGGCGCCGCTGCCCTCCCCTGCCCCATCAGCAGATCTCGGCAAGTGGCAGTTCATCACCAGCCGGGCAGATGATCCCGTTGCTCTGACGCTCGGGGAGCTGTATCCGGCGCAGGTGTCTGCCGGCCCGAGAGGATATCTCAGGACGGCGCAGCTTGCTACGCAGAGTTGCCGCGGCGCCGTGTTCGGCACGCGGCTCAAGGCAGCGGTGCGCAAGGGCTGCAGTCAGGCGCTGCGGGCGAGTTATCTGTCGGTGAACGGCAAGCGGATGGGCACGATCGGCGTACTGAACCTGCCGACCTCGGGTGCCGCGACGAAAGCCGGGAAGGTTGTCACGGCGCCTGGGCAGTTCATCCAGCCACTTCCCGGGCTCCACGGTGCGACAAAGAAGCTGGGCACGGGCACCGGCGTGGTCTGGGCGGTGGCCAAGGGACACTACCTGATCTTGATGTGGGCCCAGTACGCGAACCTGCACAGTCTTGCGACCTCTAGTGACCGCAGGATCCTCCTGCAACTCATTGATGATCTATACCAGAAAACAGTCAACCAGAGCCTGACCCGGCGAATGGTGACAGGGAAACCCTTGACGCCCTGAACATCGAAGGCGCGGCCGCCAGTGACTGCGGCTCAACCCGGGGCCACCCGGCCGACGCCCTAGGTACAGGAGAATCGATGGATCCAGCGACGCCAGAGTGGCCGGATATGTCAGCAGACATAGCGGAGCCGTCCAAGGCCGAGACCGTTGCACAAGCGGGACAAGAAGGCGAAGGCCGCCCCGCCGGGCAGCGGCGGCAACGTGCGCCGGGTGCCGCCGGATGGGATGAGGTCACCCGGCGGCCACCGGCTTCCGCCGCCGTCGGATCGGAACCTGCGAGCACCCCGCCGGAACCTGCGAGCACCCCGCCGGAACGTGCGAGCACCCCGCCGGAACCTGCGAGCACCCCGCCGGAGCTTGCCGGGCCCCCAGGCGCGGACGCCGCCGCAACGCCGAACGGGTGGCCGTCGCATTCGACCGCCGATCACCTGTGGAAACCGCCGTGGCTGCAAGGCAGCGGTAACGGTGCACAGACGGGGGCGACGGGCGAACAAGGCCGGGGTCGTGGCCGCCACAGTGCGATCCCACCGGATCGGCAGGACGGGCAGGCTGCCGCGTCGCGGACTTCGGGCCACCATGCGCTGCCAGCCGACGCGGTCCAAGGCGGCCCGCCTCCGCCGTCTGTACCGCTCCCGCCCACGCGGCCGACGCTGCCGCCCGCGCCACCGTCGTCGGCACCCCCGCCCGCGCCACCATCGTCGGCACCCCCGCGCGGAGTGCCACCTGGATCCTCAGCGCATCTCCCATCCGCCCCGCTATCCGCCGCGTCCCTATCCGGCGCGCCCCTATCCGCCGCGCCCCCATCCGCCGCCATCCGGCGCGCCCCCATCCGCCCCGTCCCTATCCGGCGCGCCCCTATTCGCTGCGCCCCCATCGGTCCCACCTGCCAGTGGCCCGAAGCCGGGCCGGGAGTTGGCGCAGCCGGAAGGCCGGGCCGGGAATGTTCAGGCCGGACCCGACGGCTCGCAGAACGAGGCCATCGGCCCACCGGACTACTTGTTCGGCCCGCCGCCAGGTGCCGAGGCGCCGGGGGTTGGCGCGCAACAAGCGGATGTTTCTGCCGTCAACGCGCAGGGTTTCTCGACATCAGTCCTCGACGCTCCGGCCTTCGACCCGCCAGGGTTCGAGCCGCCGACCTTCGAGGCGCCAACCTTCAGCCCCACTGAGTTCGCGCCACCGGCTCTCGAACCACCGCGCTTCGCATCACCGGGCTTCGAACCACCGGATCTCCAACCACCCGATCTCCAACCACCGGATCTCCAGCCACCGGGTCTCGAAACAGCGGGTCCCGAAACAGCAGGTCTCGAACTGCCAGGCCCGGAACCACATGTTCTCGACGCTGCCGGATTCGGAGAACCGGGTTTGGGGGGGCCGGGTTTCGCAGCACCCGATTTCGGGCTTCCGCCCTCCGAGACCCACGACGATCATGGTCTCGGCGATGACGTACCAACGAATGAGGCGAGCGGGGCTGGCCACGCCCGCACCGGCTCAGAAGGCTCCAGCCCGGCAGGCTCCAGCCCGGCAGGCTCCAGCCCGGCAGGCTCCAGCCCGGCAGGCTCCAGCCCGGCAGGCTCCAGCCCGGCAGGCTCCAGCCCGGCAGGCTCCAGCCCGGCAGGCTCCAGCCCGGCAGGCTCCGGTCGTGCCAGCTACGGCACCGGCCCCGCCAGCTACGGCCTTGCCAGCTCTGGCGAACCTGCATGGGCCGCTGACCCTTCCACCGAACGTCTGGTCTGGGGCGCGTCAGCCGCCACGCCGGATGATCCGGGCTCGGCTACCGGGCCCCAGGAGCCACTGGACGCATCCGGATTCTCCGTCGGCCCACCCGCCCCAGATACGAGCCGGTTCAGTATCGACTCGCCTGCGGCGCCAGACTCGGTCGCGTACAACACGGGTCTGCCGCCATGGGCCGACCCGCAATACCCACCCGCGGGTGCGGCTGCGGACGGTTTGGGACCGTGGGCAGACGCACATGCTGATCCGGGCCAGCATCCGGGCCCCGGCCACCATGCCGATCCGGGGTACTACCCCGGCCCGGGCCAGTACCCCGGTCCGGCCCAGTACCCCGGTCCAGCCCAGTCCCCCGGTCCAGGCCAGTCCCTGGGGCCAGCCCAGTCCCCCGGTCCCGGCCCGTACCCCGGCCCGGCCAGCAATTACCCTGGTCCAGGCCAGCCGCCCGCTGCAGGGATGATGCCCAGGCCCACGCCACCCGAGGGCGGGTCGCTGCCGCCCGGCCCAGGGGCGGCGTTGCCAACATCGGCGGGGTTGCCGCATCCTCAGCCGGGGTCGTTCGCACCGATGACGGGCCCGACTGTGACCGAGGTCCTGGATCAACGGCCCGCCGCCGCTGATGGCCAGAGCACTGGCCTGACGCCACCGGCCACCGGCGGGCACCATCGACCCAGGAAGATGATCCTCATCATCGCCGCAGGAATCGCCGCAGTGGCGGTCGCCGTTGCGGCGGCTCTCGTGCTGCACTCACGCTCGGCGGCCAAACCCGTCGCGCAGCCGAAGCGATCCAGTCCGACGAGCGCGACGCGCCCGGCAGCGCCGCCGGTGACATTTGGCAGCAAGATCGACAACGTCAAGACCGATCCCGGAACAATCACGAGGGCCGAGATCTTCCCGAACAGCATGGTCTCGATTGATGGCCGCCGATTCGTCCGCGTCGCGGCAGCCGTCAGTCACGACTGCGCACTGAGTGCACGCGGCTCCTTTGCCCGGGCGCTGACAGCCGGCAGATGTGAACGGGTCGTCCGGGCGACCTATGTCGACACCTCGAAGCGCTTCGCGATCACCGCTGGCGTCGCCGCGTTGCCAACCAGGACGCTCGCCATGCGCGCCAATCGGGCCAAGAGGCTGAGCCGGAACGTGTGGTTCGCCGGGCTGGACGGCAAGCCAGGCAGCGGCGCGCAGTTGATCTCCCAAACCGGGGGTTACGCCTATGGCATGGTCGACGGCCGGTACATCATCTTCGCCTACGCGACGTACAGCGACGGGCGCACGCCCACAGGGAAGGCCCCGCTCGACCATGTGGTGGAGTCGCTGAGCCGCTCGTTCGCCATGCTCGCCGAGCAACCGATCACGGTACGCGCCCAGGGTTGATAACGCGCGCCGAGAAACCAACGATCACGATGGACGCTGGGCCCTGGTGAACCCTCGCCGGAGATCGAACAAGCTTGATCGTCGGCCCGTAGGTGACCTGGGGCCACCGGCGGGGCCGATCACGGCGACGACCGGTAACGGCCCATCCACGGTCACCGGCAGCAACTGCGACCACCACCGCGCACCCCGAGCCACCACCGGTCGGCCGGAGCCACGGGCGGGGCCGATCACAGCGGTGAGCGGTGAGCGGTGAGCGGTGAGCGGTGAGCGGTGAGCGGTGAGCGGTGAGCGGTGAGCGGTGAGCGGTGAGCGGTGAGCGGTGAGCGGTGAGCGGTGAGGGAGGGTGAGCGGTGAGGAGATTACCATCTGGTAGCCGGATTGCGGGGTGGTAGCAGGCTTGCAGCCGAAGATCCAGAGCTATGCGCGGGCTCAGCCGTCGTGGGATTCGCCGTGATGGGACTCGCCGTGATCATGAACCGGCGTGTCTGCTGCTCGATGAAACCGGCGATCGGCCAGCCGTCGCACAGCGGCCAGTTCGCCGTCGGGCGGGTAACACACCTGCTCGAGGCACAGCCCGTGCGGCGGCGCCACGTTTACCGCCGAGTCTCTTACCCCCCTGGCCAGCACCTCGGCCGGCCACTCGACCGGCCGGCGGCCGTCGCCGACGGCGAACATCGCACCGACGAGCGCGCGGACCATGTTGTGGCAGAAGGCGTTCGCCACAACCGTCGCGACCGCCACGGTCTCGCTGTCGCGTGCCCACTCCATCTGGATGAGCCGCCGGATGGAGGTCGCGCCCTCGCGCCGCTTGCAGAACGCCGCGAAGTCGTGCTCACCCACGAGCGCCGACGCGGCCACGTTCATCAACGCCACGTCCAGCGGGCGGTGATGGGCCACGGTGTCGTGCCTGCGCAGCGGGTCGACGCCGATGGGATCGTCGGATACGCGGTATGAATAACGGCGCCACAGCGCAGAGAAGCGGGCATCAAAGTCCGCGGGCGCCTTGCACGCCGCCTTGACGCGGACATCGGGCGGGAGCAGCCTGGCCAGCCGCCGTACAGCCTGGCCTTCCAGGTACGCCCAAGCCTGCGAAGGCGCATCGAGATGAGCCACCTGCCCGCGCGCGTGCACTCCCGCGTCCGTTCGCCCGGCGACCGTCAGCCGCGGCGCATCCGGCAAGCGAAGCAGCCTGCCCATCGCCTCTTCCACGACGGCCTGTACCGTCCGCCGACCGGGCTGCCGCGCCCAACCGGAGAAGGCCGCGCCGTCATAGGTCAGATCGAGCCGGACCCGAACGGCTGCCGCAGCGGCCAGCTCAGGAGTGCTGGCCATCCTCAGGCTCGGCGTCATCGTCCGCTGCCGCCGGGTTGCGTGCCGCGGCATCTTCTTCCATCGCGTCGCCTGCCGCGGCAGCATTATCCGCTGCGTCGGCTGGCACGGCCTCGTCAGCGGTGCCGACGGCCTCGGTCGCGCCGACGGCCTCGGTCGCGCCGGTGATCTCGGTCCCCCCGACGGCCTCGGACGTGGCGGCGGCCTCGGACGTGCCGGCGGCCTCTGCCGCCACGTCGGTCCCGTCCTCGGCCACCTCGGCGGGAGCCTGCCCGGCGGTGTCGGCCGCCTGCGTGGTGCCGGCCGCCCGCGTCGCCGCTGGAGTGGCGGCGGGCGCGGGCCTGCGGACCCTGCGCCGACGCGCCGCGGGTGCCTGCACGTCATCGGCGACAAGCTCGATCACGGCCATCGGCGCGTTGTCGCCCTTGCGCGGGCCGATCTTCGTAATGCGGGTGTAGCCGCCAGGCCGGGTGGCGAAGCTCGGGCCGATTTCCGTGAACAGGGTGTGCACGACGCTTTTGTCTGTGACCAGGGTGAGGACCCTCCTGCGCGCGTGCAGGTCACCTCGCTTGGCGAAAGTAATCAGCCGTTCGGCCACCGGACGGAGCCTGCGCGCCTTCGCCTCGGTCGTCGTGATGCGCCTGTGCTCGAACAGCGCGGTGGCGAGGTTCGCCAGGATGTGCCGCTGGTGGGAAGAACTGCCACCCAGCCGTGGGCCCTTGGTGGGCGTGGGCATGTTGTCCTACTCCTCGTCTGCTGCCTGCCAGACCGCGCCGCGGCTGGTGCGTTCGCTTCGCTGCTGAGCCCAAGCTCAGAGACAGAGCCTGAGCTCAGCAGCGGATACTTTAGTACTGCTCCGTCTCGACGTAGCTCTGGTCGTCATCCGCACCGAAGCTGTCCGCCGCCGTACCAGGATCGAACCCGGGCGGTGAGTCCTTGAGTGCCAGCCCCATGTCGATCAGCTTCTGCTTGACCTCCTCGATCGACTTGGCGCCGAAGTTGCGGATGTCGAGCAGATCCTGCTCACTGCGAGCCACCAGTTCACCCACCGTGTGGATGCCCTCGCGCTTCAGGCAGTTGTACGAGCGGACTGTGAGGTTCAGCTCCTCGATCGGCAGCGCGAGGTCCGCGGCAAGCGCGGCGTCCGTCGGCGAGGGCCCCATGTCGATGCCCTCAGCATCGACATTAAGCTCGCGCGCCAGGCCGAACAGCTCAACGAGCGTCTTTCCCGCGCTGGCCACCGCGTCACGCGGCCGCAGGCAGGGCTTGGTCTCGACGTCGAGGATGAGCTTGTCGAAGTCGGTGCGCTGCTCCACACGGGTAGCTTCGACCTTGTAGGTCACGCGCATTACCGGTGAGTAGATCGAGTCGATCGGGATGCGGCCGATCTCCTGGCCGGGCTGCTTGTTCTGGGTCGCCGAGACGTACCCGCGGCCACGCTCGACCGTGAGCTCCATTTCCAGCTTGCCCTTGCCGTTCAGGGTCGCGACGTGCAGGTCCGGGTTGTGGACCTCGACGCCCGCCGGCGGCGCGATGTCGGCGGCCGTGACCTCGCCGGGACCTTGCTTGCGCAGGTACATCACCACGGGCTCGTCATGCTCGGAGGAGACCACGAGCTCCTTGAGGTTCAAGATGATGTCGGTTACATCTTCCTTGACCCCTGGAACCGTCGAGAACTCGTGCAGCACCCCGTCGATCCTGATGCTGGTGACCGCTGCGCCGGGGATGGAGGACAGCAGGGTACGCCGGACCGAGTTACCGATCGTATAGCCGAAGCCAGGCTCCAGCGGCTCGATCACGAACCTGGAGCGGAACTCGTCTACCTGCTCCTCGGTGAGAGCCGGACGCTGAGCTATGAGCATCTTTCTTCCTTTCCGCGACGCCCGCTATTTGACGGTCGCGATGCTTCGTGGCTGGCACAGTCGGCGGGCATCCCGCCCGCCGGCCACGTGTTACTTCGAGTAGTACTCGACGATGAGCTGCTCTTGGACCTGAGTGTCGATCTGCGCGCGGGCCGGCAACGTATGGACAAGGATGCGCATCTTTTCCGCGACCACATCGAGCCACGCCGGAACCTGGCGCTCACCCGCCTCTGCGCGCGCGATGACGAACGGCGTGAATTCGCGGGACTTCTCCCGCACGTCGACGATGTCATTGTCGGACACCCGGTATGACGGGATATCCACCTTCTTGCCGTTGACCAGGAAGTGACCATGCCGCACCAGCTGGCGGGCCATGTCACGGCTCTTCGCGAACCCGGCACGGTAGACCACGTTGTCCAGCCGGCTCTCGAGCAGCTGCAGCAGGTTCTCACCCGTCTTGCCGCGCCGGCGCGACGCCTCCTCGTAATAACCGCGGAACTGCCGCTCGAGCACGCCGTAGATCCGGCGTGCCTTCTGCTTCTCCCGGACCTGGAGCAGGTACTCGCTCTCCTTGGGGCGGCCGCGGCCATGCTCGCCAGGCGGGTAGGGCCGGATCTCAATCGGGCACTTTGGCGAGTCGCATTTCGCGCCCTTGAGGAAGAGCTTCATCTTCTCGCGGCGGCACAGCTTGCAGTCCGCGCCGGTGTAACGAGCCATCTATCAAAAACTCCTGTCTATCATCTTACGTTTCAACCTCTTTCTGGCTCAGCGTGATCCTCGACCGTTCGAAGACGGTCAAAACGTAAGATCTCAAACCCGGCGCCGCTTCGGCGGCCGGCAACCATTGTGCGGAACCGGGGTCACATCCTGAATCGAGCCGACCTCGAGGCCGGTCGCCTGCAGCGACCTGATCGCGGTCTCGCGGCCCGATCCGGGACCCTTGACGAAGACATCGACCTTGCGCATGCCGTGCTCCATAGCGCGGCGCGCCGCGGCCTCAGCCGCCATCTGAGCGGCGAACGGCGTCGACTTGCGCGAGCCCTTGAAGCCGACCTGACCAGACGACGCCCATGAGATGACGTTGCCCATCGGGTCGGTGATAGAGACGATCGTGTTGTTGAACGTGCTCTTGATGTGGGCGTGCCCGTGAGCGACGTTCTTCCGTTCCTTGCGGCGCACCTTCTTGGCCGCGCCGCGGCTGCTGCTCTTTGGAGGCATCTGCTCCCAAACTCCCGGAGGTCATCGGTCCGCGGCGACGCTTGCCGCGTTCCACAGCGGACTACCTGTTACTTCTTGCCGACCTTCTTCTTGCCGGCCACGGTCTTCTTCTTGCCCTTGCGGGTGCGGGCGTTGGTCTGCGTGCGCTGACCGTGCACCGGCAGCCCTCGACGGTGCCTAATGCCCTGGTAGCACCCGATCTCGACCTTGCGGCGGATGTCCGCCTGCACCTCGCGGCGCAGGTCGCCTTCCACCTTGTAATTGGCCTCGATCCAGTCGCGCAGCCGGACAAGCTCTTCGTCGCCAAGCTGGTGGACGCGCATATCGGGGCTGACGCCTGTGGCGTCGAGCGTTTGCAGGGCGCGGGTCCGGCCCACGCCGTATATGTAGGTAAGCGCGACCTCGAGCCGCTTGTCGCGGGGAAGGTCGACGCCGACGAGGCGTGCCATCTTGGGCAGCTCTCCTTCTGGTTACGGAGGTCCTGCGCGCCGCCTCCCCGCCACTGCCCGGGCGGAGCCCCGGCCTCCGAACCGGGGGCTGCATCCGGCCGTGCCGGCCGGAGCTGCGGAACACGTCTTCTGTTATGCGCCTGCTCCTGCCGCATGCCGCGAGCCAAGCGGCGCGTGCGGCGCTGGTCAGCCCTGGCGCTGCTTGTGCCGCGGATCCGAGCAGATGACCATTACCCGGCCATGCCTGCGGATGACCCGGCACTTGCTGCAGATCCTTTTGACGCTTGGCTTGACCTTCATGGTGGTCTCCTCGGATTCCCCGGTCCCAAGGGACCGGTTTGCCCGCAACTCCTTATGGCTTGTAGCGGTACACAGGTTGCTTGTCGCGGTACACGGTTACTTGTAGCGGTACACGATCCGGCCACGACTGAGGTCGTATGGGCTCAGCTCGACGACGACCCTGTCATCGGGCAGGATCCGAATGTAGTGCATCCGCATCTTGCCGCTGATGTGGGCGAGAACCTTGTGCCCATTGTCGAGTTCGACCCGGAAGAACGCGTTCGGGAGTGACTCGACAACCGTGCCCTCGATCTCGATGGCACCGTCCTTCTTGGGCATATGCTCCGCGCTTCACTGAAAGGGCCGTGTCCGGCCTGGTGGTCATGATGGTTTGGTGCCATGCGCTGCTGCGGGCATGGGCCCGCGATCATCGGGCACCCTGCAGTCCCGTCCCAAAGCACCGAGTGCAGAGTTTACGCGACAAGCGGCGCCAACGCGAATCCTTCCGTCCACCCGCGGCCGGCCCGCCGGCAAGGCTGCCTGGCTCACTGGTCCCGCGGTGGGCCGCCGCCAGGATCGGCCGGGCCACCGTGCAAATCGTCGCGGCCTGACCGCAGGTCGCGCCGCAACTGGTGACGCTGCGCACGTAATTGGTCGCGCACGTCGTGGCGCCGTGCCCGCCACTCGTCCCTGCCCGCACCGCGGTCGCGGGGTCCCCCCTGCGGCGGCCCGCCGCCAAAGATCCAGCGCCCCAGCATCACCGCACCCCAGGGCCCGATGATCCACACGGGCCAGAAATAAGCGGTGCCACCCGAGGTAAGGCCCGCTGTGATCAGCCAGATCACGGTGAGGACCAGGCTGACCGAGGCCCAGGCTCCCCAGGCGGCACGCCATGCCGGTGAGATCCGGCCGAGCCCACGGGTGGCTGGCGGCCGCGGTGGCGGAACGAACCGCTGGCCGGCCGGAATCGGCAACTGGTACAGATCTATCGCGGGCAGGTCAGCCAGCACGTCGTCCAGTTCCCCGAGCGTCTTGGCCGCGTACACACGGTCCAGGCGTTCCTGGAACTCCTCCACCGTCAGCCGGCCCGTCGCGTGATGCTCCCGCAGCGCCTCCGCTGCGCGATCGCGGTCGGCGTCGGAGGCGCGGATCCGGGGATCGGACGGCATCGCTTCTCACCTCAGCTATTCGAGCTTGCGGCAGCGCCAGCCGCCGGGGCGAGGTTGCTCAGCCGGCTGGCTCCGCCGTCGACCGAGGTCAGCACCCATGGGCCGGCTGCGGTGATCGCGACCGTGTGCTCGAAGTGCGCCGACCACGAACCGTCCGCTGTCATCACGGTCCAGTCGTCAGCAAGCAGTTTCGTGGCACGGCCGCCTGCGGTCACCATCGGCTCGACCGCGAGTGCCATGCCCTCCCTGAGCAGGGGACCATGACCCGGCGGACCGTAGTTCGGCACCGAAGGCGGCATGTGCATCTCGGTCCCGATGCCATGCCCCACATACTCCTCAACGATGCCGTATTCGCCGCTGGATCGGACGCTGCCTTCAATGGCGTGTGAGATGTCGGTAAGCCGGCGGCCGGCCCTGGCGTTCGCGAGCCCTCGCCAGAGGGCCTCTTCACACACCGCCAGCAACCGCGCCATTTCCGCTGAGATCGGGCCGACTCCCACGGTGAGCGCGGCATCCGCGTGCCAGCCGTCCACGATGGCGCCGCAATCGATCGAAATTACCGAACCGCTGCGCAGCCGTTTGGCATCACTGGGGATGCCATGCACAATCTCGTCGTCCACCGACGTGCAGATGGTGGCAGGGAACCCGTGGTAACCCTTGAACGATGGGACGCCGCCCGCGGCGCGGATGCGCTCTTCCGCGAGGGCGTCAAGCTCCGCGGTCGTGACGCCCGGCTGTGCCGCGGCGGCCAGCGCTTGCAGCGTCCCGGCGACAAGCACCCCGGCCTCGCGCATCTTGGCGAACTGCGCCGGGGACTTGAGCTGGATCGCTAGCCTATGACTTCTCCGCACAGATCCCCCTCTGTCGGGATTAGAGGTTACCTGCCAGTGTGCGCCCCGGCGGGGGCGCCACCCGTGCCGCCGGTCAGTTGACGAACGGCCGCAACGCTCCGATGGCACGCGCGGTGACCTCTTCGACCGGGCCGGTGGCATCGATGCCGAGCAGGATGCCCTCATCTGCATAGAACGCGATCAACGGCGAGGTCTGTTCCTGGTAGACCTCAAGCCGGTGCCGGATCGTTTCTTCACGGTCATCGTCGCGCTGGAACAGCTCGCCGCCGCAGTCGTCGCAGATGTCCCGCCGGGCCGGCGGATCGAAGAGCACATGCCAGACCCGCCCGCAGCGGTGGCACGTCCGCCTGCCGGACAGCCTCCGTACCACCTCGTCGTCGTCAACGACGAGTTCGAGTACCAGTTCCAGCCGAGTGTCCCACTCCGTCAGCATCTTTTTCAGCGTCTCGGCCTGCGGGACGTTCCGCGGAAAGCCATCGAGCAGAAAGCCTTCTTGGGTGTCATCCTCAGTCAGCCGATCGCGGACCATCGCGATGGTTATCTCGTCAGGGACCAGATCACCCAGGTCCATGTAGGCCTTCGCCTTACGGCCAAGTGCCGTGCCGTTGCTCACGTTGTAACGAAAGATGTCACCTGTCGAGATTTTCGGGATCGCCAGGTGGGAGGAGATGAACTGGGCCTGTGTCCCCTTCCCCGCACCGGGGGGCCCGACGAGGACGATGCGCACTACCGCAGGAAACCCTCATAGTTACGCTGTTGCAGCTGGCTTTCGATCTGCTTCACCGTGTCCAGCCCTACGCCCACGGTGATCAGGATGCTGGTGCCGCCAAACGGGAACTGGTTACTCGCGCCGACGACCGCAAGCGCCACCATCGGTATCAGGGCGATGAGACCCAGGTAAGGTGCGCCCGCGGCGGTTAGCCGGGTAAGCACATAGTCCAGGTATTCGGCGGTGGGCCTGCCCGGCCGGATGCCGGGAATGAACCCGCCCACCTTTTTCATGTTGTCAGCGACTTCGACCGGGTTGAACGTGATCATCACGTAGAAGTAAGTGAAGAAGATGATCAACGCGAAGAACGAGAGCATGTACAGCGGATGATCACTTTTGACCAGGTTGTTGTTGACCCAGTTCACCCAGCCGCTCGGATGGTTCGGGTTGCCGAGCAGAGACGCCGCCAGCTGCGGTATGTACAGCAACGACGAGGCGAAGATGACAGGAATGACGCCGGCCTGGTTGACCTTGAGCGGGATGTAGGTGGACGTGCCGCCATACATGCGGCGGCCCACCATCCGTTTCGCGTATTGCACGGGGACGCGGCGCTGCGCCTGCTCGACGAACACGACGCCCGCGATGATCGCGACGCCGATGGCGACGACGAGGCCGAGCACGAACGGGCCCTTGACCTGGCCGATCTGGACCATCTCGCTTGGGATGACCGCGATGACCTGGGTGAAAATCAGGATGGACATGCCGTTGCCGACGCCGCGGTCGGTGATGAGCTCACCCAGCCACATGATTACGGCCGTGCCCGCCGTCATGCAGATCACGATCGTGCCCTGGGTGAAGATTGACTGGTTCGCCAGCAGCGGCTGGGTGCAGTTGGAGAACAGCTTGCCGCTCTTGGCCAGGGCCACAATGCCGGTGGACTGAAGGATCGCCAGGCCGATGGTTAGGTACCTGGTGTACTGAGTGATCTTCGCCTGGCCCGCCTGGCCCTCGTCCTTCAGCGCCTCAAGTCGCGGGATCACGACCGTCAGCAGCTGCAGGATGATGCTTGCCGTGATGTACGGCATGATGCCGAGCGCGAAGACCGACAGCCGCAGCAGCGCGCCGCCGCTGAACAGGTTCACCAGCTGGTAGACGCCCGCCTGGCTGCTGCCGGCCTCCAGGCCGATGCACGCGTTGATGGACTTCTCGGAGACGCCGGGTGCGGGCAGCGCGGAGCCCAGCCGGAACACGGCAATGATGAAGAGCGTAAATAGCAGCTTCCTGCGCAGGTCAGGCGTCCGGAACGCCCGTATGAACGCGGTAAGCATGCGCCGTCCTCGTATTGGTGGGTGAACGTATTCGGCCGCGCTCGCGGCGTAGTGTATTCGCTGCACTCTAACAGGAGCAGCGCGGAATACCGATAGCGCGCGTCCTGTGGTCAGGCCAGCGGTGGTCCAGTCATATCTCGGTCGTGGTCCCCCCGGCCGACGTGATCTTGTCCTTAGCCGACGCGGAGAACGCGTGCGCGCTCACCCGGAGCGCGATGCCCACCTCCCCGCTGCCGAGAACCTTGACAAGCTCACCCTTGCGGACGGCGCCCCTGGCGACCAGGTCGTCCGGTGTCACCTCACCACCCTGCGGGTAGAGCGCGGCGAGCCGGTCCAGATTCACGACCTGGTAGGTGGTCTTGAACCTGTCGTTGGAAAAACCCCGGCGCTTTGGCACCCGCCGGTGCAAGGGCATCTGGCCGCCTTCGAACCGCACCGGCACGGTGTCACGTGCCTTGGTGCCCTTGGTTCCGCGCCCAGCCGACTTGCCCTTGGAGGCCTCGCCGCGGCCCACCCGGGTTTTGGTCCTGTGCGCGCCTGGCGCCGGGCGGAGGTGGTGAAGCTTCAGGCCTGCCCGCCCTGACGCCGCGGTGCCACCTTCTCCATCGGTGCCCGCCGCGGCAGGCCGGCCTGCGGCCTTCGCCCTCGGCTGCGGCTTCGGCGGCGCCGTGCCGACCTCGTCGGCATCGCCGGCATCGCCGGCGTCGTCGGGCTCGGCCGCCGCCAGGTCCGGCGCGTCGGCGCTGTCAGCTCCGGCTGGCGTACTGTCACCGGCTGGCGCACCGTCACCGGCTGGCGCACCGTCACCGGCCGACGCCGCAGCCGACTCCTGCGCCTCACTGGCTGGCTCGGGCGCACTGGCGGGCTCGGGCGCACTGGCCGGCTCGGGCGCACTGGCCGGCTCGGGCGCACTGGCCTGCTCGGGCGCACTGGCCTGCAGGCGCACTGGCCGGCTAGGCGCACTGGCCGGCTCAGGCGCACTGGCCTGCTCAGGCGCACTGGCCTGCTCGGGCGCACTGGCCTGCTCGGGCGCACTGGCCTGCTCGGGCGCACTGGCGTGCTCAGGCGCGCTGGCGTGCTCGGGCGCCTGCCGGGCCGTGGCCCCGCTATCTGGGATGCCCGCCCCTGCCGGTGCGTCATCCGACGGTGCGCCATCTGACGGTACCGCCTTGTCGGCGTCTGCCATGTTCAGTCGACCTCCTCGACGGTGACCAGGTGGCGCACCGTCTGGATCATGCCGCGGATCTCTGGCCTGTCTTCCTTGACGACCACGTCGCGGATCCGCTTCAGCCCAAGCGAGCGCAGCGACTCCCGCTGCGAGTGCGTGCCGCCGATTTTGGAGCGGGTCTGGGTGACCTTCAGCTTTGCCATTCTTCAGCTCCCGCTCAGTTGTTCGCGGCCGCGGCGCGGGCCCGGAGCATCGCCGCCGGCGCGACGTCCTCAATCGGCAGGCCGCGCTTCGCCGCGATCTCCTCGGGGCGGTTCAGGCCCTTCAGCGCGGCGACGGTAGCGTGCACGACGTTGATCGGGTTCGACGACCCGAGCGACCTGGAGAGCACGTCGTGGATCCCTGCGCACTCAAGCACGGCACGGACCGGGCCGCCCGCGATGACGCCGGTACCTGGGCTGGCCGGCTTGAGCAGCACCACCCCGGCCGCCTCCTCACCCTGCACCGTGTGCGGGATGGTGCCGGCGATGCGCGGGACCTTGAAGAAGTGCTTCTTGGCCTCCTCCACGCCCTTGGCGATCGCCGCAGGGACCTCTTTCGCCTTGCCATACCCGACGCCGACCATGCCGTTACCGTCACCCACCACGACAAGCGCGGTGAAGCTGAAGCGCCTGCCGCCCTTGACGACCTTGGCGACCCGGTTGATGGCCACCACGCGCTCAAGGTAGGCGGCCTGCTTGTCGCCGGCGCCGCCGCGGCGGTCGTCGCGGCGATCTCGCCGCTCACCGCCGCCGCCCCGCCGCGGAGCTGCTGCCATTACTGATTCCTCATCTCGTCTTGTGGTGTCATCTAGAGGGCCAGCCCGCCCTCGCGGGCGCCATCCGCGAGTGCCGCGACCCGGCCGTGATACCGGTAGCCACCGCGGTCAAACACCGCGCTTGTGATGCCCGCATCTACCGCGCGCTCTGCCAGGAGCTTGCCGACCCGCCGCGCCTTGGCCGTCTTGTCGCCATCGGCGCCACGGAGGCTCCCGTCCAGGGTGGACGCTGACACGAGGGTGCGGCCGGCCGTGTCGTCGACCAGCTGGGCGACGATATGGCGGGCCGAGCGGCTGACGACCAGGCGTGGCCTCGCCGCGGCGCCGCTGACCGTCTTGCGTACCCGCAGGTGCCGGCGCGCGCGCGCCGCGGCCCGCGCCGACGTGCGCCTTCCCGCGCGCTTCTTGCGCGTAATACCGCCAGCCATCCTTACTTCCCAGCCTTTCCGACCTTGCGGCGGACCTGCTCGCCTTGGTACCGCACGCCCTTGCCCTTGTATGGGTCCGGCTTACGGAGCTTACGTATGTTGGCCGCCACTTCGCCCACCCGCTGCTTGTCGATCCCCTCGACGGTGAACCTGGTGGGCGTCTCGACAGTGAACTTGATTCCGTCCGGCGGCTCGACCGTGATCGGGTGACTGAACCCGAGGGCGAATTCGAGGTTGGCGCCCCTCGCCTGGACGCGGTAGCCGACACCGACGATCTCAAGGGTCTTGCGGTACCCCTGCGTCACGCCGCCCACCATATTCGCGATCAGCGTCCTGGAAAGGCCGTGCAGCGCGCGGTTGGGCCCCTCGTCGTCCGGCCTCTTGACGGTGATGATGCCGTCCTGCTGGGCAACCGTGATCGGTACCGCGACGACGTGGCTGAGCGTGCCCTTCGGGCCCTTGACCGTCACCGCCCGGCCGTCGATGGTGACCTCTACTCCACTCGGCACCTGGATCGGCAGCCGTCCAATACGTGACATCGCTGCCTCTCCTTACCAGACGAAGGCGAGGACTTCCCCGCCCACGCCACGCTTCTTGGCCTGCCGGTCGGTCATCAGCCCAGCCGATGTCGAGAGAATCGCGATGCCAAGGCCGCCGAGTACGCGGGGCAGGCCATCCCTCTTCGCGTACACCCGCAGGCCCGGCTTGGATACGCGCTTCAACCCGGCAATCGACCGCTCACGCGACGGCCCGAACTTCAGGGCTACCACGAGGTCCTTGCCGATATCGGCATCCTCGACACGCCACCCCGCGATGTAGCCCTCCTGCTGGAGGATCTCGGCGATGTGTACCTTGATCCTTGAATAAGGCATCTCCACGCTGTCGTGATATGCCGCGTTAGCGTTACGCAGACGGGTCAGCATGTCTGCGATCGGGTCGGTCATCGTCATGGCCTGGTGGCCCTCCTCGCCGCGGTTTCCCCTTGGTTCTGCCGGGGACCTACGGCGTGGTCGGTGGGTGCTGCTCGCACCCAGTGGTCGTCATCTTCTTATCGTCTTGGCTGATCGTCTTTGGCCCTGCCGCGCCTCGCTGGCCGCGCCGACGCGGTCCGCGGTCTTCCCGCACCCGCCAGCCGGGTGCCTACCAGCTGGACTTGGTGATGCCTGGCAACTCACCAGCGTGCGCCATCTCGCGGAAGCAGATGCGGCACAACCCGAACCTGCGGTATACGGCACGCGGGCGCCCGCAGCGGGAACACCTGGTGTAGCCGCGCACCTTGAATTTGGGCGTCCGCTTCGCCTTCGCGATCAGCGACTTCTTGGCCACGGTCAGCTCTCCTTGAACGGGAATCCGAGCCGCCGCAGCAGCGAGCGGCCCTCGTCATCAGTAGTGGCGGTGGTCACGACGGTGATGTCCATGCCACGCTGCCTGTCGACCTTGTCCGGGTCGATCTCATGAAACATGAGCTGCTCGTTGAGGCCGAACGTGTAGTTGCCCCGCCCGTCGAACTGCCTGTCAGACAGGCCCCGAAAGTCACGGATCCGCGGCAGCGCGATGGTGAGAAGCCGGTCGCAGAACTCCCACATCCGGTTGCCACGCAGCGTCACGTGCGCGCCGATAGGCATCCCCTCGCGCAGCTTGAACTGCGCGACCGACTTCTTCGCGCGGGCGATCGCCGGCTTCTGGCCGGTAATTACGGCCAGATCCCGCACCGCGCCGTCGATCAGCTTCGCGTCTCGTGCGGCCTCGCCGACGCCCATGTTGACCACGATCTTGGTCAGCCCGGGTACCTGCATGACGTTGCCGTAGCTGAACTCGCTCCGCAGCGCGGGCGCGATTTGCCCGGCGTACCTGACCTTGAGCCGCGGTGTGGGCACAGCCACGGTCTCGGCTGGAGCCGCTTCCTTTGTCGGTGCTGCCATCAGATGTCCTTACCGCCAGGGCGGGTCACGCGGATCTTGTTGCCCGCGTCATCGAGCCGGTAGCCGAGGCGAGCCGGTTGCTTGGTATCCGGATCGACGATCTGCACGTTGCTCACGTCGAGCGGAGCCTCTTGGTTGACGATCCCGCCCTGCTTGGAACCACGCGGGCCCTGGTGCGTCACCTTCGTGTTTTTCTTGATCATGTTGACGCCTTCTACGACGACCTTCTGCCGCGCCGGGTAGGCCGCGATGACATGACCCTCACGACCGCGGTCCTTGCCGGCCACGACGACCACGCGGTCGCCCTTCTTGATCTTCATTTTGGGCGCCTTAGCCGGCTTTCGCTGCCGGGCCTGCTTCGCCATCACAACACCTCCGGGGCGAGCGAGATGATGCGCATGAAGCGCTTCTCGCGCAACTCGCGGCCGACCGGGCCGAAAATGCGGGTGCCGCGCGGGTCGCCACCGTCCCTGATCAGCACCGCGGCGTTCTCGTCGAAGCGGATGTAGGAGCCATCGCTGCGGCGGCGCTCCTTGCGGGTACGCACGACCACGGCCTTGACCACGTCACCTTTCTTCACGCCCGCACCAGGCAGGGCGTCCTTGACGGTCGCCACGATGACGTCGCCGATGCCCGCGTAGCGCCGACCAGAACCGCCGAGAACCCGGATGCACAAGATCTCCTTGGCACCCGTGTTGTCGGCGACTCGAAGTCGCGACTCCTGCTGGATCACGTCAACTCCTGCTCCATCACGCCGGCCACATCGGAGGCCCGGCGGGTCTTGGCTGCTACTTCGCCTTCTCCAGGATTTCCGCGACACGCCACCGCTTGGTCGCGGAAGTCGGCCGGGTCTCCATCAACAGCACACGATCGCCCTCGCCACAACTGTTGGCCTCGTCATGCGCCCGGTATTTCTTGGTACGGCGGATGACCTTGCCGTACTTCGCGTGCTTCACCCGGTCCTCGACAATCACGACAACGGTCTTGTCCATCTTGCTGCTCACGACGTAGCCCTCGCGTGCCTTGCGATAGCCACGGCCGCGGCCCGTACCGCCCTGGACGGCCGCCTCCTGCTGCTCACTCATTGCCAGGCTCCTCCGCCGGGGCGTCGCCCGGCTCCTCCGCCGGGGTATCGCCCGGCTCCTCCGCCAACGTGACGATGCCGAGTTCGCGCTCCCGCATCACCGTGTAGATGCGCGCGATCTCCCTGCGCACGCCATGCAGGCGGCCGTGACTCTCAAGCTGGCCGGTAGCCGCCTGGAAGCGGAGGTTGAAGAGTTCCTCCTTCGCTTCGCGCAGCTTGGTGACCAGCTCGTCTTCTGTCGAAGTCCGCAGATCGGCCGCGGTAAGGCCCTTCGCCATCACGCCTCACCCAGCTCTCGTTTCACGAATCGGCACTTCATTGGGAGCTTGTGCATGGCGCGCCGCAGCGCCTCCCGCGCGACGGGCTCCGGCACACCTGATAGCTCGAACATCACTCGCCCCGGCTTCACGTTGGCGATCCACCACTCCGGTGAGCCCTTGCCCGAACCCATCCGGGTTTCCGCGGGCTTCTTGGTCAGCGGGCGGTCCGGGTAGATGTTGATCCATACCTTCCCGCCACGACGGATGTGCCGGGTCATCGCGATTCTGGCCGCCTCGATCTGCCGGTTGGTGACATACGAGTGCTCGACAGCCTGGATGCCGTATTCGCCGAACGAGACCCTGGTGCCGCCCTTGGCCATCCCCGACCGGCCAGGCCGGTGCTGCTTACGGTGCTTGACCCTGCGTGGTATCAGCATTGGTCAGCCCTCCTCGCCCGCGGTACCCGCGGCGCCCGCGGTACCAGCGGTACCAGCGGCAGCAGATCCGCTATCCGCCGCTGTGACGGCGGCACGTTCCTGCTCCCCTGCCCCAGGCTGTGCCCGGACCCCGGCACGCTCCGCGCTGCCACGCTCGGGCGGCCGGTCAGCGCCGCCCGGACGGCGGCTACGCCGCTGCGGGCGCTCGCGCCGTTGCCCGGCCCGCTGCGCCACCTGCGCGGCTTCCCGCTCGGCGCGGGTCTGCGCCGCCTCGCCGCGGTAGATCCACACCTTCACGCCGATCCGGCCGAAGGTGGTACGTGCCTCGTGGAAGCCATAGTCGATGTCGGCGCGCAGCGTATGCAGCGGCACCCGGCCCTCGCGGTAGAACTCCGACCGCGACATCTCCGCGCCGCCCAGGCGGCCCGAGCACTGCACCCGGATGCCCTTGGCGCCGCTCTTCATCGAGGACTGGATCGCCTTGCGCATCGCGCGGCGGAAGGACACGCGGCTGGATAGCTGCTCGGCGACACCGAGCGCGACGAGCTGCGCGTCAGTCTCGGGGTTCTTCACCTCGAGGATGTTCAGCTGGATCTGCTTGCCGGTCAGCTTCTCCAGATCGCCGCGGATCCGGTCGGCCTCAGCGCCGCGCCTGCCGATGACAATGCCGGGCCGGGCGGTGTAGATGTCCACCCGCACCCGGTCGCGGGTCCGCTCGATCTCCACCTTGGAGATGCCGGCCCGCTCCATGCCACGCTGCAGCATCCGGCGGATCTTCACATCCTCGGCGACGTAATCCTTGTAGAGCTTGTCCGCGTACCACCGGCTCTTGAAGTCGGTTGTGATGCCAAGCCGGAACCCGTGCGGGTTCACCTTCTGCCCCACTAGCGGGTCCTTTCCGTCTGCGTGGTCGCTGCCTCTCCTGCGGCCGTTCCTGTGGACTTTCCGGGGCCACCGTCTCCGGCGTCACCGTTTCCAGCGTCGGTGCTCGTCGCGGTCGCGGTCGCCGCCGCGGCGCGCTCAGCGCCCGGCGGCCGCCGCCCCTGCGGGCCCTGCGGGCCCTGCCGCCTCGACTGCGGCGCGGATGACCCGTCCGGCTGCGCCTTCGCCTCTGCGCTCGCGCTCTTCGCGCGCGAGGCTGCCCGGGTGGCCGCGGGCGCTTGCTGCTCGGCGATGATCACCGTGATGTGGCTGGTGCGCTTGTTGATCCGGTATGCCCGACCCTGTGCGCGGGGGCGGAACCGCTTCAGCGTCGGTCCCTCGTCAACCCATGCACGGCTCACCACGAGCGTCTCAGGGTCCAGGCGGCCAGTTGTCTCAGCATTGGCGATGGCGCTCGCGAGCACCTTGCCGACGGGGTCGCTCGCGGCCTGCGGGGCGAAAGCGAGCACCGCCTGCGCCTGCCCAGCAGGCAGCCCGCGAATGAGGTCCACCACGCGGCGGGCCTTCCGGGGCGTGACGCGGACGTACCGCGCCTGGGCCCTGGCTTCCATCGCTTCCCTCGCTTACTTCGTTCCAGCGGAATGTGGTGTCGGGTGGTTCCGGCAGGTATGTCCCGGGGCCACGGCAATCGGGGCTACGGCAATCGGGGCCACGGCAGTCAGCGCCGGCTGCGCCGGTCGTCCCTGACATGGCTGCGGAAGGTCCGCGTCGGCGCGAACTCGCCGAGTTTGTGGCCGACCATCGCCTCGGTGATGAACACAGGGACATGCTTGCGGCCATCGTGAACGGCAATCGTGTGACCGAGCATCTCCGGAACGATCATGGAGCGGCGTGACCACGTCTTGATCACGTTCTTGGCGCCCCGCTCGTTCTGCGTGTCCACCTTCTTCATCAGGTGGTCGTCGACGAAAGGGCCCTTCTTCAGGCTACGAGGCATCGCTTAGTGCTCCTACCGCTTCTTTCAGGTCGCACCGGCCAGCCCGGCCTCTGCGCAGCCGTTAAGGATCATGGGTTGCCATTTGTCATTCATCGTCGCCTACCGCCGCTTCTTCTTGCCGCGGCGCCGGGTGATAAGCCGGTCGCTCGGCTTGTGGGCCTTACGGGTACGTCCCTCCGGCTTGCCCCACGGGCTGACCGGGTGACGGCCGCCGGAACTCTTGCCCTCGCCGCCGCCGAGCGGGTGGTCGACCGGGTTCATGGCGACACCGCGCACGGTCGGGCGGCGCCCCCGCCACCGGTTGCGGCCAGCCTTGCCGAGCTTGATGTTGCCCTGCTCGGCGTTGCCGACCTCACCGACGGTGGCCCGGCAGCGAACGTCGACGAGCCGGATCTCACCCGAGGGCATGCGCAGGTGGGCGCTGGTGCCTTCCTTGGCGAGCAACTGGACGCCCGCGCCCGCCGAACGCGCGATCTTCGCGCCGCCGCCGGGGCGCAGTTCGATGGCATGCACCACCGTGCCTGTCGGTACGTTGCGCAGTGGCAGGCAGTTGCCTGGCTTGATGTCGGCGCGCGCGCCGTTCTCGATCTGGTCGCCCTGACCGAGGCCCTGCGGGCACAGGATGTAGCGCTTCTCGCCGTCGGCGTAGTGCAGCAGCGCGATGCGCGCGGTGCGGTTCGGGTCGTACTCGATGTGCGCGACCGTGGCCGGCACGCCATCCTTGTCGTCCCGGCGGAAGTCGATGAGCCGGTACGCGCGCTTGTGGCCACCGCCCTGGTGCCGCGTGGTGATCCGGCCGTGCACGTTCCTGCCGCCCTTGGAATGCAGCGGCCGGACCAGTGACTTCTCCGGCTCGTCGCGGGTGATCTCGACGAAGTCGGGGCCGCTGGCGCCGCGCCGCCCCGGCGTTGTCGGCTTGTACTTACGGATGCCCATTGATGTTCTCGCTCCTGTGGTTCCCGCCGCGGCTAACTGACCGGGCCGAAGATGTCGATCCGGTCACCCTCGGCCACGCTCACGATCGCCCGCTTAGTGTCACGCCGCTTGCCCCAGCCGTACCGGGTGCGCTTGCGCTTGCCAGCGCGGTTGACCGTGTTCACCTGGGTCACCTTGACCCGGAACACTGCCTCCACGGCCTGCTTGATCTGGGTCTTGTTGGCGCCGGGAGCGACGATGAACGTGTACTTGCCAATGTCGCTCAGGCCGTAACTCTTCTCCGAGACCACCGGGCGGATCAGGATGTCCCGTGGATCACTGATCTTGTTCACGGCCGTGCCTCCTTCCGCGGTGAGCTTGGCAGCGACCTGGCGGCGAACTCGGCGAGCGCGTCCGCAGTGAAGATCACGTCGTCACTGGCCACCACGTCGTAGGTGTTCAGCTGGCCGGCCTCGAGCACGCGCACGCCTGCCACGTTGCGCAGGCTCCGCCAGGTCAGCTCGTCCTCGCTGCCGACCACGACAAGAGACCTAGGCGCAGCGGTGATCGCCCGCAGCAACTGCACCGCGCCCTTCGTCCTTGGCAGGTCGCCCGCCACGAACTGGCTCACAACGTGTACCCGGCCGTCACGCGCCCGGTCGGACAGTGCGCCGCGCAGTGCGGCGGCCTTCATTTTCTTCGGGGTCCGCTGGACGTAGGAGCGGGGTGTCGGCCCGTGCACGACACCGCCACCCGCGTACTGCGGCGCGCGAAGAGAACCCTGCCGCGCCCGGCCAGTACCCTTCTGCCGGTACGGCTTCTTGCCGCCGCCCCGGACCTCAGCACGTGTCTTCGTGTCGTGGGTGCCCTGCCGTGCCGCGGCCTGCTGCGCGACGACCACCTGATGGATCAGGGGCACGTTCACCTTGGCGTCGAATATCTCATCGGGCAGCTCGACGGTCTGGCCCGTATCGCCCGCCGGTGAGATGACGTTGACAACAGCGCTCATCGGCTACCTCGCCTTTCCTGACTGCCCGGTCGATGACTGCCCGGTCGATGACTGGCCGGCCGATGACTGGCCGGCCGATGACCGGGCCGGAGCCACTGGGGTCTTCGCGGCACTGCGGACGAGCACCAGCGTGCCCTTCGGACCCGGCACGGCGCCCTTGATCAGCAACAGCCCCCGGTCCATGTCGACCGCGTGGACGAGGAGGTTCTGCGCGGTTGTCCGGGTACCGCCGGTGCGGCCAGCCATCCGCAGGCCCTTGAACACCCGGCCAGGCGTGGCGCAGCCGCCAATCGACCCCGGCGCCCGATGCTTGCGCTGAGTGCCATGGGACGCGCCGAGGCCACGGAAGCCGTGCCGCTTCATTACGCCCGCGGTGCCCTTGCCCTTGCTGCGGCCGGTCACGTCCACCCGCTGGCCCGGCTCGAACGCATCGGCGGCGACCTGCTGGCCGAGGGTGTATTCGGTCGCGTCGTCGGTGCGCAGCTCCACCAGGTAACGCCGGGGCGTGACACCGGCCCGGGTGAAGTGTCCCGCGACCGGCCTGGTGACCTTCGCGGGATTGATCTCGCCATAACCGAGTTGCACGGCTGAGTAGCCGTCGCTGGCCGGCGTCCGGACCGCCGTCACCACGCAGGGGCCGGCCTTGACGACGGTAACCGGCACCATCCGGCCCTCGTCGTCGAAGACCTGGCTCATGCCGAGCTTCTCGCCCAGCACTCCCTTGATCTGCCTAGCTGGCGCAGCCATGTCAGTCGTCCTCAAAGCTTGATCTCGATGTCGACGCCCGCGGGCAGGTCAAGCCGCATCAGCGAGTCAACCGTCTTGGGTGTCGGGTCGATGATGTCGATCAGGCGCTTGTGCGTGCGCATCTCGAAATGCTCGCGCGAGTCCTTGTACTTGTGCGGCGAGCGGATGACGCAGTACACGTTCTTCTCGGTAGGCAGCGGCACCGGCCCGGCGACCCGCGCGCCTGTGCGCGTCACCGTCTCGACGATCTTCCGCGCCGAGCTGTCGATGACCTCGTGATCATATGCCTTGAGCCGGATGCGGATCTTCTGTCCCGCCATGTGGCTTCGGTGTCCTTCGCTTGAGTGTGCCGCTGTCTTGCTCTGTGGTGCGATCAGACGGCCGTTACGTGGTGCGGCGGCCGGGCCGCCCTGCTAGCGGACCGGCCGCCGCGTCAACGACCGTTATTTGAGGATCTTTATTACCCGGCCCGCGCCGACGGTACGGCCGCCTTCGCGGATCGCGAACCTGAGGCCTTCCTCCATCGCGATCGGCTGGATCAGCTCGACCCGCATCTCGGTGTTGTCGCCCGGCATGACCATCTCCGTGCCCTCGGGCAGGAAGACGACGCCGGTGACGTCCGTGGTGCGGAAGTAGAACTGCGGACGGTAGTTGTTGAAGAACGGCGTGTGCCGGCCGCCCTCATCCTTGGACAGGATGTAGACCTGTGCCTCGAACTCGGTGTGCGGGGTGTTCGTGCCCGGCTTGATGACGACCTGGCCGCGCTCGACGTCCTCACGCTTGATGCCACGCAGCAGCAGGCCGACGTTGTCGCCCGCCTGGCCCTCGTCGAGGATCTTGCGGAACATCTCGACGCCGGTGATGGTCGTCCGCATCGCCTTCTCTTTGATGCCGATGATCTCGACCTCATTGCCGGTGTGGATCACGCCGCGCTCGACCCGGCCGGTCACCACCGTGCCGCGGCCGGTGATGGAGAAAACGTCCTCGATTGGCATCAGGAACGGCTTCTCGATCTCGCGGACCGGCTCGGGGATGTTCTCGTCGCAGGCGTCAAGCAGCTCGACGATCTTCGAGCTCCACTCCGCGTCGCCCTCGAGCGCCTTCAGCGCGGACACCCGGATCACCGGGACGTCGTCGCCAGGGAACTCGTACTCGGTCAGCAGTTCGCGGACCTCAAGCTCGACAAGCTCGAGGATCTCCTCGTCGTCGACCATGTCCGCCTTGTTGAGCGCCACCACGATGTAGGGCACGCCCACCTGACGTGCGAGCAGCACGTGCTCGCGGGTCTGCGGCATCGGGCCGTCGGTGGCCGCCACCACGAGGATGGCGCCGTCCATCTGCGCGGCACCGGTGATCATGTTCTTGATGTAGTCCGCATGACCCGGGCAGTCCACGTGCGCATAGTGGCGCTTCTTGGTCTGGTACTCGACATGCGCGATCGAGATCGTGATGCCGCGCTCCCGCTCCTCCGGCGCCTTGTCGATCTGGTCAAACGGCGTGAACGGATTGAGGTCGGGAAACTCGTCGTGCAGCACCCGGGTGATCGCCGCGGTCAGCGTCGTCTTGCCGTGGTCGATGTGCCCGATGGTGCCGATGTTGACGTGCGGCTTGTTCCGCACGAACTTGGCCTTCGCCACTGGTTTCTCCTACAGATTCTGAGCCGTGAGGCGTACGTTCAACACTGATCTCGCGTCGCTGGGCGACTTCGGTCTAGGTCCGATGTCACTCACCTCTTGCCTTCGCGACGATTTCCCTGGCGATACTTGGCGGGACCTCGGCATAGGAGTCGAACTGCATGGTGTAGTCCGCCCTTCCCTGTGTGCGGCTGCGCAGATCCCCGACGTAGCCGAACATCTCCGACAGCGGCACGAGCGACTTGACGACCCTGGCTCCGGAGATGTCCTCCATCGCCTGGATCTGGCCCCGCCGGCTGTTCAGGTCGCCGATGACGTCTCCCATGTAGTCATCGGGCGTCCTGACCTCGACCGCCATGACCGGCTCAAGCAGCACCGGATCCGCGTGGGCGGCCGCCTTCTTGAACGCCATCGAGCCAGCGATCTTGAACGCAAGCTCCGAGGAGTCCACCTCGTGATAGGCGCCATCGGTGAGCGTCACCCTGACGTCCACCATCGGGTAACCGGCAAGCACGCCGAACTCGGCGGCTTCCTGGCACCCCGCATCCACAGAGGGAATGAACTCACGCGGGATCCGGCCCCCCGTGATCTTGTTCTCGAACTCGTACCCGCCGCCGTCCCCACCGGTCGGTGACAGGTCGATGATCACCCGTGCATACTGGCCCGAGCCGCCCGTCTGCTTCTTGTGCGTGTACTCGACCTTCGAGACCTTCCTGCGGATTGTCTCGCGGTAGGCGACCTGCGGGCGGCCGATGTTCGCCTCGACCCTGAACTCCCGCTTCATCCGGTCGACGAGCACCTCGAGATGAAGCTCGCCCATGCCTGAGATGATCGTCTGGCCCGTTTCGTCGTCGGTGCGGACCTGGAACGTCGGATCCTCCTCGGCGAGGCGCTGGATGGCCGTGCCCAGTCTTTCCTGGTCGCTCTTCGTCCTCGGCTCGATCGCAACGTTGATCACGGGCGCGGGGAACGTCATCGACTCGAGGATCACCGGGTGCACCTGGTCGCAGAGGGTATCGCCGGTGGTGGTGTCCTTCAGGCCCATCACCGCGACGATCGTGCCGGCGATCGCCGTCGGCCGTTCCTCCCGCTTGTTCGCATGCATCTGGTAGATCTTGCCGATCCGCTCCTTGCGGCCCTTAGTGGAGTTGCTCACCTGCGAGCCCGTGCGAAGCGTCCCCGAGTACACCCGGATGTACGTGAGCTTGCCCAGGTGCTGATCGGACATGACCTTGAACGCGAGCGCGGCGAACGGCTCGTCGGGGTCGGCATGCCGCTCGATGATCTTGTCCTCGTGACCCACCGCGTGGCCCTTGATGGACGGGATGTCCACCGGGCTCGGCAGCAGATCCACAATCGCGTCGAGCATCGGCTGCACGCCCTTGTTCTTGAACGCGCTGCCGCAAAGCACCGGAGTGATGGCACCGGCGATCGTGGCACGGCGGATCGCGGCGATGAGCTGATCCGGGCCGGGCTCCGTGCCCTCCAGGTACAGCTCCATCATCTCCTCGTCCCGCTCGGAGATCGACTCGAGCAGCCGGTCACGCCATTCCCTGGCGGCCTCGAGGTGGTCATGGGGGATCGCGACCACGTCATACGTGGCGCCCTTGCCCTCGCTCTGCCAGAGCAGCGCGCGCATGCGGACCAGGTCGATGACGCCCTTGAAGTCGGATTCGACGCCCCACGGGAGCTGGATCACGAGCGGCGTGGCGCCAAGCCGGTCAACGATCATCTCCACGCAGCGGTGGAATTCGGCGCCTACCCGGTCCATCTTGTTGACGAAACAGATCCGCGGCACGCCATAACGGTCCGCCTGCCGCCATACCGTCTCCGACTGCGGCTCGACACCTGCGACCGCGTCGAATACAGCGACGGCGCCGTCGAGCACTCGCAGCGAGCGTTCTACTTCTACGGTGAAGTCCACGTGACCTGGCGTGTCCAGGATGTTGATCGTGTGATCACGCCAGCTCGTGGTCGTCGCCGCTGAGGTGATGGTGATCCCGCGCTCCTGCTCCTGCTCCATCCAGTCCATCGTGGCGGCGCCCTCGTGGACCTCGCCGATCTTGTAGTTGATGCCGGTATAGAAGAGGATCCGCTCGGTAGTCGTGGTCTTGCCCGCGTCGATATGCGCCATGATCCCGATGTTGCGGACCTTGGCGAGTTCCACGGCGGTCTGAGTGGCCACTTCCTGCTTTCCTTCGTTCTTTGCTTAGTCGTTAAGTGATCTGCTGGTGGCCGCTCGCGGCGGCCGGTGACGTCCGAGCCTGCCTGGCGTTACCAGCGGTAGTGCGCGAACGCCTTGTTGGACTCGGCCATCTTGTGGGTGTCCTCGCGCCGCTTGACGCTGGCGCCGAGGCCGTTGCTCGCGTCGAGCAGCTCGTTCATAAGCCGCTCGGTCATCGTCTTCTCCCTGCGCGAACGTGAGTAGGTCACGATCCAGCGCAGCGCCAGGGTGGTGCTGCGCGACGCGCGCACCTCCACAGGCACCTGATAGGTCGCGCCGCCGACACGGCGGCTTTTCACCTCGAGGGTCGGCTTGACGTTGTCGAGGGCGCGCTTGAGCGTCACGACCGGGTCGTTGCCCGACTTGTCCCTGCAGCCCTCGAGTGCCCCGTACACGATCCGCTCCGCGAGTGACCGCTTGCCGTCGAGCAGCACCTTGTTCACGAGCGCGGTAACGAGCGGTGAGCCGTAAACCG
Source organism: uncultured Actinomycetota bacterium (assembly GCA_963727015.1). Classification (GTDB taxonomy): domain Bacteria; phylum Actinomycetota; class Actinomycetes; order Streptosporangiales; family Streptosporangiaceae; genus DATFVJ01. The sequence goes on along the minus strand of CAVSEV010000005.1, from coordinate 361,981 downwards.
GGTCGGTGACGAGCGGCCGTTTGGCCGGGGGGCCCTTGCGCGGCATGTCAGCTCTTCTCCTTCTTCGCGCCGTAGCGGCTGCGGGCCTGCTTGCGGTTGCGCACACCCTGGGTGTCCAGCGAACCGCGGATGATCTTGTAGCGGACGCCAGGCAGGTCCTTCACCCTGCCGCCTCGCACGAGCACGATCGAGTGCTCCTGCAGGTTGTGGCCCACCCCTGGGATGTAGGCCGTGACCTCGATCTGGCTGGTCAGCCGGACCCTGGCCACCTTGCGGAGCGCGGAGTTCGGCTTCTTGGGCGTGGTCGTGTAGACGCGCGTGCAGACCCCGCGGCGCTGCGGGCTGCCCTTTAGCGCCGGAGTCTTGTTCTTAGCGACCTTGTCCTGGCGGCCCTTGCGGACCAGCTGCTGGATCGTGGGCACCGCGTCTCCGTCCTATGCGCGTGCCTCCGGCACGCCTCGTGTCCTCTGCGCGTGCCTCCCGGCACGCTGTCGTCCTCTGCGCGTGCCGCTGGCACGCCTTGCGCTGGCGTCCGCTGCTGCCTGCGCTGCCGGCTGGCACGCCTTGCCGCCTGCGCGTGCCGGCTGGCACGCCTTGCCGCCTGCGCGTGCCGTCGGCACACCTTCTGGTCTGCTGTGGACCCCGCAGGTGGCGGTCCCCAGCCATCTCACCTGCAGGTTCCTCTACTTCGCCGACCCCCGTGGTCGGGCGTGTCGCCGACTCCGGGGCACACCAGGCCACGAAGGCCTGTCGTCGAGGAGAGGAGGTCCCACGCGCCGCGTACCCCGGCCCATCTACTTCCCGGGACCGGAAGGCCGAATGGCGCGCCCGCGTGCCCATGGCGTCACGGGCACGGAGACAGAGATTACCGCCGCCTCGCCCGCAGGTCAAAACGAGCGGCTCGCTGCCATCGGTCCAACATCGCCTGCGGGCCAATTAATCCCGGCCGCGTTCACTATCCCGAACGGCTGCCGCGGCCGGTCGCAGCTGAGCCTAGCCACTCATGACCCGGCAGGCGAGCTCCGCTCACGGAGCGTCCGATCCGTGCTCGCTGTGGAGATCAGCGTGGACGCAACGCCGCAATTCCCTCTCGCGCGCCGCGGTCACACTGATCTCCACATCCCGATCCGTGCTCGCTGTGGAGATCAGCGTGGACGCAACGCCGCAATTCCCTCGCACGCCGCGGTCAGACTGATCTCCACACCCCTGCTCGTGTACCTCCGCGCAGCAGCGAGCGGCGCTGGACGCCAGCGACGGCACGCCGATCGGCGGCACGCCGACCGGCGGCACGGGCTGGTTCGCCGGGGGACGCGACGGCGGGCGCCCCGCAAGGGGCGCCCGCCGGCTGTTGCGCCGCCGCGGGAGACGGTGCCAGTGCTGCCTTGACGATCTTTGCCCCGGCTTACCTGTTGTAGGAGCCGAAGTCGTACTCCTCGAGCGGCACGGCCTCTCCGCTGCCCTGGCCGAACGAGTAGTCACTTGTGTCGTCGTAGACACCGACCGGGTACACGGCCGAGCGTGCGTCCTCAGTGGGCTCGACCCGGATGTTCCGGTACTGCGGCATACCGGTGCCTGCCGGGATGAGCTTCCCGATGATGACGTTCTCCTTGAGGCCGAGCAGCGAGTCCGACTTGGCATGGATCGCCGCATCGGTGAGCACCCGCGTCGTCTCCTGGAAGGACGCCGCGGACAGCCACGACTCGGTCGCAAGCGACGCCTTGGTGATGCCCATCAGCACTGGCCGGCCGGACGCCGGCTGGCCGCCTTCTGCCACCACCGAACGGTTGACCTCCTCGAACCTGGGCCGCTCGACGAGCTCGCCAGGAAGCAGCTCGGTGTCGCCAGACTCGAGCACGTTCACCCGCTTGAGCATCTGCCTGACGATGATCTCGATGTGCTTGTCGTGGATCGACACGCCCTGAGACCGGTAGACCTCCTGCACCTCGTCCACCAGGTGCAGCTGAAGCTCACGGGCACCGAGGATCCTCAGCACCTCGTGCGGGTTGACCGCACCCTGGATGAGCTGCTGGCCCACATCGACGCGCTCGCCCTCGCTCACCAGCAGACGCGACCTCATCGGCACCTGGTAAGCCACTTCCTCCGTGCCGTTGTCAGGAACGACGATGATCTTTCTGGTCTTCTCCGTCTCCTCGATCCGGACGCGGCCCACCGCCTCGCTGATCGGTGCCATGCCCTTCGGGATCCGGGCCTCGAAGAGCTCCGTGATCCTCGGCAGGCCGTGGGTGATGTCCTGGCCCGCCACGCCACCGGTGTGGAAGGTCCGCATGGTCAGCTGCGTACCTGGCTCACCGATCGACTGTGCGGCGACGATGCCGACCGCCTCGCCGACGTCAACCCGCTTGCCCGTCGCCAGCGAGCGGCCGTAGCACTTGGCGCAGACGCCGATCTTGGCCTCGCAGACGAGCACGCTGTGGGTGCGGATGGTCTCCACGCCCGCGGCGGTCAGCTTGTCGATCATCGCCTCGGTCGTGTCGGATCCCGCCTTCGCGAGCACCCTGCCCTCGACCTCGATGTCGGCCGCGAGGGTGCGGCCCGTGCCGGTGTTCTCGACGTTGACGACCTTGCGCAGCGCGCCGTCGGCGCCGGGCGCCGCGATCCGCATCGGGATCGACCTGTCCGTGCCGCAGTCCTCCTCCCGCACGATCACGTCCTGCGCCACGTCGACCAGACGCCGGGTGAGGTACCCGGAGTCCGCGGTGCGCAGCGCGGTGTCGGCCAGGCCCTTGCGGGCACCGTGGGTGGAGATGAAGTACTCCACCACGGAAAGGCCCTCGCGGAAGCTGGACTTGATCGGCGTCGGGATGGTCTCGCCCTTCGGGTTGGAGACCAGGCCCCGCATGCCGGCGATCTGCCGGACCTGCATCGGGTTACCACGGGCGCCGGAGTTGACCATCATCCAGACCGGGTTGGTCGCGGGGAAGGCCGCCTCCATGTCCTGCGCCACGCTCGCGGTCGCGTGCGTCCAGATCTCGATGAGCTCCTGGCGGCGCTCGTCGTCAGTGATCAGGCCGCGCTCGTACTCGCGCTGGACCTTGTCGGCACGCTTATCGTAGGACTCCAGGATCTCCTGCTTGTGCGGTGGAGCCACCACATCCTCGATGGCGATGGTCAGTCCCGCCCTCGTCGCCCAGTGGAAGCCGGCATCCTTGAGCGCGTCGAGCGCCGCAGCCACCTGCACCTTCGGGTAGCCCTCCGCTAGCTCGTTGACGATCACGGAAAGCTGCTTCTTGCCGACTTCGTAGTTGACGAACGGGAAGTCCGCGGGCAGCGTCTCGTTGAAGATGCACCGGCCCAGCGTGGTCTCGATCCGCAGCGGCTCACCTGGCACCCAGCCCTCAGGTGGCTCGAAGCCTAGCGCCGGGGTGACGCCCTTCAGCCGGACCTGGACCTTCGCGCGGACATCGATCTGACCACGGTCGAGCGCCATGATCGCCTCGGACGGTGAGGCGAACGCGCGCCCCTCGCCCTCGGCGCCTGGCGATGCCGCGGTCAGCCAGTACAGGCCGATGACCATGTCCTGGGTGGGCATGGTGACCGGCTTGCCGTCGGCCGGCTTGAGGATGTTGTTGGTGGACAGCATCAGGATCCGCGCCTCGGCCTGCGCCTCGGCCGACAGCGGCAGGTGAACCGCCATCTGGTCGCCGTCGAAGTCCGCGTTGAACGCGGTGCAGACCAGCGGGTGGATCTGGATGGCCTTGCCCTCGACCAGTTGCGGCTCGAACGCCTGAATGCCCAGCCTGTGCAGGGTAGGCGCACGGTTGAGCAGCACCGGGTGCTCGGTGATGACCTCTTCCAGCACGTCCCACACGACCGCGCGGGCACGCTCCACCATCCGCTTGGCCGACTTGATGTTCTGGGCGTGGTTGAGATCCACCAGCCGCTTCATCACGAACGGCTTGAACAGCTCGAGCGCCATCTGCTTGGGCAGGCCGCACTGGTGCAGCTTGAGCTGCGGCCCGACCACGATGACAGAACGTCCCGAGTAGTCGACACGCTTGCCGAGCAGGTTCTGCCTGAACCGGCCCTGCTTGCCCTTGAGCATGTCGGAGAGCGACTTGAGCGGGCGGTTACCCGGGCCGGTGACCGGCCTGCCGCGGCGGCCGTTGTCGAACAGCGAGTCGACGGCCTCCTGCAGCATCCGCTTCTCGTTGTTCACGATGATCTCGGGCGCGCCGAGGTCCAGCAGGCGCTTGAGCCTGTTGTTCCTGTTGATGACCCGGCGGTACAGGTCGTTCAGGTCCGAGGTGGCGAAACGCCCGCCGTCGAGCTGCACCATGGGCCGCAGGTCAGGCGGGATCACCGGGATGCAGTCGAGCACCATGCCCATCGGGCTGTTGCGCGTGTTGAGGAACGCGGACACGACCTTGAGCCGCTTGAGCGCCCGCGCCTTCTTCTGGCCCTTGCCCGTGCGGATGGTGTCACGCAGCTTCTGCGCCTCGGCTTCCAGGTCGAAGCCCGCCAGCCGTTCCTGGATGGCCTGCGCGCCCATCCCGCCACGGAAGTACCTGCCGAACCTGTCCCGCATCTCGCGGTACAGCAGCTCGTCGCCTTCGAGGTCCTGAACCTTCAGGTTCTTGAACCGGTTCCAGACCTCGTCGAGCCTGTCCAGTTCCTTCTGCATGCGGTCACGGATCTGCCTGCACTCGCGGTCGGAGCTCTCACGGACCTTGCGCCGCGCGTCACCCTTGGCACCCGACGCCTCGAGCTCGGCGAGGTCGGCCTCGAGCTTCGACTGCCGCGCCTCGATGTCACTGTCGCGGCGCTGTTCGAGCTGCTGGCGCTCGACCGAGATCTTGGCCTCGAGCGAGGGCAGGTCACGGCCCCGCGCATCCTCGTCCACAAATGTGATCATGTAAGCGGCGAAGTAGATGACCTTCTCCAGGTCCTTCGGCGCCAGGTCGAGCAGGTAACCGAGCCGGCTCGGCACACCCTTGAAGTACCAGATGTGCGTGACCGGCGCGGCAAGCTCGATGTGGCCCATCCGCTCGCGCCGCACCTTGGCGCGGGTGACCTCCACGCCGCAGCGCTCACAGATGATGCCCTTGAACCTGACGCGCTTGTACTTACCGCAGTAGCACTCCCAGTCCCGGGTCGGGCCGAAGATCTTCTCGCAGAAGAGCCCGTCCTTCTCTGGCTTGAGGGTGCGGTAGTTGATTGTTTCCGGCTTCTTGACCTCGCCGTGTGACCACTGCCTGATGTCGTCCGCGGTGGCGAGGCCAATACGCAGGTCGTCGAAGAAGTTGACGTCCAGCACTTAATTATCCCCTGGGGTAGTTCGCGGCTTCTGCGGAATGCCTGGAAGACACGCCTCAGACCTCTTCAACGCTGCTCGGCTCGCGCCGGGACAGGTCGATACCGAGCTCTTCCGCGGCGCGGAAGACGTCCTCGTCCGTATCGCGCATCTCGATGGACACGCCGTCGCTTGAGAGCACCTCGACGTTGAGGCAGAGCGACTGCATCTCCTTGATCAGCACCTTGAAGGATTCGGGTATGCCCGGCTCCGGGATGTTCTCGCCCTTGACGATCGCCTCGTAGACCTTGACACGGCCGAGCACGTCGTCGGACTTGATAGTGAGCAGTTCCTGCAGCGCGTAGGCGGCACCGTAGGCCTCGAGTGCCCACACCTCCATCTCACCGAACCGCTGGCCACCGAACTGCGCCTTACCGCCGAGCGGCTGCTGAGTGATCATGGAGTAGGGGCCCGTGGACCGAGCGTGAATCTTGTCATCGACGAGGTGCAGCAGCTTCAGGATGTAGATGTAGCCGACCGCGATCGGGTCCTTGAACGGCTCACCGGTTCTGCCATCGAACATCCGTGCCTTACCGCTGCCGCCGACCAGGCGCTGCCCGTCTCGGTTGGGCAGCGCTGACGCGAGCAGCCCGGTGATCTCCTCCTCCCGCGCGCCGTCGAACACCGGTGTCGCCACCGCCGTCCCCGATGGCGCCTCGCCCGCGCCGATCTGGTGCAGCCGCTGCTGCCATACATCGTCGTCACCCGCGATCTTCCAGCCGGTCTGCGCCACCCAGCCGAGGTGCGTCTCGAGCACCTGGCCGACGTTCATCCGGCCCGGCACGCCGAGCGGGTTGAGCACGATATCCACGGGCGTGCCGTCCTCAAGGAACGGCATGTCCTCTGCGGGCAGGATCTTGGCGATGACGCCCTTGTTGCCGTGCCGGCCCGCGAGCTTGTCACCATCGGTGATCTTCCGCTTCTGCGCCACATAGACGCGCACGAGCTCGTTCACCCCCGGAGGCAGCTCGTCGCCGTCCTCCCTGGTGAAGACCCGGACACCGATGACCTTGCCCTCTTCGCCGTGCGGCACCTTCAATGAGGTGTCGCGGACCTCACGGGCCTTCTCACCGAAGATCGCACGCAGCAGCCGCTCCTCGGGGGTGAGCTCGGTCTCGCCCTTCGGCGTCACCTTGCCCACCAGGATGTCGCCAGTCACGACCTCGGCGCCGATCCGGATAATGCCGCGCTCGTCGAGGTCGGCAAGCACCTCATCGGAGACGTTAGGGATATCTCTTGTGATCTCCTCAGGACCGAGCTTCGTGTCCCGGGCGTCGACCTCGTACTCCTCGATGTGGATGGAGGAGAGCACGTCATCACGGACCAGCCGCTGGGACAGGATGATGGCGTCCTCGTAGTTGTGGCCCTCCCAGGGCATGAACGCCACGAGGAGGTTCTTGCCGAGCGCCATCTCGCCGCCGGACGTGCACGGCCCGTCGGCGATGACCTGTCCGGCCTCCACCCGCTGGCCCTCGTCGACGATCGGCCGCTGGTTGAAGCACGTGCCCTGGTTGGAGCGCCGGAACTTGGCGACACGGTAGGTGGTCCTGGTGCCGTCGTCGGCCGCGATCGTCACGTAGTCGGCCGAGACCTCCTCGGCCACGCCCGCCTTCTCCGCGACGATCACGTCGCCCGCGTCGGTCGCGGCGCGGTACTCCATGCCGGTGCCGACAAGCGGTGCCTCGCTCCGCAGCAGCGGCACAGACTGGCGCTGCATGTTGGAGCCCATCAGGGCACGGTTCGCGTCGTCGTGCTCGAGGAACGGGATCATCGCCGTCGCGACCGAGACCATCTGCCGCGGCGAGACGTCCATGTAGTCGACGTCGTCCGGCTGGATGTAGTCGACCTCGCCGCCCTTCCGCCTGACCAGCACGCGGTGCTCGGCGAACGACCCGTCCGCGGATAGCGGGGTGTTCGCCTGCGCGATGACGTGCCTGTCCTCCTCATCCGCGGTCAGGTAGTCGATCTGCTCGGTCACCTGGCCGGCGTTGACCTTGCGGTACGGGGTCTCGACGAAACCGAACGAGTTGACCCGCCCGTATGAGGACAGCGAGCCGATCAGGCCGATGTTCGGGCCTTCAGGCGTCTCGATCGGGCACATCCGGCCGTAGTGCGACGGGTGCACGTCTCGCACCTCGAAGCCGGCCCGCTCACGTGAAAGGCCACCGGGCCCGAGCGCGGAAAGGCGCCGCTTGTGCGTGAGCCCAGCCAGCGGATTGGTCTGGTCCATGAACTGCGAGAGCTGGCTGGTGCCGAAGAATTCCTTGATGGACGCCACGACCGGGCGGATGTTGATCAGCGTCTGCGGCGTGATCGCCTCGACGTCCTGAGTGGTCATCCGCTCCCTGACCACGCGCTCCATGCGCGCGAGGCCGAGCCGGACCTGGTTCTGGATGAGCTCGCCGACTGTACGCAACCTACGGTTGCCGAAGTGGTCGATGTCGTCGGTCTCGATGGGGACCGTGACATCGCCGACGGTGATCTCCTCCTCGCCCGCGTGCAGCCGGACCAGGTATTCGATCGTGGAAACGATGTCGTCCTCTGACAGCGTGCCCTGCACGATCGGCGCGTCGAGGCCCAGCTTCTTGTTGACCTTGTACCTGCCGACCTTGGCGAGGTCATACCGCTTCGGGTTGAAGTACAGGTTCTCGAGCAGGGTCTGCGCGGACTCGCGGGTTGGCGGCTCGCCAGGACGCAGCTTGCGGTAGATGTCGAGCAGCGCGTCATCCTGGCCGGAGGTGTGATCCTTCTCCAGCGTGGTGCGCATCGACTCGTAGTCGCCGAACCGCTCCAGGATCTTCGCCTCGTCCCAGCCGAGCGCCTTGAGCAAGACCGTGACACCCTGCTTGCGCTTGCGGTCGATGCGGACGCCGACGCTGTCCCGCTTGTCGACCTCGAACTCCAGCCATGCACCGCGGGACGGGATGACCTTGCAGCTGTAGATGTCCTTGTCGGAGGTCTTGTCGACCTGGCGGTCGAAGTAGACGCCGGGTGAGCGGACGAGTTGCGACACGACGACACGCTCGGTGCCGTTGATGATGAACGTGCCCTTGGGGGTCATGAGCGGGAAGTCGCCCATGAACACGGTCTGGCTCTTGATCTCGCCCGTGCTGTTGTTGATGAACTCCGCCGTCACGAACATGGGGGCGGAGTAGGTCATGTCCTTGTCCTTGCACTCCTCGACGGAGTACTTGGGCGGCTCGAACCGATGATCACGGAACGAGAGCGACATGGTCCCAGAGAAGTCCTCGATGGGACTGATCTCCTCGAAGATCTCCTCTAGCCCGGACTGCTCCGGTATGTCCTTGCGGCTGGTCTTCTTGGCCTCTTCGACCCGGGTCTTCCAGCTCTCGTTCCCGAGGAGCCAGTCGAAGGACTGAGTCTGCAGGGCAAGAAGATCCGGAACCTCGAGAGGCTCCTTGATGCGTGCGAAGGAGACGCGACGCGGACCGAGAGTATTAGCTGAAGCGCTGCGCGAGGCTGCCAACAGGCGTCCTTCCGAGCTTGTAGCGGACAATCACCGCACGCACGCAAAACGCCCTACGGACTCGCCGCGGGAGGTTCAAGGAGGCCGAGGACGTTAGAGTGCAGCGCAAATGGGCAGTGTAGCCGACCGGCACACTGCTGTCCAACTGTACGCCACTATGAGATTCACGGTTGCTCCGCAGCATCGCTCTTTGGCGGGCGTACGTCAAGCCCGCGCACCGATATACGGGCATCTCAACGGGGGTGAGGGAGACCACAGCATGCCACCAGTGTGAACCAGTGATCACGCGGGTATATTCCCCTGTTCTCCACAAGGGCTGACACGCGGTGGCGCGGGCAAGCGCTGTCCCCGCGGTCGGCTGTTTCGTAGCCGGCTGTCTCGCGGCCGGCTCCTGTCCCGCGGTCGGTTGTCTCGCGGCCGGTTCCTGTCCCGCGGCCGGCTCCTGCCCCGCGGCCGGCTGTCTCGCGGCCGGCTGTCTCGCGGCAGGCTGTATCGCGGCCGGCTCCTGTCCCGCGCCCGGCTGTCTCGCGCCCCGCTGCTGTCCCGCGCGGCCGGCTGTCTCGCGGCCGGCTGTCTCGCGGCAGGCTGTATCGCGGCCGGCTCCTGTCCCGCGCCCGGCTGTCTCGCGCCCCGCTGCTGTCCCGCGCGGCCGGCTGTCTCGCGGCCGGCTGTCTCGCGGCAGGCTGTATCGCGGCCGGCTCCTGTCCCGCGCCCGGCTGTCTCGCGCCCCGCTGCTGTCCCGCGCGGCCGGCTGTCTCGCGGCCGGCTCCTGTCCCGCGCCCGGCTGCCGCTGGCCTGGCCGCCGCCGCTGTACCCGGCCACAGCACGCCCCCGCAATTTCGTGATCTCGGTGGTTGCCGAAGCCATTTGGCGAAAATCAGCGGCATCTCACCTGCTGCGCGGGTGACAGAGGGCTGGGTGGGAGCCTGGACGGGCGCCCGGAGGGCCCGCGGCCGCGAGACGCGGGGCGGCTGTGGGAGCGGCCGGGCTGGGGGCGCGCGGGCGCCTGGGGGACGTGCGGGCGCCTGGGGGACGCGCGGGCGCGTGGGGGCACGTGGGGGCCTGGGGGCACGTGGGGGCCTGGGGGGCGTCCACGAGGCAGCCATGTTCGGGCGGTCTGGGCCGGTCCTGAGGCGGCCTCGGCCATGATCCCTATCTGTGTTGAGTTTCCCGCAAATAGCGCAGGCAAGTTAACACCAAAACGGATCATGAAACCGATCCAAGTCCGAAGACGGGCACCCAGCATGAGAGGGCAAGCACCCAGCGCGAACGGTGAGCCGCCCGGAGGGCGCGGCCGCGAGAGGCAGGGCGGGCTGTGGGAGCGACCGGATGGGGGGCACACGTGGCGCGCCTGGGGGGCGCGTGGGGGCGCGTGGCGCCTTGGGGGCGCGGGGGGCGCGTGGCGCCTCGGGGGCGGGGCGCGGGGGGCGCGTGGCGCCTTGGGGGCGCGGGGGGCGCGTGGGGCGCGGTGGCGGCGTCCACGAGGCGGCCATTTTCGGGCGGTCTGGAGCCGGTCCTGAGGCGGCCTCGGCCATGATCCCTATCTGTGTTGAGTTTCCCGCAAATAGCGCAGGCAAGTTAACACAAAAACGGATCATGAAACCGATCCAAGGTGCGCGCGTGCGGTCAGCGCGAAGGGCCCGCCCACAGCACGAGACCCGCCCACAGCACGAGACCCGCCCACAGCACGAGACCCGCCCACAGCACGAGACCCGCCCACAGCACGAGACCCGCCCACAGCACGAGACCCGCCCACAGCACGAGACCCGCCCACAGCACGAGACCCGCCCACAGCACGAGACCCGCCCACAGCACGAGACCCGGCCCACAGCACGAGACCGGCACACAGCACGAGGGGCGGGCACCCAGATCAGGTGCCCGGCCCCTGGCGAACGCGCTGAGGTCGACCGCTATTTGACGGTGACTGAGGCCCCGGCGCCCTCGAGAGCAGCCTTGGCTTTCTCTGCGGCCTCCTTGTTGACCTTCTCGAGCAGCGCCTTCGGCGCGCTGTCGACCAAGTCCTTGGCTTCCTTGAGGCCGAGGCTAGTGAGGCTGCGGACTTCCTTAATGACCTGGATCTTCTTGTCTCCCGCTGCCTCGATTATGACGTCGAACTCGTCCTGCTCCTCCTCCGCGGCCTCCGCGCCAGCAGCGCCTGCGGGCGCCGCGGCGACGGCCGCGACCGGGGCGGCCGCCTTGACATCGAACGTGTCCTCGAACTGCTTGACGAACTCGGACAGCTCCAGGAGGGTCATCTCCTTGAACGCGTCGAGCAGGTCGTCGGTGCTGAGCTTCGCCATCGTGGTTTCCTTCGTGTGAGCCTGTGCTGCAGGTGACGTCGCTCACCGGCAGATCTTCCAACGTGCCTGAGCCGCCGAACGAGCGGCAGGCTGGGTCTTGCCCGACCAGACCGGGTCAGGCCGGGTCAGCCTCTGGTTGCTCCGCTTCGGCAGGTGCTGCGCCAGCCTGCTCCTCCCGCTTGACGCGAAGCGCCTCGGCGAGCTGGGCAAGCTGAACCGGCAGAGCATTGAATGTTGCCGCGGCACGCGCCATCGATGCCTTCATCGCGCCCGCGAGCTGCGCGAGCAGGACCTCGCGTGGCTCCAGGTCAGCGAGTCTGGTGATCTCCGCGGGGGTTAGCGCCGCACCGTCGAGGACGCCGCCCTTGATGACGAGATGCGGGTGCGCCCGGGCAAAGTCGCGCAGGCCCTTGGCAGTCTCGACCACGTCTCCCTCGACGAAAGCGATTGCCGAGGGTCCGGTCAGCAGGCTGGAGATCTCCTCCTCGAGCCCGGCATCCTTAGCCGCGATCTTAGTGATCGTGTTCTTGACCACGGTGAAGGTAGCGTTCTCACCCAGCGAGCGGCGCAGCTCAGCGAGCTGCGCAACGGTAAGTCCGCGGTAATCGGTCAACATGGCGCCGTTCGAACTCTGGAATCTCTCCGTGAGCTCGGTGACCGCGGCCACCTTGTCTGCTCTCGCCATGGGCCTCCTTCCTCTCTGTTTAGCTCGGGGGACGACCCCCGGACCCCCGGCCCTGTCTGCCCGGGGACGACCCCGGACCCCTGACCCAGGCTCAGTCAGCCCCGGGGACGACCCCCGGGGCACCTGGCCAACTGAGCCGGGGAGCCTGCTCCCGACCCCAGTAGGAGGCTGGCGAAGGCCGAGAAAGCAAAACGCCCCGGGCGCAGGCGCGGCCGGGGCGTATCAGGGCCGTGGCGCCAGTGGCCACGGCGAAAGATCAGCTCACAACTCACCTGCGCGGGCCGCCCGCTTTGGCGGGACCTTCGGCTGCTTTGGCTCCCTGGAAAGGGCGCCGAAGCAACAGCCAGCGGTCTTTGGCAGAACCCAGTTTATGCTCGGGCCTTGATGGCGGCCAAATCGGCCGCGGAGGCCGCGAGGTAGCTCGGTTAACTCAGCTGGTCACGGCCTCCTCAAGCTCCTCGGTCAGCGCGCGTGTCTTGTTCGGGTCGACCGGGATGCTCGGGCCCATGGATGTGGTGAACGCCGCCTTCCTCAGGTACCTGCCCTTGGCGGCGGCAGGCTTGAGCCGCATGACCTCGTCCACCGCGGCCGAGTAGTTCTGAACGAGGGCGAGTTCGGGAAACGACGCTTTGCCGATCACGAAATGCAGGTTGCCGTGCCTGTCCACCCGGAACTCGATCTTGCCACCCTTGATGTCACTGACGGCCTTAGCCACGTCGTTGGTGACCGTCCCCGTCTTCGGGTTGGGCATCAGGCCACGCGGGCCGAGCACGCGGCCGAGCCTGCCGACCTTGCCCATCAGGTCTGGGGTCGCCACGACCGCGTCGAAGTCGAGGAAGCCGCCCTGGATGCGCTCGATCAGATCGTCTGTGCCTACGTAGTCGGCGCCCGCCTCGCTGGCCTCCTCGGCACGCTGACCGGTCGCGAAGACCAGGACCCTGGCCGTCTTTCCGGTGCCGTTGGGCAGGTTCACCGTGCCACGCACCATCTGATCGGCCCGGCGCGGGTCGACGCCCAGCCGGAGCGCCACCTCCACGGTGGGGTCGAACTTCGTGGTCGCTGTCTTCTTGGCCAGCTTCGCCGCCTCGGCGGGGCTGTAAAGCTTGCTGCGGTCAACCAACTCGGCCGCCTTGCGGTAAGCCTTGCTGCGCTGCATGTGTTTTCTCCTTCGCGTTACTGAGGAGGGCGTGGTCTTCGGGCCAGCGCGAGGCCCTGCCACGGTGGCGGCTGTGATACCGGCGGCCGCCTACGGCGCGGACTTGGTCAGCCCTCGACCGTGATGCCCATGGAACGCGCCGTGCCGGCGATGATCTTCTCGGCGGCCTCAATGGTGTTGGCGGTCAGATCGGGCATCTTTGTCTGCGCGATCTCGCGGACCTGTGCGGCGGTGATCGAACCAACCTTGGTGGTGTGCGGCTCGCCACTGCCCTTCTCGACACCGGCCGCTTTCTTGATTAGCTCAGGCGCAGGCGGCGTCTTGGTGATGAACGTGAACGACCGGTCCTCGAAAATGGTGATCTCAACCGGGATCACGTTCCCTCGCTGGGCTTCTGTCGCAGCGTTGTACTGCCTGCAGAAGTCCATGATGTTGACGCCGTGCGGCCCGAGCGCGGTCCCCACCGGCGGCGCCGGCGTAGCCTGGCCGGCCGGCAGCTGCACCTTGACAACCGCCGCGATCCTCTTCCTGGGAGGCATGTCTGCAGAATCCTAACTTTTCAGATCTTCGCCACTTGATCGAAGGAGAGCTCGACCGGCGTCTCCCTGCCAAAGATCGATACCAGCACCTTGAGCTTCTGGGTATCAGCGTTGATCTCGTTGACCGTGGCAGGGAGCGTGGCGAACGGGCCGTCCATTACGGTAACCGACTCGCCGACCGTGAAGTCCACGACCGTGCGCTCTTCCTCCTTCTTCTTCGCCTGCTCCTCCGGCTCAGGCGCAAGGAGCTGCGCGACCTCGTCAAGGCTGAGCGGCGACGGCCTACTCGAGAGCCCGACAAAGCCGGTTACGCCAGGCGTATTGCGTACCGCGGCCCACGACTCGTCGGACAGGTCCATCCGGACAAGGATGTATCCGGGCAGCACCTTCTCCGAGACCTGCTGCCGCTTGCCGCCCTTGATCTCGGTCACCTGGTGTGTCGGCACCTCAATCTGGAAGATGTAATCCTCCATGTTCAGCGACTGGGTCCGGCTCTCCAGGTTGGTCTTTACCCGGTTCTCATATCCGGCGTACGAATGGACGACATACCAGTCGCCCGGAAGCATCCGCAGCTGCCGCTTGAACTCTGCTACCGGGTCGCTCTCGGGCTCGGCGCCCTCCGGCGCAGAGCCGGGCGCCGTGTCGGGCGCGTCCGGTTCTGGCTCGTCAAGCACGTCTCCGGCACGACCCTCTGGCACGCCGGAGTCGAGAGCCTGCTCGTCGGCTTCGCTCTCGCCCGCATGCAGTTGGGACTCGGACACGGTGACTCTTTCTCTCTCGTTGTGGCTGCCGGCGGTGCCGACGTGGTCAGGGCCTCGTCAGCCGCGCCGACGTGGTCCGTGGCCGGATCGGCCTGGGCCGCCCCGGATGGCTCTGTGATGGTCGCTGCCGACGGCGCCGGCGAGCGCTAGCTTGTACCCCCGCGATCGTGCCCGTTTTCCCGGCTGCCACAGCGCGGCTCAGCCGAAGAGCCCAAGCACGAGCTTCGTGAACAGGTAGTCCAGGCCCGTGACGATCCCGACCATGACAAGCACGAAGACCAGGGCCACGGTCGTATACGTGATCAGCTCACGGCGCGTCGGCCAGATCACCCTGCGGAGTTCGGCGACGACCTGGCGGAAGTAGAGCGCGGGCGAAGTACGGGACCCCTTCTTGGGCCCCGAATTGCCCCGCCGCTCCGCGGCAGAACCCCGTGTCTGAGTCACCATTTCCTCACCTGAGCCGCACCGAAACTGAGCCTGAACTTCATACCCGAGCCGCACTCGCAGGGCAGGAGGGACTCGAACCCCCAACCGCCGGTTTTGGAGACCGGGACTCTAGCCAATTGAGCTACTGCCCTCTGTTTCAACCCGCTGTGTTTTCAAACCGCTGTGTATCAACCCGCTGTGTCTCAACCGCTGTGTTCGATCCGGTGTTTCAAGGTACCGACGACCTTCTGGAACTGTACAGAAGGCCGCGCCGGGAGTCCCGGCGCAGCCGCACGCGGACATGCGGCGGCTATGCAGCGGACTGCCAGAGCCGCAAGTGTACGTTGTTCGGCCGCGCGACGTCGAACCAGCGCGGACAGCGCATCCCGATCGCCATCCTAAACGGCGGTGCTGGGCGCGACTCCATAGGTCTGCGGAGCGGATCGGGGGAACCCCGTGCCAGCCCGGGGATGACCGGCCGGGACCGTGCTTCCAAGCCGCGAGGCCAAAAGGCGCTGCGTTCCCACGGACGAAACCTTGCGGCGGCCCGGGTGGTCGGCCGACGGCGCGCTTATGGAGCCCGCGGCGGCCCCGCTTGCTGAGCTACGGCCCGGTACTGGCCGACGGCGGCCCGGGTGCGGCCGCCGCCCTGGTGCTGGCCGCCGCCTGGGTGCTGGGCCGCCGCCCGGGGTGCGGCCGCCGCCCGGGTGCCGGGCCGCCGCCCGGGTGCGGCCGCCGCCCGGGTGCCGGGCCGACGGCCGGGGGGCTGGGCCGGCCGCCCGGGTGCTGGGCCGCCGCCCGGGGTGCTGGGGTACAGGGCCAGCCGCGGCCCGGGTGCACGGCCGGCCGCCCACGTACAAGACCGGCCGGCGGCCGCGGAAGTGGAAGGGTCGCGCGGAGCGCTCCCGCGAGATGACACGATAGGAGACATGGGAACGCTGCATCCCCGCATCTCGATGCGGGTATCCGCCATCACAGAATCCGCGACGCTGGCCGTCGACGCCAAGGCTAAGGCGCTAAAGGCGGCGGGGCGGCCGGTGATCGGTTTCGGCGCGGGCGAACCCGACTTCCCGACTCCCGCTTACATCGTTGCGGCTGCCCAAGAGGCCTGCGCTCAGCCGCGTTTCCACAAGTACACGCCGACGGCCGGGCTTCCCGAGCTGAGAGAGGCGATCGCGGCGAAGACCGCGCGCGACTCCGGTTACCAGGTACGCGCGAGCCAGGTCCTCGTCACCAACGGCGGCAAGATGGCCGTGTACCAGGCCTTCGCGGCGCTGCTTGATCCGGGCGACGAGGTGCTCTTGCCCGCCCCCTACTGGACCACCTATCCAGAGTCGATCAAGCTCGCCGGCGGGATTCCTGTCCCGGTTGTCACCGACGAGCGGGTCGGCTACCTGGCGTCGGTTTCCCAGCTCGAGGCCGCCCGCACGGACCGCACCAAGGTGCTGCTCTTCGTATCGCCTTCCAATCCGACCGGCGCCGTATACCCGCCCTCCCTTGTCGCCGAGATCGGCCGCTGGGCCGTGGCCAACGGGATTTGGGTGATCACCGACGAGATCTACGAGCACCTGGTCTATGACGACGCAAGGTTCAGTTCGATGCCGGCGCTGGTCCCAGAGCTCAGCGAGTGCTGCGTGGTGGTCAACGGTGTCGCGAAGACCTACGCGATGACCGGGTGGCGGGTCGGCTGGATGATCGGGCCACCCGACGTCACCAAGGCCGCCGTGAACCTTCAGTCACACGCGACGTCAAACGTCTGTAATGTCGCGCAGGCAGCGGCGCTCACAGCGGTCACCGGTGATCTCTCCGCGACAGCGATCATGCGCGACGCATTCGACCGGCGCAGGCGCGTTATGAGCCAGATGCTGAACGAGATCCCCGGTGTCACCTGCCCCGAGCCGAAAGGCGCGTTCTACTGCTATCCGTCCGTGAAGGAGCTGATCGGCAGCCAGATTCGCGGTACCCGGGTGGAGAGCAGCGCGGGGCTCGCCGAGCTGATTCTGGAGCAAGCGGAGGTCGCCGTGGTACCAGGCGAGGCGTTCGGGACCCCTGGCTACTTCCGGCTGTCCTGCGCCCTAGGTGACGGTGACCTCGCAGAAGGCGTCGGCCGGATGGCAAAACTGCTCGCTGAGGCCCGCTGAAGCTTGCCCGGACATGCCGGACAAAGCCGATGCGGAAGTGTGATGCACGGTGCGGAAGTGTGAGCACGGTGCGGAAGTGTGAGCACGGTGCGGAAGTGTGAGCACGGTGCGGAAGTGTGAGCATGACATGGAAGCTGAGCCCGTGTGGAAGCCGAGACCGTGTGGAAGTGTGAGCCTGACATGGAAGCTGAGCCCGGTGTGGAAGCTGAGCCCGTGTGGAAGCTGAGCCCGTGTGGAAATTGAGCATGGCATGGAAGGGCACGTGGTTGGGGGTTCCGGTCTTGCGCTGCGGTATGGTGCGAGACGGCCGGTTCGTGCGCTGCCCAAAGCACATCTGCACCTGCACCTGACCGGGGCGATGCGACGCTCCACCCTGATCGATCTCGCCTGCCGTCACGGCGTCGGGTTACCCCACGCCCTCACCACGAACCGGCCACCGCAGCTACGCGGAACGGACGAGCGGGGCTGGTTCAGGTTCCAGCGGCTTTACGACATCGCCCGTTCTGTCCTGCGCACCCCGGCAGACGTAAGTCGGCTACTGCGCGAGACCGCCGAGGACGAAAGCGAGGAAGGCTCGGGCTGGCTGGAGATCCAGGTGGACCCATCCGGTTACGCGGGCCGTTTCGGCGGCCTGACGCCCACCATTGAGCTGGTTCTCGACGCGGCGGCGCAGGCGTCGAGTGCGACCGGAGTCGGCATCGGTGTGATCATCGCGGCGAACCGCACCAGGCACCCACTCGACGCCAGGACTCTCGCCAGGCTCGCCGCACGATATGCGGGGCGAGGCGTCATCGGATTCGGGCTCAGTAACGACGAGCGCCGCGGTCCTGCCGCGGAGTTTGCAGCGGCGTTCCGCATCGCCGCCCGCGCCGGGCTGCTCGCCGTTCCGCATGGCGGCGAGCTTGCCGGTCCGGATAGCGTCCGCGCCTGCCTGGCGCAGTTGAACGCGGACAGGATCGGTCACGGCGTGCGCGCAGCGGAGGATACGGCCCTGACGCACCTGCTCGCAGCGCGCGGCACCACTCTGGAGGTGTGTCCCACCTCCAATGTCGCGCTCGGGGTCGCCGCCGGCGCCGAAGACGTACCGCTTCGGGCGCTGCGGGATGCCGGGGTGAGCATCGCCCTCGGGGCCGACGACCCGCTGTTGTTTGGCGCCAGGCTCACGGCTCAGTACGAACTTGCGCGGCACGCGCACCTGTGCACTGATCAGGAACTCGCCGACCTCGCCCGCACTTCGGTGCGAGGTTCGGCCGCGCCCAGCCATATTCGCGCCGCCCTGCTAGCCGGAATCGACTCCTGGCTGGCTGCGCCCGCCGGCACCACCCCGGCTGCGCCCGCCCGCACCGCCCCGCCTGCGCCCGCCGGCACCGCCCCGCCTCCGCCCGCCCGCACCACCCCGGCTCCGCCCGCCCGCACCACCCCGCCTGCGCTCGCCCGCACCACCCCGGCTCCGCCCGCCGCGCGCCCGTGGCCCGGCGGCGGCGCGGCAGCCGTCCGCTGAAGATGAATCGTCGCCGTGTGGCGCGAACCGCCCGGCCGCCACGGTGGCGGGCTTTCAGCGGCGCGCGTCCTTCGGGGGCGTAAAGATCACCCCCGGCGGTGCGCACTGTGGGCCAAGCCGGTGGAGGCACCGCCGCCAACGGCGCATTCCGCAGATGGCCCTTCGTCGACGCGGGGCCGGACGCCAGGGCGTCACGCAAGCGCTACCGCCCCCGCGCCAACACCGGCGCGACAGCTCCGCAGGCAAGCCCACCATGATCGTGGTACCTTACCCGCGCATACGACGGCTAGGTACCACGATCATGGATGTCGGCAGGGTGCGGGTATTCCGGAGGCGCGGTATCTCGGGTGGCATGGGCTTGTGTGGCGCAGGCTCGGCCCGACCCGAAGTCTTCGCCAATTCACCAGCGGCGTCGCTTTAGTAGTCCGTAGCGGTCTCTCCATCGACGCGCACTTCCACCGCAGCAGCGACCCCAGCGAGCCAGCGAGCTGCGCCACAACGGCAAGAGTTCCGCATTGCGCCTTGACCTCGAACCGGGCCGCGAATGCCGATTGAATGAATTGTGTCACCAGGCAAAGGCCTTGGTCCGGCGCGACTCGACCGAGGCTACCTGGGCGTTCGCCTTCAGATTCGCGTTCGGCCCATTGGCATCTAAGGCGCATCCCGGTCCCTATGTTAACGCCGTACGATATGGCCTGACTCGCGTGAGTTCGCACATGTCACAATCGACATTGCGGCACTAAATTTTGCTCGTTTTGCTTGTTGAGAAAAAGTCATCAGCCGCTAGTCGTGCACCGTCCGGCAGGTCTGCTGAATGTTCGGTTCCCGCGCCGTCCCTGCCAGGCTATTGGCCGGGCTATTAGCCCTGGCCAATAGCCCTGGCCAATAGCCTGGTTCTTCGTGGGACCGGCGCGCTCGCGCCGCTGGCCGGGCTCCGCACGTCCGGTGTCGTGCGCCCCCAGGACTGTGAGATGGGTATCGGCGGGGCTGATCATAGCCGAACGCCGACAAGCACCGGCTCAGCGATCAGCGTCACGCCGAACGCATCCTGAACCGAGTCTCTGATCTCCCGCGCAAGCGCGATCAGCCCCGCCGTGGTCGCGCCGCCCGGATTGGTGAGCGCGAGCGTGTGCCTGGACGAGATCCTTGCGCCCCACGCCGCATACCCCTTGCTGAAGCCCGCGCGCTCGATCAGCCACGCGGCCGGGATCTTCACCCGGCCGTCAGACGCGGGGAAGCGGGGGAAGCTGGTGCCGCGGCCCAGCCGGCGGCGCACGGCGTCCTCGAACGCGGCGAGCTGATCAGGGCCGAGCACCGGGTTGGTGAAGAACGAGCCCGCGCTGCGCGTGTCCGGGTCAGCCGGGTCGAGCACCATGCCTTTGCCCCTGCGCAGTTCAAGTACCGCCGCGCGGGCCTCGGGGAGAGGCACCCGCTGCCCGGCAATCACCCCGAGTGACAACGCCAGTTCGGCATAGCGGATCGCTCGCGACAGCCGTTCGGTATCCAGCTTGAACGTCACATCGAGGATCACGAACCGGCCAGGCCGGCGCTTGAACATGCTCGTCCGGTACCCGAACCCGCAGTCGGCGCCGTCAAGCGTGACTACCCGGCCCGCTTTCCTGTCGAGGGCGCGCACGCGGGTAATCGTCTCGGCGACTTCCTGCCCGTAGGCGCCGACGTTCTGGATGGGGGTGGCGCCCACCAGGCCGGGGATACCAGCCAGGCACTCCACTCCGGCAAGCCCGTCCGCGACGCACCGCGCGACGATCGCGTCCCAGTCTTCGCCGGCGGCGGCGCACAGCAGCGCTGTGCCACGATCCCCGTGGTCCCATCGGATGTCGACGCCATGGGTGGCGACGTGCACAACCGTGCCAGGAAAGCCCGCATCCGCGACAACAAGGTTGGAGCCGCCGCCGAGAATGAGAGCCGGCTCGCCCGCGGTGTCAGCGCCGCGTACGGCGTCAACGACGTCCCGCTCGTCCGGGGCGGCGACGAAGGTATTCGCGGGGCCGCCGAGCCGCAGAGTCGTGTAACCGGCCAGCCTCACCTGCCGACGGCGGCGGCCGCCCGGCGGTACGCCACCGGCCTGGGCAGCCGCCGCGCCACCTGCTCCGGCCGCCGTCACCTGTGTCAGGCCAGCTTGACGACCGCGCGGGCGCGCGACAGGACCTTTGTCTCGCCGGACCTTGCCGTCAGTGCCAGCACCACGCGGTTGTCGTCGAGCTTCTCCTCGACCTTGCCGCTGACGTCGATCGTCGCGCCCTTGTCGTCGTCAGGAACCACGACCGGAGCGGAGAACCTGACACTGAAGTCGAGCACGGCGCCCGGGTCACCGGCCCAGTCGGTCACATACCTGCCCGCCTCGGCCATGGTGTACATCCCGTGCGCGATCACGTCCGGGAGCCCGACCGATTTGGCGATACGCTCGTTCCAGTGGATCACGTTGAAGTCACCTGAGGCGCCGCAGTATCTGACCAGGTCGATCCGCTGCACGGGAAAGGTCCGCTGCCCCAGTTCGGTTCCGGCCTCAACGTCGTCGTACTTGACTTGCGCGGTCATCTCGGTGGCGCCCCTCTCAGTTCCCGGCCCCGCCGCGCTCCACGAGCGTGGAATACGCGGTGCACACGTGCTCGCCTTCGACGGTGCTGATTTCGGTCTGAGTCGTGAGCAGCACGTTGCGGCCCGCGTCATGGATATCGCTGATGGTGGACTGGCAGGTGACGACGTCGCCCGCGTAGACCGGGCGGCTGAACTCGAAGCGCTGCTCGCCGTGCACCACCATGGCGTAGTTGACGCCGAGGCCTGGATCCATGACCGCGCGCGCGCTGCCTGCCATGGCGATGACGACGGGGAAAGTCGGTGGCGCGGGCACATCCCTGTGACCCGCCGCCTGGGCCGCCGCGCGGTCGCGGTAAAGCGGATTGGGATCGCCGATCGCGGTCGCGAACTCGGCGATCTTCACCCGGCTGACCTCGTACGGCTCGGTCGGCGGGTATGTCCGGCCGAGGTAGTCCCGGTTGATTCCCATGCAGCCCTCCGCGAGACCAGGTGACCCGGGTACTCCGGGTGCGGCGATCACTTGCCTGCCATCATCCGGTGAAGCGGCCCTTGTTGCTCATCCGCCGCGGCGCGGCGGGCACCAGGTGCCGCTCCATGCGACCGTAACAGAACGAGGTTCGGCCCGCGCATAGACGGCCCGGCACAGAGCGGCCTGTGCCGGCCAACCCTGTGCCGGCCAACCCTGTGCCGGCCAACCCTGTGCCGGCCAACCCTGTGCCGGCCAACCCTGTGCCGCGGCCCCGTGCCTAGCCGACCGGGGGTGCCAGCCCAAACCGTGCCAGCCGGCCTGTGCCAGCCGATCCGTACCAGCCGATCTGTGCCGGCCGATCCGTGCTAGCCGGCCTGTGCCAGCCCACCCGTGCTAACCGCCCTGTGCCAGGCGAGGCGACGAATTAGCGGGTCTCGCGGTGGGGCTGGTGCTTGCGGCAGTTCGGGCAGTACTTCTGGATTTCCAGCCGATCCGGGTCGTTACGCCGGTTCTTCCTGGTGATGTAGTTACGGTGCTTGCACTCCTGGCAGGCGAGGGTGATCTTCGGCCTGACGTCGGTGGCAGCCATGATGGCGTGCCTTTCTGCTGTGTTGGATGATCGGACATGCCCGCTCGCCAGAATCCAGCCGGAAACCGGCGAGCTTGTAGCGGAGGCCGGACTTGAACCGGCGACACAGCGATTATGAGCCGCTTGCTCTGCCTGACTGAGCTACTCCGCCGCCTCAGCGGCCGCCCGCCGACGCCGCAGCGGGCCGGCACGTCAGCATACCTGTAACCGGTGCCCCGGCTCGATATTCCCGCCGATGCCCTTGGCAGAAGGAGTCTACTGGGTCCCCGGCGTCGCTGGCCGCAGGGCCCGCAGGGGCCCGCAAGACCGCAATTGGGCCGCAGGGGGCCGCACAAGCCCGCAAGGGGCCCGCACAAGCCCGCAAGGGGCCCGCACAAGCCCGCAAGGGGCCCGCACGAGCGCGCACGAGCCCGCCGGGCCACCCGCACGGGGCCCGCGCGAGCCCGCACGGGGCCCGCGCGAGCCCGCACGGGCCGGGACCCTGGATACCACTCGGCCGCGCGCCAGGATCTCCCGCCTCCGCGGGGACCGGATGCCCGCCTCCGCGGCGACCGGATGCCCGCCTCCGTGGGGTCATCGCGCGCCGATGACCGCGCTGCATCTGTAAGCACACCTGCGAC
This sequence comes from uncultured Actinomycetota bacterium, assembly GCA_963727015.1. Classification (GTDB taxonomy): domain Bacteria; phylum Actinomycetota; class Actinomycetes; order Streptosporangiales; family Streptosporangiaceae; genus DATFVJ01. The sequence continues at coordinate 339,437 of CAVSEV010000005.1, read as the reverse complement.
CCGCACGACACGATCACCCCGGCTGGGCGCGCGGGGGTGTGATAGACCGGTGGCCACGGAGGCGGGACATGCTTTTTCCGACATCGCTTGTAGGCAGCTATCCCCAGCCTGACTGGCTGATCGACCGCGAACGCCTTGCTGGCCGGTTTCCGCCGCGGGTGCGCGCACGTGAGCTATGGCGCGTTGGGACGGAGTACCTGGAACAGGCGCAGCGGGACGCGACGCGGCTGGCGATCCGCGATCAGGAACGGGCCGGCCTTGACATCATCACCGATGGTGAGATCCGCAGGGAGAGCTACTCGAATCGCTTCGCGACGGCACTCGGTGGCGTCGACATCGAGAATCCGGGCACGGCGCTTGACCGCAGCGGCCACCCGAACCCGGTGCCGCGCGTGGTCGGGCCTATCCGGCGGCGTCACCCGGTCGAGGTCGAAGACCTCAGGTTCCTGCGGGCCAATACCGAACGGACGATCAAGATCACGGTCCCTGGACCCTTCACGATGTCGCAGCAGGCGCAGAACGACCATTACCCGGATCAGGAAGGCCTCGCCTTCGCGTACGCAGAAGCCGTCAATGAGGAGATCAAGGACCTGTTCGCCGCGGGAGCGGACATCGTGCAGCTCGACGAGCCTTACTTGCAGGCGCGGCCGGACAAGGCCCGCCGATACGGGGTGCCCGTCCTGAACCGGGCGCTCGACGGGGTCATCGGCACGACGGCCGTGCACATCTGCTTCGGATACGCGGCCATCATCCACGAAAGGCCGGCCGGTTACTCCTTCCTTGCCGAGCTGGCCGGCACCGGCTGCGATCAGGTCTCCGTCGAAACGGCGCAGTCAAACCTCGACTGCGCCGTGCTGTCAGCGCTGCACGGTAAGACCGTCATACTTGGTGTCCTCGACCTGTCCGACGCTGCCGTCGAGACGCCGGAGCAGGTGGCCGCCCGGGTCCGGCGGGCGCTGAGATACGTGCCGCCCGAGCATGTCGTTCTCGCCCCCGACTGCGGCATGAAATATCTGCCGCGTGACGTCGCATTCGGCAAGCTGCAGGCGCTGACGGAGGCCGCCCGCAACCTTCGCGCCGAACACGGCGGGTGACGAGTGAGAGCGGACGTGGTGTCGTAGGGGCGGGCAGCCTCGGTATCCGTAACGGACCCCAGCCCATGATCCTGAACGGCTGCGCGGCGTGGCAGCCGTGGTCGCGACCCCCGCAGCACGGGCGATCGTCTGCCATCTGACGCGCCGTTTCAAGAGGTTGCGCCATCGCCGCGCTCGGCAGTGGCCTCAACACTGCGATCAGTAGTTTTCCAATCGAGCTATATCTTGTCAGTTGACGGCCGGGGTCGTAGGCTATCGATATATCGTGATCGTGTCGCGAGACGTATCGTCTAGCGAGAGGCTCAGACGAGAGGCTCAGATCAGAAGGGAGCGCAGGGATGCAGGCAGCGAGTTCGGGAGCCGGGGATTGCGATCCCCGCATGTTCGATGTCTTCAGTTGCGTGAGCGACATGCTCGGCCAGGTGCAGAGCGCCGTTCGCAAGATGTCAGGTGGCCAAGGGCCCGGCGGGCCAGGCGGGCACGGCGAGCCGGGCTGGCACGGCGAGCCGGGCTGGCACGGCGGGCCAGGCGGACACGGCGGTCCAGGCTGGCAGGGCGGGCCGGCCTGGCACGGCGGGCCCTGGGGGCGGGGCTTCGGGCGCAAGAGGACACAGTGGGCGGGCGGTTTCGGCGGCCCCGGAGGCGGCTGGTGGCCTGGGCAGCCGGGCTCACCTGGCGCGCCGCGTGGCCCGAAGGCAGGCCGCGGCGATGTCCGGGCCGCGATCCTGGCCCTGCTGCAGGAGGGCCCGAGCAATGGGTACCAGATCATGTCCGAGATCGAAGAGCGCAGCGACGGTGCATGGCGGCCCAGCCCCGGCGCGGTCTACCCGGCGCTGGCACAGCTCGCGGACGAGGGCCTGATCGCGGGTGAGGAGTCAGGTGGCCGGCGTACATACAGCCTCACCGACGCCGGCCGCAGCTACGTCGAGGAGAACCCCGAGATGGCCCGTGGGGCGTGGGAGTCGATGGCTCAGCAAGAGTCCTGGGAGGTGCCCGGGCTTTTCGCTCAGGCGGCAAGGCTCGGGGCCGGAATCGTGCAGATGGCCCACGCCGGCACGCCCGAGCAGATCCAGGCCGCGGAACGGCTGCTGGCGCAAACCCGGCGCAGGCTGTACCGGCTCCTGGCCGACGACATCGACGACGACGGCGACATCGACGACATCGACGAAGGCAGCTCGGACAGCGGGCAGAACCAGGCTTAGCAGCCGGGGAGGATGGACAATGGACGATCGCATCCGGATTTCAGACGCCGACCGGGACCGCGTCACCACCCGGCTGCGTGACCACTTCGCCGAGGGCCGGCTGACAACCGACGAGTTCGACGAGCGGATCACGGCGACGCTGAACGCCAAGACCTTCGGCGACCTGCGCCATGTCATGGCAGATCTGCCCGAGCCTGTCCCCGCGGCGGCGCGGCCACAGCAATCCCCTGGGCGGCCCGCGCCTCGCCGGGCCTTCCGCCACCGGCCACCGCTGCTGCCGCTTGTACTGCTCGCGCTGATCGCGGCACTGGTACTTCCTGGTGGCGGGTGGTTGTTCTTCGCATTCGTCAAGGTGGTCCTGGTGTTCTGGCTAGTGGCCTTGCTGGCCGGGATTCTGCTGGGGGGGTGGATTCACCGGCGGATGCGCCGCGGCTGGTCCGGCCGCGGCTGGTCCGGCCCCGGCTCGCCCGGCCGCGGCTGGTCCGGCCCCGGCTGGCCGGGCTCTGGCCAGCATCGGCACCCGTACTGGCAGGGTGACAACTTCCACCACGGGCGGTGCTACCGGCGCTAGGGCGCCGCGCCGGCCGCGAACCGTGCAAGCGGGTTAGCAGGTCATTGCGGCCACGCATGCCATGACGCCGGTGGCTGGCGTAATCAGCGCGCTGGCACCTCCATGCCGTGCAGGCGAAGCAGGTTCTCCCCCAGGATCTTCCGCTTCGCCTGATCAGTCAGCTGCGGGTAGCCATAGCCTGCGCACAGGTCCGCCGGGATCTGGAAGTCCATGAAGGCATTCAGCGCCCACTGCGGGTGGAAAAGGGGCGCCTCGGAGCCATATATGATCTTGTCTTCGCCGCACCAGAACAGTAGTTTCCCGATGATCTCCGCGAACATGCGCGGTGCGCGGACCAGGAAGTTGATCGTCGCGGCGATGGACGCGTACAAGTTCGGATAACGGATCAGCTGCCAGCAGGTCTCGTCGAGGAACGGCAGGCCGACATGGAAAATGACGAAGTTGATGTCAGGGAAGTTCGCCGCCGCGCCGTCCATGTCCCAGGTCTGGGTGTGCTCGATCGGCTGCGGGCCCAGGGGCACTCCCTTGTGCACGCCGATGAGGTTGATCCCCAGCTCCCGGGCCTTCTCGAAGACAGGGAAAGCGATCCGCGGGTCGTCCATCCGCCACGGGTACGGCGATCCGTAGTCGTAGCGGACGTTGTAGAACTTGAATGCCCGCGCGCCGAACTCGCCGACCTGGCGCTCCATCAGGTCCAGGGCCTTGCGTCCCTCCAGCGGGTTCACCGAGCCCCAGAAGATCGTGCGCTCCGGGTCGCGGCTAGCTAGTTCCGCACACTCCTGCCACGGTGACAGCCCGTCCCGATACAGGTCCGTCAGCGGCAACGGCATCGCCACCAGCATGTCCGTATCGGACTCGGCATAGATCATCCGCCGGATGTCGGCAATGGTCCACTGCCGCAGGAATTCCTCCGGCGGCAGCTTCGGCTCGCCTTCTGGGGTGAGCGCGTTGTGGAAGGCGTACAGGTGATTGGAGAACATCTCACCCGCGGGGCCGAACGGGTTCTTCTTGTCGAAGTTGAACAGGTGCGCGACGCCGTCAAACACGAACACGTCATTGATCATGGCTGGTTACCTTTCGCATGCTGGCGCGCGGCCACGTAGGCGTCCCTGTCGGAGACCTGGGCGGGCGGCGGCAGGAAACGCAGCAGGCTGGCGGCTCGCGGGGAGAGCCGGTCTGTCGTCCAGGCCTCGTCCCACGCAATCTCCACAGCCGCGGACACGACCCCGGGCACCGCCGCTATCCGGTCCCTGACCTCGGTGACGACATGCGCGGCGAACGGGCACCAGCCTGAGGTGAGCAAAAGTTCCACCCTGACCTGGCCGCCCTCGGCGTGCACGGAGCGCACGAGCCCCATTTCCACGACCGAGATGCCCTTCTCACGGCAACAGGGGTCGTACACCTCGCTCAACGCGTCGAGCGCCCACGCCGGCAGGTCAGGCATGACGCCATCGTGAGCCCGGCGCAAGCTGCGTGGTACCCGTGGAAATTTCAAATACTGAATGCGGGTGCGGACGTTCGCGCGCCGCGGGCCGCGGGCATCCTCAATCAATGACGGCACGCTGCGGCGATGCTGAGCCGGCCGACCTCATCCAGAGCGTCTCGCGTGCCCTGCGGATCATCGAGCAGGTGGCGGCCTCGCCATGCCCGCTTCCCGTCAAAGTCATCGCGCGCCGGAGCGAGCTGAAGCTGGGGACCACTTACCACCTGATCCGCACGCTGTGCTACGAGGGTTACCTGATCCGCCACCCTGGCGGCGGTTACGTCGTGGGCACCAAGCTGGCCGAAAGGTTTCACGAGGTCATTGGCTCTTTCGGCCGGCCACCGCAGAGCAAGGAAGTGATCAGGCACCTCGCCGACGTCACCGGCCATACCGCCTATCTGGCGACCATCTCCGCCGGCCGGTTGCTCATCGTTGACCTGGCAGAGGGCGGGCACTCGCCCTGGCTGGAGGATCTGCAGTCAGGCCTGGAGATCGCCGCGCACGCGACCGCGCTGGGCAAGGCGCTGCTTGGCACGCTGCCCTGCCGGGCGCGCCAGCGCCTGCTCACCGGCGGTATGCGGCCGTTCACCGCGAGGACCCGCACCGAGCCGGCCCAGGTCGAAGCCGAGATCGCGGATCTCGGCCCCGGTGCGGTGGTCACCGAGTACGGGGAGTTCCGCGAGCAGGTGTGCTGCGCCGCCGTGGCGGTCCGGGGCAGCGACGGTGACGGCTGGTGGGCGCTCGGGACTTCGGCGCGCGGCCTTGCCCTGCCCGGATTCCTGCTGGCCGAGCTCCGGCTGGCAGCGGCCGATCTAGCGCTTACGACTGCCGGGCCCCGATCCCGGCCCGAAATGCCTTGCTGACTATGCCTTGCTGACTGCGGCGCGGCATGACTAGGGCGCGGCATGACTAGGGCGCGGCCCGGATTTGCGCCGTGGCCGTCGCGACGGCCACCGGCCTGCCGCCGGGGTCGACGAGCTCGCCGGCCAGAAAGCACACGTGTTCGCCACGCTGGACGATCCGCCCCCGGCCATAGAGCCGGCCGGGACGTGCCGGGCGCAGAAACTGCACATGCAGGTCGAGCGTCGGCGCGAACTGGCCTTCCGGCAAGGTCGCCAAAACCGCGGGCCCGAGGGTTTCGTCGAGCATCGCCGCAAGGAAGCCGCCTTGAACCACACCAGCCGGGTTCACAAACTGCTCACCAGCCGCGAAGGCCACCTCAATAGTGCCGTGATCGGCGTCGACAGTGACCAGTTCCCAACCCAAGATCACGGCCGACGGCGGCGGCGCGATCCGCCCTGCCAGCCAATCCCAGAACGGGCCACGCCGCACTGCATCCACGGACCGGACATTATCAGCCGCCTATCGGCGATCTCCGATGGTGCCGGGGCGGGCGCCATTTCAGCCGCCCGCATATCCGCCATGCGTGAGGTCACGCCGAGCCAGGCACGACCGGCCTGGTGGCGGGCGTTTGCGTGATGTTGTCGTGCAGCCGGCCCAGCAGCTCTTCGATCTGGCTGAGGTCGCGCTCGGACAACCCCGAACGCAGCCGCTCGTCGAAGGCAAGCGCGGTATCGCGCAGGCGGAAAAAGAGTGCATCACCCTCGGCGGTGAGCTCCACAACGTGCAGGCGGCGGTTCCCCGGATCCCGTCGCCGGGTGACGAGCCCCGCCGACTCCATCGCGTTGAGGTGATGGGTGAGGGTGGCGCCCTGGATGCCGACCGCGTCGGCGAGCTGGCGCTGGCTGGCCATCTCCCGGCCCTTGACCGAGATCAGCACGAGCCACACGGGCAGCGACCCGCCCGCCTCAGCCAGGGCATCGTCGAACGCCCTGCTGACGACCTTCGCGACCTGGCTGAGGCGCAGGCCGATCGGTTGACGCATGGGTCCCGGCATGGCCGAAGACTAGCACATTCTTAGCGTTCTAATCGTTTGACGTCATACGAATTGACATCTAACATCGGCTCGGAGCGAAGGAGGAAATCATGGACGACCTGGGCATGCGAGACCGGGTGGCCATAGTGGCCGGCGCGAGCAAGGGGATCGGCGCGGCCACCGCCGAGGCGTTCGCGGCCGCCGGCGCCGCCGTCGTCCTCGGGGCTCGCGACACCGCCGCCCTTGACTCGGTCGCGAGGCAGATCGAGGCCCGCGGCGGCCGGGCGATCGCCGTCCGCACCGACGTCGCGGACGTGGACTCGGCGCGCAATCTCGTGGACCGTGCCTTGACCGCGTACGGCCGGCTCGACGCGGCGTTCAACAACGCCACCGATGGCCCGCGGCCCGCCCCGCTCGCCGACATCGACCCGGGCGAATTCGATCGCGGTGTCGCCACGAACATCCGCGGCACGTTCCTCGGCATGAAGTTCCAGATCGGCGCCATGCTGCGAAGCGGCGGCGGCACGATCGTGAACATGGCCTCGATCGCCGGCCTGAACGGCACGGCCAATCTGGCGGCGTATGTCGCGGGCAAGGCCGGCATCATCGGCCTGACAAAGGTCGCCGCGCTCGATTACGCCGACCGCGGCATCAGGGTCAACGTCGTGGCACCGGGCCCGATCCTCACCCATCACCTCGAGGCCGCGGGACCGCAGGCTCGGCGCGGTGCCGCGCTGAGCACCCCGATGCGCAGGACGGGCACGGCCGCTGAGGTGGCGCAGGTCGTGCTGTGGCTCTGCTCGCCGCAGTCCTCGTTCGTCACCGGGACGGTGATCCCGGTCGACGGCGGGCAGTCCGCGGGTAACAAGCCGCCGCAGATGTACCGGCAGGGCGAGCCGATGCCCGCTCCGGCCGACGGTCCGGCGCCGTAGCAAAGGTCCGGCGCCGCAGCAGGGGCCGTCATGACCGCGCCGGCTGCGTGATCACTGGTACGTGATCATGACCGGCGTAGGTGTCTTGGTCATCGTCTCGTCCGGGCTCATCGTCGGATGGTCCATGACGTAGAAGTTCTTCCAGCCGAAGAACACGCCATGCGGGGCCGCCCTGGTGACGGCGTTCCACGTCTCCTGCTTCATGCCCGGCGTGCCCTGACCGTCCATGTGGATGACGATCGCGAGATCGTCGTGACTGGTGTCAAGGTCCTGCTCGTTGCTGATCATCGACAGCCTGAACTGGTGCAGCACCAGCATCTTCTGCGGCAGATGGTGCTCGGCGGTGAGCCCGGCCAGCCACCTGACCACGCTGTTGACCTCGTTGACGTCGACACTGCCAATCTGCTGCAGTGGCACCTGTCCCGGGTTCAGCTTCCACTCCGCGTCCAGGGCCAGCCCGACGTTGGGCAGCCTCAGCAGGGACCCGTACGCCTTGGCCTGGGTGAGCAGATTGGCCCGCCCTGGTTGCAGGTCCAGGACGACGTACATACCGGCGGCGGTCGCCCGTTCCACCCACGGGCGAAGGGAGGCCACGCTGGACTCACCGGAGTAGTCGCCGTCCTTGCCTGGCCCGCTCAGCGCCACGGTAGCGATGATCTCGAAGGCGGGGACCACACGCACTTTGCTCAGTCGCTGGTAGGACGCGGCAACCTCCCTGGCCCGTGCGATGCTCACGGAAAGGTCCTGCTGGCCGAGGGCGCCGAGCGCGGGAGCATCGGGGTGGCCATAAAGAGCGACGAGCCGGCGTCCGGGGAAGACAACCTGACCGCCGCCCGGCAGCTGCACCCCGGTCGCCGCGGTGGCGATCCGCGCTGCCAGCCGCCCGGCCGGCCCGAAACCGGACCCGACCGCGATCACCTCGCGCGGCCGCGCGGCCGAGAGCGCAATGATGGCGCTGGCGTCGGCGCGCGGGTCGTCGCCGTGCACGGTGACCACTGTCGCGCCTGCCACATCCGCGGTCGTGGCGGCCGCCGTGATCGCGGCGGCCGCCGTGGTCGCGGCGTCGAGCTGACCCGGGTGCTCAAGCACGACCACATGGCCGAGGGGCGCGGGCGCCCGCATCGCGGGCAGCCCGGCCGGGTTGGTGACCACGTTTATCCCCGGCAGCTGCGCGGCGAGCGCGCTGCCCGTCACCCCCACCGCCAGCACAGCGCGGGGATGCAGGTCGTCGATCTCCACGCGCATCGCGGCGCTGGTGGCCGACGGGCCCGCGGACGTGGTGCCCGCCGGCCTGGTGGCCGCCTGAACCGCGGTGAGCAGCAGAGGCGCACCAGCATGCCTCGCTCGGCTGGCGGCGACCGCCAGGTCAGCCGGACGTTGCGGATTTGCCACCACGACGACGGGGGAGGCTGCGAATAACTGCCGTGCCATGTCCGCGGCGAGCACGTCGGGAGCGGTGCCGGTCAGCACCGATGTCGCCGATGCGGGCGGGTGGGTACGGGCCGCGAGCGGCCCGGACGTTGAAGCCGATCCCGATAGGCCCGCGCACGCGGTGGCCCCGGCCAGCACGGCGGACAGCACCAGCAGCAATGCTGCGGTACTAAGCCGCACCTGAGCATGGGCACGATCGGAGGACGGACTCATAACGCGGCGTGCGCGCAGCACGATGACAGCTCCATTCGGCACGAATCATCCCCGCCGCGACCCGGCGGCCGGGAATCAGCTACTCCCCTGAGGAAACTACGCGGTTGCCCCCGGCCGGCGCGTCCGGAATTCCAGATTTCGCGGCGAATACCCTAAATCGCCTGATTAGCAGTCGTCGCTGGCCGCCGCCTGGAGCACGGCGCGCCGGTTAAGCCGGTTGACCCGCCGGACAGTATCGGAGATCTCAGAAGGTGGCCGGAACTGACACGCCGCCATACGGCCCGGGCGCCGCGGGCGTTACCTCCGTGGCCGGGCCTGCCACCCGCCCTGGTAATGCTGCCGCCGGTCCTGGCGATGCTGCCGCGACAGTCACGATCACCACGGGGCAGGGGGCTTGCCGCAGGCAACTCGCGGCGATCGGGCCCACTGTCTGCCGCAGCGGCGAATCGGCGTGATGTCCGCCGAGCACCAGCAGTTCGGCCTCCGCACATTGATCGACGATGACGCGCGCAGGCGGGCCGCAGACCAGCGCCGCCCGCACCTTCACGCCGGGCGCCGGACCCAACGCCGTACGCATCGCGCGTGATACGTCAGCCTCCGCCCGCCGTCGCTCGCCGTCGGCCGTCGGCCGCCGGCTCACCGGGGCGTATGGGGCGAAACTGGCGAGCGGGACATCCCACGCACGCAACACAACGATCTCCGCATCGCGCAATCGGGCCAGATCAGCCGCCCACTCAAGGGCAGCGACCGACGCCGGTGAGCCGTCCACCCCGACCACGATCGCACCGCTGACAGACTCAGACATGGCATCTCCTTAACCCAAACATCACCAGTCGGAGAGCGGCCGGCTAGAGCCTTACGTCCCGTTGAGCTGCGAGTTTGCCCGCGGATCGCGCGCTGCAAGGCGCGAACCTGCCGGCGGATGCCGGGATGTCCGCCCCTGACTGGACGGGCGTGGCGGGGTGACAATGGCTTCGTCACGGTTTGCCAAGGGAGATGGCTAGGCTGAGGCTGAAGGCGGAAGCGCAAGCGAACGGCAGACGGCGCCCGGCTGACCGCGGGCCGGCTGACTGCGGGCCGGCTGCCCGCGCCGGGTGGTCACCAAAACGGCACGGAATGTGCAGGAGGTGGCATGGAGATCTGGCCGGGACGGCCGTTCCCCCTGGGCGCCACACCCGATGAGCTTGGGACCAATTTCGCGGTGGCGTCGGAGATAGCCCAGCGGGTGGTGCTGTGCCTGTTCGACCAGAGCGGCGAGGAAACGCAGGTGCCGCTGCCGGAGATCAATGACGGCGTGTGGCATGGGTTCGTGCCGGGGATCCGTACCGGCCAGCGGTACGGCTACCGGGTGATCGGACCGTATGATCCCGCGGCCGGGCTGCGCTGCAACCCGGCGAAACTGCTGCTCGACCCCTATGCCAAGTCGACGTACGGCCAGCTGGCATGGGGGGAGAGCCTGTTCGGCTACCCGCCAGGTGACCCTGACGGGCGGAACGACCTCGACTCGGCGTCGGCCATGATGCGGTCGATGGTGGCTGACCCTTCGTTCGTGTGGGGCGCGGACAAACTTCCGGGCACGCCGTACCGCGACACCGTCATATACGAGGTGCACGTCAAGGGATTCACCCAGACGCGCCGTGACGTGCCGCCCGCGCTGCGCGGAACGTACGCGGGGCTTGCGTGGCCGTCGGTGGTGCAGTACCTGGTCGGCCTGGGGGTGAGCGCGGTCGAGTTGCTGCCGGTGCACCAGTTCGTCTCTAGCAGGCATCTGGTCGCGCGCGGCCTGACCGACTACTGGGGCTACAACACCATCGGGTTCTTCGCGCCGCACGACGGCTATTCGGCGTCCGTGCGGGCAGGCCATCCGGGCGGGCAGATCGCGGAGTTCCAGGAGATGGTGCAGGCGCTGCACGCGGCCGGGCTTGAGGTGCTGCTCGACGTGGTGTTCAACCACACGGCCGAGGGCAGTCACCTGGGACCGACGCTATGCTTCCGCGGGCTTGACAACCCGGCGTACTACCGGCTCGTGCCCGGCGACCTGCGCCATTACGTCGACACCACGGGCACTGGCGCCTCGGTCAACGCTGACCACCCTACGTGCCTGCGCCTGATCATGGACTCGCTGCGGTACTGGGTCACCGAGATGCACGTCGACGGCTTCCGTTTCGATCTCGCCACCACGCTCGCCAGGGAGCGGGGGAATTTTCACCGGATGGCCACGTTCTTCGACATCGTCGCGCAGGACCCCGTCATCTCCCGGATCAAGCTCATCGCCGAACCGTGGGACGTCGGCCAGATGGACAGTTACAGCGTGGGCCGGTTCCCGGCCCTGTGGCGGGAGTGGAACGGCCGCTACCGCGACACCGTCCGCGACTTCTGGCGCGGCGCGGGTGGGGTGCTGCCCGATTTCGCCACCCGGATCTCCGGGTCCTCCGACCTGTACGGCGCCGCCCACAGGCCGACATCCTCGATCAACTTCGTCACCGCGCATGACGGGTTTACGCTGCGCGACCTAGTCTCCTATGAGCGTAAGTACAACGAGGCCAACGGCGAGCACAACAGGGACGGAACCGACGACAACCGGTCGTGGAACTGCGGCGTTGAAGGCCCGACGGGCGACCCTGAGATCCTCGCACTGCGCGCCCGCCAGTCCCGCGCGCTGCTCGGCACGCTGCTGCTGTCCCGCGGGATCCCGATGATCCTCGGCGGCGACGAACTCGGCCGCACCCAGGAAGGTAACAACAACCCCTACTGCCAGGACAATCCGACGTCCTGGTTCGACTGGGACGCCGCCGACGCCGGCCTGACCGCCTACACCCGCTGGCTGATCGCCTTCCGCGCCGCGCACCCGGCGCTGCGCCGCGGCGCCTACCTGGCCGATCCCGGTTACTCGCCCTGGTTCACCCCTACGGGCCGCGCGATGACGGAGGCCGACTGGAAATCCCCCGGCAGGAAGGCCATCGCCGTCTACGTCGACGGCACGGTGGCGCCGGATCTCGACCCGCGCGGCCAGCCCATGCTCGACGACGACCTCCTCACCCTGGTCAACGGATCGGCGGACCCGGTCACCTTCACCATCCCCGAGGTAGGGAAACGATGCTCGTGGCGGGTGCAGGTGGACAGCTTCGATCTCGCCGCCGGCACACCCAGGTCCCATACGGCTGCCGCGAACAGCCCGGCCACGGCCCCTGGCACGCCGCCCGGCGTGGCTGACGCGGCTGAGCCGCCAGCGCCGGCAGACGTGACCGACGTGGCCGCCGTCGGCGCAGGGGGAAAACTAATCGTCAAGCCGCGCTCGTTCGTGCTGCTGCTCGCCCAGCCGTCGTGATGTACGGCACGGCCGCCGGCGCGGCAGGCGGCAGCACGAGGAAGAATGGATACCGATCCGGCTCAGCGAGGACCTCCGGCCCTAGCCGGAGGCGGCAGGGAGGGCGACCGTGATACCGACCCCTGGGAGGAGCATGGCATCCGATCGCGGCGGAACCGATCTGATGTCACCTGCTGACGCTGCGGCGGGTCCCGTACTGCCGAAGGCGCCGACGGGTATCAGGGGGCTGGACGAGATCACCGGGGGTGGGCTGCCTAAGGGCAGGGCTACATTGGTGACGGGCGGCGCCGGGTCGGGTAAGACGCTGCTGGGGATGGAGTTCCTGGTCGCGGGGGCGCGGGAGTTTGGCGAGCCGGGCGTACTGGTCACCTTTGAGGAGTCGGCGGCGAAGGTGAGCGCCAACGTCGCGTCGCTGGGGTTTGACCTGGATGGGCTGCAGCGGGACGGGTTGCTGGTGGTGCATGCGTTCCGGGTGGATCCCGCGGAGGTCATCGAGACCGGGGAGTATGACTTCGAGCCGCTGTTTTTGCTGCTGGGTGACACGATCGGGCGGATCGGGGCGAAGCGGGTGGTGCTGGATACCGTCGAGGTGCTGTTCGGCGCGTTCGGCGGGCGGGCGATCGTGCGGGCGGAGCTTGCCCGGCTGTTCCGCTGGCTGGAGGACCGGGCGGTGACCGCTATCGTCACCGGTGAGCGGGGCGACGGGGGGCTGACCCGTCATGGGATCGAGGAGTTCGTGTCCGACTGTGTGATCGTTTTGGATCACCGTATCCACGAGGAGGTTTCCACCCGGCGGCTGCGGGTGGTCAAGTACCGGGGGTCGGCGCACGAGACCAACGAGTACCCGTTCTTGATCTCCGCCCGCGGGTTTGTGGTGCTGCCGATCACGTCGGTCGCGCTGGATTACGGCGCGCCGGAGGAGCGGGTCCCGACCGGCGTGGGCCGGCTGGATCACATGCTGGCCGGTGGCCTGTTCCGCGGGTCGACCGTGCTGGTCAGCGGGATGGCGGGGACGGGTAAGACCACGCTCGGGGCGCACCTGATCGACGCGGCGTGCGTGCGGGGGGAGCGGGCGCTGCTGGTCTTGTTCGAGGAGTCACCCGAGCAGGTTATCCGCAACATGCGGTCGGTGGGGCTGGACCTGCGGCGGTGGGCTGAGGCGGGCCTGCTGCGGATGTGGGCGGCCCGGCCGTCGGCATTCGGGCTCGAGACCCACCTGGCGATACTGGCCCGGCTGATCGAGGAGTTCGCACCGTCGGTGGCCGTGCTGGACGGGATCGCCAGCCTCACCCACGGGCCCTCCGGCCTGGAGGTGACCTCGCTGGTGGCCCGCCAGGTTGACCTGCTCAAGGCCGCGGGGGTCACCGCGATGGCGACCACGCTGGCGCACGAGGACGAGCGGAGCACGGTGGGTATCTCGTCGCTGGTGGATGCCTGGCTGCTGCTGCGCAACGTCGAGACGGATGGCGAGCGCAACCGGCTGCTGTACGTGCTGAAGTCGCGCGGCAGCGCCCATTCGAACCAGGTGCGCGAGTTCGTGCTCACCGACCGCGGCGCTGAACTCGTCGACGTGTATGTGGGCCCGGCGGGCGTGCTGACCGGTTCCGCCCGCCTGGTGCAGGAAGCGCAGGAGCGCGGCGCTGAGCTGCGGCAGGATGAGGAGCTTATGCGCCGCGAGCGCGAGCTGCGGCGGGGCATCATGGAAGGCGAGGCCCAGCTCGCCGTGCTGAACGACGAGCTCGCCGCGGGCAGGGCCGAGATCGAGCGGATCGACAAAAGGCAGCAGCAGCGGGCGGCCGACGCCGAGGCCGCCAGATCCGCCATGGCCTCGCGGCGCTGGGCCGATCCGGTCCCGCGCGACGAAGGAGGACAACCGTGACCGCACCTCGCGACCCCGTTGAGACTGACCCAGCGGCGCCCCCCGCTGAGACCTGGGAGCTACGGCTGTACGTGACCGGGCGCTCACCCAAATGCGTGCGCGCGATCGAGAACCTGCAGGTGGCCTGCGAACAGTACCTGGCCGGGCGCTACCACATCGAGGTCGTGGACCTGCTGGACAACCCGCGCCTGGCCGCCGACGACCAGATCCTGGCCGTGCCCACGCTGGTCCGTAAGCTCCCGCCGCCGATCAGGAAGATCGTCGGCGACCTGTCCGACACCGAGCGGCTCCTCGTCGGGTTGCAGCTCCGGCCCCGAAAGAGCGAGGTGACGTGACCAATATCGCCGCGGATTCTCGTTCGTGGATTGACTACCGCGCCAACGCCGGGTTCCCGTGAGGACAGATGACGCCGGGGCGGCAATGCCCGCCCGGCCCCTGGCGGAATACGGGGACACCCTGGAGGAAACCGGGGACCCCATGGCCCGGGAGCCGATGGCCGGGGAGCCCACGGCCGGGGAGCCCACGGCCGGGAACCCCATGGCCGGGGACCTCATGGAGGATCCGGGGGGCCCCATGGGGGAACTGCGCCGGGAACTCGACGAGGTACGGGAAACGTTGCGCACCATCCGGGCCGGCGGAATCGATGCCCTCGTCATCGATACCGGCGACGGCGAGGAGGTTATTACGCTCGGCGGCGCCGAGCGTCCCCTGGACGAATTGCGCCGTGAACTCGAAGAGGCGCGGGAGACCTTAAGCACCATCAGGACCGGCGGATTCGACGCTCTCGTCATCGACACGGGCCGCGGCGAGGAGGTGTTCGCGCTCGGCGGCATCGAGCGGCCGTACCGGCTGGTCGAGGGCCTGGCGGAGGGCGCGCGCACGTACTTCAGGGCGGTGGCATCCGATTTCGACGGCACCATGGCCGAGGGCCAGATCGCCGCCGACACCCTGGCCGCGGTCGACGAGGCGCGCGCCAGGGGGACCCGGGTGATCTTGGTTACCGGGCGGATCATGAGCGAGTTGCACGCGGCATTCCCTGACGTCGAGGACCACGTCGACGCGGTCGTCGCCGAGAACGGCGCCGTGGTGATTACCCCCGTCGGGGTGCGCCAGGTGGCCGCCCCCATCGGCCGCGCGGTGAGCGCGGCCCTGACCGCCCGCGGCGTCGCCCACCGCAGCGGGCAGGTACTGGTCGCCGCCGCCGCCGACGACGAGCCTGCCGCGCTTGAGGTGATCCGCGAGCTCGGCCTGGACTGCCAGCTCGTCCGCAACCGGGGCGAGCTGATGATCCTGCCTGCCGGGGTGACCAAGGGCACCGGACTGCTGGAGGCGCTCAGCGATCTGGGCCTTTCCTACCACAACACCATCGGCATCGGCGACGCGGAGAACGACCACAGCCTGCTTGATGCCTGCGAGATCGGCGTGGCCGTCGCCAACTCGGTCGTCGCCCTCCGGGCGCGCGCCGATCTGGTGCTGGCCTTGCCCGACGGCTCAGGATTCGCCGATCTGCTCCGGGGCCCGCTGCTTACCGGGCGGGCGCACGCCCACCCCCGCCGCTGGCAGGTCACGCTCGGCATCGACGACACCGGCCAGGCGGTAACCCTGCCCGCCTCACAGCTCAGCATCGCTGTCTGGGGCGGCACCGGCGACGGCAAGTCGTATCTGGCCGGGCTGATCTGCGAACAGCTGGTCCGGCTGCGCTACTCCTTGATCGTCATCGACCCAGAAGGCGACTACCTGGGGCTCGGGGAGCTACGCGGAGTGCTCGTCACCGGCGGCGACGAGCGCCGCCTCGCCGACCCGGCCGAGGTCGTGCGCCTGCTCAGGCACGGCGAGGCCAGCGTGGTCATCGACCTGTCCCACCTCGACGCGGACGCCCGCGCCGCCTACGCCGCCGGGCTCAGCAGCGAGGTCGAAGCCCACCGGGCCGCGACCGGCCTGCCGCAGTGGGTGGTTGTCGACGAAGCCCAGCGGCCGATCGGGCGGACCGCGACCGCGCGCCGGATGCTCGACCCCGCAGCCAAGGGCTACCTGCTCGTCACCTGGCAGCCCGAGGAGCTGTCCGCGGACGCCCTCGTCGCCCTCGACGCCGTGATCGCGCTCGGCTCCCCGCACCCCGCTAGCCCGTTAATCGACCTGACCGCGGCGGTGGCGGATGTGCCGCGCACCGAGATCGCCCGCCTCCTCACCGGGCCGCACGGCCGCGCCGTGCTGGCGTGGCGGCAGCGGCCCCGCCGGGCGGTGGCGTTCACCCTCGGATCCCGGATCACTCCCCACCGGCGGCACGAGCACAAGTACGATCAGTACGGCGTCGAGCCTGCCCGCCGGTTCCATTTCCGGACCGAGCCCGACACCCCCACCGGGGCGATCGCAGCCAATCTGGCAGAACTGGAAGCGGAGCTCACCCGCTGCGACGGCGGCGTGCTGCGTCACCACTGCCCGGGCCACGACTTCTCCCGCTGGGTCAGCGGCGTCTTCCACGACAAGACGCTCGCCGCCGACCTCGGCGCCGCGGAGGCGGCCCTGCCGGCCGAAGGCCCCGCCGCCGTCGTGGAACAGGTACGGCTGGCGCTCATCGCCGCGCTGCAAGCCCGCAACTCCAGCTGAGATCCGGCGGGACCAGCCGGCCCAATCAGCTAAGCAAGAGTTTCACCAGCGCGGCTGCCCCGACGACCACGATGACCCCACGCAGGAGCAACGGAGATAGCCGCCGGCCGATGTGCCCGCCGACCTGGCCACCGAGCGCCGACGTCACGGCGATGATGGCCACGTAGGTCCAGTCTGGATTCGCGAGCACGATGAAGATCACGCCGGCGACCGCGTTCACCAAGCCAGCCAGCACGTTCTTTATGCCGTTCACCCGCTGCAGATCAGTGTCGAGCAGCGTGCCCATCACCGCCATGAGCAGCACGCCTTGGGCGGCCCCGAAGTAGCCGCCATAGACCCCGGTCAGCAGGACCAGGCTCCACAGCAGGACGGGGTGAGCACCCACGGGACCCGGATGATCCTCGCTGACCAGCCGGCGAGAAAGCCAGGGCTGCGCGACGACGAGGGCCAGGGCGACAGCGATCAGTACTGGAACCGCGGCCTTGAACACCTCAGGCGGCAGGACCAGCAGCAGCAGTGCCCCGGCGACACCACCAATCAGCGATGCACTGCCCAGGCGGATCAGCCGCGCGCGCTGGCCCGTCAGTTCGCGGCGGTAACCCCAGGCGCCGCTGAAAGATCCGGGGACGAGGCCGATGGTGTTGGTGACATTCGCGGTCACCGGCGGGACGCCGAGTGAGAGCAGGACCGGGAACGTGATGAGGGTGCCAGAACCGACGACGGTGTTGATCGTGCCCGCCGCCAGCCCAGCGACCGCGACCAGCGCGGCCGCTGCCCAACCTGTCACGCCGATCCGCCCCCGTAGGGTATGCACGTGCGACCTGGTTGAACGTTACCCGGCCAGGCGTGATCCGGCGCGGCGATCTCGGCCGCGTTGCCCGGGTCGATGCAACACCGCAGCGCGGTCGTGATCAATGCCGACGGCGCGCAGCCCCGCGGCCGGCCTGGTTCATGAGCCCGTTTTCACGCTGGCGCATCCGCGGCAGCCGTTAAGGCTATTGATACGAAACGGCTACCGCACGGCGCACCGGGCCCGTGGCCGGCGGGCCATGCCCGCTGACCAACCGGCACCCCGTCGGTTAGGCGGCCGGAGTGTCCGCGTTGCGGTCCCGCTTATCGGCGGCCGATTCCTTCCTGAACTCGCGCAGCCGGTATCCGACGAAGCCCGCGATGGCCAGCACCACCACTGCCACGAGCACGTAGCTGCCGACGGACATGTAGTGCGAGACGCTCTGCCAGGCGCTGCCGACCTCGTAGCCGATGAGGGTCATCACGGTCACGTAGAAGACCGTGCCGAGCAGGCTGAGGAACCCGAACTGGACGGCTGGCATGTCAATCAGCCCGGCGACGAGCGAGGTGAAAGCGCGGATGAACGGCAGCGCCCGGCCGACGGGCACCACCCACGCGCCCCGGCCGGCGAAGAACCTCTCGGCGCGGTCGATGTCCGCACGTGTGACCAGGACGTAACGGCCGAACCGGTCAACGACCGGCCGGCCCCCCACCCGGCCGACGAAGTAGGAGAAGTAGGAGCCGGCGAGCTCAGCCAGCGTGCCAATGATGATCACGAGAGCTAGGTTGAGATGGCCCTGGTAGGCGAGCACGCCCGCGAAGCCGAACGTGACCTCGGAGGAAATCGGGATGCACGCCGCCTCGAGAAATCCGAACAAAATGATCGCGGCGTAGCCCGCGTGCGTCAGAAAGCTCTCCATGGCCTCCTTTTGTACCGCATCCGGCCGGTGGAAGGTCCTTCATGGAACGCGCGCCGCGCGGATCCTGAGGCACGTACACGGGGGACCGCGCCATCAGCCCGATGCTGCGGACCCTGGCCCGGCGGGCGTCGTGGTCCCCGGCTCGGCGGGCGTCGTGGCCGCGGGCTCCGCAGACGGCGTGGCCGCGGGCTCCGCAGACGGCGTGGCCGCGGGCTCCGGAGACGGCGTGGCCCCGGGCTGCGGAGATGGCGTGGTCCCGGGCTGCGGAGATGGCGTGGTCTCGGGGTCGTAGGCGAGCCACACGACGCCAAGGGGCGGCAGCCTGAGCGTGGTGGAGTAGTCGAGGTCGTTCCAGCCGGTGGCCTCGGTGGTGGCGGCACCGATGAGGGCGTTGCTGCCGCCGAACTCCGCGCTGTCGGAGTTGAAGATTTCCACCCAGCGCCCCGGATGCGGAAGCCCTACCCGGTGGTCCTGGCGCAGCACCGGCGTGAGATTCGCCACGCAGGCGACCGGGCGCCCGCCGGCCAGCGGGAACCGCAGAAACGACAGCACGCTGTTGTCTGAGTCGTTGGGGTCGATCCAGCGGAAGCCGGGCCAGTCGAAGTCCTGCTCCCACAATGCGGGCTCGCGACGGTAGACCGTATTGAGCGAGCGGACCAGCGCATGCACGCCGGCGTGCTCCGGGTAGTCGAGCAGGTGCCAGTCGACGCTGCTGTCGTGCCGCCACTCGTCGTTCTGGCCGATCTCGCCGCCCATGAACAGCAGCGGCCGGCCGGGATGCGCCCACATCCAGGCCAGCAGCGCACGCAGGTTCGCGAACTGCTGCCAGCGGTCCCCGGGCATCTTGCCGAGCAACGATCCCTTGCCATGGGCGACCTCGTCGTGGCTCAGCGGCAGGATGAAGTTCTCACTGAACGCGTAGAGCAGGGCGAACGTGAGCTCGTGATGGTGGTAGGGCCGATACACGGGATCTTTGGCGAAATAGACCAGGGTGTCGTTCATCCACCCCATGTTCCATTTGAACCCGAAGCCGAGCCCGCCCAGGTAGGTCGGGCGGGAGACCGCGGGCCAGGAGGTGGACTCCTCGGCGACCATCATCACGGAGGGGTGGTCGCGGTAAACCACCGCGTTGGATTCCTTGATGAAGTCGATTGCCTCCAGGTTCTCCCTGCCCCCGAACCGGTTGGTGACCCACTCGCCCTCCCGGCGCGAATAGTCCAGGTACAGCATCGAGGCGACCGCGTCGACGCGCAGGCCATCGATGTGGAACTCCTCGATCCAGAACAGCGCGTTCGCGAGCAGGAAGTTCCGGACTTCGTGGCGCCCGTAGTTGAACACCAGCGTGCCCCAGTCCTGGTGCTCGCCAATGCGGGGGTCGACGTGCTCATACAGCGCCGTGCCGTCGAAGTGCGCCAAGGCCCAGTCATCCTTGGGGAAGTGCCCGGCCACCCAGTCGACGAGGACCCCGATGCCCGCCCGGTGCAGCCGGTCGACCAGGTAGCGGAAGTCGTCGGGCGCCCCGTACCGTGCCGTCGGCGCGTAGAACCCCGTCACCTGATAACCCCATGAGCCGGAGAACGGATACTCCGCAAGCGGCAGGAATTCGACGTGGGTGAAACCGAGGTCGCTGAGGTACCCCGGCAGCGCCTCGGCCGCCTCGCGGTAAGTCAGCGGCCGCCACCCGCCGTCGGCGTCCTCGGTCATCCGCCACGAGCCCAGGTGGCACTCATAGATCGACACCGGGGAACGCAACAGGTCGGTGGTCTCCCGCCCGGTGAACCACGCCGCGTCCTGCCATTCGTATTTGCTCTGGGTGACGACACTCGCGGTGGCTGGCGGCACTTCGGTCGCGAAGGCAAACGGGTCCGCCCGCAGGCTCACCTGTCCCTGCTGGGTCACGACCTCGTACTTGTAGTGCGCGCCCGGCCCGACGTCGGGCAGGAAGATCTCCCAGACCCCGGAGCTGCCCAGCGCTCTCATCGGGTGGATCCGGCCGTCCCAGCCGTTGAAGTCACCAACGACCCGCACCGCTCGGGCGCTCGGCGCCCAAACCGCGAACGACGTGCCTGACGCCCCTTGATGCACTCGCACCTGCGCCCCGAGATGGCGCCACAACCCCTCGTGCCGGCCCTCGGCCAACAGGTGGAGGTCGAGCTGCCCCAGCGTGGGCCAATACCTGTACGGGTCATCGGCCACCACGACCACGCCGTCTGGATAATACGTCTGCAACCGGTAGCGCGGGATGCCCGGACCCTCCAGCGTCCCGGCGAACACCCCAGCGGGGTGCACCCGGCTCATCTCAATCCGCTGCTCATTGGCGAGGATGACCATGCCGATCGCGCCGGGACGCCACCCGCGGATCACCACGCGGTCGCGGCCCTCTCCGTCCCGTTCCTGGTGAGCGCCAAGAAGATGATGCGGATCGTGATGGTAACCGGTGACCAGGCGCTCTAGTTCCGCGCCATCCACCCCCTGGCCAAAATGAACCGGTGAGCTCATGCTGCCCCTTTCCGCGCCGCGACTTTATGCAGACCTTGATACTCCCTCAGTCTGCCCGTGCGGTCAGCAGGGGCAGCCCGCACCATCGCCCCGAGCACAGGGCGATGGCGCGGGCGTGGCCGCGCCGGTGGCTGGCATCCGGCTGAGCGCACCCCCGCTAGGGCGTGTCCCGTAGATCTTGGTGGATGCGGGGGTGCGCGCGGTCCGTCACTCAGCCTGGCCGAATGCCATGAGTTCCTCGACCTCCTGGGGTGTCAGCTCGCGTGGAACGTCGCCGTGGGCGGCCTTTTCGGCCTGAACGTGATGCCTGATTTCGTCGACGATCTCGGGGTTGGCCAGCGTGGTGGTGTCGCCGACGTCGGCGAAGTTCGAGACAGCGGCAATGACCCGGCGCATGATCTTGCCGGAGCGGGTCTTCGGCATGTCAGCGACGATCCACACGTTCCGCGGGCGGGCGATCTTGCCGATCTCGGTCTCGATGGCGTGGGTGACCTTGTCCGCCATGTCATCGCTGGGGGCGATGCCCGGCTTGAGCGCGATGTACATTTCCACGGCGCGTCCGCGTAGCTCGTCCATGACTGGGACGGCGGCCGCCTCCGCCACTTCGTCGACCATCAGGGCCGCCGATTCCAGTTCCTTGGTGCCCAGCCGGTGACCCGCCACGTTGATCACGTCGTCTACCCGGCCGAGGATCCGGAAGTAGCCGTCCGCGGCCCGCACCGCGCCGTCGCCGGCGAAGTACGGCCAGTCACGCCAGTCCGTGCTGGCCTTGTTCTTGCAGTATTTCTGGTAGTAGGTCTGCACGAACCGCTCGGGCTGGCCCCAGATGGTCTGGAAGATGCCCGGCCAGGGGTTGCGGATGCAGATGTTGCCTGCCTGGCCGCTGCCCGCCTCGACCTCGTTGCCGTCCTCGTCGTAGATGACCGGGTAGATCCCGAGCACGGGGGGGCCGCAGCTGCCCGGCTTCATCGGGTTGAGCGCGGGCAGCGTGCTGCCCAGGAAGCCGCCGTTCTCGGTCTGCCACCAGGTGTCCACGATGGCCGCCTCGCCCTTGCCTGGCCCCTCGTAGTACCAGCGCCAGACCTCCGGCTCGATCGGCTCGCCCACCGTGGTCATGTGCTTGAAGTGGTAGCCGTACTTCTTCGGCTCTTCTGGGCCGACTTTGCGCAGCTGGCGGATCGCGGTGGGCGAGGTGTGGAAGATGTTCACCCCGAGCCGCTCGGCGATCCGCCACGGACGCCCCGCGTCCGGATAGGTGGGCACGCCCTCGTAGATAACGCTGGTCGTGCCGAGCGCCAGCGGGCCGTAGACGATGTAGGAGTGGCCGGTGATCCAGCCGATGTCGGCCATGCACCAGTAGGTGTCGTCGGGGTGGATGTCCTGGTAGTACTTCGACGTGCCCGCGACATACGCCATATATCCGCCGGTGCTGTGCTGGCATCCCTTGGGGCGGCCGGTTGTGCCGCTGGTGTACATGAGAAACAGCGGCGCCTCGGCCGGCATCGACACCGGCGCCACGACCTGGCCGCGGTAGCCGCCGAGCAGCTCGTCGACGAAAACGTCCCGGCCCTCGACCATCGCCGTCTTAGACGCGTACTCGCCGGGGTGCCGCCGCCAGACCAGTACCTTGTCGACCTCGGCACCCTCGCGGCGGGCGGCCGCCACCGCCTCGTCGGCCTTGACCTTATGATCGATGAGCTCACCGCTGCGGTAGTAGCCGTCCATGGTCACCAGCACGCGGCTGCCGGAGTCGGCGATCCGGTGGCCGCACGCGGTGCCGCTGAACCCGCCGAACACCTGGGAGTGGATAATGCCGAGCCGGGCGCAGGCGAGCATCGCCACGGGTAGCTCGGGGACCATCGGCAGGTGGAAGGTAACCCGGTCACCTGCCTGCAGGCCGAGGCCACGCAGAAGCGCGGCGAACTCGTTCACCCGCCGGTACAGCTCCCGATAGGTGATAGCTACCGGGTCCGCCGACTCAGGTTCGGGCACCCAGATGAGCGCCGCCTTGTTCGCGCTCCCGGCGAGATGCCGGTCGACGCAGTTGTAACAGGCGTTCAGCTTCCCCCCGACGAACCACTTCCAGAACGGCGGCTTGCTGGTATCCAGCGTCGTGTGCCAGTAGGAATCCCAGCTGAGCAGGTCGGCGTACTCCTTGAAACACTCCGGGAAACGCTCCTCGCTAAACCGCTCGTAGATGGCCGGATCGGCCGCGTTCGCCTGCCCGATGAACGCCGCCGTCGGATAGAAGTAACCCTCCTCGCGCCAGTGCACCGCGATCTGCGCCTCGGAGGTACCAGCCTGTCGAATCTCTTTCTCGGTTGCCATTTGTCCGGCCTCTCATTCGAAGGGGAAAGCAGGAAAAGCACGGCCGCGCTACTCCTCGCCAGGCAGGAGACCAGCGCAGACACCGAAGTCATGCAGTTGCGCGGAAATAGCCGCCTGGCGGGCGAAAGCGACGGCATCGGCCCGCGTCAGCAACTCCCAGCACAGTCCGTCGCTGAGCACAAGCGCTCGCACTGCCACCGCGCCCAGCGCTGTCAGGGGCCTCGTCTCTGCTTCGTGGCGCAGCTCAGCAAAACAACGCGCGAACGCTGGGTTTGGGGCGGCCGCCTGGAGTTCCCCAAGTAGCACCGACAGCTCGCCAGCGAGGTAGTGCCGCGTCATCGGAACCGCCTCCCATTTCCGGGAGGGAAACATTTATTGTAACTCCGCGCTGCGGCGGGCACCATAGCCAGCAACGGCGAGAACCCAGGGGAATTCCGATCGCCCAGATCCGGCACGATCTTTTACTCCCGCACCCTCAGCCGCTGGCTCACCGGGAGCGATCCACCGCCCGTCGCGTTGCGGTACCGAACCCGCAGACGTGACCTCGTGCTCCCGGCCCGGGCATGTGCTACCAGACAGCCAGCTAAATCTCTGGCCCACTGCCTTAGTATTCACGCCAGGAAATCCCGCATCGCCGGCATGTCCAAACGTAGTTGCCCGCGCGCATCCGGCGCTCCTCCTCGTCGTGCTCCTGGACACCGCAGGCGCACTTGCAGCGGCTGTCGAATGTGTGCGCGATCCGGCCACGATGTACCCTGATCATCTCGTTGTAAGGATCAATCGCGTCGCCGAGCTTGTCCGGTGGAAACCGCCCGGCTGCTAGCGCCCCGGCCCGGGCGGACATGCGCTCCTCCCAGGTGGCCAGGTTGACGGCGGCCAACTCGCGCGCGCCGTGCTCTTGCAGGTTGTGGATCTGCTTGCCCACGAGGCTACGCCGGGACAACTGGCGCGCGCCGAGTTCTTGCAGGTTGTGGATCTGCTTGCCCACGAGGCTAGGTCGTGAGAGCTTCGCAGCTGGTTTGGTTATCATGATCCCGTTCCTTTCCTATCCGATCATGTAAAGCCTCCTTTCCTACGACGTGCATCTCAGTTCTTGCGACGGGTGGTTAGGGTCGGATGGCCCGTCGGCCTGCGCCTAATGTCACGTCGTGCTCGGCACGACCATGAACTGATCCGTTGCTGCCGGGCCCGGGGCGATCAAGTCGTTCCTGGGCGGCTCTCACTGGGCGGCTCTTACTGGGCGGCTCTTACTGGGCGGCTCTTACTGGGCGGCACGGCGTAACGCGCCTGGACGCGGCCTGCGGTCAGCCGGGTGACTCGGCGAGCGCCTTGATCCCCTCGAGGTTGGCAACGATATTGCGCTGCCACTCCATCAGCCGCCTGGCGATGATCCGTT
This sequence comes from uncultured Actinomycetota bacterium, assembly GCA_963727015.1. Taxonomy (GTDB): domain Bacteria; phylum Actinomycetota; class Actinomycetes; order Streptosporangiales; family Streptosporangiaceae; genus DATFVJ01. The sequence continues at coordinate 314,889 of CAVSEV010000005.1, read as the reverse complement.
CCTCCTTGTCCGGCATCGCACTGATGGCGATGGTGAGGCCTGACGGCGCCGGGCCCATCCGGCCGCACTGGCGCAGCCGCGTCCCTTCGCCGTCCGCCTCGAGTTCGAAGCGCCAGGATGCGGAGATCCCTTCGGACGTCTCGACATTCCATGCGAAGCACCGGCCCGATTCGCATTCGGCGACCACGGATGTGGTTTCCCAGCTCCCGATCGCCGGATGGCGATTTCGCCCGGTGAACCGTGCACCGACGCACGGGCCCGTCGCTCCGCCGGCCCATTCCACCGCGGAAAGCTCGTCCGAAAAGCGGGCAGGCACGCCGATGTCGCTGACGAATGCCCACACCCGCTGCGGCGGGGCGGCGATGTAGATCACCGCCTCGGCCGATGGGCCATCCGCATACCGCATCGCTGCTACCACCTCCGGGCCACTTCGGGGCCGGCACCGGGCCACGTCCGGGCCCGCACCGGGCCGGCACCGGGCACCAGGCCGGCACCGGGCAGGCACCGGTGTGTCAATGGCTCCAGTAAAGCAACTGATAACTTCAACGGGTGGAACGGACCCGCTTTCACCGCTGGCCCTGCCCGGCTGCCGACAGGTGACACGGCCGTTGCGGGTCGCGGTCGGCGTCGAGGGAGCCACCGCGCAGGTGGTCCGGCTCGTCGCCGACGCCGAGGCGCTCGGCGCGCACTCGGTCTGGACTGCTGAGACGTGGGGCTATGACGCCTTCACCCCGCTCGCATTCCTCGCCGCGAGCACGACGAAGATCCACCTCGGCTCGGGCATCGCCCAGCTCGGCACCAGGACTCCGGCCATGCTCGCCATGTCTGCCATGTCCCTGCAGGCGCTGTCCGGCGGCAGGTTCCTGCTCGGCGCCGGCGTCAGCGGGCCACAGGTCATGGAGGGCTGGCATGGGACGCGGTTCTCCGCCCCGCTGCGCGCCACGCGGGAGACTGTGCAAATCGTCCGCACCATCGCGGCAGGCCAGCGGCTGGACCACCAGGGCAGCGCATTCCAGATCCCGGTCCCCGGCGGCGCAGGCCGGCCGATGCGATCGCTGGCGCCGCCGATGTCCGTGCCGATCTACCTGGCGGCGCTCGGCCCGGGAAACCTCGAGCTGACGGGCGAACTGGCCGACGGCTGGATCGGCAATGCGTTCATCCCCGAGACGGCGTCCGCGTTCCTCGATCATCTGCAGGCGGGCGCCGGCCGCGCGGGCCGCGCGCTGGCCGACCTCGACCTGCTGATCCCGGTTTCTGTCGAGATCACGGACGACGTGGACGAGGCCGCGGCCCGGCACGCCGCCGGTTACGCCTTCACGATCGGCGCGATGGGATCGGCCAGCCAGAACTTCTACAACGCGGCCTTCAGCCGGCAGGGCTACGCCGACGACGTGCAGGCCGTCCAGCGGCTCTGGCTCGCCGGCAAGCGCGAACAGGCGGCGGCCAGGGTCCCGCGCGACATCGGCTTCAAGACCAACCTGATCGGCCCGGCTGAGGTCATCCGCGACCGGCTGCGGCTCTACCGCGCCGCCGGCGTCACCATCCTGCAGATCAAGTCCGCTGGCCAGGGCCACGCCACGCTTGACGCAATCGCCGCGCTGATCGACCTCGTCGACGAGGTCAACCGGGAGGGATAAGCGCGGCGAGCGGGACGGGGACGATCATGGCGGTGGCGCGGACTTGGTAATGGGCCACGGCACCTCGGCCGCGGCAGCGGCCGCGCTGGCTGTGACGCCTGCGGGAGCTGGGCACGCCGCGCAGCCGTTCAGCATCAGACCGCCAATCCGGGCGAGTCGATACTTACGAATGACCAGGGTAGGTGGTTTTATCCGCCGGCAACCACAGATCCTGGCCAAAGGAATTCTGACCGCTACCAGGAAAACCGCTTGCGCCGACGCCACCGACGTACAACGCGGCGTAACGCGCGAATTGACCAGGATTGGAACTGTCCTCGTTGTACAACGCAGTTACACTGAACTGTTTATTGCCGTTTTCTACCGTTTCCTGTACCGTCTTGCCGCCAGCCAGGACGGACATATTCAGCGAAAACGTGCAGTAATGCTGCGTCGTGGACGCGGTAATTTGAAAAGTAAACTGTTCGCCGCGAGTGAGCGAAACCGTGAAGTGTGCGAAGTAATTCGAGCCGCTACTGACACTCCCATTGCTACTAGCGATGTAGCCTGGGGGGTCGAGGGGCTTATCTAGATTTAGCAGTAGCTGCGTACTTGTATTGGCCCCGGCGGATGGCGAGTAGAAAAGCGTGCCAGCGAGCGGCCGCTGGCAACTAAGGATGGGCTGGATATCAGTTATCTGAACGGCGTTGTCGCGGTTTCCTTCGACAATGAGCTGTATTCCCAATCCATCAGCTTGGACTGCGCCCTGGCTCGTGAACCAGTTCTCGTAGGCGGACGTTGTCTGGTTGAGCGAATTCAAGGCGTCTAATTGCTGTGGGCTCATGATCAAGGCCGCCGGGAAGACACGCGTCTGATCCGCGCTCGGCAGGACATTAACGGCATCGACCTTAACCGGCGGTCCGCCCGGCGGTGGCGGTTTCGTTGACAACGCGGCGACGTGGTTACCGAGGACCGTAAAGTATGCGGTCACGAACGCGATAACGGCTGCGCCTATTATTGATCCCGTCCATGCGATGATTCGCAACCGGTGAGCCGGTCGCCGATCGTCCGGGGCCGGCTGACTCCTGCTCGTGCCCCGCGGCTCATCATTAGCTTCCCCCGCCATTGCTCCCGCCTCTGCTCCCCCTCGTAGCACGGTGCGCTAGCCTTCGCGGCCCAGAACGACGGCGGTGCACGCATATACCGCCGACGGGGCCCGGCCCTGGCATTTCAGGTCAGCCTAGTTGAACGCAGCGCCCCGCCGCCACGGCCACGCTGGATCTCACTCGCAGAACGAATTCCAGTCCTGGCAATTCGGCGCTCCGGCGCTGGGAGCACGCCGGAGGCCGCCCGCCTTCTGCGGAGATGTCCTGCTTACCAACAAGGTCCCATTGTGCTCCGAGCGCTGGCGCTGGGCAGGTTGCGATGCCGCTGGCAGCAGTTCCGGATCAATCATCGTTGCAAGGATGAGCGAGCGCGCGAGCGCGCCACCGCTTGATTTGCAAAATCAAAGGTCATCCTTCTGCTTTGCTTCCACCGAGGCCTTCGACCAGGCGCCGGGCGATCAGCTTCAACGCCAGCGTCTCGTCCGCGCCTTCGAAGATCGACAGTACCCGTGCGTCGACAAAGAAGCGGCTGACCGGGTATTCCTCGGCGTAGCCCATCCCCCCGTGGATCTGCATTGCCTCGCGGGTGACCCACTCCGCGCCGCGGCAGGCGTAAGCCTTCACCATGGAAGCCTCGAGCGATCCTTCGCCCCGTGCCATCAGTCGCGCGACGCGATACGCGAATTGCCGTGTCGCCTGAATGATCACCGCCATCCTGGTGAGCTTCGCCCGGGTGAGCTCGAAGCCGAGGATAGGTGAGCCAAATGCGACCCGGTTGGCCGCGTACTCTAAGGCGGCCTCGTAGGCGGCCTGGATCACCCCGAGGGCACGCGCCGCAGTCTGGAGCCTTCCGTTCTCGAATCCCTGCATCTGCAGATAGAAGCCACGGCCCTCGCCGTTCGCTTCGCCAATGAGGTTGTCCTCCGGCACGAACCAGTTCTCGAACGCGAGCTCATAGGAGTGCATGCCCCGATAGCCGATGGTGTCGATCGGCCGTCCTTCGAGCCTTCCCGCTGCTCCCCCCCGGGCGCCGGCACCGCCGTCCTGGGTCAAGACAAAGCCAGTGCCCGCACACCGCGGCTTCTCGACGATGAACACGGAGAGCCCCCGATACCCCTTGGAGACGTCGGGATCGGTCCGGGCGAGCAGCATGAGCGCTTCCGCGCGCGCAGCGAACGTGCACCACGTCTTCACGCCACGCACGAGCCACCCGCCGTCCGTTCGCGAGGCCGAGGTCGTGAGTGCGGCAACGTCGGAACCATGGCCTGGCTCGGTCACCGCGACAGCCACCATGACCTCGCCAGTGGCGACCCGACGGAGCCATCCGCGCTTCTGGGCTTCGGTCCCGCCGCGGACGAGGGCCCGGGTGAGGATCTCAGGACGCGTGATGAGGGACCCGCCGATGCCAAGCGAACCCCAGCTGAGCTCTTCGGTGGCGACGACCATCCCGAGGTAGTCGCTCTCGCTGCCCGACGCGTAGCCGCCGTACTCTTCCGGGACCGACATACCGAATCCACCGATCTCCGCGAGGCCCTCAATGATCTCCTCGGGGATGTCGGCATTATGCCGGTGCACTCGCTCGGCGTGCGGGCGGACACAGTCCTGCGCGAATCGGTGGAAGGTTTCGCGAACCAGCTGGAAATCCTCGTCGAGGTGCCGCGGCCCGGCCTCGCCGCACATCGCGGACAGGTGCCCGGGCTGGCGGTTCCTCTGCAGGAAGCTCACCGCCGGTGTCATCCAGCCGGGAGTGACCCCCCAATCGGCTTCTCGTCCCGCGATCCGAGCGGCCAGGTCACTGAGGACGTCGGCGACGAACAAGCACGTGAGCCGGAGCTCGGCGTCGCCCTTCGCGCCGTAGCCGAGCATCGAGCGCGCAGCCACGGTGGCCGCCGCTGTGTGGGCGAGGTCGTAGGCGAGCACCTGGCGTAGCCCGGGGCCACCGGCGGCAGCAAGCGCGCGGGTTCCCTCGCTCACGACATGTTCGGCGAGCGCGACCACCTTTTCAGCGGACGCCAGCACCGCCGAATCCACGCCGCTCACCGGGCGGGGTGCGCTGGCCGGAGGCCAGCGGCGACGAGCAAGGGCAAGCGGGTGTGAAAGAGACTGTGTTGGCACACTGGACTTAAGGGCCTGCCTTCCTGTTCCGTTAGGTTGCCTGCCGCCAGGACCTTCATTATTACCGCCGCTTACCACGACCGCTTGCTACAGCCGCTTGCTACAGCCCCGGCGCGTGATGTGTACGGCTGTAATACGAGGTCCTGACGGACCCCGGCCCTCTGGAGGCCGCAAGATTAACCGCCCGCAGCCACGGCGCAACAGCATCACAACCGCGATAGCAGCGCTGGAGAGGTGAGCGTGGCAACCGAATTGGTACTGCTCGGAACGGCCGGCGCACCCATGCCCGTGGCCGGCCGAGCGGGGATCTCATCAGCGCTCATCGTCGGCGAACGAGTCTTCGTCATCGACTGCGGCCGCGGGTCGCCGTCCGCCTTCGCCGGCGCCGGACTCGACTTCTCCCGTCTGGAAGCCGTGTTCCTCACCCACCTTCATGCCGACCCACCGGCGACCTACCCGGCATGCTCCTTTACCCATGGGGCATCCGCGTGGGCGATAACGGCCCACTCGCACCGATCCGCGTCTACGGGCCGTCGCGACCCGAAGTGGTGCCAACAGGTGATGCCATCTTCCATCGTGAGACGACGATCTGCCCGGAGCTACCGGCCCCCGGCACGACAGACCTGGTCGAGAACATCCTGGCCGGCTACGCCTACCATCTGAACGTCATGCCGCTCGACAGCCACATGCCGGACGCGGGCGCGCTGGTCCGTGCAGCCGACATCCCGGTCCCGGCCAGCACTGAGGGCATCACCCAGGTTCCGGTCGTTGGCGTGTTGTCTTCGAAGATGGAGTTGTTCAGGTCAGCGCCGTCGCGGTGACGCACGGCCGGGCGGTGCCGGCGCTCGCATACCGTTTCGACACCGCGGACGGCTCAGTCGTGTTCTCAGGCGACACCACCGTGAACGACGATCTGATCGCCCTCGCGCAGGGCGCCGACATCCTCGTCCACCAGGTTGCCGACCTCGGCTACCTCGAGCGGCACGGCACCACCGGCGCCGCCCTCGAACGGATGGCTGCGCTGCACACCGATGTCACCGAGGTCGGGGCCGTCGCGGAACGCGCACGAGTCCACGAACTCATCCTCAGCCATTACCTTCCCGCCGAACCGGAAACGATCACGGATGCGGAATGGGCAGAACGCGCCGGGCAGGGCTTCAGCGGGAGAACCACCGCAGGCAGCGACGGCCTGCGGCGACCGCTCCCCCGCGTTACTTTGTGATCACCTCGACGATCGGTCAGGCAGTGCGTCGCGGCCAGGTCCTTGGCCAGATCGGGAACAGCGGGAACTCAACTACACCGCGGGCTGGGTCCCTCATCCGCCTGCGCGAGTCTCAAGCGCGGACTGTGGTGCCGTGGCCACGCATATCTGGAGATTCTGCCGGGCCGCCGAGTGGGTACGCTGTTACGCCGTAATGGCGTCACCGGTCATCAGGTAAGGAGGATCAGTCATGAACAAGCTCGGCCAGTCATCCCGCAGCACCCCCGGGCTGCGCCGCGGCCCGCGACGGCGCGGGGCGGTTCCCATTGGCGCGCTCGCGATTGGGGCTATGGCGGTCGGGGCTATGGCGGTCGGTTCCCTCGCGATCGGGCGTCTTGCGGTCGGGCGCGCGGTAGTCCGGCGACTCAAGATCGAGGAGCTTGAAGTGCAGCGGCTGCGCGTGCACGAACTCCAGGTCGACGAACAGGGACCCGCGGTACCAAGCCTGAGCGACGGCGAGGCGTCGGACTAGCCGGAAGGGTCATCGACCTGCGCCGGCCGGCCCCGGCCGGCCTGCGGGCGGGCGGGCGGCCGCGGGGCCGCATCCGCCCGGCATGACCGGGCAGCCGCCCCGCGTCGGCAAGGGCCCGGCGCAGCAGGAATTCGATCTGGGCGTTGGTGCTGCGCAGTTCGTCTGCGGCCCACCGGGCCAGGGCGTCGTGAACGGCGGGGTCCAGCCGCAGCAGTACGCTTTTGCGCTCGGTCACCGTGGTTCCGTGCCTGCCGTTACTGGTAGAGGGAGCCGGTGTTGACGACGGGCTGGGTAGCCTGCTCGCTGCACAGGACAACGAGCAGGTTAGACACCATCGTGGCCCTGCGCTCCTCGTCCAGTTCGACGACGCCCTCTTCCTCGAGCCGCTGCAGGGCCAGCTGGACCATGCCGACCGCGCCCTCCACGATCCGCTGCCGCGCGCCCACCACGGCGTTCGCCTGCTGCTGCCGCAGCATGGCCTGGGCGATCTCGGCGGCATACGACAGCCGGGTGAGGCGGGACTCGATGACATGCACGCCGGCCGGCGCGACTCGTTCGGTGATCTCAGCGGAGAGCCGCCGGGTGATCTCTTCGGCGTTGTCGCGCAGCGACAGCGCGCCGCTGCCCCGGTTGTCGTATGGGTAGCTGGAGGCGATGTGCCGGACGGCGGTCTCGGTCTGGATGGTGACGAACTGGGTGAAGTCATCGACGGAGTACAAGGCGCTTGCGGTGTCCTGGACCTGCCAGACGACCACGGCGGCGATCTCGATCGGGTTGCCGTCGGCGTCGTTGACCTTGGCCTGAGCCGACTCCTGGTTACGGATCCGGGTGGACACCTTCCGCCTGCGGGCGAACGGGTTCACCCAGTGCAAACCGGGGGCGCGGATGGTGCCGCGGTACCGGCCGAACAGCTGTACCGCGCGTGCCTCCCCGGCGACGACGGACGTCAGGCCGTGCACTGCTAGCTCACCGGCCAGAATGAGAAGGACACCGGCCACGATCAGTGCCGTCGGGCCTGCACCGCGGCCCTCGACGATGCCAAGTACAAGCAGCGCAGCCCCAGCGAGCAGCATCCCGATGCCGAGCACCAGGACCGGCACGCCGGACGCCGACCATGCCTCGCGCTCGGTCACCCGCCGGTCAGGCAGTCGCGGGTCTGCGGCGGCCGCATTCTGGGCAACCATCCGCTCCTCCTCCAGTTGACGGACCTGATAGCACTTATTTAGCATACTGATATCTATTTTCTCCAGCAAGTCGTGTCGGAGCAGTTCGACCGGGAGCGTCTGGTCCCGCGGCTGCGCCCGGGCCAGCTACCCCGAGACGACGTCCCCGCGCTCAGCTTCATCCGCCGGCGAGCGGAAGCTGCCGGACGCGCCCCGCAGCGCACCGATCGGCAGGCTGGGGCCCGATGGGCGGCGGCCGGCGGCGAAGCCCGGGGCGCCTGGCGGGGTGGGAATGGCGCGTACGTCTGTGAAGCCGGCGGTGGTGAGGGTGCGGGCGAGCTCGCCGGCTCTCATCGTGGTCCCCCCGTACAGCTCTGTCCGTACACGGGACTGCGCGGCCGCAAGCTGCGGCCCGTCGAGCTTGCCGTAACCAACGATCAACCAGCCGCCGGGATGAAGCGCCCGCCGCAGCAAGGGAAGCGCTTCGCAGACGGCGTCGGGTGCGATAAACGGCAACGGCAGCCAGGCGAGGTCGTAGGTGTCCTCCTCCCGCAGCCGGCGGACGTCCTGTGTCCTGAGCTCCACCCGGCCGGCGACCCGGGCGTCTGCGAGCGTGCGGCGGGCCAGGGCCAGCGCGCGCGGCAAAGTGTCGATGCCCACGACCCGGGTGGCCGGCCACGCCTGCGCATACGCTGCGGCCATGGCGCCGACACCGGTACCGACGTCCAGGATCGCCGTACCAGGGCGGGCGAGCCGCTCGGTGAGCCCGGCAAGACCTGGGAATGCGTTCCGGGTAAGCAGCCCCACGGTTTGCGCAGACGCCCGGCCTTGGGCCAGCAGCGCGGCGTCGTCCTGGTCGGCCCACCGGCTGCCGCCGTCTTGAGCGAGGAACGCGGCGGTCTGCTGGAAGGTGGTTTCCAGTTGCTCGGCCAGCAGCGCGCAGCGGTCGGTGCCGAACGCGGCCCACGCCGGCGCGGGCCGGTAGCCCTCGTCGTGCGCGGCGCACAATCCGAGTGCCGCCAGCACATCCAGCTCCGCCGAGGGCGGGCCAGTTGTCCTCGGCCGGTGGAGCAAGCCCTTCCGCAGGGCCTTCAGGACGATTGCCAGCGACCAGGCCGCCCGATCAAGCTGCGCGAGCAGCGTCCGCACTTCCGTTTCGTCGCGAGCCAGCGGAACTGCCTCAGCCTGCGGCTGCGGCGCCGCGGGCAAGCCGCGGGCGGGCACGGGGATGAATACGACCGTGACCACGGCCGCGGCCAGGGCGAGCCCGGCAGTGACGGCGAATGCCGAGTGAAATCCCGCGGTGAGCGCCGCGGCGCGCGCGTGGCCCGAATGCAGCAGGCTGGCGGTGCGGGCAGCGGCGGTGGCAGAGGTCACCGCGATGCCGGCCGCGCCGCCGATCTGCTGGGTGGTGTTGATCAGCCCGGACGCGAGGCCGGCGTCGGCTGGCTTGACGCCGATGGCTGAGGCGACGAAGTCGCCGACCACGGCCAGCCCGAGCGCGGCGGCCACGAGCAGGAAGCCGGGCAGCAAGTCGCGGGTGAAGCTCGCGGCGGCGGGCAGGCGGCTGAACAGTACCTGGGCGGCGGCAAAAGCCAGCGTCCCCGCCGTCAGCACGACCCGCACCCCGGCTCTGGTCACCAGGGCCTGGGCGGCCCCGGAGGAAGCGATCATTCCGGCGGCGACGACCAAGAATGCCAGACCGGTCTTGATGGCCGAGTAGCCGAGCACCTGCTGCATGTAAAGGGATAGGAAGAAGAACATCGGCAACATCAGCCCGCCAATCAGCAGCCCGGCCAGGTTCGCTGCCGCCGCGGTGCGGTTGCGGAAGAACGACAGCGGCAGCAGTGGCGCTGGCGAGCGTGCCTCGATCCACCCGAATGCGCCGATCAGGGCGGCCGCTGCGGCAAGCAACACGATCGTGGTGGCCGACGCCCAGTGGTGGGTGCTTGCCGACGCAACTGCGTAGACCAGTACCGTCAGCCCGGCGGTGACTGTCACCGCGCCGGCCACGTCGAAGCGCCGGTGACCCAGGCGCGCGCGGCTTTCCGGCAGCAGCGCCCGGGCACAGGCCAGGATCGCGACCCCGGCCGGCAGGTTGACGAAGAAGATCCACTGCCAGCTGAGCCAGGTGGTCAGCGCCCCACCAGCCAGCACGCCGGTCGCGCCGCCGGCGCCGGTGGCCGCCCCGAACGCCCCCAGCGCCTTGTTGCGCTCAGCGCCCTCGGCGAAGATGGCCAGGAGCAGGGAGAGCGCGGCGGGCGCCATCATCGCCGCGCCCAGGCCTTCGGCGGCCCGGGCGGCGACCAGCATCCCGGCGGACCGCGCCAGCCCGCAGGCAAGCGAGGAGATGGTGAACAGGCTCACCCCCGCGATCAGGATCCGGCGGCGGCCGAGCAGGTCGGCCGACCGCCCGCCGAGCAGCAGGAAGCCGCCGAACGCCAGCGCATAGCCGCTGATCACCCACTGCAGGCCGGTCACCGGAAAGTGCAGTGCCCGCTGGATGGCCGGCAGGGCCAGTGTCACGATGGACCCATCGACCACGACAAGAAACTGAGCCAGCAAGATCAGCGCGAGCGCCAGGCCCTTGCGCCGGACGCCGGCTGGTTCCGCCGGAGGTGGCGCGGGCCGGTCTGGCTGCGCCACTGGGGCGGAACTGGTGGACACCTCGTGCATCGTCTACCGCTCCTTACTGAACTCAGGAGTCCCACGTCCGCCGGGCTTGGGGTGCTCCTGCTCTTGGCGCCGTTGGCGTGATCTGACGAGTTCCAGGCTGCGGTTAAGCACGCTGGGAGCGCATTGGATAAGCAGGCCGCAATGGTGGTCGACGGTCCTTAGTTGTGGCGGGTAGCCTCCTTAGCGGAGGACGGCCGGCGTGCCGGGCACCAGGGCCTGGTCTGGCCGTGAGCGACGCCGTTGGCGTGGCCGGCTGGAAGGAGTGGCGATGGGCGCCGTGGAGGCGGCCGCGCAGCGGCCGCACGCACGGGTGTTCGTCGGGCGGGACGAGGAGCTGTCAGGGCTGCACGCCGCGTTGCGGCGTGCGGCAGCTGGCCGGCCGGGCATGCTGCTGGTCGCCGGCGAGGCGGGGGTGGGCAAGAGCCGGCTGCTCGGGCAGTTCGCCGAACAGGCCAGCCTGGCCGGGGTGGTGGTCGCGGTGGGTGGTGCTGCGCCGCTGACCGGGGGCGCGCTGCCGTACGCGCCGCTGCTCCAGGCCCTGCGGGCACTGGCTGATGATCACCAAGCTGCGGCCCTGGACGCGCAGCGGGTGGAGCTGGCCGGGACGTTAGCCGAACTGACCGGGGACTCGCCGGCCAGCGAGCGGTTATGGGCTCCCGAGGTGGGCCGGGGGCGGCTGTTCGAGCGGCTGTGCGGTCTGCTCGACCGGCTAGGCCGGGCCGCTCCGCTGCTGGTGGTGCTGGAGGACCTGCACTGGGCGGACAGCGCCACGCTGGACTTCCTGGCGTTCCTGTTGCGCGCCCTGCGCGGAGCGCGGCTGCTGGTGGCCGGCAGCTACCGGGCCGATGATCCCGGTGACCCGTTGGCGTGCTGGCTGGCCGAGATGCGGCGACTACCGGAGGTGAGCTGGCTGGAAGTACCGCGCTTCACCCGCACCGAACTGAGCGCGCAACTGACCGGCCTGCGGGGTGGTCCGGTGGACAGCGGGGTCGTGCAGGAGGTCTTCGACCGGTCGGAGGGCAACCCATTTTTCGCCGAACAGCTGTTTGCGGCCGGCGCCGGAACCAGCGCGGGCCGGCTGCCCCGGTTGCTACGGGAGGTGCTCCTGGCACGGGTGCATCAGCTGTCGCCGGGCGGCCAGCAACTGTTGCGGGTGGCGGCGGTGGCCGGCCGGTGGGTCTGCCATGACTGGCTAGCGGCCGTCGCCGGCGGGTCGGAGGACGAGCTGGCCGTGTGGCTACGGGAAGCGGTGGACCGCGGGCTGCTGCTTGTCACCCCGATGGAGATTGTCAGGCAGGACGTGTACGAATTCCGGCATGCCCTGCTACAGGAGGCTGTATACGGTGAGCTGCTGCCCGGGCAGCGGGCCCGGCTGCACGGCGCCTACGCGAACGCCCTCGCCAGCTCGCCAGCTGACCAGCAGGCGGTGGCCCCGCGGTTTGCCACGGAGCTGGCCGAGCACTGGTATCGGGCCCGCCAGCCGGCCGAGGCGCTGGCTTGGTCGGTACGGGCCGCCGACAGCGCCGAGCTGGTGTACGCCCACGTGGAGGCGGCCCGCCACTGCGAACGGGTACTGGAGCTGTGGGAACAGGTGCCCGACGCCGCGCGCGCCGACGCCGACCGGGTCGCTCTGCACACGAGGGCGGCGCGGGCCTGGGAGTACGCCGGGGACGAGACCCGGGCGCTGTCGCACGTCGAGGAGGCGTTACGGCAGGTGGACCCGGCCGCCGACCCGGTTCGGGCCGGCCTGCTGCACAGATCCCGCGGCTGGTACGACGCCGGAACGACCGACCCGGAGATCGTGCTCGCCGCCAACCGGGAGGCGGTCCGGCTGGTTCCGGCGGAGCCGCCGTCCGCCGCGCGCGCCCAGGTGCTGCTCGGCTTCGGCCGCGCCCTGCACGTTCAGGCCGGCCGGTACGACGAGGCGGCCGCGGTCCACGAGCAGGCGCTGACCGCCGCCCGCCAAGCCGGCTCGCAGCCCGACATCGCCCAGGCGATGGCTTCGGTCGGCTACTTGCGGGCGGTCGCGGGCCAGGTGGACGCCGGCGCCGCCTTGCTGCGGGAGGCACTCGCCTTGACCGAACGGTCGGCCGGCGACGAGTGGCGGGCGGCCGGGGTCCACCTGCTTTTCAGCGACGTGCTGCTGAAAGCAAACCGGCTCGAGGATGCCGCCGAGGTGGCATTGCAGGGGTGGGAGACGCTGCGGCGTCTCGGCCTCACCGACCACCGCTACGCCTGCGGTCTCGTCGGCTGCGCGGTGGAGGCGCTGTTCGGGCTCGGCCGCTGGAACGAGGCGGCGGAGATCAGCGAGCCGCTGGCGAACCAGCCCGCCAGCTTCGCCAACAGGATATTGCAGGGCAATCTGGCGGAGCTTGAAAGCGCTCGCGGCCACCCTGAGGCCGCGTTGGCACGGCTCGACCAGGTGCGCGGGCAACGCTGGCGGCTGGGCCCTGAGCACGCACGCGAAATGGGCCAGCGCCGGGCGGAGATTCAGCTGTGGCTCGGCCGTCCGCAGTCAGCGCTGACCGATGTGACGCGGGCGCTGGACGCCGTGACGGCCACCGGCCAGGAGCGGTTCGCCGGCTGGCTGTTCTGCCTCGGCGCGCGCGCCCTGGCCGACCTGGCCGAGTGGGCGCGGGCCCGCCAGGACCCGGCCGCGGCGGCCGATGCCTGCCGGCACGGCCGCCTGCTGGTTGAACGAGCGACCGAGATGACGCATGACCCGTTCGCCCCTGGCAGTCCAATGCCGGCCAGCGCCGCGGCGGAGCGGGCCCTCTGGGACGCGGAGCTGACCCGGCTCAACGGCGCCCCCGCCCCCGCAGCCTGGCAGAACGCCGCCGATGCCTGGCAAGAGCTGGGACTCGGCTATCGGACCGCCTACGCCCAGTGGAGGCAGGCCGACGCGCTGCTGGCTGGCGGGGCCGGCGCGGCCGGGCGGCCGGACCGCTGCACGGCGCGCATGCCACCACGGTGCGGCTGGGCGCCGCCCCGCTGCGCACAGAGATCGAGCTGCTGGCCCGGCGAGCCCGGATCAGCCTGACCCCCGCCGAGCCTGAGCCGGCGCCGGAACCGGCCCACCCGCACGGCCTCACCGACAGGGAGGCCGCCGTGCTGCGGCTGCTCGCCGCCGGTCACACCAACCGGGAGATCGGGCAGCGGCTGTTCATCAGCCCGAAGACGGCCAGCGTCCACGTCACCAGCATCCTGCGCAAGCTTGCCGTCCGCGACCGGGTACAGGCCGCCGCGGTCGCCGTCCGCCTGGGCCTTGCCGACCCCGCCGTCCCGGGTCAGGGGCACGATGTCAGCGTCGACATCGAGGGCAGGCAGCTGCGCTGACATAGACAGCGCGGGTAGTGTACTGGCTGCCGTCGGCGTCGTTGACGGTGACCATCTCGAAGGCACCGCACGCCTCGCGCCGATCAGCCTGCCGTCGATGGCCAGCGTCCGTCCGGGCGAGATCGTTATCGGCCGGCCCATGGACGCGGTGTTCGGCTTCGTCGCTGGCCCGCGGAACGAGACGCAAATGCAACCCGCCATAGGTTGCGCGTATACAAAGGCACCTAGGAGGCTGGTGTTTTCCGTCCAAATTTACGCAGAGTAATAATGATCAGCACCGTTGACCAGCAACTATTACAATTCGTATTCGCTTCCACGACTAAATTTGGTCATTTAACACCAGCCACCCAGGCCCGGTCAGGAAGGTGAGAAGGCAGCGATGCCGGCCAATCCGATGTTTCCCCTCTTGACATCTTCCCGTCCGCAGGGCAGAGAATGAGCTTCACCTCGGGTTGGGCACGAGCGGTGGTAATGCGGTGAGCGCATCCGGACTTTTGGGGGGCACGATGTTGCACTGCTTGAGTGCTGACACGCCTGCCCACCTCCAGCTGGACACCTGCCAGCCGCACCACCGGTCGGGAACTGTGCCGGTCGTCGAGCTTTGAGCGCCGACGGTTTGCATAGATCGTGACTCTTAGACGCCGGATAGCGGCAGCGCGTTCAGGTCGATTACGCGGGGACGTACCGGCCGGCTTGGGACCCTGACGGGAATCGAGGTCAGGGCACTCTGGCCGCGGCAGAGGCGGCAGCGGACGTCGTCAAGCCGTTCAGCCCTGGGCTGCCGCACGCGTACCCGGCCCGAACCGGCCGGTGAGTGTGCTCCGCAGCAGCTGGACAACCCACATCAACGAGAGGAAGGCAATGAGACGTACCACCGCGATCGCAGCCTTAGCGACCATTGCTTTGGCAGCGGCCGCCTGCAGTAGTGGCAGTAGCAGCAGTAGCAGCTCACCCAGCAGCAGCTCAGCCAGCAGCGGCTCAGCCAGCGGCAGCGGCGCCAACACGATCGACATCTACTCGAGCCTCCCGTTGCAGGGCGCCTCGACCGCGCAGGACCAATCCGATCGTCAATGGAATCAAGCTCGCGCTCGATGAGGCCGGCGGCAAGGCCGGGCAGTGGACGGTGAACTACCAGTCGCTCGACGACTCGACCGCGGCGGCCGGAAAGTGGGACCCGGGCCAGACCGCGGCCAACGCGCGCAAGGTGGCCACTGACCCGAAGGCCGTCTACTACATCGGCGAGTTCAACTCGGGCGCCAGCCAGGTGTCGATCCCGATCCTCAACCAGGGCGGAATCCCGCAGGTGAGCCCGGCGAACACGGCCGTCGGCCTGACGACGAGCCTGCCGGGCAGCGCCCCCGGCGACCCGCAGAAGTACTACCCGACCGGGACCCGTACCTACCTGCGGATCGTGCCGATCGACTCGATCCAGGCCGCCGCCGACCTGATCGCGATGAAGCAGGCGGGCTGCACAAAGGTCGCCGTCGCCAATGACAAGGAGACTTACGGCGCCGGCCTTGCGACGCTGCTCGAGCTGGAGAAGGGCTTTTACGGGGTCACGATCACGAGCAACACCGGGATCGACCCGACCGCGCCCAACTTCCGCTCCTACGCGGCGACGGTCAAGAGCCAGGGAGCCGATTGCTTCTTCTTCGCCGGTCATCGTCGCCAATGGCGCCGTCCAGATCACCAAGGACGTCAACTCGGCGGTCCCCACGGCCAAGATCTTCGGCGGTGACGGCGTCTGCACGGCCACCTACACGAACGCGGCGAAGGGCGGCGTCCCGGCCAAGCTCTACCCGCTGATGCAGTGCACGGTCGCGACACTGGACCTGGCGGCGTATCCGGGCGGCAAGACGTTCCTCGCCGCGTACAAGGCCAAGTACGGCACGTCGAATCCCGACCCGTACGCGATCTACGGCTACGAGGCGATGAAGCTCGGGCTCGACACGATCAAGAGCCTCGGCGCCCAGGGCAACAGCAAGTCGGCCGTGCTGAAGGCGCTGTTCGCGACCACCGCGCGGCCGTCGGTGCTCGGCACCTACGGGTTCAACAAGAACGGCGACACGACGCTGAAGTCCTACGGCCTGTACAAGGTCGGATCCAACGGCCAGACCGTCTTCTACAAGACGATCACACCGACCAAGACCGTCTCAGGTAAGGAAATGGTGGCGGGGGGCGCACCGCGCCCCCCGCCACGTCCACCAAGCTGCATCGACACTTCGCCCATACCTCACAGGAACTCGTGGAAACCACAACAATTTCGCCAACCCTGCCCGCGGCGCCGGTACACCCGCTGGCGGCGGTTCGCCGCTACGTCGGCCGCTGGGGTCTGATCGCGGCGCTCGCGGCGCTGCCGGTCTACTACGGCATCAACGATCTGACGCACGGCTACCAGGCCGGCGTCGTGGCCGGTCATGCGGTGATCCATCATGATCTCTCGAAGCTGGGCTTCAACTTCGCCGAAGGCCTCTCCAACGGTGCGATCTGGGCGCTGATCGCGATCGGGTACACGCTCGTTTACGGAATCATCGAGCTGATCAACTTCGCGCACGGCGACGTGTTCATGATCGGCTCCTTCACCGCCGTGGGCCTGTGGGCGACGCTCGGGCTCGGGCTCACCACGGGTGCCCTGGGGCTGATCGGCGGTCTGGTGATCACGCTGATCATCACGATGATCGTGACGGGATCCCTGAACGTCCTGATCGAGCGGGTCGCCTACCGGCCGCTACGAGGCGCGCCCAAGCTCGCACCGCTGATCACAGCGGTCGGCTTCTCCTTCATTCTCCGGAACGTGGGCCTGCTCTGGCGCGGGGGCTCGCCGCAGAGCGTGCCCGACCTGATCCACGCGCAGCAACCGGTGTTCACCATCGCCGGCGTACCGATCCTGCGCGGCTACATCCTCGCGTTCGCGGTGATGATCCCGCTCGTGTTCGCGCTGACCTGGTTCATCAACCAGACCCGCGCCTGCCGGGCGATGCGCGCCACCGCCCAGGACCCGGAGGCCGCCCGCCTGATGGGCATCAACGTCAACGCCACGATCTCGCTCACCTTCCTGCTCGGCGGCATGCTCGCCGGCGCCGCGGGGCTCGTGTACGCGCTTTATGAGACGAACATCTGGTACTTCCAGGGCTTCAAGGCCGGGCTGATCGCCTTCACCGCGGCGGTCATGGGAGGCATCGGCAACATCCGCGGTGCGGTGCTCGGCGGACTGATCATCGGCGTCATCCAGTCGCTGGCCGATTCGCGGATCGGCCCGCAGTGGACCGAGGCGGTCGTGTTCGGCTACCTGATCGCGATCATGGTCCTGCGCCCGCGCGGGCTGCTCGGTGAGGAGACGAGGGAGGCGGGATGAACGACTCTGCCCGCCCGGGGGGACACGGCGCCGGCCGGGGACACCCCGGACCCCGACGGCCCGAACCCCCCGGATGGCGCGCGCGGCTGCGTGGGTGGCGCGCGGCCGTGCAGGAGCGACTCCCGCGGTAGGTGGAGCCGCGCGCTGGCAGGATCGCTTATCGCGATCGGGATCGTGCTGCCGTTCGCGTTCTCGTCGTCCAACCCGTTCATGAACGCGACGATCATCGCTCTTACCTACGCGGTGATGTCGCTGGGCCTGAATGTCGTCGTGGGCTTTGCCGGGCTGCTCGATCTCGGCTACGTCGCCTTCTACGCGCTTGGCGCGTACTCGCTCGGGTGGTTCGGTTCCGAGTTCTTCTTCAAGGCTCGCGTCCACGTGCTCGTCTCGCCGGTCGCGAGCACGCTGCCAGGCATTCACCTCAACTTCATTCTGATCCTGATCGGCGCCGCGACTATCTGCGCCGCGGCGGGAGCGCTGATCGGCCTGCCGACGCTGCGCCTGCGCGGCGACTACATCGCGATCGTCACGCTCGCGTTCGGCGAGATCATCGGCGTGTTGGCCGTCAACGGCCAGAGCGTCCACGTCGGCGGCGGCATGACGCTGACCGCCGGCAATCTCGGCATCAGCGCGGTCGACGCGCCGTACTTCCCCGGGATCGGGTCGTTCAACGTGCTGAACCTGAGACCGTGGTACTGGCTGATCTTTGCCATCCTGCTCGTCGTCCTGTTCGTCAACCTGCGCCTGCGTGACTCACGGCTCGGGCGTGCCTGGGTCGCGCTGCGCGAGGACGAGGTCGCGGCCGTGTCGATGGGCATTCCGCTGGTGAGGACGAAGCTGCTCGCGTATTCGATCGGCGCCGCGTTCGGGGGCATGTCGGGTGCGTTCTTCGGCACGTACTACACCGAGGTCAACGCCGGTCAGTTCCAGTTCGGGTTCTCGATCTTCATCCTCGCGATGGTGATCATCGGCGGGCTTGGCTCGATCTGGGGAGCGGTCGTCGGTGGGCTTACGCTCGGCTACATCAACAATTACCTGATTCCCGACGTCCTGAACGACCTCCCCGGCCAGGGTCGGGCTGAACTTCCAGCTGACCCAGGTGGAGTTCGGGATCTTCGGGTTCCTGCTGGTGATCATGATGATCCTCCGGCCGCAGGGCCTGATCCCGGAGCGGCGACGCCGGCTCGAGCTCACGGCCGAGATCGCAGCGGAGGACGCGCAACTCGCGGAGGTTCCTGGCACCGGCGGGGGCGCGCCGTGAGCCCGGTCGAGACCTCCGCGCCGCCCGCCGTCGCCGTCCTTCGCGCGGAGCACGTCACGAAGAAGTTCGGCGGGCTGGTTGCCGTCAACGACGTCTCGGTCGACGTGCCGCAGTACTCGATCGTGTCGCTGATCGGGCCGAACGGCGCCGGGAAGACGACCCTGTTCAACATGCTGACCGGGCTGTACCGGCCTACCCAGGGCAGGATCCTCCTCGGCGATCGAGACATCACACGTGCGCGGCCGGACGTGATCACCAAGTACGGTGTCGCGCGGACCTTCCAGAACATCCGCCTGTTCGGCGCGATGACAGCCGTCGAGAACGTGATGATCGGGCACCACACGCGGATGCGGGCGGGGCTGTTCGGGTCGATCTTCCGCCCGCCCTGGGTCCGCCGCGAGGAGCGGGAAGCGCGCGGGCGTGCCCGCGAACTGCTCGCCTACGTCGGCCTGCGCGAGACCGCCTTCGACCGGCTCGCCTCGCAGCTGCCGTACGGAGACCAGCGGCGCGTGGAGGTCGCACGGGCGCTGGCGTCCGAGCCGAGACTGCTGCTGCTGGACGAGCCGACCGCAGGCATGAACCCGAACGAATCCCAGGCGCTGACGGAGTTCATGCGCAGGATGCGGGATGAGCTGAAGCTGACGATTCTGCTGATCGAGCACGACATGAAGGTCGTGATGGGCGTCTCCGAGCGCGTCACGGTGCTCGACTACGGCAAGAAGATCGCCGAGGGCGGGCCGGCCGAGGTCCGGACGAACCCCCAGGTGATCGAGGCGTATCTCGGAAAGCAGGAGTGATGACCCTGCTCGAGGTGTCGGACATCCATACCCGCTACGGCGCGATCGAGGCGCTGAAGGGCGTCTCGCTGACCGTCGATGCGGGCGAGGTGGTTACGCTGATCGGCTCCAACGGCGCCGGAAAGTCGACCACCCTGCGTTCGATCTCGGGCCTCACCCCGGCCAGCGCAGGGAAGATCACGTTTGCCGGAGAGGACATCACGCGCGTGCCGGCGCACGAGGTCGTCATCCGCGGAATCGCGCTCGCGCCCGAGGGCCGCCACTGCTTTCCGCGGATGACCGTGCGCGAGAACCTGGACCTGGGCGCCCACCGGCGGCGCGGCCCCGAGATCGCCGAGGACCTCGATCGCGTCTATCGACCTGTTCCCCCGGCTCAAGGAACGCGACCGCCAGAAGGCCGGCACGATGTCCGGCGGAGAGCAGCAGATGCTCGCGATCGGGCGCGCGCTGATGGCCCGGCCGAAGCTGCTGATGCTCGACGAGCCGTCGCTCGGGATCGCCCCGAACCTGGTGCAGCGGATCTACGAGACCATCGGCGAGATCAACCGCTCCGGGGTCGCGATCCTCCTGGTCGAGCAGAACGCCAACTGCGCGCTCGACGCCGCCAGCCGCGGCTACGTGCTGGAGACGGGCCGCGTGACCTTGGCCAACGATTCGGCGAGCCTGCATGACGACCCCGGGGTCCAGAAGGCGTACCTGGGGACATGACCGGTTACGGAGCGACCCGATGAGCGGCGCGGTCGGCGCCAAGGCGCTTTACTTGCTGTTCGTGTGGTTGATCTCGGCGGCCACCGCGTCGTGGCTGTCGGAACGCAAGGGCTACGGCGAGAAGCTTGGGCTGACGTTCGGCCTGCTGCTGTCAGCCGTGGGGCTGCTGATCGTCCTGCTGCTGCCGGGGCGCCCCGGCTCGAAATGGCGGGTCGACGGCTGGCTGCCGCGGCGGCGGCGCACGCGTTGACTTGGCGGCGGTTGGTAGTCGGCGCGATCAGCCCGAAGGCTCGCTCGCGGCCGCTGCAGAGGGCTGCCGCGTCGGGATACCGCGGCTGAAGAAAAGTGCGATCAGCGCGACCACAGCGAGCACCGACAACGAAGCGCGCAGCCCGTCGATGCGGGCTTTCGCGTTCTCGTCGACGATCGCCGCCGCGGTGCTGGGGGGCACCCCGGCCTTGTCGAGCTGGGTCTGCAGGTCCTTGTCGGACATGAATGGGATACCACCGGCCAGCTCCACCTTCGCCTTCGAGGCCAGATCCTTGGGGACGGCGGGGTTGTTCTGGACGCCGGCGAGGAACGACGCGGTCAATGCCGAGATAAGCACCGCGCCGGCCAGCGCGGTTCCGATCGAGGCGCCGAGGTTGGTCACCGTGTTCTGAACTCCGCCGACTTCGCCGCTCTGCGCGTCGGGCACCGACGACACGGTCACGCTCCCGAGCTGCGACGCCAGCGCGCCGATACCGAGGCCCGCGAGCAACATCGGCCAGGTCACGATCTCGGGCCCAGCGCCCGCGTCGAGCGCGGCCACCATGATCACGATGCCGGCGAACAGCGCGAGGAACCCGATCTGAACAACGCGGCGCGGCGACGCGTTCGGGAAGACCCTGGGAACGCCCGCGGCCGCCAGCAGCAGCGTGATGGACAACGGCAGCAGCCGGACGCCGGTCGCGATCGCCGAAAGCCCGAGCGCCACCGACAGGAACAACGGGACGGCAAAGAAGAGGCCGGATTGCAGGAAGTACTGGAAGAAGAACGACGTGAGCCCGCCGCGCAGGATCCGGTTCCGCAGCATCGCCGGATCAAGCAGCGCGGCGTCGCCGCACGCCAGACGGTGATTCTCCCACCACAAGAAGACCCGCAGCACGACCCCGCCAGCGAGAATCAGCCAGATCACCGGCGACAACCCCAGCCACGCGGGACCACCGGCCTTGGGCTGGATGAAACCCCACGTCCCCGAGCGGAGGATGCCGTACACGAGGAGCCCCAGGCCGAGCGCGGACAACGCAGTGCCCACAAGGTCAAGCCGCGCACCCTCCTCCGGCGGGGTGTCGGCGATGCGGCCGGTGAGCACCAGGATGGCGAGCACAATGAGGACTTCACCGACGAACACCCACCGCCAGGACAGGTAGGTGGTGAACAGGCCGCCGATCAGGGGCCCCGCCGCCACCGCGATCGCGCCGGCCGAAGCGACAAGCCCGTACGCGCGCGGGCGCTGATCACGTGCGAAGTTCGACGCCACCAACGCGACGACCGCCGGCACGGGCTGCGGGTGCTGGCCAAGGACGGCACCGTCCGCGCGGTCGCCGACCCGAAACGCACAGACCGCGAAGGCGAGCGCGGGCGGTCCCGCAACGCCGCGCACTTCGGCCGCCCGGCCAGCACCGGCGCCGAGGCGGCCCCGCAGCTGCGCATGGTGGAGGTCACCGACGTGTGGGCCCGCAGCTGCGCGGCGTGGGCGGCCGGGCCGTGCCGCATCGGGGAGACCACCCTCGCCGCGCACCTCGAGCCCGCCTACGGGCCGGATGACCTGGACCTGGCCGACCGCGGGTTCCCCAGCAGCCAGGCCGCCGTCGCCAAGATCACCGCCGGGAAGCACTTCGCCTGGCGGGTCTCGTCGGCGTGGAAGCTGCGCCGCTCGGGACGGCCGCTGACCGACGGCACCTGGAAGGCCAAGATCATCTGGCGCGGCCGCGCCGTCAAGGTCCGCGTCATCGAGTACCACATGGACCAGGTCTTCGACCTCCAGCCCGGCCACCGGCTGCTGGTGTCCGCGCCGCCGCCCGGCGTGTCGGTCCGCGTCCCCGCGACGTTCAGGGCGCGGCGTGCGAGCAGCCGGACGACGGCACGATCCGGGTGGAGGTGTCCGAGACCGTCACCATCATCACCAGCCTCACCGACCCCGCTGCCTATCCGGCCCGCGACATTGCGGAACTGTACGGGATGCGGTGGGCCAGCGAGCTGGTCTACCTCGAAGAAAAACAGACGCTCTCGGCCGGGCAGCCGCTCACCGCGGCGACCCCGGCCGGGGCGTACCGGATGGCCGCCGCGACCGTCGCCGTGCACCAGGCGCTGCGGATCGCCCGCGCCGCGGTCGCCGCGGCGATCGCCGCCGAGCCCGCCCGGATCAGCGCTACCGCGCTGCGCGACACCGCCACCGCGAGCATCCGCGCCGGCCAGGGCGCCACCGTCACGGTCCTGACCGCCGCGATCGGCATCATCAGCCGCGACATCACCCGGCACCCGCTGCGGTTCGTGACCGCCTGGGCGGCCCGGACGGCACTACCCCCGGTTCACCATCAAGAAAGTCCTGGACCCGCAAAAGCCGCCACGCCGTCCCGGCCGCGACCCGGCTGCACCTGCTCCCGCTGCCCGTCACCACGCCGGCCGCGCAGCCGAACGCGCCGCCAGCAGCCTGACACGCGACCCCGCCATCCCGGCCCGGCACCGCCGCGCCGGGATGCCGTCATGCCCCCGCTGCCGGAAACGCCCGCAGGAACACGGCTTACCGCGAACAGGAGCCTCAGCAGGCCCGCTGGCACGAACCAGACTCACGAAAAGTAACCGGAGAACAGCCGCACAGCACCCACGCGACCAGTCGCCGGCTACAAGACGTGACGGCACGCCGATCGCATCCGGGGAGCCACCCAGCACAAGCGATTCATAACCGAATGCCAGTGGGGTGACGCCGGCCTCCAGCCGGCCTCCACGCGCATGCACCGTTTGAGTGGGAAACGGAGAGATACTCGACGTCGTGGAACTGCGTCCGTTCCGGATCGAGCGCTTCTACGCTGTACGAGCCGACCGGCGCGCTGCCGAGGTGGTCGTCACCTCGTGCGCCGAGGAGGGCATCTCCCTGCTCTATCACGCCTTGCTCCAGACCGGCGATCACCTGATCGTCGAGACGCCCTGCTATGAGTCAGCGCTTGAGGTCGCACGCAGCACCGGCGCCGAGGTGAGCCAGTGGAGGCGCCGGTACGAAGACGGCCGGGCGCATAATCTTGATGCGGTTGCGGGCATGATCCGCCCGGCGACGCGTCTGCTCTACGAGCGCGGCAGGCCTGGCGAGGGCGTATCAGCGGGTGCCCAAGATGTGAATAATATCTACGATCCGCTATGCTGGGCGAGTGGATTCAGCGACGGTCACGGCCGGAGCCCTGCTCCGCCAGGCACGGAAGCGAGCTGGACTGTCCCAGGCGGAACTGGCTGCCCGGGCGGGTGTCACCCAAAGCGTGATCAGCGCCTACGAGTCCGGGCACCGCCAGCCCGCGGTCCCGGCCCTCGCCGCGCTGATCGATGCCGCTGGTTATGAACTGGTGATGGGCTTGCGGCACCAGCCCCGGCGCCTGCGCCGGCTGTCGGGACCGGTAGGCCGCCGGGTGCGCCGCCGCCGCCATGATCTGGTCGAGGCCGCGGCGGCCCACGGGGTAAAGAACCTGCGGGTGTTCGGCAGCGTCGCCCGCGGCGAGGACCGCCCCGGCAGCGATGTGGACCTGCTGGCGGATCTGCCGCCCGGCCTGAGCCT
This sequence comes from uncultured Actinomycetota bacterium, assembly GCA_963727015.1. Classification (GTDB taxonomy): domain Bacteria; phylum Actinomycetota; class Actinomycetes; order Streptosporangiales; family Streptosporangiaceae; genus DATFVJ01. Next base: position 291,221 of record CAVSEV010000005.1, on the reverse strand, counting down.
GTTCGGGCTCGGCCGGGTAGAGGCCGACCTGGAAGCTATCCTTGGCACCCGCGTGGACCTGATCCCGGCACGTGATCTCAAGCCTGGTGTCCGGGCACGCGTCGAGCATGACCTGGTCACGCTGTGAGCTACCGGGACCGCCAGCGGCTATCCGATATCGAGGCCGCGATCGATGCGATCCGCTCCCATTTGCAGCGCGGTGAGCTGTCCGACGGCCTGATATTCGACGCCGTCCGGATCCGGCTACTCGAGATCGGCGAGGCCGTCAAGGCGCTCCCGGACGACCTGCTCGCCACCCAGCCGTCCATCCCGTGGCGGCAGGTCGCCCGCATGCGGGACCACCTCGCGCACCGCTATTTCGACACCGCTCACGCGATCTTGCAGGCCACGGTCGACGAGGACCTGCCCGACCTGGAACGCGCCGTCCGCGTGCTAGCCGATTCCCTGCCCGAAGAAGACCCAGACACGGATTCTGGCCCGTCATGACCAAGCGCATCTACGTTGCCGTCGTCGGGCCCGCCGACGCGACAGAAGCCGAGGTGGCGACGGCCGAACAGGTCGGCGGCCTGCTGGCAGGACAGGGAGCGATTGTGGTGTGCGGCGGCCTGGGCGGTGTCATGGAAGCTGTCAGCAAGGGAGCAGCCGCCCACGGCGGCATGACGATCGGCCTCCTTCCAGGAAGCGACCGTTCCACGGGCAACCAGCACCTGTCCGTCGCACTGCCTACCGGGCTCGGCGAAATGCGCAACGGCCTTGTAGTGCGTGTTTGTGATGCCGTCATCGCGATCGGCGGAAGCTGGGGCACCTTGAGCGAGGTCGCCCTCGCCATGCGCACCGGCAAGCCGACCGTCGTCGTCAGCGGCTGGGAAGTACACGATCCACGTGATCCGGAAGCCTCGGAGCTGCGTCGCGTCACTTCTCCCGAAGAAGCGGTGAAAGCCATACTCTCGCTGATCGCAGCCGGCAAAAACCCAGACGCGCGATGACAGCTCCCGAACCGGCCGCCGCACGGGACGTTCAGGTTCATCTCCGGCATCTATCGCAGCCACGGGAGTCACCGTATCCAGCGCCCTATTCGCCCGTGGCCGGCGGCGGGAAGCTCACAAGCGTGCGCTGCTCCCCGATTTCCTCGAAGGATTTTCCTGGTTCGTGCGCCCAACCCTTGTTACCTGCTGCCTTCCGCTCCTGTTCATCGCCGGCTGGATTTACCTTGGCTGGTACGCCTGATCACGGACCAGGCCCTCCGGGTCGCGGCGGTTCGGCACGTGGCACAAATCGCGGGTGGCCCGAGGAATAGGTCGTGCCCAATGCGACCTCCTGATCCGTGGGCGATCCGTAGGCATGGGCGGACTGTCCAGGACCGTGCAGCGGTGGCCGCGTGCTGGCCCGATCCAGTCGGCATATGGCGACCGGGATGCGGGCCGAGGCGGCCCGGCGGTCAGGACCGTGTCGCCGGGCACCCCGGCCGCCTGGCACCGGACGGGTCCCCGGCCTGTTCCAGCCCATGACGCTTGACCGCAAAGCCTTCGTCTCCCCTGTCCCGGATTGCCTGCCGGGGCCGTGCTCACCTCAGCGAACTCACTTGTGCTAGATCCCAGCGGGCCGGCAGATGCAATGTCAGCACTGCCAGGGCCAGACCGCAGGCCAGCGATCCGGCAAGCAGCAGCCAGCGGGCGCGCCGGCCGGCCAATACAACGCGGCCGCGGTCCCGGAAATCGCCGCGGAGCAGCCTGGGCAGCCGCGGGGCGTAGAAAAGCACGTGAATCGTCATCACGGCGAACCACGCTACGAACGAGGCCTTGTGCAGGAAAAGCCACATCCGATCGCCGGGCCCGGCAAGACCAAGCGCGATGCCCGTGCCGAGCACGGCGAGCGAGGTGGCCATCACCAGAGGCCCCAGCAGCCGCATCAGCGGCGCTGGAGGCCCCTTCCTGGCATACGGCGGCGCGCCGGTGTAGTAGCGGACGAACCGGTACCCCGTCGAGCACACCTTCAGCGCCACCGGGCCCAGTAGCAGCATCCCGAGGAAGAAGTGCGGCGTCAGCAGCCGCCGGATAGACAGGATCGTCACTCCCTCCGCCGCGAACAGGACCAGCAGCGCGGCGCCGGTCATCGCGGTAAGCCGCTCGTTGCCCTCGGCGCGGCCCGTGGCATCGGACTCATCGCGGTGGCCGGCCCGGGTTACCCGGGTCAACGCTGACTCGCGCTGGTTGAGCGCACGCCGCGGGCAGGTGATGGCCAGGCAGCCCGTGCGCGACGGCCGCGTCCCGGCCCGAAAGACGCGGCAACAGCGCTACCCGCGACCCACACCAACGCCTTGCCGATGGCTGCAAGTCTGTCGCTGCGGCGGCGGGCGGTGCTGCGGTCGGGCTGTGGCATGCCTGGACACTCCTTCCTGGTGATGGCTGGACCCGGTGGCCGCCATGACGGCCCCTGCCACCTAAGCTTGCCCAGCGAGGTTCATGGGATCGGTTCAGGAAGCGCTCAGAAGCGGTAAAGATGCCGGTGAGGCTGCTGGATCAGGCGGCCGGACCGACGTGAACTGTGGTCGCGCGGAACGCCAGAAGCTCAACCGTCACCGTCACCGTCACCGTCCGCCCGGCGTGTCCAGCAGCGCGGGCGTGCCGCCGTTGGAGGTCACCAGCCTGTGCAATCGCCACCCCGAGCCCAGCGCCGCTCGGGCGTGCGCTAGCGAACCGCCGACTACCGCCCGCTGCCGCTGCGGTCTCGTGCAGCCTCCTCAAGCCCGGCAGGGCGAACACCGCCGTCCTGCCGTGCTGACCGGGGGACCTGATGCAGGATAAGGCCGCCGGGCGGGCCTGGCGCGGAACCACCGAGCTCCAGCCAGCCAGCCGACCCGCGTCAACATCCGCTCACGCGGCCAACACCAGCAACGCAAGACCACCGCTGATCGCGGGCTGGCGGGTCCCTGGTGCCCGCTGCTCAGGGGGGTCAGCGCCGGATGGTGATGCTGGCCGGTTCGGTTGCCTGGTCGCCGGCGCTGTCTGTCACCTTGATCGTGAACTTGAACGTGCCAGCTTTCGTCGGCGTGCCGTTCAGCTCGTTGCCGGTGACCTGCGGTGCGCTCGGTGAGCTGAGCGCCAGGCCGGGCGGGAGCGCGCCGGAGGCTACCGACCAGGCGAATGGGCCGACGCCGCCGGAGGAGAAGAAGTTCTGCAGGTACGCGGTGCCGACCGTGCCGGCGCTGCAGCAGGAACTGGGAAAGCTCACCGCCAGCGGTGGTGGCGGGCCGACCTTAATGCTGTAGGTCCCGTTCGCGCCAGGTGTGCCGGGGTTGGCGAAGGGGACGACGTGGACGGTGAAGGTGAACGTGCCCGCCGTGGTCGGGGTGCCGCCGACGATCGTGCCGGCTGCGCCGTAGGTCGCGGGCATGGACAGGCCCGGCGGCAGGGTGCCGGAGGTGATGGTGAACGTGTCCACGGCACCGTTGCCGGTGAGCAGGAATCCCTCGTAGGGCTGCCCGGCGGTGGGCGCGGGCAGCACGCAGACGCCGCCGACCAAAGTGCCACCGTTGGTGCTGGGTGAGCACAGCAACGTGACCGGCGTGGCCTGGGCTAATGCCGGGCTGGCTGCGCCGATGGCGAGCAGCAGGGGTCCGGCAGCCACGAGGGCGGCCATCATCTTTCTCATGGTTCCTCCCGGGGCCACCGCACCCCATGTGGCCGGCATGGTTCTGAGGGCTGATGAGCGATGCGGACGGGGCGCGGCCAGCGGGAGACATCGCTCTGTTACGAAACCATTACACGGGCCGGGGCGGCGGCCGGTTCAGCCGGTAGGCCGTGCAGCCAGCAGCGGGTGCAGCCCGGCCAGCGAAGCCGCCAGGCGGCCGCGAGCTCCAGGCGCTGCAGCGCTGCCGGGACGGGGTGGAGCCAGGCCCGGGAGGCCGCTGGCCACCATCGAAGCATCGCGGACGGTCAGCCCGATGCACACGGACTCCGCCACGGCTGCCCCGCATACCCCAGCGGCCGATGACAGCCTGGGTAAGCGGGTACCCGCAGGCGCTGAGCCCCGGAAGAATGACGCCGACGGCAAGGTTCATCTCATCGGCCCCTCAGGCTGGGGTACCGGTCACACCCACGGTCCGCCGACGCGTCACAGAAGGCAGAGGCCAAGGTCCCGGACTGGGCTGGGAACCGCACAACCACGGCCGCCGGACTGGCGGCTGAGGCAGAGCAATGCACAGCGGCAAGGCCGCTACCACGCACGCGCCGCCGCATGGATCCGCGACGACCCGCAGGGAGCCGACCGTCTCATCGGCGACATGATGAACGCGAGCACCGACACCCGCTGGGCCGGGCAGAACGGCATGTTCACGTTCGCTTCGCCGTCGCCGGCCGCCTGGTTGCTCGCCGCGCTGGACTACACCCCTCGCGCACATCGCCGCAGACATCCGCTGCCCGACGCTCGTCATCGACACGGAGGCGGAACGGGCCTTCGCCGGGCAGGCGAAGGCCCTGTACGACGCGCTCCCCTGCGAGAAGACATTCCTGCTGTTCACCCCGCCGAGGAGGGCGCCGAGAACCACTGCCAGGCCGGCTCTTCGCTGCTGTCCGCGCAACGTACCTTCGACTGGCTCGAGGAGACACTCACCCGCACCCCCTCCACCAGCACCGCGTGAGCGCGACGGAAGCGAGAAAGCCGCTGCGCTGATCCGGAGAGTCACGCCAAGGCGAACCCCCGCGCTCCACCTGGAAACGCACGACATGCCACCGGCAGACACGGACGGGCGCGGCATCGCCCTGTGCCGCCATGCAGGAATCCCTGACTCCGGGTTTGTGTTGGCACAAAGGTTAGAGGGGCCAAGACGTGATGAAGCTCAGGAACCGCAACGCCGATCCGGCGCTGGCACCGCCGTTCGAGGGCCACGGACCGGACGGAGCCGAGCGCGCGATATTCGCCGCAGGATGCTTCTGGGGTGTCGAGGCGGCCTTCCGCCAGGTCCACGGGGTGCTGCAGACCGCTGTCGGCTACACCGGCGGCCACGTCCCGGACCCCACCTACGGGCGGGTCTGCAGGCACCGCACCGGCCACGCCGAGGCGGTCGAGGTGTGGTTCGACCCGGCCCAGGTGAGCTACGCGGAGCTGCTCCAGGTGTTCTGGCGGAGCCACAATCCGACCACCCGCAACCGCCAGGGCTTCGATTTCGGCAGCCAGTACCGCTCGGCGATCTTCTACCATGACGCTAGCCAGAAGGAAACCGCGATCGCATCGCGCGATGCCGAGCAGCAATCGCTGAGGCGGCAGATCGTCACGCAGATCACCCCGGCGTCCGCGTTTTACCGGGCCGAGGAGTACCACCAGCGTTATCTCGAAAAGCATGGCCAGCCCGGCTGCGCAGCCACCATCCGGTAAACAGGCCAACGGGCTGTGCACCGGCGTGGTGGCCATCAGCTGCGTGCCCGCCCCGCCACAGCCGCACGGTCAGCGGAAGGCCTCAGCCGCAGCGTCATCCCCGTCGCCAGCACCGGGAAAGGACCCGCGGAAGCGAGCCGGACGAGGGCGAACTACATGGCAGCAAAGCACGCCCGAGGCGCGGACCCACCGGGACGGATTCACCCGATACGCCGTAACTGACGTCGAGGGCCGTATACGCGCCTAAGCCGAGACGGCCCGCTTCGCCGGACCTTTTCGCCGATCAACCAGTGCCGGGAGCTTGGCGGCGGCCTATCGGCCAATCCGCAGATTGCCGTCTGCGCGCCGCTCAGACCCGATCATCGACACGAGGTGCAATGTGAAGCCAGATCGTTGTCGTTTCCTGCCGGGTCCCGGTCGCCGGGGTATGTCTTTGGATGCGAAGTGTTGCTGATCTGCGCCTGGCCCTCGGTGCGGTGGGTGATCCCGGGGCTGGCGGCCTGTCTGGCATCGGGAAGTACCCTTGGCCGATGTTCTCGCCTCGAGGCCCGTCTCTGCGTGAACTGGCGATGCAGGCGCTGTCCTCGGTCGAGGGCGGCTACGACCTGCTTGCTCCGAAGTTCGACCACACGCCTTTTCGCACCCCCGATGGCGTGCTTGACGCGACCGCCGACGCGTTGCGCCCGTTCGGCCCGTTCGGCCGAGGATTGGACGTGTGCTGCGGCACGGGCGCGGGCATGCGGGTCCTCAAATCCCTGTGCCAAGGACGTATCACGGGCGTCGACTTCAGCACTGGCATGCTCGCGCAGGCGCGCGGTGCGCACCCGGACGCCAAGTGGGTACGGGCCGACGTCCGGGCCCTGCCCTTCGCCGAGGCCTTCGACCTGGCGGTCAGTTTCGGAGCGCTCGGGCACTTCCTGCCCGCCGAACGGCCTGCGCTGTTCGCCGGCGTGTACCGCGCGCTGCGGCCTGGCGGGGTTTTCGCCTTCCCGATCGGTGCGCCACAGCCCATCACCTCAAGCTGGTACTGGGCGCTGCTCGGGTTCGACCTGGCCATGCGGGTCCGCAATGCCGTGTGGCGTCCCCCGTTCGTCATGTACTACCGCACCTGCCCGCTGCACGCGGTCCGCAACGACCTGACAGCATCCGGATTCACCGTGACGACAGACCCCTTGGCGGCTCTGGGCCGACGCGAGGACGGCAGCCCGCGGTACCGGCTTGTCCTCGCGCGCAAAGCCAGCACGTCCTGACTGCTGCGTACGCCGTTGGACTGCATCTGATCGCGGTCTCAGTCCTGCCTCGCAGGACCGCCGATCAGGACTCCGATTGTGCGTTCTGGCACAGGAGGTTGCGCCGCAGCTGAGCACAGCGATCCAGATGCTCGGATCATCCGTTATGCGCCTTCATCGGGCGATTGGTCCGCCGTCCTGCGACTGGGCCAGAGCTTGGGGTGAGCGTAAACCGGTTGAGGCATCAGCCCGCCAGCGGTTGGCTGGGGACCATGACCGAGAACCGGATCCGCATCGGCCGTGCGACCGACCCGGAGCGTTACCTGGCCACCGACCACACCGTCTGGTTCGCTGAGGTCCCTGCGGCACCGACGGACGAGCAGCTGATCGGCCTTCCCGCGGAGCAGCGCTTCGCGGCGGACGTGGACGGCTCCGATCCGGCGACCTACCCCGGGATCTATGGTGTCTTTCCGCTGACGCTGTCGATCCCGGGGCCTGACGCGGGTACCCGGCAGGTGCCGTGCGCCGGTCTCACCTGGGTGGGTGTGCATCCCGACCACCGGCGCAAGGGCGTGCTCAGCGCGATGTTGCGGCACCATTTCGAGCAGGTGCACGAGGAGGAAGGCACCCATGTCTCGGCGCTCCATGCGGAGCGAGCCGGCCATATACGGCCGCCACGGCTACGGCTTGGCGTCGCTGGAGCTGGAGGTGAGCCTCGGCAGGGGTGCGACGCTTAACGCGCCCGAGTCTGGAGAGCGCGGCCGGCGCGGTCACTACTCATCTGGCGACGGTCTCTGATCCCGAGGTGCCGAAGCGGATGCGGGAGTGCCATCTCGGTTGCGCCGGCCTTGGCTCGGTGGTCGGCGAGGCCGGTTACTACGCCCGTATCTGCTACCAGCTGCCCGAGCACCTGCGGGATAAGGAGTCCTGGCGGGTGCTCTTCGCCCGTCGCGACGGCGTGGAGGTCGGGTTCGCGATGTTCCGCCGCACGCACAAGTGGGAGCGTGCCCGGCCCGCAGGAGAGCTTTCGGTGTGGGCGCTGGTCGGCGATCCGGCTGCGCAGCTCGCGCTGCTGCGTCGGCTGGTCGACTTCGACCTGATCGGGACCATCAAGGTCGGCACCGTCGGTGTCGACGACCCGCTGCTGCTGTGGGCCGGCGGCCCGAGGTCGACGTCCGACGTGGCGACCTACGACAGCCTGTGGGTGCGCCTGGTCGACCTTCCCGAGGCGCTGCACGAACGGGCGTGGAGCGCGCCGTGCGACGTCGTGGTCGAGGTCGTGGACACCACCGCTCCGTGGAACGACGGCAGCTGGCGGATCCGGGCGGACGACACCGGCGAGGCCACGGTGGAGAGGACGACGGCAGATTCCGACATACGCCTGAGCGTGGAGGCGCTGGGATCTGGGTACCTCGGTGGCGGCAACCTCGTCGCGCTGCAGCGCGCGGGGCTTGTAGCAGAGCGCCGGAAAGGCGCGGTCGCTGAGCTGTGGCGGGCCATGCGCAGCGAGGTCTCCCCGACTGCGGCGGTCGGATTCTGACGACGGCGAGTCCCTGGACGGCATCGACCCCGTAGCCTTCGAAGTCCCTCTGGCCCGGGTGCATCTTCTACTCGGGCTAAGCGACGCGTCATCGTTCCCGGCTGAAGGTGAGAGGCTCCCCAATCACTGACGCACTCAGCTGCCGCATAGGGCGCGCGCCAGGGTCAAGCGGAAATCTGGCAAGCGGCCGGGCCGCTCGTTCGCAGCATCGACGGGCACCTCGCCCGGCGGCGACCTCCAGGCCACTCACGCCGCAGCGAGTCGACGGTCGGCATCGGGCTGCGTCGACAGACGGCATCACGCTGAGTGATGGAAGGTCAGGGAGAACGCACGCCGAGCCGATCTGTGCGGCAAGCGCCTCCTCGGTGCCGGGTAGCGGCTGCGCCCAGATTGCCTGACCAGCCGCGCAGATCGGAGGATCCTGCGCCCATCAGGACTCCTCCGCAGGCCAGCTCCACAGCTTTCGGCATCCGGCGCGTTGAGCGCTGCCGCTACCGCGATCGAGTGTCTGGCTGACGCCGCGCATTCCGGAGCAATATGGCAGTGACGGCCGCGCCTGCCAGGCCACCACAGCCGACAATCACGAAGGCTGTGCGCGGGGAGGTGGCATCCACCATTGGGCCCCCAAGGAGGTAGCCGGCGGCTGCCGCGACGCCCACCCCGCCGTAGACGTTGGCGAGGACCCGGCCAAGCATCGGGGGTGGTGTGGTGCGCTGAAGGTAGGTCGTCACGTGAGTGTCCGCAAGGGGGATCGCCAGGCCACGGAGCACCTGGGCGGCGAAAGCGGCAATCAGCCAGGGCGCCGCCGCGGTCAGAAGGTTACCGGTGGCCATGATGGCAAACCCGGCCACGATGCCCCCGGTCACCCCCAGCCGCCGGCCAGCCGGACGGACGAACGGCAGACCGGCCAGGAGGCCCGCCGACGCCGCCGCGAGCAGCGCGCCGACGGCGACCGGGCCGGCCCTGAAGGTCAACGTGGCAAGGAATGGGAGGATGAGGTCATCGGGCGCGGAGAAGAGCACCACCACCCAGAAGCCGAGGGCGACGGCTAGGACAAACGGCGTACGCCAGACGAACGCGAGCCCGTCGCGGGCGTCGCGGACGAACGAGTGGCGAGACCGGACGTCGGTGTCCCGCGCCAGCGTCGGCAGGCGCAGGGCAAGAGGGATCACGACGAGGAACGTAAGAGCATCCAGGCCGAGCACGAGCCTTGCACCGGATGCGGCGAACAGGAATCCGGCCAACGGCGGACCGAGCACCGTCCCCAGCTCCCACACCCCGCTTCGCAGGGCGTTGGCCGCGACGAGATCGTCATCGGCCACAACAGCCGGGATGCACCGGCCGACCGCTGCGGTAAGCGGCGTATCCACCAAAGCCAGGACAAAGACCACCGCGAGCAGTGCTCCCAGCGGCGGCAACAGCAGCGCCAGAAGCCCAGCGAGGACCGCCTGGGCCAGCCAGCCGATGCTGAGCAGACGGCCCGGCTGGAACCGGTCCGCGATGACGCCCGCCAAGGGCGCGGCCAGCGGCGGGATCGCCTGCACGAACAGCAGCAGTCCGACCGCTGTGGCACTGCCCGTGGTTCGTTGCACGTGCAGGATCAAGGCAGTCGTCGCCATCGCGTCGCCGAGAGGGCTAATGGTCTGAGCCGCCAGCAAGGCGGCGAACCCAGGAGACCGTCGCACCAGCCCGAACCCGGCCACAACCCGACTCTGGCACAAAGACCGCGCCGGCAACGCCAACGCGACGTCAAGCTGATCCTCACTGCAGCCGCCGGCCGCGGCATCGTGCTCGCAAAACCTTTACCGGGTCGTGCGATCTGGAAGCCCGGAGCATTCGCCGTTATGTCAGGGCAACACGCCGGATGGCCGGCCCTGGTGACAACATCGAGGTAGTCCCCGAGCCGCAGGTCGACGCGACGATGACGCACCCACGGGGAGCCAGTCGTTACGGTGGTGCGAGCCAACGGCTCTGCGCGGCAACGATGCTTTGACTCAATCGGCCGAAAGGCGCGGCGAGGCGATCTGGCCGAGGAGCCGGGTGAGCTCGTCTTCGAATTCCATCGTGCCGTCGGTGGTGCCGCTGGTCGCGTGCCCGAGTTCGTGTAGCAGGGTGCCGGCGAATACCGCAAGGGTCCGCAGCTGGTCACGGCGGATGATGATTCGCTGCCCGGCCGGATCCCACATGCCCAGCACCATGTCGCCGCGGGGCGACATCCGCATGGTCTCGATACAAGAAGGTGCCGTATCCGGCCTTGTCCAATTCTCAAGCCCGGCGAATTGCGCGACGTCGGCCGCGCGGGTGAACACGGCGCGCTCGGGCTCGGTCAGGTCTTCCGGGTCGACGAAGGAGTACTGGAAGCTCTCGTTCCACGCCTGGCGGTAGGCGCCGAGGTCCATCATGGGCCGGCCATCGAGGTCGGTCAGCCGCCGCAGCGCGGCCGCGATGTCGTCGGGCACGGTGACAAGGCGGTACCCGTCGTCTTCGGCGTACCTGAGCTGGGGACTTGCGTCGTGAAGTTGGGCCGCGGTGACGAAGACGACCTTCTCGTGTGTTTGCAGTACGCGGCACGCGTGCAGCGCGACGTCGCGCCAGCGCAGTTCGTCGTGCTGGCGTCCGGTCGAGAATGCGGCCAGGTCGCGGGTGAGCTGCCCGGCCACGGCGGCACTGGAGCATTCGATGAGGATCTTCTTCACCCGGTCGGTGTAGGCGCTGCGGCCAACGTTGCTGCGTTCGCGGTTGAGGGCCTTCCGCAGCGGCGCATTGATGTCGGTGATGTTGTAAGAGAACAGGAAGTTCTCCTCGTGGGCGACGAGCAGGCCCTTGACATAGACGCGGGCTGCCTCGCTGCCCGAGGGGCGGCTGAGGACCTGGCCGTAGCGGGTCGCTTCCAGCGCGGTGTCGCCGGAAAAGCGCAGAAACAAGCTCTTGGCCGTGTCGATCTGCTGTGCGGTCACGCCGCTGAGGACGACATCAGTGCCGGGCTGGCTGGCGTCGGCCGGCTGGCCGACGATCGCGTGCAGCGTGACTACGTCAGCAAAGCCGGCCTTGGCCATCCGGGCGGTCCGGATGCCGCCGTGCGGGGAGTGGATCTCGACCTCGATGCCGCGCCGGTCGAAAACGGCGAGTGCGTCTTTCAGGCCCATCCCGAACTGGCCGACCACGCGGGGATCGCGGCGCTTCTCCAGGCTCTCGTTCTGGGTCAGATGCTCATACCGGAGCCCTCGGCCAAAGTCGCGGATGTGCCACCGTCCGGCTGTGTCTTCGGCGATGACCGGGTCCGCGGTCTGGGTCAGGATCTGCTCGTCGAGCGCGTTCGCGATGACCTCGCGGATCGCGAACGGGATCGTCCAGTGTTCGAGGACCCGCTGGATGTTCAGGTCGAAACCGTGCGCGCCGCCGCTCAGCCCGCGGGTGACACCAGTTCTCGCTGGCTTCACACTCACCGTCGTACCCACATACGGTGGGCACGCCCACGATCTCCGCAATCTCGGCTGCGCGGTCTTTTGGGGATATATAGCGGGCAATCCCCGCAGGGCCGTTGGAGATGCGCCGACCGCTTATCAAGCGCCAAGCCGGGCTGGAGCGCGCATAGCTGCTATTGCGCTCGCAATCGCTGTTTCAGCCTGATTCGTCGAGGCCTGCCAGAACGATCCGGGTTGCACGATTATTCATAATCGCCTGGTCACCGGGATGCGCGCCGATGCCGCGATGAGGTACGTCCGTGGCCCCGTGCACGAATCGACGGTGGGTGCCTTTGCAGGGGTGCCTGGCTGTACCGCACTCTGCGGCTAGCTAGGCCATGGTGACCCGGAGCCACATTGAGCCCGTGGAGACTCAGCCGTGGCGATCGGCGAAGGACTTCGAAGGCTGGTACGCCGACATAGTCGGGTTGCCGGTCAAGGACGAGATCCAGCAGTGTCATCTGGGCCTGCCGCCGCATCTGCTGTCCACCAGCCTGCTCGGCTGGGAGGGATCGCCGAGGTCACCGAAGCGCTGCGGCGGGTAGCCGGACCCTGGCTGTACGGTTGAGATTTCCGCCGTGCGGCCGGGTTACGACCGGCCAGCCGGTGACTTTAGCGATCCGGGGTAGTCGTATTCAGCATGAGCATCGTGGATCTTGGGCCAGCGGCCCAGCGACTGGCTGCGCTGGTCGCGCGCGTCGAAGACAATGAGCTGGGCAAACCGACGCCGTGCCCGGCGTATAGGCTCGGCGATCTGATCGATCACGTCGGCGGCCTGGCGCTCGCGTTCACCGCCGCGGCGAACAAGGACAGCGGCAAGTACGGCAACCAGGCGCCATCCGGGGACGCCTCCCGGCTGCGCGATGACTGGCGGGAGCGGATCCCGCGAGACCTCACCGCGCTGGCGCAGGCCTGGCAGGATCCTGCAGCGTGGTCCGGCATGACGAGAATCGCCGGTATGGAAGCGCCCGGCGAAATGGTCGGCCTCACCGCGGCCGACGAAGTCGTCGTGCACGGCTGGGACATCGCCCGCGCGGCCGGGCAGCCCTACCGCTGCGAACCAGAGTTGCTGGATGCCGCGCAGAGGTTCCTGGTCCAGGTCACCAGCCCCGACGCCCCGGCCGGCCTGAATGTGCCATTCGGTCCGCCACGGCTGTTGCCCGGTGACGCGCCGTGGCTTGATCGTGTTGTCGCGCTCGCCGGGCGGGATCCCGGCTGGTCACCCGTCTGACCCGGGGCGCTGCCAGGCGGACGCGGAGCAAACTGAAGCCCCATCGGCTCCTCGACGCCGGGATGTCGCACGGCGGCGGGTTGGTAACTACGCTTCGTGATCAAGGAGGCAAGTATGGATGTTGATATCCGCTACAGTCCCGCGTTCGCGCTCGCGGTGATCACGTTGCCGCTCGGCGGCGAGGTCAGGGCCGAAGCAGGGGCGATGACCAGCATGTCGGGCGGCGTCGAGATCGAGACCAAGGCTCAGGGCGGCATGCTGGCAGGCCTGAAACGATCGGTCCTGGGTGGCGAGAGTTTCTTCATCAACACGTTCCGGGCTCCCACGGGCGGCGAGCTCACCGTCGCGCCAACGCTGCCGGGCGACATCGTGCACATGCCCGTCGGCAATCCGGGCGCGCTGATGGTGCAATCCGGTTCCTGGCTCGCCTCGGATCCAGGTGTACAGGTCGACACCAAGTGGGGCGGCCGCAAGACCTTCTTCTCGGGTGAAGGCCTGTTCCTGCTCCGCTGCACGGGCGCCGGCGACATGATCGTCTCGAGCTATGGCGCTATCGAGCGCCGCGCGCTGGCCCAGGGCGAGGTGCTGAAAATCGACACGGGACACATCGTCGCCTTCGAGGAGAACATCGGCTACCAAGTCAACAAGGTCGGCGGCTGGAAGTCGACGCTGCTATCCGGCGAGGGACTCGTTGCCACGTTCACCGGGCCTGGCACGCTCTGGCTTCAGACCCGCAGCCCCGCCGACTTCATCGGCTGGCTGATACCACAACTGCCCAAGCAACAGAGCTAGCGACCCGTTGGCCGGCGCGGCTGGGCGCCAGCCAGCATCGCAAAAATCCCCGGCTCCAGATCTTCGGGCACGACTGCCGGGCGACGGTGTCTCCTCCGTCTCTGAGCGATCTTGAAGTGCTTCTGCCACCGCGCGCGTGCGCCCCCGACACCGAGCACGAGGAGCAGCAGGCGGCGACCGCGTCATCGGGCTGGCTCGCCGACTCCAGGCTGCGCAATCTGGAGCAACGGCGGCCCAGCGCTGCAGGCAATACCGAGATTCGGATGCTGTCTTTTCTTCACCCCAGCGCCGGGCCGTGGTGCTTGTGGCGATGACGGAGTCCGACGTCGCCGACCCTGGCCTGCGGAAACTAACGGCAGATCCAGGGAATGGACCTGTGTGGGCGAAGAAGACGCCTTTACAGATATCCACCCACAAACCAGCGACCTGCCACGGACGCACGCCCTGCCTCGACTTCGCCGGGTATCCGCCGCAGCGACAGTGGGTCATAGGGTATGGCCGGTGCGTCAGGAACCCGGAGCCAGGCCGAATGCGATCCCGGAATTCACGAATCGTGGGGTTTCAGCGCGCCCCGCGCCGTCGAGACGGCCGGGTTGGGGGCGCGGCGAGTTAGCATCGTGGCATGGGCGCGCAGCCTTCAGAGGACGGCAGCCACGACGTCATCCGCCTCGGCGGCGAAACCGCTGTAGTGGTTCCCATGCACGAGTACCACACGCTGAAGGCCCTGCGGGACCGCGCATCCGCCGAGCAGGTTGAGGAAGCCGAGATCGACGTCGCCATCGCCGAGCACGAGGCGTGGAAGGCGGCCGGGCGGCCGGGCCTGAAGTCGCACGAGGAGTTCGTGGCTGAGGTGTTCGGCGGCTCCTGCTGAGGATCATCTGGTCAGAGATCGCGCAGGCGACCTTCGTCCGCTTAATGGCCGACCAGGCCGGGATGATGGCCGTTCGGCGATCTTGCTGACTCCGGCGCGTCGGCAGTTCGTGTTGTCGCCCGGTCGCGGGATCAGCAGCAGCCTGCGCCCACTGCGGGGGATTCGGGCCTGGTAGGGCCGGGCCGATCCCTGGACCTGGGCGGTCACGTACCCGCTGGATCTCGAAGCCGATGACCTGGCCGGAACGAGCGTAGTTCCGGCCCAGGCCAGCCGGCCGCTCATGCCGAACGACTCGAGCACATCGATCAACCGGCGTGACCACCACTGCTCGCCGATCATGCTGCGCTTGCTGCGCGCTCGGATGCCGTCCTCGAAGCAGCGGCCTTGACGGCCGGTACCATCCCTGTGCCACGCGCCCGACCTGGCGCCGGGTGTGACCGGCACCGCCGCTGGTGACCCGGGCGGGTTCAGGCGGGCAGCAGGCCGATCGCCGCCTTGGCCTGGCGCACCTTCTCGCGGGCCTGCTCGCTGGCCCGCGCCGCGGCGGCCCGCAGGACCGAGCGGATGCGCTCGGGTCACGCGACAGTTCCAGGTAGCGGTTGCGGAGCCACGTCCCGGGCCAGCTCCACGTGCTGGGTCAGGTCCTCGCCGACGGGCACCTCCTCGGTGTCGTACGGCAGGATGTCGGAGGCCATGAGGACCGGGTAGGTCAGCAGCGACAGCCGGACCTGTTCCTGGCAGCGGGCCTCTCCTTGAACTGGATCATGCGCTGCGCCTCGCCGGAGCCGTCGCGCGCTCCAGCAGGCAGTGCAGTTCGGCGTGCTCGGGCACGTGCGACTGCACCATGAACAGGCACGCGCCGGGGTCGGCGCCCGCGGCCAGCAGCAAGGTGGCGAACTCCAGCGTCCCGCCGCCGCACGTCCGCGGGCTCATGGTCGAGCGTCAGGGCATGCAGGTCGGAGACGAACACCACGGTGCCGGCGATGGCCTGTTCGGTCACGATCGGCAGGATCGCGCCGATGTGGTTGCCCAGGTGCAGGTCACCGGACGTGGTGAACCCGGTCAGTCGTCGGGACATCAGCCTTGTTCCTTTGCCTCGCGCCGCCGTTATGCTTGTCCGCCAAGGCCTACAGAGGCCGGACGTTGTAGTTGCGGGCACGGCCGTCACACCAGCCACAGCAAAGACACCGCCATAGATAACGTGTCCTCGCCGAAGCCCAGGACCTGCGGCGGTTACAGCGAAGACACCCAAACCCAGGCTTGAGATCACGGCGGCTCGGCGTACGTTCTCCCCGACCTTCTCCATCACTCAGCGTGATGCCGTCTGTCGACGCAGCCCGATGCCGACCGTCGACTCGGTGCGGCGTTGACTGGCCTGCAGGTCGCCGCCGGGCGAGGTGCCCGTCGATGCGGGGAACGAGCGGCGCGGCGGCCGGTTAGATTGCCGCTTGACCCGGGCGCGCCCTATGCGGCATGAGAAGGTGTCGGTCCAGGCGCCGCTGGCGGGCGGCGCTTCGGTTATCGCCATCACGCATGCACGACAGGCCCGCCGCGGTCGTGGCTCGCCTGCAGTGCCGATTAACTGACCGGAGGCGGCGACGGTGAGCCCACAGCGCGAACGCCGATCGAGCGCTCGGACCCGCCGGGCCGTTCCCGCGCCTGCCGTCGAGCATGCCGATCCCATCTGGGTGGACGTTGATGGTCGGCGTATGTTCGTGGTCGGCTTTACACCGGCTGGAGCCCCGTACGGCATCTTCGAAGACGAGATGGCTGCCGAGATGGACGATCTTGACGGGGACCAGCCGTTCTGACGAAGCCCAGTGCATGGAACATGGCAAATGCGTCAGCTGGCTGCCCATTGCGCACCCCCAGCAGGCGGCGCCGGGCGTGCCAGGGGGATGGTTTGGCTGCCGTTGGAACCGTAAAGTGCGTTCGTGCCTGCTGACGCTTTGGATCGGGATCTGCCGCGGCTGTACCGGGACACGCGAGTGCGCTTGGGTTCGCTGGTGTCAGTGGTCGATGACGCCGCTCTGGACGTTCAGGTGCCGGCGTGTCCTGCGTGGTCGGTGCGGGACGTGGTGGCGCATCTGGCGGCCGTCGCCGGCGATGCGGTCGCGGGGCGGCTGACCGGCCCGCCGTCGCAGGAGGAGACAGCCGCTCAGGTAGCCCGGTTTGCGGGCTGGCCAGTGGCCGACGTCCTCGCCCGGTGGGCCGCGGTCGCGCCGGAGTTCGAGCACCTGATCGGCGAATTCCGGGTGCAGGCTGCGGTGATCGACATCGCGAGCCACGAGCACGACATCCGCGGCGCGCTCGGCCGGCCCGGAGCCAGGGACGCCGAGGTGATCTGGCGTGCCGCCGGCTGGCTGCTCACCGGGCTGCGGCCGCCCGTCCCGCTGCGGGTGGTGGTGGAAGATGCCCAGTTCCGGCTCGGACCCGGCAGCGGGACAGCGCTCAGGCTCGCCACGAGCCGCTTCGAGGCCTTCCGCTGGCGGATGGGCCGCCGCAGCCGGGCGCAGCTAGCCGCGCTTGACTGGTCCGGTGACCCGGCCCCGGTTATCGACCACCTGGTGGTCTTCGGCCCGGCGTCCCACGACGTCGTCGAGTGATCCGGGACCCGCGGCACCATTTGCCTCGTTCCGCGCAGACCGGGGTCAGATCCCTTCGGCTTGTTCCAGCCAGACGAGTGACCAGCGGCAAATGAATGCGGCCCGGCTAAGCCGGGCGATGGCAGTACAACTTCCTGAGCAACCATGCCCGGACGGCCGTCACGCGCTGCCCCGGCACCTGTGTGTGCCAGGCCAGAGCCCTGGACCGAGACCTGAACAGCGCCACGTACGTGACGTACACTAGGGGCATGAGCGAGAACGGGATGCCGCTGCCGTACGAGGTCCAGGAGATGACCACGACCGAAGCCCGAAAGCATCTGCCGGAACTGGTCAATATGGCCGCTTACGGTCATGTCACCACAGTGCTGACGCGGGACGGCCGTCGGCTAGCCCGTATCGTTCCCGAGGAAGACGCATGGGTCTACAGCCCGGCCTGGCAGGCGAAGCTCCAGGAGGCCGAGGCGGACCTGGCCGCCGGGCGGGTCCGGAGATCCGACAGTGATGAAGAGTTCCTGGCACACCTGGAAGCCATCGACGATGCGGCCGGCGGGTGAAATACCAGACCACAGCGGGATTCGACCTCGCGTTGGCCAAACTCCCCCGCGAACACCGCCGGCTGTTCATCAACGCCGTCCGTAGCCAGGTCATCCCCGCGCTGGCAGCGGGAGCGCACCGCGGCGAAGGACCCTGGCCCACACGCCTGCGCGTTCACAAGATTGGTGAGACCTACTCGCTGACCTGGAGCTTCGCCGGCCCCGATGGGCGGGCGCTGTGCACCATCGGCCCAGATACCGATGGCCAACCGCTCCTGACCTGGCTGGCCATCGGCTGCCACGACATCTACCAATGACCGAGCAACCAAAACGATCAAGCGTGGTTGCTCGCCGTTTGCGACGGGCCTGCCGCGCTGCCCGCACTCCGGCCAGCGGTGCCGGGTCTCCTCGTCCGGCTCGACCATTGTCCGCACCTTCTCTGGAGCGCGGTCACGTCGCGGCCGCCGCTCGATATACGTCCTGACCACGGGGACGAACAGGGCCCACTTCCATCTCGAACTGGTTACGGCCGGCGGGATAGACGGTCACCGTCAGCCGAATCGGCTTGCCATCCTCGTCGAAGCTTGTCCGCCGGAACTCGAAGATAGCTACCTGTACCTTGTCCGACAGGCCGAAGAAGACCCTCTCAGTCCTGTCAGGTGGCCGCGCGATAATCCTGTCGCGCCACCCAACCTGCCTGACGCCAAGCGCCTTTTCGAGGTACTCGAGCACCCCTCTCCAGCCACCGCCAATGTTTTCGGGCTTGAGCAGGTCGGTCGCGCCTCTGGTAAGGAACTCCATCGGGTAAAAGGTGGTCTGCAGGGACCAGGGGGTCCCGTCAATAGACCGCTCCTGGTAGCGGCTGATGACCGGTGTATGAACCCGTGACGCTGGACAAGTTCTGACGGGCAGTGCGATATCGGCAGGGAGTGCCCGCTGGGCTAGCGCGGCCAGTACGGCGAAGGTGGATCTCGCCTTGGATCGGTGATTGCAAAGCGGCGCGCGGGTGTCGGATCGAGAGCCACGATCCGCACCAGCCGCTGGCCGCTGCTTGTTTCCAGGTCCTCCATGACCTTCGGCATCGCGGAGATGATCGCGCCAAGGGCAAGCCCGGGTCCATAAGCTCCTTCCTGCCGCTGCCGGTAGCGAACGTGATGGAGGCCCGACCCCTTGATCGCGTCACACTCGCGTGGATCGCCGAGCTGGTTCCGATCCTTCGTGATGATCACGTCGTACCCGGCCTTCTTCACGTCACCCAGAACGCTGTAATCCTTCTTGCCCGCCCATTTGATCTTGGTGATGTGATCGACCTGATGCCAGGGAAGGACGTGCGCCAAGGGCCCGAGCAGCTGCGCAGCGGTGTCCTCATCGATGAGGATAAGCATCACGCTGCCTTGGCTGGAGGCGTGTAACTATCGACATACACGGCGAAGCTCAGCGCGTCCCGAGCTGCCTCGGCGGAGACTGCAGGGTAATACTCAGCGATCCGCTCAGGTGCCACATCGTCCCGCATCAGCCCCGCCACGGCGTCATACGGCACGCGCGTCCCGGCAATCACGGGTATGCCGCCCTGCGTCTCCGGATCCACCTCCAGATGCTCGCGCGGCTGGAGCAGATGGGGCACCACCACGCCCGCCCGCACCGGAAAGGCTTCGATGACATCGCCCATGGCGACAAGGATCTGCCGCTGACCCGGCCTGCGGACGAGGTCAAGTGCTTCCTCCTCGGTGACGAGCTGGATGTTCCCGGCCATGTCCGAGACAAGCCGGTAAGAGGCAAGGTGCTGAACTTCGCCGAGGTCACGCAGGTTGCCGATCGCCACCCGGATCCGCTGGAGCGATGCGTGTTCGCGGAGGTGGACAAACGTGCGCAGAGCAAGCAGGTCGCGGAACGAGTAGAAGGCCTGCCGCCCAGCCGCGATCTCCGGCGCCAGCAGCGGCCCTGTGCGGGGATTCCGCCAATGACGTAGCTGGCTCACCGTCGCGCCGCACAGCGCGGCGGCCATCTTCGTCGTGTACCCCAAAGTGACCGGCCTCCTGGGTCTATCTCCGCATTCTCCAACACGAACGCGAATCACCGGGATGCCGCGCCGGAACGCAGGGTCACGGTAGCGCAGGCTCACGACAACTGCGGTGGCAACGACAGGCAGCAACCAGGCTCGCTACGCCAGTGCGCAAAGTCCCGTGATCAGGCCATCCCGTCGGCCCGGTGGACTGACCATCTGGAACAAGGCGCCGTGTCAGCAGCTCAACGAGTGACGTCAATCTGGCGAGGCTTCGACTCGTGGCTGCCGGGGTAGCTGATGGCCCACGCGGCCGTTGTCTGGGCAGCGTGGATCGCGTCGGCGTCGGCCTCGCCCGCGCAGCGCCCCGGCGAAGCCGATCAGCAGCAGTGCCCGGTGACGCACGTCGATCGTTTTCGGGCCCGAGTAGGGCGACTAGAGCGTTGATCACTTTCGTCCGGGCGGCCCTGACCTTTTGGGCGCAACGCCGTGCACCCGGCGGATGCCGGACCAGACTGCTTCACTTCAGCCGCCCTGGTCGGCAGGGTCACCGCTTTGTATCCGGCCGCCTGGTGTATGACGCTGATTGCGGCCAGCCTCGGCCTGCTACAGGTTCAAGGGACTCCATCTCGTTGCCATGCATCATCGCGGTGGGAACGGCCACTGGGCCAAGGAGATCATCACCGCCTACGCTGTTGCCATGTCGGCGAAAGCGCGTCCCAAAACACGCCGTACTTCACCACCCCTCACTTCGACGGCCACCTATCTGTGCTGGTGCGTGCGAGCCAGATCGGCCGGCTCGCTCTGCAGGAATTTACGGAACTCATCCAGGACGCCTGGCTCACCCGGGCCTCGCCCAAGAGGGCAGCGGCCTGGCTCAACGCATCCCGCAGCAGGTGGCGCAGCAGAAGAGCCCCAGCGTTTGCGGATACTGTTCGCCCGTCCAGAACTCGCCCACCGCGGCATGACTTTGTCACCGCGCGGCAGCGGTCCGGCGCCCGGCCAGGTGCCAGCGGCGCCAACCGGTCTACAATATGAAGACCGATTCGAAGGAGCAGGGAGCATTGACCCGGGCTGTGCACGTTCCTTACACCGTCGAGCAGGACGAGGACGGGGTCTGGTGCGCTCATGCGCAGCTGCGTCCGGGCGTGGGTGCGAACGGTGAGGGCGATACAGCGGAGGCTGCGGTCGCGGATTTGCGCGAGGCGCTTGAGGGGCTGATCGCCGAGTTCGGCGCGCCGCAGGAGCTGACCCTGACGGTTGACGTGGCCTGATGCCAGCACTGCCGTCCGTGCGCGGCGATCGGGTGGTCCGAGCGTTAGAAAGAGCCGGGTTCAAGGTGGCGCGAGTTGCCGGTAGCCATCACATCATGCGCCATCCCGATGGGCGCGGCACGACGGTACCGGTGCACCAGCGTCGCGATGTGGCTAGAGGAACGCTGCGCGGGATTCTATCTGACGTCGGCATGACCATCGAGGAACTGCAACGGCTGCTATGACGCGCCAAGATGCCAGCCGCGGCACGGCCCGTCACGCGCTCGCAGCGCATGAGCGTGAATCGCAAGGGTGAGCGGATTTCGGCAACCGCCGATGTCGCGGCAATCCCAGTCAGCGCACATCGCTCATCGCAAACGGGCTCTGCCGGGCCGAATTCCAGATACCCGGAAACGCTCACCGGGCGTGACGTCACCACCGGTCCCCAAGTCCCTGCCATGATCACCGTTCTGGGACTACGCGAGGGGCACCTCCCGGACGACACGGTCAGCGGATACACGAGCGAAAAAAGTCTCTGACCTGTTGACCGGCCCGCGCAAACGTCACCAACCCATCCGGTGCCTCGGTCGCGAACGTCCGCAGGGTCGGCCCCGGGCGCAGGTGGCGGCTTGGGCTGGGCAGGGGTGCGCTCGGGCGGCGGGACGTCCCAGAGCCGGTCGTACAGGCCGCGGACCGCGTCCCGGGTCGCGGCGGTCACCTGGCCGGACCGGCCGGAGATGATGTCGCGCACGGGATGTTCACCCATCCCGAGCTCGGCGGTCAGGACGCTGGCGGGGCGGCCAGTGGCGACCAGCGCCCGCAGCTGATGGCGTGATCCGGCGGCGGGAACCAGTCCGGGCCCGAGCCCGGCCTGACGGTGCGGGAGACCCTGCGGCTCTACGCCGGCTACTACCGCGCTCCTCGCGACGTCGAGGAGACCATCGACTTGGTCGGCTTGGTCGGCTTGGTCGGCTTGGTCGGCTTGGTCGGCCTGGCCGGCTTGGTCGGCCTGGCCGGCAAGGCCGGCACGTCTGGGGCGCAGCTGTCCGGTGGCCAGCGGCGGCGGCTGGACTAGGACCCACGGTGATAATCCTCATCCGCTGGCTCTACCGCAGGCTCCGCGCCCGCCTGGCCGCTGGGCGGCCAGACACAGCCAGGTCGCCCGCTGGCGGCCAGCGCAGCCCCCCAGGCGGCCGCAACGGCCCGCTGGATCTGGTCGCCCACCAGGTCCGCTACAACCTGACCGCCTTCCGCCGCAACCGTCAGGGCGTGTTCTCCACCATGCTGTTCCCCGTCATCTTCCTGGTCCTTCGTCGGCGTGTCGGCAACCACACCGTCGGCGCCGGCCCGTCAAGGCCTCCACCTACGTGCCCGGCATCGCCGGCCTCGCGGTCGTCACCTCATCGTTCGCCAACCTCCTCGTCACCATCACCACCCAGCGGGAGACCGGCATCCTCAGGCGGCGCCGCTCGACACCCATCCCCGCCTGGGTGCTCATCACCGCCCAGACCCTGACCACTCTGCTCGTCGCCTTGGCCGGCGTGGCGGTTGGCTATGCGCCCAGCGAGCGAGAGTTCGAATACTGCCAGCGATTCCTAGTCACCCTCGCGCTGCGCATTTGGCGAGCGTGACACCCCACACCCTCCCCCGTAGTGGTCGGGCGCCGGCACCTAACCGTGCTGACCGGGCGAAGCCGCCGCCAACCCGTTCGCCTGTGCCGCCGCGAGGATGCGTCACGCCTGGAACGGGGTTGACTCGGGCCATGTCGCGGGAGATGAACTGGCCGTCGGCCGGTGCATACCAGTGGACACCTATGGGGCCCAAGAACGTCAGATGCAGCTAGTTGCTTCTCAGATGCAAGCTAGATGCTACACTTGTCTGCGGAGGTAACCAATGAGTACGAGGACCATTGGGTTCGCGGTCGCTGACGAGGACCGCGAGCTACTGGACGAACTCGTCGGATACTTCGGCGACGGGAATCGCTCGGCCTATCTACGTGCAACGCTGCGGGTCATGGCATCTGTGAAGCTAGCCGACGAGCTGCGTGAGATGCAGGCCTACGGCCAGCGCAAGCTCGCCGAGCAGGGCATGACTCTCGACGACATTCCTGCAGTCACCAGGAAAGCCCTCAAGGGAGCCGCAGGCGCACGGTGAGCCCCGTCGCGGTCGTCTTCGATGTCAATGTCCTGGTCGGCGCAGTCGCCGGCGGCAACAGCCCGTTTCGTTCATGGCCATCCCCTCCGCCGACATCTGGCAACCCATACGCCGACTGCCTGGGCATCATGGTCGACGCCGCCGAATTCGCCCTCTGGCTCTCTCCGCACATCCGGGACAACACCACCCGCGTCCTCCAGGAAGAACTCAAATGGGAGGCGACGGCCGCCGATTCTTACCTGGGCCTGCTTACCCGAGTCGCCACCAACAGCGGCGGCGGCATCCTCGACCCGCCCCGCACGGTCACGGACTGCGCAGACTTTGAAGACAACGCGGTCCTCGATCTGGCCGCTGAGGTCGGCGCCTTCCTGATCGTGTCCGACGACACCGACCTCACCAGCATGTCGCCCTGGCGCGGCACACCCATCCTGCGCCCGAAAGAATTCGCCGCCAAAGTCGACGGCATGCGCCGTCACCGCCGTCGTTCAAGCGCACGATAAACACTGATCGTGGGCATCTGGCACGGACGGAGTGTTTGTCGTTTTCCGGGTCGTGCCCTATCCGCCAAGCGTGACCAGGCGCTGTGCGTACCGAGAATCCCATCCGTGGCTGTGAGCAGCACTTCCGCAGAGCTGCCGAGCAGGCATGGAAGCCGGCATCACCCTTATGGTGGTCGGAGCGGATGTCCCCCGTACGAGCCAACGATGACTACGACCGCGCATGGCGCGGATGCCCACGCCATAGCTCAGTACATAAGTAAACTCGGTCGCGTCGCCGTCACGAGAGTCACAATCTCGCCGGACGCAGACGGGTGGTCATTTCGGCAGGAGGAGGCAGGTGATCACTTTCAACGATATTCTGCGATGTTGACCAGCGCAGCCGACAGCTCGCTGATCTGCGCCCGGTCGCAGACGACCGCCACCAGGTGCGCGGGAAACTGGCCGTCCATGCCCATGCCGAACTGGGCGTGGGCGTCGGCGAGGCGCCGGTGCCCGTCCAGGAGAAGTTCCTGGTCGTGGGCGAGGCGGTTCTGCCATGCGGGTCGACGGGGGTGTGCGGCTGAATGTGCGTCATCTCCGTTTCCGTCAGCGCCTCAACCAGCCGACGTCGCCGACCAGCGCTTCGGCCTGCTGGTCCTTCGCGCAGCCGTCGCTGGCAAGAAGGCGGTCATACGCTTCGATGACCTCCGCTGGCACCAGCCCTCCGAACAAGTCTTGGATGCCGGAGCGGACGGTGCCTGCGGCTACTATCGGTCGGCCCGCCAGACTTGGCGTCGCGCCCGCCCGGCGGCACTGGAGCGGTCAGAACCAAGCCATGGTGCAGGCCCGCATAAAGGGACCCCGTCGCGTTGGCCGCGGGGGCAACGTTTCTCGTGCCCTTCGCCTGATATTGAGATCACCGCACAGGCGGCTGAGGAGCCGTGAACGGCCAAGGTGAGCAGCGCAGGTCCCTTGGCGTCACCCAGGTGGTGTTGCCATGCAGGTCTTTCTATCACGACGGGCCAAACGCACTATGCCGCATAGAGCGCGCGCCAGGTCAGGCGGGATCTAGCCAGCGGCAGCGGGGCCGTTCGTTCGCAGGCTCGACGGGCACCTCGCCCAACGGCGACGCCCAGACCAGTCACGCCGCACCGAGTCGGCGGTCGGCATCGGGCTACGTCGACACGCGGCATCACGCTGAGTAATGCAGAAGTTCAGAGAGAACGCACGCCGAGCCGCCGATCTGGACGGAATCAACGGTTCGGTGCTGGACGCGGTTGGCCGCACAGATCAGGTCGTTCCGCGCGTGGGCGTGTCGCCATGGGTGTTCCGGGTCTACCGCTCATGCCTGTTGAGCGTGCGACCGTGAGCGAGCGCGACGATGCCCGACGACGGGGTTTGGGTCTAAGCCTCGATCCACCGCGTAAATAGGGGTTCTGCCGGGCGCGCCGACGCGAAAGGTGCCCTCTGAACTGGGACGATGGGAGTTGCTAACGCTTCCATTCCCCAGATGGAGAGGACACCTCGCAAGTGCGATTGTTGCATGGGCTGGCGAAGATTCACGCATCGTTTGATGACCCGAATCTCGTGTCGCGGGCGGGCCTGATCCCGGTGATGGCCCTGGCGCACCGGGCCGGCCTTGCCGCGCTGGCCGATGAGCATGTGGCCATCGCTGACCGGTGCGGGGTGAACGCGCACCTGAAGGTGCCGTGCCTGGTCGCCGGAATGGTCGCCGGGGCGGACAGCATCGACGACATGGACCTGCTGCGGCACGGCGCGATGCCGGCGCTGTTTGGCGGGATCCGGGCACCGTCCACGCTGGGGTCGTTCCTGCGCTCGTTCTCCTGGGGGAACGCCCGGCAGGCGGAGAAGGTGAGCCGGGAGCTGCTGGCGGACCTGGCCCGCCGCACGCCGCTGCTGCCCGGCAAGGACGTGGTGGCGTTCATCGACATCGACTCGATGCAAAAACGTGTCTACGGCCGCAAGAAGCAGGGCGCGGCGTTCGGCCATACCAAGACTTCCTGATAGTCGGGAGCCTGACCCGGCAGGTACCGTAGTGCGCGTCCCTGGCCACAGACCCTGATAGTTCGCTGTGCGGCACCGTCGCCTACTTCGCCGGCCAATCCCGGTGCGTCAAGATCGTCGCGGCAACCGCCTGCCCGCCAAGGCCGTGGCTTCCCCAAGCCGGACGTGTTGCAGGCGGTCAAGAAGGGCAAGGAGATCGGTCCCCAGCTTGTGTGGCTACCTGACGGTCTGCTCCCGGTGACTGTGTTCCGCATGACCCCTCCAGCAAAGCTGGAGGCTGTCCTAGGGCTGCATCCCGGATGGCAGAAGATCACCGACGTGCCTACGCGCGGGAACGTCGAGGCCGTTCCCGCGACCGACGGTCCCCTTCCAGCCGAACCGGCAGACCCACCCCCGGAGCAGTTCGCTACCTGGCTTGCCCAGCACGGCCTGCCGGTAATCTAGCCATGCCGGCCGCCTGCCCGATGCCGCCAGGCTCGGGGAAACACTCCGCCGCCCTCACGCGAACAGCGGCACGACAGTGCGTCGCCGTGGTGTATGCCGCGGGCTGGGCAGCGTTCCGCTAGAGGATGCGCGCCACCCCTGGCAAGCGGCTGATGAGTAGCCAGGCGAGCGCGAAGGATCCCGCGAGGCTGCCGCCAGCCGCGATGAGCGCCGTGACCTCCGCCTGTACCGGCAGCGACCGCACCGGCACGGCCAGCCCGACCAGGGCCAGGCTCTACAGCGGTACTGGGACCGGGCCCAGGAGCACACGGCCCGGGCGCAGCGGACTGACCTGTGGCCTGAAGATTGGGGTCTTCATGCTCTATGGCCGCTCCGCGCTGGGCGAACACTGGAAGTGAAGGAGGAGATGCGTCGTGAGGGTAACCGAGAGCCCAACTGAGCATCCTGCCGCGACGCCGCCCGAGCGGTCGCGTGCTCCGGGCGCGCTTGCGCGGGCATGGGTCGCCGTCGTCCTAATCCCGGTGTTCTTCTTCATCGCCATCGGTGTAGGTGAGGGCGTCATCTCCCTGCTGGGCTATACGGCCGGGGCGGGTGACAACCCGATATGGGTCATTCTGGTCTCCGACCTTGCAGCCATCGCCGTAGTCTTGCTCCCCTGCTTGGCGGCGGTGATCTTCGGCAGGCGGGCCTATAAGGCCCGTGACCGCCGCGGCCTGTTTCCCGTCGTCTTGGGGACGGTAGCCGGCCTCGGATGGCTGATCCTGACCATCGTCTCCGAAGTCGGCGATCTATTGCGGTGATGTCGTCCGGCCCTGGGTTTCAGGCGCCAGCGCGCTCCGGCATGGCAGCACCTACCGTGACCTGTTGCGGGGCCGTGAGTTCGTGGTGACCAGCGTGTTCGTCACGATGGTGAGGAACACCGCGGGCGCGGGGGACCGGGGTCAACGGCCCGGTTCGGTCTCGTGATGCACCTCGCCGACGTGCTGCCAAGCCTGACGATCAACCTCCGCAACCGTTCGCTCACATCGTGTGCACTCGACGCGGCATCCGCTCTTGCCGCATAGAGCGCGCGCCAAGTCAGGCGGGATCTAGCCAGCAGTGTCCGGCGTTCGTTCGCAGCATCGACGGGCCTCTCGCCCGACTGCGACCTCCAGATCGGTCACGCTGCACCGAGGCGACGGTCAGTATCGGACTGCGTCGATAGACGGCATCACGCTGAGTGACGGAGAAGGTCAGGGAGAACGCACGCCGACCCGCCGCTCTGCGCGGCCGCCGGTGCATGGCAGAGCCGCGCGCAGTCCCCGCGGAGTTGGCTGATCTGGGCGTGGCCACAGCGGGCTGCCAACGTCCCGTCATGCCGGTGGGCGGACTTTGTTCCGGCCGTCGCGGCGCGGCCGATCGCATGGCGGGCGTTGACAGCGCTGAGGTGAGAACGGCGGTGTCAGGTGCATACATGTCGGCAACGCTACGTTGACAGCTGGTCCGGTCAGGTTCGGTCTGAGCCATCGGGCGTGGCGGCGCGGAGGAGTTGTCTTGTGCGGCCCGGTGAACCGGACGGGCGGCTGGTACGTGGTAACGGGTACTGGGCGGCGTGCTCACGCTGATCGCCCGCGGTGTGCTGCCGCCGGATTGACTGTCGCGGCAGCCTGGGCGAGGCAGCGGGGGAGGCGTCATGAGGCTAGTGATGGTCATCCAGCCCGCACGTGTCCTCCTTGGCCACGGCTGAAACGGCGAGCGACCATGTGTCAGGGAGGACATCATGCAGCACGCTCAATCGCGCACACGCTCACGGAGATGGTTTCGCCGGGGGAGCCTGGCGCTGCTGGCGGCCCTGGCCGTGTCCGGGGTTCAGTTCGCCCTGCCTGCCTGGGCGGGGTCGTGGTCCGCGCCGGTCGCGCTGCCGGGGTCGTGCGGCAGCTCGGTGGCGGTGAACCGGGCAGGGGCCGTGGCGGCGGGCGGGACCTTCCAGGCGGCGGATGGCACCACCCACGTGCAGGTGTGCACCAGCCCGGACGGGAAGACATGGCAGGCGGCGGACCTGGGCCCGGGCGGCGACCAGCCACACGGCGGGCCGCACCCCGCCGTGGCGGTGAGCCCGGACGGGCGGGTGGTCGCGCTCTGGGGCAGCACGGTCGGCTGCCCGGCCTCGTGCAGCTACATCCTGCAGGCCAGCGTGCGGCCGCCGGGCGGCGGCTGGGGCGCCCCGGTGACCCTCAGCACCGAACTCAACTGGGGTGCCGGCGGGCTGGTGCTCGGCACGGACGGCTCCGGCAACGCGATCGCCGCCTGGGTCGGGTTCTATGCCGACGCCAGCCATTACGCCGTTCTCCCGGCCGGCGGCGGCTGGGGTCCGACCCAGACGCTATCGACTTACGTCCAGGGCCATGCGCGTAACCTGAGCCTGGCGGTGAGCCCGGACGGGAGCGCGATCGTGGCCTACGCCACGGAGCACGACGCGATCTGGGCCGCGTCCGGCACCGTCTTGGGCGGGTTCTCCGCCCCGGTCTTCGTGGCCGCCGGAGATTACGGCAAGAACTCGGCCCCGAAGGTCGCGCTCGATGATGCTGGGCAGGCATCGGTTGTCTGGTCGCAATCGGGGCGCACCCAGGCGGCGACGAGGTCCCCCGGCGGGACGTGGAGCGCCCCGGCGGTGCTGGCTGCCCAGTCGTCCAGCTCGGTGGCCACCGCGATCGACGGTGCCGGGAACGCGATCGCCGTGTTCGGGTCGTCGTATGCCTGGCACCTGGCCGGCGGCAGCTGGGGAACAGCAGCTCCGCTGCCTGCCGGATCCTCCGGCGGGCTGGCCGCAGCCGATCCCGCCGGCACCTTCGTCTACGCCGACAGCAACGCCAGCGCGTTCACCTTCGCCGCCGGCGCCACCAGCTTCGGCGCCGGCAGCGGATCGCGCGGCAGCCTGGCCGACCTGAAGATCGTCCCCGGCCAGGCCGTCATGCTGGCCGCCGATGCGGTATCAACCGAGGCGGTCAGCTGACCGCACCCCCCGGGAGGACATGAGAGAGGCCGTGGCCGCCATGGCGGCGGCCGGATCGCTGCTGGCCGGGACCGCCGCGGCCAGCCCGGCGCTGGCCCAGTCCCCGCCGATCACCTTGCTGTGCTCGCCCGGCAGCAACGGCGGCACGCTGGTCAACGGCGTGTGCGTGCTGCCCGCCGCCGCGGCCGACCAGCCGTATGAGGCGTTCCAGCTCACCAGCAACGGCGCCGTCGACACCTTCACCATCACCAACGGCAGCCTGCCCCCCGGCTTGTCCATGCCCGCGACCTACGGCGCGGCCGGACCGATCGTCGGCGGCACCCCCACGAAACAAGGCACGTTCACCTTCACCGTCCACGTCACCCCCTTCGGCGCCAGCACCCCCGGCACCAACGGGACCTACAGCATCACCGCCGGCCCGCCGCCGCTGACGATCACCTTCCCCTGCCCCTGCTGCAACGCCGGGACGGCCGGGTCGTCCTGCTTCCAGAACTTCTTCTCCTCCGGCGGCACCGGCCCGTTCACCTGGACGGTCGCCGCCGGCAAGCTCCGGCCCGGCGTGGTGCTAACCGGTAGCCACCTGGGCGGCACCCCCACAAACAGGGCACGTTCACCTTCACCATCAAGGTCACCGACAGCGCCGGCGACCAGGCAACCGAACCAGGCAGCATCACCATCTCACCCTGAAACCCCCCATCCCCCGAACGCCGGGCGGCTGGACC
Organism: uncultured Actinomycetota bacterium; assembly: GCA_963727015.1. Taxonomy (GTDB): domain Bacteria; phylum Actinomycetota; class Actinomycetes; order Streptosporangiales; family Streptosporangiaceae; genus DATFVJ01. Next base: position 261,511 of record CAVSEV010000005.1, on the reverse strand, counting down.
ACACACCCGCCCAGCCGCCCGACCTGTGCGGCAAGGACGAGTCCCGGAAACTGCCCCCTTCTTGCACCCCGTTCGCGGCCGTTCCGGGATTGCCGGACCGAAGCTGGTCACCGATCTCGCGGCGATCCCGCTGCTGTGGTTCCGTGCCCGGCGATCCGCACGGGCAATACCAGGTATGGGATCAGCGCTTGCAAGAAGTGGCTCCCGGCCGGGCGAACCGGGCCGCCCAGCCACTCCCACGGTGAGCACATGCCAGCTCGCAGGCGACATGCCGAACACATTCAGGCCGCGGCCGTTCGATGCGGCCGCCAAGCAACAAAGCCGCAGGGCTTCCCCAAATCAGTGCGAGGCACTCCGCGGCCGCGCCTGTTGCCAGCACCAGCATGGCCGCACGCCTGTCAGCGTCGCGAAGTGGCGGCTCAGGAGTGATCACGGTCGAACGTGCTGCCTGCCCCGACGCAATAGCCTGGCAACCCGCACACCACGGTTGGCGCACGCCATCGCCCCGGTATTGTTGTCACAATCTGTAATAAAACCATCACCGTCGGCGAACCCGTACCGCCTAATTGTGTCTGATGGCGCTTAATTGTGTCTGAGGGCGCTGCGGTTGTGCCGTAGCGTTCGTGAGGCCCGACGGGCTGGCTCCCGAACCGCCTGCCGACCGTGCCAGCACTGGCGCGGCCTGGCTCTATATCGAGGTTCCAGCTTGTCGGTTCTCGCCGTGGCGTGGCTCGAAAGAGGTGCGAGCGATAGCAGATCCGTAATTAGGCATGCCCGCCACGTTCTCCGTTCCCGGTGACGATGAGGATGAGTTGGAGCGTGCTGATGGCAGTGATGATCGGCGTGGACCCCCACAAGGGCTCGCACACGGCGGTGGTGATCAGCCCGGCGGAAGAGTTGCTGGGCGAAGTGCGGGTCCGTGCCTGCGCCGCTCAAGCCCAGAAGCTGGCCGCCTGGGCGGCAGGGTGGCCGGAGCGGACCTGGGCAGTCGAGGGCGCCGGTGGCCTGGGTCACCTGCTTGCCCAGCAACTCGTCGCCATCGGTGAGCGGGTCCTGGATGTGCAGCCCAAGCTGGCGTCCCGGGTGCGGTTGCTGCAGGCCGGGGACACGAACAAGAACGACCCCAATGACGCCCTGTCGGTAGCGGTCGCAGCGCTGCGGTACAGGGCCTGCCCGCCGGTGGCCGCGGATGACTGCCGGGCGGTGCTGAAGGTGTGGTCCAAGCGGTCACCGCGACCTGGCCCGGGCCCGCAACCAGGTCGCCTGCCGGCTGCACGCCGTGCTCTGCGACCTGGTCCCCGGAGGCCACCCGAAGGAGATATCCGCAGCTCAGGCCGCCAGGATCCTGGAACAGGCCTCGCCGTCCGGTGCCGTCGCGCTGGCCCGCGCCGAGCTCGCTGCGGAGTTCCTGGCCCACCTGCGCCACCTTGATGCCCAGCTGCGCGATACCAGGAAGAAACTGGCCACCGCCGTCCGGGCCTCACGCACCACCCTCACGCAGGTCTTCGGTGTCGGCCCCGTGATCGCCGGGACCATAGCCGGCGACGTCGGCGACGTTACCCGGTTCCCCAGCCGCGATCACTTCGCCGCCTATAACGGCACCGCCCCCGTGGAGGTGTCTTCAGGGAACCGGAAGGTCCACCGGCTGTCGCTGCGCGGCAACCGGCGCATCAACCACGCGATTCACATGGCCGCGATCACCCAGCTCCGGCACAAGCACAGCGAGGGCCGCACCTATTACGACAAGAAGATCACCGGGGAAAGACCCACAAAGAGGCCCTCAGGTCTCTCAAGCGCAGGATCAGCGACGCCATCTTCGCCCGCCTCCAGGCAGACGCCCGCCAAGTCAGCGCGGAGGGCCCGGGAGGGCAACCGGGGAACGGCTCTGACTCCAGCGCGGCTAGCTCACCACCCCGCACGCCAACTCTTCGGACCAGCCACTCCCGGGCCTGACACCACCATACGGCCGGGCACCACGGCCGACGCACCCTCACCGTCGAAGCCGGCCTTGAGGAAAACCTGGCCAGCCACTTGACAACAACAACAAAGAGGACTCGATATGGGCGGCCGTGCGGTCGAGTCCAGGTAGACCGGCGAGCGCACCGACCCGGGCAATCTGCGCGTCGCCACTCATGCTCAACTCGACTCACGGACGTCACTGTCGTGCCGGGAAGCGAGCGTCCGATCCCGGCTGAGCCGGTACGTCGGAGACCCATGATCAGCCGCTGCCGCTGCCGCTGCGCTGGCCGGCGTAACCGGTCAGGCGGGCCGGCGATCGCCGGTCAGGCATGCAGGCCGGTGACCGTTTCCGCGGCGGCAGCGAAGGCGGGATCGCCGGTCGCCGCGTGCCCGCGCCGGCAAGCCTCGACGAGCTTGACCTGGTGCGGATCCAGGCTGCGCACGGCAGCCGCGGCGAGCTCACTGCCTGGCCGGGCTGGCCGGGTGAGGTTGGGTTACCGGTTCGGTGGCCGCGTACAGCGCGGCGTGCTCCGCCAGCACGTGAGCCAGCGCGGCGGCGCCGTCCGTGGCCGGGATGTGGGCGGCGAGGATCTCCACGGCCATCGCGCCGGTGACGCCGTGCAAGTGGAAGATGTCCGGCCGGGCCAGGTAGCGGCGGGCGCCGTCGGCCGCGGCCCGTACGACCGCCATCCGGAGGTCACCGGCATGGGGCAGCGGGCTGGCCGGCTGCCCGGCGCGGTAGCGGGCCGCCCAGTAACCGAGCGCCCGGGCCAGCTCGCCGCGCCGCGGCGGTGTGCCGGCCGCGTCCACGGCCCGGACGGCATGGGCCGTCCGGATGGCGCCGTGGAACAGCGCGGTGCGCAGGGCAGGCATCAGCCGCGGCACCCACGCCGCGACCACAGCCGGCCAGCCATCGTCGTCAATGGCCTGCGTGAAGTAGCCGATCCACTCCGGGAGCCGGTGGTAGTCACCGAGCGCCTGCCGCCACTCGAACCCGGCCGGCATTACCGGGTCCACCGATGCCCCGCCTGCTCGGGCGAACCGGCGCGCCCAGCTGTCGATGTCGTCAGTGCAATCGAGCACGGCCAGCGCCTCGCAGGCCATGGCTCCATGGTTGACGAAGCCGTTCGGCAACTCGAAGCTGGCCGCCGCCATCCGTTCGAACGCCTCGTCCAGGGCTGGCGTCGTGTCACTCATGTCGTCCTCCTGCTGCGGCCTATCAACCCTGCCCCAGCGGTCCGCATCGATGCCCAGACCCTGGTATCTCCTGGGGCAAGAGGCTCCGGACCGCCGGTGCCCTTCGTGAGCGAGCCAATGTCGCTGCGTGTCGCGCTACCGCGGGCGCCGCATGTGCCCAGGCTATGCTGCCGTGCACGCCGTCGCGCTCGGCGCGCCTGCCGCAGAGCCGGTGCCATGTGACCCCAGGCACCGTCCTGATTCCGCCTGGCCGGGGTCCACCGCGGCCAGGCGGGAGGGACAGCCAAGGCAGTAAGCGCACCCGGCGTGCAACCGACCGCGACGCAAATTGCGACACGAACCGCCGCTCTGCGCGGACGGCCCGTGCGTGACGGCGTCGCCATCATGTATGCATATCCGGGTGATCTGTGTACCCCCCAGGGGGCGGCTGCCAGCGCCGGCCGTGCCGGGAGCCGCCGCCGGGCAGCGGTCACGGTCAGGCGCGGACGCTGACACCTCCGTCGACCACCAGTGTCTGCCCGTGGACCATAGCGCCGTCGCTGGAGATCAGGAATCGGGCCGCGCCGACGACGTCGTCGAAGCTGATCGGGTGGCCGTGGAGGCACCTCGAGCTAATCCGTGCGAGGTAGCCGGCCGCGTCGCCGAGGACTGCCCGGAAGCGTTGGTGTCGAGGGCGCCAGCGACGATCGTGTTGACGCGGACGCCGTCTGCAGCCAGTTCGGCGGCGAGGTAGCGGACGAGGCACTCGCCGAGGGCTTTCGGGGCGCCGGCCGGGCCGTAACCGGGAAGGGCGATCTGGCTCCCCCGGCTCGACAGGTAGATGACAGACGAGCCAGAGCGCAGCAATGGTTGCGCGGCCTGCACGAGGTCGAGCAGCGACGTTCCATTCACCTCGATCACGGCGGCAACGTCGGCGGGCTCGAGATCGAGGAGCCGCCCGCCGAGCGGCTGCACCACGCAGTGCACGAGCGCGTCAAGGTCGGGGACGAGGTCCGCGGCCGCGGCCATCGCGCGCCGGGTTCCGGCCGCCGTCCCGAGATCATCCTGGATGAGGTGGGCGCGCGCCTCGCGCCTGCACCTCGCCGCACGCGGCCTCGGCTGCGTCGCGGTTGCTCCGGAACCCGATCAGGACGTCGTCACCCGGACCGGCAAGCCCCTGGGCGATCGCGCGTCCAATGCCCGTGCTCCCCCTGCGATGAAGATGCGCATAATCTGCCCCAATCTAGTGGCTGGTCGCCTTAGCGAATCCGTTCGCATGTCGTGCTGCACGCCACCGGATTGGGGCATTCTGGCTGACTTCGGGGGTGTACTGGAGCTGATCATTCTCACCGACTGGGCACGGGTCAAGTGCCTCCATCAGACGCTTTCACGCGCTCCGCGTCCCCCAGCTGCCGGCCCTGCCGCTCATCGCAGAGCGTGATCAGCTGGCCCCGGCATACGCGCGTGTAACCGCCGATCTGGGCGCTTGCCCGGTCGCCCTGGGCGGCAGCCGACGGCCGCGCGGAACCGGGTGTTCTGGGACGCGCTGGGTGATTTAAGCGCGGCTGGGTGGCGAGCTGGTATGGCCGACCGCGGCGTGCGCGGTAATGCCGCAGGTCCATTGGCAGACGATTGCGAGCGTGCTTGCCTGTCATGCCCTGCCACGTCGTTGCCGATCAGAAGGAGTTCCCTGGCCGTTGGCTCTCGTACCGGTGTCGTCATGGGCTGGCCGACGCGTTGTGCCGGCGGTTGTCGGACGCTGGTGCGAATGCCGGGAATAGGGTGGGGCGGAGCGTTGGGTAGATGGTCAGCGCGTTGATGCCCTGGAGGATCCAGACTTCGCCGGGGCAGGGGCGGCCTGCAGGGTCGTTCTATCCCCGTCCTACTTCACATTGACCTTGGCTGTCATCAGGGGCATGCGCACCCTGATCTTCAGCGTGGAGTCCGACGTGGCGGTCATCCGGTAGGCGCGTCCCAGCGCCTGGCTCAAGGTCCGCTGGATTTCTTCGAGGGGTATCTCACCGTTGACTTCGGTTGTCCGACACCGTGTCCACCTCCTCGTTCTCGTTCTGCCGGACAAACGACAGGCGGCTTCTGCTACTCCCACCGGAAGAAGCGCACGGCCAGGAACCCGAACACCACTGCCCAGCCGGCCAGCACCAGCAGCAGCTGCGCGGACGGGAAGGTGCCGGCCATGGAATCCTGCAGTGCGTGCACGGCGGCGCCGGAAGGGGTCCAGTCACCGATGTCGCGCAGCACGGCCGGCAGGGCCCACCGGGGGAAGAGCATGCCGGCGAAGAACAGCGTCGGCCACCACAGCAGTTGGCCGATCCACATGGCGGCATTCTGGGAGCGGGCAATGGCCGAGATCCACAGCCCGATGGCAAAAAAGGCAGCGATGCTCAGCGCCAGCGCCAGGGTGAACCCACCCGGTTCTCGCGGCGCGCCCAGGCCGAAGCCCACGGTGCCGGCCACCACGACGATGACCAGCGCTGCTACGGCAAGAGCGAGGTTGATGGCGACCTGTGCGGCCAGCATCCAGGCCGGGGGTACCGGGGTGGTCCCCAGCCGCCGCAAGATGCCCTGCTGGCGGTAGTCAGCCAGGTGCGTGGGCAGGTTGATGAGGGACAGAAAGCCAATCGCGAACGCCAGCAGGGTCGGGAAGAAGGCGCTGATTACGGTCAGGCCGCCCAGCGACTTATCCGGCGTGTTCGCGCTGGGGATGAGCCCGAACATCAGCAACGTCAGTACCGGGATGCCGATCCCGAAGATCAGCCCGAACGGCACCCGCCATTGGTATTTCGCCTCCGCTCCGAGGAGCTTGCCGAAGGCCGAGCCGGGTGTGCCAGGCCGGCAGCAGAGAGACATGGCTGCTCATCGGTGAGCCCTCCCGATCTGATCCTCGTGCAGGTGCCGGCCGGTCATCGCCACGAACGCGTCCTCCAGGTTCGCCGACTCCAGGTGCAGGTCGGCGGCGGTTACCCCGGCCGCCGCCAGGGTGAGGATCACGGCGTTCGCCAGCTCCCCGCTGCCGGTGACGATGACCTGCCCGCCTTCGCGCTCCACGCCGCGGACCCCGGGGAGATCGGTCAGCAGGTGGTCATCAAAGGGCCTGGACGGAACGAACCGCACCCACTTGTCCACCCCAGCCCGGTCGGCCAGCCCTTCCGGGGTGTCGATCGCGACGATCTTTCCCCGGTCCACCAGCGCCACCCGGTCGCACAATCGCTCGGCCTCATCCATGTAGTGAGTCACCAGGATGATCGTGACCCCCCGGTCGCGGACGCCCTCGATCAACTGCCACGTATCCCGGCGGGCCTGCGGATCCAGGCCAGTGGTCATCTCATCCAGCACCGCGACCTTCGGGTTGCCGACCAGGGCCAGCGCGACCGACAGCCGCTGCTTGAGGCCCCCGGACAGCGACCGGTAATACTCGTTCTTCTTCCCGGCCAGTTCGAGAGTGCTGGCGAGTTCCTCCAGGTCGGCCGGGTGCTGGTAGAAGGAGTGGAACAACTCCAGGATCTCGCCCACCCTCAGCTGGGCCGGAAGGACGCTGGCCTGCAACTGGACCCCCACGAGCGCATGTAATTCCTCACGATCCACACGGGGGTCCAGGCCCATCACCCGGATCACCCCCGCATCGGGAGCGCACAGCCCGATCACGCACTCCACCGTGGTGGTCTTCCCCGCCCCGTTCGGGCCCAGGATCCCGAAGATCTCACCTTCGCGCACCGAGAACGACACGTCATCGACCGCGACTACGGGCCCGTAGGTCTTGCGCAGATGCGAAACCTCGATAGCCGCGTCCATCGCTCGGGCAGCGGCGGGCACAATCGGCCTGGTTTCGTGGGCCGCCGGTTCGCTGTGGCGCAGCAAAAGCTTCATAGCGACACCTCTTTTGTGCCAGACTCTCTGAGAACTCACCCGGCTCTTACCTGCAGGATTCGCCGCGCTGGCCGTGGCTGGTTCAGAGGCAAACGTCACCTGCCTAGCGGCGAAGGGCCCTCTAGGCGCTGGCTGGGTAGGGCCATAGGTCCCCCTTTCGCCTTTCCGCAGGACCCTAATTTTGCCTGAACATTACCTTCTGCGGGCGTGGTCCAGTGTCGACCCACGGCACCTACAAACGCAGCAGGTGGGGTGGCGGGTGCCAGGCTGGCACGGCGGGCCCCGCCGAAGCACAACGGCCAAGGCCTGGCCTTCAGCCAACGCGCAGGCCCGTTCCCGGGAAGGGGAAAGGGAACGGGCCTGGAGCAACAAATGGCCGATTAACTGCCCCGCCCGGAGTGCAGAGTTGGATATTCTGCTTGCGTTCACCAGCGCAACCGGCCGGATAATCAGCCGCTCCGAATCGGCATCGTTATGCACGGACGCGCGTACCAAGCGCCTGGCCTCATCCCACCCTGCGTGACCGCGGCCCATCCCGCTCTGCCGGATCATCAGCCGTTCGATGGCCACCGCAACGCAGACGGAGATTGGGCGGGTGGGAGCAGCCGGTTCTGGGCCTGCCTGGGGCTGTGGCCGCCGGCTCTGTGCCAGACGGCGAATAGCTGGCGGCAGGGTGCCTGCGGCACCCTGGAGCATCGGGCCGCGCCAAGGCGAATCGCAACTTATCTGGTCTGCGCACGCTGTAGCCAGCCCTGGATCTGGCCTGCGCGCCATCGCAGCACGTCAGAGCACACGTGACGACAGCCGCAGGCACGCGGGCAGACCTTCTCCTTTTTAGCGATCACGGCAAACCTCTCGGCCGCGGAAACCGGCAGAGAGGGCAAAACCCCTGGTCACGATGGTGATCCGAGCCCCCTTACGGAATCGAACCGTAGACCTTCTCCTTACCATGGAAACCAGACACATCTTTGGCCCGGAACGACGCAGGCAAATATTCCATCTAGCTGCGAGAACAGTCCGTAGACGTGTCTGGATGTGTCCCCGGATGTCGGGCCGTTGTCCCCCCGATAGTCCCCACCCGGTAGCCTGCCACCATGGCCAACCGGCGAACGCGCGGCGAAGGCGGGATCTCATTCGAGCACCGTGGCCCATGCCGTGACAGCGAGCGGCACCGGCATTGTCCAGGCCGCTGGCGCGGCGAGGTGACGCTAGGGTTCACCTCGGAAGGGAGCCGTAACAGGAGGCGAGTTACCGGCCGCACCAAGACCGAGGTCCAGGACAAGTTGAAGGCAATGCACGCCGACCTGGACATGGGGATCACCCCGAAGGCTGGCTACGCCGCCTACACCGTACGCCAGGCCGCGGAGGACTGGTTGAAGGAAGGACTCGACGGTCGGGCGGCCAAGACGATCAAGAAGAACGAGAACGTGCTCGGCCCGATCCTGAAGGCTATCGGGGCCAAGAGACTGCGGGAACTGACGGCGGCCGACGTACGTCAGGCTTTGTCTGCAATGGCCGCCAGGTACTCCAGTGCTGCGGTGACGATTGGCCACAACGCGCTGACTCGGGCAATCCGGCACGCGGAGTCTCGCGATCTAGTGGGGCGTAACGTCGCCGCGCTGGTCGAGACGCCCAAGGGGCAAGCAGGACGACCAAGCAAGAGCCTGACCCTGGAGCAAGCCGCCGCCCTGTTCCGCGTGTCAGGCGAAGACCGTCCCGCGCTGGAGCTACACCCGGGACTCAAGGACCACCGACGCCCGCCGGCCCTGATGCACGCCTATATCGTCCTCAGCCTGACGACCGGGCTCCGGACCGAGGAGATCCGGGCCCTGCGCTGGGATCATGTGGACCTGAAAGGCAACCCCGGGACCGACCCGCCAATGCCACCGCATTTGTTCGTGTGGCGTTCCGTGCGAGGTCATGGCGACACAAAGACAGAGAAGTCGCGGCGAAGCCTGGAACTGCCACAGGCCGCCGCGGAGGCCCTCCAGGACCAATTGGAGCAGCAGGCGAATGAACGCCTCGCGGCGGGCGCACGCTGGCACAACAACGATCTCGTGTTCGCGACCGCCACGGGCGCTGCTCTCGATGCGGGGAACGTCCGGAAGATGTTCCGGGCGGTCTGTAGGTCGGCCGGGATCGGTGACCACTGGACGCCCAGGGAGCTGAGGCACAGCTTCGTATCGGTCATGTCGCAGCGGGGCATGGCTACGGAGGAGATCGCGCGCCTAGTTGGCCACAGCAGCTCAAGGACGACTGAGGCGGTTTACCGTCACGAGTTGCGGCCGGTCATCCGGTCAGGGGCCGAGATCATGAACAAGATCTTCAAGGGCTAGCTCCTGCCCTGAGCAGGCTCAGGTTCATCGTGGCAGAACACTTGCAATTCGTTATAAGCACCGAACGTTCACTCCAGGTAGATACGGGGCGATCGGATGGGCCTGACCGAAATCCTGAGCGGATATTCGCGCCGGCGCCGCGACGTTCGGGCACGCGGCGCGCGCTGCTGCGGGCGCGGCTCAGCGAAGAGGATGTCGCTGCGCGCCTGGAGGTCGACCCCAAGACCGTGTGGCGCTGGCTGGAAGGCCGCGTGTGCCTTACCTGCGTCACCGGTGGGAGCTTGCCGGGATGCTCGGCGTGGACGAAGCCGATCTGTGGCCCCAGTTGCAGACCGCTCAGTCGCGGCCTGACGAAGTCCGGGCTATCTACCCTCACCGCGACGACGTGTCGCGCGGCGTATGGCGCGGGGCTGGGAATCAGACTGAGGAGGAGGCCCAGGCGCGGGTTCGGGCGCTCGCTTCGAGCGCCTCGGCCGTCGCCTTCTTGAGTAGAAACACATCAGGCTCGAACGCTACCTCTTCGGTTCCTACGACGTCCGTGAACCACCAGCGCTCATAGCTGCCGTCGGTTCTCTTCCCCGAGGCCAGACCGAAACGTTCGCAACGAAGTCGACAATCTTGCCGCGCAAAATCATGTCGGGATCGACCAGCCGTGTGAGCGATCCGTCCAAGAAAACTCTGACGCAGGCTCCCGAGCGGCCATGCCCCGGACTCCTGGAACGCTGGCGGCCAGTTGCGCTCGATGTAGCCGGCGCCGACCGATTCGTTGAGCAGCGCCTCTGATCTCAGCGCGCCAACCACCCGGCCGCAGAGTGTTTCTCCGCTGGAGGAGTGGCCCGCACCCAAGTCGATGACCTTCAGGTCGTCCGCCTCGCGCCCGTCCCAGACCACGCGAAGCGGTACTCCCCCCAGACTTCATCCTTCGCGTCTCCGGCAGCATCCTTGATGTTCTTCTCCAAGTCCGCTCGGTCGCCCTTTTCGAACTCGCCACCGAGGGTGCCGTCCCTGGCCTCACGTTCTACGCGCTTCCACGCGAGCATCAGCTCGACCTTCTCACGAAGATCGCGGCCGGGCTTCTTGAGGCACCAGACGAGCGCGCCAGGGTAGAGCCGCGGCGACTTGCCCCGCTGACGAGTCCACTCCCTGATCTGCTCCCGGAGCGGACCGCCACCCGACCATTCAGCCTCCGGGTCAGCGACAACGAGCGTGAGCCGCGGAGTATCCGGGATCTGAGCACCCTCGCTCGGGAACGGTAGGACGGGAATGCTCGCCCCACGCCGAAACTCGTCCTCGACAAGCTTGCGTACCGCAGGCTTCACCTCAGTCGCCTCGTCGAGCGACGCGCGCCGATCGTTAACCACCTTCTTCAGCATGGGCTGGTGACCGATACGGAAGCCGTCGGACCCAGCCTTGCGAATGTAGTAGGAACGGTCTTCGAGCGCGAAGGCCGCATTGTCGATTGTCGTTGTATCCGGATCAGGCGCACCGAGGTCAAAGCGCAGCTCAGGAACATGGGCGACCTTATCGGTCTGCCCACCCGATGACTCGAAGAGGATGGCCGTGCCCACCCGGCGATGGATGTCACGCAGCGGACCCTTGGTGTCTGCATCAAGCGCCCTGCTGTGGGCATGCGCACCAGCGAGGTCGGTATCAATTGCGGCGATCAGGCGTGACTCACCGAGCTGGCCGAGCACCACGCTTCGAAACCCAGGTTCAGCTAGCGGCGCCGAACCGAGGGCTATAAGCGGCTCGGCGCGAGCTTTGGTGAAGGCGTCCTGCGCAGCCAGTGATATCCACTGCGCCAGCATGGCCAACGTGCCTCGTGTCTGCTGATACTGCGGGAGTGCCTGCCATTTGCGCTGGAAGACCGACAACGTGGCCGGATGGCACGGATAACAGGCTTCGAAGCGTTGCTGCAGAAACGCCCGCGCCTTCGCCTCCGTCGCAGCGGAATCCACCGCGGTCCACTCCGGGGGGAGCTGTGCCCGTCGCTCGAAGCACCAGTCGCCGAAGATCTTGGCGACATTCCTATGCACCTTCTCGCTGCCGAGATCCTGGAACAATCGTCGCCGAACAACCTCACTGATCTCCGTCTCATCGTTAGCAATGAGATCCTTCGCTACGCGTCGCACAATTTTCGAACTCCGGTCTTGCCACTGTTGGTCCCACTCGGTCATCTCGATCTGGCTGCGTAGCAAGCTGATGACACATGCACCCCGCGTCGTGCCGGTCATTGCGACAGTCAGGTTCTGGGGTGAATGCGAGAAACGAGTCGGCGCTTGGACGGTGCCTATTGAGGAAGTTGAGCACCTCGTCGAATAGCAGGAGTACCGGCGCGTTGGCTGCTTCGAAGACCCGTCCGATGGCCTCCGTGCCCGGTGGTGTCGTCATCGCGGCTGTCCCCAGAGCCTCCACCCCGCTGTCGCCTGCGAGTTGGCGGGCAATGTCGATCCAGGGCGCAACGTTGTCGACGCGGCCACGAGTCCGCAGCCGACGCGCTCGCGTCGTCAGGTTCGGAGGCGACTGGCTGGTCGGGCGGGGTGATGATGACGTCAGTGAGTGTCAGCTCGGCGAGCAGAAGCACGAGCACCGGCTGGTATCCGGGCGGAGTCAGGCCGGCCGGCGGGTTGCGCAGTACGGTGATCAGCTCGCGGCCGTCTCCGAGCTGGTGCGCTGCGGCGGTCATGGCAGCGCGGATCAGCTGGGCATGCCGGGCCGTGGCGGCGTTGACTCCACCGTTCTCGTGGGCACTCTCGCCCATGCTGTCACCAGCGTTCGCCATGGCGTTCTGAGCCTGAGCGCGCACGAGCTCGTAGAGCTGGTGGTCGAGTTGCTGAGCCTGGTGGAGGTCGGCCTCGTGTAGAGCCGTCGCTGCTAGCTGCGCCGTAAGTGCCGCGGCCGCGGCAAGCTCGCCGACGTCGGCCAGGGCGTCAAGCTGCTTGCGCCGCAGTACCTGGGCGTGACCGGCGAACCCCTCGGCGACGAGTGTGTCGGCTAGCTGCCGGTACGCAGCGGCCGCAGCGGCCGGGTCGCCGGCACGCAACCTGTCGGCGTCGGCGAGCCGCTCGTCGAGCCCGTCAACGCCCAATGGGCTAAGTAGGATTTGGCCGGCGACGCGGACCCAGTTCGGTGGGGAAACGGCCACACCGGGCAGCGGTGCGCCGGTGCAGAACGTTTCAGCGGTTTCCCGAGTCCAGAAGCGGCTGACGATGTCGGCGCGCTCACGTAGCACATCGTTGACCTGCTCGGCACCCCACAGCTTGATGTCCAGGTCCGTATGCTCGTCTTGCAGGACGGCGAGCTCGTCCTCGATCTGGGTAGTGCGCGCGACGGTGCTGATGGCGACGATCAGGTGTTTCGCCCCGAAGGGCCGCTTGCCATTGGTGAACTTCTCGACCGCCGCGCGCAGGTCATCGGGCGTGAACGTGTCGTATTGCTTGCACTGCACGACGGTATACGTCCCATCGGGGCCCCGCCCTGCTAGGTCGATGCCGTGCTGCGCCTGGCCGCTGACGCCGTATCGCCGGAACCGGACCTGGTTGAGACCAAGAACGCCTTGCGCGACGAACACGAGCAGCTGCTCAAACCGATCCCAACCAATATCGAGACGCAGGTCGTCGCCAGCTGGAACGTTCCCCGAAGACCCGGGTAGTGGCGGCCGCGACAGGACCGGGTCGGAGAAAATCGACCGCCAGACTGGGTTACCGAGGACGCCGGGCGCGTCCGTACCAGAGTCCGCGGCACGACCGACGTCACGGTCCTCCACGGGCCCGCCCAACGCTTGATCGCTCACGAGAGACATTGTCCTACGGGGCGGGCTGGGCAGGTGCGTACTCGTCAGCGCGGCTCAGGTAGGTCAATGGACGAATTACGTGCTACGCCCGGGGCTGAGTCTTGAGTACAGCTCAGACGTCCGCTCATGCCGCACGGGGCGCGCGCCAGGTCAGGCGGAATCTAGCCAGCGGCGGCCGGGCCGTTCGCAGCATCGGCGGGCACCTCGCCCAACGGCGACCGACAGACCAGTCACGCCGCACCGAGTCGATGGTCAGCACCGGGCTACGTCGATAGATGGCATCACGCTGAGTAATGGGAGAGGTCAGGGAGAACGCACGCCGAGCCGCCTAATTATCTCAAGCCCGATTTTCGATGTCTTCGCTGTAAACGCCGCGGGTCCTGGGCTTCGGCGAGGACACGTTACCTGTAGCACTGTCCACGCCGAGAACTGGCACGAAACCCCTTGTCGCTGCCGCTTTTAGAGGTTTGTGGCCTCGTGCGGAACGCTCCGCGGCGACATGTAAACGCCGCAGATCCCCTGGTCAGCGCTGCTTTTTCGACATGGCCTTCAGATAACCGCCGATCTGCGCGGCTTCGGCCCTCGATTGGTGCCGCGCAGACGTGTCGCTCTGTACGGCTCGTGAGTCATTCCGCCACCTCAGCGCGAGCTGCGTTCGCCGGTTCCTCGCGGCTCGTGAGGGTGTTAGAGCGACGCCTGATCTGCGGTGGGGCGCTACTACTACGACGTGGGCTGGATGGCGATCGGCGCGCGGGCCTGATCGCGGACTTGGGAGTACACGTCGACGCCGATCGCGGGTGCAACCCAGATGGACGCCACGGCCGCGTAGTCGATGAGTTCACCGTGCAAGCCGCCGGCCTGCTCGTAGCACTTGACCCGAATCGAGATTGCTGAGCGTTGACCGCCCGCCCAGGCGCTCTGCGTCTCCCACGACAGGTGCTGTACGGTCGCAGCGCCCGCCTTCGATGCGTCCGCTGAGATTCCTGATGCTGGGCCCAGTTTCGGGATGGCGCCCTCGGGCGTCACGAACGATAGGGCCGCCCTGCGGTATTGGCGATGCCTCCAGTTGATCGGTGAGAGCCAGGCGAGCGTGGTGTCGATCCGCTTCGCTTCACGGACACTCAACCTATTGGGCAGTGGGATCTCGAGCTCCTGCTCCTGAGCAGCTCCGATCTGGCCCAGGAACAACAACACGGCTTCGTTCGTGGCGCAACCGGAGGAGAAGTCGCGCAGCAGGATGCCGTTGCCGATGGCGCGCTCGAGCGGCAAAGGGCGAAGTCTGGAATTCCTCGAAGCCGCCGACGCCATGCACGAGCAGCGCCTTGATCGCCGAGGCTCTCTGACGGCGGGTGATGGGCGTGCCGTCGGTGACGGCGTCTATAACCTCATAAAGGCGGGCGGCCTGCCTCGACACGAGGGCGGCTGAGGCGCTGGTGCCAATGGTGTACGTCTCGCGGCTCGCGCGCGGGGAGGCGACCTTGATGCCAGGCCCAGCGGCGCTAGCGGGCCGGAAATTGACGACGTCAGTGGTTGGGCCGCCGCTGGCGAAGTAGGCGCGTCCTCCAGGCGCTGCGAGGTCGGGCTTAAGGCTGCGCCGGTATCCCGATCCAGTGGCCGAGACGGGGCTGACGCTGACCAATCCGTCATTGGGGTCCACTCGGTAGCCGATCGGCGCGCCCTGAGCTGCGTCGTCGTGGATCGCTCCGACGGTCAGCGCGTTGATGGACTCGGCCGGAGCAATCAGCCGCCGCTGGTTCTGTTGCCGGTCGAGGGCCTCCAGCGTCGATTGGCGTCGCTCTTCGCCCGTTAGCGCGGCAAGCTCAGTGCTGTTGGATGGCGACAGATTAAGCGACGTGTAGTTGCCAGCCGACACGACGACCAGCACTCCGTAGAAGTAACTCAGCCAATCAATCGTGCGCGCCCAGGAAGACAGAACGGTGTCGAACGACGCGGCGGGGTCACCGACAGAAAGATTGATGATGGCGATTTCCGGTGCACTTGGCGGAGCGCCATCGGGGCCGGCTTCGAAGAGGTCGCGGAACGCTCGACGCATGAGGTCGGGTACGAGAGCTTCGACGGGGAGCTCTTCAACACGATCCATCGTCTCGTCACAGGGACAGAGGATTGGCCGTACGAGCACTTGCCTAGGCGCGGAGCGTTCGTCGTTACCACGATCTCCCCATACTGCGGCCGAAACCATCGCCGTGCCGTGCCGGCGCTCGTCGACCGTGTAACTCGATTCCAAGTCGTCGGGGTCCAGGATGGTCACTCGGCCGGCGAGCAGGGGGTGGTTGGACGCTGGGACGCCATCGAACAGACAGAGCACGGGGACGCCGGTTGGTGCGGCTTCATCCGTCTGGACGTCTTCGTCGGTGTCGTCGCTGGTTGGCAATGCGACCTGTCCGGTGACCCTGAGGTACATGACATTGGCAGACTTGATGGTCTGGACGGCGCCGAACTCGCCGCGAGCCAGTTGCTCGAGCACGCGATTGGGGACGGTGGCCTTTAGGCCGTGGTAGCCGACTTCTTCGATGACCGCCGAGGACGCAACAGTGCCCCCGTCGCGGTTAAGCAACGCGCTGACGTCAGCCTGAGCGGCGGTGCGCGTCTCGGACGAGCTACGGAACCACAGTTCGATATCGATCGACACCAGCGCATCGGGGTCGACACCGGCGAAGTGGACGTCCCAGTCGATCAGCTTGAGTCGATCCTGGGGCCCCCACGGCCGTATGTCTTTGAGGTGAACGAAGAAGTCACGTAGCGGTGCGCGGCCTCGCGGCAATTCGCGGTCCCGTTGCCATGTTCGCCAGAGCCGAAGAAGTTCGTCGAGGGAGTTCTGGCTGACACATATAGCGTGAAGGCAAGAGGACACCAGTGGGCTCCGAGCGCGCTCGGAGGCAAGTGCGAACTCGTCGTCAGGATTGACGCGGGACTCGGATTCGCTGAGGATTTCGATGCCGAGCCCGTCGGCGACCGACGCCAGGTCGATGTTCTCGTCGCGTGCCTCCATGACGAGAACGAGCTGCGGGTCCGCGGCTTGGATGGACTCGGCGAGCTGGATTTGATCGCCGAGGGCTGCTTGGAGCGCGTCGAACTGAGCGTCGAGACGCTGGATGCGTTGCTCAACGTTGCCGAAGCTGACACGGCCGCCGCCACCACCTGGGCGACGGATGTCTCGTGGCGCGGTAACGGCACCGAGGATAATCGGACGCTGTGCCGAGACGTCGCCAGCGTCGGCGCTCACTTGTGACTAGTTCGAGAGCGCGTCGCCCATTCCCTTAGGACTCGTTGCGTGACTTCGCGAGCCTGTGGTTCAGGGCCGGACAGGATGGATCGGCGCTGGAGGTCGAGGGCGAACTCTTCCAGTTCGGCGAAGCTGACGCCCTGCAGCCGTTCTGCGATGGTCTTGGGTGCCAGCCCGAGGTCGACGCCGGTCCGCTGGGACCAAGTATTAAGAAATTCGACCGTCGCGGCGCGTGTGGGCTGCGGGAGTTCGATTCGCAGCTGCATTCGACGCCACACTGCGCGGTCGAGAAGCTCGGCATGATTGGTCGCCGCGACGACGACTACATAGCTCGGAAGCTTGTCGACTTGGAGAAGCAGGGAACTGACGACTCGCTTGATCTCACCTGTCTCGTGCGTGTCGCCGCGCTCTTTGGCTACAGCGTCGAACTCGTCGAAGAAGAGCACGCACGGGCGTACGCGGACGGCCGCGAAGAGCGTCTCAAGCCGTGACGCGGTTTCGCCCAGGAAGCTACCGATCAGTCCTTCGTAGCGGACGCTCATGAGCGGAACCGCCAACTCGGTAGCGAGCGCCTCAGCCAATGTCGTCTTACCGCCGCCCGGGGGTCCCACCAGCAGGACGCGATGGCGAGGTTCGACACCGTGGCTGCGAAGCAGGTCGCGGCGGTGATGCTCCTCGACGAGCTCGTTCACCGTCTGACGGGCGGCCGGTGGTAGCACCAACTCGCTGACGCGTCGTTCGGGTTCGAGTTCGTGGAGTAGCGTCGCGGCGGGATCGTTGCGCGCCAGCGGAGACACGTTCGAGGTCGGTCGCCGCCTGGTTAGCGCGTCGGCGAGCTGGGAAGCGAGGACGCCGTGCTTCTTGCCCTCCTCCTCGGCGATGAGGGCCTCGGCAGCGCGACGGAACGCAAGGTCATCGCCACCGGCACCGGACCTCACCAGTGCTAGCAGCAAGTCGGCGCGCGCCATATTCCTCCGATCAAACCCGTAGTCCCCATCGTTGCAGATCGAGAGCCCGCAACCAGACATCGACGCCCTGAGAGCCTCTTGGTCGCGAGCGTGAGGTCCCGCTCCCCACTCTCGGGCCGGACCGCACTTCGGATGCGGCTGCGAGCTCCGGCCGAATAATAGTTGTTCGTCCGTTTCTGTCCGATCGCGCGACCAGACCTGGATCGACGCTCTGATCAGGTCCGCAACGCGCGATTGCGGTGCGCTCGGGGCCTACACAGTTCATCCTGGACGGCCTTCGCGTCCCTCAGAAGCCTTCTCTGATGGCGCTGCCGACGCGTCTTGCGAAGGTCTGATCCGCCTAGGCGTGGTGTCTTGCGTCAGCGCGGCCAGAGCTTGCGGACCGCTCGCCGCCAGCGGCTAGGAATAGGTCCGCCGGTCATGGGCTGGTCAGCCGGCGGGAGGTGACGCTCCGCGAAGTAGTCACTGCGGTCTTGGCCATCGCGCGCGCGACCTCTCCGAATCTGGTCGTCCGTCCACTGATGCGACCAGTGCACGTGATTGCAGTCGATCCAGTAGTGGGACCGGCAGGGCAAGGCCCACGCGCCGATCGACGGCTTCAGCGAGATCGAGACGCCGTCGAACGTCAGTTGCCAGTTGACCGGCGACAGAGGCGTGGCGATCTTGGTGCTACAACCGCACGCGCACAGATGGACGACGGTACGGAAGCGGATGGAGACGTAGAGGACGCCGTCTTCAAGCTGGCTCGGCACGTACTCGACGAACTCATGGGTCATCTGGTCGCGCCTCATTCAGGGCGCTCCTCGTTGAACAGCTTGTTGCTGGCGATCGTGTACGCGCTGAAGTGCTCCACCTCGCGATCGTTGTAGAAGCCGCAGAGTTTCTTCCACTTGATGACGGCAAGAGCAGCGTTGAGCGAGTTGAGCTCGGCGATCTGGATGTTGCCGTCGTAGTCGTCTTCGGTTTCGGTGAACGGTATGCGGAAGCGCGCCCCGCGCCGGTCCGGAGTGCTGGCCGTGGTGCGGATGGTGCCGGTGAGGGTGTCGCCGTCGCGGTAGACGCCGATGCCAACTTCGATGAACGGAATACCCGCGGCCTCGAGGTAGTCGACGATCAGTTTCTTGGCGGGGCCGGAGTCGAGGGCGAGGAAGACGAAGCCCATGGTCGCAAGGCCAGTCAGGTTCGACTCGTCGACGTAATACGGATGGGCCACGACGTGGCGGTGCATGGCGTCGTAGATGGCCTGGTAATAGTCCACCTTCATTGGTTCGGCGCGGAGTTGCTCGATGAACGCAGCACTAGGCGATCGGAACGCGTTGTGTGCGAACAGTCGATCGCCGTCGAAGAGGTGTATCTCAGGGACGGGGGTCTTGGCCACGAGGTCGAGGATGTACGAGCCGGTGCCGCCGAGCCCGACGATGCCGAGCTTGGTGCCGGCGAGCTTCTGAGACAAGGCCGTGATGCGCGCCCTGCTCGACATCGCGTCGAGATAGCGGAAGACCCATTCCTCCTCGGGGACTTCGTAGGCGGGATAGGTCTTGGCGGTTGCCGCCGGGTCGATCACGTTGGCGTAGCCGGTGAGCTGGCTGACGTACATCGTGATCTTGTCGTAGTAGTCGTTGTAGTAGCCGCTTGGCGGCTTCAGCGAGAACTGGCAGTCGGCGACCATGCCGTTGGCAAGCGTGATCTGGTTCGGCGCGTTGATAATCCGATCGAGGCGCTGGCCGCGATCGTCGTGCGGTATGCCGCCGATCAGGCAGGCGGTGTGATCGCTGGGCTGCACCGTGTTTGTTCCGTTGTGCGACAGGTCGCTCTCGAGCGTCCCGTACGCCACCTTGCGGTCGGCGGTGACGTACGGGACGTGGTGCACGAGCAGGTAGTTGGCGCGGATTTCCAGGTCGTAGCCCTCGTCGCGGAGGCGCCGGAGGTCCGGACTATGACTTACCAGCGATGACGACATCGAACGTTGTCCCGTCTTTCCGCACTTCGACCGTCTGGCCGTCAACGAGAAGGCCCTCGTGGTGTGGTCCCTTCGCGCGTTCATAGCTCACGGTGAACACGGTCTGTGGTGACGGCGGCACGGGGTAGGCGATGGCGACTACCTCGGTGAACGAGACGGTCTGATTGGGTACGACGGCCAGTTCGCCGTTGATGACAATGGCGTACTCGGTGTGTGGCGCTCCGTCCGGATGGGCCGCGGCTGCCGGCTCTGCCATGGCAGAATCCTCCTGTCAGTTGCTATAATAGTGCGCAGTTGCTACTATCGAATTCTACTCTAGCACGTCGATTCGACTCTCGCAATCGACGGAGGTGTCCTTGGATAAGAGCGGATGGTTCGACGCGGGCGCGTTCTACGAGGCGCTCGATGCAGAGAGGCAGGCGCGAAAGCTCAACTGGAAGCAGATCGCCATGGCGTCGGGCGTCAGCGCGTCGACGCTGACGCGAATGGCACAAGGGAAGCGGCCCGACGTTGACAGTCTCGCCGCGCTGGCGGCCTGGTCGGGTCTGAGAACAGACGACTTTGTTCGGTCCGGCGAGACTCGGCCGGAACCGGAGACTCTGGCGAAGATCACGACCTACCTGCGTAGCGACAGGAACTTGTCGCCTGAGGCGGCGCGAGCGCTGGACGAGCTGATCAAGGTCACCTATAACCGTCTCCGGTCGGCGGACTGACTCCAATGGCGCTGCGGCGGGGGTTCATGGCTGAAACGACCGCGCTTTCGCACGAGGTTCGTGCTGAGTTGGGACTTGGCAAGTTTGACCGACTCGACCCCCGCGACTTGGCCGAGTCTCTCGGTGTGCCGATCTGGACGTTGACGAGCATGACCGAAGAGGCGGCCAACATCGCGCACCTGGTCAGTGGTGAACCGGAGGTGTTCTCCGCCGTCACGGTGTTCAACGGTCCTCGGCGAACGATCGTCCACAACGATGGGCACGCACTCGTTCGGCAGAACAGCAACCTTGCCCACGAACTGAGTCACGCGCTCCTTCATCACCCGCCGACGCCGGCTCTCGATGACATCGGCAACCGAGTTTGGAACCAGGACATCGAGGACGAAGCGGCCGCGCTGGCTGGCTGCCTGCTGATGACGGCCGAAGCAGCGCTGGCCACGGCGCGGAATCGCTGGTCCGTCGCGGAGGCGGCGACGCGCTATGCCATCAGCGAGCAGATGGTTAACTACCGGATCAACAAGACGGGCGCTCGCAAGCGCGCCGAACGGGCGGAGGCGGCGCGCCGATGAGGACGGCCAGCGGCTCAGGGCGGTCCGGAATTTAGTTCGGCTGACAGCGCTCAGCGGTGCCGATTGCCGCGCACCTATGATCACCCCAACCCAGCATTTCTGAGCACTCGAGCGTCCTGGCGACCACGCCGCGGCGGGGTCATATGTTCCGCTTCAACGTCTGACTGCGGCGCGCACATATCGCCCGACTTCGGATTCCTCGCAGCCACGGCCGAGAGCACCGATTCGGCAGCGATATGCGCTCAGTGCACGGCGCTTCTCCAGGGATGAATGCTCACCTTCGGTGACGGTCCCCCGACCCGGCTCGATTGCTGTCACCGGAAGACCGCGGCAGCTACAGTGTTCACGGAGCTGGCTCCGCAGGGCGGAGGATTTCGGCCCGCGTCTTGTTCAAAACGGACGACGCCGCGTGTTCATGCGCGGGATGGCACTTAGAACCAGCGTCACAGGAACCGTGCCTTGCGTCCAAATGAGTTGTCCGGGGGAATCACACCGCCGACACAGGTTCTGCCTAGCTAGGCAGAGCCCAGGCAGGCGCTATCTGAGTTCAGTGACGGAGCTGTTTAGCCTGTGCGTCGCGGATCATGGCAGGGAGTTCGCTGGCTTTGTCGTAGGGTCCGCGACCAGCAGGATCGATGGGTGGTGCGATCGAGTCGCCCAAGAGCCAGGTGATGGTGAGCTTGACGCCCTCGCCGTAACACGGTGGCGGGAGCCGTCCAATCACTCCAGGATTCCTTGCCTGGTCAATGACGTCCTCGGCGTGAACGCGTTCAGCTTTGAGGTCCGTGGTTGTCAGCTCACGAGGGCGCGATCGCGTGATCGGAGCGTCAGACCGCTCGCCGAGGATCCATGCCAGCGTCGCTGCCACTCCGTCGAGGTAATCGGCGTCCTGCCGCGCGAACTGCCGGTCGTCCGGGTCGGTATTGACATCCCGGCTGTCGGCGGCAGCTCGCTCCTGGCCCGCAGATGCGAGAGTCAGGAGGGCGGTTACCTGCTCCACAGAGCGGACGACGTCACCGAATCCGTCTACCAGTTCGCCAGGACTGTCGCAGCGCACCGGGACTCGATCATCGTCGCCGGTGAGCCAGCGGAGGATGGTCGCGGCGGCGTCGGCTCGGTTCTCCCGGTCGCCGCGCGACCGCCGTTCATCGGCTTCGGCAATCTCCGCTTCGATGTCGGAGCGACTAGGCGGAACGGCGGTCAGCCGGTCAGTAACTGGAGCAGTAGCGCTCTCCCCCAAAGCCCAAGCCCACGCACGAGCCGACCGCGACGCCGCGGCCTCGGATGGATCGGCGAACCGGCGCGCGTGACGCTCCCGAACCGCCCGGACGTGGCGCAACGGCCGCACGACCGCGGTGCCGAGCGGCGGTAGCGCGTCATCGACCTGGCCGACATCCACGCACCTCACCGTAGCTCCGGTCATCGTCCGGCCTCCAGCTCCAGTTCATCCCGCTCAAGCGACAGGGCGCGGCGGCTGGGCGCCGGATCCTGGCGGACGGCGCTTCGGCGGGCCAAGGCCTCTTGTTGCGCCTCCGCCTCCCGTCGGCGCATGACGTGGTCCCTGGCGAGCCGAGTATCGCGGTCAGCCTGCCGCTCACGTTCGGTGATGATCTGTTGTGCTCTTCGCGCCGCCGCCAGAGCAGCCTTCATGTCACGGCGGACCGTTCCCTGGTGGCCCGGTGCAGCGGCGTTCACTTCGGTCTGGTCCACGGACGGCTCTTCTCGAATCGGTTCGGCATCGTGCCCGGATTGACGCGCTTCCTCGTCCGGATGCAACGGCGGCAACTCCGCATCTGGGTGCCGGCGGCGAAGTTCGGTGTCGGCCAGCAGTGCCCGCTGCCGGTCCAGCTCGGTGGCAGCATGCCATCCTCGACGGGCCTCCGCAATCTCCGCCAAGGCCTCCCGATGGGCGCCAACGTCCTGGGCCAGCGCACTACTTTCCTCGGCCTCGCGTTCGGCTTGTGCGCGTTCGGTGTCGCCGGCCGCAGCGTCTGCCCGATACCACGCGCGCACCGCGTCGGCGCGGTAGGTGTCCTCGGCGAGGTGCGCCTGCCGGAGCTCCTCAACGACGTACGGCGGCGCCCACCTGGTCTCGCGCTCGTACGCAGCCCGGCGGCCCCACAGCTCACCGTCGGTCGCGGCGGCAACCTCCCGGCCCTCCTCCGGCATCCGCAGCGCGACGCAGGCCGAATGCCAGCTTGCCCGCTGCTCGGGCGATGCGCGTTCGGGCGCCGGGCCGATGGCTTCGGTCTCATCGGCAAATCCGCGTTCCTCCCGGTAGGCCGCCACGGCTCCGGCCCGCCTGATCCAGTCATCGCGCTCGATGGGGTCAGCGGGTACCTCGCCGAGATACCGCAGCGCCCACACTGGGCGATCGGCGGCGACCCGGTTCGCCAGCAGGGACACGCGATCGTCCATCGCGGTGGCAAGCTCGCGTGCGAACCGGTCTGCGCCTGGATCGGCGATCACGGGAGTCCGATCCGTATAACTGGCGCTCGCCCGGGGTTCCGGCGTGCCGACGATCCGCCGGACCCGGCCATGCAGAACTGCGGCGATGCTGTGGGCCCCACCGAAATCCCGCCCCTCGATCGCGCGGCACAACACGTCTTCGACGTCGTGTCCGGCGAGGTCGGCGGCGCGCAGCAGACGTGTCAGGGTGCCCCGCTCCGCATCCTGTTCATACCGTTGCCACTCACCAGATGCCAGCAACGACTGGACCGTGTACTCGTACCGCCGCGTCGCATGCGCGCGGGTCACGTCTGCCCACATCGGGGCGAGCGTGGCCAGGCTCGCCGCCCGCTCCAGCTCCTCCCGCATTGTCCCGGTTGCTGACCGCTCGGTCTGCTGTCGTTCCAGCACGTCAGCAACGACGGCTATCCGGTGCCGGCGCGGCGCTGGATCATCAAGTGCTGCGGGCTCCCCGATCTCAGGCGCCGGCCGGGGTTCGGGAGAAAGATCGGCGGCGTGGACACGTTCGGTCACGACGTAGGCCGTGTTCCGCTCCCGGCCGCGGCTCATGCCCACGTAGAACGATTCCCGTCCGGCTGTCTCGTCGACGACCAGATGGGCGGTGTCGACCGTCCGGCCTTGCGCGACATGCACATTGCCGGCATAAGCGAGGTCCGCGTGACGATCGATGTAGTCCTCGGGCAGCTCGAACAGCGCTGACCACAGCACCTCACGCGTGGAGGGATCGCGGCCCGTTACGCGCCGGACCAGCGCGACACGTTCTTCTCCCACCTCGTCCCACACGTCGATACGGAGCACGTCGCGGTTGGCCAGGCGCCGTCCGGGTTCTCCGGCCTCGAAGC
Organism: uncultured Actinomycetota bacterium; assembly: GCA_963727015.1. Classification (GTDB taxonomy): domain Bacteria; phylum Actinomycetota; class Actinomycetes; order Streptosporangiales; family Streptosporangiaceae; genus DATFVJ01. Next base: position 237,597 of record CAVSEV010000005.1, on the reverse strand, counting down.
GGGCGTTCTGCCGGGCCACGATGAGGTCACCAACGCCGGCGACATTTCCGTCCGCGAGCTCAACGAGATTGTCCGCCGCGACCATGCCGAGCGCGGCGAGCTCGTCTCTGGCGCGGCGGGCTAGCTCGGTGGCCTGGGCGTTGGTGGTGGCCAGCAGCACCGATGCCTTGCCGCTGAGATGATCGGCAAGCCACCGCTGGTAGGCGGTATCCGACATCTGCTCACGGGTGCCTTCGAGGATGCGGCCCCGCTGGTCGTACTCGGCCACTGCATCGAACTCACCGGCGCGCAGCCGCACCGACGCCTCGCGCTCCCATTCCTGCCCAAACCGTTGGACCGCGCGGAGCTGGTAGTAACCGTGTTCATCAGCGAGCAGCCGCATGGCTCCGCCCGCCTGTGGCGCCGAAAGCTGCTCGGTGTCACCGGTCAGCAGGATCTTCGCGCCCCGCCTGGTGGCGATGTCTTCGACCGTGGCCAGGTCGGCGGTGGATACCATCGAAGCCTCATCCACCACGAGCAGGTCACCGGGCTGCACCGGCAGGTGCCCGCGGGTCTGGACGCTGTCCTTGATCCGGCCCAGGAATGTCGCGAGGTTGTGGCTCTCGGTGAGCCCCTCGGCGGCTAGCGCATGCGCCGCGTTCGTGGATGCGGCCAACCCGATTACCCGACCGACGCCAGCCTCCCGCCATGCCTCAGCGAGCGTTGCGACGGTTCGCGTTTTCCCCGTGCCCGCAGGCCCGACCAGGATGTCAATGGCCCGGCCCGAGGTGAGCACCCCGTACGCTGCCTGGACCTGGTCATCGGTCAGGCCCGCGCTGCTGAGCGCAGACTCCGCACCGCCGCGCGTATCGCCCGCGCCGCCACGCGCACCAGCCGCGCCGGGCGCGCCAACGTGACCATGCTCGCGCCACAACCGCGCCTCGACGCGCGCCCTGTCCGCGCCGAGCGCGGCAGCGGCGCGTTCCGGCGCCACCTTGGGCGCGCCAGTCTGCGCCGCAGCACGCAGCAGACGTGTCTCGATGTCGAGCATGGCGCAGGTGGTGTAGATCTCCGCGCCGTGCCTGCGCCACAGGCTCAGGCCGTCCGTGCGCCGGTAGGCCTGCGGAACCGGAACCATGTCCGGCGCGGTCAGCAGCACAGTGCCGCACGGGCCGCCGGGCCGCAGCGCCTCCTCGGTCAGGTCCTCCAGCAGGCGCGTCACCTGCTCGCCCGACAGACCGCCGAGGAAATCCGGCAGGTACCGGTTAACCGTCCGGGTCAGCTCGTACCGGGAGAACGTCGCCTTGCGCTGCTGCGCGTCGGCGACCGCGGCAGCCAGGATCCTTTCCACCTCCGCGCCGGATAGCGGGAGCGCCTCGGCGCTGAAGTCGCGCCGGCCAAGCGTCGCCGCCGGGATGCCGCTGAGCGCCTCGGTCTCGGCGCGGCGCGATTGCGCCTCCCATTGCGCCAGCAGCGCCTCCCGCGTCAGCGCCGAATGCGCCTTCGCCTGGCGCGAATCGAGCGTGACGAATTGCGCCATCGACCAAACCGCTCGCGCCGTCGGAGTCGTTAAGTATCTTCGTTCGTATTCTTCTATCAACTCGCGGACCCGCGGCTCGATGGCGCGGCGCCGGGACGAGAACTGATCCCGCAAACCCTCGGATATTCCGGCGATCTCCCACCCGTGTCCGTCGTAAGTATTCGGAAGTCGTGTGAGCGGCCATGCTGACGGTCGGCGTGGCCGGTACGCGGGGGCCGACGGTGCCGTGGCGGGCGAGATCGTGGGAGGTCAGCCGGGACGGGCCGGCTGTGCCCAGGCCTGGAGGTCTTCAGGGCTGGCCTTCCAGGGCAGGAACCGTTCGAGGCCCGGGCCTGGCGGGGGCTTGCGGCCGTTGCGTCCGCAGGCGTCGAAGTAAGCGGTGAGATAGGTCAGGACGTTCAGGCCGGCCATCTGGGCGGTGGCGGTGACGGTCCAGGCCGTGGCGGCGAGCCGGGCGGAGTCCTCGTTCCGGGACCCGCCGGCGTTTCTCCTGGTCACTACGGGCAAGCGGATCGCCCGCTCGGCGGCGTTGTTGTCCATGCTGATCATCGGGTAGTCCCGGTGCGCGATCAGGCCGTCCCATTCGCGGTCCAGGGTGGCCAGCGCCTTCTTCGCCGGCTGCTGCAAGCCGGGGGCGGTCATCTGCTTCGCCCGGGCCTCATCGATCACGCCGATTGCCTTATCCCAGGCCGTGTACGCCTCGTCCAGCCGGGCAGCGGCCGCTGCCTTCTCCCGCGGTGCGGGGGCGGCCGCGCTGCTCCAGGCGGCCATGAGCTCATCGTGGGCGGCGTACAGGTCCCTGATCCGCTCCAGCCACGCCTGCGTCCAGTACTTCAGCTGGGCGGGATTCGCGTCCCCGGCGCGCACGAAATGCCGGCGGACGTGGGCCCAGCAGTACAGGTTCACCAGCCCGTCCGCCTTCTTGCCTGCTGACTGGTACACGGTGTAGAAGTCGCTGGAGATGACCAGCCGCCGCGGCCCGTCCCCGTCCCCGGTGAGCTGGCCGGTGTCCTCGTCGATGCCGGCGTGGCGGGCCAGCACCGCCCCGGACCTCGTCGGGTCCATCACGAAGCAGACGGTGTCCGGGCCGATGAAGACCCACAGCCACCATCTCGCCGGGCCGTCTCCCTCGCGCGGGGCGAAGACCCGCCAGGTCGTCTCGTCGGCGTGCAGGTGCCACGAGTCCCGCGACCGCGCGGTGATGGCCTCCTCCAGCGGGGCCAGCAGCGTCCCGGCCTGCGCGCACGTCCCCGCCAGCGTGGCCGGCGAGATGTCCGCGCCCTGCCTGCCCAGGCCAGCGACCAGGGAGTTCATGCTCCGCCCCGCCGCGAACCGCTCCACGAAGAGCATCGCGATGAACGCGTTAGAGAAAAGGCCCTTGCCGATCGCCTTCGGCGGGCCGGGCGCCGTCACCGTCGCCGGGACCCGGCAATCGCAGGCCCGCCGGTACCGGCGCCGGCAGTCCGCTCGCACCCGCACGATCACCAGCCAGTCCAGCTGCTCCGCGACATGATCGCCCAGCAGCGTGAACGGCGCCCCGCACTCAGGGCAGCAGTACCCGCCCCCGGGAAAGTCCCAGACCACCTTGAACCGGGGCAGATGCGAGTAATCCCGCCGCCCCGCCCGGGCCCCCGGGCCGCGCCTGCCGCCCTTGCCGCCGGCCCGGCCCCGCTCCCCGTCACCGCCGGCCTCATCCTCACGGCCAGCAGGCCCCGGCCTCGCCCGCTCCGACGACCTCCCGAACACCATCCGCTGTAAAACCGCCAGGTCAGCGCGCAACCGGTCCAGCTCAGCCGCCTGCTCCGCGTTCTCCTCCCGAAGCCGGGCGTTCTCCTCGCGCAGATTACCCGCCAGCCGCGCCAGATCCTGGTTCGCCTCCAGCGCCGCAGCCAGCACAGCCTCAGGCGACGCCTCAGCATCCGCCAGATCCAGGACAACACCTGCCGCAACCGTCACGCCGCACAGCAAACACCATCACCAGCCGCAAATCACGCACCACACCCACCGTGTCGCACGACAGCCCGCCCAGCCAATGGCCTTGCGTTAAGCCGTGCCGCAAGCCTGCGGCTGCAGAAACTGCAACCTGATGGGCCGAGATCGGTTCGGTTCGGTCCCTAACGCAAGGCCATTGGCCCGCCCAGCCCCCGCCACACGACTTCCGAATACTTACTGTCCGTCGGCGCGAGCGACCGTCTGCACGCCCAGCCGATCGGCAAGGTATTCGGCCAGAGTCCGCTCGGCGATCGCCCCGGCCGCGGGCTTCGCCGCATACAACGACGCCCCGTCCAGGGTGCGCCAGGTTCTCCGATCACCTGGGCGGGACGCCAAGGGGTCCTCACGCAGCACCCGGTTCAAGATGGCATTGTGAACGTGGAGCTGTGGGTCGTTGTCCCGGCTGGTGTGCTGGGCGAATGACGCGATCACCCACTTGTGCGCGTCGACGAACCGGCCCGAACCCTTCGAGTGATAGCCGGCCCGGCTGTACCCCGCCTCACGTTGAAGATAATCCAGCATCGCCCGGTTGCCAGCCATGATGGCGTCCCACACCGTCTGTGCCCGCGCCGACCATTCCTCCGCTTGTTCTGCCCGGCCAGCGTGACGGGCCTGTTGGGCTCTGACCTGCAGCGATGCATGAAGCAAGCTCACCGACTTGGGCACTGAGAAGGTCGCGTCGAAGAAGTAGACCGCGGCGCGCTGCTCCTTGATCGCCTGCATGATGATCTGGTCGCGGCGTTCTTGGGGCGCCTCCGGCTCCGCCCCCAGACGTTCAGCGATCAGCGCGGCCACCTTGTCGTTGTTGCCGGCGAACCCGCTCGGCGCGCGCCCGAGCGTGGCCTTGCCTTCCGGGTCACGGGGGTCGATGAACGCGCCGTAGAGGCGCTCCATGATCTTGTTGTCCACCTCGGAGCCAATCGGCAGACCGAGTTCCGGGCACCCCAGCCCGGTCCAGATGCCTGGCGGTTCGCCGTGCTCCGCGACGGCGGACAGGTAATAGTTCTCTCTGCCGGTGGCGACGGCATGCGTGAGATATCCAGGATCGTAGCCGCTGGATATTGTCAGCATCACGCACCGTTCCCGACGATGACAGAAAGCATCCGGACCGCCATCATCATTGTAATGCAACGGTGTGGGCGGCTAAAAGTAGTGGGCTATCGTAATGCGGTACTTGGTGGGTGGTGAGACATTCTTATCGTGCAAGTGGTCGGCGTTTGGGAGAACCTGGATTTTAGCTGGCCGCTTGGAATGTGGGTCGTGGCATGCCATTACGTGACTGACTGCGGTGCGGCGGTAGCGCGCTTCGACGATATCGGCACCGGGGCAAGTGGTCGCCGCCGCAGACGGGACGGATCAGCCGCACCCGCCACCCCGGGCGACGAGCAAGCTGCGGTCTGGACGGGGCCGGGCGTCGGCTGCCGGAGGCTTGATGCAGCCGACGCAGCAGCCCGAGCCGTCGCCATGATTACTGCACGCGCTGGCTGCTGGCTGGCCGCCGATATCGACGTTGAAGTGCTCTTCGAACAGGCCGCGGGTGTGAGCGAAGTCGTCCCGCCAGGCGCGCCGGTCCTCTTCTCCCCGAAACCCGAAGTACGGGAAGTGATCCAAGAAGAACCCGAACACCCAGTCGCAGTCGGCGCGGTACTTGGCTGTGTCCAGCATGTGTGTATGCCACACGTGGTCGAGCTGCCTCGTTGGCACGATCGTCGCGCCAGGGTGCAGCACGCACAGCTTCAGGAAGCACCGGTACAGCGCGACGTCCTGGTCCGCACGAGCCAAGGTCAAGCCCGTCTCCCCCGGTTCCGGATGCATCAGCTTGTAGACGATGGGCTCCAGGTCGAGTGCGGCGACCCGGCGAAGCCGCTCCTCGGCACTGATTTCGTGGACGCTCGTGGCCAGCCCCTGGCACTGCCCCTCAGCCATCAGCGCACCGCTCTCGAGGTGCTCGCCGCTTCGAATTGTGGCGCACTCCTGCGGCGCGGTGATCGGTCAGGCGTGCCCGATGCTCGTCCCATTGCGTCATTGAGACATGGTATCCCAGGGTTCCCTAGGTACCTAAGGTTCCCCTGAACGTCGCGGTCACCCTTGGTTACTTAGCCTGGCAGGGTGACTATTGATCATTTCAGCGATGAGCCCCGCTACCTGCAGGTGGCCGCGCTCTTGCGCGGGATGATCGAGTCCGGCGAGATTCGCCCGCGCGAGCCCCTCCCGAGCATCAAGACGATCATGCAGCGGTACGAGGTCGCCAAAGGCACCGCCGAGAAAGCCCTCAACGTCCTGCGCACCGAAGGGCTCGTCCGTACGGTCCCAGGCCGCGGGGTCTATGTCGTACCAGGGGAAGGCTGAGGCAGGCGGCGGCGAGTAGCCGGCCTCCGCGTCTAGGCGCAAGCGCCATGCTGCGTGCTCACCGGACGGCGGATGCGGTCCGGGGTCCGGCGAGCACGTTTACCGAGCGTTAGAACAGGGGCTCGACGTCGGTCAGCCACTCCGGTTCGGGACCGAAGCACTCGGGGCAGACCTGCCCGCAGCCGTCGATGTAGCCCGATGCTGCCAGCGTGGTGACAGTGCCGCAGCCCGGCTTGGCGCAGGTGATCGTGGTGGAGGGGGAGGTGGTGACGTCCATGGCCTGCTCCCTTCGCTGGGGGTCCCCGGTGGCGGGGTCTGGTTCGCGGTGTCCCGACGCCGGAAGGCACGCAGGCGTAATAGGGCGGGAGCGCAACCGGCCGACCCGGGCGGCCAAGATGTTTTTCAGCGGGCAAGGAAAGAACAGCGCCGGCGAAGCCCGGCCCAGGCCGCCCGCGGCCAGAAAAAGATCTTGGCTGTCCGGGGCGAGCGGAGCGAGAGGCCGGTTGCGCTCCCGCCCGCGCCTGCGAGACTGATCAAGTCGGGATGCGGCGTGGACCCCGCCACCGGGGACTTACGGAGCGCCGCCGGGAGCACGGACGTCACCACCGCAGACGGACCCCAGCGCTCCTTGCCACCACGAACGGGACACCACAGGTCTCCCCGCACCGGCCCGCTCACCCGGTCAGTGCGCGAGCGCGGGAAAATGCGGCCTCGGCGTGGACATCGCGGCGCACGCCCGCACCGCCGAGACAACCCAAGATCCATTACGGCTCCGGGCTGGCGGTGAGCGTTTGAGCAGCGTGTTGTCATAGGCGTTTCGTTCTTCGCTAAAGGTGAGTGCGGACCTTCCGGTGCGCGGGCCGAAACCGCACGGCCCGCGCACCGGAAGGGTCAGCTCTCGCCCGCGGTGTCGGGCATTGGGCTGGCCGGGCCAGTGCCGCTGTATTCGGTGGGCTGGTCGCCGGCTGGATCGCCATAGCTGGCAGCCACCTCCTCGGGGGTCATGGGCAGGATCGCCACCGACGGGGGCGCGCCGCCGGCTATGGCGTCGCGGAGCAGCAGCGCCATGGAGTAGCCGGGGGTGTCGGCGATGGCGCGGTCGAGCGCGATGTTGGCGAGCGCGCCGGGGGTGTCGGCGATGGCGCGGTCGAGCGCGATGTTGGCGAGCGCGCCGTCGCCGGACTGCCACGCGGTGAACGCGAGCAATGATGCGGGCGCGGCTACATAGCCGGGCTGGGCACGGCGCACAAGATCGGTCCACAGCCGCCGGTGTGCTGCCATGTGCCCGGGGTCCATCCGGGCCCAAGCGTCGTCTCGTACCCGCAGGTCGGCCAGGGTGATGGTCAGCCAGGCGATGGCGTAGTCGCTGCTGATCCGCCCGCCGGAGCGGTACGTGCCGATCGCCTCACTGACCGCGCGCAGGCCGTCATCGATCACCGGCCGCAGCAGCTGCCGGCGGTTGCCGCCGGCCCGGGCTGCCTCGGCGACGAGCGTACGGACACGGTTCTCCGCGCGGGCCGTCGCCTGCCGCATCGCGGTACGCGCCGGGCCACCGAGCGGCGCGACCGCTGCTTCGAGGGCGGCCCGGCAGGGCAGCGTCACATTGCCCGCGACCGTCATCTCGGCCGCCACGGTGCTGGACGGCACGTCGTAGGGCACCCCCTCGGGCGGGCAGCAGGCGGGATCGTGGCACAGGTAGGACCAGTACCGGCCGTTCTCGGCGCGGAGCATCTCACGGACCTCGATCCCGGCACCGGCCAGCCGCGTGCGCAGCTCCACCGCCACCGGGGTGACCAGTGAACCGGGGCCGTAACCGGCCACGATGGCCATCGTCACGTGCTCGCGGGCGAACACGGCGGCGGCGTGGCCGGCGATCTCACCGGCGCCAGATCCGGGCGGATCGGGCAGGTCATAGCGGAAGGTGACGTGGACCCGGTCGCGGGGCGGGCGGGCGCCGATCACGACCAGGCTGCGGTCGGGGTGGAAGCCGAGCAGGTAGGGCACGGCCGCGAGGATGTCGGCCGGGGAGCCGATCCGCAGCGGCAGCCGTTCTGGATCAGGGTTCATCGGGATTTCCTTCCGGGACGGCAAAGTGGGACGGGACAGAAAAGGCGGGGCGGGCAAGCTGCCCGCCCCGCCTCGGCAGGGCTCAGGAAGCGGTGACGCCCTTCAGGACCCGCACCTCGGCCTGGTCATCGGCCGGAAGATCGGCCGGCTCGCCGTTCGCGGCGGCCCGGCGGGCGGCCTTACGGGCGGCGAAACCGGTGCGCAGGGTGTCGAAGGCCATCGAGGCGGCGATGTCGCGGGCCCGCAGGCACACCCGGGCCCGCGGCTCGCCGCTGCCGCTGGCGGCCCACGCCTCGGCGATGAGGTCGTCGGCCAGGACGGTCACGCGGTCGCCCTTGCCGACCGACTCGGCGGTGCGCTCGGCGAGGACACCGAACGCGGTGACCTTGACCCAGCGGGTGGCGCCGTCGCCGCCGGGGACCCGGGCGGGAAGGTCGAGGGCAAGGCGCAGCTCGACGCCGGCCGTGCCGTCGCGGGTGGTGAAGTTGCGGGGGTCGTCGCCGAGCCGGCCGGTGACGGAGACGGTGATCGGGTTCATGAGCTTTCTCCCTGGTGCGGTGACCGGGAGGGACGGCCGCCCTGGTGGCGGCCTGGGGACTGCGGGGCCCTTCCCGGCGGTCAGGTGCCAGCGCTGCGCAGGAGGGGCCCGCAACCGGCCGGCCCGGCGCGGCCAAGATGTTTTCCCAGCGGGCTCAGATCAGATCAGGGACTGCGCCGGCGAAGCCGGCACCACCAGGCCCGCGGCCGGGAAAAGATCTGTGGCCGCCCGTGGCGAGCGCAGCGAGAGGCCGGTTGCGGGAACCGACGTAGCGGCGCAAGCTGACCAAGCCGGGAAGGGATAAGCCGCAGTCCAGGCACCACCTCGGCCGGACCAGGACCCGTTGCACCAGGGGGAAGCCCCAACCCGCCGCGATCGCTGTGCCAGGACTCGGCGGCCCCCTCGGCTCACCAGCCCGGCTCACCGGCTTTGCTGGAACGCCTGGCCTTGCGAGGACGAGCCGGCAGAAAGGCAAGCGTGTTGGGGGTGAATGGCGGACGCAGTTGGGCGCTATACCCAGCGAGGACCAATTGGGCGACGCCATCCGTGGCCGCCGACGAAGGCGTCATGGGAGGGGTCCGCGACTCCGAGAGTTCAGCGGAAGCTCCACGGCCGACTTACAGGCCGGAACCAGCACCGTGACCTGGCATTCCTGCGCGCCCCGCCGCGTCTTCCCTGGCACTGCACCCCAGAGGGCTGAGGAGAGACTCACTCACGCGTGTTGCTCAGATCGGGCCGGGGGCGCCGCCCGGCGTGTGGCGGGCAAGCATTACAAGTTGAGCGGCGGCGCCAGCCGGATCCGCAGCCGACCAGGTGACGGTCTCCCCCAGCAGATGCCAGCAAAAGCGCCGGCCGTCGCACCACACCGTGACGCCCAGGCACACCGACAGCACGCTCACCGGGCCGCTGGCCGACGCATAGAGCCGCTGCACGCCGTGGCGGTCCAGTTCGCCCGCTAGCGCCCACACCGCCGCCTGCGCGTTGGGCCGACCGGTCATCGCCGGCATCGCCACAGCCACCCCCCGGTCATGGTGTCGCTCAGCTGACGCGAAACCACACCGTACGGCCGGCGACATCCCCGGTCACACCCCATGCACTCGCGAGCCCGTCCACGATTTGAAGGCCCCGGCCGCCCTCCTGGCCACCACCGGCCGCTGGGCTCCGTAACTGCGGCGGCGTCGGGCCGCCCGCGTCCTCGACGCCAAGCCATATCCAGCCCGCGTCGCCCGTCTCGACGAGCACGCTGAACCGGCCGCCAGGCTCCCCGCTTTGTGAATGCTGCACCGCGTTGGTGGCGAGTTCGTCGGCCATCAGCACCACATCGGTGGCGGCCGGGAAGTCCTGCAGCACCAGCGCGACAAACTTGCGCACCTGCGGCACTTCATCCGGCCGCCCCGCAAAGCTACAGCAGCACCTTGCCAGCTTGATGGACCTGCGGTAGGCGGCTAGGTCTTGGTCCGCTTCGGCGGCCACCTCCTCCAGGTCAGATGTGCCGCCGTCGACGTTCTGCTGAGGTGCGCGTACCAATGCCTCTCCCCTTGGTTTTCCGTTGTCACGAATAGTTCACCCGGCGTGCTCGTGTGTGCGACAGTGACCAGTAGGTACGGATGGGAACGCACGCGGACGCATCAGGGCGGCCGCTCGGCGACGCGAAGGTACGCGCGATGCCAGTTGATGGTCACGTGCTGCGCTCATGGCGGCGCGCACGCAGGTGGGACGTACCCGAGATGGCCCGCCAGCTACGGCGGGTGGCCGACGACCATATGCCGATGCACGACGCGCTGGTGCGGATGATCCGCCGCTGGGAAAGGGCGGGCCTGCGGACCGAACGATACGAGCTGCTCTACGCGGCTGCGCTGGCCACCAGCCCGGACCAGCTCTGCACAGGGCCCGCGAATGGCGACGTCAGCCATGTGGCCGGCTCTGATCGCACATCACTCCCGCTCTCGGAGGCCGTCGACCTCGGTACATGGCTAGAGGCGACCAACGCAGGAGAAGGAACCATCAGCTACCTCGCGGCGACCGCCCGGCGGCTGGCTCAGGATTACACCCGCCAGCCGCCCCTGACGGTGCTGCAAGACGCGACCCAGGCGCAGCGCCGCATCGCGTCCCTGCTACGCGGCGGACGGCAGCGTCTTGCCCAGACGCGCGACCTCTGCATGATCGGCGCCGAGGTGTATGCGCTCCTGTCCCTGCTGTGCAGCGATGTCGGCCAGTATGCGGCCGCGGAAGCGTACGGGCACGTGGGATGGATATGCGCCGAGGAATCCGGCTCAAATCTCGCGGGGGCTCTGGTGCTGAGCGCCCAGACGAAAACCGCCCAATGGCGCCGACGGTACGCTGCCGCGGCGGCGAAGGCGCAGCAAGGCTACGAGATGTGCCCGCCAACCGGAGCTCGCGTCCTCCTCGCGTGCCAGGAGGCGAACGCGGCACAGGCGCTCGGTGACTCCGCCCGCGCAAGCGAAGCACTGGCGCGGGCACAGGTAGCGGCGGGACGTGTGACGCCGGACCCTGAGGACGACGGCACAACCGCTTGGTCCTGCCCGCCAGCGCGCGAAGCCAACTATGCGGCCATCGTGAACCTGGGTGCCGGACAGCTGGAGCGCAGCCTGAGCGACGCGGGGCGGGCAGACGAAGCGTGGGCGTCGGGCTGCCCGTGGGTCTATGGAACATGGGCGCAAGTCCGCATCGGCGCGGCGATCGCGCACGTCAGAAACGGAGAGGCGGAGGGCGCGGCCGGTGAGATCGCACCCGTGCTGTCCCTTCCGGCCGAATACAGGGTCGTCACCCTGACCGACCGGCTCTTGTACGTGAACCAGCTATTGCGGGGCCCGCGCTATCGCAACAACCCGGCCGCGGCGAATCTGAGTGCAGCCATTGCCGAGTTCTGCGCGTCATCGCTGCGGAAGAAGGCCATCACCGCGGGAGCGATGCCATGAGCCCGCTGCCGGAACGGATGGCGAACCACTGGTGGTGGCGGCCGGGCTGCCGACCCGGCCGCAGGCAATACGTTTGGCACATCCTTCTTGACGAACAGCCTGCGGTCCGGACAGCAGTCCGAAAGCTCCAGGCGACGCTCACCGGAATGGCCGGCCTCGATCTCGTGCCCGAGCCGTGGCTGCATATGACGACTCATATCGTGGGCTTCGCCGATGAGATCAGCGATGCCGAGGCGAAAGAGATTGTCGGCACGGTCGCGCATAGCCTCCGGGCGATGGCACCCGTACCGGTCACATTCGGCCGGACACTGTTCCATCCAGAGGCTGTTGTGCTGGCGGCCCGGCCCATTCCAGCGCTCGCGCCCATCCGCGAAGCCGTGTACAGGTCCGCCGTAGAGGTGCTGGGCCCCGGTCGAGCTGACGGCGGCGACTGGGTCCCGCACGTCACCGCGGCCTACAGCAATGCTGAGGGACCTGCTCAGCCCGTCATCGAGGCTGCAGCCGAAGCGGCGACGACTTGCGACGGCACGATCGGCCAGGTTCATCTGGTGACCCAGGAACGCGTCGGCCACTCATACCGATGGGAACGGGTTGCCACGGTGCATCTGGGCGACGGAACGCGCCCGTGATGCGGCGCGCATCAGCGTAGCGCACCGGCGATTAATTAACGCTTCGATCAGGCCCCGGCCAGATCCGGTGCGGTTCGAGGACGCCACGACCGGCATTCACGTCGAGCCGCTGACAGCCTCACGCGGCGCTGCCACGTGGTTTCCGGGCGCCTGCGGTTAGCCCAGAGCGGATGGTGCGGTCGATTCCGCGTTGCCCGCAGCCGGGGTCACGGTCCAGACCGGCCCGGCGGGCCGCTTCGAAAAGCTCGGCATAGGCGAGCGCCGCTGGCAGGAGACCGGCGGCGGTGAGCTGGCCGAGTGCGAAGGCCCCCCGGTTGAGGGTGTCGTTGCGCCGCCCGTGTGGGGCCTGGGCGACGCGCCTGGTTTCGTATTTCACAATCGCCCGTGCGTAACGGGCAGCACCCGCGACCCCGCGTACAGGCAGCGGCCGGGTGGGGGAAGACATGACCGGCTCGGTGAGGCGCGCGGCCAGCCAGGCCGGCAGCGGCGCCGGCGGGGCGGAAGAAACGACAACATAGGGTCGCCCGGCGATGACGCTACTCGGAGCGACGACGTAACCGCCCGCTCCGCGCGTGTCGATGCACCAGCCCAGCCGCCCGGCAGTATTACGCAGCCTCGGCCCCGGCATGGCGGTGAAATAGAGGTGGCTGCCGCCGCCCGGGGTAGCGACAGTGAACGTCGCGAACGGCCACGACTGGCCCTGCCGCTCGCACAAGCAGGCGAGCACTCCCGCGCCCTCGTGGATACCCAGGCCGGCCCACTCGGCGGGCGGTGCCGCAGCACCTTCAGGGGTGTCCAGGTCGATGACCACGAGGCCAGAGGGACCGCACGCGATCGCGATGTTGTAGGGGCCATGCCGCCAGCACTCGTGGATCCGGCGGGGATCGGTGGTGGCGCGCTGTTCCCACCCGTGGTGCGTGTCACAGCAGGGGCCGGAGCGTGGGCAGCGGTCCTCGCCGTGCAGCGCAGGCTGCTTACCGCCGGGGCGCAGCGGGAACACGTGCCAGCCGCGCTCGGCGCAGGCCAGCGCAGCCGTCAGCAGATCGTGCGCGTCGCCGCCCCGCCGATGGCGGCCCATCATTGCTGCCCGCCTTCGGCAGCCGGGACGGGCCGCGCCACGCGCCTGCTGCTCCTGGCTTCACCATTGGTATCTACGCGGCCGCTGCTACCGTGAGCAGGTCGCAAATGCCGAGCGGCATCGGCAGCGGCGTGGGCATGGATGGGTTCCAGACTCGCGGCGGGCGCTGTCATGACCGAGGCCCAGGGGCCGGATTGAGCTGGCGATCGTTGAGGGTAATGGTGAGAGCTGCTTCGTCCGGCGCGGTGGCCGCTACGGCCACGACGAGGCCTCCGGACTGATCCTGGTAAACCTCGATGTTGGTGCCCCCGGCGTCGACGCGGGCCTGGGGTAGCCCGGCCGGAGTTTCCTCGACGGCCGCTTCGATGTCGCGGACGGCCACGACGGGGCGCCCGCAGCGCATGAGGATCTGGGCGATGTCCTCTAAGGTGGCCGGGTCCCAGCCGCCGCGACGGCACAAGATGGCGTGGATGTCGTTGAGCGCGGCGGTATCGCTGTAGACAGGCGCAGCAGCGCGCCCGGCCGGGAACCGGATGACCCTGTGATCGGGCATGACAACCTCCAGAAGGGGCGTAGCGGGAAATCTGACAAGGGCCTGCTGGGTTGGCGCCTGACAGGCCGGGGCGACGAAGGTGTGGCCGCCAACTTGACTCGCGGCCACCTCGGCGCCGGCCAACGGCCGGTCGGTGCGCGGCCCGCGAGGGCCGGGCCCTCACGCCCGGCCCTCCTAGCTGCACCGGATTACACGCGGGCGGCCAACTTGAGCGCGGGTAGCGCCTGGGCTTCCATTTCGTGTGCGGCGTCGGCGTCGGCGAGGGTTTGGGCGGCGCTGGTGACGGCGTGCATGACCCCGCCCGCGGTTAGGTCGCCACCCCGGACGAAGTGGTTCAGGATGGTCTTCTGCTGATCGTCGGTGAAGCGCAGCCGCTGGGCGACGATCTCGATCGTTTCCTGCGGGTCGGCGACGGGCCGGTCCGCGGCCTCGGACATCTCGGCGAGCTTCTGCTCGACGTAGCTGGTGTCGAGGAACGTGGTCACGGCATCGCGGGCCTGGGCGGCGATCAGGTCCAGGTTGCGCCGCTGGGTGTCGCCGCTCCAGCGGATGACGCCGTCGTCGAGGCGCCCGCCGAGATGAACCGCGCGGAGCGCGTCCTTGGTGATCGTCATCCCGTTCCCGCACACCTGCACCACGATCCGCGGGGTGATGGTGAACGCGCCGCAGCCTGTTTCACTATTCGAGAGCACCCAGCCCGCGAATACCACCGGATTGTCGGCGCCGGATTGGCCGGTGAACGGGGACCGGTACCCGGCCAGCAGACCCGGCGCCAACGCACGCACGGCCGGGCTGACGACCCGGACGTACATCCGCCGCGGGGTCAGGTCGCAGCCGTCGATCTCGGCGGGGACGCCTGATTGGCGCAGCCCGTCCAGGGCCGCCATCAGCACGTCGAGATTGTCGATCATTTTGAAGCTGGACGACAGGAACGCCCGCGCGACCCCTCCGCCGTTGTCACCGCGGAGACAGCGCACCAGGTAGGACTTGGTGGTGTGGTCCAGCCAGCCGTTGACGTTGGCGTCGTAGAGGGCGGGGTGCTCGGTGCGCAGGCGCCGCAGGTAGGCGGCCGGGATGGCGAGCTTTTCCGCCAGGCCGTCGTCGCAGACCTCGGTGGGGGTGTAGGTTCCGGCGGTCATCGTCACCCCGCTAGCGGTCAGCTGCGGGTCGGTCTGGTCGATCATCAGCCGCGCACCGGCCGAGCGCAACGCCGTGGCGGGTGCCACGACGTCCAGCTTTCGGCTCTGCTGGTCGCGGAGCAAGGCCGCCAGATCAGCGAGCGTGGCGTGCCGGGTAGTCAGGGCGGGGGGCGAAGGGGAGGTGGTCATGATTGATCTCCTTGTGTTCGTGAAAGCCGAGGGATGATCGAGTGGCGCGGGACCAACGCGCTGGTTCGTGGCGAACCGGGCGCGGGTGGATGGCAAGCGCGGCTCGGGGCTTGGGCCGCAGCCGCCCGAACCACGTGGCTGAAATGTCTGGGCCGCCCGCGAGGGCGGCCCAGACAGACGTGCGTGCTGCTTGATCAGGCGACGGCGTCGCCGTGATACCCCCCGGCCACCTCTGGGAGATCGGCCTCACCTGCGCCGGTGATGCCGGTGCCGTCAGCGGACTGCTCAGAACCGGCCTCGGCCTGATCCGGATCAGAGCCGACCTGATCGGAAGCCCCCTCGGCCGGATCGGTGTCCACGGTCGGCCGGCCAGGTGCGCGGGTGCTACCGGTCTCCGGCTCGCCGGTCGTGTCCTCGCCCTCGTAGGGCACGCCTTGGGCGACGGCCTGTTCGATTGCGGACAGCTCGTAGCCGAGACTGGCCAGGAAGGCCAGCCATCGTCCGGCCTCTTTGCGGGAGCACGGTGCCCACCGGTCGGTACGCCAGGTGTTGCGCCGGTCCCCATCTCCGGCCATCTCTGACTCAAAGGCGATCGCGATCGGGGCGAGCGTGAGCAGGGGAAGACGGGTCGGCGTGTAAGTTTCGCAGTACCGCAGCACGGCTTCCAGCGGTTTGCCGGTCAGCTCGATGAACACCAGCCGTCCCGCGGCAGCTGGCAGCCCGCGGCGCAGCGCGTCGGGCATGGTCAGCAACTGCTCGGCGACGAACCGGGTCACCTCCTTGGGCGCGGTGCGCCGCGACAGCAGCTGCTGCACCCACCGCTTGCGGACTTCGGAGGCTGCGGTCCAGGCCCGGTTGCCCTCGATAACGAGCCGCCGCGCCTGTTGCTCCGCCGGGTCCGGGATCGGCGCCGGGACGCGACCTTCGGCCGGAATGCCGCCGGTGTTCCCGGTCTCGCCCGGCCCGGGCGGGACGGCGAGCCCGTCGCCGTCGCCGTCGCCGGAGGCAGTTGGTGGGAGCGCGGATGGGGTGTCTTGCGCCCACCGGTAGGTGTGGCCGTTGGCGGCCGGGTCGGTGCAGTAGAACACGGGTGTGCGCCGGTCGTGGGTGCGGAAGAACGCGCCATGCCCTGGGCAGTCCTTGTGGTTGTCCGGGGTAAGGTCTTCGCCCTCGTGCGCCAGGCTGGTCAGCAGCGACGAACCTGGGACGATCTCGTCCGTGACCGTGCAGCCGGCTTCTTCCAGCTCGGCGCGCACGCGCTCATGCTCGGCCGCCTCGGCCTGTTCCTGGCGGATCCGCTGAGCCACATGCTCCAGCGGATACCGGTTGTCCACAGCGGTGAGGAGCTGTTCCAGCGCGTCTGGGTTGTTCTCGAACTCGGCCAGCAGCGCCAGCTTGTCGAGCGTGAGCTGCCGGTCCAGCCCGCCGATCTGATCCCGGGTAGCTGGAGTCAGGCCGCCCGCGGCGAGCGCAGTCTTGACGTGATCGGCCTTGCGGCCCGTCGCCTTACGGATCCGCGTCCTGCTGGCGCCCGCCTCGTGCGCGGCAAATAGGGCGGTCGCTTCTTCCAGCGGCGTGAAGTTCTTCCGGTATGCGCCGCTGTTGGAGGTCACCATGTCGAGGAACTGGCCCGCCTCATCGTCGCCCCGCATACCGTCTAGATCGTAAGGAACGGTGGCCAAACCTGCCTTTACGGCGGCCGCGAGCCGCCGGTGCCCCTCGATCACCCGGTAGCCGCCACCGGCGTCGGTCGTGATGAGCAGCGGTACGCGGACGCCGTTTTCGGCGACCGAAGCGCAGAACTCTGCCGTCAGGTCCAAATCCTCGCGAACGTTGGCCGGATGGGCGATCAGTTTGTCGACGCCGATCATCCGCCGGGCACACGGCGGGTTCGCCGGATCATCCAACCCCAGCGGACCCGCGGGTGCATCCACGCCATCTACAGCCGTGCCGCTGGCCTCATAAGTCGCGGCGAGATCGGTGGCGGTGTCAGTCATGCGTCCTCCTCGGTGATGTGCCGGGAGGTTGGTCATCCCGGTGGCGACCTGGTGTCTGCTGGCTCCTTCCCGGCGGTCAGGCCGTCGCGCCGTGAAAGGGAGTGCCCGGCCACCGGGTGGCCCGGGCGGGCAAGATGTTTGCCCGCGACCCGCCACCCAGGAAACCGCCAGCGAAGCCGGCACATGCAGGGGGCCGCGGATCAGCAAAGATCTTTGCCCGCCCGGCACCAGCCGCCCGGTTGCGGGCACGACCGCGCGGCGCAGGCTGTCCACGCCGGGCAAGGAACGCCAGCAGACACCGCCACCCGCCCGCGGCGATCCCTCCGACGGCCTACCACCCAGTCCGGGACGAGTGAGCGACACGACAGCATCGCAGCTGGAGTCATGACGATTTTGGTCCTCCTTCCGGTTCTGTGGGTGGGCTGGTGATCATCGTGACAGCGTTCCGCAAGACGGCGCGCGCCGCCGGGGCGGACAGCCCATGCATCGGGCCGTGGCGCCGCCGACATCAGACCTCACCCCGCTGCCCAGGTCACGTTCAGCCGAGTCACCGGCTGGTTCAGGTTCGGTCCCGTTACGGAGCGTATCGCGGCGGAAGTCTACGAGTTAACGACCTTAAAGCGGTTCATCTACGCAACTCAGCGCTGCCGAGCCGTCCCTGGCAGACGGTCATGCGGCGACTGCGCCGCCGAAGCGCCTCGGATGCTTCCCTACGTCCACGTTGTGGCCTTGGTCGTGCTGCCGGTGCCCGACCTGGTTACCCGGATCCGGATCCTCGGCACCGCCGCCGGCTGGTTGCCTGCGAGCCCTGGCCCGGCATGGCTGCGACCGGACTGGACGCGGCTCAGCTGGCCCTGCACCGTGTGCCCTGGCTGCAGCGCCAGCCCCGGAGGGCTGTCCGCAGCCGGCAGCTCCGAGGCGGCGGTGATGCTCGCCAGGGTGACGATCGAGACGACCATCACGGGCCTGTACTGCCTGCACCAGCCCGACGCGGTGGCCCAGCGCCAGGGTGAGAACCTCCGCACCCTGCCGCTCCTGCTGCGGTTCCTACGACGCCGGCGTGATACCAGCCAGCGTCCTGCTGAGTGCATCGACCGGCTCAACCTCGGAAACTCCATCTGGTCCGGCCGCGATGCCGACGAGCCGGCCACGCGCACGACGACGGTCAGCGCCGACATGGAGGCATTGCGTACGGCCGGCCTGCCATCTGTTCCAGCGGGCGCGCTGGACCCGTTCCTGAACTTCGTCGCCGATAAGATCGTCGTAGAGTCCGCCGCAGCGCAGGCCTGCGAGCGCCGCGTCGACCCAGCCGGGCCCCTGACCACCCGCAACCCGCCAGAACGAGGCTCCATGGCATCCGCTTCGCCTGAGGTCAAGCAAGCCCTGAAAACCCTCCAGGGCCGGATCCGGCAGCGCCCGGCGGAGGACGAGACAATAGTCCAGACACTCAGGGACATGCGAAGCGCGCGTGCGGCAGAACTGCCGCTGACCAGCGCGCACCTCGCCGCGATGAAGGCAGTCGAGAGCGCCATCGCCGCCGATGAGCGGTTCGAGCACCTGGCTCCGGCCGAGGACATGATCCGGGAGTTCGCGGCGGATTGCGCGACTGACAGCCACGCCGACCACGCCAAGGCCTTCATGGAGCACCACGGGCGGGACGCCAGCGAGCGGGTGTGCTACTTCGGGGTCGAGTTCCTTCGCGTTGACCAGGCCACGGAGGTGGCTGGCATCCGGCTGCTGCCCCTCGATGACGCGGAGATCCCAGACACCAACCCGCTGTTCAAGGCCGACCAGTCGATCGCGAGCTTTGCAGCACTCCCGGTGACCGGCACGAACGATGTCTTGATGGCCGCCCGGGCCAGGAAACTGGCCGAACATGCCCTGCGTGTCCTGCGCATCTCTTTTCGCCAGAACAGCCTCGGCCTGAACCCGCAGCAGTTGCGGTTTCGGCTCGGCACCTCGCACGCGTTCGCCGAAGGCGGCGGCGGCTGGAAGAGGCACGACGACGAGGCTTTCCCGCTCGAGCTGCCGCCGGACATGGCGCCCATCCTGGCCGCGCCCGTGGCCGGGCTCTCGCCGACGGCCGCGAAGAAGGGCATCAACGAGAAAGCGCTGCTGGCCGTGGAGTGGCTGGACCGCGCCGTCTTTACCCCCGACCCGCTGGTGGCGACCCTGTTCCGGTTCTTCGCCCTTGAGGCGCTGCTTGGAAAGGTCGACGACCGCCTCAAGAACGGCCCTCTTGCCCTCCGGCAAATGACGCTCAGCCGCATCGCTACCGGGTACTTCCGGCACCCCGACGACACGTTTCTCCAATACGACCAGGTACGTTCACACGCCGTGCATGGGGAAATAGCGCCGAGGGTGACCCCCGAACAGGCAGGCATCTTCGCGTGGGCCGTCCGGGACACACTAGATCAGTACCTCACCGTCGCTAACGAGCGCGGCTTCACCAAGCGCAAGCAACTGCTCGACCTGCTAGATGGCTATCCGGGCCGGGATGAACTGATCGCCTGGATCCGCGAACGGGGCAGCGACGAGTGGATCCAGTACCTCGACAGCATCACGCCAGCCAGGACGCGGCCGCCCAGACCACAGGCGCAGATGGAGAACAAGACGCAGAAAGCCAAGCATGACCTGTGCTTAGACAAGGCAGGAAGCTGCAGCCTGCGACCTACCCGACATCACAGCCGGGGGCGGCGAGATCGCAGTCGATGAACGCCGACTGACTGGCGAGCCAACACCGACTACATGGCCAAACGAGAAGGCACGCGACCTACCTGCCTTAGTAGATCACAGGGGACACGGCAACAGCCGAGGGGCAACACCTCAAGTTAGGAGAGAACGTAGGCACCACCCGATACGACTGTCCAGCCCTGGTGCCCAAGTCGGCCTCCATGCCGGTGCACACGTACGTTCCGTAGGCGGTGGCCGCCCGGGCACCAATGATGGCCACGGACCTGGCGGAGCAGGCTCGCAGGTCGGCGGTGCCGCGCACCCACAGCGCATATGGCCGAGAGGCGCCGAGGTCATCAAGCTGAGGCGGCCATTCCTAGTCACCGGGGCACAGCAGGTGGATGCCCTGCGCTGCGCATCGCGCCAGGGTGGCCTCCGGGGCTATATCGGCAAGCTGTGCGCGCCAGCGAGCCAGCGCCGGCTTGAGTCCGGTCACCTCGGCTCGTGGCAGCACATCGACGGCGGCGCCCTGAACGATGCTCGACCTGTTCGAAGCGAGTATCTCGTCCGGGGAAAGGACCCTCAGCAGGCTTCCCAGCAACGGGCGGACTGGCTCGGCAAGATAGGTCAGCATGGCGCAGGCGAGACGGTATTCGTCGGATGGCCGGGTCACCGGGACAACCCCAGGGGGAAGGCGAGGGCCTGGCCGCATTCGTTGGGGCCGGGGCGGGCCTTTCCCGCCAGGTCGGCCAAGGTCCAGGCGACCCGGATGATCTCGTGTGCCGCGCGTGTGCTGATCTCGCCGAGGTATACGGCGCGGCTGATGGGGGCGAGGGCTTCGGCTGGCGGCAGGTGGGAGCGGCGCAGTTCGGCACCGGGGATGATGTCGGCGTTGCGGTCCCAGGGCGTGCCGCAAGACGGCCTCTCTCGCGCATGGGGCGTTGACAGTCGCGCTCGCGGGGAGAATCGGCGGCTACGGAACCGTGCTGTCGGCGGGCTGAACGGGCCTGCCGGCGGCGTGTGGCCTCCCGGCGGTCAGCCATCAGGTGCCGCGAAGGAGGAGCCCGCAACCGGCAGTCCCGGGCGGACAAGATGTTTCCCAGCGGCACCACAACACAGCGCCCGCGAAGCCGGCACCAGGAACGCCCGCAGCCAGGGAAAGATCTATGGCCGCCCGGCGCGAGAGCACCGAGAGGCCGGTTGCGGGCACCAACGAAGCGGCGCAAGCTAACCAAGCCGGGAGGCACACCGCCCGGACGGCCAGCCCCGGCACCGGCCTCACCGCGCGAAGACGGGACAACCGCTTGAGCCTGCGGTTAGGCGGACCCAGCAGTAGCGCTTCCGCTGGTGCGCCAGTGTGCGCAACGAGCGGGCGCGCCGCACCTATCACGACGCCGGCCTATGAAATCCCGCGATACCACCAATAATGTCAGTGCCCTCGCGCATAGTGATCGGTGTCAGCGATCCGAAGGAGGACACATGTGCTGGGTGTGCGACCACCCCGATGGCAGTCGTGCCGACTATCTTGACCATTTACAAAACATCATCGCCCGGCACGAATGGGCTGTCCAGGGAATCGAGCGGGACCGAATACACCCGCCGTGGGCTTACACGATCGGGCTGACTCTGCGCGGTAGGCCAGAACTTGTGGTTACCGGCCTGCCGCTGGCGCGGGCCACGGCGCTGCTCAACGAGGTCGCCTCACATGCGCTGCCTGCGAGTGCGCTCACGCCGGGCGAACAGGTGCAGCTTACTGATGGCCCGCTCATCGAAATCGTTGAGGTCGCAGAGCCGACGGCACACCTTGAGGTAGCTGTCGAACTGTTCGGCGCTCGGATCCGCGCACTGCAGGTGGTACACGCTGATTGGCATGGTCACTGGCCGTGGGACCGCAGATATCTGGGCGTTCCTGGAGGTCAACCGGTGCTCGGAAGGCGGGCATCCGCAGCCGCCTAGTTGTTACAGCCGCCATCCGTGTAAAGGTGCCGGGATTGGGTTGCTGATGCCACGAGTTCGGCCAATCTACGATCTCTGTGCCCCATGATTACCAGATCTGGTAGCACCAAGCCAGATGCGCCGTCCTAGCTCAGCGAGTTCGGTTTGCCGCTCGCGATGACGAGGGAGCACGCGGGCGACCAACTGGTCGAATCCACGTCCATGCCGCGGCTGGACCAAATGAGCGACTTCGTGCACTACCACAAGGTCGATGAGGTGCGGCGGAAGCTGGAACAGCGCCCAATGGAACGCTACTTCCGCATGATCTGCGTCGGTACACATGCCCCATCGCAGCCCGAGATCACGAACGTATGTCGAGGCAGTAGAGGCACCAATGCGCCCAGACCATTGCGGGACTCGTTCGGCCAGCCAATCGCGCCCTTCTGCTTGGTACCAGTGAACGATCTGTCGGCCGGTAGTGGCTGGCGGTCCCGAAGGCGCGGCGAGCCGGTTCCCCAGCAACCGCACCCCGTCGCCCGGTGCGCCGACAAGGAGCCGCCGGTTACGCCCGAGGAACGCGAAGTTCTCCCCGTCAACGAGCTCCTTGACCGGATGGTCTGCTGCGATACCTATCTGATGAGCAGTGGTCCGCACGATCCATGCCATGCGCTTGCGGATGGCATGGCTGACATCCGAGAGGCTGGACGTCAACGGGGACCTCAATCGTGAGGGATCCGCCCGGATCGACGGTGAGCCCGACAGTACGGCGCCGCGTGCTGACCGCTACCCTCCAGCGCAGATCCGCTGGTAACCCGGTGTCGTCGATGACCCTGGCCAGCTCCGCCTCATCCACACGATCAGTGTTAGCACTTATCGCCATGACCTGCTACCGGACGCACAGTTATCGATCATCGGGCTCGTCATCGAGAAAGAACCCGCGATTGACGCGTGCGAGATCGAGGAGCTCCTGGGCGAGCGGCCCGGCTGTGTCATCATCGACATCGCTGTCGAGCAGGTGGTTACGAATCCGGCGGCGGAGCCTGTCTTGGAGGTACTCGCTACGCGAGAAATGCGGCGGCTGGACGCCACTCCTGATGAGCCCGTGGAGATCCCTGGTGAGCGCAAGGACGTTATCAGCCCCGGATGGCGGCCCATCGGCGGCGTCCGCAGCCGCCTGCCGGAACCGCAGCTCGAGCAGGCGGCGGATGGGCGCTTCGGTATGGCGATCCAATCCGTCGTCTTCGGCAGCTATCTCCCTGCTCCCGCGCCTCCCGCACCAGCTCGTCCAAGGCGAGCGCCAGCTGCTCGGCATCAGAATGAAGCTGCGCGAGAATACGTTCCAGGCGCTCACTGAGCCGCTCGTAGTATGCCGGATCTGACGCGGTCCGCTCCGTGATGTGCCGCCGTAGCGCGTGCTCCATCTCCAGCGCACGTACTCTCGGACTGGCCAGCGCGGCCACCCGGTCACGGAAGTCCGCCGCGGTGATCTCGACGGGCGGGATGCGCTGGGCGATACCGCTCACGCGGATGTGCTGGTCCAGCAGATAGCGTACTTTCGCCCCGAACGTGTACGGATCGAGGCTGCCGGAGCGGGTCTCGCGGAAACAGCGCCGCACGCGATATTGGGCAAGGCCGTAGGCTCCCGCGTCGTCCTCATACCTGAGCGCGGCCGGGCGGGGAAGCACCCGGTCCAGGTAGCGGAAGAACTCGCCGAGCAATCCATCGAATTCCACGCGGAGCCGCGAGTCGGCGACCACGGTGAGCAGCCTGTCCAGTTCCGCCGGGTCGGTCAGCGGGCCTACCCCGTGAAGATCAAGGAATTGCCGAACGGACTCGTGCGCATCCCTCAGCCGTGGCACGTCGTCATCATGCAGGAAGGTCTTGGTTTCGGCGAGATCCTCCTCGTCGTAGGCCGACAGGGCTGCGTCGAGATGCCTGGAGACGCCGGCGTAGTCCACCACGAGGCCAACCGTCTTGAGCCTGGCTGGCCGATTGACCCGCGCGATGGCCTGGAGAAGCTCCAGATCACGGATCGCCCGGTCAAGGTAGAGCACCTGCTCGACCGGCGCGTCGAAACCGGTAAGCAGCATGGACTGAACGATGACGAACGCGATCGGCGCCGCACCACCGCCGGAGGACGGCCCCTGTACCGTCCGTTGCGCCTCTGCGGAAGGCCGGTCGAAGCTGTCGTCTGGGGGCTGCGTGGCCCACGGTTCGTTGCGCGGCCCCAGATGCACCGGATGACTACTGCCCTCAGCCCCTGGAGGGGTGCCTGACCATGGCGGGCCGGCGGATGACGACCACGGCGGCTCGCCGCCCTGGGGTTCCGCTCCGCCACCGAGTGTTTCTGGAGCGGGGAGCGGTCGTTTGAAACCAGCGATGTGATCACGCTGACCGCTGCTGGTGGTCCAGTGTGACCACTCAGGTGGATCCGCACGGAGCTGCCCGGTCTCCGGATCCTTCGTCTGTCCCTCAGAGATCACCGGGACGAAGTCAATGATCTGGAGCAGCGGCAGGAACGGCAGAGCAGTATCCAAGAACGGCGCATCCGGGTGGTTTCGCGCCCTGTCTGGATTGACATACAGCGCGTTGCCGTACGCCACGAGTTCGGCTACAAGCTCATCCCTTGCCGCCGATAAGGCGGCCCGGTAACGCACGGCAGCCAGCCGGGTCGCCGCGGCGACCTGGGCCTTGAAGCCGTTCGGCAGCACGGTCTCGACCCAGTGCCGCAGCATGTCGCGTGCCTTGCCGGCGATCAACTGCTCAGATTCGAGGGCCTCACGCGTGGTAATCCGCTGCTGCGCCAACTGGCGCTCCGCAACGGTGCCACCAACCTCCCGCTCGTATTCGGAGTCAAGTTCCACTCGGTCCACGAGGTAAGCCTCGGCGCGCCGCTGCTCGTAGCGGATCGGCACGGTCGCGCCGTCAGTTACCGCGTCCTGCAGCGTGTAGGTGTCGACGAAATCCCCGAAAATCCCGACGGTCGTGTTTTGACGGCGGTCTTCGCGGGTGAGCGGCGTGCCGGTGAAACCGATCCACGCAGCTCCTGGCAGGCCACGCCGCAACCGGGCATGCAGCCAGCGACTCTGGCCGCGGTGCGCCTCGTCGACGAGCACAACCACCCGCTCGCTCTGCGTCAACTCGGGGAAGTGAATGACGCTGCTCGCCGCGTCGCTGCCGAGCCGTTCCTCAACTGCGGCTTCGGCTGCCGTGTCCGCGTCCCGCTGAGCGTGCTGCATCATGATCATCACGACGTTCGGCACGTTATCGGACAGCTCCGCGCGGGCAGAGGCGACACCGGCCGCCTCGATAACACTTTCTCCGGTGATGGCCAGGGAGTCAGCGAGCTGCTGACGCAGGTCGACCCGGTCGACCGCGACGGCGACCTTAAAGTTCGACAACTCAGGCGTCGACCGCATCTTCCGGATGATGAACGCCATCGTGTAGCTCTTACCGGACCCCTGTGTATGCCAAACGGTGCCGCCACGCCCATCGGGTCGCCCAGGTGCGGGCGGGCGTCCGGTCCGGAGATTGTGCACGATCCGCTGCACGGCGCGGAACTGCGGATAGCGGGCCACCAGTTTCACCACGCGGTTATCCACGCTGTGGAAGGCGGTGAAATTCTGTATGAGATCGAGCAGGTGGGAAGGGCGCAGCACGCCGGCGGCAAGGCGTTCCAGGCCGGTCAGCCTGTTCGGTGAGACACCCAACTCCGCGATGATCTGGTCGCGGCCGGCGGGCTCGACGGTCTTCCATTCCGTGAAGTGCTCGGGGGCCGAGGTGATCGTGCCGAGCCTGGCATGTGCGGTGCCGTCGGTCGCAATGAGCATCTGGACGTAACGGAAGAAGCCCGGCACGCTTTCCCTCGGGCCGTCCACTCGTTGTCCGGTATACGAACGCAGGTCAGCGATGGCCTCCCCGACCGTTGGTTCGCGATCCGCCGACGGATGCCGAACGACCGCGAGCGGCACGCCGTTGACAAACAGCACGCAGTCGAGAACGACAAACGGCGGCCCGCCGTCGAGAGCACGGTCGAGACGGAACCTCTCGACCACTCGCAGGTCGTTTCGCTCTGGTAAGTCCCAATCGATCAAGTGGACCCTACGGCTTCTGCCACCGTCCCACCCAGGCAGCCCTTCCACGACGACGCCCCGTAAGAGCAATTCAGTGACCGCACGATTCGCGCCGATGAGATCGGACCCTCCGCGCGGCGCAGCTTGTCGCAGATGAAATCAAGCCGCGCCCCATCGAGCCAGGCCGCTCGGTCCGGCCCCGTGTTGATCGATCGGAGGCGGTCTCGCAGCCGGTCAAGAAGCAGTTCTTCCCGGTAGTCGTTGCGGCCATCGGCAGGAGTCGCTGCAAACGGGTCGGCGACAACGATGTCAGCCCAGCCGAGTCTGCGTAGAACGTCGGTCAGCGATCCCCCCGGCGGATCGCCCGTCGCCCCAGCCATGATCTTGCCCCTTATTGTGCTGTGCCGGGAATATCCGACAGCTCACTAACGCGAACCCTACCCGTCAGCAAGTCATCCATCAGCCCCTTCTTCACCATCCGCAGCTTCCCCAACATTTCTGCTGCAGCTTTAAGAGCAACGTTCGACGCCCGGACCAGACTCACCACCTGGCCCTGGGTCTCGCCGGTAACCAACGGCATCGGCATTTGTGCGAGTAGCGATCCATTGATTGTATATAGCCCGGAACTAGTAGCGCAACGCATTCGCCAGTAAGCTCTCGCGGTACCAGAATTAAGCCATTCCAACCCAAACTCGGGAGCAATAGCTCGTGACCGGAGACGAAACAAGTGATTCTGGTATAAGAATCTGCACGCGGCATCATCGACCTGTGCACAACGTCCGATTTGGTCTGGGTCAGCGTGCCCTTCGACGACTAGTAGGTCACCTGTTTGCAGCGAGTATCGGTGACGCTCGGCTTCCTGGATTCCGGTAATCGTGACATCTGTAAGATCTATTCTTCCCCGCTGCACGTTTGCTACCCGCAGGTAAGGGGCAGTCCGAGTCAGCACTTGCCGATACGGGCCAAGCGTTAGCCCTGAAGCGATGGAGTAGTGGTACCCGACAGAAACCATATTGCTGCGGTCCACCGTGTCCAGTAGGGCGCAAATCATGGCATCGGCAAGTTTGCGGCGCTTCACCAACTCAAGCTCGGCCGACTCTATGCTGCTGTCAGCCGCGTCGAGTATCTCCGCGATTTGCTGCTGCTCAGCGAAATTACCAGGTGTAGGTATACGTAACCGTTTGAGCTTTGCTAGATTAAGCGTCTGACCCTTGACTGCAGTTTCCGTTACCGTGCGGCTGACGATATGTGGAACAGCATAGTAGAGCCATGACGCATTGGCGCGGCCAGCCTTCGGGAACAATGCTACAACTGCTTCGTTCGTGTAAACTGGATACTGTGGAATTGTCACTTTTCCGAGAGTCAATTTAAAGCTCATGATCGGCACGCTCACTGGGACCTTTTGAAGACGGGCGCTGCGCGCCCCCGACGACGTGATTGTCTCCGCCGTGCTATCGAGGTACTTACCGCGAAGGTCAGCAATAGATGCCCAGAGATAGCCCGACTTACCATGAGCCCAGAACGAGGGTTCCGCCCGTGATGGCGTTCCGCCAATGCGGAGGTTAGCTAGATCACCGAGTGCTACCAGCTGGAATGGCTTACTCATAACCCAGTTCCTGGAGGTGGACAACAAGGCAGGCATCGACGAAACGACGGTTGGATTCAAGTTGGTCTAGAGAGACGGCGTATTTGTCGGACCAGGTATGGAATCTTCCGATCATGACCTGGCGGGCGCGGGCGACGCGGGCATCTAAACGCAACGCGAGATCCTCATCCAGGATCTTTAGGACTAGTTCGCGCTCCTCGTCAGGAATGAGCGAGGCGACGGCCATGTTGAGCGTGGCGAGGAACCGTTTCTCCAAAGCCGCACGCTTCTTTTGCGCCAAGGAGCGGACCGCCTTCAACTCGTCCAGATCGGAGCGCTCGGATTCCTCGTCATCCGCCTCGCCTTCGCTGTCTTCTGTGGCATTGGCCAGTGCCGCCTTGTACGCGGCGTCTGCCTCGGCATACTTCGCCTCGGCCTCCTCCAGATCCGCCAGGTACTCGGGGAGCAGATGGGGTACGAGTTTGTGATCTAACGCCTTGCGCCGTTCGGCGGCTGGCTTCGCCTTCAGCCTGCCATCCGGTCCCGGCTCGGGCGTGAGCATGGCCTCGATCGTGGTCGCCCAGCCTTCCACCACCCTGCCAAAGCCGCCAGCCGCGAGCGCTTTCAGGTCGTAGAGGTTGTCACCCCACCAGCCCGCGACAATGCCACCGGTGGCGAACTCGTCAAGCACGCCCAGCGGCACCAGTGCCGCGCCGAACGAGCCGAGCAGGTCGGCGCGGGCCTTCGGAAGCTGACGAGTGTCCGGCAGTTCCACGATCAGCTTGGCGTGCTCGTTCCACCAGGTGCGGTAGGCGGCGAATAACTCGGCCTCGCGATCCGTAGCGAGGGCCGGCAGCCGCGCTGGCTCTCCCCGGCTCTCAGGTTTGGTTTGATCTTTAGCTTCCGCGACCTGTCGGTTCCAATGCGGGCGGGCCGGTGCTCGGCGTAGCGTCTCGAGTCGGACAGTGACGTAGCGTGACACGGGGGGCGGGCGTTGGCCGGGACGGTGTGGGATGAAGTGCTCGACACCGAGCACGCAGTGGTGGTCAGGACCTATGTCGAGCGGTGGCCCAGGAAAGACCGCCCGCCGGAGAAGGTGCTGGTCATCGTGGTCGAGCCGGACGAGGAGACGCGGCACCGGTGCCCGGAGTGCGGGCAGCGCGGCAGGGCGGTCGAGCATGACGTGAAGCGGTGGCGGACGCTGGACGTGCACGGCAAGCGCACGTTCCTGGAGTCGGCGCTGCCGCGGATCGTCTGCGGCGAGCACGGGAAGATCACCGCTGCGGTGCCGTGGGCACGGCACGACGACCGGTTCTCCGGGCCGTTTGAGGAGTTCGCGGCGTGGAAGGCGGCGCACATGCCGTGGACGCGCGCCGCTGCCGAGCTGCGGATCACGTGGGAGGCGCTGGCGAGCATCACCGCCCGGGTCGCCGCGGACGCCGCGGCCGGGACCGACCGCCTCGACGGGCTGCGCAGGATTGGCATCGACGAGAAGTCCTGGGGCAAGGGAGCCGGCAAATACCTGGTCATCGTCACCGACCACGACACGGCGCGGGTGGTGTGGGCCGCCGAGGGCCGCGACCAGGCCGCCGTCCGCGCGTTCTTCGACGCCCTCGGCCCGGACCGGACGGAACTGCTGACGCACGTGTCGGCGGACGGGGCGAGCTGGATCCATCCCGTGGTCCGCGAGCTCGCGCCCAGGGCGGAGATCTGCCTGGACGCCTTCCATATCGTGAAGTGGGCCGGCGACAAGCTCGATGAGCTGCGCCGCCGCGTGGCCGGCGAGCTGCGCGCGGCCGGCCGCGACGGCGAGGCCGCCACCCTCGGCGCCGGGATGTGGGCGCTGCGCAAGGACTACCGCAAGCTCAGCCCCGGCCAGCGCGGCACCCTGGCTGACATCGCCGCGGTGAACAAGCCGGTGTACAAGGGCTACCTGATCAAAGAGCAGATCCGCGAGGCACTCAAGGTCAAGGGCGAGACCGGCAAGACGCTGATGCGCGGCGTAACCGCCTGGGCGCACCGCTGCCGCATCCCCGAGATGACCAGCCTGGCCCGCACCCTATCCCGGTACCGGCAATCCATCGGCGCAACCCTCGACGGCGGCCCCTCCAACGGCCGCGCCGAAGCTCTCAACGCCCAGGTCAACGCCCTCATCACCCGGGCACGCGGGTTCCGCAGCGCGACCGCCCTCATCAACATGATCACCTTCGTGCACGGCGGCCTCTGCCCAGATTCACCCTACGAATGAGCCATCAGCCGATACCTGAAAGCCAGGGAGAGCCGCCGCGCTGCCGTCGCTGCGGGACCTTCCGCACGGAAGTCGAGGTAGGCCTGGTCTCGTTCGCTAAAGAGATCTTCTGCCCGGATGCCGAAAGCCGCGAACATCTGCTCGGCCGCTGCTACCTCTGCCCGCGGAATACCTCCGTGCAGGTGCGCACGGACGTCTTGAGGCTCGGGCAGCGGCGCGTTGTCGACCCAGCGGCGGATGTTCAGGTTGGCGTCGGCGGCGAGCAGTTCGTCGACGCTCACGATACGCGAGTACCCGTCGATTTCCCGCCATTCCCGGTAGGCGTCGACGATCTTCTCTGCGTGCTCGAAGCCGAGGTGATTTTGTGCCCTGCCTGGGGTGAAGTCGCGATCGGCGTTGATGAACAGCACCTGGCGCGGGTGCTCACGGGCACCGTCCGGGCTGCGCAGCACGAGGATGCAGGCGGGGATTCCGGTGCCGTAGAACAAGTTTGGGGCGAGCCCGATGACCGCCTCGATGCAGTCGTCGGCCAGCAGCCCGGCACGGATGTCACGTTCGATGCCGCCACGAAACAGCACGCCATGGGGCATAACGGTCGCCGCGATCCCGTCTGACTTCAGCACTGACACCATGTGCTGTACGAACATCAGGTCGGCCTTCTTGCCCGTCTCCGGAGTCCAGCCGTAGCGCATCCGAGCACCGAAGTGGCGGCGAGCTTCGGCGCGATCGTAGCTCAGTGAGAACGGTGGATTGCTGAGCACTTTGTCGAACAGCCGGAGCTTGGCGCCGTCGATGTGCTTCGGGTCGGCAAGGGTGTCGCCGTTGCGCAGGTCGGCGTCACGGATGCCGTGCAGGAGCATATTCATCTTCGCCATCGCCCAGGAGCCCCCGTTCAACTCCTGGCCAGCCAGGTCGAGTCGCTGTCCAGCGATGCCGTATCTGTCGTGCTCGTCCACATATTCGCGGGCGATGATCAGCATGCCGCCGCTGCCAGCACACGGGTCGTAGACCGAGTCACCGGGCCTCGGCGCCACAAGCCGGACCATCATCCGGACGACGGGCCGCGGGGTGTAGAACTCGCCGCCCTTCTTGCCCGCTGAGTCGGCGAACTCCCTGAGCAGGTACTCGTAGGCGGCGCCGAGCAGGTCAGGAAACTCGAAATCATCATTGCGCAGGCGGTAGCGGTTGAAGTGCCTGATCAGGTCACGGAGCTTGCGGTCGCCGAGTGTCGTCTGGCCGACCGTGTGATTGAAGTCGATATGCCCGACGACGCCGGACAGATCGTAGTTGGCCCGCTCCATCGCGGCGAGTGCCTTGTTGAGCTCCTCGCCGACGTCTTTTACCAGTTCTTTGATCGCCTCCCAGCGGGCGTTGGGCGGGACGAAGAACGTGTCCTCATAGGAGTCCGGGTCCTCGGCGCGGGCGCTAGCCTTCGCTTCGTCGCCAGTCCTCGCTAGCTCCTTCGCACGTACCTGCTCCCGGGCCGCCCCGAACTGGTCGGAGGATCGCTTCAGGAACAGCATTCCGAAGATGTACTCCTTGTACTCCGAGGCGTCCATCTTGCCGCGCAGGATGTCAGCAGCGGCGAACAGGTGCCGTTCGAGCTGGGACAGCGTCAGCTTGGCCACGGAGAATGCCCTTCAGCTCAGCACGTCTGGGATGCCCAGGTACTCGATAAGGCGCCACACATCGGTCGATGGATCACGCTTTAGCGGGTCGCAACGCACCGCATGTCCGTCTGGCACCGAGCAGGAGCCTGCTGGACAGTGTTTCACCAGAGACTTAGCGTTGCGTACCGCATCCGTGATCCGCTTCGGCTTCATCAGTTCGGCGGCCCTTGCGTCAGTGATCCGCTTGCCATGCGATCCGAAACCGGCAAAAGACGGATAGTTCCCCAACCTGGAACGGATCAGCTCACTCGATCCTCCCTGTGGGTCGGATACCGCTGAGAAGTGGAGCAACAGCCACAGATCGAAGGACGGGTGTGAGAAGCCGACGTGGATACGTTCGTGCCCGGACAGTTTGTCAAAGGCTTCCGGGATCCTGGTGTGCTGGTCCCGGTCGAAGAGTGCCCAGATCGCATCGATTGATCCGCCGGACCCTCGGCGGGTTCCAACATCGGCCGCGACGTCGAGTGCATGGCCCGCGACCTCGATCGGCTTCAGGCCGTTCCTGCCTACGTGGGGGGCCGGAGTGTTGATCCGAAAGCCGAGCCGCTGGGCGAAGGCGTTGTTGAGTGCGGTGCAGTACTGATATTCGGTCACTTCGCCTTCAGCAACCACATAGATGATTCGGCGTGGCTTGCGGACACGTGGTTTGGCGGTCAGGCTCTTCCCCCGCTGCGGGCGCGCGCGGCGGGCCTGATCAGGGCTCACGCCAGCGCCTCCTCGAGCGCCTGTGCGACTTCGCCTGACGAGACACGCGGTGTGCCGCCGTAGGTACCGAGCAGGTATTTACGGAAGATGTTGTCGTCCTTGCGCGGCGGAGGATCGAAGCTGTTCAACGGGTACAGATCGGTGGCGCCGTCGGCGGTCTTCTCCGTGAGCCAGATCGCATCACGGTCCAGTGCACGGCCACCACCGGTGAGCGTCCGCAGCAGGGTGACATCGTGCGTGGTAAAGATCATCTGTGCACCGCGGGGGTTGGTGCCTGGATCGTCGAACATCTGGACAGCCTCGGCGCACATCGTTGGATGCAGGCTCGCGTCCAGCTCATCAACGAGGATCGTAAGTCCCTGGTCACGGCCGAACGCCTCAAGCAGCGCACCCACCATGGCAAACCAAGTCCTGGTGCCGAGCGACTCGCTCTCGAAGTCCAACGCGATGTTGCCTTCGCCCGCCCGGTGCGTGAACTGGATCCGTTCACCGGCACCAGGAATCACTTCAATGCCGGTTATGCCCATGTCAGCGACGGCCAGCAACTTAGTTACCCGATCCCTGAACTCAGGATCATGGATCACGCGGTCTTTGGTGTAGTTCTGCCGCTGTCCGCGGTCGGGCCATTCGGGGCTGATCAGCCACAGGTTGTCGCGGAACCATTCGAAGACAGGCAAAAGCTGTTCCTGGTTGAACTCCGCCGCAACGGTCAAGTACAGCGAGTCGCGGCGGGTACGTCTGGCGAGGTCGAGCTTCTCGCCGCGCAACCCCTCGCCGGGAAAGGCGAACTCACCGTCGTCGCTTCGTTCGAACCAGACCTGCCTGCGCCCTCGCGGGTAGGCATGCAGCCACTCGCCCCTGACCCGCTTGTCGTCCAGTTCGAAGCCATACGTATAACGGATGCCCCAGATTTCGATGTCTGCCTCGAAGAACGATGGCTCCTTGGCGGCGTCCGGGTCGAGCGCGAACGGGATGCGCCGGACCGGATCCGGCTTGCTGAACCACTCGACTGAAGTCAGCACCGCTGTCTGCATCATTTTCAGCGCGGCGAGGATGTTGGTCTTGCCGGATGCGTTGGGGCCGTAGATCCCTATGACGGGTATGACGGAGACCGGCTTGCCGTTCTCCTTGATGGGAGTCGGACGGCCGGAGCCGTCGTTAAGCTCGCTGGCGACGAACGACAGTCGCTGCTCGTCGCGGATCGACAGCACGTTCGCGGTGCGGAAGCTGAGCAGCACGTAGCCTCCTTCCTTGGCTCATGCTACCCATCTTTCCTGCTTCTGTGAAGTTTTTTCACGTGACGGAGCATTAGATGGATCACGGGGGTCACGTTTTTCTGAAGTCGGCCCCAAGATCGCGTTGACTCCGGCGCACGTCGCGGGATCTCCCTGCCCAAGGCGCACATCGCACGCGGCGATCCTCTCGTAGCTCTCAAGATCACACGGCCGATGAACGGCACCGGCCGCTCCACCGACCCCCCGGCGCTGGGCGCAGTCACTTACGCTGCTGTACGCCGCTCAGAGCGGTTGCTCAGACTTTCGAAAAATCACTCTGACCTAGGCGGTGAGGTCTTCACGTTTGGGCCTGACCTGGCCGAACAGGAGCTGGTCTGAGGCTCACCCACAGGTTAAGCGGGCTGTGCCCACAGCGTTTTGGGTGGTTTAGCGTGTCCAGCGGGGGTCGGCTTCGAAGATGGCCAGGCTGAGCGTTTCGAGTTCTGCCACCAGGGACCGCAGCCGGCGCTGGTTGTCGAGCCAGGGGCGGTAGTCGGCGAGCTGGGCGTCGGTGAGCAGGCGGGTCACGGTCTTTCCGGCGACTTTGCGGGTCCACTGGTGGTAGGGGCCGTGCATCAGGGGCGGGTCGGCGTGGCAGTGGCAGTTCGGGTGCCCGCAGCGGGTCATCCGCTTGGTGACGCTGCCGGGGAGCACGAAGTCGGTCCGGGCGAGCGCGCGGGCGAGTTCCGCGGCGATGCGCCGGGCCTGGGCCCGCTGGTCCGGGGCGGGCGACACGATCTGATCTTGGTGCCCGGGGTCCCCCACTTCTGCCATGACTTGCAGTATATATGCGGAATGAGCACCCGCGCGGAGATCGCTGCCTGCATCGCCCGGTACCGGCCGGTGTCGGTGTCGCCGCCGGCGGCGTGCTTTGCCCGGGACGTGGTGACACGGGCAGCGCCGGGCAGCCCGGCGCGGGCTAGGGCGCTGCTGTGGGCGGCGGGCAAGCTCGCCGATTTCTCGATCCTGGCCGGGCTGGACCCCGTCCCCGGGGTGCTGCTGCACCCCTCGGTGATCGAGCGGTTCGCCGCCACCGCGCCGGGCCTGTCCGGGCCGGCCCGCCGGACGCTGCGCACCAGCCTGCGCTTCATCGGCCGCCGGGTGGTCCCCGCGCTGGATCCGGTGGCGGCGGCGCTGCCGCGCGAGCGTTCGAAGATCCCCTACAGCGACGCGGAGATCGGCGGCTACCTGGCCCTGGCTGATGCCCAGCCGACACAGGCCCGGCGGATGCGGGCGGCCGGGCTGGTCTGCCTGGGCGCCGGCGCCGGGCTGATCCGCGGCGACCTGCGCCA
Source organism: uncultured Actinomycetota bacterium (assembly GCA_963727015.1). Lineage (GTDB taxonomy): Bacteria > Actinomycetota > Actinomycetes > Streptosporangiales > Streptosporangiaceae > DATFVJ01. Next base: position 203,153 of record CAVSEV010000005.1, on the reverse strand, counting down.
GGTCCGGGGCAGCGACGTGGCCCGCCGGTCCGGCGGGCTGGTGGTGCAGGTCCGCGGCCGGCGGCCGCGGGTGGTGCCGGTCCTGTCCCGCTACCATGATCTGCTGCTGGCCTCAGCGGGCTTCGCCGGGACTTACCTGGTCACCGGCGGATGCGACCCCGCCCGCCGGAACCTGACCACCCCGCTGGCCGGCTCGCTGGCCGGCGGGACCGGCCTGCCCCGCCTGGACACCAGCCGGCTGCGGGCCACCTGGCTGAGTGACTGCGCTGAGCGGCTCGGGCTGGCCACGTTCCTGCACGCCGCAGGGATCTCCTGCTCCCAGCGCCTGGGCGACCTGACCGCCCGGCTGGACATCGCCGACGAGGCCGGGGCCGTCGCGCTGCTGGGCGGGACACGGTGAGCATCGCGTCCCTGCGGCGCCTGGAGGAGATCGCCGGCCGCTCGCGGGCCGCGGGCAGGATCGAGGCGCTGCTGCCCGCCGGGGTCCGTCCCCGCCAGCTGCGGGCACGCACCCTGCTGGTCGGCATGCTGCTCACCCTGGCCGATCACCGTCCCGCCCACCTGACCAGGGTGCGCCAGGCCCTGACTGATCTGCCCGAGGCCGACCGCATCCGCCTCGGCGTGCTCGCCGGCTGGAAACACGGCCCGCACCTGCTGACCTACCGGCAGACCGAGCGGACCTACGGCCTGGTGGTCACCGCGCTGGGGAAAGAGCATCCTGACGGCGCCCCCTCGGCGGACCTTGCCGGGATCCCCGGCAGGCTGCTGGAGGCGAGTGTTCCCCCCGAGCACAAGCAAGCAACCAGCGCCCTCGCCGCCGACTGGAGCGACCTGGAGACCTTCTCCTGCCCGCCGCCGGCCACAGGCGGCCACTGCGCCGATCCCGAAGCCTCCTGGGGACACCGCCGCGGCGACAGCCCCGGCCAGAAAGACGAGCTGTTCTACGGCTACTACCTGTCGGCCGCGACCATGGTCAGACAGGAAAACGGGCCGCCCGTCCCCGAGCTCGCCCGCCGGATGACCCAGACCTCCTGCCACCTGGACCCCGCCCGCGCCATGGTCCCGGTCCTGCAGCGGATGGCCGCCGCCGGCATCCCCCTCGGCGATGTCCTGGACGACTCGGGCTACGCCCACCGGGTCCCCGGGAACTGGGCCGTGCCACTGCGCGCCGCCGGAGCCCAGCTCATCCAGGACCTGCACCCCGACGACCGCGGACCCCACGGCACCCACGCCGGCGCGGTCATCTCCAACGGCAACCTGTACTGCCCGATGACGCCCCGGCCGCTGCTCGGCCTCGGCCCCCTCGCCCGCGACGCCACCACCGAGCAAACCGCCGCCCACGACCAGCAGACCGCCGAGACCGCGCTCTTGCGGACTGCAAGCTCGGCAAGATCACCGCCAGCGACGCAGACGGCTACCACCGCGTCATGTGCCCCGCCGCGATGGGCAAACTCCGCTGCCCGTTACGGCCACCGTCGATGTCCCTGACCCGCCAGCGCCCCGAGATCCTCACCCCGCCCGCACACCCCCCGGCCTGCTGCACCCAGCAGACCATCACCGTTCCCCCCGAGATCAACGCCAAGACCGCCCAAAAACACGACTACCCCTCCCAGGCGCACCGGTACTCCTACGCGCGGCGCTCCGCCGCCGAAAGGACCTTCTCGACCGCCAAGGACCCCGCCAGCAACGACATCAGCCGCGGCTGGTGCCGCCTGATGGGACTGACCCCGATCACCCTGTTCGCCGGCTGCCTGCTCGTCGTCCGCAACCAGCGCATCCTGGCCGCCTTCGACGCACACCAGGCCCAGAACGCTCGCCGGGCCGCCGCCGGTCTCCCGCCCAAAACCCGCCGCCGGCGCCGCAAAACACTCACCGACCTCGCCGCCGCCCCGCCATAACCCAACCACGACGCCAACGGCGTACCCCGCGCGCGCAGCCACCCAGCAGCGCTCTTTCACCATTCCAGGCGCCGCTTTGACCTCCCGCTGCGCTGCGCCGGATCACAGCCGACCGCGCCTATGTCCGCAAGACGTTGGCGAAGATGAGCCAGGCGAGCAGTGATTTGGCGGTGAGGCTCAAGGCGATGTAGACGACCTCGCCGTGGAGGTAGTCGCGCCAGCGCCCGACCTGCGCGTACTGCAGCGCCATGTTGACCGCGAAGCTGAAGAACAGCACGAACTGGACGATGGTGATGGCATAGACAAACCCCGGCACCTGGGCCGGCTGCGCGACGTAGACCGCGATCAATACCCAGGGCACGACGCCCACGAGTGAGCCGAACCAGAAGGCGCTCCAGTCGGCGGCGCCCGGCCGCTGCTGGCGCTCCATCAGCAGGCCGAACAAGATCATCCCCGTGTTCGCCGCGAAGATAGCGACCACGGCAGCCAGGTCGCGGATGCCCACGAACAGCCCGATCAGCACGATCATCACCGACGCGCTGATGGAGTACTCGATCCACCGCGCGTAGTTAGCGCGGCGGGCCAGACCGCGCTCATACCAGCGGTGCACCGACGGCGCCGCGACCAGCAGATGGTCCAGCGCCGCCAGGGCAAGGAAGAAAGCCACCGCCGGGCCGATCCGGAGCAAGAACACCACCTGCGGCATCGTCGGCCCGGTGACAGCGACCGGGTCGTTCCGCAGATACGACGCGGTCACCGGCAGCGCCAGATTATTGCTGGCCACCAGCATGAACGCCGCCTCCGCCACCAGCAGCACACCGGCCAAGACGTTGAGCACCCGCAGCCGCCGGTAACGCTGCCTTGTTTGCGCCGGAACACTGTCCACCACCGGGCTGCTGCCGACCGCCATCACTCCCCCTGTGCGCGAGCACCACTACGAGGCTGACCTGGCCAGCGGGGCGACCTGTAGGGGCAAAGGTCCCGCCGGGCGCCAGTCACCTCTAGCAGACCGCGCAGCCCCGCTGACCGCGCAATTGCCGCTGCGCATGGCGCACCACGGCAGCCATGCCTGCTACCAAGGACTATCTGCGCACGGAGGGGGAGCGCCCGGGTGTGCTGGCTGCCCGGGTGATGTTGCGGGCCATGCCGCCAAAGACGATGACATGCAGTGGCAGCACCGCGTGCCAGCAGAGGTGGCCTGCCAGGCCACGTGAATCGAACAAGGCGCGCTGCCGGTAGACCGTCTGCCCGGCACGTTCGCCTACTGACAATTCCAGCCAGGCCAGGCCGGGCAGTTTCATCTCGGCGCCCAGCCGCAGCAGGTGGCCCGCTCGATCGCCTCTACCGCCAGAAGTCGAGCGCGTCGCCTGGCCGCAGATGGTCCGGATCGCGTCGGCCGCGCCGCAGTCCTGCCCCGCCAGCCGCCCGGTCCAGGCAGCCGCGTACGGCCCACGCGAGCGACCAGGAGTACCAACCAGCCCGACCCAATGGCTGGACAGCGACGGGCTGAGAACGCCCACCGGCAGCAGCAGCCGCGGCCGCAGGCCGGCACTGCGGCGTACCTTTGCATCATCTCCGCGTAGGTGAGCACGTCCGGCCCCGCCGATGTCGAACGCCCGGTTCACCTCCGGGAGCAGCCGCGGACAGCCGGTCAGCGTGCCCAGCACGTCCTGGATGGCGATTGGCTGAGTCGTGACCGCACCCCATTTCGGCGTGATCATGACCGGCAGCCGTTCGGTCAGGTACTGCAGCATCTCGAACGAGGCCGATCCGGACCCGATGATCACCCCCGGCCCGCAGCACCGCTGTTGGCACCCCGGAGCCGAGCAGGATGTCCCCGACCTCGGCCCGGGAACGCAGGTGCGGGTACAGCCCCTCGCCCGGCGGGCGCAGGCCGCCCAGGTAGATGATCCGGCTGACCCCGGCGCTGCGGGCAAAGGCCGCGAAGGTTTCCGCGGCTGCTCGGTCGGTGGCCTCGAACACAGGGCCGGAGCCCAGCGAGTGGATCAGGAAGTACGCAACGTCCACCCCGGCCAGTTCCGGCCGCAGGGAAGCCGGGTCAAGCGCGTCGGCCTCGGCCACCTCGACCTGGCCGATCCACGGGAAGCCCGCCAGCCGGCCGCCTTGCGCGCCATGCGCCGGACCCGGTAACCGGCCGCCAGAAGCTCCGGCACACCAGCCGGCCGCCCACATACCCGGTCGCCCCGGTGACTAGGCAAGTCACAGGCTGCGCACGCGCCATGCCCGGCTCCTACCCGCCCCGCCGGCGACCGCACCGGATGCCGCCATTGATGGGGAGCGCCCGCCGGCCAGGGCCGGGCCGCGCGAGGTCGCTGACGCGGATATCGGCGCTCGCGCCGCTCCTTTCGCCGGTGATCCACAGCTGCTGGCCCGCGAGGCAGACTGAGATGCCGTTCGCGAAGACCTCGCGGCTTTCCGGCGGGATCCGCTCGAGCCAGCCGGCGCGGTCACCCCTGACGTAGCGTTCTAGGCCGAAGTTCCCCTCTGGCTTGCCGAGCAGGCGGCGGCCTGCGTGCGGAAACGTCGGCGAGAGCCGCTGGCTGAATGACTACGTGAAGCCGAGGCGGTGGGAGATACCGAGGAGTTCGCAGGCGCGGCGCTGCACTGGTGTGGGTGTTGTGATGGTGGTGAACGCGGGTAGGCCGTCTGCGGGCTGGATGCGGTTGGCGGTGGTGGTGGCTAGGTCGGCGAGCAGGGTGGCGAAGCTGTGCACCGGGTCGCCGTCCGGGGTGGTCTTGGCAGCGATCTTGGCCAGGGCAGCCGGGGAGCGCTGGGCGGGGGCGACCGGGCTGAGGCGGGCCGCGCGGCCGGCGGCGGGGTCGCCGTCTTTGAACAGGACCGGGGCGAGGCGCTGCTGCATGTGCCAGGTGACGTAGTAGGCGAGCAGGCGGATCAGCACGTGGGCGCGGAGCCAGGGGGAACTTCGGTCTAGGAGCTAGGGAGGCCCGCGTGGCGGCGTACGGCGGCGGCGAGCCTTTCAGGGTCGGCGGCGGTCAGTGTCAGGCCCGGGTGGCGGATCAGGCCGAGCGGGCCGATGCCTGGTACGGGTTCCCGGAAAAGCAGGCAGACCCCGCGGGAAGCGGTAGAACCGAAGGTCAGGCCGTGGTCGGCCAGCGACAGCCGCGGGCCGATCGCACGGTGCCAGCGGTAGGGGCCGGTCAGGCGCACCGCTCGCACGTTCGCCGGGGCCGTGCGGCAGACCCACGGCCCGAAACAGGCGACCAGGCGGTCGGCGGCGACGGTCACGTGCGCCGTCGCCGGCGTCACCACGAACGCGGCCAGTGGCAGCCGGAACCGGGGGTCGAAGGCCATCTCGAACTGCTCGGCCTCTGGCCCGGCTGCCTGTGCTGCAGCGGCAACTGGCTCCGGCGCGGTGGCCAGCGCCGTGTCCAGAGCGGTGGCGGTGGCCGGGTCCAGGCCACCTGATCCACGCCAGGCGACCCGGCCGGCCCGGTCCACCAGGCACAGCCAGATCGTGCTGCGGTCATCGATGGCCAGCGGGATCGTCACACGGCGGACGTCGGTGTATACCGTCAGGGTCCGCCGCCGCACCGCCTGGTCGCGGATCGCCGCCGCCATGCCGCCGTCGATGGCCGGCCGGGCGGGTTCCCACTGCAGGCCGATCGCCGGCAGCTCAACGAACCGCAGCCCGGGGTCGGTGGCCGCCCGCTGTTCCAGCCAGGGCACCCACGAGTCGACCAGCCTTTGCTGGTCACGCCGGAAGGCGATGAGGACGACATTCCGCTCATCGGGCAGGCCAGCCGGCAGTGCCACCTCGCGTCCGGCGAGGTCACGGGCCGCCAGCTGCGGGAACGACACCCCGTTCATTATCTGAGGGTACGCCGTAGGCGAGGTAGAGGTTCCACGTGCGCTGGAAGGTGGGGCCGAACCCGAGTTGCCCCGGCGTCGTCGGCGGCGATGGGCTGTGTGCGGTGCTGACCGACTTCGGTGTGACCATCACGGGCAGGTGCTCAACGAGCTGTCTCGCCCAGTTCCGACGAGATGCCGCCGTGCCCGACGATGCGAGTCAGGCCGGCCCGCGCCGCCGCTTCGCCGCCGGCGGGAGCCGTGCTGGAGTGGCCGGGTCGTGCACGTCACCGTGGATGGTTTACTGGCGCGGTGGTAGCAGCCGGGGTGGTGTGTTGTCGCGGCCAGCTCGTGGCCGGTTTCGGCCAGGGCGGGGCACGGCCGGGTGTCTACGAAGCCGGGTGGGCCGCCCTCGAGCGCGTTCACCGCGGCCACTGAATATTTTCGGCCTCGGTGACTGGGTCGCCGGTGAGCAGCCGGGCCCCCACGGCGGCGGCGATCTGCGGGGTGGCGCCGGCTCCGGCCAGGGCGAGCGGAGCGTTCTGGGCGAGCGCGGTGAGCTGGGCAGCGTGGGGCTCGAGGTGCTCCGGCAGGGTCGCGGCCAGGACGACGAGGTCCGGGCGCCTCGCGCCGGCCGTCCGCGCCAGCTCCTCGACCGGGGTGTTCATCCCGAGGTAGTCGATCCGCCACCCGTTGCGGTTGAGCACGATGCCGAAGACCATCAGCGCCAGGTCGTGCAGCTCCCCGGGGGGGCAGGCCAGGACGGCGCGGGGGCCGTGCCCGTTCCCCCAGCCCCGGGCCAGCCCAGCGAGCCGCCCGCGGATGATGTTGCTGGCGAAGTGTTCCTGGGCGACGCTGGCCGTGCCACGTTCCCAGCGCTCCCCGAGTTCGGTGAGGTAGGGCAGCGCAACGTCGCGGAGCACTGCCGTCAGGGAGAGGTCGGACACCAGCCGGTCAAGGACTGCCTGTGCGGCTGGCTCGTCGAAGGCGTCGAGGGCCTGACGGAGGGCTCCGGACAGCTCACCCGCCGCCGTCGCGGCGCGGCGCGGCCCGGCGGCCCGGCCAGGGCTCGCCCCGGCCCCGCTGTTCTCCCCGAGCACCGCTCGCGCCGCCTCGGCGGCCGACAGCCCGTGCGCGAGGTGGGCCTGCATCCGGCGGACCCGCGACTCGTCCGCCTCGGAGTACAACCGGAAGCCGCCCGCTGAGCGCACCGGCTGCAGGAGGCCGTAGCGGCTCTCCCACGCCCGCAGCACGTGGTCGCTCACGCCGAGGCGCCGGCTCAGCTCACCGATGCGCAGCACCGGCGGGCCTTCGGGAACGTCCATGCCAGCACTCTACAGTACTTCTACAGACATTTGACAAGGCTGGCCGCGAAAGCTACCGTCATACCTAGACAAACCCTAGACGAAAGCTGAACATCATGGGCTCCCACGCCACCGGCCCGGCGACCGCCATCGGCTCCGCCTCCCAGGAGCACGGCACAGCGGCGGACGCACGGCGGCCGTCTGTTGCCGTGATCGGCGCAGGGGTCTCCGGGCTCACCGCGGCCTACCTGCTCTCCCGCACCCACGACGTCACCCTTTTCGAGGCGGAGGGGCGGCTCGGTGGCCACGCGCACACCCACGACGTCCCCGACTCGGACGGCAGGCGGCACGCTGTCGACAGCGGGTTCATCGTCCACAACGACGTGACCTACCCCTGGCTGCGCAAGCTCTTCGGCGAGCTGGACGTCCAGGTGCGTCCCACCGAGATGAGCATGAGCGTCCGCTGCGAGGGGTGCGGGCTGGAGTATGCCGGCGGCCGCGGGCTGCGAGGCGTATTCGCCCAGCCACGCCGCCTCATCGACCCCCGGTTCCTCCGGATGCTGTGGCAGGTTAAGCGGTTCCACCGGCGTGCCTTGGCCTTCCTGCGCACGACCGACGACGAGAACCTGACGACCTACGGCGAGTTCCTGGAGCGGGAGGGGTTCAGCGGCTACTTCATCGCCCACTACGCCGTTCCGGTCGTCTCGTGCGTGTGGTCCGCCGGGCCGGAGACGACGCTGGCCTACCCGGCGCGCTACCTCTTCCGGTTCCTCGACCATCACGGCCTGCTCCGGGTCGGCGGGACACCCCAGTGGTACAGCGTCGCCGGCGGGTCACGGATCTACGTCGAACGGCTCGCCGGGCTCCTCAAGGACGTGCGCGCGGCCCATGCCGTCACCGACGTCACCCGGCGCGAGGCCGGCGTCCAGATCCGGGACGTCACCGGGCAGGTCACCCGCGTGGACCGCGTCGTCATCGCGACCCACGCCGACCAGGCCCTCGGCCTGCTCGCCGACCCGAGCGACGCGGAGGTCACCACCCTCAAGCAGTTCGGCTACTCGCAGCAACGTGACGGTTCTGCACACCGACAGCTCGGTCTTGCCGGAGGCACGGAACGCCCGTGCGTCGTGGAACTACCGGATGACGTCCTGCGACCGGCCCGGCCAGCCAGCCGTGGTGAGCTACTGGATGAATCGGCTCCAGGGACACCGTGCCGCGCAGGATTTCCTCGTCACGCTCAACGACCGCGAGCGTCTCGACCCGGAGCTCCGTTGCCGCGGTCGATGCACTACGAGCACCCTATCTACACTCCCGAGGCGGTCCGGGCGCAGTCACAGCTCGGTGACCTCGCCACCGATAGCACCGTGTACGCCGGCGCCTACCATGGCTGGGGCTTCCACGAGGACGGCTGCCGCTCCGGCGTCGATGCCGCCCGGCACTTCGGAGTGGCCTGGTGAGCGCCGCCCCCCTGCCCACAGTCCCAGAGACGACCGGGCAGGCACCCGAGCTGACCCAGCTGACCCAGCTGACCCAGCTGCCCCGGCTGCCAGCCCTGGTCGTCGGCCAGGTCACGCACCGGCGCCCCGGGCCGGTGCGGCATGCCTTCCGGCACCGGGTCTACCAGTGGCTGGTCGACCTGGACTGCCTCCCCCGCCAGCCCTGGCACCTGCGGGCGTTCGCGCAGTTCAGCAGCGCTGACCACCTCGGCGACCCCGGCCTGCCGATCAAGGGCAACATCGAGAACTACCTGGCGCGGGGCGGCATCGACCTCGGTGACCGGGGACGGGTGCTCATGCTGGCCGGCGCCCGGGTCCTGGGCCACGTGTTCGACCCGCTGTCGGTCTTCTGGTGCTACGACAGCAGCGGGCGGCTCGTGTGTGTCGTCGCGGAGGTCCACAACACCTACGGCGAGCGGCACGCCTACCTCCTGCGGCCAGACGAGGCGGGGGTCGCCGTGACCGGCAAGGCCTTCCACGTCTCCCCGTTCTTCGACGTCAGCGGCACCTACGAACTGCGGTTCACCCTGACGCCGGACCTGGTCGCCACGACCGTGACGCTGCGGCGCGAGGGCACCGTCGCGTTCTCGGCGACCTTCCGGGGCCTGCCCGAGCCCGCCACCAGCCGGAATCTGGCCCGCCGGCTCATCCGCCAGCCCCTCATGACCCAGCGGGTCTCGGCCCTGATCCGGGTGCACGGCATCTGGCTGTGGCTTCGTGGCCTGCCCGTCCGCGCTCACCCACGCCACATCCGGCAGGAAGGGGTCTGACCATGACCGTCTCCACCTCCATCAGGTGGCCCACCGCCGCCACCACACCACGGGCGCCGCTCGGAGCCGCCATCGCGCGGGTGATCTTCGAGCATGCCGTCGCCCCGGTGCCCATCCGCGTGACCTACCCCGATGGCCGGATGCTCTGCGGCGGTTCGAAGACCTCGCCCGAGTTCGAGGTCGTACGCCCCGCGGCGTTCTTCGCCCGGCTGGGCCGCGACGCGAAGATCGGGTTCGGTGAGGCCTACATGGCCGGGGACTGGCGGGCCGGGCCCGGCACCGACCTGGCCGACCTGCTGACACCCTTCGCCGCGCGGTTGACCACGCTGATTCCTCCGGCCCTGCAGCGGCTGCGTGTCTTCGCCGACAGGCGCGTCCCCCCGGACCACGAGAACACCCTTGATGGCTCGCGCAGCAACATCGCCGCTCACTACGACCTGAGCAACGACCTCTTCGCCGCCTTCCTGGACCCGACGATGACCTACTCCTGCGCCTGGTTCGACGAGAGCCAGCCCGTGGAGACCGCAACCCGGCTCGAGGAGGCACAGCTGCGCAAGACCGACGGGATTCTCGACCTCGCGGGCGTCCAGGCCGGCACCCGGCTGCTGGAGATCGGCACCGGATGGGGCACACTCGCCATCCGCGCCGCGCAACGAGGAGCCCAGGTCACCACGGTCACGCTCTCCCGGGAACAGCTGGAACTCGCCCGCGAGCGGGCCGACGCCGCCGGCCTATCCGACCGCGTGGATCTGCGGCTGCAGGATTACCGCCAGGTCGACGGCGAATACGACGCCATCGTCAGCGTCGAGATGATCGAGGCCGTAGGCGAAGCCTACTGGCCGACCTACTTCGCCACCCTGGACCGCCTGCTGGCACCCGGCGGGAAGGTGAGCATCCAGGCAATCACCATGGCTCACGACCGGCTCCTCGCCACCCGGCGGAGCTTCAGCTGGATCCAGAAGTACATCTTCCCCGGCGGGATCATCCCGTCCTTGCAGGCCATCGATGACACCCTGGCGGCGCACACCACCCTGCGGGTCACCCAGCGGCGCGAGCTCCGGGCGCACTACGCCCGGACCCTGCACCTGTGGCGGAAGCGCTTCACCGACCAGTGGCCGGACATCCACGCCCAAGGTTTCACCGAGACCTTCCGGCGGATGTGGGAGTTCTACCTCGCCTACTCCGAGGCCGGCTTCCGCAGCGGCTACCTCGGCGTGAGCCAGCTCCAGCTGACCCGGGAGCCGACATGAAGCTCAACGGCAAGGTCGCCTGGGTCATCGGCGCATCAAGCGGAATCGGCGCAGCGGTCGCCCGGGAACTCGCATCCCGCGGCGCCACCGTCGCGATCTCGGCCCGCCGCGACGAGCAGCTCCGCGAGGTGTCGGCAGAGCACATGCTCGTCGTGCCACTCGACGTCACCGACGCTGCTTCCGTCGCCGCCGCGGCCGTACGAATATGCGAAGAACTCGGGCCCATCGACCTTGCCGTGCTGTCAGCCGGCTACTGGAAGCAGATGGACCCGGCCGCCTGGGACACCGAGGTCTTCGACCAGCACATCCGCGTCAACCTCACCGGGATGAGCAACTCCATCGCGGCCGTGCTGCCCGGCATGCTGCGGCGGCGGCACGGCGTCATCGCCGGCATCTCGTCCGTCGCCGGGTACCGCGGGCTGGCCGGCGCCGAAGCCTACGGCGCGACCAAGGCCGCGCAGATCAACCTGCTCGAGTCCCTGCGCGTTCACGTCGCCCGGACCGGGGTGCACGTGACCACGATCTGCCCGGGCTTCGTCCGCACCGGCCTCACCGCCGGCAACCCCTTCCCCATGCCCTTCATCATCGACGCCGGCCAGGCCGCGCGATCCATCTGCGACGGGCTGGAACGTGACCGCACCGAGATCGTCTTCCCCGCCCCGATGGCGCTGCTGATGAAGACCGCGCGCCTCGTCCCCGCCCGTGCCTGGACAGCCCTATGGGCCCGCACCTCACTCACCTGACCACGCCCAACCCGACCACCTCGCTTAGGACCAAGGAACCGAAGGACACCATGAGACTGCAGAAGACCGTCGTCGCCGACAAGCCGCTGGACGCGGTGTTCGGCTACCTCTCCGACTTCACCACCACCACCAACTGGGACCCGGGCACCGTGGTCACCGTGAACCAGCACGGCGACGGAGGCGTCGGCACGACCTACCTCAACACTTCCACCTTCCTCGGCCGGAAGACCCAGCTGATCTACATCGTGCGTGAGTTCGTCCCCAGTGCGCGCATCCGGCTCCGCGGCGAGAACAAGACGCTCACCGCCGTCGACACCATGACCTTCCGCAGCGTCGAGGCCGGCACCGAGGTGACCTACACAGCCGAGTTCACCTTCAAAGGCCCGGCTCGTCTCCTCGCCCCGCTGCTCAGGCCAGCCTTCGAACGGCTCGGCAAACAAGCACAGAACGGCATGCACAAAGCGCTCAATCAGCTCTGACCGACCGGTCCCGGCCACCCATGAGCCAACGCAGCGGCCCTTCGGCCCTTCGGCAACGCCATCAAGACCGACGAGAACCCCCCAGGAGGAAGCCTTGACCACCGGCATTTCCCGCGACCCGGCCAGCCATGGGGGAGACTTGCGCCCGGTGCCGGCGGCCGGCTACGAGCGTGCCTCCTGGCGTCAATCAGCGGCCTGTCGGCAGGCTGACCCCGAGCTTTTCTTCCCGATCGGGTCGGCCGGTATCGCCGTCGCGGAGATCCAGCAAGCCAAGACGATCTGCGCCAGCTGCCCGGTGCGACGGCCCTGCCTGACGTTTGCGCTGGCTACCCGCCAGGAGTTCGGCATCTGGCGCGGCTACGACGAAACCCAACGTCGGCTACTGCACCGGCAGCGGCGCGAATCCAGAACCGCTGCCGGCCGATGAACCAAACGGCAGCCACCCAGACCGAGCATCCGCTCCCCGCGGCGCGAAGCGGCGCTGCCGAAGTGATGGAGAACACATGACCGAACTGGTGACCGCCGTGAGGCGATCCTCGGGCGTCGTCGCCGCGCTGCGAGCGGCGGCGGCACTTCGCGCCGCGGCGAGTTCCGGCGGGGTCTCAGCGGGCGAGCTCGCCGCGCTGCTGGCGGGGGATGCCTTCAGCCGGGCGGCGGCTCTGCACGCGCTGGGGCGATCCCCGGACCCTTTGTCGTCCGGCCTCCTCGCCGACGCCCTCGGCGGCGACCGGTGGAGCGCAGAGCATGCCGCCTGGGCGCTCGGCGACCATTCCCCCGTCAGACGGGCCGTGCCGCCGCTGGCTCAGTCAGTGAAGGAGGGGGGTTCGCGGGGTTCATAGCCGAACTGACCCTCGAGGCGTGGGCCGCGAGCGACGCCGGACTAGTCACGGGCGCCCTCACGGCGCTGGCGCCCGAAGACCCATCCGGGCGGGTCAGTGCCCTGGCCGCCGACCTGCTCGCGCCCGTCTCCCGGCCCGTCGCACCCGGCGACGGCGGCCAGGTCATCGCCCAGCCGCCGCGCTTGCGGTTGCGGACCTTCGCAAAGGCATCGAGCGCGGCGTCGTCGGCTTCTTCGGGCAGGGTGTGCAGGTACTTTTGCGTGGTCAGGATGGAGGCGTGGCCGGGGCGTTCCTTGACGGTTTCCAGGTCTGCGCCGCCGGCGAGCAGCCATGAGGCGTGGGCGTGCCGGAGGCTGTGCACTTTGACGCCGGTCCCCAGCCGTGCGGCCGTGCGCGCGGGCAGCCAGACATTGTCGCGGAACCACCTGCGCGGGATATGCCCGTCGGTGTTGACCACGCGCCGGCCGCGTGGCGCGTCCTTTCCGCCGGCCCGGCGCTGGGCCCGGTACACGGCGTACGCGTCCTTGCAGCGGCGGCATCTGCACCTGCCCGCCGAATAGCCGCTGAGCGTGCCGTGCCCATAACGGCGGCCGGCGGCATTCGGCGCGGTCATGCCGGGCGTGTCCGGGTCGGGAACTACCCGCAGCACCGACCCTGGCGCTCCCCCGGCACCGAGAACAACAGGTCGTCATCGCTGAGGCCGTGCTGCCCGATGTGCGCTTCGATCTTCCTGGTCATCTGGTGGCTCAATCTGAGCTGGCGGTGTTCCTGGTCTTTCGGGTAGTGCTTGATCAGGAATCGCCCGCCGGTGGGGTGGAACTTCGACGAGACTTCGATCACGACCCGGCTGACCGTCAGGACCCGGGCGCCGACGTCGATGTCCTTGGGCCGGAGCTCGGTCAGCTCTCCCCATCGCAGGCCGCTCTCGATGGCGATCTCCACCAGCAGCCGCATGTCGTCGCCGGGCAGCGCGGCGTGCAGGAGGTCGAACTGCTCTGGTGTGACGATCTGCCGGATCCTTTTCGGCACCGGCGGGGTCTTCACTCCCCTGCATGGGTGGAAGAAGACCATCTCGTTCAGCGCGGTCGTGAAGATCGCGCTGAGAATGGTCAGGCAGTATTTGATGGACGACGGGCTTACACCGTCGCGATCGAGATTGGCGACCCACTCACGCACGTGCGACGGGAGAATCTCGATCATCCGCATGGGGCCGAACCACGGGATGATGTGACGCTCAAGATAGTAGGTGTAGGTCTCCCGTGCGCGTGCTTCCAGCCGGTGATTGGGAAACCATTCGTCTTCGACATAGCGCCGGAAGGTCTGACGCCCGCGGCGCGGATCTGCGGCACGCCCTTCGGCGACCTTCGCCTCGGCGCGCTGCCACGCGTCGTCGGCATCCTTCCTGCTGGCGAAGGTGCCCGCCGAGTGCCTCTTACCGCGGATGTCCTCGTAGACGGCCGTGTAGCGAGGCCTGCCATCCCGGCCTTTCCGCTTCTGCGAGTACCCCATGGCCTTCCCAACTGACAGATCATTTGTTGGCGATTTGTTGGCGGCTGATACGCCAGGCAATGACACCCGCCGTCATCATGCGGCACCAACAATATGCTTCTGACCTGGAGTTTATCGGGACAATCCACAGCTGACCAGGAATCAATATGAACAAAGAACCTTATTCGCATCGAAGTGCTCGTCGGGAGTGGGCTGCGCGGCCCCCCGCGAGCGTGGCCGTCGCGCGCAACGCCCAGTGCTCCTCCGACGGACGGCGGGAGAGACTGCCCGGCACAAGCCGACCTGTAGGACGTGCCGTGGGATGTTCTCATCGAGGGAGCCGCGAGCACCAACGGCGAGGAGGCATTCAAGACGCTACTCTTGGGCGCTGACCTCTACGACTGGCGCGATGACGAGGAGTTCCGGCGCGGCAAGGACGGTCTCTTGCGCGGGTACCTCGTCGCGGCGCGCCACATAGCCGGGATGGGCGCGACACTGGCGTGCTGCGTGGCCCGTCTCCCAGACTGCTCTAGACATCATCAGACCCCGGTGGACAAGGGCCCCCGGAGTCGGCATTCGTTGATCTTGCGCTATCCCCTGCCGGAAAACCTTAGTCCCCCCTTTTGCCCCCCGCAGCCTGTTCGAATCTCTCGAATCTAGGCTTTGACTTGGAGCCCCCTTACGGAATCGAACCGTAGACCTTCTCCTTACCATGGAGACGCTCTGCCGTCTGAGCTAAGGGGGCGGGGCGGGCACCACGCCCGGCCGCAGGTGACGAGATTACCAGAACAGATCGGGCACCGGGCGCGTGGCGGCGTCAACCGCGGCCATCTCACCGGTGGCGAGCGCGGCAGTGAGCCTGCCGATGGCGGGCGCGAACTTGAACCCGTGGCCTGAGCACGGTGAGCACACGACCACCGGCCCGTCGCGCCTGAGCACGAATTCCCCATCAGGCGTCGAGGTATACAGGCATGTATCGACGGCCGCGGCAGCCGGCGCGGCGCCGGGCAGCCACCGGGCGACGTAGTCCTCGGTTCTCGCTAGCGCCGCTGCGGAAGGCCCCGGACGCGGACTGGCAGGATCCACTTCTGGCCCGGTCGCGTGTTCACCGACCTTGATTCCGCGTTCCGGCGTAAGCAGCCCATAGTAGCCGAATCCGCTGTTATTCGCGCCGCTAGTAACGGAACGATGATGCAGGAAAACCGGCCATTCACTTGATTCGCGCACGACTGGGAAATAGGCGGGTTGCTCCTGCGTTACCCTGAATACGGGAAGGTGACCAAGCCTGGGCCATTGGGCGGTGAGCTTGGCGAGCATTCCGGGCAGCCAGCAGCCCATAGAAAGCACCACCACGTCCGCCCGCAGAACACCGTCCGCGAGCACGACCTCGGCGCGCTCGCCGCTGCCGCGGACCTCGAGTACCCGGGCGCCGAACCTGACGGTGGCGCCGTGGCGCACCGCCTCGTCCTGCATTGCGCGCACGGCGGCCGCGGCGGCAAGCCGTCCGGCGTCCGGCTGGAAGATCACGGTGTTATCGAACTCCAGGCCGGTCCACCGCTCCGCGGCCTCGGCCGGCCGCATTTCCGTGACAGCGACGCCGGCTTCCTCCAGCGCCCGCGCCACCTGCTGGGTAGCCTGCCGTACGCCGTGATCGACTCCGCCGGTGATGTGCAGCAGCCCGGTCTGGGCCTCATCCTCCAGCAGCCGCCAAAGGCCGAGCGCCGAGCGCGCGAACCGCGCATAACCGGGCTCGGTATAAGCGAGCCTGAAAATACGTGAGCAGCCGTGCGAGCTGCCATTCTTATGACCTTGTTCAAATTGCTCGAGCAGCGTAACCTGATGACCCTCACGGGCGAGCCACCATGAGGTCGCGGCTCCCATTGCGCCCGCGCCTGCCACCACGATGTGACGCCGCGACGCTGAGCAGTCCGGCACGTAATTACCTTCCCCTCCAATGGTTTTCCACGGATCCCGGGATCGTCTTCGTACCGCGCTTTCGGCGGGTGACCGCTCGCGGCGTGGCAGCCACCGCGGCCAGGCGGCCGTAATAGCGCGGCCGGGGCGTTAACCGGCTTGGCGGCATAACGGCTCCGCGGTGTGACACCCGCGCAATGATCACCGCCGCGCTGCCGCCGCGAAAGCACCGAGGACCTGCGGCCAGGCTTGCGACAGCGGGTCAATCAGCCCGAAATGCTCACAGCCTGGCACCTCACGCAGCGCCACGTCGTCGCGCGCAGCGCGCGCCCTCCCAACACCCCTGCGGTCCCTGGTCAGCACGTCGCGTGGCCCCGCCGGGCCGCCATCACGAGGCGAACCGCCTCCCGCTACCACGTCACCACCGTACGGGGCCTCCGTGGATCTTGCTCATCAGACCCGCGCGGCGACGGCCCGGGCGCTATGGCAACGGGCAGTTGTCGTTACACACCAGGCGGGTGAGCATCTGGGCAAAGAACTTCTTGATCCCGGCCGGGCTGTTCGCGTCATATACCGCACCATCGGTGACGCTCGCGATCTTCGTCATGGCAGGGAAGCCGACGCTGTGCCCGTAGCCGATGACGATCACATTGACCGGGCGCTGCGGGTTGAACTCACTGCGCAGCGTAGCTATGAGCTTGCCTAGCTGGAGCGGATTTGGCCGGGGGTCGAGGTTCGTGCCGTCCGTTTCCACGATGATCCCGTTGAACCTGTCGGGTATGTAGCCGCGGCTGACCTTCCGGTATGCCGAACGGATCGTCTCATAAAGGGCGGTAACCGTGTCGACCTGCGGCTGTTGCGCCGCCAGCGCGCCGAGCAGCAGCTGGCGTTGTGTAGTGAGGCCGGTGGCTGGGCTGGTGACAGCCTGATTAAGCGGACGCATCGCCACGACGTTGCGGTAATTGAATGGATCGGCGAGGCCGGTATCGAACGTCCACAGCCCGATGACGTCGTTCTTGTTGAACAGGCTGATCCCCTGCACGCTCAGCTCTTGGATCGCCTGCAGGCGGGTGACGTTGGCGCCGGGCACCAGCTGGCCCATGGAGGGTGACTCGTCAAGCACGATGAGCATCCGTGCGCCGATCAAGATCCGCGCCCACATCTCACTGACCGCGTCCGCGACCGGGGCCGCTGGCAGCGCAAGCCTGGCGGGAGCCTGCTGGCTGACTCCCTGCACTGGTCCGAACCCCGGCCCGGCGACACCGTCAGGAGTGCGAAGCCCCTGGCCGCGGATCGCCTGCTGCCCATAGGGGGCGCGCAACGCACGGGCGAAATCCGCGAGCGCGAGCCGTTTGGCTGGATCCTTGGTTGCCGTGACATACGGGAAGTCCAGCACCGGCGATCCCTCTGCCAGGTAGACGGCCGCCACCGGACGCGACGGCTGGGCCTTGTCGTGCGCCCACACCGCCTGCTCGTAGGTGAGCCCGCCGGTCGGCTGCGAGGTGGCGAACATCGCCTTGAACAGCGAGGGGTTGCCCGGCTCGGCAAGGAACTGGGACCCGCGCGCCACGGTCACGAACGTGACAAGACCGGCCGGCCCGTGCCCCGACACCGACCTCATGGCGAGCAAGCTGGCCATGCCCGCGGCGTTGGTGGCCGGGTCAAGGACCTTGAGCTGGAGCGCGGGGGTGGCTGAACTGCCCGCCGCGGCCGTTGCCGGTGTAACCGGGGTATTGCTGCTGGCCCCATTGGTCGGCAACGACGTGGGGATCAGCATCCGCCAGCTTGGCTTGTGCCCTGACGTCGCGAGCTGGCGGGCGACAGTAAGAGGCAGCGCGAGCACGATAGGGGAGACGGCCATCGATTGGCCCCTGCGGCAGCTACCCGCGCAGCGCCGGCCGCCGTGGTACGCGCCTGGTCGATCCAGAGCGTCGAGTCGGGGATCCAGGCGTCCGGGCTGGCTGGCAAGGTGAGAACCCCCTGGCCGGAGAGCGAGCTCGCCACCTGGTCTGGCGCGAGCTGCTTGACGTCGGCCTGGACGCAGTTTCCGCCCGATCCAGGATGCTCGGCGTTGTATCTGGCCGCGACGCTCTCGGCCGCCGGGGCGATCTGGGGCGCCGCGGCGACGGTGAGCACAAGCCTGGAGCACGCCCCCGCCGATGCCTGCCGGCCGGGCGAGCACGCGCTCGCGGCGGCCGCGATCCCCATCACAAGAACCCCCGCGATGGCCGCGGGCCCGCGCCTCCCGCGCCGTGCCCCCCGTCAGCCCGCTGTTCCTCCGCAACGTCACATCCACGGTCCCTTCAGGCAAAGTCGCGCGATCAACATCGGCGCTGGCTGGTGCATTGACCAGGGTCCGCCTGCCGTCCCGGGGCAGGGATGGGCAAGGCAGCTACTGTGCGTGCCGTTACTGTGCGTACCCGCTGAACACCCAAAGACGGGACAAACTGTACAGGCCCACCACAATTGGACACGCGGCGTTGCCGAAACTGGCGACCACCATCGGGAACGCAGCCTCTCGAAACGCCGGCCCGGCCTGCGGCCAGGGGCACGCGCAAGGACGGTCAAGCCGAGCGGCGCTCGCGGTAAACCAGGGGCTCTGCTGGCACGGATCGGCGGTCTCCGGCCCGGTATGAACCCGGTGAACTGCCACTTAGCGGAACCAAAGCCCGATGCGGGGCGTCCTAGAAACGTCATGTGCATGGCGCGCGGTCGTCCGGGGCACGACATGGGCATATCACGGGCACGGCGCGCTGCGGACATTGATGCCCTTGCCCCAGGCAACAATGGCCGCGCGGGCCCGGGGCGATGGTCGTGGCGGCTGCGATGATTGCCCTGCCAGGGCCCGGCAGCTAGGACAACTCACAAGGTAGCGCATAGTGTGGCAATACCCCCGCGTGAACGACGAACCCTCCACCGACGACCGCAGGAATGGGGTCAGCCGAGTGAGCGTCCGTAGGTACGGATCAGCCCTCGCAGGCGTAGCGACGGGCGTGTGCGTCGTAGGCGCGGTGATGACCACGACCGCGTTCGGCGCGGCTGGCACCGTCTCATCCCGTCCGCTCGCCGCGACCCGGATCGCGGCACAGTCGGCGGCGGCACGGCTCGCAGCAACACAATCATGTGTAACTGCCACGATGCCAGCGAGCCCATCGCCGTCGAAGTCCTCCCCCGCGCCGGCAAAGTCAGCGTCGCCGTCGCCGTCGAAGTCCTCGGCCGCCCCGGCAAAGTCAGCGTCGCCGTCGCCGTCGAAGTCCTCGGCCGCCCCGGCAAAGTCAGCGTCGCCGTCGCCGTCGAAGTCCTCGTCATCGCCGTCCTCCTCGCCATCGTCGTCATCGTCGGCGGGTTCGACGCCCACAGGTTCGTCGTCGCAGCGTGCGGCGATCCAGACCGCCGCATTCATCGTCGCCGGGCCCACGTCGGTGAAATTGTGCGAGAGCGTCAACGTCTTCTCGGGCAATGCCAAGGTGAAGCCGGGCGGAACCGCGAACTTCGCGATATGGCTCTCCTCTTCCGGCGCGAACGCCAGTGGCGTGACCGTGACCCTGACCAGCAGCCCCGCCAATGCGACATCCCATTTCGTGGTGTGCCCGAGCGGCCACACCACGACTTGCAAGCTCAGCTCGCTCGGCAACGGCCAGGTCTTCGAGCTACAGGCCGCAGTGCTCGTGCCGAAGTCAAGCACCAACGGCGAGCACGTGAACCTTGACGCGAGAATGACGACGTCCAAGCCGAGCGCCGCGGTGAGTGCGTCGGCGACCGTGGCGGCGTCGTTGTCCGCGACCGGGGCGCCCGCTTCAGGCCCGGGCTCGGCGGGCTCAGGCTCGGCGGGCTCAGGCTTGGCAGGCGGCGGCTTGGCAGGCGGCAGCACCACTCCCATAACCGGCACAACCGGCCTGGCGGGAGGATCGCTGCCGCTCGTGACCGCCACGTCACCCGCCGCTGGCAACGTCGGCTCACTGCTGCCCGCTATCCCCGCGGTCACCCCAAGCCCAGCCGCTCAGCCAGCGGCGGGCGCCGGCGCTCCCGCGCCGGTCGCGGACGTCGGCCCGCTTGACAGGCGGCTCATGGGTACCCAACTGATCGCGCTCGCCGCGCTTTGCGCTGCGGTTGGCATCGTGATCGCCAGGTTCACGCTGCGCACACCCCGACCAGCGGCTGCCGGCACGAAGGCCAAGGTCGCCGACGAGACAGCCACGAAGGGGAAGGCGGGCGGCACGGCAGGCTCAGGCCGGAAGCCCCGCGGCAAGGCCGGCACAAAGGCAAAGGGCAGCGGCGCTGCCACAGCCAACGATGCCGGCACAGGCAATGACGCCGCCACAGGCAATGACGCCGGCACAGGCAACGGCGGCTCGGCAGGTCCAGGCGGGAAGCCTCGCGGCAGGGCCGGCACAAAGGCAAAGGGCAGCGGCGCTGCTGCCACAGGCAACGATGCCGCCACAGGGAACGGCGCCACCACAGCCAACGATGCCGCCACAGCCAACGGCGCCGCCGCAGCCAACGGCGCTACCAAGGACGGTGGCACCGCCAAGGACGGTGGCACCGCTAAGGACCGCTTCCCTGTCAAATGACGGCAACCTGTCGACGCCCCGGCCCAGTCCGCAAGGCTGAAGAAGATCGCCTCAGCCGCTCGGGCCCGCGGCGGAACCCGTCGCGACGGCGGGAACCTCGACGCCAGGCCGGATGGCGAGCATCACTCGCGCCAGCGAGCTTGCGTTCAGGGTCGCAGAGACCAGGACGCCAACGGTGTCTGTGTCCGCCCAGACGCAGATCCCCGAGCTGCCCTTGCCCGCGCACGCCGCCTGGCCGCCGAGCGCCCCGGCAGCGGTCCTCGCGGGTGCGTTGCCTTCTGCGGTCTCTTGCTGCGTGAAACTCTTGATCACCCCGGCGAGCGGGCTGCGCACGAGCCTTCCAGCGATGACAGCAACGCGATCGGGAGAACTCGCGGGCCCGCCGGTGTCGTAAATGGCCGCGACGATGCCGGTGACGTGCCCCGGGTCGATCTGAGTCAGGTATTGCTCGCTGTGGCTCAGGCCGAGTTGCTGCTCGGCTTGCTGATCACGGGTATAGCTGCCGATCCGTGCCGGGACGGCCAGCGCATGGGACGGCATGGCAACCGGCCGGACCGGGTGAGCGGGATCGGCGAAGCGGACGAATCTTAGGACGGCTACGGCCGCCACGACGACCACGAGCACCGCACCGGCGCTCAGCCAGATCCCGCGCTGGCGCCATCCGTGCCTGATCCTGCGGGCCCCGCGGGGCACGCGTCGTACCGGCGCCTGCGGCTCACCTTCCGGCGGGCCGTAAAACGCAAACTCGGCATGATCGCTCTCCGGCTGGCCTGCCGTGCCATTGCCTGCCCGCGCATCGTCATCGGCGGCGGGCATGCCCTGATGCGGGGCCTGGTAGCCAGCATCCGGCTGATCAGTGTTGTAGCCGTAGCTGATCACGTCCGCAGGTCCGAGCGATTGCAAGGCATTCGGCTGATAGCCGGGCTGGGACCTCGCCGACCAGTCCGCCGTCCCCGGCTGGGGCTGCCCGGGCAGGGACTGCTCCCACTGCGGCTGCCCAGCCTGGGGCTGCTCCCACTGCGGCTGCCCGGGCTGGGGCTGCTCCCACTGGGGCTGCCCAGGCGGCTGCTCCCACTGGGGCTGCAGAGGCCGAGGTTGCCCAGACTGAGGTTGCCCAGACTGACGTTGCCCAGACTGAGGTCGCCCAGGCTGGGGCTGTCCGGACTGGGGCTCGCCAGGGGGTGCTGTTTGGCCGTGCCGCGGATTAGCCGGGCCGGGATTCCATCCGTGAGTCATCGTACCGGCCGCCCCGATCTGGCGACTCTGCCGAGTCAATGTGACTGGATTTCAATTGCAGCGCGGAACATCAGCAGGGGTGATCGCCAGCTTAGTAGCACACGACCCCGGCGCGAGGAGGAACCGAAGGTGTCGCTGCCGGCGCATAGGCACGCGGCACCGGCCGGCCGCCACGGTGTCATTCCCGGCCGGTAACCTCTGGGTGGTGACGCGCGGAGCGCGGGGAAACCGCACTGACGTTTGACCTCAGCCGGGCACCAGGCTTGCGCGCGCGGCGGCCCGCTGGCCGTGGTCGGCAGGGAGGGCAGATGGCTAAGCCGCAGCGAAACGGGAGCAGCACCCAGCGCAAGCTGGAACAGGTCCGCCGTGAGCAGCGGGCGCGCACCGTAAGGATCCGCGTATTCGCCGCGATAGCGGCGGCCGTTGTGGTCGCGGCCGTCGTCGCGATAGTCGCGCTGACCGCCGGGGGCGGCAAGGCGCCTGCTACGACCGCTCCGGCCGGCGCCATTGGCCCGGAGGGCATCGTCCTGGAGGCCGGGCGCGAACTGGCACCGGCAAGCACCGCAGCCACCGGGCAGACGGTCGACGGGATCCAGTGCAACGCGGCCGAGCAGGTCGTTTACCACATCCACACGCACTTGGCCGTCTACGTCAATGGCGCGGCGCGGCAGATCCCCCTTGGCGTGGGCATCGTGAAGCCGGCGGTCACCCAGACACCAAACGGCCCCTTCGCATCGGCTACGCACTGCTACTACTGGCTCCACACGCATACCACCGACGGCATCATCCACATCGAATCGCCGACGCAGCATACCTACACGCTCGGCAACTTCTTCGATATCTGGCGGCAGCCGCTGAGCGCGCGTCAGGTGGGGCCTGCCACCGGCGCCGTGACCGCTTTCGTCAACGGAACCAGATACGGCGGCGACCCGCGCGCTATCCCACTGGGATCACGCACCGACATCCAGTTGGACGTCGGTGACCCGATCGTGCCTTTCAAACCGGTCGACTGGTCCAAGTCGCAGCTGTGACGCACGATCCAGGCTGTTCAGCCGACCGGCCAGGTGTGCACAGGGGCGTTCGTGTGCATGTGCTCGATGTAGCGCTGGGTCATCAGGCGCAGTATTTCCGGCCGTGTCAGAGCCGTCCCTTCCCCGATTACCTGCGCCTCCTCGAGTACCTGCGCTGTACCTATCTGCCATGTCGCGCCGGTTCGCCCAGTCAGGCAACGCTGCTCGATGATGCCGAGCAGGCGGTCCGTGTGCTCCGGGCCGACCCCCCAGCGGGCGAGTCCCTCGTGAGCGAGCGGCAGCAAGCGCCGCAGCACGAGCTCGGCGACGGGCGCCTCGCCCATGCCAGGCCAGTAAAGCTTCGCGTCGATACCGTGCCTGGCCGCCTCGCGCAGGTTTTCCGTCGCCGTGGCGAAGGACATCTGTGTCCAGACGGGCCGCTGGGCCTCGGCGAGCGCCCGGACGAGGCCGTAGTAGAAGGCGGCATTGGCGATCACATCGGCCACCGAAGGGCCGGCCGGAAGCACGCGGTTTTCCACCCGTAGGTGCGGCTTGCCGTCCACGACCGCGTAGACGGGCCGGTTCCACCGGTAGATGGTGCCGTTGTGCAGGCTCATCTCGGCCAGGTCGGGGGTCTCACCACGGTCGAGCACGGCGACCGGATCCTCGTCCTCGCACAGCGGCAGCAACGCGGGAAAGTAACGGATGTTCTCCTCGAACAGGTCGAAGACTGACGTGATCCACCGCTCCCCGAACCATACCCGTGGCCGGACGCCCTGGTGCTTGAGCTCGTCCGGACGCGTGTCCGTGGCCTGCTCGAACAGCGTGATCCGGGTCTCATGCCACAATTGCTTGCCGAACAGGAACGGAGAGTTGGCCGCGAGCGCGACCTGCACGCCCGCCACCGCCTGGGCGGCGTTCCAGTAGGAGCCGAAGGCGTCCGGGCTTACCTGGACGTGCAACTGCACGCTGGTGCAGGCGGCTTCTGGCGTGATGCTGTCGGCGTGGGTGAGCAGCCGCTCCGGCCCATCGATCACAATACGCAGATCTTCGCCCCGGGCCGCGAAAATCTGCTCGTTAAGCAGCCGGTAGCGCGGGTTTGGCGACAGCGCTCCTTCGTGCATGTCGGTTTCCTCGAGGGTCGGCAAGATGCCGACCATGATGAGCCTGCTGCCCGTGCTGCGCGCCGTGGCGTCGGCGTGGTTGAGGCTCTCCCGCACCTCCGTCTCGAGCCCTGCCACCGCGTCGCCGGCCAGCGACCGGGGCGGTACGTTGATCTCCAGGTTGAACTGGCCGAGTTCGGTCGCCCACGCCGGATCGGCGATCGCATCGAGCACCTTGGTGTTCCGCATGGAAGGCAGCGCGTCGTCGTCGACCAGGTTGAGCTCGATCTCCAGGCCTACCAGCTGCGGATCCGCTTCGAACCTGGCCTCGCGCAGCATCCTCGCGAGCACGTCGAGCGAGCGGCGTACCTTGTCCCGGTACCGCCGCCGGTCCTCCCCGCTGATGGTGATCGCAGGAATGTCCCTGCCCATATCTCCTCCGCGCCCTCCGGTTGGGCGGCCAGTATCGCCTCCACAGTCGCACGCCGGACCGGTCCGTGACCAGCCACCGGCTGCCAGGCGGTGAACGCGGCGTGTCCCGGCCCCAGCGCCGCAGGCCGGGACACGCCGCACGCCCGGTCAGCTAAACCGGCTCCCTCCGGTCAATTTAGGTATCCGGTCAATTCAGTAGGCGCTCGTGCTCGTCCCGCTGGAACTGGCCCCCCCGGTGCTCGGCGTACTCGAGCCCTTGCCCATGTTCGGGCAGTTGTGGTGGGCCGGCGCCGTGGACCCGCTCGACCCCTGGCGCGGGCTCGCTGTCGACGTGGCTGACGGACTGCTTGACGTGGACGACGAACCGCCGCTCGAACCGGACGACGGCGTGCTGCCCGACGTGGCGGCCATGGCCACGCCGACACCTCCCGCCAGCAGGCCGACCGTGATAGCCCCGCCTACGACAGCCCTGCGGAGCAGGCCACCAGATCTAGTGGGTGGCATATGACCCTCCTTCTTTCTTCTTTCCGATAGGCCACTTCGCGGCCCTCGATAATCAGCGTCGTCGGCGAAATTCATGAGGACCTCGCGCAGGCCTCTCAAACCTTTCTCAACGTGCGCACCGGCAGCCGGCACCGGTTGGCCCACGGTTCAGAAGCGACGGTTCAGAAGGAATTCAGAGGAAGGCCAGAGTGCTCCCTGCGCTCGGCCCTGCATCTTGGGTAGTGCAGGACCGCGGCCGGCGTATCAGGTGACCGGTGCGGGCCAACGAGAGGAAGGAACCCACTGATGCCTGTCAACCCGGCCGGCGGTCCGTCCCCCGCATCTGTTCTGCGGCGTCGCGGCATGCAGCGGATCTCGGCGGTGACGGCCGGAGTGGCGGTCGCGGGCGTGCTCGCGACCGGGGCTGTCGCCGTCGCGCTGCCCGGCTCGACCCACACCGCAAGCAACACGAGCGGCACGAGCACCAGCAGTTCCGGCAACTCAACCTCGGCCTCGCATGCGACCTCCGGGTCGTCGAGCACCGGATCCACGAGCACCGGATCCACGAGCACCGGATCCACGGCCACCGGATCCACGGCCACCGGATCCACGGGCACCGGATCCACGGGCACCGGATCCACGGGCACCGGGGTGTCGGGCACGTCGTCGTCGGGTGGCACCAACGCCACCTCAGGGGCGTCATGATGACCACCGCCCCGCCACGCGAGGCAACGCCGCCAGCGGCGGCCGACTGGCGAGCGATCGGCACCTCGATCCGGCTGCTCGTCACCGACCCCGCGCGCCTCGACCAGGGCAGGCGGTTGCTTGCCGCGGACCTCGCCGCGCTCGACCTGGCCTGCAGCCGATTCCGGCCGGATTCAGAACTCGCGCTGGCCGAGCGGGCAGCAGGGACCCCGGTACACGTCAGTCCCGTGCTCGCCGACGCCGTCGCGGTCGCGCTGCGAGCGGCAGAACTGACCGATGGCGATCTGGACCCGACCGTGGCCACGGCCATGGCGGATCTCGGATATGACCGCGACTTCGAGCTCATGAGCGAAGACGGGCCGGCCGTGCACCTGACCGTGCGCAACCGGCCAAGCTGGCGGCAGATCCGGCTTGATCACCAAGCCCGGCTGCTCACCGTGCCGGCCGGCGTCCGGCTCGACTTCGGCGCCACGGCAAAGGCACGAGCCGCGGACCTGGCGGCGGCCCGGCTGGCCGGCCGGCTTGGCTGCGGCGTGCTGGTCAGCCTCGGCGGCGACATCGCGGTGGCCGGTGAGACCCCGGCTGGCGGCTGGCGGGTACGGGTACAGGACACCACGGGACATCCGGACGACCCGCCGGCCGGCCCGGCCGCCGTCATCGCCATCAACGCGGGCGGCCTGGCGACGTCGGGCACAGCGGCACGGCGCTGGCGGCGTGGCGGTGTCACGCTGCACCACATCCTCGATCCGCGCAGCGGCCTGCCCGCGACCCCCGTCTGGCGGACCGTCTCCGTCGCCGCCGGCTCGTCCCTTTACGCGAACATCGCGAGCACCGCCGCCATCATCCGCGGCGAGGCGGCCCCGGGGTGGCTGGAAAACCTCGGCCTGCCGGCCCGCCTGGTCGGCGTCGACGGCGGCATCCGGACCGTGGCCGGCTGGCCGGTGGAGGTGCCGGCATGAACGGCATCACGCACGCGACCGCGTTCTGGTACGCCAGCCGGGCCACCGGCGTTGTCACCATGGTGCTGCTGTCCGCCGTGGTGGTTCTCGGTGTGCTCGTGAACAGGCAGGGCCGGCTGCCGGGCCTGCCGAAGTTCGCGGTCACCGGACTGCACCGCAGCATCTCCCTGATCGCGGTCGTATTCCTCGCCGTGCACGTGCTCAGCGCGGTCGCCGACAAGTTCGTGACGATCCAGCTGGTCTCCGCCATCATCCCGTTCACATCCAGTTACCTGCCGCTGCAGATCGGTCTCGGCGCGGTTGCCCTCGACCTGATGCTCGCGGTGATCATTACCAGCCTGATCCGCGCGCGCATCGGCAGACGGCTGTGGCGGGGGGTGCACTGGCTGGCCTACGCCGCCTACCCGGTGGCGCTCGTGCACAGCGTCACAAGCGCCAAGGACCTGCGGTCCGGCGGCCTGCTCGCCCTCACCGCCGCCTGCGTGCTCGGTGTGGCCGCGGCCGTCTGCTACCGCATCGCCAGCACCTGGGCCGCGCGCCAGCGCGCCTACCGCGCCGCGGGACTGCTGACCGCCGGCAGGCGACAAGACGGATACCAAACGGCTGCGCGGCGGTATTCGCCGCCTGAACCGGCCACCACACGCATAGAGGAAGGCGCATCGCGATGACCGACGCTGCCACGATGACCTTGCCACTGGCGGCCACCAGCGCCGTGGCTGCTGATTGGGCGGCGGCCGCGGGCGCCACAGCTCCAGGCGCCCCAGCCGAAGCCGCAAGCGCCCAAGCCCCGGGCGCCGAAGCCGCAGGCGCCACAGCCGAAGCCCCAGGCGCCACAGCCCCAGGCGCCACAGCCGTGGGCGCCGAAGCCCCAGGCGTCACAGCCCGGGGCGCCGCGGCCCGCGCGCTCCCCCGGTTGCTGCCACCAGGCGGCGCCGCGGCGCTGCCGCAGGACCTCGCCCATCACCTGGAGTCGCACGGCCCGCTGCGGTACCCGCGCGCACGCCGCGGCAGCAGGGCAGGCGACGGCCTCATCGCCGAGATTGCGGCGGCGGGCCTGACCGGCCGGGGCGGCGCGGCATTCCCGGCGGCGAGGAAGATGACCGCGGTCGCCGCGGGCCGGCGCCGGCCCGTCGTGGTCGGTAACGGCGCGGAGGGTGAGCCGGCCAGCGGCAAGGACAAGCACCTGCTCTGGCTCGCGCCGCATCTCGTGCTCGATGGGCTGCAACTGGCCGCTGCCGCGGTCGGCGCCCGCGACGTCTACCTGTACGTGCACGCCGGCGGAAGGCTGCACGAACGTCTTACCTTCGCGCTCTCCGAACGGGCCGCCGCCGGCTGCGACCCGCGGCCGGTCAGGCTCATTGCCGGCCCGCCCAGGTTCCTCGCAGGCGAGGAATCCGCCCTGGTCAGCCGAATCGACGGCGGGCTTGCGATGCCGACGTTCAAGCCGCCGCGCACCTTCGAACGCGGTGTCGGCGGCGCGCCGACGCTCGTGCAGAATGTGGAGACCCTCGCCCATGTGGCCCTCATCGCCCGCCACGGCGCCGCGTGGTTCCGGCAACTCGGCACGGCGGAAGAACCCGGCAGCATGCTCGCCACCTGTCATCGGGCCGACGGCACGACCGAGGTGACCGAGGTGGCGATAGGGACACCGGTCGCCGCGCTGCTCGGGCTCGGCCCGGCGCCGGCGCAGGCCGTGCTGACGGGCGGCTATCACGGCACCTGGCTGCGGGCCGCGGATGCCGCGAGGCTGCCGCTCGCCAACGCTGCCCTGCGGGACGCGGGCGCCACGGTCGGCGCTGGCGTGCTCGCCGCGCTGCCGCCGGATCGCTGCGGCTTGACCGAGACCGCGCATGTGGTGCGCTACCTCGCCGCCGAATCCGCGGGCCAGTGCGGGCCGTGCCTCGCCGGGCTGCCCCGCATCGCGGAGGCACTCACGCACCTGGCGCGCCCGCACCCCGACCCGCAGTGGCTCGCCCACCTCCAGCGCTGGGCCGGGCTGGTGACCGGCCGCGGCGCCTGCCATCACCCGGACGGCACCGTGCGCTTCGTACGGAGCGCGCTCACGGTTTTCGAGCACGAGATCACGCTGCACCGGCAGGGCCGGTGCACGGCGGCGGGTGCGCCGCCGGCGGCCCGCGGCCGGCCTTTCCTGCCTGTGCCCGAGGCCGCGCCCGCCTACTCGCAGGACTGGAGGTAAGCCATGAGCGTCCGCATGCGGGTCAACCCGATCGCGTGCACCGGCCACGGGCTGTGCGCCGAACTGCTACCCGAGCGCGTCAGCATGGACGAGTGGGGCTACCCGATCGTGTCGGCGCAGCCGATAACACCCGGGCTTGAGGCGCTTGCCCGCCGCGCGGTCACCGACTGCCCGGCGCTCGCCCTGCTGCTCGAAAAGAAGCAGTGACCAGTTCAGAAGAAACTCAGAAGAAGCGCATAGCTGGCAGCGAGCCGGGCGGGGAATGCTTTGATTATGAACACAGCCGCGCAGGCACAGGCGGAGGCCCAGACGCAGGCCCAGACGCAGGCCCAGCGAGGGGCGGAGCCGCGGGGGGGGAATCTCGTCCGCGCGGACGGTACCCCCATCCGGGTGCTCGTGGTCGACGATGAGCCGACCCTCGCCGAGGTACTCGCCAGTGTCCTGCGGTACGAGGGCTGGGAGGTCCAGACCGCGGGTGACGGCAGCTCCGCGGTGCGCACCGCGCGGGATTTCCAGCCGGACGCCGTCGTCCTCGACATCATGCTGCCCGACTTCGACGGGCTTGAGGTACTGCGCAGGCTGCGCGCCACGAGCCCGAAGGTGTGCGTGCTCTTCCTGACCGCGCGGGACGCGGTCGAGGACCGGATCGCGGGCATCACCGCGGGCGGCGACGACTACGTCACGAAGCCGTTCAGCCTCGAAGAGGTGCTCGCCCGGCTGCGTGGCCTGCTCCGCCGCGCCGACGTGGCCAGGTCCACCACCGACAGTGAGCTGGTGGTCGGTGACCTGACCATGGACGAGGACGCGCGCGAGGTACGCCGCGACGGCGAGCTGATCGAACTGACCGCCACCGAGTTCGAACTGCTCAGGTACCTGATGCGCAACCCGCGGCGGGTGCTCAGCAAGGCCCAGATACTCGACCGGGTGTGGAACTACGACTTCGGCGGGCAGGCGCACGTGGTCGAGCTCTATATTTCCTACCTGCGCAAGAAGATCGACGCCGGCCGCGAACCGCTGATCCAGACCGTGCGCGGCGTCGGCTACGTGCTCAAGCCCACGGGCGGCTAGATGCAAGCCCGATGGCTGGCGGGCTGGACCCTGCGGCGACGCCTCATCGCGGGCCTTCTCGCGCTGTTCACCCTGGCCGCTGTGGGCGTTGGGATCGCCACGACCGCCGCGTTGCGCCCGTTCCTGCTGAACCGTCTCGACCAGCAGCTCAAGGCCGCGGGTGCTGCTTTGTCGGCGAGCAATGGGCCGTCGGACAATCAGGACGGCGGGCTAGGACCGGACAATGGCCCGCCAGGCACACCCGTCATGATCGGCCAGGCGGTGAATACGTTCGGAGTCTGCATCGACCGTGGCGATGTGACCAAGACCGGGGTGCTCACGAGCTACGAGGGACACGTATCCGCGGCCAATCTGTCCGGCGCGGACCTCGCCGCCATCTCCCGGCTGCGACCGGGCCAGCCGACCTCCGTCGAGCTGTCCACGCTCGGCAACTACCAGCTGATCGCGACACCAGCCGGGCCCCCGGACAGCGGTGCGCTCACCGTCACCGGCCTGCCGCTGAGCGGCGTGGAGAGCACCCTGCGCACGCTCGAGCTGATCGAGGCCGCCGTGTTCGGCGCGGCACTGCTGTTCATCGCGGTCGCGGGCACCGGCTGGGTCCGGCTGTCGCTGCGCCCGCTGCGCAAGGTGACCGCGACGGCCGCGGAAGTCACCCAGATGCCCTTGGCGAGCGGCGAGGTGACGCTACCGCACCGGGTGCCCGACGCGGACCCGCGGACCGAGGTCGGCCAGCTTGGCGAGGCGTTCAACCGGATGCTCGGCCACGTGGAAGACGCGCTCGGCACGCGCCAGGCAAGCGAGGCGCGGCTGCGGCAGTTCATCGCCGACGCCAGTCATGAGCTGCGCACCCCGCTGTCCGGCATCCGCGGCTACACGGAACTGGCGCTGCGCGGCGAAGGCGACCTCGACCCGGAGGTCCGCCACGCCCTCAGCCGGGTCGACTCGGAGTCGGCCCGGATGAGCAGCCTCGTCGATGACCTGCTGCTGCTTGCCAGGCTCGACGCGGGCCGCCCCCTCGCGCACGAGCCTGTGGACCTTACCCGCCTGGCCATCGACGCGACCAACGACGCCCGCGTCGCGGGCCCGCAGCACCGGTGGGTGCTTGACCTGCCCGGCGAACCCGTGACCGTCACCGGCGACGAGCACCGGCTGCATCAGGTGCTCGCCAACCTGCTCACCAACGCGCGGGCACATACGCCGGCGGGCACGACTGTCACGGTCCGGCTGATCCCGGCCTCCGGAGGTGAGCCGGACGGCGGGGCCGAGCTCACGGTCAGCGACGACGGCCCGGGAATTCCGGCACAATTGCAGGCAGGCGTGTGGGAGCGGTTCGCTCGCGGCGACAGCGCCCGCTCGCGCAAGGCCGGGAGCACCGGTCTCGGGCTTGCCATCGTGGCCGCGGTTGTCGCCGCGCATCATGGCCGGGTGTCGCTGGCGAGCCGCCCGGGGAAGACGACATTCGGGATCTGGCTTCCCGCCGGGGGCCCGGGGAACGGGCAAGCGCCAGCGTGATGCCGGGCCTCGCCATCGTGGCCAAGGGTCATTTCCGGCCTGACCTGGCCATCCGTACTGTGACAGCGCGGAAACCATCAGCAACGCCGGAGATATCGGCGAAAACATGGTATTGAGAATGCCCGGCTTAGATGCGGGCGGAGCATTCGCACCCGGCCCTGGATAGGCGCTTACCGCGCGGGCCGGGAGATCGCCCTTCGCCATCCGGTGACCCAACCCGGAGCGTGGCCTCGTTGCGCGGGGCGCTCGCCGGAAACTACATGGTCATCTCAGATGCCAGGCGGCAAGAACACCGCCGTCAATTCCGGCCGGGCGCGGCGTCAGACGACAAGCGGCTAGCCGGCCACCGCACGCGTTAGGACGGGACGGCGTAGTGGTCACAGACCACTAGCGGCGCCACTAGTGCGCGGAGTCGTACTGCTCGACGACGTTGGAGGGAATCCGGCCGCGGTCACTAACTTCTATGCCCCGATTGCGCGCCCACTGCCGGATCTCCGCCGGACGTTCCCTGTCCCTGACCGGTGATCCGCCGCGGCGGCGGGACGCGGCGGGCCGCCGCGCTTGCCCGATGTACTTCGCGAGCGCCTGCTCTAGCTTCTTGCCGTTGGCGGGCTTGAGGTCGATCTCGTAATCGCGCCCCTCGAACCCGAAGCGGTAAGTGGGATGATCCGACTCAAACTCGTCGCCGTCAAGGTCGTCGGTGTAGGTGACCCTCAGCTTACGCGCCATGGAGCCATCTCCCCCCTGAGCTGCTGGTCCGATGGGATATGAGGATACATCACCTTTTGAAATATCGGCAAACTTTGAAACGGCAAGTTTTGGGTACCTGTTTCCGGGTGAAGTCCTGGCAGGAACTTTGGGTGCCTTGCTACCTACTGTCCGCTGGTTCAGCAAAGCAACTCCGCACCGCGAGCGCTCCCTGGCGGCCGATGAACGATAGTGGTGGATCGGAGTCCGGGCTCGGCCGCGACACATTCTGGTTGAAATCTATATCCCAGAAGTAAAGACCCGCCATATGACGCTCGCGCACCACCGTGCACATGGCCTGGTACCACCTCGCCTGCAGCCCGAAGTCCCAGTTGCGCGAGCCCGTCCAGGCCTGCGGGTGCGCGTATGAGCCAGGCTGCGCGGCGATGCCGGTCTCCTGCACCACGATGGCGGACAGCGGGATCCTGGCCGGCGTGTTCAGCCAGCCGTTCAGCGCGGAAATCAGCTCACGGACACTCGCCCGGTCGCCCAGGTGGACGGGAAAATAGGCGTCCACGCCCTCCTGCCCGACGGTTCCGCCGCCCAGGTGCCCGGCTGCGAACTCGTCCCAGTTGTTGGAGAAGCTGAGCTTGCCATGGAACACGCCGCGCACCCATGCGTCCACGGCGTCCCACGACGGGTCTGCGGCGAGGGAAGAAAGCTCTGCTCCCACGGTGAAGCTCGTCACCCGGTGGGCGCTGGCCATGGCCAGGTAGGGGGCCAGGAAACGCTCGTAGCTCGCGAACCATTCGCGGCGGCTGGCCGGGTAGATCGCGCCCCGCCAGCCGCCGACCGCGTTCTGGTTGAGCAGCGGCCGCAGATTGACGCTCAGGCCCCGCGCGGCGGCGTCGTCGACGAGCACTGCCAGGTCGGCGGGGGCCGGCGTGGCGCTGTGCGCGTAGACGTGGCTGCCGCGGCGGCCGCTCATGTAAAACGGGAACGAGATGGAGATCGCGTTCGCACCAAGGGCATCGATGTAGGCGGCGACGCGGGCGGCCTTGGCCCTGATGATCGCGGCAGTGTCGTCGGCGTGGCGGTACCAGAGCACGTCCACGCCAAGCTGCGGACGCGGCGGAGCCGGGGCGGGCGGTGGGCCGCCGCCGCAGCCCGCGACGAGGACCAAGGGAACGAGGACCACGAGAACGAGGACCACGAGAACATGATCGGCGGCCAGTCTCCTCATCACACCTGCCGGTCGCTGAGCAGGCACGCGGTGAGTGACATCAGCGTGACAGTCACGATCACCGCGCCGAGCACCCAGATGACCGCAAGGCCGTCGGCGTTCCACACCTGGCGGGTGTCGCCGGCGATGGTGTTGCCCGCCGCCCGGAGCACGCCCTGGGCGTTCACCGCGTTTCCGGCGAACACGTTGCCGTACAGCTTCACGCCGCGCAGCCGGGTGCCGGTCAGGCGCAGGCCCACCCGGTTGCCGCGGACGACGTTGCCGACGACGCGGTTGGCCGGCGACCTCGCCAGGACGATGCCGTCGCCGCGGTTTCCCTTGACCGTGTTGCCTGTGATCACGTTGCCGGTGGATGCTTCGTCCATCATGATTCCGTTCGCGGCGTTGCCCTGGACGATATTGCCGGCGACGGTACTGTCCTGCACGTGATTGGAGAAGATAATGCCGTGCCGGCCGTTGCCGGTCACGGTGTTGCCGGTGACCGTCAGGTGGCTGCTGTAAGTATGCGGGTCCAGCCCGTAGAAGAAGTTGCCAGTGACCACATTGCGGGTGAATTCAATGCCAGAGACCCGGCCCATGTAGAGGCCGAAGTAGTTGCCCACGAAGGTCGATCTCGTCGCGCCGCCCGTCGAACGATCTTTCCATGCGACACCGTACGAGTCGTTCCAGTTCCAGCCGAGCCCGGCCAGGCGCGCGTCCGTGATCTGCATGCGGGAACCCTCGTCCGCGAGCACGAATGGCCGGTAGGAACCTGCGTAACTGGGTTGAGACGACGTGACCGTCGCGGATCTGATCACCAGCACGGCCTTGCTGGCGCCGAGGAAGACACCGGGGACGCCGGCCATCATCCGGAGCAGGTGGACCGACGGCGGCGCGATAGTGAGGGCCGTTCCTTTTTCCATTATCAGCGCGGCACGTAGCGCGATGACGCCGCGCGCTGGCTCGCTGATCCAGGATGGATCCGCGACGACGGCGGCGAGCTGCGCCAGGCCGCCGACGGCGTGGGGGGTGCCGATCCATCGCACCGGCTTACCGGCCACGCGGAGGGAGACGCCTTCAGGCGTGACCATGATCACGTGGATCCTGGCGCGAGCGAGCCGCCCGTGGCCTTCCCCCGGCGGCGGCAGCCCGGCGGTGGCAAGGGCTATCGGGTCGGCCTTGGCGTTGTCGTGAATCCGCACGGGCAGGCGCGGGAACGGCGGCAGCCGCCGCGGCTGTGTCACCCGCCCGAAGGTGAGGGAAGCCGCCAGCGCGGCCGCCGCCACGACGGACAGGATGAGCAGGTGGACGCCGAGGATACGCAGCTTGGCCAGCAGCACAGCCCGCCGCCTAACTCGTGGCCGAGCGAGAGACCGCGGCGGCCTGCGCGGTCTTCGGAATCACCTCGAAGCGCTTCGGGTTTCCCTCGGCGAGCGCGATCGTGAAGACGACGACCGACATCAGCGACGTCAGCGGGCACAGGGCCACTGCCACGCCGGTCTGCCAGGCCCGGTACAGGACGCGTTTGCGCGCCCGCACGCCGCGCGCTCGGGCCGGCAGCGTTTCCGCGCTGTTGATCCAGCCGCTCGCGCCGAAAACAGCAAGCCACGTGCAAAGCGACAGCCAGAAGACGACCGTCATGTGCGGCGGCGGCACGTACAGATGCACCAAGCGCATGACCGCGGCAATGAACGAAATGATCGTGAGACTGAAGCCGAACATATACTTCCCCGCGATGATCACAGCTTGCCACAGGGGCAGGACATCCCGATGGGTAATGGCGTGAATGTTGCCCCACAGCCATCTCTTCCGCTGCTTCTTGAAGTCGGCCCAGCGCCACGGCGATGTCAGCAGCACGTACTCGTGGAAGAATCCCCATTTTGCCCCCATATGCGCCGCGTTCTGGCCGAACGTCAGGTCTTCAGAGGCAAATACCGGATAATTCCAGGTAACCTTGTCCTCGAGGGCGCCGGTGATGCACAGGCCCTCGCCGTGGACGTGCAGCGGCTTGCCGACGAAACCTTGAAAGAAGGCGCAGTAGATCAGGCATCCCCGTGTCCTGAGATCGTCGAAATGACTCAGCCAGAAGTGCTGCAGCGGAAGGGTGCCGTAATAAACTCGTGGCGTCGTCACCCCCTGGCAGATGTCGTAGTCCGCACCAAATGCCCGTTCAATATAGGCAGCGGTAACAGACGTGTCGTCATCGACAAAAAGTATCTTCGTATCGGGACCGTTCAAGCCAAGCCGGCGCCGCTCGCGGCGTGCGTATTCAAGCGCTCGTGCCTTGTATTTCGAGCGGGCGGTGAAGCTGGCCGGTACCGTGAGCACCCGGTCCGCCCGCGGATATCTGTCACGCAGGCCCGGCTCGTTGACCACCCAGATCCGGTAAGGCATCGAGAGCCTGAAGGACCGTATTTCGGAGATGATCTGGTTGACCCGCTCTTCCTCGCGGCCTGTCGTCGTGATCTGAATGACGAGCGTGCTGAACTTCCACGCCGCCCACTCAAACCTTGTCCGGTACCAGATCTGGCCCACCGCGAGCATCACGAGTTCGATGAGCGGTACGAGCCAGGCGCCGAGGAAGACGCCACGCATCAATTTCCCCCGCAGGCCCTGTTGACCTCGCGAACCGCGCTAAGCAGCGGCGCCGGGAGCCCGCGTTCCTCGGCGAAGCTGAGCCAGGCGGCGACATCTTTGGGCAGGCAGGCGCCGGCGTAGGGCCCATGATCGTGTGAGCCGTAGAGCGTATCCCACATTCCCTGGGCACTGAGCGCGGTGAACTGGAAGGCGATTCGCGGGTCCAGGCCCAGCGCCAGGGCGACCGTGCGCATTTCGTTGAAGAACGAGATCTTGGTGGCGTTGAACAGATTGTGCACGTACTTCTGGAACTCCGCCTCCTCGTAGGCGCACTCGTACACCGGTGCGCCGAAGGCCGCATATATCCCGGCCACCCGCCTGGTGAACTCGATGTTGCGCGAATCCCGGCCGATCGTCAGGACGCGTGGCTGCAGGAAGTCTCTTTCCGCACAGTAGGCGCGCAGGTACTCTGGGTTGTAGCAGACGCCGAAGTCGACGCCTGCCTTCTTGCCCGACGTCTCCTCGAGCAGTGGGATCAAGACGCGACGCGTTGTGCCCGGCGGAAGCGTGCACCTGAACACGATAACCGGCTGTGCCGAACACTCGGCGAGTGCCGAGCCGAGCGATTTACACGCTTGTTCGAGATAGCTCAGGTCGATGCCGTTAGGCGCGGTCAGCGCCGTTACAGCTACAAACACGGCATCGACGCCGGTCAGATCCGTGCCGGATGGATAGATGGCCCGGTAGCCCCGCTCCGTGAGGCTGCTGACGGTGCGCTCGTCGATGTCGACGAAGGTCACATCGTTGCCGTGCTCGATAAAGCCTTTTCCGGTCGCGCATCCGACCACACCAGAGCCAACAATTATTATCCTTGACATGTTTCGTGATCCCCCGAACACTTACTGCATAACACGCGTTTATTAAGTTTTGCGAGCGTTTCGGGCGGGTCGGCTTAAGGGCATTTGCCTGCCGGACCAGGATATGGGCGACTTGCCTGTGAGGGGTGTAGATGATTCGCCGCGAAACGAATTGCAAAGACCCAGATGAAAGGGCGCCGGGCTGCCCCCGTTGGAAGCCCGGCGCCCCGCTGGTTATGGGACCTTAACGACCGTCAGAAGCCGCCGTTGAAGCAGTCCGACTCGTCGAAGAACCCGTTGTCGAACTGGTTGAAGCCGACGCCGAAGTCATCCCCGCCGAAGAAGCGGCGGTGGGGGAAGAAGTGGTGATGGATGCTGAAGTGTTCGCCAGCGAAGAAGGGATGGCCTTCACCGACGAAACCCTCGGCGCCAATACCGCACTCGTCGACGGCGAAGCCGACGCAGGCCGGCTTGGCCGGGTGAGCGACCGCGCTGGTGCTCGCGAATGCGGGCGCCCCCATCCCGATAACCGCAGCGGCCGCGGAGGCCGCGAGGAGCGTGCTTGCCGTGGAGAGTTTCATGATCCTGTGCCTTTCTGGGTGAATTGTGTAACGGACCCGCGCGGCAACCGGGATAGGACCGGGCAAGCCGCGAATTCACTGAACGGAGTCCTTACCGCCGATGCCGACGGTGTCGGTAACCCTACCCTGTGTAACGGGTTGACTACCCCCAGTTTTCAGGGTTCGGCCTCAGGCGACGTTCAGCACACCGCCTGTCACCACCGCCACGCCATGCTGGGCGCCCACGCGTTGTTGTAGCCGAGGGACGCGCCGTTGAGGCCGAAGCCCTGGTAATCGACGCTGCAACCACACAGGTTCACCGGCGTGGCGCGCCGGTGGACGGTGATGGTGACGGTGCGCAAGCGGGGCGCGTTGTAGGTGGGACCGGTGCAGTTGCACGTGGTGCGCGGGCTGGTGGTGAGCGCCGGAACGGTGACGGTAACGGTCTTCGGGTGCGTGGTGTGGGTGGTACCAGTGGTGCAGTAGCTGCACGTGGTGGGCGCGTTGGTGGTGGCCGCCGGAACGGTGACAGCCTTCGGGCGCGTGGTGTGAGTGGTACCAGTGGTGCACTTGCACGCGGTGCGCGGGCGTGGTGACGCGCGCCGGAACGGTAACGGCCTTCGGGCGCGTGGTGTGGTGGCTAGCGGTGGTGCAGTTGCACGTGGTGCTCGGATGAGTGGTGTGAGTCGTGCGAGTGGTGTGAGTAGTGACGGTGGTGGTGGTAGTCGTGGTGTAGGTACTGGGACCGCAGCCCACGTCGTCGGAGTCGTTGTCGCCGTCACACTTGTTGGCCTCGGGTGCCTTGGGTGCCTTGGATGCCTTGGGCGCCTTCGGTGCCTTCGGTGCCTTGGGCGCCTTCGGTGCCTTGGGCGTGTTGGGCGCCTTCGGTGCGTGTTGGGCGTGTTGGTGGTGGTGCTCGAGTTGCAGCCACAATTGGTGGTCGCGCCGCCGTGCGGGTTGACCTGCACGGTGACGGAATTCGAACCGCAGCCGCTGCTACACGTTGTGGGGGTACTGGAAACGCAGCCGATGCTGCACGCGACCGTAGCGGCAGCAGCGCCAGCCTGGCCGGCCGTGCTCCGAACGTTTGCGGTGACCGCCGGGCGCACGCTGTGCGCGGCCGAAGCCGCGCTCGCGAACGCGGGCGCGCCGAACCCGATCAACGCGGCGGCAGCGGACGCCGCAACGAGCGTGCCAGCCGCAGAAACTCT
The DNA here is from genome assembly GCA_963727015.1 of uncultured Actinomycetota bacterium. Taxonomy (GTDB): domain Bacteria; phylum Actinomycetota; class Actinomycetes; order Streptosporangiales; family Streptosporangiaceae; genus DATFVJ01. Next base: position 164,754 of record CAVSEV010000005.1, on the reverse strand, counting down.
CTTCATGCTCTCCCCTCCTGGGCGAATTGGTTAATAGGGACCACCTGCCGCAGCCGAAATGGCGTGGGCAAGCCGCGCATGTCTGGGGCGCAAGCGCCCCGTGGGGTCCCCGCGGTCAAGCTAACACTACTGAGAGTTGTGAAGCAACTACTGCACGTTACCTAGCTCAGGCCGGGCCGAGCCGGGCCGAACCCAGCGTCTCCGCGCTGTTCGGCACGAATGGAGGCCTTCAGCACGAATGGCTCAGACAAGGTCGTGCCAGAACGCTTGATCGGCCACAGCGTGCTCGTCCCGTGACCGCGGCGAAGTCCGCGTGATGCCTGTGCCACGCGGCCATTGCGGCTCGCCCTTGGAACACTTCCCTGGCACACAGTGTCGCGGTTGCGCGATCGCGATCGCTCGCAACGCGCTCGTTGGGAGATTCATCCCAGGTCAGACATGTGCCGGGCCGGGGCAACTGCCCCGGCCCGGCTCTTTGCTAACTAACGGCTAGGCGGTTATGGGGTAGGTGCGGGGCCCGGACCGCCAGGAGGCGGAGTGCCGCCAAGACGCCAGGACCGCCGCCGGACGGAGGACCGCCAGGACCGGTAGGACCGCCAGGACCGGAGGACCGCCAGGACCGGTAGGACCGCCAGGACCGGTAGGACCGCCAGGACCGGAGGACCGCCAGGACCGGTAGGACCGCCGGAGCCGGAGGACCGCCAGGACCGGTAGGACCGCCAGGACCGGTAGGACCGCCGGCGACGGTAGGACCGCCAGGACCGGTAGGCCGCCGGACCGCCGGCCTACCGCCGCCGCCCTTAGGACCGCCGCCCTTGCCACCGTGGCCCTTGTGGCCGAAGAGGCCGCTCCACAGTTGGTTGTCGAACGCGGTCCCGTCCGAGAAGGTGGTCAGGTTGCCGGTGGTGAGCTGCGGGCGTGGCCTGTCCGTTGGCGCCGCGCCGTTGCCCGGGTAGTTCAGCACGAACGGGTGAGAGAAGTTCGTGCCAGAACCGTTGATCAGTGCCACGAAACGGATAGCCGTGGCCATGGCCGTACCCGGGCGCCGGAGGCATACCGGGAGCCGGACCAGGACCAGCGGACTGCAGCAGGACTCAGGGGCCAGGACCAGGACCGCCGGTGGGAGGCGTGCCGCCAGGACCGCCGGGACTGACCGGGACCACCTGGGACCGCCGGGGCCACCGGGCCACCTGGGCCGCTGTGCGGCGGCTTAGGCTGGTGGCTGGGATGCGAGAAGGTCACGACCCATACCGTCTTCGCGGATGCGCCACAGGCTGGAGGCTGACCCACGTACCCCAGTTCGCCGGCTTCGCGGTGCCGACGCACAGGTTGCTGCCCCGGCCGTACGGGCTGTACTCGATCTCGAAAGCCGGGTTGTGCGCGTAACGGAGCTCCAGGGCCCCCGACACCAGGCCGACGTTGTAGAAGTCGTCCACCGTGCCGACGTTGGCATAGGTGAAGTCCTGTGCCCCGTCGTGGTTGCTCCGCTGGAACAGGATGATCGGCTGGCCGACCTTCGACTGGGCGTGGAACACGTCCAGCACGAAGTTGGGCCCGAACTCCTTGGAGAAGATGTTGATGCAACTTCGACCACACGATGGTGTGGACGCGCCCGCGGGGCTGGCTGCCGCCACCATCGCGAGCGGTACGGCAGCAGTCGCCGCCGTAGCTATCACATTCCGGATGCGCATGAGAGATGTGCCTCCTTTGTCTGCGGGGGACACGCGGAGCGGGCTGGACACGCGTTAGCGGGCTACCCCGTACTCCCCCGTTGCTTTCCCTGAGTCCCCGGTCGGGTCGATCGCCGTTCGGCGGTGACCGGGACGTTCACAGCCCTCTGGCATTGGCCCGTTGATAACTCAGAGTCGTTGCCTAACTACGTACAGGCGTCACCCGGCGCGGGTGAACCTGTCACAACATGCGGCACACGGCGACCGATTGCCTCACATGTCCCGACCGGTAATAGGGGCCACTTTCCTGTCTAGCGTTATGGATCTTGATTACCGACACTTTGATTACTGATAGTCACGATCACCCACGATGGGTGATGCTGAGGAGCGGTTCGCCGGGGATGCTTCGCCAACCCTGATCGCGGCCTAGTGTCGCCCTGAGCTGCAGTGTTAACCAGTTGTCCACAACAGGAAGGGCTAGGTTGTGGACAAGTCTGGCCCAGAAGCGCGCCAGGACGGCTACCGTGAGGGGCGGAGAGGTGGCGATGACGGACACGACCGGCAATGGCCTGGTGGATGCGGCCCTGGACAGGCTGGCCCGCACCGACCAGCAGGAAGCGGACGCGGCGCGGGCCGCGTTCGCCTCATTGACGTGGGGCGCGGGCCCGGACTCTGTCACCCTGTATGGGCTGTGCGACTGGCTGTGGTACCGGCTGCCGGAGAAGTGGACCTGCGGCCTGGCCGAGCACCTGCGGCTGGCCGGTGCCCTCGGCACCCTCTTCGGATTGCTCGAAATGCCCCGTTACGCCAGGACGTGCACCTCCGAGACGACCGCTAACGTCCTCGGCGCCTGGGAGCGCGACCGCAAGGAGGGCTTGAAAGCGATGGTCGCGGCGCGCGCCGCTTCCGGAGTCGGGCCCCCCGACGTGCCCGGGCTGCTCACCTGGGGCCAGGTGATGGGCAGCGAGGAGAATTCCGCGCTGTTCGCCACGGCGGCGCGGCTGGAGATGATGATCGCGGCCGGTGAGTTCAGGCCGGGCGCCCGCGGCTGGCGTAAGGCCGCCGAACTCGCCGCGGCCACCTTCCTCGTCACCCCGCGCGATGATCTCGGCGGCGACTGCTGGCTGCAACGCATTCACACCGAGCGCCTCAAGGACTGGGCCAAGTCGCGTGGCAGCGCGCGTGGCCAGCTCGCCGCGGCGCTCGCCGGCCAGCTCGCCAGGCCCGCTCAGGTGCCCAGGCAGGCGGCGGACCTGCTCGCGCCCATCAGCTGGCTGCTCCGCAAGGCCACCGACGACGGTGGCATCCCGCTCACCCAAAGCCACACGCTGGCGCGCGCGGTGGTCGCCGAGGGCTGTCAGCGGTTCGGCTGGCTGACCGTGACCGGCCGGCCACGGTCAGAGTCCGACATCATCGAGGCGTGGACCCTGCGGACCATGATCCGCGAACTCGGCGCCGTCCGCCGCCAGGGACGGCGCCTGCACCTGACATCGGCGGGCAGGGACCTCGCCGCCGCGAACGCCTCGGCGATGTGGTCGGCCGTCATGCCCGCCGTGCTGCCCGCGAGCCGGGCCGAGGCGGCCGCCGCCGAGATGGCCCTGATGTTCCTGCTGACCAGGACCGGCAGCGCCGAAGACGACCTCGCCGCCGGCGTGGCAGACGCGATGGCAGCGGAGGGGTGGCACAGCCCCGACAGCGGCCAGCCCATCGACTCGGGCGCCACCGGCTGGCTGCTCGGCGAACTGCACCGACGCATGAGCCTGCTCGGCCTCCTCGATCAGCGCACCGGCGCCGCGTCCGCCCGGCTCACCGCACCTGGCCGGGCGGCGGCGCACGCCGCACTGCGCGCCCGCGCCCTCGGCCCTCGCAGCAGCGCCGGCGGAAGCTGACCGTACAACCTTTCCGCGTCACCCGGCCGGCCTGCCGCCGGGGCGGGGGATACCAGGCCTGGGCCCGGGCGGACAGCTCCTTGAGGCGCGCGGCGTTCCGCTCCTCACGGGGTGCCGACGATAGTCGTCGTCCATGGCGACACTTTGGTCGCGCTCACCGCCTCGATCCTGATGTAGTACAGGATTCCTCGCAGCAGCCCGGGAAGGGTGTGGCTCCGGACCGACGGTTGCACCGTCACTGCCGCGTAGCCCGTCGTGAAGGAAGGGTTCGTCGCCCGCTCGATGACGAAGCCCGTGACCGAGGCCACGGGACTCTCCGTCCAGCCGAGCTTCACCCTCGCCGGAGCCGTGCCTGGCGCGTACGCCACCGTGGTCAGGTTCACCGGCGCCGGCGGCACCTTCCGCATCCCGGTCACCGGGCGGTACTTGGCCTGGATCGACGCTGGCGTCCGGGCCCGCGCCACGCTGGCCGCCGACGCGGACGCGGCTGCCGCCGCCTGGCTCAGTGATCCGATGATCATGGTGAGCATGGTCAGAATGAACAAGAGTTTCCTGTGCATGATCCCGTTCCCCCGAAGCAGGAGTTCATAGCGATAGAAAGCCTGGATAGCGTGCCGCCGGGCTGAACAGGCCGGTGGCCTCTCCCAGGGTGATCACTTACAGCATTGGTTAAGTATCTCTCCGCTACAAGAGGGCTTCGCGGATTTCTCTGGCACGCCAGATCCCGCGACATTGACCTCCGCCGGGGCTGACCTGTCAGTTCCCGTAGCGCGTCAGTTCCTGTAGGCGCGGCATGCCGGTCATCGCGGGGTACCGGCGGCAGTCGTCGTCCACCCCGACGATTCCGTCTCGTTGAGCGCCTCGATCCTGATGTAGTACGTATGGCCTCTGAGCAGCCCAGCCAGGGTGTAGGCGCTGGCCGTAGGGCCGGCCGTAAACGACGCGAAGCCCGTCGTGAAGGAGGCATCCGTCGCCCGTTGGATGACAAACGCGGTGACCGGCGAAGCTACGTTGTCCTCTGTCCAGGTGAGATCCACTCTGCCCGGACCGGTGCCCGGCGCGAACGCCTGTACGTTCAGGTTCGCCGGCGCCGACGGCGTCGTCACGGGAACCAGGATCGGCGCCACGTTCGACCAAGCGGAGTCGCTGATCAGGCCCTGAGCCTTCACGCGGTAGTAATACGTCGTGCCCTGGGAGACGTTGTTATCCCGGTAGGTCAACGCCGCCGGGTCTATGTCGACGTCGGTCACCCCGCTGGTGAACCCGGAGTCGTTCGCTCGCTCGACCACAAGATCAGTCGCTGGCGCTTCGCTGGGTGTCTCGGTCCAGTTCAGCGACACGCTCGACCCGATGAGCGTGGCCGCCAGACCCGCAGGCACAGCCGGGTGGGTCGTGAAAAAGATCTTCGTAGCTCTGGACCAGGACGAGTTGCTGACCTGGTTCTCCGCCCGCACCCGGTAGAGGTACGGCGTGCCCTCCACCACGTTGGTGTCCGTGTAGCTCTTGTTATCCCCGTTGGCGAGGAAGTAGGTCACATCCTGCTTACCGACGGTCGGCTCTTTGTTGCCGACGGTCAGCCGCTTCACCACCACGTCTGACACCGGCGGACTGGACGCGAGGGAGGGGTTGCTCCACGTCAGCGACACACCGGCCGGCGGGCCGGACACGGGGCCCACTACCCTGGCTTTCAGGCCGGTGGGCTTGTCCGGCACGGTCGCGAACAGGACCGACGCGGAGTCCGACCACGCGGAGTAGCCGCCGTTGCCGTCGTCCGTCCGCACCTCGTAGTAATAGGTCGTGCTCTCCGTTACGGCGTTGTCCATGTACAAGCCGTCACCCGCGTCGACCCCGGTGAAGTCGGTCACATCCTGCGTGAACATGTCGTCGGTCGCCCGCCTGATATCCACTTGGGCCACCGGCGGGCTCGCGATGTTATGCCACGTGAGCTTGACCCCGGCAGGTGGCCCGGTGCCGGGGCCGACGACGGCGGCCACGAGGTCGCTTGGCGCTGGCACAGTTGTGATCGAGACGGTGTTCGACCAGGCCGACTGCTGGGACTGGTCATCAACTTCGGCTACCCGGTAGTAGTACGTCATTTCCGTGTCTACCGCGGTGTCGGTGTAGGTTTCCGAACCCGCGATAAAGTCGTCAATGTCGAAAATGCGGGTGAAATCGTCGTCGGTGGCCCGTTCGATCACCCATTCCACCCCGGCTGCGTCATTGTTCGTCCATGTCAGGATCACCGATGCCGGTGCGTTCGCCGCCGCAAGGTTCATCGGTGTTGCAGGAGACGCCAGCGGCCGAGGCCCAGGGGCCGTGCCTCGCGGAGCATGGCCAGGACGGGCAGGCCGGGTCGATGGGTGGCGCTTCGACTGGATTGAGATGCCTCGCGGGGAGCCCGAGGACATCCGATGGGACCGGGATCGGTGACCTTGCGCCCGGTGGTGTGAGCGATGCGTGCGGTGGTGCGAGCGATGCGGTCGATGATGCCTTGGATGCGTCACGCTCACGGCGGCCGTCGTACCGTGCGCGGCGATGGACCCGGGCGTTGAGGCGTGCGAGCTTGCCGCCCCCATGGGCGCCGACGCTGCCGCCACCTCGCTTGGTGATCCGATGAGGATGGCGAGCGCGGCCAGAATGAACACGAGTTTTCTGTGCATGATCCCGTCCCCCGAAGCAGGATTTCGTATCAATACAGAGCCAGACAGCGCGCCTTCTTCCCCAGCAAGCCGATGAGCTGCCCAGGTTCCATATCACTCAAAGTATTGAACACGTAACTCTCTGCATCAAGGGTCTGCCGTGGCTTTCTCCTGGGTCCCATTCGTCGCCCAGATGACGCGGCTGTCGTCACTTGGAGCCACCAGAAAGATTTGGTTAAATCCGCCAACGAAAGCGCAGAAATGACCGCGACGCGCGCATATATCGCAATGCCGCGGGGGAGGCGGACCACCGCCCGGGCGGATCACATTGACCTCCGCCCGGGCGGTGCGCCGGTCAGTCCCCGGAACCGCGCGGCATGCCGCTCATCGCGGCGTGGCGCCGTTAATCGGCGTCCCCGGTGTTAACGGCGAGGGGCACCGTCTACCGGAGGATCGACACGACGTTCGACCACGCGGAGTTGCCGAGCGGGTTCTGTGCCAGCACCCGGTAGTAGTACCTGGTGCCCGCCGCCACGCCCGTATCCGTGTAGCTGGTGACGGTAGGGCCGACGGCGGTGTTGGAAATGTTGGTGAACCCGGCGTCGGTCGCCCGCTGGATCCATACCACTGTCGCCGCCGGGGTGGCGGCGTTATTCCTCCACGTCAGCGACACCGACGACCCGGCGAGTTTGGCCGCCAGGCTGCTCGGCGCGGCCGGCGCCGTGGAGACGGTGTTGGACCACGCGGAGTTGCCGGCCTGGTTCTGCGCGAGCACGCGGTAGTAGTAGGTCGTGCCCGCCGCCACGCTCGTATCCGTGTAGCTGGTGACGGTCGGGCCGACGGCGGTGTTGGTCCAATTCTGGGTGAACGCGGCGTCGGTCGCCCGCTGGATCCATACCACCGTCGCCGCCGGGGTGGTGGCGTTGTTCCTCCACGTCAGCCTTACCGACGGCGCGCTGCCCCCGGAGATCGTGTCGGCCAGGCCGGACGGCGCGGCGGGCAAGGTCCGGACCAGGATCGACACGGTGTTCGACCACACCGAGTAACTGACGGCATTCTCCGCCCGCACCCGGTAGTAGTACGTGCCGTCGGTGACGGGGGTATCCGTGTACGTCTTGGCGCCTCCGCTGGTGGTGGTGAAGGTCTTCACGTTCTGCGTGAAGGCGGCGTCGGTGGCCCGCTGGATCAGCATGTCCGTCGCCGCCGGATAGGTGGCGTTGTTGGTCCATGTCAGCTTCACGCCGGTCGGTGGTCCGGTGGCCGCGGCGGCCAGGTTCGTCGGCGCGGCAGGCGATACCTGGAACACCATCGGGCGCATCATGTCGTTTTCTTCGTGCCCGAGCAGGTGGCAGTGCCAGACGTACTCCCAGCCGAAGTCGTACAGCTGGTTGGTGACGGTGACCGGGTTGTTCGTGAGAGGGTCCACGCCGGTGAACTGGGTGGTGGTGCCCAGCGGCTGGTTCGGGTCGAGTGGCCGGATGCTGTCGGGCACCTTGAAGGGCAGGCTGGCCGGCATCATCGGGCGCAGCGCGACAATCGCGTCCTCCAGCGGGTTCATCCTGACGGTGTCCTTCCACCCCAGTTCGTTGGGATCGGGCGCTCTTATCGCGCCGTCCCAGCCGACCCGGTTGATCAACTGCACGTCGAAGAGGTGGAAATGGATCGCGTGCGTGTCCACCCCGTTGTGCGTGATCTTCCAGATCTGGGTGCCGTCGTTCAGCGACCCGATCTTCGTGCCGACCTGCGACGGATTTATGATCTCGGTCGGCGGATCCAGGTACTTGAGCGGAAGCGTCGTCTGGGTCGTGACGTTAGTGTTCGGTAGCTCCGTGCCCAAGGTGGCGTTCATCCGCCCGTAGTCGGTGTCGAACAGTTCCTGGATCGCTTTCGGCTGCATTGTCATCGCGCCGCCCAGGAGTCCCGCCCAGTTCAAGGTGGTGTCCTGGATGCGCGAGTAGGTGTCGGCGGGCGTCGTTGTGCCCTCTGCCGCGTCGTAGGCCTTCTCCGGCACGATCGGCGCCGGCTGGTCGGCCTTGTAGGCGACCGGAAGCGCTGCCTGCAGCTTGGCCAGGTCGAACGCGGGCGCCGCGGTCCCGTCCACTTGGATCTGCATGATGGTCCGCGTGTTAGGTCCGTAGCCTGGGAGCGTCGAAGGCGCTCCTCCCGTCTTGGTCTGGTCCGGGTCGCCGGTGTAGTAGTCGTAGCGTGGGTCGAAGGCCGGCATCGGTGCGGGCGCGTCGTTGTAGAGGACGAGCTTGGAGCCAGCTGGGACCTTCGAAAAGTCGACGATCACGTCCGCGCGCTCGGCGGGGCCAAGCTCAAGGGCGTGGGTCGAGACGTTCAGGACGACGATGTTGCGGCGGTTGTACTCGTAGTTGATCGGTTGGTTGGTGATCGGCGCCGGCGCGGGCAGGAAGCCACCGTCGTTGCCGATCTGGATCATCTGCGGGCCAGCCGACGCAGGGTCCGGAACACCGCCGTCGCGGCCGTCGGTCGGCCAGTCTGCCGGGAAGCCGGTCGTCTTGACCGCGGCAACTATGGGCACCTCGCCCGCGTTCGCGTCGTTCAGCGTCCCATCCGCTTTCCACATGGCGGCATTGGATTTGGCGTAATAGAGCCCCAGGTTGAGGGTGCGGTCATTGGACGCGTTCAGGATCCTGAACCGGTAGGTCTTCGGCGCGACCTTGAGGTACGGATATGCCGTCCCGTTGACCAGCGGGGTGTCCATGAACGCCTCGGGCACAATGGACGGGTTCGGCGTGCCTGGGGCCTTCGGCGGCTCCCATGACGCGGTCGCCGGGTTGTAGTACGGATTGTTGATCTCGCCATGCGTCAGGCCGGTGTAAGGCGGCCAGAACCAGGGGCCATAGTCCCAGCGGCCCATGGCACTCGCGCCGCTGAGATCGCCCGGGTTCTGGTTGGGCATGTACACGTGCGGGAACCACAGGCTGCCCAGGCCGCCCCACTTCGCCTTGTCCCAGGTTGGGTCCTCGGCGCCTAGCTGCGTGTCGTTTGGCACGAACGTCTTATCTTGGATGATAAGCGGCACCTCATCGGTCGCGGGCGGGATCGCCCCGTTGCTGATCATTGTCTGCTCGGCCGAGTCGTGCAGCTCATATGGTGCGGCCTCGCCCGAGTACACGTTGAGCCTGGTAATGCCGTCCGTGTGGTCGTGGATCCACATCAGCCTGGCGCTCTGCGCGTTGGTGTAGAAGAACGTCATGTTCCCGGGCCCCGGGTCGGGCATGTCGGGGACGTTCTGCACACTGACGCCCTTGGGGTAGGAGGTCGTCTCGCCCGCTGGGGTGATCCACTGGTATGGGGTGCCGTCGCTGATCCACGGCGTCCGGCCGCCGTGCAGGTGCATCGTCGCGCGGTTCTGCGTGTACTTCTCGGTGCCGCCCTTCGGCCCGGTGCCCGCGCCGTCAATGGTCGTGTCGACTGGCAGGAACAGGTTCCCGCCACTGCCAGTGGGCAACTGGTTCTCGAACAAAACGCGGACCGGCCTGTTCGCCTGCGCGACGATCGCCGGGCCCAGGTAGTACGGGCGGCTGGGCGGCACGACGGTGTTCAAATGGGTGATGGGGTCAGTCCCATTGTTGAGCTGCACGTAACCCTGAAGCTGTGTCGCAGGAAGATCCTTGTGCAGTTGCTGCGTGTACCGCTGGAGCGCGATCACGTAGTAGTCGGATCCAGGATAGGTTGTGGTGTCCGGCGTCGCGATCGGGATGTAGTTACCTAGGTCGTTCTTATTGGCCACGCCCAGGCCTGGCAGGGAGTCGACGAACTTGCGGATGCCGGTGCCCGGAGTCACGACGCCGCCGGTGACGTCCGGCAGTGGGCTGTTGGCGTAGTTGGGGTAGGGTCCGAAATAGTCGGGCGGCGCGTTCGGGTTAAGGGCGTGCGGCCGGAATTTTCCGCCCTTGAGTGTCAACAGCCGCAGGCCGTGTGCCTTGGCCCGATTTGCCGCGGCCCGCCGCATAGCTGGCCTTACCATGTGTTTCATGATGTAGGCCGGGGTCAGCGCCCGCACGGCCTGACTTGAAGATGGCGGTTTTGGTTTTGGCACTGGTTTGACCGCCGCCTGGGCCTGGCTGAGTCCACCAGCGCTCATTATAAGCACCGCGAAAACGGCAGCGAGCGTCTTGCGCATGACGATTCCCCCCCGAGACCGGGCGATTTAACCCCGGATATCAGGACAGGTGCCCTAATAACTCAGGAACCTATCCCCGCATGATCAACTTGAGTATTGATCAGCTTGATTCTCGGGCGCAAGAGGACGGTGCGGCTTTTTCTTCAATGACGCGCGACCGGGACTTCTTTTCGTCAGTTAATGTGTCGGATAACTCCTTGTGGAGGATAAGCGCTATTGGTCAGCGAAGTGACTCGCCATAAACGTTCCAAGCGCATACATAACGGCGGCGCGGATGCGGCGATCGAAGTCGTGACGCAACCCACAATAGGGTGTGCTGGGTGGCGGTGCCTCACCCCACGCCAGGTCCTCCAGGTCCCATGGGCCGCCCGGGCTCCCCGGGTCCTTCAGGTCCGCCAGGCGCTCCATATCCTCCATATTCCCCGGGTCCCCCGGGCCCCCCGGGGGCCGTAGGTCCTCCGGGGGTTCCATATCCCCCGGGCCCCGCAGGTCCTCCGGGTCCATATCCCCCGGGCCCCGCAGGTCCTCCTGGCGGTCCATATCCCCCAGGCCCCGCGGGTCCTCCATATCCCCCGGGTCCTCCCGGCCCCGCAGGCCCTCCGGGCGGTCCATATCCGGCAGGTCCCCCGGCGGCCCCCGGCCCGGCAAATCCCGCGTCCGGGCTCGCGCCGCCGCTGTGGGCGGCGTAGAGCCGGTAGTAGATCAGCGTCACCACGAGCGCGAGGAACGGTGCGACCAGGGTCCCAGAGACGACAGAGCTGATGCTATTTCTCCACACGCCGGGCAGCGCCGACATGATCAGCCCGAGCACGATATCGACGACAATCAGGATCAGGAACACCAGCACATAGGTGCCGAACACGTGCCAGCCAAAGCCGCGCACCAGTGCCCGGCTACGGCCGAACGAGTCCATTGCCTTCGAGCCGCCGATCACGATGACGGGCACGATCAGCGACCAGATGGTGAGCAGCCACAAGCCGGGCACGATGAGCAGCCACAACCCGATGAAGATGCCGATGCCGGCCAGGATCGAGGCGATGGCGACCCGGCCGAGGTACGGGGTCGCTGCGGAGACCGTCTCGCCCAGGGAAAGGTCCACGCGGCCGTCCCTGATGTCCTGCACCGCCTTGACCAGCGCCGCCTGCACCAGGAAGGCCGCGATGATCCCGATGATCCCGGCGATCAGCGCGCCCCAGAAGCCCCCGAACCCGGTGAGGATCGCGGTGATGATCGCTGTGGCGAGGTAGATGACAAAGGCGATGATGAGCAGGTGAGCGGCGTGCGCACGGTACAGCTTCCAGGCTTCGCCCAGAACGCCGGAAAGTGGGTTCATGGCCGCGATCGTACATTGACCCTTGTTGTCACCGCCGTAGCATGCCGCGGCCAATTTCTGGCGTGTCGACCCGCACGACCGCAGCGCTAGCCGCCGCCAGCGCGCAGGTCAAGGATCCGGTCGCAGCTCTCGGCAACCTCTGGGTCGTGCGTGGCGAGCACGAGCGCACCGCCCCGCGCCGCCACCTCGAACAGCCGGGCGAGCACGAGCGCGCGGGCCGCCGGATCAAGCTCGGCCGTGGGCTCGTCCGCGATGAGCAGCCGGGGCTTGAGCGCGAGCGCGCGTGCCACCGCCGTCCGCTGCTGCTGGCCGCCGGAGAGTTCCTCGACTAGCTGATCGGCGTGAGCCTCGAGCCCGACCGCGGCGAGCGCCTCCCGCGCTGCCTGCACCGCGGCAGGCGGCGAGATGCCTGACGCACGCAGCGCGACCTCCAGATTCTCGGCGGCGGTGAGCAGCGGGACGAGGCCGTATCCCTGCAGCACGACCGCCACCCCCTGCGCCGGGCCCGCGACGCCGGTGAGCGGATTGCCGTCGAGGCAGACCTCGCCGGCGGTCGGCCTGGCGAGCCCGGCGAGCAACGCGAGCAGGCTGGTCTTGCCCGAACCCGACGGCCCGGTCACGGCGAGCCGTTCGCCGGCCGCGACGGCGACGCTCGCGTCGGCGAGGATGACCTGGCCATCCCGCACGTACCGCAGTCCGTGTGCCTTGAGCATCCTTACTCCCGCCCCGGGTCGGCCGGCCGCAGCTCAACGCCGCCCGGCGTGCGCACGGCGCGGGCAAGCGACCCGGGCGGCAGCACGTCGAAGACGTCGGCGGGCAGTTGCACGGTGCCGTCGCGGCCGACGACCACGTAGTCCTCACCGGCCCGGCCTTCGGCTCCGACCCGGCCGTCGCGGATCGTCACCGTGCGGCTGAGCGCGCCGCCGACGGCGGGGTCGTGGGTCACGACGATCACCGTCGTGCCCAGGTCATCGTTGGCCGCCTGGATCAGGTCGATGACCGCCGCCGCCGACGCATGGTCGAGCTGGCTGGTCGGTTCGTCCGCGAGCAGCAGCCGCGGGCCGTTGGCCAGCGCGACCGCGACCGCGAGACGCTGCTGCTCACCACCGGACAGCCGGCCCGCCGGGCGGCGGGCCTTGGCGGCCAGCCCGACCGCGTCAAGCAGCGCGGCCGCGCGGCGGGCCTTGGTGGCGTGGCTCCTGCGGGTAGGCCCCTGAGCGAAAAGCACGTTGCCCGCCGCCGTCTCGTACGGCAGCAGGTTGCGCGCCGGGGTCTGCAGCACCACGCCGACGTCGCGCAGCCGCAGCGCCGTGGCCGACCGCTGCGGCAGGTCGCCGAGCCGCCGGCCGCAGACCTCGACGAGGCCCGCGGTCGGCCGCAGCAGGCCGGCCAGCAGCCACAGCAGGGTGGATTTGCCCGAACCTGACGGGCCGAGCAGCGCGACAGTCTCCCCTTCCGCCACCGTCAGGTCGACGCCGCGCAGCGCGGTGACCTCCTGCCCCGGCGTGCCATACACCTGGACCAGGCCGTCGCAGTTCACCAGCGCGGGCGCCGGGGTTTCCGTCACGCCGGCGCCTCCCGTAGCTGGTCGAGGTCCACGCTGTGGATGAGCGCTCCGCTCGCCGTCACCGCCGCTATCACGAGCACGCCGACCGCCACGCCGAGGAGCAGCGCGAGCGGGCCTGCCGCGGGCACGTAGGAAAGGGGCGGCGCGGCCGGCTGGGTGATGAACTCGGGCACGCTCCGCATCACCAGCGCCGCGGCCGCGAGCCCGGCGGCCAAACCGACCACTGTGCCGAAACCAAGCACGACGAGCTGCTCGGTCAGCAGCGCCCCGCGCAAGGTGCGCCTGGCCACCCCGGTCGCGGCCAGGGCCGCATATTCGTACCGCCGCCTGCGCGCGGACAGATAGAGGGCGAGAATCGCAGCCCCGGCCGCGAGCAGCGCGGCCGCCGCCGCGTCGGCAAGGAAGAGCACGCTTGCCAGCCCCGGCCCCTGGCGCGCGAAGAGCGCGCTCGCGGCGGCCGCGGTCTGGACAGACAGCACGTGCACCCCGGCCGCGGCAAGGCGAGCGGTGATCACGTGCTCGGCGCCTGACGCGAGCCATACCTGCTGATTCACCTGCGGCATGTTGTCTCCGGCGGCAAGCTCGGCGTAGCGGCGATCGATTATGAGGCCGGTGGCGGGGGCGCTCGGCACCGCGGTCGCGGCGCCGATCACCTGGATGGGCAGGTCGCTTCCGTCCAGGCCGGTGCCGGTGAACGGCCCTAGCTTGCCTCCGGTAAGCGCGGCGGAGGCGATGGCGGGCAACCGCTGCGGCCGGTTCACTGCCACGATCGACGCGTCTTGCCTTCCCGGCGAGACGAATCGCCACTGCAGGCCGCCTGGTCCGGCGGAAAGACCGTCGGGCGGATTGCGGACCGCGGCCGGTCGCCAGCGTGCCGCGTCGGCCAGGCCCGCGGCAGCCGATGTCCAACCCGCGCCGGCGCGTACCTCGATGGCCTTGAAGATCACCGAGCCGAGAAGCGGTGGCGGGGACACATTCGGCTGCTCGCTTACCCGCAGGTCCGCAAGCATGCACGGGCAGCCGACGATCGCCCCGGTCATGGTGACCGTGCCGCTGGCAGGGAGCCGCCCGAGGTCGATCGGCGTGGTCGCGCCTTCGGTGCTGAGGTCCGCGTACAGTTCGCTGCCGGCCGGCGCGAGCGACAGCACGGTGACGGTGATCCGCATGGTGTCCCCGGCGAGCATGACCGGCGCGGGCGCGGGTGGTGCCAGCCTGGCGGCCAGGGCGGTGATCGGCTCCGCGGCGAAACCCGGGCGCCAGTCGGCGATCCGGGCGAAGCGCTGCGGATCCACCCCCAGGACCACCCCCGCGCCGCTGCCCGACGGGTTGGTGTACTCGTCCACGACGGCTGCCTGCGTGCCGCCCGGGTCGGCCCGGTCCACGATCGCGCCGAGGTCCTGGCCCTGCGGCGCGCTGACCGTCAGGACGGCGGGCGCGCCAACCTCGGAACCCGCGACGAGCGCGTCGTTGTCGCGGCCGACCGACCACGCCGTCACCGCGAATGCGGCCAGGGCAAACGAGGTGGCGAGCACGATCGTGGTGCGGACGCCGCCCGGCCGGCGTGCGACATGCCGCAGCGCCAGGTAACGGCCGATGCCACCGCTTCTGCTTGTCCGGCCGAAATAGGCGCGGCAGGCGAGGGGCAGCAGCCGCGAGGCGACCACCGCGACGGCCAGTCCAAGCAGGCCGGGCACGAGCAGCACCAGGACGCTGTGCCGCGCGGAGCCGATCTCCCCGCTGACCGCCAGGTCGATCAGCCCGGCGGCGGCGCCGGTCACCAGGATGGCGTCGACCACCCAGCCGCGCTCGGCGGCGCGGCGGCCGGCCCGCCGCCACTGCTCGGCGACCGGCCGCAGCAGCGTCCGCCGCGCGGCGAGGACCACGGCGACGAGCCCGCCGGCGGTCGCCACCACCGCGGCGGCCCAGCCGAGCGGCGGCAGTCCCACGGGTACGTGCCGCAGCAGGACTCCGGCCAGCGCTGCGGTGGCGGCCCAGCCCGCGAGCGCGCCGAGTGGCAGCGCGAGCAGCAGCAGCGTGACCGGTTCTGAGAGCCCGAACACCACGGTGCGCCATTGGCCGTGCCCGCGTAGCTTGGCGAGCGCGACTTCGGGGCCACGTGCCTCGACGGCGTCGGTGACCGTGAGAAACAACAGCAGCCAGGCCAGCACGAGTAGCTGCGCGGTGATGAGCACCACCGGCACCGCGAGCGCGTTCCAGCTTGACTTGACCATGCCGAGAGTGGCGGGGATATTTCCGTTCACCACCGCCTGCTGGCTCGCCAGATCCTGGCTGTTCGCCAGGGCATTCATGGCGGACAGCAGGCCTGGGACGTCGGCGCCCCGCAGGTGCTCGGTGATGAGCAGGTAGTCGACGGCCGTCTTGCCCTGCGCGGCGGGCGGCGCGCTCGACATCGTGATCTGCGGGGTGAACATCGCGTCGTAGGTCGGGCCGCCCTTAACCGACAAAGACTGCACCTCGTGCGGGAAATAGCTGGTGCCGTGGCCGAACCAGTAGTCCGTCGAGTCGTTGGGCGGCGCGTAGATGCCCGCGACGGTGATCGTTCCCCAGGTGGTGAAGGGGAGCCGCTGGCCAACGTGCCATCCGTTGGTCTTGGCGAGCGAACTGCTGATGACCACCTCGTTGAGCGCGCTCGGGCAGCGCCCGCTGATCCGCAAGTGCGCGCATTCACCACTTCGCCAGACGAGCGGTATCTCGATCTGGCCCTGGCCGGACACGACGGTCATCTCGATCGACGCGATGGGTGGCGCGAACAGCCGCCGCGCGGTGGCCTGACCGCCAAGATCGGCTGCGAGGTCGCCCTGGACCTGACCCGCGAGCGGCTGCAGCACCCCGGCGGCGGGTCCGGACTCGACGGCCTCGAAGCCGCGCCCGATGACCGGGGCCGCGGTCACCGTGTCCAGCAAGATCGATGTCCGCGACGCCTGATAGTAGGTCGGCCCCGTCGTCGCGGCCGCGGCGGCGACAAGCGCCACGGCAAAGATCATCAGGCTTGAGCCGCCCCGGTGCAGCAGCCCGCGCACGACCGCGGCGAACTGCGTCATCGATCACCAGCCGACCGCACCCAGGCAAGCGGGTCACCGCGTGCGGCCACAAGCGTCATCGGGCCCTCCTGAGTGCTCGTGGTCGCGATCGCCCACTGCTGTGGCGTTTGGCCGGGCTGGCGGGAGCCCGGGCACAGTACCGCCAGCCCGTTCGGTGACCACAGGCACGGTCCGTAGCTGTAGCCGGGGTCGGGGAAGGCAGCGGTCTGGGTCTCGCCGCCCGATCGCCCAGGTGCTCAGCTCCGGGCCACTGGCGCCCTTGGCAGTAAATGCGATCGATTGTCCGGCCGGATCCCAGACAACCGGCTGACCGATGGGCGGGCCGAACGCGGCCTGGACCGAGCCGAGCACACGCCCCGACCGGCTCAGTACGACCACGCCGCCGGTCGGGCCGCCATTCACGAGATAAACCTCCACCGCGACCTTGTCACCGGACGGATCCGGGCACGGCCGCAACTCGACAGGAAGGCCCGGGGCCTGGCCGAGCACCAGGTTCAGGGCTGCCGCCGTGGCCAGGCGGACCGTCGGGCGGCCGGCGTCACGAAGTTCGACACCTGCATCGGGGGACAGTGACTCGGTCGGAACCGTCGCCGACGGCTGGACGGGTGCGGCCACCGATACGAACGCGCCTTCGGCGGCCGGGTCACCCGCGACGTTGTCGCCGGCGCCAAGGTTTGCCCGGCGACCCGACGCGAGGTCCTGCGCCACGATGGGCGCGGTCGTGCTCTGAAACCCGCTCGGGTTCTCAACCGCCACGAGCACGCGATCGTGTGCCGCGAACGGGCCGGGCACGGCAGGCGCGTCGCTGTTCGCGTCGAGGCCGGTATCGTGCGCGGCCGTGGGCCTGCCGCCGCTGATCGCGATGACCTGGTCCAGCGTGGACAGGTAGCGGCCATCCAGCGCCGCGGCCGGCGTAATCGGGCCGCCCGGAAGCAGCCCTGGCACGGCGAGCTTCGTGTAGTGCGTACCGTCGGGGTCGGCGAGCGCGAGATAACCATCACTGGTCTGAACCACGACATGACCGCCACCGGCAACAGCAGGCAGCGGCGGCACGCCGGCAGGTCTCCGCGCGCCTGACGACGACGGCCAGAAGGCAACCCCGGCCAAGACCGCGGCGGCCGCAGCGACCACGACGGCCGCCCTCGCGAGCCGGCGCCACCAGGGGCGGGGCGGCGGCTCGGGATCAAGCGCGGGAAACCTCCTCGGCCGCGCGCGCTCCTCCTGCTCCGCCGCAGCCACGCCCAGACCATAAGCACGCAAAGCGATCATTAAACAGCCGCGAACGCAATTGTTCGCAAGCCGAGACTGATCGGTTCGAAGCCTTCGCCATAAGTGACACACCCGACCGCCACACTCAGGACGGTGGTTAAGGTCATCGGCCCGGCCCAGCCCGGTTCCCATGTAGTCGCACGGAGGGGTTGTCGAGAAAGGCGAGGAGGGTATCGGGGGGACGGCAGTGTCCTCGGGATGCGGTCCGCGGGCGCGACGTGGGCGAGGGCTTGTTCCTTGAGTGATAGGTCATCGTGCAGGTGACCGGTAGGCCTCCTCAAGAGGCAAGGACCTCCGCCAGCGAGTCACCCACGACCGTGGCCGGGCCAGGCACCACGTTTGATGCTGCGCAGATGCCTCACGCCAGCCAAACGCCGTCGGCGGGTTCACTGCATTCGCTAGGTGGCCTTACCCACTTCACGCACTTGAGCGGATTCGCGGCCAGTGAGCCCATCTCGCATCCGTACTGCTGCGGCTGGGGGCCCGGCCCAAAGCCGGGCCCCCAGCAAGCGGCTAATGCGGGGGATACGGCGGAGTCGGGGGATACGGCGGAGTCGGGGGATACGGCGGAGTCGGGGGATACGGCGGAGTCGGCGGGCCTGCCGGTCCTATCGGACCTTGCGGCCCCTGAGGCCCGGTCGGCCCGGCGGGGCCCTGCTGATTCCAGATGATCGGCGTGAAATAAGGCGCCGGGCAGTACTTAGAAAAATAAAGGGCTAGGGTGTAGTCGTTTTCGCACCCGTAGATCTTGCCGCCTGACGGGGTCGGCACGGCAGCAGCAGCTGAGGCGGCCGACCCGGTAGCCGCCAGCGGCGCGCCTACCGCGGCGAGCACCAGGGCGGCCGAGGCGGCCTTCACCATCACCCGTTTTCTATTCATGGTTAACTTTTCCCTTTCCTTTGACGTTCCCCGTGACACTGGCGTGACGATAAGGGTGCCTCGCCGCATGGGAAAATGAGATTCAGTGTCGCCTAGAGATGGCCCACGGCAATTGCCGAGAACGCAAGCCCGCACGTGGACGTCGCGTCCGGATGGAATGCACAAACGCGAGTTTGCACTCGCCGAAATGGCCGGATTACCGCATAACTAGACGAATCGCTGTTCCCCGTGATTACCAAGATATGATGTCCCCGCCCTGACGCGGCGCAAACTATCAACTTTACCGGAGCTCCAAACGGAAAAGTCGGTAAAAGACCTGACTTCTCGATCCGCTGCATAGATAGGGGTGTTCTGGCCGCGACGCCTCGAAGGGGCCGGCTGACCCCAGGCCGAAATGCCGTCGGTGGGATCCCGGCCAACGCTGCCTGGCTGACATGCGCCGCTATCACCTGCAACGTAGCCCGCGCGCTGGCGGGACAGTCGACGCCAAACGCCTGGGCGCGGCCAGCCGCGCCCAGGTGATCAGAATCGCCGCCCACATCGCCCACATCGCCCACATCGCCCACATCGCCCGCACATCGCCCACATCGCCCACACGGGAACGCCATCCACACGGGAAGGTGCCTGAGCTGTAACGTGTGTTGAGCAGGATGTGACCCGAGCAGAATGTGCTTGAGCGAGGGTCTTAGGATCAAAGTGCGTTACGGTCGGCTAGGAGCCGATGCCCAGGCGAAGGAGGACAAAGATGACGCGCACGCCGGAAGAAGCGTTCAACCACCATGTCCAGGCGCTCGGCGTGGGCGACCTCGATGAGATCGTGGCGGACTATACCGACGACGCGGTCTTGATCACGCCCGCCGGTGTCAGGCGGGGCAAGGATGGTGTGCGCGCGGGGTTCATCCAGATGCTCGCCGATGTGCCGGACGCGAACTGGAATCTCAAGACTCAGATCTACGAGAACGACATCCTGTTCCTCGAGTGGGCGGCCGACGCCGCCGCGACCCGCGTCGAGGATGGCATCGACACCTTCGTGTTCCGCGACGGCATGATCCGCGTGCAGACGGTCCGCTACACCCTGCAGCACAAAGCCTGACTGGGAAGCAGGGGCCGGGCAGCACCGGCCGGGAAGCGCTTGTCAGGCCCGGCGCAGGACGCTTCGCACGTATGCCTGAATCGTTTCCTGCGCCCCCGGTGATTTCCACATGCGGCGCACGGCCTCGTCCGTCGCCCTGTCACGGGAGATCCGATCAACCGCGGCGGCGCGGATCTGGCGGCGGGTATGCCAGAGCGGCTCCGACGGGAGCGCAGCGAGCGCGGCCGCGACTTCGATGGCTCGCGGCAAGACGGCCGCCGCCCCGGCCACTTCGTCGATGAGGCCAACGGCCATCGCGTCCGCGGCCTGGTAAGTATGGCCGAAATAGATGATCTCCCGTAGCCGGTGGGTCCCCACGGCGAAGCGGAGGATCTCCAGGGCCGCGACAGGAAACGGGACTCCGACGAGCATTTCGGTCACGCCGATCCGCCCATGATCGGCGTTCATCACCCTGCGGTCACAGGCAGAGACCAGAATGCAGCCGCCGGCGATCGCGTGCCCGTTGACCGCGGCGACCACCGGGAGGGGGCAGTTGAACACGGCGAGAAACGCGTCGACGAGCGCGGGCAGGAACTCGTCGAGATAGGCAGGGCCGCCGTCGGCGACACGCAACAGGTCGACGCCCGCGCTGAAGATCGGCCCCTGCCCGGTGAGCACGACGGCGCCGTCACCGGCCTTCACGACCTCGCCGAGGCAGTCAGCCAGGTCGCGGCACAGGGCAGTGTCGAGTGCGTTTGCCTTGCCTCGAGCCATCCGCACGACGGCCACGCCGCCGCTCCGCTCGAATTGGATCGAAGACCCGTCCATGATCCTCCGTTGCTCCGTGCGCCCGTCTCGCGAGATGCGGTCGTGGCGAGATGCGGTCATGGCCTGGCCGACCCATCCAGACCTGCCCGACGCCCGTAGACAGTGGTGACTGTCAGCGCATGATCGCGGGACGAATGTCTCTAACCGGGAAAGACCTCGCAGACCGACCCTAAAAGAGTAAGGTTACGCAGCGCATGGCATAGAGCCGGTTGGCTACCGGCCGGCGAGGCGCCGGGTGGGCACGTGGGATTTAGTCCCCTCTACCGTGCAGGGTTCGATTCCCTGCTATGCCGCTCAAACATAGGACTTCTGGTGCCCGAGCGTTCAGCGCCCAGAGCTCGCACAGGCCTCGGCCGCCACCAACCGCTCGTGGCGGGCGGGCACGCCGCGAGCAGTCGGCCGGTCAATCGCCGTCGTCGTCGAGCACCGTGGTCGCCGCCGCGTGGCGGCGGCGGATCCTCGCCGCGAACAAGTCACGAAGGCTGACGACGCCGCGCACCTCCTTGCGCTCCACCACTGGCAGGTGCCTGAATCCGTGCAGCAGCATGATCTGGGCGGCATCTTCAACCGGCGTGTCCGGGGTCACCGATTGCGGGTCCGGGGTCATCCAGTCGGCCACGACCGATCCCGACAGGTCCCCAGCCGAAGCGGCGGCCCGCAACACGTCCCGCTCGGTGAGGATCCCGGCGAGGAAGGATGACTGCATGACTATGGCCGAGCCCACTCGCGCCTTGACCATCGCAGCAGCGGCAGCAGCCACCGTGGCGTCCGGCGCAGTGATGATCACGCCGGTATGCATGAGGTCACGCACCGTCTTTGCCCGGGTACCGCCACCCTGGCGAGCACCCTCGCGAGGACTTTCAGCCACTTCCCCCCACCTCATCGAGTTCGGGGTCCAAGTGCGGAGAGGCCGGCCCTGCGAGCTCCTCAGAGAGCATCCGCCAGAGCGACCCGGCCCAAGCCGACACGTGCGGCCACTGCTTCCAGAATACCTGCAGCGTGGTCTCGTCGAACTGGACGTGCGCCTGCTCCGCTGTGATGGTGTCGGTAACTTCCTCAAGGCTGTGGATCAGATCGAGGAACCGACTCGCGATATCGTCCATGCACCACCTCCCGGCGAGTGTAAGCCGGCGTTACCGGGATTGGCCATGCCGTGGGCGGACCTCGGAGAGACTTCACAGGCCAGATCGCACGCGCCGGGCTCACCTGAATCAAGGACCGCAATGGTGACGGGTGTTGCTCGACCTTTCTGTAGCGATTCGCTCACTTGGGGATCCGGAGTCCTCGCTGGTGACTGTTTCTGGGGTGGTGATCGGCTCCAGCAGTTCGGCGAGCTGTTCCTGGCCGAAGTAACGGGACCAGCCGAGCGGGGTCGAGTCGAACCGCTCGTCCCGGATGTCCGGATCGGCCCCGAGGCGCAGGAGTGTCCGGGCCAGCTCGATGTCTCCCGACTCGGCCGCCTTGTGCAGCGCGGTCTGCCATGGCTGGTCGCTCGGCACATCGGTCCGCCCCTTGGCGTTGACGTCGAAGCCCAGCTCGACGAGGAGCTCGACCGCGCCGGGCCGGCCGCAGGCTGCTGCCCAGGTCACCAATGCCGGCCGCGACGAGCGGATCTCGTCGGCGAGCCCTGGATAATCGAGTCGCAGCTGGCCGGCCTTGGCCCGATCGGCGGCGAGCGTGGCGGCGATGAACGCATCGGCCGGTTCGAGGCTGGGTCCCGGTGCGCCGTGTGCGACCAGGTACTCGACGAGCTCGGCGTGGCCGGTCGTCGCCGCCATCGCCGCCGCCGTTGTGCCGTCGTCGAACGGCGACGTGAGGTCGGCGCCGAGGGTGACGAGCAGCCGTACTCGTTCGGCCATACCGTGGGTGATCGCCCAGGCCAGCTGGCCGCGGACCAGTTGGGCAGGGGTGCCAACGACATCGCCCAGCCGCCGCCGCCACGGTCCGCCGTCGCCGGTTCCCAGGCCGAACTCGAAGAGGAGCTCCAGGTGGTCGTTGCCGGGCTCGAACATCCGGTTGTAGAGCGCCTGGCCGTCGTTCGGATCGGCGCCGGCTTCGAGCAGCATGCGACCGAGGGCGAGCGAGTGCGGGTGACGTGGCTGGCGGGCAGGGCCCAGCTCGCCTTCGCCGAAGGCCCCGGTGAGCACCGTGAATGGGCTGGGAAGACCGTGCCAGAGGTAGCCGGCGTTCGGGTCGGCACCGGCGTCAAGGAGCAGGCGCGCGGCTGCGGCCACCGCGTCCGCGGCGATCGCGGGGTCGTGGCGGGCGTAGGCGAGGTAGCAGAGTGGCTCCCACTCGTAGGGGCCACCCGGCCGGCCGGCGGCGCCTGGATCGGCATCCAGGATGCGCCTTAGCGCACCGATATCGGCAGCCGCGGACGCGGCGTAGGCACTGCTGTAAGTTATCTCGGGGTGCGCACCGAGGAGCCGGCCCGCCTGGCGCCAGGTTCAGGCCGGTCGTCCTCGTAGGACAAGCAGGCGAGCCGGAGGAAGACATCGGGCAGGCTGGCTGTGTCGTCTGCTTCCATCGCTTCCATCCGGGCGGGGAAACGGCTGAAGCGCCCGACGGTCTCGACGTGCCGTTTGAGGCGCGCCCAGCTGGCGAAGCCGTATCGGCGGGCGACGACCAGCTGCGCGGCGCGCAACGGGAACGACCCGGTTGCCGCGCTTTCCTCAAGCGCATCGGGATGGTGTTCCGCTGTCTCGGCGCGTGCGGCAGGTTCACCGGCCCGGACAGCTCGCCGCAGGTCCTTCGCTTGCTTGCGAAGTTGCTCGAGGCTGGGCTCCTGGGGAAGGGGGACGGTCGGCACCGCGACTCCTTTCGCAAGCCTGCGGTCCGCGTCGCCAGGCCGAAAGGAGGAATACCGGCCACCCAGTCGATTATCTGCTCAGGCGGGCTCTGCCCTTCCCGCGGACCGGAGGCCCCCTGCGGGCCCACCTAAAAGGTAGCGCGCTTCAGCGGACGACGGCTGGTCGCCTGGTGATCGGGTGGGAACCACTGCTTGGTGTCAGTTCGGCATCACGGGGGTTACTTGTGGATAACTTTCCGCCCTGCGGCCGGTAAGTTGCTCGATGACGCATTTCTCGCGTGGATGACGTTCATGCTGGTAACAGCGGCCAGTGAGTACGATCTCGCCGTATCCGAGCCGATCCCCGACCGGTGTGTCCGCGGAGATCCTCCACAGGCCTGTGCATATCAGTACTTGGCACTGCCGTGGCGTGGCGTGGCGTGCTGTGGAGGTGAATCTTGTCAGACCTGGCGGCTGGCCGCCGAGCCAGCCAGTGGGGTGCTCCACGACCGGCGCATCCGTCGGCATGACGCTGGATTCTGGTGCACATGGTCGAGGAGTACGCGCCGCCACAACGGGCACGCTGACCTGCTCCGTGAACGAATCGACGGCGCCACCGGGGACTGACTAGCGCACGCCCGAAGCGAGCCGCAGCGCCCTTCAGGCCGCAGTCAGTCCCGGCCGCAGCGCCCTTCACGCCGCGGTCAGTTCAGGCCGCGGTCAGTTGCAGGTGCTCCTGCCAGTCGGGTGGCACGCGGCCGGCGGCCCTGGCACGGGCTGGTCGAGCGGGTGATGTTCCGGCGGAGCCAGCGGCGCACCCGCAATGGCTTCCTCTGTCACGTAGTTCCAGAACCACGACTCGCCGGGTTCGAAGCTGCGGATGATGGGGTGGCCGGTGGCCGCAGCGTGTGCGGTGGCGTGTTGCGAAGGCGAAGTGTCGCAGCAGCCGATGTGGCCGCACTGGGCACAGCGGCGCAGGTGCACCCACCACCCGCCGGTGGCGTCGCACTCGGCGCAGCCGGTACCGCTGGGCGGGACGGCCGGGTCGATCCCTCGCATCTTCTTCATTTCGATTCTCCTCCGCTGGATGCTGCCAGGCCCGGGCCGGCAGGTGTAAACACGCTCCCTGTGTGGGGCGGCTCGGTGCGGTTACCCGGGGCGAACAGTCACCCGTTGCCTTCGGGCGCGGTCAGCGGGAGCCACACGCGAAAACGAGTGTCACCGGGCACCGATTCCACCCGCAGGTCACCGTGGTGCTTGTTCACGACGATGCGCCAGGAGATGTCCAGGCCGAGCCCGGTGCCCTCGCCAACCGGCTTCGTCGTGAAGAACGGCTCGAAAATCCGCTCACGGATCTCCTTGGGCACGCCGGCACCGGTGTCGCCGATCTCTACCATGAGCTGGTCGCGGTCGAGTGCGGTTCGCACGGTCAGCGTGCCCTGGCCGTTCATGGCGGCCACCGCGTTGTCGATCAAGTTGGTCCAGACCTGATTGAGCTCGGCCGCGTAGGCCGGGATCGGCGGCAGCGCCCGGTCGTAATCCCTCACGACCGTGATGCCCGGCCCGATCTTCCCCCCGAGGGTCAGCAGCGTGCTTTCGAGCAACTCGTGCACGTCAACGATCTGGAAGGGCGCCCGATCCAGTTGCGAGTACTGCTTGGCGGCGGTGACCAGCGTGGAGATGCGGCCGGTGGAGTCCTCGATCTCTTTCATCAGGAGCTCGGTCTCGACGGTGTAGTTCAGCCACCGCAGCGCGCCCTCCAGGACGTCGTCGTCCACGATGACCGCTACCTTGTCGAGCCAGCCGGCCTCCAGGCCCGCCTGCACGAAGGTTGGCGCCAGGTCCCACCCGCCCGCGATGCCGTGGTCCTCCAGCCAGTCCGCGACCGCATCCTCACGGTCCGACGTCTCGATCGGGCTGAGCATGGCCGCCTTCGAAACGTGCTCGACGGCGTCTTCCTGCAGCCGGATCAGTGTCTCCAAGGTGGCCCGGTTGTAGGGGCCCGCCGCGATCATGCCCAGCTTGTGGCGCATCCCCGCCACCCGCTCACGCAGTGCGGAGGTGGCACGCACGGCGGCTGCCGCCGGGTTGTTGAGCTCATGGGTGAGCCCGGCCGACAGGGTGCCGAGCGCGAGCAGCCGCTCGCGCTGGCCGATGGCCTGCCTGGTGCTCTTGATGCCGAAGAACAATCCCTCGAGCAGGTGCACCGCCATCGGGAACCACTCGCGCATCAACTGAGCGAACACCACGGCATCGAGCACGAAGAACCGCGAGGGCGCGGTCACCCGCAACGTATTGTTGTACACCTGCGGCACCCGGTCACCCAGGTAGGAATTGAACGCGCCCGCGTAAACACCTCGCTCGGACGTGCGCGTGACATCGACGTCGTCCACGCCGACCCGGCGGGACATGACCATGGTTCCTTCCAGCAGCACGTAGAAGCAGAGCGCGGGTTCACCCTCCTGGTAAACGGGGCCCGGCTCGATGAGCTCCACGTGCCCTTGCCTGCACAGCCACTCGAGCTGATCGTCGCTCAGCTTCTCGAACAAGAACAGCGTGCGCAGCTCGTCGACGCTGCAGACCAGGTCGCCTTCCTGTGCGGTCATAGTTTCTCCAGGTAACGGTGCACCAGCATTACCGCCATCGCGCCCTCGCCGACCGCGGAGGCGACCCGCTTGGCCGACTCAGCCCGCGCGTCGCCGGCCACGAACACCCCGGGGACGCTCGTCTCCAGGTGATACGGCGCGCGGTCAAGAGCCCAGCCCCGCGGCCGCTGCCCCTCGACCGACAGGTCAGGGCCGGCCACAACGAAGCCGCGGTCGTCTCGCACCACGACACCGTCCAGCCAGTCCGTCCGCGGCGCCGCGCCGATGAAGACGAACAGCCACTGCGCGTCGACCACCTCTGTCGCGCCCGTCTTGCTGTCGCGCAATGTCAGCTGCTCCAGATGGTCGGCGCCATGCGCGGCAGCGATCTCGGCGCAGGTGCGGACCGAGATCGCGGGGATCCTTGCGATCTGCTGGACGAGGTAGTACGACATCGACGCCTCGAGCGACGGCCCCCGGACCAGAATCGTCACCGAACTGGCGCTGCGCGACAGGTAGACCGCCGCCTGCCCGGCCGAGTTCGCGCCGCCCACGATGTACACGTCCTGGCCCGCGCAGCTGGCCGACTCGGTCAGCGAAGATCCGTAGAAGACGCCGCGCCCGGTGAGGGTCTCCAGGCCGGGAGCTGCCAGCTGCCGGTAGGAGACGCCGGTGGCGAGGATGACGGTGTGAGCGTCGATGCTGTCACCGTCGGCGAAGCGGACCGTACGTGCCGACCCGTTCACCTCCAGGCCCACCACGTCACGCGTGGTCAGCATCTCGGCACCGAACTTGGTGGCCTGGCGCCGAGCCCGGTCGGTCAGCTGCGACCCCGACACGCCGTCGGGAAAGCCCAGGTAGTTCTCGATCCGCGAGCTCTGGCCGGCCTGGCCGCCTGCCGCGGTGCGCTCGACCAGTACGGTCCGCAGCCCTTCCGACGCGCCGTAGACCGCGGCGCCGAGCCCGGCGGGCCCGCCACCGATGACGACGATGTCGTAGAAGTCAGACGCCGGCTTAGTGGACAGGCCGACGCGGGCGGCAAGTTCGGCGTCGGTGGGTTCCACCAGCGCCTCGCCGTCCGCCGTGATCACCACAGGCAGCGCGAGCCCGTCCGCACCCGCCGCCGCGAGCAGGCGCTCACCCTCGGGCTCGCCGGACTGATACCAGCGATAAGGCACCTGGTTGCGGGCGAGGAACTCGCGGACCTCCGACGACCGGGCCGACCAGCGGTGGCCGACCACCTTGGTCTCTGGAACGGTACGGTGGTCCGTTTCCAGCCATGCCTCGAGCAGTGCGTCGACGACCGGGTAGAGCTTTTCCTCCGGTGGGTCCCACGGCTTGAGCAGGTAGTGGTCGAGATCCACGACGTTGATCGCGTCGATCGCGGCGCCGGTGTCCGCGTAGGCGGTGAGCAGCACCCGCCGCGCATCCGGGTACAGGTCCATCGCGTGCTCGAGAAAGTCGATGCCGCTCATCTGCGGCATCCGGTAGTCGGCCAGGATGATGGCGACCTGGTCGCCGCGCAGCTTCATCTGCCGCAGTGCGTCCAGGCCAGCATCCGGCGACTCGGCGCGCACGATCCGGTGGTTCTCGCCGTAGCGGCGCCGCAGGTCACGCGCCACCGCCCGCGACACCCCAGGGTCGTCGTCGACGGTCACGATCGCCGCGCGTACCTGAGCCTCTGCCGCCGCTACAACCATGAGCACGCCGCCCAGTTAGCGAGTTCAGTACGGAACCACAACATGCACACATAGTAAGAGTTCCGGCCAAGTCGCAGGCAGCCGGAAGCGGGCCTGGAGCGTGCGGCCCCCCGCCAGCCCAAGTACGGGGGCCTCAAGCAGACCTTGCGGGCCAGTGCTGCCATCCGCCCTCGCGCCGGCGGCGCCCGTCGGGACGCCGGGCTCCGATTCCTTCCCTGTGCCCCTTCCTTAACTATGGCGGTAACAGCTGAAAATCCCCAGCTGATCTCCAGAAGGTTTAACATGACACCCCCCGGAAAGACACCGAGTGCGGCCCCCGCCGCAGCACGCTTCGGTGCTGCCGCAATTCTCGCGGACATGGTGAAATGTCACGCCAGGGTGTATCTAAAACGATGCCGGGGAAGACCGGAAGCCGTCTGCGGCAAGGAGGGCTGTGGGGAGTTCAGGACGCGGCATGCCGGTATGCCGACGGCGTGTCCTACAGTGGCTCGCGCTCACCCTCGTAACAACAGGGGCAACGCGGAGACGTGCTGCGGCGCAAAGCAACGCCCTCGCGGTGCGCGGTGCCGACATCTCATTCACGCTCCAGGAGGAGTCCATCGGGACGACCTACTCGGTGGACGGTGCCGTGGCGCCCATCGAGAAGATCCTGGCCAGCGCCGGAGCCAACTTCGTTCGCCTGCGTGTGTGGGTCGATCCGCCGGAAGGATACAGCGATCTCGCCAGTGCCCTTGATCTCGCGCGCCGGGCCAAGATAGCTGGCCTGAAAATCTTCCTCGACCTGAACTACTCCGATTTCTGGACGGATCCAAGAAACCAATGGACCCCCCGCGCATGGAACATGCTGGATCCGGAGGCCCTGCAGCAGACGGTGCTCGACTACACGAGGTCGGTACTCGCGGCGTTCCAGTCCCAGGGAACTCCCGTCGACATGGTGCAGATCGGCAACGAGGTGACGTTCGGGATGCTCTGGCCAACGGGGGAGATCTACAACTCCGGGCAGGAGAACTGGGCGCCGTTCTGCGCGCTGCTATCGGCGGGCATCGCTGGAGTGCGGGACAGCGAACTGGCCGGGCATACGATCCCCGTGGTCATCCACATCTTCGGGGAGAACGGCGACGCCAGGTACTTTTACGACCACATTCTCGAGGAAGGTGTCGGCGACTTCGACGTCATCGGACTGACCCACTTCCCCTGGTGGACCGGCTCATTGGCCACCTTGCAGGCAAACCTGGACGATCTGGGCGATCGCTACCGCAAACCACTGCTGATCGCCGAGACAGCGTATCCCTGGGCAGTCCCGGATGAGGGGTGGTTCCAGTACAACGGGGTGTGGTTCCAGAACAAAGAGGTGTGGTTGCAGAACAATGGGGATTGGTTCCAGTACATCAGCCAGCTCCCAGACAGCGCACTGTTTCCGCCCACCCCAACCGGCCAGCTGGCCTACTTCCGGGCGTTGCGTGACCTGCTCGAGCAGCTGCCTGATGGCAGGGGACTCGGGTTCTTCGACTGGGAACCGGGGTGGTTGCCCGGGGTGCCTAACGAGCCGGGGGGCGGAAACCCCTTCGCGGACCTGACGATGTTCGACAACCATGGGAACGCCCTGCCCGCCCTGACAGAGGCTTTCCTACCACCATCATGATCTGCTACCGGTTTGGCGGCGGCGAGCGAGCCATACGGCTCGCGTTTCGCCCGGCCGCGGCATCCGGCAGCATGCGGGCGCCCGCCGCGCCTGAGCCCCCCGAGCAGGTCCGCGGCGCGGACCTGTCGTTCACCCTGCAGCTCGAGGCCGCGGGACGCACGTTCACCGACCAGGGCCGCATCGTCCCCGTCGAGCAGCTCCTCGTCGCGCGGGGGATCAACACCGTCCGGCTCCGCGTTTGGCTGAACCCGCCGGCGGGCTACAGCAACCTCGCGTCCGCGCTCACCCTCGGCCGTCGCGCACACGACGCCGGCTGCAAGATCCTGCTCGACTTGCACTACTCGGATTTCTGGGCCGACCCGTCCAACCAGACGACGCCGACGGAATGGCGGGGCCAGGACCTCGCGACGCTCTCCAGCACCGTCCGCACCTACACCCGTGACGTCGTCGCCGCATTCGCCGCCCAGGGCACCCAGCTAGACATGATCCAGATCGGCAACGAGGTCACCAACGGGATGCTCTGGCCCACGGGGTTTGTCTACTCCGGAGGCCGGGAGCACTGGGACGGGTTCGTGCAGCTGCTGAACGCCGGGCTCGACGGTGCCCGCGAAGGAACGACCGCCCCGCTACAGACGATGGTTCACATCGACCGCGGTGGGGACAACGGCGGCGCACGCTACTTCTACGACAACATCACCCGGCGCGGCGTCGACTTCGACCTCATCGGGCTCTCCTACTACCCGTTCTGGCACGGCCCGCTGGCGACGCTGTCGTCGAACCTGAACGACCTCGCGACGCGCTACGGCAAGACCGTCATGGTCGTCGAAACCTCCTACCCGTGGATGCTCCCGGCCGCTGACGGCGTCGACTACTGCGCCGCGCGTCCAGACCAGCTGCCCGAGATCGCTCGCTTCCCCGCCACACCGGCCGGCCAGGCCGCCTATTTCGAGGCACTTCGTGCCACGATTGAGGCGGTCCCGCAGGACCGCGGTCGCGGCTTCCTCGTCTGGGAGCCGGCATGGCTGCCGGGCGTGGGCTGGAGTGCGGGCGAGGAAAATCCCTACGCGAACCTGACGATGTTCGACTGGCGGGGCGCGGGGCTGCCTTCGTTGGCGGTATTCCGGGCCCAATCGAGCTGAAGTATCCCGGGATGATCGGCGGGGAGAAGCCCCGCGAGTACCTGCTGGCCGCGTTCCGCGGCGCCCCTGCTCGCACGGCGACGCCGCCGCGGCGCACGTGATGGCCTCCCGGCTGGGCTTGCGGTCGCTGCTAGGCCCGCCGTGCCGGGAACGCGACATCGCCTACGCCCTGATCCTGTCCCGCGCGGTGCGGCCGAAGCCGAAGCTGTCCACCGCCCGCTGGTGGGCGGCCGGTGACACCACGCTGGGGATAGACCTCGCGGTGGCCGATGCCAGCACCGATGAGATCTACGCCGCGATGGACTGGCTGACCTCCCGGCAGCGCGAGATCGAGAAAAAGCTCGCCGCCCGCCACCTGCGGGAGGGCGGGACCGCGATGTTCGACCTGTCATCCTCCTGGATGGAGGGCTCATGCTGCGAGCTGGCCGCGTTCGGGCACTCTCGCGACGGCAAGCGCGGCCGCAAGCAGATCGAATACGGGCTGCTCACCTGCCCCGAAGGCCGCCCGGTCGCCGTCGAGGTGTTCCCCGGCAACACCAGCGACCCCGAGTCGTTCAAGACCGCCATCACCCGCGTGCGCCGCGACTTCGGCATCGAGCGCCTGATCATGGTCGGCGACCGCGGGATGATCACCGGAACCCGGATCAGCGACCTGCGCAAGCTGGACGGCATGGACTGGATCACCGCGCTGAAGGCCCCGGCCATCGCCAAGCTGGCCCATGACGCCGGCCCGCTGCAGATGAGCCTGTTCGACACCCACAACTTCGCCGAGATCACCCACCCCGACTACCCGGGCGAGCGGCTGATCTGCTGCCACAACCCGGTGCTCGCCGCCAACCGGGCACGCACCCGCGAAGATCTGCTGACCGCCACCGAAAACGACCTGGCCAAGATCAAGGCATCTGTCGCCGCCGGGCGGCTGAAGGACCCCGACAAGATCGGGATACGGATCGGGAAGGTCATCGGCAAGCACAAGGTCGGCAAGCACTTCATCACCGAGGTCACCGGCGCCAGCTTCACCTGGCGCCGCGACCAGGAAAAGATCGCCGCCGAGGCCGCATTCGACGGGATCTACGTGATCCGCACCAGCGTCGATGCGGGCACCCTGGACGCCGCCGACGTGGTGAGCGCCTACAAGGACCTCAAACACGTCGATTGCCCACACCTGCCGCGACCTGTCCTGCGAGCATTTCCTCCCGTCAGGCCAATCGAGTCTTTACCGGCGCACGGCGGGCAGAAGCCCGTCCCGGTTCCTCGGAATCCCTTGCGTGCGCCAGTACCCTCGATGCGCAAAGATCACTTCCATGAAGTCCAGTATGCGCCTTACAGCTGGATTGCCCTTTCCGCTCGATCTTTTTGGGCCGGCTGCGATCAAAGGCGGTGGTTTCTCGTCTCCGCTGGTGGGGATAAGGACCGTGATCACCACGACGTGAATGGTTTCTCGTGCTTGCCCCACCGGCCCCGGGGCAGCCACGATCCCAGCGGTCCCGTGATTGTCGGCTAATACCGAACTCCGGATTGTCGCTAATACTGAACTCCGGCTGGCGCGTCGCGGCCAAGGATCGCTTAGGGGGGGGAGAGCGATGTGCATCGTAGTGACCGGGGGGTCGGGCTTTCTTGGCTCACACCTGTGTGACGCACTCATCCGGCGTGGCGAAGTCGTCATCTGCGTAGACGATCTGTCGAGCGGAAATCTGGACAACATCGCCGATCTCATGGGCCACCGGCGATTCCGCTTCGTGGAGTCCGATGTCTGTGCCGGGCTGGATCTGCCGGGGCCTGTCAATGTGGTTGCGCACCTGGCGAGCCCCGCCTCGCCCCCGGACTACCTGCGGCGCCCCCTTGAGACGCTCGCCGTCGGGAGCCGGGGCACGGAGAACGCACTGCGTCTTGCAGCGCGCTCGCGGGCCCGTTTCGTGCTGGCGTCCACCAGCGAGGTCTATGGCGATCCGGTGGAGCATCCCCAGCATGAGGGTTACTGGGGAAATGTCAATCCCGTCGGCCCGCGCAGTGTTTATGACGAGGCCAAGCGATACGCCGAAGCAGTGACCATGGCGTACCGCCGCCACCATAGTCTGAACACCGGAATCTTCAGGATCTTCAATACCTACGGCCCGCGGATGCGCCCCGATGACGGCCGCGTAGTTTCCAGCTTCATCACCCAGGCGCTCAACGCAGAGCCGCTGACAATTTACGGTGACGGCACTCAAACCCGCAGTTTCTGCTACGTGGACGATCTCGTGTGCGGCATCATCGCGATGATCGATTCCACCGAAGCAGGACCGATCAACATTGGGAATCCGGACGAGCGCACGGTCAGGGAGCTCGCCGAACTTATCCTGAAGATCACCGGGTCGCCTTCGAACCTGGAGTATCACCAGCTGCCCACCGACGACCCGGCCCGGCGCAAGCCCAACATCAATCTCGCCTGGGAGCAGCTCGGCTGGCGCCCAGTGGTGGGCGCCGAGGACGGTCTGAGGCGGACTGTGGATTTCTTCAAGTCCCAGCTCGAAAGTACCCGCATTGCTGCCGCAGCCCTGAGCGGTGGCTAGCCGACGGGCAGCCGGTTCCCGGGATTGTTGCGAAAATCGCCGGTGTGTGGCTGATATATGGCAGCACGTCGAGCCGCCCAGAGAATTAACGCGAGTAGTCCTCCTGCAGCGCCTGATTCAGGCCGCCGCAGGGAAAAGGGAGTCTTCAATGATTGAGGGGTCGACGGTCCTGGTAACCGGGGGTGCCGGTTTCATTGGTAGTCACACGTGCCTTGAGCTTCTCGACCGCGGCTACGAAGTTGTGGTCGCCGACAATTACTCCAATAGCTCACCTCGCGCCCTTGACCGAGTGCAGAAGCTCGCTGGCCGGCCGTTGCGGGCGTACGAAGTAGATCTGCGCGACCGGGTCTCTCTCGGCGAGATCTTTGACGGTCATTCGATAGATGCGGTAATTCATTTCGCCGGGAAGAAGGCGGTCGGGGAGTCCACGGAGATTCCGCTCACATACTACGACGTCAACGTCGGTGGCACCGCCGTGTTGTTGCGGTCGATGGAAGCGCATGGTGTACATCAGCTGGTCTTCTCGTCCTCGTGCTCGATATATGGCAAGAACGATTGGCGGCTGCTGGGTGAGGACATGGCGGCCGACCCGGCGAATCCCTACGCCCGCTCGAAGTGGATCTGCGAGCAGATGATGGCCGATGCGTGCGCCCGTTATAGCGAGCTGAGCGTGGTCGCGTTGCGCTATTTCAACCCGGCCGGAGCCCATCCGACCGGAGAGCTGGGTGAGGACCCCGGCGGTGTGCCGAGAAACGTGATGCCTTATCTGGCACAGGTCGCAATCGGCCGCCTGGACGAGGTCGCCATATTCGGGTCCGACTACCCGACGCCCGATGGGACCTGCATTCGTGACTATGTCCACGTCGTCGACATTGCCGAAGGGCATTGCCTTGCCCTTGAGCACCTCGCGGACGAGACCGGCATGCGCGTTTTCAACCTCGGCTCGGGAAGGGGCGTCTCGGTGCTCGGGCTCCTCGCCGCGTTCGGCGAGGCGTGCGGCATCCCGCTGCCACACCGGCTGGCCGGGCGGAGGCCCGGGGATGTGGCCTCGCTCGTCGCTGATCCGAGGCGCGTCAAGGCGGCGTGGGGCTGGCGGGCTACCCGCGACCTAGCCACCATGTGCGCCGACGCCTGGCGCTTCCAGGAGCTGAACCCGGCCGGCTACGAGATCTGATGTTCGCGGCTGCCACGTGACTATTTGTGAGGACAGATCATTATGCGACTTACCGTCATTGGCACCGGATACCTCGGTGCGGTGCACGCTGCCTGCATGGCTGACATCGGCCACGACGTGCTCGGCGTTGACGTCGACGCGGCCAAAATCGAGGCCCTGGGTGGCGGCCGGCCGCCATTCCATGAACCTGGGCTCGGCGCCGTCCTGACCCGGAACGTCGAAACTGGCCGCTTGCGGTTCTCCACATCGCTCACCGACGCCGCCGCGTTCGGTGACGTGCACTTCGTCTGCGTCGGAACGCCGCAAAGGCCAGGCTCCAACGCTGCGGATCTGCGCTACGTCGACGCCGTTGTCGATGGGCTGGCGCCGCACCTGCGGGCTGGCGCGCTCGTCGTCGGCAAGTCAACTGTCCCTGTCGGCACCGCTGACCGGCTCGTCGAGCGGATCCGCGAGCTCGTCCCCGCCGGCGCAACGGCTGAGCTGGCCTGGAACCCCGAGTTCCTCCGTGAGGGCTTCGCCGTTCAGGACACCCTGCACCCCGACCGGCTGGTCGTCGGGGTCACCTCGGCTGAGGCGGACACCGTGCTACGCGAGGTATACGCACCGATCCTCGACACGAACCGCACCCCATGGATTTCGACCAACCTCGCCACGGCGGAACTCGTCAAGGCCGCGGCCAACGCATTCCTCGCGACCAAGATCTCGTTTATCAACGCGATGGCCGACGTGTGTGACGCTGCGGGCGGGGACGTGGTGACGCTGGCCGATGCGATCGGTTGCGACCCGCGGATTGGGCGCCGGTTCCTGTCGGCCGGTGTCGGGTTTGGTGGTGGGTGCCTGCCGAAAGACATTCGGGCGTTCATGACCCGGGCCGGGGAGCTGGGCGTCGGTGAGGCGCTGAGCTTCTTGCACCATATTGACGAGATCAATACGCGGCGCCGGCAGCGCGCTGTGGACGTGGCGCGGGAGTTGGCCGGTGGGACGTTCCTCGGTCGCAACATCGCGGTCCTGGGCGCTGCCTTCAAGCCGGACAGCGACGACGTCCGGGATTCGCCGGCCCTGAATGTGGCCACCACCCTGCAACTGCAAGGCGCCCAGGTCCGTGTTCACGACCCTGCCGCGATGGACAACGCGCGCGCGCTGTTCCCGGCGCTCGAGTACGCACCGGACGTCGAGAAGGCCTGCGAGCGCGCGGACCTGCTCCTGCACCTGACCGAATGGCGCGACTACCGGGAGCTGGACCCGACCGTGCTGGCAGGGATCGTCCGGCAACCCCGGGTTCTCGATGGCCGCAATGCGCTCGACATGCAGACGTGGCGGGCAGCTGGCTGGACCGTGCGCACTCTCGGCCGCGCACACAGCTGAAACACCACGGCCGTCACGTAGTAACCG
Organism: uncultured Actinomycetota bacterium; assembly: GCA_963727015.1. GTDB lineage: Bacteria > Actinomycetota > Actinomycetes > Streptosporangiales > Streptosporangiaceae > DATFVJ01. Next base: position 129,421 of record CAVSEV010000005.1, on the reverse strand, counting down.
ACGCACACCGCGCCTCGATGAGCTGAGGAGAACGAGTGACCACTAGCCGACCGCACCCTCAGCTGGCCGGGGGCGCGTCCCTCGACAGGACGTTGGGGGCTGTCGCGCTGGACATCCACCGGCTATCGGCCGGGAACGTCCGGAAGATCACGCCGAGCGGCCCCGTACTCGCCCCGCTCCCGGTGCGACGCCGCTTGCGCGACAGCTCGTTCACGCCCATCCTGGGCACCGTTGACCGGCTGGCCATCGCCGGACTCACCACTGGCTGGGCGGTCTGCCTGGCCGCCTTCTGGGGGTGGTGGCTGGAACCGGCGCACCGCATCGGTGTCGCAGGCCTGGCAGCCAACTCCGCAGTCCTGCTGTACGTCTTGTGTTACCCGGTGTTCTTCGTGCTGAGCGTCAATCGGCTGCGAAACGTCAGCCCGTCGGTTTCCGTGCCGTCGCTCCGGGTCGCTTTTGTCGTGACGCGGGCACCGTCCGAGCCCTGGGACGTGGCCAGGTCCACGCTGTCGGCGATGGTGGCCCAGGACTTCCCGTTCCCTTACCACGTGTGGCTGTGCGACGAGCAGCCGTCCGCGGAGATCTTCGACTGGTGCACTGCCCGTGACGTCGGGATTGCCACCCGTCACGGTGTGGAGATCTACCATCGGGACGTGTGGCCGCGGCGAACCCGCTGCAAAGAGGGGAATCTCGCCTACTTTTATGACCACTGGGGGTATCGTCACTACGACGTCGTCGCCCAGCTCGACTGCGATCATCGGCCCGTGCCGACCTACCTGGCCGAAATGGTTCGCCCGTTCTCCGATCCCGCAGTCGGCTACGTCGCGGCGCCCAGCCTGTGTGACGCCAACGCCGACGGCTCGTGGTCAGCGCGTGGCCGTCTGCATCGGGAGGCGAGTTTCCACGGGCCGTTCCAGCTCGGTCACAGTGCTGGATGGGGTCCGCTCTGCATAGGTTCCCACTACGCTGTCCGGACACAGGCCCTGCGGGACATCGGTGGCATCGGCCCGGACCTTGCCGAGGACTTCTCCACGAGCTTCCTGCTGAATGCGGCCGGCTGGCACGGTTCATTCGCCATCAATGCTGAGGCGCGCGGCGATGGGCCCAACACATTCTCAGCGATGCTGGTCCAGGAGTTCCAGTGGTCGCGGAGCCTGACCACGGTCCTGCTGGGCCTGGTGCCGCGCAATCTCCTCCGCCTTCCGTGGCGGCTGCGGTTCCGCTTCCTCTACGCATTGTTGTATTACGTGCTGCTCGTCACCGCTACTCTCGGCGGGCTTGCCCTCGCACTCACCGCGGCAGTGACCGGACGGCCGTGGATCAACGTCAACTACGTGGCATTTTTGCTGCGCTGGTGGTCGATCTCGATCTGGCTCGTGCTGATCACCCTTCTGCTCCGGCGCCGCGGCTTGCTGCGACCGCGGAATGCGCCCATTCTGAGCTGGGAGAGTTGGCTGTACAGCCTCACCCGCTGGCCCTACACGGCGTGGGGGGTCTGCGCGGCGGCCAAGCAGCGCCTCCGGCCCCGGCCGGTCACCTTCAAGGTAACGCCGAAGGAGGCGGGCGGCTTGGAGCGCCTGCCGCTCGGGCTCATTGTCCCTTATGTTGCGATCAGTGTCGCGTCGTCCGTGGCCGCGCTCGTCGGTGAGGCGACTAACAATGCCGCAGGTTACGTCTTTCTCAGTCTTTTGGGCGGGGCCATGTACGCGATCGTATCGGTGGCGGTACCTGTCCTGCACGCATCGGAAGCCGCTGCCCGCGCCGGGGTGAGCATCAGCGCTGCCTTGTGGCGGACGAGTCGCGGCCCTGTGGTGATGGCTTCTATCGTGCTCGTGCCGCTCGCATGGGCCATGGCCCAGTATCCGGCCTATGCGCTACGCGTCTTCGGTTGGTGAAAGCCGGGCCCGGTGCCCCAGGGCCTGGGCGACATCGCTCACGCCGGCGAAGCTCTGGCCGGACGCCGGCGGTGCCGGCGCCTTTGTCACACTGGGCTCGCCGCCGCGCCGCGGCCGTGCGGGGCTTGCCAATCAAGCTGCGGGCCGATGGGGACGATGCGTGCCGGATTCAGCCGCGGGTGAGTCAGGAAATAGTGGCGCTTGATGTGGTCGAAGTCTGTCGTTTCCGTGAACGGCGGCAGCTGGTACAGGTCACGCGCGTACGCCCACAGGCTGGGGTAGTCCACCAGGCGCCGCAGGTTGGTCTTGAAGTGGGTGACGTAGACCAGGTCGAACCTGGCGAGGGTCACCCACAGGCGGATGTCGGCCTCCGTGATGGCGTCGCCGAAGAGGAACCGGCTGTCACCGAGCCGCTGCTCCAGCTCGTCGAGGGCATCGAACAGCGCGTACGCGGCCTGCCCGTACGCCGGCTGGGTGGTGGCGAACCCGGCGCGGTACACGCCGTTGTTGACCTTCTGGTAGATGACCTCGTTGAGGGCGTCTATCTGCGGGCGCAGTTCCGCCGGATACAGCCGCGCCGAGGTGTCGGCCCAGGCCTCGAACTGCGTGCCCAGATCGATGGTGATGTCGGGGAAGTTGTTGCTCACGATCTGGCCGGTCTCGCGGTCCCAGAGGACAGGCACGGACACGTGGCCGTCATAACCGGGCTCGGTCGCGTCGTAGGCCTCGGAAAGGAAAGCGAAGCCATTGACCGGGTCGGCGCCATGGCCCCGGCCGGGCCGGAACGCCCAGCCGCGCCCGTCCCTGATCGGGTCCACCGCGGACAGCGACACCACGTCGTCGAGCTTCTTCATGCTGCGCACGATGGCCGATCGGTGCGCCCAGGGGCAGGCCCACGAGATGTAGAGGTGGTAGCGGCCGGGTTCGGCAGGGAAGCCGCTCGAGCCGTCGGCAGTGACGCGGCCCTGGAAGCGGTAGCGCGCCCGCCGGAACTCGCCGTCGCCTTCCGGCGGCTGGTCGCGCGTCCCCGCCTTGCGGCGGTACCCGCCGTAGGAGCCGTAGGTGTCGAAGTCCACAGGCCCGGCCACGTTCGCGGTGCTGCTCAACGCTCATCCTCTTGCTGGGTTTGGTCCTCTTGCCCGGGTTGGTGGAACCCGGGGAGCGCGCCTGTTCACCAGGCTATCCAGCTTGTGCGTTCGTTCGTCATGGCCGGGCGTCTCAGCCTGCACAGCTGGCAGCGCGCCGCGCAGCCGTTCAGGAAAATCGGTCATCGCACCCGGCGGGCCGCGTCACCCGCGCCCGCACCATGTCCCCGGCGCGGAGTTATCCGCCGGGAGTTAGCAGGGAATCTATTATCGGCTTAGTCATTCGTGCCGACGCGGCGCGCAAAGTGGGGGCCCATGTCGAGCTGGTTCTTCGGGCAGATCGTGCATACCGGGCGGTTGCCGTTGTTCTGTTTCTTTGTCGCGTTCGTATTCGGCTTCGGCTGCATCCGGCTGTCCGTGCGGCTCATCCGCGCCAAGGTCCGGTGGTGGCCAGGCAACTTGACCGCCGGCGTCGTGCACGTTCACCACATGGTCTTCGGCGTCGTTTTCATGGCCGTTGGCGGGATCGCCGAGCTTGCCGCCCCCATCCATTCGCTGGCCTGGCGATCGGGGCCTGCCGTGCTATTCGGCCTGGGTACCGCCCTGGTGCTCGACGAGTTCGCGCTCATCCTCCACCTGCGCGACGTGTACTGGGCGAACGAAGGGCGGCTGTCGATCGACGCCGTCTTCGTCGCGGCCGGGGTGACGGCGCTGTTGCTGCTTGGCGCCAGCCCGGTCGGCGTCGGGCGGGTGAGCGGCTACCACCTGCTGCCGCGTTCGGCAGGCGCCTCCGCGACGCTCGCCCTGACGGTCGGCGCGATCTTCGTGCTTGCCGTGATCACCCTGCTCAAGGGCAAGATCTGGACGAGCCTGTTCGGCGTGTTCATTCCGCTGCTCTTCGTCGTGGGCGCGATCCGGCTCGCCCGCCCCGGTTCGCCATGGGCCCGCTGGAGGTACCACGAACGCCCGCGCAAGTACGCCAGGTCAATGGCGCGAGAGGAACGTTTCCGCCAGCCCGTGATCCGGGCGAAAATCCGTGCCCAGGATCTGCTCACCGGCCGCCACGACCAGCCGCATTCTCCGGTCAGCAGGTGACTTCTCCGGTGCGCAGGTGACGCGGGAGCCGGAGACGAGTGTTTCAGCTGGATGCAGGCGTTTCAGCCGGCGACAGGCCTTTCAGCTGACAAGGACCTGGGCGAGAGCGCGGAGCCTGAGTTCCTCGAGCACGTGTGTCTGACGATCGGCGGCCTCGATCAGCTCATCGAGGCGCCACCGGTCGAGGCGGCTGTCGCGCTCGGCGAGCGCGCGCAGGGTGTGCCAGGCAGCCGTCTTGCCCACGACGCCCATCTGCAGCATTTCCACCTCTTCCAGCCTGGTCAACGGGGACCTCCGGACAAGATGACCATTGAGTTTCATGCGGGCCGCCCGCTCCCCAAGCCGCGCGGCGAAGACCTTGTAGTGCCTGACGGGCACGCCAAGTGCGTTCATCATGCCGACCAGCGCGGCCCGCTCGCCGGCCGCTTCGGCCGCGAACCGCTCAAACGGCTCGCCTTCCTGCGTATCCTGGGCCGCTGCCGCGGCACGTTGCGCCAATTCCACGGCGCCGGTGGCACCGGCGAGGTGATCGTTGAGATAGATGCCAAGCGGCGCCGGTTCCCAGCGCCTCCTGCTCCCCTGGCGGCCGCCTGCTGCCATGACGCCTCCCGAAATGAGCATGTTGTTACCATCGTCATCCCAACGTCAGGTGCTGCCCATGCGTCACAGACGGCGTTTCTTGACGCGACATCGGTCAGCCGCCGTCGAAACCGGGACCGCGCACGCATCCTTGGCAACGGTCCCCTGGCGAAAAGGATCTTCCAGCCCTCGCCAAGGCCCTGCCAGATGGTGAGGCGGCTCCGCCACGCACCCTGCAAGAGGGTGCAGGTGAGCAGACAGGTGCCCAGCGCCGGCTCATCTGCCGCGGACAGCACGCAGGTGTGCCGCGTTTTGGCTGCCGGGATGATTGCCCGGCTACTGGCTACGCCGGTAGTCCACCATCTGCTCCGGCGGCGGGAAGCCTTGCGCGAGGTCGATGCCGTGGACGTCACGGATCAGCTCGCGGAACCACTGGTCGAACGGCTCCTGAGAGGAGCCAAGCCCGGCGAAGGCCGTCTGCAGGTCGTCGGCCTCCAGATAGACCACCGCCACATCGCCGCCGGGGGTCTGCTGAAGCCACACGGCCTCCCGGCTGATGCCGTGCCGCTCGCGCGACGACTCATGCGCTGCCTTCCGCTCACCCTCGGAGCACGATCGCATCGCGTCGCGGTCGGTCTCGGTCTTTCCCGGAAGTATGGGCGTGGCAAAGGCTATGCACTGCATCTGGACCCCCCTAGCCGTAGCACGCTAGTTGCGCGTGGCTCAGAACATAGATCACTACCGGCCGGCCCACAACCCTCCGGGCGGCTGCGCCAGCGATCGGCGCGACAGAATTGGCCAGCACCAGCCCGGCTCGAGTTGGAATGCGGCATAGCGGCTCTGCGTGACACGGGTGATCTGGTCGCCGTCTTTGCCATTGACCTTCGCCGCCTAACATTGCCTTACATTATTTCGTGCATTTTCCACGGCCGGATTCCGAGTTTAGCGTGAGTTAATCCGCGCCCGGTTCGAATACCATCTCCACCGGCCGGGCGGGCCACCGCACAAGGAGGAACTGTGGCCCGAAACAGGACCCGAAAGGGCAGGACGCCCGTCGAAGGAGGCCACAGGATCTGGGCTGCCGTAGAAGATGCGGCAGACGCGCAGGACCGTGAGGACCGGTGCCAGATGCGCTTGGCGGTCGACGACGCTGAGGCTCCAGATCGTCTCGCGGAGGCTGTGCGCCGAGGAGTTCGGGACGGGGTCGTCGCCGCCATGGCCGGGTATCCCGCAGCGTGCCTCGCCGCCTTGCACCAGCTCGATAGCGTCGAGGCGGGGATAGCAAATAACAAGCGGTCACCGACGAGGACTTCGCGGTAGCGCGCCTCGCCCTGGCCAAACGCGGCATCCGCGCACCCGGCCGGTTAAATGGAAGGAAGACCATGAGCAATAAGCGAAAGCCGAAGAAGGCCATTAGCGGCAACCGGAACTGGGGTGCCCTGGTCAACGAGGCGGGCCCGGGGAGTTCGAGCATGCCCTCCCCCGGCCTCCAGGGCGACAGCCGAGACACGTGCATGGCATGCATGCGGCCGACAGACACCGCACTCGGGCTGATCGGCGAGGCTGAGTGGCACATCGCCGCGCTTGGACTGTGGGGCATCCCCGAGGATCAGGCGGTGTGGCTGCTGTGCCACCACCTCGGGACCCCCCATGACGGCCGGGTACCGGGCGGCGAGCTGGTCGTGGCGTGGCGGTGTGCGAGAAGTGCGCCGCGAAGGCGAGCCCCGCTATGCGCCCCGCTATCGTCCCGCCGGGCCGTGTCATCAAAGGGAAGATCCCCTGCTACCGCGCCCCCGACGACGAGCAGCCCGAGCCTCCCATCGTCACCATGTAGATGAGGTGACACCGTGCAGAGGGCGCGGTCACGCCGGTCGCGCCGGAGCGGGTTTGGGCCGCCGTAGGAGGGCAAAGGGTCAGTGGCGGCAAGCAGGGCTGGGGTGGTAGAGGCTGATGGGGTCGGATTCCAATCGCAAGTCCACTCGCCGTACCGTGCTCATCGCGGGCGCGGCGAACCTCTTCGTGGGAGCGATCAAGCTGGCGGCCGGCGTCCTCACCGGCTCTAGCGCCATGCTCGCCGAGGCCGCCCACTCGGCCGCGGACACGCTCAACCAGGCCTTCCTGCTGAAGTCTGTGCAACGGGGCGACCAGCCCGCCGATTCAAGTCACCCGTTCGGCTACGGCCAGGAACGGTACTTCTGGTCGCTGCTCGCCGCATTCGGCATCTTCATCGCCGGCGCCGGATTCTCCGTCTTCGAAGGCCTGCTCGCTCTCAAGCGCGGCGGCGACCACAACCCCACCATCGCCTACGTGGTGCTGGCCGCCGCCTTCATAGCGGAGGGCACCTCGTTCGCCCGGGCCGTGACGCAGGTCCGCGGCGAGGCGCGCAGTCGCGATCTTGGCCTACTTGATCATGTGCGGACCAGTGCGGACACCACGGTCAAGGCCGCGCTGTTCGAGGACAGCGCGGCTCTGGCCGGCCTGGTCCTCGCCGCCGCCGGCCTGGTCTTGCGCCAGGTCACCGGATCACCGGTCTGGGATGGCGCTGCGTCGATCGCGATCGGCGGCCTGCTGGTCGTCGTGGCATTCAAACTCGGCAGGGACAGCAAGGAACTGCTCATCGGCAGGGCGGCCGATCCCAGAGAGCAGGAGGTAATACGGGCCGAGATCGAGCGAACGCCCGGCATCGATGCCCTGCTTGAACTGCTCACGATGCACATGGGGCCCGACCATCTCATCGTCGCGGCACGCGTGGCCCTCAACGACGAGATCAGCGCCGACCGGGCCGAGGACGTCGCCGACGATATCGATCGCCGGCTCTCCGACCGGCTGGCACAGGTTCCGCACGTGTTCATCGATCCAACGCAGACCGCCTCTCACCGCGGAATCGGCATCGGCGATAACGCGGCCGGCGCGGGACCGGTCAGCGCCGCCAGCCAGCGCCACTAGCCGACGCCACTAGCCGGCGTCATTAGTCACGCCCGTGCGAACTGATCCCGGGCCGGTCAGTGTGGCCGGTCAGCGTGGCCGGCCAGTGTGGCCAGCCAGTGGCCGGCCAGTGTGGCCGGCCAGTGTGGCCGGCGGCCCGGGAGGGCACGACCAACGAAGGGTGGCACCTGGAGGGAGGGCCGTGACCGGGGAACCGATGGGCCATGGCGGGCTGCAGGCCGGGAGCCCGCTGCGAACGCCCCGCGCGGCCGCCGTCGCAGGGATCATCTTTTCCGTGCTCCTCATCACGGCACTCGTGCTGCTCAGAGTCTCCGTGCCGGCCAATCCGGCCGTCGCGGGCGCGTGGCTGACCGAGTCGGGGCGAAGGACCGCGGTGGTGGTCGCGCTGAACCTTGTCCCATTCGCTGGCATCGCCTTCCTGTGGCTGATCGGGGTGCTGAGGGACCGGGTCGGCGGCCGCGAGGATCGCTTCTTCGCGACCGTCTTCCTCGGCAGCGGCCTGCTGTTCGTCGGCATGCTGTTCGTGGCCGCCGCGGTGGCCGGCGGGCTCATAGCGGAGACGGGCTCCCGGGTGTCCCACCCGCCGGGCCCTGACACCCTGGCGCTTGGCCGCAACGTCACCTCGATCCTGCTGAACGTCTACTCGATGCGGATGGCCGCGGTGTTCACGCTCACCACGGTGACCATCGCGCGCCGCACCGAGATCGCCTCCAAATGGCTCCTGGCGGCCGGGCTCGCGACCGCTGTCGTGCTGCTGTTCGGGGTCGGCGTCTCAGCTTGGGTGGAGTTGCTGTTTCCCGCGTGGATCCTGGCACTGAGCATCGACGTCCTCCTCGCGGGCCCGGGCACCTCGGCCAGGGCCTGACCGGGCACGGGCCGGCCGTCTCGGCAATCAGGCCGGGGCGAAGCTCACGATGATGGCGCAGGAGGCGATATCGCTCGCGATCGCGATGTTTGTCGTCGTCCACGCTGTCAATATATTGAAGTAGCCACAATTTAGTTATCTGAAGGACTGGCGTACCTTCCGGGCAAATGGTTTTTGTTATCTAAGTGTTATATCGCGCCAAATCTCAGCGCTCCCGGGGCGCTGCTAACGTCCCATTTGTATACCTTCTGGCCCGCCCGCCTCATGCGCGTGGCGGCGCAGCGGACCAGTTCAGCACGCGGCCATATGAGCGGCCGCCCCTCCAGGGATGAGACAAGTGTGCAAGCACGCAGCTCAGTCGGCGCATTAATGGCGCGCGCCAAGTCCAGGAAGACACCCGCGCTGGTGGCGGCGGCATCCGCTGCTGCCCTGGTGGCGGGTCAGTTCGCAGCAGGAGCCGCCGCCCCTGCCGCGATCGCGGCCACCAGCCTGGCGCGGCAGCCGATGTCGCCCGGGCTCGCCGCCCAGCTGTCGAAGAACGTGAACCAGCACGTGATCGTGATCATGAAAGGCCAGCTCGCCGCCGCACATGTGGGCAGCCACGCGGCGGCGATGCGCGCCGCGGCGATCGCAAGCAACCAGGCCCCGGTGGTGAACGAGCTCCGCCAGGTGCATGCCACCCATGTCAGCGCCTACCGGCTGGTCAACTCGCTGGCGGCCACGGTATCGGCCGGTGAAACGACCCGGCTCAAGGCCAACCCCGCGGTCGCAGAAGTCATCCCCGACGTCACCATTCACGGCGCCTCGCCCGAACAACCGGCGGTCGCGCCCGGCACCGCTAAGACCAGCGCCGCGGCGCGCACGACCTCGCTGACGCCCAACGTGATCCCCGGTGCCTGCGGCCCGAACGGCAAGGTGCAGCTTGAGCCCGAGGCACTGCAGGTGACCAATACGGACTCGGACAACCCGAAAGCCAAGACCGCCCATTCGCTCGGCATCACGGGTAAAGGCGTGAAGGTCGCCTGGATCGCCGACGGGCTCGACCCGAACAACGTGAACTTCATCAGGCCGGACAATACGTCGGTCTTCGACCCGGCCACCGGTGGTGACTACCAGGACTTCAGCGGCGACGGGCCTGGCCGGGTCACCGGTGGCGCCGAGGCATTCCTGGACGCCAACTCGATCGCGGGCCAGGGCATTCACGTCTACAACGCGAACGGCTTCAGCGCACAGCCGGACCCGGCCGCGTGCAACATCCGCATCGAGGGCGTGGCCCCTGGCGCGAGCCTCGTCGGGCTTGACGTGTTCGGCTCCTTCGAGGACACCACCGAGTCCGCCTTCCTGCAGGCCATCAACTACGCCGTGCAGACCGACCACGTGAACGTGCTCAACGAGTCGTTCGGCTCCAACCCGTTCCCCGACGTCACCGCGCTCGACGCGACCAAGCAGTTCGACGACGCGGCGGTCGCCGCAGGTGTCACGGTCACCGTCTCGACCGGCGACGCGGGCCCCACCAACACGATCGGCTCGCCCGCGACCGACCCGAATGTCATCTCGGTCGGCGCGTCGACGGACTTCCGCTTCTACGCCCAGACCAACTATGCCGCCGCGCGCTACTTCGCCACCACCGGCTGGCTCAACGACAACATCAGCTCGCTGAGTTCAGGCGGATTCAACGAGACCGGCGGCACCGCCGACCTGGTGGCACCCGGCGACCTGAGCTTCGCGTCGTGCAGCACGGACGTAGCGATCTACACGGAGTGCACCAACTTCGTCGGCCAGCCGTCCCCGATCGAGGAGGCGGGCGGCACCAGCCAGTCCTCACCGCTGACCGCGGGCGCCGCCGCGCTGGTCATCGAGGCCTACAGGAACACGCACGGCGGCGCCGCCCGGCACCGGCGCTGGTCAAGCAGATCCTGGACAGCACCGCGACCGACCTCAGCACGCCGGCGACCGAGCAGGGTGCCGGCCTGCTGAACACCTACAAGGCGGTCCAGCTCGCCGAGTCCATCCACACCAGCGATGGTTCGCCGAAGGCTGCCGGCAACACACTGCTGACCTCGGCGAACCAGCTCAACGCGGCCGGCACGGCCGGCCAGACCGAAGAGCTGGCACGTCCGGGTTACCAACACGGGCGCGCTGCCGCAGCTGGTGCGCCTGCACGGGCAGACCTTCGGCGCTGACCACGGCGTGCAGACGGGAAGCGTCACGCTCAACGACGCGACCAGCCCGCAGTTCGCCAACTACCAGGGCCTGCAGAACAACTACGGCACCTTCACCTTCCACGTCGCGCCCGGTCAGGACCGGCTCGATGCCTCCCTCGCCTACCCGGCGCCCGCCGGCTCCACCAACAACGCACGGGTGCGGCTGATCCTGATCGACCCGCTCGGGCGGTTCGCCGCGCACTCCCTGCCGCAGGGCGTGGGCAACTTCGGCAACGTGGATGTCAGGTTCCCTGCGCCAGGCAACTGGAAGGGCGTCATCTTCGGAGACGTGAAGTCGGTCGGCGGCACCAACGGGACCGTGCCATGGCGGGTCGCGACGCAGCAACTCGTGCCCTTCGGCTCGGTCTCCCCGAGCACGCTGCTGCTGGCCCCGGGCCACGGCGCGACCGTCAACGTGTCGGCCACCACGCCCGGCACGCCAGGCGACGCCGCCGGGTCGATCGTGCTGAGCTCGGATCTCGGGCTCGGCGGTAACACCTCGATCCCCGTGACCCTGCGCAGCCTGGTCGACGTGGCGCACGGCGGGGCGTTCAGCGGCGTGCTGACCGGCGGCAACGGACGGCCACCCGGTGAGGGGCAGGTCGCCTACTACGAATTCCACGTCGGGAATGGGACCAGGAACATCACCGCGAACGTATCGCTCACCAACGACGCGGGTAACCCGGTCGGCGCCTACCTGATCAGCCCGGACGGCGCCACGCTCGGCTACGGGCAGAACTCGCTGAACGGCACCCAGGGAACCTCGCTCACCGCGTATACCCTCCACCCGGTGGCGGGCACCTGGACGCTCATCGTAGAGTTCGCCGAACCCGTTGCCGGTGACGAGATATCCCAGCCCTTCACCGGCGACATCCAGTTCGACAAGGTCAGCGCCAGCGCATCGGGGCTGCCGGCCACGGCGAGCACGGTGCTGGCGGCGGGCTCGCCCGTGACGGTCCCCGTGACCATCACCAACAACGGCGCCGCGCCCGAGGAGTTCTTTGTCGACCCACGCCTCAATGCGACGACGAATCTGCCGCTCGCCACACAGTTCGGTACGACGGACACCGGGCTGACGTTGCCGCTGACGGGCAATCCGCCCTTCTACCTGGTGCCGACTCAGACCTCCAGCGTCTCGGTCGCCGCGACCGCCAGCTTGCCGGTCATGTTCGATTTCGGACCGTTTGCGGGTGACCCGGATCTGGCCAGCAGCGGCGCTGGTACCGGGCCACTTTGCACCACAACCCCATCGGCCTCCTACAAACCGCCCGGCGGCACTGCCGCAGCAGGGCTGTGGTTCGCGGCGCCCGACGAATGCGGGCCGTACTCGGGCCCAGCGCCCGCGGGCACCGTGAACATGACAATGGTCGCCACGACCAAGGCGTTCGACTCCGCGGTGACCTCCAACACGAGCGACGCCTGGCTGATCGCGGCTAACCCCGCGGCCACGTTCTCGCCGGTGATTCTGAACCCCGGTCAGACCGGCACGATCAACGTGACGATCACGCCGGCCGGCGCCCCGGGCACGGTGATCAGCGGCACCTTGTACGTCGACGATTTCGTCAGCAACGTGCCTCCATACAGCCAGACCACCGGTGACGAACTGGCCGCCCTCCCGTACACCTACACCATCAAGTAGCCGCCACCGTCTCGTAGCCACACAGCACGCCGGTCCCGCGGGAGCCTGATCCTCCCGCGGGACCGTGTTGTTAACGCCGTCAGCGGGTCCTGCGGTCCGGCAGCCGCCATGCGCCAGCCGCGACGAACACCGCCACGCACGCCTGGATGGCGAGCACCACCAGGAACGCGTTGCGCACCCCCGCGCCGTCACCGGCGAGGGCCAGGAACAGGCTTCCCAGGGTGGCGACGCCGAGCGCGAGCGAGGTCTGCTGGGTCGTGGCGAGAACACCGCCGCCCACCCCGGCCGATGCGGGCGGCACGTCGGAGAGTACGACACCGAACAACGGGCTCATCACAAGGCCCTGTCCGAGGCCTGCCACCGCCAGTCCCGGCCCGAGCGCGGCGACCGGCAGGCCTGGCCACCCGGCGAGCACGGTGCCGCCGAGGATGAGCAGGCCCGCGGCCTGCAGAACGGCACCCGCGGTGAGCACCCGAGGGCCGAAACGTGCGACGAGCCTGGACGTCCACAGCGACGCCACCAGGAACGCGGCCGCCATCGGCACCAGCCCTGCGCCAGCGGCGAGCGGGCTGGCGCCGAGGCCCTGCTGGACCACGAGGGCGTACACGAACATGAAGGCACCGAAACCGGCGAAGAACGGCAATGCGAGCGTGAGCCCCTGCCGCATGGTCGGCAGGCGGATCAGTGACGGCGGCACAAACGGGGTCTTGCCCGCGCGCTCGGCGCGGGCCTCGACAACCGCGAGCGCCGCGGCGGCGACCGGGGCGGCGGCGAGCAGCGCGATCGCCCACACGGGCCAGTGCAGGGACCGCCCCTCGGTCAGCGGAATCAGCAAAGTGAGGACGAGCACGCCGAGAAGCAGCGTGCCTGGCCCGTCCACCCGGGCGGCGGCGGCCGCCCGGGTCGGCGGCATGTACCGGCGGGCGAGCACGAACCCCGCGATGCCGATAGGGACGTTCACGAGAAAGATCGGCCGCCAGCCGGTGCCAGCCAGATTGGCCGATACCAGCAGGCCCCCGAGAAGCTGGCCGATGACGGCCGCGATCCCGCCCGTCGCCCCGTAACGGGCAAGTGCGCGGGCACGCTGCTGGCCAGCTGTCGCCGCCTGGATCGTGGCAAGCACCTGCGGCACCATCAGCGCCGCCGACGCGCCTTGCGCGGCGCGGGCCGCGACTAGCACGATCGCAGAAGGGGCAAGGCCGCACGCGGCCGAGGTGATCGTGAACGCCGCCATACCCGCAAGGAAAAGGCGGCGCCTGCCGAAGCTGTCACCGAGCCGCCCGCCCACGACGAGCAGCAGGGCGTACGCCGTCGCGTAGGCGGACACGACAAGCTCCAGTAGCGGCGCGCTGGCGTGCAGGTCCTGGTCGATGCTGGCCAGGGCCACATTGACGATGAAGAAATCAACCATCGGCAGCAGCACGCCGACGAGCACGCAGGCAAGGCCGACGGCGGAAAGTGAGGTCCCTGCCGTGGCTGGGCGAAGATCGGGCTCGGCCAGGGTGGCCACGGCGCGGCCGGCCACGGCGCCACGGGCTACAGCGCCGTCGGCCACAGCGCCGTCAACCACGGGGGCACGATAAGCAGTGTCGAGTTCTGCAGGCATGGAACTATCGTGCGGCAGCCGTTAAGGTGGTACCAGAGCTTACTTATCCTAGTAGTAGCACTACCTGGCAATCGCATCGCAGGTGGTGCATTATGGGACCATGAGCACAGTGCTGCGTCAAAGTGGGCTCGGTCAGAATTCGCTCGGGCAACCCGTCGCCGTCCCTGTGCGCAGCGCGGCAGCAAGCTCGGCCACGGCGCCCGGCGCGGCGCCGGCCGCGGACGGGCACCTGCGCCGGCGGGAGCTTGCGGCATTCTTGCGCAGCCGCCGTGAACGGATCGCGCCGCAACAGGTCGGCCTGCCGCCGGCAAACCGGCGCCGCACCCCCGGATTGCGGCGGGAGGAGGTGGCCACGCTCGCCGGGGTCGGCGTCACCTGGTACACGTGGCTCGAACAGGGCCGCGACATCAACGCCTCGCAGCAGGTTCTCGACGCGGTGGCCCGCACGCTGCTGCTCGACGCCCACGAACGGGCGCATCTGTTCACCTTGGCAGGCACGGCCGACGACAGCGCCGCCGCGGAATGCCGTTCGCTGCCCCCGACCGTGCAGGTGCTGCTTGAGCGGCTCGACCCGTACCCGGCCTGCGTCCGCAATCCCAGGTTCGACATCCTGGCGTACAACCACACCTACGGTCAGCTCTTCGGTGACCTCGGCGCACTGCCCTTCGGGGAGCGCAACTCGCTCTGGCTGTTGTTCACCGACCCGGCCCGGCGGGCGGCGATCGTCGACTGGGACGACACGGCGCGACGGATGGTTGCGGAATACCGCGCCGCCATGGCGGAACATGTGGCAGAGCCGACGTGGAAGTGCCTGGTTACCCGGATCTCCGCGGTGTCGAAGGAATTCGCGGAGCTGTGGGACCGGCACGACGTCGCCGCCCCGGAGAACCGCACAAAGCGCTTCCTGCATCCACGAGCCGGGCTGCTCAGCCTCGACTACACCCACCTTTGGCTCGGCCAGCGGCTCGGCACTCGCATGACGACGTACACCCCCGCCGACGACGAGACAGCAGCGAGGCTGAGCCAGCTGCGGGGCAGCGGCGCAACGGCCCATGGGAACGGGTGAAACTCCCGCGTCGCGCGCGCGAGCCGATGGGCACCGCGGTGCGCGCGGTCGACGGTTTCCCCGTGGTCTTCCAATACGGCCAGCCGGTCCCGTCGTTCGACGTCTGCACCGACCGCCCGGCCGGGCGTGAGTACCTCGACCTTGACGGGCACTGGCGGTTCGCCTTCGACCCGGCCGGCGCCGGCACTCGCGGCGGCTGGATGTCAGCTGAGTTCGACGACAGCGGCTGGCAGGCCGTAGCGGTCCCGTTGCCGTGGGATCTGTACGACACGCCGGGATTCGGCGCCTACGCCGGCGACGGCTACGGCACTGGCACGGCGTTTCGCGACGGGCACGGCTGGTACCGCACCCGGCTGGCGATTCCGGGCGCGTGGTCTGGCCGGTTCGTCAAGGTCTGCTTCCTGGCGGTGAACTACGCGGCGCGTGTTTACCTCAACGGCGAGTTCGTGGGCGAGCACGAGGGCGGGCACACCCCTTTCGCCATGGACGTCAGCGCGGCGATCCGGCCTGGCGCCGGCAACGTGCTCGCGGTGCGTGCGTACCGCAGGCCGTGGTACCGCGACTACCCGACGGGTGCGACGGCGGTGGGCTGCGATACCGAACTGCCGCACAAGCCGGTCGACTACTGGCCCTACGCCGGGATGACCCGCGGGGCATTCCTCGAGGCCACCGCCCAGGCCACGGTGAGCAAGCTGGTCACAAGCGCAGCGGGTGGCCGGCTCGCGGCCGCCGCGGTCGTGTACCACCACGGAACCGAACCGGCGCGCGGGCGGCTGGTCCTTGATCCGGGCCCGGGCACCGGCGGCGTGCCGGTCACCAGGGACCTCGAGCTCGCTCCCGGCGAGGTGCGGGTGGTCCGCGTGGATCTGGCAGTTCCCGAAGCGCTGCCGTGGTCACCTGCGGGGCCCCGGCTGTACCGGCTCACGGCGCGCCTCGAGACGGGCAACGCCGCGACGGCCGGCGCCGCGGCGGCCGGCCCGCGCCAAGGCGACGCGCGGCAGGACGACGCGCGGCAGGACGGCGGACGGCAGGACGGCGGACGGCAGGACGGCGGACGGCAGGGCGACGCGGCCGGCCCAGATTGCCTGGCCGTGCGCTACGGCATGCGCAGCGTCGACGTGTCGGGGGGCAGGCTGCGCCTCAACGGTGAACCGATCTTCCTCAAGGGCCTCAACTGGCACGAAGAAACCCCCGCACGCGGGCGCTCGATGCGCCGCGACGACTACACCGAGATCCTCGGCATCGCGGCTGACCTCGGCGCGAACTTCCTGCGCAACTGCGGCTACACCCGCCACCCGGACTTTTACCGGGCCGCGGACGAACGGGGCATGCTGGTCTGCGACGAGCCAGACAACTTCTGGGTCGAGGCCCGCCAGCAGCGGATCCAATGCCGCTACGGCCTGTCGTCGGCGCTGGTCGCCACGATGGTGTGGAACCAGGTCAACCACCCAAGCGTCGTGCTGTGGTCACTGCACAACGAGTCACAGGCCACCGACGAGCCCGTTTACCGCCAGTGGATTTCGCAACTGCGCGCCGCGGCGACCGGCATCGACCCCCAGCAGCGCCCGGTGACCTGGGCCTCCTCGACCAGCTGGGATCCCGCCTTCGACCTGGCCGACGTCATCGGCTTCAACGAGTACTTCGGCTACTTCTACGGCCACGACGACGATCTCGGCGCGACGATCGACGCCGTCCATCGCAGGTACCCGGCATCGCCCATACTCATCACCGAGAACGGCACCTACGCGGAACCCGGCCGGCACGGCGGCCCCGGGGAAACCGGCACAGAGGAGTGGCAGGCCGACAAGCTACGCAAGCACTGGCGGCAGGTCGCGGCACGGGCAGGCGACGTTGCCGGCTACACGTACTGGCTGCTCAGGGACTACAAGCAGCGGATGAACTACAACCACCGTCTCAACGGCATCTCAGCCATGGGGCTGATCACCTTCGACGGCCGTCGCCGCGCCGCAGCGGCCGCCTTCCGCGACTGCCGAATCCCATCCACCCAGCCAGCCCGCACCCGCCGCCCGCCCAGCCAGCCGGCCGGCACCCGCCGCCCGGCCAGAGCTGAGATTTCCTTGATCGTGGTACCTCACCCGCGCATTCGACCGGGCCAGGTACCACGATCATGAGGGCCGCGCCGCGCCGGCGACGGACCCTGGACCAGGTAGCCGACCGACCGGTATTGGCCCGAAGACTCGTTTGCCGCGGCATCAGTGGGCAGACATGACCTTGACCGGATGAAGACCCAGATCCCGCATGGAGACGGTGACAGACGATGAACGTCGCGACGGTTGACTCACCTCACACTCCGGTCGTGGCCGTCGCCAACCGGCTCCCGGTCCAGGGCGGCACCGACGGCTGGGAGCTGTCGCCCGGCGGGCTCGTCACCGCGCTGCGGCCGGTGATGACGACCCGCACCGGCGCCTGGGTCGGCTGGGACGGCGGCGCCAAGGGCATGCCCTCGGCGCTGCCGGATCTCGACGTTCAGCTGCGGCCGATCAGCCTGTCCGCCACCCAGGTCAGGCATTATTACCACGGCTTCGCCAACGCCACGCTGTGGCCGCTGCTGCACAACGCGATCGAGAAACCCCGGTTCGACCGCGCTTGGTGGCAGACGTACCGGCAAGTGAACGCCGCATTCGCCGGCGCGGCGCTCGCCGCGCTCGGGGAACTGCCCGGCGCAATCGCGTGGGTCCACGACTACCAGCTCATGCTCGTCCCGCAGCTAACCCGGCAGCGGCGGCCCGGACAACCCGTCGGGTTCTTCCTGCACGTACCGTGGCCGTCACCTGACATCTTCGCCCGGTGCCCCTGGCGGGAGGAGATCCTGCTCGGGCTGCTCGGCGCGGACGTCGTGTCGTTTCATACCGAGCCCTACCGCAAGAATTTCGTCCGTGCCTGCGGCCGGCTGCTGGGCGATGCGGGCGTCAAGGCACATGGGCCGGCGCTCGCCCTGCCCGATGGGCGGACGGTGCTCACCACGGCCTCACCCATCTCGATCGACGCGGCCGAGTTCAGCCAGCACGCGACCGGCCAGGCGACCGACCGCGAAGTCGAGGCGCTGCGCGAGCAGTTCGCCGGCCGTACGGTGCTGCTCGGCGTCGACCGGCTCGACTACACGAAAGGCATCGTCGAGCGGCTGCTTGCCTTCGAGATGCTGCTGGAACGCCGCGAGGACCTGCGCACCAAGCTCGCGTTCCTGCAGATCGCCGTCCCCAGCCGCGACAACGTGCGGGAATACCGCGATCTGCGCGCCGCCGTGGAACGGCACATCGGGCGGATCAACGGCCGGTTCACTGAGCCCGGCCACGACGTGCCTGTCCATTACCTGTACCGCGGGTTGTCGCAGCAGCAGATCGCCGCCTACTACGCGGTCGCCGCGGCTTTGCTCGCCACGCCGCTCATCGACGGGATGAACCTCGTCGCCAAGGAGTACGTCACCGTCCAGGAGGCGCGTCACGGCGACGGGGCGCTCGTCCTCAGCGAGTTCACCGGCGCCGCCGATGAGCTACGCCAGGCCGTGCTGTGCAACCCGTTCGACATCGAGGGCCTGTCGTACCGCATCGAGCACGCGCTGCGGCTGCCGGCTGGCAGCCGCCGTGCCGCGCTCGCCGCCATGGCCCGGCGCGTCCGCACCCATGACGTGCATCGCTGGGTGGCCGATCAGCTCGCCGTGATCTCATCGGGCGGCCGGTGAGACTCAGCGGGAACCAGGGCGCGCGTGGTTTCCATGATCGTGGTACCTGGCCCGCGCATATGACGGGCCAGGTACCAGGATCAAGGAAACCACGTAGCGCGGCTCGATCCGCTATAGATCGGGCAGCGACCGCGCGATCTCTAGCGCCTGCTTCGCCTCAGCCTCATCCACCAGCCCGACGGCGAAGCCCGCGTGGACGATGACGTAGTCACCGACCCGGACGTCCGGCAGGTAGGCAAAGCAGACGTCGCGCGACACGCTGCCGAATTCGGCCTTGCCTGTCGGCAGGCCCGCCGTGCCGGCTATCTGCGTGACCCGGCCGGGAACGCCGAAGCACATCGCTTCACTCGCTCTTCAGGCGCGCGCTGCCAATGGGATCCGCAGGCGGCGGCAGCCGTTCGGGATCAGGGGGGTTACCGCGCTGCGGACTGGGCTCGCTCACCGGCGCCGCCCGCGCGACGCGGACCGCCTCATGAAAATGCGTGGCCCACGACCTGGTGAGCCCGCGTGCCTGCGCCATGCTGCGCAGGCCGGCGGCCTCGAGGGGCAGGTTGACGGAGCGGAAAGGACCAAGATCTGCCATTGTGACACGGAACACCATGCGGCGGCGCCCCGCGATCTCAACCACGTCCGGGAATTGATCATCCGGCGGGAAGGCGATCCCATTGATTGTCCAGGGCGCCAGCAGGAGCACCGTTGGGGTGTCCGCCACAACGGCGGGATCAAGGACGTCTACGGCGAGGCGAGGATTCGCCGTCGGATCGCCCAGGAAATGCTGGCGGTGAACTTGATCGAACGCGCGACGCACGTTCACGACGAGATCCTCAAGCTGGCCCATGCGCACAGTGTGGCGACGAACGCCACAGAACACAACGCCTGAAATGCCGGAATTCGTTACCCCAAAGGACCCTTGCCGGCAAGTTGACGTCAACGTACTCTTCCCCTTACCGCGTTTCAGGGTCGAACTCGACGGCTCGGCCGCGGGTGCGCGTGAGGCGGTGAGGCCATGACGAGCGGTCACCGGGCGATCTCAACATCAGCTGGAGCTGATGCTGCGGCTGCGCCCAATATGCCCGACGGGCCGGTTGCGTCCCGTGAGCCCTATGCGTCAGCCGAGCCCTATGCGTCAGCCGAGCCCGCGGCTGACGGGGACGATGACTCGTCGCTTCCGGCGCGCCTTGCTGACGCGGGGGTCGGCCGGCGGGCGTTCCTGCAGTTCTGCGCCGGGGTCACCGCGATACTCGCGCTGCCGCCCCGCTTCGCCCCGCGCATCGCGGCCGCACTGGCAAAGGTGGACAGACCCGTTGTGGTCTGGCTCGAGTTCCAGGACTGCGCTGGCGACACCGAGGCGTTCGTGCGCTCACGCAACCCGTCGGCGTCTGACTTGGTGCTCGGGCTGATCTCGCTCGACTATCACGAGACCTTGATGGCAGCCTCAGGCACCGCTGCCGAGAGCGCCCGGGACCAGGCGGTCGCCAAGGGCGGGCACCTTCTCATCGTCGAGGGTTCGGTGCCGACCGGCATCCGGGGAGCGTGCACGATCGGGGGCCAGGCGGCCGACGCCATACTCACGAACGCCACCCGCGGCGCTGCCGGGATCATCAACGTCGGCACGTGCTCGGCGTTCGGCGGTATCCCGGTCGCCAAGCCCAACCCCACCGGCGCCACCTCGGTCGCGGACATCGTCAGCGGCGTTCCCATCGTCAACCTCTCGGGGTGCCCGGTCAACGCGGACAACCTCACCGCCACCATCGTCCACTACCTCACGTTCGGCGAGTTCCCGGCGGCCGACGATCTCGGCCGGCCCCTGTTCGCCTACGGGGAGCGGATCCACGACAACTGCCCGCGGCGCGGGCAGTTCGACGCGGGGCAGTTCGCGCTCGAATGGGGCGACCAGGCGCACCGCGACGGGGCGTGCCTGTACCGGCTCGGCTGCAAGGGCCCGAGCACGTTCCACAACTGCCCCAGCGTGCAGTACAACGGCGAGACATCCTGGCCGGTGGCGGCCGGGCACGGCTGCGTCGGGTGCTCTGAGCCCGCCTTCTGGGACACGAACACACCGTTTTACGACCGGCTGCCGCACGTGCAGACCGGCGGGCTCGATCTCACCGCGGACCGGCTCGGCGTCGCTGTCGTCGCGGCCACGGCCGCCGGGTTCGCATTGCACGCGGTCGGCAAGGGCGTTCAGCACCGGCTCGCTGCTGCCCATGATGCCCGGGCGGCAGGGCCACCGGACTCCAGTACCCCGAGCGGCGGCGAAGGCGGCCGTGGCGGGGAGGGCCCCGCGGCCGGCAGCGGGGATGATCCCGCGCCCGGCAGCGGCGGCCCCGCGGCCGGCACCGGCGGCCCCGCGGCCGGCACCGGCGGCGCCGCAGCCGGCAGCGGCGGCCCCGTGCCCGGCGCTGGCGGCGGCCCCGCGGCCAGTACTGGCGAGGGCCCCGCGGCGGGCCCCGGCGACGACCCTGGCGAAGACGGCAACGCGCAAGGCTCCGGTACATCAGCAACCTAAAGGGCGGGTAGGTGAGTGAGACATGGCACGGCTCGTCGTCGACCCGGTAACCCGAATCGAAGGGCACTTGCGCGTTGAGGTGCAGGTCGCCGGTGGCCGGGTCACCGAGGCGTATTCCTCCGCGACGATGTGGCGCGGCATCGAGACCATCCTGCAGGGCAGGGACCCGCGGGACGCGTGGCTTTTCGCGCAGCGTATCTGCGGTGTCTGCACGACCGTGCACGCGCTTGCCTCGGTGCGGGCGGTCGAGGACGCGGTCGGCGCGGTCCCGCCGCTGAACGCGCGGCTGCTTCGGCAGCTCATCGCCGCGTCGCAGTACGTGCACGACCACGTCGTGCACTTCTACCACCTGCAGGCGCTGGACTGGATCGACCCGACGTCCGCGCTGAAGGCCGATCCGGCGAAGACATCCGCGCTCGCGCAGTCAATTTCTGACTACGCTCGTTCGTCGACCGGGTTGTTCGCCTCGGTCCAGGCCCGGCTCAAGGCATTCCTGGCAAGCGGCAATCTGGGCCCGTTCACGAATGGGTATTGGGGGCATGTCGCGTACCGGGCGAGCCCGGAGCTCAACCTGCTCGCGTTCAGCCACTATCTCGACGCTCTTGACTTCCAGCGTCAGTACATCAAGGTGCATGCGCTCCTCGGCGGTAAGAACCCGCACCCGCAGACCTATGTCGTCGGCGGCATGGCGTCTCCCATCGACCTGAACAGCCAGGACGCGATTAACGGCAACACCCTCCAGGAGCTGTCGGAGCTGCTGCAAAGTGGGCAGCAATTCGTCCAGCAAGTGTACATTCCAGACCTGTACGCCATCGGGGGAACCTACCTGGATTGGACGAAGATCGGCAGCGGCCTGACTTCGTATATGGTGTTCGGCGACTATTCGCCGTCGCCGCCGCGCCAGCACCAGCCTGCGTCTGGCGGCCTGTTTCCTGGCGGGGTAATCCCGGCCGGTAAGCTGGTGGTCCAGCCATTCGATCCGACCGGCATCGCCGAGTCCGTCGCCCATTCCTGGTACCGCTACGACGGCGCGGCCGACGCTCTGCCGCCGTGGCAGGGCGAGACCATCCCCGACTACACGGGCCCAGCCCCGCCATTCCAGCAGCTCAACGTCGCAGAGAAGTACTCATGGCTCAAGGCGCCCCGCTACCATGGCACGGCCGTGGAAGTCGGCCCGCTGGCCCGGATGCTGGTCGGCTACCTATCTGGTGACCCTCGCATCAAGCCACTGGTCCAGGGCGCGCTCAACCGGCTCAAGGCCCCGCCGACGGCATTGATGTCTACGCTCGGCCGGGTTCTGGCCCGGGGCCTGGAAACCGAGCTGATGGCGGCGTACTCCATCGAGTTGCTTGGGCAACTGCAGGACAACGTCAACAGCGGCGATCTGGCGATCGCGGATACCTCGAAATGGGAGCCCTCGTCGTGGCCTGCCGGGCAGTCCCGCGGCGTCGGCTTCGAGGAAGCGCCGCGGGGCTCGCTGTCGCACTGGATCGTCATCGACAACGGGCACATCCACAACTACCAGGCCGTCGTACCCTCGACCTGGAACGCGAGCCCCCGTGACGCGGCGGGAAACCCCGGCGCGTATGAGGCCGCCCTGGTCGGCACGCCGGTCGCCGACCCGACGCGCCCGCTGGAGATCCTCCGGACGCTGCACTCGTTCGACCCCTGTATGGCGTGCGCCGCGCACATTTATGACGCGGACGGCCGCGATATCATCGAGGTCCGAGTCCAGTGACCGCCCCCGCGAAGCGCAGGCCGCCTGTTGCAGCGGCACCCGCCGAGCAGACAGCAGGTGCCGAGCAGGCCGAGGGAACACCGCTGGTTCGGGTGCGTGTCTGGGACCAGCCGGTGCGATGGGTGCACTGGCTGCTCTTCGCGGCCATCGCCGTGCTCAGCGTGACCGGCTTTCTCATCGGTGACCCCGTCCTTCACCTGGCGAGCAGCACAGACTGGGTGACCTGGGTCAAGACCATTCACGAGTTCACCGCATACGTCTTCATCGCGCTGATCCTCGCCCGGGTGATCTGGCTGTTCCTGTCGCCCAACCGCTGGTGCCGGTGGACCGAGTGGATCCCGGCCAGCAAGGAGCGCTTGCGCGGGATCATCCCATCGCTGCGCTTCTACCTCTTCATCGATCGCGAGCCGCCGCCGGTCGTCGGCCACAACCCGCTCGCCGGGCTCACCTACACCCTGCTGTACCTGATGTTCGGCGTCGAGATCCTGACCGGCGTCACGCTCTGGGGCGTCCAAGGTGAGGGCTGGGCCAATAGCCTCACCGGCTGGCTGATCCCGCTGGCCGGGTTGCAGACGATCCGTTTCGTCCACCACTTGATCATGTGGCTGATCCTGGGATTCCTGGTTCACCACGTGTACAGCGCCATGCTCGTCGACCGGGAGGAAAAATCGGGCCTGCTCTCCTCGATCTTTTCCGGCAACAAATTCCTCCCCAGGGACCGCCTGTGAGGAACGAGGCCAAGGACGGCGCCCCGGCGGACCGCGCCCCGGCGGACGGCGCCCCGGCGGACGACGCCGCCCGGGCGGGCCCTCGGGCACCGGTACTCGTGCTCGGCATTGGCAACGAACTACTTTGCGACGATGGCGTCGGTGTGGTCGCGGCCAGGCACTTCGCAGACCCGCCCGTTCCCGGTGTGGACGTCGTTGACGGCGGCACGCTTGGGCTCATGCTGATGCCATACATCGCCGGGCGGCGGGCGGTGCTCGTGCTCGATGCGGTCTCAGCTGCGCACGGGGCGCCGGGTGAGATTGTCGTCATCCGCGACAGCGACGTGCGGCGCGGCCACGGTGTGCGCGCGACGGCACATGATGTCGGGCTCGTGGACGCCCTGTCCGCCGCGGAACTGGCCGGCTGTCCGCCAGCACGAATCGCTCTGGTGGGAATCGTTCCCTCATTCATCACCGAGCACTGGGGCCTCAGCCCGATCGTGGCGGCCCAGGTCGACGCGATGGTGGCCGCGGCCCGCGCCGTCCTGGCCGAGTGGGGGGTCGAGGCGACCTGCGATGCATGAGTCCGGTCTGGTACGGGCGGCGGTCGCCGCGCTCGTGGACGCCTCTGCCGGGCGGCCGATGCGCACGGTGGTGCTGGCCGTCGGCGCGGGCGTCGACGTCGACTCCGCCGCCGCGGCCTGGCAGGCCGCCGCGGCCGGCACCGCCCTGGAGGCCACCCGCGTCGAATGGCGGCGCGCTCCCGACAGGCTCCGCTGCTTCTCCTGCGGTCTCGAATACGACGGCGAACCGCTCGACCTGTGCCCGTCCTGCGACAGCACCGGAATCGTCATCACGCCGGCACCCGAACTTGCCGCGGTCGACTGGGCACCCTGATGCGCCCAATGCGGCCCAGCTCGGCGAGATCACGCACACTGGGCTGATGACCGAGATCACGCACGCGGTGCTGACCGACCTCACGGGAGCCGATCCGCGCGATCCG
This sequence comes from uncultured Actinomycetota bacterium, assembly GCA_963727015.1. GTDB lineage: Bacteria > Actinomycetota > Actinomycetes > Streptosporangiales > Streptosporangiaceae > DATFVJ01. Next base: position 104,784 of record CAVSEV010000005.1, on the reverse strand, counting down.
CGTGGGCTGCGGACCGACGCGCCGCTCCTCGACGCGTGGCTGCGTTTCACCGCCCGGGCCGAGGCGGGCCTGCTGACGCCCATGAGCGTGCCGGGGCACAAGCAGCGCCACGATCTGGTCGGTTCCGTCGTGGCCGGCGATGCGCCGCTGTACGGCGGGCTGGACTCCATCAAGCACGCCGACACGTTGCGGGCCGAGGCCGAGCGGCGGGCCGCGCAGCTGTGGGGCGGCGACTGGTGCCGGTTCTCCGTCGCCGGCTCGACCCACGGCAACCAGGCGCTGGCCCTGGCGGTGGGCTCACCCGGCCAGGAGGTGATCATCACAAGGACCCTGCACCGCTCGCTGCTCCTCGGCCTCGTGCTCGCCGGGTTGCACCCGGTATGGGTGCGGCCCGAGGTAGATCCTGCCTCAGGTCTTCCCGCGGCCCTCGCCGTGGACACCGTACGGGCCGCGCTCGCCGCCCATCCCGGCGCCTGCGCCGTGTTTCTCGGCGATCCGTCCTACGTCGGCACCATCGGTGACCTGGCCGGGCACGCCGCCGCGGCCCACGACGCCGGTGTCCCGCTGATCGTGGACGCTGCCTGGGCCGCGCACCTCGGCTTCCACCCTGACCTGCCGCCGCACGCCATTGCCGCGGGCGCTGACGCGATGGTGACGAGCGCGCACAAGGCGCTGCCCGCCTACACGCAGGGCGCGCTGGTCATCGCGCGGACCGAGCGGCTGGACGCGGCCCGGCTCGACCGCGCCTTCGACGCCACGCACACCACCAGCCCGGCCGGCTCGATCATGGCGAGCATCGACGCCGCCCGCGCCCTGCTGGCGCGCGACGGCAAGGAACTGTGCGCGCGGCTGCTGCGGGGGGTGGCCGCCGCCAGGAAGCGGCTGCGCCAGGTTCCAGGCGCCGGCGTCCTTGACGGCCCCGGGGTCGACCCGGCAAAGCTCGTGGTGCTGCTTGCCGGGACGGGCGCGCACGGGCACGCGGTGGAAAATGAGCTGATCGCGGCCGGGATGCCGGTCGAACTCGCCGATCGCGACACCATCGTGCCCATCGTCACGCTCGCTGACGACGAGAGCCACGTCGCAGCGTTCACCGGCGCCCTCGTCGCCGCCATCGAGCGCCACCGGGCGCCGCCGCGCCGTTCCGTCGCAGCCGCCGCATGGACCGTCACGCCGCAGCCGGTGCTCGGGCCCAGGGAGGCCTTCTTCGCGCGAACGGAAACCGTCGCCGCCGGCGCCGCGGCCGGCCGGGTCAGCGCGGAGCTTGTCGCGCCCTACCCTCCTGGTGTGCCCGTGCTCGCCCCGGGTGAGCTTGTCACCAGGGCGGCGCTTGAGGCGCTGCGCGAGGTGCGGGCCGACGGCGGCAGGATCGCATACGCCGCCGATCCAACTCTCGGCACCTTCCAGGTCGTCATCCCGTGATGGTCAGGTTCCGCGCCGCAGCGGATCCGCCATTCGACGACCGTCCCGCGGGGTGCGCGGGAACGCACGTCGCAGCGGCCGTCCAGGGCCTGCGCCCGGATGGCCATGTTCCGCAGCCCGTTCCCGGCGCCGGGTGCCGCTCGTGGCCCAATCCCGTCGTCGGTCACGCTGAGGACAAGCTCGGCACCGGCCATCACCGTGACCTCGACGGCAGTTGCCCGCGCGTGCCGCAGCACGTTGGACAGCGACTCACGCAGGACGGCAAGCAGCTGGCCCGCGATGTCGGGCGTGACGAGCGTATCGACAGGACCGTCGAAACCCACTTGCGGCGCGAACCCCAGCTGGCCGCCTGCTTCGGCGGCGAGTGCCAGCACCTGGCCGCGGAAACTGGACGCGGCGGCGCCGGGGCGGCCGGTGGAGCGGTGCTGAAGATCGAAGATCGTCGTGCGGATGCTGGTGATGACCCGGTCCAGCTCGCCGATTACCTCGTCAAGCCGGCCCGCGGTGGAGCCTGGCACCAGGACGCGCAGCGAGGCGAGGCGCATGCCGAGCGCGGAAAGCCGCCCGATGACCTGATCGTTCAGGTCCGTGGCAATGCGATCGCGGTCCTTGACCGACCGCAGCTCCCTGCTGTGCTCCTCGGCCAGCTTGACCTTGATCAAGTTGTCGGCCCTGGCCCTCAGTTCCGCCACCGAGAAGGGTTTCAGCAGGTAGTCGTTGGCCCCCTCGTGCAGGAACCTGACGCGGAGTGCGTCGTCATTCCGTGCGCTCAGGATCAGGATTGGCGTCCGCTCAAGACGCGCATCCAGGCGAGCCGCGCGCACCAGCTGCTCACCGCTCAGCCCGGGCATCATGACGTCGCACACGATCAGGTCCGGGCGCAGTGTCCTCGCCTTGACCAGGCCGTCCCTCCCGCCCAGAGCGGCATGGACCCGGTAGGTGGTGGCAAGCGCCTCGCACACAAACTGATTCATATCGGCGTTGTCCTCGACCACGACCACCACGGGCCAGGCGGACCGATCGGAGCCGGCCTCGGCGGCCGGCCCGGAGCGGACCTCAGCGCCTGCCACCTCGGAGCGGACCCCGGCGGCCGGCCCGGAGCGGACCTCAGCACCTTCCAGCCCGGAGCGGATCTCGGCACCTTGCGGGCCGGAGCGGACCCGGGAACCCGGCGGCGCCGTCAACGGGAGCGTGGCGCGGAGCATGGCACCGCCCTCGGGCGCGTCCGCCACCGTCAGGTTTCCGCCGTGCAGCCGGACGAGCTCGCGGGCGATGCTCAAGCCGAGCCCGGTGCCCCTGAACGGCCGTCCCGGACTGCCGTCGATCTGATGGAACCGCTCGAATGCGTCGACGCGATGTTGCGGCGCGATGCCAGGTCCGCTGTCCGCGACCTCGACGACGGCGCGCGGAGAACCCGGCGCGTATCTGAGCTCGACGCGGATCGTCCCGTTGTCCGGGGTGAACTTGACCGCATTCGACAGGAGGTTGAGCAGGGCCTGCTGCACACGGCCGGAATCAAGCTCCGCGGGCACGCGCTCGCCGGCCTTCACCGAGAAGGTGATCCCCCGGTCGGCCGCGACGGTCTCGAAGTGCGCGGACACGAACCGGACCAGTTTGGCCAGATCGACGTCGGTGTAGCCGAGTTCGACCTTGCCCGCCTCGAGCTTGGACGCGTCCAGCAGGTCGTTGACCTGGGTCAGCAGCAGGCGGGCATTGCGCAGGATTACTTCCAGGTCGTGGCGGTGCGGGTCGTCGGCGGCTGCTTGGGCAAGGAGCTTGTGAGTGGGGCCGAGGATGAGCGTCAGCGGCGTACGGAGCTCGTGGCTCACGTTGGCGAAGAACTGGGTCTTGAGTTCGTCGAGTTCCCTCGACCTGTCGTACAGGCCGGCCAGCTCCGCGTTGGCCTCCTTGAGCTTCCGGCTGGCCGCCGCCACCTCGCGCGTCCGCTCGAATGCCTCCCTTTCCATGGCCTCGGCCTGAGATCGCAGGTCTTTGGCAATCTGATGCTGTGCGTCACCGGCCCGCTTCAGTCGCACAAACCCGGTGACATCCTCAACCCGGTGGATGACGTAGGACACCCTCCCATCGCGCCCCAGCACGGGCGAGTTGACCGGGCTCCAGATCCTCTCCTCGAATCCGCCGCCATCCGATTCCGGCTTGCGGATGTCGTATCTCTGCAGGGACATGGCGTCGGTCACACCGTCACGGAGCACCCGGGTCAGTGACGCGCTCAGATTGCGGACACCGGCAGGGTCAGGATCGTCAGGGTTGTCGGGGAAGACCTCAAACAGGTCCCGGCCAAGGATCGCGCCGCGCTCGGTCATGGTGGCCCGGAGGTAGGCGTCGCTCACCGCCACCACGCGCAGCCCGGGATCCAATACCAGGTACAAGCCGGGGACTGCCTCGAACAGAGCACGGAAATCCGGCTCTGGGCTTCCGGCCTCCTGACGGGTCCCCGTCATCGCCCATGACGCATGCGACGCCTCCGACATCAAGGTGCGCTTACATGAGCAACGTACCCCGGCCACGGCTCGGCGGCCATGGCCGGGCCAGCAGATCACCCGGAAGGTTGCGGTCCATATTGAAGCCGAACGGCTGCGCGGGGTGACCTGCCCAGGGGCACTGGCGCGCGTCACGTGGCGCGCGGCACTTCGCGCGGCACTGTGCGTACCAGCCCGCCTTCGCGGGCCTGGATCAGCGCCTGGTTTCGTGCGCGGAGGCTGAGTATCTGCCGTCGCGGGTGAGGTGGACACGTGCCGTGCACGCCACCGCGGGCGGAACCGATAGTGGCTTGCTGAGGACCGTGAACCCGGCGAAGTCCGTGTGCTGCGTCTGCGGGCTCGCCCAGGTTAGGTCAGATCCTCCGAAGAATGTGCTGAAGAATAGGCCGTTGATCTGCAGCGAGCTGACCGTACGGAACCTCAGGCCAATAGCCTGAAGCACCTCAGCGCCGTTGATATAGATGTTGATGTAGCCATTAGACTGACCCGGCGCATTCAGGCTGACTGTTTCCTGGACCTCAGTCCACTGGCCGGGCTGCCACGTCCAGTTGCCGCACCCGAGCTGCAGGCCGTAGTTATCGGCACTGGCACTGTCCAGGTAGGCATAGACCTCGCCATTGTTGGCGTTACGCCACATCAGCCGCGCGGTCCAGCCGTTGGTGCCGTCAGGATCATGACCACCAGAGGCAACGGACGTGTCGCCGCCGTACAGGCCGGGCAGCTTGCCGCCCTTGTTGGACAGGAACCCCGCCTGGGGACGAATGTAGTACTGGACAGTTGTCGCGGCAGACGTCGCGCCAGTGCTGAACGGGAGCGCCGCCTGGGCGCCGCCAAGCGGCGTCCCGAGCGCTGACACCGAGCCTGAGTCGATGCTGCCCTTCGGATAGCCGACCCGCAGCATGTTCGTGAATGGCGTGCCCGCAGGCACGCTGTCGGCGGTCATGACCGAGGTGTTCTCGGTCCACCCGAAACTTCCGGCGCAATAGGCTGCGCACGCGAACTGCGAGCCGAAGAAGCTGGGCGGCGCCGCCGGACCAGGGCGCAGCAGCGATACGACGTTCGACCAGGGCGAGTAGCCGGCCAGGTTTTGCGCCCGCACCCGGTAGTAGTACGTCGTGCCCGCCACCACGGTCGCGCCGGCATAGCTCGCGACGGCCGGGCCGACGGAGGCGCTGGTCACGTTCTGGGTGAACCCGGCGTCGGTCGCCCACTGGATCCACACCGCGGTCGCCGCCGGGGTGATGGCGTGGTTCGTCCACGTCAGCGACGCCGACGACCCGGCGAGTGACGCCACGAGGCCACCAGGCGCGGCCGGCACCGTCACCGTCAGGTGGATCGACACGGCGTTCGACCACGGCGAGTAGCCGGCCGCGTTCTGCGCCAGCACCCTGTAGTAGTACGTCGTGCCCGCCACCACGGTCGCATCGGCGTACTTCGCGACGGCCGGGCCGACAGAGACGTTGGTCACATTCTGGGTGAACCCGGCGTCGGTCGCCCGCTGGATCCATACCGCGGTCACCGCCTGGCTGGCGGCGTTGTTCGTCCACGTCAGGGACACCGAGGACCCGGCGAGTGACGCCGCGAGACCACCCGGCGCGGCCGGCACCGTCACCGTCAGGTAAGGGACCGACACGGCGTTCGACCACGGCGAGTTGGCGGCCGCGTTCTGCGCCAGCACCCGGTAGAAGTACGTCGCGCCTGCCGTTACCGTCTTGTCGGTGTAGCTGGTGGCGGCCGGGCCGACGGCGAAGTCGGTCACGGCCTGGGTGAAGCCGGCGTTGGTCGCCCGCTGGATCCAAACCGTGGACACCGCCGGGGTGGTGGCGTTGTTCCGCCACGTCAGCGACACCGCCGATCCAGCGAGTGACGCCGCCAGACCACTCGGTGCGGCTGGCGCGCCGGCCTGGGCCGCCAGGGTCATCGACGGCGCCGATGCGAGTGCCGGCTGAGCTTGACTCAGTGAACCGATGACCGTGGCAAGCGTGGTCACCACGAGCGCGAGTTTCCCCCGCATGATCCCGCCCCCGAGACAGAGTTCGTATCGATAAAGGCCGGGACCACACGCCTTCGTCCCTCAAAGGCCGGCGGCCTAGCCCGGGCTTTATGACTCAAATTATTGATCACATCACTTTCACGACAAGAGTCGCGCCTTTCTGTGGCCGGGCGCAAGCTGGTCCGACTATCGTTTCTGCCAAGCCGGCAAAAAGCCTCGGCCAAGCCGCCGGGAAAAACGTGGAAATGACCGTCATTCCCATATATATGTGGTCACCGCCGCAAAGATTAATTCGCCTGCCGGTCCGGCCCAATGCCATGTAGTTCGACGTGATCGGGCGTTGGAGTCGCGGCGGCGCTGGCTGACGGGTGTTCGCCGGGTTGTTGACGGAGAGTGAGGACAGCGAGCGGGCGTGGCGGGCGGCCCGGATGTCGCTCCGGGCGGCGGGCGGTTCCACGGCCGGCGGGTTCTGCGATGGCTGCGGCAGGATGGAGACGGGGGAAAGCCGCGGGGTCAGGCGGCGATGGGGCGGCAGACCGTGATCTGGGCTTGCGCGGTGAGGCTGGGGAGGCGCGGCCCGCCCGGCGGGAAGCCGGGTCGGGCCTTGGTTTTCCGGTCGCGGTGGCGGTTGCGGTCGACGTCGACGCGGCGGCGGGCCAGGCCGGCCAGGTAGGCATCGCGGTTCGCCTCGGTCAGCTGGGCGGGCAGGCTGGCGGTGGCGGCGCCGGCCTGGGTTGAGGTGGTGACGGCGCGGCGCGCGGCGGTGAACGAGATCTCGCGCGGGTGTACCGGCTGGCCGGCGCGCTTGCCCTTGCCGGCCGGGATGGCGATCGCGGCGGCGGCGCGGGCCGTGGCCCGGGCCAGCTCAACGGCGATGATCCAGGCGGCGTGCTCCTGGGCGATCAGGGCCGGGGAGGCGGAGCGGAGCATCGCACCCGTGGACGGCCCGGCGCCGTTGATCGCAGACTTTGCTTCCTTCAGGCAGGTCTCCGACCCTATCCACCGCCAGTGGTAGGCGGCGGCGAGCACTTCCGCCGGGTAGGTTTCCTGGTCCAGGAGGTCGGTGATCAGGGCGAACAGCTCCGGGGCGTCGGCCCCGGCGACGCTGACTGTGTACTCGATCGCGCGGACGGTGAGCGTGACGCCGCCGCCGGAGATGCTGGCCAGGTAGGAGCCGTCGGGCAGGAACTCCCCGGTCCGGTGCAGCGGTATGTCACTCTTGACGCGGATCAGCACGTGCGTCCCGGTCGCGAGCATCCGCTGGATCCGGGGGGCGCCGGGAAAATTCCGGTCCATGATCCACAATCGCTGCGGGGTGAACACTCCCGGGTAGTCTTTCAGCGCCTTGTCCAGCAGGGCCTGTTCCGCCTCGCCTTTCTCCCTCCCGCCGTCGGCTGCGGCCCCGGACGGCCCGCTTACCACGGCCAGCGTGGCGCGGGTGGAGGCGTTGCTGAGCCGCAGTTCCCGCAGCTGCGGGTAGGGCGAGGAATCGTCGGCGGTGCCGGCCGACCCGAACGCTTCCCGGTTCGCCGGCGTGTCCGGCACCCGGGTCAGCGACCCGTCGATCGAGCAGGCGTCCAGGTCACCGACCTGCACCGCCCGGTAGTCACAGGCCTGGTGCGCGGCGCCGATGGCGGCCAGCAGCAGGTCCCGCAGCTCTTCCAGCGGCCCCGCGCCGATGGCCTCCCGCCAGGTGGACATCACCGTCGGCGTCGGCAGCGCATAGGGCCGCTGCCACGGCACGGCGGCCAGGTCACCGATCACAGCTGCCATCACCTCGGCGTAGTCCGCGGACGGCATGAGCGTCATCAGCACCACCAGCCGGATCGCCAGCGCGGGCGTCATCGCCCGCCGCGCCGCGCCCTTGACCTTGCCCTGCAGCGTGACGCCCGCCGCGATCCGGCCGATCACGTCTGGCCGGCCGAGAGCGCCGAGCCTGTCCTCGGCCACGCCGAGGCGGGCGTGATCAGCCGGATGTCCCTGAGCCTGCACCCGCCCGTCGCGGCGCACCACCGCTGGGGCGATGGCCACTGGCTTGCAGAACACCACCAGGTCCCCGGTAGCGATCTTGCCCGCCCCGGCCGCGACCAGCGCCGACCGGCCGTCCTCGCCCATCCCCGGCCCGGCCGGGGAGGCCAGGTCCGCTACCCGGACGGCGACCATCCCCGCCTGCCCGAGCAACTCCAGGCCGGCATTCCCGCAGGGACCGGGGCTGACAACCGGGGGCGCGGCAGCGCGGCGCGGAGCCGCGACACTGGCCGGCGGCGCTGAGGGCATGTCACAATGGCCGGGCAACGAAGCTCCCTGGCTCGTGAGGATCATCGACAATCCCCACTGCTAGCGGAGCTTCGCTGCGCCCCCACGCGTGACACGCCGCCGCTGCCAGATCGTGATCAGTACCGCCAGCCACCCGCCGGCCCGGTATCACCGCCAGCGCAAGCAGCCATGCCGGGCGTCCCGCAGCACCCGTCAGCGATCACAGTACGTAACCGAAACCGATCGGCCACCAAGCCCCCGGCGACTGCCAGCCCGCCAGCGCGAACACGCTCTTCTACACGGCATTGCGGTCCGGCCGGGTTGGCGTGTTAGCCTGTTTAAACGCTTCCCGGGGGCGCCATGACCAGGGGAAATGCGCAGGGGGCAAGGAGCCGGGCAGGCGCGCTCATGCGTCCTGGCGGGCAAGTTGAGTGTCCATTCAGGGGTGTCTGCCATCTGTGGGTTTCATGCTGCAAGCAGGTCGCCGGCGGGGAGCGGCGGGAGCCAGGGTTTGCCGGCTAGGGCGGCACTGACGGAGTCCAGGGCGGTGAGCCCGTGGGCGGTGGCGGAGTCGAGGTAGCTGCGAATCCGGCACCAGCGGGCGAGGGTGGCCTGGGTGTGCCAGTACCCGGAGACGGCCTGGTGCCGCTTAGCGGCTTTGGCTCCTTGTTCGGAGACGTTGTTCGTCCACTCGACGGCGGAGTCGCTCGTGAACAGCCACACCTGGGGGGCGTAGCCGTGCAGCCAGGAGCCGAGCGCGTAGCCGGGGTGGTTGCCGTCGTGCCAGTCCCGGTGCCGGTTGTGCGTGATCCCGAAGGAGACGGCCTCGTCGTAGCGGGTGCGCAGGTCCGCGATGACCTGCGGGTCGGGAGGCTGGCCGCGGGACCGGGCGTCCTCGCAGGCCAGGTGCGCCTGGCGGAGGATGATGATCACGTCAGTGGCCCAGGACTGCAGGCTGCCGGGGCCGAGCTTGCTGACCGCGCGGCAGCGGCGGATGACGTGCGCGGCGCACTGCTGGATACCCGTGAGATCGGTGAGCATCTGCTGGTAAGCGGTGTACCCGTCGGTGATCAGTATCCCGGTGAAGAACGACAGGATCGCGGTGATCGCCGCGGCGCGGCGCGATCCCATCGCCCGCAGCCAGGTCAGCTTCCCGCCCGGCGGGCGGACGATCAGCACGTGCGGCGCCCCCTCCTCCGGCTCCCCGGTCTCCGGGTCCGTATCGCGGGTCAGCACGTTGACCGGGGTCTCGTCCGCACCGAGCACCGGCTCGTCCGCAAGGGCGGCCTGCATCGCGTCGTCGAACGCCGCGGCCTGGAGCTTCTCGTCCAGCCGGGCGCTGGCCCGGTCCACGAAGCCCGGGGAGACCGGCATGCCCAGCAGCATCGCGATCAGGCGGGCGGCGCGCTCGGACGGCACGTTCCCGTACCCGCTCAGCAGTACCGCGGCCGCGTTGATCCCCGCCCCGTACGAAATGGTGCCCGGGTACGCGCCCGGCGGCCCGTCCGCGGTCGTCAGCTTCCCGCAGCACCGGCACAGCAGCGACGGCAGCAGCCACTCGGTCACCCACCGGGCGATCTTCACGTCCCAGACCTGCGCCCACGACGAGCCGGCCGCACTCACCCCGGCCAGGCTCGCCCCGCACCCCGAGCACTCCGCCGGCGGATCCGCGGTCTTCCGCTCGTCCGGATCACGGTCCCGGGACAGGCCCGCGCCGGGGTGCCCGGGCTGCCCGCCGCGCTTGCGGTCCTTGCGCCGCTCCCGCTCCGAGGTATTCCGGTCCCGGCGCTCGGCCTTGCGGCGCTCTTTGGCCCCGATCGGCTCCTTCGAGCCCGGCGTCCCCGAGTTGCTGCTGTCCATGCCCAGCCGGCGTTCCAGTTCGGCGATCCGCAGCTCAAGCCGACGTTCCCGGTCCAGCGCCGCCGACAGCTCCGCCCGCAGCACCGCGTTCTCGCTGTCCTTCGCCCGGAGCCGGGCCAGCAGCTCACGCAGCTCCCCGGCACCGCCAGGCAGATCGGGCTCATCGGACACAAGCCGCAAGCTTGTTCAACCTGAACTGTAACTTCAAGCACCCGCTACGGCGTGTCGCGCAGCGCAGTCACCCTGCAGCCCCTGAATGGACACCAAGTTGAGGCAAGGGGGAAGTCTCGATGCTCGAAATCATCTGGTCAATCATCGCTGGTCTGGTAATCGGCCTCATCGCGAAGTTGATCTTGCCCGGGCGGCAGGACATCCCGCTATGGCTGACGATCCTATGTGGTATCGCTGGCGCCCTCATCGGTAACTTCATCTCGGTTGGCCTGAACGTCCGGCACACCGGCGGGATCGACTGGATCCGTCACATCCTGCAGGTCGGAGTCGCCGTCTTGCTCATCGCCCTGGTGAGCCCGATGTGGATGCGCCGCAGTCGCGCGCGGAAAGCCTGAACCGCCCACCGGGGGGTGCCCGGGCGTCCTGGTCAGATCCAGGTCGTCAAAACCGGGGCCTGACCGCAGGTAATCCTTGAACTCGGCGATGTCCTCCCAATGGTGACGGTAGTCAGCGATATCGATGACAACTGCTATTTCCCCGCAAGCGCGGGCGGCTGCGGCCCGTCAAGGCTGCCAGCGCGGATGAGTTGCCGGTACCAGTGCGCGCTGTCCTTGGGCGTCCGCTTCTGCGTCGGATAGTCCACGTGAACGAGGCCGAACCGCCGCCCGAGCCCGAGCGCCCACTCGAAGTTGTCGAGCAGCGACCAGACGAAGTACCCGCGAAGGTCCACCCCGTCGCTGAGCGCCCGGTGGGCGGCCCGCACGTGGGCTTCGAGGTAGGCGATCCGCTCGCGGTCATGGACCGCGCCGTCCGGCGCCGGGCGGTCCGCACAGGCCATCCCGTTCTCCGTGATGTACAGCGGCGGGACCTCGTATTCCCTGGATACCCAGGTGAGCAGGTCGTGCAGGCCGTCAGGGTCGATCTCCCAGCCCATCTGAGTCTTGGGACGCCCGCGGTCGACCAGCTGGATTTCCTCGCACCCGACCCAGGGGGAGGGCCGCCCGCGGGCTGCGGTGATCTCCCCCGGTGTCCTGGCCCGCGAGTAGAAGCGGCGGTAGTAGTTGATGCCGAGGAAGTCGAGAGGCGCGCCGATGTGCCGCACGTCGCCGTCGTGGATGCCGTCAGCGAACCCGAGGCCGGCGACCTCGCGCAGCAGGCGGTCCGGATAGCCCCCGGCGAACAGCGGGCCCATGAAGAAGCCGTTCTTCCTCGCGTCCAGCTTGGCCGCCGTCTCACGGTCAGCCTCGCTGTCAGTGGCAGGCAGCATCTGCGACAGGTTGAGGGTAATGCCGAGCTTGCCGCCGGGCCGCGCCGCCCGCATCCGCTCCACCGCGAGGCCGTGGCCAAGCAGCAGATGATGACCGGCTGCGAGGGCCGCGGCAGGCTCGGTGCGGCCCGGGGCGTGTACCCCCTGGGCGTAACCGTAGAAGGCCGAGCAGAACGGCTCGTTAAGGGTGGTCCACCAGTCGACGCGAGCGCCGAACTCCTCATGGGCCAGCGCCGCGAAGTCGGCGAACCGGTAGGCGGTGTCCCGTACCGGCCAGCCGCCCGCGTCCTCGAGCACCTGCGGCAGATCCCAGTGGTAGATCGTCACCCACGGCCGCACGCCAGCCGAGGCGAGTTTGTCCAGCAGCCGGTGGTAGAAGTCGGCACCCGGCTGGTGCAGCGATCCGCGGCCGGCCGGCTGAAGGCGGGGCCAGGCCAGTGAGAACCGGTAGTACGGCGCGCCCAGCCAGCCCATGATTGCCACGTCCTCCGCGTAGCGGTGGTAGTGGTCACACGCCTCGTCCCCGGTGTCGCCATTCAGGGTCCTGCCCGGCTGGTGGCTGAAGGTGTCCCAGATCGAGGGCCCGCGCCCGTCCTCGCTGACCGCTCCCTCGATCTGATACGAGGCTGTCGCCGTACCCCAGGCGAAGCCCTCGGGAAAAGTGACCACTGCGGCTCCCGTCCGTTGCTCGCGTTCCCCGGCTTCCAGCTCTGCGCACGCTACTTGACGGTGCGGTTGAGCCGGGCGGTCAAGCGGGCAGGCCACCCCTGGCGACGAGCTGCCGGGCGATGACGCCGCGCTGGATTTCATTGGTGCCCTCGCCGACGATCATCAGCGGAGCGTCCCTGAAATACCGCTCCACGTCGAACTCGGTTGAGTATCCGTATCCGCCGTGGATCCGCATCGCGTCCAAGGTGATCTCCATGGCGCTCTCCGAAGCGAAGAGCTTGGCCATCCCTGCCTCCATGTCGGCGCGGTAGCCCGCGTCGATCCTGCCCGCGGCGAACAGGACAAGCTGCCGCGCGGCAGTCAGCTTGGTCGCCATATCCGCCAGGTAGTTGCCGATCGACTGGTGCTGCCATATCGGCTTGCCGAAGGCCTCGCGCTGCTGCGCGTACCGCAGCGAGTCCTCGAAGGCCGCCCTGGCGACGCCGATCGCCCGGGCGGCAACCTGGATCCTGCCGACCTCCAGGCCGGCCATCATCTGCGCGAATCCCCTGCCCTCCGTGTCGCCAAGAAGGGAAGAGGCGGGCGTGCGATAGCCGTCGAAGCTGACCTCACACGACTCCACGCCCTTGTAACCGATCTTGGGCAGATCCCGTGAGACATCAAGCCCTGGCCCGTGCCCGGCCAGCAGGAGGCTGATGCCGTGATGTGGCGGGTCGGCGGCCGGGTCGGTCTTGCACAGCACCGCGATGACCTGCGCCCGGCGGGCGTTGGAGATCCACGTCTTGGTGCCGTCGACGACGTAGTCGTCGCCGTCCCGCTTGGCGGTGGTCCGGATCGCCTGGAGGTCGGAGCCGCCGCCAGGCTCGGTGAGCGCCATCGCCGCACGGATCTCTCCTGTGGCCATCAGGGGCAGGTACCTGTCCTTCTGCTCCTCGGTCCCGAACCTGACGATGAGCTTGGACACCACGGTGTGCCCGCCCATCGCGCCCGCCAGGCTCATCCAGCCCCGCGCCAGCTCTTCGGTCACGTGCACATAGCAGGCGGTGGACACCTGGACCGCACCGTAGGGCTCGGGAATCGCGAGACCGAAGATGCCCAGGTTCTTCATCTGCTCGATGAGCTCGTCCGGATAGGCGTTCGCATGGTCGAGATCGCGCGCCACCGGGCGCACCTCGCGATCCACGAAATCACGCACCGTTTCGACAATCGCGCGCTCTTCGTCGTTCAGCTCGTCCACGAGTGACTCCTCAGCAAACAGTGACTCCTCAGCAAACTCTGCGCGGGAACCGCTGCACTGGTTGACGGCGGGTGCTGCCGGGTACCCTTTTGCGCAGCTTGACATACTCCAACGTGCTTCTGCTTCTCGCGGCGTGACGCACCCGCTGCGCGGCTTGCCCGGCACCCAGCAGCCCGGCCGTTCAGCTGGACACTAAGGCCCGGCAGGAAGGGCCGGCAGGAAGGGCCCGTGATGAGCCCATACGTCGCAGTGATCGGCGAGAACGTGGCTGACGCGGTTGCCGGGACACCGATCGCCGCGGCGGGCAGCGCGGTGCTGAACGTGCATGCTGGCGGCGGGCCCGCCAACACGGCCGTGGCGCTGGCTCAGCTCGGCACGCCGACAAGGTTTGTGAGCCGCCTGGCTAGAGGCGTCCTCGGACAGCTGCTCCGTGATCGCCTGGTGCGGTCAGGGGTCGACCTCACCAGCAGCGTTCCTGCCGACGAGCCGGCCACGCTTGCCATCGCTTCGGTGGACGAGGGCGGCCACACGGCCTATGAGTTCTACGCCACGGGCACCGCCGACTGGCAATGGCGGCCGGGCGAGCTGAGTCCCGGCCAGCTGTCTGAAGCTAAGTGCATCCACGCGGGATCACTCGCGCTCATAATGAAACCTGGCGGCCAGTTGATCGAGGACACGCTTCGAGCAGTTCGCGGGCATGCCACTATCTCCATTGATCCCAACGTCCGGACCACCCTGGTCCCGCCCGATCGTTACCGCGACCGCCTGAACGCCTGGTGCGAGATCGCAGATATCATCCGGCTAAGTGACGAGGATCTCGCGCAGTTGTACCCGGACGTGCCTGTCGAGCACGTATTTGCGCGATGGCACGACAGCGGTGTCCGGCTCGTGATCCTCACTGAAGGCAGACACGGCGCCCGGGCATCGCTGGACGGCGAACGAATCGCGGTGCCGGCTGTAGCAGTGAAGGTCATAGACACGGTCGGTGCTGGCGACGCGTTCTCCGCCGCGTTCCTGCACTGGCTGTGGCGGCACGAGCAGCTCAGCAGCCGTCTTACCAGGCTCACACCTGATGATGTGCGGCGCGCACTCCAGTTCGCCACCTACCTCGCGGCCTTCACGTGCACGGTGCCCGGCGCTAACGCGCCCTGGGCCGGCCATCTGGACAGTGCGGCGGCCGGGCTGCTCGCCGGTCACAGCTAGTGGTCTGTCAGAGGGGTCCTTTGGCAGACCACTAGTCCGGGCCCGCCCGCTTGCCTGCGCCGCCGTCCGGCAAAGCACGCTACGCCTCGCCGGAGCGGGTTTGCTGGCGCCCGCCGCAGGGCGGACCGGTCCAGGCTGCCACCGGGCGGATGAGCAGCGTTACGATCCAAATTCGGGATCGGCCAGGATGACCCGCGCAGGCGCCGAGCGCCAGGCGCGGAGGAACGGAGGAGATCATGACCGAAGCCTCTGCGCACGAGTCGTCCTTGCGGCCGCCACCAGCCCCGGCGACCGTTGCGGCCGTTATGCGGCCACCGGCGACGACGGTAGAACAGCACGACCACGCGGCCGCGGCCGCGTACCTGATGAAGCACGCGGGCGCGACAGCTCTGGTGGTCCTGGACGGCGCGCGGACCAACCGGCCGATCGGCCTCATTACGGAGGCGGACCTTGTCCACGCGATGGCGGACGGGAAGGACATGGACGATGTCCGGATTCACCACCTGATGACCAGCAGCCCGACGGTCATCAACGCGACGACGAGCATCCGCGACGCGGCCGAGGCCATGATGGCTGGCCGTTTCCGGCACCTGCCTGTCGTCGGCAACGCCGGTCTTATCGGGATGGTCGACATCGTAGATGTTTGCCGCGCGTTGCTCGACGCACCCGCGGGATGATCTGCGAGCTATCCATGGCGGATAGGCGCCCGGACGGCCGGCCCCGCGCTACCGGTGATGTCCGGCGCTGGCGGCGAGGCTGCGCAGGGCCGCGACGAGGAGGTCGACCTCGGCGCGGGTGTTGTACATGGCCAGCGATGGCCGGACGGTCGACTCCAGCCCGTAGCGGCGCAGGATCGGCTGGGCGCAGTGGTGGCCGGCCCGGACCGCGATGCCGTCCTTGTCCAGCGCCGTGCCGACGTCCTCGGGCCGGTAGCCGTCGAGCACGAAGGACAGGATGCTGGCCTTGTCGGGCGCGGTGCCGACCAGGTGGAGGCCGGGCACGGTCTGGATCTGGCTGGTTGCGTAGCCGAGCAGCTCGTGCTCGTAACGCGCGATGTTCGGCAGGCCGATCGCGCTGACGTAGTCCAGGGCGGTGCCGAGCGCGGCCGCGTCGGCGATGCTGCCGGTGCCCGCCTCGAACCGGCCCGGCGGATGCTGGTAGGTGGTCCGCTCGAACGTGACGTCGCGGATCATGTTCCCGCCGCCCTGCCATGGCGGCATCGCTTCGAGCACCTCCGGCTTGCCGTACAGCACCCCGATGCCGGTCGGGGCGAATATCTTGTGCCCGGAGAACACGTAGAAATCGGCGTCCAGGGCGCGCACGTCGACGGGAACGTGAGCGACCGCCTGCGCGCCGTCGATGAGCACCTTAGCGCCGGCCCGGTGCGCCGCCGCGGCGACCTCGCGGACCGGGACGATCGTCCCCAGCGCGTTGGACACCTCCGCGATCGCGACCAGCCGGGTGCGGCCGGTGAGCAGATCCTGGTAGGCGTCCAGCAGCAGCTGGCCGTCGTCGTCGACCGGGATGACCTTCAGCTTCGCGCCGGTCTGCCCGGCGAGCTGCTGCCACGGCACGATGTTGGCGTGATGCTCCAGATGCGAGATCACGATCTCGTCGTCCCTGCCGACGTGCCGCCGGCCCCAGGCCTGCGCGACGAGGTTGATCGCCTCGGTGGCGCCCCGGGTGAAGATGACGGCCTGCCCCGACGGCGCGCCGAGGAAGCCCGCCACCGTCGTCCTGGCGTCCTCGTACGCGTCGGTGGCCCGGGCCGCGAGGGTGTGCGCGGCGCGGTGAACGTTGGAGTTCTCGCGGGAATAGAAATACCCCAGCCGGTCGATCACCGCCTGCGGCTTGTGCGTCGTCGCCGCGTTGTCCAGCCACACCAGCCGCCGCCCGTTGATCCGCTCGCCGAGGATCGGGAAGTCCCCGCGGACCGCCTCGACATCGAACACCGGCTGGGCGCCGGCGGGGAAGGCCGGTTCCGGCACGGCAGCCGGCGCGGCAGCCGGCCGGACCCATCGACGAAGTAGAACGACGGTGCCGCGGGATGGCCGGTACCCGCCAGCGCGAACGCGGGACCGGGCCGCCCCGGCCGGACACCGGGCACGCCCGGGGACGCCACCGGCGGCAGGTAACCGGGGACCACCGTGACCGGCTGATAACCCGGGCCGCCGGGCCCGCCGGGACCGCCGGGCCCGGCCGGTCAGCGGGGATCACGGCGGCCGGCAGCTGACCGGGGAACCCGGTGGCCGGCAAATAACCGGGGAGCCCGGTGGCCGGCAAATAACTGGGGAGCCCGTGGCCGGCTGGTCTGCGGGGAGCGCGGTGGCCGGCTGGCCTGCGGGGAGCGCGGTGAAGAGCTCGTTGGCCAGCCGGGCCAGCGTCGTCTCGTCGGGCAGCCACTCCGGCGCGGCGCTCACGCCGTCACCGGTAGCTGTGGTCGTATTCATGGAACTTCCCAACCTCGACGTCGTCGAGGACCGCGAGCGCGGACGGGGTGAGCACCGCGAGCGAGCAGTACAACGAGACCAGGTAGGACGCGATCGCGTTGCGGTTGATGCCCATGAACCGCACCGACAGCCCCGGCGACCGCTCGCCGGCCAGGCCCGGCTGGAACAGGCCGACCACCCCCTGCCGCTGCTCGCCGACACGAAGCAGCAGAACCTGGCTCTTCCCGTCGGCGAGCGGCACCTTGTCGGACGGGATGATCGGCACGCCGCGCCAGGTGACGAACTGCGACCCGAACAGGCTGACCGTCGCCGGCGGGACCCCGCGCCGGGTGCACTCCCGGCCGAACGCCGCGACCGCAGCCGGATGGGCCAGGAAGAACGCCGGTTCCTTCCAGACCTTCGTGATCAGCTCGTCGAGGTCGTCCGGGGTCGGCGGGCCGGCCAGGGTGGAGATGCGCTGCCCGTCAGCGATATTGGCGAGCATGCCGTAGTCCTCGTTGTTGATCAGCTCGCTCTCCTGCCGCTCCTTGATCGTCTCGATGGTCAGCCGCAGCTGTTCCCCGATCTGGTCGTACGGGCTGCTGTACAGGTCGGAGATGCGGGTATGGATGTCGACGACGGTCATCACCGAGCTGAGGAAGTACTCCCGCGGCGACGCCTCGTAGTCGACGTAGGTCTGCGGCAGCTCGGACTCGTCGCGGGGCGGGCAGGCGATCTCGACGTCCTCCGGGTGCCTGACCCGGTTCAGCCGGTAGATGCCCGCCTCGACCGGCACCCACTGCAGCAGCCGGGTCAGCCACCGCGGCGTGATCGTGTCCAGCTGAGCGGTGGTCTTGGTCGCGTTCGCCAGCTGGCGGGCTGCCGGGTCGCTGAGCGCGAGATGGGCCTGTTGGTCGGTTGGCATTGGCGGGGCCCCTTCCTAGGAGTTCAAGGCTGCGGCGGCCAGCCTCGCGGGAAAAGGGCCGAAGGTCACAATCCCGGTCTTTCTGGGGGGTTTAGTTGTTTACAAGGACTTTTGGCCCTGGGCCGAGTGGGAACGTGACAGGAAGCGTTCTTGTGAGTAGGACTGACCCGCGGTCCTGCAGGGACAGCAGGCAGGACAGGCCAAAGTGTGGAAGGGGCAGGCGATGAGGATTGCCGATGATGTCACCCAGTTGATCGGTAATACGCCGCTGGTGCGCCTGCGGCGGGTAACGGACGGCGCGGGGGCGCAGGTCGTGGCAAAGCTGGAGTTCTACAACCCGGCGCACAGCGTGAAGGACCGCATTGGCGTGGCGATGATCGACGCCGCCGAGCGCGACGGCCTGATCCGGCCGGACACCGTCATCCTCGAACCCACCAGCGGCAATACCGGCATCGCGCTGGCCATGGTCTGCGCGGCGCGCGGCTACCGGTGCGTGCTGACGATGCCCGAGACGATGAGCTTGGAGCGGCGGCAGTTGCTGCGTGCTCTCGGCGCCGACCTGATCCTCACGCCCGGCCCCGACGGCATGCCCGGTGCCATCGCGAAGGCGGAGGAGCTGGCCAAGAAAGACCAGCGGTACTTCATGCCGCAGCAGTTCGAGAACCCGGCCAACCCGCAGATCCACCGGACCACCACCGCCGAAGAAGTCTGGCGTGACACCGACGGTGCCGTGGACATCTTCGTCGCCGGGGTCGGCACCGGCGGCACCATCACCGGTGTGGGCGAGGTGCTCAAGGAGCGCAAGCCGTCGGTGCGGCTGGTGGCGGTCGAGCCGGCCGCGTCGCCGGTGCTGTCGGGCGGTCAGAAGGGACCCCACCCCATCCAGGGCATCGGCGCCGGCTTTGTGCCCGATGTCCTCGACGTCGGCATCATCGACGAGATCGCCACCGTCGGCAACGATGCCGCACTCGACACGGCCCGCCGGATGGCCAGGGAGGAAGGGCTGCTCGCCGGCATCTCGTCCGGCGCGGCGGTCTGGGCTGCCGTCCAGGTAGCGCACCGCCCGGAGAACGCGGGCAAACTGGTGGTGGTCGTGGTTCCCGACTTCGGCGAGCGGTACCTCAGTACGCCGCTGTTCGATCTTGGCGAGTGACGATGCTCAGGGCCATGCGAAGCGACCTGCGGGCGGCCAGGGAACGCGATCCGGCCGCACGCAGCGCTGTCGAGCTCGCGCTCTGCTACCCGGGCGTGCACGCGGTGTGGGGGCACCGGGTCAGTGGCTGGCTGTGGCGGCACAACAGGAAGCTGGAGGGCCGGCTCTGCTCGGCGCTGACCCGGGGGCTCACCGGGGTGGACATCCACCCGGGCGCGCAGCTCGGTCCCGGGCTGTTCATCGACCACGCCACCGGCGTGGTCATCGGTGAGACCGCCGAGGTCGGCGCCGACGTGACGATCTACCAAGGAGTCACCCTCGGCGGCACCAGCCTGGACCGCGGCAAGCGCCACCCGACCGTGGGTGACCGGGTGACCATCGGGGCCGGCGCCAAGGTGCTCGGCCCGATCACGATCGGCCACGGCAGCCGCATCGGCGCCAACGCCGTCGTGGTCAAGCCGGTGCCACCCGACTCGGTCGTCGTCGGCGTGCCCGGGGAGGTTATCCACCGCAGGCATCCCCGCCCGGCGTCCGCGCCAGCCGACCTCGATCATGCCGTGCTCCCTGACCTCGTCGGTGTCAGCCTGCACGCCCTGCTCATGCGGATCAAGGAACTGGAGGCGAAAATCGACGGCGCCGGCGTCGGCGCCGAGCCGCGACCGCGTCCAGTCACGAACGAAGTGTGGTACGAGCAGGACTTCGCGATCTGACCGAGGGATGACGTTTCTCAGTCGTTGCGCTGCGGGTTCTCAGCCGTTGCGCTGCGGGTTCTCAGCCGTTGCGCTGCGGGCCCCCGGCGTCGAGTACCTCCCCGGCCCCGGCGGCGAACCCTCGCCAGTGCGAATCGTCGAAGGCGCCGCCTCGGCCGGGCTCGAAGTTGTCCACTAGGTCGCGCAGCTCATCAGCCGTCGCGTATTCGTTCGCCCAGACGATCCCGGCCCCGTGCCCCTTTTCGTACTCGGCTTCCTGACCGGCCTGCTGCTGCGAGGTATTCGTGCATGGCGGTGGCGGCTTTGCG
Source organism: uncultured Actinomycetota bacterium (assembly GCA_963727015.1). Taxonomy (GTDB): domain Bacteria; phylum Actinomycetota; class Actinomycetes; order Streptosporangiales; family Streptosporangiaceae; genus DATFVJ01. The sequence continues at coordinate 84,683 of CAVSEV010000005.1, read as the reverse complement.
GCCGGCGCCCATGGCGAGGATGACGGTTGCGGCGCCGGTGACGATGTCGCCGCCGGCGTAGATGCCGGGGCGGCTGGTGGCGCCGGTTTGGGGGTCGGCGATGATGCAGCCGTGGGGGTCGGTGTCCAGGCCGTGGGTGGTGCGGGGGACGAGGGGGTTGGGGTTGGTGCCCAGGGCGATGACGACGAGGTCGGTGTCGATGGTGAATTGTGAGCCGGGGATGGGGATGGGGCGGCGGCGGCCGGAGTTGTCGGGTTCGCCGAGTTCGGTGTGGATGCATTCGAGGGCGCGGACCCAGCCGCTGGCGTCGCCGATGAAGCGGGTGGGCAGGGTGAGCCAGTCGAAGATGACGCCTTCGTCGCGGGCTCGTTCGTAGTCTTCGGCGCGGGCGCCTTTTTCTTGTTCGGAGCGGCGGTAGACGATGTGGGCTTGTTCGGCGCCGAGGCGGATGGAGCAGCGGACGGCGTCCATGGCGGTGTCGCCGGCGCCGATGACGGTGGCGTGGCGGGGGCGCTGGACGGGGGTGTCGTAGTCGGGGAAGGAGTAGGCGTGCATGAGGTTGACGCGGGTGAGGAATTCGTTGGCGGAGTAGATGCCTTTGAGGTTCTCGCCGGGGATGTTCATGAAGATGGGCGAGCCGGCGCCGGTGCCGACGAACACGGCGGTGTAGCCGTGTTCGGTGGTGAGCTGGTCGATGGTGACGGTTTTGCCGATGATGACGTCGCGGACGAATTCGACGCCGAGGGCGGTGAGGTGGGCGACGTCGTCGTCGACGATTTCTTTGGGCAGCCGGTATTGGGGGATGCCGTAGCGGAGCACGCCGCCGAAGGCGTGCAGCGCTTCGAAGATGGTGACGGGGTAGCCGGCCTGGGCGAGGTCGCTGGCCACGGTCAGCCCGGCGGGGCCGGAGCCGACGATGGCGATTTTCTGGTCCCGCCAGGGCGGCGGCGCGGGGCTGGCGGCGGGGGGGTGGGTGTGTTCCCAGTCGGCGACGAATCGTTCGAGGCGGCCGATGCCGGCCGGGTCCTGGTGGGGGGCCAGCACGCAGCGGGCTTCGCATTGGTGTTCGACGGGGCAGACCCGGCCGCAGATCGCGGGGAGCAGGTTACGGGAGCGGATGGTCGCGGCGGCGGCGGCGAAGTCGCCGACCGCGACGGCGCGGACGAAGTCGCGGATCGGGACGTTGACCGGGCAGCCTTGCTCGCAGACGGGGTCCTGGCAGTTCAGGCAGCGGCGGGCCTCGGCGATGGCGCGGGCCTCGGTGTAGCCTTCGGCGACCTCGTCCCAGCTGTGCCGCCGCTGGCCGGGGTCGGCGCAGGGCATCTCGGTTTTGTGCGGGTACACGATCGGCATGGCTGTTACCTCCCCAGTCCCGCGAGCTCGCAGGCCAGGTCCTCTTGTTGCTGGTAGGTGCTCATCCGGGCGGCGGCTTCGCCGAAGTCGACCTGGGCGGCGTCGAAGAACGGGCCGTCGACGCAGGCGAACAGGGTCTTGCCGCCGACGCTGACCCGGCAGCCGCCGCACATCCCGGTCCCGTCGACCATCAGCGGGTCCAGCGACACCCAGGTGGGCAGCCCGCGGCGGGCCGTCGCCTGAGCGACGGCGCGCATCATCGGCATCGGGCCGACGGCCAGGCAGCAGGTGTACCCGGCGCCGGTGTCCAGCAGCTGCTCGAGCCGGCCGGTGACGAAGCCGTGGTAGCCGGCCGTGCCGTCGTCGGTGCACACGTGCACCGGGTCGGCCGCGGTGGCCAGCAGGTCGGCCAGGATGACCAGGCCGGCGGTGCGGGCGCCGACGATCGCGCTGACCGCGACCCCGCGGGCGCGCATCTCGCGGGCCAGCGGGAACACCGCGCCGGTGCCGAACCCGCCGCCGATCAGCACCGCGTGCCCGGCATCGGGCAGCGGCGCGGCCGCGCCGAGCGGCCCGGCGAAGTCCAGGAACACGTCGCCCTCGGCCAGCGCGCAGGCCAGCGCGCTGGTCCGCCCGGCCTGCTGGACCACGATCGTGATCGTGCCGTCGGCGCGGCTGAAATCGGTGATGCTGATCGGGATCCGCTCACCGGTCTCGGTGATCCGCACGATCACGAACTGGCCGGGCGCCGCGTTCCGCGCGACCAGCGGGGCGTGCACGACGAACAGCTTGGTGATATCGGTCAGGTCACGCTTGTCGACGATCCGTGCAGTGGTATCCATGATCTCTCACTCGCCAGATGGGGTACTTGCCTTGCCCGCGGGGCCCGGCCCGGCTGTTCATCCCGGGCCGGCCCGGCTGCTGTTGTTAGAGGAGGGGGCTGGCGTCTTTGGCCTTCAGCCGCTGCCAGCGGCGTTCCACCTCGGCCTCGATCGCGGCCAGGGTGGCCTCGTTGGCGGGCTTGCACAGGTGCCGGGTCTTGCCCATCAGCGCCAGCCAGCCGGCGACCGGCAGCCGCCGCCCGATCGGCTCGGGGTCGTAGGTGATCCGGGTCACCCCGGACTCGATCTCATACAGCGGGAAGAAACACGAGTCGACCGCGGCCTGCACGATCTCGACCCCGGCGCGGTCCTCGGTTTTCCAGTTCAGCGGGCAGGAGATCAGTATCTTGCCGTAGGCGGTGCCCTGGTGGCGGGCGTACCACTGCGCCTTGGCGGCCTTGGCGACCAGGTCGTCGGGGTAGCCCTCGACGCTGGTGAACACGTACGGGATGTTGGTCGCGGCCATGATCTGCGGGGTGTCCTTGTGGTGGAACGCCTTGCCCAGCTCGGCCGGGCCGACGTGGCTGGTCGAGGTCAGGTGCCCCAGCGGGGTGGAGTAGGACAGCTGGCTGCCGGTGTTCATGTAGCCCTGGTTGTCGTACTCGACCACGATCATCCCGTGGTTGCGCAGCGCCGCGCCGATCGCCGCGCCCATCCCGATGTCCATCCCGCCGTCCCCGGTGACCATCACGAAGGTGATGTCCTGCCCGGCCGGCAGTTCCCCCCGCCGGACCCGCTCGTGGAACATCTCCACCAGCCCGGACAGCGCCGCCGCGCCGTTCTGGAACAGGTTGTGCACGTAGGTCACCCGGTGCGCGGTGTACGGGTAGCCGGTGGTCACCACCATCGCGCAGCCGGTCTGGTACAGCACCACCACATCACCCTCGATACCGCGCAGGAACTGGTCCAGCGCGGGGAAGATCCCGCAGCCCGGGCACGCGCCGTGACCGGGCAGCACCCGCTTCGGCTTGGCCGCCAGCTGCCAGTACGGCGGCGCGTCGACCCGCAGCCGCCCGTCCGGGCCCGGCGCCACGTCCAGCAGCCCGCTGGTCTGCTCGGCCCGGGTCAGCGCCGGCGCGCCGCGCCGCCGCGGCGGCGCCGCGGCGCCGCTCACCCGGCTCCACCCCGTAATAGCCGAACGGCTCCGCCACCACACCGGCCTCGGCGGCCGCCATCGCCAGCGCGAAGAACGCTTCGGCGTCCTCGGCGTAAAAGTCCCGCCCGCCCAGGCCGTAGACCCGGCTCAGGCACAGCGTCCGGTTCGCCGGGTCATCCTGCAGCGCCGACTTCACCTCATGCGACAAGCTCGCCCCGTGCGCCCCGTAACTCCCCGACCGCTCACCCAGCACCACCGCCCGCACCCCGGCCAGCGCGGCCCGGATCGCCGCCGCCGGGAACGGCCGGATCACGTTCGGGCTGATCACCCCGGCCCGCACCCCCGCGCCGCGGAGCCGGTCCGCGACATCCTTAGCGGTCTCCGCGGCCGAGTTGACCAGGAACACCGCGACCTCCGCGTCGTCCATCCGGTACAGGTCCACCGGGTCATACCGGCGGCCGCTCAGCGCCTCGTACTCCGCGACCACCCCCGGCAGCGCCGCCGCCGCCGCGTCCATCGCCAGCTCCAGCTGATACTTGTTGTTGATCAGATCCGGGTCGTTCATGTACGGCCCGATCGTCACCGGATGCCGCGGATCCAGCGCCGTCACCATCTCCGGCACCGGCCCCAGCCACTCCGCCACGGTCGCGTCGTCGGCGAAACTGGCCACCCGCCGCTTCTGATGACTGGTGAAAAACCCGTCGAACGCCACAATCGCCGGCAACCGCACATCGGCCCGCTCCGCCACCCGCAACGCGATCAGGTTCAGGTCATAAACCGCCTGCGGCCCCCGCGCCATGAAAATCAGCCAGCCCGTGTTCAGCGCGTAATACACATCCGAATGATCCCCGCGGATATCCAGCGGCCCGCTCACCGCCCGCGTCGCCAGATCCAGCAGCATCGGGAACCGCGTCCCGGACTGCACCGGCAACTGCTCCAGCGAATACAGCAGCCCCTGCGAACTCGTCGCGTTGAACACCCGCCCGCCGCCGGTCGCCGCGCCGTAACAGATCCCCGCCGCGCCGTGCTCCCCATCCGCCGGCACCATCACGATCTTATGCTCCCCGGCCGCCTTCATCTCATCCAGCAGCTCCGCGATCTCCGTCGACGGCGTGATCGGGTAATAGCCCATCAGATGAAAATCGATCTGCTTCGCCGACAACGCGGCCATCTCATTACCGGTCCGGAACCCGACCACCTGCCCAGCCCGGCCCGCCGCCACCTCCGCCGCCTGCACCGCAGTCATCGGCCCGTTCCCTTCTCAATCTCCCGCTCGGTCTCCCGCTCGCCCCGCTCGGCCGCCGGCTCGCCGCGCTCGGCCGCTGGCTCGCCGCGCCCGGCGGCCCGCTCGGCCTCCAGCCACCCGAACAGCGGCACCCGGTTCTCCTCCGCCCAGCCGTCCACCTCCCGCAACTCGGTCAGCGACCCGGTCGGGCACGCGTCCACGCACTTCAGGCAGCCCTTGCAGTAGTGGTAGTCGATCCCCGCCAGCCGCACCGCCGGCCCCTCACCCTCGCCGCCGCCGCCGGCCGCGTCGCCGCCCGCCGACCACACGAAACACAGATCCGGGCAGACAATGTCGCAAATCCCGCAATGCGCGCACAGCTCCGGGTCATACGCCGGCAAAAACCCCTGCCGCGACATGCTCAGATCCTTCAGCACACTGTTGCCCGTATCCACGATGATCCCGCCGATCGGCGCGTCCAGATACCCGAACGCCGGCCCCGCCCGCGCCACCGCCCGCCCCGGCTGCCCCGCCACCGCCGGCCACGACACCCGCCGCAGCTCCCGGTACCCCCGGTCGAACGTCCGCAAATTCGCCTCCACCAGATGCGCCGCCCGGACCGACAACTTCGCCCGGATCGTCTCCCGCACCGCCCCCGGATCCACAAACGGGCAGCACCGCGCCACCGCACCCAGCATCGCCGTGTTCACCCGCGTCTTCTCCTCCAACGCGATCCCCAGCGCATCCAGCACCGCCACCGTCCCCGACCCCAGCCCCAGCAGCTCCCGCACCTGCTCCGGCGCCGACCGCGTATTGACAATCAGCGTCCCCGCCGCGTCCAGCCCCGCCGCCACATCAAACGACCGCGCCAGCGCCTCATGAAACACCGCCACCACCTGCGGGCTGTCAACCGGGCTACTCGACCGGACCTCCCGCCCCGCCGCGCAAAACCGCACAAACGACTTCACCGGCGTGCCCTTCTTCTCCGAACCATACGAAGAAAAATGCGCCCCATTCAGCCCCTGCCGCAACACCCCAGCCTCCGCCAGAATCTGCCCCGCCAAATGCGCACCCAGCCCGCCAATCGACTCAAACCGGATCCCGAAAAAACCCTCGCCATCGGCGCCCGGCAGCACAACCGCCCCGGTCCCCGCAGAATCAAACGCCGCCAGCGCTGCCATCGCACGCCTCCATGATCCGGATAGAGGGGCCTGCCTTTGTCTTCGTCCGGCCCAGTGCCTTCGTCTGGTCCAGCGCCCTCTTCTCCCTTGCACGCTGCGCCGAGCCAAATGATGCCGCCTAGAGCCAGACGTCCTGGCTTGAACCCAAACGTCCCGGGCCGCCCCGCACCCCCCGCCCTGACACCAAAACCCTGCCCGAGCTGGGATCCCATCGGCCCCAGATGATCTCGCCGGCCCGGAGGTGGCAGGCTGCCCGGCGCCGGCGGCGGAGGCAGGAGGCCGCGGATTCAGGTGTCGCTGGCGGCGGGTGCAGTCAGCGCCGGGCTGGCTTCCTCGGTGCGTTCGGGCAGGAGCAGGAGTGCCCCGGCGAAGAAGCACACCGCACCTATTAAGGTGCCCAGGTTCGACCGCTCGGCGTTGTTGAGCTGGCCGGTCGCCGGGTTGATGTAGCCGGCCACAGCCGACACGCCGAAAGCGACGGACCCGATCAGGTTGGCCAGCGTGATCCACCACGACCACGTCCTGGGGCGCCAGGCGGCCCAGCCGTGGCAGACCTCGAACCAGGCCAGCGCGCTGGCAACCAGGAAGCAGATCGAACCAACGGCGTCGGGCCGCCACACATGCTCGTTCGCGGCCTGCGCGGTGAGGTCTACCCGCAGCGCGTTCCCGGTGCTGACGTTGAAGTAGACGGTCCCGGCCAGTTGCACCGCCGTGGCCCACCAGTCAATCCTGCGGGGCTGGAAGACGAAGAAGCGCCGCCGGGCGGCACCCGGCGCCCGCGGGCCAGCATCCACAGCCTCGCGGTAGGTCAAGAACCCAGCCGAAGTAAAGAACAGTGAGCCGACGAAGAAGGTCACCGAGTCCCAGCGGGTCCCGACGGCGCTGGCATACCCGGGCACGGCGCCCAGAGCGAACAGCAGTGACCCCACGGCGAAAAGGACGGCGATCCACCAGCCACGGGCCCTGGGCGCCCACCACGTCGAGCCGGCGGCCGATGCGCCCTGCAGGTGCTTACGGTGATCGCGGGATTCCCAGCGAGCTACCACGCCGTCCGGGCGCACGCGCTCGACGAACGTCACGAAGGGGCCGATGCCACCCGGCCGGTCTCCTGGGTCCTTCGCAGGCATTGGCGCGTCCTATCTGATCGCGGCTCCGCGACCAGCTTGGCCCTGGACAGCCTTGACCCCACAGGCCGCCGCCACCGGACCGTGAGGCTATGGCGTGTCCGGTAGATCTTGGATCTACCGGACACGCCCTAGAGACTAGGACTATGCCGTCGTGGCGGCGCTGTGGGCTTCCTCGAGAGCCTCGTCTGGGACCTCGTGAGTCTCCGCGGCACCGCCAAGCTCGGTGAGCTTGTCAGCCACAAAGCCGGCTTCGGAAACAGGAGCCAGCACCCCGACGGCTGCTTTGCCCCCTTCCAGATCCCTGCCGATCCGCTCGCGATCGGCCTGGTCCAGTCCCAGGCCCTTGTGATGAAGCGCACCAAGCAGGCCGCCGCCTATCACGCCGACGGCGAGCCCGACCGGGGTCAGCAACCCCAGCACCAGGCCGATGCCGGCGCCCTTGCCCACGCTGCGCTTGCCAACCTTCTCGGCCTTGATCTCGCCCTTCTCGTCAAGGACAAGGACGCCGATGGCATCCCCGTGCGCCACCCCCGAGTCCTTCAAAGAGGCAGCCGCCATGTCGGCTGACACCTCGTCTTTGAAGATCGCCAAGACCACTGTCTTGTTCGACACGAGCATTCCCTCCCACGTGGGCCACACTAGCCGCGCGCCCCGTCCTCGATGCGCCGCCCGCTGTGCGCCACCCGCAGCGCACCGGCACATGAACCCGGCACGTGAACCCGGCACATGAACAAAGAAACTCCGAACCCTGCCACACAATCGCTGCTTGCACGCAAATGTGAGCCACCGGGGCCCGGAGCACGTTTTCACGCTACACCTCCCGCCGGAGACGACAACAGGGCAGCCTGAGGATCGTTTCGAGGCGATGACCGAGATGCCGCGCAGCCCATCCGCTCACCCAGGGGGGATGAGCGCAGCTCGCGCGCGGCGAGGCAGGGATGGCTTGCGGGGTGTGCCAGCACGCGGCAGCCGTTCGGGAGAATTAATGGGCCACTGGCCTGCGAGGTTCCCGGACAGATGAAGGACCTGGGCGCCACCACCCAGAGACTGAGCCCGGCTACAGGATGTTGATGGCGCGGGCGATCACGAGCGTGCCGATGCCGACCGACACGGTCGCTTCCACGATCATGAGCAGCTTGGCCCACGGCCTGATCGCCGAGATGTCGGTGGGGCTGAATGCGGTGGCTGTCCAGAAACCCAGCGACAGGTAGTCGATGAACCGCGGTACCCAGGTGACTGGGACGTAGTCGGTATGCAGCATCTCCGGGAAGATGAAGGCGGGGTTCGCGTCAGGGTGGTGCGCACGGGCCGCGGCGCCACCGCGGTCGAGGTCCCAGTACCACAGCGCGAAAGCAATCACGTTCGTCGCCCAGATCACCCCGCCGGTCGCCAGCAACCCGGTGGCGTTGTTCGCGAACATCTTGTTGTTGGTGAGGATATCGCGGATGAGCCGGGCGGCTGAGAACATGTTCGCCACCGTGATGAATGCGATGACGACACTGGTGACGATCCGCAGCCATCGCTTCTGCCGGTCGATGCGACCGGGGTCCCCGATGATCAACGCGGCCAGCAATGCGACCAGTACGGCCGGGACCACCCACCTGGGCTGCACCCGGTACTGGGCGGGCAGCGCCACGTGCAGACCGCCGGTGACCAGGATCGCCAGCGCCACCGGCCACCAGTGTTCACCTCGTTCGGCGGCCGCGACCGGCCTCACTGGCGGCCGCGCGGCTGGCTTCGGATCGGCGGCCACGCCCCCATTGTCACCTCGCCGATCCAGGATTCAAACCCGGCAGCCGCTAGCTCGAGTTTCCGGGATAAGTCGATCTTGATGTGCATATTCGCTGGTCAGGACACATGTCGATCTTGTGTGAGCGTATTACCCAACTCCGTCTTTGCTGGCCGTCGCGTTCGAGCAGGTCGCAGCGTTGGATGCCTCATACACGACATGATCTATGAACGCGAGATAGCGTAGCCGGTCCATAACCCGGCGCATTTTGGGTAATACGCCTAACGTCGCCGTCGCTACCTGTGACCTGCGCAAACACGACCAAGATCAAAATAAGGGGGAAACTCCCGCTAGCGTACGTTCCCCTGCCCGCCGCGCGCCCGCCAGGCCGCCGTGCCGTGGCGGTACGTATTCGCGAATATTGCTGCGGTGGCAGTTCATTCGAGAGGAGATCCCATGCGACTGACATTCGATTCCGCGAGCGATCTGGCGCGAGCCCTCCGGCGCGCGGCGGATGCGCACGGTCAGCACGAGCAGCGGACCGGGCACCCGGACCCGGACTGGCCGAGCTGGTACGCGCAGTACCTCGAGCGAGAGCAGGCCCGACTCAAGCATGAGCCCACCTCCGCGGCCCGTCCTGACAGGCCGACTGTGCCCGTGACGGTCGTCACCAGCCGCACAGAGGCGGAACTTATCGTCGGCATGTTGCGCAATAACGACCTGACCGCAGCCGTGTCGGCAGATGATGCCGGAGGACAGTATCCGGCGCTGCAGACGCAAGGTGTGCGCGTGCTGGTTGCCCCCGCCGATGAAGCCGCGGCCCGCCGGCTCCTAGCCGCCGCCGATGACACCCCGTAGGAGGTCGATCAACCCAGCACCCTGCACCGGCGACCTGCTGGCAGGCGGTGCACGGGGCGGCCAGTTCACCATGGATCGCTGTACCTGCAGTCACCACAGGGGCAACCCGGCAACCGAGTTGGCTCGCCCGCTAGCTCAGCCTCGGTGCCCGGGCATCTGCCGGCAGATCTGGGAGTGCTGACGCGAAGCCCCTCACGTTGTGGCGCTGCGTCGCGAGAGTCCGCATTACCCGCCGTGGCCGATTTTCGGCTGTATCGGCGCGGAGTGCCGGAGCTGCCACAGTCCCAGATGTCGCTACCACGGCCGCTGCCGTTGTGATCAGGGTCATTGTCTCGTGCCATAGCCCGGCTCCTTCCCGCTCGATCGGCGGACGCCAGCAGCGGCGTCGGGAGAAACAACCAAGCCCTGCGCAGCGGGCGCTTTCTACACCAGCCAAACAAGCACCGGCCTGTGCAGCCGGGTCGCAATAGCTGTGCCGGTCGTGTGGAGGCGTGGGTCGCGAACGCCGCTCGTCGTCGTGGGCATGGGCCGCGCCGACATGCTGAGCCGTTCAGCCGCTGCCACTTTGCCCGTCGCGGGGGCACATCGCGGATCCACGGCGAGCGCGACCTGCGGAACATTGTCGGCTGGTGCGCTGAGCGCGGCCGGCTCGCAGCCGAACGCCCAGCATCTGGAGTCGTACCTCCGGTGGCGCGGGATGTCCGCCCGACGTTTGCCGCCACGCTGGTGGCGGGCAGATCGGGCCGCCGTTCCGCGGCGCCGATGGCATGCTCGATCTTCTCGGCAATATCGAGTAGCCAGTAGTCAGACCAGACGGGACCGACAAGCTGCAACCCGACGGGGAGCCCGTCTGGGCGTGAAGCCCGCCGGCACGCTAACGGCTGGGTGCGCCGTCACGGTCACGCGTGAGCAACTTCGCAGCCAGTCGATGTAGGTCGGCTGCGCCACTCCGGCGATGCTGGTGACCCACTCTTGGTCAATGGAGAACGGGACGACTTGCACGGCCGGCAGGGCCAGGACGTCGTTATGAGTGAGGAGTTCTTGCATGCGCGAGAAGATGATGCTCCGCTCCCGGTGTGCGCGAGCCAGCTCGTCGCCGCTCAGGCGCAGGCCGAGCTCGATATCGTCGACCAGCGGAGCTTTGATTTCGCGGCGATGGTCCCGGAGCAGCGCGGCAAAGCGGGTAGCCAGATACTGGCCGCGCAGCGCCCGAAACACATCGTCGGCGGCGGCAAGGTAGGAGATGACCTCCCGCACCTGGCAACCGCCCGCCTCCAGGCGGGCTCGCGCCGCTGACAGCACATCGCGGACAGCCGGCTCGATCGGCAGCCCGTCGGCGTCTTCGCACCATGCGATCCGGATCGCCCGGCCCCGCGCGCTCCCTGAGATCGCGGGCAGCTGCTGGCCGCGGACCTGCGAGCCACTCACCATCGCGTGCAGGAGCAGCCGGGCGTCGCGGCAGGAGCGGGCGATCGGCCCGACGACGCTCAGCGGTAAGAAGGCGTCCTCAGGTACCGTTGGCTGCAGCAGCCACTGGGTCGGGCGTAGCCCGACGAGGTTGCAGAAGCTCGCGGGGTTGCGGATGCTGGCGGCAAGGTCTGATCCGTCGGCGAACGGCAGCATGCCGCTGGCCGTGGCCGCACCGGCCCCTCCGCTGCTTCCGCCGGGGGTTCGATCGAGAGCGTACGGGTTCCGGGTCGCACCGAAGACTCGGTTGAACGTCTGAGATCCCGCCGCGAACTCCGCAGTGTTTGTCTTGCCGATGACGATGGCACCGGCGTCTTTGAGCCGGCGGACGTGCGGCGCGTCGCGGCCTGGAACGTTGTCGATGAACAAGGCCGACCCGTAGGTGGTGCGCATGCCCTGGGTCTCGTGCGTGTCCTTGATTGCGATCGGCATGCCGTGCAGAGGACCGGTCCAGCGGCCTTCGGCCGCTGCTTGATCGGCCGCCGACGCCGCCGCTCGCGCGCCCTCCGCATCGAGCGTCACGATCGCATTCAGCGCCGGGTTGAGCCGTTCGATGCGACCGAGGAACGCGTCGAGGAGTTCCCGCGCGGACACCTCCTTGCGCCGCAACCGTTCCGCCAGCTGCCACGCGGGTGAGTTGTAAAGCTCGACGTCACACATCGCTACCGCCTCCCGGGCTATCGGGCTATCGGGCGGGCCTCAGCGGCGCAGCGCGCCTCTAACGGCTACTACCGCTGGAGCTGGAGGGCACCCGACAGCGACGGCAGGAACCACTGCTGACTGGGGTCGTCGGTCACGTCGGCGGTAGCAAGCTTGGCCCCGTCGGCAGTTGCCGGGCTCGCTACCGACAACGCTTTCCCGGTGTCCTTGGACGTGAACCGGAACTTGGCCCCGTACCCCGATACTCGCCACTTCTGGTTGTCCCCAGCACGCCATCTGGCTTGGGTCACCGGGGCGCCGCCACCGGAGCCCGTGGGGATTTCCAGGCTTAGCAGGTCGTGCAGTGGCATCAGCCGCACCACCGCCTCGCCGCGAAGATCGCCCTCCACCAGCTCCCAGCGGATCCGCTGGCTGTCCTCACTGTGATCGCTCGACTGGGATATGGGCTCACCGGCAGCGGTTGACGCGCCAGGGACGGACAGCACCAGACCCGACCGGAGGTTGGTCATCGGAGAGCCGTAATCAAACCCATAAAGGAACCGCATGACGTAATTCCAGTCCGACCACCACCGCACGGGCGCACCCTTGAACGGCACGTCGATGACGTACTTGTTGCTGGACGGCGGCATCGGGAATTCGTTCGTGTAATTTCCGAGGTGTTCGTCCTTGCCGGGCTGCGCGACGATCGTCGCGATCTTCCAGCCGTACTTGCCCGCCTTTACATACCAAGGAGCTGGCGGCTCCTTGGCCAGCGCGGCCAGCTGGTCCTGAATCTGCCTGACCCACGATGCGTACCGGTTCCAGTTCTTGGTCTCATTCTCCTCGTCGCAGGCGTCAAATACCACCTGCAGAGGGGTGCCGGCCGGGACGCTCTCGTCGAAGACTCTGACCGGCCCGCCGCCGAACATCTTGGTCCGGCCGTCGTTGATCCACACCGGCCTGGTAAGAATCGGTTGTGTCTTGTGGCCGGCAACAACGCCGCCCACCAGGTAAAAGGTGTCTGCCCCTGGCACGTCCTGAGTGTCGATGCAGCGGACATCCCACAGGTCCATGAATACGCGCGGCATGTCATCACCCCCGCCTCCGTTGAGACGAATAGGCCAGTCGCCTATATCTCCATCGAACTGCCGACAAGGAAAGCCACAAGGGTCTTAGGTCACTGATCCGCCGCTCGCGGCGACTTGCGCACAGGCATCGGGCGTCCCGGCTAAGGCCTCGTTAGCATCCGACACGCCAGAGACCCCTGCCATTATCGGAAGGGATCTCTGACCTGGTAGCGAGGGGGCGTGACATGAACCCGCGACCCTCTGGGTCTCGAGCCTCGCGACGCAAGTCTCAGGTGTCGCGCGCATGCTGCGGCGCCCTGGCTGGCCTGGACGGTTGCCCACGCCCGATCGCTGCGTCCCACTGATAGGGCAAGGTGCGGGAACGGGCGGCCGGGGCCAGTGGTTTCCAAGACCGCAAGCGCGAGGCACCATATGCCCTCAGCCCCGGACTAGGCCGGGGCTACTCTTGCCTGCGTGGCGGAGGCAAGCGCAGGCCGACACAGGGACCGCACGCTGTCCGGCTCCGATGGCTTGCGGCGGATGACCCTGGCCACGGCGGTCCTGGTGGTGATCCAGGCAGCCATCGGGATGGTGGTGAACCTCTACGTCACGGTGCCCGCTCATCATCCCGGCGCGCATCCGGCAAACTACTTCTCCGGATCGGCCCGCAGCCTAACCTGGGCGATCGGCTCTGGCGCGATCTCGCTGGCAGTGCACGGAGCGCTCGGGCTGGCCGTAATCCTGTTCGCCATCGCGGTAGCCGTGCGGGCGATGCGGCTGCGGACCGGCTGGGCAGCGGTCAGCCTCGTGCTGGGAGCCATGCTGGCTATCGGGGCGGGCTTCAACGGGGCGAGCTTTCTCGACTTCGGCGGCCGGAACGTCAGTTCGCTGCTCATGGCGCTTCTCGCTCTTGGCGCTTTGTGCTGTTACCTGCTGGCGCTGTACTTGCTCCCATCGCGCCGGTAGCTTCCCCAGAGGATCGCCAACCTTCCGCTTTTACAGGCGCAGCAGGCGGGCAGGTTCTGCTGGGAGAACGGGCGGCCCGCGTATTCGGACACGATCACGCGACGTTTAACAAGCTCACTGAGATAGCCGGGCTTCCGAAGATCAGATCGCATGACATACGGCACAGTTACGCCGCGGCCGGGGGTGACGCGAGTGGAGGCGCCAGGCATGCTGGCAATTCGGGCGGAGCGCGCGTTTGACGGTGAGCGCCTCGTGCGAGGAGGCGTGGCCGTCTTGCTCGATGAGGGACGCATCGTCGCGGTGGGGCGGGACGCCACGGCCGTGCCCGCAGATGTGCGCGTCGCCGGCTTCCGGAATGCCACGGTGCTTCCCGGGTTGGTTGACGCCCACGTCCATCTCTGCGGTGACGGCCGGCCGGGTGCCCTCGATCGGCTCCCCGGGTACGACGACGACGGGTTGACCGGGGTGATCCGCAGTTCGTTAGCGGGTCAGCTCACCGCCGGTGTGACGTCGGTTCGCGACCTGGGTGACCGCCGGGCGGCGGTGCTGGATTGGAGGAGGCGCGCCACTACGTTGACCGGACCGGAGGCAGCGGCGCCGACGATCGTGGCATCGGGCCCGCCCATCACCAGCCGCAACGGGCACTGCGCGAACATGGGCGGGGAGGCGACCGGGCCGGAGCAGCTTCGGGCCGCGGTGCGCGACCGCGTCGAGCGCGGTGCCGACCTGGTCAAGGTGATGGCCAGTGGCGGGGTTATGACTCCGGGCTCAGACGCTCTGCTCAGCCAGTTCCAGCTCGCAGAGTTACGCGTTGTCGTGGAGGAGGCGCATGCGGCCGGGTTACCGGTGACCGCTCACGCGCACGGTCTACCCGCGGTCGAGCAGGCGGTGGACGCCGAGGTTGACGGCATCGAGCATTGCACCTGCCTGACCTTGTCGGGCATCCAGATGCCTGACCGGTTGCTGGAACAGCTGGCCGCCCGCGGAATTGTCGTGTGCCCGACGCTGGGCAAGGCGGCCGGCTCCACGCCGCCAGCAGCGGTCCTTGCTGTCATGCAGCGCACCGGCATGACGTGGAAGGCGCGGCAAGCCCATGCGGCCCGGATGCACCGGGCAGGTGTGCGGCTGGTCTCCGGCAGCGACGGGGGCATCGGCTCGCGAAAGCCGCACAGTGTTCTACCCGAGGCGGTCGCGGATCTCGTGGCCGGAGGCGTATCGGCCGCCGACGCGCTGGCCACCGCCACCTCGTGCGCGGCCCAAAGCTGTGGGTTGGGCAAACACAAGGGCCGCCTCCGCGCAGGCTATGACGCCGACCTGCTTGTCGTCGACGGGAACCCGCTGGACGACATCGGCGCCCTCCGCCGCGTCTCCGCGGTGATCCTGAACGGGGCCATCGTCGGCACGGCCGCCGATATTGAAGAGGGGCAGGCGTGACCCGGCTCCTGTTGCTGCGGGATCTCGGGTAATCGCCGTCCCAGGTCGGTTGACCCGGTGCAGCCTTGACGTCGGTCGGCCCGAAGCCCACCGCAGGTAGCCCGCTGTCCCGAGTCGGCGGCCAGCATCCTCGGCTTCCGTCAGCAGCTCCTGGCTGTCGCGCCCCGTCAGGGTCTCGCAGCGGCAGCAGGAAAGGCCTCAGGTGAGCCCGAGGGTGGCGGCGAGGGCACGGGCCGGCGCTCCGCCGGCTTCGATGGCGACACTGAGGGCTGCGGGCACATCGAGGTCGGCGCCTAGCAGGCGGCGTATCTCGGGCAGGGCGCCCGGGGGGGCCGCAGCGCTTCGCCCGCCCGCGCTATGCAGGTCCTCCAGCCGCTCGGTCGCGGCGCTAAGCAGCGCCGGGGCGTAGTCCCAGCTGCCGGCCCAGCGGCGATCCAAGATCATCAGCCGGACCGCGGGCGCGGGATAGGAGGCCAGCAGGTCCCGCACCAGCACCAGGTTACCGGCCGACTTGGCCATCTTGACGCCATCGACGGTGACCGTCCCGACATGCAGGCACGCCCGGGTGTAGGGCCGCACGCCAGTGAAGGCCTCGGCCATCGCCGCATGGTAGGCGTGATGGGGGAACCGCAGATCCGCCCCCCCGGCGTGAATGTCCATGCTGGCGCCGAAGACGGACAAGGCCATCGCGGCACATCCGGCGTGCCAGCCGGGGCGGCCCGCACCCCACGGTGAATCCCAGGACGGATGACCCGGCTCGCCCGCCTGCCACACAGCCACATCGAGGGGATCGGCTTTGGCCGGATCGCCCGGCCGGCCCCCGTACTCGGCGGACAGCGCCGCCGCCTCGGCCTGGTCCAGGCCCGCGCGGCCGGCCACGCCCCGGCCGCGGAAGTAGACGCTGCCGCCGCTGGCGTAGGCGGCGCCCGCCTCAAGCAGCCCGGACGCCAGCCGGATCACCTGCCCGACATACCGGTGCGCGTACGGCTCGTGCCGAGGTGAGCGCACCGACAGGGCGGCCATGTCACGATCGAAATGCAGATGCTGGATGGCCGCGATGGTGTCGTAGTCAGCCCGCATCTGATGAGCCGCCGCGTCCAGGACATCGTCCACGTCAGTGACGTTGCGGCACACATCGGGCTCGACACCGACAAAGCGCAGCACCCGGCCCAGCGCGTCAGCCCAGACGAACGTCGCGGCGTGGCCCAGGTGGGTCACGTCATACGGGGTGATCCCGCACACGTAGATCCGGGCCCGGTCCAGCATCGCCACCGGCCGGCCAGCGATCACCACACCCGTGGTGCTGATGGTAGGAGATCTGGTCATGGACCCAGTGTGGGCCACAGACAAGACTTCGCCTCGACCGGCAACGGCGCTACCGCGAAACGGCTGCCGGAAAGTGGCGCACCACTTACCGATGAGACCGGGCCCGTGCTGGCCAGTTCCGGCCGGACCCCGCCCGGCCAGGCCCGGCGGGCCCCAGCCATCGCCCTGGTCAGGCCCGGACAGCCCTGACCAGGGTGTCTACCGCGTCACGGCTGTGCTCCGCGCCGTCGGCGCCAGTGCCGCCCACGGGACGGCGGACTCGCTCCGCGCGCAGCACGGTGAGTCCTGCGAGGGAGCCGGTGATGGACTCGGGTGTATAGAGGACAGCAGGATCCGGCGGGCCCCGGCTCCCTCGGTCAGGTTGGTCACGTCGTGGCCCACCACAAGCAGCACCCCCCCGGGCGTGAGCGCCGTCGCCGCCCTGCGCAGCACACCGTCCAGCTCCGCCGCGCGAAGCTGGAGATAGGCGACGAGCACGAGCTGGAAAGACTGTGCCTCGGGCTGATAGTCGCACACATCGGCCCGGACCCAGTCCACGGCCACGGCTCGCGCCTCCGCCAGGCACCGCCCCTTGTCCAGCCCGACGGTGGAAAAATCCACGGCGGTCACCTGCCAGCCGCGAGCGGCCAGCCACACCGCGTTGCGTCCCTCGCCGGCGCCGAGGTCAAGCGCACGCCCCGGCGGCAGATCCGTCAGTTCGGCCACCACGAACCGGTTCGGCGCGGCCGTCCAAACCAGTTCGGCGCCGGCGTAACGCCGGTCCCATTCCTGACTATCCATCCCGGATCACTTCTCCGATCATTTCTCCTGCTACTTTCTTGCCGCGCGGTTTTCTTGCCGCGCCGTGCGCACGGCTTGCACCCGTGCGCTCGGCGGACGCCGATGGCTGCTCGGATCACCACCAGGACCGCCGTGGCCATTGTCATCCGCCCCAAGCCATCGGAGCCGGACAGCATGCCGTCCCTGTTTCCGCCTGCGCTTGCCTCCGCCACGCAGGCAAGAGTAGCCCCGGCCTAGTCCGGGACTGAGGGGCATATGGTGCCTCGCGGTCAGGCCCGGGACCTTGGGGCGGTAGGACAGGAGGATGCGATCCCAGAAATACCGGTTGATCACTGCGATCGAGCGGCCCAGCAACCGGTTGTGGCGATTCCTCTTGCTGCATGGCGCCGCGCCGCGGGCCTTTGCGCTCTTGGAAACCACTGGCCGTCGCACGGGCGGAGGCGATGGGGATGGAGGAATGACATGACCGGTGGCACCGAACGTGGCGCCCCGGACGGCCGGGGCGCGGCGCCCAGCGATCCGGCTCATGATCGCAAGAAGTTCCCTGAGATACGCGGCAGGTGTTCCGCGCTGCTCGACCGGCTACCTCCGGACCAGATCGAACAGTATCGGAAGTTCAACTTCTTCGGCGAATATCTTGAGGTGGCCGACAACCTCGCAGCGACGCTCTTGCGCGGGAAGATCCCGGTGACGGCCGGCGAACGCGACGCGCTGCGGGAGATTCTGTACTCGTTCGGCCGGTTTCCACCGAGCTACCGCTACATCGCCACCCGAGACGAGGTGCTAGCCTCGCTCACGATCGCCGGAACGCAATCCCGTCAAGAATAAGCTTTGCCATTAACCCGCTGCGTTAGTGCGCCCAGTAAGGCAACTCGACACTTTCACGTAACGTCGGTGGTGGATCTTCGTGTTGGTAGGTCGTCGTGCCGCGGTAGGCAGGGGTGAATCTATAGCCGACGCGGCGGACCGTGACCACGCACCCGGCGTATTCGGGGCCGAGTTTCCGCCGCAGCCGGTGGATATGGACGTCGACGGTGCGGGTGAGGCCTTCATCCGGGTAGCCCCACACGAAGTCAAGAAGCTGACCACGGGAGAAGACCCGGCCCGGGTTCGAGATGAGGAAATCGAGCAACTCGAACTCCTGGAACGTCAGGCCAGCCTCCCTGCTGTCCACCAGAACCTGCCGATTGTCACGGTCCACGACGAGCCCTTCCGGCCCGGACGGCGCGGAGCGGCCTGGACAGGGCATCTGCACGAGATAGCCGACAATTGCCAGTGTCGTCGCGGCGTCGACCGGGACGATGGCAAGCACGGTGCCCGGGGCACGGTGCGGTGATTCCCATGCCTGCCCCGACGCCGGCTCGGTGCGATCGGCGGCGGATGTGCTTCCCGGGCCCTCGGTCACGGGGAGGACGTCCGGGAACTGGGTACGATCTCGCACGGACAGGGCTGCCGGATCGAGCGCCCGATCCGGGCGGGCGCTAGAGCCCACCGCCCTACCGTCTGCGTGGGTGCTTACCGCGGAATTCAATAGCTGTCCTCCGAGTTCATTAACGCCGGCGGCGCTAGCCGCGCCGGCTCGGGTCGGCGAGCAGGAGCAGGCCCCGCAAGCCCGCGTCGAGAATCAGGCCGGTGATAGCGATGGCGATGATCCCGGCGAAGACGAGAGCGGTGTTGAGATAGTCGCCGGCCTGCATGATCAGGTACCCGAGGCCGCTAGTGGCGGCGAGCAGTTCGGCGGCCACGATGCTGCTCCAGGCCGCGGCCGTGGAGATGCGCATTCCGGTCAGGATGCCGGGCAGGGCGGACCGGATCTGGACGTGCAGCAAGGTGTAGGCGCGTGAGGCCCCGAGCGTTCTGGCGCACAGGCTCAGGTCGTCAGGTACCTCGTCGAGTGCCGCGACCGTGGTGACCGCCATTATCGGGGTAACCCCGATAATGATCAGGACCTCCTTGGGCAGTTCGCCGATCCCGAACCAGACGATGAATAGCGGGATGAAGGCGAGCGGCGGCAGCGGACGGAGGACCTCGATGGCCGGATCGATCAGGTGCCGGATGACGTGGCTGGCGGACATGGCAGCACCCAGGACCGCGCCGGCGACGACGCCGATGACGAAACCGATCAGAATGCGCTTGAGGCTGATGACAAGGTCGTACCAGAGCGGCTTGCCCTGCGCCGGGTAAGGCCGGCCCAGGTAGTGCAGGAACTGGTGAATGGTCTGGGTGATTGAGGGCAGGAACACGGCGTCGCCCAGGATTGTCGCGGCCACCTGCCACGCTGCGGCCAGGACGACGAGCCCGGCCGCGCCGGTGGCGACACGGCGGGTACGAGCACGGCGTCTGGCCCGCCGGTGCGCCGCAAGATCTGCGCGCTCATCCAGTGCGCCCGGGCCGCTGGCGTCCGGCCCGCGCGGGCCGGTGAGATCGGCGTGGTCGATGATCGTGCCGCCGGGCGGCAGCGAGTGCCAGCTTGCCATGATCAACACTCCTCATCAGAATCGGCGAGTCAGCCGTAGCATTGTCCGGGCTGAATGAAGAGCCGGGACAGCTGGTGCGGGGGTTGCCCGCCTGCCCCTCCTGCCCCGGCTGCTGCTGGTGAGCAGGCGGGGCACGGCTCATCCGCATGGTCACAGGGCCAGCGAGGCGCGGATCCACCGCTTGGCCGTGAGGAAGGCCTCGGTGTCAACGTCGAGAGCGTGCCGGGGCCGGCCGAGCGGGATGTCGATGATCTCCTGGATTCCCGGCGGCCTGCCGCCCATCACGGCGACGCGGTCACCGAGCAAGACGGCCTCCTCGATGTCGTGCGTGACGAAGATGATGGTGATCTTGTGCTGCTCCCACATCCGGAGCAGGAATTCGTGCATGCGCAGCCGGGTGATGGCGTCGAGTGCGCCGAAGGGCTCGTCCATCAGTAGCAGCGACGGCCTGGTCACCAGGGCACGGGCGAAGGCAGCGCGGTGGCGCATACCGCCGGAAAGCTCATGTGGGAAGGCGTCGCCGAACTGGCCCAGGCCGACGGTATCGAGAATGGCATCTGCCTCCGCGCCCAGCTCAGGGTCGTCCCGCTCGTTGAGACCGCGCGACCGCTGAGCCCTCGGCCCGAACAGGACGTTCTTTCTCGTCGTGAGCCATGGGAACAGCATCGGGGTCTGGAAGAGCATGCCTCTGTCCGGTGACGGCCCGCTGACCGCCTCGCCGGCCACGGTGACGGCGCCCTCATCGGGGTAAAGAGCACCGGCCATGATCCGCAGCAGGGTGGATTTCCCGCAGCCGGACGGGCCGAGCAGGCACATGAGTTCCCCGGCCCTAACCCGGAGGTCGGCCCCCGCCAGGGCGACGGTTCGCCGGCCGCCGCGGTGGAAAGCCTTTCCCACCGAACTGATCGCCACGTGCGCCCCGCCCAGGCTGCCCGGCTCCGATGTCGCTGGTGACCGGCCTGTCACCGCCGGCGGGCCGGTGACAGGCGGCTCCGCGTCACCCGTGGCGTCAGCTCGAGCACGCACCGGACAGCGCCTTCTTGAGGAAGGTGGGGTCGATGTGCGCGGCCACCGTCGCGGCGGAGGGCGCGGCGTTGAGGCGGCCCTGCCGACCAGGAACTGCCCGGTCTGCACGTACGCCTTCACGATGGGGCTTGCCGTGTCGTTGTCGCTTGACCCCAGCCAGTAGAGCTGCTGATTCAGCGGGATGAACGGGTAGCTCCTGGTGGCTGTCACGATGAGGTTGCCCGGCACACCCTGCACGCTCGCGCTCTGGGCGAGATATTTGCTTGCCTGCGCACCGGTCATCAGCCCGGTGGCCTGGACCTGTGCGCAGACGTACTTCTGGACGAGCGCGGGGTCGCTGCGGACCGTGTTCGCGGAAACCGCGACGACGTTGAGGCCCGGGATGCCCAGCTTGGCGATCTGCGGGGCGCTGGTGAGGGGGTGGCCGCCCTTGGCGATCAGCTCGGCTTCTGGCCCCGCGTACACGTAGGCGGCCTTTACCGCGCCGGCCAGGTAGGCGGCGGCGACCGCCTGCTCGCTGGCCATGCCGACCACCTTGACCGATCCGGTCAGGTGCTGGATGCCGAGCCAGCCGCGCAGCTCGTAGTCCTCCGACGAGCCGACAAGGACGCCGACCGACGTTCCGGCGAGCTGGCTGGGCGAGGCAATCGACGGCGGGACGATCAGCGCGTCGGCGTCGAAGCTCTGCGCGAAGACGACGACGACGCCGGTGTTCGTGCCGATGACCTCGGTCACAGGGGGGTTGCCGACGCCGTTGATGGCCTGGACGGTGCCGCTGCGCATCTCCGCGATGGCGGTGACGCCCGCGTCGAACGGCACGTAGTCCAAGTGGGCGGGAATCGTCTTGGCCAGCGATGGCTGGCTTTCCACGATGCTGTCGGAGCTTGCGACGTTGCCCTGGCTGTTGGCGATCGTGAAGCTGGGCAGGGCAGCAGATCCTGAGCCGCTGGTCCTGGTGACGGCAAAGATGATCAACGCGATGACGATGACGAGGACTACGGCGATTCCTGCGTAGATCCGCCGCCGCCTCCTCCTGAAGATGGGCGTGCCGGTGGGCTTCGTGGTGTCGGTGGTATCAGTGGACGTGCTCATTTCGGGTACCTCAGTTTGGTCATAACGTCTCGGGAGCTTGGTCATAGCGTCTAGGGAGCTTGGTCAGAACGTCTTGGGCTACATCCGGGCCGGTCGGAATGCTCACGCCTGGCCTGCGTAGTACGCAGCGGCATCGCCCTTGAGCGCCACGCTTTGGCGGCCGTCGACGCCGACCGGCACCGGCCCGGCCACGGTGACCCGTTCGCCGCGACGGTGCGCGGGTGCGTACTCGTAGATGGCGTAGTGCTGGGTGGCCCGGTTATCCCAGATGGCGACGTCCCCGACGCGCCAGCGCCAGCGCACCGTGTGCTCAGGGGTGGTGATGTGGTCCTGCAGGATCCGGATCAGGTCCCGTGACGCGCGCGGGCCGAACCCGGCCACGCTTTGCGCGAAGCCGCCAAGGACGAGAGACCGCTCGCCCGTCTCCGGGTGGACCCGCACCGCGGGATGCTCGGTTTCGTAGACCGTCGAGACGAACTCCCGCCGCCGGTCGGCGACCGCTGGGTCGTTACGCTCGGGACGCTCGCCGGCGGCGGCGTAGTCGTAGGCGTTGGTGTGCACGATGCGCAGCCGGTCCACCAGATCGCGTAGCTCGGCTGGCAGGCTCGCATACGCGGTTACCGTGTTGGCCCACAGGGTGTCACCCCCCACCGGCGGGATCACGACGGCGCGCAGGAACGTGAAAGCCGGCGGCCGGTCAACGAACGTCACGTCGGTGTGCCAGTGATTGGCCCTGGTGCCCTGCGCCGAATCGATCTCTTCGAGCAGGGGCTGCTCCGGCGGCGACGCCAGCGTGGGGTGCCCGAGCGTGAGGCTGCCGAAATGCTGCGCGAATGCCACCTGCGTGGTGTAGCCGAGGTCCTGGTCGCGCAGGAAGACCACTTTGTGCCTGAGCAGCGCATTGCGGATCTGGGCCACGGCCTCGTCGGACAGCGGCGCTCCGGCGTCGATCCCGCCTATTTCGGCGCCGATCTCGCCGGCCAGCGGTGTGACATCGAGACGGATGGACGTGCCGATTGTTTCTGTCATCGCTAAGGGTCCTTTTCTCGGAATGGACGATGGGCTGGGAGCCCGGGCGTGGCGCGGCAAGGTGCCGCGCGGAATGCGCAGACCCTCGCTGGCAGCACAGATGAAACTGGCTGGCTAGTGCGAGGCGTGGTCCACAGGTGCGGAATTGGTCCGGCTGGAGTAAAGCCAGCCGCGGCGGCCCGGATAGGCGGGAAGCGGCGAGCCGGGGCGGTCTAAACCGCGAGGGAACAGAGGGCGCTCGCGACGAGGAGCAGGTCCACGTAGCGGCGCTCCGATCCGTCGTAGGACGTCATGACCGCAGCGTTTCAACAAAATCTGATGATGTTAATAATTTCGACTTAAAAAGTAGGCTTTAAAGCACTTACTGTCGCGCCCCGATGACGCTCCGCCCCCAGTCCGGCGCGGGCAGGGCAGGGCGATCGGGCCCGGTCGCGCGCAGGACTGACATGCGCGGATGCACCCTTGTTCCATGGTCGCGAGGTGATCCTGGCACCCGGCGACCACGTCCGGCGGGTCGATCAGCCCGATGCTTGCGGTGTGCGAGCAGGCGACCGGATGGACAGGCCGGCCCGGTGCCGCATCCTGGCCGTCATGGGCTCTGGCGAGACCAGCCCGACGATGGTGAGGTGAGGGAGTCGAGGAGCGGGCCGTTGTGGCTGCCGCCACCCAAATGGCCACCGCCGGCCCAGCGCCACCACCCTACGGTGCGCAGGCGGCCTGGTTGCCTTCCTCAGCGCCGGCATCGCCCTCGACTGCTGGCTGAACATCCTCGCCCTCGTGGTCATCCCGCTGCTCGCGGTCCTCGTCCGCATCCACCTGGAAGACGCGGAGCTCGCCACCGCCCTCGGCCCGGAGTACACGCGGTACGCCAGCCGTACTCATCGGCTGGTTCCCGGCCTCTGGTGAGGCCAGCACCCGCGTGGACGCGTCCGCGGCTCGTGACCTGGCCCCGTCCCTTCCCGTGCCGTCCCGGAAGGGAACGGGGGCAGCGGCGTTCGCCGCGGCTGACCCCGGATCCCTGGTCAGGCCCATTGCTGTTGACATCCACCCCATGGCCGCCCAGCCAGGCCGCCCGCCAGGGGCAGCGCCACCAGGGTGTACCGGCCTTAACCATCGAGCCTGCCACGCAGGCGATCCGGTCGCCACAGCCGCCGCTCGCGGCGCGGCCCGCGCAGCGCCGACCCCAGCCGCCCGGCGCTGCCCTCGCCGGGCACGCGCTGGTTAGGCTGACCGGCATGGCCTACGACAGCGAACTCGCCGACCGGATCCGGTTCCTGATCGGCACCGGGCCGGGCGTAACCGAGAAAAAGATGTTCGGCGGCCTAGCGTTCCTGATAAACGGCAATATGGCGATCAGTGCCAGCGGCCAGGGTGGCGCCCTGGTCCGGGTCGATCCCACCGATACCGACGCCCTGGTCGCGACGGCGAACGCTACCCTGGCGGTGATGGGCGGCCGCACGATGCAGGGGTGGCTGCGCGTCAGCTCCGAAGACCTGGAAGCCGACAAGCAGCTCACCGAGTGGGTCAACCGGGCCGTCGGATACGCCCGGTCGCTTCCGCCCAAGCGCTAGCGCGGGCACCCGCAGATCAGCCATCCCGGGCCTGGCAGCTCACCTGCGACGGCGAGCATCCAGCAGTCCCGATTGGATAGCGCGGTCGAGCTGCGGGTAGTGCCGACTGCGGCCTGTGACGGGCGGATGGCGGCTCGCCCCGGATCGCCGAGTCGGTGCGCCGTCGCAAACGGCCGACAAGGATAGGCAGCGCGTCGTGATGCTGCCTCGAAGCCGTTCGCTCCGAGTTCCGCGCTGGTCGGCGGACGCACTCGTAGTGGCATTTTTCAGCGGCGCAGGGCGGTCTCGCGCTGCATGTGCGACAGCTTCTCGGGATTGCGCATGGCGTAGATCCCAGTGATGAGGCCGTCGTCGATGCGCACCGCCACGACGGTGTCGATCTCTTCGTTGAGCCGGAGAATCAGCGCCGGGTAGCCATTGACCTGTGCCGGCTGCAGCGACGCCGCGGCGGCGATCCTGCCCAGCCCGGTGGCCAGCAGGCGGGCCACCTTGCCGGCCCCCACGATGGGCCGCAGGACGGCCTGCTTGACTCCGCCGCCGTCGCCCAGGAAGACGACATCCGGCGCGAGGATGTCGAGCAGGCTCTGCAGATCGCCCGTTTCGGCCGCCCGCTGGAACGCCTCGAGCGCGTCTCGGGTCTCGGCCGGGGAAACGACCCCGCGCGGCCGGCGCGCCGCGACGTGTGCTCGTGCCCGGTGCGTGATCTGGCGGACCGCGGCCGGGCTCTTGCCGACGGCCTCGGCGATCTCGTCGTAGGCCACCTCGAACACCTCGCGCAGCACGAACACCGCCCGCTCGGTCGGCGCGAGCGTCTCCAGCACCAGCAGCATCGCCATCGAGACGCTGTCCGCCAGCTCGACGTCCTCGGCCACGTCGGGCGCGGTGAGCAGCGGCTCGGGCAGCCAGGGGCCGACGTAGGACTCCCTGCGGCAGCCGAGCGTACGCAGCCGGGCGAGTGCCTGGCGGGTGGTGATCCGGACCAGGTAGGCGCGCTGATCCCGCACCGTGCAGAGATCGACACCCGCCCACCGCAGCCAGGTCTCCTGCAGGACGTCTTCGGCGTCGGCGGCCGAGCGAGCATCTCGTAGGCGACGGTGAACAGCAGGTTGCGGTGGGCGAGGAACGCCTCGGTGGCGGGGTCCGGGCGGTCGCCATGAGCGAGCGGCGCGGATGTGTCCATTGTTCGCTTGCTGTGCTCGCTCATAGCTGGCTCCTGCCTGTTCGTTCTCGACCGCGCTACACACAAGACGCCGGTCCCAGCCGCTTTGTGACATCCCACGATCAGCGGTGCTCATCACAAACCGCGCTGTCACAAGGATCGGGTCGCCGGCATCTCCATGGTCGTACGGATGCCGCGCGGAACGATCCGCGCGGCGCGCAACCCCCCGAGTGAGGACGAAGTCATGGACGCCCGATTCAACATCTTCGACAACGAGATCGCCGCCAAGTTCGCCAAGCGGTTCGCCAACGCCAGCCTGGTGATCCAGCAGTCGCCGCTGCCGCAGCCCACGCAGGAGCTGGTGTCGCTGCGCGCCAGCCAGATCAACGGCTGCGGTTGGTGCATCGACATGCACACCAAGGAGGCCGCAGGCGCCGGTGAAACCGCGGTGCGGCTCCACCTGGTCGCCGCCTGGCGCGAGTCCATAGTGTTCACCGAGGCCGAGCGGGCCGCGCTGGCGCTCGCCGAAGAGGGCACCCGGCTCGCCGACGCCCACCAGGGCGTGTCCGACGAGACCTGGGCCCAGGTGCGCAAGCACTACGACGATGATCAGATCGCCGCGCTGGTCTCCCTGGTCGCCCTGATCAACGCGGCCAACCGGCTCGCCGTGATCGTGCACCAGCGGGGAGGCTCCTACGAACCCGGCATGTTCGCCGCCACGTTCAACTGATCGCCAGGCCCGGCCCAGGATCATCGATC
This sequence comes from uncultured Actinomycetota bacterium, assembly GCA_963727015.1. Taxonomy (GTDB): domain Bacteria; phylum Actinomycetota; class Actinomycetes; order Streptosporangiales; family Streptosporangiaceae; genus DATFVJ01. Next base: position 58,441 of record CAVSEV010000005.1, on the reverse strand, counting down.
CGGGCCGGGCCCGCGCATGTCCGGGCGCGGCTACGGCAACAGGCGGCAGGACCGCTGCCCGGTACAACACGCCAAGACCGGAATCGCCCAGGACCGGCCAGCCGCGGAGCCCGAGCCGTCCGATGGCGTCCCGCGCGTGCTCCTACCCTGATGCTCTGGTGTCATGGTGTGCTGGCCCGGCGCGCACGTACCGGTTGTGAGGCGAGTTCGGCTCCGCGGTGCCATACGCCGCGAATTGAGAGCGTGTCGGCCGGGCTGGTCCGTGGATCGCCGTCGACGAGCAGCAGGTCGGCGAGCGCGCCCGGGACGATGCGGCCGCGGTCCGTGAGCCCGAACCGGCGCGCGGGAGTGGAGGTGGCCGCGCGCAGGGCCGTCTTCGGGTCGCAGTCCTGCCGCGGCCAGCAGTTGCAGTTCGTGATGCAGGCTGGCGCCGTGCGCGAGTGGCCCGAGGATGGGGATGGGTTCCGACACGTCGGAGCCCGCCAGTATGTCCACGCCCGCGTCGCGCAGGGCCCTGATGCTGACGTACGCGTTGTCCAGGCTCCCCTGCGGATAGACGTTCATGCTGCGCGACAGCGAGTCCAGCCACCTTTTGTCCAGCCTGGAGCGCACCCGCTCATCGGCGGCCAGCGTGGCCGCGTTGTTGCCGAAAGCCGTCGAGAGCGTCACCAGGGTGGGTATGACGAAAACGCCGGCTGCGGCGATGTTGTCGATGAGTTCGGGGGTGGGTGAATCGAGGAACAAGTGCCCGAGGCCCTCAACGCCGGCATCGACGGCTCGCTGGGCACCTTCGGCCGTCGTGATGTGCGCAATGGCGAGCTTGTCGTGGCGATGCGCTTCTTTCACCGCGGCGGCGAGCGTGGCGTCGTCAAGGACGGGAAGTCCTGGGAAGGCGATGCAGCTGCCGTCCTCGATGAAGACCTTGATGTAGTCGGCGCCCCTGGATACCTGCCTGGACACGAATCGTGCCGCCTCGCCGGGAGTCGAGACAGACGGGAGCCGATAGAAGAACCGGATGAACAGGTTGCCGCTCGAATTCATGTACTCGGCAGGGTGGCCCCCCTTCGGGGTGACGCCCATTTCCGGGGAACGCAGGTCTGCGACATCGTTCCTTTCTGCTATTTCCCTGCGCCGTCTGGCTGACCAGCGCCCCATCATCTCCAGTTCCGTGGTGACGCCGAATTTTAGCGCGTCGTGCAGGCCATCCATGTCGGTGTGAACGTGGGAATCGATCAGCCTGGGCATCAGGGTGGCGCCGCGGCCATCGACGACCACAGCATCGCGCGGCACCGAGGGCCCGACCGCCTCGATGCGAGCGCCGCCGACAACAACAGCCGTGTCGCTGATCGCGCGCTCGCCGTCAAAGATTCGCACATTGGTGATGGCCGTGGCGCGGCTCATGCGACCCACTTCCGTCCGGATGACCTTGGCGCCCGGGCACCCGCGGCGGCGGATGGCGAGCATCGTCTCGTAACAGTTCCCGGTCGGGGCATATGCGGGGCATGCAACGACCCGCATGTGCCTTGCGCGGGACCTAAGGTACGAAGTATCCTGTTGAGTACAGTGTACGCAAAACCATTCGGCGTACGCAACCGTGTACCTTGTCCGTCGATGGAACTCTGGGAACGCGTGGACAAGTCGGCGCGGCGCACGCGCGCAGCGTTGTCGTACCCGCGGATCGCCCGTGCGGGCGTCGAGATCGCGGACCGCGAAGGGCTGGACGCCGTCTCGATGCGGCGAGTGGCAAAGCAGCTGGAGGCGGGCGCGATGTCCCTCTACCGTTACGTAGAAAGCCGCGACGAGCTGATCGAGCTGATGGCCGACCACGCGTACGCCGAGTTTCCGGCAGCTCCGCGATCAGGTGACTGGCGGGCGGACCTGGCCGAGGCGGCCCGCCGCATCCGCCGGACCATCCTGAAGCATCCCTGGCTGGGCGGCCAGCCTGTCCCGCGCACCGGCCTGGGGCCAAACCTGCTCCGGATGATGGAGTCGACGCTCGCGCTGGTGGACGGGTACGGACTGCACATCGACCAGATGCTCGACCTGCTGCTCACCATGCAGGCGTTCGTCAACGGCTACGTTCTGAACGAGATCACGGAGCGTGACGCGCAGCACCGGACCGGAGCCAATGCGCAACAGGCGCAGGAACGGCACATCCCGCGCGTCCGCCAGGTGATCGCATCCGGGCAGTTCCCGCTGCTTGCCCGCGTGGTCACCGAGTCAGAGGACAACCCGGACCCGGACCTTGCGTTCGAGCGGCGACTCCACTACGTGCTGAACGGCCTGGCATGGGCATTCGCCTGACCCCGCAGCGACCCCGCCAGGAGGCCGACGGCGCCCAGGTAGCGAGGTCGCAATAGCTCTGGCCCCGAGCGATCGCCCTGCTCCAGCCCCAAGACCGTGCGGCGTCGCGGGCCCCCGGCGCCGCGGATGCGGTGCCTATAGGACCGGACGGGATTAGCGAGGTATTCCAGCACTTCCGGCCCGGCTTCGATCTGGCCACCGAACGCGAGCGCCGCGCCGCCGCGGGGAAGCCGGAATGGTTCGGAGAGGAGGACGACCTGTACCCGGATGTGCGGCCGAGCTTGTCGGCGCTGCGCGAGCGCGCTCATCGAGCCGGCGCACGCTGGGCAGCGACTCCCACCGCGTGAGGGTCTGGCGGACCGCGCGGACCCGGTCCATGCCGGTCGCATACCAGTAGCGTGCCAGGTGATCGAGTGCGTCTTCAGCCAGTGCGCAGGCCTGATCCGGATCGTTCCCTCGTTTTCGATCATGTCCAGACGCAAATGCCGATCGGGGCGGCAGGTGAGGTCCGGTTCTCGGCGAGGGCGAGCGACCTTGCGAGGGAAACTGTTGACGCAACTGAATGGTTGCCATAGTATAGCAACAATTCAGTTGCTACTTGCTGGGGTGTCATGGGTTTTCCTGATCGCATCGAGCGGGCCGTGGAGCTCGCTCACCCGCCGGGCAGGGTGTGGGCGACGCTCACCACGGCCGAGGGTCTGGGCGGGACATCATGGCCGATCCGAACTGGAAGGTGGATAGCACAATGAAGACTCCCCCGATCGTCACGCAACAGGAGTGGGAGGCCGCGCGCCAGCGGCTGCTGGTGAAGGAGAAGGAGCTGACCCGCGCCCGGGACGCGCTGGCGGCCGAGCGTCGGCGGATGCCGTGGCTAGCCGTGGAAAAGCAGTACGAGTTCGATGGCCCCCAAGGCAAAGTGAGCCTGCTCGACCTGTTCGAGGGCCGTCGTCAGCTGATCATCTACCGCGCTTTCTTCGAGCCCGGCGTGATCGGCTGGCCCGGCCACGCGTGCCATGGCTGTTCCATGATGGCCGATCAGGTTGCCCACCTCACCCACCTGAACGCCCGTGACACCACGTTCGCCTACGCCTCGCGCGCGCCGCAGCCCGACATCGCGCGGCTGAAGGCGCGGATGGGCTGGACGATGCCCTGGTACACCATCACCGACGAGTTCGACACCGACTTCGGCGTCGACCAGTGGCACGGCACCAACGCGTTCTTCCGCGACGGCGAGCGCGTGTTCCGCACCTACTTCCTCAACAACCGCGGCGACGAGGCGCTGGGCAGCACCTGGAGCTACCTGGACATGAGCGCGCTCGGGCGGCAGGAGACCTGGGAGGACTCGCCCGAGGGCTATCCCCAGACCGCGCCGTACGACTGGTGGAACTGGCATGACGAATACGACCATCCCGAGCTGGCGCAGGGACCGATGCGTCAACGCGCCGCAGCCGTGGCCTCCAGTGGCGCCGGCCCGCGCCAGGGAGAATGATCATGAAGAAACCGCCGGCGGCTGGCGCCGGCACCGCCCGCTGGCGGCTGCCGATGGCTGGCGCGGCAGCCTGGCCAGGGTATTCGAGCGCCAGTACGCGGCACTCGCATAAGCAGGGCGTGTCAGGTCGTGAGCAACGGGACGGACGCTGATTCTGCGCGGCATCGAGACGTGCCGGCTGCAGGGATGCACTCGAAAAAGGAGACAAGACGCGATGACGGATCACAAGGTTGTCAGCCGTGACGAGTGGCAGGCCGCTCGTGATGAGTTGCTTCAGCGCGAGAAGGAGCACACCAGGATGGCGGACGAGCTGGCGCGCCAGCGCCGCGAGCTGCCCTGGGTCGCGATCGAGAAGGAGTACCGGTTCGACACCGACGACGGGACGCGGACCCTGGCCGGCCTCTTCGACGGCCGCTCACAGCTCCTGTTCTACCACTTCATGTTCGGCCCGAGTTACCAGGCGGGGTGCCCGGTCAACTCGTCGATGGCCGATAGCCTCGACGGCCTCCTGCCGCACCTTCATGCCCGCGACGTGACCCTGCTGCTCGTTTCGCGGGCTCCGCTGGCGAAGCTTCAGGCGTACAAGCAGAGGATGGGCTGGAGCCTCCCCTGGGTCTCGTCGGCGAACACCGACTTCAACTTCGACTTCGGCGCCTCCTACACCGAGGAGCAGGTACGTTCATGGGGCCTCGACGAGAGCGGCCTGCCGCCGATCGTGGGCCAGAACGCGGCCGCGGCCGGGACCGACGTAGCCGGGTACCTGTCGGAGTCACCGGCGGTGAGTGTCTTCACGCTCGCCGGCGGCGCGGTCCACCAGACCTATGCGACCGCGGGGCGCGGGGTGGAGTTCCTGATGGGCTACTACCCGATCCTCGACCGCGCACCGAAGGGGCGCGACGAGGGCGACGCGTTCCAGACCTGGATTCGCCGCCATGACGAGTACGTCTAAGGCCGTGGAGGAGATCATGGCGGACTCGGCTCCGGACGGGCCCAGCGACTTCAATACCAAGATCATTGAGGAGTTCCGGGCGAACCAGGGACGCGTCGGCGGGCCATTGGCGGGCACCACGATGATTCTCATCCACCACATCGGCGCCCAGTCCGGGATCGAGCGCGTCTCGCCGCTGGCCTGCTCCCCTCAAGGAGACGGCCGCTTCGCGATCGTCGCCTCCAACGGAGGATCGCCAGCCCAGCCAGACTGGTACTACAACCTCAAGGCCAGCCCCAGGATCAACGTCGAGGTGGGTACCCAGACGTTCACGGTACTTGCGGAAGAACTGGACGGCACCGCCCGCGCAGGGCTGTGGCCGAAGCTGGTCGCGGAGTCTCCTGACGTCGGCCGGCACCAGGCCAGGACGACGCGGCAGATTCCGGTGTTCATGCTGACCCGCCAGGACTGACCTGCCACGAGAGCCGCCGGCTTACCCACCGCCATCCGCCTTGGAGATTCCGGGGGGAGAATGGCCGGGACCCGGCGGCGCACAGATTGCCCGGTTCGGGACGCAGTCATCAGCCGGGCCATGGTCAAGCTCGGCGCGCGGGATCGCGCCCAGCTCGTCGTGTTCGCCTGCGAGGCCGGGCTGGTCCGCCCCGGCTGGACCACCTAGCTCTCCGCCCGGTCTTGCATCTCCCAGGCATGTTCGAGGACGTGCCAGGCGATCCGGCGGGCCGCGTAGCGCGTGGTCCAGCCGCCCTGCAGCGCGGGTGAGCCGTCCGAGGGGGCGCCCACCGCGGCGGCGATCGCCTCGCGCAGCTCCTCGATCGCGGCGATGTCGTCGATCGCGGGCCGCTTGAGTCTCACCCGAGCTTGCGCGCGTAGGCGGTATCGGCGCCGATCAGCTGGTCCCGGTCCCGGCCGCCGCCCCGCGGGCCCTTGCGCAGCTCGGCCGGTGACGCAGCGGCGACCGCGTCGAAGGTCGCCCAGGCCGCGGTGACCAGGCCGGCCAGGCGCCGGGCTGTGGCCGGGGTCACCTTCGCCCGCTCGCCGGCGGTCACTTGCGGGAACGGGCGGCGGCATTCGGGCGCCGCCAACGCGGTCGCGGGCCCGCCGGGCACTCGCTCGACGACATCGAAGGCGACCGTGGATGGGAAGCCGACCCCGGCCTGCGAGGCCACCGGGGTGTACCGCTCGGCGTAGCTGGCCAGCGCCTCCAGTGCGGCACCCTCGTCCCGGCCAGCCCGGCACCAGCCGGGCCAAGCGAATTGAGGTTGACGGTTAGGACGGCGTCGCCCGGGATGAGGGCACGGTCTTTCTCCCGAAACAGCGTCAGGTGGCCAGGGGTGTGGCCGGGCGTGGGGATGACCTGCCAGTCCGGCAGGCCGGGAACGCCTGCGTTCGGGTCGATAGGGCTCAGCCCGTCCTGCCCGGAGGGGAACATCCAGCTCCGCTCGACACGGGCCAAGGCGCCGATGATGCGGCCAGAGGGGGCAAGGGCAGTTCGTCGGGGTGCACGTACACGGTGACGTCCCACATGTGGGCCAGTTCGGAAGCGGAGCCAGCGTGGTCCGGGTGCACGTGCGTCAGCACAATCGCTCGTGGCCGGGCGCCGACCCCGAACAGGATCTCCGCTGCGCTCCTGATCAGCTCGGCCCGGCCTCGCCATGCGGTGTCGACCAAAACCCAGGTTTCGCCCGATTGCACGAAGTAGACGTTCGAGTCTCGCCGTTTCCCAGTGACCAGGCAGTAGACCCCTTTGGCGACGGTTTCTTCGAGCGTGGCGCCGTGCAGGTACCTGTCCACGTCGAATTGACGGCCCCCGAGCCAGTCCTTTTGTGATGCTTCCACAAAGTCCCACATATAACGACCCTGGGCATGCAACCAGGGTCGTTGGTCCTTGTGGCCGCGAAGACCATCAAGATGCAGATCATCTCATCGGACTGGACAGCGCCTCACATCGCGCTTGCGGTAAAGGCCACACCGATCGGCAGCTTCGTGCGCGCTAGGACGGGGATTGGCAGTCTGGTCGATCATTGGCATCGACAACGCTGTCCCGTCCGAGGCTCGCATGATTATGCACGGCCGCCGAGCGTCAGGAACTTATTCTTCTGCCGCTGCGGGCGTGCGCTTTGCGCGGATGAACTTGCCGGTGATCGCCCGCACCGGCGGCGGGGCCACGGAGCCGGATCCTGGAGTTCCGCATTTGCGAGGATGGCCGAAATGGATAACGACCATTTACGGCTGGCTGCATACCGGTCGTTCGCTCAGAGCGGGCGCCCGCCTCCGATGCATGATCTCGCCGAGCGGGCTTGCCTGCCGCACCTGCTTCCCGGCGAGGGTGAGGTGCTGGTGGCGACTAGGTGCCCGGCGTGCTCGCGCCCCCATGCCTGGAACGTCGGAGAGCAGCGGCCGCCCGGCGGCGGCCAGGTCGCCCACTTCCTGGTCCCTGCGTCGCGGATGTGCGACGACGTCGTGCACACGTCCCGGCTAGCGGCTGTTCTGCTCCGAGGACTGCGTCAGCGCCTGGCTGCAGTCCACCGGATCCGAACGCGGATATGTGATGGACCTCGGGACGCTGTGGATGTTCGCCGCACACTGGTATGACGGGCGCATGGACCGCGGCTATACCAGGCGAGAGCCAGCGCAAGCCGCAGATTGGCTGCGCAGCGCCGGGCTGGCGGGACCCTTCTGGGGACTGTACCCGGCTGCGCCGGCATGCACGGCCTCCCGCCGTCCTCCGCCGAGCCGAGGCCCGGTGCATCAGCGCGTTGCCGGCGCACGAGAGCAGCGAAACCAATTTCACTGTCATGCGCTGTGAGGACGCGTAAACGTCCGCTCGTGCCTGGGTCGGCGCGGTCGTTCCACCGTGACTGGATGCGAGACTGGGTTCAGAGCTGTGGCACGGTAGGTCGTGACAGCGAGGCTGAGGCGGAGCCGCCCGAAGGCGCTGTACCCGAGGGCGGTGCGGGTGCTCCGCGGCGGTAGCGGTACCGGTCAGGAGGTCGCGGCCGTCACCAGCTCGGCGACCTTCTTCTCCACCATGGGGCTCCACTTCTTAAGCGCGTACGACACCGGCCACACGTCGCCGTCGTCGAGGTTTGCGGCCTCCTGGAAGCCCAGGGTCGAGTAGCGGTAGTTGAACTTGCCCGCGTTCTGGAAGAAGACGACGACCTTGCCGTCCGCGTTCGCGTAAGCGGGCATCCCGTACCAGGTCTTCGGCGACAACTCGGGGGCGGTCGCGGTCACCGTCACATGCACGCGCTCGGCTAGCGCACGATCCTCCGGTGCCATCTCCGCGATGCTGTCGAGGACCGCCTGCAGGCCGTCGGCCTTCTTGGCGCCCTTCTTGCCCTCGGCGCGCAACTCGGCGGCGCGTTCCTTCATCGCGGCACGCTCTTCGGCGCTGAAGCCGCCGGACTCGTTCTTGGCATTCTTCGCGGGCATTCTCGGGCTTCCTTTCTTGACGCTCAGGGGCTCGGTGTGATGCCGACCTTCCACCGAAAGGCTAGGCCCGACCACCCCGTGGCGCTTCTCGATTCCTGATTGGGCGTACAGCCTCGGCCCCTTCCCGGCCACGGCTTGCTACCGCCACCGGCACCGCGGTTCACCGCAGCGGACTAGGCTTCGCCTCTAGCGAGCGGATTCCGGTGCCGACCAGTCACCGGGCAGCTCGTTCAGCCGACGGGCATTTTCAGCAGGATCGGGCGGCCGGTGCTCCTGGAGGGACCGGTAGACATCCTCGGTGACGAGCGAGGCGATCATGTGCACGATGTTTGTGCCAGTCAAAGCCCAACCCGGCCAGGCGCTGAACCGTGTGCCATGTCCCGGGCGGGTCGCCGGTCAGAGGTGGCTTAACGGGCTCGACCCGTGCGCTCGCTTGTCCAGTACGAGCTCGTCGCCGGGCCCGAGAAGGTCGCAGATCTCGACACCGGCCTTCGGTGCAGGCGCGTGCGGACACCGCGCTTGTCCAGGCAGACGTACCCAGGGCGGTTCGGCGGCCTGGGCACTAAAGGCAATCGAAGACTGGACGAGCGGAGATGCGCATCCACTCCATCCGGCAGCCATGGTCACGCCCAGTGTGGACGCTGGGAGTTGAAGGGGGAGGCGAGGACATGAGCGACTACCCTTCGACAAGCCGGGGCAGGTCGAGGGAGCGCGGGCTTTGCAGCAGTCGGCTTGTCTACGGGCCTAATCTCACGCCTGACGCGAAGCCGGGAGACCTCACTCGCGCCAGTGCGTCGTGATGTAGCGGTGCGCCTGTTCGCCATCGAGCGGCTGTAAGGCTGCGGTCGCCACGGTGGCAGGTCGGACAGATCGCACAGCATTCCCTCTCCGTCGGTGCTGACTCACCTCCCAGTACGGGCACCGGTCGCCGGCGTTCACCCAGACGGAACAGCCCCGGCGGCGCTACGCTGCTGTGTCGTGCGGGAGACGCGCCTTCACACTGCTCGGATCGAGGCCGCTCGCCGGGTAATCGACCCGATTTTTCTCGACACTCCGCTGTACCGCTGCGAGGCGCTGGAGCCCGACCTCGGGTGCACGGTGAGCATGAAGCTCGAAACGGCGAACCCGGTCCGCAGCTTCAAGGCCCGCGGCACCGAGGTAGTCGCGAGCCTGCTCGCCGACAATGGCTCGCGAGCCGTGGTGTGCGCCAGCGCGGGCAACCTTGGCCAAGCCCTCGCTTGGTCCGGTCGCGGCCGGGGGCTCGACGTCGCCGTCGTGGCATCCCGCTTTGCGCCTGCGGCCAAGCTTGATCGCATCCGCGCATTGGACGCCAGGTTGGAGCTGGTGGACGGCGACTTCGACATGGCTCGCGAGCGGGCGGCGGCCGTCGCGCGGTACGACGGCATCCGGCTGGTCGAAGACAGCCTGGACATCGAGACCTGCGAGGGCGCGGCGACCATCGGCCTGGAACTGGTGGACACCGTGCCGTCGTTCGACGCCGTTCTGATTGCTCTCGGCGGCGGGGCGCTGGCCACCGGTGTGGGTCATGTGGTGAAAGCCTGGGCGCCCGACGTCGAGGTGATCTGCATCCAGCCGCTGGGCGCACCGGCGATGACACACTCGTGGCGCCAACGGCGCGTCGTCACCGCCGACTCGACCAACACCATCGCTGACGGCGTCGCCGGCCGGCGTCCCATCCCGGCCGTCCTGGACGACCTCCTCCTGGTCGCTGACGACGCCGTCCTGGTCCAGGAGGCGTCGATCATCGCCGGTATGCGGATGCTCCTCGACCACGCTGGCCTCGTCGTCGAACCGTCGGCAGCGCTCGGCATCGCGGCGATCCTCGAAGACCGTGACCGCTTCGCCGGCCGACACGTGGTCACCATCGTGTGCGGCAGCAACGTCGACGTAGACGCCTATCACCGCTGGGTCGGTGCGGCTCCCATCCACAGGTCTTGACAATTGCTCAGCGCACGATCCGTGTCAGTTCTCATTCAAAGGTGAAGCATGATCACGGTCCGCGCTGTTGCAGTTCGGTGCCTCTGGTCCGCCGTTGCGTCTCCCCCGTCCCGAACCGTCTGCGGCCAGGGCACCGGAAATGACCTGCGCAGACGCGACAGTTCTGACTCCGCACGGCGTGCTCGTCTCACGTATATCCCGCGCCGCGCTGCTGTGGCAGGCTGGCCGGATGGCTGATGCACCGCATTACCGTATCTGGCCTCCTCTCGCGCTCGGGCTGCCACTGGTGTTCGGTGCGGTCGTCACCTCCGTGGTCGGCGATCCGGTCAAATTCGCGGTCACCTTGCGGCCAGTCGGCTGGGTGTTCGCGGGGACGTTCGTGGTGTGGAACGGCTGGGCGCTCGTGCTGATGGCACGGGCCAGGACCGCGTTGCTCCCAGCCGGTGAGACCGCGCAATTGCTGGATCGCGGACCGTTTCGGGTCTCACGCAACCCGCTCTACCTTGGGCTGATTGCGCTGGACATCGGCATCGCGCTGCTCTGGCCGTCGTTGTGGGCGGTGGTGCTCGTCCCGGTCGGTGTCCTCATGCTGACCTGGGGTGCCATCCTGCCGGAGGAGCGCTACCTGCGGGCGAAGTTCAGCGCCGAGTACGAGCGCTACACCCACCGGGTCAGACGCTGGCTATGAATGTAGTGGAGCGGGTGACGAGAATCGAACTCGCACTATCAGCTTGGGAACTAGAGCAATCACGGCTGCGCGGGATCGGACTGACCTAGATGATCGATTCCAAGGTCAGTGATCATAAGCGAGTAGGGAGCGCTTGACGGAGTGGCCTGTGCGGTCGTTGTGCCAGATGACGGCTGTCAAGGCCAGGACGCGCTGCATGACCCGGACCAGAACGCCGGCCGGGGTGTGGCCGCCGTGCTGTTCGAGGTTGAGTTGCCCTTTGAATGTCTCGTTGATCGATTCGATGATCTGGCGCAGTGGCTTGAAGAACTGGGCGCCGGCCCGTTCTGGCTCGCCCTTGCGGGCTGGGCGCAGCAGGCGCAGGCCTGCCTGGCTCAGGGTGGCTTCGAACTCACCGCCGAAGTAGTTCTTGTCCCCGATGATGAGCTGCCCGGGCCGGTCGGCGACCGGGACCTGGCCGGCGAGGATGTCCAGCAGCACCTGACGTTCGTCGGCTTTGGCGCCGGTGAGCGCGAAGCCGACCGGCAGCCCGTGCAGGGTGCACAGCAGGTGCAGCCGCAGCCCCCAGAAATAGCGCGAATGCGATGCGCAGTACCCATACTCCGCCCACCCGGCCAGCTCCGAGCGGCGCGAGGTCTCCCTTGACCGGCCGCATTCCACTGGGGTGGAGTCGACGACCCACACGTCATCGGTCCACATAGTGGTGTCGCGGGCTAGCGCACCCATCAGCCAGTTCAGCGTGGCCGCCAGCCGCCGCAGCCGCTTGTTGTATCCCGGCTGCTGCGGCAGGTAAGGGAACAGATGCCGTAGGTGAGCGGCGGCGAATCGCAGCCACCTGGCCTCGGAGGTGAAACCCAGCAGTGCCTGCATCACTGCCAGGGTCACCACCTCGGCGTCCGTGATCTGCGGATCGATCCCAACTCGCGGGCGCCACGGCACCTGGCCCGGCTCGATCTTCAGCAGATCATCGGTCCTGACGTAGAGTGCGGTCGCGAGGGTGTCCAGGTCGGCGTCCACGAGGGCCTCCGGGTTCGACGTTGGGACAGCAACGTCGATCTTGGGTGCCCTCCACCACATTTCCGGCGCGACACGCTGAATCGCACCCCTTGGAATAGATCATCTAGGCAGCTCCACCTCCCCCGTCCTGCTCATAGCTGCCGCCCCTCAAGCCGTGACCGCCGTGTCAAGGCTCGCGAAGCGACCGCGCAGCGGCTTGGCCTTGACCCGGCGGACTCGGCCGAGATCATGTCGCAGCGAGGAGAACAGAGCCCACCAGCGTGCAGGTCCTGGGGCTCGCCCCTACCGGCGGCCGCTACCGTCTCAAGGTGTCGGCCTGCCCGCCCAGGTAGCGCTATCCGCGCCGTGACCTGGCGTTCACGATGAGGCAGTACGTTCAGACCGACCTGGAGGCCGACCGCCAGGTAGCCAACACCCTCGCCGCCCTGATCATCGGCCGATCTCTCGCCTCCGTCCGGGTGCCAGACGAGATCGACGATCAGGACTGGGACGGCCAGGAGCAGGACCAGACGGACGACACGGACGAGAACGAGCCGGGCAACAGGGGCGGGGATGCGGCGGCCTGACCAACTCGTGTTTCCGAGTTAGGCGGCGGGGATGTCGCAGGTCCAGGCGTAGTCCTCGATTTGATCAAGTGGGGTGTGGCCTGGGCGTATAGCGGAAAATCGGGCCTTGAGGAACTCGCGGCGGAGCCTGGTGACCATGTCAGCGACGGAGGGTTCTGTCTTGGTGCGGTACCACGGGCACAGGAGGCGGCGCCTGGTGACGTCGGCGGGGTGGTAGCCGGAGCGGGTGTACCAGCAGATCAGCAGCGACTGGACGAGGAACCCGAACGGGACGGTCCGTTCAACGGCGGCGGTGACCCGGTTGCAGGCGTCCCCGACCCCGATGATCTGCTTGCCCGCCGCGTTAGAGGGCTCGATCGGCCACCGCCAGGAGTACCGTTCGATGACAGCCGCGGTGGTGGCCGCGGTGTCGAGGGTGAAGATCGCCAGGTCATAGGGCTTGGCCGAGTCTGGCTCTTTCACCAGGACAACCCGGCCGGGAGCGTCGGTGAAGCTGCCGTACCACAGCGCGTCCGCAGTGGTGACCTGCATCGTGGTGGTCATGCCGTAACAGTGGACGGTCACGCTCTGCCAGCCGGCGCTCTGCGCGATCTGGGCCGGGGTGCGGCGTCTCGGTGTTCGCGGTCCGCACCGCCCTGGGACGCGTCCCGGCCCGCGAAGAACGCCAGCCCGCCGAGGACACCGCAGGCCAGGACACTGACGCCGCAGGCCAGGACACTGAGGACACCGCCGGGACCGCGGATCACGGCAGCGCCGCCTGTGACGCCGCTGAGGATCCCGCGGATCAGGACGCCGCCGCCGGCGTGATGCTGCCGGTGCTGCCGGACCCGGTGCGGCGGGACGGGGAGCGGGTCCTGGCCCGGTTCGGGCTGCTGGGCGAGGGCGCCGCCCCAGTGTTCACGCCGGGGGCCCGGTACCAGCTGGCCGGGCTCCTGACCGCCCTGCCCGCGCTGGCTGACACCGGGCTGGTGGCCTGCGCCCGCCAGGTCTACGGGCGGCTCCGCGACGGGTACTACAGCCTGGACACGGTGCTGGTCCACCTGGTGCTGCAGGCGCTGCTGCGCGAGCCCCGCGCCGAGGGCGCCACCCGGATCCCCCCGCCGGCGATGGGCCGGATCCTGGGCCTGGACCGGGCACCGGAAGTCAAGACGGTCCGCCGCAAGCTCGCCGAGCTCGCCGCCGCCGGCAAGGCCGCGGACCTGCAGATGACCATCGCGCAGCGCCGCGCGGCGGCCAGCCCGGACGACCTCGGGTTCCTCTACATCGACGGGCACACCAGGGCGTACTTCGGCACCCGGGAGATACAGAAGATGCACGTGGCCCGGCTGAAGTTCCCCGGCCCGGCGACTGAGGAGACCTGGGTCACCGACCGGGCCGGGGACCCGCTGCTGGTCGTCATGGCCGAGCCGTCCACCTCGCTGGCCGGGCAGATCAAGGAGCTGCTGCCCAAGCTGCGCCAGATCACCGGGGAAGACCGCAAGCCCATATTGTGCTTTGACCGGGGCGGCTGGTCCCCGGACCTGTTCGCCGAGATCACCGACGCCAGGTTCGACCTGCTCACCTACCGCAAGGCCAGCCCCGGGCAAGACACCCCCGACCTGCCCGCGGACGCGTTCACCACCGCCGTCCACGCCGGCGAGGACGGCCGCGAGCACCGCTACGAGCTGGCCGACGGCACCGCGGACATCACCGTCACCAGCGGCACGCACAAAGGACGCGTGCTCACCCTGCGGCAGGTCACCCGCCTGGACAAAGGCCGGCAGGTCCGGATCCTGACCACCCGCCAGGCCGCTGACATGCCGCCCGCCGCCGCGGTCTACGGGATGGGCTCCCGGTGGCGGGAGGAGAACTACTTCCGCTATGGCCGGGGCCCCACTTTCCATCATCCATATCTTACCAAAACGACGGGTGACGGGGAAAACAAGAAATATACACCCGAATTCCGCGAAGAACTTTCGGCTGGTCATTAACGGTTCACGGCCGGTCGCTGACGTGGCGCGGGATCGTAACGAGTCGACGCTCGGATACTGGTTAAGCTTACCGGCGGAGCATTCGGGGAGAGCTGCCGCTGGACATGCGCACCGGCGCGGCTGAACGAACTGGAACGACGCGTAAAGGAGCTGGAGCAGGAAAACACCTTCCTGAAAAAAGCAGCGGCGTACTTTGCGAGGGACATCGGTGAGCGACAAATACGAGCTTATCAGACTGAGTACGCTGACGCATGCGCCACGGCGGATAACGCTCCCACGATCCAGAACATGTGCCGGTGGATTGGCGTATCACCATCGGGATTCTATGAATGGCGGTCACGGCAGGATCCGCCGCGAGAAAGACGGAGCAGCTCAGGCTCCTGATCACGAAGATCTTCGAGGACTCCGACGGCACCTACGGTACCGCAGGGTGCACGCCCAGCTGGAGCGCTGGGATGTCCCATGCGGCCCGGAGCTGGTCCGCAAGCTCAGCGCGAGCTGGGCCTGGAGCCATGCCAGCCGAGGCCGTGGCGGCACAGCCTGACGAGGCGGCCCGGCCGGGCCGATCCCGGACTGGTCGGCCGCGACTTCACCGCGCAGGCGCGGCGGGGTCGGGACTCACCTAT
This sequence comes from uncultured Actinomycetota bacterium, assembly GCA_963727015.1. Lineage (GTDB taxonomy): Bacteria > Actinomycetota > Actinomycetes > Streptosporangiales > Streptosporangiaceae > DATFVJ01. The sequence goes on along the minus strand of CAVSEV010000005.1, from coordinate 43,441 downwards.
TCGCCGGGCGGTGGCTCCTCGCCACGGTCGCGCGCGCGGCGGCGCGCGACCGCTTCCCGCCTTCGAGATGGCCGCCCGTATCTCAGCCTCCGGAGGGAGCCATATCCACTCAGACCGCGGGAGCAACTAACCTCCGAGTCGCAGGCTCGAGAGCCTCGGATACGGCAACCGTCGGCCGTACCGATCGCTATGACAAGCTCTCGCGGAATCGTCAACGCGCCGAAAGTGACGTGCACCGCACTATGTACCCGACACGGCAAGGCCCGGAGACATGCACGGTACATCGAGACCGCTATAACGAACCGTCTCCACCAGGACTGGAACCAGACTCCGCAGAGGCTGACCAAACCAGACAACCACGCAGCATAAAATAGCTCAATAAATGCCTGTCCGAACGCGACACCCCGGCCCACTTCGCCCTCGACGCCCTGGACACCTACGCCGTCACCGCCGAGGACCCCGGCCGCAAGGTCCCCAACCCGGCCAAGAAGAAAGCCGCCGCCGCCGTCAAGACCGCCAGGAAAGACCTCGCCGCAGCCCAGGCCGCCCGCGACGCCAGGCTCACCAGAATGCGCACCCCCGCCCCCGGCCAGGAAACCCTCATCACCAACCAGCAGCTCGCCAGGCTCGACGCCCCTGTCGCCGCAGCCCGCCAGCGGCTCGAGGACGCCCAGGCGACCGCCAAGGCCATCCCCGCGAAGATCCCGCTGTCGCAGCACAACCCGGACCTGGTCCGGCTGGACACCGAGACCAAGCTGATCACCCACGCCATCCGGATGGCCGCCTACAATGCCGAGACCATCCTGGCCCGCGCGCTGAACGGCGCCTACGCCCGCGCAGACGACGAAGCGTACGCCCTGATCCGCGAAGCCTTCACCACCAGCGGCGACATCATCCCCGCAGACGCCACCCTCACCGTCCGCCTGGACCCGCTCTCCGCGCCCCGCCGCACCCGCGCCCTCGCCGCCCTCTGCAAGCAGCTCACCGCCACCGCCACCAAGTACCCCGGCACCGGCCTCACCCTGCGGTACGAAGTCAAAGAACACACTGCATAAACGATCTCCCTATGTCAGGAGCCCTGAACCCCGGAAGCAGGGCCGGAACCACTATCCACAGTCTCGCTGCCGAATATTTGTTGTTAGCAACGTCGCGATGCGCTTGCGCGGGTGAATACGGATCAAGCTGTTCTGCGCCCCTGTGGCAGCCGACTGGAGCCGGCTGACCGCCAGGCCCCTGACCCGCGGGCATGGGGAACCACCACGCCCTATCTGCATGTGGAGGCATCCCGGCAGGCCCGGGTGATGCGGACGGCTGGCATGGGGTGAAGGGCCTGGCCTTCGTCAGGCACGCCGGCCGAAACGGGCAAGCAGCAAGGTCTGGGCGTCCGCGTGGCCGGGTACCGGCGGCGGCGCGGCGATCGCACCCGCACTGCGGTAAGCCTCCTCCACGGCTTTGAACCAGGTCGCGCAGGACGCGACGAGCTCTTGGTCCAGGCGCTCGTCCGCGCCGATGGCACGAGCCAGGTCCCACGCGTGGATCAGGTGGTCGGCGAACAGCTGCAGCGTGTACTCGCTGCCGGGGAAGTCGCCGAACGACAGGTGGACGATCCGGTCCATCGCGCCATCGGCTTGGACGGCGCGCACCGCCGCGGCAGAGGCCGCGGCCCAGGCGGCCTTGGGCTCGGCGCCGAGCACGTCGCCCCCGAAGCGGTCACCCACCTCGGCGATAGTGGATCCAGCCAGCAACGGCGGCGCCCACAAATCCTCGCCGACCAGATGGTTCACCAGGTCGCGGACGGACCAGTCCTCATCCGGGGTCGCGGCCCGCCACTGGTGGTCGCCGATCTGCCGGACACGGGCGTCGAACTCCGCGACGGCCCGGCCGAACATCGCGGGGATGTCCATCTGCCCTCCCTGCGCCTGAACGTATGCCACCCACCTTAGGCACAAGACCACGGTGGTGACACGACAAGCATGAGCGTGGACAGGCCCGGGCCGCGGGCGGTGACGAGCGGGACGATGAGTTCACCGAGGTGCCCGATCTGCGCCTCCAGGAACACCGGCACGCCGCCCCAGTTCCCGCGCCAGGACACGACTGGCGTAGCCGGGTACGTCACCGGGACGGGGCTGCAGCGCCGCGCCGGCGCGCGGGGTTTCTCCAGCGTGAGCTGTGGTGCGACTGCGGACCGCGGGCGGGCATGGCCGGGCCTGTTGCCTCCTGAGGATCGCGACGGTCGCAACGTCATCCGGGTCGCGAGCCAGACCCGCATCAGCTGGTCGGCGCATCAGCCCGGCCGGCCGCTGTGCGGCTGGCAAGCCGCGGCGCCGGTAGCCGCGACGCTGCCGCAGTAGCCCGCAATGCCTCATGGCGTGTCCTGACCTGCTCGCGGCAGCGGCTGCAAGGATGGCCGCATGCACAATGACGATCCAGTCCTTGATCTCATGGACCGCTTCACCGCCGCCCTCAACTCCCATGACCTTGATGCCACCATGGCCCTCGTTACCGACGACATCGTCTTCGAGTCCACCTCGCCACCACCCGACGGCACCCGCTACGAAGGCCGGGACGCGGTGCGCCAGATCTGGGCAGAGATACTGGCGGCGACGCCCCAGGCCCGGTTTACCGTCGAAGAGCAGTTTCAGGACGGCTCAGGACGCGCCGTCGTGCGCTGGCGCTACGACTGGGCAGACGGGCACGTGCGTGGCGTGGATATTGTCCGGGTCCGAAATGGCCAGCTCGCCGAAAGCCTGGCCTACGTCAAGGGCTAGTGCACCACCACAGCGGACCGGAGCGCCCGGCCAGCCGCGGCTCGTGCCTCGCGCCGAGTCCACCGCAGTGATGGTACTGGTGACCGGTCGGCACGTCCTCGGCGCGACAGAACAACCTGTTCGGCGTGTCACCGATGTCACCCCGGCAGGCCGAAACTGGCGCGCCGAACGGCGGGTCGGCGCGCGGTTATCAAGAGCTTTCTTCGCGTCGTGGCTACATCGCAGTCCCGTTTACAGCCCAGCGGGCAGCTCGCCAGGCTGTATGTTTATGCATCGCCGCGCTTGGGGTGAATGTCCGCTCTTGCCGCATAGGGCGCGCGCCAGGGTAACGCGGAAATGCGCCAGCGGCCGTGCCGCTCGTTGTGCCGCATCGACGGGCACCTCACCCGGCGGTGACCCGCAGGCCAGTCACGCCCGCATCGAGTCGACCGTCGGCATCGGACTGCGTCGTCAAACGGCATCACGCTGTCATGGTGAAGGTCAGGGAGAACGCACGCCCAGCCGCCGTTTTGATCGCCTGCGGGCGCGAGGAAGGACGCCCCGGAGAGGAGCCAGATGGAGCATTCGGTGCGGGGCTCGCCGCAGTGCAGCACGGGCAGGCGACATAGTCGCGATCGGTCACTACCTGTCGCTGTCCCGGCTGCACTGGCAGGGTAGGCGAGTCGTTCGCTACGGCTGCGGTGCCCCAGGTCGTAGCGGGTCGTCCGGCGCCGGAACCAGCGGTCGCGAAGTCCCACCTGACGGTTCCGGAACCACGTTCCCGAGCCGATCGTGAAGTTGAGGGCAGTGTGGCAGTGCCGTCGGCGACTCCAGACGGGATCACCATCGCTGCCGTTCGGCGGCCTGCCGCAGGGTGCGACAGCTAGGTCCGGCCTGGTCCAGAGGCCAGGCGCCGTCCGACCTGGTCGGTATGGTGCCAGATGCGTGAGTTACGTTGGGCGCTGCGCGCTGGTGCGTCCTCGCCACGCAGAAAACCTTGGGCTCCTCGTACCTCGCGATAAGCGCGTGGTGGTTGCTTTGCGCAGGTGCGCCCCTGGCGATTCCGCGGGGCTGCCCGACTACCCGGGCCGTACGCCCGCGGCCGCATCACCTGGTAGGCAAGGTCGCGCCGGTTGTCCCGGACGCAGCAGTGAGCTGAGCAGATTAGCGCTACGGCCAGGCGCCCTATCCGCGTGTCGACAGGCGGGCGGAGCCAGCCCTGCGGGGAGTTGATGGCTCGCATCGGTCATGCTGGTACCCGCGCAGCGTCGTCTATTTGCATGACACGGGCACCTGCAGTCCGTGATCGACCGCTACGTACCGCAGGTGCCCGGGGGACCCGGGGGACGAGGAGTCGAATGAGCCGAGGCCGAACCGGGGTGCGGCGCAGAGGGACTTCTGGGATGCGAGGCCGCCGGTTCTCCATGGCGCCGGGCGCTCAATGTCAGCGGATCGCGGCAATCAGGGCTGCACCAATACCTAGGAGTACCAGCAGGCCGATCCAGATTACCGCGCTTCCCCCAGTGGTCACGAAGAGGCTCAGTTGATCAAAGATGTTCAACCTCAAGCCATCCTGCTCCGGGATCTCGGCTAGAAGCAACTCGCGCTGCTCATGAAATGTCTGGCTGTGATGTAGAAGGAACTGCGGCCGACCGCGAAGCAGTTCCTTCTCATACCAGTCGAGCAAATAACTATCAATCTTGCCGGATAGCTGAGCACGCCGCATCGTCATCGCGCCGAAGAAAGCAACGAGAACCCCTAGGATTCCCAGTATTGCAGTGGCTATCCCCGGCTTAATCACAAAAAGGCCAGCATAGATGAGTGTTTCGGCCGTCAGCACGAAGGCGGGCACCCGCCAGACAAGATCCAAGGAGGTCCCGCGACGAGCGACCAGCGCTTGGTAGACAGCGATGAGTGCCTCGGCATCCTGCGGTCGCTCGCCAGATACGGGCCTCACGGACGCCTCTTCATGATCTCGAAGGAGCTAACGGGCCGGTCGCCAGTTGGTTGCGACTGCTCATCAGACAACTCGTCGTACTCTAGCCAAGCCCGTTGGACCGCATACCTGCGCCACGCGTTCATCACCGCAGTTTCGATGCTGGCGTCCCGCTCCGGGACGTGCAGGAAAGCGGCCTCGCATGCCGATCCCCGAACAACTATGCGTTATGACAACGGCCCGCGGTTGCCTGTACCGCCCGCCACCTATCGTCGCCGCTGCCCGATAGACCCCGCTGACCTGCAGCTGCTCCGCCTGGCTGACTCGGACTGGCCTGGCGGCCGGCCACCTTTCCCTGCTGACATTAGCGAGCGTGCATCCAGGTACTAAACACGAACCGCAGTTCTGGGCGGAGACAGCGTGTCGCTCGGCGCTTGGAAATGCGCAACAGATGGATCGATCTGGAAGTTGTCACAGGATGGGCGAGATCGCGAGGAGGTCTCATGGCCGCCCGCTCGCCACTTGAACTGGTTTGGTCCTGATCTCGCTGCCACTCGTTGGGGCGGCCAATCATCGTCTGGCGGCTCCCACGTGCGGGAATCGCGAGATGCCGGTAGCTGCGCCCAATACGCGCCACGTTGCCAGGTGGGGAACCTGCTTTGTCTTTTGGCTAGTCCTCGCCCATCAGTCGCACGTCCTCCGCGAGATTGGTGGCTGACCGCACAGTGTCGGGGTGGTCGTCGCCGAGAACTCGGCGGAAGCGCGTGAGGGTGTCCTCATCGAGTTGGCGGGCCTGCTCTACCTGGCCCAATTCGCGGAGGTCGGCAGCGTCATCGCGCGGGCCAGCGCCCACGTACCCACCAGCATGATGCGGATGCTCCGTTCGACTGCCGCCGTCGGCAGTTCCAAGAATGGCCGTCCATCCATCATCCCCACGTTGTTGACCACGGAGGGCGTACCGAGCTCACCGATGACCTGCTTGACTCACGGAGCCGGATAGTCGCCTAGATCCCTGACAAGCTGGAACGCGTTGTGGGGAAGGGGCACCTGCCGCAGGGCGTCCCGTTGCTGTCGACCGCCACGACCGACAATCCCAACGATCCGAGGCGTCGCGCGACGGCAAGACGGATGCCATGCGCCGCACCAGTGACGATCGCTACGCCGTCCACGAAGACCGGAGACTCCTCGGATGAACAGAAGCTCAGGTTACACGGTGGCGTCCTGGCCGCCAGGCTTCCGTCCCTACGCGACCCAGGCCGCTATCTACCGGGCCATGACCGGCACATGCCAGCTCCTTGCACCCACAGTGAGCCATGTACATCGGCGTGTGCAGGCGGCGAGGCAGGCCGGCACGCGGCGCCACTGCGGCGACTTAACCCGAACGGCTGCGCCCCGTGGTGCCGCCCGTCCAAGCTGGATCACGTTCCTGGCCGTCAGCCGATCCACCCGGTGCCGCTGGGCTGCGGCACCGGCCGCGAACCTGCTGGTCACCTCCAGCCGCTTCATCAAACCGCGATGTGGCGGCGGACGGTGGTGGTGCTGAGCTGGGCGCGGCGGGCGATCACGTCGTCCTGCAGGCCTTCAGCCATCAGCGCCAGCACAATCCGCTGCCCGGGTGGCAGCCGCTGCGCGGCCGCCGAAGGCCGTTTGGGTGCAATTGGGGTTGCCCTGCCCCAAAGCAGCTCGAAGTACTCCCGCAACGCTGCCGTGATCAGCGGCGCCCGCACCAGCAACGCACCAGCGGTACCGGTCGGGGTGAGCGGCAGCAGCGCCGCGTGCTTGTCGGCGAGTTTCATCTTCATCGGCACGTGCGGCAGCAGGCGTGCCTGCTCCCCTGCCGCACCGCACACCTCAATCAGGCGCCGGCCGACCGGATGGTCCATGACGCCGGCCGCGTAGATGGCGCGGCAGCGCACCTGGCCGCCCGCCGCTGGCAGCGGCGGCTGGGCGAAGTCGGCGGTCAGCGGCATATCCGTGTCGAGGTTGTCCAGGGTCATCCAGTCCTTACGTGCCGCGTTGATGAGCGAGGCTGACAGGCTGGTGATCTCGGCACGGCCGGACAAGACCCGTATCAGGTGCCCGGCAGACAAGCCGGCCGCGTCGGCATCAGGCACCGCCTGGGCGTCGGCGAGCCGCCGGTGGCCGTCCAGGAGCCGTTCCTGGTCGCGCAGCGCCCGGGTCTGCAATCCGGCGAGGACTCCCTGCAGCGCCAGGTCCGGCGGTGCTGGCGCGAGCCACGCCGGGGCGGCCGGGCTGTGCGGCAGGACATGGGCCATTCCACAGCCGGTGAGCGCCCGCACCAGCTCGGGGTCACCGATGAACGTGGCTGCCTCGTCTTTCGCGCATCCGTGGCTGGCGAGCAGCCGATCGTAGGCGTCCAGCAGATCCGCGGGCACCAGTCCCTCGAAAAGGGCGCGAATGCGGTCCTGCTCGTTCTTGGTCACCACCACGGGTCTGCGCTCCGCACCGCGTGGCGGTCGGCGTCAGCCGCAAGAGATCTCTTGGAGGCGCATAAATGAACCTCCTGATCGGTGCCGCGCAGGCAGCGCTGCCGGGCTCTTCTGCGCGTGGGCACGCCGCCGTGGCGGCGGCCACGGTCGGTGCACGCTGCGGAACCGAGCGGGGAAAGTTGCCGCGCGGCGTCAGCGCCGCGGGTTCCGGTGCGGGCGTAGCGGACGCCCGGGATGAGCACGTGTGCGCTGTGACAGTCGTCCAACGACGACCCTTCCTCCGTTACTCTCCGTGCCATTTGCCGTTGGATGCTCGGTGAACCGGGGCGCACGTCTGTGGTCCCGGTACCATCGGGCACCGGGACTGATGTCCCTGCCGGGCCGTCCTGCTCCTGCTAGGGCGGTGGGGCGGCCCGGCGTTGGCTACAGATTCCGGATCTCACCTCCACGCCAGCCGGCGGCGTCATCGTGGGGCATTGCCCGGGGCAGCTCAGCGGGCCGGCTATGGCGGGCCTGCCCGGGGTTGAAGGCGAGTTCTGCGTCTCGCATGCGCTGAAGGAGTTCATCCGGGCTGTCGGACTGGACGATGCATCCCTCAGGCGCGCGAAAGAGCGGGAATGCCACGTACTGGTGGGTGTACACGCCCCATATCACAAGCCAGCCCTGGTTGGCCTGCTGGATGGACTGCGCGGTCTCGTAGCGCGCGGCGTCGTCGGGCCCGGCATGCGGTTCGCAGGTCACGTTGTGCTCCCGACGCCGCCAAGGATCCGCAGCCGTGGGCGGATGATCGGGTGCTTGCCTTTGCTGAGGCGCCGAGCGGAGACATCGGTGCGGCTTGGCTGCACGAGCGCGGACCCGGCGAAGAGCTTCGCGATGCCGGCGCTGCTTCTGAACACGGCGGGGGCACTCGCGTGCTGGGCCGATGCGCACTTGCTCCAGGGGCGCTCATCCTCGTTCCCGGCGGTCATGGCCTCTGCCTCCCCTCGTCCCGACAGGACCCCCCCGTGCGCCGTGGAATACGCGGAGACGCGGTCAGTTCGCACCAGACCGATTTGCCGCTGTCGGTCACCCGGACTCCCCAGTGATCGGCCAGCGCCTCGACCAAGACCAGCCCCCGTCCGCCAATGTTGAGAGACCCAGGGATCTTGACCAGGGGAAGGTTCACCGGGTCGTGGTCGCGTACTTCCATGCGCATCTTGCCGGCCGCGTACATCAGGATCACCACGACCGAGGCACCATCATGGGCGTGCCGGATGGCGTTGGTCACGAGTTCGGATACAAGGTGCTCGGCGGGCTCGGCTGCGTCGGCCAGCCGCCATAGGGCGAGGGTCTCGCGGACCCACTGCCGTGACACGGGCACAGCGCGCGGGACCGGCGGCAACGTGAGCACGCGCGACAGGGCGCCGGGCACGGGCCGCAAGCATGCCGGCTCCGGCTCGCCTGCGAACCCATCCGGCCCGTGGTGAGTCCCGCACCGTCCTGGCATGTTTTCCGGCCCTTCCCATCTGTGCGCGAGAGCGGTATCGCCCCAACTGCTGGTCACAGCGAAAGACTGAAGGACAAGGGTGTCGCGGCTCGACGCCGCGCAGATCTCGTCTGGGATTTCTGGTGCTCGTCGCCGTCTCGTCTGGGTCTCCCCTGATAACTTCGGGGCACGCGACGAGGGAGGCGCGAGATGGCTGCCCAGCCTGTCCGGTTGAAGCTGTTACTCCAGCAGCGGCACTTGCAGACCTACGGGACATTTCGCCGTGAATATGACAAGGCAGCGGGGTCTGTTGATACTGAGCTAGAAGGAACGGCGCCGAGCCGGGCGCAGTTGTACCGATGGCTGTCCGGAGAGCTGAAAGGGCTGCCTTATCCGTACCACTGCCGGGTGCTTGAGAAGCTGTTTCCCGGCTGGACAGCGGCGCAGTTGTTCGAGCACTGCGACCCGCAGCCCGGCAGCACACAGTCAGGACCGGCGGAGATCGCCGAGTTCTTCGAGCTCATCGACACCGGGCTCAGCCAACCCGGCTTTGCTCCCGCGGAATGGGGCGCACCGGATGTCGGGGTTCAGCCGCGACCAGCAAGCCACGCGGATACTGGCCCCGGCCTGCTCCCGGCCGCGGTGAGCAGTCACGCGGCCCCGGAATTGAGCAGCACTACCAGGGAACTAGGGCAGCGCCTGCTGACGCTCGGGAAAGTCCGGCGGCTGCCCGCTGCCGAGATTGAGCAGCTTGCCGGCCTGGCGGGCAACATTGTCGAACTTGACCTGAAAATCGAGTTCGACATCGTCGGCGACGGCCGCGCAGTGGTGTCATATCGCCACGAGCTGATGAACATGAGCAACCGGCCGCTGACCAAAATCGCCAGGGAACTGTGGTTTGAGCACATGGCCGGCCCGCTGGTGATTACACCGGCAAGCGATCCGCAACGCCGCATCGCCATTCAGCGGATGCATGACACTGCGACCCTGGCCACGTTCGCGTGCCAGATCTCGCCCGCGATCCGGCCAGGCGAGGCCGGCGTCGTTGGCTACACCTGCGAGGGCGGGCAGTTCCTGGACGATCACTACTGGCGCGAGGCGCTGCGACGGTACACGCGCCATCTGACCATTCAGCTGCGGCACCACGGCGGCGGTCAGCTGACCGTCTGCACCGCGGTCGAGGAGCACCCGGACGGGTCGGAGAACTCCGCGACCGAGGAACTGATGTGGGATTACGAAGGCAACGATGTGGTGATCACGCTGACACGCGACTACCTGAAGCCGAACCAGGCCGTCACGCTGCGCTGGGCGGTCAGCAATGAGCCTGCGTGACGACACCGAGGCGGTCCTGCGGGCCTGGGACGGCCACGAGACCGGTCGGGGCGCCGCACCCGTCATCGACTACGACTGCTGCCCGCCGCCAGCCCCTGCCGCGCCCGCCGCGAGCAGGCTCGACGTCTACCGCTCACTCGCCCCGCTGCGAGAAGCGGCGAGCCGGAACGGCGACGCCCGGCTCGCCCGCGAGATCGCCGCGCACCTTGCATATTTGCGTGAGCTGATGGGCCAGCGCACCGCACTCGATAAGTATGTGCGCGCGACCCAGGGCTGCCCGGCCGCGGGATGGCCGGACGAGCATGTTTCTGAACGAGAGGAGATGGCACGCGCATGCTTGGAGGCGCTCGGCATCGACTGGGGACCAGATACCGAAAAGGACATTGAACACACAGAAGGCGTCATTGGCGCCGCCGACGCGGCACAGGCGATCCGCGACGCCGCAGCCGAGCTGGAGCCCGCTGTCCGCGCGGCCACCGGAGCGGAGGCCGCCTGCGACCTGAGCATCGAGACCGTGGACCAGGACTTCTACTGGTCGTACTGGCTCGACGGCGCCGGGCAGCGCATCCGGCTGCGGATCAATACCCGCCGGGCGCGCTTCAGCAAAGTGCTGGTGCGGCAGTTCGCCCTGCACGAGATCCTCGGCCATGCGCTCCAATGCGCCTGCTACGCCGCCCGGTGCGCGGGCGAGGACGTGCCGTGGGTCCGTGCCCTGTCGGTGCACGCGCCCCAGCAGGTGGCCAGCGAAGGACTAGCGCAAGCACTCCCCCTGTTCGTCAGCCCTGGCGACGAGGCAGTGATCGCACGGGTCCGTCTGGACCACTACCTCCAGCTCGTCCGGGCCGAACTCCACCGCGCGCTCAACTCGGGCGCGGCGATCGAGGACTGCGCAGCGCACGCAAAGTTCCGCGTGCCCTTCTGGACCGACGCCACGATTGCTGACCTGCTGGCCGACCGGGGCGCCAACCCGCTGCTGCGGTCCTACCTGTGGGCCTATCCCGCCGGTATCGACTGGTTCGCAGCGCTCGCCGACCGCGCGGCTACAGTGGCCCCGGAAGTCCTGCGCACCGCCTACCGAGAGCCGCTCATACCAGATGACCTCGCCGCCCTCTGGCCAGCCGGACCGCCTATCGGCGGACCCGGAGGCGCTGTTCGTCTACGGAAGCCTGCTCTTTCCTGAAGTCATAAGCGTCCTGCTCGGCCGGGTCCCCGCGGGCGTCCCCGCCTCGGTTGCGGGCTGGCGTGTCGCCTCGCTCCCGGGACGCGTCTACCCCGGTCTGGTCTGCGGCGAAGCCCTCGCCAAAGGACAGCTGCTTACGGACCTCACGCCGGATGAATGGCGGCTCCTCGACGCATTCGAAGATGACGTGTACGAAATGCGCCGCCTCACCCTCACCGACGGCCGGCACGGCTGGGCCTACGTTTGCGCCCACCACACCGACGCGGCCCCCCACGACTGGGACATAGGCGCCTTCGAACGAGATCACCTCACCGGCTACCTCAAACGCTGCGCCGCATGGCGGCACCTATACGGGACACGCGTAAGCGAGCAATAACTATCATCAACGGAGCTTCAGCGCTGCTCCACGACATTGGCGCATACGCGCCCGCGTGCCGATAGTCAGGCAGGTCAGCGAGCCCGGCAGTTGCCGGTGCGCGGCCCACGTCGCCGTTCTGCACTGACAGGCATCGCTGCCCGGCCGGTCCCCCGGCCCACGGATCGCCGCCGTCTTAGACTGCCGGGCGCTCGCCTAATGGGCCACGCAGCCCGATCGGGATCGGGCTGCTCTCGCGCCGGTGCCCGGTGACTGTTTCTTCTCAGGTGCCGACTATTGACCATCCGGCGGACGGATTCCGGCTGCGCCAGCCGCTGACACGTAATTGCAGGTAGTTGCGGAGTTCCCCGGGCTATATTCCGTCGCTGGCTGTTCGGTCTGTTCCTGTGGTGACGAGAAGTTGTCATTGGCGGTTTTTCACGTCTGCCGCGTGGCGGCGGACGGCGTTTGCATGGGCTGCGCACCCGGGTGAGCAGGTGGCCCGGTGGCTTTCCCCGGGATCGGAACCAGGGAGCTGCCCATGTTCAAGTGGCTTGCCGTCATAGGCGCCGCCGTCATCACGTTCCCGCTGGGACTGTTGTTCTTCGTCACCGCGGAGCCCGCGATCGGCTCGGCGGGCAGCGTGTTCGCAGGCGGCCCAGCCGCGCTGGCGCGCGCCGACATCCCGCCGGTCAACCTCGTCCTGTACATAGCCGCGGCACAGACGTGCCCGGGTCTTCCCTGGGCCGTGCTGGCGGGGATCGGCAAGGTCGAAAGCGACCACGGCCGCTCGCAGGCGCCCGGTGTGCATTCGGGCGCGAACTATGCCGGGGCCGAGGGCCCGATGCAGTTCCTCCCGGCCACGTTCACCCAGTACGCGATCGACGGCGACCATGACGGCCGGCACGACGTCTACGACCCGGCCGACGCGATCTACACCGCGGCCGCGATGCTATGCGCCGACGGCGCAGCGGCCGGGACCCCGGCCGGGCTGAGCCAGGCGGTCTTCGCCTACAACCACTCGCCGGCCTACGTAGCCGACGTGTTCGCCTGGGCGGCCCGCTACACCGCCCCGCTGCCGGCCGGAACAGGCGCCGCAGGCGCCGGCGGGACCGCCGCGCAGGCGATCTCGTTCGCGATGGCCCAGCTCGCCAAGCCGTACGTATGGGGCGCGACCGGCCCGGATGCCTACGACTGCTCCGGCCTCGTGTATGGCCGCCTACGCGTCGGCGGCCATACACAATTGCCCGCACCACCTTCCAGTGGCGCCTCGACGGCCCGCAGGTCCCGCTGACCAGCATCCAGCCGGGCGACCTGCTGTTCTCGTCCGGCGCCGACGGCACCGACGCCAATCCCGGTCACGTCGTGATGTACCTCGGCGGCGGCCAGATCATCCAAGCGCCCCAAACCGGCGAAACCGTCCAGATCGACCCGCTCGACCTCACGGGGGTGGTCGCCGCGACCCGCCCCGCCGCGCTCGCCGCCCGCGGCTGAACCAGCCTGCCCCGGATGGAGGACCGATCCCGATGACCACGCCGATCACCGTCACCCAGCTGCGTAACCTACCCGCCACCGTGGACCTGATGACCGCCGCCCGCGTGTTGGGCCTGGGCCGCACCAAGGCCTACGAGCTCGCCAAGCATGACCAGTTCCCCTGCCGTGTGATCCGGATCGGTGATCTCTACCGGATTCCGACCGCCGGGCTGCTCGAATTGCTCGGAGTCCCGGCCGAGCCGGTCACCGAGCCCAGCCACACCGCCCGGCCCGCCTGACCCGTGCACCCGATGACAGCGATGGCATCCTTCAGGCGCGCGGCCAGCGGCCGGGCCGGGGACCGGGATAACTGGCTGCGGCAGCAGGCCGCGCAGCGGCAGGAGCTGGTGATCTGCGGCGCGCACGGCGGCGCCGGCACCACCACCCTCGCCCAGCTGCTGTCACCCGCGTGGGACATGGGCGCGATGCGACCGGCCCGCGACTCCCGTTCCCCCGGCGATCATCGCCCACGGCCGGCCCCTGCTGGTGACCTGCCACAACACCGCCGCGGCGGCCGCAGCGGCAACCGCAGCGGTCGCCGCGCTGACCCGGCCTGGCGCCCGGGTCGCCGTCCTGGTGGTCGTGAGCGACGGCTGGCCGCAGCCGCCGGCCGCGACCGCCCGGTTCCGGCTGCTGGCCCCCCATGTTGGGTCGGTCATTCACATCCCGTTCGTCCCGGCGCTGCGGGTCGCCGACGGCCCGGCCGGGGTGCCGCTGCCGCGCGCGGCCCGCCGCGCCCTCGACCAGATCCGCGCCGCCACCGGCCGCCCCCTCAGCACCTGACAGGAGAACGACGCGATGCTGCTCGTTTGTGCCCTGGCCGTCCACGGCCTCGCCGCCTGCCATCCCGGGGTGCTGGCCGCGGTGGTGCCGAACCCGGCGCCGGTTGCCCCGCCCGGCCTGTCCGGCCGGGTCAGCACCCTGCTGGCCTGGTGGAAATGGGGCGCGCTGATCGCCGGGGTGTTCGGCCTGATCGGCTGCGGCGCGATGATGGCGATCGGCCGCCGCAACCGCTCCAACCTCGCCGCCGACGGCGCCACCGGCATCCCCTGGGTGCTGGCCGGGCTGACGCTGATCGCCCTGTCCTCGGGCATCGTCGGCGTCTTCATGTGAGCGCCCGCCATGCCGACCCGACGCAAGCCCCTCGTGCTCACCGCCGCCCTGGCGGTCCTGCTCACCGGGGCCGCCACCGTGATCCTGCTGCACAGCCAGCCCCCGAACGGCCGTCGGCAGCCTGTCACGGCCGTTCAGGTGACACCCCGCTCGCCCCGGGACCGCGCGAGCACCCCACCTCAAGCCCCGGATACCCCGCCACCACCTTCGGCGGCGATCGATCTGACCGGCCTGCGGTGGGCGGACTTCCACGGCATCGCGCTGCCGGCCTCGCCCCAGGACGGCCCCCGCGACACCCGCGGCGGCCTGGCGTCCGGGTTCACCGATACTCCCTCCGGGGCATTGCTGGCGGCCGTCAACATCGCGGTCCGCGCCGCCGCCCAGTGGGGGCCGGCCGTCTACGCGCCCACGATCACCCGGCAGGTCACCGGCCCCGACCAGGCCGCCCTGCTGCACAACCAGGCCGCCGCCTACGGCCAGCTGCAGGCATCCGCACGCGTCCGGCCCGGGCAGCCGGTCGGCCGCGGCTACGCGGTCGTGGCCGCCTACCGGCTGGCCGCCTACGCCCCGGCCGGCGCCACGGTCGACGTCGTCACCGCCGGCCCCGGCACCGACGGGACAACGGTGCTGGCCGCGACCCGGATCGAGGTGATCTGGCGGCGCGGCGACTGGCGGGTCGTCGCCCCGCCCGGCGGCGAGTGGGCCAACGCTGCCACGGCCATCTCGTCTCTGACCGGCTACCGCATCTTCCCAGGCGAAGGGTGAGGAAGTGCTATGCCGTGCAACCCGCTGATCGAACCGGCCTGCATCGTCGCCGGCCGCATCGCGCAGTCGGCCGCCAGCAGCGCGGCCGGGGACGTCCTGTCCGGTCTCGCTCAGGCCGTCAACGACGGGGTCCGCTGGACGGTGGCGAACACCGCCAGCTGGTGGATCAATATCGGCTCCCCGGACCTGGCGACCGAGCCCGCGGTGGCCCGGATGCAGCAGTGGCTGCTGCCGGTCACCGCCGCGGTCGCCGCCGCCGGGATGATCGCGGCCGGAGCCAGGATGGCCCTCACCCGCAAGGCCAGCCCGCTGCTGGATGTGACCGGCGGCCTGGTCACGATCGCCGCCGCGTCCACGGTCGGGGTCGCCGTCGTGACCCTGCTGCTGAAGGCCGGGGACGCCTGGTCGGCCTGGATCTTGCAGCAATCGGCCGGCGGGCAGTTCACCGAGCGGCTGACCCTGGCGCTCGACCTCGGCGGCGGCGCCGCGCCGGCCGTGGTCATCGTGTTCGGGATCGCGGCGATTGTGCTGTCGGTGGTGCAGGCCGGGCTGATGCTGTTCCGCCAGGCCGCGCTGGTTATTCTCGCCGGGGTGCTGCCGCTGGCCGCGGCCGGGTCGGTTGCGCCGATGACCCGCGGCTGGGTCCGCAAGGTCGCCGCGTGGATGCTGGCGCTGATCTTCTACAAGCCCGCTGCCGCCGCGGTGTACGCGGCCGCGTTCACCATGATCGGGTCCGGCGGGACGCATACCACGCTGATGGGCTTCGTCATGCTCGTCCTGTCGGTGGTCGCGCTGCCCGCGTTGCTGCGGTTCTTCACCTGGACCACCGGCACCATCGCGTTCTCCGGCGGGTGGCCAGCTCCTCGGCGCCGCGGCGGTCGGCGCGTTCGCCGTCGGGGCAATGCGCTCATCGCGGGGCGGCGGCGGATCGGCGGCGCAGGACCAGGCCGCCTACCTCAATTCCCGCCTCGGTGCCCCACCTGGCGGCGGGTCAGACAGCGGCCCCCGGGTCGGCGCGGCCTCTGGTGGTAGGCCCGGTGGTCCGGTGCCACCGTCCGGCGCTGGTGCGGCTGGCCCTGGATACAGCAGGCCCGCGGACGGCGGCGCACCGGCGGGCAGCATGCCTGGTGTCACACCGCCCGCGAGCGCGGGAGCACCGGCCGGCGCGGCCACCGGCGCTGCGGCGGCCAGCGCTGCCGCCACCGGGACCGAAACAGGCACCCAAGCCGGACCCGCCACATCGGCGGCCGGTGCCGCAAGGAGTGCCCCTGCCGGGTCCGCGACCTCGGCTGCCGGTGCGGCCGGGACCGCCGCTGCGGCCGCAGCCGTAGCGAGCAGCCAAGCCGCCCAGGCAGCCGCCCGCCTGGCGGCAGGCGCGACGACCGCAGACGAGCCACCCGACGGCAGCTAGCGATCCGCCGATTCCGCCGCCCAGCGCATCCCAAGACGGCTGACTCCAGAGACCTCGACCTTAGGGACCAGCAATGACACATGACCACTATCAGGCGCGCACCTACGGCGGGTGGCGGCGCAGCCGGAGCATCGGGCTGCTCGGCCTCGGCCCCACGCGCCACGTTGATCCTGCTCGGCTGCGCGGTCGCGCTGCTGCTCGTCGCCGCCATCTCGCTCAAAACGCTGCTCTTCGTGGCCCCACCCGCGCTGCTGGCCGGCGCGGCGAGCCTGATCCGGATCGGCGGGATCCCGCTCGCCCAGCTCGGCGTGCAGCGGCTGCGCTGGTGGCACGGCACCACCGCTGGTCACACCAGCTACCGCGCCGAGGTCGTGCGGCGGCACACCGGCGTCCTGCAGCTCCCGGGAACCCTGGCGGCGACCGAACTGCTGTCAGCTGAAGACGGCTACGGCGGCCGGTACGGGCTGGTCCGCGACCGGCACACCGGCCTCCTCACCGCGACGTTGCGGGTCGTCCCGGCGTCCACCTGGCTGGCCGAGCCGGGCGAGGTGGACGGCTGGGTGGCGAACTGGGGCGCGTGGCTGGCCTCGCTCGGCTACCTGCCCGCGCTGCGGTGGGTGACCGTCACGGTCGACACCGCCCCCGACCCCGGCTCCACCCTCACCGGCCGGATCGCCGCCGCCATCGACCCGGCCGCCCCCCGGCCGGCGCTGCACATCATGGATCAGCTGGTGGCCACGGCCCCGGCGGCAGCCGCCGACGTGGACACCCGGGTCAGCCTCACCTTCGACCCCGCCGCCTTCCCGTCCCGGCCGGGAACAGCCGCCGAGGCGATCACGGAAGTGGGGCGCACGCTGCCCGGGATGGAATCAGCGCTCGGCGCGTGCGGCGTCGCCGTGCTCGCCCGCGCCGGGGCCGCTGACATCGCCGGAATCGTGCGGACCGCGTTCGACCCGGCGGTCCGGGGCGAGGTCAACCGGCTCCTCGCTGCCGGAACCGGGCCGGCGCTGGAGGAGCAGCTCAACTGGGCCAGCGCCGGGCCCGCCGGCGCGCAGGAAGCGTGGGACTGCTACCGGCACGGCAGCGGCACGTCGGTCACCTGGGCGTGGCGCGAGGCCCCCCGCCAGAACGTGCACTCCGACGTCCTGGCCCGGCTGGTCGCCCCCGGCCGGTTCGCCAAACGCGTCACCCTGCAGTACCGGCCGTTCCCCGCCGCGGCAGCCGCCCGGCTGCTGGAAAACGAGGTCCGGGCGGCGGAGTTCCGCAGCGAGTACTCCCGCCGCACCCGCCGCGACGTGACCGCCCGCGACGCGCACGACCACGCCCGCGCCCGCCAGGCCGCCGACGAGGAAGCCCGCGGCGCCGGAGTCAGCCTGCTCGGCCTGTACGTGACCGTCACCGTCACCGACCCCGCGCAGCTCGGGCGGGCGGTCGCGGACACGGAGGCGGCGGCCGAGTCGTCGAAGATCCGGCTGCAGCGGATGTACCGCAGCCAGGCCGCCGGGTTCACCGCCACCCTCCCCTGCGGCATCTGCCTCCCAGCCCTCGCCCGCCGCCCCCACCACTGATCCACCGGCCCTGACCAGAGGGGAATACTCCGATGCCCATACTGCGGACCCGCGACGGCGCCGGGTACCGGCCCGGCCCGCAGCCGCCGCCCAACCCGGCAACATCGCCGGTGACCGTGCCGCTCCCGTCCGGTGACGCGGATCCGCTGCCGCCCGGGTGGGGCTGGAAGATCCCTGATGCCGGCCGCGCCGCCTGCGTCACGCCTGGGCCGGAGTACCAGGCGACCACCACCCAGCTGTGCGGCCTGTACCCGTTCGTCGCGGGCAGCGGCACCCCCACCGCCGGGACCCCGGTCGGCCGGCACCAGCTGTGGGGCGAGGTGGTCTGCCTCGACCCGCTGGCCTGGCTGCAGGCCGGGCTGGTCACCAACCCCGGCATGTTCGTCCTCGGCCAGCCCGGCACCGGCAAATCCGCCCTCGTCAAGCGCCTGGTCACCGGCGCCGTGTCGTTTGGCACCCGGGTGCTGGTGCTGGGCGACACCAAACCCGACTACACCCGCCTCGTGGCCCATCTCGGCGGGCAGGTCATCCGCATCGGCCGCGGCCTGGACAAGATCAACCCGCTCGACGCCGGGCCGCTGGGCACCGCCCTGGCCCGGATGACCGGCCCCGATGCCGAACGACTCCGGCAGGAACTCCGCTCCCGGCGGCTGGCGCTGCTGCTGGCGCTGGCCACGCTCGTCAGGGAGGCGCGGATCAGCAACGCTGAGGAAGTCATCCTCGGCCGGGCCATCGACCTGCTCGACGAGCGTCTTGCCGGGACACGGGAACCCACCGTCACCGACGTGCTGCGGGTCATCGAGGAGGGCCCGGACACGCTGCGGTCGGCGGCCCGCGCCGATGCGCCGGACCGCTACGCCCAGCGGGTCGCTGATCTGGTGTTCACCCTGGACCTGCTGTGCACCGGGTCGCTGGCCGGGGTGTTCGACGGCGCCACCTCCCAGCCGATCGACCTCGACGCCGCCGCCGTGTCGGTGGACATCTCGGCGGTCAAGGCCGCCGGGGACAAACTGCTGACGGCCGCGATGCTGTGCACCTGGAGCTACGGGTTCGGCTGCGTCGACGCCGCCGCCGCGCTGGCGGATCTGGGGGCCGGGCCGCGGCGGTCGTATCTGGCGGTGATGGATGAGCTGTGGCGCGCGTTGCGCGGCGCGCCGGGCCTGGTCGAGCACGCCGACTCCCTCACCCGGCTCAACCGGGCCAAGGGCATGGCCAGCATCATGATCACCCACTCGCTCGCCGACCTCGACGCCCTCGCCACGCCCGAGGACCGGGCCAAGGCGCGCGGGTTCGTCGACCGCTCCGCGATCACCGTGCTCGCCGGGCTGCCGCCGCGCGAGCTGGCCCGGGTCGGTGAGGTCACCCCGCTCACCGGCCCCGAACGCGCGCTGGTGGCGTCCTGGTCGGCGCCCGAGTCCTACCTGCCCGGCGCCCGCCACCCCGGCCGCGGCAAATACCTGATCAAGACCGGGGAACGGCTCGGCATCCCGGTCCAGCTCACCCTCGTAGGCCCCGAGCAGCACCTCTATGATACAGACCCGCAATTCGTTCCATCTTCTGAAGGGCCGGCCGGGACCTGCGGGGGTGATGCGCGGTGAGCCGGGCACTCGGGCCGCGGCCGTCGCTGGCACCCGGCGGGACAGCGGGCTGCTGGGCCGTGCTCGCCGCCTGCTGGCGGCTTGTCACGCTGAACGGGATCGTCTGGGCCGCGGCGCGGATCGCTGCCGGGCTGAGCGGCGGCACAGCGGAGCCGTTCGGGATTGGGGTGCCCCGAGCTTTCCGGATCAGGATCCATTAGGGTCTTACCGGAAAGGACGGGGAACAGGTGACGGGGAAAAGCAAGAAATATACGCCCGAATTCCGCGAAGAAGCTTCCCGGCTGGTCATTAACGGTTCACGGCCGGTCGCTGAGGTGGCGCAGAAGATCGGGATAAACGAGTCGACGCTCGGATACTGGGTTAAGGCTTACCGGCGGAACCATTCGGGGGAAGAGCTGCCGCTGGACATGCCGCACCGGGCGCGGCTGAACGAACTGGAACGACGCGTAAAGGAGCTGGAGCAGGAAAACGCGTTCCTGAAAAAAGCAGCGGCGTACTTTGCGAGGGAGCATCGGTGAGCGAGAAATACGAGCTTATCGAGACTGAGTACGCTGACGCATGCGCCACGGATGCGGATAACGCTCCTACGATCCAGAATATGTGCCGGTGGCTGGGCGTTTCACCATCGGGATTCTATGAATGGCGGTCTCGGCAGGAATCCGCCGCGGAAGAAAGAAGGAGGCAGCTCAGGCTCCTGATCACGAAGATCTTCGAGGACTCCGACGGCACCTACGGGTACCGCAGGGTGCACGCCCAGCTGGAGCGCTGGGCTGTCCCATGCGGCCCGGAGCTGGCCCGCAAGCTCATGCGCGAGCTGGGCCTGGAGCCGTGCCAGCCGAGGCCGTGGCGGCACAGCCTGACCGAGGGCGGCCCGGCCGGGCCGATCCCGGACCTGGTCGGCCGCGACTTCACCGCGCAGGCACCGGGCGAGAAAATGGTCGGTGACATCACCTATATCGCAACGTGGCAGGGATGGCTTTTCCTCGCCACGGTGATCGACTGCGCCAGCAGGAAAGTGATTGGCTGGGCGATGGACGATAATTACAAGACACCGCTGATCTCCGCGGCTATCGAGATGGCCGCCCGTAATCTCAGCCTTCCGGAGGGAGCCATATTCCACTCAGACCGCGGGAGCAACTATACTTCTGCCGAGTTCGCAGGGGTGCTCGAGAGCCTCGGGATACGGCAATCCGTCGGCCGTACCGGGATCTGCTATGACAATGCTCTCGCGGAATCGTTCAACGGCGCACTGAAAGTTGAGCGTGTGCACCGCACTATGTACCCGACACGGCAGAAGGCCCGGGAGGACATTGCACGGTACATCGAGATCCGCTATAATCGGAACCGTCTCCACTCAGGACTTGGATACCAGACCCCGCAAGAGGTGCTAGACCAATACCTGAGCAATCAGGCGGCAGCATAAAATAGCTCAATAAATGCCTGTCCGGAAAACGCGGGGCAGCCCAGGTCAAGTTCGCCGCCGACGTCCTGCACGGCCGCACCAGCACCGCCTGGCCGCACACCCCCACCCCGGCGGTTACGGCGGTAACCGCGGTACTGGTCGCGGTCGCCGTCACCGTTGTCGCACTCGCCGGGCGGGCGGTCGCCCGCCACTTGCCAGTTCCCGGTGACTCGGTCGCCGCGCTGGCCGCCAACCCGGCGATGGCGGCACTGACCCGGCTCCCGGCCGCCCGCACGGCGACGCAGCTTCGCCGGTCCCTGGCCGACGCTGACCCGCACCGGCTGGACACGAGCGAGGTAGGGCTGACGCTCGGGCGGCTGATCCGCCCCGGGCGCCGCCTGGGCCCGGCGGTCTATGCGAGCTGGGAAGACACCGTCGTGGATTTCATGGCGCCCCGGACCGGCAAGACCACCGCCCAGGCGATCCCGTTCGTGCTGTCCGCCCCCGGCCCGGTCATCGCCACCTCCAACAAAGCCGACCTGTGGGCCGCCACCGCCACCCTCCGCACCACCGAGCCCAGGTCAGCGGTGTGGCTGTTCGACCCCCAGCGCATCTCCCACCAACCGCAAACCTGGTGGTGGAACCCCCTGCACGCCCTCGCCACAGTCGAGGACGCGCACCGCCTCGCCGGGCATTTCGTGCTCACCGTCGCCGACGAGCACCGCCGCGACCTGTGGGGCCCCGCCGCCCAGGACCTCCTCGCCGCCCTGTTCCTCGCCGCCGCAACCTCCGGCCACAACTTGCACGACGTCGCGGGCTGGCTCAGCGAACCCGCCGTCCCCACCCCCATCGAACTGCTCACCGACGCCGGGTTCACCGCGATGGCGGTCTCCCTGCGCGGCGCCCAGAACGGCGCCGCCGAGACCCGGGACGGCATCTACCAGACCGCCCGCACTGCGGCCAAAGCCATGACCAACCCGGAGATCATGGCCTGGGTCACCCCACCCCGCCGCGGCACCCTGCCGATGTTCAACCCGGACGGGTTCGCCGCGGGCACGGGCACCTTGTTTCTCCTGTCGAAATCCCGCTCGGCGGCAGCGCCGCTGATCGCCGCGATGTCGGACACCGCGATGCGGGCAGCGGAACGCCGGGCCGAGCGCCTGGGCGGGCGGCTGGACCCGCCGATGGTCGTGGTGCTGGATGAGGCGGCCAACATCTGCCGGATCGCGGACCTGCCGGACCTGTACTCCCACCTCGGCTCGCGGGGCATCACACCGGTCACCATCCTGCAGTCCTACGAGCAGGGCGTCACGGTGTGGGGCGAGCAGGGGATGGCCGCCCTGTGGGGTGCGGCCACGAAGAAGATCATCGGCGCCGGTGTGGATTCACCGCGCCTAGCCCGGGACCTGGCCACCCTGATCGGCCAGCACGACGTCCCGGTCCGCTCGATCAACTATGGCGAAGGCCGGGCCAGCGAATCGGTGTCGCTGCGCCGGCAGGACATCCTCGAGCCCGCCGCCATCCGCGCCCTGCCGCCGGGTACCGCGCTGCTGCTCGCCACCGGCGCCAAGCCCGCGCTCATCCACCTCACCCCGTGGCATGCCGGCCCCTGCGCCGCAGAGATCAGCGCCGCCCAGGCTGCGGCCCAGGACGAGATCCGCGCCGCCGCGAACCAGGCCTGGCCGGCCCAGCCTGACCACGGGCGTACGTCCGCCATCTCACCACAGGAGACATCACCATGACCAACACCACCACCACCGCGGGCGGCGCCGGCGCCCCGGCCCCAGCAGAAGCGCCCCCCGCCCCGTCTGCCGCAGGCGACAGCGGCGACCGCAACGGCAGAGGCCCTGGCGAATCGGCGCCTGAGCCGGAATTCACCGAACTGGAAGACTGGCTGACCGAGTATTTCCTGCCGATGTTCCACCGCACCCTCGGCGGCGAGTACCGGTGGTGCCGCCAATGGTGGCGGCACGGCGAAGCGATCAGCCGCCTCAACTCGCTGTGGCACGCCTGGGAGGTGCTGCGCACGCTGCCCGGCACCGGGATCGGCATCTGGTACCGCGAGCACCTCGACCACCAGCTCCCGCTCCTCCTCGGTGCCCGCGGCCCCTTCTACCAGTGCAGCGAAGACGCTCACCGCGAACCACACGAAGCTGCCGCGGACCCCGCCCCGGACGGCTGGTGGGACCGCGCTGCCGGGCCCGGCGATAGCGCCGCGGACCATGCCCGCAGCACCGGCGGCGACGGCAGTCATGATGACGGTGCGGTGACCGGCGATGACGACACCTGACCTGCGCCGCGCGGGGCTCGACCCGGCGCACATCCTGGCGATCTGCGAGCATGTCGCCGCCAGTGACGGCTGGCGGCCGGTGGGCTACGTGACGGCGGTGCCGGACGGTGTCCGGGTACGGTGGCACGGCGGTCCTTGTCGTCACCCGGGCCGGTGAGCCGGACGAGTTGCTGCCTGCCGATCGGACGGTTGTCGAGGTCGAGGGTGAGTGACCCGCAGCCGCGGCCCGGCCGGCTGGTGGGTCCTCGCTGGACCGGAGTGGCGGCGGCCTGGATCAAGAGTCTCGCGCGCGACCGCCGACGGGCGGCGTTAGCGGGGTGCGCGGCAGTCCTGCTTGTGGTCGCATGCGTGGCGCCGCTGACGCAGCAGGACGTGATCGATTCGGTGCAGTTCAGCATCGCGTTCTTCGCCACGTTGCTGACCGGCGAGGCGGTGATCTTCGCGATATCGTTCTCGCCGTCCAGCGGGTGGCCGTCGCTGCGGGAGATCGACTCCCACATCGCGTTCCGGGAGTGGGTGGTCGCCGGCTGGGTGGCAGCGATGCTGACCGCGATCGGGCTGCTCGGCGGGACCGCGATCCCGGCAACTTACGGGGCGCTGCTGTTCTTGCTGGCTGACGCGTTCGGGATGTTCTCCTTCATCCGCTTATTCAGCCTGGCCAGCGCCGACGGGCGGAAACGGCTGCTGTGCCGCACCCTGGCGGACGGGCTGGCCCGGGTGTCGGTCCCGGCGGCGGGCCTGCAGCAGGGGATGAGCGCCGACAGAGTCCTGAACGCCTACCTGGGCCAGCTCGACGAGGCCGCCGCCCGCAGCGACGGCAACGGGGTGCGGGACCTGGCCGATGAGCTGGCCGAGGCGTCCAGGGCCCGCGGCGGCCCGGCGGCGGCCGCGCTGCGAATGGAGATCGTGCACCGGCTGGCGCGGGCAGCGCTGGTCGGCAAGCTGGACCCGGTCGTCGCCTCCGGCGCGGCGGAGATGCTCATCAGCTCGCTGCTCCCCCGCGCCAGCCCGGACCCCCCGGACGGCGACCACGCTCAGGGCGCGGCGCAGCGCGCGGCAGCCGTAGTAATAGGCCAAGCCAGCCGGTACCTGGCGTGGCTGGCGAGCACGTCGCTGAACTTGTCGGCGCGGGAGGTCACCACCGCGGCGCGGCGCGGGAGCTGGTCGCCCTCAGCGTCCGGGTCCGCCATCACATCCTCCGCGTGGCCGACCCGGACCCGCCCTACGCCGCGGGCACCGCGGATCTGGGGACGCCGCTGTCCGGCGCTGTCAGCGTGCTGGTCTGGATCAGCGGCTTCACCGAGTTCCACGGCTCCCACCAGGCCGCCGGGCTCTACCCGGTCCATGAGATCTTGACCGGGACGAAGTTCCTGGGCAACTACTGGGACGGCGATTCCGTGCTGACCGGGCTCCGGGACGCGCTGTTCACCTCGGGCCCGGCCGCAAACCCGGTGGCGGGTGCGGCCCGGCAGGCGTTCGGCACCGCAGGCCAGTTCGACCGGATCTGGACACTGATCTCCGTCGGTGCGATCGCGACGCTGCGCGATGTCCGGCTGGCCCATCCGCCGGAGCTGATCCGGCCCGAGTTCACCCCCGACCACCAGCTGCTCGGCGCCTATCTGCCGACCTTCGCCTCGCACCGGTACTTCACCACCGCGCGGCAGGCAATGACCGCCCTCGCCAGCACCGTCGGCCACGCGGGCCAGCCTGGGGACCTGTGGCTGGCCATCGAAGCGACCGCCGCGCCGATCGGCTGGAGCGTGCCCATGCCAGCCGTCGAGCCGCACCAGCGGCCGTCCGCCTGTGTGCTGGCGATCGCGAGCCGGCTGGCGCCGCTGGCCGCCGGTGAGCCCGACCAGCAGCTGCGCGCCTTCCTGGCCGGGCTGCCGCAGCCGGTGCTGGACGCCACGGCGAGGCTGGCAACACGGGCCCTGCCCGATCCGGAACCTGAGCCATGCGGCGTCCAGAACCCCGCCGACGTGGTCATCGGCCGGCTCCGGGTGCTCCAGCTCGTCGGCACCCACCGGGCAGGCGCCGCATGACAGGAACCAGCCCCGCGGCATGGCGGGAGGGCCTCGGCGCGATGGCCGATCCGGCCGTCACCGCCGTCATGACCGTTCAGTGCGGGCTGGACTGGCTGCGCCCCGGATCGGCGGCGCTGCGCGACGAGATCGACGAAGCGGTCACAAAGCTGTCGCTGAACCGCAGCGACGTGCGGATCGACCGGATCGTGCTGCACAGCCTGCCAGCGGTCACCGACATAGCGCCCGCTGAGCTCGGCGCGCTCATTAGTGCTGCAGCGCCCGCGGCGAATCTGGTGGTGACGTCAAGGCGTTTCATGATGGCTGCGATGTGGCGGCGGACGGTGGTGGTGCTGAGGCGGGCGCGGCGGGCGATCGCGTCGTCATGCAAGCCTTCGGCCATCAGCGCCAGCACCGTCTGCTGCGCCGCAGGCAGCCGCCCCGGGGCCGTCGCGGCGCGCCCGGCGCTGACGGGGGTTGCCTTCTCCCACAGCATCTCGAAGTACCCGCGCAACGCGGCCGTGATCAGCGGCGCCCGCACCAGCAGCGCGCCCGCCGTACCGGTCGGGGTGAGCGGCAGCAGCGCGGCGTTCTGGTCGGCGAGCTTCATCTTCATTGGCACATCCGGCAGCAGACGTGCCTCCTCCCCTGCCCTGGCACAGGCCTCGACAAGCCGCCGGCCGACCGGATCGTCGAATACGGCGGCCGCGTAAATGGACCGGCAGCGCACGGTGCCCTCGTCCGCGGGCAGCGGCGCCTGAGCGAAATCCATGGTGAGCGGCATCTCGGTCTCCGCGTTCTCCAGGGTCATCCAGTCCTTGCGCGCGGTGTTGATCAGCGACGCCGACAGGCGGCCAACCTCAGCCCGCCCGGCCACGACCTGCACCAGATGTTCCGGAAACTGGCCCGCCGGGCCGCGGCGCGGCTGAGCTTGGGCGTCGGCGAGCCGCCGCTGGCCGTCCAGGATCCGCCGCTGGTCGTGCAGCGCCTTGGCCTGCAGTTCGACCAGCACACCCTGCAACGCCAGGCCGGGAGATGCGGGCTGCAGCCACGCCGGATCCGCCGGGCTGTGCGGCAGGACGTGCGCCATACCCCGGTCGGTAAGCGCCTGCACCAGCCGATGACCGCCGACAAAGCCGACCGCCTCGTCCTTCGGGCAGCCGTCCCGCGCAAGCAGCCGGTCATAAGCCGCCAGCACATCCTCGGGCAGCAGCCCCTCGAACAAGGCCCGCATGCGATCGCGCCCGCCCTCGGCTACCACCACGGGTCTGCGCTCCGCACCGCGCCATGGCAACCAGGATCAGCCGCAGGTGATCTTCTGAAGGCGCATAAATGAACCTCCTCGGCCGCGCGGCGCAGGCGGCGCTGCCGTGCTCTTCGCCAGGTAACCAGACCGTCGCAGCGCTGACCTGAGTCCTTGCACGCAGCGGAGCCGCGCAGCGAACGTTCTCGCGCGGAACCGGCGGCGCTGGCCCAGTTGCGGACGTAGGGGAAGCCCGGGATAAGCGGGTGAGCAGCGTAACTGCCATCCAACGATGACCCTTCTTCCGTGTGCTCTCCGAGTGATTCTGCAATGTGCTCGGTGAGCCCCGGGCGCACGTCTGTGGTCCCGGTACCATCGGGCACCGGGACTGTTGTCCCTGCCGGGCTGCCCTGCTCCTGTCACGGCGGTGGGGCGGCCCGGTCTTGGTCACGGGTTCGGGCTGTCACCTCCGTGCCAGCCGGCGGCGTCCCCGTGGCGCATCGCCTGGGATGGCGCAGCGGGCCGGCCCGGCGGGACTTGGCCAGATGCGAAGGCGATTTCTGCCCGCCGCATCCGATGAACAAGTGCATCCGGGTTGGTGGACTCGACGATGCATCCAGCAGGGGCGCGGAAGAGAGGGAACGCCACGTACTGGCGCGAGTAGACACCCCACATGACGAGCCAGTCCGGGTTGGCCTGCTGGATCGACTGCGCAGTCTGGTAACTCTCGGCGTCACGGCCGGCGGGATGCATCGGTTGCGGCTTCAGGTCGGCGAGCGCGGTCATTTGATACCGGCTCCCGTGCAGGTCCATCGGGTGCCGTCCACACCTGGCGCTGCGCTCGTGTGGCCGTGCCACTGGGTGAGGCAAACGACGCCGGGCGGCGCGACGGCGTCGCTGCCGGAGAGGTACGTCAATTCACCGCGGCCGCAGATGTTGAGGCCATGACCCTGGCCGCCGGAGCGCGATGGCGCAGGCGTCTCGCCGTTCATATGTCCCTCCGAGCCCTGCAACTGCTGTTATCGCGTCAGGCCTGTTCAGCCTGAATGCGTGTCTACCGGTCTAATCGTGACGGCGCAGAATGTCCTCAAATAGGCCGTGCATGGGGGCGTCTGCAGGACAAAGCAGGGGACGCGTGTACGTTGACTCTTGGGGCGTGCAGCGGGAAGGCAGTACGGACGTGACGTCCCGCGGCAGCCGTTATGGATCGTAGGCTTGCCGGGTGATCAGTGCGGTGGTGCTGGATGTCGGCGAGACGCTGGTCGACGAGACCCGCGAGTACGGGACCTGGGCCGACTGGCTCGGCGTGCCCCGGCACACGTTCTCAGCGGTATTCGGCGCAGTCATCGCCACGGGACGGGACTACCGCGAGGTATTCCAGCACTTCCGGCCCGGATTCGATCTGGGCGCCGAACGCGAACGCCGCGCCGCCGCGGGACAACCGGAATGGTTCGGGGAGGACGATCTGTACCCGGATGTGCGGCCGAGCTTGTCGGCGCTGCGCGAGATGGGCGTGTGGGTCGGTGTTGCCGGGAACCAGACGTCGCGCGCCGGGGCGATCCTGCGAGACCTGAGGCTGCCGGCGGATCTGATCGCGACGTCTGATGACTGGGGGGTGAGCAAGCCCAGCGCGGCGTTTTTCGAGGCGGTGATCGCTGCCGCTTCGCGTGGAGGCCGGCCAGATCGCCTATGTCGGGGATCGGCTGGACAACGATCTGCGGCCGGCCAAGGCAGCCGGTATGCGGACGGTGTTCCTCCGCCGCGGCCCGTGGGGCTACATCTTTGCGCAGGATCCCGACATGGCCGCCGCTGCCGACTGGCGGATCACCTCGCTCGCCGAGCTGCCCGCCGTGGTGGCGGCCGCTAGCCGGTCAGCGCGCTGACGGTGGTGTTCCAGTCGTACAGGCGCTCATCGAGCCGGCGCACGCTGGGCAGCGACTCCCACCGCGTGAGGGACTGACGGACCGCGCGGACCCGGTCCATGCCGGTCGCATACCAGTAGCGCGCCAGGTGATCGAGTGCGTCTTCGGCCAGCGCGCACGCCTGATCCGGATCGTTCTCCGACACCGCGACCGCCGCGAGGTCGGCCAGGATGATCGACCGCTGCTTGACCGCAGCATCGGGCAGCAGGTCCAGGACCTGCTGGAGCGTCTCGCGCGCGGCGGCGTGCTGGTGAGCGACCATCAGCGTGTTGCCCTTGAACCCGGCGAGCCGCACCGGTGAGAACCAGTCCAGCCACGCGGGTGAGGGCCGGGATTCTTCGCCGGCGAAGATGTCCTCGGCGTGGCTGATCAACTGCAGGGCCTTGCGGGTGTCGCCGAAGCGGGTCTCGACCTCGGCTTCCACGGCGTCCAGCCAGGCCAGCATCTCCGGGGACGCGGGGCCGCGGCGGGCGAACGCCCGCGCCGCGCGCATCTTGTCCCGCGCTTCTTCGGCCCGGCCGGGCGTGCCGGAGAAGGCGGGGATGAATGCCATATGCGCCAGACCGGCCGAGCCGAGCAGCGGGTCCCGCGCGTCCTGGGCCGCCTGCAGCGCCAGCACGTAGCTGGCCTGGGCTGTCTCGGGTTGCTGAAGGTCAAAGAATTCGATGCGGCCCGCCAGCATGCTGGACTCGGCGACGGCCGCCGCCAGTGACGGCCGTGCCGCCTCCGGGACGCCTGGGAGCAGCGCCGCGCCGAGGCCCGCGTGGCGGGCCACCGCGTCGTGGAGCCGGGTCGCGGGCACCGACCAGTACAAGTGCCGGTGCGCGGTCGTGATCGTGATGTAGTCGGTTGCCACCGAGGCGGACAGCGCCGTCCCGATCGCGCGTGACGGCAGTGGCGTGACGGCTCCCGCGCCGAGCCCGGCCGCCATGGAGACAAACGCACGCCGGTTCACCGTCTGCTCCGCAGGCGGCGGAGCCGTCTCTTCAGCCCAGGGTGGCGTGAAACCAAGATCGGTAATCGGACGCTGGAGCAGCGATTCGAGCGCGGCCTGATGCTCCGGTTGCGGCCACGGCGGGGAGTCGGACTCCCAGCGGCGCACCGTGCGCGCCGTCACCGCCACCCGCAGGCCGATCGACCGGCCGGCCCGCGTGACGGCATCTGCAAGCGCTTGCTGAGAACGCAGCCCGAGCCCTTGCCGTGCGCTGCGGAGCCGGGAGTTGCCCGGACCGGATGTGCTCACCGTCTGCCTCCATCGTGCGCTGCCGTCCGTCGGTGGCTGATCTCACGGTAAGCCAGGAAGACCGCAAAAAGGACATCACAATTGGCATTCTCAGGAGATGGCCGCAGCTCGTCCCATGCATGGCCGGTTCTGTGGCCTATTTTGGAACGCCCGCGTGCTGTCAGCATGGTTATCCGCGCAGCGCGATCACCGATGACGGCACGCCACGATGCGCCCGGCCGGAACGACCCAGAGCCGATCGCCGCGTCTGGGAGTGCCGGTTACAAGCGATGAGCTGCGACCGTCGCGGACTTGGCTGCCGGATCGCTCTGGGCTCCCCCGGGGCGCTGTCGCGGGCGTGAGGAGGCGTGAATGCTGGTGGCCACACCGGATGAACTCGCCGTCAGCTGCCGGCTGGACCGGGAGCCGGTCCAAGGTCGGCCGTGCCCGCGAGCAAGCCCGCAAGACGCTTCCTGGCTGGGGACTTGGCGAACACGCCGATCTCACCGAGCTCATCGTGAGTGAGCTGGTGACGAACGCGATGGTCCACGGCGACGGCCAGATCGAGGTCCGTCTGTCCTGCGCCGCCCGCGGTGACCTGTGGGTCGAGTTCCGCGACGATGGCGCTGGCCGGCCAGTGCGGCAGCGTCCTGGCACTGACGACGAATGGGGCCGGGGCCTGGCGCTGATCGAGGGCCTGATCGAGCCGTACGGCGGCGCGCGGGGAGTCGAGGAGGACCGCAACGGCCCCGGCAAGACCGTGTTCGTCGCGGTGCCCCTCGGCGGAGCGGAGCAGCAGGCGGCCGGTGACTGCGGTTGGCCCGCGCGGACACGGGCCAGCGAGTCCGCGACCAGGCGCCGTCACGAACTCACCGTCGATGAACTCGCTGAATAGCGTGCCCTGGACCCGCCCTGGGCGACCTGGTTATGATCCAGCTCGCCGATCGACGGGTCTTCCAGCGCTGTGCATGAAGCGCGCGAAGCGGACGCACGATAATGCCGAAAAGAGGGCGTTGCCTGCGCACGCATTTATGCACAGCTGTGCATAACCTTGCATGATTCAGTCGGCGCGCTTACGTCGCAGCGGCAATTGCTGCGCAAGGTTTTCATTTGGCCAAATAGAGCCAGATCCTCCCTGCCGAATATCCGCTCATGGTTCGGCGTGTCCGCTTGCATGTTTGACCGCGCAGAACGGCCGGCTATGAGCGCCACGTTGAAGACGGCGGCCTTGCTGCCGTAAATGCGGTCATCCGCCGAGGGCGGCGTGATCAAGCGATCCTGCTCCCGGCTCGCAGCGTCTAGGCCGCCACACTTCGCCGCGCCGCTGCGCAGGCCCACGTGGCTGCGCAGGGCACCTTTCGCGCTGCCACGCCCAGAAATCACCTAAAATAGCGGTGGATTGGGGCCGAGACGCAGACGGTGCGGGGTATCACTCTAGGTGCCTATGAGAGTTGCGTAGGGTAATCAGATGATGGCGGGGGAGCCTGCGGCGACATGACTTCCCATCCCGTCGAAGAAAGGACCGCCGTGGCCCTCGGAACCGCGGTAATCGTCGGCGTCGGACCTGGCCTCGGCGTCGCGCTCGCCCGCGCATTCGCCGATGCCGGACACCCGCTCGTGTTTCCGAGTTAGGCGGCGGGGATGTCGCAGGTCCAGGCGTAGTCCTCGATTTGATCAAGTGGGGTGTGGCCTGGGCGTATAGCGGAAAATCGGGCCTTGAGGAACTCGCGGCGGAGCCTGGTGACCATGTCAGCGACGGAGGGTTCTGTCTTGGTGCGGTACCACGGGCACAGGAGGCGGCGCCTGGTGACGTCGGCGGGGTGGTAGCCGGAGCGGGTGTACCAGCAGATCAGCAGCGACTGGACGAGGAACCCGAACGGGACGGTCCGTTCAACGGCGGCGGTGACCCGGTTGCAGGCGTCCCCGACCCCGATGATCTGCTTGCCCGCCGCGTTAGAGGGCTCGATCGGCCAC
Organism: uncultured Actinomycetota bacterium; assembly: GCA_963727015.1. Classification (GTDB taxonomy): domain Bacteria; phylum Actinomycetota; class Actinomycetes; order Streptosporangiales; family Streptosporangiaceae; genus DATFVJ01. The sequence goes on along the minus strand of CAVSEV010000005.1, from coordinate 11,914 downwards.
CGCCAGGAGTACCGTTCGATGACAGCCGCGGTGGTGGCCGCGGTGTCGAGGGTGAAGATCGCCAGGTCATAGGGCTTGGCCGAGTCTGGCTCTTTCACCAGGACAACCCGGCCGGGAGCGTCGGTGAAGCTGCCGTACCACAGCGCGTCCGCAGTGGTGACCTGCATCGTGGTGGTCATGCCGTAACAGTGGACGGTCACGCTCTGCCAGCCGGCGCTCTGCGCGATCTGGGCCGGGGTGCCCAGCCGGGCGCCTTTCTTGCGTGGCCGGCCGCGCTTGCCGGTCTTGGCTGGCCTGGGGCCGTAGAGCACCGCGCTGGCCGGCAGCCGGGTCGTCCACGTGCTGCCCTGGCGGATCAGCGCCTGGCCGTGGAAGGCGGCATCCCCCACCCCGTGGATCATCCGGCCGCCGAACGCCGCGGTCAGCGTGGTGAGCATCTGTGCGGCCAGTTCCACCTGCGAGGCGGTGCCCTTGCCGCGCCAGAGCCGGAACAGCACCGGCAGCGCCACCGGTGACGAGCACACCGGCAGCCGGACCACGATCGCGGCGATCACCCACGTGTTCCCGAACGCGATCTTCTTCCCGCCCTGCGCCGATCCGTCGTAAGCCCACCGGGCCTGCGCCACCTTGCGGCCCCAGCGTTTGAAGAACGTCCCGTCGATGGCCACGGTGACCGGCTCGCCTTCGGGCAGCAGGTACCTGACGATCAGGCGGGCCACCGCCACCCCGAGGTCGTCCGCATCCCACACTGCGCAGGAGAAGAACCAGCACGCCCGCCGGAACTGCCCGGCGATCCCGGCCGCCGCGGCGACGGCTACCACGGTGCGGCGGCTGGCCAGGATCATCCCGCACGCCAGCGCCACGAACAGCGCGTGGGTGGAACGCCGCTTGAACACCGGCGCCAGCTCATCCAGCAGGGCCCGCCAGGTCACGGGCACCGGCAGGCCCGGGCCGAAAACCCGGGCGGGTCCCTCCGCCCGGTCACCGGCATCGGCGGGCGGGCCATCATCGGCGCTTTCACCAGCGGGACAGCCGTCCTCCCGCGCCCGAGTACCGCCGGCGCCGGACGGGAAGCAGCACGAGATGGCAGACTGGCCAGCCAAGGAAGCCTCACAGCGTCAGATGATCATGATCAGTCACCTGTCCTATGGGGCTTCCTTGCTGCTGTCCCGCCGGCACGCCCTCCAGCTACCGGATCGTGATCAATTATCGCCATCCGCGACGATCGGCTACGCAGAGCTATCCACGCCGGGCGTCCGCAGGCCTGCCACGCCGCGGCCTGCCCGCCCAGGCGATCAAAGGCGTCTTTCAACCACTTGCCGGGACGAAACTCGGAAACACGAGACACCCGGTCGCGATGCTCGACATCGACAAAGCGAGGCTGGATACCGACGCCGCCGAGCTTGCTTCCGCTGGCCAGGACGTCTGCGGCTACGTCGCGGACGCCGCGGACCCCGACAACCTGCGCGCCGCGGTCCACTCCGCGATCACCGAGCTGGGCGGTCCTGACGTGCTCGTGTATCACGTCGGAGCGGTCCGCAAGGACTCGCCCATCGGCGGTGACGACCAGGACTGGGCCAATGGCACGGCCGTCAGGGTCCTGGGCGCCAGGGTCGCGGCCAACGCCGTCCTGCCAGAGCTGCGTGAGGGCCGGGGGAGCCTGCTGTTCACCGGCGGCGGCTTCGCGCTGCACCCCAGCAAGGAATACGCATCCGTGTCCGTCGGCAAGGCCGCGCTGCGCGCGTACGTGCAAGTACTTCACGACCAGCTGGCGGGGACGGGCGTGCACGCGACCATCGTCACGATCACCAAGGGGATCGGCAGCGAACCGCGCTTCGACGCGGCAGCGCTCGCCCGGGCATACCTCGAACTGCACCACCAGCCCGAGACCGAATGGCAGCCTGAGCTTGTCATCTAACCTTCCTGCCTCGGCCATGTCGCCGGCGCTGCCGCAGGCAGCGGGCCGACCCCGAGGCACACGGCCAGCAGAAACCTGATATTTCTCAACTTCGCAAGCTCCTTCCTCCACGCACGGCGCTGGCGGGCACGGGCCTGTTCCGGGGCGGGTGCTCCGCCGCGGCCTGCCCTTGCCGTGCCCGCGCGTCAAGTAGCGCGAAACACGTGACGCCGATCTGGGAGATCCGCTTGGCAGATCAGCGGACGACCAGGACCGTCTTGCCGGGACGGCGGGCCCCTGCGCCGCTTTCGAAGGCCTGCCGCCCTTCGGCCGGCGGGAAGGTCTGGCTGATCACCGCCCGCAGCCTTCCCGTGCCGGCCATCCCCGCCAGCCTGGCCAGCTCGCTGGCGTCCGGCTCGACGACGAAGAACATGGCGTGGACCTTGTACCTGCCCGCCAGCTCCTGGTCCGGCGGCGCGGCCAGGGTGACCAGCCGGCCGCCCTCGCGCAGCAGGGCGTACGAGCCGTCCAGCACGGCACCGCCGACCGTGTCGATGAGAACATCGAACCCGCCCGCGGCCGGGCCGGGCTGTCCGGCCCCGGCGCTGATGAAGCGTTCCGCGCCGAGGTCCCGCACCAAGCCAGCGTCGGTGTTGTGGCCGGTGGCGGTGACGTGGCCGCCCAGGATCGCCGCGAGCTGGACGGCGAACACGCCGACTCCGCCGGCGCCCCCCTGGACCAGCACCTGCTCGCCGGGTTGCAGGGCCGCGTGGTCCGCCAGCGCCTGCCAGGCGGTCAGCGCCGCGAGCGGCAGCGTCGCCGCTGCCACGTGGGACAGCGACCGCGGCTTGGCGGCCAGGCCGGCGGCGGGCACGACCACGTACTCCGCGGCGGCGCCATCGCGGTCGAAGTCGATCAGGCCGATCACCTCATCGCCCGCGGCCAGGCCGGCGACGCCGTCCCCGAGGCCGGCCACGGTGCCCGACATCTCATGGGACGGTATGACCGGCGTCCGGTCGGCACCGTCCCGGGTGGTCCACTCCAGATCCCAGGTCAGCTCCGCGAAGGTGATCGCCGCGGCGTGCACGGCGATGAGCGCCTCGCCCGGCCCGGCGGACGGCGCCGGCGCCTGCTCGTAGACCAGCTGCTCGGGCCCGCCGCGAGCATGCGCCCGCAGCGCCATCATGGTGCCCATCGTGGACCTTCCTCTGATCCTGCGATTGGCTACAGGCCTTTCTGGCCGAGCCAGGCCAGGGGTCTGGTGCCGCGATCATCTTCCCCATGCCCCAGAAGCCAGAGCTTCAGTCACACCTAAAAATAGCTGCGAGTGCCAGCGACCGCGGCCCCGGCGCGAGGCCCGTGCGCCCGTGCGCCCGTGCGCAATGCCAGCTCTCAGGCCGCTGTCCACCGCGCTGGCAGCGGCCGCACGGGTCGGCCCGCTGGTGCAGCTGACGTCCAAGGTGATCTGCGAGACCTGCAAGGAAGGGTGACAGGCCAAACGGTAGGGCAACGGCGCTCACGCCGACGTCGCCGCTGGCAGGGAGCACGACTCCGAGCGCAATGGGCAGCATCCCGCCGAGGATGAAGATCGCGCTTGCGGTCTGTCCGCTGCCGAAGCCGCGCGCGAAACCGGTCGCCGGGGCAGTCGAGGGGACGGCCCGCGGCGGCGACCTGTGCGGGGATGGTTGGACAATGATGCACATGTGAGGAAGTCGCAGATGACAGCAGGCAGCACTCAGGAGCCCCAGAACGCCGCCATCAAGCCCCGGTAATGGGCTCGACCAACGATCTGGCGGCGGACACGCCGACATCGCGTTTGGACCATGTCCTGCAGCGGGTGCCACGCATCCTGTCCAGCAAGCCGCAACGTTATCGCGCTCATGGGACTTGGCATCTACCTGGTCGTGCTGCCACTGTTCGGAGTGATGGTCAGTGCCCAGGCGGAACTGATCGGCGGCAACCCGACGTGACCAGCGAAATCGCAGCGAGCATCGCCGTCGCCAGCACGCTCCACCTGGTAAACCAGAGCTGCAAGCGCCGCAAGGTCGACGAGGAGAGGTTGCGGCTAGCGCGCGGAACGCACCAGTTGCTGCACCTGGTCTACGGCAACGCCGCCCGGCAACTCGGGTCACGGCGCCGACATGAGCGGACCCGGCGCCGGATGGCGTTCTGCGTCCGGTGAGCAAAACCGGCCAGAGCCGGGCAGTGGGAGCAAACCGCGCGGATGACCACTGACCTGGGGCTGCGTGGCCGGGGTTTTGCGGCTACCCTGAAAACATGGGCCAGTCCACGCCCGAGCTGCCTGCCGATACCCTGCTCAGCGCTGTCGACAACGCCCGCCGTGGTGTCGTGACCCACATCACCGTCAAAGGCGAGCGCGTCGCCGCGATCGTCTCCGAATCCACCCTGGCGATGGCGCAGCTCCTCGCTGCCTTGGTGACCAGTGAGATGGCTGCCAGTGCGCTCCCAGCGGCGCTGCCGGCAGCGTTCCCCTGGGCTTGTTCCCTCCCAGATAGTGATCTGAAGGCGTTCGCTGGCGAATTGTGCGGGGCGGTCGTCGCTGAGTCGCCCGAGCAGGTTGAGCGCGTTCTGGCTGACTGGCAGGCCGTCGCCGAGGTTCACGCCGGAGCGCGCTCAACTTGAGCGGAAGGGCGGGTGTCTTCAGGCTCTGTGACCGCGTCAATGGCTCCTGCCGCTTGGTCCACGCCTCAGTGCGGACCCGGTGGCTCTGGTATCGAGCCGACACCCGGTTTCCGCCGCACAAAGGGACCATCGTCAGCTCTGACGTGCTGTTGCTGGCCGAGAGCATAAGCGCCGGCGGCCGCGGTGGGGGCACCTGCGTCCCGGTTACAGGCGGGAGGTGAGCTCGGTCACGATGTCCGCCGCTGACTGTGACTCCCTCGCGAGTGCGACGCTCTGTCCGGCCCACATCGAGAGCGCTTCGATCTCCCCGGTGGTCCCGGCCATCGGCGGCGCCGGCTCGTAACGAACGATTGCTTCGCCGGAGGCGAAGTGCGCGATCACCTCGCCCGCTCCTGGCCGCTGCGCGAGCGGGGGGCGGCCCGCGGCCTCCCACGCGTCGGCAGTCGAGTTGCGCAGCGCGCGGTGCGGAGAGTCGGGCCACCCGACCGAGTACAGGTTGGGATACCGCTGCGGATCGGTCTCGGCCGCCGCTATCAGCCGGCGCCGGTAGTCCTCGTGGATCGGCATCTCCTCGGCCAGCAGGAACCGCGTGCCCAGCCACGCGGCCTGGGCACCCAGGGCGAGCACCGCGGCGACGCCGCGGGCGTCACCGATCCCGCCAGCCGCGATCACCGGCACCGGCGCCACCGCGTCCACCACGGCGGGCACCAGCGGCAGTGTCGCGACGGTACCCCACACGTGCCCGCCGGCCTCCCAGCCCTGCGCGACGATCACGTCCACGCCGGACGCGACGGCTCGCCGTGCTTCCTCGGCAGTGCCAACCGTGTGCATGACAATGCCCCCGGCGTCGTGGACTTGCTTGATGTAGCTGCCGGGATCACCTAGGAAGAACGACACGATCCGCAAGCCCGCCTCAAGGGCCGCCTCAAGGCGACGGTGACGGTCTTCGGTGAGGACGAGGTTGCCGGAAAACGGCCGCGCGGTCAGCGCCGCCGTCTCCCGGACCACGGCTCCGACGTCGTCTGACCACGTCAGCGTCAGCATGCCGAGCGCACCGGCATTCGAGACCGCCGCGGCCAGTCGGGGAACCGCAACCATGGGCGCCAGGACAATCGGCTGTTCGATCCCGAGCAGATCGCACACCGGTGTACGCATTGCGGTCACGCCTTGCTCGGTTCGACATATGAGGTCGGCATCGACCCGGGGGACCGCCGGTCCCAGCCGTGAAAGTGCGAAAAGTCGCCCGCGTCCCAGGCTTCGCGGAGCCCCGGGGTGCTCAGATCCCAGTCCGGGCGGATCTCGGCGGTGGCGGCACGCAGGTCATGCCACAGGTCGTAGAACGACGGGCGGCCCCAGAACCAGTAGCCGTTATAGACACTGTGGATGACCAGCCCCGGCTTGAGCACCAGCGTGTGCGGGATCATGGGGTTGTGCTCGGGGTCGGTGTACTCGGCGATGTCGAGGTCCTGCTGGACGGTCCGGCCGGGATCGGACAGGAAGGTCCACTGGGCGCCCACCGACGCGCGGAACTCTTGCAGCACGTGATGGTCGTCGGTGGCGATAGTGGCGACCTGGGTGTAGGCCACCGCGATCTTCGGGTAGTTGGCCGCCAGCTCCAGGTGCTGCTGGTGCTCCTTGGGGCAGTAGTTGCCGCGCGCCAGGGTGAGGATCAGCGGATCTCGGCCCTGAAGCTCGCTGAGCGTACGCACCGTGCCGGTGTGGTCCGGGAGAGCGTAATCAGGGAAGATGCCGCCAGGTCTGATGTCAGGACGCATAGGACTCATCCTCGCACCCGGGGCCGCCCCGCCGCGGACGTGGTCACCACTGGCCGGTCGCGGCCGCCCGCCCGCTGGGTGGTTACAGGTCGAGGACCAGGTCGTCGCGTGGCTGCGAGCAGCAGATCAGTGCGCTGCCGTCGGCGGGGTCATCGACCGGGGCGGGGGCGTAGCGGACTGTTCCGGATATGACGGTTGTCTCGCAGGTGTGGCACACGCCGGTGCGGCATGACCAGCGCACCGGTACGTCGCAGGCTTCGGCGAACTCCAGCAGGCTGGCGTAGCCGGGGTCCCAGCGCGCGTTCAGGTCGCTGCGCGCGAACGCGACCAGGGGGCCGCTGCCTGGCTGGCCGGCGGGCGGGTGCGGCGCGCGTGCGGCCGCGGGTGCGATGCCGGGCGTCAGCGCGGGCCCGGCGCCGAAGACCTCGGTGTGGATGCGGGCCGCCTGGATACCGCCCGCGGCCAGGGCAGCGGACACATCTGCCATGAACGCGGGGGGCCCGCACAGGTAGGCATCGGCGTCGCGGGGCAGGTCCAGTGCGGCCAGGACCGGCGCCGTCAGGCGGCCCGCCGTGTCGTAGTCGCGGCCCTGGACGTCATCAGGGGCCGGGCTGCTGTAGCAGATGTGCTCGTGCGCGCTGGGCAGCGCGGCCAGCAGGGCGCGGGATTCGGCCGCGAACGGCTCATCGGCGCGGCGGCGCGCGCCGTGCAGCCACCAGATGTCCCGGCTGGACCGGGCAGCGGCCAGCGCGTGCAGCATGGCCAGCACCGGTGTCGCGCCGACACCCGCGCTGATCAGCAGAACCGGCGCCTGGCCCGGGCGCAGGATGAACGTGCCGCGCGGCGCGGCGACCTCCAGCAGGTCACCCGCCCGCACCCGGGTGTGCAGGAACTGGCTGCCGGCGCCGTGTTCCTCCCGCTTGACACTGATGCGGTAGTCGCGCGCCCCCGGGGGTCCCGACAGCGAGTAGCTGCGCAGCAGCGGCCGCCCGGCGGAGTCAGGGTGCAGGCGCAGGGTCAGGAACTGTCCGGGCAGGGCGGCCGGCACGCTCCCGCCCCCGGGATCGGCCAGGTGCACCGAGATCACCGTCTCGCTCTCCCGGCCGATTGCGGTCACGGCGAGCGGCCGGAACCCGGGCCAGGCCGGCGGCGGGCTCGCTTCGGTCAGGCCCGCGTTGCCGGCGTGCTGCCCGGCCTGGTCGAGCATCTCCTGGAACGAGGCCTTCCACCCGGCGCTGAGCGCCGGGATACGCAGCGCCCGCAGCACCTGCTGCCGGGGATGCCCGGGCAGGTACAGCAGGGCGTCCATCTCCGCGACCGTCATGCCCTCCGGGCCGGAGGCAAGCTTGATGATCTCCTGCCCGGCCTGCACCGTGCCCTCGGTCAGCACGCGGAAATAGAACCCGGGCCGGTGATGGGAAACCAGCAGCGCGGGCATCTGGGGATCATCCATCCGGATACCCACCCGGAAGCAGGTGACCCGCGGCTGGGTGACCTCGAAAACCGCGCCGCCGATCCGGTACCGGTCGCCGATGCACACCTGATCATCGGCCAGTCCCTGCACGGTGAAGTTCTCCCCGAACTGCCCGTAGGTGAAGTCATCCCGGCCCAGCTGGTCCTGCCAGTACCGGTAGGACTCGATCTGGTAGACGAACACCGCCCGCTGCTCGCCGCCGTGCCCGGCCAGATCACCCTGCCCGTCACCGTCGATATTGAGCCGCCGCACCATCCGCGGCCCGGCGGCCGGCTTCTTCCACACCGCCGTGTGCACCGTCCTGCCGTGCCAGGTCACGTCGCGCGGCATCCCCACATTGACCGACAGCAGACCGCCGGCCCGCTGCCCCGAAGTCACCACCAGCTCACCTTCTCACGCAAGCGGCCAGCCCGACCGCGCCGCGCCGAGTCCAGCCGCGGCGTGCTGCAGCCGGCCGGGGTTGCGGCCGGCGAGGATGACGGTTTGCCAGCTTAGGTGAACAGGACAACGGATCGTGACGCCGGGACCCGGGCCCGGCTGGAGCAAAACTGGAAAGCCTCCGACCGCGGCGACATCGACGCCGGGCACGCGAGCTAGGCCGCCTACGCGATTCTGGACTACCGTGAGCCGCAGCACCCCGGGCTGCCGGACCGCGGACCAGCGAACCGGCCAGGGTCTTCACCGGCGCGTCCGGCCATTCCCGGCATGACCGTAAGAGTGCCAGACCAAGCCCGGCGGCACCGGCACGGGTCAGCGGCACCAGGAGAGGAGCCAGGGACATGGACATGAAACTCGAGGTCGTGGTGGTGCCCGCCGGGCAGATGAGGGGGGAAGGGGAGGCGGGTGGGGCATGAACGGCTATGACTACGACGTGATCGTGGTGGGGGCCGGCTCGCCGGGTGAGCATTGCGCTGGCGAGCTGGCCGACGGCGGGCTGCGGGTGGCGGTGGTGGAGCGGGAGCTGGCCGGGGGCGAGTGCTCGTACTGGGCGTGCATCCCGTCCAAGACGCTGCTGCGCCCCGGCGAGGCGGCGCATGACGCGCGGGAGGCAGCGTGCAGCGCGCAGGTCGATGTGGCGGGGGCGCTGGCCTACCGGGACGTCATGGTCGCCGGCTACTCCGACGCCGGGCAGGTGCAGTGGCTGGCGGGCAAGGGCATCGACCTGATCCGCGGCACCGGCAAGCTGGCCGGGCCGGGCGTGGTCGAAGTCGACGGCGTCCGGCACACCGCCCGGCATGTGGTGGTGGCGACCGGCTCGGACCCGGTCATAGCGCCCGTCCCGGGCCTGCGCGAGCTGGACGGCGTGTGGACCAACCGCGAGGTGACCGGCATGAAGGCCGTCCCGCGCCGCCTGCTGATCCTGGGCGGCGGGCCGGTAGGCGCCGAGATGGCCCAGGCCGTGCGCCGACTGGGCGGCGAGGTCACCCTGGTCGAGGGGGCCGGGCACGTGCTGGCCCGGGAGCCCGCGCCACTGGGCCACGCACTGGGCGAGGTGCTGCGCGCCGACGGCATCGAGCTGATCCTGGGCGTGACCGCGACCGCCGCGCGGCGCGACGGCCCGGACTACGTCCTGACCCTCGAAGACGGCCGTGAGCTGCGCGGCGACCACCTGCTCGCCGCCACCGGCAGGCGCCCGCGGCTGCCCGCCGGCCTGGACACGGTCGGCGTCACCGCCGGCCCGCACGGCATCGCAGTCGACGCGCACCTGCAGGCGGGCGAGCGGCTGTGGGCGGTCGGCGACGTCACCGGCGTCCGGCTGCTGACCCACGTGGGCAAGTACCAGGGCGAGGTGGTCGCGGCGAACATCCTCGGCGAGCCGCGCGAGGCCCACTACGAGGCCATCCCAGACGTGGTCTACACCGACCCGCAAGCCGCCGCGGTCGGCGCCACCGAAGCCCCGTTCAGCGTGACCGCTCCGGTGTCCGAGGTGGCCAAGACGGCCACCTACACGCACGCCTACGCCACCTCCAGCGGCTTCGTGACCCTGCTGTCCGACGGCGAGCACCTGACCGGCGCCTACGCGCTCGGCCCCGAGGCCGGGGAATGGATGCAGCAGGCCACCCTGGCCATCCGGGCCCGCGTCCCGCTGCCGGTGCTGCGCGATGTCATCCAGCCCTTCCCCACCTTCTCCGAGATCTACGTGACCGCGCTCAAGTCGCTGCACAGCCAGATCACCGCCGCCAGCCCGCCAACCGGGGCGGCATCGCCATGAACCAAGGCCGCTCCGCGACCCGCGCCCAGAGCGCCGGCGAACGGCTGCGCCGTGCCGTGCCCAGGCCCGGCGGCATCGTGACCGGCCGCCGACACCGGCCACCGGGAGGAATCATGACCACCGCACCCGCTGTCCCCGCCGCCCAGCGCCAACCGGGACTGCTCGGGCAGACCGTCGTCGTGATCGGCGGCAGCTCCGAAATCACGACCAGGCGCACGCTCAGCGAGCTGCGGGGGGACCGTAACACCACCGCCCGTTCGGGATAATTCAAATCTTTCCCGAACGACCGGTGGTACCAGTTTTCCTGGCACGGAGGTGCCCACCATGGAGTTCCTCGTGACGATGACCACTCACGTTCCGGACGGGACGTCGGGACAAGCCGTCGACGACGTCCGCGGCCGAGAGGCCGCCCGCTCGCGCGAACTGGCCGGGCAGGGGCACCTGCTGCGGCTGTGGGTGCTGCCCCGTCAGGGGCGCGCCCTCGGCCTGTGGCGAGCCCGGGACGCCGCCGAGATGCAGGCGATCCTCGAATCGCTGCCGCTGTACGGCTGGATGACCGCGGTGACCACGCCGCTCACCGGGCACCCGAGCGACCCGGCGATCGCGAGGAGCTGACCCGATGCAGAAGGTGGCCATCATCACCGGAGGCTCTCAGGGCATCGGCGCCGGCCTGGTCGCCGGGTACCGCCGGCAGGGCTGGGCGGTAGTGGCGAACGCCCGGACGATCACGCCGTCGCAGGACCCGGAGGTGGCCGCCGTCGACGGGGACGTGTCCGAGCAGGCCACCGCCGAGCGGATCGTCGGCGCCGCGCTCGGGCGCTTCGGGCGGGTCGACACCCTGGTCAACAACGCCGGCGTGTTCATCTCCAAGCCGTTCACCGACTATACGGCGGATGACTACGCCGTGATGGTCGGCGTCAACCTCACCGGGTTCTTCTGGCTGACCCAGCGCGTCATCGCCGAGATGCTGAGCCAAGGCGGCGGCCACGTGGTCAACATCAGCGCGGCGGTCGCCGACTACCAGGTCGCCAGCGCACCCTCGGTCCTGACCGCGCTCACCAAGGGCGGCCTCGCGGCGGCGACCCGGTCACTGGCGGTCGAGTACGCCTCGCGCGGCATCCGGGTCAACGCCGTCTCGCCGGGCGTGATCCAGACGCCGATGCACCCGCCGGAAAGCTACGCCGACCTCGGCGACCAACTGCCCCCGATGGGGCGGGCCGGCCAGATCAGCGACATCGTGGACGGCATCTTGTTCCTGGAGGCATCGCCGTACATCACCGGCGAGATCCTGCACATCGACGGCGGCCAGACCGCCGGTCACTAGGCCCGCGGATCCGGCTGCCCGAGGGCCGACAGCGCCCCGCGCAGTTCCCGGCGCGATCCGATGTCCAGCTTGGTGAATATCTTGCGCAGGTGCCATTCGACGGTCCGGACGGACAGGAACAGCTGGACGAGGTGAGTCATGAAGCGGTCGAGGGCGCCGTGCCAATGCCCCTCGCCGGCCGGCGAGACCACGGTGTCGCCCGGATGCATGGTCAGGACTTGGCCGTCGCGCGTCTGGACGACACCCAAGCCTTCGGTGACGTGCAGGGCCTGGCCCAGGGCGTGGGAGTGCGAGGCGGTACGGGCGCCGGGCGGGAACCGTACGGCGCCCACCCTAAGCGTTGACCCCACACCGTCGCCGACCATAACGTCGGCTGCAGACCCCGTGGTAAGCGGGGTGTGAGACCCAACCAGTGGAGGTACCAGGTGGCCGAGCTCCCACCGCCCCCAGAGGGAATTGTGCTGGCCCACTTCATCGTCTCGGACGATGTCGAGCGCTCGCGGCGCTTCTACACCGAAGTACTCGGCGGCAGGGTGGCCTTCTCCGGCCCCGGAGGGCTGACCTATGTCGCACTATCCAACAGCTGGAT
>CAVSEV010000004.1:0-93911 GCA_963727015.1 uncultured Actinomycetota bacterium | reverse complement strand
CCGGACCGGTGATCGCTCAGGACCCGCCAACCTGGCCTACGGTGCTGTGGCATGGCCAAGGCTGCGCGCGTCCTGGCGGCGCTGAAGAGAGACGGCTGGATTGAGACCAGGCGCTCGGGCCCTCACCGGGTGCTCGCTAAGGGGATCAGCAACGTGTCTGGGCTTACCGTGACGGTGTGGATCTCGGCGGCCCAGCGATGGCCAGGATCGCCCGGGACTACGGCTATACGACCGCTGAACTGCGGAAACTGTAGGTGATCTTGCCATGAGTGCTTTGCGTGTCGAACTGTTCTGGGACGACGAGGCCGGCAACTGGCACTACCGCGTGCCAGCCCTGCACATCAACGGCGGCGGCACGCCGACCCGCGAGGGTGCCGGACACGAGTGCCTGTCCGCCATCGCGTTCGCGCTTGAGGGCGATCCGCGAGACTACGACCCTGCGGCCGAGACGGTCAACCTCGACGTCAGCATCGCGCCAGCAGCCTGAATCCACCCATGCGCACATTTCGCCATTGACTCCCTCTCCTCGGCATGTGCGGTCGGTCACGTTCACGCCACCTTGCCGGGAACATGGCCCATCAGATCAGTCATTCGGCGAGACCGAGCTGCGGGTCACTGCGCGATCGGGACGACCGAGCAACTGGATGGCTGACCCCTGCTCAGGTGGTGTGGACAGACGGGCGCTGTCCACGAATCGGGGTACTCCAGGTCCCCGGGAGTCGTCAAGCGTTTCGTCGTCCATATGGTCCGAAGTCAGAAGGCGGGCGAGGTCGTCGTACCGGCCGGCGGCCCATCGATATCGGCGTAGGAGCCACCTCGACCGGCCTGCCCGCTGAGGGGCAACCTGAGGCAACCATTCCCGCGTGCCGGCGGTACCACCAAGTCAAGCAGGCTCCCGGCTGGCAGCTCACCCAGCCCCAGCCAGGCATCTTTCGCTGGATAACCCTGTCAGGGCGCAGCGCCAGTCGTGATCCCGAGCCGGGTGACCGCGGTTGTGGGCCTGTTACCTTGCCTGTCAGAGCGCTGACATTCTGGCGTGCGTCAGCGTTGTGGCGCGCATCAGCTGATCTTTCCCGCGACGATCACCCCGGGCGGCAGGGGTTCGGTGTAGAGCAACTCGACGAGCGCCGAGTGGTTCTTCAGCATCTGCCGCTGGTTGACGTAACCCTTGTCGGTGATCTCTCCGGCGTCCAGATCCGCCGGGCGCGATATCACGGCGAGACGCTCGATCCGCGACGCGGCTCCTGCGGTGCCGTTGTGGTCGGCCAGCGCCTCGGCGATCGCCCTGTGCAGGATTTCGTGCACGATCAGCTCGCCGTCGGCACTGATGTCCTCGCCGAGCAGCGCGCGCGCCTCGGCCAAGTTCAGCCAAGCCAGTGCGCACAGGTAATCGCGGTGTTCGCCAGTGATCACCGCGTCGGACAGGACCCGTATGTTGGACAGCAGCGCGGTACGCACGGCACCGACGCGGACGAACGTTCCGGTGCCGAGCTTGAAGTCCTCGGCGATCCGGCCGCGGAACACCAGCCCGGCGTTCAGATCGGCGGGGTCGGCCAGGGTGGCCGCATCACCGGTGCGGTAGAAGCCTTCCTCGTCGAACGCCGCTGCGGTCAGGTCCGGCCGATCGAAGTAGCCGGGGGTGACGATCGGGCCTTTCACCCGGATCTCGTAGGCCCCTTCGGCCGGTGCCAGCTTCACCTCAGTGCCTGGCAGCGGCGCACCGATATTGCGGGCGTCGGTGTAATGGAAGTTTGCCGTCGTCACCGCGGGCGCTGTCTCGGTCGTGCCCCACGAGCCAGTGACCGGGATCTCGCGGTCGCTTGCCTTCGCGGCAAGCTCGCCGAGCCGGTCGCGCAGGCCGCCCGGTAGCGCCGCCGCGGCATTGAAAAGCAGCCGGAGCCTGGCGAAGAAGGTGCGCGCGAACTCCGGGTCCGCCTCGAGCGCAGGGACGAGTTGCGCGTAACCCGAGGGGACGTTGAAGTAGATCGTCGGCGCGACCTCCATGAGGTTCGCGATCATCTGCGGGAACAGGTCCGGGGTCGGACGCCCGACGTCAACGTAGAGCGTGGCGCCTGAGGTCAGCACCATGCCCAGGTTGTGGTTACCGCCGAAGGTGTGACTCCACGGCAGCCAGTCGACGATCACCGGCCGCTCGGCGGCAAGGAACGGCCACGCCTGGCGCATCATCTGCTGGTCGGCCGCCCACATCCGGTGCGTGTTCAGCACGCCCTTCGGGGTGCCTGTTGAGCCGGACGTAAACAAGATCTTCGCGATCATGTCCGTATGCAGCGCGGCGAGCGCGTCCGCGACCTGCCGACGCGGTGTCGTCGCCTTAAGATCGGCCAGCTGGCCGGCACCGTCTCGGCTGCCTTTCGCTACGAACGCCGGGACGTGCCCAAGCGCGTCAAGGGCCGGCCCGAAGGACTCCGCATCCTCGGCGAAGACGGCGCCCGGATGGATCAGTTCGGCGATCAACCTGATGCGGGCGTGGTCACGGCTCTGCAGTGAATAGGCCACGCTGATCGGTGCCACCGGAATGCCTGCGGTCATCGCGCCGAGCATCACGAGCAAGTGCTCGATGCTGTTGCCAGACAGCACAAGCAGCGGCCTGTCGGGGCCTAGGCCACGGTCCAGCAGGCCCTGGCCGATCGCCTCGGCCGTGGCGGCGGCCTCACCGTAACTGCAGGTGCGCCATGGCCCTGCTGGGGTGCGCTCGGCAACGAGCGGATGGTCCGGGCTGGCCGCTGCCCACGCCCGCATGCTGTGCACGACAGTGGCCGGGTAGTCGCGCAACGGGTCGGTGGAACGCAGCAGCACGCAGCCGTCCGGCCGCTCCCACCCGGTGATGCTGGGCCGCGCGAACAGCGGTGCGTCAGTTTGGGCAGCACTCATTACCTCTCCCGCCTTCGCCGGCGGCCAGCGGAGCGACCCACGACGTCGTAATTCGACTAATGATGTACGTTATGTAACGTATTCGTAGCATTTATTCCGCAGTGGCACAAGGTCGGCCGTGGCGGCTCAAGCGAGGTGGACGTACTGGTAGTCGAAGGGCTTGCCATTGATCCCATTGCGCGGCGGCGCGATCCAGGCGGCGATCTTGCCCCGTTCGTGCACCGGCTGCATCAGCGAACGGACATGGGTCTTGTCGACAGCGGTGGGCAGCCAGTCATCCTTGCGTCGCTGCCATTCGGCCGCCGTGATGCGCTCGCCGTCCGGGGTGACCTCGACCTCCGCGAACGCACCGACCTTGCGGTTGAAGGCGACGTGCGGCAGCCGCAGCCGCTGCGGCAGGCCGGCCCCCGCAAGGATGCGGTTCCACCGGTTGACGCCGTTCTGGCAGTCGGAGATGTACTCGCGGCGCAGGTCGGTGTTGAGGCCAACGAGCGCTGCCACTTCGGACTGCCCGATCTGCCCGTCATCAGTGAGGGCCTCCACCATGATCGACTCGCTGGTGAGCTTGTGGTCGTCCCGACGCCGTTCCTCTGACCAGCGGCCCTTCAGCCCTGCGGTGAAGTAGTTCGCCACGTTTGTCGATGTCTCACCGCCGAACAGGTCAAGTGACACGGTGTAGTGGAAGTTCAGGTACTTCTGGATCACGTCAAACGGGATACCGCCGCGCGGGGCCACTTCGTCGGTGTCGTGCTCGGTCATCAACTGCGCCGTGCGCTCGATGACGCGGTCGATGCCGGTGGTACCGACGAACATATGGTGCGCCTCTTCCTTGAGCATGAACTCGCAGGTGCGCGACAGCGGGTCGAAGCCGGACTCCTTGAGCGTGCCGAGCTGATATTTGCCGTCCCGGTCCGTGAAGTAGGTGAACATGAAGAACGACAGCCAGTCAGGGGTCTCCTCGTTGAACGCGCCCAGGATGCGCGGGGCATCCTCACTGCCGGAGTGGCGGTGCAGCAGCTCCTCGGCCTCCGCGCGCCCCTCGCGGCCGAAGTAAGCGTGCAGCAGGTACACCATCGCCCACAGATGCCGCCCCTCCTCGACGTTCACCTGGAACAGGTTGCGGAGGTCGTACAGGCTCGGCGCGGTAGCGCCCAGGTTGCGCTGCTGCTCCACCGACGCGGGCTCGGTGTCGCCCTGGATGACGATCAGCCGCTGCAGATCGGCGCGGTACTCGCCCGGCAGCTTCTGCCAGGCTGGTTCGCCCTTGTGCTCGCCGAACGCGATTTGCCTGTCAGGGTTGCGTTCGGCGAGGAAGATGCCCCAGCGGTAGTCGGGCATGGCGACGTGCCCGAAATGCGCCCACCCCTCGCGGCCGACGTTGACCGCGGTGCGTAGATAGACATCCTGGGTTGGCAGGGCCGGGCCCATCGACTCCCACCAGGACAGGAAGTTCGGCTGCCACGACTCCAGTGCCCGCTGCAGCCGCCTGTCCTCGCCCAGGTCGACGTTGTTCGGGATTTTCTCGGTGTAATCAGCGGTGGTCGTCACTGCTCAAACTCGCTTCCGGTCGAAGTGGGCGCGCTGCCCGGTGCCGAATTTGCGCAGCGCGCCATCCGGGCCGGACGCGTTGGGCCGAATAAAGATCCAGTTCTGCCAGGCCGTCAGCCGCCCGAAGATCTTTGTCTCCATCGTCTCGGGGCCGGCGAAGCGGTAGTTCGCCTCCAGGCCGCTGAGCGCGTCCGGGCTGAAACTGGCCCGTTCCTCTACCGCGATGCGGACCTCCTCGTCCCAGTCGATGTCGTCGGGCGCGAAGGTGACCAGGCCGAGTTGCTCCGCGGTATCGGCCTCCAGCGGCTTGCCGACGCGATCGCGCACCGCGGCCAGTTGCGCGTCGTCGTCGAGGAAGCGGGTCTGAAGCCGGCTCAGCCCATTGCTCATAGGCAGCGGGCCCAGGTTGATCTCCCCAAGCGTGACCGCAGCCGGCGCCGCATCCGGGTCAACCTCCTCGAAGACCCCGGACAGCATGTACGTGCGGTCCGCGGCCAGGGCGAGCTCGAGCAGCGACCCGGCGAAACAGCTGCCCGGCTCGATCAGCGCGATCATGCTGCGGCTGGTCACGTCCAGGCGCTTCAGGGTGCGCTTGAGGTAGTGCACGATCTCGTTGACGAGCCAGTGGCCGCTGTTGTCCAGCAGCAGCTGATCGTAGGCCAGCACCCGCTCCGGGTCGCCGGCGGTCTTGACGACCCAGGTGCCGAGTTCGAGTTCGTTGGTGCGCAGGTCGAGGATCAGGTCATCGAGCGCGCGGGTCACGGCGAGCGTCCAGAAGGCGGTGCCCTGCGCGCATATGTCCGCCACGCCCGCGGGCGCGTCCTGCCCCGGGCCGGCGACGGTGATCGTCGCCGTGCCCGCTGCCCGGTCGAGCTCCGCGGTCAGGTACGGGTAGGTGATCCGGTCGTCGTCGCGCTGCTTGGCCAGCGGGGCCAGCGTGATCCCTGACGCATCCGCCGGGCGGCTGGAACCCGCCGTGAACTCGGCGGCGCGCGCGGCGACGGTCTCGTCCCATTTCGGCCGCGGGACGACCTCGTCGACCAGCTTCCACTGCACCGCCTTCTGCCCGCCCAGCCCTTCTGCCCTTGTCGCGAAGTAGTCGGCCAGGTCGCGGCGGACATGGCGCTTGTCCACCACCCGGGTCAGACCGCCCGTTCCGGGCAGCACCCCGAGCAGCGGCAGTTCAGGAAGCGATACGGCCGAGGACCGGTCGTCGACGAGCATGATGTGCTCGCACGCCAGGGCCAGCTCGTACCCGCCACCCGAGGCGGTGCCGTTCAGCGCGGCCAGATACACCTGTCCGGAGTTCGCTGACGCGTCCTCCATGCCGTTGCGTGTCTCGTTGGTGAACTTGCAGAAGTTCACCTTCCACGCATGCGGCGACACGGCCAGCATCCGGATGTTCGCGCCAGCGCTGAAGATCTTCTCTTTGCCGCTCGTCAGCACGACGGTGCGTACTGCCGGGTGCTCGAACCGCAGCCGCTGGACCGCGTCATAAAGCTCGATGTCCACACCCAGGTCATAGGAGTTCATTTTCAGCTCGTAGCCGTCGCGCAGCCCGGCGCGCTCGTCCACGTCCATCGCCAGCGTCGCGACCGCGCCGTCGATGGTGAGCTTCCAATGCCGGTAGCGGCCTGGCTCGACCTGGAAGCTGACCCGCTCGGCGGGACCGCGGGGCTCCTCCCCGTGCCAGTCCTGCCCAGCATCGGTCGAGAGGTGTCCTGCAGCGGCTGCCGTCATCCCGTGGATCCTCCTGTGCTCAACTGGCCAACTCTGTGGTCAAGCTGCCCGGGTGCTCAAACTGCCCGGGTACTCATGCTGCCCGGGTGCCCAAACCGTCCGGGTCCGCAAACTCGCCCGACAGTCATACTCTACATACACATCTTGTTTAGTAAAGTACTTGTAGCATATCGTCGCCTGAAAGCCACGCCGCGAAGGGCCTGCGCTGTGGCTGGAGATGCAGGAGAATCGGGAGACCGTGCGGTCCGGGCATGCGAGCTGGCCCGTCCCGTCTTACGAGAGGTGCCATGGGGAGCAACGGGACGCCAGCGGCAGGCGCGACGCGGGCGGCAGGCGCGACGCGGGCGGCAGGCGCGACGCGGGCGGCAGGCGCGACGCGGGCGGCAGGCGCGACGCGGGCGGCAGGAGAGACGCGAGCGGCAGCGACGCCGACAGCGGCGACGTCGGCCCCGATGTTGTCGAGGCGGGACGCCGCAGGCGCGCCGAGCGCGCGCGGACTGCTGTTTACCCTGCTCGGTGAGTTCGTGCTGACCGGCGGCGGTATCGCCTGGACGTCGGCGGTGATTGCCGCATTGGCGCGGCTCGGCATTGAGGAGAAGACGACCAGGCAGGCGCTGATGCGCACGGCCGGCGCGGGCTGGCTGTCCGCGGAGAAGTCCGGCCGCCGTACCCGCTGGCATCTCACCGATGCCGCGCGGCGGCTGCTGACCGACGGTGCCGAACGCATCTACTCCTTCACCGGGCCAGCGGACAACTGGGATGGGCGCTGGCTGCTCGTCGCGGCCCGCATTCCCGACAGTGACAGAAGCGCGCGGCACAATGTGCGCAACCTGCTGAGCTGGGCTGGTTTCGGTTCCCTGGGCCCGGGCCTATGGATCAGCACCCACCCAGAGCGGGCAGCCGAAGTGACGCAGGTGCTGCGCGAGGCAGGGATCGCCGACGATACCCACATGTTCGTCGCGACCCGTTCCGGCCTTTCCGATGTGCGCGCCATGGTGAGCGCGGCGTGGGACCTCGGCGCGATCGAAAAGGAGTACGGGCAGTTCATCGACGAGTTCGGCGGCCGCGACCATGATGACGTGCTGGCGCGGCAGGTCGAGCTGGTACACGCCTGGCGCAGGTTCCCCGCCATCGACCCCGCGCTGCCCCGCGAACTGCTGCCGGCCCGGTGGAGCGGCCTCAAGGCGGCCCGGCTTTTCGCCGACAAGCACGGGCGCTGGTCCGCCGAGGCGCGGATCGAATGGAAACGCCTTAACGACGCCGGGTGACACTGTGCTGCCCCGATTCCCACTGATTGGCCGACCCCCGGGATCCCCCGCAGAGCCGCCGGTGGCCGGTGCCGCGCAGCCGTCAGGATCACGAGCGCGATAACCGATCGGGCCGGGCCCGAAGGCCGTTGAAGGCGACGGACACGACCATGTCCGCGAGGTCGGCCCCGCTGGTACTGCCGCGTGGCTGGTACCACTCGATGAGGGAGTTGATCATGCCGAACAGCAGACGCCCAGCGATGGCGGGGTCGATGCCGGGCAGCAGATCGCCCTCGGCGGCGGCCTCGGTGGCCAGCTCGGTCACGATGTGGTCGAAGGCACGGCGGCGCGCGAGCGCATCCCGCTCCACCTTGGTGTTGCCCCGTACCCGCAGCAGCAGCGTGACGAAGGGGAACTGCTCCGCCAGCACCATGACGCTGGCCCGCACGAGGTGCTCGAGGCGTTCGACCGCGGGCCCGTCGACTGAGCCGAGCTCGTCGACCGCTGCGAACAGGCCGTCGAGCGCCCTGTCGACAGCCAGGCGCAGCAGCTCTTCCTTGCCCGTCACGTGGTGATAGATGGCGGATTTGGTGATGCCGAGCTTGCGGGCGAGGTCCTCCATGCTGGTGCCGTCGTAGCCGCGTTCTTCGAAAAGCTCCGCCGCGACCTGGAGCAGGGTTTCGAGGTCGTAGCCCGGCCGGCCTCGTCTGGCGGACCCGACCGGGCGCGGCACGGTCATGGCACGAGTATCGCAGGGCATGTCACGCCTGCCTCGCCAGCCGACCACGCGGCGCATCGCTCTGAGTGATCATTAAGCTCCGTGTTCGCACTGAACAGTCCAGCCCGCCGCGCGCAAACAGAAGAACCGCGCTCCCGCGGCTATCTTCAGCCACGCCAGCACGCTACCATTGAATTACTGACCGAACGGTCAGTAATTCAGCCGCAAACGGCTTCCAAGGAGGTCAGCCTGCATGAGCACGCTGCGCAGTTACGTCTCAGGCCGGTGGCAGACGCCGGATGACGAAGGCAGGCCGCTGCACGACGCCGTGACAGGGGAGGAGGTCGCGCGTATCTCATCGGCCGGCATCGACATGGCCGCCGCCCTCGACCACGGCCGTGCCGTCGGCGGTCCCGCCCTGCGCGGGCTGACCTTCCACCAGCGGGCCGCGCTGCTGAAGTCGCTGGGATCCTACCTGCGCGAGCACCGCGAAGACCTGTACGCGCTGTCCACGAGGACCGGTGCGACCCTCGGGGACTCGAAATTCGACGTGGACGGCGGCATCGCCGTCCTATCCGCCTACGCGAGCAAGGGCACCAGGGAACTGCCGAACGCCACCGTCTATGTCGAAGGCAACGTCGAGCCGCTGGGCAGGGGCGGCACCTTCGTCGGCCAGCACATCTGCACGTCGCTGCACGGGGTGGCGGTCCAGGTCAACGCGTTCAACTTCCCCGTGTGGGGCCCGCTAGAGAAATTCGCGCCCGCCTTCCTGGCCGGCGTACCAAGCCTGGTAAAGCCGGCCAGCCAGACCGCGTACCTCACCGCACGCCTGGTCGAGCTGATGGTGGAATCTGGGCTGCTGCCCGCGGGGTCTTTGCAGCTGATCTGCGGTAGCACCGGCACTCTGCTCGACCATCTGACCAGTCAGGATCTCGTCTCGTTCACCGGCTCAGCCGCCACCGCGCGCAAGCTGCGCGCGCATCCGGCGATCGTGCGTAACTCGGTGCGGTTCAATGCCGAGGCCGACTCGCTGAACATGTCCGTCCTCGGCCCGGATGCCGTACCGGGAACGGCGGAATTCGACCTGTACGTCAAGCAGCTTGTCGCCGAGATGACGGTAAAGGCGGGGCAGAAGTGCACCGCCATCAGGCGCGCGTTCGTGCCGGCCGGGCTGATGGACGACGTCGCCGCGGCGGCGGCTGAGCGGCTGGCGAAGGTGACGGTCGGCAATCCGGCCAACCCAGCCGTGCGGATGGGACCGCTGGCCAGCCTCGAGCAGCGGGAAGAGGTACGGCGCTCACTGAAGGCGCTGCTCAGTGCCGGCCGGGTTGTCTTCGGCGACCCCGAGCGCGTCGAGGTCGTGGACGCGGATGCCGAAAGTGGCGCGTTCGTCTCGCCTGTGCTGCTGCGCGGCGACGACCCGGACCGGGCGGAGCCGCACGAGGTGGAGGCGTTCGGGCCGGTGTCGACCTTGCTGCCCTACACCTCGGCCGGGCAGCTGATCGAGCTCGCCGCGCGCGGCGACGGCAGCCTCGCCGGGTCGGTGGTGACCGGTGACGCGTCGTTTGCCCGCGAAATCGTGCTCGGCGTCGCGCCCTGGCACGGCAGGCTGCTCGTACTCGACGCAGAGGACGCGAAGGAGTCGACCGGGCACGGCGCACCGATGCCCGCGCTGGTGCACGGCGGGCCAGGCCGCGCTGGTGGCGGCGAGGAGCTTGGTGGTATCCGGAGCGTGCTGCACCACATGCAGCGCACGGCCGTGCAGGGCAGTCCGACGATGCTCGGCGCGGTCACCGGCCGCTGGGTGCCAGGCGGCCGGCGAGGTGACGCGTCCGTGCACCCGTTCCGCAAGTCGCTGGCCGAGCTCAAGGTCGGGGACACGGTGGTCGCAGGGCCGCGCACGGTTACCCGCGAGGACGTGGACCACTTCGCCGAATTCACCGGCGACACCTTTTACGCGCATACCGACGAGGCCGCGGCTGCGGCGAACCCGCTGTTCGGCGGGATCGTCGCGCACGGCTACCTGATCCTGTCGTTCGCGGCCGGGATGTTCGTGTCGCCCGAGCCTGGACCGGTGCTCGCCAACTACGGCCTGGAGAACCTGCGCTTCGTGACCCCGGTCAAGCCGGGGGATGAGCTGACGGTAACGCTGACCGCCAAGCAGATCACGCCGCGGGAGAACGCCGACTACGGCGAAGTCCGCTGGGACGCCGATGTGACCAACCAGAACCAGGCGTCAGTGGCGAGGTACGACTTGCTGACTCTGGTGTCGAAGGAGACGAGGCAATGAGAGCGTCCCCGTCCGGCCGGAACGGCCACAAAGGCCACGACAGCCACGACGGCCACGACGGCCACGACGGCCACGGCGGCAGGGACAGCCGCGACAGCCGCGGCGGCCGGGACGGCCACGAGGGCCGGGACGGCCACGAGGGCCGGGACGGCCAGGACCTGGCGCGGCACTTCGAGCGCACGATCGACCAGGGCCAGCGGGTCGAACCGCGGGACTGGATGCCCGATGGTTACCGCAAGACGCTGGTCAGGCAGATCGCCCAGCACGCGCACTCGGAGATCATCGGTATGCAGCCGGAGGGCAACTGGATCACTCGCGCGCCCTCCCTGCGCCGTAAGGCGATCCTGCTCGCGAAGGTGCAGGACGAGGCGGGGCACGGGCTATACCTGTACGCCGCCGCGGAAACCCTCGGTGTGGACCGTGCGGACCTGACCGAGTGGCTGATCGACGGCAAGCAGAAGTACTCGTCGATCTTCAACTACCCGACGCCGAGTTTCGCCGATATCGGTGTTATCGGCTGGCTGGTGGACGGCTCCGCGATCTGCAACCAGGTCCCGCTGTGCCGCAGCTCGTACGGGCCGTACGCCCGGGCCATGATCCGCATCTGCAAGGAGGAGACCTTCCACCAGCGGCAGGGCTACGAGCTGCTGATGACAATGATGCGTGGCACCGACGCCCAGCGGGCGATGGTGCAGGACGCGGCGGACCGGTGGTGGTGGCCATCGCTGATGATGTTCGGCCCGACCGACGACGCGTCGCCCAACTCCGCGCGCTCAATTGCCTGGAAAATCAAGCAGCACAGCAACGACGAGCTGCGGCAGCGGTTCATCGACATGGCCGTGCCGCAGGCCGAAGCGCTGGGCCTGACGCTGCCCGACCCGGACCTGATGTGGAACGCCGAGCGCGGGCACTACGACTTCGGACCGGTCGACTGGGACGAGTTCAACCGCGTCGTCGCCGGCCACGGGCCATGCAACGCCCAGCGCATCGCCCAGCGCCGCAAGGCGCATGAGGAAGGGACGTGGGTGCGCGACGCCGCGGCTGCGTACGCGGCGAAGCAGGCAGCGAGAAGGGCGGCCGCGGCATGAACGACGTGACGCCAAGTCCGGTCACCCGTGACTGGCCACTGTACGAGGTGTTCGTGCGCAGCAGGCGGGGGCTGAACCACGTGCACGTCGGGTCTCTGCATGCCAGCGATGCGGAAATGGCCCTGCACAACGCCCGTGATCTCTATACCCGCCGCAACGAGGGCGTGAGCATTTGGGTGGTCAGATCAGCCGATATCACCGCGTCAAGCCCGGACGAGAAGGACCCGTTCTTCGCACCGGCCGGTGACAAGGTGTACCGGCACCCGACCTTCTACCACATCCCCGACGACGTACCGAATATGTGAGTGACCGATGTCCATCGACGACGCCGAAGAAGCCATGACCGACGCTGCCGCCGAATCCATGAATGATGATGCAGGTGCCACCGCGGACTCGCGGTGGGCGTTCGGCACGGGGTTCGAAGACCCGCTGGCCGGCGTCGACACCTCGGTGCCTCCCGACGTGGACCGCGACGACCTGGCCGTCTACTGCCTGATGCTGGGCGACGACGCACTCGTCATGTCGCACCGGCTGCAGGAATGGTGCACCAACGCCCCCGAGCTTGAGGACGAGATGGCGATCGCCAACATCGCGCTCGACCTGCTTGGCCAGGCCCGGCTGCTCTTCACCAGGGCGGGAAAGGCCGATGGCAGCGGGCGCGGTGAGGACGACTACGCGTTCTTCCGTGCAGAGCATGAGTTCCGCAACGTGCGGCTGGTCGAAGTCGCGCGCGGCAACTTCGGCGATCTGATCGCCCAGCTCCTGGTGTTCGCCACCTGGCGGCTCGCGCTGCTGCAGCGCCTGCTGGACTCACGCGACCCAGTCCTCGCCGCGATCGCGGCCAAGGGCGTCAAGGAGGTCGCATACCACAGGGACTACGCGGCCCAGTGGGCCGTGCGCCTCGGCGACGGCACCGGCCAGTCGCACCAGCGGATGCAGGCTGGGCTAGCCGCGATCTGGCCGATGGTCGATGAGCTGTTCGCCGCACACGAGGTGGAGCGCAGCATGGCACGGGCTGGCGTCGGTGCCGACCCAGCGGAGCTGCGCGAAGAGTTCGACCAGGTGCTTTCGCAGGTGCTCGCGGCCGCCACCCTGGAGTGGCCCGACGCGTCACCGCTGGCCGGGGTGTCCGGCAGGACGGGGCGGCACGGGTTGCACACCGAGGCGATGGGCTACCTGCTCGCCGAGTTGCAGAGCTTTGCCCGCGCACATCCGGAGGCGAGATGGTGACGATGCTGGCCGAGGCGAGGGCTGTGGCGCGGACCGTCACCGACCCCGAACTGCCGCAGCTCACGCTGGCCGATCTCGGCGTGCTGCGGGAGGTGTCAGAAGAGGACGGGAAGGTGATCGTATCGATCACGCCGACCTACATCGGGTGCCCCGCCATGGACACCATGCGTGACGACCTCGTGCACGCGCTCCAGAACGCGGGCTACCACGAGGTCGAGGTGCGCACCGTGCTGCAGCCGCCGTGGAGCAGCGACTGGATCAGCGAGGATGGCAAGCGCAAGCTCGCCGCGGCTGGGATAGCACCGCCCGGCGCGGCCACGCGGCGCGCGCCGGGCCCGGTACCGCTCACGCTCGCCCCACCCGTCCGCCGGGTGCGGTGCCCGCTCTGCGGTTCTGACGACACCGAGGAGGTGTCCAGGTTCGGCGCCACCGCGTGCAAGGCACTGCATAGGTGCCATGCCTGCCGCGAACCGTTCGAGCACGTCAAGGAGATCTGACGTGTCGGTGAGCACGAGGTCCGTGAACCCGAAGCCGGTGAACCCGAAGCCGGTGAACCCGAAGCCGGTGAACCCGGAGTCCGTGCACCCGAGGTCAAGGTCGCGGCTGGAATTCCATCGGCTGACCGTGGCCGCGGTCTCGCACCTGTGCGACGACGCCGTGGCGGTTACCTTCCGCGTACCCCCGCGGCTCAGCGAGGCCTACGCCTTCCGCGCGGGCCAGTCGCTGACACTGCGGCGCACGATCGGCGGCAGGGAAGATCGCCGCTCGTACTCCATCTGCGCACCGGAGGGTGCCGCGCCGCGGATCGGAGTCCGGGTGGTCCCCGGTGGGACGTTCTCCACCTGGCTGGTGCGTGAGGTACGCCCCGGCGACGAGATCGAGGTCGGGACGCCCACAGGCAGCTTCACCCCCGATGCCGCGGCAGCGGGACATCACGTGCTCATCGCGGCCGGGTCCGGGATCACGCCGGTACTTTCGATCGCGGCCACCGTGCTACGGAATCCGGGATCGACGGCGACCATCATCTACGGGAACCGGCGCACCAGCACTGTGATGTTCGCCGAGGAACTCGCGGACCTGAAGAACCGCTACCCGGCTCGGCTCGGCCTGCTGCACGTGCTGTCCAGGGAGCCGCAGCAGGCGGAACTTTTCACCGGCCGGCTGGACGCGGCGAAACTGACCGCCCTGCTCGCGGTGCTTCCTGAGATCAAGCACGTGGATCAGTGGTGGCTGTGCGGGCCGTTCGGCATGGTCACGGACGCGCAGGAGGTGCTAAAGCATGCCGGTGTCCCCGCCGAGCGGATCCACCAGGAGTTGTTCTACGTAGATGAGCTTCCGCCACCCCCGGTTCGCCACGAGGACGCGCGGATCGAGGGTGCGACCAGCGAAGTGACGGTTGTTCTCGACGGCCGCTCCACCACGGTCACCGTGCCGCGCAGCGCCTCCGTCCTCGACGGTGCCCAGCGCGCGCGGCCGGACCTGCCGTTCGCCTGCAAGGGCGGGGTGTGCGGCACCTGCAGGGCCAAGGTGACAGAAGGCGAGGTCGACATGCGGCGCAACTTCGCCCTCGAGAAGTCCGAACTCGACGCGGGCTTCGTGCTCACGTGTCAATCCACGCCGCTGTCGGAGCGGGTCACTGTGGACTACGACGCCTGAGCCGGAAGCAGTGAATCCACCGCGCAGCCGTTCGGGAGAACTACCGGTGTGCGCTGAGGACGTCGGCGAGGTCGAACTTGACGGGTTCGTCGAGCTGCTCGTAGGTGCAGGAGCTGGGGTCACGGTCGGGGCGCCAGCGGACGAACTGGGCGGTGTGGCGGAACCGTACGCCTTCCATATGCTCATACCGGACTTCGACGACGCGCTCAGGTCGCAGTGGGGTGAACGACAGGTCCTTGCCAGCGGCCCACCGGCTTCCTTCTGCGTTGCGTGGCGTCCTTGAACCCTGCTCCTGCCTGGCCCACGCCCATGGATGGTCATCGAACGTGGTGACCAGGGGCTGCATCTCCTCGAACAGTTCCTTGCGACGCTCCATCGGGAATGCGCCGATCACGCCCACGCTGGCCAAGGTGCCGTCGCCGGTGTAAAGACCAAGGAGCAGCGATCCAATCCGGTCCGCTCCGCCCTTGTGCAGCCGGTACCCGGCGACCACGCAGTCGGCGGTGCGTTCGTGCTTCACCTTGAACATGGTCCGCTTGTCCGGCTGGTACAACCCGTCGAGCGGCTTGGCGATGATGCCATCGAGCCCGGCGCCCTCGAACTGGCGGAACCACCGCTCTGCCACGGCCGCGTCGGTCGTGGCCGCAGTGACGTGAACGGGGGGCGCCGCGGCGGACAGCGCGTCCACGAGCGCGGCTCTGCGTTCGGCGAAGGGGCGCTTCGTGTAATCGGCATCGCCGAGGGCGAGCAGGTCGAACGCCACGAAACGCGCCGGGGTCTGCGCGGCGAGCATTTTGACCCGGCTGGCCGCGGGATGGATGCGCTGCTGCAGCACCTCGAAGTCCAGCCGGTCTCCCGAGGAGCCGATGACGATGATCTCGCCGTCGATCACGCAGCGCCCGGGCAGGTTGGCGCGCACGGCCTCGACCAGTTCAGGGAAGTAGCGAGTCATCGGCTTCTCGTTACGGCTGCCGATCTCGACTTCGTCGCGGTCACGGAAGATTATCGATCTGAAGCCGTCCCATTTCGGTTCGAAGCTCAAAGCGCCGCCGGGAATCTGCTTGACGGCTTTCGCCAACATCGGTGGCACGGGTGGCATGACCGGGAGTCGCATCTGCCCATTGTGACCGACCCGGGCCATGCGGCATGTCATCGCCCGGTTCTGGCTCAGGTAGTGTTGCCGTCTCTAGGAGTGGACGCGCCGAGGAGGTGAGACCCGTTACCGCCAGAACAGGCCGGGTGCTCCCCACCTCGCGGCCGCGGCTGCTGCTGCATAGGTGACCGGAGAGCGCCCATCGGCTTCCCGAAAGGCTCTCATGTCGATTTCCCCGTCACCTCGCCAGCGATCGGTCATCGTCAGCGGGCTCCGGGCGGCCGGCTGCGTCTTCGCCGAGGACGAGGCGCGGTTGCTCATCTGCGCCGCACGAACTCCTGCCGACCTCGCCGCGATGGTGAACCGGCGAGCCGCCGGCCTGCCCCTCGAGCACGTACTCGGGTGGGCGGAGTTCTGCGGCCTGCGGGTAGCCGTGGACCCCGGGGTCTTCGTACCCCGCCGCCGCACCGAGTTCCTCGTCCGCCAGGCCGCCGCGCTTGCCGGGTCACAAGCCGTCGTCGTCGACCTGTGCTGCGGCTCGGGCGCCGTGGGCGCTGCGGTGGCCGCGGCCCTGGACCGGGTCGAGTCGTACGCCGTCGATATCGATCCCGCCGCGGTGGCGTGCGCCCGCCGCAACGTCGCGGCTACCGGTGGGCAGGTGTATCAAGGTGACCTTTACGAGCCGCTGCCCGCTGCGCTGCGGGGCCGCGTCGACGTGCTAGTCGCCAACGCGCCCTACGTGCCCACCGAGGAGGTCGGGCTGATGCCGCCGGAGGCCCGCCTGCACGAGCCGCTGGTGGCGCTCGACGGCGGCGCGGACGGGCTCGACGTCCAGCGGCGGGTGATCGCCACGGCGCCACGATGGCTGGCACCGGGTGGCCACCTGCTGGTCGAGACCAGCGAGCGCCAGGCGGCGCAGACCGCCGAAAGCGTTGCCCGCTGCGGGCTGGTCCCGCGGGTGTCCAGTTCCGAGGAGCTCGACGCCACGGTCGTCATCGGAACCGGGGCCGCCCTCCACCGTAGATCGCGGGGCTAGCCCTATAGATTGCTGGCGACTTCGCTATCGCTTCGATCGCTCCAGGAGCAAGCCCCTTGCCGGTACCGCCGTCACTCCCGATACGCGAGGTTCTGCGGGGCCGGAAGCTCAACCTCGCCGACGTCGTCGTCGGGGTGGCCATCATCGCGGTCCTGTACGCGGTGGTGCGGCTGGGCAAGTCGATGGCCGTCAACTTCACCCCGGGCCGGACCAGGGTACAGCTTTCCACTGACATCGCGGACGTGCCCTACTACGCGGCCCGCTCCCTCTTGCGCATGTTCATCGCGCTCGCGCTGTCAACGGTATTCACCTTGGTCTACGGCACGGCAGCGGCGCGCCTTCGGCGCGCAGGGAAGGTGCTCATCCCGATACTCGACGTGCTCCAGTCCATCCCGATACTGGTGTTCCTTCCGATTGCGCTCACCTTTTTCATCAAGGTGTTTCCCGGCAGCCTGCTCGGTTACGAGCTGGCCGCCATCTTTGTGATCTTCACCTCGCAGGCGTGGAACATGACGTTCAGCTTCTATCACTCACTCATCGCGCAGCCCACCGAACTCGACGAGGCAGCGCGCATGTACCGGCTCACCAAGTGGCAGCGGTTCTGGAAGCTCGACGTGCCCAGTTCGATGATCGGACTTGTCTGGAACATGATGATGTCGATGGGCGGTGGGTGGTTCTTCCTGACCGCGTCGGAGGCGGTCACCGTTTTCATCGCGGGAAAGGGCGTTTCCGAGAGCCTCCCCGGCATGGGCAGCTACATGGGCGCCGCCATCAGGGAAGGATCGTTTGCGAACGTGGCGATCGCCATCGCCGTGATGGTCGTTCTGGTCGTGGGGACGAACTTTCTTTTCTTCCGGCCGCTTGTCGCATGGGCCGACAAGTTCCGGATCGAGACCTCCGAGTCGGCCGACAAGCCGCAGAGCATCGTCTTGGAGATCCTGCGCCGCTCCGCGATCCCGCGACACGCCGGCCAGGCGGCTCGCCCGATCGGCCGGATGCTCGACCGGGTGACCCGTCCCTTCGGGCTCGCCGAGTATCCGCTGCGTGTAGATGAGCGTAAAAGGAAATTGGGCGACATCGTCTTCTGGCTGCTCATCGTCGGCTTTTCCGTCGGCGTCGCTGTCGTCGGGCTTCGTTATCTCTACATACACCTGGGGCTTGCCCGCGTGCCTTCCCTTGTCGGCTTCGGGGCCGCCACCTTCGCCCGGGTGGTGGTCCTGCTCGCCATCTCGACGCTGATCTGGGTGCCGGCCGGGGTGAAGGTCGGCATGAGCCCGAGACTGGCGCGTTACGCGCAGCCCGTCGTGCAGGTGCTAGCCAGCTTCCCGGCCATCCTGCTCTTCCCCTTCGCCACCCTGATCTTTATCGACACGGGGCTTCCGCTGAATTACGGAGCCATTTTGCTCATGATGCTGGGAGCGCAGTGGTACATCCTGTTCAACGTCATCGCCGGGGCCAGCGCGATCCCTAACGACCTGCGCGAGATGATGACGACCATGCGGCTGACCCGGCGTCAGCGATGGCGCCAGGTGATCCTCCCGGCCATCTTTCCTGCGTATGTGACCGGCGGGATCACGGCCGCCGGCGGCGCCTGGAACGCCTCGATCGTGGCAGAACTGGTCGCGTGGAACCACCACACCCTCACCGCCTTCGGGCTAGGGAACTACATCGCCAGAGCCTCCAACCAGGGGAAATTCGCGCTGCTCCTCGCCGGTGGCATCGTCATGAGCGCGTTCGTCGTCATCGTCAACCGGCTGTTCTGGCGGCGGCTGTACCGACTGGCCGAATCGAGATACACACTGTGAGCGCACCGCGGCGATCGGCGGGAGCGCAGAAAGCGGGGGGCACGCGATGAGCGAGACCGCGGGCCGGCCCGGCGGCCCGGTGCCGCCGCGACCACCATCATCGAGGTCGCCGGCGTGTCAAAGTCGTTCACGTCACCCGACGGGAGTCCGTTGCCGGTGCTCGAGGACATCTCGGTCGACCTGCGCGAGGGCGAGATTGTGGCCCTGCTCGGCCGCTCCGGCTCGGGGAAGAGCACGTTGTTGCGCTGCATCGCCGGGCTGATCGCACCCACAGCGGGGGTGATCACGTACCGGGGCACCCCGCTGAACGGGGCAAATCCGGGAGTCGCCATGGTGTTCCAGAGCTTCGCCCTGCTGCCGTGGCTCACCGTGCGCCAGAACGTCGAGATCGGTCTCGAGGCCCTCGGGATCCCACCTGCAGATCGACGGAACCGGGCCGAGCGCGCGATCGACACCATCGGCCTGGACGGCTTCGAGTCGGCCTACCCAAAGGAGCTGTCGGGAGGGATGCGCCAGCGGGTCGGGTTCGCCCGGGCCCTGGTGGTCGAACCCGACGCGCTGTTGATGGACGAGCCGTTCTCCGCCCTCGATGTGCTCACCGCCCAGAACCTCCGGGCCGAGCTGCTGCGCCTGTGGCAGGAGAGCGACTTCCCGACGAAGGCCATGCTGATCGTCACCCACAACATCGAGGAGGCGGTGATCCTCGCCGACAGGATCTTCGTACTCGGGGCCAACCCCGGCCGGATCCGCGCCGAGATCCAGTGCACCTTCCCCCAGCCCCGCGACCGGCACGGCGAGAGCTTCGGGGCCCTGGTCGACCAGATCTACGGGTTCATGACCGGGCGCGACGTCCGTCCACCCGCACATGTGTGGACGGTGACATCCCCTGGCGAGGGTTCGCCCACCGACACCCCGCTCCCTTCGGCCACTGTGGGCGGCATGTCGGGCTTGCTCGAGATCGTCGAGGCACGCGGCGGGCGCGAGGATCTGCCCAAGCTGGCGCACGAGCTGACGTTCGAGGTCGACGCCCTTCTTCCGCTTGTCGACGCGGCACAGGTGCTTGGGCTGGCGGAGGTCGACGACGCCGACCTGCATATCACCGAGGACGGCCGGGTCTTCGTGGCCGCCGACATCTCGGAGTCCAAGGAGATCTTTGCCCGGCGAGCGCGGGGGCGAGCCCCCCTGGTCCGTGCGATCTGCAATGCGCTCGAGGCCACCAAGGACGGCAGCCTCGGCGAAGGCCTTTTCCTTGACCTGCTGAGGCGGGGGTTCTCCGAGGAGGACGCCAACCGGCAGTTGAAGATCGCCATCGATTGGGGACGCTACGGCGAGCTCTTCGACTTCGACGCGAACACGGGCCAGCTCAAGCTGAAGCATGCCCATGCCTCGCACGGCCGCTGAGCCGACGGCCCGCCCCGCAGGCCGGCGGATTCACCGCACAGCCGTTCGGGCAATACAGTCTGAACGGCTGCCGCATGGCGCGTCGCGTGCGGCGCATCGGGACGCCCGGGGGCCCGGGGGATCCCGGGGGGTCGCTTTCCCTGGGCACGTCAGCCGACGTCGCGGCGCAGCAGGTCTTCGTCTGTCTCGCGGCGGATCAGCGGCCAGGCCCGCCCCTCGCGGACAGCGATGACCGGCGGCCTGGTGAAGTGGTTGTAGTTGGACGCCATCGCGTGGTGATAGGCGCCTGTGCCCGGCATGGCGAGCAGATCGCCTGGCCGGATGTCGCCGGGCAGGTGCGCCTCGCGCACCAGGACGTCGCCTGCCTCGCAGTGCCGGCCGACGACGGTCATCGGTTCGGTCCCGGCGTGGCCGTGAGCTCCGACCTGCTCAATTCCGACCCGCTCAATGGTGTAGCGACTGCCGTAAAGGGCGGGCCGCGGGTTGTCGCTCATGCCGCCGTCCACAACGACGTATGTTCGTGCGCCGTGCTTCACGGTGAGCACCCGGTACAGCGTCACCCCGGCGGAGCCGACGATCGCGCGGCCTGGTTCGACGGTGAGCCGCGGCATGGCGATGCCATGGGCGGCGCATTCCTGCTCGACCGCGCGGGTGATCCGCTCGGCGAAGGCGGTGATGTCCAGCCCCTGATCGCCGGGCAGGTAGGCCACCGCGTGGCCGCCGCCGAGGTTCAGCTCGGGCAGGCCGCCAAACCTGGCCATAAAGGCGACCAGGCGGCGGGCGGCCGTCTCGAAGCCGTCCAGGCCGCTGATCTGCGATCCGATGTGGCAATGCAGGCCAGTCAGTTCCAATGACGGCTGACCGAGGACGCGGCGAACGACGTCATCCGCGGCGCCAGCGGCGATAGACAGGCCGAACTGCTGGTCCTCGGTGCCGGTCGTCACCGCCCTGTGCGCATGGGCGTCAACTCCGGGCGTGACCCTTGCCAGCACCTTCTGGCGCCGGTCGGCGAGCGCGGCGAGCCGCGCGACCTCTCCAGGGGAGTCGAGGACGATCCGGCCGACTCCGTAGTCCAGCGCGGCGGACAGTTCCTGCGGCGTCTTGCCATTGCCATGCAGCAGAATGCGCTCCGCGGGGAAGCCGGCCGCCGCGGCGACGACGAGTTCGCCGGCTGAGCAGACGTCAAGCGATAGGTCTTCCTCGGCGATCCACCGGGCCATCGCGCGGCACCAGAACGCCTTGGCGGCGTAGGCCACCTCGTGCGGCGCCATGGCCTTGCTGTACTCGTGGCAGCGGAACCTTACGTGCTCTACGTCAAGCACGTAGGCCGGGGTGCCGAAACGCGCAGCGATCTCGGTCAACCCGACACCACCGACCGACAGACCCGGGTGGGCGGTGAGCGGCCAGATATTCATCACGCCTCCAAGCGGACACGGTGCAGGACGAGGATGGTCGAGGTAATGCCGCCGGCGTCGCGGAGTCCGGTCACCGCGGCGTCGAGGCCGGCGAGGCTCCGGCAGGAAAGCCGCACCTCGAAGTCACAGTCGCCGGCCAGCCGCCACGCCTCACTGACGGCGGCGGCGGCGCGCAGGTGTTCTTCGAAGGCGGCCGGCTCGAAGCCGGGCCTGAGCTGCACGCGCACAAGCGCCTCAAGTGCGCCGGGCGCACTCACGCCGGGCATGTGAAGCGTTTCACAAGGCAGGCGCGGCGAAAGCCACGCGGTTGAGCGCCGCTAAAGCCGCGGCGAGCGCCGCTAAAGCCGCGGCGAGGACATCGGCCTGATCCCACGGGCAGAGGCCTGTCAGCATGGGCTCTGCCCGTGGGATCAGGCCGGCACAGAGACCGGCAGGCTCGCCGAGATCATGCCAGCATCCACCTGGATCCGGGTCACGCCGAGCGGCGCGAGCATCGCCTTCATAGCGGCGTCGTTCAAATGTATCCATGCCTGATCCGCTCCCATTGCCCTAGCCAGGCGGGCTTGCGTGGTGAACGCGATACCAACGCGCTCGCCAGTCGGCAGCCGGCCGCACAGCAGGCTGGCCATCCCCGATCTGGTTCGCACCGGCACGACCATCACTGCTTGGGCGTTCATATCTAATGACGCTAGGCAGGAACTGGGCGCACCGGACACATCCAAACGGAGCCTTAACGGTCTCGCGCCCATCCTTAACGAAACACTCACGGACGGCCACGCTCGCCCGCCCGCCCGCCGCCGGCAGGCGAGCTTGCGGCCCAAGTGGGGAAGGCGCGGGAAGGAGCGCGGGAACGATGGCGATAGTGGCCGGGGTCTGGTTCGCGCTGGCGGGCGCCCTGGCAGTCCTCGCCGGCCTGTCCGGCAGGCGCCGCGCACGGCGGCTGCGCCGAGACGGCTTGTCAACCTGGGCGATGACCGTGTCGCCGGCCGCAGGCGATGATCAGCCGGGTGGGTCGCCCCGCCGGACCGTGATCCAGTACACGCTCAAGGACGGGCGGGTGCTTGAGCGGGCCGCTCCGGCGCCGGTCAGGAAGGCAGTGTCGCTGCGCCCCGGCCAGAATGTGCTCATCTGGTACGACCCGCAGGATCCGCAGGACGTGCTCGTCTACGGTTGCGAGGGGCGGTTTTCTGACCGGGCATTCATGGCAGCCGGATTGCTGTTCATGCTGATAGGCGCCGGGACGGCCGGGTTCGTCCACTGAGGCTTGTCTTGCCGGGTCACGTCGCCTTGCCGGCCAGGCGCCCTGGCCGCGTAGCCAGGCGACCAGGGCGCGCGTTTCCCGGCGCCTCAAGGCCGGCTCCGCCGTCGATCAGTGCGTCCGCCGCTATCCGGTGACGTGGCCGCCTATCAGGCTGCCGACCGCGAACGTCACCCCGACGGCGAGCGCGCCCAAGACGAGCTGGCGCAAGCCTGAGCGCAGGACCGGCCGGCCGGTGAGCCTGCCCACGGCCATCCCGCCGCCGACGAGCGCCACGGCGGTGATCGCCATGGCGGCGGCCAGAGCCGATAGCCCGGCGAGGTAGGGCAGCAGCGGCACAAGTGCCCCAAGTGAGAACGCGACCAGTGAGGAGGCGCCCGCCAGCACGGGGGAGGGCAGCTCAAACGGGTCGACGCCGAGTTCCTCGCGGGTATGCACGCGAAGCGCGGTGTCCGGATCCCGCGACACCGCGGCAGCCATCCTGGCCGCGGTATCCGCGTCCGCGCCGTAACCGCGGAACGTGTCGGCAAGCTCGGCCTGCTCGGCTGCGGGAAACCTCGCGTGCATCTTGCGTTCGACGGCGACCTCCGCGTGCACCAGTTCGTTCTGGTTGGTCACCGACACATACTCCCCGGTGCCCATGGAGAAGGCGCCGGCCACCAGCGCCGCCACGCCGGTAAGCACGATCGTGTGCGCGGAAACCCCGCCGCCGCCGAGCCCGGCAATCAGCGAGGCATTGGTTACCAGTCCGTCCACCGCCCCGAACACGGTGGGCCGCAGCCAGCCGCCCGACACGTCGCGGTGCCGATGCGACCAGCCCGCGGCAAGCGCCGCGGCACCCACCGCATGAGTCGGCTCTCGCGTCTCCTCGCCCACGTAGCTGGATTATCCTCCGCCGTCGCGCGCCACGTCGGCTGGCCTTGCCCCGCTCACGCCCGGCCATCGCAGCCGGCACCCAGGCGAGGTGTCAGTGATCGCTGAGCAGTTCGCCGCGCCATGCCTCGCGGCCCTCGCGCACGGCGAAGAAGGCCACGGCCAGTGCGGCGATCGGGTCGGCCCACCACCAGCTCAAGGCGGCGAAGAGGACCAGGCCGAGCAGGGTCGTGGCCGCGAGTGCGGCGCACAGCAGCGTTTGCGCGGCATCTGCCCGCACGAGCGGGCTATGCAGGGCTGTGCCGGTGCGCCGCTTTCGCCAGCCCAGGAGCGGCATGACGACCAGCGAGGCGACGGTGAGGCCGATACCGATCGGTGAGCGTTCCGGGTGCGCGCTGGTGGCCAGGCCGATGGCTGAGCCGATGAGCACATAGGCAGCCAGCAGGAAGAAGGTGACCGCGATGATCCGCAGTACCCGGCGCTCGGCGTGCTCATTGGCCTCATTGGCCGGGCCGGCGGTGCGTTCCGCCCGCAGGCGGCGCAGGACCAGGCACGCGGACACAAGCTCGATAACCGAATCGAAACCAAAGCTGCTCAACGCTAGTGATCTGGCGATGATGCCCGCGGTCACCGCGACGCCCGCCTCGATGACCATCCAGCCGATCGAGAACTGCTCCAGCCGGATGGCTTGCCGCCGCAGGTGGTTGATGCGGGTCACCGCGAGCCGCGGGCTGTGGCCGATGCCCGCCGGTGGGGGACAAGGACCTGGTGAGGGTCGGCGCCGCCGTGGGGCCCGGGGTCGGCGTGGACGAGTGCGGCGGCCAGGCACGGGATGGCATGCAGCAGGCCATGCTCCGCGGCGACGGCGACCTGGTGGGCCTGGACGGCGGTGATGCCGGGGTCGACGATGACCTCGCATTCCGCCCGGATCTGATGCCCGATCCAGCGCAGGCGGACCTGCCCGGTATCGAGTACTCCCGCAGTGGCGCGCAAGGTGCGCTCGGCCTGGCCGACGAGCGCGGGGTCGACGGCGTCCATCAGCCGCCGGTAGATCTCCCTGGCAGCCTGGCGGACGATGGCGAGGATCGCCATGGTGATGAGCAGCCCGACGACCGGGTCGGCCCAGTCCCAGCCCAGCGCGACTGCTCCCGCGCCGAGCAGCACGGCCAGCGAGGTCAGCCCGTCCGCGCGGGCATGCAGCCCGTCGGCGACCAGGGCCGCTGAGCCGATCTTCCTGCCGGTCCTGGTGCGGTAGCCGGCGACGATCTCGTTGCCAGTGAATCCGATCAGCGCCGCAATGGCCACCGCGATCAGATCGGTGACATGGCGTGGGTGCGTCAGCCGATTGACCGCCTCGTAGGCGGCCAGGCCAGATGAGGCGGCGATAGTCAGCACGATCGCGATACCGGCTAGATCTTCCGCCCGGCCGTATCCGTAGGTGTAGCGGCGGGTGGGCGGCCTCCGGCCAGCAATGAACGCGACGCCAAGCGGGACCGCGGTTAGCGCATCGGCGGCGTTGTGCAAGGTGTCACCCAGCAGCGCCACCGAGCCGGACACCACCACGACGGCGGCCTGGATCAGCGCGGTGACGCCAAGCACCGCCAGCGAGATCCACAGCGTCCGCATGCCCGCCGCGCTGGCCTCCATCGCCGCATCCACCTGGTCGGCTGGCCGGTGCGAATGCGGGCGCAGCAGGTGCCGCGTCCGGGCCGCCAGCCCCGATTCCGGGTCATGACCGTGCTCATTCCCGTGATCGTGGTCGCGTTCGCCGTTGGGAGAATGCGGGTCGCTCATAACGCCTAGCATGCCGGGCGAACCTTGTTGCAGCACCTCGACCACAGCGGCACCCAGGCACCTGCCACCTCATTGCGGCGTCGTGCGGCATGATGCTCACATGAGTGTGAGCACACGTGCCTTAAGAACCCGGTCCCTGCGAGCGCTCAGGGTTCCAGAGATCACGGTCTACTTTTGGGTCATCAAGGGCCTGTCGACCGCTCTGGGCGAGTCGACGTCGGACTATCTCGTGCATAGCAGCCTGCATCCAGTCCCAGCCGTCGGACTGGGATTTGCTGGTTTCGTGGTCGCGCTGGTGCTGCAGTTCTCGATGCGCCGCTATCTCGCCTGGACCTACTGGTTCGCGGTGGTCATGGTCGGCGTCTTCGGCACAATGGCCGCGGACGTGCTGCACGTCGGATTCGGCGTGCCCTACTTCGCGTCCAGCGGCCTCTATGCGGTCCTGCTCGTAGCCGTTTTCGCGACGTGGCAGAAGACCGAGAACACTCTCTCGATTCACAGCATCGACACGCCGCGCAGAGAGGCCTTCTACTGGGCCGCGGTCGTCGCGACCTTCGCGCTCGGTACTGCGGTGGGTGACCTGACCGCAGTTACTCTCCACCTCGGGTACTTCTTCTCGATGGTGTTCTTCGCCGGGCTCATTTGCATTCCCGCGATCGGGTACTGGCGGTTCAGCTGGAACCCGATCTTCGCCTTCTGGTTCGCCTACGTGGTCACCCGGCCCCTCGGCGCCTCGTTCGCCGACTGGGTGGGCAAGCCCGCCAGCGTGAGTGGTCTCGGGTGGGGCGACGGGCGGGTCAGCCTCGCCCTGGCAATCGTCATCGCCTGCCTCGTGGCCTACCTCGCCATCACCCGCAAGGACGTACAGACCGGCGGAGCACACGCGCGCGATCGGGCGTGAATCCCTCACCGGTCCAAGGCCCGAGTACCAAGCGGCGGCCCTGGCAGCGCGGCTAGCCTCGGACCGTGCGCTATCTGGCCGCCGCTGAGCGGGTTGGCGACTGGCTGCTCTTTACTGCCGAGCGCGGTTGCGGGGGTTGGCCGGCCCGGTTCGGCCCGGTGTCTCGCCGGAGACCGTTCCTGGCCCGGGTTGGGGACGGTTGGGGAACGGCGGCTCCGGCGCTGTTCTTCGTGGAGGCCCTCAGGCGAACAGCATCCAATCACGTAAGGCGTCCATGCGCTCTGGTGAAAGTTGTGCGTACACCGATACCTCTTCTGGGCTGATGAATCTGCCCAGAAGTTCCCGCGCCGCGACGACAGCCGCCGTTTCCTGCGATGTCAGCCCCAAGCTTGACGCCAGGACCTCGCCAGGCACGTGGTTGACGTCGACCAGGCCGCCGTCGTCGTACTCGCGTGGCACCTCTGGCCTGCCAATCTGCAGCTCACGTGCGAGGGCCGGATCTGCCCGGGCAAGCTCACGTGCCTGGCTGCGGCGCCGCATCCGGCCGCGCGCATCCGCCACCGCGCGCCTATTGGCCCGCGCTGGCGTGAGAGCGGGAGCCAGGCGAGGGGGCCGGTGTGGCCGTGGCTCGCGTGGATGATCTGCGGCGATTGCCCCGCCGATGCTGCCGGCGGCGACGCCGAACACCGGCCCGAAGACAAGTACCAGCAACCACACCAGCGCGCCGGGATTGTTCCGCGTCGTGCCGATCGCGAGGATGCTGATCAGCAGCGCGGCGACGATGGCGGTCACCGCGCCGCCGGCGATGCCCTGCTGGACGCGGGCCTGCCTGAGCGCCGCCGGGCTGGCCGGGCCCGACGTGCGCCACGCCGCAGCCAGCCCCGTCGCGGCGGGCGCGCCCAGTCCCACCACCGGCAGCACCAGCCAGGGACTAATGAACGGCGTGGTTCCCGCCGTCGTCAGCGCGTATCCGACGAGACCGCCTGCGGCGCCGGCCCCGGTGCCGATGGCCAGGGTCTGCGGGGCCACCGGCGACCACCGCGACGTCGCCGCGAGGATCCCCGCCACGTAGAGGGTGATCAGTAGCTGGACGGGCGCCACCGCAAACACCATCAGGCCGACGGGTGCGGCGCAGATCCAGACCGCCGCAGGGTCAATCTGCGGCCGCCGCGCCGTGATGACGAGGATCGATGCAAGGAAAGCGGCGATCAGCGCCAGGTCCGCCGCCTCACGGCCCCAGCCAAACGCACCCAGGTGACGACCGGGGGTGCTGGCGACGTTCACTGCGCCGAGGCGGGCGACGACCAGGACAAGGGCGCAGACCGCCGCGCAGCCACCGACCCGCACCACCCGCGCCGCGATGCTGTCGCCGACCGGGCCGAACACGCCGCGCCGCCTGGCCACCCATGGCAGGCCCGCAAGCACGGCAACCATCACGATCACCCTGGCCCTGTTGACCGGGGTCGCGGGATCGGCGGTCGCGCCCGGCCAGCTGAGCCACACCGTGCAGGCCGCGCCCGCCGCGACCGCCGCCAGCCCCAGCCCGTACCCGATCCTGCGGACCATCCCTGCCTCCCTCGCCACCAGCCACAACCCGCCCGTCAGCCACCACAGCCGCTGCGGCCCGGCCGGTGCCTCCCGTGCCTCGGCCCGCACCGCCTCGGCCCAGTCCCGCCGCCCGGCCGGTAACAACCGCGCCGAGCGCAGCAGCAGCCCGGCCAGCACTCGCGTCAGCCCGTCCATCACGCCCCTTCCCCCGCCAGCCGTCGCCTGCCCGTCCATCACGCCCCTTCCCCCGCCAGCCGTCGCCTGCCCGGCCGCGACGGGGCAGCCGTGCGGCGGGCCGGGGCCTGCGCTTGCTCGTCCGCCACCGCCAGCGCCGCCCGCGCCGCGGCCAAGCCGTCGGTACTGAGCCGGTACAGATGGCGCCTCGGCCGCCCGGCCGGCTGCCCATCCTCCCAGCTCGCCTCGAGCAACCCGCGGTCGGCCAGCCGGACCAAGATCGGGTACAGCGTGCCCGACTTCAGCCCGGTCTCCTTTGCGAGCTCATAGCCGTGCCGCCACTGCGGCGGCTCGGCGCACAGCGCGGCCAGCACCGACAGCGCCTGCACGGAGAACTCGCCACGCCTCGCCACGACAATGACTCTACTTAGGTAGTGACCTTGCGGTCCACACGCTGTCGCGGACGATATGGGCGGGGACCGGTCCCGCCAGGTGGCGCGGCCGGCTGGCGGGCCGGGGGACCGGTCCCCCGCTGGCGGCC
Organism: uncultured Actinomycetota bacterium; assembly: GCA_963727015.1. Lineage (GTDB taxonomy): Bacteria > Actinomycetota > Actinomycetes > Streptosporangiales > Streptosporangiaceae > DATFVJ01. Next base: position 65,663 of record CAVSEV010000004.1, on the reverse strand, counting down.
GGCCGTGGCGGGGCGTCCCTGGGGATCTTCGTCACCCCGAAAACCGTTCCCTCGTCGCTGAAGGCCGCCACCCGCGCAGCCGTTAGGGATGATTTTCATCTCGCCCGCACGGAGGGGCATCCCGGTCAGCTCAGGCAGGCCGAGTGTCCGGACGCCGCCGGCCGGGAGCCGAAGGCGGAAGGCCGAAGGCGGAAGGCCGAAGGCGGAAGGCCGAAGGGGGACGGCCGAAGGGGGACGGCCGAAGGGCGAGCGGGGACGGGGCGGGCTACTCGACGATCCGGTACTCCTCGAGCAGCCGGCGTCCCACGATCATCTTCTGGATCTCCGCGGTACCCTCGCCGATCAGCAGCATCGGGGCCTCCCGGTACAGGCGCTCTATCTCGTACTCCTTGGAGAATCCGTAGCCGCCGTGGATGCGGAAGGAGTCCTCCACGACTTCCTTGCAGTACTCGGAGGCGAGGTACTTGGCCATCCCAGCCTCGAGGTCGTTGCGGCGGCCGGAGTCCTTCGTACGCGCCGCCATCACCATCATCTGATGGGCGGCCTCGATCTTGGTGGCCATCTCGGCCAGCTTGAACTGGATCGCCTGGTGCTGCGCGATCGGCTTACCGAAGGCGTGCCGATGCTGCGCGTAGGCAATGCCCAGCTCGAAGGCGCGGATTGCAACTCCGCAGCCGCGGGCGGCGACGTTGACCCGGCCGACTTCTATGCCGTCCATCATCTGGTAGAAGCCGCGGCCAGGGGCGCCGCCAAGCACACGGTCCGCGGGGACGCGGACGTCCTCGAGGATCATCTCGGTGGTGTCGACTCCCTTGTAGCCCATCTTCTCGATCTTCCCGGGCACGGTCAGGCCAGGCACCGTGCGGTTGGCGCCGAAGCCAGGTTCCTTCTCGATCAGGAAGGTTGTCATGTTCCGGTGCGGCGAATCGTGACCCTCGTCGGTCCGGCACAGAACCGCCACCAGGTTGGAGGTGCCGCCATTGGTGAGCCACATCTTCTGGCCGTTGATCACAAAATCGCCGCCGTCCGGCACCGCCTTGGTGCGGATCGCCGACACGTCCGAACCCACGCCCGGCTCCGACATGGAGAAGGCACCGCGCACCTCACCGGCCGCCATGGGGTGCAGGAAGTAGTTCTTTTGCTCCGGAGTGCCGTGCTGAGCGATCATGTGAGCGACGATGAAGTGGGTGTTGACGATGCCCGACACCGACATCCAGCCGCGTGCGATCTCCTCCACGACCAGTGCGTAGGTGAGCAGCGACTCCCCGAGGCCGCCGTACTCCTCCGGAATGGTCAGCCCGAACAGGCCAAGCTGCTTCATCCCCTCGACGATCTGGGCGGGGTACTCGTCCCTGTGCTCCAACTCGGTGGCGACCGGAATAATCTCTTTGTCGACGAAGTCCCGCACGGTAGCGAGGATGTCCCGCTGGATCTCGGTCAGGCCGTCGGTCTGTGCGAGGCGTCCCATGGTGGGGCTCCTGTATCTGCTGGTGAAGTCGCTTTGCTGGCGGGAGGCGGGTGCGGTCAGGTGGCGGGCTCTGGACGGCCGGCCTGCTCGCCGCCGCGCTCCTTGATGTACGTCTCGGTCGGCACCATCACTTTTCTGCGGAAAACGCACACCAGGGTGCCGCTCTGGTTGTAGCCGCGGGTCTCGACGTGCACGATGCCCCGGTCGTCCTTCGACTTGGACGGCCACTTGCCGAGCACGGTGGTCTCGCCGTAGATGGTGTCGCCGTGGAATGTCGGCGCCACGTGCTTCAGCGACTCGACCTCCAGGTTGGCGATGGCCTTGCCGGATACGTCGGGCACCGACATGCCGAGCAGCAGCGAGTAGATGTAGTTGCCCACCACCACGTTCTGGCCGAAGTCGGTGGTTTTCTCCGCGTAGTTCGCGTCCAGGTGCAGCGGGTGGTGGTTCATCGTGAGGAGGCAGAACAGGTGGTCGTCGTACTCGGTGACCGTCTTGCCTGGCCAGTGCTTGTAGACCGCACCGACCTCGAACTCCTCGTAGGTCCGTCCGAACTGCATCGCCGATGTCCTTCGCTCTAACGGTGGGTGTGGATCTCCGCCATGGGAACGCGCCTGGCTCAGGCCTGCGGGGGCTCGAACTTCGAAGTGCGCTGCATGCCCGCTGCCCGGCCCTTGCCCGCGATCACCAGGGCCATCTTGCGGGAGGCCTCGTCGATCATCTCATCGCCGATCATGGCTGATCCCTTGGCGCCGCCTGCCTCCGAGGTGTACCACTCGTAGGCGTCAAGGATCAGCTCCGCGTGGTCGTAGTCCTGCTGCGAGGGGGAGAAGATCTCGTTGGCCGCGGCGACCTGGTCCGGGTGGAGCACCCACTTGCCGTCGAAGCCGAGCGCGGCGGCGCGCCCGGCGACCTCGCGGTAACCCTCATGGTTGCGGATCTGCAGGTAGGGGCCGTCGATGGCCTGCAGATCATAGGTCCGGGCGGCCATCAGGATGCGCATCAGGATGTAGTGGTAGGCGTCCGCCGGGTAGCCAGGTGGTTGCTCGCCGACCACGAGCGACTTCATGTTGATCGATGCCATGAAGTCGGCGGGGCCGAAGATGATGGTTTCGATCCGCGGCGATGAGGCGGCGATCGCGTCGACGTTCACCAGGCCCTTGGCGTTCTCTATCTGGGCTTCGATGCCGATCCTGCCGACTTCGAAACCCATCGTCTTCTCGATCTGGGTGAGCAGCAGGTCCAGCGCCTTGACCTGGTCGGCGTCCTGCACCTTCGGCAGCATGATGCAGTCCAGGTTCGGGCCTGCGCCCTCGACCACCGTGATCACGTCACGGTAGGTCCAGTGGGTGGTCCAGTCGTTGACCCTGACGACCCGGGTCTTGCCGCCCCAGTCGCCGTTGTTGAGCGCATCGACAATGAGGTGCCTGGCGCTCTCCTTGACCAGCGGCGCACAAGCATCCTCGAGGTCAAGGAACACCTGGTCGGCAGGCAGGCTCTGGGCCTTCTCCAGAAAGCGCGGGTTGCTGCCTGGGACGGACAGGCAGGAGCGGCGGGGGCGCAGGCGGTTGATCGTGCTGGTGGCGGTGGTCATGTCCTGTCGTGCCATCCTTCGAAGGTTGGGGTGGTGGTGGTGTGGCGCCGATCCGCGCCGCCAAAGATCTGCGGGACATGCCCTAGTTCGTCCCGGCCAGGCTGCCCTGCCGGCTCTGCCACGGCTGGAGCCCGTGCGTGAGCCGGATCTCGTCGACCACGCGGCCGATGATGGTGGTGATGCCGAAGTCCTTGGGGGTGAAAACGGCGGCCACCCCTTGCGAGCGCAGAGACTCGGCATCGGCCGCCGGGATGATCCCGCCGACCACCACCGTGAGGTCCGCCGCCCCCGCCCGGCGCAGCCCGCGCAGCACCTCGGGCACCAGCCCGAGATGCGCGCCGGACAGGATCGACAGCCCGACGCAGTGCACGTCCTCGGCGATCGCGGCGGCAACGATCTGCTCAGGGGTGAGCCGGATACCCTGGTAGATCACCTCGAACCCGGCGTCGCGGGCCCGCACGGCGATCTGCTCGGCACCGTTTGAGTGCCCGTCCAGGCCCGGCTTGCCCACAAGCAGGCGCAGCCTGCCCACGCCGAGTTCCTCGGCTGTGGCGGTCACCGCTGCGCGGACGGCTGCGAGCTCACCGCCCGGCTCGGCAGCAACCGCCGCGGCGGCGCTGCTGACACCGGTGGGCGCGCGGTATTCGCCGAACACGTCCCGCAGCGCGAATGACCACTCGCCGGTGGTGACGCCCGCCCGGGCGCAGGCCAGGGTGGCTGCCATCAGGTTGACGCCCTCTTGCGCCGCGTCTGCCTTGAGCTTGTCGATGGCGGTGAGCACCGCGGTCTCGTCGCGCCGCCTGCGCCATTCCTCAAGATGGGCCACTATCGCCTGCTCGGAGGCGGGGTCCACCTGCTGGATCGCGGCGTCAAGGTCCGCGGTGAGCGGGTTGGGCTCGGTGGTCTCGAAGCAGTTGACGCCCACGACCTTGTCCTGGCCGGACTCGATCCGGGCGCGCCTGGCGGCGTGCGAGGCGACGAGCTGTGCCTTGAGGTAGCCGGATTCGACCGCCGGTATCACCCCGCCCATGTCAAGCACCTTGGCGATCTCCGCCTCGGCGCCGGCCAGCAGCGCGGCGGTCTTGGCCGCCACTACGCGCGAGCCGTCGAACAAATCGCCGTACTCGAGCAGATCGGACTCATACGCGAGCACCTGCTGGATGCGGAGGCTCCACTGCTGGTCCCAGGGCCGCGGCAGGCCAAGCGCCTCGTTCCAGGCGGGGAGCTGCACGGCGCGGGCACGAGCGTCCCTGGACAAGGTGACGGCCAGCATCTCCAAGACGATCCGCTGGATGTTGTTCTCCGGCTGCGCCTCGGTGAGGCCGAGCGAGTTGACCTGGACGCCGTAACGGAAACGGCGGCGCGCGGGGTCGGCGATGCCGTACCTGTCCCCGGTGACCTTGTCCCAGAGCTGGCAGAAGGCTCGCATCTTGCACATCTCTTCGACGAAGCGGACACCCGCATTGACGAAGAAGGAGATCCGCGCGACGACCTCGCCCATCCGGTCAGGTGGAACCTGCCCGGAGTCGCGTACGGCGTCCAGGACGGAGATCGCCGTGCACATCGCGTACGCGATCTCCTGCACCGGGGTGGCCCCAGCCTCCTGAAGGTGGTAACTGCAGATGTTGATCGGGTTCCACATGGGGATGTGGGCGACCGTATAGGCGATCACATCGGTGGTGAGGCGCATCGAGGCGGCGGGCGGGAAGACGTGCGTCCCACGCGACAGGTACTCCTTGACGATGTCGTTCTGGGTGGTGCCGGTGAGCTTGGCGAGGTCCGCCCCCTGCTCCTCTGCGACGACCTGATAGAGCGCCAGTAGCCACATCGCCGTGGCGTTGATCGTCATCGAGGTGTTGGTTCGCTCAAGCGGGATGCCGTCGAAAAGGGCACGCATGTCGCCCAGGTACCCGATCGGCACGCCGACCCGGCCGACCTCACCGCGGGCGAGTACGTGGTCGGCGTCGTAACCGATCTGGGTCGGCAGGTCGAATGCGACAGACAGGCCGGTCTGGCCCTTGGCGATGTTGCGGCGGTACAGCGCGTTGGACTCCTTCGCGGAGGAGTGCCCCGCATAGGTCCGCATCAGCCAGGGACGGTCCCTCGCAGGCCGCCCCGGCTGCTCCTCGCTCGGCTCGGTCATGTCGGTCCTGTCCTACACGTTACGGAAGCGGTTGATCTCCGGCAGGTGCTTGGCGCGCAGCTCGGCGTCCCGCACACCGAGGCCCTCATGCGGGGCGAGGCAGAGTACCCCGACCTTGCCATGGTGCAGGTTGTGGTGGACGTCCAGAGCGGCCTGGCCGGTCTCGGCCAGCGGGTAGACCTTGGAGGTTGTCGGGTGGATCTTGCCCTTGGCGATCAGCCGGTTGGCGTCCCACGCCTCGCGGTAGTTGGCGAAGTGTGAGCCGACGATGCGCTTCAGGCTCATCCAGAGGTAGCGGTTGTCGTACTGATGCATGTACCCCGATGTGGAGGCACAAGTCACGATGGTGCCGCCCCTGCGGGTCACGTACACCGAGGCGCCGAATGTCTCCCTGCCGGGGTGCTCGAAGACGATATCCACATCCTCGCCGCTGGTCAGTTCGCGGATCTTGGCGCCGAGGCGCTTCCACTCCTTCGGGTCCTGGTTGTGCTCGTCGCGCCAGAACCTGTAGCCCTCGGCGCCGCGGTCGATGATCGCCTCGGCTCCCATCGCCCGGCAGATGCCGGCCTTCTGGTCGCTGGAAACCACGCAGATCGGCGTCGCCCCGCCGTTCAGTGCGTACTGGGTGGCGTAGGAGCCGAGGCCGCCGCTTGCGCCCCAGATGAGGATGTTGTCGCCCTGCTTCATCGCGGCGCCGTTGGGCGAGACCAGCTGCCTGTAGGCGGTCGAGTTCACCAGGCCGGGCGTGGCGGCCTCCTCCCACGTGAGGTGCCTGGCCTTGGGCATCAGCTGGTTGGCCTTGACGAGGGAGAGCTCGGCCAGGCCGCCGAAGTTGGTCTCGAAGCCCCAGATGCGCTGCTCCGGGTCGAGCATGGTGTCGTTGTGGCCGTCGGCGCTCTCCAGCTCGACGGACAGGCAGTGGGCGACGACCTCGTCGCCAGGCTTCCAGGTGTTGACTCCAGGGCCGGTACGCAGCACCACACCCGCGAGGTCGGAGCCGACCACGTGATAAGGCAGGTCGTGCTTCGCGGTGAGCGGGGAGAGCCTGCCGTAGCGGCGCAGGAAGGTGAAGGTAGAGACCGGCTCGAAGATCGAGCTCCACACGGTGTTGTAGTTGACGGCACTTGCCATGACGGCGATCAGGGCCTCGCCGAGTCCGAGTTCGGGTACCGGTACCTCTTCGACGTGCAGGGACTTGCGCGGGTCCTTGTCGCGGCTGTCGATGCCGTCGAAAATGTGCTCCTCGTCCCTGTGCAGGGTGACTGCCCGGTAGCTCTCGGGCAGCGGGAGGGCGGCGAAGTCCACCTCCTGGCTGGCGGAGTTGAGGATCGCGTCCAGGATTTCCTTCAAGGCTGCCTCCGAAGGCGTACCGGCATGAGGGCGCAGGCGTCTGGGCGAGCCGGAGCGGAGGCCGGCGTGGGGTCCAGGTCCAGAAATGGTGCTGTGGCAGACCTGGTGTGCTGCGGGCGGCGGCGGTGCTGGGTCCCGCGCCGCCGTACTAGTGGTCCTAGCAACTGCGTCCTAGCGTGGTCCTAGCACCAATGATACCGGTTAGTAACGTAACTGCCCCCCGCGCTGCTCGTAAAGACAAGCCAGGTGAGCTGTTCGTCACCGCACGCCGCGACCGTCACGACGTTGGACGAGGGGCCCGGCTCGGGCGCCGGAGGGCCCGGCTCGGGCGCCGGAGGGCCCGGCTGGGGCGTCGGCTGGGCCCGGGTGGGACGCCGAAGTGCCCGGCTGGGGCCGGCTGGGGCGTCGGCTGGGCCTGGGTGGGGCGCCGGCTGGGGCGCCGGATGGGCCCGGGTGGGACGCCGAAGTGCCCGGCTGGGGCCGGCTGGGGCGTCGGCTGGGTCCGGGGTGAGGCCTGGGTGCGGCGCCGGCGTGCCCGGCTGGGGCCCGCTGAGGCCGGGCTGGCCGGCTACCGGCGCCGTGCGTGCGGGTAGTCGGCCAAGCGGTGCTGGAAGGACAGGATGTCCGGGTTCTGGACAATGCCGTCGCGGATCTCGATGGCCCGCTGGATGGTGCGGTCGGCGTCCCATGCCTGCGGACCGGTGAGTACCGGCCGCAGGTGCGGTAGCAGGGCTTCGCTGATCTCCCAGGTGGCGGAGTTCCACAGCAGCGATGGGCTGTGGTCGACGGCGTAGTAATGGACGGTGTCGCCCACGACGAGCATCGGCTCGGCGAACGATGTGGGCCGCGCCCAGCTGAAGCCCATTCCCTCGTCGCACGAAACGTCGACGATGAGGCTGCCCGGCCTGAAGGCGGCAAGCTCGTCGCTGGTCACGAACATCAGCGGCGCGCCGGTGTGCTGGAGCACGCAGTTGACCACGATGTCGAACCCGGCGAGGAAAGCGGCCAGCGGCACCGGACCGTCGTCGCAGAGCGCCTGGCAGCGGCCCCGCTCGTCAGCGTCAGGCTCGAAGTGCACCATCTGGGCCGAGTGGATCGGCGAGGCGACCGCGGTGACGTCACGGTGGGTGAGGAGATGGACGTCGCTCACGCCGTGCGCGTTGAGGGCCGTCACGGCCCCCCTGCCGGTCGCCCCGAAGCCGATGACGGCCGCCCGGAGCCGCTGGCCGTATTCACCCGTCGTGCCGACGAGCTCCATGGCATGCAACACGGAGCAGTAACCGGCAAGCTCGTTGTTCTTGTGAAAGACATGCAGGCCGAAAGAGCCATCATGGGACCAGTGGTTCATCGCCTCAAAAGCGATCAGCGTCAGCCTCCGGTCGACGGCCAACTGCGTGACCTCCTCGTTCTGCACGCAGTGCGGCCATCCCCACAGCACTTGCCCCTCCCGAAGCTCCGCGAGATCTTCCGGCAGCGGCTTGGGGAGCAAGACGACATCGCACTGCGCGACGAGCTGGGCGCGGGTGCGCAACCCGGCGACATGCGGCGCCAGCCGCTCATCGGGTACGCCGAAACGTCCGCCGTAGCCACGCTCCAGATAGACGTGTCCCCGCAGGTCGGCTTCGATCCGCTGCACGTGCAGCGGATGGATCGCCAGCCGGTGCTCGTGCTCCTTCCGCGACCGCGCTATCACTCCGAGGCTGAGCTGATCCACGCAGGCCCCCAGTCGATAGTTGTCACAGTGTCCGCATACGGCGGGCGGCGGTTGCCGTCCTCATGTGGCGGATACGGCCAGGACAGTCACCCTACGGCCGTGTCGCGGTGATCGATCATAACGCTGGCGTGACTGTCGCGATCTTGGTGGGCGGATTGGTGACCGTATTGGTGGGCGTATTGGTGGGCGTATTGGTGGGCGTATTGGTGGGCGTATTGGTGAGCGTATGGCGGCGGCTGCCGGGTGCGTGCCGCACTCGCGGGCCGGTCGGGCGCCGGGTGCGTGCCGCACTCGCGGGCCGGTCGGGCGCGCCGGTTGACCGGCAAGTGGCACGAGCGGGCCGGTGCGCCCGCCTCCGATCCGCCCGCCGGGCTCGTGATCCGTTCTTGTGTTAACTAACCGGCCGATATCGCGGGAAGGTTAACGCAGCCGCGGATCATGGCGTGTTCTGCCCGGCGTTAGGCGTAGTCCCGTGGATCTTGGTGCATGCGGGCGGTGATCCAGGCGGTGTCCCGGTAAGGCCCTGCTTGTTCTCGAGGAGCCGATAGTGGACGCGGCCGGCCGATTCCTTTGCCTGCGGGCGCCACATGCCCGGCCTGCAGGTCCGCGCGCAGACCCTGGGCAGTAGGGTGACCCGCGGGATTGGCCGGCGCACGGACAGGAGACCAAGCGCGTTGCCGAAGGGACCCGAACCCGCGGAAGCTGTCACGGACAGAGCTCGCCTCAGCCTGCGGGCCGAGTGCGAGCGCTGCTTCGGGCTATGCTGTGTGGTCCCTGCCTTCTCAGCCTCGGCAGACTTCGCCATTGACAAAGACGCCGGGCAGGCCTGTCCCAATCTGCAAGCGGACTTCCGGTGCGGGATTCATGCACGCCTCAGGCCGCTGGGCTTTGCCGGTTGCGCCGCTTACGACTGCTTCGGCGCGGGGCAGCAGGTTGCCCAGGTCACCTTCGGCGGAAAAGACTGGCTGCGGGCCCCCCAAATCGCGCCGCAGATGTTCGACGTGTTCACGATCATGCGGCAGCTCCACGAGCTGCTGTGGTATCTGACCGAGGCGCTGGCGCTGCAACCGGCCCGGCAGATCCACGGGGAGCTTGGCCTCGCGCTCGACGAGACAGAGCGCCTCGCTCACGGCAGTCCGGAATCTCTCGGGCAACTGGACGTGGCAGCACACCGGCACCACGTCAATGCGCTACTGCACCACACGAGCGAACTTGTCCGTGGCGAAGCACGGCGCCGGCAGAAGGAGCACGGCGGAGCCGACCTCATCGGGGCTGATCTCAGCGGGGCTAACCTCATCGGGTCCGACCTCATCGGGGCTGATCTCATCGGCGCTGATCTCATCGGCGCTGATCTCATCGGCGCTGATCTCATCGGGGCTGATCTCAGCGGAGCGGACCTGAGCGGTGCCAGCTTGAGAGGAGCGCAGCTCATCGGCGCTGATCTCAGGGGCGCCGACCTGAGAACGGCCGACCTTATCGGCGCTGACTTGAGAGGTGCTGACCTCAGCGGCGCGGACCTCACCGGGAGTTTCTTTCTGACCCCAGCCCAGCTGAATGCGGCGAAGGGCAATGCCGACACAAGGTTGCCGCCGTCACTCGCCCGCCCAGCGCACTGGTCGCCTTCCTGAGCGCCCGAGCCTGCCAGCGTGCCGCGCCCGGCTGGGGCGTCCCGTGGATCTTTGGCGGCGCGGCAGTGCCGTTCATGACGCTGTGTGACATCGCCACGCGGCGGCGGGGCGAGTTGGGCCGGATCGGGTTTGTCCGGCAGGCTTGAGGCATGCCAGAGACCTTGACCCTGATGGCCGTGCATGCGCATCCCGACGATGAGGCGTCGAGCACCGGCGGTGTGCTTGCTGCCTATTCCGACCAGGGAGTCCGCACCGTCGTTGTGACCTGTACGAATGGTGAGTTCGGAGATGCGCCGGGAGGGGTCAAGCCCGGTCACGATGCGCACGATGAGCAGGAGGTGGCCCGGCTGCGGCTGGCCGAGCTGCGCGCGGCCTGCAAGATTCTCGGCGTCGCCGACCTTGAGCTGCTCGGTTACCACGACTCTGGCATGCCCGACTGGGACTACAAGGACCGCGCCGAGGCGTTCTGCAACGTTCCCACGGCCGATGTGGCCGCCCGGATCGGCAGCCTGATCGAGCGGTACCGGCCGCAGGTCGTGGTCACCTATAACGAAAAAGGCCCCTACCAGCACCCGGACCACGTGCACGCGGCCGAGGCGGCTACCGCAGCCGTGGCCGCCACCGGCATCCCAGCCAAGCTCTACTTCACCGCGATGCGCGGCAGCGACTGGCAGAAGATACGGGAGGCGCTGCGCGAACTTGGCGAAGACGTCCCGGATCCCGGCAGCGTCAGCCCTCAGATGCGGCAGCAGATGGCCGAGGCCGAGGAGCGCATTACCACCACGGTCGATATCCGGCCAGTGCTCGGCCGTAAGCGGGACGCACTGCTGGCGCACGCCAGCCAGATCAATGACTCCTGGTTCAGCAAGATACCGCCGGAAGTCGGGGAAGCCGCCTTCGGCCGGGAGAGTTTTATCAGGGCGAGCGATTCGACCGGGGCGCCTGTGCCCGAGGATGACTTGTTCTCCGGGCTCAGGACCTGAGCCGCTGACGGGGCAGGAGCTGATCATGGTCTTGCGTCATCTTGCCCCGCTCGCTGAAGTGGGGCCGGGCCCGGGCCCGGCCCCGGCTTCGTGGCGGCGGTGAACGCCGGCGCCGCGCTCGCCACCACGCGAGCGGTCACCCCGATTCCCGCGGGGGATTTGGCGGGCATCGCAACGTGGGGGAGTGCCCGGCGTGGTGTGTCACGCCGCGGCGGCCGTTAGGGATCATGCCCGTGCCGCGTGTGGGGATTGGGGTGTCACGCCGCGGCGGCCGTTAGGGATCATGCCCGTGCCGCGTGTGGGGATTGGGGTGTCACGCCGCGGCGGCCGTTAGGGATCATGCCCGTGCCGCGTGTGCGGAGTGGCGTGTCACGCAGCGGCGGCCGTTAGGGATCATGCGCGTGCCGCGTTTGCGAGCGGCGCGCGCCCGCCGCCTCTCATCACCATTACTGCGATATCGGACAAATTGACTCCGCAATTGCGGGCGCGAATGTGCTTGCGGCTGCACGTGCAATTGCACAATAAGTGCGTGGCTGGCTAAACCGGGTCTAAACCGGCGCCCGAGAAGACAGGTCAGCGTCACTGAACAGGCTGGTTAGATGAACTACGTCATACGATCACGCATAGTAAATCGGTGACCACAAGATTCGGAATTCAGGGAAAATGTCGGTGTAGCGCTGGCATTTGATCTTCTTTAACGCCACGATGTGACTCGACGGAAATGAGCTGTTGCCCCAGATACGGCAACGGCTCCCTGCGGTCACAGGAAGCCGTCACCATCTCTTTCAAACCTCGCGAGGAGGTTCGAGCAGTCATGACTCTACGCCGGGCACACGATCCAGGCGAGAGGTCTCAATCCGGAAATAACAAGCCCCTGCCCGCGGCTCGCCTGACCGCGAGCGCCACCTTCGCTGCGCTTGTCGTGTTCCTCGACGGCATAACCGCCGCCTGACACCGGCGGCGGCGGGTGGGAGTCTCCATAAACGTCAGCCACGGCGGCGACGCGCCGCGTGCCGAGGTACCCGCCGAGGGCGGGCGATCCGGGCACGACGGGGCAGCGCGGCACTCTAGACCGGCCGTCGTCCCCGGCGGGTCCGCCGGTCGCGCAGGAACGGCCTTCCGCCTCGGCGACGATTGCGAGCGCCTCGGCGACCTCGAGGGAGCCATCAGCTGGTTCCGCCGGGCCGCGGAGGCAGATCACCCAGACGCCGCCATGCGGCTCGCCGGACTCCTCGGGCGGCTAATCGACCAGCGCTCCGCTGGCACCCGTGCCGCCGCGGAACGTCACCCGGCACGGCGCACCGACCTCACAATGATGGCCGAGGCAACCCGATGGCTCGCCGTGGCCCGCGGCAGCCACCGGCCCGAGATGATGGAGCTCATCCTGTTGATGCTGCACCGGCAGCAATGCCTCGCCGCCGGGCACCCGCCGGGCGCCCCGGCCGCCGGGCCGGTTCCGTGCAGCGCGCAGGGCGGGCTTGCCAGCCTCGACGGCTTGTAACAGTCCCGCTGTCGCCAGGATTTTTTGTCTTTCGTCCGTGCGGTGCTGGAACGCCGCGTGAAAATACGTGTGTGCTGGCGCTGGCGGCAGGGTACGCGCGCGGCGCGGGCCATGTGCCCGCGCGGGCCGTGGCCGCCGCAGCGCGGGCCGCGAGGTGTCACTGGCTGTTCGTGGTTCTGCTTGCTGCTGGGCTGGCGCTTCGCATCGTGACCCAGCTCGCCTATCGGCCGGCGTTGGTGTACGCCGACTCCGACCGGTACCTCCGCGGTTCCTACGGCCAAGATCCGCTTGGTTACCGGGCGCTGCTGTGGCCATTGCAGCGTGCCGGCGGGCTCGCGGCCGTCGCGGCGGCCCAGCACATCCTCGGCTTGGCCATGGCGCTGGGGCTATATGTGGTCCTGCGTCGCCGTGGCATGTGGCGCTGGGCGGCCGCGGTGGCTGCGGCGCCGGTCCTGCTGGACGGCTATCAGCTGCAGGCCGAGCAGATGATCATGCCGGACGTGATGTTCGAAGCACTGCTCGTGGCGGCCCTTGCACTGCTGCTGTGCCAACGCGCACCGGCGGCTTGGCTGCCCGGTGTGGCGGGCCTGGTGCTGGGCGCCGCCGCCGACGTCCGCCAGGTAGGCGAGGTCCTCATCGTCCCCGCGCTGGCGTTCGTGCTTTTGAGCGCGGTGGGATGGCGCCGCCGGCTCGCGTACGGCGCGCTGATCACCGCCAGCTTCGCGATTCCGTTGCTCGCCTACATGACGGCACAAGGCACGGCGAACGGCCACTTCGCGATCACTCAGAGAAGCTCCTACATCCTTTATGGGCGGGTGGCTGCCGCCGCAAACTGCGCGGCGCTCAGACTTCCGCCGGATGAGCGCGCCCTGTGCCCGTCACCGCCGATGGTGGCCGCGTTGGGTGTCGACGGGATCATCAGCCAGCCTGACGGGCCGCTGCTGAGCTACCGGCCGCCGCCAGGGACCACGACCGAGGCTATGGCAGCGCGCTTCGAGCACGCGGTGCTCGGACAGCAGCCGCTGGCCGTCGCGGGCGGTATCGACCATGACTTCGTGAAGCTGTTCGCTCTCACCAGGCAGCAAAGCCCCGGTGACACCCCGATCAGCCGCTGGCAGTTTCAGACCGCATATCCCACCTATCCACCGCTGATCACCCCGCGTTACGTCGCCCAGCTGAGGCCTGGCGGCGGCACGCCAACGGTCACCAGGCCGCTGGCGGCAATGCTCCGCGGCTACCAGCTGCATGGCGGATACACTCCCGGCCCCGTGCTCGCGATCGCCGCGATAGCGGGACTGGCCGGAATCTGGGGCGCCGGCGGTCCTCGCCGGGAACACACGTCGCTGGCGAGCGCATGCATGCTGGCCACGGCCACGGCCTTAGCGGTCCTGCTGGCATCCGATGCGTTCGAGTTCTCCTGGCGTTATCAGCTTCCCGCCCTGGTCTTGCTGCCGCCAGCGGGCGTGCTCGGAATTGCCGCCACCGCAGCCCGGGTCAGGTTCAAGCTGCTTGCCGGGCAAGGTATGCAGTCATCGCAGGAACCGGCGGCGCCGGGCGTACCGCGGACAACGTCGGCCGGCGAGCGGCCATGACCGGTCCCGCGGCCGGTTCCACGCCGGCCCACACGCTCCAGTACGCTTCGTGACCAGCTGTAATGGCCGCTCACCCGAAACCGCTGCCCCGGCGGTAACCTCGGGGGTACCCGCGGTGTACCCGTGCCGGTACGAGCGTCGGCATCGACCCGGAGCCGGTTTGGCAGCGGAATCGGCGCGGGCTCCGCCCACCATCGACGAGGAGCAGATCGACATGACCCTCTTCCAGCGGGCCCATGACATAGTCCAGGCCAAGGCCAACAAGGCGCTCGACGCGGCCGAGAAGCCCGACGAAATGCTCGATCTGTCATACGAGCAGATGCTCGATCAGATCACCCAGGTGCGCCGGGGGCTAGTGGAAATCGCCGCGTCGCGCAAGCAGATCGAGCTGCAGGAGCAGCAGCTCCAGCATTCGGTGGACCACCTGCAGGACCAGGCCAGGGCGGCGCTCTCCCAGGGCAAGGAGGATCTGGCCAAGGAGGCGCTGTGCCGCAAGGCCGCTGCGCAGGCCCAGATCGCGGGTATGGAGCCCCAGCGCGAGCAGCTCGCCGAGCAGGAGGAGAAGCTCGAGCACACCCTCGATGCGCTGCAGAAGAGGGTGAACCAGTTCCGGACGCAGAAGGAAGTGCTGAAAGCCCAGTACACCGCGGCGAAGGCCGAGAGCTCCGTGGACGAGAGCGTCGCGGGGATCTCGACGACCTTTGGCGACTCGGGGGCGGCCCTCCAGCGTGCCCAGGACAAGATCGCCACGATGCAGGCCCGCGCCGGTGCGGTCGACGAGCTGCTCCAGTCAGGGGTACTCGAAGACGTCGGGGGAGACACCGACGACATCCAGAAGGAACTCGACGAGGTCGGGTCGGCCGCGGAGGTCGACAAGGAACTCGCCGCGCTCAAGGCCGAGGTAGGCCCGGGCGCCTCGCCGGCGCCCCCAGAGCTAACCGGGAGCACCGGGAGCACTGGGAGCTGACGCCCGGCTGCGCAAGGCGGGTGCGGCCCAGACAGACTAGGGTCGAACTAGGGTCCCGACCCCCGTGACAGCGCGTTCGGCGGCAGGTGACGATGGCCGAGTGAGCCGACGTCGTCGAAGGCCTGGCCTCGTGGCCGGGCAGGCGGCGGCCGGCGACGTCGGGTGCCACGTCGGCCGTTGCGCCGCCAGCTGGCAACCGGCGGATCGGGTACGGCGTCTGCCCAGGCCGGCGGCGCTCCCCGAGGACCGGATCCCCGTGGAGGAGGCGCGCGATGACAGCCCAGATGTTCGAGGAGCGGGCGCGGATCGAGCAGTCGATCGAGGGTAAGACGCTGTGTGATGATCTTGAGCGGGCGGCGGAAGTGTATCGGGATGCGCCTGCTTTTTCCGATCGCGGTGGCGGGGAGTGGGAGACCCTGTCGTGGTCGCAGGTCAGGCCGCGGGTGCTGGAGCTTGCGGCTGGGTTTGCCGCGTTGGGTTGTCGGCACGGTGACCGGGTGGCGTTGATGGTGCCGAACCGGGTGGAGCATGTGCTGGCTGATCTTGGTGCGGTGCATGCGGGTGCGGTGCCGGTGACGTTGTATGCGACGTTCGCGCCGGAACAGGTGGGGTACGTAGCAGCGGACTGCGCGGCCCGGGTGGCGGTGCTCGATGGCGCGGATCAGCTGAGCCGCTGGCGGCCGGTCCTGGAGCAGCTGCCCCGGCTGCACAAGATCATCGTTCTCGATGAAACGGTATGCCCGCCGGGCGAGCTGTACATGACGTGGGCGGAGTTCGTGCGGCTGGGTGCCGAGCGTTATGCGGCGGATCCGGCCGTGGTTGCGGCCCGGGTGGCTGCGGTGGCGCCGGATGACCCGGTGACCATCTTGTATACGTCGGGGACGACGGGTAGCCCGAAGGGCGTGGTGACCACGCACCGTAACATGTTGTTCGAGACGGGCAGCATGGATCGGGCCGAGGCTATGCCGCCGGAGCTGCGGTCGATCTCCTATCTGCCGCTGGCGCATATCGCCGAGCGGGTGCTGACGATCTACTTGCCGGTTCGTTTGGGCGGGCATATTTATTTCTGCCCGGATCAGAAGGATCTTCTGGGCACGCTGCAGCAGGTGCAGCCGACCTCGTTGTTCGGGGTGCCGCGGGTCTGGCAGAAGATGCAGGCCGGGATCGTTGCGTTGATGGCGGGCGAGCAGGACGAGGCGAAGAAGGCCGCGGTGGCGGCGGCGATGGACGCGGGCCGGGCGTACGTGGAGGGATGCCAGTTCGGCCACAAGGTGACGCCTGAGGTGGCCGCTGCCTTCGAGCGCGCCGACGCGGCGGTGCTGGGGCCCATCAGGTCGCTGCTCGGCCTGGGCAAGGCAGTCACCACGTTTTCGGCGGCTGCTCCGCTGCCGCCGGAGGTGGGCAGGTTCTTCGCCGGGCTGGGCATGAAGATCTTGGATGTGTACGGGATGACGGAGACCACCGGGGCGGTCACCGCGAACACGCCGGCCGCGTTCCGGCTGGGCACGGTGGGCCGGCCGTTGCCCGGGATCGAAGTCACCATCGCCGCGGATGGCGAGATCTTGGTCCGCGGGCCGGTGGACACGCCCGGCTACCTCGGCCTGCCGGAGGCGTCGGCCGCGCTGCTCGACGCGGATGGCTGGGTACACACCGGCGACATCGGCACCCTGGACGAGGACCAGTTCCTGCGGGTGGTCGACCGCAAGAAGGAACTCATCATCACCGCCGGGGGCGAGAACATCGCTCCGGCCGGGATCGAGGGCCTGCTGATGGCGCACCCGCTGATCGGGCAGGCCCTCGCGTTCGGTGACCGCCAGCCCTTCGTGGTGGCGCTGCTGGCGCTGGACGGCGAGGTCGCGCCCGCCTGGGCCAAGGCACGCGGCATCGAGGCCGGCTCGCTGGCCGAGCTGGCCGCTCACCCCGCGGTGATCGAGGCGGCCGGTGAGGCGGTCGCCGCGGCGAACCAGCACCTGGCCCGCGTCCAGCAGGTCAAGTACTGGGAACTGCTGCCGGACGAATGGACCCCGGAAAGCGAGGAACTGACCCCGACCCTGAAACTCAAACGCCGGATCATCCACCGCAAATACGCCGACGTCATCGACTCCCTGTACGCCAGATGACCGCCCGGCCACGGGCGTGCCGCCGCGGCGGCACGCCCGTGGCCGGGCGTGCCGCCGCGGCCAACTGGGCACGTTAGCCGCGATCCGCTCGCGATGGTGCGGCTGGCCGCGCCGCTGCTCACGTCGGCCCGGAGCGGCCGCCAGCGCACGGGCCGGGGAAATGGCCGCGTCAGTCCTCGCGACGCACCTCGGCGGGTTCCTTGTCCGGGCGAAGTCCGCGCCAGGCCGGGTGGCGCAGCAGGCCATCGCTGGTCCATTCGGTGAAGGCGACCTCGCCGACGAGTTCGGGTTCTGCCCATTGGGCGTCGCGGCCGTGCCGTGGCGGCAGGGGGGCGTCGAAGGGGCTGTCGGGCCGGTGGCGCGGGCGCAGCCGCTGCGCCAGATCGCGCAGCATGGGCTCGGTGAAGCCGGTTCCGACATGACCGGCGTAGCGCAGCCGTCCGTCCGGGTCGTAGATGCCAAGCAGCAGGGAGCCGATCATGCCAGCGCGTGAGCCTTCGCCTGGTTTCCAGCCGGTGATGATGACTTCCTGGTGACGGACGTTCTTTACCTTGATCCATTCGCGTCGTTTGCCTGGGTAGTACCGCGACGTCAGGGGCTTGCCGACGACGCCTTCCAGGCCGCGCTCGACGCTGGCCGCCAGTACGTCCTCGGCGCTATCGGGGTACCACGGCGGGGTGCGGACCGGCTCGGTGTCGAGGGCGAGCCCCGCCAGTTGCTCGCGGCGTGCCGTATACGGCTCGCCAAGCAGCGACCGGTCGCCGTGGTGCAGCAGATCGAACACGTAGTAGGAAACCGGCACGGCGGCAAGCAGCCGCTGTGGCGGCTGCCGGACGTGCATCCGGGTCTGCAGGGCACCGAAATCAGGCCGGCCGTCGCGAAGTGCGACGATCTCGCCGTCGAGCACCACCGGCGCATCGACACGGCCGCCCAGCGCGCGCAGCTCCGGGTAACTCCGGGTCATGTCCTTGTCGTTACGGGACAGCAGGCGAACCTCGCCGCCCGCGACGTAGGCGATCGCGCGCACACCGTCCCATTTATGCTCCCACCCGTAGCGGTCCTTGTCCTCAGGCAATGCGTGGGTCAGCGTCGCCATCATCGGCTTGATCCGCGGCAGGTCCTCCATCAGAGCCACCCCCTCTGCGCACGGGTGCTACCCGCCAGCCGCACTTGTTAGCCATCAGCCGCAGTGTGACCCATCAGCCCTAATGTGACCCATCAGCCGCAATGTGACCCATCAGGCGCAGCGTTCCCTCCGGCCGCAACGTCGCCGACTGGCCGCAGCGCCGCTCATCGGCGGCGGCGCTGCTCACCGGCCTCAACGTTGCTCACCGGCCGCAACGCTGCCCACCCAGCGGCCACAAAGCTGCAGCATCAGCTGCAGTGTGATCCACCGGCCGCAGCGCTGCCCGCGGCCGATGGCACACGATGGCCCATAGGGTGTCAGGATTGACACACAATGGCCCATTATGTGTCACCGGGCCAGGGTGGCCGGGACCGGTGATACGCCCTAAGAGTGATTACAGGTTCATGACGCGACCACGCTGCACTTCGACGTGCGCCTCCAAATAGGCGAGGTGCTGCGATCGTGGGCAGCGCCGAAGGGACCATCGCTTGATCCCGGGGTCAGGCGGCTCGCCGTGCCGACACAGATAGGGATCACGGCCGAGGCCGCGTCACGACCGGGGGGTCACAGGGAGTACTGGGAGTACTGGGATGCACTGGCGCCGCGGGTGTGCTGGCGCCGCGGGTGTGCTGGCGCCGCGGGTGTGCTGGCGCCGCGGGTGTGCTGGCGCCGCGGGGGCGCGGGTGCACTGGCGCCGCGGGTGTACTGGCGCTGCGGGGTGCGGGTGCGGGTGGTGCGCGGCCGCCGCAGGGAGTACTGGATCGCTGGGGAGCCCTGGGGCCGCAGGTGGGGGTACTGCGGGGGAAGGCTCACCGTTCGTGCTGGGCGCCTGCCCTCCGTGCCTGGCCGCCCGCCGCACCGTGGATCGGTTTCATGATCCGTTTTCGTGTTAACTTGCCCGCGCTATTTGCCGGAAACTTAACACAGATAGGGATCATGGCCGTGTCGGCGGGCGCCGGCGGCGTGCTGGTGCGCCCGGGCGATCGTTGAGTCCACGCTGACGTCCCAGGTGATCAGTCCGGCCGCGTCCGCCCGGGTTTGCAGGGCGGTGACGATCTGCGCCCACGCCCCGGCCCGCTGCCACCGCCGGAACAGCGCATACACCGCCCGCCAGGAGCCGTAGCAGTCCGGGAGGTCCCGCCAGGGCGCACCGACCCGCACCCGCCACCTGATCCCGTCGATGAGCTGCCGTTTCGTCCACTCCGACGGCCGACCCGACCGCGTGGGCACAGGCAACAGCGGTTCCAGCCGCGCCCACTGCTCATCGGTCAGGTCCAGCCGCCTCGTCACCGCTAGGGTTTCGGGCTGGCCACGAGGTCTCCGGTGTTCAGGTTCTTCTTGGTCGATGAACCCTCTACGGGAGACCTCACTTACTTCACGATCACGACACGCCCGTCACACCGGACTTCGAGGCAGACCCCTAGGTACCTGATGCCGAGGTCTGACCGATGAGCATCAGAGTGGGTCCAGGCGGGTCTTGAGCAGGCAGAACTCATTGCCTTCGGGGTCGGCCAGGACATGCCACTGCTCCTGCCCTGTCTGGCCGATGTCGGCCGGGCGCGCACCGAGCCTCAGAAGGCGTTCGAGCTCGGCGTCCTGATCGCGGTCGGTGGCGTTGACGTCGATGTGCAGCCGGGATTTCCCCTTCTCCGGCTCATCCCTGCGACTGAGGATGATCGTCGGCTGGGGACCGCCGAACCCTTCGCGCGGCCCGATCTCCAGCGAGCCGTCGTCCTCGCGATCGAGCACGACGAAGTCCAGGACCTCGCACCAGAACCGCGCCAGCACCTCAGGGTCGCGGCAACCGAGCACGAGCTCACTGATACGACATGCCATTAACGAAACCTGCTCTCAGCCTGGGAACCGCCGGGGAGACCACACGCGAACCTCATGGGCTCCCAGCAGTGAAGACAATCCCGGGATCGTACCGGACGAGGCGAGCACGGGCGAAATGATTTCAGGGCCGCCCCTGTCCGGGCAGCCGGGTAGCCCGTGCCGTCGGCAGCGGCGCTGCGCCGGCGGTGCAGCGGTGGGTGCGCCGGCGGTGCAGCGGTGGGCCCACCCGCGGTACAGCCGGGCCTGCCTGGGCTGAGGTCCGGCGGCTGACGGCGATCGGCGTCCGGGGGTGAGCCGCGATGAAGGCTCAGCCTCCGAATCAAATCTCCCGCGGCGCTCCGACGGGCCGGCTGCGCGCGGCGGCAGCTAATGACGCGCAGCCGGATAGAATCACGATTGAATCATCCTGATTCTGGCGTAAGCGGGTGCGCCAAGCGGAGGTAACCCATGCATATCGTCTCGGCATTTATCGTCCTGTGGCTCATCATCGGAGCCTTCGCCGCTGGTCAGCGCCATTACTACACTACATCCAACCTAAACTGTAACAAAGGGGCGACAATCGCCGTCACGATTGTTGCGGGCCCGCTCAACTACCTCGGTGCGAATCCTAAGATTTCGTGCAAAACTCCGCAGCCGAGCAAGTGAAGCCGGGGCAGGTGAGGCCGGGCAGGTGAGACCGGGGCAGGTGAGGCCGGGCACCTGAGACCGGGCACCTGAGACCGGGCACCTGAGACCGGGCACCTGAGACCGGGCACCTGAGACCGGGCACCTGAGACCGGGCACCTGAGACCGGGGCTAGCGAACCGGTGGGTCCCAGCTGGTCTCGGCGCGGAGCCTGCTCTTGAGCAGCTTTCCGCCAGCATTGCGGGGGAGGACATCGGTCCGCACCACGACGTACTGCGGCACCTTGAAGTCTGCTATCCGTTCCCGGAGGTAAGCCAGCACCGCCTCGACGTCGATCGTAGCGCCGGGGACAGGCACGACCACCGCGCCGACCTTCTCGCCCATCACCTTGTCGGCCACGCCGACCACGGCCGCCTCGTACACCCCTGGCGCGCCGGCCAGGGCGTTCTCGACCTCGACGCAGTAGACGTTCTCGCCGCCGCGGTTGATCATGTCTTTGGCCCGGTCGACGATGTAGATGAGGCCTTCGGCGCCGATGCGGGCGAGGTCGCCCGTATGCAGCCACCCGCCGGTGAACATCGCGGCGGTCGCGTCCGGGTTGTTCCAGTAGCCCGCGACCACGTTCGGCCCGCGGACGAGCAGCTCGCCGACGTCCTGTCCGCCGAACGTGTCGATCTTCACGTCGCACACAGGCACGGGGAAGCCCACCGAGTCTGCGTGCCCCGCGGCGTACTCGTGCGGCAGGTAACTGGTGACGCTGGACGTCTCGGTGAGGCCGAAGCCGTTACCCACCCGCGCCGCGGGGAACGCCTTCATGATCCTGCCGACCAGCTCGGGAGCGATCGGTGCGCCGCCATAGGACAGCGCGCGCACGGTGGACACGTCGGTCTCCGCGAACAGCGGCTGGTTGATCGCCAGCCAGTAGATCGCCGGCACCGTGGTGAGCACGTCGATCCGCTCTGTCTCGATCGCCCGCAGGAACGTGCCGACGTCGAACTGCGGCATGATGACGCTGGTTCCCGCCAGGTACGTGGCGAAGAGCAGTTGGCTGTTGCAGCCAGTGACGTGGAACAGCGGCACCGAGATCAGCGTCCGCGGCGGCTCATCCACGCTGCTCGTCTTCAGGATCCGCCGGCAGCTCTCGCAGTTCGACAGGAAGTTCTCGTGCGTGGTCACGGCGCCTTTGGGGAAGCCGGTCGTGCCGCTGGTGTAGAAGATCGCCGCCGGGTCGCCGGGTGCCGCGTCGTCGATCGCCAGCGGCGCGCCGTCCGGCAGCGGGTCGCCGGGCGCGACGGCGAACGCGGCGCCGCTGTCCGATATGACGAAGGCCGCTTCGGATTCCGTCAGCCGGGTGTTAACGGGCACGGCGATGCCGCCGGCCAGCGCCGTGCCGAAGAACGCGAGGACCCAGTCGACGCCGTTGCCGAGCCGGAGCGCGACGCGGTCGCCCCGCTGCACGCCGGCCGCGCGCAGCCCGCCCGCCACCCGTGCGGCGCGGTCCCAGAGTTCGCGGTAGGTGAGCCGGGGACCGCCCCCGGTCTCGGCGAGCGCCTCGCGGCCCGGGTGGGCCTCCGCGCTGCCGCGCAGCATGTGGACCAGGCTGTCAGGCAGCCGGTCGTAGCGCCTGATCCCGTCCGGGCCGCGGGTCACCCCGGCCTCGTCGAACGGCGCGCTCATGCCGCACCTCCGCTGAAATAACGGCGCGGGTTGACGACAAGCATCTGCTCGATCTGCGCGTCGGTGACCCCGGCCTCGCGCAGGGCGGGGAGCACATCGTCGCTGATATACGTGTAATGCCAGTTCGGCGCGGCCGCCGCCTTGGCCGCGTCATGGCCGGCCCCGAACCAGTCGATGAAGCAGTCCGCGTCGTGCGCGAGCACCATCCGGTCGGCGTAGCCGCGCGCGGCGAGCGCCGCGATCGTCCGCACCCGTTCGGGCGTCGGGTTGAAAAGGTCGAGCCCGAACCTGTCCATGCCGAGCGTCGCGCCGGAGTCCGCCAGTTCCATCAGGTAGTCGAGGTCGTTGCTGTCCCCGGCGTGCCCGATGACCAGTTTGGTCAGGTCGGCGCCCTCCTTGCCGAACAGGCCGATCACCAGCCGCCCTGACTGAGCGGGGCCCGAGGTATGCACGGTGACAGGCGCGCCGGTCTCGACGTGCGTGCGGGCGACGGCACGGGCAATGCGCTCCACCCCAGGAGTGAGGCCGGGAGCCTCGACGCAGCATTTGAGGAATGCCGCCTTCACGCCCGTGGTGCCGATGCCCTCCGTGATGTCGCGGGTGAAGTCGGCGACCATCGGTTCCGGCATGTCAAGCAGCAGGCCAGGGCCGCGGTAGGTGTACTGATGCGGTAGCTCCTCGTACACGTAAAGCCCGGTGGCCACGACGATGTTCAGCTCGATCTGCTCGGCGATCCGCTGGATCCGCGGGATGTAGCGGCCGAGTCCCCAGACGGTCGGGTCGGCGATCGTGGTGATTCCCTTGCCGCGCAGCGCGCGGAGCCTGGAGACCGCATCCGCGACCCGGAACTCCTCGTCCCACCACAGGCCGTCACCGTAGTTCTGCACGTGCTCGGTGGACAGGATGAAGACGTGTTCGTGCATCAGGGTGGGGCCGAGGTCGCCGACGTCGACCGGCCCTCGTACCGTCTCAACAGTTGCCATCGGACCTCCTCTGCGATTCGCAGCCTACGCGCAGGTCGCAGACGCGCCCGCGGCAGCCGTGCCCCGGGGGACGGCCCCCGGGATCCCCCGCAGGCCCAACGGTGGTTCGGGCCGCGAAGCCGTTACGTATCAAGGTCCCGAACGGCTGCCGCGTGCTGTCACGGCCTGTCCTGCGGCCGGCCATGCGGCCGGTCAGTGGGACCTGCGCGGTCACCCATGTCATGGCAGTAGGGATGTCATGGCAGCACGGTGAACGGGCGCATCATGTCGTTGTCCTCATGCTCGACGATGTGGCAGTGGTGCACGTAGGTCTGCGGGCCCTTAACGCCCCTCGGCAGGTCGAACTTCGCCCGGATTGTGGTGAAGTAGCCGGGGTTCGCCTTGACCGTGTCCTTGAAGCCCCGCTCGTCGGGAGCCGGCGGCACCATCGGCCCGGTGGCGAACGGCGCCGGGTCGATCCCGCCTGGGACCCCGTTCTTGCCGCCGTGGGCCTTCTGGTAGGCGTTATCATTGAACGGCGTCCTGCCGACCACCTGGAACGTGACCAGGTGCACGTGCATCGGGTGGGTGTCCGGGGTCAGGTTGACGAAGACCCAGTCCTCCACCGTGCCTGCCCGCGGGGTCTCGGTCACCGGCCTTTCGTCGAAGTGGGCGCCGTTCAGGTTGAGGTACCAGCCGGCCGTCTCCGGGGCGATCTCGTTGAGCGTGATGTACCGCGTCCTGACCGGATGGCGCAGCCTGGCCCGCTGTCCTGGCAGGCTCGACGGGATCGATTTCGGTCCGCGGTGGGTGACCCTGGTGCCGACACGGATTTGCATCACGTCGGCCAGCGGGGGAGCCGGGGTCGATACGGGCGCCGCGGGCGTCCCGTTGCTCAGTACCAGCGACCGGCCGGCCAGCCCGCGGAAGTCGACGATGACGTCCGCCCGCTCGGCGGAAGCAAGGACGAGGCGCCGCACGGGCACGGGCACGTCGAACAGCCCGCCCTCGGCGCCGATCTGCCACATCGGCAGGCCGCCCATGCTCAGGCTCATGATCCGTGCGTTGCAGCCGTTCAGGATCCGGAACCTGTACATCCGTGGCTCGACATCCAGATACGGCCAGACCTTGCCGTTGGCCAGCATGACATCGCCGAAGTACTCGCCGATCCAGGTGATGCCTGGGATCTCGCTGACCGGGTACAAGAACGTGCCGTCCGGGCTGAACTGCCGGTCCTGGATCACGAGCGGGATCTCGTAGGCGCCACCGGGGATCCCGATCGGGTTGGGTTCGGTGCCGGTGTCGTAACCGTCGCGGATGAGGTAAGCCCCGGCGAGGCCGGCGAACACGTCCAGCCGGGTGGTGCCCAGCCCGTGGTCGTGGAACCAGCGCAGCGAGGCAGGCATCTGCGGTAGCTGGTTGGTGTAGCTGACGTGCTGGGTCTCGCCGCGGCCGAACCCGTCAGGGGTGACCGTCGGGTTGCCGTCGCTGGCGGCCGCCACGAAGCCGCCGTGCAGGTGCGTCATCAGCCGCACCTGCCTGCCGCGCGGCGTCAGCCGGGTATCGACGGGGATCCAGGCCGGGTAACTCTCCGGCAGGTCGTTGGTGTAGCTGACCTTGATCGGCGTTCCGCTCTGCGCCACGATCGCCATCCCGAACGAGCCGGCCTGGCCGGCCAGCCCGGAGCCGTCGTCATAGGCCCATATCGGGGTCGGTGGCAGGTCAGGGTGCAGCTGCCGGCTGATCTGGCGCTGGGTGAACGCGTACCGGCCTGGCCCGCGCTGTGCCGCCACGACGATGCCCGCCCCTGGTAACGGCACCGGCTGGATGAATTTCCTCAGCTTCCCGCCCGTCGTGCCTGCCGCCGCGGGCGCGAACCTCCGCAACGCCGCCGCCGGCAGCGCCAGCGCGGCGCCCGTACCCATGCTGTACCGCAGGAACTGCCGGCGCGTGGTACCGGTCATTGTCTTCCCACCTCGTCCTCCCACCTCCGCGTGGCTTGCGGATCATCGGGTGATCGCCTGGGCGGCGAAAGCTCCGCCCGTCCTTCGGCGAGGAGGTGACAGTCCAGCGGAAACGGGAACAGGCTAATACTTGCTGTCACCATAAACAGCGGCAAATCCGGGTCGACCTCAGCCGATCCGTTTGCCATCGAATGGCCGGCTGGCCCCATCTGGAAGGGCCCAAAGGGCTACCCAGTGGGGCCTTTGGTCCCCCAGGCACGTGCGTCATCGGTTACGTTGGGGCGGAGGCGCGGGCATGAAGGGAGTGGCGGATGACCGGGGTACGGGTACTGGTTGGGACGCGCAAGGGTGCATTCGTCCTGACCTCAGACGGCAACCGCGAGCACTGGGACGTCAGCGGCCCGCACTTCGGCGGCTGGGAGATATACCACCTCAAGGGATCTCCCGTCGACCAGGCGCGGCTGTACGCGTCGCAGTCCAACGGCTGGTTCGGGCAGCAGATCCAGCGTTCCGACGACGGCGGCCAAACGTGGGAGCCGGTCGGTCACCAGTTCGAGTACGACGGCGTCCCTGGCACCCATCAGTGGTATGACGGCACGCCGCACCCCTGGGAATTCGCCCGCGTGTGGCATCTCGAGCCTTCCCTCACCGATCCCGACACGATCTACGCCGGGGTCGAAGACGCCGCCTTGTTCCGCTCGATCGACGGCGGGCAGGAGTGGCACGAACTCGCCGGACTGCGCGGCCATGGCTCCGGGCCCTCCTGGCAGCCAGGTGCCGGCGGAATGTGCCTGCACACGATCGTGCTCGATCCGGGCGATCCCGGGCGGATCCTCGTGGCCATCTCGGCCGCGGGGGTATTCAGGAGCGATGACGCGGGAAAGACGTGGCGGGCGGCGAACCGTGGCCTGAAGTCGGAAGGCATCCCTGACCCGGACGCCGAGGTCGGCCACTGCGTGCACCGCATCGCAATGCACCCGTCGCGGCCCGGTGTGCTGTTCATGCAGAAGCATTGGGACGTCATGCGCAGCGACGACGGCGGTGACTCGTGGCGGGAAATCAGCGGCAACCTGCCGACCGACTTCGGCTTCCCCATCGACGTGCACGCGCACGAGCCTGACACCATCTACGTTGTTCCGATCAAGAGCGACTCCGAGCATTACCCGCCCGATGGGAAGCTGCGGGTGTACCGCAGCCGGAGCGGCGGGGACGAGTGGGAGCCGCTGACCAAAGGGCTGCCGCAGAGCAACTGCTACGTCAACGTGCTGCGGGATGCGATGGCCGTCGATGCGCTCGATTCGTGCGGCGTCTACTTCGGCACCACCGGCGGGCAGGTGTACGCGTCGGCCGACGCGGGTGACAGCTGGGCACCTATCGTCCGTGACCTTCCCGCGGTGCTGTCTGTGGAAGCTCAGACGCTGCCGTGATCCGGGTCGTGCTCCCGGCACACCTGCGGGCGCTCGCGCGCGTCCATGGCGAGGTTGAGCTGGACGTATCGGGCCGGGTCACGCAGCGTTTGGTGCTCGACGCGCTCGAGGCGCGCTATCCGGCGCTGCGCGGGACGATCCGCGACCGCAGCACGAAGGAGCGCCGCGCGTTCATCCGGTTCTTCGCCTGCGAGCTCGACCTGTCCCACGAGCCGCCTGACGCCCCGTTGCCCGACGCAGTCGCGACCGGGGCGCAGCCGTTGCTCGTCGTCGGGGCCATGGCGGGCGGCTGAGCGATGGCGGCGTGGCGAGAGATCGAGCAGGACGCCGCTGATTTCGCCGCGCGGGTGCGCGGCCGGTTCGGCATGGGCACGAACAAGACCATTGCGACACTGCGGCGTGATGGCGCACCGCGTATCAGCGCCTCGGAGCTTGAGTTCTCGGGCGGGGAGGTAACGCTGGGGATGATGGGCGGCTCGATGAAGCTGCTCGATGTGCGCCGTGACCCCCGGATAGCCGTGCACAGCCCGACGATAGAACCACCCGAGGACGACCCGGCCTCGTGGCCGGGGGATGCGAAGCTGGCCGGCACGGTCATCGAGACGGCACCGCCAGCGGACAACCCTTATGAGGGAGCCGGGTTCTTCAAGCTCGACATCACCGAGGTGGTCCTCACCTACCTGGGCACTCCCGCCGACCACCTCGTCATCGAGTCGTGGCACCCGGGGCGCGGCTGGCGACGCCGGACCCGGCGCTAGGGCGCTGGTGTCCGGTAGATCTCGGTGGATCCGGGCGGTGCGCCGGGCGGCGATCGGCCCCCCGCAGGCCATCCTCGCTGCCGTCATTCATCCCTGACCGGGCCGCGCCTGGCGCGGCAATCGCACCGGGCGCTGGTCACAGGGACATTTGGCTTACCAGGACAGGGCTTAGGGCCCTTTGGACGGGAGCGACGTACGAGAACGCTGACGAGAAAAGGGTCGCGAGGTGAGAGCCATGAAGGAGATCGCACGACTGGAGCTCGGCTACTACTGGCCAGATGGACGCCGTGCCTTCACCGTTGTCGACACCGAAGGGAATCGGCATCGTGGCATCCTCGATGACCCGGGCCTAGTCGGCGATTATCTCGACTACCTCGACTCACTCGGTCTCGAACCGCCTGTCGTGACCGGGGTGGCCCCCGCGGGGCCCGCACCAGCCGCTCCGCGAGCGTTCTACCCTGACGCCGCGGCGTCACCTCGCCCGGCGAGCGCCACCGCAGGGCAGTTCGGCAAGACTGACATCGAGCTAAGCGAATCGCGGGCGGACGTCGCGCCGATCCCGATGGACAAGGTCGATTACCTGTTCGCCACCGCGGCACGCGCACCTTCGGTGCACAACACGCAGCCGTGGCAGTTCGGCGTCGAAGGGTCCGCGCTCGAGCTGCACGCGGATCGCAGCCGGGTGCTGCGCAGCTCCGATCCGACCGGCAGGGAGATGCTCGTCAGCTGCGGCGCGGCGCTTTTCGGGCTGCGGCTGGCTGTCCGCGGCCTCGGCTACCTCCCGCTGGTGCAGTTGCTGCCTTCGCCAGCCGACTACGACCTGCTCGCCCGGGTGCGGCTCGGCGCTTGTGTGCCCATGACCGCGGGCGAGCGTTCCCTGCTTGCGGCGATCAACCACCGGCACACCCACCGCGGGCCGTTCAACGGCGACCCGCTGCCGACTGGCCTGCTCGCAGGCCTGCAGTGTGATGCGGCCGCCGAGGGCGCCATGCTCGTGCTGCTTGACCGCCCTGGTCCGTGCCAGCAGCTCGCGGAGCTGGTGGGCGCGGCCGAGCGGGCGCAGAACAAAGACTCGATTCTGCGGGCTGAACGGCGGCGCTGGACCCGCAGGCCAGGCAGCCCGGCACGCGACGGCGTCCCGGTCCGCGCCTACGCCGCGCAGCCCGCGCACCTGCCCGGCGCGCTCGCGCCGCGCGACTTCGACCTTGGCCGTGGCTGGGGGCAACTCGAGACGGGTGGGGCGCCGCCCAACATGACCGCTGTCCTGACTACCAGGGGCGACGAGCGAGCCGACTGGCTCAGGGCAGGGCAGGCGCTGCACCGGCTGCTTGTGCACGCCGCCAGCCGGTGGGTCTTCGCGAGCCTGCATACGCAGCCGCTGGAGTCCGCGCCATGGCGCGCCGAGATCCGGGAGCGGCTCCGGTTGCCAGGAGCGCCGCAGATGCTGCTGCAACTTGGCCGGGCGGACACAACCCAGCTGACCCCCGCCGGCCGGTAGACGAGATGCTGATCGAGTCCTGAGACACGCCCTGCCGCTAGCTAGTGGTCTTCCGGCCACTAGCTAGCGGGTCTTCCACCGGCCGTGGGACGCGCGCCGCACCCGCCCGGCTGACTCCTCCTGTTCCAGCCAGCGATCCAGCGACTGCGGCTCAGGGGCGATGCCCTCGGCTTCCATCATCGCGAGCAGGCGGTGAGCGGTGGCCCCCCATACTCCGGTGCTGTCCAGGATCGCCAGCATCCGCTTGCGGGCGGGCGCGGTGGCCTGGCCGTTCGCCGGCCCGGCGACGATCTCGGCAAACTCCCGGCCGGTGTCTGCGGTTCTGGCCCTCAGGTGTGGCAGCGGCGCCGCTGCCTCCCCATTTGCCCGCTCGCTTGCCCGCCGTAGATGCGCCGCCCGCTCGACCGACCAGCGCCGCCGGTAGTCCTCGCCCAGTGCCTCGGCGAGAACATGGTCTGGCGCCGGACGGGACGGCGCTGAGCGTTCCGCGAGCCCCGCGATCCGGTCATGGTCGAGCCGGTAGAACTTCACCGGCACCGGGCGGCCATCGCGGGACTGCACGATCCCCGACCCTGGATGCGCTAGGCGCGCCAGGTCGGCGGCGATGTGCAGATCGTCAGGGACGACCAGGCGCGCGTCGGCTTCCGTCGCGACGCCGAGCCCGATCCGCAATGCGCACTGCGACTTCAGGTCGGCGCTGCCGATCATGGTTACCGCACCTCGCTGGGTGACCAGGACAGGGTCGATGGCCTCGCTCCGGCCAAGCTGGGTGACCTGGGTACCGAGGCCGGCCAGCGTGGAGTTCGTGGTTCCCTCCAGTGAGGTGCGCGGCCCGGTGTTCATGCCGAAGATCACCGCGACCTCCTCGACAATGAGAATCACCGCGGGCAGGCCGGGGGATGGCGTGATCTTCTCGCCCCCCGCGCCGGAGTGCGCACGGGCATCGATGCCGCGCAGCACTGCGCGCAGCATCCGCTCGGCTTCCTCCCTGGTGGTGGCTACCCAGTCGATGACCGGGCGGGCGGCGCGTCCCTCCAGCCAGGGCCGCAGCCACGGCAGCGCCGTCCGCCCGCCCTTCAGGTCGATCATGAAGATCACCGTGTCGGCGCACCTGGACAGCTGCGCTATCAGCACGTTGATGAGGTTCGACTTGCCCGAGCCGCGAAGACCGACGATCAGCGCGGCAACCTCGCGCAAGGTGACGGTGCAGATAGTCCCGTCCTCGTGCAGCCCGACCGGCAGCGGTTTGTTGACAGTCAGCGGCTGCGAGTCGTCGGGAAACGGGATCGGCTCCGCGAGCACGTCACGCTCGGACACGTGCAGCAGTACCTCGTCCGCTCGCCCGCCGCGTTCGACCCGGACGGCGCCGCGCCGCAGCCTCGCCGCGATCTCGATCCGCTCGGTGGCCTCCGCAAGCGTGCCGTACCTGACCTTGCCGCTCGGCGGGAGGCCGAGCCTGATGGTGTGGCCGGATCTCGTTTCCGTCTGGCCGCGATATGAGATGCCCGGATGGCCGAGGCGCTCGAGCAGGTCGGGCCACTTGCGCGCGCCCGCCTTCCTGCGTGCGTCTTCCGCGCGCCGCCTGGCCTCCTCGGCCAGGTACCGCTCATGGCGGCGCACGGGAGGGTAGAGGAGCCCGAGGGCCGGCGGGAGCACCGCAAGGGCCGTGACGGCGATCCACGTGCGCGGGGAGGCGACCGCCGCATAGACAAGCCATCCGCCTGCCGCGAGCGCGCAGCTAAGGGTGTAACCGGCCGCGGCGCCCGGGCCGGTGCGTGCCAGCACGGGGATGAGCGCCGCGGCGGCGCCCACCGCGGCGATGACACCTGTCAGCCACAAAGGCGCGCCGCTGAGGTAGATGATCCAGCCCAGCGCGTACACGGCCGCCGCGGCGAGCGATACGAGCGCGACGATCTCGAGCGCCCCCGCCCGCACCGTCCACGGCACCCGCTGGGCCTGCTGGGACTGGCCGTCCTGCTGGGACTGCTCGGCCTGTTGGGTGTGCTGGGCCTGCTGGGACGGATCGGCCTGCTGGCTGTGCTGGGCCTGCTGATGCCGGGTCTGTTGGCTGTGCTGTCCTTGGTGGGCTTGCCACTCCTGGGGGGCTTGCCGCCCCTGGCGGGCCTGAACCGGGTGGTTACTGCGTGTTGACATCCCAGAGATCCTCACCTGGCCGCGGGTTCTCGATGCGTTCAAGTTCGCGATCGTGCACGGTCCGGTGCAGGCTCCACGCCTCCTCTGCGAATTCCGCGCTCCCGGCCGAAACAGCGGCGAGTTCCCGCAGATGCTCGTGCACGCTTGGATGCACCGGCAGATCACTGCCGAACCGGTCGGCTAGCTGGGCCAGGGCCTCAGCGGTGCGCTCGAAAAGCCGCGGCAGGTCATGCAGGAACCGGTCAAGCTCGGCTGCCGTTTCCGGGGTGAACCCGCCGATGTGCTGCTGCACAGCCTCTGCGGCGGCCTCTACGGGGCTGCCTGCCATGGTCGACTCCTTCCGCTAGGCGCACGGCCGCTCGATTGCCGGCCGTACGCTGGCTCCCGGGCGGTAATCAGCTGACGGGCCGCAGGCAGAGGCCGATCGTCGTCCTGTGCGGGGAACTGCCGGCGCCGAGCGGCAGGAGAGGGATCACGGCGGTCATGTTGTCCTTCATGTCGTAACGTGACGGGGCTGTCGCTCTGCTCGCCCGTCCGGTCACTCACCGAGCAGACAAACGGAACAGCTTCATGGTGCGGCGGGATCGGCCCGGCAGCAAGTCCAGGAAAACGGTCTGTCCCAATCTGATACCGTGGCGCAGCCGTCTGGTTTCCGTAATTCCCGGAGCCAAATGGCACCCGGGCCTCATTCTCT
Source organism: uncultured Actinomycetota bacterium (assembly GCA_963727015.1). Taxonomy (GTDB): domain Bacteria; phylum Actinomycetota; class Actinomycetes; order Streptosporangiales; family Streptosporangiaceae; genus DATFVJ01. Next base: position 33,883 of record CAVSEV010000004.1, on the reverse strand, counting down.
GCGCTCAGTGCTGCCGTTGCGGCTGAAACCGCCGAAGACACGCAAGGGATTGCAGCGACCTGGGGCAGCGCGAGGGGTAGCCAGGGGGGTAGCCAGACGCCAGGGCGGCAGGCACGACGGGACCCTGAAGCCCGCCGGACATCCGTCACGGCGGGCACAATGTCAAGTGAAGGACAACAACTTAACGGTTGGGTAGCTTCGAATCATGCGACTCGGTGTCCTGGATGTTGGCTCCAACACGGTGCACCTTCTTGTGGTTGACGCGCACGAGGGAGCGCGGCCCATCGCCGCCTACTCACACAAGGCGGAGCTCAAGCTCGCCGACCACATCAAGAAGGGCAACCAGCTCAGCACCGCGGGCGCCGCGCAGTTGCGGGCCTTCGTTGGCGAGGCCCTGCAGGTGGCCGAGGACAAAGGGGTCGAGGAACTGCTCTCATTCGCCACCTCGGCGATCCGTGATGCGGTCAACGGGGAAGAGGTGCTCGCCAAGATCAGGGCCGAGACCAACGTGAACATCCGGGTGCTGACCGGTGAGGATGAGTCACGGCTGACGTTCCTCGCAGGCCGCCGCTGGTTCGGCTGGTCCTCGGGCAGGCTGCTCGTCGTGGATATCGGCGGCGGCTCGCTCGAGATCGCGGCGGGCCCGGACGAGGAACCCGACGTCGCGATCTCGCTGCCGCTCGGCGCGAGCAGGCTCACCCGCGAGTGGTTCACCAGCGATCCGCCGTCCGCCGCGGAGGTGCGCGGATTGCGCAGGCATGTCCGCACCGAGATCGCCCGTACCGTCGGTGACCTGGTGCGGCACGGACCAGCCGATCATGCGGTGGCGACCTCGAAGACATTCAAGCAACTCGCCCGCATCATGGGCGCGGCGCCGTCGAACGAGGGTCCTTATGTCAGGCGCGCGCTCAGCCACGCCAAGCTGACTCCCTGTGCTGATCGCCTCGCCGCCATGACCGCCGCACAGCGGGCCGAGCTGCCCGGGGTCTCAGGCGGGCGGGCCGCTCAGCTACTTGCGGGCGCGATTGTCGCTGACGCCGCGATGGACCTGTTCGGCCTGGCCGAGCTTGAGGTGTGTCCCTGGGCGCTGCGCGAGGGAATCATCTTGCGCCGCATTGACGTCATGTCGGCGGAGCCGCGCGAGCCCGCAGGCCGCTGACTGGCAGGCGCGTTGCCAATCACCGCCCGCATCCACCGAGATCTGCGACCCGTGCCCTAGGGTGTGTTCTGGATCTTGGTAGATGCCGGGCGGCGACGAGGAATGGGGGAGGCTTGGAACTTATCGCCGGCCCAGACGTGCTCGGGCCCGAATATGAGTCGATCACGCTCCCGCTGCGGCCCGACGACGGAGGTCCGCCGCCGTACCGACACCGTGCTCAACGTCGCACACATCGCCCGCTTGGCGCCGCTGCTTGGACGCCGCGTCACCTGCCTGCGCATCGAGGGGGGGTGCATGACCTGATGCTGTCGGCAAAGCCGGTACGCAAGCACGTCTACGATGAGCTCGGCCGCTGGCTCGGTGCCTACCTTTCCGGCCAGGTGCGCGACCGCTTGCTGTGATCGGAGGCCACATGCGGCAGCCGTTCAGGATCTTGTTTGTCTGCACAGGGAATATGTGCAGGTCGCCGCTCTGCGAACGGCTCGCCCGCGGCTGGCTCACCGGCAGCGGTGTGATGTCGGTCGACGTGTCGAGCGCGGGGACCCACGCGGTCGCCGGCGCGCCCATCTACGCGGACAGCGAGGTCGTTCTGCGCCGGCTCGGCGGCGATCCGGCCGGTTTCACCGCGCGCCAGCTGACCCCGCAGATCGCGGCCGGCGCCGACCTGATCCTCACCGCCGCCCGCCCGCACCGCGAGTTCGTGCGGGATCAAACGGCCGGGTTGTGCCCAGACGCCGTACGGCGAACGTTCACGCTGCGCGAGTTCGCGGCGCTCGCCGCCGTCATCCCGCACGGCGACATCAGCCGGATCGGCGACGCGGCCGGAAGGGCCCGGGCGCTCACCGCCGCCGCCGATCCGCTGCGGGGGCGCCTCGCCGCGTGGCCGCAGGACAGGCTCGATGTTCCCGACCCCGTCGGCCAGCCGATGGCGGTGCACGAGGCCACCGCTGCCTTGATCGCCGAGGCGCTCGCGGGCCCGCTCGGCCTGATCGCAGGCACCCCCGGTGCCCGCACCGCGGGAGGCAGGGACGTGCCCCCGTGACCGCCGGCACGGGTACTGACCCGGCGCGGCCCGGCCGTGCGCACACGCGAAGGCCCGGCAGCCAGGCGCTCGCTATCGCCGCCGCCGCCGCTTATCTGGCGAGCATCGCGCTGCTCGCGGCCGTGATGGCGCTCGGCCCGTCGGCGGCGGTGCCGCGGATAGGCCCAGGCGGCCCCATGTGGTCGCTTTCTGTGGCGCCGTCCGCGGCCACGGTTATCGCGCTCGAGCGATCGGGCCTGCTGCTCGGCGCGGTGGCGATGGCCATCGGTCTCGCCGCCGTCAGGCGTGGCTGGCGGCCCTCGGCCAGGCTGCTGGTCGGCGCCGGCGCCGTCACGGCAGTGCTGTTCGCCTTCCTGCCACCCGCCGGATCCATCGACGTGCTCAACTACGCGATTTACGGACGGATCGCCAGCATCGGCCACAACCCCTATGTGCTGCGGCCCGCCGAGTTGTACGGCAGCGGCGACCCGGTGGGGTTGTTCGCGCCTGCGAACTGGCGGACGCTGCCAACCATCTACGGCCCGGTCGCGACGGCGGCCCAGTGGGCAGCCGCCAGGCTCGGCGGCACGTCGATGGCACGGATCGTTTTCTGGATCAGGCTGGGCAATGCGATCGCATTTGCCGCGACGGCCATCGGCCTGGTCCGGCTCGCTGGAAGTGACAGGGCCCGCCAGGGCCGGGTGTGCCTGCTGTGGGCGGTCAACCCGCTGATGCTGTTCTGGCTGGTCGGCAGCGGCCACGTGGATGTGCTGCTGGCCCTGCTCGCGGTCGCCGCGCTGCTAACGCTCCGGCGCAGCGGCATCATCGCGGGCGCTGTGACCGGTCTCATCGTCGGTGCCGCGATCGCGATCAAGACGCCGTTCGCGCTGGCGGCCGCCGGCCTGGCCTGGGCTGCCCGCGCATCGCCTCGCACCGTCGCGGCCGGGCTCTTCGGCGCCGCCGCTGTGCTCATCCCCTGCTACCTGGTTCCTGGCGCCCTGAACACGGCCGTCCTTGGCCGGCGGCTCACCGTCAGCGCCGGATTCATCTACCCGGTGCCTGCCGCGATCAGGTCGAGGCCGCTGGCATTCGCGGCCGTCGTGCTGCTCTGCATCGTGGCCCTCGCCCTGCTGCTGCTCTGGCGCCTTCCGCCCGGCCATCGGGCGCTGCCTGCCGTCCGGCCCGCCGTGGCCCTGGCGCTCGCCTGGCTGGCCGTCTTCCCGGTGCAAGCGCCCTGGTATGACGCTCTGATCTTCCCGCTGCTCGCGCTGATGCCGGCCAGCGGGCTCGACTACCTGCTGATCGCGCGGTGCCTGCTGCTCAGCGAGATGCTGCTTCCTGGCGTGCTGCCCGACACCGGGTCCTTGAGCATCGCCATCGCCGGGTTCAGCCATCTTGGCCTGTTGTTCCTGTTCGGCGTCCTCATCGTCATGTGCGCGGCGGGCGCCTGGGGTAACGAGAAACCAGACGGCAGTTCCCCGGGCATGAACCTGGCGGGCAGCGCGGATCCGCGGCCAGAAATCAGGCACGCCGCGCCGGTGCCCGATTCCGGCCAGGCGCGGCATCCTCGCTGAGACCAGCTTGTAACCCATTCCGCCACAAAAGGCCAGCACGTCCCTCTATCAGCATCTGTAGTCTGTCCGGCGAAGGCCGGTTATATCAGGATCATCGGCTGAATCGGGGGACATATGCCCCCGCACTGCGACAAGTGAGACGTCTATCGCCGCGGGTGACGATCGCGGCGTCGCGGGAGGTGGCCGGTGCAGCGTCCGGGAGCGGGAATGCCGCCAGCCGACGATCAGGGCGCCGGGACGCTGCATGCGGATGACCCGGGCGGGCGCCCGCTGTACGGAGATCCGGGCCGGGCAGATCCGGGCGAGACCCGCGCCCCTGCGCGGTGGCGGCGCATCAGGAAGTTGATCTTAATCGCCGCCGCGATGGTCGTCGTCATCGTGCTGGTAGCCGCGTCGGGCGTTTACCTGGTCACCGACCATTACCTGAGCAGCATGAAGCGGATCCACAACCCGTTCACCTCGATTCCCGCCGCCGAGCGGCCGCCGAAGCCTGCCGGAGCACCAGGCAACGACGTGACGTTCCTCGTCGGCGGCCTGGACACCCGCTCCGCGGTCCCGACCACGGGCAAGCAAGCGGCAAGCGACGCGCGCGGCCGCACCGACACGCTGATGCTGGTGCATTTCATCGCCGGCGGCCACGGCGCCTATGTGGTATCGATTCCCCGTGACTCCTGGGTGCCGATTCCCGGCTACGGCGATGGCAAGGTCAACTGGGCCTACTACTTCGGCGGCCCGACGCTGGCGGTCCGTACCGTGGAAAAGCTCACCGACGTGCGCATCGACCATGTCGTGACCATCGACTGGGACGGCTTCCGGGCCGTCACCAACGCGCTTGGCGGCGTGACCGTCGACGTCCCCGTTACCTCCTACGATCCATCGAACCGTATTACCTGGACCGCAGGCATCCATCACCTCGACGGCGCGCAGGCACTGCTGTACGTGCGGGACAGGTACGGCCTCGCCAGCGGTGATTTCGACCGCGAGCGCAGGCAGCAGTACTTCCTGCGGACGGTGTTCAAGCAACTGCGCGACCAGGGCAGGCTGACCAACCCACTGCAGGCCAGTTCCTTACTGCGCGCTCTTACCGGGGCGGTCAGCGTGGACAACACACTGAGCAACGGCCAGATCACCAGCCTCGCGCTCAGCCTGCGCAAGCTCAGCCTGAGCAGCGTCGTGTTCGCCACGGTCCCGAACGTCGGCACCGGCACCGTCGGCAGCCAGAGCGTGGTACAGCTCAACAGGTCGCTCGACCCCGGGTTCTGGCACGCATTCGAATACGACACGCTGCCCGCCTACATGAAGTCCCACGGCATGAAGCGGCTAGGTTCGACCACTCAGTGAGACGCGCGCCCGCGCCGGCCGGTGCCTGGCGCGGGCTGTCAGCCAGGCCTGTCAGGCAGAGCTGTCAGCCAGGCCTGTCAGGCAGAGCTGTCAGGCAGGGCTGTCAGGCAGGGCTGTCAGGCAGGGCTGTCAGGCAGAGACGGTCACCTGGACGGAGTCCCATCCTTCCGCGCCGTTGGGAAACGGGCTGACCTGTGAAGCAGGCTGCGTATACCCGGTCTCGTCGGTTGCGCGCACCTCAAGCTGGTGGCCGCCGGCCGGGGCGTCCCATTCCCAGACCCACTGCCGCCAGGTGTCGATTCCGGGGACGGTAGCGAGCCGCGCCTCATGCCACGGCCCGCCGTCCACCCGGACCTCGACCGCCGCGACCCCGCGGTGCTGTGCCCACGCCACCCCAGCCACCGCCACCTGACCGGCTCTGACGGTGCCGTTGCCGTTCGGGACATCGATGCGCGACTCGGTTTTGATGGCCGCCTGCTGCGCCCAGCCCTGCTGCACCCAGTAGCCCTGCTGGGCCGCGAACGTGGTGACGTTTATGTCCGTCAGCCACTTGGTCGCCGACACGTAGCCGTACAGGCCAGGCACCACCATCCGGACGGGAAATCCGTGCGCGACCGGCAGCGGTACGCCGTCCATCGCCACCGCGAGCAACGCATTCCTGCCGTCCATCACGGCCGCCACGGGCGTACCACTGGTATAGCCGTCGGTGGAGGTGCACAGTAGCTGGTCGGCACCTGGCTGGATGCCAGCCTCGCGGAGCACGCCGGCCAGCGGGACGCCGAGCCAGCGGGTGTTGCTGATGTACGGGCCGCCGACCGGGTCGGAGACGCAGCAGAGGGTGATGTCAGCCTCGGTGAGCGGCCGGCGCAGCAGATCGCCGAAGGTGATGCTGAGTTCGCGGTCCACCATTCCGTGCACGCGCAGTCGCCATGAGCCAGGCTGAACCTGCGGGATGAGCAGCGCGGTGTCGACGCGGTAGAAGCTGCCGTTGGGGGTCAAGAACGGGCTGAGGCCAGGGATGCGCAGGTCGTCGCTGGCGGCGAGCGGCGGCAACCGCTTAGCCGGCGGCGGGATCCGTACCAGTGCGCGTGACCGGGTGACGGTCGAACGCTGCGACAGTAGGTTGCCTGCCAGCCCGCCCGCCGCGGCGCCCACGACGGCGACGGCGCTCGTGGCGAGGAAACTGCGCCGCCCGTAGCTTGGCGCACCGATGCCCGGGCGCCCTTCTGCCTGGCCGCCTGTGCTGGTCTGGCCCACGGCGGCCTGGCCGGCTGCGGTGGCGTAGCCGGCCGCGCTTGCGTGGTCCGGGCCGGCGTGGTCCGGGCCGGCGTGGTCGGTGGCGGCGCGGCCGGCGGTGGCTGGCCGGTCCTCTGCGGTGGTGTGGTTGACGGTGGCGCCGTGGTTGCTTGTGTTAGTGGGGTTGTCTGTGGTGGAGGGGGTTTGCGTGACGGCGCTCCTGGTTACCGCCGCGGTGGCAGCGCCGGCTGTGGTTGGGCCAACCCCCTGCCTGGCCCCGGTCGTATCGGCTCCGGCGGCACGGGCGAGTCGCGCTAGCGCGAATGCGCCGACAGCGGCTCCGGCAAGGGTTGGGATCACGTCGGCCGGGGTGGAGTTCGGGCGCGTCGCGACCGCGAGCAGCCCTATCACGGCAAAGATCGTAAGGCCAGCGAACCCGGCACTTACCCTGCGCATGGCCGCGATGCCGAAGGCGGCGGCGAACAAGGCGAGCAGCACGACAATGGTGATGAGCAGAACCAGTTTGTCGTCTGGGCCGAATATCTTTATGACGAAGTCGGTAACCGGCCGCGGAGTCAGCCCGATTACGGCTTGGCCGACAGCCACAACAGGGGATCCCACCGGCCCGGTGATCCCGGCCACGAACTGGGCGGCGCCCAGTGCGACAGCGGCGGCCAGCAGGCCGGTCACGGCGCCGAGGATGATGTACCGGCCGGCGGGCGCGATCCGTATGGCGCGGCAGCCTTGGGCGGGGCCCCATGTTTAATCGTCACGCGTGTTATTCGTTGCCCCTCGCGCGCCGGATTGCCGTCTGCCACAGCCGCCATTCAACTCCTTCGGCGCACGCCCGGTCGGTCATCCGCGTTACCGCAGGCGTCCCACCGGGAACCGGGGTCCCGGCCGCTCCTGGCGTCCCGGCCGCTGCTGGTGTCCCAGGCCGCTCCTGGCTGTCCCGGTCCGCTGCTGGCGTCCCGGGCCGGGGTGTGTGCCGCTACGTGTCACCATGCTGGATGACGGCCAATCCAGCATGGCGGCGGCTCCGAATGAAAGGTGTGCGGATGGGCGAATGGTCCGAGCCGGGTCAGACTCAGGCCGGCCAGCCCCTTGATCTCGGCGCCCTGCTCGCGCGGGTGGCGCGCGGCGACCAGGCGGCTTTCGAGGCCGTCTACGAGGGCGTCGTCCCTTCGGTGTTCGGGCTCGTTCGCCGGGTGGTCCGCGACCCCGCGCAATCGGAGGAGGTCACCCAGGACGTGCTGCTCGAGGTGTGGCGAACAGCGTCCAGGTTCGAGGCAGCCAAGGGCGGCGCCATGACGTGGGTGATGACGCTCGCGCACCGGCGGGCGGTGGACCGGGTCCGGTCCGCACAGGCCTCGGCTCAGCGGGAGGCGCGGACCGCGACAGCGGAGGCCGACCCGCAGGACGCGGCGGAAGCCGCGCTTGACCGGATCGACAGGGAGCGGGTGCGGCGCTGCCTCGGTGCCCTGACCGAACTGCAGCGCGAGGCGGTGACTCTCGCTTATTACAGCGGATACACCTACCAGCAGGTGGCTGGCCTGCTCGGTGTTGCGCTCGGCACGGTCAAAACCCGCATGCGTGACGGCTTGATCCGGTTGCGCGACTGCATGGGGGTGGAGTGGTGAGTATCCGCGGCCCCCGTCGCGCCGCACTTCATACGCTCGCGGGCGCCTACGCGCTCGACGCACTCGATGAGGCCGACCGCGCCAGGTTCGAGCGGCACCTGGCACGGTGTGACAGTTGCCTGCAGGAGGTCCGTGGCCTGCACGAAACCACGGCCTTGCTTGGATCCGCCGTAGCCGAACGGCCGCCGGAGCGGCTGCGCGCTGAGGTGCTCGCCGCCGCGGCGCGGACAAGGCAGCAACCCCTGGCTGGAACGGCAGATCGGCGCGCCGCACCTGGCTGGCTCGGCATCCGGGTGTGGCCGCGCGTTGCTGGCAGGCGGGGCTGGCTGCCACGGGTGGCACTGGTCACAGCCGCCGCGTCGCTGGCCGTTGCGGTGGTGCTCGGGGTGGTGACGGTCACCACGCAACACAGGCTCAACGGTGCCAACGAGCGCAACCGCCAGGTGGCCGCGGTGCTCACCTCGCGCGACGCGGTACTGATGACGGCGCCTGTCACCACCGGAGGGACAGCGACTGTGGTGATGTCCCACGCCAAACGGATGATCGTCTTTTCTGCTCGCGGCCTGCGCGCGCTGCCCAGTGCGAGGAGCTACGAGCTGTGGCTGATCGGACCAGAGGGAATCAGGCCCGGGGGCATGCTGCCGCAACCGAGCAACGGCATGACCGCTCCCATGGTCGCTGCGGGCCTCGCGGCCGGTGACAAGGTCGGGGTCACGGTGGAGCCCGCCCAGGGATCGCCGCATCCGACGACGCCACCAGTCCTGATGCTCCCGCTGCCGGACTGATCATTTATCGCGGTGCGGGCCCAGGTCAGTCCTCGAAGACCCAGCGGGTGGGTGACCCGCTGAAATCCGTGCCCCGCAGGCCGAACACCCGGGCCGGGCGCACCCCGATCGTCGCGTTCACCTCCGGATCGAGGAAACTGAGCCCGTAATCGGTGGTGTACTTCGCGTTCATCAAGTCGATGACCCGCTGCAACACGGCCGGCTGCGTGAAGATACGCGCCGTGCCCTCGATCACGACCGGGTCGCTGGCGTCCTCGGTGGTGACCACGCAACGCGGGTCGCGGACCAGGTTGCGGGTCTTGCGTGACTTCGCGCTGCTGCTGAACCAGAGCACGGCGTCGTCCCACATACCCCAGACGGGCATAACGTGTGGCCTGCCGTCCGGCCACACACTGGCTACCCAGTAATTGCGCGCTGCGCTGAGCCGCCCGGCGGCCCACGACCAGGGAAGAAGGCCGCTGCCTTCGTCGGGGCCCGCGATCCCGTAACCAGGCATGTACGGGCGGCTCACCTGCGGTATGTCCATGGCGGTAGGTCTACCGCAGAAGGGCCCGGTCGGACGGGAAGATTCAGGTGATCGGGGGCAGCGCATGTTCTCGAACCAGGCACTAACGTTGGGACGCGTGAAGGCATCTCCTGAGGAGCAGTTGCGCCTGCTTGAATTGGCCGCACTCGACGCCGAGCTCGGCCGGCTTGATCATCGTCGCCACGGGCTGCCCGAGCTGGCCGAGGTGCAACGGCTGGAGGCACGGGCGGCCGAACTACGCGACGGGATCGTCACCGCTGAGACCGAGATCGGTGACCTGGCCAGGGAGCAGAACAAGGCGGAAGGTGACGTTGAGCAGGTAAGGGCCAGGGTCGACCGCGACCGTAAGCGCCTCGACGCCGGTCACGTGTCTTCCCCGCGTGAGCTGGAGAACCTCCAGTCGGAGATCGAGTCGCTGCACCGCAGGCAGTCTGATCTCGAGGAGATCGTGCTGGACGTCATGGAGCGCCGGGAGGCTGTCGACAACCGGCTTGCGTCGCTGTCCACCGAACAAGCGCGGCTGAGCGGTGAGCATGAGGACGCCGCCGCGCGGCGCGACGCGGCGCTTGCCGACATCGCCGCGCGGGCGGGCGAACTGGGTGAGCGCCGCGAGGGTATCGCCGCCGGAGTACCTGCGGACGTGCTCGCGCTCTACGAGAAGCTGCGCGAGCAGCACGGCGTGGGCGCGGCGGCGCTGCGCCGCGGCCGGTGCGAAGGATGTCACCTTGCGCTTGGCACCGTTGACCTGAACCGCATTCGCGCGGCCGATCCCGACGAGGTCCTGCGCTGCGAGGAGTGCCGCCGCATCCTGGTCCGCACGCCCGAGTCCGGGCTGTGACAGCGGCGCAGCGGCCGGGTGCTGCCGCCGATCCCCACGGGAGCAGGAGCCTCATCGTCGAGGCCGACGGCGGTTCGCGCGGCAACCCCGGCCGGGCCGGTTACGGCGCGCTGGTCGCGGATGCCGAGACCGGTGAGGTGCTCGCCGAGGTCGGGGAGGCAATCGGGCACGCGACCAACAACGTGGCCGAGTACCGCGGGCTGATCGCCGGCCTGCGGGAGGCGGCGCGGGTCGCGCCGGGCGCGGCCGTCGAGGCCCGGATGGACTCCAAGCTGGTTGTCGAGCAGATGTCGGGCCGCTGGCAGATCAAGCATCCGGACCTGCGGCCACTCGCACGAGCCGCCCGCGAAGCCGCGAGTGCGCTGCGGCGGGTTTCTTACGTGTGGGTACCGCGTGACCGCAATCGCCGTGCGGACAAGCTGGCAAATGACGCGATGGACGGTTCTGAACGGCTGCCGCGTAGCGCGGGGCAGCGGCCAGCTGGCGCCCCCACGGGGCAGTCCTCGGGGGCCGCCGGAGAAACGGGGCAGCCCTCCGGGGCCGCCGGAGAACCTGCCCGGCCGGTTGCATCGGCACAGTTGACCCTCGGCGAGCCGGAGCCGCCAGCCTCGGATCAGGTGGCGGCGCTGCCAGGGCCGGACAGGCCAGGGCCGGACAGGCCAGGGCCGGACAGGCCAGGGCCGGACAGGCCAGGGCCGGACAGGCCCGGGGCGGACCGGGCCGGCGCGGAGCGGGCAGGCGCGGAGCGGGCCGGCGCGGAGCGGGCTGGGGAAGGGCGCGTCACTGTCGGGCGCGCGGCACGCTGGGGGACTCACAGCACGCGCAGCGAGCCGCCGGTCAGCACCGTGCTGCTCAGGCACGGGCAGACCCCGCTGTCGGCCGAGCGGCGGTTCGCGGGAAGCGGGGACATCGACCTGACGGAGCTTGGCGCGCGCCAGGCCAAGGCCGCCGCGCAGCGGCTCGCCCGACGCGGCGATGACGCGGCGATCGGGGCGATCGTCACATCGCCGTTGCTCAGGGCGCGGCGGACCGCGCAGGAGGCGGCCCGTGCGACAGGGGCGCCGTTGCTGGTGGAGGCGGATTTCAGGGAGACCGACTTCGGTGCCTGGGAGGGGCTGACGTTCGCCGAGGCGGAGCAGAAGTGGCCAGCCGAGATGGCGGCGTGGCTCGCCGATCCCGGCACCGCACCGCCAGGCGGTGAGAGCTTCACCGAGGTCGACCGCAGGGTCATGGCCGCTCTTGATCGGCTGCTCGCCCGGTACGCGGGCGCGACGGTGCTCGTGGTCAGCCACGTCACGCCGATGAAGACGCTCGTCCGCCGCGCGCTGCTGGCTCCCATCGAGGCGCTTTACCGTATGCATCTGGACGTCGCCAGCCTGTGCGAGGTCGACTGGTACTCCGACGGCCCAGCGGTCGTTCGCTCGCTCAACGACACCGCACACCTGACCGCCTGACCGCCTGGCCGGCTCACTGTCTGGCGCCGGGCTCACTGCCTGGCCGGCCCATTGTCTGGCCCCGGGCTCACTGCCTGGCCGCCCATTGTCTGGCCCCGGGCTCACTGCCTGGCCGGCTCACTGTCTGGCCGTTTCCTGTCTGGCCGGTTCCCTGTCTGGCCGGTTCACTGTCTGGCCGCCCGAACCGGTCGGCTCGCTGCGGCGTGGCCGCGAAGGATCGGATGGGTCGCAGCGTCCGTGTTGCGGCACTGTGTCGCTCGGCTGTCGGTAACCTTTGCTGCGTGCCGCCGTCTTCAGCGCGCCCACAGCTGGGCCTGTTTGACAATCCCGTCCGTGTCTTCAGCCTGGACGAGCTCGTGGAGGCTGTGCGCGCGCTTGAACGCGAGCGGTCCGGCCGGACCGTGGCGGAGCTTTCCGGCGCTGTGTTCGCCGAGCTTGCCATGAAGCGGACGCGGCGTGCCGCAGAACTCGTCGCCGAGGCCATCCGGGTGGCCCGGGCGCGGGAACTCCGCGCCGAGATCGCGGGTTCGCGGTGGCAGGCGAGTACATGGGAAGTCAGGAGCTGGGCACTCAGCGCCGGTTTTGAGCTTGGCGGCGATGGCCGCATCCCGGAGCGCGCGATCGCGGTATACAACGCGACACATCCAAACCGCCCGTACTGAACCGTGCCTGCGTCCAGATGCCGCATATGGCGTGGGCCGCCTGTCCCGGCGTGCCCGGTTCGCGGCAGCTGGGACCATTGCGGCGCGGCAGCGGCTCTGGCCAGGCTCTGGCCGGGCGGACGCAGCCGCAAAGCAGCGATACCTATCCAGTTACATATTACCCAACTTTAGTAATCTGCTTATCCGATTGACGAAGCGAGACTATGCGATATGCTGCTCGTGTCATTTGCCGGCTGATGTCTCTTCAGAATTATTCCAGGCAAAAATGCTACTTTTCTAATTTATGCGGGAGATATACACCTGAAGGGGCGCCGATTAACGGAGAGGCGAAGAAGTGAGAAGGAATTATGCGGCGAGCGTTCTTGTCGCGGCGGCTGCGTCGGCGGCGGCGGCGATGGCAATGGCGACGCCCACCTTTGCAAGCGGCGGCTTGCCCATGCGCACGCTAAGCGGGTCACTAACGGCCAGCGGCACCGGCGAAAGCGCCCGGGCCTTCGTGGCCGGTCCGGCGACCGCCGCGATCCCGTTGCGCTGCTGGCATGACCATGACAGGGACGACCGGACCGGCCGCCCGAGTGATCATGATCGTGACGAGGCTGCCCATTGCCGTTTCTGATGCCGGCCTTGCGGCTCACGGCCCGAGGTAGCGCAGGACGGCGAGAACCCTGCGGTGGTCGGCGTCGGAGGGCGGCAGGTCGAACTTGACGAAGATGTTGCCGACGTGCTTCTCCACTCCCCGTTCCGTGATGACGAGCCGGTCGGCGATGGCACCGTTGGAGCGGCCCTCGGCCATCAGCGCGAGCACCGCGTGCTCGCGCGGGGTGAGGGTGGCGATCGCGCTCGCACGTGAACTCGCGCCGAGCAGTTGCCTGACCACCTCCGGATCAAGCGCGGTACCGCCATCGGCGACACGCTCGAGCGCTTCCATGAACTCCGCCACGTCCGCGACCCGGTCCTTCAGCAGATACCCGACGCCCGCGGTAGCGGGCGAACGGGGGCTCAGCAGCTGGGCCGCGTAGCTCGTCTCGACGTACTGGGAGAACACCAGTACGGCGAGCCCGGGGTGGTCACGGCGCAGGGCCACGGCGGCGCGCAGGCCCTCGTCGGTATGGGTCGGTGGCATCCGCACGTCCACCACGGCGATGTCGGGCCGGTGCGCCGCGACGGCGGAAAGCAGTGCGCCGGCGTCGCTGACCGCCGCCACCACATCGTGCCCCCGATCCACGAGCAACTCGGCCAGCCCGGCGCGGAGCACGGCGGCGTCCTCGGCGATCACGATGCGCATGTGCCTGCTTTCAGGGCCACTAGGTGTGGGAAGGCAGTTCAGCTGTCACGACAATCGGACCGGAATTCCGATCTATCAGATCGCGGTGGCATTGGCGTGTGTACACGGCGCCAACGGTAGCCAAAACATTGGCCGGCAGGGCCAGCGATCGCTCACCCGGCTGGTGAGTGGCACCATCTGCGCGGTGCGGGTGTAACCGCCGCAAGACGGCCTCGTCCTGGCCATACTGGTCGGCGGGACGGTCGTGGCCGTCCTCGCCGTCGTGGCCTGCCTCCGCAGCCTGGTCAATGAAGCAGACCCGCCGCGACGCCGTGCTGGCGGTCGCAGTCGGCTGGCTGTGTCCACATGGCCAGAATTCTCTGGAGCTCGAGCCAGGCGTGGCCCCCCATCATCAACATCGCCGCTGCCCACGCCACCGCGTACGGGAATCCGACCAGCCCTCAAAACGAATCCTGAGGTGCTAAAGGCTTCGCCGCGGCCTGCCGTCACAGCATGGCTGTGAGGCATGATGGTCCGAGCGTCGTTAGACGTCCCTACGGGCAACGTTCTTAGGGGATCCCACTCTGCGTGTTGAACGGTCGAGCATCGATCTGTCCGCCTACCCAGAGCTAGTCGTCATATATCTGGGGATGCGCGTCAACCGCCCGAAGGGCATCTTGCGATTATTGGGGCTCGCTCCGCAGATTCAGAAATCATGGCGGGCGCAGCCCGATGGCCTGCTGCTACATGAGGATCTCATCTGGTCGTTGCTCCCCCTGCACCTCGGTATGCGCGAGTACTGGCGCGATCTAGACAGCCTGGAACGTTCGACGAGGTCTGAGCCTCATCGGGCCTGGTGGCAGACCTTTATACGTGACTCCGGCGGCACCGGATTCTGGCACGAGGCCTACCACATGGGCGGTGGCATCGACGCGATCTACGACGACATGGCCAACCCGACCGGGCTTGCCCGTGTCTGCAAGCCGATGGCAGCCCGAGGGACAATGTACTCCGCTCGACGGCGCGCCGGTCGGGCCGAGCCGCCGATCGTCAGCCCGGTGATTTCCGAACAGGAGTACTACGGAATAGAGGCGAAATAATCCGGCGGGCCGCGGGGGCCCCCGGCAGCCGTATGGCACCCTTCTGACCTGCGAGGTTGTCCTCACCGCCTACCACCAGGGCGTTCGCGGAGATCGCGGGTGCGGCGGACCCGGCAGCGAGGCGCGCCGGGCCGGGTTCTCTTGCGCTCGGCCGATTCACCAGTACGAAGCGCTGTGCCGCCTCGTGCTGCTTTCATCACGCGAACTGTCACTGTCCATGGGCCGACCGAAAGTGGGCCGGTCCGCCGCTTTTCGGTTCGGTGGACCGGCTTCGGGCGGAAGCGGCTGGGGTCCGGGGTTCGGCGCCGCGGGCCGGGAGCGTCAGGCCGTCCCACCGGATCCTGTTGGAGCGTCGGCTCTTGAAGCCATTGGCCGCCAGCGCCCGGCGAAGTCCGCCGCGGTGGCGCGGCCTGATTCCTCCCGGGTATGTGGACCTATCACTTACCTGCCCCAGGCCTCCGCGGCCCGCATCACCCATCACCTCAAATCGAAGCGCCGCCGGATCACCGTCATCGCTGATCAACCCGCCCCGTGTTGAGCAGGCCACAGAGATCCTTCCTGCAAGTGCCCGGCGGCACAGATCCTGCCGTCAGCCTCGGACAACCGTTCTCGACCCGCAGCCACGCCAGCCGCGGTCCAGTGCGCGCTCCAGCGCCTGCTCCAACCTGATCAGCCACGATCAGTCCGTGCATCCCCCGCGAGGCAGCACTACCAGGCAAGGTTCTTCGCCACCCGCCTCGAAAGGAGCCCAGTGCAGGGGAGAATGCTTATCGCCGCGTTAAGCGTAATTGTGATCGTGGCAGTAGTCGAAGTGACCTATCGGCGCATCTACTCATAGGTGGCGTTCGTTGTCGAGCAAGCGTACGGGCTCACATCGCTCGACCTTTCATGCGGGTTCCCGAGATTGTGAAGACGCCGCTGAGCGTCGATCGGTGGGCGCGTTCCTGGCACTTCTCAGCCTCTAGCCATGCGACCAGGGAAGGAGGTGATTCCTAAGCCGCGACTTTGCCGATGACCCTGCGCCCAACCCGGAACGCATATCCCTTACCCGTGTAAAAGGCTAGTCCCTGGATTGGTCGGGGAGTGAGGAGAATCTCGTGAAGAAAAAGGTCCGTTTACAAGCCGGAGCAGTAGCGAGCATCGCCCTGATGGCGCTGTTGGCCGTGCCAGCTGCTGCCAGTTCCGCAGCAGCGAGCGTCAGCAGTCCGACCATCGCCAGCCCCGGCAGCGACCCTCTCTATATCAGCGACGCCGGTGATAGCACTGTGAAGCGCCTCGACGCAACCGGGAGCAGCGTCTTTGCCACAACCGCAAGCGATACATCCGACCTGCCTGGTGGTCTGGATGTGCCAGCCGGCCTAATCTACAGTCGAGGCTCGCTCCTGCTCGCCAACCAGAATGAGGGCCTATCCGTACCAGGGTCGATGCTAAGGTACCACCCTCTTCGGTTCAGATCTGAGTGCGTTCTGGCCTGCGAGGTTACGCCTGATCTGGGCGGGGCCCGCCGGGCCTGGTGGTCACGGATTGCAACGGACGGTTCTCCGGGGCGTTGGTCACGTTGCGTGGCTGCTGCCGGTGCCGCGGCATGGCGGGTGCCGGGGACGCGAGAGGGCCGGCTGCGGTTTCCGTGCGACACGCCTGGCCGGTTACGGGACAAACGGGTCTGATGCGGAAGCATCGGCGGTCTCTGTCCGCCTCTCGCGAGGGGCCCGCCGATGCTTCCGCTTGCGACAGTACCTGCTGCCGCCGGACCCGTCGCGACGTCGTGCTGCCCGGAGGGCGACGGCGGCGCGCCCGGCCGGGAAGGCGGGCCGCGCCGGGCGAAGGAGCCGCCGCGGGACGCGGCGGCGGGCCTGGCCGAGGTGCTGGCGATGCCGGCGATCTGGCGGGACGCGGCCAGGCTGACTGAGCTGCCGGGGCCGGGCTCGGGGATCGTGGCGTGCGGGGCGCTGCCCGGCGCGGTCGCCCCGGTCCCGGCGTGGACCGCCGGGGAGCTGGCGGCGGCGGGGGTGGCGGCGGAGCCGGGGCGGGTGCGGGATGGCACGGGGCTGGGGCTGGTGAGCTGCGTGATCGGCCCGGCGGTGCTGGATGAGGCGCTGGCAGGCGTGCCGGCCCGGCGGGCGCGGAAGATCACGCCGCGGCTGGCGATGCAGCTGCCGCTGGCGCGGGCCCTGGAACCGGGGACCGCATCTGCGGTGCTGCGGCAGATGGCGCAGCGGCCCCGGGAGGCTGACCCGGGCTATGACCTGCCGGCCGCCTCCTCGCTGTCGGACGCCGACAGCTTCTTGCAGGTCAAGCCGTTCCCGCGGCTGCTCGCCTCGCTGTGCGGGCAGGCCCGGCCGGTGCCGCTGCCCGGAGTGGCACCGCACCTGCCCGCGGCCGGGACGGCGGACGGGGACCGGACGGCGGTCCGGCTGCGCCCGCTGACGCACGCCGCGGGCGGGCCGTGGCGGGACGGCCGCTGGCACGGGCTGCGGGTGCTGGCCAAGGACGGCACCGTCCGCGCGGTCGCCGACCCGAAACGCACAGACCGCGAAGGCGAGCGCGGGCGGTCCCGCAACGCCGCGCACTTCGGCCGCCCGGCCAGCACCGGCGCCGAGGCGGCCCCGCAGCTGCGCATGGTGGAGGTCACCGACGTGTGGGCCCGCAGCTGCGCGGCGTGGGCGGCCGGGCCGTGCCGCATCGGGGAGACCACCCTCGCCGCGCACCTCGAGCCCGCCTACGGGCCGGATGACCTGGACCTGGCCGACCGCGGGTTCCCCAGCAGCCAGGCCGCCGTCGCCAAGATCACCGCCGGGAAGCACTTCGCCTGGCGGGTCTCGTCGGCGTGGAAGCTGCGCCGCTCGGGACGGCCGCTGACCGACGGCACCTGGAAGGCCAAGATCATCTGGCGCGGCCGCGCCGTCAAGGTCCGCGTCATCGAGTACCACATGGACCAGGTCTTCGACCTCCAGCCCGGCCACCGGCTGCTGGTGTCCGCGCCGCCGCCCGGCGTGTCGGTCCGCGTCCTCGGCGACGTTCAGGGCGCGGCGTGCGAGCAGCCGGACGACGGCACGATCCGGGTGGAGGTGTCCGAGACCGTCACCATCATCACCAGCCTCACCGACCCCGCTGCCTATCCGGCCCGCGACATTGCGGAACTGTACGGGATGCGGTGGGCCAGCGAGCTGGTCTACCTCGAAGAAAAGCAGACGCTCTCGGCCGGGCAGCCGCTCACCGCGGCGACCCCGGCCGGGGCGTACCGGATGGCCGCCGCGACCGTCGCCGTGCACCAGGCGCTGCGGATCGCCGGCGCCGCGGTCGCCGCGGCGATCGCCGCCGAGCCCGCCCGGATCAGCGCTACCGCGCTGCGCGACACCGCCACCGCGAGCATCCGCGCCGGCCAGGGCGCCACCGTCACGGTCCTGACCGCCGCGATCGGCATCATCAGCCGCGACATCACCCGGCACCCGCTGCGGTTCGTGACCGCCTGGCGGCCCGGACGGCACTACCCCCGGTTCACCATCAAGAAAGTCCGGACCCGCAAAAGCCGCCACGCCGTCCCGGCCGCGACCCGGCTGCACCTGCTCCCGCTGCCCGTCACCACGCCGGCCGCGCAGCCGAACGCGCCGCCAGCAGCCTGACACGCGACCCCGCCATCCCGGCCCGGCACCGCCGCGCCGGGATGCCGGCATGCCCCCGCTGCCGGAAACGCCCGCAGGAACACGGCTTACCGCGAACAGGAGCCTCAGCAGGCCCGCTGGCACGAACCAGACTCACGAAAAGTAACCGGAACAGCAGCCGCACAGCACCCACGCGACCAGTCGCCGGCTACAAGACGTGACGGCACGCCGATCGCATCCGGGGAGCCACCCAGCACAAGCGATTCATAACCGAATGCCAGTGAAGGTACCACGACGGCCCAAAGTGTAGCCCCTCGTGCTTCCAAGGAGCGCTAGTCCCCTCCTCCAATCCCGATGCGCCACCTGCGCCCCGCGGCATCATAGTTACGTCGGGCCACCTGTTTGTGGCCAGTGAATCGGGCGTGCAAGTAGCGCCTACGCCTGGGGAGCTCCAAGAGTTCGACGCTAACTCCGGGAAGTTCATCTCCGAGTACGCCCCAAACGTCAACACATTCCACCCGCGCGGCGTTGTCCTGGGACCCGATGGATACCTCTACGTTTCCAATGACCCAGTCCTCGGAGGACTTGGTGGTCAGGTCTTGCGCTTTGACCCCAACAAGCTCGCGTCTGGTCCCAAGGATGTCTTCATCAACGATCCCACAGGCGGGCTCTACGACTTCAACCGTCCCGAAGGCTTGGTCTTTAGCCCTGACGGGAAACTCTACGTCACCAGCTTCCAGAACAAGTCGGGATTA
Organism: uncultured Actinomycetota bacterium; assembly: GCA_963727015.1. Taxonomy (GTDB): domain Bacteria; phylum Actinomycetota; class Actinomycetes; order Streptosporangiales; family Streptosporangiaceae; genus DATFVJ01. The sequence continues at coordinate 14,926 of CAVSEV010000004.1, read as the reverse complement.
GACCCAAGCAAATTCACCACGGACAAGATCCTGATCTTCGGAAAAGGTGGTCAACGAGACCAGGAAATTTTGCAAGGGAAGATAAATCTGGACCCAGGCGGCACCGCCGCCCGTAGTTTCGCGCAGGCACTGCTCTTTGGCCCCGGCGGGCATCTCTATGTACCGATATCAAATACAGGGGCAGTACGGAACTACAATGTCCGGGCCGAGAAGTGCCAGACCGAGGGGAACTGCCCGTTCGCTGAGCTAAAACAGACCCAAGGCGCGGAGCTCGAGGGGCCACAGTACCTAACCTTCACTAAGACGAACCCCGGCACACTCGCTTACGAGCCCTAACCTTTAACGCTTTCAGGTCAAAGAACGCTTTCCAGCGCGGGGGTACCAGCGCAGCACACGGCGACGTGCCTGCTCAGGGCGGTTGGGTTGGGGTCGTTCAGGCTCCAACCCAGCTGTTCTGAGAGGCACTCGCTAGCTCGCTAGTGGTCTGTAAGACCGCTTGTTTTAGTCTTCGCGCGTTCGATCTTGCCGAGGATCTCGTCGGCGTCCTTGGTCCAGGCAAAGGGCTGGGGATGGTTGTTCCAGTGATCGATGAAGGCGCTGATCCGGTCGGTCAGCTCGGTGACGGAGGTGAAGGCCCCGCGGCGGATGGCCTGGCGGGTGATGATCGAGAAGAAGCATTCCACCAGGTTGAGCCACGAGCAGCTGGTCGGGGTGAAGTGCAGCTGGACCCGCGGGTTTTTGGCCAGCCAGGCGCGGACCTTGGCATGTTTATGGGTGCTGTAGTTGTCGCACACGACGTGCAGCTGCACGCCGGGCCAGGCGGCGGCGACCTGCTTGAGGAAGGCCAGGAACTCGGTGTGGCGGTGCCGCGGCTTGCAGGCGTCCACGACCTTGCCGGTGGCGATCTCCAGGGCGGCGAACAAGGTGGTGGTGCCGTGCCGGATGTAGTCGTGGGTCTGGCGCTCGGGGATCCCTGGCCGCATCGGCAGGATGGGCCGGGTCCGGTCCAGGGCCTGGATCTGCGACTTTTCATCCACGCAGACGACCACGGCGTTGTCCGGGGGGTTCAGGTACAGGCCGGCAACGTCGCGGACCTTGGCTTCCAGCTGCGGGTCGGTGGAGAACTTGAACCCCTCGGTACGGTGCGGCTGCAGGCAGAACCGCCGCCACAGCCGGGTAATCGTGTCGTGGCTGACCTTGATCCCCTTGGTGCGGCGCAGCCAGTCCGCCAGCCGCCGCGCCGACCAGTGCGTCACCCCCGCCGCCCGCAGCGACTCCGGCGGCGGGGTCACGGTCGCCGACAAGATCTCGCTGACCGCCGCATCGGTGAGCACCGTCCGCGGCCCGCCCGGCCGCGGCGCGTCCTCCAGCCCGGCCAGCCCGGCCTCCGCGTACTGCCGCCGCCACTTGACCACCGTCGGCTCGGTGCACCCGGCCCGCCCGGCGATCTGCGGCCCGGTCAGGCCCTCGGCGGCCAGCAGCACGATCCGGGCCCGCTCCACCACCCGGGCTGGGGCGCCCTTGGCCCGGGCCCGCCGCTCCAGCTCGTCCCGGTCGCCATCCGGCACTATCAAAACCCGCACGCGATTCGGCATGCGCCATTGTCTCGTACCCTGAATGAAAACTAAAGAGTGACACGCGTCAGAACACTAGTGTCCCGTAATCACGCAGACCTGTGACAGCGCGGTGTGGACAACCGGCCCGGAATCGCTGCTGAGTGTGACGGCGACCGGCAGCGAAGACAGCAGCGTCATGTCGGTGGTCCCCGTCTGGGTGACGATGAGGACGGCGCTGTGGTCGAAGCCGGTCGGCGGTCAGCCGTGGAGGGCCTGCCGATTCCCCGCCACCACCGTTGATACGTTCCGCGCCCCGTACGCCGGGGCGTTTCTCACGGCTGCGATTGCAGGCTCTGCCGCTTCCTGGCCGTCACCCTGCTTTCGGGGGTTCGGCAGTCCCCCTGCCCGCGCCTCACTGGCAGAACCTTCAACGACGCCGCGGGCTTCGCGCATGCGACGGACAGCATCGTCGCTCCCGCTTGCACAGCTTTTGACGCTTGGCTCCGCCCTGCCCTTTTACAGCCCAGGCCGCCAGCCTGCTACCCGGCCTCCAGGCGGCGATCCGGACCGGGCTTCCACCGGCGGGCCACGACAAGCTTACGGGGCACGACGAGCACGATGGCCTGCGTCACGGTGTCATCTCCTGCCCTGCGGGGCGGGCGAAATGATCAGGGCTGTCGCTTGCGGGAAATATGGCATGCCGGGACTGAACCGTCTCGCTCATCGCGGTCGTACTTAAGTCGCCGCGGCCAATCGGCGGCAGCAGGGACGTGGCGGGCGTGATCGGGATGGCCCCCAGGGGGTGCCTGGGTCTGGCCTGGGTTGCCGGGTGGCGCACTGACACATAGAGAACGCCGGCGGTCAAGTGACAGGAGTGACACGGTGAACCAGAGAGTCCTTTCGACGCAGGAGGCCATCACCAGCGCGCAGCGGCTGCAGCAGATCCTGGCGGGCAGCCTCACCGGCGACCTGCGGCAGCTGCAGCAGCTCGGCGCGACGCTGGCCAGCCCCGGCGAGTGGGACGGCCCGCGGGCGCAGCAGTTCCGCTCCGGGTGGCCGGACGAGAGCCGGGCGCTGCAGCAGACGATCACCAACCTGCAGACGCTGCAGAAGCAGGCCCAGCAGGTCGTCCAGAACATCATGAGCGCCGGCGGCTGACCCGGTCCGGAGCCGGCCCCAGCCGCGGCGCTGGCCCAGCAGGCCAGGAGCAGCAGACCAGAGCAGCAGGCCAGGACCAGCAGGCCAGGAGCAGCAGGCCAGGACCAGGAGACAGGCAGCAGGCCGGGAGCAAGGAGATAGCAAAGATGAGTCCAAGTCAGCGGGTGCTGGCCACCGACGCCGCTAAGCAGGCGGCCACCAAGATGCAGGCGATGCTGTCGGGCGATATGAGCGCCCAGCTCAGGCAGCTGCAGGTCGCCGGCAACGACCTGTCCAACCCGGACACGTGGGACGGGCCGCTGGCGGCGCGTTTCCGCACCGGGGAGTGGCCGGCCCAAAGCCGCGCCCTGCAGTCCGCGGTCACCACGCTCGACACCTTGAGCAAGCAGATGCAGACCGTGGTCCAAAACATCCTGCACGCGGGCGGCGGCAGCTAGCAACGAGCCCGCCGGCACGCCGGCTCAGCCACCCGGCTCAGCCAGCCGAGCCGGCCGAGCTGCTCCATGCCGAAATACGAGAACGCGGTGGACTGGCAGCGCGCAGACCGTCCGCCGCTACGTAGCCCCGTTCCGGCAGGCACTCGCCGCGGCCGGGCCAGCCCAGGAGGTCCCGAAGACCCGCAAGATCACCCGCTGGCTGCTGACCCGCCCCGACTGCCTGCAGCCAGGCAAGCAAGCCCATCTCGACGCCACCCGCACCCGCTGCCCGCACATCGACGCGCTCGCCGGGCACGTGACCGCCTTCGCCGACACGATAACCCGCTGCAGCGGCAAGCAGGACCTGGACGCCTGGCTGGCTGCCGTGGAAGCAGACGACCAGCCCGACCTGCGTTCCTTCCCCTCCGGAATCCGCAACGACCTGCAAGCGGTCGTCAACGGCCTCATAGCTTCGGGAAGGTCGAGGGCGCCGTCAACAAGATCAAGATGATCAAGCGCCAGATGTACGGCCGCGCCAGCTTCGACCTTCTCCGCAAGCGCGTCATCTTGTACCCTGCGTAACCGGGACCACAAAATTCGCGGCAGCCGAATCAGCTGATCGTCCGTATGTTCCGGTCCCGCGGCGCGGGCAAACCGGCCAGGTACTCCCGGAAACCCGCCGCTGCGCCAAAGAACCGAACAGGTCATCAAACCGGGCCGCATACCCCTCCCAGCGGCCCAGCGCAGGACACGACTGACGTCGCGTCATCGCACACCCTCAAGTGCCACACAACCCCGGGTGTCACGCCACTACTCCCCGCGTACCCAAACCCGTTTCAGAGTCAACAAACCACGCTAGGACGCGCCTTCAGTGACGGCAGTCAGTTGATCACCGCTTACGACCAGATTGTCGTATTGCCCGTTTACTTCGACGTCGACACCGTACTCATCCGGAGCGTGGACATCATCGACGACTGTGCCAACGGTTCCCGCAGCCGCTAGTACCTTTCCAATTCCAGCGACAGGCACGAGTAGCCTCACCTGGTCGCCCTCTTTGAACATCATCGTTTCCCTTTGGTCGGTATTGCTCTCTGTGGTTTACTTATGCACTTCAAGCCAGTTGGTGATCATTCGCGGGATATCTGTGCCATTGTCGTACTGCCAGACGGCGACCACCGTTCCCTCGGCACCGTTCGGGCCACGTATGACCGTACGGGTCTGCAATTTTATACCATGGACCGTATTCTGGCGACCTACCACCGGAGAGGAAGGAAGTCCTGCCTTCAGCTGGCGCTCAACATCGGCAGCGGCAGCCGCACGCCCCTCGCCTATATTATAACCAAGTTTCGACCAGGCCTTCCATTTTCCATCGTTTTTCGCGGTTGGATCCATTGAATACTGGGTGAACTTCCTTGGCGAGACCTCAGCCATTTCCGCCTGCGGAAGCCGCGACGGTACCAGGGTTGGATCCTCCACAAGGGCGGGCGCAGCATTGACACCGGTCCTCCCGGCGTCCGCCGCCTTCTCGGCGGCCGCGGCAGTCCCGGCCTCGCCCGCGTCGGCGGCCGCCTTGGCGGCAGTGCCCACCTCCAACACCTTGCTGGCGACGAACGGCGCGGTGACGACGTTGAACACGACGTCGCCGGCCGCCCGGCCTGGGTCCTTCTTCCACTCATCCCAGGCCAGCAGGCTCTTGCCGAAGTTTTCCCAGGCGGCCATCGATTCCGGAGTGACATCGCCCGGCATCGCCATCGGCTGCGCCAGCAGCCCGATCCCTTTCCAGGTCTGGAGGAACGGCGGGTCTCCCCACAGCGGCCCCATGCCCACCAGGTCCCCCAGCCCCTTGAGCATCCCCACCGGCCCGTCCCAGAGCAACCCCTCGGCGAAATGCCCGGCATCGTCGATGACGTTCCGGGCGACGTGCGCGGCGTCACCCAGCAGGTGCCCGGCGCCGTCCGTGCGAAAGATCTCGTCCGGCGCCACCGTGCCCCCGCCCATGCTGCCTTCGGTCCCAGCCCGCATGATGTTGTCGATGACGGTCTGCGAGGACTTCTCCAGGTTGGCGAGCGCCTGCAGCGCCTGGTCCATCGAGCGACCCATCGGCGGCCACTGCTGCGAGCGGAACCGGGCCGCAGCCGGCCCGTCCCACACCGCGGGGCTGCACAGTGTCTGGCCGTGCTGCTTCAGCGCCGCCAGCTGCGACCTGAGGCTGCCGTTCAGGAGGCTCTTCATCTGCTGGGCCGCGCTCTTGGCCCGGTCCGTCGACAGGACCCGCTGACTCAACTCCCCAGCTCCCTTCTCGCGAAGCACGGCGCCGCCTGACACGTTGCTAGTTGCTGCCGCCCGCATGGAGGATGTTCTGGACCACGGTCTCGCTGCGGCTGTGTCGGCTTCGTACCGGGTTCAGCTGGCGCGCATGATGTTGTGGACGACCTGCTGGGCCTGCTTCTGCAGCGTCTCCAGGTTGGTGATCGCCCGCTGCAGGACCTGGCGCTGGTTCTGCCACTCGGACCGGAACTTCTGCGCCTGCGGGCTGTCCTACTCGCTGGCGCTGGATAGCGTTTCCGCCGAGCTGTTGGAGCTGGCTCAGGTCGCTGGTCAGGCTTCCCGGCAGGATCTGCTGCAGCCGCTGGGCGCTGGTGATGGCCTCCTGCGTCGAAAGGACTCTTGGGTTCACGGCGTCACTCCTGTTGCTTGACCGCCGACGTTCTCTGTGACTCAGTGCGCTACCGGGCGACGCGGGCGACCTGGTTCGGCGGCGGGCTGGGGTAGCTCTCGCGGGCGTGCATGTCGCTTGCCACTGGCCGTGACAATTCGCGTGGCTGGATCGCTTGCCTTTTAGCCCCGCGCGGGGTCCATCCCGGTCACGCCTGACATGTCCCTGTTTCCCTCCGTAGCTCCGGCTGCGATTACTTAAGTACGACAGGGACGATCGACGCGGTTCAGTCCTGCCGTGGCGTATTTCGCGCAAGTGCTAGCTAGCTCTGTCGTCCATGCGACCAGTCGGGCAGGAGGTGACACCGTGACGTAGGGCATGGTGCTGGACGTGTCCGTAAGCTCGCTGTCCAGCCTGGCCAACGCCACTTCAGGCGCTCGTCGCCGAGCGGTGCGCCGCCTTGTCCGGCTGCGGCACCGACTTCGTGATGATCGTTACGATTGCCTACACAGGCATGCGATGGAGCGAGGCGATCGGCCTCCGCCCGGCGTTCGTCCAGGCCGACCAGCTCCGCATCGAGTGGAAGCTCTACGAGCTCCGGGGCCCGTTCTACCTCGGAGGGCCCAAGGACGGCTCAATCCGGCCCGTCGACCTGCCGCCGTTCCTGGCCGAGTCAGGCACGCCCACTAGCTAGGCGTGGGAAGGTAGTTCGGCCGTTACCACCGTTGGGCCTCCGCGCGGGCTGATGATGTCGAGGCTGCCGTCGACCGTTCGGACTCTGCTCCCGAGACCGGCCAGACCACGGCCGATGTCGGCGCACGCGCCGCCCACGCCGTCATCGGTGACGCGCACCCGTAGCAGGCCATCGACGTGGACCGCCTCAAGCGTGACGTGCCGCGCCAGGCTGTGCTTGGCCACGTTGGTGAGCAGTTCGGCGGCGCAGAAGTAGGCGATCGTCTCGATCGCCGGCGACGGCCGCTGGCCGACGTCGACGAGAAGGTCGACCGGCACCGCGCTGCGTGCGGCGAGGGTGCTGAGAGCGGGCTGGAGGCCCGAGTCCAGGGCGGGCGGGTGGATACCGCGGGCGAGATCGCGCAGTTCGCCGATCGCCTCCTTCGCCGTGCGATGCGCGGTGTCGATGAGCTCGCGCGCACGCTCGACGTCGGTTTGGCTGCCCGCGTCGAGTTTCTCCTTGGCCAGGCCCAGCTTCATGGCGAGCGCGACCAGCTCGGCCTGGGTGCCGTCATGCAGGTCGCGTTCGATCCTGCGCAGTCGCGCCGCCGCGTCGTCGACGGCGTCCGCGCGAAAGCCGAGTGTCCTGCGGGGCGGGCGAAATGATCAGGGCTGTCGCTTGCGGGAAATATGGCATGCCGGGACTGAACCGTCTCGCTCATCACGGTCGTACTTAGGTCACCGCAGCTCAATCGACGGAGCCAAGACAGGGACGTGGCGGGCGTGATCGGGATGGGCCCCAGGCGGGGCCTGGGTCGCCGGGTGGCGCACTGACACATAGAGAACGCCGGCGGTCAAGTGACAGGAGTGACACGGTGAACCAGAGAGTCCTTTCGACGCAGGAGGCCATCACCAGCGCGCAGCGGCTGCAGCAGATCCTGGCGGGCAGCCTCACCGGCGACCTGCGGCAGCTGCAGCAGCTCGGCGCGACGCTGGCCAGCCCCGGCGAGTGGGACGGCCCGCGGGCGCAGCAGTTCCGCTCCGCGTGGCCGGACGAGAGCCGGGCGCTGCAGCAGACGATCACCAACCTGCAGACGCTGCAGAAGCAGGCCCAGCAGGTCGTCCAGAACATCATGAGCGCCGGCGGCTGACCCCGGCCCGGAGCCGGCCCCAGCCGCGGCGCCCGCCCAGCAGGCCAGGAGCAGCAGGCCAGGAGCAGCAGGCCAGGAGCAAGGAGACAGCAGAGATGAGTCCAAGTCAGCGGGTGCTGGCCACCGACACCGCCAAGCAGGCGGCCACCAAGATGCAGGCGATGCTGTCGGGCGACATGAGCGCCCAGCTCAGGCAGCTGCAGGTCGCCGGCAACGACCTGTCCAACCCGGACACGTGGGACGGGCCGCTGGCGGCGCGTTTCCGCACCGGGGAGTGGCCGGCCCAAAGCCGCGCCCTGCAGTCCGCGATCACCACGCTCGACACCTTGAGCAAGCAGATGCAGACCGTGGTCCAAAACATCCTGCACGCGGGCGGCGGCAGCTAGCAACGAGCCCGCCGGCACGCCAGCTCAGCCACCCGGCTCAGCCCGCCGAGCCAGCCGAGCCGGCGCCGCGCTCCATGGCAGAAGAGGCCGCGGATCGAGCAGGTATCGCACGAACGGAGCTGGGACGTTGAGCCAGCGGGTGCTGTCGACCGACCGGGCCAAGAACGCGGCCCGGCAGATGAACAGCCTCCTCACCGGCGGTCTCCCGGCGCAGCTGGCGGCGCTCAAACAGCACGGCCAGGCGCTGTGCAGCCCCGCGGTGTGGGACGGGCCGGCCGCGGCCCGGTTCCGCTCCCAGCAGTGGCCGCCGGTGAGCCTTTCGATGGACCAGGCGCTGCGGGCGCTGGCCAGCCTGGAAAAGTCCGCGCAGACCGCCGTCGACAACATCATCCAGGCCGGCAGCCAGGGCAGCATGGGCGCGGCGATCACCGGCCCGGCCACCGGCCTCACGGCCCAAAACCCCGGCGACACCGCCGCCAACGCCGCCTCGGCGGCCGGCGGCGCGCCACCGGAACCCTTCCTGGTCCAGGCGATCGGCTGGAACCGGGTGGGGGGCGCCGTCAGCCACTTCTTGGGGCAAGCCGGGCACGACGTCGTTCACGGGGCGGAAACTGCTGGCGCCGATACGGTCAACTTCGTGGCCTCGGTCGGCAACGCGGCCGTCCACGATCCGGGCGACCTGGGCAAGCTGGCCGGGGGCCTTGCGCTCACGGGCGTCAGCGCGGCAGGTCTCGGCGTCGGAGTCGCCATGGATGCGACCGGCGTCGGCTTCGTCGCGGGCGGTGCGGAGCTCACCGCGGCCTCCGTGGCCGGGCTCGCTGCAGGGACCTATTACGCCGGTTCGGGCGCCGGTGCGATCGCCCGGGATGCGGCCTGCCCGGACCGCGTAACGATCATGAAAGCCGACAGCGATTCCGCAAGCGGCAGCGGATCAAATCCGGCCAAGACCAAGCAGGAGATCGCGGATCAGGCCAAGGAACTCGGATACGATAGGAGGATACCGCCGCAGAGGGCACCGTTTAACTCTCATGGTCAGCCCGTCTACACAGATGGAACGAACTACCTCACGCCGGATGTCGACGGTCATAACGTGACCGATGGGTGGAAGCTGTTTGACAGGCGAGGACAACGTGTCGGCACATACAGCTGGGATCTTACCAGAGTGAAGGGCTGATATGAGTTTTTGCATTGGATTCACTGGCGATTTCGCGGACTATGATTCGTCCGTGGCCGTTGGCAAAATCCGGCTCGGTGACTACTGCGAGGCATTCCACGCGGAGCTGGGATTCTGGGTTATCGAGGACTATGAGAAGAGCTGGGAGACGGCACTGAATCGGCTGGTCGATGGCACATCGACGTCGTGTTTGGTCGCATCCTTGACTGATCCTCAGACGTCGAATTTCGTGGTTACGTGGCCGCTTTACCGATCCGGGGATGAGGTGTATATTCAAAATCGGTACCTGTTCCTAGAACAGCTCGAACATGATTTCGATCCAGCCGCGCCATGGGAATCTGTGTCCCCGCGCTCCGTCGTCAACGAGGACGGCGACCAAATCTCGGAATGGCAAGTACGTGTAGCGGACGTCAGGGCTTTCTTGAAAAAGAAGAAGTGGATTCACGGAATGGAGCCGAAATAATTCGGCAGGCCGCGGGTGCCGCCGGTAGCCGTATGGCTCCTCCTCCTGACCTGCGAGGTTATCCTCACCGCCTGCCAATTAGGCGTGGGAAGGCAGTTCGGCGGTCACCACCGTTGGGCCTCCGCGCGGGCTGATGATGTCGAGCCGGCCGTCGACCGTTCGGACTCTGCTCCCGAGACCGGCCAGACCACGGCCGATGTCGGCGCACGCGCCGCCCACGCCGTCATCGGTGACGCGCACCCGTAGCAGGCCATCGACGTGGACCGCCTCAAGCGTGACGTGCCGCGCCAGGCTGTGCTTGGCCACGTTGGTGAGCAGTTCGGCGGCGCAGAAGTAGGCGATCGTCTCGATCGCCGGCGACGGCCGCTGGCCGACGTCGACGAGAAGGTCGACCGGCACCGCGCTGCGTGCGGCGAGGGTGCTGAGAGCGGGCTGGAGGCCCGAGTCCAGGGCGGGCGGGTGGATACCGCGGGCGAGATCGCGCAGTTCGCCGATCGCCTCCTTCGCCGTGCGATGCGCGGTGTCGATGAGCTCGCGCGCACGCTCGACGTCGGTTTGGCTGCCCGCGTCGAGTTTCTCCTTGGCCAGCCCCAGCTTCATGGCGAGCGCGACCAGCTCGGCCTGGGTGCCGTCATGCAGGTCGCGTTCGATCCTGCGCAGTCGCGCCGCCGCGTCGTCGACGGCGTCCGCGCGCATGCGTTCCAGGTCCTCCACCCGCTGCGATAGCGAGGTCGGGCCGAGCAGGCCGCGGATGAGCAGCTGGTCAAGCTGCAGAACGACCCGCAGCGCCCACGGCGCGATCAGCCAGATCACGACACCCTGCACGAGGTGGAGCAGGCTTGCCCGCCCCAGCAGCGGCGCAACCACGAAGATGACCGCGACCACTCTGAGGTAGATGGCGACGCCAGCACTCACGAAGCCCATCGGCAGCTTCAGTACCAGATATGCCCGTGCTCGCCAGGCGACGCGATCGGTGAGCCCGGACTGGAGCCAGCCGAAGAACCCCGGCCTCGGGCTGAACTTGGCGGGCGCGGGAACCCGCAGCCCGAGCCACCGGTACGCGACGTTGCGGTTGACGCGGCCAAGGGCACGCGCGCCCCGCGACGACGCCGCGATCAGCGGCAGGCCGAAGAAGGTGATCGCTAGAAACGCGCCGACGAACAGCGAGGCAATCGTGAAGACGAAGCCGATGACGCCCAGCGGCAAAGCGATGATCGCATAAAGGAACTCGGCCCAGGACCGCCGGGTGAATGGTTCGCGCGTGAGGCGGCGGACGGCCCGCTCGGTCAGCCCGCGGTCGGCCGCGCGGGTCGTCGTCACTACGCCGCTCATCCAATTATTGTCCGTCATGACCGCGCCCTCAGACGTCGCGCCTGTTGAGTATGTACGCGGCGGCGCCTAGCAGTATCGCGGTCCACAGGCACAACACGCCGAAGCCTTGCCAGGGTGTGAGCAGGTCACCGGATTCCTGATGGGCGTGCGTGATCAGCAAGCCGGCGTTGGCGGGCAGGTACGCCGCGACATGCTCGCCCACGCTGCCTGGCAGCAGTTGCGCGAGGTTGGCGAGCACCACCACGAACCCGACGACCGCCGTGATGGCGGCGCCGGTGTGCCGGACCAGCGTGCCGACCGCGAGGGCGAAAAGGCCGAGCACGGTCAGGTAGGCGCCCACGCCGAAGACCGCGCGGAAGGTGGCCGGGTCACTGAGCGACTCGGGGAGGTGGCGGCCGATGATCGCCTGGGCGATGAGGAACGAGGTGAAGGCGATCACCTCGCCGATGACGAATGTGATCGCGCCGAACATCACCGCCTTGGCCGCGAGCATCCGCGTGCGGCGTGGCACGGCGAGCACGCTCGATCTGATCATCCCGGTTGAGTACTCGCTGGCAATCACGAGCACGCCGAGCACGCAGAGCGGGATCTGGGCGAAGTTCAGCGCCGCGGCGAGGAACCCGGTCGGATCGGCCGCGTAACTCTGCTTGGTAGCTGCGCTCGTGGTGCTCCAGTTGGCGATCGCCACCCACACCACCAGGGTGTTGAGGCCGATGGCAGCCACCAGCAGGATGGCAAACGACCAAGCGGTCGAGCGCACAGAACGGATCTTCGTCCATTCCGCATGGAGCAGGTCGCTGAATCGGCCGCGCCGGCCCGGTCCGCGGCGATGCTGGTGATTGTCGCAGTGGTCATGACGGGCTCCCGATGCGATCGTCGTCGAACGGGCGCCCGGCCTGGCGGCCACTCGCGCCGCCGCCAGCCATGTCGCCGCCAGCCGTGTCGCCGGTCGCTGTGGAATCGCCGTATTCCACGCTGTCGCGGGTCATCTGCATGAACGCCTCTTCGAGAGAGGCGCGTTGCGGGGTGAGCTCGTATACGACGATCCGGGCCCAGGCCGCAAGTTCGGCGATCCGGGGCGCCGGCACGCCCGTCACGATCAGCGTGTCTGCACCGGCCGGCCGCACCGAGCCGTCGTCGGCGGCGATCAGGTCGGACAGATAAGCCGCATCGGGTGTCTTCACCAAGACCTCGCTTCCCGCGTGGCGATCGATGAACTCCGCGGTCGAGCAGTTGGCGAGCAGGCCACCGCGGCCGATCACGATCAGGTGGTCCGCGGTGACCGCCATCTCGTTCATCAGATGGCTGGAGACGAAGACCGTGCGGCCCTCGGCGGCAAGCCGCTTCATCAGGTTCCTGATCCACACGATGCCCTCGGGGTCGAGCCCGTTGACCGGTTCGTCGAGGACGAGCACCTGGGGATCCCCGAGCAGCGCGGCGGCGATGCCGAGCCGCTGGGCCATGCCGAGTGAGAAGCCGCCTGCCCGCTTGCCTGCCACCCCTTCGAGCCCGACCAGGCCGATGACCTCGTCCACGCGCCGACGAGGCAGGCCTTGCGTCTCGGCCAGGCAGCGCAGGTGGTTGCCCGCACTGCGGCCGCCGTGCACGGCCCTCGCCTCGAGCAGCGCACCGACCGTGCGCAGCGGCATGCTCAGGTCGCGGTACCGCACACCGCCGATCGTGGCCGCACCACTGTCGGGTTCGGCAAGGCCGAGCAGCAGGCGCATTGTTGTCGTCTTGCCCGCGCCGTTCGGGCCCAGGAATCCGGTCACCTTCCCTGGTGAGACCGTGAAAGTCAGGCCGTTTACTGCGAGCTTGCTGCCATAACTCTTGCTGAGGTTACGAACTTCGATCATGGCCGCTCCCCACTGGTAGCTGGCTGAAAAGGAACTGAATTCATGTCTCCATGCTTGTGCCGCGGCCGGTTCGCGGCCCAGCGTGCGGCCACCCGGATCCTTGGTACGGCTAGCCCCACCACCAGACCGGCGCGATGCGGGCCGCCAGCAGACAGTGCTAATCCGGGGGGACGAGCCCCGGGATCCCCCGCAGAACTGATGGGTCGCGCCATGCGGCAGCCGTTAGGGAGGCGGGGGAATACCCTTGTCTTGCGGCGGACGAGCCGGCCGGGCGGTCGCGGCGTGGCTCTTGCGGTCATGTCGAGGAAGGTCCGGGCTCCACAGGGCAGGGTGGTCGGTAACGCCGACCCGGGGCGACCCGCGGGACAGTGCCACAGAAAGCAGACCGCCTCTGGCCCGGTCAGGCCGGGCCGGGAGGTAAGGGTGAAACGGTGGTGTAAGAGACCACCAGCGCCCGGAGTGATCCGGGCGGCTAGGTAAACCCCACCCGGAGCAAGGTCAAGAGGGCTGCGCGTTCTCCGGGGCGCGGGGCCTGCGCGAGCGTTCGAGGGCGGCCCGCCCGATGCTCGCGGGTAGACCGCACGAGGCTGCCGGCAACGGCAGTCCCAGATGGATGGCCGCCGGCCCGCGAAAGCGGGTGCACAGAACCCGGCCTACAGGCCGGCTCGTCCGCCGCCTGACCAGCGCAAACGCCGCCGCCGTTGGGCGGTCGCGCGCTGGCCGCGAGGTCGGCCTGGCGGGGGAGTGGCGCCGCCGGGTTGTGCGGGCTCGGGCGTGCCGTGAGCAGCGGTTGATCTTGGTGGAAGAGAGGCGGCGAAGGGTCCTTGGAGGCCCTGTCGTCATGATCGGCAGTGGTTTGGAGCGCTGCGATCGACACCCGCAGGCGGTTGCTTCGTGTCCGATGGTGTCCGGCTCTGACCGTCTCTCTACGGTTGGCCACGGACAATGCACGGACAAGTTTCGGCCCGGAATGGTCGCGGGTCAGAGGGTGTCAGGAGCCGGACCGCGTTTCCGGCGCTGGGCCGAGCGCAGCTTCAATCCGGCGCCGCGCGATTTCGTCGCGCCCGACGATGCACTTAGCGTAGACATGCAGCAGCACCCGTACGCTGTGGCCCGCCCAGGCCGCTACTTGGGTGGGGTCGACACCCGCGTTAAGCCACGTCGATACCGCGGCGTGCCGCAGGTCGTAGGGCCGCCGCGAGGGGCGACGCGGTCTCCTCTGGCGTGAGAGCAGCCAGCCGGGCCGCGCGCCGTCGTCCGCGCTCGCCGCCGTCGTGGATGCGTTCAGCGGCTTTGTCTTGATCGGCCCGTATTGCGTTCTGTTCACCGGTCACCGGCTGCGGACCGCGCTCGCCGGTGCGTGGGCGATCTGTCTTGTTGTAGTCCTCGGCGTACCGGATGGGATCTGGGGCAGCAGGCTGGAGACGCTTCTTATCGGCGCCGCGGTCTTCGTAGCTGTAAGCAGCACCCTGACGCTCCTCATTACCCTCCGTACTGCCCTGTCGCTGGCCGTCAGCGCCCTTCTTGCCGCCGCCTGCGGCAGCCACGCGACATCGTCCGGCCGCCGCCCTGCCGTGTCAGCGGCGCCGCCGGTCTCCTGCCGCCGGCAGTACGAGACCTGGAAGCAAGGTCCGGGACTTGCCCGGAACAGCGGATTGCAGGCTGCGGTGAACGCCGTCCAGGCTGCTGAGAAATCCGGGAATGCTGCAGCCATGAGGGCAGCCATGAGGGCAGCGATGAAGAAGCTGATGCCAGTTGCCGTGGCTACCGGTGCCGCTGGTCCGATACCGCACTGCGCTGATCCGGCCGGCCTTTATGACGAGTATGTTAGCGGGATCTATGCGGCTGGTTACAACGCGCGCTCGGCGAACGGGCTGAGCGGCCTGCTGAAGGCGGCGGCGCAGTTGACGGGTCTAAAGAACATCGAATCCCAGCTGGCTATCGAGGTGAACCGTGCAGTGGCGAAGAACTAGCGACGGCCAGCAAGGACGGTGAACGGGCTGGAAGGTGGCCGGTCTAGGCTCGGCGTAGCTGATCGGTAGCGGCGCGCCCACAGGTTGTCTAGACGGGCGGCAGAAATGCTGGAAACCGCGAGCGAGAAAGACC
>CAVSEV010000003.1:0-121532 GCA_963727015.1 uncultured Actinomycetota bacterium | reverse complement strand
CTAGGCTCCAGCGTGCACCCGCAGGGCCGTGACCAGCCACTCGAAGGCAGGGATAGTGGACGGGACTGCCGGCCGGCCGTTGATCACGCCGATGAGCTGCCAGTACCGCTCGACGCGCCGGTCGGTGAACGTCTCGATCTGATCGGCGAGCGTGGCGCGCTCGCCTGCTGGGGTCTCCGCAGGCACGATGCGGTCCAAAATGACCTTGCCCGCTGCCGATTCTGGCGCGACGCCCGCCGCGACAGCGCCGCCGGCGTGCTCCAGGACCGGTGCCGGGTCGGTCATCCGCGGCTGCCCTGATCCGGCCGCCGCGCCCGCGACCGCCATCTCACGTGACCGCTCGCGGAACTCTGGGTCGCTGGCAAGCTCGGCGAGCTCGATCCACGCGTCCACCTGTTCTGGCGCAGGATCGGCGGGCAGTTCGGCGGGAAGCTGCCGCATCGCCTGGGCAATGCGCGCACCTGGCGCTGCTTCGTCCACACCAGCGAAAACGTGCGCGACGAAATCGTCGATGATCTGCTGCCGCTGCGGTGCGGACAGCGTGGCGAGTCTGTGCATCAGTGTCATCTCCTCGGTCGGGACACCACGCCGTGCGATGGCCCGGAGCACGCGGCGCCGGACCTGGAGAATGCGGATCTCGGCATCGAGGGCACAAGCGTGGGCGGACGCCACATCGGCGACACTCGCCTGCCTGCTCAGGATCTGCCGGACCGCGTCCAGTTCCAGCCCGAGTTCGCGCAGTGTCCGCACCAGGTCCAGCCTCGGCACGGCACCGGCATCATAGAGCCGGTAACCGCCGGAGGAACGGCACGTCGGCGGGACAACGCCGGCATCGGACCAGAAGCGGATCGTGCGCACGGCCAGGCCTGTGCGGTCGGCGAGCTGCCCGATTGTGAACAGCTCGGCGCGGTCGTTCATGGCATCAGCCTCTGCCTTCCAGCGGCTGGAGACTCAAGCCGCTTTCCGGCTTGAGTCTCCAGCCGCGCCACCGTGTCAGGGGAACACCGTGTCAGGGGAAGACCATGTCAGGGGAACACCGTGTCAGGGGAAGGGAAACACCGTGTCGGGGGAACCCAGAACGGCGGGGCGTCCGCCCCGCCTGCCGCTGCGGGCGCTCCGGCAAGGCTGCTGCGCGGGCCGCCGTCACGAAACCACGAGCGTGTTCTGGCACAACGAAAGTGCCAGCCAGCGTAAGGGTGCCAGCCCGCGTGAGCCGTTAAGGATCAATCCGGTGACCGTCCCTGCCGGTGCTCACGGCAATACGGGGTCCGGTGTTGCCGAGTTATCCCCCGCCCAGCCTGACAACGGTGCGGCCCTTGTTGCCACCGGCCAGAACCCGGTCAAGACCGGGCTCGAGTCCGTCCAGGCCGACCTCGTCGGTAGCGATTTTGTCCAGCCCGTTCGGGCGCAGGTCGCAGGCCAGCCGTGCCCACAGGTCACGGTGCAGCGCGATCGGGCACTGCGCCGAGCCGACGCCAGGCAGCGCCACCCCGCGCAGGAAAGCCGGTCAGCGTGACGGAGTGTTCGGCTCCGTTCTCATGCCATCTGACGTCGATGCGCCGGTCCCGGTCGCGCCCTAACCAGGGCGCGCGGGCACGCCAAGGCGCCGCAGCTGATGCGGCGCTGATGATCAGGCTGCCGCTGGCCGACTTCGTCAGGATCATTACCAACGTGGAGTATTTCTGCCCCTTAATTCTGGACGGCCGGATGACGATCGAGGGTGACCTAAACCTCGCGTTCAGGCTCGCGGAGATGTTCGGGGGCCGTTCGGCCTACTGACGTCCGCGGCCGGAACCGGTGAACACGAAAACCCGCAGGTCCGCGTCGCAGCAGCGGACCGGATACCGCAGGGTCCGCGTCAGCGGGCAGGTGGCGAAGGTCCTGCCTGATCGGGAACAACGCCTGTTTTGGCACCCCGGGCGGGGGTTAAAGCGTGGACATTGGAGGCGCCGGCGGCGGATCGTTGGCGACTGCCGTCCAGGCAGCGGTCAGCCGCCCCAGGGATGCTGCTCAGTCTCATGAGCTCACCTCCAGGGGAAGGGAGCACGAGCGATGGACTTCAACCTCGCAATCATCCTGCGTGAGTCTGCGGACGCAACACCAGGCAAGCCGGTCGCGCTATATCCCGGCGGGCAGCTGACCTACGCGGAGCTTGACGCGCTGTCCGACCGGCTCGCCACTGGCCTCGTTGGATCCGGCCTGCGGCCAGGAGACGCGGTGGCGATCCAGCTTCCGAACATCCCGCAATTCCTCATCGCGTATTTCGGGATCCTCAAGGCCGGCGGCGTGGTCGTGCCGATGAATGTGCTGCTCAAGGCCGCGGAAATCGAGTTCCAGCTCAGCGACAGCCGGGCGAGGGCCATCATCACCTGGGCCGGAGTGCTCGAGCACGCGGCCAAAGCGGCCGCTGAGGCCGGTGTGGGCGAGGTTTACGTCGTCGGCCAGGCCGAGGACGCACCCGGCGGCGCCGTACCGTTCGAGCGGTTGCTCGCCGCCTCCGCGGGCCGGCGGCTGGAAGGTCGCTACCTCACCGACACCGCCGTCATTGTTTACACCTCGGGCACGACCGGCCGGCCCAAGGGCGCGGAACTGACGCACATACAGCTGTACATGAACGCCGACATCCCCGGGCGCCTGTTTAACATTCAGCAGGACGATATCGCCCTCACCGTGCTGCCCCTGTTCCACGTGTTCGGCCTGTCCAGCATCCTGAACATCTGCGTGCGGTTCGGCTGCACGATGTCGCTCGTCCCGCGCTTTGACCCAACAGCGGTCCTCACCGCGATCGAACGCGACCGCGCGACCATCTTCGAGGGCGTGCCTACTATGTACATCGCCCTGCTCGCGCACCCGGAGCTTGACAAGTACGACGTGTCATCGATGCGGGTCGCGATCTCCGGCGGCGCCTCGATACCTTCGCCCGTGCTCGACGCTTTCGAGGAGCACTTCGGTGTCCTCATCCTCGAGGGCTACGGGCTGACCGAGACCGCGTCTACGACGACGTTCAACCGCACCGCCATCGAACGCCGCGCCTATAGTGTCGGAAAGCCGCTCTGGGGCACCCAGACACAGGTCTGGGGCGACGACGGCAGGGAATTGCCGCGCGGCCAGGACAACGTCGGCGAGGTGGTCACCCGCGGGCTGCACGTCATGAAAGGTTACCTGAACAACCCGGAAGCCACAGCGGAGGCGTTCGCCGGCGGCTGGTTCCACACCGGCGACCTCGGCTACGTCGACGAGGACGGTTTCCTGTTCATCGTCGGCCGCAAGAAGGAACTCATCATCCGCGGCGGCTACAACGTGTACCCGCTCGAGATCGAGGACGTGCTGCACGCCCATCCGGCGATCGCTGAGGCGGCGGTGGTCGGAATCCCCAACGCCCGGCTTGGTGAAGAGGTCAAGGCGTACGTGGCGCTGAAGTCCGGCAAATCGATCACCGGCCCGGAGGTGATCGATTTCTGCAAGGAACGTCTTGCCGCCTACAAGTACCCACGGTTCGTCGAGTTCCGCGACGAACTGCCAAAGAATGCGACAGGCAAGATCCTCAAGGACCAGCTTATCCAGTCCTGACCATGCCCGGCCCGCGCCAGGACGGCCGCGCCAGGAGGCCCCAGGACGGCCCCGGACGGCCGCGCCAAGACGGCCCAGGACGGCGGCGCCAAGACGGCCCGCGCAGACACACCGAGTGAGGCGCCGGGAGCGGGCCGGGACTGGAGCCGGGGCTGCAGCCCCGGCAGCCGAGGCTCCAGCGGCTGGAGCCGGGCGTGGGCCGCGGGGCGCAACAAAGGACCGAAACCAGCTAGAGGGGTCACGGCATTATGACGGCAACCGACCGTGAGCGTGCGCGGGGCAGGATCCCACGCCGAGACGATGACTACACGCGTTCTGCGGCGGCGGAACGCGTGGAGTTCCTGCAGGAGGCCACCGGAGTCCGGGCGGAACATGTCGGCAGTTACTCCCTTGACCCGTCCGCGCTGTCTGGGAACATCGAGAACTTCGTGGGCGCCGCACAGGTGCCGATCGGGATAGCCGGCCCGCTGCTCGTTGACGGCGAGCACGCACGCGGTGAGTTCTACGTGCCGATGGCGACGACGGAAGGAACCCTGGTCGCGAGCTACAACCGGGGGATGAAGCTGCTGCATGCCGCCGGCGGCGTCAAGACGACGGTCATGGACGACGTCATGCAGCGCGCCCCCGCTTTCGGTTTCGACTCCGCGCGTGAAGCCCGCGCGTTCGGTGAGTGGGTCAACGAGCACTTCGACGTCATCAAGCAGGAGGCGGAGACGACCACCAGAATCGGCCGCCTGCACGACATCGAGCAGTACACCGCGAGCAGATTCGTGTTCCTGCGATTCAACTACACGACCGGGGACGCCGCAGGGCAGAACCTGACCGGCCGGGCGACGTGGCAGGCATGCCGCTGGATCCGGGCCAACTACTCCGGCGTCAGGCAGTTCCTGCTCGAGTCCAACCTGGCTACGGACAAGAAGAGCTCGCAGATCAACATCCTTCGCACCCGTGGCAAGCGGGTCACCGCGGAAGCGACGATCCCAGCGGAACTGGTCAGTGAGCTGATGCATACCAGTCCCGAGTGGATGTATCAGGCCCGCCAGGTCTCCAACCTCGGCAGCTTCATGTCCGGCGTGAACAACAACGGCAACCACTCCGCCAACGCGGTCACGGCGCTTTTCGTCGCTACCGGGCAAGACATCGCCAACGTGGCCGAGTCTTCTGCCGCGCTCGTGTACACGGAAGTGCTCGCCACCGGCGAGTACTACTACTCGATCACGATCCCCGCGCTGATCGTCGCCACCTACGGCGGCGGGACCGGGCTGCCCACCCAGCGCGAATGCCTCGGGCTACTCGGCTGCTACGGCACCGGCAAGGTGCGGAAACTCGCCGAGATCGTTGCCGCCACGGTACTGTGCGGCGAGCTGTCGCTTGGTTCGGCCGTCGTCGCGGACGAATGGGTCTCATCGCATGAACGCCTCGGCCGCAACAGGCCGTAGTGCGATAGCCGCGCCGGAATTACGCTCGTGCCCGCTCCGGCTCGCCCCACCTGCGGTCGCACCGGCGGCGCGGACAGCAACGTACACGCCAAGCGCGACGGCGTCGTGGACCGTCCGGGCCGGAACCCCCGCTTCCGGGATCTGGTCGAAGACGCGGCCGGCGACCGCCACGTGCACCTGCTCCACTGGTCAGCGAACCGGGCGAATGCCCGCGGCGAACGGCAGCGGCTACCATCGCCCCGTAGTGATCTCGTGGCGACCCTGGCCCGCGGCCACCGCGCGGGGCTTCCACCTCAATGGCCCGTTCGAGCCACTCATTCCCCGCGTGCTCGCCGACCTGGGCGCGATGAGCCCGCAGGTGGTGGTGCCCGCCCACTGCACAGGCTGGCGCGCCCAGCACGCCATCTCCGCGCGTTTCGGCAGCCGCTACATCCCGAATGCCGTCGGCACGCGATTCCACTTGTGACGGCAATCGGCGACGTAACGCAACCGTTCCGCGACCCAATGAGACCCCGGGGTCAGGGTCGGAAGGCGCCTGCCCGTCTTACCATCGGACCATGCCCTTTTCGAGGATCAGCATCGACCCGAACCGCATGAACGGGCTGCCGTGCATCCGGGGTACCCGGGTGACGGTGCCGGCCGTGCTCGGTCAGCTGGCCGCAGGACGCGGTGTCGACGAGATCCTTGCGGATTACCCCTACCTCGACCGCGAGGATGTCTTCGCCGTGCTCGAATTCGCGGCAGCCGCCGTGCACGAACGTGAACTGCCGATCACGTTGCCGGCATGAAGTTTCTCGTCGACGCGAGCTTGTCACCCGGAATCGCTGAGGCGCTGCGCGCCCATGGACATCAGGCGGACCACGTGCGCGACTACGGCCGGATCACCGCGGACGACAACCAGATACTGGCGCATGCCAGGTCCCACGGACAGGCGCTCATTTCCGCCGATACCGACTTCACCGTCATGCGAGCCCTGCGCGGCGTGCCAAGCCCTTCGCTCGTCTTGCTCCGTTCGGCCGACCACTTGAGCCCAGCGCAGCAGGCCGCGCTGATCCTCGCCAACCTGGCTGCCGTCTCCGCCGATCTCGAGGCAGGGGCCGCGGTCTCGATCTTCCAGGGACGCCTGCGGGTGCGCCCGCTGCCGATGGGCCGCGAGAACAGGACGGCCTGAACGGGCGCGCAGGCGGCGCGAGCGAGGCGGCGGCGCGGCCGGCTACCGGGGTACCCTCTTTCGAACCGGGCCCTGGAAGCGATTGGCTCACTTCATGTCACGGTTATCGCAGCAGGATCCGGGCACTCTCCGGATCCCGCCCGGTCAGGGTGCGGGCCCGGTCAGGGTGCGGGCCCGGTCAGGGTGCGGGCCCGGTCAGGGTGCGGGCCCGGTCAGGGTGCGGGCCCGCGCAGGGTATGGGCCCGCCCAGGGTAGGGGCCGGACGGGAAAGCACGCGGGGGCCCAGGCAGACCTGGGAGTACTTAGCCGCGAGGAAGGCGCCGTATGGATTTCAACCTGCCGGAGACCGCCACCGCGGTACGTGAAGGCGTCGCGGCCATCGGAGCACGCTATGACCACAGCTACTGGGACCGGTGCGAGCAGGACAAGAGGTGGCCGGCGGAGGTCTGGGCAGAACTGGCCAAGGGTGGCTGGCTCGGGCTCTGCGTTCCGCAGGAGTATGGCGGGGGCGGCCAGGGTCTGCTCGAGCTCGCGGTAGCGACGGAGACTCTTTCCTCGTCCGGGGCGGGTTCGGGCTCGTCCTTCATCTACCTGCTCACCCCCGGCTTCGGTGCGCTGACCATCAGCACCCACGGCACGGAGGAGCAGAAACGCGAACTGCTTCCCGGGCTCGCGGCGGGCGAGCTTCAGACCTGCTTCGCCATCACAGAGCCCGACGCGGGCAGCGACGCGCTTCGTATCACGACGCAGGCTCGCAGGGACGGCTCGGACTTCCTGGTGCGAGGCCAGAAGGTCTGGATTACTGGCGTGCAGCGCGCGGACTACATGCTGCTCGTGACGAGGACGATTCCCGCCGCCGAGGCCAAGCCCCGTACCAGCGGCTTCACGGTGCTGCTCGTCGACGTGAAGGAGGCGGCGACGGCGGGCACGCTTACCTACCAGCCGATCCCCAAGCTTGGCTGGAACACGGCTCCCTCCAACATGGTGTTTCTCGACGATGTCCGGGTGCCGTCGCACCGGGTGCTCGGCGAGGTGGACCGGGGATTCGCCGTTCTCTGGGACATCCTCAATCCCGAGCGGATCATCGTGGCCGCGAGCGCGGTCGGCGCCGCAATCGCGGCGCTCGAGGTGACGTGCGATTACGCGCGCGGGCGAGAGGTCTTCGGCCGTCCGATCGGCGCGAACCAGGCGATCGCCTTCCCGCTCGCGCAGATCAAGGCCAAGACGGAACTTGCCAGGCTGATGACCTATAAGGCGGCCTGGCTGTTCGACAGGCATCGGCCGTGCGGGAACGAGGCCAACATTGCCAAACTGACCGCCACCCAGGCGTCGTGGGAAGCGGCCGACCGCGCCTTCCAGACGTTCGGCGGGATGGCCTATTCGCTGGATTACCCGGTTGCCCGGATGTTCCGCGACGCGAGGATCGGGCGGATAGCACCGGTAACGGAAGAGCTGATCCTGGCCCATATCGCCACGCACGAACTTGGGCTCCCCCGCACATACTGAACGGCTGCCGCGCCCTGTCACCCCGGGCAGGCCTGTCACTCCCCCGCGCTGAACGGCTGCCGCGCCCTGTCACCCCGGGCAGGCCTGTCACTCCCCCGTGCCGAACGGCTGCCGCGCCTGTCACCCCGGGCAGGCCTGTCACTCCCCCGCGCTGAACGGCTGCCGCGCCCTGTCACCCCGGGCAGGCCGTCACTCCCCCGCGCTGAACGGCTGCCGCGCCCTGTCACCCCGGGCAGGCCTGTCACTCCCCCGTGCCGAACGGCTGCCGCGCCCTGTCACCCCGGGCAGGCCGTCACTCCCCCGCGCTGAACGGCTGCCGCGCCCTGTCACCCCCGGGCAGGCCTGTCACTCCCCCGTGCCAGGCGGCTGTGCTATGCGGCTGTGCTGCTCGGCGTAGCGGCCGTCGGCCGGCAGCGGTCAGCTCTTGCCGTGGTCCGGGTCGCGTTTGTCGCGAAGGGCGCGCACGCCCTCGCGGATGTCGGGGCCGGCGAACTGGAAGAACTCGAGCGCGAGCGACGCGTCGAAGGCCGGCCCGGCCTGCCGTAGCCAGTTGTTGAGCGCATACTTGGTCCACCTGATCGCGCCGGCCGCTCCGGCCGCGAGCCTGCCGGCGATCCGGAGGGCCTCCTCGTGTACGCGGTCATCGTCCACGCAGACGCTGACCAGGCCGATCCGCTCGGCCTCCGCACCGGAGACAGGCTCGCAGAGCAGCAGGTAGTACTTGGCCTTGGCCAGGCCGCACAGCAGCGGCCAGACCAGCGCAGAATGGTCCCCGGCTACCACGCCCAGCCTGGTATGGCCATCGATGATCCGCGCGTTGCGTCCGGCGACCGACACGTCGGCGAGCAGGCCCACCGCGAGGCCGGCCCCGACCGCGGGGCCTTGCATGGCACTGACCACCGGCTTGGAGCAGTTGACCAGGTTGTAGACGATGTCACGAGCTTCGGCGAGGACACGCGAGCGGGTCTGGTAGTCCTCGATCATCTCCTCGATCATCGACAGGTCACCGCCGGCGGAGAACGCCGCGCCCTCGCCGCGCACCAGCACCGCGCGAACGCGGTCGTCACGGTCGGCGTCCCGCCAGATCTCCGCGAGTTCACCGTGAGCGGTCGCGTCAACGGCGTTGAGCCTGCCTGGCGCGCTCATCGTCACCTGGAGTACGCCCGTGTCCGCCCAGTCGATCCGCAGCCGCTGGTACCGCTCGTATCCGTCGATCACGCGGATCCTCCAGCCGTCGGCGCCTCGCCGGCGCGGTCGTCCCGGTATACCCATCCCGGCACGGACCATCCCGGCACGAGCATCCCGCCATATGCACTCCGGCAGGTGCGGCCGAGCCTGCGCATCGCGGCGGCGCCCTGGTACGCACGAGTCGTCCGCCTGCCGGTCATCCGAGCACCGATCATCCGTTGGTCTGCCGCCCGGCACGGGACATTACCGCAATGGCTCGTGCGCCGCGACGGGCACCCGTGGCCAGGTCATGATCCGTTAGCGTGTGAAATTTCCGGCTCACAGCGAGGGGAAGTTAACATCAGGTAGGGATCATGATGATGGCGGGGCGGCAGAGCCCGGCTGGTGGTACGAGCGCGCCTCGGTCCGTCGCTGCGCGGGCGGCGCATCGTCTTGCCGGTGCGCAAGAGGTCACGGATCAGCCCGACCGTGGCCTCGATCACGGCGCCTACGTGCGTCTCCCCCACCCCTGGGCCCGCTACTGCGTAGCCGGGCGCACCGTTTGCTGGGGATCACTGGGTCGTCCGCCGGAGCGATGCAGCGTCAGGCACGCCGGCGGCGCCTGGCGGGTGCGACGGGCCGGCTGACAGCTGCGACGACAGGCCCGGCCGGGCCGCGCCCGCCATTTTGGGCGGGCAGCCGATGGGCCGAGCGCTGCACGGCCGCGTTGATGAACGCCTCGAACAGGCGCGGGTCGTCGCCGTCCTCCGGGCGCCACTGCACGCCAATGCCGAACGGGTACCCCAGTAGCTCGACGGCCTCGACGACTTGGTCATCCGCCCAGGCGACCGCGACCAGTCCGGTGCCGAGCCGCTGTACCGCCTGATGATGGTTTGCGGTCACCGCGACCGTGGTGCCGAGAATGCGGGCGAGTCTGCTTTCGCCGCTGATCCGGATGCCGTGGCCGCGCGCACTACCCTGGCCCGGCGCATGCCTATCGTGCCCGACCTCCGCAGGAAGGTGCTGGATCAGGGTGCCGCCGAGCGCGACATTCAGTACCTGCATACCCCGCGAGATCGCGAGGAACGGCAGTTTGGCCTCAATCGCGGCCCGGATGATCCAGAACTCGAACCTGTCCCGCCGCGAATCTGGATCACCCGTGCGCTCCTGTGCCTGCTGGCCGTACAGCCGGGGGTCGACGTCGCCGCCTGCGGAAAGGACAAGACCGCCCAGCCCGCGTACGAGGTCCGCTACCCCGTCGCCAGGAATTGGCGGAAGCACGATCGGGATCCCGCCGGCCCGGTGCACAGCCCGCGCGTAACTGGCTGGCGACACGACGGCCTCCCGGACCCAGTCTCCCCAGCGCGCGGGTTCGAGATGGCTCGTTATGCCGATGAGCGGGCGCGGCTCCATCCTCGTGCATCCTCCTGCAAGCGTTATTCCGGAACGCACGCGACGCCCCGGAACTCTGGGACGCCGCGCCACCACGCTGTCCGGCTCGCGTAACCCGGCATCTCGTGCCGCCCGCGTCCTACGCCCTAGCGGCGTGCAACGACCAGCTCTCAGCTTCGTCGCGGCCAAGCGAGATCGCGCGACGGGCACGAATTCAGGCTGCCCCGCCGCCCCCCATCGCACGCCGTCGCTTGGCGGCCTCCCAGAGATCGCGGAATATAATCTGCGCTCCATGATGGTGCATTGCCGCCCTGACGCGGGCAGGACCTGACTTAATCGCCTGCCGGAAATGGTGCGAAAACCTATCTAGTCACGGAAAGCGAGCACAGTAGCACCCACTGTTCGGGCTCGGCAGGCCGAGCCGGACACGGCGGTCGGCGGCACCCGCCGCAGCCCCAGCTCGATGCGCAGGCCGCTGGGCCGCCAGGACGCACAGGGACTGCAGGGCACACAGGGACTGCAGGGCACACAGGGACTGCAGGGCACACAGGGACTGCAGGGCACACAGGGACTGCAGGGCACACAGGGACTGCAGGGCACACAGGGACTGCAGGGCACACAGGGACTGCAGGACGCACAGGGACTGCAGGACGCACAGGGACTGCAGGACGCACAGGGACTGCAGGACGCACAGGGACTGCAGGACGCACAGGGACTGCAGGACGCACAGGGACTGCAGGACGCACAGGGACTGCAGGACGCACAGGGACTGCAGGACGCACAGGGACTGCAGGACGCACAGGGACTGCCCTCCGTGCCGACCGCCCGTCGCTCCACCCGTCGCACCCTGGATCGGTTTCATGATCCGTTTTCGTGTTAACTTGCCCGCGCTATTTGCCGGAAACTCAACACAGATAGGGATCACGGCCAAGGCCCCCCCACGGCCGGGGGGGCCACAGGGAGTACTGGGACCGCTGGGGAGTACTGGGACCGCTGGGGAGTGCTGGCGCCGCAGGTGCACTGGCGCCGCAGGTGCACTGGCGCTGCGGGGTGCGGGTGCGGGTGTGCGGGGCCGCAGGGGAGTTCCGGGACCATTGGGGAGCGCTGGAAGCGTGGAATGTGCAGGGATCGGTGGGAACTCAAGGCGTGAAGTGCCTCGCTAGGGCCGCGGAGGGCGCGGAGGCGCGGGGACCGCGGAGGCGCGGGGACCGCGGAGGGCGCGGGGACCGCGGAGGGCGCGGGGACCGCGGAGGGCGCGGGGACCGCGGAGGGCGCGGAGGCGCGGGGACCGCGGAGGGCGCGGAGGCGCGGGGACCGCGGAGGGCGCGGAGGCGCGGGGACCGCGGAGGGCGCGGAGGCGCGGGGACCGCGGACGGCGCGGAGGCGCGGGGACCGCGGACGGCGCGGAGGCGCGGGGACCGCGGACGGCGCGGGGACCGCGGACGGCGCGGAGGGCGCGGAGGGCGCGGGGACCGCAACTCCGTCTCGAAAGGCTCTAAGGCAGGTCCTATTTCACGCTTTATTGTCCTGGGGCGACCCCCTCATCACCCCAGTAGAAGGATCCTAGCCGAAATCGCCTGGGGGGCCAGATCTAACTGCCCGATCTGCCGCCGGGCTCCGCGCTCTGTAGCCTGTTTGAGCCGGCCTGTTTGAGCCGGCCTGTTTGAGTGCCCTGCTTGAGCTGGCCTGCTTGAGTTGCCTGTTGGGGTGGCCTGTTCGAGTGGTCAGCAAAGGGACCGAATAGTACTAAAAAAAATCGTATGAAATTGCAGATGCACAAGCAATTGCACAGAACTCGACCGCCTTCTAGTGCCTGTTGGTCCCGCTTGTCATGAAACGCTTGTGATCGTCTCGCATGAGTGCAACACTCATACTATGGCGATCCTGACGATCAGAGGCTATCGGGATGGCTGGCACGAAAGTGAGACAGCGGTACCGGTGAGCGCAACCCCTCCGGCGGAAGATGATTTCCAGCACAGCCGGGCAAATTACTCGTGTCAAACTGATGAACTCGACCACGGCGTGAGCCTTCCTACGCCAATCGACCTCCGCGCCATAAAGGAATCCCTCGCGCTCATCGAACCGTTCGCCAAAACGTTCATGGCATGCTTTCATGGCCGATTGTTTGCCGACAACCCGGACTTGCGCGGGATGTTTCCCGCTTCGATGGACGACCACGGCGACCGGCTATTCGGGGCGATCACTCGTATCGTGTGGAGCCTGGACAGCCAGTATGCCCTCGATAGCTACGCAGCAGGACTGGGACGCGACCACAGGAAGTTCGGCGTCATCCCAGCGCATTACACGGCCATCTGCGCTGCGTTTATGGCCACCATGAGGTCGTTCCTTGGCGATGCGTGGACAGCCGAGGTGAAGGACGCCTGGCAGGGCGCGTTCGACCGGGTCTCGAACGTCATGATCAGGGCTGCGGACGACGACGCACGCCACGCACCGCCCTGGTGGCTTGGCGAGGTGGTAGCGCATGACAAGCGCGGGCCTGATGTCGCAGTCCTAACGGTCCGCCCCACTCAGCCGCTGCCCTACCGCGCGGGCCAATACGTGAGCGTGCAATGTGCCCGCTGGCCCCGGGTGTGGCGCACCTACTCCATTGCCAACGCGCCCCGCGCAGACGGCCTCATCCAGTTTCATGTCCGTGCGATTCCTGGCGGGTGGGTCAGTGGCGCTCTCGTCCATTACACGCGGCCCGGTGATGCTCTTCTGCTTGGGCGTGCGGACGGGACAATGGTCCCTGAAGGAGGTTCCGCCAGGCATGTGCTGTGCGTTGCAGGTGGCACTGGCCTGGCCCCGATAAAGGCCATTATCGAACAGCTGATCAGTGACACCTCACGCGGCACTCAGCGCCGTATTCACCTCTTTTTCGGGGCCCGCAAGGAATCAGATCTATACGACCTGAAGGCCCTTCGCTGGATGGCATCTTGTCACCCGTCGCTGCGGGTTATCCCGGTAGTGTCCGACGATACGCAATTCGACGGCATACGTGGCCTGCTGCCCGGCGTCGTGGGGCAGTGCTGGACGTGGCAAGACCATGACGTGTACATCAGCGGGCCCGCTGGCCTGGTGCGCGAGACCACGCAGGTCCTTACCACCATCGGAATTCCGATCACCCGCATCTATAGCGACCCGCTGGGAACGGACGCATGACACGAATCCGGCTTGGAACAGGCTGTTAAACCTTGCGCCACCTCGGCACCCAGGTACCGTCCTCGACCACGTAGTCACCGAACAAGGCCGGCGCCTCGACCCGCATGAGCTCGCCGATCCGGCCGAATACCAGCCGGATCTCCTCCTCTGCCCCGGGATCGGTCCTCGCCTCGATGGTGTGCCGGAGCGTCCGGATGTTCGCCGTCCAGAGCAGGCCCGTGGCTACCCCGTCCGGCGCGAAGCGGCGCATGAACGACGTCTTGTGCTTCTTCTCGTGGAACGGCACTCCTTCGTCGTCGAGCCCGAAATGGTTCGCCATCCAGTGCTGGAATTCTTCAAGCTGCTCCAGAACGGCTGCCGCGCGCTTCATCAGCTCTGGATCCTGGCGCGCCCACTCGGGGAACCAGAACGGTATGTCGGCCAGCCGCACGAAACGCAGCGACTCCTGTGAGATGGCCGTCCCTGGCCGGTGGCGCACAAGCTCATGGGTGAGCACCCTGCTGCAGTTGTGGAGCACGAAGGTGAAGGCGACGTGCTCGAGCACCGAGCCGTGCGCGCTCGACAGAATGTTCTCCAGGTACTTCGCCTGATCGTTGCGGACCTTCCTGACATTGGGGTTCAGCCCAGGTTCCCACGACCGGTAGCAGAGCTTGCCCGCGAACTCGGCGAGGTTCTGCGGATCGTTGCCGTGTTCGCCGCGATCCCCACGATCACCGTCCAGGTCACCTCTGTCCAGGCGCTCCAGCCAGCTCACGCCGCCCACTTCCCGCAGGTAACGGGCGATCGCCTCGTAGTCGAGCTGCGGCCTGCTGACGAGGAAGATCTCAGGTTCCACGCTCTTCACGATGGCGGCCCCCAGTCGGTTCTAACGGTCCGGCAGGACCGGTGTGCGGTGGGCGGTGGTCGGTGTGCGGAGACTAGCTAACCAGGTAGGCCTGACAACCGCCTGCGGCACAGCCGCAGGACGTTCGCGATGACCCGGTGACCGGCGCCAGCCTCCGTGGTCAGGATGGACTCAGGGTGGAACTGCACCGCCCATCTGCCTGCGGTCTCGTTCTCGATCGCCATCACCGCGCCATCTGGGGTCACCGCGGTTACCTCAAATCCTCCGCGCACCTGCTCGGGCGTGGCGTATACCGAGTGGTACCTGGCCGCGGTGAACTCCTGCGGAAGGCCGTCGAGCAGCCCTTGGGTTGCGCCGTCGTCGCCAGCGTGCCCGCCCTGGTCGGCCTGTCGTACCGGGCCGCACGCGGGAGCGGGCAATTCCGCGGGCGAGCAGCGCCGCACCAGGCCGGGCTTGCCGTGCACCGGGCGCGGCAGCAGCCCGAGCGTGCCGCCGGCGTGCTCCACCATGGCCTGCAGCCCCAGGCACACCCCGAACGCGGCCAGGCACCGTGCATCAAGCTCCTTCAGCAGCGACTCGCAGCCGAAGTCGGACGGCCAGCCGGGCCCAGGCGACAGCACGACGAGGTCGGGTCCGATCTGGTCGAGCAGCGCCGGCGCGAAGCCGGCCCGGATCGTGGTGACCTGGGCGCCCTGCTGCCTGAAGTAGTCCGCCAGCGTATTGACGAATGAATCCTGGTGATCGACAAGGAGCACGGTCAATCCGTCCCCGGGAGGGATGCGGACGGCCGCGGGATCGGCGCCAGGCCGCGGCAGCCGTTCAGGACTATCGGGGATCTCCGTTGCGGCGGCGAGTGTCTCGAGCAGTGCGCGGGCTTTAAGTTCCGTCTCCCGCTCCTCGGCCTGCGGATCGGAGTCGTACAGGAGCGTCGCGCCCGCGCGAACCGCGGCGATTCCGCCGCTGATGTGCGCGGTGCGCAGGGTGAGGCCGGTGTTGAGTGAGCCATCGAATCCGATCTTGCCGACCGCGCCGCCGTACCAGCGCCTGGGCCCAGCCTCGTGGTCCTCGATGAACTGCATGGCCCACGTCTTGGGCGCGCCGGTCACCGTCACAGCCCACATGTGGGTGAGGAACGCGTCGAGCGCGTCGAAGCCTGGACGCAAGCGTCCCTCGATGTGGTCGACCGTGTGGATCAGCCGGCTGTACATCTCGATCTGGCGGCGGCCGATTACCTTGACGCTGCCTGGCACGCAGATTCTCGCCTTGTCGTTGCGGTCCACGTCCGTGCACATGGTCAGCTCGGACTCCTCCTTGGGCGAGTTGAGCAGCGCAAGGATGTTCGCCGCGTCCTCGTGCGGGTCAGCGCCGCGCGCAATCGTCCCCGAGATCGGGCATGTCTCCACCCGGTCGCCTGACACCCGGACAAACATCTCCGGCGATGCGCCCACCAGATACTCGCCCTGGCCGAGGTTGAAGAAGAACTCGAAGGGCGCCGGGTTGCGCTGGCGCAGCCGTTCGTAGAAGTCGGCAGGTGAGTCACAGGCATGGTGGAACACCTGTCCAGGCACGACCTCGAACAGGTCACCGCGGATGAATCGCTGCCTGGCCTCTGCCACGACCCCGGCGTACGTGCCGCTCGCTGGCCGCGGCGGGATGGACCGGCGGGCCGCCGAGGCGGCTGGGGGCCGCGGCGTGAGCGGGGTGGTGCGAGGCAGCCCGTCGGTGCGCCCGCCGTCCGCGGTCTCGAACTCGTAGGAATACCGCAGCGCCGTCTCCCGCTTCCTGTCCACCATGTGGATCTCATCGGGCAGGTGCAGGACGAGGTCGCGCTGGCTAGCCGGACGCTGATGGCGCAGCGTAACCGGCTCGAACTGGAACGCGAGATCGTAGCCGAATGCGCCATAGAGGCCAAGGTTCGGGTCATCGGACCGCAATGCCGCGACAACCTCGCGCAGCGCGGAAAAGACCGTCGGGCGGCGGGTCCGTTCCTCCTCCGGTATCACGCCCTCGGGTGGCGGGATGATCACCGTGATGTCGCTGCCCCCCTCGGCAGCGGGCCCGATTGCTGACGCGGCCGGGGTGCCAGCGGCACCTTCGGCGGCGGCTGGAGTGCCGCTCACAAGAAATGCGGCTTCAATGACCGGCAGCAGAACAAGGCCCCTGTCGTTCAGCGCGCGCGCGGTGATCACCGGGCCCCGGGCGATGATTTCGACGCACGGGTCGACGTAGGCCATGTGCCAGCGGCTGTACCTGCCTGGGTACTCCATGCCCGAGCTGAGCACCCCGCCGCGGCGGCGGTCGGCGGTGGACGCGATTGCGCCCATCTGGTCAGGATCGAAGGGCTTCGCGACCCTGGTGACCCGCACGCCGCCGCCGGTTACGAACTCTGCCCTGCCTGCTTCCTGAAAGGTGGGGTCCACCTCGGCCTCTCCCGGTTAGGGCCCGGGAACCGGCGGAGGCGCAGACAGCGACCGCTTAACCCCGGGCGGTCGCTGCTTGTGACGTCAGATATGCGAACGAACGCCGCCGAGAGGGCGACGCCACCACAGGAGCTGGGCTACGGTCCGCACGTTCACCAACTTACCGGCTCACCTGGCCGCCCGCCACCGTGGCGTCCTTACGCAACGGCCCGACATACGCCGCCGCCGAAAACTATCGCGATCATGAACCCGGCATTGCCGGGCCGCCGTCGTCGCCCAACGGGCCACCGTGGTTGGCTCCTTGGGTGCCACATAGCACCACCAACGGGCCAACCACGGTGGCTGGCAGCGGGCTACATGCGGGGCAGCCGAAGATCCGGGGTCATACAACGGCCTCGGTGGCGCGGGAACTCTCCGTGATCATGGAAAATCGATACGGAGCCTCGACCCGGGGGCGATCCTAGTATTCGCCCGATCCATCAGCCGCCGAACGCGGTGGTTCAGTTAGCGAGCAGACATGAGCATCTACGAATACGTTCCGCACCCGCACATCGAGGCCCGCAGGATGAGCGGGCCGGTGAAGGTCAGGGATCAGCATCCGACAGACACCACCCTCGCCAGGTTCAACACGTGGCTGGGCCTGAAGATCACACTGCTGGTCGGCACGATGGTCTGCGCCTACGTGTTCTCGCTGATCGCGCTGATCAGCCTGCCTTCCGCGATCACCAGCGGCAACCTGACGATCATCGTCGCGTGGATATCCTCGAACTTCATCCAGCTTGTCCTGCTGCCGATCATCATCGTCGGCCAGAACGTGCAGGCGAAGGCCGCGGACAAGCGGTCGGAGCAGACGTACAAGGACGCCGAGGCCGTGCTCGCGGAAGCGCTGAAGATCCAGGAGCACCTGGCCAGTCAGGATCAGGCACTGGAAAAGCACCAGCAAGACCTGGCGAGCCAGGCTGAGATGCTCCGCACGCTCACACAGGCGCTGCAGGCCAGGTAGCCAAGCCGCTATAGCGCCGCGGCCGGTGTGCCGCTGTTCGGTATGCCGCTGTTCGGTATGCCGCCGTTCGGTATGCCGCTGTTCGGTATGCCGCTGTTCGGTATGCCGCCGTTCGGTATGCCGCTGTTCGGTGTGCCGCGGCTGGTGTGCCGCTGTTCGGTGTGCCGCTGCTGGAGTGCCGCTGCTGGTGTGCCGCTGCTGGTGTGCCGCCGTTCGGCGTTGAACGCCAAGATCACCGACAGGCCACGCTCGAGCGACCGGACGAACTCGCCTTCGCGGACCGTGTCGTCACTCATTGCTGCTTCTTCGCCGCGACCAGCCCGCGAAGCACCGCGAGAGCGGCAGCGCTCGGCGGCGCGTTCTGCCTTAGCTCGGCCGCGACCGCGAGGTCCCAGCCCGTCGCCGCGCGCGCCTGCTCGACATCGATGCCCGGGTGGAGGTGGGTTAGCGTCAGCTCGCAGCTCGCCGGGTCCGGCTCGAGCATTCCAAGGTCCGTGATGACCATGGTCGGTCCTGCGCCGCGCAGCCCCAGCCTTTCCCGGCTGCCAGGGCCGCTGCCGTAACCGACGCTGGTAACGAAATCGACCCGGTCGACGAACGCTCGCGCGCTCTGCCTGAGCACGACGATGACCTCCTTGCACGACGCGGCGATCTCCGGCGCTCCGCCCGCTCCTGGCAGTCGCACCGCGGGATTGCGGTAGTCGTCACCGACGATCGTGGTGTTGATGTTCGCGAACCTGTCCAGTTGCGCCGCGCTGAGAAAGCCGACGTCGATGCGGCCCGGCTGGAGCCAGTAGTTGAAGACCTCAGGGACGCTGATAACCGTGTCCGCCGTGTCGGCCAGGATGCCGTCGCCGATCGACAGCGGCAGCGTATCGGGTTTGGCGCCGACCGTGCCCGACTCGTAGACAAGGACGAGGCCGGGCGCGTGCGTGCGGCGGGCGAGGTTGGCGGCGGTGCTCGGCAACCCGATACCGACGAAGCAGACCGCGCCGTCGCGAAG
Organism: uncultured Actinomycetota bacterium; assembly: GCA_963727015.1. GTDB lineage: Bacteria > Actinomycetota > Actinomycetes > Streptosporangiales > Streptosporangiaceae > DATFVJ01. Next base: position 102,855 of record CAVSEV010000003.1, on the reverse strand, counting down.
CGCGCGGGCGGCCGCGACCGTCATCATCTCGTCAGCGGTGTAGCCAGCGATCTCGCCGCCGTCCCGGCCAGCGATCTCGCCGCCGCCCCGGCCAGCCATCTCACGGCCGCCCCGGCCAGCCATCTCGCCGCCGCCCCGGCCAGCCATCTCACGGCCGCCCCGGCCAGCCATCTCGCCGCCGCCCCGGCCAGCCATCTCACGGCCGCCCCGGCCAGCCATCTCACGGCCGCCCCGGCCAGCCATCTCGCCGCCGCCCCGGCCAGCCATCTCACCGCCGTGGGCCATCATCGCCTCCCGTGGATGTGCGTATCGAGCCAGCATCCGAAGGCCTCACGATCTCGGCTGATCGGGTCCCATGCGACGTAGAAGTCGTTGTCCCGGTCGGAGTATCCCTGCGCGTACGACGGATGCGCGCCGCCCGCCGCAACAGACACGGCGGTCACCGCCCAAGTAGGCAGGACCACCGCCCCAGGAACTTCGGTGAGCTCTTCGACCACCTCCTCGACCGTCACCAGGCTGCGGGTCGCGGCAAGCGCCGCCTCTTTCTGCACGCCGGTGATCCCCCAGAGCTGCACATTGCCCGCCCGGTCGGCGCGCTGCGCGTGCACGATGGTCACGTCCGGATTCAGTGCGGCGACGGCGGCAAGCTCCTCACCGGTGAACGGGCAGGTGATCTCCTTGATGGTCGGCGTCTCGGCCAGCAGGTCGGTCCCCGCGTAGCCGCGCAGGATGGCGAAGGGCAGCCCAGATGCGCCCGCCACGTACCTGTTGGCCATTCCCGCATGGCTATGCTCTTCCAGCTCCAGCGGCGCCGGCCAGCCGTTCTCGACCGCGTCGCGGAATCTATGTAGCGAGCCCACACCGGGATTGCCGCCCCACGAGAAGATCAGGCGGCGCGCGCAGCCCGCCCCGATCATCTGGTCATAAATGACGTCGGGGGTCATCCGGACCAGCGTCAGGTCCCTGCGCCCCTGCCGGATGATCTCGTGTCCGGCCGCGAATGGGATGAGGTGCGTGAATCCCTCCATCGCCACGGTGTCACCGTCGTGCACCAGGCCAGAAACCGCTTCGCCAAGAGGTACGATCACGGCCATGAGGGACCTCGCTCATTAGACGCTGCTCATTAGGACGGCGCTCATCGGGGAAGTTCGTCAAGCGAACACCAGTGCTAAACGCGAACACTAGGCAGTCAGCGCGCCCCCGGTCAAAATAGACTTTGCGCCCAGAACTTTGCGGCGCCCAGATCCCAACCGTTGAAACCGCTATCGCAAGCCTCCAGGTCCGACTTTCCGAACTTCCGTTCGCAATGGCGGGCTGGAGCTGCCGCAATCCGGCCCTGGCGATTCCGGCGCACACCCACGGCGGCCGAGCGTGACCCGCGGCAGCGGGACTTGCCCGCGGCAGCGGGACTTGCCCGCGGACTTGCGCCGCCGGCGCGGCCGTCACTCAGGAGTCACGCCGGGCCAGACCGTCGACCACGCGCCCAACTTGCCGTTCGGCGGTGTGCTCGGCTCGGGGACCGCCTCCAGGTTCGGCGGGGCCTCGAACCTGGAGGCGTTCACTGAGCAGCGTTGAGAACGTCACCGGCACCACTGGCCCCGACACCGTGGGTCGCGGTCCAGGGAGAAATCAACCAGCACCCCTTCTAGTACGGTCCATGGCATGCGCACCCAGGTAGGCATCGTCGGTGCTGGCCCCGCAGGCCTGCTCCTCTCGCATCTGCTTGCGCTGCGCGGCATCGACTCGATCGTGGTAGAGATCCGCAGCCGCGCGTACTGCGAGGCGCGGCAGCGAGCCGGCGTGCTCGAGGCAGGAAGCGCGGAATTGCTGCGCGCCGCCGGCCTCGGCGACAGGCTCGACCGCGAGGGCCTCGAACATGGCGGGATCTACCTGCAGTTCGCCGGGCAGCGCCAGCACATCGACTTCCGTGAACTGACCGGCCGCACCGTCACCGTCTACGCGCAGACCGAGGTGGTGAAGGACCTGATCGCGGCACGCCTCGCGGCAGCGGCGGCAATCGAGTTCGGGGTCAGCGATACCGAGGTCAGTGACCTGGATTCCGATCGGCCGGTGCTGCGCTTTCGCGACGCGGACGGCGCGCGCCGTGAGGTCGTCTGCGACGTGATCGCCGGCTGCGACGGGTTTCACGGCATCTGCAGGTCCGCCATCCCCGGCGGAATGCTGACCCTGTACGAGGGCAGTTATCCGTACGCGTGGCTGGGCATCCTGGCCGACGTCCCGCCGTCGACCGACGAGCTGATCTACAGCCACCACGCGGACGGCTTCGCGCTGCACAGCCTGCGGACCCCGCAGATCAGCCGGCTCTACCTGCAGGTCGCCCCGGAAGAAGACATCGCCGCCTGGCCGGACGAGCGGATCTGGGCGGAACTTGATAAGCGCTTCGCCCTGCCCGGGTGGCAGCTGAACACGGGCCCAGTCCTCGACAAGGGCATCACCCCGATGCGCAGCTTCATCAGCGGGCCGATGCGTTACGGCCGGCTCTTCCTGGCCGGCGACGCGGCGCACATCGTGCCGCCGACCGGCGCCAAGGGCCTCAACCTGGCGCTCGCCGACGTGGCCGTGCTCGCCGAGGCACTGACCAGCTTGGTCAAGCGCGGCGGCAGCAAGCTCGCGGACGCCTACTCCGACACCTGCCTGAACCGGGTCTGGCGTGCCACCCACTTCTCCTGGTGGATGACCACTATGCTGCACGCCACCCCGGGAGCGAGCCCGATGCAATCGCAGCTGCAGCTGTCCCAGCTGCGCTACGTGACCACATCACGTGCCGCCGCCACCTCGCTCGCGGAGAACTACACCGGTTACCCGCCGCTGAAACTAGGCACCGTGGATTAGTCTTAACGGCTGCCGCGTGGCGGCGCCTTTCTGACCAGTGGCTCAGGACCGGGACGCCTTTAAATGCCGCTACACGGGTACGCCTAAATGCCGCTACACGGGTACGCCGGCTGGCTCCAGGGTGTGGCTCCTGGCTGGCACCGCGGCCGCTTGCCAGATTCGGAACGCGAGCAGGACCATCACCACCGCAAATGGCAGCATGCGCAGTACCACGACGACGATCCCGGCGGATGACGAAGTTTGAGCGATTTCCAGGCCGATGGGGAACAGGACCGCCAGCCAGCGCGGTACGCTCCGGCTTCGCCAGAGGGCAAACCCCATGAGGAGCGCCGCGATGGGGATGGCGATGAAATAGAAGTAAAGGGACCCCTGGCCGAACCCAGAAGTGAAGGTTGTCACCAGGAACCGCGCGGCCGCGTCTCGTGTCATGTGCGTCGTCGCAGCGGCGGCGAGATTGAAATAGACCGCGACGTTGACGATGGCTCCGGTGAAGGCGCCGAGCCCCCCGATAAGCGCGGCGACGGTGGCGACTGCCGAACCGCGGTTTCTGGCCAGCACGGCGATCGCCGGGAACGAGACAGCCAGCGCCCCGAGCCCGAGGACGGCGAGCGAGCCCGAGACGTAGAGCTGGGTCGGGTGCATCGCCGCAATTGGCAGCACCTTGAAAGCGGTGGCCGTATTCTGTATCGGCTGATCGAGTCCTTTGGGGGTTAGTCCCTCGCCAATTATATAGAGCGCAGCGGTGATGGGCAGGAAAATGGCTAACACCCGCTGGCGTGCCCGCGCAGCCTTATCCATTGACTTTTCCAACCCGGCCGGGACGGCCGATCTGCTCGACGCGTTGAAGCCGCGTGGAGGGGCTCACCCGGGAGGGTATTTGCGCAGCGGCTCTCTGCCGGCTGCGAGGGAGGAATTGCCTGTCGTGCAAATCTGTCTCCTGGTCCTATAAGCAGCCGGCAACCGGCCGCTGACGACCGCATGGCTCATGTCGGTACATGCTGGGGTGCGGTGCTTCATCCCAACGGAGGCCTGGCCACCCGAGGATCGGCAGCATGCCAGTGGCTGCGATGATCTCCATGCTGCCCGGCAGGCCAGAGCGGCCACGTGCCACCTCCGCTTAGCTGCGCGCCAGGCGCCGCCGGGGTCCAGAGCAGCCAGAATCTCAATCTCGTGCACACGCGGGTAAGCGACCACGACTTCCAGGCACGCACGCTACGCCCGATTCGCCGGGGAGACAACGGGGCCCCGGACGAGTCGCGCCGCGCGGCAGCCCGGGGACGCCGACGTCCGGGTAATGATGTACGCGCCGACGGGTGCCTCTCGGGGTGACGGCAACCCTCGGGCGGGCTCGCCGGCTCACCGCAGCGTCTCCACCCAGTCGTCTCCACCCAGTCGTCTCCACCCAGTCGTCCTCGCCCAGTCGATCGTCCGCGAAACCGAAGGGCGCTTGCGCAGGTCGAGCTGCCTCACGCGGTGGACCAGCTTCGCGACCAGGGCGCCAAGCCGGTGTTTGAGGACATCCGACGGCCCAGCCGGCCAACCCGGATCCGCCCGCACCGCTCATGATCCGTTCCTGTGTTAAATAACCCGCGGATAGCGCCGGAAAGTTAACACAGATACGGATCATGCCGTGCTCGGGGACATCCGACGGCCCAGCCGGCCAACCCGGATCCGCCCGCACCGCTCATGATCCGTTCCTGTGTTAAGTAACCCGCAGATAGCGCCGGAAAGTTAACACAGATACGGATCATGCCGTGCTCGGGGACATCCGACGGCCCAGCCGGCCAACCCGGATCCGCCCGCACCGCTCATGATCCGTTCCTGTGTTAAGTAACCCGCAGATAGCGCCGGAAAGTTAACACAGATACGGATCATGCCGTGCTCGGGGACATCCGACGGCCCAGCCGGCCAACCCGGATCCGCCCGCACCGCTCATGATCCGTTCCTGTGTTAAGTAACCCGCAGATAGCGCCGGAAAGTTAACACAGATACGGATCATGCCGTGCTCGGGGACATCCGACGGCCCAGCCGGCCGCCGCGGAAGGCGAAACAATCATTAAGCCGTGCGTACCCGATGGCTGGCCACTGCTGCCCATGAATTCGGCCAGATCCAGGTCGGGGACGGTTGACTGCGAGGCCAGGACAGGCCCAGCCATGACGGCTCACGCGGACTGCGCCCTTCCTGCCCGGTGGCGCGCCCGCGGGGCAGAACCGTCACGCCGCGCAGCCGTTCAGCCCAACTCCGCGCGTCAGGCGTCGGCGGCGAGCATGCGGGCCGCCAGATACTCAGGGATCTCGATCATCGGCGGCCGCTGGGCGACCGAGACATCGCTGACGTCCGCGTCATGCCTGCCCGCGTCCCTGCGGAACTGGGTGAGCAGCGATGATGGCTCCCCACTGGCCACGATCATGCCGTGGCGCTGCAGCCGCGACCACGCGGTCCACATGATCTGGCTCGCCATCCGGCCGAGCGCCGCGGTGCCCTGATGCGAGTGCACCCTCGTGCCCAGGTCCACCTGCGCCATCGGGGCCAGCCCGTGCGCCTCGAAGAGGTCGACGAGCAGGCCGAGTTCGACCCCGTAGCCGGTGAAGAACGGGACCCGCTCGAGTACCCCGCGCCGCGCCGCGTACTCGCCGGACAGCGGCTGGATGAAGCCCGCCAGGTGCGGCCAGTGCAGGTTGAGCAGCGGGCGCGCGACCAGTTCGGTGACCCGGCCACCGCTGTCGGCCGATCCTGCCAGCGGGCGGTCGTAGCTGGCCTTGACGAAGCTGATGTCCGGGTCCATCAGCAACGGGCCGAGCAGCCCGGTGACGAACGACGGCGAGAAGTTCCGCACGTCGGCGTCGAGGAAGACAACCAGGTCGCCGGTGGTAACCGCGAGGGACTTCCACAGCGCCTCGCCCTTGCCGGACTCGGGCGGTAGCCGGGCAAGCACCTCATCCTGGGCGAACACCTGCGCGCCCGCGGCGGCGGCCACCCTGGCCGTGTCGTCGGTAGATCGCGAGTCGATCACGACGATCTCGTCGACAAGTGGCAGCGCCTCTATCAACGCGCCGCGGATCGCCGCCACGATCGCGCCCACCGTGCGGCGCTCGTTATAGGCGGGCAGCACCACGCTAACGCGGGCCGCCCCTTTGGCGGCCGCGAGCGCGGGCGCGGGCCAGTCGGCCGCGGCCGACGTGGCCCTGCGCAGCCAGGTCCTGACCTCAGGCAGCACCGCTTCCCCTTACGCGTGTCATCGTCCGACGCCGGGTGCATCGATACGTCTATAGCCCACTGGATACAGCCCAGAAAACACGTTTCATCAGCGCGAACGTTTCCGGCGCGTGAACATTCCCCGGCACGCCAGTGCCTCTCACTCGTTCTCGTGCCGCTCCAGGAACTCGTAGACCTCGCCCTGATCCACGCCGGGGAACGAGCCGGTCGGCAGCGCGGACAGAATGTGCGAGTGCGCACGGGCGGACGGCCACGCCATGCCCTCCCAGCGCGCGGAAAGCGCGGCCGGGGGGCGCTGGCAGCACTCGGGCGACGGGCACGTCGAGACGGTCCGCCTCGTGGTGTCCCTGCCCCGGAACCAGCGTGACTGCTCGTATGGCACGCCAAGGGTGATCGCGAAGCCGCGCTGGACGCCTGGGTCGATGTGCGCTACGCACCAGTAGGTGCCCGAGGGCGTGTCGGAGTACTGGTAATGGGGCGAGACCTTATCGGCAGAAGCGAACACCTGGCGCCCGGACCAGTGGCGGCACATCCGCTGGCCCTCGATCGCACCCGAGGCATCCGCGGGGAACACCAGACCGTCGTTCTCGTAGGCCTTGTAGATGATCCCGCCCTCGTCACATTTGACGAAGTGGCAGGTCAGCCCCAGATGATGGGTGGCAAGGTTGGTGAACCTGTGCGCCGCCATCTCGTAGGACACAGAGAACACGTCGCGCAGGTCCTCGACCGACGCGGAGCGTTCCTCGACCGCTTCGCGCAGGAAGCGCACGGCCGGCCGTTCCGGGACGAGCACCGCCGCGGCGAAGTAGTTCGCCTCCACCCGCTGGCGCAGGAAGCCGGCGAAATCGGCGGGGGCGGCGTGGCCGAGCACGAAATGACCGATGGTCTGCAGCAGGATCGTCCGCGGCGAGTGCATGCCGATCGACTCCTGCTTGACGTAGATGCGCCGGTTGCGCAGGTCGGTGACCGACCGGACCGAGCGAGGCAGGTCCTGTACGTAGCGCACGGTAAAACCGTGTTTGGTGACGATCGACAGGATGGTGCCCTGTGACAGCGCGCCACCACGGTAACCGACCGCGTCCAAGGTCTGCGCCGCCGCCTGCTCGACGCCGGCGAAGTAGTTGCCGCGCTCCCGCATCTTCAGCCTGAGGACCGCGTTGGCGGCGCGCGCCTCCTCGGGCGTGGCCGTCGGCCTGTCGCGCTCCCTGCGTAGTTCGGTGTGCAGCGCGAGCAGGTGCTCGAGGACGTCGTTGGGCACCCGGGCGCCCACCTTCAGCGGCGGCATGCCAAGCGCGGCGTAGCCGGGATCCTGCTGCGCCTCCTCGATCGCGATCTCAAGCTGCGCGCGCCTGCTGGGCGGCTGCCGGCTCAGCAACTCAGACGGTGGCACCTGCAGCGCCGCGGCGAGGGCGTTGAGCAGCGAAAGCTTCGGTTCACGGCGGCCGTTCTCCAGCAGCGATAGCGCCGAGGGCGCGCGGCCGACCCGCTTGCCAAGGTCGGTGAGCGTGAGCCCGCGGGCGCGCCGTAGGTGACGCAGCCGCTGGCCGAACATCATAAGGTCTAGACCATGGAGATTTGTCAAAGATGAAGATTCTTCTGCGGAGAAAACCTGCATAGTTTGATGTTAACAGAAAAATTTCAATTCTTACGACCAAGGACTCTTGGTTTCTGGCCGCTGAGCTGCGCAAACTCGAGGTACCGACCCAGGGGACGACACAGAAGGCAGTATTGATCGCAATGACATCCAGCAACGGTCGCCTCGAGGGCTCAACCGCCGCTGACCGGATTGCCAAGCAAGCCGGGCAGCTCAGGCAGCAGTGGCAGTCTGATCCTCGCTGGCGCACCACCGATCGCACCTTCACCGCGGAGGACGTTGTCCGGCTGCGCGGAAGCGTGCAGGAAGAGCACACACTCGCCCGCCTCGGCGCGGAGCGCCTATGGCGGCTGCTGCACGAGGAGGACTACGTCAACTCGCTTGGCGCCCTCTCGGGCAACCAGGCGGTACAGCAGGTACGCGCCGGGCTCAAGGCCATCTACCTTTCGGGCTGGCAGGTCGCGGCGGACGCCAACCTGGCCGGGCAGACTTACCCGGACCAGAGCCTGTACCCAGCCAACTCGGTGCCGCAGGTGGTGCGCCGCATCAACAACGCGTTGATGCGCGCCGACCAGATCACCTGGTCCGAGGGCAAGGCTGCGGAGGCCCCACATTGGCTTGCGCCGGTCGTCGCAGACGCAGAGGCCGGATTCGGTGGCGTGCTCAACACATACGAGCTGATGAAGGCGATGATCGCCGCCGGTGCCGCCGGCGTGCACTGGGAGGATCAGCTTGCGTCCGAGAAGAAGTGCGGTCACCTCGGTGGCAAGGTGCTCATCCCGACCGGGCAGCACATTCGCACCCTGAGCGCTGCCAGGCTGGCCGCCGACGTTTGCGGCGTTCCTTCGATCGTGATCGCGCGGACCGATGCACAGGCCGCTACTTTGATCACGAGCGATGTGGACGAGCGCGACCGTGAGTTCGTCACGGGCGAGCGGACCGCCGAGGGCTTCTACCGGATGCGTAATGGCATGGAGGCCTGCATCGCACGCGGCCTGGCCTATGCGCCCTACTCGGATCTGCTGTGGATGGAGACCTCCACCCCGGACCTCGTTGTGGCCAGGGAGTTCGCCGAAGCGATCAAGGCCAAGTTCCCGGACCAGATGCTCGCGTTCAACTGCTCACCCTCGTTCAACTGGCGCAAGCACCTGGACGACGGCACGATTGACAAGTTCCAGCGCGAGCTCGGCGAGATGGGGTACAAGTTCCAGTTCATCACCCTTGCCGGATTCCACGCGCTCAACTACTCGATGTTCGACCTCGCCCGCGGATACGCGGCCGAGGGGATGCCTGCTTATGTGCGCCTGCAGGAGGCGGAGTTCGCGGCCGAGAAGGCCGGTTACACCGCGACCAGGCACCAGCGCGAAGTCGGCACCGGATATTTCGACCTGGTCAGCACGGCGATCTCGCCGAACTCGTCCACGGTGGCACTGACGGGCTCTACCGAGGATGAGCAGTTCTTCGAGGTTCATTAGAAGACTGTGACCGGTCGTGGCCGGGGCGGGAGTGCGGTGCGGTGCTCTCCCGCCCCGGCGTCATCTCGCCCCCATTGACCGCGGGTGGCGGCCCGGAGCGGACGTTGTCGAAAAGGTCGCCCCAAGACGAGATCAGGCCGCCATAGGCGATATTGATCGAAACGAGCACCGCGATCATGGTGAGGGTGTAGCTGGTCAGGAGCAGCGTGAGCCGGCCCGCGACCCGGATCGTGCGAGGCCCAGCCACCCGGTTCCACAGCAGCATCGTGGCGCCGGTGGCGAGGACCGCGAGCGCGATGGTCAGTGCGCGCAGCCATGGGCTGGTGAGGCTCACGGCTGGCCTGCCCGGCGGTGTGCCGCCATCGGGACCGGCGCGGCAAGGCGGCTGGAGAGCCAGGCGAAGGCGGTCGGCAGCATCTTCTGCCAGGCGCCCTGGTTGTGGCCGCCGCCGAGCGGTGCGACGAACGACTGCACCTCGGTGGCGCGCGAGAGCGGATTGGCCCTGGCCGCGTCGATCATCTGCTGTGGCTCGGAGGGCGGATCATCCCGGTCTTGTCCGCTTGCCGTCATCAGTAGCGAGATGGCAGGCGTGCGTTCATGGCCAATCAGCCACAAGGGGCTGTTCCGCGTGGCGAGCGCGCGGTCGCCGGTCAGCAGCCGCGACTCGGGTACGTAGTAGCCGGACAGCGAGACCGCAGCGTGGAAGCGTTCCGGGTACTGGAGAACGAGCTTGGCCGCGCAGAAACCGCCGGTGGAATAACCCATCAGCCCCCAGCCGGCCGCTGATCCGATGGCACGGAAGTTCCGCAGCACCATCCGCCTGACATCCTGGGTGAGCCAGGTGGCCACGTCGGCATCACCAGGTACGTCGCCGCACTCCTGGTTGTCCCATGGCGCCGACCGGTCATCGAAGGGGGTGATCTGCGGAATCACGAGGATGTAGGGGTGCACCTTCCCCGCCGCGATCGCGGCATCGAGGTGGGCGACCACGTGCATCGCCCGCATCCAGCCGCCTGGCGAGTCAGGCACGCCGTGCAGAAGTTCGAGCACGGGAAAGCGCTCGTCCGGTTTCCTCGCATACTGCGGCGGTGTCCAGACGTATACTTGGGCGCGGATTCCTGACGCGGGTCCGGTGAAGGTCGTTCCCACAAATCCGCCGTAACCAGCCGGGGTGAACCGCGGCCGGCCGCCGGGCGCCGAGGCCTGGTGGCCAGCACGCACCGCGACGGGCCGGCTCGGCGGCGCCACCGGTGGCGCGCCAGGCACGATTGGCGGCGCATGTCGCCGCGTGCCTCCTGCCCCGGCTCCGCGGGCGCGGGCCGCACGCCCCGACGCCGACCGACCCGACGCTGACCGAGCCGACGCCGACCGAGCCGACGCCGACGATGCGGGCACAGCCGGCGCTGCATCGCTAGCGGACCGCCCGTGCCCCTGCGCCCTCGCCGGCGCCGCCAGCCCCGCCTGCACTCGCGGCGCTCCCCCTGTAGAAGACCGAGTCCCTGATGCTTCTGTCCCCGATGCTTCTGTCCCTGGTGCTTCCGTCCCTGGTACTTCTGTCCCTGGTGCTTCTGTCCCTGGTGCCTGTCCCGGCCACGGCGGTAGCGCCGTCCACCCCTTCGTGACCGATCCTGCGCGGATGGATCCGGCCGACGTCGATCCGGCTGGCGATTCCGCCGGCCTAGATGCGGCCGCCCCGGATCCGGACGCCCCAGATCCGGACGCCCCAGATCCGGACGCCCCAGATCCGGCCGCCCCAGATCCGGACGCCCCAGATCCGGCCGCCCCAGATCCGGACGCCCCAGATCCGGCCGCCCCAGATCCGGACGCCCCAGATCCGGCCGCCCCAGATCCGGACGCCTCAGATCCGGACGGCTCAGATCCGGCCAGCCCAAGCCCGCTAGCTGCTGGCCCTGTTAGTGCCGCCCGCCCGGATGCCGCCGGATCGGCAGCCGGTGCCATTCGCCCTGGCAGTCCGGGTGCGGCGGGCGCCGGAACGTCGGCAGCGGCACCCGTACCGCCGGTCGCCAGTCCTGACTGGCCCGGTTGGCCGGCGAAGTGCGCGCCAGCGGTGCTCTGCTGCCCGAGCAGATCCTGCCAGGACACGAAGAACCCGCCGTAGGCGATATTGATCGTGACAAGCACGGCCGCGGATGCCAGCACCTCGCCGACGACCAGGAGCCCCAGGCGTGCCAACGCGCGGACCGGCGCGGGACCAGGAATGCGATTCCATAGCAACAACGTCGCGGTTGCGACGGCAACCGCCGCCGCGGCCATCGCGGCGTTAAATGAGGTGCTAGTCAGGCCCGTCCTGGTGTCCGCCGCTTCCGGCGCTCCTTCGTCATTCCATAAGTGACATCGACTGTGACACAGTGTACTTAAAACGTCACCCAATGTTAATGAGGAAAGTCCTCGACATCCTCGGGCGGGCCATCGAGGTAGCACGCCTGCGGCGGCGCGCGCCGCTGCGCTCGCCCGCTAGATGCGCTGTGCTCCCCCGCTGGATGTGCTGACTACTGAAGGTTCCACAATGCGCTGACTCCGCGTACGGATCCCGGGCAGCGCCGTCTTAATGATCCAGGTATTTTTGGCGATATCCACGGAAAGAGCCAGCATTACCGAACGCAATCGCGCCGGGCGGCGCAGCGGTCTATGGATCACGGCCTGAGCGCTGAGCAGGAAAGGCAACGGTGACTGTCAGCCAAGGTGACAGTTGCCCCACGAATGGTCATCGTGGCCCACCAGGAAAGGCGACGATACCTGCCGGGCGATACCTGCCGGGCGATACCTGCCGGGCGATACCTGCCGGGCGATACCTGCCGGGCGATACCTGCCGGGCGATACCTGCCGGACGATATAAGAGCCGGTCAGGAGAGGTAGCTGGAAGCCGCGGCCATTCCGATCGGCTCCTCGTCGTCCTCGCTGCCCGGCCTGTGCCAGCGCGAAGGCACAAACAACGGAACGATCATGGCCATGCCGATGAGGCCGTAAACACCGCTGACGAGCAGGGTGTGCGCACCGAGGCCGTAGCTGCTCGTCTTCAGTGGCATCAGCCGCAGGGCACGGGTCGGCTCCGCCACGTAAAGAGCCGTGACGGCGAGCCCTGCCACGCCAGGAAGCGCGCTCGCGAGGGGCGAGACTCTGGGTACGGCCATCAAGATGCCGATCAGCAGGCCAGTCGCGAGCAAGGCACCAAGCGACGTCAGCCCACGGGTGCTGGTCAGGTGCGGCCTCGCGGCCGTCAGCAGCGGAGCAAGCCGGTGGTACCCCCATCCGCCGCCGAAGAACAGGGCGGCAGTCGCGACGATTCCAAGAATGATCCCGAACACGTGCCGCATCAGATCATCACCTCCGGATGGCCTCCAGTATCCGGCAAAACAGTTCCCCGCGTGGCCCGTTACTTCTACGCGACCTTTTTGTAGCGCTCCGCGCAGTCGCGCGGCGAGGCAGGGCGACGTGCTGCCGCAGGTCGCGCTGACCGCGGCGCAAGCTGAGAAATGGCTGAGCCGGCCACAGGTCAATTCACCCGCATCGCATAGGGTCGGCGCGTGCATGTTGACACGGTTTTCAGCGCTCTCGGGCGTCTCACGGTCAGGTTCCGTTGGCTGACGGTGCTGGTCTGGGTGGCGGGCGCGATCGCAGCCGTCTCGCTGCTCCCGTCGCTAGCCAGCGTGACTCAGAACAACAACACCAAGTTCCTGCCGTCGAGCGCGCCGAGCATCCATGCGCAGAACCTCGCAGCGCCGTTCGGTACCGCCAACCGGATACCAATCCCGGTGGTGGCGGCCCGGTCAACCGGACCGCTGACCGCTGCCGACATCGCGGCCATCAGCCGGTTGCAGCACGACTTGACCACGGTGAACCTGGTCGAGGGGGTCCGTGACCTCGGCCGGTCCGCCGACGGCAATGCGGAGCAGATGGTCGTGCTCGCGCGTCAGCTAGGCGGCGGCAGCAACCAGCAAGCGATCGATCTGGTGAACGGGCTGCGCGCGAAGGTCACGCAGGCGAGCCTGCCGCCGGGGTTGCAGGTGCATCTCGCCGGCGACGTGGCCACCCAGGTCGACCAGCAAAAAGCCTCGGGCAATACGGGCAGCGAGGTGCAGGATTTCTCCGCGCTCTTCATCATCTTCCTGCTGGTGCTGATCTTCCGGTCACTGACACTTGCCCTCATCACGCTCGCGCCCGCCTTTTTCTCTGTCGCCATCGCCGGCCCTCTGGTGGGCCTGGCAGGGGAGCACGGCCTGCAGGTCTCACCGATCGCGCAACTCCTGTTGATCGTGCTCGTACTCGGCGCAGGGACTGACTATGGGCTGTTCCTCGTGTTCCGCGTCCGCGAGGAACTGCGGGGCGGTCTGGCGCCGAGGGAAGCCGTGGTCAAGTCCGTCACCCGGGTGGGCGAGGCCATCACGTTCTCCGCGGCGACGGTGATAGTGGCGTTGCTCACGCTGCTGGCCGCCACCTTCCCCTTCTACTCCCAGCTGGGCGTGCCGCTCGCCATTGGCATCGGCGTCATGCTCCTCGCGGGGCTCACCCTGTTGCCTGCGCTGCTGTCCATCAGGCTGTCTGGTCTCGCGCTGAAACGCAGGATCTTCCGCTCGATGTTCGGCAAGGAGAAACTCCTGCCGTGGAACATCCAGCGCGCAAGCAAGTCGGGGGCGTGGGGCCGGATCGCCTCCCGTATCGTCCGGCGGCCCGCCATCACCCTGGTTACCGGCCTGGTCATTTTCGGCGCGCTCGCCTCCTTCTCCCTGGGCTACAAACCTGCAGGCTTCGGCGGTAATACGGCGCCGCCGGCCGGCAGTGACTCGGCCGCCGGCCAGGCGCTGCTCACGCGTTACTTCCCGCAATCATCGGCCAACCCGACAAATTTGATCTTCAAGCTGCCCGTTCCCGCCTGGCAGAATCCGGCCGCGCTGGCGACGGCGCGGCGGCTGCAGACCTCCAGTGGGCTGTTCACCCAGGTCGCCGGCCCGCTCAATCCGGCCGGCGCATCGTTGACGCCGGCGCAGTTCGCGCAACTGCACGCCCTGCTCGGCCCGCCGGGCGCGCTGCCGCCGGTGCCCGCGGCGGGATCCCACGTCCCGCTCGCTGCCTATGAGGCATACCGCGCCACCGCTAACTACGTCAGCCCGGACGGGCGCGTCGTGCAGTTCGCCGCGGGCCTGAAGGCCGGCGATCCAGGCAGCACCGCCGCGCTCAACGCCGTCCCGCAGATCCGCGCGGAAAACACCAGGGTGGCGCGGGAGATCGGCGCCGTGGACTCGGCAGTCGGCGGCGAGGCACCAGCGCTCTACGACATCAGCGCCATCTCGGACAGTGACCTCGCCAGGGTCATCCCGTTGGCGATCGTGGTGATCGGCCTGCTACTCGCCTTGGTCCTGCGCAGCCTGATAGCACCCGCCTACCTGATCGCCTCCGTCGCCCTCTCCTACTTCGCCGCGCTCGGCCTCGCGGTGCTGATATTTATCAAGATCGGCGGCAACAGCGGGCTCACGTTCTTCCTGCCATTCCTCATGTTCATCTTCCTGCTTGCGCTCGGTGAGGACTACAACATCCTTGTCATGACGCGGATCAGGGAGGAAGCCAGGAAACTCCCGCTACGCGAGGCGGTCACCCGCGCGATCAGTGCGACCGGGACCACCGTGACATCGGCCGGGCTCGTCCTCGCGGGCACGTTCCTCGTGCTTACCGTCGTCGGCGGCCGCGGATCGGGTGGCAGCCAGATCTTGGACATCGGCATCGGCCTCGCGCTCGGCATCCTGATGGACACATTCCTGGTGCGCACGTTGCTGGTGCCCTCCACGGTGGTGCTGCTCGGCCGGTGGAATTGGTGGCCGTCCCGGATGAGCCGGCCAGACCGCCAGATTGGCGCCGGCGGCGAGCCCGCTGCCGGCAAGGCCGCCGCCGGCAAGGCCGCCGCCGGCACGGCCGCCGCCGGCGAGCCCGCTGCCGTCCAGGCCGCCGCTGGCCCGGACGGGCAAGCCGACCAGGTCGTCGCTGACGAGCCCGAGACTGGTGGGGGGCGCGTCCGGCCCCGCTGAGGAGGCAGGGCGCCCGACCGGCTGACGCGCCCGCCACCAAGCGCCTTCATGATCGTGGTGCCTACCGCGGATGTCCGGCCTTGTCACCTTGGCGATGGTCGCGGCCCGCGAGGTATTCCTCGCGGAGCCGCCCCGGCTCAGCTTGCCGGCCGGAGTGCGGGGCAGCGCTTAGAGTCGCGATCGGCAGTATTAGGGCGTGTCCCGCAGATCTTTGGCGGCGCGCCCGGCGGCAACAAGGAGGTCACGATGCGCACGTACGACCGGTTCTACATTGGCGGCGAGTGGGCGCCACCGGCCAGCAATGCCACCATCCCGGTAGTCTCGCCGCACACGGAGGAGGTGGTGGCCGAGGTACCAGAGGGCACCCCCGCCGACATGGACCGTGCCGTCGCCGCGGCACGCGCGGCGTTTGACGACGGCCCGTGGCCGCGGCTCGCGCCCGGCGACCGGGCAGCGATCGCCGGCAAGCTCGCCGACCTCTACGCGGCCAGGCTAAACGATTTCGCCGAGATCATTACCGAGGAGATGGCTCGCCGATCACCTTCTCCCAGCTCGCACAGGCGCCGCAGCCGCAACTGATGCTCAGCTACTTCGCCGAGCTCGGCAAGACCTTTGCCTGGGAGGACGAGCGCCCTGGCCTGTTCGGGCCGGTGATTGTGCGGCGCGAGCCGGTCGGTGTGGTCGCGGCTGTGGTGCCGTGGAACGTGCCGCAGTTCGTCATCATGACCAAGCTCGCTCCCGCGCTTGTCGCTGGGTGCACGGTCGTGATCAAGCCGGCGCCCGAGACGCCGCTCGACTCCTACCTGCTCGCCGAACTGATCGAGGAGGCCGGCGTGCCGGCCGGGGTCGTCAACATCGTCGCCGCGGGGCGGGAGACCGGCGAGCATCTGGTGTCGCACCCGGGCGTGGACAAGGTCGCCTTCACCGGGTCCATCGCCGCCGGCCGGCGCATCGCCGCGATCTGCGGCGAGCAGCTCAAGCGGTGCAGCCTGGAGCTCGGCGGGAAATCGGCCGCCATCATCCTGGATGACGCCGATCTTGCCGCCACGGTGGGCTGGCTCGAGATGGCCTCGCTCATGAACAACGGCCAGGCCTGCGTCGCGCAGACCAGGATCCTCGCCCCGCGCAGCCGTTATGAAGAGACCGTCGACGCGCTTGCGGGAATGGTGAGCGGACTGAAGGTCGGTGATCCCAAGGACCCGGCCACCCAGATCGGCCCGCTCGTCGCCAAGCGGCAGCGCGACCGCGTCGAGGGGTACATCAAGACCGGCCAGGACGAGGGGGCGAAGCTCGTCACTGGTGGCTCACACGCCGCCGGGCAGCAGCGGGGCTGGTATGTCGCGCCAACGGTTTTCGCCGGAGTGGACAACACGATGCGGATCGCACGCGAGGAGATATTCGGCCCGGTGCTCGCGGTGATTCCCTACGCGGACGAGGACGACGCCATCCGCATCGCCAACGACAGCGACTACGGCCTGGCCGGCACGGTGTGGACCGCGGACACCGAGCGCGGCATGAGCGTCGCGCGCCGGGTGCGCACGGGCACCTACGGCGTGAACATGTACATGATCGATACGTGCGCGCCCTTCGGCGGTTACAAGGCGAGCGGCATCGGCCGTGAACTCGGGCCCGAGGGCCTGGCCGCGTACCTGGAATACAAGTCGATCGCGCGCCCCGCGAGCTGACACCGGCCGCCCCTCATCTGTAGCGGGCACAGGCGTTGCCGCGCAGCCCGCTCGCCCGCGCCGGATGCGCCAGCGCTGCCCGCGTCCTGGCGTCCTCGGGACGGCGCAGCACGACGTAGCCGTCGCGCGAGAAGACCCGGGTATACCCATTGGCCTGCAGGTAACTGACGAGGGCGGCCTGCTGCCCGGGTGAGCAGAACGGGGAGTCGAGACCGCGAGTGTCGGCGACGACCCATGGCGCCCACCGCGGCGTGCCGTCGAGCAGCAGCACGTCGGCACGGCCCGACAGGTGCGGGCCGACGTAGTCCGTCGCCTCGACGAGGGCGCCATCTGGCACCATGGACGCCGCCGCCGCGGCCGCCTGGATGCGCGCGTTCACCGTGTAGAACCTGGGATGCAGCAACTCCCCGAGCGGGCTTGCGGGCAAGGCGGCGACCGCGGCGATGCAGACGGCCACGGCCCAGACGAATGCCAGCGGTACCTGCCACCGCGCTGCGCGCCGCATTGGCGCAGGCGGCTGGGTGCGCGCCGATGTTTCGCTTGCCGGGACATGCTTTGCCGTGGCGGACATCGATCCGGGCAGCTGAGGCGCCACGTCACCCGGGCGGCGCCCGATCCGCAGCCAGGGCCGCCCGCTCGTTATCTCGACGCGGGTCAGCCGCTGAATCCGGGCGGCTCCGTCCACGGCAGCAAGCACGAGGACCATGACGATGAACGCGTCATAGTGATAATCGGTCGTCCACCAGGCCGGGTAACCCGTCGCGAGCATCCGCTCAAGAAGCAGCGGCACGGCCGCGACCACCATCGGCGACGCGAGTGACAGGAATCCGAGCGGCGCGGCAAGCGACAGCATCGTGGAGACCTTCACCTCAGGTGTGACCAGCATCCGCAGGGTCTGCAGCGGATGTGTCGCCACATGCCACGCGGCGCTTGGCACGGAGGCGCCGAGCGGGCCGTAGGCCCAGTAGAAGGTGGCTGAGCCGCCGAAGGCGGGAATGAGCACCCGGGTGGACAGCCACGTCGCCGCCACCCCACCCACCATGAACCACGCCCCGAGCCTGCGCTCCTTGATCAGGAACAGGTAGGCACCGTAACCGGCGATCAGCAGGCCCATGTCCTCCTTCACCATCAGCAGCGCGATGGCGGCGGCAACAGCTTGCGCGCGACGGCCGGCCTGGAGGCGTTCCGCCAGCACCGCGGTCAGCACGGGAACGAACGCGACCTCGTGGAAGTCGAAGCTGATCGCAGAGGCGACCGGGAAGCTGAGCGCGTAGGCGCCGCAGACGAAATAGGCCGCGCCCGGCCCGAGCAGGCGTCTGGTGAATACCCACAGCGGCGGGATGGCGAGGGCGAAGAGCACTGCCTGCGCGACGATCAGGGTGGCCGGCCCGTCGTGGATCCAGTACAACGGCGCGAGCAGGGCGAGGATGGGCGACCAGTGATCGCCTAGCACAAGGAAGTGGGTACCGGCCCCGTCGGACACTCCCCTGGCTATCGACGCGGGAGCCTGGAAGTGCGCGTACCCGCGCACCGCCTGATCGAAAATCACCAGGTCGAACGTTCCGTCGCGGAACCGGCGGAACAGCAGCAGGCCGTAAGTCGCGTAGACGGCGGCGGCCGCGACGGTGAGGGCCGTCACCCGGGTGCGCACCCGCGAGCGCGCGGGCGGCGCTTGTGCCGAAGCTGCCCTGGCGGGCCGCCCGATGGCCCCTGCGGTTCCCGCGCTCACCGGGGGCAGCATACCGTGCCATCGAGACGATACGGTCCGCGGTCGCCTGGCTCACCAGGGAAAGATCGACGACCAAGATCCCATACGGCTGCGCGGCGATCCCTGGCCAGCGAACGGATTTCTATCCGTGGGGAACGCGGGTTGCGAGCACCAAGCGGCCCAGTTCGTCAATCCTGCCACGGTCGCCGGTCCGGACGAACCTGTCGCTGCGTGAACGCGGCGGCACTGGCCTGTGGCTCATTCCAGTAGCCGCTCATGCACGCGGCCGATCGGAGCAGCACCTCGCCGAACTCTCCCCTGGGAACCTCCTGGCCTTCGTCCCGCAGGGCAAGCGTGACGCCTGGCGCCGGGCCGCCGACGTACCCGTCCACGTCGCCGGCCCGGTCGCCGGGATGGGTGCGCAGGCCAAGGCCCGCCTCCGCGCAGTCGTAGCGCAGCTGGACACGAGCGCCGAGCCGCTCGCGGAGGGCGGGCACGAGGCCCGCGGGAACCGCGGCATCCCGGGTGACGATCAGTTCGAGGGCGGGCGGCGCGGCATCCGCGGGCAACGGCCAGGCCGCGAGTTCCGCGATCTGGCCGGGCAGGCAGGTTACCTGGTTCGCCTGCACCGCCGCGGCGGCGCCGGGCACCCGTTCGGGCCGCCACGAATCCATCAGGAAGCACGACTGCCCCGATTGCAGCATGGCCGGTAGCCGCGTCATCAGGCTGTAGTGCGCGAACGGGAGCGCGGTGAGCACGACGTTGCCCGCGGCGCTGCCCCAGCGGTTGCCCGCCTCCGCCGCCCGGATGGCGTCAAGCTGGCTGACTCCGAACACGGCGCCGCGGGGGACGCTGGCCGTGCCGTAGGCGACCGCGATCACAACCGGCCGGGCGGAGTCGGGTGGCAGGGGCGGCGGCGGCGGCTCGGCGCGCCGCAGCCCGGTGAGCGCGGAACTGCCATCGGCCGCCGGCGTGACCCGGAGCACGTCACCGTCGGGGCCTGGCCCTATCTCCGAGCCGGGGGGCGCTATGGTCATCGTCGGCCGAAGCAGTCCGGCGAGCCGGTCGAGCGCCGCGGGCGGCCAGCGCGGGTCGACTCCCGCGATGACAGCCCCGATCTTGGCGGCGGCGAGGTAGCAGATCGGGAACTCGGGTACGGCAGGCAGCGCGACCGCAACGACGTCGCCGGGCAGGACGCCGCGAAATGCGAGCCCCGCGGCGGCCTCGTCGGACAGCCGGTCCAGGTCGGCGTAGCTGAGCCGCCAGCCCCCGGCCGGCGGCGCGGGCGCCTGGTGCGCGGCGCCCGGGGACGGCTCGGCCGGTGTCTGCGGGAGGGCCGCTGGGTGTGCCGCGGCGGCCTCGCCTGCTACCTCGCCGGTCCCCGTTAGCTCGGCTGCCTGCGGGATTTCCGCCGGGCCCAGGGCGCCGAACGACACCCGCTGGCCGAACCTGCGTGCCGCCTCGGCGGCAAGGGTGCGCAACATCACGGCTCCTTCGGCCGGCTCGCCCAGGCTCGCAACAGGGGATGCGGACCATGCCCGTTACTGAACAGGCTAGTCTCGCGGTCATGACTCAGAAAGCCAGCCGCGGCGAGCGCAGTGCCAGGCAGCCTCGTCCCTCGCCCGGCGGAGGCGCCCCAGCGCAGGAGCGCGAACTGCGGGCGCAAGGCCGTGCGACCAAGCGCAAGCTGCTCGAGGCCGGTCGCGACGCGTTCGATCAGCGTGGCTTCCATGCGGCGCGGGTGGACGACGTGGTCAAGGCGGCCAGGACCTCGCATGGCACCTTCTATCTGTACTTCGCCAATAAAGAGGACCTGTTCAAGGCTCTCGCCGCCGATGCGCTGCACGACGTCGAGGTGATCGCGGGCGAGTTCCCGCGCGTCACGCCCGACGACGCGGGCCGCGCCGCGCTCGGGCAGTGGGTGCGCCGGTTCAGCGATATCTATGCCACCCATGCCACGGTTATCCGCATCTTGAGTCAGGCCGACGTGATGGGCAAGGACTTCTTCAGCGATGGGCTGCAGTTGCTCTTCCGGCTGTCCGAGGCAATGACGCAGGGCATGATGGGGACGCCGAGCGGGCCAGCACAGCAAGCACAATCAGCACAGCAACCTAAATCAGCACTGGAAACTAAATCAGCACTGGAAACTCAATCAGCACAGGAAACTCAATCAGCACAGGAAACTCAATCAGCACAGCAAGCACAACCATCACAGAAAACGCAATCATCACGGCAAGCACAGTCGGCGCAGCAAGCACAACCGGCGCAGCAAGCACAATCATCGCAGCAAGCACAGTCTGAACAGGGCGAACAGCCTGCCCACTCGGAGCTGACCGCACTCGCCTGCCTGATGATGCTCGAACGGGTGAACTACCTGCTCACCGTGGGTGTCAAGATGCCGAGAGCGGAGATGGCGGACCGGATCACGGCGATCATCTTCGCCGCGTTTCACCCCGCAAGCTGAATCTGCCACCGCCGCGCGGAACCGACGGGCTAACCTACGGCGCGGTCCGAGCCCGAGGTGATCACGAACAGCTGATTGGCGCCCAGCAGGAAGCGCCGGCAAAGCGCAAGCCGCAGGCCTGTCCCCGCGAGCAGCTCCTGCATCCGCGCCCTGTCGATCAGGTCTTCGTGCTCGTCATGCGCGGCATGACTAAACAAGCCGGCCCGCGCACCTGATGTGTGCACCCATTCGAGCGATGGATGCGGCGTGGTGAGCACGATCCGGCCGCCCGCGGCAATCCGGCGAAACGCCGCTACGCCGCTGGATCATCCACATGCTCGATGAACGCGAGCGCCGCGACCGTGTCGAAGCGCTCGCCCTCGGGAAGTACAGTCTCGAACCGGTACCGCGGCCGGTCCCTGCGGGCTATCTCGATCTTGCGGGGATCGATGTCGAAGCCGAGGTAGCCTGCGGGTTCGCAGAACTCGGCCAGGGTGCCGACGCCGCATCCGAAGTCGAGGACACGTCCCCCGAGGTGACGCCGCGCCGCCTGCTACCTGCGTCGCACCAGCCCGAGAGCATTCCCGCCTCGACCAACTGGGCCATCAGGCTCCTCACGCCCTTTCCCGATGGTCCCGAGGTCCCGAGGTCCCGAGGGGTCCCGAGGTCCCGATCCCAGTGGTCTGTCAGAGGGGTCAGTTGAGCGAACGGCGTCCAGGTGGGTGCGTCGCAAGGCAGTGCTTGTCCTCGACGAGCGCTTCGTTGATGCTACGCGCGACGACCACAACGCCGCGAGGTGCCCGCATGGGCGTTGTCGTGGACCACAGAGCCAACGAAGACTCCTCTGATAGACCACTAGGCCAGGGCATTCCGGCACTCCGGCGCGGCGGCGCCCCGCAGGCACTCCGGCGCGGCGGCACCTGGCCGGCGAAATTTTTCATTAGCCTACTTCATGCGACGACTGGTGGCTGATATACACAGGTTGCGCGCGCAATTACTCTTTTCAGCTTTACCTACCTGGAGTGGCTGATGCGTTCCCATCGCGTGGCTTCCCGCCGGCTTTACCGCGGCGCTTGGATCGCCGCAATCGTCATTCCTCCTATTGGCGTCCCCGCCCTCGCCATCGGGACCCTGACTGGATTGCCCGGGGCGACGGCGGCCACCAGCGTCAGATACGTCGCCCTCGGCGACTCCTACTCCTCTGGGGTGGGGGCAGGCAATTACGACAGCTCGAGCGGCAGCTGCGAGCGCAGCGCCAACGCCTACCCGCAGCGGTGGGCGGCAACCAACGCGCCCGCCTCGTTCGTCTCGGTCGCGTGTTCCGGCGCTACCACGTCAGCGGTGCTGAACAGCCAGATCTCGGCGGTCACCTCGAGCACGACACTGGTCAGCATCACGATCGGCGGCAACGACGCGGGCTTCTCCCGCATCATGAGGACCTGCGTGGTCAAGTCGGACCGGGCGTGTTCCAGTGCTATCTCGTACGCGGAGGACTTTGCTGCTACCAAGCTCCCCGCGAGGCTCGGCACAACCTTGCGGGCGATCCACGCACGTGCGCCTTCCGCCCGGATTGTCGTGCTCGACTACCCAGAATTCTATGACCTTTCTAAATCACGCACATGTATCGGTATCAGTGCCACCAAACGATCCGCGATCGATCAGGGCGCTGACCAGCTCGACAGCGTGATATCGGCGGCAGCCGCGCGGAACGGCGACACATTCGCCGACGTGCGCCGCCATTTCTCCGGGCACGAGATCTGCGATTCGAACGGCTGGCTGCGCGCGGTGACGTGGCCGGTCAATCAGTCCTACCACCCAACGGCGAGCGGGCAGGAACTCGGCTACGAACCCGCTTTCCGCGCCGCCGCAGGCTGACCTGCGCAGGCCGGGCCGCTGCCCTGCCGCCTGGCCCGGCCGCTGTTCTGCCGCCTGGCCCGGCCGCTGTTCTGCCGCCTGGCCGGGCCGCTGCCCTGCCGCCAGACCCGGCCGCCGCCCTGCCCCCGGGCCGGCGAGCCGCCTGCCGCCGGCCGCGAAAGGCCCCGCGCATCCGCTGCGTGACGGCGCACTGGCGCGCCGCGAGTTCCGCAAAGTACGCGATGGTCAGAACAGACGGCGCGCGAGAGGAGTGACGCATTTTGAGAACCGTCGCAGGTCACCGGCGAGGTAGGGAGGTACCAAGTCCCACCGCCAGTCGTGGGTTCGTGAACTTCCTGCAAGGAGGCATCGATGGCAGCGCTCGATGCGACACCTGACGAGTCAGCCCAACTCCGCGCCCAGCCAGCAGAAGCCACTGCCGTGGGTCCACTGGCCGGCGACCCCGCATTGATCGGACTTCCGAGCTTCGTCGCGGGCTCAGTGGCCCTCGGCCTAGTTCTGGTGGGCGTCGTACCCGCAACCGCAGTCGGGGCGTCCTTGCCCATCATCCTGTCAGCCACTGCGACCGGGCTGTTCCTGGCAACTATCTGGGCCGCCGCGATTGGCCAGAGCGCGGTGGCGGCAGTCTTCGGCATCTTCGCGGGCTTCTGGCTCAGCTACGTCGTCCTCGTACTCGGGCTGACGCATGTCTGGTTCGCAATCACCCTGGCCGCGGTGGTATCCACCCAGAAGCTGTTCCTGATCTCCTGGCTGGTCGTGATGGCGATGCTCACCCTGGCGACGCTGCGGCTGCCGATGGCGTTCACGGCCGTATTCGTGCTCGTCGACCTCGCGCTGCTGCTGCTGATTATCGCGACGGTGCAGGCATCGAGCGGCCTGACGAAGACCGCCGGGTACGTGGTGCTGGTATTCGCCGCGGTGGGTATCTATCTGTTCTTCGGCGCAGCCTCCCAGGCCACTGGCGGCAAGCCACTCCCGCTCGGCAGGGCGGTCCTGCACGGCTGACCCGTCCCGCACGGCTGACCCGTCCCGCACGGCTGACCCGTCCCGCACGGCTGACCCGTCCCGCACCGCTGACCCGTCCCGCACCGCTGACCCGTCCCGCACGGCTGACCACCGGCAAGACACGACTGCTCGGCGAGCCAATCCTGCGAAGCGTGCCCTGACGAGCGGGACGTGCCTGGCCGGAAGGTGAGACCGTAAATGCCGCGATAGGGGCGGCGGATGAGCCGCCGTCCCTATCGTTATTGCTCCACATCGGTACCAAGGACGCCACGTCACCCGCCGCCGATGATCTTTTTTGTGTGCCCGCATTCCTAGTCCTCACCTGGGCCTCGTCCGGTCGTGCGAGGCGGCACGAGAGCGTTTGCGGCGGGTCAGTCAGCGACCAACTTCGGGCAGGACGTATGCCCCTAGCGGGGCCCAAAGGATGGCCGTAATGCCGGCAGTGGGACAAGAAAAGGTCGCCCACGCCTCACGTGGGATGTTCGAAACGCTTCCTCTAAGGAGGCAGTCATGGCAGCCCTCAATCCAACCTCCCACGACGAGCCCGTCAAGCTCGTCCGCCCAGTCGAGGAAACCGCGGCAGGACCGTTGCACGGCGACCCCGCGTTGCTCGGATTCCCATGCTTTATCGTGGGCTCGGTCGCGATCGGCCTGGCGTTCGCCGGAGTCGTACCCGTCGGCGTGGTCGGCGCGCCCCTGGCCATCATCCTGGCGGCCACGGCGACCGGGATGTTCATTTCGGCGGTCTGGGCCGCGGCCATTGGCCACAGCGCGGTCGCAGGCATTAACGGTACCTTCGCCGGTTTCTGGCTGAGCTACGCGGTACTCGTGCTTGGACTGACGCACGCCTGGTTCGGGATCACCCTGCCGGCGGTGGTGGCCACCGAGAAGCTCTTCCTGATCAGCTGGCTGGTCGTGATCGTGATGATCACCTTGGCCACTCTCAGGTTGCCCCTGGCCTTCACGGCGTTGTTCTCGCTCGTCGACCTCGCGGTGTTCCTGCTGCTGCTAGGCAACATCAACGCATCGACCACCCTGCCGAAGGCCGCCGGGTACGTGGCGCTGGTATTCGCCGCGCTGGGCGCGTACATGTTCTTCAGCGCAGCCTCCGAGGCCACCGGTGGCAAGGCACTCCCGCTGGGCAGGCCGGTCCTGCATAGCTAACCGGGGGGACCGGGCGGCATCCGCCCGGCCCATGCCGGGCGGATGCCGCCAGCCGCCCGGCATGCGAATGCCGGGCGGATGCCCGCCAGCCGCCCCGACCGGTCCCCGCAGGCCACGTCAAGCGCGTTGGCAGGCGGGGACCATGTATGCGGCGGCAAACGCGATCCGCCGTCACCAGGACTGCTGGGCATCGCGGACTCCAGGCGGGCGGCTTGCCGTCATCGATCCCGATGCGCAGTCCGGCCCCGGAACGCATGAATCCCAATTCCTGCGCACACACTCAATGCAAGCGCCGATGCACGTGCATATGAATTCCGCAGTGAAAAGTGCAATTGAGGCTAAGCGGCACGCAAGTGATATTGTACTTCGCAGACCAACCGCCACGAATGCGGCTACCCGGAAGGTCCGGACAGGGCGTGGCCACAGACACAGGGCGCGGCCAGAGACACACGGTGCGGACACACGGCGCGACCGCGGACCCATGTCGCGGCACGCGGACACACCGTGCGGCCGCAGACACACGGTGGGACACACGGTGGGACACACGGTGGGACCGCAGACACACGGTGGGACACACGGTGGGGGCGCAGGCACAGGGCGTGGCCGCGGACACACCGTGCGGCCGCGGACACACCGTGCGGCCGCGGACAGACGGCCGCGGACAGACGGCCGCGGACAGACGGTGCGGACAGACGGTGCGGACAGACGGTGCGGACACGGACCGCGGTCGCCGGCACAGCGGCGGTCGCAGGCACAGATCGCGGACACAGACCGCGGTCGCCGGCAGGTTGCGGTCGCAAACACAGAGTGCGGTCGCCAACGGAGGGCGGGGCAGTGAGCTGGAGCGTGAGCGGCACGACGGCCGGTCCCGATGACCGGACCCAGATCTTGAGCGTGCACGGAGAGCTGGACCTAACAACGGCCGACAGCCTGTACCGACGGGGGTGCACAGCTATCGGCCGCCGCGCCCGGCTGCTTCTGCTCGACCTGACTGGCCTGTCCTTCTGCGACGCACGCGGGCTGAGTGCCTTCGTCCGGATCGCCAACGAGGCCGAAGCGGCAGGGACCCGCTACGGCCTCATCGCGCCGCATCCGCTCCTGGTAAAGATGCTGAGGATTACTGGCCTGGGCAAGCGGCTGCAGATATTCGCGACCATCGAAGAGGCACACCTGAGCCTCATGACCGTGACAGGTTCCACAGGCAGCTTATAAGCCGCCGCGTTGAGTCACTGTGGCTGAGTGACCGCGCAAGGTCGGAGCGGACCGGAACAGCCCGTCGCGCTCATGGTCCGTTCTTGCGTTAAGTAACCCGCGGATAGCGCCGGAAATTTAACACAGCGGCGGATCATGGCGAGTTTCCTGACGTACGCCGCCACTCGGCCGGGCAGCGCCGCCGGTCGTCGCCTGGGCACCAATCCGCGCCGCCAAAGATCGGCGGGACGGCCTACTCGCCGGTCATGCCAGGTGGTCCAGTACCGACTGGATTCTCTGCTCGGATACCGGAGCGGGGGTGCCGAGCGTCTGGGCGAACAGGCTGACTCGGAGCTCCTCGATCATCCAGCGCACGGCCCGGGCTTGCTCACCGCTGCGCCTTGATGGCCCAAGCTCCTCGATGGCTCGCTGGTAGGCGTCTGTCACGCGGTGCACGACCGCCATCCGGTCGGCGTCACGGCCAGGATCCTCTGGTGCCTTCTGCAGCCGCCGGGTGATGGCCCGCAGGTAGCGGGCCAAATCAGGCAAGCGCCGCAAGCCGGTCTCGGCTATGAACCCCGGATGGATCAGCGCGGATAGCTGACTGCGCATGTCTGCGGCCGCCGGTGCCAATACCGGGCCGGCGACCCGGCCCAGTGTGAACTCGACTTCGTGCGCCTCGGCGAGAGCCCGCGCGACGGCACCGAGCGCATCGGCCGTGGCGGCGGGCAGCGCTGACCGCGCCGCCTCGAGGAGGTGCGCGAAGCCCTCAGCGTCCCAGGCCGGTCCTCCCGCTTCGGCGATCACCTGGTCCGCCGCGCACACCACGCAGTCCTCAAGCACCGCGGCGGCGTTCGGGTACGGGCTGCGGCTCATCGCAAGCTTGGCATCGCCCGGCAGCCGGCTGACGGCAGAACGGACCCCGGAAGGAACCTGAATCAGGAGCAGGCGGCGGGTGCCGCGCCACATCGCCTCGCTGGCGTCGGCCTCGGTGCCGAACAACCGGACATCGACCGCGTCGCCCGCGTCCGCGAGTGCCGGGTGGGCGCGCACCTGCCCGTCGGTGAACACCTTGGGCAGTGCACCGAGGTCCCAGCTCCGTAGCCCGGAGCGGGTGATGCCGCGGGCGGCCTCGGTTAGCATCGCCTGCATGCGGGGCCGCAGTCGCTGCCGCAGTTCGTCAAGGTCCTTGCCGATCGCGAGCACGCGGCCGGAGTCGACCACGCGGAATGTGATCCTCAAGTAAGCGGGCAGCCGGGAAAGATCCCACGCCGCACGCGGGATGTTAACGCCGCCGAGGCGGCCAAGCTCTGCACTGAGGGCCTCGAGCAAGTCGCCCTGCGGGCGCAGCCTGGCCACAGCGGCGCGGGCGGCGTCAGGGGCGGGCACGAAGGCCTTGCGCAGCTGCTTCGGCAGTGACCGGATCAGCTCGGTCACCAGTTCCTCCCGCAGGCCGGGTACCTGCCAGCCGAAGTCCTTGCCGCTGACCTGGTTGAGTGCCCCCAGCGGGATGTCCACGGTCACCCCGTCACCCGCCTCGCCTGGAGCGAACTCGTACGACAGCGGAAGCTCGCCCCACCGGCTCGGATAGTCGGCCGGACGGATCTCGTCAGCGGCTGGGCCGACCAGATCGGCGAGAGAGAAGTTCAGCAGGCCGGGGTCGGCTGCCCGCGCCTGCTTCCACCAGGTGTCGAAGTGCCGGGCGGACGTCACGTCCTTGGGTATCCGCCGGTCATAGAAGTCGAACAGGGCAGCGTCATCGGCGACGATGCCGCGCCGCCTGGCCCTGCGCTCCAGGTCCTCAGCTTCTTCGAGCAGGCGCCGGTTGTGCTGGAGAAAACGGTGGTGGGCCTGCCAGTCGCCCTCCACCAAGGCGCCGCGGATGAATAGATCCCGCGCCGCTGCCGGGTCGATGCGCCCATAACTGACCTGACGGGCCGCCACTACCGGCAGTCCGTACAGTGTTACCTTCTCAGCTGCCATCGCCGCGCCGCGCCTGCCATCCCAGTGCGGCTCGCTGAAGGTGCGCCTGACCAGGTGCTGGGCCAGTGGCTCCACCCATCCGGGCTCGATGCGCGCCGCGGTCCTGGCCCACAGCCGTGAGGTCTCGACCAGCTCGGCCGCGACTACCCACGGCGGCGGCTTCCTTGCGAGCGCGGAGCCAGGGAAGATGGCGAAGCGGGTACCGCGTGCCCCGGCGAACTCGGCCTGGGCGCGCCGCTTCCCATGCGGCTTCTGGTCGGTGTCCCTCATGCCGATGTGGGACAGCAGGCCGGCCAGCAACGATATGTGCACCCGGTCCGCCAGATCCGCCGGGAATCGAGCCTCCCGCTCCGCCGGGGAACGAGCCTCCCGCTCCGCCGGGGAACGAGCCTCCCGCTCCGCCGGGGAACCAGCCTCCCGCTCCGCCGGGGAACCAGCCTCCCGCTCCGCCGGGGAACCAGCCTCCCGCTCCGCCGGGGAACCAGCCTCCCGCTCCACCTTGGGGCCCTGCGCCTGCCCGCCGGGATCCGCCGCGGCCGGCCAGCCGTGATCACGCTCGACGACGATGCCCAGCTCCCTGGCTGCCTGCCTGAGCTGGCCGTACACGTCCTGCCACTCTCGCACCCGCAGGAAGTGCAGATACTCGCGGCGGCACATGCGGCGGAACGCGGATGCGGACAGCTCATGCTGCCGATCGCGCAGGTAATCCCACAGGCTGAGCAAGGCGAGGAAGTCGGACCCGGGCTCGGCAAAGCGCGCGTGCATGGCGTCGGCCGGCTCGCGCGATTCCGCGGGCCTTTCCCTGGGATCCTGGATGGACAGCGCCGCGGTGATGATCAGCACCTCCCGGGCGCACCCGTTGCGTCCGGCCTCCAGGATCATCCTGCCGAGCCGTGGGTCCACAGGAAGCTCGGCGAGTTTCCGCCCGGTCTCCGTCAGCCGGGGTCTGCCGCGGCCCGGCGAGACGGCGCCGAGCTCTTCAAGCAGGCGGACACCGGCCGCGACACTGCGGGAATCCGGCGGGTCGACGAACGGGAAGTCCGCCACTTCGCCGAGGTCGAGCGCTGCCATCCGCAAGATGACCGAAGCAAGGTTGGTGCGCAGGATCTCCGGGTCGGTGAATTGCGGGCGCGAGGCGAAATCCTCCTCGCTGTAGAGCCGGATGCACACGCCGTCTGAGGTGCGCCCGCACCTGCCCTTACGCTGGTTCGCAGACGCTTGGGAGATCGGCTCGATCGGCAGCCGCTGAACCTTGGTCCGGTGGCTGAACCTGGAGATCCGCGCGGTGCCCGGGTCGATCACGTACTTGATGCCCGGCACGGTCAGCGAGGTCTCCGCGACGTTGGTGGCAAGGACTACCCGCCGCCCGCGATGCGGCTGGAACACGCGGTGCTGCTCAGCCGCCGACAGCCGGGCATAGAGGGGCAGCACCTCCAGGTCGTCGGGGACACAGCCGGCCAGAGCGTCGGCCGTATCCCTGATCTCCCGCTCGCCGCTGAGGAAGACAAGTACGTCGCCTGGCCCTTCCGCGCGGAGCTCATCCACGGCGTCGCAGATGCCCTGCACCTGGTCCCTTGGTTCGTCATCGGGATCGCCGGTGCCGGCGAGAGGCCGGTACCGCACCTCGACCGGGTACGTGCGCCCCGACACCTCGATCACCGGTGCACCGGCGCTGGGCTTGCCCGATTCGCTTGCAGCGCTGGGCTTGCCCGATTCGCTTGCAGCGAAATGCTTGCTGAAGCGCTCCGGATCGATCGTGGCAGACGTGATGATGACCTTGAGGTCAGGGCGGCTCGGCAGCAGGCGCCGCAGGTACCCGAGAATGAAGTCGACGTTCAGGCTGCGCTCGTGCGCCTCATCGATGATGAGGGTGTCGTAGCGCAGCAGTCGCCTGTCGCGCTGCATCTCGGTCAGCAGGATGCCGTCGGTCATCACCTTGACCAGCGTGCTGTCGCTCGAGGTGTCGGAGAAACGCACCTTGTAGCCGACCGAAGCGCCAAGCTCGGTCCGGAGTTCCTGTGCGATCCGCTCCGCCACGGTGCGCGCCGCGATCCGCCTGGGCTGGGTGTGGCCAATCTGGCCCGTCACACCGCGGCCGAGCTCAAGGCAGATCTTCGGCAGCTGCGTCGTCTTGCCAGAACCGGTCTCACCGGCGATGATCACCACCTGGTTATCGCGGATGGCCGCGGCGATCTCGTCCTTCCGCTGGCTGACCGGGAGGTCGGGCGGATAGGAGACTGGCGGCACGGCGAGCCTGCGCGCCTCGAGGCGGTCGGCTGCCGACTGCAGTTCAGCGAGGACCCGGCGCAGCGCATCCTCGCGCGCCCCGGTGTCACGCAGCGCAGCGGCCCTCTCGGCGCGCCGGCCCAGCCGGTGCTGATCGCGGGGCATCAGCCCGGGCAGGCGCGCCCGCAGCTCAGCGAGCGAGATTGTCAACGTGACGGTCTCCATGGCAGGGCACGGGAATACACAACAAGGATGTTCGGGAAGCCCACCAGGGGCCTAACGCTTTTGCGCGCCACCTGCTTCCGCGGCGTGGGATCCCAGCGCACTCTGATGAGCACGTAACCTATGGTGCCGGAGATTTATGCGACAGGAATCCCGCTCAGATCGGCAGGACATGCCGCAGGAATCCCGCTCGGATCGGCAGGACATGCCGCAGGAATCCCGCTCAGATCGGCAGGACGGGCACCGGGCCAGACCGCTACCTGAGCCTCCGCAACCTGATCGAACGACTCAGCCGGTCTATCCGCACCATGGCGATGATGCTCACGAGATCGGATCACGCAGCTCGCGCCGGAGGATCTTCCCACTCGTGGTCTTCGGCAGCTCATCGAGGACCTTGATCGAACGCGGGTACTTGTACGCCGCCATCTGCCGCTTACAAAAGTCGATCAGCTCTTCCTCGGTGACGGTCGCACCGGGTTTGAGTGAGACGTAGGCGTGAACTGTCTCGCCGCGATATTCATCCGGGACGCCGATCACTGCTGCCTCACGAACCGCCGGATGGCCGTAGAGCACGTCCTCCACCTCACGTGGCCACACCTTGTAACCGGCAGTGTTGATCATGTCCTTCTTGCGGTCCACCAGGAAGAACCAGCCGGCCTCGTCCATGAACCCCACGTCACCCGTGCGTAGCTCACCGCCTGGCAGGCTCTCCGCGGTCGCCCCCGGCTTGTTCCAGTAGCCAGGGACAACCTGCGGACCAGAGGTGGCGAACTCGCCAATCTCGCCGACGGGAGCTTCCTTGCCTGCCTCGTCGAGGATCCGGACCACGGTGTTGAACACCGGCACACCCACAGACAGCGCCCCCGAGTTCGGGTCCACCGGCGCCTTCCTGCCCAGCGGCACGCCGTGCGAAGGCGAGTTCGTCTCGGTCAGGCCGTAGATGTTGTGGATGTAGAGGCCGGTCTTCGCCATGAACTGGTCGGTGACCGCGGGCGCGATCGGCGCACCTCCCGAGTAGATCATCCGGAACGAGGACCAGTCCTCCTTGGTCACCCCGGCAAGCCCCGAGAGGTTGATGAACACCGTGATCGAACCGACGGTGAAGGTGGGCCTGTGCTCACGGATCGCGTCCACTACCACACCCGGTTCGAACCGGTGGTTGATCACCAGCGGGCACGGCGCGAGCAACGCGATCCCCATGTGGCCGATCAGGCCGGTGATGTGGAACAGCGGCGCCACCCCGAGCACGGAATCCCCGGCAGTGAAGCCCATCCAGTCCCGGTACGTCTGGGAGTTGAACGCCATGTTGCCGTGGGTACACATCGCGCCCTTCGGCACGCCGGTGGTGCCAGAGGTGTAGCACAGCACGGCCAGGTCGCTGGAAGCCGGTTCGGCCGGCGCCGGCCTAAGGCCCGCGTACTGGCTGAGGATCTCCTCGAGGTCCAGCGTCCCCGCCGGACGCAGCCCCTGCACATCGGCGAACAGCCGCTCGTCGTTGCGTGACTGCTCATCGAGCGGCGAGCAGGTGATCACGGTCCTGACCGCGGTGTCACCGGCCGCGATGACCTCCTTGGCCACCGACTCGTACAGGTCGTCCAGGCACAGCAGCGCACTGGCACCTGAGTCGGCGAGCAGGTAGGTGAGCTCGCGGCGCTTGTTCATCGGGTTGATGGCCACAGCCGCGCCGCCGGCCTTCCACGCTGCGAGCAGCGAAATGACAAACGCCGGGTTGTTCTGCACATAGACGCCGAGCCTGTCCCCCGCGGCGAACCCGTTGTCGATCAGGGCCGCCGCGAGCGAGCCCGAACGCGCATCCAGGTCGGCCATGGTGAGCACGCCGTCGAAGTAATTGATCGCAACGGCGCCAGGTGCCCGCGCCAGCGACGCGTTGAACAGATCAAGCATGGTCGGGTAGTCCGGCGTGATGTCAGCCGGGCATCCTTCTCGGTAGAGCTTCGTCCAGGGCCGTTCGGTATAAGTCGTCATTTGATCGCCAGGGGGTTGACAGGCGAGCCGCTCGCCTCGTTCACCTTCAACGGAGCCGCCGCGTAGAGGAACGTGTACTGCCCGTCCTCGGCGCAGTGCGAGTCCAGCTTCTCCAGGTCGCAGATCTCGGTCAGAGTTACTCCGAGATTGCGCATCAGCGCGCACTGCAACGGGAGGGCCGTGCCATTGTTCGGGTCGGTCGTCACCTCGTTCGCGATGGTGTCCGTGACGAGATTAGGGATCTCCATGTCCTGGAACCACCGCACGAGTTCGGGGCTGTAGACCAGGCCGGGCTCGCAGAAGCCGGTGTAGAACTCCTCGCCCTGGTCGAAGAAGAGCTTCAGGAAGTTCGTCCGGATGACCAGGATGTCGCGCTTTTCGATCTTTGCGCCCTCGGCCTCGGCACACGCCATCAGATCCTCGTGGGTGAACGTCTCGGCCTGCCGAGGTTCTCTTTGCCACGGAAGCGGGCCATGTCGAGCAGGATGCCGCGGCCGACAACACCTCGCTCCGCGATCGGGGCCACGCTGGCCTTGGCCAGCCCGCCGACCGTGCTGCGCGCGTCGTAACCATTCCATAGCTGACCGCCGTACCAGACGTGGCCGAGCGCGTCGTACTGCGTCGAGCCCTGGAGGAATGCGCTGATCTTGTCGTCCGCGTAGTGCAGGCCACCGGGGAACTGCGGCGCGCCGTCGCCATCCCATGAGGATTAGTCCAAGATCATCGTCTTCTCGGCTGGCGTCCGGCCGGGCCAGACCGGGTCACCCTTGGGGTCACCGATCAGCCGCTGCAGCGTGAACACGTCGCCGGACTTGATATGGCGCACCCCGCGGAAGACCTCCTCCGCGGTGAGGTAGTTCAGCGCGCCAACCTCATCCTCGTCCCCCCACTTGCCCCAGTTCTTCGGTGCACCCCCGAGGAGCTCATCCATGGCCGGGACTTCAGTCATCAAGGAGATCCTTCCTCGCGCAGGAAACAGAACACTCGCTCGGCGGTCCGTACCCTATTAAGCCGATCCATACCCGATTGACGCTACTTGCTTGCCCCCTGGACTTGTTTGCTCCAGGGCGTCACGTATCACGATCATTCTCGACGTCATTTGCGGTGCCGCGCTGCGCGGCGGACAGCAGCAGGTCACGGGTCAGCTCGGCCTGCCCGTGATGCTGCGCGACGTCCTGCAGGATGTGCAGCAGCGCACTTCCCTGGTTCTCCAGTCGCCGGCCGCGCCAGGTGCTGGCCTGCGGCGCATGCCGCAGCGGCTCGGCGGGGTGCGCCGCCGCCAGGGAAGGTCCGGCCGAGCGCACGCAAGCTCGTCACCAAGATCCTGAACGATCCCGGTCATGCCGTCGACCGCCCGGTCAACGAAGTAGGCAAGATCATCGGGCGAGATCCCCATGGCACAATGGTCGCAGGGGGTTTCGGTCAATCGCTGAACCGGTCACGTAGCTCCCGCTTCAGCACCTTGCCTGAGGCGTTGTGCGGGAGATCATCAGCGAAATGCACCCGCTTGGGGACCTTGAACGGCGCCAGGTGGCCGCGCACGTGATCGATCAGCTCCTGCTCCGTGACGTCGCCGCGCGCCACAACGATCGCGGTCACCGCCTCGATCCACCGCTCGTCCGGCGTGCCGACGACGGCAACTTCCTGCACCGCCGTGTGGGCGTACAGCGCGTTCTCCACCTCGCTTGAGGCGACGATGACGCCGCCCGTGTTGATGACGTCCTTCTTGCGGTCGACGACGAAGATGTACCCCTCGGCGTCGCGTCGTACGAGGTCACCCGAGTGGAACCAGCCCCCGGCGAACGCCTCCGCCGTCTCGTCCGGCTTATCCCAGTAACCGGTGCACAGCTGAGGTGAGCGGTAGATCACCTCACCGAGCTCACCGGCCGGCACGTCGTTCATCTCGTCGTCGACGACCCGCATCTCCACGAACAGGACCGGACGGCCAGCGGATTCGAGCCTCGCGTCGTGCTCCTCGGGCCGCAGCACCGTGGCCAGGGGACCGATCTCCGATTGGCCGAAGCAGTTGTAGAAGCCGATCGTGGGGAGCGCCGCCCTCAGCTTCTGCAGCACCGCCCTCGGCATGATCGAGGCGCCGTAGTACGCCTTTTTCAAAGCGGTGAGGTCCCTGGAGCCAAATTCCGGGTGGCTGGCGAGCGCGATCCAGACCGTGGGCGGGGCGAAGAAGCTGTCGATTCCTTGTTCCTCGATCCGGCGCAGCACATCGGCGGGGTCCGGTGCGGTCACGAGGATGTTGCGCGCGCCGAGCATCAAGTAAGGAAGCAGGAAAACGTGCATCTGCGCCGAGTGGTACAGCGGCAGGGCATGCAGTGGCGTGTCATGCTCGGCGAAATCCAGGCCGACGATCGACGAGACGTACTCCGCGACAAGCGCCCGGTGCGTCATCATCGAGCCCTTCGGCGCCGCGGTCGTGCCGGACGTGTAGAGCAACTGGACCAGGTCGTCGCCGGATACGCCGGCATCGATCTCCGGGACAGGTCCCGCCGTTGACCAGGCGAGCACGTCGCTGCCGGTGTCCCCGTCGCGGAGCGTGACGAGCCGGATATCCCCGATCAGATCATGCGCTGCGGTGACGACGTCCGCGAGCGCCGGGTCGTACGCGAGCACGGTGCTCCTGGATTGCGTGACAAGGTAGGCCAGTTCTTCGCGGGTCAGGTTGTAGTTGATCGGAACGTGCACGAGCCCGCCCCGCGCGCAGCCAAGGTAAAGCAGCAGGTAGGCGTCGGAGTTCCGGCCGAAGGCCGCGATCCGGTCACCCTTGCGGCACCCGGCCGCCAGCAGCCGGGCCGCCACCCGCGAGGTGGCCTCGTCGAGGTCTCGGTAGGTCCAGCCGCGGTCCTCGAACGTTAACGCGGGACGCCCGGGGTAGCGGGCGGCGCTCTTGTGCACGACGTCGTCGACGGTACTGCTGGCCACACGCATGACAACCTCCTGGTGTCGCTGCCCCGGCGCCCTCCTCCAACGTAACCCCGATCGCACCCGGCGACTCGTGCGGTCAGCGGTACGCCGTCCGCGGCAACCAGCGCAGGTCACCCTCACGCCGGCGGCATCTCAGGGCGTGGCCCGGACCGTCGGCGCCGCCGTGCGATGGCCACGGAACAGAAGGGCCGCGACCTGGGTCAGCGTGTTAGCGCCATCGCTGAAGCTCCCGTTGCCCTCAAGGTCGTACATCATTGACAGGGTGTACCTGGCGCCCGGGCCGGCGAACCCCACCGAATCGACGATCCACACGCCGTTGTCGTCCTCCCAGCCGTCCTTGTTTCCCGGTTGGGCGGACTGGCCTGCCCCCCATACGCCGAACTGCTGGTCGGAAGCGACACGCTTGAGCCTGCTGACGATGAATTCGCGCATGCTCGCTGGCAGCTTGCCGAGCACATACCCGATAAGCCCGTCGAGGTCGTCTGCGGTGCAATACATGTAGCCCCGTAGGACGGGTCTTGGGTGAACGCCGCGTCGGGCATGCCGTAGCCTGCGATGCGATCGAGAAAGCTGCCGTCGAAGTACTCAGACCAGAGCTGGTCGGCCGCGGCGTCGGAGCTCTCGGACAGCATCTGGCCGATCTGGTCCCGGTCGTCGTCATTGAGCTCGATCTGGCCCGACTTGTTACGTAGCAGCAGGTCGACCACCATCGCCAGTTTGACGGTGGATGCCGCGGGAAGCTGCGTTCCCGCGGCTGAGTTCCGCCACACTGCGCCGTCCTGCCGGTCGCGCAGCACGATCCCGATCTCACCCGGCGATGCCGCGAGGTAGTTCTCCACCTCAGCAATCCGTTTCTGCATGGTGCACGAGAACCCGGGCGCAAAGTCACACGGCGGCTTGCCCGTGGCCCTTGGGGCAGGCCTGGCAGGGATGCTGCGCGGACGAGCCGCGGACGGCGCGGTCCCCGCGTGGACCGATACGCACGACGCCAGAGTCAACGTCACCAGCACGCAGCGCAGCACGCGGGCGACAAGACCACCAGGGTTACGCACATTGTGACGATGCCCGATGTGGCTTATTGATCCGTTCAATAACGCTTAAAGTTATCTCCGAAGTTTCCGCGTTCTCCGCAATGTCGCAGGATCGCTCCCTTACCGGGCCAGATGCAGGGATTTCTCTGATCGCGCCTGGGCAGAATGCGGTCACTCTATAATGAAAGGGAAAATCGGTGACCTTTTCCGTCCGGCCCGGTCCCGACGTCCAGCCGCCGGGCTTTGGCGGGCTGGACGTGGCCGCGCGGCTCGCGGCACCGGCTGGTCGCGGCTGGCAGCGAGGGCGTAGTCCCGTGCGCGAATCAGCACTTTTGCCGCCGTCAGGGACTGGCCGATGCCTGTGACATTCGGCGCGCCAGACGCATAACGGCTGCCGCCGGGTTTCCGCCAAGGTGAGCGCCGCCGCGCTCGGGAGCGCCCTCGCGACGCTCTTTTGTGACCAATGCCGCTGTTACCAGGTGGAAAACACGTTCGAGGGTTCGCCGCTGGTAGCCCTGACGGGAGCGACGGCGACCGTCTTGTCCTGCGCCCTTGGTTTCTTGAAGACGGATCCGCTTCGGGTACATACTGGCGAATAGTGCGGCGGCAAATAGCAATGCCCTGCGGAGCCCGGGTTAGTACTCCAACCGGACTTCGCGACCTGGGCGGTGCGGGATGCTTGACGCGGAACGGCCACCGCTTGATGATCATGGTTTGTAACGACTCATGATGACCGCGGAGGTGACGTCATGGATGTGCAGTTCATCACCAGCGTCGCAGTCATCACC
Source organism: uncultured Actinomycetota bacterium (assembly GCA_963727015.1). GTDB lineage: Bacteria > Actinomycetota > Actinomycetes > Streptosporangiales > Streptosporangiaceae > DATFVJ01. Next base: position 65,431 of record CAVSEV010000003.1, on the reverse strand, counting down.
CCTGACCCGAGCGTCAGCCGAAGGTTGTACCTGGACGCGCTTGGCTTGGCGCTCACCGCAGAAGGTGACGGCTACCTGCACAGTGAAGACATCGACGGTTGCAAGTCCTTCGGGGTCTGGCCCCTGACTCAGGCTTCGCAGGCGTGCTTCGGCACGCCTGACTGGCCAGTGGAGCGGCCGGTGCCACAGGCGAGCGTAGAGTTCGAGGTCGCGGACGCTGAGACCGTCCAGGTCGGAGCGGACGAGTTGAAGGAGAAGGGCTTCACGCTGCTCCATGACGCACGTACCGAGCCGTGGGGACAGACCGTCGCTCGACTGCAGTCGAGCGAGGGTGCGATCATCGGCATCTCCTACGCGCCCTCGATGCATTAGCAGCGAGAAGGAACGTTGGCCGAGAGCGGATCGGCCACTGCCACGATGGTCGAGCCTCAGTGCCGCTTAGCGGTCAGGCCCATCCGATTGCCGATATCCATCTAGAGTGACGTTCGTTGTTCACATCGAACGACCCGCAACAGCCAGGCAAGCACGAAGATTACGAAGTCCGGTTGGAGTATTAGGCAGCCCCGTGGGCGTTGAACGTGCACCAGTTCACGTAACTTCCAGGGTCGCCGGTGTCTTGTGACTCCCGGGCTTGCTGTAGCGCGCGGGCGACGGTGGCGCCGCGCGCCAGCTGCCGGTGCACGGCGGTCATCAAATCGACCGCCTCGACATCGGGGATGACGGCAGAGCTGGCGAGAATGCCGGCGGTGCCGCGGGCCAGCAGCGCGCTGACGAAGCCGAGCACCTCGTCGCCCGCGTAGCCGACCAGGCTGCCCGACTCGCACGCGGCGAGGACCAGCCGGTGCGGCGCAAGGCCTCGTGCGTAAAGTTCCTGCACGGTCAGCGGCCCGTCGCTGAGCAGCAGCGAGGAGAACATCGGGTTATCCGCGCGCAGCGTTCCGTGGCAGGCGAGGTGGGCCAGATCGGCATCGGCCAGCGCGCCCGCGACCGCCTCGGCGGTACTTGCGGGAGGCGTGATGCGGGCTGCGGACGGGTGGACGCGGGCCAGCGACTGGACTTCGGCGACAGCCCCGGGCAGATCGGGGCCCGCTACGAGGACGACGTTGCCATTCACGCCGCTGGAGTGCGGCCTGGCCTGCGCCATCGCCGCGGAGCGGGCCCAGAAGGTGGCCGACGGCGCCAGGCACACCGGCCCGCCGTGCAGTGCCGACCAGGGCACGCCCTGCAGGCCACGCACGGGAACGATGACGAGTTCAGCGTCGGCCGTCACGCCCAAGGGCTGCAGGAGCAGGCCGGTGAGCCTGCGGATGCGCGTATCCGCGCTCGCGCGCGCACCGGCGAGGTCAGTGTGCCGCCGCTCGCCGGGCTGGGCCAGGCGGCGCAACGCGAACAGGAACGCACGCAACTGGTCCCGGACCGGCTGCAGCGGCCCAAGGGCGGCAATCCCGCTGCCGCGCGGCCGGATCACCACGGCCACCAAGTCCTCGCCGTGCATCCCGTACTCGATGAGGACTCGCCCATCCAGGCGGTCGCGCAGCGCACCGACGGTCACGGGAGCCGCCGACGTTTCCGCCACCGAGCCCGTCCGCCAGGTGGCCTGCCGAATCCGGTTCTCGATTTCCGCCTGCTTGACGGCGGCCCGCTCGCGCGCATGCGACGGGCTCGCCGGCCCGGTCGTCTGCGTACCCTTATCCCGCAGCTCGGCATGAACGGCCCGCAGGGCCGTCAGGTCTGCACGGATAACGTCGAACTCTGGCGGTTCGACGGCAAGCAGGGCGGCCGCGCGGCTGCGCTCCATCCAGTTCAGCACGCGAGCAGGCGAGCCATCCCTGATGACGACGTCCAGGCCGATGTGGCCAAGCTCAGCGCCGTGACCCGAGGCGAGAGCCCGGAGTTCCACGGATGGGAGGCCGTCGCGGTGGTTGGCGAGGTCGCTGAGGCCGCGCCGGCACTGCGTCAGCGCCTCGCGGTCACGGTGACGCAGCTGGGCTGCCAGTGCGCACGAGACCCGGCCCCGGAGCCTGACCAGGACTGGCGCTCCGTGGGCCAGCGATCCTGCCCGGGTAAATGCGGCGATGGCCTGGCGGCGCCGGCCGAGGGAGGCGGCCAGCCGGCCGACCACCAGGAAGCCCTGCACCGCTGCCGAGGGCGTGCCCAGCGCGCCCAGGCGCCTGGCCGCTGCGCGGGCCTCTGCTAGGTCGGCCAGGGTGGCGGTGCCGGAACTCAGCCGTGCCTCGGCCGTCACGAGAAGGGTGCGGGCCCGCCAGGCCGCCCGGGTCTGCCGCCGGAATGCGGCAGCCGCCGCTGTCGAGGCGGCGACCGCCTCGGTGAAGTCACCGGCGAGCAACGCGAGCTGGGCGACACGCAGCTGGGCCTCGGCCGCCATCAGGGGGACTGCGGCGGCAGCGAACTCCGCCACGGCGCGGCGGGCGGCGCTGACGGCTTCGGGCAGCAGCCGCAGCTCCATCAGGGCGTCGGCGTACTCGATGTAGTGCTCGCCGAGCGGCAGGCCGGCGGCCCGATGAACCCCTGCGGACTCCTGGAACAGGCGCAAGCCCTCCGCAAAACGGCCGGACTGCACAGTTACCCAGGCCCGGCTCATGGTAACGACGGCGACAAGTACCGGGCCGATCTCAGCGGCTGCCTGCTGCGCCTCGCCCAGCCGCCGCAGCGCCGGGCCGTACCGGCCTTGCTGGGACTCGATCAGCGCCAGGTTGTTCGCGCATTGCACCTTGCGCCGCGCGCTGGCTGCCGGATCGGACAGTACGCGGTGGTACAGGTCCGCGGCGTCCGTCAGCCGTCCCATGTTTTGCAGCAGGACGGCCCAGTGGAAATCCAGGTCCAAGGTCCGCGTGCCGGTGACAAGCACAGCTGCGGCGCGCAGGGCACGGCGCGCGGCTGTCATCCGGCCCAGCTCCTGGCTGACGGCAGCGTGACTCATCAGCAGCTCCGCTAGCGTGTCGTCGAGATGATGGCGGCGCGCGATCCTGCAAGCCTCGTCGAGTAGCCGGATAGCCGATCGGTCGTCCAGCCGGGCCCGTTCTGCCCAAGCCACCGCCCGCAGCGCAAGGGCCAGCGCCTCGGGCTCGCGAGCCCGCCTGGCCTCCGCGAGCACCGCCTCGGCGGCAGCGCGGAACCGGTCTGGGTCAACCGCCACGCCATCGTGTGCCCGCCGTGCGCGTATCACGAGGTCGCCCGGCGGCTCCGTACTAGTCAAGAGGCGGTCCGCTTCCTGGCCGGGCGCGCGGGCGTACGGTTCCCACCTTTTATCGTCATGTGAGAAGGATCGGTGAAACGATGCCGTTTGACGAGGAAAACAAGGGCGATCCGTTCCATGGTGACTTCCCGGTCCGGCCCGATCATAAGCCGTGGGACGAACTTGAGGCGCGGTTACAACACCAGGTCATCGAACTTGCACAGCGCCGCTACGAGCCGGCCATCCGGCACCAGCTGCTCAGGTTGCTGCAGCGGCGGCGGCAGCCAGAGCAGCAGCGCGCCGACAGCACACAGCATGCCGACAGCACACAGCATGCCGACGGCACACAGCATGATGACATCACCCAGTTCGATGACCTGCCGGTCACGGTGGGCTTCGACACCCTGCTCGTGCGCGGTGAGATCCTTATCGCCGCACAGGATTACGACGGCCGGCCCGGCCGGCTGGCGGGCGGAGCCCGGACCGGTCCGCCAAGCGGTACCTTGACGCCCTGCAGATGGAAGCCACCGAGGTGGACTGCGCCGAGCTGCACGGCAGGGTCGTGCGCCTGACTCACCGGCAGATGGGGCCCCAAGAACTTTCTGACGTCGCGAAGGTCCTTCGGACGCGTGGCTATACCGCATCAACCGCCAACATCACCCCGAACGCGTCGGTGACCAAGTCCATCGGCGGACCGCTGCCGACTCCGCCGACCGGCTCTTACCATCGCGATCCCGGCCCGGGAACACCGGCGAAAGTGGCGATAATCGACACCGGAATCGCCGCTGAAACCCGCTCCGACGGGTGGCTCAATGACATCCCGCGCGGGGACAACATCGACCCGCTCGATATGTTCCCGCTGCCCGGAGGGGACGGTTATCTCGACTTCGCTGCCGGTCACTGCACGTTCGTCGCCGGGATCGTCCAGCAAATCGCGCCAAACGCGGAAATCAAGGTCTACCGGGCTGTCGACAGCGACGGCATCGCCAGCGAGGTGCGGGTGGCCTGCGAGATGATCCGCGCCGTCAAGGAGGGCGCCGAGATCCTCAATCTCTCCCTCGGCTGCCAGACCCAGGACAACGTTGCGCCCATTGCGATCCGAGCGGCGCTGGACGTGATCGGGGAATGGGAGCGCCGGGAGGGCCGTCAGGTAATCATCGTCGCGGCGGCCGGCAACTACGGCGACCCGACCCCCTGCTGGCCGGCCGCGTTCCGCCGGGTGGTGTCTGTCGCCGGCCTGGCGCCCGACATGCTGCCGTCGACATGGTCCACCCGCGGTTTCTGGGTCACCTGCTCGACGATAGGGCAGGGCTTGCGTTCGACATACGTCCAAGGCCGCGAGTCAGTCCTGGTGGATCCAGAGCCGCACGACTTCGGCCCGGACGCCTGGGCTGCCTGGAGCGGCACGTCGTTCGCCGCGCCGCAGATCACGGGCGCTCTCGCCCGGCTGCGTGAGAAACACCAATACCCGCTCCGCGAGGCGCTGGGCAGGCTCCTGGCGGCGGGTCGGCCGACACCGGATTTCGGCCAGGCGCTGAAGATACTCCCGGGCATTTGAGCCATCCCGGATCTCTGGTGGCGCATCACCGGCGCCCGGCAGTACTCCGCATTCACAGGCGAGAGAGCAAAGAGCTCGCCGTGCCGGGTCCGCCGTTTGGTAGGAGGACGTGCACATGGCGGAGGTATCCGAAGTCGGCCAGTTAGTGCGGGCGAGCGCTAATGGAGATGAGGCAGCGTGGAACGAGCTGGTGAGCCGCTTCTCGCCACTCGTGATGGCTGTTACCCGGACCTACCAGCTCACCGCCGCGGACGCGCAGGACGTCAGCCAGACGGTCTGGCTGCGGCTCGTCGAGCAGCTGGCAAACCTGCGCGAGCCGGAGGCCCTGCCGGGCTGGTTAACCACAACCACCCAGCGCGAATGCAGCAGGCAGGTACGGCGGGGACGGCGGGTGCTGCCGGTGGATCCGCAGGCGGACGGTGCCATCCAGGAGGGCACCGTAGTGGACCACGATGCCGGCATCCTGCGGGCCGAGCTCCGCCAGGCACTGCGCGACGGGTTGGGCGAGCTGTCCGCACGGGATCAATGGCTCCTGCAGCTGCGAGCCACCGACCCCCCGAGGTCTTATCACGAGATCAGCCAGCTGCTGGGGATGCCGATCGGGAGCATCGGCCCAACTCTCCGGCGGTGCCTTGACAGGCTACGGGGAACCCGCGCAATGCGGGCATACCTGGCGGCAACTGGTGCCGCCGACGGGGGGGAAGGAGGTCACCGGCGTGAGCTCACCGAGGTGGAGTGACGATGAACTGCTGCGCGAGCTGCGCGCCGCGTTGCACGAATTGCCCGTTTGCGCAGGCATCATCCGCGCGGCCCAGGCCGCGTACACGTGGCGAACGGTGGACGCCGACCTTGAGGTCCTTGGCCTCGCAGACGCCTACGAGCCGTCCGATGCCGCGCGTGTGCGCAGCAGTGGCCCGGGCGCGCCGCGCACGCTGGCGTTCCACGGCGATCGGCTGAGGGTGGAAATCGAGATCGACGAGACGGGGATCGTAGGCCAGCTGACCCCCCCGCGGCCTGGCGAGGTCACCTTGGTGACCGCTGCGGGCCCGCAAGCGACGACGCAGGCAGACGATGTCGGCTGCTTCGAGTTCCCGCCTCCCGGGCGGGGGCCGCTGCGCTTGGACTGCAGCGTTGGCGCCGAACGCTTTATCACCGAATGGGTAACCGTATAACCCGAGCCTGGGGAGCGACCCCGATGGCCGGGCGGCCAGGGAAGCGACCCCGATGGCCTGAACGGGCGGCGACCTTCGGGTACCTCCCTCCGCCCAGCGGCGGCGCGCGCCGCGAGCCCGAACGCCGTCCGTGCCCACGTCCGCTCGCTGACCGCCGCCGCGTCTGCGGGGGCGACGAGCAGGGCTGCCGTCGGCGGCACCAGGCCGGTGACGCAGACGGCAGCCGTGGCCACCACGGGGGTGCCCACCGAAAGCGCCTCGGGTCGGTTTGAGACCGCGGCTGCCGGCGTCCGCGGTCGGTTTGAGATCGCGGCCGCCGGCGTGTCGCGTTGATCTTCTCGCCTGGTTAGTGATCAATACGATCTGTGCCAGATTCGCCGCGTTCGCCTGATGTCTCAGGAATGGCTGCCGCGTATGGGCTGCCAACCCGCGCCCAGGCGGCCGGGACGGCTCGTGGCCTGCCTGGCGCGGCCAGCATCTGCGTCACGATCTCAAAGACACTTACGACTTGGCCTGCTGTCGCCTTGACCTGCTGTAGCGCGAATATCTACCGGCAGCGTCCTGCGCCAAAGCGGGGTCAGCTCGAATGCCGCCGGGGCGGCCATTCCGTGAGCAGCCGAACGTTCCAATCCTCCCTACCCGCCAATGAATGGATCGGCGTGTCTCATGCCAATACAAACGGGGTTTTCGATGACCTGGTGTAAACATGTGCGCACCCTTGGCCGGCAGCTCCGCCTGCTGGGTGTTGTCGCTGGCGGCGCAGCCGCGTTCGTCACGTTGGTCACGCCGCCCACGCCGGCCCTAGCCTCGCCCGCCACGGCCGAGCCAGCGACGCCAGCCGCCTACCCGGCCGGGGCGGCCACGGCCCCTTACTCCGGGCCCGCGTTCGACACCTGTACGACGCCGTCACTGGCGGCGATGACGTCGTGGAGCCGGTCGCCGTACCGTGCCATCGGCGTGTACATCGGCGGCGTCAACCTCGCCTGCAGCCAGCCGCAGTTAACGGCGAACTGGGTCACCGAGGTGTCGAAGAGGAGATGGCGGCTGCTCCCGGTGTACGTGGGCCTGCAGGCGCCTTGCGTCATCTGGAATGGGCGAAGCAGGGCACTGCCGGCCCGGGCGATCAAGCGCGCCGCTCAGAAGATCGCAGCGTCCGGGGCGGCGAGCCAGGGCACGGCCGCGGCCGACGACGCGGCGGCGAACGCCAAGGCGCTGGGCATGCGTAGCGGCAGCGCGATCTACGACGACATCGAGAACTACGCGACGACCGATACGACCTGCCGGGTCACCGTCCTCAGGTTCGTGTCGGGGTGGACCAATGAGCTGCACCGGCTTGGTTACCTGGCCGGGGTCTACGTCAACCTCGGCTCCGGCGCGCCGGATCTGTCCAGCGTCTACACTTCGGCGTCCTACTCGCGTCCGGATGCGCTATGGGTAGCCCGCTGGGACGGGAACCCGTCGCTGACCGGATGGGCGGGCATCCCGGATGGCAGGTGGGGGGTTCACCAGCGGGCCAAGCAGTACCGTGGGCCCCACAATGAAACGCGCGGCGCCGTCACGATCGACATCGACAGCGACAACCTCGACGCGCCCGTCGCTACCGTCGCCTACGGCTACCCGGTGACGGCCGGGATCAACGCACGCGCCGGGCCGTCTACCTCCTACCCCATCGCCAGGACCTACCCACCCGGGTCCACAGTGCCCGCGATCTGCCAGGCACCCGGCGCTACGGTCGCCACAACGAGCGTGTGGGACAAGCTCGCCGACGGCACGTACGTCTCCGACTACTACGTCAGCACTGCGTCCAACACCGGCTACAGCGCGCCTCTGCCGTCATGCCAATACCCCTACCAGGTGACTACCGCCGCCGGGCTCTTCGAACGAACCGGGCCGGGCACGCGGCACCCGGCAGCCGGCCAGCTACCGGACGGTGCCCTCGCCTGGGTGGTCTGCCAGGAGGCGGGATCGCCGGTCGGCACGACCTCCGTGTGGGACAAGCTTCAAGACGGCCACTGGGTCTCCGACGAGTTCGTCGCCACGCCGAGCAAGACCACCTACAGCGCGCCCGCGCCGCGCTGCTGACGGCCTCGGCCTGATCCCGGGTGGCTGCCCATGACCCGGCGCCGTCGACCGCCATTGACGCCCGGCGCTTCCGCGCGCTTCCCGATTCTGCATCCTCTGGGCCGGAAGCTGCAGGGCCGCGGCCTCCTTGCAGGGCAACAGCCTCGATACTACGCTCCCCCCAAAATGGGGTAAAGAACCTCTATAGCGGAGGTCAAGCAACTGGCATCCGAGCGTATGGCGATTCGCCGAAGAAGAGGCCGGTGAACTGCAGAGGCCGGTGAACTGCAGAGGCCGGTGAACTGCAGAGGCCGGTGAACTGCAGAGGCCGGTGTACTGCAGAGGCCGGTGAACTGCAGAGGCCGGTGAACTGCAGAGGCCGGTGAACTGCAGAGGCCGGTGAACTGCAGAGGCCGGTGAACTGCAGAGGCCGGTGAACTGCAGAGCGCGGTGCTGCCCCCATCGACGGCAAAGGAGAAACCGATGACACACAAGGCAAAGGCGGCGGCGATTGCCTTAGCCATTGTGCCCATCACGCTTGGTGCAGCCGCCAGCGCTGCCGGAGCAACCAGCGCATCTAGCGCCCACTCGACGAGAAGCAAGACGTTCTCCGCACGCCTTGCGCCCGTGCCCCACAACCGGGTCTCCGGAAGGGGGTTCGCCACCGTCCGACTTGACGGGCGAACTGCCCATATCACCGTGCACGTCAAAGGCCTGCTGCCGGATGCGGCCCACGCCATGCACATCCACGCGGGCGGCGAGGGAGAGTGCCCGGAGCCGAACGACGCCACCCTGCACAACGGACACCTAGCCATGAGTACCACGGATGGCGCAAAGGACTATGGCCCCGTCGTCACATCACTGACGACCCACGGCGACACCAGCCCAGCCAGCCTGCTCGCCCTCGACCGCTACCCGCACACCGGCACGTTTACCTACACGCGCACCATCAGGCTCAGTCGTGACGCCGCGCGAGCCGTGCGAGACGACAACGCGGTCCTTGTCGTACACGGCATCGACTACAACCACAACGGCAGATACGACAACGTTCTGAGGCCTAGCGACCTCACACCCACGCTGCCGATGGAGGCCACCTCGCCCGCACTATGCGGCCCCCTTTCCCCCGGCCGCTGAACCAACACCCAGGAGCCGGCCGCGCGAGCGGCCGGCTCCTGGGTGCCGCTCGTTCGCCGCGATCCGGCATGCGGCAGCCGCCAGCATCGCGGACATGCCCAGGCCACTAGCGGAGCAAGAACACTTCTGTCTGGCTACGCAGGGCCCCATCGGCGGCGGTCGCGGTATAAGTCCCCGGCAGTGCGCTCGCCCGCGGCGACGGGCAGCCTGGATCGGAACGTTCGCGATTCCATGAAAGATGCTTCACCATCGGCACACCGCGCGGTAGCCGGACCATGTCCGAAGTGGATCCAGGCGCGCAGTCCGCGGCACTCCATTCATGCACCGGCCCGGACTTGACCTCCAGCCGTAGCGACCGAGGACCGGCATCGAAGGTACACGTGCTTCCTCCCGCGTTGACCACGTAGATCGTGAACAGCGGGTCGGCCGGCTGCGGGTAGGACTGCTGGCTCTCAAGCAGGCTGATGATCACGTCGCCAGGAGCGCAAACGCTGCCAGGCCGACGCGGTATATGCGCTCTCGCGGTCGTGCGTTCGCCGGGAGCCGGCTGCGCCTCAACGAGCCGCGTGCGTACCGCCGTCGGCGTGGCACTGGGCACCGCCTGCTGGGCAGCGGCCGAGGTCATCGCGGCCGGCGCCTGCTGAGCAGCGGACGAGGTCGTGGTGGCCGCAGCCTGCCCGGGCGTACTCGGAACACCGTCCGCCGCTGAGCAGGCCCACGCCAATAGGCCGAGGACGCCAAGCACGCCCGCCAAGACGAAAATCCGCCGCCGCCAGTAGGACTCGCAGCCGGCTTGCCGCCAATCGCCCTGAGGCACATTCGGATCCATACCGGAAGTATGGCAATGAATGGCCGGATTCCCCCGCCGGCGCGCCGATCACCAGGGTGCGCGTGCCGGTGGCTCCGTCGGGTTGATCGGCGGATTGACGGGCCGCGGCAGCCGCGCACCTGAGTTCACAACGTGCGTCTCAGTATATGAGAATTCAGATACCATTCTGCGAGACAACAAGGTACCGTGGTGGCGGCGGTGTCAGTGATACCCACATGGATGGCCACATGGATAGCCGCACGGATGCCCACACGGATACCCACACGGAGAGTCCAGTGCGAGCCAGCGCTACCTACACGCACGGCCATCACGAGTCAGTGCTGCGGTCCCACCGTTGGCGCACGGCGGCCAACTCCGCTTCTTACCTGCTCCCGCATCTTGAGCCTGGCATGGCGCTGCTCGATGTCGGCTGCGGGCCGGGCACCATCACCGCCGACCTCGCAGCCTTGGTCGCGCCCGGCCAGGTGACGGCGCTGGAATACACGGCCGATGCGTTGGACCTGGCCCGCGCCGAGGTCAGTGCGCGCGGCCAGGCGAACGTCGCCTTCGCCGTCGCTGATGTGCATGACCTGGACCTCGCCGACGGCAGATTCGACGTCGTGCATGCCCATCAGGTGCTGCAACACGTCGGCGATCCAGTGCGGGCACTGCGCGAGATGCGCCGGGTCTGCAAACCCGGGGGACTCGTCGCCGCACGCGACAGCGACTACGCCGCGTTCGCCTGGTTTCCCGCCATCCCCGGGCTTGACGACTGGCTGGCGCTGTATCTGCGCGCGGCACGGGCAAACGGCGGCGAACCTAACGCCGGCCGCCGGCTGCTGTCCTGGGCCCAGCGGGCCGGATTCACCATGGTCACCGCAACCTCGAGCACGTGGTGCTACGCCGCACCCGGCGAACGCGCCTGGTGGGGCGGCATGTGGGCCGACCGCATCGTGCACTCGGACCTTGCGCGGCAACTGCTGGCATCCCGGCTGGCAACGAAGGCGGACCTGCACCGTATCTCGGACGGATGGCGCGAGTGGGCGGCTGCCGACGACGGCTGGTTTTCCATCCTGCACGGCGAAATCATCTGCCGGGCGTAACGGGCAAAGGGCGAAAATCGATCCAATGTGGGCGCGCGTACTCCCCCGCGCCTATGCCTGGTCGCAGCGACGTGAGCGCGACGATATGCGCAGCCGTTCGGGATAATCGCCCACCGCACCGGTATGAGGCGCGCTGGCCAGCGTTCCGTTGTGGCGAACTGCCGGCGGCAGCGGCCGGGGGACGCGCCGGTTTTCCCTTGGTTCTATCGCCCGTATCAAGCAGGCCGGTTGTTTGCTCCGCCAGCACAAGGCGCACCGAATACCGGAGGGCTGCGCTATGCAAAGGAAGCACCGTCCGGCCGCCAGCGTCGTGAGCATGGATCGCGCCGGCCGCGTGAATCACATCCAGGATGTGCTGGCCTACGACCAGTACCAGCTGAGTTATGAGGTCTACGGGTCAGGCGACAGGGTGCTGCTGTGGCTGCACGGCCTGCTGCTCGACACGAACCTCGGCCGTGACCTGGCCAGGGCGCTGGCCGCTCAGGGCAACCGGGTCGTGCTGCTCGACCTCCTCGGCCATGGCCGCAGTGACAAGCCACGCGATCCCGCCGCCCATCGGATGGACATTCACGTGGAGCAGGTGTTCTGCCTTCTCGACCAGATGGGCGTTGATCAAGTGGTCTTGGGCGGTGTGTCACTCGGCGCCGATGTGAGCCTGCTGACCGCCGTGTCGGCACCCGAAAGGGTCCGCGGGCTGATCCTGGACATGCCGGTGCTTGAGCGGGCCCTGCCGACGGCGGCAGCGGTCTTTCTGCCTCTCCTGCTCGGCCTGCGCCACGCCGGGGCCGCGGCGCGGCTCGCTTCCTGGGCAGCCTCGCGCCTGCCGCAATCAGGGTTCGGTGCGCTCGACTCGTTCATCCTTGCCGCTGCGCGCGATCCGGGCGAACTCGCCGCCGTCTTGCATGGCATCCTGCTTGGGCCCATCGCTCCGACCGGTGCACAGCGCCGGTCCATCACTGCTCCGGCACTCGTGATGGGACACCGGCGGGGCCTGATCCACCCATTCAGCGACGCGGAAAACCTGGCGCGGCAGCTCGCCGACGCCAGGCTGGTCGAGGCCAGCAACGTAGCCGAACTATGGTTGCGGCCCGGCCGTCTCACCGCCGAGATCAGCGCGTTCCTCGACCATGCGTGGACTGATGCCCAACCGCAAGCGCCGCTGCGCGAAGCCATCTGAGCTGCATTCCCCAAGGAGCGAGGGGACCGTTCAAGCCGCTGGCAAACCCGGCGCCCGGACGCCCCGAATCCATGATTGTCGCAGCGTCGAGGCGGGCCCGGGTCCGCGTTCACGTCCGCCCTCGGCCCGGACTTAGGGACGCGGTCATGGCGGGCCGGCTTCGAAGCTGGTGTGGGCCGCATTTGGACGTGCGGGCACGTATTAACGCCGGGGCGCGGCGCCTCCAAATAGATAACGGCCGCAATTAGGCGGCCGGAACCTACGTCGGCACAGACGGGGAAACGTTCACGGACTGGCCAGGACGCCAGTTCCACAATCAAAAGGAGTGGTCAGTTTGCCTACCCTAACCGCAACCAATGTGACGTTCCGCACCCTGGGCGTCCCGAAGGCCGCCGACAGCGTCATCGAGGTCGTCGTGACCGACACGACGGGCACGATCGTGGCGCAGGAGGAAAACAGCTACGGTGCCTTCGCCCCCCACTCGAGCAGCGGCCCGCTGCCGGTCACCGTACTCAACCAGGTGGAAAAGGCTGACCTGCATCCGGGTGGCAGCCTCACGCTCAACTGGCAGCCGGTTACGCCGCCTGCGACCGCTGTCAACTGGGCGTTCGATGTCAACGCGGACCTGATCTTCTCCGACGGTTCCAAACTCGTCGTCGATCAGAACAAGATTGACTTCAACGCCGGAAGCGACCAAGTCGTCTACGGCCTGTAGGCACTCGTCGGCCCGGCGGTTTCCGTGCCGCGAAGGACGGAGCCGCCGGGTCGGCGCCCATATCGGCCGGGTGGCCGGCGCCCGGGTCAACACTCCCAACCATCGACGGCACTGGCGGCGGGCCTCCGCTCCCGAAGCCAGCTACCGAGGTGGACTGCCAGATGCTGGAGATCACCGCGGCCGTTTTCATGTGCACCCCCGCGCGACGAAGGCTCCGACCGTTCCCCCTGCTACTGGGCCGCAGGAAGCCGTGATCCCGGGGAACGCGCTGAGCACCGATTCCATGGTCCACTGCGCCACGTGTTCTTCGTAGGGGTTACCTTCCCACGGACCCTGCGGGTAGGGCAGCACTGGCAAGTTGATCACCAGGTGACAGCTTATGATGCGGGCCCGGCCCCAGAGGTCGGTGGCCTCATCGGGCAGCATGTGCTCCAGTACGTCCCCGAAGATGTACAGGTCGGCGTCTGGCAGCTTTGCCATGCGCCGCACGTCGTGGACGATCACTTTGTCATACTTCTGCGTGAGGCCGAACGCTTCGACGTATGGTTCCCAGATCTCGATGGCTGTCCAGTACGCGCCCGGGAAATGCGGCTCGTAGAAGCCACGGGCCGTGCCGGCACCGGCTCCCACATCCACCACCGTGGCAATCGGGATTCCACGGAGGCGTTCAGCGTTCAGCGATCCACGGCCGCAGCGCAGTCTCTGAGTGAGGCACGTTTCCGACCCCGCAATCAGGTACTTCGTTACTCCGCAATCCGGACCAGGACGCGCCTGTCCGCAATCCGGACCAGGACGCGTTACTCCGCAATCGGACCAGGACGCGAAGGGCACCCCGAAATCATTTGAACAGGGCGTAGATGCCTTTCGAGCGCATAGTAACCGAGGTGGTCATCACGTTCAATGGACAGGACTGGGGGCAGGGTGGCGGCGCCTGATCGACGCGAATCTCGACCGGACCGGCCCCGGCCGCCCGCCTCGGGAAACCGGGTGCGGTGATGTGCCGGTGATGCTCGGGTGACCGCGGCTGCGGATGATCCGGCTCAGGTGGCCGCGGAGAAGGTTCTGCTCTTGCGCATTGCGGTAGTCGTCGCTTCGGACGGGCGGCATCCCGACTGGCTGTCGGTTGCGCTGCGCTCGATCGAAGCGCAGCTTCCGAAGCCTGCAGAGCAGTACCTCATCGTGGATTCGCCAGACGCCACGGCAACGTCCGCCGCGCTGGACGTCGATCTCTCGTCGCGAGGTTGGACAGTCCGCCGGGGTTGCTGGGGCGACCCGGCGGTCGCTCGCAACGAGGGCATGGCCGCGACCGGGTCACCGTGGGTGGTGTTCTGGGATGCCGACAACGTCATGCCAGCGGGCTTCCTGGCGGCGGTGCACGAGGCGATCCGGAATGCTCAGCCGAGCGTCGGGATCCTTTACTCCGACATCGATTACGTGGACGAGAACCTGGACAACGGCGTTCTATGGCGGGTTCCGGACTGCGATTACTGGGGGCTGCGTGAGGGCAACTGCATCGACACCGCCTCTGCGTGGCGCCGCGAGGCACTGGAGCTTTGCGGCGGTTGGCCGTGCGGGTTCGGCGCTTTCGAGGACTACGCGCTGGCGTTGGAGCTGACGCGCAGGGGCTGGCTGGCCCAGCACCGGTCGGGGGCCGCCCATCGTGATGCGACAACATGCGTCCAGCCGAATGGAAACCCGTGCGCGCGACGGCGGCCGTCGCTCCGATCTGTGGCAGGCGCGTAGCTTGGCCATCGTGTCGCTGCTCGCCGGACGCACCAGCACCTATGAGCGGTGGGAGAAGTTCCTGTACACGGCCGACCTGCCGCGCCACACGGCGTTGTACGTAGTGGACAACAGCGGAGACGCCGAATTCACTCGCCGGGTTCACCAGACCTGCCAGGCATTGGCCGCAGGGCGGCAACTAGATCACGTCACCATCTCCATTCGGCCCGACCGGTATGTCGGGCGCGACGACGAGCCTTTCGTGGACGAGCGCCATCTGCACATCGCGCGCCTGTACGCGGACTTGCTGCCCACGGTCGGTGAGGATCTCATATTCACCCTAGAGGACGACGTCGAGCCGCCGCCGTACGCGATCCGGCGGCTGGCCGAGCAGATCGGCCCCCACGCCTCGGGAAGCTACGCGGCGGTTGCCGGCGCCTACGACTTCGGCAACGGCGCGCTCTGCGCCGGCCGCTCGGATGGCGGCTGGGGATCGCCGATCTACTGGCATCAGGTGTCGGACGAGCCGATCGACGTGGTGAATGCGCCGTGGTCGCGCTCGAACTGGCTGACGGCAGCAAGGCCCGCGCCGAATTCTCCACCCGGCAGTTGCCATCAGCTACCTGCGAAGCCAGCTTCGCCTCCCGGCCCGCACCACGAGCTCCCCAGAACAACCTGATATGCGGGTGATCACCGTGCCCAGCCGACGCATCTCTCAGCGCGCCGATTCGGCAGGGAGAGCTCATACTCCGAAGTAGCCGACACACTCCGTTACGATCCCTTGGCTGTAGACACCGTGCACGCAGCCGCCGTTTCTGTATCGTCAAGGGTCGAGACAGATCGATGGCGGACACCGCATATCGAGGCGTTATACGCTCTCCGGCCGGGCTTGACGCTTGAACAGCGGCCGGCGCATACCTGACGTTTATGTGCGTGACCTTCAGCACGAGGGCAGCATCGAACGCGCCCCGAGCGCATGTTCCTGCTGGCGCCGCCGTGGGCCGCGGGCTGGCTGTCGTGGGATCAGGAAGGCGGTGCGAAGAACTCAAGGGCAATCCCGTCCGGGTCGCGGAAGGAGACCCCGGAGCCATAATGGGCGTCCTTGATCCCGCCATGCACGATGCCGAGCTCGTCCAGGCGCGCGGCCCATGTTTGCAGCTCATCGCGGTCACGGCAGGCGAACGCAACATGATCAAGGCCGGTGCGGTGCTCGTCGAATTCGTCACCTGCGGCCTGGGGGTGCGTATGCAAACCGAGTAGCTGCCCTCCGCCCAGCGCGAACACGGTGTGGTGAAAACCCCCGATCTGCTCGTCCTCGTCCAAGACCGGCTCGGCGGCCAGCAGCTCGCTGTACCAGCGGGTGCTTCGCTCGAGATCAGTCACAGTCACAGCGACATGGGTGATCGGCGGGAACCCAGGCATAGCGACCTCCTGATAGACGGTGAACATTTGAGTAGTTACAGAGATCCTGCGCGAGGCTCTGGAAAGCCGGGGCTCCAGCGTACAGACGTTAATGCCCTCTTCTTCCCCCGCGGCCGACCTTGATCAGCAAACTAGCTCATTCTGTGCAGGCCGGGAATGACGGGCAGCTCGGAGAGGCCGCGCAGCACGAGCCCGTCGCCGTGGCCCCAGTGCAGCTCGGAGGCGGGAACGGCGAGGCGGAGTTCGGGGAAGCGGTGCAGCAACGACCCAAGGGCGAGCTGGCCCTCCGTACGTGCCAGCGGAGCCCCGAGACAATGGTGGATGCCGTGCCCGAACGCGAGGTGACGTGTTTCAGCCCGATCGATGTCGAGCACCTCCGCATGGGCGTACCACTCAGCGTCCCGGTTGGCGGCGGCCAGGCAGATGATGACTTGAGCCCCGGCGGGGATCACCGAATCACCGACCTCCACCGGTTCGGTCGCGAAACGGAAGGTCGAGTGCGGGACGGGCGCATCGTAGCGCAGGAACTCCTCGATGGCCGCCCCGATCTTGCTGGGGTCCGAGCGCAGCTGCGCGAGTTGTGCCGGGTTGCGCAGCAGGGCGACGACGCTGTTGCCGAGCAGGCTGGTGGTCGTGTCGTGTCCGGCCACTATCAGCTGGAAGATCGTCGAGAGCAGCTCCTGGGTGCTGAGGCGCTCGTCACCGTCACGCGCGCTGATCAGCCCGCTCACCAGGTCGTCAGCCGGAGCGGCCCGCTTGGCCTCGACGATTTCTGCCAGCATCGCCACGACCGCATCGGACGCCTTCTTGGCCCGCGCGTAGCCGGCCGTTGATATGGGAACAAGCATCTCGGCGAGGCCCCGGCCCAGCGGCGCCCGGACCGGCCCGGGCACGCCGAGCAGCTCGCAGATGACCGTGAACGGCAGCGGGAAAGCAAAGGCGGCGATGAGGTCGATCCGGCTGCCGGGTCCTTGGGCGGCGATCTGGTCGAGGAGGTCATCCACGATTGCCTGCACCCGGGGCCGCAACCCCTCGATCCTGTGGGGGGAAAAGGCGGCCGCCACGAGACGGCGGAGCCGGGTGTGATCGGGCGGGTCGACGCTGAGCATGTGCCAGGCAAACGCCGGACCGGGCAGGCCTTCGGAGACGACGCCGCTGTTCGTCGCCATTGCCGCGTGCATGTCCTTGGACAGCCGTGGGTCCTTAAGCGCGGCGCGCGCCTCCTCGTGGCCGCTCACCAGCCAGGCACTGTGGCCGTCGGCCAGGGTAACCGAGTGCACCGCACCGGACTCGCGGACGCTGGCGAACAGCGGGAACGGGTCATCCTGGTCATATGCGCCCCACGCCGCCAGTGCCTCTTCCACAGTCGCCACCATCACTCCCCCATCGATTTGGTCTGCCGGAACAGCGGCGACCCGCCACAGGCTGCCAGTATTCACCCTTCCGTTAAGTTCCCGTCGCCGCATCGGGCGAACGCCCGATTTCCCGGGCTAGAACCGGCCTAAGGCGCGTCTTCCGAATTGATCTATCTCACCCGCCGCTAACTCGCTATCGATCTTCAGCGCGTATTCGATCGATCTGCGCTAATACACGGCGCTCCTTCAGGGATGAACGCTCACGTTCGGTGCCAGCTGCCTGCCTGCTGATCCCATGGACGTCCAGGGCTCCCAGTTCCATCTCGGCAGCCGCACACCTTGTGGGGCTCGATTACTCGATCTGGCCTGGCCTGGGCAGTCTTATGGGCTGGGATCATCGCTGAGTGATCTTCTCGCTGGTCTACCTGATCGCATGCCGTCTGCTCGGCTGCATGATGGTGCTGGCCCGGCGTGAGGCGTCCAAGGACGCCGAGCTCCTGGTACTCCCGCACGAGAACGCGGTGCTGCGCCGCCAGATCAGCCGGGTCCGCTACCAGCCAGCCGACCGGCTGTGGCTCGCAGCACTATCCCGGCTGATCTCCCGGCGCCGGTGGGGCGAGGTATTCGCGGTGACCCCGACAACACTGCTCGCCTGGCACCGGCGGCTCGTCACCCGCAAATGGTGACTACACCAGCCGGCGCCGTCCCGGACGACCGGCCACGGCAGCTACCATCCGCAAGCTCATCATCCGCATGGCGACCGACAACCCGACTTATGTGGAGCCACCGGCGCGTGCAAGGCGAGCTCGTCAGGCTCGGCCACCCGATCGCCGCCGCCGTGTGGCAGATCCTGCATGATGGCGGGATCTGCCATGCACCCGCCGCACCAGCCCGACCTGGAAGCAATTCCTGACCGCACAGGCCCGCGGCATCCTCGCAGTCACTCCCCGGCAGCCCGACCTCGCGGCCAGCGCGCGACCGCCAAACAGCGGCGGCGTTTGCGCTGGTCAGCGGGCGGACGAGCCTGCCTATAGGCAGGGTTCTGTGCACCCGCTTGCGCGGGCCGGCGGCCATCCATCTGGGACTGCCGTTGCCGGCAGCCTCGTGCCGTCTACCCGCGAGCATCGGGCGGGCCGCCCTCGAACGCTCGCGCAGGCCCCGCGTCCCGGAGAACGCGCAGCCCTCTTGACCTTGGTCCGGATGGGGTTTACCTAGCCGCCCGGGTCACCCGGGCGCTGGTGGTCTCTTACACCACCAACGATCATCCGCTGACCTGTGTGAATGTCCGCTAACGCTCGTCGTTTCTCCGCCTATTGACCGCGCAGCAACCATGGGCGGGAAGCAACAGGGCCGCCGCGTTTACAGCCGCGCAACCCCGCCCAAGCTCGCGTCGCGCGACTCGCGGCGGTTTGGCATCATGAGACGCGAGAGGAGGGCCAAGCCGATGACGACCATCCGCGTGCGCTACGAGATCCTGGATGACCCCAGCCGTCCGCATCCAGACTCCGCGCCGGATGCCTCCCCCTGGGGTGTCCGCGCGGTCGGCCTGCCGGAACATAGCGGCGCCTACGGTGTTGGCGACACCCTCGACGAAGCCCTCGACAGTCTCAGTGAGGGCGTCCGGGCGGTGCTCAGTGACGGTCCGATCCCCGTTGAGCTGACCCGGGAAGGTAACGCTAACTTTCCGACCGACCGGTAAGGACACCGATGCCTTCCGATGCGATGATCCACGCGGAGGGCCTGACCAAGCGTTACGGCGAGACCGTTGCCCTCGCCGGGATCGACCTGCACGTAGCCGAGGGATCCATCCTGGGTCTCCTGGGACCCAACGGCGCCGGGAAGACAACAGCGGTGCGCATCCTCACCACGCTCGCCATCCCTGACGCCGGGCGGGCCACCGTCGCCGGTTACGACGTCGTCGCCGAGGCGGCCAGGGTCCGGCGCAACATCGGCGTGACGGCGCAGGACGCGACGCTCGACGAGCTGCTGACCGGCCGACAGAACCTCGTCATGATCGGGCGCCTCAGCGGTTTGCGCCGCGCCGAGGCACGAAGAAGGGCAGCCAGCCTGCTCGAGCAGTTCGGCCTCGCCGATGCCGGCGGCCGGGTACTCAAGGGGTACTCCGGCGGGATGCGCCGGCGGCTCGACCTGGCGGCTGGCCTGGTGACGCGACCGCCGGTACTCTTCCTCGACGAACCGACAACCGGACTTGACCCCACGAGCCGGGTGCGGATGTGGGAGGTCATCCGGGCGCTCGTCGCCGACGGCGTCACCCTCCTGCTCACGACCCAGTACCTTGACGAGGCAGACGAGCTCGCCGACCAGATCGTGGTCGTCGATCGCGGCCGGGTGATCGCCGGCGGCACTGCCGCGGAGCTGAAGGCACAGGTCGGCGGCGCGCGCCTCGACGTCACGCTCACCGAGGCTCATCGAGATGCCGGCGCCGCGCTCAGCCCTTTCGTCATCGGAACCGTCCAGGTCAGCCACGACGGGCGGCGGCTTCGGGGACAGGTCCGCAGCGGTGCCGGATTGGCCACCACGGTCGTGCGCGCCCTCGATGCGGCAGGCGTCATCGTCGATGACGTGGAAGTCCGCCAGCCCTCCCTCGACGATGTGTTCTTCGCGCTGACCGACCGCCCCGCGGCGCAGACGGGCGCTCATGAGGAGGCCGGGTCCTATCTGCCCGGCTCCGACCTGGAGGCCACTCGTCCATGACCGAGACCGCGATCAAGCCAGTCGCACCGGCCGGCCGGCCGTCGAGGCCTCCGGGTCTGGTACAGCAGATCGGTGACATCTCAGTGCTCACCGGGCGCAACCTGGTGCATATTGCGCGCGAGCCGCTGCAGCTCTCGGACGTCACCATCCAGCCGGTGCTGTTCACCGCCCTGTTCGTCTATGTCTTCGGCTCCGGGGTTGTCCTCCCGCGCGGCGGCAGCTACGCGGACTTCGCAATCGCCGGAATGCTTGCGCTGAACCTCACCACCTCGGCTATGGGCACTGCGGTCGGGCTCAGCAACGACCTCAATGGCGGCATCATTGACCGCTTCCGGACCCTGCCTATGTGGCGGCCGGCGGTGCTCATCGGGAGGTCCGTCACCGACCTGCTGACCGCTGCGATCTGCGCCTTCTTCGTCGCCGTCACGGGCCTGGCCGTCGGGTGGCGGCCTGAGGGCAGCGCGGCCTCAACCGCCGGCGGCTTCGCCATCTTCTTGCTCTTCAGCTACGCCCTTTCCTGGGGCTGTGCCTGCCTCGGCATCGTGAGCAAAGGCCCCGAATCCGCACAGGGGATCGGCCTCGTCGTCCTCTTCCCACTCGCCATCGTCTCCAACGCCCTGGTCCCGACTGCGCGCATGCCGGCCGCGCTGCGGGTAATCGCCGACTGGAACCCGGTCAGTGCGGTCACGGCCGGCTGCCGTCAGCTCTTCGCCAATCCCAATCCTTCAGCAGCAATTCATGCCTGGCCCATGCAGCACCCCATCGCCGCCTCGCTCCTGTGGTCTATCGGACTGCTCGTCGTCTTTGCCCCCCTGGCCACCTCCTTGTACCGGCGACGTACCACTGAATGACAACACTCCTGAGCTGACACCTGAGGGCCCCGTGCAACGACTATCCGCGGAGAGCCACCGAGCGCTGGCCGGGGCCACCCGCCAGCCGACGCTGGAGGACTGGCAGTGACGACACCCGCGACCAGGCAGACTCCCTGCTGAGCACGGGAGACGGCCGTAAACGCGTGCGGGTGAGCGGATGGGTCGCGGAGCGGCTCCTTCTTCTACTGATCATGACCAGTTCGCCTGGGAACTGGCAGGGGGGCCAGCGCTGACGGCCAAGACGGTGCCGGACACCGCCCTGAAAGCGGAGATGACCGAACACCCGGGGCCTATGACAACGATGACCCGGCCGGGCATGATGGCGGGAACTCCGAGAGCGGCGTCGCCCAGGGCCATCGCCTGATCGCAGTTGCTGAGGCTGATGTGTACTGGTACTTAGGCTAGATGGGGAAGCCAGCGGAGGGCTGCAAGCCAGTCGGGGAGTGCCGAGTTCCGGCGTGTCGCAGCGAGCAGTTCGGCGGTCGGCGGGGTTGCCCTGGCGTGCCAAGTACTGAGATCGCGGGTCGTTGGGTCGAGCCGTACTAGGTTGCCGACCAAATGCTCGGCCCAATAGGTCTCGATCTCGCTGGCCAGGAACGCTAGCAGCGCCTCGCGGGCCTGCTGCTTCTCCTCGGCGGTTGGGTCGAGCTGGACCACCCCGCCCACCAGCTGTACGGCCGTCCCGCCATCGGTCGCACGCGTCAGCAGCGCGAGCAGCCCCTGGCGGGCCTGGTGTTTGTCCTCGGCCGTCGGGGCGAGCTGAACCACCCCGTCGGCCAACCGTTTCGCCACCCAGCCGTCGGTCGCACGCGCCAGCAACCCGAGCAGCCCCTCGCGGGCCTGGCGTTTGTCCTCGGCCGTCGGGGCGAGCTGCACCAACCTGCCAACCAGGTCCTCGGCATTCAAGTGGCCGACATCACCTGCCAGGAAGCCGAGCAGCACTTCGCGAGCCTGGCGCCTTTCCTCGGAAGTTGGGTCGAGCTGGGCCACCCCGGCCGCCAGCGCGGCCGTGCCACGGTCGGTCGCCCGCGCCAGCAACCCGAACAGCGCCTCGCGGGCCTGACGTTTGTCCTCGGCCGTCGGGGCGAGCTCGACCACACGGTCATCCAATTCGGCGGCCGTCCAGCCATCGGTCTGACTGGCGAGCAACTCGAGCAGCGCCTCGCGGGCTCGGCGCCTATCCTCGGCCGTCGGGTCGAGCTGGACCACCCCATCGGCCAGCCGCGTTGTTACCGGCCAGCCGATGAGGCCGGCCAGCTCCTTGGCTCCCGGGCGGGCCTGGCCGTCGAGCAGCCCTAGCAGCGCCTCGCGGACCTGGCGCTTTTCGTCGGTAGTCGGATCGAGCCGTGCCACCCCATCCGCCAATTCGGCGGCCGTCCAGCCGTCGGTCTGACTGGCGAGCAACTCGAGCAGCGCCTCGCGGGCCTGGCGCTTTTCGTCAGCAGTCGGATCGAGTTCGACGATCCCGCTCCCAACCCACGCGGCGGCCGCGGTTGGGCCGGCCAGCAGCCTGAGCAGCGCGTCGCGGGCCTGGCGCTTGTCCTCCGCGGTGGCGGCAAGCTGAATCACCCCGCCCACGAGCGAGCTGGCGGCTTCAGTTGGGTCGGCCAGCAGCCCGAGCAGCGCGTCGCGGGCCTGGCGCTTGTCCTCTGCCGTGACGGCGAGCTCGACCACGGCGCCGGCCAGGTCGTAGGCTCCCAGTCCGCGCTCGCGTGAAAATCCGCCCGCCAGTAACCCGAGCAGCGCCTCGCGCGCGCTGCGCTTGTCGTCGGTCGTCGGGTCGAGAAGGGCCAGCGTAGCCGCCAACTCTCTGGCCAAGCGGCCCTGGTCCTCCCAGTATTCATCTATGCCGTGCAGCAGCCCGAGCATGGCTTCGCGGGCCTTGCGCTCATCGTCGGCAGTCGGGTCGAGCTGGGTCACCTGGTCCGCCAACTGAGCGGCCATCGAGTGGTTTGTCTCACTTACCAGCAACCTGAGCAGGGCGTCGCGCGCCTGGCGCTTGTCCTGGGCCGTCGGATCGAGCTGGACCACCCCGCCCACCAACGCTCCGGCCACCCAGCCGCGGGTCTCGTCGGCCAGCAACCCGAGCAGGGAGTCACGGACCGCGCGCTTGTCCTCGGCCGTCGGGGCGAGCTGTACTACCGCGTTCACCACGTCATCGTTATTAAAGATGTCTCCGCGCAGCAACTCGAGCAGGGAGTCGCGAGCTGTGCGCTTGTCCTCGGCGGTCAGGGCGAGCTGGACCACGGCGTTCACCACTTCCGTGGAGGCCGCGTGGCCGCCGGCCTCGTCAGGCAGCAGCCCGAGTAGCACGCCGCTGGCGTGCCGGTTCGAGGTCACCCACTGCGCCGCCCCGACGAGGTCGCCGGCGCGGCCCGATCGTGCGAGCTCCACCCGAGCTTGCGCAATGATTCCTGCCACCTCAGGCGACCAGTCGGTCTCGCTGGACTCTGAGGCCACCCGGGCCAGGAGTCCTCGCAGCTCCCACCCGGCATCAATGTCAGAGAGATCTCGGGGCAACTGGTCCGAACTTGCAGCGCGGCAGATCAAATCCCGCAATAGCTGATCATGTTGAGGGTGCTTGGCGAGCGCCGCAGGTTCGGCGTACTCCCAGTCGGCGTCATACCAGATGTGGGGGAGAAGGGTCTCGACGGCCTGGTCTACGGGAAGACAGGCGACGTGCTCGGCCACGAGGTGCTCACGGATGGACCGGTGAACAAAGCGGCGCGGTGTCTTCCTACTGTCGTCGTCGGGCCGGCCAACGGGGGTAGCGACGTTATCGAGCGCATGTTCGTCCGCCTTGCCCATCCGGGCGGGCCCGACAAGGATGTCGTCCGCCCACGTCCCGACACCGGACACTATGTCACTGGTTGCTCCCGACCACGCCCAGGCTCGGAGCGTGCGGAGGCAGCTGTCCGCGTCAGGCTCGCTGTCCTCATCATTGCGCCGCCCGCTGCTGTCATCACCGATCCGCCACCCGCTGCCGAGCATGCGGTTGAGCACCTTCGAGTACAGATCGCGCCCGAATTCTGGCAGCGGGTCGTTGCCGCCGACGATGCAGTAGAAGGCCAAGATCAACGGCACGGTAGCGGCCTGCTGCAGGCCCGGCCGCCGTGCGATCTGGGCCGCAAGATCTCTGCCCCACTCGGGCCGCTCGGCGAACCATCGCTGGATGAAGGGTTCGACACCGTCGGGGTAGCGTAACGGCAGGAGCTCGCAAACTTGAGGGGAACCGCTTTGCTCCTTGAAGACGAGTTGATTGGTCCACGAGCTTGGCCGGCTGGTGAGGACGATCCGCCACGGCAGCGAGCCGACCTGGCGGAGCCGAAGGTTGCCACCACTGGCCTCGTCAAGGGCGTCGATCACCAGCAGAGTCGGCGCGTTGCGCTCGGTAAAGAACACGCGCAGCGCCGCGGTGATCCGCGAACCGCCCAAGTCGCTGAGCCGCTCCAGCGCGCTCGACACGGCCGCCTCGCGGATGTCCCCGGCCGCGCTGTACAGGCTCGAGCAGGTGGTGTAGAGCGGTAGCTCCACCTCATCGAGCGCCGCGCCCGCCGTCAGGGCAGCAAGGGCATCTTGGGCGCATCGCCTGGCCGCGCGCTTCGCCACCCAGGTCTTTCCTGAGCCCGGGCCGCCCAGTATGACCAGGCCCCGGCATTGCTTCACCAGCTCATCGGCGTCAAGATCCTGCGCGCCGGTGGCAGTGTGGACCTGCAGCTTGCGTTCAATCGCGGCTAGCGTTAGCACAGGCCCGCCGAAACGGTCATGTGCCCACGGGTCCGTGCCCAGCCACTCGATCACCGTCTGGAGATACACCACAATCTCAGCCCGGTTCGCCGCGCCCGGCGGCAAACGCTCTAGCACCCGTCTCAACTGCGCCATCACGCTCGTGAAACGCTCGGCATCGAGCTGACCCTGATCAGCGAGGCGGGCAACGAGATCGGCGTGCAGACCGAGCAGGGCCTCATCTAGGGCATCCCCTTGGCCGGTCTCCATACGGTCGAGGCGGGCCAGCAGCAGCTGCTGGAAGAGCTTCGGGTCAAGATCAGCGACCGCGAACTCGAGCAGGCCACGAGCGATGGTCATCGCTGCCTCTTGCGAGCCTTCGGCCGTGCGGCCCTCCCCTGGCGGCAGGCAGGAAGCGATCCGAGCCGCCAGATCCCCGATAGTGCCGCGCCCGAGAAGGGCCCAGGTCTGCTTGTCCGCCAGCAGGCCCCGCACGGCCTCGAACTCGTCACGGGTGAGACCGACCGTGGCGCCCGTTGCAGCTCTGACGAGCCGGCTTAAGTCGTCGGTATGGCGAAGCCGCTTGAACCATTGCTGAGCTGCCTCAGCGAGCTTTTCGGCGGCGTAGTTCACGGGCAGGGCAACAGCCGCCGGGCCGAGTCCGGCCCCGAGTAGCCACGGGATCACCACAAGATGTTACAGGTCATCCTTCACGTCGCGGAAGTACGGCCGTATATCAGCGGCTGCACGACGCGACCGCGGCACACCATCCTTGAGGCGACTGTCACATCAAGCACCGCGACGTCGCTCGCGACCGCAGCCTTTGCCATACGCAGTGACAAGATCGACCGGAGCACTGTTTGGAGATGGCCGAGTTCATTGCTGTCTGGATCTTTCCCCGACCGTGCCCAAATCCCACGATGCTCCCGCAGGAATGCGCAGTCGTGATAGGCCGCGACCGGCTGGTCGAAGGAAGCGTAACCGACCCGTGAGCGCACGCCGCCCGTTCTAAGTACGCCCACGGCAGTGAGTCGGAAAAGGCCCTCGCATCTAATGTCCAAGGTTTCTGCGGTCTCTTCTTACGGCGACGACCCTCGTGATTTCTCGGGATGGCTGGGCTCTGGGTCTGATTGCCTTCGCATGTAGACGACCGTGAGTGTCACAACAATAGCAAGCAGAACACATCCGAGGACGCCCCAGGTGCGAGTGGCGCCAGTGGCAACCGGCCACCCACCGGTGATATCTGCTAGCAAGAATATCACTGTGACGGTAGCCCAGCCCAGTATCAGCGCGCCGCCAGGCGGCCGGGCTCGAAGGCTCAAGGCGTACCAGGTCACGGCCAGACCAACGAGGATTGCCGTGATGTGCTCCGCGTTGATTGCGGAACTGTTGGTGAAGTACCGAAACGCGTTCAGCTCGAAAATCAACTCGGCGATCTGGCTCAAACCGACGCCGCACAGCAGCATTACCGGGAGCGCGCCAAGCCTCGGAGCGCGGCGCCTTTCCGCAGCCGGGCTCCAAGACATCATCAAGACTACAGCAGCAATGACTCCCAGCACATCACTAGGGACTTCGACCGAATACCCGGCGAGCAGGCGGCCCGTATAGCCGTGGAGGTGAGTGGCCTGCACGATATCATACGCCAGGTACGTCACTGAGAGCCACAACGCACCTTGAAGGAAGCCGATTATTACCAGTCGGTTTATTTGCAGCAGTGCGGCGGTGGCAGCAGCTATAAACACCACAGTACCAGTTATGTTGAAAAATGCGGCGGCGCCACGAGTACCGGGCACGTCGTAGAGGATTACCGAAATGAGCGCAGCAACCCCAGCGAGAAGCGCTATCACGGATCCGGCGTAGGCTATCCCCCTCCGGATGTGTGGCTGCGATTCGACTGGGGCAACTGGTGGTGTGGTCTGCCGCTGCTCGGCTTCCCGGCGGGATAGCTCCTCTGCCTGCCGCTGCTCGGCTTCCCGGCGGGCCTGCTCCTCTGCCTGCCGCTGCTCGGCTTCCCGGCGGGATTGCTCCTCTGCCTGCCGCTGCTCGGCTTCCCGGCGGGATTGCTCCTCTGCCTGCCGCTGCTCGGCTTCCCGGCGGGCCTGCTCCGCGGACGGAGTTGGGAGGAACTCGACGTCGATGGCGATTATCGCCTCGCCTGTGGGTCCTTTGAGGTCAACGTTTCCGCGCAGGGTGCCCGCGTTAGCAGTATCGACGGAGATGTCCAATCCCTCGTCTGTCTCGTTCACACGGATCCAGTCGCGTAAGGCGCGAGGCGCACAGGCCCGGGCGATTGGCGGTCCAAGCATTCTGACTGTTCGGTGCGGTGGTGCCGAGCCCTGTTCTATGCGGCCGAAGTGCAGCTCCGTTTCTTCGGGATGCAATGCGGCCTGGCTGAGTGCCGCGCCAGCGAGGTCGGCAACGGACCGGATGTCGGTGCGGGCGAGGTCGGCCAGCGCCTCGTAAGCACCTGCGGCCGTGGGCAGGTTGCCGCTCGTCAGCCGGGCCGTCAGCTCGCTGACCGCGCCGAGGCGGGTGAACATGTTCGGATCGGTCACCGCGGCCTGCAGGTCGGGCGGGAGGGGCACCGGGCGGATCCGCCGCCGCCGACTTCGGGCCACATACAGCTCGCCCTCAAGCTCGACCTGGCGGCTGGGCGTCTGGTGCGGGTTCTGCTCCCGGACCTTGTCAAAGACGTAGTCGTATAGTTCATTGAGCGAGACCCAGCCGTCTTCGTCCCGGTCCGCATCCCCAGTGGCCAGTCCCTCGGCCAGGGCGCCGGTGAACACCGATGGCCGACGGAGCTGGTCGTCGGACAGCCGGTCGCCCTCGAAGGCATACTCCATCGCGCTGGACGCCGTGATCACTGCCCGGCCGCGACCGCCACCCGTCCTTTCCTGAGGAAAGCTGTCCAGCACATTGACATCCCCCGCGGCCCGCACCTTGACACCCTGCGCGAAGGCGCCGCCGTAACAGCAATCCAGCAGCAGCACGACGCTGCGCGACCGGCTTGCCCGCATGCACCGCTGCACAAAGTCCGCCGAGATCGCCGTGGACCCCAGCCTGTTCGGGCGGGTGTTGGACGCAGCGAAAAACAGCTCCCCGGACTCGCTCTTCAGCCCATGACCAGAAAAATGCAGCAACAACACGTCGTCAGGTCGGCTCTCCGAGAACAGTTCTTCGATCTGCGCCGAAATGACGTGCGCAGGCTCGTTGCGCACCACCTGAACAGTGAAGTCGCCGATCTGCTGGTCACCGAGCACCCGCCCGAGCGCCTCGGCGTCGGCCGCCGGGGCCAGCAGGTCCCGCAGCGCCTCCTGCTCGTACTCGTCGTTGGCGACGATCAGGGCCTTCCGCTGGCCGCTCAACGCACACCGTCCCCCGTTGTGTGCCTGCTGACAAACAACTCGATCAGCCGTTGCTGATCGGCCGCGCTCGCTTGCGACAACTCCACCGCGTCACCCGCGAGTTCCAGCCGCACCGTGCGGCGGGTCTCCTCACCGCGACCCAGCCAGTTCCTGATCGCAGACACCACCGACCGCAGCCCCTCGGCGGACTGGCCCAAGGCGATCACCAGCGCGCCCACGGCAGCCACGTCAAACGCCTTCGCACCCGGTGGAGGCTCACCAGCCGGAAGCTCGGTCACATCTTCGACGTCCAGCTGGAGAAGCTCCGCCCGTAAGTAGCCGGTTAGCATCGCGAGCCGTTCGCCGTCCGCGCCCTCCTCGGACAATTGAAGGCGCAACTCTTCACCCATAGGCTCCACCCCCGCAGTGATACCCAGAAAGTATGCGCCCGCGCGCATACCAGTGCAATGGATACATCGTAAGTTTCATCGCGACGCGCTGGTGAAGAATGCCGCACCACACCAGGTGCGCCCACGGAGGTCTCCCCCAAGCCATCACACCAGTACGCGAAACCCTATTCGACGCGTAAGGGCGCAGGCCTACGCCATGCAATTAAGCCGCTCCGCCAGGTCTTCTACGCGGCGCGCAGCCGCCCGACCGTCCGGTGCCAACCGATCCGAGCCACCGGTCGACCGCTGACGCGCTCGCCACTGCACCCCAGCCTTACTTGCCACCGAACGCGGCCAGCCAGAGCCGATGCTGCTGCGACGGACGATGTACGGGTGGGCCTGCAACCTGGCGCGCCGCCGAAGCGACCGGCCGCCTGGCGACGTGTCCAATGCGATGGCAGCGGCGGCGTTTGCCCTCGTCAGGCGGCGGACGAGCCGGCCTGTAGGCCGGGTTCTGTGCACCCGTTTGCGCGGGCCGGCGGCCATCCATCTGGGACTGCCGTTGCCGGCAGCCTCGTGCGGTCTACCCGCGAGCATCGGGCGGGCCGCCCTCGAACGCTCGCGCAGGCCCCGCGGCCCGGAGAACGCGCAGCCCTCTTGACCTTGCTCCGGGTGGGGTTTACCTAGCCGCCCGGATCACTCCGGGCGCTGGTGGTCTCTTACACCACCAACGATCACGCGCTGACCTGTGTGAATGTCCGCTAACGCTCGTTGTTCTCCGCCTATTGGCCGCGCAGCAACCATGGGCGGGAAGCAACAGGGCCGCCGCGTTTACAGCCACGCAACCCCGCCCCAGCTCGCGTCGCGCAACCCCCGGCGGTTTGGCATCATGAGACGCGAGAGGAGGGCCAAGCCGATGACGACCATCCACGTGCGCTACGAGATCCTGGACGACCCCAGCCGTCCGCATCCAGACTCCGCGCCGGATGCCTCCCTTGGGGTGTCCGCGCGGTCGGCCTGCCGGAACATATCAGCGCCTACGGTGTGGGCGACACCCTCGACGAAGCCCTCGACAGTCTCAGTGAGGGCCTCCGGGCGGTGCTCGGTGATGGTCCGATCCCCGATGACCTGACCCGGGAAATCGCGGTCACCATCGGTGACGCCAGCTGATGCCGCCTGCTCCGGTTCGAGGAACCGGGAGATCGACGCGACCAGCCGGGCCAGCGCCTCCCGGTCGACCTTGTCGGCACGGCCGAAGTTGTGGATCACCTTGGCGACCGGGCCGCCGGTGCGCGGGTGCCGCTCCTTGTGCGCCAGCTGCAGGTAGGACACCACGGTGCCGTCCCTGTTGACCCGCCGGGTCTCACGCAGGTACACGCCTACAAGCCAAGCCATCACAGCAGCCCAAAGCAAGCGACACGCTCGAATTCGTGTGCCTACATCATTTCGGGTCTCAGGTACCTCCTCCGTACGTCCCTGACCAGGGAAAACGATCGTGATCAAGCCCCGATGTGCCTATGAACTGCGGAAGTCCGGACGGTCGGTTCGGATGAATAGATCTCTATCTCCGGGCGGACTATGGCGCTCTACCCGGTGCTTGGACCACGTCGTCGACTACACCCAGTCCGGATGATCGGCATCGACGGGTGCGGGTGACGCACCCGTTCCATCCGTTGTCCGGCGAGGACTTCGAGTTCGTCGCTCACCGCCAGAACTGGGGTGAGAACCGGGTTCATCTCCACGACGAGAACGGGGCGCTGTTCTCGCTGCATGCCGGGTGGACCGATGTGGGGCCCGCTGATCCGTTCGTGGTTATTGCCGGCGGCCGGTGCCCGTTCACCGTCGAGGTGCTGCTGGCTCTGGCGGATCTGATCGACCATCTGCGGTCCCGGCTGGGCAGTGGCGAGACCGTAAAGCGGATTACGCCGTGAGTGTCAAGAGGATTACGCCGGGCTTGCTTTCCGGTCCGAGTTCACCAGGTGTCTTACGGGCATAGATTTGGATGATGTCCTGGGATCTTCTGTGGTTCTGTGGCGTGTCGTGGTGCGAAGGCTGCTCGATTTCGGCAAAATTCGCCTTACGATTCGTCTTGACCGGGAGGCGGCGTGCCTTGCCAGGATCAGCGGAGGACCCGAAGGTGACGGCGCTTCGCGAGTCGCGGTGCCTGAACCCGCATCCCGAGCAGGTGACCGATCCGGCGTTCCTGGCCGACGGGTTCTTCGATGCCCGCGATGCGGCGCAGGTCAAGTACGAGATGGTGCGCCGCGTCACGGTGGACGGCGAGCCGGTCACCGCCGCGGCCGCGGCGTTCGGGTATTCGCGGCCAGGCCGCCAGGTAGGCGGGCTTGCTCTACACGACGTGATTGTCACGGACCTTGACCATGATCGCGTCCAGGAACAGCACCGCGTACACGGGATCCAGCGGCCTGCTCTGCCAGGCCCGGACTTCCTCCAGCACGGCATCGGTGATCCGGGAGACGGTCTCATGCGACAGCTCGGTGCCGTACACCTGCTTAAGGTGGTGCAGGATGTCGCGCACGCTCATCCCGCATACAGCGAGATGATCATGTCGTCCAGGCCGCCGGAGACCCGCCCGGACCGTTTGGGCACCAGTACCGGCTCGAAGTTTCCCGCCCGGTCCCGGGGCACCTCGATGGGCACCGGCCCGATCCCCGTCTGCACCTGCTTGCTGATCGTGCCATTCCGCGAATTGCCGGAATTATGGCCGGACGGGTCATTCCGGGCATAACCCAGGTGCGCGGTCAGCTCCGCCTCCAGCGCCCGTTCCAGCACCGCCTTGACCAGCTCGCCCAGCATGGAGCCCTCACCAGTCAGCCGCAGCCCGCCGGCCTTGTCCCTGGACCGCTCCAGCAGCGCGTCCAGCAGCCGGTCATCGATCAGCTCACGCAGCGGAGCCAGCCGCTGCCCGGCCGAGGGGGATTTTTCGCCGCCGTAATGAGCAGCCTCCCCCAAAAGCGCATCCGCCTCCGAAGTATTCACCAGCCCGGCCGGGCCGGGCTTTTGGCGTGTAATGGACATGATCGTGGTTCCCCCCCGTTACGGCGACCATTCCCCCTGGTCACTCAGTTCCCTTTAATCACTCCTTACACACCTAGAGAGATACCCCCCAGTTGGGTCGCAGGTGAAAGTTCGAGTTCTAATTTGATGGTCGGCTGGCGATGGCGCAAAGTGACTGCCCGCTCGGAACGCCGAAACCAGATGGGTGCTCCTACGGTTTGCCCAGGCCCGGCTACGGAAGGTGACCCCCCTTGAGGTCTGAATCGCGAGCTTGGGAGGCGCTGGCGCGCGGCCGCTCTGATGCGGCGGTGGGTCTGGCAGAGTTAGCGGAACAGCCCGGAGATGAGGTTGACCGAACCGGCGACGATGACCACGCCGAACACGTAGGACAGGATGGCGTGGGCGAGCACCGTGCGCCGGATCTGGGGGTCGCGCAGCGTCGTGTCGGACACCTGGTAGGTCATGCCGATGGTGAAGGCGACGTAGGCGAAGTCGCGGTAGCCGGGATGTTGCTGGCCGTCTTCGGTGCCGAACGCGATGCCGCTGGGCTTGGACCGGAAATACTGGTCGGCGTAGCGCAGGGTGTAGACGGTGTTCATCACGGTCCACGACAGGACGACAGTCAGTACGGCGGCGCCGATCAGTAGCACCCGCAGAGCGCCGCTGTGCTGCCCCGCGAGGTGAAGTGCGTAACCTGCCCCCAGGAGGCTGGCGACGCTGGCCCCGACCAGCAGCACCCTGGCAGAGCCTTCTGTCTGGTCTTCGCGGGCAGCCAGCTGTGGGGCGTGTGAGCTGTCGGCTCGGATAATGATCGGCCAGGCGGCCAGGAGGAAGGTGAGCGCGGCGGCGTCCCAGCCTGCGGCCAGTGCCAGCGCCCAGGTCACGAACGGCAGGAGAATAACCGCGACGATCAGCCCGGCGATGAATACCGTCATCGCCCGCCGCATTGCGGGGGCGTGCCAGCCAATCCATCGGTGGTACAAGGTGGGTGCCGGGACGCCGGTCATAGTCTGAGTGTTTCTCACCGCCTGCCGGCGTGTCATTCGCGGTAGAACAACCCGGCGATGATAGCCGACAGGATGTCGCCTAACCTGCATCTTTCGTGATCTTGGCTGGGTGGTTTGAGGCTGCAGCTGGCGGCTGTTTTTCAGTGTCTGGCCGTGCCTGGCTGCCCGGCTGTCGCGCCGGGTGGGCGGGGTTTCACGGGCCCTGGGGGTGTCCTTCCTGGTCGTAGGGGCAGTTGGTCCTGGTCAGCCGGGTGCGAGGGCGTCGAGCCGGCTGAGTGCGGCGGTGAGGATGGGTTCCAGGGCCAGCGTGCGGCCAGCCGCAGCCGCAGGCGGCGGCCACCGCGGGCGAGGTGCCCGGCGCAGGCGAAGAGCCGGAGCCGGAGCCGTTTGGGTTCCCAGCGGCGGGCGGTGCCGGTGAGGGCGAGCATCTGCATCCAGGCCAGCAGTTCGCAGGCCAATGCGACGATCTCGCACCAGATCTGGTTCTGGGCATAACCGTGCAGGGGCAGGTTGCGCAGGCCGGTGTCTTTTGCGCAGCGGATCCTTCTCCAGGCGTCCCCAGCCTGTCGCATGAAGTTGCACCGAGCGCCCCGACGCAGAGCTTTTGCAACAGACCACCAGTCGGTCCGCGCCGCCCGCGACTTCACCATCGCCACCGTGCGGCGGTGGGGCGTGGCAGAACGCTGCCACGATATCGCGACCGTCGGGTCGGAGCTGCTGACCAACGCGCTACGGCACGCGCTGCCCGGTTCCGGCCAACCCCAGCCCCGCTGGCCGATCCGGCTCGCCCTGCTGCAGCCCGGACCCTGCGTACTGTGCGCGGTCGCCGACCCAGCCACAACGCCCGCAGTCACCCGCCCAGCTCAGGCCGCGCTTATCAGACGATCACGGCGACCTGCACGCAGGGGCCGACCGCCCTCCTCGCTGTGACATGATCTCCTCCGGGTCCTCCGGGTCCTCCGGGTCCTCCGGGTCCTCCAGTCGGTCAAGGCCAAGCCGCTTGTCGGCGAGCGGTTCGGTGTCGCCGGGGCGAACCTGGCCCGCCTGCCACTCAAGCATCAGTGATTGCTTCTCGCGGCCACCCGGCAGCGGCTGAGGGTGCTGGATCTGTTCTGCAAAGCCGGCTGGCGCGTCTATGGGCTATCACCTGGCCGGGTTCGATGTGGTGGGCGTGGACCTGGAGCCACAGCCTCACTACCCGTTCTCGTTCATCCAGGCCGACGCCCTGGAGTACCCGCTGGACGGGTTTGACCTGATCCAGGCGTGAACGCGAAGAACGGTGAGACGGAAACCGCCCGGCTGGGTGCGGCTGGGGCAGCGCCAGCCCCGTGGCCGAACACGGCCTCGAACACACGCGGATTGCCGAGCAGGTCCACGACGGCCTGCGGGTCGGCGCGCAGCCGCCGGACCTGCGCCGTCGCCAAGGCAGCCGTCACCCGCGTGTCGGCCGGGGAGGCGAGCAATAGGAGGTCGGCGTCGGGTCGGTCAGATGGTCTGCATACCCGCTGGCAACGAGTGGCCGCAGCGGCTGCTACTGGTCTCCCGGTGGGCACGTGGTCACACAAGGGCGTTGGGCAGTTCGTGGCGCCGGGAGATCCCGAGTTTCTCGTACACCCGGAGCAGATGGCTTTCGACGGTCCGCACCGACAGGTGCATGTCCCTGGCGATCTGCTTGTTGGCGTGGCCGACGGCGGCCTGCCGGGCGATGTCAAGCTCACTGGGGGTCAGGTGCGCCCGGGCGCTAATGCTCCGGACCGCAGGGGTGGTGGCCCCTTCGCAGCGGCCAAGGAGGTGGGCCGTCAGACGTTCGGCCGCGGTGGCCTGGCGGGGTTTGCCGGCGCGGCGGAGGGCGACGGCGGCTTCGGCTCTGGCTTCGGCGGCGTAGAGCATCGCGCCCATGTCCTCGAAGGCCCGGGAAACCCTTTCGAGAAGGGCGGTGTCCTGGGCTGCGACCGCGTTGGCGTAAGCGGCGCGGGCGCTGACCAGCTCACTGTCGACTTCGCTGGCGAGCGCCGACAGGCGGGCGCAGACGTCGCCGGCCCGGCCCAGACGCGCCAGATCATGCAGCGCACTGGTGGCACCGACGAGGTCACCGGCCTCTTCCCCGAGGCCGACCGCGGTCTCTAGCTGGGAGCGCGCGGACGGGAGGTTGCCGACGGCCGCCGCCGTCCAAGCCCGGGCCCGAAGGATTTCGATCTCGTTGACCGGCACCGCCGGGAGGTAGAGGGCGTCGTGTACGGCGAGCGTCTCGGCCGCCCGGCCAGCCCGTCCAGTCAGGGCCAGTGCCTGCGCGACGGCGGCAAGTACCAGTGGGGTCATGGGCGTCGCCCGCCCCTGGCGCAGGAGGGCGTAGTACTCGCTGCCCCGCCAGAAGGCGCTCATCGGGCGGCCTTGCTCAAGATGCAAAACGGCGAACCACGCCGCTGTGAAGATCCTCGCTCCGGCCGGTGGCTCGGGCAGCAGATCGTCGGCAGCGGTCAGGAGTTGCTCGGCGCCGCCGAGACGGCCAGCGTAGATGAGCGCGCCGGCCTGAGCGAGAACTGGGCTCAGCTCCCACGGCAAGCCAGGTTCTGGCGGCGCGCCGTCGGCGGGGGCACGACCGGCCAGCTCAAGGGCCTCGCCGAGCCGGCCGAGCCGGACCAGGCTGTGGGCCAGCGCCGCGTGAGCGATGCTAAGTGGTGCCGAGCCGAAGCGTTGCGGCAGGGCCGATCCGGCCTCGACCGCGGCCCGCGGCCCGCGGCTCATGCTGGTGGCGGAAAAGCGCCGCGCCAGCAGTTCCTCGCGCCAGGATGGATCGGTGATGGCGCCGACGGCGTCATCGATCAGCCGAAGGTCGGCCCGCCCCCGCAGGTAGTAGGCATTTTCGAAGCGGACAAGGGCGACGTGCGCCTGCTGGGCTGCGCTGGCCGCGTCCGCGCTGAGGGCGGCCAGCTCTTGCTCGGCCTGCTGCGGCCGGCCCTGGAGATGGGCAGCCTCGGCCGCGAGGAAACGGGCCTGAAAGCCGCCGCCCTCGCCGATGGCCGCCCGGGCCAGCCGTTCGGTGAGGGGGTGGTCGTGGCGGGCCCGGGCCGCCGTCGCTCCTGCGACAAACAGGCCGGCACTTCCGCCGCCCCCGACGAAGCGCCAGGACGCCAGCCGCAAACAGTCCTCCCGGCGCCGGGCGCCGCAGGCCTCGATCGCTTCGGCCAGTGACCGGGCCAGTGCATGCTTGCGCAGCGCGCTGATACCTGCCCGCGCCACATCCCCGTAGACTGGGTGGGCCAGCCATAGCTGGACCCGCCGGCCGGCCAGGCGGCTGTTGATCAGGCCCTTGCTCTCCAGTGCCGCGACCGCGGCGGGATCGGCCAGCCTGCCCAAAATGGCCTGGCCGAGCGGCTCACCCAGCGCGAGCAGTTCCAGTACGGCCCGCTCGGGCTCGCTCAGGTCACCCAGGTGCAGGGCCACCAACTCGGTCAGGCGGGACGTGGGCTGCAGTTCGCGCCGCAGACTCCAGGCACCGCCGGCGTCGGCCAGCGTGCTCGCCTCGAGCGCTCCGGTCACCAGCTCCCGCAAGATCATCGGGTTGCCCTCACATCGGTGCATCAGATGCCGTGCCGACGCAGCGTCCACCGGCCCGCCCAGCGCGGCAACCAGCAGCTCCCCGACCGCCGCCTCATCAAGGGGCGCCAGCTCGATGCGATCGGCCAGGCCGTCCTTCCACAATGCCACCACCGCATCGGGAACCGGCGCGCCCGCGCGCACCGCGGCCACGACCGTGGCCGCCCGGGTCAGGGCGAGCTGGTGTACCAGCGTGGCCGACTCCTCGTCGAGCAGGTGCGCGTCATCTGCGAACATCACCAGGCGGCGGCCACCGGCCGCGTTGACCACAGCCCGGGCATAACGCCTGAGCAACTGGCCCGGATTCTGCTGGGCGACGCTCTGGCCAGCTGGGTCGGGCGGCAGAAGCGGCGCCAGCGTCCCGAACGCCAGCCCCCGCGAGGTGCGGGTGGCGGCCGTGCGCACCAGGGCCATCCCCCGGTCCTTGGCCGCCCGCAGCGACCTCATGGCCAGGGTCGTCTTGCCCACCCCAGCCGGGCCGGTGATCACCGCGCCCTGCCCGGCCTCGATGGCTGCAACCAGCTGAGACAACTCTCTTTCCCGGCCGACCAGCGGCCAGCCGCCGCCGCGGTGGCCCTCGGCGGATTCCCGGGCAAGCAGGTGCTGAACAGACAAGGCGTTCTCCTCGATCACGCCACGGCCTGCGGAGCTAAACCTCGGCCGCGCGTGCCCATAGCTCATTCCCTAACGGTCATCTCCGATGGGGTGAGCGGTCGTCGCACAGTCTGAGTGATTTCCACGCGGCCGGGGGCCGCTGCGACTGATCTGCCGGCTCTACCGCTGCCGGGAGGGTGCGAGCAGCCCGAGCTGGCGGGCGCGGGCGACCGCCTCGGTGCGGGTGTGCGCGCCGAGCTTGGCGTAGATGTGGCGCACGTGCGTGCGTATGGTGTTGTGCGAGACGCACAGCTCGGCGGCGATCTCGGGCGTTTTGAGGTTGCCGGGCAGGTACCGGAGAACGCGCAGTTCGGCGTCGCTGAGCTCGTCCAGCAACGGCGCCACCTGGCCCCGGGGCAATGGCGAGGTTCCGGCGAGCACGTCAAGGATCGCTGAAAGCAGTGTGACGTGGCCGGTGCGGTGCCGGGGGTGGCGCTCCAGCAGGCCCTGGACCGGAGCGAGGGTGAACGGCAGGATGACCCCTTCGGGCTCGGCAAGCTCGAGCGCCTGCTCAAGTGACGCTTCTGCTGCGCGCGGGTCGCCGAGCTGGTCGCGGGCCGCAGCCTCGTACAGCACCGCCTCGATGGCCGCCCAGGGCGGGTGAAGTACCGTGGCCGAGCCCTCGATCACCGGCGCGAGCACGTCTATCGCTTGCTCCGGGCGGCCTTCCGTAAGGTGGATGGCGGCGGCGGTGATCCGCATTCCGGCCCGGTCGCGCTCTTCTTCCCCGATCCCGGCGAGCGCGGCGCGGGCGGTAGCGGCCTGTCCCATCCGCACCTGCGTCTGCAACAGACGCGCCCGCGTAGGCACCGCGAACGGGTGTTTGTCGGCCAGCAATCCTTGCATCCGCTCGGCGGCGCCGAACGCCACCAGCGCTTCCTCGAACCGGCGGTGCCCTAGGCCCAGGAGACCTCGTGCATGGTGGACGATCAGCTCGATCCCGGGCTCGCCGTCCGGCCGCAACACGCGCTGTGCCCGCGCGAGCCATCCCTCGGCCTCATCGAACCGTCCCAGACAGAGCAGCGCGATCGCTCCTGTGGCCAACCCGGTAACGATGACCGGGTCCTCGTTCCAGCCGTGCTCCTCGGCGATCCTCACCGCATCCTCACTGCGCTGGAGCCCCGCGGAGACCGGCAGTCCGGTCCACGGGCCGGCGATCCCCAGGTGACCGAGGCAAGCGATCTCGAGCCACGGCCGTCCAGCCTGGCGGGCCAGCCTCAGCGCTTGCTCGAGGTCGCGGCGAGCGTCATTCGGACGCGAGGACCACAGCTCGGCGATCCCGAGATTCTCGAGCGCGACAGACCGATACGCCTCACTGAGGGTGCGCTTGCTCGCCGGCAGAGCCGCCAGCGCCGCCTCCAGGGACCGCATCGACGCCAGCACCGTGTCGAGGTCACCGCGCCAGCGCGCGACCACCAGCCGCATCTCGGCCAGTTGTACGTCGAAGCGCCGCCTACGCTCCTCGGGAACCGCGTCGGCCAGCCCCTCCGCGAGATCTACGTACGTGGCGCTCTCCTCCCGCTGCCCGGCCAGAAGGCGCACGCCGCTGAAGACGAGCGCCAGCTCCGCGTCGGCCGCCGCCACATCGTCCGGAAACGCGCGCAGCAGCTCGCGAACCGTCGCGGTGCGGCCGTCGAAGGTCAGATCGAAGTGGTTGTCGGCGAGCAAACGCGAGGCGTGGGGCCAGTCGTGTGCCGCCTGCGCGTGCCGGATCGCCTCGACGACATACCCGCTCCTCCTCGTACCACCGGGCCGCCGCCCGGTGCAGCGAGCCGATGATCGCCGGGGCGGCGCGGCGCAGCTCGAGCTGCAGCAGGTCGGCGAACAGGTGGTGGTAGCGAAACCACGAACGCCCCGCGTCCAGCGAGGACACGAACGCGTTGGCATCCTCGAGCTGCTGCAGGATCCGCTCCGAGCCCGAGCCGCCGGTCAGGAAATCCGCCAGCGGGCCGCTGACCCGCTCCAGCACCGAGGTGCGCAACAACAGGTCCCGCACCTCGGCCGGCTGGCGATCGAGCACCTCGGCCAGCAGATACCCCGCCACCGTCCGCTCGCTACCGGAAAACTCCCGCACAAACCGCTCCGGGTCGGGGTGCCCGGCCAGCGAGATCGCCGCCATCCGCACACCGGCCGCCCATCCCTCGGTCCGCTCCTGCAGCAGCGCCAGGCCCGCATCCGACAGCACGACCCCGGCCGCATCCAGCAGCTCCCGCGTCTCCCCCGCCGTGAAACGCAGATCCGGCCCGCGGATCTCGGTCAGCGCCCCCGCCAGCCGCAGCCGGTGCAACCCCAGCCGCGGATCCGCCCGCGTCGCCAGCACCACCCGCAGCCCCGGCGGTAGCCGCCCAGAAACAGCTCCAGCCACCCTAGCGCCTCGGCCGAACCCAGCTCGTGCAGATCATCGATCACCAGCACGGCGGGCTCTTCCAGCGAGCGCAGGTCGGCCAGCAGCCGCTCGACCACCGCCCGGCCGTGGAACCCCGGCGCAGGGCTGATCCGCGCCACCACCCCCTCCCCGGCCACACCCGCCAGCGCGCCGATCACCGACAGCCAAAACCGCTGCCCATCCCGCTCCCCCCGCTCCACCGAAACCCACGCCACCCGGTCGCCCAGCCCCCCGTCCCGCATCCATGAGCGCACCAGCACCGTCTTCCCGCTACCTGCCGGCGCGCAGACCAGGATCACCCCACCCGCCGGAGCCGCCGACAGCACGACGAACAACTTCCGGCGCGCCACCAGATCACGCGCCGCGGTAAGTTTCCGCTCCTCGCCGCGCCGCTCTGGCGGGTTCTGGGTTTGCTCCATCAGGCCTCGCATCAAGGGCCCGGGCTGGCTCCAACAACATCGCAGGAACCCGCAGCGGACGTCCAACGGCAAAATCACTCAATCTATGTGATGACCGCTCACCCCCCTACATGCCAGGGCTGGGCAGGGTCTGGCGGCGGGAGCCCCGGTACTCCAGTAGTGGCTACTGAGGACTGATCACGGCCTGCCGTGGCCGAATTAAGCCACCAGCACCGTCTTGTAGCAACGAACGGACAGATCATGCCTCAGGTATCCGAAACACTGCAACAGCTGTCCAACTCGCTCGCCGAGTTGTCAGACCGCGCCAAGGCCGCAGAGCAGCGAGCAGCGGACGCTCGAAGCGAGACCCGGACACAGCTTGAATCTCGTATCGCCGACCTCAAAGCCTCTGCCCAGCGCAATCAAGACGAACGCCATGCACGCGTCGCAAAGGCCAAAGACGATCTCGCGTCGCGCTGGTCCACGCTCCGCGATAATGTGCAAGACCACGTCGCCAAGATGCAGAGCGAGATCGACCAACGGCGAGACGATCACGATGCGAAGGTCGCGCAACATAGGGCGGACCGTGCCGCGGCGTACGCCTTTGAGGCGATCGACTTCGCTCAGTACGCGATCGACGAAGCGGAGGCGGCGGTCCTCGATGCCAACGATGCTCAACAGATCGCAGACGCGGCCCGAACCCAAGCGAGCGGCAAGGCATAGCCCACGCGCAACCAAGGCCCCTTGCCGGCCACGCGTCGCACCCTGGCGTGCCCATGCGTGCCAGAACGAGCCGGGGACGCGGGCTCATTCACGGTCACTCAGGGGGTACCCGGTTGCCGTTGGAGCTGGGCGGCCGCAGGGAGGGCACAGCCCGAGACCATCTCCTGAACAGCAGCTCAGGCGCCTGGCAGCGTACAGCCAAGAAGCACAGCAACGCCCCGGCGCAGCGGCACGCTGAGGCGCCCGCCGGCAGCCGCCAACGGTTTGCCCTGAGCGGCGGCGGGCGAAGTGGTTGGCGGCCGCGCAGGTGGCGCGCGGGCCGGCGGCCGAGGTGGTATTCGTCGTGGACGACGAAGGGTCGAATCGGTCGGCCAGCATCTCGTTGATGTATGGCGCCAGCAACTCTGTGAGACGTACATCGGTGCCGAGGCCGCGGCCAAGGCCCGGCATTCGGGTCCGTGACGCTGCCCCGCGAAGAGCTCCACGAGGCGGCTGAGGAGGCGGCTGAGCGGCTCACGGTCAGCGAGGCAGGACTGATCGTGGTCGGCGAGCCAACGATCGAACAAGCACCCGACAAGGCGATCGCCGGTGCCGCCGACGTCGTGAAAAGCTTCGTCGATGCCACCACCGACGAAATCGCCAGCGAACTGCGGGAAGCGCTCAAGAGTCAAGGATGAACGCGGGGCGCAGGCAATCTCTCCTCCTCGGAACCAGGCAAGCTCGCCGGCCCCCGGACAGGCGCATCGCGGGCTTCGAATCATCCCGGCCGCATGACGACGGCCCCACCCTGGCTGCCGCCAGCGTGACAAGCGCCATCTCGAGCGAGGTGATCCGTGCTTGGCGAGCTGCGGACGATCGATGACCTGGACGTCGAGGGGCGGCGCGTGTTGCTGCGAGCCGATTTCAGCGTGCCGCTCACACAAGCGTCCGCTCGCGCAC
The DNA here is from genome assembly GCA_963727015.1 of uncultured Actinomycetota bacterium. Taxonomy (GTDB): domain Bacteria; phylum Actinomycetota; class Actinomycetes; order Streptosporangiales; family Streptosporangiaceae; genus DATFVJ01. The sequence goes on along the minus strand of CAVSEV010000003.1, from coordinate 24,240 downwards.
CGGTGCGCTTGGCCGCTGACACCTGCATTCAAGGGGCGCTGGCGACAATCCAGGAGCTGCGCCGGCGGGGCGCGCGGCTCGTGCTCGTCTCCGATTTGGATCGGCCGGAGGGTCACGATCCGGCCTTGTCGATGCGGCCAGTGGCCGATCGCCTGGCGAAGTTGACAGGCGTGCCAGTATTGCTCGCGCCGGCCGGGACCGGGCGGCACGTGCGTGAGCTGACGGAGCGGCTCGCGCCCGGACAGATGCTGATGCTGGAGAACGTCCGGTTCGAGCCGGGTGAGACGCGCAATGATCCCGGGCTGGCGTCAGCGCTGGCCGAACTTGCGGACCTGTACGTCGACGACGACTTTGGCAGCGCGCACCGCGTTCACGCCAGCACCGAGGGCGTCGCTCGCCGGCTCCACTGCGCGGCCGGGCGTTTGCTGGCGCGTGAGGTGGGCGCTCTCAACGCGATCGTGCAGAGACCCGACCGGCCCCTGGTGGCGATCCTCGGTGGCGCCAAGGCAAGCGGCAAGATCGGCGTCGCCCGGCGCTTTCTCGAGCTGGCCGACGTGGTGTGCCTCGGCGGCGGCATGTGCTTCCCATTCCTTGCGGCCCAAGGACACAGCGTCGGCGGATCGCTATGCCCGCCCGAGGACCTAGACCCGGCCCGGCTGGCGCTCGCCGCCGCCCCCGGGTCCGGTTGCCGGCTCGAGCTTCCGCAGGATCTGCTACTGGCCGAACAGGACAACGAGGAAGGCATTCCGGCGCGGGTGCTGGACGGGGTTGACGTGCCCGATGGCTGGCTGGGGCTCGACATCGGGCCCAAGACCGCGGATAGGTACGCGGCCGAGATCGCCGCCGCGGCCACGGTGTTCTGGCATGGCCCGATGGGCCTCTTCGAACTCGGGCCGTTCGCCGCCGGCACCCATGCCATCGCGGACGCCATCGCCTCGACGTCGGCGGCGACCATCGCCGCAGGCGGACAGACGGCCCAGGCGCTGCGGTCCTTCGGGCTGCAGGACCACGTGAGCCACCTCTCGACCGGCGGAGCAGCCACGCTCGAGTTCCTGGAGGGTCGCGAGCTACCGGGCGTGCAAGCCCTGCTGCGAACGGCCGCCGCGCCGTGATCCTCCCGGCAGATCGCCCGTGTGCCCGCATGAGGATCCCAGGCCAGCCCCGCCGGCCGAATCACTCGGAATGCGTGACGACCGCTCACCCGCATGGCTCGCAAGCTCAAAGCATGAGCAGCGTTGCGGCACGCGCAGGCCGAGATCTGGCCGGCCAGCCGGAGGGATCACATGAGCGGCATGCCGGCACGGTTTGACGCCCTGATCGACACGCTGGATAGCAAGCGACGTCGCATTACGCTGCTGCCGCGGCGGCGCCATCGTCCGCGTTCAGCCGCTGCCTGAGCGCGCCGCCAGGGTGGTATGGGTGCTCGACGGCCGCACCACCCGATGGTCGGCCGGACTGCCTCGCGGCGGACTTCACCGTGGAGTGACCGGGCTTGACTTGGAAACCACGCCGCTCCTGTGGTTTCACGCTCGCGGCGGCGAGGACGGGCAACGTGGCATTACGGCGGCAGGCGTGTTCGAGGCGGCCGGAATCGTGGACGCTGCCCGGCTGCGCATTACAAGAACGACGCCCTCGCCGAGCGGCTGGTGGCCTTCGAGCCCCGCTACAACGCCGCCGCCACCCCATTCGACTGGAAGTTCACCCGCGCCGACCTGCACGACCTGCTGCGCCGCATCGACGCCCGCCTGGCGGCCCGGCGCGCTCTGCCCGGCAGCGTAGGCCAGGCACGGCATGATGAGGTCATGCCCGCGCCGCCCGCATCCACCAAGACCAGCCTCGGCCAGCGGCTGTCAGCTCGCGCCCGGGACCGCTGGCCCGCGCTGAGCAAACTCGACCACCGCTTCCGCGGGGCGTTCGCCTACGTCAGCGGGCATCTGCCCGACGGCGAGGTGCTCCCGCTGTGCCGACTGCGCTACGGCGGATCAGCCACCCGCTGGGGCTTTGCCATCTACCGGGCCAGCCAGGACGACTACCAGGACAGCTTCCTGCCGAGCGGCTACCGCGCAGGAACCCCCGAAGAGGCCCTCGACTGCGCCTGCGGCCTCTACCTCGGCGACCCTACGGCCTGGCTGGGCCCATCACCGGCGAATTAACGGGCGTGCCCACTAGCTGCGCCCACGCGTACCAGCGGGCGCCCTTGGAGCCGGTCCCGGCGGAGCGGACCTCCCAGCGGCGGGTGTCTTTCAGCAGGCGGGTGACCGCATCCGCGCAAGTGAGCGTGACCCCGCGCGCCAGCGTGAGGTGGAAGCTGGAAGGGACCCGCAGCACATAACCCTGGGCGCGGCTTTCCAGGAACTTCCGCAGTTGCGTGCAGTTGCCGTAGACCTCGTCCCCGCAGACGAAATCCAGCTTGACCCTATCGGTGAATGCCCCGGTGCAGATATCGATGGCCAACTGCCCCTTTGGTGCGGAACTCCAGGTCCAGCGGCAACCCCATGACCACCGACCTCACCGGATCATCGATGTGAGCTTGCGGTATCCACTGCCGGGCGCCGATCAGCGCGTGACCGGTGTTCTCCCGCACATACGCCCAGGTGCACCGTGGTGATCCCATTCGCCACCTTGCCCACGCACCCCAGGTACTGGCGCTGGACGCCGGCCGTGGCGCACCCCTGCTTTCCTGACTGGTCTCATCCAGCGCCCCGACCACCAAGCCCCGGCGGCGACCTCGCCGCCAGGCCGCCTCATCCAGGCCTGCCACCGCGAACCGGCGCACCACCCCCATCGCCGCAAACGTGTCCCAGCAAGCCCGGTTCAGCAACCGCTGGGTCCGCTGCGGCGTCCGATCCCTCACACGCTCGGCGATCGTCCACCCGTTGCGCTTGGGCAGCTCACTGACCAGCGCCCCGACGTACTTTCCCGCCTGCCACGGCTCAGGCCGCACAAAGCAAGACCTCCACAGCCCCCGCAGCTCACCACGTTTCCGGGCCACAAGACCCGCCCCTGTCCTGGCAGCGGCAGCCGCCTTCGGTTTTGTTGTTGTCACAAACGCGTGATCGACAGGTGGGTGCCCCCTGTCGAACCGGCAGCCTCACCGCGCCCCGCCGCAGGTCAAACCTCAAATGGACGCTGCCGTACTAGCAGTCGGCGGTCAGCAGGTGATCAAGAAGCCCGGACGGAAGATAGTCCAACCCGACCTGCGCGGCAGCAGCTCCCAGAGCGCAGCGGAGCAAGGCTTATTGTGTTGAACCAGGCGCTTGCGGTAAACCACGCTCGCACGGCGCATTCCGCTGAGAACCGGCACACTGGGAGCGTGGTGCGTGCCCGGGAACCACCCTGACGCCGCCGTTGGGCGTGTCACGCCCAGCTGATGAGGGCGATGGCCAGGTAAGCGATGGTGACGGCGAGGGCGAGCAGGGCCGGTGCCATCTCCTTCCCGCCGTCCGCTGCCCGCCAGTGGGTGATCACCGCGCCGAGGAGCAGCAGGGCCATCCCGGCCGCGGCGGCCAGGCCGAGGGGATGCCACCACAGGCCGATCAGGATGCCTGCGGCGGCGGCGAGCTCGGCTACGCCGATGAGCCGGTACCTGGGCCAGGGAATACCGAAGTGCTCGGCGGACTGCCGCATCTTCGGCTGGCCCAGCAGCTTACCGACTGCCGGAAGGAGACAGACCGCGGTCATGAGCAGCGAGATTGTGACAAACATGGGAACCTCTTCTAGCGGGTAGACGGGGCGTGATCGGGATGAGCTGGCGGGTGAGCCCGTGACCGGAGACCCGCGGCTGTGGCCGGGCTGGGCCAGGGCAGGCGCGGCAGCCGGCACCGGGGCTCCACCGCCGCCACCACGCGGTCCGGGCGCACGACGACGGTCAGCGCCGGGTTGGACCCCAGGACCGCCAGGGCCCGCAGGCCGGCGGGCAGCCGCTCGCCGGCGAGACGGACGTCGATCCAGCCGGCGTCTGGGTCCGCGGCGGGCCGGCCGGTTGTTCCGGCGGCGTGTGAGCTGCTGATCCGCACCAGGACGAGGCCGTGCCGACGGCAGAAGTCCACCAGCCCGGCATCGGGGCGCCGCGCGGTCAGCACGGCGGTGCGTCCGGCCAGGATCGCGTCCAGCCGGACCGGCGGTCCGTCGCCGGCGGACACCAGCGGGTTGGGGATCAGGCCGCCGATCCGCAGCGCAGAGGGGATGCCGGAAAGGATCAGGCGCCGCGGGGGGCGCTGCAGGGCGCCGGCCTTAAGCCGCGGCGTCGCCGTGGACCCCATGGCCTGGCAGACACGTTCGCTGCGGACTGCGGCGGCCAGGGCGATCCTGCGGACGGCGGCGGCCCGGTCCTGGCCGCCGGTCATGGCCCAGCCGATCCTGACGGCTTTTTTCACCAGGGCTTTGGCGTGCGGGCGGCGTTCGGTGTCGTAGCTGGCCAGCAGGTCCTCCCCGGCCCGGCCGGTGAGCACGTAGGCGAGCTTCCAGGCCAGGTTGTCCGCGTCGCGCAGCCCGGCGGCCAGGCCCTGGCCGATGAACGGCGGGGTGAGGTGCGCGGCGTCACCGAGCAGGAAGATCCGCCCGGTCTGGAAGCGGCACGCCAGCCGGGCCCGGAAGGTGTAGCTGGCGCTGCGGATGATCTCCAGGCCCTCGAGGTCGCCGCGCCCGGTCCAGGGCTGCAGCAGCTGGCCGAGGGCCTGCGGGGTGATCAGGCCGGCTTCGTCCTCGCCACCGGGCAGCCGGAACTCCCAGCGGTACCGGTCGCCGGTGACCTGCATGAAGGTGGCGGCCCGGGCCGGGTCGCAAACCTGCTCCACGCCATCCCAGACATCCAGGCCGGTCCCGGCCCGGATGTCGGCCACGAGCCAGCGCTCGGTGAAGCCGAGGTCGTCCATGGTGATCCCGGCCAGCCCCCGGATCGTGCTGTTGGCGCCGTCGCAGCCCAGCACGACCCGGCCGGTGAACGTCTGCACGTCCCCGGCGATGTGGGCGTGCACCCGGACCGGGTCCGCGGTGAGCGGGCCCAGGGCGCCGTCCATACCGCAGACCTCGGCCCCGCGGCGCAATTCGATCAGCGGGTGCGCCTTGACCCGGGCGAGCATCAGCTCTTCCAGGTCCGGCTGGTGGAACATGTTCGCCTGCGGGAAACCGTGCTCACTGGCCTGGTGCTCCCGCCGGAACTCGGCCATCACGCGGTGCCCGGCGTCGAGCAGGCGCAGTCCGCTGCCAGGCCGGGACCGGTCCAGGAATCCCTCGCTGACGCCGATCCGGTCCAGGATCCGGGCCACCTCGTCGTCCAGGTGCACCGCGCGGGGCAGCGGGTGGGGCTGGGCGTGGCGTTCCAGGAGGGTGACGGGGATGCCGAAGTCGGCGAGCAAGAGGGCCGCGGTACAGCCGGCCGGGCCAGCGCCGACGATGATGACGGGCTCCTGGGTCGCGCGGTTCTGGCCGTTCATGGTCGTGTCTCTTTCTGCGGGTCACTTCGCGGTGGTCTGGGCGGCGGGCGACGGCCCGGAGCGGACGGTGAGGGCGAATCCGGCGACGGCGTCGCGGACCTGGCCGGGGTCGGCGCCGGTCACGGTGACGACCAGCCGTCCGTCTTCGTGCGCCGCGGTGGCCCTGGCATCCGCCACGCCCGCCGCGGCCAGGGCCTCGGTGATGGCGCGGATGGCGGCGTCGGCGATCAGCGCGGGCTTGAAGTGCTTGCCCACCGCGGTGACCGGGATCGCGGTGATCGGGTAGATGCGCTTCGGCCGGGCTGCGGGCTCGCCGATGGCGGTGGCGGCCCACGCCAGCAGGTCGGCCTCGTCGAACCGGCCGGGGTGGGCGGGGACGACGTAGGCCACCGGGACCTCGCCGGAGTGCCGGTCCGGGCGCCCGACGGCAATTGCGCCGCGGACGCCGGGATGACGCAGCAGCGCAATCTCGATCACCCGGGGATCGATGTTGTGGCCGCCGCGGATGATCAGGTCCTTGGCCCGCCCGGTGAGGGAGACGAAGCCGTCGGCGTCGACGCTGCCGAGGTCGCCCGTGTCCAGCCAGCCGTCCCGGACGGCGCCCTCCCGGCTCACCCGGGGGCCGCCGAGGCGCGGGTCGGTGACGTAGCCGGCGAACACGGCGGGCCCGCCGATCGCCAGCACGCCGGTCTCGCCCGGCGTGCAGTCGGCCCAGGACCCGTCGTCGCCGATCCGGACGGCTTTTACCTGCTGGCCGGGCAGCGCGCGGCCGACCGACCCGGGCCGTTCCTCGCCCGGCCTGGTCCAGGTGCTGGCGCAGGTCGCCTCGGTGAGCCCGTAGCCCTCCAGCAGGCGCCGCCCGGTGTGCCGGGCGAAGTCCTCGCGCACCGACGACGGCAGCGGGGACGCGCCCACGATCGGCAGCCGCAGCGTGCTGATGTCGGCGTCGACCGGAACCTGGGCCAGGGTGGCGTAAACGGTGGGTACGGCGGACATCGCCGCGATCTGGTAGTGCTCGATGATCTGCCAGGACCTTGTGTACAGGGCCTTGTCGCGGTAGCCCGCCGGGCCCGGCCACACCACCCGGGTGCCGCTGAACATCGGGGCGATGCCGGTGACGATCAGGGCGTTGACGTGGAACAGCGGCAGCCCGCCGAGTACTCCTGCCCCTGGAGCCAGCCCGCTGCTCAAGGCGATGTCCTGGCCGCAGGCGAGCTGGTTGGCGTGGGTGTGCGCGGCGATCTTCGGAGCGCCGGTGGTCCCTCCGGTGTGCATGACCGCGGCGAGATCTTCTGCCTTCGGCAGGTCCGCGCCGGCCAGGTAGCCGGTCGGCTGCCCGTCGATCACGTCGTCCAGGTAGGCCACCACCGCCCCGGCGCTGCCCGGGGCTCCGCCGGCGGCCGCGCCACCGGTCAGGTCGGGCGGGTCACCGTGCTCGCCGTCAGGTCGCAGCGCGAGGACGGCGGTCATCCCCGCCTGGCGGGCAACCCCGAGCAGCCGCTGCCACAGCTGCGGGTCCAGCTCCGGCCCGGCCGCGACCAGGACCCGTGATCCCGTCCGGCGGATCAGCTCAGCGATCCGCTCGCCGCTGAGCGCGGGGTTGACCGGGGCAGCGATCCCGACGGCCTGCGCGGCCAGCGTGGCGGCGTAGAGCATCGAGGTGTTGACGCTGCTGAGCGTCACCGCGTCCTCGCGCCGCACCCCCAGGGCGGTCAGCGCGTTGGCAATGCGCGTCACCACGCCCGCCAGCTCGGCGTAGGTCCAGGCCAGGCAGCGGGTGTGATCACTAGGGTCGGGGATCCACTGCGTGGCGATGCCGTCGGGCCAGGCACCGGCCGCGTCCAGCAGCAGCTGGTAGGTCGACTCCGGCCGCGGCAGGACCTCGGCGGCGCTCATGACGCCTTCCCGGCAACGGTGTTGCGCTGGGTGCCGAGGTCGAGTTGCCCGTCGGGCGAGGCGATCATCGCGGTGACGACGTCGCCATCCCGCAGGTAGCGCGGGTTGGCCGCCTCCCGCTTGAAGAACAGCCTCCAGCGGGTGGCAGGCGGCAAAAGCCCGGCGATCGTCCCGGCCAGCTTGGCCGGGGCCTTGAGCGCGGTGCCGCCGGGCGTGCCGGTCAGCAGCAGGTCGCCCGGGCCGATCGGCTGGAACCGGGACAGCAGGGTCAGCGCCTGCGCCGGGTGGACGATCATGTCCGCCGCGGTGCTGTCCTGCCGCACCTGCCCGTTCACCGACAGCGTCAGCCGCAGCGAGCTCAGCCGGGCCAGGTCCGCCGCGTCCACCAGCGTCAGCCAGGGACCCACCGGGGTGAAGGTCGGGTAGGACTTGGCCTCGTAGAACTGGGTCTTGGTGAGCTGGATCTGCCGGGCGCTGACGTCATCGGCGACCACGAGGGCGGCGACGTACCGGGCCAGGTCCGCCCCGGTCACCGTGGTGCCCACCGGCAGGTCCGCCCCGATGACCAGGCCGAGCTCCACCTCGTAGTCCAGGAACCCGACTCCGTCCGGCCGGATGATGTCCCCGGCCGGCCCGGTGAGGGAATGCGAGGCCTTGCGGAAGAACACCGGCGGGACCGTGCCCGGGTCAAACCCGGAGTCGATCGCGTGGGACCGGTAATTTACCGCCTGCGCCACTATCCGGGCCGGGGCGGTCACCGGGCTGAGCAGGTCCAGGGACTCGGCGGGCACCGCATCCCGCGGCGCGGCGGCCGCGGCTGCCTGCGCGGCCTCGATCGCCGCGGCCAGGGCCGCCCGGTCGGCGAGCAGCCCGGCGGTCGTGGTGGCGGGCAGGTCCAGCCGGACCAGCCCGGCCGGGGTCACGACCCACCAGCCGTCCGCGGTCCGGGCCAGGCGGGCGCTCATGAGCCCATCGCCTTGATCAGCCCACGCAGCGCAGGCAGGTCGATCTCGTTGCCCTCCTCGCGCAGGGCCTTGATCGCCGCGACGACGATCCGCGGGTCCTTGGCGCCGGTGAACTCCGCCGTCGCCCTCGGCCCCCACTGGGCCAGGCCGCTGACCGACAGCGGGGCCCAGCCGGGTTCCATCGCGGCGTCGAACACGTCGCCATCGGTGTAGTGCTCGAACATCGCCCGGTCCGGGTCGCGCCAGTAGTCGAAGATCTGGCTGCCCTGGATGTGCCAGGCCCAGGCCCCACGCGTGCCGGTACCCTTGCTCGCGCAGGTACTGCCCGCTGGCGGCGACCTCGTCCAGGTCGGTGAGCTCGTAGGCCGAGTGCAGGTAGCCCGTGTGCGGCTGCAGGGCCATGGCCAGGGTGTGGTGGTCGGCGGGAACGCTGCCCAGGTCGCAGCGGATGAACGCCATCGCCGGGCCGCGGTCGCGCTGCCCGTCCAGGTACAGGAAGTCGCTGACGATCAGCCCGAGCGTGTCCAGGTACCAGTCCAGCGCCGCGCCGAACCGGGTGGTGCCCAGCACCACGTGGCCCAGCCGCTGGATCTCCGCCGGCCGCCGGGCCGACCGCTGGGTGGCATTGACCCGCACCGGCTCGGACCCGAAGTTCAGCGGCAGCGAGGCGCGTTCGGGCAGCGCGGGCAGTTCCGGGACACCGTGCACCACGCGCACCGGGAACCCGCTCGGGTCCCGCAGCAGGACGCCGTGGCCGCCCCAGTGCGCCGCGACCGTCCCGCCGGTGCCGCGGGCCAGCCGGTCCAGGTCGTCCCGGGCCGCGGCCTGGAACGTGACCCCGGCGAAACGGGGCCGCGGACCGCGGCGGATCACCAGGCACGCGGCAGCCGCCTGCCGGCCGCGCAGCAGCAGCGTCTCCGGGGTCCGGTCGGCAATGGTGAAGCCGAAGTCGGTGCCGAACCGCCCGGCGCGGTCCAGGTCCGGCTTCTCGAACTCCAGCCAGGCCAGCCCTACCACCTTGACCAGGGGATTCCTCGACCGCCCGGGGTGCTCCCCGGGCAGCGCGCCGGTCTCGCTGTGCAGCGAACGGTGCGGGTCCCCGGCCTGCCCCGGGCGGGTCCGGACCTCCGTCTGGCTGTCCTGTTTCATCACGATCGGCTCCTTCATCTGCCTGACTTTCTGTCAGCGTCAATCAGTCTTGATATAAATTATCAGATATGATGAACCGATCGTCAAGTCCGATGGCGCGGGTGTATGCCGCAAGGCCCAGGCTCAGGCATCCGGGCCCCACCGGCAGCAGGGCCGTCCCGGGCCGACCGGGTATTGCTGGTGGGGGACGCGGCGCACCGCCACCCGCCCACCGGTGGGCTGGGACTGACCAGTGCGATCCACGACGCGCAGAACCTGTGCTGGAATGTGGCGCTGGTCCTGGCCGGCCACGCGTCACCGGCCCTGCTGGACACCTACGAAGCCGAGCGGCGCCCGGTGGATCAGCGCAACGCGCAGCGCTCGCTGGAGAACGCGCTCAACCATTTCGCGATCGGCGCGGCGCTCGGCGTCTCTCATGAGAACACGCCCGAGCAGAACATGCAGCAGCTGCGCCGGATGTGGAGCGGCCGGCCGCAGGACGCCGGGCACCGCTCGGGCGTGCTGCGGGCGATGCGCGCGCAGTCAATGGAGTTCAGCGAGCTCAACATCGAGTACGGCTACAGCTACCAATCCGCTGCCGTGGCGCCCGACGGCAGCGCCGCGCCGGCGCCGGCCGACGACATCCGCGTGTATCAGCCGTCCACCCGCCCTGGCGCCCCGCTGCCGCACGCATGGATCGACGACGAGGACGGCAACCGCCGCCCGGTCAAGGACCTCGTCGCGCCGGGCCGGTTCCTGCTCATCGCCGGCGGGGACGGCCAGGCGCGGTGCCAGGCAGCCGGGCAGCTCGCCGCGGAAGCGGACGTCCCGCTCGACGCGCTGCGGATCGGCCACCTCGACGGCGACTACCGCGACCCGCGCTGCACCTGCCTGCGGCCACCGCCAGATGCGCTCAGCCAGATCCTCGCCCGGCGGGCCGGCACGCCGACCGGATCGGCTGCCTGACACCGCCATTCAGGTCCCTGGCCACCGGTTCCGCGGTGATCATCCTGCCTCGCCGCGCGTGAACGCGGCCGGGGGGGTGTCGCGGGGGATGCCGACGGGTCAGCTCGCGTGCCACTTCCGCCGACTGGCGCCGTCTTCACGCCGCTGTCAGGGATCGGGTGGCCAGTCCGGCACGGCCTCGGCCTCTTTCTCAGCGACCTCCTTCAGGTCGGCTTGCCGGCGTGCCTCGTCATCCTCCTGCAAGGCCCTGGCGATTGCCGCGTCCTGCTCCTTAGCCACCTTCGCCTTAGCCTCGGCCAGGTCGGCCTGGGCCTGCGCGGCCTCCGCCTGGGCCCTCGCGGCCTGTGCCTGGGTCCTTGCCTCCGCCTGGGCCCTTGCGGCCTTTGCCGGCGACTCGCGCCTGGGATGTTTGCTCACGACCGTCTCCTGGCTTCGGAGCCTCAACGAACGCACCTGCTGAGCCCTGGGCCGTGAGGCTGATGCCCAGCGAGCCGCCGTCCGAGGGTCCTCACGCTAGTGACCTGCGGCGCACTGTGCTGCCCGGAGGCCTCTTCACATCGCGGTCCAGCATGTTCGTCGGCAATGAGGAAACCAAGGACTATCGGTCCCAGTTACCCAGGGCCCTTCGTCCCTTACGGCCCGCCGGGCGAGAATGTTAGCTTCCGCCGGGTTACGACTGGCGATCCTCATTCGCCCTGGGAAAGGATTCAGGCAATGGGCAAGGATCCAGTGAGCAAGACCAAGGACGTCCGCGCGGCGGTCGAAAAGGAGCTCGGCTTCGACCCGATGGTCGACGCCGCGGATATCACCGTCCGGAACATCGCCGGAGACGTGACCCTCACCGGGCACCGTGCCGAGCTACCCGCAGTACCTGGAGGCGGCCGCCGCCGCGCGGCGGGTCGCCGGGGTGACCGGCGTGCACAACCACCTGGAGGTGGTGCTGCCGGAAGGCGACTACCGCGATGACGTGAAGCTGGCCACCGCGGTGAACAACGCGCTCGCGGCCAACATCACCGTGCCGGACACCGTCGAGGCGACTGCCGAGGACGGGGACATTACCCTGACCGGGACCGTGTCCTACGGCACGGAGCGAGCTGCCGCCGAAGCGGCCGTCGCCAGCGTGACCGGTGTGCGCAACGTCATCGACGAAATCGAGATCAGCTACCTCATCGATCCGGTCGACGTCGACCTGCACGTCCAGGAGGCGCTAGACCGCTCCGCGGCGGTCCCCGACGGCAGCGACGCGACGGCGGACACCGAGGACGGCATCATCACGCTGACCGGCCATGTCCGCACCTGGGCCGAACACGACGCAGTGCTCGAGGCCGCGTGGATGGCCGCCGGGGTCATCGACGTTCGCGCCGACCTCCAGGTCACCGGCTGACGGTCGCCAGCGGAGCCCGGTGCTAATGTCCGATAGATGGCGGCAAGGACAAAGCCCGCCTCACCCGGGGCGGGCGGGCGCAAGACAACCGGCCTCGGTGCGCATCCGGTTCGTGAGCAAAGCGCCGCGGCAGGCAAGGCGGCCCGCCAGCTGGCCCCGCTGGCATCCCACCGGGACTTCTCTCCTGCGGCATCCAGGGACCCGATAGGGCTGCTCCTGGGCCAGGCCGAGTCCCGCGTGCCGGAGCTGGTCGCGGTGCGCCACGGACGGATGCTGGTGTCGCCGTTCACCTACTACCGGGGTGCCGCGCTGGCGATGGCTGCCGACCTGGCCGGTCCGAGGTCCTCAGGGCTCCGGGTGCAGTTGTGCGGTGATGCTCACCTGTCGAACTTCGGCGCCTTCGCCTCACCCGAACGGCGGCTGGTCTTCGATCTCAACGACTTCGACGAGACGCTGCCGGGCCCGTTCGAGTGGGACATCAAGCGGCTGGTGGCGAGCATGGCCGTGGCAGGCCGCGACACCGGTGTGACGACCAAGAAACGGCGCCAGGTTGCTCTGGCGACCGCGGGGGCTTACCGCGCCGCGATGCGAGAATTCGCCGCCATGTCGATCCTGGGCGTCTGGTACGCCCGCTTCGACGTCGAAGACGCCCTCGCCCAGCTCAAATCTGAGCTGCCCAAGAAGGCGGTGCGCCAGACCAAGGCTCAGATGGCGAAGGCCCGCACGGGTTCGTCTTCGGCCTGCTGGTGACGTGGCTCCTGGCCCAGGCAGGACCAGTCGCACCCCAGGAGCTAGAGCGCTCCATTGCGTAGCCCCGCGGGATCCTTCTCTCGCCACGCCGAGACACAGGACCCGGAAGCGGAGATGCGTATCGACCTCGTATCTGGTACGATCAACATTGTCATAAGTTATCAGCACTGATTGCAATGCCATCGAGATGGATTGCCGAGCACCGCTTGGCAGCGGCGGCCGCGGGCTGGCTAATGACCAGGAACCGTGGCCGCTAATGTGCTAGGCGGAACGGCGGGAGGAGCAGTGATGGCAGAGGCAGCATCGGCAGCCGGCGCGCCGAGGGTATCGCGGCTGGACCGGCGCAAGGCCCGGACCCGGCGGGCCCTCATCGACGCCGCGGTACGGCTGATCGCCGAGGGCCGCGGGGACCGGGCGAGCATCCAGGAGATCACCGAGGAGGCCGACATCGGCTTCGGGTCGTTCTACAACCACTTCGACAGCAAGGAGCAGCTGTTCCAGACCGCCTCGGAGGAGGTGCTGGAACGCTGGGGGCAGATGATCGACCGCGGCAGCGCCGGCATCACCGACCCGGCGGAGCTGTTCGCCGTGGGCACGCGGATCACCGGGCGGCTCGGCTGGACCCACCCGGAGATCGCCGGGTTCCTCACCGGCACCGGCCTCGACATCCTGGACTCCCCCCACGGCCTGGCGCCGCGCACGCTGCGCGACATTCAGGCCGGGCAGGCCGCGGGCCGGTTCACCGTTCCCGATGCCGAGATCGCGCTCAGCGCCGCGGCCGGCGGCATGCTCGGGCTCTTCCGGATACGCCAGCGGCACCCCGACCGCATCACCGAGGCCTCCGCCGACCACCTCGCCGAGGCCGTGCTGCGCCTGCTCGGCGTCCCCGCCCCCGAAGCCGCCCGCCTCGCCGCCCTCCCCCTCCCGGACACCGGCACGTGGTAACGCCCGCGACGATGCCGACGACCGCATTCCCGGTCAGCAACGCCGGGTCGCCGGGCCGCTGCGGGCGCGGGGATCGCAGGCCCGGGGATACTAAGTGTGAAGAGGTACGTTGGCCGGCACCTGATGCCAGCATCGTGATTCGTCCATGCCTCCCGCGCCCGCGATGAACCCGTCCAAGCACCAGCTGTCAGGTCATGGCTGGCGGCCCGCTGATCCGCCGCGCCAGCCAGTGTTGTTTGTCAACCCGAGGTCGGGTGACGGCAAGGCCGCACGCGCCGGGGTTGCCGAGCAGGCGCGCGCCAAGGGGATCGAGGCCATCATCCTCGCCCCGGGCCAGAACTTGGCAGCGCTGGCCCATCAGACCGTGGCGGCCGGCGCAGACGCGCTCGGGATGGCCGGTGGTGACGGGTCGCTGGCGGTCGTGGCCACAGTCGCGGCTGCGCAAGGGATCCCGTTCGTGTGCGTCCCGGCCGGGACGCGCAACCACTTCGCGCTCGACGTGGGCGTGGACCGGCACGACCTGGCCGGCGCTCTGGACGCGCTCACCGGCGGGGTCGAGCGCCAGATCGACATGGCAGAGGTGAACGGCCGCGCATTCGTCAACAACGTCTCGCTTGGCATCTACGGCGAGGCGGTCCGCAGCCCGGCCTACCGCGATGCCAAGGTGCGCACGCTCCTGCAGACCGCGGATGAGGTGATGGGGCCGAGCACGGAGGCGCCTGCGCTGCGCCTGGCCGACGACCTGGGGCGCGAGCACCGTCATCTCGCCGTCGTGCTCGTGTCGAACAACCCCTACGCGCTCGATCGCCCGCTGGTCGGAGGCACCCGCCCGGCGCTGGACAGCGGCCAGCTCGGCATCGTCGTCCTCGACGCACCCGGCGGCAGCCCGCACTCTCCAGGGCGAGCTTGGACCGCGCCGCGGCTGGAGGTGAATGCCCCGGCACCGGTACACGCCGGGGTTGACGGCGAGGCGGTGGACCTCAGCCCGCCGCTGCGGTTCGCTATCCGGCCGGCGGCGCTGCGGATCCGGATCTGCTCGCGCCACCCGGGCGCCTCGCCATCAGCGCGCCTCCACCTCCCGGGCTACCCACCCGCGTGATGGCGCACTTCCTGGGAACCGTCGTGGCCAACGAGGCGCCCCACGCCCACCCCGACCTGCACGTCTATCTCCTGGTCACCCTCGGGTTACCGCCACCGAAGCGGACGTCCCGGCGTTGACGGGCTCCCCGTCGGGGCCCGTTGGGTTGACTGGCCAGATGCTAGACGACAGCAGATACGGGCCATCCCGGCGACTGGAAAGTGGCAACTGGTTGACGCACATCCTCATCGTGGTGCTGGGGGGTGCGCTCGCGGCAGGCCTGCTTCTGGCCTTCAACGGCCGGGGTCCGGCGGCTCAGGCGGCGCTTCTGGGGATGAGCAGTGCTCGGTCTCCACGCCGCGCCTACAGGCACGCTCGCCGGTAGCGAGCAGCTCGGCCCGGGCCCGTTTGGCAAGCCTTCCATGTCGCCGCCCTGCCCGACCCCCAATCAAGCAGCGCCGTCTTGCCGATGCCCGCTTCCCCCGCAGCACCAGCATCCGCTCAGCTCGTCACGGGCCGCCGCCAGCACGCACTCCAGCGCGAGCGGTCCCGGACTGGATGGCCGGCCTATGGCGTTCACTTGAATTCGGCAGTCTCGTCCGGTACTACCGACGATCGCCCACGTGAACGTTCGCATCGCCCTGGCAGCCCCCAACTCCGCCTGCCGGCCAGCCGGAATAGCGCGAACCAGCCCGGACGGCACGCTTTGTCCGCCCGGGCCGCGATGACACCCTGTTCAGCTGGCGCGCAGATCCGACGCCGCGCGATACCGCCACGCCGTTACTGTACTCACCGGTCGGGGGCCGACCCCCGGAACAGCACCGGGCGCACCAGCTCGCCCCAGCGATGCATGAGCCCGGGCCCGAACGGAACGCCGGTCAGCTTCGGCGCGTAGTGCAGGAACGTAAGTCCTAGCCGATAGGCGAGTATCCCGTCGGTGGGGAGCTGATCACCTGCCACGGCGCCCGGCCGGGGAAGGTCGTGGTACGGCGCGGTCCGCAGCGGCTTCTCGGCGGATGCCAGGTACCTGACCTGAAGGCCGTCGCAGGCCGGGAGGGCGGACGGGCGGCGGGCCGAGTTGGTCGCGAAGATCACCACGTGCACCGACGGGACCCTCCTGGCGTCGCCGAGGATGCGCGCGATGCCCTGGTCAAGTGATTCCTGACTGCCGTGCCAGGGCGCGACCAGCGGTTCCACGTCGAAAATCATCGTCCTGACCGACAGCTCCCTGGCCTCGGCGAACAGGTCAGCTAGCCCGGTAACGCGTACATAGTTGCTTGTCACCGGATCCCGCCTTTCCGCCGGAACACCTGCCGCGGAGCCGTCTATCCCGGGATTGGTGACGCGAACAAGCCGCGTGATCACCCGGCCAGCACTCATGAAACCAGTGCACCGCCGCCAGCGTTACGAGGGCAAGAGCCGCTGGCGCCCTCGATCTCAAGTGACGGCGATGGACCGGAATAGGTCCCACAGGCACTCGAAGTGATTCTCCATCTCCCCGCCCCCGCGGATCACGAAGCACTTCTTCGGCTCCTTGGTGCCGTCCAGCGCCCCGCCGGGCAGGCGGCGGGATGGGAGTCCTTGCACCATCCCGCGAAACCCTGTGATGCAGGCGTGTCCTGCCGGCCGGCCCGGGGCGACCGAGATGCACGGTTCCTCCCGTGCTGGGTGCAGGCAAGATTCTGCCGCTTCCGCGTCGGACGCAGGGTGGTCGAGACACTCCGGCCCACCCGCCGGACAAGCCGGCCCTGTCACCGGCCACCCACGCTCAGGCCAGGGTTCGCTTCCGCGCGCCCGCCGGGGACCAGTTGTCGTACCAACAGCAGGGCGGGCCGACACGGTCGTCAGTTCAGGTCGCCGGCCTGGACGGTCGGATGGGTCGGTGTTGGGCGACAGGGTTACCGTACTCGTCTGCTGGCTCAGCCGCAGGCGCCGGGGATTCCGGGGGCTCGTCCGGGGCCGTGGCTTGCCAGACCTCCTTGACCAGCACCTGCAGTGCCCCGGCCGTCGGGATGGCCAGCAGCGCCGCGACGAAACCGCCGAATATGCCGCCGATCAGGCTGCCGATCGAGGCGCCGACCAACACCGCGATGAATACGAGCAGCGGGTTGATCCGCACTGTCTTGCTCATGACCACCGGATTCAGAACGTGGTTCTCGATCTGGGTGTAGACGGCGAAGACGACCGCGGTGACGATGCCCGCGGTGAGGACCCGGGCGATGAACGCGAACAGGACGGTGGGGATGCCGGCCAGGGCCCCGCCAATCATCGGCAGGAAGTCCACTAGGAGGCTGGTGTTTTTCGTCACTTTTCACGCAGAGTAAACATGATCAGCACAGTTGACCAGCTAGTATTACAGTACGTATCCACCTCCGCAGCCAAATTGGGTCGTTAGACACCAGCCACCTAGGGCGACCCACAGCCCCCACAGCAACGGGAACGGCGCACCTGCGGCACCTGGGGCGGCGCCGCACCCAGCTGATCACCGCGGCGACCGCGTCGGTGCAGCGGATCCAGGACTTTCTGTCGGTGGCCTGGCCGGTGGTGACCGAGGCGTGCGTCGGCCCGTTTGAGTCGGTGACCTGGCTGGCGGCGCTGCAGGTGGTCACGTCGCGTTGCGGCGGGGACCCGGCCAGGCTGGCCGCCCTCGGGCTGGAGGAGTTCACCGCCTTGGTCCGGGCCGCCGTGCCCGCCTGGGGCGGCACGAAGGGCTGGGGCAAGATCATCGGCCGGGTCTTCGCCGCGACGGGCGACACCGAGGGTGTGGTCACCTGGTTCCGTCGCGGCCTGCTGCGCCGGTCGCCGATGAGCTGGGTGACCTGGCCCGCACCCGCGCGGCCGGGCCTGCCCCGACAGCGTTCAACCGAGCTGGTGAGAAGCTCCGGGCGGCCGGGGAGAGCTGCTCAGGGTCTGAAACGGGGCTGGTCCCCTAGGGCAGTGCGGGCTCGCTCTCCCCTCATCGGGGGAGGAAGGTCAAGGGCACCTGCAGCGGTGCGGGCGGATGGATGAGCTGGTCAGGCCGCCTCCTGCTGGCAGCGCGGGGCGTGCTGGCAGGCGGCGCCGGAGGCGACCGCGGCATCCCAGCTGGTGCCGTGGACGACCATGGAGTAGATCCAGCGCAGCAAGGAGGCCGCGCACGCCACCCGGGCCCCGGCGCGCCGCGCGCGGGCCGCGGCCGCGGCCGCCCTGGCCTGCTGCGGCCCTGCATCAGCCGCCGCGGCGCCGGCGGCCTGGGTCATCGCGGCGTACTTGGCGGCCATCACCGGGTTGAACTGCAGCATCGGCCATACCGCGCGCCAGGCGGTCAGCCGCAGCCCGGGCCGGCCGCGGCGGGACATGTGCGCCTGGCCCCCAAAAGCGCCGGAGGCATTCTCGGACGGGGACAGCCCGGCATGCTTGACCAGGGATGATGAACTGTCGTAGCGGCGCGGGTCACCGGTCTCGGCCAAGATCGCCGCCACGCCGACCGTGGTCAGCCCGGGGATGTCCCCCAGCCGGGACAGGCCGAGCTCGCCCAGCACCATCGCCATGTCCGCCTCCACGGCGCGCAGCTGGGCCGCCTCCTGCGGCCCGCCGAGCCCGCTTGCACTACGTGGAGCCAGAAGACCCGGGTGGCGGGCACCCGGGACCCGCGCCAGGGAAGGCCGTACCTCCCGGTGCGGGACTTCGGCAGCGAGCCAGCCTTCGCTACGGTGGGGCCTTTCCCATCACCAGTCATGCCCGCCCAGCGCGACGCCGACGTGCCCAACCAGCGCGTCGCGGAACACTGGGCCACTCCAGTGTCGTGCTGAATGCCGACACGTACCTGAACTCTCGGCCAGGGACCGCCCGCAAGGCGGCCCAGCCCACCGCGGACATGATCATCAAGGCCGCAAACGCCCCGCCCGGACCCAGGCACGGCGAGACGACCGTGACCCATGTTATGACGTAGGTGAAGGTGCACCCTCCGCACACGGAGATCGCCGGGGCAGCGGCCTCCTGACAGTGTCAGCGGCTCACCTCCGCTGACGTGGCCGCGAGCCGGATCCGGACGATAAGGCCGCCGCCGTCGCGGGCGGCCGCGGTTAGCTGCCCGCCATGGGTCTGGACGATGGACCGGACGATGGACAGGCCGAGCCCGGCGCCGTGCGGGTGGCTGGTCCGGTTGCCGTCGAGCCGCCGGAATGGCTCGAACAACATGCCCACCTGCTCGGGCGGGACGCGCGGCCCGGAGTTGCTTACCTCGAGCTCGACCATGCCGGGGGTGGCTGCCCTTCGAGTGGTCACCGTGACCCGGCCGCCGGGATGGTTGTGCTGGATGCCGTTGCGGACAAGGTTGAGCGCGAGGCATTCCAGGAGGATGGGGTCGCCGGTTGTGGGAGCCGGGTAAGGTGCCGCGTCGATGGTGACTCGTGCGGCAGCGGCTTCCGCGGCCGTCTCTTCCACTGCGCCGGCGGCGACGTCGGACAGGTCGACGGGCAACCGCTCGATGGCCTGGTTCTCGCAGCGGGCCAGGGTGAGCAGTCCGGCGAGGATCAGCTCACTGCGTGCGCTGGCCGCGAGCACGCTGTCGATAACCTGGCGGAGTTCCGGGGGAACGCGGTGCTGTGCCACGGCAACCTCCAGCAGGGTCCTGTTGGTAGCCAGCGGTGTGCGCAGCTCATGCGAGGCGTTGGCGGCGAAATGCCGCTGCCCGTCGAAGGAGGCGTCCAGCCGCTCCAGCATCGCGTCGAACGTGTCGGCGAGTTCCTTCAGCTCATCCCGGGGACCGACCAGGGAGATGCGCTCGTGCAGGTTACTCCCGGCGACCCGCCGGGCTGTGTCGGTGATGTGCCGTATCGCGCGGAGCGCCCGGCCGGCCATTAGCCAGCCGAAGCCCACGGCTGCTACCGCTACCACGGCCATTGCCAGCAGGGATTCCCACAGCAGCGAGCTGATGATTTCATCGCGATGCTGATTCAGCTTCTGGACGAGAGCCTGCATCTCGGCCTGGGTGAGCGGGGGCACGGGCGGGGGGAGTCGCCTCCCGGCCGGCGTGAAGATCCCCTCGGCGAGGGGCCCGCCGGGGAAGTTGCTCGAGAAGATGACGTACAAGATGGCGATGAGAATGCCCCCGGCGATCAGGAACAACCCGCCGTAGAGCAGGGTCAGGCGGCTCCGCATGCTCAGCCGCGGCTGTCGCAGGAAGTTCAGCCGGGGCTGTCGCCGGGATACGGTGAGGTACCTCACGCGATCTGGTACCCCGCTCCGGGGATCGTCTCGATCGGTGAGGGTTCGCCGAGCTTGCGGCGCAGGGTCATGATCGTGACGCGGACGACGTGCGTGAACGGGTCGATATTCTCGTCCCACGCCTTTTCGAGGAGCTGCTCGGCGGACACGACGGCGCCTCCGCCGCGCAGGAGTTCTTCCAGGACAAGGAACTCCTTGTGCCGCAGAGCCAGCGGCCGTCCGTGCCGTGACGCCTCATGCCGGACGGGATCGAGCCGGATTCCCGCGCGTTCGAGGACCGGCGGGTGGGCCGGGCGCGCCCGCCGCCCCAGGGCCCGGACCCGCGCGACCAGTTCGGCGAAGGCGAACGGCTTGCTCATGTAGTCGTCGGCGCCGAGGTTCAGCCCGGTCACCCGCTCGGACAGGTCCCCGGCGGCCGTCAGCATGAGGATCCGGACCGTGGCACCGCCAGCGGCTAGTGACCGGCACACCTCGTCCCCGTGGACGACCGGCAGGTCCCGGTCCAGGACGACCACGTCGTAATCGTTGACGGCCAGGCTCTCCTGCGCCGCCTGCCCGTCGAAGACCACGTCCACGGCCATGGCCTGACCCCGGAGCCCGTCCGCGATGGCGTCTGCCAGCTGCCGCGCGTCTTCCACCACCAGAACCCGCACTTGCGCCTCCCGCCTGCGCACATGACCCGCCGCTGCCAGTGTCACCGCGGCCGGTTAGAACCACGTCAAGTACTGCTGCAGGTTTGCTCAGCTGTGGTCGCGCCGGGGATGGGGCGAGGCGTTGACGCTGATTTGACGAGCCGCCCGGTGAAATGGCTTTGCCGGGCGCGCTGCGGCACGCGGCTTTGCCGACCAGTACAGGAGGAGCACTCATGCGCAGGCCACAGGCCAGTAGGTATGGTGAGCATGGCGTCTGATTCCCTGCTCCGCGCCGCCGGGACGTCCGATGAACGCCCGTCTCAGCCACCCCGGGGCGCAGTGGTGGAGATAGTCATCCCGGTCCGCAATGAGGAGCGTGACCTCGGCCCGAGCGTGCGGCGCCTGCATGCCTATCTGCGTGACCGGTTTCCGTTCGCGGCGCGGATAACGATCGCCGACAACGGCAGTAATGACGGCACATGGGCGGTGGCCAGCGCGCTAGAGGCCGAGTTCAGTTCTGTGCGCGCGGTGCGGATCGAGCAGCCCGGGCGGGGCGGGGCACTGCGCTCGGTCTGGCTGGCCAGCGACGCCGACATCTACGCCTACATGGATGTCGACCTGTCGACGGACCTGAACGCGCTGCTGCCGCTGCTCGCTCCGCTGGTGTCGGGGCACAGCGACGTGGCGATCGGCACCCGGCTGGCCCGCGGCGCCCAGGTAGTCCGCGGTCCCCGCCGGGAGATCATCTCGCGCTGCTACAACCTGCTGCTGCACGCGACGCTGGGCACCCGGTTCTCGGATGCCCAGTGCGGCTTCAAGGCGATCCGGGCGGACCAGGCGCGGGCCCTGCTCCCGCTGACCTTCGACATCGGGTGGTTCTTCGATACCGAGCTGCTCGTGCTGGCCGAGCGGGCCGGGCTGCGTATCCACGAGGTCCCGGTGGACTGGGTCGACGACCCAGACTCCCGGGTGCGTGTGCTGCGCACCGCCCTGGCCGACTTGCGCGGCGTCGTCCGGCTGGGCACCGCGCTGGCCCGGGGCACGCTCGCCGTCCCGGTGCTGCGCGGTTCCTCGCCGCCGGGCGCGACGGCGGCCGGGCCGGCCGGGCCCTGCTGATCGGCCAGGTACTGCGGTTCGCGGTGATCGGCGTGGCCAGTACCGCCGCCTACATCCTGCTGTACCTCCTGCTGCGCGACGTGCTGGCAGCGAAGCCCGCGAACGCCGTCAGCCTGCTGATCACTGCCGTGGCCAACACCGCGGCCAACCGGCGGTTCACCTTCGGCATCCGCGGCCGCGCGCACGCGGCCCGCCACCAGGTGCTGGGCCTCATCGCGTTCGGCATTACCCTCGCGCTGACGTCCGGCGCTCTCGACGGCCTGCACGCGGTCGTCCCGCACGCCAGCCGGGTCACCGAAGTCGCGGCGCTCGTCCTCGCCAACCTGATCGCCACCATCGTCCGGTTCGGGCTTTACCGCGGCTGGGTTTTCCGCGGCCAGCCGCGTCCCCGGGAGAGGAGCTCGCAATGACCGCCACGTCCGCGCAGCCCGGCGCGGCCCAGCCCTTCGGGCGCTCCCGCTCCGGTCGCGGGGAGCGGCTGCTGCGGGCCCGGCCCGGCGACCCTGTGTGGGCCCGCCCGGCGCTCCTCGGACTGCTCGTCGGCACCGGCCTGCTCTACCTGGCCGGCCTGAGCCGCAACGGCTGGGGCAACGAGTTCTACGCCGCCGCCGTCCAGGCGGGCACCAAGAGCTGGAAGGCGTTCCTGTTCGGCTCGCTGGACTCCTCGAACTTCATCACCGTGGACAAGCCCGCCGGGTTCCTGTGGCCCATGGAGCTGTCCGCGCGCATATTCGGGCTGAATTCCTGGAGCCTGCTGGTACCGCAGGCCCTGGAGGGGGTGGCCACCGTCGGTGTGCTGTACACCACTGTGCGCCGCTGGTTCGGGCCGCTGGCCGGGCTCATCGCCGGGGCCATCATGGCCCTCACCCCGGTCGCCGCGCTCATGTTCCGTTTCGACAACCCCGACGCGCTGCTGGTGCTGCTCATCACGCTGGCCGCCTACGCGACCACCAGGGCCATCGAGTCGGGCCGCACCCGGTGGCTCGTGCTGGCCGGAGCCTTCGTCGGGCTGGCCTTCCTGGCTAAACAGCTTGCCGCGTTCACGGTCCTGCCGGGTTTGGCGCTCGGCTACCTGTGGGCAGGTCCGCCGAAGATCGGGAAGCGGATATGGCAGCTGCTGGCCGGCGGTGCCGCGATGGTGGGCGCCGCGGGCTGGTGGGTGGCGATCGTCCTGCTCACCCCGGCCTCCGGCCGCCCCTACGTCGGCGGTTCCACCGACAACAACATCCTGAACCTCACCTTCAACTACAACGGCTTCGGCAGGATCACCGGAAACGGGGGCGGCGGATTCGGGGGGACGATCCCGCGCGACCTCGAGCGGATACTGTCCGGCTCGGGCCGGGGCATCCCGAGACCTGGCGGTGGCATCGGTGGCGGGTTCGGCGGCGCCACCGGGATCACCCGGCTGTTCCAGGCCGATTTCGGCGGGCAGATCGCCTGGCTGCTGCCAGCTGCCCTCCTTGCCCTGGCGGCCATGCTCTGGCTGTCACGGCGGGCGCCGCGGACCGACCGGACCCGCGCCGCCGCCCTGGTGTGGGGCGGCTGGCTGCTGGTGACCGGGCTGGTCTTCAGCTATATGTCCGGAATCATCCACCCCTACTACACCATCGCCCTGGCCCCCGCGATCGGCGCGCTCGTCGGCATCGGGTCCGTCGAGCTGTGGCGGGTGCGGCACGCCTGGTTCGCTTGTGCCGTCCTGGCCGCCGGGCTCGCGATCACCGCCATCTGGGCGTGGATCCTGCTCGACCGCAGTCCGGGCTGGTTCCCTTGGCTGCGCGTGGCCATCGTCATCGCGGGCGCCGCCGCCGCTGGCATGATCCTGGCCCGGCGTGCCCTCCGCCCGACCGCCGGCTGGCGCCGGACCGTCCTGGCGGCAGCCCTGGTGCCGCTCGCCCTGATCGGCGGGCTGGGCGCCCCGCTCGCCTACAGCATGGACACCGCAGCGACGACCCAGAGCGGAGCGGTCCCGTCCGCCGGGCCTACGGTGGCCGGATCCTTCGGTATCCCCGGCGCCCGGTCCGGATTCCCGGGCGGCGCAGACCGACGCCTGCCCGCCGGGGCCGGCGGCGGATCCGGCGGGCAGGCCAGTATCAGCGCCACTGTGGCCAAGCTGCTGGAGGCCGGGGCGTCCGGCTACCGGTGGGCCGCGGCCACGGTCAGCTCCACCAGCGCGGCCTCGATAGAACTGGGCAGCAACGGCGTCCCGGTCATGGCGATCGGCGGTTTCTCCGGATCCGACCCGGCGCCGAGCCTGGCCGAGTTCGAGAAGCTCGTCTCCGGGCACCAGATCCACTACTTCGTGAGCCGCGGCGCGGGTGGCGGGTTCGGCGGGTTCGCAGGCCCGCCCGGCGAATCCGGCGCTTCCAGGGCGTCCGACTTCGCCGCCAGCCCGGACGGCGGCGCGCCTGCCGGGTTCGCTGCCCCGGGCGGCCCGGGCGGCGGCTCCGGCGACGCATCCCAGATCACCTCCTGGGTTGAGGCGCACTTCAAGAGCGAGACCGTCGGCGGCACCACCGTTTACGACCTCCATTCACCCAAGGCCGGCGGCGCTGGATCCGCCGGCACTGGATCCGCCGGCACCGGGACAGCCCCGCCAGGCGCGGGTCCCGGAACGGGGACAATGCCGGCGAAACCGCCGGCTGAGGGCGGGTTCCCGCCGCCGCAATAGCCGCTGCCGCGCTGCGGCAGTCAGCCGCCTCCGTTCGGGAAAATCGAAAGCATTAGCCCGAACGGAGGC
>CAVSEV010000002.1:0-239880 GCA_963727015.1 uncultured Actinomycetota bacterium | reverse complement strand
CAAGCAGCGGTCGACGCCGCTGGACCGTGTCAGCGCGGCCACCTTGGCGGTCTGGATGCAAGAACGCGGTGGTGGCCCCGACGACACTTTGTTCCCCACCCGGGGCAACAGCCGCCTCAGCCGCCACGCCGTCGGCCATCTCGTGACCAAGCACGCCGCCACAGCCCAACAATCCTGCCCATCCCTGAAGGCCAAGCACACGACGCCGCACACACTCCGGCACAGCTGCGCAATGGACCTTCTGGCCTCAGGTGTCGACCGCACCGTCGTGGCGCTCTGGCTCGGTCATGAAAGAGTCGAGACCACAAATATTTACACCCACGCCGACATGACCGTCAAACAAAAAGCTCTCGCCCGTACCACCCCACTCGGCACCAAACCCGGGCGCTATCGGCCCGCCGACCCACTCCTCGCCTTCCTGGAAAGCCTCTGATTATGTGACCTTTCCCAACGCAAACAGCGCCAACGGTTCAGACGTTCTCGCCCGTCGGCCCATAATTTCGCGGCGCTACATAGCATCCGCTGGGGGCGTGGTGTGATAACACCGCCGAGCCGCTGGCGGTCCGGTTGCGGCCGGGCAACGCCGGGTCCAACGACACCGCTGATCACCTGAACCTGCTGGCCGAGGCGATCGCCGCCCTGCCCGCCGAGTTCCAAGCCGGCCATCACCGGGGCGACCCGGCCGCCGATGTGGTGCATTCGATGCTGGTCAGGGCCGACTCGGCCGGCGCCACCCACGGGTTCGTGGATGCGCTGAGGGTTCGCAATATCGGCTTCTCGATCGGCTTTCCCATCGACGGGACGGTGCGCGATGCGCTCATGGTGGTCCAAGAAGAGGACTGGGTCCCGGCGGTCGAGGCCGACGGCCGGGTCCGTGACGGCGCCGAGATCGTCGAGTTGACCGATCTGGTCGATCTGGACGGCTGGCCGGAGGGCACCCGGCTGATCTGCCGGCGGGAACGCCCCCATCCCGGCGCCCAACTCACCCTGTTCGACATCGCCGCCGGCTGGCGGCACACCTGCTTCATCACCGACACCGGCGGCGCCGACATCGCCGCCCTGGAATGCCGTCATCGCGGTCACGCCCGAGTCGAGGACCGCATCCGCTCCTGGAAAGACTGCGGGCTGGCCAACCTGCCCTTCGAGGATTACGTTCGCAACGAAACCTGGACCGCCGTCTCCGTGATCGCCGGCTGCCTGCTGGCGTGGACCGCCATGAGCTGCCTTGACGGAGATCTCGCCCGAGCAGAACCGAAAACCCTGCGCTACCGGCTCCTCCACGTCGCCGCCTTGCTGGTCCACCGAGGCCGCCGCCTCATCCTCCGCATCGACCGGACCTGGCCGTGGGCCGACGAACTCGTCGCCGCCTTCAATCAGCTCCGCGACGCCTTCCCATAACTCGCCCGGCTCCGGCGCAAGCCCACCAACACCTACCACCACAAGCGCCACAATCCAACACCAGCAAGGGTTCTTGATCTCGGTCGTCCCGGCACCGGCCAACAGACCTACCATCCCCCGCGACAACTCAAGATCGTCAAATCACAACCAAACCGACGGTCGGATGAATAATCGAGGTTAGCGCTCTGAAACACTTCAGTCCGCTCCCGGAGCGGGGAGGAATAGTCAAGACCTGTGGATCGGCGTGTCACGCGACTTGCTGATCACCACCCTCTGATTCGTCGGGTCGTTCGATGAGCTTGCCGTTCTTGAATACCGCGCCCGGCTACGACGAGGAGCTGCGCAACTCGGTGTTCTTCGAGCGTGGTCTGCACGCGACGTCCATCTGCGGCGCGGTCGGCGCCGCGGTGGCCGTGGCGATGCTGCAGGGGCAGGACGAGGCGGGGATCGCCTCCGCCGCCGGCATCGCGGCCAGCATGGGCGCCGGCCTGCTGGAGGCCAACCGCACCGGCGGGACCGTCAAGCGGGTCCACTGCGGCTGGGCCGCGCACTGCGGCGTGGCAGCGGCCGACCTGGCCCGGCACGGGCTCACCGGCCCGCCGACCGTGCTGGAGGGCCGCTTCGGGTTCCTGCAGGCGTTCTGCGGCGACCGCGCCCACCCGGACGCCGTCGTCCGCGGCCTGGGCACGGACTGGGAGCTGCCGCGCGTGGTCTTCAAGCCGTACCCGTGCAACCACTTCACCCACGCGGGCGTGGACGCCGCCCTGCGGCTGCGCGCCCAGGGGCTCGCCCCCGCCGACGTCACAGCGATCGAGCTGGGCGTCGCCAAGCCCGTCCTGCGCACGATCGCCGAGCCACCCGAGGCCAAGGCACGGCCGGCCTCCGGGTACCACGCGGCGTTCAGCGGCCCCTACACGGTCGCCGCGGCGCTGCTCGGCGGCGGCCTCGGCGTGTCCCACGAGGACTTCACCGACGCCGCCGCCCGTGACCCCCGCCGCCTCGCCCTGGCCGCCCTGGTGCGCTGCGTCGAGGACGAGCGCTGCAGCGCGTCGTTCCCGCACGCCTTCCCCGCCGTCCTGCGCGTGACCACCCGCACGGGCGAGGAACTCGAGGCCCGCGTCGAGGTCAACCGCGGCGGCCCCGGCAACCCCCTGTCCGACGAGGAGCTGGCGAGGAAGTTCCACGACAACGCCGTGAGGTCCCTCCCGGAGGAGCGCGCGGCCGAGCTCGCGGCCCGAACGCTCGCCCTTCCTGACGCTCAGAGCGTCGAGGATCTCACCGCGCTGCTGACCTCGGCGGGGGAGCGCTGAGGTCGAGACAGTTACCGCTCCCGGACTGCGTAGGTCAGGTGGGTCACCCGCTGCGTCGGCTCCGCGCGGACCGGCTCCAGGGCCACGCGGCCCGCGTCCACGCCCTCGAACAGGCGGATTCCGGAGCCGAACAGCACGGGTGAGAGCGCGATCGTGAACTCGTCGATCAGGCCGGCGTTCACGTACTCCAGGATCGTTGCGCCGCCGCCCGCGATGCGGACGTCCCGGTCGCCGGCGGCCTCGCGGGCCTGGTCGAGCGCGGGCTCGATGCCGTCGTTGACGAAGTGGAAGGTGGTCCCGCCCGGCCGCTCCCAGGGGTCACGCTTCTCGTGCGTCACGACGAAGACCGGCGTGTGGAACGGCGCCTCCTCCGGCCACGCCTGCTCGCCGAGGTCGAACATGCGCTTGCCCATCACGCTCGCGCCGGTGCGCTCGAACGTCTCCCGCACGATGTCGTTGTCGCGCCCTTCCTCGCCGCCCTCGCCGAGCTTCAGGTTCTCCCGGAAGAACCGCTGCGGGAATATCCACTGCTGCAGTTCCATCCACTGCGCCATCCAGCGCTGCACATCCGGGTCGTCCATGCGCTCCTCGGGCGCGATGAACCCGTCCAGCGACATCGTCACGCTGAAGAACACCTTCCCGGCCATCAGTCCTCAACTCCCTTCCGAACGATCTCGGTGACGTAGGCAGCCAGGTTGCTCAGGGTCTGCTGGCCGCCCTCGATCGCGTGGTACTTCTCGACCGCCTCGTCGCGCAGCTCCTTGGTGGGGAACACCGTGCGCATCTCGATCCGGGTCGCCGCGCCGTCGGGCGCGAACGTCAAGACCGACTCGAAGGCGTTCGGGTCGCCGCGGGACTCACCGTGCAGCAGCGCGATCCGCTCCGGCGGGGCGATCTCGGTCCAGGAGATCCACTCCTGGTAGTCCGTCCCGTCCGGTCCGTGCATCACGAAGTCCCACTCCCCGCCGACGCGGAACTCGAACGCCCGCGTGGTGGTGGTGAACCCCTCCGGTCCCCACCACCGCGACAGGTGCCGCACCTCGGTGAACGCCTCGAACACCAGCTCCCGTGGGGCACTGATGACCCGGGAGATCACGATCTCGCGGTCGGCCGTCGCGGACTGCGCCGGCGCTCCTCGTCCCGTCGCGCTCATCAGCTACTCCTCCTGCCTTGCCTGCTTGAGGTCCTGCACGTACTCGTCCAGCCGGTCGAAGCTCTCGTTCCAGAACCGCTCGAACCCGCCGGTCCACTCGTGAACCGGTCGCAGCCCGCGGGCGTCAAGGCCGTACAGGCGTTGCTTGCCTGCCTTGCGGTCCCGCACCAGTCCGACCTCCCGGAGCACCCGCAGGTGTTTGGACGCCCCCGGCTGGGTCATCCCCAGCTCCTGGGCCAACTCGGTCACCGGCCCCTCACCCGCCCGCAGCAGCACCAGGATCTCCCGGCGCTGCGGCTCGGCGATCGCGTTGAAGACGTCCGACGTCGTCGCTGCTCGTGCCATGGCGCAATCATATTCCGATATCGGCATACGTCAAGCCGGGAGGAATCAGGCGGGTCTTGTCAGATGACGATCGTGACCCTTGTCAGCGGCTGCGGAAACGCGTATCCCGGAGACGGCACGCGCGACGGCGGCGGGCAGGGAGGGCGATGGGTGAGAGGATCGGCGTGTCACGCGACTTGCTGATCACCACCCTCTGATTCGTCGGGTCGTTCGATGAGCTTGCCGTTCTTGAATACCGCGCCGGCACGGACCAGCGCGACGAGGTGGGGTGCGTTGACGGCCCGCCACCGGGTCTGTGCTGATTCGATGAGCTTGAACGCCATCGCGACACCGGCGGCGCGGGAGCCGGGGCCCTTGGTGACTCGCTGGCGAAGCCTGACGGTGGCGAAGGTGGACTCGATCGGGTTGGTGGTGCGCAGGTGGATCCAGTGCTCGGCGGGGTAGTCGTAGAAGGCCAGCAGCACGTCGAGGTCGTCGGTGATCTTGGCGGCCGCCTTGGGCCACTTGGTGCCGTAGTCGGCGGCGAACACGTTGGCCGCGGCTTGGGCGTGGTCCTTGTCCTCGGCGTTCCAGATCTCGGCGAGCGCCTTCTTCGCGCCCGGCTGGGCGGACTTGGGCAGCGCGTTGAGCACGTTGCCGATCTTGTGCCACCAGCACCGCTGCTCGCGGGTCTCGGGGAACACCTCGCGGACCGCGGACCAGAACCCCAGGGCACCGTCGCCGACCGCGAGCACCGGCGCGGCCATGCCACGGCGCTTACAGCCGCGGAGCAGATCGAGCCACGACTCGGTCGATTCGCGGTGCCCGTCGTCAAGCGCGATGAGTTCCTTGGTGCCGTCCGCGCGGACCCCGATCATCACCAGCAGGCACACTTTGTCCTGCTCCAGCCGGACCTTGAGGTGGATCCCGTCGACCCAGCAGTAGACGTAGTCGGTCCCGGCCAGCGACCGCTTGTTGAACGTCGTCGCCTCGTCCTGCCAGTCCTTGGTCAACCTCGTGATCGTCGCCGCCGACAGGCCGTGGCTGGTGCCCAGGAACTGCGTCAACGCCGGACCGAAATCCGAGCTGGACAGGCCGTGCAGGTACAGCAGCGGCAGCACCTCGGCCACCCGCGGCGACTTGCGTGCCCACGCGGGCAGGATCGCCGAAGCGAACCGTTTCCGCTCCCCAGTGGCCGGATCGGTGCGCTTGTCGTTGACCCGCGGCGCCCGCACCGGCACCGGGCCCGCCGCCGTGATCACCTCGCGTTCGTTGTGATGACCGTTGCGGACCACCAGCCGGTGACCATTCTCATCGACCTCCTCGGCATGGGCGTCGATGTAGGCCGACACCTCCGCCTGCAGGGCGACCGCGAGCATCTGCCTCGCAGCCTCGCGCACGATCTCATCGAGCACCGAACCGCTCGCCTCGTTGGGCTCGGCCTCGTCGTGGACTACCTTGAGCATGGGCGTACCTTCCCGACCGGCGCGCCAACGCCGGCACATGATCAGACTTGCTATGGGCTATCGATCTTCCTCGGGAAGGTGCGCCCCTTCACGTCACCCCGCCGAGGACCATCCACAGGTTCTGATCATTGCACCGGCCCGCCGACCGTGCTGGAGGGCCGCTTCGGGTTCCTGCAGGCGTTCGGCCGCGACCGCGCCCACCCGGACGCCGTCGTCCGCGGCCTGGGCACGGACTGGGAGCTGCCGCGCGTGGTCTTCAAGCCGTACCCGTGCAACCACTTCACCCATGCGGGCGTGGACGCCGCCCTGCGGCTGCGCGCCCATGTGCTCGCCCCCGCCGACGTCACAGCGATCGAGCTGGGCGTCGCCAAGCCCGTCCTGCGCACGATCGCCGAGCCACCCGAGGCCAAGGCACGGCCGGCCTCCGGGTACCACGCGGCGTTCAGCGACCCCTACACGGTCGCCGCGGCGCTGCTCGGCGGCGGCCTCGGCGTGTCCCACGAGGACTTCACCGACGCCGCCGCCCGTGACCCCGCCGCCTCGCCCTGGCCGCCCTGGTGCGCTGCGTCGAGGACGAGCGCTGCAGCGCGTCGTTCCCGCACGCCTTCCCCGCCGTCCTGCGCGTGACCACCCGCACGGGCGAGGAACTCGAGGCCCGCGTCGAGGTCAACCGCGGCGGCCCCGGCAACCCCCTGTCCGACGAGGAGCTGGCGAGGAAGTTCCACGACAACGCCGTGAGGTCCCTCCCGGAGGAGCGCGCGGCCGAGCTCGCGGCCCGAACGCTCGCCCTTCCTGACGCTCAGAGCGTCGAGGATCTCACCGCGCTGCTGACCTCGGCGGGGGAGCGCTGAGGTCGAGACAGTTACCGCTCCCGGACTGCGTAGGTCAGGTGGGTCACCCGCTGCGTCGGCTCCGCGCGGACCGGCTCCAGGGCCACGCGGCCCGCGTCCACGCCCTCGAACAGGCGGATTCCGGAGCCGAACAGCACGGGTGAGAGCGCGATCGTGAACTCGTCGATCAGGCCGGCGTTCACGTACTCCAGGATCGTTGCGCCGCCGCCCGCGATGCGGACGTCCCGGTCGCCGGCGGCCTCGCGGGCCTGGTCGAGCGCGGGCTCGATGCCGTCGTTGACGAAGTGGAAGGTGGTCCCGCCCGGCCGCTCCCAGGGGTCACGCTTCTCGTGCGTCACGACGAAGACCGGCGTGTGGAACGGCGCCTCCTCCGGCCACGCCTGCTCGCCGAGGTCGAACATGCGCTTGCCCATCACGCTCGCGCCGGTGCGCTCGAACGTCTCCCGCGCGATGTCGTTGTCGCGCCCTTCCTCGCCGCCCTCGCCGAGCTTCAGGTTCTCCCGGAAGAACCGCTGCGGGAATATCCACTGCTGCAGTTCCATCCACTGCGCCATCCAGCGCTGCACATCCGGGTCGTCCATGCGCTCCTCGGGCGCGATGAACCCGTCCAGCGACATCGTCACGCTGAAGAACACCTTCCCGGCCATCAGTCCTCAACTCCCTTCCGAACGATCTCGGTGACGTAGGCAGCCAGGTTGCTCAGGGTCTGCTGGCCGCCCTCGATCGCGTGGTACTTCTCGACCGCCTCGTCGCGCAGCTCCTTGGTGGGGAACACCGTGCGCATCTCGATCCGGGTCGCCGCGCCGTCGGGCGCGAACGTCAAGACCGACTCGAAGGCGTTCGGGTCGCCGCGGGACTCACCGTGCAGCAGCGCGATCCGCTCCGGCGGGGCGATCTCGGTCCAGGAGATCCACTCCTGGTAGTCCGTCCCGTCCGGTCCGTGCATCACGAAGTCCCACTCCCCGCCGACGCGGAACTCGAACGCCCGCGTGGTGGTGGTGAACCCCTCCGGTCCCCACCACCGCGACAGGTGCCGCACCTCGGTGAACGCCTCGAACACCAGCTCCCGTGGGGCACTGATGACCCGGGAGATCACGATCTCGCGGTCGGCCGTCGCGGACTGCGCCGGCGCTCCTCGTCCCGTCGCGCTCATCAGCTACTCCTCCTGCCTTGCCTGCTTGAGGTCCTGCACGTACTCGTCCAGCCGGTCGAAGCTCTCGTTCCAGAACCGCTCGAACCCGCCGGTCCACTCGTGAACCGGTCGCAGCCCGCGGGCGTCAAGGCCGTACAGGCGTTGCTTGCCTGCCTTGCGGTCCCGCACCAGCCCGACCTCCCGGAGCACCCGCAGGTGTTTGGACGCCCCCGGCTGGGTCATCCCCAGCTCCTGGGCCAACTCGGTCACCGGCCTCTCACCCGCCCGCAGCAGCACCAGGATCTCCCGGCGCTGCGGCTCGGCGATCGCGTTGAAGACGTCCGACGTCGTCGCTGCTCGTGCCATGGCGCAATCATATTCCGATATCGGCATACGTCAAGCCGGGAGGAATCAGGCGGGTCTTGTCAGATGACGATCGTGACCCTTGTCAGCGGCTGCGGAAACGCGTATCCGGGAGACGGCACGCGCGACGGCGGCGGGCAGGGAGGGCGATGGGTGAGAGGATAGGCGTGTCACGCGACTTGCTGATCACCACCCTCTGATTCGTCGGGTCGTTCGATGAGCTTGCCGCTCTTGAATACCGCGCCGGCACGGACCAGCGCGACGAGGTGGGGTGCGTTGACGGCCCGCCACCGGGTCTGCGCTGATTCGATGGGCTTGAACGCCATCGCGACACCGGCGGCGCGGGAGCCGGGGCCCTTGGTGACTCGCTGGCGAAGCCTGACGGTGGCGAAGGTGGACTCGATCGGGTTGGTGGTGCGCAGGTGGATCCAGTGCTCGGCGGGTAGTCGTAGAAGGCCAGCAGCACGTCGAGGTCGTCGGTGATCTTGGCGGCCGCCTTGGGCCACTTGGTGCCGTAGTCGGCGGCGAACACGTTGGCCGCGGCTTGGGCGTGGTCCTTGTCCTCAGCGTTCCAGATCTCGGCGAGCGCCTTCTTCGCGCCCGGCTGGGCGGACTTGGGCAGCGCGTTGAGCACGTTGCCGATCTTGTGCCACCAGCACCGCTTCTCGCGGGTCTCGGGGAACACCTCGCGGACCACGGACCAGAACCCCAGGGCACCGTCGCCGACCGCGAGCACCGGCGCGGCCATGCCACGGCGCTTACAGCCGCGGAGCAGATCGAGCCACGACTCGGTCGATTCGCGGAGCCCGTCGTCAAGCGCGATGAGTTCCTTGGTGCCGTCCGCGCGGACCCCGATCATCACCAGCAGGCACACTTTGTCCTGCTCCAGGCGGACCTTGAGGTGGATCCCGTCGACCCAGCAGTAGACGTAGTCGGTCCCGGCCAGCGACCGCTTGTTGAACGTCGTCGCCTCGTCCTGCCAGTCCTTGGCCAACCTCGTGATCGTCGCCGCCGACAGGCCGTGGCTGGTGCCCAGGAACTGCGTTAACGCCGGACCGAAATCCGAGCTGGACAGGCCGTGCAGGTACAGCAGCGGCAGCACCTCGGCCACCTGCGGCGACTTGCGTGCCCACGCGGGCAGGATCGCCGAAGCGAACCGTTTCCGCTCCCTAGTGGCCGGATCGGTGCGCTTGTCGTTGACCCGCGACGCCCGCACCGGCACCGGGCCCGCCGCCGTGATCAGCTCGCGTTCGTTGTGATGACCGTTGCGGACCACCAGCCGGTGACCATTCTCATCGACCTCCTCGGCATGGGCGTCGATGTGGGCCGACACCTCCGCCTGCAGGGCGACCGCGAGCATCTGCCTAGCAGCCCCGCGCACGATCTCATCGAGCACCAAACCGCTCGCCTCGTTGGGCTCGGCCTCGTCGTGGACTACCTTGAGCATGGGCGTACCTTCCCGACCGGCGCGCGAACGCCGGCACATGATCAGACTTGCCATGGGCTATCGATCTTCCTCGGGAAGGTGCGCCCCTTCACGTCACCTGCCGAGGACCATCCACAGGTTCTGATCATTGCTCCAGTCACACGACCGGGGCGCCATGCGGCAGCCGTTAGGTATCCCGATCGCCGCACCGCGCCGCTGGTGAATTCGGGCGGCCTGGACCTGCGGCATGCTCGTCCTTCGTATTCTGGCGTTGTATGACCCGCCCGTTTGACTCCCGCGCCCGGACGCTGGCTCACGCCCTCGCGGCGCTGCTCGCAGTCCCGGCGCTCAGCGCGTGCTGGCCGTCGCAGGTGGCGCAGCATCCGGCCGCAGCTGCCACTCAGCCTGCCGCACAGCCGGCCAGCAAGGCTGCGCCCGCCGTCCCCTCCCCGGCGCGGGCAGCCAGCCTGTCGCACCGGAGCGCGACATGTCCCTCGATCGGGCGCGGGTTCAGTTGCGCCATGCGCAAGCACATCGCTGCCGTGGAGCGCTTCCTGGGCTCAAGGCCTGGGGTGGTCGGGATCGTGCTGCGTGACCGCGAGACCGGCGCGGTCTGGCGGAACAGGTACGCCGGAACCCAGATCTACATGGCCTCGACGAGCAAGCTGGCCATGGTGACCACGTTGCTGCTGCGGGATTACGAGGGACACATCCACTTGAGCAGTTCTGACAGGTCGATGATTCACCAGATGCTGCACATCAGCCTCGACTCAGCCGCTGATGATCTCTGGTTCAAGTATGGCGCCCCTTTCTACACAAGCTTCTTTCCCAGGATCGGCCTGACGACGGCGCATTACTTGCCGCAGGAGGGCGTCACCGGGCCGTACTGGGGCGAGATGACCTGCACGGCCGAGGACAATGACCGGGTCATCAACTACGTGCTCGACAGGCTCCCAGCCTCGCTGCGTAACTATATGGTCGGTGAGATGCGGAACGTCGGCACGGTCCAGCATTTCGGTGTCTGGGGGGCGGGGCCGCGGAACGAGCCTGGTAACAAGGATGGCTGGTCAACGGAAAAGCCCGGCTGGATAATTGATTCGGTCGGATTCGCCGGGCCGGGCGCCCGTTACGCGCTGACGATGATGAACAGCCTGAACGGCCAGGGTGGTTACGCAGAAGGGACCGACACCGTCACCCAGATCGCGGCGCTGTTGTTCCAGGGCCGCTACGTGCCGGCGCCGACGCTGCGGGCAACACCATAAGCTCAGTCCGCCACACCGCTAGGCCCAGGCCCTAGCGCTCCTCGGTGCAGGTGGCCGAGGTATCGGTGGCGGAGGTATAGGTGGCCGAAGAACCCACCGCCTGGAGACGTTGCACACCGGTGTAGACGTTCATTGCGCCGTCACGCAGGAAACCGACGACGGTCAGACCGGCCTCGTCGGCGAGTTCCACGGCAAGGGAGGAGGGCGCGGACACGGCGGCGAGCACGGGGATGCCCGCCATTAGCGCCTTCTGGGCCAGCTCGAACGAGGCTCGGCCGCTGACGAGCAGCACGCAGCCGCGCAGCGGCAGTTGCCCCGCCCGCAGCGCCCAGCCGATCACCTTGTCGACCGCGTTGTGCCGCCCGACATCCTCGCGGAGCGCGAGCATCGCCCCGTCGCGGCTGAACACCGCGGCCGCGTGCAGGCCGCCGGTGCGCTCGAAGACGCGCTGCGCGTCGCGCAGCCGGCCAGGCAGCCGCGCAAGGGTAGCGGGATCGACGCTCACCTGGTCACCGGCCACGTCGAAACTGGCGCGCGTGCGGACCGCGTCGATGCTCTCCTTGCCGCAGAGCCCGCATGCGCTTGTGGTGAGGAAGTTCCGCCGTAGCTGTTCTTCAGCCAGGATGACACCGGGCCGCAGGCGCACCTCTGCGACGTTGTCGTCGCACTTTCTGATCTCGGCGATGTCGTCGGCCGCCTGCACGACGCCCTCAGTGAACAGAAAGCCCGCCGCCAGATCGATGTCGTCGCCGGGCGTCCGCATGGTCACGGCGAGCGATCTGCGGCCGGTCCGGATTTCCAGCGGCTCCTCCACGGCCAGCAGGTCGGGCCGCTCGGACATCACCGGCTCGGCCCGGTTGCCACCGCCCGCACTCGCGGGCGCACCAACACCATTGGCCCATTGGGTGCCAATTCCAGCACCCAATGGGCCCGCAGGTGTCGCGGAACCGTTACCTGCCGCGCCCTGGCCCGCGGATCGATCGGCCTGCGCGCCGGCCTCAGGCGCAGGCAGCGAGATCCGCAGCACCCGCCACCGCGCCGTCCTGCTCATGAGCGCCGCTCCTTGTCCGCTCCTGCCTGGCCTTTCGAGGCTACGCCCGCAATGGCTGTCAGCGGGCCGCCGCGTGCCGGCGCACTGCTGGCTGGATGCCGCCCCCCGGGGTCAGAGCTCCACGGCGCGCCCGCTACGCGCTGGCCCCGCTGCGGGCGCCGCGCGCACGTTCGGCGCACCGCGCGAGAGCACACGCACGCGGCAGGCGGGCGGCTCGCGCCAGCAGGTACTGTCCCGACATGGTTTGATGTGGCCATAGTTAGGGCTGGTGTCCCGTGGATCTTGGTCGATGCGGGCGGTGATCCAGGCGGCAATCGGCAAGGCGGAGAAGGAGCCGATAGTGCCGCCAAAGGTTCACGGGACTACGCCCTGGACCCCCGCGTAGGAGGCGCACGATGACGGCCCAGACCATCGAGGATCGAGCGCAGATCGAGCAATCGATCAAGGGAAAGACGCTGTGTGACGACCTCCAGCGGACGGCAGCGGAGCGCGGCGATGATCCAGCCTTCTCCGACCGCGGCAGCGGGGAGTGGAAGACCCTGACGTGGTCGCAGGCGAGGCAGCGGGCGCTGGAGCTTGCCGCTGGTTTTGCCGCCCTCGGCTGCAGGCACGGTGACCGGGTGGCGCTGATGCTGCCCAACCGGGTGGAGCATGTCCTGGCTGATCTCGGTGCGGTGCACGCGGGCGCCGTACCCGTAACTCTCTACGCCACCTTCGCGCCGGAACAGGTGGGGTACGTAGCGGCGAACTGCGCGGCCCGGGTGGCCGTGCTGGACGGCGCGGACCAGCTTGGCCGGTGGCAGCCCATGCTCGAGCGGCTACCCAGGCTGCACAAGATCATCGTTCTCGATGAAACGGTATGCCCGCCGGGCGAGCCGTACATGACGTGGGCGGAGTTCGAGCGACTGGGCGCCGAACAGTACGCTGCCGACCCTGCTGCCGTCGCCGCACGCGTCGCCGCGATAGCGCCGGATGATCCGGTGACCCTGCTGTACACCTCGGGCACCACGGGTAACCCCAAGGGCGTGGTGAACACCCACCACAATGTGCTGTTCGAGACGGGCAGCACGCATATGGGCCTGACCGTGCCCTTGGCGGAACTCACGTCGATCTCGTACCTGCCGCTGGCGCATATCGCCGAGCGGGTGCTGACGATCTATCTGCCGGTTCACGAGGGCGCGCATATCTACTTCTGCCCGGATCAGAAGGATCTTCTGGGCACGTTGCAGCAGGTGCAGCCGACCTCGTTGTTCGGGGTGCCGCGGGTCTGGCAGAAGATGCAGGCCGGGATCGTTGCGTTGATGGCGGGCGAGCAGGACGAGGCGAAGAAGGCCGCGGTGGCGGCGGCGATGGACGCGGGCCGGGCGTACGTGGAGGGATGCCAGTTCGGCCACAAGGTGACGCCTGAGGTGGCCGCTGCCTTCGAGCGCGCCGACGCGGCGGTGCTGGGGCCCATCAGGTCGCTGCTCGGCCTGGGCAAGGCAGTCACCACGTTTTCGGCGGCTGCTCCGCTGCCGCCGGAGGTGGGCAGGTTCTTCGCCGGGCTGGGCATGAAGATCTTGGATGTGTACGGGATGACGGAGACCACCGGGGCGGTCACCGCGAACACGCCGGCCGCGTTCCGGCTGGGCACGGTGGGCCGGCCGTTGCCGGGCGTAGAAGTCACTACCGCAGCAGACGGCGAGATCCTGGTCCGCGGCCCGGTGAGCACGCCCGGCTACCTCGGCCTGCCGGAGGCGTCGGCCGCGCTGCTCGACGCGGATGGCTGGGTACACACCGGCGACATCGGCACCCTGGACGAGGACCAGTTCCTGCGGGTGGTCGACCGCAAGAAGGAACTCATCATCACCGCCGGGGGCGAGAACATCGCTCCGGCCGGGATCGAGGGCCTGCTGATGGCGCACCCGCTGATCGGGCAGGCCCTCGCGTTCGGTGACCGCCAGCCCTTCGTGGTGGCGCTGCTGGCGCTGGACGGCGAGGTCGCGCCCGCCTGGGCCAAGGCGCGCGGCATCGAGGCCGGCTCGCTGGCCGAGCTGGCCGCTCACCCCGCGGTGATCGAGGCGGCCGGTGAGGCGGTCGCCGCGGCGAACCAGCACCTGGCCCGCGTCCAGCAGGTCAAGTACTGGGAACTGCTGCCGGACGAATGGACCCCGGAAAGCGAGGAACTGACCCCGACCCTGAAACTCAAACGCCGGATCATCCACCGCAAATACGCCGACGTCATCGATTCCCTGTACGCCAGATGACCGCCCGGCCACGGGCGTGCCGCGGCGGCGGCTCATTTCCGATCTTCTCCCGCAGCTTCGGGTGTCGCTGCGTGGATCTTGATGGATGCGGGGAGTGATCTACGCCGGGGCCCTTGCCGGGCCCATCAGGGCTGCTTACTGCCCGTAGCAGGCCGCTGGATGGCTGCTAAGCTCGCGCCGGAGGCGTCCGGGCACCTGGTGGGCCCCCCGGTCTTCAAAACCGGTGGACGGCGCTCAGCGTCGTCGGCGGGTTCGATTCCCGTCCGCCTCCGCCGCTGAAGGTAAGCCGCTGAAGGTGAGTAACCAGGGGCGGAGAGTAGATTCGCAAGGTGGACAGCCGGCGGCGGGTGCCGCGCACAGACGCGGTGCTTGCCGACCCGAGGCTGGCAGAGGCCGCGGAGCGGCTCGGGCGGCGCCTGGTCAAGGCAGCGATCACGGCGGCGCAGGAGCAGGCGAGGTCCGGGCAGATCGCGCCGGAACGGGTTCCGGATGTCGCCGCGGAATCCCTCCCCGTGCGCGCGACGAGCCTGCGGCCGGTAATCAACGCCACCGGCGTGCTGCTGCACACGAACCTTGGCCGCGCGCCGCTGTCCCGGCCGGCGCGTGACGCGATCATCGCGGCGGCCGGCTGCACCGACGTGGAGTTTGATCTCGCCTCAGGCACCCGCGCGCGCCGCGGCAGGGCCGCGACCGACGCGCTCGCCCGCGCGGTCCCCGCCGCCGGGGCGGTGCACGTGGTCAACAACAACGCCGCGGGGCTGGTCCTCGCCGCCACGGCCCTCGCGGCGGGCAGGGACATTGTGGTCAGCCGCGGTGAACTGGTCGAGATCGGCGACGGGTTCCGGCTACCCGATCTGCTGACCTCCACCGGCGCCCAGCTTCGCGAAGTCGGCACCACCAACCGCACGACGGTAACCGACTATGTCCAGGCCGTAACCCCCGAGACCGGGTTCGTGCTCAAGGTGCACCCATCGAACTTCCGGGTCGAGGGATTCACCGCCAGCGCCAGCGTGCGTGACCTCGCCGCCGCTCTGCAGGGCACCGGCGTGCCGGTACTCGCCGATATCGGATCGGGGCTGCTGGCCGCCGACCCGCGCCTGCCCGGAGAGCCAGACGCGGACACCATGCTCCGGGCGGGGGCAGGGCTGGTCCTCGCGAGCGGGGACAAATTGCTCGGCGGACCGCAGGCCGGGCTGCTGCTCGGCGACGCAGGGCTCGTCGGCCGGCTTCGCCGCCATCCGCTCGCCCGCGCACTTCGGGTCGACAAGCTCACAGTGGCGGCACTTGAGGCCACGCTCGCGGCCCCGCCCACGCCGACCGCGCAGGCGCTCGCGGCCGACCCTGCCGCGCTCATGCAGCGAGCGAAACGGCTGGCCGCGCGCCTTTCCGCCAACGGAGTCGATGCGCTGCCGATGGTGAGCCACGCCGCGGTCGGCGGTGGCGGGGCCCCGGGGCTCGTGCTCGAGAGCGCGGCAGTGTCCTTGCCGGAGCCGTTCGGGAGCATATTGCGCGACGCCGATCCCGCGGTCGTCGGCCGGGTGGAGGCCGGCCGGCTGCTGCTCGATCTTCGGGCCGTGCCACCGGAACGTGACGCCGACATTCACGCTGCCGTAGCCGCTGCCGCCGCAACTGCCGGACCGGCCGCGCGCCGCGCGCCTGCGGCTGGCCGTCCCGCCGGGCAGGACGGCAACGGGGCTGGTTGCGGGTAGGTCGTAGGCTGGGCGGATCACGCAGTTTCGCGGGTTAGAAGACGAACAGCCGAGGACCGGTGAGGTGACGCCCGTGCTCACAGACTCCTTCGGCCGGATCGCGACCGACCTCAGGGTATCGCTGACCGACCGCTGCAACCTCCGATGCACGTACTGCATGCCCGCAGCGGGGCTGGACTGGCTGCCAGGGGAGTCTGTGCTGACCGATGACGAGGTCGTCCGGCTGGTCCGGATCGCCGTGGCCAGGCTCGGCATCCGTGAAGTCCGCTTCACCGGTGGCGAGCCGCTGCTGCGGCGCGGCCTCACCGACATCGTGGCGCGCACCGCTGCGCTTGATCCCCGCCCGGAGATAT
The DNA here is from genome assembly GCA_963727015.1 of uncultured Actinomycetota bacterium. Taxonomy (GTDB): domain Bacteria; phylum Actinomycetota; class Actinomycetes; order Streptosporangiales; family Streptosporangiaceae; genus DATFVJ01. The sequence continues at coordinate 223,836 of CAVSEV010000002.1, read as the reverse complement.
CGCTCACCACCAACGGCATCGGGCTGGCCAGGCTGGCGGCGCCGCTGTATCAGGCCGGTCTCGACCGGGTCAACGTGTCGCTCGACACGGTGCGCCCGGAGACGTTCGGCGTGCTTGCCAAGCGTCAGCGGCTGCGGGACGTGCTCGACGGCCTGGCCGCGGCCGCCGCAACCGGCCTGGCCCCTGTCAAGGTCAACGCGGTGCTGATGCGCGGCGTCAACGACGACGAAGCCCCCGCGCTGCTGCGGTTCTGCCTGGCGAACGGCTACCAGCTTCGTTTCATCGAGCAGATGCCGCTCGATGCGCAGCATGGCTGGCGCCGTGCCGACATGGTGACCGCGGACGAGATCTGCGCGCTGCTGTCGGCGGAGTTCGTGCTGAAGCCTGATGATCCAGCCGGTCGCGGCTCCGCGCCCGCAGAAACCTTCCTCGTCGACGGCGGGCCACAGCGGGTGGGCGTGATCGGCTCGGTGACCCGGCCATTTTGCGGGGCATGCGACCGGGTGCGGCTGACCGCCGATGGCCAGATCCGCAACTGTCTTTTCGCCCGCGAGGAGAGCGATTTGCGCGCCCCGTTGCGCGGTGGGGCGACCGACGACGAGCTTGCCGCTCGATGGCGCCGGGCGGTCGCCGCCAAGCGAGCAGGTCACGGGATCAACAATCCATCGTTCCTGCAACCTGACCGCCCGATGTCCGCGATCGGCGGCTGAGCCGGGGATTTCCGTGCACCCGGACCGGCGTATTCCTGGCGCGGCAGCAGGGTTCGACGCCGTGATCCTGGCGGGCGGGCAGGCGCGGCGGCTCGGCGGTGCCGACAAACCGGGGGCCGTGGTCCGCGGGCGCACGCTCGCCGCGACGGTTGTGGCGGCAGCGGTGGATGCGGCCGCCGTTATCGTCGTCGGGCCACGGCGGCCCGGGCTTCGCCGCCCGCCGCGCAGCGGCGTGCTGCGTTTCGTCTGTGAGGATCCGCCCCGCAGCGGGCCGGTGGCCGGGCTCCGGCGCGGGATGGCGGAGCTGTCGGCGGGCGGCGCGCCGTGGGTTGCCGTGCTCGCGGCCGACCTGCCGTTCCTTCAGCCGCGGGTCCTTCGCATGCTGCTGGCGGAAGCAGGCCGCAGGCAAGATGAAGCCGTGCCGCCCACGGGAGCGGTCCTGGTGGACGATGCTGGCAGGCCGCAGTGGCTGATCGGCTGCTGGCGGGCAAGCGCGCTCCGCGAGGCGCTGCGGACCTATCGGGGAGGGTCGCTTGGCGGGCTGCTCGGGCCACTGCGGCCGGTGGAAGTGCCGGCGAACGTGGGTACGGGCGAGCCGCCGCCATGGCTCGACTGCGATGCGCCCGCCGACCTGCAGCGGGCCCGCGAGTGGGAAACAGGCGAGTGGGAAACACGCGGGTGGGAAACACGCGGGTAGGAACAGCGAGTGGGAAACAGCCGAGCAGGAAACAGGCGAGTGCGAAACAGGAAGGCCGCCGCCCAGGAGGGGACGGGACGGGGGATGTTGAGCGGCGCTCAGGATTCCGAGGTGCGGGTGCTTTGGCGGCATTGGAGATGCTGATGCTGGGGTTGCCACGCGGCCGGCTGGTGACTGTTCGCCGGCGGCGGCACCGTGCCGACCGGGAATGGCTTCGCGCGTGCGGTTCCGCAGGCCGCGGCACACGCTCGCCGCGGCAGCCGTTAAGGTTCGGCTCGTGAACACCCTTGATCAGTGGACAGAGGCGGCCTGCGCGGAACTCGGGCTTGATCGCCAGGAGGCGGATATCACTGCCGTGCTCGACCTTGCGCGAGACGTGGCGCACAGTGTGGCCAGGCCCGCGGCACCGCTGACCGCGTTCCTGCTCGGGTTGGCGGTCGGCCGTGGCCAGCAGATCGACCAGGCGGCGCGGCGGCTGCGGGTCCTCGCCTCGAACTGGGGCCCTGACGCGTAGCCTCGCGCGCGGCCACTTTCGCAATCATGCCGAGGGGTCACCCGCGGGATGGCTGCCTTAAGCGGCTTCCGCCAGCCGGCGGCTCACATCGCCACGCAGCGTGTCAACGTCGGCTCCGGCCCCGGAGAGCACTCGCAGGACCGTTTCGTTGTCCTTGTCGAGTACGCCGAGGAGCAGGTGTCCGGTGGAGATGTGGTTGTGCTTGTGCCCGACGGCGGCGCGCAGCGCGAGTTCAATTGACTTCTTCGCGCGCTCGTTCAACGACAAGCCGACCGGGCGGAACCGGCCCCGCAAGTTAGAGCGCGGGCGGTCGAGCGCTCCTGGACCGAACGCGGCCTCGGCGCTCGCGCGCACCGATTCCAGGTCGATACCGAGCGACGCCAGGGCAGCGGCGTCGAGCGTGGCGCCGGACTCCGCGCCCACGCGTTCGCGCAGATCGCTGATGTTCAGCCCAATGCCGGCAAGCGCTGCTGCCGCCACGCCGGTTCGCTGGGCGGCCAGGCTGAGCAGCAGGTGCTCCGGCCCGATGTAGTCCCGGCGAAGAAGGCGCGCCTCATCGGCGCTGCGTATGAGCGCCTCCCGCGCTTCCTGGCTGAATCGTTCGAACATCGTCATTTCTCCTAGGGGGTGTACCTGCGACGGGCGTGCTTCTTGTGGACCGCCTGCTTGCTCACGCCGAGAAACACCGCGATCTCCTGCCATGACCAGCCGCGCTCACGCGCGTTGCCGACCTGGAGCACCTCCAGGCGCTCGGTCAGATCACGCAGGGCACGCACGGCCCGCAGTCCGGTGGCCGGATCCTGGCCGCTCGCGGCCTCCGTGAGCTGCACTCCTTCGTTCATGCTGTCAACCTACGTTGACATCTCCGGCTTGTCAACTTAAGTTGACTTTTCGTGCGGGAGTACTTGCGCTCCGAATGTTAAAGATATATCGTTACGTATCGAGAGCTTCAGACAGAAGTCTGGCTCATGAATCAGGAGGTATGACAATGCGCTACGAAGACGCACGGCGCCGCGGTCGCCAGCAGGGCTGGCACCGGACGCCAGAAGAAGGACGAAGCGGGGCGGATGTCGCGGGCGAGGGCCCGGTCCGCTGGCGCGGTGGGCCCGGAGGGCCCGGAGGGCCGCCGCCAGGTGGCCGCGGGCCGTTCGGGTTCCGCAGCCGGCATACGCCGTCCGGAATGGGTGGCTGGCGCGGTGGCCAGGACTGGCCGCCGTTCCCCGGGTTCCCCGGGTACCCATTCGCTGGCCCGCGCAGACACCGCGGGCCGCGGGCAAAGCGTGGCGACGTTCGCGCGGCTGCGCTGACGCTGCTCGCCGACGAGCCGCGTAACGGCTACCAGATCATCCAGGAAATCGAATCCCGTAGCGGCGGGGTATGGCGGCCAAGTCCTGGCTCGGTGTATCCGGCGCTGCAGCAGCTCGAGGACGAAGGCCTCGTCCGCACCACGGAGGCCGAGGGCGGGCGTAAGGCGTTCGAACTGACCGATGAAGGCCGCGCGTTCGTGGCGGCCCACGCCGACGAGCTCGCGGCGCCTTGGGACGCCGTTGCCGGCACGGTCTCCGACGATATGATTGACATGCGTCAGTTGTTCGGCCAGGTGGCCATGGCAGCGTCGCAGGTGTTCAGTGTGGGCACGCAGGCGCAGATCGAGTCCGCTCGGCAGGTGCTGATCCTGGCGCGGAAGAATCTCTACGGCATCCTCGCCAGCGATGACGACCAAGCCCCGGCCCGGCCGGCGGCGGACGAGACCGCACAGCGCACGGCCGGGGAAGACAGCCCCGGCAAGTAAGCCCTGGCAAGTAAGCCCCGGCGAGTAATGAGGTCGAGCCGGCGCGGTATCCGGTGGCCAGCCATTTTCGGCGGCTGACCGCCGGATGACAGCGCGGCGTCCCACGGTTGGAATCAGTGAGCGGCTGGCGTCAGTGAACGGCTGGCGTCAGTGAACGGCTGGCGTCAGTGAACGGCTGGCGTCAGTGAACGGCTGGCGTCAGCGAACGGCTGGGCGTCAGTGAACGGGACGAGCAGGCAGGGAGGCACCGACGGTGAGGCTTCACGCGGATGAACAGGCCGCGACCGCCTCGGCTGAGGTCAGCGACTCGCGGCGCCCGGATAACGCCATAGCGGTGTCGGTTTCCGGGCTGAGCAAACGTTACGGGGACATCGAGGCCGTGCGCGGTATCGACTTCGAGGTCGCGGCGGGGGAGACATTCGGCTTCCTCGGGCCGAACGGGGCGGGCAAGTCCACGACGATCAAGATTCTGTGCACGCTCGCCAAGCCCACGTCGGGATCCGCGCGTGTCGCGGGACACGACGTGGTGGCGGAACGCGACGAGGTACGGCGCAACATTGGCCTCGTATTCCAGGACACCACCCTGGACAGCTACCTCACCGCGGCGCAGAACCTGCGGTTCCACGCTGACCTGTATGCGGTGCCCAAGGCCGCGGTGGAGCCCCGGATGCGGCAGGTGCTTGACATGGTCGGCCTGTGGGAGCGGCGCGACAGCCTGGTGAGCACCTTCTCGGGCGGGATGCAGCGCCGCCTCGAGATCGCGCGCGGCCTGCTGCACGCTCCTTACGTGCTGTTCCTCGACGAGCCAACAGTCGGGCTCGACCCGCAGACCCGCTCGTCGATCTGGCAGTACATTAACGACCTGAAGAGCCGCGAGGACATCACGATCTTTCTGACCACGCACTACATGGACGAGGCGGAGCACTGCGACCGCATCGCGATCATCGACCACGGGAAGATCGTGGCGATCGACACTCCTGAGGCGCTCAAGGCGAGCGTCGGCAAGGACCGGGTCCAGATCCACACGGCGGACGACGGGGCGGCGATCGCCGAGCTCGCTGCCAAGTTCGGCCTCGATGCCGCCGTGCACGAGGGCGCTGTCACCTTCTCCGTGACATCTGGCGAACAATTCGTGCCCCGCTTGTTCGCCGAGCTGACCGTGCCCATCCGCTCGGTCAGTGTGTCGCGGCCATCGCTGGACGATGTCTTCATGTCCTATACCGGCTCCACCATCCGCGATGCGGAGGCGTCAGGCACCGATGCCATGCGCCAGATGGCGCAGCGCTTTCGAGGGAGGCGATGACGATGGCGACACAGACGACACAGACGGCGCAGACGGCAGCGGGATCAAGCGCCGAGGCCGCGGCGGTACTCGCTGAGAAGATCAGAGTCGCGGTGCCCGAACATGGCCTGCGGTCGGATCTGCGCGCCGTTTCCATCGTGTGGCAGCGTGAGCTCATCAGGTTCCGCACGGACCGGCTGCGCGCAATTACCTCCCTCATTCAGCCCGTGCTTTTCCTGTTCGTGCTCGGCACCGGGCTATCCGCACTGGCCCGCCGCGGCATGCCCCCCGGCGTGGATTTCAAGACGTTCATCTTCCCTGGCGTCGTGGCGATGTCGGTGCTGTTCACGGCCATCTTCTCGGCGGCCTCGATCGTCTGGGACCGTGAGTTCGGGTTCCTGCGCGAGATGCTCGTGGCGCCCGTGAGCAGGTCCGCCATCGTGATCGGTAAGTGCCTCGGCGGTACGACGATCGCGACCGTGCAAGGGATCGTCATCCTGATCCTGTCCGGGCTGGCCCATGTGCCTTACGCCCCAGGCCTGATCGTCACCCTGATCGGCGAAATGCTGCTGCTCTCGTTCACGCTGACGGCGTTCGGAGTGATGATGGCGGCACGGATCAAGCAGTTCCAGGCGTTCATGGCGCTGACCCAGATGCTCGTCATGCCGCTGTTCTTCCTGTCCGGCGCGCTGTACCCACTCAACGGGCTGCCGACCTGGCTGACCGTGCTCACCCGGATCGACCCGCTCACCTACGTCGTGGCCCCGATGCGGCGCGCGGTCTTCACCCACCTGAGCCTCAGCCCACTGGCCGAGCATGCGCTGTCGCCCGGCATCACCTGGGCAGGCTGGGTCGTTCCGCTTTGGCTCTCGCTGGGCATCGTGGCCGTCATGGGCCTCGGGATGATGGGGGTCGCGATCGCCGAGTTCCGCCAGACCGAGTAGCGGCCCGGCCGCGGCGACACGCGGGTTCTCGTGGTGCGGCGGCGCGGTGCGGCTCTCGCGCCGGGGCAGCGCGGTGCGGCTCGTGCGGCGGAGCGGCGGGGGCGGCACGGTGCGGGCTCTTGCGGCTGGTGCGGTGCAGCTCTTGCGGCTGGTGCGGTGCGGCGGGGCAGCGCGGTGCCGCAGCCACAGGACATGGCGAAGCCGACCCGAAGTGCCGACGGAAAATAGTGAAGATCAGAAAAGAGGCGGGCCGGGTGGCTACGGGGGCAAACCACCCGGCCCGCGATCATCGGCGCTCCGACGGGGGCCCGGAACGCCGGCACCGGTGCTCCGACGGGGGACCAGAGCACCGGAATAAATGTTACACCGAAACCCCCCCTTGTGCGTCAAGACTTCTGCGCGTCAAGAGCCGTGTACGTCAAGACCTGCGTGCGTCAAGACCCCATGTGCGTAAAGACCTCGTTGCGACCCGATCCCGCGACTGGCACTGGTCGTCGCGGCCGGTCGAGCGCTCTGCTAAGTCTACGACCTAATGACCCTGCTGAAATCGGTCCTGGAAGCGAGTGTCGGCTTGCTCACCGGACACAAAGGCTTGGCCTTCGCGCCTGCTTGGATGCTGTGCCACGAGGCAGTCCCGGCCGCGACGGCCCCGCCCCCCTGCGCGCTTCCTGGCGCGCCTCGGGCCGCGCGCTCACGTCCGCCTGCTGCGGTGCGGCCAGGCATCGCGCCACCCTACGCGGTGCTGTCCGCCGAGGCGCGACGGGTACCGTTCTGGTCGCGCGCGGCGCCGTTTGCGGCTACGTCATCTGCACCCGTCCCGTCGCGCGCACCGTCGCCTGGGGCGCCCTCGCGAAAGGGCCCGTCGCGATCGGCTCCGCCGCCACCGGTGCCGTCGCGACCGGTGCCGTCGCGACCGGTGCCGTCGCGATCGGCTTCATCGGCGCGGGTGCGGCCGTCGGCGTCGCCGCCGCCGCTGGCACCGTCTGGACTGCCTGGCACTGCAAGTGAGCCACCTGCGGCGTCCCTGCGCTCCGGCAAGTTGGGCTCGAATGACTCGAACGTCGCGCCGTTGTCAGGCTCGCGTCCGCCGTTGGCGAACACGACCGCGAAGTACGGCACCACCAGCGCGATGGCTGCGGCGATGAACCGCCAGATGCCGTGGAACAGAAAGACTGCAAGCAGGAAGGCGACGACACGGACCCCCATCGAGATCAGGTACCGCCGCTGCCGGTAGGAAATATCCTCCGACATGGAGCGCCGGGCGTCGGTGACCGTATATTCACTGCGTCTGCGCCGGTTGGGCAGGACAAACTTCACGTTCCCACGCTATGCCAGGTCCGGGCCTGTGGAAACTGCGCATGCCCAGGGGCAAGATTGTCCGCGCGCCACCATGCCGCGTGCCGGGCTGCGCGGAAGCTCATCAACGCTAGGGAGGAAGCATGACCGACAGGACGTACAGGGTGACCGAGATCGTCGGAACCTCACCCGATGGCATCGAGCAGGCGGTGAACAACGCGCTGCACCGCGCGAGCCAGACCATCAGGCATCTTGATTGGTTCGAGGTAACCGAGATCCGGGGCCAGATAGAAAACGATGATGTCGCCCATTACCAGGTCGGGCTGAAGGTGGGGTTCCGCCTAGAGGATGCGTGAGCGGCCGAGCAAGGGTTTCATGATCATGGTGCTTTCCCGCGCATACGACGGGAAGGCACCATGATCATGGATCTTCGCCTAGGACGTGTGCCGCGCCGCGCGCTAGCTGGCCTTGCTGACTGATGACATGTTGAATCCCTCGACCCGCACGGGCGGCGCCGCGACCCGGGCAAAGTAGTCGGCCCACTCGCGGGCCAGGCAGGGCCTCGTCCGGCCCACCTCCGCCACCCGATCGAGCATGCCGACAGGTGACTCGTTGAACCTGAAATTGTTCACCGCCCCGGTGACCTCGCCGTTCTCGACCAGGTAAAGCCCGTCCCTGGTGAGCCCGGTGACGAGCAGCGTCTGCGGATCGACCCCGCGGATGTACCAAAGGCAGCTGACGAGCAGGCCGTTAGCTGTGCTGGCGATCATCTGGTCGAGCGCAGGCCCAGCGCCGCCCGCGGCCTCGAAGATCAGGTTGTCGATGGCCGGGGTAACGGGCAGGCCGGTCAGTTCGGCGGAGTGCCGCGTCTGAACAAGCGCGTTCAGGTTCCCGTCCTTGATCCACTCCGTGGGCTCGAGCGTGAGCCCGTTGTCGAAACAAGAGGAGGCGCGCGACGACGCGCGGGCGATCACGAACGGCGCGCACTCGATCCCAGGGGCGCCCGGGTCACTACGCAGCGTCACGGGAAGGGCGGCGAGCCTTTCACCAACTCTGGTGCCGCCGCCGGGCTTGCTGAACACGGTCCGGCCATCGAGGGCGTCCTTCGCGCCTGCCGCGTAGTAGGCGTGGATGAGCAGGTCCGCGACGGCGGTTGGGCTGAGCAGCGTCTCGTATCGGCCGGGCGGAAGTGACACGCGGCGCTTCGCCCAGTCGAGGCGCTGTGCGAGCCCGGCTTCGAGGCCGATGATGTCCACATCCGTGAAGTCGCGGGTACCCGTTCCCGCCCACGCGGAGCGTTCGAGGTCGGCAGACTTGGCGTTAAGTTCCAGCCGGCCGGCGGGCTGGTCGTGGCGGAGTCTGAGGCCGCTGGAGCTACCGAGGAAGGTGCAGGTCAGCTCGTGTTGAGCGAAGCCATACAGCTTTCTGCCACTCGCCTGCGCCGCGGCGAACGCGTCGCCGAGGGCTGCGGCGAAATCGGTGAAGACGCCGATCTCGGTCTCGGCAACCGGTCCGCCCCATTCCCCGAACGGCTGCCGCGCGGACGGTTCTACCGGCGCCTGCGCGTCTTCTGCGACCGAGCTCTCCCTTGCCGCCTGCTCGGCGGCCCGCACAACGTCGGCGAGCTGGTCGTCGCGGATCCCGGCCCTCGACACCACGCCGATGGCCGCGCCGTCGGTGCGGTGCTCAATCGCGATGACCGTGAGCCTGCGTGACCGCGCGACCCCGTTCGTGGTCAGCGTGTTACCCGCCCAGCGCAGGTTGGCGTTACTTGTCTCGTCGGCTATCACGACGCAGTCGCGGGCGCGGGCCACGCTGGCTTCCGCGAGCGCCCGCTCCACTGTCTCTTGTGGGGTCATCCCGCCTCTTCCAGCGTGTTCAGGATCCGGACGCCACGCATAACGACGGACGGGCAGCCGTGACTGACCGGCGCGATCTGGCTTGGCTGGCCCTTGCCGCAGTTGAAGGCGCCGCACAGCAGGTACGTGCCCGGGCCGCCGACCGCTTCCATGCTGTTCCAGAAGTCTGTGGTGGTGGCCTGATAGGCGACATCTCGGAGCTGGCCGGCCAGCCGGCCGTTCTCGATCTTGTAGAAACGCTGGCCGGTGAACTGGAAGTTGTACCGCTGCATGTCGATGGACCAGCTGTTGTCGCCGACGATGTAGATGCCGCGCGTTACGCCCGCGATCAGGCTTTCGGTCGCGGGGCCTGCCGGGTCGGCGTGCAGTGAGACGTTGGCCATTCGTTGCAGCGGCATGTGTGACGGTGAGTCAGCGAAGGCGCATCCGTTGGACCGCCCGAAGCCGTTCATCCTCGCCATCCGGCGATCAAGCTGGTAGCCGGTGAAAACACCGCCGGAGATGATGTCCCACAGCTGGCCAGCGACCCCCTCGTCATCGAAACCGATCGTGGCGAGCCCGTGCGGCGCGGTGCGGTCGCCCGAGACATTCATGACCGGCGACCCGTACTGAAGGGTCCCGAGCTTGTCCGAGGTGGCGAACGAGGTGCCGGCGTAAGCGGCCTCGTAGCCGAGGGCCCGGTCGAGCTCGGTGGCGTGCCCGATCGACTCGTGGATGGCGAGCCACAGGTTCGACGGGTGAATCACGAGATCGTAGCTGCCGGCCTCGACAGAAGGGGCAGCGAGCTTCGCAGCGAGCAGTTCAGGGAGTTCCGCGAGTTCGGCCGTGAAGTCCCAGCCGGTACCCGTCAGATACTCATATCCGCGCCCGGCGGGCGGCGCGATGGTCCGCATCGTGTCGAACCTGCCCGCGGGCCCGTCGATCGCGACGGCGGTCACGACCGGATGCAGTCTCACCCGCTGCTGCGTCGCCGTGGTGACGCCATCGGAGTAGAACTTGCACTCCTTGACCTGCTGGAGTGAGGTGTCGACGTGATCAACCCGTGGGTCGCCGAGAAGCCCGCCGCCCCACTGGCGCAGCAGCCTGACCTTGTCGGCGACGCCGATCTCGAACGGGTCCTGCAGGTACGAAGAGATCCAGTTCACCTCGCCGTACGGCGGCTCGTCCGCCAGTTCGATGCGCTCCCTGTTGATCGCGGCCGATACCTTCGCGACGTCGACCGCCTGCTGCGCGGCCCGCGCAGCGGCCTCTGGGGTGATGTCGGCAGCCGCAGCGAAACCCCATGTGCCGTCGCAGATGACACGTACGGCGAGGCCAAGCTCGTCGCCGTCGACCAGGGTCTCTAGGTTGTTGTCAGACAGCGCGAGATACTGCCCGCGGATCCGTTCGAGCCGGAAGTCGGCATGCGCCGCGCCTAGGTCGCGGGACCGCTGCAGGGCCGCGTCGGCCAGGTTGTGCAGCGGCAGCGCGGTGAACTCGGGATCGATCCCGCGTCCGCCGCGCGGCGGGGGGTTGCGGGCCGCCGGGTGCCCGGGAGTGTCACGCGGCGGGCGCTGCTGCCCACCGGGTTGCGTCGCCTGCCTGGGCGAGCCGGTGCGGTTATCAGCCACGACAGGAAACCTACCTGACATGCGCGCGGGCCAGCCGGCCGGTAATCTCCCCACGACGATCGGGTTCAGTGGGAGGAAAATGAGATGAGCCGGTCCGTCCTCGTCATCGGTGGGAATCGCGGCATCGGGCTCGCCATCGCGCGCCGCTTTGCGGCGGCCGGCGACGCGGTGACCGTGACGTCGAGATCCGGTGACACCGTGGCAGGCGCTGAAGGGCTGCCCGTGGTTCGCTGCGACATCACTGAAACCGCCGCCGTGGACGGTGCCTTCACCGCGGTAGAAAAGGCACAAGGCCCGGTCGAGGTGCTCGTCGCCAACGCGGGCATCAACCGTGACAACCTGCTCGCGCTGATGAGCGAGGACGATTTCAGCGGGGTCCTTGACACGAACCTGACCGGGGCCTTCCGCGTCGCCAAACGAGCGATACGGCCAATGATCAGGATGCGCCGTGGCCGCATCATCCTGATCTCGTCGGTGGTTGGCCTGCTCGGATCTGGCGGCCAGGCGAACTACGCGGCGTCCAAGGCCGGCCTGGTGGGACTGGCGCGGTCGCTCACCAGGGAGCTAGGTTCGCGGAACATCACGGTGAATGTCGTCGCCCCTGGATTCGTGCAGACCGATATGACCGCGGCGCTGCCCGAAGAAAGAAAGGCCCAGATCTTGAAGAACATCCCGCTCGGGCGTTACGCGGCACCTGACGAGGTGGCCGGCGTGGTTGAATTCCTGGCCGGCGATGCCGGCGGCTACATCACTGGCGCGGTCATTCCCGTGGACGGCGGCATGGGGATGGGTCACTGATGGGCATCCTGGAGGGAAAGCGAATCCTGATCACGGGCGTGCTGACTGACTCCTCGATCGCATTTCACGTCGCGCGCATCGCGCAACTCGAGGGTGCCACCGTCGTGCTCACCGGTTTCGGCCGCCTGAGCCTGGTGGAGCGGATCGCCAGGCGGCTGCCGCAGCCGCCGCCCATTGTCGAACTTGATGTGACAGACAGCGGGCAGCTCGCATCGCTCGCCGAGCGTGTGTCTGCGCACGTCGACAGCCTCGATGGCCTAGTGCACGCGGTCGCGTTCGCGCCCCAGGGCGCACTCGGCGGTAACTTCCTCAAGACACCGTGGGAGGACGTCGCGACCGCGGTGCACGTGTCGGCTTTTTCCTTGAAGTCGCTCGCCGTCGCGGCGCTGCCCATAATGACTGGTTCGGTCGGCGACGAGGACTCCCGCGGCTCGGGTGGCTCTAGCGCGCCGCCCGATGTAGCGGCCGCGGGCTCGATCGTGGGTCTCGATTTCGACGCGAGCCGCGCTTGGCCCGCGTACGACTGGATGGGTGTGGCCAAGGCCGCGCTTGAGTCGTGCGCGAGGTACCTGGCAAGGGACCTGGGGCAGAAGAATATCCGGGTGAATCTAGTGGCGGCCGGGCCGATCCGCACGATGGCGGCGGGCAGCATCCCAGGTTTCGGTCAGTTCGAGCAACTGTGGAGCGAGCGAGCGCCGCTAGGCTGGGACATCACGAATCCCGAGCCTGCCGCGCGTGCGTGCGCGGCGCTGCTTTCCGACTGGTTTCCTGCCACGACGGGTGAGATCGTGCATGTGGACGGCGGCGCCCATGCGATGGGCGGCTAGCCGCCCATCGCATGGGCGCCGCCGATGGCCCGCCGCTTGGCCGTGTCCCGAGCAAAGGGTCACCGCACGGGGTGGCCCAGCACGGGGTGGCCCAGCACGGGGTGGCCCAGCACGGGGTGGCCCAGCACGGGGTGGCCCAGCACGGGGTGGCCCAGCACGGGGTGGCCCAGCACGGGGTGGCCAGCGGGGTGGCGAGCACAGCGACAGCGGCGCTGGGCCCCGCCGGTTCGCGCCCCGGGCAGCACCGCGAATCGGAGGTTCGAGGATCTGATGCCAGACATCCCGCGCTACCCGGACCGGGGCGGGCAGCGCAATCGGCCAGCGGGCGAGCCGGCGCCCCCGTCGATCCAGAACGCAGTGAAGCTGATGTACGCGGGTGCGGCCGTGAGCATCGTCGGTCTCGTCATCGGCCTGGCCACATCCGGCGGCCTGAAGCGTGAGATCAGGAAGGCGAATCCAAGACTTAGCGCCGGCCAGGTGAGCCATGGCGCGACGTTGATCGTGGTCACGAGCGTGATCACTGGCCTTATCGGCGCTGGCCTCTGGCTGTGGATGGCGTGGGCCAACAAGCGCGGGAAGGCGTGGGCACGGATTCTGGCGAGCGTGTTCTTCGGTATCTCAACGCTCAACGCGGCGGCGAGCTTCGCTCAGCCTGGCGCCGCGCTCAACAGGTTCCTCACGGTCGCGGTGTGGCTCGTCGGCCTCGGCGCGATCATTCTGCTCTGGCGGCCAGATTCCAGCACCTACTACAAGGCGTCCTCCCAGCCAGACTAGCGCGGCCGGACTGGCGCGGCCGGACTGGCGCGGCCGGACTGGCGCGGCCGGACTGGCGCGCCGGCCGCGGACTGGCGCGGCCGGACTGGCGCGGCCGGACTGGCGCGGCCGGACTGGCGCGGCCGGACTGGCGCGGCCGGACTGGCGCGGCCGGACTGGCGCGGCCGGACTGGCGCGGCGGGCCGGGCTGGCGCGGCCGGTTCCGGGCATCGGGCAACCGATAAGGGCAGCAGACGTTGGACAATTGGCGCCAGGCGGCCGATACTTCGGCCATGACGGTGCGGGCACCGTTTCCTGAGCGCGCCTCTGACTCCGATCGTGAACGGGCGATCGCCGAGTTGCGCGAGCGCTCGGTGGCGGGCGAACTGTCGCATGACACCTTCGTCAGGCGGATGGATGCGGCGCTCCGCGCGCGCAGCCGCTCCGAACTCGCCGCGCTGTTCTGCGACCTGTCGCCTGGCCGGGTCACCAGGCGGCTCACCGACGCGGTGGCGCGTATGTCCGCCCTTTCTGACCGGCTCTCGGCGGCCTGGCGGCTGCCCCGGCTGCCGCTGCTGACGCTGCCTGGCGATCCGCCAACGGAAGTCCGGCCCGGCAGCGCCGCGCCTCCCGGGTTCACCATCGGCCGTGAACCCGGCTGCGATCTGGTCATCCCAGACCTCACCGTGTCGCGCCTGCATGCCAAGCTGACCAGGATGGGCGGCCGCTGGCTGCTTTGGGATCTCGGCTCGATGAATGGCACCAGGCGCAACGGCTGGCGGATCAGCTCGCCGGTTCCGGTCCAGGCGGGCGATCAGCTGACGTTCGGCAACGTCACCTTCATCGTGGCGGAGTAGCGTCTGGCAGCGCTTTGACGGCGCGGATCGGCACCCAGGCAGTCTCGTCGCCGGCAGCTCCACTAGGACGCTGGTGCTAAACGACCAAATCTAGCCATAAGACTGAATACGGATCGTAATACTCACTGGTCAACGGCACTGATCATTCTTACTCTGCGTAAAACTTGACGAAAACACCAGCGCGCTAGCGGCTGATCGAGAACAAGGGCCTTGCCGGTAGCCGCCCGGATCACCGCCCGCATCCACCGAGATCAACGAGACGCCCTGGCGGAAACGTCGTCGAGCGCGGCTGAAATCTCGGCGGGCAGCACGACCTGCGTGGCGTCCAGAATGCCGGTGAGCTGGCCGGTCGTGCGGGCTCCGACGATCGCGGACGTGACTGCCGGGCGGTCCGCCACCCAGCTCAAGGCCACCGCCAGCGGCGAAACGCCGAGGCCGTCCGCCGCGGTGCTCACCGCCTCCACGATGGCGCGGCACCGTTCATCCAGATAAGGCTGCACGAACCAGCCAAAGTGCGGGGTCGCGGCCCGTGAATCCGCGGGGATACCCGTGCGGTACTTGCCGGTGAGCACGCCGCGGCCGAGCGGCGACCTGCAAAGCACGCCCGCGCCCCTGTCGGCCGCGGCGGGCAGCACCTCCCGCTCGATATCGCGAGCGAGTAGCGAGTACTCGACCTGTACCGAGGAGATGGGTGCCCGGCCCGGCCAGGCCTGCTGCCAGGTCGCGGCGCGCGCCAATTGCCAGCCAGCGTAGTCGCAGACCCCCGCATACCTCGCGCGGCCAGCGCTCAAGGCCTGGTCGACGGCGGACAGCGTTTCCTCGAGCGGTGTCGACGGATCCCACGCGTCCACCTGCCATAGATCCACGTGGTCGACGCCCAGCCGGCGCAGCGAGGCATCAAGGGCGGCAAGCAGGCTCCGCCGCGAGACGTCCCCGGACGTCTTTGTCGCGAGGACCATCTCCGACCGGGGCACGACATCACCCAGCAGCCGTCCGATGATCAGCTCGGCATCACCGCCCGTATATGAGCCCGCCGTGTCGATCAAGGTTCCGCCAGCATCGGCGAACGAGACAAGTTGGGCGGCGGCGTCGTCCTCACTCGTGTCACGGCCCCAGGTCATCGTGCCCAGGCCAAGCCGCGAGACCCGAAGGCCCGACGCTCCGAGCCTGCGCTGCTCCATGATCGGAGGTTAACGCCTCCGCGCCGCGGCGGCGCGCATACCCAGCATGCGGAACCAGCCGCGGGCATACCCAGCACGCGGAGCTAGCCGCGCGCATACCCAGCACGCGGAACCAGCCGCGGGCATACCCAGCACGCGGAGCTAGCCGCGCGCATACCGAGCACGCGGAACTAACGGCGGGCATACCCAGCACGCGGAACGGGCGGCGGGCATACCCAGCATGCGGCACTAGAGTCTGGACTGTGACAACGGTTCTCCTGGTGCGCCACGGCCTGACCGCGCTCACTGGGCCGGTACTCGCGGGCTGGACTCCAGGCGTGAATCTCGACGACCGCGGCAGGGCGCAGGCGGAAGCTCTCGCCGCACGGCTCGCGCCCGTGCCGCTCGATGCGATCGTCACAAGCCCACTCGAGCGCTGCAGGCAAACCGCGCTGGCCATCGCGGCGGCGGCCGGTCCGTCGCGTGACGGCCAGGCGGAGCCGGCCGTGCGGGTCGATGACCGTGTCGGGGAGTGCCACTACGGCGACTGGACAGGTAAGCAGCTGAAGAAGCTCGCCAAGGAGCCGCTCTGGCGTGTCGTGCAGGCGCATCCGAGCGGGGCGAGGTTCCCTGGCCCGGACGGCGAGGCCCTGCCCGACATGCAGTACCGTGCGGTCGCTGCGGTGCGGGAGTGGAATGCGAAGCTAGGCCGCGACGCGTGCTATGTCGTGTGTTCGCATGGTGACGTGATCAAGGCGATTGTTGCCGATAGCCTGGGTGTTCATCTCGACCTGTTCCAGCGGATCCAGATCGATCCGTGCTCGCTAACCGTCATCAGGTACACCGAGCTGCGGCCGTTCCTTCTGCGCCTTAACGACACCGGAGGGGATGTGGGCGGTCTCACGAAGGCAGCGCGCGGTGCAGGGCGTGCGGGCAGCGACGCCACGGTCGGCGGCGGCGCGGGCGCGGATGGTGACAACGGCGGCGCAGGCGCGGATGGTGACAACGGCGGCGAGGGCGTGCGCGTCAACAAGGAGGATGCGGCGGGTGACGGCGCGGGCTCCGGCGTGAGCATCAGTGCGGGCCATGCGGACAGTGAAAGCGTGGGCGTCAGCGCGGACGTCGTCGGGCGTGCGGGCGCGCGGGCTTCCTGCGGCCACGGAGTTCAGCAGCAGCCAGCTGAAGCGCAAGGATAGGGAGATGCCTGTCTATATCTACGACCCGCCGGCGAGGTTCGTGGCAGGCACCGTCGGCCAGCCAGGCGAGCGGACGTTCTACCTGCAGGCGAGCGGCACCGGCAGGGTCACCAGCGTGACGCTGGAGAAGCAGCAGGTCAGCTTGCTTGCCGAGCGGCTCGACGAGTTGCTCGACGAGGTGTCGCGCCGATCCGGAGGCTCGGCCACCGTGCCCGCGGTTGCGCCCGCGGAACTGCAAGACGACGCACCGCTCGAACTGCCGCTGATGGAAGAGTTCAGGGTCGGGTCCATCGCGCTCGCCTGGGATGCGGACGGCGATCGCGTCGTGATCGAGGCGCAGGAGGAGTCAGACGAGCCGGTCGAGCCGCTTGCCGAGGACATCTCCGCGGACGGTCCCGGCGTGCTGCGGGTGCGGATCACGCCCGCCATGGCCCGCGCATTTGCCCAGCGAGCACTGCAGATCGTCGCGGCGGGACGGCCGCCTTGCCCGCTGTGTGGCCTGCCACTTGACGCGGCAGGGCACGTCTGCCCGCGGCAAAATGGTCATCGCCCTGGCCCGGTGGCGTAACAATGCCAAGGAGCGGCCACCGGGCCGGCGCCAAAGCCCGGCTCGCGGCGCAGCCGGTAAGGCGTCAGAATCAGGACATGCGGGAGCCTCCCTCCGATCGGATGCGCCGGCGGCAGGACGGGGCAGCCGACGGCCGCGAGGCAATTCTTGACCTGCTCGCCAATGGCCCCATCGAAGTCGAAGGCCAGCTTTTCGAGGCGTCCAATGCGACGCTCTACTGCGGGATCAAACACGGCGGCATGAGCGCGGCGTGTGTCTACAAGCCGATATCGGGCGAGCGGCCCTTGTGGGACTTCCCGCGCGGATCCCTGGCAGGTCGTGAGGTGGCCGCCTATCTGATCTCCGAGGCGGCCGGGTGGGGCGTGGTGCCGCCCACCGTGTACCGCGACGGCCCATTCGGTCCCGGCATGTGCCAGTTGTGGATCGACGCGGACGCCACGGTCGACCTGGTCGCCCTCGCCCGGCGCACCGACCATGCAGGGCTGCGGGACATGGCCGTCTTCGATGCGGTGGTGAACAATGCGGACAGGAAGATCGGGCACCTGCTCCCCACCGCACGCGGGCAGCTATACGGCTGCGATCATGGCGTGTGCTTCTCCGAGGATTACAAGCTCCGCACGGTGCTCTGGCAGTGGCGCGGACGACCGCTGCCTGGCAGGGCGATCGAGGCGCTCGACCGCCTCCGTGCAGCCCTCGACGGCCGCGAGCTGGCGGCCGAACTCAGCCAGCGCCTCGCCGCCGCTGAGATCAATGCCACCAAAGGCCGGGTGGATTTCCTGCTCAAGCACCGTGTGCATCCGTATCCGTCGGATGAGTGGCCTGCCGTACCCTGGCCGCCGGTTTAGGGGCGTAGTCCCGTGGGCCGTGGGACATGCCCTACGGCACGTGCCCAGCCGCCACCTGATCCCCAGCCAGTGGCGAGGAAGTCGAGCGCTCGTGCGAGCGCGTCGATCGCATACGCCCAATCGTGCCGGCCTGCGGTAATGCGCATTGTCACCGGGATGTGCGCCCGATCGAGCAGGCCCTCGAACCTCGCCGCCTGTCCCTTGATCACGTCAACATCGTCCGACCTGTCCTCTTCGAGCAGGATCCGCTTGCCGCGTGCCATGTTGATGTGCATGTCAGGGCTATTCGCGGCCATCAGGGCCTGGCGCCCGGCGAACATGCCTGCCGGGTCATCCACGTCGAAATAGCCCGCGATAGAAACGATCTGGCCAAAGAGCTCCGGATGCCGCAGCGCGATGTTCATCGCACCGTAGCCGCCCATCGAGAACCCGGCGATCGCGCGCCGCGCCGCGGCGCGCCTGCTGGCACCTTCAACAGCGGGGATCACGGCGTCGAGCAGCCGGCTCTCTACCATGTCCGATCCGCCGGCTGCGTCCGCCCATTCCGTGTCCCAGTGGTTCTCACCATTGCCGTCGGGGCAGGCGACCACGAACGGCGGGTAACCCTCCTCGAGGCGGTCATCGAGGATCCGGCCGAGTCCGCGGCTGAACGCGTCACCCGGGCCGCCCGGGTTCCCGTGCAGGAAGTAGAGCACCGGGATGACCGCCGAGTCGGGTCCTGGCGGGCGCCAGACCCAAACGGAGTGCCACTGTGCATCGGCGGGTCCGCGGACCCTGAGCTGCCGGACGATGCCATGCGAGTGCGCGGGAAAGGACCACACGTCTGACTTGGCGAGCGGGGTCACACCGGAAGGCATGATTATCAGCAGCGCGAACCCGGCGAAGACCGCGACGGCTGCCATCTGCCGAGGCCGCGCGGACCGCGCGAAGCGTGGGGGTGCCGCGACGTGCCGCGGCTCGCCCCCCCGCAATTTCGCTGCCTGAGACCAGCGAATCACGCGGCGTCACCAAACTGCGCCAAATGTCCCCCTGACCTGGCACTTTACAGCCTAGGGCGGCGGCAAGGTCAGTGGTTGCCCGCGTCGCCATGGTCACCGCGGCGGCGGAGATACCGCTCGAATTCCCTGGCGATCGCGTCTCCGCTCGCCTCGGGCAGGTCCGTCGCGTCCCGCTGGTCCTCGAGGGCCCGCACGTACTCGGCCACTTCCGTGTCCTGCTGCGCGAGTTCGTCGACGCCACGCTCCCACGCCCTGGCCTGCTCGGGCAGGTCGGCGAGCGGCAAGGTGATGTCCACAACATCCTCGATGCCGCGCAGCAGCGCGAGCGTCGCCTTCGGGTTGGGCGGCTGTGCCACATAGTGCGGCACCGATGCCCAGAGCGAGACCGCGGTCAGGCCAGCCTCGCCGCAGGCGTGCTGCAACACCCCAACGATCCCGGTCGGGCCCTTGTAGTCGACCGGCTGCATGTTGAGTTCGGCGGTGAGCTTGGACTGCGACACCGAACCCGCGATCGGCACCGGGCGCGTGTGCGGGGCGTCTGCGAGCAACGCGCCGAGCAGCACGATCATCTCGGCGCCCAGGTCGCTGAAGCTCTGCACGAGCTCGTCGCAGAATCGGCGCCAGCGCATGTTCGGCTCGATCCCGTGCACAAGGACAATGTCGCGGTCGATTCCATCTGGTTTCGCCCGCGACAGGCGCGTCGTCGGCCAGATCAGGCGCTCTGTCCGCCCCGCGGAAAGCTCGACGACAGGCCGCGTCACCTGGAAGTCGTAGAAGTCCTCAGGGTCGATCGCCGCTACCGGCTCCGGATCCCACGCGGCGGCGAGGTGCTCGATCACCCCTGAGGCGGCCTCGCCGGCGTCGTTCCAGCCCTCGAATGCTGCCACCAGCACGGGCGCGGTGAGATCATCGACGTTTTCCAGCTCGATGGCCCGACACCTCCTCCGCGCGCTTGCCATGCCCTGCGCTACTAGCCTGCATCACTTCCGCGCATCACTTCCCAGCTACGCGGCCGGTGCCGCGGATGGTGCCGCGGCAGGCGCCGCGGCTCGCCGCGCGCAGGGCGAACGGTCCCAGCCTACGTGCTCACCGCCGGTCGCCGCGGCACCCTCGTTACCTGCCATGGCAGCGTGCATGATGAGCCGCCGCGCCTGGATGCCCAGGCCACCCATCGGGCCCGCCGGCCCTGAGCTCGCCGTGCGCGCGCCGGGCAGTAGCGCCGTTGGATAGAGCAGTAGCGCCGTTGGATACAGTTGCTGCATATGAGCGGCCGATCGGGAGCCTTGCGTGCCGCGCTTGGCGAGCGCGTCATTGTGGCAGACGGGGCGATGGGGACGATGCTCCAGGCTCAGGACGTCACCCTCAGCGACTTCGAAAACCACGAGGGCTGTAACGAGGTACTCAACGCGAGCCGCCCTGATGTCGTGCGCGCGGTGCACGACGCGTACTTCGCAATCGGTGTGGATTGCGTGGAAACCAACTCGTTCGGTGCCAACCTCGGGAACCTCGGCGAGTACGGCATCGAAGACCGGATCTTCGAGCTTTCCGAGGCGAGCGCGAAGATCGCCAGCGACGCGGCCGAGCACTGGACGGCGGCAACGCCCGGCCTGCCGCGCTGGGTGCTCGGTTCGATCGGTCCAGGGACCAAGCTGCCAACCCTCGGCCATGTCACGTTCGCGCGGCTGCGCGACACGTACCAGCAATGCGCCGAGGGCCTGCTCGCGGGCGGCGCGGACGCGCTCATCGTGGAGACCTGCCAGGACCTGCTCCAGGCCAAGGCGGCGATCATCGGCGCCCGGCGGGCGATCAACGGCGCGGACGCGGACGTGCTGCTCATCGCTCAGGTCACCATCGAGACCACCGGTTCTATGCTGCTCGGCTCGGAGATCGGCGCGGCGCTGACCGCGCTCGAGCCCCTCGGCATCGACGTGATCGGCCTGAACTGCGCCACCGGGCCTGCCGAGATGAGCGAGCACCTGAGGTACCTCGCGCAGCACTCGAGGGTGGCGCTTTCCTGCCAGCCGAACGCTGGCCTGCCCGAACTGACCGCCGACGGCGCGCGCTACCCGCTCAGTCCTGGTCAACTGGCCGCCGCGCACGACAGGTTCACCGCCGAGTTCGGCGTCGCCCTGGTGGGCGGCTGCTGCGGCACGACGCCCGAGCACCTCGCGGCGGTCATCGCGCGGGTGCGCGGCCGCGAGGTGAAGCGCAGGCGCCCGCGGCCCGAGCCGGGGGCCGCATCGCTGTACCAGCACGTGCCGTTCCGGCAGGAAACCTCGTTCCTCGCCATCGGCGAGCGCACCAATGCCAACGGCTCGAAGGCCTTCCGCGAGGCGATGAATGACGGCAGGTACGACGACTGCGTGGAGATCGCCAGGCAGCAGACGAGAGATGGCGCCCACCTGCTCGACCTGTGCGTCGACTATGTCGGCAGGGACGGCGCCGCGGACATGCGCGAGATCGCAGGGCGGCTCGCGACCGCGGCGACGCTGCCACTGGTGCTCGACTCGACCGAGCCGGAAGTCATCGCGACAGGCCTGGAACTGCTTGGCGGCCGCGCTGTCGTCAACTCGGTCAATTACGAGGACGGTGACGGCCCGCAGTCGCGGATGGCGCGGATCATGCCGCTGGTGAAGGAACACGGCGCCGCGGTGATCGCGCTCACCATCGACGAGCAGGGCCAGGCGCGCACCGCCGAGTGGAAGGTGCAGGTAGCCACCCGGCTGATCGAGGATCTGACCAGGAACTGGGGCATGCAGGTCGGCGACATCATCGTGGACTGCCTGACGTTCCCGATCACCACCGGCCAGGACGAGACACGGCGGGACGCCATCGAGACCATCGAGGCCATCCGTGAGGTCAAACGCCGGTACCCGGATGTGCAGACCACGCTCGGCGTCTCGAACGTGTCGTTCGGGCTCAAGCCGCCGGCCCGAGCGGTGCTCAACTCCGTCTTCCTCAACGAGTGCGTCAAGGCGGGACTCGACTCGGCCATCGTGCACGCTTCGAAGATCCTGCCGATGGCCCGGATACCCGACGAGCAGCGGCAGGTCGCGCTCGACCTCGTCTATGACAGGCGCAAGGAAGGCTACGACCCGCTGCAGCGGCTGCTTGAGATCTTCGAGGGCGTCGACAGCGCGACCGTGAAGGCCGACCGGGCGGCGGAACTCGCCGCGCTGCCGCTGTGGGAGCGGCTCAAGCGCCGGATCATCGATGGCGAGCGTAAGGGCCTCGAACGCGATCTGGATGAGGCTCTCACCCAGCGCCCCGCCTTGGAGATCGTCAACGACGTGCTGCTTGAAGGCATGAAGGTTGTCGGGGAGCTGTTCGGGTCCGGGCAGATGCAACTGCCGTTCGTGCTGCAGTCCGCCGAGGTGATGAAGGCCGCGGTGGCATATCTCGAGCCGCACATGGACCGCGCGGACGAGGCAGGCAAGGGCAAGATCGTGCTCGCCACGGTCAAGGGCGACGTGCACGACATCGGCAAGAATCTGGTTGACATCATCCTGTCGAACAACGGCTACGACGTGGTCAACATCGGCATCAAGCAGCCGGTGTCGGCGATCGTGGAGGCGGCGCTCGAAAACGGCGCCGACGCGATCGGCATGTCCGGGCTGCTGGTGAAGTCCACCGTGGTGATGCGGGAGAACCTGCACGAGCTGAATACCAGAGGGCTCGCGGAGCGCTGGCCGGTCCTGCTCGGCGGCGCCGCGCTCACCCGGTCCTACGTCGAGCAGGATCTGGCGGAGCAGTTCGACGGCCAGGTCCGTTACGCGAGGGACGCGTTCGAGGGGCTGCGGCTGATGGACGCGTTCATGGCTGTCAAGCGCGGCGAGGCGGGCGCGCAGTTGCCGCCGCTGCGTGAGCGCCGAGTCCGGGCCCGGCTGCGGCAGGAGACTGATACAGAACGGCTGCCGCAGGCGCGTTCGGACGTCGCCACGGACAACCCCATCCCGGCGGTGCCGTTCTGGGGAACCCGGGTCATCAAGGGGATACCACTCGCGGACTACGCGAGTTTCCTCGACGAGCGCGCGACGTTCATGGGCCAATGGGGGCTCAAGGCGGCGCGCGGTTCCGCGGGTTCAGAAGGGGTCTCCTACGAGGAACTCGTGGAGACCGAGGGCCGCCCACGGCTGCGGATGTGGATGGAGCGGGTGCAAACGGAGGGCCTGCTCGAAGCGGCCGTCGTCTATGGCTATTTCCCATGCGTGAGCGAGGGCAACGACCTGATCGTGCTGCGCCCGGGCGACGACGGCGGTGCGGACGCCGCTGGGCCGTCCGGCTCGTCCGGCCCGTTGAAAGCTGGCGGCCCGGCTGGCACGGAGCTTGAGCGCTTCAGCTTCCCGCGCCAGCGCCGCGACCGCCATTTGTGCCTGGCCGACTTCTTCCGGCCACGCGAATCTGGCGAGACCGACGTCGTCGCCTTCCAGCTCGCCACGGTCGGCCGGCGAATCAGCGTTGCCACCGGGGAGCTGTTCGAGAAGAACTCCTACCGCGACTACCTGGAGCTGCACGGTCTGTCGGTCCAGCTGGCCGAGGCGCTCGCCGAGTACTGGCACGCGCGCATCCGCGGTGAGCTCGGGTTCGGCGGCGAGGACCCGGACGATCTCGACGAGTTCTTCCGGCTCGGCTACCGTGGCGCGCGCCTGTCGTTCGGCTACCCAGCCTGCCCGAACCTGGAGGACAGGGCGAAGGTGGTGCGGCTGCTGCGGCCCGAGCGGATCGGCGTGACGCTGTCCGAGGAGTACCAGCTCGCGCCGGAGCAATCCACGGACGCCGTCGTCGTGCATCACCCCGAGGCGAAATACTTCAGCGTTTGAGGATCAGCGTTTGAGGATCAGCGTTTGAGGATCAGCGTTTGAGAAATATATGCGCCGCTTCGCGGCGCTCCCGTGGCATACCGGAATAGGCCCAGGTATCACAGTGACCACAGGAGCATCAGTGGTGGCCTATTCCGGTGTCTCAGGGGGGACCGGTTGAGGCGGGCCAGGTGAGCATCGCGGCTCGGGCGGCTGACGAGCAGGCGGCGCTTGATGCGGTGATGTTCGACATGGATGGCTTGCTCGTGGACACCGAACCGCTCTGGTTCGAGGCGGAAAGCGAGATCATGGCCAGGCTGGGCGGCACCTGGAGCCACGCGGACCAGGCTCACCTTGTCGGTGGGTCACTCGCCAGGTCGGCCGCGTACCTGCGCGCCAAGGCCGGTCCCGGTCCGGCCGGTCTCGCCGGTACGGCCGGTCCGCCGGTACGGCCGTCCCGCCGGTACGGCCGGTCCCGCCGGTACGGCCGGTCCCGCCGGTACGGCCGTACCGCATCAGCCGGCTGAGCTGCCCCATGGCGCGGCACGCTCGCGTCAGTGGCCCCCGGGCGAGGCCACGGTGGGCGAGTGGCTTGTGGACGCGATGGTGGATCGTATCGCCGCCCGCGGCGCCGCGCTGATGCCCGGCGCGGCCGAGTTGCTCGCCGACCTGGCGGCGGCAGGCCTGCCGTGCGCACTCGTGACCTCGTCGCAGCGCCGCGTGATGGACGCGGTCCTTGCTCATCTCGCGAAAGACGCGGGCCGGCAACAGCCGCCAAGTCCTGGCGGGACCAGCCGGGGAGATCCCGGCCAGGGAGATCACGGCCGCGGAGATCACAGCCGCGGAGATCACAGCCGCGGAGATCACAGCCAGCGGAGATCACAGCCAGGGAGATCCCCGCCAGGGAGATCCCCGCCAGGGAGATCCCCGCCAGGGAGATCCCGGCCGCGGAGATCACAGCCGGGGAGATCCCGGCTGCGGAGATCACGGCCGGGAAGGGCCCGGCCGGGGAGGGCTCAACCCG
The DNA here is from genome assembly GCA_963727015.1 of uncultured Actinomycetota bacterium. GTDB lineage: Bacteria > Actinomycetota > Actinomycetes > Streptosporangiales > Streptosporangiaceae > DATFVJ01. The sequence continues at coordinate 199,307 of CAVSEV010000002.1, read as the reverse complement.
CAAGTGCACAGCCCGCGCGGCCGCCCCGGTGGCCGCCCTGGTGGCCGCCTTGGCGGGGGGCCCAGCCTGTTCGACGTCACGGTATGCGCGTCCGATGTCACGCATGCGAAGCCGCATCCGGAACCCTACCTGCTCGCTGCCAGGCTTCTTGACGCCGATCCGGCGCGTTGCGTGGTACTCGAAGACGCCCCGAACGGCGTCGAGGCCGCCGAGGCGGCGGGCTGCCTGGTCGTCGCCGTGCCTGGCGTGGCTGCGGTGCCGCCACGCGATGGCCGCGTCGTGGTGGCGTCCCTGCGGGAGGTGTCCGCCGGATGGCTGCGCCAATTGGCGGCTTCGCGGCACAGATCTGCCCGCTGACGACCGCAATGTGGTGAGCGCCGCGGTGCGCGGTCACCACCGCCAGGGGTTGCAGGCTACGCGCAGCGCTGCGATGGGCCATCGGCGCTGGTTATCGCATTGCGTGACACTGCGGCTTGACTTCGTGCGCTGGGCGCATGGATCGATACGGATTGATCCTCATTCGGTCACAATCGCGCTACGACCGCCGAAAGGGTATGGCGCTGATGTCCCGATGTAGCGGAATCTCCGCGTAGAGGTTCGCATGCCCGTCTTGTGCTGATCGCATAGCGATAGGGATCTGTCACGGTATGGACACGCGGCACGGAACCAACCGCCGCAGCTAACCGCGCAGCAGCAGCTAACCGCCGGCAGCTAGCTAGGGGTAGCCACTGATGGCCGCACCGCTCGATGTCTCGCCCGTCGAGGCCACAGCCGCGTCGGAGCAGGCTCTGGCAGGAGGCGGGATCGAGGGTCGCTCGTTTGGCCAGATCGCGTGGCGCCGGCTACGGCGGGACAAGGTCGCGATGGCGGGTGGCGTCACGGTCGTGCTGCTAATCCTGATAGCGATCATCGGGCCGCGAGCGGCTGATCCCGATCAAGGGAACGCCGCCCAGCTTGATCAACGTGCCGTCCGGTTGTGCCTTCCGTCCCCGTTGCGCCTTCGCGGACCGCACCGGCGGACGGGCCGCGGCAGAGGTCCCCGCGCTGCGTGAGACCGCGCCTGGCCACCTGAGCGCTTGCCACTTGCCGGCCGGTGAGCGGCGCCATATCTGGGCGGCGGACATCAAGCCGCTGGTTGACGGGACCGGCCCGGCGCCGAAGGTGAAGGAGTAAAATGAGCGCACCGCTCACAAAGGGTGCCGCCGCCGCCATGCCCGCGACGCCCGCCGGGCCCGGTGATGCCCTGCTGACGGTGACCGGGTTGCAAAAGCACTTCCCTGTCATGCGCGGCATCATCTTCCGCCATCAGGTAGCGGCGGTGCAGGCGGTCGACGGCCTGGACTTCAGCGTCACCCAGGGTGAGACGCTGGGGGTGGTCGGGGAATCTGGCTGCGGCAAGACGACGACCGGGCGATTGCTCACCCGGCTGCTCGAGCCCACCAGCGGGCGGATCGTCTTCGACGGCCACGACATCACGCACATGCGAGCCGGCCAGATGCGCCCGCTGCGGCGGGACATCCAGATGATCTTCCAGGACCCGTACTCGTCGCTGAATCCGCGGCACACGGTCGGCTCGATCGTGGGCGCGCCGTTCCGCCTCCAGCGGGTCAAGCCCGAACGCGGCGCCAAGCGGGCTGTGCAGGACCTGCTGGAGCTTGTCGGCTTGAACCCCGAGCACTACAACCGCTACCCGCACGAGTTCTCTGGCGGGCAGCGGCAGCGTATTGGAATCGCGCGCACGCTTGCGCTGCGGCCGAAACTGATCGTGGCGGACGAGCCGGTGTCTGCGCTTGATGTCTCGATCCAGGCTCAGGTGATCAACCTGCTCGAGGATCTGCAGGCCGAACTCGGCCTGACCTATATCGTGATCGCCCATGATCTGTCCGTGGTGCGTCACATTGCCGATCGCGTTGCGGTCATGTACCTGGGGAAGATCGTCGAACTGGCCGACGGCGCACAGCTGTACGGCACGCCGCGGCACCCCTATACGGTGGCGCTGCTGTCGGCCGTGCCCTCAACCGACCCCGGCACGCGGGCGCGGCGTCAGCGGATCAGGCTCACCGGCGATGTGCCGAGTCCGCTCAGACCGCCGCCAGCTTGCCGTTTCCATACCCGGTGCTGGAAGGCGCAGGAAATCTGCAAGACGGCAGAGCCACCGTTGAACGAGCTTGCTCCCGGGCACCAAGTGGCGTGCCACTTCCCCGAGAACACCTGATCTTGATTTCCGCATCTCAAACTCTCCGGCGCCGGCCGCGAGCACTCTGCTAGCCCGGGGGGACCCCCGGGCCCCCCGTCAGCCTATCGGTACTCGCTCCGGTTCGGCGCTGCCCGCTGTCGCCGCATTCGGGCCGACTCGGGGGCGGCCAAGCCCGTGTCGCCGCCTCTCGTCCACAGGTACAAGGGTCAGATATCCACGGCAAACGAACGGGGCGAGGGGACCTCTGGGAGTGGCTCTGCGCGGGCGGCGGACTCAGCATTGGCGGCAGCCGTTACGGAGCCGAATGCGTCACCGGTTTCTGCGGGAAGCGGCGGCGGGGTACCGCCGAACGCCGGGCAGAGCGCCTTGTGCGCGCACCAGTCGCAGATGCGCCCCGGCCGCGGGCGCCAGTCCTCCAGGGACTTCGCCCGGTCGATGGCTTTCCATATCGCCTCGGTCTTGCGCTGGGTCGCGCGCAGGTCCGCCTCGTCGGGCGCGTAGCGGAGGATCTCGCCGTTGCCCAGGTACATGAGCTGGAGGAGCCTGGGCACCTGCCCGCGCTCGCGCCAGAGCACAAGCGCGTAGAACTTCATCTGAAAGAGCGCACGTGCCTCGAACTCGGCCCGGGGCGCGGTGCCTGTTTTGTAGTCGACGACTCTGACGTCGCCGTTCGGCGCGATGTCGAGTCGATCGATATAACCTCGCAGCAAAAGCCCGGAATCGAGCACCGTCTCCACATACAGTTCACGGCGGGCGGGTTCCAGCCTGCGCGGATCCTCCAAGGCGAAATATCGGTCGAGCATCGCGTCCGCGGCGGCGAACCAGGCATCCCGCTCGGCGTCGGCTGCGAACATTTGGGCTAGCTCGGGCTCGTCCTCAAGCAGGCGCTGCCATTCCGGTTCGAGCAAGGCGCGGGCGGCGAACGCTGTCCGTTCCGCCGCGGGCCGGTCGAACAGCCGCTCAAGCACCGCATGCACGAGGGTGCCGCGGGCGGCTGCCGGGCTCGGCGGCTCGGGTAGCCGGTCGATGACGCGGAATCGGTAGAGCAGCGGGCACGTCATGAAGTCGCCGGCACGTGACGGGGACAAGGCACCAGTGACTTGAGCGGTGCAAGCGCCGGCCGCGGAATCCGCGGCCGGCGATCCGTGCGCAGCGACATCGCTCATGGCAGGGAGCGTACGGGAGGCCACTGACAGCCGCATGCCGCTTGGCGGTAAGCCGTCGCTTCTGCGGGGTCGCCCTAGGCTGCCGGGATGGGCCGGTCGTGTCAGCCAGAGAGCCGGGAACCCCGGGCGGCCGGAGCGGCCCCGCGGGCAGTCCCGAGTGCAACAAGAATGTAAAACGCAGGCATTCAAAGTTTCAGGTGGGCGACCCGTTGTGAAACAGTTCGGTGTCAATTTGGTTTCTCACGAGATAAGCCTGAAAGCACGCGGTCGCGGCACTGACGGCCACAGTAAGCCCGGTGACGTCGTGACCTCGGCCGCCGCCGGCTTCACCCCGCGATAAGTGCCGGCCGCGCTGCGCGATTATGCAGAGCCGCCTCAGCTCTCCTTCAGGATTGCCGCAGAGAATCGCTACCGCAGCCCGGCGCTACGGGCTCTCAACGGGTGCTTCCCCTGTCCGTGCTGGACGCACGTCAGGTATCAATCGACGTCAGGTGTCACTTCAGGTGTCAATCGACTTCAGTTGTCAATCGACTTCAGGTGTCAATCGAGGAGACAGGGCATGTTCTTTACGTATCTGAGACGCGAGCTGCGCAGGAGACGGCGCCAGGCCTTGGTCGTGTCGCTCGGCCTGGCCCTTGGGATCGGCCTGGTGATCACGGTGACCGCGGCCTCGGCCGGAGTGAACAACGCGCAGGGCACCGTGCTGCACGCCCTGTACGGAGTTGGCACGGATATGACGGTCAGCGCGGCGCCCTCGCAGAGCTCCGCCCCGTCGTTCGGCTTCCGCGTGGGGTCGGGCAGCCGCACCCGCCCGGCGGCAGGTACGAAGATCGACGTGTACCGCCTGGCCGCCGTCCGTTCGCTCGGTACGCTCGACTCGTCATCGGTCACTACCGTCGCGGCGCTGAATAACGTTTCGGCAGCGGCAGGTTCCCTGACCCTGAACAACACGCACATCACAGGGACCGTCCCGAACTTCGCCGCCGGCGGCGGGGGAGGTTTCGGCGGTGGCGGTGGCGGTGGCGGTGCTGGTTCGCTCACGCCGACTACATTCACCGTGAACGGCGTTGACCTGTCGTCCGGCGGGCAGGTGCTCGGGCCGCTGACATCCGGGAAGATCAGCTCGGGGCGTACCTTCGCGGCCGCCGACAGCGACGCCAAGGTCGCGGTGGTGGACTCCGGTTACGCGAAATCGTCGGGCCTGAAGGTCGGCAGTGTGGTCACGCTGGGGAACACCAGCGGCACAGGCACGAATTTCGATGTGGTCGGGATCGTGACGGAACCCCCCGGTGCCACGCCCGCCGACGTTTATGTTCCGCTCCAGCAGGCGCAGAGCTTGTCAGGCAGCACCGGCAAGGTGAACACCATCTACGTCGCGGCCAGCAACGCCTCGGCGATCAGCGGTGTGAGCGGCGAGATCAAGAAAACTCTGCCCGCTTCCACGGTGACCACGTCAAGCGACCTGGCAAATGAGGTGACCGGCTCGATCTCGAGCGCGGCCAGCCTCGCCAACAACCTGGGCAAGTGGCTGGCGATCGCGGTGCTTGTCGCGGCGTTCCTGCTAGCCAGCCTGTTGACGGTGGCGGCGGTATCGCGGCGGACCAGGGAGTTCGGCACGCTCAAGGCACTCGGCTGGCGCAGCAGGCGGGTCATCGGCCAGGTCATGGGGGAGGCCGTCGCCTGCGGCATCGCCGGCGGCATCATTGGAGTCGCACTCGGCTTCGGCGGCGCGGCGCTCGTGTCCAGGTTCGCGCCCTCGCTGACCGCGTCCGTAGGCCTGACGACCGGTTCGGCGACGCCCGGCGGCGCACGGCAATTCGGTGCCGGCGGCGGCTTCGGAGGTGGCGGCGGCGGGGGTGGCGGCTTCGGCGGGGGTGGCGGCGGCTTCCGTCGCGCCACGGCAGCCGCCAGCCATTCGGTTGCCGTCCACCTCAGTGCGCCAGTCACGCTCAACGTGATCGTCCTGGCCGTCGCGCTCGCCGTGGCCGGTGGGCTCATCGCAGGGACGTTCGGTGGCTGGCGGGCAGCGAGGCTGCGTCCCGCAGCGGCACTGAGCCGGGTCGAATGACGGCCGTGCAAACCCGTAACAGCCCGTTCGGCCCGGGAAGTCCCGCGCGCGTTCCCGGCGGGTCGTCCCGCCGGGCCAGGACCACCGCCGGTCGCGGACCGTGCGTTCACCAGGAGAGGAAGTCATGTACAAGCTGACCGGCGTTACCAAGCACTATCAGAAGGGCCGCGAGATGGTCGCCGCTCTGCAGGGCGTCGACGTGGTCATCGAGGACGGTGAGTGGCTCGCTATCCAGGGCCCGACCGGCCACGGGAAGACCACCCTGCTGCAGCTCCTCGGCGGCCTTGACCGCGCCACGTCAGGTAGCGTCGAGCTGGACGGGACCGATCTGGGCCGCCTGCGTGAGAGCCAGGTCACCAAGGTGCGTGCCGAGTCGATCGGGTTCATCTTCCAGACGTTCAACCTGATTCCCACGCTCAGCGCGCAGGAGAACGTCGAAGCTGCCCTCGTGCCGCTGCACACCGGGACGGCGGCGCGCCGCGACCAGGCCGCGCGTGCGCTTGAGAGCGTCGGTCTCGGCGACAGGCTGCGGCATCTGCCGTCCGAGCTCTCCGGCGGCCAGCAACAGCGCGTCGCGATCGCGCGGGCCCTGGTCAAAGATCCCAAGGTGATCCTCGCCGACGAGCCCACAGGCAACCTCGACGAGGACACGAGGGACGAGATTATCGGGCTGCTCGAAAAACTCTGGCGTGAGCGCGAACTGACCCTGGTGCTCGTCACCCACGACAGTTCGGTGGCGCGCCGGGCGCAGCGCGTGGGCCTGATGAAGAACGGCCGCCTGTCCATCCGCCAGGACACCCGGGCGAGCAGGCGGCCGGATTTCACCTGATCTGCTGGACCCGGCCGTCCGGGCTCAGCCGTGTGGAGATCGGTGTGGCGGTCTAGCCGCAGCCGAGTGCCACCTTCCTGTCACACCGATCTCCACGCCTCGCGGCAGGGTCGCAGGGACATTCACTACCTGGCCGATCGCATGCAGACGGGGCATGCCGCGATCAGACGAACGCGCTCGCGGCGAGCTTCGCGGCGACAAGCAGCCCAAGGACGCCTACGATCACCCGCAGTGCGGCCGCCGGAATCCGGCGGACCAGCCAAGGCCCTGCCCACCCGCCGACGAGAAAGCCGGCCGCCAGCGGCACGGCGGCGCTCCAGCGCACCGGGCCGAAAAGCGCGAAGGCGACTGCGGCGACCGCGTTGGCCACTCCGCTGATGACATTCTTCACCGCGTTGACCCTGACAAGGGCCTGGTTGAGCTTGGCCGTGAGGACCGCGAGCAGGAGAATCCCGCCCGCTGCACCGAAGTACCCGGTATAGATCGACACCGCGAAGACGCCGGCACTCAGCAGGCGGTCGCGCCTCTGGCCGCGACCTGCGGCCTTGCCGCTGACCTTCGGCTGGAAAAGGATTACCACCGAAGCGAACGCGACGAGAATCGGCGCTACCGCCTCGAATGTCCGAGCCGGTGTCAGCAGCAGAACCGCCGCACCTGTGGCGCCGCCGCACGCGGTCAGGATGGCGAGCCGCCAGACGAGCCGGCCCTGGCCGCCGAGTTCCGGGCGTGAGCCGGCCGTCGCCCCCGCACCCGCGAACGCGAGCGCCACGGTGTTCGTGACATTCGCGCTGAGCGGCGGCAGGCCGATCGCGAGCAGCGCCGGATAGGAGACGATCGAGGCCACGCTCGCGACGGTGGACACCACGCCCGCGGCCACGCCTATCCCGATGAGAAGCGGTACCTCTGCGGCGCCCACTCAACGACCCAATCACACCGCTGTGCTGCTCCGCCGATGCCGACGGGGCCCTTGCCGGCCTGGCGGCCCTGGTGGCCGGGTCCCACCGCAGATCCGCGGGCGGTGCGCATCGCGGCGGCCGTTCAGCCTGTACTGCCCCGGGGGACGACCCCCCGGGATCCCCCCGCGGACTTTAGCGGCCCGCTCACTGCTGGATGAGAATCCGCCGACTCACCTATCAGCCCGGGTGTCGCGGCATCGCGCCGGCCCTTGGCGGCTGCCGCAAAAGAGCGCTTACGTCGGCTACCTGCTGCTCGGTCCTCACTGCATGCCATCTGACGCGGTGTCCGCTGAGCCAGTGCCGGCCGGGCCCGCCCCGGCCGGGCCCGTGCCGGTTGAGGCAACGTCCGTTGAAGCAGCGTCGGTTGAACCTGTGCCGGCAGGTGGCGCCTGCCCGGCTTCACCGGCCGGTGTTCGCGGCGCCACTGGAGTTGTATCGCCTGCCCGGCCCGGTGCCGCGGCGAGCGTTCCGGGACCCCGGGCGATCGCGGTCTGGAAGCGGTCGACCCAGGCGGGCCTGAAACGGGCGAAAAGTCCCCAGAGCACCAGCGCGACGACGATGAAGAGCAACATGGGAAATGCGAATGTGAGGATCGCGCCATCCTGTGGATTGACGGGGCTCACTGCGAGATGCGACTCGGCCATGAATTCACCTCACCGGGTGTTGGTTCAAGTTTTCCTGGCCACCGATAGAGGCTCTCCTATGCAACATAGAACAGGATCCAGGCGAGGATCGCGATCGCAGCCGTGAAGTTCCAGACGACGGTGAAGGCGCTCAACGATGCTTGGAACCGCTGCAAGTTGACCACGTCGCCGGTCACCGACGGCAGTTCGGCGAACCAGGCGGCCGGTAGCTTGACTGAACCTACGATGAGCGTTTCTAGCCAGATCATCGCGGCGAGCGCGATGACCACATAGACCGGGTAGAAGCCGACGAACACGCTCGCGAAGCCACTGGCACCCGGGAAGAACGGAAGGGTCAGCAGCTCCCATATTTGCAGCCCGATCGCGCCGAGGCCGAACACCAGCGCTGCCATGCCGCCCAACTGCCAAGGCCTCTTGGCGCCGCGTTTGAGCAGCCTGAGCACAATTGCCTGCACGGCCGCGCTCGCCACTACCAAGCCCGTGATCACTGTGCCCACCCACAGGTGCGGCGGGATGAAGCCGCTGGGCTTCCACATTCCGTGCGGGTTTAGCGAGCGTAGGTAGAAATAGGCGAACACAAACGCGCCAAAGAGGAACGCGAGCCCGCCCGCGGCGAGCCTGGAACCTGTCCAGGCAGCGTTCAGGGAGGCCTCGTGGTAGAAGAGTTCTTCTTCTGTCGCCGAGTGGTCCGGTACGGCCTGGATGTCGCTCATGGCGTGACCTCCGGTCCAGGGCCTGCCGATGCCGCACCGGCGAGGGCGCCAGCCACAACACCGGGCGGCGGATACAGATCGGCGACGGGCGGCGCGTCTGGCATGCCGTACTCATAGGGGCCGGAGATCACGACGGGGATGCGGTCAAAATTGTCCGGTGGCGGTGGCGAAGGCACCTGCCACTCCAGACCACGGGATCGCCATGGATTGCCAGTCTCGGGCACGCGGGCGATCACGGTCGACCAGACGAAGTTGATGACGAAGATCAGGATAGATCCGCCGAGCAGGAAAGCCGAGATCGAGACCCAGTCGTTCAGCGTCTGCAACTGACGCTGGTACTCGAACACCCGGCGGGGCTGACCGAGCAGGCCGACGGCGAACAGCGGGAGGAAGGTCGAGTTGAAGAACACAAACATCGTATAGAAGTGGATCTTCCCCAGCGTTTCGTTGAGCTTGATCCCCATCATCTTCGGCAGCCAGTAGTAGATGGCGGCCATGAACGCGAAGATCAGGCCGCCCATGATCGTGTAATGGAAGTGCGCCAGCACGAAGAACGAGCCGTGCTCGGTGGTGTCCGCGGGCACGTCAGACAGGTAGACCCCGGTGACTCCGCCGATGAGAAAGTTGAAGTACAGGGCGAGAGCGAACAGCATCGGCACGGTCAGCCTGATCTTCGCCTTCCAGAAGGTGCCCATGGCCACCAGGTAGATGAATCCGGTGGGAATGGAGATGAGCTCGGTTGTGAACATGAAAAGCGGCCGCATATCCGGGTTGATGCCGGAGTTGAACAGGTGATGCTGCCATACGAAGAAGCTGAGCAGACTCACTCCGATCATTCCCGCGGCCGCGATCCGGTAACCGAAGAGCGGTTTCCTGCAGAAGACCGGGATGATCTCCGCCACAATGCCGAACCCGGGCAGCGCGAGGATGTACACCTCAGGATGCCCGAAGAACCAGAAGAGATTCTGGTACAGATAGCTGCTGCCGCCGAGCGTGTCATCGAAGAAGGCGGTCTGCGCGGTGCGGTCGGTGAGGATCATGTACATGCCGCCCACGAGCACCGGCGCAGCGAGCACCAGGAGAAAGCCCGTGGAGACCATCCCCCACACGAACACCGGCAGCCGGCTCCAGCGCATGCCTGGGGCACGGTAGCTGATGACGGTCACAACGATGTTGAACGCCGCGAGGATGGCCGATATCCCCATCAGCCCGAACGCGACGGCGTAGGAGTCCATGCCGAGACCAGCCTGGATGGACAAGGGCGCGTATCCGGTCCAGCCGGTGGGGAAGCCGCCGAACAGGAGCCCGGAGAGCAGGATGATATACGCGGCCGGGGTGAGCCAGAAGGACAGGGCCTCGATGCGGGGGAAAGCGACCCGCTTGGAGCCGATCATCAACGGCACCAGGTAGTTGCCGAACGGGCCCATGATGACCGAGGTCATCATCATCATCATCATCGTGCCGTGCTCGCCGACCACCATGAGATAGGCGCCGGGGCTCAGCACGTGGTAGCTCGGCGAAAGCAGTTCGACCCTGATGGCCATGGCGAACAAGCCGGCGGTGAGGAAATAGATGATCATGCCGACGAGATACTGGATGCCGACGATCTTGTGGTCCAGGGAGTACCTGAAGTAACTTGCCAGGTTCCTCGTCGCGCGTTCCTCGACAACCACCGTCATGTACGGGTGGCGGCTCGCCGGACGCCCTGCCATCTTGCGGAGGAGGTCGTTGAACACGCCGAGCCCGGCCAGCCAGCCCACCACACCCAGGCCGTAGCCGAGGACGATGGGCATGTCGTTCGAATCCGACAGCGCCAGCTGCTGGTAGCCGCTGGCGAGGAAGTTGCCGAGCCAGTGACCTAGCAGGTAGCCGAGGATCGCCCCGATCAGCGCGGTGTGAATCGCCGGCCGCATCCACCAGGCCCGCGTCCTCGGCGGCCCGGCCGGCTCGTGCCCCCCGGGCTGTTGCGCCGTCGTGTCCGGCCGCGTCTCGATGGCCATCCGGTCACCTCTTCGTCAAGCTAATCTGGCGTGGCTGGCTAATAGTGCGGCGCTGGCCAAACGCTTGGGGCTGGCCAAACGCTTGGGGCTGGCCAAACGCTTGGGGCTGGCCAAACGCTTGGGGCTGGCCAAGGACTCGGGGCCGGCTGAGAGTGCGGAGCCGACCGGCAGGACCGGACTCGCGCGGCGGGACGCTGAGCAGTCCGCAGGTCCCACGCAGACCGATGGTCCGCAGCGCCAAACGAGCCTGCCGCCCCGGACGGATCATGGCTGGTACGGATCCTGCGGCGGGTAGTAGTACCCGTTCGCGCCTGTGATGCCGAGCTTGACCAGAGCCTTGCCGATGGCCGGGATCACGGTCGGGTCGTAGACCGTCGCATATGGCGGAAGGATCTTGGTTACGTCGGCGAGCCGTGCCTGGGTGGCGGTTGCCCACGACTCGAACTGCGCGGGTGTTTCCACGGTGCCCACGTTGGCCATGGCGCCGTGGAAGATGCCGCACAGTTCGGCGCAGCGCACGCGGAACGAGCCCAGTTGCTGTGGCTTGGTGTACGCGACGTTGTTCACGCCCGGATTGGCGTCGGCCTTCACCCCGAGCTGGTAAGCCCAGAAGCTGTGGATGACGTCGAGGGAGGTGACATTGAACTGGACGTTTCTGCCTTCCGGCAACACAAGCGCGGTCGTTTGCATGCCACCGAACTGCGGATAGCGGTACGTGAAAATCCATTGCTGAGCGATGACCTGGACCTGCAGGTCGTGGTCTCCGCTCGGCTTCCAGATGGGTGCCGCGCCCTCGCCCGCGCCCGCGCCCGCCGGTATCCACAGCTGGACAAAGCCGAAGACGAACAGGCCGAGCACGATGACAGCGGTAGCGGCGATCCAGGTCACGGAAAGGCGCGTGTTGCCGTGGATCGGCGGCCCGTCCTCGTCGTCTCCCTCGCGATGCCGCCAGACCACCAGGGCGTATATGAAGTAGACGAGCACGAACAGCATGACGGGGGCGGCCACGGCCGACAAGACGTTGATATCGAACTGCTGGCTGGCGGCGGACGACGACATCGCGCCCGGCGGCATGTGCGGCCCGAGCACGAACCAGATCAGCAGATCGCCGATGGCCGCCGCGACCAGCCATATCAGGAAGATCCGCAAGCCATGCCGCGGCTCGTGGGCCGCCGCCTGGCGGCCCACGTCCGCCGATTCGGCAGCCATCAGGCCACGACCTGGAGTTCGCCGGTCATGAAACCGAGTGTGGACATCGGACCGCCATTGCCGTCGAGGAATCCGCCACCGCAGGGAACGCGGCATTGCCAGACGAAGATGCCCGCCGCCGCGGGCGTCCTGAAGCTGAACGTGTTCACCGTGTAGGGGCCGCTTGTGCATGGCGAGGTCCCGCACAGGTTCGGATTCAACGGCGACGCGATCGGCACGTTGAGCCCAAGCCCAGGAATCGCGAAGGTGTGCTGCACGGAGCAGGAGGACCAGGAGTTCAGTACGGTCACCGGCTTGCCGTCAACGTGCTCGACGCCGCCGATGGTTCCCGTGACCTTGCCCCATAGCTGGTTGCGCAGCGGTGTGCAGCCGTCGTACCCGAGGATCGTCACGTTCACCCGGGTGCCGGCGGGGACCTTGAGAAGCGTGGTGTGGACCCACTGCCCGTTCTGCGGAGACTTGATGAAGTACGACACCCAGTCGGGCGTGTCGCTCACCGTGTTCTGCGGGTCGGTCTGCATTGTGACATCTACCTGGCCAGCCTTGGCCATTGACGTGTAGTCGACCACCGGCGGTCCGGCGAGCAGGTAATGGATGGTCACGAAGACGCCGCCGGCGACCACTGCGGCAAACGCGACCAGCAGGGTCGCGATACGAACCGGCAGCGACACCGCTCACCACCTCGCTTCCCCGAATCGGGTGGCACTCCTGCCCGGCCATTTCGTCGGCCAATGCTGACAGCCGGCATTCGGCAAATCGCATACTGCCAGGAAGCATGCGCAGAAGCCGCCCCGGACACGCTCTCGAACGCAATGTTTCGAATACTTGATGTGGCCGCCAAGGCCGCGGCAAGGCCGGCTGGCCCTGGCTGATGAAATTGTCATGATAACGGCCGGGCTTGCGGTGGCTCGCCGTAACGCCCCGTGGCGCGCGCCATGGCTCGTCGTGACTCGCGCCGGGGCTCGCGCCGCGGCTTGCAGTAGGTGACCTCCCCTTTGATACCGTGCGCCTGCAGGCGGACTGCGGGCACGGCACCGTCTCTCAATTACCCGGCTGGAGTTCCTATTGCTGCGTGAACCGATAGAGCACGCGGGCCATTCTGTACCAACGGCCATTCTGTACCAAAGAGACATGGTGCGGCAGCCGCGGCTGGGATGGTGCGGCAGCCGCGGCGGCGGCCGCGGCGGGAAATGGCGCAGGAACCCGCGCTGCACAGCCGCAGAAGAGGCAGCGCATGTGCCTGAGGATGCGGCAATGACAACACGACCCGCGCCCGCACGTGCTGCCGCCGCGCGGAAGAACAACTGGCCGGCTGCGCGTTCCCCGGGGTGGCTGGTCGCCGCCGTCGCGGCGGTCGCGGCCGGGGCCGTACTCGTCGGCCTCGCCCACCGGCCCACCACTGGCCAGCGCGCGGCCGATCTGCACGGCCTGATTCAGACACTGAATACCGACATCGAGTCGTGCGCCGGCGGCCTGCGGGACTCATCTTCCGCATTTCAGGCGATTCAGGCTGGCACCAGCCGTGATGTACCGACGGCGATCAGCATCGCCCGCGACGGCGCGGCCAACTGCTCGCCCGCGAACAACGAGCAGCTCGATGATCTGGCCCAATACCAGGTGCCGGAGTCACTGGCCAGATATCGTCTGGCCGCCACGGTCGGCAACCTCTTGACGTGGGCATTTCCCTGGGCTCAGCGGGTACAGACTGACATCGCTGCCGTGCTGTCCGCGCCGGGACAGCAGGCGCGCAAGACCGCGTCTGCGGCGCTGCTCGCCGACAGGCGCGAGCTTGACGCGCGGCAGGCGGAGGTGGACGGCGCCCTGTCGCAGGCGGCGCGGTCGCTCCGCTCCGCCGATATGCCGCTGAGCCTGCCGGGCTAAGGCATGTCGCACAAATCTGCTAGCGGCGTGGATCGGCGCCCAGACCCCGTATCCACACAGATCTACGAGACAGGCTCCCCCGGGGCGGCTGCCGGTGGCATCGGGCGCTGCGATGCCGGTGCCGTAAGGCATGGCCATGCCCAGCAAGGCCGCTCGTACACATAGCATCATGAGGGTGGCAGATATGAATTCCGATGGGCAGTCCAAGCCGGATGCCGGGCGAACGCCCGCCCGGCAGCCGGGCCTGCTCGTCGGCCGGCCGTTCGGGATCGGGGTCTACATCTCCCCGTACTGGTTCCTGATCGCTGGCGTCATCGTCGTCGTTTACGCCCAGGATATCGCCACCACCTACGCAAGCCCGTTGCGCTACGTCATCTCTGGCGCGTTCGTCCTGCTGCTCTATCTGTCCGTGCTCGTGCACGAGCTGAGTCACTCGCTGGTCGCCAGGCGATTCGGCCTTCCGGTCAGGCGCATCCTGCTTTACCCGCTCGGCGGGGTCTCCGAGATCGACAAGGAGCCTCCGACACCCGGCCAGGAATTCCTGGTGGCGGTCGCCGGCCCGCTGCTGTCCCTTGCCCTGGCCGGCGTCGGCTGGGGGCTGACCAAAGTGGTCCCTGCCAGCACGGTGCCAGGCGTGCTCGTGTTGCAGCTCATGCGGGCGAACCTGATCGTCGGCCTCTTCAACCTGCTTCCAGGCTTGCCGCTCGATGGTGGGCGACTGCTCCGCGCGGCCGTTTGGAAGCTGACCGGGCGGCCGCAGACGGCCACGATCGCCGCGGCGTGGGGCGGCAGGGTGCTCGCTTGCGGACTGTTGCTCATCCCGGTGGTCACGGTTGCCATGGGCGGCCAGCAGACGGACCTGTTCGCCACCGCGTGGATCGCGGTGATCGCGGCGTTCATGTGGCTAGGCGCAGGGCAGTCCATCCAGGCTGCCCGGCTGCGTGAGCGGCTGCCCGCGCTGCACGCGCGCAGGCTGGCGCGCCGCGCCGTGCCTGTCGCGGCCAACGTCCCGCTCGCAGAGGCGGTCAGGCGCGCGGACGAGGCGAAGGCCGGTGCGCTCGTGGTGGTCGACCATGAGCAGAACCCGATCGCCATCGTCAACGAATCGGCGGTCACGGCAACCCCGCCGCATCGCCGTCCGTGGATCGACGTGGGCTCCCTGGCGCGCTCGCTCGGACCAGGGATGGTGCTGTCCGCCGACCTGACCGGTGCTGAGCTGCTGGAGGCCGTGCGGCGGGCCCCGGCGACCGAATACCTGCTGGTGGAACCTTCCGGCCAGATCTTCGGTGTGCTCGCGACGCGTGATCTGGACAGGGTCTTCGCCGGCGCGTAAGGCGGTACCTGGTCCGGCGGGCCAGCATTAGCCCGAACGGCTGCGCGGTCCACCGTTAACCTTGCCGCCATGACGCGACCGCGGCGGGGTCCATTCATCGCAGGCGACCAGGTGCAGCTGACCGACACCAAAGGGCGGCAGCATCTGGTGGTCCTCGAGCCTGGCAAGGTGTTTCACACCCATCGCGGTTCGCTGGCGCACGACGACCTGCTCGGGCAGCCCGAGGGGAGCGTGGTGCGCTCAGCCGGCGGCACGCCCTATGTCGCGCTGCGGCCGCTGCTCGCCGACTACACGCTGGCGATGAAACGCGGCGCCGCCGTCGTCTACCCGAAGGACGCGGCGCAGATACTTGCTTTCGCTGACGTGTTTCCTGGCGCCAGGGTGCTCGAGGCTGGCGCGGGGTCGGGCGCTCTCACCTGCTGGCTGCTTCGTGCCGTCGGTGACGAGGGCCTCGTCGTGTCGTTTGAGCGCAGAACGGACTTCGCCGCGATTGCCCGCCGCAACGTGGAGCGTTTCTTCTGCGGAGCGCACCCGGCCTGGCGCCTCGTCCTCGACGATCTTTCCGCGCGCCCAGCGGGCCAGCAGCTTGCCGACAGCAAGGAGCCGATGGATGCGGCGTTCGATCGGGCGGTACTCGACATGCTGGCCCCATGGGAATGCCTCGGCGTGGTCGGCAGCGCGCTCGTCCCCGGCGGCCTCATCTGCTGTTATGTCGCAACTACTACGCAACTGTCCCGGACAGTCGAGGCGCTGCGTGCGCACGGCAGCTTTGCCGAGCCTGACGCGTGGGAGACGCTGGTCCGTGGCTGGCATGCGGACGGGCTCGCGGTGCGGCCGCAGCACCGCATGGTTGGCCATACCGGCTTTCTCATCACGGCTCGCCGGCTCGCCGATGGGGTCGAGGCGCCGGCCAGCCGACGCCGGACTTAGGGCATGTCCCGAGGGCTGGTGTCCCTGACCACTCTCGCGGGGCGTTCTTGCCCGATCGGGTGCGGAAGCGGCTTGACCCGGCGGGCCAGGGATGTGACGATCGCGACTTGGCCGCCACGGTAGTGCAACTCGGGCCTACCAGACAGGATCGTTTGCACCCCACTTGAACAGGCAAAATTCTCCAGTGCGCACGATCGAGGGGAATGGCGGCGGGCAAGGCTCCGTTGGTCAGGTTACGACAGGCGCCTGGATAGGTAGGGTCTACTGTAAGTCGGCTCTCGGAAGGGGGGTTGGGGAGTGGCACCTCGCGATGACGACGCCCGCGCCGCACGGCACGAGCAGGAGGTCTCTGACCTTTCGACGCAGGTCTCCTTCCTTGAGGAAGAGGTCGCGGTGCTGCGGCGACGGCTCTCAGATTCTCCCCGTCAGGTCAGGGCGCTCGAGGAGCGCCTTCGCGACGCGCAGGTCAATCTCGCGGCGGTCAGCGGCCAGAATGAGCGCCTCGCCGCGACCCTGCGCGAAGCGCGCGACCAGATCGTCGCGCTGAAGGAGGAGGTCGACAGGCTGGCTCAGCCGCCTTCCGGCTTCGGCATCTTCCTCGAGGCGCTGGATGACGGGACAGTAGACGTGTTCACCGGGGGCCGCAAGATGCGGGTGAACGTGAGCCCTGCCGTGGACCTGGATGAGCTCAGGCCAGGCCAGGAGGTCGTGCTCAACGAGGCGCTCAACGTCGTGCTCGCCCAGGCGTACGAGACCGTCGGCGAGGTCGTCATGCTCAAGGAGACGCTCGAGGGCGGTGACAGGGCGCTCGTTATCGCTCACGCGGACGAGGAGCGCGTGGTCAGGCTCGCCGAGCCACTCCTGTCCGCGCCGCTGCGCGCCGGTGACGCGCTGCTGCTCGAGCCGCGATCCAATTATGTCTACGAGCGGATCCCCAAGGCTGAGGTCGAGGAGCTCATCCTTGAGGAAGTGCCAGACATCACCTACCAGGACATAGGTGGCCTCGGCCCGCAGATCGAGCAGATCCGCGATGCCATCGAACTGCCCTATCTGCATGCCGATCTGTTCAAGGAGCACATGCTGCGCCCGCCGAAGGGCGTGCTGCTTTACGGGCCACCCGGCTGCGGCAAGACGCTGATCGCCAAGGCGGTGGCTAACTCGCTCGCCAAGCAGGTCGCGGCGAACGAGGAAGGCAAGAGCTTCTTCCTGAACATCAAGGGTCCTGAGCTGCTCAACAAGTACGTGGGCGAGACCGAGCGCCACATCCGCCTCGTCTTCCAGCGCGCCAGGGAGAAGGCAAGCGAGGGGATGCCCGTCATCGTGTTCTTCGACGAGATGGACTCCATCTTCCGCACCCGCGGGTCCGGCGTCTCGAGCGACGTCGAGAACACGATCGTGCCGCAGTTGCTGAGCGAGATCGACGGCGTGGAGGGCCTGGAGAACGTCATTGTGATCGGCGCGTCCAACCGCGAGGACATGATCGACCCCGCGATCCTGCGGCCCGGCAGGCTCGACGTGAAAATCAAGATCGAGCGGCCTGACGCCGAGGCGGCGAGGGACATCTTCTCCAAGTACGTCGTGCGTGCCCTGCCGTTGCACCCTGACGACATGGCCGAGCACGGCGGCTCCGCCGACGGCACCGTGGAAGCGATGATCCAGCGTGTCGTGGAGCGCATGTACAGCGAGACGGAGGAGAACCGGTTCCTCGAGGTCACCTATGCCAACGGTGACAAGGAAGTTCTCTACTTCAAGGATTTCAACTCGGGCGCGATGATCCAGAACATCGTTGACCGGGCCAAGAAGATGGCAATCAAGGAATTCCTCGAGACCAGCCAGAAGGGTCTTCGGGTCGCCCATCTCCTCGCCGCCTGCGTGGACGAGTTCAGCGAGAACGAGGATCTGCCGAACACGACGAACCCGGACGACTGGGCGCGGATATCAGGAAAGAAGGGCGAGCGGATCGTCTACATCCGGACCCTTGTCTCCGGCAAGCACGGCACCGAGGCTGGCCGGTCCATCGACACCGTCGCCAACACCGGCCAGTACCTGTGACCGGCGCCCGCGCCGCGCGCTACGTAACGCTCAAGCCGGCCAGCGCGCCGGCGAGCGCTGCGCTGGCCGCTGCAGAGCGACATTAGGCTTCTGGCATGAGCGTGCGGCGGGTTATGGGTACCGAGACCGAGTACGGCATCTCCGTGCCCGGTCAGCCGGGTGCCAACGCGATGGTGACATCGTCTCAGGTGGTCAACGCGTACCAGGCTGCGACGGCAGCCCGGGCGCGGCGGGCCCGATGGGATTTCGAGGAGGAGAACCCGCTTCGTGACGCGCGCGGGTTCGACCTCGCCCGTGAGGTGGCCGACCCGACTCAGCTCACCGACGAGGACCTTGGACTCGCCAACGTCATCCTGACCAACGGCGCCCGGCTGTACGTTGATCACGCGCATCCGGAGTATTCGACACCGGAATGCACCAACCCGCTCGACACGGTCCGCTGGGATAAGGCCGGTGAGCGGGTCATGGCCGAGGCCGCCGCACGTGCCGCGCACATGCCTGGCGGTGCGTCCATCCAGCTCTACAAGAACAACACAGACAACAAGGGCGCGTCGTACGGCTGCCACGAGAACTACCTGATGCGGCGTGGCACGCCATTCGCCGACATCGTGCGCCATCTCACGCCGTTCTTCGTCTCACGTCAGGTGATCTGCGGCGCGGGGCGGGTCGGCATCGGCGCGGACGGCCGTGGCAACGGGTTCCAGATCAGCCAGCGTGCCGACTTCTTCGAGGTCGAAGTGGGCCTGGAGACCACGCTGAAGCGGCCCATCATCAATACCCGCGACGAACCGCACGCCGATCCGGAGAAGTACCGCAGGCTGCACGTGATCATCGGCGACGCGAACATGAGCGAGATCTCCACCTACCTCAAGCTCGGCACCACCGCGCTCGTGCTCGCCATGATCGAGGAAAAATTCCTGGACAGTGACCTGTCGCTAGACGCGCCCGTGGCCGAACTGCGCGCCGTGTCGCATGACCCTTCCTGCAAGCACCTGATCACACTGCGCAATGGCAGGAAGCTGACCGCGATCCAGCTGCAGCTGGAATACCTCGAATATGCGAGGAAGTACGCGGAGGACCGGTTCGGCGCTGACATCGACGAAATGACCGGGGACGTGCTCGACCGGTGGGAGTCGGTGCTGAGCCGCCTCGCCGCCGAGCCGATGTCCCTGTCGCGCGAGCTCGACTGGGTGGCCAAGCTCGAGTTGCTCGAGGGCTACAGGGCGAGGGACGGCCTTAGCTGGGAGCATCCCCGGCTCCAGCTCGTTGACCTGCAGTATTCGGACGTCCGGCCGGATCGCGGTCTCTACAACAGGCTCGCCGCCCGTGGCCGGATGAAGCGGCTCATCGGCGATGCCGAGGTGGCACGTGCCATCGAGGAACCGCCGGAAGACACCCGCGCCTACTTCCGCGGCCGGTGCCTGCGGCAATACTCCGACTCGGTCGCCGCCGCGTCATGGGATTCCGTCATCTTCGACATCCCGGGCCGCGAGTCGCTGCAACGCGTCCCGACCCTCGAGCCGCTGCGGGGCACCAGCAAGCATGTCGGCGCCCTCCTCGACCGTTGCAGGACCGCCGCCGAGCTGGTCGCCGCCCTGACTGGCGAGGATTAACCACGGCCCAGCGGGGATCGAGCACGGGGTGTCGGGGATCGAGCACGGGCTGTCGGGGATCAAGCACGGGCTGGTCGGGGATCAAGCACGGGCTGTCGGGGATCGAGCACGGGCTGTCGGGGATCGAGCACGGGGCTGGCCAGACTGGCCAATGGGGCCGGTGAGGACCAGCCATGGCTCGAATTCATACCGATCCGCCCGCCAAGGGTTGGGCCGGGCACAGCCGGGCGAAGATAGCGTTGAGACTGGGAGGATCACCCCTCAGATCCACGGAGGTACCAGTATGGCGACCAAGGACACCGGCGGTCAGCGGCAGACCACTCGGCGGACCGAGGAGGTCGAGGAGTCGGAGTCGCAGGTCAACGAGGACGTGCAGGAGCGGCAGGAGAAGCTGTCCGAGGACGTTGACGCGATACTCGACGAGATCGACGAGGTTCTCGAGGAGAACGCGGAAGAGTTCGTCCGCTCATACGTCCAGAAGGGCGGCCAATGACGCGGTTCGCCGAGGGCGGAAGACAACAGCGGTGACCGCTTCTGCGGCCGTGTGCCCGCCGCAGTAGGGTCTGGACAGGTACTGACGCATTAACGCGACTGGGAGGAGCCTCGTGGGATCAGGCCTCGTGGGATCAGGCATGGTGGGAGCAGGCATCGACGGCGGCGCGCTCCGCCCCGCAGCGTTCATCGGCGCTGCCACCTCGTCCTTCACGGAGTTTCTCACGTCATACTCGCCTGGCCTGTTGCCCGCTAACGTGCCGCTGGCCGCCGGCCATGGCGCGGGCGCGGTGGCCGAAGCCGCCATGCACCTGCCCCACGGCACGACGATCGTGGCGGCCGCTTGTGACGTGGGCGTCGTCATGGTGGGCGACCGGCGGGCAACTGCGGGCAACATCATCGCCCAGCGTGACATCGAGAAGGTTTTCCGCACCGACGACTACTCATGCGTCGGCATCGCGGGCGTGGCGGGGATGGGGCTAGAGGTCGTCAGGCTCTTCCAGGTCGAGCTCGAGCACTATGAGAAACTCGAGGGCCGCGCGTTGTCGCTCGAGGGTAAGGCCAACCGGCTGGCCACCATGATCCGCGGGAACCTGGGTGTCGCGATGCAGGGCCTTGTCGTGGTGCCGCTGTTCGCCGGCTATGACGAGGACCGTGAGGTCGGCCGCATCTTCAGCTACGACGTCGTCGGCGGCCGCTACGAGGAGCACAGATTCCACGGCATCGGATCAGGCTCGGTCTTCGCGCGCGGTGCACTGAAGAAGCTGTACCGTGACGACCTGACGGCCGACGAGGCCGTGCTCGCGTGCCTGCAGGCGCTCTACGACGCGGCCGATGACGATTCCGCGACCGGCGGCCCCGACCTGACCCGCCGCATCTACCCGGTAGTCGCGATGGTGACCGCGGACGGATTCCGGCGCCTGTCAGACGATGGAGTTGGTGAGTTCGTCCGGACGGTGATGGACAGCAGAATGCGGTCGCCAGGCGGGCCGAACGCGCCGCTGAGCTGACAGCTTCGCCCACGCGAGCGCATCTAACACGACCGCAGGTAACCAACTCGGCAAACAGCAGCCAGGCCCGATGAGTAGCCCCGACGAGTAAAGGAATGTGACAGCGGTGTCCATGCCCTTCTACGTATCGCCAGAACAGGCGATGAAGGACAAGGCGGACTATGCGCGCAAGGGCATCGCCCGGGGCCGCAGCGGCCTCGTGCTCCAGTATCGCGAGGGGATCCTCTTCGTCGCGCCGAACCCGTCACGCGCCCTCCACAAGATCAGTGAGATCTACGACAGGATCGCGTTCGCGGCGGTAGGCCGGTACAACGAGTTCGAGAATCTGCGCAAGGCGGGCGTGCGCTACGCCGACGTGACGGGTTACCTGTACGACAGGACCGACGTCACGGCTCGCGGCCTGGCCAACTGGTACGCGCAAGCGCTCGGGACGATCTTCACCGAGAGCAACAAGCCGTTCGAGGTCGAGATCGTGGTCGCGGAGGTCGGGGACACCGAGGAACGCGATCAGATCTACCGGATCACCTTCGACGGCTCGGTCGCCGATGAGCACGGTTTCGTCGCCATGGGCGGTCAGGCAGACCAGGTAGCGGGCGTGCTGAAGGACCGTTATGAGGATGGCATGACGCTCGGTGCGGCGTTCAGCGCTGCCGTGGCCGCGCTCGTCGGCCAGGGCAACGGGCCGGACATCTCGACGAGCCAGCTCGAGGTCGCCGTCCTGGACCGGGCCAGGGCGCACCGCACGTTCCGCAGGCTGGCCGCGGCGCGGCTGGACGAACTGCTCGCCGAGGCCCGCGCATCGTCCGCCGCCAAGCCAGCAGCGGAGGCCGCGCCGGGAGATGCGGGCACAGATGATGCCGGACTGCGGCGCGCAAGTGCGGAGGGCGGCGAGGCTGCGGATAACGGCGGCGAGGCTGCGGACAACGGCACGGACGGGCCAGAAGGGGACCAGGCAGACGGGGACACGCCGGATGGGGACGCGCCGGATAGCAACGGGCCGGACGGGAACGGCGGCGCGGGCGCTGCCGACCGGAAATAGCCTGTCCGCATGGAAAGACGCATTTTCGGGCTCGAGAACGAGTATGGGGTCACATGCACGTTCCGCGGCCAGCGGCGGCTGTCACCTGACGAAGTCGCCCGCTACCTGTTCCGGCGGGTGGTGTCGTGGGGCCGCAGCAGCAACGTCTTCCTGCGCAACGGTGCACGGCTCTACCTGGACGTGGGCAGCCATCCGGAGTACGCGACGCCCGAATGCGACAACGTCGTGGATCTGGTGGTGCACGACAAAGCCGGCGAGCGAATCCTCGAAGGCCTGCTGATAGACGCCGACCGCCGGCTTCGTGAGGAGGGCATCGCGGGAGACATCTACCTGTTCAAGAACAACACCGACTCCGCGGGCAACTCCTACGGCTGTCACGAGAACTACCTCGTGGGGCGCCACGGCGAGTTCGGCAGGCTTGCCGACATCCTCATCCCGTTCCTTGTCACGCGCCAGATCGTCTGTGGCGCGGGCAAGGTACTGCAGACCCCGCGGGGCGCCGTCTACTGCGTTAGCCAGCGCGCCGAGCACATCTGGGAAGGTGTCTCTTCCGCTACCACCCGGTCCAGGCCCATCATCAACACCAGGGACGAACCGCACGCGGATGCCGAACGGTTCCGCAGGTTGCACGTGATCGTCGGTGACTCGAACATGAGCGAGACCACCATGCTGCTGAAGGTCGGCGCTACCGATCTGGTGCTGCGAATGGTGGAGGCCGGCGCGGTGATGCGGGATCTGACGCTGGAAAACCCGATCCGGGCAATCAGGGAAGTCAGCCACGACATCACCGGCCGCCGCCGGGTGCGGCTCGCCAACGGCCGGGAGATGAGCGCGCTCGAGATCCAGCAGGAGTACCTGGCCAAGGCGCAGGAATTCGCCGACCGCAGGGGCAGCGACGCCATCGCCAAGCGGGTTCTCGCGCTATGGGGGCGCGCGGTGCGCGCGGTCGAGACTGGCGACCTGGACAGTGTTGCCCGTGAGATCGACTGGGTGACCAAATACCAGCTGATCGAGCGTTACCGGGCCAGGCACGACCTGCCGCTCGCGTCGCCGCGGGTGGCGCAGCTTGACCTCGCCTACCACGACGTGCACCGCGGGCGTGGCCTGTTCTATCTGCTGCAGAACCGTGGTGCCGTCGAGCGCGTGGCCAGGGATCTGGACATCTTCGAGGCCAAGTCGGTTCCGCCGCAGACCACCAGGGCCCGGCTGCGCGGCGAGTTCATCCGGCGGGCGCAGGAGAAGCGCAGGGATTTCACCGTGGATTGGGTCCACCTGAAACTGAACGACCAGGCGCAGCGCACGGTGCTGTGCAAGGACCCGTTCCGCGCGGTGGACGAGCGCGTAGAGAAACTCATCGCCGGGATGTGAAACAACCTGGTGCCAGCCGCCGGTAGGCTGGCGGCGCCGTCGTTTCTCCACGGCGGCTCTGCTTAACCCTGGCCCGTACCTGCCCACTGAGTCATGCCACCGGATACCTGCCCACCGGGGCACTCTCCACCACGAAAAGGTCTTTCATGCGTCGTATCGCAGCCATGGCCGTCACGGTCGCCGTCCCGATCGCCATGATGGCCACTTTGCTTGCGGGCTGCGGTAGCTCCAGCCCGAGCACGGACGTCAAAGTGACCGGGGCATTCGGCAAGAACCCCGCGGTGCATATCCCGCAGGCGAAGCCCGATAGCCAACTGGTCGTGAAGACCGTGGTCAAGGGAAGTGGCCCGCAACTCGGCCAGAGCGACGCATTCGTCGGTAACTATGTCGGTTACGTGTGGAGTGGTTCGAAATCCACCCTGAAGGTAGACACCTTCACGCAGTCGACGCCGTCGCTTTTCCCGCCGGGCACGCAGTTGCTCAAGGGCCTGAAGCAGGCTCTCGTCGGGCAGCGGACCGGCAGCCGTGTGCTCGCCGTGATCCCGCCCGCGGACGGCTACGGCTCACAGGGCAACCCGCAGGGCGGCGTCAAGGCCACGGACACGCTCGTGTTCGTGGTGGACGTGATCAGGGCGTACGGCGCGACGTCATCCGCGGGCGGCCAGCAGGTTTCGCATGGTGGCGGCGCACTCCCGACCGTCGGGACTGCGCAAGGCGCCGCACCGTCGGTGACGATCCCCAAGTCCGCGCCGCCCAGCACGCTGACTGTGCATACCCTGATCCAGGGCTCCGGTCCCAAGGTCGCCAAGGGCCAGCTGATCGTGGTGCAATACGTCGGCCTGATCTGGGCGAGCAAGAAGATCTTCGACTCGTCCTGGCGTAACGGCGCACCGCTCGGTTTCACCGTCGGCGCGACGCCGTCGCAGGTGATCCCCGGCTGGGACAAGGGCCTCGTCGGCCAGAACATCGGCAGCCGGGTGCTGCTCGTGCTCCCGCCTGCGGACGGCTACGGCAAGAGCGGCAACGCGCAGGCGGGCATCAAGGGCACCGACACGCTCGTGTTCGTTGTGGACATTCTCGGCGCGTACGGCCCAGCCAGCGCCTAGGAAGCTGCTGACGGCGCCCCGGCACTGTTGTGCCGGGGCTCCGGTCACTGGTGACTCGCGATGGGCCCTTGCGTGCCGAATCTGACACCTGATGCGCCATCGTGTGCCATCGGCTGCGCCTGTCTCCTTAACCTTGACTGAGGCAACTATCTATGTGACATAGTCAACAGGTAAGGTCGCCTGGCCATCGGAGGTGCGTCCGTGACCAACGTGCAAGCTCTGAGCGCGGATGCCAGGATCGAGCGGTGCAGCGCAGCCGTTCGGGACTTCAACCGGTTCTACACACGCGTGATCGGGTTGCTGCAAGCGGGCTATCTCCAAACGGCTTACTCGCTCACCGAGGCTCGGGTGATCTTTGAACTGGCGCAGTGCGAGGCCCTCAGGCGAGGTGCGGACGCCGCCGCACTGCGCGGGTCACTCGACCTGGACGCGGGCTACCTGAGCCGCATCCTGGCCAGGTTCGACGCCGACGGGCTGATCACCAGGGCGCGCTCGCGGGCGGACGGCCGCCGCCACACGATCAGTCTCACCGATGCCGGGCGCGAGGCCGCCGCACTTCTGAACGAGCGGGCGGACGCGCAGGTCAAGCGGCTGCTCACTGCCGTTACCGATGCGGAAAAGGCCCGGCTGACCACCGCGATGGCGCAGATACGCCAGATCATCGATAGGTCACGGGCCAGCCGGCCGGGCATCGTCATATTGCGGCCCCCGCGGCCGGGTGAGCTCGGCTGGGTGATCCAGCGTAATGGCGCGATCTACGCCGAGGAGTACGGCTGGGACGAGACCTACGAGGCCCTGGTCGCCCGCATCGTCGCGGACTACGCGGCGAGCCACGATCCGCGGCGGGAGGCGGCGTGGATCGCCGAGGTGGACGGTGCGCCGGCCGGCTGCGTGTTCTGCGTGCGGGACAGCGAGGACGCAGCTGGCACAGCGACTGCACGGCTGCGACTGCTGCTCGTCGAGCCTCGCGCCCGCGGTATGGGCATCGGCGCGCGCCTGGTCGCGGAATGCGCCAGTTTCGCCAAGCAGGCCGGATATACCGATCTCGTGCTCTGGACGAACGACGTTCTCGTCCAGGCCAGGCGTATCTACGAGAAGGCCGGATTCCGGCTGGTCAAGTCGGAGCGGCACCGCAGCTTCGGGCACGACCTGGTCGGCCAGACCTGGCACCTGCCGCTGGCCTGACCAGCCGCCGTGGTCGGCCCGTTGGTGGCGCTCTGGCGCCCCCTACGGGCCAACGATCAAGGTCGTTCGGTCTCCGGGCCGAGCAGGCCCGCGGCATGCCGGCCCGCGGCTGCCGCCGCGAGGAAGTAGGCCAGATCCTCATCCAGGCCGCGGCCCATCGTGGACAGCCGCACCGGGCAGGCCCGCAACGTCTCCTGCAGCCCGTCGGCAGGTACCCGCACCAGTGAGTGCCGCACGCCGAGCGCCTCGGCTTCCGCGATGACGCGTGCGCCGAATGGGCCCGGCAACTCCGGCACCACGACGTCGGCGCGGGCAAGCGCGACGCGACCGTATGCGGTCAGGCTGTGGTGCGAGACACCGCGGTGCCGCTCGCGTGGATCGGCCTCGCTTACCCGTAGCGCCGCCACCGGGCGGCCGCCGAGCACCGCGGCGGCGTTCACCGCCTCGCCGGAGGCCACGCCGGAAAATCCCCACCTCGTGCCGGTGCCAAGATTCCCCGGGCCCTGTGCGACCACGGCGAGGTCCGCGCGCAGCACGTGTCGTGCCGCGAGCAGCCCGGTGTGCACGGTTACGGCTTCGAGGTCGCCGCCGAATGCCTGGCCCACGGTCACCACTGCGGCAAGCCAGCCCGCTTGCCTGAGTTCGGCACACGATCGGGAGAACCAGGCGGGCAGCGCGCCGCCGTCCAGCATCACATACGCGACCACGGCGCCGGGCCGGTGCGCGTAGAGGGCGGCGAGCACCGCGGGCAGCGCCGAGTGCAGGTCAGCGACCACGACCGGCATCCCGGCCAGATCATCGGCGTCCCGGAGCACCTCGTGGTAGGCCGAGCCCTGCTCGTCTGCGCCGAGCACGGTCGCCTGAAGCGGCGTGTACCGCGCCTTTACCAGGTGCCCAGGGCCGGCCGGGTCAGCGGGCAGCCGGCCAGGCACGGCGATCACCAATGCGTAACCACCGGTGCCGAGGCCAAGGTCGAGCGCCGTGGTATTGAGCAGCACGAGATCGCCGGGTTCTGGGCGCCCGGTCAGTTCGGGATAGGCGAGCGCACGGACCGGGCCGTCCGTGCCGCCGCCGGGATTGCCCCCGGCGGCCTCATCGTTAACCTGTTTGGTCGCGTGTCCGCCCAGAATTACATCAAGCTCGGCCGCACCCGGCCACTCACGCCGTATCGCCGAAACCACGCCGCTCCGCCATCTGATCACTTTGGCAGGGTAGCGTCGGACACGCGGAAGGGAGCGCGATGTCACGGCGGAAGACCGAGCGGCTGCTAAGCCTGGTGCTCTGCCTGCTTGCCGCACGCCGCTATCTCACCGCTGAGCAGATCCATGCGGCTGTCCCCGGCTACCCGCCGCTCGGTGAGGCGTTCAAGCGGATGTTCGAGCGCGACAAGGACGAACTACGTGAGCTCGGCATCCCGCTCGAAACCGGCCCGGCCAGCGATGAGGACACCGGTTACCGGATCAGCCGGCACGACTACGAACTGCCGGAGATCACCCTCGAGACGGACGAGGCGGCAGTACTCGGCCTGGCCGCGCGGGTCTGGCGCAGGGCCGAACTCGCCGAGGCCGCCGCGGGCGGCCTGCTCAAGCTGCGCGCGGCAGGCGTCGAGTCGGAAGACATCCCAGGCATCGAGCCGCGCGTGCGCACCGACGATGCCGCGTTTCCCGCGATGTGGCAAGCCGTGCGGGACCGTCGCCCGGTGAAGTTCAGCTACCAGGCAGTGGGGCGTGCCATCCCCGAGGCGCGCCATCTCGAGCCGTGGGGGGTGGTGAGCAGGTTCGGGCGCTGGTACGTCGGCGGGTTGGATAGGGATCGCGAAGCCGCACGCGTGTTCAGGCTCAGTCGTGTCAAAGGGCCGGTGAGCTTCGACGGCCCGCCGCGCAGCTTCACCGTCCCCGACGGCGCAGACGTACGTGACCTGGTCCGATCGTGGGGAGGGCAGGATCCGCAACAGCGCACCGCCGTGGTCCGGGTGCGCCAAGGGGCCGGATACGGCCTGCGGCGGTGGGCGGTGCCGTCCCAGTCGTCCCAGTGGGCACAGTCGTCCCAATCGGAACAGTCGTCCCAAGAG
Source organism: uncultured Actinomycetota bacterium (assembly GCA_963727015.1). Lineage (GTDB taxonomy): Bacteria > Actinomycetota > Actinomycetes > Streptosporangiales > Streptosporangiaceae > DATFVJ01. The sequence continues at coordinate 171,445 of CAVSEV010000002.1, read as the reverse complement.
ACACGGGCCCAACAGACACAGCCGCAACCGGCCCAACAGACACAGCCGCAACCGGCCCAACAGACACAGCCGTCCCAAGGGGCACGGCCGCAACCGCCCCAAGAGATATCTCGGGCAGCACAAGAGACACAGTCGTCCCAATCGGAACAGCCGTCCCGGCGGGCACGAGTGTCACAGACGGCGTTGTCATCCCAGCCGCCGCGGTCGGTGCCAGCCGATGAACCGGGCTGGGACTGGCTGGAATTCCCGTTCTCCGAGGTGGATTGGCTCGCGGGGCACATAGCCTCGTTCGGGCCCGATGTCGTGGTCGTTGACCCACCTGACCTGCGCGATGCCGTGATCGGATGCCTGAAGGCGGTGCTTACATGACCAGGCCCGCGGAACCGTCGGCGCCCCGGGCCAGCGGGCCAGTTGGCAGTAGCGTTCCCGTGGGAAGTTCCGGGGGCTCGGCTCCCCGGGCAAGCACCGCTCGCTTGCAGCGTCTGCTCGCCCTGGTGCCGTACGTGACGAGCAGGAAGGTCGCCTCCGTCGAGGAGACGGCGGCCGCGTTCGGCCTGTCAGAACGGCAACTCGTCGACGACCTCAACATGCTCTGGTGCGTGGAACTGCGGGCACCCGATCCCTACTGCCCGATCGACCTGTCGTACGAGGGCGGCGAGATTGTGGTCAGCCAGGCGGATCCGGTTGGCAGGCCGCTGCGGCTCGGCGCGGACGAGGCGAGTGCGTTGCTGGTCGCGCTGCGAATGCTCGCCGACATGCAGGAGCACAGCTCGGCCGTGCGCAGGGTGATCGCCAAGCTCGAGGTTGCTTCTGGCGAGGCTGCCGCGCTGAGCAGCCAGGTCGCCGTGCAGGTGGACTCGCCAGGGCCCGCCGTGCTGGCACGCGCTCGGGAGGCGCTCGCCGCAGGCCGCCGGGTCCACCTGACCTACTATGTCTCAGGCCGGGACGAGGCAACCGAGCGCGACGTGGACCCGATGCGGCTGATCGTGGTCGATGGCCGGACCTATCTGGAGGGCTGGTGCAGGCGCGCGGAAGGCGTCCGGCTGTTCCGTATCGACCGGGTCGTCGCCATCGAGGTGCTGCCTGCCGCGGCCGAGGTGCCCGCCGGCGCCGAGGCCAAGGACATAGACCAGGGCCTTTACCAGCCGGCGCCCGACGACCTGCGGGTGGTATTCGAGCTGTCGCCCGAAGGGCGCTGGGTCGCCGACCACTACCCATGCGAGAGCGTGGAGGAACTCGGCGACGGCCGCCTCCGGGCCGTCCTGCGTACCGCCGATCCGCGCTGGGTGAGCCGGCTCGCGCTGCGGCTTGGCGAGCGCGGCCGGCTGGTGGAACCGGTGTCGCTGGCCGACGACGTGCGTGCGCTCGCGGCGTCGGCGCTGGCCCAGTACGAACTTGCGTAACGACGGACGACCCGCGAACACCCCGTAGAGGACGAGGGCGGGCAATCATGTTTTCGCTCGGCCAGAGTGTGAGCTGGTCATCGGCCGCGCGTACAATCAGCCACAGGAGACCTGGCACGGTTGTGCGCGGTCTTCGCCACGAATCTGCTGAAGAGGACCGATATGCCTGATCTCAGTCCCTGGCACTTGCTGATCCTGGCGGCGGTGTTCGTCCTGCTGTTCGGGTCGCGTAAGCTGCCCGACGCCGCGCGGTCGCTCGGCAAGTCCATGCGCATATTCAAGGCAGAAACGAAGGCGCTTCGTGATGGCGACGACGCCGACGACGTGAGGTCAGCCCAAGCGGTGCAGCCACAGGCTGCCCACCCGCAGCCGGTACAGTCGGTACAGCCGGAACGGTCGCAACCAGTGCAGTCGCAACCAGTGCAGTCGCAACCAGTGCAGTCGCAACCAATGCGGCAGCAGGCTCCGGCGCAGCAGGTCTCAGTGACCCTCGACGATGGCACGATCGTGAGTGGCGTGCCCCTCGCGGAGGCGCAGCGCAACCAGCAGTCCCCTTAACCCACCGGAGCTGACCGTGCCACTGCGCTGGCCGGGGTCCGGCGACGCCGCTGCGGTACCCCCGAGCAGGCAGGCGAATCCCGATGGGCGGATGCCGCTCGTGGAGCACATCCGCGAGTTGCGGTCGCGCCTGCTCAAGGTCCTGCTCGCCCTCACGGCGGGCTCGGTCGTCGGGTGGATCTTCTTCGGACCGGTGTGGAAGTTCATCGAGCGTCCTTACTGCAAGATCCAGATACACGGACGGCCGGCCGGTGCCCTGTACGGCTCGAAGACATGCGCGCTCTTCGTCACGGGCATCTTCGATTCCTTCTTCCTCCATCTGAAGATCGCCGTCGTGGTGGGGATCCTCATCTCGTGCCCGGTGTGGCTGTACCAGTTGTGGGCGTTCGTCGCTCCTGGCCTTTACCGCCGCGAGCGGCGGTGGACCTATCTGTTCGTGGGCACGGCGGTACCGCTGTTCGCACTTGGCGGCGGATTCGCGTACCTGGCGATGACCCGCGGCCTGCAGTTCCTGCTCGGCCTCGTGCCGAAGGGCGCCGTGCCGATCATCACTATCAACACCTACCTCGGCTACGCGATGGCCATGCTGCTGATCTTCGGCGTGGCCTTCGAAGTCCCGCTCACCCTCGTGATCCTGAACCTGGCCGGCGTGCTCACGCATGAACGGTTCAGGAAGTGGCGCCGGATGATGATCTTCGGCGTCTTCGCCTTCGCCGCGGTCGCCACGCCGAGCCCGGATCCGATCACCATGCTGCTGCTCGCCGTGCCCTGTGTGGTTCTGGTCGAGCTCGCGGAGATTGCCGTCTGGGCTAACGACCGGCGCCGTGCACGGCGGCCCTCGCCATATGACGGGCTCTCACCAGACGAGGCGGCGCCGCTCGACCTGGACGGCACCGATGAGCCGGCGCGCGCTGACAGGCGCTGATAGCGCGCTGACACGCCCTGATATGCACCGGCACGCGCTGAGCGGCCAGACTCGTCAGCGGCGGGGACCCTGATGCCGGGGGACGCCGATGCCGGGACGGCTGGCGCCTGGGACCCCCTAAGCTGACTCCATGACCACTCCGGCGCAGCGGTATGCCGCGTTTCGCCGCCGGTCACCTGCCTTCGAGGGCCTCTACGACTTCGAGTTCGACGAATTCCAGCGGCGGGCCTGCCAGGGGCTCACGGACGGCAAGAGCGTGCTCGTCGCGGCCCCGACCGGGTCGGGTAAGACGGTTGTCGGCGAATTCGCTGTGCACCTGGCGCTCGCGGCGGGACGTAAATGCTTCTACACCACGCCGATCAAGGCCCTGTCAAACCAGAAGTACACCGATCTGGTCCGGCGTTACGGGCCGGCCAAGGTCGGCTTGCTTACCGGCGACAACAGCGTCAACGGCGAGGCGCCGGTGGTGGTGATGACCACAGAGGTGCTGCGGAACATGCTCTACGCGGGTTCAGGCACCCTGATCGGTCTCGGCTACGTGGTGCTCGACGAGGTGCACTACCTTTCCGACCGGTTCCGCGGCGCCGTGTGGGAAGAAGTGATCATCCATTTGCCCGAGTCGGTCCAGGTCGTTGCCCTTTCGGCAACGGTGAGCAATGCGGAGGAATTCGGCGAGTGGCTGGTACAGGTCCGCGGCGACACGACGGTCATCGTGGACGAGCACCGGCCGGTGCCGCTGTGGCAGCACATGCTGGCGAACGGGCGCCTCTACGACCTGTTCACCGTCGGCCCCGCTCGCAGTCCTGCTCAAAGCCCTGCTCACGCCGACGATGCGGCAGGTGATGCCGCGCCGCACGTCAACCCGGAACTGCTCCGCATCGCGCGCCGCGACGACTGGGCGGCAAGAGCGGGGCGTCGCCCGCAGCGCGGCGGCCACCGCCCGGCCAGATTCCGCCCGCCGAATCGCGTCGACGTGATCGAGCGGCTGGACTCGGCCGGGTTGCTACCCGCGATCACTTTCATCTTCAGCAGGACCGGCTGCGACGCCGCGGTGCTGCAATGCCAGCGCGCGGGGCTGCGGCTTTCCACCCCCGATGAGGCCGCGGTGATCCGCGAGCGGGCGGAGCGGCGGACCGCTGACATCGACGATGCGGACCTGGCGGCGCTCGGTTATGCCGAATGGCTTGAGGGCCTGCAGCGCGGGGTCGCCGCACACCATGCCGGCTTGCTTCCCGCCTTCAAGGAGGTCGTCGAGGAACTGTTCACCGAGGGTCTCATCCGGGCCGTGTTCGCGACGGAAACGCTCGCCCTTGGCATCAACATGCCCGCGAGAACCGTCGTGATCGAACGGCTCGACAAATGGAACGGCGAGACGCACGCGAACCTGACGCCGGGGGAGTACACGCAGCTGACCGGCCGGGCCGGGCGGCGCGGTATCGACGTCGAGGGCCACGCGGTCGTGATCTGGCAACCCGGAACCGACCCCGCCGCCGTGGCTGGTCTTGCGAGCACCCGCACCTACCAGCTCACCTCCAGCTTCCGGCCCTCCTACAACATGGCCATCAACCTGGTCGGCCAGGTGGGCAGGCAACGAGCCCGTGCGCTGCTCGAATCGTCGTTCGCGCAGTTCCAGGCCGACCGCGCGGTGGTGGGTGTCGCCCGTCAGCTGCGGCGAAGCAGAGAGGCCCTGGACGGCTACTGGGGCGCGATGAGCTGCGATGCGGGCGACTTCAGTGGTTACATGGCCCTGCGCAGGGAGCTTTCCGACCGGGAGGCGGATCTTGCGCGCAGCCGTTCTGCTAATCGATTGGCCGAAGCGGAACGTTCGCTCGGACGGCTCAGGCCCGGCGATGTGATCAGGGTGCCTGGCGGCCGGCGGGCAGGCGTCGTGGTTGTCCTCGATAGCGGTGGCCAGGGCCCCGGTCCACTGGTGCTCACTGCGAATCGGCAGGTCAAGCGGCTATCGATAGCTGATTTCCCGGTTCCGGTGGAGCCGGTCGAGCGGATCCGCATCCCGAACTGGTTCAGCGCGAGATCGCCGCAGCATCGCAGGGACCTAGCCGCGACCGTCAGGAACAAGCTGGCCGGGCGTGAGCTGCCACCGCCGCGGCGCGGACAGGCACCCGACGATGCCGAGATCAGCAGGCTGCGTGCGCGGATCAGGCAGCACCCGTGTCACCGCTGCCCCGGCCGGGAAGACCACGCGCGCTGGGCTGAGCGTTATTTCCGGCTCAAGCGCGAGGTCGACGGCCTGGAACGCCGGGTGGCAAGCCGGTCGCACGTGATCGCGAGGACCTTCGACCGGGTGTGCAGCGTGCTCGAGCAACTGGGGTACCTCGGGAGCCCCGCCGACAAGGTCACGGCGCGGGGGCATGTGCTCGCCGGCCTGTACACCGAGCTCGACCTGCTAGCGGCGGAGTGCCTCGCGCACGGGTTCTGGGATGCCCTGCCGCCCGCCGAACTCGCCGCCTGCGTGTCCGCGCTGACCTATGAGTCCCGGCAGTCCGATGACGCCGCCGCGCCGCGACTGCCGCACGGGCGCGCCAGGGAGGTGCTCGCCTTGATGGTCCGGTTGTGGGGCGACCTGGACGCGATCGAGCACGACAACTCGCTGTCCTTCCTGCGCGAACCGGATTTCGGCTTCGCCTGGGCCGCGTTCCAGTGGGCGCGCGGCCACCGGCTCGACTCGGTCCTCACAGAATGCGGCCTCACCGCCGGCGACTTCGTGCGGGCCGTTAAGCAGCTCATCGACCTCCTCGATCAGATCGCGGCCGCCGCGGACCCGCCCCTCGCCGCCTCGGCGCGGGCAGCCATCGACGCCATGCGCCGCGGTGTCGTGGCCTACTCCTCGGTGGCGTGACCAGACAGGCGGGTTAGAAGATCGCCAACCGAAGGACAGCCGACCGCTCGTGTCCGGGCTCGCCCCGTGTGGCTTGGCCCGGGCTTGGCCCTCAATCAGTAGATTGTGCGCCCGGACTAACTCCGGGTCGCGCTTCTCTTGCCGATAAAGGTCTTCGGCCTCGGGATCCAACGCTGGCTCGGGCAGCACCTCCAGCTCGGCCAGGACAATCCCCAGCGCTTCAAGCTCCGCCGCGGTGCGGGCATTGCGGTAGAACTTTCCGTCGAGCGTCACACGGTAGTACGGCGTGCCGGGCCCCTTATCGCCCCCGAGGCCCAGGCGGACGACCGTGACCTGCCAGCGGCCGTCGCGGCTGCGCATCATGGCCCCCGAGCTTACATTGGTTGGCGATCTTCAAATCCGACCAGACCCGGCAGCACCGGCGCATAATGCAGCGGGGCCGCACGCGGCAGCAGTTAGGCCAGGGAGTGGGCCGGCGGCGGGCCCTGCTCGCCGAGCGCGGCGAGAGTGCCTGGCACGTCATCCACGACGAGCGCGTCGGCGCCCGCGGCGGCATAGTGGACCACGGTGGCCGGCTGCGGGCACCAGACGATCACGTCGAGGCCGGCCTCATGCGCCGCCGCCACGGCCTCGGCGGCAGCAGGGAAAGGGTGACGGTCGCCGCCCGTGGTATCGGGGGCCGACGTAGCCTGCTCCGCCGGCCGCAGCGAGGCCGTATGCAAGCCGATCACGTCGAGGCCGAGCTCCGCCACCGCGGGTATGCCGAGCTGCGGCGGGAAATACAGCCAGGTGAGCAGGCCGAGCGCCACGCCAGGAAGATCTGGCCGCAGGCACACGAGCAGTCCAGGGTTGAACGACGTCACCAGCAGCCTGCGCCGCCGCGACTCCGCACTGAGCGCCGCCGCGACCAGTGCACCCGTGCGCCGCGCCTTCGGGTCCGTCGCGTCGGCAAGCACGGTCTTGACGTCGATGTCGATGCCGATCTCCGGTGGGACCGCGTCGAGCACGTCGGCGAGCAGCGCGATTCCCTGGCCGGTAAGTTCGGCGGCGGTACGGTCCACAATGTTCGATCCGTCGGGTGCGGTCCAATCGTGCCGCAGCACGAGCTGGTCGTCGGCGGTCCGCTGGGCATCGATCTCGATCCACGGCAGGCCCGCGTCCGCCGCCGCGAGGCAGGATTCGACCGTGTTCTCCCGATAGCCACGGGAAATGTCCCGCCCGAACCCGCGATGGCCGACCACAGCAGGCTTCTCAGCGAAAACCACGTGTCCCACAATCCCACACGCGTTCACGCTCGCCCGCGGGGGGGGGGGGGGGCGCGGGGGCTGAGGGGCGGGGGAAGGGGTCACCGACGCCCGCTAGTTGAGCCGGAGGATGGTGCTCGGTAGCGCGGATAAGGGTCTCGGGGGGCGTGTTCAATGTGTGAGCCCGCCTGGTCACGCGAGAGGCGTCGTTTACGGGGGGGGGGCCGGGAGGGAACTGGGGGGGCGTGGGACGGGGACGAGCGGGACCGAACGGAGGTGCCGCGAGGGGGAGGCGGAGGGATGCATGCGGGTGAGGTGTCCCGCGCCCTTGCCGCCGGACGCGCCCGGTCTCGATCCAGGCAAGGGACAGCGCGTACTTGCCGCCCTGACGTGACCTGCAGCTGGCATTATGGCTGAGCCATCCCATCCATTCTCTTGTGATGGCCCTGATCTCTGCGACACCTGCGACGAGCTCATATCTGATGCTGCTCGACACGCCTGCCCTGTATTTCCGTGCGTTCCATGGGGTGCCTGACTCTGTCACCGCGCCGGACGGCACGCCGGTGAACGCCGTACGCGGCCTGCTCGACATGATCGCCCGCCTGGTCAATCCCGGCCGGGGTGATCGGGCCGTCCGCGGCCGCCCGGCGCGGCTCGTCGCATGCATGGACGCCGACTGGCGGCCAGCATTCCGCGTCGCGGCGATGCCTTCGTATAAGGCGCACCGGCTCGGCGCCGGACGGAGCCGAGATCGTCCCCCCGGCGCTCACCATGCAGATCCCGGTGATCGAGGAGTGCTCGACGCTGCCGGAATTGCCCAGGCGCCCGCGCCCGGGTACGAAGCCGATGACGTGATCGGTACCCTCACCGCACGCGCCGATGTGCCCGTTGACATCGTCACCGGCGACCGGGACCTGTTCCAGCTCGTCGACGACGCGCGGCAGGTCCGCGTGCTGTACACCGCGCGCGGCTTCGCACGGCTCGAGGTGGTCGACGAGGCCGCTGTGACGGCCCGCTACGACATACCTGGCCGTGCGTACGCGGATTTCGCCGCACTCAGGGGTGATCCGAGTGACGGTTTGCCTGGCGTGCGGGGGATTGGCGCCAAAACGGCTGCCGCGCTGGTGCGCCGTTTCGGCACCGTCGACGCCATGCTCGCGGCGCTCGACAAGGACCCAGTGGCCAGCGGCCTCGGCAGCAGCCGCGCGAAACTGGCCGTGGACCGTGACTACCTCGCCGCCGCGATGCCGGTCGTGCGGGTTGCCACGGATGCGCCCGTCCCACCGCTCGACGATTCGCTGCCCGCCCAGCCGAAGGACCCAGCGCGTCTCGCGGACCTCGGGGTGCGCTGGAATCTGGGTTCCCCTGAGCCGCCTGCTCAGCGCTCTTGAAGCTCAGTGCTCTTGAAGCTCAGTGCTCTTGAAGCACGGGGCTCCTGAAGCACGGGGCTCGTGAAGCACGGGGCTGGTGAAGCGCGGGGCTGTTGAAGCGCGGCGCACGTGAAGCAGGGGCTGGTCAAGCGCCGGGGGCTGTCAAGCGCGGGGCCGTGAAGCACGGGGCTCGTGGTGCGCTGCGCGTGGCCGCAATAGCCCGCGACCGTCCCGGCGGTCCCTGGCTACTGGGACGGTCGCGGGCTCAAAATCAGACGTCGAAGTTGCCGCGCTTGGCGTTCCGCAAGAAGATCTCCCACGCTTGCGGTGTCAGAGTAAGCGCAGGACCGCCCGTATTCTTGCTGTCCCTGACCCCTATATTCTTGCCGCGCAGCCGCTTTACTTCCACGCAGTTGCCGTTCATGGCACTTAGTGTGCTTTTACGCCATTGGTACGCCTTCATTATGCTTCCCCCGTAGCGCTCATGATGCTAAGTTTTCCTGTATCCTGACCTCTTAATCGACGACGATGCATCGCATCTCCCTGGGAACGGAGACGCCCCGGCTCCGCGTTCCGGGGCACATGGTTGGCCGGATCCTAGCGCTCGGCGGGCGGCGACCCGATCAGAATGGCGCAAATATTGACATGTGGCCCTTTCGACACCAACGTGGGAGCCGGGGACCTTCGGCGGCCGGTGGCTTCCGAGGCTGTCGCTGGCTTGCCGCGGCGTACCGACGCAGTCATCCTACATTGGCCCAGCCTTCCAGCCGCGGCCAATATTCCTTGCTAGCGGATATCACGCGATGGTGACGGGCTACCTTGCCAATTGCACGGAGCGAGCCTACGGCGCAGCGGATAACTGGCATCACCTCACCGCCAGCGATCGTGATTAATCTGCAATATTAGTTCACGGGACCGGACCGGATCGAGTGAATTGCATCTGATATGATCAAAAGCACGTTGATAATAATATGTATCTACCTCATCGTCGATATATAGGCCATTGGTCATGTTCTCAAGATATACGACATCAGGTACTACCACGCCGTGTACTTGAGTAAAGCGGAGGAGCGCGAAGGCACCCGTACAGACTGGATGAAACCCTCCCAATGGAAGAACCTGCAAAGCAATATTTGGACGTTGAGAATCCTCAACGAGCCTCTTGAGCTGATCATTCATTACGGAGTCTTCGCCAAATTTCCTATGCAGGACTGATTCGTCCAGTATTACTGCGAATCGGAGCGCGTTATCCCCAGCGATGACCTGCTGGCGCTCGAGCCTGACCTTGACGCGACGCTCGATCGCAGAGTCTGGCAAGGCGGTGAACGACTGCCAGTTAGCGATCACTGCGCGCCCATACGCCTCCGTCTGCATCAGGCCGGGCACTACGAGAGGCTCCCAGCTCGAGATGGATTGAGCCTCGGCTTCCATATCGATGTAGTTGGAGAAGTCAGCTGGCCAGTCCGCCGAGTATGTCTCCCACCAGCCTTTACGTTCGGCCTCTTGGGCCAAGGCGAGCAGATCGTCGCGATGGCTTCCTTCGACGCCGTACAGGTCGAGCAGCCTGCTGGCATCCTGCAGCTTTATCCCGCTGCGTATGTTCTCTATCCGGCTGATCTTGGATGGTGACCAGCCCAGCTGTGCGGCTACCTGGTCTCCGGTCAGGCCGGACAGCTCACGGAGGCGGTGCAGTTCGGCGGCCAGCCGCCGCCTGCGCACGGTCGGGCTGCCATGATCGGACACCCGTCCTCCAACCGTGTTGGTTGTTCCCAGAACGGACGTATTTCACACCTAGCTCAGGGGCGGTAGCAAGGTGCCGGGTAAGTTCCACAACAATCTCTATTGCAAGCTCAATTAGAAGTTGCAGCGAAACATACGGTACCGGACAATCGAGGCAGCGGGCCAGATCCCCACGGCGAAAGGGGCCAGGTCCATGAAGATCAGGCGGAGGGACCCGATGGTTCCCCCGCCTTTTGCGTCTGCGAGGTCCCGGCGGCCCTGCTGATCACGCGACGGCTCGGGCAAGCGGATGCACCGCGCGCCTATGCCCGTCCACCTCCGGAGGCAGACGCGCCCCGAAGAGATCCGAGCGCGCCTCGAAGGAGATCTAGACACGAATGCTGGGCCGGTTGGCACACCGACCCAGCGGACCAGCAACCCCACTCGCCTGTCAACAGAAGAAGGAGCCGTAACTATCACCTATACAACCCGACATGTCCCGGCCAGGCAACTCATCGCGACCAGCCAGATCGACCATCTTTCTGAGAAGGGTTCCGGGCCATCGGGGTCCGCAGTGTCCCGGGGAGGCGCAGTGTCCCGGGGAGGCGCAGTTCCCGGGGAGGCGCAGTGTCCCGGGGAGGCGCAGTGTCCCGGGGAGGCGCAGTGTGCCCCCGGACCAGCACGTCCCTGACCGCACCGACGGCGCTGCCAGGGGCCAGTGCCGTGCGGCCGGCAACTGTCGCAGGACGAGCCGGTTAGCGCGGGAGGTGAGCTCACTGGTAATACCAATGATCGCGGGGGCAATAGTGACAGGCCTCGTCCTTGGCTGGTGGATCACGGTCACCGTCGCGGCGGCGGCCATGTCGCGCTCTCAAGCTCGTATGCAACGGAAGATCAGGTACTGGCAAGGCGAGGCGAGCCGCGCGCAGGCTCAGGCCGAGCAACTCACCCAGGCGGCATCGGAGCAGCTGATCGGCCAGAGCAGTAGTCCGGAGCACTAGTCCAGAACAGTAGTCAAGTGCGGATCACCACGCACGGCCGGCGGCTCGAGACCGGTACGGCCGCGCGCTGAGACCACCGGGCAATTGGCCGCGGGCCAGTTGACCTGGCAGGTGACGCGGGAGCGCCGACACGGGACTCCCGCGTCACGGTCTGGGGGCACGCCGCCGTGCGGGCAGAAAAAAAACCGGGCTAGATTGGCGCCGTGAACAACGAGCTTTACCCGGCAGACCGGCTGGGCAAGGTCACCGGCGCCACGCGTGCCGCAGGCCTGGACGCGCTGCTGCTGACCCCTGGCCCCGACCTGCGCTACGTGACCGGCTACGACGCACCCCAGCTTGAGCGGCTGACCTGCCTCGTCATACCCGCGCACGGCGCGGCGTTCCTGATCGTGCCCCGGTTGGAACTGCCTGCCGCGCAGGCGGCAGGCGTCGACCGGCTCGGCATTGAGCTGACCGCATGGCAGGAGACCGACGACCCGTACGAGCTTGCCGCCGCCAGGCTCGGAGATGTCAGCAAGGTAGGCATCGCCGACCGCATGTGGGCGACGGTGGTGCTGCGGCTGCGCAGGGTGCTACCTGGCGCGGAGCAGGTGCTCGCCGGACCGGTGCTGCGCGGGCTGCGGATGCGCAAGAGCCTCGCCGAGGTGGCCGCACTCGCCGAAGCCGGGGCCGCGATCGACCGGGTGCACGACCTGGTGCCCGGGCTGCTTCGGCCGGGCCGCACCGAGCGCGAGGTCGGCGCGGATATCGCCGCGGCGATTCTCGCGGAGGGACATGCGCGTGTCGACTTCGTGATCGTGGGGTCAGGCCCGAACGCCGCAAGCCCGCACCATGAGCTTTCCGGCCGCGTGCTCTCCCGCGGCGACGTCGTTGTGGTGGACATCGGCGGCGCCATGCCAAGCGGCTACTGCTCGGACAGCACCCGTACCTACGCAATCGGCTCGCCGCCCGCCGAGTTCTGCGCCTACTACAAGGTGCTGCAGGACGCGCAGGACGCCGCGTGCCAAGCCGTTCAGCCCGGGATTACCGCGCAGGCCGTCGACGCCGCCGCCCGCGACCTGATCACGCAGGCAGGCTACGGCGAGTTCTTCATCCACAGAACCGGGCATGGCATCGGTCTCGAGACGCACGAGGAACCGTACATCGTGGCCGGAAGCATCGAGCCGCTGGAACCTGGGATGGCGTTCTCTGTCGAGCCAGGGATCTACCCGGGCGAACACGGGGCGCGCATCGAGGACATCGTGGTCTGCACCGAGGCGGGCGCGGCGCGGCTGAACAACAGCACCCGCGATCTCGTTGTGGTTGATGGGTGAGGCAGCCGACCGAGCAGCTTCCGATGAGACTGAGCGGCGAAAGACTGAGCGGCGATGATGACGGCGGCAGATGACGGCCTTCGAGCCCTTTTCGAGCTCACCGACGAGCTCGTCGAGCGCGAGGTACGGCCGGTGGCCGCCGCCGAGGCATCCGGCATTTTCCGCGCGACCTGTTCAAGGTGGTCGGCGGTGCCGGGTTGCTCGGCCTGCCCTATCCGGCCGAATATGGCGGCGGCGGGGTCTCCTACGAGACTTTCTGCAAGTCGTGGAGAAGCTTGCGGCGGGCTGGCTGGCCATCGGGCTCGGCGTGAGCGTACATACGCTGGCGTGTTTTCCGATCGCGGCATTCGGCAGCGCCCGCCAGCGGGAGCAGTGGCTGCCTAGGCTGCTTGGCGGCGACTTGCTTGGCGCCTATTGCCTGTCCGAGCCACACTGTGGCTCGGACGCGGCGGCGCTGCGCACCCGCGCCGCGCGCGGGCCCGGCGGTTATACCGTGGACGGTGTCAAGGCGTGGATCACCCACGGCGGCGTCGCCGACTTCTATGCGCTGTTCGCCCGCACTGACGGCGAGAGGGTAGGACCGAACCGCGCGCAGGGGATCAGCTGCCTGCACGTGCCCGCCGGCGTACCCGGGGTTTCCGCCGCGCCGCCCGAGCGGAAGATGGGCATGCGTTCCTCTGTCACCGCTCAGATGATCTTCGAAGGCGCGCAGGTGCCCGCGGATCATCTCATCGGCCCGGATGGCGCCGGATTCAAGGTCGCCCTTGCGGCGCTCGATGCGGGGCGGCTCGGCATCGCGGCGTGCTCAACCGGGCTGGCCCAGGCGGCACTCGACCTCGCGGTCGGCTACGCGAAAGAGCGGCAGCAGTTCGGCAGGCCCATCATCAAGTTCGACGGCTTGTCGTTCATGCTCGCCGACATGGCGACAGCGGTGGCTGCCGCCCGCGCCCTCTACCGCGAAGGGGCACGGCGGAAGGACCAGGGGCGTCCGTTCGGGACGCAGGCTTCGATGGCCAAGCTTTTCGCCTCCGACGCAGCGATGCGGGTGGCCACAGACGCGGTACAGGTGCTTGGCGGTTATGGCTACGTGACGGACTTCCCTGCGGAGCGCTACCTGCGCGAGGCCAAGATGCTCCAGATAGTCGAGGGCACGAATCAGATTCAGCGGCTGGTGATCGGCCGCGCGCTCGCCGGATCCTGACCTCGCCGCTGTTCATGATCACCTTGGTCGGCCCATAAAGCTGACGAGCCAGGTCAGCGCCTATCACCATTGCCCGGACGAGGGCGGCGGCGCGGGCCCCGGCCAGGCCTGCGCGCCAAGCCCGCCACCGAACGCGACGGCCGGGTCATCCGCTACGAGATCGCCGACCCCGCCATCAGCGAACTCCTCGACCACGTCACCCAGCCCCACTGACCAAGACGATTTGGGAGCCAGGATCTGGACGGCGGCAGCCAATCGCGCTCGCAGGCGGCGGCCCATAGAGGGGGTGTGCCGTTAACCCTGCCTGCTGGTGGCCGGTTCGGGCAGACCATCGTGGTGGGTGACCGGCCGATTCTGGACGTGCAGCACGAACTAGTGTGCTGTTGGGCGACCGGCTCGGCCTGCCCATTCCGCGTTTGGCTCTGCACCGGGTGCAGGTCGTGGCCCTGGGTGGGTTGTCGGAAGTGGGCAAGAACACCGCCGGGGCCTACCTGGCGGCCCGGCATGCCCGGTGCGGCATCGCGGACGTGTACGCGCTGGACGAGGTAGCCATCGCGGAGATCCTGGTGCTGGGCCTGGAGATGTATGTGCGGCGCAACACTTTCAGCGGCACGTGTCGATTGAGAGCCTGCACCGGGCCGGTGACCGCCAAACTGCTCGGTGATCGCCTGACGGTGGTCTACCTGGATGCCAGCCTCGGTATGCGTGAGGCCAGGAGCGTGACTGGGCCAGCGGATGTACACGAGCGGGATGGGGTGAAGCGCTCGCGTGGCGCCGAGCGCATCCGCGAGCTGGCCGATTCGCTGATCGACAACAACGGCCCGCGCCTGGCGCTCTACCGCGCCCTGGACAAGATCGCCACCAGCCACCGATGGCCGCGGGCGGCGCCCCAGCGGGTAGCCGTTTCCGGCCTGAGATTGCCGTCCCGTCTCGCCGCGTACCTGGATGCGCTGCTGGCGCGGATGACTGATCCGGCCGCGCCGCTGGTGTCGCTGCTGGCGGTGACCGGCAGCGGGCGGTGTCATTCCCCTTCCTCAGATGAGCGGCCCGCACGCGGTCGTGTGCCTGGCCAAGCTGGCCGAACTATCGCACCCCGAATGGACCTTGCCTGGCTGGTGCGGCACCGCGCCGGCGCTCTCCCGCGCAGCCACCCTGGGTGGTTGCATATCGGCCGTAGCATCTGCGACGGTGCTTGAAGCCCCGGCAAAAGGAGCAGCATGACCGCCGTGTGCGCGCCCTGCTGGTCACACCCGATGGTGACCTGCTGACGATCCGGCGGGTCCGCCCTGGCCAGGACCCGTACTGGGTGCTGCCCGGCGGGGGTGTCGAGGACGATGAGAATCTGGAGGCCGCGCTGGCCCGGGAACTGCGGGAGGAGGTCGCGGCGACCGCCGACGTCCACAGCCTCTTGCACATTCTCGACCAGGTCGGCAACCGCCAGTATTTCTACCTCGCCCGCGCACGGTCCTGGTCCACAGCGGCTGGCGACCGCAGTGGCCCGGAGTTCACCGACCCTACCCGTGGCGAATACCAACTCCAGCCCGTCCCGCTCACCGCTGAGGCAGTGGAGGGGATCGACCTCAAACCAGACGCCGTCGCCCAGTTCCTGCTTGACCACCTGCGTGAAGGCACCGACCTATTCACTCTTCCCGACCTCCGGGCCAGCCAGGCCGCCCGGATCTGAACCGGGAGACATACGGGCGTGTCGGCGTGTCTCCCGAACAGCCCACCGTTCTTGTCTGGCTCATACGCTGATAACCGTGGTGCGGCGTTCGCGGAGCGTGGCGTCCGTTCGTGGCCCGGAGGTGGCGTTGATCGCCTGCGGGGTGGGTGCCAGCGGCTCGTGCCCGAGTAACGTGGCCATCGCGTTGGCCAGTTCGCTGCGGGTGAAAGTGGCGGTTTGCTCGCCGCGCCGGATCTCGACGTGGTGCAGCGACCAGTTTTTGTCGCGGCAGCCGAACACGGCCACGAACATCTTTTTGCCGAAGTTCAGGCGCAGTTCCGCCTGGTTGCTGTTCATGCTTATTTCCGGTGTGACATGCAGCCAGGCGCGCATATAGGCGGCATAATGGCAGACCATCGCGGGAACATGGCCGGAATAGTCAGGCGCCGGGCCTCCTCACGGCAGGTTGATTCACTGGCTGGTGGTCATGCCGCACAGCGCCCCGAGACCTTGCCGCCCATCTGCGGCGTTGGGTAGCTCCCCCAGCGTTCGCCATACGCGTGGACCAGGAACAGAACCCGGCCGCTTTCGACCAAGACGCCCAGCGGCGCCCGAGTGTACGAACATATGTTAGTCACCAGGGTCTGTTGCCGCGCGCCGCTGACCGTCGGTTATTTCCGGCTAGGAGGGACGGGCAATTACGCCGTCGACCGCATCGCGGCTGACCAGACCGAAGAAATGCTTCCCGGCACCAAGGCCATGGCGCGCAACAACCGCCGCTACATGGAGCGCGTGGTGCGGCACCTCGCTCAGGACTGCGGCATCCGCCAGTTCATCGACAACGGCTCGCTTGCCGACACAAAACAACGTGCACCACATCGCCTAGCGACGCTTGGTTGCTAGAGCATCGCTCCCGAATCGCGGGTCATCTACGTGGACAGTGACCGTTGTGCTGCAGGCACCAGAAACTCAGCGCGCTCGCGGAAAACGAGAATACCGCGTTCATCCTGGCCGATGCCCGCAACGTGGACGAGATTCTGCATCAGCCGGAACGGCACGGCTCCTGAACTTTGACGATCCGGCCGCGGCGCTGTACATGACACTCCTTCACTTCATCCCCGACTCCGACGACCCGGAGGGCATGGTCCACCGATGGCGGCCGCCTTGCCCCCGGAAACTACCTGGCGCTGTCGACGTCGTGTCCGACGTCCCGAGGTGCGGCAGCGGATGACCGACTTCGCCGTCAACGCCACCCGTGGCAACTTCGGCCGGATACGGAAAAAGCAGAGGTCCGGGCGTTCTTCGACGGCTTGGAGCCGGTGGAGCCGCCTGGTGGACATCACGACCTGGCGCCCGGACGGCCGCGAAGGAGAACGAGCGAACAGTGGATCGAGTTCGGAGGGGTAGCCCGCAAGCCAGCCTGATCATCGGCGAGTGCCCGCGACACAACAGGGCACGCCCGTGCCATGGACGGGGGCCACGTCAAATCTGCGAGCCGCCTTACATTGTCCTGGCGTCGACCTTTCATGTACCTCCCAGAACGCCTCGCTATGCCAGATGTCCCGGCGGGCGCCCGGCAGGGGTTACTTGTGGCGGTTGCGGCAGACCAGTGCGAGCGGGTCGCGCTGGGGTGAGCGAGGATGCCCTGCCGGGGTGAGGCAGCAGCCCGGCCCACCGCCTTGATCCGCGCGGGCATTGACACCGGGCACCGATTGCGCTGTTCTTCCGGAGAAGAGGTCTTGAGCTGGAGAAGGGCGCACGACATGGGCGAGTGGCACGCGACCTCCTATGCGGGCAAAGACACCATCTTGACGGTTCTGCGGGACGAGGCGGACCGGCTGTTCGCGCTCGCCGAGCCGTCCCGACGCGTGGGAGGCTCCCACTGCATGCGCCGACTGGACGACCCGCGACATCGTCGGCCATCTGTCAACACGACCGAGGGCTACTTCGCCGCCTTCGACGCCGCTCGCGGGCAGTCGGAC
Organism: uncultured Actinomycetota bacterium; assembly: GCA_963727015.1. Classification (GTDB taxonomy): domain Bacteria; phylum Actinomycetota; class Actinomycetes; order Streptosporangiales; family Streptosporangiaceae; genus DATFVJ01. The sequence continues at coordinate 154,206 of CAVSEV010000002.1, read as the reverse complement.
AGCGGCGACCCGTACGGGCTGCCGCGCATGATGGCTAATGTCGGAAAAGAACGCGAGCGCCTTCCGATTCACGAGCGAAATGATGACCGGTTGCGCACCGATTTCGCCAAAATGTTCAGGATCCTCGGCCGCATCGGCCCCGAGGAGTGGGCCGGCTTCATCGTGACGCACTTCTACATGGGCCCGGTGCCCGCCTTCTTCTACGCGGCCGGCCAGCTCATGGACTACGGGGTTCACTCCTGGGACATCCGGCAGGGCAGCGGCCGTGCGCACGGCCTGTCCGGCGATGCGGCCGACCTGCTGGTGCCCTTCATGTTCGTGCTCTGGCAGTCCACCGTCAACGCCGACGCCGACCTGTCGCCCATGCAGATCGGCATCCGGGTGAGCGGTCACAACGGGGGCGACTACCGCGTTTCGGTGGATCAGGAGGGATGATCTACGAGCCAGGCGACCTTTCGGAGCTGCCACCGTGATCGAGTTCGACGCGGGGAGCCTGGTGCTGACGGCGTTCGGCCGCAGCAACGCCGGCACGGTACGGGGCGATCCAGCGATCGCCGACCGCTACCTCAACCTGTTCTTCCCCATCCATCAAGAGCGTCCGCGTCCAGCTCGTCGTGGTGGACTGTGACGAGTTCTCGCCGGCGCACGCGGCCAGCCGTTAAGGCTGATCCATGGCGCCGCTAGCCGGGCGGTGGGACGTAGCGGGCCGCGCTTTCCACGTCGCGGTAAATATGCAGCCCGAGCGGGCGGCGGGCCTCCTCCGCCAGATGACCGAGCAGTCCCGCCGTGCGGGCGAGCAGGGCGAAGCCGCGCAGGATCTCGACGGGGAAACCGAGGTCGGCCAGCGCGGCCCCGCAGACACCGGCACCGTTGACCGGCAGCGTCCGGCCGAGGATCGCGGGGTGTACGCGGCCGATTGCCTCGAGCAGCCGCAGGTGCGGGCCCGAGCACGCCCTGCCTCCGCCGCGATGCGCAGAGATGACCGGCGTGCGCGGGTCCCCGTCCTTGTGGACGGGTGGCCGAGGCCGGGCACGAAACGGTCGCGCGGCCGCCGCCGACGGACGGCGCCGCGGCCATCTCGTCCCAGCCGGCGCTCGTCGGCCCGGGCAGCTCCGCCTGATGCTCGGCGAGGACTCGCGAGGAACCTTCCGCAGTCCTCGGTGACGCCGAGGAAACGCGAACCGCCGCCGAGCAGGCCCGCGGCGAGCGCACCCTGCAGCGACTCGGGCGCGCCGGTGAGTGTGAGCCGCGCCGCGATCGACCGACGGGGTCAGGCCGTGGTCGGCGAGGGCGACGAGCACCGCCTCGAACAGCCGTAGCTCCCCAGGTTCCGGGCGGCGCATGGCGACGAGCCAGAACGCGAGCTCCGCGAAGCCGACCTTGCCGACAGCTCGCCGGCGAGATCGTGCCCGAGCAGGCTGATCGTCTCCTCGTCCGAGGCGCCGATCGACGTTTCGTACTGCCGCACGGTTCCGCTCGGTCATGGCGCTCCTCTGCGGCCGGGTGTTCCGGCGGCAGCGGCTCGCGTCGTACTCCTCCGGCGGATGCCCGGTCGGCAGCCGGTGCTTCGCGACGCGCGCGGTGGGCGTTCGCGGCAGCGCATCGACGAGCCTGCCAGTAGCGCGGCACCTTGAACGGCGCGAGCCGCTCGGCCGCCCAGGCCCGCAGTTCGCCGAAGTCGACCGGCGCACCCGCGCCAAACGACGAACGCCTTGATCTCCTCCTCGGACAGGTCAGACGGCACGCCCACCACCGCCATTCGACGACGGCGGGATGCGCGGCATCGCCTCCTCGACCTCCAGCGGTGACAGGTTCTCGCCGCGCCGGCGCAGCACTTCCTTCTTGCGCGCGACGAACGTGTAGGCGCCGGCGTCGTTCACGGTGACCAGATCGCCGGTACGCAGCCAGCCGTCGGACGATCACGCTTCGCGCGTCTCCGCCGGCATCCCCCAGTAGCCCGGCGTCACCGCGGGATTGCGCAGCAGCAGCTCGCCCTCGCCCGGCGTCACGCGCCGTCGTCGGCGACCACCCGCGCCTCGTTCACGACGCCGAGCTCGGGTGCTGCCGCACGCGTGCCGAGCGTGCCGAACGGGCGGGAACCGTGCGGCCAGATCAGGCCGTACGGCGTCTCGGACATCGCGTAGCCGCACACGATGCGCAGCCCGAACCGTCCTCGATCTCCAACTGGCGCTCCCGGTCGGCGCCGGGCCGGTGTAGCACAGACGCAGGGGGTTGTCGGCGTCGTCGGGACGCTCCGGCTGGCGCATGAGGATCTCGAGCATCGCGCCGATCGCGTTGAACTCCGTCGCGCCGTGCCGGCGCGCAGCGTCGAGGAAGCCGCTCGCCGAGAACCGCGGCAGCAGGACCAGGCCGGCGCCGCACGCCAGCGAGCCCGAGTACCGAGTACGCGGGCGCGTTGATGTGGAACAGCGGCAGCGAGGTCATCAGGCGGTCGGCCGGCCGTCAGCTCCATCCAGTACGGGAAGCCCTCTCCGGCCATCGCGTACGCGCGGTGGGTCTGCATGACGAGCTTGGACCGGCCGGTCGTCCCCGACGTAGGGATCAGTACGGCGATGTCGTCGGGCTGACGCGCCGACGGGGAGCTGCCGATCGCGGCCGGCGGCGCGTCCAGTCACCGCCAGTCGCCACGTCGTGCACGCCGAGCACGGACGTCGCGACCTCGCCGCCGAGTGGCGGCAGCTCGGCGTCGGTGATCACCGCGCGCGGCTGCGTCTGCCCGACGAGCCCGGAGCTCGGCCGCGGTGGACGGCGGGTTCGTCGGCACGGCGACCGCGCCGAGCGAACGAGCGCCAGCCAGCACAGCAGGTACGGCGGTGTCGTGCGCGCGGTCAGGACGACGAGGTCGCCGTGCCGGATGCCCCGCGCGCAGCCGCTGCGCCACAGCCGCGACCGCAGCGCCGCGCGCCGCCGAAGGTCAGGTGCCCGTCGTCGGTCGCAGCCAGTCGCCGTCCGGGTCGCGCTCAGCCGCCTCGACGAGCAGGCTGCGGATCGTGCGGTCACCGATCGTTCAGGCGCCCGTGCCGGCCACCTGCCCGGCCGGCTGCCCGCCGCCATTCAGCGCGGGTCCGGCGCGGTAGATGTCGCCAGCGCTCCCTGATGATGCCGTCGACGAGCTGGGTGGCCGGCGTGTGGTCGAGCTCGCCGGCGTCACGAAGCTCCAGCAGGGCAGGCACCGGGTCCTCGTCGGCGAACAGCCGTGAGTCGGTGTAGTCGGCCGGACGGGCGGTGGCGTCGAGCACCCACCAGGACGCCTCCAGCGCCATGCCGTTCGGGTCGCTGAAGTAGATCGAGCGGATGAATCCGTGGTCGACGACGTCGGTGACCTCGCAGCCGTGGCTCTTGAGCCGGTCGCGCAGGCGCAGCAGCGCGTCCTCGTCGGGCAGGTTGAGCGACAGGTGATCGAACTGCGCAGCCTTTCTCATACGGCACGCCGGCCGGCTTTGCGTAGCTGTCGAGGTGCTGGTCGGAGTACTCGAAGAACGCGACCGTGTTGCCCTGCGCCGATGTCGAAGAAGTAGTGCCGGAACGACGGGGTGCCGATGGTGGCCACCAGTCGCGCGTCGAGGACGCCGTGCCAGAACCGCACCGTCGCGTCCATGTCGGGTGTTACCAGGGCGAGGTGATTGACGCCGCGCCAGCGAACGGAATCTTGGGTCCTGTATCGCAGCCATCTCTTAACGTTACGCCGGGCATGCGGCGGCGGCGAGCCCGGTGTTTGCTTGCCGGCACCGGCCGAAGCTGGCCGATGTTCGCGCGCACTCCACGTGCGCTCGCCTGCGTGCCCGTGCGCTCGCCTGCGTGGCCGTGCGCTGGGGGAGTGGCGGCCTGGCGCTGCATGTGCGATGTTCGATCAGTGCGGAAGTACATCATCATGGGCGTCCAGGGCAGCGGCAAAGGCACGCAGGCCACCTGCTCGGCAGGCGACTTCGATCTGGTGCACATCAGCGTCGGCGACATCTTCCGCTGGCACGTGCAGATCCACACCAAGCTGGGCGCGCAGGTCCGGCGTATCATGGCCGCGGGCGAGCTTGTGGGCGACGACGCTCGTCGAGGAGGTGGTCAGAGCGCCTGGACCAGCACGACTGGAACTACGGCTTCATCCTCGACGGCTTCCCTCGCAACCCCGGCAGGCGGAGTTCTTCCTGGAGAGCTACGACATCGACGCCGTGATCCACATCGATTTGCCCGACGAGGACGTATGGCGCCGGGTCCTCGCCCGCCGGCTGTGCTCGGGTGCGGCCTGGACTACAACCTCATCTCCCACCGGCCGGTGACGAGGGCATGTGCGACGTCTGCGGCGGCGAACTCGTCACGCCGGGAGGACGACACCCCGGAGGCGCTCACCGCCCGGCTGCGCGATTACCACGAGAAGACCGATCCGGTGCTCGACCTGTTCCGCCGCAAGGAGTATGTCATCGACGTCGACGCGAGGCCGGATAAGGAAACCGTGCAGCGTGAAATCAGGATGAAGCTAGGGCTACCGTTTGAGGGCGACGCGGTGACCGTGGCGACGACCGAGACGCAGGCCGCGTCGGCTGCGTCGGCGCAGCGGTCAGCCGGGGCATAAGCCTGCTGCTGGCCTGCGGTCAGCCGGGCATGGCATATGGCCGCTGCGGACCGCGGTAGGCTTACGCGGCCGTGCCGGCGGCGGGCATAAGCTCGGCTTGGCCTGGGGCAGCCAGGGCATAGCCTGGCCTGCCGGCAGCGCCGGCCGTAGGACTTACGCGGTCGACAGGGCGTCGGACGCACGTGCGGCTCCGTGAGAGGGGAAATCGCAGGTCTTACTTGTATCATCACAACTGTTATAGTCGTATAACTGTTGAGGTGAGCCGTGACCGAGCTCAGCCGCCGGCGGCGGATGCTCGTGCTCGGGATCTGCTGCATGAGCCTGCTGATCGTCGGTCTCGACAACACGATCGTCAACGTCGCGCTCCCGTCGATCAGGCGTGATTTCCACGCGTCGATCTCGGGGCTGCAGTGGACGGTTGACGCCTATCTGCTTGTCCTCGCCAGCCTGCTGATGCTGTCGGGCTCCGCCGCCGACCGGCTCGGACGCAGGCGCGTCTTCCAGACCGGCTTGCCGTGTTCACCGCGGGCTCGCTGCTGTGCAGCATCGCACCCTCGCTCGGCTGGCTGGTCGGTTTCCGCGCGGTCAGGCGGTGGGCGGTTCCATGCTCAATCCGGTCGCCATGTCGATCATCGTCAACACGTTCACCGAGCCGAGGGAGCGCGCGAGGGCGATCGGCGTCTGGGGCGGCGTGATCGGCATCAGCATGTCGCTCGGCCCGATCGTAGGCGGGGCACTGATCGGATCTGTGGGCTGGCGGGCGATCTTCTGGGTGAACGTGCCGGTCGGCCTCGCGGCGATAGTGCTGACCGCGCTGTTCGTGCCCGAGTCCAGGGCGCCGCGGCCACGTAGGCTCGACCCGGTTGGCCAGCTCCTGATGATCATCATGCTAACCTCGCTGACCTACGGGATCATCGAGGGCCCCCGCGCCGGCTGGGGATCCGCGCTGATCGTCGGCTCCTTCACGCTTGCCGCCGGTCGCTCGCCTGCCTGATCGGATACGAGCTCCGCCGCGACGAACCGCTCATTCAGGTGCGCTTTCTTCCGCAGCGTGCCGTTTTCTGGCGCGACCCTCATTGCCATCTGCGCGTTCGCTGGTTTTGGTGGCTTCCTGTTCCTCAACAGCCTGTACCTGCAGGACGTTCGGGGTTTCAGCGCGCTGCACGCCGGCCTGCTGCTGACGCCGATGGCACTGATGATGCTCATTTTCGCCCCGCTGTCTGGCCGTATCGTCGGTTCGCGCGGGCCGCGGCTGCCGCTCATTGTCGCCGGAATCGGGATCATGGCGAGCGGCGCAGGCTCACCATGCTCGCGGATCAGACCGCGATCCACTGGCTGATCGTGACCTACGTGCTGTTCGGCATCGGGTTCGGCATGGTCAATACGCCGATCACCAACACCGCGGTGTCTGGCATGCCAGTGTCTCAGGCCGGAGTGGCGGCGGCCGTGGCGTCGACAAGCCGCCAGATCGGCCAGTCTCGGGGTAGCGGTCATCGGGTCGGCCGTAACCTCACGCATCCACGGCCCGCTGGCGGTGAGCTTCGCCGCGGCGAGCCATGTGGGCTGGTGGATCGTGGCGGCCTGCGGCGACGCCGTGTTCGTGCTCGGCATTGTGACTACAACAGGTGGGCAGCGTACGCTGCGGAGCCGCTGCGGCTCGCCTGAGGAGACGGATAAGCGACTGCCTGCGGGAGCACCATGAACCACGCCATGAACACGCCATGAACCACGCCACGAACCACGCTGGTCATGCCGGTCACGCTGGTCATGCCGGTCACGCTGGTCACACGGGCGAACAGGCGATCCGGGTCTGGCAGGGCCTGCGAGAGCTTGTCCTCGAACGCTATGACCGGAGGCGCGCAGTTTGTGCGGCGCTCGGCATGGCTTCATCAGGGCCAGGGCACTGCGCCTGCTGTCAGGCGGGCCGATGACGATGGGTGAGCTCGCCACTAAGCTGCCAGCGGACGCGCCATACACCACGCTCATAGTCGGCGACCTGGAAGGCCGCGGATTGGTGAGCAGGACCGTCCATCACGCCGACAGGCGGTCGAAGATCGTCACCATCACCCCGGCCGGCCTCGAGGCGGCTGGGCTCGCCGACGATTCGGCGAACCGCCCGCGGCCGTCCTCGCTCCTCCTCGACCCGCCGACCTGGCGCGGACCTCGACCGGATGTGGCCAAGCTGCTCGGCGATACCCGTACCGCGGGCACTCCGGACATCGCGGGCGCTGCCGACGGGCGCTCCGGGAATCGCGGATACCGCCCGTACCCACGTAACGCGGATACCGCGCGGAACGCCAGCGGCCTCAGCGGCTCGTTTGAGCGCGCCGCTCAGGCCTGGAGACGATCCGCTTCTGGGCGAAGATCACGATCGAGCGCGACGTTGACCGGGATGGTGAGGGTGACCACCGCGGCATCGATGTGGTTGGAACACCTGGTACTGGCTCTGCCCGAGGTTCACGATCGCGAGCGGGCGGTGGAATGGCTCGCCGGGTCGGCGGTGCTCCCTTCCTGGTGCCGCGAGTAGGCGGCCAACGAGCGCAGAGCGGCCAGGTGCTTGTTCCAGGTGGCCGGGGCGCTCTGGTCCCACCGGTTCATTACCGCGGCGTACAGGCCGGGGGTCAGCGCCGTGGCGGGCAGGGTGTCGCCGGCGACGGCGAGCAGGTGCGCCAGGGTCTCGCCGTAGGTGATGGCGGTGGCGGGTTCGTCGCGGTAACGGTCAAGGAACCGGTCGACCGCCTCGCCCAGCAGGATGACGCGGTGCGCGGACGGCAGCGGGGTGACGCACATCGGCTGTGCCTTCCCGGTGATGTGACACAGAACGTTGCGGAGTCGCGGTCACCGCCGGGGGATCGCGGTGCAGGTCGCGGTGATCACCGGACGGTTTCCTGTGACACGGATACGGAGTGACACCTGCCTCTTGTGAATCGACGCCCTCCGGCGGAGCCAGGATGCATTCCCTAGTGTGATGCGTGTTCTCACGGTAGGTGTCAACCCGCTTATCGTGTTGTGCTTAAGTACGTAGCCGGGCATTGACACATCGGCGGGCTTGATCGTGCTTGACCTGCGACTTCTACGACTTCTGGTTCTGGCACCGTTACCCGCGGGGTGGAGGGCAGGGGTTTGAATATGTCGGCACCTGGTGGCCGTGCTCCGCCCGAATGTTTATATGTTAGCTTACGGCATTCACCTGATTTCTTGACGCCGCGGGCGGGCGGGGCTCTTGACGCAGGCAGGCGGGCATGGACGTGTCTGCCTTATTGCATGCAGGGTAAGGGAAGAGGTGACGCGACGTGCGGCTGCCGCTGCTAGCGCTCCTCGCGAAGGAACCCGCGCATGGCTATGAGCTGAAGCAGGCGTTGGAGCAGACGTTCGGCCGCGCCTACCCGGCCCCGCAACATTCGGGCAGATCTACGTAACCCTGCAGCGGCTGGAACGGGACGGCTTGTCAGAGCGGATGTGGTCCGATGAGTCGCCCGAACAAGCGGGTGTACGAGCTGACACGGGCGGGGCAGGAAGCCCTTGCCTCCTGGGTGGAGGAACCTTCTGACGGCGCGCATGTCCGTGATCAGTTCTTCATGAAGCTCGTGCTCGCGCCGCTCGCTGGCGCTGCCGACCGGATGGCTCTGATCAACAGGCAGCGCCGCCACTACCTCAATCTGATGCGGGGCCTGTCCAATCTCGCTACTACTACGGACAGGGGAGAGATCGCATTGCCCGGCTGCTGATCGAGGGTGCGATGCTACATTTGCAGGCTGATCTGGACTGGCTTGAACGCTGCCAGGAGGAACTGGTTTGACGCTGCTTTGGCCACGGTTGCCGCGAGGCGAGCCGGGGGTCAGGCAATGCTGTCCGCCGGCAAGCTCGCTCAAAGGTACCGTGCCAACAGGGGCAGCCCCTGTGCACGCGATCCGCGGGCTTGACATTTCAGTGCGGCGGGGCGAGTTCGTCGCGGTCATGGGCCCTTCCGGATCTCGGGGAAGTCGACCCTGCTGCACCTGCTCGGCGAGCTGGACCGCCGACGGCCGCGGAATCTGGCTGGACGGCCCCGGGTGGACGGCATAAGGCAGGCGGCGTGGCGATCCTGCGGCGGCGCCACGTCGGGTTCGTTTTCCAGTTCTTCAACCTGATCTCAAACATGACTGTGGCCGACAACGTCGAGATTGCCGTCGGCTCATCGGCGCGGATTGAGGTGGCGGCCGTGCTGCGGGCACCGGCGCTAAGCCGTCAGGCAGGCGCCTCCACCGCGGCGGCAGCGGGGTGACCGATGGCCAGGCCGCTGCCGGTGTCGAAAAACTGCAGATTGCGGGTGTCAACGCGCAGTTCGAGCGAGCGGCCGCCGCGGACGGCGCTTCGCGCGTTCACCCGCGCGGTCCACTGCGACTTCCCCTGAACGAGCGGGATGGCTGCGTCCGCTTCATCCAGCTCTGCGGCCGCCAGCGCCGCTGTTGTGGCGTGTTCGACCGGCGGCGCGTCGATGGTGAAGATCACGTGCACCTCGCTGCCGAGTTCCTCGATGACGTCCGCTGTCACCTGCATCCTGGCCCACTGGCCGTCGCCCAGCCCGGCGTCCTCGAAATCGGAGGGCCTGATCCCGACGATGAGATCCTTGCCGAAGTAGTTGTCAAGGCCTGGCCGTGCCTCCAGAACTTCCTCAGGTACTGGCAGCGTGAAGCCGGCAAAGGTGACCGCAGGCCCACCATCGCGCACCAGCTTGGCGCCGGCGAAGTTCATCGCTGGTGAGCCGATGAATCCGGCCACGAACAGGTTCACGGGGGAGTCGAAGAGGTTTTGCGGGGTGTCGACCTGCTGGAGCTTTCCGTCCCGCAGCACGCACACCCGGTGTCCAAGGGTCATCGCCTCGATCTGGTCGTGCGTAACGTAAACAGTGGTCACGCCGAGCCTGTCGTGCAGCTGACTGAGCGAGGCGCGCATGGACACGCGCAGCTTCGCGTCCAGGTTGGACAGCGGCTCGTCCATCAGGAATGCCTGTGGTTCACGCACGATTGCGCGTCCCATCGCGACGCGCTGGCGCTGGCCTCCGGAAAGCGCGGCTGGCTTTCGCTTCAGCAGGTCGTCGAGGCCGAGCATCTTCGCTGCCTCGTGCACGCGCCGGTTGATCTCCGCCTTGGGTGTCTTACGCAACTGCAGGCCGAATGCCAGGTTCTGCTCCACGGTCATGTGCGGGTAAAGGGCATAATTCTGGAACACCATGGCGATGTCGCGGTCTTTCGGCGGCAGCTCGTTTACGACCCGGTCACCAATCTGAATCGTCCCGCGGCTGATTTCCTCCAAACCCGCGATCATTCGAAGAGCGGTGGACTTGCCACAACCCGACGGTCCGACGAGAACCATGAACTCGCCGTCCCTGATGTCCAAGTCGAGCCCCTCGACGGCGGTGACGCCACCGGCGTAAACCTTGTGGACCTGGTCGAGAACTATCTGTGCCATCGGAGCTCCAGACGTAGGGCGGTTGCCGGGGCAGCGTAACCGACCGCCGGCTCGGGCTTAGGGCCGTCGGCTGCCCTGTTACGGGAGTGTAAACGCCGGGACCTGACCGTGATGCGGGGGCTGTAGCGTCCGGCGTAGATGCTCCCGGCTGTTCCCCTGCAGCTGCGGCCCGCGTTGTTAAGGTGACGGGTGTTCCCGCGCGGCCGCGACCCGTGTTGTTACGGTGACCGGGTGGAAGAAATCGACAGGCAGATTGTCGTGCTGCTTTCCCGTGCGGGACGGCTGAGTTTCACCGAGCTCGCGAAGCAGACCGGCCTGTCGGTGTCCGCAGCGCACCAGCGCGTGCGGCGCCTGGAGAAACGAGGGGTGATCACGGGCTACGCGGCGCTCGTGGGCATGGAGGAACTCGGGCTGCCATTGACCGCGTTCGTGTCGATCAAGCCATTCGACGCCGCGGCACCTGACGACGCCCCGGAACGGCTCGCCCACATAACGGCAATAGAGGCATGTCACAGCGTTGCGGGGGAGGAAAGCTACATCCTTAAGGTCCGCGTCGCCTCCCCTGCCGCTCTCGAGGAGGTCCTGCAGCAGATCAGGGCGGCCGCGTCCGTGTCCACCCGCACCACGATCGTGCTCAGCACGCCGTATGAGAATCGTCCACCCGACCTGTGACCAGGCGCAACCGGTCCGAGCCGTGCCATCCGCCGGGCCTCGCTGCCCCGGTCAGCATCGCAACCGCCTCGCGCGCGGTTCCGCCTTGCGAGGGTGGCACGCGATGGCCCATCGTGCGCCACCCGCCGCAGGTGACTGGAGGCCCAGGAGCGTCTATTCCTGACCTTGGATTCCTCCGGGTGGCATCTCGACTCGCAGGAAAAGGCCCGGCCATTTCCCACTGGGATTTGGACCGGGCCTTTTTCTATTGCTACCTCTGGGTTGCTGGGCCAGCCGCCCAGACGTCGAGGCTGAATGACCGGGGCGTAGCGCTGTCGCTGAAGTCGCAGCTCTTGTTCGACTTGCGCGGAGCGAGCGACCTGACCAGCAGCGCGTACTTGCCGTTCCCGCGCAGCCCCCGATAGCGGCCGGTGGCGTCGTAGATGAAGTACCTGCCCTTCTCAGTGTGCGTGACCCAGCAGGTGGTGTTGTTCGCGTGGTCCCGTGACGTGCCCGGTGTGGTGGCGTGGAAGACGAACACCGACCCTTGGCGGAACTTGAAGCGGTCGGTCCCGCTGGTGGTGTGGTCGGTCAGCGTGATGTCCCGGCCATCTCGCCCGCGCACGAGGCCGAACATATCGACCCTCGTCACATTTCCGGTCGGGTCGTTCGAGTGGATGCGGAATACCACCAGACCACGATGTTGTGGCCGTGGTGCCGCGTTCGCGGCCGTGGCCATGGCGGCGATGCCCATCACCAGCAGGCCGATTAGTGCGAAGATCCTGCGTCTCACATTCATCCCCTTCCGTAGCGCATGTGGGGCGACAGTATCCGGTGATGTCCGGTATGTCCATCGCTCGCGCCGAGGTATATGTGCAGGTCAAGTCAGGAATCACTCTTTCTGGGACCCTTCACACCTGGCCGCGTGACGCTCACGGCCCTGCCGCGAGCCAAGGCATGAGCAGGCCTCGATCGACGCCCAGCTCTTGTGGCAGCCAGCGCAGCGGGGGGTTCCGGGGGTCGTCCCCCCGGGCCAGCACTGTGCCATAACCTACGGCTGCGCGGGCTGGCACTCGATCGGGCTGATCCGGCAGCGTTCAGGGGGTGATCGTGACCCGCCGAAGTGAGTTGCCTGACAGGTCGCTACCGGGCGGGACGAACGCCACCGTCGCCCGGTGGGTGCGGCCGAGTGCGAGCAGATCCGCGGGCTTAACGCTGGGGATTCCCACGACGGTCGCACCCACCGCGAGCGCGAGATCGAGCAGCGCCGAGTAGCCGCGGCCGTCACCGCTGGGCGGCCCAGCGAGGATGACGTCCCATGCGGCGACCTTCGCATCCGCCGCCAGCTTCTTGAGTTCGGCGACCAGCTCACGGTGGGTCACCGGACCTTGCACCTGGCTGCCGTCTTGCCCGTGCGTCCAGGCCAGCAGGGCGTGCTCGCCGCAGCGGGGCAGCGGCCGCATCGTCCCGCCGCGCATCAGCGCGTCGAAGCGTGTCACGCCGCCGATCTCACCGAAGCTGATCACCTGGCGCACCCTGGAGCGCTCGGCGATGTCCAGCGCAGAATGAGCTAGCGGGCCATCCGTGATCAGTATCCGTGCGTCACACTCGGTAAGCCGCGCCGCGATTACGTGGTGGCACGATCCTGGAGACGCCGGCGCAGGCACCCCACCGGCGGCCCGGATCGACTGACTGGCCAGCGCGAACGCCACGGGTCCCGTGACGTACACACCGGCCACGTCGCCGGGCCGCATCCCGCGCCTGGCCAGCCCGGCGGCGGCGGCCCGCACCATGGCGGCGAGGCTCGAATAGCTGATAGTTACGCCGGAGGCGGGATCCACGAGGGCCGGTCGGCCATAACGCCCAGGTGCCAGGCCGAGCAAATGCTCGGTGACCGTTACGTTGGCGCTGGGCATCGCTGTCATAGGGCCCTTCAGACGTGACCTGTTTGTAACTCTCGGTGATGAGAGTACGCGCGGAGCCACCTGGGCACATCGCCAGGAATATGTAGTCGGATGTGTAGACATCAAGGCCAGCGACCCCCTCTCTTCCCCCTGGTCGTCCCCCTCACCCCCTGACCCCCTGACCCTCTGACCCCCTGAGAGCCCCTGAGACCGTGAGGCCCCCCTGCGGGCGGTCCCGGGCGCATGACGCCCGGGGCCGCCCTTCGCGCCTCCGCTGGCCTACCAGCCTCCCCCCCGGTGGCCTACAGGGCATTGCCCTGGCCGGACGGTGCGCGATGCATATGACGCTACGTAACGCGCCGCGCCGCCACATCCGCCGACCTGTGCATACACGTATGTATCTCTGCAGGCCCGTCTACATATAGTGACGGCCCCCGCCCGGGCCTGCCCCCGCCGCGCGGAGGCAGCAGACGTACATCTGATCGCACCGGTCGGCCGGCCTGTGCACATGCGTATGTAGCCCTGGTGGCCGCCGCGCCACCCGGCCGACAGGAACGCCCGGCAGGAAGCGGCTGGCAGGAACGCCCGGCAGGAAGCGGCCGACAGGAAGCGTCCTCAACGATGAAGAGCGCCGTCCGCCGCATTCGCGGCGGACGGCGCTGCCCTGGGCGGAAGAACCGGGCAGGCTAGCGCTTGAAGGCGTCCTTCACCTTCTCACCGGCCTGCTTCAGGTTGCCCTTGGCCTGGTCGGCATGCCCCTCGGCCTCCATCTGCTCGTTGCCGATGGCGTCACCGACCTTCTCCTTGCCCTTTCCCTTGAGTTCCTCGGCCTTGTCACGCACCTTGTCGTCGGCCCCCATGACTATCCCCTCTCGGTCGCTCAGCAGAAGGCCTTTGCATGCCCAGGAAGCCGCCGGCCTAACATCTACAGCCAAAATGACGCGGGCCAGGCACGGGCTCGCGCACCTCCACAGGCGCGCAGTCAGCCGAGGTCGCGCTGGCGGAATCCGGCCAGGCCGGCGGCCGTCAGCAGGGCCGCGACGACGGTCAGCCAGATCAGCGGCGTGAACGTGAAGGCCGTGCCTGGCAGTTTGGGCACATGGGTGAACGGCGAGATGTCCATCGCCCACTGGGGCAACCGCAGCAACGGGCCTAGCTGGCCAAGAAGCAGGAATGCCAGCAGCGCCGCCCACGCAGCGACGTCGAGCCTGGGTAGATAACCGAACAACGCGATCGCGATCCCTGCGAACAGCCACGCGGCCGGCAGTTGTGCCATCGCGGCGCCGAAAAGCCTGGGCACCTGCCCAGCGTCGCCAGTGCGCAAGGCGTCAGCGACACCACAGGAAAGCCCGGCGGCGGCGAGCAGGACGCCCGTGCCGACCACCGCGATCGCCAGGTGGCTCGCGGCCCAGCGGATCCTGCCCACAGCCGTCGCGAGCACAGGCTCGGCCCGCTCGCTCGTCTCTTCCGTGCGCAGCCGCAAGGTCGCGGCCACCGCGTACGCCGCTGCGACGAGTCCGAACAACCCGGCCATCGCGGCCAAGAACGCATCTGTGATGCTGCTGGAGCCCCCCAGCTTCGTGAACGCGTTCTCCATCCCGCTGCTCGTGCCGGCCAGGGTTCCGAGCGCGGGTGTGAGGACGCCGATGATGGCTCCGATAGCGGCAAGGCCTGCGGTCCAGCCGACAAGGCCGCTGCGCTGCAGCCGCCAGGCAAGGGCGGATGGGCCACGCAGCCACCCGGAGGCCCGGTCCGGCCCCGGCCGGATAGGGACGAGGCCAGCCCCAAGGTCGCGGCGCGCGGAAATCGCAAGGGCCGCCGCGACCGCGATCGCGCTGCAGCCGAGCGCGAGTGCGAGCACCCACAAGCGCTCGCCGCCGAACGGCCGGACCTGCACCGCCCAGCCGACCGGGGTCAGCCAGATGAGCCACGACGCCCCTTTCGCTGCCGATCCGTCACGCAGCAGGTAGGCGGCGGCAACCACGGCTATCGCGATGCCGCGGGCGACGCGAGCGGTCTCGGCGACCTGCGCCGCGATGGCCGAGACCGCAGCGAATACCCAGCCGGCCGAAGCGATCGCGAGGCCGAGCCCCAACGCACCGGCGGCAGGCAGCCCGAGGAAGATTAGCCCCGCCACGGTCAAGGCCGCGAACGCCAGGCAGGCGCCAAACGCGACGACCAGGGCGGAGGCGAGGGCGGCTTGCCTGCCCACGGCCGCCGCCCCGACCAGTTCGAGGCGGCCGGCTTCCTCGTCCCCGCGAGTGTGCCGCACCACGATGAACACGGACATGAGCCCGGCGAGCAGCGCCATGGGACTGCTGATCCGCCATGCCGTGAGCGCGCCAAGTGACCTGCCGAACAGCGGATCGTACAGTGCGACAAAAAGAGAGTTGTGCGCAACGGTCGCAGCGAATCTCTGCTGCGCTGCCACGGTGGGGTAGAGCTTCTTAAGGCTGTAGGCGGTCCCGGCCGCCCACGCCGTCAGTACGTAGATCCACGCTGCCAGCATGATCCGGTCCCGGCGCAGCGCGAGGCCGGTGAGCGGGCCGACGCCGGCCAGTGCCCTCATCGGATGCCCCGGCCATCTGGAATCTGGCCCTCTGGAATCTGGCCCTCTGGTAGCTGGCCCTCTGGTAGCTGGCCAGCTGCGATCTGGCCCTCTGGTAGCTGGCGAGAGGCTTCAGCGGATGCGTCCCGCGGGCCGGCCCTATGTGCCGTCGCCTTCGGCCCAGCCGAGCCCGCGGTAACACCGGTCGCGTCATCGGTGTAGTGCCTGAGGAACAGTTCCTCGAGCGAGGGCGGGTGGCTTTCGAGGCTCCGGACGCCGACTCTGGTGAGGCGCGACAGGAATTCGCCCAGGCTCTCGCTGTCTACCTGGCACTGCACCCGCGCGCCCTGGATATCCAGATCGTGCACTCCGGGCAAGCCGGTCAGGTCGTGAGGGACATGAGACAGCTCGGCCGTGATCGAGGTGCGGGTCAGATGGCGCAGTTCGGTCAAAGTGCCAGATTCCACGGTCTGGCCCGCGCGAATGAGAGTTACTCGCTCGCACAGCGCCTCGACCTCAGAAAGGATGTGACTGGACAACAGCACACTGCGCCCGCCGCTGCGTTCTTCCTCGACGCAGGCGCGGAACGCGGCCTCCATCAGCGGGTCGAGCCCTGCTGTCGGCTCGTCGAGGATCAGCAGATCCGCATCGGATGCGAGCGCGGCCACCAGCGCGACCTTCTGCCTGTTTCCCTTCGAGTAGGCGCGTGCCTTCTTCTTCGGGTCGAGATCGAACCGATCGAGCAGTGCGGCGCGGCGTTGGTCGTCGAGGCCGCCGCGCAGGCGGCCTAGCAGATCAATGACCTCGCCGCCGGTCAGGTTCGGCCAGAGGGTGACGTCGCCTGGCACGTAGGCAAGCCGGCGGTGCAGCGTCGTGGCGTCGTGCCATGGGTCGCCGCCCAGCAAGCGTGCGATCCCGGCGTCGGCGCGGAGCAGGCCGAGCAGGATCCGGATCGTGGTGGTCTTTCCAGCGCCGTTCGGGCCGAGGAAGCCATGGACCTCGCCGGCCCGCACGCGCAAATCCAGCCCATCGAGAGCACGGATGTGCCCGAACGACTTGTGCAGGCCGGAGACCTCGATCACGTCTGTCATGGCTCGAATCTTACATTTAATTCAGGAAGTTGTGAAAGTTCGAAATGTTGTAAACTCATATGTGCTGCGTGCTGGTAAGGCGCGATGTGCAGGACGAGGGTGGCCGGTGGGCCGGAGGAGGTGACCTGGTGGGGGGAGACGACGTAGACGTCGTGAGCCCAGATGCGGATCACGCTGCCGCCGGACCAGCTGAGCCAGGGGAGTCCGATCTGGCCAGACCAGCTGTGCCAGGCGCCCCCGATGTGCCCAGACCAGCCGAGCCAGGGGAGTCCGATCTGGCCAGACCAGCTGTGCCAGGCGCCCCCGATGTGCCCAGACCAGCCGAGCCAGGGGAGTCCGATGTGGCCAGACGAGCTGTGCCAGGCGCCCCCGATGTGCCCAGACCAGCCGAGCCAGGGGAGTCCGATCTGGCCGGTGGCGATAACGCTGGCGCCGGACCGGCTGAGCGACCTGGGCCTGACGCGGCGCGTGACCCGGCTGCGGTGCTGCGGTTCGTGGAAAGGTTTTCCGCGCTGCTTTGCCAGGTCGGTTTCCCGCGGATGCCAGCCCGCGTCTTCGCGGCGCTGCTCGTCACCGACTCCGGCAGCCTCAACGCCGCAGAGCTTGCGGGCATGTTGCGGGTCAGCCCCGCCGCGATTTCGGGTGCGGTCCGCTACCTGACCCAGATCGGCCTGACCCATCGTGAACGCGAACCGGGTTCGCGGCGCGATCTTTACCGGGTGCCCGACGACGTCTGGTACGAAGTGGTGCGGGTGCGGGAACAGGCCACCGCCCGGTGGGTGCCGACACTGCAGGAGGGAATCGAGGCGCTGGGTACGGGCACCCCCGCCGCGCAGCGACTTGCCGACACCGCCGACTTCTTCGAGTTCCTCAGAAACCAAGGGCCGGAGCTACTGGCGAGGTGGACTGAGCACCGGGCGTCGGTGCAGGGGCGCGCCTGATCTGGCGCGGCTGCCTGGGGCGCGCCTGCGGCGGTGACAAGTCCCGCGGTTCCGTTCACCATCGCTGGTCGCGCGAACTGGGCAAGCCGCGAGAACGCGCCCGGCGGGAGATGCCCAGCCGCCGGGTTCCGGCGCTCTGCCGTCACGAATCGCCGGAACGGTGATTACGCCCGGTGGCCCATGCGGCAACCTGGGCGCGGGAGCTGAAGCCCAGCTTGGTGAGAATGTTCGCGACATGACGGGCGGCCGTCGCCGGGCTGATCACAAGCTCGTCGGCGATCGCGCGGTTGCTCAGGCCCCTGGAGATCAGCTCGGAAATCTCCCATTCGCGCGGCGTGAGCACCGACCCGCCCGAGGTCCGCGCCCCGGACGTGCCGCCAGCATTGCGGCCCGCCGTGCTGCCTACAGCCGCCGTGCTGCCCACAGCCGCCGCGCCGCCCATACCCGCCGCGCCACCGTCAACCGCCGCGCCACCCGTGCCGGCCGCGTCGTCGTCACCCGCGGCGCCGCCCATGCCCACTGCGCCGGCACCGACATCAGCGGCGCCCCCGATGCCCGCTGCGCCGGCCACGCCGCCAGGCCTCTGGCCCGATGTGGCGCCTGCCATGCCGGGCGGAGCAGTCCCCTGGCTGGGATCGGTCGCATACCTGGCCGCCTCGTCCGCGGTCATCGCCGCGCCTTCGGCGAGCATTGCCTCGGTCGCTTGGTCGCCAAGCAGCTTGCGGGCGGGTTCGAGCAGTCGCTCGAGCCTGGCACCTGAAGCCGGCGACGCGCCGATGGCGGCGCGCAATGTGCGTGCCGCACCCGAGAGCCTCACCGCCCGTGCGTGCTGGCCCTGGCAGGCCGCGAGCTGTGCGAACGCCTCAAGCCCTCGCGCCATCGCAAGGCGCTGCCCGGTGGCCCGGCTGAGCTGCAGGCTTTCAGTCAGCCGGGACCGGGCCAAAGCGTGGTCCTGGTTGACCATGGCGAGGCGGCCCAGGCCGGCGAGGCACCGCGCGATCTCGGGGCGCGCGTCAAGCTCACGGAAGATTTCCAAGGCGTCGGAGAAATACCCGGACGAGGCCTCGTGGTCTCCGCGTGCCGCGGCCAGAATCGCCAGTCCGTAGAGAATGTGCGCCGCGCCCCACAGGTTGTTGTCACGCAGTGCGTAGAGCGCTGCCTCGTAGCTGCGCTGTGCCTCGCGGATCTTGCCTTGCCGCGCCGCGGCGGCGGCGCGGGTGCCAAGCGCGAGTCCTTCCTCCCAGTCGTCGCCGACGGCTCGCGCCGCCGCTACCGCCTGATCCGCAAGCTCCTGGGCGCGCTCCGGATTGCCGAGCCTGAGCTCCGCCGACCCAAGCACTCGCAGCGCCCCGGCGGCGAAGGACTCGTCACCCGCGCGGCGGCATTCCCCGAGCGCCGCCTCGGCGCACCGCTGCACGGTCGGATACTCCTGCTGCTCGAAGGCGAGTTCGGCGCGGGCAACAAGGGCCCTGCCGAGGATGGAAGGCGCTACGTCCGCGCTGCCACTGCCATTGCCGGGGCTTTGCTGGCCCAGACCGTGCTGGCCCAGACCGTCCTGGCCCGCACGGTGCTGGCCCGGACTGTACTGGCTGAGGCTGCGCTGGCTTAGGCTCTGCCGGCTGTGCTGATTTAGGAACTGGTCGAGCCAGTTCGCGCCGTCGGCCACGTCGCCGTCGGTGACCCACGGTGAGCGCAACGCCGTGCAGAGACGCAGACCGGGCTCGGTCTCTCCCTGTTCGAACGACCAGGCGAGCGCCGCCGCGAAGTTGTCGGCCTGCAGGCATGCGTCCCTGTACATCCGCAGCCGGACCGGCCACGGCGGATCGCCACGCCTGAATGCTTGCGCCGCGACCCCCTCGATCAGCCCAACGAGGCAATCACGATGCCTGCGGCGCAATACAGGCTCCTCACCAGAGGCCGCGAGGCGGTCGGCGGCATACTGGCGGATCGTATCGAGGAGCCGGTACCTCGCATCGCCGGCGACCTCGCCGTCGAGAGTCACCAGCGACTTGTCGATAAGGGCGGCAAGCAGATCCAGAACGGCTCCCGCGGGCAGCCTGCCGTCCGCACAGACCCGCTCGGCCATTTCGAGGTTCCAGCCAGAGAAGACGGCCAGCCTGCGCAGCAGCAACTGCTCGGCGGGGGTGAGCAGCTCGTAACTCCAGTCCACCGTCGCGCGCAGCGTGCGCTGCCGCTCGGGCGCGGTCCGGTGACCGCCTGCGAGCAGATGGAAGCGGTCACTCAGCCGGTCGTTGATCTGTTCAACCGCGAGCGCACCAACCCGCGCGGCCGCAAGCTCTATTGCCAGCGGCATGCCGTCGAGTGTTCTGCACACGCCCACGATCGCGGCCGCGTTGCCCGGGCCAAGGGTGAAGCCTGGCCGCGCAGCGGCGGCGCGCTCGGTGAAAAGCCGCACCGCCTCATGCTCGGCAAGCTGATCGGCTTGAAGTCCCGCCGGTGGCAGCGACAGCGGGGGGACGCGCCAGACCGTCTCGCCGGGCACCCGGAGCGGCTCCCTGCTTGTGGCGAGGATGCGCAGCCATCGGCAATTCGCGAGCAGGCGTTCGCACATCTGCGCGCACGCAGCCACCAGATGCTCGCAGTTGTCCAAGATCAGCAGAAGGCGCCGGCCGCGCAGAACGTCCGCAAGGGTCGCGTCGAGTGGATGTCCCGGCTCCTCGCGCACGCCGAGGGCCCCTGCCACACGCGTCGTGACGTGGGCCGGGCCGGTCACGTCGGCAAGGCTGACCAGCCACGCGCCGTCGGGGAAACCATCAGCGATGTCGCCACCAAGCCGCAGCGCAAGGCGGGTCTTGCCGATCCCGCCGGTGCCGCACAGCGTCAGCACCCGGACGTCAGTCAGCAACAGCGCAAGCTCGGCCAGGTCCCGTTCGCGCCCGATGAACCTGTTCGGCTCCGCAGGGAGGTTTCCGCGCAGGAGTGAAATGTCTGTCGCCATGAGTTCCTGAGTCGTGCGTGCCCGATACATGGGAGTCTCTCATCAGATCCCCTTGCCTAGGCAGCAATCGACACGCGAATAACTCCCGTATATCGCACCCGGCCGAAATAACAGACCTTGACCAGGGCCCACCATTGTGCGCCCGGGCGCGCGCTGGCGCCGGCATCGGGCGCCACGACTTGGTAGCGGGCCGTCACCTCCGCGCCTGGGTCGGCCATGAAGCCCTGCGTCCAGGGAGTAATCGCGCGCCACGTCCCGAACGGGCTCAGCAACTGCGCCTCACCGCGGATCTGAGAACGGGTCCGGTTGATCAGCCGGACGACGAGCTCACCGCGCTCGCCCGGCGCGAGCGTGATGTCGTCGCCCGGCAGCGTCACTTCGAGTTCGGCGGCGGTGGTCCGCTCATCAGCCTCGAGCAACGGCAGCAGTTCGCCCAGCGGCGTATCGAGCGGCGGCACTGGCACCTCGCCGACCGCTACGGTCGCGACGTCCTCGAGCACCTGGCCCGCCGGGTCGCTGATCCTTGCGGCGAGGAAGTAGCGGCCAGGCGGGGTAGCCCCGGAGGTGGCCCCGGCTGAGGTGACCGCGGGTGAGCTGGCCCCGGATGCGGGTCGCACGGTCACCTTCCAGGCGGCGTAGCCGCCGCTTGGAAGGTCATAACGCAGCCCATCCCTACCGCCACGTGCGACGCTGCGGCCGGCGACCTCGGCGGCGAGACCGTCGGGAACTTCGAGTTCAACCGTTCCCGTGACAGGAAAGCGGCCGGCGCTGACGGTGACGCGCAGGCTGACGGCGCCATCGACGGGGATCGCGGCCCGGCCGGGAGACACATGGACGGCCACAGGCAGATTGCCCGCGGGCGCGGGTCCCTTCGCGTGTAGCCAGTACCTGGTGAACACCGGCTGCGCAGGCTCGACCTGCGCGGGTCCGGCCGGTGCGGTTCCGGCCGGTGCGGGTCCGGCCACTGCAAGCCCAGCCTGTGCGGCCGCCGCGGGTTCGGCGGCGCCAGCCGCGGCGACGTACCCGGGCAGGTGCCGCTCAGGAGCCGCCGCGCTTGGGTCGCCGGCGCCAGCGGCGACAAGCAGCGTCACGGTTCCAGAGGGTGGCACGCTGGCGATCACGGCATCGTCACCTGCTGTTTCGAGCGGTGGCCCCTCCTCCTCCTCGAGCAGGTTCGTCAGCCGGGCGATAGGCGTGAGGTCGCTGTGTCGGCGGGGGGATCCCGGCGGACCCGAGGGAGGACCGAAGGACCCGAAGGACCCGAAGGACCCGGAGGGCCCAGCGGGCCCGGAGAGTCGCCCCGGGCCCCACGGGGCGGCGCTGGGGATCTGTGGGGCGGCACTGGCACGCCAGGTCGACCCAACCGCACCAGCACCGGCTGTCCCGACGGTTCGCGGAGCCTGACGGTGACCGCACCCACGTGACCTGGCCGCCTCCCGTCCGGCGACCCGGCTGCAGCCGGGTTGCCGTGCGGTTTCAGTGCGCCGAGCACCACATCGCCGGCACCTACGGCATCGCCGCCGGCACCCACGACATCGCCGCCGGCACCCACGACATCGCCGCCGGCACCCACGACATTGCCGGCACCTACGACCTCGATCGGCAGGAGGCTCGCCGCGGCAGGGAGCCCGTCCGGCGGGCTGGGGTGAATCCCGGTCTCGCAGCCGAGCAGCGGATGGTTGTACGCCTGGCCTGCCGCCACGAACCCCGCGCCGCGCCAGTCACTTTGACCGGCTCCGCTGGTCACGAGCGCGTACTCGAACGTGTGGCTCCAATGCTGCCAGCTGAAGCTCGACCCATCGGGCGCGGTCCTTTTAGGTGCGTCGATCCATACTCCGGAGGGCCAGCCACTGCAGGCACGCATCAGCGAGATGTTGAGCGCGCCATCCGTGGTGACGACGCAACCCGGGGTGCCGCGGTTGAGCAGGGCCGCCGACCGGTCCGCAAGCGGCGCGGCGTCAGCTGTGGCCGACGGACCAGCCGGCGTGACGGCCTCCACCTCGGCGCGGTCCAAGTTCGCGGTGACCGCGTCGACAGCGTTGCCGAGATCAGCCCCGGCGCCGCTTGCGATGATCAGAACCGGCAGGTCGCGGCAGCCCGTGACGTCGGCACCGGGCGCGAATGAGGCGCCGCGGCTCTGCGCGGCCGGCACCCAGATGTTCGCGGTGCCAGCGACATCGAGCCTTCGCGCGAGCTCCTTTGCGTAGGCCGGGTCCGCGGCGGCGAGCAACTCGGCGGTGAAGCTGTTCACATCGGGACCGCCGAGCGCGATCCGCACGTCAGGGAGGTTTGAGTCGAGATCGATGGCGCCGTAACGCGGGCCGCCAGCAGCGGAACACGTCGCCGTGACACCCTGCCGGGCGAGCGCGGCCATCAGATTCCTCGTCGCCTCGCGGCAGCCGCGCTGCCAGCCCGGGGGGTCGACCCCCCGATACCCCCCGCCGGGCCAGCCCGGGGGGAGCACGCCCGGGGGCCCGGAACTCCCCGCTGCAGCGCTGCTGTCCTGCGGATGTCGCGCCAGGCGGCCGCCGTTAAGGATCATTGGGCTGCCCGGCTCATCGGGCGCGTCAGGCCTGATCACCTCGGCCACGCCGATCGCCTCTTGCCACGTCCGCCCCCCGGTGTCGCGCACGATGACGCGTACCGCGCAGCCGATCCCGAACCAGGTGTAGGCGGGATTGTCGAGCGTGAACCAGTGCTGTGCCACATCGGTGTCCACCTGGCCGAATGGCCGCCCGATCACCGCCGCCGCCGTCTCGTACAAGGGCAGGCCGCCGGGCACGTTCAGGGGGAAGCGGGCTCGCAGCAGCCGGTCGTGCCCGATCGCGCCGTCCACGTGGGTGCGGAAATCCACCTGAGCGGAGCCGTCCCACAGCAGCGTCTCCTGGGTGACTCGCAGGTCATCCATCGTCCAGCCGGCGACCATGCGGCTGCCGATCGGGCAGCGCTGCACGCACACGCTGGCCGCCACCTTCCCCGAGCCGGTGCCAGGGCCCTTGGGCGTTAGCAGCCACGGGCCCTCGTTCCAGCGTGGGTGGTAGTCGTACTCCTCTTGGACCACAAGTTCGTTCGCCAGCGATCCCGGCGGGACGAATTCGCTGCCGGTGCGTTTGTCGAGCACCCGGGTGAGGCCGCCGCCGCGGCCCGGATCGGACTCGATCAGGTAGACGTCGTTCTCGATCGACGCGACGCCGACCGTCGACCAGCCGCCGGCAGCCGGGCCGTCCGGAGCCGGGGCGGGCCTGGCCCAGTAGGTGCGATAGCCGAGGCCCGGCACGTCCCTGGCGTTCCAGGTGAGCGTGACCTCGGCGAGCGTCCCATCCGGATGGCGGCGCACACCCTCTGCGAGCGCAGGGATCGCGGTGGCGTCGCCGCCGCCGACCTCGAGCCACGCAGTACCCGGGCGAGGGCAGCGCAGGGTCACCGTGACAAGGCCGTCGCGCGGCCGCGCCAGCGTGTTGAACACGACAATCGCGCGGGCGTGGGCTGACTCGAGCGAACCGGCCAGCGGCGAGTTCTCCGAGGCGTCCGAAATGCCCGAGGTGTCCACCAGGCCAGCGAGGTGCCGTAGCGCGTCGCGGCGCGCTTCGTCACCGCGTTCGTAAGCCTCGCGCCAGCCGCCGAGCAGGTCCAGGTAGACCTGGTCGGACTCGGTGCCCGTGATGGCGTCATGATGGGCGCCGAATACGAGTTGCCGCCATGCCTTGTCGAGCGCGGCATCCGGGTAGGGTGCGCCGTGCAGCCAGGCCAGGGTGGCAAGCCGCTCACCGTCCATGATGGCAGTCTCCGCGGCCCGCTGCGCCTGCTTGGTGTCGATGAAGGACACGTCCTTGCCCGGGTAGACGGGGTTCATGTCCCTTGTCTGCGTGGTGAACACGATGCCGCGTTCGGCGGCGTCGTCCCTGACCGCGGCGAAGAACTCGCGGGGGAGCGCGGTGACGAATCTCGGCCACACGTACCGCGCATTCCAGTCGCGGTGAATGGGCGCGGCCCAGCGGCAAGGGACCACATGATCCGCGCCCACGGGCAGCAGCACGTTGCGCGTCGCCGCGACCGGCTTGAGCAGCTGGAACTGCGAATATGCCGCCTGTTCCGCGGCCTCGAGGCTGGCGCGTGACTGGAGCACCCAGCCGGCCCGTAGTGGTTCGGCATGTACGCGGTGAGCAGCCCGCGGCCGTCTGGCGACATCCACTCGAACTCGCTGGGGAACTGCATGCGCGTGTTGTCGCCGACCGTGCCGTTCGGCCCCCACTGATGGAACGGGCCGCGAGCCCAGGCGCTCGACGTGAGGCCCGCATCCGACATCAGGGACGGATAGGACGGATCGTGGCCGAAGACGTCGAGCATCCACGCGGTCGCCGGGTCGGCGCCGAGCACGTCACGCTGGTAGCCGATGCCGTAGATGGCGTTGCGTATCGTCGACTCGGCGCAGGTGAGGTTCGTGTTCGGCTCGTTGTAGTTGCCGCCGACGATCTCGACCCTGCGCTCGCTGATCAGCCGCCTGAGCTCGGGCCTGCGCTCCGGGTGGGCGTCGAAATAGGGCTTCAGGTAGTCGATCTCGGCGAGCACGAACTTGTAGTCCGGGTCCTGCAGCGCCATGTCCAGATGCAGGCCGACAAGCTCGAAGGCAGTGCGGGAGTCGGGCATCTTGCCGTTCTCGTCCGGCAGCAGCAGCCGGGTCTCAGTGAACTGCGCCTGGGTGTTCCACCACACCGGGTCGTAGTGGAAATGGCTGACCATCCACATGGTCCAGCCCGGCACGGCCGCGACTATCTCCGTCTCGGCCACGACGGCGGTCCCGCGGCCAGTTCCTTGCGCGGCCGAGGTCCCCTGCCCGGTCGCGGGCGGGCTGGCTGGCCAGGCAGTTGATCCAGGCGCGAGCTCCGCGATGACGGTTGCCCGGCGGCTGGCGCCCTCTGTGACGGGCGCGGCGAGCGCCACGCCCACCTCGGCCACCCCCTCCTCGCCGGGCCCGGGGCTTGGTGCCACGGCGGGATCCGGTGTGGTTACCGCGGGCCCTTCGATGCGCACCGCGACATGGGCGCCCGTGCCCGTGCCGCCAGCGGCCGACGCCTCAACCTCGCCCGCGAGCGTGACGCGCACGATCTGCAGCGGTCGCCCGCTGGTTCCTGTGAACAGCTCGGTGGACTCGACCTTCGTGATCCGCATCGCAGCGTGCTCCTCCGCCCGGCTTGCCACTCCGCATGGCTCGCCCGAATCCCTGGATATACCCTCCTGGCCGGCGCTTCCAGTGTCCGGCCAGCATGCGGATCCTTGCTTCGGCGCGATGGCTTTCGCCCATCGTGCCGGGCCACGAGATGAGTGTGACCAGGACGTGGCAGTCTGCCGCAACCGGGGCCGCCACAGGGATCTCCGCAGGCGGCGCAAGATTGAGCCGACATTTGCCGAACGACGGGAAGGCACCAGGCACCTGTTCCATGTGCGCACCGACGGACTGCAGGTCGTGACGGAGTTTCTGGACGGACTTCGGCCCACCTTGGGCTAAAATGACTCCATGACCAAGTGCTCGCGTATCGGCTGGCGGCCGTCCGGATAGGGCGGCTGCTCGAACGCGGGTTGGAACGGGCCGTCCTCGGGACGGTCCGTTGTCATCTGCACCAGCCTGACCGGCGGTCCGTCACAAGGCCGGCCCCGGCGCACATCCGAGGTGCAGCACATGAATACCAGACTTTCCACCCGGCCTGGCCCTGATACACCTGCTGACGGGGGCCCCGGTACAGCAGCCGGTACGGGCAGTGATGCGGCGGCCGTTGCCGGCCTTGAGGAGCGGATCCTCGCCAAACTTGGATCCTTCCGTGTGCTGACAGGCGACCGGCCCACCGGGCCGCTGCACGTTGGGCACTTGTTCGGGACGCTGCAGAACCGGGTGCGGCTGCAGCGGCTCGGCGCGGAGCTCTTCGTACTGATCGCCGACTACCAGGTGCTGACGGATCGCGATTCGGCGACCAAGCTTTCGCGGCATGTCGGGGACCTGCTGCTCGACTACCTCGCGGTCGGCATCGAGCCGGCCGGGCCCAATGCGGCGACGATCTTCACCCACAGTGCGGTCGGGCCGCTCAACGAGCTGATGCTGCCATTCCTGAGCCTGGTCAGCGTGGCAGAACTGCAGCGCAACCCGACCGTCAAGGAAGAGATCGCCGCTGCGGGAATCACGTCGATGAGCGGTCTCATGCTCACCTATCCGGTGCACCAGGCGGCCGACATCTTGTTCTGCCGCGCGAACCTGGTCCCTGCTGGCCGCGATCAGTCGCCGCATGTGGAGCTCACCCGGTTGATCGCACGCAGGTTCAACGCCCGATACTGCCCGGGCGAGCCGCTGTTCCCCGAGCCCGAGGTACTGCTCGGCGAGGTGCCGATGCTGGCGGGCACGGACGGCGGCAAGATGAGCAAGAGCCGCGGCAACGCGATCACGCTCTCCGCGACCGCCGACGAGACGGCAGCGCTGATCAGGCGGGCCCGGACCGACTCGGGCCGGTTCATCACGTACGAACCCGAGCGGCGGCCCGGCGTGGCCGGCCTGCTGCAGCTGGCGGCGGCGTGCCTGCGCCGGACGCCAGAGGACGTCGCGGACGAGGTCGGCGGCTCGGGGGGTGCAGGCCTGAAGATGCTGGCCACGGAGGCCGTCAACGAGTATCTGCGGCCCATCAGGCAGCGGCGGTCTCAGTTCGCGGCCGACCGCGGTGAACTGCGCCGCATCCTGCGGGCGGGCAACCAGCGCGCCACCGCGATCGCAGACCAGACGCTCACCGACGTCAGGCAGGCCATGGGCATGGCCTATTGAGCCCAGGGGCCAGCCGTTGCTTGCTCGGACATGATGGGCTGGGCCACCGCGAAGGCCCGGTTCGCCGCGGGCACACCCGCGTAGATGGCGACCTGCAGCAGCACCTCCTTGATCTCGTCAGGCGTCACCCCGAGCCGCAGCGCGCCCCGCAGGTGCATCGCGAGTTCGTTCTCGTGGCCGAGAGCGGCGAGCATCGCGAGCGTGATGCAGCTGCGGATCCGCCGGTCAAGGCCGTCACGGCGCCAGATATCACCCCACGCGTAGCGGGTGATCAGGTTCTGGAAATCTGCGGTGAAGCCGTCCGTGCGGGCGACGGCAGCGTCCACATGCGCGTCACCGAGAACCTCGCGTCGTACGCTCATCCCTGCTTCGCGTGTGTCGTCATCCATCGGGTGCGCCTCCTCGTGTCCAGTTGTGGCTCGGCGGAAGGGCCATGCGGGCGGCGGAGACCGCCGCGCAGCCGTTATTGAAAATGACTGTCCGCAGCACGGCCGCACCGGGTCAGCCGGCGAGGTGGCCGGTCAGCAGCCCGCCGACGGCCTCGGGTACCTCGATGTTCGCGAGGTGCGCGGCCGGCACCACGGCGATCTTCGCACCGGTGATACCGGCCGCGATGGCCGCACCGTGCGCGGGCGGAATCGCCGGATCCGCCGCGCCCGAGATCACCAGCGTGGGAGCCCTGATCGCGGCGAGGTCCTGCCGCAGGTCCATGGCCGCGATCGCGTCGCAGCACCCCGCGTAACCCTCCGCTGGTGTCGCGGCGAGCATGTCACCGGCCCACGCGACGGCGGCGCGGTCGCGCCTGGCGAAGTCCGGCGTGAACCAGCGGGCCACGACCTGGTCGCGGACCGACGCGGTGCCATGCGCCCGGACGTGCGCCGCCCGGGCCGTCCAGCCTTCGGCCGGCGGCAGCCACGCCGAGGTGCAGCACAGGGCGAGCCGGTCGATTCGGTCCGGCGCGTGCGCGGCAAGCCACATCCCGGCCATCCCGCCGAGCGACAGGCCGCAGTAGGAGACGCTCACGAGCGCCAGCGAGTCGAGCAGGGCCAGCAGGTCGCCGGCGATGTCATCGATGGTGTAGGGCCCTGCAGGCACCTCGGAGCTCCCGTGACCCCGTGGGTCCACGCGCAGCACACGCAAGCGCGCGGCAAGCGCGGGCAGCTGCGGATCCCACATCGCCATCGTCGTGCCGAGCGAGCCTGCGAGAAGGAGCGCCGGTGCCCCCGGCGGTCCGGAAAGCTCGTAGTTCAGCCGCGCCGGCGTCATGCTCAACCGCTCCCGCGCTGCGCCGTGAAGCCGGCGATGAGGGTTGCGTGCCTGGCGAGCGCGCGGCCGATGAATTGCGGTGCGCAGCCGAGGTAGGACGCGGGATCGAGCGCGGCATCCACCTGCGCGGCGGACAGTTGCCCGGTCACGGCGGGTTCGGCGAGCAGCGCCTCGCGCAGCGGCTGCCCGCGCCGCACCGCCTCCTGGCACGCCCGGGTGACAAGTTCCTGCGCTTCGGCGCGGCCGAGCGCGGGGGACAGGCGTGCCACCACGCTCTCCGCCATGATGAGCCCGCCCGTCACACCCAGATTGCCGCGCATCCGCTCGGCGTCCACCTGCAGGCCCGCCAGCATCTCGCGGCCGTGCGACGCGGCGCCACTGGTGAGGCGCAGGGCATCGGTGAGCGTCTCCCATTCGGCGTGCCAGCCGCCCGCGGCGCGCTCGTGCTCCTGTGCCATCGATGCGAGCAGGGTCGCGGCGAGGCCTGGCACCCGCCTTGTGCATGCGGTCACAAGCACGGCGCCGACCGGGTTCCGCTTGTGCGGCAGCGTTGACGAGCCGCCACGAGACGGCTGGCCGTCGCCGCCCGCCTCGCTGACCTCGGCGACCTCCGTCTGCGCGAGCAGCAGCACGTCCAAAGCGATCTTGGCGAGGGCGCCGGAAGCGACCGCGAGCGCGCAGCCCATCTCGGCCATCCGCGTCCGGTCGGTGTGCCACGGCAGGAGGGGTTCTGCGAGCTGCAGTTCCGCTGCGAGCAACGCGGCGACCGTAGTGCCCGAGTCGCCGAGTGCGGCAAGCGTGCCCGCCGCACCGCCAAGATCGATAGCCAAACGGCTGCCGCGGATGACCTCGAGACGATCAGCTGCCTCATCGAGGGCGGTGAGCCACCCAGCGCACTTGAGTCCGAACGTGACAGGCAGCGCCTGCTGAAGCAGCGTACGGCCCGCCAGCACGGTGCGGGCTTCCCGCTCGGCAAGCTCCGCGCATCGGTCCGCGGCGGCGCGCAGGTCCACCAGGATCGGGCGCAGCGCACGGCGGGTAACCAGCATCATCGCGGTGTCCAGGATGTCCTGGCTGGTCGCGCCCGAGTGCACATGACGCGCGGCCTCGGCGGGGAGCATGGCGGTCAGGTCAGCTACGAGCGGGACCACCGGGTTACCGGCGGCGAGCGCGCGGCGCCCCAGGCTCGCGACGTCGAAAAGCTCCGCCGAGCAGCACGCCGCGATCGCCGCCGCAGCCGAAGCCGGGATCAAGCCGGCCCGTGCGAGGGCCGCCGCGAGGGCACGTTCGACGTCCAGCAGTGCCTGCAGCCACGCACGCTCGCCGACCTCCCTGTTCACCTCCGGGCTGCAGAAAAGCGGGCCGAACAGGCCGTTGTCCGCCAACTAGGACCTCCGGTTCATGTGTCGCCGGCCTGGCCGGGGCCGGGGTGTGCCTGGCCGGGGCCGGGGGTGTGCCGAGGTGTCGCGGACCCGGCCGGGGTGTGCCGGGCCGACCGGGTGTCGCGGACCCGGCCGGGGTGTGCCGGCCGGGGTGTCGCGGACTCGGCCGGGGTGTGCCGGGCCGGCCGGGGTGTCGCGGACCCGGCCGGGGTGTGCCGGCCGGGGTGTCGCGGACCCTGCCGGGGTATCCCAGACCGGCGGGGGTGTGCTCGGGCGGCCGGGGTGTCGGCCGGGGTGTGCCGGGCCGGCCGGAGTGTCGCGGACCCGGCCTGACAACGCCGTGCGGGCGGCGAGCCTGCCGCCCAAATGCGGCGAATCCGCGACACGCCGGCGGGCCGCCTTTGGCAGGCCGTCGTGCGGCTCTAACATTCGATTATGTGTTCGATACGGGCACCACCGGGCCGTCGCTGCGGAACGGACAGCGATTGCTGGCGGGCTCGCGGCTTGATCACTCCTGCCCTCGCACCGGCGTGCGGTACCTGAGCCGGTACTGGTCGGCAGGGATGACGATGTCGCATGTCTCGACGGGCCGATCACCAGCCAGATGTGTCCGCTCGACGTGCAGCACAGGCGTTCCCGACGGGATCGCCAAGGTGGTGGCCTCCGCTGTGAGCGGCGGCCGGGTAGAGATATCTTCAATGACCTGGTCCACCCTGATACCGATTGCCCCCATGCGCGCAGTCACGCCGCGCCCCGCGAGCGGCCCCTCTTCGGGCAGTAGCACCGGGGTGCCGGCGGTGACCTCCATGGGCTCGTAGCTTGTCGCCATCTGGACCGGGATTCCGTCGGCGCGGAGCACATACTTGGTACGCATTACCCGGTCGTCAAGCGGTGCTTTCAGCCGCCGCGCTATGTGCGGCGGCGGCTGGGTTCGCTCCGAAAAGTGCTCGACTGTGAGCCGCCGCGCATGCCCTTGCTCGTGCGCCGCGGGGAGTGCCGACTCGTCAAGCCCAAACGGTGAACCGGGGATCTGCTGCCTGCCATGATCCAGGCGGCGGATCACCGGTGGCTGCCGTACGTATGACCCGGACCCGGGCCGCGGCTCGATGAGCCCCTCCGTGGCGAGTACCGCGAGCGCATGCTTGGCTGCC
The DNA here is from genome assembly GCA_963727015.1 of uncultured Actinomycetota bacterium. Classification (GTDB taxonomy): domain Bacteria; phylum Actinomycetota; class Actinomycetes; order Streptosporangiales; family Streptosporangiaceae; genus DATFVJ01. The sequence goes on along the minus strand of CAVSEV010000002.1, from coordinate 123,472 downwards.
GTCTCCCCGACTCCGTAACGAGTCATGATCGCCGCACGGGACGGCACGCGCGCGCCCGGGGCGAGCACACCCTCGCGGATCTGCCCGCGCAGGTCTTCGAGGACTCGGAGATAGACGGGATCGGTCGAGGCGCCCATCGGATCGCAACCCTCCCTGGGCAAGTGCTGCAGGTCGCAGCCATTGTCTCCGATTTACCAGACAAGCTGTGACCACAGGGCTATCTTGTGGTCACAGCTTCACGCGTAGTGATCGATATATCTCGGCCGGAGGTTCCCCGTGGATCGCTGGAGCTGGACGATCTCCATACCAGGTTTGCCCTCAATGGTGCCAGCCGCACGCACGTTCGTTCGGGCCTTCCTGGGCAGCCATCCGCTGGCCGGGGACGCAGAACTCGTCGCTTCGGAATACGTGACGAATGCCATCCGCCATACCGCCTCGGGGGAGGGCGGCGGCGTTATCCATGTGACAGTCGCGGCGACCGCGCGGACGGTTCGCATCGAGGTGACGGATCACGGCCGGGCAGGGCCGGCAGGCGATACCCCGACGGCAAAGACCACGCCCGCACCCGCACCCGCACCCGCACCCGCACCGAAGCAGAACGGTCCGGCGGACGACGACGAAAACGGGCGGGGACTGCTGATCGTCGACTATCTCGCCGCCCGCTGGGGGCACTTCGGCCTCGCAAGTGGCCAGATCACCGCGTGGGCCGAACTCGGCGAGGCCGGCGAGCCCGGCGCCGAGTCCGGTCCTGGCCATGACCCGGTTCATGATCCCTGATCGTGTTAACTTGCCCGCGCTATTTGCATACCAGCTAACACGATTCCGGATCATGGTCGGGCGTGATCCCGGAGCCTCCGCATGATCCCGGAGCATCGCCGTGATCCCCTAGCAAGTGGCCAGATCACCGCGTGGGCCGAACCCGGCGAGACCGGCGAGCCCGGCGCCGAGTCCGGTCCTGGCCATGACCCGGTTCATGATCCCTGATCGTGTTAACTTGCCCGCGCTATTTGCAGGCCAGTTAACACGATTCCGGATCATGGTCGGGCGTGATCCCGGAGCCTCCGCATGATCCCGGAGCATCGCCGTGATCCCCTAGCAAGTGGCCAGATCACCGCGTGGGCCGAACCCGGCGAGACCGGCGAGCCCGGCGCCGAGTCCGGTCCTGGCCATGACCCGGTTCATGATCCCTGATCGTGTTAACTTGCCCGCGCTCTTTGCGGGCCAGTTAACACGATTCCGGATCATGGTCGGGCGTGAACCCAGAGCCTCCGCCGTCATCCCGGAGCCTCCGCCGTCATCCCGGAGCCTCCGCCGTCATCCCGGAGCCTCCGCCGTCATCCCGGAGCATCGCCGTGATCCCCTAGCCTCCGCATGATCCCGGAGCCTCGCCGTGATCCCGGAGCATCGCAGCGAAGCTCTTCGGCCGAGCTACTTCCGCCAGGCGAGCGTGAGGCCGTCGCCGATTGGCAGCAGCACCACGACCACGCGGTCGTCGTTGAGCGCGTGCTTGTTGAACTCCCGGATCGCCGCGACGGTGGGATGATCGTTTGATTCGTTGATGACCCGGCCGTGCGACAGGGTGTTGTCCACAAGAATGGCGCCGCCGGGCCGAATCCGCGGAACGACCTCATCCCAGTAGCCGACATAACCCGTCTTGTCCGCGTCGATGAAGGCGAGGTCGAACGCGGTGGCAGTGGGCAGCGCCCGCACAGTGTCAAGCGCAGGGCCGAGGCGCAGCGCGATACGGTCGGCGACGCCTGCCCTCTCCCAGTAGCGTCTCGCGATCGACGTCCACTCCTCGCTGACATCGCAGCACAGCAGGGTGCCGTCAGGGGTGAGGCCGCGGGCCAGGCAGATCGACGAGTAGCCGGTGAACGTGCCGATCTCGATCGCGTCGCGCGCGCGTATAAGCCGGGTCAGCAGGGTCATGAACGTGCCCTGCTCAGAGCCGATCTGCATGCCTTCGTCGTCGGGAAAGCGGCGGGCTGTCTCGTCCGCGAGTTCGACCAGGACCGCGTCGGGCGGACTGCTGTGCGCCGCGATGTAGGCGTTGAGCTGCGGGCTCATCTGCTCGTTGCTGCGTGACATTGGTAGTCAGGGGCGCGGTGCCCGTGTGGGCCCGTTTCCCATCCCCCTTTCGATGCGACCACGCTAATTCATACTGGATCAGGACCCGTATCCCTGATCAGAGGGCGCCATGCGGGGGCAAGATCGTTTTAGTCTTTCCGGCCACACCGCGGCTAGGCGGCGGCTAGGCCCCGCTAGGCGGCGGCTTGGCCGCGCTAGGCGGTGGTTAGGCCGGGCTAGGCGGCGGCTAGGCGGCGAACGGGATCATGAATCGGGCTTGGCCACGTTGACGCTACCTTCACGGCGCGGCAATGAGCACGATCCAGACCTGGCCCTTGGCGAACGTCATCGGCTGACCCGACGCGGTCGTGAAGGTCGTGCCGCCGTCGGCCCGCGGCCGCGACCAGCGCGCGTTGTACGCCTTGCCGTTGCGCAGTACGACGGCAGTCCCGGCGCCAGTGCTCTGCGCATACGGCGGTGGCACGCCCTCTTCGAGGAACCGGGAAGTGCGCACCTTCGTGTACTGAATGACCACGGTGGCCGCACTTAACTGGCCGCCTTCCGTGGCGAGGGCGGGTGAGCCGTCCATCGAAACCAGCCACCGCGCTTTCCGCCCCGACCACCGGAATGAGAATGAGGCGGACGGATAGGCCACAGACAACGACGTCGTGGCCCGCCCACCCGGGGGCGGAGACCCGAACCTGAAGCCAATATCATGCGCCTTGCTCGCGCCGCGGGCTTGGGCGAGCAACTGGCTCGTGTTTGCGTACAAGTTGTGCGGGATGACCCGGTTCGGGTCGCGGAAATACCCGGCGGCGGTTCCTGCGTAAAGGTCGACCGTTCGCGCGTGCATGATGACCGGTAGCAGGTGACTCTGCGCACCCGAATAGGCGAACGCCGGGCGCCCGAACTGGCGGAGCAGCTCGATGTCGTCCTCCCTGGCGCTGCGAACCGGGCCAATGATGCTAGGGAAATGCGACGAGAACACCGCGAAGATCCGGCTGAGCCCGCCCTCGACCGGCAGCAGGTACACGATGTCCGCATCGGTCAGGCCAGTTGGCGGCCGGGCGTCCACCACATTGTCGATCTTTACCGCCAGCACGGGCCCGAGCGCCTTGACCCGCTCGCCGGTGAAAGGGGATACCAGCGGTCCCGACGACGGTGCGGGCGTCGTCGGCGTCGCGGACGCCACGGGCCTGACGAGCCTAGGGGGCCCGGACCCGCCACCAGACAGGAGAACGCCTGTCACGGTTAGGGCCGCTGCCGCAGTGACCGCGCACGCCGCGATCGCAATCGTGCGGCGGCGAACTGCCATGGCCCGCGCCTCCTGGGCAGCCTAACGGACGATGAGTCCGATGGGCCGTGAGTCCTACCGCGCGGTGAGATATGGTGCCGGGTCGTAGATTCTTACCAGCCTGACGCCGCCGATCGGGAAGCGCTGGGCGTCAAGCTGTAGGCAGACACCACCCATCTCGGCTAAGGCTACCCAGTCGGCGCCAATGGTGAGGGTGCAAAATTCAAATGCCTCCGCGTCCACGTGGATGACCGCACGCCGCCACCCGAACTCGCCTGAACGGTACTGGCTGCGCCTGGCGACAACCGCCTTGTCGAATGCTTCCCTGTCACCCCGCTGAAGCAATGGCCACGCCAGCCGGCGGAAGAAATTTCCCGCCGCCATGGCCTCGAGCGTCTGATAGGTCGTCACCCGATGGGACCCGACGTGTAATCGGCCCCCATCGTGGCTGATATGGGTCAGGCCAAGGGCGGCAATCCACAGCGGACCCCCTGGCCGGGTGAGCATCCCGAATGGCCCGCTGCGGCGGATCGGCTGCCGCCCGGCGCGCTGGCCCGGGCAGCGGTATCCGGTCCAATCGGGAGGTAGCCCGAAAAGCGGAAAATCGGCGCTTGAGTACCAGCGGTCCAGCGATCGCCGATCCGCACGAGAGATCCGCCGCAGTGCGGGCCGGTAACCAAGGCCGGCGTTGACGGCGGCGAGCGGCCCGGCGTGCCCGTTTGGCTGGCCCGGTCTGCGCTGGCCCGGTTTGCGCTGGCCCGGTTTGCGCTGGCCCGGTCTGTGCGCTGGCCGGTCTGTCCGCGGCGCCGGTTTAACTCGCGCTGCCGGCCTTGGTGTTTTTGATGTGCGGAACACCCAACAGAGTTCAGCCCGTGACACCTCCGGTGTCAATCGATCGATGGTGAGACTACTGTCCGGCGCGCGATAGCCTCCGGCGGCATGAGTACCGGTGTGGCCGGGCCGCCCGCGGCGGGTTTCCGCGTTCGCCTGGGCGCGTTCGCGCAGGCCGCGGTGCCAGGTCCGGTGCGCCGCAGCGGCGCGGCCCGGCTGGGTTGGGTCGCGGGCATGACGGTGGCAGCCGCAGCCGTCTATGCCGGCTTCGCACTCGCGCAGCAGGCGACCTTTCGTACGACCACCTACGACCTCGTCATCTTCGATCAGGCCGTACGTTCATACGCGCATTTCCAGCCGGGTATCGCAATCGTGAAGGGCATCCATAATGGCGGCGGGCCGCATTTCTCGATCCTTGGCGATCATTGGTCACCCATCGTCGCGGCCCTGGGCCCGTTCTACTGGCTCTACGACGGCCCGCAGACGCTCTTGGTTGTACAGGGCATCGCGCTCGCGGCCGCCATTCCCTTGATCTGGATGTTCACGCGCAGGCTCGCCGCGCGCCACGCGCCCGCCCGTGTCGCTGCGGCGGCCGGGTACTTCGCCGCTGGCGCATACGCGCTGAGCTGGCCGGTGGCCGAGGCGGCCGCCTTCGGCTTCCACGAGGTTGCGTTCGTGCCCGCGCTCACCGCGGCGTTCTTCGAGCGCATGCAGGCCGGCAGGCTGCGGCCGGCGCTGCTCGCTGCGGCCGCCCTGCTGCTGGTCAAGGAGGACATGGGCCTGCTGGTCGCCGGATTCGGCCTGTGGCTGCTCGTTACGCGCCGCAACCTGCCAAGGCAACGGCTGCTCGCGGCCGCGATGATCGCCGGAGGGATCGCCGCCACCTTGCTGGCCACCGTGGTGCTGCGACCGGCGTTCGGCGGCAGCGCGATGTATTACTGGCATTACAGCGCGCTCGGCCGCGGCGTCACGCAGGCAGCCTGGCACCTGATCTCCCATCCGGTCGTCGCCGCGCACCTGCTGGTCACCCCCACGGTGAAACTCAGCGACTGTGGCATGGCTGGCCGGCGCGCTGCTGTTCCTGCCGCTGCTCTCGCCGATCTCGCTGGCCGCGGTCCCGCTGCTCGCCGAGCGGATGCTCGCGAGCTCGGCGCCGCAGTGGTGGGGCCTGCCCTACCAGTACAACGCGTTCGTCGTCGTGGTGCTCGTACTCGCTGCCGTCGACGGCGTGCTGCGGCTGAGCCACTGGCTGCCGGCGCGCATCCCCGCGGCCCGCCTGCCCGCCGTCGTCACCCTCCTCACCGGGCTCTGCTGCGCGACCGCGATCGCGCTTGTGCCAGCGTTCCCGTTGGGCGCGGCGCTGCACCCGGGTTTCTACCGGCTCACGCCGCGGGACAAGGCAGCGTCGGCCGCGGTCGCAGCGGTGCCGCCAGGGGTCACTGTCGAGGCCGCCAACGCTATCGGCCCGCAGCTGACCAGCCGGGACACCGTCCTGCTTTGGGACTGGACGCCGCGATGGGCAGCGTGGGTGGTGGCCGACACGGGGCATCAGACGTTCCCGTTCAGTGGCCTGCGAGCGCAGCGCCAGCGGGTTTACCTGCTTATACATAACGGCTACCGCGTGGTACTGGCCAGGGACGGCTATGTCGTCCTGCACCGTGGCACCGCAGGACGGCAGTGAGGGAGTTCCCACTCGAGTGTGCGCCGGGGTTACCGGCTGACGGCCCGCCGCGCGCTCATCCACCGGGCGGTCAGACGAGCCGTAGCGTCGATGCCGTTGATGCGCCCGCAGGCAGGCTTTAGCCGGGCGCGCTGACGCGCGCTCAAGCGGGTACCCGGACCACTTCCCGTGCGTGCACCGCTTCCTTGGCCGCCGTCTGACTGCCGCTGCGCGCCCGCCACCATTCCTGGCCAGTGTCCGGCAGCATGTAGATGGGGTCGTAGTAGGGGTACTCGCGGCTGAGCGCGAGCGGGTCCTCGGTTTCCACCGCGGTGCGGTAGTTCTTGGTCCAGTACGAGATGCCAAGGTCAGCGTCATAACGGGTCACCTGGTCAACCCAGCGCTTACCCACGTAGGGGACGTCGCAGACGATCCGCGGCGTAGCGAATCCTGGCAGATACCCCATGAGCTGATGCTGCAGGTGCTTCGCTTCGCCGACGCTGAGCCGCCAGTGCTCGCTGCCCGGGATCATGTCGCACATGTAGAAGTAGTAGGGCATGATCCGGGCGCCGTCCAGCAGCGCGAAACACAGGTCAAGCAGCGCGGCGGGGCTGTCGTTGACTCCGCGCAGCAGGACGCCCTGATTGCGCACGTCGCGGATGCCGGTATCGAGCATCGCACTGGCCGCCTTAGCGACCAGTGGCGTGACCGACTGTGCCGAGTTGACGTGGGTGTGAAGCGCAAGGCCGACACCGCGCTGGCGGGCGGTGGTGGCGAGGCGTTCCATGCCCGCCCTGACCTCGTCCTGAAGCCAGTGCTGTGGTAGGCCCATGAGGGCCTTGGTGGCGAGCCGGATGTCGCGGATGCTGGCAATATCGAGCAGGGCGCCGACGAACTCCTCGAGGCGTGGCCAGGGCAGGTTGGCGACGTCGCCGCCGGAAACCACCACATCCCTGACGCCGGGGGAGCGGCGTAGGTAATCGAGCATCTCGCCGAGCCGGTCCTGCCTGGCGAGGGCGAACTTGTGCTTGCCTGTCACGGCGGTCGGGTTCCCGACCAGGTCCATCCTGGTGCAGTGCCCGCAGTACTGCGGGCAGGTCGGCAGGACCTCGGCTAGCACCTTGGTCGGGTAGCGGTGAGTCAGCCCCTCAACCGCCCACATCTCCGCCTCGTGCAAGGAGTCCCGCTGCGCATATGGGTGCGATGGCCAGTCTTCGCGGCGGTCGGAGAATACCGGGATCATGTACCTGCGCACCGGATCGGCGTAGACCGCGTCGGTGAATCCCGGCTCACCCGGCGCGACCGCGGCGGCGATCGTGTTGATCATCTGCGGTGGTACGAGCATGGACATGGTGGCGCGTTCGCGCTGGTCGCGCTCGAGGTCGGCGTAGAAGCGCTCCTCGAGTCCGGCCCCCACCACCTGGCGGAGCTGCCTGACGTTCTTCACGCAGTGTGCCCGCTGCCACTGGGCGGACTCCCATTCAGCCACGGTCACATCCGCCCAGCCAGGGAAGCGCCGCCAGTCGGGTTCAGCCAGCTCCACGCGCCGGTAAACATAGGGCTGGTCGATCATGAGGTCTCCTTGCCCGTGAGGGTGCGTTGATATCCGGACGATGTCTCCGATTGTCCTTAGGTTACGAAAGAACCTATTGTCATAGTAGCTTCTGGCAAGAAATTCTCTTGATCGATACAGCGAAGAGCGGGAAGGACACGAAGCGTGGCACCTATCGCACCGATCCGGGCGTCCGACGGTCCGTGGCAGGAGGCGGCGCGCGCCCAGGTGGGCCGCACGGCCGCGCCGGGGCGTGCCGTTCAGGTGCCCGCCCGGACAGGAACGCGTCCAGCCGGCGCACCGGAAGGGACGCCTCCCGGTGTGGGGGAGCAGGCCCGCGCCGCTGCGCAGGCGCGTTCCGGTGCCGGGGAGCACGCGGGGCCCGCGGAGCCGGGGGATCAGGCCCGCGCCGCCGCGCAGGCGCGTTCCGGTGCCGGGGAGCACGCGGGGCCCGCGGAGCCGGGGGATCAGGCCGGCGCCGCCACCGCTGCGCCCGGACCCGCGGAGCCGGGGGATCAGGCCGGCGCCGCCGTGCGGGGGCGCACCGCCGGTGCGGGGGACCAGGGGCCGGTCTCCGGTGGTGACCAGGCGCAGGCGCCGTCCACCCAGCCGGGACGAGCGGCCGCGGAGCCGGGGCGCGTGATCGCCGGCGAGCAGTCCGCGACCTCGCCTCTCGGCCTGCACCGCGTCGTGCGTCCCTTCGGTGTCCTTCCGCAGGCCGCGCTGACGCTGGACCCGCGGCCCGAGATCGGGCCCGACGAAGTTCGGATCCGTGTCGAGCGGCTGAACCTCGACGCGGCCTCCTTCCGCCAGTTGCACGAGGCGCACCGCGGCGACCGGGCTGAGATCAGGGCGGCCGTTGCGGAGATCATCCGGACCCGCGGCAAGATGCACAATCCGGTAACCGGATCAGGGGGCATGCTCGTCGGCGTGGTAGATGAGGCCGGGCCAGGCTCGTCACTGGGGCTGCAGCCTGGCGACAGGGTCGCGACGCTCGTCTCGCTCAGCCTCACCCCGCTCGTGATCACCGACGGGCTCGCGGGCTGGGACGGCATGTCGGAGCAGGTGCCTTGCGAGGGGCACGCGATCCTGTTCGGACGTTCGATCGCCGCGGTACTACCTGACGACCTTCCCGTACCCCTCGCGCTCGCCGTGCTTGACGTATGCGGCGCTCCTGCGTTGACCGCTCGCGTGGTGGCTTCCTACGCGGGCACCGCGGCTGGGGCCGCGGCCCGCCCGGGCGGCACGCATACACCAGTGCCGGGCTCCGCTGGCGTCACCGTCGCGATCATCGGCGCCTCGGGCAAGAGCGGCAGCCTGTCCGCGGCAGCGGCCCGCCGGGCCGGCGCGGACCATGTCATCGGCATTGTTCCTAACGAGGCGGAAGCCGCCTTGCTGCGCGGGGCCGGCCGCGGCACGCCAGTGGCCACAACGCCGGCCGGTCCGATGCCTTCGATGGCGCCACCGGCATCGGACGCGCGCGGTGGGCGCCACGCCTTGGCCGACGAGGTCGTGATCGCCGACGCGCGTGATCCGGTTGCGCTTGCCGACGCGGTGGCCAGCGCGGGGGGACCGGCGGACGTGACCGTGGTCTGCGTCGACGTGCCGGGCTGCGAGGGCGGCGCGATCCTCGCCACGGCGCAGGGCGGCACAGTGATCTTCTTCTCGATGGCCACGTCGTTCACGGCCGCGGCACTGGGCGCCGAGGGCCTGGCCGCGGACGTGACCATGCTCATCGGTAATGGGTACGTACCCGGTCACGCCGAGCTTGCGCTTGACGTCGCCAGGACCGACCCTGCGGTCCGGGCTCTTTTCGCACGACGGGTGGCGCAGTGAATCCAACCTCAGTGAATCAAACTCCGCTGAATCAAACTCCGCTGAATCAAACTTCGGCGGCCGCAGTCCCGGCGCCGCAGGCCCGAGACATTCAGGCCCAAGACGCACAGGCCCCGGATATACGAGCCCCCGGCGCGCAAGGCCCGGGCGCACAGGCCCCGGCCGCACAGGCTCCGGGCGCACAAGCCCCGGGCGCACAAGCCCCGGGCGCACAAGCCCCGGGCGCACAAGCCCCGGGCGCGCAGGCGCCGGGCGCGCAGGCGCCGGGCGCGCAGGCTCCGGACGCAGGGGGCGCTGCGACCCGCATGTCGACCACTCAGGTCTCACCGGTGACGGCCAAGCTCGGTCTCGATCCCGCGGTCGTCCACGAGGCGCGCAGGCTCGCTGAACTGGCCGGCCGTCCCGTCGTGGAAATGGCGCGGACACACACGACCGTGTCGGTCGAACGCGCCGTACTCAGGCTCGCCGGCCTGGAGGGCGCCGACGGCGACGGAATGCCGTGGGTCAACCGGCTCACCGATGCCGTGCGGGAGCAGACCGGACTGTCCCACGGCGTGGCCCTGCCCGCCTGGGACGCGCTGCGCAGCGGCGGTTATCCCGACCTGCGGGCACTTGCCGTCGCGGCGGCTGAAGGCACCGCCAGGTTCCGCATCCCGGCCGGCGGCGCCGCCGAGGCGGCGCGACAGGCGGCGCTGAGCGCAGTCGGCGGTGGCATCGGGCGGATCGACGCGCGCCGCGCTGAGCGCGCGGCGATGATCCGCGAAACTAGCGAGCCGCCCATGCCGTGGATCTACCTGATCGTGGCGACCGGTGATATCCACGAGGACATCCCGCAAGCCCAGACCGCCGCGCGCGAGGGTGCGGACATCATCGCGGTGATCCGATCCACCGGGCAGTCGCTGCTCGACTATGTGCCCGAGGGCGCGACCCGCGAGGGTTACGCGGGCACGTACGCCACGCAGGAGAACTTCCGCCTCATGCGTGCGGCGCTTGACGACGTCTCCCGCGAGCTCGGCCGCTATGTCCGCCTCACCAACTACGCCTCCGGCCTGTGCATGCCCGAGATCGCGGCGCTCGCCGGGCTTGAGCGCCTGGACATGATGCTGAACGATTGCATGTACGGCATCATCTTCCGCGACATCAACCCGCAGCGGACGTTCATCGATCAGCGGTTCTCGCGGCAGGTCCACGCCCGGGCGGGCATCGTCATCAATACCGGCGAGGACAACTACCTCACGACCGCCGACGCAGTGGACGCCGCGCACACGGTGGTAGTGAGCCAGCTGCTCAACGAGTACTTCGGCAGGGAGGCCGGGCTCGCTGACGCGCAGCTCGGGCTCGGGCACGCGTTCGAGATCAACCCTGCGATCCCCGGCTCGTTCCTGCTTGAGCTCGCGCACGCTCAGCTGGTGCGCGAGCTCTTCCCTGGCGCGCCGCTGAAGTACATGCCGCCGACCAAGCACATGACGGGTAACGTCTTCGCCGGCTACCTGCTTGACGCGTTTTTCAACCTGTGCGGCCTGATGACGGGCCAGTCGATCCTGCTGATCGGCATGATGACCGAGGGCATCCACACGCCGTTCCTGTCCGACAGGGACCTGGCGCTTGAGAACGTCCGCTACGTCAGGGAGGCGGCGGGCAGGCTCGGCGAGGACTTCCGGCCCGGCCCAGATTCACCCGTGACCCAGCGCGCCCACAAGGTGCTCGGCGAGTCCGTGGAACTGCTGCGCCAGATCGGCGCAGAAGGCCTGCTCCAGGCGATCGCCGACGGGACGTTCGGGGTGACCAAGCGCCCGCAGGACGGCGGCCGGGGACTCGACGGCGTGGTGGCGCACTCGACCGGGTACTTCAACCCCGCAACCGAGCTGCTGGAAACGCCGGCTGGGCTGCCCCGGCAGGAACCGGCGCACAAGGAGCCCGCACGGCGCGAACCAGCACAGCAGGTGCGCCAATGAGCGGCGGGCGAGAACTGGCGTCGACGGCCCGGCGCGCGCCAGGTGTGGGATCGGCGCGCGCCAGGCATGGAGATCGGCGCGCGGCAAGCGTGGAGATCGGCGTGAAGCTGAGGTGCGGAGCTGAGGTGGCGAGCTGCCGCGCGTGGGCTCCGCTTGCGGATGGAGGGTGATCATGGCGGGTACCGGGCCGCTCGTACGTCCCTACGGCGACACCACAGGAGACGGGCGGGTCCAGCTGTCGTTCACGCTCCCGGTGCCGATGGGCGGTGCCGGTGAGCGCGGCAGAGCCGAAGCGGCAGCGCTACAACTCGCCGCCAAGATGGGCATGGATCAGGCGATGGTGGTGCACGCGAAGGCCATGGGCCCGGACTTCACGTTCTTCATCGTGTACGGGCGCGTGAGCCACCTGGTGGACTTGTCGGCAATTACCGTCACCGAGCGCGAGTTCCCGCTGCTCTCACCGCATGAGGTGAATCTGCGGATCCGCAGCGTGCTCGGGCGCAAGCTGATCGTCGTTGGCGCGTGCATAGGCACTGACGCGCACACCGTAGGGATCGACGCGATCCTGAACGTCAAGGGGCACGCAGGGGAGAAGGGGCTCGAGTACTACCGCGAGATACGGGTGGTGAACCTCGGCGCGCAGGTCAACGTCGGCGAGCTGGCCGAACGCGCTCGGCGCGAGCAGGCGGACGCGATACTCGTCAGCCAGGTGGTGACCCAGCGAGACGCCCATCTGGCCGGTGCGCGGGCGCTGGCTGAGGCGTTCGCGCAGCCGTCAGGGGCAACTGACAGCGAGGGCACGCACCGCAGCGCGGCAGACCGGATCCTGGCGGCCCGGGAGGCTACCGGGCGGCCGTTGCTCGTTGTGGGCGGCCCGCGGTTCGACCCGGCGATGGCCCGTGAGCTCGGCGTGGACCGCATCTTCGGCCGCGGGACCACGCCCGGCGAGGTGGCAAGCTACCTGGTGCATGCCCTGGCAGGGCCCGGCAGCAGCCAGGGCGCCGATAGCGGCCGTCACGCTGTCCGCGGCGGTGGGCGCGCAGCGATGAGCGGCGAGGGACTGTGCGTGACGCAGCGCCGGTATGTGCCTTACAGCCACGCCCACTATGGCGGGAGCCTGGTTGACGGCGCCTATGTGCTGGGGCTGTTCGGCGACGTGGCGACCGAGGTGTGCATCCAGCTCGACGGCGACGAGGGCCTGCTAGCCGGCTACTCGGCCGTCCAGTTCCGTGCACCGGTGCGCGCCGGAGATGTGATCGAGGCGACCGCGACCGTGACGCGGGTAGGCCGGCGAAGCCGCGAGCTCGAGTTCGAGGCGAGGGTGGTGTGCCGGGCCGAACCGGCAGGTGGCCCGTCCGCGGCGCGGGTCCTCGGCGAGCCGATCGTGGCCGTAAGCGCGGTAGGTACAGTCGTCGTGCCAGCACGCGGCTAGGGCGTAGTCCCGTAGATCTTGGTGGACGCGGGCGGTGCTCCAGGCGGCGATCCGGCAAGGCGGAGGAGGAGCTGGAAGCCCGCAGGTGTCGTGGTTGGCTTGTAGGGGGCGCTGGAGCGCCACCCAAGGGCCAACCACGATCCAGTGGGATGAGCACCCGCCCGCATCCACCGAGATCTACGCCCTGAGAGGCCTAAGGCGCGCAGCACCTTCAGCGTGGCGACGCCTGCGGCAGGTCTCGCCCCGGCCGCCATGTTACGAGCGGGCCGGTAAGCCGACCAGCCATCGGGCGAACCACCACCATGGAGCCGCGGCGCAAGCACTGCCTGCGACGAGGGGACCTTTGACCGGTTGCGGCACGGTGGCCACCGCCGCACATTGTGAAAGTGACCGTCATTTAACCTAGACATTCGGAAGGAGGTGACCGTCATGACTGTTGTAGAGGCCCAGGTGGCGAACGGATCGCGCAGGTGGTGGGCGGTCGGCGCGCTCGCTCTCGCGATGCTGGTCGTCGGGCTCGATCTGACCGTGCTCAGCCTGGCGCTTCCGACGCTGGCAAACGACCTGCACGCGGCGACCTCACAGCTACAGTGGATCTCCGCCGCCTACAGTCTCGTGCTAGCCGCCGCGCTGCTGCCTGCCGGGATGCTCGGCGACCGGTTCGGCCGCAAGAAGGTACTGCTCGGCGCGCTTGCGCTGTTCGGGGTGGCATCGGTGGCGTGCGCCTATTCCGGCTCGGCGGGGATGCTCATCGCGACGCGCGCCGTGCTCGGTCTCGGCGCCGCCGCCATCATCCCGCTCGCCTTGGCAGTGCTGCCTGTGATGTTCTCCGAGGAGGAACGGCCGCGGGCGGTCATCCTCCTGATGGGCACCACGATCGTCGCATATCCGATCGGCCCGATCCTGGGCGGCTGGCTGCTCACGCACTTCTGGTGGGGCTCGGTGTTCCTCATCAACGTCCCAGTGGCCATGATCGCGGTGACCGCTGTGGCGCTGCTGCTGCCGGAGTCGCGCAGCGAGCAGCGGCCAAGGCTGGACGCCACCGGCGTGGCCGTATCGAGCGCTGGGCTTGCAGCGGTGACCTACGGCGTGATCGAGGCGGGCCAGAACGGCTGGGGCGACCCCGCCGCGATGACCTGGATCATCGCGGGCGCCGTGCTGCTCGCTGCCTTCGTGTGCTGGGAGCGCAGGGTGACCACGCACGGCGGCCAGCCACTCGTGGACCTGAGCCTGTTCCGCTCCGCCAACTTCACCTGGGGAACGGTCCTGCAGACCATCGTGTCGTTCGCCCTGTTCGGCCTGGTGTTCACGATGCCCCAGTACTTCCAGGCCATCATGGCAGTCAACGCGATGGGCTCTGGCATGCGGCTGCTGCCGCTAGTCGGCGGGCTCGTCATCGGCGGGGTTACAGCCGATCGGCTCGTCCGGCTGTCCGGATCGAAGATCACCATCGCGCTCGGATTCGCGCTGATCGCCGCGGCGATGTTCGGCGGGGGCTTCACCAAGGTCGGCACCGGATACGGGTCGGCGGTGATATGGATCACGGTGCTCGGCGCTGGTCTTGGGCTCGCGCTGCCCACGGCGGGCAACGCGGCCCTCGGTGCGCTCTCGCCCGAGCGCAGCGGCGTGGGAACCGGCCTCATGATGGCGGTTCGCACCGTCGGAGGCACGTTCGGCGTGGCGATACTCGGCTCCTTGCTGAACTCCGCGTACCACAGCCGGCTGCAGCTGGCCGGGCTGCCGCCCGCGGCCGTGACCGCGGTGCGCAGCAGCGTCTTCGGCGGGATAACGGTGGCGCGCAAGCTGGGCTCGGCGCTGCTGCTCGACTCGGTGCGGCTGGCGTTCGTGCACGCCATGGACGTCATGCTGTGGACCATTGGCGGCGTCGCCGTTGCGGGCGTCGTGCTCACGCTGGCCTTCTTCCCTGCCATGCCTTCGCGACCCAAGACGGCGCGGCAGCCGGCTGCGGGACCAGCCACGGCCGGTATGCCACAGGGTGCGGAAGAAGCCAGGTCGGGGTCATGAACCCGCTGACTGGCGGCGATCCCGGGCCGGGCCAGGCGCCCGGCACCCCTGCCATAGCCGGGCTGCGCGAACGCAAGAAGTCCAGGACGCGTGCCGCCATCAGGCAGCAGGCGCTGCGGCTCTTCCGTGAGCGGGGCTACCACGCCACCACCGTGGCGCAGATCGCAGCCGCCGCCGAGGTGTCCGAGAGCACGTTCTTCCGCTACTTCCCGACCAAGGAAGACGTCGTCCTGCGCGACGACATGGAGTTGCTCGCGGCCGCGGCGCTGGAGGCACAGCCGCCCGGGCTCGGCCCGATCGCGGCGCTGCGGGGCGCGCTGCGGACGGCATTCAACGCGCTGTCGGCCGAGCAGCTAGCGCAGCTGCGCGAAAGCACCGCGCTCGCCATGTCCATTCCCGATGTCCGCGCGCAGATGCTTGACGAGCTCACCACGACGATCGATCTTTTCTCCGCGGCGCTCGCGCAACGGGCCGGACGTCACGAGGACGACCTCGTCATCCGAACCACCGCAGGTGCAGTGCTAGGTATCGCGCTCGCCGCCTGGCTGGATGCGGCGGACGACCTGCAGACCTACTTCAAGCTGTTCGACGCCGGGCTGGACCACCTTGAGGCCGGCCTGCCGCTGTAAGGGCCGCGGTTGGTGGTGCATTGGGGCGCTACGTGATCCGCTCGAACGGCGGCGAGGGCATGCGCGGGGCGCCCGGCCGCGCGGTGCGCCGTGCCATGACGCAACATCGCCGGCCGACCGAAGCGGGTGCTCCCGATAGGGCCTGATGTGCAGGCAGAAGCGGTTAAATGGCGATACAGCAATGCGCCGCCGCAAGCTTGACATCGAGCCGATGGGCGGTAAGTTGCTGCCCAGTCCAGCACCGGGCTAACCGGCCGGGTCGGCTGTCCCGGCCACTTCGCGGGCTGCGCCACGGACGGGGGGTCCAGGCCGTTCCGTCTTTTCTTGCCAGGTGCGGAACACGGAAGCTGGCCGCGCCGCGGTCCCGGCTGGGCGGGGGGTTGGACCCGGAAAGGGTCCGGACACCCAGTAGACAACGGAGTGCGAGCTCGTTGCCGACGAGACGTGTTCCGGTCCGAAGGGATGTCCGGGCCCTCTTCCGTGCCAGTTCCTAGGCAGTTCCTGCTCGGGCGTCCCGCAGGTCTTTGGCGGCGCGGGCAGTTCCGCTATCGACTCCTCGAGAACAAGCAGAACAAGCAGAACAAGCGGAACAAGCAGGGCCTTGCCGGAATCGCCGCCCGCAGCACCGCCCGTATCCACCGAGATCTACCGGACACGCCCAAGTTCCTGCTGATTCCGGTTGATCCCGTGCCGGTCTCCTCCGTGCAGGCGCGGCTCCTTGCTGGCGCTCGCACCCCGGTGACCTGGGGCAGCGTCGGGTACCGCCGTACCGGCGGCATGCGACCCTGAAGTGTCACAGCATCGGAAAGTCGGCCAGCACATAGCCCTATCTGGGCCAGGGAGCGGGTAGCGTGCCTGCGTGGAGGCCAGCGCTCGGCGGACCACGCCGGAAAAGGAGCCCGGACCGGACACCGGCCCGCCAGCGACCGGTAGCGCTACGGTGCAAGACGGCGCCGCGGCGGCTCGCGATGCGCCAGCCGGCAAAGGCACCAGCACCCGCCGGAGCCTCGATCAGACCGGTGGCCCCCGACGAGCTATCCGCCGCGCCTGGCCGGATGGAGCCGCCATCGCCGGCGGCCTGCTGCTGACCCTTGCCTTCCCGCCTGTGGGCTGGTGGCCGCTCGCGCCCGCCGCGGTCGCCCTGATCACCGTCGCCATCTGGCGGCCAGGCCAGGCCGCGCCACTTCGCACGGGGGCCCGGCTCGGCTTCCTCGCGGGCGCCGCCTTCTTTTTCGTGCTGCTCTACTGGCTGCACGTCATCGGCACGGACGCGTGGCTGATTCTGGCGCTGGTGCAAGCCCTCTATTTCGTCCCACTCGGCATCGGCATCGCCGCGGTAGCGCACCTGCGGCTCGCACCGCTGTGGGCGGCATGCCTGTGGATAGCCGAGGAAGCAGTGCGCGGCAGGTTCCCGCTCGGCGGATTCCCCTGGGGACGGCTCGCGTTCAGCCAGTCGGCATCGCCATTCACCAGGTATGCCTCGCTTGGCGGAGCGCCGCTGCTTACCTTCGTGGTCGCGCTGGCCGGTGGCCTGATCGCGACGGCAGTCACCAGCAGGGTCACAGCGCCCGGCCCAGGGCGTGACCGCCCGCGTAGGGCCGCACCCACTCGCCACTGGGCCGTGCGGACCGGGGCCGCCCTTGGCGTCGTCGCTGTCGCAGCCGTAGGCCCGGCGATCCCGCTGCCTCAGCCGGGCGGGCGCACCATCACCGCCGCGGTCGTTCAGGGAAACGTGCCCCGGCTCGGACTGGACTTCTTCGGCCAGCGGTCGGCCGTGCTCGACGACCATGTCAGGGCCATGCACAAGCTGGCGGCCCTGGTCAAGGAAGGGAACCTGCCGCAACCCGATCTAGTGATCCTGCCCGAGAACTCCAGTGACATCGATCCCTATCAGGACCCGGCCGCCTATGCGCTCATCAACTCGGCGGTACGTGATGTCGGGGTACCGACGCTTGTCGGAGTGCTGAAAGTCAGCAGCGACGGGAAACACGCGGAGAACCGGGGCATCGTCTGGTCGCCGCGCACCGGTGCGGGCGCTTACTACGTCAAGCGCCACCCGATACCCTTCGGCGAGTACGTGCCCCTACGGTCGTTGCTCACCAAGTACATCAAGCAGCTGCAGCTCATACCCTACGATCAGGTGGCCGGCCGGCGAGTTGGCGTACTGCGCCTCGGGCCGGTCGCGATCGGTGACGTCATCTGCTTCGAGGTG
The DNA here is from genome assembly GCA_963727015.1 of uncultured Actinomycetota bacterium. Lineage (GTDB taxonomy): Bacteria > Actinomycetota > Actinomycetes > Streptosporangiales > Streptosporangiaceae > DATFVJ01. Next base: position 105,979 of record CAVSEV010000002.1, on the reverse strand, counting down.
GCCTACGACGGTATCGTGAGGGACGCGGTGACCCACGGTGGCCGGGTGATCGTCGTCCAGACGAACAACGCGGACTACGGCCGCACCGACGAGCCCGTTCAGCAGCTCGCCATATCGAGGCTGCGGGCGGTGGAGCACGCACGGCCGGTACTGATCGCGGCGACGAGCGGGATCAGCGCCATTATCACTCCAGACGGACAGGTGCTCGCCCAGTCCAGGCAGTTCACCCAGGCGATCCTCGTGCGGCAGATCAGGACGTCGTCCACTCTGACGCTCGCCGACCGGCTCGGCGAACTGCCCGAGTGGATTCTCACTGCTGCGGGATCGTGCGCTGCGGCCCTGGGGATCCTGGGGCTCGTCACTCGCGACAAGACCAGGCGAAGGCAGGCAGCGTGACAGGAGCAGGCGGGTTTGGCGGCCGTGTGGTCGTCATCATCCCGACCTATGACGAGCGGGACAATGTGCGGCCCATCACGGCGCGAGTGCGTTCCGCCGTGCCGGCTGCCGACGTGCTCGTCGTGGATGACAACAGCCCGGACGGCACCGGCCAGGTAGCCGACGCGATCGCCGCCGCGGATGGCCAGATCCAGGTGCTGCACCGGGGCGCCAAGGCCGGCCTCGGCGCCGCCTACATCGCCGGGTTCCGCTGGGCGCTCGATCAAGGCTACGACGCCATCGTCGAGATGGACGCGGACGGTTCGCACCAGCCGGAGGAACTGCCCAGGCTGCTCGCGGCGCTCGAGGACGCCGACGTTGTGCTCGGCTCCCGATATGTACCCGGAGGCAAGGTAGCAAACTGGACGAGATCGCGGGAGATCCTGTCCCGCGGTGGCAACACCTACGCACGGCTGATGCTGAAAATCCCGGTGCACGACGCGACCGGTGGATACCGCGCCTATCGGGCCACGACGCTGCGGAAGGTTGGTCTCGACAACGTCGAATCGCAGGGATACTGCTTCCAGATCGACCTCACGCTGCGCGCGATCCAGGCCGGGCTCAAGGTGGTTGAGGTCCCGATCACGTTCGTCGAGCGGACGTGTGGTGCCAGCAAGATGAGCAACGCCATCGTGCGTGAGGCACTTTGGCGCGTCACCCAGTGGGGAGTCACCGGCAGGTTGCGCAAGCATCGCCGCGGCTGACCGATGATGGAAGCATGGTATTTGCGGCGTTCCTCGCGGTGCTGGTCCTGGCCGCAGTCGAGATCTTCGTTATAGTCGCGATCGCCCACGTCATCGGCTGGGCGCTGACGGTTGCGCTGCTCATCGTGTCTACCGTCGCCGGCTTGTGGCTGGTGCGGGTGCAGGGCCGGCGGGCCTGGGGAGCGTTGCGCGGCGCCGTGGCGAGCGGTGTTGTGCCCGACCGTGAACTCGGCGACGCGGCGCTGATCCTGGCCGGGGGAGCATTGATCGCGGTCCCTGGCTTGGTGACCGACGTGATCGGCATGCTGGCCGTGGCACCGTTCACCCGCCCGCTTGTGCGCCGTATTTTCGGCCTCATCTTGTTCCGCAGGGCCGCTGCCGTCGGGGTGAGGGTCGGTAGCCGCCTGACGCGGGCGAGGAGCACGTCGGCGGGTCCGTCGCCACGTGACCCATCCGGGCCGGATTCATCCGGAGCGCCGCGTACCGCGGGGGTGGCGCCGCGGCCCGCCAAGATCATCCGTGGCGAGGTCGTCGATGGCGGGGCGGCAGCAGCAAACCGTCGCACCGGCGGCGCGTGAATAACGCATCACGGGATTACGCGGATACACCGGGACCACACGGGTGCAGCGAGATTACCCGGATGCGGCAGGACCATACGGCCGGCGCTGGGCTGCCGCTGGTGTGGAGATCAGCGTGGCGCGTCGGTGGCAGCGGACTGGCAGTTTCCGGTCACAGTGATCTCCACGGCTGGGCCGGCGCACGCGTGCCGCGGGTCCACACCAATACGGCGCACCGATCCGCGCCGCCAAAGATCGGCGGGACGCCCTGGATCCGCCGCTCACGGCGGGCATGCCGCGTTGTGATTGATTGGGTGCCGCCCGCGCAGCCGGCGCCGCGCTATGCGCTCTTGAGCCGCTGCTGCTTGCCCGTTTGCGGGCCCTCCGCGCCTGACCGGCCGGCCCGCACGACGGCCAGCCGTTCCTCGAGCACTTCCTCAAGATCCTCGATGGACCGCCGCTCGAGCAGCATGTCCCAGTGTGTCCGCGGCGGCTTGGCCTTCTTCGGTGCGGGGAGCTCTCCGGTCACCGTGATCGCGGCGGCTCCGCATACCCGGCACTCCCAGGTCGTCGGGATCTCCGCCTCGGCCGCGAACGGCACAGAGAAGTGGTGGCCGTTCGGGCAGTCGAAAGAGACGTCCTGGCGCGGGGCCAGGTCGGTGTTGCGATCGTTCTCGTAGCTCGTTGCTCCGAGCCGGGTGCCGCGAAGTGCGCGTTCCGCCATAGGTAATTGCCTCCCGGGCACGTAGCCGTCGATATTGTCAACGCTGAGTTACCCGGACAAGATTCCCGCTCTGCCCACAATCCAACCGCCCGATACCACGGGCATCGCGTCGGAGCGCCCTGTTTGGCACTTCCTTGATGGACGGCCGGTGCCAGCCGTCGTGTCACCCGTGCCCGGGGCGTGTCTCCTCATAGCGCCACTGGGCCCGCTCGGTGAGCACCTCACGAAGCGCCACCGTGTCGTCGGTCATGATGCCGTCCACGTTGAGGTCGAGCAGCTGGCGCATCAGCGCAGGCTCGTTGACCGTCCAGACGTGGATCTGCAGGCCCGCGCGGCGCAGCAGCCCGAGGAAGGCAGGCGTCGCGAGGCGCGCGGGAATCTGCGCGCAGCGGACGCCGGCGCGGGCAAGCCGGGCGGACATCCCTCCTCCGGCCCAGGCGCCGGACCGCACCGCTGCCAGCCCGACCGGCGACAGCGTGGTACAAGTCTGGCGGTCCACGCAGCACCTGAAGGCACGCAGCCGGCGCGGCGAGAACGAGGTCACGCACACCCGGTCCCATGCCACCGTCCGCCTGAGCACGCGCACGAGCGGCTGGATCGCGGGCTCGTCCTTCACGTCGATGTTGAAGCGCGCCTGCGGCCAGGCCGCAAGCAAATCCTCGAGTAACGGAATCGGCTCGGTGCCGCCGATCCTTGCCGCGGCGACCGCGCTGTACGGCATGACCGCGATGCGCCCGCAGCGGTCGGTGACCCGGTCGAGGGTGCGGTCGTGGAAGGCGATGAGGGCGCCATCCGCGGTGGCCTGCACGTCGGTCTCCAGGTAGCGGTAGCCGAGATCGACCGCACGCTCGAATGCGGCCCAGGAGTTCTCCGGCCCGTGCGCCGCCCCACCGCGATGCGCGAACGCTATCGGGCCCGGCTGGTCGAGGAACCTAGACAGCATGGATTCGAGTATGCCAACTACCCGGCTGGCCCATAGCCATGATCTGCGCAGATCTGGCGCGGCATCGCTGCGGCATCACCGGCTCAACCCTCATTCATCGCCACCTGCACGTGGGCCCGCCGCAGGCGGGGCCACCGCAGGCGGGGCCACCGCCGACGGGCCGATCGCGGGAAGGCCCGCCCCGGGAAGGCCCGCCCCGGGAAGGCCCGCCCCGGGAAGGCCCGCCCCGGGAAGGCAGAGCCCGGTCCATTCGCGGCGCCTTGCCTCGGCAAGTGCGACCGCCGCCGCGACCGCCACGTTCAGCGACCCGACGCGGCCGACCTGCGGAATGTACGCCACCGCGTCGGCCACAGCGAGCAGCGCGGGCGAACAGCCGTGGTCCTCGTTGCCGAGGGCCAGGCAGATATCGCCGTCAAGCGGGGCCTCGTGCAGCGGGACCGCGCCGGCCGCGAGCTCTATCACCACGACGCGGTATCCGGCGACGGCGGCCGCCTTGGCGGCGGCCGCCGCCGACGGCTCCTCCTCGAAACTGACCAGGCGCTCTGTGCCAAGGCTGGTCTTGCGCGCGGATGGGTGCGACGGCGCAGCGGAGTTGCCTGCCAGCCATACCTGCTCGACGCCGAACGCGGCGGCCGAGCGGATAATCGAGCCCACGTTGAACGGCTGGGTGACCGATTCAAGCAGCAGCGCGAGCCTGGCGGTGGTGCTACGCCGCCATTGCCTGTTCAGCCTCTTGACGTCGGTGGGGCGCAGCTGCCTGGGCTGAGCGTTGCGGGCCCCGTCAACCCGTGCGCGCTCGCCGCCAGGCTCGTGTGCGGCGGCGGCCGGCGGCTCGTCCCGGCTCACCGCAGCCGTCCCGGCCCAATCATCGGGTCACCTCATCCTGATCGCCGCAGGTGCGCAGCCGTTCGGGATCAGTTATCCGTAGCACACGGTAGCCGGTTCGTGACGTGACGCGGGTGGCGTCCCATCCGGACCCGGCCAGCCAGCGCTGCAGCGAGTCCGCGCCCAGGTGCCGCTGCGCCACGAGGTACGCCGCCCCGTCGGGCGCGAGCCTGGCGAGCCAGCGGGCGAGCAGGCTGTGCAAGGCTGCCTTGCCGATCCGGACCGGCGGGTTCGACCAGATCGCGGCGAACGACACAGCGGCGGGTACCTCGTCGGCCGTGACGGCACGGACATTCGGCAGCCCGGCCCGCTGGGCATTGCGGTCGCAGAGTTCGAGCGCGCGCACGTTCACGTCGACCGCCCATACCGTCGCGGCGGGCGACCGGGCCGCCATGGCCAGCGCGATGGGGCCGTAGCCGCAGCCCAGGTCGAGCAGATCGCCCGCGGGCGGGGGTGCGGGGGCGGCCTCGAGCAGCACCCGGGTACCTGTGTCCAGGTGACCGGGCGAGAACATCCCGCTGTCGGTCTCCAGCCGCAGATGCAGGCCGGGCAGCACGACGTGCACCGTGCGCGGGCGGTGCACGGCAGCGGGCTGCTCGGTAAAATAGTGCTCTGGCACGCGGGGATCAGGCTTCCTGGGCCGCCCCGGTCGCTTCGGCGGCTCCGGGGATCCTGGTTTCCGCTGCGTCTTCTGCCCGCAGAGCCGGGTTGATGAAGCGCCTGGTAACCCAGCGCTCGACCACGAAGGTCATCACCGGGATGGTGCCCGCGAGCAGCACGATCACCGTCTGGCCGAGGTTCAGCCTGAGCCTGCGGGCTAGCATGTAGGCCGTCACCAGGTACAGCAGGTACAAGATGCCGTGGGTGGTACCCACGTAGTTGACGATCGCGTCGTTGTGTGCGAACACCTGCAGCGGTATCCCCACGAAGACGATCACGATGAGCAGCACGCCCACGATGTAGGCCATGACGCGGTATCGGGTCACGGCTGCGTTCACGATCACACCTCCAGGTGCGGGGGATTGCCGGGCGCGGGCTGCTGCGCGGCCTGGGCAGCCCTGGCCGGCTGGGTGGCCCAGCCAGTGGCCTGACGGCGCGATGCGCGGCCGGCCAGCCGGCCAGCGGTCCGGCTCGCCTCCGTGTTCAGCCGGTCCAGATAAGCGTTGTACGCCGCCAGTTCCTCATCCTCGTGGTCGTCCACGACGTCCCGCCCGGCGCGGTTCTGCCCGGCGCGGTTCTGCCCGGCGCGGTTCTGCCCGGTGGTGCGGCCGGGCCGAAGGCCGTCAGGCAAGGCGACGGGCTCGGGAGGCGCGGCGGAATCGGCACGCAAACCGTCGCGGGCCTGTGCTTCGTGTAGCTCGTCCCGCATCGCCTTGATCCAGAAGACCACGACGAAGCCGGCGAACAGCGGCCATTCGAACGTATAGCCCCAGCTCAGCGCGTTGCCACCCTCGGCGCGGGTCAGCTGCCACCAGCCGAGCGCCAGGAAACCGGCCACGATCGCGACCATTGCCGCGTGCAGGCCCAGCCAGCGGAGGGACAGGAAGCGGCGCATGCCCATGAGCTTAGTGTCTACAGCGCGCTTGGCTGCGCCTCGGCCCGGCTGCTCGCGCCCGTCGCCGGGGCCGCTCCGCTCGGTGGGCTCATAGGAGCCATCGGGTCATCGAAACTGGCCGTCTCGCCGGCTGCCCGGCCCGTGGGCCCGGGCCGGCAGAATTCCGTGCGCAGCCGACAGAGCCGGGAAAAGGACTTGACAGTAACTATCAAATCAGAGTTACGGTGTCTTAGCAGCTGCTACTGACTGGTGGTGAATATCATGATCTCGCCGGACTCGCGCAGGTGGTGGGCGCTCATCGCACTCGCGCTGAGCGTGCTGGTAGTTGGCCTGGACCTGACCGTGCTCAACCTGGCCCTGCCAACCCTCGCCACCAGCCTGCACGCCTCGACGAGCGACCTGCAGTGGTTTGTCGACGCCTACAGCCTGGTGCTCGCCGCGGCGCTGCTTCCGGCCGGGCTGCTTGGCGACAGGTACGGCCGCAAGAAGGTGCTGCTCATCTCCCTTGCACTGTTCGGGCTTGGATCCATCGCCTGTGCCTACTCACAATCGGCAGGGGCCCTGATCGCCGCGCGGGCGCTGCTCGGGCTCGGCGCGGCCGCGGTGCTGCCCCTGTCCCTGTCCATGCTGCCGGTCATGTTCACCGCGCGGGAGCGGCCGAAGGCGATCGCGATGGTGGTCGGCGTGACCTTCGTCAGCTTCCCAATCGGCCCGATCCTCGGCGGCTGGCTGCTCGACAACTTCTGGTGGGGCTCGGTCTTCCTGATCAACGTGCCGGTGGTCGTGCTCGCCCTTGCCGCGGTGGCGGTGCTGATGCCCGAGTCACGTGGCACGGAGCGGCCGCGGATCGACTTCGCCGGCGTGGCGATATCCAGCCTGGGCCTCGTCGCGCTGACCTTTGGCGTGATCAGGGCAGGGCAGGACGGCTGGCGCAACGCGGGCGCGATCGCGGCCATCGCGGCCGGATCGACGCTGCTCGCCGCCTTCGCGGGGTGGGAGCGGCGGGTGAGCTCTCACGGCGGCCAGCCGCTCGTCGACCTGACGCTTTTCCGTTCCGCCAGCTTCACCTGGGGGTCGATCCTCGCCACCCTGGTCTCGTTCGCCCTGTTCGGGATCCTGTTCGCGACGCCGCAGTATTTCCAGGAGGTCCGCGGCCTCGACGCTTTCGGTGCGGGAGTGCGGCTGCTTCCCATGATCGGCGGCATGATGGTGGGCATGATCACGGGTACCCGGCTGCAGACCGGCTGGATCAACAGCAAGGCCCTGGTCGCGCCCGGGTTCGTGCTGATGGCCGCCGCGCTGGTGGCCGGGGCATTCACCACCGTGCACAGCGGCACCGGTTTCGCGGCCGGCTGGTTCGCTGCCGTCGGCCTCGGTCTCGGGATCGCCATGCCGACGGCGATGAACGCAGCGCTCGGCGCCCTGTCCGCGGAGCGGAGCGGCGTCGGCTCCGCGGTGATCACGGCGATGCGCCAGGTCGGCGCCACCATCGGGGTGGCGATTCTGGGCACCGTGCTCAGCTCGGCCTACCGCAGCCACCTGAACCTGGCTGGCTTGCCGCCGCAGGCGGCCGACGCGGTGCGCAAGAGCATCGCGGGCGGGCTCGCGGTGGCGAGGCACGCCGGTTCCGCGGCACTCGCGGACACCGTACGCACCGCCTTTGTGCATGCCATGGATGTCATGCTGTGGGTGTGCGGCGGCATTGCCCTCGCCGCCGCAGTGCTCGCGCTGGCATTCCTGCCGCCGCAGGTGCCAGCCGCGGAAGCAGGAACACAAGAGGTGAGGACAGCAGATGAGATCGGCGTCTGAAAAGGACCCGCCGCGACCGGCGCCGGACGCGGCAGGAGCACCGGACGAGCCGGGGGATCCGGACGCGGCAGGGCCACCGGACCCGGCAGGGCATCCGGACGCGGCAGGAGCACCGGACGCGGCAGGGGTACCGGACGCGGCAGGAGCACCGGACGCGCCGGGGGATCCGCGTGCCCCAGCGCTTGGCCGGGCCGCGCCCCGGCCTGCGCCCCGACCCGGGCTCCGGCCTGGGCTCCGCGAGCGCAAGAAGGCAAGGACGCGCGTTGCTATCAGGCAGCACGCCCTCCGGCTGATCCGCGAGCAGGGCTACGCGGAAACGACCATCGACCAGATCGCCGATGCGGCCGAGGTGTCGCCGAGTACGTTCTTCCGCTATTTCCCGACCAAGGAGGACGTCGTGCTGCAGGACGACGTCGACCTGCTCGCGTTCGAGGCGTTCGAGGCGCAGCCGCCCGAGCTCAGCCCCATCGCCGCGCTGCGCGCCGCGCTGCGGACCGCGTTCGCGAGCCTGTCGGCGGAGGAGATGGCGCAGTTGCGTGAGACCGCGGCGCTGAGCCTGTCCGTGCCGGAACTTCGTGCGCGGGCGCTCGATGAGTACGCCGGGGCGGTTCAGGCGCTCGGCGAGGCGATCGCGAGACGAATTGGGCGCGACCCAGACGAGTTCGTTGTCCGCAACTTCGCTGGCGCGCTCGTCGGCGTGATAATGTCCGCCTCCCTGGCGATCGCGGCGGACCCGGCGGCGGACTTCGCCGCGATCGCCGACGCGGCGCTCGCGCACCTTGAGGCCGGCCTGCCCATGTGACAAGCGGCGCCCAGCGCGGCTTCGCCGCGGCCGCCGGCGGCCTGCCATGTGACAAGCGGCGCCCAGCGCGGCCTCGCCGCGGCCGTCGGCGGCCTGCCATGTGACAAGCGGCGCCCAGCGCGGCCTCGCCGCGGCCGTCGGCGGCCTGCCATGTGACAAGCCTCGCCGCGGCGGCCGGCGGCGGCCGCCCCATTAGCCCCAGCGGCAGGACGCCCGGTCAGGAACAACATCCGGCAAGGCTTGCCTTCGCCGCAGTCCACCCACCGGGGCCGATCAGCCGGGGGACGCGGGCCGATCAGCGGGGGACCGAATGGCCGAGAAGCACGTGGCCGAGCACGGGATCGAGCGCCCGCAGACCGGCCGTGACGGCCGCTGCCGCTACCAGCACCGCGATGAACGGAGCGCGCCTGGCCAGCGCGGCGGCCGCGACTGCGAGCCCGGCAAGCCGCGGGCCGTCGAACGTGAGCGACCGGCCGGCCGCGGTCGCCTGCACCGCGCACAACGCAGCGAGCAAGGCGATCGGCAGCAGTTCGGCGCATCGCCGCATCCGCGGCTGGTCGAGCAGCCGCCGTGGCACGGTGAGACCGGCGAGCTTCAGTGCGTAGCAGCCGGCCGACGTGCACAGGACCGCCAGCCAGAGCGTCATCGCCGCGCTCCCGCGAGCACGGCAAGCGCCGCGAGCATCACAGGGATCCCGGCAGGAAGAAACGGCGTGCCCGCGACGGCGACGGCAGCACCCGCGGCCGCTACCCGGCGCTCGGCAGGCCCGGCCGAGAGCCTGGGCCACAGCAGCGCGAGGAAGGCCGCGGGCCCGATCACGTCCACACCGAACTCGGCCGGGCTGCCGAGCCGGCCGGCGCCCAGCGCTCCGGCCAGCGTCGACACGTTCCACACGGTGTAAAGAGCGCCGAACGTCGCGGCGAAACCGGCCCGCGCCGCGGCGGGGGAAGACTGGGCGAGAGCCATCGCAGTGGTCTCGTCGATGACCGCGTGCGCGGTGAGCAGCCGCCGCCCGCCGCGTACCCGGAGCACGTCGGCCAGCCTGAGGCCGTAAAGCGCATTGCGGCTGCCAAGGAGCAGCGCACCGAAGGTACCCGCGATCAGGCTGCCACCGCCTGCGACGGCCGCCGCGAACGCGTACTGCGATGCCCCGGTGAATGCGAGCAGGCTCAGCACGCATGCCTGAGGCACGCTGAGCCCGGCGGTGACCGCGGCGGCGCCGAATGCGATCCCTGAGAAGCCGACCGCCAGCCCCAGGCTCATGCCGTCCCTGCGGGCGCGGTCGCGCGATCGGGCATCCGGCACGCCCGCTGCGTTCCGCGACCTGCCGCGGCGACTTAACAACATGGGGCCGAGGCTAGGCGGCCCCCGCGGTCCGGTCTTGAAGGTTATTGCGGCCACGCTGATAGGCGCCGGGCGGCACCCCGACGATCCGCTTGAAGTGCCGCGTCAGATGAGCCTGGTCGGCGAAACCCACCCGTGCCGCCACGTCCGCGGGCGGCACCCCCTCGCCGAGCAGGGTGCAGGCGAGACGCACCCTGCGCTGGTTCAGGTAGGCATGCGGGGGCAGCCCCGTCTCGGCGCGGAACGCACGGAGCAGCGAGTACGGGTTCGCGTCGACCGCCGCCGCGAGCACCGCCAGCCTAGGCGGATCGGTGAGCCGCTGCTCCAGGATTTCCCTTGCGGCCGCCGCGGCGCGAAGCGCCGGCCGCCGCGGCAGCCGTTCGGGATAAGTCAACGTCCACCGCCGCCCTTCCGGACCTCGCGCCGCTGCCGCATGCCTTGTCACAAGCGCCGCGACCGCATGGTGCAGGAGGCTCGAGGCGGCCAGCTGGTCACTGGTCTCCGCCGCCTGGTGCGCCGCGGCCAGCGCGCGCCTGCTGACAGGGTCGTTGATCACAGTTTCCGGGAAGAACGGTGCGCCCCGACCGCCGGCCAGCTCCGCGGCTGCGCCCGCGACGACCTCGGCGGCCGGGTAGAGCACCCGGTACGCCCAGCCGCCGGGTATTCCCGCGTAACCCGTGTGCACGGTATCGGGATTCACCAGGATGATCTCGCCGGGCCCTGCGCGCATCGTCGTGCCCTGATGATCGAATTCCTCGACCCCGCGGTCGATCAGCGCGATCACAAAGGTCTCGTGCGCGTGCCTGCTGTAGCGCTGCCGCACAAAGCGGGCCCGCAGCAGGTCCACGCCGGGCAGGCCCGGGTGCTGCCAGTACCTTGCCACGTCCTGGCTCATGCTGCAGATGCTACGAGCCGCTCGGCGCCTATGGATACGCGCGGGCCGCCAGCCGGCTCCACCGGTCGTCCAGCACGGCGGTGATCGCCGTAGCCAGCCGGCCCGGCTGCCCGCAACCCACGGCGACTCGCCCGTCGGCCCGGCCAGCAGCCGGTGTGGAGATCAGTGTGGAGCGCGGGCGGGATGGGCAGTTTCCGGTCACAGTAATCTCCACGCCCGTGCGGAATTGAGAGGTGCTTAACGGCTGCGCGGCACAGTCGATCAGATCAGGGAGCGTCAGTGAATTTCCCTGAAACCATTACTACGCTCCGTGACCAGGCCTGGCGGCCGGGTCAATGCGGCAGCGGGCCGCCCGCGAGCGCCACAATCATGCCCGCCACCGCGGCAAACAGCAGCGTCAGCACGACGCCACGGCGCAGTAGCAGCAGTGCCACGGCGGCGCAGGCAAGGACCGCGTATTGCCACGCCTGCGTGAGCACGAGCGCGAGTGGAATCGCGGAGCCGAAAATCGCGCCGATCGCCGCTGGCCCCGCGCCGCCGAGGAACGCGCGGGCCCGGTCGTCGGTGCGTAGCCGGTCGAAATGGCGCCCGCCGATCAGGACGAACGCGAACGAAGGCGCGAATGCGACCGCGGCGGCGAGTAGTCCGCCGCCGATCCCGGCTGCCGCGTAGCCGACCGCGGCGACCGTCTGCACGACCGGGCCAGGCGTGATCTGGCCAAGCGCGACCGCGTTGAGGAACTGGCCGCCGGTCATCCAGTGGTAGCGGGCGACGGCGTCCGCTTGCATCAGGGGGACAATCACGAAACCGCCGCCATAGGAGAGCGCGCCGACCTTGAAGGCGACCCAGGCGACAGAAAGCAGCACCCCGCCGCCGATACCTGCCGCCGCGAGCACGGCGGCAGGCGCTACCGTGATCGCGCGGGTGCCCGTGCCTGGGCTGGTTCCCGTGTCTGGGCTGGTTCCCGTGTCTGGGCTGGTTCCCGTGTCTGGGCCGCTTGCTCCCTTCTCGCCTTGGCCGCGGCGCCGCACAAGGGTCACGACAAGTTCCGCCAGGCCGCACCCGAGCAGCACGAGGACCAGCCAGGGGCCGACGGTCGCGGCCGCAGCAGCGCCTGCGGCGAGATACGCGGGCCAGCGGAACCGGCTGATGCGCTGCGCCCGCCGCCAGCTTGCGGGCACCAGACCGGCGCCCGCCTGCACTGCGACCGCGGCAACTGCCGCTCCAGCGCCCGCACCAGCTCCCCTCACCCAGGCCGGCGGAGAACCGGCGAGGAACAGGGCCGCGAGGGCCAGCATCAGGATCAGGCCGGGCACGATGAACGCGGCACCACCCACCACTGCCGCGAGCCACCCGCCGACCCGCCAGGCACAGAAGATCGCGAGCTGGGTGGAAGCGGGACCTGGTAGCAAGTTGCAGGCGGCGACCGCTTCCTCGAACTCACTGGCGTTCAGCCACCGCCTTCGCTCGACGCACAGGTCGCGAAGCAGCGCGATGTGCGTTGGCGGGCCGCCGAACCCGATGCAGCCGATCCTGCCCCACTCCCGCAGCACGGACGGCAGGCTTGGACCGCCGCGCCCGGAGCCGCCCTGCGCGGGAGTCGCGTTTGTCATCGGGAACCCCCGCCCGGCTTATGCCGCGGCCGGCCGGGCGAACGGGGCGGGGCCGGCGGACGGGTCATGGCAGGCGATCGATGCACGGCAGGCGATCGATGCACGGCACGCGGATGGCCCTCCGGGGTGCTCCGGCATGTTCAGCTCAAATCCTGGACTCACGGCTGGTGCCCGATCAGGTGAAGCAGGAACCCGATGCGGGTGCGCAGGTCGGCCGCCACGCGCTGGAAGGCGGCGTACCTGTCAGCACCGTCACCGCTTTCCCTGGCCGGATCGGCGATGCTCCAGTGGATCAGATCGGGATGGCCGGGGAAGTCCGGGCAAATTTCCCGCACGCGATCGCAGAGCGTGATCACGTACTGGAAGCGCTGGCCGGTGAACTCGCTCAGGTGCTTCGCTGCGCGGCCGCTGAGATCGATTCCATGCTCGCGCATCACCCGGACGGCGTTTAGGTCCAGGCTCTTGGGGTGGCTGCCCGCGCTGCGCGCCTCGACCGTGCCGTCGGCGAGGTGGCCAAGCAGCGCTTCCGCGATCTGTGAGCGTGCGCTGTTACCCGTGCACAGGAACAGCACGCGGGGCCGTTTTTCAGCGGCCTGCGGCCCTGCGGCCGGCGCTGGCGGGGCCAATCGCAGGCCCGGATGCAGCGCCGCACCTGTCGCGGCGAGCAGGTCACCGCAGCGAGTCAGGTCAACGCTGTAGTAGGCGTCCCTTCGGTCCGCCGAGCTTCGCCGCATCGAGACGAGCAGGCCGGCCCGCAGGCGGCCAAGATGGTAGGAGACCAGGCTTTGCGGCTGGCCGAGCAGCGCGGTGAGTTCGTGCACCTGGCGGTCGCTTCTGGCGAGTTCGCCAAGCAGCGCCCAGCGCAGCGGATGACCCGCGAGCTTAACGAATACCGGCGGCGGAACATGGCGGGGGAGCGCGCTGGCCACAGCCCGGACGCTACATCAACCCCGCTCAATCGATCAAATCGTTTTGATTGATTTGACCGGCCTGCGTGAGCCGGTCAGGACCTGGGTCACCGCGGTACGGCATCCCGGCCGGGTGGCGCGCGCTCAGGGCGGCACCGTCACCTGCGCCGCGGTTCGCGCTGTCCCCAGCGCCCCGGTTCGCGCCGTCGCGGGCGGCGGCATCGTCGCCCTCGCCCTCGCTCTCGCCCTCGCTCTCGCCCTCGAGGACATCGAACTCATCCTCCGGCCTGTGCCGGTGGGTGAGCACGATCACGGTGATCCAGCCACCGATGAGGATGAGCCAGAAGTTGATCAGCCGGTAAGTGAGAACCGCGGTCAGCGCCTGCGCGGCCGAAAGCCCGACCGCCGCGAGCGCCGCAGTGAGAGTGACCTCGACGATGCCAAATCCACCGGGCGTGACGCCCGTGCTACCAACCGCGGCCCCAGCACCGTAGGCAAGGACGACGCCATGCCACGGTACCCGCGCCCCGGTAGCAAGGATCGCGCACGCCAGGCACCCGCAATCCGCGACCCAGTTGATGACCGCGAGAGCGAACACCTCGGCGTAACGCGGCCACGGGAGTTTGATGCTGGCTACGCGGTCGAGAAACTGCTCCACGCCGTCGGGGTCGAATCGTGGCCCGTGAAAGATCCGCTGCGAGACGCGGACCAGCCGGGCGATGACCTCAAGCAGGAGGGCACGCACCCCCTGGAAGCGCAAGGCAAGCAATACGGCGAGGGCAGGCACCACGAACACGGCGGCGATGGCGAAACTTGCGGCTCTGGTCGCCGACGCGCCGCGCGCAAGCGCGCCGACGACGAGCACGAGCGCGAGCGCGGACGTGGACAGGACCGCAGACACGGCAAGCGCCCAGCCCGTGACCGCAGAACCAACCCCGTGCCGCCTGAACTGCCGGTAGGTGAACACCGCCGCTAGCTGCGTGCCCGCGAACGGCAGCGACATCGACAGCGCATTGCCCGCATACGTGACTGCCATGACAGAGCCGAATGTCGCCGGATGGCCTTCGGCGCGTAGCAAGCGCCTGCGGCTGAGCCCGAATGCGGTGAGGGAGATCGCCTCTGACGCGATCGCGGCAACGAACCACACCCAGTCGAGGTGCCCGAGGGAGGTCACCGACCGCCCAAGGGTGTGGCGGCTGATGATGACGATGGTGGCCAGGATCGCGGCAGCCAGCGCGATCAGCACGATCCGGCGCCAGCGCGACCGCGCGTTTTGCCGCTCCTGTTGGCTGCTCGGCACCGCTGCCCGTCCTCCATCCCGCGGATGCACCTATCCGTCGTTACGGACGAATGCCCCTATCGTGCCGTCTTAGGCATAACCAGGCTCAGTTCTCATCCAGTCCCATCCCGGCACACGAGACCCCGGCGGCGGCATCAGGCTGCGGCCAGACCGCCGCACCCCAGGTTAGGCGGTTACGCCGGAAGCGATAGACCCGCGCGCCGATGACGTACCAGGGACATGGTCATGGTGCGCCGGGGTCCGGCGGCGAAATTCAGCGGAAGAATGAAGGCAAGGAAGAAGCATGAAAGCAAGGGAGCCGCAGGCTTAGGGTTCTTCGCGGAAAGAAGATGCAATGTTCGCGCGTCGTTCCACTACGGCAGCCGCAGCAGCCCTGGGCGGTTGCGCTGCGGCGCTGATGCTGAGTGGCTGTTACGTGGACGTAGGCGCACTACAGCACCACACCACCAGCTACTCCGTTTCCGGGCCGGTGCAGACCCTGCTGGTACAGGCGCACGCTGGCAATGTGGACGTCACAGGTGATCACTCCAGCCATGTGTCTGTCACCGAGCAGATCAGCTACCGGCATACCACGCCGCAGACGACCCACCGGGTGAGCGGCGGCACGCTCACCCTCGACAGCAACTGCCCAGCCGGCGAGACCTGCGGCGTCGCCTACGACGTACGGGTACCGACCGGCATGACGGTCAAGGTCAGCGCGGACGCCGGTGAGATCCGCCTCTCCGCGCTCGCCGGGCAGGTGGTCGCACATACCAACGCCGGCGATATCGACCTCAGCGCCCTGTCAGGGCCGGTCGAAATCACCGATCACGCGGGCTCCATCCTCGGCAAGGACATGTCGTCGTCACGCGCCACGCTAAGTTCCAGCGTGGGCAGCATTGACGTTTCGTTCTCCGCGGCGCCGGACTTGATCAGCGCGGCCACCACCGTCGGCTCGGTGAGCCTGCACGTCCCTGGTGATGTGCCGTACGCGGTGAATGCCCATACGACGATCGGCAGTGTCAAGATCACGGTCCCTGAGGACAAGGCCTCGGCGCACGGCATCGTGGCGCACACCGGAACGGGTTCCATCACAATCCAGCCGGGCTGAGGGCTGACGGGAGCACGCCCGGTCGGCCGCCGCGGGAGGCAATCGCCGAGCGCGCAGGCCGGGTGACGCGCGACATCCTCAGCGGCGTAACGTCTGGATTGGCCCTATCGCCACGGCAAGGCTCGCGACAGCAGCGCCAAGCACACCACAGGAGAGCCGATGGGCTTTGTGTCACCAGGTTTTCGCGGCCGGCCACGCGACACGGGCGTGAAGCTGCCACCTGGGCAGTATCTGACCAAGGACTTCCCGGTCCTGTCGGCCGGACCGACGCCCCGGGTCTCGCCCGAGAGCTGGGAGTTCGTCATTACCACCGAGGCGGGCCGGGCTCATCGCTGGTCATGGCGCGACCTGCTGGCACTGCCGAGCCAGACACCGGACGTGGACCTGCACTGCGTCACGAAGTGGTCGAAGCTCGGCACCAGCTGGCAGGGGGTGTCCCTTGACGTGCTGCTGACCGGGGTGGAGACGGCCGCGGACTTCGCGCTCGCGCACTCTTACGGCGGATATACCACCAACCTGCCGCTTGAGGATTTGCTCGATGGCCAGGCCTGGATCGCATACAGGTATGACGGTGACAGTCTGGCGCCCGAGCACGGCGGACCGGCCCGGCTGCTTGTACCGCACCTGTACCTGTGGAAGTCCGCCAAGTGGATACGCGGGATCCAGCTGCTGACCGAGGACGAGCCAGGGTTCTGGGAGAGCGCCGGATATCACAACTACGGTGACCCATGGCGCGAGCAGCGGTACCAGGGCGACTAGCCGCCCACCGGCTGGGCTGGCAGGTCGCGACGCTCGCTGGATACCGGGACGAGACTGCCGACGCACGCACCCTGGTCTTCGATCTGCCCGGCTGGCCTGGACACCTGGCAGGGCAGCACGTGGATGTGCGGCTCACCGCGGCGGATGGTTACAGCACGCAGCGCAGCTACTCGCTGGCTGCGCCCGCCGATGGTGACACGATCGAGCTGACCGTGCAGCGGGTGCCGGACGGCGAGGTTTCGCCCTATCTCACCGAGGTCCTCGCACCCGGCGATCCAGTGGAGATCCGCGGCCCGGTCGGCGGCTGGTTCGTATGGCGGCCAACCGACATCGCGCCCGCACTGCTGATCGCCGGCGGTTCAGGCATCGTGCCGCTGATGGCGATGATCCGCGCTCGGCGGTCGGCGCAAAGCAGCATCCCATTCCGGCTGGTCTGCTCCGTGCGTTCGCCCGCGCAGCAGTATTACGCGGGTGAACTGGCCGCCCCGCCACCCGGCGACGCCGGCGTCGAGGTCACCTACATTTACAGCCGCCGCGCCCCGGCCGGCTGGCCCCGGCCGCCCAGCCGGCTGACGTCAGCCGACCTCAGCGAGCCGGGCTGGCTCGCCGGGTCCGCACCGGGCTGCTTCGTCTGCGGCCCAACCGGTTTTGTCGAGGCGGCGGCCGACATGCTGGTCGCGCTCGGTCACGACCCCCGCCGGATCAAGACTGAGCGATTTGGCCCAAGCGGAGGCTGAGATGACAGAGCAGTACCTGGACGGCAACGCGCTCGCTGGCCCGCTGAGCGAGATCTTCGCCGTCGACATCACCGCAGCAGCGGGACGCTGCGCGAACTGCGGTCGCACCGGCCCGGTCGCCGCGCTGCGCCTGTACGTCCGCGCCCCTGGCCTGGTGGCCCGGTGTCCGGGCTGCGATGCGGTAATGCTGCGGCTCGTCCGGGTCCCGGTCAGGAAGGGCACGTCTAGCGCTGGCACGGACCGCGCTGGCCCGGAGGGCGGTGGCCCGGACCGCGCTGGCACGGAGGGCGCTGGCACGGAAGGCGCTGGCCCGGACCGCGCTGGCCCGGAGGGCGCTGGCACGGAAGGCGCTGGCCCGGACCGCGCTGGCCCGGAGGGCGCTGGCCCGGACCGCGCTGGCCCGGAGGACAGTGGCACGGAGACCGCCTGGCTGGACCTGCGCGGCGTGGCCTGCCTGCAGATCCCGATTCCGCCCACATGACTGGTCTTCCGCCGCTCCAGCAGGCGCGGGGTCTCATCGGGCTCCAGCGGATCAGTCCCAGCGGATCAGTCCCAGCGGATCAGTCCCAGCGGATCAGTCCCAGCGGATCAGTCCCAGCGGATCAGTCCCAGCGGGCAAGCCCGGCATTGCCAGGCGGCTGCCGTCGCCCAGGTGATGATCGATGGTCCGCAGGGGCTCAGATCTGGCGCCCAACGGGGCCATCGATCATGATCTGAGTGATAACGCAGCCCGGGCACCGTTGCCATTTCATGACCGTGGTACCTGGCCCGCGCAATGCGCGGGCCAGGTACCACGGTCATGAAATCTCCGTTATACACACGTGGTTCACCGAAAATGTGCCAGCCGTCCCATTCCACCGGACTGGTGGGCGAATGACAGGCTGGTGGGCCGCAGGCCCGCTGACACATGCTGCTGATGCGGCGCAATGCCCGCCGGTGAATGCACGCTGATGACCCGCAAGCCCGCTTCTGAGAATCAGCTGATGACCCGCAATCCCGCTGATACGCGCAGGCCGCGCTTGATGTCCGCGCGGACCCGCACCGGGCATGGCCTGCGCATCTTGCCCTTGATGACCGATAAGGAACATTATGTTAAGTAATGCCGTTGGGCGGTTAACGGGGCACCAACCCCGCCCCAAAGGCATGCGGCGGGTAAGAAGGCGGCTGGCTCCAAAGGCGTGCGGCGGTAAAACGCGGCTCCAACTGCCCACCGCCTATGTCCCGGCCGCGTTCATGATCCGTGATCGTGTTAACTTGCCTGCAAATAGCCCACCGCCTATGTCCCGGCCGCCCCACGGGTCCCGGCCGCGTTCATGATCCCTGATCGTGTTAACTTGCCTGCGCTATTTGCGGGCACGTTAACACGATTTCGGATCATGGCCTGGCTTTCGCCTGGGCCCGAATAGCTTCGTGAGGCCAGCGGCCCCGCAGGCCGCAGCGGTCCCATGCGTCCCGGCGGCGCACTCAGCTGCGTCCCGGCGGCGCATCCGCTGCGTCCCGGCGGCGCATCAGCTCAAGTGCGCACGCGCGGCTCACGACACTTGGCCCACAAGGCGGTTCCCGAGACTTTCGCTGTCCCCCTGGACCACGACGCCCCTGGCGGCGAGCAGATCAGCATCCACTCGCGGGAAGTGAGCGCCGCGGGAAGGCCGCCGAGGGCCTGCCGTGGCTCCCCACACTCCCCCGTGCTGTTCGGGCGAGATGATCTACCCCTGGATGTTCGGCACCGACCCTGTGCTGCGGCCGCTGCGCGACGCCGCGGAGTTGCTGGCCGGCCGCGACAGCCGGCCCGATCTTTACGACGCGGACCCGCCTGCGGGCGAACCGGGTGCCGGTCGCCGCCGTCGTCTACCGCGACCCCATGTACATGGGACATGTACATGGACCGTGAGCATTCGGTGCGGACGGCCGAAGTGATCCTCGCCCTGCGGCCGTGGGTGACCAGCGAGCATGAGCACGACGGCCGCACGGCCGAAGGCGCGTGATCCTCGCCCGGCTGATCCACGTGCCAGGGGCGAGGCCTGATCAGGCGGCGGCGCGGCACGGCGCTATGGTGGCGCGGTGAGGAACTGACGGGCCTGGCACCCGCGCGGCCCACGTGAAGTTGATTGCCCCCTAACGGCTGCCGCGCGTGGCACGTCACAGACCACGCGGCTCCCGGCACGCCGATGCGCCCATTGGCGGGCCTGATCGCGGCACCGATGGGCCATCGGAGTGGTCGCGCGGCCTGCAGCACGGTGCGTGTCCCGGTAACCTAGCTGGCGTGCCGCGATATGAGTACCGATGCCGCACCTGCGGTGACACGTTCGAGCGCAGCCGCCCGATGAGTGAGGCGGCCGCGCCCGCGCCGTGCCCGCAGGGTCACGACGACACGGTGAAGCTGCTTTCCGCGGTGTCCGTCGGTGGCACCGCATCCCCGTCCGCGGGCAGGCCGGCGACCGGCGGCCGTGGCGGCGGATGCTGCGGCGGTGCCTGCGGCTGCGGCTGACCGGCGATGACACGCTGGCCTAGAGGCAGCGGGCTACTACGCCGTGCAGGGCTCGCCGCCAGCGTCGTCGCGGCGGTGACCGTTCCCGTAGTCATTTCTGCGCCCGCGGCGCTAGCCGCGAAGGCTCCGGCTGCCGCACGGGCGCAGGAGCGTGCGGGCCCTGGCAAGGAGCACGCCCAGGCCCCGCCCGTTGTCCTGGTCGGCGTCGCCGGCCTGCGCTGGACCGACGTGTCGCCAGCAGCGACGCCGAGCCTGTGGCGGCTGGCCAGCCAGGGCTCGCCAGGCACCCTGGTCACGCGCGCGGTGCTCCCGCGCACCTGTCCGGTGGATGACTGGCTCACCCTGAACGCCGGAGCCAGGGCCATGTCACAGCACGCCAACAAGGGCGCCTGCCCGCCGGTACCCGCGCCCGCCGCGCTGCCCGCCATCGCCTCCTACAACGAGCATTTCCACTACAACCCGCACTGGGGGCTGCTCGCCGCCGCGGCAGGACCAGGCGGATGTGTCACGGCGGCGGGGCCTGGCGCCGCACTCGCGCTGGCAACCGCCGGGGGTGTGGCACCGCCGCAGGTGCCGGTGCCACGCGTCAGCCGTTCAGTATCTGGGGGGTGCCCGCTAACGGTGGCGGATCTCGGCGCGCTACCCGCGGGCTCAGGCCGGGCCGCCGCCGTGCGCGCCGATGACGCCGAACTGGGCCAGATCGCAGCCGCGATGCCCGCGACCGGGCTGCTCGTGGTGGCCGGGCTCGCCGGCGGCGGCACGCCCCACCTTCAGGTGGTCGTGGTCAGCGGCCCCGGCTACCGGCCCGGTCCGCTCCGCCGCGGCCTGCTTTCCACCGCATCCACCCGCCAGCCTGGCCTGGTTCAGGTCACCGACCTGACCGCGGCGATCTTGACATGGCGTCACGTGGCGCTGCCCGCCGACCTGGTCGGCTCGCCGCTGACTGCGGCGGGCCCTGGCAGCCTGGCCGCCGCGGTGCGCGGCCTGATCGGCCAGGACACCGCGGCCCAGGTGTACGCCGGCTCGTCCGGCTGGTTCTTCGCCGCCTACGGGGTCGGCGACGGCGTTGTTTTCGCCACGATCCTGCTGCTGTGCTGGGGAACCGCACGCAGGAAGCGCCGACGCGCCTGGTCAAGGGTCGCGGGCACGTTCGCGGGTGCTGTGGTGCCCGGGTCATTCCTTGCCAGCGCGGTGCCGTGGTGGCTGCTCCCGCACCCGGCCGTTCTGCTCTACGCGATGGCCGCCGCCTGGACGGCGTTGATCGGGGTGGTGGCGTTGGCCGGGCCATGGCGCCGTGACCCCTTCGGGCCGCCGGGAGTGGTGGCCACGATCACGGTCCTGGTCATCGGGCTCGACGTGATGACCGGATCACGGCTGCAGATCGGCACGCCTTTCGGGCTTTCCACGCTCGAGGCGGGCCGCTTCTACGGCGTAGGCAACAACGCGCTCGGGCCGTACGCGGCCGCCGGCATGCTCGCCGCGGCCTGGCTGGCCGGGGTCGCCGGACGGCGTAGTTTCCGCTGGCAGCGTGGCCCCGCCACCGGCTCTGTCACCGGTCCAGATCGCGGTGGCGGCCCCGGCACTGGTGTCAGCACCGGCACCGGCGGCGCCCGGCCGCAGGCACGCAGGGACGCGACCCTCGCGGTGACCGCGGTCGCCGCGTTCGCGGTGATCGCGTCAGGCTGGCCGGGGTTCGGCAGCAAGTTCGGCGGCACGGTGGCCATGGTTCCCGGGTTCATCCTGCTCGGCTTGCGCACCGCGGGCGTGCGCGTCAATGCCCGCCGCGGCGTGGCCATCGCGCTCAGCGGGGTTGCCGCGGTCGTGCTGATCGCGCTCCTCAGCTACTTCGTGCCGATCACCGGGCACTCCCACATCAGCGCGTTCGTCGGCGACGTGCTGCACGGCGGCGCGGGCGGCGTCCTGCAACGCAAGATCAGCTCGAACGTCGGCTCCCTCACGATCACCCAGTACAGCCCGCTGGTGCCGCTCGTCGTCATCGCGCTCGGCCTGCTGCTGCTGCGGCCGCGGTGGTTCGGTGCCTGGTGGCTGCCGGGCACCTGGCAGCGAGAGCCGCTGCTGCGCCCCACAATGGCCGCGATGTGGGTGGTCGCGGTCCTCGGCTGGCTCGCCGACGACTCCGGTGTGACCGTGGCGGCAGCGGCGCTGCCGTTCGCGCTGCCGCTCGCGATCGCCATTCATGCCGCCATTGCCTGCCCGCCGCGCCGCGAGGACGCGCCACGGCCTGCAGGCGCGCCACGGCCTGCAGGCGCGCCGCAGGCCAGCGGGGCTGCCCAAGACGCGGCAGGGGAGCAGGCTGACGCGCCGCCGCGCAGCCGTTCTGCGCCCCGGCCCAGTCACTGACGTTCGTTTCTCGCGCCACGGCCGTTCCGCATCTCGCGCCGCGCAGCCGTTGTGTGGCCCGCCGCCGCGCAGCCGTTCTGGACCCGGCCCAGTCACATTGCGGGCGCGCGCTGATCGCGTTCACGGCGGCGGATACATTGCGGCGAGGGCATGCGCGGCACCTGCCATCCGATGCCGTAGCTCGTCAGGGGCGAGGACCTCGGCATCAGGGCCGAACCGCAGCAGGTCCGCGACGGCATGGTCGATCGACTCGATCGGCACCACGACGTGGGTCCAGCCATCCGCGTCGGGCGGGCTTGCGCTCGCCTCGGCCGCGCGCACGGGGTACTGGCCGAGCAGTGGCAGCTTCTGACGGCCGCGGGGTGATACGCGCACGACCGCCTCGCCCGGGTACAGGCGTTCAGGAAGTTCGCGCGAGTGAGCCTCCCACCAGGATGCGAGGTCGAAGTCGCCCGGCCTGGTGAACGTGTCCGTAAGCATCTCGAGGGCCCGGATGCGTGCAACCCGGTAGGACCGGATTCCGCGTCCGTCCGCGCTCGCTATCAGGTACCAGGAGCCGGCCTTGAGCACGAGGCCGAGCGGCTCGAGCGAGCGGGTCACCTCACGCGGGCCCCAGCGCTCGTACCGCACCCGCACCGCGCGGCAGTTCCACACCGCGTCGGCGACCGGGCCGAGCCACGGCACATGCTCAGCCTCGCGGAACCAGCCGGGCGCATCCAGGTGAAACCACTCGCGCACACCGGCCGCACGGGACCGAAGTTCCGGCGGGAGCGCCGCGAGGAGCTTGAGCTCGGCTGCGGCCAGCATGGCGCCGAGGCCGAGTTCGGCGGCTGGGCCGGGCACGCCGGCCAGGAAGAGAGACTCGGCCTCGCTGGCTGTCATGCCGGTGAGCCTGGTGCGGTATCCGTCGACCAGCCGGTAACCTCCCGCGGGGCCGCGGTCGGCGTATACGGGCACGCCGGCCGCGCTGAGGGACTCCACGTCCCGGTACACCGTGCGCACGGACACCTCGAGTTCGGCTGCAAGCTCGGCCGCCGTCAGCCGCCCGCGCGCCTGAAGCAGCAGCAGCACACTGACGAGCCTGCTCGCACGCATGCCGATCACCCTGACCGGAAATCCTGACAATCTGTGGCAGGTAGCGGGCACTCGGCGGTTCGGGGTGCCGGCAGCCCGCCACGCCGCATGCGTGGCTAGCCGCTGCCACGCAGCGCCCTAACCGCCCTGCTGGACGTACCACGCTGACCGCGAAGCGAAAATGGCCACGGCGGGCGGACTGCGGGGGCGTGGCCGATTTCGTGCCAATCTGACGGCATGCGCATGGGCTGCTGTTTCGTGGGTAACAAGCCATTTTCTGAGAGCCGCGACGAGAGGAGCGGTCATGGAAATCCCCGTGGCGCTGGTGATGTTCGCTTTCGGCGCCATCCTGACCTTCGCCGTGAGGGTCAATTCACCTGCCCTCAACCTGCACATCGTGGGCATTATCCTGATGGCCGTCGCCGCTGCCGGTATCTACTTCTCCAGGCGCGGGAGCATGTGGGTGCGCAAGATCGTTGTGATGCCCAGGCGCCGGGGTCGTGGCCGGACGTCTCCGGGGTACGAAGAGGTCCAGGACGCTGTCTTTCCGCCATATGTGAAGGAGAATCCGCACGCCATCCCAGGCGCTGTGGTCGAAACCCTCGTGGAACCCGGCGACACTACAGTGGCGAAGTTCGTGGCCGAGCGATTGGCGGAAGAAGAATAAGGCGCCCCCCACGCCGGCGGTCGCGGCCCGGCGGCCAGACTGCGGTAGGGCGGGCGCGCAGACTGCGGTGTCGTGTTCCTCGTGCGGGCGGACTCGTGCGGGCGGACTCGTGCGGGCGGACTCGTGCGGGCGGACTCGTGCGGGCGGACTCGTGCGGGCGGGCCTCGAACGGGCTACAGCTGTCGTGCCTGCGGTGGGGCGGCTTCGCGTGGGCAGTCGCGGCTTCGTGTGCGCGCGGCGTGCCGCGCCTGCTGGCACTTCGTCATCACGATCACTAAAGTTGCGAATCCTGACATTGAGATCATGAAGGCTAGGAGCATGCGCTTGGCGAACGAAGTCGAGATCCGCGGCGCCGTGGCTGACGACGACCGTGCGCTCGCTGCGCTGGACTATCGTGCCTGGTCCTCCGCCAGTGCCGTCACCGGACGGCCACCGCAGGACCAGGCGTTCTTCCGCACGGGACACGCGCCGGACCAGTTCCTCGTTGCAGTGTTTGCGCCGTCGGCTACGGACACCGGCCAAATCGCCGGATTCATCCGGGTGGTCTCCCCCACCCGGCTGCCCAGCAACGCGCACGTCAGGCAGGTTCAAGGGCTGGCCGTCGATCCCGCCTTGCGGGGCCGCGGGATCGGCAGAGTGCTCGTCGATGCCGCCTGCGAGCTGGCAAGAAGCCAGGGCGCGACCCGACTCACGCTGCGGGTACTTTCTTCCAACGGGGCTGCCAGGAAGCTGTATGCGGCGGCCGGGTTTACTGTCGAGGGCGTCCTCCCTGGTGAGTTTCACATCGGGGGCGGTTTCGTGGACGACATTCTGATGGGCAAGCCGCTGCGTTGACCCCGCAAACGCCACAGACTCCAAACGCCGCTGACCCGAACTATTCATCAGGATCCGAGGCTTGCTCATGGACCCACCCGAGCCTGCAGGACCGGAATGCTGCCAACCCGAACCTGCCGGACCCGAACCTGCCGGACCCGCATGCTGCCCTGCCCGAGCCCGCACGACCCGAATGCTGCCCGGCCCGGACCTGGCCGCCGGTGGCCGCCATGGCTGTCCCGAACCACAACAGCCGCGGGCACGGCGGCTCCGACTGGGGGCGTCACGGCGCCGACGAGGCCGCGTCCGGGCCACGGCGGTTCGTTCAACCTGCGTGCCTGCTGTCCGCGAGGCGCCTGAACCCCCACCATATGTAATAGTCAGAGTAGTTAGTTGCTTGAATGAAACTAACTACAATGGCCGGCGCGCGACACTGTACGTGGCATGGCCGCTGCGGCGGGACGGGCGGCGATGGCATCGTACGGTAGGCGGCGCGGGCGCATAGCCGCAAGGGGAGCATGGCATGGCAGGGGCACCAGGCGAAGATGAGGATCTGGGTGAGCACGTCACCCATCCGGTTCTGGCCGGCTACGACGGCTCGGCATCCAGCCGGCACGCGCTGGCCTATGCCGCAGGCATGGCCCGCCGCCTGGACGGTCACCTGATTGTCGTGCATGTCACCCAGACGCAGGTCGCGGCGCTCGGCGGGTACACCGCTGTGCCGTTCGCCGCGAGCGGCAGCCAGGCCGGGGAAGACCAGCTCGACTGGCTGTACCTTGAGCTCGCGGAGGCGGCGGACGTCACCGGCCTGCGGGTTGAGTTGCTCGAGCGCGGCGGAGATCCGGCCAGGGAGCTGGCGAGCACCGCAGTTGAGAAGAACGCGGACGCGATCGTGATCGGCGCACCCGAGCAGCTAATGCACCGTTTCGCCGGTTCTGTGCCCGCATGGCTGGTCCGCCACGCCTGCTGCCCCGTTGTGATTGTCCCTTAGCTTAGTGGACCCCACCCGTGCGGATCAGTAGGCACGCACTAATAACCAAGTTCGGCAATATTGTGCGGCAACTCGCGGCCTCACCGTACATTTATGAGCCAGTAGCGTCCCCGGCGCTGTCTGACGTCAGGCGCGCGCTAGCTGCTGCGATATCGGGATTCCTGCCAAGGGGGGCCACGTGAGTCGCAGACTGATCGGGCTGGAGGTTCCCGTCTTCCCCGACCGGAGAACGATCAAGATCACGGACTCGGTGATCGAGCCGGAGGCCGGTTCTCCGCTTCCGGTGGTCGGTGCGCTGATCAGCGTCAATCGTGAGCAACTCTGGATCGGCAGTCTGCAGGACACCGTGGAAGCCCGGCTCACGCTGGAGGAGTGGGACGCAGCGCCCCCGAACGGCAGCGACGGCTGGGACGAGGAAGCCAAGGCGGAACTCTACCTACGCGGCCAAGTGACCATCGACATGGGCTCGGCCGGCCGCGCCGTCCACGGACTGCGGCTGGTAAGCGGCGTCGGCAGGTACGCTGCACGTGTGTACGCGCGAAATCGCAAACAGGTTGCACACCTCTACCACCAACTGTTCGACCGGTACAGCGATCCACTGGGCGACGAATTCGCGCACGCGAAGCGCGAACTCGAAGGGATAGAGCAATACCTCGTGCAGCTATGGCGTGACTTATGACGGCATGGGGCGGAATGACGGCATGACCGGGAATACCCCGGGAGGCGCAGGAACCGAAGGCAGCGCAGGAACCGAAGGCGGCGCAGGAACCGATAACGGCGCACCCAGCAACGCGGGAACCGGCAGCAACGCGGGAACCGGCAGCAACGCGGGAACCGGCAGCAACGCGGGCCATCCGCCCCAGGCAGGCGAGCCTTGGGCCCTGGATGGCCCCTGGGTCGCCGGCAGCGCGCAGGGTAGTAATAACGCTCCCGCGATGCCGCGGGCAAAGCGGCCTCGCGGCGTGCTCGTCTTCGTGACGGTGATCGCCTTACTGGCCGTCGCTGTTGTCGCCGCGGGCAGCTATGTCGTGCTCCGAACCAGGGGCAGCCCGGGCGCGACCGCTGCACGTTTCCTGTCGGCATGGCAGCGCGGCAACGTCGCCACCATGCGCGAACTGTCCGTCGGCGCACCTGCTGGCGGCCTCGCCGCCCCGCTCGCTCAGGCCGACCATGATCTCGGCGTCCGCAGCAGGCAACTGCGGCTCGGCGCGGTCAGCAGCGGCCCGCCGGGGACAGCGCGCGCCGCTTTCACCGCCACCGTGACGCTGGCGGATGGCGTGCGGTGGACATATCAGGGAAGGCTGCGGCTGCTCCATCGCAGCCGTCACTGGCGGGTGAGTTGGAGCCCCGCGGCCATCTACCCGCAGCTGACGGAGGGCGAACGTTTCCACGTCGCCGCGGTATGGCCTGCCCGGGCGCCGGTGCTCGCGGCAGACGGCAGCCGCCTGGACGCAGCGCAGGCGGTCGCGGAATCCGGCTCGGTCGCGATGCTGACGGGGACCACAGGTCCGGTGACGCCAGCGCAGCTCAAGCAGCTGGGGCCGCCGTATCAGCTGGGTGACATGGCGGGTCAGGGCGGCATCGGGCAGGCGTACGAGCGCAGGCTGGCCGGGACGCCCCAGACGTCCATCGAACTAGTGAACGGGAATCACGTTGCCGCGACGGTTGCGACCTTCGCCGGGCGTCAGGGCGCAGCGGTGCAGACAAGCATCGACATGCGGGTACAGCAGGCCGCCTCGCGCGCAGTGGGCGCGGTGCGCGGGTACAACGTGGCGATGGTGGTCACCCGCCCATCGACGGGCGAAGTTCTCGCGGTGGTCAACAAGCCCGGTGGCTTCAACCGCGCGCTGCTCGGCACGTACCCGCCGGGCTCCACCTTCAAGATGATCACGGCAGCCGCACTGGCGGTAACCGGGATGACGCCATCCGGCAAGGTTCAGTGCCCGGCGACCATCGACATCGGCGGCCGGACGTTCCACAACTTCGACTTCGAGAAGTTCGGCACCATCAACCTGCTCACGGCTTTCGCTTTGTCCTGCAACACCACCTTCGCGGGCCTGGCCGCCCAGCGTCTCGGCGGCGGGCAACTCGGCGCCATGGCAGGGAACTTCGGCTTCGGCGTCACCCCGCACCTGGGTATCCCGGCCGCGCTAGGCCAGTACACCGCGCCCACCGATAGCACGGAACTCGCCGCTGACGGTTTCGGCCAGGGCACAGACATCGTCAATCCGCTCGAGATGGCCACGGTGGCAGCCGCGATCGAGAACGGCGCATGGCGTGCACCGCGGCTGGTCACCAACCCGGCGCCGCCGCGGCAGGCGGCCCGCCCGCTTAGCCCGCTCGTGACCTCGGCCTTGCGGCCGATGATGGCCGCCGTGGTAAGCGTGGGAACCGCCGCTCAGGTCGGCTTCCCGCCTGGCGTGCACGGTAAGACGGGAACCGCGGAATACGGCAGCGGGCCTAACCCGCCATCTCACGCCTGGTTCGCCGGCTACCGCGGCGACCTGGCGTTCGCCGTCATCGTCGAGGGCGGCGGGACAGGTGCCGACAAGGCAGGCCCGGTGGCGAACGCATTCCTGCGCGGGTTGTGACCGGCGCAGCTAGGGCCGTTGCGAAGCAGGCCCAGCTGAACGGCTGACGCTGGGATTCGCTGCCTTCTGCTGCGCCGCGCTCGGTGGGAACGCGGAGGCGCTGGCCTGCACGCTCTCCCGCGTTTGCTTCGTTACCGCCGACCGGCTTGAAGTCGCCGCGGGTCTCGGCCGGCCGCTGTGACGCAGGCCGAGCGGCACAATGGCGTACGCGGTCACCGAGATGACCGCCAAAGTGACGAGAGCGACCAGCGACGCGAGCATCCGGCCGCGTCGCGAGCGCAGCGCGGTACCAAGGCCTGGTGGCCCGAATGCAGTCAGCCGTGCGGCAAGCACGGGGTCTTCATCTGCGAGGCGGCGCTCGATTTCCTCGAGCATGCGCTGCTCGTCCATCGACAGCGCCATTCCGCGACCTCCGCTTGGCGGGTGGGTGTGGAGATGCATCTACTATCCCCCCGCTGGGTGATCGTTATCCATACCCCTACCGGTGAGTATGACAAATCACGAGCAAGTGACCTTCTCCCTGGGAGCCCAGCGCACCTGCGGCAGTGGCTCAACGCGCCAAGAGCCACCGTCTCCCGCATTACGGAATGAGGGGGTATGCGGCGGATTCAAAGTCGCCGCTGGCCAGAGATGCAGCCGGACGGCGGGAGGTCAGCGAACCTGGGTGGCAGAACAACCCTCCCTTGAACGCGGCCAGGCGTCGTCGAACGTTAGCTGAGCTCGCACTTCATCCGTGTTTGCGCCATGTTGGTGCCCGGGAGGCGATCCGGCCCACATACAGCTGTGCGGACGTGCCCGTGCCAGCCCGTGACCACCTGCCTCACGGCGAGCGCCGTTCTTGGTCGTCTTGCCTGGCACAGATGAATCACTGCCACGGTTGGGTAACGCGCCTAGCCCCGCACCCTTGGTGCTCGGCTGGGAAGTCCGGCTTCGGTGTCACCCCGCACCTGGGTATCCCGGCAGCGCTCGGCCGGTACTCCGAAGACTTCAGGCGCACCTTCACACGGTGGACGGCCGCCGAGGGCTGCGGCGGTTAGACAGTCAAGCCGGGTCAGGCGGTGCCGGTTCGCGCCGCTGTGACCACCACCGCGGCGTAACCCATCGTGAAGCTGCCCCCCACCGCGTCAATAGCGGCCCCGTCGGCAAGGTCGTGACCACGGTTATCGCCGGCGTTGTACAAGGACCGCTGCCATGAACGGCCTTGCAGCAAACCCGCACCCGGGGATCGGCGCCGGTGCGCGGAATTGCCCAGCCTGGCGGACAGCTCCAGCCCGGCCGTGCGCTCGCACGCCGGCAGCGGCTGCCCGCCCCGCGTCGCCGTGACCGGCTCTGCGCTGTACCGGGCGAAGCTGGTGCCGTTCGTTCCCGGCCGACCAGCTACTCGCCGCCGAGTAGCGGAATTGTCCGGCTTGGCGGACAGCTCCAGCCCGGCCGTGCGCTCGCACGCCGGCAGCGGCTGCCCGCCCCGCGTCGCCGTGATCGGCTCTGCGCTGTACCGGGCGAAGCTGGTGCCGTTCGTTCCCGGCCGACCAGCTACTCGCCGTCGACTACTCGCCGCCGATAAGCAGACAGGAGCGGGTGGCGTCCGGAATCCGGTGACGATCGGCGGGCGCGGGCCCGCCAGGCCCTTTTCAAGATCATTTCATCTGCGCTGGAGCCGCGGGCGGGCCACCCAGCGGCTGGACACGGTTCTGGTTGGCCCGTAGGTGGCACTCTAGCGGCCCCTACGGGCCAATGATCAAGGCGCGCTCACGCGGGCGGCGGTTCAGCCGGCCCCATGCGCCATCGCCGGGATGAGTTCGTGCCACGGTGCGCGCTCAGCCAGGGATCGACAGGGCACCCGCCACACGCGCGCGAGCGTGGCCCTTGGCTTTATCGAATACATATTCTATTCTGGTGTCTTGTTCCGAGTGTGCGGAGCGTGTCCGGAGCTTCCGCAGCCCGGCGGCACGGCAGGTCTCCGGACAGCGGGACTGAGCATGTGAACTGACGCATGCGCGCTGACGAACGGAGCACCCGAACTGAGGCAGCAACTGAGGCGCCCGAACTCAGGCACCAGAACTGGGGCAGCAGAACTGGGGCAGCAGAACTGAACTGTGGAGCGGAGCGCCGATGACCGGAGCCGTGCGGATGGGGCCAACGCCGCCTGGCGTGAAATAAGGCGGCGGAAATACGGCAGCGGAAATACGGCAGCGCGGGTCTACTACGTCTACGACTCAGCTAAGGAGGCCCCTTGCGCTGGGACAACCTGAAACTTGACTGCACGGAAGCGGACGGCGCTAAGCCTTCTGACGCCCGGGCCGAGCCGAAGCGCCCGGGTCGAGACGCCCCGGTCGAGCGACCGGGCCGAGAACGCCCCGGTAGGGAGCGCCGGGGCCGAGCCCGCCCGAGACGAGAAGGCCCGGGCCGAGAACGCCCAGGTCGGGAGCGCCCGGGCCGAGCCCGCCCGGGCCGAGCACGCCCGGGGCGACAAGTCCCGGGGCGAGAACGCCCGGGGCGAGATCGCCCGGGGCGACAAGGCCCGGGGCGGGCAAGCCCGGGCCGGGAACGCCCAGGCCGAGAACACAGGGGTCGATGGCACCGGGCAGTGGACGCGCGAGCCTGCCACCGCTCGGCCTGGGCGGCACCCTCAGACAGCCACCCTGCCGTTGTTCGAACGCGCCGCGGTCAGCAGGACCTTCGACACGCCGGGATTTCGCGGCATCACGTTCTACGAGATCCAGGCGCGCTCCATCATCAACAAGGTCCCCGTGTCATCGCGTATGTCCTTCAACTGGACCATCAACCCGTACCGTGGCTGCAGCCATGCGTGCGTGTACTGCTTCGCCAGGAATACACACACCTACCTCGATCTCGACGCGGGACTCGACTTCGATTCAAAGATCATCGTCAAGGTCAACGCGGCGGAACTGACCCGTAAGGCGCTCGCGGCGCCGCGGTGGGCCGGCGAGCACGTCGCCATGGGCACCAACGTGGACCCTTATCAGCGAGCGGAGGGCAAGTACCGGCTCATGCCGGGAATCATCTCTGCGCTTGTGGGCGCGGCCAACCCGTTCTCGATACTCACCAAAGGCACCCTTATCTTGCGTGATCTGGATCTGCTCCGCGAGGCAGCCCAGGTCACCGACGTCGGGCTCAACGTCTCCGTAGGCTGCATCGACAACGACCTGTGGCGCCTCGCCGAGCCGGGCACGCCGAGCCCGCGGCGGCGGCTAGATGTGTGCGCCACGCTCAGCGAAAACGGCCTGAGTTGCGGAGTCCTGATGGGGCCGGTAATACCGTTCCTCTCTGACACTCCTGCTCAGCTCGACGCGGCGGTGCGGCAGATCGCCGCGGCAGGCGCTTCCCGAGTGGCACCGATCGTGCTGCACCTCCGCCCCGGCGCGCGGGAATGGTTTGGCGCCTGGCTGCGTGAGCATCACCCCGACCTTGTCCCCGCGTATCGTCGCCTGTACCGGAACGGCAGCTACGCACCTAAGTCGTATCAGCAGCGGATCAGTGAACAAGTGCGTGATCTAGCGCGGCGGTACGGTATCGGCCGACCGGCGGCTGGGGCCGTGCGGCTGCGCGCGGCGTCACCCGGTCCTGCGGTAGCCCGTCCGGCGTCGCGAGGCGCGGCGGGACCGCGGGATGGCACGCGCACGGCCGATCGGACGGATTCATCGCCCGGGCCGGCCCAGCTGAGCCTTCTCTAGTGCCCCGGCGGTGTGGCCCGTGCGGGTGGTGGCCCGTGCGGGTGGTGGCACCTGCGGGTGGTGGCCCGTGCGGGTGGTGGCCCGTGCGGGTGGTGGCCCGTGCGGGTGGTGGCCCGTGTGCGGGTGGTGGCACGTGTCGGGTGGTGGCCCGTGCAGTTAGTGGCCCCGTGTGCGGGTAGTGGCCCGTGTGCGAGTTAGTGGCCCCGTGTGCGGGTAGTGGCCCGTGTGCGGGTAGTGGCCCGTGTGGAAGTAGTCTGCGCGGCCGTAGTCTTCGCAGGGTAGTGATCTGGTGCGGTTTGCTCGGCGGCCTGCACGCGACTTTGCGTCGCGAAATCGAGGCTCAGCCGTTCTTGGTGGCGGGCTTCTGATCGTTGCCGCCGCGATGTGTGGGCACCACCCACTCGATGGTGGTACCCCCGCCCGGCCGGCTGGCAACCGTGCAATTACCGCCGAGGCGCTCAGCGCGCTCGGCCAGGCCGTTCGCGGTGATCTTGGTTTGCGTCCGCTCGCCAGGCTGCCGGTTGTCGGTCACGAGCAGCCGCAAAGCCCCGTTCGTCATGTTCAGCCTGATCTCGGCCTCGCTGGCATGGGGGTGGCGGGAGATGTTGGACAAGATCTCGCGGAGGGCGGAGATGAGCTCGTCGGAGACCTTCCCCGTCACTGCGGTGTTGAGGATCCCATCGAACTGAAGCTGCGGGGTGAAGCCGAGGCTGGGCTCGCTCTCGCTTACGAGGTTGAGCACGCGCTTGCGCAGCCCGCCGGTCGCCCGCCCCGCCGTCAGCCCGAAAACCACCGCACGCAGTTCGCGGATCGCTTTGTCGATCTCGTCGACCGCGCCAGAAACGGCCCTGGCGGCCGGTGGGTACCTGCTAGCCGCGGACTGCAGGACAAGGCTGGTCCCCGACAGCCGCCGGATCACCAGGTCCTGCAGGCCCCCGGCGATGCGTTCGCTTTCTTCTGTCAGGTCAAGCTGGCGCTGCATCTCCATCGCCTGCGCGGTCTGCGCGAGGATGCGCACGCGCATCGTCTCCACCGCCCTTGCGACCGTGGAAAGCTCCGCCGGGCCCGCGACGTCGACGGAATGGTCAAGCTCACCGTCCGCCACTCGCTGGACCTGGGCCACAAGGGTGGTGAGCGGCCCGGACAGCGAATTCCGGAGCACAAGCGCCGCCACGAACACGAGGATCACTCCGAGCAGGCCTGCCCCGATGGTGAGCAGGTTGGCCGTCGCCTGAGCCGAGTTGACGAGCGCGACCTCCGCCGCGGTGAGCACGTTGATGCGGGCGCTCAGCTTGCCGAGGTCCGTCCGCAGCGTGTCGAAAAGCTGCGTGCCGGTCAGCTCTTGCTGCAAGAGGGTTGGCCGCGACAGTGGCAGGTTTGATTGAGCGAGCTCCGGCTCCGCCGTCCTGGTACGCCACGCAGCGGCATCCTGGCCGACCAAAACGAGATACCTACGTGATGCCGGGTCCGCCGAGAGCTCGCGGCCTAGCTTGCGCCGCAACGCGCTGGCCATCTTCAGGCCGGCGTTGTATGGCTGCAGAAATCGGGTGTCCCCCGTGAGCTGGTATCCGCGCGCGCCCGTTTCCTGGTCGACATACGCCTCGCCCAGCTGGGCGACCGCGACCTGGGCCGGGCGCAGGACGTGCCTGAGATGCATTTGTGTGGCCGTGACCTGCCGCTGGACCAGGAGTGTGCCTGCGGCGCTCACGAGAAGCAGCACAAGCAGGCCTCCGACCAGCAGCTGAACCTTCGATCGCAGGGTGCGAAACGGCCGCCCCAAACGTGACACAAGACTAGTATCCACATGCCTGTCGTAGTCGCCAGCATTGCGGATGCTAAAGGTCATCTCGACGCGGTGCCGATCGGCCACGGAGGCCAGCCGGGGCTCGTACGCGACCACCGCCAGGGTGGGCCGTGGCCTGCGGGCACGGCACGACATCTTGCCTGGTACGGCGATTCCACGGCATCGCGAGCACGAGGAACGGCAGGATCACGAGCGAGCTGAGCGCCCAGGGCTCGTGCATAAGGCCCCACGCGTCTGCGGTTGGCGCGCGGCTGAGCAGCAGGTAACCGGCACCGGCCCAGGCGGCGCAGAGCACAAGCGCGGGCTGCGTCCACCGGTTCGGCCGCGCGATCTGGTACGGCACCGGCCAGACCAGGTACTGCGCGCTGACCCGGTCAGAGCTGACGAGGAATGCGAGGTTCAGCGCAGCGATCAGGTCAACCGGGTGAGCCCGGCGCCACAGGTACCAGGTGCCGACCAGGATGGCGAAGAGGACGACCATACCCACCCGGGCCAATATCGGGCTGATCTCCTGATGCCCCCCGGTGACCAGGGCGGTCCAGCCCCAGTCGCCGATGACGCCGCGGGGAGTCAGCAGCGCACGCACGTCGCTGCGAAGCAAACGGGCGGGATAACCGATGACGACCGGGCCGGTGACCAGGAACGCCAGCGGGACGGCACAGGCCCATGCGAGGGCACTCAGCCGCATGCGCAAGTCCGGTAGCAGCCGCATTACGCCCGGGATGAGCAGCGCCGGCCAGCTGTTGACGGCGATGGCGAGCCCCAGCAGCACGCCGGTGGCATGGGCCCGCGGCCTGGTTCGCATGCCGGCAAGCAGCGCGCCTACGCCGAAGGCGGCGGCCACGGGTTCCACCTGGCCGTGAATCGCGCAGATCATGACGGCGAGGGGGTTCAGCGCGTACTGGAAAGCCGCGAAACGGCGCCGCTCCCCGGTGCCTGCGAGCGCGCCAACGAGCAAGATCAGCACAATGTCAGCGGTGATCGGCACGACGCGCCCGATGACCTGCCACGGCAGCGCGGTCAGCTCACCCAGCCGGTACGCGCCCGCGTTGATGTACGCCATCGCCGGCAGGAAGTGCCACTCGCTGTTCGGCAGGTGCAGCGGATCCTGATGGCGCAGCACCGAGTTGATCGCGTCGGTGAACTGATACATGAAGTCCGGCGGCTGCCAGGAATCCCGCCACGCGATCACGCCGATACAGAGCCTGAGCCCGGCCCCTGCGGCGATCGCAACCCCGAGCGGCGGTGCCCAGTGGCGCCACACCGCCAGCAGGGCGACCGCGACGGCCACCGCGAGGGGGACCGCGGTGATCAGAAGGTGCAGCACTGGCCGCTCCTTCCGATGCACGCCCTCGTGCTTAACGTCACTACCTGGTCGGCAGCGCAGACGAGTCTCCCATACGAACCTGAATGAGAGCTGACGACCCCCTAACAGCCAGACCTCTCAAGATATAGCTTGACAGCCCCCAACACGCGATAGATCGTATCTGTTGGCAACCAATACGACATATCGCGTTTGGGAGAATCTTGGGATGAATACGCGGATGAGTGGTGACTCAACTACGTATCGCATCGCGGCTGTTCCGGCCGGCCGTCGCATGAAGTACGTCATCGTCGCGCTCTGGCTGGTGGTCATCGCCGTCGGCGGAGCGCTCGCAGGGAAGCTGCAGGGAGCGGAGAAGAACGATTCCTCCGCATGGCTGCCCGCCAAGGCGGAGTCGACTCAGGCGCTGAACCTGCAGGCACACTTCGTTTCGAAGAATATCTTCCCCGCGGTAGTGGTCTACCAGCGCCCCTCCGGGGTCACCCAGACCGACCGGGCGAAGGCGGCATCGGATGCCCGCGGTTTCGCCGCCGTGACCGGGGTAGGCGGCCGCGTGGCAGGCCCGGTGCCCTCCCGCGACGGCAAGGCCATTGAAACCGTCGTCTCCGCTGACCTTGGCAACAACGGCTGGAACGGCGCCCCAGCCTTCGTCGATTCGGTCAGAAGGATCGCCTCGACCGGCGCGATGGGCTCAGCTGCACATCACCGGTCCCGCGGGCAGCGCCGCTGACTCGGCCAAGGCATTCAAGGGGATAGACGGCACGCTGCTTTACGCAACGCTGGCCGTCGTGATCGTGCTGCTGTTGCTCACCTATCGCAGCCCGGTGCTCTGGCTGCTCCCCGTGCTGTCGGCAGGGGTAGCGCTGACCACCGCGGAGGCGGTCATCTACCTGCTCGCCAAGCACGCAGGGCTGACGGTGAACGCGCAGAGCGCGGGAATCCTCACCGTGCTTGTGCTCGGCGCGGGAACCGACTACGCGCTCCTTCTTATTGCCCGCTACAGCGAGGAACTTCGCAGGAACGACGACAGGCACCAGGCCATGGCTATCGCCTTGCACCGCGCGAGCCCGGCCATTATCGCTAGCGCCGCCACCGTCGCGATCGGCATGCTGTGCCTGCTCGCCGCGCAGTCAAATGCGACAAGAGGGCTCGGGCCGGTGGCGGCGATCGGCATCGGTGTCGGCCTGGTCGCCATGATCACGCTCCTGCCCGCGCTGCTCGTGATCTTCGGACGCTGGTTGTTCTGGCCGATACGGCCGAAGGCTGGCTCGGCCGATCCTTCCAGCCAGGGCCTGTGGGCCCGCGCAGGGAACGCCATCGGCCGCCGGCCGCGCACGGTGTGGATGGTCACGGTGGTCGTCCTCGGCGGTCTTGCGCTCGGCCTAACCGGCCTTAAGGCGGACGGCCTGACGGCCAAGGAATCGTTCCGCACCACACCCGACTCGGTCGTCGGCGAACAGGTTGTCGCGGAGCACTTCCCCGCGGGCGGCGGGCAGCCGGTCGTCGTGATCGGCAAGGCGCAGGCGGCGCCACAGCTCGCTGCAGCGCTCGCCCGGACGCCCGGTATCTCGTCGGCCACGCGGCCAGTGACCAAGGACGGCCTCGCTTACCTGGAGGGCACGCTGACGAGCGCGCCGGACAGCCAGGCCGCTTACCGCACGGTCGACCAGGCCCGGCTCGCTGTGCACGCGATCCGGGGAGCGGACGCGAAGGTCGGCGGCGGGACCGCGATCACCCTGGACGGGGAACGGACCGCCACCCACGACCGCAACCTCATCATCCCGGTCGTGCTCGTTGTGGTGCTGCTGATCCTCGGCT
Organism: uncultured Actinomycetota bacterium; assembly: GCA_963727015.1. GTDB lineage: Bacteria > Actinomycetota > Actinomycetes > Streptosporangiales > Streptosporangiaceae > DATFVJ01. The sequence continues at coordinate 69,293 of CAVSEV010000002.1, read as the reverse complement.
TGCTGCTGCGTTCGATAGTGGCGCCACTCGTCCTGATCGGCACGGTCGTGCTGTCGCTCGCTGCCGCACTCGGCGCGAGCGCGCTGCTATTCACCCACGTGCTCGGCTTCGCCGGGGCCGACGCTTCATTCCCGCTTTACGTGTTCGTGTTCCTGGTCGCCCTGGGCATCGACTACAACATCTTCCTGATGACGCGCGTGCGCGAGGAAAGCGCCGCGCACGGTACCCGGCGGGGTGCCCTCGTCGGCCTCGCCGCCACCGGCGGAGTGATCACGTCAGCGGGCGCCGTCCTCGCGGGCACTTTCGCAATGCTCGGCACCCTGCCGATGGTCATGTTCGCGGAGATCGGTTTCGCGGTAGCGCTCGGGGTGCTGCTCGACACGATCGTGGTCCGTTCCGTACTCGTAACAGCGCTTACCCTGGACATCGGCCGGTGGATGTGGTGGCCAGGCAGGCTGGCCCGCCCCGGCCATATCGGGGCCGGGGCGACGGCGGGACCTGGCGGCGAGCTCGCCGGGGACGAGGCGGCAGCCGGTTCGCTTCGTGCGTCCGCCAGGCGCTGAATGGACGGTTACCCATCGACACCGAATCGGCAGAAACCGGTGTAAACGGCCGACCCGGCAGGCTCGGCTCCCCCGGCCCCGTCGTACAGTTGGGTGCCGTGGGAGCCGAGCGCTGTGATGCCCAGACGCTGGGCAGGCTCGTGGTCCGCACCGTAGAGATCCCCGACCCAGGCGATCTGCTCGCCAGGCTCCCCAGGCCGGATCTGGCCACCGCCTGGGTTCATGGCGGCGATGGGCTGGTGGGCTGGGGCGAGGCGGCGCGGATCACCTTGCCGGCGGGCCCAGACAGGTTCGCGGCGGGCGAGAAGTGGATGCGCGCCGTCTTCGACAGCGCCGATATCTCCGATCCGATCGACCTGCCTGGCTCGGGACCTGTCGCTTTCGGCAGCTTCACCTTTGACCCGGCGTCGGAAGGCTCGGTGCTCGTCGTGCCTCGCCGCCTGCTGGGACGGTGCGCAGGCCGGGCATGGTTCACCGCCATCGGCGACGGGCGCGAGCCGCTCAGCCGCGGGCCACTCGGCCGCGGGCCGCTCAGCCGCGGGCCGCTCAGCCGCGGGCCGCTCAGCCGCGGGCCGCTCAGCCGCGGGCTGCGCTCAGCCCAGTCAACCCGGAGATTGCCCCGACGGAAGTCCGCTGGCAGGACGGATCGCTCAGCGCGCCGCAGTGGGAACGGGCCGTCGCAATCGCGGTGGCACGAATCCGGGCAGGCGATCTCGGCAAGGTCGTGCTCGCGCGTGACCAGCGGGCCACGGCCGCGCAGCCGATCGACGCGCGGGTGCTCTTGCGCAGGCTGGCCTCGCGTTACCCGAGTTGCTATACGTTTGCCTGCGCCGGGCTCGTCGGCGCCACCCCCGAGTTGCTGATCAGGCGCGACGGCGAGCAGATCAGCTCGCTGGTGCTCGCGGGCACGACGCCACGCGGTTCGACCCCTGAGGAGGACGCCGCGATCGGCGCCGCGATGCTCGCCTCAGCCAAGGACGTCGAGGAGCACGAGTACGCGGTTGCCTCGGTCCGCGATGCCCTTGCGCCGCTGTGCGACATGCTCGACGTGCCGCCGCGGCCGTCCCTGCTCGCGCTCGCCAATGTCCAGCACCTGGCCACCAAGGTGACCGGCAGGCTGGCCGGCGACCGCAGCGCGCTCAGCCTGGCCGCGGCGCTGCACCCCACCGCGGCGGTCTGCGGCACCCCTGCCGACGCCGCGATGGAGCTCATCCGTGAGCTCGAAGGCATGGACCGCGGTCGCTATGCGGGACCCGTCGGCTGGGTCGACGGCCGCGGAAACGGCGATTGGGGAATCGCGCTGCGCTGCGCCGAACTGGACGGGCCGCGGGCCCGGCTTTTCGCCGGCTGTGGCATCGTCGCCGGCTCCGACCCGTCAGCCGAACTCGCCGAGGCGCAGCCCAAATTCCGGCCCATGCAGTACGCGATTGAAGGCTGACACGCCCTGACAGCCGCCTCTTACCTTTGGCGCGCCGCTTATCCAGAGCTCAGTTCGTCTACAGCCCAGTTCGTCTGTCGCCCAGTTCGTCTATGGCCCAGTTCGTCTATGGCCCGGTTCGCCTATAGCCCGGTTCAGCTATGGCCCAGTTCATCAATAGCCCAGTTCATCAATAGCCCAGTTCAGCTATGGCCCGGTTCAGCTATGGCCCAGTTCATCAATAGCCCAGTTCATCAATAGCCCAGTTCATCAATAGCTCAGTGCAGGCGGACCCTGGGGTCGAGTACGGCGTAGAAGGCGTCGACGACGATGTTCGCGACCACGACCGCGGTGGCGGCCACGAGGACCACGCCGATTATCACGGGAAGGTCCGATTGCACGATGGCCTGCACTGCCGTGTAGCCGAGGCCCGGCAGGCCGAACACCTGCTCAGTGATGATCGCACCGCCCAGCAGCACACCGACGTCGATGCCGAACTGCGTGACGACGGGGGTCAGTGCGGCGCGCAGTGCATGGCGGAAGATCACCCGCCGCTCCGACAGGCCCTTCGACCGTGCGGTGCGGATATAGTCCTCCCCCATCACGTCGAGCATCGCGCCGCGGGTCAACCGCGTATAGACGGCCGCGGAAACGAGTGCCAGCGTGATCCATGGCAGCACCAGGCCGCGGAACCACTCGAACGGGTTGGTGGCGAACGGCGTATAGCCGGACCCTGGGAACAAGTTGAGGCCGTGGATCGAGAACTCGTAGTAGAAGACAAGCAGCAGCAAGAAGCCGAGCACGAACGTCGGCATGGAGTAGAACAGCAGCGCAAGGCCGGTGAACGTGCGGTCCATGATGGACCGGCTGCGAACCGCTGACACGATTCCGGTGAGCACGCCGATGATCACCCACAGGATCGCCGCCCCGGCGACAAGCGAGAGGGTGATCGGGAATGCCGCCTTCAGGATCGAGTTGACCGACTGGCCGTGGTAGTAGTCGTAGCCCAGATTGCCGTGCAGGAGCAGCCAGAGGAAGTGCTGGTACTGCACGATGAGCGGCCGGTCCAGCAGCAGGCGGTGCGCTACCAGGGCGACCGTCTGTGGCGTGGCTTCGCGGCCGGCCAGCGTGCGCGCGACCTGGGTCCGTCCCGGGCCGACGAAGAAGATGAGGAAGACGACGATGGTCACCAGCCACAGCACGAAAAGGCCGAGGATGATCCGGCGGATGAGGAAGCGGGCCACGGTAAGCTCCTAGACGAAAAGCTGGTCGCCGCGCGGGTCGAACGCGTCGCGGACACCGTCTCCGAAGATGTTGAACGCGAGCGTGGTAATCAGCAAAGCGAGGCTGGGGAACAGCAGGAACCACCAGGCCCCGTTGCTGTAATAGGCGGACGACTCGCTGATCATCTGCCCCCAGTCGGCCGTCGGCGGCGGGATCCCGATGCCGAGGAACGACAGCGACGCCTCGGTGACGATCGTGAGCGGGATGAGCAGCGTCGCGTAGACGATGATCGGGGCGATCACAAGCGGCAGGATGTCGATGACCATGATCCGCCACGGGCCTGCGCCGAGTGCCCGCGCTGCCTCGATGTACTCCTTCTCGCGGATCGACAGCACCTGGCCGCGGACAATTCTGGCTACGGACGCCCAGCTGAAGAACCCGATGACGACGATGACAACGATGAGACCTGGCCCGATGACAGAAACCAGGGCGAGGGCGAACAGCAGGAACGGGATGGCGAGCAGCACGTCGATGAGCCGGGCCAGGATCGTGTCGACGGACTTGCCGAAGTAACCCGCGGCGAGGCCCACCATGGCGGCGACGACGACGGTGAGGACCGTGGCCACCACGCCGACGATGAGCGAGATCCGCGCACCGTAGGCGATCCGTACCAGGATGTCGCGGCCCTGGTCGTCGGTGCCGAACAGGAAGGAGCCACCTGGGCCAACGGGCTGGCCATCCGGGCTCAGTCCGGTCGTGCGGAATTGCTGGTAGACGCCGTGTCCGGTGATCGAGGCAATCACCGGCGCGAAGATCGCGATGATCACCACGAGGATGATGACGCCGAGGGAGATCATCGATGCGCGGTCCCGGCGTAGCCGCTCCATGGCGAGCCGCCACGGGCTGCGACCTTCGATCTTCCTCGCGGCATCCCCTTCGGGGACGGGGATAGCCGGCGTCGGCTCGCCGCCGACCGCGATCACGTCGCCGGAACCGATGGTCATGGTTCCCTCCCTTGACTAATGCCCAGGCCAGTGCGCGAAGGGCTCAGGCGCCGCCGGCGATACCGGACTCGATGACGCGTTCTTCGGTGCCGATGGTCGGGCGGGCCTTGGAGAGGTCTTCGCCGTCCGCCATGGGCAGGTGGCATGCCGCCGCATGATCCGCCTCGTCTCCAAGGCGCGGCTCAAGCGGTGGGTCGGCATCGACGCAGGCCTGGGCTGCCTTCGGGCACCGTGGGTGAAATCTGCACCCGGACGGCGGGCTCACCGGCGACGGCACGTCCCCGACCAGGAGAATCCGCTCGCGCCGTTCCGCGTGCTCCGGGTCGGGGACGGGCACCGCGGACAGCAGCGCGCCGGTGTACGGATGGCGCGGGTGGTTCCACAGTTCCTCGACCGGCGCATGCTCGGTGATCTTGCCGAGGTACATCACCGCGACCGAGTTGCTCACGTGCCGCACGACGGACAGGTCGTGGGCGATGAAGATGTAGGTGAGCCCGAACTCTTCCTGCAGATCCACGAGCAGGTTGATGATCTGGGCCTGGATGGACACGTCGAGCGCGGACACCGGCTCATCACAGACGATGAGCTTGGGCCGGAACGCCAGTGCCCTGGCCACGCCGATGCGCTGTCGCTGACCGCCGGAGAACTCGGCGGGAAACCGGTTGTAATGCTCGGGGTTGAGACCGACGAGTTCCATGACCTCCTGGACCCGGCGTTTGCGATCCTTGCCGCTCGCGATGCCATGGATCGCGTAGGGATCGCCGATGATCGCGCCGACCCTGCGCCGCGGGTTGAGAGATCCGTACGGATCCTGGAAGATCATCTGTATCTGCCGCCGGAACGGGCGCATCCGCCTGGGTGAGAGCTTGCTGATGTCCTGCCCGTCGAAGACGATCCGGCCGCCGGTGATGTCGTAGAGCCGCATCACGCAGCGGGCGAGCGTCGATTTGCCGCAGCCGGTCTCCCCCACGAGCCCGAGTGTCTCGCCGCGGCGCACGTCGAGGCTTACGCCGTCGACCGCGTGCACGACTGCCTTTTCCCGGTGGATCAGGCTTCTGGCCTGCACGGGGAAGTGTTTGACAAGGTTCTCGAGCCGCAGCAGGACGTCGTCCGCGCCAGGCTGCGCTGGTGTGGCGGGCTGCGCTGGTGTGGCGGGCTGCGCTGGTGTGGCAGGAACGTCCGTGGCCATCGCAGTGCTCCTCACGCCTCAGCCGGAGTCGGCAGGGGCTCGCCGAGGACCTTGCGCCGAAGCTGATCGCGCGCGCGGGTGTCGTGCGGGAGGAAACACGCGGACAGGTGTGTCGGGTCGGCACCCACCTCTCCGAGCACAGGAACCTCGGTGCGGCAGCGGTCCATCACGTAGGGGCAGCGCGGGTGGAACGGGCAGCCGGGCGGCAGGGTGATGAGGCTGGGCGGCTGGCCAGGGATTGGCCGTAGCCGCTCCCGCGCGCCGCCGCCGTAGGCGGGCAGCGACTCGAGCAGGCCCTCGGTGTAAGGATGGTGATTGGCGAAGAAGGTCGTCCGCCTGTCCGCCTTTTCCATCGCCGCCCCCGCGTACATGACGACGACGTTGTCCGCGACGTCCGCGACGACGCCCAGGTCGTGCGTGATGAGGATGAGTGCCATGCCGAACTCGTCCTGCAGCCGCTCGATGACCTGAAGCACCTGGGCCTGCACGGTCACATCGAGCGCGGTCGTGGGCTCGTCGGCGATGAGCAGCGCCGGGTTGAGCGCCATCGCCATCGCTATCATCGCGCGCTGCCGCATGCCGCCGGAGAACTGATGCGGGAAGTCATCGACCCTGCGGTCCGGCTGCGGGATGCCGACCAGGCGGAGCAGTTCGATCGCCCGGGCGTGCGCCTTCGCCTTCGACATGCTGTGATCGTGCTCGCGGATCATCTCCACGATCTGCCAGCCGACGCGGTAATAGGGATGCAGGCTCGACAGCGGGTCCTGGAAGATCATGCCGATCTTCGCGCCCCGGATCTTGCGCAGCTGCTCACGGTTCATGGTGAGCAGGTCCTGGCCATCGAACAGGGCTTGGCCCTGCACCCTGGCGCCGCGGGTGAGCCCCATGATCGTCTGGGTGGACACGCTCTTGCCCGATCCGGACTCCCCGACGATTCCGAGGGTTTGCCCCGAATCGACGCTGAACGTCAGGCCCCGCACCGCCTGCACGACGCCGTCCGGGGTCGGGAACGACACCTGTAGGTCCTTGACCTCAAGTAGCGCCACTGCTACCCAACCTTTCGCGAACTGCTGCCCGGCCCAAGCGGGCGTCGTATGCGCAGCCCAGACATCAAATTGACTGTAATCCCGTCGGCCGCTCCGCGGGAATACCGCGGAGCGGCCGACACGATTAGCCTTGCCGGCGTGCGGCCGCCGGCGTGGGGTGATCAGCCCGGGCTGCTGAGCCAGACATTGGTCGGGTCATAGGCCTGCAGTGACGGCATGTAGACCGCATTGTGCACATAGCTGGCGTGGTAAAGCGCCCACTGCGCTTGAGTGATCGGGAAGATGGGTGCCTGCGACATTACCTGCTGGTCCGCCTGCACCCAGAGGGCATTTGCCGCGGATGAGGTCGTTGCCGTATTCGCCTGGTTGATGATGCTGTTCGACGCGGCGTTGTTGTACAAACCGAAGTTGCTGCCCGCCGGCGGGTAGGACGCCGCTCCGGAGAACAGCGGGTTGAAGAACGAAGCCGCGGCGTTCTGGAACCAGTCCGGGCCCCAGCCTGCCAGCGAGATGTCCCACACGCCGCGCTGGGCCACCGTCGGAACCTCGAGGTACTTCACGTAGAAGTCCGCCTGCGTCGCCTGGACCCCGCTGACCTTGACGCCGATGGCGGACAGGTCCGCCTGCAGGGTCTGGAAGATCTTGGCATTCGACGTGCTCGACGGCCGGTACAGCATCTTGAGGGTGAGCCCGTTCGGGTACCCGGCCGCCGCCAGCATGGACTTGGCCTTGGCGACGTTGTAGGGGTACAGGTCGAAGTTCGCCGGCAACTCCTGGCCCCCGTTGAGGCCGTTCGGCAGGACGTGCGTCAGCGGCGGGCTGACGATCGGGCCGTTGTTGTCCTGAATCAGGTGCGCCCGGTTGATGCCGTAGCTGAGTGCCTGGCGGACGGCGACCTTGGCGAGCGCGCCGCCGTTGTTCGGCGACACCGTGTTGAAAATGATGTACGGGTTCGACGCGTACTGCGGCCCGAGGGTGAAGTTATGGCCGCCGGCCTTCATCTGGCTGATCAGTCCTGGGACCGCCGCGACCGGCACGGCAGCATCCCACTCCATGCTCGCCGCTGCGGTGTTGGTCTGCAGCTGCTGCTGGATGGTCTCCGCCTGGCCGGTCTCGTTGACCACTACCTTGTCGACGTACGCCTTGCGGATCGGGTCGCTGCTCGCCTGCCAGGCTGGGTTGCGGACGAACACGATGCTGCGGGTCGGCGTGTAGCTCTGAATCGTGTACGGGCCATCAGAGATGATGTGCTGCTGCGAAGCGGAGCTCGCGGGCACGTAGTTGAGGCTCTCGACCGGCGCCGGGTTGAACGGCGGCAGCACCAGCATGTTCGCGAAGGCAGGCACCGGGCGGACCAGCTTGTAGGTGATGGTCTGGCCGGAAGCGGTCACACCTGAGATCTGGTGGCTGTCGATGTACGACTTGATCGCGGCCGCGGTGGGGCTGACCTTGGCGAAGCCGGCGCAGAAGGACGCGTAGCCCTCGATGATGTTCTCGAAGTCGGGCAGCCCGCCGAACGGCTGCGCCGGGTTGCATGCCCGCTTGAGCCCGAGCAGCGCGTCCGCCGCGGTGACCTGACGCGGCGGCGAGGTGTCCCACATCGCGCCGGTCCTGATCGTCACCGCGTAGCTGGTGTTGCCGTTGCTGAGCACCGGCGCGGCGGTCGCCAGGTCCGGCACGGTCGTAGTGGTCTGGCCGGGCGTCGCGGGGTATGAGTAAAGGTCGCGCGCGTACATGCGCTGCGCCTGGTAGCCGACCGTGAAGTAGGGGATGTTGTAGTCCATGTAGTCCACGTCGCTGATACCGAGCAGGTTCAGCGTGCCGCCCTTTTGCGGCGTGCCGGTACCCGGGTTGAGGCCCTCGTTACCTGTTGGCGCCGAGGACGACGACGTGCCGGACGATGTCGACTTGCTGCTGCCCCCACAGGCAGTGACGACAAGCGCAAGGGTCGCTAGGCCAGCGATGGCGGCGTAACCCCGCGTGAATGTCCTCATCGACACTCTCCTCCTTCCTCTTGTCCGCGAAGTTCGTCCGCGAGTCATTGACCGTAGGCCGAACCGTCCCACGGCGCGACCGCCCGCCTGCCTGGGCGAACCGTCGAGTCATGGTAGGAGCAGGGCAGGCGGCATGTGAACAGGTGCTGGGGGGCGGCGGCGAATCGTGACCCGACGGTAATCTGCCAATTATCGGACCGCTACATGCGCCACCTGAACTTGACGAAGAACGACATACCAGCGTAAATGGCGCTCATTTGAGCGGGCCGTACCGCAGCCAATTCGTTAGCAGGCGGCGCGTGCGGCTCACCCGGCCGGCCGTCTCGTCCCGGTGGCAGGGGGCAAGGCGGAGCCGACGCGGCGGGCCGCCCGGCGCGCCGAGCGGTGACCTGCCGGCGCGGAAGCTACCGCCCGGGCGGTTACGGAGTGTAGCCGCTCACGTAGCGCAGCGCCCGCGGCCCGGTCGGTCCTTACCTCGATCAACCGGATCCCACCTGCCGACGCGCAGGCGGCCAGCATGTCCGGCAGGTCGCCCGGCTCATCGAGCCGCTGATAAGGCACCCGAACGGCTGCCGCGGCTGCGGCCAGGTCCGTGCGGTGCGGGGTACCGAAGACGCGCTCGAACGGCTCGCGGAACCTGGCCTGCTCGAGCAGCGAGAAAATGCCCCCGCCGTCGTTGTTCACTACCACGATGGCCAAATCGGGCCGCGGCTCGTCCGGGCCGAGCACAAGGCCGCTGTGATCATGAACGAAGGCCAGGTCGCCGAGGAGCGCGACCGCGGGACCGCCACCCGCGCGCTGGTGGGCCAGCGCGGCGCCCATCGCGGCCGAGACCAGCCCGTCGATGCCGCTGGCGCCGCGGCTGGCGAGCACCCGCAGACCCGCGCGTGGTGTCATGTGCTGATCCAGGTCACGGATGGGCATGCTCGACGCGGCCCACAGGAGCGCGCCATCGGGCAGCGCCGCGGCCACGTCGCGGGCAAGCCCCGGCTCTGACAGGCCGCCGCGCGACCGGCCTGCGCCGCCCTCGGGCACCTCGTCAAGCACCGCGTCGGCGGCGCGGCGGGCGGCGGCGTCGGCCCACAGCCACGACGCCAGCCACGCGGGGTCGCGCCGCCTGGCCCCGCGCCGCAAGGCTCGCGCCAGGGCAGCTGGGCTGGTGGCGCCGGGCGCTGGGCCGGCTTCCGGGCCGGCATTGCCGGCTTGCGGGCCGGCCGTGCTGCCTTCGGCACCGGCCGGCGGGCCAGCTGCCGAGCCGCCTGCCGGAATGATCAGGGACGCCGTCCGCGCCGCGTCGGCCCAGCGGCCTGGGCCCTGCGCGATAACGACGTGCGCGGCGGCCTGGCGCACGAACGCCGTCACCTCGCGGGACAGCCCGGGGCGTCCGGCCGTGACGACCACTTCAGGCTGATGTGCCGCGACAAACTCGGGCGTGGCGAGCAGGTACGGATAGGCGGCTAGGGCGCCGGGGCCGTTTCTCGCGCCGCTCGCCGGCTCGGCGAGCACCGGCCAGCCGGCCTGCTGCGCGGCCGCGACGAGCCGATCCGGATCCGGGGTGCCGTCGCCGCAGATCAGCACGCCGCGAGCGGCGCCCGGCAGGTCCATCTGCCCGGAGCGCGCAGCGGGCCCGGAGCGCGCAGCGCGGCCGGAAGGCCCAAAAGGCCCGGCGGGCCCAGCGGGGCCAGGCCCAAAAGGCTCGGAGGGGCCGGAGGGCCCAGCGGGGCCGGAGGGCCCAAAAGGCCGGGCGGGCCCGGCGGGCCCAGCGGGGCCGGAGGGCTCAGCGGGGCCGGAGGGCTCAGCGGGGCCGGAGGGCTCAGCAGGCCCGTAACGCCCGTAGGGCCCATCGGGCCCGCCGGGCGGCACGCCTGCGCCGTCCAGCGGGCGCCCGCCAGGTCCGGTTGCCGACGGCGGGGGCCAGCCCGCGAACTGCGTCCAGGCGGCGCCGTTCCTGCGGCCGTCGAGCGGTTCGGGCCAGCCCGGATCGTCGTCAGGCACCAGCGGCTCGGCGAGGGGGATGTTGACATGCACGGGGCCAGGCAGGCCCCCCACCGCGCCGGTCGCATGCGCCCACGCGTCGCAGGCGAGCGAGCGCCAGTAGGCCGCCATCCCTGGCCTGGCATCGGGCGTGCCAGCCTCACAGAACCATCTGACCGCGGAGCCGTATAGTTTGACCTGGTCGATCGCCTGGTTGGCGCCCGCGCCGCGTAGCTCGGGCGGCCGGTCGGCGGTGAGCACTATCAGCGGCACGCATGCCTCGTCGGCCTCGACCACGGCCGGGTGGAAGTTCGCGGCCGCCGTGCCCGACGTGCACACGATCACCGAAGGCACGCCCGACGCTTTGGCGAGGCCGAGCCCGAGGTAGGCGGCGGAGCGCTCGTCGATCCTGACATGCAACCGAAGGTGCGGCCCGCTGCCGCCACGCGGCTGGCCGCTGCGGTCGAAGAGCGCCATCGCGAGCGGCGCGCTGCGCGATCCCGGCGAAACCACGGCCTCACGCAACCCGCATCTGATCAGCTCATCGACAACGGTGCGTCCGAAGGCCGTCGATGGATTCACGATTCGCCCTCGCTGACGTCGCGCAGATAGCGGGCGGCGGCCGCCGCGCGCTCGCGCCACGGTCCAGGATCGATCTCCCACCGCGTCAGTCGTTCTGGATCAATTTCGGGCCGCGTGACGTCCAGCAGCCCGCCCACCGGGGCCAGCGGGTCCGCCGTCACGTCCCCGGCGAGCAGGCTCAGCGTGCCCAGCCCGCACGCGTAAGGCAACTGCGGCAGCGCTGCGGCGAGAGCCAGGCCGGCGGCGAGCCCGGCCGACGTCTCCACCGCGCTTGACACCACAGCGGGCAGCCCGCACGCCGCCGCGACGCGCAGCGCGGACCGCACTCCGCCGAGCGGCTGCACCTTAATGATCACGATGTCGGCCGCCGCTGCGGCGCGCACCCGCAGCGGATCCGTGGCGCGCCTGATCGACTCGTCCGCGGCGAGCGGCACATCGACGCGGCGGCGCAGGCGCGCGAGTTCGGCCAGGGTGGCGCAGGGCTGCTCCGCGTATTCCAGGCCGTAGCTGCTGAGCTCGCCGAGCATGCGCTCGGCCTGATCCACCTCCCAGGCGCCGTTGGCGTCCACCCGGATCTTCCCGGCCGGGCCGAGCGCATCGCGGACCGCCGCGACCCTGGCGAGGTCCTCCTCGGCAGCCTGTCCGCGCTCGGCCACCTTCACCTTGGCGGTGCCGCAGCCCGCGGCCGCCGTCATGGCGTAGGCGCGCTCAGGCCCGACCGCGGGAATGATCGCATTCACCGGTATCCGGTCTCGCAACGGCGGCGGCCAGCCGTCGGTAGCCGCCTCGATCGCGCAGGCGAGCCAGCGTGCGCTCTCCTTCGGGCCGTACCCGGCGAACGGGGAGAACTCGCCCCAGCCCGCGGGCCCGCGGATCAGCGCGCCCTCGCGCACAGTGATACCGCGGAACCGGGTCCGCATCGGGATCGCGAACGCGCGCATGCTCCCGATCAGGTCCGCTGCCGCGCTGGCCGCGGATGGCACCGCAGCACCCTGCCTCAACGGTCGGGGGCTCAAGGCCGGCGGGGGAACCTGGCGAAGTCAGGCGCCCGCTTCTGCTTGAAGGCGTCCCTGCCTTCCTGCGCCTCTTCGCTCATGTAATAGAGCAGTGTCGCGTCACCCGCGAACTGCTGCATGCCTGCCGCGCCGTCGGTGACCGCGTTCAGCGCGCCCTTGAGCATGCGCAGCGCGAGCGGGGACTTCTGCAGCAGTTCCGCGGCCCATTCCAGTGTCTCTTCTTCCAGCCGCTCCAGCGGCACCACGGCGTTCACCAGGCCCATGTCAAGGGCCTGCGCCGCGCTGTACTGCCTGCACAGGTACCAGATCTCCCGCGCCTTCTTGAGCCCGACCGTGGCGGCGAGCAGCCACGAACCGTAACCGCCGTCGAACGAGCCCACCTTCGGGCCGGTCTGGCCGAACACCGCGTTGTCCGCGGCGATGCTGAGGTCACAGCAGACGTGCAGCACGTGCCCGCCGCCGACGGCGTAACCGGCCACCATGGCGATCACCGGCTTCGGCGTCCGGCGGATCTGCACCTGCAGGTCGAGCACGTTGAGCCAGGCCGATCCCGTGCGCGTCGACGTACCCGTCGTCACCGCGGATCTTCTGATCACCGCCGGAACAGAACGCCTCGTCCCCCGCGCCGGTCAAGATGATCACTCCGATGCCCGGGTCGTCGCGTGCGGCATTGAAGGCGTGCTGCAGCTCGAACAGCGTCGTGGGGCGGAAGGCGTTGCGCACCTCTGGCCGGTTGATAGTGATCTTTGCGACGGCACCGCCCGTCCGCAGCTCTGCGGTCTCGTAAAGGATGTCGGTGTACGCCTCATCCGGCCGCTTCCACTCGACCACGCGTCCTCCTCGGCTCGCCCAACTCGGTCGCACGGCCCGGCCGCCAACTCGGCCGCCCAACTCGGCCGCCCAACTCGGCCGCCCAAGCTCGGTCGTACCGCCCGGTTCGCACGGCCCGGCCTCGCACAGCCCGGCCTCGCACTGCCCGGCTTCGCACAGCCCGGCTTCGCACAGCCCGGCCACATCGCGCGGCCGGGCACTCACTCACAGGGCACTCACTCGCAGGGCACTCACTCACAGGGCACTCACTCACAGGGCACTGACAGGGCCACCGCTAACCTTACGACGGTGACCGGACGCTCCCTGCAGGTGGCCGTTCTGCCACCTGGTGACCGGCTGCGCGGGTTGCTTGCCGACGCGCTCGCGGGCGAAGGCCCAGCGCTGGCCCCGATCGACCCGGATCTGCCACCGGCACGGCTGCGCAGGCTGCTCGAGCTGCTGGCGCCATCGGCCGTGATCACCCCCGACGGCACGACGCCTCGGGCAGGCGGCCGCGCGGCGGGCGAGGGGACCGCGCTGGTGGTCGTCACATCGGGCTCGACGGGCGAGCCGAAGGCGGCCGAGCTGAGCGCCGCCGCGCTTGTCGCCTCGGCCCGCGCCACCCTGGCACGGATCGGCGCCCGGCCCGGCGAGCGGTGGCTGTGCTGCCTGCCGACCGGGCATATCGCCGGTCTCCAGGTGCTTATCCGCTCGCTGATCGCCGATACAACGCCGCTGATATGCGCGCCTTCTGACACGTCGGCGATCGCGGCGGCGGCCGCGGGCCTGACCGGCTGCGCGCACCTATCGCTGGTACCCACACAGCTCAGGCGGCTGCTGGCACGCGGGAGCGATCTCAGCGGGCCCCGGACGATCCTGCTCGGTGGTGCGGCACCGCCAGCTGGCCTGCTTGCCGAGGCGCGGACGGCGGGCGCCCGCGTGGTCACCACCTACGGGATGAGCGAGACCTGCGGTGGCTGCGTCTACGACGGCGCGCCCCTCGACGGCGTCGAGGTCCGCACCGGACCGGACGGCCGGATCCGGATCGCCGGCCCCGTCCTGTTCTCCGGTTACCGGCTGCGCCGCGACCTCACCCTCGCGGCATTCGAGGATGACTGGTTCGTCACATCCGACCTTGGCGGCGTCGGCCCCGATGGCCGGGTGCACGTGCTCGGCCGCGCCGACGACGTCATCACGACCGGAGCGGAAAGAGTGGTGCCCGCGGAGGTGACAGCCTGCCTCGAGGCGCATCCCGCGGTGCGTGAGGCCGTCGTGTTCGGCCTGCCCGATCCTGAGTGGGGCGAGCAGGTCACCGCGGTCGTCGTACCAGCCGACCCGGGCGTCCCACCCGGCCTGGCCGAGCTGCGCGCGCACGTGGCGGGCCTGCTGCCGCCCTTCGCCGCGCCGCGGCGGCTCGCGATCGCCGCAGGCATCCCTTTGCTGCCGTCTGGAAAGCCGGACATCGCAGCGCTGCGGGCCTGGGCGCGGGAACAATCGGGCGGCAGCAGCGTTAGTACATAGTGCCTGCCCAACAGACTTGGCTGCAGATGATGCCCACGGGCGGGTTGCTGCTACGACGAGCGTACCGCCAAAGTGCCGGGTGATGCTGCTGGCGGGGCGTGTGCCTGGAGGGAGGTGTCTAATGCCGCGGACTGCGATGGCGGAGTCGCCCACGCACGGTGTCCCGGCGCATGGTGTGCCAGCGCACGGTGTCCCAGCGCACGGTGTCCCAGCGCACGGTGCGACTCACGACGAGGCGATGGCCGCGAGCCTGGACGAGCTGGTCCAGCGTGGCCGGGCACAGGGTCACCTGTCCCTTGCCGAGCTCCGAGCCACCTTCCAGCGGGCAGGCATTACCGCAGCGGAAGGCCGGTCGATCCTTCGTGAGCTGACCGAGGCCGGTGTCAGGCTCGCTGACGAGGCGGCGGACACGGTCACGGCTGATGTGACCGGCGGCGAAATGATTGGCGCCGGCGCGGCAGGGACCGGCGTTGCGGACCTTGACGTGGCAGAAGCCGATATGGAGGCCGCACTGGCCCCCGGCCGGGCTGGCGTTGCCGCCGGAGCCGAGGTTGACCTGGCGGTCAGGGCCGACGTGGACCTGGATGACCAGACCTCCACGATGGGCGACTCCGTTCACACCTACCTCAAGGCGATCGGCCGTACCAGCTTGCTCACCGCCGAGCAGGAGGTCGATCTCGCCAAGAGGATCGAGGCCGGGCTGTACGCCGAGTACAAGCTGGAGAGCGAGGCCGTCCAGGGCGACGCTCTTCGCGCCGAACTGGAGGCGGTCGCCGCGGACGGCCGCCGGGCCAAGGCGCACATGCTTGAGGCGAACCTGCGCCTGGTCGTGTCGGTGGCCAAGAAGTACTCCGATCGCGGGCTTTCGCTCCTCGATGTCGTGCAGGAGGGCAACCTCGGCCTGATCCGTGCGGTGGAGAAGTTTGACTACACCAAGGGCTACAAGTTCTCGACGTACGCCATGTGGTGGATCCGGCAGGCGATCCAGCGCGGCTTCGCCGACTCCGCGCGGACGATCCGGCTGCCCGTGCACGTGCTTGAGATGCTCAGCAAGCTGAGCAGGGTTGAGCGCGACATGCACCAGCAGCTTGGCCGCGAGCCGACGCCTGAGGAGCTCGCGGTGGAACTCGACCGCACGCCGGACCAGATCGAGGAGCTGCTGCGGACGAGCCGCCAGCCGATCAGTCTCGACTCCACGATCGGCGAGGATGGCGAGACCAGCATCGGCGACCTGATCGAGGACATCGACGCGCCTGAGGCGTCCGAGCTGGTAGACCGGCAGCTCATGGCCGACCAGCTGCGCCGCGCGCTTGCGGACCTCACGCCTCGTGAGGCCATCATCATGTCGATGCGGTTCGGCCTGTTCGACGGGAACCCGCATACGCTCGACGAGATCGGCAAGCACCTGGGGCTCACCAGGGAGCGGATCCGCCAGCTCGAGAAGCAGTCGCTGTCCAAGCTACGGCACCCGAGCCGGGCCCAGCCGCTGCTCGACTTCGCCAGCTAGGTCTGTGGAGATTAGCGTGGCGGTTTTGTCGCAGTCCAGTGCCACCTTCCGGCCACACTGATCTCCACGGTCGCCTGCCGCCGCACCGTCGTGCGCCGGTCAGTGGGGCGCCGAGTCAGTGGGGCGCCAGCTCCGCGACGCCTTCGAGCAGGCGGTCCACGTCGCTGCGGTCGTTGTAGTGCACCAGGCCTGCACGCACGGCGCTGCCGCTGTCCCTGATGCCAAGCACTCCCGTGAGTTCCCACGCGTAGTTGTGCCCGTTCCACACGTTCACCTTGCGCGCCGCGAGATGCAGCGCGACCTCGCGCGGCGTGTGACCGGACACGGTGAAATACGCGGTGGCGGTACGGGCCTGCGCGTTACCGTAACAGGTGACGTGGCGCATGGACGCGAGCCCGTCGAGCAGCGGCTGGAAAAGCCCCTGCTCGTGCGCCTCGGCGGCGGCCATCGAGGCGAGCACGCGTGCACGCCGGGTGCCGGACGCTGCGCTGTCGAGCCCGGCGAGGTAGTCAACCGCGGCGGCCGCGCCTGCCAGGTCGGCGTACGGTGGCGTACCCGTTTCGAACCGCTCGGGCACCGTACCTGGCGAGGACGCGAGCTGGTCCGGGTGCAGGCCGGCGAGCAGGCCCGGATCGGCTACGACCGCACCGACATGCGGCCCTGACCACTTGTACGCGCTCGTGGCGAAGAAGTCGGCGCCGAGCGCGGCGACGTCGACAGGGCCGTGCGGAGTGGCGTGCACGCCGTCCACGTAGGTAAGCGCGGCTGCCTCGTGCGCCCTCGCCGTGATGGCGGCCACGTCTGGCCGGGTGCCGAGCACATTGCTCGCGGCGGTGACCGCGACCAGCCTGGTCCGCTCGGACAGCAGGTGATCGTACTGCGCGGCAGGAAGCTCGCCGGTTTTCTTCTCCACCTCGGCCCAGCGCACCGCCGCGCCCGCCCGTGCTGCCGCCTGTACCCACGGCCTGACGTTGGCATCATGGTCGAGCCTGGAGACGATCACCTCGTCACCCGGGAGCCAGTTCCTTGCGAGGGTGTTCGCCAGCCGGTAGGTCAGCGTGGTCATGTTCGGGCCAAGGATCACTCCATCCGGGTGTCCCCCGGTGAGGTCGGCCACCGCGCCGCGGCACCTGGCGATGATCTCGTCCGCGCGGTGGCTCGCCGGGAATGCCCCGCCCGCGTTGCCAATCCCGGTGCGGTAGGTGTCCGCGACCACGCTGATGACCGTTTCAGGCACCTGGGTACCCGCCGCACCGTCGAGGTAGGCGTATCCGTCGGCGAGCGCAGGGTAATCCGCCCGGATCTTGCTCACATCGAATGCCATGCGCGGCAGCTTCCTTTCAGGTGTACGGCCTCGAAGAGCGCTCTTGCCCGCGCTTGGAGGCACCTGCGCAAGATTAACCGTCACCGCGCAGCCGTTCGGTATCCATGCCAAATCCCCGGACTGCGCAGGTTCGCAGCAGACCTTCGGCCTGTTGTGCAGGCCCACTGCCCGGCATCAGGATGTCGGTATGACGGATGAGCATTCTGTTACCGAGGTGTTCCGGTCAGCGCGGGATTTACTGCTGCGCCACCGCACCGACTACTTGGCCGCGCACCGCGAATTCAGCTGGCCGCGGCTGGACGAGTTCAACTGGGCGCTCGACTGGTTCGACGTCATCGCACGCGAGCACCCGGACCGGCTGGCGCTGTGGATCGTGACCGAGGACCGGCCGGACACGAAGATGTCGTATGCGGACCTGAGCGCGCGGTCGGATCAGGTGGCGACGTGGCTGCGTGGCCTCGGCGTCGGCCGCGGCGATCACGTGCTGCTCATGCTCGGCAACCAGGCACCGCTGTGGGAAGTGATCCTCGCCGCGATGAAGCTCGGCGCGGTGATCATCCCGGCGGCGACGCTGCTTCAGCCGGCGGATATCGCCGACCGGATCTCGCGTGGCGCGGTCCGGCATGTGATCACGGAGTCCGGCGAGACCGGGAAGTTCGCCGGGCTCGGCGGCGGCTGGATTCCCATTTCAGTCGGGCCGGCGGTGGCGGGATGGCATTCATATGAGGACTCACGCGCCGCCCCTGCTGGTTTCGGGCCCGACGGGGTGACCCGCGGGTCCGATCCGCTGCTGCTGTACTTCACGTCGGGCACGACCGCCACGCCGAAGCTGGTCGAGCACAGCCACGTCTCCTACCCGGCCGGGCACCTTTCCACCATGTACTGGCTGGGCCTGCAGCCGGGTGACGTGCACCTGAACATCTCCTCGCCCGGCTGGGCAAAGCACGCCTGGAGCAATGTCTACGCGCCATGGATCGCCGGGGCCACCGCGCTGGTCGGCGACTACCGGCGATTCTCCGCGGCGCCTCTTCTCGATGCGATGCAGCGTTGCGGGGTGACGACGTTCTGCGCGCCGCCGACGGTCTGGCGGATCCTGATCCAGTCAGATCTCGGCGCTGCCCCGCGGTCGCTGCGGGAGTGCGTTTCCGCGGGCGAGCCGTTGAACCCCGAGGTCATCGAGCAGGTCCGGAAGGTGTGGGGTATCACGGTCCGGGACGGTTACGGGCAGACAGAGACCACCGCGCAGATCGGGAACTCCCCCGGCCAGCCGGTCAAGCTCGGGTCCATGGGCCGGCCACTCCCCGGCTACGACGTCGCGCTGCTCGATCGCAGCACGAACGTGCCGGCGGCGGAGGGCGAGATCGGCCTGGACCTGTCGCGGCGCCCACTCGGCCTGATGAACGGCTACCGCGGCGATCCGGAGCTGACCGCGGAAGCCACGCGCGGCGGTTATTACCACACGGGAGACGTCGCGAGCAGGGACGCCGACGGCTACATCACCTATGTCGGCCGCACCGACGACGTCTTCAAGGCCTCCGACTACCTGATCTCGCCGTTCGAGCTTGAGAACGTGCTGATCGAGCACGAGGCCGTGGCCGAGGCCGCGGTCGTCCCCTCACCGGACGCGATCCGGCTGGCCGTGCCCAAGGCGTACGTGATGCTCGCCGCCGGCTGGCAGCCCTCGGCCGACACCGCCGCCGCCATCCTGAAGTACACGAGGGAACGGCTTGCTCCCTACAAGCGGGTGCGGCGGCTCGAGTTCACCGAACTGCCCAAGACGATCTCAGGAAAGATACGCCGGGTCGAGTTGCGCGAAGAAGAAGAAGCACGCCATCCGGACGAACAGGACACCGCCGAACCTGGCCGGCGCCCACGAGAGTTCTGGGAGCAGGACTTCCCAGGCCTGAAGGGCTAGGGCGCGTCCCGTAGATCTTGGTTAATGCGGCGCGCTGGCGCGGCAGCCTGCTGCCAGGCTGCCGCGCCAGCAAAGGTAAGACGGTCCGCATGGCACCATCACCGCCACGCCATGGTGCCGCGTGCGGAGCCTCCCGCAGCGCAGCCGCGGTCAGCCGACAGGCATACGTCCCGCGCCCAACAGCGCCGAACCTGTCCCGCCTTGTGACCCTGACCCACGATGACGATCGTGCCCGGCGACGGTTTCGTGCCGGCGTCGCGCGTGTGACCGCCGTGTTACGGCGCCGCCCGCACGGCTAAGGTGCGGGACAGGCCGTCTCGGCAGTTCTTCCGCCAGATCGTCATAAGTGCCAGCCGGGAGCGCTGTGCCAGGCAAGGGCGCCGAGCTCAGCCACTGTTCCCCAGAGCGCAAGAGGGTGCTCCATGGGGAAGGCGCCGATGCCCTTGACGGTTGCGGTTGTAGGTAAGCCTGAGCCGATGAGATGATCCTGTGCGGGAGACATGGCTACTGAACGGAACCCCGACTGGGGTAAGCACCCGGTGCGGACGGCCACGGTGGGCGCCGGCGTCGCAGGATACTCCTGGCTGGCCGGCGGGATTTCCGCGTTCACAGGCGCCGCGACGATCAGTGTGGCGGTTCCCTGGGTCGTGCTCGCAGTGATCGCCTTCCACTGGCCGCCAGAACGCCTGCCGCCGCCAGAACGCCTGGACATCGCGGGTGCGTCGTACTGGGCGATCGCGGCAATGATGTTCTTTGAGTGGGAGGCTTCGGCCTTCAGGGACGGCTCGCAGTGGTGGCACCCGACCCTCAGCGTCGTCACGGGTCCGTTGGTCCACCAGCACGTCGTCAAGAGTGCTGTCTTCGCGGCCTGGCTGCTGACCGGGTGGGGACTGATCAGGCGGTGAGCGGCCAGTGAACACGCATACGATCACGGTCCTCGGCTTCACCGTCATCGCGATCGCGTTGATCACCCTCGAAATCGTCGCACGGCGCCGCGGTTCGCGGATTCCCACGGCGGGCCAGATGCTCGGCTTCCTGATGCAGACACGGGTTACCCGGGTGCTCATCCTGCTGCTCTGGGGATGGCTTGGCTGGCATTTCTTCGCACGCTGACACCGGCCCTATCCGCGATGGCCCCGTGCGGCACGCATCGGCGCGGGACAAGTACGCTGAGGCCCACCGCCGGGAAGTAATCACCCGCCGCTGGGAAGTAATCACACCCGCCACGGAGAGATCACGATGATCACTGGCCGCAAGCCGAGCCGCGAGGCGATGGACAAGCATGCCGCCGATGTCGCACTGGCCGCGCAGTTCGCTGAGTTGTTCCGGGCAGCCAGGGACGCTGAGGACGCACTCAGGCAGGCGCAGGCGAGCCGCGCACCGCTGATCGAGCTTCGCGGACTCGGGCTGGCTCTCGACGACGCGCTGACCGCGGTCATGCGCTCCGCGTACGCCGCCGAACGCGTGGAGATCGGGGCGCTCGGATACGACGACTGGATCTACCGCCGCAAGGCCAAGGCGAAGCCCAAGGTCAAGAGGTGGCTGGCGGAAGCCGAGCGACTGCTGACATTGCGCGAAGAGCACCGGCTCACGGGCATTGTCCACGTCCCGCCGCAGGCAGGAGACTGGGGATCGGCGTCGCTTGCTGGCATCTAGCGCTCCTTGATGTAGGAGGCCGGTGTTTTTCGTCAAAACTTACACAGAGTAATAATCAGTGCCGTTTGCCAGCGAGTATTACGATTCGTATTCGCTTCCGCTTCGAGTTGCTGCGCCCAGGACGGTCACGAACTTCCCGGAGCCGCTGATCCCCGCGTACTTGGCGGTGCCGCCGCTGAGCGTGTACCGGCCGGCGGAGCGCCCCTGCTCGCCGCGGTGTCATCGTGGTTTCTGTGCGGCGCGAAGTACCCAGACCCAGATCTCCAGTTCGGTGACGTAGCCGGCGCACGTCTGGCCCAGGCGCCAGTCACGTGGGAGGCTGCCGGTGCAGCGCGGCCGTGTGCGCCATCTGCACGTCGAAAAGCGCACTGCGGTCGGTGATCTGGGGTGGAAGGTGCCCGAGTAATTCGAGGGTGATCGCGCCGTGCAGCTGCGAATAGCCAATCATGCAGGCCGCGAGGGCGCCGCCGGGGAGGTCGCCGATGCTGTCCATCGCGTCACGCCATGTCGCGAGCTGTTCGCGCAGCGGCGCCGGCGTGGCCGCCTCAATCCGTTCGGTGTCGACGTCACCGGCGGCGACGCAGTTTCGCATCGTCGCGAAGAGCACGGCGGCGACGTTCGACATCGCCTGAAGGGCCTGCGGCTGCCCGCGGCTGGCTGCGTCGCCGGTGTGGCCGTAAAGCAGCAGATACTCCGACGGGCGGCGCAGGGCCCAGGCGCGGTGGCCGCGGCACACGGCGAGCCATTGCTCATCCGGGGCGACCGGGCCTGCCTGGTCGTAGCTGGATCGCAGGGCGTCGGCCAGCGAGTTGAACCCGTCGACGATCAGGGCATCGAGCAGCGCCCGCCGGCTCGGAAAGTAGTAGTGCACCGCCGACGCCGTCATGCCCAGGTCCCGGGCGATCGCGCGCAGGGAGATCCCGGCCGGGCCGCCGACGGCGAGCTGGCCGCGGGCCGTCGCCTTGATATCGCCGATCGTCTCCTGCTTGCGGCGATCACGCCGGCTGAGGCGCGACTGCGGCGAATCCGGCTCGACCACGACCACAGGGTGGCGGGTGTTTTGAGCATCGTCAAGTTTTTGCCCGCTTGCCACGATGATTCCATGGCAGCAGGCTCTTATCTATGGGTTGGCGTGCTGTGCTCCTAGCTGGCGTTTGGCTCCGGCCCCTGGCCATTCACGCCCTTAAGCGCGCTGCCCTACTGCCGGAGTTAGCAGCCTGCGCATCGCCGGGGAGACCGTCGTGTTCTGCAAACTGGGGCCCCCTCGGCGCCCGCGCCCGGCTCGGCCTCGCGCCGAGTACCGTGGCGCCAGCCATATCGGCCGTGCTGGGGGTGGGAGCCCAATCCGCCCTGCAGGTCAGTTACCGGCAGCGTTTCTGCGAGGTGCCCACTATCACCGGCAGCGGCTCGGCGCCGTGCTGTCGGTCGCCGGCATCGGCCTGCTGGTCTGGACGGTGATCGAGGCACCCCGCCACGGCTGGACCTCGGCGGTGACGCTAGCCAGCTTCGCAGGGTCGCTCGCGATCCTGGCCGGCTTCGCGCTCTGGCAGGTCCGCCGGCCCGACCCGATGCTGGATGTGCGGCTGTTCGCCGGGCACCGCCGTTGCGGCCGCCGCCGCCCTGGCGTTCCTCCCGGCCCGGGCCAGGCGACCCCGTCCTGGCAGTACGGCAGCCCCCGCCCCGATAAGGGCGCGCGGGCAGGGCCAGGTCGCATCCGAGGCTCCGCGCCTTGGCTCGACTGGGCCACCTGGGTCAGCCGGAGCCAGCGCAGAATTAATCCTTCCGATCGCCGGAGCGCCCGTCCCAGGTTGATAGCCGGAAAGACGATCCCCAACTGAAGGAGCAGAGCCAATGTCACGCAATCCCGTCGTACCAGGTCGGATGACAGCAAACGTCGACGGCCAGTTCGTGGTCTTCCTCATAGGGATGCGCATCAACAAACCGTGGAAAGTGCACAAATGGTGGCCGGTGTTCATAGCGATGCCGCGCATGATCCGAAAGCTTTCCGGGGAGGATCTCGGCATGCTAGGCTGCCACATTGCGATGCGCCCGTCCGGGCCAATCCTTGTTCAGTACTGGCGCAGCACCGCAGAGTTGCAGCATTTCGCCCGTGACTCGCTTCTGCCGCACCTGGCGGCGTGGCGGATGTTCAACCGCCGGGTGGGCTTCACCGGTGATGTCGGCTTCTGGCACGAGACATACGTCGTGCAGCCGGGCGCCTACGAGACCGTGTACGGGAACATGCCGCGCTTCGGACTGGCGTCGGCCGGCCACCACGTGCAGGTAGGGCGAAAAGGCGAGTCGATGGCCGAACGGCTGGGCCCAGGCGCGGAACCCCGCAGCGGCCACGAAGCTACGGGCAGCCCATTGACCGCTCCGAACTGACCACAGATCTTCGCCCAGGACACGCCGCGCCGACGCGCCGCGGGTTGCGCGCGGGTTGGGCGCGGTGCGCCTCCGCAGCAGGTGCTGGGCTGAGTGCTCGCGGACTTCCCAGGCCGCCGCCGACCCCGCTGGAACCACAAGCCAGAGGTCGCGGGCTCGAACCCGCGCTGTCGCGTCAGATCCGGACGACGCCGTCCGGTGTCACCCCTTCTTCCGGGGACGCCGTTGTCAGGCTGCCGGGCGGGGCGGGGATGGTCGCGGTCCGGGTGGCGGACCCGGCCTCGCCGGCGGGGCGGGGGCTGGATCGGGAAGAACGGCGTTCTGCGCTGGTCACGGCCGGGGCAGGCAAGATCCGGTCGGGGGATCTGGTGGGTGTTCCTCAAGCCGGCGGCGGTCGCGGCGGCGGTGGTGCGCCGCGACGGGCGGGTGCAGGAGGCTGAACTACATGGCATTGGGCACGGACCGGGCGGCACAGGGTCTAATCTTGCTCGTTGGTGACGTGCGGCAAACCCTCAGCGATTGTTGGCCGGGATGTGACCTTTTGAGCGGAACAGCGTGTCGTTAAGCGCCGTTGTATGGATACAGAGCAAGCTGGACGAGCATAACCCGTCCAGGTAAAGACCAGGAGGCACCGCGATGTGTTTGCACACGCCGCCGTGTCCGGACCCTACGTCACCGGACCGCGAGGCGGCTCGTACTCTCGCCTCGCACCCCGAGCAGGGTTGGAGCCTGCTCTGCAACGGGATTGTGCTGTTCGATGACACGGGCGAATTGCTACCAGACGGTCATGTGATAGCTCCGCACCGGCCCACAGACCTGGTGCTGCCTACCACGCTGTCAACGCCCAATGGCCGGTCGCAGCCCAACGGCCGGTCGCAGCCCAACGGCTGGGCGCAGCCCAACGGCTGGGCGCAGCCCAACGGCCGGTCGCAGCCCAACAGCCGGTCGCAGGCCGCCGATATGTCACAGCCCACGGACGTGTCACAGCCCACGGACGTGTCACAGCCCGCCGAGTTGCCGGAGCCCGAGTTGCCGCAGCGCTCATCGGCTGCCTGACATCCGCGGGCGAAGCCAAGCCGTAACCGCCGCGCCCACTGCTGTCGGATTCTTCGACAACGGGTGCCCCTCCCCCGTAAGCACCACGAGACGAGTGACGTCGGCCGCGTCAGGGATGCCGAACGGGTCCCTGCTGCCACTCACCGCGAGCACATCGGCACCAGCAGCAAGCAGTTCGCTGCGGCGCGAACGTTCTGGACGGCCTGGCGGATGGAGCGGGAAGGCCAAGGCGATCACCGCATGTGCCCCCGCCGCAGCCGCAGTGCGGCAGGCGACCCGCGCGCCGTTGCTCCGGCCACCCTGGATCAACGGCAGATCGCGGCCCGGCGGCTCGGCAGGGGCGTGGCGCCCGCCGGGTTCTGGTGCCGCGTTTGCCCGTGGGCCTGCGACCAGTGCCGGCAGGGCGGCCATGACCTCGATCCACGACTCGTCCTGCCTGGCGGCCGAGCCGGGCGCGCGTGCGCCGCGGACCCGGTAGGCCTGGATGACCCTGGCGACGGTTCCGCCGAGCGCCAGCGCGGCATCGCGTACGGCAAGCAGGTCGGATGCGTCCACGCCGCCGGCGGCGCCATGGGTAAGCGCGAGCACGAACGCAGGCTCCGCCGCCCGGTCGAGCACAACGGCCGCGTCGCCATGGGAGGTGGCGACGGTGACCTCGCCCGCCGTGACCTCGCCCGCCGTGACCTCACCGGGTGTGCCAGCACTACGGCTGCCGGCAGCCGCGCCGCGGATCATCCGCCCAGAACCTTCGAGAGGAACTGGCCGGTGTAGCTCTCCTCGGTCCGCGCCACCTGCTCCGGCGTTCCGGTGGCGATCACCAGCCCGCCGCGTGAGCCTCCCTCCGGGCCCATGTCGATGATCCAGTCAGCCGTTTTGATCACATCGAGGTTGTGCTCGATGACGATCACCGAATTGCCCGCGTCGACGAGGCGGCCGAGCACCCCGAGCAGCTTGCCGATGTCCTCGAAGTGCAGGCCAGTGGTCGGCTCGTCAAGCACGTAAACGGTCCGGCCGGTGGCACGGCGCTGCAACTCCGACGCCAGCTTCACCCGCTGCGCCTCGCCGCCGGACAGGGTTGGGGCAGGCTGGCCGAGCCGCACGTAGCCGAGGCCCACGTCGGTGAGGGTCTGCATATGGCGCCGGATCGGCGGGACAGCCTCGAAGAAGCTCGCGGCCTCCTCGATTGGCATGTCGAGAACCTCGGAGATCGTCTTTCCCTTGTAGTGGACCTCCAGCGTCTCCCGGTTGTAGCGGGCGCCGTTGCACACCTCACAAGGCACGTACACGTCAGGGAGAAACTGCATCTCGATCTTGATAGTGCCGTCGCCCGAGCACGCCTCGCACCTGCCGCCCTTGACGTTGAACGAGAACCTGCCGGGCTGGTACCCGCGGATTTTGGCCTCGGTGGTCTGCGCGAACAGCCGGCGGATATGGTCGAACACTCCGGTGTAGGTGGCGGGGTTGGAACGCGGGGTACGGCCGATCGGGCTCTGGTCGACGTGCACGACCTTGTCCAGGTGCTGCATCCCGGTGATCCGCAGGTGCTTTCCTGGCTGGGTGCGCGCGCCGTGCAACTCCCTGGCGAGCGCCAGATACAGGATGTCGTTGACGAGCGTCGACTTACCCGAGCCTGAAACGCCGGTAACTGCGACCAGGCAGCCGAGCGGGAGCGCGACGTCAATACCCTGCAGGTTGTGCTCCCGTGCGCCCTTGACCACCAGCTGGCGGCTCTTGGAAACGCGGCGCCGATGTTCAGGTACGTGAATGCTCCTGCGGCCCGACAAATACGCGCCAGTCAGCGAATTCTCGTTGGCGATCAGCTCACCGACAGGCCCGGAAACCACGATTGTGCCACCGTGCTCCCCCGCACCAGGGCCAATGTCCACCACCCAGTCGGCTGTCCGGATGGTGTCCTCGTCATGCTCGACCACGATCAGGGTGTTGCCCAAGTCACGTAGCCTGATCAGGGTCTCGAGCAACCGGTGATTGTCCCGCTGATGCAGCCCGATGGACGGCTCATCGAGTACGTAGAGCACGCCCACGAGCCCGGATCCGATCTGCGTGGCCAGCCGGATCCGCTGCGCCTCACCTCCGGCCAGCGTCGCTGACGCACGATCCAAGGTGAGGTAGTCCAGCCCGACGTCGAGCAGGAAGCCAAGGCGGGCGTTTACCTCCTTGAGCACGCGTTCCGCGATGTGCTTGTCCCGTTCGGACAGGTCCAGCGCGAGCAGGAATTTCGCCAGCTCGCCAATGGGCATGGCGCAGATATCGGCGATCGACTTGCCGCCGATGCTGACGGCGAGCGCGACCGGCTTGAGCCTGCTGCCATGACACGCCGGGCACGGCACCTCACGCATGAAGCTCGCGAACCGTTCCCTGCTCGAATCGCTCTCCGCGTCCGAGTGACGGCGCTCAATGTAAGGGATGGCACCCTCGAACGAGGTGTAGTACGAGCGCTCGCGACCGTAACGGTTGCGGTAGCGGACATGCACCTGGGCGTCGTAGCCGCGCAGCAGCGCGTCCCTGGCCTTCGCGGGCAGCCGCTGCCACGGCGTGTCGGTGCTGAATCCGAGCGCGGCGCCGAGCGCTTCGATCAGCCTGATGAAGTAGTCGGCGACGTGCCCGCCGCTCCAGGGCGAGATCGCGCCCTCGGCGAGAGTCTTGCCCGGGTCAGGAACGACAAGCTCGGGGTCCACCTCCATCCGGGTCCCGAGACCAGTACAGTCCGGGCATGCGCCCCAGGGTGAGTTGAACGAGAACGAGCGCGGCTCAAGTTCCTCGAACGACAGGTCGTCGTAGAGGCAGGCGAGGTGCTCGGAGAACATCCGCTCTCTGTGCGATTCGTCGGCGGGCAGGTCAACCAGGTCGGCAATGACGAGGCCGCCGGACAGCGTCAGCGCTGTCTCCACCGAGTCCGTCAGCCGCCGCCGCGCGCTATCCTTCACCGCGAGCCGGTCGACGACCACCTCGATATCGTGCTTCTCGTACTTCTTGAGCGCAGGCAGCTGACCGGCCGTCGCTTCGTCGAGACGCACGATCACGCCATCGACGCGGGCCCGTGAGTACCCCTTGGTCTGCAGTTCGCGAAACAGTTCCGTGTACTCGCCCTTGCGGCCCCGCACGACAGGCGCGAGTACCTGGAACCTGGTCCCTTCATCGAGTTCGAGCATCCGGTCCACGATCTGCTGCGGCTGCTGCCGCGCGATCGGCCGGCCGCAGACGGGGCAATGCGGCTTGCCGATGCGCGCGTAGAGCAGCCGGAGGTAGTCGTAGACTTCGGTGATCGTCCCGACAGTTGATCGCGGGTTCCTGCTCGTGCCCTTCTGGTCGATGGATACGGCGGGCGACAGGCCTTCGATGAAGTCCACATCCGGCTTGTCCATCTGACCGAGGAACTGACGGGCATACGCCGACAGCGACTCCACGTAACGACGCTGACCCTCAGCAAAAATCGTGTCGAACGCGAGGCTCGACTTGCCCGAGCCGGACAGCCCGGTGAAGACGATGAGGGCGTCTCTCGGCAGGTCGAGCGAGACGTCTTTCAAGTTGTGCTCGCGTGCCCCGCGAACGATGAGACGATCAGCCACGACGCTCCCGATCTTCATCAGCCGATTCCTTTACGGCCCTATTCCTCCCGGCACATGGGTGCCTGGTCATGGTATCCGCGGGGGGTGACAAACCCGTGGGCTTCCGGGATGTCGCCAGGCGAGCACCGCACCAGGGGATCCCGGAGGCCGCCCAACGCGAGCACGTCCGGGTGCTTCGCCGCGCCCTGCCCCAAGGGGAGGTTGCGAGTGGACCACCGAACTGGCCCGCACCACCGGGGCAGCTGTCCAGCCCTGTCGGGCGGTCCGGCAACCCATGCCATGCCAGGCACGTCAACGCGGCTACTTGCGGCGGCATTCCATGCGGAGAACAGGCCCCCGCCGCTGCGGTGCACGGTGCGGGGGACCGCGCGAGTGACGGCGGGGGACGGTGCCCGGGTGCGGATGCCCGGCCACGGTGGCGTGTGGCCACTGGCGGGGTACGCCAGAGAGGATGGTCCGCAGCGATTGGGAGGAGCGCCGGTGGAAGCTGACCCTGGGACTCTGCGGCAGCAGGTCGACGAGGCGACGGCGCGACTGTTAATTACGGTAGGCAGGCTCAGCGATCATGACGTCCGCCAGGCGTCGGCGCTGCCCGGCTGGACGCGCGGCCACCTCGTCACGCACGTCGCCCGCAACGCGGACGGGCTGCGTAACCTGCTCGTCTGGGCGCGGACCGGCACGAAGATCCCGCAGTATCCGAGCGCGGAAGCTCGCGACGCGGGGATAGCGGTCGGCGCCGGCCGGGGTGCCGCGGAACTCCTCGCCGATCTGCGCGACTCCGCTGCCGCGTTCAGCGCGGCGGCGGCGACCCTGACCGGGCAGGCATGGCAGGCTCTCGTCCAGGGCATGCGCGGTCCCGAGCATCCCGCCTGGTTCACGCTGATGCGGCGGCTGGCCGAAGTGGAGATCCATCACGTCGACCTCGATGCCGGGTTCGGCGCTGACGGCTGGCCCGAGTCCTTCGTGGCACTTGAATTGCCGCTCGCCGCGGCGGACCTCGCGCACCGGCCAGACGTGCCCGCGTGCCGCATCGAGGTAGCCGGGCACACCGTCGAAATCGGCATTCCCGCGACGTCGGGCCAGCAAGACGCGCCAAGGGCGGCAAGCACGCCGGAAACAGCAAGCACGGCCGCCGCGACGATCCAGGAGCCCTGCACTGTCACCGGGCCCGCGCACCTGCTGCTCGCCTGGCTGATCGGCAGGGGCGCAGGTGACGGCCTTACCGTCACGCCGGTCGGCGCACTACCGCGGCTTCCCGCATGGTCGCCGAACGAAGGTCGCGGCTGGCGGCCGGAGTAACTGGCGGCCGGAGTAACTGGCGGCCCACGTAAAGGGTGCCCACCGTCAAGGCCCAAATCTCGCACATCCTGACCAAGCTCGGGTTCGGCAACAGGACCCAGATCGCGCTCCTGGCACCCGACGCCGGCCTCACCTGAACCGCGGATAAGAGCGGCCTACGATCATAAGGACGTCCGCGCCGGTGGAACCACGGCGGCGCGCACCCGGAGCACTTTCCAGGGAAGCCACGACGCAGGGAGGATCAGGTTGAGCTACACAGGAGACGTCGTCGTCGGCGGCCCGCCCGATGTCAGGGAACTGCCCGGCCTTACCGTGACCAAGGTCGCCGTGGGCCCCTTCGACAACAACGCCTACCTGCTGCGATGCGCGGCGACAGGCGAACTGCTGCTCATCGACGCGGCCAACGAGGCAGGCAGGCTACTCGAGCTCATCGGCGGCACGCACCTGTCGCGGATCGTCACCACCCACCGCCACCAGGACCACTGGCAGGCGCTGCGCCAGGTGCAGCAGGCGACGGGCGCGCCAGTCGCAGCGCACCCCGCCGACGCAGCGGCCCTCCCGGTCGAGGTAACAGAACCAGTCTCCGGCGGCGACGAGGTCCGCGTCGGTGACGCGGTGCTCGGTGTCATCCACCTGCGCGGCCACACTCCGGGCAGCGTCGCGCTGTGTTACGACGCGGCAGGTGAGCTTGCCGAGACCCCGCATCTGTTCACCGGCGACAGCCTGTTCCCTGGCGGGCCAGGCAACACGCAGGGCGACGCGGCCCGTTTCGGCCAGCTCATGGACGACCTTGAGGAGCGGGTGTTCCGGCCGTTGCCTGACGGCACGTGGGTCTACCCGGGTCACGGCAAGGACACAACGCTCGGCAACGAACGGCCGCACCTGAAGGAGTGGCGAGACCGCGGCTGGTAAAGGCCAGCTGACCTCCCCATTTATCCATAACGGCTTGCGCGCTTTATCCATAACGGCTCGCGCTGCACTTCGCCACTGCTGGCCCCGATCGCCGCCCTGGACGGCTGCCGTACCGTCACCATCCGCCGGAGGTGACCGAGACCTCGGGTCCGATGCTCACCCCATTTTCCGACCACGGGGTGAGCGAGGGCGCGGCGCCGCCGCGCCAGACCACGATCAGCTGGCCGTGACGTGGCACCGTGAGCGTCCGTTCGCCATGTGCGCCGCGGACGCGCACCTGGCGGGTCTCGGCCGCGGCACGGACCAGCGTGTGATTGAGCCACCGGCCGCCCCGCCGGCCTAGCCGCCACCCCGCCAGCGGGCGCTGCGCAAGACCCTGGCATGCCCCGCCGCCCTCCCAGCGCAGCGCGGCGCCGAGTGATGCTGAAGGTGGCCGCTCATCGAGGATGTCGTCTTCTGCCGCCCCGCCGCTGCCGCCCGGGCTCTCCCAGCCGGCGGCACGCTTTTCGAACAGCACGACCTCGAAGCATGGCTGGCCGCTTGTCCCGCGGCGGGCGAAAAGCACCGCGGCGACGTCGCCGTCCACATCCGCCGCGAGTGCGGCAAGCCGGTGCCGCCTGCTCAGGCGTGCGGGCGGCTCGGCAAGCCCTTCCGCGAGGATCCTGCGCCCCTCGGCGACGAGGTCGTGGGCCACAGACGCGACAATATCCCGGCTGCCCAGCCGCGACCTCGCGGCGACCCACCCGGGCGCGGACCGACCGGGCTGACCCCACGTCCGTGACGCTGGCCATAGCCCGCGCGCCCACAGGCCCCGGTCACCTGCGCGGTTGCTCAAGAATGGGCCGTTACTCAAGAACGGGCGGTTGCTCAAGACTGGGCGGTTACTCAAGACTGGGCGGTTACTCAAGAACGGGCGGTTACTCAAGACTGGGCGGTTGGTCAAGAACGGGCGGTGGCTCAAGAACGGGCGGTGACTCAAGAACGGGCGGTTGCTCAAGAACGGGAGCCTCGGGTGGCAAAGTCGCGCCCTAGCCTCGCCGCCTGGATACCTTTTTGTCATCTTATTCTTGTCAACCCTGATCGACCCTAGCGCGTTACTGTTTGTGTACTCGGAGGGGATGAACCGCGCATATACAGGGAACCGGCGTGCGCCTTCCGTAGCCAGGGGGGGTAATGGCATCCGCAGGCTTACCGCCGCGACCGGCAGACTCCAAGGGCAAGTCGTGGGTCTTCAACCCGCCGCCCGGCTGGCCAGCGCCGCCGGCCGATTGGCAGCCGCAGGCTGGCTGGCATCCCGACCCGTCGTGGCCGCCGCCGCCGGCAGGCTGGCAGTTCTGGAAGCCGGCGCCGCGCCGCGGGCTGCGCGGGATCAGCCCCTTCGTCAAGGCCGTCGCCGGGATCCTCACTTTCGCCGCGACGATCACGGGCACGTACCTGACATACCTAGCCCTCCAAGGGCCGCCAGGTCCCACCACCGCCACCTGGGTGCGCCAAGCCAACGCCGTCTGCGACCAGGACATCGGTTCGCTGCAATTATCCCTTTTCGATGGGCTAGCCCCGTCCCCGCCCTCGACGGCCGGCCAGAACGGTTCCTCCACCCAGCAGGCGGTTGGCCGGCTACGTAACTTCATCGTCGCTGAGGGCAGCCTCAGCAAGCAAATGGGCGACCTGGGCGCCCTGCAAACCCCGAAGGATGACCGCGCGGCCGAGGTCGGGGCCGTTATCAGCACCGGCAACGCGCTGGTCTCCAGCATGGAAACCTTCTCCAACCTGCTGCAGACGGCGGTAGACCGCACCCCGGGTTCGCCCAGCTCGCAGCCCCCTCCGCAGGTCGCCACCGAGTTGAGCGATGGGGACAAGGTCCTGACCTCCCTCCTCGCCTGGGAGAAGGCGATCGCAAAGCTCGGTCTCAACAGATGCGCATTCTGGGTGCGAAATCCGCCGAACGTTGCGCCTACCATGACACCGCCAGCCGCGCCGGCCAGCACGTCGCCCAGCCCGGCACCCTCGCTCACGGTTGGCGAGCAGCAGCTGGTGAACCGGTTGGACCCGGGCGACCTGACCGGCTGCACCGGCCGGGCCGACCTGGAGGTCAGCGGCGTCGTCGCGGCCGTCAACTGCCAGGCCGTCGCGGCGGGGCCCACGCTGCGGCCCCTGGTCGTACAGTTCTCCGACATGGGCTCCGCCCAGGCGTGGTTCGAGAACAACACAGTTGGCTTCGTCGACAGGGGAGATTGCGCCGCCGGCTATCGGCTCGGCACCTGGGCGCACAATGGCGTCCCGGCCGGGATGCTCGGCTGCGCCGATACCCGCAGCGGCGGCTTCCGGATGGTCTGGGTCATCGACAGCGCCCAGATTGGTGTCATCGCCGACGGCTCTGACGGCACGACGATGACCGCCTGGTGGACCAGGTGGTGCTATGTCACGGGCGGGGGCTGAACAATACCGGCTCCTGACACCGATGACGGGCGGGGATGATTCAGCGGTCCCGCTTGTGGTGCCCGTCCGTGGCGCCTCCCTGTGGCGCCCGTCTGTGGCGCCCGCCTGTGGTGCCCGTCTGTGGCGCCTGCCTGTGGCGCCCGTCTGTGGCGCCCGTCTGTGGCGCCCGCCTGTGGTCCTGTCCGTGGCGCCTGCCTGTGGCGCCCTGCTCACGAAGCCACCGCAGCCGGCACGGGATTCCGGTCCCGGTGCTGTGCGAGATATGTGCGGCGTGTTCATAATGGCGTGTTCATATAATATAAGGACGGCGGCTAACACGCATGTGACCGCTGGGGCTCGGGGGCCTGAAAGGCCCGCGAGGCAGCTCGAGCTCGGGGGAAAGCCCGACCATGATCCGAAATCGTGTTAGCTGGCCTGCAAATAGTGCGGGCAGGTTAACGCGATCAGGGCATGAGCGCGCCGGGCAGGTTAACGCGATCAGGGATCATGAGCGCGCCGGGGCCCTTCCGGAGATCTGGGACCCGTGCGGCAGCAGGGACATAGGCGGCGGGCGATGGGGGCGGCAACTTTGGTGCAGGCGAAGGGTCGAGGAGTTGAGGAGTTGAGGAGTTGAGGAGTTGAGGAGTTGAGGAGTTGAGGAGCTGAGGAACTGACCAGCACCCGGCACCGGCCGCAGAAGGGAAACCGATGAAGATCGTAGTTATCGGCGGGTCCGGCCACCTCGGCCACGCCGTGGCCCTTGAGGCGCTCTCCCGCGGTCATCAGGTCACCGCGATCGCACGCGACGTCTCCCGGATCAAGGACCTGCCCGGTGCGGCCGTGGTGAGCGCCGACGTATTCGATCAGGACGCCAATGCCCGTGCCATCGCGGGGCACGACGCCGTCGTGGCCGCCGTCAAGGGCGCCGCCGGCCAACCCGCCGCCGCGCCGCGAGTTGCGCGCGCGCTACTCGACGTGCTGCCAAAGGCGGGCGTGCGGCGCTTGCTGTTCCTCGGTGGCTGGCGGCAGCCTGGAGGCCGCGCCCGGCCAGCGCTTCGTCGATCTGCCACGGTTCCCGCCCGAGCACAAGAGCGAGGCCCTCGGGCAGGCGGAAGCGCTCGCCTTGCTGCGAGCCTCAGGCGACGCCCTGGACTGGTCCTACCTCAGCCCGCCGCCTGTCCACCTCGTCGACGGCGAGAAGACCGGCGCCTACCGCGTGCGGGCGGGGAACGCGCCCATCACCGATACCGCCGGTGACAGCCGCATCAGCGTGGCCGACTACGCGGCCGCGGCCGTGGATGACCTGGAGCGCGGCACCTTCATCGGGCAGCGCTTCACCGCCGCCTACTGAACCGCTCGTCGCCGTGGTTGTCCCGTTGGGGGCGCTGTGGCGCCCCCAACGGGACAACGATCAAGGTGCGGATCTCGATGAGAAGCGGTCTCATCGGCGGGGGAGACCGGGTCCATTACCCCGGAGGTAATCGCCGCCATGAGGCGCCTCGCCTACCGTGGTGCAACGTGATGACCACCGCAGTGATGAACCCACGGCCAGCGATCGGCGACCTGCTCCGCGAGTGGCGCGAGCGCCGCCGGCTCAGTCAGCTCGAGCTGTCCATCCGGGCCGAGATCTCCACCAGGCACCTCAGCTTCGTGGAAACCGGCCGCTCACGCCCGAGCAGCGAGATGATCCTGCACCTGAGCGAGCAGCTGGAGGTGCCGCTGCGTGACAGGAACCGGTTGCTGCTCGCTGGCGGCTACGCCCCCGTCTACCCAGAGACGGGACTCGGCGCGCCGCAGATGGCCGCCGTCCGTAAGGCGATACGGCAGGTCCTTGACGGTCACGAGCCATTCCCCGCGGTGGTGATCGACCGCAGGTGGAACCTGCTCGACGCCAACTCCGGCATCGCCATGTTCGTGGAGGGCGCCGACCCCGGCCTGCTTGCGCCGCCGATGAACGTGATGCGGTTCAGCCTGCACCCGGACGGGCTTGCACCGCGCATCGCCAACCTCGGCGAATGGCGCGCCCATCTGCTCGCCCGGCTGCGCCGGCAGGCAGCGCAGACCGCGGATCCGGAGCTCACCGCGCTGCACGAGGAACTCCGCGGCTACCCGTGTGACCAGCCCGAGCCGGACGTCGAGCTACCGGGTCCCGGAGACGTGCTCGTACCGCTGAAAATGCGTCACGGTGATCAGGAGCTCGCGTTCTTCAGCATCACGGCGGTATTCGGTACCCCGCTGGACATCACGATTGCCGAGATCGCGATCGAGTCGTTCTTCCCGGCCGACCCGCGGACCGGGGATTTCCTCCGGGCGAGAGCCGTGCGCTAACTCCGCGGCGTCCCGTGGATCTTGGTGGACGCGGGCGGTGCTCCAGGCGGCGATCGCAGCGCCCGCGCGCTGGTCCGTCCTGGTCATCAAGTGCAGGTCACTGACTTGGGCGATGCGGACCACACGGCGAGCGTACCGCCGGCCGGCCGCTGGGCGTCCAGGCTGAAGATGGCCAGCCAGGCAGCGGTGTGGAGACGACCGTGCGGCCCCGCGGCGGTGACCGCCGCAGGGCCGTGTCCGGGATCGAACGGTGCCTTACACACGGGTCAGGCCGCGGGCACCTTGTCGAGGAAGCCGTAGACGTGACGCAGCCGGCCGTCCTGGCCGGCCGCAACGACGTCGAAGCCGATCACGGTTGCCTCGTCGCCGCCAGCCGGAACCAGTTCCCAGCTGAACCTGGCGATGTCGTGGTGCGCGTCGACAGGGCCGCCCAGCCTGAAAACGTGGCCGGCGAACTGCTCGTGGACAGCGCCGATCAGCCCGCTGATCGCATCGGGCCCCGCGACGTCCGCCAGCGGGTCGGTGTACCCGCCGTCATCCGCCCACAGCTGCGCCACCGCCTTGCGCCTGGCGGCGGCGTCCGTCTCGTTCCATGCGTCGATGTAGCGGTGTGCGAGATCATTGAAGTCGGTCATGTGAAGTCCCTCCGGCTCGATGGCGGACGCCGCCCGCGCTACGTGCGCCCGGGTCCGCCCTGATGAACAGCATCAAGCCAAGGTGCCACGCCGCCGGCCAGCCGTCGATTACGTCACAGGTAACGCCGCGAGGTCCCGCCGCCGTCGGTAGCTCGTAACATCTGGAGCGCGTTGGGAAGCTCCAGGCCATCGTTCGGAACTCGGCCAGGAAAGCTCGGCCAGGAAAGCACGACCAGAAAGCACGACCAGAAAGCACGACCAGGAAAGGTGAGACTGCATGGACTGGAAGCTTGAGCTTGTGGCGATTCCCGTCTCGGACGTAGACCGCGCCAAGGCGTTCTACACCGAGCAGGCCGGCTTCAACGCCGATCATGACCACAGGGTCAGCGACGAGATCCGTTTCGTGCAGCTGACGCCACCGGGCTCGGCCTGCTCGATCGCGCTGGGGACCGGGATCAGCGATGCACCACCCGGTTCTGTCCGAGGCATGCAACTGGTCGTCTCCGACGTAACCGCGGCGCGCGCGGAACTCGCAGGCCGGGGGGTGGAAGTCGGCGACGTTCAGCACCTGCCCTGGGGGTCGTTTGTCTTCTTCAGCGATCCGGACGGCAACCGCTGGGCCGTGCAGGAGGTTCCCGACCGTGGACAGCGCAGCTAGCGTGCGAGGCCAGCACGCGACGACCCGTTCCCGCCCTGTGGAGATCAGTGTGACCGGGCCGGGGGGCGTGGAGATCAGGGTGACCCGCAAGTGCCACTTCACTCTGGCCAGACCGCCACACTGATCTCCACACCGTGGCCCGTCACGCCGGTGGCTCCGCGAGGTCAGGTGCCCCGTTCGGCACCGGCCGCGGCGCGCCCGTAGTCGGCGAGCACCGCCTCGACGGCCGCCTCCGCATCAGGCAGCGACCGCGCACGCTCGACAGCCGCCGCCGACAGCCGCGCGGCGAGCGCGTGATCCGCGAGTACCCGCGCCAACGCGGCCGCCAGCCGCTGCGGGTCGGCAACAGGCACCAGCAGTGCCGCGTCCTCCCCCGTCAGATCCGGAATGCCGCCGGTACGGGTCGCCACGATCGGCGCGCCCGCGCGCAGCGCTTCCTGAAGGACGAGCGGCTGGCCCTCCCACTGGCTCGGCAGCACGAACACATCCGCGGCCGCCAGCAGGGCAGGGATATCGTCGCGCTGGCCGATAAGCCGCAGCGGCAGCCGTTCGGCATCAATCCTGCGGCCCAGTTCAGCGTGCAGCGGACCGGCACCGGCGATGACCACCAGTGGCTGCGGAATGCGGTCACGCAGCCGGCCAGCAGCGTCGAGCAGCGTCCCGAACCCCTTCTGCGCGGCGAGCCTGCCGACGGCGAGCACTACCGGCCTGCCGTCGGCGGCGAGCCCGGCCCGCACGACCCGCGCCGTCTGCGCGGAAACGGCTGGCCCTGCAGGGGCGGGCACCACCGCTATTCCCACCGAACGCGCAGCGCGGCGGCGCATCCGCGCGGCCAGGTCCCCCGACACGCAGAGCACCCGGTCGGCGCGGCGGGCGACGATCTGCTCCAGGACCCGGTGAACCACCGCTGCGAGGACGCCACCCGCGGGGGGCGCGTTGTGCAGGCTCACCACGAGCACGGGCCGCCGGCGGTGCCCTGACGCGCGGCTGACACCGCCGAGGGCGAGCGCGGCAAGCGCGCCCGCGCGCAGGCCGTGCGCGTGCACGATCCTTGGTCCCGCTCGCCCCGCGCCACCGGGGCCGCGGGACTTGTCAGCGGCAGTGTCGCACTCGCGCAACAGGCGACGCAGGCGCGCCGCTGCCGCCAGGTCACGAGCCGGCCGCGGCCTGTCACCGATCTCCACGGCGGCGAACCGCGCGCCCGCGCCGGTGAACCCGAGCACTCGCTCCGTCTCGGCAGGACCGCAGACCGCCACGTAGATGCCCCGCGCGGCAAGGCCCGCGGCGAGGGACCGCACGTGCCTTCCGGTCCCGCCAGCTGTCGTGCCAAGCACGAACGTCACGCAGGCGGCTTCGGTGCCAGGCGCGGGGCCCTCGCTCATGCCGTCCGCCGCCGCAGCACCCGTGCGGTGACCGCCCGCAGGTCACCCGAGTCGGCCAGGTACGCCACAGCGAGGAAGACGGCCGCTGTGACGGCACCTGCCACCAGCGTGAGCGCCGCCGCAGGGAGCGCGCCGCCGGGGCCGAACACATGGCTTGCCGCCGCCGCGAGCAGCGCGCCCACGGCTCCACCCGCGACGGCGCTGGCCATCCCCGCGGCGAAGGCGCGCGGCAGACCGGCCACGCAGCCGCGTCCGCGGACCCGCACGACGGCGATGAGCAGCGCGGCACCCGCGACGGTGAGGCCGATGCTGTTGCCGAGCCCAAGCACAGGCACCACCCATCGCTGCGGCACGAACGGGACGATGGCCAGGTCCGCCGCCATCACGGCGAGCCAGCCCATGACGGTCGTCAGGGCGGCGGCACGATTACGGCCCCAGGCAAGCAGCACCCGGCTGAGGTTGGCGACCAGACCGTAACCGATCAGGCCTGGTGCGAAAGCCAGGAACACGAAGGTCAGCTCGCGCGTGCTTGCGGGGTGGACGAAGACCCGGGCGGCCGGCGCTGCGGTCCCTGCGAGCACGGCGGCGCCGAGGAAGGACACAAGCACGGCCGCACGTGTTGCGGTGGCAGCCAAGGCGTCGAACCTGCCTGCCGGGTCCGGCTGCGCGGCAGGCGCCGACAGCGCTGCGGGCTCCGACAGCGCTGCGGGCTCCGCCTGCGCTAACGGGTCCGACGCTGGCGGCTGCGACGCTGGCAGCGGCGATACGGGCGGCGGCGATACGGGCGGCCCTAGCTGCGCCGGCGGCACCAACTTCGCCGCCGACGCCGCCGGGCCTGAAACGGTTTCCGCATGCTGCGCGACGCCGGCCTCGGCAGGCACGGCGGCGCCCGCGCCTGAGGCCAGCGTGGCAGACGTGGCCGCGGCATGCGCGGAAAGCAGCGGGAACGCTGTCGTCGCCACGGGTATCGCGAGCACCGCGTAGGGCAGGAAGAACATCTGCCAGCCGTAGTTGTAGAGCACGATCGCGCCGGTGCCGCCGCGTGAATTGGCCAGCACGATCACCGCCACCAGCGCCGCGTCCTGCGCCACCAGGGTGGCGACGCCTGCGGCCGCGAGCCCGCGCACCCGCGGTGCGATCCCTTGCGGGAAACGCAGCGCCGGACGCAACCGAAGCCGGAGCCGCCAAGCCGGGACCGCGACCGTCGCCACGAGCGCCGCGACACCGGCGGTGGTGCCGACAGAAAGGATCAGCTCCGCCGCGGTGGGCAGGCCGCGCAGATTGTTCTGATATCCGTTCCCTACCGGCAGGAACGCCAGGTACGCGGCGCTCACCACCAGGCTGGAAACCAGCGGTGCGAGGGCCGGAGCCGTGAACTTGTGGTGCGACTGCAGGATGCCGTAGATCACAACGGCGAGCCCGTAGAGCGCTATCTGCGGCGCGAACACCACGAGCATCCTGCTGGCCACCGCGATGGTCTCGGCCGATCCCGCGTGCGAGCGGCCGAAAAGCGCCGTCGCGACCGGCCCCGCGACGAGCGCCAGGAGCACGCTCAACGGCACGAGCAACAGGATTGTCCAGGTGAGCAAGGCCGAAGCGGTCCGGCGGGCGTCGGCCGCCGCGCCAGCATCGTGATCCGCGCGCTGAGCGGGCCCGGCCAGCACGGGCACCACCACGGCGGTGAGGGCACCGCCGGCCACGATATCGAAAATAATGTTCGGCACCTGGTTCGCGGTGGTGTACGCGGTGCCGAGGTTGGTGTTGCCGACAGTCTGCGCGAAGACGAGCGTGCGCCCGAACCCCGCCAGGCGGGCCACTACGGTGATCGCGCCGATCAGTACCGCGGCGCGGCCGAGCCCGCGCCTCACGTTTCGATCGATGACCCAGGCATCCCCTCGGGTGTGCGGGGGCTTTCCCCGCCCAGCGCGCTACCCACCGACGCGGGCACCTCCCCGTCCGCAGGGGGGTGCGGGCCGCCGAAAGTCGGCAGGGTCCACGGGAAGGACAGTGGCCCCACGGGCCGGCACAGCTGAACGGCCACCGATGCCGGTCGCTTCTGCCGGATCTGCGGAGCCCGCGTGGCCATCCGGGCCCGCAGGTATCCGCGACGATGTCCCTGCCGCCGGTTCGCCCGTTGGCCATGCTGCCTGGGCGGCTGCCCGCGCGGGTGGCTCGGCGGCCTGGGCGGGAGGCTCGGCGGCCTGGGCGGGAGGCTCGGCTGCCTGGGCGGCTGGCTCGGCTGCCTCGGCTGCCTCGGCTGCCCGGGCGGCTGGCTCGGCTGCCCGGGCGGCCGGCTGGCTGCCCGTGCGGCTGGCTCGGCGGCTGGCTGGGCGGACGGGTGGCTGGGCGCGCGCCTGCCCATCATGTCGAGCCAGCGCAACGGCGCCGTCCGCTCGATCACCTTCGTGAAGCTGACGACCTCGCTTGCAGCGGTGAGGCCCGTTATCCCCGCGAGCACCGCCAGCCTGGCGCCGCGTGGCAAGCTCGCCGCGGCCGCGGCACCGAGCACGGCGCCGAGTGCGTTGGCGCCTGCGTCGCCAAGCATGGCCCGTTCGCCCAGATCCTCGCCGAGCAACGCCACGGCGCTGCCTGCGGCCGACGCGGCCGCGGGCACGACGGGCGCGCGCAGCAAGGCGGCCGCGGCCAGGGCGACTTTGATAGCGCGGCCTGGCCGCAGGTCAAACAGGTTCAGCAGGTTCGCGCTGCCCGCAACGAGGCCCGCGTTGATCGCCACGTCGACGGGCGGCCCGCCGAGTATCGCGGCGGCCGCGGCGCCTGTCGCGCCGATTCCGCCGATCTTCACCGCGCCGGTCGTGACGTTGCCCTGCCGAAGCGCACCCAGGTGGCCGCGAAATCCCCGCCGGTCACCAGAACCCGCGAGGTCGTCGTACCCACCGAACGCCGCCGCACCCGCACCAGCCAGGGCTGCCGCAGCGCGCGCACGGGCTGGCACGCCCGGCGCAATCGCGACCGCCATGACCGCGCCGGCCGCGGCCGCTGGACCTTCGAGCAGGGTGACCGGCTCGCCGCGGTGGTTGGTCCGGTGCCAGACCACCTCGCCACCGGGCGGACGCGATTTGAGCAGAACATAGGCGGCGCGTGTGGTCCCGGCCGCGGCGAGGGAGGTGAGCAGCCCGCGGCTGAGCGGCCCGCGGCTGAGCGGCCCGCGGCTGAGCGGCCCGCGTGCGTCCTGAGGTGCAGCGCGGTTCACCGCTGGGACCTTGCGTTCGCGATCTTGGTGGGAGTTGGCGAAGCCGACGCCGTGGCGGTAGCCGTCGGGGTCGGAATCGGGCTCGGCCCGACCCCATTCGCGCCTGAGGTGCCGTAACTGCCGGGCGTCTGCGTGCCGATCTGCTTGGCGAGCACCTGCGCCACGACAACCTGCCCGAACGTCATGTCGGCATTGTCCACGCTCGACACCTGGTTGGCGCTGGTGCTGGCCCGCAGGGCCGCGATGGAGCCGCCCGGCTGCGTCGAGCTAGCGGGTCCGGCCATGACCGCCGCGACGCTGGCGGAATTGACCGCCGCGGCGAAGTCGGTCAGTGACTGGTTGGTCGTGGCGGAGTCCGGGCCGGTGAGCGGATTCGCTGGCGTAATCACGACCGCGAGTGTGGCACGCGCGGCGGGCTGCCCGCTGGTGGTCAGGAAACCTCCGCCAGCGAATGTGGAAACGGTGTTCTGGCTGGTGAAGTCCTTCAGCCCGGGAAAGGCCTTGGTTGTGATCGCGGCCGCGATCACTTGGGCCGCGCGCTGCTGCGGGGTGTCGCCGGTAAGCGTCACGTTCGGCGGCTTGAGACTCTGCGAGAGCTGGTCAAGTTCTGCGAGGGTTGTCGCGCTGGTGTCGAAGAACTTGTCCTGCAGCTGGATCTGGCCGCCGATGGTGGCACCAGCCTGCTGGAGCATGGCGGTGACCCCCTGCTGTACCTGGCCCGATGAACCGGGCGCTTCGATCATCACCACGCGCTGCCCGGCGAGCAGGTTCCCGAGCAAGCGCGGCGCGGCCGCCTGCCCGAACGTCCCCGCGGCGTTGAGCTGCTGCTGCAGCGCGCCATTCTGGGCGCGCAGGCCGTTGAGTTCGTTACGTAGCGAGTTGTTGCCGTTCTGCAACGCCTCGGTGACGGGGCCGTTGAGCGCGGTAGTGCCGATGACGATGCCGGTCGCAAGGGCGAGGAAGATCGCGACGATGGAAACCAGGTGGTAGCGAAAATCGATCACTTTAGAAGAGTCCGGTCAGCCAGTAGAGGAATGTATCGAATTGGGCGCGAACGTACTCGAACATCGCGTGTGCGGCGAACGAGGACCTCGCCGCGGCGAGCAGCGCGACGAACGCGGCGAGCACCATGGCGAGCAACCACCAGCCAGAGATCCGGCTCTGATAGAGCCGGCTCACTCCCTTCGGCTCGACGAGCTTGCTGCCGACCCGGAGCCGGGTCAGCCACGTACTTGAGCCACCGGAACGGCCCTTATCGAGGAACTCGGTGAGGGTGTAGTGCGTGCCCACCGCGACGATCAGGCTGGCGCCGAGGTCGTCGGCGAGCAGCAGCGCGATGTCCTCGCTGGTGCCGGCCGCAGGGAACACGACGGAGGCCAGCCCCATGTCCTGCACCCGCTGCAGGCCCGGCGCCTGCCCGTCGCGGTACGCGTGCACGACAAGCTCCGCGCCGCAGGCGAGCGCGGTGTCGGACACAGAATCCATGTCCCCGACGATGATGTCGGGCACATAACCGGCCTCGAGGAGCGCGTCGGCGCCGCCGTCCACGCCGAGCATGACCGGCCGGAACTCACGGATGTAGGGCCGCAGCACCGCCAGGTCCTCCCGGTACTGGTAGCCGCGGACCACGACAAGCACGTGCCTGCCTTCGAGGCGGGTCGTCAGCGTGGGCACACCGACCCCGTCCAGGAGCAGTTCACGCTCGCGCTTGAGGTACTCCATCGTGTTCGCGACGAACGCCTCGAGTTGCACGGCGATGCCGGCCTTCGCCTCGGCCATCGCGGCCGCCACCAAGTCCCCGGTCTGGACCGTGCCCTTGGCGATCACCTGGTCGTGCGCGTAGAGCGTCTCGCCGTCGAGCCGTACGAGGTCGCCCTCGGCCACCTTGGCGAATACCTCCTGGCCGATGTCGTCGACCAGCGGGATACCCGCGTCGAGGATGATCTGCGGTCCCAGGTTCGGGTACCTGCCGCTGATGCTCGGCGCCGCGTTCACCACGGCAGCCACCTGCCGCTCGACGAGCGCGTCAGCAGCCATCCGGTCGAGGTCGACGTGGTCGATGACGGCGATCTCACCTGGGAGGAGCCGCTTGGCGAGATTCTTCGTCCTGCGGTCGAGCCGGGCCGTAGCTGTAAGCCCCGGCAGGTCGTTTGCCGTGGCGCGGCGAGCCTTGGGAACCTTCAGGTACGGGACCTTCATTGTGAGTTATCTTGCCAGAGGCGCAACTGCAGAACGCCACACAGTCTATTGCGGCGTGTTAGGGGGCAAGTGCCGCCCGAGCTGGCTGTGGCCTAACGGCAATGCAAGGTAGTTAAGGTCCGGGTATGGCGATCAAGCATTGCTCTCGGCGTGTCGCGGAAGCTCATCGACGGTCAAGTCCACGCTGGCGCTCT
This sequence comes from uncultured Actinomycetota bacterium, assembly GCA_963727015.1. Lineage (GTDB taxonomy): Bacteria > Actinomycetota > Actinomycetes > Streptosporangiales > Streptosporangiaceae > DATFVJ01. Next base: position 26,287 of record CAVSEV010000002.1, on the reverse strand, counting down.
CCAGTTCCTCCTGCCGCCCGCGGATGGCGGCCCCAAGGTCCACTGGGCAGGGCGCGCGCGCGCAGCGTGGTGGCGATATGAGCGAAGAAGCCGTCGATCACCGCGGCGGTGTCGCGGCCGGGATCGGGAACGTAAATGCCCTCAACGAGGCTGAGCCTGCCGGTAGCCATTGTTTGGTCCTTCCGGGACGGGCTCAGTCCCGGCACACGGACCAGGACTTCCCGAGCTGGTTATCAGATGGCCGCATCAGCGCGCGTGCCTGTTGGCTATTGTCCTGGCCGTGACCTCTTGCTTTCGTGGCCCGTTTCGCCGGGTGCTGACTCCGCGTCCCACCGGCAGGGCCATGGCTAAGCACCTGATCTCGCGCCGAACGGCCATCCGTTCCGTGGCTGGCGGCGCGGCGCTCGCCGGCGCGGCGCTCGCGGGATTTTCCGCGTGCGCTGGAGGTCCCGCCCTGACCGAGTTCAGCGATCAGGCGGAAGGAGTCTACGAGTTCAACGGCGGCTGGCTCTTCGGCGGCGTCTACACGGAAGGCGCAGAACAGCGGGGTTACGCCGACGGCGGCTTCACCGAGGTCACCCTGCCCCACACCGTGGCCAGCTTGTCGTGGCGGGACTGGGACCCGGCGACGTGGCAGAACATCTGGATCTACCGGCGCCATTTCGACAGCGCCGCGCTGCGCGGCGGCCGGGTGTTTATCGACTTCGACGGCGTGATGACCAACGCGAGGCTGGTGCTGAACGGCAAGCATCTCGCGGCACACCAAGGCGGTTATCTGCCCTGGTCGGTCGAGCTGACCAGCAGCCTTGTCCGCGGCGACAACGTGCTTGCCGTCGTCGTCGACTCCAGGTGGCTGGCCGTGCCGCCAGGTGGCGCGCCGCTTCAGGCCAGTGCCGTCGACTTCCTGCAACCGGGCGGTATCTACCGTGACGTACGCCTGCGGGTCGTGCCGGAGGCTTTCATCTGCGATGTCTTCGCGAAGCCGCTCGATGTGCTCACGCCGCACCGGCGGGTCGAAGTGGCGTGCACGGTTGACTCCGGCCGGTTGCCGCGTTCCTCGCTGCCGCTCACCGTCGACCTGCTTGACGGCGCCAGCACGCTCGCGTCAGGTTCGGCCACGTTACCGATCTCCCCCGGCGGCCACGCGACCGCCCAGGTGAGCCTCACCAGACTCGGCGACGTGACCCTGTGGGGGCCCGATACGCCCAAGCTTTACACGGTCCGCTCGACCCTGTCCGGGCTTCCTGGCGGGGCGGCACACACCCAGCTCACCAGGATCGGCTTCCGCGAGGCGAGCTTCGAGCTCGATGGCTTCTACCTCAACGGCCACCGAATGCCGATCTTCGGCCTCAACCGGCACCAGTTGTTCCCGTTCGCCGGCATGGCCGCGCCTGAACGCCTGCAGCGCAGGGATGCCGAAATCCTGAAGAACAGCTTCAACTGCAACATGGTCCGGTGCTCGCACTATCCGCAGTCGCCGCGTTTCCTCGACGCCTGCGACGAGCTCGGCCTGATGGTGTGGGAGGAGCCGCCAGGCTGGCGCTACGTCGGCGGCGGCGCGTCACAGGCGCTCGTCGAGGACGACGTGCGCGACATGGTGATGCGCGACCGCAACCGGCCGTCGGTGGTCATCTGGGGCACCAGGCTCAACGAGACCTCAGGGCACCTTGACCTCTATCAGCGGACCGCCGAAATCGCCCGCCAGCTTGACGGCACGCGGCAGACCTCGGGCGCGATGCGGACGCACACCACCGTGGACTGGACGGGTGATGTGTTCGCGTTCAACGACTATCACGCCGATGCGGCGGGCAACGCGACGCTGCTGCCGCCGCTTAAGGACGTGCCGTACCTGGTCAGCGAGGCGGTGGGCACGCTGGACGGGGTGCAGTACTTCCGCTGGACCGACCCGGGAACGGTGCTCGCCAGGCAGGCGGCCATGCACGCGCAGGTGCATGAGATCGCGCAAGCCGATCCGCGTTATTGCGGCCTGCTCGGCTGGACCGGATTCGATTACGCATCGATACACGGTCACATCTGGGACAACCTCAAATGGCCTGGTATCGCGGACACCTTCCGGGTGCCGAAACCGGGCGCCGCCTTCTACCGTTCGCAAGTGGACCCGCGCGTGCAGCCGGTGATCCTGCCCGTGTTCTTCTGGGACTCCGGGCCTGACGCGATGCCGGGCGCCGATGGGCAAGCCTCGATGATCGCCACCAACTGTGACCGCCTGGAGATCTACGTCGGCGCGCTGCACGCCGCGACCGGCCTGCCTGACATGGCGCGGTTTGGGCACCTCGCCTACCCACCGGTCTTCATCAACCTCACCGTCAACCCGGTCTTCGTGGACTTGATGGCCGGCCGCACGGGCCTGCCGGAACTGCGCATCGACGGTTACGTGCGCGGGCGCCATGTCGCGTCCAGAGCGGATGTCAGCCGACACGTCCAAGGACCGCCTGGTGCTGACCGCCGACGACGCATCGATCGTGGCGGACGGCTCCGATGCCACCAGGGTGACCTTCCGCGCGCTCGACGCGTACGGCAACCAGCGCTCCTATGTGAACGGCGAGGTGGACCTGGCACTGACCGGGCCCGCCTCGCTCATCGGCGACAATCCGTTCGCATTCGGCGAGTACGGCGGCGTGGGCGGCGCGTTCATCCGCTCGGTGCCCGGCCGGACCGGGCTGGTGACGCTGACCGCAGCGCACGCCACTCTCGGCAGGGCCAAGGCGGTCGGTACGGGCCACCCGGCCCGGTCCCGGCCGCCAGTTCCTGTGACCAGGCGTGCGCGCATGTCAGCGCGGCCGGGCTGGGCAAGCGGCCCGCGCACTGGCGGCCCGCAGCGCGGCCCGTGACGTCGCGGTCCGCGGCCAGCGTGGCCCGCTCTTCGGCCGCAAGGGAAAGCAGTTCCTCCGCGTGGGCGCGGCCGAGCTCCGAGTCCTCAAGGCCGGCCAGCATCCGGGACAGCTCCCTGATCCGGCCCTGCTGGTCCAGCCGGGTCACGCCACTGCTCGTGACGAGCGCCGTCCCCGGACTTCTCGACGAGCAGGTGATTGTCGGCGAACGCCGACACTTGCGGCAGGTGCGTGACCACGATGACCTGGGCAAGCCTCGCGAGCCTGGCAAGCCTGCGGCCCACTTCCACCGCTGCCTTGCCGCCCACGCCCGCATCGACCTCGTCGAACACGAATGTAGGCACCGGGTCCGCGCCGGCGAACACTACCTCGATGGCGAGCATGACACGAGAAAGCTCCCCGCCAGAGGCGCCCTTGTGCAGCGGCAGCGCGGGCGCTCCTGGATGCGCGGCGAGCCGGATCTCCACCTCGTCCGCCCCGTATGGTCCCAGCTCGTCCAGCGGCGTCACCGCCACCTTGAGCCGGCCGTGCGGCATGGCTAGCGCGGTGAGCTCGGCGGTCACGTCGGCGGCTGAACTTCTCCGCCGCCTGGGCCCGTAGCCCGCTGAGACCGTCCGCCAGCTCCGTGAGCCTGCCAGCCAGGTCAGCCTCCTCCGCGGTGAGCGCTTCGAGGCGTTCGTCGTCGGAGTCCAGTTCGGTGAGCCTGCTAGCGGCCTGCTTGGCCCAGCCGAGCACAGCCGTTACCGTGCCAGCCCGGGGGGACGACCCCCCGGAACCCCCGCCAGCGCCAGCCCGGGGGGACGACCCCCCGGAACCCCCGCCAGCGCCAGCCCGGGGGGACGACCCCCCGGAACCCCCGCCAGCGCCAGCCCGGGGGGACGACCCCCCGGACCCCCCGTATTTGCGCACCAGCCGGGTGAGCTCGGCCCTGCGTTCTTGTACCACTGCAAGGCGTGCGGGGTCGGCCTCCACGGACTGCGCATAGGAGGCAAGCTCTGCCGCCACGTCCGAGATCAGGTAGGACGCCTCGGACAGCCGGGCGCCGAGCTCATCGAGCGCCCCGTCGTGCTGGCTGACCGAATCAAGGGCGCGGCGCGCCGCGCCGAGCAGGGTGACCGCGTCCGCCGCGCTCTCGCCTCTTGACGGGTCCGCGAGCAGGGCCTCGTGCGCGGTTGTAGCTGCCGCATGAAGCGCGTCCGCATGCGCGAGCCGCTCTTCCTCTGCGAGCAGGTCACCGTCCTCACCCTCGGCAGGCGCGAACCGTTCGATCTCACCAAGACCGAACCTGAGCGCGTCGGCCTCCATCGCCCGTTCCATGGCCTTTGTGGTGATCTCGTCAAGCTGACCGCACACGTCGCGGTGGCGGTCATAGGCACGCTGATACTCGCCGAGCGCCATCGCGAGTTCCGCGCCGGCGTAGCGGTCGAGCGCTTCCCTTTGACGGCCAGGTTTGAGCAACTGCTGCTGGTCGGCCTGGCCATGCACGGCTACCAGGTCATCGGCGAGGTAGGAGAGCAGGCTCACGGGAACCGACCGGCCGCCGGCGAATGCACGCGAGCGGCCCTCGGCTGATACCGAACGGCTGACGAGCAGCGTGCCGTCCTGATCGAGTTCACCGCCCCCCTGCTGGACCCGGCGGGCGACGTGACCTTCCGGATCCGTCCTGAGCCTGCCTTCGACCATCGCCCGGTCGGCGCCTGGCCGGACCCGTGCTGGGTCGCCGCGGCCACCGAACAACAGCCCGAGCCCGGTCACGACCATTGTCTTGCCCGCGCCGGTCTCGCCGGTGACCACGGTGAATCCGGCGGAAAGCTCGAGGACAGCGTCGTCGATGACGCCGAGCCCAGTAATGCGGACTTCCTCGAGCATCGCGGGGCTCACCGACCCTCCCTGCGGCCACGCCAGCCCGTCACCGGCAGGCCGAATTTCACCACGAGCCTGTCGGTGAACTCCGTGCTGCCCGGCTTGGCTGACAGCCGCACGACAGAGACCGGCAGCGCACCGCGACGAACCTCCACCCTGGCTCCGGCGGCCAGATCGACCCTTCGCCGCCCATCGCACCACATAACCCCACCAGACGTCTCGGCTGGCTCGCGGGCGCGGCCAGCCGGGTTACCCGATACAGCTGCGACACCACGGCTTGATGTCCCCGTCACCTCGACGGCGACCACCGAGCGGGGCGAGACCACCAGCGGCCTGGCGAAGAGAGCATGTGCGGAAATCGGCACGATCAGCATCGCCTCCACCTCGGGCCAGACCACGGGGCCGCCCGCGGAGAACGCGTACGCAGTGGATCCCGTCGGGGTCGCGCATACGACTCCGTCGCAGCTCCATCGCGACAATGGCTTCCCGTCGATCTCGGTGACCACTTCCAGCATCCGCTCGCGAGCGGCCTTCTCGACCGTGGCCTCGTTCAGCGCCCAGGTGGAGGCCGTCACCGTGCCGTTCTCGCGGACCAGGACGTCAACCGTCATCCGTTCCTCGACGACATACCGCCGTTGCACCACCCGGTCCACGGTCGCGGCCAGATGTTCGGGATCAGCCTCGGCGAGGAAGCCGACGTGGCCCAGGTTCACGCCGAGCAGCGGCGCCGTAGCGGGCCGCGCAAGCTCTGCCGCCCGCAGCAGGGTGCCGTCACCGCCGACAACGATCACCACCTCCGCGTTCTGCGCCGCCGTCGCAGTGGCCGGGACCACGTCGACGCCGCCGCAGGCAAGATCATCGGCTTCCGGGGCGAGGACCCGCACGCTCACGCCCGCGCTGGTGAGCATCTCCACCACCCGCCGCGCACTGTGCAGCGCGTCCTTGCGGCCGGTGTGGGCGACCACCAGGACCGTACGGTTGGTGTTCATCGGGCCCGACACTAGCGGGGTCCCTCCTCGATCGCCCGCGCCGCGGCGGCATCGTCGAGCGGCGGCGCGCCCCGCCGCAGCCAGAGGAAGTACTCGACGTTTCCTGATGGGCCTGGAAGCGGGCTCGCGGTGACCCCCATGACGCCCAGATCGTGATCGCTGGCACAGCGCGCCACCCTCGTCACCGCCTCCTGTCTGGTTGGCGGGTCGCGGACCACGCCGCCCGAACCAACCTTCCCCTTGCCCGCCTCGAACTGCGGTTTGACCAGGAGCAGGAAATCGGCATCAGGGGCTGCGCAGGCGGCGACTGCGGGCAGCACCAGCGTAAGCGAGATGAACGACAGATCGGCAGTCACCAGGTCCGGTGGGTACTCCAGTTGCCCGGGCCGCAGGCCGCGCACGTTCACCCTGTCCATGACCGTCACTCTCGGGTCGGTCTGCAGCGACCAGGCAAGCTGGCCGTAGCCGACGTCGAGCGCGATCACGTGCGCGGCACCCGCTCGCAGCAGCACGTCGGTGAACCCACCTGTAGAGGCCCCGGCGTCCAGGCACCTGCGACCGGCGACGGCGACACACGGGCAATGCGGCCAGGGCGCCGGCCAGTTTCCTGCCGCCGCGGGAAACGTACTCGTGGGCGCCGTCGGCCGGCTCCTCCACCGTGATCGACGCGGACGTGTCCACCTGGCTGGCCGGTTTGACGGCGCCGGGACCTGCGCCGCCGACCCGGACCCGCCCCTGCGATATCAGCCCGATCGCTTGCTCACGTGAGCGGGCGAGCCCGCGGCGGACCAGCTCGGCGTCAAGCCTGCTGCGCCTTGCCATCTGACGCGTCGCCGTAAGCACGCCGGGGCGCAGCGGTGCCGAGCTCGTCGAGCAGGCCGCGCAGGCACAGGTAAGCCTGCTCGAACGCCTCGACGTGCCCGGAATCGGGCAAACCCTCGAGGTCAGCCAGCCTGGCCAGCGCCTCATCCACGCGCGGATCCCCCGTTGCCGCCGCCGGCCTCGCTGACGCGCCGTCAGCGGCAGCAGTTCGGGTAACCTCGTTCATCATCCGTTTCAGACTCCTTGAGTCGGGCGGGCAGGTAGGAGCGTGCACCGGGCCCACCAGAACGCTACCGTCCGGACACGACACTTCGGTGGGGACCAGCAGGAGCGCAACGTCGATGGCGACCGTTGACCAATGCCGCGAGGCACTGGAAAAGGTGGCGTCCCGCATCAGCGGGATGAGCCCACAGGACCGCGAGCGGCATCTTGTCGATCGCACGATAGGTTTCCGCGTCACTGACCTGGGAGTGGAGTTCCGTACGCGGCTCGGGCCGCATGGCACAGACCCGATTATCGAGGCGGCACCGCAGGACGGGCCGGCCCAGGTGACGTTCAGCGCGAGAAGCGACGATCTTGTCGCGCTCGCGGACGAGCAACTGCATCTCGCCCGCGCCTGGGCCACCGGCCGGCTTAAGGTCCAGGCGAGCGTATTCGATCTGCTCCGGCTACGCGGCGTCCTCTGACCGCGGCATCTCCGGCGTGCGCGGCATCTCCGGCGTCGTGCTACATCCCTGGTGCGCACCATCCCTGACCTGCGCAGATTTCCTTACTCGCAGGCCAGCGGCCGGAGAATCCCGCGACGTGTCTGTCCTCGGCCTACCGGCCACGTTCCTCTACCATGGGCTCCGGGACCGGCGCCGGGGTCGGCGTCGGCGCGCGTGACGCCAGCAGCAAACGGCGCAGCTTTCACGGCCCAGCATTCAAACGGCCCCGCATACAAGCGGACCAGCATTTGAACGGACCACATTTAACAGACCCGCATTTGAACGGCCCAGATTGAACGGCCCAGCATCGTCGTGTTAGCGGGCTCCTAGCTGATCCGTAGTGCAACTGAGTCGGGCGCTCATATCCAACGAACCCGGCCTGGGCAACGTCGAAGAGGTGACAGGTGAGGTTCGGATTGACGGGAATGACTCGATGACACTGTCCGTGCCCGGTACTCGGACGCGCGATCGCGGCCGGCGTCATGATCCTGGCGGTGGCGCAGACGGCGGCCTGTGGTTCTACTCACAGCCCGGCGTCTGCGGCGAGCCCTTCCGCGCCAGCGCCTGGCGGGAGCGCCGCTGCCACCTCCGCAACAGCGCAAGCCACGCCGGCCGCGACGCAATGCGATAGCGGCACACTCCGGCCGAGCCTCACGCCGATGGGGGCCGCGGCAGGAACCGCCTACTATGCCCTCAGGCTGACCAATACCTCCGGCGGCACGTGTACCTTGTACGGCTACCCAGGGGTGTCATTCGCCAGCGAGGTAGGCGGCCAGCAGATCGGCAGCGCCGCGACCCGCAATCCGCTGTACCCGGTGACCGCGGTGCGGGTCGCCGCGAACGCGACGGCGAACGCGACGCTCGGCATCGCCGCGGCCGCCAACTATCCGGCCGCGCGCTGCCATCCCGCCACGGCGCACGCGCTGCGCGTCTTCCCGCCCGGCCAGACCGCCGCCGTGTACGTCAAGCGGAGCTTTCCCGCGTGTTCGGCGCATGTGCCGGTGCTCACGGTAACCGCGATGCGCCTTGGACTTGGCGGTCAAGGGATGTAGGGCAGCGGAACGCCGCCACGACCATGATCCGTTCTTGAGTAAACTTGCCAGCGCTATAAGCCGGAAAGACAACACACAAACGGATCATGACCCCACTGAGTGCCACGCTTTCTTATGCGCTGGCAGCCAGGCGGCGGTCGAGCCCCGGTTGGCCGAGGGTGCCATGCTGGGGACATGCCGGAGGGGGATGTTGTCTGGTGGTACGCGCGGCGCCTGCATGCCGCGCTGGCGGGCAACGTGCTTACCCGCTGCGACTTCCGGGTCCCCAGGTTCGCAACCGCCGACCTCACCGGGCGCACCGTGACCGAGGTCGTCTCGCGAGGTAAACACCTGTTAATGCGGGTCGAGGGCGGCCTGATCGTGCATACGCACCTGCGGATGGACGGCTCATGGCGGATCCGGCCCGCGGCCGGGCAAGTTCCGGCCAGCCACCGGGTTCGGCTGGTGCTCGGCAACGATGCTTGGGTCGCCATCGGCTACCAGCTCGGGGTGGTGGAACTGCTGCCAGCGGCGCGAGAGCAAAGCGTGACCGGGCACCTCGGGCCCGATCTGCTCGGCGGCGACTGGGATCCGGGCGAGGCGGTACGCAGGCTCGCCGCCCTTCCAGGCCGTGATATCGGCGAGGCGCTGCTCGACCAGCGCAACCTGGCGGGGGTAGGTAATTTTTTTCTTGCAGAGATGCTGTTTCTTCGGGGAGTCAGCCCCTGGCGCAGCGTCGGCCAAGTCGAAGACCTCGATGCCCTGGTAGAACTCGGGCGGCGGCTGCTTGACGCGAACAAGACATGGATCGGCCAGGTGACGACCGGCGACAGGGCACCGGGGCGGCGGACCTGGGTGTACGGGCGGGCGGGCCAGCCGTGCCGACGATGCGGTACCAGGATCAGGAGAGCCAAGCAGGGCGTTACAGGCGAAGAGCGGGTCAGGTTCTGGTGTCCGGCGTGCCAGAGATAGACGTGGTAATGGCTCCCAAGGAGGCGCTGGTGACCTGGCCGCCGGGGAATCCCGGCGGCCAGGTCAGATGAGGTCAGTTCACAGTCTCGGCTGAGACGGTTCCGGCAGCGAGCATCACGGCTAGGCCGGGGACGATCTTCAGGTCGGCCAGGCTGCCACGCGATCCGCTGCCGGTGCCGAAGCTGCTGGCGCCCGCCGCGAAGGTGAACGCGTTGCCGCTGCTGTCGGCGTAGACGAAGGTGCCGGCGGGGTCCGCTGCGACCAGCCCGCCGGACGATCCGGCCGGCAGCGACGTGGCCGGCCCCCAGCTGCCGCCCACTAGCGGGAGTTTCCCCCTTATTTTGATCTTGGTCGTGTTTGCGCAGGTCACAGGTAGCGACGGCGACGTTAGGCGTATTACCCAAAATGCGCCGGGTTATGGACCGGCTACGCTATCTCGCGTTCATAGATCATGTCGTGTATGAGGCATCCAACGCTGCGACCTGCTCGAACGCGACGGCCAGCAAAGACGGAGTTGGGTAATACGCTCACACAAGATCGACATGTGTCCTGACCAGCGAATATGCACATCAAGATCGACTTATCCCGGAAACTCGAGCTAGGTGCCAGGAGTAGGACGACCCGAACACGGCGATCGCGTTCCCCGCGCCGTCGATCGCGGTGGCCACCGAGCTGGCGGATTGGGCGGCAAGCACCGCCGCGGCGCTCCAGGTCCCGCTGGGCGACCGGGTCGCCCCCTCGGTGCGCGTCGTTTGCGACCAGACCAGGGATGCCTGACCGGCGTCATCGAGCGCGACCTTCGGGGCCGAGGTCTTTCTGTAGTCTCCGGTGGCCACGAAGACCGGCGCGAAACCCGCCCAGGACGCTGCCGGACGCGGCCCAGATCCCGTCGTTGCCCCCGGCGAAGGCCACGACCGCGCTCCCGTCCGGGCTCACCGCCAGGCTCAGGTTATGCGCCGCCCCCTGGACGTTGCCATTCGACAGCTCCTGGACCGGACCCCAGCTGCTGCTGCCCGCGGGGAGAACGGCGTAATGGCTGGCGTCGGCGTAGTTCCCGACCCACGCGGCGATCGCGTTGCCGGAGCCGTCCATGCCGAGCACGATCCCGCCGCCGCCGAAGTACAGGTCGGTCGTGAGGGTCACCGGGGCGCCCCAGCTGCCGCCCGGGGGCCGCACGGCGGCCTGCACGATGTAGTCGCATGCGGACGGGCAGCCGACGGTGCTGCCCCAGACCGCGACCGCGTGTCCGTCCGGGCTCAGCGCCACGACGGGGTGCTGCCCGCCGTGCGGCTGGTCGCCGCCGGGACCCAGGTCTGCCACCTGCCATGTCTTCCCGTCCGGGCTGGGCACACCTGCACGTGCGTAATGCCGCCGGAGGCCTGGTAGGTCCCGCCGGCCACCATGGCGCCGGCCTTGTTCACCGCCACCGAGCTACCGCACGCTCCCGGCAGCTGAACCGGCAACGACCACGAGCCCGCCAGGGCAGGCAGCGCGGGCGCAACCCCGAACGCGACCAGGCCCGCCAGCGGCACCAGGGCGCCCCGGCCGATCCATTTCAGTAAACGTGCACGCGGTTGAGCATGTTGCATGATGTCCTCCCAGACACACGAGGTTGCTCGCCGCGTACAGCCCAGGTCTGGGAGGAAGGCAAAGGCCGGATGCCCATCGCTAACCTCATGACGCCTCCCACTGCCCCGCTCGGGCTGTCGCGACAGTCATCCGGGCAGCAGCGCACTGCGGGAGGTCAGTACGGGCACGCCGCCTGGCACCCGCTAATACGTACCGGGCGCCAAGCCGGTTCACCCTGATAGTGAAACAGGACAGACTTTACAGATGCCACCACGTCGGCGAACGCGTCCTGTTCAAGCACACAACGGCGGCGGATCCGGCACCCCGCGCGCGAGCAGGCGCGTAGTCCCTCAACGCACCCCGCGCTAGCCGCACCACTGCGGAAGGCGGATGCGGTACGCCTCCGCCACGGCCGGCCCTTGGGCGAACTGGCCGCCAAAGCCGGATACCAGGTCCAGTCCAGGCGGCGAGCTCATCGGGCGAGCTCGCGTCGTAGTCCCCGAGCCAGGCCGCGCCCAGCTGCTGAGCACCCGCAGGCTGCCCTGGCGCCGGACGTTGGGCGTGGCTGGCTTCGCCGTGGCCGACTCCACCGACAGGCGCCTGGCAGGTTCCGCCCGCCCCACCGCGACCGTACCGTTAGCGGTCGACAGTAATCGGAACCTGTACAGATCGGAGGTGTTGTTCCTGCGCGGGATCAACCCATGGCGCCCAGTCGGCAAGGTCGACGATCTTGACCGGGTCGTGTCACTCGCGCAGCGGCTCCTCGACGCGAACAAGGACCGGATCGGCCAGGTCACCACCGGCGTGAGGGGCGTGGCGAGGAGACGTGGGTAGACGGCAGGGCCGGCCTGCCCTGCCGTCGCTGCCGTACGCGCATCAGAAGGGCGGCACAGGGCGCCGCCGCAGAGCAGCGTGTCACCTTCTGGTGTCCGAGATGCTAGCGGTAGCCGTTCGGGATGGTGCATCCCTGCTGCCTCAGGGCCGCAGCGGATGAACGGGGACATCGGCGCCGCGCCGACGCCGGCCATGACACCGGCGGCGATCACGCGGTTCATCGTCGCGCACGCCCGGCCGATGGCGGCCGGCTTGGTGCCGGAGATCTGGCTGCACCTCGCGGAGGAGCCGCTGCGGCTGTGGGAGATGACCGAGCAGGCGGCCGGGCGCGCCGGGCTGCCGCCGCCATTCTGGGCGTTCGCCTGGGCAGGCGGTCAGGCGCTCGCGCGCTATGTGCTCGATCATCGCGAGGTTGTCGAGGGGCGCCGCGTGATCGACGTCGGCGCGGGCTCCGGCCTGGTCGCGATCGCCGCCGCCATGGCCGGCGCAGCCACAAGCACGGCCAGCGACATCGACCCGTTCGCCGTTGCCGCCATGACGCTCAACGCCGCGCAGAACGGCGTCACCGTGACCGCCTCGGCCACCGACCTGCTCGACGGGGACGGCGCCCCTGCGGACGTGGTGCTCGCCGCTGACGTCTGCTACGAGAAGGAGTTTGCCGGGCGGATGTTGCGGTTCCTGCGGCGCGCCCGCGCCAGGGGCGCCGCGGTCCTCTTGGGCGATCTCGGCCGCAGCTATCTGCCACGTTCCGGGTTCACCGAACTCGCCGCCTACGACGTGCCCGTGCCGCGGGCGCTCGAGGACGCCGACGTCAAGCGGACCGCCGTGTGGGAGCCCGCCTGGTGAACGCCGCGCCCGCCAGGTGCATCCGCCCGGCGGCGTCGTGGACCACAGCGCCAAAGAGGACTCCTCCTACGGACCACTAGTCTACGGGACACTAGTCTTACGCGCCACTATGGCGTCCCGTAGATACTTGTGGATGCGGGCGGCGCTCCCGGGGCGGCGATCCGGCAAGGCCCCTGCTTGTTCACGAGGAGTCGATAGTGGAACGTCGCCGCCGCCAAAGATCTGCGGGACGCCAGCTACGCAGCGCCGCCGAGCATCCGGTCGGTCACCTGCCTGAGCTTGCCGCGGAACCGCGGGTCGTAGGCCTCCTGCAGGGCGCGGGCCGGTTTGAGCCCGTCGAAGAACTGCCCGGTGATCCCGTCGAGGGCCGGATCGGTGATCAGCCGCAGCGTCGCCGCACCGCCTTGCTCGACTGTGGAGACCGGGGTGACGCCGCCCTGGATGACCATGGCTGTGTTCATGTAGGTCGCCGGATGCAGGCAGGTCACGGTGACCTTTGCGGGCTCAAGCTCCGCGGCCAGGTCGACGGTGAATGCGGCCAGCGCGAGCTTTGACCTGCGGTAAGCGTCCACGCCGCCATACCCGCGGGTGAACTCGGCATCGTCCGGGTCGAACGCCAGCTGCCCGATCGAGCCGACGTTGACGATCCTGGAGGGAGCGGATGCGGTCAGCAGCGGCACGAGCAGCCTCGTGAGCAGGACCGGCGCGAGGTAGTTGACCGCGAACCTGAGTTCGTGTCCGTCCGCGCTTACTTGCCGCGCCTCGCCAGGCGCGCCGAAACCGATCCCCGCGTTGTTCACAAGTACATCAAGCCGCGGCACATCGGCGCGAACCCGGTCCGCCAGCGCGCGGACGTCGCCGAGCGAGCCCAGATCGGCGACGTAGCCCTGCGTACCGCCGCCGAGCTCGGCGGAAAGGTCCGCCACGCGCGCGGGATCGCGCCCATGAACCAGCACACGCCAGCCGGATCGCGCAAGGTCCAGGGCCATATAACGGCCGAGTCCCGAGGTGGCACCGGTGATCAGCACGGTGGACGCGGCGTCAGGCATCTGTCCTCCATCAGGCTGGTTCCCTGATCAGGCCCGCGGCGGCACAGTTCACACACGCAGGGCCGGCCCAGATCTCCGATTCTCTCCACCGGGATCGCATAACAAAGGTGCCCGCGAGCCTGCCTCTGAACACCGCTACGCCCAGAGCAGAACGGCTGCGACGGCTGGGTTCTGGCGCGTGATCTCCCGCCGGCTTACGGTGGACACCGTGGCCGACTGGTGGTCGATCGAGGTGTTCCACGGGGAGTTCTCCGCAGCCCGGTGGAAGGATTCGTATGGCTCGGAGCTGACCGAGTCGGCCGTCACCCACGGCGCGACCGACTGGGGATGGCACGAGCACCGGACGGGTGTGGTCTTCGAGGTCGCGTTCGAGAACGAAGCCGAGTGGGAGACATTCCGAGGACTGCCTCAGATACAGGCAGCACTCGATGCCGTGCCTGACCGGGTGAACGGGCTGCTGATCTACCGTGGCCGCGGCGGCAGTGCCGGTTCGCCATCGCGGCGGCCGCGGCGGCCGAGCGCGGGTGCGGGCGCGCTCGAACTGCCCGAACCCGAAGGCGAGAAGGTCCTCGACCTTACCGATTCCGGCCCCGAGCGGCTGGCCGATCCCGTCGGCTGAGCCGGGCTGGCTTGGTGACCAGGCACAGCGCCGGAGAGCACAGCGCGCCGGCCGGAGGCCACAGAGCGCCGGGAGGCACAGCGCCGGGGAGCCAGGGCCCACGGCCCGGCTCCCCGGCTGTTGCCGCAGCAGCGGCGCGGCGCGCTGCCGTAGCAAGGTCGTCAGCTGCTATGCGTCGCGGCGGCGGAACATGATCAGGCCGCCGATCACCGCGATGGCCGCGTACACGCAGAACACCCCGAACCCGGTCCACGCGGAGAACATGTGCGCGCTCGGCTTCACCGTCCAGATCTGGCTGCCCGCGTTGAAAGGCAGCCACTTCTCGACGTGCACCCGCCACGACTTGGCAGGAAGTTCGCCAGGATGAACAGCACGAACAGCAGGCCGATCGAGGCGGTGATCGCCCCGGCGGTGTGCCGGAGGGCCGCGCCGATACCGAACGCGAGCAGCCCGCAGGCGGCAAGGAACAGCCCGCCGCCGATGACGGCGCGCAGCACGTGCGGCTGCGCCAGGGTCGCGTTGATGTGCTTGCTCGACATCAGCGCCTGGCCGAGAAAGAACGCGGCGAAGCTCGCGATCCAGCCGACGACGAGCGCGACGGCGGTGAACACGATCGCCTTCGCCGCGTAGACGACGCCGCGGCGGGGCATCGCGGTCAGTGACGTGCGGATCATGCCCGTCGAGTGCTCCGAGGTGATCGTCAGCGCGCCGAGCACCACGATCACAAGCTGGCTCAGGATGACCCCGGCCAGGCTCGTCGCGGTCGGGTCGAAGGTCGCCCGATCACTGCGGGGACGTCTGGCTCCAGTGCGAGGCCGTGCCCCAGCTGAACAGCGCGCCGAGGCCGACTGTGACCACGATCACCGCGAGCAGGGTCCAGTACGTCGACCGGACCGAACGGATCTTGGTGAATTCCGAGCGCAGCGCCGCCGTGATGCCCACCCGGCCATGCGGCGCGGGAAGGGCAGCGGGCCGGGCGGCCTGCGCGGTTGCCGTCGCCATGTGTCAGCCCCTGTTCGCTTCTTCAGCCCGCAATTGCTCCGCGGCCGGCCCGCCCTGTTGGTTCAGCAGACGCTTGCCGCCATGACCCGGCGGCCTCTGCTGGCCAGGCAATCCTGCGTGGTACTCGACGCTGTCGGCGGTGAGCTCCATGAACGCCTCCTCCAGCGACGCCTGCGTCGGGGAAAGCTCGTGCAGCCGGACACCGTGGTCGAAGGCCAGGTCGCCCACTCGCTGCGCGGGAACGCCGTACACCATGAGAACGCCGTCGGCTACTGGCCCGATCCGCCCGCCCGCGTCGGCGACCAGCTTGGCCAGCATGTCCGGCTGGGGCGTGCGGACGCGCACGGCGTGCTCGGAGCTGCGGTCGATGAAGTCCTGCATGCTGCAGTCCGCGATCAGCCTGCCGCGTCCGATCACGATGAGATGATCGGCCGTGTTCTGCATCTCCGACATCAGATGACTGGACACGAATACGGTGCGGCCCTCCGCCGCGAGCGCCTTCATCAGGTTCCGGATCCACCGGATGCCCTCTGGGTCAAGGCCGTTCACCGGTTCGTCGAACATCAGGATCTGCGGATCGCCAAGTAGCGCGCCCGCGATGCCAAGACGCTGACCCATGCCGAGCGAGAATCCGCCGGCCCGCTTGCGTGCCACGTCGGTGAGGCCGACGAGTTCGATGACCTCGTCCACCCGGCGCTTGGGCAGCCCGCCCGCCTCCGCCAGGCAGAGCAGGTGATTGCGGGCGCTGCGCCCGCCATGCACGGCCTTCGCGTCGAGGACCGCGCCGACCTCGCGCATCGGCTGCGCGAGCTGCGTGAACTGCTTGCCATTGACAGTCACGCTGCCGCCTGTCGGCCGGTCGAGGCCAAGGACCAGGCGCATTGTGGTGGATTTGCCCGCACCGTTGGGGCCAAGGAACCCCGTCACCCGGCCAGGCTCGACGCGGAGGGACAACTGGTCCACCGCCAGCTTGTCGCCGAAACGCTTGGTGAGGCCCTTCGCTTCATCATATGGGCGCCTCGATCATGTGGTTTGTTCCCTCCTGCAATCGCATGGGAGCCGCGTGCTGGCCCGGGGACAGCCCCCGGGCCCGCAGTGCCGGCCCGGGGAACGACCCCCGGAGCCCCGCAGGCAGGACAAGTCTCGCGTATCGGGCCGTGGCGGCACATCGTGCCAGAAGCTGATACCGGCGTACGACTCCAGGAGGATGGCGGGTCAACCGGTGAGCGTCGGCGATCACACCCGCGTACCCCTTCCCTGTGCGGCACCAGGGCGCCCGGTGGCACACAGCCCGGTGACACACAATGGCCCATTGTGTGCCACAGGTGACACACAATGGGCCATTGTGTGTCAGCCTCAGGCTCCGCTCTGGCTGATCAAGCCGGATGAAGCGCGAGCAGCGCGCCTGGATCAGCGGTTGCCGGGCTCGTCGGGCGGCTGGCCGGTTACGCCCAGTAATGGTCTAGGCCAGGCCTGCCGCGCGCAGCGCGGCGGCCACCATGTCGGCCGTCACCCGGTCGCGCGACCAGCACGCGGCGCAGAGCACCCGGAGCGCATCGATCGGATCACCCGATCCGGTCAGTTCGATCCGGGCGCCCGCACCGCCAGCATCAGCGCCACCTTCGGCGTCGCCAGCAGTGCTTGCCGGCGCCGCCGGTGCCGCCCTTGCCGCGCCCACCCAGCGTGCCTGCCAGCCGTTGCATCTCAGCGGCTGGCCCTGCCCGCCACTTGGCAGCGGATGCGGCTCGAGCAACCCGGTGAGATCGGCGGCCACGTACGACGGGCGCCGCCGCGGTGGCGCGAGCACCACATCGGCCGGGTGGCTCACGCCGGTGAGCACGAGCAGGCTGTCGGCGTCCACCCGGTTCGCGCCCTCGATATCGGTGTCCAGCCGGTCCCCGACGATGAGCGGCCTGCGCGCGCCCGTGCGCAGCATCGCCTCCGTGTGCATCGACGGCTCAGGCTTGCCCGCCACGATCGGATCCCGGCCCGTCGCGACCCCGATCACCTGGACCAGCGCGCCGTTTCCTGGCTAGCCGGCCCCGGGCCGATGGCAATGTCGCGTCGGCATTGGATGCCACGAAGATCGCGCCCGCGGCGACCGCGAGCGCTCCCTCGGCGAGCATCGGGTAATCGATGTTCCGCTGGTAGCCCTGGACCACCGCGGCCGGACGATCCAGGGCAGTGCTGACCGGGCGCAGGCCACGTTCTCGCACGGCCAGCCGCAGGCCGGCGCCGCCGATCGACAAGCACGGAAGATCCGCGCGGCAGCCGTTCGGAAAGAAGTCTTGCCGCAGCCTGCGCGGAGGTGATCACCGACCCTGGCCGGACCGGGACGCCCATGCCCTGCCAGCTGCTCACCGATGGCGGCTGGGGTGCGTGACGCGTTGTTGGTCACGTACGCGAGCCGCCATGCTCGCCGCGGCCTTGTGCAGCGCCTCCGCGGCGCCAGGGATCCCGCTGCCGCCCAGGTACACGACGCCGTCGAGGTCGAGCAGCGCCGTGTCGTAGGCCTCATTGAGCGGGTGCGGGCAGCCGCGCAGCCCGGGCGTTTCCCGCGGACCTGGCGCCGCCTGGCCGGCCGCCGGCTGGCCGCTCACCTGCGCTCGAGCGAGCGGAGGGCGGCCCGCACGCCGTGCAGTGCCCTTGTGTAGTGCCGCACATGCGGGCACATCGCCGCGGCCAGCGCCAGATGCCCCGCCGCGGCCGCTGGATCGCCTGCCCGGGCGAGCGACAGGCCGAGCCCGAACCTGGCGTAGTCGTCTGAGGGGCTGCTCTCCACGATCCGGCGGAAGCTGTCGGCTGCCAGGTCGTACCTGCCGGTGTCGAACTGGGCGCGGGCAAGCGCCTCCGTGATGCTGCGCGAGGAAGGCTCGGCGGCCGCGGCACGCTCGAGAAGCTGCGCCGCTGCCGCCGGATTACGCTGCTTGAGCAGCTCAACCCCGCGGCGGTACCAGTCGTAGACGTCCCCCTCCGGCGCCCCACGCACGCAACCCCCGTCTGCTTGCGGCCGGCCCGGGCGGGAATCCCAGCCGTCGCCCAATCCTTGTGACATGTGTGCAGACCTTTCCTCGTGACAGGCACCCGCAGGAGAGCTTGCCCACGGGCGGGCGGCCTCATGACGGGAGCCTGGGGTCACCGGTGATCCCGGAGCCCGCCGGCCTCGTGCTTGCGCCGTTCCGCGGTGTCCGCTACGCGCCCGATCGCGTGAGCGGACTCGCGGAGGTCACCTCTCCACCGTACGACGTGCTCGGGGCCGCAGCCGCCGAGCGGCTCAGGGCCGAAGACCCGCATAACGTCGTCCGGCTGACGTTGCCGGCCGATGGCGATGGCGACGGCCGGCCGCATGACCGCTATGGCGTGGCGGGGCGGACCCTGCGCGAGTGGATCGCCGACGGTGTGCTCGTACCCGACCCCAAGGCCGGCCTTTATGTCTACGAGGAGCGGGCACACGACGCCGCCGGGTCGCGGCCCGGAGCCTGGGCAGGTCTGCAGCGCGGGCTCATCGGCGCGATCGCGCTTAGCGCTCCGGCGGCGGGGATCGTGCTGCCCGCATGAGGGCGTGACGCCGGTCGTGGTCGCCGACCGGCGCAAGCTGATGGAGGCCACCCAGGCCAACCTGGAGCCGATCTTCCTGCTCTACCAGGGCGGCGGCGCCGCCAGCCAGCTGGTGGACGAGGTAGCCGAGACACAACCGCCCACGATCGAAGCCGTCACCGACGGCGTGACCCACCGGTTGTGGGCGGTCACGGACGCGGCCGCGGTCGCGGCAGCGGCAGCTGACCTCGCGCACCGGCAGGCGGTGATCGCCGACGGGCATCACCGTTACGCCGCGTACCTGGAGCTTCAGGCGCAACGGCACGCGGCAGGCCTCGGTAGCGGTCCGTGGGACTACGGGCTGGCGCTGCTGGTGGACTCGAATGCCTACCCGCCGCGCATCGATCCGATCCATCGCGTTGTCGCCGATCTCCCGCCCGGGACCGCTGCCGAGCTTGCCGAGTCGGCATTCACCGTGCGCACGTTGCCGAGCGGGACGGATTTGGGCGGGGCACTGCG
The DNA here is from genome assembly GCA_963727015.1 of uncultured Actinomycetota bacterium. Taxonomy (GTDB): domain Bacteria; phylum Actinomycetota; class Actinomycetes; order Streptosporangiales; family Streptosporangiaceae; genus DATFVJ01. Next base: position 7,076 of record CAVSEV010000002.1, on the reverse strand, counting down.
CGTGCTCAGGGACGCAGGCCAGGTCTGGGAGGCGGCAACCCCGGACAGGACCGCGCCGGGCGGGGCGGTGCTGAACGGTTCCGCACTGAACGGTTCCGCAGCTGGCGCGGCCGGGCTGGGCGCGGGCGGCCTGGGCGCGGGCGGCCTGGGCGCGGGCGGCCTGGGCGCGGGCGGCCTGGGCGCGGGCGGCAATCGCACCGCGTTCCTGCTGGCCGGCGATGGCGCCTTCCGCCTGCTCACCGATCCCGATCCGGTGAAATTGGCGGCGGCGGCTCCGGCCGGGCGCAGCGCGCGGTGGCTGCGGCTCGACACGTCTGTGCTGCACGAACTGCTCCTCAGGGAGATCTGGCGGATCCGCGGCGACCAGAGCGCGGTGCGCATGGTGCACCAGGACGCCGCCGCCGCGATCGATGCCGCCAGGCCTGGTGGCACAGCCGTAATTTGCAATCCGCCGCAGGTGACGGACGTGCTTGCGCTGGCGGCCCGCGGGGAGCAAATGCCGCGAAAGTCAACGTCGTTCGGGCCAAAGCCACGCACCGGCCTGGTGATCAGGTCATTCGCGTATCGTTAGATCCGCGTTCGCGGTGACGTCCGTCTCCCGTGACGGGCCACCACGCGTTGGCGTGGCGACCCAGGCCCGCTGGCCCTGGACGGAGGAGGCTCCATGAGCAAGCAGGCACAGCCACCACCGCCGGGCGACCGGCCCTCGTCACCGGCGCCGCCGCCACCGCCAGCCTGGCGGCACTGGCTGCTGCCGCTTGCCATCCTGGCCGCGCTGGCGCTCTGGATCGTGCTGCCGACGATGCACGCCGCGCAGCAGACCAAACTGAACTACTCGCAGTTCCTGAGTGACGTCAGCGCCCACAAGGTGAAGACGGTCAACATTCAGTCGTCCGGTCAGGCGGCGGGTACCCTGACGGACGGTCACCATTTCACCACGGTTATCCCGGTGCAGCTCGCAGGTTCGTCACTGCTCGACCAACTCCAGGCCGGGAAGGTGCAGATCACCGCGACGCCGCCGGGGACATCATTCGGCTATGAGCTCCTGTCGTGGCTGTTCATCTTGCTGCCACTGCTGGTGCTCGGCTGGTTGTGGATCCGGCTCTCCCGCGGCGCCGCAGGCCAGCTTCAGGGCATCATGGGCGTGGGGCGGTCCAGGGCCAAGGTGTTCGACGCCGAGCAGCCCAAGACGAAGTTCTCTGATGTCGCGGGCTACGAGGGAGCGAAGGCGGAGATCGCCGAGGTGGTCGACTTCCTCCAGCAGCCAGAGAAATACCGGCGCGCCGGGGCTAACACGCCTCGTGGGGTTCTGATGATCGGCCCGCCGGGAACGGGCAAGACCCTGATCGCACGCGCGGTGGCGGGCGAGGCAGGCGTCCCGTTTTTCTCGGTCTCGGGGTCGAGCTTTGTCGAGCTGTTCGTCGGCGTGGGTGCGGCGAGGGTGCGTGACCTCTTCGCGGAAGCACGCAAGCAGGCTCCCGCCATCATCTTCGTGGACGAGATCGACGCCATCGGCTCCCGCCGTGCGGGGACTGGGGTGGTCGTAGCCAACGACGAGCGGGAACAGACGCTCAATCAGCTGCTGTCTGAGATGGATGGCTTCGACATAGCATCGGGCATCGTCGTGCTCGCCGCGACGAACCGGCCGGAGGTACTCGATCCCGCCCTGCTGCGGCCCGGCAGGTTCGACCGCGAGATCACCATCCCGCTGCCGAACCTCGCCGAGCGTGCCGCGATCCTCGCCGTGCACTGCCGCGGCAAAAAGCTCGCCGACGATGTTGACCTGAACGTCGTCGCCCGCGGGACGCCGGGCTTCTCCGGCGCTGATCTTGCCAACCTGGTGAACGAAGCCGCTATCAACGCGGTCAGGAGCGGTCAGGAGATCCTTACCGCTGCTAACTTCCAGGACGCTCGTGACCGGATCATCCTCGGGCGCAGGGAAGGCTCGAACGTGCTGCTCCCCGAGGAGAAACACGCGGTGGCAGTGCACGAGGCGGGCCATGCGCTTGTCGCGGCGCTTTCTGAGCACGCGGACCCGGTGGCGAAGGTGACCATCCTGCCCGCGGGCCAGGCGCTCGGGGTGACCGAGCAGCTTCCGCTCGTCGAGCGTCACCTCTACGGCGAGGACTACCTCGATGCCAGCCTCACGGTGCGCCTGGGCGGGCGTGCCGCCGAACTCGTCGTGCTCAGGCAGGGCTCGACCGGGGCGGCGAACGACCTCGCGGGGGCCACCGATCTCGCCATCAAGATGGTGCGCGAGTTCGGGTTGTCGTCCGCTATTGGCCCGGTGGGTTACCCCGTCGGTGGTTCGGTGTTCCTCGGCGGCGGCGCCGAGATGACCAGCCGGCCGTACGCTGAGCAGACCCAGGCGGCGATCGACGCCGAGGTGTCACGGCTGCTGCGCGAGGCTGAGCGGCGCGCGACAGATCTGCTCAAGGAGCACCGTGAGCAGCTCGATCGCCTCGTCGACCTGCTGATAGAAAAGGAAACGGTCGACGGCGCCGAGGTCCACGCGCTACTCGGCGTGTCCAAGGTGCCAGCTATCGCCGGCGGGATGGCCGTGGCGCCGCACCGCGGTCCGCCGCGCGCGGCAGCGAGCGGCGCGGGGACCGCTGGCACCGGCCTGCCTGCGGGGCACCGCAGCGCGGAGGCGTGAGCGCGGTTTCTTTCGCGTTCAGCGCCGCGCTCCGGCGATCGCGTGGGCGAGACGCGACAGCTCAGCGGGCCGCAGCGAGTCGGACCTGTCCCACATCGCGGCGCCGACCGAGTCGCGCTGCCTGACGTGCTCCACTGACCCGAAGCCGTGCTGCTCGAGCAGGGCCGACATGTCGCCGGGGGTGAGGAACGTCAGCCAGGGCTCACCGCGCTGCGCGGCCACGGGTGCGACAAGTTCGACGTACGCATTGCCTGCCGCGTCCCGCATGCTGGCGGGCAGCATGTAGTCCGCGACAAGCTCCGTACCCGGGGCGAATGCGCCAATCACGGCGAGTGTCTCGCCGATGGCGGCGCGGGTCAGGTACATGGCGACGCCGAGCCAGCTGACCAGCGCGGGCCGGGCCGGATCGAATCCGCTCTGGATGAGACGATCCGCCAGGGAATCGGTTTCGAAGTCGAGGGGGACGAACCTGACCGAGCCCGGCGACGCGATCTGCGCGGTCCGCAGGCGGCGGCGCTTCCATCGCTGGGTCGCCGGATGATCCACCTCGAAGACCCGTACTTGATCCGCCAGATCCGAGCGGTAGGCGAAGGAGTCGAGGCCGGCGCCGAGAATCACGTATTGGGCGACGCCGCGGTCGAGGCCGTTCGCAAGGCGGTCCTCGGTGTAACGGCTTCTGCAGGTGACCTCCGCTCGTGCGCCAGACAGCACAGGATGCGTACTGTGAGCACGGTGGAAGCCGATCAGCTCGTCGGCCCGGTGGCCCAGGAGCGTGCACGCCATCGAATCCACGAAGATCGCAGGATCATTGTCGACAATAAGGTGCGCCGCCCGCGCGGCGGCTGCAATGAGTGCGGTATGGCTCGGCTCTTCGTCACCATCGAAATGGCCATTACCTATCACGCCAAGAATCATATCCGCTGAGGCCTGCAGTGTATCACAAAATAGAAAATTGAGTAAGTGCAATTGAATTACAATTCAATTGCAACCCACGCGGCGGGCACGTGGCGGCCACGCGCCGCGTGCAGCGCGCTGCCCCGGCGCGGCGCAGCCTGCCTCGCGGGCAGCTCGGACGGCCCGGTGACGAGCGCGTCTGCGACCATGGGCGTATGAGCACTGAGGCGGCGCGCTCCGGTGCGGACCTTAACAGCCCGGAGGTTTCCTTGAACTCTGCGGACAAGCACGGCGATACGGCCTGGCCGGCCGGCGCAGGCTCGTCGGCGATCACAGAACTTGGCCGTGACGTCTTTCAGATCGACACGCGGATGGCGGGTTACGAGGGAATTACCGCTGCTTATCTCATCCGGGCCGACCGGCCATGCCTGGTCGAAACGGGTACGGGTCCCTCCGCGACTGTCGTCCGCGACGCGCTCGCCGTGCTCGGAATCGGGCCTGGCGACCTCGCCACTGCAGTGGTCACGCACATCCATCTCGACCACGCTGGCGCGGCCGGAGACATCGCCGAGATGTATCCGCGGGCGGAAGTCGTCGTGCACGAACGCGGCGCGCGGCACCTGGTCGACCCGAGCCGTCTGATGAAGAGCGCCCGGATGGTTTACGGGGATGAGCTGGAGGAGCTGTTCGGCGAGCTGGCGCCAACCCCGGCGGACCGCATCAGGGCGGTGGAGGAGACCGGCACCGTCGACCTGGGCGGCGGCAGGCGGCTGGACAGCCACTACTCCCCCGGCCATGCCAAGCACCACGTGGGGCTGCTGGACTCGGTGACCGGCGACCTTTATGTCGGCGATGCCGCCGGCATCTACGTTCCGGAGACCGGCGACCTGAGGCCTGGCAGCCCGCCACCCGACTTCGACCTGGAAACGGCGCTCACGTCGCTGCGAATGTTCGCATCACTGCGGCCGGTTCGCCTGCTGTTCAGCCACTTCGGTCCGGTGAGCGCCGTCGATGAGGCGCTGGCGAGGTCAGCTGAGGAGTTGCGAGTGTGGGTCGACCAGGTATCGCGGGCCCGCAGCGCCGGCCTCGATCTCGATCACGCGGTAGCGATGGTGCACGAACGGACAAAGGCACGCTACGCCGTTTTCGGGCCGGATGCCGACGCTGATGTTGCCGCGAAGTTCGAGCGCGTCGGCGGCACGGCCGCCAACGTGGCCGGCATCATGCACTGGCTGGACCGGTCGGCTGCTCCGACGGCGTGACGTCGGCTTCGCGCTCGCTTTCTAAGGTGACCTCTTCGAGGTCTTCGATCATGACGTCATCAAGCTCGTCGAATCGCTCGGCCGCGTCGGTCTCACCGCCTGGGTCGGCGGCAGAAGCACGACCGAACCAGTCCCGTGCCTCTTCAGTCCGTCCTGCGTCGAGGAGCGCATCGGCGTACGCATAATACAGGCGCGCCGACCATGGCCGCAGTCTGCTGTCGGTCAACTCCGGAAGCTGGAGGGTCACGACCGCGGCCTCGGCGGCGCCCATGTCACGCCGGACTCCGGACTCGACGATGCGGAGCTCCACCTGCTCCGCGCGATCCGCCAGCGCGGCGTCCTGACTGGTCAGCAGCGCCAGGGCGCGGTCATGACGCCCCAGCGCGCGCTCGCAATCGGCCATGATGGCAATGTAACCGCCGCGGCCGGTTAGGCGTCGTGCGGCGCGCAGTTCGGACAGCGCCTCCGCCCACCGGCCGACGAGGTAGGCCGCAACGCCGCAGGCCTCGCGGACCACGCCGACACGGGCGGCGAGTTTCCTTGCCGCGATCGCATGCTGGTACCCGGACTCGCCGTCGTCGGCCTGATCGGCAGCCGCCAGGTGACGGGCTACCCGGTCCGCTAGATCACGGGGCAGGGTCTTGAGTTCAGTCCGCACGCGCCGGTCGAGTTGATCCGCCTCGATGTGAGCCGGAATCTCAGGCCCGGCGGAAACCGCCTGCGCGCCCGCTACCTGAGACGATCCACCACGAGCAGGCGACCTGAGACCAGTGCGCGGGCCAGCGTTGGAGCGATAAGCGGGGGTGGCACCAGAACCCTGGGGCCGCCCGCGATCGCTGGCAGGGTAAGCCCGATCCTGCCGGGCACGTCGCTCACCCGCAGAACCGGCGCGGCCAGATGCCGAGCCCGCGCGCCCAGCCGCAGAACCCGGCGCGGCCAGCCGCAGAACCGGCGCGGCCAGCCGCCGAACCCGCGCGCCCAGCCGCCGAGCCCGCGCGCCCAGCCGCAGAACCGGCGCGGCCAGCCGCCGGGCCCGCGCGCCCAGCCACAGAACCAGCGCGCCCAGCCGCCGGGCCCGCGCGCCCAGCCGCAGAACCGGCGCGCCCAGCCGCAGAACCGGCGCGCCCAGCCGCCGAGCCCGCGCGCCCAGCCGCAGAACCGGCGCGGCCAGCCGCCGAGCCCGCGCGCCCAGCCGCAGAACCAGCACCGGCAGCACGGCGACCTGCAGCGCCAGAAGGGGTGCCAGCGGCGGTGCCAGACCGTCCGGCCGCAGCGTTCCGCCGTGACCCCTCATGACCCGGTGATGCCGCACGGCCAGCACGGCCGTCAGGAGCAGCACGGCCGTCAGCCCGGCCATCGCCCCGCGCGCCGGGACGTCCGGCCGTGCCTGGCGGCCGTGACCGCCCAGCACCTGGCGAGACCGCACGGCCAGCCACAGAACCAGCACCGGCAGCACGGCGACCTGCAGCGCCAGAACCTCCAGCGCTGTCACCGGCACCGCCACCGCGGCGCATGGTGCTGGCAGAACTGGTTCCAGCGCGATCCGGGCCAGAGGGCCCACTGCCCCTGCGCTCCTGAGCGCCGTCCGCAGGCTTCTGCCGACCGTCCGCAAGCTTCCGGCGGCCGCCTGGAGAACCGGACCGCCCGCCAGGCCGCTTTGCGCCCTCAGAACCGGTGCCGCCCTCTCGCCGTGATCGCGCCTGACCCGCGGAAGCAGCGTCACGACCGCCGGAACCAGAGCGACCTGCCCCGCCGCTGACACCCTCGCGGGGTGACCGGCCAGCAGCGGCACCCTGCGCGCGGTTCGGAGCCTTGGCCGCAGCCCGGCTCCCGCCCTGCGGCTTGCCGTCCCTGCCCTGCGGCTTGCCGTCCCTGCCCTGCGGCTTGCCGTCCCTGCGATTCCCGGTGGCGGACTTTGCCCGTCCAGTACTGTCACGGCCGGCCTTGCCGGGGCGGCCGCCAGCGGGCTTGCCATCGCCCGTCGCGGGTACTCCTCGCCGGTCGTCGCTCACGTCTGTCTCCACCAATCACGGGCGTATCACGGGGATGCGTAACCTGGACATCTTCGCAGACGGCGCAGCGTGCTCTAGCCGTTCAACCGCCTAACGACGCCGAAGCCGGCGGCCTTCCCGGTGCGGACGCGCGGCTTCCCGGTGAGCGGCGCAGAGAGCGGGCGGCAGTGCGGGGCACGCCCGCGCGCCCGCGCGCGCGGGCCAAAGACGTTGAGGGCCGTCCCCAGCACGCGGGGACGGCCCTCAACGAAA
>CAVSEV010000001.1:0-126203 GCA_963727015.1 uncultured Actinomycetota bacterium | reverse complement strand
TCTCCGAAGTGGCTGTCCTGCTCAGCCGCGCGGCCGGTGCGACGGCGCTGCGGCGGTCTATTTTCGACCGCCTGCCCGGAGAGGGCAGATGGCATCACGCCCTGCTGATCGACGGGAACATCGGTATCGGAGGTGACCCGGCCGCCCTGTTGCGCCGGGTGAGGCAGCTGCTCAGACCCGCCGGAGCCGAACTGCTCGTCGAGACCGAGCCTGCAGACGTCGACGAACTGCACCGGGTCCGGGTGGACGCCACCGGCCCGGAGTTCGGCTGGGCCAGGATCGGCGCGCCCGCGCTCGCCGCACGAGCCGAGCCACTCGGCTACCACACTAGTGTCGTGTAATGGTATGAACTTTACCTACACTCTGTGATCTCCCCAGGTAAAAGGCTTGTTCGCGGCCGAATATGAGTAAATTAGATTCAATTACGAGACACTAGGAGCATCTGGCGCAGGAATGGACGCTGCTTCACGGTGCTGGCCGTGTGAGATGCCGGCCCTGGGTGTCCGAACCGCGCGTCATGGCTGGGCACGCGAATGCGCGGAAGGCGTGCGGGAGTGTCGATCCGGACGCGGCGTCGGGCACGGCGACCGGGACCACCTTTGCGGCGATCTCCTCGAACAAGGGCCGTCTCCTCGGCGTCGGCCGCGACCTGCCGGGCCTGGTCGCGGCCGGCCTCGCGGCGCTCACCCGCCGGTCGGCCTCAGCACGTGCCTGCTCGATCGCGGCGTCCCGGTCGGCCTCGGCGGCGGCGATCCGCGCGGCGGCGTCCCGGGCGGGCCTCGGCAATAGCGGCGTCTCGTCGGTTCTCGGCTTTGGTGCGTGCGGTTTCCGCCTCGTTCGCGTGGGCCTGCGCGGCGGCGAGCTGCGCTGCCATCTCTTCCGTCGCGGACTTCGGTACACGCGACCCATAGACTGGCGACGGCGAGCCGGGAAGCCTGGTCGGCACCTTAAGTTGCGCGCGTAGGGAGCCGAGATGGGCACGTGGTGCGGAAGAACCGCCAAGGGCAGGGCGGTGCAAGGTGCCCAACCTGGCTGTGAGGATTGACCGGAATGTCGGTCGCCGTCGCGGCCCCCGCGTTTCTTGCCGGGGCGCTTGTCAGTCTGGCAACTAGCTGGGTCCTCGTCTCGAGGCTTGAGCGGGTCGGCGAGCGCCTGGGTCTTTCTGAGGCCTTGCTTGGCATCGTCGCGGCGCTGGCGGCAGATGCACCCGAGGTCACCGCAGCCATTGCCGCGATGGTCGGCCATGAGCAGCGGCTAGGTGCCGGGGTCGTCATCGGATCGAATGTGTTCAATCTGGCCGCTCTCTTGGGCCTTGGTGCTGTCGTGGCCGGGCGCATCCGCCTCCACCGCAAGGTGGTGGTGCTCGGCGGGGCGGTGGCGATGTGCGTGGCCAGTGTGTGCCTGGCCGTGGTGCTCGGCTTCTTGCCGCCAGGCGCCGCCTTGGCGCTTGCGCTGGTAACTGTGGCGCTTTTACGCGGTTGTCCTGGGCCTTGGCCAGCGAGGGTTTCGGCGTCTTCGGCTTCCCCGGACATGGATCAACTGGCTGCGGTCCGCAGTGGCCGAAGAGGAGCTGGAACTCGAAGAAGCCATCAGGCCTAAGCGGGGAAGACGCCAAGATGTAGTCGTCGCTGTTGGATCGCTTTTTGTGGTGGTCGTGGCGAGTGTGACGATGGAGCGAGCCGCATCAGCGCTCGGCAGCCGATTCGCGGTACCGGAGATCGTCGTAGGCGGCCTCGTGCTCGCGGCCGTGACTAGCCTGCCCAATGCGGTCGCCGCCGTCTACCTGGCGGCCCGTGGCCGGGGTGCCGCGACCTTGAGCACCGCTCTCAACAGCAATACTCTCAATGTCGTCCTGGGCCTGCTGCTCCCTGCAGCGGTCATCGGCTTGGGCAGGCCAACGACTCAGACGACGCTCATCGCCGCGTGGTATATCGGCCTCACCGCTGTGGTGCTGGCGTTCGCCTACCGCGATCGCGGGATACGCCGGGAGATCGGCGTCTTGGTCATCGCCGCCTACCTTGTCTTCGTCGGCACGTTGCTCGTATCTGCGTACGGGGTGTGGCCGCAGTCTCGCATTGCGATCGTGACCGGCGTGGCGGTCACCGCCGTGTTGTTCGGTGTTCGATTGGCGCTCGGCCACCACGCACGTTCCGGCGATTCCAAGCCGAGGCCGCCGCCCCTGCTGCTAGCGGGCGGACGCGCCATAGACCAGCACCTAGCAAATACATCACCTGACGCGTCGGGCAATGGTCGCGGCCCGGTAAGCGAACGTTCGGGGATACCGCCGCGGCCTCGGTCTCCGCTGGCCAGGGCATCTTTGCTGCCCGGCTGGTCGGTCAAACGGTTGTGGGTCCTTGGCCTGGCGTTGTCCTGCGTTGTCGCGGCCACCGACGCCGTGCTTGGTGCCCGCATCGTGCTTATCGGGCTGCTCATCGTCGGGCCCTGCTGTGTGCTCCTCACAGGCCGCTGGGTGCCGACGGGGCTGACTGGATTGTGGGTGATCGGCCTCGCGGTGGTCCTGGGCTTTCCCGATGGGATCTGGGGCACCAGCACCCATCTGGCTTTCCTCGGCGCGGTGGTTCTTGTGGCGTTTGCCAACACGCTCGCTGCGGCCTTCATCGGAAGATTTAGGTCCTTGCGCCCGCGTTGAGGCACGCCACACCTGAGGACCAAGCCAGATAGCCAGCAAGGCGATGAAAGACCCACGAGTAGCACGGACATTTCCTGACTGCTCTGCTTCCATTTTCCGCGCAAGCGTGCACTGGGCACATATGGGCAACGGGGCTCTACCGCCGCGCGTCAGGTGCAGGGACGGCCGGACTTGGCGGCTGCCGCGACCGAGGGTCGCCACCCGAGGAAGCGGCGAGCCGCCCCAGCGGGAGCGGCAGCACCCGGCTCCCGGGCAGTCTCGCGGCCCAGTGCTGCGCCGCTTCGCTGTCGCCGATGTTCTGTCGCTCGCTCTGAACGCATGGCCGGCCGTCCGGCCTGGCGCGCCGAAGGCGTGCCCTTGAAAAAAAGCCGTAGAGAAAGTTCTCACTAAGCGAGTCACACACGATGTCACACGAGTCACACAGAGGAGCGTCGCGCAGAGCGTCGCGCCCCGGCGATAGATCAACGATTTTCAAGACGGGCGTCGTTCAGCTAACTAGTCCGGATGACTGTTGGCTGCAAGGGGTCAGGAAAGTTGCGGACGTGGATGCTGGTCGTTCCGATATTGCCCGCGCATGGGTCCTTCACCTGCGTTTAGCCGACGCTGCCGGAACATGTGGGCATTGTCTGGGCCATCGGCGGTTGCGCTGTGGCAGCTAGGTATGGCGTCGTCCGCGCTCGCCGCCGTCGTGGATGCGTTGACGGGGCGGCGGCTGGTCCTCAGCGGCTTTGTCTTGATCGGCCCGTATTGCGTTCTGTTTACAGGTCACCGGCTGCGGACCGCGCTCGCCGGTGCGTGGGCGATCTGTCTTGTTGCAGTCCTCGGCGTACCGGATGGGATCTGGGCAGCAGGCTGGAGACGTTTCTTATCGGCGCTACGGTCTTCGTAGCTGTAAGCAGCACCCTGACGCTCCTCATTACCCTCCGTACTGCCCTGTCGCTGGCTGTCAGCGCCCTTCTTGCCGCCGCCTGCGGCAGCCACGACATCGTCCGGCCGCCGCCCTGCCGCGTCAGCGGCGCCGCCGGTCTCCTGCCGCCAGCACTACGAGACCTGGAAGCACGGTCCGGGACTTGCCCGGAACAGCGGATTGCAGGCTGCGGCGAACGCCGTCCAGACTGCCGAGAAATCCGGGAATGCCGCAGCCATGAGGGCAGCGATGAAGAAGCCGATGCCAGCTGCCGTGGCTAGGGAGTGTCCGATGAGCACCCAGAATGCATCCGCAGGCACGTCACCCGTCGCGTACCGCCAAACCGGCCTCCAACATGGCGGCTTCGCCGAGCTGGGCCTGGCGGCGGGCCGCGCTTATCCTCGCCGCTGCCGCCCGCCCCTGCCAGCTGGATCGAGCGTGAAGGCAGATCAAGGGGCTGAGCCATCAGCAGGGCGGACCGCCCGGACCGGCAATTGGACTTCATAGCCGGTCATGCCGGTGGACCGGGGGGCTGGCGCACTGCGGACCAGGGCGGCGGGATCGAAGCGCGCGCCCGCACGGCGGCGGCCGCCCACGCGATGCCCGCGGCTGCCGCCTCGCCGAGGGTGCGGCCGGCCGCGACCTGGTGGAGGAACGCGGCGGCGAAGGCGTCTCCGGCACCTGTGGTATCGACGGCGGTGACCGGTTCCGCGGGGTAGACGGCCGAGCTGTCGCGGTGGTGCACGACCACGCCGTCGGCGCCTTTGGTTACCACGACCGCGCGCACCGTCCGGGCCGCGGCGCAGACGCGGCCGCCCGGATCGTGACCGCCGTACTGGTCTTCGGATCCGATCACATAGGTGACTGGCAGGCTGGCGGCCAGTAGCGGCGGCGGAACGGTGGCGACAATGGCGCCGCGGGCGATGAGCTCGGTCATCGCGGGGAGGAATTCATCGTGCCAGGCGGCGAAGTAGACCACGTCGCCAGCGCGGGCCTGCGAGGCCGGGACCGCGATGGTGTGCAGCAGGTCGGGGTGGATGCCGATGATGGTGCGTTCTCCGGATGGTTCGACCAGGATGACGACCTCGGAGGTTTGCGCGCCGCGTACGTGCACGAAGCGCGTGTCAACGCCGGATGCGGCCAGTACCGCCAGCAGCCGGGCGCCGGGCTCGTCATCGCCGACGTAGCCGGCCATGTGAACCTCGGCGCCGGTACTGGCCAGCGCGATGGCGGCGTTGGCGCCCGCACCTCCGGGCCGTCCGCGGGCGCCGCTGGCTTGCACGAAACCGCCGCTGGGCGGCAGGCGGGGCACGTCAAGCACGCGGTCCCACGCGATCGGGCCGATGACCCAGAAGTCAGCCATAGGCGGCGCGCCTCGCCTCGCGCAGGCCGGTGGCGAGGCGGTCCAGCTCCGCGGCGGGCGGGAGCATGACGTGATCAAGCCATCCGATCGTCACGCCGGCGCTGCGGCAGCCCAGAATGCCTCCCGTGATCGCGGCCACGGTGTCGGTGTCCCCGCCCAGGCTGACCGCGTACCGCATCGCCCCGCCCAGGTCATCCCCGCACGCCGCCAGCACATGCACGACCGCGGCGAGGGTCTCCGGCCGCATCCAGGGTCACCCCGGCCGGGCCCGGCCGCCAGCTTCCGTCCGCAGCGGCCCGCGCAGTCCGAAGCCAAACGGCTGCCGCGGGGCAGGCGCGCAGCGCATGTTCGAGTTCAGCGAGCGCGACGGTGATCAGTTCTCCTGCCGGGCAGCCCTCCACCGCGTAGGACGCCATGGCGGCGATCGCGCACGCGGCGGCCGATGCCACCGGCGCGCCGTGGGTGACCTGGGTCAGCCGGGTGACCACCTCGCGGCGCCGGTCCGCGCGGGTGGCGGGGATCGCCCACCCCGCGGGCAGGATCCGCATCAACGCCCCGTTGGTATCCCCGCTGCTGGCATGGATCTGCCCGCTGGCGCGGTAGCGGGCGACCGCGGCACTGGTGGTCGGCCCGGCGCCACGCATCGCGGGCAGCTCCCGCGACAGCTCGTCCAGGAACTCCCGCTCACCGGCCCGGCCGCCGGTGGCCAGCAGATGGCGGGCCACCAGCAGCAGCTGCGCCGTGTCATCGGAGGTGGCGCCGCGCGGCCAGCCGCCGCGCGCCGGCACCGCGGTCACCTGATCGGGGTCGATCTGGCTTGGCGGCCGTCCCTCCCACGGCACCCCGAGGGCATCCCCGGCGGCAAACGCGGCCAGGCCGGCCCGGAACCGTCCGGCCGGCGGCACATCCTGGCCGGGGAACAGCCGGTACAGGACGCGGAACCCGCCGGTTTCGATCGCCGTGCGCGCCTGGTCCGCGAGCCCGACCGCGTCGACGCAGCGGTCCTGCCGGCGTGCGATGCGGGCCAGCGTGAGCCGCGCGGAGGCGACATCATAGGGAGTGCCGTGGCGCCGGAACCCGTCCAGCGCCGCAGTGGTGAGCTGGGCGGCGTCATCCAGCCGCCGCTGGGCGATCCGGCAATCTGCCCGCGCGTGCGTGATTTTCGCGGCGAGCAGATGCTCACCGAGGCTGCCAGCGGCCTGCGCCGCCTCGTCGAGAGCGCGGCCGGCCTCGCCGGTCCGGCCGAGCCCGCAGTAGGCCTTACCGATGCCGTGCAGCGACTGCGCCGCGCCGCGGGCGTCCTCCGCACCGTGGCGGATGTGCAGTGCCTGCTGCTGGCGACCCAGCGCGGCCGGCCAGTCACCGGTGGCCTCGCTGATCAGCGCCGCGTTTTGCAGCAGCGCCGCCAGCAGCGTCTGGTCTTGGCCGGGCTCGGGCATGCGCTGCAAGGTGGTGAGCGCCTGGCCGACCAGCCCCGTCGCCACCTCGACGTTGCCGGAGAAGTACTCGATCTCCCCGAGCAGGTTGTCCCACCGGCACATTCTGGTGGCGTCCGCGGCGGCGCGCGCCATCTCCAGCCCATCGGCCGCGTGCCCGCGGGCGTCGCCGAAACGCCCCAGATACAGCTCGATCTCCGCCAGCCGGAACAAGAAGCCCTCCCGCGCCGGCCCGCTCACCTGGCCGAGCGCGGCGCTGGCGAGATTCTCCGCACGGGCGAAGTCGCCGCGCACGAACGCGAGCTCGGACCGCAGCAGCGTGGCGTGCGCCGACCCGCCCGGCAGCGAGTCCAGCAGCGCCTCCGCCTCCGCCCACTGGCCCAGCCCGATGTCCGCGCGGGCGACCCGGTAGGTGAACCGGCTGCGGTCGGCTTCCCCGGCGGGCAGGCCGGCCAGCAAGGTGATCATTGCCCGGCACCGGTCGTAGCGGCCGGCCGCCAGGCACTGGTCCATGCTCGCCACCCACCCGGCGGCTGCGGCGGCGGGGTCGAGCTGCCCGGCGTGGTAGATCTGCTCCAGCCGCGCGGTGAAGTCACCACCCGCGGCCAGGGCCCGGTACCGCTGCTCCAGCGCTTGGTGGGCGCGGCGGATGCTGTCCGGCCGTGCGCTGCGCAGCGCCCGGCGCAGCAGCTGGTGCATCGTGCAGGGATCCTCGTGCGCCCGGTCAGGGCCGGCGGTGCTGCCAGTGGCCGGCGAGATGAACGAAAACGCGACCAGCCGGGCGAAGTCGCTGCGCTCATGCCGGAAACCCAGCTGCCCGCCCAGATAGCCGAACGTGCGGTAGCTGAACGACCGGCACGCGCTCAGCGCCAGGATGCCGTACTCCACCTCAGGCGGCACCCACGCCAGCAGCCGCCGCGCCAGCTCAAGCTCCTTGCCCGCCAGCTCACCCGACTGGGCGAACGACGCCGGGTCAACCCGCCCGCCCCGTCGCCCGGCTGCCAGCGCCACATCCGCGCACAGGCCAAGGAAATACGGGTGCACCTCACCCGCGCCCACCGACGCGTACCGCGTCAGCGCCAGCCGCAGCGCCTGGTCATCGACACCGGCGTGCTCCAGGTACGCCAGCCCATCGGCGGTGGCCAGATGGCCCACCGGCGACCACTCCACAAAGGCATCCGGGATCGCCGCGACCGGCGCGGCCGCCCACGGCGGCCGGGTCCGCCCGGCCACCACCGCCACCACCCCCGCCTCCAGCGGCAGATGACCCAGCAGGCTGCGCAGCCACTCATCACGCATCAGATAGTCGGCGTGCAGCAAGGTGCCGGGATCGGCGATCGCCTCGCCGAAAAACGCCTCATGGGTGTCGAACAGCAGCACCACCCGGCGGTGCCTGGCCTTCTCCCCCACCGCGCCAGCCCAGATCCGCGGCGAACAGCCGGGGCAGCTGGCAGATCAGGTCCGGCTCCGGTGCCAGCGACAAGATCTCCTGCGCATCAGCCTTCGGCAGCCGGCGCTGCACCCGCCGCCGGGTGAACACATCATCCAGCCGCTTATCCAGCGCGCCGAACAGGTCCTGGCCCACCTGCATCACCTGGACCGGCAACAGCGCATCAGCCACGTCCAGCGCGAGCCCGATCTCCCCCCGCGGGAACAGTTCCGGCAACCGCCGGCCCAGATCAAACCCCAGCTTGTGCAGATAGGTGACCGCCGCGAAATCAAACCGCGGCGTGGCGATCCGGTACCGGGCCAGCTGCTGCTTGAGCATGAACAACGCCGAAAAACACTCCTGCGGCCGGTTCTCCCCGACCGGGCGGGCACCGAAATCGATCCGCGCCACCGGCACCGTCACCGCCTGCGCCGCCCCGCCCAACGCGGCCAGCACCTGATCCGCGGGCTGCCGCCGTACCCGCTCCCACAACCCCGGCGGCAGCCGCAGGCAGCACCGCGCCGCCAGATACCGCAACAGCAGCGACTTGCCGTTGCCCCCCAAGCCATACAGGAACAGCAACCGCCGCGGCGGCGGATCGTCGTTGATCAGCGACAGGAAATGCGCGATGACCTCGAACCGGTCGCAGAACAACTCCAGCGAGCGGTCATCCGCCATCGGGGACTGCGCCCCGCCGGTCTCCTCGAAGATCGACACCAGTCCCCCGGTAGCCGTCGCACCTCACTGGCTCGCATCCGGTTTCTTTCAAACACATATCAAAACCGTGAATGCGCGCAACAGCCCATTTTGCCCGATTCAAGCTACACGCACCGGCAAATACGCCGAAGGGTCACGACCGAGCAAGGCGAACGGCAAAGCGCCAGGTCATGACATCAGCGCACCCGGCGGTCAGGCACCGCAGGGGAACGTGCGATGGCGCTGCACGGTGCGTGTCAGTTCTCATCCAAGGTGGAGCATGATCATGGCCCTACCGGGGCTGCTGCAGGTTGAGCGAGAAGACAAGGGCGGATTCTTCTCATCCAAGATGCTGTCTGCGGGCCTGGCCTATGGTCGGTTGCCTCATCTTGGTTGAGAAAGTGCAGAGGCCGGAGCACGCTGGCCGACGGATGCAAGGCAAGGTCTTCGCGGCGGCGTGTTGCGCTGCGTGTGTCAACGGTCCTCGAAGTTCGCTGATGCGGTGCATGCGCTTCGGCGCCACGGTCGCAACGCTCAGCAACGCCACACGCGCTGCCTCAAGTCGACTGAGAAACCCGAGCCCGTGCCCCAACTGGCCCGAGAAGCGGCCCACTTGCCTCGACTTCGATGAGAACGCCGCAGGTTAAGTGAGAACTGACAGTGCGATCGGTGCACGGCCGCGCAGACGTCCAGGCAGGCTGGCGACCGGCCAGGAACTGCCGAACCGGCTCGTTCAACGGCTCGCACCGCAGGGCTGGGCCAAGCGTTCGCAGGAGCGTCGATCAGACCCGGGTCATGCCTGTCACTGGCGGCGCTGTCGACCCGCCGGGGACACGGTGCCAAGTCCCAGCGCGCCATCAGCGTCAGCCACGTCGCAGCGCCGGCCGACAGCCAGCGCCGGCATGGACGGAGAACCCGGCGCCAGCACATCGGCTGTAACGGCACTACGACGGCCAGCACCACCCCGAGGGCCAGCAGCCCCGGGTGGCCATACCGCAGCCGCGGGCTCCAGCCGCAATGCCGCGCGGCCTCCCGCGCGAGTCCCCGTCCACGGTGTGTTCAACGAAGACAGACACCGAGGACCCGGCGTGTGACATCCGTCACTTCCCAGTGTCCACCAGAACCACGAACTACCCGCCGGTCCTGCCTACAACTGGCCTAAAAATAATCAAAGGCCCGATCGTCAGCTGTCACGATCAGGCCGTCTACCTGCTGTTTGCCGTCGGGACGGCGGGACATGAACCCGCGACCCCTTGCCCCCCAGCGACAAGCTGACACCGTTCAACCTCTTCCGACATGCTCACAACAGCTCCTGCAGATGAAGGTCAGCAAGTTCCCCGCTCCGCGCCAATGCACGATCAGCGTTCCGTCGGGATGGCTTGCGCCATGTTCAATCAGCGCGGGTAGCCACGCGACGAAGGTGTCGTTTGCTGTCGACCTGCGGCGCACGATCGGGCATGGTGACGCCCTCCACTGCTGCCATCTTGCTGCCGAAATGATCAAGGCTCGACCACCGTGTCTGGCGATCAGGCCTGTGACCTGCAACTTCGTGGTAGCGGGGGCGGGATTTGAACCCGCGACCTCTGGGTTATGAGGACAGCGTGACAAGGTACGGCAGTGCGCGGCAATCGCATCATGCGTATCTGCATCCACTGCTCTGGTCGGTCTTCTGCTCCATCAGAAGCCGAATCCCGCACGCCCGCCTCCAGCTTGTTCAACGAACATGCGATCCGCCCTCGCCCAGCGTGCCATCCATGAACAATCTCTGCGACTCGGTGCCAACGATCCACGCCCACACCGACGGTCAGATGACGGTCAGATGATCTTGAGACCGACGGGAGCAGACCAGAACCTGCACCCTGACCTGGGCTTTTTGGTGGGCGCAGGCGGGTTCGAACCACCGACCCCTCGCTTGTAAGGCGAGTGCTCTACCGCTGAGCTATGCGCCCTGGCCTGGAAAAACATCCTGCTGACACTACTCGTGATGCCATTTGAGTTGCCGCTCTCATGATCATCCGGACTTCCAGGCACACAAGAGCCTAACCTGTCCCGACGCTCGTCCTCGTCCTCAGGCCTGAACAGCTCCTCCTGATCACGTTCGGACTGTTAGCGACCCCCTCCACAGGGCAACAGGATCGCTGACGGCCCGGTGCCCGCCGCTGCTCACCCGGCTGTTGATCGCTGGTGCTGCAGACTGTTGACCAGGAATGCCGGAGCTGGGGCAGGCGATGCGGAGGCGGCTGTGAGGGCAGGTGACCTGGGTCTCATTCTGCTTCTTAGCGCGGCGGTGGTCATCGCGGCGATCGCGGCGGCCCGGATCGCCCACGAGATCGGGCTGCCGGCGCTGCTCGTGTTCCTTGGGCTCGGCCTCGCGCTCGGCCAAGCGGGGCTCGGTGTGCGGTTCGACAATGCCGGGCTGGCGCAGGCTCTTGGGCTCAGCGCCCTGGTGCTGATCCTTGCCGAGGGTGGCCTGACCACCAATTGGGCGCACGCGCGGGCCGCGGCGCCTGCCGCGGTCATGCTCGCGACCGCCGGTGTGGCCGTGAGCATTGTTGTCGTCGCCGTGGCCACCCGCTGGCTGCTGCACCTGACATGGCGGGATGCACTGCTGCTCGGTGCGGTGCTCGCGCCGACCGACGCGGCGGCGGTGTTCGCTGTGCTGCGCAAGCTGCCGCTCCCACCCTGGCTGCCCGGGGTGCTGGAGGGGGAGTCGGGGCTCAACGACCCGCCCGCTGTGCTCGCGGTGACCCTGCTCAGCGAACTGGGCTCGCATGCGCCCTCGCCCGCGCTGATCGCCGGCGTGGTGGCCTACCAGCTGGCCGCAGGTGCGGCGATCGGGCTGGTAGCAGCGCTGCTCGGCGCGTTCGCGCTGCGGCGGGTGGCACTGCCCGCCTCCGGCCTGTACCCGATCGCGGTGCTCGCGCTCATCGTCGCGAGCTATGGAGCGGCATCCCTGGCACATGCGAGCGGGTTCCTGGCCGTCTACCTGTGCGCCCTGGTGCTGGGTAATGCGCGGCTCCCCCACCGCCAGGCCACCCGCGGCTTCGCCGAGGGAATCGCCTGGCTCGCCCAGATCGGGCTGTTCGTCATGCTCGGGCTCCTCGCATCCCCAGCCAGGCTGCCCGGGCAGATCCTGCCGGCGGTCGTCGCTGGGTCCGCGCTTATGCTCATCGCCCGGCCCGCGGCGGTGATCGTTTCGACACTGCCGCTGCGGGTGCCCTGGCGTCACCAGGCATTCCTGTCGTGGGCCGGGCTGCGCGGGGCGGTGCCGATCGTGCTGGCCACGATCCCCTTGGACGCCCGCGTGCCGGGTGCCACCCGCCTGTTCGACCTGGTGTTCATCATCGTCGGGGTCAACGTCGCTGGTGCAGGGCACCACGCTTGCCGTGGGCGGCCCGGCGGCTGCGAGTGATCACACCGGCAGAGCCCATCGAGATCGATGTCGAGGCGGCACCGCTCGAAGCGCTCCACGCCGACCTGCTCCAGGCCCAGATCCCACCCGGTTCACGGCTGCACGGCGTGGAGATCTTCGAACTCCGGCTGCCAGCCCAGGCGAACCTGGCCCTGATCGTCCGCGGCGGGCATGGATTCGTCCCGGCCCCCACCACCACGCTGCAAACCGGGTGACCGGCTGCTCATCGTCGCCGCCGCGAGCAGCGCGGGAACAGACCGAGCGGCGGCTACGCGCCGTGAGCCGCGCCGGCAAGCTCGCTGGGTGGTTCGGAGAACGCGGCCTGTGATCCTGGATCGGCGCGCAGCGCCAGTCCCGCGGGGGCGTTGGCTTGTCCGAAGGTCTGTCACGGCCCAGGTCTGGGCGTTGCCGGCAACGGCGTGAGCCGTTCGGTATCTGCCGGTGACTGAATTTTGATCCCGAACGGCTGCCGCAACGGTCGCCCGCTTGAGGGCTGGGCGTCGCCGTGACGGGCTGACCCCGCGACCGGCCGGTTGCCACCTCACGGGCAGGGCAGACTTCTAGCACCCCACAGGGTCCGTCGTGGCCGCACCGATGAACGATCCTACTGTAGTGGTATAGTTCGCTTCATGCCGCGCGGCAACCCATCGCCGAAACTCGCTATCACCGTCGCTCCTGATGTCCATGCTCAGGTAGTTGCGGCGGCTGCTGCCGAGGGTGTGAGCGTGTCGGCCTGGATGACAGCGGCTGCCCGGCGTGCGCTGAGGCTGCGGGAAGGGCTTGCGGCGGTCGCTGAATGGGAGGCCGAGCAGGGGGCCCTGACCT
This sequence comes from uncultured Actinomycetota bacterium, assembly GCA_963727015.1. GTDB lineage: Bacteria > Actinomycetota > Actinomycetes > Streptosporangiales > Streptosporangiaceae > DATFVJ01. The sequence goes on along the minus strand of CAVSEV010000001.1, from coordinate 113,485 downwards.
CCGACGAGCTTGACGCGGCCCGCCGCCGCGTCGGCGCCGCCAACCCTGAGCGCCGGCCGGCATGACACCGGTTGTCTACGACACGGGCGTCCTGGTCGCCGCCGACCGGAACGCGCGCGGGGTTTGGGCGGATCACCGGGTGCGCCTGGAGTCAGGGATCGTCCCCGTGGTCCCTGCCGCCGTTGTAGCTCAGGTCAGCCGCTCACCAGCGCAGGTTCAGCTTCGCCGGTTGCTGCGTGGCTGCGAGGTCGTGAGCCTGACGGAGCAGAAAGCGCACGCGGCTGGGCAGCTGCTAGGACGCGTCGGCTGCAGCGACGTCGTGGACGCCGTGGTCGCCCAGACGGCTGCTGAACTGCGGGCTGATGTCGTCACTGGCGACGGCGGCGAGATGAGCCGGCTCATCGAAGCTGCCGGGGCATCCAGCCAGGTCATCGATGTTTAACATGGACCAGGCGTCGCCCGGAGGCGGCGGAAGAGGTCATTTCGCAGGCTCCGCCGGCGCAGCCGCACGCCACGCTCACGGGCAGAGCGACGCGTATTCGCCCAGGATGCCCGTCGCGGCCGCGAGGTCACCGTCGAGCGGGCGGTCGGCCATCCGCGGGTCGAGAGCATTGTCGGCGACGTCGTAAGCGCTGCGCAGGGCGCCGCCTGCGGGCACCCGGCCCTGCATCCGCAGCGCGCGCATCGCCGCGACAAGCTCGCACGCGAGCACAACCCGGTAGGCGCCCACCGCGTCCATGGTGGCGTGTGCGGACTGCGTCGAGAATCCGGCATGCTCCTCGACGCCGCGGGACAGCACGGCATTGCCAAGCGCGGCAGGCGTTGCGAACCTGCGAATATCGGCCACCGCCGATTGCGCGACGTATTCGAGCACCATGATCCCCGAACTGGTCTCCGTTTCCGCCTGAAACGCGTTCAAGCCGGTAAACGACGGCTCTACCAGCATCCCCAAACGCGCCGCTGACAAGGCGGCCGTTTGGAACAGCGCCGCCCGCGCCGCGTCAAGCGCCAGGCCCACGTAGGCGGCATGGAAGTTCCCGTTGTGCCAGACCGTCCGGCCAGCGACGTCCACGAGCGGGTTTTCGCCCGCGGCATTCAATTCCCTGGCAACCACGCCTTCCGCATAACCGGCAGAATCCACCGCCGGGCCATGGACCTGCGGAAAAGCGCGGAAACCATATGGGTCCTGTACCCGGGCGGGCGGTGGCGCCACCTCGGTCATCAGCGCGCGCACGCTCGCCGCGACCAGTTGCTGGCCTGGGTGCGGGCATGCCAGGTGCACCTGTTCTGCGTAGGGTTCGAGCGACCCGCGCGCCGCGAGCAGCGACAGGGCGGCGATCACCACCGTCGACCTGAGCAGGCCGGCCATATCGCTACAGGCCAGCGCCGACTCGCCAAGCGTGGCCGCATTGCTGCTCATGAAGGCGGGTGCGTCCGCGGAGCGCATCGGAAACCTGGGCGGCGGCCCCGTCCCCGGTTGCCAAGCCCGCTCCCCGAGCAGGCAGAGGCCGGTCGACGCGAGGGCGGTGAGGTCGCCGGTGCCGATCGCGCCGTACATGGGCACCGGCGGCGTGAAGCCGCGGTTGATGGCGTCGGCGAGCACAAGCAGCAGCGCCGGATCGACGCCCGAGCCGCCGGCGCCGATCTGGTTGAGCCGGACGACGAGCATGGCACGGGCCAGTTCGGGTGCGAGCAGGGGCCCGGCTCCCGCCGCATGACTGCGGATTAGCCGCAGCCCGTGGTCCGGATCATCGGCCTCGCCGATACCGACCGTCCTGTTGGCGCCCACGCCGGTATTGCGGCCGTAGACGGGCCGGTGCGCGGCGACCTCGGCACCGACGCGCCAGGCGGCTCGTGCGGCGGTCACCGCCGTGTCAGCGACCCGCACCTGCGCCCCGTCGCGCGCGACGGCCGCCACCTGAGCGCAGGTCAGCGACGAACCGTCGATCGCGATCTGGTGACGAGTCACTGCGGCCGGCGGGGTGGATGCTACCGCCGCTCCCGTAGCGTCTTTATCCCCATGGAACGTGGTCATCTTTGCCGGATGGCCGTCACCGGCGCGGCTGGGTGACTGACTTGCCGAGCACCCGGGCGAGTGCCTCGGCTACCTCTTCCGCCAGGTCCGCCGTCCCGCTCAGGGCGACCTCGCTGACGACAGTGTCTTCGCCCGCTGCGGGAGGCGAAGCGGGCCTGACCCAGCCGCAGTTCCTGCACTCCACCTCGCCGAGACGGGAGATCAGCCGGACGCTGCCGCATGAGGCGCAGGGGTCAAGCTCGGCCGTCCAGTCGTGGGCAACCTGGCATCCGGGGCAGACCAGCACCTGCCGGTCATGGCGCACACCCCGTTGCCACGGGCTCGGCCCCCGGTCCGGATCGACTTGCCGCGATCCGCAGCGGTAGCAGGGCATCGCCGGAGATCCTCCGCGATTGGTGATCGCGACCGCCGGTCCCGGCGGCCGCTGTGGTTACCCGAGCCCCGCGAGCACCTTCTGGTACTCGGCGAGGTCGCGCGCCTGCGGGATCGGGTTGACGACCTTCCACCGCACGACGCCGTCCTTGTCGATGATGAAGGTTCCGCGGGTCGCGACGCCGATGTTCTCGTCAAACACCCCGTACGATTTTGCCACCGACCCGTGCGGCCAGAAATCAGACAGCATGACAAAGCCGAAATTCTCCCGATCTGACCAGACACGCTGTGCATACTTGGAGTCCACCGACACCGTCAGCAGTTGCACGTCGTCACGGGAGCTTTCAGGAAAGTCGTCACGCAGAGCGCAAAGTTCGCCACTGCACACGCGACTGAATGCGAGCGGGTAGAAGACGAGCACAACATGCTTCGTGCCGCGGAAATCCGACAGCTTAACCGGGCTGCCGTGCTGGTCCTTCAGTTCGAAGTCGGGGGCCTGCTGGCCGACATCGACCATGTGCGGATCCTTTCGACAAAGTCCCATTTGCCCGCCCGAGTGTCACCGCCGGGTCCGCAGGTGGGAACCTGGCCGGCATCGCCCGCGTTCCAGTGTCCTCGGGTTCCCCTTGTACCGGTACTGCTCCGGCGCCAAGAGGTTACCCTCCGGCCCGGCCCGCGCCGGCGGTCAGTCCGGCCCGGCCCGCGCCTGTGCTCCCGGCCCGGCCCGCGCCTGTTCCCTCCGGCCCGGCCCGCGCCGGTTCACACCGGTCAAGTCTGCCACCCATTCGCTGCCTGACCGCGGAACACACGATCAGGTAACTGCGTCGGCTGGCGCCAGCCGTCTCGGCCGATACCTGCGGCCGCCGCTGGCGCCAGCCGGCCGTTCAGCGCCGCGCCTTGGGTGCGACAAGGCGGCTGCCCGACCAGTCGCGGGCGGCGCTCACGCTGCTTGTCTGGGACAGGCCCGCGGTGGGCGCCGCCTCGCCGATGTCACTGGGCTCGACGTGACCATCCCGGCCCGCCTTCGGCGTGAGCAGCCAGATGTAACCCCCGTCGGTCAGGGGCGTGAGCGCGTCGACGAGCGCGTCGACAAGATCACCGTCCCCATCCCGCCACCAGAGCATGACGACGTCGACCACATCCTCGTAGTCCTCGTCGACAAGCTCTACTGCTTCGACGCCGGATACGGCGTCGCGCAGCCTCTCGTCGCAGTCGTCGTCGTAGCCGATTTCCTGCACCACCTGGCCCGGTTTGATCCCGAGCTGCTCGGCCAGGCCACGTTGACCTTGCGTCTGGCCCGCGGTCGCGCTCACTTACGTCCTCCTCGGAACCTTTCCCGCTCTAACCGCCCAGCCGCGGACACCGATTCCTGTCACCCGCGACGGCGGCAGTAGCGACGGCACTACTTGCTCGGACAGTCCACACTGGGTCGGCCCGGCGCGCAAGTGGCAATACCGGACGCGATAGAAAACCACAGGCGAACCCCGCCGCCGTCGGCTTCCACAGACGGCGGCGGTATACCGCGTACGGCGACTAGCAGAGATACGAGAGCCGCACATGGCGTTCCGGATTGTCCACATTTAGGTCTACAAGTGCCACCGACTGCCACGTTCCGAGCGCCAGCCTGCCCCCGATAACCGGAAGCGTGGCGTAAGGCGCCACGAGGGCGGGGAGCACGTGTGAACGCCCATGGCCGGGTGAGCCATGAGCGTGCACCCACCGGTTCGAGGCCGGGAGCAGTTCACCGAGTGCGGCGAGCAGATCCCGGTCACTTCCCGCGCCGAGTTCAATCAGCGCCACCCCCGCCGTGGCATGCGGCACGAACACGTGCAGCAGCCCATCACCTCCCCCGGACATTTCGCGGGCGAATTCCTCGCACGCGCCCGTGATGTCGTGGACGGCCTCGCGTCCACCGGTGTGCACCTCGATCACGTCAGTCTTCATACCGACTTCATACCGAACTTCAGCGCCCGGCCTCACGGTGCCCGGCTTTACTGTGCCCTGCTCCACGGAGCCGGACTTCACTGGGCCGGACTTCACCGGATCGGACTTCGCTGGACCGGACTTCACCGGGCCGGACTTCACCGGGCCGGACTTCACCGGGCCGGACTTCACCGGGCCGGACTTCACTGGGGGCACCTCAGCGCGACGGCGGCTCCCGCGCCCCCGACCGGCACCGCCGGGCGGGCGAACCCGGATGCCGAACGGCTCACGCGGGCATCCTCCGCCGCCGGAGGGGGCGGCACGCCGCCGCCACGCTCCACCTGAACCATCCGGATGCACCACCGTCAATGGCTGCCAACCGGCTCAATCACCGCGTCAGGGCCGGGGAATACGAGCGTGGTGTGCCCGTCGTCGAACCGCACGAGGTAGGGCGGCTCCCCGCTTGATCCCTTGATTTCGACGATCTCCCCGGAGCGATCCGGGGAGCCCACGATGTTGCCGTGCACGTGCAGCCTGTCTCCCACCGTCGCCTGCATGCCGACCACCTTCCGATGAAGCCGTACTGCCGGGCGTTCTACCCGTGTCCCGAGTGTCCGATACCAGCGTCAAGCGTCCTACCCTTTCGAATACCTCAGCGTGGCACGGCGCAACCTACCCGCAAAGGGGACGAAGGGCCCGCTTCACTGTGCGGGCGCGGCGCCGCCGATGACAGTTCCGCCGCGGGCGAACCCGTCACACGCAGCAAGGACCTGCGGCGCGGGTAGCGTGAAGGCATCACATTGGTGCGTCCGCAGCAACCGCCAGAATCAGCCGGGCGCATGTGCCACAGCCGTGAGCGGTGGCGGGTGCGCCCGCAGCGGCCAGCGCTCGCTCCAAGTGCGGTTACCCAGGGGTAGAGATGCGATTTTCCACCTCTGGTACGACGATTGGCTTGGACAAACAGTCCTCCTGCGAGTGCCCGGCCCCAACAATCTTGGAAGGCGAACGAACCTGTGGCTTCAGGACCCCAGCGATTCTCGATCATCTCGGATGGGCTGCCCACCCAGATGCCCGATGTCGACCCCGACGAGACGCGGGAGTGGCTTGACTCGTTCAGCTCGGTCGTGCGGACCCACGGCCGGGTGCGAGCCAGGTACCTCATGCTCCGCCTGCTCGAGGCCGCACGCGAACAGCAGGTCGGCGTGCCCGGCCTGCGCAGCACCGACTACATCAACACGATCCCGCCAGAGCGCGAGCCGTGGTTCCCGGGGGACGAGTACGTGGAGCGGCGGATCCGCGCCTACATCAGATGGAACGCCGCCGTCATGGTGTCACGGGCGAACCGGCCAGGACTTGGCGTCGGCGGCCACATCGCGACCTATGCGTCCGCGGCAAGCCTGTACGAGGTGGGCTTCAATCATTTCTTCCACGGCAAGGATCATGGCGAGTCCGGCGACCAGGTCTTCATCCAGGGCCACGCCGCGCCAGGCATCTACGCACGCGCCATGCTCGAGGGCAGGCTCACCGAACACCAGCTTGACGGTTTCCGCCAGGAGCTTTCGCACCGGGGCGGCGGGCTGCCGTCGTATCCGCATCCCCGCCTGATGCCCGGCTTCTGGGAGTTCCCCACGGTCTCGATGGGCCTCGGCGCGATCGACGCGATCTATCAGGCCCGTTTCAACCGCTACCTTCTCGCGCGCCACCTCAAGGACACGAGCCGCTCGCACGTATGGGCGTTCCTCGGCGACGGCGAGACCGACGAGCCCGAGGTGCTCGGCGCGATCGGGGTGGCCGCCCGCGAGGAACTCGACAACCTCACCTTCGTGATCAACTGCAACCTGCAGCGTCTCGATGGCCCGGTGCGCGGCAACGGGAAGATTATCCAGGAACTCGAGGCCTTCTTCCGCGGTGCGGGCTGGAACGTCATCAAGGTCATCTGGGGCCGTGACTGGGACCCGTTGCTCGCGCTGGACGTGGACGGTGTGCTCGTCAACAAGATGAACACCACGCCCGACGGCCAGTTCCAGACCTACGGCGTGGAAACCGGCGAGTACATCCGCGAGAACTTCTTCGGCGACGACCCGCGGCTGCGCAAAATGGTCGAGCATCTGTCCGACGACGACCTGCGCAAGCTGTCCCGCGGCGGGCACGACTACCACAAGGTCTATGCCGCGTTCAAGGCCGCGCGCGAGCACGTCGGGCAGCCGACCGTGATCCTCACCCACACCATCAAGGGCTGGACGCTCGGCAAGGACTTCGAGGCACGCAACGCCACACATCAGATGAAGAAGCTCACCAAGGCCGAGCTCAAGGAGTTCCGCGACCGTCTCTACCTGCCCATCCCCGACGCCGCACTTGAAGCGGAACTGCCGCCGTACTACCACCCGGGCGAGGACTCCGACGAGATCGAGTACATGCGCGAGCGCCGCGCCGCCCTCGGCGGCTACCTGCCGAGGCGGGTGGTCAGGGCTAAGCCGCTGAAGCTGCCCGCCGCCGAGCCAGCCGCGGGCCCGTACGCCGATCTCACGAAGGGTTCGGGCAGGCATCCCGTCGCCACCACGATGGCTTTCGTCCGGCTGCTGAAGGACCTGATGAAGAACCCGGACATCGGCGCCAGGTTCGTGCCGATCATTCCCGACGAGGCGCGCACCTTCGGCATGGACTCGCTGTTCCCGACCGCGAAGATCTACTCGCCGTACGGCCAGACCTACGACGCGGTGGACCGCAACCTGCTGCTGTCCTACAAGGAAGCCACCGACGGCCAGATCCTGCACGAGGGCATCAGCGAGGCTGGGGCGATGGGGTCGGTGATCGCGGCGGGCACCTCGTACGCGACCCACGGCACGCACATGATCCCGGTCTACGTCTTCTACTCGATGTTCGGCTGGCAGCGCACTGGCGACATGATGTGGGCGTTCGGCGACCAGCTCGGCCGTGGTTTCCTGCTCGGCGCGACGGCGGGCCGCACCACGCTGACCGGTGAGGGCCTGCAGCACAACGACGGGCACTCGCCGCTGCTCGCCTCGGTCAGCCCGGCGTGCGTCGCCTACGATCCGGCGTGGGCGTTCGAGATCGCCTACATCGTCGAGGACGCACTGCGCCGCATGTACTCCCCCGCCGAGGGGCACCCGGACGGCGAGAACATCTTCTACTACCTCACCGTCTACAACGAGCCGTACGTCCAGCCCGCGCAGCCCGCGGACCACCCGGGCGGGCGCGCCGCGCTCAAGGAGGGCATTCTCAAGGGCCTGTACAAATACAGCCCCGCGCGGATGGATAACAGCGGTGAGCCCGGGCGGGTCCGTCCCCCAGGGCCAGCGCTGGCCGGCCCCGCAGCGGCCGCGGAGGCGCCAGCCGACACCGCGCCCGCTCAGGCCGATGACCAGTCAGCCGAAAGGCCGCGTGCGCACATTCTGGCTTCGGGAGTGGCGCTTCGCTTTGCCCTGGACGCGCAGCGGCTGCTCGCCGGGGACTGGAACGTGGCAGCGGATGTGTGGTCGGCGACCTCGTGGACCGAGCTGCGCAGGGACGCGATCGCGTGCGAGGAGTGGAATCTGCTCCATCCGGATGGCGAGCAGCGGGCGCCGTACCTGACCCGGACGCTTGACGGTGAGCCGGGGCCGTTCATCGCCGTCAGTGACTGGCTCCGCGCGGTGCCCGATCAGATCGCACGCTGGGTGCCCGGCCCTTACTGCTCGCTCGGCACGGACGGCTTCGGCTTCTCGGACACGCGGGCCGCCGCGCGCAGGTTCTTCCACGTCGACGCGGAGTCGGTCACCCTCGCGGTCCTGACCCAGCTGGCCAGGCGTGGCGAGATCAAGCACGAGGCGCTCGCCGAGGCCATCGCCAAGTACAAGCTGGATCTCAGCGTCAGCGAGGCGCTCGCCGCCGGGTAACGAACCGCATCGAGTCAACGTCGAACCACGTCTAACCAGGACCCACCCGCCCTGGGGGCTTTGCCCTACTGGTGATTTTGCCAGGTTGTCAAGCAGGCGGCATGGCCGAACGAGGTTCTGTGGATGCTTCCCGGCTCTGGGGACAACGTGTCAGTGGCTACGGCTGGTCCAGGCGAGAAGATCGTCCAGGCCCTTGGTGTTGACCACCCGCCCGGCGGGGATCCCGCAGCGCGCGGCGCGCTCGCATCCGTTCGGCTGCCAGTCGAGCTGTCCGGGCGCGTGCGCGTCAGAGTCGATGGCGAACACGCAGCCCGCCTCGAAGGCCAGCCGGAGCAGCCGCTTCGGCGGGTCGAGCCGGTCAGGCCTGCTGTTGATCTCGACCGCGACGCCGTGCGCAAGGCACGCGCCGAACACCGCGCCAGGATCGAACTGCGACTCGGGCCTGGTCCGCCCGCCAGCGCGCCTGCCGCCGCCTTGCACGATCCTGCCCGTGCAGTGCCCGAGCACGTCGACTCGCGGGTTGGCGACGGCGGCGACCATCCGCCTTGTCATGGCATCAGATTCCATCCGCAGTTTCGAGTGCACGCTCGCCACCACCACGTCAAGCTGGTCAAGCAGATCGGGTTCCTGGTCGAGCGAGCCGTCATCGAGAATGTCGACCTCGATCCCGGTCAGGATCCGGAAGGGCGCCAGCCGTTCGTTGAGTTCGCCGACCAGTCGTAGCTGCCCGCGCAGCCGTTCGGGATCAAGACCGTTCGCCACGGTCAGCCGCGGCGAGTGGTCGGTCAGCGCGACGTAAGCATGGCCGACCGCCTGTGCCGCCGCCGCCATCTCCCCGATCGGGCTGCCGCCGTCGGACCAGTCGGAATGGGTGTGCAGGTCACCACGGAGCGCGGCGCGCAGTTCGGCCGCCGCGCCGGCCGGCTCGGTGCCTTCTGTCGCCTCCAGCCGTCGCAGGTAGACGGGGATCTCGCCGCCGAGCGCCTCGGCGATGACGGTCGCCGTCACGTCGCCGATCCCCGGCAGGTCAGTGAGCGTGCCGCTGCTGGCCCGGTCGGCGAGCTCCGCCGCGGGCAGTTTGGCTGCCACCTCAGCGGCGCGGCGGAACGCGCGCACCCGGTAGGTGGGCTCGTTCGCACGTTCGAGCAGAAAAGCGATCTTCTGTAGCGCCTGGACCGGTTCCATCCGACGACCTTAGCCGGGATCAGCGCAAGGTCCACAGGGTGACGAACCCCACCCGGCGTAACCCGCGGAAACGCTGGTGGAAGAAGCGCCACGTGGCCGGCGTCCAGCGCTGGGGGCGCCATGAAAGCACCGCCGCGTCGCTCGCCGCGAGGACGCTGCGGACCTGCGCCTGCCAGCCCGGGGCGCGGTAGAGCCCGGTGCGGCGGCCGCCGGTGCCATGGCCGAGCCTGAGCATCCGGCCATCGCCCGCGGAAAGCGCGGCTCCCGTGTAGTCCACGAGGTTGGCGCAGTGCAGCCGGACCTGCCTGGTCTCGGCATCCGCGGCGGTGAGCAGCGAGGGGTAGTCGGTGAACGCGCACGGGTGCGCCGCGAAGAACACGCTGAGCGCCGGCTGTGCGGGCGAGCCGGCCACGTCCTGGGTCAGCGACTGCCAGCCGAACGCGGCAACGGCTGCCGCCATGGCACATGCTGCGGCCGCCGCAGCGGGCCGGCCGAACCTGCCGGGCCGGCCCGCCGCATGTAACGCCGCCGCGGCGGCGGTGCCGGCGCAGGCCGCGAGCGCGGGGGCGGCGAAGTCGATGTAGTGGTAGGTGTAACTGCGCTGCGGCAGCACCAGCGCAACCTGCGCGATCGCGAGCACAGCCCAGATGCGGGGGCCGCGCCGCAGCGTGAAAATGACCGCCACGGCGAAGAGCCCGAGCACGGCGATGGCAACCCCGGGCGCCGCCCCGGCCCGGCCGTACACCTGCCCCACGCCTGCCACCTCGTGCAGGAATACCACCGGGTCGGGAGTGAGCCGCTCGGTCCGCCCAAGCTGATCAAGGATCACCTGGTGAACCATGGCCCCTGGCGCGGCGGCGAAGAACGGCAGGCACGCCAGCGCTGCCGTGCCGAACGCGGTGCCGGCCAGCGTCACGGCGGGGCGCCATCCTCGGCGCCATCCCGGCCGCCATCCTCGGCGCCGTCCGGGCCGCCAGCCCGGTCGCCACAGCAGCCATCCGGCGAGCACGGCGACGTCCGCTACCGCCCAGGTCTTCACCGCCAGGGCGAGCCCGAGGATCGTTCCGGCGGCGGACAGCCCCGCCGCCGGAAGTCTGTGCCGTGGCCGAGCGCCGGCTGCCTCGCCCGCGGCGAGCAGCGTCATCGCGCCGAGCAGGCCAAGGCCGAGCAGCGGCTCGAGCAGCACCGTGCGCTCGGCCGCGGCGGCGCCTCCCCACGCCGCGTAGGCCGCTCCCGCCGCCACGGCCGCCACGTCACCCGACCAGCGCCGGGTGAGGCGCATGAGCAGCCATGCGTTGACGGCCGCGACAAGGATCATCGCCAGCCTGGCTGCCGTCATCGCCCCCTGATCGCCTGCCACCCTGGCGACCGCGGCGAACGGCGCGAGCAGCAGCAGGACGCCTGGCGGCTGGACGAAGACGAAATCGCGGTACGGCAGGGCGCCCCCGACCAGGTGCGCCGAGGCGCCGTAGTAGACGCCGTCGTCGTATTCGAGCAGCCCGCCCAGCATGTGACGGCTGATCAGCGGCCACAGCCGGACCGCCACGGTGGCGGCGATCACCAGCGCGGTGGTGATGGCCGCCCAGCCGGGCCTGCCCGTTCCGGCCGTTCCGGCCGTTCCGGCTGCCCTGGCCGTTCCGGCTGCCCTGGCCGCGGCCGCCCTGGCCGTTCCGGCCGTTCTGGCTGATCCACCCGCCCAGGCCGCCCGCCTGAGCGTGCGGCCCGCGGCGGGGCCGTGCTCGTCCGCCACCCGTGCTAACGCGTCCATGTCGCCCCGTGAGCCCCTGATCCGCAATCGCCCTGTGAGCCCCTGATACGCAACTGACGACCTTCGCGCCGCCCGGCCGTCAGCGGGCTTCTGTACGCCAGGATCTGTACGCCAGGATCTGTACGCCAGGATCTGTACGCCAGGAATGGACTCTAGCGGGCGGGTCGCGCGGCGCAGCGCCTTTCCCGAAGTGGCAGGGTGGTGGTGATGAGAGCCAACCCACCTCGAGGACCGGGCGGCCGGGTGCGTCCCGCGACCGTGCGACGGCTCGAGCGTGCCATGGGCAGCCTCGGCACGGCGGCCGTGGCGTCGATGGAGCAGCGGCTGGCCTGGTTCCGCGCGATGTCCGCGGAGAACAGGTCCTGGATCGGGCTGGTCGCCCAGGCCGGGGTGGCGGCATTCGTCGACTGGATAAAGCACCCGGAGAAGGACCGGCCGGCCGTCACCGGTGAGGTGTTCGGCACCGCGCCGCGCGAGCTGACCAGGGCGGTGTCGCTGCAGCAGACCGTGGAGATGGTGCGCGTCGTCATCGACGTGGTGGAGGCCCAGGTCGAGCAGCTCGCCGCGCCCGGCGGTGAGGTGGAACTGCGCGAGGCGGTGCTGCGCTACACCAGGGAGGTGGCGTTCGGCGCGGCGCAGGTGTACGCGCGGGCCGCCGAGGCACGCGGCGCCTGGGACGCGCGCCTCGAGGCGCTCGTGGTGGATGAACTCCTGCACGGCGAGGTGCACGACAGCATGCACTCGTGGACCTCGGCGCTGCGGTGGTCGTCGTCGCCCGTGGTGGCCATCGTGGGGCATGCGGATGAGGCAGAGCCTGAGGCTGTCATCGACGAGCTGCGGATCCTTGCCCGCCGTGCGCGGCTTGACCTGCTCGCCGGCGTGCAGGGACACCGGCTGATCGTGCTGGTCGGCGGCGCGTCCGATCCGGTCAAGGCGGCCACGCAGTTCGCGGGCAGGTTCGGTGCGGGCGCAGTGGTCGTCGGCCCGGCCGTGCCCGACCTGCAGTCGGCCTCCCATTCGGCCCGCGCCGCCCTGGCCGGGCTGCGCGCCGCGCCCGCGTGGCCGGACGCCCCGCGCCCGGTGGAAGCCGACGACCTGCTGCCTGAGCGCGCGCTCGACGGCGATCAGGAGGCCCGCGACAAGCTCATCAGCGAGGTCTACGAACCGCTGCTGCGGGGCGGCTCGCCGCTGCTCGACACGCTCGCCGCCTACCTGGAGCAGGGCCTGTCGCTCGAAGCCACCGCCCGGCTCCTTTTCGTGCACCCCAACACGGTCCGCTACCGGCTGCGGCGGATCGCCGAGCTCACCGGTCACCTGCCCGGCGACGGCCGCGGCACCTTCGCGCTGCAGATCGCGGTGACGATGGGCCGGCTCGCGGCCAGGCAGCATGCCAGGGGACCGGTCGGGGACCTGGACGAGACGGCTAACGGGGTCGTTTCGTCGCCTACACCGATCACAAGCACACAAGACTTGTAGAATACCTACAAGGTCTGAGCAACCAACTTCGTACTTCTCTGCATTCTTATAGCGGAGTTCTACAGGGCAGGGTGGAAGCATGCTCGTCATCGTCGCTCCCGGACAGGGTGCCCAGGTTCCGGGTTTCCTTTCCCCGTGGCTTGAGCTTCCTGGTGTGCCAGCGGAACTCGCCGCATGGTCGGAACTCGCCGGCCGCGATCTTGCGCGCTCCGGCAGCACCGCCAGCGCCGACGAGATCCGCGACACGGCGACCGCGCAGCCGTTGCTTGTCGCGGCCGCGATGGCCGCTGCCGGGGCGCTGTTCGGCCACATCGAGGAGGCGTGGCGGCTGTCAGGCGCCGTCGCAGGGCACAGCGTCGGCGAACTCGCCGCGGGCGCCATCGCCGGGGTGGTCAGTCCTGCCGACGCAATTCGGCTGGTCCGGGTGCGCGGTGAGGCGATGGCCCGGGCCGCGGCCGCCGAGCCGACGGGCATGACGGCGATACTCGGTGGCGACGAGCAGGCCGTGCTCGCCGCGATGAACGCGAACGGCCTGACCCCGGCCAACGTGAACAGCGCGGGCCAGATCGTCGCGGCAGGCACGAAGGCGCAGCTTGACGCGCTCGCCGCTGATCCGCCGGCCGGCACGAGGCTGCGCCCGCTGCAGGTCGCGGGCGCGTTTCACACCCGCCACATGGCCCCGGCCACCGGCGCGCTGCGCCGGGCGGCAGCAGGCATCACGGTCAGCGACCCTCGCACCACGCTGCTTTCCAATCGCGATGGGGCCGCCGTGCGCACCGGCGCCGAATGGCTGGAGCGGGTCGTGGCCCAGGTCAGCGAGCCGGTCCGCTGGGATGCGTGCATGCGGACACTGGCCGGCCTCGGGGCCAGCGCCATCATCGAGCTGCCACCCGCCGGCACCCTCACCGCCCTGGCCCGGCGCGCGCTGCCCGGCGCGGCGCTGCTCGCCTTGAGGACCCCGGCAGAACTTGACGCGGCCCGCAGCCTCGTCGCCGCGCACGCCGTGCATACCGCGTCGGACACGCCGGAGTGGCGGCTGCTCGTGGCGCCCCTCGGCGGCACGTTCCGCGGCGAACCAGGAATGACAACCGGCCACACGGCGCTGAACGGGGAGGGGCAGGTGCAGGCCGGCGCGGAAATTGGGCACGTAGACGCGCGCGGCAGCAAACACCCGGTGCTCGCGCCGTGCGCGGGTCATGTGCTGGAGTGGCTGGTCGAGGACGCGGACCCGGTCAGCGCGGGTCAGCCACTGGTCAGGCTTCAGCCACAGACAGCGGAATGAGAGGGACTCACATGCACCTGCCCGCTGGCGCACCCGCCGCGCGGATCATGGCGTTCGGCGGTTACCAGCCCGCCAACATCGTCACTAACCACGACCTCGCCGCCACCATCCATACGAGCGACGAGTGGATCCGCAGCCGCGTCGGCATTTCCAGCCGGCGGATCGCCGGGCCCGAGGAGAGTGTCGCGGACATGGCGGTGGCGGCCGGCGGTAAGGCGCTCGCCGCCAGCGGCCTGCCGGCGGCCGATATCGACCTGGTCATCGTCGCGACGTGCACGCAGGAAGCGCAGATTCCCAATACCTCCGCCACGGTGGCGCACCGGCTCGGCATCACCGCGCCCGGTGCCTACGACCTGAACGCCGCCTGCGCCGGATTCTGCTATGCGCTCGCCAGCGCCAGCGATGGGGTGCGGGCCGGGTCGGCGCGGTCGGCGCTCGTCATCGGCGCGGAGAAGCTGTCCTCGTGGATCGACTGGACCGACCGGTCGACCTGCATCATCTTCGCCGACGGCGCGGGCGCCGCGGTGGTGACGGCCACCGACTCGGCCGAGGAAGCCGGGATCGGGCCGGTCGTGTGGGGCAGCGCGGGCGAGCACGCGGACAAGATCATCATCCCCGGCCGTGAGTCCTTTCTCTTCCAGGAGGGCCAGTCGGTCTTCCGCTGGGCCACCACGTCGCTCGCGCCGGTCGCGATGGCGGCCTGCGAGCGGGCCGGAATCGAGCCGTCAGAACTCGCTGCGTTCGTCCCGCACCAGGCGAACCTGCGCATCGTGGAGGCGATCGCTCGCCAGCTGCGCGTGCCTCATGTCATGGTGGCCGACGACATCGTCGAGGCCGGCAACACCTCGTCAGCCTCGATCCCGCTCGCGCTCGCCAGGATGACGGAGAAGGGCCACCTGCGCTCGGGCGCACCGGTGCTTGTGCTCGGATTTGGTGCCGGGCTCACCTACGCTGCCCAGGTAATCCTCATGCCCTGATCGCCTTCCGGGCTACGGCCCGGTGGCTGGGCAAGCAGGAAATTCATTTCATGACCCATTACGAGAAGGAGAACACGCAACATGGCGCTGACCGAACAGGAAATCCTTGCCGGCCTCGGCGAGATCATCGACGAGATCGCGGGGGTGCCCGCCGACGAGGTGACCCCGGGCAAGAACTTCGTCGATGACCTCGACATCGATTCGCTTTCCATGGTCGAGATCGCGGTCGCCGCGCAGGACAAGTTCGGCGTGGAGATCCCCGACGATGAGCTGAAGAACCTCAGGACCGTTCAGGACGTCATCAGCTACGTGCAGCGGTCGGCGGTATCGGCCTGACCTCGCCCGTGCGGCGCGAGCCGCGTGGCGATTAAGCCAGGACTACAGCAGGGAGCGATCAGCAAGTGGCAAGAGACCAGGTCAGCGTCGTGGTAACCGGGCTCGGCGCGACCACTCCGCTGGGCGGGGACATTGCGTCGACCTGGACCGCGATGCTCGCGGGCAGTTCCGGGGTACGACGGCTCAGCCACGGGTGGGTAGCTGACCTCCCGGTCAAGATCGCGGCCGAGGCGGCCGTCGACCCGGCGACAGTGCTCGGCCGGGTGGCGGCCCGCCGGATGGACCGTTGTGAGCAGTTCGCCGTCGTCGCGGCACGGGAGGCGTGGCGCGACGCCGGCGACCTGCATGTCGAGCCCGAACGGCTCGGCGTGGTGTTCTCCAGCGGGGTCGGCGGCTTGATCTCCACGCTGAGCACCTACGACACGCTCAAGGAGAAGGGCTGGCAACGAGTCTCGCCGTTCAGCGTGCCGATGCTGATGCCGAACGGCTCCGCTGGCTGGATCAGCCTGGAACTGCGTGCCCGCGCGGGTGCGCACGCCCCGGCGAGCGCGTGCTCGTCGGGCGCGGAGGCCATCGGATACGGCATGGACATGATCCGATCCGGCCGTGCCGACGTGGTCGTGGCGGGCGGGACCGAGGCGCCGATCCACGCTCTGCACGTCGCGTCCTTCGCTGCGATGCGGGCCCTGTCCGTTCGCAACGACGAGCCAGAGCGGGCGTCGCGGCCTTTCGACAAGGGCAGGGACGGCTTCGTGCTCGGCGAGGGAGCCGCCGCGGTCGTGCTCGAATCGGCCGAGCACGCGGCGCGGCGCGGCGCGCGCGTGATCGCGATCGCGGCAGGCGCGGGCTACTCGGCGGACGCCCACCACATCGCGCAGCCCGAGCCTGACGGCACCGGTGCCGGCATGGCCATGCGGCACGCCCTCGCCGACGCCGGCGTGGGGCCGCATCAGGTCATGCACGTTAACGCGCACGCGACGTCGACGCCGGCGGGCGATGGACCGGAAGCGCTCGCCATCAAGCGTGAGATCGGCGACGCCGTCGTGTCCGCCACCAAGTCGATGACCGGACACCTGATCGGGGGTGCGGGCGCGCTCGAATCGGTGGCGGCCATCTGCGCGCTGCGCGACCGCGTCGCCCCGCCAACCATCAACGTGGACGATCTCGACGATGAGATCGCCGCCGCAGGCGTTGACATCGCTACCGAGCCACGCCAGCTGCACCACAGCGGGCATGGACCGGCAGCCGCGCTGAACAACTCGTTCGGCTTCGGCGGCCACAACGTCGCGCTCGTCTTCACCGCGGTCTAGGGCATGTCCCGCAGATCTTTGGCGGCGCGGATCGGCGCCCAGACGACGACCGGCGGCGTTGTCGTCGTCGCCGATAGTTCCACTATCGACTCCTCCTCCTCCTTGCCGGATCGCCGCCTGGAGCACCGCCCGCATCCACCGAGATCTACGGGACACGCCCTGGGAGCACCCGCGAAAACCCCGCCACGCTCCTGACTGCGCACGTCACCTGATGTGCTGCCCACGCCAGACCGGCACTAGCCAGAGGAGACACCGTGACCGTCCTCGACAACCCCGCGCCCGCTGTGGTCGTCCCTGCCGGGCCGGCTCGGCCGGGCGCCGATGCGGGCGCGCCCCGCTTGACGCGCGACCCGCGGGTGCGCCTCACGGCGCTGTTCGACGAGGGCACGCTGAGGGAGATCACCCCGCGCGATCACAGCGGTGTGCTGGCCGGCATCGGCCGCGTCGACGGCACCAGGGCGGTGGCCTTCGCCAGCGACCCGCGGGTGCAGGGCGGCGCCATGGGCACCGATGGCTGCGCCGCGATCGTGCATGCCTACGAGGCGGCGGTTGAGCATGGCGTGCCGGTGATCGGCCTGTGGCACTCCGGCGGGGCCCGGCTGGCGGAGGGGGTGGAGAGCCTGCACGCGGTCGGAACCGTGTTCGCGGCGATGACCAGGGCGTCAGGTGTCGTGCCGCAGATATCTGTGGTGCTCGGGGCGGCAGCGGGCGGCGCGGCATACGGCCCCGCACTCACCGACGTGGTGATCCTTTCTGGGCAGGGCCGGATCTTCGTCACCGGGCCCGACGTGGTACGCAGCGTGACCGGTGAGGACGTTGACATGGCACGGCTGGGTGGCCCGGAGCCGCACAGCCGGCGGTCCGGCGTCGTGCACATTGTCACCGAGACCGACGCGGAGGCCCTGGCACAGGCCCGGCGGCTGGCCGCGCTCCTGGGCAGCCAGGGACAGGTGGACGCCGGGCACGCGGGCGGCAGCGACCTCAGCGCGCTGCTGCCTGATTCGCCGCGGCGCGCGTACGACGTGCACCCGCTCGTGAACGGCCTCCTTGACGAGCCCGCCCTGGAACTGCACTCGAAGTGGGCGCCGAACGTTGTGACGTCACTCGGCCGGCTGGCCGGGCGCACCGTCGGCGTGATCGCCAACAATCCGCTGCGGCTCGGCGGCTGCCTCGATGCCACGTCGGCGGAGAAGGCCGCGCGTTTCGTGCGGATGTGTGACAGCTTCGGGGTCCCGCTGGTCGTGCTCGTGGACGTGCCGGGCTACCTGCCCGGCGTCGGCCAGGAGTGGGACGGCGTGGTGCGCCGTGGCGCGAAACTGCTGCACGCGTTCGCGGAAGCGTCGGTGCCCAGGGTGACCCTCGTGACGAGGAAGGCCTACGGCGGCGCGTACATCGCGATGAACTCACGCGCCCTCGGTGCCACCCGTGTCTTCGCCTGGCCGACCGCGGAGGTGGCCGTCATGGGCGCGGTCGCCGCGGTACGGATCCTGCACAGGCGCCGGCTCGCCGAGGTGCCTGACGAGCACAGGCACGAAGTGGAGGCCGAACTCGCCGCGCAACACGAGAACGTGGCTGGCGGCCTGCAGCGGGCCCGCGACCTGGGCGTGGTCGACGACGTGGTAGAGCCCGCGCAGACCAGGCAGGCGCTCGCGAAGGCGATCGCGGAAGCGCTTCCCACCCGCGGCGCGCACGGCAACATCCCGCTCTGAACCCGCCGCCCATCAACCGAGCCCCGCAACCGCGCCCCTCAACCGCGCCAGAACTGCGCCAGCGGTGGGCCAGCGCTGGGCCAGCGCTGGGCGCGGTCAGGGCGCTGATTCAGGAAACGCCCGGGTGCCTGCGCGGCGCGCGATGTGCGGCGGCGCGGGCATGGCGTCGGAGATCGCCGGATCGGGTACTGGCCGCTGCCAGGTTGCCGTCAGCGGGAGTTCGCCGGCCCACACACTGAGACCGGCGTCTGGGGTGTCTGCGTCGTCGGGCGGCCCCCGCCGGATCTTCACCGACGCCTCGGTGAGCGGCATGCTGAGCACGGTTGTCGCGGCGAGTTCCTTGCGGCTCGGCCGGCGGACGTAGTCCCACTGTCCTGGCGCGAGGTGCTCGCTGAGGCAGCGAAGCGCGGCAAGCTTGGCGGCAGGCTCGGTGATCGCTCGCATGCAGCCGTAGATCATGGCGCTGCGGTAGTTCACGCCATGCTCGAAAACCGACCGCGCGAGGACGAGCCCATCCACGATCGTGATCGTCACGCACGCGGTCACCCCCTCCTCGGCGGCAGTGAGCAGGCTGCGGCTCGCGACCGAGCCGTGCAGGTAGAGGTTCTCCTCGTCGAACGCGTAGACGGTCGGCACGACCATCGGCGCGCCGGCACCACCACCAGGGCGGTGCACGAATACGCCCAGATGGCAGACGAACCCGGCGGTCAGCACCGCGTGCAGTTCAGCGCGTTCGTTGCGTCCCTGCTCGCGCAGCCGCCGGTGCCTGGTCCTGTCGGTTGCCGACAGCGGCGGCAGCCCATCCATGCGGCCCTCCTCAGCGGCTGCCGCGGTGGGTCAGCCCGGCTCGACGTTGCGGCGACCGTCGGGCAAGCAGCGCCGGACATCGGCGAGGACGCTGCGCCTGAGGTCAGCCGGCCGCGTGCAACCAGCGGACCGGAGCGCCATCGCCGGCGTAGCGAAACGGCTCGAGTTCGGCGTCCCATGGCTGGCCAAGCAGGCAGCTCAGTTCGTGCTCGAGCGAGGTTGGGCCCTCAGCCGCGACCGCCATCGCCGCGCGCAACCGGTTCTCTGGCACGACGATGTCCCCGTTGCCCCCCGTCATCGCGGTAAACATGCCCAGGGACGGCGTGTAGCTGTAGCGCACGGCCTCGCATCCCTCGCTCGCTTCCTCGGTCACCTCGAAGCGCAGCCGGTTCCAGCCCGACAGGGCCGATGCGATCGCCCCCGACGTTCCCTGGCGGCCCTGCCAGGCAAGCTCGGCACGCATCATGCCAGGAGCCGCTGGCTGGCTGACCCACGGAAAGGTTGCGGACACGCCAAGCACACCGGCCACCGCCCACTCGACGTGCGGGCAGAGCGCCGGGGGCGCCGAATGGACGTAAACAACGCCACGTGCAGACACCGGACCTCCTGGCAGCGGACGAGATGCGCCTTCCCCAACGACCTCGGCTCCGCTTAAGGAAATCCGTGCGCCGACAATACTCCATTACCGGCAGACGATCAGGCGGCGGGTCTGCCGCCGGCGCCTTCCGACCAGGTACGCGCCGTGCCAAACCGCTAAATCACCCGACTGTCCACGCCACATTGTGCCTCACCACCCCCGGCGGCACCAGAACCCCCGGCCATGTGTCCTTGAGCCAGAGTGCAAAGATGCCGTCATGACTGGATACGACGCAATGATGGCCGAGACCGTCGCAGTGCCCGGATGGGCAGGCGACCAGATCGAGGCGTACCTGGCCAGGCCGCTGAGCCAGGGTCGCAGGGGCGGCGTGGTGGTGATCCACCACAGGCCGGGTTACGACGACATGACCAAGGAAATTACGAGGACATTCGCCTACCACGGCTACAACGCCATCTGCCCGAACCTCTACTCGCGCGAGGCACCAGGCGCAAGCCCTGACGACGCCGCGGCGGCCGCGCGCGCGGCCGGAGACGTGCCCGACGAGCGGCTGGTCGGCGACGTCGACGGCGCCGCGAGGTATCTGAGGTCCCTCACCACCGCCAACGGCAAGGTCGGCGTGATCGGCTACTGTTCCGGCGGGCGCCAGGCGTTCCTGTCCGCGTGCAGCCTGCAGCTTGACGCGGCCGTCGACTGCTATGGCGCCTTCATCATCGGCAAGCCCCCCGAGGGAATGCCGATGAAGGTTGAGCCGATCATCGGGCTCGCGCCGAAACTGTCCTGCCCGCTGCTCGGGCTGTTCGGCGCCGACGACTCGCATCCGTCACCGGACGAGGTGGCCGAGCTCGAAAAGGTGCTCGCCGCCGAGGGCAAGGCACACGAGTTCCACACCTACGAAGGAGCCGGACACGCGTTCTTCGCGGTGACCAGGCCCGCATACCGGCCGGAGGCGGCGGTCGACGGCTGGCGGCGGATCTGGGACTGGTTCGGCAGGTACCTGGCGGCGTAGGGAGCAACGGCATGTGCACGTACCACACCGAGAAGATTGAGATCCAGGGAAGCGGCAAGGGACCACGGGGCTGGTTCCGGCTGAGCGACGCGACCGTCTGCTTCGACCATCCAGTACACGCCCCGGCCGATCACACGCTCAACGTCGACTTCCTCAACCCGGGCGAGGGACCTTCCGCGCGGGTCGCGGTGGAACTGACGGCAGGCTCCGCCCTGGCGCTCGCCGAGGCGATCTTGGCGACCCTGTCGACCGCACCGGCGGGCCTGGTGCCAGAGGAAGCGCTCCCCCGCCGCCCATGATCGCGATGGATTTCGGCCGAGTTCATGATCGTGGTACCTGGCCCGCTCATAGCGTGGCTCAGGTACCAGGATCATGGAACTCGTGGACGGATCCCCTGCCGGCGCTTTACTCAGCCGCCTGGCGGTGCCGAGACCTCCGTCACGGCGCCACGCCCCCACGGCCCGCGGCGTCGCCGCCTCACGGCGGCACGGCGTCGGCGCCTCACGGCGGCCCGGCGTCGGCGCCTCACGGCAGCACGGCGTCGGCGCCTCACGGCGGCACCGCGTCAGGGGCCGGCCAGCGTCACTGCGTCACGGCATCGGCTGGCTGGTCTTGCGCGACCGGGCCGGCCCGGCGCCGCCGGAGCCTGCGCACATAGATCACGCCATACGCAGCCGCGATGGCCGATATCCCGACCGCGGTGAAAGGCACGTACTCGCCGAGCCGGTCGTACAGCGTCCGGGTGGAACCTGACGGCAGTGCGAGCCGTACCACCACCACGCCGTGCCGCGAGGTCCCGAACCAGGCCAGGTTCCTGCCGCGGGCATCGAACGCGACGCTCACCCCGGTGAGGGCCGCCTGCACAACGGGCCTGCCGGTCTCCGCGGCGCGGAGCGCGGCAAGCGACGCGTGCTGCGCCGGCGCCCAGCTGTTCTGGAAGGTGGATGTCGCCGACTGGTACACGATCATCTGGGCGCCTTTGTCCGCGGCCACCCTGGACATGTCGGGGAACGCGGACTCGAAGCAGATCAGGATGCCGATGGGCAGCGGGCGCCCGGCCCCGCCGCTCACGAGCAGCAGGTGCTCACCGTCACCCGGTATCCGGTTCGAGCTCGCGGCCTTGCTTATGCTGGTGAGCCAGCCGAGATAGCGCCGGAACGGGATGTACTCGCCGAAGGGCACCAGCCGGGTCTTCTCGTAGCTGCCCTGGATGCCCGCGGAGCTGACCAGGACCGCGACCTTGGAGATATGCCCGCTGCCGCGCGGCGCGTCCTGGTTGAGCAGGATCTCCGCGCCCATCCGCGCCGACAGGCCGCGGATCTGCGTGAGCAGCGACCGGTCACGGTCCAGGTTGTATGCGACGCTGCTCTCGCCCCAGACGATGAGGCCGGCGCGGACCGGCGGCCGGCTCGCCGACAGCGACGCCGTGATCCGCTGGCTCGCGTCCACCCGGATCCTCGGGTTGTGCACGACGCCGGGCTGCACCAACGCGACACTCACGTGCCTGACCGTGGCGGCAGGCGCGGTGAGCGCGTAAGCGAGCGGGCCTGCCGCGATGCACGCCGCAGCGGCAAGGAGACCGACGACCCGCGTAGCCGTTCTGGCTGAGACAATCGCGATCAACACGCCGGTGTTCGCGGCCACAAGCGCCGCGCTGACCAGCCATACCCCACCGAGAGCGGCAAGCGCGAGCACGGCCGGGTGCTGCCACTGGGTGGCGCCGAAGAGGGCCCACGGGCCGCCGAGTGCCTGCCAGGAACGGATCAGCTCGGTCACCAGCCAGGCGCTCGGCACGACGACGAGCGCGGCGACAGCCCTGCGGACCGTGACAGGCGGGCGCAGCAGGCCCCATGTGGCCACGCCGACGCCGTCCCACAGCGCGCCGAGGACGATGGCGACAAGCAGCACGCCGGGGCCGATGTTCGGAGCCAGCCACCAGATGGTGGCGAGCAGGTAGCCGGCGCCGAACCAGCCACCACGTACCGCCGCTTCCCGCGCCGACCCAGACTTGTGGATCAGCAGCAGGCCGGGCACGAGGGCGACCCAGGCGAGCGGCTCCAGGTTCGGTGCGGGGAACGCGAGGGCTGGCAGGCCGCCGGCGAGCAGGACCGCGTACCTGACCGGCTTCGCCATGCTGCGACCTACCGCCATAACCCGATTGTCCGCCAGATCGCGGCCGGCCGCTCGCCGGCACGGCCCGGCCGGCCCGGCCCGGCCGGCCCGGCGGCAGTCGTGCCCGTCAGCTCCGCATCAGGTCAGGACACGCCCGGCGGGCCGGCCGCACTCGAAACGCTAGCGTCGCAAGTATGAATATGAACTGGCTGCACCGCCGCATCTGCTCGTCCGCAGGCTGGGCCAGCTTCGTCGAGGAATCCCTGCTGCCGGAGGTGGCCGATGGCGTCGATCTCGGCCCGGACGTGCTCGAGATCGGCCCCGGGCCTGGCGTGACGACCAGGCTGCTCGCCGCGCGAGTTCCTCATCTCACCGCCCTGGAAATCGACAAGCGGTTAGCTGAACGGCTGCGCGGTGAACTCGCAGGCGCCGCCGTCGTCGTGCACGGGGACGCCGCCGCGATGAGTTTCCCCGATGCGAGTTTCAGTGGCGCCGTGTGCCTCACGATGCTGCATCACGTGCCGACGCCGCGCCTGCAGGACAAGTTGTTCGCCGAGACGCGCCGGGTGCTGCGGCCCGGCGGCATGTTCACCGGCTGCGACAGCCTCCCGACCGCCCGCTTCAGGTTCATCCACCTTTTCGACACGATGGTCCCAGTGGACCCGGGCACCCTGCCCGGGCGGCTCGCCGCCGCCGGTTTTGCCGACGTACGTGTCAGGACAGGCGAGCGGCGCGTCTTCTTCTCCGCCCGTGCCCCCGCCGATCGGCCAGGACGCCCGGCGTTATAGGCGACTACTTTGCGAGGGCCAAGCCAGCGAAACGTGAAAGCTGCGACGTCACGGGCGGCCTGGCTGCGGATGCCGCGGGCGGAGGGGCCCGGTGGCGGTCCTGAAATGTCTCTATCTAGGGCGATATCTAGGGCGATACGTCACGCAGCGGGGGCCAACTTGGCTAGGGTCCGGTCCATCCGGAACGCTGCGGCGCCACAACCCGCGGGTGCGCGGGGGCCTGATTCCGCAACGCCCGCGGCGGCCTCCTCCCGGTTCAGGGTGCGCCGCCCTACGACGGAGGACACATGCGCATCTGCCTGCGCTGGCTGCTGCCAGCCGTCGCGCTCGTCGCCTCCGCCGCGCTTGCGCTCGCCTGGATAGGCCGCGCATCCGGGACGAAGGCTCAGCTCAGGGCGGCAACCAGCGGCCAGGCGGGTTACCGCGAGGCCTGCCCGCCGGCCAGGCCGGCCACTTCACCTGCCTCGCCATTGTCAGCACGGGTATGACGCCTGACGTGGCGACGCCGGGCTCACTTCCGAGCGGATTCGGGCCTGCGGGCCTGCGGAGCGCTTACGACCTGAGATCCGCCACGGCAGGCGCGCGCCGGACCGTCGCGGTCGTGGACTCCTTCGACGACCCGAACGCGGAGAGCGACCTCGCTGTCTACCGCCATACCTACGGCCTCCCGGCTTGCACGACTGCGAACGGCTGCTTACGCAAGGTCAATGAGAGCGGCCAGGCCAGGCCCGCTTCCCCCGGCCAGCCCCGACTGGTCGATCGAGATCTCGCTCGACCTCGACATGGTCAGCGCCACCTGTCCCGCCTGTCACATCCTCCTCCTCGAGGCGAGGTCGACGACGATCAACGATCTCGGCGCCGCCGTCAACGCGGCCATCCGGCTGCAGGCGAAGTACGTCTCCAACAGCTACGGCGCGCGCGAGTTCAAGGGCGAGCCGGCGAAGTACAACCACTTCTTCAACCACCCGGGCGCGGCGGTGACGGCCTCCGCCGGTGACTCCGGCTATGGCGTGGACTTCCCCGCGTCCTCGCGGTACGTCACCGCGGTCGGCGGAACGTCGCTGCGCCGGGCGAAGAACAACCGGGGATGGTCCGAGCGTGCCTGGTCGGGCACTGGAGCGGGCTGCTCCAAGTACAGCGGCAAACCGGGCTGGCAGGCCCGGCGGAGCGGCTGCCCGGCGCACAAGACCGTCGCGGATGTCTCCGCGGTAGCCGACCCGAACACGGGCCTCGCGCTTTACGACAGCGTCCCCGATCCGGCGGCGGGCCTGAAAGTCGGCTGGAATGTCGCGGGCGGCACCAGCGCCTCGTCGCCGATCATCGCGGCGGTGTACGCGCGGGCAGGCAGCCCGGCGAGAAACACCTATCCGGCTGGCTACCCTTACAGGCACGCCAGCCGTCTGTGGGACGTGACAGGCGGGAACGACGGAAAGTGCTCGCACGCCTACCTGTGCGAAGGCGTGCGGGGCTACGACGGCCCGACCGGTCTGGGCACACCGCACACGTCCGCCGGCTTCAAGTACTGACTGCGGATAAGAACGACAGCCACGCATGACTGAGCACTTGATCACCGCAACGAAACGGTGCGGGCGGGCGCCTCCGGCGCCCGCCCGCACCGTTTGGCGCCATAAGGGGACAGCCACGATGGTTAGCGGATCCGCCCTGGATAATTCTTCCGTGCCGGGTGTCGATTGCGGCGGTCCCAGTTCGTGAACAGTGGTGAGGGCCGCGATAAGGCGGGCTCGGATGAAGGGAGAATTCGACATGACGCAGTATCTTCTCGCCGTGCACATGGTCGAAGGGGAGCCCGTCCCCGATGAGGCGCAGATGCAGCAGGCTTACAAGGCGGTGGACGCCTTCAACGCCGAGCTCCAGGCAGCCGGGGCCTGGGTGTTCGCCGGCGGTCTGCACCCACCAGCCACGGCTACGGTCGTTCGCGCCAGCGGCGGGCAGGTGGTCACCACCGACGGGCCGTTCGCGGAGACCAAGGAACAGCTGGGCGGCTTGTGGATCATCGAGGCCGCGGACCTGGACGCTGCGCTCGGGTGGGCGGCGAAGGGGTCTGCCGCCTGTGGCAGGCCGGTGGAGATCCGGCCTTTCCAGGAGATCCCGGAACAGTAGAACGTGCCCAGCACGGACGCCGCCGCCATCGAGCGGGCCTACCGGGAAAGCTCGGGGCGGGCGGTCGCCACCCTGGTCCGCCTCTTCGGCGATATCGACCTCGCCGAGGAGGCGGTCCAGGAGGCCTTTACCGTCGCCGCTGAGCGCTGGCCGGCCATGGGGGTGCCACCCAACCCTGGCGGCTGGATCGTCACCACCGCCCGCAACAAGGCATTGGACCGCCTGCGGCGGGAGTCATCCCGCTACGGCCGCGAAGCCGAGGCGGCAAAGGCGGCGCTGCTGCACGCCGGCGCCGAGTCATCGGAGGTGGGACCGGTGCGCGATGACCGGCTGCGGTTGATCTTCACATGCTGTCACCCGGCCCTCGCCGCCGAGGCCCAGCTTGCCCTCACTCTGCGGCTGATCGCAGGGCTCCAGACGCCCGAGATCGCCCGCGCCTTTCTCGTGCCCGAGGCGACGATCGCCCAGCGTCTCGTCAGGGCAAAGCGGAAGATCCGCGCGGCCCGCATCCCCTACCGGGTGCCGCGCGACGCGGAGCTGCCCGACCGGCTCCCCCTCGTGCTAGCCGTCGTCTACCTCGTCTTCAACGAGGGATACACCGCCTCGGCCGGTGCCGACCTAATCCGCTCCGAACTGTGCATCGAGGCCATCCGCCTGGCGAGGTTGCTGGCCCAGCTGATGCCCGACGAGCCCGAGGTCTCCGGCCTGCTGGCCCTGCTGCTCCTGACCGAAGCCCGCCGCCAGGCCCGCACCGGGCCCAGCGGCTCGCTTGTCCTGCTCGCCGACCAGGACCGCAGCCAATGGGACCACGCCTTGATTGCCGAGGGCCAGGATCTGGTGCGGGCATGCCTGCGCCGCAACCGCCCCGGGCCCTACCAGCTTCAGGCCGCGATCAACGCCGTGCACAGCGATGCTCCAACCGCGGCGCAGACAGACTGGGGGCAGATCCTCGCGCTGTACGACCAGCTGGCCGCGGTGGCGCCAACGCCCGTCGTGGCGCTCAACCGTTGCGTTGCCGTCGCCCAGGTGCACGGCCCTGACCTCGCGCTCGAACTCGCCGGCCAGCTCGGCCTCGATGGCTATTACCTGTTCCACTCGACCCGGGCAGATCTGCTCCGCAGACTCGGCCGCCGGAACGAGGCCGCGGCCGAATACGACGCCGCCATCGCCCGCACGGCAAACCACGCCGAGCGATCCTTCCTCCAGCACAGGCGGGATAGCCTCTAGCACAGGGGTCTGGAACATGTCCGGGTCTGGAACATGTCCGGGTCTGGAACATGTCCGGGTCTGGAACATAAAGGACATGCGGGACGCGTGCATGATGTAGTTGTCGGGTGACGACGAGTGCGCCCAAGCCCGCCCGGGAATCGGCCGGTCCGGGCACGCTGACCCAGCGTGATATTCAGGGCCTCGTTTTCACCGCCGATATGTACGGCCTGCAGGTCGACCAGCTCGCCGCTTTGCTCGCGCTGACCGAGCAGCGCGCCCGCGCCATCGGCGCCGGCTGGCGTGCGCGCGGCTATGCGGACATCGCCCGGCTCGGCCCGGGAAAGGCCTGGCTGTGGCTGACTAGAGCGGGCCTGGCAGCCAGCGGCCTGCCCTTTACCTCCGCCCCGCCCGCCCTGTCCAGGCTGGCCCACATCCGCGCGGTCACGTCGATCAGGCTCGCCCTCGAGTCGTCAGCCACATACCGAACGGCTGCCGCGTGCTGGCGCAGCGAGCGGCGGCTGCGAGCACGCATCGGCAGGGTCGGCGTCGCGGAGCACATCCCCGACGGCGAGGTGCACTGGCCCGACAGCGCGGACGTGCCCTATGCGGGCGAGTGCTGGGCGATCGAGGCCGAACTCACGGCCAAGACCGTCAGCCGCACCGCCTCGATCATGCGTGAGTTACTCACCAGGACCGGTGACTACGGCTGCCCGGCCGCGGAAAGGCTGCGGCCCGGTGCGCCGCCGCTGCACGCCCGCGCGCTCTACCTCTGCTCGAGCGCGGCGCGGCCCACCGTACTGCGCGCACGCGCCGCGCTTGGCGCGGCGTTCGAGCCGCGGATCGAGGTCAGGGATCTGCCGCCGGGCGCTCATCTGGAGCGCCAGTCCAGCGGGTCCGGGCGGGTCCGGATCCCCGGGCGAGCACCGGGGAGCCCAGGCAGCCGGCCCCCTGGGCGGACACCGGAGATCACAAGCGGCCGGCCCGCTGGGCCAGCGCCAGGGGTTCCGGGGGGCCGGCCCGCCGGGCCAGCGCCGGGCGTTCCAGGGGGCCGGCCCGCCAGATGGACACCGGGGGTTCCAGGGGGCCGGCCCGCTGGGCCAGCACGGGCCGCCAAAGTGATCACGTCCTATCTCGGCTGGATGACGCTCCGGGCGGCTGGCCGGGCGCTCCGGGTGGCGGCCAAGGTCGCGGCCGTGACCGCGGCGTGTCTCGCCGCCGCGCCCGCGACGATCGTCGCGGGCTACGCGTACGCGCTGGCGTGGCTTCTTGGCTGGCCGCCCATGCGGCTGTACCGCGCCGCCGCATGGTGCCTGCCGATGCTGGGCGTGTTCCTCGCCGCGCAGGTGCTCCGCACCGGCCAATGGGGTGACGCCTGGCGTGAGCCGTTAAGGGCCTGGCGGCAAATGTGGATACTCGCGGGGAACGGCTCGATCGGGGCGGGCCTCGTCACCGCGGCGCCGGTCGCGATCCCGGCCGGCCTGCTTATCGGCGGTTTCGCCTGGTCCTGCCGTGTCTTCTCGATGGAAACGGGCACCGGCGGGCTGACCGCGAGCTCGCCGATCACCTTCGACCTGCGGCAGTGGCGGCATCAGGTGCGCACCGCGCGGGCGCGGATCGCCGCGCCTGGTGCGGTGCCGCTGATCGGCCGCGGCGGCGACGTCGTGGCTGGCTCCGTGATCCGCACCGTGCAGCATCCGGCGCGGTCCATCGCGCGTGTCCCCTACCAGCGCCTTCGGTCCCACCAGGTCGTGATAGGCACAACGGGGACCGGCAAGACAACCTTGCTGTTGCGGCTGTGGGCCGGATTCGTCGCGGTGGCATGGCAGCGTTTCGCCGCCGGGTCCGGTCGCAGGCCGCTGCTCGTCATCCTGGACTGCAAGGGCGGCGCCGACTCACGCCAGGTTGCCGACAGGGTCCGCCGGGTGCTGCGATCGGCCGGCGCCCGGACGACCGCGATCTGGCCGGACGAGGCCCGCCTCTCGCTGTGGCAGCTGCCGCCTGAGCAGCTGACGACCACGCTGCTCGGCCTCATCGAGCAGGGCACGGGCGCCGCGGCCTATTACGCCGACATCATGGAGTCGGTCGTGTCGCTCGCGATCACCGCGCCGTGCGGGCCGCCCGCCGGCTCGGCCGGATTCCTGTCCCGGCTGGACAGCGGCTGGCTCGCCATGGCCTACGCCGCCGACCCCGCGGCCCTCGCCGTGATCCGCTCTTCCGCGAAACAGATCACCGATGTGGCGCTGCGCTTCCGCGCCTTATTCAGGCGGCTCGGCACCGGGCTCGACGGACCTGGCAGCTTCGACGACGCCGATGTCTGGTACTGCATCCTCGAAGGAACCGCGGAGACCGCGGTCGCCGAGGCGCAGGCCAAGGCCTTGGTGGAAATCCTCGCCTGGTACGCGGCCCGCCCAGGTATCCCGGCCGGGCCCGCGGGACGGCCAGCGGGCGGGCACGGGAGCGCTGCGGGGAACGCGCGGCAGGACGCCGAGATCCTGCTGGCCGTGGACGAGTTCAGCGCGGTCTCCCGCCGGGTGCCTATCTGGCAGTTGTACGAGCGCGCGCGCTCGCTTGGCCTCGCCGTCCAGGTGTCCGCGCAGTCCTGGCAGGGCCTGGCGAGCGAGGACGACGACAGGTACCGCATCGCCGCCACCGCGGACGGCGGCATCTGGCTGCTGCGCACGCCATTTCCCGACCCGGTCGCCGATCTGGCCAGCAGCCGGCGGATGGTGGATACCACCAGACGGCTGCTCGGCGCGGCGCTGTGGACCGGTGACGGGTACGCGCGGGCGCACCACACCCAGGTGGTCGACCCGGACATCGTGCGCTCGCTCGACGTGGGGCAGGCGGCCTACATCTATCGCGGCGGCGTCACCTACGTGCAGGTGAAACGCCTGCTGGCAGGGGCGGCGGCGGTCGTGGCGCCGGCCAAGGAGCGGCTCGCCACGGCCGCCAGCGCTGCCAGCGGCGCCAATGCCCTTGGCGCCTGGGCCCGGCGCACAGGTACCGCAGCTACCGCAGGGACCTGGCAAGACGCTGCCCGACGCCGGGCCGCTGCTCGACGAGGTCTTCGGCAGGGAAACCTCCAGGTGACCCGACCCGACGACCCGGGGAGGGGCGTGATCTTGACATCCTCCCCACGGCTAAAGCCGGGGGATTCCAGCGGTCACCCGCTGGGGTTCCTGCTTCGCCGACGACTGCCCGCCCCGCTTACGCGGCTGGGGTCTTACACCGTCTCCACAGGCTGTCACCGCCAGCCCGGCGGCCAATACGTTGCGCGCTGCGTTGATGTCCCGGTCGTGGCGCGCATCGCAGCCGGGGCACGCCCATTCGCGGACGTTCAGCGGCAGCACACCGAGCTGGTGCCCGCAACCGGAGCACGTCTTGCTCGACGGGAACCAGCGGCCGATCACGACCAGGTCGCGGCCGTACCACTGGCACTTGTACTCCAGCATGCCGCGCAGGTCCGCCCAGGCCGCGTCGGATATGGCGCGGGCCAGGGAATGGCTGCGGACCATGTTCATCACTGCGAGGTCCTCGATCACGACCGTTTGGTTTTCACGGACCAATCGAGTGGTGAGTTTGTGCAGATGGTCGCGCCGGCGGTCGGCGATCCGCGCGTGGACACGCGCGACCTTGACCCGCGCCTTCGCCCGGTTGGCCGAGCCTTTGGCCTTGCGGGCGAGCTGCCGCTGCGCCTTGGCGAGCCGGTCCCGGTCCCGCCGCTCATGCCGCGGGTTGGTGATCTTCTCCCCGGTCGAGAGCGTGGCCAGGGCGGTGATGCCCGCGTCGATGCCGACGGCACCGGTTACCGGGCCGAGCGGCCTGACCGTGGTCTGCACCAGGATCGACACGAACCACCGGCCCGCGCTGTCCCGGCAGACGGTGACAGTGGACGGTTCCGCGCCCCCGGGCAGCGGGCGCGACCACACGATCGCGAGCGGCGCGTCCATCTTGGCGAGCCACAGATGCCCGTCGCGCCACCGGAACGCGGACCGGGTGTACTCCGCCGACGCGCGGGAATGCTTCCGCGACTTGAACCTGGGGTACTTCGCCCGCTTGTCCCAGAACGCCGCGAACGCGCCCTGCAAATGGCGCAGCGCCTGCTGCAACGGCACGCAGGACACCTCACCCAGGTAGGCGAAGTCGCCGGACCGTTTCCACTCGGTGAGCAGCGCCGACGACTGCACGTAGCCGACCCGTTCCTGCCGCCCGTACCACGCCGTGGTACGGGCGTCCAGCGCCAGGTTATAGACCTTCCGGACGCAGCCGAACGTCCGCCCAAGCTCCCGAGCCTGTGCGCCAGTCGGGTAGAAGCGGTACTTGTACGCCCGCTTGACCTGCCGCGCCATGCTTCACATTCTACCCTGCAACCTTGTGAAAGGAGGCACGCCCGTTCCTCCCCACGGCTGAACACAGGGGTTTCCCGGGCGCATTTCTGATGACATCGGCGGCATCGACGGATGATCGGCGTGCATCGCGCGACCGCAGCCCGTTCGGGCTGCTCGGCCTGCCGGCCAGCGCAGAGGTCACAGACGAGGACGTGCACGCGGCCTGGCGGCGGATCGCCGCTGTCACCCACCCGGACCGGCCGGACGGCGGCGATGCGGCGCGATTCGCGGCCGCGTCCGCCGCGTACACGACGCTGCGCACGCGCTTCGGCCGCGGTGAGGCGCTCGCCGATCTCGGCCGCTCGCGGGCGAGGCTGGGCGCATTCTCGCCGCCGCGGGAGGCGTCCGTCGCCCGCCAGGCCGCGGTCGCGCCCGGGCTGCGGCCGACCGGCCCGCCCAGGCCGACGCCCGTTCCGCCCGTTCCGGCCGTACCTGCCGTACCGGCCGCACCCGCCAGCCCGCCGGCGCCGCCGACCAGAACTGCGTCACCGCCCGCGGGCCTGGTCACCAGGGCCGTCGCCCGGGTCAGGAATGGCCGTCCCTTCGTGCTCGCCGTCCGCCTTGTGATCGTCGCGGCGGCCGGCGCGGGATCGGCTGCGCTTGTCGGCCCGGCGCCCGCCACCCCAGCTCTGATCACCGGCGCCGTCACCTGGCTGCTGCTGACCGCGCGCGGTGACCTCGCCCCGCCGCGCTGAGCATCGGCTGCCCGGCCGCCGCGAGGGAGAGCGCCGCGTCCGGATCAAGTCGGCGTCGCCAACGGGATCGCAGGCTAAACGGCGGGAAGCACGCCTGTCTCCGCCCGGCTGCGCTGCCGGGCAGTGCCACCGTCGCGCGTAGCGTCTGCCAGCAGGGCGGCCCTGGTGAGGGCCGCGTCCCGGTTCCACAACGCAACCGGGTGGGAGGCCCAGAAGCTGGGGCTGCTCTGCTGGCAGTTGGGGCAAGCCAGTCGGCCGAGGGCATCCACACGCCAGCCGGCCCGGATCGCGCGGGCGCGGATGTCGGCCTCGCCGAGCCCTGCCGGATCGGCGTGGTGCGAGATGCAGGAACCCATCTCGCACCACGCGATCGGTGTCCGTAGCTGGTCGCCGATCGCCGCCCGCTCGGTAATCTCAACACCGGCGAGGATCTCGCCGACGGTCAACCCGTTCGCCGGCGGAGCGATGGTGGTAGTGGTGGTTTCCGGTCTGGGGCCGCCGCCATCGCCGACCGGCTGAGCGCGGCCGTCGTGACGCAACTCGGTGATCCAGTCGTTCATCTCGAGCCAGTCGTTCATCTCACGCACGCTGGCACCGTCTGGCCGGGTCTTGATCCTCATGTGCAAACTCCCATTCCGCCAGAAGTGAGTGACGCATAGCTACCATGCGGGCACGCGCGCCGATTGACGCCGGGCGGCCCGCAGCAACGTCCGAGGCTTGCCGGGGCGCCGGTGGTGCCAGCGCGGCCGGTCGCCGTCATGCCAGGCAGCCGTCCCCGTGGCGCAGCCACGGGCGGGGCCGGCCTCGCGGCATCCAGGCCGTAGAGCCGCGGCGCAATTCCCGACATGGTGTCCCCAGGCCGTGCGGTGAACCAGCGCGCCAGGTGCGCGTCCAACTGAGCCACCTGCTTAGCTGCCGCACGCCCATGCGGGGCGGGCTTGCGCGCCTGAGGAGCCACTGTCAGCGCTCCCGCCACCGCGATGGCGGGAGCCGCCTTTCCTGCCTCCTGCGCAACGTTTGCCGCCTGACACGGCGCCACGCGCTGCCCGGTCCGCCTGATCTTCCTGTTCCTGCGATGCCTGGGGACTGCAACCATGGAGGTTCCCAACGCCGCATTCGCCCGCCTACTCGGCTTGCTGCGCCTCTCGCCGGGCCTGTCCTGGGCAGCATGTCAAGACATCCCTGCCACCGCACGCTAATGAACTACAACGATGTCATTCGTTACCAACCCGTAATAGCGCGAGTCGAGGGCCAGGGCCGCCGCGCCTTACATCGGTAATCTTGACATCCTCCCCACGGCTAAAGCCGGGGGAGGATGTCAAGTCAGCTGGCGTGGCCCCTGCTCTGCTGTGCGGGTTGACTCGAAGGGGCAGCCGGGCGACATATCGCCTGGTATTGAACGAGCCCGGCGATAGCGGCGGGCTATGGTCGCGGCGCGGGGCGTTGAGACAGGCACGTGGTGGACGGCGTGCGCCCGGCATCGGCGGCCTTCATGCCGGAGCTTGCGATCCCGGGCTCACGGTGCGGTAGGGAACGGTGAGCGCGATGGAACGGTTCTCCCTGGCCGCCGGCGACGGGTCTAGGATCGCGGCGGTGCGCTGGCTGCCCGGCGGGCCTGCCCGCACGGTGCTGCAGATCTCGCACGGTGCGGCCGAGCAGTGGCGCGTTATGAGCCGCTCGCCGCGGCGTGCACGGCGGCTGGGATCGCGGTCTACGGTCACGATCATCGTGGCCACGGCGTGTCGGTCGACGAGAACACGCCGCTGGGCATTTCGCTGACCAGGACCGGCTGGGAGAAGGTCCTCGGCGACCTTCAAGGTGGTGCACGAAAAACGCGCGCGGGTCGCACCCGGCCTGCCGCTGTTCCTGCTCGGGCACGGTATGGGCTCATTCATCGCCAGCTCGGCCAGCTGCCCGATGCGGCGGGTGAGCACGCCCGCCCATCTGGTGAGCCGCGGGCGAATGGCAGCGACGACCAGAGGGGGGTGGCCCGGGCACGCGCCACCGCGGCATTGACCGCCGCAATGTCGTGCACGGGGTAGGTGCGGACGACCTCGCCGGTCGCCGGGCCGAGCGAATTGAAGGTGACCTGGCCCGGGGGCTCAGTGATCAATGCGTCGGAGGGTGTGCGGTCACAATGCCGGCTCCTGGGCCGGGGGGTGCGCTGGTCACAATGCCGGCTCCTGGCCGGGGGGTGTGCTGGTCACAATGCCGGCTCCTGGCCGGGGGGCGTGCTGGTCACAATGCCGGCTCCTTGGCGGTGAGGGAAGGCAGGCCGCGGATGAGGTCGGCCGCCTTCTCCGCGATCATGATGGTGGGCGCGTTGGTGTTGCCCCGGACGATGGTGGGCCTCACCGACGCATCGACCACCCGGAGGTTGTCGATCCCGTGGACGCGAAGCTGCGGGTCCACGACGGCGTCCTCTCCGCTGCCCATCGCGCAGGTGCCGGCCGGGTGGAAAAACGTCTGGGCCCAGTCCCGGATGTGGCCAAGCAGCTGTTCGTCGGTGCTGTCGCGGCCGCCCGCGGGCAGGAACGGGCGGCCGCGCAGCCTGCGCATCGGGGCCTGGTCGCAGATCTCGAGCAGGGTCCGCCAGCCGGCCAGCATGGCGTCGAGATCGGCCGGGTCGTCGAAATAGGCCGGGTCGATCTGCGGGCGCCACAGCGGGTCAGCCGAGGCCAGCCGCAGCCGTCCGCGGCTGGCCACGGCGACCAGGACGGGGCCGATGGAGACCATGGGGCCGACCGGTTCCCGCAGACCGTTGTCGTAAAAGCCGGTCGGCGCCATGTGCGGCTGGATGTCCGGGGCCGGCAGACCGTCGCGGCTGGCGAAGAATGCGCCGGCCTCGGCGACGTTGGAGGCCAGCGGGCCGCGGCCAAGCAGCCGCCACTGCGCGAGCCGGCCAGGCGTGGCGAAGCCGGCCAGGTCGGTGGTGCCGCGGGTGTGCCAGATCAGCGGCACCGCGGGATGGTCCTGCAGGTTCTCGCCCACCGGCAGGTCGGCGACAACGCCGATGCCGAGCTCACGCAGATGCGCCGCCGGGCCGATGCCGGACAGCATCAGCAGCTGCGGCGAGTTGATCGCACCCCCGGCCAGCAGCACCTCGGTGCCGGCGCGCGCAATGTGGTCACTGCCGCGCTGGCGGTAGGCGACACCGGTCGCGCGCGCGCCGTCCAGCACGATCCGGGTTGCCTGTGAGTCGCTGCGGATGACCAGATTGGGCAGGCCCAGGGCCGGGCCGAGGTAGCCATCACCGACCGTCCACCGGCGCCCGCGCTTGCAGGTGACCTGGTACAGCCCGGCGCCCTCCTGCGCAGCGCCGTTGAAGTCGTCGGTCGGCTTGAGCCCCCACGCGACCGCTGCGTCCACCCACGCCCGGGACAGCTCGTGGGTGTAGCGGCGGTCCTCGACGTGCAGCGGGCCGGTCCGCCCGTGATACGGCCCGCCGAGCCGGGTGTTGCCCTCGGCGCGGATGAAATACGGCAGCACCTCCGCGTAACCCCAGCCGGTGGCGCCATGCTCGTCGCGCCAGCCGTCGTAGTCGGCCCGGTTCCCCCGCATGTAGATCATCGCGTTCATCGCCGAACAGCCGCCGACGGCCTTCATCCGGGGCCAGTACGCACGCCGGCCGCCGAGCTGCTTTTGCTCGACAGTCGTGTAGTTCCAGTCCCAGCGCGTCTTGAACAAGGCGGAGAACGCGGCCGGGATCCGGACCTCGTCCGCGTCAGCCGGCGGCCCCGCCTCCAGCAACAGCACCGACACCGCCGGGTCCTCGGTCAGCCGCGCCGCCAGCACACACCCGGCGCTCCCCGCACCGACGACCACATAATCGAAGGAATCCTGATCAGCCACGAGCATCTCCTATAACGGATGTGCCGCTCGCGAGGGGAACGAGCGGCGTGCCGCCCCGGCGCCGCAGGCCGCGCGGGCGCGGCCTCGAGGCCAGTTACCAGTAAGGTCGGGGTCACTCGGTCATCGTCACCGGCCCGGTGAAGCCGTGTCCCTGGGGTCGGGACCCTAGGCTGGACCCTAGTTTTCTTCTGGGTGGGACGGCCGGGCGCCGATGCGGGCAATGAGGTCTTTGCGGGACCGGATCCCGAGCTTGGCGAAGATGTTCCCGAGGTGGAATTCGACGGTCTTGACGCTCACGTACAGTTCGCCCGCCGCCTGGCGGTTGGAGCGGCCCGTCGCGACCAGGCGGGCCACCGCCTGCTCGGCCGGGGTAAGACCGGGCAGGGTGGACGGAGTTTGCGATCCTTCAGACGCATCGGCGGCGGCGAGTTCCCGGTCGCAGGCCTGCAGGTACGGCCTGGCGCCTAGGGTGATCAGGCGCTGCCGGGCGGACCGCAGCCGGGCGACGGCCGTCTGCGGCTGGCCGGCCGCGCGCAGCCGGCGGGCGTCGGAGAGCTCTAGCTGGGCCAATCCCAGCGGCACCCGCAGCCCCTGGGCGCGGCACCAGGCGGTCTCGAACGCCGCGGCCGCGGCGGCCGGGTGGCCGGCCGCCGCGGCCAGGTCACCGCGCAGCTGGGCGGCGGCCACCAGTGCCGATGCCGGGCCAGCCAATGACACAACCACGTCCAGCTCGGCCAGAGCCGTTTCCGCCTGGCCGAGACGGCCCAAGCGAATCAGAGCGTCGATCTCGAGGGACCGCCAGTTGTAGGGCATCAGGCTCGGGAACTTCGTCCTGCCCGTGGCGCGCACGGCCGCGGCGGCGCCGAGTACGCCTTCCAGATCGCCGCGGGCCATGGCCAGGAACGTCCGGGCGATCGCGGCCGCGCCGATCACGCCCGCGGTGCCGACCGCCTGGCCGGCCTCGGTGGCCATCCGGACGTGCTCACTGGCCAGCTCCCAGTCGCCGCGCAGCGCGGGAACAACAGCGGCGACACTGTGCACGAAGCCGAGCTCCCACACCCGGTCAGCGTCGTGGGCAAGCGAGACGGCCAGCTGCGCGTGCAGCACGGCGTCGTCCCAGGATCCGAGGAGGTACTCGGCTTCCGCCAGGTAGTACCGGCACTCGCTCGCGGTGCCCAGCGGGACACCGGCGCGCAGCCTCGCCGCCGCGATGGAAAGATCGGCGACCGCCCCGGTCAGGTCCTCGGCCAAGACCCTGACCTGGCCCGCATCACGAGCGCGTCGGTGTCCTCCCGCGGCACCTCGGCCGGGGCGGTGGGCAGGAACGCCAGCCGGGCCAGCCCCTCGGATCCCCGCCCATCGGCAAGTAGGGCGATTGCCAGCACGCCCAGGGCCTGGTGGCGCACGGCGGCGGGGCGGCACCGGCCGCCGCCGCCCGCTCGCCCCATTCAATCGCCTCCCGGATCCGGCCCGCGACCAGGCACAACACCGCTAAACGGAAAGCGGCGGCGGCGCCGACGGACGGCTCCTGAGCCGCGTCGTGGCCCTGCCACGCCTCCAGCAGGCGGGCCTCGCCCGCAGCGGCCCGGCCCGCGAGGAAGTCCAGCCCGCCCAGCAACCCGCTGCGCCGCGCGCTCCGCCCGGCCGCCGTCACCCGGCCAGCAAGGACCTCCGCCTCCGCCACCTCGCCGTGATCGATTAGGATCTCCAGCGCGTCCAGCAGGCGGCGATCGGCCACCTCGCGGTCGCTGCTCGCTGCCGCCGCCTGCGCCAGCCAGGCCGCCGCCTGTGCCGTCCTGCCTGGGTGGCGGGCGTCCCGGCCGGCCGCCTCCAGGTCGCCGGCCAAGGCGTCGTCCGGGCCGACCGCCGCCGCCACCCGGTGCCCCAGCGCCCGCTGCCAGTCCACGAAGCCCGCGGCCCGCTCGTGCAGCCGGCGCCGCCGGGCCGGCCCCAGATCGCCATACACAGCCCGCCGCACCAGCAAATGGGTGAACCTGATCCCGGCCGGGCCCCCGCCAGGCTGCTCAGCCAAGATCCCCGCCGCCACCGCCTCCCCCAGCCCCGGCAGCGGATCATCACCCAGACCGGCCAAGGCGGCCGCCGCCGCCAGCTCGCAGTCGTCGCCCAGCACCGCCGCCGCCACCACCAGCTCCCGGGCAGCCGGGCTCAACGCGTCCACGCGCAATAGCACCACCCCGGCCAGCGAACGGGGTACACCCAGTGCCCCACCGAGCCGGCCAAGGCCCTCGATCCCGAACTCCTCCAGCACCGCCCGGCAATACAACGGGTTACCGCCCGTCTCCTCCAGCAGACGGCCGGCGGCGCGCCGCGGCAGCTCGCCCACCCCCAGCGCCCGGCTCAGCGCCACCACGTCCTCCGGCCCCAGGCCAGCGAGGCGGAACCGGCCGGCCCGGTGGTCCCCCGCAAAGAAACGCAGCCACCCCTCACCCAGCCGGGCCAGCTCGCCCGGCCGGGCCGACACCACCACCAGCAGCCGGTCCGCCTGCAAACGGCGCACCGCGAACAGCAACGCCCGCGCCGACGGCCCATCCGCCCACTGCAGATCATCGATCAGCGCCAGCACCATCCCCGGGAACTGGCCCAGCCACACCACCAGGTCGGCGCCCACCGCCACCGGGTCAACCCCGTCGCTCAGCTCCGCGGCCAGCAACCCCGGCGGGCTGCCCCCCGCCTCCCGGGCGCTGGCCACCAGCTGAGCCACCACTCCATAGGGCAGCAACAGCTCCGCCTCGTCACCGCTAGCGCGCACCACCGTCGCGCCGGGCAGCCCCGACGCGAGCCGGGTCAGCAGGGCCGACTTGCCAGCGCCCCCCTCCCCCTCAACCAGGACCACCCTGGGCTCGCCGCATCGCGCCGCCGCTGCAGCCGCCGCCAGCACGGCCAGCTCACCCGCCCGGCCAACAAATACCCCCCCGCCAGCAGCCACAGCGGCCGCTGGCGGCCTGCTGTCGGAAAAGGTCAACTCGCCTCCCCGTGGCCAGGCGAAACCCGGTCGGCGGCAATCCGATCAGCCGCGCACTAAGGAGGGTAACCCCACCCGCCTGATAGCCCGCACGATGAATGCCTTCCCCGGGGCTAGGGCGATCAGCCGGTAGCCCCTCCGAATCACGTGCGCCGCAGGCTCCACACTCTGTGCGCCTTCGGCAGCGCAGTTCCACGGCGAGCGGCAGGGGCGAAGATTGTCGATAGGTACAGGCGGGAATCAACATTGACGCCCGGGTAACACACGTCCACTCATCAGCCATTTGGGTGATCTTCGATCGCCGCAGCCCTTCAGGGGCCACATAATCGCCGACCCGGACAGTCGGCGCCGTATCCGATCTTGATCTGGCGTGGCCGCCCATGGTGAAGTCCCAGAATTCGGCGCGTCGTCCTGTTATTCCATCGTCCCGACCCGTATGTTCCGCCGCTTAGCGTGAGCGTGCCGGAGCTGGCTGGCGTCGTTGTAGTTGAGCGGGCTTGGGCTGTGCACCCGTACATCGGTGACGGTCACCCACCGTCCCCGCCCTTGTGATGGGTGTTGAGCGGTGAGTACATTTTCGAGGGTCGGTTGCGGGCAGTTGGCCGGTTTCGTACGCGTTGATGAACATTCCCGGCTCGGAGCACCGTGGATCGAGCGCTACCGGACAGGAGCACGGACATGGACTTCACCCGACTGAAGGAATCCGACCAGTACCGGCGTCAGCGTGAGGAGCTGCGGGTCGCCGAGTTGGACCTGATCGATCATGTCGAGCGGGTCGCCGCGCTGCGGCGAAAGCTCCCCACTGACACTGTCGTCGACGACTACGAGTTGGTCGACGTTTCGAGCGGTGACCGCGTGCGGCTTTCCGAACTGTCCAGCGCTCCAGATCGGGCGCTGGTCCTTTATCACTTCATGTACGGCAAGGCCCAGACGGAGCCGTGCCCGCTGTGCACGATGTGGATCGATGGGTACAACGCGGCGGCGCCCCACCTCACGCGGAACGTCGACTTTGCCGTGGTCGCCGCCGCCGCGCCCGCTGCCCTCAGCGCCCACGCGGCGTCGCGCGGCTGGAGCAACCTGCGCCTGCTCAGCGCCGGCGATACGACTTTCAAGTACGACCTCGGCAGTGAGGAGGCCGACGGCACTCAGACCGAGTGGATCTCGGTGTTCACCCGCGCGGGCGACGGCACAGTGCGTCACGTCTACTCCAAGGGCGCGCAGATGGCCGACGACCGACGCGAGCGCGGCATCGACCTACTCAGCCCGGTGTGGCACCTCCTTGATCTCACGCCACACGGCCGGGGCGACTGGTATCCCTCACTGAACTACTAGGGCATGTCCCGTAGATCTTTGGCGGCGCGACAGTGCCGCCCACGACCCCAGACGACGACCGGCGGCGTTGTCGTCGTCGCCGATAGTTCCACGGCTCCTCCTCCGCCTTGCCGGATCGCCGCCTGGAGCACCGCCCGCATCCACCAAGATCTACGGGACATGCCCTAGCTGCCGATCGCAGCCAGGCTCACCACCACGCGCCATCAGAGCGGGTGCCACTGTGACCGACGCGCATCACGCCGGGTCGGAGGCGCCAGGACAACACGCGCGTGAGTCTCCGCGACGTGTCGCCGAGTTACGGCGAACCTCAACTCCGTTACTTGACCGGTAATCGAGGTTAGACGGCTCGCCACAGCCGTTGATGCAGTCGCGAGCTTTGTGCCAGCCCCGCCCCGTGCCACACGGCGGCCATGAGCGCGCCACAGATGCCACAAGAAGTGTCCATTCATCACTGAAGGAGCGGGGCCGTGTCGAGCGGGGCCCGAGCCGGGGTATTCGGGTTGTGGCAGCAGGCAGCCAGCACCGGCTCAGCCGGAGAACCCGCGCCGCGAACAGCGCGGCAGCGCCGCACGCCCGGCGCGCCGATCCCCGCGCGGTTAACAGTGGGTTCTTCGACCTGGGTGGCTCAACCAGGGGTCGCTCCCCGCGCACGCCTGCCTGCTGATCATCCCTTCTGCCGTCGACCCACCTGCCAGGGAGCGGGCAAGGCCCCAAGGGCCAAGATGCAGCGCCCAACCGGACGGGCGGGTAAGCCTGACGTCCCTGACGGACCGCTGCTCCGGTTAGCCCGAGATCACCGACACCGTATTGCTGCCGTCGTTGCTGACGTAGGCGGTGTCGGTCAGCGGGTTGGTCGCCACCCCGAACGGGCTGGTGCCGACCTTGATGGTCGCGGTCACCCTATCGGTCCTCCCGCTGATCACCGACACCGTGCCGTCGCCGAAATTGGCGACATAGGCGGTGTCGGTCACCGGGTCGGTCGCCACCCCGAACGGGCTGGCGCCGACCTTGATGGTCGTCACCTTGTGGGTCCTCCCGCTGATCACCGACACCGTATTGCTGCCGTCGTTGCTGACGTAGGCGGTGTTGGTCAGCGGGTTGATCGCTATCTCGAACGGGCTGGTGCCGACCGGGATGGTCGCGGTCACCTTGTGGGTCCTCCCGCTGATCACCGACACCGTGCCGTCGCCGACGTTGGTGACGTATACCGTGTCGGTCAGCGGATCGGTCGCCACCCCGCTCGGGTTGGTGCCGACCGGGATGGTCGCGGTCACCTTGTCGGTCTTCCCGCTGATCACCGACACCGTGTTGTCAGTGAAATTGGCGACGTAGACGGTGTCGGTCAGCGGGTCGGTCTCCATCCCGACCGGGTTGGTGCCGACGTGGATGGTCGTGGTCACCTTGTCGGTCTTCCCGCTGATCACCGACACCGTGTTGTCGGTGACGTTGGTGACGTAGGCGGTGTTGGTCAACGGGTCCGTCCGCACGTCATGCGGTGCGGCGCCGACGTGGATGGTCGCGGTCACTTTGCTTGTCCTCCCGCTGATCACCGACACCGTGTTGTCGCCTACGTTGGCGACGTAGACGGTGTTGGTCACCGGGTTGGTCCCCACCCCCAACGGCAGCTTGCCGACCTGGATGGTCGCCGTGACCACCGGAGTCGCAGCGCCCGAGGCTGCGGCGGCTGCCATGGGCGCCATGACCACGGCCACGGCGCCGACCGCAACCGGCACGGCGAATCGGCCGCGCAGATAGCGCGCGGCGGTGGAGAATAAGCCGACGACTAAGTTGACCATGGTTGCCCCTTCTGCGGCGAGAATCACCGGCGTGGCCTGGCACCGTGAGATGCCTTCCCCGGTGGGTGATACACGCCAATTCGACGTGCACACGGACAAAATGGTTTACCGGACCCGGTGGGCTCACACTGAGTCATTCAGTTTTCGAATCCCTCGATCTTGGTGCCATCCGCTAGGAAAAGACAAAACGACGCTTATCCTCACCGGGTCACTTTGGAGGGATTGGGGCGCGCCCAGGACGCGCCCGGCCGGCGCCGTGGCGCAAGCCTGCGCACTCGACCACGCGGTCGCTGGATTCTGCACGCTGACCTGGACCGACGAAGGCCCCGCGCAGGGGCCATCGTTGCTCCACACCAGCCGCACGCCGCGTCCAAGCCAGCGACGCGGCTGTCGTGGCCACCGGCCGCAGCGACTACCCCAATCAGATCAACAACGTGCTCGTATTCCCCGGGGTGTTCCGCGGCCTCCTCGACGCCCAAAGCCGGACGATCACCGAGGCGATGCCGATCGCCGCCGCGCGCGCCCTCGCCAGGGTCGACGGCGAACCAGCTTGGCCACAATCACATCGTGCCCAGCGGCCAGGGCGCGCGCGCCGAGGCAGAACAGCCAGCCGGCGCACCGCTCCTGGTCAGTGTTCCACCCGAACGTGGCGTCCACCGTGGCCGCCACGACCGCGACCTCGTCCGAGCCGCGCCCGTGCTGCACCCAGCTCGGGGCCGATGTTGCGCTCGGCGAGATCCACGACTTCGCGGGCGACCCAACTAGCTCAAGATTCTCGTCGTCCCTGGGGGGTGGTGCTGTGATCCGCTGATCTTGTTCCCGGTCAGAGGTCGCCGAGCTCGCGGCGCATGATCTTGATCTCAGCCCGTTTGAACAGGCGCCAATACCACCACTGGTACTCCCACCACGGCTCTGCCCGCCTACGCGTAGAGGTCGCAGTCCCAGCTCCCGCCACTGTTCGCCACCGCCGTCATCATTCAGGTGTCGTTCTTCCGCTCATATGTTAAACCGCGCAGCAAGCGCCCTTATTGATCCCCCAAGCACGGCGCCTGGGGGCTCAGCCGTGCCCCCGCCGATGTGGCCCCGGCCTGCCGCGCCTAATGCCGCTACTGCCACGGCCGCGACGGTAGCGATCCTGATCTTCCGCATAGACGAAGCGAGGTTCGAGGTGACGGCCCTGGCGTGCGCAGCGGTGGCGACGACATCCCGCTGGAGCCGATCTGCGTATCGGCCGGGGCGATCATGGGCGGCAGGGCCGGGCTGGCCACGCACCTGCGCCGCGGCGGTGACGGCCGGGTGCTGGGCCGCGGGCTCGCAGGCCGCCGGCCTGTGGATCACTGGCGTGGGCGCCAGGATGGCGTTCGTCTTCGCCGCCACCACGGGGCTCGGCCCGGCGATCGGCGTTCAGCCTCACGCGCCAGATCAGTGGTGCGGACGCGTGGGCCGCGGCGCTGGTGATGCCGCAGCGCTGGTGATAATGACCTTGGCCGACGCGGTCGTGCTGCTTGCGCGGGCCGCCGGATGGCCGCCGTGGCGGCCGCCGTGCCCGCGCCGGGGCCGAGCTGGTGATCATGCCCGGGCCGGGCCGGTTGATGCGGGCAATCATGGACTACTTCCCAGGGCTGGGCGGGCCCTGGGCAAGGTGGCGGCGGTGGGCCGTGACGCAGACTGGGTGGATGGACGTTGGCGGGTGGGTTCATGGGC
This sequence comes from uncultured Actinomycetota bacterium, assembly GCA_963727015.1. Lineage (GTDB taxonomy): Bacteria > Actinomycetota > Actinomycetes > Streptosporangiales > Streptosporangiaceae > DATFVJ01. The sequence continues at coordinate 69,825 of CAVSEV010000001.1, read as the reverse complement.
GGTTCGAGCCGGTGCGCGAGGTTTTCGCGCGGGTGGTTGCCGGGCAGGGCGGGACCGGGGCGGCGGTTGCCGCGTGGTGGGATGGCGCGTGGGTGGTGGACCTGTGGGGCGGCCGGGCGGACGCGGCCGGTGCCCGCTTGTGGCAGCCGGATAGCGTGGTGCAGCCCTATTCGGTTGTCAAGCCGTTCGCGGCCGTATGCGCGCTGACGCTGGTCGATCGTGGCCTGCTCGAGCTGGATGCGCCGGTGCGGCGGTACTGGCCGCAGTTTCGGGCCGGTGCCAGCGTGCGGCAGGTGCTGTCGCATCAGGCGGGGGTGGTGGCGCTGGATGAACCGGTTCCCACCGAGGCGTTTTATCACTGGGATTGGCTGTGCGCGCTGCTGGCGGCGCAGGAGCCGGCCTGGGAGCCGGGGACAGCGCATGGTGAGTCGGCGATGTTTTACGGCCATCTCGTCGGTGAGCTGGTGCGGCGGGTCGATGGGCGCGGGCTGGGGTGTTTTCTGCGCGAGGAGGTGTGCGGCCCGCTGGGTCTGGATTTCTTCGTGGGGCTGACTGCGGCGGAGCAGGCCCGCGCGGTCGAGGTGACCGGCCTGGATGCGTACTGCCGGGACCGGCAGGCGGCGGGAATGCCGGAGCTGTACCGGCGGGCGGTGGCCAATCCGCCGGGTGCGTTTGATCCCGTGGTGGTCAACGGCGCTGCGTGGCGGGCCGCCGAGGTGCCCGCGATCAATGGGCACGGCACGGCCCGCGGTGCCGCCGGGCTGTACGCGGCGCTGCTGGGGGGCAAGCTGGTCTCGGCGGCGCTGCTGCGTGAGGCCACTGCGGCGCAGTGTTCAGGGCTGGATGCGGTCTTCGGCCAGGACAGCGCCTGGGGGCTGGGGTTCGGCGTGGACACCGACGGTTTCGGCATGGGCGGATCAGGTGGCAGCTATGCCGGGGCGAGCACCGCCGGCGGCTACGCGTTCGCCTTCGTGACCGGGACGATGGGCAGCCATGCCCGGGCCACCGCGGTCGAGAACGCGTTCCGCAGCTGCATCGGGGTGCCGCCCCTCGAAGGTTAGCCCGCTGCTATCGAGGTGAACGCGTGCCCAGCGGGCTCGAGAACTGGGACCAGGCTGCGCACGCGGTCACAGCGGAGCACGTAACAATCCTTCCCGGGAGCTGTCACCCGTCCAACGACCTGACCCGAACCGCCCCGAACGCGATCGCCTCGCTGGGACCGCTCGCTCAGGCCAGTTCTCCGTCCGGGAGGCCGCCGGCCCCGCCGAGCTCTCCGGCGAGCTCGTCCGGGGCACGCATCCGCCACGCGTCGGTCACGAGCTCGGCCAGCCGCTCGGCGTCCACCTCCGCCAGCCGCAGCATCACCAGCGGCCAGCCGTCGTAGCCGGGCGCGGTGAAGAAAACCTCGGGCTCGCCGAGCAGGAGAGCCTGCTTCTCAGCCTCGTCGCCGACGAACAGCACCGCGATGTCGGTCCGGATGAGCCGCGGCTTACCCGGCCTGCGCTCGGGGTAGGACCAGACGAACCCCTTGCCGGCCACCCGGAAGTCGAAGCCGTCGCTGTCGATCTCCGCCACGTGCGGCAGAGCCAGCGCGAGGCGGCGTACGTCGTCGGCGTCAGCCATCGAGGTCCGGCCCGGATCGCGCTACGCGCATACGCACAGGCTAGGCGCCGGCCCGGGCAGCCGTGCATCCGGCGGACGCAGGAGGCCCGCCGGATCAAGCCCTCGCCGCGCCCGGCTGCTTTGCGGGTCGCCGTACCCGAGCCCGGGCCGATGCCCCGGGATCCACCGCCGAGATCATCTACCCGGCAACCGCGGGTTAAAGTAATAGCCTGGAGGTGCCGGTGGCCACAAGATCAATCCCGCACCGGCGTCTGGGAGGGCCAGATGCGTATAAGCGACGTACTTCGTGTCAAGGGCGGTCAGGTCGTCACCGTTACCCCGGACACGGACGTGCGGCACCTTCTCACGGTGCTCGCCGAACACCGAATCGGTGCTGTCGTCGTCTCTCACAACGGCACCTCGGTCGACGGAATCGCCAGTGAGCGGGACATCGTTCGGGCGTTGGCCGTGCGAGGCGCCGCGGTGATGTCTGAGCCGATCACGGCTATCTACACGGCCGAGGTGCACACGGTGACGCCACAGACCCAACTCGAGGAGGTCATGCGCATCATGACCGAGCACCGGATCCGGCACGCGCCGGTCGTGGTTGACGGCGGCTTGCGAGGGATCGTGAGCATCGGCGACGTGGTGAAAAACCGTATCGACGAACTCGAAACCGACCGAGCCGCATTGACCAACTACATCACAGGTACCCGCTAACACGTCGGCTCAGCCTGCAGACGCCTCCAACGATCTCTCCAGAGCCTCGCTCGCGAGCGCGACCGCGCCGTGATTGGGTCCGGGCCATGCCACGCCGGCCGGGGATGCTGTCCGGCCCACCCTCCAGCTCGGGAAGGCTCGGCCTGTGATCTGGCTAGTCTTGCAGCCGCGTCGGCCAACGTCCGCAAACGCGCCAGGTCGACGCAGACGCCCGCGTTGGCCCGGATGACCTGAACGTCTCCTGCGCGCAGCGTCCGCCTGATCTTGGCCAGAACCGCCCGCCACCAGGCTTCGGCCGGAATGTGCATACCTCGGGGATAACGCCGGCCACGAGACTCCGGGCGCCGATCGTCGCGCCGTTCATGACGATGGACCCATGCCGATCACACGTTAGGTCATGGTCTTCGACGCTCACGTTACGGGTAGTCGTGGCGCGCTTGATTGACTAGGTCAGGCAGCTCAGAACCACCGGCCAGCCAATTCCCGGTCCTGGCTTGCAGGTCGGTGATGACGGGATCCATGGTCCCCTCAGCACTGACTACCGCGACGATGTAGGGTCCCGCGGGGTCACCGCCATAGGGCCCCCCTTCCGACCACCATCCGAAGACCGGTCCTCCGGAGTCGCCGTGATCGAGGCTGGCGAAGGTCTCGATGTCCAGTCCCGCGCCGAGCTCGAAGAACCCGGGGCGCCACGAATTCGCGATGCTAAACCATAGCTCCCAGGCGGGCCGGGTTCCGCCCCCGACATCGTCTGGATACCCGACGTGGCTCCAGTAAGAGCCCCCGTCCCAGTTACCGGCGTACGTCGTTGTGCCAAGCCATGACAGCTCGTCACCAAGGCGGTCGTCAAGCACGCATACGACGTAGTCCTCCGCTACGTCGTACTCACCTCCAGGGTTTCCGGTCAGCTTTTCGTAAAAGTATGTGACCTTCGCGTAGGAGAATGGGAACACGTTACCGTCGTAGTAGTCCGGCCGGAACAGTAGCCAGCCAGCGTCCGACGCAGTCCATGACACCAGATGGCTCGCGGTAAGAATGTGCCGCGGACCCACCAGTGCTCCAGCTCCTTCTCCTCTGTTTGTGGTGACGCGACCGCATGCACGCCAGGGGTAGGTCGTGTCCTTGAAAACGTGACGTCTGTCCGGCGGATAAACAAACAATGGCTCCACACGTTGGCCCGCGGCACGAAATCGGCGAGGCGGATGGACCACTTCTGGCACGACCGTGATGTCGCCAGCGGCAGGCAGCCCCGGAGCGCTCACATGATGGCCTCGATGCCCCATAGCTTCAGCCTTGCGGCCCGGTTGCTCCCGGACCGGGCCTGCAACCGGGTAAGAGGTTCGCCGCCGGGTTCGAAACCCGCTCCGCCGTTATCAGTGGGCATAATCGGGAAACCTTTCGATGGATAGCCCCCATCGGCGTCAAACCCAGGCCGATGCTTCACAACAACGGAGCATCGTGAGGCGCGCCTGATACACGGACCGAGATCCGCGGCGGGGATTTGGTGAGCGGTTTGCCGAAGGCGATCGTGATCAGTGCCGGAGAGGTTCGGCACGCGATGGCCGAACCCGTCAGCACCGTCGTGGACATCGTCACGACCACGCTCGACACGTGCCCGGCCGAGCTGGCCGGCGACATCATGGCCCGCGGTATCGCGCTCACCGGCGGTGGCGCGATGTTGCGCGGTCTCGATGACCGGCTGCGCGAAGAGACAGGGATGCCGGATGCCGATCCACCTGGCCGACGATCCACTGGAGTCTGTCGTGGTCGGCACGGCGCGGCCGTCCTGGTGTCAGGCGCGGATAGGTCCAGCGGCGCTTAACCAGACCGGCGTGCCAGCGCACGATCGTGCGCGGGGGTGACGACCAGGGACAGCTGGCCGCGGCGGGTGGTGGACAGCCACGCTCCCCGTTTAGGCCGTTTAGGGCCGTTTAGGGCCTCTTCGCTCCCCCAGTTCGGCCAGCTTCGCGCCAAGCTCTGAGACCGTAAACGCATGGATGCTCAGCGGCTTTCCGCCCTTGCCTGCGCTCCGGTGCTGGGCAGTGAATCCAACACCGTGCTGGACGGAGCGTATCGTCCACCTCGGGTATGTGGTCTTGATCCTGGCTAACTCGGCTGCCGCCGTCCTGCCCATGGCGGTGCTACCTTTCTGGCCGCGCACGGCCTGATCATGGTGGGTGCCGCCAGTAGCTCGCCGGCGGCATGCGGAGTACTTTGAGCCTGCCTCACGGGCTGGCTGTGACCCGTCTCGGTTTGGCACGCTCCGGCTTGCCACGCAGGCCGATGAACGAGGACGAGACGTGGCACAGCGCTCAGCGCGGCCCGCCGGGTGCCGCGGCGTGATGACGCGCCCAGCCCGTGCCGCCGTGGCGGGGTTCGGCGGCCGGGCGGATACGCAGTCCCGGGTGTTGGCTAAGGTGCGACGCGGGGCAGCCTCCCGCACACTGATCTTGATGGCGTTCATGATCTTTCTGCGGTCGTCCTTCCCTTCCCCTTGTCGCGGCCGCAGAATCGGGTCGTCATGTCGATGCAGCCGAGTCCGTGGCCGGAGGTTCCGGCCGGTACCGCCAGGGTCGCCAAGAGGGCGCTCCGGAAGGGGCGCGGGCGATCCGGGCCCGCTGCCGGCCGCTGTCGCGCACTAGCTATGGTTGATCGACGATTCCTGGCAGCAGGTGTACGGTCAGCGGATCGACAGCCTGCGGCTGCCGGACGGCTGCTCGCCGGGCCGTCCAGCTCCCACCGGAACACCACAGATGCCGTAAGTCGCGCGGATCTCCTCGCGGCTCATACGCTCTCCCACTGGCGGCCCTTCGGTCAGGTACCCGAGATAGCCGGCGCGCCGTCCGTCCGCGGGGTATCAGGCGGGGTGCCGGTGTCCTCTTCATCATTGGGACCGCGAATCCTGCGCGCCGACGCCGATGATCTTGGCGATCTGCCGGGGCCCAGGCCGACCCCGCGCTTAGCTCGCCCCCATGCCGATGGCAAAGACAGAGGAAGGCTCCCGAGATGGGTACATTGCAATACAGCCTGGTGAAGCCCGCGGTGGCGCAGTCGGACCTCACATCGATCGGGCAGTACATGTTCTGGCTGATGTTCCGCAACGTCGCGTCGGACGGGCTGGTCTTCGAGGACCCGGTGAACGCCGGCCGCCTGTCGCTGCCCGGCTGCATACTTGCCTCACCGTCGTTTCCGAACAGCTCCACGCACCTGAACCAGGACTACGTCTACAACTGGACCCGCGACTCCGCCATCGTCGCGGTCGAGCTGGCGGCCGGCCCATTGGCCACCAACCAGCCGCTGATCGACTACGTGCAGTTCGCGCAGACCTGCCAGAACTCGGCCAGTGCCATCGGTAACTTCGATCGTGCGTCGTTCTTCATCGACGGCACGCCGCGGGACACCACCGACCAGGCAGACGGGCCGGCCCTGCAGACCCTGGCGATCCTGCAGATGCACGCCCAGCTCGACGCGCCCGCCCAGGCGGTGGCGAACGCCGTGATCGCGGCGAACCTGAACTTCCTGCAGAACGCCTACCAGGGCGAGACGTTCAACCTGTGGGAGGAGGAGTTCGGCGCCTCGTTCTTCGCGCGCTCGGTGCAGCTGAAGTGCTTTGAGGCGATCGCGGCCAACACCCTCGGGATCCCGGTTCCGGGCTGGCTGAGCACCGCCATACCGTGGCTGCAGAACGCCCTCACCAGTCACTGGAACGGCCAGTACTACCAGTCGCTGCTGCCCGTCCCGACCGACTCCCGGGCCCCTTACGACCCCAACATCGACATCGTCTCAGCGGCGATCTACGGCGCGGTCCCGGTCATCGACACCAAGCTCCTGGCGACAGCCGCGCTGCTGCGCAGCGAGTGGGCCGACCCGAACTCGCCGAACTATTACCCCATCAACGGCGCCGACCAGCAGCGCGGCATCGGCCCCCTGCTCGGGCGCTACCCCGGGGACACCTACGACGGTGACACCGCCGATCCGCCGGTGCGTGACCACCCTTGGGCCATTTCTACCGCCAACTTCGCCGAGCTGTACTACCGGCTGGCGCAGCAGGTCACCACCACCGGAACGGTTCCGCTTGACAATCTGTCGGCGAGCTTCTTCGGCCAGATCGGAGCCGACGCCTCGACCACGCCAAAGGCGGCCGCGGCGAGCCTGGAGAGCCACGGCGATCAGATGCTGCAGGCGCTCTTCTACCACAGCGATCACTTGGAGCTCAGCGAGCAGTTCGACGCCACCTCGGGCTTCGAGAAGAGCGTCAGCGACCTGTCCTGGTCCTATGCCTCGTTCCTGTCGGCGGTCCGCGCTAAGAACGCCATCTGAGAACCCTGTCCGCAGGCAAACGGCCGCTGGACTATGCCGGGGAGCGTGGGCGGGTGCCGCCGCGAGGGGCTGTTCTCCGGCACCCGCGGCCGCAGCCGCGATGGCACACCGGGGATCCGGCAATCGACGAGCCATCGCGGGTGGTGGGCGGGAGCGCTACCGCGGTGGGCCGGCCGGGTAACGCGGCGAGAGCACAACGGCCTGCGGCACGCCGCCTGCCACCACCGCGAGGCTGGTCAGGCGGACGCTGCCCAGCCCGCCGCTGGTGGCGCCGCTGGTGATCACGGCGATCGCCAGCGTGTTCTCGCCCCGCAACTCGAGGATGCCGCCTGGTAGCACGAACGTGGACTGCGGTCCCACGCCGCACGCGTACTGGCCGACGTTCCAGCCGTTGAGGAAGATCTGCCCGCGATAGGCTTTCGACGGGTCGTCGCTGATGGTCAGGCCGACGGATGCGTCGGTGCCTGGCGGCACGTGGAGGCGGAACGTCGTCCGGTACCACGCCACACCTGGACGCTGATCGGTGACGGGCAGCGACACGTCCGCCCAGTCGCCGTCCGGATAGCCAGGCAGGTACCAGCCCTGACGCTCGCCGTACAACCCGCCGTTGTTGAGGGGGCCGCGCACGCGACGCTGCTGGTCGCCGCACCGCCCGGTGTGTTCGCCGCGCCCTGAATGCGCCAGCCGACCGTCGGGGCGGCGCCGGCGAACGTGACCGCGATGAGCCCGAGCGCCTGCTTGAACGCATCGTGCGCGCCGCCGTCCTCCTGATGCGACATGGGCCGGACCAGAACCGCGAGCACGTGCCGCCCTGCGGCCTGCGAAGGCGTTGGGATCGGCAGTGTCACGGTCGCGTTCCAGCCTTGCCGGCTGGACTGGCCAGAGGTGGGCGTTGGCATCTGGTGCGAGCCGATGAACTGGCCGTCCAGCCAGGCAAGGAGCATGCCGACCTGGCCGGTCTGATAGGTCAGGCTCACCGACGTGGCACCCGTCTCCTGCCAGGACCCGCGGTACCAGGCATCGCCGTAATGGAAGCCGTAGTCGTCACAGAACAGCACCGGCTGACCGGCCGGTATCGGTGTCGTGCTGTTCGAGGATGTCTTGTCCGCGGCGGCCCATGCGCTGTCGTCGAACCCGGGCTGCGACTCCGGGTTCTCCGCCGCGACCTTCCAGCCGTCAAGCTCCGGCAGTGTCACCGCGCCAGGACCCGCCAGTGGTGCCCGCGCGGCGCAGCTACCCGACGCGGTTCGCGCGAAAGCAACCGGCTGGCCGTTCCACAGGATGAACGCGGGCCGCCCGGGCGCCCACACCTCAAGCGGTGCGGGTGCCGCCGTATCGCCGGTAAGCAGCAGGGCCCGCCCGTCCAGCCGCGCCGATCTGACCAGATCGGGTCCATTGACCAGAACGGCTCCCGCGGGTGTGTCATGCCGCCAGAAGCTGGCAGCGGCATCGTCGTCGGCCACCAGGAGCAGCAGTGGCCGTGGGCTTGTCTCCGCCGGGCTTGCTTCCGCCGGGCGTGTCTCCGCCGGGCGTGTCTCCCCCGGTCTTGTCTCCGCCGGGCGTGTCTCCCCCGGTCTTGTCTCCGCCGGGCGTGTCTCCCCCGGTCTTGTCTCCGCCGGGCCCGCGTTCACCCCGGCTGTTGCCGCGGGCTCCGCAGGCGTTACGCGGACCTCCGTGACGCCGCTGTGGGTGTAGCCGATGAGCAGGTCGCCGGTGGCGGCGTTCCACGACGACGACAGGCCGGCTCCCGCGAGCACCGTGACGGCGGGCTCCCCCGTGAAGCGCAGCACGGTCTCGCCGGTCTCCCCTGGGCGCCCGGTCAGCAGAGCTACGTCCTGGCCGCCTATGGGCGCGTGCGTCATCAGGTGGGAGGTGGTGTAGACGAGGTGCTGGGAGCCCATTCCGTAACCTGCCACGAGCACCTTCATGTCCTTGCCGTTCAGCTCCAGTGAACCGCTGCGCGGGACCGTGTAGGACCCGTCCGCGGTAGCGATCGGCAGGGTGAAGGCCAGGTCGGCTGGGTGGTCGTTGCGGACGAAGTAGAAATGCGCGCCGGTGCCGGTGTTGGCCAGGTGGTACACCTTGACCAGGGAATTTGACGCGGTCACCGCGGCGGCTGGCGTGATCTTGGTGACGTCGCCCACGCTGTGCAGGAAGTATCCCAGCTGCTTCATCGCCGGGATCTTCGCCGTGAGCCGGCGCGCCTCGTCGATCGCCGCGCCGTAGTCGTAGGAGGTATACGCCACCGGCGCGGGTAGCCAGCCCCACGATGTGCCGCCGAACGTCATGTACACGTTTTGCAGTTTGATGCCGTTGGCCACGTTGGTGAGGTAGAACGTCCTCTCGTACGCTGCACCGTCGAAACCGCGTTCGTAGGCGTACCCCCGGCCCTCCCACGGCGCGCCACCCCACGCGTCGAAGTAGCCGCCGCCGAACTCGGCCTCGAAGCCTGGCGTGCCCGGGCTGGCGGACGCGCCGCCCTTGGCGCCCCCTGGCCCGTAGTAACCCCAGTCAGGCGGCGCACCCGCGGCCGAGGGGTAGCCGTCGAAGGCGTACAGGTAGTTACCATCCGGCGCGGGGAAACTGCCGGGCGTCCAGAAGCCGTTGCGGCCCTTGTCGTTGTGGAAGATCGGCACGGCGATGCCGTCCGCGCGCGCCTTCGCATAAAGGTGAGCCATGTAGTTGACGCCCGTCGGCATGCCGACGAAACTCGCGTACTCGTTCTCGATCTGGTAGAGGATCAAGGTTCCTGAGCCGTCGGTGAACTGGTGGCGCGCGAGTATGCCGTTGATCGCCGTCAGCCACTCGTCGGCGTACCGGAGGTACGCCGGATCGTCGGTGCGCGCCCGTCCAGCGGTCGTGGTAAGCCAGCCGGGGTAGCCGCCCGCGTTGACCTCGGCGTTGATGTAGGGACCCGGCCGGGCGATGACGTAGAGTCCCGCGTCCGCTGCCATGTCAAGGACCCCGTCCATATCGCGCACGCCGGTGAAGTCGTACTCGCCTGGCGCGGCGGAGTGGTAGCTCCAGTTGAAATACATAGAGACGGCGTTGTAGCCGCTCGCCTTCATCTTCTGCAGCACGTCGAACCAGAGCGATGGGCTCGGCAGCCGGAACGGGTGGAACTCACCGGACCAGATGAATGTGCGGTTCCCGTCGATCATCAGCGAGTAGGGGTCGAACGTGATCCGGTGCGGCGACGCGCCGGCTGCGGCAGCCATTAGCGCGGAACCGGCGGCGACGGCGCGGCCCGTTGCCGCGCGGGCGGCCGGTGGCCTGGCCGCAGCCAAGCCCGCGGCGAGCACCGCGCCGGTCAGAAGCTTGCGGCGCCCGATCATGGCGTGCCCGCGCGGCCCCGGCGCGGTGTGCGGCAGATCGCGGTGACCCTGCGGCAGGTCTCCGGGCCCAGCGACATCCCTCTGCGGCCAGGCGGGTCGTCAGCGGGGCGCATGGTTGTCTCCACCGGCACTGGGTCTCTGGCACTGGGTCTCTGGCACTGGGTCTCTGGCACTGGGTCTCTGCGGCACCGGGTCTCTGCGGCACCGGGCCTCTGCGGCACCGGGCCTCTGCGGCACCGGGCCTCTATGGCGCTGGGTCTACCGGGACATCAAACGTTCATCTTGTAGCACATCTGTTAGACCGTGTCCACAGTTGAGCGATCCCGTCGGCTAAACTTCGGCGGCACCTCGCCTGCAACCGGTGAGCAATGCCACGCTCATCGAGGCGATCACCACGCTTGTGCCGCCAATTTCGCGCCACCCGGTGCGCCGGGCAAGCCACCATGACCCCATCGATGGCCCATCGCTGGGCCTATTGGCCCCCTTGGGCCCTTCGTGGGTCAGATCCCCCAAGGAAACGGCAGTCGATGAACCGGCCCTGGCTACGGGCGTGCGGGGCCTTCGCCGGCTGCAGTGCTCGTGATGGCCGCGCCGATCTCGTCCAGATCGGCGTCGGTGAGCTGCAGCGCGGCGGCAGGCAGCCAGTCCTCCACCTGGCTGGGCCGCCTTGCCCCGACGATCGCACCGCTGACGCCCGGCCACGCCAGCGCCCAGGCCACGGCTACCGCGGCGACGGGCACGCCGTGGCGCCTCGCGACCGGCGCGAGCGCGTCGGCGAGCGCCAGGTTGGCCGGCAGGTCAGTGGTGAAGTTCGGGTGGGTCCGGCGCCAGTCGTCGGCCGGCAGCGCTGCCACCCTGTCAGCGGAGAACGCCCCAGTGAGCAGGCCGGACTGCATCGGCGAGTACACGATAACGCCGGTTCCGTGCGCGTGCGCCCAGGCGATGTCGGGGGCAGCAAGGCGGTTGATCGCCGAGAATGGCGGCTGCAGCGAGTCGACATGTGCGACTCCTCCGCCTGCCGCAGCTGCGCCGCGTCATGGTTGGACAGCCCGATGGCGCGCACCTTGCCCGACGCCTTCAGTTCGGCCATCACCTGCCAGTACTCCTCGATCGGTGTCCCGTCATCGCGGGGTGGCCAGTGCACCTGGTACAGGTCGATCCGGTCGACCCGCAGCCGGCGTAGCGAGGATTCCGCCTCGCGCCGCACGATGGCCGGATTCATCAGGCGGCGCGTCGATGCCGCCCGGTCCGCAGGATCCCAGCTCACGCCGACCTTGGTGCACACGTAGGGACGGTCGGCTGCGGGGATGCCGTCCAGCGCGTCGGCAATGACCTCCTCGGAATGGCCAAGCCCATAGACAGCGGCGGTGTCAATCCAGTTGATCCCCGCTTCGACCGCGTGCCTGATACCCGCGATCGACTCGTTGTCGTCTTGTTGTCCCCAGGCGAATTGCCAGCCGCCACCGCCGATCGCCCATGCGCCGAACCCGACAGTGGTGATGTCCATGCCGCTGGTACCGAGCGGTCTTTTTGGCAGAACCATCATTCCTCCCGTCCAGAGCCGGTCGATGGGTCCGCCGCACACCCGTGCGGTGTCGACGCCGCGACCTCAAGCAGGCTAACCCGCTACCAGGACGGCGCGCGCGGGCACGGCTTGAGCCGGAGGTCCTCAGCCAGCCGCAGCCACGTCCGCGCGTGACACACGATGGCCCATCAGGTGTCACATGTGGCACCTGATGGGCCATCGTGTGCCAGGGCGCAGGGCCATCAGCGTGGCTGAGCAGCGTGGCTGAGCAGCGTGGCCAGCTCGGCCGAGCACCGCACCGCCGCCCTGCCTGCTTCAGCCAGGCTCGGCGCCCACGGCGACCGGGCGCGCGGGATCGGTGACCCATTCCGACCAGGAGCCGACGTAGAGTGCGGCTGGCAATCCTGCCAGTGTCAGTGCGAGCACTTCCTGGGCGGCGGTCACGCCTGAGCCGCAGTAAGCGCCCACCGGCGAACCCGCGCGTGCGCCGAATGAGGCGAATCGCGCCCGCAGGTCCGCCCGGCTCCTGAAGCGGCCGTCCGCGCTCACGTTGGCGGCTGCGGATGCGCTCACCGCACCAGGGATGTGCCCGGCCACCGGATCGACCGGTTCTACATCACCCCGGTACCGCTCGGCCGCCCGCGCATCGAGCAGCACGCCGGAGCGGGCCACCCGGGCTGACTCGCCCGCGTCAAGTACGGCCATCCCGCCAGGTGCCGCGGTGAATTCCCCCCCAGAAATGGTGGCAGCCCCGGTACCCGCCGCCCCGGCGCGGTGGTCGCCACACTCCACCGGCTGGCCCGCGGCGATCCAGGCCGGGTAGCCGCCATCGAGCACCTGGACCGCTTCGTGGCCGAAGTATCGCAGCGTCCACCACGCGCGGGCCGCCGCCGCCGCGTCGGTGTCGTCGTAAACGACGACCCGCCTGCCTGCACTCACCCCCGCACGCCGCATTACGGCCTGGAAGCTGGCCACAGGCGGCAGCGGGTGCCGGCCATCGGACCCGGGCGGCCCGCACAGTTCGGCGTCGAGGTCGATGAAAACCGCGCCAGGCAGGTGGCCGCCGCGGTAGCCCGCCGCGCCATGGGGACCGCCGAGCCGCCAGCGCACGTCTAGCACGACAGGTGGCGGCAGCGCCGATGGCACCAGCGCACGGGCCAGCGATGCCACGACGATCAGCGGCTGCGGGCCGATGTTCACGTTCACCCGCCCGTCAGCTCGTGCGCCCGGTCACGTGGTGCTGAGCGTGAGCAGCGGCACATGCTGCTCATCCTGGGTCAGCGAGCCATGCATGCCAACGAGTGCGGACTCTCGCGGCTCGGCCTTGGTCGCTACCACCGCCGTCGGGCCATAGGGAGCTGCGACAACGTCACCGATCCGTGGCTCGAACTCGGGTACCACCTTGCCGAACCAGCCGTGCCCGATCGCATCGTCCCTTGACAGCACGCAGACGCGGTCACCGAGCAGCTCACGCCAAGCGGCGAGGACGTCGCCCGCGGCACCTGGCTCTGCGTACACATGCCGCGCTCTCGCCTCGCCGCCGAGCAGCGCCACGCCTTCGCGCAGAGCGGGGACGGCGTCCACGTCCACGCGGTCGTCATGCCCGACGTCCACCATGCCATGATCGGCTGTCACATGGAGCACAGAACCCTCGGGCAGGCCCGTCGCCAGTTGCTCGGCGAGCTTGTCCACGTGGGCGAGCTCGTAACGCCACGCGTCAGAGGCGATCCCGTGCGCGTGCCCCGTGCCGTCAAGGTGGCCGTGATACACGACCGCCAGGCTCCGGTCGCCTGCGCCAGAACGCAGCGCTTCCTGAGCCCCCGCGGCGAGCTCGCCGAGGCTGTTCGCGCCGCGGTAGCGGGCGCCGCGGGCGAAGGCGGTGGTGAACCCGCTGCCACGGAACGAGGTCGCGCCCACGTAGCTGGCGCTAACCCCTGCCGCGGTGGCGCGCTGAAAGATCGTCGGCGTGGGCTGCCAGCTGACCGGGTCGACCTTAGGGTCCCAGCGCAGGGCATTGAGCAGCTTGCCCTCACCGGGTATTGCCACCTGGTAACCGAGCATGCCGTGGGTGCCAGGCGGCTGGCCGGTGCCGAGCGAGCTCAGGCTTGTCACCGTCGTCGAGGGGAAGCCGGCCGAGATCGGCCCGCCCGTTGCGGCGAGCTCGGAAAGGAACGGCGCCGCCGCTTGGTGTTCACGGAGCAGTTCCCAGCCCAGGCCGTCGACGACGAGCAGGCACACTCGGTCGGCGCGCGGCAGGCCGAGCACGTCAGGCTCGCCGGGCACGCGCAGCGAGGCGAGCAGGGAACAGCCCAGGTCCGGCAGTGTGCCGCTGCCGTAGGGCGGTGGGTTAAGCGACATCGGCTCGTGTGTCATGCGGGGGCAATCCTCCGTCTGCCGTCTGCCGTCGTCCTGATCATCGTCCCACCGCCGCATGCGTGGGGTGGAGCGGCGGTGTGCGATGCGAAGGCGCGGGCGTTCGAATGCGGGTTGCTCGTGAGTGGGGTTTGATCGCGTCGCCAGCGCTGGGCTGTCAGGCGCCCAGCCTGGCGGTGGCCGAGGAAAGCGCCTCGGCGAACGCGAGCACTTGCGTGACACCGTCCGCGCCGTCGGCGGCCTCGCTGACCCGTAGAGTCAGGTCGTCTGTCGTGATGGTACCTGTGTAGCCGTGGTCGGCGTCGCAGTTCTCGTCGCCGCAGTGCGCCGGCTCGAGTTCCACGTGCGACAACACGTTCCACCCGATGGTGAGCACCACTTCGGTTGGCATCGTCGCACCTGTTATATACGAGGCAGGATCGGGCACCACGCGGGTGATCGCGACGGACTGGATCCTTGAGAACCGCACGGCCTCAGTGCTCGTCTCGGCGCTCGGCGCCTCATTCTCCTCCGCGGGATGCTCGTCGGTGTGGCTGTAAATCAGCCTGCTCGGGGTGAGCACAAGCACCGTGATGTGACGGCGCACTTCCATGGCGGGGTCGAATATGGCGTCGTGGTGCACGACGTAGGCCATGACCGGCTCGGATCCGAGCGCGGATGCGACCGCGTCGGTGACCAGGCCGGGGTAGTATCCGGTGCGCTCGATTGACGCACGCAGGTCCTCGGCCGTAGCTCGGGTATCCCTCATGGATCCATCCTGCACCGTCAGGGGACCAGGTTTCACCTGCGCGGCCGGCTACAGGCGGATCGGATTGCAGGAGCGGCAGCGCGCTGCCGCGGCGCACAGCCGCCGCGACGCGCGAATCAGCTGGCTCCGCGGTTCCGCGCAGCCGCAAGAACTGCCTGCGATACCCGAAGCTCTGCTGCCCGGCGCCCAGGTTTCGGCCGGCTGCACCGTCGGGTTGGCGGGCGCTCCGGCCAGCACTGTTGACTCGGTCACGGGTAGATCCGGCTCTGCCGCCCGGCTGATCCCTGCTTGCCTTGCCATCCACCGCATGACGCGGCCGGCTCCTGGCGCTGGGTGCCGGGCCCCTCGCGGCGAGCGAGGGTTCGCAAAGACGCTCTAAGCTGGTCGGACATGATCTGGGACGGCCTCAGGCTCGCGATCAGCTTGCTTTCGGTGTTCCCGTCATGGGGACGCACCGGCAGCACGGTCAGCAGAAACACCGCCGCGGCCGCGATGGCCTGGGCTCCTGCCGTCGGGCTCGGCCTCGGTGCGACCGCGGCCGCGGTGCTGGTGGCAGCGGATCGCCTGCTGCACACCGGGCCACTGCTCGCCGCCGTGCTCGCCATCGCCACCCTCGCGCTGCTGACCCGCGGACTGCACCTGGACGGCCTTGCCGACCTCGCTGACGGCCTGGGCAGCGGCAAGCCCGCGCCGCAGGCGCTCGACATCATGAAGCGCCCGGACATCGGGCCATTCGGCGTAACAACACTCGTGCTCACGCTGCTGGCTCAGGTCGCCGCGCTCGCCCAGGCGCAGTCTCGCGGGGCCACGGGCGCGATCGGCATCGTCGGCTCGGCCGGCACAGTCGGCTCGGCCGGCGCCGTGGGCAGCACGGCCGCGGCCGGTCACGGCGCCGCCGCGATCGTGGCCGCGACCGTGGCGGGCCGGCTGGCGATCACCTGGGCGTGCCGCCGGGGCGTCCCGGCCGCCCGGCCACAAGGGCTTGGCGTACTCGTCGCTGGAACGCTGCCTGCGACGGTACCCGCGCTCATTACCGCCGCCGTACTCGGCGTGGCCGCGCTCTGCGGCTGGCTGTTCGCCGCCCCGTCAGATGGCTGGCTACTGCCCGCGGGCATCATCGCAGGGCTTGCCGTTTCTTTCCCGCTGGCCAGCCATGCCGTGCGCAGGCTGGGCGGAATCACAGGTGACGTGCTCGGTGCGCTCACCGAGATAGCCATGACCGTGTGCCTGATAGTGATTGCGGCGGCGTGACCACCGCGTCCCCGGCGCTGGCGTATCGTCGGGTCACCATGGCCGGGTCACCATAAACCGATGCGGGGTGTGGGTGCCAAATACCGAGTTCGGCCGTTCCGCCCAAGCCGTGAGTCGGCGCTCCGGCCCCGTGGGGGCGCGCCTCGTTGGGGCGCGCCGCGTAGGGCTGGCTCGCGTCCTGGACCTGACCGGGCCTCACGGCGTGACCGCGTCTTATGACGATGTGGCTGCTCCTTACGGCGGCGTGACCGCTCCTTACGGCGGCGTGACCGCGCTCACAGGCGCGGCGCGAGCGCGGCCGGATGGCGTCTGGATCCCCTGATGCTGCTGCCCATGGAAATCACGACACCGGTGCTCGTTGTGGACCAGGCACGGCTGGACCGAAATCTGCGGGACATGGCAGGCTCGGCCGCAGGGCGAGGAACGCGTCTGCGCCCGCACGCGAAGACCCACAAGACGGCGGAGATCGGGCGGCGCCAGCTCGACCTGGGCGCGGTGGGCCTGACTGTGGCGACGATCGGCGAGGCCGAACATTTCGCAGGCGCCGGTATGACCGACCTCTTCATCGCCTATCCGCTATGGCCGTCGGCAGCGCGGCTTGTCCGCATCGAGGCGCTTGCCGAGCGGATCAGGCTCCGGCTGGCGGTCGAGTCGACCGAGGCTGCGGCAGGCCTGGCCCGGCTGTCCAGGCTGCCCAAGCCCCCCGAGATCCTCATCGAGGTGGATAGCGGGCATCACCGGACCGGAGTAGGGCCGGAGCAGGTCGGCGAGGTGGCAATCGGCGTGGCGCGAGCGGGCCTTCCTGTCGCGGGAGTCTTCACGTTCCCTGGTCACAGCTACGCACCCGGCGGCCGTGCGCAGGCGGCGCAGGACGAGGCTGCGGCGCTAGCCGCAGCCTCGGTAGCGCTACGTGCGGCCGGGATCGAGGCCGTGGCCGCCAGCAGAGCGGGGCGCGGCGGTGCCGAGGACGCGGGCCAGCACGGCGACGCCGACAGCCCACGGCAAGACAGCGGCGCCGCCAGCGCGGGACGGCATAGCAGTGCTGACAGCCCACGGCAAAACAACGACGCCGAGCAGCACAGCGCCGACGCCCGCGCCTGCACTGGCGCTGAGCGCAGCGGCGGATCGACGCCGACAGCCGCACTGCGCGCCGAGCCGCCGCTTACCGAACTGCGGCCCGGCGTGTACGTCTTCAACGACGCACAGCAACTGGAACTCGGCGTCTGCGGCGGCGATCAGATCGCGCTCGCCGCCGCGGCCACCGTGGTGAGCCGCCACGAGTCCAGCCGGTTCGTCCTCGATGCTGGCAGCAAGGTGCTCGGCGCGGATCGCCAGCCGTGGAGCACTGGATTCGGCCGGCTACTGAACTGGCCGGAGGCACGGATCGTGGCTATCTCTGAGCACCATGCGACGGTCGTGCTTCCGCCGGGCTCCGCGGCACCCGAGCTTGGCGACATCGTCGCGGTGGTCCCCAACCACGTCTGCACCGCCGTCAACCTCACCGATGAACTGCTCATAGTGCGCGAGGGCAAAGTGGTGGACACCTGGCGTGTGATGGCGCGAGGAGCCAACCGCTGATGGGGATGCCGCGTGTGAGCCGACCCCTGAGTGGCGCTATCGCGATCGGACCGATTCCTCGTTGGCTCGTTATCAGGCTCCCCCGCTCGTTACCAAGGCCCCCCGCTCGTTACCAAGGCTCCCCCGCTCGTTACCAAGGCTCCCCCGCTCGTTACCAAGGCTCCCCCGCTCGTTACCAGTCTCCCCCGCTCGTTACCGGACGCTCCGTACCCGGCCGCGCACCGCAGCGCAGCGACGGCTGATGCGCCCGCGCCAATCGCCGTCCTGAGGCGGGCCAGTGGCCCGTAGGTGCCCTGCGCTGGGCATCTGCCGCAGGGCACTAACATCGGCATGGTGAGTACGACGATCTCAAGGGCCGCGGCGACGATCTCGGCAGCGTCCACATCCCCCCGTTCGGTTGACGTCGACGCCCTTGTGATCGGCGTCGTCGAAGGCGAGGACGGCCCACGTCTAGCGCCAGGCGCGGAGCAGGTGGCGGAGGCGCTCGGCGGCGAACTCGCGAGCATCCTTGCCGTGCTCGGCGCGACGGGCAAGGCAGAGGAAGTCACCAAGCTGCCGAGCGGCGGCCGGCTTAAGGCTCCCCTCATCGCCGTCGTCGGGCTGGGGTCGAAGGCCCAGAAACGCGATGCGCTACCGGGCCGCGAGGCGCTCAGGCGCGCGGCGGGCGCGGCGGTGCGCGCGCTCGCGGCGAGCGCGCATCCGGGCAGCGCGGACAGTAGAAGTAACCGGCGCATCGGTTTCGCGCTGCCCGCCAGGGACAACACGGAAGCGGCAGACGTCGCGCTCGGCGCGCTGCTCGGCGGATATCAGTTCAGCAGGTACCGGACCGAGGGCCGGTCACCCGAGCCCGAACTAGTCGTGCTCGTCAACGGCGATGACGCCGTCGCGGGTGTCGAGCGAGCGCGGGTAATCGCGGACGCGATCGGGCTCGTGCGCGACCTGGTCAATACCGCGCCTGTGGACCTGACGCCCGGAGACCTGGCCGCGGAGGCGCAGCGGGTGGCCGAGGCGTGCGGGCTGAGCGCCGAAGTGCTCGGGGTCGAGGAACTTACCAAATACGGCTACGGCGGAATTCTGGGTGTCGGCGTGGGATCGGTCAACCCGCCGCGGCTCGTGCGCCTCGAGTACACCCACCCGGCCGCGCAGCGAACCTTGGTGCTCGCCGGAAAGGGGATTACCTTCGACTCCGGCGGGCTGTCACTCAAGCCGCCCGGCTCGATGGAGATCATGAAATCCGACATGGGCGGGGCCGCGGCGGTGCTCGGCGCCATGCAGGCAATCGCCGCGCTGCGGCCAGCCGTGCGCGTGGTCGGCTATCTGCCGCTCGCGGAAAACATGCCGAGCGGCACGGCACAGCGGCCGTCCGATGTGCTCATGATCTATGGCGGCAGAACCGTCGAAGTACTCAACACCGACGCGGAGGGCCGGCTGGTGCTCGCAGACGTCCTCGCCCGCGCCGCCGACGACGAACCGGCGTTGCTCGTCGACGTAGCCACGCTGACCGGCGCCCAGATCGTCGCCCTGGGCGATCGCGTCAGTGCCGTGATGGCCAGTGACGACGCTGTAGGCGAAGCGGTGGTGGGCGCCGCGACACGGGCCGGAGAGACGATGTGGCCGATGCCGCTGCCCGATGAACTCCGCAGGTCGCTCGACTCGACCGTGGCGGACATCGCGAACGTGGCGCCGGATAAGAACGCGGCCATGCTCGTCGCCGGAGTGTTCCTCCGTGAATTTGTCCCGAACGGCGCGCGCTGGGCACACCTGGACATCGCCGGCCCCTCATTCAATACGGGCGCCGCCTACGGATACACCCCCAAGGGCGGGACAGGCGCGGCCACCCGCACGCTGATCCAGATTGCCGAGGACGTGGCGGACGGGCGGCTGTAACGGCGACAATTGACCTGGCTGCCGCTACGCGCCGGGCACGGGCGGCCACCGGTCGGCGCCATGGGAAGGCCGCAGGGCCGTACCTGGATGACGCCCCGCTGCACCGGGTACGCACATAACGGACATCGATAAGGAGCCCCCCGTGGTGAACAGCAACGCCTACGACGTCGTCGTCCTAGGCGGCGGCAGCGGCGGCTACGCGTGCGCGTTCCGCGCGGCAGAACTCCGCATGCGCGTTGCCCTCATCGAGAGGGACAAGGTCGGCGGCACGTGCCTGCACCGCGGCTGCATTCCTACCAAGGCTCTCCTGCACGCCGCCGAGATCGCTGACCAGGCGAGGGAGAGCGAGCAATTTGGCATCAAGGCCACGTTCGAAAGCGTGGACATGCCGGGCGTGAACGCCTACAAGGACAGGGTCGTGACCAGGCTATGGAAGGGGCTGCAGAGCCTCGTCCGCAGCCACGGCATCGACTTCGTCCAGGGCGAAGGGCGGCTCGTTTCGCCGACTCAGGTCCAAGTCGGCGACACCGTGTACGAGGGCACGCAGGTGGTGCTTGCGACTGGATCCCAGGCGAAGAGCCTGCCGGGACTTGAACTCGACGGCGAACGGGTGATCACCAGCGACGAGGCGCTGGTGCTTGAACGGGTGCCCCAGTCGGTCGTCATTCTCGGCGGCGGTGTCATCGGGGCGGAGTTCGCGAGTGTCTGGCGGTCCTTCGGAGCGGAGGTGACGATCGTCGAGATGCTGCCGCACCTCGTGCCGGCAGAGGAGGAATCGAGTTCGAAGCTGCTCGAACGGGCGTTCAGGCGGCGCGGCATTTCCTACGAGCTAGGCACGAGATTCGAGAGCGCCAAGACCTCGGGCAACGGCGTGACGGTGGCTCTGGAGGGCGGCAAGACGATCGACGCGGAACTGCTCCTTGTCGCTGTCGGCCGCGGTCCCGTCTCCGCCGGGCTCGGCTACGAAGAGGCCGGCTTGGAGCTGGAGCGCGGTTTCGTCAACGTCGACTCGCTTTGCAGGACGAACATCCCGACGATCTCTGCGGTCGGCGATCTCATCGCTACCCCGCAACTCGCGCACGTCGGCTTCGCCGAAGGGATCATGGTCTCCGAGCGGCTTGGCGGGCTCAATCCTGCGCCGATCGACTACGACGGCGTGCCGCGCGTCACCTACAGCGAACCTGAAGTGGCCTCGGTGGGCATCACGTCGGCCATGGCGGCGCAGCGGGGCATCGAGGTGGAGGAATTCACCTACGATCTGGCCGGCAACGGCAGGAGCCAGATCCTGCAGACGCGGGGCGCGGCGAAAGTTATCGCGACGGCAGGCGGCGGCCCCGTGGTCGGCGTTCACCTCGTCGGCAGCCGGGTCGGCGAGCTGATCGCAGAGGGTCAGCTGATCTACAACTGGGAGGCCCTGCCCACCGAGGTTGCCCAGCTCATTCATCCGCACCCGACGCAGTCCGAGGCAATTGGCGAGGCGCATCTGGCGCTCGCAGGCAAGCCGTTGCACGTTCATGGGTAGGGCGGGGCTACTAGTGCGGCTATCGGGCACGGCCGCCTGCGTGCGGAGCCAGACTAAGAACCGGATTGAAAAGCGGTGCGAGCAGAACGCGCGCCGCGACTAAGAATCGTTTGTCAAAGGAGTCGCTGAAAGCCATGTCGGTCTCGGTAAGAATGCCTCAGCTCGGTGAGAGCGTCACGGAGGGAACCGTCACGCGCTGGCTGAAGAAGGAGGGCGACCTCGTCAACGCGGACGAGCCTTTGCTCGAGGTCTCGACCGACAAGGTGGACACGGAGATACCTTCCCCCGCCTCAGGCGTGCTGCGAGGGATTGCGGTCGGTGAGGAAGAGACGGTTGAGGTGGGCGCCGAACTCGCAGTGATCGACGAGCAAGGCACGCAACCGGCCGATGCCGGCTCCTCCGGCGCGGCGTCTGTTGACGCACAGCCTCTTGACGCACAGCCCGTTGACGCACAGCGTGGCCATGGGCAGCCCCCGGAAGGGCAGTCGTCGGACGGGCAGCCTGCTGCCCCGTCGGCACCACAGCCGCGGCAGGAGCAGTATCCGCGGCCGACCGCGGTGCCGCCCCTTGCTGATGCACCAGCCGCGCAAAGGCCGCCCGAGGTAGCGCACCAAGACCAGGCACAGTCCGCCCAGGGGTCGCCCGCGGACACGCCGCCGACGGCCTGGCCCGCGCACGAAGCGCCTGCAGGTGGCGCAAGCACCGGCGAAGCCGCCGAGCCTGCCGCCGTCGACAGCCAGGCAGGCGCGCCGTCATGGGCGACCGCGGCAGAGGCACCCCCGGCCGCCCGGTCAGGGCCCACCACTGCCCCGCCGGCCCGTTCCGTGGCGGAGCAGCAGTACGCTCCGCCAACCCCACTTCCTGGCGCTGGGGAAGGTCCCTACATCACCCCGCTGGTTCGTAAGCTCGCAGCAGAGCACGGTGTTGACCTCGGTTCGGTGGAAGGCACCGGCGTAGGCGGCCGGATCCGCAAGCAGGACGTGGTCGAGGCGGCGCGTGCGAAGCGCGGCCCACAGCCGGCCGGGCCGGCATCCACGTCAGGTGCGGTGTCGGCGCAGGCCGCACCCGAACCAGCGAGTGCCACTCCCCCGGCCGGAACGGGCCGCCCAGCCGGGCCCGTCCCCCCCGCGCCCGCCGCAGGCCAGCCCGCCGCGGAACATCCCCCCGCGCAACAGCCCGCCGCGCAACAGCCCGCCGCGCAACAGCCCGGTGGGGCCGCACCGACGGCCGGGGCACCGGCCGCAACCGCGGCCCCTGCGGCCCCCGCGACCGCGTCGGGCGCACGGCCGGCCGTCGAGCCGTCGCCGCTGCGCGGCACAACTGAACGGATGTCGCGGCTCCGTCAGGTGATCGCGCAGCGGATGGTCGATTCACTGCACACCTCCGCACAGCTCACCACCGTTATCGAGGCCGACGTCACGAAGATCGCCCGGCTCCGCGAGCGGGCGAGGGCCGACTTCGAGAAGCGGGAAGGCGTCAAGCTGACCTTCCTGCCGTTCTTCGCACTCGCCGCGCTCGAAGCACTCAAGATGCACCGCAAACTCAACGCGCTAATCGACACGGAGCGGGGTGAGGTCACCTACTACGACGTGGAGCACCTAGGGATCGCGGTCGACACCGAGCGCGGCTTGCTTGTACCCGTGATCCGCAACGCCGGCGACCTCAACATCGGCGGGCTCGCGCGCAAGATCGACGATCTCGCCCGTCGCACCCGGTCCGGCCAGGTCAGCCCGGACGAGTTGAGCGGCGGTACCTTCACGCTCACCAACACGGGCAGCAGAGGCGCGATCTTCGACACGCCGATTATCAACCAGCCGCAGGTCGCGATCCTCGGCACCGGCGCGGTCGTGAAGCGCCCAGTCGTGCTCGAAGACCCCGATCTCGGTGAGGTGATCGCTGTTCGCTCCATCGTCTACCTGGCCCTCACCTACGACCACCGGCTCGTCGACGGTGCCGACGCGGCGCGGTTCCTCGCGACCGTTCAGGTCCGCCTGGAGGAGGGTACGTTCGAGGCTGAGCTTGGGCTCTAGGGTGTGTCCCATAGATCTTGGTGGATGCGGGCGGTGATCCAGGCGGCGATCGGCAAAGCCCTGCTTGTTCTCGAGGAGCCGATAGGGGATATCTGCGACGACGACAGTGCCGTCCAGACCGCCTCCACGACAGTGCCAGTGCCGTCCACGACAGCGCCGTCCACGACCCCGGTCGCCCGTCTGGGGTCGTGGGCGGCACTGCCGCGCCGCCAACGATCCACGGGACACCACGCCCAAGGGGGACCACGGGGGAGGCTCGCACGTGAAGATTGCGATTACTGGCTCGTCAGGGCTGATCGGCACCGCGCTGGCACGTCACCTGACGGGCAGCGGCCACGAGGTAATGCGGCTGGTCCGCCGGCCACCGAAGGCTGTGGACGAGGTCCAGTGGAACCCGCGAGCCGGCGCAGGCAGCACAGCCAGCACAGGCAGCACAGCCAGCACGGCCGTGTCGCCCCAGCCGGCCTTGACGGCCCTCGAAGGGGTCGATGCCGTCGTTAACCTGGCCGGCGCGCCGATCGCAAGCAGCCGGTGGACGGACGCGAGAAAGCAGGAGATCCGCGCCAGCAGGGTGGACGGGACGCAGGCGCTCGCCGCGCTGCTCGCTGAACTGCGCCGGCGCCCAGCCGTGCTGCTGTCCGGTTCGGCCGTGGGCTGGTACGGCGATACCGGCGATCGCGCCGTGACCGAGTCGGCGCCTTCCGGCGATGGATTTCTGCCCGGAGTCGTTCGGGACTGGGAAGCGGCAACCGGTGCGGCAGAGCAGGCGGGAATCCGGGTTGCGCACCTGCGGACCGGCATCGTTCTCGCCAGCAGCGGCGGGATACTGGGCCGGCTGGTGCCATTGTTCCGGCTAGGGCTAGGCGCGAGGCTCGGGTCAGGTTCCCAGTACATGAGCTGGATCGGGCTCGCCGATGTGGTGGGCGCGATCGGTTTCCTGCTCGAGAAACCCGATGTCGCAGGCCCGGTCAATCTCACGACGCCGCAGCCGGTAACGAATGCCAAGTTCACCGCGGCACTCGCCGCGGCGCTCGGCCGCCCGGCAATACTGCACGTCCCCTCGCCCGTTCTCAGCCTCGCGCTTGGCGAGGCCGCAGGCGAACTGCTGACGAGCGCCCGGATCCTGCCCGGGCAGCTCACCGACGCCGGCTACGAGTTCAAATACGCCGACATAGACAACGCCCTGACCGGCGAACTTCGGTCACACTGAGCCGCCGGCCGAACAGGACTCGTTCCGCGTGGCGGTCACCCCCGCTGCAGTGCGGTGCCAAGCAGCCCGAGCGGCGGAGCCCCAAGTTCGAGCAGAGCGCCGTGGAAACGGCGCAGGCTGAAACCAGCGCCCCACTGCGAGCGCGCACGGTCCCTCAGCGCCATAATGATCAGCTTGCCCCACGTGTACCGGCCGTATGACGGGTCGAAGCTGGCCCGCTGAGCCTCGGCGAGGGCCGCCCGCCCGGCTAGCTGCGTATCGGCCTCGAAGCGCCGCGCCGCCTCCGCCACGGTCATTCCCGCGGTGTGCACGCCAATCGCGCACGCCAGCCGGGTGACCCGGACGAGCGCCTCAAGCCACACCCCGACAGCAAACCTCGGGTCGCCAGAACAGAACCCCTCCTCGACGCAGACCTCCTCCGCGTAGTGCGCCCAGCCCTCCACAAAAGCGGGTGACTGCAAAATCCGCCGGATGGCGCTTGGCGCGCGCCGCAGCGCACGTCCGTGTGAAAAATGACCGGGAGCGACCTCGTGCACGGTGATCGTGGGCAGCGTGGTTGCGCTGAAGACCTCGAGCCACTCCTCGATCTGCCGGGGCGGCCAGGAAGGATCGGGCGGGGTGATGTGATACCACGATGGGCTCTCGGGCTCACCGGGCGCGGTCGCGGCCATCATCGCCATCCCCCAGCGGCGCGACGCCGGCGCGGGACCCACCAGGCACTCGCCGTCGTGATACGGCACCAGATCATGATCACGGGTGAAGTCGATCGCGAGCTTGGTCCAGTACCGCGCCGCCTCGAACACGCCGTCGCTGCCGGGATGGTCACGGGCGAGCTCACGTGCCAGCTCAAGGGGTTTGCGTGACGGGTCGATCCTGGCGCAGCTTTCAGCGAGGCGAGCATGGAGCCTGTCGCGTTCGGCGTCCGCCTGCCCCGCGAGCTTCCCGATATCGACGTTGATGGCCTCGCCGCTGCCCATCAGCACAGCAAGCCCGCCGCCGAGCGCTGTCGGCGCACTCGAGTGCTCGGCCGCGTGCTCCAGGTGCCCGATGAGCCGTTCCTGGGCCGCGGCCGCACGGGTACGAAGTGCCTCGTCCAGGTGGGCGGGAATGCCGTCTGCCAATGCGCGCGCCACAGGCACCAGCGCTCCGGCCACTTCCGCGCTGAGCTGATCAAGTGCCGCGACCGCCGCGTCCACGGCCTGCGGCCAGCCGCGCAGGTGCGCTGCCCGCGCATCGTCGCGTTCGGCCTCCGGCGCGTAGGCACGGTCGTAGCAAGCTAGCTCCATCGCGCTCAAGTGCGGCAAGGGATTGCTGCGGTGCAGCTTGAGGTCGGCAAAGCTCACCCGCAGGTATCGCTCGAACGCGGCGATATGCGCCTCATCATGCGGGTCGGACTCGCCGGATGCGGGTCGGACTCGCCGCCGCGGCGGCTCCGACCAGCCTGGACAGGCCCTGCTGGACGCCGTCCGGAGACAGATCCTGAATCTGGCCGTCGTATTCGTGGCGTCCTGCTTGCTCACGGACCTCCGCGATGCTCAGATCGCACACGGCCCGCAGCCGGGGATTCAGCTCATCCATTGTGAGCGTGTCCGGTTGCATCCCGGGTTACCTCCTCGCAGCACTGACCGTGGCGGCTGGTCCATCAGCGAACATAGCGCCATCGCGAAGGCCTTCAACCTCGTTCAACATCCGAGCGCTAAAGGCCGGCCAGCTGGGTGACACCGGCCAGGCCTACGGATGGATGCTGGGCGGGTTATGGCGCGGCCGCGGTGGCCAGGTCGCGGGCTCGACGCTGCTGCGGGTCGTCCTGCCCTGGCGCTCGGGATGGCACCGGCGCTGCGCTGTCGCCACGAGGTGCGGTGAGGCGCCGTAGCGATCACGCGCCCACAGGGCGGACCTGCCGTCGGGTGTGCACGGCTTCATGATTGTTTCGCTTTCCGCGCGGCGGCCGGCTGGCCGTCAGATGTTCCCCAAACACGCCATGATCCGCATCTGTGTTAACTTTCCGGCGCTATGCGCCGGAAAGTTAACACAAGAACGGATCATGACTGGCAGCTGGCGGATCGGGTAGGCCCGGCGGGTCCGCTCGGGCCACGGCCGCAGGGCCCGGCGGCTGCGCGGCCCGGCCCGCCCTGCCTGGCCCGCCCGGCCCGGCCCGGCAGGCTGCCTGGCCTGCCTGGCCGCCGGCGCGGCTCGCCCGGCCCGGCCGCCCTGCCTGGCCCGGCCGGCCCGGTCCATCCGGTCAAGACCCACTCGCCGGCGCGGCTCGCCCGGCCCGGCCGCGGTCCATCCGGTCAAGACCCAGCTGTGCCCTGAGCGCCTCGACATCCTCGGCGAGCCGGTCCACGCGTTAGGTCGCCGGGTCTGCCGGCTCGGCGGACCCCCCTGTCCCCCTGTTCACCAGCAGGACAAGCTGCCGCAGGCGCGCCAGCCCGCCCAGGTCTCGCAGGCAGCCGGGGTTCAGGCCAGGGCCGCCCGGCAGGCACACGAGCGGGGCCCGGAGCCGGCCACGCGGTACGCAAGCTGGGTGCCGTCATACGAAGTGAAGCTGGTCACCCGCGCCATTGTTCGCCGCAACTGGTGCTGGCCGACACGGGTGTTCGCTGACCGCGCAGCGGCGCGGCTTCGCTGAACGCGCACCGGCGCGGCGGCGCAGCGGCGCGGCTTCGCTGAACGCGCAGCGGCCCGGCGGCGCGGCGGGCCAGCGGGGCGCGCCGACGGCGGTCTGCCACGGCCGTGCGGCGGCCGCGCAGGGCTACGCTAGCAGCGTGAAAACTGCGGCAGATCTCGTCTTCGCGCAGCTTGGACCCGGTTCGCAGACAGTGCCCTACCTGGCTGGCTGGGAACTGCAGCGTCGGCTGCACGAGCAGCGGGTTGGCGATCAGATTCCGGACAGTTGCCTGCTGCTTGAGCACGAGCCCGTCTACACGGCCGGCAAGCGCACCGGAGTCCTCGACAGACCCATCGGTGACCCGGGAGCGCCGGTAATCGACGTCGACCGCGGCGGGAAGATCACCTGGCACGGACCCGGACAGCTTGTCGGATACCCGATCATCAGGTTGCCCGACCCGATCGACGTCGTCGCACACGTGCGGGCCATCGAAGAGGCCCTGATCCGGGCGTGCGCGGAGTTCGGCGTGGTCACAGGAAGGGTCGACGGACGTAGCGGCGTCTGGGTGACCGGCACGGCGGCGGCGCCCCGCGGGAAGGCCACGCCCGACGGCACGGCCACGCCCCACGGGAAGGCCACGCCCGACGGCAAGGCCACGCCGGATCGTAAGGTGGCGGCGATCGGCATCCGGGTCGCGCGGGGCGTAACCATGCATGGCTTCGCACTCAACTGCGACTGCGACCTCTCCTGGTTCGACCGCATCGTCCCCTGCGGCATCCGTGATGCGCAGGTGAGCACGCTGTCCGCGGAGGCCGGGCGGACCATCTGCGTCACCGACGTGATCCCGGTCGTGCAGCGGCAACTGGCCGCCGCGCTCGGCGCCTCGGGCTGGCGCGTGGTGCAGGGCACGGACACGCTGCTCGCGCCGGCGCTCGCCGCGGCGCCACCCCTCGCGACGACATAGGCTGATCCGGTGGTTGTCGCACCCGAGGGACGCCGGCTGCTCCGGATGGAAACGAGGAACAGCCAGACTCCGATCGAGAAGAAGCCGCCGTGGATCAAGACCCGGCTGCGCACGGGCCCCGAGTACATGGCACTGAAGGATCTCGTCCGCCGTGAGGGCCTGCACACTGTGTGCGAGGAAGCCGGCTGCCCGAACATCTTCGAGTGCTGGGAGGACCGCGAGGCGACGTTCCTGATCGGCGGAGACCAGTGCACCAGGCGCTGCGACTTCTGCCAGATCGACACCGGCAAGCCCCCGCCGCTCGACACCGGCGAGCCGCACCGGGTCGCGGAATCGGTCGCGTCGATGGGGCTGCGGTATGCCACGGTGACCGGCGTCGCCCGCGACGACCTGGCCGACGGCGGCGCCTGGCTCTACGCGGAGACCTGCAGGCAGATTCATGCTGCCGTGGCAGGCTGCGGCGTCGAGCTTCTCATTCCGGACTTCAATGCGTATCCAGAACGGCTGACGCACGTGTTCTCCGCGCGTCCAGAGGTTCTCGCGCACAACATCGAAACCGTCCCGCGCATCTTCAAGCGGATCCGGCCGGCATTCCGCTACGAGCGATCACTCGAGGTGCTCCGGCGTGCCCGTGCCGCTGGCCTGGTGACAAAGTCGAACCTGATCCTTGGCCTCGGTGAGGAAACCGGCGAGATCCGCCAGGCAATGGCCGACCTGCGGGCGGCGGGCTGCGACCTGCTGACCATTACCCAATACCTGCGGCCGTCGCTGCGGCACCACCCGGTGGAGCGGTGGGTGACCCCCGAGGAGTTCGCGGAGCTGCGCGAGGACGCGCTCGCGCTCGGGTTCGCCGGAGTGATGTCCGGGCCGCTCGTGCGCTCCTCCTACCGTGCCGGGCGGCTGTACAAGGAGGCCATCGCACAGCGCGGCGGCCCGGGGGCCGCCGCCGATCGCAGCGGTGCGGGCGCGGGATCGCTGGCCCGTCCTGCGGATGCCATTTCGTCCTGACCCCGCGGCCTCGTATCCTGCCGTCCATGGCCAAGAAGCCCGCTGATGCCAGCACACGCAAGAGCGCCGGAGGCGACCCATCCAAGCCAGGCCGGATCGCGCAGATCCGGATGGTCGCGAAGATCGTCAGGGAGGCCAATCCACGCGCCTTGCCGATGATCGCGCTTGTCTCGATTGGCATCATCGCGGTATTCGTCGTTGTCGGCCTGCTGACCGGGCTGGCGACGTTCCTCATCCCGTTCGGCGTGCTCGCCGGAATCCTGGCCGGCGTGATCATGTTCGGCCGGTTCGCGCAATCCGCGCAATTCGCCCAGATCGAGGGACAGCCTGGCGCCGCCGCCGCCATACTGCAGACCCTCCGAGGTAACTGGACGGTCACCCCAGCCGTCACGGGCAACAGGAACATGGACGTGGTGCACCGCGTCGTCGGCAGGGCGGGCGTCGTGCTGGTCGGCGAAGGTAACCCAGGCGGGTTGTCGAGCCTGCTCGCCGCGGAGAAGAAGCGCATCTCACGCGTTGCCTACGACGTGCCGATCTACGACTTCCAGGTGGGCAACGCGGAGGGCCAGCTGCCGATAAGGAAACTGCAGCAGCGCGTAATGAAACTGCCGCGCAACCTGAAAGGCGGCCAGGTCGCAGAGCTGAACTACCGGCTCAAGGCGCTGCCGCAGACACTGCAGGCACCCCGCGGCCCGCTGCCCAAGGGCGCCAGGCTACCGAAGGGCCCCAAGCCGAAAATTCGCTGATCCGCTCTGCCTGTCGGGCCCCGGCGACTCTGCCTGTCGGGCCCCGGCTCTGCCGGTCAGGCCCCGGCTCTGCCGGTCAGGCCCCGGCTCTGCCGGTCAGGCCCCGGCTCTGCCGGTCAGGCCCCGGCTCTGCCGGTCAGGCCCTGACGACGACCGTGTTTGCCGCGCGGTCGTGCAGCCCGCGGGTGTCGCGGTCGAACACGACCGCGGGAATCACCGCGAGCAGCAGTGCCGTCCGTACCAGGGCCCACCCGAACCCGACCGGCCTGCCATCAAGGCGTACCACACGCAGGCCGATCAGCCGCTTGCCCACCGTGAACCCGGTCAGCGCCGTCAGCAGGTACACCTCCGCGGCGAAGATCACATAGGTCCACCACTGCGAATGCAGCAATGTCAGGGCGATGACGCTGCACAGTGCCCAGTCGATGAACAGGGCCAAGAACCGCGGGCCGTAGCCGGCCACAGCACCACGGCCGCGCTCCGGCAGCCCGAGCCGCGCACCCGGGTAGTCATCTCCGGCTCCAGCCTGGCCTGCGCCCGTCAGCCAGGACCCGGCCCAACGTCGTTCCGACACGCACCCACGGTATCCGAGCGCCGGATGGCCGCCACCGGCGGCGGCCTGCATACTCCCGGTCACGGCAGTGCCAAGTGGTGGTCTCCTGCCGTAACACACGTGAAACACTCGGGACACGGCATGGAAACCGCTAACGCATAGCGTCCAAGTCGCGGCACTGCGGCCACGGGCTTACATATCAGCGCGGGTTCTCGAGGGAGGGCGGATGTTCACAAGCGCCGACGAGGTACTTGAATTCATATCGGCCGAGCAGGTGCAGTTCATCGACGTCAGGTTCTGCGACCTGCCGGGAATCATGCAGCACTTCACGGTGCCCGCCGAGTCGTTCGACGCCAGGGTCTTCAACGAAGGCCTGATGTTCGACGGTTCCTCGATCCGCGGCTTCCAGCAGATCCACGAATCCGACATGCTGCTGCTGCCCGACCCGACGACCGCGTACCTCGACCCGTTCCGCGAGCACAAGACGCTGAACCTGACCTTCTTCGTGCACGATCCGCTGACCAGCGAGCCCTACAGCCGCGACCCGCGCAACATCGCCCGTAAGGTCCAGGACTACGTGCGCGGCACCGGAATCGCGGACACCGTCTACTTCGGACCCGAAGCGGAGTTCTACATCTTCGACTCGGCCCGCTTCGAGACGAGCCCCTCGGCCGGCTACTACTTCCTCGACTCGATCGAAGGCGCCTGGAACACCGGCCGCGAGGAAGCAGGTGGCAACCTCGCCTACAAGCCGCGGTACAAGGGCGGCTACTTCCCCGTTTCTCCGATGGACCACTACAGCGACCTGCGCTCAGAGATGGTCCGTGGCCTCATCGACTGCGGCATCGAAGTGGAAATGCATCACCACGAGGTGGGCACCGCGGGTCAGGCCGAGATCGATATGCGCTTCGACGAACTGCTCAAGATGGCCGACAAGCTGATGACCTACAAGTACGTGCTGAAGAACGTCGCCCGCCAGCGCGGCAAGACGGTCACCTTCATGCCCAAGCCGCTGTTCGATGACAACGGCTCAGGCATGCACTGTCACCAGAGCCTGTGGAAGGACGGGACGCCGCTGTTCTACGACGAGGTCGGTTATGCCGGGCTGTCGGACATCGGGCGTTACTACATCGGCGGCCTGCTCAAGCACGCGCCATCGCTGCTCGCCTTCACCAACCCCACGACGAACTCCTACCACCGGCTGGTGCCTGGCTTCGAGGCGCCGGTCAACCTGGTGTACTCGCAGCGGAACCGGTCGGCGTGTGTTCGCATCCCGATCACCGGCAGCAACCCCAAGGCCAAGCGGGCCGAATTCCGGGTTCCCGACCCGTCCTGCAACCCGTACATCGCGTTCTCGGCAATGGTCATGGCGGGCATCGACGGGATCAAGAACAAGGTCGAGCCGCCGGAGCCGCTGGATAAGGACCTGTACGAACTGCCGCCGGACGAGGCGAAGGCGGTGCCCCAGGTACCTGGTTCGCTCGAGCAGGTGCTCGACACGCTCGAGGCGGACCATGAGTACCTGCTCGAGGGCGGCGTATTCACGGGCGACTTGATCGAGACCTGGATCGACTTCAAGCGGGCGAACGAGATCGACCCGATGCGGCTCCGCCCGCACCCGCACGAATTCGAGCTCTACTTCGACTGCTAGGGCATGTCTCGCCGTCTCATCCTGCCTGGCCTGCGGGGACGTCAGGGCGCAAGCCCGCGGCCCGCAGGCCGCACGCAGGATCTTGCCGCATAGCGTCGCGGCCGCTGAACACGCGAAAGCCCCGCCGGTCCCGCACCGGCGGGGCTTTCGGCGTGTCGGGCGGGTCACATGCTGCGGCGACCCCCTGTGTCAATCCTGCGAAATCCCTGCCTAGCTAGGAATTCTGCACGGCTGGCGCGATTTCAGTCACTGAAACGAGATAGGTCGGTTTAAACTTGCATTCTTTCGGCGTACGCTGAACGTAATTGAACCGACCGCAAAATGAAATGGGGGATAAATGCTGATAATTCAGAGCCCGGCTACGACGGCCTGCCAGCAGGTCATTTCGGGCCCTGCCGACCAGAATGCTGGCTCCAGCGCCACCTGGGTCTTCGAGCGTACGGCCACTACAACAGCGAAGGGGGCATCAATGAGCAAACGACCGTCCGTGCTGAAGACAGGCACCAATCGAGTTAAGCGGGAGCTGACTCAAAATGAAAACCACAACAGTCCTGACCGCAATATTTGCGGTGACCGGAGCCCTCCTGGTACCCGTGATCTCGGCTAACGCACCGGCACCAGATCCAGTGTCGTCCGGTCACATGATCAGCTACGGACTTAACGGATTGAAGAGCCACAACTGGAGCGGTTACGTGGCAAGCGGCACCACCTACCGGAGCGTTTCCGCGCACTGGGTGGAGCCGGCAGCCACCTGTCACAATGTCGAGCCGCGCGCCGCCGGCTTCTGGGTAGGCTTGGACGGCTTCGGCAACCACACAGTCGAGCAAACCGGCAGTTCCGTCGGGTGCAACGCCGGGCGCCCCGTGTACAGCGCCTGGACGGAGATCTTCCCTGCGCCCTCGACCAGGGTCGCCCAGACAGTGGCGGCAGGCGATCACTTCGCTGGTTCTGTCACCTACAACGGCAACAGCAGCTACACCCTTGGGCTGGCAGACTTGACCCAGGGGTGGGCGGACACCGTTCACGCCACCAGCAACGGTGCGGCGCGGTCGTCGGCAGAGGCGATCGTGGAAGCGCCCACGTCAAACGGTGGCCTGCAGCCACTTACGGATTTCGGCACCGTCAGCTTCACCAGGACCACCGTTGACGGGTCAGCTATCGGAACCCTCCATCCGGCCAAGTTCGTCATGATCAACCATCGTGGCCGCAACAGGGACAAGGTCTCCATTCTCAGCGGCGGCGAGAACTGGCACGCCACCTGGGCGCGCAAGTAGGTAGTCCAGAACAGGATCCCGGGCGACGAGGAGAGCTCGTGAAGAAGATCATCCCCTTGGGGCAAGCTGGGACGGATACGTGGAGGGCCGGCGACGCGAGGTAGCGCCTCCGGCCCTCGATCCTGGTGCGCGCTGAAGCCGTCACTGTGCTGCGCCACGGCGGCGCCGCACCGGCCGGTCGCGGTCACATCTCGGCCCGTCCGGGCTGAGCAAGGGTCGCACCTCCATGCCCCACAATCGCGCATCGGGCAGCGGGTGGCGATCTCGACGGCCCGCTTCTCGCCGTCGCAATCGACGATGCAGTACCCGACGACTCCTCCAGAACAAGCAGGGCCTTGCCGGCCGCCGCCCGCATCCGCCGAGGTCTAGAGACACGCCTTAGCTAGTCCGCTAGTGGAGTTAACGGGGCACGCTGCTGGCTGGCGCGTGGTGCCCTCGGCGCGTTCGTGCGTGGTGCGGCGCGCTGGTGCCCTGGTGCCCTTGGCGCGCTGGTGCCGTGCCCGTGGACGTGAACCCCCCTGGCGGGCTGGCGTCCTGGCGCTCAAGGGACGCTCGCGAGACGCCCGGGGACGACGCAGAGGTATTCGCACGCGCTCAGCGCGCAGGCGCGCCAAGGACGTACGTCGTGGTCACCGGCCGGGTCCCATGCCCGCCTGGCCAATGCAGCTTGATCTTGCCGTTTCCTGACGTGCTGACGACGGTGACGGTGCATCGCCCGGGCAAAGTGTTCCCGCCCGGATTCCCGGCGACGGCGAAGCCGTTGTTAGTAAGGGCGCATGGCACCGATGGCGTGCTGTTAAGGGTCGTGGCGCTGTCCACGGCGTGCGTTCGGGTTGCCGTGGCGGCGACGGCCCGGGCGTGCGTGACCGGACCGGATGGCGTGATGGAGTGGTGGAGCGCGAACGCCACCACAACTACTAGCATCACGCCCACGGCTGCGGCGGCAGGTATCACCGCTCGCTTCATATGCGCCCCCTCGTACTCGCTGCCGAGCACGTGGCGCCCGGCCGATGCCTCAATGTAGGCGATGCGCCGCCCCGTCGCAGCCTGGATTTACCGCCACGCAACGCCCGCCGGGGTACGAGACCTCTGGCCGCCGGCCATCGCCGCACGGAGATCTGCGAACTGCACTTTTGCACGTATACCAGTCGGCCGGCCCGAGGCGATGGCCGGGTCGCCCGCGGCGGTGAGCACGGCGGCCAGCCGCGATGCCACGCCGTCGGAATTGCCCGCGTGTCGATGCGGTGGGGCTGCTAGCCGGTCAGGCACAATGAACAACAGGCAAGGAAACCCGAGATCTTCGGCCGCGGTTCCGCCGGTCGCAGACCCGTCGGTTGCGGTGCGGATGGTCGTGCGGAAAAGGTCTCGGGTTGGGTACCAAAGGAACGAGGCCCCTCCATGTATGAGATGGAGGGGCCTCGCCCTGTCCCGCGGGCCAGCATGCCGGTCGCCCGGCCACCGCGCGTAACACGGGACCCGCCGGTGCCGCACACCCGCCGGAAAAACCGGTCTCCCAGCTCTCCCCGCGTTCCGGGGTCTCCCCCGATGGTGCCCGTTTCCAACGGTGAAAGCAGTTTTACTGCCTCTTCACTTGCGGCACAAGCGCTTTACCCCAATCGACGTAAAGATTCTTTCGCCATCCACAGCGCGCCGCCACGCCTTCCACAGGACACGAGCCGTTACCCCGCGCCGTCGTGCTTGTCCACCTGTTCGTGCACAGCGACGTCCACGGACGACGCCGTACCCCCATAGACCACGCCGCGTAGCCACCGCCTCGGGCCGGGCGCGACTCTGGCGCGGGCCGCGTCGGGCCGGGCGCGATTCTGGCGCGGGCCGCGTAGCCACCGCCCCGGCCCGGGCGCGACTCTGGCGCGGGCCGCGTCGGGCCGGGCGCGATTCTGGCGCGGGCCGCGTCGGGCCGGGCGCGATTCTGGCGCGGGCCGCGTCGGGCCGGGCGCGATTCGGGCGCGGGCCGCGTAGCCACCGCCCCGGCCCGGGCGCGACTCTGGCGCGGGCACGCACGGCCGGGCGGGCGCGACTCTGACCCGGGCCGGCACGGCCAGGCCCGCACGACCGGGCGCTGCCACCGCGACGCACCGAGGCCGAAATACCGTACCGACGGCCGCGACGGCCCTAAGCTGGTCACTCATTGTAATTACCTGAACGTGCTCTGAAGTCATTCGGGGGATACATGCGCCGCCTTCTAACCATGATGACCGTGTCAGGCATGGTCATCTCCGTACCCGCACTCGCGATGGCCGCAGTGCCGACCGCCGGGCACCACGCCCACCGGGCGTTCCCGGCCCTCTCACTGACGGCAACGCCGTCGTCGGCCAGGATTCCCGTCGGCCGCGAAATACCCGTGACGATCACCGTCAGGGACAACACGGGACAACCACAGCAAGGAATCCTTACCGAGCAATTGCAGAACGCCGCGGCCAGGCACAGGCTCGCGGTCATGCCGGGCCGCCGCTGCGCCAAACGCGGCACAACGACGTCCGCGTGCTCGTTCAGCGTCAAGCCCGGGACAGCCACGAAGATCGACTATTCCCTCCTGGGCACCGCGCCCGGCATGGTGACCTTGGTCTTCGCCGCCGCCCCCAACCTGCCCGAGCGGCAAGGGAGCGCACATCGCAGCGCCCGGGGATCAGACGTCACGGGCCCGGCCGCCACGACATCGGTCCGGCTTTATGTCATCAACCGGCTGCACGCCATCAAGGGGTCGCACCGCTCGCTGCAACGGCATAATGAGCGGTACCAGGCCGGGCCCACGAACGGCGTGCAGGTCCAGCTGAACGGACCGGACAGCGCTACCACCGGGCAGATTCTGCGCTACACCGCGACGGTCGCGAATCCGAGTACGTACGCGGCCCGCTCGGTCCACCTGTCGGTGACCCTCCCAGGAGGCATGAAGGGCCTGACACTGGCCTCGAAGACCGGTACGTGCACGATCACGCACCACAAGGCCTCCTGCCAGTTCTCCAAGATCGACGCGGGAGGCACCGCATCGGTCACTGTCAAGGCGGCGGTCACAGGACCACTCGCCCGGTGCGGGTGTGCTACGGCACCAGTGATCGCGCGGGTCAGCCTGGCCAAGTGCCATGGTCCGATGCCAAAGGTCAGCACGCCTGATACCAAGATCAATACTGTGGAGAAGCCAGCGGAAAAGCCGGCCACGCCAGCGGCCCCGGCCACGCATCGCCATAACGCCACGCCACCGTGCATCGCCGGCTCAGCAGGTTCCATGGGCTCTACCAGATCCGGGGCCTCCACCGGATCCGGGGCCTCCACCGGTTCGACGGGCACCACCGGTTCGACGGGCACGAGCGGTTCGACGGGCACCACAGGTTCGACGGGCACCACAGGTTCGACG
Organism: uncultured Actinomycetota bacterium; assembly: GCA_963727015.1. Classification (GTDB taxonomy): domain Bacteria; phylum Actinomycetota; class Actinomycetes; order Streptosporangiales; family Streptosporangiaceae; genus DATFVJ01. The sequence continues at coordinate 33,544 of CAVSEV010000001.1, read as the reverse complement.
GGCACCACCGGTTCGACGGGCACCACAGGTTCGACGGGCACCACCGGTTCGACGGGCACCACCGGTTCGACGGGCACCACCGGTTCGACGGGCACCACCGGTTCGACGGGCACCACCGGTTCGACGGGTCCTGCCGGATCTGAGGGCTCCACCGGACCTGCGGGCGCAAGCTCCGCGGGCTCCAATTGCGGTCACGGCGCTACGGACCACCCGCACTCTGTCGGCTCCCCCGCTTCCCACAACTCCCCCAGCTCGGCAAGTTATCCGGGTGTTCCGGGGTCCGCGGGTTCTCCGACGTACCCGGGTGTTCCGGGGTCCGCGGGTTCTCCGGGGTCCGCGGGTTCTCCGAAGTACCCGGGGTCTCCGGGGTCCGCAGGGTCTCCGAAGCACCCGGGTTACCCAAGTAGCCCGAACTTCGGGCCGACGCCGAAGCTCCCGACCACCGGTGCGCCGCTGTTGCAGGCTGTACTCGTCGCGGCGGGGCTTCTGGGCCTGGGCTTCCTGGCCCTGATCGGGGCACGGTCACGCAGCCGCAGGCAGCGGTAACGAGTCACTTCGATTCGTGCGGGCGGGCACGGCCACTGGGCCAGGCCCGCCCGCTGCGTTCCCGGGCTCCGCGTTCCCGGGCTCCGCGCTCCCGGGCTCCGCGCTCCCGGGCTCCGCGCGCTCCCGGGCTCCGCGCGCTCCCGGGCTCCGCGTTCCCGGGCTCCGCGTTCCCCGGCTCCGGGTTCCCCGGCTCCGCGCTCCCGGTCACGCTTTCCCGGGCCCGCGTTCCCAGGCTCCGCGCTCCCGGGCTCCGCGTTCCGGACTCTGTGTTTCCGGGCTCCGCGCTCCCGGTCACGCTTTCCCGGGCCCGCGTTCCCGTGTGGCCGCGGTGGGCGGCCGGCCGCGCCGGGTCAGGCTGCACCGGGACACGGGTCAGGCTGCACCGGGACACGCCCTAGTCATAGAAGATCCGCTCCATCACCGCGCGTGCCCGCCTAGCGACCCGCCGCTGATCGTCGAGCAGCTTGCCGCTTTCCCCCGGCCGGTAGCCGAGCACCCGGGCGATCGCCGCAAGCTCACGCGGCGCGGACGGCAGCGTGTCACCCGGGCGGCCGCGGACCAGCACGACCGCGTCCCTGAGCCTGGTCGCCAGCCGCCATGCCGTGGCAAGTACCTCCGCATCCTCACCCGCGATCAGCCCGGCGTCCGCCGCCGCTTCAAGCGCCGCGAGCGTGCGCGTGGTCCGCATCCCTGGTGTCGCGTACGCGTGCTGCAACTGCAGTAGTTGCACGACCCATTCGACGTCGGCCAGGCCGCCACGCCCGAGCTTGAGGTGGCTAGCCGGATCGGCGCCCCGCGGCAGCCGTTCTGCTTCGACTCGCGCTTTTATCCGCCTAATCTCCCTAACGGCTGCGCGGTCGATGCCACCGTCTGGATAGCGCAACCGCTCAGCGAGCGCGACAAACCGCTCGCCGAGCTCCGGGTCGCCGGCCACAGGCTCCGCGCGCAGCAACGCCTGGCTCTCCCATGGCACCGACCAGCGCTGGTAGTACGCCGCATAGGAGGCGAGGGTACGCACGAGCGGTCCCTGACGGCCTTCGGGGCGCAGGTCAGGATCGATGGTCAGCGGCGGATCGGGGCTGGGCCTGGCAAGCAGCCGCCGCAGTTCCTCGGCGACGGCATGCGCGGCACGTGTGGCCTCGCCCTCGTCCGCGCCCGGCGGCGGTTCGTGCACGAACATCACGTCGGCGTCGCTGGCGAAGCCCATCTCATGCCCGCCGAAACGGCCCATGGCCAGCACCGACATGCGGGTCGGCAGCGGCGCCCGCAGTTCAAGCTCGACCTTCTTGATCGCGGCCTCAAGCGCCGCCGTCACGGTCACCGCCGTGATCGTAGTGAGCGCCTCACCTGTTTCCTCGACTCCGATCCGGCCGAGCAGGCCTGCCACAGCGGTGCGCAGCAGCTCGCGGCGGCGCAGAGCGCGGACCGCGGCGACATCGTCCTCGGCACCGAGGTGCCGGCCCACGGTGGCGAGCGCCTCGGCGGTCAGCGCCTCCCGCGGCCGCGGCCTAAGCTCGGCGTCGTCGGCAAGCAATCGCACCGTCTCGGGCGCGCGAAGCAGCAATCCAGTGGCGTACCTGCTCGATGCGAGGACGAACGCCATCCTTTCGGCAACCTGGGCTTCGTCCCTGAGCAGCCGCAGGTACCAGGACGTCTCCCCCAGCGCGTCGCTGACCTGGCGGAAGGCGAGCAAACCCGCGTCGGGTTGGGCGGCGCTGGCGAACCACCCCATCATGACGGGGAGCAGCGTGCGCTGGATCGCCGCGCGCCGTGACACGCCCGCGGTGAGCGCCTCGATATGCCGGAGCGCGCCGGCCGGATCCTCGTAGCCGAGAGCCTCGAGCCTGGCCTGGGCTGCGGCCGGCGTCAGCCGTACGGCCTCGCGGGGAAGCCGCGCCACCGCCTGCAGAAGCGGGCGGTAGAAAAGCTTCTCGTGCAGGCGGCGGGCGACGAGCGTGTGCTTGCGCCACTGTGCGGTGAACTCCGCCGCTGGGTCCGCACCGCGAGGCATAGTGTCCGGCCGGTCACCGTTCAGCAGCTGGTATGCCCGCAGCGCGCGGCCCAGCCTGCGCCGGCCCGCCGTGTCAGCCTCGGGGGGGATGACGTGCGTGCGGCGCAGGTGCTCCAGTTGCATCAGGTGCTCCACCCGGCGCAGGAACTGGTAGGCGGCGGCCAGGTCAGCTGCGTCGTCGCGGCCCACGTAGCCGCGGCGCGACAGCGCGGCAAGCGCAGCCAGGGTGGCCGGCTCCCGCACGCTCTCGTCGGTACGGCCATGCACCAATTGCAGCAACTGCACCGCGAACTCGATGTCGCGCAACCCGCCAGGACCAAGCTTGAGCTGGCGCCCTGCCTGCTCACGTGGCACCGTGTCCTCAACGCGCCGGCGCATCGCCTGCACATCCTCGACGAAATTGTCACGCTGCGCCGCCTGCCAGACCAGCGGCGCCACCACTTCGACATAACTCGCGCCGAGTTCGCGATCGCCCGCGATGGGCCGTGCCTTGAGCAGTGCCTGGAACTCCCACGTCTTCGCCCAGCGCTCGTAATAGGCGCGGTGGCTGGCGAGTGTGCGCACGAGTGGGCCGCTGCGCCCTTCCGGGCGCAAGTTCGGGTCCACCTGCCAGAGCGGTGCTTCCGGCGCGCTCTGTGAGCAGACGCGCATCATCGCGGTTGCCAGCCTGGTCGCCGCGGCGAGGGCGGCCGCCTCGTTGGTACCGACCGTCCTCTCCGTGCTGTCCGCACCTGCTTTCGCTCTTTTATCTCCTGCATCTATTGTCCCTCCTGCACCTGCTGTCCCTTCTGTCCCTCCTTTATCTCCTGTACCTCCCATACCCGACTCGGATGGCACTGCTTCCGCGACGAATATGACGTCGACGTCGCTGACGTAATTGAGTTCGCGGCCACCGCACTTGCCCATGCCGATCACGGCCAGGCGGTAAGGCAGGGCGCGATCGGAGGGCTGGCCGCCGCCGCGGCCGGTATCCTCGGCTCGCAGTTGGCTGCGCGCAATCGCCAGCGCGCCCTCAAGCGCCGCGCCGGCCAGGTCGGCCAGTTCCGCGGTGACATCATCGAACTCGGCGGCGCCGGTCAGATCCCGCGCCGCCAGCTGCAGCAGCCGCCGCCTGTACGCCAGGCGCAGCGCGCTCACCTGGCCGGTTGCGTGCGCCGGGTCGCGCGCCGCGGCAACCGGTTGCGCGTCGTAGGGTTGCGCCCCCACCGCGGACAGCAGGGCGGCGCGCAACTCCCCCATCGCTGGGCGACGCAGCGCGTCGGGTCCGCGCAGGACGCGCCAATCGTCGGGGTGCCTTTGCAGGTGATCGCCGAGGGCAGCGCTCGTCCCCAGCACCGCGGTGAGCCGGTCAAGGAAACCGCGCTCAGCGCGCAGCGCGGCCCGCAACTCGGCGGCCAGCGCTGGGCCACTGCGCTGCAGCAGCCCGGCGAGCGACGCGAGCGCGAGATCGGGATCGGCCGCGGCCACGATCGCCGCAAGCACGCCGGCGTCGGCGCCCTCGGCATCGAAACGGAGTTCCTCTGCGATCAGCTGCTCAGCCCGCGGCGGGTCGGCGAATCCCATCCGGGCCAGCGTTCCGGCCAGCGTGCTCGTGCGCGGCGTGCTCACCCTTGAACCGTAATGCGGCGGGCCCTCGAACCGTAATGCGCCAGCCGTGACACACGATGTGCACCAAGTTTCTGGTCGGCCTGAATTACAGCGCGCACCCCTGCGGAGCGGCGCGGCGCCGTCAACCTGTGGATAGCATGACAACTCCAGACGGAGTACCCCGGTTGCCCGGCGGGGTCATCCTTGGAGGCGGGATGGAGTTTTGCCTGCTCGGGCCGCTGACGGTGCGCGTCGACGGGATGGCGATGCGGGTCGCGGCGGCGAAGCAGCGGGTTGTGCTCGCCGCGCTGCTGCTGAATGCGGACCGGGTGATGGCGCTTGACGAGCTCAGCGAGGCAGTGTGGGGACCCGCCCCGCCGGCCTCGGCGCGAGTGACACTGCAGAATTACGTGAAGCGGCTCCGGCGGGCCCTGGCGGAAACCGGCGGCAACCGGATCGGCACACAGCCCGATGGCTACGTGATCAGCGTCGCAACTGGCGAGCTTGACGTGAACGTGTTCGAAACGCTGCAGGACACAGCGCGGCAGGCGGCAAGGGACGGCCGATGGGATCAGGCCGCGGCGCGGCTGCGGGAGGCGCTGGCGCTGTGGCGCGGCCAGCCGCTCGCCGACATCCCATCCGACCTCTTGTCGCTCCAGCACGTACCACGGCTGGCCGAATTACACACACAGGCATTGGAAGCACGCGTCCAAGCCGATCTGCAACTCGGCAGGCACAGCGAGGTCATCAGCGAACTGCGGCGGTTCACCGCCGCCAATCCTCTGCGCGAGCGACCGTACGCACTGCTGATGCTCGCCCTCTACCGTGAGGGGCGCCAGGCCGAGGCCTTGGCCACTTACCAGCAGGCCCGCCAGACGCTCGCCAGCGAACTTGGCGTTGAGCCTGGCCCGGACCTGCGTGAATTGCAGCAACGAATCCTGTCCGCCGATCCGGCCCTGAGCGTCACGGCGCACTCGCAGCCGAACGTCCGCGTCGCGGAGCCAGCAATGGCGACCGCCGCCTCGAACGGGCACGGCGGCACCGACGCGCAGGTCCTGCCACCACCGCTCGCGCCGGAAGAACCGCTCGCGCCGGGAGAACCATGCGTCACGCCGGGCCGATTCGGCTCGCGGCCGGTGCTCGTGCCAAGGCAGCTGCCTGCGGGGATAGCGAATTTCGCCGGCCGGACCGCCGAGCTCGCAAATTTGATGAGGCTGCTCGATACGACAGCAGCCGCGCCCACGGCTGCAGCCGCGCCAGCGTCAGGAGCTCGCGGCGGGATGGTGGTGATCTCGGCGATCGGCGGGACCGCCGGGGTAGGCAAGACAGCGCTCGCGCTGCATTTCGCTCACCAGGTGGCAGACCGGTTCCCCGACGGTCAGCTGTATCTGAACCTGCGCGGGTTCGATTCATCAGGCAGCCCGCTGGCCGCGGAAGACGCCATACGCTCGTTCCTCGATGCGCTGCAGGTGCCGCCGGACCAGATCCCTTCGGGTCTCGCCGCGCAATCCGGGCTGTACAGGTCACTGGTGGCGGACCGGCGGATGCTGGTCGTGCTCGACAACGCCGCCGCCGCCGCGCAGGTGCGGCCGCTGCTGCCCGGCGGCGGTGGCTGCCTCGTCCTGGTGACGAGCCGCCGTCAGCTCACCGCGCTCGCCGCCGCGGAAGGCGCGCACCCGATCACTTTGGACGTGCTCACCAACGCAGAGGCGCGAGAACTCCTCGCCCGCCGGCTCGGATCCGATCGGCTGGCAGCCGAGCCTGCCGCGGTCGACGAGCTGACAGTGCTCTGCGCGCGGCTGCCCCTGGCCCTCGGCATTACGGCCGCGCGCGCGGCCGTACGGCCCAGTTTCCCGCTCGCGGCTCTCGCCGCCGAACTGCGGGATACACGGTGCCGGCTGGACGCTCTGGATGGCGGGGAAGCCGCGGCCGATGTGCGCGCAGTGTTCTCGTGGTCCTGCCAGCAGCTGTCCCCGGCCGCGGCCCGGATGTTCCGGCTGCTCGGTTCGCACCCGGGCCCGGACATCACGGCGCACGCCGCGGCCAGCCTCGCCGGGATTTCTCTCGATCAGGCGCGGCGGGCACTCGCCGAGCTCACCGCCGCCTGCCTGCTCGCCGAGCACACCCCGGGCAGATATTCGTGCCACGACTTGCTGCGCGCCTATGCGGCCGAGCAGGCCGGCGCCATCGACGAAGAAGGTGAGCCGCAGGCGGCCATCCACCGGGCGGTGGACCACTACCTGCATACGGCCATTGGCGCCGACAGGCTCCTCTACCCCGCGCGTACCCCGATCACCGCGGCCCCGCCACAGCGGGGAACCCGGCCCGAGCAGGATCTCACTACGCACGCGCAAGCGCTGGCCTGGTTCGACGCGGAGCACCAGGTGCTGCTTGCCGCGGTCAACGTGGCCGCCGCGCGCGGTCTTGATGCCTGCGCATGGCAGCTGCCATTGGCCATGGAGACGTTCTTTTACCGCCGCGGGCACTGGCACGACTGGGCCGCCACCCAGCAGACCGCCCTCGCGGCGGCGCGGCGCCTCGGTGACGCCGGCGGGCAGGCTTACGCGCACCGCGGCCTCGCGAGTGCGAGCATCGAACTCGGATCATATGACGAGGCCGAGCGCCACCTCGGCGAGGCGTTCCGGCTGCGCGAGCACACCGGCGACCTGGCAGGGCGGGCCCGGCTGCATCTCGACATGGCGCGGATGCGCAACCGCCAAAGTCGCGACGCTGAAGCGCTCCGGCACGCTCAGCTAGCGTTGAATATGTTCCGCCCTGCCCGGCACCGGGCGGGCGAAGGCGATGCCCTGAGCGAGGTCGGCTGGGACTTCTGCCTGCTCGGGGACTACGAGGCCGGCATTGCCAGTTGTGAGCAGGCCCTTGAGGTTGCTGACGAGATCGGCAGCCAGCACAACACGGGCTGCACGTGGGACACCCTCGGCTACGCGCACCGTCATCCCGGCCACCACGCCAAGGCGGCGGCCTGCTACCGCCGCTCCGCCGAAATCCTGAACCATCAGGGGCACAGGTGCAGCATGGCCGTGACTCTCACCTACGCGGGTGACGCGTACCACGCCGCAGGCGACGACGCCGCCGCACGCGACGCCTGGCAGCAGGCGCTGGCAATCTTCGACGAGCTGCGTCCCTCCGACGCGGCAAAGATCCGCGCCAAGCTCCGTGGCCTCGACGCCACCGCCGCACTCACCTCCTGAAGGCGCGCTTGCTTGATCGTGGTACCTGGGCCGTGATATGCGCGGGCCAGGTACCACGATCATGGTTGTGGCGTGGTCTGGACTGACGCTCGCGGGCGCCGATCCGTCAGAGGACGGGCAGGTAGCGGTCCAGTTCGAACCTGGTGACCTGGCGGCGGTACTCGGACCATTCGGCTCGCTTGTTCCGCAGGAAGAAGTCGAACACCTGCTCGCCAAGTGCCTCGGCGGCAAGCTCGCTGCCCTCCATCGCGCGGATCGCCTCGTCCAGGTTCTGCGGCAGCGGCTTGATGCCGAGCGCGCGCCGCTCCGCGGACGTCAGCGCCCACACGTCATCCTCGGCGTCCGGCGGGAGCTCGTAATCCTCTTCGATCCCCTTGAGGCCGGCGGCGAGGATCAGCGCGAAGGCGAGATACGGGTTGCATGCCGAGTCGAGCGAGCGGAATTCGATCCTGGTCGCGTTCCCCTTGTGCGGTTTGTACATCGGTACCCGGACCAGCGCAGAACGGTTGTTGTGCCCCCAGCAGATGTACGCGGGCGCCTCGCCGCCCGCCGCCGCGGTCCGTTCTGTCTCGCCCCACAGGCGCTTGTAGGAGTTGACCCACTGGTTGCAGACGGCGGTGATCTCGGCCGCGTGCCTGAGCAGGCCGGCGATGAACGCCCGGCCAAGCTTGGACAGCTGGTATCCGGAACCCGGCTCGTAGAAGGCGTTGCGGTCGCCCTCGAACAGGGACACGTGCGTATGCATGCCCGACCCCGGATTGTCGGTGAATGGCTTGGGCATGAACGTCGCGTACACCCCTTGCTCGAGGGCCACCTCCTTCATCACCAGGCGGAACGTCATGATGTTGTCCGCGGTCGTGAGCGCGTCCGCGTAGCGCAGGTCGATTTCCTGCTGGCCGGGTGCACCCTCGTGGTGGCTGAACTCCACCGAGATCCCCATTGACTCCAGCATCATGATCGCGCTGTGCCTGAAGTCATGCGCGATCGTGTGCGGGGTGTGGTCGAAGTATCCGCCCGAGTCGATCGGCCGTGGCATGACACCCGGTTCCGGCCGCTCCCTGAGCAGGAAGAACTCGATCTCTGGGTGGGTGTAGAAGGTGAATCCAAGCTCGGCTGCGCGGCCAAGGGCGCGCCTGAGCACCCATCGCGGATCCGCGTACGACGGGGATCCGTCCGGCATCATGATGTCGCAGAACATCCGGCCCACGCCGGGTGATTCGCCGCGCCATGGCAGCAACTGGAACGTCGCCGGGTCGGGTTTGGCCAGCATGTCCGCCTCGTAGACGCGGGCGAATCCCTCGATCGCCGATCCATCGAAGCCGATGCCCTCGGCGAACGCGCCCTCAAGTTCGGCGGGTGCGACGGCGACCGACTTCAGGTAGCCGAGCACGTCGGTGAACCAGAGCCGGACGAATCGGATGTCTCGCTCTTCGAGCGTGCGGAGCACGAACTCGACTTGCCTATCCACGGCCATCACCCTCGACGGCCGAGCGCCCCTGCCCGCCTCGCCCGGTGCGAATGACGGTCCACGGGCCTCGTGTGGTCCGGGCCGCCGTGTGGTATCTGGCCCTCATTTGGTATGTGGCCCTCATTCGTTTTCGGGGTTTCCTGTGGTCACGGACCTCATCCGGCCCGAAGCCCGCACTGGTCTGGCCCTTCCCAGTCTGCCGGTCCCTTGTTTCCTGCAGGTTACGTGGCCGGCTGGCGGGCCAGGGGGCGGATCGCGCCGGGCCAGGGGCCGGATCGCGCCGGGCCAGGGGCCGGATCGCGCCGGGCCAGGGGCCGGATCGCTGGACATCACGGTCAGAGGCGGAAAGTCCAGGCGGGCGCGCGGTTCCCTCAGTCATGGTGCGTGCGGGCGAGACCCGGGTGGCGGGGCCTGGTCGATCCGGAACCTCCCTGGCCGGCCGCCATTGACCATGCGCGGCAGACCCGCTCGATGACGCCGGCCAGGGGGTTCCTTCTCGATCTAGACCTCGGGACGATACGGCTGGACATCCCGCCGCGTTGGCCAGTACTGCCGCGCGATGGCGTCCACGGCTGTTCCGGGGTCGTCCCAGTGGGCCGCCGACCGCAGGTTCCGTGTGCGGCGCGCGATGCGGGCCCGGCTAAAGCCTGGGCTCGCAGTCCCGGCCTAAGGCCCTGGGGCTCAGTCCCGGCCTAAGGCCCTGGGGCTCAGCAGCCGTCCCCGGCCCACGGGGCGCTGCCGGAAGCGCTGTACGCTTGGTCGAACACCGAGGTCTGCTCGGCGGTACTCGCATTCCCGAAGTCGCCAGGGCTGCCGCCATTTGCGACCCAGGTGGAGTAGTCGAACTGGTACAGGCCGTAGTGCCCAGAGCTGTTCATCACCTGGGCGCTGCCGCCGGACTCCTGCTGGATGACGCAGCCCTGGAAGCTGCCAGGATTGGCGGCCTGGCTGGCCGGTGCGGGCGCTGGGGCTGCCACAGCGGCGCTGGTCCCGTTACTGGCGCCGCCCTGGCTGGCCGGTGCGGGCGCTGGGGCTGCCACAGCGGCGCTGGTCCCGTTACTGGCGTCGCCCTGGCTGGGGATCGGCGCCGGGGCAGCGGCCCCGTCCGTCGCGGCGCCTGCGACCTGGATCACCTGACCCGGATAGATGAGGTTGGGGTTTGAGATCTGCGGGTTGGCGGCCTCGATGGAGGCCAGGGACTCCCCGGCATTGGCGGCGATCCCGCTGAGGGTCTGGCCGGGCTGGACGACGATCGTGGTGGCTAGTAGTGCGGCAATCACTAGGCGATTCCTTCCTTGGGGGTTCGTTCAGAACAGGACACTCCTGCACAAGCCGCCCACAATACCCCATTTTCCCACAAGTCAAACCTGCCTCACTAGGCCCAGGTCCCCCACGACCAGGTCCCCCACAGCGACACCCCGGCACCACGCTCGGCTCCATGCGGTAGCCGGTAGCGGACCACGTCACGCCCCTCGTCCTGGCAGGCCAAGGCACCGATGACAGGGGTGGCCAAGGCCTCGCGCCCTGCTCGGGCGCACGGGCGGTCACAGGGCAGCCAGTGTCCGCCTGCCGGCGCTCTAAGCTGAATGCGTGACCCGGCTAAGGATCGCCCTCGCGCAGGTGAATGCCACGGTCGGAGACCTGGAGACGAACGCCGGTCTCGTACTTGACTGGTCGCGCAGGGCCGCCGAGGCGGGCGCGCGCGTCGCGGTGTTCCCCGAGATGATGCTCACCGGCTACCCGGTGGAGGATCTTGCCCTGCGCGCTTCGTTCGTGGATGCCTCGGTGGCAGCGCTTGACGACGTTGCGGCGCGGCTGGCCGCCCGCGGCCTTGGTGACCTCGCGGTCGTCGTCGGCTACCTGGACAGGCGCACCGGCGCCGCGCCGCGGACCGGCCAGCCCGTTGGCGCGCCGCTGGACGCCGCGGCGCTCATCTACCAGGGCCGGGTGGCGGCCCGCAGCGCCAAGCATCACCTGCCCAACTACGGCGTGTTCGACGAGTACAGGTACTTCGTCCCTGGCGACACGCTGCCGGTGTTCCGGCTGCAGGCGGAGCGGGGCGGCGCCGGCGGCCACGTGGACATCGCGATCGCGGTCTGCGAGGACCTGTGGCAGGACGGCGGACCGGTGGCGGTCACCAGGCAGGCCGGAGCGGCGCTGCTCGTGGTCCCGAACGCCTCACCCTACGAGCGCGGCAAGGACGACGTGCGCCTGGAGCTTTGCGCCCGCCGCGCGCGCGAGGCCGGGGCGGCGCTCAGCTACGTGAACATGACCGGCGGCCAGGACGAGCTTGTGTTCGACGGTGACTCGCTGGTGGTGGACGCGACCGGCGCCCTGATCGCCCGCGGGCCGCAGTTCGAGGACGCGCTTGTCGTCGCGGACCTGGAACTGCCGGCCGCCGATCCGGCCCTCGCCGACGGCGACAGCCCGGCCGACGCACGGGACGGCACCGTGATCACGATCCGCCGGCTCACGCTGCCGGCGCCGGAAGGTGCGGTTGACGCTGATCCCGAACGGCTGCCGCGCGGCGACACGCCAGTAAACGAGTGCCTGCCCCGCCTTGATGACCTGGCGGAGGTCTACAGCGCCCTGGTCGCCGGGGTCCGCGACTATGCGCGCAAGAACGGCTTCGGCTCGGTGATCCTCGGCCTTTCCGGCGGTATCGACTCGGCGCTCACGGCGACCATCGCGGCGGACGCGCTTGGCGCGCAGCGGGTACACGTGGCGCTGATGCCGAGCAGGTACTCCAGCGCCCATTCGGTCAGCGACGCGGAGGACCTGGTCAAGCGGCAGGGCCTGCACGCGGTGACGGTGCCGATCGCGGGGATCGTCGCGGCGTTCGGGCGCGAGCTTGACCTGCATGGACTGGCCGCCGAGAACCTGCAGGCGCGCGTCCGCGGCACCACGCTGATGGCGCTCAGCAACGAGCACGACCACCTGGTGCTGACCACAGGGAACAAGAGTGAGCTCGCCACCGGTTACTCGACGCTCTATGGGGACTCGGCGGGCGGTTTCGCGCCGATCAAGGACGTGACGAAGACGCTCGTGTGGGAGCTGTCGCGCTGGCGTAACGACCGTGCGCGCGAGCGCGGCGAGACGCCGCCCATCCCTGAGAACTCGATTGTCAAACCACCGAGCGCGGAACTCGCGCCGGGCCAGCTCGACTCGGACACGCTGCCCGACTACGAGGTGCTCGACAGGCTGCTCGACGACTACGTCGTGAAGGACCTGGGCGCGCACCAGCTCGTGGCCGCCGGATACGAGCCTGACCTGGTGGAACGCGTGATCAGGATGGTCGACGCCGCCGAGTACAAGCGGCGCCAGTACCCGCCCGGGCCGAAGATCACGCCGAAGAACTTCGGCCGTGACCGGCGGCTGCCGATAACCAGCCGCTGGCGCGAGCGCCGCCCCGGCGATTGATATCTGGGTGCGGGTGATATCTACGCGCGGGTGATATCTATGCGCGGGTGATATCTACGTGCGGGTGATATTTGCGTGCGGGTGATATCTACGTGTGGGCTTCTCCTGATGGGAGTGGCGTGCGCACGCGGGTCACAGTTGCCGGCGTGGCGACGGGGCGACCAGCCGGTGGTCGAAGGCGAAGACGATCGCGGCGGCGCGGTCGCGTAGCTGCAGCTTGGCGAAGATGTGGCTCACGTGTGTCTTGATGGTGCCCTCGCCGAGCACGAGCATGGCGGCGATTTCGCTATTGGTCAGGCCCTGACCGATCAGTGCGAGGACCTGTCGTTCCCGGGCGGTGAGGACCTCGGCAGCGCTGTCCGGGCCGGCCGCCACGGGCGTGCTCCGGTAGGTGGTCAGCACCCGCCCGGTGACCGCCGGGTCGAGCCAGGCGCCGCCTTCGGCCACTGTCCGCACGGCCCGCTGCAGGTCGTCGACGGGTGCGGCCTTGAGCAGGAATCCAGATGCTCCGGCGCGCAGTGCGGCGGCGAGGACTTCGTCGTCGTCGAATGTGGTCAGCACGAGAACGGGTGGCGCGCCCTCGCGCCTGCGCAGTCGGCGGTCGCCGCGACACCATCGACAATCGGCATCCGTACGTCCATCAGGACGACATCCGGGTTGAGCCTCGCTACCGCCGCCCCGACGCCGCGCCCGTCGGCACACTCTCCGACGATCTCGAAGCCGAACCGGGCCCGCAGGATGCCGCGCAGTCCGGCGCGGATCAGTTCCTGGTCGTCTACCAGCAGGACGCGGATCACGGGTACGCCGCCGGGCGCGTTGCTGGCTGCAGCGGAAGCTCTGCCCGGACCCGCCAGCCGCCGTCCGCCGGGCCGGCCGTGCATGTGCCGCCGAGCACTTCGGCGCGTTCCCGCATGCTCAGCAGCCCGGCGCCCGAGCCGGAACCCGCCGGGCCCGCGCTGTCCACGACGAGGACCGCGCGCGTCGCCGTGACCGACAGGCCCGCCCGTGTCCGCGCCCCGGGGGCGTGCCGGACGGCGTTGGTCAGCGCCTCCTGAAGGATGCGGTAAAGAGCGAGGCCGGCGGTGGCGGTCAGCCCAGCGGGGTCGCCTTCGGCGTCGAGCGCGACATCGGCGCCGGCACCACGGAACTCCTCGACGAGCGTGGCAAGTTGCGCAGCGGCGGGCAGCGGCGACGTAATGGCGCCTTCGTCGCTCCGCAGCAGCCCGACGACCTGCCGGACCTCGGTAAGGCAGTCACGGCCGAGGCGCTCGGCTTCGGCAAGTGCCCGGACGGCTTCCGCCGGGGCCTCCTCCACGGCGAGGCGCGCGCTCGACACATGCAGCAGCGAGACGGTCAGCGAGTGCGCGATCACGTCGTGCAACTCGCGGGCGATGCGGTTGCGTTCCTCGGCGCGTACCCGGTCGGCCAGCCCCGCCTGGGCGATCCGCAGCCGTTCGGTGAGGTCCCGCTGCCGGCGCGCGAGCAGGCAGGCGAATGCCGCGAACGTGGTGCCGGCGATCCAGGACGCCCAGCCAAGGTCGTCGGTCGTTAACAGCCACTCGAGGCCGAACATGATCACAAAGGCGGCCCACAACGCGACGGTGGCACGCGTGCTCGCGGTGAACGCGCACCACCCGACGAGGACGCAGACGCCGAACCAGCCGACGTCGGAGGAGCTGCCGCTGCCGAGCACGGCCAGGCCGGCCGCGGACAGCGCCGCGAAGACCGGCAGCAGCGCCGGCAGGCCGGGATCCATGAGCAGTGCCGCGGCGACGGTCACCACCAGCGCGCACGCCGCCACGACTGGGCTGCGGTGCTGGGGCAGTGCGCTGACGACAGCGAACACGGTGACAACGCCGGGCACCGCCCACCGCGCGAGGCGGATGGGCGGCTCCGGCTGGGTCGTGCCGCGCATGCTACGAGTGTCCAACATGACCGGGTCCGGTCAGAGCGCTGCCCGGCGAGCGGCCACGGCAAATGCCGTGATGGACAGCGCCACCACCGCGATCATCGTGCCGGTGGAGTTACCGAGGCCGAGCCATGGCACGCGGATGGAGTTGGTCACCAGGGTCAGCGGAAGCACGTCGGCCACGTGCCGCAGCGCCGATCCCATCACGTGCGGCGGCGGGCCGCCCGCGCCGAGCAGGAAGGAAGGGAAGAACAGGAGCAGTCCTACGGCCTGCGCCGACCGTGCCGACGGCAGCAGCGAGCCGAGGAGCACACCGATGCTGACGAAACCCACCGCACCGAAAACGACCCCCACGACCACCCGCCACCAGTGCTCGACCGGCGGTATGCCGTAGACCGGGGCCGCGACGGCGAGCAGCAGCGCTGCGGCGAGCATGATCATCGCCAGTCCCATGACGAGTTCGGCGATCGCGAACGACCTGCGCGGGAAGCCGGCCGCGGCGAAGCGCCGCAGCACTCCGCGCTCGCGATAGGAGGCCATGTGCACCGGCAGCATCACCAGGCCGGTGGCCGCGATGACCACGGTGAGGTAGGACGCGACGTACCAGTGCGCGGGGTTGACTCCGTCGAATGCCTGGTCGGGTGTCGTACCGAACGCGCCACCGATGATCAGCATGGTGACGATGGGGAACGCGAAGACGAACGTGAGCGTCAACGGGTCGCGCACCATCAGCCGCACCTCGGCGCGGATCAGGCGGACGACCGCTGATCGCGACACCCCCGCGGTCACGGCGCGGGCACGGCGTTCGTTGGTGACGGTGGTGATCTTGGTCATCTCGGCGCTCCTGACAGGTCAGATGGGTTTGCCGTGGCGGGCTTTTCGTCGAGCAGCCCGAGCAACGCGGATTCGAGGTTCGGGATCTCGACGGTGAGGTCGTCCGGGATGCGGTCGCGTCTCACCAGGTCGGCGCCGGTGCGGGCGATGATCTGCCGGTCCCCGTGCACGGTGACTCTCCCGCCGGCATGGGAGACGTCACGGACGCCCGGCATCGCCCGCAGGCCGGACATCATTCCGGCACGTTCCGCCGCCGGCCAGCTGAACTTGACGGTGGCCCAGCCCGCGTGCCGCGCGACCAGCTGAGCGGGCTGCCCGGCGTCCAGCACCCGGCCCGCGCGCATCGCGATCACGCTGTCGCACAGCGCCTCAGCTTCGTCCATCTCATGCGTCACAAGCAGGACCGTCGTGCCGATGTCGCGAAGCTGCGCGACGGCCGCCCACACGCCCCGGCGGGCGGCAGGGTCCAGCCCCTGCGTGAGTTCGTCCAGGATCACCAGCCGCGGCCGGTTGAGCAGCGCCAGCACGAGGAAGAGGCGCTGCCGCTCGCCGCCGCTCAGCCCGGCGAACGCCGATCGGTGCCGCTGGGCCAGGCCGAACTGGGCCAGCAGCTCGCCGGAGTCGCCGGCCCGGCCGGTGGCGAACAGGTCGATCGCCTCGCCGACCCGCAGCCGGTCCGGAAGTGCGGAGTCCTGCAGCTGGCTGCCGAGCTGCGGGCGCAGCCGGCCGGGCTGCCGCGCCGGGTCGAGGCCAAGGACGCGCACCCGCCCGCCATCAGGGCGCCGCAGTCCCTGGATGCACTCGACGGTCGTTGTCTTCCCTGCGCCGTTGGCGCCGATCAGGCCGACGACCTGGCCGGCAGGCACGTCAAGATCCAATCCATCTACGACGACCCGGTCGCCGTAAACCTTGCGCAGGCCGCGCACTGTCACTACATCAGATTCGCTCATACCACAATGCTTCGCCCGATGGCCGCCAGGCACATCAGCCCACGGACGGAACTTGACGTGTACCCACAGGCAGATGCCCGCGATCCGGCCACCCCGCCGCCGCATACCCCGCGCACGGCAGGTACTGATTATTGGTCACGCGCACTTATGGGATGTGATCATCTGGCCAAGACCCGGATCATGATCAGGTAGAGCGGGCGAAGGGACCCAAACCGCGATCTTGCCGCATCTGGCTCATCGGGCCAAACAGCAGGTCACAGTACTCGCGGCGAGTTCTGAATCCGGGCACGGCCATACCTGACAGGTGCGCACCCTGTCCCCCGGGCAGCGCTACCTGCTCATGCCCGGTGCAGCGACGGGGATGCCGATGGAGTGAGCAATGTCGAGCATGCGCTTGTCGTAGCTCACCAGGAAGGCGAGCGCATCGCCGATGGCCTGGGCGCTCGCGATATGTACGGCGTCGAGCGTCCTGACGCCGCCCGGCAGGTTTGCTGCCGCGTCCCGGATCTCATCAGTCACCAGGACCTCGGCGAAGTCGGCCAGGAGGTCCCGCATCGCGGTCGGGTAGCTGCCGACCCGGTCAAGTGTGCGCACTGTCTCGATGAAGCCGATCGTGCTGGTTCCCATGGGCATTTCGGGTGACTGAGCCAGGAATTCGCGAAGTTCGCGTGCATATGGGCGGCCGGTCACGAGTGTGATCAAGGCCGAGGCATCAAGGTAGATCACCGGCCGTCTGCTTCCCGCTCAGCGAGGAGAACGTCCAGGGGTGATGCGTCGTCGAGCACGGCGTAGCTTGGCAGCTGGTCGAGGTCCCCGGTTGTCGTGGGCTTTATTCTGATGATCCCCTTCGCGATAAGCGGGGCGTACCGGCCGAGTACTCCCGAGCCGGGCACGACCACGGCGATGACCTTGCCATGCCGGGTCACCTCGATTGCCTCACCTTGTTCCACACGGGCGAACACGGCGCTGGGATTGTAGGAGAACTCTCGGACTGAGACGGCGCTCATTCGTTTGCGCTCCCGTGTCGGTGTACCTGCACTAGGAATATTGTACCTACAAATAGCTGACCTGACTGGATGGCCGCCGGCGGCAGCCAAGTCGTTGGTCTTCATGAACGCATGGCGTCTGCCTCCGCCTGCACCGATGTGTGGGTGCCGAGAGCCTCAATCCACGTAACTCGAGCAGGCGATGTTCGTTGATCAGCTCGCCGACGCGAGCCCGCCTTCGGGCACGGCAGTGATCACGATCGACGGGTTCGGGCAGCCGTTTCAGCGGTGCCGCGGCGTGCATGGGGTGCTGGCGTCAGCCCACGGCCGAAGTTGGGTGAGGGCGCACCACGGCGATGTCCGTCGCGGCGAAGTCGTCGCCAGTGCATAGCACGGGGTGCCCGGTCCGCTCGGCAAGCGCGTAAGTGAAGCAGTCGCCGAAATTGAGGGCCGCCGGGTGGCGTCCCTTGCCGTATCGCCGCCAGCCGCTCATCGCACGGGCGGCAAGGTCCGCATCGACGGGCACGATGTCGAACTTTGCGTCACGAAGGAACCGCCCGGCAACGTCCTGCCCGGCAGGCCACAGCCGGGCCTCGATGACGATGCCCAGCTCGACGCGGATGGCGGCCGGCATGAGCCGGGCCAGGGCATTCTCAAGGTGTACCGCAAGCTCGTCGCTTCCCGGCTCGCCGAAGATGATCGCCACAGCCGCCGACGTATCGACGATTAGGCTCCGATTAGGCTCCGCCGGGCGGGCTCCGTCAACGTGGCAGGCCAGCCTCGTCGTAACCGACGATTTCCTCTGGCGTCCTGTCGTCGGCGACGCGCAGGGCCGCTACGTCGGCCGCCAGGTGCTTCAGCCGCGTGCTCATGCTGGCCGCGTGCCTGGCGTGCTCACGGTCGAGCCGCTCCCGGAGCGCAGTCTCGACAGCCTCGGTCAACGTCTCGCCCGTCTCGGCAGCCAGTTCCCTGGCGAGCCGGTCCGCCTCGTCACTCTTGATACTCAACGCCATGGAAGAAGTATAGATCTGATGGCAGACTTCTACCAGAATCGTGCCGCAGCCCACCTTGAGGTCCGGGTGGCCGCGGCGTGTAGTTTCACCGCGCTCGGCGAAGAGGCCGCCCGGCAAGTTGACGAGGTGACGGGCATGCCGGTTAGCGAGGGCTCAGCGCACCATGCGTCGGTCGCTCAGCGGGGTGTCAGGCCCTGGAGCAACTCGTCAACTATCCGGCCGGCATAGGTCACCGGAATTGGCTCGACGCCGCACCGCGCCATGGCCTGGATGGCGCCCGTCATCATGAACAACGACGCCTCGATGTCGAGATCGCTGCGCAGTTCACCGGTCTGCATGCCGCGGCGCAGCACACTCCTGAACACCTCACGGCGTGGCTCGACGACCGACGCGGTGAACCTCTCCATCAGCCGCGGGTACTTGATGCCCTCCCCGTGCAGCAGGGCGGACGCGCGGACCCGCCTCGGGTCGGCGGCATCTTCGCACATGACCCGGAGCAACGCGACCAGGTCATCGCGCACCGACGCGCCCGACGGCTCGGGCAGCGGGGCCTTCAGCGTGGCGAGCGCGTCGACGAGCAGGTCTTCCTTACCCGGCCAGCGCCGGTAGATCGTGCTCTTGCCGACGCCAGCCCGGGCGGCCACGGCCTCGATGCACAGGCCCCCCGCGCCCGACTCCGCGAACAGGTCGAGCGCGGCGTCGATGATGGCCCGGTCGGCATCCTCACTTCGGGGCCGCCCGGGACGGCGGGCGGCGCCCGGTCCGTCAGCCACGACGACGGAGTCCATGCCTGCGCTGGTCATTGCGTCACATCCTTACACGGCCGCGGGCTCGGTGGCCGTTTCGTGCACTTCGTGCATTTCGTGCACCTGGTTCTGCACGCCTTCGCTGCCCTCCTGCCGCGCCTCGGCGCGGCCACGCAATCCCGGCATCCAGATGAACACCACGGCGGCGCCCACCAGCGCGATGGCGGCCGAGATCAGCGAGGTGACGTGCATGGCGTGCACGAACGCTTCGTTCGCCGGGACGAGCAGCCGGTTGCCTGCCGGGCCCAGCTGCTGCGCGACGGCCTGTGCGCCCGCGATCGAGGCGGTCGCGGTCCCCCGCGCGCCGGCCGGCAGGCCGCCCAGGTAAGGGCTTAGCTGACCACGGTAAACCTGAGCGAGGATCGAGCCGAGCACCGCGACTCCGAGCGCGACGGCAACCTGGCGTGCGGTGTTGTTCAGCGACGAACCCGCCCCAGCGCGCTCGCGCGGCAGCACCGACATCACAGCCTCGGTGGCGGGCGGCATCACGTTGGCCATCCCCGCGCCCTGGACGAAGAAGAGGACGCCGAGTACCCAGATCGGGGTCTCCACGCCGAGGAGGTAGTAGCCGGCCAGCGCCGCGGCGACCAGCAGCATGCCAGTCGTTGTCACGGCCTTGGCCCCGAACCTCCGCACCAGCGTCGCGCTGCGTGGCGAGAACAGCATCTGCCCCGCGGCGAGCGGCAGCGTCAGCAGCCCGGCGTCAAGCGGGCTGTAACCGCGGACGTTCTGCATGTAGAAGCTGATGAAGAAGATCGCGCCGGCCAGTGCGAAGAACACGAGCCCGATAGCGCCGACGGACGCGGACAGGCGCGGGTCGCGGAACAGCCGGACATCCAGCGACGGGTGACTGATCCGGGACTCGTGCCAGCCGAACAGGACGAGTACCGCCAGCCCGCCGACGACGGGGCCGAGCACATCAAGCCGCACCCACGAACCCGTATCCCCGCCCTGGATGATCCCGTAGACGACGAGCACGAGGCCGGCGACGGACAGCAGCACACCGAGGACGTCGACCTTCCCCGGGTCGGGGTTGCGCGACTCGGGGACGATGAGCAGCACGAGGAGCGCGCCGACCGCGACGATCGGCACGTTGATCAGGAAGACCGAGCCCCACCAGAAGTGGTTGAGCAGCAGGCCGCCGAGGACCGGCCCGATGGCGATCCCGGCGCCGACGGCGGCGGCCCAGATGGCGATGGCCCGGCCGCGCTCACGAGGATCGAACACGTTCGAGATGATGGACAGCGTCTGCGGCATGACCGCGGCGCCGCCGAAGCCCATGGCCGCCCGAGCCGCGATCAGCTGATCGGGCGTGTGCGAATATGCGGAAAGCAGCGACGCGACACCGAAAAGCAGCAGGCCGATGATGAGCATCCGCCTGCGCCCGATGCGGTCGCCGAGCACGCCGAACGTGAACAATAGGCCGGCGAACATCAGCGTGTAGGAGTTGATCGCCCATTCGAGCTGGCTCTGAGTCGCGCCCAGGCCACCCCTCGGATCCGCGATGGTCTTCAGCGCGATGTTCAGGACGGTGTTGTCGAGGACGATGACCAGCAGGCCGACAACAAGGACACCGAGAATCAGCCAGCGGCGGCGATACACCCGTGCGGATGTCACGGACTGCGCGGCGGCGTGCGCCGGAGTCTGGGGCTTTGCTCCGGGGGCGATGCGCCCGCCTGAAGCAGTGCTGTGCTCAGGCATGATGCCTTTCAAGTTTGGAGAGGTGCGTCCCGTATCAAGTTTCACCGATACGAAACGGTCCCGTTTCGCAATCTATTCCGGGCTTGGGGGTCGGAAGTCCTGAGTTGGCCCGCACCCACGCACGGGGGTTGGTTGGCAGTTCAGGACATGTCATGCTCGAAGCGTCCGGGGACGCCAGCAAGGGCGCCTCGAGGCCAGGAGGTTCCGTCATGACTGCTCCTACTGCACACGTTGCCGCGCCGGGTCAGCCCGCCGCGCTTTATGGCGGCACTGCGAACAGGCGCGTGACTGTCCGCGACATCGCGGCCGCGAAGGTGCGCGGCGAGAAATGGCCGATGCTCACCGCGTACGACGCGCTCACCGCCCGGGTCTTCGACGAGGCGGGCATCCCGGTGCTGCTCGTGGGTGACTCGGCCGCGATGGTCGTCTACGGCTACGACTCCACGATCCCAGTGACACTGGAGGATCTGATCCCGCTTGCCGCCGCCGTGGTGCGCGGCACCAGGCGGGCCATGGTGGTCGCTGACCTGCCGTTCGGGTCCTACCAGGCGTCGGCCGAAGTGGCGCTCGCCGCCGCTGTCAGGTTCATGAAGGAGTCAGGCGCTCACGCCGTCAAGCTCGAAGGCGGGCGGCGCGTGCTGCACCAGGTCGAGGAACTTGTCGCGGCCGGCATCCCGGTCATGGCGCACCTTGGCCTCACCCCGCAGTCGGTGCATGCGTTCGGTGGCTACCGGGTCCAGGGACGCGGCGAGGACGGCGAGCAGCTTGTCGCCGACGCCAAATCACTCGAGGCGGCGGGCGCGTTCTCTGTCGTGCTCGAATGCGTGCCCGCGGAACTCGCCGCCCGGGTGACGGCTTCCCTGTCGATCCCGACCATCGGGATAGGAGCCGGCCCAGACTGCGACGCGCAGGTCCTTGTCTGGCAGGACATGGCGGGGCTCTCGGCGCGGACGCCGAAATTCGTCAGGAAGTACGCCGACGTGGCGGGCGCGCTCCGCACCGCGGCCCAGTCCTTCGCCGCGGACGTCGGCAGCGGCGCGTTCCCCGCCGAAGAGAACGCCTACCGCTGACGCTGCCCGCCGCATCGCTTACGCCCGCGATCGTGGCGCACGACCCGTGCGTTGAGGCTCCGTCACGATCATGGGCGTAACCCTTAGGCGTGTCTCGTAGATCTCGCTGGATGCGGGCGGTGATCCAGGCGGCGATCGGCAAGGCCCTGCTTGTTCTCGAAGGAGCCGATGTGGAGCTATCGGCGGCGACGACAGTATCGTCCACGACCCCGGTCGTCGTCTGGGGTCGTGGACGGCATCTTGGCGCCGCCAGAGATCTGCGAGACATGCCCTCTGGCACGCGCCCCAATGCGATCTGTCAGCCCGCGGCAGCCGTTCGGCTCTGAATCCGAACCTCATACATCGGTGATACGCAGGCCGGCGTGGGCCTTGTAACGCCGGTTGATCGCGACGAGGTTAGCGGTCAGCGCCTCCACCTGGGCGCAATTGCGCAGCCGGCCCGCGTAGACACCGCGCATGCCGGGGATTCGCGCGGCCAGGACCTGCACCAGGTCCGTCGCCGGGCGGTCGTCGCCAAGCACGAGCACGTCCATCGGCACCTCGGCTATGTCCGGGTCGAGCAGCAGCACCGAGGACACGTGGTGGAACGCGCCCACCACGCGGCTATCCGGCAGCAGCGCCGCGGTCTGCTGCGCGGCGCTCCCCTCCTCCACCCGCAGCGCGAACGCGCCCTGCTTGTCGAAGCCCAGCGGGTTCACGCAGTCGATAACGATCTTGCCGGAGAGTTCGGCGGCGAGCGACGCGACGAGCGCGGCGTGACCATCCCACGGCACCGCCACGATGACGACGCCGGCCTCGCGCGCGGCGGCTGCGTTGGGCAGCCCTCGCACATTCGGCCCCGCGTCCAGGCCCGCTGCGGCGGCGACCGCACGATCCTCGCTACGCGAGCCGATGAGGACGGTGTGGCCCGCGAGCGCGAACCGCCGCGCGAGCCCGCGGCCTTCCGGACCTGTGCCGCCGAGGATCCCGATGACCAGGTCCGCCACGGCCGGCTGCGCCGTTTCCCCGGCCGCGCCGCGCTGCCGCGGGCCGGCGGCGCCACCCGCCTCGCCGGCACCCGGGCTGCTGTCGTGCTGCGGTTTCGCCATGCACCGATCCTGCCATTACAGCCCGTCCCAGCGGCAAGCACCCCGGTGAAGGCAGGCGGTTCCCCCGCACGTCCACGGCCCGTCCCTGCGGGCCCCGCGGCGACTCCAGCAGGCCCGCGGCGTCGCCGCGGCGGGCCCGCGGCCACTCCGGCGGGCCCGCGCCAACTCCAGCAGGCCCGCAGCCACTCCAGCAGGCCCGCAGCCACTCCCGCAGGCCCGCGGCATCGCCCCGGCGGGCCCGCGGCCACTCCAGCAGGCCCGCGGCCACTCCCGCAGGCCCGCGGCCACTCCGGCGGGCCCGCGGCGTCCCCCCGGGGCGGCGGCCGCATCCATGATCCCTAATCGTGTTAATCTGCCCGCGCTATCGGCCGGAAAGTTAACACGGACGCGGATCTTGGCACGGCGCTCGGCACCTCGCCGGCCCATAATGGTGCGCTGAACTGCGGGTGCCCGGCACCATAAGGGAATGGACGCGAACCAGGTGGCCGCGCTGAGAGAGTTGCTCGCGCCGACCGGATGGCTCGAACGCACCCGAAGGCTCGGCAAGGCCCTGCGCGGCTGCACCCGCAGCCCAGGCGGCCTGCTCGTCGTCGGCACGCCTGGCGAGGACCCCTGGCACGTCACCGCCCACCTGGAGGACGAGGCTCGGCTGAGCGCGATGCCGGCGCTGATGCCGACCCTGATCCGCTGGTCACCGCCGCCAGGCGGGCCGGCGCACCTGCGGATCGGCCTGGAGCGGCTTGAGGCGGCGCAGCGTGGCGAAACGCTGTTCGTCGTGGCCGTGGAAGCCGCTGCGGCTCCGCTGCTTGAACGGGTGAGCGACGCAAAGCGGATCGGCGCCACGGTCGTCGCACTCGATCAAGGAGACAGCGAACTCGAGCAACTGGCTCACGAGGCGCTCGCCGTGCCCCCCGCCACCTCCCCCGTCTCATTCGACGGCGCGCAGCACCTGGTCAGCGCCGCAGCCGGCGACATGGCAGGTGACCGCAAGCCGGGGCTGCGTGAGCGACTGGCCCGGCTGCTCGACGCCGTCAGCGGCCCGGCCGGGGACTGACGCGGGCCGGACCCGGCGCGGCTTCCGGCAGTGACCTCGACGCCGCGCAGGCCGGCTGCCCGCAGTGACTCGACGCCGGGCTGGCGCGGCTTCCGGCAGCGACCTCGACGCCGGGCTGGCGCGGCTGTCCTGGAGGGACCTGGCGCCCGGGTGGGCCATAGGGGCGCCAACCCCCGGCACGGTGACCCGCCCGCGAGACAGTTTTCGATCACGGGAAAGGTGGCTCAGGCGTCGAGGCTGAGCACCATCGTCGGCGGCTCGATGACGTGATCTTCGCGAAGCGGGCGCACCGCGGTGCCGATCGCGAAGAACTCCGTAGTGTGCGCGCCCCACTGATGGCTGTGCTGGCGTAGCTGCACGCCAACGATCCCCTCCGCGTGCAGCTCCTCCGCCTCCGCCTGCATCCGGCTCATGGCCAGCTCGCGCGCGTCGTACAAGGCCTGGGTGAACTGCTCGAGCTCGACGTTCCGCCCGATGTTGCCGAGCACGCCGCCGAGCCGCTGGTGCGCGATGTGGTAGACGCACGAACCCATCACCATGCCGAGCGGCGCGTACCCCGCCCGGATCAGCGTCCAGAAGTCCTGGCCGGACAGGTCGGACGTGAACGGCTGGTTCTTGTTGTTCCGCCAGTTGGTCACCCCGCTGCCCGCGCTGCCGCCCGCGCCTGGCTCGGCCTTGACCGCGGTGCCGATGGCGATGAACTCGGCGATGTCGTTGCCGAACTCCTTTATCTCCACATCCAGCCTGACACCGACGATCCCGTCCGCGCCGAGCGCGTCAGCCTCAGCCTCCATGCGCGTCATCGCCAGTTCGCGTGCGTGGTACATGGCCTGGGATAGGACGTCGAGCTCCTGGTTCTTCCCCCACCTGCCGACCTGCAGGCCCACGTGGTAGATCGAGCTGCCGAGCACCAGGCCGACGGGCCGGAAACCAACCTCACGTACGAGCAGGAACTCGTTCACCGACAGGTCGGAGGTGAAGATGGAACCCGGCCTGCCCGGCTGAAGTTCGGCGAGGCGGCGCATCGCGTCCTGCGGTACGCCCTGCGCGGTTAGGCCCGCCCCCTGCTGCTCCGTCATCGCGTCTCCCTCGACTGCGTGCTCCGTGTGCCTGCAAGACCGTGTGTGACCCGCACGACCGTGTTTCCTTGTTCCGTCGCCGGCATCGTCAGGGCCCGAGCCTGACGCGGGCCGCCTGCCGTCGCTGCGGATCGAGCGAAAGTATGGCCAGGCTCGGCGGCGGCGGTTTGGCCGAACGGTCGAAACGTGCGATCGCGGTACCCACGAAGGTCGCCTCGGCGATGTGGTCCCTGCGGCCCTCCTGGGCCGGGCACTCTCGCTCCCGCATCCGCAACTCCATGCGCGAGGTGACCACGGCATCGGCACCGTGAGCGCGGGCGTCCTTCTCCAGCTGGACCCGCGCGTCGTTTCTGGCCGCATTCACCAGTTCGGTGTATCCGGAGATCTCGACGTTGCCAGCTCCCCAGCCGACCTGTCCCATGGTCCGCCAGTCGTCGTGCCTGGAGCCGATCGAAATGCCCAGGACAAGGGCGGCAGGGACCCAGCCGGTCGCTATCAGCTTGGCGAAGTCCTGGCCGGTCAGATGGGAGCTGAACGGGGCCCTCGGGTAGACGGCGCCCGGCGCGCGCACCGCGGTGCCTATCGCCTTGAATTCCAGGCCACCCGCGGGGAATGGCCCGATGTCCAGTGCCACGCCGACTACGCCGTGCCCGCCGAGCGCCGCGCACTCCGCGCTCATCCGGCCGATCGCAGTGCGCCGCGCCTCGTACATTGTCTGCACCATGGGCCCGAACGACGCGCCGCCGCCGCGCCCGGACACCTGCGTCGCGCTCTGCGCAAGCGTCACGCCGCCCCAGTAGCCCATTCCCCCGCCGGCCCACGCGCCGGGGCAGTAGTACCCGCCGGAATAGCCGATGTTGTAGACCGCGGCGCCAAGCACCTGGCCGACAGGCTCGAAACCGGCGGAGCGGATCGCGGCGAACTCCGCCGTGGTCAGCGCGGACCCCCACGTGCCACTGCCGCGGATCTCGGCCATCCGCGCCTGCGCGGCGGGCGGCAGCCCTTGCCCGGGCTGGTAGCCAGTCATGCGCAACCCCTCTCGCAGACGCCCACAGATTACCGGGCGCGCCTCGACCGCGCACTCACGCCGCAGCCGCCCGAGGCCCCCGACCCGCACGACCCACGGCGTGCCGGGGCCCACGCCGCGCGGGCCCACGGCGCCCGCGGCCCGCGCGGATACAGGTCAATCACGATCCTGCGCGTCCCATTCCTCGTTGCGGCGGTGGGCGATCTCGATCGCGTGCTCGGCCTCTTCCCTGCTCGCGTAAGGGCCGAGCCGGTCCTTGGCGGGGCAACCGGCTTCCGGCTCGACGGTCTTGTGCTTGAGGCAATACCACCAGCGCTTCGATTCATTCATGTCAACTAGACTCGCAGCACATGACGACCGTACTCCAGCCAGGCCGGGTATCACCGCTACGCCAGGTTCCCGAAAGCATCCCGCGGCCGGAGTATGTGGGCAAGAAACGCCCGCGTACGGGGGAACCGGACGTCAAGTCCGCTGACATCATCGAGCGCATGCGCGTCGCTGGCCGGCTCGCCGCCCTCGCGCTCGAGGAGGTCGGCCGCGCCGTCAAGCCGGGTGTGACCACGGACGAACTCGACCGGGTCGGGCATGAGTTCCTTTGCGACCGCGGTGCCTACCCGAGCACGCTTGGCTACCGCGGCTACCCGAAGTCGCTTTGCACCTCGATCAACGAAGTCATCTGCCACGGGATACCCGACGACACGGTGATCAAGGAAGGCGACATCGTCAACGTGGACATCACCGCCTTCATCGGCGGAGTGCACGGCGACACGAACGCGACGTTCGTTGCGGGCGACGTCAGCGATGAATCACGCCTGCTCGTCGAGCGCACAAGGGAAGCGATGTTCCGCGGCATCCGCACGGTGGCGCCGGGCAGGCCGCTGAACGCCATCGGCCGGGTCATCGAGTCGTATGCGCGCCGTTTCGGCTACGGCGTGGTTCGGGACTTCACCGGGCACGGCATCGGCACCACATTCCACTCCGGACTGGTCGTGCCGCATTTCGACGACCCGTCCGTCCCGCTGATCATGGAGGCAGGGATGACGTTCACGATCGAGCCCATGCTCACGCTCGGCACGATCGACTACGACATCTGGCCGGATGGCTGGACCGCCGTCACCAAGGACCGCGGCCGAACCGCGCAGTTCGAGCACACCATCCTGGTGACCGACTCGGGCCACGAGATCCTCACCCTGCCGTGACATCGATGACCACGCCGTTGGTGCTGGCACTGTCCGCTAGGAGGACTGTCGAGAATCGCAGTCACGAGCGGACCTGCGTTAGCGCTGCGGCACGACTGGGGGTGGTGGGGGTGAGGCGTGCAATCCAGATCGAAATGGCTTCTCGCGGCGTCCGCGCTCGCCATAGCCGTCGGCGGAATCGCGTTCCTGTGGTGGCGGAACCACTCCGTCTCAGCAGACTCTTTCTGGCAGCATCACGCACCTGCCGTGCTCCAATTCGCGGTGCCGGCGCTGCTTGGGTTGCTCGGCTGGACCGCGCAGCAACTCGTCACCTCGCGGCCCAGGCAGTCGACGCCCAAGCAGTTACAGCAGGCAAAGAAGGCGCTGGCGAACCGTGGTCTTGAGTGGTGGCGGGGAATACCCGAACCCGCATGGCCTGGTCACGTGCTGCGAGCGGGTCTCTGTCCGCTAGACGTCGCTTGGGGCCCGCCCAATCCTGACAGGGCAGATCATGGAGCCGCTAAGGACGGAGGGCCGAGGCAGAGTCCCTACGTCCATCGCACGACAAGTGATATCCCGAGTCTGGCGGCCAGTTTCCGTGCCCTCTCAGGCCGTGCCGGCTGGTTATCCGTGGCGACGCCGGAACGGGCAAGTCGGTGCTTGCGCGTTTGCTGATGGCTGAACTGCTCAAGAACCCCAAGCCAGGAGAACCGGTACCCGTTTTCCTTTCACTCTGGTCATGGGATCCGAGTCAGGAGCGTCTGCACAAGTGGATGACGCGGCGGATTGGAGAGCTCTACCCGGAACTTCGCGACGTGTCAACCTACGGGCCGACGGCGGTGTCGAGCCTGGTCGACCAGGGACTGGTGCTGCCCATCCTCGATGGGCTTGACGCCCTGCCCGAGCAGGGATTCGTCAAAGTCGGTGTTACGGTGCGTGAACGATAGAGGGGTGTAAGCGACTCTGCCGACAGGGTTCCGGGGGCCTGGCTGCCGCTGCGGGGGCTGCTTTCCGTAGCTGATCCGGCGGCGCATGGCTGCACGCGACACGCGGGAAACGCGGTGCGGATGTGCTTGATGTGAGGGCGCGGCCCGTGGTGATGATCCGGGTGCTAACCATCAGACCGTCACCGACAGGACCGCGCCCGTGGCTTCATCATGGCTTGCCGACTGCATCCGCCGCCACTTCCCGGCTGGCGCGGCGCCCGATCCGGTGCCGCTGCGGGAGGCCCTGGACCGGCTGCTGACCGATCCGCGGGGCCGGCGGGGGAAGCGCCACTCGCTGTCGTCGCTGGTCTCGGTGCTGGCCGCGGGCGTGGCGTCCGCGCACGGCGGGCCGCTGGCGGTCGCGCAGGCTGCGGCGGGCTGGGACCAGGAGGTGCTGGCCGCGCACGGCTGCCGCGTCGGCCCGCGGACCGGGCTGCGGGTGGCGCCGTCCGCTTCCATGCTGGACAGGCTAGGGAAGCTGCTGGACGCGGACGAACTCGAGGCTGCGCTGTCCGCGTGCGTGGCCGCCGCCGCGCTCGATCCCGCACCCGCTTCACCCCTGGCTGGACGCGGCCGTGACCGGCGATCCCGGGCACGTGCCCGCCCGCCGCGCGGTCGCCGTGGACGGCAAGGAACGCAAGCTTGCCAAGGCCGGCGGCCAGAAGAAGGTGCACCTGCTCGCCGCCGTCACCCACGTCCCCGGCCTGGTCATCGCCCAGGACAAGGTCGCCAAGGCCGGGAAGGCGAATGAGATCAGCCACTTCAAGCCGCTGCTGGCGCCCCTGCCCCTGGAGACTGTCCTGATAACCGCGGACGCCATGCAGGCGAACAGGGACAACGCCCTGTTCCTGCGCAAGGCGAAGAACGCGCACTACCTGTGGCCCGTCGAGCATGCTTCACACTGCTCCTGTTGTTGGTCATGGCGTGTCAAAGAGTCCAGCCTGGCCGTGTCCGGCCTGGATACGGAGCCCTTTGCGGCGTCCGCGGGTGAGGTAGATGGCGGTGAGTTCGCCGCGTTGGACCTTGTTCAACACGGTCTGGCGGGCGACGCCGAGGCGGGCGGCGGCCTGGCCGAGGGGTAGCCAGCCGTCGGGGGCCTGGGGCCGGACCCGGTCGCGGAGCTGCTGGTCGATGCGGATCTTCCAGGGTGCTCCCGGGGTGAGCTGCTCGCCGGTGACGAAGCCGTCGCGTAGCCACCGGTAGATGGTGGCGCTGGAGACGCCGAGCTGGCGTCCGGCTTCGGCGATGCTGACCACGATCGCATCCTGGCAGCCGGGTGTGACATTTCCGGGGGGCGCCTGGTATTCGGGGATGCCGTGGTAGGCGCGTAGTGCCCTGACGTGGGTTTTCCTGAAGGCCAGTCCGGTCGCGGTGCGGCGGTTCTGCTGTCCGAGGATCTGGGCGATGGTGGTGTCGTCGTAGCGGGATGCCAGGCGGCGGACCAGGTCGAGGGTGTCTTCGCTGGTGACGCGGCCGTGGTGGCCGCTGGCGGGGATCGGCATCTGCAGCCGGGTGCTGGCGCCGCCTTGCCAGATGATCCGCACCTGGCACGTCCGGGCGGTGTCATCGCCGCCGTTGTCCTGCACGGTGACGGTGACCTCGGTGATGACCGCGCGGATGAGTTCCTTGCGCTGGGCGTTGGTGGTGGCCGGGGCCTGGAAGATGGCCCGCAGGTCGGCTCCGGCGGTGGTGATCCAGGCGGTTTCCTGCTGGGTGAGGGTGACGGGCCGGCGGGCTTGCTGGGCGGCGAGCTGGTTTTCCGCGGTGCGCACGGCCGTGAGCTTGTCTTCCAGGACGGCCTCCAGGGTCCTGGCGACCAGCCGGTTCTCCGGCTCCACGTTGTCGTACTGGCGCAGCGCCCGGCCGGCTTCGAAACGGGCCCGTTCCAGCGCGCGTTCGAACACGGCCAGGTTCTGGCGGAACTGGGCTTCGGTGTCGGACATGGCCTGGATGGTGGCGGCCAGGCAGGCGGGGGCGAGCGCGGCCAGCAGCTCGGCCAGCACCGTCTCGTGCAGCCGCCGGCCGCCGACCCGCTGGCAGGTCCTGGCACCGTACATCTGGTTGGCGCGTCCGCACCGGTAGGCGGGGCTGCCGCTGGAGTGGTAGGCGACCTGCATGAGCCGCCCGCACCGGCCGCAGCGCAGCAGGCCCTGCAGCCAGGCCGCGCCTTCCCGCGCGGCGCCGCCGGCCCCGCCGGCCGGCGGCGGGGAGTTGGCGGCCAGCCTGGCGATATTGGCATCGTAGGTTTCCAGGGAGATGTAGCCGGGATGGTGGCCCGGGATCATCACGGCCCACTGGTCACGAGGAAGCCGCCGCTGCCGGGTGATCACGTTCCCGCCGGCGGCCATGCGCTTTTCCAGCTTGCTGCGCCCGTAGGCGAACACCCCGGCATAGCCGGGATGGATCAAGATGTCGTGCACGGCCGGGTAGTTGGCCTGCGCCCATGCGATCTTCCCGGTGCGGATGTCCCGCCGGGGCAGCCGCAAGCCGTCAGTGCGGAGGCTGACGACCACCTGCCGGGCCGAGCCAAGCTGGTCAAAGCGGCGGAACACGCACATGATCGCCTCGCGTGCCGCCTCATCAGGGGTGATGATCACGTGGTCACCGTCGTCGTAGTCCAGCCCGGCGGGCAGCGTCAGCCGCAGCTCACCGCGGGCGGCCTTGGCGCGCAGTCCCTCGGTCATCCGTGACCGCAGCAGGTGCAGTTCAGCCTCGGAGAGGGTCCCCTTGAGGCCCAGTTATCCGCCCCCGCCTGACCAGCGTCTTTAACGTCGTGCAACGTTCCGGCGCGCCTCCGGTAACGGTCGTTGGCGACTGGTTATCTTCCCCTCATAGGCAACGTCTGCAGGGGGGCGGATGAGCGTCTGCGTGCAACCGGTCGAGTTGGCGGACGGGGCCAGGACCTGGACCGTGCTGGGGGCAGATCACCGGCAGGTGGGGCCGGTGGAGGAGTTTCTGGAGTATCACCGGGTCACCGGCTCGTCGCCGCACACGGTCCGGGCTTATGCCAAGGCGCTGCAGCTGTGGTGGCGGTACCTGGAGCTGGATGGCCGCGCCTGGGCCGAGGCGGACGTCCCCGCGCTGGCCGGGTTCGTCACCTGGCTGCGGCAGGGCACCCCGCCTGGGGTGGCGCTGCTGGATCCGGCGGCTGCCGCGCCGCCCCGGCTGGCGGAGTCGACGCTGGCCACGCGGCTGGCGGCGGTGGTCAGCTTCTACCGGTATCACCATGACGCGCACGGGGTGGCCCCGGCGCTGGCCCGGGCGTGGTCCGGGCCGCCGCGGCGCAGCCGCTACCGGGCGTTCCTGGCGCACCTGGACGGCCGTTCCAGGGCGAGCCGGCGCAGCCCGATGCCGGTGCGGCCCCGGCGGCGGCAGGCCTGCCCGCTGCTGACCCCGGCGCAGGTCGCGGCGGTCCTGTCGGGGTGCGCGGCGCGGGATGCGGCCAGCGGCGAGTGGTCGGGGTCGCTGCGGGACCGCCTGCTGTTCGCCACGCTGGCGGAGACCGGCATGCGCCTTGGTGAGGTGCTGTGCCTGACCCACGCCGACTGGCACCCGGGCTCGGGAGGCACGCCGTTCATCCAGGTCGTTCCCCGGGATCATCCGCACGGGGCCAGGGTCAAGGGCGGGCGCGGCAGGCGCATCTACGTCTCCGATGAGCTGGAGCGTCTCTACGGCGACTACCTGTGGGAGCTGGCCGAGCGGGCCGGACGGGCCGGGCTGGAGGTCAGCGACGAGTGGTTCTGCTTCGTCAACCTCGACGGCGAGCCCCGGTTCGCCCCGCTGCGCCCGGAAACCGTCTACAAGGTGGTCGGCCGTCTGCGCCGGGAGCTGCCCGGGCTGCCGGAGGGCTGGTCGCCGCACTGGCTGCGCCACACGCACGCCTCGGCCTTGCTGCTGGCCGGGGTGCCGTTGCATGTGGTGTCACGGCGGCTCGGGCACGCCGACGTGCAGACCACGATGGACTTGTATGGCTGGGTCACCGAGGACGCCGAGCTGCGGGCGGTAGCCGGATGGCGCTCCTTCACCGAGGGCTGGCGGGTGACCGGTGCCTAGCCGGCGGCCTTCCGCATCCGGGCCGCCGGATGCGGCACCGGGCCCGGCGGTGCTGTTCGCCGCGTTGCCGGCCAGCTTCCGGACAGCGACGGTCGATTTCACCGCCGAGCCGTTCGCCCGGCTCACCTATGCTTACCCGGCCCGGCCGCCTGCCCGGCTGGAGCTGGCAGCCCTGCCCGAGCAGATGCGCCAGGAGGCCGGGTACTGGCTGCACACGCTGGCGGTGGCCGGGGAGCGGGTGAACTCCTGGGCGCTGGCTGAGTGGGTGCGCGTCGCCGCGGCTGTGGCCGCCGGGCAGGACCTGTGCTCGTTCACCGGCCTGAGCGTGGAGGAGTGGGTAGCGGCGGCCCGCCGCCGCTACCACGACCGGCACCACCGGCTGCCGCCGCCCAGCTACCTGCACAACCACCGGGCCACCATCGCCCGGCTGCACGCGGCACTGACGCTGGCCTGCCAGGCGGGCCAGCCGTGGTGGCGATCGGTGGTGTGGGATCCGCGCCACGACCGGCGGATCCCGGTCCGCGAGCACGAGCCCCTGGAAGGCCAGCGGCTGAACTTCGCCCGGGTCAGCCCGGCCTGGCTGCGCGAGGCGATCCAGTGGTATTTCGCGGCCGGGCTGGCCACCGGGCTGCTGTCGTGGAGTTCGCTGCCGAGCTTCCTGAGCTACCTGGGCCGTCACTTCGCCGCGTTCCTGGCCGCCGAGGGCATCGACAGCCCGGTCCTGGACGCTGATCCCGGGGCCGGGATCCGCCCGGTGGCGCTGCGGCTGGCGGCCTGGCTGCGCCAGCAGCGCGCACCCTCCGGGCGGCTGCTCGCCCCGTCCACCATCGGGCTGATCCAGACCACGGTGGCGGGCTTTTACGCCTTCATGGCCGACCGGCGCGACGAGGCCGCCCGGGACCTGAGCGAGCCGCGGTGGGCCGGGCTGACCGATGCCCACGCCCGCTGGTGGCGGCCCGGCGAGATCGCCTGCCGTTACCGCGGCCCGGCCGAGGGCAACTACATCGACGCCGCGGCCCTGTCCCGCATCGCCGGGCACGTCGAGATCCTCGGTCTGCCCCGCGACCAGGCCAGGACCGTGCTGGTGAACGGGACGCCGCGCCAGGTCCGCGGGCTGGGCGATGAGCAGGCGATGCGCGCGTTCCTGCTCGCGATCGCGACCGGGCGGCGGATCAACGAGATCTTGATGATGGACTTCGCGCCGCTGTCGCCGGTCCCCGGCCTAGATGCCAGCAAGGCCGCGGACGACGGCGGCCCGGCCGCCCGGCTGCGCTACCAGCAGACCAAGATCGCAGGCGCGCCGCAGGCCATCCTGGTCGGCGCCGACGTCGTGGCCATCGTGGCCGAGCAGCAGGAGTTTGCCCGCGCCCTGGTGCGAGCGAACGATCCCGCCACCCCCGACCCGCCGTATCTGTTCCTAGCCTGGCAGGCCAACACCGCCGGCGCACGCCACTATCGCGCGAACACCCTGAACGGGCTGCTCACCCAGCTCGCCGACGTGCTGCAGGTCACCGACGCCACCGGGGCGGTGGTGGACTTCCAGCGCACCCACCGGATGCGCCACAC